>NZ_CP096377.1:6327500-6958895 GCF_053903045.1 Paenibacillus sp. AK002 | reverse complement strand
CAACTCGTTCAGCGTTTTGCCCGCAATTACGACATTGTTGAACGTAATGCCGTCAGCTCCCTCAAGATGGGCGGAGCGAGTAGCCAGTCTGTGACGGTCCGTGGCCGTAAATTTCAGCTCATTGTCGTTCAGACTCCATAATACACCCGTCAAAATAGGCGTGGTTTCATGGGTGGAAATGGAGAATACCGTTTGTTTGATCATGTTTTTCAACAGATCACCTGGCAAAGAAACGGTTTGGCTGCCCTCGATGTTAGGCAATACCGGGAATTCCTCCGGATCCAAGCCGACCATCTGGATTTCCGTGGCCCCCGAAGAAATAAAGGTCTGAAAGTTTTCTTTGACCTCCATCTGAATTTCCTGGGAAGGCAGTTTCTTGATGATTTCAACGAAGAATTTGGCTGGCAGCACAACGCTGCCAGGCTGCTCTACCTGAACGATGGTATGCTTCTCATCCTCCGCAGGAATAAACGATTGAATGGAAATATCCGTATCGCTGGCCGTTAGCGTGACGCCCGAATACGTGACATCCAGTTTAATGCCGCTGAGGATCGGAATCGTGGTTCGGCTGGAGATCGCCTTCGATACGTGTTGAATGGATTCGTTTAATACATTTTTTAATATGCTGATTTTCATCAAGTTCACTCCTTACGGAAAAATGAGAGGGGGTTTTTCTCTTGGCGAAAGCCAAGGGGATTCCCCTCTTTATGGTTAATTTATTTATTAATTATTATTAGTAATAGTAATAGGGACACTGAATATGTGGATAAGCCTCGTAAAAGGCATAAAATTAAGCCTATCCACATGTGTATAGATTGTGCATAGGCTTTGAACTTGTTCAGGTTGGATTTTTGATTTTCTCCGTAATGTTATTGACCACTTTGAAAAGCTCCTGGTCCGTTTTCAGAGATTGTGTAATCTTCTCATGGGCATGAATGACAGTGGTATGATCCCGGCCTCCGAATGCCTCTCCGATCTTGGGAAGGGAATAGTCGGTTAATTCGCGGGACAAGTACATGGCAATTTGCCGCGGAAACGCGACGGCTTTGGTCCGTTTGCGGGCTTTGAAGTCTTCCAGTCTCAGGTTGTAATACTCGCCGACCTTTTGTTGGATATCCTGAATCGTAATCATTCTCGGCCGGCTGGACGGGATGATATCCTTCAAGGCTTCGGCTGCCAGATGCGTTGTAACGTCCTGATTGGTCAGGGAGGAATAAGCGACGACACGGATAAGGGCACCTTCAAGCTCACGAATGTTCGTATCGATCTGATTGGCGATATACATCATGGCTTCGTTCGGAATATCCAGATTCTCGGCCTTGGCCTTCTTGCGAAGGATGGCGATACGAGTCTCCAGATCCGGCGGTTGAATGTCGGTGATCAATCCCCATTCGAAGCGGGAACGGAGCCGTTCTTCCAGCGTCGGGATCTCCTTGGGGGGACGGTCACTGGATATAATAATCTGCTTCCGCTCTTCATGCAGGGCGTTAAACGTATGGAAAAATTCCTCCTGCGTCGATTCTTTCCCGGCCAAGAACTGGATATCGTCAATGAGCAGAATATCAACGTTGCGGTACTTGTTGCGGAAGCTTTCTGCGCGGTTGTCCCGAATGGAGTTGATGAACTCGTTGGTGAATTTCTCGGAGGAAATGTACACGACTTTGCTGCTGGGATTGTGCTCCAAAATGTAGTGGCCGATGGCATGCATCAAGTGCGTTTTTCCAAGGCCTACTCCACCATATAGGAATAACGGGTTATACGCCTTAGCCGGAGCTTCGGCAACGGCGAGCGAGGCAGCATGTGCGAACCGGTTGCCCGAGCCGATGACAAATGTGTCAAACGTATACTTCGGGTTCAGCATATGGGACTGAATTTCTTCACCGGATATTTCAAGCGGCGGCGAGGGCTGCTGCGGAGCAGGTTCATGTGCCTTCGTCTCTTCGATCACGAAGCGAACGTCGACCTGCTTGCCCACCACCTCCAGCACGGTTGCACTAACCAGCTTGGTGTATCGGCTCTCCAGCCATTCCACAGCAAACGTTGTCGGCGCGGAAATGACGACGGAGTGATCGTTAATGGTCAATGCCTTGGTAGCTTTAAACCAAGTGTCAAAACTCGGTTTGCTCAGCTTGGTTTGTATGATCGATAATATTTCTTGCCATAATTCGGAAGTATGGCTTTCCAAAACTGTCACTCCTTTAAATCTTCCAAATGTGGCTAGAGCCATGTGTGGAATTGTCGAAAGAAAATGAATGATGTCTAATTATCCCCAGAACTAACTCCTGTGGAAACAAAAAAATATGGATAAATTGAAATTGTTCACAACTTTATCCACAGCCTGTTGATAATATTATAGCTTCATTCACATATTCACAACCAAAAGTAATATCATCATAGCAAAAGAAGGCCTTATTTTCAATGTATGTCGCTAATTTATCCACAAATTCAATACGTTGTGCATAATTATTATTCACACCACTATATATTGTTTATAATCTGTTCGGCATTCGACATCATTGGCCTCAAAGCGCGAAAAATTATTCACAGCTTGTCCGATTGGCAAGCAGAATTTTCTTGTCTCACCATCTGTTCATAACTTCTGGTTGAATGTTCTAGCAGCCGCACAATCGACCAAAGTTGAAAAATAGCTGTGGATAGTCATCCAAAGTCCTCAAACGGAATCTCCAAGTTTCCATTTGAGGGCTTTTTGTTGTGACTCAATTTAATAGTGGCTCTCTAGTCGATCTCAGATGATAGATTCAGAACTTATGGCGTCGAATGGTCGGCGACCGTTCAAGAATGACTCGGACCGCACCCGCGCAATAAGTGAAGAAGTTTAAAAGCATCTGTTTATAGGCTTTTCCCTTGCAACCTTCTTTGCGAACGACCGTACTATAAGGAAAAATGGAGCGGGGGAACCATGGATGCGGACCGAAGGGAAGGGCTTGAGCTGGAGAAAAATAGGGGTGCTGCTTGCACTGGCCGCCCTATTGGTTCTGATCACGGTATGGGCTCAGAGCTATTATTCGAAGAAAGTGTTCCATATGGAAGACATTAAGTACTCGAAATATGCCGATTCGGGAAACGGGAACATCGAGTACAGAGGATCATTTGGCCGCGGGGAGCCAATCTATGTCCATGCCGGTGAAGAGGGGAATAGGGTTGAGATTGCCGGCGAAATATATGAAATACGGGCATATGGTCACGGATCGGGACATTCGGCATCATATGAAGTGATCTATCCTGACGGTAAAGTCTACCGCGTGGAACCGTTTGGAGACCGGAGCTTTCTTGCATACGACGAGAAGGGGGGGATGGTGATACCCGGCATGAGGTTCACGGACGGCAGCGGCCAAGTTTATCGATCCGATCCGGATGAGCCCCGCTATTTCCCCACGGAGCTGGCCAAGGCTGCTGACGAGCGGTTTCATGACCCGAATGGCAGCATAGGATTCTTTTTGTTGGCGCTCGGGATAGGGATCATGAACTGGAGCTTCTTCAGATATGAGCCTTTCCAGCGGTTTATGTTTCATATTTCGCCATCAAACTGGATGTATGATAATCCGGAGCCCAGCGACTTCTACTTCTTTATGTGCAAGGCAGGGGGGATTTTCGGTATGGGATTCTCATTGTGGATATTTTTTGCGCATGCATTATGACAAAAAAAGCCCGTTTTCGGCATGGATCGGATCCAGCGAGAACGGGCTTTTCTTTAAGATATACGAACGTTTATAACTTCGAAGCAGGGCCACCCTGACTATTATCGAAGAAAACAACATCGGATGCCTGCTGTTTTCTGAGAAGGTACGTCAAACGGTGTTTTTCTTACTATAGTAAGCTTATGCGTTCTCGAATCGGCGTTGGAATTCGGTAATCGCCTCATAATCTTCCTCCAGCTTCCGGGAAATGCGGATAAAAATCGGCAGCAGCGCTTTATAAATATCGGCGCTTTCTTTCACGGGCTGGTGTTCATGGGTGCCGCCGACCATCGTCTCGACGATATCGAGCGATTCCACTCTGCCTGTGGCGTACAGTCCAAGGACCACTGCGCCAAGGCAAGAGCTCTCGTAGCTTTCCGGCACGATCACCTGCTGGTCAAAAATATCCGCCATCATCTGTCGCCAGATCGGTGAACGGGCGAAACCGCCGGTGGCATGAATTTTGGCCGGCCGGCCGATTTGTTCCTCCATCGCCAGCAGAACGGTATACATATTAAAGATCACGCCTTCCAGCACGGAGCGGATCATATGCTCTTTTTTATGATTGAGGGTTAAGCCAAAGAACGAGCCGCGGGCATTCGGATCCCATAACGGCGCGCGTTCTCCCGTCAGGTACGGGTGGAATAGGAGTCCGTTCGAGCCGGGCGGAATACGATCCGCGATTTTGGTCAGCACATCATAGGGATTGATGCCCAGACGCTTGGCCGTTTCGATCTCGGAGGCGGCAAATTCATCGCGAACCCAGCGGAAAATCATGCCCCCATTATTGACCGCGCCGCCGATGACCCAATGCTTCTCCGTCAATGCATAGCAGAAAATACGTCCTTTCGGATCGGTCATCGGCTTGTCGACGACCGTACGGATGGCGCCGCTCGTACCGATCGTGGCCGCAACGACGCCCGGCTGGATGGCGTTCACGCCCAGGTTCGACAGAACTCCGTCGGCAGCGCCGAGCACGAACGGCGTGGAGGCGGAGAGCCCCATGGCTGCGGCATACTCGCCTTTTAAGCCCTCCATGATATGTGTAGTAGGGACGATGGTCGACAAATGGTCCTCGGTGATGCCGGCAAGCTCAAGCGCCTGCGGATCCCATGCCAACGCCTCGAGGTTCATCATCCCGGTGCTGGAAGCAATGGAATGATCAACGACATATTGGCCGAACAGCTTGAAATAAACGTATTCTTTGATCGAAATGAATTTGGCTGCTTGCGAAAAGAGGGAGGGCAGCTCATGGCGCATCCACATCAGCTTGGTTACGGGTGACATGGGATGTATCGGAGTTCCGGTTCTAAGGTACAGCTCCATGCCGCCAAGTTCCTTTTTGAGCTTCGCCGACCAGGCTGCACTGCGATTGTCCGCCCAGGTAATGCAGCGGGTCAGAGGGGTGCCCTGGCTGTCCACGGCAATGACGCTGTGCATGGCTGCGCTAAAGGATACGAACAGCACTTGAGCCGGATCGATGCCGCTCTGCGTCATGACGCCTTGAACAGAGGCGATGACGGTTTGAAAGATTTGTTCCGGGTCTTGTTCGGCCGTAGAGGGCGTCGGAGTAAGCAGCGGATATTCGCCGCCGGCCTTGGCAACGACCTCACCGTTCTCCTTGAAAAGGACCGCTTTGGTGCTTGTTGTTCCGATATCGACGCCGATCATATAGTTATGTGTACTCAAGAGACCTACCTTCTTTCTACGTAAGGGCACCCGGCAGCTGTTTAAAAACAGCGCTTCGGGAGCCCTCATGTGTCTTATTGCTTCATTATACAATTACATTCAGAACAAGAGCCAACACGAGCCCGGTCACGGACAGAATCGTTTCCAGCACGGTCCAGGATTTTAGCGTCTGGGCTACTGTCATATTAAAGAATTCTTTTACCATCCAGAAGCCGGCATCGTTCACGTGGGACAGTACGATGGAGCCTGCTCCGGTAGCGAGCACCACTAGCTCCACATTGGCGCCCGGCGTCATCGCAAGCACAGGAGCAACGATTCCAGCGGCGGTTGTCATGGCTACGGTTGCAGAACCGGTTGCGATGCGAATGAGCGCCGCGACAAGCCATGCGAACAAAATCACGTTGATATTGGCGCCGGTTGCAATTTCGGCGATGGCATTGCCGACGCCGCTGTTGATCAGAACCTGCTTGAAAGCGCCGCCTGCACCGATGATCAGAATAATCGAAGCGATCGGAGCGAGGCATTCACTGGTGAAGCGGGAAAGATCATGTTTATTAAAGCCGCGGGCGAATCCAAGCGAGAAGAAGGAGAAGACCGCAGCAATGAGCAGGGCAATGATTTCATGACCGATAAATTTGCAGAACACGGAAATGAAGCTGGTGGACTCCGGATCGATAATATCGGCCGCGGATCCGATAAGCATCAGAATGACCGGCAGCAGGATCGTAAACAAGGTGATGCCGAAGCCTGGCAAGCCTCGTTCCGCTTTGCTTGAAAACTGCTCGGCCAGCTCTTCGGGCGGTTCGGTTCGAATCCGTTTCCCGATAAATTTACCGAATACCGGGCCGGCGAGTATCGCTGCAGGAATTCCGACCAGGAACGAATAGAGAATGGTCATGCCGAGGTCCGCATCATAAGCTTCAATGGCAATCATCGGAGCGGGATGCGGAGGCACCAGCCCATGAACGGTGGACAATCCGGCCAGAATCGGAATGCCGATGTGCAGCAGGGACATTTTCGTTTTGCGTGCAACCGTGAACACAATTGGAATCAGCAGGATGACGCCAACCTCGAAAAATACGGGAATACCGACAATAAAGCCGACGATCATCATGGCCCAGTGGACGCGCTTCTCGCCGAAGCGGTCCACGAGGGTGGTGGCGATTTGCTCGGCGCCGCCGGATTCGGCCATCATTTTACCCAGCATGGTACCAAGGGCGATAACGATCGCAATCGTTCCGAGCGTTCCGCCAAGACCGCCGGTTATCGAAGTAATCACATCCGCAGGCTGCATGCCCGTCAATAGACCGAGGATCAGTGCGGAGATCAGTAAGGTAACGAAAGGATTCCATTTATATTTGGAAATCAGCACGATCAGGAAGACGATCGTCAGCAGTGTCCAGATCATTAAGGTAGCGTTATGACTGAGACCGAATAGTGAATTCATATCTTGCTTCCTCCTATAGATTACCCATTTGAATTGGGAAATGGTTAGTATCATCGGGCTGTTCTGCGGTAGTATACCCAAAACAAAAGCGAATTCTATTGTATACTTGTCGACAACTTAGAGCGTACACATGTAATGTCAGTGCGGAGGAAGGGAGGATTATATTAACCCTCCGGAAAACTAAGATGAAGCGTCTGACGGGAATCATCGAAGTAATGCTGAACCGCCGTTTGGATCCGTGCCGGATCCAGGGATTCCATCTCCGCGATAAGCTGAAGATGCTTGTCCATGACATAGCGAACCTTGGCGCCCCCGCCACCGAATACCTGCCGCGTCGTAATGAGCATCACCGTGATCACGATGGGGCGAATGCTCTTCCACAGATGAAGAATTCGTTTATGGTTCGCTTCCGTTATAATCCGTTCATGAAAAGCCAAATCCTGATAGGAGAATTCCACCGGATCCTGATGTTTGGCGGCAAGCTCCATCCGATCGACGATTTGCTTTAAATGCTGGATCAGTTCCGGCTGCGGATTCGCAAACACATGTCCTTGAACAAAGCTCTCGATAAGAAAACGGACATCGTATAATTCCTCGACTTCCTTGAGGGATAAGCCCATGACGACGGCTCCCATGCGCTCCAATTGAATCAAACCTTCGCTGGACAGCGTTTTCATCGCTTCCCGCACAGGAGATCGGCTCGTGCCGAATTCACCCGCGATCCGGTTCTCGGATAGGATTTCTCCGCGCTTGATGGTGCCGCTGATAATCTGCAATCTCAGTTCGCTGGCAATGGCCTCTCCGAGAGAGGCTCCCTGAAGCCACGTTGAGGGAAATTTCATAGCATAATTCTCCAATCCAGTACTGATTCTTGAAGTTCTCCAGTGATCATCATACCACAAGGAATGAAAGAGGGACCATGCCCAGCCTGGTCATAATGACTATAGGGAACATGCCCTAAAGAAACAGCAGGGTGCATATAAGAGAATATATGTTATTCCGATTTCTCAACGGCATGGCCGCCGAATTCATTGCGAAGCGCGGCAACGACTTTGCCGTGGAACGTATCTTGGTCAAGGGAGCGATAGCGCATGAACAGCGACATGGCGATGACCGGCGCGCTGGCTTGAACCTCGAGTGCCGTTTCCACCGTCCATTTGCCTTCGCCGGATGATTTCATCACGCCTTTAATGCCTTCGAGCTTCGGATCCTTGGAAAAAGCGTTTTGCGTCAGTTCCATGAGCCAGCTGCGAATGACGGAGCCGTTCGACCATACCCGTGCGACATCCTCGTAGTTAAAATCAAACGCGCTCTTTTCCAACACTTCAAAACCTTCCGCAATGGACTGCATCATGCCGTATTCGATGCCATTATGGACCATCTTCAGAAAATGACCGCTGCCGCTTTCACCGGCATACAAGTAACCGTTCTCGACAGCCATATCCTTAAACAGGGGCTCGATGCCGCTAAATACGTCGCGGTTGCCCCCAATCATGAAGCAGCCTCCATTATGCGCGCCTTCCATGCCGCCGGAAGTGCCGGCATCGAAATAATGAATGCCTTGTTCCGCCAGGCGTGCTGCACGGGCGATGGAATCTTTATAATGCGAATTGCCTCCGTCAATCAAAATATCACCGGACTCGAGCAGGGGCGTAAGCGATTCGATGACCGAATCCACGATCTTACCGGCCGGCACCATCATCCAAACGATGCGTGGTTTCTCCAGTTTAGCTACGAGCAATTCGGTGGATGCGGCAGCTTCCGCGCCGCACTCGGCGGCTTGAGCGACCAGTTCCGTATTTAAGTCGTAAGCTACGACCTGATGCTGATGATGAATCAGATTCTGAACCAGGTTGAGGCCCATTTTCCCCAGACCGATCATGCCTATTTTCATAAAACAATGCAGCTCCTTCTTAGGTGTATACTTGTATACAACTTAAATTCAATTTTTATACTACTCTTTTATGGCTCTGGTGTAAACATGGGGGATTAAGAGGGCTGGAGGGCATAATGTTGACCTAAAAGGGACCATCCACAACGTGTTCAAATAGGTTATCCCCATGTGGATAATTCAAAACTAGCAATAATGACTACTTGTGGAAAACTTATGAGCTGGTCGAAGTCAAGTTTGGTTTGACTTTTGGGCCTGAACGTGATTAAATGTATAAAGGCATTTTCTGTGAAGATGAGAACATTATCCGCTAGCAAGTAGCGGTCTGTTTACAAGAGATACGTCCATAGACGTCGGTTCAACAAATCGCGGTCTATTCTTCCGTGAAAGTGCGTCGATTGACGTTATGATCTTAAAATATGGGTAAGCGATATTCCTGTAAGGGGGTGCATTAATTCATGAGACCGACTTTCAAACCGAATGTAAGCAAACGCAAAAAGGTACACGGCTTCCGTAAAAGAATGAGCACGAAGAACGGACGCAAAGTATTGGCTAACCGCCGTCAAAAAGGCAGAAAAGTACTGAGCGCTTAATATTGTGCCACGAAGACCACCGAGGTGGTCTTTTTTTCGTAATATCTGCTGCGGTGTGAGGAGTTTCCTTTAGAACCGGCAGGATATAAGCTACATGGAGTGGTAAAGGTGCAATCGGGTGTTTAGCGCGGTTTTGGCATGCCTATACTATTATAATAGTAGGGATGCCACAGCAGCGCAGAATGTAATGAACTTGATTAACGGCAGGGCGGTAGAAACTTGTGCATAGAAAACTTCGTTTACGGAACCGCGCTGATTTCAGCCGGGTATATCGACACGGAAAGTCCTTCGCCAATCATCAATTTGTTGTCTATTGGTCGCGCAAAAAAGAGGTAGAGCAGTTTCGCGTCGGCGTTTCGTGCAGCAAAAAGATCGGCAATGCGGTTGTCCGCAACCGGATGAGACGGCTGGTTAAAGAGATTGTCAGGCACCATCAGCACCAGATTATCGAGCATATCGACCTGATCTTTATCGTTCGAAAGGGAGCGCTCGACAAGTCCTATCAGGAGCTGGAGAAAAGCGTGCTTCATGTATTGAGGAAATCGTCCCTTTTGAAAGCGAAGAGGGGTTGAACCATGTGTTTATTTGTCCATATAAATATGTTATGATTTACCGTGGAATGGAATGGCGAAGAGAGGGGTTTTGAAGTGTCGTTCATGAAGACAAGACGAGGAAAATGGTTCCTCCTCACCGCTGTAATACTCGCAGTGGCCGTTATATCAGGTTGTGCGCCTGGAGCTGACCAAACGCGTACCATTGAAGACTTGAAAAATGGAGGCTTTTGGCAGAGCAACGTTGTTTATTACTTTACATGGGCACTTGATACGTTTGCGACATGGTTTAACGGCGAATACGGATTGTCCGTACTCGTGATGGTGCTTATCGTCCGTACCTTGATTTTACCGCTGACTCTGAAACAGGTCAGAAGCTCGAAGGCAATGCAGGCCATCCAGCCTGAAATTCAGAAAATTCGCGAGAAATATAAAGATCAGCCTGAAAAAGTTCAAATGGAAACGATGAAGCTCTTCCAGGAGAATAAGGTTAATCCGATGGCGGGATGTTTGCCGCTGATCGTACAAATGCCGATATTTATCGCACTCTATCATTCGATTTACTATAACAATCTCCTTCGTGATCACGAATTCCTGTGGCTGCAATTAGGGCAACCGGACAAGTTGTTTATTTTGCCGGTACTTGCCGCTGCAACCACTTATTTCCAAACCAAAATGATGATGAAGATGAACCCGTCTCCGCAAATGGGGATGATGCAGTTCATGCTGTTCGTTTATCCGATTCTGATCTTTGTAATGTCCTTCCAGTTCCCATCCGCACTTCCGTTGTACTGGTTCTACAGTAACCTCTACACGATCGTGCAGAACTACTTCTTGTACCGCAACAATGACAAGGCTGCAGTCGTGGCAAGCGTTGCCAGCGCAACCGAAGGTCATAAGAGCAACAAGAGCGGTAACAAGGGCGGGAAGAAGAGTGGCAGCAAAGGCGGGAAAAAAGGTTCGAAGGGAGCCAAGAAGTCGAGATGAGTAAAATCGTCGCAACAGGAAAAACCATTGAAGATGCTGTCGCACAAGGGCTGGCCCGCTTGGGTGTAAGTCAAGACCGTGTATCGGTTCAAGTATTGAGTCAGCCATCAAGAGGATTCCTGGGCCTGTTCGGGGTCAAGGAAGCGAAAGTCGAACTAACGCTCCTGCCTGACGGCGCCGGCGGCGAACCATCTGTGAAGGAAGTTTCTCCTTCGGGTACGCAAGCTGTTCCGGCCAAAACGGTTCAGGTCTCTCATGCCTCCGTGGCGACGCAGGCAGCGCCTGCGGGCACCGCGATTGCCGAGAGCCCCGGAACAGCTTCCCTTGAAGGCAAGGACCCTTATCAGGAAGCCATCGCCTTTCTTATCGAAACTGGACAAGCCATGGGGCTTGATATCTCCGTTGAGATGGAGAAGGGAAAAGACTTTACGACGCTTCAAATTTCCGGAGCCGGACTCGGATTGATGATCGGCCGCCGGGGCCAGACGTTGGATGCACTTCAGTATTTGGCGAATATCGTAGCGAATCGGTACTCCGATAGTTATCTGCGCATCGTACTGGATGCCGAGAACTTCCGTGACCGCCGCAAGAAAACGCTGGAGGATCTGGCCGATCGATTGGCGGGACGGGTTCTGAAGACCCGCAAAGAGATTGTGCTTGAGCCTATGCCTGCTGCGGAGCGGAAGGTGATTCACGCCAAACTCCAGTCCCATGGAGCCGTGAAGACGTACAGCAAGGGCGAAGAGCCGAACCGGCGGGTTGTCATCACGCCCAAGTCGTCCTAAATGAGTTGAAGAGCCTATATAAACAATGACTCCTTAAGCTTCAAGAGGGAGTCATTGTTTTTTAGAGAGACCTATACGCAAAGACTTCCGCCGGAGGTTTTTGTTTAAGATGATAGATCAAGCAGCGGGGTAGTACACGGTTTGGGGTGTAATCCCGAGGTTTTTTAAATAGAAAGAGGTGAAGGAAACGATGTTTAGCGATACGATTGCAGCCATTTCTACGGCAGTCGGTGAAGGCGGCATCGCGATTATTCGCGTCAGCGGGCCGGACTCCGTTCAGGAAGTGGAGCGTATATTCAAAAGTAAAAACAAGCTAACGCAGGTGGAGTCCCATACCGTTCATTACGGTCATATTGTGGATCCGAAAACGGGGGAAAACCTGGAAGAGGTACTCGTGACCGTCATGCGTGCCCCTCGTTCGTTCACGACCGAGGATGTCGTGGAGATCAGCGCCCATGGCGGCGTCATCTCCGTGAAGCGGGTCATGGACCTGCTGCTTCAATTAAACATCCGTTTGGCTGAGCCCGGAGAATTTACGAAGCGGGCCTTCTTAAATGGCCGGATTGACCTGTCTCAGGCCGAGGCCGTCATGGACCTGATCCGTTCGAAATCGGACCGTGCCTTCTCCGTCGCCCTCAAGCAGGTCGAAGGTACGTTATCCCGCAAAATCAACGAGCTGCGTCATATCCTGGTCGAAACGCTGGCCCATATTGAAGTGAATATCGATTATCCCGAGCATGACGTGGAGTCGCTCACTTCGGAATTCATTAAAGAGAAAAGCAAACTGGTGATGGGGGAAATCGATAAACTGCTCAAGACCGCGCAAGAAGGGAAAATTCTGCGGGAAGGGATTACGACTGCCATTGTCGGGCGTCCTAACGTGGGCAAATCCTCGCTTCTGAACACGCTGGCCCAGGATAATCGGGCGATTGTCACGGATATACCGGGCACGACTCGCGATGTGATTGAGGAATTTGTCACCATTAACAACATTCCGTTGAAGCTGCTGGATACCGCAGGCATTCGGGAGACAATGGATGTGGTGGAGCAGATCGGCGTGGAACGATCCAAGCATGCGGTAAACGAGGCGGATCTCATTCTGCTCGTGCTGAATGCCAGCGAACCGCTGCATCAGGACGAATTGGAATTGATGGAACAAATACGCGGTAGACAATGCATTGTCATTATGAATAAAATGGACTTACCGTCTAATCTCGATCTGGACATTCTACATCGGTATTATCCCGATGAATTGATCGTTCCGATGTCGGTGAAGGCGCAGGAGGGGATTGACCGGCTGGAAGAGGCCATATCGAACCTGTTCTTCAGCGGCCAGATTGAAGGCGGGGATTTGACTTATGTGAGCAACGTGCGGCATATCGCCTTGTTGAAGAAATCCAAGCAGTCCCTGCAGGATGCCTACGACGCGGCCGACCAGCTCATTCCGATCGATATGATTCAAATCGATGTGAGAATGGCCTGGGAACAGTTAAGCGAGATCCTGGGCGAAGCGGTTGGCGATTCGCTCATCGATCAAATTTTTTCACAGTTTTGCTTGGGTAAATAAGCTCCAGGGCTTACTATATAGAGTAGGAACAGCTCAGCAATTTCAGGGATCCGAGATGGATGCCCTTTGATTTACGTATATAACACAATAAGAACAGGAGGGTGAGCTATGAGTTATATGGGTGGCACTTATGACGTGATTGTAGTCGGTGCGGGCCATGCCGGTTGCGAGGCTGCACTGGCTTCCGCGCGTATGGGTGCTGAAACGTTGATGGTTACCATCAACCTGGATATGGTTGCTTTTATGCCTTGTAACCCGTCCATTGGAGGTCCTGCCAAAGGACATGTCGTACGCGAAATCGACGCGCTGGGCGGAGAAATGGGCCGCAATATCGATAAAACCTTCATTCAAATGCGCATGTTGAATACGGGAAAAGGTCCGGCCGTCCACGCGCTGCGCGCTCAAGCGGATAAGTTTTCTTATCAGCATACGATGAAAGAAACGATGGAGAAGGAAGAGAAGCTTACCCTTCGTCAGGGCATGGTGGATCAGCTCATCGTGGAGGATGGCGTGTGCGTGGGGATCGTGACGCAGACGGGTACGGAATATCGCGCGAAAGCCGTTGTGCTGACTACCGGTACGTATTTGCGCGGTAAAGTCATTATGGGCGAACTCATGTATGAGAGCGGTCCAAACAATCAACAGCCTTCGGTAAAACTTGCGCATAACCTGCGTGAGCTTGGATTCGATCTTGTTCGCTTCAAAACAGGTACGCCGCCGCGGGTGCATAAGGATACGATAGATTTCTCCAAGACCGAAATTCAGCCTGGGGATGAGAATCCTAAGTTCTTCTCTTACGAAACGAAATCCTCCGACAATGAGCAGCTTCCTTGCTGGTTGACGTATACGTCGGTGGATACGCATAAGATCATCAATGACAACCTTCATCGCGCGCCGATGTTCTCTGGCGTTATAGAAGGAACGGGTCCGCGTTATTGCCCATCCATCGAGGACAAGATCGTTCGTTTTGCCGACAAGCCGAAACATCAGATTTTCCTGGAGCCTGAAGGTAAAAATACAAAAGAATACTATGTGCAAGGTCTATCCACCAGCATGCCTGAGGATGTTCAGCTTGCGGTGCTTCGTTCCATTCCCGGAATGGAGAAGGTAGAAATGATGCGTAACGGATATGCTATCGAGTATGATGCGATGGTGCCAACGCAACTGTGGCCGTCTTTGGAAACCAAGAAACTGCCGGGCCTGTTCACGGCCGGTCAGATCAATGGAACCTCGGGATATGAAGAGGCTGCTGGCCAAGGCATCATGGCGGGAATCAACGCGGCACGTAAAGTGCAGGGCAAAGAGCCCGTCATTCTGGATCGCTCCCAGGGGTATATTGGAGTGCTGATCGATGATCTGGTGACTAAAGGGACGAACGAGCCTTATCGTTTGCTTACCTCCCGTGCAGAATACCGTTTGCTGCTCCGTCATGACAATGCCGATCTGCGACTTACCGAAATCGGTCATGACATCGGACTGATCTCGGAAGAGCGTTATGCCAAATTCCTGCTGAAGAAGCAGCTCGTTGAGCAGGAGATCGAACGTCTTCGACAAACGAAGGTGAAGCCGGTTGAGGTGAATGCGATGCTGGAAGCCGCCGGGTCAGCACCGATCGTGGACGGAAGCAATATGCTGACCATTTTGCGTCGTCCGGAGATTACGTTTGCTATGGTGGAGTCGCTCTCGCCGTCTCCTTACGAGCTGGATGAGGAAATGAAGGAGCAAGTCGAAATCCAAATCAAATATGCGGGTTATATTGAGAAACAGCTGGGACATGTGGAAAAGCTGCAGAAGATGGAGAAGAAACGCATTCCGGAAGATATCGTATACGACGAGATCAACGGACTGGCCATGGAGGCTCGGCAGAAGCTGAACAAAATCCGCCCGATTTCCATCGGCCAGGCATCGCGCATTGCCGGCGTAACGCCAGCGGATATTTCGATACTTCTCGTTTACCTGGAGCATTATAACCGGGTAACCGCAGCGAAAGGATAAGGAATGGACGACATTCAGAAAGCTTTTGTTGACCGGCTCGGCGAGCACGGGATCGCGATTGACGAGAAACAGCTTCATCAGTTTGAGATGTATTACGAAGTGCTGGTGGAGTGGAATGAGAAAATGAACTTAACCGGAATAACCGAACGGGAGCAGGTTTACACGAAGCATTTTTATGATTCGATTACGCTCGCCTTTTACGTGGATATGAACAAGATCGGCAATCTGGCGGATATCGGATCAGGTGCCGGCTTCCCGGGAATTCCGCTAAAAATCTGCTTTCCCCATCTCAAGCTGACGATTGTAGATTCGTTGAATAAACGGATTACGTTTCTGAAGCATGTTGCGGATACCCTCGGACTGTCCGAGGTTGAGTTGATCCATGGGCGCGCGGAAGAGGTTGCCCGCAAACATGGGTACCGTGACGGGTTCGACCTGGTAACGGCAAGAGCGGTAGCTCGAATGGCCGTATTGAATGAGTTCTGCCTGCCTTTCACGAAGGTAGGGGGACAATTCGCGGCGATGAAGGGCAGCGACCCTACGGAAGAGGTGAAGGAGGCGGCCCGCAGTTTGAAAGAGCTGAGAGGGGCGTTGAACAAGGTTTATTCGTTCTCTTTGCCTGTAGAGGAATCTGGCCGGCATATCGTGGTGATCGATAAAAAGGGAGCGACGCCTACCAAGTACCCTCGCAAGGCGGGTACGGCCAGCAAAACGCCGATCGTGTAAGCAACAGCGACTTCGGAAATGAGATACGAACGGATTATAGAGGAGGACTCTTATAAGAGTCCTCCTTTTTTTATTTACTGTATTCGTAATTTAGGGAGGGGATGTTTTTGAACTGATACATTCATCCTTCCTTATATGGAGTAATATCGCGAGGTTCTCATTTTAATTCCGGGTGTTTAGTCGGCTAGCCATCGTCTTGAATAATAGAAGAGTCAGTCGTTGAATAGCGAAAGTTGATATCGGAAATGTTTTGTTTCTAAAACAGGTGCAACACATTGGCTGCTAAGCATTTGTCCCTTGGATATATCTGTTAAGCTTTAAATGTTTCACGTGAAACATTTAAAGTGTTTGAAGTTTTGTTTCTAAAACAGGTGTAACACATTGGCTACGCTGAATAAATCATATTAATAATTATGATAGGATTATATTTCCTGCTAGAGTTGTAACCTGCGCAAAATATTTTTTGAGGAATAAGTTGGGTGGAACTCTCATGAATGAAAGCTTCCATTATATTAATCGTTTAAGAGAGTCAATTGCTTTCTTTGAAGATGATGATAGAAGCAAGTTCATGATTGGCAAATCCCACAATTATTATGGATGATGTGATCATAGATAAGGCTATTGAAGGGGAGATGCGGTTCAAGAGCATGATTTTGACGGATAAACTTTGGAACTGTGCACAAATCCTGTATAAAGCAAGCGAGAAATGCAGGAAAAAAGGTGATATTGGAGAATAGAGTTATAGGACAAAAAGTGGTAGAATAGAATCGTAGTATCCATTTGAGCTGGCGGGCCCTATTGCCCGATCCTTGAAGGGATGAAAGAGTATAAATCCTGGTTTGGTGACTTTTCCATCCTTGCTTCGTGCAGTCAACGACCTTTGATCATTGTGACTGCTGTTTTTTGGAAGTGCCAAGTTAGCCCAATGGGGTTCTTGGCCTCATACGAAGTAGAACAAAATATATACCGCTTGTGAGATATCGATTGATAGTAAACATCATGATATTGCCTCCTGATCTATCTCTCAAGAAGCAACCGCTTCATGCAGCGGGTTCGGTCAGAGAAAACACGGCTATCGACACAGACGTTTTTCTCTAATCAGCATGAAATCTGTTTTTGCAGGGAAATGCCTGACATCACAATGATTTCCAGTACCGTAACAACTTGAATGACTAGTTCTACATGGTGGCTGGAACGATCCGTGTATGCTCCACATTGTGGTTGTTCAATCGTTTAACCGATTCCGGGATAAACCGGAGGCTTATCCGTGCTATCATGAAATTAGGTGGTAATATACGGAATGAAAGAACAATTTTCGAGATTGTTTGGCTTAGCGGCAGAGCGGAACCAAGGGGATGAAGTGAAACAAATCCCGGTAAACGAGGTTGTCAGCAGCCCATACCAGCCACGGACGATTTTTGATGACGAGAAGATTGATGAGCTGCTTCAGACGATTAAAACCCATGGAGTTATTCAGCCTATCGTCGTTCGCGTCCGAAATGGCGTGTATGAGATCATTGCAGGGGAACGCCGCTGGCGTGCGGTTAAGAAGCTGGGTCTGGACACGATTCCGGCCATTGTTCGGGAGTTCAACGATTCACAAGCAGCCTCCATTGCGTTAATCGAGAATCTGCAGCGTGAAGGTCTTACCTCGATTGAAGAGGCAGTAGCTTACCAGAAGCTCATCGATCTTCACCAATTAACGCAGGAGAGCCTGGCACAGCGACTAGGCAAAAGCCAGTCCACGATTGCAAACAAGATTCGTTTGCTGCAGCTGCCGGAAGCAGCCAAAGTGGCTTTAATGGAACGCAAGGTGACGGAGCGTCACGCGCGTGCACTGCTTTCCTTGGATAATGAAGAAACCCAGCTTAAAGTGCTGGACGAAATCATTACCAAAGAACTGAATGTGAAACAGACGGAGGCGCGTATCGCCTTTTATAAAGAAGTAACGACAATGAAGAAGGCCAAGCGCATATCGTATAGTAAAGATGTTCGCCTGGCCCTGAATACGATTCGTCAATCGATTGATATGGTATCCGGTTCCGGTATGGCTATCAAAACAACGGAGAATGATCACGAAGATCACTATGAAATCGTTATAAAAATACCTAAACGTTAAGATATGGTGTGAAGCGGTATGCATCGTACCGCTTTTTCTGTTGATTAAGAGATCGAGATTCTCTGCAGCAGCGATATCTTTGCTTATTAGGTTTTATGCTGCAGATGAGAAATATGTAATTTTATTTATTACTCATTTTCATCGAGCGCTATATCCTGGGCATCCCGTATTTTACGGGATCGTTCACATATTACATATACAGCCTTTCGCTGTATATCATCTATTGCGACTACTTAGAAGAGTCTTCCTACATTGAGGTGAAATGAGTGTCAAAGATAATTGCCATAGCAAATCAAAAGGGCGGTGTCGGCAAAACAACGACTTCCGTCAATCTGGGAGCTGGATTGGCTTCGCTAGGCAAACGGGTGCTTTTGGTGGATATAGACCCCCAAGGTAACACAACGAGTGGGGTTGGCATTAACAAAGCCGATGTTGCAAATTGCATTTACGATATTATCATCAATGAAGTACACCCGAAGGACGCCATCTGTGGGACTAATATCGAAGGTTTGGACATCATTCCGGCCACCATTCAATTGGCTGGCGCAGAGATTGAGCTTGTTCCTACGATTTCTCGTGAAGTACGATTGAAGAAATCACTCCAATTAGTCAAACCCCAGTATGATTATATTTTGATTGATTGTCCTCCATCGCTTGGCATTTTAACGATCAATTCATTGACCGCGGCCGATTCGGTCATCATCCCGATTCAATGTGAATATTACGCATTGGAAGGTTTGAGTCAGCTGCTGAATACGGTTCGCCTCGTTCAGAAACATCTGAATACTTCACTCAAGATAGAAGGCGTATTGCTGACGATGCTGGATGCGCGCACGAATCTGGGCATTCAGGTGATTGAAGAAGTGAAGAAGTATTTTCAGGAAAAAGTGTACAAAACGATTATCCCGAGAAATATTCGTTTGAGTGAGGCACCGTCTCATGGGCAGTCGATCATTACGTATGATCCCCGTTCAAAGGGAGCGGAAGTATACTTGGAGCTGGCAAAGGAAGTGATCTCTTATGAGTAAACGTTTGGGAAAAGGGCTGGATGCGCTGATTCCATCTTTGTCTATTCATGATGATGACAAGGTAGTGGAGATTCCGCTCAGTCAATTGCGAGCGAATCCATATCAGCCGCGAAAGACTTTTAACGATGAGGCGATCCAGGAGCTGGCAGAATCGATCCGTCAGCATGGCGTGATTCAACCGATTATCGTCCGCAGCGTGCTGAAGGGTTATGAGATTATTGCCGGGGAACGAAGATTCCGGGCATCTCAATATTGCGGCAAAGCAACGATTCCGGCGGTGGTTCGTTCCTTCAGCGACCAACAAGTAATGGAAATCGCCCTCATTGAGAACTTGCAGCGCGAGAATCTGAACGCCATGGAGATTGCGGTAGCTTATCAAGGGCTCATGGAACAATTTTCCTTAACCCAAGAAGAGTTGTCATTGAAGGTCGGTAAATCTCGTTCCCATATCGCTAACTTTTTGCGATTGCTTTCATTACCAGAAGAAGTGAAGGAAAATGTTTCACGTGGAACATTGTCGATGGGACATGCCAGAGCAATCGTGGGAATTAAGGATCCGATTCTTGTTAAACAGCTGGCGAAACAATGCGTGGAGCAGGAATGGAGTGTTCGCGAATTGGAGGAAGCGGTTAAGAATCTGGACCGCAAACCAGCGGATAAAGCGAAGCCTAAGGTCAAGAATCGCGATCCTTATATCGATCATCTGGAAGAGGATCTTAGAGAACGATTTAAAACGACCGTCAAAATTAAGCACAATAAGGATAAAGGGAAGATTGAGCTTAATTATTATAGCAAGCAGGATTTGGAGCGGTTGTTGGAACTTCTTCAATAAGAGCAGGCTTGGTATCTGAAGGCTCCGTTGATGAATGGCTGGTTAAAAAGTGAGTTGGATTAAAACCAAAGACATGTCGACGTTCCTGAAAGGGAATGAGATATGTCTTTATTTAACTAAACGTGAGACGCTTCATTTGGCAGCGGAAGTTGAAGATGCTTGAATGTGTATTGTAAAGGGAAAATACTACGGAAAAATGAAGGGGAAACATCATGGACCCGATCGTTTATCTGGATCATGCCGCGACTTCGTGGCCCAAGCCTCCTGAAGTGTTTGAGGCAATGAAGTGGGCCATGGAAGAGGCGGCTGCAAACCCGGGGCGAGGAAGTCACCGAATGGCGGTGAAGGCATCCCGTGTCCTTTATGGGACTCGGAAAACGTTGGCAGATTTGTTTGGAGTGAAGAACCCCAACGATATTGCGTTGACATCGAATACAACCGAAGCGCTTAATTTAGCCATCAAAGGGTGTTTGCGTGAGGGCGATCATGTCATTGCGACGATGATTGAGCATAATTCTGTGCGCAGGCCGCTTGAATATTTGAAGCGCACCCGGGGGATACAAGTAGACTATGTTCCCGTTGATGAGGAAGGTCAGCTTGATCTGCAACTAATCGAGGGAGCCTTTCGTTCTAATACTAGGCTTGTTGTGTGCAGTCATAGTTCCAATCTGCTTGGTTCCATTATTCCACTTGTTGAGATAGGAGAACTGGCGAAGAAGAAAGGGGCTATACTGCTCGTGGATGCTGCCCAAAGTGCCGGTATGCTGGATATTCATGTGGAGAAGATGCATGTGGGTATGCTGGCGTTCCCCGGGCATAAAGGGCTTCTGGGGCCACAAGGAACAGGGGGGCTGTATATCTCGCCTGATATTGATCTGGAACCATTGCTGCATGGAGGTACCGGCAGTCAATCGGAGGCTATTGAACAGCCGAAAGTGCGTCCGGATCGATATGAGGCAGGAACGCCGAATACGATTGGATATGCGGGATTGCAAGCGGGTGTGCAGAAGGTGCTTGAATGGACGCCACAGCGTATTTACCGGCATGAATGGGAATTAACGCAATATATGATGGAGGGCCTGCAAGAGGTGAGAGGCCTTCGTTTACTAGGTCCTGCTCTTGGAAAAGCACGGACAGGCATCGTGGCTTTTGTGTCTGAAAAATTCGACGCGTCCGAAATAGCTTTTCGACTGGACCGGGAATATGGGATTGCCGTGCGTGCCGGTTATCATTGTACACCGCTTGCCCATATGGCATCAGGAACGGAACATACGGGTGCAGTCAGAGCGAGCGTTGGGATTTCTACGAGCCGTGACGAAATCGAATTCATGCGAAAAGCGATCAAGGAAATTCACAGTTAAACAAACAGATCAAGATGGAGAAGAGGAAGGAAGAAAGCATGTCTGAATTAAATGAATTGATCATGGAGCAGCTTCATTGGTTTGTCGTCGGAATGGTCATGATCATCTTGATCTTATGGATAACCTTAATTGTTCAAGGGGCAAAATTGCGCAAGATGAAGCGCAGATACGATGCGATGATGGCAGGCAGCGGGGTAGAAGATATCGAATCTCTGCTGGTCCAGTTGAAAATCCAAATGGATGAAATTGAAGAAGGGCATGCCAGTCATCAAAAAATGCTGGATTCCATCAACGGCAGCTTGAAAGGAATGAAATCCAAAGTTGGCATCGTCAGATATAATGCATTTGGCGAGCGGGGGAACGAAATGAGCTTCTCCCTGGCTATCCTGAGTGAGGAGGAGGAAGGAATCGTTCTGACCGGTCTGCATAACCGGGAGAGCTCCTATGTGTACGCCAAACCATTAAAGGATGGGCAATCCAAATATCCATTGTCTCCAGAAGAAAAGGAGGCCGTTACTCTTGCGCTGCAAGAAGGGAAGAACGGTTCCACTCCTTGATCCCTGCAAACAGGCAGGTAGCAATAATGTCAGATAACCGCATGACCAAGCTTAATCGAGTGTTCTGCAATACGAAGTATTCCATAAAGCCGCCGACATTGACGATTCCCGTGACGTGGATATCGCCAACCGGCGGTAATTCTTTATGTACGCCGGCTCCAGGCTTAAGAGGGCCATCTGCGATCTGAATGGAGCCTACGCTGGTTGATTGGCCTAAGCAGGCGTCAATCCCGATCACAAAAGGGTTATCGAATTTCTCATATATGGCGGTCAGCGTATCCTTGAGATTCATGGCGTGGACAGGCTCGTCCAGCGTCCCGTAAAGATGGAACAGCGGACTGTTGTAGCGGGCAAGTGAAGTGCCGACCAGTGGCCCCAGGCAGTCACCGGTGGACCGGTCGGTGCCGATGCAGACAATGACAAGCGGCCGATGCTGAATACGGGCGTCGGAAAGATGAAAGAGCAAGCGATGTATAATAGCAGAATGGATATTAGGGTCCGTGTGTGGTATTTTTAAGCTGGAAGCCTCCGGGCGAGACGTGATTTTAGATAGACGGTTCATAGAATCTTCCTTTCGTCTGCATTTGGTAGTATCAGTATATGGATGAAAGACTGTTTTTATACTTTGCGTTTTGCTAAAATGCGATTTAATCATTTTGAGCAGTGGCCATGCTTTGAATACGTAAAGGACATGGACCTTGTGCAGAAGTTCTATGAAATGTTGATTTATTTTAAGAGTTTTATATAAAACCCTTAATTGCCGGACATGATGATGAGAGATACATACAACTAAAATGATAGGCAGCATGAAGGAGGATTGGGCAGTGGAAGGTGCGATGGTGATCGCCTTCGATTCTACCCAGCAGGCGCTGCGCGCAGAAATGCTGCTGGAGTATGCGGATATCGAAATAGATCTGTTCCCTACGCCGAAAGAGATCACGGCTGGCTGTGCATTATCGATTCAATTCCCCCCTGATGCGTTAAAGGAAGTTCAAGAGATCATCCGGCTGGAGCATGTGGAGATCCGGGGCATTTTTGTGCTTGATGACAACGAGAGGTATATCAACATCGAGGAGTAAGGGAGGACATCAGGGATGAGGGGCTTTGGTTACTTGTCAGGGGAAACTACAGAAGATGGAGTAGACTTGCAAACGATAGCTGAGGAGGCAGAGGGCTTGAAAGATAAGATCTGGGGATGGCTAACGAATGAGGAGATGTGGATGAATATTCTGTCATCCGGCATTCGGGTAATCATCATATTTATTCTGACGCGTCTCGTTATCCGGGTTGTGTATAAAATGATTGATCAGTTTCTGCTCCGGCAGGAGAAGAGCCGAATCCAGGTGAACTCAAGACGCTTTGTCACGGTAGGGGAATTGTTAAAAAATGTAACGTCCGTCGTATGTAATTTTGTCATGATCTTAATCATTCTGTCGGAGTTCAACTTCAAGCTAGGACCGCTGTTGGCTGGTGCCGGTGTACTGGGTCTTGCCATCGGTTTCGGTGCACAGAGTTTGGTGAAGGACGTTATTACCGGATTCTTCATTATATTCGAGGATCAGTTCGCCGTAGGTGACGTGATCAAGAGCGGCGAGTACCGGGGAACGGTTGAAATGATCGGACTGCGCACATCGCGTGTCAGGGGTCTGAACGGGGAAACCTATATCATTCCGAACGGGATGATTACCAGCGTTACGAACTACTCTCTTTCCAACTCGCTCGCGATAGTGGATCTGCCTGTGAAGAACGATCAGCAGGTGAAGGATACGATAACATTGATTCAATCGGCACTTACGGGAATCATGGACCGCCGGCCCGAGGTGCAGCGTGCGCCGGATGTGCTTGGGATCCAATCTTTGACAACGTCGGAATATGTGGTTCGCATCGTAGCCGAGTGTAATCCAAATGCCAGGGAAGCAGTGGAACGCCAGATTTTTACCGATATCAAACAGGCCATTGAAGCACGCGAGCTGGGGCAAGAACGCGTTCAGGGTTGAACTATTCGGTGATCCGGTGGTATATAATAGATAAAAGCGACGAAACAAAAGGGAGCGGTAACCATGGAGCGCAAGGTTTTTCAGTTAGGGGATATCGTTCAGATGAAGAAGCCCCATCCTTGTGGAAATAATGAGATGGAGATTATTCGCATGGGGATGGATATTCGGATTAAATGCACGAAGTGTCAGCACAGCGTGTTGATCCCCCGTGTAAAGTTCGAGAAGAATATGAAGAAGGTTTTACGTTCGGCGGAGGAATCGGAAGGGGCAGGGGATACACCTTAATATTTCCTCCCCGGAAGCTTCCCAAGCCAGTGTTCATGAAGCATCCGGTAAGGCGAATCTGATCGAGCAGCTAAAAACAGATGGAGACAAGCTATTGACCAGATAACGTTTCCATGATATAATCAATCTTGCTGTGGAAAGGTACCCAAGAGGCCCAAGGGGGCTGACTCGAAATCAGCTAGGCGTCGCAAGGCGTGCGTGGGTTCGAATCCCACCCTTTCCGCCACCAATCGTTCTAAGTTCCGCTGTTATGGATACAGACGATATTGTTACATAAGCCGAGGCGATAAGCTGTACCAACGCCTTTGAATAAAACACCCTCATGCAGGACAGATGACTTGCATGAGGGTGTTTTTCGTTGTCGAGAGGATGACTCCAGATCAGGAAGCGGATATGAACATAAAAAGAAGGGCCCATTAGGGCCCTTCTTTCTGGGTAGGCGGTGCTTGTGAATTGGAATCATTTTATCAGCACTTCTGCGAACCTTGTCAACAGCTTCACTTGTCCTAAAGGTCAAGCATTCGGCTCATTTCCTCAGCTTGCAATTCGTGCGACGATCAGAAACCTTCTGCGTTGTTCAGTTGCAACGTTCAACGGAACCACACCTCTCTCATGCACCGCCTGATTATAATGTGCGCATAAAGGGCTGTTTGTATACATGCTAATTTCAACGAATGACAATTTAGAGTAAATGGTCAGCATTCATTGCTTGGACCACAGCCATTTTGACAAAGCTCGGACCTGGGGCAATCTCAGGATGCAATAGGGCGCCGAACAATACCATGGGTCTGGAACGCTCCAGGCTGTTACTTAGGCTGCACCCGACGCTTGTTTAACCATACGCGATCATCATTTTGAGTTTCAGGAAAGGTGTCGCCCTTGCTCATTTTAATTTGACGCGGGTTCTCGATGCCCATAATATGGTCTCTAACGCCAACTTCCATATAAATGCCGTTGTTTGGCGCTTTGTCGCCTGCACGAAATTCGGTCTGTTCTCCCATTATGGAATTCCTCCTCATTATGATGGATGGACTGCATGTATTATCATGCGCCATCAGACCTTAAATCATTGCAGGGAAAGAGAGAAAGGCGCGGTAATAAAGGGAAGAGGGCATGTTTGGAATCGAAAAGAAACTTGCATCCGATCATCCGTTCTGATATAGTATTATGGTGCGAGTTAGACTCGCTCCTTGCTCTCAACATCGATTGAGGGCCGAAGTCCATAAGGAGGTGAAACATATGCGCAAATATGAAGTGATGTACATTATTCGTCCTGACATTGAACAAGAAGCTGTTCAAGCTGCAGTCGATAAATTCCAAGGCATCATCTCCAACGGCGGAGAAATTACAAAGCATGACGTAATGGGTAAACGCCGTCTTGCGTATGAGATCAAGAAATTCCGTGATGGCGTCTACGTTCTGGTAAACTTCAACGCAACACCTGAAGTTGTAGCTGAGCTTGAGCGTCTCATGAAGATTTCTGACGAAGTCATTCGTTATCTCATCACGAACGACGTTGCTTAATACGAACCAAACTTTGTAATTGATTTCGTTCTAAGGAGGGGATTGGATTGTTGAACCGTGTCATTTTGATTGGCCGACTGACTAAGGATCCCGAGCTGCGATATACTCCTTCAGGTGTTGCTGTAACGCAATTTACACTTGCTGTTGATCGTCCGTTTACTGGACAAGGCGGGGAGCGCGAAGCGGATTTCATTCCGGTCGTGACCTGGAGACAGCTTGCGGAGACTTGTGCGAACTATCTGCGCAAAGGCCGTCTGACGGCTGTAGAAGGACGCATTCAAGTGCGGAATTACGAGAATAACGAAGGTAAGCGTGTATACGTCACCGAAGTCATTGCCGATAATGTTCGCTTCTTGGAGTCAAACCGTGAAACAAGCGGTGGCGGAGGAAATCGTGAGGAATCATCGTTCAACGGAGGAAGCAACAGCAATAGCGGTGGCGGAAACCGGGGGAACAATAACTACTCGCGAAACAACAATCAGGATCCTTTTTCCGATGAAGGAAAACCGATCGATATTTCGGATGATGATTTGCCATTTTAATACGGAAAGGACTGACAACACATGGCTTTTAAACAAAGAGAAGGCGGAGACAACGACAAAAGACCGGCACGCCGCGGCGGCCGCAACAAGCGTCGTAAAGTATGTTTCTTCACTGTGAACAAAATTACTCACATTGACTATAAAGATACAGACCTGCTCAAGAAATTCATCAGCGAGCGCGGAAAAATCCTGCCTCGTCGTGTAACAGGTACTAGCGCTAAATATCAGCGTGCCCTGACGATTGCGATCAAACGCTCCCGTCAAATCGCATTGCTTCCATACACAACGGAGTAATCCTTTGTGTGTAAAGCGGTTCAGCCTAATCATAGGCTGGGCCGCTTTTTTATTAGGTATACAACACAAGTGCTTACTTCAACATCTCGCAAGGGATACCTCAGTCATGTGACGGAGTGTCATTGAGAAAACAACGTCAGCAGATGCTTGCAAGACCACGTCGCTGCCCATTGCGAAATCGTGAAAGCATCCATGTTGAGAGGCAGAGGTTAAATCATATATGAAACAAGAGCAGGGACAGACCACCTCGGTTTCAAACAGACTTAACCAAATGTTGGGATATAATGTCTTCACGGAAGAATCGTGTCTCCCCTGAGTGTACATTATTAAAGCGTAGCAGCGATCGATAAATACAAGCCTAGTGTAAAGCTTTCCAGTTTTAAAGCCCTGAAATCATGTCTACTTCGAAAGGACAGTGTCTATTGTAAGCAATACAATGATAAGAACAATGGGCGCTCCTGCTATAAAGGAATCCATGAATGTAGGCCGATCGCAAAGTAGGCTAAAAAAATTCCTTCTATTATATATAAGTATCTGTCGCCTTTCCGCATGAAGGGCGACATGATATTTGTCTTGTATATAGAATGCGATCCTTCTCATATATCGAAAAAAGAGAATGGTAGAGGCCTATTTCTTATTCTCGTATGAAGTTTGATGTCTATCGTGTACAAACATGATAGACGAACATCGTTACGACCGTGCGGTAAGGAAAATTTAATAATGCGATTACATTAAAATTGCAGAAATTTTTCAATCTGATGATGTCCTCTCCAGGGATACAAGCGTACATGGAGTGGAAGCTCCATGATGTTAGTCTTATTATGCATATTCCTCCTCCATTATCCAAACGATAAAGGAAAAAGGAGGTAGTCGTATGTGCAGAAGATTTTCGCTGTCCGCAGGGCTCGAAGAAGTGAATCAACGCTTTGGCATCCAACGGGTCATGTATTACTACAAGAGCCGGTACAACATTAGTCCTACCCAAACCATGCCGGTCATTGTACAGGAACAGGGGGAGCGGGTACTCGATGAGTATCGGTGGGGCTTGGTTCCATATTGGGGAAAAGACGCGGTCAATGCCGATATTACGACAGTTGATCAGAATCCCACTTATCGCAAAGCGATTGATACAAGACGCTGCGTTATACCTTGCAACGGACTATATTACTGGAGGACGGTTGGCAAACGGAGTTATGCCGTACGGACCGTGATCGGAGAGAATGAAATATTCGGTATGGCGGGCCTATACGAGACATGGCGGGATGCCAGGGGAAATGAAATGAGAACCTGCACGGTTCTGATGACGGATGCAAATGAAGCGATATCGGAGTTCGAAACACGGATGCCGGCAATCTTGTCGGAAGATAACATGGCCAAGTGGCTGGACCCGGAAATCCAGGGAAGGCATGCGGTTCATCCGCTGCTTCATACTTACCGCGGACAGATGCGCACATATCCGGTAACGCCTTTAGTGGCCGACGATACGCATGATCATCAGCAGTGCATTGAAGAAATGGATTTGAAGCTTGCCTGGGTGAAGAACCTGTAGTTCGTAAGTATGAAAGAACGAGGTTGATTAATCTGACATGAAACAGAACGAGAAAGCAATCCGGAAGATGCCACCGGATTGCTTTTTTAGGCTTTTAATGCAGTAGAGGGACGAGACCATGAAAGGCAATACCTCCAAACAGGCGTCATCTAATACGGAATTGAAGCTTACGGTTAGGATGAAATATTACATAAAAATGGGCTTTATCTAGATTGAGCAGAGATAGACTTGAATTGCGTTATATATTTTAACATGAAACTCACTTTTTAGTACTCTTAATCAAAATATTAGAGCTGAATTCAAATTGTTTGTAATATAACATTACATAATTTCAACAAAACCGAAAGCGATTATAGTTATAAATTGTAAATAAATCTTGATATTACATACATTTTCAGTAAACTAAGGATATACAACGGAGATAAACTTAATTATTAACCTCGAAAACGACGATAAAAACATGATTTTTGAGAAATATGAAAAAAAGTAATTGACGTTACCTAAATTTACACGTATCATAACATTAATTTTATAGGCAAGAAGATATTGCTAGAGACTTTGGCACTAATTGACCAATGGTATATTTTCTGTAAAACTTTCAAGTTATTTCACATCATGCAATGACATCCTAGAGAACGTAAAGTTCAGTACCGAAATTATTTAAGGATGATTTCAATATTCGTCCTGATAATTTATAATGCAACAACATTTTTTAAGAGGAGGATTCGCATGAAGAAAAGAATGTCACTCCTGCTGGCAATCATGCTTCTGGCCATCACGGTATTAGCAGCTTGCGGAGGCGGAGGAACAGCAGAACAGCCACCAAGTCAAGGGGATCAAACGGAGCAAACTCCACCAGCTGAAGGCGATGGCGAAGAAACTACAGAACCGCCAGCTGAATCTGGTGACGAAAGCCAAGGCTATTTTGAAGCTGAAGACCCATCTTTGAATCCAGCAACTGCATTGAATCGTAAAGACACGCTTGTTGTAGGTATGACTGCACCTAAAGGGGTATTTAACCCGTTCTACTGGCAGACTGCTTATGACAAATATGTCGTAGACGCTATCTTTGATTCTTTCTTCGCAGTTCAAGGCGACGGAACGTACCAGAACCGTTTGGCGGAAAGCGTAGAAGTCTCCGAGGATAAATTGAAGTACACGTTCAAATTGAAGCCAGGCGTGACGTATTCCGATGGCACTCCTGTTACTGTAAAAGACTATGCTTTTGCAATGAAAGTTTATCATGATTCCAGCTATGACGGCCAATCCGATCTGTTGTCCGTTCATATCAAAGGCGGTAAAGAGTACAACGAAGGCAAAGCTACCGATATCTCCGGTATTAAAGTCATCGACGACAATACCATTGAAATCGAAGTTACCGAAGCAAATGCAATGACCAAGGATAACCTCGGTACGGTTGCTTTTGCACCAGAAGCCTACTATGGCAAAGGTTACAAGCAAGGCAACCTGGAGTACATGAAAGATCTGCACGCTAAACCAATCGGAAGCGGTCAATATGTATTGAAGAGCTACTCCCCAGGTCAAGAGGTAGTACTCGAAGCTAACGCTAACTACTTCCTGGGCGCACCGAAAATCAAGAACGTTATTTACAAGACTACAACTGAAGAAACCAGATTGGCCATGTTCCAATCCGGCGAAATCGATATGGATATGGTTACCGTTAACGAAGACAACGTAGAAGAATTGAAGGGCATGGGCTTCCTGGACGTCAACATCTTCCCAACCAACGGTTACGGATATGTTGCCATGAACCACAATGATCCTAAATTCCAAGACGTTAAGGTTCGTCAAGCATTGATGTACGGTTTGAACCGTGCAGAAGTAGTAGAAATCATCTATGGTCCTTATGCGAACGTATTGAATATTCCGCAATCCAGCGTTTCCTGGGCTTACACGGACGAAGGCATTGAGCCGTACGATTTCGACATGGAAAAAGCGAAGCAGCTTCTTGATGAAGCAGGTTGGGTAGCCGGCGCAGACGGTACTCGCGAAAAAGACGGCAAGAAATTCGAAATTCATTTCTCTGCAACAGCTGACAACCCGGTTATCGATGCTCTGATTCCGGTTATGACGCAAAACTACCAAGAACTTGGCATCAAACTGACTGCTGAAACGTTGGATTTCAACGCTATCATGGATAAGAAGGACAAAGGCGAGTTCGAAATGTTCTTCGCGGCTTGGGGCTTGACTCCGGATCCGGATTCCACGGTTTACATTACAGATGGACAGCAGAACGATATCGGCTTCTCCAATCCAGATTACGATGCAGCTATGAAAAAAGGTCTGAACGCGTTTGATCTTGAAGAACGTAAAGCAGCTTACGCTGAAGCATATCAAGTGCTGAACCAAAACGTTCCGGATCTCTTGATCTATCAAAGACGCGATATGTGGGGTATTAACAGCAGAATCAACGGCATGGACATCACTCCATACAAAGACTTCACCATCGATCTCTATAAAGCCGAAATTCAACAATAACAGCAGGAAACATATGCTCAGCTCGCAAGAGCTGGGCATATCCACTTATAAGCCGGGAGGAATATTATGAAGCAGTACATTATCCGGAGGCTGCTGCAGATTATCCCGACAATGATCGGGATTTCGATTATCATATTTGCAATATCAGCATTGGTTCCAGGTGACTATATCACTGCAGTGAATAACCCGACGATGACTGCTGAGAAGGCAGCTCAGCTTCGGGAAATTTATGGTTTAGATAAGCCGCCAGTAGAGCGTTATCTTACATGGGTCGGCAATATGCTGAAGGGTAATCTCGGAGATTCCCTTGTGCACAAACAACCTGTTACAACCGTTATGGGCAATTATGTATGGAACTCCTTTTTCATCGCTATTTTCAGTTTGATATTGAGTTGGATTATTGCTATTTTTGCCGGCGTATTCTCGGCTAAATTCCAGTATTCTTTATTCGATAAAATCATTACGCTATTAATCTTTTTATGTATGTCACTGCCCTCTTTCTTCATCGGACTTCTTCTCATCAAATTTTTAGCGTTGGATCTAGGGTGGTTCCCGGTTGGCGGTATGAAGACATCCGGAATGAATGGAAATACGTGGGAACAATTGGTTGATATCGCTTGGCATATGTTCTTGCCGGTTACGGTACTCACGATGCTTAGCACAGGCAGCTTGACGCGGTATTTCCGTACAAGCATGCTGGAAGTTATTCGTCAGGATTACATCCGGACGGCTCGTGCTAAGGGGTTGAAAGAACGTACGGTAATTTTCAAGCATGCTCTGCGTAATGCCATGCTTCCTGCGATCACCCTGATGGGCTTTGAGCTGCCAGCTTTGTTTGGCGGCGCCATCATCATGGAGAAAATTTTCATTTGGCCAGGGGTCGGTCAGGTTTATCTGGAATCGATCAATATGCGGGACTATCCGTTCATGCTTGGTTTCACGGTGTTCATATCCGTACTGACACTTCTGGGCAACCTGTTGTCTGACGTTCTGTATGGAACTGCAGATCCAAGAATTCGCTTAAAGTAGGAGGAGATTCATTTGTCCGCAGAGGCTGCACCATTAAAAACGAATCTACCAGTACCGAAGAAGCAGCCGGATTCCCCGTGGCGGATCGCTATTCGCCGTTTTTCCAGAAACCGTCTTGCTGTCATCGGACTTATCATAATCGTATTTATGTTTTTGCTGTGTTTTATTGGTCCATTGTTCTCGCCATATTCACTGTATGACTACAGTGTAAAAGATAAAAACTTGCCTCCAAGCGCCAAATATTGGCTAGGCACGGATAAGCTCGGCCGCGACGTTCTTCTGCGTATGATGCTTGCAGGCCGGATTTCCCTGACGGTCGGTCTTGTCGCAACTGGAATCTCGGTTATCGTGGGAGCGACGCTTGGCGCGCTGGCCGGGTTCTATCGGAAATGGGTCGATACTCTGATTATGCGTATTGCCGATATATTTATGGCGATCCCGACGCTCCCGATCCTGATCATTTTGGGTGCGGTGCTGTCAGACTTAAAGGTTGATCCTTCTGAGCGAATCTATTTCTTGATGTTGATTATAGGTATCTTAGGCTGGAGTGGAATTTCCCGCCTTGTACGCGGACAGATATTGACACTTCGTGAACAAGAGTTTATGCAGGCAACGGAAGCGCTGGGCCTTAAAGACCGACGCAAAATTTTCCGTCATCTGCTGCCGAATACAATTCCGATTATTATCGTATCCGCAACGCTTGGCGTAGCCGGAGCCATTATTTACGAATCAGCGTTAAGCTTCTTGGGAGTTGGGGTCGTTCCGCCAACACCTTCTTGGGGGAACATGATCTCGGCCGCAAACAGTTTGATTGATTTCCGTAAGCGGCCTTGGCTGTGGATACCGCCAGGCATGTGTATTCTTGTTACCGTAGTTGCAATCAACTTGATCGGTGACGGGCTTCGCGACGCACTTGACCCGAAAATGAAGAAGTAGGAGATGCGAATATGGCAAAAGAATTAGTAGAATTCCGCAATTTAAAAACGCATTTTCAAACCTCCGCAGGCACCGTGAAAGCCGTCGACGATGTAAGCTTCAAAATCCGTGAAGGTGAAACACTGTGCGTGGTGGGTGAGTCGGGCTGTGGCAAGAGCGTAACAGCCATGTCTCTTATGCGTTTGATCGATACGCCTCCGGTAGGGGGAGAAATCCTGTATGAAGGCAAGGACCTGCTGAAGATGAGCAAGCGCGAGATGAGCTTGATTCGCGGCAATGATATCGCCATGATCTTCCAGGAACCCATGACCTCGCTCAACCCGGTATTAACGATCGGGGAGCAGATTGTGGAGCCGATCCTGCTTCATCAACTCGTTAACCGTAAAGAAGCAAAACAACGCGCCATCGATCTGATTAATTTGGTTGGAATCCCGCGTGCGGAGAAGATTTTCGACTCTTATCCGCATGAACTCAGCGGCGGTATGCGCCAACGGATCATGATCGCGATTGCCCTCAGCTGTAATCCGAAGCTGCTGATCGCGGATGAGCCTACAACCGCGCTTGACGTTACGATTCAGGCCCAGATTTTGGATTTGATGCGAGACATTAAGGGTAAACTCAACACTTCGATTATGCTCATCACGCATGACCTTGGCGTTGTTGCCGAGATGGCGGATTATGTTGTCGTTATGTACGCAGGCAAAGTCATAGAAGAAGCTCCGGTCATCGAGCTGTTCAAACAGCCGAAGCATCCATATACCAAAGGTCTTCTGAAAGCGAAGCCGGTCATTAATCAGACGCAAGAACGTTTGTATTCGATTCCGGGACAAGTGCCTAACCCGGTAGATCTTGGAGACAACTGTCATTTCCATGATCGCTGCGAATTCTGCATGCAGATCTGCAAGGAGAAAACGCCTCCGCTCGGTACGGATCCTAACGGCCATAAGGTCGCTTGCTGGCTGTATGAAGAGGAGGGGAAAGCCTAATGAGTCAAGCACTGATCGAAATAGACGGTTTGAAGAAATACTTTCCCATCACCGGCGGCGTATTTCAACGAACCGTGGGCAATGTAAGGGCCGTTGACGGAGTCAGCTTTACCATCAACAAAGGGGAATCCTTTGGACTTGTAGGTGAATCCGGCTGCGGCAAGAGCACCATTGGACGAACCATTCTTCGATTGCTGGAAAAAACGGAAGGCAAAGTCATCTTCAATGGTACCGACATCCATTCCTTATCCAAGGAGAAGATGCGTGCCTTGCGTCCGAAGATGCAGATCGTATTCCAGGATCCATTCAGCTCGCTGAATCCAAGAATCAAAGTGGGCGAAGCCATCGGCGAAGCACTCATTGACCATGGGTTAGTTAATCGTAAGGAACTTAAAGACCGCGTGATTGAAACGCTGGAAATTTGCGGCCTTGCCGCCTATCATTACGATCGGTATCCGCATGAATTCTCCGGCGGTCAGCGTCAACGGATCGGGATTGCCCGCGCATTGATTCTGAATCCCGACTTTATCGTCGCGGATGAGCCGGTATCTGCACTGGATGTATCGATTCAAGCGCAAATCATCAACCTGCTGAGTGATTTGCAGCGCGAGAAGCAGCTGACTTACTTGTTCATTTCTCATGATCTCAGTGTTGTAGAGCATTTGTGCAACCGAATTGGGGTAATGTATCTGGGATCGATGGTAGAAATGGCAAGCAAGGAAGAGCTGTTCCGCAACCCGCTGCATCCTTATACGAAAGCATTGCTGTCTGCCGTGCCGGTACCGGATCCAACGCTGAAGCGCGATCGGATCGTACTGAAAGGCGACATTCCAAGCCCGGCGAACCCGCCTTCAGGCTGTAAATTCCACACACGCTGCCCGCTGGCTTCGGACCTGTGCAAACAGCAAGTGCCGGAATACCGCAACGTAGGTAATGATCACTTTGTTGCTTGTCACTACGCTTAATAGGACTCTTCATATCCAGGTTTTCTGACAACAATTAGCGTGATGATTAAGATTTACAGATTCATAGAAGGACTTCCTATCGTCTGCGGACGGTTGGAGGTCTTTTTCGTTTTTCGGACATGCTCGTTTCATTTACAAAAATTTCTAAACAGAAAATTCAAAAAAAAGCAGACCAAATGCCTCTTTCAACCGTCTATAACTATGGAGGGCTAATTCTATGAAAAAACGGTGGCTTTGGCTGGTCATGATGTTGCTAATTATCGTCCCCATAGGGGCGGTTGTCATAGGAAATATAGAACGAGCGGGGTTTAAACCGAAGGTCGACGCGCGAGCCGTCGTCTTAATGGATTTAAATACCGGGCGTATTTTGCTCAGCGAGAATGGCGATTTACCCTTACCGCCTGCTAGCATGTCCAAGCTGATGACCGAATTGGTTATCCTGGATGACATTAAGACCGGGAAGAGATCCTGGGACGATGAAGTCAAGATAAGCGATACCGCAAGCGATGTCAGAGGCGTTAAAATCGCCTTGAAGTCCGGCGAAATTTTGACGGTTCGCGAGTTGTTCCAGAGCATAACGGTTTATTCGGCCAATGATGCGTCCGTGGCGCTTGCCGAGCATTTTGCGGGCTCTGAGGAAGCGTTCGTCCGGAAGATGAATGCCAAGGCCAAAGAGATTGGCCTATCCAGCGCGACCCGTTTCGTGAACGCATCAGGAGTCGAGCAGGGCACCGCCAATGGTCATGCCTGGTCCTCGGATGGAGAAACGGTAATGACCGCAGAAGATACGGCTAAACTAGCCGCGCATCTCATTAGAAGCCACCCGGATATTCTTAGCACTTCCAGCAAAACGCAGACGAAGATAAGCGGACGCAATTTATATTTAAGCAACACCAATTGGATGCTGCCCTCGCTTGGCGGCCCCTATTCCTACGAAGGCACCGATGGATTAAAAGCAGGGTACACGGCGAATGCAGGGTACTGCTTTACGGGAACAGCCGAGAAGCAAGGCAGCCGGCTTATTGCCGTTGTCATGGGTACCGAATCCAAAGAAGCAAGGTTTGAAGAAACGCGAAAGCTGTTCGATTACGGATTTTCCAAGACCTTGACGTGGAGAGAGCGGCTGGACGACTGGTTCCAATATTCGGGAACCGCAGCCGCTCTTCAGCATGAGAACAGACCGGTTTAACGGATCCATGAGGATTTGGTAGATTTATAGAACTGCCCGTGAAGGGTTCACATTTGACAATATTCTGGTTTACAATAGATGATGTGTTATAACTGGCCTACCAGTATGAAGTGAGTCAACGGGAGGAGTTCCCGTTTAATAAGAGAGGAGGGTGAGCCAAGCAGCTTAGGGTGCAAGCAAAGACCTTTAACGATCTGACTTATCCATTAATTTATTTTATAATAAAGAAGGAATTGAACTCATGAAGAGGAAATCATTATATATTACGCTCGCTGTTGTCATATTGCTGGGCTCTTCCGCATTTCTGTTCAGAACGCAGCTTGCGGTCGTGGCATTTGATCTGTTTATGGCAAAGGACGTAGAGGAATCGTTACAGAAATCGTATAAGCCGCTCCAGAGCGACAAGACGCCTGAGCCGGTCGTACTCCAGAGCAAGCCGTTCTCGGTCATGCTGCTGGGAAGCGACCAACGGGAAGACGAGCCGGCCCGTTCGGACACGTTGATTTATGCGGTTGTGCGTCCCATGGAGTCGAAAGTGCTCCTAATCTCGGTACCGCGGGATACGTACGTCGATATTATCGGCAAGGACAAGAAAGACAAGATCAACCATGCGTTTGCATATGGCGGTCATCAAATGGCGAAAGATACGATGGAAGCATTTTTCGATGAGGAACTTGATTATTATGCCTCCATTAATTTTCAAGGTTTGAAGGATGTCGTTGACGCCCTTGGCGGCGTCGAGCTGCCGATCCGCAAGGATATCGTCAACAAAGGCAGGGATCATGAGAAGTTCACGATTGAAGCCAACAAACCGATTTACAATGGCGAGGAAGCCTTGAATTATGTCCGTTATCGTGAAGATAGCGACTTTAATCGGGCGAAGAGACAGCAAGTATTTTTGGATGTAGCGGCTAAGCGGGTCATGAAGCTGGATCAGATCGGCAAGGTGCCTGAACTGATCGAGATTATGGGAGATAATTTTCAGACCGATATGCAGCCTAAATTCATTATTGACCTGGCGAAGCAGATGCTGACCGGAGGCAAAGTGGATATGACCAGTTATACGATCATGGGAGAAGGCATGAAAATTAACGGCATCTATTATAATGAGGCCGACATGGAGGACGTGCAGGAAGCCCGCGATCTAATCGACAACTGGATGAACCCGGATACGCCGGCAGACCAGCTGCTGCAGCCTAAAGATGCAGAGAAACAGAAATTGCAATAACATAAACACCGGTACATCCGGATGATGTCATAGTACGTTGCTTCATCTCAATCAGCAGTCCGGATTGCCTGGCTGCTGATTTTGTGCCCTATACAAGGGAATCGAAACGACGGAGTTAACGTATGTATGAGTATGGATAGGGGAAGGAGTAACCTGCATACCAAGCTTTTGGATCAGGAAGGTTACTTAACATGATTCCATGAGGTTGGAGTCATAAGGAGGATAATGCATTATGAATATCGCTTTTTTTCTATTACCGAAGCAGGAAGTGATTTGTTTAACGCTGGACTCCACGCTTAGGCAGACGCTGGAGCGGATGGAGTTTCACCGTTACACGGCGGTGCCCGTGCTGGATAAGAACGGTCAATATGCAGGCACCGTAACCGAAGGCGATCTGTTATGGCATATGAAGAACTCGGAAGGCAAAATCACTTTTGAGAACGCTTCGAAATTTTTGCTGAAGGATGTTCCGTTCCGCATGGATATCAAGCCAGTATCGATCGATGCCCGGATGGAGGATCTGATTAATTTGGCCAAGGTACAGAACTTTGTGCCTGTGGTGGACGACATGAACCGATTTATCGGGATTGTCCGCAGAAGCCTTATCATCGAGTACTGTGAACGCTTTGTTTCCAAGGAGACGATGGAATCCCAAGGGGCAACATAATCATGTAGGAACGCAAACAACAAAGGGCGTGGGACCACGAGACATCGTGGGTAACACGTCCTATTTCTATAGAAGCGGGGCAGCAGTCAGCATGCAGGGGAATAACCGGGAGCCGTTTGGAGTACAAAGAGAAGGTAAGTTATCTCTGCCATGGGGACTAAGGTTGGACAGGGTGCCCCGGGGCCTTTGTGTGGGCGGCTTTTTTTTATGCTATAATGGAGAATAAAGCTGTTTTCAGGGAGAGATGGATATGCCAAATATGCCGAAGGACTTGGATGTAGCGAAACGCGCCAAAGTGATTGAATGGCTTAAAACCGAAGTAATTGATCATGTATCCCGGTTATTCAAAGCTCTATGGGAAGGCAGCACTACAAAGGTTGGAGACAGTTTGGCGAGCCTGATGATGAGCTCCTACATACTGGGCCGAAGGCTCGGCTTGACCTATCGGGATTTGGACGATCTCTTGTTGGAGAAATTGAAAAAGCATAAGCAGGAAGGACATCAGCTGGAAGATTGGTATCAGGATATTTCCGCGCTCGAAGAACATTTGCGTAAGAGGTGAACATATTGAAATTGCGCTGGACTACGGCGGTATGGAGCGTTGTATATTTGCTTCTGCTGCTATCACTACTCACACCCTTTTCGATCGTAACGGCTTTCTTGTTGGTTCTGCCGGTTGCGATTCTGTTTACGGCTTTGAATACAAAATCATTTATCATGCATGTGGTGCCGGTGTGGCTGATCGCGCTTCTGATTCATCCCATTTATTTACTGCTCGCGATCTATTTTGCGATTCCGGGGATCGTGATGGGGTATTTATACCGGAAACGGAAGGCAGCCATGCAGGTGTTGAAGTATGGCATGGCCGTCATGCTGGTGGAACTGCTTGTTCTGCTGATGATCAGCACGGCCTTCTTCCAATTGAATCTGTCGGAATATGTGGATGAGATCGTAAAGATGACGACCGCACCGCTTACCGAGATGGGGGTTGAAGGCGGCCTGGGCGGCCAGTTCCTTGGCACCGAACTCGATACACAACTCATTAAAGATCAAACGATGCGTTTGGTTCCGTTCGCGATGATTATCAGCTCGTTCCTTATGACGGTGGTCACGCATGCTTTGGCACGGCCCACCCTCAACAGCATGGGTTTATCCGTGCCGCGGCTGAAGCCGGCCAGAGAATGGATGCTCCCGCGTTCCCTGATCTGGTACTACCTGCTCATTTTCTTCATCAACATAGCAACCGTCAATTCGGACAATACCTTCATGAAGATGATAGTAGCCAACGCTACGCCATTGCTGCAGATCTGCTTCATGATTCAAGCGCTGAGCTTCTTCTATTATCTGGCACACGAGCGGAAGTGGCATCCCATCGCGCCGCTTTTGACGGCCATACCGATTGTTCTGTTCCCGCCGGCAATGATTATCGGAATCCTGGATCTGGCGTTCCCGCTTCGTCAGGCATTTAGTAAAAACAAAAGATAGGGTGATGAGTCATGCCTAAATTTCTGCAGAAACGCTGGCACGGCTATCATACCGTCTGGGCGTTTGCGCTGGTGCTTCTGCTTGTTATTTTTCTGTCGTTCTACAATACGATTCTGGGGCTGGTCGGGCTGCTGCTTGCGGTGGTAGGCGGCTACGCGATGCTGAAGGCGGAGATGAAGTTTCGCCGCGAGCTGGTGGATTATATCGGAGATCTGTCGTTTCGGATTCAGCGGGTCGAGGGCGAAGCGGTCAGCGTGCTGCCATTTGGCATTGTGCTGTACAGCGAGGATAAGACCGTGGAATGGCATAACCGATTCGTAGTCAATATGTTTCCTCAACAGCCGCTGGTCGGCGCTTCATTGCAGGAATTGTTCCCCGAGCTGGTGACAGCGCTAAAGGAAATCCAGGAGAAGAAGGATAGCAAAGAGAAGCCGCCGAAGGAAATTCGGCTGGAGATTTCCCATGAGGATAAGTTCTATGGAGCTACGGTAATTCCGGATGAGCGACTCATTTATCTGGATGAGATCACCGAGCTGGCGGTCCTCAGGCAGCGGTACGAGGATGAGCGGCTGGCCTTGGGCATTATCATGATGGATAACATCGATGAGGCCTCGCAGGGGATGGATGATCAACAGCGAACGGCACTCATTGCAAAGGTCACCAGCGAGATTACGAATTGGGCCCGGGAGTTCAATGTCTACTTACGGAGGCTCTCCTCGGACCGTTATTTGATGATGCTGAACCACAGGTCGCTCGATGCGCTGGAGAACAGCCGTTTTCTCATTTTGGACGAAGTCCGGGAGATGACGGCCGATCTGAAGGTACCGCTTACGCTAAGCGTCGGTCTTGCCTTTGGTTCAGACGATATCACGGAGCTCGGGCAGCTTGCCCAATCCAGTTTGGATATGGCACTGGGCCGGGGCGGAGATCAGGCCGCTGTCAAAGCCGGCCAAAGGCTCTCCTTCTATGGCGGTAAATCCAACGCGGTAGAGAAACGAACGCGCGTAAGAGCGCGAGTCATTTCCCATGCGCTGCGCGATTTGATGCAGGAGAGCGACAAAGTGATCATCATGGGCCACAAGCTGCCGGATATGGACGTGGTCGGCGCTGCGATCGGCATCCTGAAAGCAGCCCAAATGTATAAAGTCGAGGCTTATATCGTGATGGAGGGAATGAATCCGTCCATTTCGAGGATTATGGAAGAGGTCCGCAAGGATGAAGCCTTGATGAGCCGATTCATCTCGACCGAACAATCGATGCAGATGATGACGGAGCACACGCTGCTCGTTGTCGTGGATACCCATAAAGCCTCCATGACGATGGAGCCGAGGCTGGTTCATCGCGCAAGCCGGGTGGTCGTGATGGATCATCACCGGCGCGGCGAAGAATTTATTAATGACGCTGTGCTGATCTATCTTGAGCCGTATGCCTCTTCAACCTGCGAGCTGGTGACGGAGGTGCTGCAGTATATTCACGACCGGGTATCCCTTACTCCGGTTGAGGCGACGGCATTGCTGGCAGGGATTACGGTGGATACCAAGCATTTTGCCCTCCACACGGGATCGAGAACGTTCGAGGCGGCCGGGTTCCTGCGGCGTCACGGAGCTGACACCATGATGATTCAGCGGGTGCTCAAGGAAGATCTGACAGAATTTATAGCGAAGGCAGAAATCGTGAAACATGCTAAAATGGTATTTGACCATATCGCTATCGCGGTGGCGAAGAGCGGGGAGCCCATGCCGCAGCTGCTCATCGCTCAAGTGGCGGATATGCTGCTGAATATGACGGATGTGCAGGCATCCTTTGTCATTAGCGAGCGCACCGACGGCAAGATTGGCATTAGCGCCCGTTCGATGGGCAAGATGAATGTTCAGATGATTATGGAACGTCTCGGGGGAGGCGGACATTTAACGAACGCCGCAGTACAACTGGATACGACGCCTGAGAAAGCCGAGGAGAAGTTGATGGAGGTACTGAAGGACATCGAAGCGAAAGAGGGGTTATTTGAATGAAAGTCATTTTCATAAAAGATATGAAGGGTCAAGGCAAGAAAGGCGAAGTGAAGGAAGTTTCGGAAGGATATGCAACAAACTTCCTGATTCCGCGGGGAGTTGCTCGTCCGGCTACCGATGGGAACATGAAAACGCTGGAGCAGCAGCAGGCCTCCGAGGAGAAGCGCAAGGCTCAGGAGAAGGAAGAGGCGCAGGTCCTCGGCAAGAAGCTGGAAGAGATGACGGTGGTCCTGAAAGCCAAAGCTGGAGAGGGCGGTCGTCTGTTCGGCGCCATTACCAGCAAACAAATTGCGGAAGCATTGGCAGGACAGAAGATCAAAATCGATAAACGCAAAATTGAGCTTAGCGATCCGATCCGCAGCCTGGGCGTTACCCAGGTTCCGGTGAAGCTGCATCCTGACGTCAAGGCGACGCTCAAGGTTCAAATTACGGAGGAGTAATATGGGAGGAGAACTCTATTTCGATCGGGTCCCCCCGCAGAACCTTGAGGCAGAGCAGGCCGTGCTGGGTGCCATTCTGCTGCAGAGTGAAGCGCTGATCACGGCGATGGAGCGGGTGCAGGCTGAGGACTTCTACGATAAATCACATCAGATGATTTATGAGGTCATGGTGCAGCTCGGGGAAGGCAATCAACCGATCGATCTGGTGACCCTTACATCTCTTCTGCAAGATAAAGGACAGCTGGAAGAGATCGGTGGAGTCAGCTATTTAGCGAAGCTGGCCCATGCCGTCCCGACGGCTGCGAACGTGGATTATTACGCCCAAATCATCGAAGAAAAATCGATGCTGCGGCGTTTGATCCGGACGGCAACGCAGATTGTCAGTGAAGGCTATACCGGAGGAGAAGATGTATCCGGTATGCTCAGCGAGGCGGAGCGCCGCATTCTGGAGATCTCCAATCGACGCACGGGCAGCGGGTTTATTGCGATCCGTGACGTGCTGATGGAAGTCTTCGAGAAGGTGGAGGTCCTTCATCAGAACCGGGGGAATACGACAGGAATTCCTTCCGGCTTTGTGGATCTGGACAAAATGACAAGCGGATTCCAGCGCAACGACTTGATTATCGTGGCGGCTCGTCCTTCCGTAGGTAAAACGGCCTTCGCACTGAATATCGCCCAGAACGTGGCCATTCGCGCCAAAGAAACGGTAGCCATCTTCAGTCTGGAGATGTCGGCGCCGCAGCTCGTTCAGCGTATGATTTGTGCCGAGGCTAACCTCGATGCGGGCGTGATGCGAAACGGCGACTTCAAAGGTGACGAGGATTGGTCCAAGCTCACGATGGGCATTGCCGCTCTATCCGAAGCGGAGATTTACATTGATGATACACCTGGCGTCACGGTAGCCGATATCCGTGCGAAATGCCGCCGTTTGAAAAAAGAGAAGGGGCTCGGCATGATTCTGATCGATTACCTCCAGCTCATTCATGGGCGAGGCAAGCCCGGAGAGAACCGGCAGCAGGAGGTATCCGAGATCTCGCGTACGCTCAAACAAATTGCCCGTGAGCTCGAAGTGCCGGTTATCGCGCTGTCACAGCTCAGCCGGGGCGTTGAGCAGCGTCAGGACAAGCGTCCGATGATGAGTGACCTGCGGGAATCCGGTTCGATCGAGCAGGATGCCGATATCGTTGCGTTCTTATACCGGGATGATTATTACAATCAGGAAACCGAGAAGAAGAATATCATCGAGATCATCATTGCCAAACAGCGTAATGGTCCAGTAGGCACAGTGGAATTGGTCTTCCTGAAGAACTTTAATAAATTCGTCAATTACGAGCGAACGCATGCCGATGCTTTTGCGGCCGGGTAACGACAATACAGATGGCCGAGGTATATCGCAAGAAAAACTTCCTCTAACCGCGGTCTGTCTTCTGAGAAAGTACGTCGACAGTCGTTTTTCTTATGGCAGTTCCCCAATAATACGGTTATCAATCCATAATCTCGTCCTAATTCCGAACAATCGTACACACTCATGTGCGATTGTTCGTTTTTATATTTGACTTTAAAAATGGGGACTGTTACACTGGTATTGCTGCTTTAGTGCAGTGAGGTTGAACTTAATCAGCATGCATAGTTTTATTTCATCAGTGTTACGCGAAATCATAAGGGTGTAACAGCCCGGGCGGAGGAATGAATATGTCAACGGTAGTCGTTGTGGGAACACAATGGGGAGATGAAGGGAAAGGGAAAATCACGGATTATTTGGCGGAAAGCGCCGACGTGGTAGCCCGTTACCAAGGCGGCAACAATGCCGGCCACACCATTCTGATTGACGGTAAAAAATTCAAGCTTAGCTTGATTCCATCCGGAGTATTCTATAAAGACAAAACCTGTGTAATCGGTAACGGTATGGTCGTTAATCCGGCTGCACTCATTGAAGAGATTAATTATATTCATGATAACGGGTTCAGCACGGACAATCTGGTAATCAGCGATCGTGCTCATGTTATCATGCCTTATCATATGGTATTGGATGCTCTGGAAGAGGACCGCAAAGGTCCGAACAAAATCGGTACAACACGCAAGGGGATCGGCCCTTGTTACATGGATAAAGCGGCACGCAACGGCATCCGGATCGCAGATCTGATGGATGCGGAAGAGTTCGAATTGAAGCTTCGCCATCTAGTGAAGGAGAAGAACCAAGTGATTACCCAAGTGTACGGCGGGGAAGCGCTTGATGTTGAAGAGATTCTAACGCAATACCTGGAGTACGCCGAGGTTATTCGTAAATATGTGCGCGACACTTCCGTTGTCTTGAATGATGCCATCGATGAGAATCAAAAGGTATTGTTTGAAGGCGCTCAAGGCGTCATGCTGGATATCGACCAAGGTACGTACCCGTTTGTTACGTCTTCGAATCCTTCTGCAGGCGGCGTCTGCATCGGTTCCGGCGTTGGGCCGTCGAAGATTCAACAAGTCATCGGCGTGGCCAAATCCTATACGACGCGTGTAGGAGACGGACCATTCCCAACGGAGCTGGATAATGAAATCGGCGAATATATCCGTGAAAAAGGACATGAGTACGGCACGGTAACCGGGCGTGCTCGTCGCGTAGGCTGGTTCGACAGCGTAGTTGTGCGCCATGCCCGCCGCGTAAGCGGAATTACCGGCCTGTCCCTGAACTCGCTGGACGTGCTCAGCGGACTGGAGACCGTGAAGATCTGTACCGCATATAAATTTCGCGGTGAGGAGATTACGCACTACCCGGCCAGCTTGAAAATGTTAGCCGAATGCGAAGCCATCTATGAAGAGCTGCCAGGCTGGAGCGAAGACATTACCGGCGCGAAGACGCTGGAGGATCTGCCTGAGAACACTCGCCGTTATGTTGAGCGGGTATCCGAGCTGACCGGCATACCGATTGCCATCTTCTCCGTCGGCCGCAACCGGGAGCAGACGAATCAAGTGCTGCCGATTTACGAGAAGTAATCAAGCGTTGGACCAAGAATAGAGAGAGTGAAAGTTCAACCTTAAGATATGTGAAATACACCCGCCGAAGATAGGGTTCGGCGGGCTTTTTTTATGGCTGTGAAAGATCCGGGATAGGAGATGGCTTTCGAGCATACCATCGCTGGTCAATAGGTAGAAGAATTTGTCCCTTCAGCTAAAGAATATTATCCCCTAGTCATTCGCCCATCCACCCTATAATGGAGATAGACATAGAGGGCAGCACGCTGATCATTTGGAATTGGGGCTAAAAACAGCGGATGAATGCAGTCAGATTCATGTAGGGGGGACAGAAGCCATACGAACCTTCGAATGGACGTATGGCCTTCTTGAGCGCTGGACAAGGTACACGGCGGTCCAGCATAGTAAAAAACCGGATTCATCGACTAGGCTGCCTAGGGATGAATCCGGTTTTTGTCGTGCTACAACACAATCGGCTGCGGCCGTTCGGACAGCTTGCCGTCCTCGATATAGACGACCCGGTCACATAGATCCAGCATGCGCTTGTCATGCGTGACCATGATAGCAGCTTTCCGGCGCAGCTTCACCTCATCGGCGAGCATTTGAACGACCGTCCGGCCGCGCTCGGAATCCAGACTTGCCGTCGGCTCGTCTGCCAATATGAGCTCCGGATCGTTCATCCATGCCCGGGCAATGGCAACCCGCTGCCGTTCGCCGCCGGACAGGCTCTCGGGATAACGAGACTTTCGATGCGACAGGCCCAACCGGTGAAGCAGATCATCTGCCCGCCGCTGCGGCTCCTGGCCTTGCTGGTTTGCCAGCTTGGCCATCAAGAGCAGCTGATCCCGGACCGTCAGATACGGAATGAGATTGGAGGATTGAAAGACAAATCCGATATGGCGCAGCCGCAGCTGATTCAATTGTTTGGCGGGGAGCCGGGTGACCTCCTGATCGCCCATCCATATTCGTCCCCGGGTAGGGGATAGCAGTGCTCCTGCAATGGAGAGAAAGGTGCTTTTGCCCGAACCGGAAGGTCCGACCACCGCGACGAATTCCCCACCCTTGATATCCAGCGAAATGTTGTCCAGTACTTTAACGGAGGTGTCCCCGTCACCGAATTCTTTGCTCACCTGATCCATCAACAGCTTGGATGATGTCATTATGCAGCCCTCCCGATAGCTTCGATTGCATCGATCTTGATGACCCGATATAGCGACAATAGCGATCCCATCAGGGAAACCGCCAGGAACAGCAAGGAACAGAGCAGAACGACCGAAGGCGTTAACGAAAAGGGCACGATGCCGGACAACAGGAGCGAAACCCCGTACGTCAGGCCGATGCTGATCGCAAGACTGACGATGGTAAGGGTCAGGACCTGAAAGATCAGACTCCTCACCAGATAGCCGGTCCCCGCGCCGATGGCTTTCAGGACGCCGAACTGATTCATTTTCTGAATCGTCATGACGTAGAAGAACACGGCCAGCACGAAGGCTGCGATCACAAACAGGAACACAATCATCATGATGAGTGAACCCTGCTCCTCCTGAAAACCGGGAATTCCCTGCAGGGCTTCCTCTTTCGTGATAATCTCGATGCCGGATACGTCCCGGGCCAAGGCCTCCTTCTGTTCCGGAGTTCCTCTCCAAGCGATGGCATTATAGATAGGCGCTAGCTTTGCCGGGTTTGATTGAAGCGTCTTCCATCCCTCAAAGTTCATGTGAATGACCGGGGCATGACTGAAGGATTGTCCCTCCGTAAAGGCCGCAATCGTAAATGTGGCGCCTGTAGCCTGATCCACGATCCGGTCGCCCAGCCGGTACCCGTCCTCTTTCAAGGAGCGGTCGGCCATCACAAGGTCGGCATCCGTATTGCTAATCATGGTGCCTTCAACGACTCGGGGTGCCAGCATGCTCTCCACATCAATGGCAAAAAAAGCTGCATCGAATTTGGCTGCGGAGCCTTCCTTGGTCAAGGTGTTCATGTGTACGCCGAGCGGAGTGGCCGGGTTTCCACCCGGGCGGCTCTGCACTTCGTTCCAGATCTCGCCGGTTAGTACGGAACGATTGATCCGATGATCGGATCCCTCCTGAAGCACCAGGTAGTCGGCTTTCATATTTTGTATGGAAGAGGCGTTATCGTAGGAGAGTCCCTGGGCCAATCCCGTGACGAAAAGAACGAGCCAGGCAATCAGAACCATAATGAAGCCAATCAGCAGATAGCGCAGCTTCGCATGCTGAAGTTCACGCAGTGCAAGAAACATGTTTCCCATCTCCATTCCTAATCATTAAGCAACACATCCCTCGGTTTTTAATCTCTGCGGGATATGCCCCAAGTATAGGAATGGATTATGAACAGAGCATGAACTTGAGATTAGGCTGCATTATACGTGAGGGAGGATCACGGTGAAGGTGGTTCCCTTTCCAGGCTGACTCGTGACTTCAATACGTCCGCCATGCAGTTCGACAATTTTCTGGGTAATGGATAAACCCAATCCGCTGCTGCCCTCGGAGCGGTCGCGAGCCTCATCCACGCGGTAGAACCGGTTGAAGATGTGGGGCAGGTGCTCTGGCGGAATACCAATGCCCGTATCGGAGATCTCGATGCGGCATTGTGTGTTGTGTTCGATCACACGCAGGGAGATGGCGCCTTCAGGTGCGGTGAATTTAATGCTGTTGGTGATGAGGTTCGTCCATACCTGATGCAGCAGTTGTTGATCGCCATAGACATAGGTCGGCGGCAGCGACATATCGATGGTCAAATCTTTGCTGCGCCAGCTCCATTCGGTGTGGAACAGTACCTGCTTGATTTGCTCGGCCACGTCGAAGGTGGATTTATCGAGAATATTTTCTTCCTTATCCAGGGACGCCAGCATAAGCAGCTGTTTGCTGAGCTGGGACATCCGGCGGCTCTCCGCCTCAATGATCGATAAGTAATGCTGCTGTTGTTCCTCGGACAAGCGCTTCGTTTGCAGCGTCTGCGAGAAGCCCTGAATGGAGGCCAGCGGCGACTGGATTTCATGCGAGACATTGGATACAAACTCTTGGCGCATCTGCTCCAACTGCGCTAGCCCTTTAGCCATCTGGGAAAAATGGTCCGCAAGCTGCCCCAGCTCGTCCCGCCGGGTAACGTTCAGCTTAATGTCATATTGGCCCTGCGCCACGCTCTGGGTGGCCTCGGTTAACTTCACGATCGGTTTCACGATATAGCGCGTAATAATGCCGACAAGCAGGATGCTCAGCAGGATGGCAATGACCATGATGATGGAGAAGAAGATACGCATCTCCCCGAACTGGACGGTAATATCGGGCCTGATGAAGAGTGCGAGAGGGCTGCCTTCTACCTGTATGGGGATGCCGATGGAGTTGCTTAGGACATTGTCGAAAAAGCCGGTGATGAACAGCTCCGACGGAAACTCCGCGATGCCATGGTACACCTTCCCGTTCAGCACCTGCCGCACCGTTTCGGGCGAAAGGTCCTGTTCACGGAACATGCCGCCATAGAACCACTCCTTGCCTTGATCGTTTACCAAATAGAATTGATAACCGAGCTGTCCGATGTGATGGAGATAATCATGGATGTCCGTCTCCGGGTGGCTGTCATAAAAGTCCCCGATATCCTTGGCCATGGTGGTGACCTTCTGATCGTTAAAGGGCTTGAGATTGTACTGGTAGTACAGATTAGACAGCACAAAAGCAATCAAGCTGCTGATCACCATGATGGCGATGGTGGTGAGGACGATGCGCGAATAGAGGGTTTTCACTGCGGCGCCGCCTCCAATTTATACCCTACGCCCCGGATGGTCCGTATCCGGAAATCGCCGCGTCGGTCCGCGAAGCGTTCCCGGAGTCGTTTGATATGAACGTCAACGGTCCGGTCATCTCCGTCAAAATCCGTTCCCCAGATGAGCTGAATCAGCTCCTCGCGCGAGAACGTCCGGTCCGGATAGCTCGCAAGCTGGGAGAGCAGCTCAAACTCCTTCATCGGCAGCATCAGTATCTTTCCGTGTCCTTGAACCTCGTAGCTTTTGCGGTCGATGGTTGTTTCGTTCAGACGGATTTTGTCTGCGCTGACCATTTGATACCGCCGCAGCAGGGCTTTGATTCGAAACAGCAGCTCCCTTGGTTCAAACGGCTTGGTTAAGTAATCATCCGTGCCTACGGCAAAACCTCTCTCTTTGTCTACAAGCTGATCCTTGGCGGTCAGCAGAATGACGGGAACATCATAATAACGCCGGATTTCTTCGCAGAGCTGATACCCGTCCTTGTTCGGCATCATGACATCCACGACAGCCAGGTGAACCTGTTCTTCCGCCAAAAGGGCAGAAGCTTCTTCCCCGTCAGATGCAGTTAATACTGTGTATCCTTCGTTTTGAAGATGATATTGCAGGAGCTCTCGAATATGCGCGTCGTCATCTGCGATCAATATATGAATCATTGCTAGATTGACCTCCTTCATATGCAGTTCCAATGACTATATATGTATCATACATTCCCTGGTGCGGTCGATGGAGCGCTCTATCGCATGGAAGTAGTGTGGCCGAAAAGGAACCGAATCATGAAATATATCAAATCGAAGTAGAAAAATTGGCGATCCCCACGATTGAAGCGATACCGAGCGGTCAATACTGGAAAAAGAAAGCAATCATCGTCATGTCATTGCAGCATGCATGAGGAAGGAGGAGATACGGATGAAGTGGATGAAATGGCTGCTAAAACTCAGCTTGACCGCCATCCTGGTGAGCACGCTTACGATTGTGACCACGGGCATCGTCGTCAATGCCTATATTCAATCGGTGTTATCCAGCTTTAACATTCAGCTGGAAGCGGAGCCGATGGGGGTGGGAGGTATTATGAAGTCCATGCTGGGCGTGGGCTCCGGCACCAAGCCGGATGCAGGCAGCGTCAATGCCGCGAAGGACAATCGCCAATTGGACGAAGATCTGGGCGCAGCGGACGATAAACCGGAATCGGAAGCCGGCACCGAAACGAATGGAGGGGCCAAGGAGGACGAAGAGACGAGTTCAGGATCAACGGGAACGTCAGGGGAGACTTCGAACGATGAAGAGGCACCGGATAATTCCCTGCCCGTCATGGGCACGAATACGACAGAGTCTGGCGGCTCCTCCCTGGAAGATCAGGAGATTGTCATGACACCGGGGGACATCGTGGACCGGAAGGACCGTTTGCCAACGGAGGAGAAGGAAGAGATTTTCACCATGCTGATGAACAAGCTGCCCCAATCGGAAATGCAGAAGATCTCCGAGGCGATGGAGGACGGTCTGACCGCTGCGGAGCTTGCGGATATCGAGCAGGGAATATCCAAATATTTGAATCCGGAAGAATTCGATAAACTGATCACCATGCTCAAAGAATAACGGTATGACGGGTTTCAGGCAGGCTCTGTCACCGTTTTGTCACCGGCATGCAAAAGCCCCATACTGGAAAATATCAGGAAACCCGCGCGGGGCGCGGGTTTTTCGCTGTTTTCGTAAACTTGAAATGATTGTAAAGGCTATGTTAAAGTATACGAAGATCGAAAAGGTTAAAATTTTGATACCTTTTGACAGGTTGTGTCACATTCAATGCTAAGTCAGCACGTTCAGATGAACGAATAATGGATTCTTACATATGGACAAGGCTTAAAGGAGAGAGACATGAAAGGTTCTAAGGGGAAACGGTGGATGGACAGCATCTTGCGCAAGCAAGCGGCGGATCATTCTACCCTCAATCACAACTCAAATCAGGAGTCCCCGATGTCGTCGAATCCGCCAAAGCGGGGGTGGACATCACCGCGCAGATGGATTTGGATGTCGGCAGGGGTATTGCTCATAGCAGGATCGATATATACCGGCGGAAAAGCTTACGTGAACGCGAATACAATTCCGTTCTATCATGTGTATGTAGATGGGGAATCGATCGGTACCATTCAAGATGATGCCCAGCTTGCCCAGCTGCTGAAAGCGAAGCGGAAGGAATATCAGGAGAAGTATCCTGATGTGCCCATGGCGCTTCATACCGACGGCATCACCACGAAGGCCGACCGTTCCTATAAACCGGACGTGAACAGCGAGGAGACGCTTTCTAAGCTGGATGGCATGCTGACAGCATATGCCCGCGGCGTGGAGCTGAAGGTGGACGGCAAGACGGTGGCGATCGTGAAGGATCAACAGACGGCCAAGGCTGCCGTCGAAGCGGCTAAGCTGAAGTTCGCTCCGGCTGCTGCGCAGAAGGAGAAGACGCAGAAAGTCGCTTTCACGAAAACGTCCGCATCGGCATCGAGCCAGAAGAAGGATGACGCAAGCGGGCTCCAGTCCGTGGACATCAAGGAGAAGATTTCGCTTGCCAACACGAAGGCTGACCCGAACAAGGTGCTGGACGTGGAAGAAGCGGTCAAGGTGCTTACGGGCACGAAGGACAAGCCGGTGGTGTACACGGTAAAAGAGGGAGATACGATTTCCTCGATCGCGCAGCAATTTGGCATGAAGTCTGCTGATGTCATGGCGCTCAATCCCGGACTCGAAGAGAAATACGTTCAGATCGGGGCCGAGCTGCAGGTGACGAAGCCGGAAGCGCCGCTGACGGTCCGAACGGTGGAGACGGTGTCGGTGAAGCAGCCGAGCAAACCAGAGACGATTGTTCGCAAGAGCAGCGAGCTCCCGCTGGGCAAGCGGAAGGTCGTCCGTCCCGGACGGGACGGCGTGAAGACGGTGGATTACATCGTGATCAAAGAGAACGGCAAGGTTATCTCCAAGCAGTGGACAGGCCAACAGGTGGTTCAGGAATCCCTGCCGGAGGTTGTGTATAAAGGCACCAAGGTAGCACCGAAGAAAAAAGCGGCAGCGGTGACCCAGAAGTCCAGCGGCAGCATGTTCGCTTGGCCGGTGAGCGGGGCGCGCATTACGAGCTCCTTCGGACATCGCTGGGGAAGAAGCCATGAGGGCATTGATATGGTTGGCGGAAGCACCATTATGGCAGCGGCCTCCGGAAGAGTGGTCTTCGCGGGTCAGCAGAGCGGTTACGGCAACGTCGTCATTGTCGATCACGGCAATGGATATCGCACGCTGTACGGGCATATGAGCAAGATTTCCGTCGGCAACGGCCAGTCTGTTGGACAAGGGTCCAAGCTTGGCGTCATGGGTAATACGGGCCGTTCCACCGGAACGCATCTGCATTTCGAAGTGCAAAAAAATGGAGTTGCCCAAAATCCGATGAAATATCTGTAGTTCTGTGTTATACTAGGTAAACCAATGCGACATAAGCCATTATTGGTTCATATATCATAATAGTGAAGATGGCCGCTCCTTAACGGGGGCGGCCATCTTTGCGTCTTTAACAGGGGGTGTTTGGGGATGGGGGACAGAACGGGAAAATAGTCTGCAGTGGTGTCGCAAGCGGTGTCCTTCTCCGTCGCTGTTGAATTCGGAAAAGAGGAATGCCGCTTACGATGAGATTTTCCGAATCCAAAAGCGATCGCTGCCGCTCTCCGAATGACACCGCTTGCTGCAGGAGAGGGCGTTTTCCCTTATCTGTCGGATCCATCCCCTTATTTTCGACTAAGCTGCGAAGCGGGAGGCCGCCCCCTGAATCGGTACGGCCGTAGGGGAGGCGGTGTGGGTGGGACAGAACGGGAAAATAGTCTGCAGTGGTGTCGCAAGCGGTGTCCTTCTCCGTCGCTGTTGAATTCGGAAAATAGGAATGCCGCTTACGATGAGATTTTCCGAATCCAAAGGCGAACGCTGCGCTCTCCGAATGACACCGCTTGCTGCAGTAGAGGGCGTCTTCCCTTATCTGTCGGATCCATCCCCTTATTTTCGACAAAGCTGCGAAGCGGGAGAGGCCGCCCCCTGAATCGGGACGGCCGTAGGGGAGGCGGTGTGGGTGGGACAGAACGGGAAAATTGTCTGCAGTGGTGTCGCAAGCGGTGTCCTCCTCCGTCGCTGTTGAATTCGGAAAATAGGAATGCCGCTTACGATGAGATTTTCCGAATCCAAAGGCGATCGCTGCCGCTCTCCGAATGGCGGGACCAGTGGGTGTGTAGCGGCGGCAGGTGTGGTAAAATGTAAAGAAGACCGTTTAAGTGTGAGTTCAAAAAGGGATTTTTTGAACATCCTCTTTAAGAAGGTATGAGGTGAACAGGAAGATGCAGGGAACCATTCTGGTGGTGGATGACGAACAGCCCATCGCCGATATTTTAAAGTTTAACTTGGAAAAAGAGGGCTATGAGGTCATCTGCGCCTTTGACGGCATTAGCGCCGTGGAGATTGCCCTCACGCAGCGGCCGGACTTGATGCTGCTTGATTTGATGCTGCCCGGCAAAGACGGAATGGACGTGTGCCGCGAGGTACGTGCCGCTAACCTGCAGATCCCGATCATCATGCTGACGGCGAAGGACGGAGAGATCGACAAGGTGCTTGGGCTTGAGCTCGGGGCGGATGATTACGTGACGAAGCCGTTCAGCACGAGAGAAATACTCGCACGCGTGAAGGCGCATCTGCGACGTCAGCAGAAGCCGGATAACTCGGCGGATAACACAGGCGGCACAAGTGCAGGCGGACAAGGCCTGCGGCTGTTTGAGCTGTTTATTGATACGGACATGTACATGGTATACAAAAGCGGGGAAGCGCTCGATCTGACGCACCGCGAATATGAATTGGTGTATTATTTGGCCCGTAATGCCGGCAAAGTGATGACTCGGGAACATTTGCTGCAGGCGGTATGGGGCTTTGAATACTTTGGCGATGTGCGGACCGTGGATGTGACGATTCGCCGACTTCGCGAGAAGATTGAAGAGAACCCGAGCAAACCGGAATACATCCTGACTCGGCGCGGACTGGGCTACCTGATGCGCAGCGCGAAAAACGGAGGCCTGTAATGAAGTGGCTGTCCTTCTTCCGCACCATCCAGGCGAAGGTCATCATCATTTATGTCCTTCTCATTCTGATCGCAATGCAGCTGATCGGGGTGTATTTTGTGAGTGCGATGAAGAACTCGCTGACCAGCAACTTCACGAAGGACTTGCAGGAACGCGCAGAGCTGATGTCGGTTCTGGCGGCCAAAACCCTTGGCGGCGAGAATGATACGGAAGAGGATCCGATCGAGAGCCTGCGCGTCATGGTGAACAATCTGTTCAACCTGAACGGCGCCGAAATCCAGGTGCTGGATTCCACCGGGCGGGTGTTGACCACCTCGCTGCCCTCCCACGCCGATTATGTGAGCACCAAGAATACGCAGACGGTTGTCAGCCGGGCGCTGCAGGGAATACAGGATAATGAGGAGTACATCATCGACGATGATAATATCCGCAAAAAAGTGGTGGCCAAGCCCGTCATGTACAACGAGAAAATCGTCGGCGCGATATATATCGTAGCCAGCATGAGCGAGCTGTACAGCACGATGCAGCGGATCAACAATATTTTTATATCGGGGATTCTCTTGGCCCTCGGCTTGACCGCGGTGCTCGGCGTCATCCTGTCGCATACGATTACCCATCCGATCAAGGAGCTGACCAAACATGCGCGGGCTGTCGCGGACGGCCGGTTTACCGAGAAAACGCCGGTATTCGGCAGCGATGAGATCGGCCAGCTCAGCCAGGCGTTCAATTATATGACCAGCCGTCTGCGCGAAGCCCTCTCGCAGAACGAAGAGGAGAAGGAGAAGCTTGCTTCCATCCTGACGAATATGAGCGACGGCGTCATCGCAACCGACGAAGCGGGGCGTGTCATCCTGATGAACCGGCGCGCCGGCGAAATGCTGGGCGTGGAGGGGGAAGAGCTGGCAGGACACGATATCGTGTCCCTGCTGGGTCTGGAACAATCCGAATCCGAAGCTTTGGCGCGCGGCGAAGGCCATGATTCCAAGCTGCTTGAGATTACGCCGCGCGAGGGCGGTGAGCCGTTCATGATGCGCGTGACCTTCACGCCGATTCACCGGCGGGAGATCGGCATCACGGGCACGATTGCCGTGCTGCAGGACGTCACCGAGCAGGAGAAGCTGGAGGCATCCCGGCGGGAGTTCGTGGCGAATGTATCCCATGAGCTGCGCACGCCGCTGACAACCATCAAGAGTTATACCGAGGCGCTGGAGGATGGCGCACTGGAGGATAAACAGATGGGGCCGAGATTCGTCGGCGTCATCCAGAATGAGACCGGCCGGATGATCCGGCTGGTGACGGACCTGCTGCATTTGTCCCGGCTGGATTCCAAGGAGGCCGCTCTGCATAAGGAGCGGACGGACATCGTGGAAATGCTGGAGGATGTAGAGGACCGATTCTCTTTCCAAATGAAGCAAAAGCATATTCGTACCATTATCGAAGTGAAGCCGGGCGTATCCACGGCGATGCTGGACCGGGACGGCATTGACCAGGTTCTCGATAACCTGATATCCAACGCCCTTAAATATACGCCGGACGGTGGCACCATCACCATGGATGCAAGCATAACGGAGGAAGGCATGTTATCCTTATCCGTTAAGGATACCGGGATCGGTATTCCGAAGAAGGATCTGGACCGGATCTTTGAGCGCTTCTATCGGGTGGATAAAGCACGGACGCGCAATTTGGGCGGAACGGGCCTCGGTTTGTCCATTGCCCGGGAAATTGTCAGGGCACATGGAGGTTTCATTACGCTTCAATCTGAATTGGAGAAGGGCACCACGGTGACCTTTACCTTGCCCCTGGACGATGAGGGGAGGGTGTTAGCGTGAAGGAACGAATGAAGACCGTGCTGCTTGTCCTGTTGGTCGTTGGCAGCTTGGTACAGAGTTATGTGTTGATTTTCCGTTTTCCGGGCAGCGACTCGGTTGTGCAATCGAAGGACGCCTATATCCGAACCGAGGAGATGGGGCCGGAAGAGAAGCCCGAGAATCTGCTCTTTCCTGACAAAATGGTCATTCATCTGGGCGAAGACAAGCATACGGTGTTCTATCCGAACGATACGTTCTATAATCTCGTGTATAATCGGCTTAAAGGCCGAACCTTTGATAATTTCCAGCGGCGGATGGTCAGCAACATCGATTGGGCCAAGGTTCGCTCCGAGAATCGAGGCATTGAGCTGAGCTTTGATTCGGGCATTCCGGTAACGCTGCTCCAGAGAGTGATGCAGATCGTCCCGGACACCCTGTTTGAAGGGGAAAGCATCAACAAAATGTGGCTGTACAGCGTAGAAGGCGAAGCGAAGATCCATGTCATGTTTTTCAGTACGGAGGGCGATGTCGTCTATGAGGCCGCCCAGGCGGATTTGACCGTACAGGACGTGGATCAGCTGGTGGACTTCGGGCTGAGCTGGACGCCGTATAAGATGGTGGATGGCCGGTACTATACCCCCGAGAAGGAGCTGAATATGGTCAGCGTTGAGCTGCCGATCGGCGAATATACGGTTGATCAAATGCAGCGCAGCCTGTTCTTTGACCCGAGCATCACCCGTAACATCCGGGAAAAAGACGGCTCCGAAATATATACGGACAGTAAGCGGAGCCTCCAAGTAGACCAGGGGCAGAAATGGATCAGCTATACGGATCCGGCTGCACCGCCATCCGGAGAGAGCAGTCCCGGCAAGGATGTGCTGTCCGCTATCGATTTCGTGAATCAGCACGGAGGCTGGAATGGCACATACAGGCTGGCTAAAGCGGGTGAATCCGAGGATCGGACACTGGTAAAATTCCAGCAATATTACGGCGGATTCCCGATCCTGAATACGCCTGGCTTCCAATACGGCGTCATGGAATTGGATTTGCAGCAGGGAACGGTAACCTCCTATGAGCGCTCGCTGTTATATCTCGAGCCTGCCTCATTGAAGAAACAGATGGTAAAGCTTACGGGAGGCGAGGCCTTGGAAGCGAAACTGAAGCCTTACGAGGAGAGTGTGGTTACGGGTCTGGATCCCGCCTATTTGCCGGTGAGGACGGACGAAGGGCTGCTGCTGAAGCCGGTATGGGCTTTAGAGCTCCAGAACGGCTCGGTTGTCATACTCGAGTAATCATACGGGGTACATTGGATCACAAGGAGGGATATTCATGGATTGGGGCCGTGCCAAAAATGTTCTGATTTACGCGTTTTTGCTGCTTAATCTGGTGCTGGGCTATCAGCTCTGGATGGATTACCGCGAACAGGTCGGCTCCAATCTGGATTTCACCTCGCTTTCCGAGAGTACCCAGCAGGTGATGGAGGAGAATGGGATTCAATTGCTGAGTCCGATCCCGACGGAAACGCCGCAGCTGCCCAAAATTAATTATATCTACAGCGCGGAAGCCCAGGGAGAGCCCGTAGGGCTGGAGCAGCCGGTGGATACGAAGCTGATTTATGCCGATGAGAAGGAATTGCGGAATGCGCTGGAAGGCAAGATTGCGGATCTCGGGAACTACCGCCATGACGAGCCGTCAGACAAGGAGAATGTCTTCATATTCCGGCCGTTGGTGCAGAAGGAATGGCCGCTGTTTAACGTGGAGTTGGAGTTTATCCATGAAGCTCAGAAGATCCATGCGTTTCGCGAACCCGTATTCGAGATTCTGCCAAGCAGCGATATGGAGGAACAGAAGGTTCTCCCTGCATCGAAGGCCTTGGAAACCCTTATCGAACGTAATTTCATCCCGCCTGATTCGGCGGTGCGCGATATTCAGCTTGGTTATTATGGGCAGTTGTTTAATACAGAGGATCAGTTGGCAGCACCGACCTGGCGGTTTACGCTGGATCATGGCGAGATGATCTATGTACAAGGCATCAGCGGGGACGTGCTGACGCCAAAAAGCGATACGACAAAGGAGTAACAAGACTATGGGGATTTCATTTTCCGTGCTGTCGAGCGGCTCGACGGGCAATGCGACCATTGTCCGCAATGAGGATACGACACTGCTGATTGATGCGGGCCTAAGTGCAAGACGCATCGATGAGCTGTTGAAGGAACGCGAAATGATGGGAGAAGAAATCGACGGAATCCTGGTCACGCATGAGCATTCGGATCATATCCGGGGGCTTGGCGCGGTGGCGCGCAAATACAATCTGCCGATCTATGCGAATGAGAAGACGTGGGAAGCGATGAGCAAGTCGCTGGGCAAGATTGCGGAAGAGAACCGGATTGTGCTGGAGAGTCATGAGGTCAAGGATTTTGGCACGCTGCGGGTGGAGCCGTTTGAAATATCCCATGACGCTGCGGCACCGGTCGGTTACTGCTTCTATGACGGCGACGAGAAGCTCGGCGTTGCCACGGACCTCGGTTATGTCAGCGACAAGGTGAAGAAAGCGCTGGATGGATCGGATGTGCTGGTGCTGGAAGCCAATCACGATATCGAGATGCTCCGGATGGGACGGTATCCGTGGAATACCAAGCGCCGAATTCTCGGCGATATGGGGCATTTGTCGAATAATTCGGCAGGCGATGCTTTAAGCGAATTGCTGACGGGCGATACCAAACGGACGTATCTGGCCCATCTCAGCCTGGATCATAACATGATGGACCTGGCAAGAATGACCGTACGCGATACGATGGAAGACCGCGGCTGCTTCTTCAAGGACAGCGAATTTAAATTGTGCGATACGTATTATGACCGTCCGACCCCTTGGGATAAAGTCGGGGAATAGTTTAGGCGGACCGTTTGCCTGACACGAATTTAGCATTCTTAACATGGATATTTTTATAAAAAACAGCCCCACGGTCATGATTGATTGATGACATGGGGCTGTTTTGCTGTTACGGGCGTAACACATGCTGAGTTACGGATCGTCTCTAACGCTTGCTGAGGCTTTCTTGCGCCATACGAACCATTTCCCGAACCATGGAACCGCCGATGGCACCGCCGACTTTACCTGCCTGTTCGGTGGTCAGGTCTCGATTGTCGCCGGGTTTCAACGGCAAGCCGAGTGATTTGGCCACCTCATATTTGACGTCCTGCTGCCGCTGGGGGTCGACTTGATAGCCTTCGTTTCGCATCACGCTTGTCATGAACTGCTGCATTTCGGGACTCCGGTGCCGACGTGATCTTCTTGCCATCCTTAACCCTCCTTGCAAATGATTTCCCCTTTATAACATTCCCTGCGGGCAACCTGCAGATGAATGGATAACCTAACCAGTGCCAGGAGACGGAGGAGCAGGTCCAAATCCTATGCCTTGCGCAGGCAATGTGCTTTTTTGATAGGCCAAACAGGGTAGGTGAGCCTTGTTTGCAGGCATACTGCAGAGGGGAAGGGGAAGTATTTTTGCAGCGGAGAGCTTAGGAAAGAATAAGTGACGGTGAATCCAAATAGGAATGATGTGTGGGTTGCCGGAGAGCTGTGGCAACGGCATTCCGAAATGAATATATTTGGCCTGAAGACCAACTCTGTTGCCATTTTCTTAACACATTTCTTCGGTATAGTCTTTAAAGGGGGAATGCACGAATCAAGGGCTGCCGCTGCCAGGATTGCGGGTATGAGGGAATAGGGGATCATGGAATATCCTCGAAAAATGGAACCTTTTGGCTGTCTGGCTCGTATACAAGGGTATTGTGTTCACCCGGACAATCGCTACGATCAAATGTAAAATCTCTCTTTACACAGACTCTTAAAATTGCCATCAATTTAGCATTTGTTTTTACCAAAGAAAGCTGACGTGAACCTGTGTTCGTGTGGTACAATAGGAGCACCGGAAGGTCCGAGGGCTGTGGTTAAGCACCAGCAACGAACTAGAGCACGGGGTGCTTATATACGCCAAATGCAGACGACCCAGGTATTCCCATCTTTTTTAGAAAAAAACGGATGTTTCGCGCTTAAAACGCCCTGTTTGTGGTAATAGAAGGATACAGGGTCTTTTTTGAACGGTCGGGTGTCAATACATACCTTTTCTGGAACTAGATTTCTGGCTGTGGGTTCAAATATTGGATAAGGAGCGATATTTCACTAAAAGTTTAAAGAGAGAGCTCAAAAATGCAACTTTTTGAGCCGCAGAAGAGTCATACAATAGAGAGATATTTAACAGGTGGCACGCTGCCGATTCATAGAGAGATAGATACATGCGGTGCAAGGCGGTTGTTATGACGACAAGATGGTTTTAGTAGGTCAGTCGGTAATGGCGGTAGGTCTGAAGCTGGTAAAGTATCTTGACGCGTAGCAACCAAGGGGAGAGAGGGATCGCAATGGGATTGTTTGACGATGATTTCTATTCAACTAAAATTTCCAGACGGAGCAAAAATACCAGCGAGGACCGATCTGAGCGAACGAAGTGGCGGTCCACCCGCCGCAGGAAGGGTTTATCCACATTCCAGATTTCCGCGATCAGTTCCGTGTGCAGCGCCTTGATTGCGGTGATGTTGTTCAGCTTCATTACAGGTCATCCTGCGACGTCGTCACCGATTACCATGATCAATGGCAGTCATCAGCTGTCCACGTCGGATGGGGATCCTTATGAACGAATTATTAGCGCTGCCCAGAAGGTGCGTCCTGCGGTTGTCAGCGTATTGACGCATAAAGAGACTCCGCTGCCTGAAGAGGAAGGGGTAGAGGGTGAGGGGCTGGAAGAGGAATCCGGCACCCTGCCTGAGGAAGAGGGCGACTTCGAGCTTCCGGAAGGGTTCGACTTCGGCGATGATTTTGATTTCGGCGAAGATTTCGGCGGCTCGCAAGAGGATGCCCTTGGATCTGGCGTCATCTTCAAGAAACTCGAGGGCAAAGCCTTCGTGATAACGAATAACCATGTGGTGGAAGGCGCCGATTCCCTGGAGGTTGTGCTGGTAGGCGGCGAGAAGAAAAAAGCGACCTTGGTCGGCACGGACAACGTCAGCGATATTGCCGTTCTGTCGATTGACAGCAAAGGCATCGGCGAGGTTGCCGAGTTTGGGGACTCCTCCAAGCTTCGTCTCGGCGAAACGGTCATCGCCATCGGCAACCCGCTGGGTTTGGGCGATACGCTGACCTCCGGGATTGTCAGCTATACCAACCGCATCATTCCGGTATCCCTGAACCAGGACGGCATTTACGACTGGGAGCAGGAGGTCATCCAGACCGACGCAGCCATTAACGAGGGCAACAGCGGAGGCGCTTTGGTGGACCTGAACGGTAAAGTCATCGGCATCAACACGATGAAGATTGCCGACACCGGCGTCGAAGGACTCGGGTTCGCGATTCCGGTCAACGAAATTACGGAGGTTGTGACCGAGCTGATGCTGAAGGGGCATATTGCCCGCCCTTATCTCGGCGTATACACCGTCGACTTGAGTAATCCGTATGCTCCGCTGAGCAAAAAGGAGAAGGAAGATCTCAAGCTGCCGAAGACGGTAACCGAAGGCGTGGTCGTGCTGGATGCGCTTGGACCTGCGCTGGATGCCGGTCTGCAGCTGAACGACGTGATCGTGAAGCTGGATGGCAAACCGATTACAACGACGCTCGAGCTCCGCAAGCACCTGTACTACAACACGAAGGTGGGCGGAGACCTGAACGTGACCTTCTATCGTGACGGCAAGCTGCAGTCGCTGAAGGTCAAGCTGGAAGAGAAGCCTGGAGAATAACGCAGGCTGCCCTTGGCGGACAATCCGCGAGTGTACCATTTTTCCGCAAAGATGTGCTTGTTCGTTGTTTTTTAGAAACAAATAGCGGGTATATATTATCGTTGGCATGGAATAGTATCCATATATAGAGAGATTGAAAAAGGTTAGATACGAGCCGTTGAAACGGCCGCGAAAGAAGAGCGTGAAACACGCTCTTTTTTTGCTGCTCACCTGTAATTAAGTTGGGCGGAAGGCCTTGGGATGTGAAATCCATGGATGGATCGGAAGCTTTTGTGGGTTGAAATACAGCGGGGATGGGCAATTGGGTTAAAAACATTTCTTTTTCTCGTAGAGTGTGGTAGAACAGAAGAGTGGCTATACAGGTTTGAAGGAAAACACAACATGAGGCGAAAGATAGAAAGGATGCATAGAATGTACGTCGTATGCAAGGAACATGTGGAACTAGCGATCGAAAATTTCGTGGATGAATATGAGGATGCCCCGGATATTGTTGATCTGAAGGAGACCGAGTTTTCGGACTGGGACCCACCGGTGAAGTGCGCGGAGTGCGAGAAGCATGCTGAATTTTTAATTGTGTAATGTGAATTTTTTAATTCAATAAATAATGCGAATGGGAAAGCGTGATGAATTCACGCTTTTTTTGTTTAAGAGAATCATGAAAGGAATCGAAGAAACGCAGCTTCGGTGGACAGTCCTGCGTAGTGTATGATGAGTGTATAGATTGCACGGAGGCGCGAAAACCTATCGTGAATGGAGACGATCAGACATGGATGACTACGGAAAAGCTTGGGAAGAAGAGATCAAGCGGGCAGCCGATGAGGCCTACGAGAAGGAAATGGATGAAATCAACCGCCAGCTGAAGCAGGAAATCCTCATTGCGCTGATTGGCGACGTGAATACGGGCAAGTCTTCCACCATGAACCGGATCGTGGGCGAAGAGGTGGCCGGCGTCGGGGCCGAGCCCGGGGAAACGACGGTGATTCATCCGCACAAGTACAAGGACCATATATCCTTTATCGATACACCCGGACTGAATGATGTGAACACCGCCAATTCAGAGGTGACCTTGAATTACTATAAACAGGCGGATATCGTGCTGTTCTTTCTGAACGCTGCAGGCACCGTCTTCTCGGAGGCGGAGAAGAAGTCGTTTGAGAAAATTCAAAGCGTCAACTCGAACATTCTGATCGTGCTGAACAAAATCGACGCTGCGGATGAAATCGATCGCCTGGTGGCGCGTATCCGGAAGGAGACCGGAGGGCGCTATGAGGTTGTGCCGGTGTCCTCACGGACAGGCCAGAACATCGATCGGCTGCGGAGCAGCATTCTGGAGATACTTAAAAAAAAGTCTAAAGACATCCTCTTTGCCAAAAGCATCAAGGAAAAGTCGGCGACCGCCAACGGGTGGATCATCGGTGCCTCGATCTCGGCAGGAGCGGTAGGCGCATCCCCCATTCCGGGATCGGATATCATTCCGATTACCGGCATTCAAGTGAGTCTGCTTACCCGGCTTGCGGTGCTGTACAATAAGCCGATCAGCAAGGAGACGGCGAAGGAGCTCGTCATTGCCACGATATTCGGGAATATCGGGAAGAGCATTTTCCGGCAGATCGTGAAGGTGTTCCCTGGCGCGGGATCGGTCGCCGGAGCGACGGTAGCGGGTGCTACAACCTTGGCGCTTGGATATGCAGTGAAGTACGCTTACGAGCACAACATCGAGATCAATACGGCGAATATTACAAAGCTTTATAAGAAATTCAGAGAGAAGGCCGAGACAGGATCGGAATCGGAATCCAAGTCCGAGTCGAAGTAAGCAAGTTAATGTCGAATGCATACCAATTTAAACGGATGGAATAGAAAAAGGGGCCTTCGGCCCCTGATCATAGCTGCGTCTCAGCAGCGATATTTATCATTGATTTACTTCATGGCAGCCGCATGATCGGCTTTGGCCTGCTCCAGCATCGATTTCCAATCCGGGAAATCGGTTTCTCTGGAAACATGACGGTCAAACAGTTCGTCCGGAATGTTATCGATATCTTCGTGCGTTTCCACTTGGAAGTTGCCTTTTACGACAAAATCCCCAAAGCTGGTATGGGAAGAATGCTTACGCATAAACGATTCATTGAACAGCTTTTCCAGAGAGATGTTATCTGGATCCTCCTGTACCGATTTTTGGCCTTGCAATTCCTTCAGCAGATCATCAAACGACATGGGCTTTTGCTTTCTCAGAGTACCACTCCTATAAATTAATATTTGTGTTCAGTATAACATAACCGGAATTCTCATATACATGGTTAGCATCCGGAAGGCTGGGTGCACCGTTATCTTCTTAACAGTGAAGACCAGGTTTGCTCCAGCCAGCTGTCGAATTCTTCCCCTTTGTCGCCCTCGTACGTATCGTAGATGTCGATTCTCATCTTCTTCAGTTTCTCTTTGAAGTCTTCATACGTGTGGTCACGGGGAAGGCTTTTTTTGATGCGCAGGAGCACCTTCGAAACGTCCTTCATCAGCTCACCTTTACGTCTATCGGGCATCTGCACGTCCTCGCCAAAGGCCCGGAGTTTATGATAGGCTGCCTCCCTCACTTGGTGAACCGCATCCGTATTCAGTCTATGCAGCAAAATATCGATGGATTTCTGATTTTTCCAATTTCCCAGCTCTTCAACGGCATTTAAGCGTTCTCTCCAATTGGCGTTTCGGTTGGCGGAGCTTTTCAGTTCCTCATAATTCGACGGCATGTCCGTCAAAACTTCTTGATTGTCCAATCCGTTCATCTCCTTCATAGTTGTGTCAGGGGTTCATAAAACCATATGTTCATTATGGGGTGCCCTTATGATTACCGGCGTCTTCTGTATTGTTTGCCTGCTTGGTCCCTTTACTGGTATAAGGTTTGGGTTTACTCTTGGCTCTTCTTGCGCTTGCATCCCATCGGCTCCAGCCTTTCTTGCCTGTGCCTCTGCCTGTTCCGCCCTTGCCCTTGGATTTACTCAACCCATCACTCCGTTACACTATATTCTTATCCCTATATGCTGATTCTTTACCAGCCCTGTTGAAATATACACTGTATTGGCCCATATGTATAGGATACCACGGAAATAAACCTAAGAATCGAAATAGATCGAGATGGAATCCAACATTCATATGGAGGAAAGGCGTATCCGTTGACTAATTTCTGCCAGCATGGTATCTTATTTTTGAACTGACCAGTCAGAATAAGAACGATGAACTAAATTTAGCTGTGAAAGGGCCGACCCTATTGTGAGCAAAGAAAAAATTATCCAAGCAGCCATTGAAGTATTCTCCGAGAACGGATACCACCGCGCAAGCATGGACGAGATTGCCGCCCGCGCCCAGGTTGCCAAGGGGACACTGTACTACAACTTCCCGGGCAAATCCCAGCTCTTCAAGACGGTGGTGAAGCAGGGCTTTGAGGATATCATGCAGCGGACGGAAGCGGATCTGAATTCCTCGCTGCCGATGAAGGAGAAGATTGAGCGGACGATTCGCCATCATCTGGATTTGTTTCTGGAATCCCGACATTTCTCGCATATCGTATTCAATGAGATTTCGAACGGTATCGAGCAGGATGTCCTGGATGAGTTAAAGGAGCTTAAGCGGAATTATTTAAGCTTTCTGGCCAGCATGATTGAGGAAGGACAGTGTGAGGAGAACCTGTGCCGTGCCGTGGATCCCAACCTGGCCGCTGCCAGCATCGTCGGTACGCTGGAGAGCACTTGCAATTACTACTTGAATCATCAAGATCGGTATTCGCGCCAGGATCTGGAACGGTTTGCATTCACGATGATTACCCAAGGCCTGTTTATATCGCTAGAATAAGCAAGGCCTTCTTTTTTTACATGTGTATAACTGACCAGTCAGTTCAAATTTGATGAGGAAAGCGAAGGTGTTAAGCATGGAATGGAATAAGAACGGTTTACTTCCGCTGGAATGGTTCCGCCAGATGCGGACGGAATCTCCGGTGGCGGCCATTGATGGTGGCGGAGCCTGGAACGTATTTAAATACGAGGATGTCAAAGCGGTCTTCACGAATTACGAAGTGTTCTCTTCCCAGGGCTCCTCATCCTCCGATGACCCTATTGAATCCAGTGTGCTGCGGCAGGATCCGCCCAAGCACCGCCAGCTGCGCAAGCTGGTATCCCATGCTTTTACGCCTCGCATGATCGAATCGCTTGCCCCCAAGATCCAGGAGATCACGACCTCCCTGTTGGACGAAGCGGAGAAGAAGGGGAAGATGGATATCGTGGCTGATCTCGCAAGTCCGTTACCGATCACGGTGATCGCGGAAATGCTCGGCGTATCGATGGAGTATCGGGAACGGTTCAAGGCCTGGTCGGATGCTCTGGTGGGCGACAATCCCGATGCCTATTACCAATGCCAGCGCGAGATGAGCGAATACTTCTCCGAGATCGCAGAGGACCGTCGCCGGCATCCGCAGGACGATCTGATCACGAAGCTGGTCGAGGCCCGCATCGACAATGAACACCTGACCGAACTGGAGATTATCGGGTTCTGCATTCTCCTTCTCGTAGCCGGCAACGAAACGACGACCAACCTGATCTCTTCGGCCGTGCTCGCCTTCGACAGTCTGCCTGAGGTCCGTGCAGAGGTGCTTGGAGATTCAGCGCTGCTTCCTGGGGCCATCGAGGAAGTCTTCCGCTATTTCTCGCCCGTTCAGCTGATGTTCCGTAGCGTGAAGCAGGACACGGTGCTGCGGGGGCAGGAGCTGAAGCAGGGACAGTTCGTTTATATCTGGATGGCCTCTGCGAACCATGACGAGGATGTGTTCGATCAGCCGGATGTATTCAACATCCATCGGAATCCGAACCCTCACTTGGGTCTAGGCAGCGGCATCCACTACTGCATGGGCTCTCAGTTAGCCCGCATGGAGTCCCGAATCGCCCTCCAGACCTTGCTGGACCGTTACCCCGAATACCGTCGGGACCGCTCCGTAGAGCTGGCACGGATGGACAGCACGATGATGTTTGCCCTGAAAGAGCTGCCGGTCATTTTAAAATAGATAGGAAGTGAAGAAGAGTCGCTCCCGTTGGAGAGGGCTCTTTTTTAATATGCGGCTTGAGTTTAGTGGAATCGAATGAGGGTGAGAGCTCTTTTAGGAGGTGGGATGCGTATGGTATGTCCTTTAATTGGCAGTGGCACCATGTTAGAATGAACGTCATAAAGTCGAGTTTAAGGAGCGAAACAGCGCCATGAATATACAGATTGTATGCGTAGGCAAGTTGAAGGAGAAGTACCTGGTTCAGGGCATTGCGGAGTACAGCAAGCGTCTTGCGCCGTATGTGCGCCTGACCGTGCACGAGGTGCCGGATGAGAAGGCGCCGGAGAACATGAGTGAAGCGGAGATGCGTCAAGTGCAGGAGAAGGAGGGCGCCGGCATTCTCGGCCATATCAAGCCCGACACCCATGTCATCGCCCTGGCGATCGGCGGCCAGCTGTGGTCCAGCGAGGACCTGGCGGCCCATATGGACAAGCTGGGCACGTACGGGACCAGCAGCGTGGCTTTTGTCATCGGCGGCTCTAACGGCCTCTCCGAGGACGTCCTGAAGCGTGCCCAGACGAAGCTCAGCTTCGGACGGATGACCCTGCCGCACCAGTTGATGCGTCTGGTGCTGGTGGAGCAGATTTACCGGGCGGTGAAGATTAACCGGGGGGAACCGTATCATAAATAGGCGAAAATAGGAGGGAGTGTGTACGCCCTCCGTCCTTGCTAGCACTGATTCTTATCAAGTATCTACTTCACCTTATGCCACAAAGGCTCAACTAAAACTACGGCATAATAAAGTCTGTGTGACAATTAAAGTGAGCGGATTGCCGTACAAGGGTTGCCGACAGCCAAAGTGTTCGGCGGAATATCCTTAGTAACAACACTGCCTGCACCGATTACACTATTCGCGCCGATCGTTACGCCTGGCAATATGATGGCTCCAGCACCGATCCAGACATTGTCGCCAATCTTGACAGGAGCTGTGTATTCTAGTCCCGCCAAACGTTGCTCCACATCCATCGCGTGATTCTCCGTTATGATGCAAACATTGGGGGCGATAAATACGTTGTCTCCAATCGTAATGAATCCGCTGTCCATAAGTTTGCAGTTGAGATTAATGAAGCAATTATTGCCCAGCGTGGTATTATACCCATAAGTACAAAAAAGCTGCTGCTGCACAACACAATTTTCGCCGACTTTACCGAGCAATTCGCGTATAGCGGCACGTCGTAAATCGCGCTCCAGTGGGTGCAGACTGTTATAGTCGTACAGTTTCTTCACAGTGACATCACGGTCCGCAACAAGCTCTGGGTCATTAGGTTGGTACAACAAGCCAGCATGTGATTTTTCTTTTTCAGTCATTTCAGACACCTCGTAAAATATTTGATTTTCTCTCGACAATTCTGTGCTTTCCCGGCAAAATGTGTCATTTCGTCATACTTAATACAATAGGTACAACTTCTAGACTGCAATCAAGAACTACATATTGTTATAGGTTAGGAACACAAAAAGACCTCTCTGTTTCATCAGTAGAGGGGTCAATGGCTTAAAAGTACTCCTCAACGTTCTCATCAAAAGTTAGCTCGATGAGCAAAAGAGTTCATTATTTAGCTTGCTGCTCCAGAGAAACCACGTCCATTAGCAAATCACCTATCCGCTACCCTGTGCCTATCGCTCAATTATAAGCTGAGTCTTCTATTATAAGCCGTTATGAAAGAGCGTTAAGAGGCTCCCACTTATTGGGTAGCCTTTTTGTATTTCCTTGCTAAGCTAGTGAATGGTTTTTAGTCCGTCCTGTTCATCGGCGGAGCCATATACTCGATGGAACCCCATGGCACTGTTTCCGATTGCAGAGACTTCGGGTTCATGGGAGCCAACCTTGCGTGTTTATATAACGATATTCCTCTGCACTAAGGTTTAGGAAGACTTTGTGGAAGGAGTGGATTTGCCGGCAGGCCAGGTGGAGAGCGCCTGCTCGGCAACAGCCTCTAGCATATTGCGGCTGAAGCCGGCCTTGGCTTGAACGGCCATACCGTGGAGCACAGCCATCACGAATGCAGCTAGCGCAGCACAGTTTGCGGTCTCCGGCAGATCTCCCTCCTGCTTTGCCCGCTCGAAACGATCACGCAGCGAAGCCTCTCCGTCCGCACGGGCATCGATCAGTGCACGTCGAATAGGTTCGGCATCGTCCGAGCCAGCCAAGTCACCGTGGACATATAGACACCCCTTGTGATCCGGGTAACGAGTTTGCAATTCGGCCGCACCGCGAAAGATGTGTGCGACCACCTCCCGCGAGGTCGGCAGCTCCAGCGCCGCCGGGAAGAAATCATGATAGTGCTCGTAATAGCGCTCAAGAACTCGGCGAAACAATGCCTCCTTGTTGCCAAACGCCGAGTAGAGCGCGGGGCGTTCAACACCCGTGGCCTGCGTCAGGTCAGTGTACGACGCGCCCTCGTAGCCTTTGCGCCAAAACACGCAAAGCGCTGCGTCCAATGCCTGATCCACATCGAATTCGCGGTTACGTCCCATCAGTCAGATCACCTCAACTTTTTTTATAACGATCGATATTAAAACGGTTCCTATCCAAAATTTCATTTACTCCACGTTATCATAACACACGTTACGGAATGTGCCAATCCACCGGGGATCTGCGTCAGCGCACGATCGGCCAAAATCTCGGCCGTCTGGATCTAGTGTCACATATCAGGCGCCATACCCGGCCCGCGCTGATGGCCTATCTCGTCAGAGCGCGGCGCATCGTCCTAACGTGACGCTGCTTGACGCCCCTGTAAAGGAACGAATGACAGTGTGCATCCAAATGTACAACACCATTTAACGTAATGTTCATTATGATATTGACAATGGAAATAAGAGGGTATAATATAATTTAACGTAATGGTCGTTATTTAATTGGATCACAGATCGAGGTTGTCCAGCGACGTGCATAGAGATTCTTTTTCATACAGAAAACGTTAAAGGGGGTTCTTTTTATGTAGAAACATTGATGGATTAAGCTAAGATTTATTTACAACATGGGGGTACCTCCAGCTAAATAATTTTAAACCCGCGCTGAGAAGTTTTAACCAAAATATCATTTAAATTCTCTTATAAGGAGTAGATTATATGTCGACAAATGAAGGAAGATTCAGTGGTAAGGTTGCTTTGATTACAGGGGCAAGTCGTGGGATGGGGGCTGAAATAGCCAAAAAATTAGCTGCCGGCGGAGCGGAATTTATAGGCGTTCATTACGCCAGTAATAGGGATGCTGCATTAGAAGTTGTTGAAGAGATTAAGGCGCTGGGCTCAAAGGCTGTGGCTCTGGAAGCAGAATTAACCACTGGTATTTCCGGTGTAAAAAAGCTTTGGGCCGCATTTGAAGATGCTGTTCGCTCGGAAATCGGATCTGTGCAATTGGACATCTTAATCAATAACGCAGGTATTGCACCGGCCATTCCTTTTGAAGAAACGTCAATTGAAACGTTTGAAGATGTCATTAATGTTAATCTTAAAGCTCCATACTTTATTACTCAAGCAGCTGGTCCGTTTATACGGAACGGTGGACGAATCATTAACATTTCTACTGGCTTTACTCGTGTTGCCGGTCCAATGCATTCCATTTATTCGGCTTCCAAGGGAGCCATTGAGACACTTACTTTGGCATTAGCTCCACTTTATGCAGCAAAAGGTATTACTGTTAACGCAGTAAGGCCGGGAACTACGGCTACTGACATGAACAAGGATTGGCTCGCTAACCCAGAAGCTCATGCTGAAGCAGCTTCAATGTCTGCATTCGGGAGAGTTGGCACCACTAAAGACGTTGCTGATGTAGTTGCGTTTGTAGCATCTGAGGAGGCGCGATGGATCACGGGGCAATTTATTGATGCTACCGGAGGAACTAGGCTGTAAGTATGTTTGCTTTATATCGTATGTGGTTTTGAACACATTCATTGAAGCGTCAAGGAACATTTCAATGTCCTTGACGCTTTTGGGTGGTATCTTACTATGAAAGCTGAATGGAGCCGATCAGTTCATTCAATTCGGACTGTAATTGCAGGTGAAGTTTCTCTACGATCGAAAAATCGGTGGCCGCAACATAGTAGGCCTTAATTTGAGAATCGATGGCTTCGGCTTCTGCCAGATGGGAGGTGGCCTCTTTCATTTTTGCCGAATAGCGTGCTTTGATACCGGCTATTTCGGCAGCGTGGGCTTCATCGGTTCCAGGAGCTATAGTCCGTGTATACATATCTAGGATCTCATCCCCGTCCCGATCGGGAAAGTATTCATGCGGAGCGGTACTGTCGAAGATCGCTGTTCGAAGCTCCGGGAATATCAACATATCCAAACTGTTCGGATCAAAGCCGCAATGAAACACTTGAACGTCGATTCCTTTCTGTTCGGCAGCGGAGGCAAGCTTTTTCAGCAGTGTCGATTTGCCGGATCCCGCCCTTCCTTTGATGAAAATCCGTCTTTCCAGCTGAGCGGTCAAGCTTTGAATAAAATCGAATGCCCCCCTCGGAGTCGCAGCTCCAAAAAATAAGTGACGCGGAGCGGTTGGCGTATCGCTTTCATGACCGGCGTATAATTCTTGAACCAACTCCTGCGCAATCTGGTCGGCCTTCGAGAAATCCATGTTATCGATATAAAATTTTTCCCACTCGTCATGAATCCGTAGTGCCGTTGCGAACGTTTCATACACATTTGAATAAGTGTCCTCAAGCTTGCCTCTAAGTTCTTCTATCGTGATGAAGTCTCCCGTTGAAATAAGGCTGTTATCGAATGCTTCCTCAAAATCGATAAAGACGACTTCCCCGGCCCGGCTATCCGAAATCCCCTTGCAGACCCGCCCGTCGACAATACCAACCTTCAATTCCGTACAAATGATGCCATTCAATTCGTCGGGACGGAGAGGGGAGTGGAAGCATTGCACATGCAAGCCTTGATCCAGCAAGCTATCCGCCAAGCTTTGAATGACCTTCGATTTCCCCGTGCCTTGGGGCCCCGTAAGGACAAAAATCTTGTTCAGCCCATCAAATGCGGAGTTATACAAGAAATGAGCCCCGCGTGCAGTGTTGCCGTGGGCAAAATAGTGAGATGATTTTACTTCCAACCTAAACACTCCTTTGTACCTTATTCCGATTCGCAAAGTGTACAGAATAAGCATGATTGGGATAAGTGCCTATTCATTTGTATATTCCGCGTTGTAACAAGTGGTGTTCGTCCTCTCCCATGATTTTCGCTATTTGTTGAAGGGATTATAGAAGTTAACAGATCAAGCCTCCGATAAATGGGGAGATTTCACTTGCCCTACGCGGGCTTTTCTGTTATTTTGATAGTAACAAAATGTTATTAACAAAATGATACTAAGTTTGATTGGGCGTTTTCGTTCTGTAAACTCAGTGGAGAAGACGGAGGGGATGCAATGTGAAGAAGGTTGCGAGTGGCTGGAACCTGTTCGAAATCGCGTGGTTGGCGCTGTTTACCTCGATTGCTGTCGGGTTTACGGTGATTTCAAAGGACTCTTTATTCGGATTTACCGTTTTTATTACCGGGGTGCTATGCGTGGTGCTTGCGGCGAAGGGCAACCTGATGAGCTATGTTTTCGGCATGTACAATACCGTCGGTTACGCTTATCTCGCCTATATTAACGGGTTGTTTGGAGAGGTCATGCTGAATCTGCTATTCTTCGTTCCGATGAACGTCATTGGCTTCTACATGTGGAAAAATAACCGCCAAGACGGCAAGCTGATCATGCGTCAAATGGAGCTTAGAGGTCTGCTTCTCGTTGGGGCGGTCTGCGTATTAGGCTGTTTGCTGCTGGGATATGGGCTTTCGTTCATCCCGGGACAGAACTCGCCTTACATCGATGCGACTACGACGGTGCTGTCCGTTGTAGCCACCTTCTTAATGGTCCGCAGATTCAAGGAGCAATGGCTGGTCTATATTGTATTGAATTTGTTTACGGTGCTGCTGTGGACGATTCGATTGCTGGAGGGCAGCAGCGAAGGCATGCTGATGATCGTCATGTGGTGCGCGTATTTGGTCAATGCGGTATACGGCTATTACAATTGGAACAAAGGGGCCAGGGAGGTGGCGGCATGAAAACGCTCGGATTAACGCTGGGGAAGTTTGCCCCGCTGCATAAAGGGCATCAGTTCATGATCGAAACGGCGCTGCAAGAGGTCGATGAGTTGATCGTGGTCATTTATGAGACGACGGTCACTCCGATCCCGCTTCATATTCGGGCCAATTGGATTCGGGGGCTATACCCGGCAGTCCGGGTCATTGAAGCTTGGGACGGACCAGACGGGTATTCCGATGACAGAGAGCATGAGATTCGGGAAGAACGGTATATCCTCCGTTTACTGAACGGCGAGCAAGTCACGCATTTTTACTCGAGCGAATTTTACGGCAGGCATATGAGTCTCGCTTTGGGCTCGGTCGACCGGCGGGTCGATGAAGCCCGGGAGCGGGTTCCAATCTCTGCAACGATGATCCGTTCCGACCCATATAAATACAGGGAGTTCATAAGTGATATCGTGTACCGGGACTTAATCACGAAGGTGGTATTTGTCGGGGCGATGTCGACGGGGAAGTCGACGATCACCGAAGCGCTCGCAAGACGGTATAACACGACCTACGCGAGCGAATACGGGCGCGATTACTGGACCGAGCATCAGGTGGACCGCAGAATCGGCCTAGAGGCGTTCGATGAAATCGCAGTGGGTCATATCGAGCGTGAAGAGCAGGCTTTGCTTGCGGCGAATCGATTCCTGTTCGTTGATACCAATGCGATTACGACATATATGTTCTCCGTGGATTACCACGGCCGGGTCCCGGAGCTATTGACCCGAATTGCTCTGGAGAACGCGCAGCGCTACGATCTGTTCTTCTTGTGCGACGACGATATTCCTTACGACGATACGTGGGATCGAAGCGGGGATCAGAAGCGGCATGTTTTTCATAAACAGATCATCGCGGATTTGAAGGAGCGGCGAATTCCCTACATTACGCTGCGGGGGAGCTTGGAGGAACGCATGCGCAAGGTAGACGAGGTGCTGGCAAAGTTCGAGCCCTATCGAAACTATTTCGGGGAGCTGAACGGTTAGAATTCGATGCAGGCAGGGAGTAAAATGAACCCATAACCACAGCTCATTAGAATCAAAAAATAAGGAGGCGCCCCCAATGGATTTGTTGGATCGGAACGGGCTTACGGAACGCGAATTTTTGGAGCAGTACCGGGCAGGAGATTACGAGCGGCCTTCGGTGGCAGCCGATATGGTGATCTTCACGGTTACGGATGAGGAAGCTGACAGTTATCGGAAATTACCCGAAAAAGAGCTCCGCATCCTGCTCATCCGCCGGGGAGGTCACCCCTTCCTGGGTAAATGGGCGCTGCCTGGCGGCTTCGTCCAGCCGAGCGAGACGACTGAGCAGGCCGCTGCAAGGGAATTGCGTGAGGAAACCGGCGTGGACGACGTTTATTTGGAGCAGCTATATACGTTCAGCGATATCGGGCGAGATCCCCGAACCTGGGTGATGAGCTGCAGCTACATGGCTCTGATCAACAGCGACAAGTTGGAGCTTAGAGCGGGAGACGATGCGGCCGACGCTTCTTGGTTCAAGGTTTCCTATCGGCTGCTGCGGGAGCAGAAAGAGTTGATGGAGGACGGATACGTCAAGACGCTGGAGTATGAACTCAAGCTAAGCGGTGAAGAGGAGCTTTCGGCGGTCGTGGCCAGAACGTTGACCGTGAAGACGACATCGACTAGCACGGAGTATAAGATCGTATCGAATGACGGATTGGCCTTCGACCATGCAAAGATTATAGCATGCGCGATCGAGCGGCTGCGGGGAAAAGTGAATTATACCGATATTGCGCTGCACTTAATGCCAAAGCTTTTTACCTTGACGGAACTGCAGCAGGTTTATGAGGTCATTATGGATAAAGAGTTATTGAAGGCGGCCTTCCGGCGCAAGGTGGCCGATCTCGTGGCGGAGACCGATCATTACACCGAAAATGCTGGACATCGGCCATCCCGGTTGTATCGGAGAAAACTGGAGGATTAAAGGATGATTTACAATCTCGATGAGCTAAGAAAAGCTTATAACGAAGGAAAAACGTTCAAGTATATATTCTTTTGGGGCCATACGCCGCCTAAGGACGGGAGCGTCGACAAAAGCTGCTTCAGCCAGTGGTGGATGTGCCCGTTCACGGTAGAGGGAACGGAGTATTCCTGTGCCGAGCAGTTTATGATGGCCGAGAAGGCAAGGCTGTTCGGCGACAACGAAATGCTGGAGTCGATCCTTACGGCTAAGCATCCCAAGGTGATGAAGGCTTATGGGCGCGCGGTCCGAAACTTTGACAAGGATACTTGGGACAAGGAATGCTACGGCATCGTCAAAAGAGCCAGCTTGGCCAAGTTTTCGCAGAATCCGGAGCTCGGCGATTATCTCAAGTCGACGAAGAACCGCATCCTCGTCGAAGCCAGCCCGCGGGACCGCATATGGGGGATCGGCATGGGCCAGTCCAATCCGGATGCGGAGAATCCCGTGAAATGGCGGGGCCGAAACCTGCTGGGGTTCGCGCTGACCGAAGCGCGGGACGAATTGCTGCAGGGATAGCCTTTTGGCAGGATTGAGGGTGACTATTTGAAAGCCATTTTTGAAAGTGGATTACCGTACTTTAATGACATCGTATTTCAGATGGCAACTCAACTCATGTGTATCGGGCGGCAGTGATCGGAGAATAACTTTTCGCCGATAGACCCGTTAAGCTGAACCTCATCACAAGTAACGGCAAGTTTTTCGATTGACAGCAATAAGTATACGTGATAATTTCACGGTAGGATAATAAAGGCAATGCAACCTTCGGGTTCAACCTCGCTGAGAAGTGGGTTGGACCCTTTTTGCATTCCAAAACCAGGGGAGGATTCGTAATGTTGAGAACAGAATCGCTGTTACAGCGGCTGGGCGAGATCGGCATGTCGCTCGAACGCAAAGGGGGAGCTCTTTTATTATTAGGAGTCGGTTCCGTTGGGGTCGAGACAGAACGGTTGGATGAATATTCGGATTTAGACTTCTTTGTCGTTGTAAAGCCCGGAGAGAAAAACAGATATATAGACCGGTTGGATTGGCTCGAGGACGTACACCCTCTTGCCTATTCGTTTAAGAATTCGGATATTGGCTACAAAGTACTGTTCGAGGACGGTATTTTCGGGGAATATGCTGTATTCGAGGAATGGGAGCTGGCGAACGCCACCTATACGGAAGGCCGGGTCATTTGGAAGGACCCCATGTATGCCAATACGGCAATCGCCAAACCTTCCAACCCGGTCCCCAGCCTAAAAGTGGATTCCTTGGACTTTCCTTTGAATGAAGCCTTAACAAATCTATACGTGGGGCTCGGTCGCTATGCTAGGGGAGAGCGTCTATCCGCGGCGAGGTTTGTTCAAGGATACGCAGTGGACAGGATTCTATCCGTGCTCCATCTGCTGGAGCAAGAGGTGGACTACTATCCCGACCCATTCGGCAACGAGAGGCGGTTAGAGAGGAGATACCCCCGTTTTGCGGAAATCATTGGAGACATGATACAGGGATACGATCATGTTCCCGAATCGGCACTTCGCATTTTAAATTTCATAGAAGAAGTGTATCCCGTCAATCGAAGGTTAAGCGATGAGATACGACGATTGGCTAATCTAACGCTGAGTTGATACGCAAACGGAATCGACGCACTAGCATCTACCAGGGGAAATACCAATGTACTGTCGATATGGGCGAAGTATATGGATAACATAGAAAGAACTCTCCGAGTCTGGAGAGTTCTGTTTATTGAGTACGATCGACTTATCCATTTTAGGCATGACATCAAAAAACGGGGCGCAATTAAAGAGATAAAGTATCCAGCGGTATTTCAAATGCGCGTTTAATAACTAACCCGGCAGCAAGCTTGGTTTCATCCGGTTTGTTATGAAGATAGATCAATTGTACGTTATTAACTGTTACAGGCAACTGGTGCATCACCCTGGCTCTAATCTCATTGAACATTTCGGGACTGATGGTATGAATGACTCGGCCCGTTATAAGCAGACTGTCTGGATTTATAAATGTAATGATATTGGTAACGGCGATCGCGATGCCATCAACAATTTTTTCGTATAAACCAAGGAACTTAGGATCTCCTGTTCTTATGCCTTCTGCGAACTCCTCTAGTGTGCATTTGATGGAGACACTAAGTCCGCTGCTGGAAGCCAGCGTCGTTAAGCATCCGGATCTGCCGCAATGGCATGGATAGGCATCTTCTCCATAGAAGCCTTTATAATGCCCGAATTCACCTGCAACAAAGCTTGATCCTGCAATAATTTGTTTATCATGGACGATCGCGCCGCCTGTACCATAATCAAACTTGATGGTGATATTGTTATTGGAATCCTTCAAGCAGCCGTTCATATTCTCGTTGACAGAGAGAAGATTGACATCGTTCTCGATATACACGGGTATGACATATTTGTCTTCAAGCAGCTGCTTGAGCGGCAGGCGATGAACGCCTATGCCGGGTGTCCGCAGAACGATGCCATGCTGAGAATCGACCAGGCCCTGCATACTGATTCCGATCCCTTTTACTTTGGAGGTGTTGGGCACCTGGGTGAGCAGCTCATCGATAACTTCATGCAACAGCTGCATCAGCACATCTATAGAACCATATTTGTTGCTCGTGCGTTCTGCGGATGCGACAGCTTCTTGACGCAGGTTGAACACTTTTCCGCGAATGTATTTGCCGGCGAGCTCAAGCCCGATGGCATAAAAATGGCCGCTGTTGATATGAAGGCCGACTCTTTTCCTTCCGCTGCCTGCCTCCAAGTCGATAAGCTCCCCTGTCACGATTATTTTTTCCTTCAACAGGCGATTGACGATATTGGTTACCGTTTGTCTGCTTAGCCCAGTCTTTTCCGCAAGCTCTACGCGAGAGATCGGCCCCTCTGAATAAATGAGAAAAAGAACCTTCTGCTGATTTATTGATTTTAATAACATATGGCTGGTTTGTTTAACAGAATCACTCACAATATGCATCCTCTTTCCAACAACGTTTTATATAATATAGATTCAAAACATTTGACAAATTAGGAACATACTTTGCTTTAAGTGTAGCATTAATACGAGGCGAATAAAAGTTGCAAGTTCGTTTAATTCAACTAACGTATATTTTTAAATTTCCAAAAACGATGATAAATGGCGGTATTATGCAGCGTGATACGATCAGCACGAAATCTTTTAATCCAAAGACACTGAAAAAAACGCAGCCAATTGTATTGACATTGTAATAAAAAAGGATATTATATTTGTAAATTGATTTGATTAAAATACAAAAAATTGACGCCTAGAGGAGTAAGTAATGGTATGGATTGGATGGATAATTGCAATAGCAGCGATGACGGTGCTGACTTACATATGCTGGCTGCATGCAGTTATGTTACAACCTGGTAAAGCAGATGCACTTATTGTACTTGGCTATGTATCTAAAGACGGCCGAATACACCCTTTGCTTAAAGAAAGACTGGATGAAGCTTACAAACTATTTCGGCAGTATGGGCACAAATATATTATTGTATCGGGGGGAGCGGTTGGTTCACGTCGCTCGGAAGCGGAGCTGATGGAGAAGTACCTGGTTGAGAAGGGCGTCCCAGCAAAAAGAGTATTAAAAGAAGACAAGTCAAACAACACCGTTCAAAATTTGATCTTTAGCAAGCAATTGATGGAGCAGTACCATCTAAAATCTTTTGTTATCATAACCAATTTATTTCATGTCCGCCGCACGAAGTATATTATGCATCGTCTTGGCATAAAAGGCGGATTCTGCGCTAATCGAAGTCTTAGAAGCATCGTGGGATTCCAGCTTAAATTAACATTTCTGGAGATTCGGGCATTTCGATTAACTCTCCCCATTATTAAGAGGGTCATCAATGATCAAATCGATTGACAAAAAGGTTGACAACTGGCCGATAAGTGATTAGAATGTAAGCGTTTACAGAATATATGGGAGGTGAGGCTTAAGTGGCTATAAGCCAAAAGTTGTTTACAAATTATTTACCCGAATTTGATTGCTGATTAACAAATCACAGTTATGCTTAAATAGTTAATCCAATTTATTTATTAATTAACGGGGGCGGAATAATGTTTAATGGGAAAATGAAACGATTCATGAGCACGGGTGTTGCAGCGGCATTATCTTTAGCCATGCTGGCTGGTTGCGGTGGAAACAGCGGAAAGAACGGGGCTAGTCCAAGTACTACTCCTGCTGGTTCGGATAAGCCGGGTGTATCTGCAGAAGTCGAAGTTTATGAGAATGGATTGCCGAAGAATGAGGAAGTAACGCTAAAGGTAGGTTTCTTTGTAGGAGGATATGGCCGGGAGTGGTTCGATTATGCAGTTGAATCGTTCACAGCCAAGTATCCCAATGTCAAAGTAGACATCACCGCTTCAGCTGATATGAAGACGATTCTTTCTACAAAAATCTCTGCAGGCAATGATAATGACATGTTTGATCTATTCAATACAGACCCGTCTGGAGGTATCATAGGGCTCGCTGAAGCCGGAAAGCTTGAACCCATGGATGACATTTGGGAATTCCCTCTTCCAGACGTACCGGACAAAAAGGTCAAGGATCTTATGATGCCAGGCATGTACGAGTCAACACCGCTGATCAATGGGAAAAGATATGAATTTACGACGGCGAGCAGCTTTGGCGGGTTGTTTTTTAACAAAAAGCTATTCGAGGAGCATGGCTGGAACCAAAACCCGAACACATGGGACGAATTTAAAACGCTTCTAGCAGACATTAAAGCGGATGGCATTGCTCCAATTACGTTCCCGGGCATTCATCCAAGCTACCATAACTGGGCTTTCGGAACGGCCAAAAATTTTGAGCTGGCTGATATCAATGGCCATGTCGATGAATTTATCGAGGATTATAGAACTTATGGTCTGCCGCAATACACAAATCCAGAGACGGTTGAAACCTGGACGCGCTTCTATGAGCTTGGCAAGCTAGGATATTTTGCAGAAGGACTCCCGGCATTGAACCATACGCAATCGCAAATGCAGGTTATTCAGGGGCAAGCTGCGATGGTATCGACAGGGACGCATGTCGAGAATGAGATGAAGGAAGCAACGCCTGAGGACTTCGACTGGGGCTTCATGGCTGTTCCTTTCAGAGATAACACGGATCAAACGCTTTGGATTCGAAGCGGAACTTCAAACTTCAATTATATCTGGGCAGCTAAGCCGGAACTGAACAAAAAGTGGGCCAAAGAATTGATCGCATGGCTGGTTACGCTGGAAAATCAACAATTTGCAGCCGAAAAAGCAGGTGCTTTGCCAATGCGCAAGGATTTGATGGAGGATCCTTCCAGGGCGGCTAACCTTTCCAGCTCTGCTCAATCTGTTCTGAAGTACATTGCAGACAATAATGCTCAGACTTTTAAAGCAAGCCGGTCTATCAACATTTCCGATCCGAATCTTGCTCAAGCAGAAAAATTAATGAATGAGAATATTGTGAAATTTGCTATGGGTATGCAGGATCCGAAACCGATTCTGGAGCAAGCCGAAGAGCTGCTGAAGAAAGCTCTAGAGGCTGAGAAGAAATAATAAGACGTGTTGGAGCGGGGAGGACTCATCTCCGCTCTTCCGTTTTAACTTCTGAGATCCTATAGGCTTCACACTGCAAGTGACTTAAAGTACGTGTTCAAAAAGTCGGATTTTCAGCACCGAGAAGGTTGGATAAAGCTAGGGAGTGAGGAGCGGAGCGTACGTTTTGGGTACGTGAGCACCGGAAGGCCCGGCTGAATTCAAGATTCGATGCCGAGTTAATTATTGACTCACTTCGTGATCAAAAGACGACTTTTTGAACAACCTCTTATAAACGTCCAGTAAGATAGGAGTTGACCTCTTGTGTCTGATTCAACCGTTGTGACGACACTAAAGACCCCTATGCGCAAGCGCTTGGGTCTAGACAAAGCGAATACGCAGAAGTGGATATTTCTGTTCATAGCCATCGTGCCTCCCTTTGGCGGCTATTTGCTCTTTACGTTGTTTCCGAACATTTTATCCATTTATTATGCGATGCTCAATTGGGATGGGTTTACGGATGCAACGTTTGTCGGGCTGTCCAATTTCGTCACCGCATTCCAAGATAAATATGTGTGGCGTGCGCTTACCCACAACTTGATTTTTATGATAACCGTGCCTTTCTTTGTTATTGTCATCTCCCTGCTCCTTGCCTATTTAATTACCAATAAAACGTATAAAGAAAATAAATTTTTGAAGGTATTGTTTTTCTTTCCGAACGTGTTATCTACGGTCGTAGTCGCTCTCCTCTGGGCCTTCATTTATGACGGATCGTACGGTTTGCTGAATGGGATTCTAAAGTTCGTCGGAATTGATATGGGGAATTTCTATTGGCTGGGCAATGAAAGCACGGCGCTTGCCTCCATTATCCCGGCATGGGTTTGGGGCGGTGTCGGCTTGTACGTCATTATCTTTGCCAATGCGATGCTGGGAATTCCGAAGTCACTGTACGAGGCGGCGATTCTTGAAGGAGCCGGACATATGACACGCTTGTTTAAAATTACAATGCCGCTCGTTACGCCCATTATCCGCGTCAGCGCTTTATTCCTCGTCGTCGGCACGATGAAGGGCTTCGAAATCATCCTCATTATGACGAATGGGGGGCCATTCGGGTCGACGGATGTTATCGGCCTCTACATGTTTAACTTAGCTTTTGGCGTAGAGTATCGAAATTACGGCTACGCTTCCGCAGTCGGTATGATTCTGTTCGTCATTCTAGTAACAGCCAAGCTGTTAATCGATAAATTCGTGCCGAACAAAGGCTACGAGTATTAGTTTCCATAGGAAGGTTCGGAGGGATATAGTTGAAGGAAAAACGAACGTTAATGGACATTGTGTGGCGTGTGGTGCTGTATGCCTGGTCGCTGACTATATTATTTCCTTTAATCTGGGTTATTTATGAATCGTTAAAAAGCAATCCTGAGTTTTTTAAAGATATATGGGCGCTGCCTGCGGAACTAAGATGGCAGAATTATTCGAAGGCTTGGAATCAATACGGTTTTGGGCAATCACTCTTAAATACCCTTTATTATGTTGGCGGAAGTCTGGTGCTTGGACTGTTCTTCACGACAATTAACGCCTATGCGCTTACTCGAATGCAGTTCAAAGGAAGAAAATTGATTTGGGGCTTGATTATGTTGTCCCTGTTCCTGCCGGGCATCAATGCGCTTGTACCCCAGTATGTCATTATGCGGGAACTGAGTTTGACCAATAGCTTGACCGGATTAATTCTTCTGTCCAGTCTGGGTGAAAGCGTGTTCTATCTTATGCTGCTCGGAGGGTTTATGAGCTCTTTGCCGATGGAGCTTGAGGAGAGCGCAACGATGGATGGCGCTACATTATTTCAAAAGTTTTGGCGTGTTATCGTTCCGTTGTCTACACCGGGAATTGTAACCGTTGGCGTATTCAAGTTCCTAGGGTACTATAACAATTTCTTAGCGCCGTTCATCTATTTGAGCGATCCCAAAAAATATCCTATTGCGGTGCAAATGTATTCTGCAAACAAGCAAATGGAGTTTACTGCGGATTGGGTGACTTTGTTTGCCGGTGTAACCATTGCGATGGTACCGTCCATTATTATTTATATCCTATTCCAAAAACTTCTGATGGAAGGCGCGACCATGGGGGCGGTGAAGGGATGAATACTGCAGAGCAAGTGAAGGCGAAATATAAGCTGATTGCATTGGATCTGGACGGGACGCTTCTGACGGATGAAAAGCACATTACGGAAGAGACCAAAAAGTGGCTTCAATATGCAGTAGATCACGGTGTTAAAGTCATGTTCTCCACCGGGAGAGGCTTGCAAACTGCCAAGGGCTTCTGGGATGAGCTTGGGCTCGATTCCCCCATGGTGCTGCTCAATGGAGCAGAGATTTGGGAGGGACCGGGCAGGCTTAAAAAGCGAGTCTTCCTCCCTCGGGACACGGTCCGCGATATGCACGCCATTGCTGCCAAGCGGGGCGAGTGGTACTGGGGCTACAGCGTGGAAAGCTTGACGGGCGACAAGGATTGGACGCCTGAGATGTTCGAACGGGATTGGATGAAATTCGGCATTGGCAGCAATGATCAACAGAGTCTCGCGGAAATTAAGGAAGAGCTGCTCAGTTGGGGCACGCTCGAGGTTACCCATTCGGCTCCTACTAATATGGAGATCTCAGTTAAAGGCATTACAAAGGAAAGCGGAGTGTGCGAGGTTTGTCAGACGCTGGGCTTCTCGATGTCCGATGTCATTGCTATGGGAGACAGTGATAATGACGCGAAGCTCCTGAAGGCGGCAGGTCTCGGTGTGGCGATGGCCAACGGTGAAGAGCATATCAAATCCATAGCGGACGTAATCACGGCTACCAACAACGAGAACGGCGTTGCTCAGGCGATTCGGAAGTATGTATTCCAGATGGAGTAAACACGAACGATTACTAGTAAATATAATGAGGGAGTAGAAATAGATGACCGTTCAATCGAAAGAGATAAACTTAGATCAACTGGGCGGAACGATATACCCGGAGACAACAAATGGCGAAGAGTTGAGATGGCATTCTCCGCTGGAAGCGCCCTTTCACATCGCGGGCTTCCCTTGGCTTGCGCAGGATGGGATATACAGACGCCTGCCCTTGGCTTCCGAGGCGGTCTTGCCTCCCGCGGTTGATACGCTTGCTTATTGTACGGCAGGCGGGCAAATTCGCTTTCGCACCAATTCTTCAAGGTTGGTCATAAGGGTACGTCTTGCCGGACCGGCCAATATGTATCATATGCCGCCTACAGGGCAGTGCGGGGTTGACTGCTATCTTGGAGAGCCGGGAGAGCAGAGCTTTATCACCACGGCTAAATTCAAGCCAACGGAACGAGAATATGAATCACAGCTTTATCAGTGGGATACCAAAAAAGATGTGGCCGTCACCTTAAACTTGCCCCTCTATCAAGGGGTAGAAGAGGTGTGGATCGGTGTAGATAAGGATGCGGTCATAAGCGAAGCACCCGCCTATGCAAGCAGTAGACCCGTCATTATATATGGAACTTCGATTACGCAAGGGGGATGTGCCTCCCGGCCGGGTATGGCCTATTCTAATATTCTCAGCCGTATGATCCCGGTGGAGTTCGTCAATCTTGGTTTCTCGGGGAGTGGAAAGGGCGAGCCGGAGCTCGCGCATATCATGTCGGAAATCGATGATCCGGCGCTGTTCATTCTTGATTATGAAGGAAATACGGGAGAGGCCGGAAACATCGCACGAACGCTGCCTGCTTTCATCCAAATTTTGAGAGAGCGGCATCCTGAAGTTCCTATATTAGTAGTCTCTAGGATTTACACTGCCGAAGACCAGTTCTATACAGAGAGAAGGGGGCTTCATGATCGCCGCAGGCTGATTCAGATCGAGAATGTGGAACAGAGACAGACAGAAGGAGACCGTAATATCCATTTCGTTGACGGCTTTAAGCTGCTAGGCGATGATTTCATCAATGATTGTACGGTTGACGGAACGCATCCAACGGACCTCGGATTTTTGCGCATGGCACAATCGCTTGCACCTATCATTAAGCGATTGTTGCGACTGTGATGAACAAGACAGATGTTATGAACAGCCTTCAGACTGTATTTTTTGGTTTAGGGGCTGTTTGTTTATCCGTCAGACACCTGTCTTACCATTTAAGCCGAAAAAGGAGAGGATTTTAATTGAAGTCCCAAAGAGGAAGTCTGCCTTTTATTGTGATGGCTTGTTTTATTGCGGGGGTTGTTAGTCTGTGTTACGGCATGAATGTATTCGCGTCCTCAGATAAAGAAGAGGGTGTTTCTGAAAAAGACAGAGCTAAGTATTTAGGAACTTCACTGTTTAAAGGTCACATGCATTCCCATACTTCTCTCAGTGATGGGATATTGCTGCCTAATGATGCTTACCATTTTGTGAAAGGTAATACAGATTTTGATTTTTTTGCAGTGACGGAACACGACGTCACTTATGACATCAGTACGGGCAGTGATTTTATTACAGATGTTCAAGAATCTTATTCAGAAGAATACAAGCTGCTGCATGAGCAATCAGATGCTCACAATCGTGATCACGAATTTATTACGCTGCCTGGTACGGAAGTGACTTGGTATGATGAAGCAGGCCATATCAATTTATTTAATGCTCCATGGTTTGCAAGAACACATGGAGTAGGTGCGGACGGCACTTGGGGCTGGAGCGACATCAAATATGATCTGCCAACCTTTTACGCAAGACTTGCCCAAGATCCGAATGCGATTGCGCAATTTAATCATCCACGTTCGTCAGGAAATTGGAGTTTCAATGAATTTAAACACTATAACCGGGAAGTTGACAGAAACCTTAATCTGATCGAATACAAGTCCTCCAATGATTTTGCAATCTATACCAAAGCATTAGATCGAGGCTGGCATGTTTCTCCTGTGTTTGGCGGGGACGAGCACAAAGGAAATTGGGGAATGGTTCAGCCCCATGTGACCGGTATGTGGGGAAAAAAGCTTACTAGAGAAGGCCTTTACGAGGCGATGCGAAACCACCGCACCTATGTATCATTTGATCGCAACTTAGAAATGGCGGTTTCAGCCAAAGGTCAGATGATGGGGTCGATTCTTCCGGCCAAAACAAAGAAAATTAATCTCAAGATACAGATAAGTGACCCTGATGCTAACGATGTGTTGGATAAAGTCGTTGTTTACAAAAACAGCGGTGAAATCATCAAGGAGTACGGCAATATTGCCAGCAATCAATTTAATCAGGAAGTATCCTTAGCAAGTAAAGATGGGGACTACTTCCTCGTGAGAGCTTTCCAAGTGGACGGTGAAGAGGCTATAAGTGCTCCAATTTGGATTGGTGATGAAACGAGGGGCACGGTGCATGCGCCTGAAATTAAGGTTCATGGACAATATCCGGATACTATTAAGCTTGGGGATCAAGTAGAAGTGCTGGGCGCTTCGGCGACAGATCACAGCGGTCAATCTTTATCGGTGGAAGCCATCGTTCTAAATGATAAGGGAGAAGTAGCGGTTCAAAATCAGCATTTCAAGGTCAACATGTATGGAGAGTATTTCATTAAGTATGTAGCAACCGACGCTCAAGGAAATACGCGTGTTGAACTTATTCGAATCCTTGTTGATCAGCAAAATCTGGATGCCGAACAAATTTTAAATGAGTTTCAACCCATTGTTAATGTAGGTGGGAATGAACGTGAAGTAGGAATAAATGTAGTCACGGATAAGGCATTAGAGACGTCGTATGTTCAGTACAAACCTGAGTCCGAGACGACGTGGGACAATGCGGAAGTAGTACAAGCGGGAGTCTCTTATTTTCAAGTCGCGTATGGCGATACATTTGCAAAGAGTAACTATCGGGTGCTTGCAGCTCATGAAGCGAATGTAACAGAACTCGGCTTAGGGACTACGTATGACTATCGGTATGGAATGTCGCCGACTGGACCTTGGAGCGACAGTTATAGCTTTAGGACCGCACCAGCTTCAGAGGAAGCCGTTATGTATGTGATGGGGGATCTGGGAGTTCCGGATCGAAATCCGGAAAGCTTCCAGCTCTTTAACCATATGCTGGACGTTCTGCAGGAGAAAAATTCAAACGGGCAGACGGTGATTCAAGTCGGAGACTTGGTCGAGAATGGCGGCAATATGTACGCTTGGGATGATGTGTTTAACAACATTTACAACAACGATATGGGGCTAGTTTCTGCTCATATTGTCGGGGATCGTGAACATGCGACGGAACGGAAATTCGGGCCGTACTCCGGGTTTTTCAACCTGCCGAAGAACGGTGAGGGCACTTATCGGGAGACGAATTATTCGTTTGATTATGGCGATATGCACATTGCTGTTCTGAATTCCGTGGTGGATTTCGACAAACAGCTGTCATGGCTGGAAAAAGATTTGCGGGCAACCGACAAGAAGTGGAAAATCGTTATGGGACACTATCCTTATTATGGCGGTCAATCAGGCGATGAGACCGGTATGGACATGATGAGAGTGAAATTGTCTCAAGCCTTTGAACGGCTTGGTGTCAGTCTGTACATTGGCGGTCATGATCATGTGTATAAACGGACAACCATACGAAACGGTGTAAAAAATATATCGGAAGAAGCGATGAATCTAGGTACAACCTTTGTGACAGTTGGTTCATCAGGTCCAACGTTCAATGATAACAAATCGTTTGACTGGGATCATATCGTATATGATGAAAATAAGCAGACCGGTGTTGTTTTGGAATCAAACGATCAATCTCTCACGTTGAAAGCCTACAACAGCGACGGTGTTGAAATTGATTCATTTACGATTAAACAGCCTGCAAATTATATGAACTTAACAAGCGCAATAATAGAAAATAACGTCTTGAAGGGCGTTGGGGTCCTGAATTACCCGAGCTCGCCTGAACGTGTCACCGTTATCGGGGAAAAGCGCGATCATACAGGTGAACAGCTGCTGGAAACGGTAATTCAAGAAGCAACGCTGGAACACCTCGGACGTGAACAAATCATTTTATTTGATAATCCTCTTGCATTTGGCGATGAACATACGATCGTCGTAAAAGTAGTTAATAATCCAATCGATCAAGAGCCGTTAACGGAACCGTTAATCGCTAAAGAAGGAATGCTGGGCGATGGTTCGGAAGGCAACCCCTATCAAATTAAAAGTGCCAGTGGACTCAATAAAATGCATGAGTTCCCGGACAAACATTTTATTTTAGCTCAAGACATTGACGGTAAGGGCATGTTTTTTGAAGCCATTGGCGCGAGTGGCACGCCATTTACGGGTACGTTTGATGGGCAAGGGCATACGATTACAGGCGTTATAGTCTCCTCGGGCGGCGCGGGTCTCTTTGCTATTAATGAAGGGACGATTCGTAATGTAGGAATCACCCATGCTGACATTGATGTTCGCCGAAGTAATATTGGGATCCTGGTTGATCAGAATGATGGGATCGTAGAATATGCCTACAGTACCGGATCTATTCGAGGCAATTCTACCGTCGGCGGTCTTGTGGGCTACTCGAACGGTATCGTTAGAAACAGTTATTCAACAGCTCGAGTCCATGCACGAGGCAAGCAAGCCGGCGGCTTGATCGGGATTACGAATCGGGGGAGTACAACAGAACAGGTCTATGCAACCGGATCCGTAATAGCAGAAGAATCAAATGCCGGCGGCATCAGCGGATACGGATATAACCATACGGTCATTCGAAATAGCATGGCATTAAATCCATCTATTGTTACAGGTACTGCATCGAATCGAATTGTCGGCAGAGTTCTAGCAGGGGAGACGGCAACCTTAGTCAATAATTACGCCGATGAAAATATGTTTGTTAGCAGTGAGAACGTTACGGTGAATGATCCGAACAATGAGAAAGGACAGGGGGTCGGTGCAGAAACATTCACGAAGCCATCCTTTTTCATGGAGACTCTCGGTTGGGATTTTGATTCGATCTGGATCTGGAATGAAGATGCCAAACGTCCATTACTGCAAAGTAATTTGGAGAAAATTAACGAAGATCATATTCCAAAGCCGAAGCTTGATCGGAATGAAGATGGGTACTACATCATCCGTTCAATTCAAGAATTAAAGACGATATCCGAATTCCCAAATGAAAATTATATATTGGAGAATGATCTTGATTTTGAAGGGAAGCTATTTGAACCTTTATTCAAGGCGACGCCTTTCCTTGGCACTTTTGATGGGAACAATAAATCCTTAACTAACTTCACGTCAGAGTATGGCGGCTTATTTCATCTCAATGGCGGAATCATTAAAAACATAGCTATGGTAGATGCAAGCGTCACTGGCGGGAGTAATATCGGTATACTCGTTAACACGAACAACGGAACGGTAGAGAATAGTTATGTAACGGGCACAATCGAAGGCTCCAGCACCGTGGGCGGTCTAGCGGGTTATTCCAATGGCATCGTGAGAAACAGCTATTCTACGGCAGATGTAACGGCCCAGCTGAACCAAGCTGGTGGTCTAATCGGAATTACAAACTCAGGCAGCTTGACGGAAAACGTGTATGCATCCGGAGCCGTCCAGGCGCTTAGAAGCAACGCAGGCGGAGTGACTGGCTACGGTTATAATGATACGGTCGTTAGAAACGTGATTGCTCTTAACCCTTCCGTCGTGACGCCGACGATGGCGAACCGCGTGGTGGGACGAGTCCTTGCCGGGCATACCGCAACGCTTCAGAATAATTATGCGTTCGATGGCATGATTGTGGATAAAGAAGGCGAGAGTATTGCCGCTGCTGACAACAGAAAGGGTTTAGGGCTATCCCAGCAACAGGTTGAAGACCCTAACACGTATACCGATAGGCTGAACTGGGATGTTGAGTCGGTTTGGATGTGGAATGATGCTTTAAAGCGTCCGGTATTGATCAGTAACCCTGAAGAGGCAAGCGAGCCTGTCGTACCTTTGGAAAGAAATGAAGCCGGTTATTACCGAATCAAGTCCATTGCTGATCTGAATGTTATGGAAGCCTTCCCGGCAGAAAAGTATATTTTGGACAATGATTTGGATTACGCCGGACAACCGGCTGAGTCACTTTTTAAAGATGTTTCGTTCACCGGTGTTTTGGATGGCGGCGGGAAGAAAATAGTGAACTTTAATTCCTCGAGCGGTGGCTTAGTCCATCTTAATGGCGGAGTGATTAAAAATATAGCCATGATTGATGCCGGCGTCACTGGCGGGAGCAGAATTGGCATACTCGTCAACACGAACAATGGCGAGATAGAGAATAGTCTTTCAACAGGCTCCATTACAGGCTCCAGCACAGTCGGCGGTCTAGTGGGCTATTCCAATGGCATCGTAAGAAACAGCTATTCTACCGCGGATGTAACCGCTCAGGTAAGCCAGGCCGGTGGCCTAATCGGAATTACGAACTCGGGCAGCCTAACAGAAAACGTGTATGCGTCTGGAACCGTTCGGGCGATGACGAGCAATGCGGGCGGAGTAACTGGATACGGATACAATGATACGGTCGTCAAAAATGTCATTGCCCTGGACCCTTCGGTTACGGCGCCAACGATGGCTAACCGGGTGATGGGACGGGTTCTTGCCGGGCACACCGCCACGCTCGAAAATAATTATGCATTTGACGGCATGATTGTTGATAAAGAGGGTGTCGCTGAAGGAGCATTAACAACCCTTAAAGGATTAGGCCTATCTGAAACTGAAATAGAAACTCCATCCACCTATACAGACAGGTTAGGGTGGGACTTTAACGCAATTTGGAGATGGGACGGTATGGGTAAACGACCTGTTTTACAATCGGTATCAGAAGGCAACGAGGAAGAGCCCGTTAGCCTGATTGGGCTTGAGCTCGAGGGGCTGCTTACGCTGGTCGTTGGAGAGAGTGATCAAACGGTGACTACTGCCGTATACAGTGACGGAAGCCGCGAAAAGGTAGAGATAAACGTCATCTATACAAGCAGTGATCCAAGTATAGCGGAGATCAGTTCTAGCGGTGTAGTAACGGCGATTTCGGAAGGAACCGTACTCATCACGGCAGAGTATGATGGCTTGACTTCATCCTATGAGCTAACCTTGACTCAGAAGCAAATCGATATGGAGGGGGTCAACCAAGACATGGATTCGGAAGTCACGCTTCCGTTCACTTCTTCGGCTTTTGTCGGAACGGGGGAGTGGTGGAGCGCGAACCAGCCGCACCCTCCTGCCTTCATGGCGGAGGAAGCCATGAGATCGTTTGAACGGCACCATATGTATTAGGCAGTTTAATGAAATGAGTCCGGTCATGATGCCGGGCTCATTTTCATTTTCCGATAACTGAGAAGGCTTCAGGAGTTCCTCCCTCATGATCCCTCACAATCTATTATTGAGATTTGCAAGGAGAAGGTAGAAGGCAATTCTTCACATTGTAGAGATTTTGTAGAGATCAGGTTTTTAAACTATGAAAAAGAAAGTGTGGACATTCGGAATAAGGGAGGAGGTATAAAAGGAGGGAACTCCGCAAGATTTCGATGATGCAAAGGGCTGCTGGGATCTAGCAAACGGAAGATGTCTACTCGACTTGAGCGTAATCGGGTCGATGATCTTGTTGTCGTTAAAAATTTCAGCAGTTTCGGGAATGGAGGAGAAGGGTTTCTTGAAACGAAAACGCAGCATTGGTAAAGCAATACTCTCTTTATGCTTGGCAATTATGCTTGTCTTGCAAACGGTGGCGCTCTCTGTCACTGCATATGCGGATAGCGCGCCAAGCGATTCCGGGGCAGCGGCTGTTAGCGAAGCCGATTTGCCGAGCGCGGACGAACCGCCGTCAGTAACTGAAGCGGTGTACGATGTGCCGAACAATTCCATAGTGATGACGGCAGCCCCGACGGACAAAACGGTGGTATTCATGGATGCCAATGCAACCTTTCCGCTTATGGTGACGCAGGGAACGGACATTGCTCCAGGCGGTACGATCCAGGGCCGACAGGCATTTACCCTTAAATCTGAGGGCCTCAAGGTGCCGGTGAATGGTGATGACGCTGATCCGACTAATGCGGATCCAGGTCTATACATTCAGAAGGGTGATTGGATCGAACTAAAAAGGGATGACTACTTCGCGGATGTGATATTGCCAACAGCTAACAAACCCTTAATGGCAACAACTGAAACGGGTCAGAAGCAGCTTGGCATCGCCCATTTCACCCCGGATAGCATCAAGATTGTATTTAATGGTGACGATTGGTTTTTTAACGGTATTGGACGTGCGGTTACCTTCGGTTTTGAAACCACGGCCAATTCGGATGTAACGGGCATGAATTACGGTGATACAAAGCCTATCTCGATTTTCGGGGGGGCGTATGAGCTATTAAACCCGGATGTAACAGCAGCGTATAGCATGACTTTAAGCTCGCCTGGAATGATCAGGTGGGATCAGTATGGCTATCGCGGAATTCAACCGGCACAATTCGTTGAAGGCGCAATTACTTGGGAGTCCCCTGTATCTGCATACGATCAGTTTGATAAAACAGTTAAATTGCCGTTAGACGGGAAGATATTTTACACAAATCCAGCTACTTATAATACCGGCTTTGGAAATGTCCGCGGTATCTATATGGAGGGTTCGTTCAAAGTAAACGACCAGAAGGTAACTCCGGTTATTGGGGCAGACGGATCGCTGACTTACACTTTTCCACAAGGGACAGGTCTAGATCCAAAGGTTGAATATAAAACATGGATTCCAAAGGAAGCCTATTATTACGAGTATCGAAACCCGCCTAGCAATCTTGGTCGCAGCCATCGGGATATGAATGGCAAAGTGGAACTGAGACAGGACAATAATACGTTGGCGCAGGCGAGTCAGGAGATTTCTTTTGCTCCCGACTGGATACAAGCATCGGGCTCTTATGACCATCCAAATGAAACCATTACATGGAAGGTCACGGTGAACCAATATAACAAAAAAGGGTTAAAAAACTTTACTATCACCAATGTATTGCCTGCTGGGCTGGAGTTTACCTCAGCTACATGGCAGACATGGGAGAATGGCGCTGCATCTGGAGAAACACCAATTACACCAGATTCTAACGGCGTTTATTCCTTTGGCGATGTTGACGGTAAAGTGGAACTAATCATTAAGTCTAAAGTACAAAGCGGTTCCAGCTTCAGAATCGACCCACGTGCTAACTGGAATTTGGATACACCAAGCAGTATTCAGAACAATGATGTAACTACCGGGAGATATCCTGTTGCAGTAACTGACGAGGCAACCATTACCGTCGGCGCGCACGCTTTTACAAAAACAGGCTCTATTTCGATAGAGGATTATAACTTGGGCGCCATCACGTGGACCGTTAATCTAACGCCGCAGTATGCCCTGTCAAATGCGACGGTATACGATGTGCTGGTGCATGACGGAGATTTGAGCGTCTTGGACAACGCTGTGGATAAAACCGGCGAAGTGAGCGCGGAAACAGTTGCTAAAATCAAAGAAAATGTAAATTCCGCGCAGCTTTGGAAGAAGTATCATGAGGGCACCTTGAAGACCAATGCAACCGGCCTGACCATGAAGGCTATTCCTTTAACCGTAGACGGTAAAGTGGTGGCGGATTTGATCAAGGTGACCGGATACACCGACAAAGCTGCATCCTTCAGCTTCCGTGCACTTGAGACGAACCCTGACATCCTCTTCAGGCAGGATATTAACGCAGGGAAAACAAGCTGGAATCGGGCTTTGCTCATTGACGGCGAAACCGTAAAACAAGCGCAAAACAGCACCAACCTGCATCTGCGTATGCTGAACAAGGATATGCTTTTTGCGTCAAAGCCATTGAAAGCTGATGGTACGCCTGAAAATGTTACTCCGAATCACGTTAGCAGTTACATTAGAAACGACAACAATGAGGCATGGACGATTTCTGCCTATGACAGGACAACCAAGACGGTCACATTCCGTTTAGGGGTAAATATGCCTGGATATAACACAGGGGAAATGGCTAAGGACGGCGGTAATCGAGTCATTAGCAATATCAAGCTAGTGGACACACTGCCCGAAGGCTGGGAATTCGTGCCGTTTTCTGAAGGTAAGGATTTTGAGCTTTGGAAAGGATATTCGGACAATGGTTCGGGTACAGAATATGGTGTTAGAAACGATGCCAAAACACTTATTGAACCAGGTACTAGTGCACATGTGGTGAGTTTCTCCCATAGCGGCAACGTAGGTACCTTCACCTTCTCCGAGCTGGAGAGCCCTTATGTCATTTTAGTAAAGGCTAGACCTTCCAATGCGGCTCTGGAGAAATATTTGGAGGAATACACCACGAACGGCACAGACAAGCAGGTGCTGTATAACAAAGCCGACCTTCATATGACATGGGGTGGGGTAGAAAAGGTCCTCACCGAACAGCGCAAAGTTATGGTGCCTATTCAGACTCTGGGCAAGTCGGTAACGAAGCCAGTTCCAGGCGTGCTGGAATGGACGGTGAACTATACCCCGCCATTCAACATGACGCAGGGTGTTTATTTGCAGGATACCCTAGGTGCAGGTATGAATCTGCGCTATGAAGAAAACGGAAAGCTTGTGCTGACAGCGCCTAGTATGGCAGTCTATCCTGCTAAACTGACTGCCAGCGGTGCTCTGGAACGAGAGGGCGCAGCACTGGACCTCAGCGACCCGAATGGTGAAGTTCAAGTAGAAGCTGCACCAGGCGCGGGAGGCACCACCGTTCTCATATTCAAAATGAAAGACCCTAATAAGTTTTACCAGTTTGTGTACCAAACCGAGGTTGACCCTTCTAAAGCGAAAGCTGGCGATAAAATGGGCAACGAGGTAAAGCTGATGGGCGATGATAAGCTGAAAACAGTCAGTGCCAAAAGTGAAAGCACGCTGGACAGTTCAGACGTAGCCGGCAGTTCAAGCTCCAATGCCCTGCTGCCCCTGAAAAAGGTAGATCCCGATGGCAATCCGCTAAAAGGCGTGGAGTTTACGCTCTATAAGAAAGACGACGGAACTCAAATCGCCAAAGGTACAACCGATAGCGGAGGGAAACTGAATCTGCTGTTCCCGGATCCGGGGTATTATGAGTTGAAGGAAACCTATATTGACACAAATACCTGGCTGCCGATCACCCATGTGTATCAGGTGTATGTAGGAAATACGCCAGGCAAGCCTATCTGGGTAGATGGCGTAAAAGTAACCTCCGATAATCCGCTGGTCGTGCCTACGCCGGCCCAAGGAATGCTGACCATCAGCAATAAGGTGGAAGGCAGCGGCAGCGATGCCTCCAAGGATTTTGAATACACCGTGACCTTCACCGGCGAAGGCAAGGACGGAGAGTACACCTATAAGAAGTCGGATAATACGTTTGGCACGATCAAGAGCGGAGGCAAGTTTACCCTCAAGCACGGGGAATCTGTGACGCTCCCGACGTTGCCTGCGGGTCTGGTCTATACCGTAACCGAGGCCGATTATACGACCGTTGACGGTTATATCACCACGCCGGGGACCAGAGAGCTGTCCGGCACAATCGAGAATAAAGGCGACCATAAGGCGGACTTCATCAATGAACGGACCGTCAACAAGCTGACCGTCAGCAATACGGTCATGGGCAACGGCGGCGACAAGACGAAGGCGTTCGAGTACACCGTCATCTTTGAAGAAGCAGGCAAGGATGGAAGCTACGCGTATACGAAGTCGGATGGAGCGACGAGTACACCGGGCACGATCAAGTCTGGCGAATCCTTCACACTTAAGGATGGAGAGACACTGGAAATTATGGATCTGCCTAAGGATCTGAAATACACGGTGACGCAGAAGGACTACACAACTGACGAATACGTGACCACGCCTAAGGAACGGCAGTATACCGGGGTCATGGTGGGGAAAGATGAAGCTGCCCCGTTTACGAATGTGCGAGTTATCGAAGGCAGCCTGCTTATCAGCAACACGGTTAAAGGCAAAGACGACGACAAGTCGAAGCCGTTCCAGTACACGCTCACCTTCACAGGCGAGGGATCGGACAAATCCTACGCCTATGAGAAATCGGACGGCAGCAAGGGAACAATCACGAGCGGAGACACCTTCGAGCTTACCGACGGCCAGACGCTTGTTGTGCAGGGACTCCCGACGTATCTTCAGTATGAGGTGACCCAGGATGATTATACGAAAGACGGCTATGTGACGGATCCTGAAAGTCTCGTTCACACAGGCACCATTCCGGAGAAAACATTGGCAGAGGCACACTTTGAAAATACTCGCCCGTATCTGGAAGGCGTGCTGCGTGACAACAACACAGGAGAAGTCATTCCGAATGCATCCATCACGGTGACCAATCTGAAGACAGGTGAGAAGCAGACGATTCAGACGAGTGAGAAGGGTGAATATTTCGTCCCTGCCGAGGCGGACACCGACTATACGATCACGTATACGAAGGTGTATACGGTAGGCGGAAAAGATGTGCCTATCGAGTTCACGCAAAAAGCAAATGTGGACGGCAACGTGAAAGACGAAACCGTTCCGGCGGTCATAACGGCGGTAGGGATCGTTCTGTTCAAGCAGTTGGATGGGACAACAGCGCTATTCAACGATTCGTTCACCAGCCAGATGCGTATCTATTTGAAGGACAAGGACGGCAATTATATTCAGGAGAACGGTCGTCCTAAGGCGTTCCCGCTGGCTTCGAACGGCACCTTCTCCATAGAAGACGAAGAGCTGAGCGCGCAGCAATACACCATGGAAGTTCGCTATCAAGCTGAAAACGGCGAGGAACTGCTCTTCAAAGTGACGCAGCTGGACGTGAAGGCTAACGGAGAGCTGAATATTTCCGAGGCATTGGTCGACCCTTACGGTACGGTTTATGATGAAACGACAGGAAATGCCACCACTGGCAAGAAAATTGCTGGAGCCAAAGTTACGCTGTATTATGCGGATACGCAGCGGAATAGAGATAACGGCCGCATTCCGGATACGAAAGTAACGCTCCCTCCGGTTCCGAATTTTGCGCCGCATGACAACAAGAGCCCGGAGCAGGATAGCGACGCCAATGGCTTCTATGCATACATGGTGTTTCCTGAGGCGGATTACTATCTGATCGTAACGAAGGACGGATACGAGACGCACAGGAGTGATACGATTTCTGTCGATTTTGACATTGTAAGGTACGACGTGCCAATGAAGCCAATCAACACTGGCGGCGGACCGGGCCCTGTTAACCCTACTCCAGAGCCGGAGAACCCAGGCCCTGTTAACCCAGCCCCAGAGCCGGGGAATCCAGGTCCTGTTAACCCAGCCCCAGAGCCGGGGAATCCAGGTCCTGTCAATCCTGCCCCAGAGCCGGAGAATCCAGGCCCTGTTAGCCCTGCACCAGAACCGGAGAATCCAGGCCCTGCTAACCCTGTTCCAGAGCCAGTAAATCCAGGACCTGTCAGCCCTGTTCCTGACCAGCCTGGTAATTCCGAGCCTGGCAGCGTCAACAATGGGAATAACAACGACAACGTGTCTGATGTAAGCGACTTGGCCGATAAGGGTTCGGGTAATGGAATTAACGAGCTGGACGATGCTCCGAAAACCGGGGACAACAGCGTATCGCCATTCTTCTATCTGGCTCTGGCGCTGATGTCCTTGATGACGATCGTGCTCTGTCTACTCGGTAACAAGAAGAAAGCGCACATCCAGTAGACCGGAAAGGCGGTAAGAAAATGAGCAAAACCAAAAAAATTCTTATCGCCGTTTCTTTCCTTGTATTGGTATTTTCGCTCGTCAATTTTTCGCGAGCTCTCTTGCGGGATTATGTGGAGCAGCAGAAAATCGAAGAGCTGGCAACTGCTTGGGAGGAAGGGTCGGACAAAGGCGGAGGGGCTGCATCCCCCTCCGTTTTGTTCAATAAGGCGAATGAGCCGGTCATGCTTCCCGAATTTCGAGAGCTTTACGAGAGGAACTCGGACATCGTCGGCTGGCTGAAGATGGACGGCACCCGAATTGAGTACCCGGTCATGCAGAATCCACAGGATGCGGATTACTATCTCAATCATGATTTCGATAAAAAGGAGAACAAAGGCGGCCTCCCCTTTTTGGACGCGCATAGCCGGACCAACGGTTCGGACATTGTGCTGATTCATGGCCATCACATGAAAAGCGGCTGGATGTTCAAAGATTTAATGAAGTACAAGAACGAAAGCTTTTACAAAGAGCATGCTGCGTTCCGGTTCAGCACGCTTTACGAACAGGAAGAGTATGAGATTGTTGCCGTCATTCTGTCACAAGTTTATCGCAAATCGGACGATGTTTTTAAATACTACCAGATTGAGAATGTAAGTACGCCCGCCGAGTTCGATTCGTATGTTCAGAACATCAAAAAACTCGCTCTTTATGACACAGGCGTAACAGCCCGGTATGGCGACAAGCTTATTGTACTGTCCACCTGCGAGTACTCGACCGAAAACGGCCGGTTAGCGGTGGTCGCCCGAAAGCGTTCATGACGATGTTGAAACACGAAATTAATCTGCTTCAGTTCGCGTCCTCCCCTTGGAGGACGCGATTTTTTTTGCACGAAGTTTTATTTCACGCCTCACCTTTATCCATTTGTGTCATTGGCTCTAAACCAATTTACAGTATCTCGAATTGGATCCTCAAGGGGTCTAAATGTAACCTCCAGGTTACGGACAGCGAAGTATATCGATAAAAATGAAAGAACCCTCCGAGTCTGGAGAGTTCTTTTCTTTCATTGAGTACCGATTCACTTATCCACTTCATGAATAACCTCAAAAACGCAGTCAGGTCGACGGGGCTTCACATGACGCTGAAGACTCTGATTTTGTCCTTTCCGCAAGCTTCGTAATCGACTCAATGTCTTGATCCGTTAATTGGTCAAGGAAATGTTTGCGTATTGCCTTGGAGACTATGGGACGGGCATCATCCAATGCCGATTTTCCGGCGGGAGTGATGACGACTTGAACACCACGATCCGTGTCTAATGGTTTCCTCATCACAAGTCCGCGTTTTTCCATTCGCGTCAAATGATGGGACAATCGACTCTTATCCCAGTTCATCGAGTCGGCCAATTCCTGTTGGCGAAGGCTTCCGTTCCCCAAAAGGTCTAACCGATCCAATATCCCATAATCACCCTCTGATAGTCCTGTATGCTCAGACATCTCTTTGATTACCCGACCGAAAATGCTCTGAAAGGAGCCTTTCCACATATGCCATATTCGCATTTCCTCTTCGTTCAGCTCGTTCTTATCCATAGAAACATCATAGCATGGTTGACGTGTCAACTGCAATGTGTTATCGTTGCTTTGGTTGACGTGTCAACTACAATGTGTTATCGTTGCTTTGATTGACACATCAACCTGTAAATTCGGTTTATATCAGGATACTGCTTGACCGCTTCTTCCCGGCAACGGTTGGGCCAAACTTTCTCCAAGAAAGGAACATTTATTATGGAAATCAACATTAGTGTATCTGCTCCGGTCATTTCGGCGAAACCGGTAGTTCTATCGGCCCCTGGGCGCGGCGAGGATCTGCAAATGCGAGTGTCTGCGCCCGCGGTAGGAAGTGAATTGCCTATTATTGTGTTTTCTCACGGCTTTGGCTGGTCGCTGGACGGCTACGGCCCATTGGCCGACTACTGGGCTGCTCACGGCTTCGTGGTCATTCAACCCACTCATCTCGACTCGAGGACGCTGAACCTTCCTCCTGAAGATCCCCGTACGCCACGGATCTGGCGTTTCCGAGTCGAGGACCTGAAGCGCATCCTCGATCAGCTTGATGTTATCGAAGCTTCCGTTCCCGGTCTTAGTGGGCGCCTCGATCGGAGCCGCATCGCCGCTGCCGGACACTCCTGGGGCGGTCAGACGGTGAGCATGCTGCTCGGCGCGCGAGTCCTCGATCACAACGGCGAGCCGGGAGAGGATATGTCCGACTCGCGCATCAAGGCGGGCGTGCTGCTTGCCACGACTGGCAAGGGTGGAGCTGACTTGAGTCCGTTCGCGGCTGAGCACTTTCCCTTCATGAATCCGAGTTTCGCGGAGATGAGCACGCCGACCCTTGTGGTGGCGGGGGACCATGACCAGTCCAGACTGTCCACTCGGGGGCCGGACTGGTTCACCGACCCGTACTTCCTGAGCCCGGGCAGCAAGAGCCTGCTCACTCTCTTCGGGGCAGAGCACTCACTCGGCGGGATCTCCGGTTATAGCGTCGCGGAGACGACGGATGAGAGCTCCGAACGAGTTGCCTTGATCCAGCGGCTCACGTTGGCCTACCTTCGCACCACGCTCGACCTTGAAGATTCCAGCTGGCCGGCAGCTTGTGCAGCTCTGGAAGAGAGCGCCATCCCGCTGGGGCGTATTGAGTCCAAGTAAGGGAAGTAGAAAATGAGATAGACAGCCTTTGCTAACACCGGGAATTAGCAAAGGCTGTTTCTATTCTGGAGGCTTGTCACAAGCTTGGACTATTAAAATTAGGACGTCCAAAAATTATGGCAGAGCGTCACGATTTCACTTGAACCTTACGTAACGTAATGTTTTACAATAGAGCTACCGGTACATAGCTAGCGCCAAAGAGTGGAGATGGTTCATGAAGAGACATTGGAAGGTCGGGGATCTCGCCAAGCTGACGGGGCTTACCGTCCGAACCCTGCGGTTTTATGATCAAATCGGGTTGTTCTCTCCGTCGGGGCAAACGGAATCCGGCCACAGGCTGTACAATGAATCGGATTTGTCGCGTTTGCACCAGATATTATCGCTTAAGGAGCTGGGATTATCTCTGGAGGAGATTAAATCGGCCTTAAATGGCGGGCAGATTAGTCCGCTTGAGATCGTGGAACTGCAGATCGACCAAATCAAAGAACAGATTAAACTGCAGCAGAAACTATTGGAGCAGCTAAGATATGTATCCAAGCTTATGCAGGGCAAGGCGGAATTAACGGTTGAGGATTTCACGAGTCTCCTGCAGGCGATGAAGATGAGATTTGAGAAACCGGTCATTGAGCGGCAAACGGGTTGGGAGCGACATTTGGACCTGTTGGGAGATTTTCTTGCCGAAGAGAATGGAATTTCGAAACATAAGGAGGAAAATGAATGAACGAACGATTCGTCAAGCATGGAACCTTCGTCGTAGAACGGGTTTATGCCGCTACACCGGAGCGGGTTTATCAAGCATGGGCCGACCCGATTGCTAAAGCCAAGTGGTTTTCGAAGCCGGAGATCTTCGATTTCCAGGTTGGGGGACGGGAGTACAGCCGCGGCGGGCCGCCGGAAGGGCCGGTCTTTACCTTCGATGCCAGCTACCAGGAGCTTGTTCCAGAGCAGCGTATTGTCTATACGTACACACTGGATTCAGGGGACGTACGCATCTCCGTCTCGGTCACAACGGTCGAGCTTATCAAGGTGGAGGGCGGTACGAAATTGATTTATACAGAGCAAGGCGCATTCTTTGACGGACATGATACGCCAGAAATACGGGAACACGGGACAAATATCATGTTGGACACACTGGGCAAGGTAGTAGAAGTGGAGGTAGGAACATGACCATGGGCATAGGTGAGAATGAACTCATCGCTTCGCGCGACTACGATGTCCCGCAGGAGCTTGTGTATCGGGCATGGACAACCCCTGGTTTATTAGCAAAGTGGTGGGGGCCCAAAGGCTTCGAGAATACGTTTCACAAGTGCGATATGAGGCCGGGAGGTACGTGGAAGTTCACCATGCACGGACCGGATGGCGTGGATTATCCTAACCATAATGTCTTTGTTGAGTTCGTGCCGACGGAGCGGGTCGTGATTGATCATCTAAACGTTCACGAATTTCGGGTGACGGCTACCTTCGAGGTCTTCGATGGCCGGACCAGAGTCACCTTCCGTCAACGTTTCAAGAAAAAAGAGGATTTTGAAAAAGCTAAGCCTATCTGCATAGAAGCGAATGAACAGCAGCTTGACCGACTTGGCAAGGTGCTGGCGGAATGGGGCGACTAGCTTTGTAATTTGATATCGGCATTGACCCGAAATGACTCCTGCCTATGTGATGACTCTAAAATGGTCGCCGTTCACGATCCCTGTCGGACATCCAAGCCGAAAGAATCTTTTGTCACCCGTTGGTGCGAGATGAACATGGACTGCAGGAACAGCGTCTTCAGGATGATTACCTGCGTGAAGCGTTGGATATCCGTGAGGAAGCTTTTGACGACTTCATTCGGATGACGAGTCCGGCACAAGCCGTGGATAAGCTATCGGAACTCGTAGGCATGTCTTTATGGAGTGATTTCGAGTGGCTGCCGTATGAAGAAGAACTGAAAGACCGGTTTAAAAAATACGAGTTTGCATGAGCTGTGTATAGCTCTGGCTTGTACCCCTATATTTTAAGACCGAGACACATTAAGCCATGACTATAGGCTTCATAAAATAACGCGGGAACTGGCAATGGAGCCAGTTCCCTTCTTTATTGTTCGCCGGCCTGAAAATTCAGGTGAAAAGTAGGTAGACTCAGAACAAACGATCTCTATAATGGAATAATAGACATATGTTGCGAGGGGAAAAGGTGAGACGATTTGAAAGCAAATCGGATGGAAGCATTCAGCGATGGCGTGTTGGCCATCATTATTACGATCATGGTGCTGGAATTCAAAGTGCCGGAAGGCCATGACTGGCATGCGCTAGTCGAATTAGGCCCAAAACTAGTTAGTTATATTTTCAGTTTCGTCTATGTCGGCATCTACTGGAACAATCATCATCACCTGCTGCATATGGTTCGAACGATGAACGGGCGGTTGATGTGGCTCAACTTGCTGCTGCTGTTCTGGCTATCCCTTGTGCCGTTCACGACAGCTTGGATGGGGGAAAGCCATTTTGCACCTACACCGACGGCGCTGTACGGGATCATTCTATTCTTAGCTGCGCTCTCGTACTGGCTGCTTCAGCGCATGATTATGAATCAGCATTCCGGAGATTCCCCATTCGCTGGAGCGATGGGCAAGGATGGAAAGGGGAAACTATCTCCTTTACTCTACTTGACGGCGGCCTTGACCGCCTATGTGAGTGTTTGGATATCCGGCTTCTTTTTTGTGCTTGTTGCCATAATCTGGTTCATGCCGGATAAGCGAATCGAGCACGCCTTGAGAAGCCACTAAGAAAAGCTCTTCGATTCTCGCATGCGGGCGGGTATCGAAGAGCTTTTTAGGTTTATCAAACGGACCTTTGTTCGATCCTGGCTTTGCTTTTCATCGGCATAAATAATGTGATAACTAACGCGATGACGGCCAAAATCATCATAAAGTAGTAGGCGTCGCTTGCCCCTAAAATGGATGTAAGGGATTTAAGGAGTTCAGCAGTCGTTGTAGGATTGTTCTGCATCACATCAGTTGCATGGCTGGTCGCCTGCACGGTATAAATCGTAATCACGACGGCAGTACCAATGGCGCCGGCAATTTGGCGAACGGTATTGTTTACCGCGGTACCGTGCGTACCGAGGTGTTTAGGCAGCGCATTGAGTCCGGCCGTATTGAGCGGCATGGTAATGAAGCTTAATCCGATCCGCAGGCCAATGGTACGAAGCATCAAATACATATACGTGGTCGACTCAGATAAATCTGTTACCGCCCACATGGATGGAATAATAAACAGCAAACCAATGATGAACAGCGGCCTCGCACCGAAACGATCGTATAACCTGCCGGTGACGGGTGACATCAGCGCATTGACGACCGCACCCGGCAATAAGAGCAGTCCTGCATCGAATGCTGTAAAACCGCGACCGTCCTGCAGATAAATAGGCAGTAAAATCATGTCTGCGTACATCAACATCGTGACTAATACGTTAATAAGGGACGTTAACGTAAAGATTTTGTTTTTGAAGACAGACAGGTTCAACAGGGGATCATCGGACCTGACTTGTCGGATACAGAATATGGCCGTGACCACGATCCCGATGCCTAAGGACAGGATGACCATGGCATCGTCCCAGCCTTTACTGCCTGCACTGCTGAAGCCGTATAAAATAAAGCCGAATCCGACGGTTGATAGAAAAACGCTTCCCACATCAAGCTTCGACTTGGCCGTTTCTGATACATTGACCAAATACTTGAATGCCAATGCGATGACCATGATGACAAGTGGGATGAGACCGATAAATAACCACCGCCAAGAGTGATACTCGACAATAAATCCCGAGAGCGTCGGCCCGATGGCGGGCGCGAAAATCATGGCCAGTCCCAGCAGTCCCATAGCGCTGCCGCGTTTTTCAACGGGGAAGATGGCGAGCACAACACTCATCATAAGCGGCATGACAATTCCCGCACCGGCCGCTTGGATCATCCGTCCTAACAAGAGCGCAACAAAGCTTGGCGCCGCCGCGCAGATGGCTGAACCGATTAATAAAAACGCCATGGCGCTTATAAATAATTGCCGCGTGGTAAAGCGTTTCATTAAATAGGCCGTAATCGGAATCAATATCCCGTTAACCAGCATAAATCCCGTTGAAATCCATTGTACGGTGGCCGCCGTGACATCAAATACATCCATTAGATTGCTTAAGGCGACATTTAACAGCGTCTGATTGAGCGTGGATAAGAAACAACCAAGGATTAAGATGGTTAGTAATATCCCTTTATTTATGTTCTTTATGTCTTCTTGCATGGTGTTGTCCTCTCTTCATTGCTTTTTCGACACAGTGTCAATAAAATATATCTTATCAGCATTGAAGAGTGATTCCTATTTACAATTCTGCTGAAACTGTCGACTAAACGACAGTATAGGAAGATCGGTCGATGAAGTGACAAAAAAATGATAATCGAGGGATGACATGCCTGAACATAAAAAAGTGGATCCACGAGCCGTTCGCTCCAAAAAGCTGCTGAAACAGGCCGTTTTTTCACTACTGGCCGACAATCTGGAAATCTCTCAATTGACCGTCCAAAAAATCGCAACCCGCGCAGAGCTAAATCGTGCCACGTTTTATTTGCATTATGAGGACATTAACGATTTACTGCGCCAGATCGTGCATGAGATCTTTGACGACCTGTCCATGAAAGTCGAGCCGTTATTACAAGTGAAGAGCAGAAACGAACGGGAGCAGCTGATTACATTTTTAAATTATTTTTATGAATACCGTAACATTTTCGCCGTGTTGGTTGAGCATACGGGCTTCAAAACCCACTTGTCGAACCTATTGAAAAACACGATAGAACAACGCAGAAACGCCAGAAACATCCATTCCACCAGTCGGGTTGCCTCCGTTGATATTGTGGCAGCATCGCTTCTGGGAATTATTATGTGGTGGATTAAGGATGGTACCGAGCATAGCGCTGAATACATTGCGGATCAGATTACCTTGATGTATAGAAGAAAGTATGTGTAACCGATAAGGCGCAAAGAGGCGAAGCTTGGAACGTTAGAACCAACATGCATAGGGACATTGCAAATATTCCCAGTCCTCTATATCATGGACGTATCTTATGTAAAAGCCTATCAAAGGAGATACATCCGCGGAACTGCACTGGGAAATCATCGAAAAATAATAGTGACAGCCAGTATAGATATCCTGGCCCTGGAGGAGAAGAACATGCACACATGGGAAAGCTTAATGAAGCAATTAGAGCAGTTGGGCATTGACGGAAAAGGGACCTTGTTGGTCCATTCTTCCATGAAGAGTATGGGGCCGGTCGAAGGCGGCGCGGACACGGTCCTCGATGCGCTGACAGCGTATATGAAAGAGGGGCTGCTGGTGCTGCCTACCCATACGTGGTCTTATATCAATGCGGATAATCCGAAATTTTACGTGGACCAATCCCCGTCCTGTGTCGGCATCCTGCCGGAGCTTTTTCGCAAACGCCCGGATGTGGTGCGTTCGCTGCACCCCACGCATTCCGTGGCGGCATTGGGTCTGGATGCCATCCCGTTCACAAACGACGATCATCGTTTCGACACGCCATGCGCTAGAGGATCCGCTTGGGGCAAGCTGCTTGACCGCAAGGCGACGATTTTGTTAGTGGGTGTCGATTTAAAGCGCAACACCTTTATTCATGGAGTCGAGGAGTGGGTGGACATTCCGGGCAGGCTAACGGATGGCCATGAGAAGTTGTACACGGTTTTACCGGATGGAACGGAAATCCCGGTGCCTTCCCGCAGACATTGCGGGTTGTCGTGGTCGGAGCATTTTTGGAAGGTTGATGAGGTCCTGGAAAGTCGGGGCGCGATGCATAAGGGGCATCTTGGCGATGCGGTTGTCCGGGTATGCGATGCGGCCGCGGTGGCCGATGTCATAACGGAAATGCTCAAGGACAATCCGGATTTGTTCTCGGATAATCATCCCTTGGACCATACCATGCCTTACGTTTAGACGAGGACTTTTATCGAATGTGACTTCAATGGCAAGGGCGGGAAATGGCCCGAACAACAATACGGTTGACCGGATATACGCGCGGGAAGTTTTTACATTAGGCGGCAGGTGGGCATAATGGAACCATTGCATGGACAGAAAGGAAGGAATGGCATGTCTACGGAAACGAATCCTCCCTGTGTCATTTTGCCCGAAGAGCAAGCGCCCGAAGATATGCAGCATTGCGAACGCTGCGAATTGTGCAGACAGCGGAATCGCGTCATCTGGGGGGAAGGCAATCCACAAGGCTCGCTGATGATGATCCTGGATAATCCGGGAGCCCGGGAGGACCGGGAGGGTAACCCGTTCTTGTGCGGGACCCGGGAAACCCTCCAACTCGGCATGAAGGAAGCGGGTATCGATATCCACTCGGTTTACGTCACTTATTTGCTGAAACGACGGCCAACCCGTGCTTACGATAAGCCTGCAACCCGAGCGGCATGCCTTCCGCATTTGCAGTCGCAGCTCCTTCAGAAGCAGCCGCTCGTACTATTTGGCTTTGGCAATGTCGTAGTCGAGGGATTATTCCCGCAGAAGGAGAATGCCACCGTCAAGGAGCTGCGGGGGAGCTGGCATGAATTTGAAGGAATCCCGATTGGCTTTACCTATCATCCACTGGCCGTTAGAAGAAGACCCAATTTGCTTAGGTTCTTTATCGAGGATTTGAAAGGTTTGAGGACGAAGTGGGAGGAGAGCGCAGGGAGGGGGACATAAACAAGGAGCGAACGCACCCGGCGTCCGCTCCTTTTGCTGCAGCTTATTACATCAAGGTTTCCATAAAATGCTCCCTTTAGCGATTACAAATAAATCCTCCGCGCTTCCTCATTAAAGAACGCAATCACACTCGTATAATCGGCAATATCGATCCGGTGATGCCGCAGGATCTTCTGCATAAAGATAGCATCCGTAAAAAGGGAATTAATCATTCTCTCGCACCATACCGGCGTATCTTTAAAATAATCCACCAAATGATGAATTTGCTCAAATTCAAAATAAAGGACATAACAGGCATAATTCTGAAGCAGCATACGGAAGCAATGATCGCGGTAAGGGGTGGAGCGAGCGTCCGAGAGAAAGTCGCTCATGATCCCGAATAGCGTCGTTTTATCCACCGAATGCATGTGCATAAAACCATCCGCGTCATTGATCAGCCGCAGTAGGGCCTCTAATCCTTCTTCCGGTGGCATCTCCAGCTTGGCCGATTTGCCCTCGATGGACCTTAACAGCTCCAACGTAAGATCTTGGCATGCCTGGATTTCAGGGGGAGCAATGAATATTTGATCTTTGTGCTTGTCGAGATGCTCGCTGTAGTAATCGTGATATGCAGTTACATAATGCTCAACATGAATGTTGGTTTTCGTATGGATCAAATCATGCCCGCGGAATGAAAAGGCATAGAGGGTCTCCTCATTCACCGGGTGCGCGTAAAGATAGAAAAAGAAGAAAAAGTCTCTCAATTGCAGCCTTTGTTCCTCGTTCAAGCAGGTGACATCGTTCAATTGAGACAACTGAAAGAAACCATAGCTCTTCATGAAATCATTCATGGCATTGTACGGGTTGGTCTTGGCTATGGACGTCGTTGCATTGATCGTAAACAGCAGATAATAGAATACCAATTCATCATAGACGTCCAGCTGTTCAAAAGAGTCGGACAGCACAGGCTTCCAGTCCGGGCTCGCAACATAGTGGGCGTCCCTCGGCTGAAATTCATACGTCCACTCCACAAAAGCCTCTTCGTTACGCTCGGCAAAGAATAATTCAGCGCCACCGTCCTCAAGAAGGCCGTATACAAAGCCGCCTATCGGAGTAGACGGTAATCCTCTATTGAATTTCAAATTGAGATATTCATTATATAGGAATTGAAGTTTCATCGGTCATATCCTCGGTTCGTAAGGGTTTCATTCATCATGAACACGGCAGTAGCTAACACGGATCCTTAATAGATATTCAACATCCAGCAGGGCATTCCTCTAGTTTCGCGGCAGATGGACGTTATCTGAAAGCAGCGACATGCCATGCCTTCTTCATAAGCGGCGGATCCTCAAAAACCTGCGGCACGCTCCTTTTGCGTTCTCTTCAGCAAAACCTCCTGAACTAGTCTCTGGATAACCTATGTGGACAAGTTGAGAGATTCGGCACATCCACTTCCAAGCCTATTGACTCTATAACACGTTCGGTGGGAACGAACGGAATGAAGAGTGCCGTTTACGGCACAGCCCGTCCATGCCGCCCCAGTACAGCAGTGCTCGTTCACAGAGATGCAGAATGCAATTGCCGGGTTTACGGAAACGGTGTACACTGGGGGCCGAAGTGACCAATATAGAACAGGGTGTGTTACATATTTTCAGACTGCGCCAATTTTATTTAAACCATCTGAAGCGAAAGATGTTCAACAAAATCGTCGTGCTGTATTCGGCCGTCATGATCGTGCTGTTCGCGATTGCGGCGACCTTGGTCTATCAATACCAGACGCAGCGCATACTCCGCGAGGAGACGGATGCCAATCTCAAATCCGCGCATGTCCTGAATATCTATTTGAGCCGGCAGTATGAGAGCATCCAAAATATATTCCAGCAGATTTACGGCGACGCCACGCTGAGCGACGAGCTGATCTATTTTTTGAACAATGAATATGAAAGTTACCTCAAATACCGCCTGGATTTGTACACCAAGACGGGGGAGCAGCGTTTGCGGTCCTTCAATACCCTGCTGAAGAATTACCTGGAGCAGGAGCCCAGCGCCAAAAGCGTGTCCATCTACAGTTATCCGAACGATTTTTATATGCACATCAGCCGGACCAACCAGCAGCTGAATAATGAATCCGGTTCCAAAAGCAAGTGGGAGAACTGGTTCGCCCGCCGGGAGCAGCACAGCTGGGATACCATGCCGCTAAACGAGCTTTCAGGTTCAGCCGCAGGCTCCAGTGCAAGGTCCTATTCCTATTCGCGAGAGCTGAAGGACCCTTGGACCCTGGAACGGGTAGGCATGTTGAACGTGGAGTTCGACGCCCGGCAAATATCAACCTGGCTGGAGAGCAGAGCTTCGGTCAAAGGCCGGATCATGGTGTTGAACGCCCAGGGAACCGTGATTTACGACTCGGAGGATGTGTATTACGGTCAAACCTATCCCTACCGCTTGGAGCCGGAAAAAGCCGGAGACTGGGTGGAACTGGACGAACCCTCCAAAGTGAACATGTTGAATGTCGGGAATGCGGGCTTGTCAGTGGTGGGAATCGTGTCGAAATCCTCGATCGAGGAGAACACGGAGAGTTTGAGGACCGGACTGATCCTGGTCACGCTTGTGTTTATGGCGGCCAGCTTTGCGATTACGTTCACAATCGTTCGAAAATTCTCCAAAAAAGTGCAGCGGATCATCCGCTCAATGAACCGCATCGGCGAAGGCGATCTGTCGACGCGCATCCAGATGTCCGGCGAAGACGAGCTTCAGCAAATTTCCCGCCGGTTCAACGACATGGGCGACCGATTGGAGCAATACATCGATAAGATGTACACCTCGGAAATCAAGCAAAAAAACGCGGAGCTGGTTGCCCTGCAGTCGCAGATCAATCCCCATTTTTTATACAATACGCTGGAGTCTATTCGCATGAAGGCGTATTTCGTGGGGGCGAAGGAAGTGGGCCAAATGATATACAGCCTGTCGGTCATGTTCAAGAATATGGTGAAGAAGAGCACGATGGTTACCGTTGAAGAGGAGATCGATATGTGCTCGGTTTACCTCGACTTGTTCCGCATCCGCTATGAAGGGCGACTGGAGACGGAAATTGAGGTCGATCCGGAAATCCAAAACCTCAGCATTATCAAGCTGCTCGTCCAGCCGATCGTGGAAAACTATATCGTTCACGGATTCCGTCCGCTTGAGGACGATAATAAAATTTCAGTCTGTGCCCACGGGGCAGAGGACCGCGTCGTGATTACCGTCTCGGACAATGGAACGGGCATACCGGAGGAAAAGCTGATCCAGATCCGGCAGACGCTGGACAAGGTTCTCCAGCCTCCCGACAAGGGCTACCGTTCGATCGGGCTGATGAACGTGCATGAACGGATCGTTCTGAATTACGGAAGCGATTACGGAGTGACCATCCGCAGCACGGAGGGGCAGGGAACCGAGGTTCGCATGGAAATACCGAAGCTTCGCAAGGGGGAGACGACATGAGGAGCGTGTTTTTTGTTGATGATGAGCCTTTGATTGCTCAGGGATTGGCCACGATTGTGGATTGGCAGGAATACGATCTGCACGTGTCCGGTTCGGCCAACGATGGGCTGCAGGCGCTGGAGAAATTGAGGGAAGAGCCTGTGGATCTGCTGATCACGGATATTATGATGCCAAGAATGAACGGACTTGAACTCATCAAGAAGGTAAAAGCCATGCATCCCCGCACCAAGTTCATTGTGCTTAGCGGGTATGAGGAATTCGAATATGTGAAGATAGGGATCACGCTCGGCATCCAAAATTACATTCTGAAGCCGATCAACATTGAGGAGTTGGAGGCGACGATCAAGCATATCCGGGGCGATTGGGAACGCGAGGAGCTGAAGCGGTTTCGCTCCGAGGAGGATTGGAAGATTCTCCGCAGCAATATTTTGCAGCGATGGGTGAGTGGTGAAATCAAAAGCTCGGAGCTCAAGCAAAGAGCCGAGCTTCTCGGCATTCCACTGCATTATCCGTCTTACCAGGTTAACGTGCTGCGGCTCATATCCGACGAGCGCTCGGTATCCCAGCTCTTCCGCCTGACCAGCCTGGCGGATGAATGCTGCCAAGCTCTTTCGGAGGAGCTTGGGGCAGATCATGAGGTCATTTGTTTTCCCGATGCGGATGACGACATCGTTGTTTTGACGGCCTCGATGAAGGAGCGCAAGGATGCCGAGCGGGAGGGGACGCGAAGCGCCATGGCCAAGCTGCGGCAGCTGACTGGCTTGCGCATGTGGTGCGCCGAAGGTCATGCGGCTGTCCATGATTTTAAAGATATTCAGGAGAGCTACAGGTTAGCGAAAGGCCATTTCAACGCCTGCCTGATTGCAGGAGAGGAAGAGACCTTGTACCATCCGCCTGCGGAACCGGAATCCGATCCGGCATCTTCGCCGTCGGTTCGTCCCGATGCCTTCGCGAAGCTGCTGATCGAAGGCGATGTTTCGTCTTTGCAGGCCTACATCGAATCCGTTCTTGACGGCGGCAGCGGGGCGCAGACGGTACCCAGGGGAGCCTGCATGAATGCGGCTGTGCAACTGATGATAGCGGCAAAGGATGTGGAGAAAAGCCCCGACTACAGCGAGGTGTTCACGCCAATGCACCGGATCAATACGCTCCAGGGGCTCCGAAGCCATGTATGGCGCATTGTCGAGCGCAGCCTCCAGCGCCTGCAGGAAGCGGATCAGGGGTACAGCCTCCATGTGTCGTTCCTTGTGGAGCAGGTGCAGCACCATTATCCGGAAGAGCTATCCTTGAAGACGCTGAGCCAGCGGCTGCAGATGCATCCGAATTATTTGGGGCAGCTCTTTCAGCAGGAGGTCGGCGCAAGCTTTTCGGATTATTTGAACCAGTACCGCATCGAGAAAGCGACGCAGCTCCTGCTGCATACCGATCAGAAGACGGCGGATATCGCTTTCAGCGTAGGTTACACGGACAGCTCGTACTTTTACAGGCAATTCAAAAAATATACGGGCGTATCTCCAACCGAGATGAGGTCCATGTATCGGATTTAACACCAACGTTTCTCTTTGCGACAGGCTCAAGGCGAATCCGCTTTGGCCTGTTTTTCTTGTTGTTTGTGGAGGATTCTCTGGAGGATTCTTTAATTTATCCATCCCGTTCTAGTATTTTTCAACTTGAGGGCGGTAGCGCTTACTTGGCACAATGAAAGTAGTTAAAGGACGAGTGAGAAGATAACGGCCGGCTCTTGGATAAAGCCGCATTGACAACGATCATGGGAGATTTTAAAGCTTTGGTCGCATCACTTGCATTTAACAGGGAAGAGGAGGAGTGCCCATGTCGGGGTTCATCAAAAAGGTTATACGCAACCGGTTCATGCTGCTGATGATACTGCCCGGAACCATTTGGTTTCTGATCTTTGCATACTTGCCCATGTTCGGTACCGTGCTCGCGTTTAAGGATTTCCGCATAAGCCCGGACGGTTTCTTCGCCAGCGTGTTCAACAGCGAATGGGTAGGATTCAAAAACTTCGAGTATCTGTTTACGACCAATGATGCCTACATCATTACGAGAAATACGATTCTTTATAACCTCGCTTTTATCATTCTGGGCCTGGTCATTGCGGTCGGGTTTGCGATCATGCTGAGCGAGCTTGTCAACAAGCGGACGGCCAAGGTATATCAGACCGGCATGTTTCTGCCGCATTTTTTGTCGTGGGTCATCATCAGTTATTTTGCGTTCACCTTTCTGAGCGTGGACAAAGGAACGCTGAACCAAATCATTACCTATTTCGGAGGAGAGCCGATCAGCTGGTATTCGGAAGCGAAGTATTGGCCCTTCATCATCATTTTTGTCGGCATCTGGAAAGGCGTAGGCTACAACAGCGTTATTTATCTTGCGGCTATCACAGGGATCGACAAGTCTTATTATGAAGCGGCCGTCATCGACGGCGCCAGCAAGTGGAAGCAGGTGCGGTACATCACCATTCCGCTGCTGAAGCCGCTCATGATCATCCTGACCATACTGGCAATCGGCGGCATTTTCCGTTCCGATTTCGGATTGTTCTACCAGCTTCCGAAGGATTCGGGCGCGCTGTACCCGGTTACGAACGTCATCGATACCTTCGTCTACCGCGGTCTGATCAACATGGGAGACATCGGCATGAGCACGGCAGCGGGCTTATACCAATCGTTTGTCGGACTGGTTCTGATTCTGGTTGCCAATTATATCGTTCGAAAAATCGAAAAAGATCATGCTATTTTTTAATCCGAGGGAGGTGTAACTTCAATGTCGCAGCTATCAACGCAAACCGCCCGCCAGTCGGCCAAGCGTTCAAGGAAGAGAGACTATAATGCCATCTCCCCTTTGTGGAATACGATTTTCAATATCGTGATCGGGCTCTTCTCGTTCTCCTGTATCTTTCCGTTCCTATTTGTTATCATTATTTCCCTGACGGACGAACAGACGCTGGTCTTGGAAGGCTTTAGGCTGCTGCCGAGCCAGTTTAGCACGGCCGCGTACGAGTATATTTTCAAAACGGGAAGCGAATTGCTGTCCTCATTCGGCTTGACGCTCCTGGTCACGGTGCTGGGAACGCTGGTGAGTCTGGCGCTGGTTACGACCTATGCGTATGCCTTGTCCCGCCGAAACTTTGAATTTAGAGGGTTTTTCAGCTTTCTGGCGTTCTTCACCATGTTGTTCTCGGGCGGCATGGTACCGGGTTATATCGTGATGACCCAGTTCCTGCATCTGCAGAACACGATCTGGGCGCTGATCTTTCCGCTATCCTTGAGCGCGTTCTCCATCATCGTCATGAGAACCTTTTTTCAAACGACGATTCCGGATGAAATTATCGAGTCCGCCAAAATCGATGGCGCCGGCGAATTTCTGACCTTTATCCGTATCGTCCTGCCGGTCTCGCTGCCGGGGATCGCCACCATCGGCTTGTTCAGCTCATTGGGCTACTGGAACGACTGGTTTAACGCCTTGCTCTATTATAACAATCCGCAGGCAACGCCACCGCTGCAGTTCATGCTCATGCAGATCGAGAAGAACATGGACTTCCTGACGAAGAATGCGCAGAATATCGGCTCGTTCGATGTGGCCGCCGGCCTGCCGACGGAGACGGTAAGGATGGCGATGGTCGTATTGGCCACGCTGCCGATCGTCATGGCGTATCCGTTCTTCCAGCGGTATTTTGTCCAGGGTCTGACCGTAGGCTCGGTCAAAGGATAATTTCATAAGGTTGAACCCGCAAAAGCACACTGCCGGAGAAATCCGGCTTTCATGTCTCGGGTGTGTAAGCGGTATCAATATAGCAATAAACCATTAAGTGACACAGGGGGAAAAACTCATGTTTAAGAAGAAGATTTCTTTACTGTCCCTTGCTCTCGTGCTTCTGCTGACCGTTGTACTGTCGGCCTGCGGCAGCAAGGAAGGCGGCAGTAAGCCAAGTGAACCAGCGAAGGAAGAGGCGGCTGTTCAAAGCGACGGCACCATTGATGCCTCCAAACTGGATCCGGTCAAACTGAAAATGTACATGATCGGGCCAAATCAGAAAGACCTGCCTATGGTTCAAGAGGAAATCAATAAATATTTGACGGAAAAAATCAATGCAACGATCGAAATCAGCATGATCGACTGGGGCGATTACAGCCAGCGGATGCAGGTGATTACGAGCTCCGGCGAGAATTACGACATCGCCTTCACCAGCTCGTGGGCGTTCGATTACCTTCCAAATGCGGCAAAAGGCGCATTTAAGCCGCTGAACGACCTGCTCGATCAGTACGGAAAAGGCATTAAGGAAGTACTGGATCCCCGTTTCCTGGAAGGAACGAAGGTTAACGGCGTCAACTATGGCATCCCGGCCAACAAGGAACTGGCACAGCAGTTTGTATGGCGCTTCAACAAAAAGTATCTGGATAAGTACAACCTGGACATTTCCAAGGTGACCACGCTTGAAGATCTGGAACCGCTTCTCAAAACGATTAAAGAGAACGAGCCTGCGGAAATTACGCCGCTTGCCGTACCGAAAGGCTTTAAACCGTACATGCCGTTTGACTACCCGCTCGGCGATGAAATTCCGATCGGCATGTATCTGGACACCGAGGACTTTAAATTCGTGAATTTGCTGGATTCGCCTGAATTGAAATCGGCGCTTGAGACCATGCGCAAATACTATAAAGCGGGCTATGTGCGTGAGGACATTGCAACGCTGGACGGCATCGACAACATCAAAACCGGCAAATGGCTCGTGGACCGCGAAATTACGCAGCCATACGCAGAGCTTGGCTGGTCCAGAAACGCGGGCTATGACATCGTGACCAGACCGATGCATGATCCTGTCATTTACACCAGCTCCGCAGCAGGTTCGATGATGGCCATTTCTTCTTACTCCAAAAATTCGGAGCGGGCGATGATGTTCCTGAACCTGCTGAACACGGACGCGAAACTCCGGAACATGATTCAATACGGCTTGGAAGGAACGCACTACAAGAAGCTTGAAGAGCCGTATATCGAGGATATGCCTGCTATGCAGGAGAACTACGCGATGCCTGGTTTCGCGCTCGGCAACATGTTCCTGACGTACCTTCACGAAGGTGAACCGAAGGACAAATGGGAAGCATTCGAGAAATTTAATACCTCTGCTGTAGTAGCGCCTACGTTCGGCTTTAATTTCGACACGGCTCCGGTCAAAACGGAAGTCGCGGCCATCACGAACGTAGCCAAGGAATTTATTCCGGCGCTGTACACCGGCTCCGTCGATCCTGAAGAATATCTGCCAAAAGCTAAACAAAAGTTCCAGGATGCCGGCATCGACAAAGTGATCGCCGAAGCTCAAAAGCAATTCGATGAGTGGAAGGCTCAAAACAAGTAATCCGTAAAGGGTATGAAGGGTAGAAGCGGCTGTTCCTTACGGCCGCTTCTCTCTATCCTTTCTTTCTTCACCGACAAAGGCTCCAATGTGCGCAAGCGAAATGATCTTCGAATAATAGGAGGTTTTCCCATGAAACGAATCAAACCGGATTATTACGCAAGTACCCAGTGGAAGCGCAGAATGGCGGCCTGGATGAGCACGGCGTTGCTTGCCGCATCCCTGACGGGCTTTGCCGGAGAAGCCGAAGCGGCCCAGCCGCATTCGTCGTATTGGTATCCGAACACGCTGCTGGAATGGTCACCGACCAAGGACAAGGATGCCCGTTTTAACCGGGGAACGGTGAAGCTGGAGGATGAGCGCATCCAAGGAAGCAAAGTAAACGGCAATGCCAAGGAAGAAGTGAAGGTGCTATCGATCGCTTCCATGTATCCGAGCACAAGCGGAGCTCCTTCCCAAGGCTCGGAGAAGTTCCATACCTATACGTTCAGCAATTGGCAGTATATCGACAAGCTGGTCATGTGGGGCGGCTCCGCAGGCGAAGGATTAATCGTTCCGCCAAGCAGCGACGTCATCGATGCGGCTCACAAGAATGGGGTTCCTGTTTTTGGAACCGTTTTCTTGCCGCAAACCGAGCACGGAGGCAAAATCCAGTGGCTGCATGATCTGTTAAAGCAGCGGGAGGACGGTTCTTTCCCGGTTGCGGATAAGCTGATCGAGGTAGCGACGTACTACGGCTTCGACGGCTGGTTCATCAATCAGGAAACGCAGGGCGGAACGCCGGAAGATGCCGCGAAGATGGCTGAGTTTCTGACTTACCTGCAGCAGAACCAAGCGCCCGGCATGGAAGTGATCTGGTACGATTCCATGATCGAGGAGGGACCGGTGAAGTGGCAGGGGGCTTTGACGGATAAGAACGAAATGTTCTTCCAACAGGGAAATCAGAGGGTTTCCGACAATATGTTCATCGATTTCCGCTGGCAGTTCAAAGACGAGAAGAACGGCCAATACGATTACATTACGCCGTTCTTGAACTCCCCGGCCAAAGCGGCGGAGCTTGGGCGCAGTCCGTATGATCTATATGCCGGGATCGACGTGGAGGCGAAGGGCTACGAAGGCAGGTTCAATTGGCCGGTTCTGTTCCCGGACGGGAAGAAAGCCACGACCTCTCTGGGCATTTACCGCCCGGATTGGGCGTACAACAGCTCCGAAACCCATGAGGAGTACATGAATAAGGAGCAGATTTTCTGGGTGGGACCCGGAATGAATCCGGCGAACACGTCACAACCCGAAGGGACCGATCCGCTTGCGTGGAGAGGGATTGCCCATGATGTCGTTGCAAAAACCGTGCTGACCGACTCCGAATTCGTCACCCATTTCAATACGGGCAACGGCCATTTGTTTGCGGTGGACGGCAAAGTGATGCGAAGCCGCGATTGGAGCAACCGGAGCCTGCAGGATATTTTGCCGACCTGGCGATGGATCACGGAGACTAACGGCCAAGGCGAGGCCCTGAAACCGGAATTTGATTTCGGCAAGTCCTATTACGGCGGCAGCTCGCTTCAAGTGGCGGGTGCCGTAAGCAAAGGTTCCTCCACCCATCTCAAGCTGTACAAGGCGAATATCCCGGTGGAAGCGACCACGGAAGTATCGCTCGTGTATGCCGACAATGCCAAGGACGCCAAGGTGAAGATCGGCTTGGCATTCTCCGATGCGCCGGATCGGTACGAATTTTTCGAGCCTGGCAAGTGGACCGTCATGGGCGCGAATCAGGATTGGAAGCAGGGAAGCGTCAAGCTGAACAAGTATAAAGGCCGCACGATTGCCGGAATCTCGCTTCAATTCGAGTCCGCGGCGGATCAGGCGGATTATCGGGCCAACATCGGCCGCCTGGCGGTTACGCAGGTGAACGACAAGGCGAAGAAACCGCACGCGGTGACCGATTTGAAGATAATCGAGAATGATTTCCGCGATGGAATTTATGGTGATGCGCGCTTGTCGTGGGAAGCGCCGAAACAGAATGAAGACGTTCTGTACTATCAGGTTTACCGCGTCCATCCGGACGGCAAGTACGAACTGATGGGCATGACGGGAAATACCGTTTATTACGTACCGGAAATGAAGCGTTCGCTTAAGGAGGAGGCAACCAAAATGGTTGTGATTCCGGTAAACCGCCACTACCAGCAAGGAAAAGCGGCATCCGCCAGCTTCGACTGGCCGGAATATCCGAAGCCGACGGCAGCCTTCAAGGCGGATAAAACCCTGATTGCGCCGGGAGAAACGGTGCAATTCACGGATCTTTCCTCGGAAGTGACGGAGTCCTGGAGCTGGAGCTTCCCTGGCGGGCAGCCGGCGTCCAGCACGGACCAGCATCCTAAAGTGACCTATCCCGAGGAAGGAACGTACGAGGTCACGCTGACCGCTAAAAATAGCGTTGGCGAGGATCGGATCCAGAAGAAGCTCATTACGGTAACCCGGGAAGCCGAGAACGGCGTCGGCAACCTCGCTCTTGGCAAAAGCGCGTCCGCATCCAGCTTCGTGAACGAGAAGGAAGCGCCGCCATTTGCAGTGGACGGCAATGCCGCCACCAAATGGTGTGCCGTCGGAGACGGGCCGCACTGGCTGACGGTAGACTTGGGAGCCGAGCACAAGGTCAGCGAATTCGTGATCAAGCACGCGGAAGCCGGAGGCGAGCCTGCCGCGTTCAACACGCGGGCCTTCTCCATTCAAGTAAGCTCGGACGGCAAGGCGTGGAAGGATGCCGTCTCGGTCAAAGACAACACGCAAGGGATCAGCAGCCATGCCATCGAACTTACCTCCGCACGGTACATGCGTCTTCAGATCGAGAAGGCGACACAGGGCGGTGACACAGCTGCACGGATTTACGATGTTGAAGTGCTGGGCTTGAAATAGTACGGATGACTAGAAAGAGTGTTTCCCTTCATGGGGGAACACTCTTTTTTGGTTATTTATATCGTCCCGATCCGTCATAGAAGCGCCGTTTAGGCCCTTGAGCCAGCGTGTCGTGTATAGATTTTGTATAGATAGGGTTGTTAATCTGATGTAGGACACTATATGGATGCTGCGCAAATGACGCGTGCTGAGGACGGCATTGATGGCAAGAATGCTGAAAGTGACCGGTCTGACCGATAAATAATGAGTAGAACAAACAACCATTGATGGCATGGTAGTCATCAATGGTTGTTCTTTCATTTGGGTTTGCAATTGTAAATAATGGAGCTATGCTTACATTAAAGTGGATTAGGAGAGGAATATCTCTTGGCAAAGAGCCCACCAAGTCACCAAATAAAAAAGAGCCACATTTTATGGTTATTAGGATTACTCTTAGTGATTCTATCGAGTATGCGCATGCTGTGGGTGGAAGTGTTCCCTGATCAACAGCAGGTGACGATAAAGAAGGGGCATCTCGATTTGCGCGAATGGGATGCCGAAGAAGGCGGCATTCTGTTGCTTGACGGAGAGTGGGAGTTTTATCCCATGCAGTGGCTGCTGGATGGGAGCGGGCAGGATGCATCAGGCGGGCCGAAGCCGAAGCTGATTGCGGTTCCGGGGGGATGGAATCAAGCTCTGCATGGTAACGGCAAAGCGTCTCCATATGGATTTGCTTCCTATCGCCTGCGTATTCTAGTGAATCCCGAGGAGAAGCTGAATTATAGCATTCGCGTGCCTAGCGTACGTTCGTCGTCCGAATTATATGTCAATGGACGTTTGCTTGCCAAATCCGGGCAGGTGGCGGACACGAAGGAAGCCTATACGGCGAAGAACCTGCCGTATACTACAAGCTTTACGGCGGATGAGCACGGCGTCATCGAAATAGTGATTCAGGCGGCCAATTATGTGGATAGCCGAAGCAGCGGCATTGCCAGGTCCATTAAATTGGGTTCAGAGGAAGCCGTGGCCAAGGAAATGAAGCTCTCGGTTTCGATGCAAACGCTGGGAGCCGTTATCTTTCTTATGCATTCCGTTTATGCACTCATTTTATTTGTACTGGGGAATAGGGAAAAGAGGCTGCTGTATTTTTCCTTGCTGACCCTCTGCGTAACCCTTTCGAGCATATTGAGTACGGATGAGAAGCTGTTCCATCAATTTATATACATCAGCAGCGATTGGGATTTTCGGTTGTCCAATGCCGCCTTTATGATTGGATGCTATGCGTTGCTGGAATGCACGAATCATCGCGAACTCTCTTATTGGAACAGGATGTATCCCGTTTATGCCGTCATGATCTTAGGAACTGCCGGCATTACCTTGTTCTTGGCTCCGCCGCAGGTAATCATGCTTTTCCCGGTTTATTTTCTGCTGGGCTGCGTAACGGCCGTCATCACGATCATTGCAATCACCAAAACCGTAATCAAGGGCATCAAAGATCATTTGTTACTGCTTTTTTCGATGGTTGCGCTGGTCCATCATTTCCTGTGGGCGTTGTTCTTGCGGGAAAGCGCCTTAAGTGTTGCCCATTATCCGTTTGACCTGATCCTTTCGATGGGATGCTTGGCCGCTGTATGGTTTAAGGGTTATTTCAAGATGCATGCGAACACGAAAGAGATTGCCGCAACTTTGCAAAGAGTGAATGATCATAAGGATCAATTCCTGGCGAACACGTCCCATGAATTCAAAAATCCGCTGCACAGCATGCTTAACATGTCGCAATCCGTGTTGAACCGGGAACGGCCTTTGCTGCAGGATAGGAGTGTGAAAGAGCTTGAAACGATTCTGACCGTCGGACGTCGTCTAACACTAATATTAAACGATTTGATGGACGTCATGAGTCTGCGGGAGGGCAATCCGAGACTGCAGAAAAAAGCCGTATCGATCCAGCCCATTGTGACGGGGGTGATGGATATGCTGCAATTTAACGCGGAAGTGAAGTCGGTCAGCATCGTCAATCAGATCCCGGAGGATTTCCCTCCCGTCTTGGCGGACGAGAACCGGATGATTCAAGTCGTGTTCAATCTGCTGCATAATGCCGTAAAATATACGAATGAAGGGTACATTTCGATTCAAGCTTTTACAGAGGACGACAGAGCCTATATCGCGATTGCCGACACGGGGATCGGAATGGATGAAGCCATGCTGAAGCGCTTATTCCTTCCGTATGAGCAGGCGAGCGCCAGCGAGACCATGATCGAAGGCGGCTTTGGGTTAGGTCTAAGCATAAGCAAGCAACTCATTGAGCTTCATCGGGGTACGCTTGAGGCGGCCTCCGTTCCAGGGGAGGGCTCGAGATTTACGTTTTCGTTAAAGCTGGCAGGGCTCGAAACAGAGGAAGAGCAGCATGAATCTAACTCTAACGGACCGCCAACATTGCCGTCCATGCCGATGCAGGATACCATTGGGGCCGGACTGCAAAAAGAGGAGGTCTTCCCGCCAGCCGCGATACAAGGAGCTCTACCCGAAAGGAGAAGCAACCGGCCGCTCTTGCTCATCGTTGACGACGATCCCGTCAACCTTCAGGTGCTTGAAGCCATACTGCCGCCTGACGAATACGAGGTGACGATGGTAACAAGCGGTAAGGAAGCGCTGGCTGTACTGGATGCGAAGGCGTGGGATTTGGTCATCTCCGATATTATGATGCCGCAGATGTCCGGTTATGAGCTGACGCGGAGGATTCGCGAGCGGTTTACGCTCACGGAGCTCCCTGTGCTGCTGCTTACCGCGAGAAGCCAACCGAAAGACATCCAAAGCGGGTTTTTGGCGGGGGCCAACGATTATGTGACCAAGCCGGTGGAGGCCTTGGAAATCAGGTCGAGGATCGAGGCCTTAACAACGATTAAACGAACGGTCCGTGAGCAGCTTCGACTAGAAGCGGCATGGCTGCAAGCGCAAATCCAGCCACATTTTTTATTCAATGCATTAAATGCGGTGACGGCCCTAAGCGACGTTGATTTGGACAAGATGCGGAATCTGCTTGATGAGTTCAGCAACTTTCTGAGATATAAATTCAGATTCCAAGACACGGCTGGACTCGTTCCGATCGAGGAGGAGCTGAGCCTGGTGCGTTCGTATCTTTATATCGAGCAGGTTCGGTTTGCAGAGCGGCTGCAGGTGGTTTGGGAGGTAGATGACTGCGGAGCTTTGCAAATTCCGTTCCTTTCGATTCAGCCCTTGGTCGAAAATGCGATAAGACATGGCGTCATGAAGCGCACTTATGGGGGAACCCTACATATTCGAATTTCCGTCCATGCCGCGCATGCCGAGATAACCGTTGAGGACGATGGGATCGGAATGGATGAAGCTCAATTGCAGCGAATCCTGGAGAGATCAGCAAATCATCAGTCCGGGGTCGGATTGATCAATACGGACCAGCGATTAAAACGGCACTTCGGAACAGGACTTCATATTCAGAGCAGGTTAGGCGAAGGAACCCGGGTAACTTTCCATGCACGCATCTAAACCTCGGGTAAAACGATATCAGGCGGTGAGATGAATGGAGAGATTGGAAAACAGCGGATTTTATAAACTGAAATTTTTAATAACGCCGGAAGAATTCAACCAAATGTTGGCGCGCTTTGAGCAAAAGCAAGCCGAATTTCATCGTACGAACCATGCATGACCCAGCATGATCTGGATCAGGTGCTTGAGGCGTATCGTACCTATTATCAGTATTTTACGGTGCAGGAACGGCCCGATTACCACCCTTTCTTTGTCTATTCTATTTCGATTGCTGAGGGCGATGAAAGCTCGGGATTCTTTGTCAGAAATGAAGGTGTCTCATTCCCCTACCGCGGACAGTGGGCAGAAGATGAATTACCCTATATCTTGCTCTCCCTTCCAAAGGGAATTCGAATCGATGCAGAGGATGAACGAGGAAAGCATTATCTATATGAGGATATTCGGGCACACCGGCCGTTAACGTATGTTTTTTTCGAAGAAATGGCAGCATCCATGAAAAAAATAACGAAGCCGCTTCGTTTCTCGATACAAGCCGCAGACGCTATGCAAGAGCAGAAGCCGGCTGTTCGCATAAGTCAACAAGCGGTGAATGATCTGATTGACTCGTGGATCGTTAAGAAATATGGGCTGGTTATGAACAACAAGAAGGACATATCAGGCACCTAAGCGGATTCCTCGGTAATCCCCATTCATATGAGCCGGAAACCACCTCGCTTCCACGATGTATTGTACAGAAAAATTTGCATTATCCTTGAAAAGCCCGCCAACCGTGGTCTTCATAAATGGGGAAAGCGGGCCTATCGAGGGCGGGACACCCGGTCCGGATACTTCACTTCCGGATATTCCTCCGAGGGACCGGTTAGAAGCTTACTCTCCTCCATTCCGCGCAAATGCTGATTAAAGAATTCCAGCACGTAGGCGTTGACGATCTCGGCTCCCCTTGATCCATTCATGCTTCCGGTCATGCCGGTCAGGCGGGTAAGCGGAGAATACAGCTGAAGATCGGTGAAATTATAGTGCCCTGCGCCTTCGATATAAAGGGTCCGTCCTAGGCCCTGTTGAATTAAGCGATCCATCAGCTTCAGCTCTAATTCCCGATTCGCCAGAATCATGCCGAATTGTTCTCGGGTTAATCCCAGTGCTTGGAGCTCGGCTTCCGTAGCAGGGGTTTGGCGATACTTCGCCTGCTGTTCGTTCACCTTCATAAAATCCTCCGATTCCATGAACATAAACGGTTTCTCCATGTCATCCCGGTCCTTCGTTACGAATAGCGTCCCGTCCATGTTCACGCCGGCTTTGATCCGCGGGTTGGAATAAACGGCTTCAAAGGCTGCGGCCCCGCCGAAGGAATGGCCCATCATGCCGATGTTGTCCAAATCCAAGGCTCCTTTAAACTTGCTGGCGATGGCGCCTGATTGAAGCTTCTCCAACTGATTCGTGACGAAGGAGATATCCTCATTCCACACCTTCAAAATAGCGCGGCTGTCCTCGAATAACCGCTCCTGGGACTGTTCCGTAAGAAAACCGGTTACGCGCCCGTCGGGAAATGCGGTGGCGGCCGTGCTGTACGTATGATCGATGGCAAATACTATATAGCCGTGGCTGGCAAGATGTTCAGCCTGCGACGAATGCAAAATTCTGCCGACCCCCATGCCGTGCGACAACAGCACCACCGGATACGGATTCTCCGACAGCCGCAAATCGGCATGGCCGTATGCGTTGGCCCGACTGTATTTCCAGTAGTCTAGCGCCGCCGCGGGAAGGCCCAGATATTCGGAATATGCTTGCATATAGGTGTGAAACAGTCTCTTATCCTTAGGAAACACCGTAGCTTTTTCCGCGCCTTGGTCAGACTCCGCGGCCGGATACCATACCTGAACGATAAGCTCCCGTTTGTCGCTTGTTTGTTCGGTAAACGTTTCTTCACGGTCCGCATCAACGAAATGGAACGTATCCGTCCCCACCCTAAACTCCCCGGAAGGCTTCGGTAAATGAAAAACCGGCAGCAGTGCCGATAAGGCAACCGATACGCCCAGCAAAACGGCCGAAAGGCCCCATATCATGTACCGCAGCGGTTTCTTGACCGTTCGGCGTCTGAACAGAACCAACATAAAGAGCAAAGCGGTGACGATGTAGGCCGGAATCATCTGCCACCTGTATCCCTCAACGAGCAGCTGTACGGCGAACAGCGAACCGCCAGCGATGCCGACGATCACGCCAGCCTTCCTGTTTATTGTGTTACGGCTCAACAGTATCATCAGCATCGCAACGCAGGCTGCAACCCACAACATTTCCAGAACTCTCATACGCACGCTCGCTCCTTGTTATCGCAATTACTTGTATGATAAGGGATCAAGGTTAAAACGAGCGGATGGTTTCGTTTAAAAAAGGTTTAAATCCGGGTTGTTCTATGTAAGACTCGCCGGTGTCGGTACCGGACGCTCACGCTTTTCGAGCTTTTAGCTGAACATGCATAACGCTACTCAGCTGCATCTACCGGCTCGAGCAGTGCCAGCAGCTCCGAAATAATGTCGGCATGCTGACCGTTACCGTTCATAATCGCTTTGAATAAAGGAGCCGCTTCCTGCAGCAGCATATAACTGAAGTAATAATAACTGATGAAGATTTCCGCTTCATAACCGGGGGGCTCCTCTTCTTCCCATCGCCAATCATCTTCTTCGTCGTCTTCCGGCCATAAGTATCTTTCGTCCAGCATTTTATCCATCGTTCCAATCGTTTGTGGCGAATCCATATATTCCACGGTTATGGCTGAAGCTACGGATAAGTATAACTCCATTTCCTCCGAAGAGACCTGCTCCGGTTTCTGTTTGGCAAGCTCCCGCAGGAGCATAAGCAGGGCCCATGGCGTCGTCTGCCACAGGGTGCCTTGGTGCTCGATCAGGCTGGCCAATTCTTTATATTGTCGTGTTTCCAATAGCCGAGGAATATCTGTGCCTCTTCCATAGGCTGTCGTCAATCGCTGCCACGGCACGCTGGCTGTCGTATGGGTCAAAGCGTTCATCTCCTTCACCTCCTACATATGTATCCCGGGGAGCTTACAGCCACCCTTTATCTTCCGCGATCGTGACGGCCTGCTGCCGGGAATCCGCCTCCAGCTTCTGGATGGCGGAGGACAGGTAGTTGCGCACGGTTCCCCTTGTCAGAAACAAGGCTTTGCTGATGTCGCCGGTAGTCATGCCTCGCTTGGTTAACCGGAGCATTTCGATTTCCCGTTCGCTGAGGGGATTCTCCTCCTTCATGAAGAGCGCGGCCGCCAGGTCGGTGCTCACGACCCGCTCGCCCTTCATGACCCGCCGGATGGCCTCAATCAAGAAATCGATGGGCTCGTCCTTTAACAGATAGCCCTCCACCTGCGCATCCATCGCTTTTTGCAAATAACCGGGACGTGCGAAGGTCGTGACGATCATGATTTTGCAGGATTGGCCTGCTTGGCGTATGGTCTCGGCCAATTCCAGGCCGTTAATATGAGGCATCTCGATGTCGAGCAGGCACACATCCGGCTGATGCTGCCGAATTGCGTCCCAGGCGCGCTGCCCGTCCGGCACCTCGGCCACCACCTCGATGTCGTCTTCGAAATTGAGCAGTGAGGCGAATGCGCCGCGAAGCATTTGCTGATCTTCCGCAATGACGATTCGAATCATGAAGCGTCCTCCTTTTCATGCCGGCGAAGCGGGAGTTTCAGGTACACCTTAGTGCCCCCCTGAGGCAACGGGTCGATGGCGGAGGACCCGCCCAGCGTCTTCATCCGCTCCATGATCGATGGGAGGCCGTTTCCGCCGCCGTGCCCCGCAAGCCCCACGCCGTCATCCGCGATATGGATCCCGAAGGCATGATCCTTCGTTTCCAGTTTGACGGCGCACCGCTTGGCCCGGCTATGCTTGATAATATTGGTCATGGCTTCCCGGACGCAGAGCGCCAGCATCGTTTCTTCCACGCTGGATAACAGCGGGGGCTTCTCCGGATTCTCGATGCTCAGCGCAATTCCTGCCGTATGCAGCAGCTTGGCCGAATGCTCCAGCTCGCTTGCCAACGAGATGAACTTCATATCGGATACCAGCTCCCTCACCTGCTTGAGGGCGGTTCTGGAGGTATCCAGAATCTCGCCTAACTCCCGTTTGGCCTGGCTCGGATCCTTATCCACCCATTTCGTTGCCAGCTCGCTCTTCATTTTGATCATCATGAGGGTCTGCCCCAAGGTATCGTGGAGATCCCTGGCGATTCGCTGCCGCTCCTCCTGCTGGATATACTTTGCGATCTGCTCGTTGGCTTCATCCAGCTCCCCCTGCAGGCTTTTTGCTTTCTCCTTGATGTAGATGACGATCGGATATACCGACTGAATGATCATGACCGGAAGGTAAATGGCGTTGGACGTTTCGAGCAGCGGTTCCTGACGGATGACAAATACGAGCAGGAACGACAGGGCAATGGCCGCGCTGCCGATGGCGATATGCGCCTTGGACTTGGATCGACCGAGCAAGTCGGCGAAAATGATCCCGAACAGCATGGTGCTCGGCCCGGCATACACCCCGAACACCGCAATGGCCGACAGGCCGGACAGCGAAGCCGCCAGCAGCCAGCCGCCCCGACGCCACAGCGCAACATAAAACGATGCGAGGAACAACAGAAGCACCAGAAGGGTACCCCACAATCCCAGCGCCGTATCCGAGTTGAAGACCCGATAGCACAAGAATACGGTCAGTATGATATCGATCAGCAAATAGTTTTTGATTTGGTCCCTCGGGTACAACTTATAGAACATATCTAGCCTCCAATCCGGCTATTTGGATTCGAACAAACCTACCGCCTGTTTGCGGACGGTCTCCATCGGCCCCAGCTTGAAGCCTCGAAGCCACAGGGACGCCATGCCGAGCTGAAGTGCGGAGATTAGCAGCCAAACGGCGATAATCGCGGCCGAATTCAGCCTGCCGGCAAGCCCTAGGCCCCAGCCGTAGAAAACAGCGGATGCCATGATGTTTTGGAACACGTAGCAGCTCAGCGACATTTTTCCGACATTCTCCAGAAGGCGCCAGAGCCATTCCCACTTCGTATATTGTATCATTCTCGCTAAAATTGCTATATACCCCATGGACATCAGCGGGGCGAACAGATAGCGCACGGGAAGATCGAAAGCGCCGCCGGGAATGAATATGAGCAGGTTGAGCGGCACGCCGACATATACGCCCAGCTGGAATAGCCTTTTCCGCAGCCTTTTGCCGTTCTCGTCCGGTGCGAATACGCCCGAGCGCATGAAGCGAACCCCTAGCAGGAACAGAAACACGTTTGTCGGGATGACGAGGATGGCCTCCGCACGCAACGGGAGGAAATTCGCCAGCCGGTACCGGACCTGCTCGATCCAAGTGCCTTCCTGATAGAGAGCAGCGACATCGTCAAAGCTGCCCAGCGATACGCTGGCCCCGCTTGCCAGCATGAGTCCCGCAAGGGCCAGGATCGCGATGGCAAAGATACTGCCGATCACGTTCATCGTACGGGCGATGAGCCGGTCGCCGCCCTTTACGATAAAGGCTGCAATGATGGCGGTAATCCCGTAACTCATCAAGATGTCATACTCCATGACCAATATAAAATGCAGCAGGCCTTCGAGGATCAAAAACAGAACGGCCCATAAATAAACGCCAGGCCACGGCTTTCCTTTGCGCTTGGCCTGCCGGTACTTCATTTCCAGGCCGACCCCGAACATGATCGTCAGCAGTCCAAGCAGCTTCCCGTTTACCAGGAACAAAACGATCAACCGGAGAAGGTCGTCCGCTGCCCACCAGCCGGAGTGATCAAAGGTGGTAATGTAGCGTAGATCCCCCGCATGCGCGAAGATCCAAATATTCGTCCCGAGCGTTCCCAGGATCGCGAAGCCCCGCAAAATATCCAGCAGGCGAATTCTGCCCGTTCGTTGTTCCATTCTTCCATTCCTTCTTTCTTCTAGGTTCTCTTGTCTTTTTATTGTAGGTACGATCTCCCTGGCGCAACATTCACACCTGTAAAGAGATCCGTATGACACGTGTCATAAATGCAGGGAGAACGAACGGAAGAAGTCGGATGGAGTTCTCGTCATGACTTGAAAATTGTGGAATAATAGAAGAAAACAGGAGGAGTGATCATGTACATCGTATCGGGACCGAGGCCGCTGCCGAATGGCCGCAATCATATGTTTGGAAGAGAGGACGAGGAGGGTTATCCGCCGGGCTATGTCCGGTTCATGCAGCGCTTCGGTGAAGGGACATACCGCGGGTGGATGAATGTCCAGCTGCCGGATAGGGAGGTGCTGCAGCCTTTTGCCGAGTACGGGTTATGGGAGCATGACGATGACAGTCCCATTACCGAGCCGCAGATTGCAGAGTGTATCGCTATAGGCACAACGGTGGACGGTGATTTTCTGGCGGTGCATCCCCAGACGGCTCAGTTGCTCTGGCTGCCTCGGCATGCAGAGCATATACAGGCAATCTTGCTGCAGGTACAGGAGCAAAACGATGAAGGCCTGTACGCCGCGGTGCTGGATGAAATATACCGTCAGGTGTATGGAAGCAGCCAAGAGTTAGCCGTTTATTACGAACCGTGGACGGGTACGCGGAGCCATCTCTTTTTGCGTTTGCCGCCAGGAGAGGATCGGCCTTCGCTGCCCGAGCTGGCCGGTAGGTGTCAAGCGTCCTTTCCGCCGGATCTGTCCGTGGAAAACGAATACACGTGCAGCTTGTTCTACCGGGAACTGGGCGGATATGTACGATTCAATTATGCTTATCAGCAAGAGTTAGCCGTCTTCTATGAACAGGATGCAGGGCAGGCATTTGCCGTTATAGAGGCATGGCTTCTGTCGAAAGGGTGCGAAAGGATATCATAACACTTAGATCCATATCGGTACCCCTCAAGCGGGGAACTGTGTTTAAGTTAAAGGGGGACATGGGATGAAGCTGGCTTTTTCGCTGGATACACACGGAACGTGCGTAGGTCAATTAAGGGACGAGCTGCTGCCGTTAGAGGAAATGGCTGCCGCCTGGAAGTTTCCGTTCGATATCTTTGTTGTATTTCGCGTTTTGCCGGAAAGTTATGGCCGAATAACATCCAGACGTTTGGATAGCAGGGATCATACCCTCGACTTGGATATCAGTTTAAGTTATGAGCAGTACCAACGAATGTCCAAACATGAGCAGCGCGAGGCACTGGGGATGTATCTCTATGATTATTTGTCAGAGTCCGTTGCTAAACATAAAAAGCAAGCAGATGCGGAAACCCAAAAACAGCTGCTGGACCGGGTGAAAGAATGGATGCTCGAACACGGTTGGCTGCATGGAAAAATCCATCAGGCACGGGAGCTTCTGGCGCAGGACATCGACCTCTATGAAATCAGCCGAACGCTGCAAATGCCGCTGGAAGAAGTGGAATATACGTATCTCCGCATGAATGGCCATGAGCCTGCAGACGTTCATCCCGATAATATTGCAGCAGGAGAAGCCCCGCTTTATCCCTTGTAAGCGCCTAAGGAGCGGAGCTGTTCGTGTGATAGGAGCGTATCAAACGGCGGGGCTAGAGCTGTCCCAAATCTCGAACTGCCGTCATACATACACAGGTTTTACGCAGGGAGGAATATCGATGATCGTTCTGAAAGATATCGGCAAATTCGAGGAACTGCCAGAGATCGCGATGCACATCTACCAAGGGAACATTCCGGCTTTGCAGGAGGCAATAACCGCAGGCTGGGATATCGAGGAGGGCATCGTACTAAGCAGATATACGACGGTAAGCCCGCTCGATCTGGCGTTGATCTCGCAGCGAGCGGATGTGGTGAAGCTGCTGGTCGAGCACGGCGTTAACCTGAATGTTCATCATAATTCGGCTTTTTTGCGAGCGGTGCGGTACGGCAAGGAAGATATCGTTCGTTATATCGCAGCGCAGGGCGCCGAGCTGGACAAACTCAATCAAACCGGGTCAGGCGCATATGAACAGGCCTATTACGGCAACAAAAAAAACATCCCGCTCATCCGGGAGCTGGGATTGGATCTCAAGCTGCATGGCAGCGCGGTGCTGCGCCAAGCCGTGTCGGACCATGATTATAAGACACTCGATTATCTGCTCGATCATGGGGCGGACATCAATTATAACCAGCCCGACATGGTCTATCCTTATCAAGCGACTCCGCTAACCGTGGCCACGCGGATGGGGAATCAACGCATGGTCAAGCATCTGATCGAGCGCGGCGCTGACGTGACATTGGCGGAAAAGGACGGCGAGCGGCCGTATACGATTGCGGTCGGCAATAAGGATACCATCCTGGCCGACTACTTGAAATCGCTGGAGCCGGCCGAGTTTCATAGCTTAGAGAATAAGAAGTATGCACTGAAAAAGTATAAATTGACCGATGAATTGGTCCGTTTTCTGACAGGAGACCAGCTGCGGCTTGAGCTGCCGGAGAATGAATATGAAATCAGGTATATCGACTTCTTTGCATTGACCGACACGATCGAGATGAAGGTCGGGCGCCAGAAGCTTCTGCGCCTGTCAGCCGACATTGACAATTACTCCGATCTGCAGCTTGTATGGAATCCGAAGAAAAAGGGCCTGATTGGTTGTTATGATGTGGAGCATCAGACGCACGCCGATCTATGCAGCTTTACCGAGTTCCTCGCGCAGCCTGAATCGTACCTCATCCGTTTTCTAGAGGGAGAGCTGTAATCGAGAATTCAGGGTCAAAGTATATAGGCGCCTACGACCTCGAATTTCAACTCATTGTCTATGGTCATATGCCTTACTTCGATGATATTGCCTCGTTGGAACGTGGGGATGCTTATGATCGGGATAACGGTCTTTACGACGGTATGGATCGTCCCGCCATCCGGTTTGGTGACGCTTAGGTCCAGCAACACTTCAGGTTGATCGTCAACCTGCACATTCGTTTGCCGGATCGAGTTGATCTGTGCTTGAGCGGGCGTACCGCTCGCGAGAATCGTCTTGCGCTGCACGTTTCGGTTGTTGTTCGCCCGTAATTCCTTGGTGAATTTCGCGATGAAGAAGGACGGCGTGATCAGTGAGAAAATGACGATGATCACAATAAGGGTCGTCAATGGCTGCACCTCGCTTTCCAATCATGATCGGGAATTCGAAAATCGTACGGCTTCCATTTTAAGTTTATTTTAGCAAAAAAGATAAGTCTAGGGGTTTCGCTTTTTTATGTTCTAGTCCATTTCTGCAGGACTGGCGATTAAGCCGAAATCACTTGGCATTGCATGAACTAAATCAGCAGGAGGAAAGGGTCCTTTAACCGGATTCATATCATATGTATGGAGAATTACGGTAATATTTTAGCTGAGCGCAAGGACTGTATACTGTATGAGGCCGGTCGAGGTCTATCTACAGGACAAAGTACGGGCTGGATCGGCGGCAATGCCCCGGCCTATTTCGACGACAAAGCGGATGCCATCCAAGAAGGTGACCTGGGCTATTACTTCTATTTAAGTCTTATTCATCCTTTCAAGCCCGCATCTATGATCTCTATTTTCATCCCTAATGACTATGAGAAATACATGGAGCACAATCAATATCCTGATTGCTCTATCAAGGTGATGGAACACCCAATGACCGACGAGAGCTTGAGCGATCGTTTTGCGCATCCGGGCCTGATCAAGCATCTTCTTTCGCATCGAGAGACATGCAGCGACCTCCATTCGATGGGTCAGTCTTTCCTAATCAAATTGGGCGGGAGCCCAAGATTGGTCCAAGATGAAGCTTATTATTCGGCCAAGCTGAGGGAGGAAGGATTCTCCTTTTTGTTTCAGGTGGACGAAGATGGGTATCCCGAGACACTGCTCCGAGAGGACAGCAGTTATCCTTTTGGCTTTGGAGCTCTGTACATTTACGCTAAAATCACCACGGATGACGTTCAGGACCCGGTAGCGGGCTTCTGGCAGTTCTCATGAAAATGAATAACACTTACCAAAGAAGCGATTGCCGGACCTGCGGCGGTCGCTTTTTCATCATGATGAAGAGTGAAATCATTCCTCATTTTCCAAAGTCGTAATACTTTCGCCCTGTTGGCCGGCTGCAAGGTATGGGATGATGGGTTCATCAAAGATTTGAGGTCATGGACTTTGAACCTTTGACCCTCAGGCTATTGCGATCCTTCCTTCTATTTCAATTGGCGAACCTAGGGTCGCAGCTTTCCTGAGGGAGTTTGATTTAAGAGAGGAGGCGTTCAGGCTATCATATTCCTTCCTTCAATTATTCTTTCAATGACATTAGGGATATGGCTTTCCTGGACTCTTGATATGATGAACTCGATTTATTTACGAAGAGCGAGAAAATGGATGGTTGATGCAGAGAATGAATCGGATCGTCTCCCGAAAGCTTATCTAGCGACGGCCGCGAAGAATATCGAGCACCTTGGGTATACGTTCACCTATCCATTGCTGCACGCCGTGCGAACTTTATCCACAGAGCAGTTCGAAGCCCTCTATCAACCGCTGATTGACGATTTAAGGGTGATGGTAGGCGCGCATGTAAAATATGAGCCGATGTATCCCGCGTTCCCGATGCAGGTGATGGAGGAGAACGATGCGGAGCTGTACCTGAATGCCATCTATCATGATCTGACTTGGGATTTGCCTGCATATGAGCATGAGGAGAGACCTCCGCTGCAGGATGAAGTCAACCTGAAAACCATTGATCTGGGAAGCAAGGCGGATTTCTATGCCATAATACGCCAGCTGATCCAAGCTAAAGGCTCCATCTCCCCAACGGATAAAGAGGATATTGAGGCCGTTATTGAGCTTGTCGACCCCGAGGAACTGGATGTCATTCTCCCTCCCGAGATTCCATTCAAGGAGAATGCGGGATTCGTGGCAGCTGCGTTAATGAAGCATGACAAGGGGAACGTCGAGCGGATCGGGCGTTATTTCAAAACCGCAACCGATGTCCTTCGTCTGACGGTGGCTTGGTCAGGCGGAGATGTCAGTCTGGCTGAAGCCACCCGGTTTCGCAAATTTAAGCGGCGCGAAAGACGGCTGCTGCTGGGGTTGCTGGAACGCTGCCATCCGATAACGGAGGATATGCTCAGATTTAAGGACCGCTGGATTCGATTGGGCGAAATCCTCCATCCTTCCGAATATAAGCACCGGTATAAACGCTGCGAGGAAGCCTTTGATATTTTGCGGAATCACAAGCCCTTTACCACGTATAACGGGAGCGTCGAGCTTGCATTTCAGTACGACCAGGTCTGGAATTTGATCGATTTGTTAATGCAGCGTCCGGGCGAGTTTGCCCGCAGATTGGATCAGCTGCTGCGATCCACCGAACATACAGAGTATGTCGTTTTGGCGTTTGGCGAGGTGGCGAATCAAGTATCGACGCCGGTCTTGCTGCAAGTGAAGAATCATTTTGCCCGCCGACACGAACCTCAAGAGCTGCGCGTCTTTTTCCCGAAAGGAAATGTGGCTAAAGCCTTTGCCGTACCCCACACGCTTCCGGAGATCGATGAAGCGGCATGCCGAGACATCGTGCAGGTATGCGAGCAGGCGCTGGTCCAGCGGTTCGCCTCGCTGCCGCCCTTGGGGAAGGCCTATGTCGATAAGCGATTGAAGGATTATCATGTGCCGTTCTCGCAGAGATCGGCAAGCAAAGCCCTGCATACGTTGGTTCGGGGAAGCCGCGTGCCGATGGCGGAAGGGGATACCATCCGTTTCTTCAGCTGGTGGAAGGAAGGACGCGTGAACGGGGAGTCTACGGGCCGCGTGGATATTGACCTGTCCGCCGTCATGTATGATCACGACTGGCAGTACGTCGAGCATATTTCTTATACGAATCTGCGGTCCTCCCATTACAGGGCCGTGCACAGCGGGGATATCGTGTCAGCTCCTCAAGGGGCATGCGAATTCATTGATCTGCATATTCCAACCATCGTCCAATACGGCGGACGTTATATTGTGGCGACTCTTCATTCGTATACAAATCAACCGTACTGCAACCTGCCGGAGTGCTTCGTGGGCTGGATGATGCGGAAGAAACCCGGTTCCGGTGAAATATTCGAGCCCTCGACGGTGGCTAATAAAATCGATGTCGCCGCCGATACGCAGATCGCTATTCCCGTTATCCTGGATTTGGTGGAGCGTACGGTCATCTGGACCGATCTGTCCCTAACCAGACATCCACACTACTACAACAATGTAGAGGGGAATCAGAAGGGGATGGTCTTGATGGGCAAAGCCATGACAGCCCTGCGGAAGCCCGATCTGTACGATCTGTTCATGCTGCATGCCAAGGCAAGAGGAGAGTCCGTAGACCATGCGGAACAGGCGGAAACGATCTTCTCGGTGGAACATGGGGTGACCCCGTTCGATATCGAGCATATTATGGCGGATTATGTTGTGTAAGTTCATGCGGATGCCGTTATGATTAGGAGCAGCTTAGGCTGCTCCTTTTTTGCTGGATCGAAGAGTGAAGAAGCATGTTTTTGGTTACCCCTGCATTCCGGAATTCAGTATCTCTAGGTAATGAGCATTGTACATGATGCCAAGTATGTTGCCGAATGGATCGGTGACGGATGCCGTGATGAACCCTTCCCCACGGTGGGTGAGCGGTTCATATTCTTTGGCTCCCATGGATTTCAATCGGCCGAGGGTGGCCTCTATATCATCGACATGCCAGTACATGATCGCTCCGCCGGGGCCGGACATTGGCTGTTCAGGGGCAAAACGGCGATCGATGAGACCCAGCTCGTGCTGGTAGTCTCCAATCCGAAATTCGGCGTAAGCCAGTTTCCCGTCGGGACCTGACCTTTCGAAGTATGGCCCCATACCCAGCAGATCGGAATACCAAGCCTTTGCCGCTTCCATATCATCTGCCCAGTAACTGATGGTCGCAAATCCCCGCAATGTTTGGTTTCTGTTCATCATTTATTTACCTCCTAAGACGTTTAAGATTGGTTTTATGGCTATTATGAGTGGTGATGACTGACGCCTTTATGTCAGTGTTTTGTTTTTTTCTAAGCGCCGGAGTATTTGGTTAACACGATAGGAGCTATCATTTTTATGATATGGGGATGTAAAATGACGATTTTCATGACAGCAGTCACTATTTTGAAAGAAATGGACGATATACAATAGAAGGCGGTTGGAATTTGTCGATAAAAGTAATTCACATCATATGGAATATGGCGTAAACTGCGATAATTCCGACGGTACGTACATAATTGGATAGGTTAAGGAATTTGACACCACTCATTAGGGGAGGCACATATGCATATTGTCAAGAAAATAGGGCTGTTATCTCTAATCGTATCTATTGTAGCTGGGCTGTTGTTTCTTAAGCCGACCGGTGTAGTCTATGCATCGTCTCCGACGGCCACGATCGTGGTTGCCGATACGACGCTATCGATTGGTGAAACTTCATTGGTAACGATCACGTTCTCGGAAGCGGTAACAGGCTTTACGCTAGCAGACCTGACGGTAGCGAATGGCACATTAAGCGGTTTGAGCTCGTCCGATGGTGGGGTCACATGGACGGCAACGTTAACACCAACTACTGGCATCACAGATGCATCCAACATCATCACGCTTGATAATACGGGCGTGGCCGATTTGGCGGGCAATGCGGGTACTGGTATCACCAGTTCCAACAATTACGCAATCGATACACGGAGGCCAATAGCTACTATTGTAGTTGCCGACACGGCGTTATCCATCGGCGAAACTTCAACGGTGACCATTACATTCTCGGAAGCGGTAATAGGCTTCACGAATGCAGATCTGACGGTGGCAAACGGTACGCTGAGTGCCGTGAGCTCGTCCGATGGTGGGATCACATGGACGGCGACGTTGACGCCAACTTCTGGCATCATAGATGCAACCAACATCATCACGCTTGATAATACGGGCGTGGCCGATTTGGCGGGCAATGCGGGTACTGGTACCACCAGTTCCAACAATTATGCGATTGATACGACACGGCTGACAGCCACGATCGTGGTTGCCGATACGACGCTATCGATTGGTGAAACTTCATTGGTAACGATCACGTTCTCGGAAGCAGTAACAGGCTTTACGCTAGCAGACCTGACAGTAGCGAATGGCACATTAAGCGGTTTGAGTACGTCCGACAATATCACCTATACGGCGACGTTAACGCCAGACACCGGCATCACAGATGCAACCAATATCATTACGCTCGACAATACGGGCGTACAGAATGCAGCAGGTAAAGCGGGTAAGGGTACCTCCGATTCGAACAATTACGCGATCGATACACAGCGGCCGACCGCTACCATTGTAGTTGCGGACACGGCGTTATCTATTGGCGAAACTTCAACGGTGACCATTACATTCTCGGAAGCGGTAATAGGCTTCACGAATGCAGATTTGACGGTGGCAAACGGTACGCTGAGTGCCGTGAGCTCGTCCGATGGTGGGATCACATGGACGGCGACGTTGACGCCAACTTCTGGCATCATAGATGCAACCAACATCATCACGCTTGATAATACGGGCGTGGCCGATTTGGCGGGCAATGCGGGTACTGGTATCACCAGTTCCAACAATTATGCGATTGATACGACACAGCAGCTGACAGCCACGATCGTGGTTGCCGATACGGCGCTATCGATTGGTGAAACTTCATTGGTAACGATCATGTTCTCGGAAGCGGTAACAGGCTTTACGCTAGCAGATCTGACAGTAGCGAATGGCACATTAAGCGGTTTGAGTACGTCCGATGGCGGGATCACATGGGCGGCGACGTTGACGCCAGTCCCTGGCATCACAGATGCAACCAATATCATTACGCTCGACAATACGGGCGTACAGAATGCAGCAGGTAAAGCGGGTAAGGGTACCTCCGATTCGAACAATTACGCGATCGATACACAGCGGCCGACCGCTACCATTGTAGTTGCGGACACGGCGTTATCTATTGGCGAAACTTCATTGGTGACCATTACATTCTCGGAAGCGGTTAGTGGCTTCGCCAACGGTGACCTGACGGTGGCAAACGGTGCGTTAAGCAGCGTAAGTTCAACTGACAACATGACATGGACAGCAACGCTCACGCCGAATTCCAATGTAGACTCGGCGACGAATACCATCACGCTTGATAACTCGGGGGTGACCGATTACGCAGGTAATGCGGGAGCAGGCTTGACGGAATCCAATTCGTACTCAGTGTTCACGGTGCCGGCATCTGCGGATTTAAGCAGTGTGACGTTATCGAACGGGACACTAAGCCCTGTCTTTGCTTCTGGAACAGAAGTGTACACGTCAAGCGTGCCTAATTCCGTTTCCTCGCTGACCGTAACCGCGACTGCACTCGATAGTCATGCCACGATGACGGTTAACGGTAATTTAGTAATAAGCGGGCAAACAAGTTCCAATATACTGCTGAACGTAGGATCCAATACGATTGTGATTGTTGTAACGGCAAGCGATCAATCGACGAGAACCTATACGATCACTGTGACCCGTGAGAATAGTTCCTCTACCGGTGGTGGTTCTTCTAATGGGGGAGGTTCATCCACTGACAGCGGTTCGTCTACGCCACCGGCTCTCATAGACAATACAGTTACATCATCCGATGGAAAAATCACGCTGCCAACAGGAAGACCTGGGTTGGTTAGCCTGGGGAAAGAAATCATCATTTCCATTCCGGCAGGCGCCACATCTCAGGAGCTGAAATTATCAATTGAGAAAATTCGAAATACCGAAGCTCTCTTAAAGAACAACGAGGTTTTGGCAAGCCCGGTGTTTGATGTTCTAACAAACGTCTCAGGGAACTTTAGCAAACCGGTGAAACTGACTCTAGCTTACGACGCTGCAAGCTTAAAGAGCGATCAAACGGCGGCCGTCTTTTATTTTGATGAAGTGAAAAAGGCATGGGTGAAAGTCGAGGGCGGCATGAAACAGGAGAATGATATATCCGTAGAGGTCAATCACTTTTCGAAGTATGCAGTACTCGTAGTAAATAAAGCCAACGGAATGCCCGTAGTCGACAAAACAACAGACCCGACAACGGAAATTTCCTTTACCGATATTTCCGGGCATTGGGCTGAAGTCAGCATTAAGGAAGCGGTACGTGAGGGTATCGTTGCGGGATATCCGGATGAAACGTTCAAGCCAGGCAACACCGTGACGCGTGCAGAGTTTTCCGTCATGCTGATGAAAGCGCTGAAGTCGACAGATGCTGGAGCGGAGTTGATATTCACAGATACAGCATGGATCGGGGATTGGGCTAAGAAGGCAGTTTCGCAGGCGGTCCAGGCTGGCATTATTCGAGGCTATCAGGATGGCTCTTTCCGTCCAAATGCAAAAATGACTCGCGCTGAGATGGCAGCAATGATTGCGAATGCGCTCGAGCTAACCAACAAGGACATCCCCACAACCTCTTTTTCAGATGACAAGGCAATTCCTGATTGGGCGAAAAGCTCTGTTGAAGCGCTGAAGGAACTTGGTATTGTTAAGGGAATAGGCGCAGGCGAGTTTAATCCAAGCGCTCAAACCACGAGAGCAGAGGCCGTAATCGTTCTGATGAACATGTTAGGTCTATCCAAATAAAGTTTAGCGACAAATACAGAGGACACCGATCAAGTGTCCTCTGTATTTGCATTGAACGTAATAAACCGCAGATACGCTTGCTTGTTGTCGTATACTCGATCAGTTCTGTAGCTTCCATGCTGGAGAGGGCCATGCTGGAATGGTATAATTTCAGAAAGGATGAATAGAGTGGGAGGCATGAACGATGAATGAGGAGCTTTTGGAACAGCTGGAAGAGTGGCATGAAGAGGACGAATTTGAAGAAATCGTAGATGCGATTACGGAGATCCCGGAACAAGAGCGGGATTATGCGCTGATCAGCCATTTGGGCCGGGCGCTGAACAATCTCGAACGTTACGAAGAGGCGGTTGAGCAATTTCTGTCCATTCAGGAAGAGGGCAAGGACGATCCGCTGTGGCATTACCGCATTGGGCTCGCGTATTACTATTTGGACCGTTACGAAGATGCTCGGAGAGCGTTTGAAGTGGCCGATCATTTAGAACCTGGAGATGAGGATACGCTGGAGTTTCTGGAATGGATCCGGAACAAAACGGCTCCGAAGCCAGCAGAGAAGTCCAGTTCCGCCGTGTCTTATACGGATCCTGATGTACTGAATTTCTGGGATGACGACGCCCCGGAAGCTGACAAATACGTCTCGGCTCCGCCTACGGACGAGCTGATCGAATCCGTGGAGGAAACGCTGGTCTTCAAGCTGCCGGCATCTTATATTCAAGCCATGAAAATACATAACGGGGGTATTCCCCGAAACCGGAAATTCCCTATAGAGGGTGGAGCACAGGATTTTATTGAAATATCAGGTATTCTGGGAATCGGACGAGACAAGAAAAAATCCCTGTGCGGAAGCCTGGGCAGCCGCTTTATGATCGAGAACGGCGGGTATCCTGAGATTGGCGTGGTGATCTGCGATTGTCCGTCCCCGTCCGAGGTCGTGATGCTGGATTACCGTTCATCGGGGAACGATGGGGAGCCGGAGGTTATTCATGTGGACAAGGCCAGCGATTACAAGATCACCCGTCTTGCTGCGAACTTCGAGGCCTTCATTAGTGGATTGGAGTAAAAAGATAGGCAAGGCGAATTCACGATCCATGATCTCGCTTCTAAACAAAGAAAGCATCCCCTGCAGGAGATGCTTTTTCTTTTTGCATACAGTTATCGTCATCATAGCTGGTTTCTAGTTCGGTTGGATTCGTCCTTAATGCAATATTTTGCGTATCCTAAAATATTCCAACCTATGTTAAAATGGATATAAAACAGACAGTTAGGGAGGCAATTTATTTGATAGGGCGCAGTGGAAATCCGACACTCAACGAAGATACCTTCGAGAAGAGTGGGTATTACAACAATCAAGAAACGATGACGATTGGCGGAACGGTGAACAAATCGTTCATGCTGCTCGCGCTGCTGATCGGGGCAGCGGTCATTTCTTGGGTTATGTTTTTTAACGGGTATGAGGTATTCCCGTTCATGATCGGCGGAGCGATCGGCGGTTTTGTCCTGGCGCTGATCATCAGCTTCGTGCCGAAGGCAGCACCGTATCTGGCGCCGATCTATGCGATCCTGGAAGGCTTCTTCCTGGGTGCACTATCCGCGCATTACGAATATCTGTACTATGGCATTACTTTGCAAGCGGCTTTACTGACGATGTGCATATTCCTGGGCATGCTGCTCGCATATAAGACAGGTTTGATCCGGGCCACGCCAGGCTTCAAAAAGGGGATTATCGCGGCAACGATCGGCATTGCGCTTGTCTACCTGTTTAGCATGGTTCTCGGCCTGTTCGGCGTAGCCGTTCCTTACCTGCATGACAGCACCCCGATCGGTATCGGAATTTCCGTTGTGATCATCATCATCGCCGCACTGAATTTCGTGCTGGATTTTAACTTTATCGAAGAGGGCGCTCAGCATGGAGCACCTAAGTATATGGAGTGGTACGGCTCGTTTGGTTTGCTGGTAACACTCGTCTGGCTGTACATCGAAATTATCCGGTTGCTGGCGAAGCTGGCGAATCGGGACTAAAGATGCGTTTGAACCAAACATCGCTGTCGAGGGATTCTCGATGGCGATTTTTTTATGAATGCAGCAATTAACCAGCAGAATAATAAATTTCCTTCAGTAAACCCTACAAAGAGCGACTTGTGTTTAAATAATAGGTAGATACCGTCATCATCAAACTGCATGAAGAAGGAGATCCCATGACCAACCGGAAAGCTTTGAACGATATAGGATGGAATTTTGACAATAGTTACGCGAAATTGCCGGAATCTTTTTTTACCAAGCAAGATCCTACGCCTGTGCGCTCGCCGGAGCTGATTGTTCTAAACGAACCGCTGGCAGCATCGTTGGGATTGGACGCCGATGCCCTGCAAAGCGCGGAAGGAGCGGCAATGCTTGCTGGCAACGAGATACCCGAGGGGGCCGAGCCGCTCGCCCAGGCATATGCCGGGCACCAATTCGGATATTTTACGATGCTGGGCGACGGCCGTGCGATTCTGTTGGGTGAACAAATCACGCCGCAGAAGGATCGCATGGATATTCAGCTCAAGGGCTCGGGCCGGACGCCGTATTCCCGGGGAGGCGATGGCCGGGCTGCCCTGGGTCCGATGCTGCGCGAGTATATTATCAGCGAAGCCATGCACGCGCTGGGCATTCCGACTACCCGCAGCCTGGCGGTTGTGGCGACCGGCCAGCCTGTCACCCGTGAAAGAGATTTGCCGGGCGCCATCCTGACCCGCGTGGCTGCAAGTCACGTGAGGGTGGGGACGTTTCAATACGTTAGGGGAGCGGGGACAACCGAGGATTTACGGGCTCTGGCCGATTACACTCTAAAGCGGCATTACCCGAAGGCAGACCTTGGAGACGGTGCCAACCGTTATCTGGTGTTGCTTCGGGAGGTCATCCAGCGTCAGGCGGTCCTGATCGCCAAATGGCAGCTTGTCGGTTTTATCCACGGGGTGATGAATACCGATAATATGACCCTCAGCGGCGAAACGATAGATTATGGGCCTTGCGCCTTCATGGATACCTTTGACCCGAATACGGTATTCAGCTCCATCGACTCTCAAGGCCGCTATGCCTATGTGAACCAACCGTATATTGCCGCTTGGAATCTCGCAAGATTGGCGGAAGCCTTGCTTCCGCTGCTGCATGAAGAGGAAGAGCAGGCAATCAAGCTGGCCGAGGGTGCGATTGGGTCCTTCACCGATCTGTATCACGAGCAGTGGCTTGCAGGCATGAGAGCCAAGCTGGGGATCTTCCATGAAGAGGAGGAGGACGAATCCCTGATCGAAGACCTGCTCAAGATGATGAAAAATCATCAGGCAGACTATACCAATACCTTCCGTGCGTTAACGTTTGACAAGCTGGAGGACACGCCTCTAAACGGCACGCCGGAATTAGCTTCCTGGTACGAGCGCTGGCAAGCAAGGCTTGGCCGCCAGCAGGAATCCAGGGACCAATCCCATCAGCTGATGCGCAGCAGCAATCCTGCGGTCATTCCACGGAACCACCGGGTGGAGGAAGCGCTGGAAGCCGCGGAGAACGAAGGGGACTACAGCGTGATGAAAGAGCTGCTGAACGTTCTGTCTAATCCATACGCGCATTCCCCGGAACAGGCGGAATATGCGATCGTGCCCGAGCGTTCCCGTCCTTACCGAACCTTCTGCGGCACGTAAGGGAGGATAGCATCCTTAGCATGTCCGAATGATGATATATAGATGGATTGGATAGGGCTCCCTTGGTCGCCCGATTATAACGCTCTTCCATCTGTGATCATCGTGTACCACGGGAAACGAATGCGAGATCCGAGATCCCTCAAGAAGACCGAGCAAGAAAGACTTTGCTTGGTCTTTTTTTATATATAAACACATCAAAAAAGCCCCTGGACCAAGCATCCAAGGGCTATAAATCGTATGGCTGTTTTATTCGAGACCTAATTCAACATCATAGCAGAGCCGAAAGAAATAGTCTATATTTTTGCCCGGAAATGCCATAGAGTGGGGGAGCCGGCAAAAACAATGGAATGGGGCGTGGTTTCTCGTGAGTTGGACTTGTCACCTCGATGAAACAGATGTACAGGAGTATGTCGGGAAGGTTCTAGGTACCGGATATACTGTGGCGGATGTAACGAAGATGCATGGCGGAGCGCAAAAGGTGGTCTATAAAATTCACTGTCGCAATGGATTTGCCTGCGTTCTGTATGTGTGGGATTTGACGAAGAATTATTTTCAGGAAGAAATAACGAACGAGCGTGTGCATGAACGATCCTTTGGCGGTCATTCGTTCGAAACCAATAACCGATGGTTAAGGAATCATGGTATTTCTACGCCTGCTCTATATGATCTTCACACGAGACAGGACCGTTACCCGTTTGACTATGCTCTTGTTGAATGTATTGAAGGACAGAAGGCAGAAGCTTACTTCCAAGATCCGGATCAACGGGCCCGGGATGAGGTCCTGGAACGGATAGGCAGCATGATCGAACGCATGCATGCAAACCACAGGCAGAGTTACGGAAAGCCCGATCAAAGCGGGAACCAACGGGAGCGATGCCATCTTGTACAGCTGGAAAATGCCAAGGAACAGCTGTCCTACATCGTCCTGCATAACGAGAGTATCCGGAAGAATCACAACAGACTGCTCACTGTGCTGCATGAACTGGAATCCAGGATAGATTCACGCAAGCGATATGGCTTTATCCACGGCGAGTTGGGACCCGACCATGTCCTGGTCACAGACCGTTTAGAGCCCTATCTCATTGATATTGAAGGTGCGCAATTCTTCGACATCGAGCATGAGCATACATTTCTGGAGCTGCGATTCGGGAAGCATTATCGGTATTTCCAACAAAACGGGCTTGATCCGAATCGGATGCTATTTTACCGTCTGCATCACTATATCTCATTAACCTCGGGCGGCTTGAAGCTTCTTCACCGAGGATTTCCGGATCAGGTCTTTGCTTCAAATTTGGCTGAATATCATGCGCGGAACACCCTGCGATTCATGGAGGAATGGCAGCTCGATAACTAGCCTTCTTGGGATCGACTGAAAACATCACGGACTCTCCGCTGCATAGGTTCTAAGATATGGCTGCAAACTCCTGCTTATAGATTAGCTCGATCGTGCTAAGCAGCTCTGCACCTTGGCTTGAGAATTTCAAAGGCGTTGCTTTACCCTTGTTGAGAAATGCCCCCGTCGATTGTCGGGATTGACCTAGCGCTGCTTCATACAGACGTGAAGCTCCTTCACTGGGATGGGAGAAGAACAGGTTACGGATCGGGATCATGAATTTTGGCATCCCGGCGTTTTTGGTCATGGTTGTTTTATTCCCTCCCGGACAGACGCTTCGGATCGTAATGCCATCTGCCTGCATCGAAGTGGCGATCTCCTGAGTCCACAACGATAAGGCTAATTTGCTCGCAGCATAAGGCCCAATCAGCTTCTTGAACCCGACAGGGGACGCCAAGGTACGGTGATCGAACTGTTTGAGATACAACAACGCATTCGAAGACGTATTGATTACCGTCTTGAAGCTGCCCTTCCCAAGAAGGTCCTTCAGTTCCATCAAGATGATATAGGGGACGATAGAGTTTACTTCAAAATGCATCTCGCGCCCTTGTTGAGAGTAGGACAATTCGCCGAAGGAGACGCCTGCGTTATTAAACAGCAAGTCAATATGACTCTCGTGTTTCTTGATCTGATCCAATGAGGCATGGAGATCCGTGAAATCCGACAAATCAGCCTTGTACGTTCTGAGCTGCCGCAATCGCAGTGCATCTTGAATCCGTGCATCGTCCGTTGGAAAGACAGAACGGATCAGAGCGAGGACTTGCCAGCCTTCGGATAACAATCGCTTGGTTAGCTCCAAGCCAATGCCGGAGCTTGCGCCCGTGATCAAGGCGACGTTATTCATTCTTTTCTCTGTCATGTGTAAATCTCCTATGCTTCAGATTCTTTGCTGGCCGCCTTGTCGGGATTAAGCAGGGACTGATTTTGGCTCAACTTGTCATCGATGAACCGCAGAATGCGCTGCAGGTCCGAAATCTGACCGGTAATTTTTTGACGGTAATTCTGGAGCATGGCATTCAGCTCCGGAACGGATTGAATATTTTCCTTAAAGGGAAGATGCACATAGGCTTTCATATCCTCCAGCGACATTCCTGTCTTCTTCAGGCATGTGATCAACTCCATAATTTCGGCATCCTCTATGTGATAGACACGATGGCCGTTATCCTTTCTTTTGGGAGAGGGGAGGAGTCCGATTTTTTCGTAATGGCGAATGGCATCCTCGGTCAATCCGGTTCGTTCAGACACTTGTTTGATGGAGAATGTTTCTCCCATAGGGTCACCTCTTTTCTGCAGCTCGTAACGGGTTGCAACGTTATCGTACAACTTGGTGTTAACACCAAGTCAATATCTATTTTTTATTTATGGAGCGGCCCTATCCGCCTTTACAGATCATTTACGTCTCTGTGCCCTTTGATGAAATGGATCATAACGTATTGCCAGATTAATCTTTTGGAAATGCTTATATAAAGACTATTATCTTTTCAGTTGTTATTTCTCTAGCTGTTTCTAGAAAGGGAGAATGAAATGCAAGCTTATGCATTGCCTATTTTCATTGCGATCTCCGTATGTTTTTTATTAGCGTCCTTTCTGACGCTTCCTTGGGCCGTTTATCAGTATCGTAAACATGGGTACTTTAGCTTTTGGAGAACATTACTTATCTTAAGTTTTATCTTTTATGGATTAAGTGCTTTCTTTTTAGTGATTTTTCCACTCCCCAGTGCTCGGAATAATTGTGCTTCAATGGATCCCGGTACGATTCTCATTCAATATCGACCTTTTCAATTTATACGGGATATTCAGCGTGAAAGCGGATTTCATTGGACGAACCCTTCAAGTTATCTCCATTTGTTAACAACGCGGGCCTTTTATCAAATGTTTTTTAATGTTTTGCTTTTGTTTCCTTTAGGTGTGTTTCTGAGGTATTTTTTAAAGGTTAAAGCAAAATGGTTTCATGCTGCTCTTATTGGCTTTGGTGTTTCGCTTTTCTTTGAAATAACCCAACGAACCGCTTTGTTTGGCTTTTTTGAATGCCCCTATCGTATATTTGATGTAGATGATTTGTTGACGAATACGGTTGGGACTGTACTTGGCTTTATACTCGCTCCCATGTTTTTGGTGTTAATACCATCGCGGGAAACCCTTAGTGAGCAAAGCCACTTCTTTCACAACCAGAGAAAAGCAACCTTTGGTGCCCAAATCATGGAGGTTCTTCTAAATATTATGATTGCCAGAGTGATAACCAGCTTTATATTCGGGTTGCTGAAGAGTCGAGGATTATTTGTTGACGAGATCATCTTTGCCATTGTTTTCTTTGTGTTGATGGTCGTTATCCCTGTGATTTGGAAGGGAAATACGGTGGGCTCTAAGATCGTTCGCATGAGATTACTTCCGGAAAAGGGGAATTGGATAGGAAGCTTGAGCCGACGTTACGCCATTGTCTATTTGCCTTTATTTTGCTCAGCCTTATCGGAGATATTTTCTAATCATATGGGAGTGGATCTTCTAGCCAACCTTTTTGCAATTGGGGTGGTTTTCCTTACAGGTCTGTTATGGTTCTTTATCTTCTGCCATATCGTGATTAGATGGATCAAAAAGGACAAAGTTCTCTACTTTAATCGATACAGTCACATAGAGGCGGTTAGAATCACGGGTGAAAAGTGATCAATGTAAAAATTACGGATGCATGTGGAACCAAGAATAAGTCGATTGCGTTATTAAATCGAGACGATTCCGGTTTCCATAGGAAGTGGCATGGTGAATACGGAACAGATGGGAGCTGAGGGAGCATGAATTTTGATATCAAGGAAGCCGTTGAGATTCTGGAACGAACCCCCGTCACCTTGGAGCACATGTTATCCGGTTTATCGGATGGATGGCTTAGGAGCCATGAAGGGGAAGGCACCTGGAATGCGATGGAGGTGATCGAGCACCTTATCGAAGCTGAGCGGACCAACTGGATACCGCGGCTGGAGTTTTTGCTGCAGGAAGGGGAGGGTAAGCCGTTCCCGCCCTTTGACCGTTACGCCCACTTGAACGAGGCGGCGGAGCAATCCATCGATCAAAAACTGCAGGCGTTCAAGGCTATCCGTGCTCAAAATCTGGCTAAACTGAAGGTTCTGATGGATTCGGCGCCGGATTTCGAACGGACGGGTCTGCACCCGGCATTCGGCGTGGTGAAATTAAGAGAGCTGCTGTCGACGTGGGTGGTTCATGATTTAACGCATACGTCTCAAATTGTGCGGGTTTTGGCCGAGCGATACCGGCATGACGTGGGGCCATGGATCGAGTACTTGGGAATTCTAAAGAGACGATAATGATGTCAATCGGCAGGCCCTACCCTCTATACAGCCGGGGGAAAGCACCGCAGGAGTCTTGCCTACATAATAAAAAGCCGATGATCCGCATTCGACTGCGAGGATCACCGGCTTTTTTCACGTATAGAGTTGGTTGCTACCAGAACTTCGCTCCCCAAGACGGGGGTGCAGCTCCACTTAAGGCAGGTACCGCTGTTACCGTTTGGCGGCTTGCTGACGCTCGTTCAAATGCTCACTCAAATAGTTCACGATGCCGTCCTCCGCATCCTGCGAATACTGCCAGACCATCGCGCCCGCGAGATTCTTGCTTTGGATGTAGCTCACCTTCTCCTTCAAGGCCTCCTGATCCTCGTAACTGATGAAGGTATGGCCGTCATAGAGGTAGGCAGCCTTGGCTTTGTTGTCATAGTAGCGCTTGAAGCCATTTTTATTCAGGTACGCTTTCTCGATCTGCTTATAATGGAGATTTACCTTGTCGATGTCGATGGGCGTTCCGGGAGCGAACAGGCCGTTCTTGGCACCCTTGTTTTCCTTCACGTTCTTCCAGCCGTATGAGTAGGCTGGGATGCCGAGCAGCAGCTTCCTGCCGTCGATGTCGTGGTCCAGGTACATGGAGATGATGCCGTCAACGGAGTGTTTGGATTTGCCCTGGCTGTCCGCGTACAGATTGGAGTTAAAGCCCGTGGTATCCGACCACTTGCCTGTCAGGTCGTAGGTCATGACGTTGATGAAATCCACGTATTTCTCCACTTTTTTGACCTCGACGTTCTGGAAGTACCAGTCCTGCGTTCCGGAAGCGAAGGTCAGCAGATACTTCTTGTTCTTGTGAGGCAGCCTGTACAGCTTCTCCCGCAGCTCCTTCATCAGACTGGTAAAATTCTTCGTATCCTCCGGCCGTGCCTTCTGCGTGTTCCAGGCATGGAACGCCGGATACTCCCAGTCGATATCCACGCCATCTAGGTCCAGCTCCTTGACCAGGTTGATGATGTTCTCGGTGAAGAGGTACCGGTTGCCGTCCAACGAAGCGTCGGAGAAGCCGTCTGCCCCGTAGCCGCCTATGGCCAGCACCATTTGGGTCTTCGGATTCGCCGCCTTCAACTGCTTGATGTTTTCTTTGATCTGGTTGTTGGTCGTGCTGTCTTCATGGAAGTAGAGCTCCGTTCCCTTGATCTTCGCAAAAGCGATAAACGCAATGTCCACGCCTTTCTCCGATAGCTTGATATTTCGGTAATCCTGCCAAGCCTCCACGTAGACCGCCGTGATTTTCCGTTCCTCCGCCGCGGAGATCTGATAGAAGTAAAGACCCATGCCTGCAAGCAGCACCACAATGAATATTTTCGTATATATCGTTATTCTCATCGTCCTTTAACCTCGCCCGCCGAATAGAATGTAGGTTGCCGTTTTGCTTAGGTTCAGCACCTTGACGGTGATGTAGCTGATGGCGAAGATGATGGTGATATTCACGATCAGACTAAGGGAGGCTTCCAGGAACGTGGCTTCAACCTCCGTTCGGCCGGATAGCATCATTTCAACCAGCAGGTGAATCAGGTAGATGCTGAAGCTGGCCCGGGAGAGCGAGCTCATCAATTTCTGGACTTTATGGTTCATTTTATCGCTGATTTGGCCTTCCTTCTCCTTGAAGAAGATAAACAACCCGACAGCCATGAAGAACGTGGTGATGGAGTAATTGCCATAGAACATCTCATCCAGTACGCCGCTGCGCAGCGATACGAAGTAGGTGGCAACCGGCGTGATAAAAAACGAGACGATGCCTAGATTGTACAGGATGTTTTTGGCTTTAAGCGGCAGCTCGAAATGGAAGAGATAGTACCCCAGAATGAAATAACCCAGAAATCCCATGAAGAACGGGATGTTCATGATCGGAATGTTGATGTATTGATCCGTTGCGCGGAAGACGGCATCCGAGATGAAACGATAGGCGATGCTGACGATGAACCAGAGCAGCAGATAATACCGCAGATCCTTCTCGCTGCACGATTTGATGAATTTGCTGATCAGCGGCACCGTCATATAGATGGCAATAATAGCGTATAGGAACCAGAGATGGACGTAATTTCGGTCGGTCAGCAGCCGGTAGCCGAAGTCGATAATGAACTCGTACGCACTCAGCTTGCTTCGCATCAGATAGTATTGATTGTACAAGCCGTAGATTAGCGACCAGGTCAGGAGGGGGATGAGCAGCGGCACGACGCGCTTCGTATAGAACTCACGGTAGGAGGTTATCTTCGTCCGCAGAATCATCGCTCCGCTGATCATGAAGAAGACCGGGACGGCAAAGCGGGAGATGGAGTTGAATCCATTGCTGATCCACCATGAGGAGGAGTGGAAATCATTCGTGCTGGTCAGCACCTCCGCCGTGTAGTGCAGGATAATGACGGCTACGATAGATAGAATTCTTAGAATATCGACATAGACAATTCGTTTGTTGGGAACCATGCGGTTTCGGCAGTCTCCTTCACTATAATTTAGTTCGATCCAGCGGCAATGTTCTGGCTGATGGCGGCCACGCCTTTGCGCTCCACGAATCCCCAGCCCTCATCATTGTCAAAATATTTGAACGTGCCCGCAATGTTGATGTACAGCAGCAAATTCCGATAGGTTAGCAGCTCCGCTTGGCTGAACAGGAACATCCTCACGTAATCGCTAAACGCATAGGTGCTGCCATATTTACGGCATAAGTACAGAGAGATGACGACCTGCGCGGCATTCAGCACCACGCTCATCAGCAAAAAGATAATGGCATGCCATAGGTTCCCGCCCACAACCAGCGTCTGTCCCAGATAAAATATCGTGGTAAACGCCGAGAGCGTCCCCAGCATAAATCCGTCAATCGCAAAGAACAGACTCACGTTGACGCTGAACTTTCGGGACAGCCTGGACCAATAGATCAGGATGCAGTCAATGAAGGCCTTCTGCCAGCGAATGCGCTGTTTGTAGAAGTTCGGGAGATTCTCCGGGCATTCGGTATAGCATACCGCTTCCGGGGCGTAGACGAGTTTTTTCTTCAGCCGATGGGCCTTGATGTATTCATGGATTTTCAGGGTAATGTCGATATCCTCCCCCACCGTGCTGCGGAAGCCGTCGACATGAACGAGAACCTCTTTATAGAAGGCGCCAAAGGCACCTGAAATTACCACGATCGAATTAAAATACGATTGCGTGAGCTTGCGGACGTAGAAGCCGTGCGTATAATTGATGATCTGGCTTTTGATGAGCCCTTTTCCGCGAAACTTCTCGACGATGGCACCATTCTTGTCCCGGACGGCCCCCTGCACGATTTTGACCGTACCGCCCAGCGCAATGATATCGTCATCGTGAAAATATTGATTCACATACTTGAGCGAGTCGGCTTCCAGCATGCTGTCCGCATCCAGGGTGATGACGATGTCGGAGACGGCATAATCGATGCCGGCATTCAGCGAGTCGGCTTTTCCGCCATTCATCTTATCGATAACGTAAATATGGCGGTATCGATTGGAACGATAGCATCCTTTTATTGGCTTATAGGTCAGCATGCTGTCGGCCGTCCTGGCACTCGGCTCCAAATCCAAGAGCTCGTCTAGGGCGGATAAGGTTCCGTCCTTGGAGCCGTCGTTGATGATCATGATCTCATAGTTGCTGTAGCGCAAGCCCGCCATGGCATCGATGCAATTCCGGATCGTCAGTTCTTCGTTGTAAGCGGGGACGAGCACCGTGATTGATTTTTCGGCGAGATCGGAATTCAGTTTCTTCACCTTGCTGCACATCAGCGGTATGAATGTGTAGAGGGCCTGAAACACGAGAAACGCGCCGGCTAATCCATAAAAAAAGTACTGCAAACTCCTCACTCCTCTCTTTCTCTGTCTTTTTGTGATGAAGACCAGTATGATGCGCCTTGGGCCTGCTCTATGGGGTAGCGGATTAGAGCGCTTTTTCTGTCCATTCGATGTCAAGGGATAAAATCGGGCATAGAGGGATAAATTAATACATTTATAACCTCTAATTCCATATAAATACAAATAACATCTTATGTAATAAACTATCGCAATCGTGCTAGAAATGTAAACCCGCTCCATGGATCAAGAAAACGAATACATAGATGCTTTTCGAGAACAGTCTCTGTATAGGTTCGTCTTTCTATATTTTAGGCGGCTAAAGCGATTAAGCATCTATGTACATGGAGCCCGTTCATCTTTCGCCTAACTTCGATTCAACTCGTCTTAAATCGACAAACATTCGGAAAAATGACTTGAAATTTACATAGGGTCCCTTAGAATGGAGAAAGAAGGAAGAGCATAGAGGAGTTTATGTCATGAATGAGGTTATTGCACGGAATCACGTGAAGGTGCTGGGGACAGGGGAGCGTACGCTCATGCTGGCGCACGGCTTCGGCTGCGACCAGAGCATGTGGAGATACATCCTGCCTGCCTTCGAACCGTTTTATCGTATCGTGCTGTTCGATTACGTGGGCTCGGGCGGTTCTAATTTGTCGGCGTATACATCGGAGAGGTACGGCAGCCTTCGCGGTTATGTGCAGGATGTGCTGGACATTGTGGAGGCGCTGGAGCTTCGGGACGTGATTTTTATAGGCCATTCGGTCAGCTCCATGATCGGGATGCTGGCATCGATCGAACGTCCGGAGTATTTCGCTCAATTAATCATGATCGGGCCATCTCCGCGATATCTGAATGATGACGGGTACGTCGGAGGATTTGATAAAAGCGATGTGACGGAGCTGCTGGATATGATGGAGATGAACTTTGCCGGATGGGCAAGCTTCCTCGCGCCGATCGCGATGAAGAACCCGGAGATGCCGAAGCTGACCCAAGAGCTGGAGCGCAGCTTTATTTCGGCGGATCCGGCGATTACGATGGAGTTCGCCGAGGTCACCTTTTTCTCGGACTGCAGGCAGGCGTTATCCCAAGCTACGGTTCCCTCGCTGATCCTGCAGTGTTCGGATGACAGCATCGTCCCTATTGCGGCAGGCGAGTATTTGCACAGTCATCTGGATAACAGCACGTTCCGCTTGATGGAGGCGAAGGGGCATTATCCGCATATCAGCCATCCCGAAGAGACGATTGCGTTGATACTTGACTATCTGAAATCTGAAGCAACATATACAGGCTAACGGGAATGTACTTGGAAAGGATCGATCGATTAGCAATGGATGAACGATTGAATTATGCGCCATGCGGCTATGTCTCCATCACCCACGAAGGCATGGTGGCGGATGTCAACCAGACCTTCCTCGACATGATGGGGTATCGGCTGGAGGACGTGGTGCTTAAGCATTTTGAAGCTATGATGTCGACGGCGAACAAGCTTATATTCCACTCTTACTTCTATCCGCATATCAATCTGGACGGGCATGTGGAGGAGCTGTTTATCCGGCTGAAGAACAGCCGGGGGGAATCGGTACCGTTTATATTGAATGGACGCAAATTTGAGCGTGAAGGCCAGGAACGGCTGGACTGCGTATTGGTGCAGATGGGCAAACGCATTGATTATGAAATGGAGCTTCGGACGGCCAACAAGCAGATCGAGAAGGCTTATTGGGAGAAAGACCAGGCATTGGCCGAGCTGCAGCAGATCCATGCCGAGATTGAACGGAAGCAGACGGAGCTCATGGAGATTAACGAGGTTCTGTTGGAACTGTCGAATACCGACAAGCTGACCGGATTGAAGAACCGAAGATTCTTTCAGGAGAAGCTGGAAGAGCAGCTGATGCAGTATAACCATAACCGGATTCCGCTCTCGTTGTTCATCATCGACATTGATCATTTTAAGCGCGTGAACGATACTTGGGGACATGGGTATGGGGATGAGGTTCTGTTTAATGTAGCAACCATTCTGAAGACCCACGCCATCGAAGGGGAGACGGTGGCCCGCTATGGCGGAGAGGAGTTTGTCATGATCCTGCCGGAAACGGATGCGGAGAAGGCAAAGGCCGGCGCGGAGCGGTTACGGCGGGCAGTCCAGGATTTCAGCTGGAAAACGGGCAGCATGACGATCAGTATCGGCATTATCACGGCCACTCCGGACGCCAATGAAGCGACGCTCCTGCAAAAAGCGGATGAAGCCCTCTATGCCTCCAAGCAAAACGGACGAAACCGGGTTACCCATTATGAGGATTTGAGGCTCCAGGGATATTCGCCTTAATACATTCTATTCATCAAAAAGCCATAACCAAGTTGAGCCTAAGCTCGCATGGTTATGGCTTATAGAGGTTCAGGCCCCCGAGCCTTGTTAACCTATTTTTTGCGTGAGAGGCGAAACTACATAAAATCGTAAAAGTAACGGATGAAATGAAAAAAGATCGGCGAGGTATACGTCAGGCTGTCGACGCGGCTCAGGTAACTTTTCTTCAAAGCATCGAATCGTCCGTCATCCCCGATTAATAAATCGCGCTTCAGCACGGAAACCGTCAAGCTGCCGAAGAAGCCGGCGAGGCTGATCAGCATGCCGGACAAGAGACTAAAGGTCGGGCTGAGCGGCGTCAGATAGGGATAGATGAGATAGGAGCATCCGGTGGTAACGAGAAACGCGCACGCAAAGCCTTCCCAAGTGAGATTCGGGTTCGATGTCGGCACGATTCTCCGTTTGCCGAAATAGAGGGAAGCGATCGTGTGCACCACATCGTTCAGCTGCGTTAAGACGACGAGAAACAGCACGAGCCCAGCTCCATACTGGGGCGTGGCAAACTGAAAATAGGCCAGGTGGCTGAGACCGAATACCATGAGCATCAGTCCCCACTGGGTCGAGCTGACGCTGCGCATAAATCCGACGGTGCCCTTGTTGATCAACCGCGGAAGCGGCAGCACCAAGAATACATAGATTGGAATGAACACGATGAACATCCCGTACCATTCGATATAGATCCAATAGAATTGGACGGGTATGGTTAGATAAGCCCACAGAAATAAACGGCGGTCGGCCTTCCGGGTTTTGATCATCGAGAAATATTCTTTGAGCGTAAAGAAGGTCAGCACCATAAGGGATAGCAGGGATACAACGGGATTCAAAAGGGTCGCCAAACAGAAGATGACGAGCATGCCCCACCAGGTTTTGATGCGGAATCCTACTTCGGTATAGTCGATATTCGGCTGCGTCTTGCTCATCACGTAATACAGGAGCTGGATGACCGATAAGACGGAGAATATAAGGATCAAGGTTAAAAGCGAGCTTTCCATATGCCTGTCATCACCAACTTGTCACGGGGTACGATTCTTGTTCTACTAAAAGAATCATATGTTATTATGAAGGAATAATTCAATACGGATAAGGGGAAATTTCGTAAATGGTAGACGATCAATCGGTCTTTATATTGCTTACCAATACCGGAACGCTCTTTACGAAAGTCATTCAGGGCTATACGAGAGCGCCTTATAATCATGCCTCGATCTCCTTTAACCGGGAGCTGTCGGAGTTATATAGTTTTGGGAGGAAGAATCCGAACAATCCCCTGAACGGCGGGTTCGTGAAGGAGGATTTGAAGACGGGAACGTTCAGCAAGTACCCCAACACGACCTGCGTGATCTATGAGCTTCAGGTATCCGAACGCGACATCGCGAAAATGAAGCGGGTCCTGCAGGCTTTTATCCGAAAGGATAAAAAGTATTTCTATAACATATTGGGCGTCCTGGGCATCGCCCTGAAGGAACCGATCGAATTCAGCAATTCCTATTTCTGTTCGCAATTCGTGGCCGAGATTCTCCAGCGTTCCGGAGTAAGGTTATGGGATAAGCTGCCTGCCTTGGTGACGCCGGACGATTTTCGCCAAAGCGAGCGCCTGCAGTTGATATATGAAGGGAAGCTGAGCGAGTATGAGCCTTGAACTTCACAAGGCATTGCCGGCGTCCGGCGGACATGGCCAAGCTGTATGGGGACGGTAGCCAAGACATTTTCATGCGTCGGCAGCGTCAGCTTGTTCCATTCGAATGACCACGAGATAAGGAAAAGCCCGCTTAGTCTGTAACCAGATGAGGCTGGGCTTTTTGTAGTTCGTGGATGATGAAGGTCGGAAGCCCCTTCCAGCAGCAAGTACTGGAGATTAAACAGCGTTTGCTATAAAATGGAGTTATGAAAATGAAATGAAGTTTCATCTAATGAAACGATAAGTCGTTGGTGTCAGGATTCGCTTATATCTTGGATGGGAGCGTGGTTTAGGATGAACAGCAAGGAACGGTTTTCGAATCGCGTGGATTCGTACACGAAGTATCGCCCGAGTTATCCGCAGGAGGTCATGGATTATCTGTATGGCACGGTGGGACTGGATGGCGAGATCGCCGATATAGGCGCAGGGACGGGGATATTCACGAAGCTGCTGCTGAAACGGGGGAGTCATGTGACCGCCGTGGAGCCCAATCAGGCGATGCGGGAAGCCGCCGAGTCGGACCTTGGCGGCGAGCCCGGCTTCCGCATGGTTTCCGGTTCGGCCGAAATGACGGGACTGCCCGATCAATCGGTGGATCATATCGTGAGCGCCCAGGCTTTTCACTGGTTTGACCGTCATGCGGCCCAGGCGGAGTTTCGGCGGATTCTGAGGCCGGGCGGGAAGGTTGCCCTGATATGGAATTCCAGGCTCACGGAGGGAACGCCGTTCCTGGAGGCGTATGAGCAGTTGCTCCTTACCTATGGCACCGACTATAAAGAAGTGGACCAGAAGAATATTGGGCATGAAACGCTGGCGGCCTTTTTCCGATCAGGAGATATGAAGGAGGCGAAATTCTTCAATCGGCAGACATTCGATTATGAAGGCTTATGCGGCCGCCTTCACTCGTCATCTTATGCTCCCCTGCCCGGGCATCCGAACTACGAGCCGATGATGAAGGAGCTCCAAACCATCTATGAACGGAATGAGCAGGATGGCTGCGTGTTTTTTGACTACGAGACGAAGGTGTACTGGGGAGAGGTTTAAGTCCTTCCGGAGGTAAATATAGAATGAACAAGACCGATCGATTACTGGCCATCCTGCTTGAGCTGCAGCAGCGCAAGGTTATGCGGGCCGAAGATTTGGCATCCCTATTCGAAACGAGCGTCCGGACCATCTACCGGGATATTCAGGCTCTTAGCGAAGCAGGCGTACCCGTGATCGGAGCCCCCGGGCAAGGATACTCGTTAATGGAGGGGTACTTCCTGCCGCCCATCATGTTCACGGCGGAGGAAGCCGTGGCGCTGCTCATAGGAACGGATTTCGTCGAGCAGCGCTTTGACGCAGAATATGGCGAGAAGGCTAGGGCTTCCCGCAAGAAGATAGAGTCCATTCTGCCGGACCGTGTCCGCGCAGACGCTGCCCGGGTTCGAAAGACCATGCGGCTCCTTGCTCCCGGCAGCAAGGCAGCTTTAGGAGAAGAGGGGGATTATCTGGAATCGGTTCGTAGGGCCATACTTGAGGAACGGAAGCTAGAATTCCATTACGTGAAGAACATGCCGGATTCCAAAGGCAACCGAAAGAGCTTTCGCTCGGCGGCCCCTTATGGCTTGGCCTTTCTTCAAGGCTCATGGACATTGATTGCCTGGTGCGACCTCCGGCAAGGCATTCGCCATTTTCGGTTGTCCCGCATGAAGGATCTGACGATCCTTGAGGAGCGCTTTGAGATGCCGCCGGATTTTCATTTGGAGAATTATCGGCCACGGGATGACCGCAACCTGCTGGTACGGGTTCTGGCAAGTCATGGCATCGCGGATCGAGTAAAGGAAGCCGGCAACTATTATATGGAGACTTTAGAGGAATGCGAGGAAGGACTGCTTGTGAGCTTTCGCGTCCGCCGTCCGGAGGAGATCCTGCATTGGGTGCTGAGCTGGGGATCGGATGTCGTTGTGCTTGAACCCCAATCCTTCCGAGACCGAATCCGCGACGAAGCGGAGAAGATGTTTAAACGCTACTGACATGACGTTGTCAGTAGCGTTTTTGTATATTCGGTACAAAGATGATGAAGGAGTTGTTGATATGAATACAAAGGAAGCATTGCAGCGCTTGGAAGAGACGGTGAAGGTTTATGTGCAGGAGCTGGATGGATTCAGTGAGGAGCAATTAAGATATAAGCCGGCAGAGGACGAGTGGTCGATCGGGCAAATGTACCAGCACTTGATTCAATCCGCACAGTATATGCATCTGCGTAACATCGACCAGTGCTTGAAGATGAATGGAGATGCGGCAGCTTCCCCGGCCGGAAAAACGGAGCAGGGAGCGGCAATATTCGAACAGGGCAGTTTCCCGCCCATCCGCATTCAGGTTCCACCGTCTCCACAGTATACGCCGGAACAGCCTGAAAGCAAAGAGCAGCTGGTTCAAGGCATGAACACCGTCCTCCATCGGATGAAAGAAACCGAACCGATGCTTGGAGAAGCATCCCTGAAGCATACCGTTTCCCACCCGCGGTTCGGAGGATTGCATGCCCAAGAGTGGTTTTTGCTTATCGAGATGCATTATCGTCATCATATTCGACAGCTGAATCGGTTGAAACAGGCGTTAGCGCAGCGGGTATGATGACATATCAAGAATATCGTTTTTCTTGCAAGAAGATTGTTTGAGACACGCTCGGTCCGGGTACTGGTACACGAGTGAACAATGAGTCGAAAGGAGCGGATGACCGTGGAAGTACATGTCAGATCATTTTTCGTGAATGATGATGGAGAGGTTCCCAACAATCCCGACCTGCCTGTCATTGTGTACAATGGGGTATTCGCGGATGACCCGAGCGGGTTGGAGGCAGCCTTTAAACGGCATCACTGGAGCGGCAGCTGGTCAGGCGGCGTATACGATTACCATCATTATCACAGCAATACGCACGAAGTCTTGGGCGTGCGGTCCGGAAGCGCGACCGTCCTTGTGGGCGGGGATGCAGGGGAGCGGTTGGAGCTTGCTACAGGTGACGTGATCGTCTTACCGGCGGGTACTGCACATATGAAGCTTACCAGTACGCCCGACTTCGAAGTGATTGGTGCCTATCCCGAAGGGAATACGCCGAACATGAGGGAGCGGAACCCGACGGATCGGACCCAGGCGATCAACGAAATCCAAAGCGTGCCTGTTCCGGATACGGATCCTGTCTTTGGAGAGGAAGGGCCCCTGCTGCATAAATGGGTGAAATAACCTAAGCATGCGACATTATTAGAAACGAAAAGACTCCCGCTTGCCGCAAGCAGACGGGAGTCTTTCTGCGCGTTACAAAACAGCACGTTAGCCTCATGCCGGTTCACGCACGACCTCCACCTCTGTAATGCTTCCTGCTCTACCCTCTGCTCAAAGTCCGGTGCGGTTCAACCCTTTTTGGAAATTGTAATGCACCCGTGCCCATGCTATCGTAAAGGATAGAAGGTCAAGTTGCAGTCAGTCTTCTCATTATTGCTACCGGAGGTGCAGTTTATGAAAGCGTTGTTTATTGGAGGAACCGGAACGATCAGCACGGCGATTACGAAGCAGCTGCTGGAACAAGGTTGCGAGTTATACTTGCTCAATCGAGGGAACCGAAACGACACGTTGCCCGAGGGCGCACATATTTTGCAAGCCGATATTCATGACGAAGACCAAGTAGCGAAACTGATTGAGCATCTCGATTTTGATGCTGTAGCCGACTTTATTGCATTCGAGCCGGCCCATTTGGAGAGGGATTACCGCCTATTTGCAGGAAAAACCAAACAGTTCATCTTTATCAGCTCGGCTTCAGCCTATCAAACACCCCTATCCGATTATCGCATTACGGAAGGGACGCCTTTATCCAATCCATACTGGGCGTATTCCCGAAACAAAATAGCCTGCGAGGATTATCTGATGAAGCAGTATCGGGAGCATGGCTTCCCGGTGACCATTGTAAGGCCAAGCCATACGTACGATGAGCGGTCCATTCCGCTCGGCGTGCACGGCAGCCAGGGAAGCTGGCAGGTCGTGAAGCGCATGCTGGAGAATAAACCGGTCCTTATTCATGGAGACGGGACATCGCTGTGGACCCTGACGCATAACCGCGATTTTGCAAAAGGCTTCATCGGCCTGATGGGCAATATCCATGCCATCGGGGAGTCGGTGCATATTACCTCTGACGAGTCGCTCACCTGGAATCAAATTTATGAAATCATTGCGGATGCCCTTGGCGTACAGCTGAATGCGGTGCATGTCTCTTCCGAGTTCCTGGATGCTACCAGCACGCAGGATTTCCGCGGGTCGTTACTGGGAGACAAAGCGAATACGGTGGTGTTCGATAACAGCAAGCTGAAGCGGCTGGTCCCTGAATTCGTGGCAACCATCCGTGCCGATCAAGGGATCAAGCAGACCGTGGACTATATTTTAGCCCACCCGGAACATCAGCGGGAGGACGCAGAGTTTGATGCGTGGTGCGATAAGGTCATCTCCGCGCTGGAGAAGGCCAAGTCGATCATTACGGGGTAAGGCTTAGGATAGGATAGGTATGGACGGGATACATAAAAGGAGGACACCCAGTTCTGGGTGCCCACCGTTTTGATATCAATGCTCTCTTCTATTGAGAGCGGAAAGGCTTAATCTTTCAAAGGCGGAAGTATATAGCGGACATCTGTTTCGGATATAGGGTATAGTTATTGTAAAAAAAGAATGGAGAAACGAAACGATGTCTACTTTGCCGAATTGCCCTAAATGTAATTCAGAATATACATATGAGGATGGGAACCTCCTGATTTGCCCCGAATGCGCTCATGAATGGACCCCGGGGTCCCAAGCGGAGCATGATGAAGATGCTAGGGTCATTAAAGACGCGAACGGAAATGTATTGGCCGACGGCGATTCCGTAACGGTAATCAAAGATCTTAAAGTAAAAGGCAGCTCATCCGTATTAAAAATAGGCACGAAAGTGAAAAATATACGTTTGGTTGACGGCGACCACGATATCGATTGCAAGATCGAAGGATTCGGGGCCATGAAATTGAAATCGGAATTCGTTAAAAAGAGTTAAGATGTGTTAGCACGGTTCCATCATGAATAGCAGCAGCAAAAACCCTCCATCAAGGAGGGTTTTTCTCGTCTAACCAGGGCTTTTGCAGCCTATTGCGGCAACAAATGAGGAGCAGTCTCGTGATGGCCTTATGGTACAATGACAGGATGGGCTTGCTTCGTATAGAAGCTCCCCGAATAGGTGAAGAAAGCAGGTACAGCGTGGATATCATACTGTTTGCGGTTATTATATTCGTGGCGTCGATTCTCCAGACCAGTACCGGTTTTGGGTTCTCCATCCTGGCTACGCCGTTTCTCCTGTTGTTGTTCCGGCCCGCCGAGGCCATTCAGATTAATCTGATTCTATCGCTTGTCATATCGGCTGCCCTGATTGCCAAAATCCGCAAGGACATCGATTACGGCATCCTTAAACGATTGGTGATCGGAAGCGCGGCAGGTCTCCCTCTGGGCATCGTTGTTTTTTCGCTCATCGATATCGTCTATCTGAAGCTGGGCGTCAGTCTGATCATATTGGCACTGACCGTCATGCTGATGCTGAAGTTTAGAATAAACCAAAGTCGCGGCAGGGATTTGGCGGTGGGAGGACTCTCAGGTTCTCTAACGACGAGCATCGGCATGCCGGGTCCGCCCCTGCTGTTATATTTTTCGGGCACCGATACGCAGAAGGCCAAACTGAGAGGGACGACCCTGGCCTTCTATTTGTTCATCTACTCCCTGAGTTTGATCATTCAGGTGATCGTGGCGGGAACGTCCAAGACGGTCTGGGTATCAAGCGGAATGGCGCTGCCGCTGGTATTCATCGGGCTGTTTATCGGACAGCGTTTATTCAACGTCATCAACCAGCGCGTGTTTCAGATCTTTACCTATATCATTTTGATCTTTACCGGTGTGTATATGCTGATCGACAGCTTGTAACCATACCAAAGAAGATGGCAGAATCATCATTTGGATTGCTCGAACAGCGTCTCGGCCAGCAAGGGAAACAGGTTATCAAAAGCATGCGTATTCCCGTCAAACACGTATCCCCCCGGGTAAGCGGGATCCTGGTCCCGGAGTTGGAGCATGCGTTCATGCAGCTGCTGCGCCCATGGGAGGTCTTTGGTTTGCAGCGCCAGAATGATGGCCAGGCCGTAAACGGCAGGCGACTCGTAATCCGCGTCCGGTTTGCGGCTTTTACGGGTGTAGCGGCCTGCCAGCCGCTGATGCTGGCGGAATTCTCCCTTCAGGAACGCTATAAGATCTGTTGACGGATGATTCATCTCGGCGAGATGGATGCCAACGATCAATTGGTCGATCAGATTGACCGATGCGTCGTATTCATATTGGCCGGTACCGATGTGAAAGGTTTTGGGATAGAAAACGCCGTCCGAAGGCATATGAGCGAGCAGGTTTCGATATCGTTCATAATCCTGGGAGGATAGGATTCCGTTATTATGCATTTCGCGCAGTGCCGATAAGTCAACGTAGACCAGGCTTAACGCGGCGGCGGATTCATCCCGTGCAAAATCATGATAATCGACGAGGTAACCTTCGGTTTGAACCGCAAGGAGTGCAGACCCGATCTTTTTTGCCAATTGAAGGTATTCTTCCTCGCCCCAGCGATTGAACGCCTTCAGCAGGGCATCGAGGATTCGCAGATCATCGCCCAGCGCATTGGTTGTGACCTCGGATTGACCGTCCGGCCTGAGCTTCCATTGGATATAAGGCTCTTGCTCCTGATTAAGAAAATAGGTGGTAAGAAGCTGGACGCTGTCGTCGAACCGGGCTCGATTGCCGGATACCGCGGCAGTCTGCATCCAAAGCCCGAGCGACTCGGATAACGCTTCCCGACCGGCAACGATATCCGGATTCTCGGAAGCAGCGGGTTTAAGGTAGGTGGCAATGGTACCGTTATCGTTTGTCATATGCTCTTCAATGAACGCTGCGGTCAAATCAGGACTCTCCTTGTTCTGGATGATCCAGCAGGCTAAGAGGACGATGCCGGCAAGGGCAAGAACGACGATGATTGCAAGAATGGCTTTCTTGCGCGTTGGAATCCGGTTTGTCATAGGTTCACCTCGACCATACTATTTCGATATTCAACAGGTTAAAGCCTTCAAGAAAGACTGGGCGGCGGTGAACATAGCCCCCTGGCTGTAGGAACGGTTATACTTCACTAAAAAAGGCTGTACCTGATGTTGGAGGCTCCAAATCATCAAAGGTACAGCCTTTCTTGTATAAGCGTATAGCGATTATTGCAGACTGACGATGGTAAGTCCTTGATCCTGCAGGCTCTTAATGATCTTCGGTAACGCATCCACGACCGCCTGGGATTCATGCAGGAGAATAATGGAGCCGGAAGCTTCGATGTGCTGGACATAGTCCAGGATTTTATCCTCGTCGCGGGTCAGCCAATCCTCGGGATCCCGGTTCCAGAGCACCACTTTATTGCCCTGCTGGAGGCTTAACGCCTCGGTCCGGTCATCAAAGGCACCGTAAGGCGGACGGAAGAGCACCAGCTTCTCGCCCGTAATATGCTCGATGAGATTGGCCGCCCGGGTCAATTCCGCCTTTTGTTCTTCATAAGTAAGGCTTGGCATCTGGCTATGGGTCATCGAATGGCTGCCGACGGAGTACCCGTTGGCATGGATGGCCTTGACGTAGTCCGGATGTTTTTTCACATTGGTGCCGACAAAGAAGAACGTCCCGCCAACCTCGTGTTTCTTCAAGACGTTCATGATATCTATGGAATGCTTGGATGGCCCGTCATCGAACGTAAGGGCGACATACCCTTTGGGGATGCTGTAGGAGATGAAATCCTTAAGCTCCAGCTGCGGAACGGCAGCCGAAGTCTTGATCTCCTTCCTCGGTTTGCTATCAGCTTCCTTCTCCACGGAGGCGGATACAGGTTTGGCGATCATCGCATTCCGGTTCTCGGCAAGCAATTGGATGACCGTTTCAACCTCCGCTGCGGCGGTTATCGCAGCTTCATGCCGGATGTCACTCGGGTACGAGTAATTAAATGAACTTAGCAATACTACAAAAATCAAGCTCATCAAGGTTGCGCTTGCCAGCTTAAGCGGAAGCCGATGCCGCTTCCTTGCAGAGCGCGTGGCGTTTCGATTTCCATCGGTCTGCACCTCTTCGGACTGATCCGGTTCGGATGGAGGCGCAGACAGGAAGGACAGGGTAGATACATCGTCCAAATGCCGGATAGCTTTAATCGCCTCTAATTCGTTCCTGAAGTGAACGGAGCAAGCAAATGAAAATCGCTCGCCATGGTCACGATATGTACGCGTAATGGAGCCTATGTATTGCTGTTGGATGGCATCCCATGTTGTATGTAAAGATAATCGGTATTTGTGAACCCCGTTAAATTCCGACACGGTCGCTATATTCGCTATGGTTTCATGATCGGTTAACCACAACAGCTCCGCCGATTCCGAGAAGGATAGCTTGATTCGCAGAGCGAAAGCCTCGGTATCCCCCTCGATCGCCAGCAGCTCAATGACTTTTCCATAGGAGTCAGACATGACGGCCCTCCTTTCTCTAGATGTTCATGCAGTGATTATGCTTATTCCGATGGTGTGTTGGGAGCCGATGCTTTTGGCGAGAAGGAGAAGGACATCTTCTCGGTAAAATCATTGATGGTCTGCATCAACTTGGCTTTATCGTCCAGAATGTTCTGGTACTGCTCCGCATACTTCTGGTTTGCAATCTCCAGCTCGCGCACCTTCTCTTCAAGAGCGTTGATCTTGAGCATGCTCTGATATTGGGTGTTGTTAGACTCTTCGTAGAGCTTGTTGTACTTGGCGGTTTCGGTCTCCAGCTGGTTGGAGAGCTTCTCGTACGCCAGGTTCGATGTCAGCTGGTATTCCTTGTAATCCTCCAATAGCTGGTCGTAACTCATCTGTTTGTTGGTCAGCACGTTCTCGAGCTCGCGGATTTCCTTGTTCTTCTCCTGGACCAGCTGATCGCGCTTGATCTGTTCGTGCTTATACCGGTTGATCGTCTCGTTGGCGGTAAATAGCTGATCCTCCAGGCCCTTGTTCTTATAGGACAGCAATTGACGCTCCTTCAGCATGTTCTCGATCGAAACGATGACGTCGAGGCCGATTTTGTCCTGGTTGTCCTTGGAGAAAAGATGCTTGCTGCTCTCCGCGGCGGGCAGTTCAGGCTCCGCGGAATATGCCGGCTCTTCTTCGATGGTTACGGCAATTTCCTGGTGTTCGGCGCTGTTCTTCTCGGGTTGGTTCTGGTTCGAGCGGGCATTCTTAAACCAGGCCATTCCCTTTTTTTCTGTTTCCCTGGCCAAAATATCAACTCCTATATATTTCAATGAATGCAGCATGAATTTAGGATAAAAGACCCTATTAATAGTCATCGGTAAAAACACCCTAAAAACTTTGCCCTTTGACCCTATGAAAATAAAAAAAAGCCCCGCAAGCGAGAGGGGGCTTTTTAGAGGGCGGATCTTCCGGTTTATGCGGCCTTTCGACCCGCCTATATTCATGAATTGAAACGAAAGCGATGCTTCGACTTATTCCGTCTTCTTTATGGTCAGCTCCGGGGCGATAACGTCGACCCGGTTCGTCCAAATCCCGCCGCTGTAGTCGTCCGGCAGCCTTTCCAAATCCGCTACGGAGTCGAAGCCCTCCGACCAGCCGCCGTCCCCGGCCACGAGGATGACCCGCGTATTGATGCTGTCCATCCGGTTTAGGAATTTATCCGGCCATCCCCATAAATAACGGGCATATTTCTCTGGTATATGCAGCTGGGTGTTACGGCAAACCGAAGGAAGGTAGCCGCTCCAGCCGGCCCCGGCGTAGGATACGAGACAGCTCTTGAGCGTATCCATGGACATGACGCGCAGCGAGGGGAGCTGCGATTTTAACGTGCGGATCGGCTGGTCGTCCCCGTAAACGGTCAGCTGGCTAAGACGCTTCACCGGCAGACCGGACAGATAATCGGCCAATTGTTTTCCCTCTTCAGGGTCCGTGCTTTTGATATGGATCAGAAACGCGCCGTCCGGGAATGCCTCCAACACCTCGTCTAACGACGGAATCAGCCCGACTCCCTTTCCCCGAAAAGGATAAGTCGCTCCCTGGTCGGCCGTGTAGCCGTACCCGATGTCTATGTTTTTCAGCTCGTCCATGGTATAATCCTTGACCGAGCCCTCCACGTTGGTGCGGCATTCCAGCGTCCAGTCATGGAACACGGCGAACTGGCCGTCTTTGGTCGGTTTGATATCCAGCTCCACAATATCGGCGCCTGCCTCGAAGGCGGCTCTCATGGACGGAATGGTGTTCTCCAGGTAAGCGTGCTCCGGCACATAGATGCGGGAGGCGGTACACGTGTCGGCTTTAATGCCTTCCATCGTGAAGGTCTGCCCAAGCCCGCGATGCGCCAGCAGAAGCGGCTCGCCGTCACGGTCTTTGGTGAACAGAGATGAATTGTTAACGAACAGAAATACAAACAGCACAACAAAAAACAGCATGATTTTCTTCCATCTTTTTAGTTTTCGCATGATCCAATCCCCCAAAATCGTATACAATATGCAATAGTAGATTTATATTTTTCTCTGTCTCTAAACGAAGTTCTCTATTTATATCCTTCTACATTAAATCTTAGTGATTTTGGGCGCATACTCAATGGCTGGAACATAACAATTGCATAATAACGAACTAACAAATACGAATGAGCGAGTATATGGGAACAGGAGGGAGCATGATGGACAAATCCTCCTTTTTGATGGTGGAGCGGGGAAATCCCTACGAGCGCGGAGACGTTATAGCTTTGACCAAACCGATCACGGTGCTTGGCCGCAAGGGCCAGCATTTTGATCCGGATATCGCGTTTGACAATATTTTTGTGTCCCGGCGGCATGCGGCGCTGCTGCATCGAAACGGGAAGTTCAGCATCAAGGATCTGAACAGCAAGCATGGCACCTTCGTAAATCAGGCACGGCTGGCCCCCCATGATGAAATACCCCTTCAGCATGGAGATACCATCGTGCTTGCGGGAGATCTGATCGTGCTGTCCTTCTCCATCCTCAGCATGGATGAGACGATGGACATTACCCCGCTGATCAAGCAGCTGGCGGCGGTTGAGGGCTCCGGCGGGCTTAAGCTGAATCCTTTCAAGCAGGAGCTGGTATACGGCGAGGACGTGTACGTTTTTTCGGAAAAAGAGTACAAGTGCATGGAGCTGCTCGTCAATCACCAAGGACAGTTCGTGTCCAAGGAGCAGCTCAAGGCATACGTCTGGCCCGAGCGAAGCTACGGGACGGACGAAGTGCCGGATGTGAGCTCGGAGGAGCTGAATGCGCTGATCTACCGGGTCCGCAAGAAGACAAGAGATATTTTGGCCATTGAGAGCATCCGCGGAAAAGGCTATATTTTGCAGTCGACGGCTGAATGACCATCGCAAAAACAAAGACGCAATGAAATCTAAGGAACCATGCAACGGCAAGCCCTTCCTCCATGCAGGAAGGGCTTGCTTGCATGAACAGGACAAATTCGATGGCGGTGAGAGGGAAATGGCAGGCCCCAGCGAACTGTTATAGCATGGAAGTTTCGAATGAAACGATAATCGAAAGGGATGTGCAGAGGGGATGAACATGGAGCACGTACAGCAAAAGGGTATTGCCGTTAACCAGTTAGGTTATCGGGGCCGGGACGCCAAGATTGCCGTCATTGCCGGTCAGGGCGGACGGTTTCGCATCGTCAATGCGCGAAATGGCGAGGTCGTTTGGCAGGGGCAGACGGCGCCTGCCATAGAGGATGCGTCCAGCGGGCAGACGGTAAGCAGAGGGGATTTTACGGTATGGGAAGCACCCGGTACCTATCGAATCGAGATGGAGGATGGGCAGTCGTCGGAAGCTTTTGTCATTGCCGACGATGTATATGAGGATGCCCACCGAGCAATTCTGAAAGCGTTTTATTATTTCCGGTGCGGGACAGCTTTGGATGAGCCGCATGCGGGGCCTTGGAAGCATGAAGCCTGCCATCTCACGCCGGCCATCGTTCATGGACATGAATCGCGGCGGGTGGATGCTTGGGGAGGATGGCATGATGCCGGGGATTATGGCAAGTACGTCGTGCCTGGCGCCAAAGCCGCCGCCGACTTGCTGCTGGCCTTCGAGCTGTACCCCGAAGCGTTTGCCCAGCCGCTGCCGCTGCCGGAAAGCGACGGCCGCATGCCGGATGTGCTGCATGAATGCCGGTATGAGCTGGATTGGCTGCAGCGCATGCAGGATGAGGAATCGGGGGGCGTGTTCCATAAGCTCACGACGCTGCAGTTTCCAGCGGGAGACGTCATGCCGGAGGACGATACGCTCCCGCTGTACTTGTCGCCGATCTCCGCAACGGCAACCGGCTGTTTTGCCGGTATCATGGCCATGTCGGCACGGATCTATTCTCCCTATGATGAGGCCTTCGCCGCGGGCTGCCTGAAGTCAGCGGTGCGGGCTTGGGCGTGGCTGGAGGAGCATCCCGACGAGCCGGGCTTCCGCAATCCGGCTGATATCGCTACGGGCGAATATGGCGATGGCCAGGATGCGGACGAACGGTACTGGGCAGCTGCAGAGTTATACCGTACAACGGGAGAAACGCTATATCATGAGGCGTTCCAAGCTTTAGCCAAGCAGGACTCCTTCGGAAAATACGAGCTGGGATGGGCGGACATGGGGGGGTACGGGACGTTTGCCTATCTGATGTCGGAGCAGGAAGAAGAGCCCGAGCTGGCGCAAGAATTGATGGCGGGCTTGCTGCGGCGTGCGAATAAGCTTGCTGCTGTCAGCGATCGGGACGGCTATGGCCTCTCGCTTCTGCCGGATCAATATATCTGGGGCAGCAATATGCTGGTCATGAACCACGCGATGCTCCTGCTGGTGGCGGGAAGACTGTCGGGTTCCGAAGACTATGAGCGGCATGTGCACGAGCATGTGCACTATGTATTCGGTGCGAACGTGATGGGGACAAGTTATGTTACCGGATATGGGGCGAGACCGATCCGACATCCCCATCACCGTCCTTCCGAAGGCGACGGCGTGGAGGAGCCGGTTCCGGGCCTCGTCTCCGGCGGTCCGAACAAGGGACTTCACGACGATTATGCGCGTGAGCACTTGGCCGGCAGGGCGCCCGCAGCCTCTTTTGCCGATGTGATGGAGAGCTATTCCACCAATGAGGTGGCTATTTATTGGAACTCGCCGGCCGTGTTCGTGCTGTCTCATTTTGTATAGAAAGAAAGCTTGCTGAAGAAAAAGAAACGCCGAGAGATTCTCGACGTTTCTTTTTGATATCAGCCTGTTATGGTTAACCTCTCGATCTTCCCTTCACCAGCGGATGAAGCGCCGTGGCAGCAATGCCGCAGACGATGCCGACGACGGTACCGGTCACGATGCTGCTGATGAAGGCGAAAGCTCGGGTCAAAAGGCCGCTGGCTGCTGCAGGGAGGTCGGCCAGGTTGCCCCCTAAAGCCGGCGGCGTTTCGAAGGCCATATTCCATAACAGCTGATGCGTGATGCCAAGAAAGAGCCCATAGACGGCTCCGATGGCCATTAAGGGCAGAAAAGGATGTTGAACGTGATGCCGTTTGCGGAGTACATAGAGTATCCAGACGATCGGGGGAATGAAGACAAGCAGCCGGTTGATGATCCCGTGGGGATCGACCCATTGCAAATCGTGGGCAATGACGCGGGGAACGCCGAGCAAAGCCAGCAGTATGATAGAGAGCATTGGCAGGCCCATGTTATTTCTTCTTCGTATGTTCATGTCGCAAGATACCTCCAGAACGTTGGATTTTCGATTCACGATGTTAGCCGAGATGGCTTTAGTTTACCGAAGGCATGTTGTGAACTTATGACGAGGGTATACGCAATCCGTGAAATTACGTCCCTTCGCTAGAAACTTGGAATATACAGGATCAAGGAGCGGGCTTGTTCTACGAATGAAACCGCGTCAGGACTGCATTTTCATAAGGATGACATGATCCATTTAAAATTTGTCAACAATATTCTTGACGAAACCCGCTTTTCCTTTCGTTGAGCCTTTTGCCGGGCTGACTTAACATAGAGGTGTCAGATGAAAGCAACACTACAACATTCAGCTTTATTTTCAAATATGACTAGGAGGTCAGTACGATGTCCAACGAGACAAATACAAACGCTTCCAAAGGCATTCGCGTAAGGGTTCAGCAGCTCGGCCGGCTCCTTAGCGGCATGGTGATGCCGAATATCGGTGCGTTTATCGCTTGGGGCCTGATTACGGCTCTGTTCATCCCAACCGGCTGGTTCCCGAACGAGAAGCTGGGAGCTCTGGTTGGTCCGATGATCACTTACCTGCTCCCGCTCTTGATCGGTTATACGGGCGGACAAATGATCCACGGCAAACGGGGCGCGGTTATCGGTGCGGTTGCCACGATCGGCGTTATCGTCGGAGCAGAGATTCCGATGTTCCTCGGTGCCATGATTGTCGGTCCTCTGGCAGCTTGGGTCTTGAAGCAGTTTGATAAGCTGATTGACGGCAAAATCAGATCGGGCTTTGAAATGCTGGTGAACAACTTCTCGCTGGGTATTATCGGCGGTGCGCTGACGCTGCTGGCCTACACCGGTATTGGTCCCCTTGTACAGGGCATTACCAAGGTGCTTTCAGCAGGCGTTGACGTGTTGGTCGATGCCAACCTGCTGCCGCTGGTTAATATTATCATTGAACCGGCGAAGGTCTTGTTCCTCAATAATGCGATCAACCACGGGATTTTCAGTCCACTCGCTACGGAGGAATCGGCGCGGATCGGCCAATCCGTTCTGTATATGCTGGAATCGAATCCGGGACCTGGATTGGGCATTCTCCTCGCCTTTTGGTTCTTCGGACGCGGTTCTGCCAGATCCTCCGCGCCAGGGGCGGTTGTGATTCACTTCCTGGGCGGTATCCATGAGATCTATTTCCCGTATATTTTGATGAAGCCGGTTCTCATTCTGGCCGCTATTGCGGGCGGCGTTGCCGGAACGTTCACCTTCCAGATTCTTGGGGCAGGACTCGTGGGACCTGCATCGCCGGGAAGTATCCTTGCTTATTTCGCCATGGCGCCTAAGGGCGGCCTGGTTCCGGTACTGGCCGGTGTCCTTGTTGCAACGATTGTCTCCTTTATCGTAGCAGTATTGCTGCTGAAAACGGGTAAACAAACAGAAGAAGAACCGAATTTGGAAGAAGCATCCGCCAAGATGAAAGAAATGAAAACCGGCGGCATGAACGACCAGGTGGCTCCGGCTTCCGCGGCTGTGGCCAATCTGGACAAAGAGAACGTGAATAAAATCGTGTTCGCTTGCGATGCCGGCATGGGCTCCAGCGCGATGGGCGCCTCGGTACTAAGAAAGAAACTGCAGCAAGCGGGCGTCAATATTACCGTTGTGAATTCGGCGGTAAGCGAAATCCCGGATGACGCGGATATCGTCATTACCCAGAAGACCCTCACCGAGCGTGCCATCGCGAAGAATCCGAATGCCGAGCATATCTCGATCGACAACTTCCTGAAGAGTCCGAGATATGACGAGCTGGTGGAACGACTCAAAGACTAACATAAGTTTGAACCATATGACACGCTGGCGTATTTACGCCGGCGTTGTCTCCATTTCATGAAGAAGGGAGCCATGGATCTGGGACACATTACTGCCCGCCAGCGACAAATCCTTCTGCTCCTCATGAGCAGGACCGATGGCATGACGGCTGCAGAAATAGCCGCTGACGTTGGGGTCAGCGTCAGGACGGTTCACCGGGAAATGGAGGAGATCGAGAAAGACCTGCAAGGTACGGGCGTTGTGCTTCTCAAAAAGTCGGGAACGGGCATCCGGCTGGAAGAAGAGAAGCCCGAAGGGTTGTCCCTGCTGCGACGATCCCTGCTTGCGGGGAAGCCGGCCGATTATTCCGTGGAAGAACGCAAAATCCTCATGCTGTGCGCTTTGCTTGAGGCGGATGAGCCCATCAAATTGTTTGCTTTGGCCCATAGTTTGAAGGTAACCGTTCCGACTGTGAGCAATGATCTGGATGAGCTGGAGCCGTGGATGAAGCGGTTTAACCTGAAACTCATACGGCGCCGGGGCTACGGCATCGAAATCGACGGCGCGGAAGGCGTAAGGCGAAGGGCGATTGGCAGGCTCGCCGAGGAATATCTGGATTATTCCGATCTTGTCGGTGACGGATACAGCGACACGCGGGAACCGGTGACGGCCCGGCTGCTGTCCATGATCGATAAACCGGCTTTGCTGGATGTAGAGAAAACCTTGTGGGATATGAATTGGGATTGGACGGAGGATCTTAGCGAGAGTGCCTACACTTCGACGCTGATCGCGTTATCGGTTTCCGTAAACAGGATCAAGCGGGGACGGGGCATGGAAGCTGCCGATATCGCGGGATACCCTCCTTCCTCTGTTTCCGTCGAGGAGGCGCGAGATTTTGTTGGTCGCCTCGGCGAGAAACTGGAGATGATTTTCCCCGAATCTGAAATGATCTATATCGCCTATTTGTTTGAGGCGGCGAAGAACATGTCCGAGGTCAGCGAACTGGTTCATGCGGACGTGGAAATGGTGGAGATCGCCCATCGCCTGATCGAACGGGTTCAGGGGCGCACCGGCATTCCGTTCCAGGAGGACCGCACGCTGCGGGCAGGTCTGGTGGAGCACATCGGGGCTGCACTGAAACGGATTCGGGAAGGGACCCGGATCCGAAATCCGCTGCTCAGTCCGATTCGGAAGGATTATGAGGAATTGTTCGGGGTCGTCCGGCGCTCGGTCGACGAGCTGAAGCTGGATTTAAGCATCCCGGATGAAGAAATCGGGTTTCTGGTTATGCATTTCGGAGCATCGAGCGAACGGCTGAACCAGCCGGGACACCATCTGAAGGCCATCCTGGTATGCTCCAGCGGTCTCAGCTCCTCCAGGCTTCTCGGGACCCGGCTGAACAAGGAGATGCCGCAGATCGAGGTGCTCGGCAACGTATCGTGGTATGAAGCGGCGCGGATCCCGAAGGAGCAATACGATCTCATCATATCGACCATTGATCTGCCGCTGCCGAAGGATCGATATGTAAGATTAAGCCCGTTGCTGACGGCGGATGATAAAGAGGCGCTGCTTCGATTCATCCAGAGCACATCCTTCGAGCCGGCCAGCAGCAGGGCTGCAATCAGCCGAATCGAGGAAGATCGTAAAGCTGCATCTTTCGAGCGGCTCCGCATGCAGGCCGCCCTGATGAACGAAATCGTATCGCTTCTGGACGGCTTCCATGTCTACCATCTGGATAATCTTCAGAATGATTTGCAGGGCACTTTGAACGAGGCTTTGGCCAAGGTATATGAGCAAGGGGCTGTCCGTGATGCGGAGATGGTGAAGGAGCGCCTGCTTGAACGCGAACGGATGGGTACCCAGCTAATTCCCGACACGACGCTGGCTTTATTCCATACGCGAAGCCGCTATATCACCTGGCCTTCGCTGTCCTTGTTCAGGCTGGCGCATCGAGCGCCGCTTGAGGATGGGGCCCAGGCGGGCGTCATTCTGCTGATGCTGGCACCGAAGCAGCTCCCGAAGGAGAGCCTGGAGGTGCTCAGCGAAATCAGCGCCATGCTGCTTCGCTCCGAGCTGATCGAGCTGATGGAGCGGGGCGGCGAGGAAGAGATTCGATCCTATTTGGCGGAAGAGCTTCAGCATTTTTTCAATCACAGACCATAGAAAGAGGGAGACTAACATGAATAACATACTGTCCAAAGATAAAGTCGTACTGAACGCAAAGGCTGACAGCAAGAGCGAAGCCATTCGCATGGCGGGGAACCTGCTGGTGCAGGCAGGCCATGTATCGGCCGATTACGTGGATAAAATGCTCGAACGCGAAGAAATTGCGTCCACTTACATGGGCGGGGGACTTGCGATTCCCCATGGCACGAAAGAAGCAAAAGGTATGGTCATCTCCACGGGATTGTCGATCGTTCGCTTCCCGGAAGGCGTGGATTTCGGCGGAGACGAGCCGGCGTTCATCGTCATTGGCATCGCGGCTGCCGGCGGCGACCATATGGAGATTCTGACGAATGTGGCCATGATTTTCACGGATGACGAGAGCATTGAGAAGGTCATGAACGCTTCCAGCGAGGAGGAGATTCTGGCCATCTTCGAGGGAGGAATGGGCGCATGAAGGCAGTCCATTTCGGAGCGGGCAACATCGGACGCGGTTTTATAGGGCTCTTGCTGTCACAGGCCGGTTATGAGGTTTGTTTTGTCGACGTAAACGAAGAGCTGGTATCAGAGCTGAAGGCGCGCGGGGAGTATCCCGTAACCCTGGCCAGCGAAGGGCAGGAGACCACGGTGGTCAAAGGCATCACCGCTCTCAATAGCGCCTCGGAACCGGAAGCTGCCGCGCGTGCGGTAGCGGAAGCGGATCTCGTCACGACGGCGGTCGGCGTCAACATCCTCAAATTTATCGCCGGCACCATTGCCGAGGGGCTGAAGCTTCGGCTGCAAACGGGCTCGGCATCGCCGCTTCATATTATTGCATGCGAGAACGCCATCGGCGGCAGCTCGCAGCTGAAAGAGCATGTCTATGGGAAGCTTGATGACGAGACGAAGCGTAAGGCTGACCAGCTCGTGGCTTTCCCGGATGCGGCCGTAGACCGGATCGTGCCGCTGCAGCAGCATGAGGACCGTCTGAAGGTCGTGGTGGAGCCGTTCTATGAGTGGGCGGTGGATCGTTCGCAGATGTTTGAGGATTATGTCCCTGTTGAAGGCATACACTACGTGGACCGCCTGGAGCCATACATTGAACGCAAGCTGTTCACGGTGAATACCGGTCACTGCTCGGCTGCGTATGTAGGCTTTCTGAAAGGCTATGAGACGATCCAGGACGCCATGAAGGACGAAGCGGTTGCAGGCCATGTCCGCGCGGTGCTCGAGGAAACGGGAGCTGCGCTCATACACAAGCACGGCTTCGATCCTTCCGAGCACCAAGCGTACATTGACACCATCCTGGAGCGTTTTCGCAATCCCGCGCTGACCGACGAGGTGTCCCGCGTTGGCCGCTCCCCGATCCGGAAGCTGTCCCCGGGCGACCGTCTGGTTTCGCCGGCTATGTTGGCTTTCGAGAGCGGACTCGAGTATAAGAGCCTGGCAAAATCCATGGCGGCGGCCCTGCTGTTCGATGTTCCGGAAGATCCGGAAAGCGTGGAGCTGCAAGCCTCCGTCCGGGATATCGGCGTAAGCGACACGGCTTCCCAATATACCGGCATTGCCGGAGAGCATCCCATCATGGGCGAGCTGATGGAGCAGTATGAGGCCTTGAAGGCCGAGCTCGAAACGAATGCATAATGATTTGAAAGTAAGATCATAAGCCCCTGGTTCTCCTCGCGGAGACATCTGGGGCTTTATGCATAGCGGCCAGGTTCACATGCATTAAAATCTGTTCGCTTCGTTGGCGCTGATCGGTCGAAACTACCATTAGGTATTAAATACCAAATATTCCATCCATAATATTTCAGAAAATTTTCGCTTATTTTCGAAATAAAGAGTACACTAGAAGTAAGAAACTACAAAATGGATGTGATGAGCATGGCAGAAGAACTGATCTTGACCCAGGAGGGCTATGACAAACTCCAGGAGGAACTTGACGATCTCAAGTATGTAAAACGCAAAGAATTAGCGGAACGGATCAAGCTCGCGATCAGCTATGGTGACTTGAAGGAGAACAGCGAGTACCACTCGGCCAAGAACGACCAGGCGTTTATGGAAACGCGCATCATCATCCTGGAAAAAACGCTTAACAACGCCCGGATCGTCGACGCTAAGGATATCAGCTCGACGACGGTGAATGTCGGTTCGAACGTCGTCCTGAATGACATCGAGTTTTCGGAGAGGCTTGAATATCAGGTGGTCGGCCCGGCTGAAGCGGATGTGGCGAACAATAAAGTTTCTTATGAAAGCCCGCTCGGCAAAGCGCTGATGGGCAAAGCGGTAGGCGATAAAGTCCACGTGGAAGCGCCGATGGGCATCGTGAAGTACGAATTGCTGGAGATCAAGGCGTTGTAGCACCGATGGATCAACGCATATATAGATGCAAAAAGGCGTAACCGTGCACATGTCCGGTTACGCCTTTCTTACTGCTCGTCCCGGTTAAAGGATCGGCTTTTCATGCCTGTTGGAGCCCTTTAGGCATTAGCCGTCACGGCCTTGCGCTCATACATATAGCAGGCTGCTCCCAGAATGAAGGCGAGCGCTACCAATCCGGCGCCCACCCAAGGCAGGGCCGTTAAGCTTAGATGCGTAATGACCAATCCCCCGATAAAAGCGCCCGCCGCATTTCCGAGATTGCCTGCGGAATGGGTTGCTGTGGAGGCCAGTGCAGGAGCGGATTGGGCCAGACTCATCACGCGCACCTGCATTCCCGGCATAACGGCGAAAGAGGCGGCTCCCCACAGCACGATGGTCAGCACAGCCGTGAACGGGTGATGGATAGTCACCGTGAGGATGGTCAGAATGACGGCCGTCGCAAAGTAAACGCCCAGGATGGAGGGCAGCAGCTTCCAGTCCGCCAGCCTGCCGCCTACGATGTTGCCGACGGTCACGCCGATACCGAACAGGATCAGAATCCAGGTGACGCTGGGTTCCGCAAAGCCCGTGATCTCAATCAGCAGGGGCGCGATATAAGTGAAGACGGCGAACAGGCCGGCATTGCCAAGCGCGCCAATCAGCAGGAAGAGAAGAAGCTGGGGTCTAATGATGGCCGTGATCTGCTGAACGATGCTTGTCGCTTGCTCCTGCCGTATCTTAGGTATGAAAATCAGGATGCCGATCAATGCCAACACGCCCATGATGGCAATCGCGCCGAATGAAGCGCGCCAGCCCATCGTTTGGCCGATGAAGGTACCGATCGGAACCCCGATGATATTGGCTATCGTTAATCCTGCCATCATGATGGACACCGCTCCGGCACGCTTGTCCGGCCGCACCAGATTGGATGCGATGACAGCGCCCACGCCGAAGAAGGTCCCGTGCGTCAGCGCGGTCAGCATCCGGGCGCCCATCAGAACGGCATAGTTCGGAGCGAAGACCGAGATGCCGTTGCCCAGGATGAACAGGCCCATGAGCAGCAGTAACAGCTTTTTCTGCGGAATTTGGTTAGTAAGGACGGTCAGAATAGGGGCTCCTACGGCTACCCCGAGGGCATACATCGTAATCAGCTGCCCGGCAGACGCGATGCTGACATTCAGATCATCGGCTACATTGGGGAGGATCCCCATAATGACAAACTCCGTCATGCCAATGGCAAATGCACCCACGGTGAGAGAGAGTATAGAGATGGGAAAGGGTTCTTTGCCGCTTTTTTCCCCAGTGGCATGTTGCGAAATATCCATGGTGTTCAAGTCAACCTTTCTGCTCTGTATGTTAAAGATATAATCCAATCTCCATTATCGGTTTTATAGAGGGACTGTTACATATTATTTAACGTAGCGGGAGGATAATCAAGAACTTTATTTTTCGTAAAACAGGGGCATCCTGTTAAGGTAGACTCTTCCATGAACAGGAGCTTGTCCGTCATGTAAGAGCTTAAGAGCGCCATTGCAGGCGCTCTTCCCATAAGCAGGCGCTATAGAGGTGCCTGTGGGAGCGGATTGACCCATTCCTTTTGATATAAGAGCATCAGAAGCAGGTGAACGACTCGATACTTCTTAAGTCGAGCCCTGAATATACCCACATCCATCCCGTCCAGCGGAAGCCGGCAACCGAGGTGCGGCCAACAAAAGTCGGGAAAAACCAGAAGCCGGGTCCACGTGTCGGCCAAATATAGGTATTTCTGAACAAACAGCCCCTGATCGCTCCAGGATCAACTGCGAAGGTACTGGCCAAAGGCTGTTGGGGGACAGATGTTGGGGGCGGGGAAGTGGGCCCTTGCATCGGTCCCTGGGGTCCTTGCGGCGGCATAAATGCCATAATGAATTCACTCCTTAATCGGGTAATTAGGTTTGGAATTACGTGGGACGCTGCCGAATAACGATGTAAGCCTAGATCTTCTTCTAGATGTAAAGCAAGGTGATGACAAGCAATTCGAAGAGGACAAGTGGCAGGATTACATTATTATAGTAACTGGGACCGAAGCCGCGCTGGTTTCCGTATCCGGGCATGCTCAAGTACAGAATTCCCTTTTCGCAATGCATGATCGTACCTTCAAAAACATCGCCGTCAAGCGTTTCGACGCGAACCAGCTGGTTCGCATGCTGCTTGCATAGATGGTGGATATGATCGCGAACCGATTTGATGCTGTGCTTCATGCTGGGTTCAGCTTGATATAAGGTTTGCTCCTGGTGTCCGGGATATTGAATGCTCATATGGAAAAGACCCCCATCGTGAATTAGTCATACATAATCTCATCCTATGCAAATGCCCAGAGAAGGGTGTTAAGGGTCTGTTGTATTTTCCGCATGGGCAAATGAGCCGATCAGTGATACGATTTAGGTCAATACATTGAATAGAGGAAGTGAACGTTAGTCGTGATCCATATAACCATCCCTAAGCCGGACGTCACCATAACCAAGCAGGATGCTCCGGAACTGAGCCATATTTACGGATTTACGGATTTTCACCTGATTCCGAGAGACCGGGGCGGGATTTTCATGTTCTACAACAGCAAAGGGGAGCTTCTGTTCGTTGGCAAAGCAAGAAAGCTGAGACCGCGGATCAAGAAGCATTTTGAAGACAGCGTCTCCCCGATCAAGGAGCATCGGAACGAAGTGGCGAGCATCGAGGTTTGCGTCATTGAAGATGCCGTGCATAGAGAGATATATGAAACCTACATCATTAATGAATTCAAGGCCAAATACAATGTGGACAAGGTGTTCTTTCGATAAGGAATACGAATAGTAAAGCGAAGAGGAGCAATAAGCGAGGTCAGGTAAGGAGCCGCGTTTGTTGCTTTTTTTTGCGCTGTGATAAAAATAAATTGAAAAAACATCTAAATATTCCTTTACAGGAATATTCCCTTCATGGTATATTTAAGACAAGAAGAACGGCAGCAAAAAAGAAGCCGAAAAAAGAGGTGATGATGGTGACGGTAACAGAGAGAACAGACATTCACCGTAAACGCTGTAACAGCGGGTCTGTACCCGTCATCACGACAAGATGGAACTGACCACATTTAACGCATTAGCCGAACCAAGCCGTTTTCGCATCGTGAATCTCCTGCAGAAGGGGCCGCTTACGGTAGGGGAAATCGCCGAACGTCTTGACATTCGCCAGCCTCAAGCCTCGAAACATTTGAAGGTGCTGCTGGATGCCGGACTGGTCGAGGTGAGGGCGGATGCAAACCGACGGAATTACATGCTGCGGTCGGAGCCGTTTCAGGAATTGGACCGTTGGCTCGATAATTACCGCAGCATATGGAACGAACGGTTTGACAACTTGGATGATTACTTGGAGAAGCTTCAATCGGATATGAAGAAACAAGAATAAACACCATCTAATTCGAGGAGGAATAGATAATGACAAGCAAAATGATTACACGGGTAGAAGGTCAAGTGATCGTACTGGAGCGCGTATTTAATGCACCAAGAGAGCTGGTATTCAAGGTGCTCACCGATGGAGAGCATCTGAAGCAGTGGTGGGGACCTCGCGGATGGGAAGTTACCGTATCCAACATGGATTTCCGTCCTGGCGGCCAATGGCATTACTGCATGAAGTGCATGGATCAGAATCAAGGGGATTTCTATGGTATGGAATCCTGGGGCAAATCGGTCTACCAGGAAATTGACGAGCCCGAGAAAATCGTCTACATCGACTATTTCTCGGATGCGGAAGGCAATATTGCGGAGGGAATGCCCGCAACCACGGTGACGATGACGTTTGAGAAAGTGGATGGAAAGACCAAGCTGGTCAATCGAGGGGTATATGAATCCGCGGAAGCGCTCCAAGCGGTATTGGATATGGGAATGGAAGAAGGCATTACCCAAACCTGGGATCGGTTGGAGGAATACTTGGCATCGAAACAATAAGCCCATTTCAAATGCATGGTGAAAAGGTAAAATGAATGGCCGGAATCCGTATGGATCCCGGTCATTTTTGGATTCCCAATGCATCGAATCCACCGATTTCACGTTATCAGTTAACTTGTAACTTGAAAAATCCGAGCCAAAAGTTCAATATAAAGATAATTGCAAGATGATTAACGATATGGACTGCCCTAGGCGGGAAGCATCGATAACCTTTGCCTACGGTTTTGACCGCGGCAAAGCATAATAGGGAGGAAATCATAATGGAGATTGGGGTTAGCTCGTTCGTGGAGACGTGGCCGGATGTGAAGACCGGCGAAGTGATAAGCCATGCGCAGCGGCTGCGCGAGGTGGTTGAGGAAATCGTCCTGGCCGATCAGGTTGGATTGGATGTTTATGGCGTAGGGGAGCATCACCGCAAGGATTATGCAGCGTCTTCGCCTGCGGTCGTTCTTGCCGCGGCTGCGTCGCAGACGAAGTGGATTCGGCTGACCAGCGCGGTGACGGTGCTGTCTTCCGCGGATCCGGTACGGGTCTTTCAGGATTTTGCCACCTTGGACGCGATTTCGAACGGACGCGCGGAGATTATGGCCGGCAGGGGTTCGTTCATCGAATCGTTCCCGTTATTCGGCTATGATCTGAGTCATTATGACGAGCTGTTCGAGGAGAAGCTGGAGCTGCTGCTCAAAATACGCGAGTCGGAAAAAGTCACTTGGCAGGGCGAGCATCGCCCGGCGATCCATAACTTGGGCGTCTATCCGCGTCCGGTTCAGAACCCGCTGCCGGTGTGGATCGGAAGCGGAGGCAATTCGGAATCGGTCGTGCGGGCAGGCCTGCTCGGCCTCCCGCTGGTACTGGCGATTATCGGCGGCAGTCCCCTGCAGTTCGCGCCGCTGGTCAAGCTGTATAAAGAAGCGGCAGCTCATGCCGGTCATGATGTGTCAAAGCTGCCGATCGGCTCGCATTCCCACGGATTCATTGCGGAAGAAACCGAGCTGGCAGCGGACAAGTTCTTCCCTTCAACCCAAGCCAGCATGAACGTGCTGGGACGGGAGCGCGGCTGGGGGTACTATGACCGGGCAAGATTCGATGCGGCCCGAAGCTTCGAAGGTGCATTGTATGTAGGAGATCCTGAGACGGTGGCCGAGAAGATCATTCACCTGCGCAAGCATGTGGGCATTACCCGCTTTATGCTGCATGTGCCTGTGGGAACGATGCCTCACGACGAAGTCATGAGGGCCATCGAACTGCTGGGGACCGAAGTCGCCCCTTTGGTCCGCAAGGAAATCGACCGCTGGGAAGCGGCTGGTGAGCCTGCGGAGTAAGCAGAATTACTTTTTGACGATATGAAATGAAGACGCATGTAACTTTTTCCGGCACGAATTCGTCTATGACATAAACGGACAGGGCGGTGTACAACTTGCGGGTGGCCAGATATTTTGTGTTGTGGTTCGTCTTTATATTTCTGTTTACCGGTGCTGTCGTAGGCTTGGAGTATACCGAAGGATACAAGATCACGACGACGGAATATTTCGGCCTTCGTAATGCGGGTTTTGTTCTGATGATTATCCCGATTCTCATATCCTCGCTTCTATACCCGGTGATCGTGCTCCCTTTATCGTGGTTAATGGGCATGATTCGATGGGTCAGAGCTTCACTCATCCTGAATGCCCTGCTGTATGCCGTAATGTGGGCTGCGGCCGGAATCGTGCTGTTCTATGAAATCTATGATGATCGATTCATACAGGAATATGAACTTCATGTCAGCAACGCAGTCATGCTGTTTGGGGTTATCGGCTTGATCTACGGCTGGATCGAGCGGAAGGTTCGGCGTAATCATCCGGCCGACTTGGTGTAAGGTTCAAGAAAAGACCATGGGAAGCCATTAGGGCATCCGATGGTCTTTTTAATACAAATAAAATTTACTCGCCGCTCCTGAACTGCATCTCGACAGACTCGCTTGCCGGTGGCAGCTCCATGCCTTGCTCCCAGATCAGAACGCGGTCATCCGGCGTCCCCAAGTAGAGGGCCTTGATCTGAACGCCGTCGCCAAAGCTCTTCTCGTAGGCATTTCGCTCTTCAATATCGTTCGTATAGTACATATTGGACAGTCCCATATTCGCGAATTTTTTAGATTTGATGATGGGACGCTTGGGTGTCACATAGAAGTTTCCTTCCTCATCCGTATCGTAGCTGGCTTGGTTGACATTATAGCCGTCGGTCATCTTCACGTGATAAGCAATGCGCCCATCCTTCAGCTGACTGATATCGGATACCTGCATCACGCGGGTCGGCACGCTTGTAATGTTCCATTCGAACAGTCCCGCATATGCCAGGAACAAGAGGCCGACTGCTAAGCAGCTGATCAATAGACCTTTGGTAAACGAGATCCATTTGGTGCGCGACCACTGGGCCGCAACTTGCCGCAAGGCGGCTCCCTCATCCTTGTTTTGCTCCATCGTTTGGGTGGGCAGCGACATCGGGGAGCTCATATGGCTCAGCACCTCCCGGCAAGCCGGGCAATCCGCCAGATGCTCTTCTACCAAGGTTTTGGTGTCTGCGCTGCATACATCATCATGGTACAAAGGCAGCAAATCCTGAATAATCTCGCACGATATTCGGCTCACGATTGATTCCCCTCCTTGTATAGGCTTTGGATTTTTTGCTTGGCTCGAAAGAAGGTGACTCTTGCCCAGCTCTCGGTTTTTCCAAACAGCCGGCTGATTTCGCCAAACGACAATTCCCCGAACACTCGCAGCGTAAACACCTCTTTATACGGCTCGTCCATCCGGTGCAGGATTTGATGGATGCGAAAAGCCTCAGCCCTTTCCACGGTTTTCCATGCGATATCCTGACCGCTGCCGTGGTCGATCTGCGGGGCCGGCTCATACCGCTTTTGTTTATCAAGATAGGAGAAGTATGTATGTTTAGCGATTTGGCATAGCCACACGCTCAGCTTGCACGTGCCTTGAAACGAATCGATATGCTTCAGTGCTTTGAAAAACGTCTCCTGCGTGAGTTCTTCCGCAACATGCTCGTCTCTGCTTAGCGACTGCAGAAACCGGTACACGTCTTGAAAGTGTTGATGGTAGATCTGGTGCAAATCCGTCACCTGTTCACCTCCTTGCCTATATGACCGGGTCATGGCCGATTCGTTACAAGAATCCGCGAAAAAAGTTTCGACCGGGGGATCTACTCATAGCGGATGCCGTTCGAGGCGTGCTCCAGAGCTGGCCAGTTCAGAATGCGGATAGTCTGTCCGTTTCGTTCCAGGACCCCCTTTTGGGCGAAGGCATGCATTACCCTATTCAAATGTCGGTGCGTGGTGCCAAGCAAGCTGGCAATCTCCCCGATATGGTCGGTTCTCAGCTCCATCCCGAAGGAAGGATCCGGTCCAGGCGACATGGTGGACATCAGGTAGCTGGCAAACCGGTTCTCCATGGAAGCCAACAGATTGATGCGGGAAGCGGTCGTGCAGGTCTGGAGTTTGTAGCTCAGGTGATCCAGCAAGGCGGAGGTAAAGCGGGCGTTCGTCATTTCATGCTGCCTGATATAATCAAACGACAGCCCGATGAACAGGCATTCGTTAACGGCTTCAATCTGGGATTGGACAGGAACGTCTCGAACCAATTCAATATCCCCGATGATGGAAAAGAGATGGCCAAAACGCAGAAGCAGCGATTTGCCGGTTTCGATGCTGGAGGTCACCTTGATTTTCCCTTACACGAAGAACAACAGGGACTGCATAGCAAAACCCTCATGCAGAATGATCTCGCCGGGCTCGTATTGCTGTAAGGTAAAGGGCGCAGGATTGCCCAAATTCAGCATGCTTCCGAATTGAAATTGCTCCAGCTTGGCTTTCAGCAATGGTGCATCATGAAGTCGTTTCATGGGTTTCTTTTGCGCTCCCTTCTCAACTGGACAAATGTCCTTTTCATTATACGACCAACTGCTATGATAAGAGCAATGAGAAGATACATGAGGAAATGGGCATGAAATTCGTATGGTAAATGGATTTAATTAGGGTGGGGACATTCCTCATCCTTTTTTGCTTAGGCCAGAATTAACAAAAAATGTTTAATATTTCGCGATCGCACACAGGAAATATCATGATTCTCGTGTAATTATTTATATTAACTCGCGAGTAGGTTCGACCGATAAATTAATTATTCCATGATCGATAAGGAGGTAATTGTGTTGAAGAAAAAACGGCTGTATTTTGCGGCAGCAATGATGCTCACCTTGAGTTTAGCGATCGCACCCGTCACGCAAGCGGCAGGCATCACGATGCAAGTCAACGGGATAACCAAGTCTTTGGATGTTGCCCCGGTTATGGTCAAAGGCAAAGTGCTGGTGCCCATTAAGCATGTAACCGAAATATTGGGCCTGTCCATTCGGTGGGATGCTTCTGCAAAGAAGATCACAGCCGTTCGAGGCGATGTCTCTGCCGAGCTGGTTCTGGGCAGTGATGTGGCTACGGTAAGAAAAGAAACTATCGTCACAAAAGTGAAGCTGGACCAGCCCGCCAAACTGCAGGATAACAGGGTGATGGTTCCGCTTCGTTTTTTGGCGGAAGTGTTTGAGGCCAAGGTGCAGTGGAACCAACAAAAACAGCTGGTTAGCATTGCGTATGGCAGTGGCGGGGGAACTCAGGAGCAGGGGCAGCCGGGTCCGGCCGGCCCGCAGGGTCCAAAAGGCGAACCTGGCGAAAAGGGCCCGCAGGGTCCACAGGGGCCTCAAGGGCCCCAAGGTCCGCAAGGTCCGTCCGGGTCTTCAGGATCTTCGGGCTCCCAAGGTCCAACTGGACCAGCAGGGCCATCCGGGCCTAAGGGCGATCCAGGCCCCACGGGATCCCCGGGTCCGAAAGGCGATAAAGGAGATCAAGGCGAACAAGGCCCGGCAGGTCCGCAGGGTGAAAAGGGGGATCAAGGGGATCCTGGACCTCAGGGAATCCAGGGCGATAAGGGCGACCTCGGCCCGGTAGGGCCACAAGGTCCGCAAGGGATACAAGGAGCTCAGGGACCCCAAGGCCCCGCAGGTCCAGCGGGGCCTGTTGGACCTGCGGGAGGGAGCTCCACAGGAACTTATGCATACGCAGGGAATACGTCGGGAGGCGTTATTCCAGTACTGCTCGGCGGGACCCCGGTTCAGCTGCCGGACAATCCGAAAGTAGCAGGAATCATGGCAGATGGAAGTTCAACATTGTTTACGGTTCATGAAACAGGGATTTACTATATTTCTTATACGATTAATTTAACGTCAGATTTGCTTATGGGCTCAAGGATTACTCGAAACGGTATCTCAATCATGCAGAGTGACGAAGCACCAATTAAATCGAAGTCGCATTTTCACGCCCAGTTTATAGAACAATTGAATGCAGGCGATATGCTTAATCTTCAATTGTATGGCGTATTAGGTGCTGCAACCCTTGCACAAGGCAACGGCGCTTCCCTAACCATCATCAAATTAGCCGATTAGGATTCGGGTCCAGCCAACCAAAGGCTGGGCTCTTTTTATTTGCGCGGATAGTGGTGGGCGGAAGGATAATCCGTTACCTTCGAGAATATCATGTGGCATAGGCGTGAGGGAAACGGGAAGGTGTTGATGTAGGGGTGTCGACATACGAGTATTATAAAGAGATTTTCGCGCAGATTCCGAGGCCGTTCGCCTTGGTGGATCTGGACATGCTGGACGACAATGCCGAAGCGATTGCACAGGCGGCGGGGGGGAAGAAGGTTCGGCTGGCCAGCAAGTCCATCCGCTCCGTGGACGTGCTGAACCGTCTCCTTCGTTCGAACCCGATCTTTCAGGGAATCATGTGTTATACGGCAGCGGAGGCCGTATTTCTGGCGGAACAGGGCTTTGACGATCTGCTGCTGGGATATCCGCAGTGGCAGCCGGAAGCCATTCGCTCCATCGTGAATTTGGTCGGCGAAGGCCGCAGCATTACCTTAATGGTGGACAGCGTGGAGCATGTCGAGCACATCGAACAGTTCGCCAAACAACAGCGGATCGCGATTCCGCTCTGCATTGATATGGATATGTCGGTCCAATATCCGGGTCTGCACTTCGGTGTATGGCGATCGCCCGTCCGTTCATGGGAGGGCATGTATCCTGTCGTAGAACGGATTATCCGCTCCCCGTGGCTTCGCCTGGACGGTATCATGGGGTACGAGGCGCAGGTAGCAGGCGTTGGGGATAACGCAGCCAAGAAGCGTATGAAGAACACCATGGTCCGGTGGCTGAAAAAACGCTCCATCGTTGAAGCGGCCAAGCGGAGGAAAGAAGCCGTTGAGCGGCTTGCCGCCATGGATCTTCGGCTCCGCTTCGTGAATGCAGGGGGAACCGGAAGTTTGGACAGCTCCCGGGAGGAAGCTTGGGTAACCGAAATTACGGCCGGATCAGGCTTCTATGCGCCGGGTCTGTTCGATCATTACGCCTCATTCCGTTATAAGCCGGCAGCGGCTTATGCGGTAGAGGTGGTTCGCATCCCGAAGGCAGGGATCGTGACCTGCATGGGAGGCGGCTACACGGCATCGGGTACGGCGGATAAGGATAAGCTGGCGATGCCTTACTTGCCTTCGGGATTGAAGCTGTTCTCGCTCGAAGGAGCCGGGGAAGTGCAGACGCCGCTGCGTTTGCCAACCCATGTGGAGCTTGGCCTGGGAGACCCGGTGTTCTTCCGCCATGCGAAGGCCGGCGAGCTGTGCGAGCGGTTCAAGGTGCTGTATGCGGTATCGAAAGGCCGCATCGTAGGCGAATATGCAACCTATCGCGGAATGGGGGAGTGTTTTCTATGAAGCAGATCCAGTGGTCGAATTGGTCGGGATCAGTACGAGCCTATCCAAGAACGGTGTTGTATCCTGCCTCTATTACGGAAGTCGAAAAAGTGGTCCGGATGTGCCGGCAGGAGGGCCGGCGGCTGCGAGTGGTCGGGTCAGGGCATTCGTTTACCCCCATTGCCGCATCCGAGGACTGCCTGATCTCCTTGGACAAGATGCAGGGCCTGGTCCATGTCGATGCTGAAGCCCGAACCGCCACCGTGTGGGCAGGGACGAAGCTGAAGCTGCTGGGCGAGCTGTTGTTTCAGCAGGGGCTGGCACAGGAGAACCTGGGGGATATTGATGTACAGTCCATTGCCGGCGCCATTAGTACAGGGACGCATGGTACGGGCCGGACTTTCGGAAATATATCCACGCAGGTTGTCGGATTGACGGTGGTCACCGGTACAGGCGAGGTGCTGGAGTGCAGCGGTGAGTCGCACCCCGATTGGTTCAAGGCGCTGCAGGTATCCTTAGGCACGCTCGGCATTATCGTGCAAGTGACATTGAGGCTTGAGCCGGCTTACAAAATCGAATATGAAAGCCGGAGAATACCGCTGGGCGAATGCTTGAAGCAGCAGGCGCAATTGGCGGAGGAGAATCGCCACTTCGAGTTTTATTGGTTCCCTTACGCAGAGCCGTGCCAGATCAAGCTGATGAACAAGACGGACCAAGAGGTGAAGGAGCATCGGATCAAGGATTATATCAGCGACGTGTTGGTGGAGAACACCCTCTTCGGGCTGATCTCGGAGCTGTGCCGCAAGCTGCCCAAAGCAAGCCCGTATGTCAGCCGCCTCTCGGCGTCGCAGGTTCCGCTGGGTCGCAAAGTGAATTACAGCCACCGGTTATTCGCGACCCGGCGGCTCGTTCGTTTCAACGAAATGGAGTACAACATTCCCGCAGAGTCAATGAATGCGGTCATTGAAGAAATGCGTGAGGAAATGTCGCGAAGCAAGTACCATGTGCATTTCCCCGTAGAATGCCGTTATGCCAAGGGCGATGATATTTGGTTAAGCCCCGCCTACGGCCGGGACTCCGCCTATATTGCGATCCATATGTACAAAGGCATGCCGCATGAAGATTACTTCAGTGCGATGGAGGGCATCTTCCTGCGGTACGGCGGCAGGCCGCATTGGGGGAAAATGCATCATCTTGAGGCTGCTCAATTGAAGGAGCTGTATCCCATGTGGGAAGCATTCCGCGCAGTGCGGCAAGAGCTGGACCCGGACGGTATCCTGCTGAGCGATTATATGGGCAGGCTGCTTGATGTATCCGGGCCCGTCCCAGATTCGTTCAGTGATATTGGATAGAAATCACAACAGATTTGATCCCCAATTGAAATAGCCGCAGATCGCTTATCTGCTTGAATCGTCCTTAAGATGGCAGGTACCACTTACCATCGTCCAAGGGGCGATTTTTTTTGTCCACCGCTATTTGTAATAAGCGGCAGAAACGTGAATAGAGCCATTCCTAAACAGGGAGAATAAGCGTCGGCATGCCGTCCGCATGAGTCTGATCTAGGATTTGGAAGGCCGTTCCGGATGGACAAGCAGAAGGATCCTCTTTATAATCAATAAGTAGTTACCCAAGGTAACTATTTTGAACGGAGGTCTCGAATGGACGCCCACAGACACTTTTTTCATAAATACTTTACGCTGTATCGCCCTTTCGTCAATGAGCTTAATCGTAAGCTCGAAGATTACAACCTGTATTATGCCCAGTGGTCCATCATGTACTATCTGGATTTTTATCAGTCGATGACTTTGGTGGAGCTGTCCAGAATGCTGTACGTGGAGAAGCCCACCGTCACCCGAACCGTGAACGCGCTGATCAAGCTGGAATATGTGGAGCAAATCCCGGTGCGCGATAAACGGGAGAAGCGCATTCAGCTATCCAAGGCCGGAGCCGACGTCTTCCTGCAAATTCGCAAGATATTTGACCAATATGAACAGGAGGTTATGGAAGGCGTTTCTGAAGAGGATCAAAATGCGGTCATTCGCGTGATGGAGACGGTCAGGGACAACATTATTAGAAAAGGTGATTAACTTGGAGCAAGCAGACTCGCGAGAACGATTGTGGAGCAAGGACTTTTTGATTGTGTTCGGCGTCAATTTCCTGCTCTTTTTATGTTTTTATTTATTAGTGGTGATTATGTCCTCATATGCAAAGAATGAGTTTCACGCATCGACGGGAATGGCTGGCCTGGCTTCCAGCATTTTTGTCGTCGGCGCATTGATTGGGCGGTTGGTCGGAGGCAGCATCATCGAGCGGGTCGGCCGCAAAAAACTGCTGTTTACCGGTCTGATCGCCTTCAGCGTTCTCATCGGTTTATACTTTGTCGTAAACAGCTTGAGCGTGCTGCTCGTTGTTCGTTTCTTGCACGGTATCGCCTTCGCCCTTGCCTCAACGGCAACAGGCACGATTGCGGCCAGCCTGATTCCGAATTCGAGAAGAGGCGAAGGTACAGGTTACTATGGCGTAAGCATTATAATCGCTTCGGCAATTGGCCCTTTTATCGGTTTGATGATTAACGAGCATGCTTCGATGATGGCTAACTTTACGCTGTGCGGGGCGCTAGGGGTGCTTTCGCTGCTGTCGGCTTTCTTTATGAACATACCGAAACTGAAACTGACAGCGGAGCAGAAGAAGGATCTGCAAGGGTTGAAGCTATCCAACTTTATTGAGCCGAAGGCGGTGCCGATTTCGCTGGTCAGCTTTGTCATGGGGTTCGGGTATTCCAGCATTTTGACGTACCTGATGATTTTTGCCGGGCAGATCAGTCTGGCCCAAGTGGCGAGTTATTTCTTTATTGTCTATGCTATTGTGGTCATTCTGTCGAGACCGTTCACGGGTCGCTGGTTTGACCAGAGAGGGGCCAATGTGGTGATGTACCCGGCCATTCTATCGTTTGCGATCGGGATGGTTCTGCTCAGCCAAGCCCATCACGGCCTGACCTTGCTGCTCTCGGCCGTATTCGTCGGTCTGGGCTACGGCACGACGCAGTCCAGCGCTCAGGCCCTGGCTATTAAGCGTTCGCCGGCGCACCGGATCGGGCTTGCAACATCGACCTTTTATATTTTCGTGGACGTGGGCATCGGGTTCGGCCCCTTTATACTTGGCTTCCTGACGCCGCTTGTCGGCTTCCGAGGCATGTACGTCGCGATGGCGGTCCTGCTAGCTGCGGGAATCGCCCTCTATCATATACTGGTCGGGAAAAAAGAAAACGACGGGAACGACGGCCATGCGATCGTGCATTCATCAACGATTTAAACCAGTGAAAGACTGCCTTGTAGGGCAGTCTTTTTTTGTATAGGGGGGACGAAGCTGCAAGTCGGACTAAATAGGATCGAAAAGGAGACTCTATATAGAAAAAACGAAAAGGTGAACGCGTATGAACCAACGATTCTTCATCTGCCTGCTGCTCTCAGGCGGACTCCTTCTATTAAGCTCGGGAAGCAGCACAGCTTATGCAGGGCCGCAAGACAAGTCTAGAGAGCAGCAGCTTGAGAAGGCCATGCTGCAGCAGCTATACCCGGTAATCCGATCGTCCCTTCAGGACATATACAAGGAGTCGTATCCTGCCTTTGGCTGCGAACGGATTCTATCGATTAACGAGCGGACCACGATGAAAGAGGATAACCAACAGGCCAGTCCGGTTGATGCGGTGCACGGGGCAAGCTATTTTGAGATTACGGTGGGCCTATGCAAGGGAAGCGGGGAGAAGATCGAGCTGCGTTTCAAGAACGATACGCCAACGGCGCAGTATTATTTGGATTTGTTCCGTGTGAGGTAGAAGTTATTCAAGACGTAGCGAGCCGAGAAAGAATGATTTTAATCATTTTTTGCGAATCACAAGGCTTCATCCTATAGTAAAATTAGTCATGATTTGTGATGCTGCTCATTACCGGGCGCATGAAGGAGTGAATGACCCATGGCGCATGCAAATGATGTTCTAATGAATCAGCTGTTAGCGAACGCGAACGATCCCAGCTGGCACGTCCCGTTCCAGCAATCCGTGGAGCAACTGACGGAGGACGAAGCGTTCTGGACGCCGGCCAATGGCAGCCACAGCATTGCGGAGATCATACAGCATCTGCTGTATTGGAACGAAACGTGGCAGACGCGGTACCGCGAATCGCAGGTAGATGCCGTTCCTTCTATTGGAGACAACCATAATAGCTTCATGATTCCGGATAACGCGACTTTTGCCGAGTTAAGGGATCGGCTGCTTGAGGTTTTGCTGCAATGGCAGGAGCTGTTGTCGGCGGCCAAGCTTGAGCAGGAAGTGAACGGATTCCCAGTGCCGGCCAAGTGGTGGGAATTGGTGAGTAATGCGGCCACGCACAATGCTTATCATATCGGTCAAATCGTGTATATCCGGAAGCTGCAGAAGAGCTGCAGCCCGTTGGAATGGTAATCCGCGGTTTTTTCACGCCTGCGCACGAAAAAATGCATGGATGGTACCCGAATCATCCCTGGGCCCAACCATGCACCTCGTTTATAACGCTTCTTTAATTACCCGTTTATAGAACATGACCGACAACAAACCGAATATGGAGTACAGCGCCGTATACAGGAGCATTACCATAACCATCGGCAGCCACAGCTCGGTTCCGAAGAAGAACCAGCCGGATTTAACGGCAAAGTAACTGTGGGACAAGCCGACGACCAGCGGTATGCCGAAGTTGAACAGCTGCTTGATCTGAATCCCCGTCAGCAGGTTCCCTTGAGTGAATCCCAGTTTCCGAAGGATCGTGTAATTCGGCTTCTCCTCTTCACCTTCGTCCATCTGCTTGAAGTACAGGATGCATCCTGAAGTAATCAGGAAGGTAAGCCCCAGGAATCCCACGATGAACATCATCAAGCCCATATTGCTCTTCTGGTTGAAAGCCATTTCCGTCTGAGAGAGGTTCCCTGTTCCCTCGCTAAGGCCGAGGCTCTTAAAGATCTTATTGGCCTGATCCACAGCGTTTGGATCCACAATATCGATGCCGTGATAGACATTGGTTTTCTTCTGGATCTTCGGATCCAGATCCTGAACCAGCTGATCAAATACGGTCTGGTCCACAATCGCTGTCGGCAGCCCGCCGCTTGCATAATAATAGGATACGTAGGCTTCCTTGTCCAAGCCGATCAGCTTCTGCTTAAAGCTTTGTTTAGGGCTTATGAGTTCAATTTCCCCTGTGGTCTGAATCGCCATGAATTGCTGGATCGCGTCACTGTACCCCGTGAACAGCGTCTCACCGGGGGAAACATCCTTACCCTTCACGCTGGCATCACTGATTACCGGGATGATCATGGAGCTGGAATCCACTTGCCCAGATACCTCCAGGCTGGCCCCGATAATGTCGGATAGGTCCGCATTCACCTGGATTACGTCCCGTTCGGTCTTCTTAAATTCGATATCTTCATCTGTAAGTGCCTGGATAAATGCGGAAATATCCTTCTGATCCGCTACCGCAAAATGGTTAGGCACGCTCTGCTCGGCCGATTTCTCGGCGGAATAGTACGAAATATAACTAAGAGACAGCAGTCCGATCGCGAGTGCGGACACGGTCGTGATGATCGTTAACAGCAGTGCGTTCGATTTCATGCGGAACATGATGGAGGACAGGGACAGCACATTATTCAGGGACAAGTAACCGCCCTTGCTCTTCCGGATCGCGTTGAATATAAAGCTGACCGACCCTTTATAGAACAGATAAGTCCCGATGATCACCGCCCCCAGGATAAGAATCATGGCCATGAACAGCTCGTTCATGGTGGTGAAATCTCCGCTGAACAGCTTGGTCGACACATAGTAGCCAAGAAGTATGAGTCCGATGCCGAGCAGGCCGAACAGCATTTCGGCGAAGGACATTTTCTTAATTTGGTTCTCGGTCGTCGATACCGCGCGGAAGAGGGAGAGAATGCTCTGCCTTTTGATGAACGTATAATTCATGATCATGATCAGCACATAGATGACGGCAAATACAATCACGGTCTGGATGAGCGCTTCGGTCGAGAAGGAGAGGGCTGCTTCGGTGTCGACGCCGGTCACCTTGAACAGGATCATCAGGATTAAGCGCGAAGCCGCGAAGCCGGCAAAGATGCCGATGACCATGGAGCCGAAGTACAGAATCAGGTTCTCCGCACTGAGGATCCGGAAGATCTTCCCCTTGGTCAGTCCGATGAGCTGAAACAGTCCGATCTCCTTGCTGCGCCTTTTGATGAAAATCGTGTTGGCATACAGCAGGAAGATCGCCACGATGGCCACGAGCAGCACGGAGGCGGCTCCAAGCGCAGCCGCTCCCTTAAGGGAGCCTTTCGCTTCATCCATCGCCGGATCATACTGCAGCGTGACAAACGCGAAGTACAGACCCACGCTGAAGATGAGCGCAAATACATACAGATAATAATTTTTGATATTCTTCTTCAAATTCCGGTAGATCAGATAATTAATGTTCATTCTGAACACCGCCTAGCACGCCCTGAGTCTTAATGATGTCATTGAAGAAGGCCTGCCGGGATTGCTCGCCTTTATTCAGCTGGGTGTAGATCTGTCCGTCCTTAATGAAGACCACCCGGGTGCAATAGCTGGCGGCCACGGGATCATGGGTAACCATGATGATCGTGGAGTCGATCTTCTGATTTAATTCGCTTAGCTTGTTCAACAGATCGGAAGCGGACTTCGAGTCCAGCGCCCCTGTCGGCTCATCGGCAAAAATAATGCTCGGATCATGGATGAACGCCCGGGCGGCAGAGGTCCGCTGCTTCTGTCCTCCGGAGATTTGGTTCGGATATTTATCCTTGAGTTCGTAGATGCCAAGCTCGGTCGCGATTCTTTGGAATTTTTGATCGGCTTCTTTTTTGGATACCTTCTTAATGGAGAGCGGCAGCAGGACGTTTTCTTTGACGGTCAGCGTATCCAGCAGGTTATACTCCTGGAAAATAAACCCGAGATGATGCTTCCGGAACTCGGCCAGCTCCTTCTCCTTGAGGCCCGTAAACTCTTTGCCCTCGATTTTGATGCTGCCGAGGCTCACTTTGTCGATCGAGGAGAGCACGTTCAGCAGGGTGGTTTTCCCTGAGCCCGAAGCGCCCATGATGCTGACGAATTCGCCTTTGTCCACGCGGATGTCGATGCCCTTCAGCACTTCCTGTTTATTGAATTTGTTGCCGTAGCTTTTATGAATTTGGTTTGCTTCAAGAATTGCCAATTTCACTCACTCCTTTGTTATCTGTTCTTATCATAAAGGAGTCGAGAGCCCTTTTCCTTCGATTCGCCGAACAAAGCGCAAAAGCATGTGACATTGTTGTCACATGCCGGTAATGCTTACGAATTCATTCCGTTTCGGAAAGATCAAGGTAAAGGTTGTGCCGATGCCCGGCTTTGATTCCACCTGGATCCGGATCATCAAGGCCTCGGCTACTTTTTTCGTCAGATAGAGCCCCATGCCGGTTGCAGCACTATCCTGATGCGAGGTGGTGGACGTGAAGCCTTTATCGAAAATCCGGGGCATGTCCTTTGGATCAATGCCGCGTCCGGCATCCCGAATGATGAGTCTGACATGGTCGTCCACGAGATCGCTCCCGATGTGAATGTCCGAAGCGGAGCTGTATTTGACCGCATTGGTCAACAGCTGGCGGATGATAAAGCCCAGCCATTTAGCGTCGCTCAGCACTTCCGTTACCTCAAGAGAAACGTCAAACCCAATGCCTTTCTGCATGCACCAGGACTTGAGCGCACGTATTTCCTGAAAGATGATCGGTTCAAGTGCGGATAGCTCGATCAGCAGATCGTTCTGAATAAAGGGGATGCGCTTCTGGTGCAGCTGCTGGTCAAGCAGCAGGTGAATGCGGAGCCATTCATACTGGAGCTGCGCTTTCAACGTTTCGTCTTCCATGCGGTCGATCATCAATTGCATCGTGGTGAGCGGCGTTTTCACTTCATGAATCCAGGATAACAGCTCGTCCTTCTCCCCTTGCATCTCCATCAGGCGAATGGAGGATTCCTTCTTGAAACGCTCGGTCTGCAGGGAGAGCATGTCCATGGCAATCGCCTCAAAAGGGTGCTCCGGCTCGCTGATGGCGGCTAAGTCGTAGGTGTCGTCCCATGCCTGGAGACTTTTGTAGAACTTGGTTTCCCGGTTGTATCTGACGAACAGAAACACCAGGAAGAACAGCGTCGACAGAAACACGATATAGAGGATGGGCAGGAACGGGATTTGGGCGTCCACCGCGGCTATAAACAGAAGCATCAGCTGCAAGAACACGAATAACAGAATCCAGCTTAGCCGTTCCCGGATGTAGGCCATGATCATGCATGGACCTCTTCCGTTGCGATATAACCTTGTCCCACCTTGGTTTCGATGTAAGGGTCAAGTCCCAAGGGCTCCAGCTTCTTGCGCAGACGATTGACGTTGACCGTTAACGTATTATCGCTGACAAAATGCTCGTTGTCCCATAAGCTCTTGATCAGATCCTCCCGGCTGACGATCTGGTTCTTGCGCTCCATGAGGATCTTCAGAATGAACATTTCATTCTTTGTCAGTTCAGCCGTGCCCTGAGGACTGCTTATCGTATTTTTGCCGAATTCGACGGTGGCTCCACGCCATGTTCTCAGCTCGGTCCGCTCGGTGTTGTAATTGTATACCCGGCGCAGGGTGGCCTGGATTTTGGCAATCAGGACATCGAAGTGAAACGGCTTCTGAATGAAATCATCCGCCCCCAGCTGCATGGACATCACCATATCGGTGGGATGATCTCGGGAAGACAGGAATATAATCGGGACGTTGGAGTGGGAACGAATCATTCGGCACCAATGGAACCCGTCAAACTTCGGCAGCTGGATGTCGATAATGACCAGGTCGGGCTGAATCGCTGTGAATTCCTGGAGTACGGCACTGAAATCGCGGACGCCATAAACGTCATATGACCATTGCGAGAGACGCTCCTGCACTTCATGGAACAGGGTCACGTCGTCTTCGATCAGCATAATTTTAAACAAGAGATTCACCACGCTTTAAAAGGTTGTTCAAACCGCACTTCATGAATGTGCGCTGTTCCGTCATGATTTTCATTCCCCAGTGTATAGCAAAAAGTCGATATATGCTATCTTGAGGCGTCTTCCCATGTGCATACATGACGAGGCTAAAATACCTATTTACAAACATTTCCTCCCTTCCCATAATAGAAATGAGCCTATGACCTGGGAGGGGACGAATATCAAAATGTATAAGAAGTTCAAATGGTTGACCGTACTCATTGCAGCCGTGTTGGTCGTTATGACAGGATGTCAGGCCGTCGGGGGACTGGATATCAACAAGGCGATGCTGACCAGTCTTGACGTGAAATCCAGCGAATCCAGCGCAAGTATTCGATTCGAGGTGGTGCCTTCGGACAAGGCCCTATCATCTGAAGATAAAGAAGCGATTGATCTTATTAATTCGTTATCCTTGAATATCGATCATGCCATCGTGGAGGATAGCAATACGGTGTCCATGCAAGGCAGCGTTCATTATTCGGACAAGAAGATTCCGCTTCATCTGTCCATGGATGCCAAGGGAATGGCGATTCAATTGGACGGCGCGAAACAGCCGTTCTATCTATCGATGGATACAACCGTTCCGGGATTGCCTGACACCAGCCAGTATGAGCAGGCGATTCAGGATGTCGTGAAGAAGGCGGCAGGACTCGTCCTGAAGCATTTCCCGAACCCGTCCAAAGTTTCGGTGAAGCCTGTCCAGGAGAAGGTGAACGGGGAGAGCTTGAACCTAACGCATCTTCAGATGGAGCTTACGGGCGAAGAGATTTTGAACATGGTTAAGCCTTTCGCCGAAAGTCTGCTTAAAGACGAAGCCGGCTTGAAGCAGGTGATCGGCGATGCTTATGACGCCATTTATCCGATGATAGCCACCATCGGCGAGGCCTACGGCGAAGACGTTGAACTCCTGCCGCAGGAATCCAAGGAAGAGGTCGTCGCGTCGCTCTACGAGATCGTGCATGGCGCGCTGACCGAATTCACGGAGAACTATGATGAACAGAAGGAGCAGTTATTGGAGGAGCTTCCGGGATCCGAAACCGTCTTCGGCAAGGATACGACCCTCAAACTGGACTATTACTTCGACGAGCAGCTGAATACGCGCAAGAATGCGCTGGAGCTGACCGTCGCGCTTCCGGCATCCGAGGACCTGCCATTGAAGGCCTTCAAGGTGTATTCCGAAGGTGAGGTCTGGAATATCGGCGGCGCAGTGAAAGCCAATAAGGTCGACACGTCCAAAGGCGTGCTGGACGTCCTGAATGATTCCGTGACGCCGGGTCAAGTGCTGCGGAACTTCGAGAAGGATTCCCTCATCTATAACGTGTTGAAGGATGATCTGCAAATTACGCAAAAGTTGATGTTCCTCAGTCCCGCGAGCGATGATTATGGATATGGTGTAATCAAGAAGAACAATCAAAGCTTCGTTCCGCTTCGTTACCTGGCAGATCAGCTGGATGCCGAAGTGAAGTGGAGCAAAGGCTCGAAGAGAATTATAGTTATCAATGATTTGACGGGAGAAGAAATCGTGGTAACCATAGGCTCCAAAAAAGCCAGCGTCGGCGGTAAAAACGTGACGCTGGCGGAAGCCCCATTCGTTCATAGTAACGGATCTACCTACGTTCCGCTCCGGTTTATGGCCGAAGCGCTCGGCGCAACGCTTCATCTCGAGGGCGACGGCTGGATTTCGGTCGAACGCGATTAACGGTTTTTTATCGATAACGGGTCGGCAATGCCGATGCCTGTTATGAGAGAATGCAAGTTGAAGTATAACGGGGCTGTTTTCTGTCATCCTGGGATGACGGAAAACAGCCTTATTGTTGTTACCTCCTTCATCGCGCTAACTGTACCGGTACAGTTAGCGTTATTTCAAATCGTAATGATGTTCTTCCTGCATTAAGATAAATAGCAACTGCACCAACCTCTCGGTTAGGAAGCAAAAGAGAAGATGAAGGAGAACACATATCATGAATATACCGCATACAAGCCGTGCCTATGCCGCCGCTTTGGGATATACGTCCATCATTGGTTTTTCGTTTATGTTCGTAAAGCTGGCGCTGATCCATGCTAACCCGCTGGATACGCTGGCGCACCGGTTTACCATTTCGTTCTTAGCCGCATCGCTGGGCCTCCTCATTGCCCGCAGAAAGGTCCCGATGGATCTGAAACGGCTGCTGGCCATCGTGCCGCTGGCCATATTCTATCCGTTCCTGTTCTTTACGCTGCAAACCTTCGGGTTAGTTTATACCAGTTCGGCCGAGGCCGGAATTATCCACGCTACCGTACCGATCTTTACGCTGCTCTTGGCGTCGCTGTTCTTGAAGGAGCGCTCCAGCTGGGCACAAAAGCTGTTTACCGTGTTGTCGGTGACAGGGATCATCTCCATCTTTGTGTTAAAAGGCGTGTCCTTCGAGCAATCGAGCACGCTCGGAATTGTGCTGATTTTGCTCTCTGCGCTATCCAATGCCGTTTACAGCGTGATGGCCCGCAGGATGACGCAGAAGCAGTCGGTACTGGATATCACCTTCATCATGTCGATGATCGGATTCGTGCTGTTTAACCTGATGTCGGTTGCTCAGCATGCAGCGCTAGGGACGCTCGTCCATTATTTTGACCCGTTTATGCACTCATCCTTCGTCTGGGCGGTTCTTTATCTCGGCGTCTTGTCCTCCCTGGGAACATCGCTCCTGTCCAACTATGCCTTGTCCCAGATCGAGGCTTCCCGGATGGGCATCTTTAACAATCTGGCTACCGTTGTCACGATTTTTGGAGGCGTCGCCTTCTTGAATGAAAAGCTGGCTTACTATCATGTCATCGGAGCAGCGCTCGTCATTGTCGGCGTGATCGGGACCAGCCTTGCAGGCAGAGCCAGGAACGCTAAGAAACGGCTGTCCCGGAACGAATCCAAGCCTGCTTAAAATATCTCTTCCGATTAAGTGTCAGCGAAGGGTCATCAGGACCTCTATAGCACCACTTTTGTCAGACCCCAAAGAAATGGGCTTGAGATATTAGGCAATACCTAATAAAATTAGGTGTAAGCTAATATTTTGATGAACGGGAGGGTGACCCTTTGCTCGAATGGATGTTACGTAACGTGATGGCAGAGAGAGGGATATGGTCGGGAGCGGCTTTGGCGCGGCTGATGAAAGAGAAGGCGGATTACAGCCTGTCGGCTGCTTCCATTAGCGCATTGCTGACGAACCAGCCCAAGCAGATGAAGGCAGAGACGTTAGATGCCCTTTGCACAACCTTAGAGTGTACTCCAAGTGACTTATGGGTGCATACACCTCCTTCCAAAACTAAGGGGGCTTAAGAGAATGACGGTGAAACCTATTGTGCCATTCGGCGATCCCATCCTGCGCAAAATTGCCCGGCCGGTCGATTCCGTGAATGCCAGAGTATTAAAGATACTGGATGATATGGTCGAGACGCTGTACGACAGCGATGGGCGCGCCGGCCTTGCCGCACCGCAAATCGGCATTTTGCGAAGGCTTATTGTCATGGACTGCGGAGAAGGGCTGATCGAACTGATTAATCCTGAAATCGTGGAGATGGACGGGGAACAAATGGGCCCTGAAGCGTGCCTCTCTTATCCGGGCTACTACGGATACGTGAAGAGAGCCGACAAAGTGACGGTGAAGACATTGAACCGGCAAGGCGAGACGGTAATCCTGAAGGGCGAGGATTATCTGGCCAGATGCATGCAGCATGAGATTGATCACCTGAACGGCATTTTGTTTGTGGATCACGTTCGGGATGGATGGTTGTATCATGAGGAGACGCATCGACGCATCGAGCTGTTACCCGTCATTGGATTATCCAATACAGGCTCATAGCGTCCATGTAGAGACCAAGGCGAAATGAATAGAACGGCCGGATCTGATGTCCGGCTGTTTTTTTTATTGGTTATGGCTGCGAATGTTGATGCTTGACGGAAGAGGAAAGCCGTGATATTATTATCTTAAATTAAAGATGTTTTAAATCGAAATAATAAATGAAACGGATTCGACACACACTTTACGATATAAGAGACGGAGGCGTTTAACTATGAACGGATTAAAAGGAATTCACCACGTAACAGCCATTACGAGCAGTGCCGAGAAGAACTACGAGTTCTTCACCTATGTGCTGGGCATGCGGCTCGTGAAGAAGACGGTTAACCAGGACGATATTCAGACCTACCACCTGTTCTTTGCGGATGACAAGGGCAGTGCAGGCACGGATATGACCTTCTTCGACTTCCCGGGTATTCCGAAGGGCAGACACGGTACGGACGAGATCTACAAAACCTCGTTCCGTGTTCCTAACGATGCAGCGCTGGACTATTGGGTCAAGCGATTTGATCGGATGGACGTGAAGCATCAAGGCATTCAAGAGTTATTCGGCAAAAAGACACTCGCTTTTGTTGATTTCGACGATCAGCAATATCAACTCATCTCCGACGAGAACAATGAAGGCGTGGCTTCGGGAACGCCTTGGCAGAAGGGGCCGATTCCCTTGGAGCATGCGATTACAGGACTTGGCCCGGTCTTTGTGCGGGTGTCCAATTTCGATCATTTCAAAGAAGTGATGGAGAAAGTGCTTCAGTTTAAGGAAATCGGCAAGGAAGGCTCACTTCATCTGTTTGAGGTAGGTGAGGGCGGCAATGGCGCGCAGGTCGTTGTCGAGTACAACGCCGTGCTCCCGCGGGCCCAGCAGGGCTTCGGTACCGTTCACCACGCGGCCTTCCGGGTAGAGGACCGTTCGGTGCTGGAGCACTGGATCAAGCGTCTGGACGACTTCCAATTCCATACGTCGGGCTTTGTCGACCGCTATTTCTTCCAGTCCCTGTACGCACGCGTCGCGCCGCAGATTCTGTTCGAGTTTGCCACCGACGGTCCGGGCTTCATGGGGGATGAGCCGTATGAAACGCTGGGCGAAAAATTGTCCCTGCCTCCATTCCTGGAGCCGAAGCGCGAGCAGATCGAGAGCATGGTACGCCCGATCGATACGGTGCGCAGCACGAAGGAATTCGTCAAGGAATGATGCAATGAAAATCAAGAAGCAATCCGCTTGTTCATGACAAGGGCGGATTGCTTTTTTTTGTACCACCAAATAACGGATCTTACGGTCATCCCCATGTATCCGAACCGAAAGGATGGTCCACGATGTACAGCCAGCTTCCATCGGGCTGTTGTCTCACGATCTCGGAGGTATGTCCTTGCAGCACCAGCGGTTGGCCATCCGGATCGGTCGTTTGCAGGGTGAACCGAGCACGCAGCATAGCGATATTTTCAAACGGGATACAGTATACATTGGTGGAGACCATGGTACCTTTGAGCCGCAGTAGCTCCTCCAACGTATGGCGGAAGGAATGGATTCCGATTTCCAGGCTTCCGTTTCGGTGGACATGAACGCTGTTCGGTTCATACAGTGCCAGCAGCTGATCGATATCCTCACTATTATACGCGTCTGCAAAGGCTGCATTCATATCTTCCGGCTTCCATACGGGTTTTGAAGGATTTGATGGTTTCATTGTATCTCCTCTTTCTGTAAGATGATAATCAATAGCCTATCTGAAAAAGAAAGCCAGGGTAAGTACGCAGAATAATGTGACCTAGTCATCAATTCATGACCAAGGGAGTTGAGGGATAACAATATGCCCTATCAGGATGAGAATTTCGGGTGTCCGGCTGAAGTCGGCCTGCACATGATTAGCGGAAAGTGGAAGCCTCGAATACTATATGAGCTGTTTCAGGAAACCCGCCGTTTCGGTGAGCTTCACCGGAGAATACCTGAAGTATCGCGGCACGTGCTGACCTTGCAATTACGGGAGTTGGAGGAGGACGGCATTGTGAAGCGGACCGTGTTTCATGAGCTGCCTCCCAAGGTAGAGTATTCGATCACGGAGTTTGGCCGACAGTTCGAAGCGGTGCTGAAGCAAATGGTCATTTTGGGCAAGCAGTATATCGGATCTCAACAAGATTTTAAGGAGAAGTAACGAAGACGATAGCTTTGATCAGATGAGTACCCGATGCAGCACACATTCAGCGATTAAGTACATCAATTCTGGTTTAAATACAAATACTGTATGGGACAACGATGACTTATCTGCTGAGGTGGAGCTTGTGAAAGGAAGTTTACTGAAGAATATCGTGTTTTCGGTATCAGCTGTCATTATTGCCGTGCTGGCTATACTGGGAGCCGTTAAACCCGGCGCTTTTGGTGAAGTGGCAGGGTATCTGTACAGATTTACGACGAATACGTTCGGCTGGTTCTATTTGCTCTCGATCTTTGCGATTATCATATTTCTGATCTGGGTTGCGGCCAGCAAATACGGCACGATTCGCCTTGGCGGAGATAAGGAGAAGCCCGAGTATCCGTTCTTCACCTGGATCGGCATGCTGTTCTCCGCAGGATTTGGCGTGGGGCTGGTGTTTTGGGGCGTGGCTGAACCCATGAGTCACTTTTTTAAGACGCCCTTCGGAGGTGTCGAAGCACAAGGCGTAGACGCGGCACGCCTGGCTATGGGCTATTCCTTTTTTCACTGGGGGATCAGTCAATGGTCCGTGTTTGCCTTAGTCGGGCTTGTGATTGCGTTTCTACAGTTCCGCAAGCAGAAGGATGGGCTGGTGTCTACCGCGCTTGAGCCTGTTACCGGTTCAAGGCGCAGCGTGAAGAATATGATTGATATCCTGGCGGTCATTGCAACGGTCATGGGTATCGCTACTTCGATCGGACTCGGCGTTCTGCAAATGAGCGGCGGGTTGAATACCATTATGGGAATTAACAATGGCGTTGGATTGCAGTTATTGATGCTGGGGATTATTTTTGTCGCTTACATGATCTCGTCGACAACGGGACTGGACAAGGGGATTAAATACTTAAGCAACCTCAACCTTGCGATGGCGCTAGCCTTTTTATTGTTTGTGTTTATATGCGGACCCTCCGTATTCATCTTGGAGACGTTCACATTAGCGCTTGGCGACTACATTACGAATTTTGTCTCGTACAGTTTAAGGCTCCAACCCTATGCGGAAGGCACATGGGTACGGGAGTGGACGATATTCTACTGGGCGTGGGCGATTGCTTGGTCGCCGTATGTGGGAGCTTTTGTGGCAAGGGTATCCAAGGGAAGGACGGTTCGCGAATTCATTGTGGGCGTGATGGTTGTCCCCCCGGTCATTGCCTGTCTCTGGATCGCCGTGTTCGGCGGGACGGCCATCTGGTTTGACCTGCACGAGAACACCGGGATAGCCGCAGCTGTTAACGCGGATGTCACGTCGGCACTGTTCCAATTGTTCAACCAATTGCCATTCGCTTCCGTCATGAACGTGCTGGCGATCATCCTTATTCTGACGTTCCTGGTAACGTCCGCGGATTCGGCAACGTATATATTAGCCAGCATGACCACTTATGGCAGCTTGAACCCTCCCCAAACGGCAAAAATCGTGTGGGGCACGCTGATGGCAGCCATTGCCGGCGTCCTGCTGTATGCAGGTGGCCTTGAAGCCTTACAGACAGCTTCGCTGATTGCGGCATTGCCGTTCACCGTACTGCTGCTTCTGATGATCGTTGCGGTAGTGAAGCTGCTGAGCCGGGAGCCGATTCCGATTCGCAAGTCGGATTTGAAACGGTTTCGCCGTCTCGAAGAGGCTGCAAACCGTGGGAAGAAGTGAAGGCAAGCGCGAGGTACAGCAAAGTTCAGAAGAATTGGATTCAAGAGGGCACTCATGTGGTGTCCTCTTTATTTTTACAAAATAACTCAGAATTGAAAAAGCCCCCATCACACCTGCGGGCATGCAATGAGAGCATTGGTAGTCCATCAAAAAGTATCCGCGATTCCATGTTGACGCCGAGTGTAAGCAGGTCGTCTCCACGTAGGAGGATAACGCAATCACGCGCTGCGAAATTGGCAGGCACTTAAGCGGGTCCGTTCTCGGACTCCTATGTAATGGTCCCGGAACTCCGCAAGCGCTAAGAATGAACAGCAGTACGATAAACGGGATGAGCAGTTTCTTCGTAGTTGTCGTTATGCTCCGCCGTTTTGAGTATGTCCTCTTTTTCCCCTTTTAATAGATTATAAGTGATGCAGATCGGCTTCGCCGTGCGCGGATCGCGGCCGATCTCTGCGTCGATATGGAATACTTTCTTTAATACCTCGTGCGAAATGACGGCTTCCGGATCGCCGGCCTGAATGATATCTCCATCCTTCATCGCGATAATGTAATCCGCGAATCGTGCGGCTTGGTTCAAATCGTGCAGAACCATGACGATGGTCCGCTCTTGTTCGATATTGAGCCTCTCGAGCAGTTCCAGAATCTCCAGTTGATGCGCCATGTCCAGATACGTGGTCGGCTCGTCGAGGAAGATCATTTCGGTCTCCTGCGCGAGTGCCATCGCAATCCATACCCGCTGCCGCTGTCCGCCGGACAGAGCGTCCACCGAACGGTATTTATAATCCTGGGTTCCGGTAACCTCCAGCGCCCAGTCGATGACGTCCATATCCTGTTTGGTCAAGCGGCCAAAACCGCGCTGATGGGGATAGCGCCCGTAGGATACGAGTTCGCCGACCGTCAATCCGCCCGGCCCTTCCGGAGTCTGGGGCAGAATGGCCAGCTTCTTCGCCAGAAGCTTGGTGTTCATCTTGGCGATTTCTTCCCCGTCCAGAATGGCAGCCCCGGATTGATAAGGAATGATGCGGGTAACAGCCTTCAAAAGAGTGGATTTGCCGCAGCCGTTAGGCCCAATGATGGTCGTGATTCTTTTATCGGGAATATCTACGTTAAGACGATTCAATATCAGATTCTCGCCATAACCGACGCTTATTCGATCTGTACTTAGGCGAATCATCATTTCACCTCCAGAGTAGTTAGCTATCAAACGATAATGATTCTCAATTTCATCCATAAATATAATGTGAGGCTGCGCCGTTGTCAATAAATATCTTAATGGAAATTTCAAATAATATTCATGTTTCAGCCGAAAAATACCCATATATAGTTCAGTGGAATATTACAGGCCTATATCTAGGCGAAATTGTGACAAAATGAATTTTTTCTAAATGTTTGATTGTAAAAAGGGCAAAGGCAACGTATACTAATTGATAATGATAATCATTTACGTTACAAGGTGATCACAAACAGCCTTTTAATTTATAGACCGGGAGTGAAACGCATGAGTGGGAATGAGATATTTGATGTAACGGTTATTGGCGGAGGACCAGCGGGATTGTATTCCGCTTTTTATAGTGGACTGCGTGGCATGAAGACCAAGATAATAGAATATCAGCCCATGCTTGGCGGGAAGGTTCACGTATATCCGGAGAAAATGATATGGGACGTCGGCGGATTGACGCCGATTCCAGGCGCGAAGCTGATCGAGCAAATGGTTCAGCAAGGCCTGACGTTCAATCCCGAAGTGCTGTTAAACGAGAAGGTTGAATCGATCGCCCGCAATGAGGAAGGACTGTTCGAATTACATACGGCGAATTCCGGCGTGCATCTGTCCAAAACGGTCATCGTGGCGGTCGGCGGAGGCATCTTGAATCCGCAGAAGCTGGAGATTGAAGGAGCCGAGCGGTTCGAAGTGTCGAACCTGAACTACACCGTGAAGTCCCTGCAGCATTTCAAGGGCAAAACCGTCATTGTGTCCGGCGGAGGGAATTCAGCCGTAGATTGGGCGAACGAGCTGGAGCCTGTGGCGAAGAAGGTCTACCTGGCCTATCGCAAGGACGAATTGTCAGGCCATGAAGCCCAGGTCGAGCAGCTGATGAACAGTAAGGCGACCTGCCATCTTAATACATCGATCACGAAGCTCATTGCTTCGGATAATCATGAGGTGATTGAGCGGGTAGAATTGACGAATAATGCGACAGGGGAAGTTTCCTATTTAGCCGTAGACGAGGTCATCATTAACCATGGCTATGAACGGGATATGTCGCTGCTGGAGAACAGCAACCTTGATATTCACCGGGTGGATGACTACTATATCGCGGGCAACGCAAGCTGTAATTCTTCCATACCGGGACTGTATGCTGCCGGCGACATCCTGCATTTTGACGGGAAGCTGCACCTGATTGCAGGCGCCTTCCAGGATGCCGCGAACGCGGTGAACAGCGCGAAGCAGTTCATTGAGCCTGATGCCAGGAAGTACGCGATGGTCTCTTCGCATAACGAAGTATTCAAGGAGCGCAATCGCGAATTAGTGAAGCAATTGATCAATTAGAACACGGGCATGCGTATACATGCATGTAACGATAGAAGAGAAGCGAGGGAACCTCCGCTTCTCTTTCTTTGCGTTCCCTATGGTTTTTGAACAATCCCTGAAGTGATCAACGGGCCGTAGTTGATCAGCTGCGTCATCATGATGCCCATCTCTCTTGCGGACTTGTTCATCCCGGACTCGATCCAGTGTATGACCAAGCCGATATTGGCGGAGATCATATAAGCGATCAGGTAATCGCTTGGAATGATCTGATTCCCGCCTGTGGGCATTCTGAACGCATGCTTGGCAAACATATGCTCCTTCATGAACTCCCTGAATTGCCGAACGAAGGAAATGTCCCCATTCGGGCCGACAATAGCCTTGAAGAAGTCGGCGTGCCGGACGAGCTCTTCGAATATTTGTTCTGACGCCGGATAAGGCTCTCCCTTTTCCGCATAGTCCCTGGAATCCCTGGGATCGATATGGACCACGATCTTCTCAATCTTCTGAAGCACCTCTTCCTTGATCTTATCCAGCATATCCGGCACATCCCGATAATGCAGATAGAAGGTACCGCGGTTGATATTGGCGCGATTGGCGATATCGGTGACGGTAATTGCGCTGATGTTTTTTTCGCCCATAAGCTCGAACAAGGTTTGCCGCAGCAGCTGATTGGTCCGGACTTGCCTACGATCCGCCTTTTTAGTCAAGGAATTCCCCTCCAAGTACAATGTGAAGACTTAATCAACAGAGGGCTCGTACACTGATTAGTAATGAACACTCCGCTGAAAGCTGATGATTGAACAAATCTCTCTCTTCATTATAATTAACGCTGTGATTATTAATCAACAGTCTGTTCATTAATAACGAGGAGTGATTGATATGGGGTTTTTAAGACAAAAAATGCTGTGGATCGGCGCATTGGTTGTCCTTCTGGTGCTGGCAGTCTTCGGCGTAGCCATGATGGGGGCGATCGCGGGAGCGAAGCCGAAGGCGCTTCCCGTTGCGCTTGTCGCCTTGGATCAGCCGGTTGAGTTGCCAAGCGGCGAAACCCTCGCTGTCGGTGACATGATGAAAGGAATGCTGCAGGGAAACTCGCAGATGCCCATTCAGTGGGAGATCGTGATTTCGGAAGCGGAGGCAAGGGAAGGGCTCGACAGCCAGAAGTATTACGGTGCCCTCGTGCTGCCTGAGAACTTAAGCGCGGGTATCTTGTCGCTGCAGTCGCCTGCTCCGAAGCCCGCTGTGGTGCAGGTGCTGGTGAACGAGGGGATGAGCACGCAGGCATCCGCCGCGGTGAAGCAGATGCTCGGGCAAGCGATGAAGATGGCGGGAGCGGAGCTATCCAAGCAGGCATTGACCATGATCGGCACGCAGACGGATATGCTGCCGGTCACAACCGCGCAGGCCCTGCTGACCCCGTTCGAGGTCCACGAAGAAGTCGTTCATCCTGTGGGTGCTAACCACGCAAGCGGCAATGCGCCGGGGATGCTGGTACAGATTCTATGGATCGGCTGCCTGATCATTAGCGTATTCCTGTTCCAGGCGCTGCAGAAAGCAGTGGCTGAAGGCAGCGGCCGGGGAATCGCGATACTGCTGCAAGGTGCTGCCGGTTTGCTCCTGGCGGGTCTGACCTCCGGTTTTCTGGTATGGATGGCTTCCTCGTGGTATGGCATGGAGCTTGCGAACGGGGGCAGCGTATGGCTGATGCTGTGGCTGGCCGGTTCCGCTTTTTTCCTTCTACAGTCGACCTTGTTGAACTGGATCGGGCTACCGGCCATGGGCATCTTGGTGCTCCTGATGTTCTTCTCGATGCCGCTTCTCAATATGGCGCCGGAGTTTTTGCCCCAGGCAACGCAGGACTGGCTGTATTCCTGGACGCCGCTGCGCTTTGCCGCTTCCGCTCTCCGGGATGTGATGTATTTTGACGGATATGCTCCATCTTCTTCGCATTCCGCGGTAATGTGGTTTATAGCCGGAGGTTTTCTTGTTCTGCTGCTGGCCTCGACATTCAAGAAAGGGAGACGTTCAGACAAGAGAAAATCAATTGCCGCTTCTTAATAGAATAGGTTGGCACCTAAGCAGTGCGGGGTTCATCCCTGCACTGCTTTCTTAGTTTGCTCAAGCCGACCGGTTCATGTGGACGGGATCATGCCAAAGTCGCAGCATCGGGACGTTGCTCCCTTTATTATAGTGAATAAAATACTATCGTTCTTCAGGATGGCAGGCTGTATAATCCTGAATAAGGGAGCGTGAGCGTAAATTGAAGATTAAAGTGATCATTGCGGACGATAACTCATTTATCAGGGAAGGCATGAAGATCATTCTGGCGACGTTTGATGAGTTCGACGTGGTGGCGACCGTCGAAGACGGACAAGAAGCGGTCGCCTTTTGCGAAGCGCACGAAGTGGATGTGGCGCTGATGGATGTCCGGATGCCGAACCTGAATGGCGTTGAGGCCACGAAACAGCTCACGGAGCGTACGAAGACCAAGACGCTGATCTTAACGACCTTCGACGACGATGAATACATTACCGATGCGATCCTGAATGGCGCCAAGGGTTATCTGCTAAAGAATAACGACCCGGAACGGATTCGGGATGCGATCAAAACCGTGTACCACGGCCATCATGTGCTCCAGGACGTCGTACTGGATAAAATCAAATCCGGGCTGTCCCCCGGAAAGCCTGATAAGACAGACAAGGCAGACAAGTTCGACCGAAGCCTATTCACCGAAAGGGAACTGGATATTATGGCGCTCATTGCCAAAGGGCTGGCCAACAAGGAAATCTCGAAGAAGCTGTTTATTTCCGAAGGCACGATTGCCAATCACATCACTTCGGTTCTCAGCAAGACAGGTTTGGAGCATCGAACCCAGATTGCGATTTTTTATCTGACGGGAGAAGTGAATAAGTGAGCGAACGCCGAAACTATGCCGAACTGTGGGTCATCGGGTTCAAAAGCATGTTGTTCCTGTATGTGATCAGCCAGTCGTATGCCTCTGATCTTGCGATGACGCCATGGTATATCCTTGTCGTTCTTCTCTACCTGTCCGTGAATGTATCCGTCTATATTTTCAAGAGCCGAAGCATACAGCCGTACCTCATGCTTCTTGCGATTCTTGTTGCCATGGCTTCCTCATTCTACATCCATCCGCTGCTCCTCATACTGCTTCCCGTGAATCTGTACGAGCTGTTGTCGCTTTACGTTCGCAGGAGCTGGATGATCCTGATCCCCCTGCTGGTTCCAGCGCTTATCGTGCCTCAGGGGTTTGTTATGACCTATGTTTCTACATCCGTTCTATCCTATATTTATCTTACGATGCTCAGAACCTTTGTTAACCGAGCCGCATCCTACCAGGAGCAGAACGAGCAGATGCATCGTGAACTCGATCGGTTGACCCAGCGGCTGAGCGAAAATAATGAGTACATCCGGCAGTTTGAATATATGTTCAAGCTGGAAGAGCGAAACCGGCTGTCCCAGGAAATTCATGACAAGATCGGGCATTCCATGACGGGAGCGTTGATTCAGATGGAAGCGGCCAAGCGCTTGATGACATCGAATCCGGACAAGTCCGCCGAGCTGCTGCAAAATGCCATATCCATCTCTAAAGAAGGCATTGAGAGCATCAGGCTGGTTCTGAAGAACGTGAAGCCCCCAACGGAGCAGCTCGGCATCAACCGAATGCGTTTATTTCTGGAGGAGTTCTCCGCTCAGCACCCGATCAAGACCGTATTAACGCATGAGGGCAATATGGATGTGATTACGCCGCTTCAATGGAAAATCATTCAGGATAACACCCAGGAAGCGTTAACCAATACGATGAAGTATGCGAATGCAACGGCAGTCTCGTTACATATCGAAGTTCTGGGCACCATGATCAAGGCCAAGGTCAGCGACAACGGCAAGGGCATGCAGAAGGTAATCAAGGGTCTTGGGATTATAGGCATGGAGGAACGCGCCGCGGTCGTGAATGGAACCGTGATCGTGGATGGCTCGAGCGGCTTCTCGGTGACCACTCTAATTCCTTATAGCTAAAGCTGGTAAGCGCATTTGGCGGGTTAGGGATATCGGTTCAAACAAGACATTCCCCACAAGGGTGAAGATTTGGATCGTCAATAACATGAATATTCTCATGGGTAAGGATGAACTTGTGCACTATCGCAAGGGCATCCTTTTTTCGTACGATACATACAGATCAAGTCCACCGGTTGATGCGTGGATGGAATATGGAGGCGAAAAACGTATGAACGTGCTGGAGATCAAAGGGCTCACGAAAAAGTTTGGGGATTTCATAGCGGTAGACCAGCTGTCGTTGAACATACGGGAAGGCGAGATTTTCGGCTTCCTGGGCGCGAACGGAGCAGGCAAGAGCACAACCATCAATATCATATCGTCGCTCATGCCCATGACCAAGGGAGAGGTTCATATCCTGGGCAAGAATCTGACGAAGCATCGAAGGTTCGCGAAGCAGCAGATCGGCGTGGTTCCGCAAGAGGTCGCGATTTACGAGGATCTGACCGCATATGAGAATGTTCATTTTTTTGCCGGATTATATGGATTGAGAGGGTCGGAGCTTAGGAGCAGGGCCGAAGAGGCGCTTGCCTTCGTCGGACTTAGCGACAAACATAAGATGTACCCGAAGAGCTTCTCCGGAGGCATGAAGAGACGACTGAATATCGCTTGCGCGATTGCCCACAGACCGAAGCTGATCATCATGGATGAGCCGACCGTCGGCATCGATCCCCAATCGAGGAACTATATCCTGAACTCGGTCAGGAAGCTGAACGAGATGGGCAGCACGATCCTGTACACGAGCCATTATATGGAGGAAGTGGAGGAGCTCTGCACTCGGATTGCCATCATCGACCACGGCAAGATCATAGCGGAGGGCACGAAGGCACAGCTGAAGGCCATTATTACGGACCAGAAGGATATCGGGATCGAAGTGCAAACGGCCGCCCATCTTGAAGCGAACAAGTTGAAGGAGATTGCAGGCGTCAAATCGGTTGAAGTGAAGGAGAATATCGTGCACATCAGCTCCGACGCAGGAGTCAATAACCTGAATAAAATCATTCAGCAATTCATGGCGCAAGGCATTGAAATTCGTTCCGTTCAAGCGTCCGAGCCGAATTTGGAAACGGTGTTCCTAACGCTGACCGGCAGGAGCCTTCGGGATTAGCAGACTTAGGAAGAGGGAGGTGGAAGTACATGAACGTACTGAGAATCGCGCTGAAGGAGATGAAGATCGTCCGGGAGCCGCAGATGCTGGTATTCATGCTGGCAACCCCGGTGCTGCTCATTCTGATCCTGGGGACGGCGCTTTCGAATGCTTTTAACGGGAGTACCACGATTGGAGACATTCGGGTGTTATACCATAACAACGGAGCAGAACCCGCGCTTACGGAGCAATGGCAGGCATTCATGCAGGAGGCGGAGCGCTCATCGGGCATCGTCTTTGATCAAGTCGAGGAAGGCATGGACGGAGGACAGGAAGTGAGAAACAACCGGTACACCGGTTACGTGGAGATGGACGGCCAAGGCATCCGTTATGAGGGAAACAGCCGCAGCAGCCTGGAGAACGGGATTGTGCAAGGGATGCTGTCCGCATTTACCGACCGGTACCGGCTGTCAGCCGAAGCCGCGAAGATCGATCCGGCATATGAGAGCAAGCCGCTTGTTGATGATGGAGGGAGCTATGTGCTGGAGTCTTCCATACAGGGAGCGAGGCAGCCGGGTTCGCTTGATTATTTTTCGATTGCGGTCACCACAATGATCATCCTGTACAGCGCCTTGACGGCAGGCGGACTCATCGATAGTGAGCGAAAGCGAAATACCGCACAGCGCCTACTGGCCTCACCAGTGACGAAAGCCGAGATTTTTGCCGGAAAAATAATAGGCACGCTCGCAATCAATGCCGTATTTGTCATCATCGTTGTGCTGATCAGCAAATATATGTTCAATGCCTATTGGGGAGAGCACCCCATCATGGTATTCCTGGTGTTGTTCACCGAGATCCTGTTTGCGCTCAGCCTCGGGCTCGGCATCAGTTATGTGCTGAAGGGAAATGCAGCCGGAGCTGTCATCATGGTCATTATTCAACTGGCTGCCTTCTTTGGCGGAGGGTATACGCCGGTTTCTAGCACAACGGGATTCATGAGGGAGGCTGCAACGTATTCTCCCTTGCATTGGTCCAATGAAGCGCTGCTGCAGCTCATTTATTCAGGCAGTGGATCGGCGGCCATGCAGGCGATGATGCTGAATATCGGTTTTTCCATCCTGCTGCTGGCCATAGCCATGATTTCGATGCGAAGAAGGGAGGGACTGTAATGTTGAAGGATATGCTTTGGCTCATTCGAAAGACGATATTGACCTCGTTGAAGGATTATAAAAATCTGCTGCTCGTTATTGCGCTTCCCATTGTCGGCATTCTGCTATCCACCTTAATCTACAAGGGCTCCGGAGATGCTTCCGTTACCCTCGGCATCGTGAATCACGATATCGAACAGAAGGTCACGCAAGATACGATCGATTTTGTTGCTCAATTGGAGCATACCGAGGCATCGGTCATTAGGGAATCGGAAGCGGATGACTTGGTTGTGTCGGGTGAGCTGGATGCGGTGCTGATCTTCCCCGAGGGGTTTGCTAAAGGCGTAATTCAGGGGACACCCGAGCCGGTCCGGATCGAATCGATTAAGGGCGCTCAGGTTACGGGGTATGTCAAATCGTATCTGAACGCGTACGTCCAGAATATTTCATCCATGGGGGTTATAGCGGGTGGCGACGCCGCCGCGTTTAACGAATTATACAGCGGTTATCGCGGTTCTACGTTTCAATTGTCCACGACTACCGTTGCGGATCAATCGGCCAATCATGATATGACCAACCGGACGATCGGTTACTTGGTTGTGTTCATGTTATTCTCCGCCGTGAATCTATCGGCATTGACGATCCGGGATCGCGAGAACCGTACGTACTATAGACTCTTATCGTCGCCTATTACGGCCCGCAGTTACGTCTTCTCGAATGCCATCGTGAACATCGTTCTGATGATGATCCAGATTGCGGCCACCTTGTTCGTCATGACCCGGTTCTTTCATATCGAGCCAGGCATTCCAATATGGCAGATGTTTCTGATTCTGTCGCTGTTCGCTCTGGTCGCGGTTAGTTTATCGCAGGTCATCGTCGCGTTCTCGGACAGCACCATGATGGCTAACGGAATCCAGACGATGGTGATCATGCCGACATCGCTGCTGGCGGGGTGTGTATTCCCGCTCTCCGTGATGCCGGAAGCAATTCAGCGAATCGCCGATTTCCTGCCGCAGTATTGGCTGCTCGATACGTTCGGCAAGCTTCAGCAAGGAAGCGGCCTGAACGACGTGATTCTGAACGTGGCGATTCTGCTGGCTTTTGCCTTGGCCTTATCGCTGATTGCAACCTACAAGTTCGCAAGAAATAGAGATACGCAGAGCTATATTTAAATTTAATGGCGGGGTCTCCTTGTACTTCACATCGGATGACCGACTATAAGCGATCAGGAGCTTGCTTGAACAGCACAGCTCCTTTTTTCATTAGTCTTAAACCGAAGTATTAAATAAAGCAAGGCCATCCCAATCGGGATGGCCTGCGTATCGCTCTAAATGGTATGAATGGTTCGGGCTATTTAAGGTCTGTACTTGCCCTTTATGAACTTGTACATGTCATCATAGGTGGCGCGAACTGCCGGTTCATCAGATCGTGCCGCTTGGAGCAATGTGTCATTCCCTTGATAGTAGGCTCTAAAAGTATCCTTTGCATAATCGAATTGGATAGCACCGTTAAGATAGTCATAATATTTCTGCCTGAAGTTGGCATCTGTCAGGATACGCTCATCGAACTCCATCTCCATCCCCATCCCGAGTGATTTAGCCCAATCAGCCGCATCCCGTATACGATCCAGCGGACTATCCGCTTGGAAGAAATAGTTTGGCTGATAGGCCACAGCATCAAAACCTAATTCCTTCCATGTGAAGAATTGATAGCCACGCAGATGTGGAATCCAGTAGAATAACAAGTCGTTGTCATGAACGATGTTAGACGCGTGTTTTATCAACTGTGCATCATTCGTACCGTCCGGCGCTACTTCTTCGTTTAGCCAATATAATCCGGCAAGATTAAGATTATCGTAACCCTTCGCGTCCCAGCGCTGGATCAACTGATCGATATACCAGTCGACCGCTTTCTTCTTGCTTGCGAGCGAAGCATCGGCACCGACTTGAGAGGCGTTGAAGTTCTCCGTAATACCGTCGCCATCTACGTCTCCGAAATTAGTCTGCGGTTCAGCCGGGTAGGGAACCATAAGAACCACCGGGTATTTTTCAGTGGATTTACCACCCGGCTTGCCGAGCTCCTTCATTACTTCTCCCACTGCAACGTTCAAGGCATCCAGATCTCCGTCGGTGGCGAATGTCTTATCCAAATACCATTTCCAATCGTCCCAATTGGACCCGTTAAAGGACATGGCGAATGAACGGCCAGCAGGCGAACTGAGACCCAGATAGAGAATGCCATCGAATAACCAATCAGTCGGCGTTCCGTTCTGATCTACATGCGCGAGATAAGGAATCAGTTTCTCCGTTGTCCAGTCCCCTAATCCCTTATTGTAATGTCCATTATACAAAAGAGCCAAATTGGAGATACCGCCGGTCTGGGCGCCAGGCTGCAGATATTGTTCCTTCTCATGGGGAACCGTTGCACCTTTGATATGTCCGTCCTGGCCTATGACCTGAATTTCGTCCAGAAGCACCCATTCCTTGGTCGTAAACCGGACTTTAACATAACGGGAGAAGGCCGCCGAAGAATTATCTCCTCCCCCCGGAACGCCGTCTTTCACAGCGTCCCATTCGAAGGTGTATCGGGGAGGGTTAACACCGATCCAGAACGCCACAGGTGGCCCTGCATGCTTCAGCGCCGTCCAGTCTTTCCCGTTTTTCGAGGTATAGATCGACACCGCGTTCGGATATTGAATCTTTGCGGATGGGATCTGCAAGAAGTTAGCGCGAATGGACGAGACCGATTGATCGCTGCCAAGGTCAATCGTGATGACTCGGCTGGAACCTTTGTAGAATCCGGTCCATGCCTCGTCGGCAGGGTCGTCGCTTGCCAGTACGCCGTCGGTCAATTCGCCGCCCGTATCGGGGTAGGGATCATTCGCCGGCTCCGAGACAGTATAAGGCTTGCCTAGCGCTACATTCATTTCGTTCCCTCCATTATTGCCGTTCGATGCTAACTGCGGTTGCGATGAATCAGCTTGCGCAACGGGCTGCAGAATGCCCGTCAACAGCAATGCAGATAGAAGATAGCTTCCGATTCGCCTAAATTTCATTATGATTCCTCCTTAGATTGGATATGATCACATCGCCGAATCCATGTATTCATCCGGCTTGATGCCTTCATAACGGGCAAATGCGCGTTTGAAGGAATATACATTTTCATAGCCTACACGGCGGGCGATGTCATCGATGCCGCATTTTCTTTCTCTCAACAACTCCTTAGCCATTTCCATACGAAGCCGGCATAAATAATCATAAAAATTGATTCCGGAAACTTCTTTGAAGATTTTGGATGCCTTGGAAACCGACATTTGAAATATTTCGGCGAGCTGCTTTAACGAAATGTCGGCGCTGGTGTAATTTTCGTTGACATACTGCAGCAATTGGCTGCCTGCTTCAATTGTCAATGATGTGTTGGAATACCGGTTCCGCTCGCAAATCAAGGTTCCCAATTCATATACATAGCTCCACATCTCCCCGATATCTTCCCCTTTAACTCGATTAGCAAACTGTTTGGAGTAGATGCCTATATCGAGGTTAAGCTCATATAATACTCTCAACATCGTTTCCATTAACAATGAAACCAGATTGTTCATACTAGCTTTGGACAAATTGCGTTTTCCGTTTTCGGTACTGATTTCGTGCAGGATTTGCATCGATGTATCCAGGTTCCCGATCTTCAGATTATTAATTAGCTGCACCTCCCAATCTGTCGGATAATAATAGTCGACAATGGATTGGACAGCTTCCTCTTGTGATATGGGAAGACGGTCTCTCGAAAACAAGATATACTGCAGATTTTCATTGGCCGCATAATACGATTTACTGATACCGACAAGCCCTTCCTCAACGGTTCCTGACAATACATAAGGATGAAATCCGCAGGTCTGCTCGAGCTCCGCCGTAATGCTGACGGCCACTTGCTCCATAATGCCTTCCTGCCCGAAGATGCTCTCGGAGGATAAAATCAGCGCTTTATCCGCATTGGTCACTTCAAATAGTTCATAATCAAACCCGTACCGGTTCATAACTTTCTCGACAATCACAATCGTCATCATTTCGATTTTGCGTAAGCTATCGTAATTAGAGATATCGCGAATGGCGTGGAAGCTGATCAGCAATGTGCAATAATACATTTCATCGTTATAACCGATGCCGAATTTTTCTAATCCATTGATCTGCTGATCATCTGTAAAATAACCCTTGAGCAGGCGCTGGAACAAGTTGGATTTAGCGGCCTTTTCGTAATCCTGCATCGATCGCTGAAGCTTTTCATTTTCATGGATCAGCCGGTCAAACGACTTTTCGATGTAATTGTATTCGGAATCGAAGGTCGTGCTGTCTTTGACGTCATCATAACGGATCGATGCAGACAGCTTACTCAACAAAGCTCCCAGCGGACGATAACTGATTTTGGCCAACAAAAAGGCCATTAAGGTACCAATAGCGACAGAAATTAAAATGGCCAGCAGCGAGCTGAAGAGATTATTAATACCGATCACACTAGTATTAATATAGGATATTTTATATTCCAGATCGCTTTCTTTCGAAGGCACTACAAACTCATAGCTTTGACGGTCCTCACCTCCCTCCACGGCTACACCCCGGGTCTGTCTGTAGATCGGTTCTCCATGGGTTGTAATTAGAATTTCCTTGGATTCGATCCCTCCGAAACGGTGCATATAATCCGTAAAGTAAGCGCTATCAATAAATAATACAAGCACTCCCCGCGGATGATTTACAACCTCCAGGCTTTGAAAGATCGGGATCACGCGTTTGTTGTTTCCCCACAACTTCACGGTTACCGGCGGCATAATCTTGAAATACTGCTGTTCAAGAGTCGTATTTTGGATCATTTGCCGAATGTCGTTATCAAATACGGCGATGCCAGAGAAAAAATCATCTTCCGCAAAGGCCCCCCATGAAGAAAAAATCTGCTTTTTCTCCGGAAACATAATCATCCCGAAAGACAGAATATTCAAAGAGCTGACTGAATTTTCGAAATTCTTGCGGATTTCTAGCATTCTTATCAAATCAAACTCATTATCATACACATTCGTATTTTGCATCATCTTCTTAACCCATGATTCACTGCTCAACAGATTGCCCATATTTTTAAGCTCGTTTACTTTGTTATCGACGACTGCTGCAATCCGGTTGGCATCCGAGGTGTGCTTGTCATGCAACTGCTGCCGTTCCTCCTGGATGTTTCGCTGTACATTCAAGGTGCTGAACACGATGATTGGAATCAGCAAGATTGCGGTGTAAGACAAAAAGGTCTTTCTAAACGTGCCACTTCCAAAGTTTCCATGTCTCAAAGGCACCCCTCCTCAGGTTGAATTCCACTCCATTATGAAGCAGAAGGGGAAAATGGCGAACTCCCCTTGCGGCCAGAGAGAACGTCCATTTTCCCAAATGCATGCGTTACTGGATGCTGTTATATCTGTCAAGCAGTTGCTGATCAATTGCAATTAAATCATCAAGTCCTAACTTTTTCATTTCGGAGATATATTCATCCCAATTGTCGAGCGATTTTTGACCTAGAATAAGCTTGGTCGCGAGCTCTTCCGAATAAGTCCTGAGGTTCGTTAAAATTTTTGTTTTCGTTTCAAGCTGCTTTTCATCCGGAATTGCCAGATAGTTACCGTTCATATTAACGAAGTATGGTTTGTATTTGAGTATATTCAGCTCATGATCGGCTTTTTCTTTGGATACACCGGACAATTCGAATTCCAGGTTAGCAAATTGAACGCGAGGGAACACCGTATCCCCGAATATCTTAATCCCTGGAGTTTGACCTGTTTTGGCTCTTTCTTCGTCCGATATATTCTCGATAAACACTTTCGCCCCGTTGCTATCCTTTTTATAAGTTTGTCCTTCGATTCCCCAATAAAGAAGATCAGCATATTTGTCCGAATAAATCATATCGAAAAATCGGATGGCTGCTTCCACGTCTTTGCAGTCTTTGGTAATTGCATATTTCTGCCATACCAGGAACGGCGGTTCGACCTGTACGGCTGGAGTAATATTGTCAACTGCACTGAGTGGCATCAATGGGAGAAACTCTCCTCCGCCATTGATGGTCGGCTCTAAAAAGGTTTCCAAATTGTAGTCGGTTACAGAACCAACTTTGTTTTCCGTCATTTTCTGTTGTCTTTGCTCGATGGTCGCACCAACCAGGCTCGTATCGAGAATCCCCTCTTTTACGAGCTGCTGCATATATTGAAAGTAATCCTTGATCCCTTCCTGGTACCATGGGGAAACGACTTTTTTATTTTCTACATCAACCGCTGTAATGTCTGTGCCAAGTCCGAACCATTGAGCAATAGCGTCCTCAAATTTACCTGTATCGTAAACCAGAACTTCGTCTTTATTACCGTTGCCGTTGGCATCCTGATCTCTGAACGCTTTTAACGTTTCTAAGTATTCCTGAGCATTTGTTGGTACCGGAAGACTCAGCTTATCAAGCCAATCTTTGCGGATCAACACGGTTCGAGCTACCGGAGCCGGATCTTTGTCCTGATATGTTTTTTTATGCAGATTGCTGAACCAGTACATCTTACCGTCAGGGGAGGTTGTCGTTTTTTTAGCATAAGGGAATTCTTCATCATACATTTTTTTAATGTTGCCGTTGCTATACTTCTCAATCAGTGGCTTCAGGTCAAGCAGAACACCCTGCTTTGCCAAATTCAGCACGGTCGTGTTATCCAAAGCCGAAATGTTGACTATGCCAGGTAGAGATGAACCTGACGCCATTCTCGTCTGAATGACTACATTGTATTGCTCATTTGGAACCAGTTCATATTCCAGATCCAAATTGGCATCCTGGATCATCTTCTCTATTTCCTTCCATACAGGGTATTTATCTCTGTCTTCAAATTTGATGTATTTGTTGCTACCGGTTGGCCCCAGCAATTTAAGCTTGCTTGCTGTTGTGCCGGAACCAGAGCCACCAGCTTCCTCCTTATTACCGTTTCCATTACTGGAGCCTGAGCTTCCGCATGCAGTGAAGGTCCCGATGACAAGAACTGCCACCATGATGGACATCAATGATCTTTTCCAACGTTTCATATTCTAAGCTTCCCCCTTAAAATGTAATAACGCTATCAGATACTTTTGATACAGTTTCCTTCGTTTGACAAGTGCGTGTTCGAAAAGGCTGGTTTGCAGCACTTTTTTGAACAACCTCCCGAAGTAATCGCTTTCACTAAGATGTAAGCTAACTTATCCGTAGATCTATTCCTTCAAAGAACCAAGAAGCGCTCCTTTGATGAAATACTTTTGGAAGAATGGATACGTAAAAATGACCGGTAACGTTGTAAAGACGATGATTGTATATTTTAGTTGAATGTTGGACAGCATGTTCGCTACCGCATTTTTTGTATCCTCCATCGAGAGCATCTTCAGATCCACGGACTGCTGCACGATGACTCGGTATAAATACATTTGCAGCGGATGAAGCTTCTCATTCGGCAAATATACGAGCGCATCGAACCAGCTGTTCCAAATGCCGACAATCGAATAAATAGCGATAACCGCAAGTATAGGTTTGGAAATCGGTATGATGATCTTAAACAGCAGCTGCAGATGGGAAGCGCCATCGATAAAAGCAGATTCCTTTAGTCCATCGGGAATTGTGGTGAAAAACGTTCTTACTAAAATGATATTCCATATACTGACCATCCCAGGTATAATGATCGCCAACATCGTATTGTACAACCCTAGTTTATTCACCAGCAGGAAGGAAGGAATCAAGCCACCCCCGAAATACATAGGGATCAGCAGATACGCGACCACCCATTTTCTCCCCTTTAGATTTCGTACGGTTAACGGGTAAGCCCCCAACACAGCCATCAAGCAGTTCAATAGGGTACCGACTCCAACGTAAATCAACGTATTGGAATATGCCCACCACATTTTCAGATCTTTTACAATCACTTCATAAGAGCTGAGGTTGAAGCCTTTAGGAAACCAAAAGACATTCATTGCCGCTACTTCTGAAGGCGAACTGATAGACATGATAATGACAAAATAAAAAGGATATAGTGTGATTATACAGAGAATTAACGCAATCACTAGAAGGATGATGTCGACCACGACAGAGCCTTCCTTGATCTTGTTCGGTTTTCTACGTACCAAGGCCATGATACTCCCCCTTACCACAAGCCGAAATCTGCAAATTTTCGACTTTGCGAGTTTGCGAAATACAGCAGCGTGAAGTTAAGAATCGATATAAATAGTCCGACTGCTGTCCCCATGCTGAAATTACCGCCAAGCAGGCCATCGCGGTACAAATAGGTGCCAATAACATCCGCTGTTTCATACACTATTGGATTGTATATCAACAGAATAAACTCGGTATTGGCCGAAAACAGACCGCCGACTGCGAAAATAAGCAAAATAAAGATGGTTGGACGAATGGATGGCAGCGAAATATGCAGCATTTGTTTAAAGCGGTTGGCCCCGTCCATTTTGGCTGCTTCATATAAATGAGGATCAACGGAAGACATGGCTGCCAGATACAAAATACTGCTCCAGCCGAATGACTTCCATATGCTAGCGATGGTATATATGGCCGGGAAATAAGCCGGCTCCGTGTTTAACGCAATTGCTGTGCCTCCAAACATTTTGATAATAACGTTTATGATGCCATCAACATTGATAAAGGACAACACCATACCCGCTACAACGACGTTCGAAATAAAATGAGGTAAGTAACTAGCTGTTTGCACAAACTTCTTAAAGAAGCCATGTCGCAGTTCGTTTACCAATAATGAGAATAAAATAGGCACCCAAAAGCCAAACACCAGAATAAAGAAACTGAGCAAAAACGTGTTCCGCATCAGCCTTCCAAAATAAGGCCCATTGAAAAAATTGATGAAATGCTTAAATCCAACCCAGTTCGTTTCCGTCAATGAGAAGAACGGTTTTCCTGGGAAATAATCCTGAAACGCAATAACAAGTCCATACATGGGTATATAGCTGAAAATAAAAATTTGAAGCAGAACGGGAAGCATTATCAGGTAAGGCTGAACATTATCACGGATGTGAAATGATCGGCGTTTTCTGGGTGGATCGATTGTTTTCATGATCTTCCCCTTCCATTTGGCGATTTCGGTTATTTCGGGCCCGCTTCCGCATTTCCATCATAGTCGCGCCCCGATTTGGATAGCAAGGAACATAATTTTCTCGGGTTCGCAATATTTTCGCAGGCCCCAAGTCTCCCTATTTAAGTGAACTTCACAAGCCTCTGGCAATCCAAGTAGACCAGAAATATGACACAATAAAATCCGCTCTTCCGGGAAAAAAACGATTAGAAAAAAAAGAACAAAGCTATTTCATCTGGAGTTACTCCATGGTTTACAATGAGTCCAAGATACATGAGCTGGTTGAAACGTTGAACGATCGGGGGATGGTAAATGTTAGGTAAAGCGCGAAGTGCCTTGCGGCAAGCCTTTCGCTTCACTGCTACCGGACTGACTCTAGGGGAGAAATGGCGCCTGGCTCTTCCTGGTCCGATCCTGTCAGTCGGGGGAGTGCTCATCCACAATGTGTTCTTGAAGTATTACACGGATATCATCGGTCTCAGTCCGAAGTATGTCGCTTGGGTGTATATTATCTATAACATCTGGAACGCGATCAACGACCCGGTGCTTGGCGTATGGATCGATCGAACGAGGCATCGCGCACAGCGTGGGAAATACGTCTATATCATGAGAGTGACGGTGCCGTTCATGATCGTTGCCTCCTTCCTCATGATGCTGTCTAATCCGGCATGGGATCAGTGGTTGATCTTTCTGCTGTATACCGGGCTGCTATTTATTTACGACACGGCTGCAACCGCTTACAGTATAGCCTATCAATCGTTTATGCTGATCGCGGCTCCAACCAAGGAGGAACGCATCGATGTTGGTGTGATCCAGAACTATTTATCCCAGGCGATGTCATTTCTGATCACCTTGATTCCGACGCTGCTGCTCGTTGGGGACGGAAAGCAGGAGGTTATCATCCCGATCTTCTCTGCCGTAATCGTGGCAGAAGCGATATTCTTCACCTGGGCCCTGAGGGGACTGAGAGAAGATGCGCAAATGTACGAATCGCTGGATAAGCAGCATATCGATACAAAAGAGGTTTACAAAGAAGCCTGGCAGATCATCAAATCCAGGCCTTTCCTCACCTTTATTATATTTACCATCGTCACCGGCCCCGTGTTTTTCTACTTTACGCCGTTTCTCTACTACATGGACAGCGTAGTGCAATCAACGGGTATCGAAGCTACCGTCATCGATGTGAGTACGCATGTGATCGCGCTCCTGTTCTTGCCGGTCATGGGATCTATCGTCAAAAAAAATGGAACGAAGAAGAGTGTATACCTGGGGACCATCTTCGTGGTGCTCGGATACGGCGGGATTTTTCTTGCTGACGACATATGGACCGCGGCGGCATCCTACGTTCTGATCGTTTTTGCTGTGAACTATCTTCGAACGGCAATATCTCCTGCCCCGGCGCTGCTCATCGACGAGAATGAACGCACGACCGGCGTGCGGAAAACCGGGCTGTTCAACGGATTGTTCTCGTTATTCACGGTCGCCTTCTCCAGCCTGCAAACGGTTATCTTCATTAATGTGATCGGGGCATACGGATATGACGGTCTTGCGGCGGAACAGTCCGAGTCCGCCATGCTCGGCATTCGGGTAGCAACCGGCTTGATTCCGCTGGCTGCTTTTCTCCTCGGATTAATTCCGCTGGCGTTGTACCCTTTTGATAAGAAAAAAGAGGATGACATCTCCGCGTTCAGCAATAATGCCAGAAGAGGGGGGGTGAAGATGTGAAGGAATCGGCGTTAAATTTGAATTTTACGATTGGCGAAGTGTCCAAAATTCTGGATATCCCGATCGATACCTTGCGTTATTACGATAAGATCGGACTCCTTCATTCCCGCAATCGGGACGCGAACAAGTACCGCTATTATGATCTTGAGCAGTTCGATTCACTTATCACGATTCGAATGCTGCGGGCCATGGATGTGTCGATCGAGCGAATCCAAGCGCTGCTTCGGGACAACAGCCTATACGCTATGCGCAGGCTGCTCTCCGACAAGCGGCAAGACATCGATCGCCAGCGGACTTATTTGAAACATTTGTCTCACAAGCTGGAAGTGTTGGATGTTCAGCTGCAACGGTTTGATAACACGGAGGTCATTGAGCTTGTACTAAGCCACCCGTGCTGGGTGCTTCTTACCGATTCTATCATGGAGAGCGCCGATCAAGGACTCGGGGGTAAAGTACAGGAACAGGTTCGCAGAATCAATGCCAGGGAATGGCTTGCATTCTGCCATACCATATCGATCGTGTCCCAAGATAACCTTAACGCAGGCCGTTATCACAATTACCTGTACAATGGCATTCTGTCCACCTTCCCGATGGAGGATGACTCTTCCGTCTTTCAGAGACTAGAGCCTCGCTACTGTGCCAGAAAATGCGTGATTATCGGCAGGGACGACTATGCCAAGATGGATGATCACTATGATCAGATGAAAGCTTTCATTCGCAATCGCGGATTACAGATCGCAGGCCATTCTCTTGAAGTCAATCTATATAACCAGTACGACAATCATTACATTGAAATTTACATTCCGGTAGAAGAACGGTAGGGGGAAGCAGACATGAAAAAATTAGTGGTCGACGGACAACGATTCTTAAATGAAGACGGCGCTCAGGTGATCCTGAACGGCATCAATCTTGTATGCAAGGAGAAGGCAAAGGGATATGTAGAGCCCTGTGATGCAGCTCTGTTCGCCTGGTTCCGCGAACAAGGCTTTAACGTTATCCGTTTAGGTTTAATATGGGATGGAGTCGAGCCTGAGCCTGGCGTCTATGACGATGCGTATCTGAGCAGAATCAAGCAGCAGGTTGTATGGGCCGAGCAGAATGATCTCTATGTTTTTTTGGATATGCATCAGGATTTATACAGCGTGCACTATGGCGACGGGGCTCCCGCATGGGCCACTCTCTCCGATGACCTTCCCCATGTTACCGGACATATTTGGAGTGACGCTTACCTGGAAAGTCCGGCTGTGAACCGTGCTCTGGATCACTTCTGGCGGAATACATCCGCTTCCGACGGGATCGGACTGCAGGATCACTATGCAGCGATGTGGAAGCATGCGGCACAGTTCATGGCTGATTGTCCGAATATTATCGGTTATGACATGATGAACGAGCCGTACCCCGGAACAAGCGGACAGGAGGTGCTCGGCACCATCATTGCCGCATATGCGGGGCATGTGATGGGAATAGCCGACCCGAATATGGATCAGATAGCCGGACTGTGGTTTGACGAGGAAAAGAGGCTGGAGGTTCTTGCCGGGATGGCGGAGATGGATACGTACCGCAAACTCGTTGACAGCGCCAGAGAAGTATCGCAAATCTTCGAACGGGAGGTTCTCGCGCCCTTTTTCAACAAGACGGCGGCAGCCATTCGCGTCGTGTCCCCGGATGGATTCTTGATGCTGGAAACGAGCTATTTCTCGAACATGGGGATCGAGTCCGGCTTGCAGCTTGTACAGGATCCAGCCGGTCAAACCTTACACCAACAGGTGTTCGCACCGCACGGCTATGATCTGGTGGTCGATACGGAGCATTATGACATTTACAATCAGGATCGCGTCCAGCTGATTTTTGATGCCCATCGCAAGGTGCAGGAACGATTGAACGTGCCGGTTCTGGTTGGGGAATGGGGAGCCTTCTCCCACCATCCGGCAACCTTTCAGCTTTCCAGGCAGATCATTGCGATATTCGAACGGTATCTTTGGAGCAATACATACTGGTGCTGGTGTGACGGCTTCAAGGAAGCCCCATATGCCAAGGCGTTGAATCGCGCGTATCCGCAAGCGACAGCCGGCGTGCTCTCAGCATACCGTTATGATCATGATACCGGCAGTTTAAGTATAGATTTCGTTTCATCCGTTGGAGAGACTTTGATTTACCATCCCCATCTGGAGTCGATATCCAGGAGCGACGTGGCGGTTGCCGGTACGGACGCCTATCAAATCGAGCTGCGTGCTTTTCCGGATTCGAAGAGCGGCATCTTGGCGATCACCGTTCCTGATCAAGGGAATAAGATTACGGTTACGATAGGGAGATGATGTCAAGGGGGCGACAGCGACATGGCAGGCATCTCAATAAACAAGTCGGGATTCAGAAGAACCGTGGGGTATAGCGAGGCAGGACAGACTAAAGCGGTGTAGACGCTTGTGTGCAACATAACAAGGCCAGCCGACAAAAATAAGCAGGGCGTCCCTTGTTCTGATTCCCGATAAGGAACAGTAATCAAGGGAACGCCCTCTCGGTTCTTTCAGAACATGACCAATCCCATCGCTTTCTTGGCGGCAAGCAGTGTCGGGACTGCGGTATCGGAAGCCCGCTTCGCTCCGTCCATCAAAATGCGATCAAGCTCGGAGGAATTCACGATTTGATGGAACCTCTCCTGGATCGGTTGAAGTTTCTCGATGACCACTTCGGCTAATTCCTTCTTGAACGTACCGTATCCTTGGCCTTCATACCGTTTCTCGATGACGGAGATGGCTTCCTCGGAGAATACGGAATAAATCTCGATCAGATTGCTGACCGCCGGCTTATGCTCCCAGTCATGCCGGACCTGGCCATCGGAGTCGGTAACGGCCCTGGAGAACTTCTTGCGGATATCCTCCGGCGTATCCATCATGTGGACGCAGCTGTTCTTATTCGGGTTGCTTTTGCTCATCTTCTTGGACGGATCGTCAAGCCCCATGACGCGGGAGCCAATATCCTGGATGATCGGCTCAGGCACCGTAAACGTGCGGCCATACCGGTTGTTGAAGCGCTCGGCCACATCGCGGGTCAGTTCCAGATGCTGCTTCTGGTCGTCGCCGACAGGCACGTGCGTTGCCTGGTAGAGCAGCACATCGGCAGCCATCAGGACCGGATACGTAAACAACGCGGAGCTCACGGTATCCTTTCCGTCCGATTTCTCCTTGAATTGGGTCATGCGCTTTAATTCACCAAAATGGGCCTGCGTCTCCAGCAACCATCCGAGCTCTACATGCGCGGGGACCTGGGATTGCAGAAAGATCGTCGCTTTATCGGGGTCAATGCCCGACGCAATGTACAGCGCGGCAATGTCCCGCGTGCGCTGGTGCAGCTCCACAGGGTCCTGATAGACCGTGATCGCATGCAGATCCGGCACGAAGAAATAGGACTCATACTCATGCTGCAGCTTCACATATTGACGGAGGGCACCTCCATATCCGCCGATATTCAAATCTCCGCTCGGCTTGATGCCTGACAATAATCGTTGCATAATAACCACCTCCTGATTGTTTGCGAACAACACAAAAACACCTCATCCCTCTATGGGACGAAGTGTAACTTCGCGGTACCACCCAAATTCGACCGTCCGGTCGCTCTTTAGCATGACGTGGAAACGGTGAAATGCACCATTATTCCTGCCATATCTCCCAAAGTAACGGTGGAGGGCCGTCAAGGCCTACTGCTCCGGCACAGCTCGGAGGTTCGGGTTGAAGCGAGAAGATCCATTCACTTATTCCGGAGTACCGGGCCTCGCACCATTCGCCGGTTCGCTTGGACTCAAGAGATAAGCTACTATTTCTTCTCATAGCCGTGTGGTATGTTGTTCTTAAATTCATCTGTGCAGCTCTGTTCGAATGTGAAGAGAGAACAAGATGATTTGATGAGTATCATCACACAGGTGTTAGGTGAATGTCAAGAGGAATCGGGGGGTCAGGATGAGCGATAAGGACAGAGCGATTCTTGGGGACGGATTATCCATACTGTCGCAGTGCAGAATGCTAACAGGGGATATTTGGCAGGCCCATTACGGAGCGGCCGCGATCGCGGGTTATTTTTTTGTCAAGGCAAACCATTTGCCCGGGAAGGTCGAGAAGGCCGTCGAGGCGGAGAACCAGAGGATGATCGCCAAGTATTTGCAGACGGGAACGGTGACAGGGGAAAGCGTGAGTGTGGAAAGTGCCGAATCAAGGATTCTTGCGGCCCTTGACGATACGATTGATGGGCTGCACTGGGTCGGGCACAATGTGATCTATGCTGCAATAAGCCTGGCTGCACTCCACGAGCTTGGAGGCGGTCTACGGCATGAAGCAGCCGATATCGCGGAATTAATTAGCTCTTTCGCGAAGACGATTCCGGGAAGGTCCTGGATCGGATATTCTGCAGCCGAGGTCAAACGGTTGACCCTGGATGAACTTGACGGAATATATGAAATAACGGACGGCAATCAGCTGTCAAATTTTATTTTGAATGAACTGGCCTCTTATTCGGTGATCTTCCGCGCAGAAGCCCATCATGACTTGATGGGGCATATGCTGACGTACTCGCATGCCTTAAACATCTTGTACGATCTTGGCCATCATGATTATTTCCACAGAGGCTTGCCGGGTCTGCTCAAAATCGTGAAGGTGCTCCGTGCCAGTCGCCAGCTGGACCCTGCAGAGCCGATCCGGCTTGTATCTCCGGTGGATCGGCTGCCACTCGTGGAGGCTCCAAGATCGGCGTGGCTGCCGCATCAGCCGGAGTATTGGGCGGGTATAGACGGGGATGTAATCGACTGGGACTTCGGCCATCTGTTTAAATTCCCGTTCAGTTTCTACCATCATTGGAACCGTGTTTCGGAGGCACCGGCGAAGGCCGTGGAGAATTTTCGATATATTATCCATCCGGTGCAGACGATCATTTCCTGAAGATAGGTAACCTTTTTCATATGGATCGGCACTTAAGGGATAGAGACACCGAGAGGGAGGTGAAGTGAGCGTGATCCAGTGGATTGAGGAAGCCCGGAAGGGCAGTGCCGAGGCTCAGGAAAGCTTGGTCCGGCATTTTACCGGCATGGCGCTGGCCGTGGCCTACGATAAGCTGCGGGACTCCCATTTGGCGGAGGACGCCGTGCAGGAGGCCTTTACGGAGGCCTTTGCGAATCTGCATAAGCTGCAGGATTCCCGGCGTTTTCCCGGATGGTTCAAAGTGATCGTGGAGCGGCAGTGTTACAGAGACTTGCGCCGCAAGCAATTGCAGACGTTACCGCTGCATGAGGTTGAGCTGCCGGCTGGAGAACAGCGTAGCTTGGAGGCGGTTGTGGAAAAGAGAGAGATGGTACGCCAGCTGCATGCCACGGTCGCCGACCTGCCACCCGGCATGCGGATAGCCGTGCAGCTTTATTATTTTCAAGGCTACAGCCTGCGGGAGATCTCGCAATATTTGGACGTTTCTTTGCCGGCTTTGAAGAAGCGACTCTTTGATGCCCGGCGGAAGCTGAAGAACGCGCTTCACGTAGCCGACTTTGTATCGGTGTTCACCGATCTGTATGAGGGAGGAAAACGCATGCTGCATATCGTTAACGGGGATTCGGTAGGGGATAAGCTGAAGCAAGGAAACATTCAAGGAGATATTCTGGTGTGGAGGGAGCTTTATTCGTTTGGTCCGGTCTATACGAAGATGGACGAGCCGGATCATCGGAGAACAAGAGCTCAGTATTTGGAGCAAACGCTGGGGATTCCGCAGAAGGAATATATCGGGACCTGCGAGTCGCAGGAGAGGAAGCTCCAGGATTTTCGAATATATGACGAAGTAGTGCTCTGGTTTGAGCATGATCTGTTTGACCAGACCATGCTGGCCTACTTGCTGCATTGGTTTAAGGAACAGTCACTGGGAAATACGAAGCTGAGTCTGCTGTGCATTGGCGCATACCCGGGCATCGAGCTTTTTCGCGGGCTGGGGCAGCTTAGCACGGAGCAGCTCGAGACTTTGTCGGGCACATGGCACGCGATTGGAGAAGAAGAGCTTATGCTGGGCAGCATGCTGTGGGAAGCCTATACCTCGGATCGGCCGGAGAAGCATCAGCGCATGCTGGAGTTGGATTCCTCGGCACTGCCTTTTGCGAGGGATGCGTTCGAGGCCCATCTGGCACGGCTGCCCTCTGTGAGCCATGGACTCGGGAATATCGAGCAGACGACGTTAGAAGCTGTAGCTGGCGGAATTCATACGCCTTATGAGTTATTTCGCACGGTAGGTGACCGGCTTCATACACTCGGAATGGGAGATCTGGAATTCTGGCACTATTTAAAGAAGATGACGGAGGGGCCGGATTCCTTGCTGGTTATCGATGGTACAGCGTCGTTTCCGGACTTCAAACTGGCTGTACCCCATTTTCAAGAGCGGGTGCTGCAAGTGACGAGTTTGGGGCATGAGGTGCTAGCGGGTAAGACCGACTATGCCTGCACCGGAACGATCGATAAATGGGTAGGAGGCTTGCAGGTAAGGGGGAAGGATCCGTTATGGCGCTGGAACCCGGAGGGGAAGACGGTTGTGCGGATAGCTGAAGCCGATTAACCGAAGACATAGGAAAAGAGCGATATTGAGCAGAGTGACGAATCCGATTAACAGTAGAATATACAGCAAAAGAGCTATCCTTTCTGGCGTTAATGCCAAGCAAGGATAGCTCTTTTCATAGTTACAGATGAGAGCCGCCGGTTGCATCGACCATCTGTCCCGTGACCCAGCGCCCGTCACTTGATAACAGAAACGCTACGACGTCCGCAATATCCGACGGCTGACCGATTCGGCCAAGCGCGGACATCTCTGCGGCATGCTGCTGCCCTTCCGGAGTATGAAGCCATGCAGCATTCACGTCCGTATCCACGATGCCCGGAAGAACCGCATTCACCGTGATCCCGCGTGGACCCAGCAGCTTGGCGAGGTGCAAGGTGAACGTATTGATGGCTCCCTTGGTGATGTTGTAAGCCATAATATGCGGATAGGCGATACGCGTCACACCGGAGGAGATGTTGACGATGCGCCCGCCGTTACGCAGGAGCGGCAGAGCCTGTTGGACCAGGAAGAACGGTGCTTTTACATTAACGGCAAGCAGCTCGTCGAAGCTCTCCTCGGTCGTCTCTTCAAAGGTCTTTGAGGTTCCGATGCCTGCGTTATTCACCAGAATATCAAAATGCTGGTCCCCCGTTACACGCAGCAGCTCCTCCTTCAGCGAATGAATAAGCCCCTTTGCTCCATGTACCGATTCCAGCCCAGCACCTAAGGCGATAGCTTGCCCGCCTTGAACCTGTATGGTCTGCACAACCTCATCCGCAGCATCCCGGCGGTTTCCGTAATGAACAACGACCAGTGCCCCTTCTTCCGCCAACCGAAGCGCGATTCCTTTACCGATTCCTCGGCTTCCGCCTGTAACCAATGCAACTTTGTTTTCCAATCGTTTCATGAAACTCCACTCCTCTTGTTTGATTTAAAGCTACTGTACACTCTCCGGTTAGGGGGAGAGTCAAGAGGTTGATTTAGAATTTTTCGAGAGTTATTCATGAACAACAAAGACATGGCGATTACTGCTGCTGCAAGTACGGATGGAGGCGATGGAGGCCCACTCCGGCAGCCTATCCCGATAAGGATGGGTTACAACGCGTTACCTTGTAAGGGGATAAGCAATTCCGCGGGGCGCTTCTTGCCATAGATATCTTTATCCGAGGTGAGATAGATTTCGCGGATCGGCTCCTGGTCCGATTGAACGAGGCCTTGGGACGAAATCCATGCTTTGAGCTTGGGTGCAACAGGACAGCTATAACCGTACGGATCACAACGATGCACAAGAGATGCGGCGGATTGAAGCATCGGCAGGTAGTCCACACGAACACGGCCATTAACAGGTATGTCCCTGGTTATGGGGATTGCGACTTCGATGTCGGCGATGTCGGCATTCTCGCTGCCGTGATCATGCCAAAGGATGGTTAACTGGCTAGCTTCCTCTTCTCCATAAGAGGTCGCATATTTCGTAATCTCATCAAGCAAGAGACATAGCTGGCTGCGGGGGACTTGGTCGCGAATCGAAGCGGCGAGCTGGGAGGGGACTTCCCGGATACGGATGAAGCCTGCCGGATCACCGGCTTCCGATGGCTCCAAGCGCGACATTCTGCTGTTCACCTCATCCAGCTGCAGCTGGAGGGTCTGCATCGCATGTCGCAGCTCCGTCATTTTATCCGCAAGTTTGTTCTTTACGACATCGGTTCCTATATCCTCTGCAAAAAAAGGCTTGAGCTGTTCCAAGGTAAACCCCTGTTCCTTGTAGGCGGCAATCCGCTTGACGGTCAGAAGCTGCTCCTCGGAATAGTAACGGTATCCGCTTTGCTCATCAACATGGGCCGGACTTAACAGGCCCAGCTCATCATAATAACGCAATGTTTTGATGGAAAGGCCGCTGACCTTGGCAAAAACGCTGATCTTCATCATACCGTTTGCTACCTCCTTTATGATTCGGTCTCTCCTGGATAACGATATCATATCCCGCTCTCCTGCCTACGTAAAGAACGCAACTCGCCGGAACTGAGGGAACAACTCGGTCCCAAGACCGAGTCTGTTTTCATCCCGGGGCGGGAATTCAGTTCGGCCGGATTATCGTACAATGTGTTCAAAGAAGATTCGTGATTCCCCCTTAATAGCAAGAAAGGAGATAAGGCTGATGAACGGAACGCACGAGGATCGCCAGGCGATCCTAAGATTATTCGATTCGCTGTCCAAGGCGTGGGGAGAAGGGAATGGCCGGGCTTATGCGGAATGCTTTACCGATGATGCGGATTACGTGACGTTTAGCGGACAGCACCTGAAGGGCCGCCAAGAGATCGATGAGGTTCATCAGAAGCTGTGGGACGGGGTGCTCCGCGACTCCACACTGGTAGCGGGACCGACCCCGACGCAGCTGCGTTTCCTGACCCCGGAGCTTGCGATAGCCCAGGCTACGGGAGCGGTGCAGCTCAGATTCCATAAGAAGCCGCCCACCGGCCGCTATTCCATTAATACCAACGTGCTGGTCAAAGTGAACGGGGAATGGAAGATATCGGCGTTTCATAACTGCAGGATTCAGAAGCCAGGCTGGATTCAGCGGATGATGATGCGTTCGAATTCAAAATCCAGCTGATTAAAGATGTGGAGGAAGAGCTTTTGAAGAAGGGTGCGCTGATTGGAAAAGGCAGGAGTGCAGAGGTCTATGAATGGGGAGAGTCTCAGGCACTAAAGCTGTATTATGAAGGGTATCGCCCGGAATGGGTGACGTATGAGGCGGAGATAGGCCGCATCGTTGCGGAAGCGGGGGTTCCCGCCCCTTCCGTCTTTGACATGGTGGATATTGAAGGACGTACGGGGCTGGTGTATGAGCGGATTGCGGGCCCTTCGATGCTGCGTCAGGTTAAATCGGCACCGTTTCAGCTAACGAAGCGCGCCCGGGATATGGCGCAGCTCCATCATGCGACGCACAGCTGCACGACCAGCCTGCTGCCGCCGCAAAAAGAAAAGCTGGAACACGCCATTCTTGATGCAAGCGGCATCCTGCAGGAAAAAGCGCAGGCCATATGCAAGGTGCTGGATTCATTTCCGGAAGGCGATTCCATCTGCCATGGCGACTTTCACCCGGACAATGTGATCGTCGCGGAGAACGGATGCCGGGCGATTGACTGGAACAACGCCCATGTAGGTAACCCGCTATGCGACGTCGCCAGGACATCGCTCATGTTCCAATCGCCGTTTAACCCGGACGATCAGCCGGGCATCCTGGTGCTTCCGCTTCGGATGGCCCGCATGCTGTGGAATAAAGTATACCTGAACGAGTACTGCCGATTATCCCGTGCGAAGCTGGAGGATATCGACCGGTGGATGCTGCCCGTAGCGGCGGCCAGGCTGAGAGAGGATGTTCCCGGGGAAAGAGATTGGCTGCTCGGGTTGATTGATGACCGGCTCCGTGCTTATGCGTAATGAAATCGTGACTCCTTGCGGGGGAGAGCAGCTTCCATAATATAGGGTAAGTTCCCCGGTCGCCGCATCCGGATTCACATGCCTGTCTTCGCATGATATAGGGCGGATGAGGTTCCCGCCCGGTAATAGGGGTAGCTCATATCCGTCTGGACCCGTTCCGCCGTCGCTGCATCGGTTAGCCTTTCGAGCAGATATAAGCCGAGATCAATGGACGATGACACTCCGCTGCCTGTAAAGAGACGGCCGTCCTGTACAATGCGTGCTTGAACAACTTCCTTGCAGTAGGGTGTCAACAGCTCGTAAGCCGAAGCGTTGGTGGTAGCACGCTTGCCCTCCAGCAAGCCGGCCGCGCCCAGAAGCAGCGATCCGGTGCAGACGGATACGAGATGTTTGGCTTCCCGGGCGGTCTGCAGCCAAGTCAGCACATCGGGGTCGTACCTCAGCTCCCTCGTGGTAAAGCCGCCAGGCACGAAGACCAGATCGTATTCCGAAAGATCCGGTTTGACCCGGGATACGACATACGCCAATCCGCGATCATCGGTAATTTGCGTGCTCAGCGCGCAATAATCCCAGGATATATCCGCTTCGGGACGGATGCGGGCAAGCCGGGTCATGACTTCGGTGAAGCCGATCAGGTCCAGGGCCGTCATGCCATGGAATAGAATGAAAGCCATTTTCATCAAGAACACCTGCCTATAGTGATTTTTTTAAGCTGGCGCCGCCCGGCTGACCTGGAACGGAACGCCTTCGATTCGACGCACGATGAATCCGGTAATAGCCCATGGCCGACAGAGCGCTGAATATCAGGTTGATCCCGATCAGCGCTTGGTAGCTGTTCGTAAGGTCATACAGGAATCCGCCGGAGAAGGAGCCGAGAACGGCGCCCGCCTGATGGAAAATAAGCAGCGTTCCGGCCTGCAATCCAACGGAGCGATGGCCCATGGCCTCGCCGGCTACCAGAATACCGCCAGGAATGGCTCCTAAATAGCTGGCTCCGAAGATGATCGAGAAGAGGATCGGAGAGGCGCTGAAGTGCAGATACAGCACCATAAAGGCCACGATTCGAAATACGTACAGGAAGGACAAGGCCAAACTCCTCGACATCCGGTCCAGGAGGAAGGCAAACAGCAGTCCGCCTGTCAGCTCAAGCAAACCGAGAATACTCAGTGAGGACGTGAACATTACCGGACTGATCTGATGATGGCGATGGATGGCCATCAGGTGCATTTCAACCGTTCCCATGCCGAAGCCGCATGTGAACAAAGCGAAGACCACCAGAAGTACGGTGCGGCTGGTTACCATCTCCTTGGCGATCGGAAGGATCCGTGGCCTCCCAGCCGATGGGGGCGATTCAGCAGCGGAGGGGCCGGCTTCGTGCTCTTCGCGCTTTCGTTCTTTCATGATAAGCAAGGTGAGCGGTATGGATACAAGCGTGATCCATAAGGTGAAAGTGAATGCCGTTGTCCAATCGAGCCAGTCCCGGTTGCTGACAAATAGAGGCGTCAGTATGGCCAGGCCGAGCGAGCTTGCGCTGGTCATGATCATGAGTGCCTTCGCTTTATGGCGGCTGAACCAGCTTGTGACCACGACATAACCTGTACTTGCAGCCATGCCGGAGAGGCCGGAGAGCAGCCCGAGCCCCAGGAAGAATCCCGCCGGATGACGAAACGTAAGCACGGTCATCATGGACATCACGCCAAACAGGGCATTCAGGAGCATCATTTTTTTGGGACCGTATCGATCGGTCAACCATCCGCCGAGCGGAGAACAGATGGCGGCAACGGCAATGTTAACGGACCAGGTGAAGCTGATAAAGGTGAGGTCGACGCTTAAATCCCTTGCCATTTCGTGCTGGTAATAAGACATGACAAACCGGCTGATGGCCGCCGCAAACCCTAGCATCCATAGAAATATGAGAATGACCCATGCATAACCCCGGTCTCTTTTCATCGCAGCCCCGTCAGCCCCTCTCCCAAGTCTTTACTTCCGCTATGTCATGCAATAAGCTAATTTTAATCATGGAATCGGAAATGAACAGGACAATTTAGAGCAACTGTATCAATACAGGGGGATAAGCGGGATGGACACGAAGCACGAACAAATTGTTGCCCATATGATCCGTGAAGTGGAGAGGGGGCATATCCGATCAGGTCATAAGCTGCCATCGGTCAGAGCCTTGGCCAAAATGTTCTCCTGCAGTCCCAATACGGTCGTTCGTGCGTATCAGACCTTGGAGCGCGATGATGTCATCTACCCGGTGCCCAAGAGCGGTTACTATCTCGTGGAGGGGAAGGGCCCCGCCTCTGCGCGGACGGAAAGCGAGCCGATTGATTTCGCCTCAACGACGCCCCGGGGCGATTTTTTGCCGTTTCAGGAGATGGAGCACTGCCTGCGTAAGGCGATTTCCTTATACAAGGAGGAGCTGTTCGGTTACACCGATCCACAGGGGATCTTTTCGTTAAGGAACGAGCTGAGCAGGTATTTCCACGCACAGCAAATGTTTGCTAAACCTGATCAAATCGCTGTGGTGACCGGGGCTCAGCAGGCCTTCTCGATCCTGACGCGCATGCCTTTCCCGGGTGAGGGACGGGTGGTCCTGGTGGAGCAGCCGACGTATTTCGGTTTCTTGGCGGCGGCGCGCGTTGCAGGCTGCCCGGTGATCGGCATCCATCGGGATGAGCATGGCATCGACCTGGAGGTGCTGGAGTCTTATTTTCGCAGCGGACAGATTAAGCTGTTCTACACGGTGCCGCGATTCCTCAACCCGTTAGGCACCTCGTATTCGCTGGAGCAGAAGAGGCGTATCGCGGATCTCGCCCGGCAGTATGATGTCTATATCGTGGAGGACGATTATCTGGCGGACCTGGAGGTGGATTCGAAGGCGGACCCGTTGTACGCACTGGCTCAGTCGGACCATGTCATCTATGTCAAAAGCTTCTCGAAGACGATCCTGCCAGGCATTCGAATGGGCGCCGTCCTTCTTCCGGATCGGCTGTTGGATCCATTTATTAGGCATAAAAACGCCGCGGACATATCGTCGCCGATCCTCTCCCAAGGCGCGCTTGAACTTTATATCAAGAGCGGCATGTACAAGCGCCATGCAGCCCGCATCCGGGAGCATTACCGGGAGAAGATGCGCTATGCCATCGAGGTATGTGCCCGTGTCTTCGGCAGCGGCATTCACTATACGTGCCCCTCCTCCGGCGTGTTCATCACCATCCGGCTGCCCCAGTATGTAAAGGCATCCGCACTTCAGGATCGCTTGCTGCAGAGAGGTATCTCGGTTACGAACGTGGATCAACATCTGCTGCCTGAGAATCAGCGCAATGACCGGATTCGGTTATGTATCATCGGGGTGGAGAAACCCCGGATCGAGGCGGGTATGATTGTGATCGAGGAGGAAATACGGCGTTTAGAGCGGCGGATGAGGTAGGAGGAATGGCGGATCGAGCTGGGCAGCAGCGTGGGGAGAATACTTGGAGAACCTGCAGCACGGCGGCTTCCGAAATTAAGGATTAACATCGATTCCGACATCGGGCAAAGACAAACCAACAAACAGGGGACCTAAAGGTCTCCTGTTTGTTTGCGAATCGGCACGAGGGTCCAATAGGTGCCGCATCGCCACAACCATTCCAAAGGGCCGTATTGGAACCAACGCATCCACAGATGGCTGGTTATGATCTGGAAGAACACAATTCCCAGGGAAACGAACGTGGACACGACATAAGTCGTCGGTGTGGTGTTCAGCATGAAGCGCTGAATGCCTACCAGAATGACGGTTTGCCCAATGTAGTTGGTAAGCGCCATGCGTCCGTATGCCTGTAACGGATGCAGCATCTTCGCACCTACGCGGGTACGCCCGAGCATTAAGAGAGAGCTTAGATAAAATACGGATACGAGAGGGCCTGTCGCCACCCCGATATGTGCCAGAGTGAAGGCGGCTTCCATGGTTGGTGACGGCGACTCGCCTGCTACCTCGAACAGAAACGATGGCATCGGCTCGGAAGGCGCTACCCGCCACATGACGCCGATGGCCAAAATCGTTCCTAACAGAGACGGTATCCAAATCATGCGCAACGAGCGTAAGCTTAATCCCTTGTTGATCGCATCTATTAATCGATATTGGCCTGCAGCTAGACCAAACACGATCAGGAAAGGGATGGTGAGGAGTTTGACGCCCATAACGGCCGCCAGAACAAACCCCGCCGATCCGATGAGAAGGTTAACCCTCCGCGGAGCCCAGTAGAGAGGAACCGCAAGCAGGCCAACAACCGCATAATAGAATAATGCTTCACCCGATTGATACTGCTGATGGATGAGGCCGATCAGCACCAGAATCGCTAACCGGCGAATATACAGCCGAAGTCTTGGCTTTCCACCCGTTGCAGCGCTTCGTGATAGAAACATGTAGAATCCAAGTCCGAACAGGAACGTGAAGATGGTATAAAATCGGGCTTCCACAAAAAAGTTAAGTCCTCGCTGGAGCCAATAATCAGCTGCCGTTTCGGGTGCGTGGATGAGCCAGAGTCCCAACACGTTGACAAACGGCAGTCCAAGGAGGGCAAACCCCCTGAATTGGTCCAAAAAGTGCAAGCGTGTCTTTTCAAGCGCAGGGCGATGCCGAGTCGCGGCGTCGTGTTGTCCTGCATGCATGATCACACCATCATCCTGTTCACGGATTTAATATAACGGGCTCTGGCGATCAGGAAATATATCATTTGGGCGGCTAAGAATGCCGATGAGGCTGCCATTACAGGTCCGTTTACATTCGGCACATCCAGGTAGCCTAGAATCGGGTCGAGCACGACCAATGACTGCAGGGCTGCAACCAGGATGGGAATAAAGAACAGCACGGCAATCTGAATGGTTGCGGAGATGTTCATCTCGCGCACGCTGAGTCCGATCTTGGACAGGGAACGGTACATCGCCTGATCGGCCGAAAGCTCCGTATGCAGTTTGAAATACAGGAAGCTTGCGGTTGAGATCGAGAAGATCAGTGCGACAAACACCCCGATAAAGCTGAATAACGAAAATCCCTGTTTATTGACGTAATAGTTCTCCGCCCTGGATTCTATATAACCTTCTCTGATTGCACTTCCGTTCCACTCCGACAGCTCAAGGCCGAGCTTGGTTTCGGGATCATCCTTCTCGGGGAGTCCTTGGAAATCGGGAAGAATAAACGGATACGTATGACTCACACTGATTTCATTTTCTTTGTTCCCGCCCCTCAGCTCTTCAAACATGGTGTCCGTAACGACCAGCAATCTGCCGCTATATACCAAAGCCGCAATCCGGTCTGTGCGATTCTCCAAGATGAAGGAGTAGGGCTGGCCGGATAGTTCGATATCTGCTTCGGTTTGCTTCCCTTTACTCTTCTTCGCTGCATTCGGGGTTTCCGCCAATAAGGCTTCATTCTTGCCGAGTGTCCCGGCCGGCTCAGTATTCAACATAGCAGCCAAACGGTCGTATTGGGATTGCGGCATGATGTGTAAGGAGTCCTCCCCATTCGCTGACAAGCGATAGTAGATGGTTCCGACCTCCGCCCGTTTATACTCCAGCCCTTCTGTCTGCAGACGATTTTCAATCAGGGCCAATTCTTCCTGCACCTTAGTCTCGTCGTCATTGTTATAGTAGCTGTAGCTAAGCGCGTACGGGTTATCCAAATATACCGATTTGATCGATTTCTGCATGGCCAGTACGAAACCGGTGCTCATGGAAGCCAGTGCTACCACAACCGTGACCAGAAACAGCATGCGGGCATTATCCTTAATCTTGTAACTCATCTCGGAAATCCACAGCAGGTTTGTTCCTTTCCAGGTGGTCCTGCGACTTCGCTGCAGCATGCGGACAATCCACACGGATAGCTGGGAGTAGAAGAAATACGTGCCCATAATTCCGGTTGCCGCAGCAATTATCAATCCCGCAGGGTCTAACGCTTTAACACGAAGGACGGTAAAGCCGATGGTAAGCAGCACCACGCCTAAGAGGGCCAGGAACAGATTGGCTTTCGGTTCGGTTTTCGGCTTGCTGGTGCCTTTGAGAAGCTCCAGAACTTGATTCTTCCGGATAAATAATAAGGTAAAAAGCGAAATGACGAGAAACAGCGCAGCGAACGCACCTGCGGTCAGCAGCATCGCTTTGACGGGCCAATAGAACGGCAGCTCGTCCATATCGATCACCTTGGTGCTGATGAGCAGGAACACCTTGGATAACAGCATTCCGCTGGCGATGCCCGTTACGATGGCAATGGCGCCAATCAGAATGTTCTCCAGGAAAATCAGCCAATTGATCTGCTTGGCTTCCGCTCCCAGAATCGTCAGAATGCCGAATTCCCGATTTCTCGACTTCAGGAATACGCTGATCGAATACAGCACGAACAAGAAGGCAAACACATAGACGATCACCGTGGCAATTGTCATTCCCGTACGCGTCATCGCGCCCATGGGCGAATTCTCGATGGCCGGATGGTAGATGAATACCGCGTACGTAAAGAAAATCATGACCATGAATGAGCTGCTCAGCAGGTAAGCGAAGTATTGGCGAGCATTCCGCCGGACGTTATTAAACGCGAATTGAGGAAAGCTCACTTGTATTCCCTCCCCAGAACGATAGCGTATCGATGATTTTTTGAAAAAAGGCCTGCCGGTTCTCTCCGCGGTGAATCTCGGCGGCAAGCTTGCCGTCTTTAATAAAAACGATGCGGTTGCAATAGCTTGCGGCCAGGGGATCATGCGTAACCAGCATTAAAGTGGTACGATCCCGCTCATTGATCTCGGAGAGCGACTCCATCACGATCCGAGAGGAGTTGGAATCGAGCGCTCCCGTAGGCTCATCCGCAAGCAGCAACAGGGGCGAGCCGATGATCGCCCGGGCAATCGCGGTGCGCTGCCTTTGTCCCCCCGAAATTTCGTACACGCGTTTATTCAGAATTTCGCGAATGCCAAGCGGCGAAGCGGTTTGCTGCAGCAGCGATTCCATGTCCTTGAGCGGACGGCGGTCCAGCGTAAGCGGGAGCACGATATTCTCGGCAACCGTTAGCGTGTCGAGCAGATTGAAATCCTGGAATACAAAGCCGAGCTGCCTCCGGCGGAAGTGGGCGAGCTCGCTTTTTTTCATTTGGTAAGGATTGCTGCCCCCGATCTTGACCTCGCCCGAGCTTGGACGGTCGATAGTGGATACCATGTTCAGCAGGGTGGTTTTGCCGCTGCCGGACGGCCCCATGATGCCGACGAATTCTCCTTCTTTGATCGTGAGATGAATATCGGTAAGAGCTTGTGTCGCCACTTTGCCCGCATATACTTTGTTTAAAGCCTTTACTTCAAGAATATCCATAAATCCATAGGCTCCTTTCTATAACCTTGTTATTGTGCGAGTTAAAAAGTCGGATTTTCAGCACCGAGAAGGTTGGGATGAAACTAGGGAGTGAGGAGCGGAGCGTACGTTTTGGGTACTTGAGCACCTGAAATGTTTCCGCAGGAAACATACCTCGGAAGCATCTGCTTAGGCCCGGCTGAATTCAAGATTCGATGCCGAGTTACTTCTTGACTCCCTTCGTGTTAGATATAGAATTTATTCGTTATCAGCAGAGCTGATGAAATTCTATATCGCAAGAAAACCTACCTTTGAATCGCGGTCGCTCATCCTTGATTGGCCTCGATTGGTTTTCTTATCCAAAGGCGAATTTTTTGAACAACCTCTCAGTGTAGCCTAACTCTATCGCATACCGACATGCTCCTGCTATGGATTTAGGTGAAACGGAGCTTACATTTGCCATAAGGTTATGTTCGTATATTCTGTTCGTATCCTGAGATGCCGGCATGAAGTTTAAGCTTAACCGCCCCATGGTAAATAAGGCACACCTACGAATAAGATGTGCCTTGGATTGCTGCAGTACGCAGCGTTAAGGTAACGGTCGTTCCCTCACCGAGCGTGGATTCCAGTTCGACGGAATGGTCAAGCTTATGGGCGATTTCACGGACTAGATACAGGCCCATGCCGGTGGATTCATGATATTGCCGGCCGCGCTCGCCGGTGAAGTAAGGATGGAATACCCGGTTGATGTCCTCCGGTGCAATGCCGATCCCCTCATCGCGGATACGAAGCTTGATGTGTTTCCCTGCTTCTTCTGCAGTGAATTGAATCTTCTTGCCGGGGCTGCCGGAGTAGTTCACGGCGTTTGTCAGAATTTGACCCAGCATAAATCGAAACCATTTGGCATCCGTGTAGACGGAGATCCGATCATCGATGTGAAACACCGGTGTAATCCCTTTGCGAATGAACAGCTTTCGGCTCTCCACGACGGATTCGCTGACCGCGGCACGGAGTCCGACGGCTTCTACCGCAAAGTCCTGCTCGAACCGGTCCAGGCGTGCGGTATACAGCACCATTTCGAGACCTTTGCGTATTCGTTCAAGCTCTTCCCGTATATGTTCGGCGGGTGCTTCTTCGACTTCATCGAGCGTTAATTGAATCACCGACAGCGGGGTCTTCATCTGATGAACCCAGCGGTTGACGAAGGCCAGATGCTGGTCGGTTCCGCTTTGATGCCGATGCAGCTGTTCCCGGTATAAGCGTTCATAATGGCTGATCCGCTCGTGGATCGCTTCCGGCAGCGGCGCATCGCCCAGAGGAGGATTGGAGAACTCCTCCGAAAGTTCCTGGCTGGAAAGCTCTTGGTACATCGTGCGATGAGAGAGATACCGGTACACCAGATAGGCCAGCAGCACGACGCTGCTCAACAGTACCCCGTATAGCACGACAGTAAAGGGTCTGCCTTCACCGGCAAGCCAGTATAGCAGGGGGACAAGCAGCATTTGAACGGCAAAAAACAGCATGAGCGGGAGGTGCTCCCTCAAAAAAAGTTTCATAGGGTCTCCTTGCCTGTCATGAACCGGTAGCCTGCTCCCCGGACGGTTTCGATGAGATCCCCGGCTCCGAGTTCACGAAGCTTGCGGCGAACCCTCGTTATATAAACATTCAACGTATTGTCGTCAATGAAGTGCTGATCTTCCCACATGAGGTCTAGGAGCCGTTCGCGGCTGACTACGCGGCCAGATTTTTCCATGAGCATCGTCAGCAGGGCAGCTTCCTTCTGGGTTAACTCGGCCGATCGGTCTCCATAGGTCACGAGGAGTCGCTCGGGATACAGGAGGAGACCGGCGCTTTCAACGATAGGCTCCTCCTCCTGGCCGGAGGCATAGGCGCCGACCGCGCGGCGCAGGTGGCTGCGGACTTTGGCCAGGACAAGCTCCATGTCAAACGGCTTCGTAATATAATCATCGGCCCCGTTTTCGAGCGCCATGATCTGGTCCATGCCGCTATCGCGTGCCGAGATGAAGATGATCGGGCAGTGGGATTGGGTGCGGATTTGCCGGCACCAGTAGAATCCGTCGTATTTCGGCAGATTGACGTCCAGCAGAACCAGATCCGGCATCGTCTCCGCAAAAATGTCCATCACGCGGTTGAAATCTTCGATGATCCGTACGTTGAAATCATATTTGGAGATCGCCGACCTTAGTTTATCCGCGATTCGTTCATCGTCTTCCACAATCAGAATGGTATACATGTCTTCAACTCCTTTAACGCAAAGCAGGGGCTTGCATTCACTATACCACACCCTTCCCGGAGATCCGTAAGCGTATGATAAGTACGGGTCATGAACCCTCGCCCAGGCCCATGCATAAGATGTAGTCACACAAAACCTGCTGCCTGGGAAAGGGCGTGGCTTCATATGGGAATTCATTTAACCGCGATTCACTGGGTTTACCTGGCGTTTATCGTATTGATCATGACGCTGTTGATCCGGCGGCGCGATACGACGCTGGTTTGCATCACCGGTATATTTGCGCTTGGCATTCTGGCAACGGAGACGCTGAGCGGATCCGTCTCCGGTGTGTTTAACTCGTTCATCTTTGCGACCAAAGAGCTGATGGGCACGATCATGATTATTTCCATTATCGTGGCGATGAGCCGGGTCTTGATCAAGACGGGGATCAACGAGACGATGGTGGCCCCGTTAACCCGTTTTCTCCGTACTCCGGCTATGGCTTACTGGGGCATCGGCATCATCATGATGGTCACCTCTTTTTTCTTCTGGCCGTCACCGGCGGTGGCGTTAATCGGGGCGGTCCTGCTTCCCGTTGCCATCCGGGTCGGCTTGCCTGCCCTGGGAGCGGCCGTGGCGATGAATCTGTTCGGGCACGGCATCGCGCTATCGGGCGATTATATCATCCAAGGCGCGCCTAAATTGACTGCCGATGCAGCCGGATTGCCTGTATCCAGCGTCATGGCCGCGAGTGTGCCGCTCGTGATCGTGATGGGACTGGTAACGACCGTGGCGGCATTTTGGATGATGAAGAGAGATCAGCGTAATGGCAGCTGGAGGGATGGATTGGTCTCCATCAAAAGCACGGGGGACGCGCTGACCACGCGTACCGATGAGGATGATACCGTTGCCGCCATTTCGCCCGGCATGAAAAAATGGCTGGCCATTGCGATCCTGCTCCTGTTCGCGGCAGACGTCGCGGCCATGTTCATCTTGAAGCTGCAAGGCGGAGATGCGACGGCCCTGGTAGGCGGAACAGCCGTCCTGATCCTCGGCGTCATTGCGCTGGTCGCTCATCGCAACCGTGGTTTGGAGAAGGTCACCTCGTATTTGATCGAGGGCTTCATGTTCGGATTTAAGGTGTTCGGCCCCGTCATCCCCATTGCGGCTTTCTTTTATCTAGGGGATGCTGCGTTCAGCGAGCTGTTCGGTAAGGTGCTTCCGGACGCATCCCATGGGATCGTGAACGACCTGGGGGTTGCCCTTGCGAATGCGGTACCGCTGAATGGCGCGGTAGGTTCGGTGACGCTGACGATCACCGGTGCCATTACGGGTCTGGACGGTTCGGGCTTTTCCGGCATATCGCTCGCCGGCTCAATCGCGCAGCTGTTTGCTACGGCCATCGGTTCAGGGGCTGCTACCCTGACGGCGCTCGGCCAGGTTGCCGCCATCTGGGTAGGCGGCGGCACGCTCATTCCTTGGGCGTTGATCCCGGCTGCAGCCATCTGCGGAGTCAGCCCGTTTGAGCTGGCAAGACGGAATCTGAAGCCGGTGCTGCTGGGTCTTGCCGTTACCACAGTCGTTGCGATGTTTCTGGTGTAAATGCAAGCAGACATAGAGAGCGCTGACCCTATCGTCAGCGCTCGTTTAATCCGTTGAGGAACCGAAGTCCGTGATCTTCATGTCGACTTCATACGTAATGGGGATATGGCTAAAGGTTTCGTCCCAATCCTTTTCTACTTTTTTCCATAGTTTCGGATATTTGATTCGGATCTGATCGCCAAAGCCCCCTACGTCTACATGATAGACATGCTGCATTTTATCCAGAACCTGTTGGATTTGTTTACGGGCCTCTTCTTCAAATGCCTGCTGCATTTCCTTGATGTACTTCCCGGATGAGGGCTTCTCCGGAAAACTCCAATCCTCGATTAACCTGCCTTCTGAACGAATTTTGATATGAAATGATATTTCGTCTCCCTGAACCTTGGGAATAATGGTGCTGTGGGAATTTTTGGGCTCATAAATAACGGTATGTCCTGTCTTATGAGCGTACGTTTTCAGTGCCCCTCCCTTCACGTCCTCCATGATCCAGGATAAGCCTTCCAGATCATACTGGCTTAGTTCCCCGATGAATTTTTTGGTATTGCCTTTGAATATGGCAGCACCCGAGAATTTATGCTCGCTTTCGGCGGTAACGACATTTTGCAGCAGGAAGCTTTCTCCCGATTGCATGGTGCTATCCAGCTTTATGAGTGACATCGGGGGAAGGATTTTGTTGGAACGATAGCGGTTATCCACAAGACCCATCAAGTAGAAAGCTGGGATCTCCCCGGGTTCGGTGGAGCTCAACGCTTCAAGTGCACTCCGGTGGCTCACCACTACCAGGCAGCTGGGGCGAATATCATTATCCCGGAGAATAAAATCAAGGATCTGTTCCAGGCTGTACCGTTTGGCGAGTTCGCTTGACACGACGATGACCTTCAGATGGTGGCCGATCAGCGGACGGTCTCGTCGCAACGAAAATTGGCGGAAGATCTGAATGAGGGAATCCCCCGTTAATTGTTCATTCAGATAAGCCTTGCTTGGCAATGACGAGCTGGATCCGCCTTGTTTCTCACTCTTTCCCGTAATCGGGGGTACGATCTGGACCGTCGCCGTCAGCACTTTCCTTTTGGGGTAGGTCGCTCCTTGTTTGTTGATCTCCCGTTCGAATCGGGATTCATTCGCTGCATCCAGTCCTAAGCCTACATAGACGCTGACATCCTCGATCTCGTTGCTGCTCCAACAGCCGGTTGTCAGCAGCATCAGGATGCTGGCCGTTACTACCGACACATGTCGGGAATATTTGTTCATTTCGGCTTCCCCCCTTTCTTGCGGACCTTGCTGATCAATAATAGGATGAGTGGCAGTCCTCCGAATAAATAAATCGACATATAACCTACGGTATCTCCCAGCTTGAACGTCTCCGACACATCTTTCGGGATCATGGCGAGCAGGAAGATGACCGGCAGCATGATGAAGAGGAAGGGGCGTATATTCTTCTTCATCAGCTGGGAGAGGCCTAACGATGCCGCGTAATGCGCGACCGTAAAGGTCGAGAATATTTGCATGATCCAGATGACAAGCAGCAGGGATTCAAAGCGCTCGAATATCAAGCCCTGCATCTCGAAACTCCGCATTAAATCAAGCGTGGGCCAGGTTCTCTTCTGTACGCCATGAATGGAGAGCCCGCCAATGACCATGATGACGGTGATCAAATAAATCAACATGGGAACCGTAATGCCGACGATCATAGCTTTGGTGCCTTTCTTGGGCGACTTCATGAATGCCATGGCAACAAACATGATCTCGTAACCGGTGAACGATAACAGCGAGGGTTTGATCCCTTGCAGCACGGGCATGATGCCCGAGCCAAGCACTGGCCTTAAATTTTTAATGTCGAATATGCTGCTGCTCAGCAGAATTGCAATGATGAAGAACAACAGCGTAATGGGCAAAATGATCTCGTACAATCTGGCGATGCAGTTGATTCCCCCTGTGGTCAAATACAGACCGATCCACATAAACGTCATCACGATGATCCATACGGGCGTGCCCTCAAGCAGGTATAGCCCCGTAACCTCCGCCATCACCCGGATTTCAAAAGCAGAAATGGTAATGAGATACGCAATGACCAGCAAGCTCAACAGGAAGGCCACCCATTTACCGGTGATTTCGGGCACGAATTGAAAAAAGGTTTTTCCCTGAAATCTGCGGGCTAGCCTCACGACGATGAATCCGACCAGCATGATGATCATGCCGGAGATCAGAATGGATATCCATACATCCGGGGTTTTGGCAGCCTCTACCGTCGTTCTCGGGAGCGTGAGAATACCGGCGCCCAGCATGTAGTTAATGATCATGACGGCAGCCTGGGAAGTGGTAATTTGGTCTTTGGTCTGTAAACGGGAGCTGCTCATGGTCCTCACCTCATTTCGTGCTTGGAATGATTAGTTTCGGCGATCGGGATCCTGCGGTTTTAACAGCTGGGGACGTTTCTTCATCACCTTCAAGGGGAAGCGGATGAGGAAATCTTTCAAGTCGTTGATGCCGTACGGTACCATGGGGCTTACGTAAGGCACGCCAAAGCTCTTCAATCTGACCAGATGACAGCACAGAAGAAGGAAGAACATCACGACGCCGAACAACCCGAGCACGGCCGCAAAGAACATCGCGGTAAATCGGAGGACGCGCAGTGTAATGCCGGCGCTGTAGACCGGGATCGTGAAGGAAGAGATTGCGGTTACGGCCACGACAATAACGAGAAACGGACTGACAATTCCGGCATTTACGGCAGCATCGCCAATAATCAGACCGCCTACGATGCCCATCGCAGGTCCAATGGGTTTCGGCAGCCGGATCCCGGCCTCGCGCAAAATTTCAATGGCGATCTCCATGATGAGCGCTTCGATGATCGAGGGAAAGGGCACGCCCTGCCTCGTCTCGATAATGGTCAACGCCAGCTTGGTAGGTATCAGCCCGGGATGAAACGAAATAAACGAGATGTACAGTGCGGGTGCCAGCAGCGCCAGAAGGGCGGAGAGAAAGCGCAGTAAGCGGACAAAGGATCCCGATATCCATCTCTCGTAATAGTCTTCAGGAGATTGGAGCAGCATGCTGAACGTGACCGGCACGATTAACGCGTAGGGCGTGCCGTCAAGCAGGATGGCTACCCGCCCCTCCAGTAAAGCGCCGATGACCCTGTCCGGTCTCTCGGTATTTTGGATTTGCTGAAAAGGGCTCATGACGTTTTCTTCAATCAATTGCTCGATGTATCCCGATTCAAGCGGGTCGTCGATTTCGATTTTCCGGATGCGCGTAACGACTTCATCCACCAGCTTGGGGTCGGCGATATCCTTCATGTAGGCGACGACCAGATCTTTTTTTACCCGGTTTCCGACCTCGAATCGGGTGAGCTGAAGACTTTCATTTTTTCCATGAAGCCTTAGCAAGCCTGTATTGTCTGATAGTCTCTCGGTAAATCCGACACGGGGACCCCGAAGAAGGGCTTCCGATAGAGGTTCTTCTATGTTTCTACTTTTTCCCTTGGCCGACCCCACCAAAAAGGCTCCTTGCATCCCATCGACCAATAAACAGGGCGTGCCTGCAAGAACGGCTTGTACGAGATCCAATAATTGTTGGACATGCTTGATCTCGCATACAGGCAGCATTTGGCTGCTGATGTAGGCTTTGATGGCATCGCTCGAACGATTGAAGTTGTCGTGCTCCGTTTCCGGAACTCCCTCCAGCATGAGGGGTCTTATCAGATGGGTGTCGATGAGGTCGCTATCCAGCAATCCGTCCACATATACGACGACCGCCCGCGTTCGCGTGCCCCGTATCGTAAATTCCCTGAATTCCACGTCCGCATTGCCGCCGATCGCTTGGCGAACCGACGTGATGTCCGTATCGTAAAGTCCCGTTAGGGGAGCGTCCGGCGAAACGCTATCCTCCCTCATGGGTGAAGAGGGGATGTTAGGCTTTAAGGAAAAGCTTGAATTGATAGACTTGTGAAACCATTTGGCGAACATCAGCATCACGACGGGGACAAAGCAGAGCAGAAAGGCTTGGAAAAAAATCGTCCACTTCGGAATATAAGACACAATGACGGACCACAACGATAATCACCCCGCAGTTTCTTAGCAATTGGCTCATAGTACGAATCATGTGTATTGTTACCCGAGGCGATCTTGAAAATTCCTGTTATTTCAATATCAGAGAAGGGAGACCATTCGGCTGAAGACCCCGATTATGTCACGATGACGGAACAGCCGGAGACGCAAAAAAAGGGCATCCCCCAGGCCGCTGACCTGATGGGATGCCCTTATGATACGAGTTAAGCTTAAGCTCTTACTTCTTCGATATCGAGAACGGCAGTTCCTCCGCACTGTAATGACGGTAGCTTGGAGCCAATCCAAGACGGAAATCGAGGGTTTTGCCTGCCAGAATATCCTCATGCGTAATGTACAGTTTAGTGTAATCCTGTCCTTCCAATTGCACGTTCGCCACGAAATTGGACTGCGGATTGTTGTTATCGGTATGAATCAACATCTGTTTGCCGTTAGGCAGCTCAATGCTCACGCTGTCGAACAGCGGGATCCCGAGCACATATTCATTGCTGCCCGGACATACCGGATAGAAGCCCATGGAGCTGAACACATACCAGCCGGACATGCTGCCGTTATCCTCGTCGCCAGGGAAACCATCAAAGCCGCTGTTGAACAGGTTCGACATCAGCTGTTTGAGGATCACCTGGGATGATGCAGGCTGCCCTACATAGTTGAACAGATAAGGAATATGGAAGCTCGGCTGGTTGGAAATCGCCAGCTGGCCATAATCGATGGCGGCCATCTCGCTCATCTCATGAATTTCAAAGCCGTAGCCCCGGACGTCGAAGTCTGGCGCTTTGTTGCACAATTCGGTAATTTTGTCGAAAAAGCGTTCTTTCGAACCATACGCTTCGATCAATCCCTGGAAATCCTGGAATACGGCAAAGCTGGTTTGCCAAGCGCTTCCCTCGGCATAATCGAGTCCCCAGCTCGTGTCGTTGAAATTCGGACGGAACTGGCCGTTCTGATCCTTGGCCCGCATGAAGCCGGTCTCCGCATCAAAAATATTCTGATAGTTGAGCGCGCTTTGTCTGTACTGCGCGGCTATGTCCGACCGGCCCAACACATCCGCCACGCGGCTGATGCAGTAGTCGCTGTATGCGTAATCCAGCGTATGGTTTACGCTCTCATGATAGCTGCTCGGAACGTAACCGTACTTGATGTAGTCCAGCGTTCCTTGACGTCCATAGCAATTCTGTCCGCTCTGCGTGGTGGCTGCGGTCAGCATGGCCTCCAGCAGTTCCGGCAGCAGGTGCTGGGCGAGTCCCTTAGCCGCCGCATCCGCGATGACCGCGTCAATAAGCGTGCCCGGCATCAGTCCGCGCTCATCCGGGGACAGCCATTTTGGTAGGAAGCCGGTCTCGCGGTAAGAATTCAGGAAACCTTCCAGCATCTCCTCATATTCCTTCGGCGCGATGATGGAATAGAGCGGATATACGGTTTTGTAAGTATCCCAGAAGCCGTTATTGGTATAGAGCACGCCCTTCTTGACGGATCGGGCCGTTGTGTCGTAATGAACCGGCTCCATATTGGCATCGAGCTCATAGAATTTTTGCGGGAACAAGAACATGCGGTAAAGGCAGGTATAAAAAGTGCGCATATATTCCTCGTTCGAGTGAGAGACCCGGATTTTGTTCAGGTAATGATTCCAGGCTTCCGCCGCCAATTCTTTCTGTTCGTCCAAGGTTGTGTCGAGCTCGCGCGTCAGATTAAGCTCCGCTTGCTCCTGGCTGATGAAAGAGGTCGCCAGCTTAACATCCAGGGTGCCCTTTTCACAGTCCTTGAAGCGAATGACGACATGCTGGTCCGCATTGACGAAAGCGATCTCCGGGAAGAACTGGCCTTCGGCGTCGTAGTAACCGGTCGCAGAGAGATCCATGTCCTTGCTGAAGCTCATGGCCACGTACATGCGGAATCCTTTATCGTGACAGTCTGCGAAGTTGCTGACATAACCGGTAATTTTGCGCTGGGCAGCATCCACCCGGAACTCGCTTTGGTTATGGACGTTTAGCACGAGGCCAGCCTGCTGCCCGGAATTATATTTGATGCGTAGCGACGCGCCATAGCAGCTCGGTACCAGCTCCGTGGTGATGTTGTAGCGCTGCTGCTTCACTTTGAGATAATAAGGCTTGAATATCGCTTCCTCCGGTCGATAGGAGCTTTGGCAGGTGAAGACGGAGCCCCTGATTTTGTCGTCTGCGATCGGAGTCATCAGGAAGTGGGCGAAGTCGCCCATCCACGGACTCGGCTGGTGCGTCAGGCGAATGCCTTGGAAGATGCGGTCATTGGGGTTGAAGAACCAGCTTCCTTCGTTTTTGGTCTGCACGACATAGTGGTTCATACCGAACGGCACACCCGTGTAAGGGAGTGCATTCCCGTTGGAAAAGGTATATTGATTGTTGGTGCCCTGTCTGGTATCGACATAGTTCAGCATGTAAAAGTCTCCTTTGTTATTGAGGAATAGGCGGATTATAACTTCTTCACGGTCTGGCGTTCCATGAGCCGAACGGGAATCACCACATTCTCAAGAGGGTGTTCCAGAGGGTGCTCTATGAGGGATATGAGGTTCCGTGCAGCCTGATATCCCATCTGTCCAAAGTCCTGCGATATGGTGGTCAGCTTGGGTTCAACGAAGCTCGCGAGATGAATGTCGTCAAAACCGACCACGGAGAAATCGTCCGGAACGGACAAGCCCAACTCCTTGGCGATTTGAATGATCTCGATCGCAATGAGGTCATTCTCTGCCACAATCCCCGTGATTCCTTGGTTCACGACGGACTGAATAAACTGAATATAGTATTCTCTGCCGTTGTCGTGGTCATGGGTTAAGTAACGGTCGGTCAAGTCATTGACGCTGTAATCGATCAGGCTGTAATCATACAGAGCCTTCAAGTAACCGAAATACCGCTCCCGGATGGAAGAGGAATTCTCTACCTTCAAGGAGGAGATAAAGGCGATTTTTTTGTGATTGTTCTCGATCAGATGTTTGGAGGCTTGGTATCCGCCGCCAAAGTTATCGGAGACGACCGAGAGGAAGGGGATGCCTTCAATGCACTTGTCCATCGTCACAAGCGGGTACTTTGCCAGGTGATATTGATACAGAATGCCAAGATCCGAGATGCTGCTTATCGGGTAGAGGATCAATCCCGAATGGGCGCTTTGAAACGCAGACTCCAACAGCTTGCGCTGCCCGACAATCGTATTGGACTGAATGTTCAAGCTATAGTCGGTCGTTGCGAGATATTCGTTGATGCCTTTCTCGTAATCGCCGAGTCCCGGATTATGGGCGAACGGGAGAATCAGCAGAATCTCTTTGCCTGTCTTGCTCAATGGACGGTGATCAGCCTTAGCGTCGCTCACGAAGCTCCCCTTGCCCTGGATCCGGTAAATCAGCTTGGCATTCTCCAGCTCGTTCAGCGCTCTCTTCGATGTAATCCGGCTGACCTTATATTCCTTCGAAATCTCGGCTTCGGTCGGAAGCTGGTCTCCAGCCTGAAGCTCCCCGGATTCAATCTTGGCTGTTAGAGCGTTGACGATGTGTTGATATAGTGGAATTTGTTCCATATGAGATCACCTCGCTAAATTTGATATATCATTTTGCAGGGAGAATGTCAAAGTTTAAAGATGTATTTGAATAAGAAGATACGGTTGTTATGGTTTGAGTATGGGAAAACGCTCGAGTAAAAAACTCAGTATGTATTAGGTTTTTTTACATAATCACGTTTATTATAGTGATAGTCCCCCTGGTCATACTTCGGAATGAAACGTCCGCCGAGCCGCTAAATAGAGATGATAAGCACTGAAATATCGATTAAATGGTATGTCTTTTGACCAATAGTCAGGAGTATTTGATATATCAAATATGAAGTTATGTGTATTCAGCGGGTTGGACCTGCATCCGGTACATTTATTATTCCCGTAATCATGCTGACCCTTGGCATATCGCATCTTGGCAGCCTTGATGCTGGCTGGTATCAGCTTTATGTACATGATTTGACAGCTTATCATTTGAGTGATAAATTGACTGTGATTACGATAGAGGAGGTCAATGGGATCTATGAAGCAATTGGGATTTCATCAGGAGAACCGGTTAGCCATGCTGTCATGGATTCGGATCACCCGATTTCAGCAGATCGGCAATCACATCTCGAATGAGTTTTTGCAGCCTTTCTGCATTACCGTTGCCCAATTCGACGTGCTGATCCAGGTCATGGCCCACCAACCTCTATCTCAGCAGGAGCTGGCCGAATATCTGTCCATCAGCGGCGGCGGCGTTTCCCACATGGTGAAGCGGCTGGAGAAGCTGGGCCTGATTGTCCGCAAGCAGGATTGGAAGGTGAAGTACATCTCGCTAACCGAGAAGGGACAAGCCTTGCTGGAAGAAATTATCCCGCTGCTGTCGGATTTTCAAACCTCCATGTTTGATGTTTTGGATGATCAAGAACTACAGCAGCTTTACAAGACCATGAGAAAGCTCCATCAGTATAACTTAAAGAAGTCGGCAAACCCTCGGATTAGCGTCAAAGAAGAGTAGCGGAGAGGAACCATCACTGCTCTTATAGCGACCCGGAGGGGCGATCAGCCATGATAAGGAGTCCCCTTAAAAGCGGATTCCTTTTTTTGCGTGGAAGGGTACTCCTTCCTTAAGAATGAGACACAAATTTTGATATACAAGTTAGGAACAAACGTTCTATAATGGGAAGGGATGATTATGATCTGTACGGGAGGTTGTTATAGTTGAAGAAGAGCGCGCTGTTGGTCATTGATGTGCAGAATGAGATGTTTCAAGTAAATGATCCGGTGTACGAAGGAGATCGATTGCTCCACAATCTCAAGCAGCTGATCGCAAAAGCCAGAAGCGGCGGCATTCCTGTTATTTACATCCAGCATAATGACGAAGGGTTGATGGCAGGTTCGGAGGCGTGGAAGATTAATCCGGAGATCACGCCTGCGATGTCGGATACCGTCATTCAGAAGACAAGACCGGATTCCTTTTACCATACGACGCTTGAGGAGGAATTGAAGAGGCAGGGCATCGAGCATGTAATCCTTGCGGGCATGCAGAGCGAATTATGCGTGGATACCACCTGCCGGAGAGCATCCAGTTTGGGTTATGATGTCACGCTGGTGTCCGATGCCCACAGCACCTGGAACAATTCGGCGTTAACGGCGCAGCAGATCATCGATCACGTGAATGCAACGCTAAGATGGTTTGCGGACATCAAGACAACGGGAGAAGTCCTTTGTACAGAAGAAGCCGGCGCGTAAACGCCGGCTTTTTATTTGGAGTTAGAGTATGCCTTCAGGCACTTTTCCCTCCCAGCAAGGCTGAGCGGGCAGTCCCAGTACTTGACCGATGACGGCGGCCGTGTCCATGATGCTGATCGGTGCTTCGATAAGGCCGGGCTTTACGCCTGGGCCCGTAATTCCCCAAGTAATGGTCATATCCATGGGGTGATCGCTTCCGTGATCGTTAGGATGTGCGCCTCCTCCGCCGTGATCCGTGACCGTAAGGATCCAGGTGTCTTCCAGCAGCCGCTGACCATCGAGTGCTTTGACTATCATGCCTACGTACTGATCGGTTACGGCAATTTGCTCCAGCTGCTGATCCGTACCGAATCCGTGCTTGTGGCCGGCGCCGTCGGGGTGATCCAGCTGAATGAACATCAGCTTGAAATCGGGCTGTTGATGAATATAATCGACGATGGCCTCCGCCAGCTCGGGGTCCGGTTTGGATTCCATATGAACGTTAATCGTATTCTCAATGATTCCCGTGTTGATCGGTGCCCAGCAGCTGAATGCAGACAAGGGGGCATCCGGCCATTGCCGGCGAGCCAGCTTGAACAGCGAGGCATAGGGGAAGTCCTCCGGAATACTGCCGTGAATCGCCCGGTCATTATCAAGACCATGTCGATCCGGTTTTACGCCGTATAACAACGAGCCCCAACATTCGGCACTAATGCTCGGATATACGGTCTGTGCATCGTAAGAGTATGCTCCTGCCTTCAGCAGAGCGTGAATATTCGGAGCATCCGCGTTTTGAATGAACCCCCCTGCTCCATCAATTCCAAGAATAACGACACGGTTAGCCATCGATAGATCCTCCTCGGTATGAACATTTTGATCTTCGTGAATTCATGCAGACGATTCCTACCCCCATAGGGCAATCGTGATGATGCCTATCGTGATAAGCGCCGACATGACGATTCGCCGCCAGCCTTGCTGTTCGCGCAGCACGATGATGCCCAGAACGGTGCCGAACACCGTGCTGATTTCACGGACCGGCGCAATGTGCGCAAGCGGGGTGAGCCGCATGGCAAACAGGAACAGCAAATATGAACCCGGTGCCAGGATGGAGCCCAGCAGAATCGTGCGCCAGTTCACCGACCATTCCCGTTTCAGCTGCCTGGACAGCGCCACGGGAACGACCAGGGCGATGAAGTAACTGATGTTGGATAACTGGATCAGCGAGACGGGGGAGACCCCTGCATCCAGAATGGCTTTGTCGGTCAGGGTATACCCGGAAATGCAAAGCCCGACCAGACAAGCATATAGCAAGGCTTTGGGGTTTACGCTGGATTGGCCCCTGAGCCTCAAACCCGATAAAGCAAACAGCGAAAAAATGATAAGACTCAGCCCCATATAGCCTGCCGTGCTTAATTGTTCATGAAACAACACGAGGCTGCACAGCGAAGTCAACATGGCGCCAAGCCCCCGCATGAACGGATACACTTGAGACATGTCGCCATGGGTATAGGCTTTGGAGAGCAGCGTGATATAGCAGCCTTGAATGGTCATGGACAGCAGCATAAGACCGTAAACGGGCAGTTCCAGCCGCAGCCCCGACATCTCCACGATAAAATAAGGCATCAGAAAGACTAACGTGACGGAGTGGATGCACCACAGAAATACCGATTTATGAATGCTTCGCTTCGTAAACAGATTCCAAAGGGCATGGGTCAGTCCGGAAGACAGCACCAGCAGCAGTGACAGCAGCTCCATCAGCTATTGCCCTATGAGCACTTCGATGCCGCGAGCGGACAGATTATCCATCCATTCCCGTGAACATCCTTGATCCGTGATGACCATGGAGATATCATCCAGCTTGGCGAGCTTCGAGAACGTGGTTACCCCAAGCTTCGTATGGTCCGCGAGAACGATGCCTTCCTCCGCACGCGCAAGCATTTTTCGCGAGATGTAGGCTTCGTCCAGATCATAATCGGTAATGCCATCGGTTAACGAGATCCCGCCAACCGAGATAAACGCTTTATTTACCTTGAACTGCTCCAGCAGCATTTCGGTAAGAGGACCGGTTGACGCTTGCTTGTTCCGGTCCATATCTCCGCCGATAAAAATAATCCTCCCCTGAAACATCTCCATCGCGAGGTTCAATATAGGCAGCGAATGGGTGATGACCGTGACATGAGGCCGGTCCTTAAGATAGCGCATGACCTCAATCGTGGTCGTCCCGTTATCAAGCAGAACGGTTTCGCCATCCTTGACAAGGGAGGCGGCGAGTTTGCCGATCGCGGCTTTTTCTTCCGCGCATGTCTGGGAACGACTGGTAAAGGACGGCTCGATATGCCCGGAACGCGATTTGACGGCGCCGCCGTAAACCTTGCGCAGCTGGCCTTCTTTCTCTAACCGGTCCAAATCCCTCCGGATCGTTTCGGCGGATACCTCCAGCTGTTCTGCCAAGGCGTGGACCTTCACCTTGCCTTCAAGCTCTAATTGATTCAAAATCTTCCCTCTGCGCTCCTCATAGGTTACGGACATAAATGCATTCGCCTCCATGTGATATATGACTGATGATGACCGAAGTTGTGGATTCGATCTTATATTAGGATGGATAATTGACGATGTCAACAAAAATCATTGACTTCTGGGCATTTCCTCCTCTAATATACACATAAAACCACAACAACCAACATGAAAACCACATGTCCAAGTAAAGGAGGCAATGTGCGATGAAGCCGATTCTTCGATTCGGAGACGATCATACCTTCAAGATCGTGCAGTTTACAGATATTCATTGGAAGAATGGGGAGCCGGAGGATCTGATGAGCCGGCGCTGCATGGAGACGGTGCTCGACCTGGAGCAGCCCGATCTGGTGGTGTTTACGGGCGATCTTATTTATTCCGGCGAAGCCGACACCGGTTATAGAAAGTGCCAGGATCCGGGGCAGGCCTTCAAGGATGCCGTGTCTGCGGTGGAGTCCCGCGGAATCCGCTGGGCCTTCGTATTCGGGAATCACGATACGGAGGGCGAGATCACGCGCGAAGAGCTGATGGATGTCGCCATGCAGCACGCTTATAACTGCGCAGAGCACGGCTCGCCGGATATTCATGGCGTAGGAAATTATACGCTGCCTTTATACGGCAGCAACGGAGAAGAGACGGCGGCCGTTTTGTACTTCTTCGACTCAGGGAGAGAGTCCGAACACCCTGCCGTTCCGGGGTACGATTGGATCCGGCGCGACCAGATCCGGTGGTATGAAATGGCGTCCCGGGCATACAGCGTCAAGCATCAGGGGAACCCGCTGCCGTCATTGGCTTTTTTTCATATCCCGCTGCCGGAGTATCGCGAGGTGTGGGAGCGGAAGACGTGTTATGGCAGCAAGTTTGAGAGGGTGTGTTGTCCGGAGGTGAATACCGGGCTGTTCGCGGCGATGCTCGAGCGAGGGGATGTGATGGGAACGTTCGCAGGACATGATCACATCAATGATTATTGGGGTGAACTGCACGGCATCCGCCTCTGCTACGGCAGAGCGACCGGGTATGGCACATATGGCCGTGAAGGCATGCTCCGGGGGGCAAGGGTCATTCGCCTGCATGAAGGAGAGCGGCAGTTCGACACTTGGATCACGCTGAGCGACGGCTCGCAGATCCGGGAGCAGGAGAAGCATGAACCCGGGACGTCTGACTGATACACAACACGCATAGCAGTAACAAACACACCTCTTATGAACATGGCGGTTATGAACCCGACCATTTCATGAGAGGTGTGTCTGTTTGCGTTATTTTCCCTGTCCGTTCGTAAGCATGCGCAGCAGCAGCTCCGCTCTGGGAGGCGCATAGCTCGGATCCTCCTGGGACTTCAGCGTCATTAATCCCGACAGCACGGATAAATAACAGGCCGCCAGTTCTCTCAGATCGCCAGCCGCGATCTCTCCTGCCTGCTGTCCGGCTTCGAACAGCGGCATGAGCTGATCCACGAAGGCATGGATGGAATAGCTCTCGATTATCTGTTTGGCCTCTTCCGGCACGCCATCCGAGGTGCGTGCTTGCTGAATCAGCATGAAGTGCGAATTATCGTCCTCTTGAAGAATCATGGAGGTCAGCAATGTGATTTTCTCAAGAGGGGTACCGGGCACGTCATAGATGTCGGAGAGCGCGTGCCGTGCCTCATCCATTGACCACTGTACGAGCGTAATGAACAACTCGTCTTTGGATTTGAAGTAATGATAAAGCAGGCCGTGACTGACTCCGGCTTCGGCGGCGATCATGCTCATTTTGGTTCCGAAAATACCTCTTTTTGAGAATACTTTGATGGCTGCTCGCATGATTTGTTCTTTTCGTTCGTCGCGTATTTGATGCAGTTGTTCTTCATTTAACGGGGCCATTTCTTGTCAATCCCTCACCATGGTATTCTCTTGCTGATATCCACAATAACGCATTTGGATTATTCGGGCAATCCCATGGTTAAGGGCAGGAATTCCGTATTGAAAGCGGGGATGATCTGTTCCAATAGCTCCTCCAGCGGCACACCGGCCTCTTCCAGCACTTGATGGAGCCAAGCGTTACCCTGTCCGGAACAATCCGCATTCACGATGGCGGCGATGCTTTTAGCATTAAACAGATCATTAGGCGAAGCGAGCAGGCCGGTGACCATCATGTACTGCTCAAATACGGCCATGTCGTGATGGCTGTAAGCCAGTTCCTGGCATATGTCGAACAGCCTCTGGGCAAAAGAAAACCCTTGGGCGGACAAGCGTCCTTCGTATTTCACGCCTGCCCATCTTAGATCAGCTGCTGCACTAAGCCACCATGCAGGTTCTATGGCGGATTGAATCTCCTGAAGTGCCGAACGCTCGAATCCCTGTTCAAGCTGGACTCCTTCCTGCTTAGACTGCAAGCAGCGGTCCAGCGTATCTGCCTGGATGGCCGCCACCGTCATGCCTTGGCCGAATATCGGATCGAAGCTGCAGAAGGCATCGCCAAGCACTAGAAGACCGGAGGGCCAGTCCTCCATCTCCTCGAAGTGCTGTCTCACGCACTCTTCGATCCGGTAGCCCCGCGGACTCGAGACAGGCTCCAACTGCTCAAGCAAGTTTCCGATGGCGGGTCCGAATAGATCTTGGGCTTCCTGATTGTACAGATCGCTTTCGGTTGTCGGATAAGATGCCCCTCCCGCTCGATACAGCACGATTTCCGCAAGCTGATTCTCGATCGGATTGAAGACGGCCGTGCCGATGCCGAGGGCGGGGTCTCCTTCGTTCACAATGGTGCTCCACGCCGCATGGATTTCCTTAGGCACCTTATAATGCCGCGTGCTGTAGCCAAGAGAGATGTGCAGCCGTTCAGCCTCCGGTATCGCATAACCGAGGTCCTGCAGCCAATCAGCCAGCTTGGACCCGCGACCGCTTGTATCCACGACGATATCCGCATTCATATGAAGGAGCGCCGTCTCTTTAGCGCTTCTGTCCCGGAACACAACGCCGGTAACGGCCTTCTTGCCGGCGTCAAACAGCAATTGTTGCGCTGTCAGTTTCGGTAAGAGAGTAACGTTTGGCAGCGTAGCCACTCTGCTGCGAAGGGTCCACTCCAGCAGGGATCGGCTGCATCCCGCATTGGGCTCATCAGGCAGTTCCAGCGTGCCGAAACGGTTGGTCATTTTAACGGACTTTTGCGCTCGGGGGTGAGCACCCTGCTGAAGCAGTTCCTCGGTTATGCCGGGGAACCAGCGTTCAACGATCATTTTGCCGCGTTCAAGAAAACGGTGGGGATGATAAGCCTGCGGCGTCCCGGCTCGATTCTCAGGACCTGCGGGAAATTCATCCCGATCGGCGATGACCACCTCCTCATAATGCCTCGATAACACGTTGGCGGTGAATAGTCCGGCTATGCCTCCACCAAGAATCAGCGCTTTTCCTTTGGAATTCATTTGATTACCTCCAATGTAGATTGATTTAGTCAGTCAATAATAAACGAAAAAAATACCATCTGATTTTCTGACTTGGACGAAGGTGACGGACTGATCGGGAGTGAGCCGCCGAAGAATTAACGAGAAGTTGTAGCTCTTTTCGTTTCTCTAAATTATGATTGATTCAATCAGTCAATTATAAGATAGAGGGATTTCCTGGATATGTCAATCCCGTTTTGTGTAAAAGAAGCGTGAATTGCCTATAACTCCCCTTGTGTTCCCCTCGGAATTTTGGGACAATAAGGAGTGGACTATGAATAGAAAGAGGACCAATCAATGAACAAACCATCCATTTATGGATTAACATTAGATCAGTTGACGGCTTGGCTAGGCGAGCGTGGACATAAGAAATTTCGGGCAACGCAGGTGTGGGAATGGCTGTATCGGAAGCGGGTTACGTCTTTTTCCGATATGACGGATGTGCATCCGGAATGTCTGCAGCTGCTCGAGGAACATTATACGATCCTGACCTTGGAGGAGCATACCAAGCAGGAGTCTCTGGACGGCACGGTTAAGTTTCTGTTCAAGCTGGTGGACGGCAACCTGATCGAGACCGTATTGATGCGGCATAAATTCGGATTGTCGGTGTGCGTGACCACACAGGTCGGGTGCAATATCGGCTGCAGCTTCTGCGCCAGCGGGTTGCTGAAGAAGAGCCGGGATTTGTCCGCAGCGGAAATCGTGGAGCAGGTCATGCAGGTTCAGCTTCACTTGGATCGGAGAGGCAGCAGCGAACGGGTCAGCCATCTCGTCGTGATGGGGATCGGGGAGCCGTTTGACAATTATGAGAACATGTCGGATTTCATCCGCGTGATCAAGGATCATAAAGGGCTTGCGATTGGCCCTCGTCATATTACGGTATCGACCAGCGGGCTGGCTAACAAAATCGTCGAGTTCGCGGACAGCGATCTGGGCGTGAACCTCGCGATTTCCCTGCATGCGCCGAACGACGAGATCCGGACCCGCATCATGAAGATCAACAAAGCGATTCCGATCGAGAAGCTGATGGCCGCGATTGATTACTATTTGGAAAAAACAAATCGCCGCATCACGCTGGAGTACATCCTGCTGAAGGATGTGAACGATCAGCGGGAGCATGCGCTCGAGCTGGCCGAGCTCGTGGGCGAGCGCCGCAATCTGGCGAACGTGAACCTCATTCCGTACAACCCGGTGGATGAGCACAGCCAGTACCAGCGCAGCACCAAAGAATCGATCACCGGGTTTTACGATACCTTAAAGAAACAGGGCATCAGCTGCAGCGTGCGGCTGGAGCATGGCACGGACATCGACGCAGCCTGCGGGCAGCTGCGCAGCAAGCAGATCAAGAAAGCTCAGTAACAAGCAGACAACGGCATCGTTGGAGGCATTACCAACGCACCATAAGTTGCCGAGTAGTAAGGGCGTATCCATTCGTATGGGTATGCTCTTCTTAAATTGGGGCCGGTAGGTGGCCTGTATGAATCCATTGCGAGAGGAATGAGCAGAAATGCCGGAGATCCATCCAATCATCAAAAAGCTGCAGTACAAGGACCTCGGCCAGCCGGTGCTGATGCTTAACGCACCGCAGGCCTATCAAGAGGTCATCATCTCCCTGCAGGGAGATGTTCATACGGAGCCTGTGCAAGCACCTTACGACTTCGTGCAGGCCTTTGGGACAAGCAATGAAGAATTGCGGCGGCTGGCCGAGATTGCTGCCGGCTCCGTGGCGGACAACGGCCTGCTCTGGCTGTGTTACCCCAAGAAGACGTCCAAGACGTACAAGAACTCCGATTGCAGCCGGGAGAGCGTTGCGGGCATCCTTGCCGACGAAGGCTACGAGCCCGTTCGGCAGATCGCCATCGACGAGGATTGGTCCGCCTTGCGTTACCGCAAAGCGGAGCTGATCAAGACGATGACCCGATCGTTCGCCGCAACCGCGAAGGGGAAGGAACGGACCGGTCAAGAGGATGATAAATGATCGGCATCAGTCGTTTATAGCCCGATCAGCAAAATGACCCCTGTGAGGGTCATTTTGTCTTCTTAATACGATCTTTTCTTTTTTTCGTGTTCCTGTTTGAATTTCCAATCGCGGTATTCGGGCTTCCAGTCGTGGTGTTTGGATTTTCGGTCGCGATGCTGGATGTCTTTGTTGATCGCTTTGCTGCCGCTGCCCCCGCCGACGGCATGCTGCTGTCTGGTGCCGCGGCTTTCAATCGCCGAGTTGGTGCCGCCTGTGCTGTATTTGCCGGCGCCGCTGGCGATCTGCGTTGCTGACGCATTTCGGCTTCCCCTTGGAAGTTTTACGATCTGCTTGTTGATGACGAACACAACTTCTTTTTGATGATGTTTAAACTTTCCATGTTTGGCATGATGTTTCGGGTGATGCTTGGAGACAGGATGATCCTTGGGATCTTTCAATCCTAGATTTTTGGCGATGCCGCCGGCCCCGACGCTTTGCTGCTGGTACGTATGCGGAGATTGGATGGCCGCGTTGTTGCCGGCTGCGCCGCTTTTACCGGCGCCGCTGGCAATTTGCGTGGTGTTGGGTGCATTGGTGAACTGATCGTTCACTACAAAGACGAACCGCCCTACTCCGCCCAAAGGCGATGTTACGGAGAATCGTTGTTTGCCCTTCTCTACCGTGATGGTCAGATGGTCCTTTTGGGACACGCGCTTCATCTCCTTTTTTCAATGGAATCTTATTTAATCGTAAGTGAATTCAGTGCAGCTCGTTAGAGGTATGCGCTGATAGGATCGTAAATTGGGGAACGGCCTTGAGTTCCGGCAGAGGCTGCCTTTGAGCAAATAGAAAGAGTGTAAGGATGGGCGCCCTCTTGTGTATAATAAGCAGAGTGATAGAAAGGGTGGGAATATGTTAACGATCAAAGAATACAGCGTCGAGCTGGTGAAGGACCCGTTTGGTATCCTGACCGGCAAACGCTTTGAGTTTGTATGCGATTTGGACGTGCCGGAGGATGACGAGCTCTATTCGGAGCATGGCGTCTACCTGCGAGTGATCTACCTGGATGATGAGGACGCTTCGCGTATCGTCAAATACGATTTCTATGAGCGCACAACGGATCAGTATCTGGATTTTGATATGGAGCCCGAGGAAGAGGAAGAACTCACGGCTTTTTGCAGGGAGCATTTGCAGGAAGAAGCCTAAGGCAAGATGATGCGGTTAGAAAAGCGCCGTTGAGGGCTTCATTGCTCATCCCGTGTGAAACTTGCGTGTTATGCGTCACCTTAAAAAGCAGCAAACTGCTCAAGAAGGTCTTGCAAAGATTTCGTGGTTTTGGTAAAGTTATACACAACTTAGGATGAACGGAGGGTTACGTATGTTGGATTATTCCCGATTGAGATCTTTTCGCGGCTAATGAAATAGCGCTAAAGAGACCTGCACAGTTGCAGGGTAATCGGGATGGGTCCGTCTTTTTTACGTAACCCATTTTTATGATATGTCTATAGGAATGCATGTTTTTTCATGTGCGGGATAAGAGGTATGTTCACCTTCCCGTATTTGAACGTGTATTCGAGTAGGCATTTCCAGGAACGGTGGACGGTAAGGTCCCGTTTCGGTTACCCAGCACAGGCAGCTCGTTGCCTGTGCTTTTTTTGTTGTGATGACGGCCTATTACGATATCAATGAAATATGGAAGGGATGGATTCCTTATGACAATAGCTAAGCCCAATGACGATTATACGCAAGTGATCCAAGAGATGCTGGAGATAGCCGGTAAGCACGGGGTGAATTTGAATTCCGAAGGCATTGAGATGAATGAATCCGGGATGGACTTTCTCGTTGGATTTGCGGAGGAGGCCAAGACCGGGGCAAGGTGGATCCTGCGTAAGCCGAGAAGAACGGATGTGCTGGACAGGGCGGATAATGAGGCGCGGGTCCTGAAGCTGATCCAGTCCCATCTGCCGGTCGACGTGCCGGATTGGCGCATATATACGCCGGAGCTCATCGCCTATCCGCTGCTCGGCGGGCAGCCTGCCGCTTCCGTCAGCATGGAAGGTTATGCTTTTAATATGGATGCCGAGAATCCGGGTGAGCCGTTCGTTCACTCCCTGGCTGAGGCTCTGGTCGCCCTGCATGGAATCGACCACGATGCAGCCCGAGCCGCAGGCCTGCGGGTAAAAAGCCCCCAAGAAGTTCGCGAGGAGACTGCCCGAAACATGGACGACATCAAGGGCCGCCTAGGCGTTTCCGAAACGCTCTGGGAGAGGTGGCAGAAGTGGCTGGGAGACGACTCCTACTGGCCAACGCATTCCGCGCTGATCCACGGAGATCTTCATCCGCCGCATATCCTGATTGATGAGCGCGTGCGGGTTACCGGGCTGCTGGATTGGACGGAGTCGGAGGTAGCCAGTCCCGCCAAAGATTTCGTGCTGTACTATGCCATATACGGCGAGGATAATCTTCGTGTCCTGTTGGAACGGTATGAACAAGCGGGAGGAGTGGTATGGCCGCGCATGTTCGACCATATTGTCGAGCAGCATGCGGCTTATCCCGTGCTGATCGCCCAGTTCGCGCTCCTCACGGGTCAGGAAGAATATATGACGATGGCGCGGAATGCGCTGGGCTTGACGGAGCAAGCTGGTTCGAATTAAGAGGGCGGGCATAGGCGAGGTGCCCGATGCACCCTGATTCCGCAGAAATTAAAGAGCCAACCGACGCATACATTCGGTTGGCTCTTTGCATGATATAAATAACAGTATTCAACATAATTTTGGATGAGCCGTAGGACATATAATGAAATCGTGGTGAAATAAGAAGTAGGTTTAACGTATTTTACTCCATTTCGTAACGCAATTTACATACCTGTAAACCTCTTGGAAGAGTAAATATGTTATCCTAGACATACTAAACTTACATACATCATTCATTAAGGAGGGATTGACCGTGAATATTGAGGTACGTTTATGCCCGAAGGAACAGTCATTTATTCTGCATAACATATATCCGCTGTACTTGCATGACATTGCTGAGATATGGGGGGTCCGTCCTAACCGGTTCGGTGTTTTTGAAAAAGAGGAAGTGCCGACCTTAAGCGAACAGAGCAAACAGCTCGATGTATGGTGGGAGCAGCCATCGGTTCTTTTTCCTTATCTGATCACCGTGGATGGCATAGCGGCGGGATTGGCCCTGGTGGCAACGACGCCATACATTCCATCGCCGAATATCCAGTACTATTTGAATGATTTTTTTGTGATTCGGACTTTTCGAAGACAAGGTGTAGCCCAACGAGCGGCTGAGCTTGTGTTCGATCATTTCCAAGGCGCATGGGAGCTTCAGACGAATCCGACCGAGCGCAATATGAGCACCCAGATTTTTTGGCGCAAAACGTTAAACACGTACACGGGCGGACGGTATACGGAGCATGATGGCGTCCATCCGGAGAAGGGGGATATGCTGGTCTTCCGTTTTAATAACAAATAAGACGAGGACTTTAGCATCCTATTTGGAACAGGGCTTGACAGCTGAATACTGCCGGGATAAACGGAGTTAAATTTTTCGAAAAATGCTAGGATGAGGACGCCAAGATTGCAAAGGATGCTGAATCAGAGAACTGCTGGGCGGTGCGAAGCAGTCAGCGGCGATGAATGGCCATCACCTCGGAGCAGATCCGCCGATCGTTTATGTTGAGGCGTATCCGGGTTTACCCAGCCGTTACCATGGGGCATCATTGATGGATGATGACAAGAGTGCGTGCTCGGCTAGCCGGCACGAATCAGGGTGGTAACGCGGAGACAAGGCTCCGTCCCTACAGGGGACGGGGCTTTTTTGTGTTCTCTGGGCTGCTGGAGACGCCAAAAAGGCGGCAGGTCCGTGCGATCGGTCCACCGCTTGGGTCTGGCAGAGAAAGATTATGGGAAGAGAGAGGGATGAATCATGTTAACGAAGCTGATGCCACAGGACGAGGCGCTGTGCCGGGAAGAATTTATTCGGGATGAGGTATCGTACAACCTGATCCATCTCATTGCCGGGTCGCCGCAGCGTATAGGCCTGAAATCGCCGGACGGACGCATGATCTATGCGCAGTCGCCCCGCGGGAACGCCTGGTTATGGATATCCCGGGACGTTACCATGGATCGACGGCAGGCTCTGCTACGAGAACTGGTCAGCGAGCTGGGGGAAGCAGCCCTGCCGGGCGTGACGGGAGAACCGGGCGTGGCCGGGCAGTTCGCCAGCTGCTACGCAGAGGAGCGCCATGGAGCCTATCGTCATCAGATGACGATGGAGGCTTACCATGCCCCTGCCGTGAAGAGCCCTTATGGCGTCGAGGGGAAGATCAGAAGGGCCGCTAAGGAAGATACGCAGCAGGTGGCCCGGTTTCTGGTCGGATTCTCGGAGGATGCTTATGGAGTCCGAGCGAATGCGGCAAGCCAGGTCGAGGCAGCGCAGCGGCTCATCCGGGATGGAGGATTATATGTATGGACGGCCGGCAGCAAAACGGTATCGATGGCCAACATTGCGAACCGGTCGCCAAGGCACGGCCGCATCAACGCGGTGTACACGCCGAGGGAGGAACGAAAAAAAGGGTATGCCAGCGCATTGGTTGCAGACCTTGGATCTATCCTGCTGCAGGAGGGATTGGTTCCCATGCTGTACGCCGACCAGGCCAACCCGGACTCCAACCGGCTGTATCAACATGTCGGGTTTACCCGATGCGGGACGATTAGCGACCTCAAGTTTGTCCACAATGGATAACAAAGCCCCGATGCGGCACGCTCGGACAAAGCTGGGGAAGACGAGGGGCCTCAACAAGTGTTATTCTATAAAGGTAGCTAGAAAATGCCGGGCCCGATTGGACAGGACATGATCCCTGAGCCAAACAATGCCCACGTCCGATTGGAAATCAGCGCTTGTAATGGACAGCGTCCGGATGTTGGGAATCGCGAAGGAGGACATGACCGACTCGGGCAAAATGGTGGCGCCAATGCCTTCGGCTACCAAAGCGACGATGATGGCAACGCTGGAGCATTCGCATATGACGCGCGGTTCAAGTTCGCCGCGTTTGAATTCTTGAATGACCCGCTCATGCATCCCGATCGTCTGATCGGTTTTTAAGGACAGGAACGGATACTCCGCCAGCTCGCGCATCGAGATTTCCGAATGGGAGGCAATGCTCTCCCAGCTGCTTGGAATGACCGCGACGAACGGGTCGGAGGGCAGGGACTGAACGGCATAACGCTCGGGCCCGAAGCTGGATTCGAACGGAAGCCGGGTCACGGCGAGCTCGATATTGCGCTTGTCGAGCTGATCGGCCAGCAGGGAGTGGTCGCCTTCCCGAATCTTGAAGGTGACCTCGGGATATTGCTGCCGGAAGATATGGATGCGCTGAGGCAGGAGCGAAATGCAGGAGACGACGGCACCGATGGAGAGCATGCCGCGGACTCCCGCGTGGATCTCTTTCACCTCGGTCAGCGTTTCATTGAATTGGTTCAGCAGGGAGGCGGCCCTGTTCTGCAGCAGCTCGCCTGCGTGGGTGAGCTGAAGCTGCTTGCCGCTGCGTTCAAACAGCAGCACGCCGAGTTCTTCCTCCATCAGCTTCAGCTGACGGCTTAATGGAGGCTGCTCCATGTTAAGCTGTTTAGCCGCACGCGTGATCTGTCCTTCCTGGGCGATCGTCAGGAAATATCGCAGCTGCCGAATGTCCATTTTTCATACCCCCTCTCCATACCTTAAAGGTATGGTATCCCTATAAATCAGATATTTTTAATATAGGGCATCGATTGATATGATTCAACTAATAACGTTTGCAAAATAAGGAGATGTGTGCACATGACTTACGCGATATCCGTGGAATTAACGACCACCCCGAAGGAGAAGCCGAGCCATCATAAACAGGCTTTCGGCACGGTATTTACGGATCATATGTTTATTCTGGACTATGACGCCAGCAAAGGCTGGCACGACCCGCGCGTCGTCCCGTACCAGCCGATCGAACTTGACCCTGCCGCCAAAGTATTTCACTACGGCCAGACCGTATTCGAAGGCTTGAAGGCTTACCTGACGGAAGATCAGCGGATCCTCATGTTCCGCCCGAACAAAAATATTCAGCGGCTGAACCTGTCCAACCAGCGCCTGAGCATTCCGACATTGGATGAAGGGCTTGTGATGGAAGCGCTCAAGCAGCTCGTGCTTGTGGATCGCGACTGGATTCCTTCCGAGCCGGGCACATCGCTCTATATCCGTCCGTTTGTCATCGCAACCGAGCCCGTGCTCGGCGTAGCGCCGTCGCTGCAATACAAGTTCATGATCATCCTGTCGGTCGTCGGTTCGTATTATGCGGAAGGCATCAATCCGGTCAGCATCTACGTGGAGCCGAAATACGTGCGTGCGGTTGCCGGGGGCGTGGGTAATGCCAAGACGGCCGGCAACTATGCGGCAGGTTTGAAGGCGCAGGATGAAGCCACCCTCAAGGGATATTCGCAGGTGCTGTGGCTCGATGGCGTGCACCGCAAATATATCGAGGAAGTCGGCAGCATGAACGTGTTCTTCAAGATCGGCGATAAGGTGATAACGCCCGCGCTGAACGGAAGCATCCTGGATGGGGTTACCCGGAACTCCGTCATCCAGCTGCTGCAGCATTGGAACATCCCCGTGGAAGAGCGGGCCCTTTCCATCGACGAAATCGTGGAAGCTCACCGCAGCGGCTTGTTGACCGAGGCATTTGGCACCGGCACCGCAGCGGTGATATCGCCGATCGGTTCACTGGAATGGCAGGAGGAGCAATTGGTGATTGGCGAGGGAGCGACCGGCGAGCTTTCCAAACGCGTTTATGATGCCATCACGGGCATCCAGCTCGGAACCGTTGAGGATCCGTTCGGCTGGACGGTTGAGCTTCCGTTATCCTAATGCACCTGTAAGGACCCGCCCCAGGCATACTGGGGGCGGGTCCTTTTTTTCACAGGCAAGAATAAGGCTTCCGTGGTTTATCTTCTATCTCGCCAAGAAAGACCCTCGCAACTTGCGGTGTATCATCTGAGCGTAAACGTCGATCCATGTTTTTCTTAAGAGAGGCGCTCATGTTACGATGTGAGTACATCGTTGACACGTTGATTTACGAGGCATGGAGGTGCAATTGAAGTGAATCGTCCGCAAAGCGTCGTTCCGGACGCCATAGATTTTACGAACGCTGCCTTTCCGTTTACCGCGTCGACCACGCACGGCATATTCGCCGGAGCCCAGCGCCTGCATTGGCATCATGCATTGGAGCTTAACTATATTCAGGGCGGAACCGGTTTTATTCTGATCAACGGGATGAAGCTCCCGTTTCGGCAGGGGGATATCATATTCATCAACAGCAATGATCTGCATCGCGCGTATGAGACCGATAACCTGGTCATGGACGTCATTATGTTCGAGCCTTCCCTGCTGTCCATCGATCTCAAGTTCGACCCGGACCTGATGGCTCCCTTCCGCTCGCTCGGAAACGTAGACAGGCAATCTCCGGTGCACGATGAACTGGCCCGGCTGCTTCGGCGCATGATGGAGGAGTATGAAGCCCGGGGGACCTCTTATATGAGCCTGATCCGTTCGGATCTCATTCGTTTCCTGAGCTTGGCGAACCGCCATCTGTCGTCTCCGGCTCAGGAGCACAGGCCGATCAAGGGCAGGGGGATGCACGCATTAAAAGAAGTCCTGCGCACGATGGAGCTTCATCTGGACTACGGCTGGACGCTGCAGGAGCTGTCGGATTTAACGCATCTGAGCCCTTCCCGGTTCAGCGCCCTGTTCCAGCAGGCCGTCGGAACCTCACCGCATCATTATCTGATCCAGCTGCGCTTGACCCATGCCGTGCACCTGCTGGAGACGACGGACCAGAAGATTATCGAGATCGCGGAAACCTGCGGGTTCCGGAATCTGTCCAATTTCAATCGTCTGTTCAAGCAGCATGTCGGGGCTTCGCCAAGCGAGATCCGGGAGCGCGCTTATGCAGGCAGTCCCATGATCCCCTCCGCCACGAGTTCCAAGAAACAGTAAGATAGTATCACTCCTTGATCGTATAACAGTAGATGGCAACCTGTGGAAGCGGTATCTTAAACATATACCACCACATGACGCCGCCGTTGGGCGGGTAGGAGTGAAGTCCATGAGTTTGTATCTGGGTGTGGATGCCGGCGGCAGCAAAACGCATGCCGTCATCTGCGATGAACAAGGGAATATCCTTGGCAAGGGAGCGTCCGGCAACGGCAATCACCAGATTCACCGTGAGCATGCGGCCCGTAACATTGAGGAGGCCTGCAACCGGGCGCTTCAAGAGGCTGGAGCTGCCAAGGAAGATATCAGTTATGCCTATTTCGGCCTGGCCGGAGCCGATCGGGAAGCCGATTACGAGATCCTGCGCCCGATGATCGGGGCACTTGGATATCCGAGACATGCTATCGCATGCGATACGATCATCGGGATGAGGGCAGGAACGAGCCGTCCGTATGGCGCCGCATTGATCTGCGGTACGGGCTTCAACAGCGCCGCCCGTAACCGTGCGGGGGAAGAGCTGCAGTATGGCGGCTTCGGTTTCTTGTACGGAGATGGATATGCGGGCGGATCAGGGTTTGCGACGCTGGCCTTCCGGGCGGTTATTCGAGCCTGGGATGAGCGGGGACCGGCAACCTTGTTGACGTCGCTCGTTCTGGAGCAGATGGGATATACGTCCGTCGAACCGATGTACGAGGATGTTCTCTACGGCAGGATGAAGGTTCCGCCAAGTTTGGTGAAGACGCTGTTTCAAGCGGCTGAAGCGGGCGACGAGGTGGCAACCTGGATCCTCGAGAACGAAGGCGAAGAGCTGGCCAATGCGGTATGTACGCTGATCCGGCGGCTGGACATGGAGGACGAAGCCTTCGACATCGTTTATATCGGCAGCGTGCTGAACAGGCCGAACAGCTCGATCCTGACGGATGCAGTCGAACGGATCGTTGCGGTCCGGGCACCCCATGCATCCTGCGTAAGGCTGACATCCGATCCGGTTTCCGGCGCGCTGCTGTGCGCGATGGATGCCGACGGTCATGCCGTTGATGTTGAGACGGAGGCCAAACTGAAAGCATTTACGTTTGAGCAGGTAACCACAGCCTGATCAGCAGATCGTTGTAATAGAGCGTAATAGATCCGGATCGAAACGAATTGATATCATACCTTGGAGGCGATTAACGTGGCAGCAGGATTGAAGATAGCGGTCATCGGGGGAGGTTCCTCCTATACCCCGGAAATTGTAGAAGGTTTCATTCGCAATTATGAGCAAATGCCGATTCGCGAACTATGGTTCGTTGATATTGAAGAGGGCAAGCATAAGCTGGAGATCGTGGGCAATTTGGCTAAACGCATGGTCAAGGAGTCGGGTCTGCCGATCGAGGTTCATCTGACGCTGGATCGGAGGCAGGCGATTGCGGGTGCCGATTTCGTGACGACCCAGATGCGCGTTGGTTTGCTGGCGGCTCGCAAGCAGGATGAGCATATTCCGATCAAACACGGCGTCATCGGCCAGGAGACGACGGGGCCGGGAGGCATGCTGAAGGCGCTGCGCACGGTACCGGTGATTTTGGACATTTGCCGCGACATCGAAGAGTTGGCACCGAATGCGTGGATGCTGAACTTCACGAATCCGGCAGGCATCGTCACCGAGGCGGTCGCGAAGCACAGCAAGGTCAAATCCGTCGGCCTGTGCAACTCCCCGATTAACTTTCAGAAGTTCCTGGCGGCGGAGTACGGCGTGTCGGAGAGGGACGTTCTGGCCGAGTTTGTCGGGATCAACCATCTTCATTGGGTGACGTCGGCGATCGTCAACGGGGAAGAGAAAATGCCGGAGCTGCTGGACGGCGGAAAATCGTATACGGCGAAGAACGTGCCGACCTTCGGCTGGGACGCAGACTTTATCCGTTCGCTTGGGGCGGTTCCGACGTATTATCTTAAATATTTCTACATGACCGATACGATGTTCGCGGACATGAAGGCTTCGCTGGAGAAGGACGGAACCCGGGCGGACGTGGTCAGCCGGGTAGAAGAGGAGCTCTTCGAACTCTACAAGGACGAGAATTTAGCCGTGAAGCCGAAGCAGCTGGAGCAGCGCGGCGGCGCTTATTACTCCGAAGCGGCCGTCAACCTGATGACGTCCATTTATAATGACCGTCATGATATTCAGACGCTGAACGTTTCCAACGGCAATATCTACGATTTCCTGCCTGCGGACGCCAGCATCGAGATCAATTGCGTGGTTACGGGTCAAGGGCCCATACCGCTGGCGCCGCAAAAGGTTCCTTCCCGTGTGAAGGGACTGATGCATGCGGTGAAAGTGTACGAACAATTGACGATCGAAGCCGCCATTACGGGTGATCGCGGCATTGCGCTGCAGGCGCTGGTTCACCATCCGCTGGTGCCGTCCGTAACGGTAGCGAAGCAGCTGCTCGATGAAATGCTGGAGGCGAACAAAAAGTACTTGCCGGCTTTTTTTAAGCCGGAGGCCGTGGTGTAAGGCGGAATGAAATCAAACGTGCGGTTATGATATAACAACCTTGCAAACCCCTCTTCGTAATTGAAGAGGGGTTTTATTCATAGGAGTTCCGAAACCAAATCAATGAATGATATGAATGTCCGGATTGGATTCATTCCTGTCACATCTCGATGCCCTCGCCCGTCATACCCGTATAAAACGAGAAAGGGATGATGACGGATGCTACAATATGACGTTGCCGTTGTAGGTGGAGGCGTAGCGGGTTTAACAGCAGCAATCTATGCGGCGAGAGCCGGGAAGCAAACAATACTCGTTGAAAAGCAGGAACGTTTGGGGGGGCGGGCCATGACCCATAAGAAGAAGGGAGCCTACTTCAATCTGGGCGGGCATGCCTTATATCATGGAGATGCTCTTTCAACCTTTCGCGAATTAGGGCTCCAATTGCCGGGGGGTCAACCTTCTGTTGACGGGTACGGAATTTGGAAAGGGAAACTAAGTCCGTTACCCATGGGCGTGAAATCTCTATTCACCACCCCTCTATTATCCTGGAGGGGCAAAATGGAGCTCGGTGCTTGGCTTGCGAAATTAGGTAAACTGGATACGCAGTTGTACGACAAGATGAGTGTGCGCGAATGGATTGAAGGCAACGTGCAGGATCCCATGGTACGAAATTTATTCTATTCGCTATTGCGTACGGCGAGTTATGTGGTAGCTCCTGACCTGCAGGCGGCCGGTCCCGTACTGCAGCAGCTTAAGCACGCGCTGAAGGGGGTATTGTATCTGGATCGGGGCTGGGGGGCCATGGTCGATGAATTAAAACAAAAGGCTCTGGAGCACGGAGTTCAAATCGTAACGAAGAATAAAGTCATTTCGGTTGATCATTACGAGGGAAAGGTACGGCACGTCCTTTGCGGCGATGGCATGAAGATAGAAGCCAATCATATTATTCTTACCACGCCTCCAGCTGTCGCCCACGAACTGGTGCCCCATGCAGAAGAAACCGCTCTGCACACGTGGAAGGAGCAGGCGGTGGAAGTGACGGCGGCTTGCTTGGATGTAGCCCTGCGTCGTCTTCCGGAGCCGAAGCAGCAGTTTGTGTACGGCCTCGATCAAACCGTCTTTCTCTCGAATCAATCCCGAGCGGCTTACCTGAGCGAAGATGGCGCACAAGTCATAACCTTGATTAAGTATCAGGGCAAGGAGAAGGACGCAAGAAGGGATTTGCAGGAATTAGAAGGAACCTTGGATTTGGTTCAGCTGGGTTGGCGCGACGAGCTCGTTGCGAAACAATACCTTCCTAGCATCACGGTTTGCCACGATTTTATGCATGTGAAACGCCAGGAGAACCCGGGTCCAGCCGTCCCTGAAATCATCGGGTTATATGTAGCGGGAGAATGGGCAGCGCATGGCGAACTCTTGGTTGATGCTGCAACGGCAAGCGCCAAGCGGGCCGTACAGCATATACTCTCGCTTGAAAGTGAGGAAAGGACCCCGAATGAGCACAGAGTCATCGTATAAAAGCTATCGATCCGCTCTTTTCTCGTTAGCTTACCGGATGCTGGGAAGTGTGATGGATGCGGAAGATATCGTCCAAGAGGCCTTCATCAGCTATAACCAATTGCCCCACCCGGAGGACATTCGCAATGAGAGAGCGTTTCTGTACAAAATCGTAACGAATCGCTGCTTGGATTTGCTGCGCTCTTCTGCCAAAAAGCGCGAGCTGTACGTCGGTCCCTGGCTGCCGGAACCCCTGATCGAGAATATGGAGTCAGAGACGGCCCCTTCTCTTATCGTAGAGCAGCAAGAGTCCATTTCTACAGCATACCTGCTGCTCCTTCAGCAGCTTAACGCGGTGGAAAGAGCCGTTTTTCTTCTCCGCGAGATTTTCCATTATTCCTATGACGAAATTGCTGAAATCCTGGGAAAAAGCAGTGCGAATTGCCGTCAAATCTTCCGCCGTGCTAAAGGCAGCATTCATTTTGATCCTGATCAGAGACCCTCGATCTCGGTGGCGGAGGCGCAGATCAAGGATTTTGTGGATTCCCTTTTACAGGGGAACACGAATAAGCTGCTGGAGCTGTTAAGCGAAAATGTCGTGCTCTACTCGGACGGCGGCGGTAAAGTCAGAGCGGCACAAATACCTGTGGTTGGAGTCCATAAAGTGATCCAATTGCATCTGAACCTGCTTAAAATGTATGAAGGACAATATGTGTACTCTTATCTTACCGTCAATGGTCTGCCGGGAATACGGATCCGGTTGGATCACGGTGTCCAATTTATTTATTCTTTTGCTTTTAAAAACAATCGGATCGAAACGATGTATACCGTGGCGAATCCGGATAAACTCAGACATATACAGCTGCCGTGATACAAAAAGCAGGGCTGATTTAAGATCATGGGATCTTAGTCGGCCCTGCTGCTGTCTAATGCCAAGGAATTTTCAGGAGATACTCCTCGCGGAGTCACTCCAGCATTTCATCTGCTTACTCATCGTGGTCCAGCCAGTCAAGCTTATGGCCGGCAGGCTGCTGTTCTGCAGCAAAGTAATCCGTTATACGCCTGAATATGCCATGAAGCCGCCGTCCACGGGAATCACCGTTCCCGTGACGAAGCCGGAGGTCTGATCGTCCACGAGCCAGAGCAGGGTGCCCAGGAGGTCCTCCGGCACGCCGAACCGTCTCATGGGGGTATGGGAGATGATTTTATGAGAGCGCTCGGTTAATGAACCGTCGCTATGAGTCAGCAGATTGCGGTTCTGCTCGGTCAGGAAGAAGCCCGGCGCGATCGCGTTCACGCGAATGCCCGATTCCGCGAGATGAACGGACAGCCACTGCGTGAAATTGTTGATGGCCGCCTTGGCTGCGCTGTAAGCCGGCACCTTGGTCATTGGGCTGGGTGCGCTCATGGACGAGACATTCAGCACGACGGCCCCGGGACGCCCCAGCATCCCTTCCGCGAAGATTTGCGTCGGTATCAGCGTGCCGATGAAGTTCAAATCGAACACGCTGCGGAAGCCCGGCACGCTTAACCCGAAGAAGGTTGTCACATCGGGCTGCCCTACATCTTCCGGACGGAAAATCTCGTTGGTTGTATTCGCGTCTTTCCGGTTGCCGCCGGCTCCGTTGATCAGGATATCGCAGGGTCCGAAAGACTCGCGCACAGCTTTTTCCGCTTGCCGGACGCTGTCCACATCCGTTACATCGCAGGGAACGGCAATCGCCGTACCGCCGGCAGCCGTAATTTCATCGGCCACCTGCTGCCCTTTCTCGGCCGTACGATTCAAGACGGCGACCCGGGCACCTTGCCGACCCAGCTCCAGAGCCATTGCCCGGCACAGCACCCCGGAGCCGCCCGTAATGACAACCGTCTTCCCGTTTAATGACGGATGAATGGGAAGGGATAGGGTCCCTTGCGGCGTGGATTCATGAGAAGCTCCACTCGATCCGGGTTCAGATGTACCCGCTGCATGTTGATTTACCTCACTCATTGAACAGCCTCCTTCAACTGAGCTGCGCTTCCTGCACGCTCCCGGCTGTAAGCGTCCCACAGCCCCCAGAGATACATGATGCCCAAGGCGCGGTCATACAGGCCGTAACCCGGACGGCACTGCTCGCCCCAGATATGCCGCCCGTGATCGGGCCTTACGTATCCGGTGAAACCGTTGTCATGATAGGCCTGCACAATGCCGGAAATATCGACGGTACCGTCCTCGGTACGATGGGACGTTTCGATGAAATCGCCGTTCTCGTAAACGCGTACGTTCCGGATATGCGCGAACGGAATCCGGTCGTGGAACTCATGGATCATGGAGACGATGTCATTGTCCGGATTGGCGCCAAGCGAGCCGCTGCATAAGGTCAGGCTGTTCGCCGGGCTATCGTAGAGCTGCAGGAATCTCCGGAGATTTTCCTGGCTGGTGATGACCCGCGGCAGGCCGAAGATCGGCCAAGGCGGATCATCCGGGTGAATGGCCATTCGGATGCCGTTCTTCTCGGCAGCCGGAATGACGGCGCTTAAGAAATATTCGAGGTTGCGCCACAGGTCCTCCTCGGTAACGCCGCGGTACGCTTCGAACAAGGAGGTCAGATGCGCCAAACGCTCCGGCTCCCAACCCGGCATGGTGAGCGCGCTGTTCCGGTTGATCGTCTGAACCAGCTCCATCGGATCGATGCCGTGGATTTTGGCCTTCTCGAAGAAGAGGGCCGTCGAACCATCAGGGGTCTGTTTATGAAGATCGGTTCTAGCCCAATCGAACACCGGCATGAAATTGTAGCAGATGACTTTGACGCCAACCTGGCCCAATTTCTCAATCGTCCGGATATAGTTGGCTATGTACTGATCCCGGGAAGGAAGGCCGAGTTTGATGTCCTCGTGCACATTCACGCTTTCCACGACGTCAATATGAAGCCCGTACGCTTTGGCTTGGTCCGCAATTTCCTCAATTCGCTCCATCGGCCATTCCTCGCCGACGGGAATATCGTGAAGTGCCCATACGATGCCCTCCACGCCGGGGATTTGTCTAATCTGATCCAGCGAGACCGTATCGTTGCCCTCGCCGAACCATCTGAATACCATGCGCATTTCTTCACCGCCCTTTACAAGTTTAAGGAGTTAACGCAAAGCTGCTGGGAATTTTGCAGTTACGAGTGTAACGCCAAGATGGAAGCCGTGACGAGTAAGGGTCTTTCGCGGGTAACGGCTTATTTAAAATAATCGGGATGCGTCTCTTTCAGCACGGCCAGATTGGAGATAATCAGGCTGAGATGCTGCTGCATTTCCCGTTCGGCGTGATCGGCGTCATGACGCGAAATCGCGTCCGCGATCTCCCGATGCTGCTCGTAAAGGTTAGTCCAATTCGGATCGGCAGACAGCCATAACATCCGGCTCCGGTTCAGATGAGCGTTCATCTGCTGCAGCACGTTCCATGTGCCGACCTTGCGGCAGCCTTCGAACAGAATACGGTGGAAGGCCTCATCCAGCTCAAACATGTGCTTGCCGTCATGCTTCTCGATGCTCTCGCGCTGCTCGGACAGATTTCGCTCCAGCTCGGCGAATTTCTCCTCGGGGAAGCTTTCGCAGGCAAGCCGGACGACAGCTTTCTCCAGCTGCTCGCGCATGAAGCGCGCTTCCTCGACCAGCTCCGAATCGATGAGCGAGACGCGCGTGCCGCGCTGAGGAAGCACAACCACAAGGTCCTCCTGGGCCAATCGGACGAAGCTTTCCCGCACCGGCGTCCGGCTGACCTCGAAGGAAAGGGAAACCTCCTTCTCGGACAGAGCCGTTCCCGGGGGCAGCTCGAGACTGACAATCTGCTGCTTCAGCCGGGAGTACACGATATGTCCGGCCGATCCTGGCTGTAATCGCAAAGATTCTACCACTGCATCACCTCCTAATGTATTCCATACTACCATACTTGTATGGTAGTATGGAACTGAAAATCGAAATAAGAATCGGAGGGGAATCATATGAGCCGTTTGGACACGGAAAATCTGCTGCTGAACAGCAACAGCGCGAAGAAACTTTTTTATGATTATGCGGAAGGGATGCCGATATTCGATTACCACAACCATCTAAACCCGAAGGATATTGCCATCAACCGGCAGTTCGATAACCTGACGGAGCTATGGCTGGAGGGGGACCATTACAAATGGAGGGCGATGCGCTGGCTTGGCGTCGACGAAGAGCTGATTACAGGGAGCGCCAGTCCTGAAGCGAAGTTCATGGCCTGGGCGGAATGCGTTCCGCGATTGGTCGGCAATCCGCTTTATCACTGGACCCATCTGGAGTTGACCCGCTATTTCGGGATTCAAGAGCGGTTGACCGCAGAGAATGCCAAGGAGATCTGGGACGCTTGCAATGAGCAGCTGAAGGCCCCTGTCTTGCGGGCAGGCGGAATTTTGGAGAAATTCAAGGTCAACGTGGCCTGCACGACGGATGATCCCGTCGATTCGCTGGAGTTTCACCGGGCCATTCGGGATCAGGGGGAATTATCCACCGTCGTGGCCCCCGCATTCCGGCCGGATCGGGTGCTGGATATCATGAACGCGGACTTCTCCTCCTATGTACGGACGCTGGGAACAACGGCTGGTATAGCCGTGGACACCTATCAGGGATTGCTGGATGCCCTGCAGGGGCGGATCCAATATTTTCATGACCATGGCTGCCGCCTGTCGGATCACGGCTTTGGCGCTTTTCCTTATGAACAGGCCGACGTTAAAGAAGTTGCGGACATTTACGGCAAAGCCATCGGCGGCGGCAGCTTAACCCCGCTCGAGGAACGGAAATACCGCACCCATACCCTGCTCAAGCTGGGGGAGATGTATCATGCCAAGGGCTGGACCATGCAGCTGCACATTGGGGCGATTCGGAACAATAATGCGCGGATGTTCGCGAAGATCGGCAAGGACAGCGGGTATGACTCGATTCTCGATTTCCATCTGGCGGAAAGCCTGAACGGATTCCTGAGCAGGCTCGACAGGAACGATCAGCTGCCGAAAACCATTGTGTACAGCCTGTATTCCTCGCATTACGAAATGATCGCTACCACGATCGGAAACTTCCAGTCGGCCGGCGTCGAGGGCAAGCTTCAGCTCGGTTCCGCTTGGTGGTTCCACGATCAGAAGGAAGGGATGCTGAAGCAGCTCACCGCGTTGTCTTCCATGGGGCTGATCAGCACCTTTGTCGGCATGCTGACCGATTCCAGGAGCTTTATGTCGTTCCCGCGGCATGAATATTTCCGGAGAGTGCTGTGCCGCCTGTTCGGCGATTGGATCAAGGAAGGGGAACTGCCCGCGGATTATGAATATATCGGTGCCATCATCCAGGATATTTGCTACCACAATGCCGAGCGTTATTTTCAAATTCATTGACAATTGCGTGCAGAGCAGGAACAATAGATTTACTATATGAAAGCGTTTGCTGATGAACAGATAGAAGATCTGTTACAGGCAGATGTGCGCGAAAAGGCGAGGGGGACATACCGTGCAAGGGAACCGGGCGATATTGGTGGATGACGAGGTGTTTACGCGCAAAGGGCTCCTGAAGCTGATTGATTGGGAAGCCTGCGGCTTTCACATTGTGGAGGAGGCGGATAACGGGGAAGACGCGCTGGAACTGATTGAACGGCTTCGGCCGGATGTGGTCATCACCGATATCCGCATGCCGGTGCTGGATGGACTCGAGCTGATCAGACGCGTCGTCACGGACGATATCGTGAAGCCGTATTTCATTATTGTAAGCGGATACGATGACTTTAACTATGCCCAGCAGGCTGTCCGTTACGGGGTGCATGATTTCATTCTGAAACCGATTGACGAGACGGAATTCAGTCAGGCGCTGGTCCGGCTCAGCGAAAGGCTGGAGTTGGACCGCGAGGCACGCTCGCGGGAAGAGAAGCTGTTGTCGGGCGCCTTGATGGAATCGCTCATTATAGGGGAGGCGGATGAGAGTCTGCTGCAGGAATGGGAGCGGCGTCTTGAACTCCGGCCGGAAGACAGTCTGTTCTATGTCTTTGTCGAACGGAATGACCATCCGCCGGCTTCGGCTAACGACAATGACGGAGGCGACTTCAAGGACAGGGTGGAAACGGCCCTTCTTGCGATCTCGAATGGAGAACAGCCCTTCTATCTGCATGAGCACCGCAACCGCATCGGCATCATCGTTCCGATAAGCATCCTGCAATCGTTCCAGGGGTGTCAGCGTGGATTTGCTAGGCGCCTTCAGCAATCGCTCGCCGATTCGAAGCACGAAAGAATCTTCGTCTATTTTGGCCGGCCGGTTTCACGTCTGTCCCTCGTCCAGGATGCCTACGAAACGGCCAAGCAATCGCTCCTATACAAGTACATCTATGATGAGAGCGGCATCGTGATCCATGAAGACGCCGCGGTGCATGATCTGCAATACATCGGGCTGGAGGATCGTCTTTACCAGCAGCTGCTGGAGCAGATCGAGGAGCTGCATTTCGAGAAGCTGGAGGAGACGATTCGTTCGCTGTTCGAATCCTTCCAGGAGAAGCTGTATGCTCCCGAAGCTGTGAAGACGGCGATCAACCAATGCGTGCTGGGCGTGGTCCGTGTGCTCAGCAGCATGGACGGGGATCAAAGCCGGCTGTCCAGTCTCGAGCCGATGACCGAGTGGCATGACCGCAACTTGTCGCTTCAGGGGCTGAAGCGGTTGTTCACGGATTTTGCGATTGAGAGCGCGAACTATATCGGGCAGCTTCGCAAGGAACAGCACAAGGGCGGAATCCAGAAGATCCGGGCTTATATTGAGGCCCATTATCATGAGAATATCAGTCTGAAGGGCATTGCCGGGAAGTTTTACATGAACCCGGTTTACCTGGGTCAGCTGTTCAAAAAAGCGTACGGCATGTATTTTAATGATTTTTTGCTCCAGTTGCGCGTGAACGAAGCCAAGCGATTGCTGCGCCAGACGGATCTGCGCATCTATGAGGTGGCGGAGCGGGTCGGCTTCGGCAATCCGGACTATTTCGTGACGCAATTCGAGAAGATTGAGCGGATGACGCCAAGCGAGTACCGGAACCGCTTGATGAAGGAGGCCGCGTCCGAAGGGACGAATGCATGAAGCCGAGCCTGAATAATGTCCGTCTGCGGGACAAGATGCTGCTGCTTTATTTCCTGGCCGTCTTTTTGCCGATCCTGATTACCAACCTCATCTTCTACAATGTGACGTCCGGCAGCGTAAGGGAGCAGCGGATCCAGGATATTACCGTAGCGCTTGAACAGATGAAGAACGAGTTCCGCCGTGAAGTCGAGGACGCCTTGGAGATCTCCTCGGTCTTCTACACGGACGTTCAATTGAACGAGATCGTGGAAACGGTGTACGATCATCCAGCCGATTATATCGAGGCTTATGATACTTATCTCCGCCGCATATTGAATTCGGGCAGCGCCGTATACAATTCGGTCAGCGAAATTACGGTGTATGTCGACAATCCGACCCTGCTGTATTCCGGCGGCATCAATTATATCGATGGCCAGGTGAAGGAAGAGGCTTGGTACAAGGCGATCGCGGGCAAGAACGTAACCCAGCCGATCGTGATGCGTACGGGCGAGAACGGCCAATTGGACAGCTTCAGCATCATCCGAAGCATGAATTATTTCAGCTCCCAGGATGACCACACGAAGTATCTCAAGATCGATATGCGGATGCCTTCGATCCGGCAGATCATGAGCAATCTGAATGTGCAGGGCAAAGTGTATCTGCTGAGCGGGGCAGGGAATATCGAATATACTACGGACCCGAAGGTCGATGTCACGCAGGGCGCTGTACCGTACAGCAGCATCGCGCATGGCGACAGGTTTCTGGAGTTTCATACCGATACGTTCACGACCAACAATCTGAACACCTGGACGATCATGGCGGTGACGCCGGAGGATGTGGTGCTGCGCGACGTGCATCAGTCCTTGCGGTTCGTCATTGTGCTGACCTGCCTGAATTTTCTGCTTCCGAGCCTGGTGATTGTTTGGATCAGCCGTTCCCTTAACGTACGACTTGTACGGATTCTCAAACATATGAAGAAGGTCAAGAACCAGAATTACGACACCATCCAAGAGGCTGAGGCACGTGACGAGATCGGTCAGCTGACGGGTGAATTCAACCGGATGACCTTGCAGCTCAAGAGCCTGATCAATGACGTGTACGTGGCGGATATCCAGAAGAAGAATTTGGAGCTGCAGCGGCGGCACGCGCAATTGAATGCGCTGCAGAGCCAGATTAATCCGCACTTCCTCTTTAATGCCCTGGAGACGATCCGCATGCGCAGCCTGATGAAGGATGAGGATGAGACGGCTAGGATCATTCATAATATGGCGAAGATCTTCCGCAATTCGCTCGTTTGGAAAAAAGACATGGTGACGCTCAAGGAGGAAGTGGAGTTCATCCATTGTTTCCTTGAAATCCAGAAGTACCGGTTTGGCGACAAAATCGATTATTCGGTTCATGCTCCAGCCGAAGAGGGTCAACTGCAAATACCGAAAATGGCCATCGTCACGTTTGTGGAGAATGCCAGCATTCACGGCATCGAGCCGCTCAAGCACGGGGGGCGCATTGAAGTTCGGGTTGTGCGCGAGGGCCAATCCCTGATCTGTACCATTCAGGATAACGGGGCAGGCATGCCCGCGGAGAAGGTGGAACGCATCTACCGTTATCTCGAGACCGAGGACGAGATGGGAGAGCGGATCGGCTTTCAGAATGTGATTTACCGGTTAAAGCTGTACTACGGCAGCCGGTTCCGGTTTGAAATTGACAGCTCGCCTGGACAGGGCACACGAGTCAAACTGTCCATTCCCATTGAAACATAAGGACGGCAAATCCTGCTGCGGCATTCCGAATCGGAGTGACCCTAGCAGGATTTGTTCGTTAGTCGGCGGAAGTGCAGGGGAGAAGGCTGCGGAGCTGCCGTTTTTCACGGAAAAGGATACGGTTCTATAGTTTTCAAAGTATCACCTAAAGATTGACGGGTGAAAATCGCTACAGAGCTCTCTTATAATGAAAGTGCTTACAAATTAACGAGACCGAAAGGGGTAGGTCAAGAGCATGAACAAGAAATTTTGGCTGAGCTGTCTGACCGTGGTTATGATGGTATCGCTTCTGGCAGCGTGCGGCGGCAGTAAAGAGGCAGCGGATAATACACCGGCAGCCGGCGGCGAAGGCGAGAAGAAAGAAGAGAAGGTCACCTTCACCTATTTCAACGCGGCAGCCGGTAAAGACAAAAATACGAACGAAACTACCATCGGTAAAATTTTCGAAGACCAAACCGGCGTGAATTTTAAAATGGAGCATTTGGTAGGAGACGAGAATACCAAGGTGGGAACCTTCATTGCCAGTAACGACTATCCCGATGTGATTGTGCCGGGGAGCTCGATCGATAAGCTGGTCGGGGCGGGCGCCTTCATTCCGCTCAATGACCTGATCGATAAGTACGGCCCTAACATCAAGCGGGTGTACGAGCCTTATTACAACCTGATGAAAGCCGAGGACGGCAACATCTACTTCCTGCCGCTGAGCGCGGTTGTAGGAGAGTACACGTCGGCTCCCAATATCGAGCAAGGAGCATTCTGGATCCAACGCCGCGTCCTGAAGGAAGCGGGTTATCCGAAAATCAAGACCTTCGACGAGTACCTGGCCCTGATTCGCGACTACGTGAAGAAACATCCGGAGGAAGGCTTGACCGGATATCTGGCGCTGACGACGCAGGATAAATTTTTTGCTCTGACCAATGCCCCGATGCATTTGGCCGGCTATCCGAACGATGGCGGGATCATCATCGACATGGAGACTCACGTAGCGAATGATTACGCGGACGACGACATTACGAAGCGGTACCTGCAAGAGCTGAACAAGCTGAATGCGGAGGGCCTGTTCGATAAATCCTCTTTCGTGGACAACTATGATCAATACCTTGCCAAACTGACTTCCGGTAAGGTGCTCGGCTTCTTCGATTATCGATGGCAGGTAGGCCAAGCGATGAACAACCTGCGCGAAACAGCCAATAAATCGGGTAACGACGATCTCGAATACATGGCGCTGCCGATCGTATACGATGAGAATACCAAGGATCAGTATCTGGATCCGCCATCCTTTGTGAACAACCGCGGCGTCGGGATCTCCGTCAGCGCGAAGGATCCGGAGCGCATTGTGAAGTATTTCAACAACCTGCTGACGGACGAGAACCAGATTCTGTCGAACTGGGGCATCAAGGACGAGACGTATTCCGTAGATGAGAACGGCCGCTTCTACCGTACGGAAGAGCAGATTGCACAGACCAATACGGAAGCCTTCCGCGAGTCGTTCGGCTTCAAGTACTTTGAATACAACTGGCCTCGTTACGGCAACGGTTCTACGCTTCCTGACGGTAATTCCGTGGGTGCGGGACGCCAGCCTGAGGTTGCCAAAATGTCCTACTCCGAACCGGACAAGACATTGCTTGAAGCATACGACATCGATTCCTTCTCGCAATTGTTTGCGGCACCGGACGACCGTCCATGGTACCCGGCTTGGAGCATTCCGATCGATCAGGGCTCGCCGGCCCAAATCTTCACGCAGAAGAAAAGCGATTTGCAGCGCAAATACTTCCCGAAACTGGTTCTTGCCAGCCCTGCGGAGTTTGACGGCATCTGGAACGAATACGTGGGCGAGTTCGGCAAGCTGGACGTGAAGGGATACGAGGATCTGATCACCGAGGAAGTAGCCAAGAAAATCGCAAATGCCCAAGGACAATAATAGATGAAGGAGAGGCGAACAAGGGCGGACCGCCGAAATGGCCGAGATCCGTCCCTCCTCTTCTAGGGCCTGGATAGGAAGGAGAAGAAACCGTGGATAAGGCGAACCCGATTGGACCTGCAGAGACCACGGCGCTAAGTGAAACGCCGGCGGTATCGAAAGGTTTCTTCAATAAACAACGAAAGAACGATACTGGTTTGAATCATAGACGGCCATCAGGCGAAAAGAGCTTCTTCCGGAAGCTGCTGCAGCAGAAGGCGCTTGTCTTCATGTCGATTCCTTTTTTGATATGGTTGTTTGTCTTTAAGTACCTGCCGCTGTGGGGCTGGACCATCGCGTTTCAGGATTTTAAACCGGCGAAGAAGATATTCGATCAGGAATGGGTAGGCCTGCAGCATTTTACCTTCCTGTTTCAGGACGAACACTTCCTCCGGGTCATGCGCAACACGCTCGCCATGAGTTTTATCAACCTTGTCTTAGGTTTTGTCACGGCGATTGTGTTAGCGATCCTGCTCAATGAACTGCGTAATTTGATGTTCAAACGGGTCGTGCAGACGATCAGTTATTTGCCCCATTTCATCTCTTGGGTTGTGGCTGCGAGCATTATTTCGACGGCCTTGTCCGCAGACGGCGGGATTATCAATGAACTCCTCATGTGGTTCGGGATTATTAAGGAACCGATCCTATGGCTTGGGGAAGGGGAATATTTCTGGGGAATACTCGGTGTTTCGGAAGTATGGAAGAATGTCGGCTGGAACACCATTATATATTTGGCGGCCATGACGATGATCGATCCCTCGCAGTACGAGGCGGCGGAAATCGATGGCGCCGGGCGCTTTCAACGGATCTGGAACATCACCTTGCCGGGTCTGAAACCGGTATTCATCATCCTGCTGATCATGAATATCGGCAACCTGCTCGAATCCGGTTTTGAACCGCAATACTTGCTTGGCAACGGCATGAACGTGGATTATTCCGAGAACCTGGATATTTTCGTGCTGAAATACGGTATTCAGATGGGCAACTTCTCGCTCTCGATTGCAGCCGGCATGTTCAAGACGGTCGTCAGCTTCATACTCTTGTTCACGGCTAACCATATCGCGAAGAGACTGGGCGAAGACCGATTGTTCTAAGCGAAAGCTTGCGAGAACCGTTCTCTATCAGAAAACGTACAGGAGGATTCATATGGCGAAGATTTCAGATGCACCGCGAGCCCATGCCCGGTTCAAGTCTCCCGCGGACCGGTTATTCGATACCTTTAATATAGTCTTCATGATCTGTCTCATGATTGTCACGCTGTACCCGTTCATCAATACGCTCGCGGTTTCCTTCAACAATGCGACGGATTCGGTGAAAGGCGGCATATATTTATGGCCGCGGGATTTCACGTGGGAGAATTATAAATATGTATTTAACGAAGCCACGATATTCCACGCTACCTTCATCTCGGTTCTGCGTACGCTGATCGGCACGATCACTTCCGTATTCTGCTGTGCCATGGTGGCCTACACGATCAGCCGTCCGGAGTACGTGCTGCGCAAATTCGTGTCGATCGCCTTCATTTTGACCATGTATTTCAGCGGCGGTTTGATTCCGAACTTCCTGCTGATTCGCGAATTGGGCATGCTGGGCACCTTCTCGGTATACATCATTCCGGGCCTGATCGGCGTATTCAACGTCATCGTCATCCGCTCCTTCATCGAGGGATTGCCTGAGGGGATCCTGGAATCGGCCCGGATCGACGGCGCCGGCGAATTCACGACCTTCCTGAAAATCGTGCTTCCGCTGTGCGTGCCCGTGCTTGCCACGGTATCGCTGTTTACGGCGGTATCCCAATGGAACTCCTGGTTCGACGTATTCTTGTACAACTCCTCGTACGGCGAGCTTAGCACCCTGCAATACGAGCTGATGAAAATACTCCAGAATTCGAACTCCTCGCTGAATTCGGGCAACGATTATGCAAGCCAGTTTGCAAGCTCGGAAAGCGGCGCGAATCAGGTCACGCCGACCTCCATTCGGGCAACGATGACTATTGTGGCCAGCGTGCCGATCATTCTGGTATACCCGTTCCTGCAGAAATATTTCGTGCAAGGGATGACCCTTGGCGGGGTGAAAGGTTAAGCTGCGGGAACCGCTAAAGATACGCCGTGCGCACTGTTCCCTGGAGCGCACGGTGCGTGGTCCGCGGCATGTCTGGATGTCCGTCGACCAACGGATGCCGGTGGCATCATGATCATCAACCAGCAATCTTGCTATTATCTTTAATTCTAAGGAGGGATTGGATATGTCCAACACGCAGCGAAGTGAACCCAGGCTTAAGGAAATGTTCGTGGATGACTTTCTCATCGGAGCGGCCGTGAATCCGAGGACGATCGAAACGCAGGAGGAATTGCTAGCGTACCATTTCAACAGCATTACGGCGGAAAATGAAATGAAGTTTGTCAGCGTGCACCCGGCAGAGGATACGTACACGTTCGAGGAGGCGGACCGGCTTGCCGCTTTCGCCCGCAAGCATGGCATGAAGATGCGCGGCCATACGCTGGTATGGCATAACCAAACGACCGACTGGCTGTTCGAGGACAAGAACGGGGGCCTGGTGGATAAAGCCACGCTGTACGAACGGCTAAAGTCGCATACCGACACGGTCGTGAAGCGGTACAAGGGCGATATTTACGCCTGGGACGTCGTGAATGAGGTAATCGCCGATGAAGGCGCCGAACTTCTTCGTCCGTCCAAATGGCTGGACATTGCGGGCCCCGACTTTATCTCCAAGGCATTCGAGTATGCGCATGAAGCCGATCCGTCAGCCCTCTTGTTCTATAACGATTACAATGAGTCCCATCCGAATAAACGGGACAAAATCTACACGCTGGTCAAGTCTTTGCTGGATCAAGGAACTCCTGTTCACGGCGTTGGCTTGCAGGCCCACTGGAATCTGTACGATCCGGATCTTGACGATATCCGGGCGGCGATCGAGAAGTACGCGTCGCTCGGCCTGCAGCTTCAACTCACGGAGCTTGATGTGTCGATGTTCCGGTTCGACGACAGGCGGAAGGATCTGACCGAGGCGCCGGAGGAGCTGCTGGAGGCTCAAGCGAAGCGGTATGAGGCGATGTTCGGCATATTGAAGGAATACCGGGATTATATTACGTCCGTGACCTTCTGGGGTGCTGCCGACGATTACACCTGGCTGGACAATTTCCCGGTACGGGGGCGGAAGAATTGGCCTTTCCTGTTCGATGAGCGGCATCAGCCGAAACCGGCGTTTCATCGCTTGGTGGAGCGTATGGTCAAAGTGTAAGGATTTTAGGGGTTGAACCCATCATTTTAGATAACGACAGCGATAATATAGGCGGCTGAAGGCGCCATCAGCTTGTCATCTAGCCGGTCCTTGTGGCCGGCGTCTGCATGTTAGTCCTTAAGGAAGCAGGAGTCGAAAACAGTGAGATGCTGGGGAGAAACGTTAACCTTGGCCCAAGAAGGGGGAAATTACGTTGAACAGCACTTTATATCAAGCGTGGCTGCAGTATGCGCCCATTAAGGACCGGGAGCTTGCTGCCGTGTACAGCCGGCTGTTAGGCACCGTGGTTGCGGATCTGCAGCAGTCGCGGGTGGCTAACGCTGCGATCCAGGAACTGAGGAATGCATGTCGATCCATGCTCGGCGTCGTACCGTCCATCACATCCGAGGCTAAAGCTTCATCCTATCTCGAGGTGCGAATTCATGCGGAAGACGCCGAAGAGGGCACGGGAGAAATTGGGGAAGATTCCATGGGAGCAGGGAGAGCCCGGCTGGGCGCAGAGGGTTTTCGGCTGGAGCATTCTGGCCATGGGCAGCAGGAGAAGCTGATCCTGACCGCCGGATCCGGGAAAGGCGTGTTATACGGGGTGTTTCATTTATTGAGATTGCTGGCATCCCACCACACGTTGACCGGTCTGAACGTAACCGAGCAGCCTGTGAACGGATTGCGGATGATAAATCAATGGGATAATGCCGACGGCTCAGTTGAACGGGGATACTCGGGCAACTCGATTTTTTACGAAAACGGACGGTTCACCGAAAATCTGGATCGCATAAGAGACTACGCCCGTCTGTTAGCTTCCGTGGGCCTGAATGCCATCTCCATTAATAACGTCAATGTGCATGAAATCGAGACGAAGTTCATTACCGCGGAATATTTGCCGACGATTGCAAAGATCGCGGATATCTTCCGGGAATATGGCATTATGCTGTACCTGAGCATAAACTTCGCCGCTCCGCTGCATATCGGCGGCGTACCCACGTCGGACCCGCTGAACGAAGAGGTTCGGCAGTGGTGGAAGGATACGGCGGATGAGATCTACGATCATATACCGGACTTCGGCGGCTTTGTGGTCAAGGCGGATTCGGAGCACCGGCCGGGGCCGTTCGCCTATGGCAGAGACCACGCCGATGGCGCCAATATGCTGGCCGAAGCGCTGGAACCGCATGGCGGGCTTGTCATCTGGCGCTGCTTCGTTTACAACTGCATGCAGGATTGGCGGGACCGCAGCACGGACCGCGCGCGGGCGGCCTATGATCATTTTACCCCGCTGGACGGACGGTTTAAGGACAATGTGCTGCTGCAGATCAAGAACGGACCGATGGATTTCCAAGTACGGGAGCCGGTATCCCCGCTGTTCGGCAGCATGAAACAGACCAATCAGGTGCTGGAGTTCCAGATCGCCCAGGAATATACCGGACAGCAGCGCCACGTATGCTATTTGGTGCCGCAGTGGAAAGAGGTGCTGGATTTCGATACCTACGCGAACGGAACGGGGTCCGAGGTTAAGAAGATCGTGGACGGTTCGCTGCACGGCATGAAATACAGCGGGATCGCCGCCGTTTCCAACATCGGGAATGATGAGAATTGGACGGGTCACACCTTGGCGCAGGCGAATCTGTATGGATTCGGCCGGCTGGTCTGGAACCCGGATATGTCCGCCGAAGGGATTGCGGAGGAATGGACGAGGCTGACCTTCGGCAATGATGAGACGGTGGTCGCCGTGGTGTGCGGCATGCTGATGCAATCGTGGCCGATCTATGAAAGCTACACCTCGCCGCTCGGGGTAGGCTGGATGATTACGCCGCATACGCATTACGGACCGGATGTGGACGGTTATGAATATTCAAGGTGGGGCACCTACCATTTCGCGGATCGGGACGGTATTGGGGTGGACCGCACGGTGGCGACGGGCACGGGGTACACCGCACAGTATTTCGAGCCGAATGCGGCCCGATATGATGCGCTGGAGGATTGTCCTGAAGAGCTGCTGCTGTTCTTTCATCATGCGCCGTACTCGCATGTGCTGAAATCCGGTAAAACGGTGATTCAGCATATCTATGACACGCACTTCGAAGGTGCGGAAGCTGCGGCCGGGCTCTTGAAAGCATGGACATCGCTCGAAGGCAAGGTCGATCTGGAGCGTTTAACCCAAGTCACCGAACGGTTAGCTGACCAGGCCGAGCATGCCAAGCACTGGCGGGATGTGATCAATACGTATTTTTACCGCAAATCCGGCGTGCCGGATGCGCAGGGGCGAACGATTTATTAAGGGAGCCCAGGTTTTTCCGCATGCGGAAATATAGGGGGTTGCCCCATCAGGCTGCTGACCTGATGGGGCAACCTTTTTCATGGGCCGAAAATTATCGCGGGTACAAGCATATACTGTAGATGACATGCCCCCACGGCAAAATGTTCCGCAATCTCATTCCATAAGCTGGGCTTTATAGGGTGGGGGGCTATATGATATACTAGGGTTAGAATAAGAAGAAGTAACGTGATCAAGGGGGGAATGGGTATGACAACCGAGAACCATGTACATGATGCATGCGCAGTAACCGGTGAACGGAAGAGCCATCATTCGGACAAAACGAAAAGCAATCTCATCAGCCGGTTGAACCGGATTGAAGGGCAGATCCGCGGCGTGAAGGGCTTAATTGAGAAGGATACGTACTGTGACGATGTGTTAAACCAGATTTCCTCGATCCAGTCGGCCTTGAACGGCGTCAGCAAATTGCTGCTCGAGCATCATATGAAGAGCTGTGTGGTGGAGCGCCTCCAGGAAGGCGACGATGAGGTCATTACCGAGCTGTTAACCACCATGAACAAGCTGATGAAGTAACGAAAGCTCCCTGCTGGGACTACCCGTTTGCGATGAATATCCATGGAGCTGCCACCTTTGGAAGGTGGCAGTAATGGTTTGGTGAAGTGAAGAAATACCCCACGGTTACGGGGTTTAATCATAGCGCGGCCATGTTTTTCAAAAAAAATGAGAAAACCCATTGACTAATTATAGGGTAGGGGGGTATACTAACATCAAGAAATGAGAACAAAGAGTTTGATAACTCTTCGGGGCTTGGCTGTTACAGAGCCCTAATAAATCCAATACCTAAAGGAGAGATTGATTATGGAACAGGTAACTATAAAAGTAGAAGGCATGTCCTGCATGCATTGCGTGAATTCCATCGAAGGAGCTTTAAAGAATGAGAACATCGAGGGACATGTGGATTTGAAGGCAGGCACGGTCTCCGTGAAATATGACGCAGGCAAAGTCAATTTGGATCAAATCAAAGAAATTATCGAGGAACAAGGATATAACGTAGTTTAACCAAACGGCACGAGGATGAAGAGGGGTGAGGAGAAGATGGGAGCAGAAGCAACAATGGAACAGAAGAAAACATCGCTGCAGTTAACGGGTATGACATGTGCCGCCTGTGCGAATCGGATTGAGAAGGGCCTTAGCAAAATGGAGGGCGTCCAGGAAGCGAATGTGAATTTTGCGCTGGAAAAAGCGTCGGTTACATTTGATCCGAATGTGGTTACCGTCCAGCAGATGGAAGAGAAAATCGAAAAGCTGGGTTACGGAACAGCAAAGGAAACGGTGGACCTTCAGCTGATTGGCATGTACTGTGCTGCCTGTGCTACGAAAATCGAGAAAGTGGTTAGCCGGATGCCAGGCGTGAATCAGGCCAACGTCAATTTTGCACTGGAGACGGCCCGGGTGGAATTCAATCCCGCCGAGGTCAGCCTTAGCGATATTCAACAGCGCGTGGAGAAGCTCGGGTATCAGGCGGTTTCCAAACAGGAAACGCTTGATCAGGAAGGTCACCGCAAGGAGGCCATCACCAAGCAAAAGCGGAAGCTGCTCCTGTCGGCGATTCTGTCGCTGCCGCTGCTCTGGGCCATGGTAAGCCATTTCTCCTTCACCTCCTGGATCTGGATGCCGGATCTGTTCATGAACCCTTGGTTCCAGCTGATCCTGGCAACGCCGGTACAGTTTTTTATCGGGAAACAGTTCTATGTGGGAGCTTATAAGGCCCTCCGCAACAAAAGCGCCAATATGGACGTTCTGGTCGCACTCGGTACCTCGGCAGCCTATTTCTACAGTCTGTATTTAACGATCGATTGGGCCGCTGCCGGAGCAAACGCACACCATGGGCCTGAAATGTACTATGAAACTAGTGCGGTGCTGATCACGCTGGTCATTATGGGGAAACTGTTCGAATCCCTGGCCAAAGGCCGTACCTCGGAGGCCATTAAAACCCTGATGGGTCTTCAAGCCAAAACGGCACTGGTCGTTCGTGACGGTCAGGAGATGACCATCCCGGTGGAACAGGTCCTGGTGGGTGATTTAGTACTGGTAAAGCCGGGTGAGAAAATCCCGGTGGACGGTAAAGTCGTGGAGGGCACGTCGGCGGTAGATGAGTCAATGCTGACAGGTGAAAGCATTCCGGTTGAGAAAAAAGCGGGCGATGCTGTTATCGGCGCCACCATAAACAAGAACGGACGCTTGACTTTGGAAGCGACGAAAGTGGGTAAGGAGACCGCTCTAGCCCAAATTATCAAGGTGGTTGAGGAAGCGCAAGGCTCCAAAGCTCCGATTCAGCGGGTAGCTGATGTCATCTCCGGCATTTTCGTTCCGATCGTGGTCGGCATTGCAATTGCTGCCTTCCTCGTGTGGTACTTCTGGGTAACGCCTGGTAATTTCGCGCAATCGTTAGAAATTGCCATTGCGATCCTGGTTATTGCTTGTCCGTGTGCGCTGGGTCTGGCTACGCCGACCTCGATCATGGCGGGTTCGGGCCGAGCTGCAGAGCTGGGCGTTCTGTTCAAGGGCGGGGAGCATCTGGAGTCCACGCACAAAATCGACGCGATTATTCTGGACAAAACAGGAACGGTCACGAAAGGCAAGCCCGAGCTGACCGATGTGGAAGTCGATAACATCGATCAGGAGCTGTTCCTGCGTTTGGTCGGAGCTGCCGAGAAGAGCTCCGAGCATCCGCTTGCCGAAGCGATCGTGGCCGGGATTGAGGCGAAAGGGACGAAGCTTCCGACTGCCGAGCATTTTGAGGCGATTCCAGGCTACGGCATCCAGGCCAGCGTGGAAGGACACGAAGTTCTGGTCGGTACTCGCAAGCTGATGGCACTGCATAACGTGCCGGTCGATGCGGTCCTGGCCAGAATGTCGGAGCTGGAAACCGAGGGTAAGACCGCTATGCTTACCGCGGTAGACGGCCGATATGCCGGTCTTGTGGCCGTAGCGGATACCATCAAGGAGACGTCTAAGGCTGCTGTAGCAAGGCTGAAGCAAATGGGTATTGAAGTGATCATGATTACCGGCGACAACGAACGCACGGCTCAGGCCATTGCCAAGCAGGTTGGTATTGACCATGTGCTTGCCGAGGTACTGCCGGAGGGCAAAGCGGATGAAGTGAAGAAACTCCAGCAGCAGGGCAAGAAGGTCGCCATGGTCGGCGATGGCATTAACGATGCGCCAGCCCTTGCGGTTGCCGATATCGGCATGGCCATCGGCACAGGCACGGATGTGGCCATGGAAGCCGCCGACGTTACGCTGATGAAGGGCGACCTGAACAGCATTCCGGACGCCATCTACATGAGCCGCAAGACGATGAGCAACATCCGTCAGAACCTGTTCTGGGCCTTGGGCTACAATTCGCTCGGCATTCCGATTGCCGCCATCGGGCTGCTGGCGCCTTGGGTGGCCGGGGCTGCCATGGCACTTAGCTCCGTATCGGTCGTGCTGAATGCCCTTCGTCTGCAGCGGATGAAGGTATAACGGGAGGCAGGCAGACCTTTTATATACAGTATGGTTTGTAACCAAGCAAGAAAACGATATTAGGGTGACTTGATGGGAGTGTAGACATTTGGCCATGCAAAAATTTGCTGTGACCCCCGGCTTTGAAGTGGGCGGAACGCTGTTCCGCCCGGATCAGCTGGCCGTATTGGGCTCCATCGTAGGCGAAGATGCCCGCATCGAGATGACAACCTTCAAGCAGCTGTACGTGGAGATGGATGAAGAGCGGGTGGAGGAAGCCAAGGCGAAGCTGGAAGCCGCCGGCCTTCAGGTACATCCCGCCGGCTTCGTCTCCAAGAGCCTGATTACCTGCAACTTTTGCCGGGGGGCGGAGGATTCGGGATTGGATATTGCCAAGATGCTGGATGAAGCCATCGCTGACCATCCCGTACCCAATCCGCTAAAGATCGGGTACGCAGGCTGCGCGCTTGGCACCAGCGAGCCGCTGCTGAAGGATATTGCCGTTATTAAGATGCGAAATACCTACGATATCTATGTAGGCGGGGAGCCGAGAGGCTTGAAGGCTTCGCTGGCGAAGCAGCTGCATGCGGATTTGACGCCGGAGCAGCTGGCTCCGATCATCTTGAAGCTGATCGCCATCTATCAGGAGCACGGCAAGAAAAAAGAGAAGTTCTCGCGTTTCGTTGAGCGCATGACACTGGATCATCTCCGCCAATCCACGGTGGCTGAGCGGATGGATACGGCAGGATGAATTAAGTACTACGAAAGGCATCACCTCAGGGTGGTGCCTTTTTTTGTGGGTGGAGGCTGGACCCTGGGGTTCCGCCCATTCGTCGGAGTCCAACTGGGCGCCACCATGACATCTTCTTTATTCTTCAAGGTAACATCTATAGTTCGGGGGGATACGCCGAAGCAACGATGGATATACTTTCAAGAGCACCTGCGGGTGCTCTTTTTCTATTTAGCAGATTTGTAGTGCAGCAGCATCTTTGTCCATCCTGGCCAAGCTGAATTATTTTTAATATAGACGGGTCTCCATCGGGCTCGAATGTGGGAATAACCACCAAATCGGGCATTTTATCGTGGTTGACGAGCCATGTGAAAGGGTATACAATTTGAATTGTTAAAAGCTTTTAACTATTTAAATTTGTAATATATAAGTGAGGGACTTCGTTAAGCATCGAGGTGATGAAACTGGATAAGCGGGAGCATTTATCTAACATGGTAGCCCGTCAGATGATGACGCTTGTGGCGAACTATGCCAAGATTCTGGACAATGATTTGACCGGCCCCCAGTATTACGTGCTTCAGACCTTGGCGTATGAGGGGCAGCAGACCAGCTCATATTTTGCCAATGCCCTGAATGTTACGCTGTCGGCTGTCACCAACTTGAGCAACAAGCTGGTAAGCAAGGGTTATATTGAACGGGTAGCGTCGAGCGAGGACAGGCGTCAAGTCTATCTTAGGATCACGGAGCAGGGACGCGAGGTGGAAGCCCGGATGATTGCGAAGTACCGTGAATTGAATGAAGGCTTATGGTCGGATTTCTCGGATCAGGAGATGGATGTCTTGATCGCTTCGTACGAGAAGATGATCGAGCATTTGCAGCTTAAGATCGGGCAGTCCCATATGGACAGCCAATCCAACGACTAACATTAGGAGGTATTTATATGGGGAGATTAGACAATAAAGTAGCGATTATTACGGGTGCGGCTGGAGGCATGGGTAAAGCTGATGCTCTTTTGTTTGTGCAAGAGGGGGCCAAGGTAGCGATTACGGACCTTCAGGAGGATAAAATCAAAGACGTCGTCGCTGAGATTGAAGCGCTCGGCGGCGAAGCGCTGGGGATCAAGCATAACGTTGCTTCCGAAGAAGATTGGGTCCGCGTCGTGGACGAAACGGTTCAAAAATTCGGCAAAATCGACATTCTGGTCAACAATGCCGGTGTCTCCAATGCAACGCCGTTCATGGATTTGACGGTCGAAGGCTGGGAGAAGACGATGTCGATCAACGTTACGAGCATATTCCTCGGCCAAAAATATGTCATTCCGCACATGATCGAAGCCGGCGGCGGTTCCATCGTCAACATCTCCTCCATTGCCGGCCTGACGGGCGGAAGCGGCGCCGGTCCTTACACGGCAAGCAAAGGCGCGGTACGCATGCTGACCAAAGCCACGGCCGTTGACTTTGCGAAGCATAACATCCGCTGCAACTCGGTACACCCGGGCTATATCGAAACGCCAATGACCGTGGATCTCTTCAAAGACGAAAAAATGATGCAGTGGTTCCAATCCCAGACGCCGTTGCCACGACTCGGCAAAGCGGAAGATATCGCGCGCGGCGTGCTGTTCTTGGCATCCGACGAGTCCTCTTACATTACGGGCGTCGAGCTGCCGATCGACGGCGGGTATTTCGCGAAGTAAGCCGGACATTCATTCGGCTTGTTCCTAAGCTGTCGATGTTTTGAATCATAAGGACACAAGCTCAGTCAGACGTTATATTTATTTTCATCAAGGGGAGTGTTGTTTCATGTCCGATAACCAACAGATTGCTGTCATTACCGGCGCGGCCAGCGGGATCGGCAGAGCCACCAGCCTGAAATTGGCTGAGAACGGTGCCGCGGTTGTGCTCGTGGATTTCAACAAGGAAGCCGGCGAAGAGACGCTGCGCTTGATTAAGGAGCAAGGCGGAGAGGGAATCTTCGTGCAGGCGGATGTGACAAAAACCGAGGATGTTCAGAACTATGTGAACAAGGCGGTTGAAGCTTACGGCCGAATCGATTTCTTCTTCAACAATGCAGGTATCGTGCAGAAGTTCTCCATGCTGGACGATATCGACGAGAACGAATTTGACCGTCAAATGTCCGTGAATGTGAAGGGCGCTTTCCTTGGCATGAAGTATGTTTTGAAGGTCATGAAGGAACAGGGCAGCGGACATATCGTGAACACGGCTTCCACGGCGGGCATCCGCAGTGAACACAGTGCCGCCGCATATTCGGCAAGCAAGCACGCGGTTGTGGGCTTGACCAAGGCAGCTGCGTTGGAATACGTGAAGCAGGGCATTCGCGTGAACGCCATCTGCCCTGGCGGCGTTCAGACGCCGCTGACCGCAGCGGTGGCCAAGTCCTTCATGGAAGGCGGCTATGTGCCTGAGGAAGTGGGCAACATGCGGATGGGCCGTCCGGCTGAGGCGGACGAAATCGCAAACGTGGTTGCCTTCCTGGCTTCCCCGGGCTCCAGTTACATGACAGGCTCGCTGGTTACGATTGATGGCGGGCTGACGCTGTAATATCCGGATTGAAAAAAAAGACCAGTCAGGCACCGGAGTTCCGGGTTTGACTGGTCTTTTTGGCATGGCATTTATTTGATGCCGACGGCTTCCGCCAGCAGCTCATATGAACGGAGGCGCGCCTGATGATCATAGATCGCGGCCGCGACAATGATTTCGTCCGCGTCCGTCGACTGCTGGAACTGCTCCAGCTGCGCGCGGACGGTTGCGGGACTGCCGATGGCGGAAAAACTGAGCTGGCGCTTCACGATGGCCTGCTCCTGCAGGTTCCACAGGTCATCCATGCTGTCCACCGGCGGACTCAGCTGGCCGGTGCGGCCCCGGATGATGTTCAGGAACTGCTGGTACGGCGAGGTAGCCAGGCGCTGCGCTTCCTCATCCGTGTCGGCGCAGATCACGTTCACGCCGATCATGGCATACGGCTGGCTCAGCTCGGATGAAGGGCGGAAGCTGGTCCGGTACAGATCGAGCGCCGCCATTAGATAGTCCGGAGCAAAGTGGCTCGCAAAAGAGAACGGAAGCCCCAGCTGCCCTGCCAGCTGCGCACTGAAACCGCTGGAGCCGAGCAGCCAGATCGGAACATGCAGGCCTTCCCCCGGAATCGCCCGGATGCGCATGGACGAGCCGGAGGTAGGCTGGAAGTAATTCCGCAGCTCGCCGAGGCGGTCCGGGAAGTCCTGGCCGTCGCTGCCAGGGCCGCGGCGGAGCGCCCGGGAGGTCAGCTGATCCGAACCCGGCGCACGGCCAAGACCGAGATCGATCCGGCCGGGATACAAGGATTCGAGGGTGCCGAACTGTTCGGCAATGACAAGCGGAGCATGGTTCGGCAGCATAATGCCGCCGGAACCGACGCGAATCTTGCTGGTGCCCCCGGCCACATGGCCTATGACCACCGAAGTGGCCGAGCTGGCGATCCCCGGCATGTTGTGATGTTCGGCAAGCCAGTAGCGGTTATAACCCCACTTCTCGGCATGTTGAGCGAGATCGAGCGTATTCCGCAGCGACTGTGCAGCTGTGCTGCCCGCTGTAATCGGCGCCAGATCGAGGATGGAAATCGGGATATCGCGAAGCGTTTTGGACGCTGTATGGTCAAGATTTGCTTCTGTCATACGGAATGACCTCCTTATTCGTGCACGGCACGGTAAGTATTCTATATAGAGACGGGTACCCGGTCGAACGGACGCCGGACATGAAATCCATCTATCGAAAATGGTATCTCTATATAACGAACATTATATACCTACTTAATCCATAAGAAAAATGTACATCGAAGAATCCCCAGAGAAGCCAGACCGCGTTTAGCGGAAATTTTTCTTGCGATGATCGAATGGTCCAGCTTTGGGGAAGCTTGCAGAGTCGGCATACAGCTCATCCATATAGTATATGCTTTTTAAGCTGGTCTAAGTATCGCTAAACTCTCTTCTTGCATTTTTTAATGAAGGAGCGGGGGTGCAAAGCTTCTCTTAAAATATGAGTTCCAAAACCACAACAACGCAGCCATTCAATGGCTGCGTTGTTGAACGTTAGATAATAAATTGATGGTATCCTTATTCCGTTCTGTTCTCCGTTCCGTTCGGAAGCTCAATTCGCTCCATCCCGTTCATGTAAGGCCTGAGCGCCTTCGGAATGAGGATCGAGCCGTCGGGCTGCTGATGGTTCTCCAGCAGCGGGATAAGAATCCGCGGCGAAGCCACGGCCGTATTGTTCAAGGTGTGGCAGTAGCGCAGCTTGCCTTTCGCGTCCCGGTAGCGGATGTTCGAGCGGCGCGCCTGGAAGTCGAGCAGATTCGACGACGAGTGGGTCTCTCCATAAGCTCCGCGGCTTGGCATCCATGTCTCGATGTCGTATTGTTTGTACGTTTTCTGCGACATGTCCCCGGTACAGACGGCAACGACCCGGTAAGGCAATTCGAGCTTCTGCAGCAGCTCCTCGGCATTGGCCGTAATCTCTTGCAGAAGCAGCTCCGAGGCCTCCGTGCTGGCTTCGCAAAGAACGACCTGCTCCACCTTCGCGAACTGGTGCACCCGATAGAGGCCATGGACGTCCCGACCGCCCGAGCCAACCTCGCTCCGGAAGCAGAGCGACGCTGCTGCCAGGCGAATCGGCTCCGCTACATCGACAACTTCACCGCTATAGAACGATACCAACGGCACCTCCGAGGTACCGACGAGCCACTTATCTTGCTCCGTAATTTGAAAGGCCTGATCCTGACCGAGCGGGAAGAAGGCCGTATGCTGCATGGCCTCCGTCCTTACCGTCAACGGCACGTCCATGAGGGTGAAACCCTTGGCGACGAGCATATCCACCGCAAGCTGCTGAACGGCACGGTGGAGCATTGCGCCGATGCCGGTCAGGTAGTAGCTGCGCGTGCCTGCGGTTTTGACGCCACGGGGAATGTCGATCATGCGATGCAGCTCGCCGAGCGTGACATGGTCCCTGAATTGATAATCAAACACGGGGAGCTCGCCGACTCGTCTGATCTCCACATTGTCCTCATCCGAGGCCCCCACAGGCGTGTCCGGCGACACGATATTCGGCACGAGTATAAGCAGCTCGTTATAAGCTTCGTCAACCTCCCGATATAACGCTTCCTGCTGACCTAGCTCATCATTGATGGTTTTGACCTGCTGTTTTTGCCGTTCCGCTTCATCTGGTTTGCCTTGCCGCACCAGGTCACTGATCTCTTGCGAGATCGCATTGCGCTTCTGGCGCAATGCTTCCACGGCCAACAGCAGCGTACGCCGCTGGTCATCCAGCTTGACAAGCTCGGCAACCGAAAGGGCGATGCCTTTCCGGTCAGCCACCTGCTGCAATTCTTCCTGATGATCCGCGCTCTCCCGGATCCATTTCATATCTAACATAATCACCGCGCTCCTTTGCCCTATAAAAATAAAAAAGCGTCCTAGTCCATATGGGACGAGGGACGCTTATGCGCTCGCGGTGCCACCCAAATTGATTGAACCGTAACCTGACCAAGGAACATGTCGGCCCGCGTTCAATCCACTTTGATTCCGCGGTAACGGGCGGGTCCGGTTAACTTAGGGGGAAGGCTGATCGGGTGTAGATCGAATCCCCTTGACGAGAACGCCTCAAAGTTGGAAGCTCATCATCGGCCTGATACTGATATTGTTGTTCAGTATACCGCATGAGATGTCTTTTATACAAGGGGTTAACCGGATTTTTGTACGCGGTCACGTCGACGCCGCTTTCTTCGCGGATCCCTGCCTCCAGTTGACAGGCTGCTCTGCGTCCCCGCGGAAGGTCCATGCCGCCGCACCGAGAATGAGGATCGTAAAGCCGGCCAGGATGAGGAGCGGCATCCATATGCCGGCGATATTTGTCCAATATATATATCCAATGTTGGCTATAGACCGAAAATGAAAGCCGCAGCAGAAGCTGAGGCTTATTCTTGAACGATTGCAATGATCTTGTGGAGAAAGGCGATGTCTTGTTCCAAAATCGAAATCGCATTATCGAAGGTGGCAAGGGCGATCTTGGATAAGCCGTACTGGCCCTTGATTTCCTTGCCCGAACGCCACTGGGCCAGCGATTCCTCCACTTGCTTAAGATTTTGCTCCAGCAATTCCACCGCTTCTTCCTTCGGAATGTTCTCGATCCAGACCAAACCGAGCGAAAAGTCGGATTTAACGGTGTGGGGGGGAAGCGTCAACGTCTCGCGGATCATCTGCTGGAACAGCTTCTCGCCTTCATCCGTGATGCTGTAAATTTTGCGGAGTCTCGCGCCGGTTCGCTCTTCGGCAGTGGCTGCAATCAACCCCTCGCTTTCCATCTTGTTCAGCGCGTAATAGATCGAACCGGACAGGATATTCGTCCACAGGTCCATACGGCTGGCCTGAATGAGCTGCTGGATTTCATATCCGTGCATAGGACGCTGGCGAAGAAATGAAAGCAGGATGAGGTTGGTCATGTAGGATCACTTCCTTAGGATGTGTGTGAAGAATCGTGAGTTCCATTACTGGATATCCAACGTTGGTCATTATTGATTGTTATTATAAAGACGATGGAATCATTTGTCAACGATCCCCGATGAAATAGATATATGATATATGGATTGAATGAAAGCGATTTAACGTTTAGTCTAGTAGTGTGAACTAGTATGGCAGTTGGATGAGGAGGCTATAACGTCGATGAATTACAGACAATTGGGAAATACGGAGCTTCACATTAGCGAGGTCAGCTTCGGAACATGGGCGATCGGAGGCTCATGGGGGCAGACCGATGATCATGAAGCATTGAAGGGATTGGATCGCGCCATCGGCGAGGGCGTAAACTTCTTCGATACGGCCGACGTCTATGGAGACGGGCATGCCGAGGATCTGCTCGCGCGCGCAACCAAAGGGAAGGAAGATACCGTGCATGTGGCCACCAAGTTTTGCCGCGCCGGTGATATTCATGATCTTCAGACCTATTCCGAAGCGTCGATCCGCCGTTATTGCGAGGGCAGTCTGAAGCGGCTGCAGCGGGAGCGGATTGATCTCTATCAGGTTCACTGTCCTCCCTTCGAAGTATTAAAGGACGGACGGGTGTTTGAAGTGCTGGACAAGCTGCAGGCCGAGGGGAAAATCCGGCATTACGGCGTCAGCGTGGAGACGGTGGAGGAAGGACTGTTCTGTCTTGGGGTACCAGGGGTGAGGTCCCTGCAGGTGATCTTCAATCTGTTCCGCCAAAAACCGCTGGCCCAGCTGCTCCCGAAGGCCAAAGCATCGGGCGTCGGCATCTTGGTGCGCTTGCCGCTCGCGAGCGGTTTGCTAACCGGAAAATTTACGGAGAGCACTACCTTCAGCGAGGGGGATCACCGGAATTTCAACGCCAACGGCGAGCAGTTTAACGTAGGCGAGACTTTTGCCGGCCTCCGATTCGAAAAGGGTGTCGAGCTCGCCAGAGAGCTCGCCTGGATTGCCGAGGGCCGAGGCGACATGGCCCGTGCATCCATGCGCTGGATTCTGGATTGCCCGGAGGTCACTGCCGTGATTCCCGGCTTCCGCAACGTCCGCCAGATCGAAGACAACCTGGGCACGCTGGACGTGCCTTCGTTCAGCATGGAGGAGAAAGAACGCCTTGCGCTTTTCTATCAGGAGCAGGTAGCCATGCACATCCGCGGCGCCTATTAAGCCGATTTCGAGAATAAATAGCAGAGAAGCCTCCCGATCACCGGGAGGCTTTTTGTTGCGGGCGATGAGTTGGAATCAAACGAATGGAGGCTGCTGCAGCGCTGCTTTAAAGCATATCCTATGCTTTATCATGGAAATGATACTATAATATAGGCAAAGATTCTGAATCGGAATGTGTTCAGCAGGAGGATTGTCGATTTGAATGATTTGTTGAAGCGGGAGCATGACATTATCAAGGTCTGCTTGTTAGCAGGCAAAATCATGCTGCAGAGCGGCGCGGAGACCTATCGGGTCGAGGATACGATGATGCGGATCGCCGCGGCTTTTGGCGTGGAGAACAGCCACAGCTATATGACTCCGACGGGCATTATCTTCTCGGTGGAGGAGCCGCAGCATATTACGCGGCTTATTCGTATTTCGGATCGGACAACCAATCTCCATAAGATCGATCAGGTCAACAGCGTGTCCCGGAGCGTCAGTCTCGGCGAGCTGACGATGGAAGAGGCTTACCGGGCCCTGGAGCGAATCGAGCATGAGCAGGCCATTTATCCGACATGGGTGCTGATTCTACTGTCATCGATCGCAAGCGGGTGCTTTCTCATCATGTTTCGCGGCATCTGGCCGGATTTCGTACCGGCGGCCGTTGCGGGCGGCCTGGGCTTCTCCTGCTTCGTGTTCATGCATCGGGTCATTCCCGTCCGGTTCTTCGCCGAATTCTCGGGGGCGCTCGTCATCGGCATAACTTCCGTTTGGATGGTCAGATTCGGATTCGGCCATCAGCTGGATACGATCATCATCAGTTCCGTGATGCCGCTTGTACCGGGCTTGCTGATCACGAATGCCATTCGCGATCTGATGGCAGGGCATCTGATATCCGGCTTGTCCAAAGGGGCAGAGGCTTTTGTTACGTCCTTTGCCATCGGCGCGGGGATTGCGTTTACTTTGTCATTCTAAGAGATGAGAAGTATGGAGGGATAATGGTGGCAACCTTTTATATACAGCAGCTCATTACGAGTTTCGTTGCTTCGGCGGCATTCGGGATCATCTTTAACGTACCCAAAAAAGCACTGCTGCAGTGCGGGTTTGCCGGCATGGTGGGCTGGCTGCTCTACATCATGCTTCAGGATATGAGGGTTGAGCCGGTGACGGCCACGGTAGTCGCAGCATTTTGCGTGACGATGATCAGTCATTTTTTCGCCAAAAAATACAAAACTCCTATCATCGTGTTCAGCGTGTCGGGGATTATTCCGCTCGTACCGGGCGGTGTCGCCTATAATGCCCTTCGCCATGTGGCCCAGAATCAATTCGATCAGGCCGTCCAGCTGGGGGCCCAGGCGTTCATGATTTCAGGCGCCATCGCGCTGGGGTTGCTGCTGTCGGAGGTGACCAATCAGGTCATAAGGAAATGGTCGATAACCCGATAGCCCGATAAACCAGTAACCTTGAACATTGAAGCCCGGACCCCGACAACCCGAAGCGAACCCGTTTTTATGCGAGGCATGCGATCCAATCCGACGGGAAATGCCTTGCTCTGACTTGTTGTCATCCGGGGGAGGAGCTCCTATGCGTGTGTAATTGAATTGATGAACCAGCCGTATATACGCATTATGCGGGATACGGTTTTTTTGCGCGCTCGCCAAGCCGTGAATATCCTCCCCTCCTTCATGCATTTTTTTACATTAGTTTCATGTTATGCCTTTTTATTGTCCAAATCCACACCATGCTATATAATCTTTCTTGCAAAAATGAAACCGTATTCAAAGGTGTTCTTTCCGTATCTACAGCGTTACCGAACGTCAGATGAGGATTCGATTCGAAGTCCATCAAAAAAGAGGGATGTCCATGCAGGAGCTGACGCTGCATTTGTTCGAACGGATGGGCATGCTGCTCATCCTGACTTTTATACTGACGAGAATTCCGCTGTTCCGCCAATTGCTGGACCGCAAAGAGATGTCCGGCATGCGGATGTTCATCTATTCCGGCCTATTCGGGCTCTTCGGCATCCTGGGGACCTATGCTGGCGTTGTCGTGGAGAACGGCGAGTCCAGTTCCTCCTTCTGGCTGATGCGGCTGACCGGGGAGCAGGCGCTGGCCCACTCTGCCCTGGTCGGGGTGGTGATCGGCGGACTGATCGGCGGTCCCCGCGTTGGCATCGGGGGCGGGCTCCTGGCAGGAGCCCACCTCCTGTATATCGGCGGTGCCACGGGGCTGGCAGGCGCAATCGCCGTGCCGTTAACGGGAGCGCTCGCAGGAGGCGTGGCCCGATTCTTCTCGCAGGAGCGGGTCATCTCGCCGGCGAAAGCGTTATTTGTCGGCATGTTCGCTCCGATCCTGCTCATGGGGATGATTTTGATCTGTGCGGATGAGCCGGATCGTGCAGTGGAACTGGTCAACCTGATCGGCCTGCCGATGGTGCTGACGAACAGCATCTCCATTGCAATCTTTACGACGATGCTGAGGGTCGCGCTCACCGAGGAGGAACGTGCAGCCGCGTATGAGACGGAGAAGGCATTCCATATCGCGGAATCGGCGCTCCCGCATCTGAAGCAGGGACTGACGTACCGTACGGCTCAGGCCGTGGCGGCCTTGCTGCTGCGAGAGCTGAAAACAGCGGCCGTCGCCATTACCGATACGGAGCGGTTCCTGGCCCATGCCGGCACAGCAAGCCGTACCCTTGATCCCGGAGAAGAGATCCAATCGGACTTGACCAAGAGCGTCATCGCGACCGGCGAGCTTCGGATCATCGAGAATGCGGAAGAGATCCAGCCCCGGCATCCGGCGCTCGGCGCCGCCATCCTTGTCCCGATCATAGAGGCAGGCCAGGTCGTGGGCGTCATTCAATTCTACTTCAAGCGGCCGGAGGATATCCGGCGCGTCGAGCTGGTGATGGCCCAGGGGCTGGGACAGCTGATTTCCTATCAGCTCGGGGCCACCGCACACGAGAAGATGAGCCATTTAATGAAAGAGGCGGAGCTCAAGCTGCTGCAGGCCCAGATCAATCCGCACTTTCTATTCAATACCCTCAATGCGATTCATTCGTTGATCCGCACCGATCCGCTGCTGGCACGACATGCGACGATGCAGCTGGGGGCGTTCATGCGCCTGAACGTCAAGGTCATGGCTTCCCGCAGAACGACCATTCGCGAGGAGATGGAGCTGTTGAATGCCTATCTGGACATTATACAGATCCGGTTCGAGGATCAGTTCACGTTTGAGTGCCGGCTCGATCCCGCGCTTGGCGAGCTTATGATTCCGCCGGCGACGCTGCAAATGCTGGTGGAGAACAGCATCAAGCACGGCCTGCGCGACAAAGCGAGCGGAGGCGTCATTCGGCTGACCCTAAGCCGGGCCGGTGATATGGCGGTTATTCAACTGCGGGACAACGGGATCGGCATTTCGCCGGAAGTGCTGGACAGCCTAGGCGATCAACCGATCATCGGCAGCGAGGGTACGGGAAACGGCATTTACAATATCAATCAGCGTTTAATCAGCATGTTTGGCAAGGAGGCCAGACTTATCGTGGAGAATCTTGCAGAGGGCGGCTGCAGCATATCCTTCAGCATCCCCTGCAGCTTGTCGGAAGGGAGCCGGTACCGTGAAGCGAATTAAAACGATGATAGCGGAAGACGAACGATTGGCAAGGGAGGAGCTGGCTTACCTGCTGGAACAGGAGCCCGATATCGAGCTGCTTCCGCATGCCGCGAACGGACGGGAGCTGCTGGAGCTTGTCCCCTTGCGGCAGCCGGATGTCGTCTTTCTCGACGTTCATATGCCGGAGCTGGAAGGATTGCAGGCTGCGCGCATGCTGAAGGCCTCCCCGATCTCGCCCTTGATTGTGTTTACGACGGCCTACGACGAGTATGCCGTTGAAGCGTTTGGCCTGAACGCGATCGATTACCTGCTGAAGCCTTACAGCCATATGCGATTGAAGGAAACCCTGCAGCGAATTCGAAGCAGGATTCAGGAAGGGAAAGCCTTCCCGAAACAGGAGGCTCAAGATGCTATTCAGGCCGCTTCCTATCCATCCACGGAGGCTGCCGCCCGCAGCATGCGCGGCAAACTTCTGTTCGACGACGGGGATAAACATGTGCTGGTTGATCCCGAGACGATCCTGTACGCGGTGCGCGAGGAACGTGTCATTCGCGTATGGACGGCGGAAGGCCAGCGGATTACGATCAAAAGCACCCTGCAGGAGCTGGAGGAGAAGCTTGCGGGTTACTCATTCTTTCGCCCTCATCGCAGTTATCTGGTTAACGTGAACTGGATCGCGGAGCTCTCCCCTTGGCAGAATGGGGCTTATAATATCGTGCTGAAGGATGAGCAGCGGTCGATGATTCCATTGTCCCGGGAGGCTGCACGGGATTTGTTCCGGTTGCTTAGGGAGGTTTGAAAAAGGACAAAGAATAGCGTTCAAGTATGGCGGTTGCCTCCCGGTTCGGGCGGCATATCCGCCCTTTCGCGCACCCTGCCGGACGTTTCGCGCAGGAGCTGTGGTCGATGTCGATCCTCCCGTATATAATCATTATAAAGCGCTTTCATTGATGAAAGACGCAATAGATCCTGATCGTTAATGGAGGGAAAGGCAATGGAAGAAAAAAGCTATACCGAAGTATGGCATTCCGAAAAATTCAAAACGCTGCTCTCCCGCAAGAAACGGTTCATTATTCCGATGACCGTCTTTTTTCTTCTGTTTTATTTTGCGCTGCCGATCCTTACTTCGTACACCGACGTGTTGAATCACCCGGCGATCGGCCCGATCACCTGGGCATGGGTATTTGCCTTCGCCCAATTCGTCATGACATGGGTTCTGTGCATTCTCTACTCCCGCAAGGCGGCCCAGTTTGACCGAATGGTAGACGATATCAAAAAGGATATGGGGGCGTAATCGACATGGCTATTGCGTTGTTTTGCGGAATTGTACTGCTTACGCTGATCATTACGTATTACGCTGCCAAGAAAACGACCAACACGAGCGATTTCTATACGGCAGGCGGAGGACTCAAGGGCTGGCAGAACGGGACAGCCATTGCCGGCGACTATATGTCTGCGGCCTCCTTCCTCGGGATCGCAGGCTCGATCGCGTTAGTCGGCTTTGACGGCTTCTTCTACAGCATCGGTTTCCTCGTGGCTTACCTGGTGGTGCTGTACCTTGTCGCCGAGCCGCTGCGGAACCTCGGCAAGTATACAGTGGCGGACATGATTGCCGCCCGTTTCTCCGATAAGAAGGTGCGGGGCGTGGCAGCATTGAACACGATTTCCATCTCCATCTTCTACATGATCGCGCAGCTGGTTGGAGCGGGCGCGCTGATTAAGCTGTTGTTAGGCCTGGACTATGTCACGTCCGTATTGATTGTGGGCGTGCTCATGACCATCTACGTTGTCTTCGGCGGCATGCATGCGACAAGCTGGGTTCAAATCTCGAAAGCTGTGCTGCTCATGGCCGGCACGTTCATCATCTCGCTGATCGTATTCGCCAAATTCGATTTCAGCCTGACCCAGATGTTCCACCATATGAAGACGGCCACCCCGCTGCAGGAGGCCTTCCTGAACCCGGGGAATAAATACAAAATCCCGCTCGAGACGCTGTCCCTCAACCTTGCCCTGGTACTCGGCACGGCAGGTCTGCCGCATATTTTGACCCGTTTCTTTACCGTTAAGGATGCGAAGACGGCGCGCAGCTCCGTGGTATACGCCACCTGGATTATCGGCATCTTCTATGTGATGACGATCTTTCTCGGGTTCGGGGCAGCCGCCTTCGTAGGCGCGGCCGATATTACCGAGGTCGATAAAGCGGGCAACATGGCAGCGCCGCTCCTGGCCAAAGCGATCGGCGGCGATTTCCTGTTCGCGCTCATCTCGGCGGTTGCTTTCGCGACGATCCTCGCGGTGGTTACGGGGCTTGTGCTGTCCGCCGCATCGGCCTTCGCCCATGATTTCTACGGCCAAATCGTGCGCCGCGGCGAATCGTCCGAGAAGGAGCAGCTGAAGATGGCGCGCTACGCTTCGATCGGCGTATCCGTCGTCTCGATCCTGCTTGCGTTGTTCGCCCAGAAGATGAACGTGGCGTTTCTGGTCTCGCTGGCCTTCGCCGTTGCAGCCAGCGCGAATTTACCGGTCATTCTCTTCACAGTGTTCTGGAAGAGATTTAATACGACGGGCGCAGTCACAGGGATGCTGACGGGTTTGATCAGCACGGTGATTCTCGTGGCCCTTAGCCCGAATATATGGGATCCGGCCGGGAAAGCGATTTTGGTAGGCGATCCGATCTTCCCGATGAGCAACCCGGGCATCGTCTCCATTCCGCTTGGCTTCCTGGCAGCCTATGTCGGCACGCTGCTCTCTTCTTCCAAGGATGAGGCGAAGTATGCCGAAGTGTTGGTTAAAGCGAATACGGGCGCGTAAACCCAACAACGGCTTCTTATGGAAAAAAGGGTGTACTCCGCTGGTTAACAGCGAAGGGAGTCGCCCTTTTTTTGCCATTTTATCGTAAAATAAAAGCAATAGCATTTTGGGGCCATGGCGGAAGGAGGCAGACAAGTGAACATATCCGGCATCGTTTTTTTTCTGGCGATTGTGGTCGGCACGTTAATGATTACGTATTATGCCGCCAAGCGAACAACAAACACGAATGATTTCTATGCAGCGGGCAATCGCCTGAGCGGGCTGCAAAACGGCTTGGCCATTTCCGGTGACTATATGAGCGCGGCTTCCTTCCTTGGCATCGCGGGCTCCATTGCGGTGTACGGCTTCGACGGCTTCTTCTATTCGATCGGCTTCCTTGCCTCCTATGTGATCGTGCAGTACATCATCGCCGAGCCCCTTCATAACCTGGGCAGGTATACGATGGCGGATGCGGTGGCGGTCCGGTTCGGCGAGAAACGGCTTCGCGGATGCATCGCCGTCAATAACATGATGATCACCGTCTTCTATATGATCGCCCAGCTCGTCGGCGCCGGGTGGCTCGTCCATTTGCTGTTCGGGCTGGAGACGTCGCTCGCCATCGTGCTGGTCGGCGGCTTAATGACCGTCTACGTGACGTTTGGCGGCATGCTCGCGACTTCCTGGGTGCAGATCGTCAAATCCATTTTGCTGGTGAGCAGCACCTTTATCGTGAGCCTCATCGTGCTGGCAAGGTTCGATTGGGATCTGCTTGGTTTATTTGAATCCATGAAGAGGGCGACCCCATTGCAGGAGCGGTTTCTGATGGCGGGCAACATGTTTGACCATCCGCTGGACATGCTGTCGTTTAATATGGCGCTGGTGTTAGGGACAGCGGGACTGCCGCATATTATTGCACGCTTTTACACGGTAAGGGACCCGCGTACGGTCCGTGCTTCGGTCAGAACGGCGACGTTTACGATCGGCGTCTTTTACGCCATGACGATTTTTCTTGGCTTTGGGGCGGCTGCCTTCGTTGATTGGTCCATATTGTCCGAGCGGGTGGAGCTGGCGGCCCCGCTGCTCGCAAGCGAGCTGGGCGGCGAATTCCTAATGGCCTTTGTATCCGCCGTTGCCTTCGCTACGATACTGGCCGTGATCTCCGGGCTTGTGCTGACGGCCTCCTCGGCGTTTGCCCATGACGTCTACAGCAGCATCTTCCGCAGCGGACGGGCGACCGAGGCGCAGCAGATGAGGGTGGCCAAGCTTTCGGCCATCGTCGTTGGCGCGGCTTCGATCGTGCTTGCGCTCGGGGCGCAGACGCTGAACGTGGCGTTCCTCGTGTCGTTTGCTTTCGCGGTTGCCGCCTCGGCTAACCTGCCGGTGCTGCTGTTCACGCTATTTTGGCGAAGATTTAATACGCAAGGCGCCATATCGAGCATTACGGCCGGCCTCTCGTCTTCTTTGCTGCTCATGGCTGTCGGGCCCAATGTAATGGACCCTGTGGCAGGCTGGATTCGGGCGGAAGCGATCTTCCCGCTTAAGCATCCGGGCATCGTCTCCATTCCGATTGGGTTCGCCGGCGGCATCGTCGGCACTCTGCTATCGCGTAAACGGGGTTCGAGCGGCCATTTCGAGCATATGCAGGCCGTTGCCCATGTCGCGCCGGGTGAAAACCGTTCCCGCGAATTGGGGTGACGGGTGTATACATAAAATGATGAAGGAAGGCAGGGGATAACGATGAAGCAGGATTATGTGATTGTACTGGCGCCCGATTCATTTAAAGAGAGCATGACTGCCAAAGAAGTCTGCGAAGCGATGGAAAGCGGCATCAAGAAGGGAAACCCGCATGTGACCTGTATCCATGTGCCCATGGCCGACGGCGGTGAGGGCACGATGCAATCGCTCGTTGACGCCACGGGCGGTACGGTACATACCGTAAAGGTGACGGGACCACTGGGTAATGAGGTGGAGGCATCCTACGGCATTTCGGGCGATGGCAGCACCGGAGTGCTGGAAATGGCCAGCGCAAGCGGGATTCATTTGGTCCCGCCGGCCCAGCGCAATCCGCTGGTGACAACAACCTATGGAACGGGCGAACTGATCAAGGCCTGTCTGGACCATGGCGTGAACCGACTGCTGATCGGCATTGGCGGCAGCGCGACAAACGATGGCGGAGCCGGGGTTGTTCAGGCGCTCGGCGGCAGACTGCTGGATGCGGAAGGGAAGGAGCTTGCTTTTGGTGGTGGGGAGCTCTGTCGTCTTGCAAGCTTTGACTTAAGCGGCTTGGATTCGCGGCTGCATCACGTCGAGGTCGAGGTCGCTTGCGATGTGACCAATCCCCTCTGCGGGAAGACGGGAGCCTCTCATGTATTTGGATCGCAAAAGGGGGCAACGCCGGAGATAATCGAGCAGCTGGATCGCAATCTTCGGAATTACGCCGGAGTGATCAAGCAGCAGTTAGGCAAAGATATCGCCGATTACCCCGGCGCCGGCGCGGCAGGCGGTCTTGGCGGGGGCCTTATGGTATTCCTGAACGGGACGCTGAAAAAGGGCATTGAACTGGTCATCGACTATACGGGACTTGAGGAGAAAGTGCGCATGGCGGATATGGTGTGGACCGGCGAAGGCGGGATGGACTTTCAGACGCAGTACGGCAAAACCCCGCTGGGTGTTGCGATGGTGGCGAAAAAGCACGGCAAGCCTGTTATCGCGCTTACCGGGCGGATCGGTGACGGAATCGACGTTCTGTATGATCAGGGGATAGACGCTATTTTTGGCATCGTGCCAGGCGCTGTTACGCTATCGGAGGCGCTTCACAACGGACGGCAGAACGTGGAGAGAACGTCGGAGAATATCATCCGGCTCATGACTTCCTTGTTTAGGAGTGAGTCGTCTAGGGAATAGGATGAGCTGACGATTCGCTAATGAAAAAGGCGCTCTGAGATGGTTCGGGTGAAACCCCAACCGCTCAGCCGCGCCCGTGATATTTCAAATCCCTCCCCGCAGGATGCTCGAGGACCTCGGGATTATCTCTTCGATGCTTCTTGTTTTATTTAATGCCAAGCCGCATGCGGTAGCTGAGCATCACGGGAAGCGTCCGCCCCTGGAAATGCTCCTCGACCAGCGCATGGAACTGCGCGATGTTGTCGTTCAATTCGTTTGGTTTCAGCTTGAATACGGTCTGGATGCCGCCTTGGCTGACGGCAAGGCCGGTATACCGGTCGGCGGTGAACGGCTCCATATGGTGGAACACGATCTCTTTGGAGAACCGGAACAGTCCGCTTTCCCGGATATGCTTCAGATGCTCGTTCTTATTTCCTTTATTGGCCTGCTCCTGAGGCTCCACATGGTCGTCGATGATGGCCTCTGCCCGTTCAATCAGCCCATGATAGGCTTGCTCCACTTTCCAGGTCAGGCTCGGCGGCCAATCGCAATCATATACCGCGAATATCCCTTCGTCACGCAGAACGCGGGAGACCTCCTTCAATGTGCTGGCCGGGTCCATCCAGTGAAAGGATTGGGAACAGGTGATGATGTCGGCGGACTGATCCTTCAGCGCCAATTGGTTGGAATAGCCGGAGACGAACTTGATGTCGGCGATATCCGCGCCGCTGCTGCGTGCTTCCTGTTCCAGCGTTTGCAATTTGGCGACGGCTTTGCCGCGCATATCATCATTCGGCTCAACCCCGATGACTTGATCCGCCGCGTCTTTCCATGCAAAGGAGGAAAGCCCCGTTCCGCATCCCAAGTCGACGACGACAGAGGGCTTGCGTTCCAAATACCCTGTCAGCAGGGCGACAACCTCCTGGGGGGCTTCGGGGCGATGCTGGTCGTAGGTATCCTCAAAGCCGGTAAAACGATCCACGTTGCTGGCACGGTTTCCCTCCGGAACAAAATCCTTGCTCCACACTTCGGTCATATCCTTGGTCATCGTTACTCATCTCCTTATCCGGGTACATGAATCAGGCATCAGGCATAACAAAAGGTGCTTTCTTGGCTTGCGCAATTACGGACGAAGGCTCCAATCGCCGGTTTCTGCCGCTGTAATGCCATCATATCATAGGAAAGGAACTTATTAACAGACGGGCTTGACCCGGGTAATGCCGATGCGGGTACAATAGAGGAATCGAATGAGGAAGAGGGATGAACATGAAGACACCAACAGCACCGAAGGGGATCTTCTTCGATGTGGATGATACATTGTATGACCATCTGGCGCCTTTTCGCGAGGCCGTGCAGGAGATTGCCAGTCCCGATGAGGCGTTTCCTTATGAAGCCGCCTACCACCGGATGCGCTATTACAGCGACAAGCTGTCCGTCGAGCTGGGAGGAGCCGGAACGGCAGCTTACGGGGATGCGGTCGAGGATATGCGCAGACGCCGGTTCCAGTTAGCGCTGGCCGAATTCGGCGTACGACTGACTCTTGAGGAGGCCGAAGCGGTACAGCAGACGTATCTGGACCTGCAGTATAACATCACGATGTTTGAGGGCGCCCGGGAGCTTCTGATGAAACTGGCGGATGCCGGGCATGTCGTAGGCCTGATTACCAATGGCCCGGCCGAACACCAGATGAACAAAATCGCGGCGATGAAGCTGGGCGGCCTGATACCGGAGGATCGGCTATTCGTATCCGGTGCCGTCGGCTGGGACAAGCCCGATCCGCGGATCTTCCACCATGTGAACAGGCAGACCGGGACGAAGCCGGAGAACTCTTATTACGTCGGGGACTCATGGCGCAATGACGTGGTCGGAGCCCTGGCTGCAGGCTGGCATGTAATTTGGTTCAATCACCGGAGCGTGGGGCCGGAATCGGAGCATCGGCCGCAGCATACCGTTGCGAGTTACGGAGAGCTCGAGCGGCTGCTGGAAGAGATTATCGGATAAAAAAATGGGCAGTCCCCCTGATCCGCTGCCCAAGCGGGCTGCTGACGCATTATTCGAATGGCTATGGTCAGGCTCTTTATACGAAGGGCTTGGCTTTTTTTGTTCTATATTCAACCGAATGGTTGACTTTATGAAATTTGCCCATTATAGTTAACCATATGGTTGAACAAAATAATGAAGAACAACTGGATCAGATCTTCCATGCTCTAGCTGACCCGACCCGAAGAGAGATGGTGCGCATGATCGCATCGCAGGAATGGACGGTATCTGAGCTGGCTGAACCGTTTGACATGTCGCTTGCGGCAGCCTCCAAGCATATCAAGGTGCTGGAGCGCTCCGGCCTGCTCGAACGGTCCATCCATGGACGGACGCATACCTGTCGTCTGAATCCGGGCGTCATGTCAAGAGCGATGGAATGGCTGCGATTCTACGAACGATTCTGGAACCGACAATTTGATGCGCTTGAACGCGAGCTGAACAAAGCGAAGAGGGAGGAGCACTAGAAGAATCCTTAGGAATACCGCTGAACATCCTGGACAACGATGAGTAACGCAGGGAAATAGACGCAATACCACTTTTGATAAGAGAAGGATGATTAACATTGGATAACGCCTCCACTACCACGCTGATCATGAAACGTCGATTTGAGGCAGCACCGGAAAGAGTATTTGATGCTTGGTTAAATCCCGACATGATGAGGAAATGGTTGTTTACGATGGAAACAACGAACAAAATCGCCCGCAACGACCCGCGCGTGGGCGGAAGCTGGGAGATTGTTGACGTGAGGGAAGGCAAGGAGTACCGGGCCATTGGAGAGTATCTGGTCATAGACCGGCCGCGCAAGCTGGTGCTCACCTTCAAGATGCCCCAGTTCAGCGACACCGTGGACCGCATTACGGTGGAGTTCAAAGCCGTGGACGCGGGATGCGAAATGACGTTCTCCCAGGAGATCGTTGTCCCTCATGAGGAAGACTGGACCGCAGAGGATATTGAAAAAGCGCTGACAGAATACCATGACCAAACCGAACATGGTTGGGGTTATATGTTTGAGGGGCTGAAGCAGCTGTTAGAGACAGGAACGATAAACTACCCATCTTAAACCGATGAATAAGGGAGCGTGTGTTATCGATGAAGAGTGTGACCCCGTTTTTAATGTTTCAGGGCAACGCGGAAGAAGCCATGAACCATTACATTTCCATAATTGAGGATTCCGAAATCATCAGCATTGCCCGTTATGGACCCAATCAGCCGGGAGCCGAGGGAAGCGTCATGCATGCGGCCTTTTCGTTGAAGGGACAAACGTTCATGTGCATCGACAGCAACGTGAAGCATGAGTTTACGTTCACGCCTTCCTTCTCCATCTATCTGACTTGCGAATCCGAAGCCGAGATCGAGAAGGTGTACGGTGCTTTGATCGATGGCGGAGGTGCGATGATGCCGCTGGATAACTATGGATTCAGCCAAAAGTTCGGCTGGATCGCGGACAAGTTCGGCGTATCCTGGCAGCTTAATCTGCCAAGCGAAGCGTAGCCTTTAGCAGTTGATTAATCTAGGGACGGGCCCGGAAGGGGCTTGTCCCTTTTTGCGCTGCAAGGAAGGCATTGCGCGGCTCGATGCTCTCGATCAAGAGCCGTGCTGTCCCTCACCGCTAATCCAACGAAAGAATATAACAATGTGCAGCCCCCAAATCCCATGAGGCTGCTTATGCTGCTTATTCCGTGTACTGCTTTCGAAATTGCAGCGGCGACAGGCCGAAACGCGCGGAGAAGCGGCGGGAGAAATAGGGAGGATATTGAAACCCCACATGCTCCGCGATCCGCGCCATGGACCACTGGGTGGTCAGGAGCAGCCGCTTCGCCTGGTCCAGGCGGTACTGCAGCAAGTATTCCGTTGGCGTCACGCCGTGCGATGCCTTCATGCAGCGCGTCAGGTAATTGTAGTGGAAATGAAGGTCAGTCGATAAACGTGCGTTGCTGATGGGCTCGCGGTAATGCATTTTGATATAGGATTCCACCTGCTCCGCGACTTTGCGCACCCGTGATTGCTCCTGATCGGACCGCGACGGATCCAGCAGCTCCAGCAGCTCGATAAACAGGGTCTGCTCACGCCAAAATGCCGTAGATCTCGGCTCCGTTGCCTGAAGGTGCAAGGAATCGAACAGCTGATAGGCTTGCTCCGGATAAGGGATATGACCTTGTCTGGGCAGCTTGATATTGTGTGAGATCGTCGCATGATCGCCAGTGCTCGGTGCCGCCGACTGAAAATGCAGCCAATAAAAGGAGGTTTCCTCCCGGCACTCTTGCACAGCGTAGTGGTGCGCGTCCGGCATCAATACGGCCATATCCCCGGCACGTAGTGCCCATTGCAGGTCCTCCTCGCCCAGAAACAAGCAGCCGCGTTGAACGAGGATGAGGTCGAAGACGCCAAGGTTTCTCCGGTTCGGATGCGATTCGCCCGGCATGTAGTGCGTTTTACCGGATTCAAGGAAGTAGGGCAGCGGCAGCGAGGGGAAGGAAAGCACGCTTTGTTCCGACATGGTAACACCTCCAAGGAAGTGTGAAATCGTATAAGAAATTAGGTCGATTCTGTTATCGTTTTCATCCTATCATAGATCGTAGAATGGGAAGTGTCGAGGCTTTATCCTATTCGAACCCCAAAAGGAGTGTATATCCGAGATGATGACTCTTACTACGCGTTCAGCTGCCGTACCTCTTAAGCAAGTGAAACTGACCGACCCTTTCTGGTCGAGTTACATAGAACTGGTAAGGGAAGTGGTGATTCCCTACCAATACGAGGCCCTGCATGATCGGATCCCGGGCATTGAGCCGAGCCATGGCGTATCCAATTTTCGCATTGCTGCCGGCAGGGGCGAGGGTGAATACGGGGGCATGGTGTTTCAGGACAGCGATGTCGCCAAATGGCTTGAGGCCGCGGCTTATTCGCTGGCCACTCATCCGGATCCGAAGCTGGAAGAACAGGTGGATGAGCTGATTGATCTGGTTGCCGACGCCCAGCAGCCGGATGGCTATCTGAATACGTATTTTACGGTGAAGGAGCCGGAAAAACGCTGGACCAATCTGACGGACTGCCATGAGCTGTACTGCGCCGGTCATATGATTGAAGCCGGAGTTGCTCACTACAGGGCGACGGGCAAGCGGAAACTGCTGGACGTGGTGTGCCGCTTGGCGGATCATATCGATACCGTTTTTGGACCCGAAGATGGGAAAATCCATGGGTTTGACGGCCATCAGGAGATTGAGCTGGCCCTGGTGAAATTGTATGAGGTGACTCAAGAGCCGAGATATTTGAGCCTGAGCCAATATTTCATCGATGAGCGCGGGACGGAACCCCACTTCTTCCTCCAGGAGTGGGAACAGCGCGGGAAGAAATCCTTCTATCGCTCGGTGCTGCACGCTCCGCATTTGGCTTATCATCAGAGCCATCTGCCCGTTAGGGAGCAGAAGGAGGCCGTCGGGCACTCGGTCCGGGCCGTATATATGTACACGGCGATGGCGGATCTGGCCGCCAGAACGAAGGACCCGGCTCTGCTTGAGGCTTGCGATACCTTGTGGCGCAACATGGTCCATAAACAGATGTACATTACCGGAGGGATCGGCTCCACTCATCACGGCGAGGCGTTTACGACGGATTATGATCTCCCGAACGATACCGTATACTCGGAAACCTGCGCATCCATTGGGCTGATCTTTTTTGCCCAGCGCATGCTGCAGCTGTCGCCCAAATCGGAGTATGCGGACGTGATGGAGCGCGCGCTGTTTAACACGGTCATTGGCAGCATGGCTCAGGACGGGCGGCATTTCTTCTATGTAAACCCGCTTGAGGTATGGCCTGCGGCCTGCCGCCATAATCCGGGCAAGGCCCATGTGAAGCCGGTTCGGCCGGGATGGTTCGCCTGCGCCTGCTGCCCGCCGAACGTGGCAAGGCTGCTGTCATCGCTGGGCGAATACGTGTATACGATGAATGACGATACGCTGTATGCCCATCTCTACATCGGCGGCGAAGCGGAGGTGCGGTTCGGGGACGTGCCTGTGAAGGTAATGCAGAACAGCGCGCTGCCATGGGACGGGGACGTTACGCTTACGCTTCAGCCTGAGCAGGCTGTCGAGTGGACGGTGGCCCTTCGCATTCCGGATTGGTCGCGCGGCAAAGCCAGCTTGCGCGTGAACGGGCAAGAAATGAACGTGGAGGATATTACTCAAGACGGCTATGCTTGCGTGAAGAGAGTATGGGCGCCGGGAGACACCGTGGAGTTGGCATTCTCCATGGAGATCCATCAGGTCAGAGCCAATCCGAATATACGGGGGAATGCCGGCAAGGCCGCGATTCAGCGCGGGCCGCTCGTATATTGCCTGGAAAGCGTCGATCATGGAGTGCCTGTATCCTCGCTATCGCTCGCGGGCGATCCGAAGCTTCGTTCGCGATTTGATCCGAATCTTCTCGGCGGAGCGGTTGTCATTGAAGGGGCCGGGTGGCTTGAAGAGTCTGACGATTGGGGCGATGAGCAGTTGTATCGTGCTTCTCCCAAAAAGATGCTTCCCGCATCATTAAAGGCTATTCCCTATTATTTATGGGGCAACCGCGGCGAAAATGAAATGGCCGTCTGGGTGCGCGAGCTGCCGCGCACGTTATAAGGCTGATATTGGCGGCCCATCCGGATAGCGATTGGAAACACAGCCGGACAATGCTGCATACCATAACCATGACGATGCCAAGCATCATAACATAAAGGGCTAGCCCAAGGTCGATGGACCTCGGGCTAGCCCTTTTTAGGTGAAAAGCAAACGGAGAATGGATCCTGTCCTGCATCCGTTTACAGCAGCTTCTTGATATCCTCTTCCATCTTCTCTGGAGTGTCCGTCGGTGCAAAGCGCTTGATCACCTTGCCGCTGCGGTCCACCAGAAATTTGGTGAAGTTCCATTTGATCGCCTTGATGCCCAGTGCGCCGGGGGCTTCACTGGTCAGGTATTTGTAAAGCGGATGAGCGTTCGTGCCGTTCACATCGATCTTGGAAAACAGCGGGAAGGTGACGCCGTGATTGAGCTTGCAGGCCTCTTCTATCGCGGCATCCTCCTCCAGCTCTTGATTCATGAATTGGCTGCTGGGGAAGCCGAGAACGGCCAATCCCTGGTCGCGGTAGGTTTGGTGCAGCTTCTCCAGACCGTCGAATTGAGGGGCAAAGCCGCATTTGGTCGCCGTATTGACGATCAGCATGACATCGCCTTTATAAGATTCCAGCGTTTGGGATTCGCCGCGTATCGTTTTTACTTCATATTCATAGATCGACATCGCCGTAGAAACCTCCTCCAATGAGATGTATTAAGTTCAGAGTATATCCTTTTACGGCGGATTGCAATTTGATAGGGCGACATCCAGGGTTTATGAGTGCAGGTACATGGCCATATATGAATTTCAATACCTGATGCGGAAATATCAAAAGTAAAATTTTGTATTTTCATCTGGACTTATTCAGGAGATGTATGATAGTAGTAGAATAAGTGCTTAATCGAATGAACCAAGAGGGGTACTACTGAAATCATGTGTGGGAGGACGGTATGAGATTAAAAACGCAAATGCTCAAAACGACGGTGACCAGCCTGCTGGCTTTTATGTTCATCGTCCTCATCGTCCTGGTTCCAAGGGATCTGAATCTGTCGCTGGACAGCAATTTATGGGTGACAAATTATTCCTTTGATCTGGGTGAGTATGTAACGCATATCCGGGATTATTTTGCAGCGGCGATTCAGAACGGGACGCTAGGGGAATCGCGATATAACGGCCAGTCTTCGGAAGCGGCCGCTTTCGGAGCCGTCGGCAAAAGCCTGCTCGTTATTGTATCCGCTTTATTCATAGGATTCGTGTTCGGCATTCTGAAGGGAGTCCTGGACTACAAATTGTCCAAGACCAAATTTAGCGCGCTGGGGCACTGGACGACATGGCTGTTCCAGTCCATTCCGGATTTTTTCCTGATGCTGATCGCACAGTGGGTGCTCATTAAGCATGTTCCGGCTATCCGTTATTTTGCGGTTGACGGCTGGGAGGCCTTCGTGCTGCCTTCGCTGCTTGTCTCGATTTACCCGATTTTCTTCATTGCCCGAATCACGTCGGCCTCGCTGCTCGCACAGGAAGGCAAGATGTACATACTGCTGGCTAAAGCCAAAGGTCTGAGCGACCGAAAGGTTGTCTACAAACATATGCTGCGCAACGGCATCGCGACCATCCTGACCCATCTTCCGGGCCTGCTTGTCTTCATCTTGTCCAACCTGCTCGTGGTGGAATATTACCGCAACTATCCAGGGGCGGCGTGGAGATTGTTTCTGGCACTGGATTTCAATACGTTCAGCGGCACCGGCGGCAATTATGAACCGGGTGTCATTATTTATATCGCATTTTCCTTCATGGTGCTGTTCATGATCGTCCAATGGATCAGTCATTCGGCACGCAAGTACTTTGATCCACGATAAAGATATGAGGTGAGTCGTCTTGAAGAACTTTCCTTTATGGATAGGCGGTATTTTGCTTGCTTTCTTTGTTTTCGTCATGCTGGCGGGGCCTTACATGCCCTTCATCGATAAGGATTTGAAGAATGAACCCTCCAGATGGGTGATGAAGGACGGGAAGCAGAAGCTGACCCTTCCGCCCTATAAGCCTTCCTCAAAGAATTGGCTTGGATCGGACAAGAGGGGGGTCGATAACCTGAGCAAGCTGGTTGTGACCGCCAAGGATACGATCCTGCTGGTGCTCGCGATTACGGCTGTCCGATATGCGATTGGGGTTCCCCTGGGATTGATTGCCCGCAAGAAAAAGGGGTTCACCCACCGGCTCATCACCTTTTGGAACCAGTTGTGCTCCTATTTGCCGCCGGTCTTTGCATCCGCGCTGCTGCTTGCGCTTCCGTTCTTTCTCTTCTCCCAGCAGCGGATGGGCTGGGCCATTCTGATTCTGGCTAGCGTCGAGGCCGGGCGAGTGGCCATCACGATTCAGCAGCAGGCCCACAAGATGGCAAGCGAGCCTTATATGGAGGCCGGAACCGCGTTAGGTCTTCGCACGAGGACGCTGACGAAGAATTACTATATCCCGGTCATGTTCCCCGAAGTGATCGTCAACTTCTGTTTGGATATGGGAAAGGTCATGCTCCTGCTCGGCCAGCTTGCGATCGTGAACATCTTCCTTGGTCATGAGTGGAAGGAAGTTAATTATTACGTCATGGAATTCGTGGAGACCGGGTATAACTGGGCGACGATTCTGTCCAAGCATCGGGCAGACATCTGGCTAGGGAAGTTCCAATTCGTGGTCTATCCGGCATTTGCCATGATGCTGCTGATCATCACGTTCAACCTGTTAGGCGAGGGTCTGCGCCGCCGTTTTCAGGTTAAGGGCTGATTAGGGGGCTCTGGCTGTTAACGCAAAAAACCGGAAGAATGAAAGCTTCTGCAGGTGCTTCCCATAAGGAGGCAAGCTTCTGCGGAAGCCGATTTCTTCCGGTCTTTTTATATCCATGCCTAATGCGGTTTGTCACGCTTCTACGGGGCTATCCGGGTGAGCCCAGACGGACACGCTGCCGCCGTTCACCGGGAACAGCCCGAAGCCGTCCTCGCCGATCGTTACGCGATCCTTCCGGGTGCGGGTCAGATCCACCCATACCTCTCCGGCGCGATGCTCGCCGACAAACATACGCTTATCCCCGGCTTCGCCGTTGGCGATGACCACCGCGCAGCCGGAGTGCTCGATTTCCTGAATGCCGCGGCGGACCCAACCTATCGTATTCGGGTGGTCAAAATAATCATCCTGCTCGCCGTACGCCCGATTCGCCCTGGCATACAACAACGGATCAATCGCTTCCCGTTTGCCGGGAATGGGGTTCTCGCCGCCGATTCCGTAATAATCGCCGTAGAAGACCGAAGGATAACCGTCCTTCCGCAGCAGAATCAACGCATAAGCGCTCTGCTTGAACCAATCCTCCACCCAGGATTCCAGCGATTCCTGCGGCTGCGAATCGTGATTGTCCACAAACGTGACGGCATTCATCGGATGTGATTGCACGAGCGTATCGTCGAAAATCGTCCGCAGATCGAAGGAGCGGCCGGCTTTCGAAGCCGCTTGGAGTTTATAGTGAAGAGACACGTCGAACAGATCGATTTTATAATCCACCGTATCCAGGAAATTCCGGCAGTCTTGAAGCTCGGGGTTCCAGAACTCCCCCACGATGTAAAAATCATCGCCGCGCTTTTTTTTCAGGGCTGCCGCAAATTCTTTGATGAAGTCATGATTGATGTGCTTGATCGCATCCAGCCGGAATCCGCTGCATTGCAGCGTATCCACCAGCCATTTTCCCCATGCAATCATTTCCTTGCGCACATCCGGATGGCTGTAATCAATGTTGGCAAACATCAGGTAGTCGTAATTGCCGAATTCATTATCCACCTTGTCGCTCCACGATTTATTCTCGCCGACGATGCGGTAAATGCCGGAACGTTTGTTGATTTCGTCGTAATCGGTCCCATTGAAATGAGTGAAGTTCCATTGGAAGTCAGAGTATTGATTCCCCCGGCCGGGGAACGTGAATTTGGTCCATCCCTCAATCTCGAACGGCTTCGATATATCCTTGGTCCGATCCATCTCGTCGACCTGTACCACCCGGAAACGCTCGGTCTCATCGGCGCCCGCCTTATGGTTCATCACCAGATCCACATAGACCGCGATCCCGTTCTTCTGGCAGGCCGCGATGGCATCGACCAATTCCTGCTTGGTTCCGTACTTCGTGCGAACCGTTCCCTTCTGATCGAATTCTCCCAGATCATACAGGTCGTAAACGCCGTAACCATTGTCCTCGGCGGACGATGCCTTTGTCACCGGAGGAATCCAAACCGCGTCGATCCCTGCCTTGCTCAGCTCCGGCGCTGCGTTCTTGAGCCGGTTCCAGTGGGAGCCGTCGGCTGCCACATGCCATTCGAAGAATTGCATAATCGTATGATTTCGCTGCATACTTCCATCTCCTCTATCCTGATCGATCTGCATGATGACTGCATACTAAGCTCAAATACCCAAGAAAGCGGGGGAGCTAAACCGTCCCCCCGGATCGGGCAGACCCCGCCCTTTTAGTTTTACCCTAAAATGGAAAGAAAAAGACGGGGCTGACCATGCTGCAAAAACCGGAGTGGGTCTAAATCCAACGCGAGGAGGATGGAAAGGGATTGGAGGCTTTCACCGCCAAAAAGCCATCCCCCGCGAGCAGGGAATGGCTTTTCGTTTCGTGCACTGGGCCGGTACCTGATTGCTTATGCCATGGCATAAGTCAGCAGGATCAGCAGCACGGTGGTGATGGACATGGCCAGCAGCGGCCGCCAGGCGCCGCGTATGTCCTTCAAGTGGACATTCAGGCCAAGTCCCACCATCGCCATGGCAAGGATGAAGGAGGCTGCCTGGGATATCGTATCCTTGATCGGCAGGGGAATGATCGGTTGTCCGGTAAATTCCCAGCTTCCCAGCAAGCTCGCTGCGATGAAGCCAAGCAGGAACCAGGGAAACTCCATCCGCGTTTGGCTCTGTAGACGTCCGGTCCGCTTCATCCAGACCATTAGCACGATGCTGAGCGGCACGAGCAGAAATACGCGGCCAAGCTTGGCAAGCAGGCTGATGGCAAGAGCATCTTCGCCTGCCGGAGCGGCTGCGAGTGCCACATGGGCGATCTCATGAAGACTTACGCCCGACCAGACGCCGTATTGGGTATCCGATAAGGGAAGCAGCGGCTGGATGAGGGTATAACCGATCGCGACGATGGTTCCGAGAAAGGCAATAAGCCCTGCTCCAAGCGCGGTGTCCTTTTCCTTGGCTTTCACGATCGGGGACACGGCGGCGATGGCCGCCGCGCCGCATACACCTGTTCCAATCCCGAGCAGAAGGGACAGGGACATATCGGCCTTCAGCCATTTGGCAATCAGCAGTGTAAGCCCGATCGCAAATACGACGCTGATGACATCTCTCAGCATTAAACCCAAGCCTTGCTGGAATACGACGCCGATATTCAGCTTTAGGCCATATAGAATGATCGCTAGGCGCAGCAGACGCTTGGCCGTGAATTGGATCCCGATGCGCAGTCTCTCCGGGTAACCGCGCAGCTGCCGGTATACAGCGGCGATCAGAATTGCCCAGGCTAGCTGGCCAAGATAGCCAAGGCCCGGCACGCTGGCTAATCCGTAACCGGTAAGGGCGATGACAAAGGTAAAGGCAATACCGCCTGCGGCGGCGGGCAGCGAATGCTGCGTCCATCGAACCAGACGACGGACATGCTCTTGAGATTTGGAATATGCGGGTTCAGCCATAAGACATAACCTCCGATTCGTTCGGTTGGTCTGAACCCATCGTATCCCATTGCTTAGAATAAGAAAAATAAATCATTATGATGATCATCATAAGTAATTTATTATGGTAGTATAACGCATAACCAAATATAGATCTGGAGCGAAGGGGGATAAAAGCGTGGATCAAGCACTGGAAGTATTCGTAGCCGTTGTAGACAAGGGGAATTTTACCCGCGCGGCCGAGGAACTGCTCATGACACAGCCGGCGGTAAGCCAGTATATCCAGGCGCTGGAGCGTTCCGTTGGCACCAAGCTGCTGGAGAGAACCAATAAATACGTCCGGCTTACGAAAGCGGGAGAGATCGTATACCATCATGCGAAGGACATTTTGGGCCTGTACACCCGCATGAATGCCCTTGTGGACGATTTGATGCATCGGGCAAGCGGCCATCTGTCCATCGGCTCCAGCTATACTTTCGGGGAGTACATGCTGCCGCATTTGATCGCATATATGAGGGAGCGTTATCCCTTGATCCGCCCGTCGATTACGATCGGGAACACCAAGGAGGTGGCGGAGATGATATTGCGACATGAGGCGGATATCGGGATCGTCGAGGGCGACTATCAGGATGAGAAGCTGCATATCGAGGCTTTCGCGGAGGATGAAATGGTGGTGATGGTCCCCCGTGACGGGCGGTACGACCATCTGCAGGAGGTGCCGCTGTCCGAGCTAGCGGATGAGACCTGGATTGTCAGGGAAGCCGGTTCGGGCACCCGCGAGGCAACAGAGCGGATGTTCTCCCGGTATCATGTTCATCCTAAGCATATCGTGGAGTTCGGAAGCACCCAGCTGATCAAGGAATCCGTGGAGGCAGGCCTTGGCGTCACGCTGTTGTCGAGGTGGGCGGTGCGCAAGGAGATTCGACTCGGAACGCTGCATATGCTGGTACCGGATGGCAAGCCGGTGGCGCGCCAGTTCTCATGGATTACGCAGAAGACGCCTTATCATACCAAGGCTGTTGAGATCCTTCTGGAGCTTCTGCGTCAACAGCGCGGATTTCCTAATGAAGTGTAGGGGAAGAAGGCAATTTCGTATCGAGTATCAAGGACATCCCGCTTAGGGATGTTTTTTTGTCCGACCATGATTATAAATGCAATTGTTGGTTAAAAATAGTTACCAGAATCTTTTTGAATAAACCATATAAGAAATGACGTGAAAAAAAGGGCGTAAGGAGGGTTAAACGATGAGAACATTTAATACCATCGCATTGCTGTTATTGATTATCGGAGGCATCAACTGGCTGCTCGTGGGTCTGTTTCAATACGACCTGGTCGCTGCATTGTTTGGTGGGCAGAGCTCTGTAGGCTCTCGCATCATCTATACGATTGTCGGACTGTGTGCACTGTACTCGATCCGCTTCTTCGGTGATGTTACGAATGACGACCGTTCAACAGCAAAGTAGGTTATATTTAGTGACATAAACATAACGCGAATGACGAGAAATGCCCATGTTTGCATAAGCCAAAAAGCCGGCCCCTATTGGGGACCGGCTTTTTTTGCTGTCCAAAACTCGAAACTGTCCGAGTGACGGCATGCTCATGTGAGGTGCAAAATCAACATATGCAGTATGAAATTCTCAGTATAAATAAGGGTTTTCGTGCTCTATAGCTATAGATAAAAACGACATATTTACGGAATTCGGAAGGAACTCATAGAATAAAGCCAAGTCATTGCAGCGCAAGAAGATGAAGTCAATTGCATGTTATAAAAAATAACGTGAGTCTCGTCTATCATCAGCTTTTCTAAGACATGTTGAAGGGAGTGAACCTGCTGCAGCTCGGGCAAGCCCGAATCCGATTAAGAATAAAAGGCTTTGTGCATGGCATTCAAAAGGCTGTGCGTTGCATCGCAGCTGTATTCCCAGAACATGATGCCGGCCAGCCCCTGCTCCTGTATGTATTTGCATTTATGAGTCAGGGATTCGGCGTCATCGTATGTGATGAAGCTGCTGCCGTCGAACAAGTAAGGCGCTTTGGCTTCGTCGTCCCAGTACCTCTTATAGGAAGGATTGCTTAAATACTCGGCAGCGAGCTGGGTATAGGTCGGGCCGTAACCTCCGGAGGAGGGAGCGACCTGGAGGTAGCCGTTGTTCACGTCCGGCACATTGTTCCACTTCCTGGAGTAGAATCCGGCGCCGATCACGATTTTTTCGCGCGGCACACCAGCCTGAGTAAACAGGCGGACGGATGCATCGACGCTGATTCGGAACAGATCGCCGGTGGAGGTGTACAGATTGGTGTGGTGGCCCGTCATCGTCTGGAATCCGCCGCGCATGTCGTACGTCATCAGCTGAATGAAGTCGAGATAGGGGTGGATGTCATTGATTTCGGTGCCGTCGATATAATATTGATCGGCGCCGGCCGCGATCGTGAGCAGATAGTGTGTCTCGCCCCGCCCGTACTGATCCAGCGTTTCCCGGAGCTCCTTTAGCAGCAGCGTAAAGTTCTCCTTGTCGTTTGGCGATGCCGCCGTTCCGGCGATCGAGTAGCATGGATACTCCCAGTCCAGGTCAATGCCGTCGAAGGGAAACTCTTGCAGCAGCTTGATCGCCGATTCGCACACGCTTTGTCTTCCTTCAGACGTGGCTGCCGCTTTCGAGAATCCGTCGGAGCCCCAGCCGCCAACGGACAACAATATGGTTAGTTCGGGATTGATGGATTTCAGGCGTTGGATCTCATGAATGGTGTTCGAATCGGTATACGTGATCTTGTCTTCTTGGATATGGGCAAAAGCGATGTTCAAGTGAGTGAGCCGCCGGGCATCTTCGGCCGTGATCTCGGATAAGACTTTGCGCCCTGCATAGCCGGCTAAAATCCAGGGTGATGGCTGCATGCGTAATACCTCATTTCTTTTAGAATATGTCAGTTTTGCTTTTACGGTTTATTTTTCCAACTTACGGTCAGATATGACATCTGTCAAGGATCATCCCGTTAGCGAGGATGACAATTTACCTTAGAAGGAGGGGTCAAAAACCACATGTTTTCCTGCCCGAAAACGACAATGACAAGACTGGCAAGGACGTGAAAAGCCCGTCATACCAATGGATGGCGCCGTTACAACCGGACGATTGAAAATGACATATTTACGGATGATGCCTTGATCCATACACTTGGGATGTAAGCGTTAACATTTCTGAAGCGGGCGAAAGCCGCACGCTAAAGGGTGGTCAGGAAGGCTCTTTCTTATACATTGAACAGGGATGCTTTTCCAAAAAAAATGGCCGGATTTTTCATTAGAGAAGGAGGGAGAAACCGATGCAGCAAAGTGGTAAGTCCGCCCTGTCGCCAAACTTATCGGTGAATACGATTCCGAATCGTAAAAAAAATACATTATGGAGGAGGATGATTCGAAACTGGGAGCTGTATTTGTTTATCGCCCCGGCATTTCTGTATTTTGTCATTTTCCATTATGGCCCGATGTACGGGATCCAGATCGCCTTCAAAAACTTCATCCCGACGTTGGGAATAACGGGAAGTCCGTGGGTCGGATTCGACCACTTCGAACGCTTCTTCAACTCTTATTACTTCTGGGACTTGCTCTGGAATACCCTCAGCATCAGCTTGTATGAGCTGGCGATCGGCTTTCCGCTTCCCATCATTCTGGCATTAGCCTTCAATGAAGTGAAGGATTCATTCTTCAAGCGTACGGTACAGACCGTCACGTATGCGCCGCATTTTATATCCGTTGTCGTTATGTCCGGCATGATCATTACCTTCTTGTCCCCTTCGTCGGGCATGATCGTTAATTTTGTGGAAATGCTCGGTTTCCAGCCGCCGCAATTCTTGACGGACCCTGCCTGGTTTAAGACCGTATACGTGCTGTCCGGCGTGTGGCAGAGTGCGGGCTGGGGTACCATCATCTATCTGGCCGCATTGTCGGGCGTCGATCCGCAGCTGCATGAGGCAGCCGTCGTGGACGGTGCGAGTCGGTTCAAGCGCATTCTGCACATCAATATTCCGGCGATCGTACCTACGATCACCATCCTGTTGATTCTGAATATGGGCAGCATTTTAGGAGTTGGATTCGAAAAAATCCTGCTGCTGCAAAACCCGCTGAACATGAGTTCTTCCGATGTCATCTCGACCTTCGTCTACCGGTCCGGTCTGGTCGATGCCCAGTACAGCTTCTCCACGGCCGTCGGATTGTTCAACTCGGTAATTAATGCGATACTGCTGATCGCGGTGAACCAAATTGCACGCCGCACCAGTGAAAACAGCCTGTGGTAGAAGGAGGGGAAACACATGTCATCCGCAGTTAAGGAAAGCAAAGGGGATAAAATATTCCTGCTATGCAACTACATCTATCTGACGATTGCACTGATCATCGTACTGTACCCGCTGCTGTACATTGTCAGTGCCTCCATCAGCGATCCGAAGTACGTAAGCTCAGGCGAAATGTGGCTGATCCCCAAAGGGATCACCTTCGACGGATATGCCCGCGTCTTTGAGAACGCCAATATATGGATCGGTTACAAGAACACGATTATTTATACGGTGATCGGCACGATCGTAAACCTCATTGTCACGCTGCCGGCAGCCTATGCGCTCAGCCGCTCGGACTTCGTGGGCAGGGGATTCTTCATGGCGATATTCCTGGTGACGATGTTCTTTGGCGGGGGGCTGGTTCCGAGCTACCTGCTTGTGAAGGATCTCGGCATGGTGAACAGCATGTGGGCGCTGATTCTTCCCGGAGCTGCATCGATCTGGAATATTATCGTGTCCCGGACATTCTTTCAATCCACCATTCCGAAGGAGCTGCAAGAAGCGGCCCATATCGATGGGTGTACCAACTTCCGGCTGTTCATCAAAATCGTTCTGCCGCTTTCGATGCCGATTATTGCGGTCATGGCCCTCTTCTACGGAGTCGGTCACTGGAACAGCTATTTCAGCGCGATGATTTATCTGAACGATGCGGCGAAGTATCCGCTGCAGCTCTTCCTGCGTCAAATCCTGGTGCTTCAGGAAATGGCGGCGCAGGGCGGCGGGGCGATTGATGCCTCCTCGGCGGCGGCGATGAATACCAAGGCGGAAATTGCCGCACTGGTCAAATATGCCGTCATTATCGTCGCAACCTTGCCAGTTATTGCCATCTATCCGTTTCTTCAGCGTTACTTTGTGCAGGGTGTTATGATTGGTTCCGTTAAGGGCTGATCTTAAACCATACAATCCACACCAAAAAAGGGGAGTTGTTGTAATGAAAAAGCTTCGTAAAGCATCATCCATTTTACTCTGCCTCACCCTCTCGGCATCACTGTTGGCCGCTTGCGGTTCCTCCAAAGGAGAAGGAGGGACGGCGTCTCCCGGGACGCCTAGCACGGAAGGCGTCAAAAAAGAAGGATTTCCGATCGTGGATGAACCGATCACGCTGAAGGTCATGTCACAGGACGCAGGTGTGGCGGACTGGAACACGATGCCGGTCCTCCAAGAAATGGAGAAATTAACAGGCATCAAACTGGAGTATCAGCTTTCGCCGATCGACAGCTTTGAAACGAAAAAGAATCTGGTGTTCGCGAGCGGTGACTTGCCGGATATGTTTTACGCGGCCGATCTGAAGCCTGCTGAGCAGGTAACCTACGGCAGCCAAGGCATCCTCATTCCGCTGGAGAAGTACATTGACGAAGGCTATGCACCGAACATCAAAAAGATATTGGATGAGAATCCGGATGTCCGCAAGTCCTTTACGACCCCGGACGGGCATATGTATGCGCTGCCGTTCGTCGACAAGGCCGCCGTATGGTACAGAGGCCCGATGTGGTACAACGGCAAGTTCCTAAAAGCGTTAAACGTGTCCGAACCTAAGACTACCGAGGAATTATATACGTTCTTGAAGCGCGTCAAGGAAGAAGATCCTAACGGAAACGGTAAGCAGGACGAGATTCCGCTGACTTCGGTGAAGCTGGATGACCTGCGCATGTACTTCTTCGGCTTCTGGGGCATGTACAACGAAGGCATCTATTCCGACAAGGACGGGAAAGTACACTATCCTTACCAAGAAGAAGGCTACAAGGGCTACCTGACGTTCATGAACCGTCTGTGGAAGGAAGAATTGCTGGATCATGAAACCTTCTCGCAAACGGGCGATCAGAAAAAAGCCAAGGGAGAAAACAACCAGCTGGCCTTGTTTAACGATTATCATGCGTACTTCACCCTGGGCGGCGAGCCTAGCAGCGAGCATCCGCTCATGACGCCGGTGAAGAGTGAAATCGCCGATTCTCCGGTATATGGCATGCATCCTGGCATGTCGGCAAGAGGCACATTCGCCATTTCAAGCAGCAACCCGAATCCGGAAGCTACCATGCGCTGGATCGATTACCTGTACAGCTATGAAGGCGCAACGCTGTTTAACCAAGGACCTGAAGGCACCCTGTGGAAATTCAAGGATGAGGCAAACCGCGTGAAAGAATGGCTCCCGGTACCAGGCGGCGGCGACCGTGAGGAATATCGCGGCAAAATCACGCCGAACTTCGGCATTCTGACGCCTGGCGTCAATGATCCGGAAGTTACGAAAGGTCTTCGCACCGAATTCGATGAGTGGATCGACCAGCAGAACCAAGAAAAGCTTGTGCCGATCGGTAAATCGCCGTTCCCTAACGTCTACTTGACGAATGAAGAGCAAAGCGAAGCTACCGCATTGTTGTCCGATTTGGAAACGTACGTGAAACAGATGGAAGCCAAATTCGTGACAGGCCAAGAGCCGCTTGAAAACTGGGATAAATATGTTGCACAAGTCAAGAAAATGGGCAGCGACCGTCTCGTCGAGCTGTATCAAGGCGCATACGACCGCTGGAACGCCGAGCAATAATCAGATGCATAGTTGAACAACAAAGGGCCAACGTATCCCGGTCGATTCTTGACCGGGGGTTGGCTATTGTTTTTAAGGGGCAGGCAAGGCTATTCAAACGGTCTTCCTAGTGCCGTTATCACAAATGAAATATGGAGGTACACCATGTCGGAGAACAAGCTGGTAGAGGAAGAGCAAGCGGTAGTGGAGCAGGGCGTGCATAATTTCAGCAGCGAGGACAAATGGGTCAAGCCGGAGGATCCGCTGCTCCTGGAGCGCCTGGAGTGGTTCAAGGACCAGAAGCTGGGCCTGATGATGCATTGGGGACCGTATTCCCAGCTGGGCCTGGTAGAATCATGGGCGCTCAGCGATAAAGACGCGGACTGGTCGCGTGACGGCATTGACTGGGATATCGATGCGGAGGAGCTTAAGCGGCAGTATTTCGATCTGAACAAGACGTTCAACCCGCTCCGCTTTCAGCCTGATCTATGGGCTGACCTGGCAGCGGATAACGGCTTCAAATATTTGAACTTTACGACCAAGCATCATGACGGGTTCTGCATGTGGGATACGCATACGACCGACTACCGCGTCACGGGACCGGACTGTCCGTTCCATACCCATAAGTACGCTGATATCACGAAGGAGCTATTCGATGCATTCCGTGCTAAAGGGCTCGGTATATCCGCCTATTTCTCCAAGGCCGACTGGCATACGCCGTACTACTGGGCGCCGGGAATGGAGGCGGGAAGCTTTACGTCTCGCGGACCCAGCTACGATCCGAAGAAATACCCATGGCTGTGGGAACAGTTCGTCCAGTTTACCCATGAGCAGATCATGGAATTGATGACCCGTTACGGCCGCATCGATGTGCTGTGGCTCGATGCGGGCTGGGTGAACGATTACCGGGACCAGAACATTCGATTGGGCGAAGCGGTGGAGAAGGCGCGCAAAATCCAGCCTTGGCTCCTCTCGGCGGACCGGACGGTCGGCGGGCCTTACGAGAATCTGATCACGCCGGAGCAGACCCTCCCTGAACGTGCTCTTCACGTGCCTTGGGAAAGCTGCATCACGATGGGAACCTCCTTCTCTTTCCGTTACGAAGATCGTTACAAATCGGTTCGTCAGCTCATCCATCTGCTGGTCGAGATCGTGGCCAAAGGCGGCAATCTCGCGCTGAACATAGGCCCGCAGCCGGATGGAAGACTGTCCGAGACGGCCATTTCAAGAATGAAGGGCATGGGCGCGTGGCTGAAGGTCTACGGAGAGGCCATCTATGGAACGCGTGTCTGCGAGCCGTATTCCTCCGGCGCGGTCCAGTTTACCCAAAAAGACGATACGACCTATGCCATCTATCTGTATCGTAATGAGCAAGAAGCCGCCCCTGAGGAGCTGTTCATTCCGATTCAGACGGCGTTCGGCCGCGTTGATCTGGTCGGGGGTCAGGAGGCACTGGATTATCGCCGCACGGACGATGGTGTCGCGGTCCGTCTTCCGGATCAGGAGCGTCAGGGAACGGCGCCGATCGCGCATGTACTGCGGTTTCGGTAAGAGGCGGGCTGCATAAACGATATCTCACGTATAACGACTTCAAGAAGAGGTGTGGACAGATATGCGGAAATGGTTCGAAGAAGCCAAGCTGGGGATCTTCATTCACTACGGCATCTATGCCGTGGACGGGGTCTCGGAATCCTGGTCCTTCTATAACGGGAGGATCACGTACGACGAGTACATGAAGCAGCTGGACGGTTTTACGGCATCGAAATTCAATGCGGAGAAATGGGCGGACTTGATCGAGAAATCCGGCGCCCGTTATGCCGTGCTGACAACGAAGCACCATGACGGCGTTGCCCTGTGGGATACGCAGTACAGCGATCTCAACGTGGTCAAGCGGACTCCGGCCAATCGGGACATCGTGCGGGAGTATGCGGAAGCGATCAGGGAGAAGGGGATTCGCCTGGGCATGTATTTCTCCCTGATCGACTGGTCGCATCCGGATTATCCGAGCGTGTTCGAAGGAGGCAGGGTGCCGGAGGATCTCAGCGGCGTCAACCCGCACACCAGTCCCGTGGACGGCGTTCAGGATCAGGAGAAGTGGCAGAAATTCCTGGAGTTCAACAACAACCAGCTGCGGGAGATCCTGACGAATTACGGGAAGGTGGATCTGCTGTGGTTCGACGGCGATTGGGAACGCAGCGCCGAGCAGTGGAATCTGCCGGAGTTCAAGCATTATCTGCAATCCTTCAATCCGGATATCATCATCAACTCGCGGCTTCAGGGCCACGGCGATTATAAAACGCCGGAGCAGGGCATTCCGATCACGAGGCCGGAGGGACCGTGGGAATTTTGCACCACGATCAACACTTCATGGGGTTATGTGCCGACAGACCATAAATACAAATCATTAAACCAGATCATTCGGATGTTCTGCGACTGCATCTCCATGGGCGGCAATATGCTCTTGGATATCGGTCCCCGCGAGGACGGCACCATCGATCCAAGGCAGGAGGACATTCTGCTTGGGTTGGGAGCTTGGATCCGAACTCATGAGGAGGCCGTATTCGGAACGGGCGAAGGCATAATGACCCGCTATTATCTGGGAGGAAGCACGATCTCCGAGGATCGAAAGACATTGTACTTATTTGTCTATGACGACCCGAAGGAGAATGTGTGCATCAAGGGACTGTGCAATCCGATCAAGAAAATTACCGTGCTGCACTCGGGCAAAGAGCTTGAACATGAAATCCATGGAGGCGTGCCTTGGTTCAACATCCCGGGGACGACGTGGATCAAGATGACGCCGGAAGACACGCATGAGCAGGTGACTGTCCTTAAGCTGGAGTTTGACGAAGAGCTGGAGATGTACGGCGGCTCGGGAGCCGTCGTCACCCATAACTAACCATATCACGGGGAGATAAACGCTAGATAGGCGCTTTAGCCTCCCTCACGAAGCGGAGAGAATGACATGAACAGAAGTGGAGTGCCGGAGCCGAGGATTGAGTATGCTCCCAAGCATTACATATGCAGGCGTGCGGGACAGCCGCTCGTGCTGGACGGGCGCGTGGATAAGGCATTCTGGGATGCGGCGGAATGGACCGACGATTTCGTTGATATCGAAGGGGATCTTCGCCCGAAGCCGGCCAAACGGACCCGGGTTAAAATGCTATGGGATGACGCCTATTTTTATTTTGCCGCCGAGCTGATCGAGGATCAGATTTGGGCGACCTTGACGGAACGCGATTCGGTTATTTTCTATGATAATGACTTTGAAATATTCATTGATCCGGACGGGGACAGCCATCAATATTACGAATTCGAGATCAACGCACTGAATACGGTATGGGACCTGCTGCTGGTGAAACCGTACCGGGATGGCGGGCCGCCGGTTAACGGCTGGGATATCAGCGGTCTCAAGACAGCGGTGTTTATCGATGGGGAGCTGAATCGGCCTGGCGCCGATAACCGGAAATGGAGCGTGGAGGTCGCGATTCCTTGGAACAGTCTGAAGGAATGCGCCGAAGACGGCCGCCCGCCGTTGCCGGGGGAGTTCTGGCGCGTCAACTTCTCGCGCGTCGAATGGCAGACCGAAGTGCAGGACGGGGAGTATCGCAAGGTGGTGAATCCGGAGACAGGCAAGCCTTTCCCGGAGGACAACTGGGTATGGTCGCCCATGGGCATCATCAATATGCATTATCCGGAGCTGTGGGGTTATGTCGTATTCGCCGACGGCGAGGAGGGGCATCAAGCGTTCACGCTTCCGGAAGACGAGCGGATCAAATGGGAGCTGCGCAGGCTCTATTACCGGCAGCGTAACCACTATGAAGCCCACGGTGAATTTGCGCGGGAAATGAAGGAGCTCATGGGCGAGGATTCGTGGAGCATCCAACCCGTGATTGAAACGACCCGCAGCCTGTTCCAGATGAGCGCGCCTTCTTCCGACGGCACGGCTCTGATCTGCATTCGGGAAGACGGAAAGCTATGGAGGGAGTGAACGGAGGATGACCAGCCAAACCATGGTGTTCTCGCTGGATTCGCAAACGCTGGAGCGGATCGAGCAGAAGTTTCAGGAGAAAATCGCTTTCGCGGAGGCCCGCAAGGATCAGCTGTTTCACGTATTTGAGCAGGAACTGACGGAAGAAGAGGCTTGGGCCTTGAAATATTTGTTTGCTTACATGCCGGTGAACGACTTGGCCGACTACGATGGTGCATTGTTCTTAAGCCATGTGCGCCAAGCCTTGGACATCCGTAAGCGCGTGCCTTGGGGCGAGCGTGTGCCGGATCATCTGTTCTTGCATTTTGTGCTTCCATATCGGGTCAATACGGAAAATATTGAGGATTTCCGCGGTATCCTTTACAACGAGCTGGCCGAACGGACGGCGCGGTTATCGATGGCAGACGCCATTCTGGAGACCAATTACTGGTGCCATGAGAAGGCCACCTACATCGGCAGCGATCTGCGAACGATTTCGCCGCTGACGTTGATCCGGAATGCGCGCGGACGCTGCGGCGAGGAGTCTACTTTGGCGGTGGCCGCGCTGCGAAGCATCGGCATTCCCGCGCGTCAGGTGTATACGCCGCGCTGGGCCCATTGCGACAGCAATCATGCCTGGGTGGAAGCATGGGCGGACGGCCAGTGGTATTACATCGGGGCATGCGAACCGGAAGCCCGATTGAACCAAGGTTGGTTCAGTCCACCGGCGCGCAGGGCCATGCTGATCAACACGCGAATTTTTGCCGATTACCCGGGGCCGGAGGATATTACCCTGAATGAGAAGGGATTTACGGAAATCAACTTGCTGGAGAACTATGCGCCGGCGCGTACCCTTGACGTGATCGTGAGGAACGAGCAGGGAGAGCCCGTATCCGGTGCAAGCGTCCGGTTTGAGCTGTACAATATGGCCGAATTTTATCCCATTGCCGAGATCAGGACCGATGAACGGGGAGTGGCTTCCTTCAAGACGGGTTATGGCGATCTCTTGATTCGCGCGGTCAGCGAAGGCAAGTGGAGCGAAATCTTATATAAGGCCAACGACAACGAACGTATTGAGCTTGTGCTTACTTCGTCCGAACAGCCGGCAGGAATCGTGGATTTCGATATGGTTCCTCCACCGGAAGGAGAAGGAGATGCCGCATCGGCGCTGCCGGAAGAGATCATCCGGGCTCATAACCGCCGTCTGGAGGAAGGGTCAAAGATCCGAACCGACTACGAGGGGACATTCCTGAGCGAGGAAAAGGCATTCGCGGTGGCCAAGACGCTAGGGCTGCCACCTGGACGGGTGTGGGACGTTCTGCAAAAAGCCAGGGGCAACAGCCGTGAAATCGCCGCTTTCCTGGAGGAGCGATCGGGCGAATATGGCGAGTGGCCGCTGCGGCTGCTGGAGTCGCTGAACGAAAAGGATTTGATTGATACCTTCCGGCAAACGCTGGATGATCATCTGATGGGCGCGATCTCCCGGCGCGGATCGTGGGATGAGGATACCTTCGTGAAGTACATCCTGTGCCCGCGGGTCTCTTATGAAATGCTGGTTCCGTATCGACGCGTATTCGACCATGCCTTTACGGCCGCGGAGGCAGAAGCGTTCAGGGAAAATCCATCGAAGCTTGCCGGTCATTTGGAGCAAGGCTATGCGTATCATGAAGATCTTCCCAACTTGAAGGGCAAGGGGAATCCGGCCGGCACGTACAGCCTGATGAAGGGAGACCAGCAGTCGCTGGATATTCTGTTCGTGGCGGTATGCCGCAGTCTGGGAATTCCTGCCCGGCTGCATCCGAGCGAGCAGAAGCCGCAGTACCTAGGTGATGGCGGTTGGGAAGATGCGGTATTCCGTCTGGCTTCCCATCGGAATCAGGAGGGATCAAGCTGGGGGATGCTGCAGCTCCTTAGGGACCCGAAGGTCTCGAAGGACGCGCCAACCGCATCCTATGCCGAGAATTTTACCTTCGCCCGCTTGGAAGATGGTGTGTACAAGACGCTGGTATACCCTTATGGCATGACCGATGTTTACGATGGGCCGTATGAGGTGGAGCCAGGTTCTTACCGCTTGACTTCGGGCGTCCGGCTGAAGGACGGAACGGTAAGCGTGCGCTTCACGTACTTTACCGTGCGAGCGGATGATACCGTAGAGGTAGCTCTGACTTATCGGGAAACGGCGGTCGACATTCCCGTGCTGGGCAAGCTCGAGACGGGCGGCGTTTTGACCCGGCTGGATGGAACCGGGGTCGTTCTGAAGGGGCTGTTGGGGTCAGAAGGAGCCGTCGCTGCCTGGATCGAACCGGAGCGGGAGCCGACCAAGCATCTGCTTCGCGAGCTGAGCGAGCTGGCTGAGCCGCTCAACAAGCTGGGATTGCCGATTGTGCTGGCAATCGGAGATGCGGAATGGACGGCTTCCTTTGATCCGGCCGGCTATCCCAAGCTGCCGGCACGCACGGTATTCGTGCGGGATTCCGGTTATGCTTCCTTATCGGGCTTCATCCCGGATCCTGCCGCGCATGAAGCCGGTTACCCTCATTTGTTCGTCCTGGACGGCCAGGACCAGATCCGTTATGCGGCTTCGGGATACAAGATCGGCACCGGGAAAGAAGCGCTGCAGATTGCAGCCGCGATATCACAACCCTAGAATGGATCGGAGTGAAGTGTAATGACGAAGTACATTGCGGCGGGATACGCCGTCGATTCGGCTCTTCCCGACATGACGCATGAGGATTTGACGAAGCTGACGCATCTGAACGTGGCCTTCGGCCATGTCAAGAACGATGAGATCACGACCGAGCATCTGAAGAATGGCGAGGTTGTCCGGAACATCAAACGGGATCACCCGGATCTTACGGTGCTGCTGTCCGTTGGCGGCTGGAGTGCGGGCGGTTTCTCGGAAGCCGCCTCAACTGAAGGGGGAAGGGGCCGCATGGCCGCATCCGCCATACGGGTGCTGGAGGAATACCCTTTTGACGGGATCGATCTGGACTGGGAATATCCTTGCTACGGGGAGGCCGGCATAGCGTCAAGTCCGGACGATAAACGGAATTTCACCCTGCTGCTCAAGACGATCCGGGAGGCTCTTGATGCCAAGGGCTCGCAAGACGGGCGTCACTACCTGCTTACGATAGCTGCAGGGGCCGACCAGTACTATGTAGACGGCACGGAGATGGCGGAGGTGCAGCAGTACCTGGATTTTGTGCAATTGATGACCTATGACATGCGCGGCGGGTTTCAGATCCTGACCGGGCATCATACGAATCTGTACACGCCCACCGGCGATCTGTTCCGAATCAGCACGGATGCTTCCGTGAACCTGTTCGTCCAAGCCGGCGTCCCGAAGGAGAAGATCGTCATCGGTGCCGCATTCTATTCCCGCGTATGGAATGAAGTGCCGGACCGGAACAACGGCCTTCACCAAATGGCCGGCAGCACGGGCGGTTATGGTCCGGCGTTCGCGGAGCTGGCTGCCGAGTACATCAACAAGAACGGCTACATCCGTTATTGGGATGAGGAGGCTTGTGCGCCGTATCTGTTTAATGGCACCAGCCTGATTTCTTATGACGATGAGGAATCGATTCAGTGCAAATGCCAATACGTGAAGGAGCAAGGCTTGGCCGGGATCATGTTCTGGGAATACGGATGCGACCCGACCCGTCGCCTGCTGACGGCCATGCATCAAGGACTTCAGAGCATCCCGGCCGGGAAATAGAAGATGCTGGCGGATGGATGGCTGATAGCGCCTTAAAACATACGAAAACCTCCCTTGGACCCTAGGGCCCAAGGGAGGTTTTCATTTAACCGGCCAAACCGTTACTCGACGCATTCCTTGACGTCATCGTCTGAGTCCGTTCTCTGATGCGCTTCTCGGCGCGACGTATGAAACCATAATCCGACGGCCTCCTCGGCGCCGACGTCCGAAACCGTTACCCGATGCACTCCTCGTCGTCATCGTCCGTGGAATCGGCTGCGTTGGGACTGTGCATTTTACGGTATTGGCCCGGCGTGTAACCCGTCTCTTTCTTGAATTTGCGGATGAAGTTCGGTGTATCCAGGTAACCGACCCGCGTAATGATATCCTTTAACGGGTCGGATGTGTGGAGCAGCTGCCGGATGACCTCGTCCATCCGTTTCTGCCAGATGTACTGCGTAAAGTTCATGCCGATCTTCTCTTTGAAGGAGCGGCTGAAATACGACGAGGAGATGGAGAACTTGGACGAAATCGTGCCGAGACTCAGGTCATAATCCGTGAAATTGGCATCGATGTAAGCGACGATTTCGTCCATCAGGGAGCTTTCTTCCGTCTCGCTCTTCGCCTCGACATGGGCGCAGATTTCGGCGGCAAGGCCTGCCAGCTTCTTCTCCAAATCCTCCAGCGAGTCATAGGAAGTAACGCGCGGCAGCTGATTGACCACATGATGGATGCCGAGCTCCGAAGCCGTCTTCAGCATCGTGTTGAGAATATCAAAGCATATGCAGCGCAGCAGCGGTACGGACGGCATTTCCGCCTTCAGGTTATTCAATGCGGTGGATACCATCTGAACCGCCACGTCGTAGCTGCCCTGCTTCAAGCTTTGTACCAGCTTCAGCAGCACATCCTTAGGGACCCAGAAGGAGGAATCCTGCGCACCGGAGCCTGAAAGAGCGTTAAAGAAGGTGCTGCTCCCCTGTCCATGCAGCATGGATGCTTCCAGGGCGGTCGTTGCCTCGATGAAGGACTGATTCAGCTGTTCCGGATAGCTGTAGCGGTTGCCTACCCCGATCGCGGGAGAGACGCCCGTGTGCTCGGCCGCGATCGATTGCAGCGCCAGGGCGATGGGCTCCATGCGGGCGTTAAGGCTCGCTTCATGGCCGGTTTCCGCATCGAATCCGACGATGAGGGCCAACTGATCGGGCTGCGGCAGCTCCACCCCATAAGCATAGGCGGAAAAAGCGGTCAGCTCCACATCGTTCATCAGCTGCATGACAGGCCGCCGTTCCGGATTGTCGCCGATGGGAAGGGCATGCGACTCCCAGCCCATGGTCACGACGAAATAGTGGGATCGGCTGAAGCGGATGCCCAGCTTCTCCGTATACTCGGCGGGGAATTCCCCGGTATGACCGTGCTTCAGCAGCATGAGCAGAATGTGATTTCGCGCATAGGGCTCTTGAAGGTCGACGCGCTGGCTGTAATCATGCAGCGTCTTCTTGATCCATTCCAGCTCGTTGCTGGGGGTGGACGGTTCGGGATCATTCTTCAATCGAATGAACTCCATCAAATCCGAAATCGGATGGTATTGCCTGCGGGCCAGCATGATCGCCAGAATGGTGCCCATCATCACCACGAAGGAGAATACCAGAACGATAAAAGTGCGAATATGCACGATGCGGCCGAAAAATTGGTTGCTTGGCATCGCGGTGACGTAAGTCCAGCCCGCATCGGATTTGACGGATACAACCGAATGGGGCTCCTGGTTCAACGAAAGGCTGTGCGTTCCCGGCTCAAGCGAGAACAGCGCGTTGACCTCCTGCTCGGTAATGGTCTCGCCTTTGTAATTGGCTGCCAGCACTTGTCCGTAATTATCGAAAATATAAGTCATCCCATGATAATCGCTGAGGATGGAGTCGATCAATCCCGTCAGATTGGATTCATGGATGAAGTACATGACGGTGCCGTGAGCCGGCGTATTGTTGGGTGCGATCGGCACAAGGTATGCCAGCATGGAATTCTGGGTTTTGGTCCCTTGCACGACTTGTTCCGCCGGACGCATGGTCGGGATCTGAACGGAGTTTAAATCCCGGACCATCTCCGTTTCGTTCCAGCTGTTGAATTTGTAGCGGTCGGTAAAGACGTTCAGGTTCTCAAAGCCTTGAGACGAGTAAATGCTGTTATCTCCGCGGAAGAAGAGGAACAGTTCATCGATGATGGAGCTAGTGGCTTTGTATTTGACCAAGGCCCCGATGGATTCCCGGCTGTAGTACGGATGGTGGGTCCAATAGCGGGTCAGCTGCTCGTCGTAGGCAATCCGAAACGCGATGTCCTGCAGCTCCTTCATGCGCTCATCGATGACGGTTTTGGCCTGGGTCAGTTGATTGACGTTGGTCTGCTCGATCTCGGAACGGAGCGTATCCACGGCATTGTGGTAAATGATGATGGTTAATATAACAAGAGGTATCAGGAAAATGGATATGTAGGACAGTGTGTATTTAAGCAGAAGCTTGGACTTGAAGTGATTCCATTTCATATCTGCAACCTCCCGGTATTTTAAGATTATGGAATGATACGTTTACAGCAAAGCTGAACCATTCGATAATCGCAAGAAAATCTCCTCTGGGCATAAGTCTATCATCTGCGAAGGTACGTCGATAGACGTTTGACCTTTTCCGCCATCTGATAGCGCTATCATAAATAAAGGCAAGGCTGTAGCTTTCATGATTACCCGCCGGATGTTCCTAATGAAAATACTAGGAGAACTTGACTAATAAATCAATGGATCATTACTAAAATTAATTGGAAACATGCCAAAAATTCAAAATCGCAATGTAAATAACGAAGGTAATGGATGCTTATAGGCCATTGGCGGGCTTCTATGGACGCGCATGTCTTATCATTGCAACGTAGCTTGAAAAAACCGGAGCCGCTGCGGCTCCGGTTGATTTGGGCTGGGCTGATCAGGCAGGTATTAAGGCTTGGCGACAAGCGTTGTGGCAACGCGATGCTTCGTTGCCTGCTCGTAGTCGTAGGCCATGCCGAGCAAGTCGGCTTCGCTCCACATTTTGCCGACAAAGGCGATGGAGAACGGAGAACCGCTCTTATAATATCCAGCCGGCACCGTGACGAGAGGAACGCCCGCGATGTTGATCTCGGGAACGGTAGTGTCGGCGATTTTGTCTTCGCTGTGAAGCAGCGGCGTTTCCTTATACATCTGAGGGAAGACGAGTGCATCCAGCTTGTGTTGATCCAGCACGTCGTTAAAAATATGGAGATACTTCGTTCGGATATCCGTGAATGTTGAGAGATCAGGGACGGCGCCAGGATTACTCAAGGCTTCCGGGTACCTGGCGAGCGCCGATGGGGTCTCGCCCGTCTTCTCGATCAGTTCATCCACCGACTGAATGGCGGCATTCGGACCCAGGCGCTTCAGATACTGCTCCATATCGTACACGATCGATTCAATGCCGATGGAGCCTGACGACTTGGCGAATTCGGCGAATTCCGTATCGGCGAACGGATCGGTAACCACGATGGCTCCCTGACTCTCCAGTTCCTTCACGGCCCGGTCATATAGTTTCTGGGTCTCCGCCGTCAGCTCTTCGCCAAGCCACCCCGGGCCATAGAGACCGATGCGTTTGTTCTTGAGGGCCAACGGATTCAGCTTGGAGGTGTAGCCTTTCTTGGGAATGTTGCCGATCGATGCAACGGTCTTGGCATCCTCGGCCGTATAGCCTGCGATGACGTCCAGCATGACGGCGGCGTCGTGAACCGTACGGGCATGCGGGCCGACAACGTCTCTGGTGCTTCCGGCGAGAGGCACGACCCCGGCATTCGGCACCAATCCGAAGGTTGGCTTGATGCCGACCAGCGCTTGGGCAGCCGCCGGATTCTGGATCGATCCGCCGGTTTCTTCGGCAATGCCGAGCACGGCAAAGTTGCCCGATATGGACATCGCCGTGCCGGAGCTGCTGGCGCCCGGAACCAGCTTTCGATCGATGGCGTTATAGGTGTCGCCAGCCCAGCTGGAGCTGGCGCGCGTACCGTCGGAGCTGAATGCCGGGATATTGGTCTTGCCCAGTATAATGGCGCCAGCCGCCTTCAAGCGGGCAACGACGGGGGCGTCCTTCTCCGGAATCAGCTCGATTCCGCCGAGCTCTTTGCTGAGCGGGGCCCAGCCGAAGGTGGACGGGAAGCCGGCGACGTCGACGGCTTCCTTGATGACAATCGGCACACCTGCAAGGGGGCCGAGCTTCTCGCCGGCCGACCGGCGCCGGTCAACCTCGCGGGCTTCCTGAAGCGCGCCCGCATTCATCATGGTGAACGCATTGTAATTGGATTCATAGATGCCGATCCGGTCGAGGTAGGCCTTCACAACCTCCTCGGTCTTGAACGTTCCTTCCGCGTAACCCTTCTCAAGCTCCTTCAATGTAATTTCCTCATAGGCAAACCGTTCAGCTGCCGCAGCGGTTATGCTGTTCATGGCCAATCCTAGCAGGAGTGCCATGGACAACACGCGTTTGAATATCTTGGTTTGTTTTTTCATCATTCATCATTTCCCCCATTCGTCGTTTTTTCGCATCTCCCATGCGATCTTAGAGACTATCAAGGAACTGAACCGTAATAACGTGAGTATTAATAACATGAATATGACAATCCCTAAGTGATTTAGAACATTCCACCTCCTGATTCATAACATTTAAATGACAAATTGGTGTTGAATTCGTTGTTAATTAGTAAAGTTAATGGTTTTTTTTGAAGGTGTCAATGATTTCATGAGATTTCAACAAAAAATAATGTAAGATAATCTTACACAAAAAAGAACCCGTGGTCACGACAACCTGCTTGCTTAGGCTGTCTGGTCACGGGTTCTTGAAGGTTCCGTCCAACTTCGGGGGAAACGGACGTGGATTAGGTTGCGCTGCCCTCCGCTTGAGCTAGCTGCAGCTGCTTGCGATAGATGAATCTGGAGATCGAAACGCTGATTTCGTACAGCAGGAACAGCGGGACGATCACGATCAGATCGGACATGATATCCGGCGGCGTAATGGTCACGGCCACGATGCAGAGCAGGAAGTAGGCTGATTTGCGCATCTTGGCCAGCCGGTGCGGATTCACGATGCCGAGCTTCGTCAGAAAAACGACGATGGCGGGCATTTCGAACAGAAATCCGAACGGTACGGTCATATGAATCATGAACGTGAAGTATTTTTGCGCGGTATACATCGTTTGGAAGGCTCCTTCGGCCATGCGCTGCATGAACTGCAGCACCATCGGGAACAGCACGAAGTATCCGAAGCAGATGCCGGCGATGAATAACACGCTGATGACGGGAATGAGCAGCATGGCGGAGCGGTGGGTTCCGTCCGGCAGCGCCGGCTGCACGAACCGCCATATTTGGTAAGCGGCAATGGGAAGCGTGACGGTAACGGCCACCACGCCTGCAATGATCATATACACCCACATCACTTCGGAGGGACCGAGCAGAACGAGCTGCTCGTCCATCCCGCGTACCAGCCAGTGATAGATCTTCTCGACGTAGATGAAGGCGGCCACCATCGCGACCAGAAACGCAATCAGCGTGCGGATCAGGCGCTTCCGCATTTCTTCCAGATGCTCGATCGCGCTTTGGTCGTTCGGATTAGCTGTGCTGCTTATCGACCGCTGCAGCAGTCTGCGGAGCATCGTCTTTTTTCCCATTCTCGTCCTCTCCGTTCATCAAGCCGCGGGTTGCGCCCTTAAATTCGCTTAAGGTTCGCCCGAAAGCGCGACCGAGCTCGGGAAGCTTGGAGGGACCGAATATGATGAGTGCGATAATCAAAATAAGAATTAAACCACCGATTCCAATGTTGCCAAACGGCATGATCCTCGCTCCTTTCGATTGGTATTATTCCAGTTTGAAGCCGCTAATCGCCACGACTGCGCAGCGTGCCATCTTTTCGCCGGAGCGGTGAGGCCATGTACTGGTTGGTTTGCTGAGGTCTTCCGTATTCTCGCCCGGGTGTTGAACGGACAGGAAGAGCGTCTGCTCGTCGGGAGTGAAGAAAGGGCCTGTCAGCTCGGACTCTACCGGCCCGGAAGCGAATTGCAGCGCAGTTCCTTGTTCCGGCCCGCTTGTTGGGATCACGAACAGTCCGTTGTTCATAAAGGATTTGTGAACGCCTTTGTTCTGGCTGCTGCTGGAGATGTCCGTCACGACCCACAGGTCGCCGTTCGAGTCGAACGCCAGGTTGTCCGGCGAGCTGAATCCGGATTGGCGTCCGCCGGCAGCAAAAATTTCGAAATCGAACTCCATGGCGGCCAGATCGTTGCCTGCTTCAAAGATACGCGTAATGTGACCATGGATGTTGCCGTGATTGTCGTTGTTCGTATGGCAGACAAACACGGTGTTATCGAATGGCGAGATTTCGATGTCTTCCGGACGGTCCGTCGGCGTTCCGCCGACAAGACGCGCAGCTTCCTGGCAGTAAGTCACAACGTCACCTTGGGACTTGAATTTGGCCTGGAGCTCTTTATCTTCTGCAGTGGCCTTGGCTACGGCTTCAAGGGTGACCGGCTGCCACTTACCCGATTTGAGGTTGGCGACGTACAGGGTTCCGTCTTCCAGAAGCGCAGAGTTGGCGCGCCCTTTGCTCTTATCGTATTTGTGCTTGCTGATGAATTTATAGACGCAGGCATCCTTCTTGTCGTCGCCCATATAGACAACGACCCGGCCGTCTGCGGCAAGGCCCATGGCGGTGTTTTCATGATTGAATCTGCCGAGGGCGGTATGCTTTTTCAAGAAGGATTTATCGAACGGATCTACCTCAACCACCCAGCCGTAATGGGTATCCGGAAGGTTCGAGACTGCCGCGGTGTCCTCGAAGTTCTCCTCGCAAGATAAAACCGTGTTCCACAGCGTCACGCCGCCGGAGCAGTTGGCAAACGTGCCGGTTGCCGTCGTGGCGCCCTTCAAAGCAGGGATGCCCTTAGCCGGACCGGTGATATCGAATTTGCTGAAGCCGTTGATGCGGCGGGCATGGGTGGAGGTGGTGTCCATTTTCCATACGCCCTTCTCGTCGCGGTATACCTCAATGACCGACATGCCTTGGTAATACAGGTTTTTATGGATTTGATCCGCCGTCATTTTCCCGTCCTTCACAGGTCCGATCGAGAAGATGGTGGAATACTCATGATTGTTGACCAGGAGGCCGCGGACATTGGAGCCCTTAAGCGGGAAAAATGCGTTGTAATCGCAGCCGGAGCCGAATTTTTCGCCAGCCGGATTGATTACGTCGTCGAATGCCGCAATGACATCATATTTAAAATTTTTAGGCAGGACGAGCTGGTCTGCTTTGGTTGGTTCGATTGGCTCGAAGTAGCCGCTGACCCGATTCGTTTTGAATCCGAACAGATGATTTGCGGTTCCGGACATGGCCGAAGCCTTTCCTTCCAATACGCCTAAGCCTGCAGAAGCGGCTGCCAATGCGGTTGCGCCCGTACCCAGATAAGACAGAAACGTTTTGCGGTCCATCGTTTTATTCAAGCTTATCCACCCCTAATGTATAAATTGCCATCAGGACAAGTTTATAGGGGAAATGTTATGGGAATATCATCGGTGAATGGTGGAAATGTAAAAATAAAGTAATCTAGGTATGGTACACGATTCTAGTTTTAATAACTTGGCCTAACTGCCAGTTGATGGTGCCAAAATGAACAGATTCAGTTATTTGGGCTTTAGGGTGAATTGATGGATTGCATTGATGGATTGTGTGGATCGACCGACCGTCCGACCGATTTGTAACGATTAACCTACTGTGTCGAACGGATAGAATGAATCGAAGGACGCGAATGGATTGATGGACGTATTGTATCGATAGGGCGAGGTTTGTTTGTCCGCGGAATACCAGGCGCTGCATGAGCGTGTTGACTGTTGTCATGATTTGAGGACAGAGGTTCCGCTATTACGTCTCGATTGGTTGGTTTGGGGTTAAATGAGGACACCAGATCCGTTATTACATAGAGTATGGCTGTTAATCGTGGTATTTATAGTAGATAGCGGATTCTGAGTCCGGAAGTACGGGGAAAGTTGCTTTTTTTTCGAAATAACGGATCTAGTGTCCATTAGTTTGTTTATTCGTCTCTTGGATATCTGCATGAACTGCAAGAACTGTTGCGTGCTCCCGGCAGTACTGCAATACAAGCGGAGTTTATAGGTACGGGCTTGTGTTGGACTGGTGCAACGTTTTGAGGATGGAGGATCCACACTTAGTGAGGATCAAGATATAGCAAGAAAGGGGTTCCCCTTTCAGTATAAAGAACCATATGGACTGATTCATCAGCTTATATGGTTCTTTATTATGTTTAATTAAGGTTATACCGCTGACGCATCTGATCAGCCATAAAGCGGATATCCTCGTCCCCAGGCATCGTAAACCTGGAAGCTGCTTCGGCCAAATCCTTGCCTGCTTGCCATCCTCGAATGACTTTTTTGACGGCTGACGTAAATTGGCGCACTGCTTCGAAGCCGCTGCCGATGTTGGTCAGCTCTTCGAGGCTGGCCGTGCTGTCGGCCTCTACCAGAGGGTACTGCTTGGGATCGGCTCCTTCAGCTGCGATATCATAGAAGGAACGAACCAGTCGGGCGCGCTCGCTGCCCGAACCCTCGGCAATGATGAAAGCCTGGATGATGAAGGCTTTCCGCTGCCGCCGCTGGGCAATACCGCAAAATTTGAGGCCGCCGATGCTTAGATCAAACGTTCCGGGGCAGAAGGCGCCGGCGATCTCGCCGGTATCCACCATTTGCCCGGTGTCCCGGAGGGCTTCCCGGATGAGCTCCACCATGATCTCAAAGTCTTGATGAAAATCTGGCGCCGGTCCGGCGGAGGAAAAGGGGAGGATGAGGGACAGGTTCACCACGCCGGCGTCCAAGGGTACCGCGGCACCGCCCGAATGGCGCACGGCGGTGTCATAGCCGAGGTAGCGAAGGTTGGCTTCCCCTTGAGGCGCCTCGGGCAGACGACTGTCGCGCACGCCCATGACAAAGGCGCGCGGATGCCGCCATAGATGGCAGATGGCGGGCCCGCCTTCTCCGGTTAGCCTGCATAATAGCTCGTCCAGCGCAAAATGATACAGCACGTCCTGATGCGATAAATTATCGGTCCGGTCGAGCAGCAGGACGGGTTGGTCTTCAGGTAGTATCAGCGGAATGTTCACGCTTGTTGCGCCTCCTTGAAATAGGGATAGGGTAAGGTAAAGCCCGATCAAATCATTTCCATGAACAGCATACCATAAATTCATAATGAAGCGGCGAGCCTAACCTGGCAGTGAGAGGGCTTCGCTCCTTGAGCTAGCATCCGGCAATCGGCGGCGTCAGCCTGACAGCTAATAGCATTTAACGAGGGTTCAATCTTAGTAAGCGGGGAACCCCCGTCGATCTCTGTCATCTGCGAATGTACGTCGATCAACGTTTTTGTTTAGATATCAGAAAGTATAAACTTCGAAGCATGATCTTCCTGATATCGCAAGAAAAACTTCATCTAACTGCGGTCTGTCATCTGTGAATGTACGACGATCAACGTTTTTGTTTAGATATCAGAAAGTATAAACTTCGAAGCATGATCTTCCTGATATCGCAAGAAAAACTTCATCTAACCGCGGTCTTTCATCTGTGAATGTACGTCGATCAACGTTTTTGTTTAGATATCAGAAAGTATAAACTTCGAAGCATGATCTTCCTGATATCGCAAGAAAAACATCATCTAACCGCGGTCTGTCATCTGCGAATGTACGTGGATCGACGTTTTTGTTATAATCCGAGTAAGCTTATTGTCTTTGTGAGTCATATGGTTTAGCGAGAATGACTTCACTTCATATATAAAAGGAGAAGATCAACATTATGGAGATCTATAATAGTGTGGTTGATATGATCGGTCAGACGCCAATGGTGAAACTTCGGCGGTTGGTGCCGGAAGGATCAGCAGACGTCTATGTAAAGCTTGAGAGATTCAATCCTTCCGGCAGCGTGAAGGACCGTGCGGCCTACAATCTGATTCATACCGCGGAGGAGCAGGGCCTGCTCCAACCGGGGGGCACCATTATCGAGCCGACGAGCGGGAATACCGGCATCGGCTTGGCGATGATTGCAGCCGCCAAGGGCTATCGGGCCATCTTGATTATGCCGGACAACATGTCCAAGGAACGGATTAATATCCTGAAGGCCTACGGTGCGGAGGTCGTGCTGACACCGAGCAGCGAACGCATGCCGGGCTCGATTGCCAAGGCGCTCGAGCTTAGGGAGCAGATTCCGGGCAGCTTCATTCCGCAGCAGTTCGAGAATGCGGCCAACCCGGACATTCACAGGGTGACGACAGCGCCGGAAATAATGGATCAGATGGAAGGGCGGCTGGATGCCTTCGTGGCGACGGCAGGAACGGGCGGCACCGTAACCGGAACCGGGGAAGAGCTGAGGAAGTCTCTGCCGAACCTGCATATCGCGGTGGTCGAGCCGCAGGGCTCGCCCGTGCTCTCCGGCGGACAGCCGGGACCGCACAAGCTCGTGGGCACAAGCCCGGGCTTCGTACCGAAGATTCTGAATACGGGCGTATATGACGAGATTATCCAGATCGCCGACGAGGATGCACTGCAGACCATCCGGCATTTGGCCCGTAAGGAAGGAATACTGGTAGGGCCATCCTCCGGCGCATCGGTATTCGCGGCCCTTCGCGTAGCGAAGCGGCTGGGGGAAGGGAAGCGGGTTGTCTGCATTGCCCCGGATACGGGAGAGCGGTATCTCAGCATGGATATTTTCTAAGAGGGAAGGACCTCCGGTTAACCGGAGGTCCTTTCTTGGTGTTCTAAGGAGGGGATCCCCTGCTTAAGCTCCTGCATGAGTTGTTCATGGCTCTTCACGACGACCACTTTGCCGGGATAATCCGCAAGCGTGTCCTGAATCTGATATCTGCCCTCCCGCTGATAGGCGGCGCTCCATTCGAACATTTTTTTGAACATGTCCCAAGTAGGGGTATAGTGCGCCTGTTCAAGTCGCAGTCGCTGCTTGATGAACCTTGTGATGATCCGGTAGGTTATTGTGGAGTAAGACGGGTTCAGAAAAACGATAAGATCCGCATGGCGGAAGCTGGGGCTGACCCATTTCAGATGAGCGCCCTCGATGATCCAGCCATTCGTGTTCACGATGCTTAGCAATAGCGCGTCCCGATCTGCCTCACACCTTCTAATATCGTCCGGCTCAGCCCGCTCCCATACGACATTGTCGAGCTCGTAATAGGGGAGGTTAAGCTGGGCGGACAGCTTCCGGGCAAGCGTTGTTTTGCCGCTGCCGACGGAGCCGATAATATGGATCCGGTTCGGGATCTTAGCGTCCATAAGAGATCACCGCATTCATGAGAAATGGTAGCTAATCATTTCGGTACCGAAGCGGGGATGTCCTTGTTTCGTTAGTCGGAAAATTATAGTGCCTTCTGCGGCGTATCGCAAGGCTGCTTGTAGAAGGCCGTGATTTGCTCGGCAAGGGAGCCTAGCGAAGTCCATGGGATGGACTGACTGCCATAGGAAGGGGATTGGATTAGGATCATCGCCCCTCCATCGACCAATCAAGCGTTTGCCTTGATCGGTCTTTTTTTCGTGGAGCCGAATGTTTTCAACAGGAATACACGGTCCAATAACGAAATGGTTGTTACTTATTATTTTTTTATTGAAAAATGTGGAGCGTTTGTCGATTAGGGGAAACTCTATTCGTTGGTTAAGCATAGGACGAAAAATTTAAGCGAAAGCAACGATACCAGGAGGGGAAAACATGAGATTTATGATGATCGTGAAAGCAACCGAGGATTCCGAGGCAGGCGTGCTGCCAAGCGCAGAGCAATTGGATGCCATGATGAGGTACAACATGGAGCTGGCCAGGGCGGGCGTGCTGCTTGCTGCGGATGGGCTTCACCCAAGCTCGGGCGCCATCCGGATTTCTTATCCGGAGCCGGGAGGCAAGCCGAAAATCACCGATGGTCCCTTTACGGAAGCGAAGGAGCTGATCGCGGGGTATACCTTGATCGAAGTGAAAACGAGGGAAGAAGCGATCGAGTGGGCCAAACGCATGCCTGATCCGCACGGCTTCGGTGCGGGGCAGATCGAGCTCCGTCAGGTATTCGAACCGACAGAGCTAACGCAGGACCCGGAAGCGCAGGCCAAACAATATGAAATGCGCGAACACATCCAAAGGCAGAATCCGTAATGTCGGCGGCCGATACCCATCGTACGATCGAGGCCATCTGGAGAATCGAATCTTCCAAAATCATTGCCTACCTGACCCGGATGGTCCGTGACATCAGCCTCGCTGAGGATCTGGCTCAGGATGCGCTCATTGCAGCGCTGGAACGGTGGCCGAATGACGGAATACCGGATAACCCCGGCGGATGGCTTATGACCGCGGCAAAGCGCAAAGCGCTGGACCTGCTGCGCCGGAATAAGGTGCGCGATCGGAAGTATGAGCTGTTGGGACGCGAAATGGATTCCCGGATGGATTCGGAAATGGAGGTGCCGGAGGCGGGAGAAGTGAACGACGATCTTCTGCGGCTGATCTTCATGACCTGCCATCCGGTTCTGTCCCCCGAGGCGCGAGTAGCCCTGACGCTGCGCCTGCTCGGCGGGTTGACGACAGCGGAGATCGCCCGCGCTTATCTTGTGCCGGAACCGACGATCGCGCAGCGAATCGTTCGTGCCAAACGGACGTTGTCCGCGACCCGGGTTGCATTCGAGATTCCCCAGGGAACCGAACTGAAGCCGCGATTAGCATCAGTCCTCGAGGTTATCTACCTCATGTTTAATGAGGGATACGCCGCCTCATCGGGCAGCCAGTGGATTCGTCCGCTGCTGTGCCAGGAAGCGCTTCGGATCGGACGGGTGCTGGCGGAGATCGCGCCGACGGAGGCCGAGGTGCACGGATTGGTCGCGTTGATGGAATTTCAGTCCTCCCGGTTCAAGTCACGGGTCAATGCGCAGGGCGAGCCTGTGCTGCTCATGGACCAGAATCGGGCATTATGGGATTATTTATTGATCCGGCGCGGTTTTGCCGCTCTGGAGCGAATCGAGCGGTTGGGCGGAATGACCGGGCCTTACGCTATTCAGGCAGCCATCTCCGCATGCCATGCCGGAGCGCCCAGTGCCGCAGAGACCGACTGGATTCGGATCTCCGCGCTGTATGAGGCATTGGCGCAGGTGTCTCCCTCGCCGATCGTGGAATTGAACCGGGCCGTGGCCCTTTCCATGGCTTTCGGCCCGGAGATCGGGCTTGAGATCGTGGACGTTTTGCGAGGCGAGCCTGCCTTGAAGGGGTATCATCTTCTCCCTAGCGTGAGGGGTGACATGCTCTTTAAGCTGGGTCGCATGGACGAAGCCTGCGCGGAGTTCAAGCTGGCCGCATCGCTGACGGATAATCAGAGGGAGCGGGCGCTGCTCCTTGACCGTGCGGCAGAATGCCTGCGAGCGGCCCCTTGAGATACGCTTTTGGCAGCATTTTTTAAAGAAATCCGAAAAAAATATGAAAGTCGTGTCGATTACGCCAAATCCCGTTCGTCATTTAGATATAAAACAAAAAAATCGAACCGAGAGGAAGATGAACATGCAAGCACAAATGGTACCTTTTATTATTTCCGAGGATGCAAGAGGCCAGGCCGAATTCTACATGCAGGCGATTGGCGGAGAGATCGGTGTATTGACTACATTCAAAGACATGCCTGGAATACCGGAAGCCCATCAGGATAAAGTCATGCACATGTCGTTAACGCTGGCCGGCGGCAATCAGCTGATTCTCTCCGACGCTTTTCAAGAAACCGGCAAGAGCACGAGCATGGGGCTGGCCATCACGTTCGATCACGAGGAAGACGCCCGCGCTGCTTATCGCCGTCTCAGCGACGGGGGGACCGAGAAGTATCCTTTTGCCCTGCAGCCTTGGGGAGCCTATTACGGCGAAGTGGTAGATCGGTACGGCATGACTTGGCAGATGGTTCATCAGGCTTGAGCCTCGAGCTGCCGGAACCGGGCAATCCGGAATTGAATTCCATGTAACATTTGAGAAAACACCATACTACGATACAGAGGGAGCTAATAAGATGAATCAAGAAGTAACGGATTACATGGCAGCCATCAGCGATACCTGGAAGGTCGAAGTCAGCGAGCAGCTTCGGGAGCTCGTGCACAGCACGATCCCGGACGCTACGGAACGGCTTCAATATAAAAAGCCGCATTTTCTGAAAAACGGAAAATACGCGGCGGTGATCAGCGTCGCGAAGAGCGCCGTGAGCTTTACGATTTTCAATGCGGAAGGGCTGGACTGGCCCGAGACGCTGTTCGAGGGGCCGCCTGAGCGAAAGACCATCAAAATATCGGCCGGGCAGCAGGTCGACTATGCTGCACTGGCTTCCTTGCTGAAGCAGGCGTCCGAAGGCCTGTAATCCATGTGTAGTAGGGGGTGCGACACGGGTAACAATACCGCGGGAGCGCCCCGGCGTCTAAAGCCGCGATCCTAGGAGGATCGCGGTAAACGTCATTCTATTTCTTGGTGCCGTGCTGCTTGGTTGGCAGCTTGTCGCTTGGCGTTCCTTTGCCGTGATTCTCTTTGTTGCGACGGGCTTTCTCCGCGTTCTCGTTCATTTTTTCCACGAAATCATGCGTGCTTTCCATAGGATATAGACTCCTTTCGTTTAGAATGTTGCTTGCCTGATCGTGCTTAATATAACCATTTCGTTGTTATCCTATTTTGAAGATTTTGAAGACTTTGGAACCAGGGGTTGTGAGATTTTCGTATTGGGGGGATGAGGGATGTCCAGTAAACTCGTATTGATCATGGTGGTGGGAATGCTCGTTGTTCTGGGTATCGCCGGCTGCAGCGGAATTTACGAGGAAACCGAATCTGCGGACCAACGACTGTATTCGGTCAAGAAATTGATGAAGCTGGATACAGCGAGGGTACAGGCCATTCAAGTCGTGTATGGGGATGGCACGCGGATGGTACTCGACCAGGAACAGGACATTGAGCCGATCATGAAGCGGGTGGATACCCTTCAAGCCAAACGGATGGCGGGTAACGAGGAACCGGGGTTCTTGTTCTTTATGGATGTCGTGCAGGGCGAGCAGCAGATTCGCGTGGCGAGCGAGTTTGAGGTGGATGGGGAGTCGTATATATTGGCAGGCCCGGAGCTCCCCGAACTGAACGCGTACATGGTGGAGCTGGGACGCTCCCATAACCCCGAATTGCTGCCGGGATTAACGTTTAACGAGTAACTTCCCTGTGGGGAGCTTTGCCGTGAATCCGTCAGCATGCGTAATGGATGCCAAACGGTCAATTATACGCAAAAAAAGATCCAGCCGGGCCAATGCCCGGGCTGCATCTTGTTCGCAGGAGTCTAAAGACAGCCTGAATCCGGCTGCCGGATTCAATGTCTCGCTTACTTCTTATGACTGATCAGCAGCTCGTATTTGTTCAAGGATGCACCCAAAATATTCTCGTTGCGGCCCTGACCGTGGGATTGCCGGAACGATTCGCTGGAAGTCCAGCGCTTGAACGCCTCCTCGTCTTCCCATACCGTCGAGACCTTCAGCTCCTCGGCCTCTGCGCCTTCCTTGGCTTCATGCCATACTTCCATCCGCACGAACCCTTCAATTTCCTGAACGCCCTTCGCTTCAGCGAACCGCTGCGTGATTTCTTGCCCGAAGCCCGGTTTGACCTTGATCGAGTTTGTAACAACCAGCATATACGTAATCCTCCTTCGGTTTATGAGCGGAATAATTCCCGACATGTCTTGCTCTTTCTTGTACGTCCATTATACATGAACGAAAGAACCGATTTCATCTCAGGGACCGGGATATCCCTGGCTTCATGCCCGAAGAGAAGGAAAACTCAGGTCGCGGGGGGACCTTCAGCCGAGAGCTCTGCCGCAGGTACGGCGGAAGCCGGTGCTCCCGCTTTAGGTTTTGCCCTTCCGCTCCACGACCAGTAGGTGCCTATACGGAGCAGCCGTTCAACCGGTCCGCTGCGGAACCGTTTCAACCAGAGCAGGCTGGCCGTTGCCAGTACGGCATAGATGAGGATCGCCAGCAGCGCTCCCTGCAGCACGCCGAGTTTGCCGAACATGCCCAATCCGAAACCGTAAAATATCAATACGCATACAACGCTTTGCGTCAGATAGTTCGTTAACGACATTCGCCCCACCGCTTCGAACGCCCGAATCACCACCGATTGTTTGGACGAGAAGGCGTACAGGGACGCGAACAGGTGGAGATACCCCAGTGCGAGCAGGGGGCCGCCGAGCATCATTAGGACGCCGCTCCAGTTGTTCGTGGATTCGAGCATAACGCCTGCGGTTTTCAGTCCAAGCCCGACCGGAATGAGCAGCGACCATCTTAAATACAGCCTGATCTCCATGGACGGATGGAGGAAGCGCCCGCGTTTCGCGGCGACCATGCCGAACAGGAACATCGGCGCGCTCATCAGGGGGGCAATCAGGATCACCAGCAGCATCAGCCAGTCCGGGAGGTCGATGGGCATTTCCTCGGTTGACCGGAAATTTAGGATCTCGCTATACGTGCCGCTGCCGTAGACTTCGATGGACTGCTTCACATAGTTCTCCATGCGCTCCGCTTCGCCTGCCGCAGGCTCCATGGAGCCGTACCCCAAGACGGCCATCAGCGCGAGCAAGAGAATGCCCCAGATCAAAATCGTTTTGGCCTTCCGTTTCACAAACAGCACCAGGAAGAGGCCGATCCCCCCATAGAACAGCAGAATATCGCCTTCCCAGATGAATATGGAATGCAGCAGGCCGAGTACGATCAGAAGAACCGACCTGCGGAAGAAGCTGCGCCCGTATTTAAGCCCCTTGCCGATCAGGCTTTCCCGCATCTTGATCATGCTGTAGCCGAACAGGAACGTAAAGATAGGCATGAAGCTGCCCTCTACGAACACCTTGAGCATGTCATGGCTGATCAGGTCCAGCGTGGAGGGCTGGAAGAAATGCAGCTCGTCTTTGCCGAACATGCCGTACTGGAAAATAAGCATATTGGCCATCAGGATGCCGAGCAAGCTCAAGCCGCGGATTGCATCCACGGCGGTCGAACGTTTATTTGAATTCATGTCAATCACCTCTGACACCAAGTATAAAGCTCCAAACGAAATATCTCGGAAACGGCATCCTAACTTTTTCTTAACACTTCCAGCATTTGTTTAACTCCTGTTAAGGTTGCTGTGCTAGCATAAATGTCGGGTGAGGATAAAATGGATCAAACACGAATTCTAATCGTAGACGACGAACCTTCCATTGTGAAAATGCTGCAGATGGTGCTGCGCAAGGAAGGCTTTAACCGAATATACACGGCTTCCAGCTGCAAGGAAGCGCTCAGCGAAATCGCTGCGCACGGTGCGGATATCGTGCTGCTGGATGTCATGCTGCCGGACGGCACGGGATTTGACCTCTGTCCGCAGATCCGTTCCTATGGCAGTCCGCACATCCTGTTCCTGACGGCCAAGGCGTCGGATCTGGATGTGCTGACCGGTTTTGCGATGGGCGGGGACGATTATGTCACCAAGCCCTTTAATCCGCTGGAGATCGCTGCGAGGATCAAGGCGCGTCTGCGCCGGGGCGGATTTGGACCGGCGGCTGCGGCAGAGCAGCAGGCGATTCAGCGCGCATGGGATTTCGGCCGGTTCAAGGTCGACGAATCCGCAGGCGAGCTGACGGTGCTGGGAGAGCCCGTGCCTTGTCCGGCGCAGGTCTTTCAGCTGCTGCTGTATTTTTGCAAGCATCCCGGGGTCGTATTCTCCAAGTCGCAGCTGTACGAAGCGGTGTGGGGCATCGACGGGATGGGCGAGGACAACACCGTTATGGTGCATATCCGCCGCATCCGCGAGCGCATCGAGGAGGACCCGAGCAACCCGCAGTATCTGCTGACGGTCCGGGGACTTGGGTACAAGCTGGTCAAGGAGAAAGCGCGATGAGGCTGCGCAGAAGGCTCGCCTTCCATTTTACATACCAATTAATTGCATTCTCGGCGTTTATGTTTTGCTTTCTGATCGTGCTCTTATTCTTCCTGATCAAACATATCAGCGACGATGAGATCAAGCGCAACTTTCCGACAGGCGTCTTGAACAGCATCGTGACCGAGACGGTGACGGAGAATGGCGAGGTGCAGCTGGAGGAATATTGGAAGCTTCTGCTCCAGGAGAAGGATATGTGGCTTCAGGTGGTGGATATGGAGGGAAACGTGATTCACTCCACCAACACGGCTTCGGATGTTCCGTTGGCGTACTCGGTGAGCACCTTGCTTGAGATCAAGGAGAAGCGCCGCCTCGGCGAGTACACGATGGATTGGCAGATGGATCTGACCTATGAGGAGCCGCTATTGTTTCTGATCGGACGCATCGATGAGAGCTCGGATCATCTTCGGGAATGGGTCGTCCGTTATCAGGACGGCGGCAGAGTGAGGCCGGAGGATGAGGCTCCGCTTCGCCGCGATTTAGCCGGTCTGGGTGGATATTTGCATGTCATTGACCGGGAGGGCCGCGTTGTCCAAGCGATTGGGACGGGTTCCGACAACAAGGAAAGCTACCATCCGCTGGAGATCATCACCATGCAGGAGCAGCCTGGCACGTATTCCACGCATATCGCGGTCTACCGCGATGCGGTCAGCGGCAACACCTGGGTGTATCATACGCCGCAGGACGGGGTGCTGGAGAAACGGCCAATGATGAACGAGCTGATCCGCGTGGCGCTCTGGACGATGATCTGCGTGCTTGTGCTGTCGCTTGGAGTGGCGATATGGCATGGATACCGGTACAGCCGTCCGCTGCTGCTGTTTACCGGATGGTTCGAGCGGATGGGCAGGGGAGCGTACGAGGAAGTGCTGACGCCGAAGGACCGGAAGCGGGTCTTCCGCAAGAACGGGAAGCTCCGCACGCGTTACAGGCTGTACAAGGAAGTGATCCATTCCTTTTATAGGATGGCGGAGCAGCTGGCCGAAACCGAACGGGAACGGGAGCGGCTGGATCGAAATCGGGAAGAATGGATGTCCGGGATATCGCATGATTTGCGTACGCCGTTGTCTTCCATTCAAGGGTACGGCTATATGCTTGAGAATGCACCGCAGGATTGGAGCCAGGAGGAATTGCGGGAGATGGGGACCGTAATTCGGGAAAAAGGCGACTACATGCTGGAGCTGATCAACGATTTCTCGCTCGTCTTCCGTCTGAGAAGCGAAATCCGCCCTAAGGAGCGGACCCGGCTTGACCTGAATGAGCTGGTGCGCCGCTGCGTCCTGAAATACGTCAATGATGCCACGCTGGATGCGAATTTCAACTATATCGGCGGCGAAGAGGTGCTGCCCGTCGACGGCAATGCCAAGTGGCTGCAGCGGTTGATGGATAACCTGATCACGAATGCCGTGAAGCATAATCCGGATGGGGTTAACGTCGAGGTTCGGGTGGAGAGTCGCCCCGGCGGCGCGGCGATCGTGGTTGCGGATCAAGGCGTGGGGATGGACGAAGAGACCCGCTGCAATCTGTTCGAGCGTTACTACCGGGGAACGAATACCGAAGAGAGCATGGACGGCTCCGGACTCGGGATGAGCATCGCGAAGGCGATAGTCGAAGCGCATCGGGGGCGGGTAAGCGTCTGGTCGGAATTGGGGAGGGGAACCACCATTACCGTATTTTTGCCTGAGGCCGCTGCGCAAGAAGGCGAGGGGGCAAGTATGCGCGGGAAGGAGTAGTCCTGCTGCTTGGATCCGCATATTCGAAATCGCTTCAAAAATCCTGCAACTTTCCTATCCTGCTCCCGCCCCGGGTGCGCTATAATGGCTAGGCAACGATTATACTTCATGTCCGGAGGATATTATGGGTTCAACTTCGTTTCGGCAATTGACCGGCAATGCGCGGGGCTGCCTCGTTTACGAGCCGCTGTTTCTAATCCCTTACAGCATGTTCACGACGTACACCTCGATCTACATGTACCAACTCGGAGTTACGGAGACGGGAATCGGCTGGATTACCTCGATCGGTCTGCTTGTGCAGGTGCTGTCCTCGTTTCTCAGCGGGTATTTAACGGACCGTTTGGGCCGCAAAAAAGCGCTCCTTTACTTCGACGTGCTGAGCTGGAGCGTGGCCACGCTGCTCTGGGCAGTCTCCCAGAACTTCTGGTTTTTTGTGATCGCCGCCGTCATCAACGGCTTTCAGAAGGTGCCGCATACCGCCTTTTACTGCTTGCTGGTGGAGGATACGGCGCCGAAGGAGCGTACCTATGTCTTTACGCTGCTGCAGCTGATAAGCGTCATCGGCGGATTGTTTGCACCGCTCGGCGGGCTGCTGGTGTATCATTTCTCGCTTGTGCCCGGGGTGCGCATCATGTTCGTCCTTGCCTGCATCCTGATGACGATCCAGTTCATCGGACGCCATTATGCGACAAGGGAGACGGAGATCGGGTACCGCAAAATGAAGGAAACGAAGGCGATGGGCCTGCGGGAAGGGATGTCAGACTATGTCCAGGTGATGAAGAGCATGCTGGGAAATCCGCTGCTGCTAATGATCTTCGGCGTATATATCCTGTTTAATTTTCAGATGACGGTGAAGACAACCTACGTCTCCATCTTCATGGTGGAATATTTGCATTTGGGCAGCGGCCTGATCTCCGTTTTTCCAGCCTTCTCCTCCGTCATTATGCTGATATTCATGCGGTGGATCATGCCCCGGATCGGGGAGCGGCACGTGCACCGGACGATGGTATGGGGCTTTGTCATCTCGGTATTGTCCAATGTCATGCTGGTGTTTGCACCGCAAGGAGATCTGCTGGTACTGAGCCTGAGCACCGTCATTGCCGCATTCGGCACGATGATGACGTATCCGTATCTGGAGACGGCGGTGGCCAATGCCATCGACGACGAGAACCGCGCCAAAATATTCGCGCTGCTCCAGGTGCTCATCCTCATCGTCATTTCACCTTCCGGCATCATTGGCGGCTGGGCGTACGGCATCGATCCAAGAATTCCGTTCCTGCTTGTGGCCGGCGCATTTGTCATCAGCATTCCGCTCATGCTGCTGTACAGCAACAAGGTAAAGGCCGCTCCCATCGAAGCGGGGGTTTAGCTTGGACAGGAGGGCCGAGCCCAAGACTGGCATGCGATTTTAGCGATATATACGAAACGTAAAGAGTACGTACGAGTACGAAGAGAGGCGCCTTAAGTCTTGGGGGGCCTTTTTTTGTGCCCTTATTGCAATTTGGTTAGTGTTCACTTATGATATGAGCATGAAAAAGAAACCTCATTTCGACAGCAAGAAGAAGGAAATTTTGCAGGCAGCCATGAAGCTCTTTGCCGAGAAGGGCGTGGACGGCGTATCGGTGAAGGAAATCGGCGCGGCGGCAGGCGTGACGGATGCGGCGATTTATAAGCATTTTACGAATAAGGATGCCGTTGCCGCGGAGGCGTTCGACGAATATTGCGGCAGTTATACGCGCTTGGTGGATGAATATGCTACCCGGCCCGGACCGTTCCCGGAGAGGCTATCGGCTCTCGTAACCCGCGTACTGGAATCGTATGACGAGGATAAATACGGCTTGCTGCTATTGTCCCAGCATCACGAGCTGTTTACGGAGGTGGTCAAGAGCAGGGGGCGCCAACCGCTTGATGCTTTGGAGGATCTGCTCGAGCAAGCGGTGCTGCAGCGGGATATTCCGCCGCAGAATACGCGGTTAACCGCTATTCTGATCATCGGTGCATTCAGTCAGCTTGCGATATCCGCGATGCAGGGGGAGCTGGAAGAACCGCTGTCTCCGCTGGCACCTGAAGTAACGGCGCATTTATTGGCATTAACCGGTTTGGAAAAAGGTCAGGCGTGACCTTTTCTTTTTGCCATGAGGTTAGTGATTATTAACCAAATTATTAGGGGGAGGACGCATATGAAAAAGGTTTTAATCATCCAAGGCAATCCCATTGAAAACAGCTATGGCCGTCACCTGGCGGAGGCCTATGCAAGGGGGGCGGGCGAATCCGGTGCGGAGGTGAGGAAGCTGGTGCTTGCGGAGATGGAGTTTGACCTGAACCTGTCCGGCGGTTATAAGGGCAAGCAACCGCTCGAACCCGATCTGCAAGAAGCGCAGGAGCTGATTGCCTGGGCGGACCATCTGGTGTTTGTGTATCCGAATTGGTGGGGCGGCATGCCGGCGCTGCTCAAAGGGTTCATCGATAGGGTTTTTCTGCCGGGATTCGCCTTTAAGTACCGCAGGAACTCGCCTTTGCCGGAGCAGCTGCTCAAAGGGAAGACGGCTCGTCTGATCGTCACGATGGATTCGCCGTACGTCTACTACCGATTCTATCTCGGACAGCCGGGACATCAGATGATGAAGCATTCCATTCTGAAGTTCTGCGGCGTGGGCACCGTCCGTGCCACGAACATTACCCAGCTTCGCAAAATGCCCGATACCGCAAGAAACCAATGGCTCGAGCGTGTGCAGAGAATGGGACGGAAATTGGCGTGATCGGGTAATAGGGGCGATGTGCAGTTCCTTCCAATGGCTTGACTTCTCGGGCAGGAGGATTATAATTCATACAACAAATGAAACGACCAAAGAAATTGAATGGGTCATGTGTTCAAAATCAAATCTTGATGTATATGCCGGGGAATAGGGCCCAGGCGTTTCTACCAGGTTACCGTAAATGACTTGACTACATGAAGGTTGAGAATCCGCTCCCCAAGCCCGGCTTCGCTTAAACATCGAAACCGGGCTGCAAGATCGCCTGAAATGGGATCTAAGCACGTTTTAACGGATGGGGTGATGTGCAGACTATTAACAATGCATGGCTGCCGCGCGGACTTCTCTTCCTCAATGGATATAGTTGCAGGCAACCCGGGCAGATACGCTGTCCGGGTTGTTTTGCGTGTTACGCAAGATCGATTTTGTGCTTTTACCGATTCATTATAAGAAAAAAAGTCTATCGACGACCGCAGTTAGAAGAAGTTTTTATTGCGATATCAGGAAGTCACAAGCTTCAGAGTTTATACTTTTCTGATATCTAAAAAAAGGGGAGCGTGCAATCATCATGAGTTCAATCCAGAGACAGAAACGATACGAGGTCAGCCGGCAGCTGGGGAAGGTTGCCATGGGACAAAAGCCAGCCGATCTGGTCATCAAAAACGGCACGCTGGTGAATGTGTTTACAGGTGAACTTCAGGAGCGGGTAGACGTGGCCATGGCGCATGGGCGCATCGCCTATATCGGCAGCGCCGATCATACGATCGGAGAGGGGACGCAGGTGATCGAAGCGAATGGGCGCTTCATCTCGCCGGGTCTGCTGGACGGTCATATGCATGTGGAAAGCACGATGCTGACCGTAACGGAGTTTGCCAAAGCGGCCATCGTTACGGGAACGACCGGGGTTTATATGGACCCCCATGAGATCGCCAACGTGTTCGGCATGGAAGGCGTGCGCTGGATGCACGAGGAAGGGCAGCAGCTGCCGATGAAGGTGTTCACCACCATTCCTTCCTGCGTACCGGCGACGTTCGATCTGGAAGATGCGGGGGCGCAGCTGGGCGTAGCCGATATCGAGGAAGGGCTGACCTGGCCCGGCGTCGCCGGGCTTGGCGAAGTGATGAACTTCCCGGGCGTCGTATACGGCGATCCGACCATGAGCGGAGAGATCGAAGCCACGCTGCGTGCCGGCAAGACGGTGACGGGGCATTTTCCGGCCGAGGACGACCGGATGCTTCAAGCCTATTTGGCAACCGGCGTCAGCTCCGATCATGAGACGGTAACGAGAGAGCAGGCTTTGGAAAAGGTTCGCCTTGGTATGCATCTGATGATCCGCGAAGGTTCGGCTTGGCAGGATGTGAAGGAAGTGATTAAGGTAGTAACGGAGGACAAGGTACGTACCGACAATATCTCCTTGGTCACGGATGATGTGTATCCGCAGACGCTGCTGCGGCTCGGCCATATGAACCATGTGGTCCGCCGCGCCATGGAGGAGGGCGTGGACCCGGTTACGGCGATCCAGATGGGCACGATCAACGTGGCTCGATATTTCGGCATGGACATGGAGCTCGGCAGCATTTCACCGGGCAAAACGGCTGATATTTTGCTCATTGACGATCTGAAGAGCATGGTGCCTTCGGTGGTGATCACGGACGGCGAAGTGGTCGCGGAGAACGGCCGCCTCGTGAAGGCGTTCCCGGCGTATTCGTATCCGGAAAAAGCCTTTCAGTCGGTTCGGCTGCAGCGTTCGCTTACCGCCGACGACTTTCTGCTGCGCAGCAAGTTCGATGCGGCGCGTACGGAAGTGAACGTGGTGCGCGTCATCGAGAACAGTGCCCGTACCGCCAAAATGACCGCGGTGCTCGCCGTGGAGCAGGGCGTCATCCAGCCGGACCTGGGCCAAGACGTGGTTCAGCTGGCATGCATCGAGCGCCACGGCGCTACCGGGCAGATCTCGCTCGGCTTTGCGAGCGGCTTCGGACTTCAATCCGGCGCGGTTGCTTCCACGGTGGCGCACGATAGCCACAACCTGCTCGTGATGGGCACGAATGCCGAGGATATGGCGCTTGCGGCGAACGAGCTGGCAGCATGCGGAGGCGGCATGATCGTGGTACAGAACGGCCAGGTGCTGGCGAAGGTGGCGATGCCGATTGCGGGCTTGCTGGCGGACCGACCGGTTGAGGTCGTGGCCGAGGAGGTCGCTGCCCTGGAGGAAGCCTGGAAACAGCTCGGCTGCTCCATCCATGCGCCGTTCATGACGTTCTCGCTCATTGCGCTGCCGGTGATTCCGGAGATCCGTATCACCAATCGCGGGATCGCGGACGTGACGGAATTCAAGCTCATCCAGACGGAGATCGGCGCGGTTCAATAAGGTGGCGGCATACGTTAAAGCAGGTTGGCCTACATGGCTAACCTGCTTTTTTAGTGCGTAAATACCGGGCTTGGCCTGTGAGTGGATGCCGCAAGCCACGCTCTCACGGATAATCCTCACATAATCCATTGCCTACTTAGTGATTTCCGTCACAAATTGATAACTTTTTCACCTATTTCGGCCTTTATATTGTGACGTTTATCACAATCCTTAAGGGCGGGGTCTGCGACAATACAAAAAGAATCAAATTTGAAGTGATCACGTGAGCTAAAGGAAGGGGTATCTTTTATGGATCCGGTTATGCTGGCGCGAATTCAATTCGCATCGACAACCATTTTTCACTTTATTTTCGTACCGTTATCCATCGGATTGGCGTTTCTGATCGCCATCATGGAGACGATGTATGTTGTCAAGGGCCAGGAAGTCTACAAGAAAATGGCCAAGTTCTGGGGAAAGCTGTTCCTGATCAACTTTGCGGTCGGGGTTGTGACAGGGATTCTGCAGGAATTCCAGTTCGGGATGAACTGGTCGGATTACTCGCGCTTTGTCGGGGACGTGTTCGGCGCACCGCTTGCGATCGAAGCCCTGCTGGCGTTTTTCCTTGAGTCGACGTTTATCGGGCTGTGGATATTCGGGTGGGACCGGTTATCCAAGAAGGTCCATCTGCTCAGCATCTGGCTGGTATCCTTCGGCACCCTGATGTCCGCCTTCTGGATCCTGGCAGCGAACTCGTTCATGCAGCGTCCGGTCGGTTTTGAGATCAACAATGGACGGGCTGAGATGAACGATTTCTTCGCGCTGATCACGAACGGTCAGCTGCTGGTGGAATTCCCGCACACGATTTTCGGGGCGCTGGCAACCGGGGCTTTCCTGGTAGCGGGGGTAAGCGCGTATAAGCTGCTGAAGAAGCAGGATTTGGATTTCTTCAAAAAATCATTCCACATCGCCATCGTGGTGGGTCTCATCACCTCCATTCTGGTTGCGGTATTCGGCCACCAGCAAGCGCAGTATCTGGTGGATACGCAGCCGATGAAGATGGCCGCCGCCGAGAGCTTGTGGGAAACGAGCGACGATCCCGCGCCTTGGACGGTCATCGCCGCCATCGATCCGGATAAGCAGGAGAACACGATGGAGTTCAAAATCCCGTATTTGCTCAGCTTTTTGTCCTACAGCAAATTTTCCGGCGAAGTCATCGGAATGAAGGAGCTGCAAGCCCAATATGAGCAGGAATACGGTCCTGGAGACTATATTCCCCCGGTCCGCACCACCTTCTGGAGCTTCCGGATTATGGTGGCTGCCGGCAGCGTCATGATTCTGCTGGGATTGTACGGAGCGTGGCTGATGCTGCGCAAAAAAGTCGAGAAGGCCGGCAAATGGTTCCTCAGACTGATGCTGTTCGGCATTTCCCTGCCGTTCATCGCCAACACATCGGGATGGATCATGACGGAGATCGGACGCCAGCCTTGGACGGTATTCGGGCTGATCACCACGGAGAACAGCGTTTCGCCGAACGTAAGCGCAGGCTCGATCCTGTTCTCGCTTATCATGTTTACCGCCATTTATGCAGTGCTGGCAGCCGTGATGGCCTATCTGTTCATCAAAGTCATTAAGAAAGGACCGTATGCGGCGGAGGAAGACGATCACCACGCAAGCGATCCGTTTAATAAGGAGGACTACAATGCTGTCTCTTAACGAACTGTGGTTTGTGCTCGTCGCCGTATTGTTTATCGGGTTCTTCTTCCTGGAGGGCTTCGATTTCGGAGTCGGGATGTCCACGCAGCTGCTGGCCAAAAACGATACCCAGCGCCGGGTGCTGATCAACTCGATCGGCCCGTTCTGGGACGCCAACGAGGTCTGGCTGCTGACGGCGGGCGGCGCGATGTTCGCGGCCTTCCCGAACTGGTATGCCACGCTGTTCAGCGGGTTCTACATTCCGCTTGTCTTTCTTCTGCTGGCCTTGATCGGGCGCGGCGTGGCATTTGAATTCCGCGGCAAGGTGGGCGATGTCCGCTGGAAACGGGTATGGGACGGAGCGATCTTCACCGGAAGCGTGCTTCCGCCATTCCTGCTCGGCGTTGTTTTTGCCTGCCTGATCCAGGGGCTCCCGATTAACGAAGAGATGCAGCTGCACGCCGGATTCTTCGATGTCGTGAATCTTTATACCATAGTCGGCGGGTTGACGATGGTGATGCTCTGCCTGCTGCATGGCTTGATGTTCACGACGCTGCGCACGCTGGGGGATCTCCAGGAACGGGCGCGCCGCATGGCCCGGAGACTCCTGATTCCTGTTGCGGCCCTGTTCGTGGCGTTCGGGGTGATGACGTATTTCATGACCGATATCTTCGAGAAGCGCGGGGTGGCGTTAACCGTCCTGCTTGTGCTGGCTCTGCTTGCATTCCTGCTGGGCGGATATTTCATGAACGTCAAGCGGGACGGCTGGGCTTTCGGGATGACCGGCGCGGTCATCGCACTCTTGGTCACGTCCGTGTTCGTGGGCTTGTTCCCGCGCGTGATGGTCAGCTCCATCAACGCTGCATTTGACCTGACCATTTATAATGCGGCCTCCGGACCGTATTCCCTCAAGATTATGACGATTGTGGCCGTATCGCTGCTGCCGTTTGTTTTAGGCTATCAAATTTGGAGTTACTTCGTTTTCCACAAACGGGTACATGAGAAGGAGCATCTGGAGTACTGATGGGAAAAGATCTGCTGGGATACAAAGGCGCCAAGACGGTATTCCTCCTTGTCGCCGTATGTGCCCTGGCACAGAGCATGGCCATCCTTCTGCAAGCCAAATGGCTGGCGGAAGCCGTATCCGCCCTGTTTGCGGGATCAACGCTGCAGGAGCAGGGGGAGACCATTGCCTTGTTCCTGCTTGCATTTCTGGCACGCCACGGGATCTCGGTCGTGCAGCAAGGAATCGCGCAGCGCTTTGCCGAGGAGACGGGCACGAGCCTGAGAAAGCAGCTGCTGGAGGAGCTGTTTCGGAACGGGCCGTCCTTTGTCCGGTCGGAAGGAACAGGCAATGTGGTTACGCTTGTGCTGGAGGGCATCGGCAAGTTCCGCAAATATGCGGAGCTGACCATACCTCGCATGATGGGGGCGGGCATTACCCCTGCCCTGGTGTGGCTGTACGTATTCATGACGGACCGGATCTCGGGCATTATTCTGCTGGTGACCATGCCGATCCTGATCGTGTTTCTCATCCTCGTGGGACTTGCCGCGAAAAAGCAGACCGAGCGGCAGCTGGATTCCTACCGGATGCTGTCCAATCATTTCGTGGATTCGCTGAGAGGGCTGACCACCCTGAAGTTTCTGGGACAGAGCCGCAAGCACGGCGCGAGCATACAGCAGGTCAGCGAGGGGTATCGTGCAGCTACCATGCGGACGCTGCGCGTGGCGTTTCTGTCCTCTTTTGCGCTGGATTTCTTTACGATGCTGTCCGTGGCGTCGGTTGCGGTAAACCTGGGTCTGCGCCTCATTAACGGCAGCCTGGAGCTGCTGCCCGCGCTGCTTATCCTGATCCTGGCACCGGAGTATTTCCTGCCGGTGCGCATGGTTGGAGCGGACTTTCACGCCACGCTGGACGGCAAGCAGGCAGGGGAAGCGATGCAATCCATCATCCGGGAAGCCCGGAAGGGGCATTCGGGCGGTAGCTCAAGTCCTGTTGCTGCGGAGGGTTCGACTAACAGCGAGGGTCCATTCGAGCCAACGGGAGCGCTTGAAGCCACGGCGGCAGAAACGATGGAACGAACCTCAACGGGCCTAACATTTAAAATTCAAAATAATTTCTCGGGTCTCAGCCGCAAGCCGCAGCCACCATTCCGATGGGAAAAGGACAGCGTGCTGGAGCTCTCCGGCATCGGCCTCAGACACGAAGAACAAGGGCCGGCTTCATTGGACGATGTTTCCTTCCGAATACCGGGACAACGCAGGATCGGCATCGTCGGGGAGAGCGGAGCCGGCAAATCCACGCTGATCGAGCTGTTAGGCGGATTCATGGCGCCAACCTCCGGAGCAATGGCGCTGAACGGTGTGAAGCTGGAGGAGTCGAACCGGCCCGAGTGGCGGTCGGAGGTCACTTACATGCCGCAGCAGCCGTATTTGTTCGGGGCAACCTTGGAGGAGAACGTGCGCTTTTATGCGCCGGAGGCGTCCAGAGCTCAAGTGGAAGCGGCGGTAAAGGCAGCCGGTCTGTCGGAGCTGGTAAAAAGCTTGCCGGGCGGCCTTGCGCAGATGATCGGCGGCGGCGGACGCGCTTTAAGCGGCGGCCAGGCACAGCGCGTGGCTTTGGCCAGGGCGCTGCTCGGCGGCCGGCAGGTTCTGCTGCTGGATGAGCCGACGGCGCATCTGGATATTGAGACGGAATATGAGCTGAAGGAGACGATGCTGTCCCTTTTTCAAGACAAGTGGATATTTCTAGCGACGCACAGGCTTCACTGGATGCAGGATATGGATTATATCATCGTTCTGCACCAGGGGCGCGTTGCGGAAACGGGCACCCATGAGGAGCTTATGGCACGACAAGGCGTCTATTACGGATTGATGACATCGCAGATGGAGGGAGTACAATGAAGCAGGAATCGTGGTTTCGACCCTATGTAACGGCAAATTTCTGGCGCTTTCTGCTCATTGTCACGCTGGGCGTGCTCACCATTTTGTTTGCCGGGATGCTGATGTTCACATCCGGTTATTTGATCTCCAAATCCGCCCTGCGTCCGGAAAACATTCTGATGGTGTACGTGCCGACCGTAGGGGTTCGCACCTTCGGCATCGGACGTGCGGTGATCCATTACGTGGAGCGCCTGGTGGGGCATGATACGATTCTTCGCATCCTGTCCCGCATAAGGCTACGGCTGTACCGGATTCTGGAACCGCAAGCCCTCCGTTTATCCTCCCGGTATCGCACCGGGGATCTGCTGGGGGTGCTCTCCGATGACATCGAGTATTTGCAGGACGTTTACATCCGAACCGTCTTTCCATCGATTGTTGCGCTTGTATTATATGCCGGGGTCATTCTGGCCGTCGGTCTGTTTGATCCGGCATTCGCCCTTCTGCTCGCGCTGTATATAGCGGTGCTGGTTCTGGTGCTGCCGCTGATCTCGCTGCTGCTCACCAAACGGAAGAATCGGGAAGTGAAACAGGCCCGCAGCCACCTCTACCGGAAGCTGACCGACGCGGTGCTGGGCATTCATGAATGGTACGTCAGCGGCCGGCAGGCGGAATTCTTGACCGGTTATGAGGCGGATGAAGCCGAGGTGGACCGGACCGACCGCTCGCTTAAGCGCTGGTCGCGCTTGCGTGCCTTTATCGGTCAAGGCGTGGTTGCCGTGACGGTGGTATCGGTGGTGTATTGGTCGGGACGGCAGTATGCGGACGGTTCGATCGACGTTACGCTGATCGCGGCTTTTGTGCTGGTTGTGTTCCCGTTGATGGATGCATTTCTGCCGGTGTCCGAAGCCGTTGAGCGGATTCCGCAGTACGGCCAATCGGTCGCAAGGCTTCGGGCGATTGAAGGCGCGGATGCCTCCGAAGCGCGGCATAACCTGCCGAAGATGCTGGATAAAGCAGAGGTCGAATCCGTCATAAGCCGCGGCGTTCATGTGAAGGCGGACGGCATCAGCTTCCGTTATGATCAGGAGGCAGACGGCCCATCGGGGCTGGAGCCATCCGGCGAGAACAGGGGATCTTCTGCATTAACCGATGTGTCGCTGGATATTGCTCCCGGCGCCAAGGTAGCTATCATCGGGCGCTCCGGTGCCGGCAAATCGACCCTGCTGCAGCTGATCCAGGGCGTGCTGGCGCCATCGGGAGGAAGCCTTACCCTAGGCGGCGTGGAGTCAGCGCGTTTCGGCGATGAGATCTCTTTCGTAATTTCGGTATTGAACCAGAGTCCGCACTTGTTCGACACAACGCTTGCGAACAATATTCGGCTTGGCTCCCCGGACGCCACGGAGGCTGAAATCCGGGACGCCGCCGCCATGGCACGGCTTGAACCGTTGGTAGCCTCCCTTCCGGAAGGACTTGGCACCCGCATGCAGGAAGCCGGGCAGCGTTTCTCCGGAGGAGAGCGCCAGCGCGTGGCTTTGGCCCGAATCCTGCTGCAGAAGACGCCCGTTGTCATTCTGGATGAGCCCACGGTCGGGCTGGATCCCAAAACCGAGCGGGAACTGCTGTCCACCATATTCGCCAGCCTGCAGGACCGCACCTTGATTTGGGTGACGCATCATCTGGTCGGCGTGGAGCGCATGGATGAGATCCTTTTCATGGAGAACGGCCGAATCGTAATGCGGGGCACTCACGATGAGCTGATGGAGCGATATCCGCGGTATCGGAACTTGTACCGTTTGGATCGTCCGGCGGTATAGACGGCCGAGGCGATTTACCAGCAGAAGAACCGGCCTTTCAGGAGGCTGGTTCTTCTTTTTTTGCCCTCTTTTTCTTATAAGCCCGATAAAAGATCGGAATCCACGCGCCTTCTGGAAAGATGTAACATTAGTCTTAAGCAGGATCAAGGGTTCATTACAACGTTAGGGGTGTGGTATAGGGTGGATTCGAAACGGTTGGTGAACGTATTTCGTCATTTTGCCGAGCGGGAATGTCCGGGTTCCAGCGTGTTTTATGAGTATTTGGCCCGGCATATTGCCGATGATGAAGAGGTGCTGCAGGTCGCTGCGTTGGTTCCGTTCGGCCAGCCCGTGCCCAATATGCTGTTCGGTGCGGTTCAATACTTGCTGCTTCAGGGCGAGGGTCCGGAGCTGAGGGCGTATTACCCCGGCCTTGCGGAGCATCCGAAGGAGATGGCCTCCTGTTATCCCCATTTTCGGGCATTCGTGCTGGAGCATGAAGCAGCCATTATCGGGATCCTGAAGCACAAACGGGTACAGACGAACGAGGTCCGTCGCTGCGCGTACCTGTATCCGGTGTTCTGCTCCATTTATGACAAGGTCCGGAGGCCGCTTGCCCTGGTGGAGCTTGGAACGAGTGCCGGATTGCAGCTGCTGTGGGATCAATACAGTTATTCCTATGGAGGCACGGCGAGTTACGGCCTTACGGAATCGAAGGTGCGCATTACATCGGAGATCAGGGGTGACCGCAAGCCGTTCCTGCTGGACTCCAGTCCGCCGGTTGTTTACCGGATGGGGGTCGATCTGCATGTGAATGATGTACGGAATCCGGAGCATTTCATATGGCTGCGAGCTTTGATTTGGCCGGGCAATCACGATCGGGTGTCCATGCTGGAGCATGCGGCGGAGGCGTTGAAGCAGCAGTCAGACGTAAGTTTCCGGGAGGGGGATGGGACGGAGCTGCTGCCTGACATCGTGAAGGAGATTCCGGATGAGGCTGTGATCTGCGTGTTTCATACGCATGTTGCCAACCAAATTCCGGAGGCGTCCAAGCAAAGATTGCTGCGGCATCTGAGCGAGATAGGAAGCGAGCGCGATATTGTGCATGTCTACAACAATATGCAGGATGAGCAGCTCCATGCCGATTATATACTCGGAGGCGTGCCAAGCGAGTTTACGGCGGCACGCACGGATGGGCATGCGCGCTGGTTCGAGTGGCTGTTATAAGGCCGGGAGATGATTGACTCAGCCTGAATAAGGACGGCGAACGGAACGGTGACGGCCGTTCGTTACAAGCCATATGCCCGTGACCGACCGCGAGCCCGGAAGGCAGCCGGGCTGAGACTTAGAGAATAACAGCCGCAGCCTTCATCGCGTATATTTTTTTATTGGGCAAGTCTGTGTCATAATAGGAGAGATGGAATATAAAGCGCTTTATGCTATGCGATTGAACCCGAGGATCGGGCTCTTCCATGGTGGGAGGGATCTCGTTCAGGGCATGGCAGCATTCAAGGAGACCAAAGGAGGAAGTTGGGATGGATTATCGTATTGAAAAGGATACCCTGGGTGAGATTAAAGTGCCTGCGGATAAGTTATGGGCAGCGCAGACACAGCGCAGTTCCGAGAATTTCCGGATTGGAACCGAAACGATGCCGAAGGAAATCATTCGGGCGTTCGCGATATTGAAGAAGAGCGCGGCCATCGTCAACGGCAAGCTCGGCAAGCTGGATGCAGATAAGGTGGATGCGATCACAACCGCGGCCGACGAGATCGTGGACGGCAAGTGGGATGAGCATTTTCCGCTGGTGGTTTGGCAGACCGGCAGCGGCACGCAGTCCAACATGAACGTGAACGAAGTCATTGCGAATCGGGCCAATCAGCTGCTCGAGCGAAAAGACAGCACGCTGCGCGTTCATCCCAACGATGACGTCAACAAATCCCAAAGCTCCAACGATACGTTTCCGACGGCGATGCACATGGCTGCGGTCGTGGCCATGGAAGATCAAGTGATGCCTGCGCTCCGCCGTTTGAAGAAAACGTTCGAGAAGAAAAGCGATGAATATAAGGACCTGATCAAAATCGGCCGTACGCACCTTCAGGATGCAACGCCGCTGACGCTCGGACAGGAAATCAGCGGCTGGCACCGGATGCTGGAGAAGTGCGAATTGATGCTGGCTTCGGCCGTAGAACCGCTGCGCGAGCTGGCTATTGGCGGCACCGCCGTGGGTACCGGCATTAACGCGCATCCGAAATTCGGAGAAATGACGGCGGCCGAAATCAGCCTGCAGATCGGAAAAAGCTACACCTCCGCCAGCAACAAGTTCCATTCGTTGACCAGCCATGACGAGATCGTATTTGCCCATGGGGCGCTGAAGGCGCTGGCTGCCGATCTGATGAAGATCGCCAACGACGTTCGCTGGCTTGCAAGCGGTCCCCGTTCCGGCATCGGCGAGCTCACGATCCCTGCCAACGAACCGGGAAGCTCCATCATGCCGGGGAAAGTAAATCCAACCCAGAGCGAAGCGCTGACGATGGTGGTCTGCCAAGTGATGGGCAACGATGCCACGATCGGTTTTGCGGCAAGCCAGGGCAATTTTGAGCTGAACGTCTTCAAGCCGGTCATCATTTATAACTTCTTGCAGTCCGTTCGTCTGCTGTCGGATGCCATGGATTCGTTCGACCAGAATTGCGCCATCGGCATCGAAGCCAATCTGGACGTGATCCGCGCGAACATGGAACGGTCGCTGATGCTGGTGACGGCGCTGAATCCGCATATCGGATACGAGAATGCCGCCGCCATCGCGAAACGTGCGCATCAAGAAGGGACAACGCTTCGCGAAGCGGCGCTGGCAAGCGGTCTGCTTAGCGGAGAGGATTTTGACCGGATCGTCCGTCCGGAAGAAATGATACATCCGAAGGAATAAGGGAGTTTTCTTTTGAGCTTTATTTCAAGGCAGGTTTCCCGTTGAACCAAGAGCCCATTTCACCACGGTGATGTGGGCTTTTGTTGATTAGAAGATCGTTAATTGCCGAGCCGAACGCATTCGATCCTCGCAAGAAAAACATCACGGAGCGCCGCTCGTCTGCTGCGAAAGTGCTTCGATCGTTTATCTCCGGCTTCGAAGCGGTTATAATATGGTGACAGCATCTGACAATGCTTCACAAACCATTTGCATGAAGGACGGATGATAACTTGAAGAAACATCAATGGATGGCTACGCTGCTCTCTCTGATATGCACCGGGCTCGGGATGTTTTATATCGGGACGCCGGGCATGATCATAGGCGGCATGCTGCTCATGGCGCTGCAGGGAGCGGCTTTGTTTATTTTTTTCATGACACTGGGATATTTGGGCTTGATTATCGGTCCGCTTGCTATTGGGCTTCATATTATAGGTTTGATCATACCGGTCATCTACTTCAGCTACCGATCGCCAAGGAAACCGATGTTCGACGAGAAGCGGCGGCGTCAGCTCGCCTCCCCTTGGAAAATCGTCGTGCGGACGATCATCGGACTTGCCTTGTTCGCAGGGTCGATTTACGCCGGGTACACCTGGGGATCCGCCCCGTTCATGAAGACGGCTGCGGAGAAACGCGAGGTTCAGGAAGCGGCGGAGTCCTATCTGGAACAGAAGTACAACGAACCCTTTAAGGTCACGGACGTGGATTATACCTGGGCCATAGGCTCGTATAATCTCACGGCCCATCCGGAGCAGGCGCCAGAGCTTGAATTTACGCTGAGCAGCAATGAAGCCAGCCCTCCCGTCATATCGAATGATACCTATCTGAACCAGCTCTGGGGACAGCAGCTGAGGGACCGGCTGAAACCTCTGCTGGATGAGCTTTATCCGGACCAGGCGTTTGGGGAGGCGTATGTCTTCGCCGGTGCCGACACGGTAGAGCGTGATTATAGCCAGCTGTCGAATAACGCCGATGGTGATGTCAGTCAGAACATAAGACTGATCGTATTCGCGGATTTGACGGCGGATAACTTGGCGCAGGAGAAGGAACGGGTGCTGGAGCTGATTCGGCGGCTGCCTTCGGTGACGGTGCCGGGGGAGACGGATCTTACCATCGATTATTATGCCGCGGATTTGAAGACGCCGGAGAGCGTGAAGAAGGTGGAGCAGGATATCGATTATATGAAGGGGAAAACCAGTACCTACAGCTTCAGGGTGTTCGACATTTCGGACATTACGTCCACGGATGACATCGAGATCCAAGGGCTGGAATGAGGATTTTGCTGGAGTATACATTGATTCTAGATTCAGAAGCCAGGCGGAGTGGATAACTCCGCCTGGCTTTTTGTTGATGAAGCATGATCCAACATGTGAAGGGAGCCTTCGTTAATGCAGGGACAGCTGGATACTGCGTCCTTTCGGCGTCTTCGTCACGGTCAGCTTTAGATTCAAGGCCTTGGCCATGTCGCGGACAGGGACGTAGAGGGTGTTCTTTATGAACAGGGGACCGTCGTACTTGCTCTTGTCCAGCTTGCAGTGGTCCGATTCTTCGGCACACAGCCTCGCCGGTTTATAAATGTCGATATCGTTCACGCTCATCTCTTGCGTAGCCCGCCGTACGATCGTATATCCCCAGCTGTCGTTTCCCCATACCGATATCGGGGGACCGCTTGCCGCTTTCAGGTCATATTGATGGAAGTTGTCCAGCTCCTCCTGCAGCGTATAAGAGATTTCGTATCCCATTGCATCGGCTAAGGATTTGAGCGGAACGTACGCCTTGCCTTTGCGAACATGGACGTCCTTGATATGGGTGCCGCCGACGTTTACGTAATAGCCTTCCGCTTTGTTAGCGGCTGCTTGCTCGCCCTGCCAGATGAGGGAAGCGGCTAACAGCACGCTGGTCAGCGCGAAGAGCGATATCCTTCTGAATTTCTCGATCGTCATAACCTCCTTGCATACCGAATGGGTGGTAGGCAGCCGAATGGGGAGCCTATCTACTATATAGACTCTTTTTCCGATCCATTGGTTAGCCCGTTTTCGTAAGAAAATAAGGACAAGCCTGCGAATGTAAGCTCTTTAGGAACCTTGATTCAGGCTGGCCCGCAGCTGTCAGCAAGGAATCCAGAACCCAAAGAATCCGGTATTGACGCCATTATGGGGAAGCCGATGGGGGAGGCAGATAGCATGCATGAAAAAAGGACGGATCAAGCTGATGCGCTTGATCCGTCCTTTTATAGAGGGGGCTTCTTATGTCATGGAGAAGCACCTATGCTTAGGGTGGAACCGGCTTTGCATTACATGCTCACGGTATTCCGGGCATCCCGGTAGCCCGACAGCTTGTTAACGAAGAAGGTGATCAGGAACGAACAGAGCAGGCTGGCTGCCATCGAGATCAGGAAACCCATTGTGTTATTCGATGTAATGGGCCCGATGAAGGAGGGCACATAGGCCGTCCCCCGGACCCCGAACAAACCGACGAGCATGCCGCCAAGTCCAGCCGAGGCAATCGCTCCGGCAAATACAAGCTTGTTCGAAAACATGAACGGATAGGCGGCTTCAACGAAGGTGCCAAATCCCATGTTGATGGCGAATCCGGGGGCTGCGACGGCGGCTTCTCCCTTATCCCGCGGAGCGATAATATTGGCTAGCGTGATGCCTGCGGATACCATCACCAAGCCGACCATATCGACCGCGCCGAGGAAGCTGTTGCTGGTTGTCTCCATCTCCAGCAGCACAATCGGCAGGATGGCCGCATGATAGACGCCGCCGATGATGGCGGGCCAGATCAGCAGGCCGGCAATCAATCCGGCCATGGCGGGGCTCCAGGAGACAAGGGTCTCGATCAGGAAGCGGATGCCTTGCCCTGCGCTCAGCGCAATCGGCGCAATGAGGAAGTAGACCAGCAAACCGGCAATCAGTCCCGACACGCCGCCGGCAACAATGTTGACCGTCGTAGCGGGGAAACGCCACTCCACGCATTGACGGAATATGTAATGGACGATAATGCCTGCGCCGATCCCGCCGATGATGCCGCCGATAATGCCTCCTTCGACGGACAGAACGCCTGCCACGATGCCCGCCACGATGGACACCTCGTCCAACTCGGAGACCTGTTTGGCCGCAATGACCGCAACGATGACCGGCAGCGCTTTAATCAGCAGGTCAAACACTTCGGTCAACGAAGATAACCCCGGGATTTTGCTGACCGCCAGGATCAGGGCCATGCCGATGAAACCGGGGAGGGACGCCATCATGATGCCCCGAATATTGATTCTTCGCCATGGAGATGAGCTGCCGGACGCCGCATGGATATTTGCGGACGCATTCCCGATGACCGGCCGGTACGTAAGCCGCCAATGCTTGCTGAGGGAAGTGACAAAGGTGACCGCGCGCGTTCTGTTGGTGGTTCCGGTTGTGCCCGAAGCCGCAATGACATGCGCGCCTTTGGTTTGGATGATGGCCATGGAGGTTCCGCCCGTACCGGTCACCGGCAGGCGGAATTTGGCAGCCGCCTCAATGGCATGCCGATTGCTGCCCTCCGGGTCGGCGCTCATGACGATGATGCCGTCAATTTCGCCGAGTTCAATCTGCTCGGCAATCTCCCGGTCCAGCCGCTCGGCCGCCTGATTGACCTGTTGAAGGGTGCCTTCAGCGACAATGACGGGCTCTCCTTGGGAAGAGCTCCAGCTGTAAAGAGCCGCAGGCGTCGTATCCTTGGCTGCGTCCATGGAGACCTGGGCAGCGATAAACTGCAGGGCCCCGCAGGACAGGCCGGCGCTATCGAGCTGCATCAATATCTCTTCCAGCAGTTTGCGCGGGTCTTTGCCGCCGAGATTGTACAGATTGCCGCCGCTGCTTCCGATGATGGCGATTTGACGATTCATGACTTGCTGCCCCCAATACGTTAGAAATTAGATAATTTCTATATTACAGCAGAGTTATAACTTGTTAAAGTGTTAAAATGCGATCCCCCAAATCAAAAGCCGCCATGCATACCCGGTAAGGGCTGCATGACGGCTTGGTCATCTTGTTTTTTATTCGTTGCTTTCGCTGGCTGCCGCAACGGCAGAGGCTTCCTCCGCCGCTTCTTCAGGCGTTTCTTTGACGATTTGCAGCTTCGTATAGCGGTGGGTCTTCTTCTCGATGACGGTGAACGTCAGGTCATTGTAACTCCACGTATCGCCTTTGGCGAGTTCGGAGTTATGACCGTACAGCCAGCCGCCGATCGTATCCAGGTCATCGGTGCTCAGGTCCGTATGAAGCAGGTCGTTGATCCGGTTAATGGATACCTTGCCGTCTGCGATGATGCGGTTCGGCTCAGGCTGGGTCAGCTCGCGTTCTTCATCCTCGTCGAATTCGTCGCGGATTTCGCCGACGATCTCCTCCAAAATATCCTCGATGGTGATCATGCCGGACGTACCGCCGTATTCGTCGATCAGGATGGCCATATGCGTGCCTTCCTGCTGCATTTTTCGAAGCAGCTTCTTGATCGGGATCGCTTCGGATACCGTCATGGCCGGATGAATCAGCTTGGTCAAGTCGATATTGGAATTGTCATCGAACTCCAGGAAGAACTGTTTGGTGTTCACCATGCCGACGATCTGATCCTTGTCTCCGCGGACAACCGGGAACCGGGTGTACTGCTCGCGCTTGATAATCTGCAGGTTGGCGGCAAGCGGCTTGTCAACATACAGACAGATCATGTCGGTACGAGGTACCATAATCTCTTTGGCAAGCATATCGTCAAAAGCAAAAATTCGGCTTACATAACCGTATTCGGCTTGGTTGATCTTTCCGCTCTCATAGCTGTCGCTGAGAATCATGCGGAGCTCTTCTTCCGAGTGAGCCTCTTCATGTTCACTTGCCGGATGCATGCCGAACAGGCGAACGATCTTGTTGGCCGATCCGTTCAAGAGCCAGATGAACGGGTACATAATCCGGTTGAACCATATGATCGGCGTCGCGCAGAGGAACGACACGGCTTCAGCTTTATTGATAGCAATCGTTTTCGGTGCAAGTTCACCGATAACGACGTGAATGTAAGTCATGATAATAAATGCAAGCAGGAATGAAATCAGCGATGCGATAGCCGCAGGAATGCTAAGGCTGTCAAACACCGGGTGCAGGATCTTCTCGATGGTCGGTTCCCCGAGCCAACCGAGACCGAGCGCCGTGATGGTAATCCCAAGCTGACACGCGGACAGATATCCGTCGAGATTCGAAGTTACCTTTTTAACGGCTAGAGCGCCTTTGCGCCCTTCCATCACCAATTGGTCTACCCGGCTGGGACGAAGTCTTATGATAGCAAATTCCGTCATAACGAAAAAAGCGGTAGCTGCGATAAGTACAGCGACTAGGAATAAATTCAAGCCTATATTGTCGTCCAAACAAAACACATCCTTTTTGTTATCTGATCTGAATTAGTTTTTTAATAACCAACGTTTACTATGCATGGCTGTCAACATAATTCGATCGAAACTTCAAAGGTTCTAGCAGCATGTGCTTGAGGAGGAGAAACATATCGGTATCCGTGTTGCATGTAACGTTATGCAAGGAAAGCAGAGACACATGGCGTTTCGACTCCAGCATCAACCGAACGGGTTCCGGACTTTTGGGTACCGGCGTCGGCGCGGGCAGAGTGCCTTCAGACGCTTCCATGCCCTGCGTGGCCGCGGCGGAATCGGTGATATCCACCAGGGGAACATGCGCAACGGAAGCAATCAGCAGAAAGCCTAGTGCTAAACATATCCATCTGTTTATCCTTCGTATGGGGTCCAAGTCGGATCGTCACTCCTACAATTCGTAATCGATTTGCTCTAAAAAATATATGGCTTAATTGTCAGCGTATGAATATGAAGTGATTTGAGTAGTTGTACGTAATTTCACCACGAACGCGGTCTTCAAAACAAGGTATATTGCTATTAATCATAAGAAAAAGTAAGCCACTATGTCAAATAACAGTCGCCCTCGGCTATATAAATCCTTATATATCAAGGGTTTCTGATGATCGTCAAGCATACAAAAAAAGACAACTCTCCAAGATTTCCGGAGAGTTGTCCCATGCGGCAACGGCCTATTTATGGTATGGCAGCTGTCTGATATAACTATCGGACAGATGAAGCAGCTGGAGCGCGCGTTCGAATTCTTCCTTGGTAGCCTGAGTCTTCTTCACGTCCGAATTCGGAAGCGGATGCTTGGTTCCGTCCTCAAAGCCGATGCCTGGAATGTACAGGGTCGTATTGTTGATGAACGTACCCGAAGGCAGATAATACCGCTCCGGCAGCAAATTATTATCGGTGTGGTTCAGCAGATCCTGGCCGAAATGAAGCTGATTGTCGATCGATACGCCAAGCAGGTTGGACACCGTCGGCAAGAGGTCGATTTGTCCGCCGACCTGCTCCTTCATTTCAGGCTGAATTCCCTCGCCATGGATGATAAGCGGAATGTTGATCATATCTCCGGAGGTATATTCGCGGCCGTAAATTTCGTGCATCAGCTCTTTATCCTTGTGGTCCAGGGAGTAAATCGGCAGTCCAAGATGATCGCCGTAAAGAACGATCAAGCTGTTATCCCATACGCCGTCTTTCTTCAGCTGCTCGATGAATTTGCCGAGTGCGTCATCGGCATAATTCTGGGCACGGATGTAGTCGCCGACGAAGGTGCCTTCATACCGCTCCGGCAGGGTCATCCGATATTTATCCTCAGGAATCGTGAACGGATGGTGAGCCGACATGGAAATGACCTGGGTATAGAAAGGTTTACCGGCATCGTTCATTTTCTTCAGCTCGGCAGCCGTTTTGGAGTACAGGGCGTCATCCGAGGCGCCGAAGAACAGCTTATCGTCTTCGCCGAAGAACGCTTTATCGTAATAACGGTTGAAACCGAGCGCCTTGTACAGCTCTCCGCGGTTCCAGAACTCCACGACGTTGGTGTGGAAGGTTGCCGTATCATATCCTTCCCCTTGCAGCAGTCTCGGCAGGCTTGGCAGAACCCTGTCCGCATAATGCTGCGTAGCCGCACCCCGCGGCGGGATGTAGAAGGAAGTATTCACAACAAACTCGGCATCCGAGGTATTGCCTTGACCGACGTTCTGGTAGAAGTTCGGAAAGTAATTGCTCTCGCGGGCCAGCTTGTTGATGTTAGGCGTAATTTCCTTGCCGTCAATCTTGAGGTCGACCAAGAACTTCTGGAACGACTCCATCTGGATGATGATCAGATTCTTCCCTTTGGCGACACCTGTAAGGAGAGCCTCCTTATCCGAGGCTTCCAGGCCTTTCAATGCGTTGACTTTATCCTGGGTAATGGTTTTGGCATCCACGAGCTCTTTATTCTCCTGTTGGAAAATCGTATAGGCCTCGTAGTTCAGAATCCCCATTTCCTGCGCCTTCACGATTTCGTTCATGCTTGCGCGGTTCGGCATGATCTGGAACAGGCACAGCATTAAAGAGACAACAAAAACAATCGGGATGATTTTGCGTTTTTCCTTTTTCGCATGCCGAATCTTCCAATTTTTAACGCGGTTGCTGCGCCACAACAGAACAAACATCACGATGATATCCGTGAAGATCAGCAGATAGTAAGGGTCCATCAAGGAGAATACGCTGTTGCTTACCGCCGTTACCTGGTTCACCTGCTCTAACGCGTGATAGGTAACGATGACACCGTAATATTTATAATACATAATGGCTGCAAAGAAGATGGCGGTCAGCAGCAGGTTAACGCTCATATAGGCCGTCAGCTTTCGCTTGGAAGCAAACCATTCGATCAAGCTGAACACAAGCCAGATAAAAGGAATTTCCGTAATCAGCGGTTTCCATGGCATGACATCATCAAAAATGACCGTCCAGGCCAGGTAGCTTTTGAGCAGCATAATAACAGAGAAAAATATAAATGGCTTCGTAATCGTTAACCGAAACCGCGAGGTGGAGAACACCTGTATCGCCTTCCTTTCAGGGCCGCCACAGACCTGTTCGCAAAACGTCGGCGGCTATTCGTTTTTTAAGAATACATAGACGTTATTCTTACTGTAGATTTACGTTCCGTATACCATTTATTTAACAAAACTAATGAACAGAATTTATTATGACCTCTTCGGAGGAGGTTGTCAAAGAGTTAAAGTAAGTCCCAAAGTTTCCTATAACAACACAAAAAGACAACGAAAAAACCGGTCATCGCCGGTTTTGTCAGAGTTTTAGCAAATATTAATAAAGAAAGGACATGATCAGCGGTGCGGTTCCGAGGGTGAAGAGCGCGGCGACGATCATCGAAATGCTGGATATGGTTCCCGAGAGGGAACTGAATTCGAATGCTTTGGACGTGCCGGTTCCGTGGGCGCTGGTCCCAAACAGAACCCCTCTCGCGATATCGCCCCGGATCCGGAAGATCCGCATGACGGCAGGTCCGATCATGGACCCGAGAATCCCGGTCATAATGACGAAGACGGCGGTCATGTTCGGCACGCCCCCGATCACCTCGGATACGTTCATGGCGATAGGCGTCGTAATGGAGCGCGGCACCAGGCTGGTAGCCAGAGAGCTGTTCAGGTGCATCCACTTTGCGAGAAACGCGGAGGATAACATCGCCAGCACCGATCCCGTCAGCACGCTGAGCATAATCTCGGCCGCGTGTTTCTTCAAGGTTTGGAAGTTCTTGTACAGCGGCACGGCAAAAGCGATCGTGGCTGGTCCGAGCAGCTTGCTGATCCACTGCGCACCTTCATTGTATGATTCATAGGATACGCCCGTTTGTGTCAATATCACAACAATCAGCACCGGCGTGATCAGGAGTGGCGATAAATAAACCTTCGGCAGGCGGCGATACAGCCTTTTGGCTCCCCCGTAAATCCCGATCGTTAACAGCAGGCCGAGGATGACGGTCAGCAGGATATTCATGGCGTTTTACGCCCCTTTCTGGATGAGATGAAGCCGGCCGTCAGCCCAGAGCTCACCATCACGATGACGGTGCTGAACAAAACAACGGCCAGAATCTGGAGCCCTTCGGCCTCCAGCATCGGGAAATATTTCATGATCCCGACCGCGGCGGGGATAAAGAACAGCAGCAGTTCGGCGAGAAGCCAATTGGCGCCGAGCTCGATCCACTCCAGACGGAGGATCTTGGTTTCGAGAAGGATAAACACAACAACGATTCCGAGAATGCTGCCCGGAATTCCGATATTCAGCCAGGCGGCCAGTTGATCCATCCCTAAGGAAAGAAGCATGAAACCGGCCACTTGAAGCGTTCCTTTCAACATGTTGACCATGACCGGCCTCCTTATTTTCATTGGTAATGAAATTTTACAACGATAGTTTTCATAGGTAAAATGCATATATCGAATGATAAGTATTCCATTTATCTATGCATAGCCAAAAAGTGAAAGGAGCATCGGGAATGGACATACGGCACCTGGAGTATTTTCTTGAGGTCGCGAGGAACCAGAGCTTCACCAAGGCCGCAGAGAAGCTGTACATTACGCAGCCGACGATCAGCAAAACGATCCGCAACATGGAGGACGAGTGGGGCGTTACCTTGTTCTATCGTCAGGGCAAACGGATTGAGCTGACCGACGCCGGCCAAATCATGTATCAGCAAGCCCAGCAGATGGTCGAATCCTTCCAGCGGGTATCGGCCGAACTGGAAGATCTCATGAACCTGAAGCGCGGCCATCTGCGCATCGGGCTTCCGCCCATGGTGGGCTCAAGCTTTTTTCCGGAAGTAATCGGGCAGTTCCACCGGGAATATCCGAAGATTACCATTCAGCTGATCGAGGACGGCGCCAAGAAGGTGGAGGCGGACGTGGAGAGCGGCCAGACCGACATCGGCGTCGCCGTGCTGCCTGTCAATGAAGACGTATTCCATTATTATTCCTTCGTGAAAGAGAAGCTGAATCTGCTTCTGCATCCGTCCCATCGGTTGGCGGGAAGGGAGCATGTACATCTGAGTGAGCTTGCTGACGAGGCGTTTGTGTTGTTCCGCGAGGACTTTACGCTCCATGACCGGATTATCCGCGAGTGCGTCAGCGCCGGCTTCGAGCCGCGGGTGGTCTACGAAAGCTCGCAGTGGGATCTCATCAGCGGCATGGTTGCCGCCAATCTGGGGATCGCGCTGCTTCCCGAAACGATATGCAAAGAGATCGATTCTTCGCGCGTGACGATACTGCCGCTGGACAATCCATCGATCCCGTGGCAGCTCGGGATGATCTGGAGGAAGGACCGCTACCTGTCCTTTGCCGTCAGGGAATGGATCAGCTTTACGCGCTCCCTTCTGGGCGAGCATGAGTAAGTTTGTTATAAATTGAAGGGCATTTCATACATTTTCACTCCTTGGACATAATATCCATAGTAAAGAGAACCCATTTACAAGCCTTATATCCAAGGAGGAATGACATTCATGAGTGGCCAAGATCATGATGCTAATAACGGAGTAAACCAAGAACGGGCGGGATACGCCGAGAATCGGGGCGAGACGGAGCGGGAGGATACGCTGACTAACCGGCAGGGCCATCCGATTTCGGATAATCAGAATGTGCGAACGGTTGGGAATCGGGGTCCGATGACCCTGGAGAACTATCATTTTTTGGAGAAAATCACGCATTTTGACCGCGAACGCATTCCGGAACGCGTCGTGCATGCCAGAGGTGCGGGAGCGCACGGATATTTCGAAGCCTATGGAAAAGTAGGCGACGAGCCGGTTTCGAAGTATACCCGGGCCAAGCTGTTCCAGGTCGAAGGCAAGCGCACGCCGGTATTTGTCAGGTTCTCAACCGTAATCCACGGTTCCGGCTCGCCTGAAACGCTTCGGGATCCGCGCGGGTTCGCCGTGAAATTCTACACCGAGGAAGGCAACTGGGATCTGGTCGGCAACAACCTGAAAATATTCTTTATCCGCGATCCGCTTAAATTTCCGGATATGGTCCATGCGTTCAAGCCGGATCCGGTATCCAACGTTCCGGGTCCCGTAGGCATGTTCGATTTTGTCTCCCGTTCCCCGGAAGCGACGCATATGATCACGTTTGTGTATTCCCCTTGGGGCATCCCCGCCAACTACCGCCAAATGCAGGGCTCCGGTGTGAATACATATAAATGGGTCAATGCAGAAGGCACCGGCGTGCTCGTCAAATATCATTGGGAGCCGCTGAAGCAGGGGATCAAGAATCTTACGCAAGAAGAAGCGAACAAGATTCAGGGCATGAATGACAGCCATGCGACGCAGGATCTGTACGAAGCCATTGAACGCGGGGATTACCCGGAGTGGGAGCTGTGCGTGCAGATTATGAGCGACGACGAGCATCCCGAGCTGGAATTCGATCCGCTGGATCCGACGAAGCTGTGGCCGGAGGATCAATTCCCGTTCCTGAAGGTAGGCAAAATGGTGCTGAACAAAAATCCGGAGAACTACTACAACGAAGTGGAGCAGGCGGCCTTCGGCACGGGCGTGCTGGTTGACGGGCTTGATTTCTCGGACGACAAGCTGCTGCAGGGGCGTACCTTCTCCTACTCGGATACCCAGCGGCACCGCGTAGGAACGAACTACCTGCAGCTGCCGATCAATGCGCCGAAGAAACGGGTCGCTACCAATCAGCGGGGCGGGCAGATGTCCTTTTTCGTGGATAAGGCGCCTGGTCAAAGCCCGCATGTGGATTACGAGCCGTCCATGACGGATGGGCTGGTGGAAGCATCGCAGACGGCGAAGCCGCATCAGCCGCATTACGATGCCAACCTCGTGCGGCAGAAGCTGGATCGCACGCTGGATTTCAAGCAGGCCGGGGATACGTACCGAGCGTTTGAGGATTGGGAGCGAAACGACCTGATCAACAACCTCGTGGGTGCGCTGATCCAATGCGATATCCGGATTCAAGACAAGATGGTGGAATATTTCACGAATGCGGACGAGGACTATGGGCGCCGCGTACGGGAAGGACTCGAGCAGGCAAGGAAGGGCTCGAACGAGACCGTCCGGGAGCAGGCCGTAGAGGATGCAGACCGTATGGGCCACGAGGCAGACCCTTATTAATGCTTTGCCGGCCCTAGAGGCGTCGACCCGCAAATGCGGACAGCACGGAATAGCGAAGCCGCCTGCACAAGAACGACGTGCAGGCGGCTTTCCCTTATAAGGTTGTAAAATATTTGCGGAATGTTAAGATGTTGCAAGGAAACCAAGCGATACATATCGAATCATCATAGAACCATGGGAAGAGGAGGCTTGCGTTATGGCAATACAAGCGGGGATCATCGGCTACGGCCTGTCCGGGTCGGTGTTTCATGCACCTATTCTTAGAAGCGTGCCGGATTACAGGGTGCACACGGTTGTATCATCGGATCCGGACAAGGTCCACCAGGATATGCCCGATACGGCCGTTGTCGACAGCGTGGATGAGCTCTTGTCCATTCCGGATATCGATGTTGTCATCATTACGAGTCCGAATGCAACGCATTATGAATATACCCGGTTAGCCATCGAGGCCGGAAAGCATGTGGTCGTCGAGAAGCCGTTTACCGTAACATCCGCCGAAGCGGACGAGCTGATTGATCTGGCCAAGCAGAAGGGCGTGCTGCTGACGGTGTACCACAACCGCCGCTGGGACAATGATTTTCTGACCGTCCGCAATCTGCTGGAGACGGGAGCCTTAGGCAAGCTTTCCATCTATCAGTCGCAGTTCTGCCGCTACCGTCCGGAAGTTCAGTCGGAGCGGTGGAGGGAGCAAGGGATTGCCGGATCCGGGATCTTGTATGACTTAGGTTCGCATTTGATCGATCAGGCGCTGTTCCTGTTCGGCCTGCCGGAGACGCTCTGGGCGGACTTGAGAACGGAGCGCAAAGGGGCCAAAGCCCATGATTATTTTCATCTGGTGCTGGGTTATAAGACGTTTCGCGTCATTCTGCATTCCGGTTCGCTGGTACGGCAGGCGGGGCCGAAATTCGAGCTGCATGGCGATAAGGGAAGCTTCCTGAAATATGGAACGGATCCGCAGGAAGGCCAGCTGAAGCAGGGCATGCATCCCGGGGACGCGGGCTGGGGCGAAGACCAGCCGGACCAATACGGGGAGCTGGCTACCGAGCTGAGCGGGCTGGCGGTGCAAGGGGAGATTGAGACGCTGCCGGGACGCTATCAAGCTTTTTACCAGGGATTGGCCGAAGCGATCCTTAAAGGAGGTTCGCTGCCTGTCCAGCCTGAAGAAGCCCGCAATGTCATTCGGATGATCGAATATGCGCTGCAGAGCCATCAGAAGGGCCGGTTGATCAAGATCACGTAAACATGCCGCCCCATCCGAAACTAGGACTGTCCTGGATTGACACATAGTTTGCTCCGATTTGTGGGATATTAGGTGATACCACCCTTGGTACGTCTTTCATCAAGGGAGTCGATCCATATCACAACAATGAAGGAGAGAGAACGGATATGAAGAAACGTGGTATCCTTCGGCCGGCCCTTATGCTTCTTGTGAGCTTGGCGGTAATGCTGTCCATCACCGGAGCGGCTTTGGCGGGCGGAAGCGGTCCGTTTCACTTTGGATTTAAGAAAAGCGTCAACGGCCAGCTGCCCTCGATCAACGAGGAGGGCTTCAAGGAGCTTCTGCAAAAATACGATGCTATCTTCATGGGAGATGCCGAGCAGAAGGAGCTTTATCTTACCTTTGATAACGGATACGAGAATGGGTATACCTCCCGTATTCTGGATACGCTTAAAGAGAAAAAGGTGCCCGCCACCTTTTTCGTGACCGGACATTATGTGAAGACACAGGAAGATCTGCTGAAACGGATGACGGCGGAAGGCCATATTATCGGCAACCATTCCTGGAATCATCCGGACGTGACCACGATCTCGGCAGAGAAGCTGACCGAGGAGCTGGAACGGGTGAAGAAGGAGGTTATGCGCATCACCGGCCAGCCGGACATGAAATATTTGCGCACGCCGCGCGGCATCTTCGATGAGCGGTCCCTGGCGACCAGCAAGCAGCTGGGGTACACCAATGTCTTCTGGTCGCTCGCGTATATGGATTGGGACGTAAAGTCCCAGCGCGGCGCGCAGTATGCTTACGATAAAGTGACCGCGCAGCTTCACCCCGGCGCCGTCATCCTGCTGCACTCCATCTCCAAGGACAACACGGAGGCGCTGGGACGGATCATTGACGAAGCAAGGAACCGGGGGTACGAGTTCAAGAGTTTGGATCAGATGCAGAAGAAAGCCCCGTAAGCATGAGTTGAATACAGCGTGCAGAACGCCATCCTGTCAGGATGCCTTCTGCACGTTTTTTTTGTTATCGAATGCCCGCGGATGCTTCGCATTCCGGAACGAATGTTTGGTATAATACCCTTCATAGAACTTGAACGAAGGAGACCATCATGCCTCATACTATCCAAATATCCGTCAGGCCGCTGGTGGAATACGTCTTTCGCAGCGGCAGCATTACCTCGGGTTTTCGCACGGCGACATCCCTGACCGAGGGGACCCGTGCGCATCAACAGGTACAGCGCGACTATGGCGAGAATGATCAGAAGGAAGTTCAGCTTGAAGCGGAGATTCCTTACGAGGATCTGCTGTTTGTGGTGGAAGGCCGCTGCGACGGTCTGATTCAAGAGGAAGGGCGGATCATGATTGACGAGATCAAGTCGACCTCCGGCGATTTGGGCGAGATTACGGAGCACACGTACCCGGTTCATTGGGCACAGGCCAAAATGTATGCCTATATGTACGCGAGGTTGCATGAGATTCCGACGATGGCCGTGAGACTGACCTACTTCCAGGTCCCGAGCGGAGAGCGGAAGCAGTTCGTGCAGGAATGGAGCTTCGCTCAGCTGGAATCCTTTGTGCTCGAGGTTGTGGCGGCCTACGCGCCTTATGCCAACCTGCTGCGGGAGCATGGCGAGCGGAGGGACCGGAGCATCCGTGAACTGAAGTTTCCGTTTCCCGCCTACCGCGAGGGACAGCGAAAGCTGGCCGGAGCCGTGTATAAAAGCATCGGGGAAGGACGAAGATTGTTTGCCAAAGCCCCTACGGGCATCGGCAAAACCATATCCACGCTGTTTCCTTCGGTCAAAGCGATCGGCGAGGGCCTGTTGTCCCGGATTTTTTACCTGACGGCCAAGACGATTACCCGTACCACCGCGGAGGAAGCCATGGCGCGCATGGAGCGTCAAGGGCTCTGCATGCACACGGTCACGCTGACGGCGAAGGACAAGATCTGTTTCAGCGAAGCGGAAGGCTGCAGCCAGATGGGCTGCGCGTTCTCGGAGGGCTACTATGACCGGATTAATGACGCCATACTGGATTTGCTCTCGAATGAAACGTTGATCACGAGGCCGGTCGTCGAAGCGTATGCCCGCAAGCATACGGTGTGCCCGTTTGAATTCTCGCTGGATGCCGCGTACGCCGCCGATGCCGTCATCTGCGATTACAACTACGTATTCGACCCGCGCGTCTCCTTCAAGCGGATGCCGGAGGACGTGAAGAAGCGCAGCGTGCTGCTCATTGACGAGGCGCACAACCTGGTCGACCGGGCAAGGGGGATGTTCTCGGCCGAGCTGAATAAGTCCGCGTTCTTGGAGCTGCAAAGGGCGTACAAAGAGAGCAATCCCGGGCTTTACAACACGGCGAAGCGGGTGAATAACCGCTTTAAGGTGCTGCGCAAGGTCAGCGAGGAGGAAGAGCGAATCGTCGGGTCTCAGCAGCCGGAGATGATGGTCGAGCTGCTGGAGGATTTCTCGCTCCAGGCAGAGGCCGAACTGATGACCGGCAAGAGCGGGGATGAGGCCGATGCGCTTTTGGAATGCTATTTTGCCGTGCAGGGGTATCTGCGCATCTCCAAGCTGTATGACGACCGCTTTGTCACGTATGCGGAGATGAGCGGAAGCGAGGTGTTTCTCAAGCTGTTCTGCCTGGACCCCTCTTATTTGCTTCAGCAAGCGGGAAAAAACTACCGTTCCAGCGTATTCTTCTCGGCAACACTCATGCCGCTTGGATATTACCGCGACATGCTCGGAGCCGAGGAAGAGGATTACAGCCTCTCGATTCCCTCGCCCTTCTCCTCTGAGCAATTGGATGTTCGGATCTTGCCGTTATCGACGAGATTCAAGGATCGGGAGCGCAATAGCGAAGCCATCGTCCGGATGCTGAGTGCACTGGTTCAGGAAAAACCGGTGAATACCTTGATCTTTCTGCCGTCCTATCCCTACATGCAGGATATTCATGAGGCGTTTGCCAGAATGAACCCGGAAGCCCGTACCTTGCTCCAAGGGCATGGAATGAGCGAGGAGGAGCGGGAGGCGTTCCTGAATGCATTCCAGGCGGATGCGGAAGATCCGCTGATCGGATTTGCCGTGATGGGCGGTATTTTCTCCGAAGGCATCGATTTGAAGGGAGAACGGCTTTCGAGCGTGGTGGTCATCGGTGTAGGATTGCCGCAGCTTTCCTTCGAGAATGATATCATCAAGGATTATTTTGAACGTACCGGCAAGAGGGGATACGATTATGCCTACGTGTACCCCGGCATGAACAAAGTGCTGCAGGCCGGAGGACGCTTGATCCGATCGGAGCAGGACAGCGGGACGCTGACGCTCGTTGATGACCGCTTCCTGAATCGACAGTACGGGATGCTGCTGCCGGAGGAGTGGAGGCATTACAGGCGCATCTAATTTTTTCATGGGATGTTGACACCTGGAAATACGAATCCTATAATACGGATATACTAATTAAGCTGAAGGAGGCTGATGTCAAATGGTTATGATGCATAGTGGATGGGTCGCATTGACGTTGGTCTCTTTGGACGGGAAATTCTAATGGTACCCGGGGTGTAAGGCATTTGGTTTATCATGTCTTCACCTCCGTACCTAAGAACCCGCAGGAGACCGTGCTTGGTATCCTGCGGGTTTTTTGTGTCTATGCAAGGCTTCGGTATGATCTTTGGCGGTTTGGCTGCCGAGGATCGATGCCTTCTTCCTGCATAGTTTCAGATCAGCCGCGGATACAAATCTGCGGTTTTTTTATGTTTGATCATTTGTTAACAACCAATCCAACAACGATAAGGGGATATCACGAATTTGACTAAACAAGACATGACAACGTTGCAAGCCTATGGATGGAATGAACATTGGCGTTTGATGGCCGCTCAGATCCCGAAGCAGGACAAGGCGCTGGTGCCGGCCCGCATTACGGCCCAATTCTCGAAGCAGTATCGCATTATCACCCAAGAGGGTGAGCAGACGGCCATTGTCACAGGCAAGTATGAATACGAAGCGGGCAGCAAAAGCGACTTTCCCGCAGTCGGCGATTGGGTCATGGTGGAGCCGCTGCAGGGCGAATCCCGTGCCGTCATTCATCATCTGCTGCCCCGTCAATCCGCCGTCACGCGCAGGGAAGCAGGAAGCGTGCCGGATGAGCAGATCATTGCGGCCAACATGGATACCGTGTTTATCATTAACGCGCTCAACAAGGATTTTAATGTTCGCCGGATTGAACGCTATCTGATTGCGGTCTGGGAGAGCGGAGCCGCACCGGTCGTGCTGCTCACCAAGGCGGACCTATGCGAATCGCCGGAAGCGTACGTCGCGGAGGTAGAGGCTGTTGCTCCAGGCGTGCCGGTCCATGCGGTAAGCTCTTTGATGGATCAAGGAAAGGAGCAGCTTGGGGAGTATCTGGTGCAAGGGAAAACGGTTGCCATTACGGGTACCTCCGGTGCCGGCAAATCGACGCTGCTGAACTGGCTGTCCGGCCAGGAGATGCAGCGGGTTCAAGGGATACGCGAGGAGGACGCAAGAGGACGGCACACCACGACGCACCGGGAGCTGTTCGTGCTGCCGGGAGGCGCGATCATGGTGGATACGCCGGGCATGCGGGAGCTGCAGCTGTGGGATTCGGAGGAAGGGTTCGAGGCGACCTTCGCGGATATTTCCGCGCTGGCGCAGCAGTGCCGGTTCCATGATTGCCGGCATGAAACGGAGGCCGGCTGTGCGGTCCGGGAAGCGCTGCAGGATGGAACGCTGGATGCAAAGCGATATGCAAACTATAAGAAGACGGAGCGGGAGCTGGCCCATATCGCCCGCAAAGAGAGGGTAAGCACCCGCCGTCAAAACAAGAGCTCGGGCAAGTCGTCCCGCAAGAACGACCGAGGCCGCAAAGGGGTATATCAGCAGCAGCTGTACGATGATGAATAATGGAGGCTAAGGGAAGGCCGGAGTCGATTTGACTTCGGTCATCTTCCGGGTATATAGTTAGGTAACCAAATAAATAGGCAATCTATCTATTTATTCGAGCTGTTGCCGAAAAGAGGTGGACCATGGCAGAGGATCAACATCCAGATTTACATAAAGAAATGAAAGGCAACGAGGACCAACATTCGCGGGAAGGACCATGCATGAAGGGCGGCAGGCGGGAGGACAGCGTCGCCGGCAGGCTCTTGTACAGCATACGCATGTTCCACAAGCAGGAGTGGGATCAGCACTTGATTTCAGGGTATACACCAGGTGAGATTCGCGTTCTGATGGGACTTAAACATCATATCGAGCCTGCTGGTCCCGGCATGAAAGTGTCCGAAATCAGCAGCATGATGAATGTTACGTCGCCGACGATCACGCAATTCATTAATGCACTGGAGAGCAAGGGGCTGGTGGAGCGGGTGATGGATGCCCAGGATCGGCGAGCGGTCCGAGTGCAGCTGACGGAGGAAGGGAACCGCGTTGTCCAGCAAACCTATCAGAACGTCAAGAACAGCTTTAACGAGCTGGTGGATTTCCTCGGGGAAGAGGACAGCGTCAAACTGACGGAGCTGCTGACGAAGGTATATCATTTTCATGAACAAAAACGCATATCGAACGAAACGACTTTTGACAACGAGTAGGGGTGGGGGATTTGTTAAAGCTGTTTCACTATATGAAACCGTACCGGACAGCGGTCATTTTGGTCCTGCTGTTCACGTTTTTCCAGTGTCTGTCTGATCTGTACTTGCCTACCTTGATGGCGGACATCGTGGATATCGGCATCGTGAAGGGAGACGTCCCTTATATTTGGCGCGTGGGCGGCTTTATGCTGCTGGTTGCGGCGGGGGGCATGATTTGCTCAATAGCCGCGAGTTATCTCGCATCCAAATCGGCTACCGGATTCGGGAAGATTCTTCGCGGGCGCGTATTCTCCCATGTCGAGAATTTCACGCTGCAGGAGTTCGACAAGATCGGAACGGCCTCGCTGATTACCCGTACGACAAACGACATTACGCAGGTGCAGCAGGTTACGATCATGATCCTTCGCATGATGGCGATTGCGCCGATGATGTGTATCGGGGGCATCGTAATGGCCGTGTCGAGAGATCCCGGACTGACGACGGTGCTGTTGGTTGTCCTGCCGATTCTGGCACTCGCTATTTTCCTCATCGCCAAAAAAGGCATACCGCTCTTCAAAGCGATCCAGGTGAAGATCGATACGCTGAGCCGCGTGCTGCGGGAGAATCTGACCGGAATCCGGGTCATTCGCTCCTTTAACCGGATGGACCATGAAACGGTCCGCTTTAACGATGCGAACGAGGACCTGACGGCCACTTCGATCAAAGTCAATAAAATCATGGGGGCGATGATGCCGGTCATGATGCTGGTCATGAACTTTGCCACGCTGGCGATCGTCTGGTTCGGAGCCCACCGCATAGACGCCGAACATATGAAGGTCGGCGACCTCATGGCGTTTCTCCAATACGCGATGATGATCATGTTCTCGCTGATCATGCTATCCGTCATGTTTGTCATGATTCCGCGTGCGCAGGCATCGGCGGTCCGGATCAATGAAGTATTAAACATGATACCCGAGATCCATGATCCGAAACAGCCGCGCGATGCCGGCGTGTTGCAGGGATCGATCGAATTTCAGGATGTGACCTTCTATTACCCTGGCGCGGAGGAGCCTGCCATATCCGATATCTCCTTCCATGCCGGGCCGGGTGAAGTTACGGCGATCATCGGCGGAACCGGCTCGGGCAAATCCACCCTGATCAGCCTGATCCCGCGTTTCTATGATGTGACGTCGGGACGGATTCTCGTCAACGGTACCGATATCCGCGACATGATGCAGGAGGATCTGCGGAACCGGATCGGATTCGTGCCGCAGAAGGCGCTGCTCTTCACTGGCACCATCGCGGAGAATATCCGCTACGGCAAAGAGGATGCAACGGACGAGGAGATCCGGCATGCAGCGAAGGTTGCCCAGGCCGCCGACTTTATCTCCTCCATGGAAGGCGGTTACGATGCCGAGATTTCGCAGGGCGGCAGCAACGTATCCGGCGGCCAGAAGCAGCGGCTCTCGATTGCAAGGGCATTGGTTCGCAGACCCGAGATTTATGTGTTTGACGACAGCTTCTCGGCGCTGGATTTCAAGACGGACGCCAATCTTCGCGCAGCGCTTCGCGAGGAAACGACGGACGCCACCGTTCTGATCGTCGCTCAGCGGGTCAGCACCGTCATGGACGCCGATCGGATTATCGTGCTGGACGAGGGACGCATTGCCGGTATCGGCACGCATGAGGAGCTCATGGCTTCCAGCGATGTTTACCGCGAAATCGTCACCTCGCAGCTGTCAGAGGAGGAGATCGCATGAGTGAGAAGAAACGGGGAGGACATCCCCGGGGACCGGGCGGTCCCTTTGGCGGCGGCCCGCACGGGCCCGGGATGGCAGGGGAGAAAGCCAAGGACTTCAAAGGCACGTTTCGCCGGTTAACGCGATATCTCAAGCCGCATACCGGCAAGCTGCTGATCGTCTTGATCGCAGCTATCCTCAGTACGATATTCAGCATCGTGAGCCCGAAAATATTGGGGGATGCCACCACGATCCTGTTCAAAGGCTTCATGGCTAAGATGCAAGGCGTGCCGGGTGCCGGAATCGATTTTGACGCCATTCGGACGATTATGCTCTGGCTAGCAGGACTATATCTCTTAAGCTCGCTGTTTGCGTACATCCAGCAGTATGTCATGGCCGGCGTGGCCCAGCGCACCGTCTATGATTTGCGCAAGGACGTGTACAACAAACTCGGCCGATTGCCGCTGAAATATTTCGACGCCCGCACGCATGGGGAAACGCTGAGCCGGGTGACCAACGATATGGACAATATCAGCGGCACGCTTCAGCAGAGCTTGACCCAGATGATTACTTCCGTGGTGACGCTGGTCGGCGTCATCATCATGATGCTCACGATCAGCCCGCTGCTGACGTTGGTGGTCATCCTGACCCTGCCGCTCAGCGTGGTGGTGACCATTATGGTCGCCAAGCGCTCGCAGAAGCATTTTGTGGCTCAGCAGAAGCATTTGGGTGAGCTGAACGGACATGTGGAAGAAATGTACACGGGTCATAAAGTGGTGAAGGCCTTTGGCCGGGAACGACAGTCCATGGAGCAATTTGATGAGGTCAACGACAAACTCTACGATGCCGGTTGGAGAGCCCAATTTATATCGGGTACCATTATGCCACTGATGGGTTTTGTCGGAAATATCGGTTATGTGATTGTCAGTGTCGTCGGCGGGGTGTTGGTTACCCGCAGAGCGATTGAGATCGGGGACATTCAGGCATTCATCCAATATTCGCGCCAATTCACGCAGCCGATTACCCAGCTTGCGAATATCGCGAACGTCATTCAATCCACCATCGCATCGGCAGAGCGCGTATTTGAAGTGCTGGATGAGGAAGAGGAAGTGTCAGAGCATACAGCTCCGGCGGCGCTCAAGAAGCCGCTTGGCGATGTGTCTTTCGAGCATGTGAGCTTCGGCTATAAAGCGGACCAGCTTCTCATCGAAGATATGAATGTAGACGTGAAGCACGGGCAAACGGTCGCCATCGTCGGTCCGACCGGTGCAGGGAAGACCACGCTCATCAATCTGCTGATGCGGTTCTATGAGCTGAATCAGGGCAAGATTACGATAGACGGCACGGATATTACGGCTCTTCGGCGCAGTGAACTGCGCAGCCTGTTCGGGATGGTGCTGCAGGATACCTGGCTCTTTAACGGGACGATCCGGGATAATATCGGATACGGAAGGGAAGGCGCCACAGAACAAGAGATCATCCGGGCGGCGGAAGCGGCCCACGCGGATCATTTCATCCGGACGCTGCCGGAGGGCTATGATACCGTTCTGAACGAGGAAGCCTCTAATATATCGCAAGGGCAGAAACAGCTTCTGACGATTGCGCGGGCCATTCTCGCCAACCCGTCGATTCTCATCCTTGATGAAGCCACCAGCAGCGTGGATACGCGGACGGAGCTTTATATTCAGAAAGCGATGAATGAGCTGATGAAGGACCGGACCAGCTTTGTCATCGCGCATCGGTTGTCCACGATCCGGGATGCGGACCTGATTCTGGTCATGAACAAGGGCAGCATCATCGAGCAGGGAACCCATGAAGAGCTGCTGTCCCAAGGCGGCTTCTACGCGGACCTGTATAACAGCCAATTCAGCGAACAGCATGAAGCCGGATAACGAGGCAAGGAAAGCTATGACAAGAAGACCTCTTCGATTGCTTCGATCAAGCTGATAACGGATGGGCCCATGAAGGCCGACACGGACGGGGAGATATATATGGAGACGCCTGCGGCCGTATCCGTCAAGCCGCGCCGCTTAAGGTTTTTGACAGGCTCGGAGTAAGCCGGCAGGCATATTTGATATTGCAATTTCATATGGTTCTTTTATAATGATGTTTATGTTTATATCTTTAAAGGGAGCCATGATCATTATTGAATAAGTCCGAACTGAACCGAATTACGCAAGAGCTTCTACGTCGGTCGGGCAGCAGTGTCACCGTGGAGATGGAGGCGTATTTTCCAGGGGGCCGGTTAATCGGCGGAAAATATGTGATGCATTCGCACAGCGTGACGATGTATACCGAAGTCATACGCCAGCAGTGCTTGCAGCTGTTTGGCACGCTTGAGCCGTTCCATGCCTATTTTACGGTGGTATTCGCACATGAGCTGGGCCATTCAATGGACATGACCCTGACGGAGCTGTGCGACCGGATGGATCGAACGGTGGATGAATGGGATCAGAGGCAGCTCGCGCTTCAAATCGAGGAAAATGCTTGGAATAACGCCATGCCTTGGATCCAGGATATCGATCCCGATTTCATACAGGTCATCGTGGATCAGTCGCTTGCGGCATACCGCGAGGAGCTGGCGCCGGAAATCGCTTAGGCTGGCGTGCAAAGATCATCTTCGCCATATCAAGACACAGGCACCCGTCAGGGTGCCTTTTTGAATGAAGGAATAAATCTTTAGAGATTAGCCGTCCGAATCTCGCAGGTGCTGCTAATATCGCAGGTGATGTATAAAAAGAAGTGAAGCCCGGTGGCTTCACTTCTTTTTGGTTTGGGGTCCTCTTAAGGATCGGTGGGCCGGGATCAGCTCTCCGGGTCCAATTGCTTCAACGGCTCAATAGCCGGTCCTTCCAGCACCTCGCCGTTATGGCGGAAGCGTGATCCGTGGCAAGGGCAATCCCATGAGCGTTCGCCCTCGTTCCATTCCACCTCGCAGCCGAGATGGGTACAGGTGGTATCCACAAGATAGAGGTTTCCTTGATCATCCTTGTAGGCCCCGGCACGCTGCCCGTTATGGCGGACGACGGCGCCTTCGCCTGGCTTCAGCTCGGTTATGTCGGCGTGGGCCATTTCGAACTTGCCGGCAACGAAATCCTTCGCAACCATGGCATTTTGCGCGACGAACGTTTTGATGCTCGGGTCTGCCTTGAAGCGGGACGGGCTAAAGACGTCGGCATAACGGTTATCCTTCTCCAGTATTTGATCGCAAATGATCTTCGCGGCCAATGTTCCCGTTGTCATCCCCCATTTCCGGAAGCCTGTCGCGACAAAGATCCGGTCCTGATTGGACGTGATCGGCCCGATATAAGGCATGTTGTCCAGGGTGATCAGGTCCTGGGTCGACCAGCGATAAGGAATGGCGGAGGCGCCCAGCAGATTTCCTGAAAAAAGCTCCAGGTTTTCGTAATGCTGATGGGTGCAGATGCTGCGTCCCGTCGGATGGTTCTCGCCGCCGACGATAACCAACTCCTCGCCGTTATAGGTAGCTGACCGCAGGGAACGGGTCGGCTGATCCACGCTCAGGAACATCCCGCCGGGATAAGCGGTTTCGGGTTTGACGGCAACCGCATAGGAACGTTCCACATGCAGCCGCGTGAAGAACAGCCCTTTCCCGTCATAGAACGGAAAATGAGACGCGGATACGGCGTGGTTGCAAGTAATCCGGTGGCCGCCCCGTTTGGTGAGCAGTGTGATCGGTCCGTCGGTTTCGACTTTTTCATCCATGGTCGTATTCTCATAGATTCGTCCACCAAGCTTCAGAAATTGTTCCGTCAGATGCTTAAGGTATTGCAGGGGATGGAACTGATATTGCCCCGGCATCTTGATCGCTCCACGGACGGACATAGGCAGAGGAAGGCTTTCCTGCCATTCTCCCGGGATGCCGAGCTTCTCGTAGGCTTTGATTTCGTCCTCCAGCTTGGAGAGGTATTTGTCTTCCGTTTGAGCGTAAATATAGGCATCCTCCAGCTTTAGCCCAAACTTCTCCTCGTCTCCGCCAACAATGTCCCTAATGAATTCAATCGCTTCCCGATTCCCTTCGTAATAGAGCCTTGTCTTCTCATCCCCGAAATGATTCAGGAATTCATGATAAATCAGCCCATGCTGGGCCGTGACCTTGGCTGTTGTATGGCCGGTGGTCCCGTTCAGGATTTGCCCTGCCTCGATCAGCACGACATCTTTGCCTGCCTTGGCTAGCAGATAAGCGGTCGTGATGCCGGTTATACCGGCCCCGACTACGGCCACATCCGTCTCAATATCTTCGGCCAAGCGGGAAAAGGTAGGCAGTTCGGTTGTCGCTACCCACAGCGACTCCGGAAATTGCGGCAGTTCCTGATGCGATGAATTGGATGGGTTCATTCACGATTCCTCCTTGGTTACTATGGGTATCCCCCATAAACTCAGTCTCTTGTTCTTCATTATTACCACATGGGAATGATTAGAAACTATGCTGCTCGGAATGATGCTCTTCGAAGTTTTCTGGAGGAATGTAAATATTTTGGGACATTTGTGCAGAACCTAGGGAGACAAGAGGGAGTTCTCGGAAATATAAGAAAATGGGGGGACGGTATCATGACCAGCGAACAGTATTTGAACGCGGACCAAGCCAAGAACTGCCTGAAGGAGCAGCTTAACCGCATCGGTGATATCGAGCAGCGCGAGCTGAAGAACGAGGCTGAGCACGCGCTGCTGGTCTATTTAAAGAGCATGTGCGATCCTGTCATGATCAACGATAATTTGATTAATCGCTTTTATGAGCTGAATTCCTTGGACTTATACGAGCAATTCATCCGCTCCTTTCCATCGAGCATGGAGCCGAAAGATGAACAGGAATTGCTCCGCAATATACTGAGGGGCTGCGTTGCCATATTCATACGGGACACCGTGCTTCTTTTTGACGCCGTCTTGGTTAATGCCAGTTTTATCCAACCCGCCAGTACGGAGAACGTCATCCAGGGACCCGATGATTCGTTTACGGAGAATATCGAGGTGAACCTGAACCTGGTTCGCCATCGATACCAAACCACCGACTTGAAGACGGAATTCATGACCGTCGGCAAAATATCGCAGACCCGGATCATCATTATGTACGATGCGCTCAAAGTCGAAGAAACGGTGCTGCAGGAGCTTAAAAAGCGACTGTCCGAGCTCAAAGCGGATATTGTGCAGTCGGCATCCGAAATCGAGAGACACACGATGCACCCCAAATTTCGGCTGTACCCGACGCTGATGCTGACCGAACGCCCAGACCGGACTGTCCTGAATATATCGCAGGGAAAGATCGCCGTGTTGATGGATTCAACGGGGTATGCCCTTCTGCTGCCGGCCATATTCAATGATTTCTTTACCGCGATGGACGATAAAATCCAGCTTCCTCCGATCGGCTGGTTTCTCAAGGCAGTTCGGTATATCGCCTTGTTTGTAACCGTGCTGATGCCAAGTCTGTACGTGGCATTCACTTCGTATAACCCGGAAATATTGAGGATGCAAGTTACGCTTCTCATTGCAGGAAGCCGGGCCACGGTACCGTACCCGTCCTTCTTCGAAGTGATCTTTATGCTGCTCGCGATGGAATTTCTGACGGAGGCCAGCGTTCGGCTGCCCAAAGCGATTGGCCAGACAGCAACCACGGTCGGGGGTCTCATTCTGGGAACCGCCGCTACGGAGGCCGGACTGGTCAGCAACATCATGATCATTCTGGTGTCCGCGGTTGCCATTACCAACTTCGTCATCCCGATCACGATGATGAGCTCCGGCATCCGCGTTACGAAGTATCTGTTCATCGTGCTTGCGACCTTCTTCGGCTTGGTTGGCATCGTGCTGGGTGTGGTGGCCATGATCATGTACCTCACGAGCCTACGGTCCTTCGGCAAACCTTACTTGAAGATGTTTGCCGTGGATCGGAACAAGAAAGGGGACCAGCGAAGTGGTTAGAAACAAATATTTTTATTACCTCTTCCTGCTCAACGCAACCATCAACCTGATTAATTATGTCCCCCGCATCTTGATTACGGATCGCTTTGACGGTGCGATGATGTCGATCCTCGTATCCATCCCGATCGGGACCCTGATTATGTTCGGCTTCATCAAACTGATTCAGAAATTTCCGGGACAAGGGCTGCCGGAGATTTTCCAATCGGTGATGCCGAAAGGGATATCCGGCATCCTGCTTGTGTTATACGGACTTGCGTGGTATTTCTCCAGCGTCATTACCTTGACCAGCTTCGTGGATATTACCAACCGTTACATCAGTCCGGACGTGTCTCCCTATATCGTTCTGATGGGCTTTCTGGTGGTTGTGGCGCTTAGCGCCAGGCTCGATTCCGAGTCGATTCTTTATGGGTTGGAGATGATTTTGTACATCACCGTTCCCCTGATTGCTTATATGTCATGGCGCGTCTTCAGCAATCCGTATTTCAGCTGGGATGCCGTGAGGCAGATCATTACCTATGCCTGGAATTTACCCAATTACGGGACGGTTGCGGCAGCAACCTATATTTTTACGGGGTACGTGAACATGGTGGTATTCAACCGGATCTTTCACCGATTCCGAGTCCGCCATATTTGGGCGATCGTGGTAGTCAGCATCCTGACCCTTCTCGTTTCGATGTTCGCGCCCATCGGGATATTGGGAGCCGCAGGAGCCGGAGGACACGTGTATCCGGCCTTTTCGACGATAGACGCACTCCGGATTCGTTATTTCATCGTTGAACGGATGATTTACGTCTTCTACGTGGCCTATATGTGCCTTTCCCTCGTGAATTCCATCATACACTGGCATGTCGGGAAGGAATTGATCCTGGGGGGCTTCGGTTTAACGGGGGATCAGGGCAAATCGATAGATAAAAAGCGAAAAATCGAATGGTGGGTCCTGTTGCTCTTTTCCCTTATCACCTTCGGAACGTCGTTAATTGTGAATCAATACATATTGAACGATATGGCGATCGTATTCCTGGATGTCCGGTTTGGGGGCGAGTTCCTGCTTATTGCCATGTTAATCTATGCGGTATGGAAGAAAAGGAGGAAGAGAGCATGAATGGCCTGAAACGAGGGCTGCTCTGTATCATGTGCTGCTCTTTTTTGTTTCTGTCGGGCTGCGAATTTCGGGATATCGATCTCAGGCTATTCGTAGTATCCATAGGCATCGATGTCTCGGAGAAAAATCCCGGGATGCACCGTTTTAGCTTCAAAATCGCCATTCCTTCGGGTGATCCGAAGACCGGGGACAAAAAGTCCCTGCTCATTACGCAGGAATCAACAAGTATTGCGGAGGCGATCCGGGAGGTCAAATCCAAGGTGGATAAGGAGCTTGACTTCGGACATTGCAAGGGTGTGATGTACGGCGAGGCTTTCGCGCGGACAGATATCAGCAAAATCCAGGACTGGACCGTTCGGAGACGGGACATGCAGCTGCTCATGTATCCGGCTGTTGCCGTACCTACCGCAGAAGCCGTATTGAAAGCGGAACCCCCTACGGAGCGGATCGCCGGGAACGCCATATTTCTGGCACTCAGCGAGGATGGCACCGAATCCCCTTTCATCACGAAGACCTATTCCTTCGATCTGAGCCGCCGAATGATGGAGGAGGGGGAGGACCCGGTTATGCCCGTCGTGGAAACGACTGAGGACGACGTTCTGAATATCGATAAGGTAGCCTTGATGGACAAGAACAAAGTGAAGTACATCCTGACCCGGGATGAAACCAGGCTGTATAATCTGCTGGACCTCCGGAATTTAAGCACGAATTTCGGAACGAAGATTGGCGGCAAGCTGCTTGAAGTGAACACGGACAGAACCCGGGCCAGATACAAGATCGTAACGGATAAACGGGGGGAAGAAACGATTGATTATAAGATAAGGATCACGGCGATATTGGAGGAGAAAGAGGATCCCGCGCAGCTGGATCCGAGGGATCTGGACAACATCGAAGCGCAATTCGGCAAGGAATTATCCCAAGCGGTCAAAAGCGTTCTGGAAAAAATTCAAAAAACAGGACTGGATCCGCTGGGTTTCGGCCTCCGGTATGGCGGCACGCATTGGAACAACCGGACGGAGATGGAGGAGTGGGCTGCCATTTATCCGCATGCCAAATTTAATGTATCGGTCAAGGTAAAAATAAAGTCTACCGGCTACAAACGCTAGGCGGGGGATATCTGTTTATCGTACAGGAAGATGTTACAATAAGGATAAGCATCTATCTTGTATGAAGGAGGTTTCACATATGGAATTCAGAAGATTGGGCGGAAGCGGACTGAAGGTTAGCGATATCAGTCTCGGGAGCTGGCTGACCTACGGGGGATACGTGGAACGGGAAAATGCGGTCAAGTCGATTCAGACCGCCTATGGACTCGGCGTCAACTTTTTCGATACGGCGAACGTCTACGCTCAAGGAGCGGCCGAAGTCGTTGTGGGCGAGACGTTAAGGGCATTTCCGAGGGAATCCTATGTGCTGGCCACAAAGGTGTTTGGCAAGATGGGAGACGGACCGAATGATCAGGGGCTGTCACGCAAGCATATCAAAGAGCAGTGCGATGCCAGTCTGAAGCGGCTGGGCACCGATTACGTCGACATCTACTACTGCCATCGATATCATGAGGAAACGCCGCTTGAGGAGACGCTTCGCGCGCTGGATGATCTTGTCCGGCAAGGCAAGGTGCTCTATGTCGGCGTCAGCATGTGGACCGCAGCCCAGATGGAAGCGGCCTTGGCCGTTGCGGACCGGTATTTGCTGGACCGCATCGTGGTGAATCAGCCGCTGTACAACATGTTCGAGCGCAAGATCGAGGAGGAGATTATCCCGCTTGGCGAGAAGAAGGGGATTGGACAGGTCGTATACTCCCCGCTCGCTCAAGGGCTCCTGACCGGCAAGTACGCCTCGAAGCAGGACGTGCCGGAGAACAGCCGCGCGTCGAAGCTTGGAGCCGACCGGCTCAAAATAAACGAAGACCGCATACAGAAAGTACAGGCGCTGGGCCTTGTCGCAAGCGAGCTGGACATGACCGTCGGCCAATTGGCCTTGGCCTGGATTCTGCGCCAGAACAACGTAGCCAGCGCGCTGGTGGGCGCCAGCCGTCCGGAACAGGTGGAAGAGAACGTGAAGGCTTCCGGTATGAAATTGTCCTCGGATACGCTGGCTGCCATTGAGGACATCCTGAAGGCGGATCCGAATTAGGAGAGAATCAGGTCATTGATTTCGGGTGCGGAGCATACGCGGTTGCGCCCGCTTTCCTTCGCGCGGTACAGCTCGCGGTCCGCTTGCTGGAGCAGCTCCTTGGCATTTTTGGACCGGATCGTATCGGGATGCACGGCAGCGCCGATGGACACGGTGATTCGAAGCTTGGCTCCGTCTTCGAGGGTGAAGACGTGGTCCTCTACCGCGGCTCGGATTCGTTCCGCGATCGCGGCCGTCTCGTCGATGGTCGCTTCCGGGACCAGCACCGAGAATTCCTCCCCGCCGTTGCGGGATACCTCATCAAAAGAACGGGAATGATCCCTCAGCACTTTGCTGAGCTGCTGCAAAACGACATCTCCGGCCGCATGGCCGTAGGTGTCGTTTATTTGTTTGAAATGATCGATGTCCACGACCAGGACACCCAGCCGCTCGCTGAAATGCTGGGCTTCGAGGAAGCGTTCCGACAACAGCTGCTCGAACTGGCGCAAATTGTGCAGGCTGGTCAGGTAATCCGTTTCCGCGTTCTTTTTCATCTGCAGGAACAGTTTATTCGAGGTGTTGATATACTCGGTCAGCATGTAGATGACCACCGTGGCCAGCACCGATATGACAAGCTGCTGCGTGAAGACGGTAAACACCTTTTGGTGGTTCGGGATGTTCATCCCCATAATGAACAAGATGACCAGCATGCTGGATACGCTCATTAGCAGCATTTTGCTCAGACGATTCCAATGGGTGCGGGAGAGAATTCCGCAGACGACGCTGATCAGCAGCATGCCGGCTCCTGCAATGGCCGAGGAAGCGGACATGCCGAACAGGATTAGCCGTCCGAGTGCAATCAGCATGCCGGCAATCAAGGACGGAAGCCATCCCAGGTAGGTGGCGATCACCATAATGGCCAGATGCCGCAAATCGGCAAAAAACCGCGGGTCGATGGGGAACGAGTAGTACATCAAAATAATCCCATAGATGCCAAAGAGCAGTCCGGCGTTGACCTTGACGGTGAAGGAGGGCGCCACGACACCTGCGACATATTTTTGGGACAGCAGTCCGGATAAGTATAAGAACGTTACAAATATACAAAAGTTGGTAAATAGTATATTAGTCATAGGGGGATCATTCCTTTCACGTGCCCTGCGGTAAGAACGACAGAGCGATGAAGACATTCACCCCCTATTTTATCGGAAAATGGAATTGTATGTCGAATGACAAACGTAATTTTTGTTAATTTTCTGGGGCCTGCAATGGTAGGCGAACCTCGAACATCGTCAGCTCTGTCGTACTGGTCACCTGGATCGTGCCATGATGGGCATCGACGATGGTTTTTACGATGGCCAAGCCAAGCCCCGAGCCGCCGGTTTGATCGGTACGCGATTCATCTGCCCGGTAAAACCGCTCGAACAAGTGGGGGATGGCATGCTGGGGAATCGGAGGACCGTAATTGATCACCTGCACGATGGCAAACTTGGGATCCTGCGATACTTTTAAATCCACACGCCCGGCCTCCCGTCCGTGCCTTACCGCATTGGACAACAGATTCTCGAAGGTGCGCATCAGCTTATCACCGTCCGAGGAGATCATGATTTTCTCCACGGCAGGCGTAAACACGACCTGCACTCCTTCATGCTGCCCGGTCAATGAAAAGTCCACGGCCAATTGGGCAAGCAGCTCAACCAAATTGATGTCCACACGGTTAATCGGGGAATAACCCATACGGGTGTACTCAAACAAATCGTTCACGAGCCCGCCCAGACGCAGCGATTTATCGTAGGCGATATCGGTGTAATAGCGGAGTTCGACCTCATCCTTGTAATGGTCTTCGTTGACCAGCCGCAAGTACCCGATGATGGAGGTGAGCGGGGTGCGCAGATCATGCGATACGTTGCTGATGAGCTCGTTTTTGGACTGGACCGCCATCCGCTCCTCTGCCAGCGACAGCTTGAGCTGCTGGGCCATTTGATTGATTTGCACGGCCATCTGGCCCAGCTCGTCGTTCGAGCTTACGATGATCGCCTGGTCCAACTCGCCCTTCGCCAAACGCTGCGTCCCCTGCATCAATTGATTGATTTGGCGAATGGTGCCTTGACTTAAGAGAAGCACCATGCAGATAAACAGCACGATGCCGATGATCGTCGGGACGACCGGAAAGCCGAAGAAACTCGACAGCGTGCGTTCCACTCTGAAAAGGGTGTCTACCCAGGGCTCCTTCCAATACTCCCGGCCGATCAATCGCATGATCTGCTGTGCGATGAACAATATGGACAAGGTCAAGGCACCGCTGGCGAAGAACAGCGTGATGATCTTCCACTGCAGCTTACGCATGGATTTTGTACCCGACGCCCCATACCGTTTGGATGAGTTTATAACCGAGTTCCTTCTCGAGCTTGTCCCGCAGGTTGCTGATATGAACCATGACCGTATTGTTGGAGACGTAATATTTTTCCTTCCAGACCTGCTGGAAGATATCCTCGGCGCTAAAGATTCTCCCCGGCTGACGGGCAAGCAAGTACAAAATCTCGAATTCCCTGGCTGTCAGGGAGATCGCATGGCCATTGGCCGTTACTTCATGCGTTGTCCGGTTAATGTCGAGCCCGTCGATCCGGATCCGGTCGCTGTCCCCCTGGTGAAGGTCCACGTTGTACTGGGTGGAGCGCCGCAGCAGCGTTTTGACGCGTGTCGTCAGTTCCAGCGGATTGAACGGTTTAATCATATAATCATCCGCGCCTGTCATCAGCCCCAGTATTTTATCCATATCCTCGCTCTTCGCGCTCAGCATCAGAATGGGAATGGCCGAGGTTTCCCGGATTCTGCGGCAGGTGTCGATCCCGTTCAGCTTGGGCATCATGACGTCCAGGATGACGAGATCTATCATTCCGTTGTTCGAGGTCATGGCCTGCAGCGCTTCTTCCCCGTCGTGGGCTTGGATTACGCGGTATCCCTCATTCTCCAAATAAATGGAGATCAACCCGGATATTTCTTTATCGTCATCTACGATTAATACGCTTCTCATTGATATCCTCCCGTACATCTCCCATGAAAACTATGATTCCTTTAGGAACAGTGTACCCTAAAACAACCGCATAAAGTGCAGCTTTGCCTTCAAAAATAGGGAGTACTTGCACAATAGCTATTTAAAAAGGCCGGATACGAGATTCGAAAGGATGCCTTGGCGATCGAATCCGTAATCCATCAGCTTCCGGGTTTCCGTAAACCGCTGATCGGCGTCCCCGGTTCCCATCACGACGGAAATCAGCCGGTTTCCGCCCCGTGACGCGGTTCCCGTGAAGCAATATCCGGCCGAGGACGTATACCCGGTCTTGAAGCCGTCATTGCCTTGGTAAGCATGCGGCTCGCCGGGCAACATCAGATTCGTGGTGTGCAGGGAAAGCTCCTTCTGCGGGACGGGCAAATCCCGCTGGCTGGTTACCTCAAGCAGATCCGGGTGTTTGTTCACCAGCCATCTGGCGAGCATGGCCGAGTCCCGGGCCGTCATGACGGTGTCCCCTTCGGAGGCCGCTTCAGCAAAAGGAACCAGGTCGGCCGCAGGCAAACCGGAAGCATTGGCGAATACGGTCCGGTCTGAGAGGCCGATTTCCTTCGCCCGGATATTCATGCTCTCCACGAATCGGGCCTCCGACCCGCCGAGATGCTCCGCAATAGCAACGGCCGCATCATTGGCGGAATGGATGATGAGTGCTTCGAACAGCTGCTTCAGCGTGTAACGTTCGCCTTCATGCATGCCGATGGCCGAACCGGGTACCTCTGCGGCATATCGGCTGACCGGTACGTTCTCGTCCCAGGCATGCTGCCCGGAACGAACAGCCTCCAGCACCAGCAGCTCGGTCATCATCTTGGACATGCTTGCGGGAGGAAGGGGGAGATCGGCATGCATCGCATAGAGCACGCGCCCCGTGTCCGCATGAATCAGGATGGCCGAGCTCGCTTTGATGGGAGGGGGGATAAATACCCTCGCGATGAACACGCCTATCAGAATGACGCCGAACAGCAGCAGCAACAGACTTAATTTCGCGCGTCCCTTGCGGCGGTTCGCACGTTGATGCCGAAGCGTGCCGGTTTGCTGCCGGGATGTTTCAGGGGCTGGAGGTGCTTTGCGGGGATGCTTGGTTATGGATTCCATGGCGCTCTATCGTCTCCTTTGGCTGGTTATACGTCTCATTTATGTATGTTCTAAGTCTAGCCAGACAAACTAAAGTAATTTTTAATTGAATCTAAAGAAATCTTAAAGATTACCAGCAGCGTTTTTGGCGCGGGATGTTGACCTCGAGGCGAATAAGATTTATACTTGATCTAAAAATAAATTAAAAGGGTGAATACCTTGAAATCTTTAAATCTGACGACGCAACGCCAAGCGGTGTACGATGTCCTTCGGGAATCGCATGATCATCCGACTGCTGCGGATATCATGAACCGGCTGGTGGAGAAAGGATATAATCTCGCGTACGGGACCGTATATAATTCCCTGCGTTACTTGACGGATAAACAGCTGATCCGAGAATTGAAGCTGGGCGAGAGCGCGAGTCGATACGATGCCCGTACCGACGAGCACCAGCATATTATTTGTGAAGTCTGCGGCAAAGTGGACGAGGTCATGACGGAGGTGCCAGAGGATTGGGCTGCTACAGTAGCCAGTGAAACCAACTACGTTATCCATCATGCTCACGTCGTATTCGGGGGGGTGTGTCCAGAATGTCAAATCAAACGGAAGAAATGACGGAGCTCGGAAAGGTCTATGCGTTTCCGGATTTCCAATCCGGCAATCTGTATGTGCGTCCCACGACGCCGATGGCGATTGGAGATGCTTGTCCCACCACGCTGCGGGCCGCATTGATCAGCCGTTCTCCGGGCCGCGTGAACGAAATGTTCATAACCTTGACGGAGAACTGCTTCGAGGTCATGATGTTCCGTAAATGGGAACCGCGACTGCAGTCCGCCCTGAACACGGGACTGATTATCGCCGACATGACGGGCTGCCGGAATATGGCGGCGTTCAACAAGGAGAAGGAGCTTCTGCTGCCGGAACATACTACGATTCCGATCTTGTATCTTGTAGGCGAGGAGCTCATGAGCAATGCAGGATCAAGCCTGTTGGATGAAGAGCTGATGGTATGGCCGGCCCGTTCCAAAGATACGATGATGTATCAGGTGCAGCGGACGATTCGCTTGTTCTCCCCGGCAGCGGGTTTGTCGGGTGGAGAAGAGGTCATGCGGGGCCTGATCTATAAAGATTTATCAATCGACCGGGATAAAATGACCATCCACCGGGGCAGCACCCCTATTCACTTGACCAAGACGGAGTATCATCTGCTGATGCTGCTGCTGGACAGCGAAGGGGCCGTATGCACGCGTGAGGACCTGATGTGCAAAATTTGGGATACCGATTTTATGGGCGGCAGCAACGTGGTGGACGTCCACATCAAAAGCTTGCGCAAAAAGCTGAACGACAACGCGGGTGCCCCGCGCTATATCGCAACGGTTAGAGGAGTGGGATACCGCCTGGCGGATTAATCCCCTCCCTTTTTTTGTTCATTCGCATTGGCTGCAATCATTCATCCGAACTTCATATAAGGCTCATGGAAGGGTCACATAACGCTCACCCGACAATCATGATCCGCGGGAACCTCCAATGATACAATCATTTCATAAATTTAGATTCAGTCTAAAATCAATTATAGAAATGATGGAGGGTTCATAGATGGATAGATTGACAACCAACCAAGGTGCTCCCGTAGGAGATAACCAAAATTCCAAAACGGCGGGCCGCCGCGGACCGACACTGCTTGAGGATTATCATCTGATCGAAAAAATCGCCCACTTCGACCGTGAACGGATTCCGGAGCGCGTCGTTCATGCACGCGGAGCAGGTGCCCACGGCGTATTTGTGGTCGAGCATGACATGAAGCCGTATACCAAAGCGGCATTCCTGCAGGAAATCGGTCAGGAGACCCCCGTGTTCGTCCGGTTCTCCACGGTTATCCATGGAACCGGGTCGCCCGAAACGGCACGCGATCCGCGCGGCTTCGCCGTGAAGTTCTATACGGAGGAAGGAAACTATGACATTGTCGGCAATCATCTCCCGGTCTTCTTCATTCGGGACGCGATCAAATTCCCGGATATGGTGCATTCGTTGAAGCCTTCGCCGGAGAGCAATATTCAAGAGCCCGGCCGGTATTGGGATTTCATGACGCTGTCCCCGGAATCCACCCATATGATGACCTGGCTGTTCTCGGATCATGGCACGCCGGCGAACTATCGCGAGCTGGACGGCTTCAGCGTCCATGCGTTTAAGTGGGTGAACAGCGAAGGCCAAGTGACCTACATTAAATACAAATGGGAATCCGTGCAAGGCATCAACACGCTGAATGCAGACGAAGTGGGAGCGGTGCAGGGCAAGGACTTCAATCATGCCACCCGTGATCTTCGCGAACATATCGCTAACGGAAATTTCCCGAAATGGCGCCTGCAGGTGCAGCTGATGTCTCCGGAAGAAATGGATGATTTGTCCTTTGATCCCCTGGATCCGACCAAGACTTGGCCGGAGGACCGTTTTCCGTTCATAACCGTGGGTACGATGACCCTGAACCGTAACCCGCAGAATTTCTTCGCCGAGGTGGAGCAGGCGGCTTTCTCCCCAAGCGCATTGGTGCCTGGCATTGAGCCGTCCGAGGATAAATTGCTGCAGGGCCGGTTATTCTCTTACCCGGATACGCAGCGTCATCGACTGGGTGCCAATTATTTGCAGATCCCGATCAATTGCCCGTATGCCCCTGTGCGCAATCATCAACGCGACGGCTTGATGAACGTGAATCAAGATCCATCGCCGGTGAACTATGAACCGAACAGCTATACAACGGGCCCTGTGGAAGATCCGTCCGTTAATGAGAGCGAAGCTCCGCTAAGCGGTCATGTCGTTCGCCAGCGCATCGAGAAAACGGATGACTTCACCCAAGCCGGCGAGTTGTACCGTTCGTTTACGGAGCAGCAGAAGGATCATCTGCTTCGCAATCTGGTTGATGACCTGAGCCAGGTCAAATCCGACATCCAGCTCCGTGCCGTATGCAATTTTTACCGTGCAGACGCCGAATATGGCGCAAGACTTGCCGCAGGGCTTGGCGTAGACCTGAGCGGATTCATCCCGGCCGGTCAGCCGAAGTAACACGATGCAAGCATATAAGAGCCCGCCATCCTGTTTCCGCTGTGCAGAATGGAAGGCCTTTATATAGACGGCGATCCATGGTCGCCGGCCCAAATAGGCACCCGCATAAATGGGTGCCTCTTTTTTTCTATATTGAGATCAGCCAGACGCAGACCATATCGGCAGCCTTCCAGGAACAGCTGGCCTCCATGGAAGAGGTAACGGCGTCTGCGGCAGATTTAAGCCGGTTGGCGGAAGAACTGCAGGAGATGGTCAAACGCTGTAGGATTTAAGAGAATCCAAGGCGGTAGTATCATCCACTGAAATATATAAGTGGAGCAGCAGAGGAACGACTATTCCTTTGCTGCTTTTTTGCATGCGGCAGGAAAGGGGGGCTTTTTGGAAGAATAAGACCTTAGTGGCTTTATCTATGGGAACATGGCCTTTATACTGGAGTCAGCTGCTAGAAGCTATACGGCATGAAGGTTGCATAAGCTAGAATTTAAGAGAGTGAGGCATATATCATGGCACAGCATATGAAAGATCGGGTTGTAGCCTTGGCAGGCCCGCGCAAAGCAGCGGACATGGCCAAGCTGGTGGAGAAGATGGGAGGCACGGCGGTGCTTCGCCCTGCGCAGGGGACGGTATTTTTGGATGATGAAGTGCTCCGGCGTTCCATCGAAGCTTGGCTCGAGGCGCCTGCGCCGTGGGCGATCTTTACGACGGGAATCGGCCTGGAGGCCATTTACGATACGGCCGAGCAGATGGGCCTGTTGGATACATTGAATGAAACGCTGGAGCGCACCTCGATTGCGGCAAGAGGGTACAAGACCGCGAATGCTCTGAAAAAGCGCGGTTTGGCACCGGTGGTCAGAGACGATGACGGCAGCACGTCCGGACTGATCCGGTCGCTTGCGCCGCATGACTTGTCGGGTCAACGCGTCATTTTGCAGCTGCATGGCGAGTCTGCGCCTAAGCTGGTCGATTGGCTTAAGCAACGGGGAGCGGAGGTGCAGCAGATCCTGCCGTATCAGCATATTCCGCCGCTGGAGGAGGATATTTCCCTGCTCGTTGATGAAATCGTTGGCGGCAAGGTTCATGCGGTTGCTTTTACAAGTGCGCCACAGTTTCGTTTTCTTGCGGATTATGCTCGTGCCCATGGCAAGCTGGAAGCTGTCCTGGAGGCGTTCCGCGGACCGGTCGTGGCGGCGGCTGTCGGCAAGGTGACGGCCCAGGGGCTCCGGGAGGAAGGCATTGAACGCATGGTGGTTCCCGAGGAAGAGCGAATGGGCAGCATGATGGTGACGCTTGGCCGTTATTTTGCTCAAAATCAAGAATAATGTCATGATATAACGTAACGAAGCTAAGGATTTTCGATCCATTCCAGCACGTCGATGCATGTTCCTCAGGTTCATGTGAAATATTGAGTAGTAAATAGGAGGATGACCGATGGATAAGAGAAAAGCATTGCTGCTCGGCAGCTACACGCACCCGAAGTTTCATCCGCTGCAAGGCATTGATAAACAGATCACGCATCTGCTGAACGACATGTTCACCGTGCAGTGCACGGAAAACCATAAAATGCTTCATGAAAGCAATCTCTACCCTTACGAGCTGTGCATCGCCTATAGCGACCTGTGGGACGAGCGGGTTTCGCCACGGCAGACCGCAGGCCTGCTGTCCTACGTAAGTGGAGGCGGCGGCTTGCTCGTGATTCATAATGGCGTTACCTTGGCAAACCGTTATGAGCTGGCGCAACTGATTGGCGCCCGTTTTGACGGGCACCCGCCGATGGAGAAGCTGTATTTCGTTCCGGGGGAGACCGATCACGATATTACGGAGGGCGTTGAGCCGTTTGTGCTGGACGAGGAGCCTTACAGGTTCGTATTCAGTCCGTTTACGGAAAAAACCGTGCTGCTGCATTATGAGTACGAAGGCAAGCAGTGGCCCGCCGCCTGGTGCCATACGTATGGCATTGGACGCGTGGTCTTCTTGATGCCGGGCCATCATGAGCCGTCCTTTCTCCAGCCTCAGCTGCGTTTAATGATTACGCAAGCGGCCAAGTGGGCGGCGCGCGTTCCGGGTTAAGGCATTTCGAAATGATCGGGCAGGAGGGACGCGCGTGAGCGGGAAGATACTAATTGTTGAGGATGAAGCGAAAATATCCCGTTTGCTTGAAATCGAGCTGGAGAGTGAAGGATACCAGGTCACCAAGGCGGATAACGGGCTGGATGCGCTTGAGGCATACCGCAGCCAGGAGGTGGATCTCATTCTGCTGGATGTCATGCTTCCGGGTATGAGCGGGATTGAGCTGCTGCGGCGGATTCGTGCCCATGATTCCCATACGGCCGTGCTGCTGCTTACGGCGAAGAGCTCCGTCGAAGATAAGGTATCGGGGCTGGATCTTGGAGCCAATGATTATATTACGAAGCCGTTTCAGATCGAAGAGCTGCTGGCCCGGATTCGTGCTGCGCTACGGCTTCAAGGAAAGCCTCTTCCGGAAGAGGAAGCGGCAGGGGAGTGGCTAACGGCCGCGGATTTGAAATTGAATGAAGGCACACGGGAAGTGATTCGCGACGGCAGAAGGATCGATCTGACGCCGCGTGAATTTGACTTGCTCGTCTATTTGCTGAAAAACAAGCGGCAGGTGCTGAACCGCGAGCAGATTCTTGCTGCCGTGTGGGGGTACGATTATTACGGCGATACCAACGTCGTTGATGTATACATACGTTACGTCCGCAAGAAAATCGATCATGGCGGCACGCAAGAGCTCATCCACACCGTTCGCGGCGTCGGCTACGTGCTGAAAGAAAACCCATGAAGCTGAGCAGCAAAATCCATCTCTATTCGTCGGTGCTGATGGCCGCCATCCTGATTGTCATGAACTTATCCGTGTATTACGTGTTCAGCAAAATGACGGTGGACAGCCAGCTGGAGCAGGCGGAAGCCGAGGCGGGAAGCATCGTCAGAAGCATAGCGCATTCTGCCGCGACCATTCCCATTGACGATCTGCTGCGAAGTTATGTCCCGGCTGACGGAAAGATTCAATTCGTCCCGGCTGACAGCAAGGCCAAGTCTCCTTACGTGACCTCTTCCGGCGAGGATATGGATGAGCTGAAGCTGCCTTATAACGCCAATAAGCAGGTCGAGCAGATCCGATATGAAGGAATGCGTTATGTGCTGGTGTCCCTGCCTGTCATTTGGAGCGACGGGGCGGTATACAACATCCAAATTTCCCGCAGCCTTGCCGCTACGATGGAGACGCTGCAGGTGCTGCGGATCGTGCTGGTGGCCGTAACCGCGATCGCTTTGGTGCCGGTGATCATTTCGACACGGATATTGGGGCGTTTAATCGTGCAGCCGATTACGGCCTTGATCCGTACGATGCGGGAGATTCGGCAGAGCGGACGGTTCCGTCGGATCGAGCTGAAGGAAACATCCAAGGATGAGCTGGTGGAGATGGGAGCTGCGTTCAACGACATGATCACGCTGCTGGAGAGCAACCATGCGAGGCAGGAACAATTCGTGTCCAACGCTTCCCATGAGTTAAAGACACCGCTCACCATCATCGAGAGTTACGCCAGTTTGTTGAAGCGGCGAGGCCTGGATCGGCCGGAGCTGTTCATGGAGTCCGTTGAAGCGATCCATTCGGAAGCGATCCGGATGAAGGAGATGACGGAGCAACTGCTGCTGCTTGCCCGCAACCAGGACCAATGGAAGGTCGAGATGAAGCAGGTGGATCTCGCGGCATTATCGGAGTCTTCCGCCCGTGCATTTCGCGATGCCTATAACCGGACGGTCGAGGTTGAAGCCGACGGCGAGGTTCTGGGCTGGACGGACAGCCGCAGGCTCAAGCAGCTCTTGTTCATTCTGCTGGATAATGCACGCAAATACAGTGACGAACATATCGTCATCCAGGTGGGCAGAAAGCCGTCGGAGGTATATATCCGGGTCGTCGACCGCGGAATCGGCATTGCCAAAGAGGAGCTGGAGCACGTCTTCGACCGTTTCTACCGGGTGGACGAAGCCCGTACCCGCCGGGGCGGGGGAGCCGGCCTTGGATTGTCGTTGGCTAAGGACATCGCGGAGGCCATCTCCGCTGAGCTGGAGCTGGAAAGCCTGCCCGGCGTGGGCACAACGGCCACCATTCGACTCCAAGCATCGAAATAAACGGCAGCAGCCCGCCGTTTTCTCATCGAATTCTAACCATGCTGCGCTATACTGACGGTAAAGACAGAATGGGTTGCGAGGTGATTCAATGCGTAAAAAAGTGAGTGTGCTGCTGGGCGTCATTATCGTGGTGGCCGTCATGATCATCGTGAATGCGGTATGGAGTCCGTTTAATCGTTCGACGGAGGCAATGTCGCAGGAGGAAGCCGTAAGCGGAGTATTGAAGCAATATCCGGACGGTGAGATTACTAAGGCAACGCTGGATGGCGAGATGTACCGGATGGAGCTGGAGTCCAATTCCGGCAGGTATGAGATGACGGTGGATGCCCGTCAAGGCGATATCGTGTCCATCAAGCAGCTGGACAAAGCGCCAGCAAAGCCAGAGTCGGACCCCGGCGAAACCAAGCAGCCGGCCGACAATCCAAGCACGCCTCCTGCGGAGCCCGCCGAGAATGGCGAGAAGGGATCAGCGGATGGCGAAAGCGAAACTGCGGAGCCGCCTGCAACGATGATCACCAAAGAGTACGCGATCAAGCTTTCTTTAGAGAAGGTACCGGGAATGGTGGAAGACGTGGAATATCGCGAGAGCAAGAGCAGCCGTTATTATCTGGTCGAGATCGAGCGGGAAGACGGGCGCGAAGCGACCATTCAGGTCCACGCGATTACCGGCAAGATCATGACGGTGACTTGGGATGACGAGGATGACGATGAATAGATTAGAGGCCTATTCGCATTTTCTCATCGTTTTCTAATCTTTCTCTCCGAAAGCTCTCATGTTGAGACGGTATATTGGGTTTGTAGAGATCACACAGAGAGTTTGAGGAGGCGTAAGAGGATGAACAAGAGAACATTGTGGGCAGGCGCGCTGTCCGTAGCAATCGCGGCAAGTGGAGTATACGGTTATAGCGCCGTGCAGGCTGCAGGATCAGGACAGACCACGCCGTCAGGAACCCAGGCAGCTGCCAAACAACAGAAGCAGCTCATTGGAATGGAAAAAGCCGAACAATTGGCACTCGCTGCTGCCAACGGTAAAGTGGAGGGCATTGACATTGACCGCAAAAAGGGCAAGCTGGTGTACGATGTTGAGATTCAGCAGAGCAACCGGGATGTCGATGTATGGATTGATGCCTACACAGGCAAATCCCTTGGCGTCATAGTAGATCGGGATGATGACGATGATGACCGTGACAGCATTCCGGGGAATCTGATCGGTGCCGGCAAGGCATCCGCGATCGCTGTCAAACACGTCAAGAGCGGTACAGCCGTAGAGGTTGATCTGGACCACGATGACGGCCGTTGGGTGTATGACGTCGAAGTGAAGACGGCCAAAGGCTCGTCCGAGGTGGAGGTTAACGCGGTCAGCGGCAAAGTGATCAAGGCAGAATACGAGAAATACGACGACCATGATGATGACGACCACGATGACCATGATGATTGGGACCATGATGATCACGATGATGATCACGATGACGATTAAACCGTTCTTCATCTGCGCAGGATAGCAGTATCAGCGAACAGCACGGGATTAACCCGGCTGTTCGCTTTTTTTGTCGTGGCTTTAGTGCATTCCCGCCGTCCCATCCGGTTGGCCCTCATATTTCATGTAAAATCAGGGGAAATTGATAAGGGAGCTTCTCGATACTTATGAAAGCAAGTCCAAGGATAGATGTTTTTGCCAGCGTTAAAGGTTATAATGGAACCAGACAACGACCGGGAGGGATATATCGTGAGTGATCTTTTTAAGAAAGCCATCTCGTTAGGATTGGGCCTTACCGTGGTCAGCAAGGAAAAAGTAGAGAAAATCGTGGATGATCTGGTCAAACGCGGGGAGCTGGCTCCTGCGGAATCCAAGGCGCTGGTGAACCGCCTCGTCGAGCGCGGCGAAGAGGAGCAATCCCAGATCAAGTCATATATTTATGAGCAGGTGCAGCGCGTGTTGTCCGATCTGGATGTTCCCAAAGAGAGCGATGTCGCCAGCCTGGAACAGCGCATTGCCGCTCTGGAGAAGAAGGTTGTAGAACTGGAAGGATCGCGGCAGGAATAGATGGCGGTCCGAATTCGACATGCCGGACGTTACCGGGAAATCGCCATGGCGCTCATGCGTCATGGCTTTGGCTATATGGTGGAGGAGATGGGACTGTTTCATGTTCTGTCGCTGCCTGTCCGCTGGAGCTCCAAGGAGCAGCCGGAGACGATTACGCTTGGGGAACGCATTCGGCGAGTGCTGGAGGATCTGGGGCCTGCCTTTGTGAAGCTGGGCCAATTGGCGAGTACCCGATCGGACCTGCTGCCAGACCATATTATCCAGGAATTGGTCAAGCTGCAGGAACGGGTGCCTCCGTTCCCTTCCGCGAGCGCACGGGAGCTGATTGAACAAGAATGGGGCATGCCGATCGATGACGTGTTGAGTAAGTTTGAGGACAAGCCGCTGGCTGCCGCCTCAATCGGGCAGGTTCACGCCGGGAGGCTGAAGTCCGGAGAGCTTGTAGCGATCAAGGTTCAGCGTCCGGGCGTGGCCCGCATGATCGGCCGCGACTTGGAAATCCTGCGGGATTTAATTTCGATTGCCGAGCGCCATTGGGAATGGGTGAAGCAGTACCGCGTGGATCGGATCGTCGACGAGTTTGCCAGAGCGATGATGGCGGAGCTGGATTACAGCCATGAAGCCCGGAATGCGGAGAAGATCGCATCCCGGATGACGGAGCAGGAATTTGTCCATATCCCGCGGATTTATTGGGACTATACGTCATCGAAGGTGTTGATGATGGAGTATGCCGAGGGTCTTACCTTAAGCCGCAGGCAGGAGATTGTGGCCAAGGGGCATGATCTCAAGGCGATCGCCGAGCATCTAACCGACGGCATGCTGCAGCAGATTTTTATTGAGGGCTTCTTTCATGCCGACCCTCATCCGGGGAACCTGCTCGTCAGGGAGGACGGCAAGCTGGTCTTTCTGGATTTCGGTCTGGTGGGTCACCTCAGCGAAGATATGAAGGATCATCTGTCAGGACTCATTATTGCATTGATGCGGCGGAATTCGGAAGGGATGATCCGGGCGATTTCCAGAATGGGTTTGATTCCGGACGATTGCGATATGGATGCGCTGCGGTCGGATATGGACCGTCTGCGGGAAGAGTATTATGACGTGCCTTTTGCTCAAGTTCGCATCGGCAAGGCATTGACCGATCTGTTTGCCGTTGCCCAGCGGCACCGGATTATGCTGCCTCCGGATATGACGCTGCTTGGCAAATCATTGCTGACCCTGGAAGGGGTCATCGAGATGCTGGACCCGAACCTGAGCATTATCGATATGGCGGAGCCTTTTGGAAGGAAGCTGCTGAAGAAGCGGTACAATACCCGCCGGATCAGCAGGAAGGTGCTGGATGGGGTAGCGGGGCTTGCCGAGAGCTTGCTTGATCTGCCCGGACAAGCCCGGCAGCTGTCGGCTCTGATCAGCAAAGGAAAATTGCGGGTGGAGATCAGCGTTCCGGAACTGAAAACGCTGATGCGCAAGATGGATCAGATCAGTAACCGGCTGTCCTTCAGCATCGTCCTTCTGGCTTTCAGCATCATCATGGTAGGGCTCATTATCGGTTCGTCGCTCAGCCGGGAGCCGATGATGATATGGAGCTTCCCGGTGATTGAGGTCGGATTCATCGTAGCCCTGCTGATGGTGGCATGGCTGCTGTACGCCATATTCAAATCCGGCAGGTTCTAGCCTGCCGATTCGGCTCTTGTCCGTTTGCGCTGCTGCATCCAGGCCTGGACACCGATCAGGATCCACTCTATGAGATGGAAAAATACGGCGATGACTAATGATTGCAGCCAGCCCTCCACGGGAATGGCCGGCACGATCAGAGAGGCTATGTACAGCAGCAGCGTATCGGTCACGACCGTCACTGCCTGTTTCATATAAATGGAGGTATCCTTGCGAAGCAGAAGCCGCAGCAGGGCGATGACCAGTGGATGTATGAGACCTTCGAAGATCAGGAACCCAACCAGGACGAAAAGCGAAAAGCCGAGCAGCACGCCTTGGCCGTCATAGGCTAGCGTTTCGCCTGTCCCTGAAGGATCGGGCATGGGGAACCACTGGGCATACAGCATGGAAAAGAGCTCCAACGGCATAATGATAAAGGCCGACAACAGCGGAATAAGCCACAGCTTCTTCCGGAAGGGAACGATGGGCTCCCCGTCGCGCCTTGAAATATAATTCATCATCAGATTGATAAGGCCGAATAGGATCATCAAGATCAAGGCTGTCAGGATGAGCTGTAGGATATGCATATCGGGGACACCTCCTCGCTGGTGTAAACTGGATTTCTATATCATTGACATTACCAAAGTCAGGGTCGTTTGTCAGTTTTCTGGCGAAAATAGTGAATGGATTCAAAGCACATACTTCATTCGCCGGACACATAAGGAACGCCCCGTTCTTCTAAGAACGAATGTTATCGGCCTTTTGTTGTGATTTATGTATGAAAAAATGTTTGTATTGATTGCTGAATCGAATGGATTGAGACCATACGATGCTAAATAAATTAAATGAGGTGGAACGTTTGCCGAACTTTCAACAGCTGGGCATTGACGAACAAAGAGTACGGAAACTGAAGGAGCAGGGAATTACGGAACCGACCCCGGTACAGCAAGAGAGCATTCCGCTGCTGCTGCAGGGAAAGGACGTCATTGCCCGGGCGAAGACCGGCACAGGCAAGACGCTGGCTTTCATGCTGCCGATACTGCAGCATATCGATCCCAAGCGGGCGTACCCGCAGGCGCTCATCATTGCGCCGACACGGGAACTGGCATTGCAAATTACGGAAGAAGCCAAGAAGCTGACGGCAGGAGAGCCGGACGGCATCAAAATCCTGGCCGTCTATGGCGGGCAGGACGTGGAGAAACAGCTGCGCAAGCTTGAAGGCGGACGCCAATTGATCATCGGCACGCCGGGCCGGCTGCTGGATCATTTGCGACGGGGCACGTTAGAGCTTGGCGGCGTGAAGCAGCTGGTGCTGGACGAAGCCGACCAGATGCTGCATATGGGCTTTCTGGATGAGGTGGAGGCGCTGATCCATGCGCTTCCGTATCGGCGCCAAACGATGCTCTTCTCGGCGACGATGCCTGCCGGCGTGAAGCAGCTTGCCGGCAATTATATGAATCAACCTGTCGATATCGTGATTAAGGGGGCTTCCCCGATCCCGCTGGAGCAGATCCAGCAGGTGGTGGTCGAGTGTACGGACCGTTCCAAACAGGATGCCTTACGTGCAATGATCGAAGAGCATAATCCCTTCCTCGCGATCATCTTCTGCCGGACGAAGCGCAGAGCCACCACGTTGAACGAGGCGCTGCTGGCCCATGGCTATCAATCGGACGAGCTGCATGGGGATCTGTCCCAGGCGAAACGGGAAGCGGTAATGAAGCGATTCCGGGAAGCCAAGCTGCAGCTGCTCGTTGCAACGGATGTTGCCGCAAGGGGGCTGGACGTCGAAGGCGTTACCCATGTCTTTAACTACGATATGCCCCATGATGTTGAAAGTTACATCCATCGTATCGGCCGGACCGGACGGGCGGGGGGGAGCGGTATGGCCATCACGTTTGCGGCCGGGAAAGACCTTAATGATCTGCAGCGCATCGAAGAAGGGATCTCCCAGCGGTTGAAGCGAGTACGCTATGACTCTGCCGCCGGAAGCCTTCGGGAAAGCTCTGGCAGCTCGGGCAGGGATACGGGCCGACCGAGAAAAGCAAGAAATGTCTCATCACTTGAATCCGATAATGAACGTGGTCAAGGCAGAAGCCGTTCCGATCGGGGCACGGGTTCCGGGCGCAGCCGCGGTAACGAGCAGGGTAGAGGAAGTGCAGGATCATCGCGCAGGGATGACCGCGGTTCGGGCCGGACAGGAGGCCGTACCGGAGAGGGTCGCGGACCATCGGCGGCTGGAGGCCGAGGCAGCGGCGGGCGTGACGGCGGTCGTGCAGGCGAGGGCCGTGGACAGCAAGCTGGAACACGAGGCAGCAGCCGCGGACCGTCCAGAACCGAGGGGCGGGGGAATCCCGCCGGCCGAGGCGGACAAGGCGGAACCCGGTCCTCCGAAGGCCGCGCTGCCAGAGGCCAGAGCGGTGGACGGCGCGGCGGCCGCAGCCGCTAGGAATTCGAGGGAAATTCTAGGAGACGATCTGTTTCAATCCGGAAGTTCACGTTTAAGTAGAGAGCGTTACCCAGTCAACGACAAGGAGGCGTTACCATGTCTGAACATAATCATGTGGTGAACAAGAACGGTGAGCTGGATGTGAGTAAGGTCGATGACGCTATGGACCGGATTGACGACAAGGAGAAGGAACGGATCCTGGCTGACTTCGATGCCTTTCAATCCTTTTTGAACAAACGAATTCAGCTTGCCGAGAGCATTGGTTTGAATGAAGAGCAGCTGGCGCAGGCGGCAGAGAAGGTAGCCGGATACCTCGCCGCAAACGAGGAGCCCCGCAATTCCGAGGAAAAACTTCTTCAGGAGTTATGGAAGGTCGGAACGCAAGCGGAGCGGCATCAGCTGGCTCATCTGCTGGTTAAGCTGGCTCAAAACCGTAAGGCTCCATAAGGCGAAGCGTGAGATGGAAGTCCTTCCCCGGCCGACTTGCCGGGGAAGGTTTTTTGGTTGGAAGGCAGGGATTAACATATCTAAACATATCTATAGGGTGAAAGACTTGATATTAGGCTTTATACATAATATGATCTCCAATGTCTTTATTCCATCTGTTGGGTTGGGTAACATCGAAAGAATAGAGGAGGAGGCGCTGCCTGAATGTCTCTGGTGATTCATGAGCAGAGAAAACCCAAAATGCAGCCTTTTTATTGGGTGCTTACGTTCGAAATGCATGTGCTTGGTATTTTGCTGGGCCTGGCGTTTACGATTGGACCTTTGATTCTGCTGTACTTCTGGGCCAATGTCTGGACGTGGATGAGTCTGGCGGCTATACCCGCCGGTATCTTCATGGTGATTCGGCTATCCAAGAGTCTGAAAGGGCATATCTGGAATAATACGCATCTGGACGAGTATTTGTTATACGAAGACCACATTGAATATGAGCGATGGAATCCCGAGACGAAAGACTCCTTGAAGGGGAGCGTTCGAATCGGCGATGTAAAGGAAATATATTACGGGCGATATATTTTTCAATTCAGTTATGCCTATAAGAACAGCAAAATGACCGAGTCGTTGCCTATGGCGGAGTTAATGCCCATCATGTACCTTGTTGCTGGAGAAGGGCAGGCTGAACGGGCAGTCGCCGTTCCTTTCACGGATCCGATGGAGGCGAACCGCTGGCTGGAGGTCATCGGCAGACGAGGGATTCCTTTATACCTGACATCCGTCATCATCCAAGATCTGGGGGATGAATCGGTGGCGTCATTGCTTCGCGAGGACGAGGATTTAGAGCGTGCCGAATTTGACGGGAATATCGAGCGGCAATTCCGTCCGTATCTGGATCGCCTGGTACAGGAGAACGATGAGGAAGACAGGGAGCTGACGGAGGAGGAACTGGATCAGCTGGAATACGAGATGAAGCTCCTCGAATACGAAGAAGCGCTGCAAAAGCGTAGATCGGCTTTTCGTGGAACCGGTTTGCTTGCTTGGCTGGTTTTCCCGGTTCAGTTCGCCGTCGGTTTTTGGCTGACACGCCAGGCAGAGCTGGGTAACGCGGACCCGGAAAAACCGCTGTATCCCATTCTTCTTGTTGCGCTGTCGGCGATCCTGTTCTTCTTCTTGGTGAAATGGATGCGCTGGCTACAGATCATCATGTTCTCGCTGGTTACGTTTATATCGTTTATGTTTCTGGACTTCTCCGAGATCGAGACCGATCCTTCCTACCAAATGTCCAGCATGCTGCTTGCGATAGCCATGCTGTCGCTGCCTGCGGTTGCCCTCTTCTATTTGGGAATCCGGTATATGCGCAAAGGGCGGGATGCGAAGAATCTTCCGCCGACGCCGGGGCCGTATCAGTCTCTTCCGGAAACCGATAATCCGGGGTTCGAGTCTGGAGACCGGCTGTCAACCTAATATGAAAACAAAAGAAACGCACCCCTTCACATTTGGGGGTGCGTTTCGTATCGGTACCTGTAGGTATCCATGGGCTGGCTGGTAAAAGAGGTGTCCAGCTTCTTCTTCTCGCCGGGGGCGAGGGTGATGTCCCTGTACATCTCGGTGAAGACTTCCTCATCGTTCTTGTCGTACACGAACAAGGTAATATGACCGTTGAACGTTTGGCTTTCATGATAGTTGCCGGCATAGACGACGATGTCGGCATCCTCCTCATTTTTATAGGCTCCAACGTGGAGTACGACGTAGTCTTTCAAGCTCTGCAGCTGGGAATCTGCCTTCTTGTCCTCAAAGTTCTGATCCAGGTCGGTCAGCATCGTTTCTTCTTTGTAGAGCGATTCCTGGGTGATCAGGCCAATGGGGATCGTCAGAATAAAATAGAAAACCAGCGTCGATAGCCCTGTGCTGCCAAGCACGGTCTTTCGGTCATACCCCCCTTTGATCAATCCGATGAAGGCAATCAGGGCCAGGACAACGACGATGAGATGCCAGGGGGATACAAACATTTCGGGATATAATTTCATTTCTTTTCCTCGCTTACTGTTGTTGAAATGCGGGATCATGCAATATTTTGCCAAACCCTAAATCATTACCCTGCTGACTTGCTGACTAAACAGCTGTCATGAGTCTATGTAATTCTTGCTTGAAGCGGATATATACGTTTATCATAATGGATTTACGGATGGCGGGGTAGAGGCATTGGAACCGAAAATTTGGTTTAGGGACGTATATTCGGTATGATGTAAGAAGATGGGCCAGGCTACAGAAGCTTGGAAGCAAGCGATTCATTCAATACAAGCTGGAGAGGAGATTCGAGGATGTCAGTTTATGAATATCATGCAACCAATACCAAGGGGCAGGAAGTCTCGCTCGATCAGTATTCGGGCAAGGTCTTGATCATCGCGAATACGGCAAGCCAATGCGGCCTTACGCCGCAATATGGAGAGCTTCAGCAGCTGTACGACCAATACGGCCAGCAAGGGCTTCAGGTTCTTGGCTTTCCGTGCAATCAGTTTGGCGGACAGGAGCCGGGTACGAGCGAAGAGGCCGAATCGTTCTGTCAATTGAACTATGGCGTGAACTTTCCGGTTTTCCAGAAGATTGACGTGAATGGGGAGCAGGCGCACCCGTTATTTCAGTATCTGAAATCGGAGCAGCCCGGACCGAATGAAGGCGGAGAGATCGCCTGGAATTTTACGAAGTTCCTGGTGGACCGCGAAGGCAAGGTGGTTCAGCGGTTTGAGCCGAAGGAATCGCCTGAATCCATGAAGGGCGCCATTGAATCCCTGCTGGGTTAATGGCAGGAAGTAACGAGCACATAACAGGGCTGTTTTCGTCGGGGGATTTGTCCCGGAGGAGAAACAGTCCTGTTTTTTTATGGGAAATTGCTCTCCATTTCGTCCATTCAGCCCGAAGCAAGACCCTTAAGGGCATCTTGTATGGGGTAATCGCCTTGAATCAGATCAAACGCCTTAAGTTCCGACTCTGGCGTGGAGAGACACAGCACGGCTGCTTGAGCGACATCTTGACGGGATATGGATCCGGTTTCCCGGAGATCGGGATGTGCCTGAACCCGGCCGGCAGGAGCGTCATCCGTTAACTCGCCGGCCCTTATGATCGTGTGAGTCAGCGTACTTTCTTCAAGAATGGTCTCTGCTTTATGTTTGGCAAGCAAATAGGGCTTCAGTTCGGAGAAGTGCTCCGGGTGCTTGGTCTCCATGCAGCTAATCATAATGAAGCGATCGATTCCTAGAAGCACGCACTGCTCGATCAGTCTCACGGTGCCGACATGATCCGTCTCCTGCGGATCTTCCGTTATACCGGCGCCAACTGCGCAGATGACAGCGTCAACGTCCCTTAAACCATCGGAATAAGACTGCGTCAAATCACCGACAATTCCTTCGGCACCCTCCTGCTCCATCTTCCGTTTATGAATCTCATCGGGGATCAGGCCGCGGACTTGATACCCCTTCTCAGCGAGAAGCTTCGCGATCCGTCTCCCGGTATTTCCATGCGCTCCGGCAACAAATACGGTTGTCATGATAAAGCACCTCCTGCACAACATTACCCGCAGCCGATTGTTTCAAAAAGGGAATAATCCGTTATTAATAAGAAAAACCTATTCCGGTATCTCGAGAATATTGGAAGGCGGGGCCCTTTTAGCTTCCCCGGATCCCGTACCCGTATTCTCGATTTCACTTTATTCCGTGGCATCAGGACATTAATCCTGGAGTCAAGATCATTCATCATTCCCACTATGTGAAATTATGAACAATATGTGAATAACGCAACTCGCCTATTGAACTGTGAAATAAATCACATTATAATAAGGTCATGAAGTGAAATTATTCACAATCAGTAATAACAGTCACCCGTTCATGCTCAACAAGCGTTACCAAGCATGAATCCAGGCAAAAATGCTCATCTTAAACCAATATAAAGCTTCATACTTGGAGGAGGAAAAACCATGAAAGTTGCAGTTATCGGTTGTACCCATGCAGGAACGTCCGCCATTGTGAATACCGCCAAACTTTATCCCGATGCACAGATTACCGTTTACGAACGCAATGATAACATCTCATTCCTGTCGTGCGGCATCGCGCTTTACGTCGGGGGCGTTGTGAAGGATCCGGACGGGTTGTTCTATTCTTCGCCGCAGAAACTCGACGAGCTTGGTGTCGAAACCAAGATGAAGCATGAGATCATCTCGGTGGATACGGACCGGAAAACCTTGAAGGTCCGCAATCAGGCCACGGAGGAAACGTTTGAAGATACCTATGACAAACTGATTGTTACCACCGGATCCTGGCCGATCGTACCGAAGCTTGAAGGCATCGATTTGAATAATATTTTGCTCTGCAAAAACTACGATCATTCCAACGCGATCATTGATAAAGCGCAAGGAGCGAAACATATTACCGTTGTCGGCGCCGGTTACATCGGCGTGGAGCTGGTGGAGGCCTTCCAACAGAACGGCAAGCAGGTCACTTTGATCGACAGTGCCGATCGGATTCTGAACAAATACCTGGATCCCGAGTTCAGCGGCAAGATCGAGGAATCGTTCCGTGAAAAAGGGATCGAGATGGCCATGGGGCAGACCGTGACATCCTTCCAAGGCCAGGATGGCAAGGTGAATAAGGTCATCACCGACAAAGGGGAGATCGACACGGATCTGGTCATTCTCTGCATCGGCTTCCGACCGAATACGGAGCTGCTGAAGGGACAAGTCGATATGCTGAAGAACGGCGCCATCGTTGTGGACCAATATATGCAAAGCAGCAAGCAGGACGTCTATGCAGCGGGCGATTGCTGCTCGGTGCTCTATAACCCGACGGGTAAAATGATGTACATTCCGCTGGCAACTAACGCTGTCCGGATGGGTACGCTCGTTGCACGGAATTTGGTGCAGCCCACAACGCCTTATATGGGAACCCAGGGTACGTCCGGATTGAAAATATACGAACACAACATTGCCTCGACGGGATTAACCGAGGGAGCGGCCAAGGATGAAGGTTTGAAGGTGGAGACGGTCACCATTACGGACCATTACCGTCCGGAGTTCATGCCTACCTTCGAGGAGGTTACGCTTAAGGTGGTGTATGAACAGGAAAGCCGCCGGATGCTCGGTGCACAGGTGATCTCGAAAGCGGATATGACGCAGTCCATCAACACCTTGTCGGTGTGCATCCAGAACCGCATGACGATCGACCAGCTGGCCTTCATCGATTTCTTCTTCCAGCCGCATTACAACAAGCCGTGGAATTTCCTTAACACGGCCGGCCTGGAGGCTCTGCCGGCGGTGGAGACCAAAGCGCCGGTGCACGCTTAATTCATTCAAAGCAAGAAAAAGACCCCCTGATTCGGGGGTCTTTTTCTTGCTTTAGAAGGAATATGGATTTTGACAGCGAATTGGAAAATATCCGGACATATCGATATGTGACTTTCAGGAGGTAGGATAATGTATGAATAAAAAAATAATGCTGGCCTCGGCTGTGTTGTTCTCCATGCTGCTGACGGCTGCTTGTTCCAACGATCAGGCGGACCCGCCGGCAGAGACTCCGCCGGCTGTCGTGGATAGCGGGGGAACGGATCAGACGGAGGCGTCGGAAGAGGAACCGCCGGCAGAACCATCCCAAGGGGAGGTTCAGCCTGCCGATGGAGAGACGAAACCGATCGACGAGCCTGCCGCTGTAGGCGATACGGTCGATTACCACGGCGCGGTCATCACGCTGAACGGCGTACGCGACTCCGAAGGCGACGAGTACCTGAAGCCCCAGCCCGGCCATACGTTTAAGGTGGTCGACATTACCGTGAAGAACAACGGTCAGGAGCCGTTGGTCATCTCTTCGGCACTGTCTTTTTCCATGACGGATTCAAGCGATCTTAACTATACGGTTCCTATTACGGATGACGTGAAGATGCTGGACGGCACCATTCCTCCGGGCGGCGAGCTGACGGGCGAGATTCCTTACGAGGTGAAGCAGGACGTTCAGGGGCTGCAGCTGAGTTACGGCGATCCGATGAAAGAAGGAAGAGCTATTTGGGCAGTGGAATAATGCAACAATATAGCATGTTGTTATTTTGGAATGTGCAGGATGGGCAAGGATTTTGCTTCGGCAAAGTCCTTTTTTCGTTGCATTCGGAAGAGCGTCCTTTACATGGGAGGAGGTTTTCAGTATGATTAAACCGTACAGTCGGTTTTTTAACGAGGGATGGAGTTCTTTCATGAAAGAATACATTTTTTATTAAGGATCACGGGTTTTCCGCTGGTTGATGCGGACTGTTGAATCCAAGGCAAGGAGTGCTTACACCGATGTCATCAGAAAAAGCGCAGCGAAAGCGGGATTTGATTCTGGATAAAGCCAAGGAGCTGTTCATTCAGCGCGGTTATGCGGCAACGTCGATGGATGAACTGGTCAAGTATACGGGGGCCAGCAAGGGAAGCATCTATTATCACTTTGAGAGCAAGGAAGATTTGTTTGTCAAGCTGCTGGCGAAGCAGAATCGGGAATGGATGGAAGCCTGGGACGACAAAAAAGCCGATTACGTCAGCTTTGAGGAGAAGCTTTACGGGATCGCGGATCACATGGTCGACGACTTTCAGAATCCGCTTACCAAAATCGCGGAGGAATTCTATATCAATCAGCCGGAAAATAAGACGATTGTGGGCGAAATGCTGGCCATCCTCCAAGGTCCGCGTACGCTCTACCGCGAAATTCTGGCAGAGGGAGCGGACGAGGGACGAATAGCGGCAGAGGATATCGACGAAATAGCCGTTATTTTCGGATCGCTTCTGGACGGGTTGTCGGTTTCGTACTACGAACGGTCCCAGGAGGAATCAAGACAGCTGTTCCGCAAGAGCGTAACGTACTTTTTGAACGGTGTGTTATCGGGTCAAGGCTCATAGCGTACTGTTCGGTAGGAGGATTTATCGAAAACGCTTTTCTTAGCTAACAGGCAAGGGCGTTTTCGCAAAAATAAATAAACCGAATAGTCGGTTTTAAACAGGGGGATGGAGTATGAAGCATTTGTTTGGCAACCGCGCGTTCGTGCTGTTGATGGTGTCTGATTTTATGCAAAATATCGGGATCTGGATCCGCAATATGGCGCTGTTGTTCTTCATTATGGAGCAGAGCAACCATGACCCGGTCGCCGTATCGCTGCTGACCGTGATTGAATACGCGCCGATCTTCGTGATTTCCATGATTGGCGGCGTACTGGCTGACCGTTGGCGTCCTAAGCGAACCATGATTTGGGGGGACATTTTAAGCTTCTTATCCATTCTGCTTATTTTGTTTGTTGTGTATGCGGGATATTGGCAGGCCGTGTTTGCGGTGACGCTGGTTTCGGCCGTCGTCTCGCAATTCTCGCAGCCATCGTCCATGAAGATCATCAAGCGGTGTTTGCCGGATGAGCATGTGCCCGCGGCCACGGCGTTATCCCAGACCTCGATGTCGCTGTTTATCATTTTGGGGCCTATGGTAGGCACGACGATTTATCAAGCATTTGGATTGCAGGCCTCTTTAATCAGCTTGCTGATTCTGTTCGGCGCTTCGGCGATCGTGTTGGCCTTTCTGCCTTCCACCGTGGACGAACCTTCCAAGGACTCGGAATCAGCCGGTTCGTTTGCAAAGGACATGAAGGCAGGCTTCACCTACATCGGTTCCAGCCGGCTGTTGAAGGTGCTGCTGGTGGTCTACGTTTTGTTGGCGCTGGGCAGCGGGCTCGTACAGCCGCTTGACATCTTCGTCATCACCGAGCGTCTCCAACTGGAGATGTCCAGCGTCCAGTGGTTCACTGCGCTTGAGGGCTTGGGCATGTTGATCGGCGGTGTGATCGCAGCGGTGATTGCGGGCAAAGTGAAAGGTTCCTACTTGCTGTTTGCGGGGCTGGCCTTCCTTGGACTCTCGACCTTTGTCGAGGTGCTGTCCCAGTGGCCGATCCTGACCGGCTCGATGCGCTTCGTCACCGGGGTGCTGATGGCCATGGCGCAGACGGTCCTGATGGCGGTGATGATGCAGCAGGTGGAAGAGAAATTCATCGGCCGGCTGAACGGCGTGATGACGCCGATATTTACCGGCATGCTGCTCATCGGCTCCGGGCTTACGGGATGGTATATGTCGGTCACCTCCATTGTCGTGGTGTATTTTACGGCAGGCGCGCTTTTCCTGCTGTCGTCGTTCATCAGCATGAAGCTGCCGATCGCCAAGGTGCCGGTGCAGGAAACGGAAGCCACTGTTAGGATGGAGACGGCGGCCAAGGCTTAACGGGCAAGTAATGCCGAGTCTGGCAGAGTGGTATCAAACACGAACGAATTTCGTACCTGGTAAAAGCAATCCAAAAGAGCGGTGCCGGGGCGAGTCCCGGGCACCGCTTTTTCGGCATATGCGATTTCTTGAAGGAAGCGAAAGGCAGTCACCCCGCTAAAGTTAATCCAAAGCTCCACCCGTGGACAAGGTGCTATGCCTATATCCATATCTCGCGTAAATGGGCACACCGAATCCGATCTATGTTACTCGCTGCAGCGTGGTCAGCAGATAAAGGCATACTGAACATCACATCTGCACCTGTCCGTCCCTGACGGACATGATCGTGATATAATTCACGTTCTTGCCAAAGAAGCTGCGTTACAATGTTGGTAACGATAACACGAATATCATGAGCTGCATTCGGATAGATAGACAAGGCGGATGCGGAAGAAATGAGGGAGTGACCATGGCTTACCATAAACCTGAGCGCATTGCGGAGATTACCGTGGAGAACGGGGTGAAAAAAGCGCATAACTCCGCCATAAACGTGATGATATTAGGATTCCTTGCTGGGGCATTTATTGCGCTCGGCTTTTTGCTTGACATACGCGTGATTGCCGGAGCGTCTCCGGAATGGGGAGGGATTGCCGGTTTTGTAGGCGCGGCGGTATTCCCCGTCGGATTGATTCTTGTCCTGCTTGCAGGCGGGGAGCTGCTGACGGGCAACATGATGGCCGTGTCCTTGGCCAGATTCAAGAGACGAATTTCCACGAAGGAGATGATGCGGAATTTAGCGCTTGTCACGGTCAGCAATATGTTGGGAGCGTTATTCGTCGCTTACTTCTTCGGCCATGTGACCGGTCTGACAGGCAGCGGCGTTTACCTGGAGAAGCTGGTGGACATGGCAGGGCATAAGCTGGACGACAGCTTCCTGCAAGCCTTCTTGTCGGGCATTGGGTGCAACTGGCTCGTAGCCCTCGCCGTATGGCTGTCCTACGGATCGGATCAGATGAGCGGCAAAATTCTCGGGATCTGGTTTCCGACCATGGCGTTTGTCGCCATCGGGTTTCAGCACGTGGTGGCCAACATGTTTCTCATTCCGGCAGCGATTTTTGAAGGCTATTACAGCTGGGGCGAGTATCTGATGAACTTCATTCCGGTATGGCTGGGCAATTTCGTTGGCGGCGCGTTATTTGTGGGAGCGACATACGGAACCGTGTATTTAAAGAAGGAGAACCATGCCGCAGCCGCTCCGCTCGGCGAGCAGGGGCCTGCGCCATCGGCTAGCTCCCCTCAACAGGTTCATTCCGCGCAGAACGCTTCATAATGCCGAAAGCCTGGCGAGCGTCTGGTTTAAAGAAAAAGCTGCGTTCAACCGTCCTGTATGTAGAAGGTAGAGGATGAACGCAGCTTTTTGTCGTGATGGGCGAGGCTGTTCCCAGTAATGAATCAAGCAGGGAACAAGCCCGCTATTTTTTTAAATGGTAGGGAACCGTCGTGATGATCACGTCTCTCCGATACAGGAGATGTGCCCGGATGAGCAGGCTGGATTGATTGTGCAGGAAATTATGCCAGCCCTTCTTGGGGATGAACTGCGGAATGACGACGGTAACCTGATAGTCGGATTCGCTTGCCTTGCGCTGCACGGTATCGATGAATTTCGTCAGCGGCTGAATGATGCTCCGATAAGGCGAGTGCAGCGTCACCAGCCGGATGTCCGGCTGCCACTTTTTCCATTTTTCCTGGAAGGCGACCTCCTCCTCCCGCTCGAACGGCACGTACACCGCGATGATTTGGCCCGCTCCCAGCGATTTGGCGTAATTCAGCGAGTTCTCCACCACATGCGTGATTCCTGCCACAGGCAGGATGATGACATTCCCCTCAATCGGCTTAACCGGATCGCAGGTCGTAATCCGGAGCTGGTCCGCTACCGCCTCGTAATGCTTGCGGATCCGGGTGAAAATCCAGATGATCAGCGGCAGGAATATCAGGACGGTCCACACCTGGGCGAATTTCGTAAAGAAAAAGATCATGGTCACGATAAAGCTGATGCATGCGCCGGTGGTGTTAATGATCAGCTTGACGATCCAGCCTTCGGGCTTTTCGCGGATCCATTTCACCATCATCCCCGTCTGGGAGAGGGTAAACGGGATAAACACGCCGACGGCATACAGCGGAATCAGATGCTCGGTTTTGCCTTCAAAAGCCAGCAGCAGCAGAATGGAGAAAAATCCAAGAATAATGATTCCGTTTGAATATCCCAGACGGTCGCCGCGGACGGTGAACATTCTAGGAATGAACTTATCCTTCGCCAGATTGACGGCCAGCAGGGGAAAAGCGGAATACCCGGTGTTGGCGGCGAGGATCAGAATTAAGGCCGTTGTTCCTTGTATGAAGTAATAAAGCGCATTTCGCCCGAAGGTATGCTCGGCAATTTGGGAAACGACCGTGACTTGTTCGCTGGGACTGACCCCATAGTAATAAGCCAGGAAGACGATGCCCGAAAATAACAGGGCCAGCAGCGATCCCATCGCCACCAAGGTTTTGGCCGCGTTATTCGGGGCCGGGTCTTTGAAATTCGGAATGGCGTTGGAAATCGCCTCCACGCCGGTCAGGGCGGAGCTGCCCGAGGCAAATGCGCGTAGAAGCAGAAACAAGCTCAGCCCGGCTACGGGCGTGCCGATCGGCGTGTGAAGCTCCGGAGACGCATGGCCTGTGGCAATGTTGAATATCCCTACCCCGATCAGGATGAATAACGCAAGCACGAACAGGTAAACCGGATAAGCCAATATGGAGGCCGACTCCGTGACCCCTCTTAAATTCAATACGGTCAAGCATAGAACGAACACGATGGAGATCGGCAGATTATAGGCGTGCAATTCCGGAAAAGCCGACGTGATCGCATCCGTCCCGGCCGACACGCTGACCGCAACCGTCAGGATATAGTCCACGAGCAAGGAACCGCCGGCCACCAGCCCCGGATACATGCCCAAATTCCGTTTGGACACGACATATGCGCCGCCGCCGTGCGGATAGGAGAAAATAATTTGTCTGTACGACAGGATAAGTGCCAGCAATAAGACCAGGACGCCGACGGCAATCGGTATGGAATACCAATAGGCAGCCGCCCCGACGGTCATCAACACAATGAGGATTTGTTCCGGACCATAGGCCACGGACGATAACGCATCGGATGACAGGATGGCCAGCGCCTTGGTTTTATTCAGCTTTTGTTCGCCTAATTCCGTTGATTTAAGCGGTCTTCCGATGAGGAAGCGCTTGATTGAGGATAACATGGTTGTTTTTCACCGCCGCTTAAGATTAAGTTCATGGTAGAAGCTCGCTGAACGGACTTCTATCGGTGTTTTTTATGTGCTGGACATAGGAATGGTCACCATTCCTATGCTGATTTTTGGCAAACAAAAAACACAGGTTAGAACCCTGTGTTTCATCACAAGTTCACAACCCTCCCGATCAACGCTGACGAGGTTAGCTGTCGGATTCGGGCGGTGAGAGTCGCCCTACCTGATTCCATCGCGGCGTACGTACGCGACGCATCAGGATTCACCCCATAGTATGGTTGAAGGATCCTATAGGTATCCCTCCATACGGTTGGTTCCCCCGCTTTCCATCATGGAAATTAAGCGAATGCCATGTGAATATGAAGAATGTTTTCGAAGCTGAATAGTATATTACGCCTGCTCCAATCGTTTGTAAAACATCCTCCAACGATCATTCGAACAGAATTATTTATAAAAAATAACAGATAAGCGCTTACATAATGACCTGGCTTTGACAGGCTTTTTATTTTGCATGTTTACTGCGAAAATCACGAGTTTCTATAATATGGAGGATTAGGTGTGGGGAACATCGGTCACTGGGAGGATGCCATATAAACAAATTCGCCATGCCGGTCTCGGGGGAGGAGACACTGGCATGGCGAATTTTTTTGGGAGTGGTCCATGATTCGGCAAGGAAGAGAAAGGGTCTGGGTTCCTCTTCTTTGCTCTTGATAGGAATATACCCGGGGGAAAGTAAAGTGAATCACCTGATTAGAAATAAATGTATGACTTTACTGAAACCCCGATTTTCTTTTAAGATAAAGGGATATGATGCAGCCGAGCAAAAGGGGGAAGTACGAAATGACTCAAGCGATGATTCATCAGGAAAACGGCGTATTTCCGGCGGTATGTCCGTTGGATTGTCCCGATACATGCGGCCTGCTGCTGCATAAAGAGAACGGAAAAATCGTCAAGGTGACCGGTAATCCGGAGCATCCGATTACGCAGGGAGCCATCTGCAATAAAGTCCGTAATATGGCACACCGGGTGTACCATCCGGAACGCGTGCTCTATCCGCTGCGAAGGGTAGGTCCCAAGGGAGAGGGCGCCTTCGAGCGGATCAGCTGGGACGAAGCCATTCAGGAGATTGCGGGACGCTATAAGGACTTGATTGAGGAATACGGCTCCGAGAGCATCCTGCCTTACAGCTTCTACGGCAATATGGGGATATTGAGCGTCGACGGCATGGACCGCAGATTCTTCAACAGGCTGGGTGCCAGCCGCCTGAAGCAGTCGATTTGCAATTCCGCGGGCAATGAGGGCTGGAAATCCGTGATGGGGTTTAATGGGGGAACCGTTCCGGAGGACACCGTACGAGCCGACGTCATCCTCGTCTGGGGCGGCAACATCGTCAGCACCAATATGCACCAGATGGTGATTGCAGAGAAAGCGCGCAAAGCCGGTGCCAAGGTCGTTGTGATCGATGTCCACAAGAACCAGACGGGGCAATGGGCCGACTGGTTCATTCCGCTGTATCCAGGCACGGATGCTGCGCTGGCCGTCGGGCTCATGCACATCATGTTCCGCGACGGCATGGTGAATGAGGAATTCCTCCGGAAGTATACGATTGGTCATGAAGCCTTGCGCGAGCACGTCAAAGAATACACGCCGGAGCACGTTTCTTCCATTACCGGCATCTCGATCGAGGATATCGAGAAATTGACCGAGCTCTACGGCCGGGCCGATACTTCCTACATCCATATCGGCAACGGTCTTCAGCATCACGACAACGGCGGCTTGACGGTGCGCAGCATCGCCGCGCTTCCCGCTTTGACCGGACAATGGCTGAAGCGGGGCGGAGGGGCTGCCAAGTCGAACGGCGGTTACAACAGCATGGATAGCGACGCGCTTGAGCGTCCCGATCTCCGGCCGAATCCCGAAGCGCGCACGATTAACATGAACCGGATCGGCGAAGCGCTTGCCATGACCGAACAGCCGATTAAGTCGCTCTTCGTTTATTGCAGCAATCCGCTGGTTGTGGCTCCCGATACCGAGCGGGTCAGGGAAGGGTTTGCACGGGAAGATCTGTTTACGGTTGTGCATGACCTGTTTATGACGGATACGGCCAAGTATGCCGATATCGTGCTCCCGGCAACCTCTTCGTTCGAGAATACGGACCTGTACGCTTCCTACTGGCATCAGTACGTTCAGCTGCAGGAGCCGGTCATTCCGGCACTTGGGGAGAGCAAGGGCAACGTAGAGCTGTTCTCCATGCTGGGACGGGCTATGGGATTCCAGGAACCGGCTTTTCATGAGACCGAGGAAGAGATGATGGCAAGAGCGCTCGACTTCCCGGATAACCCTTATCTAAACGGCGTCACGCTGGACAAGCTGAGGGAACACCGCCACGTGAAGCTGGACATGACGCCGCTTGAAACGTATCTGGACCGTTTGCCGACGCCTTCGGGACGCATCGAGTTATACTCTGCGAAGTTGGAGGAAGCAGGTCTACCGCCCCTTCCGACCTACGTGCCGCTGAAGGAAGGATACGACGGGGTAAGGCGCGGCCGCGGGCATCAATACCCGCTCATGTTCATTTCGCCGCCGAACCATAACTTCCTGAACTCGACCTTTGCGAACGTGGAGAAGCATCAGAAGCTGGAGAAGGAACCGGCCCTTCAGATTCACCCGGCGGATGCGGAGGAACGCGGGCTCCAGGACGGCGAGATGGTCATCGTATATAATGACCGCGGAACCTATGAAGTCCGGGCGAAGGTGACGGATAAAATGCTGCCGGGCACCGTAGTCAGCCAAGGCCTGTGGTGGGAAGGCGAGGGCCGCAAGCAGCGCGCCAACGCCCTTACGCCGGACAGGCTGTCCGACATGGGCGGAGGGGCTACCTTCTTCTCGACGGTAGTCGAGGTGAAGCGGAAGCAGTAAAGCGATAGACCCATCCTTGGCAGACGGATGGCCCAAGGACAGTTAACGCAGAAGAAGCCCCTTCACGGGGCTTCTTTTAAGCATTGACCAGCGGGTGAAGCTGCATTACGGGAGCGAGTACGGCGTGTCCATCTTCAGCAAAGTCGGAGTCGGGACCTCGGTTCAAATACGCATACCTGCAAGAGCGAGAAATTCAAACTCCGATAGGAGAGTATCAGGATAGAGAGTGGATCAGGACCAAGGCGTTACTCAGACCCAAAAAGATCCGTTGTTCGCGTGTTCGCGTCCTGTTCGCTGTTAAGGTAAAGCGTCAATGAGTGTGCTTGCTAAAAATGGATCTCTCAAGCGATACTAGGATTTGGGCGATAAGACATGACAAGCATTGTGCATTCATACAGGCTTATGGAGTATCAAAATAGGAGGCCCTTGCCTCTTTCCTTTAAGAAGAATTTTATAAAAGCCCATGTGGGCTTTTTTTTAACATATTAGAATTTATAAAGTTTTTTGGGGGCCCCGCAAAGTATTTGGAATAAGCATCGGAGCATAGGCTCCACTTTGTGGGGCTATTTTAGGTTATAAACGTAAATATACTGCTGCGAGGCTGCTGGGAGATAATAAACATGAAATGGTTGGAGCAGTACCCTAAGGAAGTAAAAGGTTTTCTTGTTGCAAGTCTCGTTGCCTCCGCGGGCGGCTCCTTGATGTGGCCGCTGACAACGATGTACGTATTCGACGAGCTGGGACGCAGCATGCAGGATGCGGGCTTTGTCATCTTGATTCAGTCCATGGGGGGCATCGCGGGTCAGCTCCTTGGCGGCGCGTTATATCACCGAGTCGGGGTGAAGAGGCTGATCGTGGGCTCGCTCCTGCTGAATGCCCTCGGATTGTTCACCCTTCCGTTCATTAACGGATTATGGGGCTTGTTCATCGCGATGATGGGCTTCATCGGATTCTGCAACGCCGTATCGATGCCGGCCATCCAGGCCTTTATCGGCTTCCGGTTTGCCGATCGGCGGGGCGAATTGTTTAACGTCATCTATGTTGCCAATAATATCGGCGTAGCCTTTGGAACGGCCATGAGCGGGTTCCTGGCGGAGATATCGTATCATTTAAGCTTTGTCTTAAACGGCGTCACGTCCTTCGGCTTTGCGATTTTCTTCCTGTCTTACCTGACGAAGCTGGGCGGAACGGACGCGTCCCCCGGGTCGCATCATCCGAAGCCCAAGAGTCCGCTTCCGGCGGGGCCCGGCGCATGGGCACTGCTTGGGAACACCCGCATCTATCTCTTTATGGGACTGGGCTCGCTGTTCCTATGGTTCGGCAATTCCATCTGGAACACGGGCGTGTCTCCGTTTATCATCTCGGAGGGGATGTCCAAGACGGCTTACGGTTATTTGTGGACGCTGAACGGGATCCTGATCTTCGCCGCTCAGCCGCTGACCAATGCCATCAAGCGATGGGCGGCCCGCACGGAGAGCAGTCAGATGACCGCGAGCGCTTTGTTCTATCTGGCGGCTTATGTCGTGATCGTGGCGATGCACAGCTATCCGGGCATGATCCTTGCGATGGTGCTGGCGACATTGGGCGAAATGCTGATTTCGCCAGCGATCCCGGCTTTTATTTCGGAACGTGCGGGACAAGCCGCTCCGTTCTATATCGGCGTGACCGGCGGCATGGGAGCCGCTGGCCGGGTGATCGGGCCTTATGCCATGGGAACGATGTATGACGGCGGCGGACTGACCCCGGTGGCGTGGTTGGCCGCAGGAGTTGCCGTATTGTCATTCCTGTCGTTTGCGATGCATGCCCGGCTTAGCAGGGACAGGGGGCTGGGCCATGACAGTCATGACAAGAAGGAACGACATCTTAACGCTTAGCGCACTAATAAAGTGACGGATCACGGCAGAACCATATTTAAGCAGCAGGCATGCTTCGGAGCCTGCTGCTTTTTTGCGTGCGGTTCATAGCTTACAGCCCTTGTCAAAGAAACGCCTTGCAAAAAAAATAAAAAGGATATTGAAATCGCTCTCAGGGGGAGCTATAATGAACGTGTCGAAACGTTTCAAAACAAAATGCGTTTTTTGAAGTTATCAGGCAAGCGATCTTCTTATTTTGTTTACACAAGAGCATGAATATCCTAAGGATAACCATGGAAATGTGCTCCATATGGGGAATGAAGAGACATTAGGATTATAGAAATAACCTTTATCCGGCGTCTTTATTTTTTCGAATAAAATCGAAACGTTTCGAAGTAAGTGCTTTCAATTTAAGTTTTGCATTACGTTTTGCATGCTGGTAAACATTAAAAACGGGGTGAATGTAGAATGAGAAAAAAATCAATATTGTGGACGTTGGCAGCATTGCTGGTGTTCTCGGTCGTATTAGCCGGATGCTCGGGCGGGTCTGAGAAAGCAGACGGAGGCAGCGAAGGCGGCGGCAAGAAGGAACTGAAAGTCTGGTTGATGGGTGACGAAACGGACGAAACTTTGATTAAGCAATACGAAGAGAAGAATCCCGGCGTGAAGGTAAGCGTTCAATCCATTCCTTGGGGAAGCGCGCATGACAAGCTGTTGACGGCGGTTGCTTCGAAGAGCGGCCCGGACGTCGTGCAGATGGGTACAACCTGGATTCCTGAATTCGCGCAAGCCGGCGCTTTGCTTGACCTGACGCCGTACCTTGAGCAATATCCGAATTTGAAGCCGGAAAATTATTTCGACGGTGCCGTTCAAACGATGAGTTACGACGACAAGGTTGTCGGCATTCCGTGGTACGTGGAAACACGCGTATTGTTCTACCGCACCGATATTCTTGCTGAAGTAGGCTATCCTGAAGGTCCTAAGACTTGGGATGAGATGAAGGATGCCGGCCAGAAACTGGCAGCCAGAGGTAATGGCAATTACGCAATCACCATCGATGCCAAAGACATGAACTACCTGTCCATGTTTGCTTGGCAGAATGGAAGCGCTATGATCGACGAGAACCGCAAGCCTCATTTCAACGAGCCGGAATTCATGGGAGCCATGGAATACCTGAAGAGCTTCTACGACACAGGCATGACGCCGCTTGCGAGCGATTTGGATCTGTTTGCCGCATTTAAGGACGGACAGTTCCCGATGTTCATCAGCGGTCCTTGGATGATTCAAGGCGTGAAGGATAAAGCGCCTGAGATTGAGGGTAAATGGGCAACCACAACCCTTCCTGCAAAAGAAAACAACGCATCGTTCCTTGGCGGAGCTAACATGTCCGTATTCAGCAGCACCAAAAATGCAGATGAAGCCGTTAAATTCATCTCCTTCATGAGTGAACAAGAATCGCAGCTGACCAACTACGATGTATCCAAAAACTTGCCTGCCATTAAGAGCGCATGGGAAGACAAACGCTTTGAAGATCCGATCTTCGCTACATTCGGAAAACAGCTTGAGAACGCCAGACCTGTTCCGTTCATCAAAGAGTGGGATGCGGTTTCCCAAGAAGCCATCGGTGCCTTTGAAAGAATCACGGTGGGCGGTGCGGACATCAAGACCGAAATGGATCAGTTGAACGCGAAGGCTACCGAAATTCTATCCAAATAACAAAAGCGTGTAACGCAGCCCGGCTTGTTTCTTCAGACGATGATGAAACAAGCCTGACTGCTTCCATAGCGTATCATCGAAACCCATTTTTGCAGGAGGTGAATGACATTGCAGAACTTTATCAAGCGCTTTAACCGCTATAAGTACCCTTATATGTTTATTGCGCCAGCGCTGGTGCTGCTTCTGACGTTCTCAATCATTCCGATCATCATTGCGCTTGTCATCAGCTTCACGAACATCGACCTGGCGGGTCTCGCCAATTACTCCAATATTGAAGCCGTCGGCTTCGATAACTTCATGAATGTATTTAAAGATCCGGTTTTCCTGAAATCCATGTTTAACACCATGTTCTATGTTATTATCGGAGTTCCGCTTGTCGTTATGCTGGCCATGGGCGCTGCATTGCTGCTTAACTATGGCACGGGATGGCTGTTCAAGACATTCCGCGTTGTTTATTACATGCCTTCGATTACGAATATTGTGGCGGTCGCGGTTGTATGGGGTTACCTCTATAACAGCCATTATGGCCTCTTTAACCATATGTTATCCTGGTTTGGTATTCCCGCGCAGCAGTGGCTGAATGATCCCACGCTTGCCAAGTTATCGCTGATCCTTCTGGCTGTATGGAAATCGATCGGTCTTAACATGATTATATTCCTTGCCGCCCTCCAGGGCATTCCGCGTTCCTATTATGAAGCGGCGGAGATCGATGGCGCGAGCAAGTGGAAGAAGCTTTTGTACATCACCGTTCCGCTGCTCAGCTTTGCGACCTTCTTTGTCACCATTACGACGCTGATCGGCTGGATTCAGTTCTTCGAAGAGCCGCTGGTGATGACCAAGGGCGGACCGCTGAATTCCACGATGTCGATGGCCCTCTTCATATACAACAATGGCTTCCAGCTCAGTAATTTCGGTTATGCGGCCGCAGGATCGTTTGTGCTCTTCTTCATTATCATTGTTGTGACGATCGCGCAATTCGCAGTCAAGAAAAAAGATGTCGAGTATTAAGATGCAAGCGATGTTCCGTATCGTAACTGAAGGAGGCTTTAGGGTATGGCAGCGAAAAGAATAGAAAAGACGGTCATGACGGTGCTGCTCATTGCAGGGGGACTGCTGATGATGATTCCGTTTATCTGGATGATCACGTCCTCGTTCAAGCCGGAGAATGAATTTACGGCGGTTCCGCCGACGTTATTGCCCAAAGAATTTACCATGAAAAATTATGTGGACTTATTTACGAAGCTGGACTTTATGGTCTACCTTAAAAATACGCTTATTATTGTGTTCTGGTCATTTGTGGGTCTGTTCCTCAACGCGCTTGCAGGATATGCATTCGCCAAGTTTGAGTTTCCGGGCAACAAAAAATTGTTCTATCTCGTGCTCGCCACGATGATGATTCCGGGACAGGTGACCATGATTCCGGTGTATCTGCTGATTAACGCCATGGGCTTGACCAATACGATGGCGGGCATCGTGCTCCCCGGCTTGGTCGGCGCTTTCGGTATTTTCCTGTTCCGTCAGTTCATGTCGACGATCCCGACGGATCTGATCGAGGCATCAAGGCTGGATGGCGCGGGAGAGCTGCGGATTTTCTTCCGTTTGATCGTTCCGATCACGAAGCCGGTATTTGCGGTGCAGGGAATTTTGGCCTTCATCGGCGCTTGGAACAGCTTCCTGTGGCCTCTCATCATGGCTAACGACCAGAAGCTTTACACGCTTTCGGTAGGTTTGCAGCTTCTCAAAGGGCAGCACGGATCCGATTTCGGTCTGCAAATGGCAGGCGCTGCATTTATGGTTGTTCCGATCATCATCGTATTTTCTTTCTTCCAAAAACATATTATTGAAGGATATACGATCTCTGGCATGAAATAAGATAGATAGAGTTTTTAAGTATTAGAAGGGGCGAAAGGAAATGGCAACGATAAAAGATGTGGCAAAGCTCGCTGGAGTCGCCTTGTCGACGGCTTCATACGCGTTAAGCGGCGACAGCAGAGTGAGTTCCAAGACAAGATCAAAGGTGCTCGAGGCAGCAAGACAGCTGAATTATCGGAAGAACGGATTTGCCATGGATTTGAAGCGGAGCCGCACCAAGACAATCGCTCTAATTCTGACGGATTTATCCGGGCCCTATTATTCCGAGTTGATCCGAAGCGTACAGGAAGTTGCTTTGACCAACGGGTATGATCTGATAGCCTGCAGCTCGATGGGCGGCAGGGATTCGACGGCGGTTAAATTTTTGCGGGAGAAGAGGGCTGACGGCGCCATCATTCTCGCGCCCAATATTCGCGATGAAGTTCTGATCGAGACCTCCGGGCCTCAATTTCCGATCGTCGTGATGGATCGGCCGTTATGCAGCGAATTCCTGGTCAATGTGCTGGTCGACGGGGAGCAGGGAGGATACACGGCTACTCGTTACCTGCTGGAGAACGGACATCGGCACGTAGCCTATATTAGCGGGTCGTCGGACTCGTACGATAATCATTTGCGTTATCAAGGGTATTTAAGGGCACTAGCGGAGGCGGGGCTGGAAGAACAGTCGAAGTGGCGCCTCAGCGGCAACTTCGTACGCGAGGGCGGTTACAACGCCACCAAGATGATGATTATGCAGGGGTCGCTCCCTACGGCCGTATTTTACGGCAACGACGAGATGGCCATCGGAGGGCTGAAGGCATTCGAGGAAAGCGGAATTTCGGTGCCGGATGATGTGTCCGTCATCGGATTCGACGATATCCAATTAGCCGAATACGTGAATCCGCCGCTGACGACCATCAGACAGCCCAAGAGCGAAGCGGGATCGCTTGCAGCCCATCTGCTGTTTCAGATATTGGGCGGCGAATCCGTAAAGCAGTCGTACATGCTGACAACGGAAATGATGGAGCGTGCATCTGCAGGGAAGAGCAAAGTAGAAAGTTAATGTACCGGATCGGAGATGAGGAACTTGGCATGGATCACGTGTGATTTTTATTCCGAAACACTGCAGCTGTCTACCGGCATCGAGGTTTTTATACCGCAAGCCGCGCTGATGCCATACGGTTCTTCTTCGAAGCTGCCGGTGCTTTATTTGCTTCACGGCCGAGGCGCGGACCAGACCGAATGGATGCGCAGATCGTCCATCGAGCGGTACGCCGAGGATAAAGGCATCGCACTCGTGATGCCGGGAGTCGGACGAAGCTATTATATGGACATGGCCAACGGCCCGTCTTACTTTACCTTCCTGAGCGAGGAGCTTCCGCGGCTGGTTCAGTCGTTCTTTCCGGTGTCCGGACGCAGGGAAGATACCTTTGTCGCCGGAATTTCCATGGGCGGGTATGGCGCATTTAAGCTGGCCATGAGTTATCCGGAGCGTTATGCGGCCGGCGCAAGCCTGTCGGGAGGGCTGGATCTCGCCAGCCGGGCTGCGGGACCGGGCTTCCAGGAGCACGAAATCCGTACCTTGTTCGGAAGCGTCGACCGATTGCGGGGAAGCCGGGACGACTTGCTGTATTTAGCCTCGGAATTCGCGGCATATGGGGGTAACAAACCGATGCTGTATCAGTGCTGCGGAACGGAAGACTTTTTATATCATGATAACCAAACGTTTAGACGATATGCGGACAGTCTGGGGATTCCGATGACATACGAGGAAGAGCCGGGCGGACATGAATGGGGATATTGGGACCGTAAAATTCAGCGTGTGCTGGATTGGCTGCCACTGCCCTGATTTTTTCGTCCGTTTTTATTGAAACGTTTCGATTATGGCGCAGACACGGGCTGATTTTCTCACTTCTTAAACAATGGATGTACAGGTAAAAAATCCTATTAAATATAAGGGTTTATGAATATATTTCATGGTTTGGACAAAAATCAAAACGTTTCGAATTGACTGGATCGTAAAGGTTAAGACATAGGAGGATGGGAAATGGCAGATCAACAACTGACTTCTCTGGTCGAGCAGATGACGCTGGAGGAAAAAATTGCGCAGCTTATACAACTGGCCGTCCCTTTTTTCGAAGGAGCTCAAGAATCAGGGCAAATTACGGGTCCGATGGAGTCGCTGGGCATCACCGATGAGATCGTAAGCAATGCAGGCTCGGTACTGGGCTTGGCGGGGGCGGAGGAAGTGATAGCCGTCCAAGAAGCGCATATGCGCAAAAATCGATTAAAAATTCCGCTGCTCATGATGGCCGATATCGTACACGGCTTCAAAACGATCTTCCCGGTGCCGCTGGCCATGGGAAGCTCGTGGGACCCTGTCCTTGCGGAGCGGAGCGCAGAAATCGCCGCGCGCGAAGCCGCGGTATCCGGCCTCCACGTGACATTTGCGCCGATGGTGGACCTGGTGCGCGATCCGCGCTGGGGACGCGTGATGGAGTCGACCGGGGAAGATCCCTATCTGAACAGTGAATTTGCAAGAGCGTTTGTCAGAGGTTTTCAAGGCGACGACTTGAGCGGCGACGTAAATCGGCTGGCCGCGTGCGTGAAGCACTTTGCCGCCTATGGAGCCGGTGAAGGCGGCCGTGATTACAACACGGTGGACATGTCCGAGCGCCAGCTCCGGGAGTATTACTTGCCTGCGTACAAGGCCGCGCTGGATGAGGGGGCCTTGATGGTCATGACCGCCTTTAATACCGTCGATGGCATACCGGCTACAGGCAATAAGCGATTGATGCGCGATTTGCTGCGTCGCGAATGGGGATTTGACGGTGTGTTGATTTCCGACTGGGGAGCGGTCAAAGAGCTGATCCCTCACGGAGTTGCCGAGGACGAGGCAGAAGCAGCGTTAAGAGCCATCGAGGCTGGCGTGGACATCGAGATGATGACCTCCAGCTACGTGCATCATTTGCCGCAAATGGTACGCGATGGACGGGTGGATGAGAGCCTGATCGATGAAGCGGTGCTGCGTATTCTGTCATTGAAAAAGCGGCTTGGACTGTTCGAGCGTCCTGTGCGGGGAGCCGACCCGCAAACCGAACGGGAGATCGTGTTCTGCGAGGAGCACCGTCAGGCGGCCCGTGAAGCCGCGGCGAAATCCTGCGTGCTCCTGAAGAACGACTCCCTGCTGCCGCTCAGAGGCGGGCAGCGCGTAGCCTTGATCGGCCCGTTCGCTGCCAGCGGCGACATACTCGGCCCCTGGTCCTGGACAGGCTCTAAAGAAGATGCCGTCACGCTGGAGGAGGGACTGCGGTCCAAGCTGCCTTCCGGCGCGCTGACGGTGGCCGCGGGCTGCAGCGTGAGCGCTATGACCGGTCAGCAGCTGGAAGAGGCGATGAAAACCGCGAAGGAAGCCGATGTGATCGTACTGGCGCTGGGCGAGGATTCCGAGATGAGCGGCGAAGCCGGCAGCCGCGGGTTTATCACGCTGCCGCAGCCGCAGCTCGAATTGATCCGCCATTTGAAAACGCTGGGGAAGCCGATGGCAGCCGTCTTGTTCAACGGCCGCCCGCTGGATTTGCACGGCGTGCTGGATGAGGCCGATGCCGTGCTGGAAGCCTGGTTCCCGGGAAGCGAAGGCGGGGCGGCCATCGCTTCGCTGCTGACTGGCGAGATCAATCCTTCCGGCCGTCTCAGCATGTCGTTCCCTTATTCCGTCGGACAGGTGCCGGTCTATTACAACCATTATAATACCGGGCGGCCGAAGGGTGCGCCGGATGCGCAGGTGCGCTATGTATCGCAGTATTTGGACATTCCGAATGAGCCGCTGCTGCCCTTTGGATTCGGCCTAAGCTATACCGAATTCGAATACGGAAACATGGAGCTTTCAGCGGAAGAGATGTCTTCGGAACAGCCGCTTGAGATCAAAGTATCTGTCACGAATGCCGGCGATATGGCCGGGGAAGAAGTCGTCCAGCTGTACGTCCGCGACTGTTCCGGCGAGGTCGTCAGACCGGTCCGGGAACTGAAGGCCTTCCGCAAGGTGCTGCTGCAGCCGGGAGAACGGCAGGAAATCGCCTTTTCCCTGACCGAAGAACAGCTGCGGTATCACCATTCGGACCTGTCCTTCACGAGCGATGCCGGCGAGTTCGACCTCATGGTCGGAAGGAATAGCCGGGATACGGAGATCAGACGATTTCGGCTTCGGAAATAACGCGGACCAACATCATTTATGCAGAATAGGAAGTGAAACTTGTGACAGCCAATCATGTAATGAACGATGCGAAGGTTGTACTCCAGGCTGGAGAATTGACGTTTACCTTTTTGCCAAGCGGGGATCTTTATCAAGCTGCTTACGGCACGACGATGATCAATCAACTGCTCTCCAATCCGATTGACGGCGCCCTCAACAATTTGTTTCTGAGAATCCATACCGAAGACGGCATCGAGGCCGTTCCCATGCTCGGGGTGCATTCCCGAAGCGTGGTCACTCATGCGGATAACCGGATGATGTGGGAAGGCAGCGTCAAGGGAGTAGCCTATACGATACGGTTTACCCCAACGGATGCCGGCGCGTGGTTTTGGGACATCGAGCTCCAAGGGGGAGGAATACAAGCCGACGTCGTTTACGGGCAGGATATCGGGATTGCCCATCCGGGCGCCGTCCGAAACAATGAAGCGTACCTGTCCCAATACATCGACCATGCGGTATTCCGGCAGGAAGATCGGGGTTATGTCGTGTGCTCCCGCCAAAATCAGCCGCAGGGTGGCGTCTTCCCTTATCTTCAGCAGGGATCGCTGACATCGGCGGTCGGGTATGCCACGGACGGCTTTCAGTTCTTCGGTCTTTCCTATAAAGAGACGAATCGGGCAGAGGCCTTATTCAAAGAGAACCTCCCGAATGAGGTATATCAATACGAGTTTGCCTATACGGCTCTGCAGTCCCCTCGCGTAACGTTGAACGGGACGGCCCGGTTCGTATTCTACGGTTTGTTTAAGAAGGATCATCCGGATGCCGTCACTGCGCTCGAATACCAGGAGGAGCTCCAGGCCGCCTGGCAGCAGGCGGAAGCACGCCGTTTGACCGATACGGGCAATAAGCTGCCGCAGTTGGAACGTTCCGACCGCTTCGGCGAACCTCTGCAGACCGTGCCGCTGACGGCGGACGAACTGAACGCGCTGTATCCTGTGCGCCGCCAAGAGGAGCGAGACGGGGAAACGCTGCTTTCCTTCTTCACGGACACCTATGAGCATATCGTCTTGAAGGAGAAGGAGCTTCGCGTTGAGCGTCCGCATGGCCATATCTTGATGAGCGGCAACAACGTCAAGCTGGGCAGTCCGGTCATCACGACCACCTCCTACATGTATGGCGTGTTTAATTCCCAGCTGGTGACGGGGAACACGAACTTTAACAAAATGATGAGTCATGCGCGGAACGCGCTGAACGTGCCCAAGACTTCCGGGCAGCGGATCTATGTCGAGATGGACGGACAGTACCGCCTCTTAACGATGCCGTCAATGTTTGAGATCGGGTTTAATTATGTACGCTGGTATTACAAAACCGAAAACGACAAGCTGATCATCACGAACTTCACATCCGCCGCGGCGCCGGAGGTTACGCTTCAGGTCTGTTCCGAAAGCGGAAGAGCCTACCGTTATCTGGTGACCATGCAGATGACGATGGATGTCAACGAATATGAAGTGCCTTATCATGTGGTTCAGGAAGACGGCATCCTCACGTTCCGTGCCGATTCGGCTTCGCTGAGCGCGTCCGTGTACAAGGATCTGCATTATCGGCTTGGGGTGACGGGAGCCGATATGCAGGTGACGGATGAAACCTGTCTGGCAAGCTATGTCGCGCCGGGGAGCGCTTCCTTAACGGTGCTCGAGCTCGCCGAGAGTGCCGAGTGGGCCATGACGGTGCAGGGCAGCCTTGATACAGCGGATGCTCCAATCGAGGCGCGGAATGCGGATGAGGAGATTGCAAACTACCGTTCGTTTTACGCGTCCGTTATGAACGGGTTCCATCTGAGCTTGAACAACGGGCAGGATGACGGCCTATTCAAAGTCAATGCGCTTGCCTGGTGGTATACGCACAACATGCTCGTCCATTATTCGGTGCCGCACGGGTTGGAACAGTACGGCGGTGCGGCGTGGGGAACGCGCGATGTATGCCAGGGACCCGTGGAATACTTCATGGCCACGCATAAATACGAGCAGGTCCGCGATATCCTGCTTGAGGTGTATTCCCACCAATATGAGGATGACGGAAACTGGCCGCAGTGGTTCATGTTTGATAAGTATGCCCATATCCAGCAGGAAGAGAGCCACGGCGACATCATCGTATGGCCGCTGAAGGTGCTGGGCGATTATTTGGCCGTTACCAACGATTACAGCATCCTGGAGTCGGCCGTTCCTTACACGAGAAAGCACAGCTTCGATTTTACGGAGCGGATGTACACCGTGCTTGAACATGTGAAGAAGCAAATAGCCTATATTCAGGAGCATTTCCTACATGGTACCCATCTGTCTTCTTATGGGGACGGGGACTGGGACGATACGCTGCAGCCGGCTAACGCCCAGCTGAAGCAGTTCATGGTCAGCAGCTGGACGGTCGCCTTGACGTATCAGACCTTGAACCAGTTCTCCCGCGTCATGGAAAGCGTGGATCAAGCGTTGTCGGGTGCGATGGGGGAACTCGCGGAAGGAATTCAGCGGGATTTCAATACGTATATCCTGAACTCCGAAGTCATTCCGGGCTTTGTCTATATGGAGAGCAAGGAGCAGAGCAGGTTCCTGCTGCATCCTTCCGATGAGGAAACGGGGATCCAGTACCGCCTGCTGCCAATGACGCGCAGCATGATCAGCGAGCTGCTGACCCCGGAGCAGGCGGCCAGCCATTATGAGATTATCCGGGAGCAGCTGTTCTGTCCGGACGGCGTAAGGCTGATGAACCGCCCGGCGGTATATGCCGGCGGCGTCAGCACCCACTTTAAGCGGGCGGAGCAGGCGGCGAATTTCGGCCGGGAGGTTGGCCTTCAATATGTGCATGCCCATATCCGCTTTGTCGAAGCCATGGCCAAGCTCGGCAAGAGCAGCGAGGTTTGGAGCGGGCTTGAGCGCATCAATCCGATCGGCATCACTGAAGTGGTGCCGAATGCGGAGCTGCGCCAGAGCAATGCATATTTCAGCAGCTCGGACGGAAAGTTCAATACGCGCTACGAAGCCCAGGAATCGTTTGATGCGCTGCGCAGCGGAGACATACCTGTCAAAGGGGGATGGCGGATTTATTCCAGCGGTCCGGGGATCTACATGAACCAGCTGATCTCCAATGCGCTCGGCATCCGCGAAGCGGGAGGCGACCTGGTGATCGACCCGGTTCTGCCGAAGGCGCTGGATGGCTTGGAGTTCCAATTCAACTATGCCGGCGTTCCGGTAACATTCGTTTATCATATGGATGGCGCTGAGCAGACCCGTGTCACGATAAACGGGCAGGATGTATCCGCGAATACGGTCCAGAACCGCTACCGCTCGGGAGGCGTTCGCATCTCGGGCGACGATTTCAAGCGGTTGACCGGAAATGACGAACAAGGCTGCGTCGTGGATATTTACGGCGGCGTTCATGAACAGTAAATCGCAACCCGTGAAACTCGTCTGCAGGAACCGAACCGGTCTGTTATAATATAGGGAATGGTTATCGAAGCGAGGGATGTCGATGAATACCCGTCAAGAGACAGTGACCATCCGTTTCTCGGAAATGAAGGATGCCGCTGCGCTTATGGAACTCGACGAACTGGTATGGGATCGCAATACGGCCCCGGAGCCCCTGAAATGGAGCTCACGGGACCATTATCTTCTGCAGTGCCCGCCAGGCACGCAGCTTGTTGCGCTGCATGAAGGGGAGCTGTGCGGTTACGTCGGCTTCCGTTCGCCTACGGGCCTTAACAGCAATCGCCATGTGCTCGAGCTGAACATCGCGGTCCACCCTGCCCATCAGCGGCAGGGCATCGGACAGCGGTTGATCGAGGCGGCGAAGGATATGGCGCGGGTGGAAGGCATTGCGAAGCTGAGGCTGCGGGTGCTGTCCAGCAATCCGGGCGCTCTCTCCTTTTACAGAAACTGCGGGTTTAAGGAAGAGGGGCGGCTGATTCGGGAGTTCTACGTGGATGGACGTTACGTTGATGATATTTTAATGTGTTACTTCTTATCATGATCCCCTCAGGATATCGCCCTGGTCCGGTTCACGGATGCGAAAGAGATGAGATCATAGGGTTGAACAGTCCGGGCGGCTTTGCCGGGCTGTTCGTATGATTAGGTCAACCAGAGACTTCTGGTTGGCCTTTTTGTTTTTGGGGTCCTCCCACTGAAACGGCTTCTGGACAAGGGCATGCCCGATTGCATATAGTAGATGAAAAGAAAGATAGCGGAGGTTGTTTTTCCATGACCATGGGCATTGTATCGCTGAATGTGGGAAAGCCTGTAACGGTGGATTACCAGGGGAAGGACCTGTCTACCGGAATTTATAAGCAGCCTGTGGAAGGCTCCTTGTTTCTAAGTTCATTGAATTTCGAAGGGGACGGGCAAGCCGATCTCGTCAATCACGGCGGCTTGGATAAGGCGGTGTGCGCGTATCCTTCGGAGCATTATCCGTATTGGGAACGGTCCTTGGGCAAACCGATGCCGTATGCCGCATTCGGCGAAAATCTGACGCTGCGAGGGCTGCTGGAGGATGAAGTCTGCATCGGAGATGTATACCGGGTAGGGGAGGCGGTACTGCAGGTCAGCCAGCCCCGATATCCCTGCTTTAAGCTGTCGCAAAAGCATGGCGTCAAAGACATGCCGGCAAGGGTGCTGAACACGGGTTACAGCGGTTTTTATTTCCGCGTGCTCGAAGAAGGAAAGGTCAGCGCAGACTCCCCCGTTACCCGGCTTCATTCCCATGCTTCCGGCATCGCGGTGCTGGAAGTGCTTCGCATGATGAAGGACGGGCGAAAGGATGAACAAGGGCTTATGCGCATGCTGGAGATCGACGAACTCGCCTCAAGCTTGAAGTCGCAATTCGGGACATGGCTGGCGACCCTTCGAAGCCGTCAGGATTGAAGTCACGCGGATTCTTGCCAAGCTCTAAGCTAAGGTCAGCCCGCGTTCTAGAACACATACGGACAACCAAAACGGCTTGCGTCCTTTTCGTAGGATACAAGCCGTTTTTTATTGGGATGATAGAAATTGCCAGTACCGTCGAAGCCGATCCGTGTGCGCTACCTCATCCGCTTCCATTCGCTCTGAATCATGCCGTAAACCGCATGGTTGACATAGCCTTGGGGCAGCTTCTCAGCTTCCCGTATGACCCCCTCAAGGACAAAGCCCAGACGTTCCGGAATCGCCCGGCTCCGATGGTTAGCCGTTGCGCATCGAATCTCCACCCGGTTCAGGCCCATGCGCATCAGTGCGTGATCCGTGAACGCGCGGCATGCGCTTGTCATCAGGCCTTGCCCCGTAAAATGCTGATCCAGCCAGTAGCCGATGCCGACCGAGCGGTTGTTCCAATCGATCTCGTGAAACGAGATCGTGCCCGCCAGCTCCTCGCGCACCCAGATGCCCGCCGAGAAGCCGCCATTGTCGGCTGCTTGCTTCATGGCACCCTTGATATAGTTGAGGGTATCGTTAACCTCGGTGACGGCATCCACCCACGGAAGCCACTTGCGGAGACGGTCGCGCGACCGGTCGGTAATCTCGAACATCGCCCGTGCATGTTCGATGGCAAGCGGGCGCAATTCAACATGATCGTCCAATGTGTATCCAAACATACGGTATCTCCTTTGTTCTCCATCGCGAAGTATTAAGTATATGTACCTCTAACGAGTTCGCTTCACTTTTTGCTCCAATGCGTAAATATCTTCTTCCAGGGAAATCATGCGCTGGCTGACAACCGTTCTGCAATCGCTGAGCGCTTGGTTGTATAGATGAGGCCCCAAGGTCTCCACGAAAAAATCAAGAACACTCTCTGCGGCCAGATTTCCGAGGGTTTCGCCGCGTTCCGTTTCAAAGTATTCCTGCACCAATTCAATCAGCTGTTCGCGCTGTTCTTTTGGGAATTTGCTGGGCTTCATAAGATGATGGCCGGCCTCCTTCAAACACTGTTTTTCTCTCCATGCTACCTTATTAAAAAGCCCCCGTCAAAATGATTTTTGCCGCTATATCCGGCTAAGGGAGGAACCTCTGCAAGCAGGTTGAGGACTTGTAGTTATTGCCTCCCGGCCCCCCTGTCCCAAGTCGCGGGCTAACTGCGCGGGGGTGCCGAATTCCTTGAACAATCGCGTCATTACAGGTATATTTAAGAGAAACACGTTTATACAGGAGATAGACAGAAATTACAGGACGAAAGGTTGATCAACGTGGAGAACCATCGGGGCACCCCCTCCAATTTCATAAAGAATGTTATTACCGAAGACCTGAAGTCCGGTAAAGTCAAGGAGATCGTTACCCGTTTCCCGCCGGAGCCGAACGGTTACCTGCATATTGGACATGCCAAGGCCATTTGGATCAATTTTACGCTGGCCGATGAATTCGGCGGACGGACACACTTGCGGTTTGATGACACGAACCCGGTGAAGGAAGACATCGAGTTCGTGAACTCCATCAAGGAAGACGTGAAGTGGCTTGGCTTCGATTGGGAAGAGCTGCGGTTCGCGTCCGATTATTTTGAAGAGATGTACAACCGCGCGGTGCTGCTGATTAAGAAAGGGAAGGCTTACGTGGACGACCAGTCCGCTGACCAAATCCGCGAAACGCGCGGAACCTTGACCGAACCTGGACAGAACAGTCCATACCGGGACCGCAGCGTGGAAGAGAACCTGGATCTGTTCGAGCGGATGCGCAAAGGGGAATTCGCCAACGGTGAACGCGTGCTGCGCGCCAAGATCGATATGGCTTCCCCGAATATCAATCTGCGGGATCCGGTCATCTACCGGATCTCCCACGCGCATCATCACAATACAGGCGACAAGTGGTGCATCTATCCGATGTATGCTTTTGCCCATCCGCTGGAGGATGCCATTGAAGGGGTTACGCATTCCCTGTGCTCCCTGGAGTTTGAAGATCAGCGCCCGTTCTATGATTGGGTCGTGGCGGAATGCGAGATGGACAGCACGCCGCGTCAGTACGAATTCGGGCGTCTGAACGTGGCGCAGACGGTCACCAGCAAACGCAAGCTGAAGCAGCTCGTGGATGAGAACATCGTAGACGGCTGGGACGATCCGCGCATGCCGACGATCTCCGGACTTCGCCGTCTGGGCTATACGCCGGAAGCCATTCGTAATTTCGTGTTCGAGACGGGAATCTCGAAGGCTTACGGCACGGTCGACCGCCAAGTGATGGAGCACTTTATCCGTGAAGACCTGAAGCTGAAGGCGCCTCGCACGATGGCCGTGCTGGACCCGCTGAAGGTGGTCATTACGAACTATCCTGAAGGTCAGGTCGAATGGCTGGACGCCGAGAACAACACGGAGAACCCGGAGATGGGAATCCGCCAGATTCCGTTCTCGCGCGAGATTTACATCGAGCAAGAGGATTTCATGGAAGATCCGCCGAGCAAATATTTCCGCTTGTTCCCGGGCAATGAGGTCCGGTTGAAGCATGCGTATTTCATCAAGTGCACTGACGTGATCAAAGACGAGAACGGCAAGGTCGTCGAGATTCACTGCACGTACGATCCGGAGACGAAGAGCGGCAGCGGCTTTACCGGACGCAAGGTGAAAGGGACGATTCACTGGGTGGAGGCTACGCAGGCCGTGCCTGCCGAATTCCGTCTGTTCGAGCCGCTGTTCAAGGACGAAGACGAAGAAGCGGAATTGGTACCCGAGGTTGCAGGCGAAGCGGAGGAGGCTGCTGCCGAGAAGTCCTTCTTGGACGACATCAATCCGAATTCGCTGCAAATCGTGCAAGGCTTCGTAGAGCCGAATATGAAGGATGTTGCGCCGCAGGACAAGTTCCAGTTCTTCCGCCACGGATATTTCAACGTCGACTCGAAGTATTCGCAGCCAGGACGTCCGGTATTTAACCGCGTGGTTTCCCTGAAGAGCTCGTTCCAGCTTCCGAAGAACTGAACAAGACAGAGAATAAGAAAGGGCACGGGTAGACGGTGATCAGGTCGACCTGGCCCCTAAACGTAAACAAGACTCGAAGATTCCGTTCCAGGATTCATTCGAGTCTTGTTATATTTACGGTGATACCATCTTGTAATTGAAATCGTACGGGAGCTAACTGCGCGCTAACTCGCAGCGTACTCCTCGATCTCGTCGTCTTCGGGGTCGTCCGGGTGCAGCGGCTGGTATCCGTGCTTGCGGAGGTTGTACCACATCCAGCCAAAGCCGATGGCACCCACGATGGCGAGCATCGTACCGGTCCGGTACATGGCCTGCGCCCCGAAGTTCTGGAACATCCAGCCGCCGGCAAGGCCGCCGATGACACCGGATATGCCGCTCCAGCTTAAGGTATAGATCGCTTGGCCGGAGGCGCGGTACGGCGTCGGAACAAACAGCATCGTCAGCTGAACGCCGACATAGAAGTAGCCGCCGAAGGTAACGCAGTGCAGCAGCTGGATGAAGGCGACCTCCAGCGGGCTGTTGGCTTCGGCCATAAGCAGCCAGCGGAGCGCGAAGAGCAGGCTGACAATCGTCAGGCAGCCGACCAGGACGTTGATTTTCCGCTTCAGGAAGCGGTCAAACAGAATGAAGATCAGCACTTCGAATATCGATGAGAAGAAGATGGCGAGGCCGACCGTCTGCTTGGACCCGCCAAGCTCCAGAATGTACAGGGACATAAAAGTATTATTCGCCGTGTTCGGGATGGATACCATGATGCCTAACAGGATGAACCAGACAAAATAGGAATTCAGGAACAGCCTGCTGAGTCCCCTGAGGCTGACCGATGCCGAGGCCGCCGTTTTCTGAATGGAGGGCAGCGTAAACATGAACACGGCCGCCACCAGCAGCATGATCGAGAACACGATGGCGATGCGTCCCGACCCGAGCCGGTCGATGACAGGCCCGGCAGCGATGGCCGTCAGCGCCCATCCGAGCGAGCCCCACAGCCGGAACGAGCCGAACTTTTGCTGGGTTCCATCAATATAGGTCAGAATCAGCGAATTCGTCTGCGAGAACATCGGCGTCTGGAAAAAATAAAAGAAAATCATCGTCATGTATATCATTGCATAGGTATTCGCCTGAAAAACAAGCTGAACCAGCAGCAGCGTACCGGTCATCATGATCAGCAGCACGCGTTTGATGTTGGCCGCCCGGTCACTCCAGAATCCCCAAAACGGATTGGCGAAGATGGACACAAATGGCGCAATCGCCATCAGGCTGCCGATTTCGATTTTGCTCATGCCGATATCTTGCAAATACAACTGGAAGAAACCGGTGAAGATGACCATGGTTCCGTAAATGAAGAAGTTGAACAGCTTGAGCGATGTCAGCGAAGGTTGAGCATTGTCCATATTCCGCAAGTAGGTCATTCCTTTCAAACCGAATACAATCCATAATCGCGGTATAAGAAAAAAGCCGCTTTCCTTTCAATGTATCACGCATTGAAAAGGGATACAAACCATCTTTTAAATGATTTTCCATTATTCTGGATATTAACCTATAAACTGAATCCGATTTTTTATAACTTGAAGAAAGGCTGGTGGAGCATATGAGCATTCAATCCCAAGATGTTCGTCTGCCATCGGGTCAAGTGACGGGCATCGCCCTTGCTGGAGGAGCCTCCCGGAGAATGGGGAAAAACAAGGCGCTGCTGCCCATGGAGGGGATGAGTCTGATTGAACGGACGGTCCACGCGCTGGACAAAGTCAGCGGACGGGTGATCCTGTCTACCAATGACCCGGGACCTTATCAATTCCTCGGCTTGGAATGCGTCCCCGATCTTTATGTCGGACAAGGTCCGATGGCGGGCCTCCACGCCGCCCTGAGGTCTTCCCGGAGCACGTGGAATCTGGTCGCAGCTTGCGATATGCCTTACATCCACGAGCGGTTTCTTCAGGGACTGCTGGATCTGGCGAATATGCAGGACACGGCCGATGCTATAATCCCGGTCGTGGAAGGTAGGATGCATCCGCTGCTGGCAGCGTATCGCAGAGAGGTCGCGGAAAGCCTTGAGCGCAGGCTGATCCGGGGGCAGCTCCGCATGGTGGAGTGGGTGCAGGAGCTGAATGCCGTCTTTGCGAATGAGGAGGAATTAGCGGAGGTGACTAGCCTTGATCCGCGCCGAATCTTATTTAACATGAATACGCCCGTGGATTACGAGGCCGCAGGCGGTCTGCTGAATACGGAAGAATGATCGATCCCCTGCACGCATCCTATAAAAATAGCCCCGCCATTCGAATACTTGGCGGGGCTTTCTAGTATATAAAAGGCAGTTTGCTTTGGTTATGCTGCTTCTGCTCTCATGCGCGGAGCAGAAGCTCATCCGCCGATCTGCGACATGCGCCGGACTGTAGGAGTATGGCTTTGGGCCTTTTTCTCCAGCGCGAGCGCCATTTCATGATTCAGCGGCTTGGTGCCGAGCGCTTTGCGGAACAGGTTCGCCACCGCCGAAGGGTCATCGATGACGCGGCGCACGTTAAATTCGTCCGACCAATACAGGCAGGCCTTGATATGGCCGTCGGCCGTCAGCCTGAGCCGGTTGCAGGAATCGCAGAAATGATCGCTGACCGGATGGATCAAACCGAACGTTCCCGTTGCTCCAACCACCTTCATATTGCGCGAAGGACCGTTGCCGGAAGGGCCCTGCTCTTCTTGAATGGCCCAGCCGGCCTCTTGGCACACTTCGGATACCCGGGTCAGCGGCAGGTACGAATCCCGCCAGGTATCGGATGCTTGGCCGATCGGCATGTATTCAATAAAGCGGACATGAAGGGGACGATCAAGCGTCAGGGCGATAAAGTCGCGAATCTCGTCCTCATTGAAGCCCTTCATTAACACCATGTTCAGCTTGATCGGATTCAGGCCGGCTTCATAAGCGGCTTCAATGCCTTCCAGCACTTTATGCACCCGGCCGCCGCGCGTGATGCGAGCGTAACGCTCTTCCTGGAGCGAATCCAGGCTGATGTTGATGCGGGTGAGTCCCGCTTCCTTCAGCAGGCGGGCCTTGGATGGGAGCATGATCCCGTTGGTGGTGAGGGATATATCTTGAACTCCTTCAATGGAAGCAATCTTATGGACCAAGGTTTCCAGATCCTTGCGCACAAGCGGCTCGCCGCCGGTAAGGCGTACTTTGGAGACGCCCATGGGGGCCAGAACGCGCATGATCGCGGCGATCTCTTCATAGCTCATTATTTGATCGTGAGGTTGGAATTCCATCCCTTCTTCCGGCATACAATATACACAACGAAGATTGCACCGATCCGTCACCGAGATTCGAATATAATCATGGACACGACCGAAGGAATCTTTAAGCGGTTCGATCATGGAAATCCCCCTTTTACTAGCGTGCATGGTCACATTGTAGCCATTCCCCGAACAGGAGTCAATGCGTTGTAAGGGTCATGTCAGCCGGACAAGCCGCACGGATAAGTTCAAGGATTTGTGAGAAGTATCACAGAAAACGCTTTCTAAATCCTGTATATTGAACCTGTGGACCAAAGCTTTCTCCCCTTGAAAGCGAGTAGTGACATTCTAGATTTCCGAAAGTTTCCTGATTTTTCCGAAATTTTCGGAAATCATTTCAAACTGCTTTCATTAGACGTTCATCTAAGATATACTGTCAAGGATATCACATCCAACAAGAAAGGTTACCAATAGGAGGTTCGATATGGCGATATCACCTGTTCAAACTTTGGAGGTGCCTGACGTCTGTCACAGGTGGCTTGAAAACCGGGGGACGGTATACGAGCTGCTGATTGATTTTTTGGGCAATTGGCCCAGCTTGTCTATGATTGCGGAATGGAGCCGCGGGAGCGGAATTAGCAAGGCTGCGGAGTGTTCGAAGGCCGGTACGGACCTGATGAAATATTTATGCGGACGCTCGCCTGAGGAATTGGTTCGGATTTGCGAATATGAGGGGGCGGAATACCGTCGGCTGCTTCAGCAGTCCAAACCTCGCCAGGCCGCGGAATCCCATTATACGAAGGATGGATGCGCTCAGGATTTGGCCGAGTGTTATGCATCCGCCGGTGTTGCCTTTAATAAACTGCATGGCGAAGCGGACGATCATATAGCCATTGAACTGGAATTTATGACGCTGCTTCATGACCGTATGCTGAACAATACGTATTGTGAAGATAGCATGTTGCAATTAATGGAGGTACAAGAGAAATTTCTGAAGGAGCATCTGTTGTCATGGGTGCCATCCCTCTGCAAGGATCTGAAGGGGTCCACGCAAAGCCCGCTATACCGGTCGTTATTCAGCCTGTTGGAGGAATTCCTCGCGCAGGATCTGAACATGCTGAAGACCTGGAAGCATTCCAAGGAAGCCATGCTGGTGCATTAGCGCCAGAATCATATCATCATCACCAAACACAAACAACGCCCCGGCCTCCTTGTATTAGGAAGGCCGGGGCGTTTGCGTTTGGTGTTCTAATTAATCCTCGATTCTTTTCTTGCTGAACTTCATCAGGAACTCGTATACGATCGGTACAACCACGAGCGTCAGCAGCGTGGAACTGATCAAGCCGCCGATAACCGTGATGCCGAGTCCTTTCGAGATAATGCCTGCGCTGCTCTCCCAGCCGAATACGAGAGGCAGGAGCGCGCCGATGGTTGCCAGTGCCGTCATCAGAATCGGACGAAGTCGGGTAGCGCCGGCTTCGAGCAGTGCTTCGCGAGTGCTCATTCCTTCGCGTTCCATATGGATCACGCGGTCGATCAACACGATCGCGTTCGTCACAACGATACCGATCAGCATGAGCACGCCCATCAGTGCAGACACGTTCAGTGTTTCGCCCGTGACGAGCAGGCCTATGATAGCGCCGATGACAATGAACGGCAGCGAGAACAGGATGGCGAATGGAGCGAGTCCCCCGCCAAACGTAACCACGAGTACAAAGTATACGATAGCGATGGCCGCCAGCATGGCGAGCCCGAGCTGTCCGAAGGTTTCGTTAATTTGCTCGGTGACGCCTCCGAATTGGACGGACACGCCGTCTGGAAGCTCAAGCTTGTTCACTTCGGCCTCCAGGTTGGTCGAAGCCGAGCCTACGTCGCTGGACAGGATGTCGGCTGTGACACTCACAACCATTTTACCGTCGATGCGCGTAATGGAATCCGGAGTGGTTCCTTTTTCCACCTTGGCCACATCCTTGATCGGTACTTCGATGCCAAGCGGGGAGGTCACGGTTTCGTTCTCGATTTCCTTAATGCTCTTATAGGTTTTGCTGTCTGCTTCAATGTAAACATTGTAGGTTTTGTCTTCGATCTTGACTTCGGTCAAGACCGGACGTTCCCGTACCGGGGCCAGCTTCATGGCCAACTGTCCGGCCGTCAGGCCCAGTGAGCTGAGCTTCTCTTGATCGGCTACCAGCGTGTACTGCTCAAACGCTTCGGACAAGCTGGTTTCCGCATTTTCAAACGTCGCGGTATCCTTGTTCGCAAGCTCTGCGATTTGATCGGCCACCGGCTTGATCTGCTCCAGCGAGTCGCCGAAGACGTTCACCGTCAGTTGGCTGCCGCCAAAGCCGCCGGCTGCCATGTCCATATTGGACCAAGTGCCGTCCGGCACTTCCTTGGCAAGATCTTCGATGAGCGTCTTTTTGACATCTTCGAAGTTTTTCGTGTCCGGATCATACATAACGTAGAACAATCCTGAATTGGCGGAGCCCATGCCCAGCGGATTGCTTCCGCCGATGGAGTATTGCATCGATTGCACGCCTGGTTGATCCAGGATCAGCTTCTCGGCTTTTAAGGCTCGATCCTCAACATCCTCCAGCATTACGCCAGGCTCAGGTGAATAGGTGACCATCGCGTATTTGTCTTCCTGTTCCGGAATAAAGCTTACGCCCAGGTACTTGGTCAAGAACAAGCTTCCAACGAGCAGCACGATGGCTGCCAGGAAGGTAATCGCTTTGTGATTCAAGGTCCACTTCAAAATGGAGCGATAGCCGCGGGCCATGGCACCCGGCTTCTCTTCATGATCATGTGTGTTCTTCAAGCCTTTGCGGAACAGGCTGTGCGCCATGGCAGGTACGAGCGTAATCGCCACGACCAGGGAAGCAAGCAGGGCAAAGACCATCGTCAATGCAAACGGCATGAACAGCTCTCCTACCATGCCGCTGACCAATGTAAGCGGCAGGAATACCGCGATGGTCACGATGGTGGAGGACATGATCGGCACAAACATTTCGCGCGTAGCGGCGCTGATGAGCTCTCGGCCCTTCAATTTCTCGGTCGAAAGGGACATGCGCCGGTAAATATTCTCGATAACCACGATGGAGTCATCGACAACCCGGCCGATGGCAACGGTCATGGCGCCGAGCGACATCATGTTCAGGGTGATATCCATTTGCTTCAGGCACAGAACCGCAATCAGCAAGGACAGCGGGATCGAAATGATCGAAATAATCGTCGAACGGATGTTGCGCAGGAAGACCATAATGATCAGAACGGCGAACAACGCACCGAATAATGCCTTGGAAAGCATCGTATGGACAGAGTCCTCAATCGGCTTGCCTTGGTCCAGCATGATCGTCAGATCCATGCCAGGATACAGGCCTCTCAATTCTTCGGCCTTGTCTTTGACCTGGTTTACGACGTCAACCGTGTTGGCATCGTTTGCTTTTACGATTTGAATACCGATCGATTCCTTCCCGTTGGTACGGGAGATGGATTCCGAGGAGCCGATCACTTCAATGTTGGCAATCTCGCTCAGTTTGACGGTTGGAATGCCGGTTGGCATACCAGGAGCGCCATTTTGTCCACCAGCGCCGGCACCGGCAGCAGCTTCAGCGCCAGCACCGGGCACGGTTTGCTGACCGGCCCCTGCAGCATCGCCAGGCGGCTGTTGCTGCTGGCCTGCACCGGCATTCGGAGCACCGGCGCCGGCAGACGCATCCGCCCCGCCGCCACCTGGAATGACCGGAATGGCGATATTCTTCAGATCGTCGATGCCGATGATGCCGCCATCAACGGCAACGGCTTTTTGGGACTTTTCCATCTCGAACATGCCGAGCGGAGCGTACAGCGCCGAACCTTGCACGATACCTTTGACGGTATCCTCGGTCAGGCCAAGCTCGCTCATTTTGTCCTGGTTAAACTTAAGCTGTACCTCATTCACGAATTGACCGGCTACCTGGATGGAAGCAACCCCGTCCAAATCCTCCAGCTCGGGAACGATGTCATTCTCCGTGATGCGAGTCAATTCATCCAATTCCATGTTGTCCTTGTTAGCAATGCTTAACGAGACAACCGGCATGGAGCTCATGCTGAATTTGGATATGGTAGGTTTCTGGGCGTCGTCAGGCAGCTTTACCTCGTTGATGGCTTCGCGAACAGCCGCCGTAGCGTTGTCCAGATCACTACCATAATCAAACTCAACCATGACATTCGCTGCATTCTCCATGGAAGTGGAGGTTACGGTTTTGACGCCGTCGATATTGCGGAGTCTCGTCTCGAGCGGTTTGGTTACATCCTCCACAACGCCTTCGGGAGATGCACCAGGATAGATGGCGGTGACACTCAAGAACGGAACGTTAATATCCGGAATGGTTTCTTGCTTCATCGTCAGTCCGCCGTACAATCCACCGAAGCTGACGATGATGGTCAGCAGCCAGATCGCAAACTTGTTGCGCAGCGAGAAATTGATAATTCCTTTCATTAGGCGATTCTCTCTCCTCTCCAAACTCTATGTCTCTAATTTGAACGAATTCCCCTGCATCATGCCGCCGGGCGTAAGATAGCTTTCAAGCACAGTCGAAATGGTGCCTTTGAGCTCGGTATACAATGCTTCGATTTCCTCGATCCCCTCCAAGTTAGCAAGCATTCCTTTCAGAACGGCCCGGCTGGGCTGGAGGCCAAGCAGCTCTTTCTCCATAATATTGAGGGACTCCATTGCATCCTCCCGATCCTCCGGCTCGGCCTGACTCTTCTTCAGCTCGCTTTTCATTGCCTTAATGACGATCAGCGGATGGCGCTGTTTGCGAACGTCCGTCTGGCATAATTGTCCCAGTTGGCCAATCGCCTCCATCGGGATCAGCGGCTCCGGCCGTCTGCGAAGAATGCTGGCGACGATATCATCGAGCAGCTGGATCTGGTGATCTGCCGTGATCCCCACATTCAAATGAAATCCCGGCATGAACAGAAAGCGGATATACGAACCCAGCATGCTGGCCAAGAACATGCCAATCTCCATCGTATAAGGCTCTACGTCCGGTCCATAAATGGTTTTAAGCTTATTGTTAAACCACTGCAATGCAGCGAGCATCTCCTGCCGCATATTTTCCTTGTCAAAAGGCGGTTTTCCCGGCATCTGATCATGGAACTGCTTCAGGAGAAATTCCCGGATCTCCAGAAAATGGATCAGTAACACTTCCGTCTGCTTACGCAGCTGTTCCTTTGGCGCAAGCAGCGGATCGTGGTCGACCCGGAGAATCTCGTCTTTAATCCGGCCTGCGATATGCTCGTAAATGCTCTTTTCCAGTTCCTCTTTGGACTTGAAATGAAGATAGAGGCTGCCTTTCGACATCCCGCATACTTCGGCGATTTCCTGCATGGAGGTAACCGAAGAGCCCTTCGCGGAAAACAGCTGCATCGCAGTGATGAGAATTTGCTGTCGTTTTTCTGCCGTTTTATCAGCCAATCAATAGCTCACCTCGCTTGAGAACTTATCGGTTCTTGGATTGACCATGAGGTCAAGAAATATTATATATGAAAAAGAACGACCGTTTCAACTTTACTACGGTCGTCCTTTTCATTAGGTTCTGAAAACTTGCGATTTTTCTTAAAAAAAATTAGCTGATCAATTTCAGGCCCACGGCCGAACACAGGATCATGGCGATAAACAGCACTCTCCGCCATTCCTTGGGCTCCCCGAACAGAAACATGCCGGTCAAGGCCCCGCCGGCCGTTCCGATACCCGTCCAGATCGCATAAGCGGTCCCCATGGGCAGCTCGGTCATGGCGTAGGAGAGGAGGGAGAAGCTGGCGGCGAAGGATAAGGCCAAAATCAGTACATAACGCCAGCCTTTGCGATCCGACACGCCTTTGATGCCGATGACGCCGCCGATTTCGAATAATCCGGCAAATATAAGCGCAATCCAAGCCATTATTTATTCACCTCCGGTTCGGCGTGATCAGCCGTAACAAGCTTAAGGCCGATGACGCCGGCAAGCAGCACGCAGATCAGAAGCACCTTGACCAGTTTGAACGGCTCTCCGAAGAACAGCATCTCGGACGCGACCGTCCCGGCGGTGCCGATTCCCGTAAAGACGGCATATACGGTTCCGACCGGAAGCCGTTTGGCCGCCTCGATAATAAGATAGAAGCTCGCTGCGATGGCGGCCAAGGTTCCAAGCCATTCCCAGATGTTGGCGGAATGCTTCAACCCCATCACCCATATGATTTCAACCAATCCAGCCAGCAGCACATAACCCCAGTTGCGATTCATTATGTTTGTCACTCCTTTTACGAAAAGAACGGTAACCTTACATTACAAATTCTTTCCACTTTAACTTCCTGCTTATGATGCGTCATTCCATCAGGATTTAACTCTTGTGGTTATATCTTTGCTTCGTTACCCCTAACCAATACACAGGCCAAGCAGCTGCAAGGCGTCTCAAGGCCCGCTCTTCCCCGCCGTATACGGTTTCCAGATGGATTCCGTCCACCAAGGTCATAAAGGCTATCGCCGCATTGCGCGGATGACGGATGATGCGACCCTGCTCCGGGCAGCCCGCGGCAAGCAGCTTCGACAGGTTCTGCTCCTGTTGATCCAGCAGCGGATACACCATCGCCATCACTTCGTCATACAGCGTGCTAGGCGGGAAGAAGGCCATCCGCATGAAGAACTGGACCTCGTCATCCATTTGGTAAGCTTGGAGACGATTCTCAAGAAATCCGTGCAGCTGTTGCTCCAGGGGCCAATCGGAATGGTCAAGGAAATAGGCTACCATCATTTCCTCCTGACGATGGAATACGTCCTGGAGCACTTGCAGAAACAAATCCTTCTTACTCGAAAAATGGGCGTATATCGACGGTTTCTTGATACCGCAATCGTCGGCGATATGTTTTAGCGATGCCCCTTCGTAACCGTTTTTGGCAAAGTGGGCAAGAGCAGACTGTTTAATGTCGGCGGCACTCATAAAATTCCCCCTAACTAACGATCGTTAGTTATATTTCTAACAAATGGCGTCAGCATTGTCAATCTTTTTTTGGTGCATTGAGCCCTTGCCGGCCCAAGGAGAACAGTCTTTAGTTCCTGGGGGAGATCATGTAGAATATGGTGTGACCAGCATCGTGCATACAAAGACAGAAACGATGAAGAACAAGGGGTAAACCGATATGAGAAAGGGAATAGAGGCTGTACTGATCACCGCGCTATTGTTCGCGTTTTATTATTTTGGCATGCATTATTTCGGGAAGATGACAGGCACGGTTATCGGGATATTCTCTACGCTGACCGTCGTATCCATCGGATTCATGATTTTTATGGAGAATCGCCATCCTTCCAGCACAATGGCCTGGATTCTGCTGCTGGCGCTTGTCCCCATCGTCGGGCTCGTTTTTTATTTTTTGTTCGGACAGAACTATTTCAAACGGAGAAAATACGATAAAAAGGCGAGGAAGGACGGCCTGGTATACACCAGCGAGGTCCTGCGCAAGAACACCCCCGACGTCTCCTGCTTCAAGCCGGAAGTGCAGCAGCTGCTACAGCTGTCCACCCGGCTTGCGCGCACGCCGATATCGTTCTCAAGCGACACGAAGGTGCTGACCGATGGGGAAGAGACCTTTGCGGCATTGATTGCGGAGCTGGAGCAAGCGGCGCACCATATTCATATGGAATATTACATTTACCGCCCGGATGCGATCGGAACGCAGATCCAGGAAATTTTGATACGGAAGGCGAGGCAAGGGATTGCCGTGCGATTTATGGTAGACGCCGTCGGCAGCCTGCAGCTTCCGCCTTCCTTCCTGCAGGAGATGCGGGATGCGGGCGTGCAGGTGGCCGTGTTCGGCAGTCCCAAGACGATCTTCTTCACGAGCCGCGTGAATTACCGCAATCATCGCAAAATCGTCGTGATCGACGGCAGCGTCGGGTTCGTTGGCGGCTTGAATGTGGGAGACGAGTATTTAAGCCGCAGCAAAGCATTCGGTTTCTGGCGCGACACCCATATGCTTGTCCGGGGGGAAGCTGTCCGTACGCTTCAGGTTGTATTTTTGCAGGATTGGCAGTATATGACGGGGGAGCAGCCGAACGAGCCGATCTATTACTCCCCGGATTTGCTGGAGAACCGCAGCGGCGCCGTACAGATTATCGCAAGCGGTCCGGATAATGAACGAAGAGCCCTCAAGAACATTTTTTTCTCCATGATTGTGTCGGCTCGTAAGTCGGTGTGGCTGGCTACGCCTTATTTTATACCGGATGAGGACATTCTTACCGCGCTTAGGGTTGCCGCCTTATCGGGTCTTGACGTGCGTATTCTGTTTCCGTCAAAGCCGGACAAGTGGCTGCCCTTCCTCGCGTCCCATTCCTATTTCCCGGCCCTGCTGGATGTTGGGGTAAGGGTCTATGAGTACGAAAAAGGGTTCATGCACTCCAAGCTGCTGATCGTCGATGGCGAGGTGGCCACCATCGGCACGGCCAATATGGACATGCGGAGCTTCCATCTTAATTTTGAAGTCAATGCATTGCTCGTACACACGGACAGCGTAAGCAAGCTGGTATCCGATTTCGAGCATGACCTGGAATCCGCCATCGTGTACGACCGCCATCATACCCGCAAAAAGAGAATCATGACACGGCTGCTTGAATCCGCTGCCCGGCTGATGTCCCCCCTGTTGTAAACGCAGCGGAAGAAGCCGGGACCGGCCATATCCCTAAGCCCGTTCGTTCCATCTAGCTTTGTAAGAATTTTAAAAGGTAGTGAAACCCAAGCTTTTTTGCAATTTAAACAGGATGTCCTTCATCCATGTGGTTTTTCCCAAGTAAGCTTCGACGTCCAGACTGAACTGGGCATCTTCGTTGAACCATATCCGATGAAAGTAACGGTCCAAATCCCGGGTGAGCGGATGATTCTGAGGGGCAGCGATCCACAGATTGTTCTCCAAATTCAGATCGTCCAGATTCCGCTGGGTGAAATTGGTCGACCCGCCGGTAATAATCGATTTGCCTGTCGGTTTGGCAATGTACATGAGCTTGGTATGGTACTGTTCGGTGCCGGTGTTGTACCAGCGAATGGATATTTTTCCTTGGGATTTCTGGATGAGCTCGGCTGCAGCCGGACGGTTGGGGATGCCGATTTTGTCCCGGCCGAAGGCGTTCTGGTTCGGATCCAGAATGAGACGGATATCAACGCCTCGGTCCGAGGCTTGCAGAAGCCGTTCCATGACTTTACTGTCGGCCAGGTAGAACATCCCCATCCAAAGCGTGTCCCCGGGCTGCGACTGCTCAATGCCCTTCAGCACATATTTATAGATTTTTCCTTCCGTCAAATAACGAACATCGACGCCGTTGGGTTGACCCGAAGGCTGCACCGCCGGCTTGGAGCCGGGCTCGTATTCCGGCAGCTTGATCGGGCTTGTAAGGTTAACGGCGGCTTGCTCCGCCGCAAGCATATCGCCGATGATGTCCCCGCTCGTTTCGAAGGCGATGTTCGAGTGGAAGGCGCTGGCGTCGTGCATGTTGGCCGAAGTCACCAGCGCGGTATTCTCGCTGATCACGACTTTGCGGTGATTGGCTTTCACATTCAGCAGCTTCAAATAGGAGCGAACGGTAATATCGGGTGCTTCGGTTGCCATCAGATTGGGGAGCGTGCCTTTGCCGGACTGGCCGAACCACTGAATGAACGTGCGCCATACGGCGGAATAAGCGGGCGTGGAGTCCCGCAGCCGGTCGACATCGGTTACAATCACATGAATGCCTGCTGCCTTCATGGACTCGAGCTCCGGCGGCGTATAGGAGCCGTATCCGGTATTCACTTCGTCGGTGATAAAGAATATATCCATATCGGGATGGTTCTTCTTATGGGTAACCAGGCGACGGGCAAGCTCTTCGCTGACTTTCGGGAATGTTTGGTCCTTATGGGCATATCCGTTGAACAGAAACATATCGATCACCAGGAATTTTCGCGATTCGTCGATAATTTGGCCGATGCGCGGTCCGATTTCTTGATCGTGGACAGGCTGGCCGTCCGGTCCGGGATAGGTCAGGTCGATCCACATCCTCACGTCGCTTTGGTAGACTGGACTTTCATAGGAGATTCCATTCGGAAGAGGTTTATGAGTCTGATAGATCATTACGCCGATAAGCCATAGCATGAGAAGGACAAGACCCATGAATATTGTTTTTCGCATTCGTGAGCTTTTGGCATGAGGGTTTTCTGGCAGGGGCTGCGTGCCTGGACCCGGTGCAAGTGGTTTAGTTGAATTGCGGTTAAGGAACAAATGGCGGAAGTCCAAGATCACCCATCCTCCTATCTTTTCTATTCGTAGGTCGTATAACGTTAATTAACATGAAAGTGCTGCCCTGACGCACTCCAGTTATTGCAATTCGGCAAGCACCGCGTTTGGGGATGATCCCGGGAAGCCGGGGCAGAATGCTATTTGGGAAGGTTGCTGGGTTTCGAACATACGTGAGATCGTGAGAACATCGGTATTAAAATTGTCAAAGGATGTACATATCATGCAGCTGGGACAACCTGCGACGTCAATGATATGCTTTAGATACGGCTTTATTAAGGATGAGTGAATCGGATAAGGAGGCACGGAATGAACTCAGAACATGAACAGACTGCGGGCAAACCTGCAACCGTTTCAGGCGGAGGATCAGGAAGATTTGGGGGCAGACTGATGCCGGAAGTGCCCACCGGCGAGCGGAAGATCGAGCATGTTCGATTATGCCTGGACGAAGAAGTGGGCTCCGTGGGGGTAACCACCGGCTTTGAACGTTACCGTTTTCGTCACGCCGCACTGCCGGAGATCGACTTTGGAGAGATTAAGCTGGACACGACGTTTCTTGATTTTTCCGTACGCACGCCATTTTTGATCAGCTCCATGACCGGTGGAAGCAAGGCCACCGGAGAGATCAATATGCGTCTTGCGGAAGCGGCGGAACGGCGCGGCTGGGCGCTTGGTGTCGGCTCCGTGCGGGCTGCGGTGGAGAAGGAGGAGCTTGCATCGACATTCCGCGTGCGCGAGAGCGCGCCGAGCGTGCCGGTGATCGCCAACCTAGGAGCGGTGCAGCTGAACTATGGCTTTGGCCTTGACGATTGTCAGCGGGCGGTGGATATCGCGGGTGCGGATATGCTGGTTCTCCATCTAAACGGGCTGCAAGAGGTGTTTCAGCCAGAAGGGAACACCCGGTTCGGCCGTCTGCTGGGGCGTATCGAGGATTTGTGCCGCACGCTTTCGATACCGGTCGGGATTAAAGAAGTGGGCTGGGGAATCGACGGCGAAACGGCGCGGTCTCTGCTGGACATCGGGGCGGCGTTCATCGATGTGGCCGGTGCGGGCGGCACCTCGTGGAGCCAGGTCGAGAAATTCCGCAGCCCGGATCCGGTTCGCCGCGCCGCGGCCGAGGCTTTTGCCGGGTGGGGCAATCCTACCGCGGACTGCATCGCGGAGGTGCGCGAAGCCGCGCCGGACTGTGCGCTGATCGGAAGCGGCGGGCTGCAAAGTGGCGTCGATGCGGCCAAAGCGCTTGCTCTGGGCGCCGATCTGGCAGGCTTTGGCCGCGGACTCCTGGGCTCGGCGGTCGATTCGGTTGAAGCGCTCGATCAGCGGCTTGCTCAGGTGGAGTTGGAGCTGCGGACGGCCATGTTCGGCATCGGCGCGGGGAATATCGAAGCCCTGAAGTCCACCAGGCGGCTGATTCGTGCCTAAACAGGGGAGAATACCGCCAGAACCGGGGCTCGACGATGGCAGTATATTCGTGTTGAAGTCTATGGGGTATCTGCTATAATTAATAAGATTGTTTAGCTGGTGATAGGGGCTTCGGCGAATGGAGCCCAAGCCTTGTATACTTATAAATAAGAGTAAACCTGATAAGGAGTTGTCACATAAATGGCTTTAAAAGCTGGAATCGTCGGTTTGCCGAACGTCGGCAAATCTACATTGTTTAATGCGATTACGCAAGCGGGCGCCGAGTCGGCCAACTACCCGTTCTGTACGATTGATCCTAACGTCGGCGTCGTGGAAGTGCCGGATGAGCGCCTTGACAAATTGACGGAACTGGTTCAGCCGAACAAGACGGTGCCGACCGCTTTCGAATTCGTCGACATCGCCGGCCTGGTTCGCGGCGCGAGCAAAGGGGAAGGTCTTGGGAACAAGTTTCTGGCCCATATTCGGGAAGTGGATGCAATCGTTCATGTAGTCCGCTGCTTTGAAGACGAGAACATTACCCACGTTGACGGTAAAGTGAACCCGGTCAGCGACATCCAGACGATCAATCTGGAGCTGATACTTGCGGATCTCGACAGCGTCGAGAAGCGGATCGACCGTGCGAAGAAGAACATGAAGGGCGGCAACAAGCAGTATGCTCAGGAAGTGGAGCTGCTGGAGCGCCTGAAAGAAGCCCTATACAACGATCAGCCCGCACGCAGCGTGGAGCTGAGCGACGATGAGAAACTGATCGTGCGCGATTTGCACCTGCTGACGCTGAAGCCGGTATTATACGCGGCGAACCTGAGCGAAGACGGCGTTGCGGAAGCCGACAGCAATCCATACGTGCAGCAGGTTCGCGATTTCGCGGCCGTGGAGAACGCGATCGTGGTGCCGATCAGCGCGAAGGTTGAGGCTGAGATCGCCGAGCTAGAAGGCGAGGACAAAGCGATGTTCCTTGAGGAGCTGGGACTGGAAGAGTCCGGTTTGAACCGTCTGATCAAGGCGGCATACAGTCTTTTGGGATTGTATACCTACTTTACGGCCGGCGTGCAGGAAGTGCGTGCCTGGACGATCCGCAAGGGAACCAAAGCGCCGCAAGCGGCCGGCGTTATCCATACCGACTTCGAACGCGGCTTCATTCGTGCGGAAGTCGTCGCATACGATGACCTGGTTGCCGCTGGCTCGATGAACGGCGCGAAAGAGCGCGGACAGCTTCGTCTGGAGGGCAAAGAGTACGTCGTGAACGACGGCGACGTTATGCACTTCCGTTTTAACGTGTAATCGATGAAGGTTTCAAAGGCCATGGCTCCATGTCGCTTTGTGCATGGGACCGTGGTTTTTTTGAAGCGATCGGAAAGGCGAGAACCCTTTCTTCGGTCAAATGCCTGCTAGTCAAACGTGTCGTTTCATGGTAAAATAAAAAGTCGTTTACACTTCATGAGTCATACGAAACGGAGTGCGAAATGGCATATCTTCAGGAATATATCTTAGAGAGGTGAATTCCTTTGTTGGACCGATTACAATCCCTTGCGGACCGTTATGAGAAGTTGAGCGAGCTGTTGTGCGATCCCGATGTCGCTAATGACTCCAAGAAGCTCAGGGATTATTCCAAAGAACAATCCGATTTACAGCCTGCTTATGAGGCTTATGTTGAATATAAAAACGTCATTGAAGAACTCGAAGCTGCCAAAACCATGCAGGGCGAAAAGATGGACGACGAGATGCGCGAAATGGTGAAAATGGAGATCGAGGAGCTCACCCAGCGCGAGCAAGAGCTGGCCGAAAGAATTCGGATTCTGCTGCTGCCGAAGGACCCGAACGACGATAAAAACGTCATTATCGAGATTCGCGGCGCAGCCGGGGGCGACGAGGCGGCACTGTTCGCTTCCGACCTGTACCGGATGTATACCCGTTATGCCGATACCCAGGGCTGGAAAGTTGAACTGATGGACGTCAACACCAACGATCTGGGCGGGTTCAAGGAAGTGATCTTCATGATCAACGGCCGCGGCGCTTACAGCAAAATGAAATTCGAGAGCGGGGCGCACCGCGTACAGCGTATTCCGACCACGGAATCCGGCGGCCGCATCCATACCTCCACCTCCACCGTGGCGGTTATGCCGGAGGCGGAAGAAGTGGACATCGAAATCCATGACAAGGATATTCGCGTGGACACCTTCTGCTCCAGTGGCGCAGGCGGTCAGTCCGTTAACACCACCAAGTCGGCGGTGCGCGTAACGCATATTCCGACCGGCATCGTGGCTACATGCCAGGACGGCAAATCGCAGAACTCCAACAAGGAGAAGGCGCTGCAGGTGCTTCGCGCCCGTATCTTCGATATGATGCGTCAAGAGGAAGAAGCGAAGTACGCCGGGGAGCGCAAGAGCAAAGTCGGCACCGGTGACCGCAGCGAGCGGATCCGGACGTACAACTTCCCGCAAAGCCGCGTGACCGATCATCGGATCGGACTTACCGTTCACAAGCTGGATCAAGTGATGAACGGGGAGATTGAAGAGATCGTTTCGGCGCTGACCCTGGCGGAGCAGGCTGAAATGATGGAAAAAGGAGTATAACGCTTTGAAGCGGACGATATTTGAATTGACGCCGAAGCGCAGCATCAGGGAAGCCTTTGTGGAGGCTTCTTCTTTTTTAGACCGCATGCGGGTGATGGAGCCGCAGCGGAATGCGCAGCTGCTGCTGGAGCATGTGCTCGGACTGTCGGGAACCTCATATTACATGGCGCTCACGGATCCGTTTCCTGAGGGCCGCCGCCTCGCTTTGGAAGAAGCAATCACTCGCAAAGCGGAGGGCGTTCCGGCGCAGTACATTATCGGCGAACAGGAGTTTTACGGCCGGCCGTTCGACGTCACGCCGGCGGTTCTTATTCCGCGCCCCGAAACGGAGCTGCTCGTGGAAGCGGTGCTGAAGTACGGACAGGAGCTTACCCCGCGACCGGATGGAGGGCTGAAGGTCGTCGACATCGGCACCGGCAGCGGGGCCATCGCCATCACGTTGGCTTTGCAGTCAAAGGGATGGGATGTGTTTGCGAGCGATATTTCGCCCGATGCGCTGGAGGTTGCCGCGCGGAACGCGAAGAAGCTGGGCGCCCGGGTTGAGTTCCGGCAGGGAAACCTGCTGGAGCCGTTCGCCGGCATGGGGCCGGACATCCTCGTCTCCAATCCGCCGTACATTCCGGCGGAGGATATCGAGGAGCTGCAGCCGGAAGTCCGGGACTATGAACCGCGGACGGCTCTGGATGGCGGGCCGGACGGATTGAATCCGTACCGGATCATGATGGCGCAGCTGCCCTTGCTGTCGGCGCCGCCGCGCTTGATCGCTTTTGAGCTGGGCATGGGCCAGGCCGGGGATGTAGCAGAGCTGCTGCGTAAGGCAGGACACTGGGAGGAAATCGTCACGGTACCCGATTTGGCGGGGATTGACCGGCATGTTCTGGGAATTTTCCGTTAATTGTATTCGGGGCCGATTTCTTTTAAAATATAGAGAACGGGCTGCAGAATGAACATGGGTTTGTTTGTCCAATGATGGTTATTCTGCCTGAATGGGCACATCGGGGTTTACGGGCTCCGGGCACAGGGGGACCGAAAGCATGCTTCAGAAGTTGAAGAAGATTGATTTTGTCATTGTGTTTGTACTGCTGATGCTGATGGTCGTCAGCATCACGTCGATATATAGCGCCACGTTAGACACCGCCGGGTTCGAGGGTCACCATATTAAAATGGCGGTATTTTATATCCTCGGCTTCGCGGCTTTTTTCGGACTTAGTTTGATTGATTATCGAATATGGAATAAATATGCGCTGCACATCTATATCGGAGGGTTAATCACGCTTTTGCTGCCTTCCTTCATCGGTCAAACCAAAAATAATGCCACGGGCTGGATCAATCTCGGCATCGTGGATATTCAGCCTGCCGAATTATTTAAGCTGGTATTGATCATATTTATTACCTATGTCCTTATTCGCAAGGACAAATCGAGGCTCTCTTTCTGGCGGGATATCGTACCGATTGGTTTTCTGACGTTCATTCCGTTTGCCATCGTCATGGTTCAGAATGACTTGGGGAACGGACTCAGTTACATTGTCATACTGCTCGGGTTGTTATGGATCGGCAACGTGAAATTTTCGCACGCGCTGATCGGGCTGCTGCTGGTAGCAGGCATTGCCTTTGGCGGAGCACAGGCCTATATCCACTTTCATGATGAAATTAAAGAATCGAAACTCATGGAGAGCCGCGGTCATTGGATGGAACGGATCGATCCATGGCTGGTGCCCGAGAAAGCTACCGCGAAGGCAAGTTATCATACGAACAATGCGAAGCTGGCTATTGCTTCAGGCGGCATGAGCGGAGAGGGGTACTTGGAAGGCAGCTCCGTGCAATCTTCGCGCGTACCGTATACGTATTCGGATTCGATTTTTGTGCAAATTGCGGAGGAATACGGCTTTATCGGCTCTTCCGTGCTGCTGCTGTTATATTTCATACTCATTCACAGGATGATCCTGATTTCGCTGGAAAGCCGGGAAAAAGCGGGTCCGTTTCTGATCATTGGCATCGTGGCCATGCTGCTGTACCAAATCTTTGAGAACATCGGCATGTTTATCGGCTTGATGCCTTTGACGGGAATCACCTTGCCCTTCATCAGTTACGGCGGAACGTCGCTCATCATTAATATGGCGTGCCTCGGGGTTGCCATGAGCGTGAAGCTGCACGGGCAGGAAGTGGAGGAGGATATGCCGAATCCGCAAACATACCGTCCCGCGCCAACCAAACAGGCTTAATGCGGGTGATTAGAGTTTAGAATCAAAAGAGATGCTATCGAAAGCAGCATCTCTTTTGTTTTTTTCTCCGGTATTCAGGAAAGAGGATCGCGAATTGTGTTAGCGGTGAAAATCTTTTAGAATAATTCATTAGGGGCTTGCATCGCTGGATCCCTGAAAATCTTGACCGTAATGCCACCTTCAGATTTGGGTTTATGGAATGATGAATATCAAAAGGCCAAGGCAAACTTTCTTTTCGAATAATCGTTATATGCCTGTATAGGCAAACCGGGGGTTCGTGTCTCCGGGCACAGGGGGATCAAAGCATGCTTCAGAAATTCAAGAAGATGGATTACGTTATTGTTTTCGTACTGGTTTTGATGATGGGTATCAGCATTACGTCCATATACAGCACGACCGTCGACACCAAGTTCGAAGGCTCTCATATTCGCATGATTGCTTTTTACATTGTCGGCTTCATGGCTTTTTTCGGAATTAGCCTGCTGGATTACCGGTTATTGATTAAATATGCCAAATATATATACTTAGGCGGTTTAGCCGTGCTGGTCCTCGTGATGTTTATCGGTAAGGATATTAACGGCGCCCAAGGCTGGATTTACATTGGCAGTTTAAGTATACAGCCTGCTGAATTGTTCAAGCTGATCCTGATCATATTTCTTTCTTTTGTATTGGTGCGAAAAAACAAACCGCTGCTGTCCTTCTGGAAGGACGTCGTTCCGATCGGACTGTTGGCGTTCGTGCCTTTCGTGCTCGTCATGGCTCAGAATGACCTGGGGAACGCGCTTAGCTATGTCATCATTTTGCTGGGGCTGCTCTGGATCGGGAACGTCAAGTTCTCCCACGCGCTGATCGGGCTTGTGCTGGTGGCAGGAGTGGCCTTCGGCGGCGCCCAGGCTTACATTCATTATCATGATGAACTGCTGGAATCGAAAATACTGAAGCCGCACTGGGTGGAACGGATTGATCCGTGGCTGTATCCGGAGAAAGCGACCGCCAAGGCCAGCTATCATACAACGAATGCGAAGCTCGCCATCGCCTCCGGCGGGATGAGCGGCGAGGGTTACATGCAGGGGTCGTCGATCCAGTCGGGCCGGGTGCCTTATGCGTACTCCGACTCCATCTTCGTACAGATTGCCGAGGAGTTCGGTTTTATCGGTTCCTCCGTCCTGCTTCTGTTATATTTCATCCTGATCCATCGGCTGATCCTGATCTCCCTGGAATCCAGGGAGCGTGCGGGGCCGTTTCTAATCATAGGAATCGTGGCCATGTTTTTATATCAGATCTTCGAGAATATCGGGATGTTTATCGGCTTGATGCCGCTGACGGGGATTACGCTGCCCTTTATCAGTTACGGGGGGACGTCCCTTGTGATTAGTATGGCGAGTCTCGGGGTCGCCATGAGCGTCAAGCTGCATGGTCAGGAAGTGGAGGAAGATATGCCGGATCCGCATGCTTATCGCCCGGCGGCCGCTAAGCAGCAGGCTTAGATGATGGTCGGGTGGAACTTCGCCGCGGTCTGGGTGCAGTTATTATGAATATAACCAAAACCGAATCGTCATTTATATGAGAAGATGCCGTTCCCATGGGGACGGCATCTTTTTTTTGTCAAAGTTGTGATGCGCCAATCTATGAATTTTTTTCGATTTGCTAGATTCCACGTTTATATCTTTTTCAGGCGGACATACTGATAGCATCATAGAGTTTCGTTCATAGAGAGGCGGTTGTCCGAGATGAAAAATTATAGTGAAACCCTCCGTATTATCGTAAAAAAAATGGTTGTGCTCTTATCCTGCATGTTTATGGTCATCATGGCTTGGGAGGGACAGCAGATCGATGCTTCCGTTGTCGGCGGTCCGATCCCTCAAGAATCGATACGGCTTCGCATTCTCGCGAATTCAGATAACCCGTCCGATCAGCTCGTCAAAAGAGAGATTCGTGACGCGGTCGTTGAGCAAATGCAGCTTTGGGTCCTGCAGCTGGAGAACCCGCAAAGCCTGGAAGACGCCAAGGCATTAACCCGGCAGCATCTTCCGGAAATCCGTCAGCTGGTGGGTGAAGAGCTGAGAAAAAGAGGAATCACTTACAATTACCATGTAGAACTTGGCGTCGTGCCGTTCCCGACCAAATTGTACGGGGGCACGGTGTATCCGGCGGGCGATTATGATGCGCTGCGGATTACGTTAGGCGAAGGCCAAGGACAAAACTGGTGGTGCGTCCTGTTCCCGCCGCTTTGCTTCATCGACGGCGGCAGCGGGGATGCGGCAGCCCAGCCTGTAGAGACGGGTATCCAAACGGTGTCCGCCGATGCGGGTGACGCTTCTCCGGAGGAAGCGCCGAAGAAGGCAAGCGAAAGCGAGCCGGAGGTCCGTTTCTTCCTGTGGGATATGTTTCTGGGCCTCTGGAATTGGGTGGCAAGCTTGTTCTAGGATGATCCCGCGTATGGATTTCCAATACGGACAGGGTATGATAAACTTGGATGAAGAAGTACGTGTTCAAAAAAGGTTATTTTCAGCACCGAAGCTAATGCTTCCGATGTGCGTTTTTTCAAAACGCTTCAGTTGGATGAAGCTAGGGACGTCAGGAGTGGAGCGTACGTTTTGGGTACGTGAGCACCTAAGATGTTTCCGGAGGAAACATAACTTCGAAAGCATCTGCTTAGGCCCGGCTGAATTCAAGATTCGATGCCGAGCTGGTTCCTGATTCGCTTCGTGTTAGATATAGGATTTATAAGTTATCAACGGAGTTGATGAAATTCTATATCGCAAGAAAACCTACCTATGCATCGCGGTCGCTCATCCTTGAAGTGGCTTCGATGAGGGGTTTTCTTATCAAAAGCGGAATTTTTGAACAACCTCTAGAAGAGTGCTTTCTCTTTGGCGCGACCGGTTTCCATGGGAACCGGCACGGGACTGAAGAACGAGAAGCGCTTTTTCTTTTGGAGTATAGGCAAAACGCGTTTGGATGTTTATATATTTCATATACAGAAAGCTTGGGATAGGTATGGAACAGAACGGGAATGACAAGGAACGCAATTTGCAGCGGGAACAAGGCTCCCGGAATGCTGCATCGAAACCAACCAAACTGTGGCATGTCTCGAGCTCCCTCTCCAAGGAGGGCCTCGGGTCGGAGAAGGAAGCGAAGCAGGCGCTGCACGAAGCAGGCCAGGTGCTTGCACAGGGCGGTACGGTGGCTTTTCCGACGGAAACGGTGTACGGACTTGGTGCTGACGCCGGCAATACGGAGGCGGTCGAGCGCATCTTCGCCGCCAAAGGTCGGCCGTCGGACAATCCATTGATCGTGCACATCTCGGAGCTGGCTCAGCTTGACGGCTTGGTCCAGCAGGTGAACGAGACGGAACGGGCGCTGATGGCGTCGTTCTGGCCCGGACCGCTGTCGCTGGTGCTGCCCGTGAAACCGGGCGCCGTATCGCCTCGCGTGACGGCCGGACTCGATACGGTTGCCGTGCGGATGCCGGATCACCGCGTGGCGCTGGCTCTGATCAGCGCCGCCGGTTGTCCGCTTGCCGCACCGAGCGCGAATCGCTCCGGCCGGCCAAGCCCGACGCTGGCCAGCCATGTGCTGGAGGATCTGGCGGGGGCGATCGACGGCGTGCTCGACGGCGGCCCGGCCGGGGTGGGCGTCGAGTCGACGGTGGTGCAGGTCGGCGATGACGGTGCCGTCACGGTGCTCCGCCCGGGCGGCGTCACGGCCGAGCAGCTTGCCGCGGTGGCGGCAAGCGTGCGTCAGGACCCGGCGCTGCAGCGCGCCGCCGGGGAGGCGGAGAGCCCGGCGCCGCGCTCGCCGGGCATGAAGTACACGCACTACGCACCGAAGGGTGCGATGTGCGTGGTGCAGGGCCCGCGTGCCGATACGGTGTCGGCACGCATCGCGGCCGAGCTCGAGGCGGCGGCCCGGCGCGGTGAGGTGACCGGCGTGCTGTCGTTCGACGAGCACATCGGTCACTACGCTGCGGACGTTGCCGTCTCGCTCGGCAGCCTGGCCGTGCCGGAGGAAGCGGCCCGCCGGCTGTACGCCGGCCTGCGCCGCTTCGATGAAGAAGGCGCGACCTTCATCCTGGCCGAAGCGTGCCCGGACCAGGGGCTTGGCGCAGCCGTCATGAACCGGCTGCTGAAGGCCGCGGGACATCACATCATCCACGTCCATGAAGATGCCGATTGAACGGTTTTAGCATGATTTCCCCCTTGTCCGCATATGGTGTACAAGACCATGGGACTTGGGGGAATGGGGATGTTGGAGGCGTCTGTCCAATCGGGACAGCTTGCGGCGATTCTGCTGATGGCGGTTGCACTCGGGCTAGACGCATTTTCGCTTGGTATCGGAGTCGGAATGAGAGGCGGCATGCGTTTAGGCCATATGCTGGGCATCAGCTTCATGATCGCGTTGTTTCACATGCTTATGCCGCTGGCCGGCTTGTTTGCCGGCCGCTATGTAGGCATGCTGCTGGGGCACGTCACAGGGTTTGCGGCAGGCGGGCTGCTCCTCCTGCTGGGCGGGCATATGCTGTATAATGCTTGGCGGGGCGGGGAAGGTCAGCGCATTCATCCTACCGCGTTCTTGGGCATGCTGTTGTTTTCGCTAAGCGTCAGCATCGACTCCTTCTCGGTAGGCGTTTCGCTCGGGATGTTCGTGGATGATGTGCTGCTGATCGTGATCTCCTTCGGCGTCGTGGGCGGTTTGCTGTCCATTCTCGGCCTGCTGCTCGGCCGTCAGGTGAGCAACAAGCTGGGAGAGTACGGCGAAATGCTGGGCGGACTGATTTTGATCATCTTTGGCGTGATGTTTATCTTTTGACGCAATATTTGTTACAATAATCCCAAAACAACCTACAACGGGGAGGTACGGGACCGTGAAAAATATATTGTTTGTCTGCACGGGGAATACCTGCCGCAGTCCGATGGCGGAAGGAATGCTGCGCAAGCTCGCCAAACAGCGGGGCATTCCGCTGGAAACGCAATCCGCCGGCGTCTCGGCCGTAGACGGCATGCCGGTATCCCGTCATGCGGAATCGATACTGCGGGACCAGGATATTCAAGATCGCTTGGTATCTAAGCCGCTGACCGCGAATCTGGTGGAATGGGCAGACCTGATTCTGACGCTGACCCAGTCGCATAAGCAGTATGCGATTCGGCAGTTCCCGCATGCCGCCGACAAGATGCACACGCTGAAGGAATTTGTGGAGGATGACCGGCGGGTGCTGGATGATCTGCGGGAGCAGGACAGCCTGTACGCAACGCTCGAGCTGGCCAGATCGCTGGGCCGCGATGTCAGCGACCGCGACCGGGAGCGTCTGATCGAGCTGCGCCAGCGAATTCCGAGCTTCGATATCTCCGATCCCTTCGGCGGCTCGCGGGAGGAATACGAGGCGACGGCGGCGGAGATTCGGACGGCGCTCTTCCGTCTGTTGGACAAGCTGGAAGCGGATCAGCATAAATAGGATCGGCTTCGACGGAAGCGAAGAGTAAATCTGGATCCAGGCTCAATCTGGCTAAAAAAGCCGCTTGCCTTTCGCAGGGTATTGCTTTAAGATGAAGGTGAAAAACATGAATCCGATGTAACTGGCGACGAAGTGGATGAAACCACGATGGAGCATCGGAATATACGGCCGGTCGCCTGGGCAAAGAGCATTTGGAGCACAATACGTGCGCCGACTGCTCTTTTTTCGTCTTTTGCGTGGAGTTTGGGTTATAATGAAACAAGCTAAAACGCAAAAGCGAACATTCGAGGGGGTTTTTCATAGATGAAAATTGCATTGGGTACCGATCATGCCGGCATTCGTCTGAAAGAGGAGATCGTGGAGGTCATTCGGGGTCTTGGACACGAGGTGGAGGATCTTGGCTGCGGCTGTTCCGATTCCGTGGATTATCCCGATTACGCGCTTCCGGTGTGCGAGAAGGTGGTCTCGGGTGAAGCGGATCGGGGCATTCTGATCTGCGGAACGGGAATCGGCATGAGCATTGCCGCCAACAAGGTGCCGGGCATCCGCTGCGCGCTGACGCATGATGTGTTTTCGGCCAAAGCCACGCGTGAGCATAATGACAGCAACGTGATTGCGCTGGGCGAGCGCGTCGTCGGTCCCGGGCTTGCTGCCGAGATCGTCAGCGCATGGCTGACAACGGATTTCAGCCAGGGCGAACGCCATGTCGGCCGCGTGAACAAGATCAAGGCCATCGAGGAGCGTTACCTGAAGAGCGAATCGCGATAGGTCAACGCGTAAAGCTGCTGCGGTTATTGCGTATGGAATGAAGCATCTTCTGTGAAAAAAATCATCGGGAGGACTGTGACATGACGGATATCTCCAAGGTTTCCTTGAGCGAACAGACGGCGCGGATCGTCCGCGAACTGGCCGAAGCTTCAGCCTTAGGACCGGGCAAGGTGCTGGTCATCGGAGCCAGCACCAGTGAAGTGGTCGGACGCCGGATCGGCACAGGCGGCGCTCTTGAAACGGCGCAGCAGCTTCTTCAGGGCATTGCCGAGGTTCAAGCGGAATTCGGCTTCGCTGTAGCCTATCAATGCTGTGAGCATTTGAACCGGGCGCTTGTCATGGAGCGGGGACTGCTCGAAGAGCTGCGCCTGACGGAAGTGGCGGCTGTACCGATTCCAGGGGCGGGAGGCTCCATGGCCTCGGCGGCGTATCGGAGTATGAAGGAGCCCTGCCTTGCGGAATCCATTGAGGCCCATGCGGGTGTCGATATCGGCGAGACGCTGATCGGCATGCATTTGCGGAGAGTGGCGGTTCCGTTCAGGCCGAGCGAGCGTTATATCGGCGATGCGCGCGTAACGGCGGCTTACACCCGGCCGAAGCTGATCGGCGGAGAACGCGCCGTGTACAGACTCGAGCAGCGGGATGATTTCACGCTGTGCGATTGATTCGAATGAGAGCCCGCTTTAGTCATTAGGTAAACTTGTAGTCTTGACTTGGCAAGAGAAAATAACGATTGATTATGGGAGGATATGAACATGATGGAACATTTGCGGAAGAATGACCCGGCTGTATTGGAAGCGATGGATTTGGAACTGAAGCGTCAACGCAGCAACATTGAGCTGATTGCCTCCGAGAACATCGTCAGCGAAGCGGTTATGGAAGCCATGGGGACGGTGCTGACGAATAAATATGCGGAAGGCTACCCTGGCAAGCGTTATTACGGCGGCTGTGAGCGTGTGGATATCGTGGAGGATATCGCCCGTGACCGCGCGAAGGAATTGTTCGGTGCCGAGCATGCCAACGTTCAGCCGCACTCCGGCGCCCAAGCGAACATGGCGGTGTATTTGGCTGCGCTCAAGCCTGGAGATACCGTGCTCGGCATGAACCTGGCCCACGGCGGCCATTTGACTCACGGAAGCCCGGTTAACGCGTCAGGCCTTCTGTACAATTTCGTTGCGTACGGCGTGCAGGAAGATACGTTCCTTATCGATTACGACGAAGTCCGCAAAGCGGCTTTCAAACACCGTCCTCGTCTGATCGTGGCGGGTGCAAGTGCATATCCTCGCATCATTGATTTCGAGAAGCTTGCTGCCATCGCGAACGACGTAGGCGCATTGTTCATGGTCGATATGGCTCATATTGCCGGTCTCGTTGCCGCGGGTCTTCACCCGAATCCGGTTCCGCATGCCCATTTCGTAACCACCACGACGCACAAGACCCTTCGCGGCCCTCGCGGCGGCATGATTCTGTGCAAGAATGCATGGGCGCAGGCGATCGACAAAGCGGTATTCCCAGGCTCCCAGGGCGGACCGCTCATGCATGTCATTGCTTCCAAAGCCGTGGCACTTGGCGAAGCATTGGATCCATCCTTCAAGACGTATGCAGAGAACGTCGTGAAGAACGCGAAAGTGCTGGCTGACACCCTGATCGAGGAAGGACTGAACATCGTTTCCGGCGGAACCGATAACCATCTGATGCTGGTCGATACCCGCAATCTGGACATCACCGGCAAAGACGCAGAGAAGGTGCTGGATTCCATTGGAATTACCGTCAACAAGAACGCCATCCCGTTTGATCCGACGAGCCCGTTCGTCACGAGCGGTATCCGTATCGGTACGCCGGCGGTAACCTCCCGCGGCATGGATGAGCAGGCGATGGTGAAAATCGCGAAGATTATTGCCATGACCCTGAAGCAGCCTAAAGACGAGGCGACGCTGGAAAAAGCGGGCCGTTTGGTGGCTGAGCTTACGGATCAGTATCCTCTTTATGCCGAAATGAAATATTAATCACAGTTTCGTCAGCATAAGAGGCCTATGATAAGAGGACCCCACCTGAAGGTGGGGTCCTCTTTTAGGAGCTGTCACATTCTGGCCAGATTGCTAATGCTCGCATGCTCCCGGTCGGGTCGCTTCGCGGTGAGGATCAATATAGGCGAAAATGGAAAACCTAGGTGCAGGGCTGACGAAGATCCGGTTATAAGGTCAAAACTCACGGAAATAAACATGACTCGTGCAGGTGTCAATTGACTAGAGGGAATGATATAATAGACAGGATTTATGGAGCTCACAAGTATTTACGCCCATATTGAAATAACATTTGCATTCAAACCGGAGGGACCAGACATGGGAAAATTGGTGATTTGTGATCACCCGTTGATTCAACACAAACTTACATTTATACGCGATATGCGGACTAACACAAAAGACTTTCGCGAATTGGTAGACGAAGTCGCGACTTTGATGGCTTATGAAATTACGCGGGAGGTTCCTCTTGAATCGATATCTGTTCAAACGCCGGTAGCCGAAACCCAAGGGAAAGTCATTTCCGGCCGGATGCTCGGCCTCGTGCCGATCCTGCGTGCGGGTCTTGGCATGCTGGACGGCGTGGTCAAGCTGCTTCCCGCTGCCAAGGTAGGGCATGTCGGATTGTTCCGCGACCCCGAAACGCTTCAGCCCGTGGAGTATTATACGAAGCTTCCAACCGACGTGACGGAGCGGGAATTGATCGTCATCGATCCGATGCTGGCAACGGGCGGATCGGCCATCGCTGCGATCGACGTGCTGAAGAAGCGCGGCTGCACCCAGATCAAGATGATGAATCTCGTGGCTGCGCCGGAAGGCGTAAAGGCCGTGCATGACGTCCATCCGGACGTGGATATTTACGTTGCTGCTCTGGATGAAGGGCTCAACGACCACGGCTACATCGTACCGGGCCTGGGTGATGCAGGAGATCGGCTGTACGGCACGAAATAAGAGCCGAGCCAGTCATTCGTACGACTTGAATTGAAAAAACAAGCATGCAAAGAGGGGTAATTTCAAACATGTCAAAAGTGAAAGTGATGACGATATTTGGGGTCCGCCCCGAAGCGATCAAGATGGCGCCGCTTATTCTGGAACTTCAGCGCCATCCGGAGCATATCGAATCGGTGGTTTGTGTAACTGCGCAGCATCGGCAAATGCTGGATCAGGTGCTTGACGTGTTCAAGATTGTTCCGGACTATGACTTGGACGTGATGAAAGACCGTCAAACGCTGAACGAGATCACCGTACGCGTTCTGGAGGGGCTTGAGCCTGTCCTGCGCGAGGCCAAGCCGGATATCGTGCTGGTGCACGGCGACACGCTGACAACGTTCCTGGCCAGCTATGCGGCCTTCCTACAGCAAATTCAGGTCGGCCATGTAGAGGCGGGTCTTCGCACATGGAACAAGCTGAATCCTTATCCTGAAGAAATGAACCGTCAGTTGACCGGCGTGCTGGCCGATCTGCACTTTGCGCCGACGGACTGGTCTGCCCAGAATCTCCGCAAGGAGAACAAGCCGGAATCCCGTATTTACGTGACGGGCAACACCGCCACGGACGTGTTCCAGTATACGGTGCGGGAAGGATATACCCATCCGGTTCTGGATTGGGCACAGGGCAAGCGCCTGATCCTGATGACGGCGCACCGCCGCGAATCCCAAGGGGAGCCGCACCGTCAGATTTTTGAAGCGGTGAAGCGCATTGCCGACGAGTTCGAGGATATCGCCATCGTCTACCCTGTGCATCCGAGCCCTGCCGTCAAAGAGCCGGCTCACCGCATTTTGGGGAACCACCCGCGCATCAAGCTGATTGAACCGCTGGATGTCGTGGATATGAACAATATTTACACCCGTACGCATTTCATCATTACGGATTCGGGCGGCATGCAAGAGGAGGCTCCTTCCTTCGGCGTGCCGACGCTGGTGCTTCGGGACACGACGGAACGTCCGGAGGGCATTGAGGCCGGAACCCTGGAGCTGGTAGGCACCCAGGAAGAGAATGTGTACGAACGCATTAAGGCTCTGCTGACCGATCAGGAGCTTTATGACAAGATGAGCAAAGCCGCTAATCCTTACGGAGATGGACAGGCTTCCCAGCGAATTGTCAATGCGATTTTGCACCATTTTGGCATCCGGAAAGAGCGTCCTGAGGAATTTCACAGAATGTTCACAAAGGCATAGTTTACCGTATTCTGATTGGCAAGGGGACAGCATACAGTTGAACTGTACGGTTACCGCGGCGTTTTGCGCAATTTAGACTGCTCAAAACGCCGATTTTACACGGGAAATCCATCAAATCGATTCATTGACAAACTCTTGCTATATTCAGTAAAATGAGTTGGGATTAGAGGTTCATATGAAAAATCCGAAAAGTCAAGATAACCCTTGGTTGATAGCGCTATACATTAGCGGGGCGGGCGGTTTGCTTGCCGCTTACATTCTCATCGGTTTTTTTACCGGGCGATGGCTCATGAATCAATTGGACGGGCCCAGAGTGTGGCTTGCCATTGGTACGCTTTCGGGGCTCTTTGTAGGGATTTTGAATATCGCTCTTCTCATTAAAAAGTTTTTGGGGGCGCAGGCGTGAATGATTTGACTTCCATTGTGAACGCTGTATTTAGAGTATCGCTACTCTTATTGTCTGCCTTGTTTCTCGGATGGGCTCTCTATCCGGAATTCCGCCCGATTATTATGGGGTTGATCATGGGCATGGCGGCGGGCTTGTTTAATGTACGCTTCCTCTCCATGAAAGTGCAGCAGCTGGCGCAATTGGCTGTCGATCCGGAACCGAAAAAGTACAACTTCGGCTTCATTACGAGATTGTGCATCGGGCTTCTGATTGTGATCTTCGCCGTAAAACTCGAACAGGTATCCCTCGGCGGTGCAATCGCCGGTCTGTTCATACCCCAATTGTTGACCATTCCTGTCAGCATTGTGTTCAGTTTGAGAAACAATCATTGATCAGCGCTAACTTGGAAAGGGGTGAAAACAATTATATGCATGATTCACCGATTATCAAACTTGGCGGATTGAATATTGACCTATCGGCGGTCATAATGCTTCTTGTCACCTGTGTGGTGGTGTTCGTATTATGCCGGCTGGCGGTACGTAATCTATCTGTCGAAAACCCTTCCAAACTGCAAAACTTCATGGAATGGGTAGTGGAATTTGTGCAAGGCGTCGTAGCGAGTGCGATGGATCTGAAGAAAGGGAAAGCTTACATATCGTTGGGGCTTACTCTGATCCTGTTCATCTTTGTAGCCAACTTGCTAGGCTTGCCGTTCTCAATTATCACCGACTTGCCGGAGAACTTCACAGTCTTTGGTCAGCCAATCCTGGCTACACTCGGACTTGAACATGGCCACTATGCTCACGTATTGTGGTGGAAGTCGCCAACAGCGGACATTTCCGTTACGGCCGGTCTTGCGATCGTTGTATTCGTGCTCATGAACTACCTGGGCCTGAAGCTGAATCGCAAGCATTACCTGAAGCATTACATCGAACCGTTCCCGATCTTCCTGCCGCTCAATATCATTGAGAACCTGGCAAAACCTATCGCTCTGGCAATCCGGCTTTACGCCAACATTTTTGCCGGCGAGGTACTGATCACGGTGATTCTGAAAACCGGCTTCTGGGGCATTCCGTTCATGGCCGCATGGCAAGGTTTCAGTATCTTCATTGGTGCATTGCAGGCGTTTATCTTTACGATTTTGACAATGGTATACATCTCGCAAACGACGATTCACGAAGAGCATTGATCAACTCGGACGAATCCGCCGTAACAGCGGTGTTTTTCGAAAGAGATATTTTCTATAGTTTCACCAAATTTCAATTTTGAAACAATTTTAAGGAGGATATTTAACAATGGAATTTTTGGCAGCAGCTATTGCAGTAGGTCTGGGCGCCCTTGGCGCAGGTTTGGGTAACGGTATGATCGTAAGCAGAACAGTTGAGTCTATCGCTCGTCAACCAGAAGCACGTGGTCAATTGCAAACAACGATGTTTATCGGTGTTGGTATCGTAGAGGTTATTCCTTTGGCAGCTACTGTAATCGCGTTCTTGATCATGTTCTCTTAATAACAATACAACGGTTTGGCGGGGAGGGCCGATGCCATCCGCGCCTTCGTTTTGTTAGGCACCGCACTTCGTGTTGATGGAAAGGAGTGACCTCAATGACAATTCTTTGGGAAAATATGGTAATCACTATTATCGCGTTTGTTATTCTTTACCTCTTGCTTCAAAAGTTTGCGTTCAGCAAATTGTTCGGCATCATGGAGCAGCGTCGTGAGCTGGTCATGAGCCAGATGAACGAAGCGGCACAGACCCGCCAGCAGGCGACTGCATATGTAGAAGAGCAGAAGAAGGCACTGGAGCAAGCGCGTCAAGATGCTCACGAAATCATCGAGCGTTCCAGACAAACTAGCAACAAACAAGCAGAGCAAATTATGGAACAAGCTAAGGAAGAGGCAATTCGCCTGAAATCCGAAGCTGTTCGTGATATCGAGAATGAGAAGAAGAAAGCGGTCGAAGAGCTTCGCAGCGAAATCGGCAGCGTTTCCGTGAAGATCGCGACCAAGCTGATCGAACGTGAAGTCAAGAATGACCAAGCTCAAGAAGAACTGGTGGATCAATACCTTAAAGAGGTAGGAGGCAGACCATGAGCCAAAATACGGTAGCAGCCAAGCGGTATGCGCGGGCGCTGTTCGAAGTGGCGGCTCAGCAGCAGAAGGGTCTGGAAGTGGAAGAGGAATTGCGGGCTGTCGTGCATGCCATTGAAGGCGATGCCGACATCCAGAAATTCATCGCCACGCCGAATGTTCCCCAGTCCGTGAAAATGAACGTAATCAGCAAGGCGTTGGCAGGGAAGGTATCGCAGCCTGTATTGAACACGATCGAATTGCTTCTCGACAGAGGGCGTGCAGAGATGTTCGCAGAACTGCTGAACAGCTATGTGAAGATACAAGGTGCGAGCTTGGGATTGGCAGACGCCACTGTGTACTCCACCTACCCGCTTAGCGATCAGGAAAAAGAACAGGTTGCTTCGGAATTCGGACAGTTAGCACATCAGAAGATCCGCGTGACCAATGTTGTGGACGAAAGTTTGCTCGGCGGCCTGAAAGTTGTCATTGGCGACAAGCTGTATGACGGAAGCATTGCCGGGAAGCTGGAACGTCTCGAAAAGTCTTTTAATAGACGAGCATAGTAGATAGGGGTGAAAACGTTGAGTATCAGACCTGAAGAAATCAGTACTTTAATCAAAAGTCAAATTGAAGAATATAAATCCGATATCACTGTCTCTGAAGTAGGTACGGTAATTCAAGTAAGTGACGGTATTGCTCGCGTGTACGGCCTGGAGAACGCGATGTCCGGGGAACTTTTGGAGTTCCAAAACGGCGTGTTCGGTCTGGCGCTGAACCTTGAGGAGAGCAATGTCGGTGTCGTTATCCTGGGACCTTACTCCGAAATCAAGGAAGGCGATCAGGTAAAGCGTACAGGACGTATCATGGAGGTTCCTGTAGGGGAAGCTCTGCTTGGACGCGTCGTGAATCCGCTGGGTCAGCCGCTTGACGGCAAAGGCCCGATCGAAGCGACTGCATTCCGTCCGGTTGAGAGCAGTGCACCAGGCGTTATCGACCGTAAATCCGTTCATGAGCCGATGCAAACCGGTATTAAAGCAATCGACGCGATGGTACCTATCGGCCGCGGTCAGCGCGAGCTGATCATCGGTGACCGCCAAACAGGTAAAACCACCGTTGCCATCGATACAATCCTGAACCAAAAGGGCAGCGGCGTTAAATGTATTTATGTAGCCATCGGGCAAAAGCAGTCCACTGTAGCACAGGTTGTTGAAACTCTTCGCCGTCATGGCGCGCTGGAGTACACGATCGTTGTTACGGCTTCGGCTTCCGAGCCGGCTCCGCTGCAGTACATCGCTCCATACGCAGGCTGCGCAATGGGCGAGTACTTCATGTACAAAGGCGAGCATGCACTCATCATCTATGATGACTTGTCGAAGCAAGCTGCAGCATACCGTGAATTGTCCTTGCTCCTCCGTCGTCCTCCGGGTCGGGAAGCTTATCCGGGTGACGTTTTCTACCTGCATTCCCGTTTGCTGGAGCGTGCAGCGAAGCTCAACGATGAGCTTGGTGGTGGTTCATTAACCGCACTGCCATTTATTGAAACACAGGCTTCTGACGTATCTGCTTACATTCCAACCAACGTAATTTCCATTACGGATGGACAGATCTTCCTGGAGTCCGAGCTGTTCTACTCCGGACAACGCCCAGCGATTAACGTCGGTATTTCGGTATCCCGTGTCGGCGGTTCCGCGCAGATCAAGGCGATGAAAAAGGTTGCGGGCGGCATGAAGCTGGATCTTGCGCAATACCGCGAGCTCCAGGCGTTCTCCCAGTTCGGATCCGATCTGGACAAATCAACCTTGGCTCGTTTGAACCGTGGTGCAAGATTGATGGAAATCCTGAAACAGGGCGTAAACCAGCCGTTGTCCGTTGAACAACAAGTGGTTAGCTTGTACGCAGCCGTTAAAGGATATATCGATGATATCGAGGTTGCTGACGTGCGTCGTTTCGAGAGCGAGTTCCTCGCGTTTATTGGAAGCAATAAACCGGAAATTCTTCAATCCATTACGGATACGAAGGATTTGACGTCCGACAACGAAAACGCGTTGAAAGCGGCAATCGATCAATTTAAGAAGGGCTTTGCCGCTTCGGTTTAAGCTCCTCAGGCAAGTAATAGGAGGGGAGCCGGGGTAAGCCCGGCATCCTCTTTCATCATATGGAATGTAGCTTTGGCTGTGACCAAAGTGGTTTTACAACAGATGTGGCTTTGGTCCTAGCCAAAGCTTAGTCTACCCGTACGAAGTAATTTTGGCCCCAGCCAAAGCGCGAATTGCTTACGAAGTAACTTTGGCTCCGCCAAAGTTAGGCTTATGCTTACGAAGTTAGCTTTGGCTTCGCCAAAGCTTTAAGGTGGTGAAAACATGGCAAGAGGATTACGTGATATTAAGCGGCAGATCAAGAGTGTTCAGAACACAAGGCAGATCACCAAGGCGATGGAAATGGTTGCTGCTGCCAAGCTGAGAAGAGCTCAAGAGAAGGCGACCTCCGCGCTTCCATACTCCGAGAAGCTGAAAGAAGTGGTTGGCAGCATCGCTGCTGGAACCAAGGGAATCAGCCATCCGATGCTGGAGAAGCGCGAAGTGAAGAAAACCGGTTATCTGGTGATCACTTCAGACCGTGGTCTTGCTGGTGCTTCGAACTCCAATATTTTGCGTAAAGTATCGAATTTTATCGCAGAACGCCATCAGTCCAAGGACGAGTATTGCCTGTTTGTGATCGGACGTAAAGGACGGGATTATTTCCGCCGTCGTGGACTTCCGGTTGTGGAGGAGCTCACCGATTTATCCGACAGTCCGACCTATGCGGATATTAAGACCATCGCTAACGCGGCGGTTCACCAATACGAGCTGGGTCAGATCGATGAGTTATACCTGTGCTATAACCAATTCGTGAATGCCTTGACTCAGCTTCAGGAAATCTCCAAGCTTCTGCCGATGGAGAACATTGGCGGCGGGGAGAACCTGACTGGTTATGAGTATGAGCCGTCTCCGGAAGGCGTGCTGGAGGTTCTGCTTCCGAAATACGCGGAAACGCTGATTTTCAGCGCAATGCTCAATGCGAAGGCAAGTGAGCTTGGAGCGAAGATGACCGCGATGGGAGCAGCAACGAAGAATGCGAGCAAGTTGATCAACGAGTTGAACCTGACTTACAACCGTGCTCGTCAGGCTGCCATCACGCAGGAAATTTCCGAGATTGTGGGCGGAGCCAACGCTCAGCAATAATGCACGTTTGAATTCTTAACTTTGTATTTAAAGGATATGCGGCGATCTGATGAACAGCCGCTTTTACGATCATCGTTCACCGCCAGAGGTGAACGGGTAGGAGGGAAAACGAATCAATGAAAAAAGGACGCGTTGTCAGCATTACAGGTGCTGTAGTTGACATTGAATTTGAGCGCGGTCATCTTCCCGAGATTTTTAATGCTGTCAAGATTGAAGCTACGTTGGAAGGCGGCCGCTCGGTTGATTTGACTTTGGAAGTATCCAATCATTTGGGTGATAACCTGGTTCGTTGTATCGCGATGTCATCCACAGACGGTCTCGTTCGCGGTATCGAAGCTGTGGATTTGGGCAGACCAATCACGGTTCCTGTAGGTTCCGCTACACTCGGACGCGTATTTAACGTATTGGGTGAGCCGATCGATAATGCAGGTGCCGTAGTGTCCGAAGTTAATAACCCGATCCACCGTGAAGCTCCTGCATACGATGAACTCTCCACGCAAGCAGAAATGCTTGAAACGGGGATTAAAGTTATCGACCTGCTTGCTCCATACCAAAAAGGCGGTAAAATCGGTCTCTTTGGCGGTGCCGGCGTAGGTAAGACCGTTGCGATCCAGGAATTGATCAACAACATCGCTCAAGAACACGGCGGTATTTCCGTATTCGCCGGCGTAGGTGAGCGTACTCGTGAAGGTAATGACCTTTACCACGAGATGAGCGATTCCGGCGTTATCAACAAAACCGCGATGGTATTCGGTCAGATGAACGAGCCTCCGGGTGCCCGTCTTCGCGTAGCGTTGACCGGCTTGACGATGGCGGAATATTTCCGTGATCAAGAAGGTAAAGACGTGCTTCTCTTTATCGATAACATCTTCCGCTTTACTCAAGCGGGTTCCGAAGTATCCGCCCTCCTGGGACGTATGCCTTCCGCGGTAGGTTACCAGCCAACGCTGGCATCCGAAATGGGACGCTTGCAAGAGCGGATTACCTCCACGAAAAAAGGTTCTGTAACATCCATCCAGGCTATCTATGTACCGGCGGATGACTATACGGATCCGGCTCCTGCTACGACGTTTGCTCACTTGGATGCAACGACGAACCTGGAGCGTAAAATTTCCGAGATGGGTATCTATCCTGCGGTAGATCCGCTGGCATCCAGCTCCCGTATCTTGGCTCCAGAAATCGTTGGTGAAGAGCATTACAATGTAGCTCAAGGCGTTAAGAAAATTTTGGCTCGTTACAACGAGCTTCAAGATATCATTGCAATCCTCGGTATGGATGAGCTGAGCGAGGAAGATAAAGCGATCGTTGGACGTGCTCGTCGTGTTCAGCGTTTCCTTTCCCAGGCTTTCCACGTTGCCGAGCAGTTCAACGGCATTCCTGGTAAATATGTGCCGGTTAAAGAAACCGTACGCAGCTTTAAAGAGATCCTGGAAGGCAAGCACGACCACCTTCCGGAAGCCGCTTTCCTGTTCGTAGGTACGATTGAAGAGGCAGTTGAAAAAGCAAAAACATTGTAAGCTGACGCTCCGTGATCGGCAGACCGAAACAGTGCTCACAGTGGGACTGTGAGGTCTGCTGCGCGAGTTTTCTGCGGAAAACGGTGAGGAGGGATGGAAGTGAGCACCATTTTGTTGGAAATCGTAACGCCGGACCGCTTGGTTTACTCCGAGCAGGTGAACAGTGTTACGGTGCGTGGGGTCGAGGGAGAGCTGGGCATTTTGCCTGGTCATATTTCCTTCGTTACGCCGCTTCAAATAGCGCCAGTCTTTGTGAAGATCGGCAACGAGAGAACCCCGTTTGCGGTACAGGGCGGTTTCGTCGAAGTCCGCAAAGATAAGATTGTCGTCCTGGCGGAAAGCGCAGAGAGAGCGGGAGAAATCGATCTGGAGCGTGCGGAAGCCGCGAAGGAAAGAGCAGAGACTCGCCTGCATGCGAAGGGAAGACAAGATGAAGTTGACCATCGTCGCGCGGAATTGGCTCTGCAAAGAGCGATGAACCGGATTAAAGTGACGCGGAACTAATCGTTGAACCAAAACAGCTTGGCTGCAATCTTGCAGCCAAGCTGTTTTTTGTTTACGGCATGGATAGGATTTCAGAGAAGCTGAATCATGTTGCTGTGAATCGCAAGAAAATTTCGATAAGCGGGGAAAACGAGGGCTGTTTTCTGAGAATCGCGTCGATATAGTTGATTTTTTAATCGTTTAAAGGGTGAGAATAGTAGGATGAATTCGCTTAAGCAGCTCTCTAACGGTGTCGTATGAGCTCATGGAGCCTACGTTTCTATGAAATGTTGGATATCCCAAGTATCTAACCCTTGCTTTTATAGAGTCGCAGCACAGCATATAGCATCTAAGAGAGAAAAGTCATTCCAACAATTGACTATGCTGAAAGCTTTACCGGTCTCTAAGTTAGGGTCCGGTAATTTTTTGTAATATAATTAGTATAAATAGGAGCATGGGGAATGAAACTATATCCATTCCTGGTGTTTCATTGGTTCATGATTGCGATAAGAACAGCATTTTGGACTTCTGCTAATGGCGTGTTCCTGATCGTTTTTGGGCAATGTCGATAAATTTTATTATTTCCGAGGAAATGTCGTATAGAAAGTGCTGGATTCTTAGCCTCCAGCCAAGTATTATAGAAGAGTCGGTCCTGAATAGGGCTGACAAATTCACGAAGGAGGAGGGAGCATGAATCAGGATTTATCTAATTCAATCGGTGCCGTCGGTGTTAGCGGATTGATATCGATTGTTGTTTCACTGGTCTGTATCGCACTGGCTTGGTGGGCATTACAACAAGTAAAGCTGGATTTGGTTGTCCGTCATCCGAAAGGGCCGCAGGGAAAGCTGCTGCATTTGCTGCTGGCCGTGGTGCTTGGACGATTCGTTGCTGAATTCCTAATTGACTATATTACATGGAGTCAAATGATCCGATATATGTTTTAAACGCGAAAGACGGGCGTGGTACATAACGTGTTGGAGCAGCTTGTTTTACAGACATGAGTTGTAGGATGGTTATGTGTTCGGCAATCTTTTACGTGTCTGTTTTATTTGCGGTATGAATGGTTATATCTCTGTTAGGTTGCTTCAGAAGAGAATGTCGAATAAACGCATTTTATTATGTTAACACTTAAATCAAGAAATGGATCGGGCGGACGCTATGACTTCCGGACTATAATGTTCACCCGGTAATTGTTGCGCATTGACAAGTGCTGGTCGGTCGTGGTACCTTTCGTAGGTCCATACTGCGGATAACAGATGCTTCATTAGGTGGCATCATGGATTGTTCGATTCCTGATGTAGACACCGTATCAGATGTCATAAATAGTTCAAAAATCGCTTGTTTAGCAGAAAACACTAATGTTAAGATGAAAGTTAGGGAATTAGCAACACCTAATTACTAACACACGCAATCAGGAAAATTATGGACGCGGAGGGAAACCATGATGAGCAAATTTATCGTCCGCGGTGGCAAAAGACTGACCGGAAGCGTCAAAGTCAGCGGAGCAAAAAATTCAGTTCTTCCGATCATCGCTGCCTCTCTACTAGGGGAAGTTGGGGAAAGTGTTATTATTGACGCGCCTCCTCTTGACGATGTAATTACAATCAGCAAAGTATTGGAGTCGCTTGGTGCGGGCATTACATATCAGGATGAAGTGATACGTGTGAATGCAGAGCACATAACGACATGTGAAGCGCCTTATGAATGGGTGCGGAAGATGCGGGCGTCTTTTCTGGTCATGGGACCTTTATTGGCACGTTGTGGACGAACCCGGATTTCGCTTCCCGGGGGATGTGCTATCGGCACAAGACCCATCGATCAGCATCTAAAAGGATTTGAAGCTCTCGGGGCGGAAATCAGCCTCGGACAAGGATATATTGAAGCTAAGAGCAATGGCAGATTGCGCGGGGCAAAGGTCTATTTGGACGTTGCCAGCGTAGGTGCTACTGAAAATATTATGATGGCTGCCACATTGGCTGAAGGGACAACGGTTATCGAAAATGCGGCGAAAGAGCCGGAAATTGTCGATTTAGCGAACTACCTGAATGCGATGGGAGCCAAAGTTCGCGGTGCGGGCACGGGCGTGATCCGCATCGAAGGCGTTGAGAAGATGCATGGCGTGAAGCATAACGTGATTCCTGACCGGATCGAAGCAGGCACCTTCATGGCTGCTGCTGCGATTACCGGCGGGGACGTATACGTGGAAGGAGCCATTGCCGATCATCTCGGCCCTGTCATCTCCAAGATGGAGGAGATGGGGATCACCGTCGAGCCGGACGAGAACGGGATTCGCGTCATCGCTGACAAGCCGTTAAAGTCGGTGGATGTGAAAACCTTGCCTTACCCTGGATTCCCTACCGACATGCAATCCCAGATGATGGCGCTCTTGCTGGTGTCGGAAGGTACAAGTGTCGTGACCGAAACCGTATTTGAGAACCGCTTTATGCACGTGGACGAATTCCAGTTGATGAATGCGGAGATCAAGGTGGAGGGACGTTCTGCCATCGTGACCGGCGGCGCAAAGCTAAAAGGAGCCAAAGTAACGGCAACGGATCTGCGTGCAGGGGCCGCCTTGATTTTAGCCGGTCTTGTCTCTGAGGGGACTACCGAAGTTGGCGGCGTTCAGCATATTGATCGCGGTTATGTTCATTTGGCGGAGAAGCTGTCCGGACTAGGCGCGGATATCTGGCGTATTTCGACGGAGGAACCGAGCACGGAGAAGGTTTCGAAGAAGGCGGCAACTGAAGCAGAGGAAGCCAAATCTTTTAAAGTGCAGCCAACCTGGGTATAGCCGGGAGGCTGGATCTGTTCATTCAGGTTAGACCGCATTAAGACATAGAAGGGGCGTTGCCGATGGAGGCAACGCCTCTTCTTTTTTTGGTACACCATCATCATGCAGCTATCCCTCCTTCTCTTATGTTGGAATTCCGGATGAATAGGAGACTCTTTGCTAGCTTGCTTGCAGTCAGCCTCAGCGTTTCTTCATCCATATGACTTTTTCCCGTTCTCTTAGAATAGTTCTATCAAATGCCCGTATCTCATAAGTATAAAGTAGAGCATGATGGAGCATGAACGAGAGCCTATACAAGGGGAAAAGGCACAGGAGGGAAACGCAATGAAAGATTCGAAGGTTCGGGTGAATGTGAGCACCCCAAGGAACAAACGAGCGGTCGATTCAAAAGACGTTTTGAAAGAAGGAAGTGCTGAGCCTTATCAGGTGCCGTCCGAAGGATCGGCGGCTCCCGTGTTAAAATGGAAATTTCCTGAGGGGCTTGAGAAGATAGGCGGGCTGACAGAAGAACAAAGCCGTCGTTCGATACCGGATACAGAGGACATGCAGGAAGGGCCGCGCGGGCACCGCGGCCCGGGGAGCAGGCCGGACGCCTTCGGCGAGTCCGGCCATGGCCCGCGGGCGGCACAGACGCCGCCGCCCGAACGCCCTGCCGGCGCGCCTGCGCATGGCGCCGCGCCAGCCCCCGGCGGGCCGGCGGCGATGCCGCAGGGCCCGCACTCCGCGGCCGAGCCGCAGCGCTTCGCGCAAGCGGCACCGGGCCGCGTGCCGCGCGGCGGCCGCACGTTCCGTGTGCGGCCTGCGCGTTGGGGGCGCCGCGGCTTTGCCGCGCGGCGCCCGGCCGCCGGGAAGCGGCGGGTGCGGGTGCACCCCGCCGTCTGGGCGGTGGCCGGGCTGCTGGCCTTGGCGCTGGCGCTGCCTCTGCTGGTGGTTGCCCCCGGCAACAATGCACCAGAGCCGCTGCCGCCCGGGCCGGCCCCGCTGCCTTCCGCCGAGCCGCAGGCGGCGGAAGAGCCCACGGTATCCGTCTACGTAACCAAGACGGATACCGTGGAGGAGCTGCCGCTGGAACAATACCTCGTCGGCGTCCTGGCCGCCGAGATGCCGGCGGAGTTCCAGCTGGAGGCGCTCAAGGCCCAGGCCATCGCGGCACGAACCTATATCGTGCAGCGGCTGGCGTCCGGCGACCGCAGCGGCGTGCCGGACGGCAAGGCCCTGGTGACCGACACGGTCAGTCACCAGGCTTATATCGCCCAAGGCGAGCTGACGAAGGAATGGCGTCGGCTGGGGAAGGAAGCCGAGCTGGCGAAGCTGCGGCAGGCCGTTAAGGAAACGGCGGGTGTGGTGATGACGTATGAAGGTAAGCCGATTACGGCTTCTTTTTTCTCCACCAGCAACGGGTATACCGAAAATTCAGAGGATTATTGGAAGAACGAGATTCCCTACCTGCGCAGCGTGGAGAGTCCATGGGATAAAGAGATTTCGCCCAAATACAAGACAACGGTCACGATGCCAAGGTCGGAGTTTATCGGGAAGCTTGGCCTGGCTGATGGAGCCGTACCGGTATCGGCAGGCGGGGATGGGGGTTCTTCTTTTTTGAAGGTGCTCTCGTATACGCAAGGCCATCGCATTGAAAGCGTGCGGGTCGGCGGCAAGAAGTTCACCGGTCGCGAGGTGAGAGAGAAGCTGGGGCTCCGGTCCAGCCAATTCACCCTTCATATGAAAGACGGAGAGATTGAGATTACGACCTACGGCAACGGCCACGGAGTCGGCATGAGCCAATACGGAGCAGAGGGCATGGCCCGCGAGGGATATGAAGCGAAAGCGATCCTGGAGCACTATTATACGAATATTTCTTTTGACAAAACTTCAAATCTTCTCTCTTTAAATACAAGTTCAAAAAATCGGTTTTTCAACACCGAGAAGGTTGAATAAAGCTAGGGACTGAGAAGCGGAGCGTACGTTATGGGTACGTGAGCATTGGAAGGACCGGCTGAATTCAAGATTCGATGCCGAGTTGCCCCTTGATTCACTCCGTGATCAAAAGACGACTTTTGGAACAACCTCTCAAAAAAATAATAGTGAGATAACGTATAAAAGAGTTAGCCCCGGTAACAATGGTTACTGAGGTGATTGCAAATGAATGAACAGAACAAAAATAGTAAACCCCACGAAGAAACTCCTAAAACTGTGCAAGGAGATTCGGCGGTAACGTCATCTTCGTGGAAGAAAGCATTATCCAAACGGTGGGTGTTCCCGGCAGCATACTTAGCAGCAGCGGCAATTATACTAACCCTCGTGTGGGTCTACCAGGACGCCAGCCAAAAGACGCTGAACCCACAAGAGGAAGCAACAACCGTATCGGAATCGGTTCAAGGCTCGGAGAAGCCTGCTGCAACCGAAGGCAATGACGGAGAGGCTGTAGAAGTGACGGCTAATGCGCAAGCGATGATCTGGCCGGTAGCGGACGACGTGGCGGTGAGCATCGTCAAACCTTACTTTGACGAGACGAACCCGGAGACCCATCAAGAGGCGATGGTGCAATATAACGACACCTTCACGCCGAATCTAGGAATCGACTTGGCTGCCGCCGACGACACGATGTTCGAAGTCAGAGCCGCGCTTACGGGTAAAGTGACCCGGGTCGAGAATCATCCGGTCAACGGCAACGTCGTGGAGATTACCTCCGGCGATACGAAAACCGTGTACCAAAGCTTGAACGAAGTGAAAGTGAAGGAAGGCGCTGAAGTGAAGCAGGGCGATTCCATCGCGACGGCCGGACGCAGCGAGCTTGAGAAGGATCTCGGCAACCACGTGCACTTTGAAGTGTATGAGGGCGGGAAACTGGTCAACCCTGTGAGCGTGCTTCCGCAAAAATAATTTCATTTCTTCGTCATATGCGCCCACCGCGCACTTGAAGAGGCAGGATCTTGGGATCCTGTCTTTTTTTTGCTACGGGCTCGGATGGCAAGTCCAACCCTTGCTGCGCCTTGTTTTATGGAGTTTTTCTGCTTGTCCGCGATTGGCATGTCCAGAAAATAAATGGGTCCAAGTAAGCTTGTCAGCACTTGAAACCGCGAATATCCCGTCAGGCCCCTCATATAATGTACCAAACTATCCACACAGTAGGGAGGCGGGAGCGTGCACGATTACATCAAAGAGCGGACCATTAAGATCGGACGCTGTATCGTGGAAACGAGGCATACGGTTCGAACTATAGCCAAAGAATTTGGCGTGTCGAAGAGCACGGTGCATAAGGACTTAACCGAACGTCTGCCGGAGATCAACCCGGACCTGGCGGATCAGGTAAAGCACATTCTCGAATACCACAAATCCATCCGCCATCTGAGAGGCGGAGAAGCTACCAAGATCAAGTACAAAAAAACCGGCAGCAACCGTGAACCGGTGGCCACGGCAAAATCCTGATTTTTTAGGGCTTTGGTCGCTAGATTGGCGTTGAATCCCTCCCCTAAAGTATGATATGTTAAAAGCTGGTATAGGATCGAAATATGGGACCTGTTTTGCCGAAGATCATCATCGATTGCTAGATTATGTCGAAGGGTGGTACGGTACAGCGAACAGACTCTTTTACCATAAAATAACACTTTGGGGGCTTTTCATGATGTTGAGCAAGGATATTGGAATCGATCTCGGAACGGCGAACGTGCTCATTCACGTAAAGGGGAAGGGGGTAGTGTTAGACGAACCTTCCGTTGTCACTATTGAGACCGACACCAAACGAGTCCTTGCCGTCGGTGAGGAAGCACGGCGCATGGTCGGGCGTACTCCCGGCAACATTACGGCGATCCGCCCGCTGAGGGACGGGGTCATCGCCGACTTCGAAATTACGGAAGCGATGCTGAAGTACTTTATTGATCGCGTGGGCGCGCGCAGTTGGCACAGCCGGCCCCGAATCCTGATCTGTGCACCGACGAACATTACTTCGGTGGAGCAGAAAGCGATCCGGGAAGCGGCTGAGCGCAGCGGCGCAAGGGATGTCTTCCTGGAAGAAGAACCGAAGGCGGCGGCAATCGGCGCAGGAATGGATATTTTCCAACCGAGCGGTAACATGGTCGTGGACATCGGGGGCGGCACCACGGATGTGGCCGTCCTGTCCATGGGCGATGTGGTCACCGCTTCTTCGATTAAAATGGCAGGGGACAAGTTCGACGAGGCGATCACGAAGTACGTGAAGCATAAATATAAATTGCTGATCGGGGAACGGACGGCAGAAGATTTGAAGATGGCGATCGGAACGGTTCGTCCGGGCGGCAGACAAGCTGAGATGGACATTCGCGGACGCGATATGGTATCGGGGTTGCCGTTTACCGTAACGGTGTCGTCAGAGGAAGTGCAGGAAGCCCTGTGGGATCCCGTGTCATCGATCGTGCTCGCAGCCAAATCCGTATTGGAGCGCACTCCGCCTGAGCTGTCGGCGGACATCATCGATCGCGGCGTCATTCTAACGGGCGGCGGCGCGCTGCTTCACGGATTGGACGAGCTGTTGACGGACGAGCTTCGGGTACCGGTGCTTGTCGCTGAAGATCCGATGCACTGTGTGGTTAAAGGAACGGGAATTATGCTGGATAATTTGGACAAGGTCGTTAAGAAAAAGTTCTAACCTTCCGATATAGATGATAGGACAAGGTTAATGGAAGGGAAGTGCCTTCATTGTTAAGAGGTCTTTATACAGCGGCTTCAGGGATGATGACCCAGGAGCAGCGACATAATACGGTGACGCAGAACATCGCCAACGTTAACACGACAGGCTATAAGGCAACGAACAGCGTACAGCGATCGTTCCCTGAAGTGCTGGTCTCGATGATCGGCGGCAACGAGTCGTCGAATGCGGGACGGAAGCTCGGCAAGTTCAACACCGGCGTATACGCGGAGGAGAGCATTTCGCTCTATACGGAAGGCGCGCTCCGGGAAACGAACAAGACAACGGACTTTGCGCTGGTATCCTCGTTCACGGTACAGAATCCGGCAACGGGCCAGGCTTATCCGTTTGATGCTTCGGGCAGATACGTGGATGAGAACGGCGAGGTGATTTACCGGCCGGAAGGATTTTTCACGGTTCAGAACGAGAACGGAGATGTCCGGTACACCCGCAACGGAAGCTTCCGGGTCAGCCCCGAAGGCAACCTGTTGAGCGAGAGCGGCTATCAGGTTCTGGATAACAATAACAGACCGATTGTATTGACAGGTCCGGCGAGTGACTTTACAGTGAATGAGCAAGGAGAAATCTTGGACGCCGCTGGCAGAGGGACGGGCATCATCCTCGGCGTCAGCATCGTGAGCCAGCCTCATGGACTGATTCGAGAAGGGCATGGCGTGTTCCGCATGGCCGATCCGGACGGTGAAGTGCGTTTTATGACGCCGGCCGATAACGGAGTGGTCCGTCAGGGATTCATCGAAGGATCCAACGTGGATCCAACGCAATCGATGGTGGAATTGACCGCTGCGCTGCGCGCGTATGAAACGAATCAGAAAATCGTTCAATATTACGACAGAACGCTGGAGAAGGCGGTCAATGAGATTGGCCGCGTCTAAGCTAAAGGTCTGTAAGCAGGTAGGCAGCACAGTGCTGCCTGAATAATGGGAGCCCACGGGAGGTAAGTAATGAACAACTCGATGATAAGCGCCATGGTGTCGATGAATGCCCTCCAGCAGCGATTGGATGTCATTGCGGACAATATGGCAAACGTCAACACGGCTGGTTATAAGAAAAAGGAGGCATCCTTTGAGGATGTGCTGACTCAGGTTCAGGGCCATCATAAGGATTTCGACCGGACGGGCCGTGCGACGCCGCTTGGCTATACACTCGGGTACGGCATGAGATTATCTTCCGTTGTGCCAAACATGGAGCAGGGCGCCATGAAGGAAACCGGCAACCCGCTCGATCTGATGATTGACGGGCAAGCCATGTTTGCGGTTCAGGGTGACGGCGCGATCGGATATACCCGCGAAGGCGGATTCCATGTATCCCCGGACGCCCGTAATCCGAACAACCTGCTGCTGGTCAATTCACAAGGCTATCCTGTGCTTGACGTGAACGATAACCCGATCTCTCTTCCGGCCAAAGGGAAAGTTGCCATCAATGAGAGAGGTCAGATTATCGTGGAGACCCCAACGGGTGGCCGTACGGCTCCTTATGCTACCTTGAAGCTGGTTGAGCTTGAGCGTCCGGAGGGACTGGTCGCTGTAGGGGATAACCTGTTTGTCTTAGGGAACGGCTTAGCGGAAGGCGACGTATTCGATACGACGCCGCCTGCTCCGGGCGAGCCTCCTAAATCCAAGGTGCTTTCCGGATTTGTGGAGCAATCCAACGTGAACCTGACCGATGAATTGACCAAGATGATGGAAGTTCAGCGGGCCTACCAGCTGACGGCACGCGCGCTTAGTTCCAGCGATACCATGATGAACCTTGCCAACACAATGCGAGGGTAGGTGGGCATCATGAGTGAATCAAACGCCAAAAAACGCTCCAAGACATCCGGATGGAAAATCGCCGTCCGTATCATGATTCCTGTATTGCTCGTACTGGCATTATTCGGGGGCATGGTCTTCGGATATGTTGTCCTGGGGGATCAGGAGCTTAGTGAAGTGTTTGAATGGGGCACATGGAAGCATGTTTTTGATTTGATTTTCGCACCGTGACGAAGGTCGGGGTGACATACAACGTTGTTGATAAGATGCCAAACTCCCTGCAAGGGAGTTTTCTTTTTTTAGGGTTAAACGGTATAATGGGATGGGACTTGCGTATTAACTTTGTCATTTCATGACAATGGACGGATGTATATAAAATAACCCCACAAAGTGGAGCCTATGCTGCGATGCTTATTCCAAATACTTTGCGGGGACCCCAAAAAACTTATAAAAGGGCCCTCTCCTCGTACACGGAATGTCCGAAGGAGAAAGCCCCTTATCTGAAACCTTCACTTCTGCAGCGGTGAAGGATATCCATCATTTTTTCCGCAGATCCCTCTTTTTATGCAAATGATCTGAAATTCGTTAAAGAACCTCGAAGATGAAGCATGATACAACCATCAGCAATACCTTCCGCTGCTTGAGAAAGCGGCATAGCGGCGCAACTGGAACGAACTCCCCTTTTCAATCGCTATGCTTGGCGGGTACGTACATAAGGAGGATTTAATACTATGTTGAACATCAAACAGATCCAAGAGATTATTCCGCATCGTCCCCCGTTCTTGCTCGTCGATAAGATCGTGGAGATCGAGGATGGCAAACGGGCGGTCGGTATCAAGAACGTGACGATCAACGAACCGTTTTTTGTCGGGCATTTCCCTGAATATGCCGTTATGCCGGGAGTCCTGATTGTAGAAGCTTTGGCGCAAGTCGGCGCTGTGGCGATTCTCAACGTAGAGAGCAATCGGGGCAAGCTCGGCTTTTTGGCGGGCATTGACGGTTTCCGTTTCCGTGGACAAGTGGTGCCGGGAGATACGCTGCGCCTGGAAGTTGAGATCATTCGCCTGAAGGGCATGATCGGCAAAGGGAAAGCGACGGCAACGGTGGATGGACGCGTAGTGGCCGAGGGAGAAATTATGTTTGCTCTCGCGGATAAGGAGTAATTTTCAGACTATTCTTGTTTGGATGAGGAAGGGAGACTTTTTTTCATGTCAGAGATGAGTCAGAGAACAATCGATACGGTACAGCGTTGGTTGAATGATCCTTATGTAGATGAGGAGACGAAACAGGAGCTGCGTTCACTCGAGCACGATGCCAAAGAGCTGGAGGAGCGTTTTTATCGTGATCTGGAATTTGGAACGGGCGGTCTGCGCGGCGTCATCGGTGCAGGCAGCAACCGGATTAATAAATATACGGTAGGTCGCGCAACGCAAGGCTTTGCGCAATATATTCTGGAGGCTCACGGCGATGCGGAAGGCAAGCCTTCCGTTGTCATTGCCCATGATTCCCGGCATTTCTCGCCGGAGTTTGCTTTGGAGGCTGCTTTGGTTCTGGCCGGCAATGGGATTGTAGCCAAGCTTTATACTTCCTTGCGTTCTACGCCGCAACTGTCATTCAGCGTGCGCCACTTGGGCGCTACCGGCGGGATTGTCATCACGGCAAGCCATAATCCGCCGGAATATAACGGCTATAAGGTGTACAACCGTGAAGGCGGCCAGCTGGTGCCGGACGAAGCGGAGAACGTGATTGCCCGGATTCAGGAGGTGGAATCTTTCTCCGCCGTGAAAAGGCTGTCGCAGGCGGATGCCGAGGCTCAGGGTCTGCTGGTTTGGCTGGGTGAAGCGGAGGACCAGGCTTTTGTGGATACGGTGACCGATGTCAGCGTGAATCGGGAGCTTATCGCGTCCAAGCTTGGCGAGGATTTTAGAATCGTATTCACGCCGCTGCACGGAACAGGGCAAGCCCCGGTCGAACGGGTGCTTCGGAGCATCGGCTTTAAGCATATCCATGTCGTTCCTGAGCAAGCACAGCCGGACGGCAACTTCTCCACCGTGAAATCTCCGAATCCGGAGGAACGGGAAGCGTTCACGCTTGCGATGAAGCTTGGCGAGGAAGTGGGAGCCGACATTTTGATTGGAACGGATCCGGACGCAGACCGCATGGGGGCCGTCGTGAAGAACGCTCAGGGCGAATATGTCGTGTTGACAGGCAATCAATCCGGCGCGATTATGATCCACTATTTGCTGGGTCAATTGAAAGCAGCGGGCAAGCTGCCTCATAACGGTGCCGTCATCAAGACCATCGTCACGAGCGAGATGGGAGCGGCGATTGCCGAGCATTATGGTGCCGCCGTGTTGAATACATTGACGGGCTTCAAGTACATTGGCGAGAAAATGACCCAGTTCGAGGAGTCCGGCAGCCATACGTATCTGTTCGGCTATGAGGAGAGTTACGGCTATTTGGCAGGCAACTATGCGCGCGATAAGGATGCCGTGCTGGCCTCGATGCTGATTTGCGAAGCAGCCGCCTACTATAAAGGACAAGGCAAGACGCTGTACGATGTGCTGCAGGAGCTTTACGAGCAGTTCGGTTATTTCCTCGAGACGCTGGAATCCCGGACGCTCAAAGGCAAGGATGGCGTTGCCCAGATTCAAGCCAAGATGTCCGATTGGCGCGACAATCCGCCCCAGAAGGTCGGAGGTGTATCGGTTAAGCAGGTCCTTGACTACGCAGAAGGCTTGGACGGATTACCGAAGGAAAACGTGTTAAAATATTTGCTGGAAGACGGTTCATGGTTCTGCCTGAGACCTTCGGGCACCGAGCCGAAGATCAAAGTATATTTTGCCGTGCGCGGTGAATCTCTCGCCGATGCGAAGGCCAAAATTCAATCGCTCTCGGATCAAGTCATGGCCCGGGTAGACGCTTAACCATAGATATATTTTAATGAGAGAAGAGAACGAAGGGGATTTACGATGGTTGCTGCAAGGCATCAATGTAGCTGTTGCCCTCCATCGTAAATTCCCGCAGGTTCGATGAGGAGGTACTTTCGTGGTTCAGAAATGGAAACGCTGGAACACGGCAGCCCGCAAGTGGCTGTGGATTCTGGTTGTTCTTGGCGTTGCAGCGGCCCTGCCTGTAGGTTATGACCGACTGCAAACAGAATCAACATCAAAGAACGTTGAGTTGGTGTTTGATTATCGGGATTTGTTGGATGTCGCGGTGTATCAATCCAAGCCGCAGGATTTTATATCCGAGCAGCTGGATCGCCTGAAAGAGGCCGGCGTGATCAGTATGGCGCTTTATGAAAGCACGCTGGACGAGCTGGCGAAATCGCGGCGGATATCGGTATATGACGGGCAGCAGGTCGCCGATCTGACAGGTACGACGGTCTCCCCGAACGAGAATTTTACGTATGTTGCATTCCTGAACGAGGAAAGCGCAGCTTTAATTAAACCCATCATTCAAGACACGTTCATGAGACTGGGGATTCCGGTAAGATCATGGCAGTTCGATCGCGCAGTGGACGGATTGGTGCTGGAAACCCCGCGTTCCAATGCCGTCATTAAACCGTTGTCTCCAGACCCGATTACGATCAGCATGCTGCGGGAGAAGGGCTTTAACATTGTGCCGCGTCTGTCGGACAGTCTTCCGTATGACCAGGCTTACATGGAGAAGCTGATGGCGTACTTCGCGGATAACGGCGTGAAACGCATTCTGTTTGAAGGGGATTCCGCCAGAGGTTTTAATGATCAAGCCGACATGAAAAGCCTGGATTCCTTTGGCCAGCTGTTGAACCAACATGGTATCGGCCTAGTTGCGATTGAGAATATCAAGCGTCCGCAAAAAGGCTTTACGAAACTTGCCTATTTAACGGATTACAACGTAACCCGTATTTATTCCTTAAGCGAGCGGGATGCTAATCTGGAGCCCGAGGTTATCGGGGACCGCTTTGCCCTGGCCTCCAAAGACCGTAACATTCGTATGTTCTATTTGAATGCAGAGCCGAGCCGGGATATGACCAAGGCTACCGTTACTCATCCGCTCGACAATCTGATTGACAGTTTGACCGGATCGGGCCAAGCCATCAAGCAGATCGAGGACAATGGATTTACCATGGGTCCTGCAGAGCCGTTTAAGGTAACCGACTCGTCCTTGCAGCGTTACTTCAAGCTTGGGGCAGTCGTCGGAGCCATCGCGTTGATTTCGCTCATGATTTCCTATTACATTCCGTTCTTGACGATTGCAGCCTTCCTGATCGGCCTCGTGGGTAGCGCGGGATTGTATGTTTTGAAGCCGACATTGCTTGAGCAGGCCTTGGCTTTATTTGCTGCGATCAGTGCCCCAACGGTTGCCGTCATATTGGCCATTCGCAAAGTTAATGAAACGCAGAAGAGCATTCCGGACATGAGCTCTGGCAGAAGAGTGACTCATTCGATCGTATTGCTGGTCAAGACCTCAATCCTGTCGCTTGCGGCCGTACCGATCGTTGTTGCGTTATTGAACAATGTGACCTATATGCTCGTGCTGGATCAGTTCCGTGGCGTGAGCTTGCTGGCCGCAGCTCCGATTGGGCTTATTGCGATTTACGTGGTTCTGTATCGCGGTGGGTCGACTTACAGCGCAATTCTGAAGTTGCTTAAAGCACCGATCTCACTGACATGGGTCATAGCAGCCGGTATTGTGGCCATCGTTGGCTGGTACTATCTCACCCGTACTGGTAATGCAGGCTCCGTATCTTCGATCGAAATGGCATTCCGTACATTCCTGGAAAATACGTTTGGCGTACGTCCGCGTAACAAGGAATTCTTGCTTGCTCATCCGATGATGGTACTCGGCGTGTTCCTGTCATTTAAATACCGTCATGCCGTATACCTTCTCATTATCGGCGTGATGGGACAGCTGTCGATGGTCGGAACATTCACGCATATTCACACGCCTCTCTATATTTCGGCGATTCGGGTGGTATTGGGCCTTGGACTCGGCCTGATCATCGGATTGATCGCGATATTGGTATGGCAAGTGGCAGAAAGGATCTGGAAACGATGGTCTCCACTTCTAAGACAATAGTCATTTCCGGATATTACGGATTTAAAAATAGCGGTGACGAAGCGGTGCTGAAATCGATTCTGACCGCATTAGAGCAGGAAGGACAGGCGGCGGGGGTCGATATCAACCCCGTTGTGCTTTCCATTGACCCGGAATGGACTTCGGCTGCCTACGGGGTTAAATCCGTTCATCGGATGAAGCTGGGCGAGGTTCGACAGGCGATCAAGGACAGCGACGGTTTGATCAGCGGCGGGGGAAGCCTGCTGCAGGATACTACCAGTCCGAAGACCATCCCTTATTATCTGGGCGTTCTCAAGATCGCGCAGTGGCTCGGTAAACCGACGTTTATTTATGCCCAGGGCGTTGGCCCGGTGAACCGTAAACTGTTTTATCCGATGATTCGCTCGATCTTCCGTAAATGCACGTATATCTCGGTGCGGGACATCCAGTCGGGCGAACTGCTTCAGTCCATGGGAATATCGGGGGAAGCCGTGCACGTCGTGCCGGACCCGGTGATGGGGTTGCCGCTGCCGGCCGGAGAGGGTATCCACAGGGATTCCCACCCGGGATCAGCATTGAAAGAGAATGAAGCTGCACCAGTTTCTTCTATAGAAGAGCAGCGCGAATCATTCGAAGAACCTGTAAAGCCATCCTCGTTATTAAGCGGAGACACGAAAGGCTCTCTGCCAGTCATCGGCATTTCGGTTCGGTATTGGCATCCGGAACGAAAAGAACTGAAGGCTGTAGCGGAAGGTTTAAAGGCATTGGCCGAACAACGACCGGTGCATCTTCGCTTTCTTCCTTTTCATCAGCCGGATGATATTGAGGCTTCGCAGTTTATAGCGGATGCCATGGGTGATGTTTCCAAGAATGGCTCTGTCTTGAGTTTTTACCGCGATGAGAAACAGCCGCAGGACATGCTGCGCGAGGTTAGCCGTTGTGATATGATATTGGGCATGCGTCTGCATAGCCTGATCTATGCAGCGAATCAGAGCGTGCCGCTGCTCGGAATTTCTTATGATCCGAAAATCAACCACTTCTTGAAGCGGCTTGGCAGCGAGCCTGTCGGAAGCACTGAATCCCTTGATCCGAGCGTACTAAAGGATCAGATGCTGAAGCTGTTGGACGATGCAGCGGCATGGAAGGCGGAGCATGGCGAGCAGATTGCCGTGCTGAAACGCGAGGCTGCCATGCCTGCACGCCACATTGCCCAATATTTACGCCATAGAGGATGATAAACATGAAACAGACCTATCCATTTCCTACCGTATCGGTATTCGACATTCCGTTTTCCAAGCTAGGCATGAAAGATACGGTGAAATACCTGACCGAGGCTGTGCAGTCGGGGCAGCCCCACCATGTCATCACGGCGAATCCGATCATGGTGATGACGGCCGTCAACAATCCGGAGTATAAACGGATGATGCAAGGCGCCGAAATCATCGTTCCGGACGGCACCGGAATCGTCTGGGCCGCCGGTGTGGGCGGCGATCCGTTGGAGGGACGCGTAACCGGCTTCGAGCTTTTACATGAATTGTTGAAGGTCGGGGAAACCTATAGATGGAAGTTCTTTCTGCTGGGAACTACCGCCGAAGTGATTCAGGAAGCTGCCGAAAGGTTACAAATGCAATATCCGGCTGCAATTATATGCGGCTGCCGGGACGGTTTTTTTGGGCCTGATGAGGATGCTGCCGTCATCGAACAGATACGGGCGGCTTCACCGGATATTTTGTTTGTGGCGCGCGGTGCGGATAACCAGGAGCCTTGGATTGCCCAGCATAAACAGGCGCTCCAGGTTCCGGTGGTGATGGGCGTCGGGGGATCGTTCGATATTATCTCCGGCAAACTGAAGCGGGCACCGAAGGTGTTCCAAAAGCTGCGTCTCGAATGGTTTTATCGCCTTCTGAAGGAGCCTACCCGTTACAAAAGAATGCTTGCGCTGCCGAAATTCGTAGTGAAAGTGCTGCGCGAGAAAGAAAACGTAACGAAATCGAGCTAAATGGCTCATTTCTGTGGGTAAAATCCGGGAAATCACCGGAAATTGGCATTGGTTTTCGGACCCGAAGGGAGTATAATTCAACCGGTAGACTTTTATTGGGGGTCGAATGATTACATGTTAATGATATACATCATCGGGTTTATCGTATCGCTGGCGCTCGCTCTGCTCTTAACCCCGCTTGTAAAGAAGTTTGCGGTTAAGATTGGTGCCGTTGACGTTCCTAATGCCCGCAAGGTTCATACCCGGATCATGCCCCGACTCGGGGGACTCGGCATTTATCTGGCTTTTATTCTTGGACTGATTGCGGTTCTTCCTTTTTTGCCGGATAGCCTGTCGCCTCGTGATGCCAACTTCATGAAGGCATTTCTGATCGGCGGTTCCATGATCGTATTGATCGGAGCCTTGGATGATCGATTTGAACTTTCGGCCAAAGTGAAGTTTTTGGCTCAGATTGCAGCTGCCTGCGTGGTTGTATTCGGATTTAATATTACCGTGGACTTTGTAAATATACCGTTCCAGGACCGTTACTCCATGCTGGAGAGCTGGGTATCGATTCCGCTTACGATCTTCTGGATTGTCGGCGTAACGAACGCGATTAATTTGATTGACGGGCTTGACGGACTTGCAGCCGGCGTATCCGGCATTGCGATCGGCACGATCCTGGTCATGGCCGTCCTGATGGGCAACACGACCGTAGCCCTGCTCTGCCTGCTGCTCCTCGGCAGCATTATCGGTTTCCTGTTTTTCAACTTTCACCCGGCGAAGATTTTCATGGGGGATACGGGGTCGTTATTCCTTGGATTCAGTTTGGCCATGCTGTCCCTGCTTGGATTTAAGCAGATTGCGATTGTATCCTTTATTACGCCGCTGATCATTATCGGCGTTCCGCTGTCGGATACGTTCTTCGCGATCATTCGCCGCAAAATCCAGAAGAAACCGATCTTTGCTCCGGACAAGGGGCATCTGCATCACTGCCTGCGCGAGCTTGGATTCAGCCATCGCCAGACCGTGTTGATCATTTACGTCATTGCCGCGTTTTTCGGCGTATTGGCCGTCATTCAATCGTCGGCTGCCATGTATGAAGCGAACTGGGTGACGTTTGTGGTCATCTGCGTCATGATGTGTTTCATGCAGATCGGTGCCGAAGTCATCGGGCTGGTCGGCAAGACCAAACGGCCGATTCTCGGGCTGATTAACCGGATGCGGATGAAGGCAAATCCCGAAAGCCGCACCAAATAGAACTTATTCTTTTTCATTATGAGTCCGTATGGACATGCCAGCCTCGCCCAAAAAGGGTGAGGCTTTTTTGTGTTTTTTTCTAAATAATTGAATGTCTGGGACCGATATATGAACTATGCGCAAGTACCAATCTGTCAGTGAAAGCGAGGGGACCCAGTGAACGACGCAACATCCAAAACGGACGCCAACGTCCGAATGATCAAGGAGGCACAACCGTTGAAGAAAAATTTCCGTACAATAGCAAGCCTGTTATTGGCCATTGCTATGTTCTTTTCCCTTATTCCGGCATTACCGGCTTCAGCTGCAAACGGAGCCTTGTTTTTTCACTTTTCCAATCTAAGTACGGATCCGAATTCTCCAACGCCGGAGAACCGGAGCTCGATTTCGGTTACGGGTACCTACAACGGCATTAACCCGAATACCATCTCGTATGAAATCAAACGGTTCGATGACACGACCACGGGCGGCACCGGCGTCAAGCCGATCCTGGACGAAGCAGCGAATACGTTCGAGTTCCTGAATGTGCAGTTGAATCAGGGAGTGAACAAAATCATCGTGTCCGGTATGAGCACGCAAGGCCAGCAGATGAGTGCTACGGCCTATGTGAAGTTCTCCGATGTACCGGCTGTTTACGAAGTAGCGCTCAGTGATGGACGCGTTCTGGAAGAGAATGCTTCCAAGCCGGTTGTCGTTACTACGCAGACCATCAGCATTTCCGTCAAAGCGACGAATGGATCCAAGGGTGTTACCGTCAATGGGCAGAGTATGTATGCCGGCGGCGGCGATACGTATTACTCCGCAGGGATCCTGCTGCAGAAGGGTGTCAACGATCTGGTGATCGTCGTGAACTCCGAATCGAAATCCCAGACCATCAATAGACAGGTCGTTTATCATCCGACAGGTTCCATAACTGTCAATCAACTGAAGATTGGCGGCACAAATATCGATGGACAGGCGGTTGTAACCGGTACGGTTAACGGCGTCATCTCCGGTTATGTGATCGTGGATGCTCCTCCGGCTGGTACCCCAGCGGTTCCCCCGATTCTTGAAGTTTCCGTATTTCAGGTAGGAGCCACAAATCCGATCACGACCTCGCCGGCAACCGTAGGTGCGGCAAGCTTGCTGGGCAATACCTTGATGTATCCTTTTACAACGACCGGCACTACCAGCATCACTCAGAGTGGGGATTATTTTGTACTCACTAAGGATTCTACCACGGGCTTTGATGTGAAGAATTCTTTTACTTACCGCGATGTCAATGCGCCTACCATCAAGCAGGTGTATCAATTGTACGGCGTAACGGAGAGCGGAGGAACAGTATCGGCTACCTCCCAATCTATTTTCCCAAGCAGTAACAACACCGTCCTGAATGAACTGCCGATCTATTTGATGGTCGATCAAGTGAACGCAGGCAATGTGGAGATTGAGTCCAGCAAGGGCGGCGGCACGATCGCCCAGAAGTTTACCTACAACGGCAACACGGTTTTCAAAATCACGAACCTGCCGACAGGTCAGCAAAATCTGATCATCAAGGTCAGCAATGGGTCGGGCGTTTCCGATACCAAAGTCATCCCGGTGACGTTCTTGTCTTCTTCTTATATTGATATTTTCAATTTGTACAACAACCAGGTATTTAAGAACAGCTCAGATTTCAACCAAGTGACAGGACGCATTGTCAACTACACAGGGACTACAGGACTTACGATTTCCCTGAACGGTAACACTCGCGATCTGAACGTGAACGGCAACGGAGAATTCAGCTTTACGGATACGACGTTCCTGCAGCTGATTCCAGGTCCGAATACGTTGGTGGTCGCCGACAAGAGCGGGAAAATCTCGACGAAGCTGACCCTGCTTTATTTTAGCGATACCCGTTCGGTTATCAAAAACATGATCCCATTCCCGGTTGGCTCTGCAACGGAATCCGATCCGGACGGATTGTTCAGAGAAACGGCTGAGAATGCTTATAACACATATGAAAAAGCTTTGGGTCTTCGCTTTGAAGTGGAATACACGGATGAGATTACGGTGAACCTCAGTCATCCGACGCCAACCATCTTTGCAGTCTTTACCAAAAACAACCAAAGTACCTGGACTCTCTCGGGCGGTGCCCTGAAGACCCAATTGGATCCCATTAATCCGGCGGATTACGACCGGTACTTTACCATTGTCAATGGCGCAAACTCCAGCTCGGCCCGCGTGGTGTTCAAAGAGCTCGCACTTCCAGAGGTTGGTTTGCAGGCAATCAGCATCGGATCGCGTTATCAGTCGGTTACAACAACCGATACCATCGAAATTACGCGCGAACGTGCACCTTACCAAGTGCTGTCTCCTAAGCTGCCGAACGAAGGCGTGCTGAAACAGAACTTTGTAGAGGTAAGCATCAAGGCTGAAGGTGCCGACGCCATTCTGATTGGCAAAACGCCAATGGTGAAATCCGAAATCAGCGATATTTTCCGTCTTGAGGTCAAAAACCTGAAAAACGGTAAAAACACCATCAAGTTCACGATCGAACAAGGCACCAAAAAGACAAACGGCCAATTCGTCGTAACGTACACCGACGATGGAACGGAAGGCTCCCAGTTTAAAACGAATATTTCGAAGTCCGGCAAAGTGTCCGTATTTAAAGGCGGCGTATCGCTGTCCTTGCCGAAAGGCACCGTGCTTCAGCAGGCGAAATCAAGCCCTACGGCTGAAGTGCCAACGATCAACCTGCTCGGCGAGCATGACATCCTGTTCGGCATTGCCAACCAGATCGATGGTCGTACGATTAAAGCCTATAACCGGATCGGCGAAATCGAGAACGGCGTGGAAATGGACGGACGCCTGTCCCTGATTCCAGGGGATAACAACAATGCGTTCCGTTTCACGCCGGCTGCGCATTTCGGATATTCTTCGCCTCTTTACTGGCTGGACGCAGGTTCGCTTAATGCCTACAGCAGCAACGTGGAAGACTTCAATGTAAAAGCGGCAACGCATCCGTACGCAAAAGGGCACGAATTCCATCAACGTTTGATTCCGCAGAACTGGATGGAGCTCTCCCAAAAAGGTACGATTACCTTGAAATACGATTCCGCGCTGGTGAATTCGGCTTCCAGCAACCTGGGCATCTGGTGGTACAACCCGTCCCAAGGAACCTGGATCAACATCGGCGGAAAAGTCGATGCCAAGAAGAAAACCGTTACCGCTCCATTCAAGGGCTTCGGTTACTACGCCGTTAAATCCTTGCGTTACAGCTATTCCGATGCGATCTCGCATAAGACGGCCCGCAACGATATCGAATTGATGCTGGCCAGAGGATACATGAAAGCGTCCAAGCAGGATGCGTTCGGCGTGTACGATCCGATGACTCGCGGCGAATTTGCTACGATTATCGTGAAGCTGCTGGATATTCCGTTGGATTACGACACCGACAAGAACAAGCTGACCTTTGATGACATTTATCAGGAAAGTGTCGTCAACAGCATGCAGTGGGATTACCGTTACATCGAGACGGCAGCCAGAAAAGGGATCATCCGCGGCATTGCGCCTCGAAGCTTTGCTCCGAATATGGAGCTGACCCGCGAGGAAGCAGCCAACATGATCGCACGCGCACTGAACCTGAAGATGGGTGAAATCGAAAAAGATAAAGCAGCGCTTCAGAAGCAATTCGAAGATGTGGGCAATATCAAGTCGAACTACTCCTACCCAGCCATTCTTGCCGTAAGCAAGGCCGGTATTCTGACCGGCGTTGCGAACAGCTTGAAGGAAGGCGAGAGAAAGCCGACTTACAATTTCAACCCGGATGCGGTGCTGAATCGTGCCGATACGGCAACCGTCGTTAAACGCATGATGAGCAAGCTGAAAATGCTGTAAGCCATTATTCATAAGTTAGGATTTGCATGACAAAAGGAACGAGAGCCGATGCCCAATTTCTATTGGCATTGCTCTCGTTTTTTCCTGTGCAGCTTTTAATGAACAGGTTATATATGTCATAATTAACAAGATCTTATGGGCGTTATTTGCCTCGCGGAAACCGTTTACCAATATCTATTGTTTTGTAATTTCATGTGGAATACGCTACAATAGCGGAAGCACATACTATTTTTAGAGGGTGAAGATGAATTTATGAAGCCGATATTATCAAAAGCGCAGCTCGACTACATGAAGGCGAAGACCAAGTTCGAGGAAAAAGCCAAAGTGATGGAGAAGAAGATTGAGCTGGCTCGTGCCACTCATGATGAGATAACTCAGGAAGTCATGGAGGGACTCGTTGTTGAGACAGGCTTTCATGATTCATTTAACGAAATGACAGCGGCTGAGAATGCGTTGATCCAATGGTCACACACTACAATTAAACATGATAAGACATATCGTACGAATAAAGCGGAGATCGATCAGATGTACAGCACGCTGCACAGCAATCCGGAGATGCGCGCGCGGATTATCCAGCTCGCTATGAAGATTCGCTAGCATTCTACAAAGGACGCCGATGAGGCGTCTTTTTTTGTTGTCGCAATATGTAAATGGAGGGCTGTTATACGAAGCGGGGAAACTTCGAAAAAATTTTTTAAAAAAACTTTGCAACTGCCGCAACTTTTTGGAAAATCAAACGTTTATAATGTAGAGCCAACGAAGTAACCAAGATTATCCGATGCAAGAAGATTGTCTATTAATTAGAAAAATGTTCTTTACGGTGTTGGGGACTCGTTGTATAATACCTAGGTAGGATTAGGAATCTATTCTAGTATGTAGTGTTCTCTCGTTAACAAGATTCTGTGATATCGTCACAGACATCATTTATGATTTATGCTCAACTCGGGAAAGGAGGTGCAGGACAAATGAGTGATAAGAGCTACCAAATTAAAGAAAATAATCAAGTGATGATTCAAGGAGGAGAAAAAAAGGTTATGAAGAAAATTTTATCCGTAGCACTGTCTACAGCAATGGCATTCTCCATGTTTGCTTCTGTTGCATTCGGTGACGACGCACTCAACACTCAACAGAAATTTGATGTACTGAAAGAAAAAGGGATCTTCACTGGTTATCCAGACGGAACTGCTGGCCTGGACAAAGAAATGACTCGCGCTGAGTTCGCTAAAGTCCTGGTTGGTATCATGGGTCTTGAGCCAATCGAAGGCAAAGCATCTTTCAAAGACAAAAACTACAAAGCTGACAAATGGCCAGCTCCTTACGTAGAAGCAGTTTACGCTGCAGGTCTGATGGAAGGTAAAAACACAACGAAAATGATCTTCGACTTCAACGGTAAAATCACCGTTCAAGAAATGGCGAAGGTTCTCGTTACTGCACAAAAACTCGAAATCCCAACTGAAACGAACAACAACGCTTCTGACTGGGCTAAAGGTTATGTGCAAGCAGCAATCAACGCTGGTCTGGTAGACGCTAAAGCGAACCCTAAAGCGAACGCTTCCCGTTCCCAACTGGTTGACGTTGCTTACTCCATCTACCTGGCTCAACAAAAACCAGCTGTAGTTTCTTACAAGGTATCCGACAACGGACGTACTGTTGAGTTTACACTCGCTAACAGCGAAGTTGTAAAAGTGAACCTTGAGAAAGCATTGGTTCCTAACACAGATACGACTGTGGAATTCAAACACAACAACTACGATTACAAAGAAACTGTAAAATGGGTTGTAACTGATGCTTCTAAAGTTCAAAGTGTAGCGGCAAACAACCTGAAAGAAGTTGTAGTTACTTTTGATGGTGAAGTTGATAAAACAACTGCTGAAATCAAAGATAACTACAAGCTGAGCGGCGGTGTTGATGTAGAATCTGCAGTTTTGAACGATGCTAAAAATGCAGTTACATTGACTGTTAAAACTAAGCTGAACAACCAACAAAAATACAGCTTGAACGTTTCTGGTATCAAAGCTGGAACTAAAGTAATCTCTGTTTCCAACTATGAATTTGCTCCAGTTGACGTAGCGCTCCCAGAAGTGGTGAGTGTAACAGGTCTTGGAACTAAAGCGGTGAAAATCGTATTTAGTGAGCCGGTACAACAAACTTACACTGCTAGCTTCTTGCTGGATGGCAAAGGCTTCTACGGAAGCAGCCAGTATAACGGTCGCGAACTGATCATTAAGTCTGACCTGCCTGTAGGTGAGCACACGCTGACTGTTGAAGGTGTTACAGATTTCAATAACTTCAAGTCTTTGAAATCCGAGCACAAGTTCACAGTAGTTGAAGACACTACTGCTCCTACAATTGCTGAAGCTGTAGGTACGCTTGAGAAATTGACTCTGACGTTCAGTGAAGATGTTGACAGCGATACTGTTGTTAAAGAAAACATTTATCACCTGCGTGGAGCATCCAAAATCAAGCCGGATAGTGTTGTAAGAATTGCAGCTAACAAATATGAAGTTTACTTCAGTGCTGCGAATGCACTTCCTACTTATGCTACAAACATTTTTGTTGAAGGTGTGAAGGATTACTCCGGTAACCAAATCACTGAAACTTCTAAGCAAATTACTGCTACTGTTGACACAGAGCGTCCTCAAGTAGTTGATGCTCGCGTTAACCAAACGGATTCCAAACAATTGTTGATTACATTCAGTAAAGGTATTGCTGATAAGCAATCCTGGACTAAATTGATCACAGTTAAGGATAAAGATGGTAAAGTGCGTCCAGTTTCCAGTGCTAACCTGAAGACTGGTACTAACAATGTTCTGGAAGTGAATTTCTTCTCCGCATTGCCACAAGGAACTAATAGTCTGGAAGTTAAAGGTATCCGCGATAACACTGTGCTCGGTAATGTGTTGCTTGATTACACAACAACATTTACTGTAGGTGACACAGGCGCGCCTGAATTTGCAGGAGCTTCCTTCAAAATCGATAATGAAGCTCGCCGTGCAGTGATCTACTTTAACGAAGCTATGGATGTAGCATCTTTGACTAACCCTGCTAACTATTCCATCACTTTCGATGGTAAGGCAATTGCGCTTCCTAGCAACGCAGTTATCTCCGTAATCGAAAATGGTAAAGGTGTAGTTATTGATCTGCCAGTACAAATCAATGGCCGTGATGTAACGTCTGCTAATTGGACTGCAATTCGTGTTCAAGGTGTGAAAGACCTCGAAGGAAACTACCTGGAGAACTTTACTACTGGTGATATCCTTGTAGGCGATTATAACAAGCTTAATGCTTCTGCAACTTATGGTGACGGACACACTGGTGCACTCGTTTCCACTAAGAAAGTAGAAGTGAAAGTTGATCAAGCGGTTGAGCGTTTCGTAGGTCAAACTGGAGACGTTAAAGCTTATGTTGGTACAGACGAAGTTGCTGTTGCTAATGTAACTGCAAACAACTCTAACATCGTAACGGTTGAATTGGTTAACCCAATTTACACATCTACAGGTCTGACAGTTGTATTTAACGAAGCAGACTTCCGTACGGTTGCACAAAGCACTATTAAGCTGGGTCAAGCAGGTGCTCCTGTAACTGTAGGTACCTCAACTTATACTCTGAATGACAAAGTTGCTCCAGAAGTGAAGTTGGATGCAAACCAAACAACATTCAAAGTAGAAACTTCTGTAACTGGTGATACTTACACAGCAACTATTAACTTTACAGAAGCTCTTGAAGGAATCGATGAAAAACTTCTTGCTCAAGACTTTGTAGTAACACGTTTGACTGGAGCTACAAGCAATATTCCAGTTAAATCTTCAACTGGTACCCAAAAAGCATACTTTGAAGTCGTTAAAGTTGATGCCGATACTCTCCAAGTTGTGATTACTGACCCAACTGTAGAGAATGGCGAAGGACTTTACACAATCGGTATTCGCGAAGAGGCTAAATATATTCAAGACGTATTTGGTAATGCTGTTAAGGCATTCGAAGCTATCCGCACAGTTAAATAAGTAATATTTTTCAAAAGGAGCAAGGGTGCTTTTTATAGCCCTTGCTCTTTTTCTTTATAAAACCAAAATTATGGAGGAACAATGAAAAAGTTCAAGTTAATAACTACAACAATTGTTCTAGGTCTTGTTTTTTATTTGGGCTCCATCCTCAACACCCCCGCCGACGGCGCCGGCACCACCCCCGGCACCACCGACGACCCGGTCGTCACCAAAAGCTACGTAGACCAACAAATCCAGCAAGCACTGAATGGCGGTGGTGGAGGGACCACCAACCCAACGAATCCTACGCAACCATCACAAGGGTCTGATGAAGTCAAGAACGTTGCGCTGAAACCTGGGAAGATTCTAATTGCCGACGCAGGAACGGAATTCATCGTGCGTTCAGGTAATGCTGTGATCTACACAGAAGTCGCTAGCGGCGTTGCGGACCTTACGGATGGTAAAGACCTGTTAAACGGCGAAACGGCGCCTAAGAACCATCTGCTTTCCTTCCCGCGTGAAGGTCGCGGTATTCAGGTGAAAGAAGGCCAGACAAGCAATCTGATTGTCATGGTGCGCGGCGGATACACCATTAAATAGTGTCAGCAACTAGGGGCGTTTTGCCCCCTCTCTTCCACCAAGGGTGGCATTCCGAATAACTTTCGTCCGGTATAATCCTGTTATAATTATTGCCAGTTGTGACAACGTTTTATACGTGTGAGCGCTTTGAAATCAACTCATACTACTTCTGTAAAAACCAATACAGGAGGTGTATTTTCATGGCACGCAGCAGTCGTAATCGTCAAGTGGTTCCGGAGAGTCGTGAAATGCTGAAGCAAATGAAATACGAAATCGCAGCAGAGTTTGGATTACCGGTGGGATATGGCAGCAGCTCGTATGGAGCGGATACGGAATTCGGTTCTGAGCTTGGAGCCATCGGAGGAGGTTCCTCCAGTCGTCGTGCTGGATGGGGGCATCTGACATCCCGCGAGAACGGATCCGTTGGCGGAGAGATCACGAAGCGTTTGGTTCAGAACGCCGAGCAAAGCCTCTTCGGCAGACTGTAGTCATTTTTCGATATAAGACGGAACTTATTCTTGATTACATCCGTTTGAAAAACCCAAGAAAATCCTTGAAAAACAGCTCACTAACTGGATTGACACCTGGTAACAAATAAGTTAATATGCATGTTGAGGATTGTACATTTCAAACCTTTTCCTGTCGGAAAAGGTTCATTTTTTGTGTAGGACCTCTTGATATATCACATACTATTCATATGGGAGGTTGATCTCATGTCTTTAACAGGGCGACGTTTATTTACATCTGAGTCCGTAACTGAAGGACATCCGGATAAAATCTGTGACCAGATTTCTGATGCCGTACTCGATGCTTTTTTGGCTAACGATCCGAACGCACGCGTAGCTTGTGAAGTTTCCGTTGCGACTGGTCTTGTTTTGGTCATTGGTGAAATTAGCACTAAATCTGAATACGTGGATATTCCATCCATCGTACGCAATACCGTGAAGGAAATCGGGTATACCCGTGCAAAATACGGTTTTGATTCCAATACATGCGCGGTGTTGACATCGCTGAATGAGCAATCGGCCGATATTGCACAGGGGGTAAACGCTGCACTGGAGAATCGTGATCCTTCCCAAGTGGACAAGGAAACCGAGAACATCGGTGCTGGTGACCAAGGTCTGATGTTTGGTTTTGCAACCAACGAGACGCCAGAATTGATGCCTCTTCCAATTGCATTGTCTCACCGTATCGCTCGTCGTTTGTCCGAGGTTCGTAAAGACGGTACGCTGGATTACCTGCGTCCGGACGGTAAAACTCAGGTAACGATCGAGTATGACGGCAATACGCCGGTCCGCGTGGATACAATCGTGGTATCGACTCAACATGCCGAAGAAGCAACACTGGAGCAAATCCAGAAGGATATTAAAGAACAAGTTATTCTTCCTGTCGTACCGGCTGAATTGCTGGACGCAGAAACCAAATACTTCATCAACCCTACCGGACGTTTTGTTATCGGCGGTCCTCAAGGCGATGCTGGTCTGACAGGCCGCAAAATCATCGTGGACACCTATGGCGGCTACGCTCGTCATGGAGGCGGTGCATTCTCCGGTAAGGATCCTACAAAAGTCGACCGTTCCGCTGCTTACGCGGCGCGCTACGTGGCTAAAAACCTGGTTGCCGCAGGACTCGCGGACAAATGCGAAATCCAATTGGCTTACGCCATCGGTGTCGCTAACCCGGTGTCGATCAGTGTCGACACATATGGTACAGGTAAAGTGAGCGAAGAGAAGCTGGTTGAGCTTGTGCGCAACAACTTTGACCTGCGTCCGGCTGGAATCATCCGCATGCTGGATCTTCGTCGTCCGATCTACAAGCAAACGGCGGCGTACGGACATTTTGGACGTACCGACCTGGATCTGCCTTGGGAACGCGTTGACAAAGCCGAAACGCTGAAAGAACAAGCAGGGGTAAACTAGGATAATTTTAGGATATGTTCCGGATATAAAGTTTAGGCATGTGCCGATTTCATTTTTCTTTTGAAAAAGGCATATGCCTTTTTGTGTTTAATTCCTATCAAGATGTAGTAATGAAACTGGGTACGAATTAGAATTTATGACAAAAATGCAATAATTATAAAGCCGATGCCTAGTATAAGTGTCGGCTTTATTTAATTAATAAATGGTAATAGAGGAATATACTTTATGACAAACTAGTTACTTTTAGATGAAAATATAGTAACATAGGATTGATTTACATAGGCTCCTAAAAAATGCCGCTACAATTTTGCTAAGACTTGGTGTACGATACGCGAAAGTGTTTTTTTTATAACAAATTCGTAACTTTTCCCCAAAAATGAAGTCTATTAAATAGAGACTTTATATGTTCGGCATCCGTGTTGAACGAGAGATGGGAGAGTTACGATTACATGGTTAGTCAGGGGAAAACACTGAAGTCTGCAAAATCAGGCGTAGGCAAGAAATGGTTGATTATCACATTGGCCGGGGTCATCTGGGTGGGCCCTGTGCTGAGCAGCGGGATACCGGTGATAGGGAATCTATCAACTTCTTCGGTAGCATACGCGGCAACCACATCAGCGAAGAAGCTGGGTGAGGAAATCATTACGTCCGGCGCGGTTTTGATGAAGTATCAGTATATCAACAGTGCCGGCGCGAAATCGCTGGCGAATGTCATCCGGGTGGATCTCAACAACAAATATGTGAAGCTGGATGTCATGACAGGGCAAGGCAATCAATTTACTACAAGACAAAGCACGGGCGGAATGGCGAAGGAAAACGGTGCGGTAGCAGCGATCAACGGGGATTTCTTTAACACCGGCAGAGAAGGAGCGCCGATGGGCGCGCAAGTCTCGAATGGTCTTTTGATGTCTTCGCCTTCTGATCTTAAGGGCATGTATGCTTTTGCCGTAACGAATGATGGAAAGCCGATCCTGGACGAGTTTGCCTTTTCGGGAAGCATTACCTCTGAGAACGGAACTACATTCCCGCTGGCAGGCATGAACAAAACAGCATATACACCGGAAGGTACCGGATCGAATTACAGCCATGTGAACGCAGCTTATATATACACAAGTGCATGGAAGGCTCTGGAGCGTCCGAAAAACAGCTCAAGCACACCGACCGAAGTGATGGTGACCGACGGGGTCATTACGGATATTTCGGTGATGGCCGGAATACCTACGGCAGTTCCGGAAGGAAGCTACATTCTTCGTACGCATGGCGCCGCAGCCGAGTTCGTGAAGAACAACCTGGCCGTAGGCCAGAGGTTAGAAGCGGATTATGCGCTCGTATCGAAAAAGACCGGTCAAAAGCTGGATCCTACGAATCTGCAGATGATGATTGGCGGACATACGATACTGGTGGATAACGGCAAAGCGACGTCTTTTTCAAGAAACGTGAATGATCTTGGAGGCAATCGTGCGCGTACGGCGGTGGGTTACTCCAAAGACGGACGTTACGCCTACCTGATCGCCACGGAGAGCAACGATAACAGCAAAGGCATGACGCTGCAGCAGCTCCAGGATTTCATGACGAAGGTTGGCGTTTGGAAGGGAATGAACCTCGACGGCGGCGGATCGACAACGATGGTCAACCGACCGTTAGCCGAGATGAATACCCAGCTGACCTTCAACACGGAGTACGGAACGACGCAGCGAAGCATCGTTAATGCACTCGGCGTGTTCTCGACGGCACCTCAAGGCAGCTTGAAGGGCTTGAAGGTAAGCGGCAGCAACACACTGCTGATTGGGCAAATCGGCACGTATGAACTCAAGGGCTATGATACCTACTATAATCCGATTGAGGCTGGCTCGATTAAACCGACCTGGAAATCCAGCAATGGCAACCTTGCGGTTAACGGTCAGAGCATAAAAGCGACAAAGCCGGGCACATCGACCCTGACGGCGGTAAGCGGCAGCACGAAAGCGACGATGCAAGTCAAGGTACTGGGTGCGGATGATCTCGTTGCCTTGACTACAGGCGTTTCCAGTGCACCGCTGCAGGCTGGAACGAGCGTTTCCGTACCGGTAACCGCCGTAACGAGCAGCGGCCAAAGCTTGGAGGTTCCAAGCAGTGCGCTGAAATGGGAGTTTGTCGGATTCAAAGGCAGCGTCAAAGACGGCCGCCTGACCGTATCCTCCGTGAACAGCAATACGAAAGTCGGTTATGCCATCGCACGATATGACGGATTTAGCACAGTCGTTATTTTGTCGGCAGCAGGCGAGAGTACGTGGGAGAACTTCGAGAATGTGAATTACCCGGTGAAGTTCACGACCAACGTGCCTGCAGTTACCGGGACGGCAGCGATCCAAAATGGCAGCGGAACAAAGGCAACCTCCAAAGTCTTGAACCTAACCTATGATATGACAGGCGGGCTGGGACAAAAAATGTACGCTTATGCCGAGCTGAATGGCACGACAGGCAAAACGATTCCTGCACAGGCAACGTCGATGACGATTGACGTGGAGGGAGATAACAGCCTGAACTGGCTGCGTGCGGAGCTCAAGGACAATAACGGGAAAACCGTGTACGTCGATCTGGCTAAGGCGATTGATTGGAGCGGCTGGAAGACGCTGAGCATCGATTTGAGCGGATATAACATTGCGTTCCCGGCTCAGATGAAGCGGCTTTATGTCGTGAACGTGGAAGAGGGTCAGGACGAGCGTGCATTGACTGGGGCCGTGTCTTTTGACGATATTCGCTTCACGATGCCGTCCCTGTCAGGAAATGAAGGACTTCCAACCGGTAAAGCGGTCATGACCATTGGGCAAAAATCGCTCATGCTGAATGGTTCGAAAGTGGCAATCGATTCCGCGCCAATCCTGAAAAACGGAACGACCTATGTTCCGATTAAGCATGTGCTCGACGCCTTCGGCGGGCAAGCGACCTGGAACCAATCCGCGCAGCGGGTAGGCGTCCTGAGAGGCGGCATGCTCATGGAATTGACGGTAGGCAAAAAGGAATTCATCCTCAACGGTAAACGCAGTTCGGCGGCTGTGGCACCTATGGTTCAAGGCGGTAGGACTTTGGTCCCTCTTCGTCTCGTTTCCGAGCAATTAGGCCTTAAAGTAAAATGGGACAAGAACACGAAGACCGTTACGATCGAATCATGATATGGTATGATATGTATATGAAACGTTAGAAATGGAGTAGAGTGCGTGGATTATCAAGCCGATGCCATCGACCGTGTCATAAAAAATGCCATCAAAGTGATGGAGGACAGCAAATACCAAATGTTCGAAATATTGGAGGCGTCGCGGCAGGAGCTCGCGTCTCTCAATCATGAACTGCAGCGGACATTAAAAGAAACGACGGAAACCTTAGAGAAGGTGGATCAGTTGGAGCTGAACTACCGCCGTTCCCGGATCCGGCTGACCGAGGTCAGCCGGGATTTCGTCCGGTACAAGGAAGAGGACATCAAGCAGGCGTATGAGAAAGCAACGCAGCTTCAGCTTGACCTCATGATCTACCGGGAGAAGGAAATGTATCTGAAGGCTAGACGAGACGAGCTGCAGAAGCGGGTTCGCAATGTCGAGAACTCGGTGGAGCGCGCAGAATCGATCGGATCTCAGATGGGCGTGGTGTTGGAATACTTGTCCGGCGAGCTGGGCCAGGTATCCCGAATCATCGAATCTGCGAAGAACAGGCAGGTCATTGGACTCAAAATTATTCTGGCGCAGGAAGAGGAACGAAAGCGCATATCCAGAGAGATTCATGATGGACCTGCGCAATTGCTGGCGAATCTGGTTCTTAGGACGGAAATTGTAGAAAGAATGCTTGCAAAGCAGGAATTTAAGATGGTGCAGGACGAAATAGTAGATTTGAAGGGCCAGGTGCGTTCGAGCCTGGAGGAAATGCGAAAAGTCATCTTCAATCTGCGTCCAATGGCACTCGATGATCTAGGATTAATCCCCACACTGCGTAAATATGTGCATGATTATGAAGAGAAATCGAAAATCCGCACGATCTTCGAGACACGGGGGAAAGAGCATCGTCTCTCTTCTGCGATGGAGGCGGCCATCTACCGGTTGGTGCAGGAAGCACTTTCGAATGCTGCAAAACATGCTTACCCGACTTATGTGCTTGTTGAAATCACGTACCAGGCGCAATTGGTCAAAATCGTGGTACAGGACAATGGCCTGGGATTCAATGTCGATTTGCTGGAGCAGAAAAGCAAGGACCACTTTGGGTTAATTGGCATGCGGGAGAGGGTTGAGCTGCTCGAAGGGAGAATGGAGATCGATTCAGCCGAGAATCAAGGAACCAAGATCGTGATTCATATCCCGACGAACGTAGAAAAGAGAAAGGAGTAATCGGATGGAACATTTGGAGAAAGAGAACACGATTATCAAAGTATTATTAGCGGATGACCACCAGCTGTTTAGGGAGGGTCTGAAACGCATACTGAATATGGAGGACGACATTGACGTGATCGGCGAATGCGGCGACGGCATTCAAGTGCTTGAGTTCTGCAACGAAGTGAAGCCGGATATCGTGCTGATGGACATCAACATGCCGACCGAAAACGGCGTTCAAGCGACCGAGAAACTACGTGAAATGTTTCCTGAGATCAAAGTTATTATTCTGTCGATTCATGACGACGAAAGTTATGTGTTTGAAACGCTCCGCAAGGGAGCGAACGGTTACCTCCTGAAGGATATGGAAGCCGAGTCACTGATTAATGCGATTCGTTCGGTACATGAGGGATATGCATTTATCCATCCGAAAGTAACGGGCAAGCTGATCCACCAGCTCCGCCGGATGACGTATGTAAACGAAGCAGGCGCGATGGCGGAGAGCGGTTCGCGTGAAGCTGGAGTCAAGTTTGTGGCAGGCGAGAACAACCCATTGACAAGGCGCGAAGCGGAAGTGCTTAGACTAATGGCCGAAGGCAAGAGCAACAAGATGATTGGGGAATACCTGTTCATTAGTGAAAAAACTGTAAAAAACCACGTCAGCAGCATCCTGCAGAAGATGGAAGTGGACGACCGTACGCAAGCGGTTATCAACTCGATCAAATATGGCTGGGTGACGTTGTAATCGCCGATCCGAATGCACGGACGCGTCTTACATAGGGAGGGAACTGCCAAGGGCGGTTCCTTTTTGTTATGATCATTAGGGATTTACAGCATGGCTGAACTCTTTCGGTAACTAGCATACATAATAAATAGCTGCTTATACCGCTGTCTTTTTTTGAATAAGTTCGAAGGCTTTCTTGATATCGCAAGAACGGCGGCCTAGCTTGTAGAGAGAATGTCGAAAAGTCTTCCTTATGGCAAATAAGCCGTTCCCGACAAGTTCCGTGTGGGCACCGGTTACATAACTGTCACCGTCCTTTCCTGGTCAGCATATATTGTTGATAAGAGAAGGAGGTGAGTCTCATGGTTGCCCAATTGCTGTGGATACTCGCGGTGTACGGGATCGCTGTTGCTCTGGTTCATATCGTGCATGCCCGTCATCTCCGAAGAGCTAGTGAAGGCACGGGGCGGCGCAGGCATTATGTGCTGATCACGTCCAACCATGAGCGGCAGGTGGAATGGTATTTGAGAGCCCTTTCCTGGTATGCCCTGCTGAGCGGGACGCGCGTGCGCGTCACCGTCCTTGATGACCAGTCGTATGATGATACGTTAAAGATTGTCAAGAGATTGACTCATTTGTCCGGAATTGAACTGGTATACGGGACTTGGAGATCCGGTGATCCGGCATCACAAGAAACGGATGTCGATCCGAATGAAGACGAAGTCATACGGGTCGATCTGAGAAACCCGATGGAGGCTGTTCAGATTCCATATGTACAGGGATAAACATCGGCAAGTTGTTTTGGTTCCCGGGATGATACTCATATTGTTGAAGGCGTGAAGCACACTCCGAGCGTATAGCGAGGGGTGTGCTTTTTGCGTTTATTGGCGTATTGGGGTGGAAGATGTAGAGATCAGATGCTAATAAATCATAGTTATGACAGTATTCGACAAAAGGCGTTGTGAAACGAAGCTGTTTTAAGTTGGGTGAGCTGAGCGTTGAGGAGAGAAACAAATACGAAATGGAAGTCACTGCAGTTAGATCAGAACGCTCGTGCATTTATATAGATTTGGAACTAACTCAAACTCTGGCTTGAGATTCTATCTTCTATTAGCAGGGCTGGCTAAAGGGTTGAAGTTGTGGAAGATGATGAAGATAGGTATTTGATATAGAAACCTAATTAAATAGTTATTCACGGAGCTCTAGCGAATCTTTCATCCAATGCTTCCCCGACTGGTATTAGATCCACCAGTTTTTTTATGAAAGGAGGATCTGAAAAGCAACTGAAGCATGTTGCAAACTACCAAGTTCCAGTACCCATAAATGATCTTTTGAGCTGTTTATACGTCTCAATATTGGAGTTGATGTCATGCAGATTGCCATTTATGCCATTCGAGAAGCAGAGAAATGGAATTGCTATCTCTCGCTGGATATGAGGGTGGATATTCAATGGTGGTGTGGAAGAATGAGTCAGGCGGATGAAAGGGCCGGTACACCGTTATTGGTGCTGCTGTCCTCTCGAGTACCACTGGGATGGGCCGTTGAAATCCAAGCGAGATTTCAGCCGATTCCAGACATGGATCGATGGGAGAGGCCAGATTGGCAGAGATATATGTATCAGGCATTAAGCTCGTTTTTACTGCAAGAGCCGGAGAGCAGTAGGTCGAAATGGAGCGCCTTGTTGCAGGAAATCCAATTGTTGGATGGGACTTATCTAAGTTCCCTGATCGAAAAGGGAGCCGTGCTAGTGGGCTGGGATGCCCTGGTGCAGCAGACGGAGCTGCTGATCGAGTGCATGGCAGGACGAGCCTTGCTTGCTGGCGAGGTCGAAGCATTGTTGGGGGAGGTTGCCGTGGGCACCGGCGACTGGCGCGCCGCGGCCCAGCTCGGCGTCCTGCTGGGCCGCCTGCGCTTGGAAGCGGGGCTGGCACAGCCCGCCCCGCGCAGAGGGCCCGGCTGGCTCCGCCGCCGGGCCATGGCCCCCCGCTGCCGGCGTTGCGGCAGCGAGGCCAAGAGCCGCACGGCATGCGCCGCGTGCGGCTCGGCGGCTTGCGCCTATTGCGAGGCTTGCCTCGCGATGGGGCGCAGCCGCGCTTGTGCCCTGCTGCTGCATGGCACAGCAGGGTCGGCCGTGCGGGGCACGGCCGGGGGTTCCCCCACCGCGGCCTTGGGCCGGTGGGGGCTTAGCGCAGCGCAGAGCGCCGCCGCTGGCGCTGCGCTGCGGTTTTTGGCGGAGCCGCCCGCAGGGGGCTCCGCGGTGGCCGCCGCCCGGTTTCTCATCTGGGCGGTGACCGGTGCCGGAAAGACCGAAATGATCTTTCCGCTGCTGCAGTCCATTTTGGATGCGGGCGGGTGCGTCTTGGTCGCCGCGCCAAGGCGGGATGTGGTGCTGGAGTTGGCACCTCGGTTATCGAAGGCTTATCCCGAGGAGACGGTGGTCACGTTATATGGCGGAAGTCCGGAGCGTTGGAAGCGGGGGAGCATCACGCTGGCAACGACGCATCAGCTGCTGCGATTCAGGGGAGCTTTTGATCTGGTCGTGATCGACGAGATTGATGCCTTTCCCTATCATAACGATCCGATGCTGGATTACGCGGCCAAGGGTGCTTGCAAACCAGGGGGGAAATATATCTATCTGTCAGCTACCCCGCCAACGCCTCTACAGCGCGAAGCAGCTGCTGGTCGGTTGCCACATGCGAAAGTTCCCGCACGCTTCCATGGTCATCCGTTACCCGTTCCTCAGAAACTGAAAATGTTTGCGGTGAGCCGCTGTCTTCAAGAAAAAAAGCTTTCCCCACTCCTGGTTCGCAGCCTGAGTGCCTCTCTGAGACGCGGAGCTCAAGTGTTCCTGTTCGTTTCCCGGATCAAGCATATTGATCCTATTCTGGAACTGCTCCGCAAGGCGATTGCCCATATGCCGATTGAAGGGACTTCATCCATCGACCCGGAGCGGGCGGGCAAAGTGATGTCCTTCCGAAACCGCGAGATTCGCTTGCTGGTGACAACAACCATTCTTGAACGCGGGGTAACGGTTCCCAAGAGCGATGTTTTTATTTTGGATGCAGATAGCGAGCTATTTGATGAAGCGGCCTTGATACAGATGGCCGGTCGTGCGGGCCGATCCAAGGATGATCCGGCAGGACGGGTAGTGTTTGCTGCGCCGCAATGGACCAGGTGCCAAAGCTCGGCAGTTCGGCAAATCAAGGCTATGAATCGAATCGCTGGTAAGGGTGGGTATTTACGACAAGTTCAAGAGGTGACGGGTAAATAGGGGGGGTGACTGGGAGCAAGCGTGTGGGCGATAATTATAGTTCTCGTACTTCTGATGTAATCTAGTCTATCCGCAGAGCCGCATTCTTTTTTCAATCTAACCAAGAAAGGAAGGTTTGTATTTGATATCCAACGTCTTAAGCCAACTCCTCGGGCACATGCATCGTTTGCTAAAACCGATGGACGAGATCTGCCTCACTTGCGGAAAAATAGGCTCATGTAACCAGGAACTTCCGGGGATATGCCATGCCTGTTATCGGCAGATCCCATGGATTTTCAAACCCCGATGCTTGCGATGCGGGCGGGGAATCGGTTGTCCCGACTGTACTCGATTAGGCGTGAACGATCGGAGCTTTGTTTCGAATCGGAGTGCGGTAACCTATGACGCGCAGATGAGGGAGTGGCTGGCCCAATATAAATATAGGGGGAATGAGCGGTACGCGCCTCTTTTGGTCGAGATGATGCTGAGAGCCTTTACGATGTTTCATCGAGAAGCGAACGTCCGTCTGGGTGATCATCGTTTGCGGAACGCGCATAGTGTACCCTGGAGCATACATGCGGTTACTTCGGTTCCGGTCAGCCAGGAAAGGCTGCGGGAGAGGGGCTTCAATCAAGCGGAAGTGCTGGCAAAGGGGCTTGCGGCTAGCATAAAAACTTCTTATGTTCCGCTGCTGGAACGTGACCGTCACACGAATAAACAGAGTTTTAAGAGCCGGATGGACCGGCTAAAGGATATGGAGGGTGTTTTTGGCGCGTTACAGCAAGCACCCGAAGTGTTGTGGTCTATAAGTAAGAGGGGCGCAGCGAATACCGGTTCTCCAGAGGAGATATTACCGATCATGGGGCCACTTCGTATATTACTCGTCGATGATATTTATACCACCGGGAGTACGATTAACGCTTGCGCCCAGGTTTTGCGAGGATACGAATCCTTTTTGGAAATGCCCATCGAGATTTATAGTTTAACCTGGGCGCGCTCATAAACAACCGAAATAGGAAAAATATGTGGATTCTCCTTTCGAATGATAGACGTAAGCCCTCAGATAATGTAATCTAGGGGTATCAAAGGTTCTATGTGGCATGGAGGTTGTTGAGCATGAATTTGGGGAATTGCCCTCGGTGCGGCAAGTTATATACGGTGAATATTCGGGAAATGTGTCCTGAATGCATGAAAGTGATTGAGAAGGAATATGAGAAATGCGCAACCTTCCTGCGTGAGCAAAAAGGCGCAACCATCCATGAGGTATCTGAGGCTACGGAAGTATCCGTGCGGCAGATTACGAAGTTTATCAAGGAAGGCCGGATCTCGATTGCGAACGCGCCGAACCTGGCGTATCCTTGCGAAGTGTGCGGAACGTTGATTCGCGAGAGCAATATGTGCGAGTCCTGCCGGACCCGATTAACGAGGGAGCTAAGGCAGGCGGCTGCCGGCGACCAGGAACATCAGCCTGGGTCCCGCAAAGACAGAGAGACTTATAGTGCAGTCGATAAACTGCGCAAATACTAACTTTTGAACTATTAACAATGTTTCATATCCGGCCGATAAACTTAGTAAAGCTTATCGGTCTTTTATTTTAAGTGAGGTGAATAGGGCGTGAAGATTAACGAATCGGGACGTGTGAACGGCATCAATTCGTATCAACGGAATATTGAATCTCGGGAGATGCAGCATATCGATAAGAAGAAACGCCGCAAGGATGAAGTATCAATCTCCCCGGAGGCGATGGAACTGAGTGCACAGAGTAAAGTACAGGATCCGGAACGCGCGGAGAAGATCCAGCGTTTAAAGGAAGCTGTAACCAACGGCACATATGAAGTGCCGGTTGATCGTTTGGCAGACAAATTACTCCCGTATTTTCAATCCTACAATAAATCAGGTGAGTCCAAGTGAGTGTACAGAATGTCATTTTAGCAATGACGAAGTTAAATGATGTCCATCTTGAAATGATAGACGTCGGTAAAGAGAAACAACAGGCAATCATTGATAATGATTCGTCGAACTTGACTCGGCTGATGACGATTGAAAATCGGTTGTTAAGACAGATGAACGAACTGGAACAGCAGCGCGTGGAGCAAGTGGATTTTTTCCTGCAGGAAAAGGGAATACGTTCCCAATTGAGTCTAAGCGTAACCGAGCTATCGCGGCTTGTATTCGATCCGAACGAAAAGCAAGAGCTTATGCAAATCCGTGATAGCTTGCTGAGTAACGCCATGATATTAAAAAGGCAGAATGAATTAACGACCCAGTTGCTTGAGCAGTCTCTGCATTTTATTGACTTCTCTTTAAATATAATCGTTGGTGTGGATGAGGAAATGATTTATAAGAAGCCTACGGACACTCCACCGGCTCTTTCGAATAAAAACAATTTTTTTGATGCCAAAGCGTAACGTGGCACGTATTAAGGAGAGAACACATGGTATCTACATTTCACGGGATTGAAACCGCGAAGCGCAGCCTCTTTGCTCAGATGGCAGGCATGAACACGACCGGTCATAACATAGCAAATGCCAGCACTCCGGGGTACTCACGGCAAGTTGTAGGCTTGATCGCTTCACGTCCTCTGGCTATGCCAGGGATGTATAATCAGATATCTCCTGGCCAGCTGGGCACAGGTGTCGAAGTTAATTATATCAAACGTGTAAGAGATCAGTTTTTGGATCAACAATACTGGAACGCCAATCGCTCTCTTGGTGATTGGGAAGTACAAGCAGGAACGCTCTCTAAACTGGAAACGATTTTTAACGAACCCTCTGAGTCTGGGTTGACAACGGTTATCGATAACTTTTGGAAGGCTTGGTCTGAATTCAGCAAAGACCCTGAGAACGTAACTTCAAGAAAGATCGTCAGGGAAAATGCCTTAGCGATGGCAGAGGCCTTTAACGAAACCAGCAAGAAAATAACCGACATGCAGGCGGATTTGACTCAGGGCATTAACGTAAATGCAGATCATATCAATACACTGACAACTCAAGTGGCGCAGCTGAATTATGAGATTAACCGCATTGAAGGCTTTCGTGATAATGCCAATGATCTTAGGGATCAACGCGACCTCATCATTGATGAATTATCCCGTATGGCTAATGTAACTGTGGTGGAAGAAGAAACAGGATACCGGGTTACTGTGGGCGGGCTTGAATTAGTCGCCGGAGACGCTGCTGTCCCTGTTACTCCAGCTCAACTTGAGACGGCCTATGCAAGCAACGGGCTAAATAGCGGGGAACTATTCGGCATCATTAAATCCAGGGATGGTATCGTAAAAGATTACTTGGACCAATTGAACGAGCTGGCCAATACGATAGCTAACGGGGATGTGAGCATTACGATTCCAGCAGGCTCGGTACTTCCTGAAGGAACGGTATTAAATGGTGTAACCTATAGCGGCACTACAAGAACATTAACCGCGGATACGACGGTAACTGTCAAAGGCTTGAATGGACTTCATAAACTTGGGTATCTATTTACTTCACCTGCTCAGGCTGCCGGAGACTTCTTTAGCTCGAAGGATGGTGGGCCTATCACGGCTGCCTCATTTAGCGTTAATAATGCCATTGTCCAGGATCCTAATAAAATTGCTTCCTCACTGCGAGTTGTAGCTGGCCCTAATGGGGATGAAGTAGTGAAAGGTAATAATACGCTTGCTTTATTGATGTCTCAGCTTAGAGAACGGCCGTTTACATTTAACTCCATAGCAAGTAACAATGGTATAACGACAGGTACCGTAGACGATTACTACCGGGCTGTTATGGGGCAATTAGGCGTACAGAGCCGGGAGGCCTTAAGACAACAAGATAATAACCAGCTGCTAGTAGATCAGGTTGATTCCAGAAGACAATCGGTAAGCGGAGTTTCTTTAGATGAAGAGATGTCGAATTTGATCAAGTTGCAGCACTCTTATGGAGCTGCTTCCCGTTTTATGACCACTGTGGATCAAAACCTGGATAAGATCATTAACAGCATGGGCGTTGTAGGTAGATAGAGGAGGCGATAGTTCATGGCTTTACGCGTTACACCAGGTATGATGAACCTGCAAATGATCCGAAATATTAATACGAATTTAGTGAGAATGGACGGCAATATGAATGTGCTTTCCACAGGTATGAAGCTAAATAAGCCGTCTGATGATCCTGTCGGGATTACATATTCATTAAGATATCGAAGCGAACTGTCGTTTAATGAGCAGTTTCAGAAAAATGCGGACACGGCACTTTCATGGCTGGAATATACAGACACGGTGATAGGTCAAGTCAATGAAATTTCTCAGCGTGCCAACGAATTGATTGTTCAAGCAGTCAATGGTACTAATCCGCAAGAGGCATTAAATGCTGTGAATACGGAATTGAACCAGATTTACGAACAACTCGTATCTTTGGGTAACAGCAAATTTAATGACAAACATATCTTTAACGGACAGTTAACCGATCAGGCGCCTTATGATGAAGCACTCGCTCCTACACAAGTGACGGATACACACGGGATTACTTATAAATTTACCGAGGGGGCTTCGCTTACCATTAACGTTACAGGCCAAGACGTTTTTGGCGAGCCTACGGATCCGGATAATTTATTTGCAGTTCTGAAGAGAGTCCAGACTGCACTGAATACAAATGATAAAGCTGCTGCCCAAGCAGAGCTGGGCAATTTCTCCAGCAGAATTGCTAAGCTGAATGAAGCAAGGTCCGAGATTGGAGCCAAAACCAACCGGGTGGAACTTATAAGCCAGCGTCTGGGTGATCTTGAAATGAACCTTACCTCCATGCAAGCTAAAGTCGAGGATGCGGACTATGCTGAGACTATTATGAAGTTAAAACAAGATGAGAGCGTGTATCAAGCCTCGTTGGCCACAAGCGCTAAGATTATGCAGATCAGTCTCCTGGATTACCTCAGATAGTTAAGGAGGGACAGATGAATCTACTGCGATTATCTATCCGGCAAACCTATGCTAATATAGGAATGGAATCTAGGCAGGGGCAGTTCCAAATGAAGTCCCCGCAGGGAGAGTTAAATGTTGAGACAACCCCTGCCGCGATGGAAGTACAAAGAGCACCTGCTGAATTGACTATTGATAGCTCAAAAGCATGGATGGCATTAGGCAAAGGAAATCATTTGGAGTGGTTGCAGATGGTTTACTCCCAAATGGATCAACAATTTCTGACGAATGTCTCTAGAATCGTGGACGAAGGTAACAGATTGGCTCAGTTTACTAAACCGGGAAATTCGATTGCAGATATAATGGCACAGAGAGTTCAGGAGAAACCGATCATAGAATACAATGGTACGGCTTCTAATGATAATGTTAGAGTTCAATATACACCTGTTGATCTACAAATGAGTTGGTCCTTGCATCAAACAAATGTAAATTATTCACCGCAACGTCCCGAGGTTGCTTATACCCCTGGTGGAGTAGACGTTTATATAAGAAATCAGAATAGCCTGAAAATTTGGGTTAGCGATTATGATCTATATGGTTGATAATGAGACTATAGCTTCTGAAGCTGTAGTCTTTTTTAGGAGGTTATTAGAATGTTGGAGAAGTTCCATAACATGCAAATTTCATTTCAAGGAAATATTCTAGGTTTTAATCATTTAAATAGTTTTCGACTAGAGTCGATCGAGGGCACCCCGTTTGCTTACTTAAAGAGTGAAGAGGACGAGGATATTTCCTTTTTGACGGTAACTCCATTTCAGTGGTATCCGAATTATTCCATACAGTTAAATGAATCTATGAGGAGCACATTGCATTTGGATCAGGCAGAAGACGCTCTAATTCTGTGCATTGTAACAATGAAGGGAACATTGGAGGAGTCTACATTAAATCTTGTGGCACCACTAATTGTAAATGTTTTAAATGGTAAAGGAACTCAGTATGTTGTTCAGGAGAACAATGGTTATCGAACGAATGCTCCTTTGATTACGGATAAGTCAGATAGAATGGAGTTGAAATGATGCTTGTACTGACAAGGAAGCGAGGGCAATCCATTCTCATTCAGAATGACATTGAGATTTATATCTCTTCTATAGAAGGAGATAGTGTGAAGATCGGTATTCGAGCGCCAGAAGATATTGTCATCTTAAGAAAGGAATTAGTGGAAGAAGTAAAAGCGAATAATATGGAAGCTACCAATGCCAAACTCGATCCTAGTCTTATAAAAAAAATAAAAAAATAAAAAATGCGAAATATAATATAAACTATTCTGATTTGATTCCGATATAGATAATGTAGGACGAAGAGCCTACTTCACAAGGATGTGAATTAAAAACTCAAGGAGGAATAATCAATGATTATCAACCACAATCTTAACGCGATGAACTCTCACCGCAACCTGTCTTTCAACAACATTCAACAAGGTAAATCTTCGGAGAAGCTATCTTCCGGTTACCGTGTAAACCGTGCTGCTGACGATGCTGCGGGCCTCTCGATTTCCGAGAAAATGCGTTCCCAAATCAAATCGATGAACCAGGGTATGCGTAACGCTCAAGACGGAGTTTCCCTTGTGCAAACTGCTGAGGGCGCTATGAACGAAATTTCTGACATGCTGACTCGCATGAAAGAACTGGCGACTCAAGGTTCTTCCAGCACGTACAATGCAAGTGACTTGGCAGCAATGGATGCCGAATATCAGGAACTGGCAACAGCAATCGGGGAAATCTCCACGAACGCTGAGTTCAACGGAATCAAGTTGCTAAGCAATACTGATACTCTAAACATCCAATTGGGTGGTACTGAAGCCGAGAAAGTTGAAATTGACATGAGTAAAGCAGACATCAGCGGACTTAATTTTGGTGGCCTGACTGATCAACCTACTGCTGTAGCTCAGCTTGCAGTAATTGATACAGCAATCGGAACTGTTAACGAAGCACGTTCCGCATTGGGTGCGTTCCAAAACCGTCTTGAGCACATGTACAACAACGTGGGTACAACTGCAGAGAATCTGCAAGCTGCGGAATCCCGTATCCGTGATACTGACATGGCTAAAGAAATGATGAACTACACGAAATTCAATATCTTGCAACAAGCTTCTACTGCTATGTTGGCTCAAGCTAACCAAGCCCCTCAAGGTGTACTGCAATTGTTGCGTTAATTGGATTAGCTTCAAGTCCAGTAGGAGTCCACTGATTCAGTGGACTCCTTTCTTATAGGAGAGAACCATGAGAATATCGATATGCATGATCGTCAAAAATGAAGAACAATACATCGGTTCTTGTCTGCAGAGTCTTCCAGGCGACATTGAAATTGTTATCGTGGATACAGGTTCCACAGATCGAACAACCGGAATTGCCGAATCATATAGTAACGTTCGTTTATACCACTATACATGGGAAGAAGACTTTGCAAAGGCAAGAAATTACTGTCTCTCTAAGGCAACTGGCTCTCATATATTTGTGTTGGATGCGGATGAACGTTTTCAAAGGGGATCATACGAACAAATATTGAATTATGTGAAACAAAACTCACAAAAACCGGCTGCTATTATGATTCGGAATATCGACGACTCTCACGAGTTTACCCGAGTTCATCGTATGGTTCGGTTATTTCCTAATCATGAGAAATATAGATTCCATGGTCCTGTTCATGAAGTGTTATATAATGGTCAGTCGATGGCTTCATTTGAAATGGCCGAAATTATGATTGATCATTACGGTTACAATCGGTCAAACTATAAAGAGAAAAAATATGAATTGTATCTTTCGTTGTACCAAACGCAACTTCGGAAGAATTCAACAAACGGCTACATGTGGTACCAGCTGGGTAAGTTGCATGCTTCTGTCGACGAACTTGAAGGAGCATGTGAGGCATTTATTCAAGCCGTTAACTTCATGACTGCTCCAACTTTATCCCATGCTGCTATGGTTGTTGAATTCGCTAAAGTACTGCGTAAAGCCCAATTAATTGAGGATGCCATCCAACTGTTAGAAATCAACCAAAATCATTATTCCGATTACGCGGAATTATGGTTTCAGCTTGGTTTGCTATATATGGACGTTGGCCGAATGGAACTTATCCCGATTGCCTTTAAGCAGGCGATTCAAATTGGGGAGACTGGGAAATATGCGACAATCGAAGGTGCAGGTTCATTTCTTGCAGCCTATAACTTGGGCGTGTTTTACGAAGTAACCGGGAAAACAGAGGAAGCCTTAGTGTACTACAATATAGCTAAACCTTATGAGCCTGCGGTTCTTCGAGCTGATATTGTCAGTAGAGGAGTGATCGAATGACTATTCGTATATCTGGGATGTCTTCCGGCATGGATATCGACCAATTAGTAGCCGATTTAATGAAAGCGGAAAGAATCCCGCTGACAAAAAAGACCCAAAAGAAGACTACCACTCAGTATAAAATGGATCTCTATAGGGATGTAAATGCTAAATTAATGGCCCTTCGGGATAATCTTAATAAAATGCGTTTTAGCGCCGACTTTTCCGGAGTCAAGGCAACTTCATCTAACGAAAATGCCGTGAAGGTAAGCGGAAGCAATCCGGGGAAAGTGACAACGACGATTGAAGTCAAAAATTTGGCGACTCAGGCGACTAAGAAGAGCACAGAAAAAATCACAAACGGCAGCGCTCTTGATTTAAGCAAATCTTTGGAGAATAATGCTGGGAATTTTCAAACTACCCCGACTCTGGACCCTTCATCTGGTGCTTCAAGCTTAGCGATGTCGATAAATGGTGTAGAAATCACATACAGCAAGGATGATACGCTTCAGAGCATCATTAATAAAATCAACCAATCGAGTGCCGGAGTTGCTTTGAGTTACGATTCTGCTGCAGACCAATTTGTTTTCCTATCCAGGGAAACCGGCAAGGCAGCTAAGATTGACGCACAGGATACGGAAGGGAATTTTCTGGCGGCCATCAAGATGGACAACAATGTCAGCGAAGGAAAGGATGCTAAGGTCGTAATCAACGGAATAGAATCTGACCGTTCAAGTAATTCGTTCACCCAAGATGGAGTTACTTATACCCTTTTACAGCAGACGTCATCAGCAGTTACAATTACGAATAATAGCGATACAGACGCAATAATCAACAAGATTAAGGAATTTGTCGGTATCTACAACGAGGCAATGACGTTAATCCAAAAATTAACCGATGAAAAAATCGCAAGGGGTTACGATCCATTAACAAGTGACCAGAAGAAGGAAATGAGCGAAGATGACATCAAGAATTGGGAGGTTATGGCTAAGCGAGGGCTGCTTAGAAATGACTCCCTACTGGAACCATTTGCTCGGACAATGCGTTCTTTTTTGTCCCAGGCTATTCCTGTCGACGGAACGACCAAAATTTCTCCAATGGATATCGGATTAGGAACAACAGCTTATGCAGGGAATGCAAAGGATTTTGCAGCTTCAGGTGGGAAAATCGTGTTGGATGAGGCTAAGTTAAGAAAAGCGATTGAAGCAAACCCTAACCAAGTAGAGACGATGTTCACACTGGCTTCCCCAACTGGTGGTGAAGAAGGATTATTCCAAAAAATGTATAAGCAGTTAAATGCGACGATTGGTGAAATCACCAAAAAGTCCGGCAGCATTGGTGGTTCTTATAACGATATCAGTTCAGAATTGGGTAAGCAATCCAGTAAAATGGAGCTGGAAATCAAAAGACTTGAAGATAAGCTTCTTAAGAAGGAAGACAATTATTACAAACAATTTGCAGCTATGGAAAAAGCAATGGCATACAGCAATAGCCAATTAAATTTCCTGATGCAAAATATGGGATAATAAAGTCGAGGAGGGTCTCAGATGCAGGTTCCTAACTTACCATCAACTTCCTTGTCTCACAGCAATGCACAGGTTAAAGAACCATCATTTACCCCTAGCTATGTAGGGACTAGTTATCAGGATCTTCAGACGAAGAACAAGGTACAACCGTTGTCAGTTAGTGAGAAGGCAGTGCTGGATGCGATTAACAAAGTAAACAGAACTCTTGAAGGCACGCCACAACGGTATGAGTTTAAATTGCATGCATCAACTGGAGATCTGATTATCAAAATTTATAACAAAGAAACCAATGAAATCATCCGCGAGCTTCCTCCGGAGAAAATGATTGAATTGGTAGAGAAACTTCAGCAAATAGTAGTAGGCGCAATAATTGACGAAAAGAGGTAATCGGCCATGCAGCAAGCAGTGAACCGATATTATGAGACACAAATAAAAACTGCTACACCCGAAGAACTGACGTTGATGCTTTATAACAGCTGTATTCGGTTTTTAAAGCAAGCGTATAATAGCGTGGAGAATAGAGACTATCAGAGTAAAAATTCATACGTCACAAAGGCAATTAACATTATTGATGAGCTGCATGCGACACTTAATATGAACTATGACATCTCTAAAAGTCTCGCTTCGTTGTACGAATATTTTAAGCAACGTTTAGTCCATGCAAGTATGCGGTTGGACTTGGAAGTTTTCCAGGAAATTATTGACTTGGTTACAGATCTCCGTGATACATGGCATGAGGCAATTAAGACGGTGAAGCAAAAATGATGGACTCTCATAATTTGGTGGATACTGCCCAAGCATTGGTAGACTTCACAAAACAATATCTGATAGAGATTCAGTCTAATGAAGATTGGTCGTCTAAGTCAGACGAATTTATCTCCATACAGTCAAAGCTGGTCAAAGATTTTCATGATGCAGATTTCAATAGCCTGCCCGTACAAGAAAAAAAACAGGTTCAGGAATTATTCCGTGTCTGTTACCAGTTAGAATTGCAAATAAACCATGAGATTGCTAGGCAACATGGGATTGTCTCAAATCAGATCAGTCAATTGCGCAAAGGGAATAATTTCAAAAGTAAATATGAGGTATCTTCTCTCGGTTCAGGTATCATGTTTGATACTTACAAATAATAAGGAGGATTTGCATGCGTATTAAACAAAGGATCGCTGCAATATTAGTGATTATATTAACCATTTGCGGTCTTGGTGGCTTTGCTGCTCCAGCGGCAGCAGCTGATTACATTCAGGTTTCTCGACAAGTTACACCGGCAGAAATCACCACTGAAGAAGAGGCAACGGTTGAACTTACGATTCAAGGGACCCCACCTGTATCCGTTGTAAGACCGAATGATGTTATTCTGATTATCGATAAATCAGGCAGTATGGCAGGCGATAAGATTGTTGCCGCTAGAGACTCTGCTAAGGGTTTTATTGATCTGATGGATTTAAATGTCCATCGTGTAGGCATTGTGGATTATAGTTCGCAAAATAATGTGAAGACGTTTCCGCTGACAACGGATGCTAACACAGCCAAAACGTACGTTGATACGATTCAGGCGAGTGGCGGAACCGGAACAGGGTATGCCATTGATGCTGCTATTAATGAGTTAACAAAGGCACCGCGAGAAGGAGCACAGCCAGTTATTGTATTAATGACGGATGGAGATGCGACCGAACCAAGCGGTAATGCCTACCAATATGCTCTGGATAGAGCGACAGCCGCCAAAGACCAGGGGATCGTATTCTATACGATTGCATTATTAAATACGAATGATAATCCTGATACAAGCGGTCCCAATCAGCTTCTGACCAAAATGGCAACCACTTCATCTCATCATCACTTCGTGTTAGGTTCTGTCGGTCTAAGCGACATTTATGCGGCTATTGTAAAAGAAATCGGAATAGCAAGTGCTTATAATGTAAAAGTAACCGACTATGTGAACGACCAATTTGAAATTGTCCCTGACTCTTATCTACATAATATCCCGCAACCGACAGTATCAGGGAACGAGATCAGCTGGAGTTTCCTGGAACTCAAAAACAATACTTTGAAATTCACTTACAAAATTCGCCCGAAAGTACAACAGACTGGTAGCTTCTATGTATCAACCAATGCAGCCAACATAACCTACCAAGATTATGCCGGTGCCAACCGGAATAAGCTTATTCCGAATAAGTTGCTCAAAGTTAAGCTTCCTGCTCCAGTGATTACTTCCATTGTTGAACCGTCGGGTCATCCAACAGGTGGAAATGAAATTCAAATCAATGGAGATAAATTTGTAAGCGGCGCTAGAGTATTTTTTAATAGCACTGAGATAAAAGATGTAACATTTGTGGATACACAAAGTCTCAAGTTAATCGTTCCGGCAGGTAAGCAAGGAGAAGTAACCGTTAAAGTAATGAATCCGGATAGTCAATTTGCAACAAGCAGTTATCGGTATATTGCGAACCCTGAAGTAAAGAGTTATAGCCCTGTGGAAGGACCTGTCGAGGGAGGCACCAACGTTGTATTTAGCGGGAACTATTTCCTTTCCGGCGTTGTTGTTAATTTCGGGGATCAACCTGGTGTTGTCTCAACACAACGGACTGACTATTTAGTTGCTAAGACTCCGTCTGCAACGCAGGCTGGAGCCGTTGATATTACAATTACTAATCCGGATGGAACCACCCTGACAATTCCTTCTGGTTTTACTTACAAAGAAGCGGAGAAGCCAAAACTTCAAATTACAGCCGTTACTCCAAATACAGGTCTTCCAGCTGGTGGAGAAGCCATTTATATTAATGGTAAATTGATAGACCCATCTGTAAAGGTGTATTTTGGAGCAAATGAGGCAGTCGTAAAATCTTTCATTTCTGCGGACCGGATTCAGGTTGAGGCGCCTGCAGGGCAAGAAGGAACGGTAGATGTAAAAATCGTGAATCCGGATGGCCAGGAGGCTGTATTATCTCAGGCGTATACCTATGCCAAGCCTCAATACCCGGCTCCCGTTGTGAGTGGAATTACACCTAGTTCCGGTGAAACAACGGGTGGTAATACTGCTTACATTTCGGGTAGCGGATTCGTAAAAGGTGTACGAGTTTTGGTGAATAATGTTGAGGCAGTGGTTACTTCTACTACGGCCATTCGCTTGGCTGTTACAATTCCGGCTTCTTCTATAGAAGGTGCAGTTGATGTTAAGGTAGTAAATCCGGACGATAAAGAGGCGATCTTGCCATTAAGCTATACTTATATCTTACCTCCACCTCCTCCGGCACCGGTGTTAAATACAATTACACCAAACAGCGGTCCTTTAACAGGGAATACGACAGTGGTACTAAATGGTGAAAACTTTGTTAAGGATGCAGTGGTACTCTTTGATGACATTGAAATCCCGAGTACCTTTGTAAGCAATAAGCAATTGAAGATAGTTACCCCGACCTGGGCTCAAGCTGCCACTGTTCAAGTAAAAGTGAAGAATCCTAGTGGTCAGTTAACGAATGAAGATGTTACTTATTCTTATATTGAGCCTCAGCCTGAGCCTGTTGAAATCACAGTAGTAAATCCTAACTCAGGTCTAACAACAGGTGGTAATGTAGTATATCTGACAGGAACGAACTTTAAAAGAGGAATTGAGGTATTTTTTGGAGATTCTCCAGCTCAGGTCTATTCTTTTACAAGTGCAACCCGAATAAGCGTTTATGCGCCTGCGGCTTCATCGGTAGGGCAAGTGGATATAAAAGTCATAAACCCGGATAAAGGTACGTTTACTCTACCAGGAGCATACACATACACATTGGTTCAACCTACGATCACAAGCTTGACACCTGCAAACGGGCCAAAAGCAGGGGGAACTCATCTATACATTAATGGTGCCAATTTTGAGCCTTCAATGACTGTCACCATTGATGGAGCTGTAGTGCCGATTGATACGTATGTGAGCAACTCAAGAGTTAAGGTAATTACTCCGCCAAGTCCAACAGCAGGCACAGTACCACTTGTTGTTACATTAACTAATGGCGAAAGTGCTTCATCTACATTCACTTATGAAGAGCCGCCATTGGCTCCTGCACCAATTATTAAATCTTTGAACATTACCAGCGGTTCAGCTGCAGGAGGAAATACGGTTTATTTAAGTGGATCGAATTTCGTAAAAGGTGCCAAGGTTTACTTTAATGGAGTTGAATCAACTAAAGTAACCTTTACCTCTGCAATTCGTATGTCCGCTGTAGTTCCGGCAGGTACAGGGGTAGTCCAAGTTAAAGTAGTAAACCCTGATGGACAGGAAAGCAACACGCTCGATTACACATATAATTAATAGGTTAGTTATCATAACCATGACGGCTGTCTCTAAAGTCAAGCAATTGGCTTTTAAGAGGCAGCTTTTTTTCTAGAAGGCTCCAATTGTTCAGATTACGGACGTCTCTAACATTTAAAGGATTTATACCGATGAATTATATATAGCTAGAGAAGTCGTACTAGTTCAATATTAAATCAGCAGATTACAGTGTTCTCTAGGAGGAGCCATGTTAACAAGTATAGTCATATTGACCTATAATCAAATGGAATACACAAAGGAATGTATAGAAAGCATTCGGTCATACACAAATCCTGACAGCTATGAAATTATCATTGTCGATAATGCATCTGAAGATTCTACAAGAGAGTGGCTTCAAGGACAAAAAGATATTAGAACGATCTTAAATGAAGAGAATTTGGGATTTCCCAGGGGATGTAATCAGGGGATAGAAGCAGCAAGTGGGGACAACATCCTTTTACTAAATAATGATGTGGTAGTTACAAAAAACTGGTTGGAGAATATGCTCTCTGCTCTGTATAGTGAGGAGACTATCGGAGCTGTAAGTTGTGTAACAAATAGGTGTTCATACAATCAGACCGTACCGACAAATTACAGTACAATTAATGAAATGCAAAAATACGCAAGGAACTTCAACTCTCTGAATCCGGTGAAATGGGAAGAAAGATTAAAGTTGGTCGGTTTTTGCCTTTTAATACGGAGCAGTGTAATTCAAAAAGTGGGGCTTCTTGATGAACTCTTTACTCCAGGGAATTACGAAGATGACGATTACTCCATTAGAATTCGCCAAGCAGGATATAAGTTGTTGTTATGCAAAGATACATTTATTCACCATTATGGCAGTGTTTCATTTAAAGGCCGTGGTCAAGATCTAAGATATCAACAACTTCTAAATAAGAATAAGCAAAAGTTTCAAAAAAAGTGGGGGTTTGACGCCACCTATTCTCAGCATGTCAGAACTGAATTGTTAGATATGATTAAGGATCCAGTTGACACTTCTCTTCGCGTTTTAGAAGTAGGCTGCGCATGTGGAGGGACATTGTTAGGTATAAAGAATGTATATAAAAACAGCAGATTATATGGAATAGAGCTAAATAAATATAGTGCCGAAATAGCATCTTTAATTGCGGAAATGGTTGAGGCCGATGTGGAAAAGGATAGCTTGCCGTATCCTGAAGAATATTTCGATTACGTTATTTTTGCGGACGTCTTGGAGCATATGAGCGATCCCTGGGCAGCGTTAAAGAACATAAGAAGGCACTTGAAACCAGAAGGGAGAATTCTAATGAGTCTCCCTAATATCATGCACTATAGTGTAATCAGTAAGTTGATTATGGGGACTTGGGAGTATGAGGAATCCGGAATTTTAGATAAAACGCATTTAAGATTTTTTACAATGAAAGAAATTTACAAAATGGCTATCATGACAGGTTACGAGATTAGAAATATGAGTGGATCAACTCTGACAGAAACAAAGGAATCAGAAATCATCGTTAATCAATTTGCCGCAATGGGAAGCGAGGAAAGAAGAGAGCAATTCAAAACCTATCAATATATTGCTATATTGGAAAAGGACCCCATGCATGATGTATTAGAAAAATTGCTTGATCACCAGAATGAGCCACAAGTTATATTTGAGAAAGTTAAATGTTTTACATCAGAGAAACTGATCGAGAAAATCTCATTCATTTCAGATATTGCCCTTAAAGTTGAATTGTTGAATACTCTTGGTGTGGTTCAATTTCAAATGGGAAATTATGAAGAAGTACTTCCGTTTCTAGATAAAGCATATCAGATTGATTTAGCGAATATAGAAGTTGTATATAACATTGCTTACTTCCTTGAATATATCGGTGAAAAAGAGGAGGCTGTTCCTTTTAAAGAGATTTTGAAGAAATTAGCCCCAAGATCTACACTGACATGATAGACGCTATGGATAATTGATGGATTAATAAGCTACGTTACATGATGAGGGGACATTATGAAAAAGAGTATTGTCACATTGAAGCCACAATATATGAATGAGTTTCAATGTATTGGTAATGCATGTTCGGATACCTGTTGTTCAGGATGGAAAGTGAATATTGATAAGCAAACATACAAAAAATATAAAAAAATAAAAGATAGAGAAGTTGCCACTAAGATTGCAAATTATATTAAGAAAGAGAATACACTATCGACTGACAATGTTGCCTGTATCCAAACTAATGCAGGGGCTTGCGTCTTTCTTCATGATGGATTGTGTGAGATTCAACTTAAATATGGAGAGGAGTACTTATCAAAAACCTGCTTAACATATCCGAGGGTATTTAATATTGTGGATCAACAGGTAGAGCTTTCCGCGAATATGTCATGTCCCGAAACAGCAAGACTGGCATTATTAAACCAAGAGTTAATGCAGTTCGATGTAGTAGAAGAAATGCTGGATGTAAGGCATATAATTAAGCAAAGAATTGAAACCAAACAAAGTGTTTGGAACAGTTGCTTCTGGGAAATTAGAACATTTACTATCGAAATACTGCAAAATCGAAGCTACAGTGTTTCAGATCGTTTGATCTTTTTGGGACTTTTTTGTGAAAAGCTGGCTTCTGTTTCATCTAGTGAGAATCGTTCACAAATTGTTAATGTAGTGACTGAGTTCAGAATGCGATTAAATTCTTCTGACACAGTGAAAGAAATAAGTAAGCTTCCTCATGCGTATCATGTCCAGTTAAGTATTTTTAAAGAAATATTACAAACCCAAACCAACATTCAACACAACAGACTTCGGAATTATAATAATGAAGCATTACGAGCATTCGATTTTGAATCATCTGATAAGGATGCAATACTATCTAAATATACCAAAGGTTGTAACGAGTACTATGTGCCATTTGTAAATGAACATTCCTATATTCTCGAAAACTATCTGGTTAATCAAGTTTTCCATCGTTTATTCTTATTCAAGGAGGGTTCGAACATCCTTGAAGAATATCTTCGACTGGCGATATTGTTTAGTACAGTGAGATTCTATCTTCAAGGAGTAGCTGTATTTGAGAAAAAAATGACACCGGAGAAGGCAGTCGATATTATTCAGGCGTTTAGCAAATCAATTGAACATAGTTCGAGTTATTTAAATCTTCTTTCGAGTAAGATAATGAATACTAAAGTTGATAAATGGGCGTTTTTAATTACGCTATTAAAGCAATAATTGTTTAGGTTTTTGGTATCTGTAGGAAATTTTCGAAATGGGTCATCCTCCTGTTTCACCCCCTCCCTCCCTGGTTAAATAACCATAAACCTATTTTGTCCGCAAACTATTTTCGCTCGCCAACTCAGTCGTGAAGCCAAGTCGACATTTTTCCCGGTTTTCTGCAAAAGAAAACCTTTTCCTTGGTAATTGACACTGGATAAGTCGGGTGCTATAGTCGGAAATGTGGACAATTAGTGTCACACTTTATTTGACAATGAAGGGAATGTTAGTGCATGCAAGGTAAAGTGAAATGGTTCAACGCAGAGAAAGGTTATGGCTTCATCGAGACTGAGGACGGCGGCGACGTATTCGTACATTTCTCCGCGATCCAATCCGAGGGCTTCAAGACTCTGGAAGAAGGACAATCCGTAGAATTCGAGATCGTTGAAGGCGCTCGTGGCCCGCAAGCAGCTAACGTAATCAAATTATAATCATCCCGGCATAGCCGACCTACATAAACGGTAATCGATGGTTAACAATTGGAGATTCGCTAGCCCAAGACTCCGGAACTTCCGGGGTCTTTTTTTGTATCCGACCTCAGAAAAATATTGTGCTAAAATTCACAATTCTGTCTTTTTACATAGCCATAACAAAATGGTATAATGAGGGTGCAAAGGAGGAGTGCCCAATGCAATTCACTATCCGAGGTCAACAAATTGAAGTGACCGATGCTTTGAAGGACTATGTTGACAAGAAACTCAGCAGGCTAGATAAGTATTTTGATGCACCCCCCACCTCTGAAGGATACGTCACCCTGAGTGTCATTCGAGGATTGCACACGGTGGAAGTGACCATTCCGCTTACCGGTGTGGTACTTCGTGCGGAAGACCGAAGCGATGATATGTACGCTTCCATTGACGCCGTTGTGGACAAGTTGGAACGTCAGATTCGCAAGCACAAAACCAAGCTGAACCGCAAGATCAAGCAAGAGGGCGGACTGAAGACGCTCATTGCGGAGAACGGGGCAGCAGCCACCAGTCAGGTGGATGCCGAGCAAGTGGAGTATGACGAGGACGAATACGAAGTCGTCCGTACGAAACGTTTTACCATGAAGCCGATGGACGTGGAAGAAGCGATCCTGCAGATGAACATGGTAGGCCATAATTTCTTTGTATTTTCCAACATTGACACACAAGAAGTAAATGTCGTCTACAAGCGTGATGACGGCAAGTACGGATTGATCGAGCGGGACTAAATTTTAAGCGGAAGTATTCCCAAGGGAATGTGGAGGCAGCTGGCCCGGTTCGAATTTTAAAATGAAATCGAAATGTAAGATGAGCCTTCATCCGTGCAAGCGGGTGGGGCTCTTTATTTGGATATACGGCTTCGAGACGCGTAAGGATCGTAAAAAGGGTGGGATTTGATGGTAAGCCCATCGGAGTATGCCGAATAGTGCAACCTTTTTATCGATGGAATGGGTTCATAAGGAACTTCATCGGTCCTTCTTACAACAGCTTCAGATGACACAAAGCCAGGACTTCCTATATAGCCGGATCGAGGCCCATCTAGCCGCTTATTTAACGCTAGCTTCAGACGGTGGCTCCAGGCTTCATCCTCAGCTTATTCCCTACAATGGACATCGTTGCTTCTGTCCTCATTAGATGTAGAATTCACTTCGAGGATGAAGATAATTCCATTGCTGCGCGCTGGGGAAATGCTCCACGCAACTTTTTTGGGCCTCTCCGCGTCTCATAGAGTAAGGCTTCGCGCAACAGACACCTCTTGTAATAGCACATATTGTTGCGGCATCCCTTACAAACTGTTACAATTTATGCAAACCCTCATTTTATGGGACGGGCTTTTTAGCCTGCATGAAATGGGACCATCATAAGGAATCAATGAATCGATTTCATCATTTAACCCTTTGGCATTTAATGAAGTTGATTCTATCACTTGTTTTGCACGAAAGGGGTTAACCATGCTAGGACTTGTCAAAAAGATTTTCGGCGACACCAACGAGCGTGATGTCAAACGTCTCATGAAGACGGTCGATGTAATCAACAAAATGGAACCGGATTTTGAGAAGCTCTCCGATGAGCAGCTGCAAGCCAAAACCGAGGAGTTCCGTGCGCGGATCGAGAAAGGTGAGACGCTGGAGGAATTGCTTCCCGAAGCGTTCGCGACAGTTCGTGAAGCTTCTAGACGGACACTCGGCAAGCGTCACTATGACGTGCAGCTGATCGGGGGAATGGCCCTCCACGAAGGCAGAATTGCAGAGATGAAGACCGGTGAAGGTAAAACCCTTGTAGGTACGCTGCCGGTTTACTTAAATGCCCTGCTTGGCAAAGGGGTTCACGTTGTAACGGTCAATGATTATCTGGCACAGCGTGACAGCCAAGAGATGGCGCAGATATATAACTTCCTGGGAATGACGGTCGGGGTTAACCTGAGCGGTATGGAGCACCCGGATAAACAGCAGGCCTATGCTTGCGATATTACGTATGGAACGAACAATGAGTTCGGCTTTGACTATCTGCGGGACAACATGGTCCTCTACAAAGAGCAGATGGTTCAGCGTCCGCTTTATTTCTGTATCATTGATGAAGTGGATTCGATTCTGGTTGACGAAGCGCGTACGCCGCTCATCATCTCGGGACAAGCTCAGAAATCGACCGAGCTGTATTTTGCAGCCGACCGGTTCGTGAAGCGTCTGACGGCCGAAGAGGATTATACGGTAGACATTAAGGTCAAATCCGTAGCCTTGACGGAGAAAGGCGTGGCGCTGGCGGAGCGTTCCTTCGGGATCGAAAACCTGTATGACCACAATCACGTAACATTAAACCACCACATTGTACAAGCGCTGAAAGCGAACGTGATCATGCGCCGCGATGTGGATTATGTTGTTACCGACGACGAAGTGGTCATCGTTGACGAATTTACGGGCCGTCTGATGGCTGGACGCCGCTACAGCGACGGTCTCCACCAGGCGATCGAAGCGAAGGAAGGCATTGAGGTTCAGAACGAGAGCATGACTCTCGCGACGATTACCTTCCAGAACTACTTCCGGATGTATCGCAAGCTGGCGGGCATGACCGGTACGGCGAAGACGGAGGAAGAAGAATTCAAGAAGATCTATGGTCTTGAAGTGCTTCAAATTCCTACGAACAAACCGAATCAGCGTGTCGACATGCCGGATGTGGTTTACAAGAGCGAAGATGGCAAGTTTAAGGCAGTAGTAGCCGAGATCGTGGAACGCCATAAGAAGAACCAGCCGATTCTGGTGGGTACGGTTTCCATCGAGAACTCCGAGCGTTTGTCTGAAATGCTGAAACGCAAAGGCGTCCAGCATAAAGTACTGAATGCGAAATACCATGCGGAGGAAGCGGAAATCATCTCGCGCGCCGGTCAGCCGGGATCGGTAACGATCGCGACGAACATGGCGGGACGCGGTACGGATATTTTGCTTGGCGAAGGCGTACAGGATATTGGCGGACTTCACATTATCGGTACCGAACGTCACGAATCGCGCCGGATCGATAACCAGCTGCGCGGCCGTGCCGGTCGTCAGGGTGACCCGGGGTCTACCCAGTTCTACCTGTCCCTCGGCGATGAGCTGATGAAGCGTTTTGGTACGGACAACGTGCTGAACATGATGGAGCGCCTTGGCTTCGAAGAAGATCAGCCGATCGAGAGCAAAATGATTACCCGTGCGGTTGAATCCGCGCAGAAGCGGGTAGAAGGCAACAACTTCGACATGCGTAAAGTCGTTCTCCAATACGATGACGTCATGAACCAGCAGCGCGAAATCATCTACAAGCAGCGCCGCGAGATCTTGGAATCCCAAGACATCAAGCAAATCGTGGTAGAGATGATCAAGCCGGTCATTGACCGCGTCGTGCAGGCGCATTGCAGCGATGACATTCCGGAGAACTGGGAACTACAGGAAGTGGCAGACTACGTGAACAGCAAGCTGCTGGACGAGGGTGCCGTTACCCGCGAGGATCTGTGGGGCAAAGAAGCCGAAGAGCTTACCGAGTATCTCTTCGATCGCGTGATGAAGAAATACGAAGAACGCGAGCAAGCCATCGGCGAAGAAATGGTACGCGAGTTCGAGAAGGTTATCGTGCTGCGCGCGGTAGACAGCAAGTGGATGGATCACATCGATGCGATGGACCAGCTGCGTCAAGGTATCCACCTCCGTGCATACGGCGGTACCGATCCGCTTCGCGAATACCAATTCGAAGGCTTCGAAATGTTTAATGCGATGATCGCTACGATCCAAGAAGAAGTGGCGACCTACATCATGAAGGCCCAAATCGCAACGAACCAGGAACGTCAAGCGGTTGTGGACGAGAACAAAGTCTCCACAAACAGCAGCAGCGAACCTGCCGAGAAGCGACCGGTCCAAGTGGCTGAACAGATCGGCCGGAACGATCCATGCCCTTGCGGCAGCGGCAAGAAGTACAAGCATTGCCATGGACAGAACGCGTAAGCGATCACTCCCAAAGGCGATGAATCGAATAGAATAGCCCGTCCAGGTGATGGGCGCGGATTTTTCTGGCTCCCTTAAGAGCGGCAGATGAACCGGGTGATGGTGGTCTTTTCCACGGTGATCCGAATACCCCTGCTGCGCTTAAGGGAGTTTATCTGAATAAACAGCGAAATTCCTGGTACAGCAACGTAAAATTCTCTTGAAATGGAACGTTTTCCATGGAGGAGAGGGTATACTGAAATTATTACGTGTAGATAAGAAAGGACGAGGACTCATGATCGATCCAAGTGTGAAGCAGGACCTGCGTGAAATCAGCAAGAAACTAACCAATCTTAGGGGGTCTCTTTGACTTAGATCTCAAACAGGAAATGATTGAGAATTTTGAAGAGAAGATGGCGGCTCCGGATTTCTGGGACGATAATGAGAAGGCTCAGGCGCTAATCGCCGAGATGAATGCCGTGAAGTCATCCGTGGATCAATATCAGAAGCTGCAGGCGGATTACGATGATGCCGTCGTGATGATCGAGCTGGCGGATGAAGAGGGCGATGACTCCCTTGCGGGAGAGATCGGTGAGACGATTAAGGACCTGGTTGGGCGTGTGGAGGAATTTGAGCTTCAGCTGCTGCTGAACCAGCCTTACGATAAAATGAATGCGATTCTTGAGCTGCATCCCGGCGCAGGTGGCACCGAGTCTCAAGACTGGGGACAAATGCTGCACCGCATGTACACGCGATGGGCCGAGAAGCGCGGCTTCAAGGTGGAGACGCTGGATTATCTTCCTGGCGATGAAGCGGGAATCAAAAGCGTAACCCTGTTGATCAAAGGCTTTAATGCTTACGGATATTTGAAGGCTGAAAAAGGGGTCCATCGACTGGTTCGGATCTCTCCGTTCGATTCTTCGGGCAGACGGCATACGTCCTTCGTGTCCTGTGACGTCGTTCCTGAGATTAACGATGAGGTTGAACTGGACATCCGCACGGAGGACCTGAAGATTGATACTTACCGTGCGAGCGGTGCCGGTGGTCAGCATATCAATACGACGGACTCGGCCGTACGGATCACTCACCTTCCAACGGGTGTGGTCGTAACCTGTCAGAATGAACGGTCCCAGATTAAGAACCGCGAGCGTGCAATGACCATGCTTCGTTCCAAGCTCTACGAGCGAAAGATCGAAGAACAGCAGAAGGAATTGGCGGAAATCCGCGGCGAGCAGTCCGACATCGCATGGGGCAGCCAGATTCGTTCGTATGTTTTCCATCCGTACAGCATGGTTAAAGACCATCGTACACAGGTGGAGACCGGTAATATTGGAGCCGTCATGGACGGGGATCTGGATGGATTTATCGACGGGTACTTGCGCAGCCAGATCAAGCAAGAAGTCGAGTAAGGACGTTGAGGAGAGATTTATAGAACTATGGCGCAATCCGCTGGCAATCCATCGATCAACAAACGAAAAAGAGAACCCTTGATTCCGATCAACGGTCCGCTTCGGCAGACGGTGGACGCAATCTTTATTATCGTCGGCTCCTTTATTATGGCGCTGTCGTTTAATCTGTTTTTCCTGCCCAATCACATCGCCTCGGGCGGCGTGTCGGGTTTGTCCGTTCTTGCGCAAGCGTGGCTCGGCATTGAACCGGCCTTTACGCAGTGGGCGCTGAACATTCCGTTGTTCGTGCTTGGCTTTTGGCTGCTTGGACGCGACTACGGCATCCGCTCCCTGCTGGGAAGCGTGATTTTGCCGCTGTTCGTCTTTTTGACCAAGGACTGGCCGATTCCAACCTCTAACCCGCTTCTGGCATCGATTTATGGCGGTATCGGCGTCGGTATCGGCATGGGGCTGGTCTATCGCGGCAGGGGGTCAACCGGCGGATTGACCATCGTGGCGCAGCTCCTGCAAAAATACAGCGGCCTGAGCTTTTCCGTCTGCGTCGTACTGCTGGATGCGATCGTAATCTCGTCGGCAGCCCTCGTATTGTCGCTGGAGCAGGCGTTATACGCACTGATTGGATTATACGTAACAGGCAAAGTGATTGATGCCATTGAGCTGGGCCTTAGCTTTACCAAGGTGGCCTACATTATATCCGATCATACGGAGCCGATTACCAAGGCCATTCTCGAGGACCTTGACCGCGGATTAACCAAGCTGACCGCAGAGGGAGGCTACACGGGCGAACACCGGACGGTCCTGATGGTTGTTGTCGGACAGAGCGAAATTCCCCGTCTCAAAACGGTGGTCCAATCGGTGGATCCGAATGCCTTCGTCATCATTAGCAATGCCCATGAGGTATTGGGCGAAGGATTCCGCAATATTAAGGCGTAGCCTCGCGGCTCGTCAGCATACTCTCTATAAAAAAAGAAGTAACCATTTGTCAGACGGCGTAGTCTGAACATGGGTTACTTCTTTTTTTATGTAATGGGATCGTTACCGACTGATCTGAACCAGCGTAATCTTTGCCTTGGCGGTGTCCGCCATGAAGGAGATGCGGGTCTTGCCGAAAGTGTAGACCATCTCGTACGCCTCTTCCATGTCGTTATAATACATTTCGTAGGCGCTGCCTAAATGCTTTTTGACGTCTGCAAAGGTTTGGTTCGGCAAGCCTTCTTTACCTATTAACAAACACCACATGCCGTTAGAGCCTGTATAAGGGTTTTCGAAATTAAATCCGGCATACGAAATATTTTTGAATTTCCAAAACTCGCCGCCGTAGTGGTAGAATGAACTCACAGGTTTTCCCAATTTGGAGGCGATCTGATTTTGGGTCATGCCGAATTGGACGCCGCCAAAGCCTGGAATGACTCCCTTTTTCAAATAAGCCGCCGTGTTTTTGTTGAGGATTAACATTGGCGCAGGTTTGGTTTTGGCTTGGGTGGTTGAAGCGGCAGCGAAACTGGGATGAGGAGCCTGCCACGTTAGGCACATCAGCAAGAGAAGACATAATAGGCCCGTCGTTCTTTTGAATATCATGGTTTTACCTCCAGGAATCTAAGTTGTAGGAACATATTTCCTAAAGAGGATTATATCAAAGCATAGTTTAGGTCGATAGCCATATTTATTAGGTTAAAAGTAATAGGGAGCGTGAAGTCTTAGTTTATAGAACAAGTAAGGGGGACTTACGAATGGAAATCGAACAGATCTACGGCAGTTTGCCGGTGCTGGAAACCGACCGCTTGCGCCTTCGCAGAGTATCGATGCAGGATGCCGATCACATGTATGCCTATGCCTCAGACGACGAGGTGGCGAAATACGTCACTTGGGAGACCCATCGCTCGATCGATGACAGCAAGCGGTTTATTCAATTCATACTGGCTCAGTATGCCAAGCATGATATTGCCCCGTGGGGGATCGAGCTGAAGGAGAGCGGGAGACTGGTCGGGACGGTTGATTTTGTATGGTGGAAGCCCGAGCAGCAGGCCGCGGAGATCGGTTATGTGCTGGCGCGGGATTGTTGGGGGCAAGGCATCATGACCGAAGCGGCCTCTGCGCTGCTCAAGCTTGGTTTCGGCCGTATGGAGCTTGTACGCGTGCAGGCTCGATGTTTGGTGGAGAATATCGGCTCTCAGCGCGTAATGGAGAAGATCGGCATGTCCTATGAGGGGACGGTGAGGAAGGGGATCAAGGTTAAGGGGCAGCATTGGGACCTCAAGCTCTATTCCATTCTGAAAGAAGAGTTCGATCCATCTCGATAGACATTGCCTCGGAGCTCGTTAGCAGTTTGGACCAAATTTGAATAATCCATTGTATTTATATGAATACGGTCGTATAATAATACATATTTATGAGACGGATAAAGTCAATGAATACCTTGGAAGCACATATCGCTTTTGACGCAGGATACGGAACGCTTCCGAAGAAGTTCATGACCAGCCTGACTGCTTTTGAAGCAAAAAGGATACCAAGAATCATCAGCGGACACGCGTGGTTTTTGATATCCCAACATAGGATGAAGAGGGAATTTAGGCGGCGGCATGGATCGATCGGAAGAAGGAAACGGATGAGCATGGCGTAGAGATGAAGGATGGATGAATGGGACCTTGCATAAGGTCCTTCAGCTGTTCCTTGGGGAGAGGGATGAGGATATGACGGACACAAACACAGTAAGAGTTGCTATTGTTGGATCTACCGGCTACGGTGGCGTGGAACTGATCCGCTTGCTGCAAGCGCACCCGCGCGTTGAGATTACATCGGTAATCTCTTCATCGACGGCAGGCGTACCGATATCGGACGGATTTCCGCATTTGACCAATATCATCACACGCAACCTGGATGGCGTTAACCCGGCTGAAATCGCCGAGGTGGCCGACTTGGTGTTTGCGGCTACGCCTTCGGGCGTCAGTGCCAAGCTGGTACCGGAGCTGCTGGATGCAGGCTTGAAGGTCATTGATCTCTCGGGCGATTTTCGCTTGAAAGATGGAGCCGTATATGAACAGTGGTATAAACACACGGCTCCGAGCGCGGAGCTGTTGGAAAAGGCCGTATACGGCCTGTGCGAAGTGTTTGGCGAAGAGGTCCGCGATGTGGATTTCATCTCCAATCCGGGCTGTTATCCGACCGCGACGCTGCTGGGCCTGATTCCGGCCATCAGCGCGGGCTGGATCGATGCTTCATCCCTTATAATCGACGCCAAATCCGGCGTGTCCGGTGCAGGACGGGGAACGAGCCTGATGACGCATTATGCCGAAATCAACGAGAACTTCAAAGCCTACAAGGTGAATAAGCATCAGCATATTCCCGAGGTCGAGCAGGTATTGACGCAGGTAGCGGGCGAACCGATCACGGTCACCTTTACGACGCATCTGGTACCGATGACGAGGGGGATCATGAGCACCATGTATGCCACGCTGAACGGTCCTTACACGGAAGAGGATTTCATTGAACTGTACCGCCAGTATTTCAAGGATCGTAAATTTGTGAGAATCCGCGACCTGGGCGTATGGCCTGCCACAAAAGAAGTCAGCGGGTCGAACTTCTGCGATATCGGATTTGCGGTGGATGCGCGTACGAACAGAGTGACCATTATATCGGTCATTGATAATGTGGTGAAGGGTGCGGCCGGGCAGGCGATCCAGAACCTGAATTTGATGATGGGATGGGAGGAGAGCCTCGGACTTTCGTTTACGCCGATTTATCCGTAAGCGGCTGGGGGATACAGACATGGGAGAGAATACGTTTGCGATTATCGATGGGGGCAGCATCGTAACGCCGCAAGGCTTCAAGGCTGCCGGGCTCCACTGTGGACTTAAGAAGACCGACCGTAACGACCTGGGCGTCATTGTATGCGATGTGCCTGCCGTGGCGGCTGCCGTCTATACGACGAACCTGTTCCAAGCGGCACCGCTGAAGGTAACGCGTGAAAGCTTGGAGGACGGCAAGCTTCGCGCGATTGTCGTGAACAGCGGGAATGCCAATGCCTGCACGGGCAAGCAGGGCGAAGAGGATGCTTACACCATGCGCGCCGATACGGCTGCGCAATTCGGCCTGGACGTGAACGATGTGGCCGTTGCTTCGACGGGTGTCATCGGAGAGCTGCTGAAGATGGACCGAGTATCCTCTGGTATTGCAGGCTTGCCTGCACGGCTCAGCGGCGAAAGCGAAGGGGCTGAAAGCTTCAGCCAAGCGATTTTGACAACCGATCTGGTAAAAAAGGAAGCCTGCGTTACCGTACAGGTTAACGGCACGAAGGTAACCATCGCCGGCACGGCGAAGGGATCGGGGATGATTCATCCGAACATGGCGACCATGCTCGGATTCATGACGACGGATGCGGTCATTGGTCAGGAAGCGCTGCAGCTGCTGCTGCGCCAAACGACCAACCTGACCTTTAATATGATTACGGTGGACGGCGATACAAGCACCAACGATATGCTGGTTGCGATGGCAAGCGGCCTGGCGGGGCATGACGTGTTAACGCCGGAGCATCCGGATTGGGATGCATTCGCAGCCGGCTTCCACTATGTGTGCCAGCAGCTGGCGAAGGCGATCGCACGTGACGGAGAGGGAGCTTCCCGCTTGATCGAGGTTCGCGTGGACGGCGCCGAAAGCGACGATGACGCGCAAGCGATCGCCAAGACGATCATCGGCTCCAGCCTGGTCAAATCGGCGGTGTTCGGTGCGGATGCCAACTGGGGACGGATCATTGCCGCTGTGGGCCGCGCAGGCCGTCCGGTCAATCCGGAGACGGTGGATATTGCCATTGGTCCGATTTCGGTGCTGGAGCAGTCAAGGCCCGTTGCTTTTGACGAAGATGCGGCGCTGGCTTACCTTCAAGGCGACACCGTGGATATCGACGTGAAGCTGCATATCGGCAGCGGGTCGGCTACGGCTTGGGGCTGTGATTTAACCTATGACTATGTCCGCATTAATGCGGCTTATCGTACTTAGATAACTAAAAAATCAGGACGGAGGAGATGGATATGAAGAGCACGATCGATCAAGAGAATTCGCAGCCGGTTCAAACCTCAAGCGCGGATACGTTTGTGATGAAATGCGGCGGCAGTACGCTCGCTGGGCTTCCTGACAGCTTCTTCGAGGATTTAAAGAATCTGCAGCAAAAGGGGGTTAACCCCGTTATCGTGCACGGCGGCGGTCCCGCAATTTCCGGCAACCTGGAGAAACTCGGCATCGAGACCGAGTTTGTGAACGGGCTGCGCAAGACGACGGAGGATGTGCTGGACGTCGTGGAGATGGTGCTCGCGGGCACCATCAATAAACAGATTGTACGACGGATTCAAAGCGTGGGCGGCTCTGCCATCGGCTTGTCCGGTTCGGACGGCGGGCTGATCGAGGCCAAACCGGTGACGAACCATGCGGAGGTTGGCTGGGTTGGCGACGTTACGTTGGTGAAGTCATCGATCCTGAGCGGCGTGTTGGAGATGGGGTACATGCCGGTGGTTGCGCCGATCGGCGTGGATCCATCCGGGCAGCGCTATAACATCAATGCCGATACGGCGGCTGGTGCCGTGGCTTCTCATCTGGGCGTTAACCGGATGATCGTTGTCACCGACGTGCCGGGGATCATGAAGGGATCGGGCGGCGAGAAGCGGGTGCTTCCGACCGTGACGGTGCAGGAGATCGAGGATATGATCGGAACGGGCGAAATCTATGGCGGCATGATACCGAAGGTAAGAGCAGCCATCAGCTGCATTCACGGCAAAGTGAGCGAGGTCGTCATCGTGGACGGAAGCGAGCCGAACGTGCTGAGCCGGGTGCTTGGAGGCGAAGTGCTGGGTACGCGTATCGTTCGGATGTAATAAGGTACGGTTTGATATTCAAACTGGAACTATAAAAAACTTCAACGGAGAAGGCGGAATCATTCCGGAGAAGCGAAGCGGGCCCCTTTGTCCACGGAATTTATCCTTGTTTACATGATTCCATAAAAATCTGTGGGCAACAGGGATCGGAGGAATGATCCGAATTCGCAGTGCTGGTTAAGCTTAATGGATGTTCATATCGTAGGATGGTTCAAACGCGAACCACGAAGCTATGCTAAATGCAAAGGAGTGTGTGAAGGCTATGGGAAAAGAAGCAGCAGGCGGTGTTAAAGCAGCTAATGAAAGCTCGTTGTTCCAAACGTACGCCAGATACCCAATCGCCCTGGTCAAAGGGGAAGGCAGCTGGCTATGGGATGATCAAGGTAACAAGTATCTTGATTTTATGGCCGGTCTGGCGGTAACGAATCTCGGCCATGCCCCGGTAAAAGTGAAAGAAAAGCTGAAGGCCCAGCTGGATGAATTGTGGCACGTCTCGAACCTGTTCCACATTCCGGGCCAGGAAAAAGCAGCCGAGCTGCTGACAGCCAACACCTGCGCGGATGCGGTCTTCTTCTGCAACAGCGGGGCCGAAGCGAACGAAGCGGCCATTAAGCTGGCACGCCGCTATCATCAGAAGGTGAAGGGAACGGGACGCTACGAAGTCATTACGTTTACCCAGTCCTTCCATGGTCGGACGCTGGCTACGCTGACGGCCACCGGCCAGGATAAGGTGAAGGAAGGCTTCCTTCCGCTTCCTGCAGGCTTCAAAAGCGTTCCCCTGCATGACCTTCCGGCGCTGGAAGCAGCCATTAACGACAATACCGCAGCCATCATGATCGAGATGGTGCAGGCGGAGGGCGGCGTGCATCCGGTGGAACCGGAATTCCTTCAAGCCGTCACCGCGCTGTGCAAGAAGCACGGACTGCTGCTGATCGTGGATGAGGTGCAAACGGGCATGGGCCGGACCGGCAAGCTGTTTGCGCACGAGCATTACGGCATTGAGCCGGACATTTTCACCGTGGCCAAAGGGCTCGGCTCCGGGTTCCCGGTCGGCGCGATGCTGGGCAAAGCTTACTTGCGCGAAGCCTTCACGGCAGGAAGCCATGCCACGACGTTTGGCGGCACGCCGATTGCCAGCGCCGTCATCCAGGCCACCATCGAGACGATGCTGGAGGACAACGTGCCGCAGCGCGCGGCCGAAGCCGGAGAATATTTGATGACGAAGCTGAATGAGAGCCTGGGAAATCATCCTTTTGTGAAGGCGATCCGGGGGAAAGGCCTGCTGATCGGCATCGAATGTGTCGAACCGGTTGGCGAGCTGGTGCTGAAAGGACAGAGCCGCGGGCTGCTCTTCGTAACGGCAGGACCAAACGTGATCCGGCTGCTTCCGAATCTGTACGTCACTAAAGAAGAGATCGACCAGGCAGTATCGATCGTTACGGAACTTATACATGAGCATACGGCGGTTAGCCAAGCATAAAAGAATCGTGCAGCAGCATTATGGACAATAACAGCATGGTTAAGGAGGACTGAAGAATATGGCCGCTAGCGGACAATTGAAGGAATTAAGCCTGAAAGGGCGGGATATGATCGAGCTGGACGAATACTCGACGGAAGAGATTCAGTTCTTGCTCGATTCGGCAATCGAGATCAAGCGCAAGCAGAAGAACGGGGAAGTCTATCAGCCGCTGAAAGGCAAGACGATCGGCTTGATTTTTGAGAAGTCGTCCACGCGGACGCGGGTTTCGTTCGAGGCTGGGATGTTCCAGCTGGGCGGACATGCACTCTTTTTGAGCAAAAACGATATTCAGCTCGGACGCGGCGAGCCGATCAGCGATACGGCGCAGGTGATGTCTCGTTATCTGGACGGCCTGATGATTCGTACCTTCGGGCACGACAACGTGGTCAACCTGGCAAAATATGCTTCGATTCCGGTCATCAACGGCCTGAGCGACATGGCGCATCCATGTCAGGTGCTGGCTGATTTGCAGACGGTGCTGGAGCACAAGGGTAAGCTGAAAGGCCTCAAAATGGCCTTTATCGGCGATGGCAACAACATGGCGCATTCGCTCCTGATCGGCGGTGCCAAGATGGGCATGCATGTGGCCGTAGCCAGTCCGAAGGGCTATGAGGCGGATGCCAGCATTGTGAAGCTGAGCGAGAAAATCGCGGCGCAAACGGGCGGCAAAATCACGATCACCCAAGACCCGCTCGAAGCCGCGAAGGATGCGGACGTGATCTACACGGATGTATGGGCAAGCATGGGCTTTGAAGAGGAGCAGGCACAGCGGGAAGCCGCGTTTGCGGACTACCAGGTAAACGAAGAGCTGGTGAAAGCGGCAAAGCCGGATTACTTGTTCCTGCATTGCCTCCCGGCCCACCGCGGGGAAGAGGTCAGCGAAGGCGTGATCGACGGTGCCAATTCCGTCATTTTCGATCAGGCCGAGAACCGTCTCCATGCCCAGAAGGCTTTAATGGTTGCTTTGATGGCATAGAGCCGCCGATGACCAGCGAACATTCTCTATGAAAATGCGTCAATGGACGTTTTCTTTAGTATAATGAAGGACAGTGTTGTTAGTAACAAAGAGAGGGAGTTTAACCATGGCAAAACAAAAAATCGTACTGGCGTATTCCGGCGGTTTGGATACGTCTGTCATTCTGAAGTGGCTGAAAGAAACCTACGATGCGGAGATCATTGCCTTCACGGCCGATATCGGCCAGAAGGAAGAGCTGGACGGACTTGAGGAAAAAGCGCTGGCGACCGGCGCCTCCAAAGTATACATCGACGATCTGCGCGACGAATTTGCGAATGATTTCATCTTCCCGATGTTCCAGGCGGGTGCCATGTACGAAGGGCAGTACCTGCTCGGCACCAGCATCGCGCGTCCGTTGATCGCGAAACGCATGGTGGATATCGCACGTGCCGAAGGCGCGACGGCGATTGCGCACGGCGCTACGGGTAAAGGGAACGACCAGGTTCGTTTTGAGCTGGGCGTAGCCGGCTTGGCACCGGACATTGAAGTGATCGCGCCTTGGCGCATCGAGGAGTTCCGTAACTCCTTCCCGGGACGCGCGGAGATGATCGCTTACGCGGAAGCGCACGGCATTCCGGTAACGGCATCCGCTGCCAAATCCTACTCCATGGACCGCAACCTGCTCCATATCAGTTACGAGAGCGGCGTGCTGGAGGATCCTTGGTTTGATGCAAGCGCGGAGGACAGCAAGGATATGTACCTGCTCAGCGTATCGCCTGAGGATGCGCCGGATGAGGCGGAATACCTCGAGCTTACGTTCGAGCAAGGGAATGTCGTTGCGCTGAACGGCGAATCGATGAGCCCGCTGCAAGTGATGGAGAAGCTGAACGAGCTGGGCGGCAAGCACGGCATCGGTCGCGTGGATATGGTGGAGAACCGTTTTGTCGGCATGAAGAGCCGCGGCGTCTATGAGACACCGGGCGGCACGATCCTGTTCACCGCTCATCGCAAAATGGAGTCCATTACGATGGACCGTGAAGTGATGAACCTGCGCGACAGCCTGATTACCCGCTACAGCACCTTGGTTTATAACGGCTTCTGGTTTGCGCCGGAGCGTCTGGCATTGCAGGCGCTGGTGACCGAGAGCCAGAAGAACGTTACGGGTACGGTGCGCGTGAAGCTGTACAAAGGCAATGTGATCGGCGCAGGCGTGAAGAGTCCGGTAAGCCTGTACAACCCGGACATCGCCACGATGGAAGCCGATCCAACGCAAGCTTACGATCAAGGCGACGCTACCGGCTTTATCCGCTTGAACGCATTGCGTTTGAAAGTGGCATCCGGCGTGAATCAGAATCAATAAGTTAACAATAATGAACAGGCTGAAGGCCGTTTTCATGCTGGAGAGCTCCGTCGATTCTCGTTGAACGGGACGAACGGAACCTCTTAAGCGGGAAGCGGCCCTCTGCCTTAAATCAGAGAGGGGCAAGTGTTGTGAGCAAGTTATGGGGCGGACGCTTTACGAAGCAGACCAACGCATTGGTAGAGGAATATACGGCATCCATCGGTTTTGACAAGCAGCTGGCCGAGGAGGACATCCAGGGAAGCCTTGCGCATGTGTCCATGCTGGGCAAATGCGGCATCGTGCCGGCGGAGGACGTGGAGACGATCAAAGCCGGCTTGAACAAGGTGCTGGAGCGCATCCGTGAGGGCAGCATCGAGTTCTCCGTATCGGATGAGGATATCCATATGAACATCGAGAAGAATCTGATCGAGGAAATCGGACCTGTCGGCGGCAAGCTCCACACGGGCCGCAGCCGTAACGACCAGGTGGCAACGGACATGCACTTGTATTTGCGCAACCGCGTCGTGGCTTTGACCGGCATGCTGCACGAGCTGCAGACCGCGTTGATTGGGCAAGCCAAGGATAACCTGGATACGATTATTCCAGGGTATACGCATCTGCAGCGTGCGCAGCCGATTCTGTTCGCGCATCATCTGATGGCTTACGTGTCCATGTTCCAGCGGGATATCGACCGTCTGATCGACAGCTATAAGCGCATTAACGTGCTGCCGCTCGGGGCAGGCGCGCTTGCGGGCACAACGTTCCCGATCGACCGCCATTTCGTGGCCGAGCAGCTCGGTTTCGACGGCGTTTACGAGAACAGCCTGGATGCGGTCAGCGACCGCGACTTTATCCTGGAATTCCTCTCGGATGCTTCCATCATCATGATGCACTTGTCCCGCCTGAGCGAGGAGCTGGTGCTTTGGAGCAGCACCGAGTTCAACTTCGTCGAGCTGGATGATGCGTTCTGCACGGGCAGCAGCATTATGCCGCAGAAGAAGAACCCGGACGTGCCCGAGCTTGTCCGCGGCAAAACCGGGCGGGTATACGGCAACCTGATGGGTCTGCTCACCGTGCTGAAGTCGCTGCCGCTTGCTTATAACAAGGACATGCAGGAAGACAAAGAGGGCATGTTCGACACGGTGGCTACGCTGGAAGGCGCATTGCAGCTGTTCGCTCCGATGATTGCCACGATGAAGGTCAACAAAGGCCGCATGCGCGAAGCGGTGAACACCGACTTCTCGAATGCAACGGACATTGCGGACTTCCTGGTCGGCAAAGGTCTTCCGTTCCGCCAGGCGCACGAAGTGATCGGCAAGACCGTATTGTACTGCATCCAGAACAACAAATACCTGCTGGACCTGACGCTGGATGAATTCAAACAGTTCTCCGAGCTGTTCGACGACTCCATCTATGGCGTGCTTCAACCCGAGACGGTGGTCAATGCGCGTAACGTTTACGGCGGCACGGCAACCGAGCAGGTGAAAGCGGCGATCGACCGCAGCGTGCAGACCCTCCAGGTCACGGAAGAATGGCTGGGTCTCCGCCAGGGGAATGTAGAGTAAGGATACAGAAAACCTGACGTAGCAAAAATAAAGGTGGACCGGCAAATGTTACATTTGCTGATCCACCTTTTGTTGTGTAACGATGAGATCCGTTGAATGAGGGATTGCCTAAAATCCTCTCACGATGAGAAGTACACCCAGTACATCCCATGGAACCGGGAATGTGCCGCCGGCACGTTCATGGCGTGCATATTATGGGTTCATCAGGCTTTCAACGGAAGCCATTTCAGAACATCCTGGATGTGGGTATCCCAATATCCCCAATCATGACCGCCCGGCCCTTCCTGATACGTGAGATCCAGGGAGGTTGCTTCGCAGGCTTTGCGGAACGCTTGATTGTCTTGGTGGAGGAAGTCTTCCGTTCCGCAGCATTGATACAGCAGCGGTTTCGGTCCCTCCGAGCGGTCCACTTCCTGAAGCAGCCACAACAGGTCATTGTCGGTGCCGGTAATGTCCCGATCTCCGTAGACTAAACGATGCTCAAACAAAGCCTCGTTCCTATTAATATGACCCGCCATGTCGAGCGCGCCCGACAGGCTGGCAGCAGCGGCGAAGGATTCGGGACAGCGAAGGGCAAGCTTGAACGCCCCGTAGCCGCCCATGGACAACCCGGCGACGAAGTTATCTTCCCTCGCGTGGGATAACGGGAAGAAGGAACGGGCGATGGCCGGCAGCTCCTGGCTGATAAAGGTCCAGTATTTGCCGCCGTATTCCATGTCGGTATAGAAGCTGCGATGCACTTGCGGCATAACGACGGCAATGCCCATCTCGGCCACGTAGCGTTCGATGGAGGTTCTGCGCAGCCAGATGGAATCGTCGTCGGACAGGCCGTGCAGAAGGAAGAGCGTCGGATGCAGACCGCTTTTGGCATGATTCGTCATGCCGATTTGTGAAGAGGTTTGCTGAGGGAGAATGACGGTCATGGACGTGCTGAGACCGAGCACCTCCGAGTAAAAGTGACATTGCATAAGAGCCATGGATTATGTATCCCCTTTCATTTTTGGAAATGAGAGATCAAAATGACGAGCCTATTAGGATCATATCACAATCGATCTCCCTTGCTCCAAGTAAATCTAAGTCATCGTCTGCGGCGGGCGAGAATGGATTTAAAGTCTGCTGCGTTCGGAAGCTTCGCCATTCTCCAGGAGCATAAAGGCGGTCAGCGACCGAATTGAATCGGATGGAATGAATCGTGCATAAAACGCCTCGGTCTTCAGACCGAGGCGAGGTTCAGCCATCGGGCTGTTCTATGATGCGCTGCGTTGTGTTATCTTAGAGGGAGATTATGGCTCCATCTGGTGGAGGATTCAATAGCATGGATTTAGAAGTTCAGCGAATGTCCAGTTAAGATATAGCATGATGATCCTATTAGTGAATCTGGAGGAGTATGCTCATGATACCACATGACGATAAACTGTCCGATCTGAAGATTACGGGAACCGGCAGCTCAAGCGGCGGCCAATACGGCAAGGTGCGAATCGATGGTGCCGGTCAGGTGAATGGAGATCTGGACTGCCGGGAATTAACAGGCAACGGAACGATGAGTTTGAACGGCGACGTCGCTGCCGACAAGATTCGCGTGAACGGTTCGGGAACCGTTAAGGGGACGGTGGACGCGGAGGAGCTGCATGTAGCCGGCAGCCTGAGCGTGAAGAGAGGCGTGCGCAGCCGGTCCATTTTTATCGGGGGGCATTGCAGCATTCACGGTGATTCCGAATCGAAGAGGCTTGATGTAACCGGAAACCTGAGAAGCCATGGTGACGTGCGGAGTGAAACGGCCACGTTTCATGGGGGCTTCAAGATCGATGGCCGCCTGCATGTAGGAACAGCGGATATTCGGCTGTTGGGCCGCTGCCTTGCGCAGGAAATCGTCGGAGACCGGATCACGATCCGCAAAAAAGGAAAGCGTCTCTGGGAGATGCTGTCCCTGCCATTACGGGGAACGCGGCTGGAGGCACGCATTATTGAGGGCGATGTCCTGGATCTAGAGTATGTCGAAGCCGATATCGTTCGCGGCAACCGGGTGATTCTCGGCCCAGGTTGCGAGATTCGGCAAGTGGAATACCGGGATGAATTGACGCAGCACCCGGAAGCCCAGGTTAGAGCATCCCGGCGGTTTTAAGGGCGACATCGGGTCAAGCATCCGGGCATAGGCCGAATAGATGCAAGGAGGCAGCGATATGGTGCATAACGGAACAGTCGTAGAAAGACCCGGTGTTTCCATAACGGGTGACGGTGTCGTTGGCGGCGGTATTATCGGCAAGCTTCGGATAAACGGTGAAGGCGTCATTCATGGCGACACGGATTGCCATCTGCTACGCTGCAACGGGAGCGCGGTCATAAACGGAAGCCTGCTCGGAAGGCAGGCTAGAGTGAACGGCCATGTGAAGGTGTCTCATCATGTCCAGATGGAGCACGTCCGGGTGAATGGAAGCTTGGATGCCGGCGGAAGCGTTAGGATCAGCCGCATCGGAATCAATGGCGGCTTGAGCACGGGAGCCGATCTGTTCGCGGTCAAAGGCGTCGTGAACGGTACCTTGGATGTTGGCGGCAACCTGGAAGCCGAAGAGATGACGGTCCGCGGCATACTACGCGTGAGCGGGTCCGTGATAGCTCGGGAATTGACGCTGAGGCTCGTTACGCAAGCCTCGCGCGTCAACGAACTCCGAAGCCGCTCGGTCTTCGTAGCACCAACGTTGCTGGCCAAATGGTTCCGTTCCTCCCGGATCGGATATCTGAACGCCGAGCTGATTGAAGGCGAGGATATCACGCTGGAGAATACGAGAGCGGCCATGGTCAGGGGCAGGAAAGTCCATATCGGAAAGGGCTGCTCGATCGGCAGGGTGGAATATACAGAGACGTTCAGCGCAGATGCCCAGGCAGAAATCGGAAGCTATTATAAAATCGATGCACGGCATTAAAATAACGGCAAGGAAAACAGCCCGTATTCGCGATTCGATTCGCGAATACGGGCTGTTTCGTGTCAGCTTCGATTTACGGAGCGCTGATACCGTCCTCGACGACTTCCTCTTTGGGCATTTCATTCGCATCCGGCAGCGGGACCTCGTTGGTCGGATTGATGGCAACGATGCTGTTCTGGGGACGGTAGGTATCCTTGGATATTTTCACGTTCTCCACGACCTTCCCGTTCACTTTCTTGGTTCGATAGGTTTCTACCACATAACCTGGTTTTCCGTTCTGAACCACCTGCTTCAATCCCGGCGGCAGCGAGTTGTTGTGGATGACCTTTTCCGGGGACGGCAAGGTTTCGATCGTAGTGGATACCAGCTCGTATTCCGTATTCTCCGGGAAGGTGCCGAACATCTTCAGCGTTAAATTGCCGTGCGATACCTCGGACAGGATAAGCAGATGCTTGCCCGTATTGTTTCGGAAGCGAAAGTTGATCGCCCCTTCGGCAAAGGTGGCGTCCTGCCCCTTGGGCAAATAGCTGACCGGAAGGGAATGATTCCGCCTTTCGGTGATCTCGAGCCCCATCAGCAGGGCGGCATGATACACCGTGCTGGATACCTGGCAGATCCCGCCCCCGATACCAGGCACCAGCTTGCCGTTCACGATGACGGGAGCCTCTTTGAAACCGTACTCCTTCTTCGCAACATCTATGATATGAGCATAATTGAACTCATCGCCGGGCTTCAGAATCATGCCGTCCACGGCTTTGGCGGCAGCGGTCACGTTATGTACGCGTCCGGGCCCGCTGGATCCGAGACCGGTGGAGAATTCAATGATTTTTCGCTCAATGCCCTCGTCCTGCAGCGACTTTACGGTAACGGGAGGCTTTTGGCGGATAAGAGGCAGCTGCACCGCAATAGCTTCTTCAGGATTCGGTTCCATGAAGTGGGACTCGTTCGGAAGCGCGGCGCTGAACCCTTCATAGAACGCAGCCCAATCGATGCGGTAAGCGGTTTTCTCCGGGGTATACCGGACCACATCGTCATCGGAAATGCTTCGTACCGCATTGACAGGCTCTCCAAAGCGTTCTTTTTGCCAGTCTTCGTTTAACCGCTCTTTCAATACGTCGCGATCCCACTCCGTGGATATATGCCATTCCAGCTGAAACTGCCGCCGGTAAAGAACCTGTTCCCATAGCGATCCTTCGGACAGCTTGGCGATGGCTTCCTTGAATTCGGCTGCGCTGAACCGAACGCCGGCTTCTTGGAGACTGAAGCTTTCCGTGTGCCCTTTCAGGGCCTCCGACTCCAGCGTCACCTTGATGCTTGTGATGGCTTGAAGCCGCTGTTCCAGCTCGGACAAAACCTCGTCGGCGGGCTGCCCCCCTACCTGCCAGCCGGAGAGAACCATTCCCTTCGGCAGCTCCTTTTGGTTCGCGTACATCGTCAATAAACCGAAACCGACGGAGAGGAGAAGAGCGAAACTGATGACAATGATGAGACCGAGATGAATTTTTTTCATTCGAAACCACCTTCTTAACTTCGTATTGGCCGCAGTTCATGCACTTGTTCATGTATATGTCACGGTGGGCTTAAACTTTCGGGTACTCAAAAGGTAACAAATTTGTTACAATAGACGATGTCGTGAGGATTTTTCTTGGATTTTAAAGGAATTCGATGGAAACTGTCGAAAGTATAATGGCTAATTATGGATTGGGAAGTGATGAAGTGATCGAAATGCAGGACGTATGGAAGACTTATCCGAGCGGCGCCCATGCGCTTCAAGGAGTTTCCGTTACCATTAACCGCAATGAATTCGTGTATGTTGTCGGACCGTCGGGTGCCGGCAAATCGACATTCATGAAACTTATCTATAGAGAAGAAGTGCCGACCAAAGGCCAAATTTCTGTTAACGGATTTAATATCGGGAAGCTGAAGCAGCGCAAAATCCCCTATGTTCGCCGAAATATCGGGGTTATTTTTCAGGACTATCGCCTGCTTCCCAAGCTGACTGCTTACGAAAATGTAGCTTTTGCCATGGAGGTTATCGAAGCGCCGCAGCGTCTCATCAAGAGACGGGTTATGGAGGTGCTGGATCTGGTTGGTCTGAAAGCCAAGGCGAACCGCGAGCCATCCCAGCTCTCCGGCGGGGAGCAGCAGCGGATCGCCATCGCCAGGGCGATCGTGAACAACCCGTCCGTCATTATTGCGGACGAGCCTACGGGCAACCTGGACCCCGAAACCTCATGGGGCATCATGCAGCTGCTGGACGAAATCAATTTCAGGGGAACCACCATCGTGATGGCTACCCACAACAGGGATATCGTGAACACGATGCGTAAGCGCGTACTTGCGATTGAGCACGGACAGATCGTCCGCGACCAGCAGAGAGGAGAGTACGGGTATGAATTTTAGAACCTTCTTGCGGCACTTGCGGGAAGGGGCGAAGAGCGTTTTCCGGAATGGATGGATGTCGGTCGCATCGATTACGTCCATCGTGGTGTCATTATTTATACTGGGCGTTTTCATGCTGTTAGTCATGAATGTGAACGCATTAGCCGATAAAGCAGATAGCAATGTGCAAATCAATACGTACTTGAATCTCAATGTGGACGAGAAGCTGCGCGAAACCGTCAAAGGCGAGATCGAGGCCATGCCGGAAGTCAGCGCCATCAAATTCGTGTCCAAGGAAGAGGGCATGAAGGAGCTTGAAGAAAGCCTCGGCTCCGAATGGGTGGAAGGCTTCAGCGAAGCGGACCAGAATCCGCTACCGGACGCATTCGAGGTTTCCGTCATCGAACCGACCACGGTCGGCTTTGTTGCCGACAAGATTACCGCGCTGAACGAGAAGTATGCGGAAGAGCCGATCCTGCGCGTCAAGTACGGGGAGGGCACGGTAGAAACCTTGTTCAAGATTACGAAAACGGTGCGGAATATCGGCTTTATTTTCGTTGCGGGACTCGGCTTGATGTCCATGTTTCTGATTTCGAACACCATTCGGGTAACGATTTTGGCCCGTCGCCGCGAGATCGGCATCATGAAGCTTGTCGGCGCGACCAACAACTTCATTCGCTGGCCGTTCTTCGTGGAAGGAGCCATGATCGGCCTCCTGGGCTCGATCATTACGGTTACGCTGCTGTTTATAGGCTACAATCGCCTGTACGCCGCGTCGCAAACGGATTTGACGCTGGCGCAGAGCCTGATTCCATTGGGAGATCTGTGGCTGCTGCTCGGGACCATCATCGTGGCCCTTGGCATTGTCATTGGCATTTGGGGCAGCACCATGTCGATACGTAAATTTTTGAAAGTATAAAACAAGGTAAAGGATGGGGAGCGAAACTTGAAGAAAATCGCCGCAGGAGTAGCAGCCTTATTACTGGCCACTGTTATGATCCAACCGACCGTCGGACAAGCCGAGAAGAAGACCGCAGCCGATGTAGACAAAGAGCTGAGGGTGCTTCAGGAGCAGGTCAAGAAAGCGCGTGCGCAGAAGAGCAAGGCAGCGGATGATAAACAAGAAGCCCAGCATTATAAGAATAAAACGACGAAGAACCTGAAACTTGTGATGGAGCAAATCAGTATCGTCAGCAATGAATTGACCAAGATTTCCGTCAAGATCGAGGAGACGGAGGATTTGCTGAGAACAACGACCAAGGAGCTTGAAGCAGCGGAGGAGCGCATCGCATCCCGAGAGAAGCTGTTGGAATCCCGGATTCGCCTCATCTATATGGATGGGCAAGTATCGTATCTGGATGTGCTGCTCTCCGCAACCAGCTTCAGCGATTTTATTGAGCGTGCCGATTCCTTGAAGACCATCGTCGACCAGGACCAGGATTTGCTGGTGCAGCATAAGCAGGACAAGCTGCTGGTTATCGACAAGAAGAAAGAGCTTGAGGGGCAATATGCGACCGCCAAGGACCTGTACGGCCAGATGGAGGACCGCAAGAGCATCCTCAACGAGAAGGAACAGGAGAAGCGCGTTCTGCTGGCCCAGTACGATCAAGATATCGAGGATGCGGACATCCTGACCGAAGAGCAGGATAAAATGCTGGTTGCCCTGGCAAGCAAGCGTTCGGACCTGCAGAAGGAAAAGAATAAGCTTGCTGCCGAAGAAGCGGCCCGTAAAGCGGCGGCTGCCAAAGCGGCTGCGGCGAAGAGAGCGAAGGCGACAACCCTCGGCGGCAGCAAAGGCGGCGGCGGGTATACCGGCAACGGCGGACCGTTTGCGATACCGGTCTCCGGGGCCAGACTCTCCTCCGGTTACGGACCGCGCGTCCATCCGGTAACGGGCGAGGTTGGCAAGATGCACACGGGTCAGGATTTCGCCGTTCCGCAAGGGACAGAGATCCGGGCAGCCGAGAGCGGCACGGTCATCTTGGCCGAGTGGTGGAGCGGTTACGGAAACTGTGTTATTGTTGATCATGGGGGCGGCGTATGGACCTTGTATGGGCATATCCGCAACGGCGGCATTAAAGTCAGCGAAGGCGACAAGGTGTCCAGAGGGCAGAAGATTGCCGAAGTAGGCTCCACGGGTCAGAGCACGGGACCGCATCTCCATTTTGAGGTTCGGGTCAACGGATCGCCAGTGAATCCATCGCCTTATCTGTAACAGAAATGATGACGCAAGCCATATAACCTTCAATACCGCTGTATAAATATTCCCGGCAAGCCAATCATATACTAGGTGGACGGGATTCCCCTGTGTGTAGCAGTTGAAACGTACAAAGGCGGTGAAGTACTTGCTGAAAAAACGAACGGCTGTCTTTCTGGTCATCGCTGCCATGCTGTGCGGCGGACTGTTAACGATGGCTTTGACCCAGCTGCCTGCTCCTAGTCAGACCGGAGACGGCGGCGAGGGATTGCTGGCCAGCATCGCGAACAGGAATGGACTGGAGCAGTCTGAAGCGAAGAAACTGGGGACAGCGATTGACCTCATCGAAAGCAATTATTACAAGGATATCGATCGGTCGAAGCTGATCGACGGCGCTATCAACGGGATGATGGAAGCGCTGGAAGATCCGTATTCCAACTATATGGGCAAAGAAACGGCGGCCCAGTTTGAAGAAAGCATTGAGGGCTCCTTCACGGGGATTGGCGCGGAAGTGTCCTCCGTTGACGGCAGCGTCGTCGTTGTATCCCCGATCAAGGGATCGCCTGCGGATAAAGCCGGCATTCGGGCCAAGGATACCATCCTTTCCGTCAATGGCGAATCCTTGCAGGGCCTTGAGCTGAATGCGGCCGTTAACAAGATTCGCGGTCCGAAGGGCTCCAAGGCCGTTCTTCAGATCAAGCGGGCAGGGTCCGAGCAGCCGATCGAGTATGTAATCGTTCGGGATGACGTCGATCTGGAAACCGTGTCGGCACGGATGGAGAAGGGCGGAATCGGCGTTATCGAGATTTCCCAATTCTCGCTGAATACGGGCGAACGCTTTAAGGAAGAGCTCAAGAAGCTGGAAAGCCAAGGCATGAAGGGACTGCTGATCGACGTCCGGAACAATCCCGGCGGCGTGCTGTCCGTTGTCATCGACATTGCAGAGCAGTTCGTGCCTAAAGGCGAGCTGATCGTTCAGGTCGAAGACAAGGATAAGAAGCGGGAGAAGCATCCTTCGGGTGGCGTGGCCAAATCGTACCCGATTACGGTGCTGATGAACAAGGGCAGCGCCAGCGCTTCCGAGATTTTGGCAGGCGCATTGCAGCAGTCCGCCGGAGCTACCCTGATGGGCGAGCACTCCTTCGGAAAAGGGACCGTGCAAACGAGCTTTGACAAGCAGTTTGGCGACGGAAGCCTGCTCAAGGTGACCATTGCGAAATGGCTGACGCCAAACGGCACCTGGATCCATGAGAAGGGAATCGAGCCGGATATTAAGGTGTCGCAGCCTGAATACTTTACCGTTGCGCCGATCGATAAGAAGAAAACCTATGCGTACGACACGAACAGCACGGATGTGAAGAACGCGCAGATTATGCTTGAAGCGGTTGGTTACGCGGCAGGACGCACGGATGGTTACTTCGACCGGAATACGGAGAAGGCGGTCAAGAGCTTCCAGAGCAAGCACAAGCTGAAAGCGGACGGCATCATTAACAGCGCTACAGCCGAGGCATTGGAAGCGGCATTGATCGAGAAGATTCAGGATCCGAAAGAGGATAACCAAATGAATCGCGGAATTGCCGAGGTTCGGAAGGAAATCGCCGCTAAGGCGTCGAACAAGTAAGAAGGCTGAACGGTAGCCTTCTTTTTTCTTTGGAGATATCAGAAAGCGTGAACTTCGAAGCATCTTGGAACCGAAAGGAGCGTGGCAAGCCGTTGGAGACATTGAAACAACTGCTGATGTATGGGATAGATGCAGGCATACAACTGCTGACGCAGCCCTTTTATTATATTTCGATTTTGTTTGTCATGCTGTTTTACCGAAGGCAGGTGTTGGTGGAGCGCAAGCTGTTCCATGTGAAGCTGCATTCCTGGGGATTGCAGACCTGGCGTACGTTTCTGGGGGGACTGGCGGCAGGCATCGGCGTGTCCATCGTGGTGGCCTTCTTGGGGATATCATTAAGCTTGGAAGCCATTATATGCATATGGGTGACTTCGCTGATCCTGATGCTGTTTCATATCCGGTACTTATGCTTTGCCTATTCCATCGGTCTGCTCGGGATCATTCAGTTTGTGTTGGGCTGGTTTCCGAATTGGCAGCCGGAAGGCTGGATTCATCAGGTAACGGCAACCATCCTTGGTTTGGACATTCCGGCCTTGCTGGCGTTGTCCGCCGTTCTGCATTTTGCTGAAGCTTTGCTGGTAAGGGTACAAGGGTCGGGATTTGCCACACCGCTGTTCCTGGAGGGCAAGCGCGGCAAGCTTGTCGGCGGCTATCATATGCAGAGCTTCTGGCCGCTGCCGTTGTTCCTGCTCGTTCCGGCGGTTGGCGGGGGCAGCGTGCTTCCGTGGACGCCGTTTTTCGGCGGCGATGCCTGGAGTGCGGGCTTTACTATGATGGCACTCCCGGTCGTGATCGGCTTCGGTGAGATGACGCAGAGCATGCTCCCGCAGGAGAAGGCAGGGATTACGTCGAAGCGTCTCATATTCTATGGGGCGATTGTGCTGGCATTGAGCCTGCTGGCCGAGTGGTGGTCGCCGCTTACCATTGCGGCCGCATTAGCGGCGCTGCTGCTGCATGAGGGCTTGGTATGGTACAGCAGATACGAGGAACAGCAGCGCAGCCCGATGTTTGTGCATCCGGTACGCGGATTACGCGTTCTCGCCGTGCTGCCGGACAGTCCGGCAAGCGAGCTCGGCATTTTGGCAGGGGAGACGATCCTCAAGGTGAACGGTAAGCTGATTCACAGCAAGGAGCAGTTGCACAGCGCCTTGCGCCAGAATCCGGCCTTCTGCAAGCTGGAGGTTCAGAACCATCAAGGGGAGAGCAAATTTCTGCAGCGCGCGATTTACGCAGGGGATCATCATCAGCTGGGTGCTATCGTGGCGCCCGACCCTAGGGATGGCATCGCGGTGGGGTTGAAGCCGGTAAGCTTGATCACGCTGCTGGCGAATAAACTTCATATTCGCAGCAAGCGGGGGGCTACCAGCAGCAAGACGTCCGGCGGTTCCGAAGAAGCCGGATTCCCTTCATCGTGATACGGCAAACGGGCCTTTGTCCAATATGGACAAGGGCCCGTTTTTTAGCTTCATTCCGTTATGTAAAGGATAAGCGGGGACTAGCCCTGTACCTTTTTTAAATAAAAGATAGCGATTTGCGTCCGGTCCCGAAGATTCAGCTTGCCCAGAATATCGGTGACGTAGTTTTTGACGGTGCCTTCGCTTAGGTAAAGCTGCGCGGCAATTTCCTTATTGGACAGGCCCTCCGCGATAAGGGCGACGACCTTTTTCTCGGCAGGGGTGAGCCCGAACTGTTCCAACTCAGCGGATCTCGGGACTGGCTGCGGGGTTGGACGAAGCATGCCGGTCAGCTTGCGGGCGATATCGGGATGTATCAGCATGTTACCGTCATGCACCGTTTTGATCCCCTGGATGATGCGATCGGGCGGAATGTTCTTCAGCAGATAACCGCTGGCCCCGTTCCGCAGCGCCTCCACGATATAATCATCGTCATCGAAGGTAGTCAGCATCAACACCCGTACATCAGGGTATCGCTCGCGAATACGCCGGGTTCCTTCCACGCCGTCGCATACCGGCATCCGGATGTCCATGAGCACGACGTCGGCATGAAGTCCGTCCATCAATAACGATAGAGCCTCCTCCCCGTGTTCCGCGACAGCCGATACTTCGATATCCGGATCCATCCCCACCAACAGTTTCAAGCTTTCCCGAATGAACGGGTCATCATCTGCAATCAATACGGATATCATGGATAGCCACGATCCTTTCTATAAATTAGGGTGCTGCCGTCATGTCAGTTACATAATCTCGCGCTTCCGGTAGACAGGCAGCCGGGTGATGACGGTAAAAGGCACGGATTTTCTTACCTCCAGCGTTCCTCCTACCACTTTGGTTCGCTCGAGCATGCCGCTTATCCCGATGCCATGGCGGTCTGCCGCAGCGATCGGGTTCGCCTCCTCTTGGACCGTTCCATCGTTGGAGACCTCCATTCGAACTTCCTCGTCTCCGTACTGGAGAGAAATTTGGACCTGCTTGGCCTCGCCGTGGCGTATGGCGTTGGTGATGGCTTCGCGGGCATTTTTGTATAATACCACCTGTTGGCTTGGATAAAGCGGATAAGGAACCCCCTGCAGCACAAGCTCGGTCTCGATTCCGGTCTCCCTGCCGGTCTCCTCCAGCAGCCGATCCAGGGAATAATCGTCCGTGATCCGCCTTGACGGATTCATCTGTTTCACGGCGGTCCGCATCTGCTCCATGCTCTCCCCCAGCTGGTCGCGGATTTGGTGAAGCATATCCATGCCCCGGACGGCATCCTGCGGCACGATATGAAGAGCGGCTTCCATCATCATTTTGACGCGAATCAGCCGATGGCCGATATCGTCATGCAGCTGGCGGGAGATGCGGTTACGCTCCTCGGCCTGGGCCGCGCTTTCCACCTGATGGGCGAACTGCAGCAGCTGCCTGCCTGCCTCGTCCTGCTGGAAATGCAGTCTTTTCAGGTCGTCGTATAAATGAATGTGATCCAATTCCTTCTGGTTCATTTCATGGATGCGGTGGAACGTCACAGCCAAGAACAGAAACAGCAGATTGGCTGTCGTATGCAGCAGCGCATCGTAACCGGTAATCGCGATGTTGAGCAGTGCAAGGTGACCGAATGACAGCCACAGCCTGCCAGGTCGCTCGAACAAGGGCAAATAGACGCATAGGGAGGATATGGACAGGAATACCATCATGAAGCCGTATTGGTGGCATAGCCATAGGGACAACGGGATTTCCAGCAGTATGGCTGCTTTCCGGTAAGCAGGCGAAGGCAGGAAGCGGCTCAGCACCGCAATCGCCAGAAATAGCAGGATGTACACCATATACTCCCCGTAATCGTCGAGCCGCTGCAAAAAGATGTCCGCTGCGGCGGGCAGGAGAATGAGGCCGTACCTGAGATAGGCAAGTGGAGATGTCACGTGCGATCCAACCCTTTTCCATTGTGAAGTCAAACCGTTCAAACGATTGGCTTCATTATAGCACATGGATGTTTTCGGCAAGGAGATGACTTTCGTCACCCTATAAGGTGACTTCCTCTACCTTAAAAATCCGGCGATTCCAGATAGAATGTAATCAACAGATGGATACGAGGGAAATGGAGATGATGATGATGACGGTCTTTCTGGAGATGAAGGATGTCGTAAAACGATATGGTAGCAAGCTGTCGGTGGATCATATGAATCTGGAAGTGCACGAAGGCGAGATTTTTGGATTATTGGGACCGAACGGAGCTGGCAAGAGCACGTCCATCAATATGATCTGCGGCCTTCTGGCGAAGGATCAGGGCATCATCAAAGTAGACGGTATCTCCATCGAGGAGCAGCCGCTGGAAGTGAAACGGAGAATTGGGCTGGTGCCCCAGGATCTGGCGCTGTACGAAGAGATGCCGGCCTGGGACAATGTCGCTTTTTTCGCGAAATTGTACGGGCTGCGCGGCCAGCTGCTGAAGGAGCGGGTGGAGGAGGCGCTGGCGTTTGTCGGCCTGCAGGATCGGGCGAAAGAAAGGCCGTCCACCTTCTCCGGGGGGATGAAACGAAGACTGAATATTGCATGCTCGATTACGCATCGTCCGAAGCTGATTATTATGGATGAGCCGACGGTGGGGATTGATCCGCAGTCCCGGAATCATATCCTGGAATCGGTGAAGACGTTGAACCGCATGGGTTCTACCGTTATTTATACAAGTCATTACATGGAGGAAGTTGCCGCGATTAGCGACCGGGTGGCCATCATGGATCAAGGTCATGTTATCGCCTGCGGGACGCAGCAGGAGCTTCGGGCACGCGTGGCGCATGAGGAAAAAATCATTCTTACTGCTGATGGGATCACACCGGATCTGGTGGAGGAACTGACCATTCACCCGCGCGTTAGGCGCGTCGCGCAGAATGATAACGAGGTCGAGGTCTATGTACCGTCAGCTCAGGATGAGCTGCAGGATATTTTATTCATTTGCAGTAAACACCATACAACGCTTCGCTCTCTGCAGTGCGAGGAGCCGGGGCTTGAAACGCTGTTTCTCAGCCTGACCGGACGAACGCTTCGCGATTGATCATAACGGACACGAGCAGAGGAATCCATGAAGGAGGAATACCGAAGATGAATACGATGATTATCGCCTGGTTCGAGCTGAAGCGGATGGCCACCAGCCGATCGGTGCTGATCAACCAATTTTTGCTGCCGCTGATCCTTATTTTCATATTGGGAAACGCGCTGTCGGGCTGGTTTGGTAATGATCAGGAATTTAAACAGCCATCGGTCCGCGTGGGGTTGGTGTTAGATGCCGAGGCTGGAGGACAGCTGCCGGGGAGCATGCAGGCACTGACCGGCTTGCCGGAAATTCAGGACCTATTGGAACCTGAGGTGGTATCCAGCCGCGAAGAAGCCGAAGAAAAGCTGCGCCGGGGCGAGGTCGATTACGCGGTGGTGGTTCCTGCTTCCTTTGATGAACGAATGAGCCAGGGAGCGGACGTGAAGCTTGAGCTGCTGCCTGGAAGAGACCGTGAACTAAACCTCGTGGCAGACACTGTCTTCAAGACCTTTATCGCCAATGCCAATCACAAACAGGCGGAGGTAGCCGTTATGGGCGGAGACCAAGTTCTTGCGGCCCAAGCGGCAGCGCCTGTCGATGCGTCGGACGGACCCAACGTTACGATCGGTCAGCTGAGCGAGAAAGGAGCGACGTACTCCGCAGCCCAATATTACGCAGCCTCCATGCTGATCATGTTCCTGTTGTATTCCGGCCTGATGGCCAGCAGCAGCCTGCTGGGCGAGCGGGAAAGCCGGACCCTGTATCGCTTGCAAAGCGCGCCCGTTAACCCCGGAACCGTGTTTGCCGGGAAAATTATCGGGTGCAGCCTGATCACGCTGGCACAGGCCGCCGCTATCGTCCTTGGATCCATGTGGCTGTACGGCGTCAAATGGGGGCCGCACCCCTTGCTGCTCATCATGGTCTGCGTATTGATCACGTTATCGTCCATGACCATAGCCACGTTCATTACCCTGGTCTCCTCAACGGCGGCAGGAGCCAGAGGGCTGATGCAGGCGATCATTATCGCCATGACGTTTGTCAGCGGAGGGTTCATGCCGCTGCCCGTGGAGTTCTTCCAGAAGCTCGGCGCCTTCACCGTTAACCATTGGGCAATGCAGAGCATGCTGCGGATGATGCTGGACAGCGACGTGCATTTGATTGTCACTTGCGTGGGCACGCTGGCGGCCATTACCGCGGCCCTGTCGGCTGCAGCCATGATTACGTACAGGAAGGTGGGATACCATGCATAGCTTAACCATTGCCTGGCATATGGTGAGACGCACGCTGGGACGAAAAAGAGGCTGGATCGTCTATCTGTTGGTTCCTTGCGTGGTCGTTACCTTGACGGTGTTCCTTCTGGGGCAGACCACGGCCGCGAGCATTCTGGTCTCTTACGTGAACGAGGATGATGGACCTGCAGGGCGGTACTTGATGAATGAACTGGAGCGAAGCGGCCAATACGTGCTCAAGGAGTCCGGGTCCGAGAATATGCTGAGGGAAGACCTGGTGGAGAATAAAAGCACGGTTGGCGTTTATATTCCGCAGGGGTTCAGCGACGGATTAATAGAAGGCCAACGGCCGGCGGTTAAAATATACGAAGTCTCCACCTCGGAGGCCTCGGTGATGATCCGAATGACGGCGGACTCCGCGGTTACGCGCCTAAGCGGTACGGCTGCCTTGATCCGGGAGACCTCGGAGCCGGACGCGGATCGTATGCCGGCGCTGCAAGAGGTGCTCAAGCAATCCGCGCTGAATCGGGTGGACACCGAAGTCACGGATTTGAATCTGTATGCGAAGCCGGGACTCTCGAACGTAACGGGATTTACCCTGATGTTCATGATGACCCTTATCTCCAGCGTGGTGTCGATGATGATTGATGACCGCAGGCAGCGAACGCTGTCCCGCATGTATACGGCGCCGGTGCGCGCCTATCAGATCGCTTTAGGTAATTTTCTGGGCAGCCTGGTGGTCGGCTCGCTGCAGGTGATCATCGTGCTCGTGCTCAGCCGGTATGTCCTTCGCTACGATTACGGAGTTCCGTTCATGCTGCATTTCCTTATTCTGATGGCCTTCATGCTCGTATCGTTAGGCGTGGCAAGCACGGTCGCCGGGCTGATCCGGAATGGGCAAAATGCGGCCATGATCAATTCCATGATCGTCACGCCGACCTGCATGCTGGGCGGGTGCTTCTGGCCGCTTGCCATCATGCCGGAGTTCATGCAGAAGATCGCTAATTTCATCCCGCAAAAATGGGCCATTGAGGCGGTGGAGACCGCGGCTACCGGAGGCACGTTATCCGATATCGCACTGCCGCTGGCCGTGCTGGGCCTGATGGCGGTCATTCTGCTGGCCGTCGGTTCCGCTGTGCTGCGGCCGAGCGAGAGCGGGGTTGGGCACGGCGCTTAAAATATTCGCTCCAGGATTCCTCCGTAAAAAGCTCTTGAAGCTTCGATCGGAAGTTGGATATCGAATTTGCCGTAAACCTTGCGACGCTCAGGAATGCCGTCAGTGATCGAACCAGTGTTTATATATGCAAAAGCGCCCGCCAGATCTGAATCCATGCCGATTCAGTCTGCCGGGCGCTTACTCGTTTTATGCGGATGTATTACGTGTATTATGGATTGCATTCAAACGCATAGCTTGGGAGTACATTTGTCGGTCATTGCGGTAATCGCCTACTCCTTCAGCTGCCGCAACACCGTGATTTCAACTCGGCGGTTCTTCTGCTTGCCTTCGGCGGTCGCGTTGTCCGCGGCCGGCCTCGTATCGGCATAGCCTGCATACTGGAAGCCTCCCGGGTCCAGCTTGCTGTGCTCCAGGAAGAATCGCAGTACTGACATCGCCCGGGCGCCGGAGAGCTCCCAGTTGTCCTTGTAGCTGGAGTAGCGGCCGATCGGCACGTTGTCCGTATGCCCCTCGATGCTCACCGTGGTGTTTAAATCGCCGAACAGGCTGGCTAATTTGCCCAGAACCGGAGCGGCTCCAGGTTTAAGCTCGGCCTTGCCGACATCGAACAGGAAGCGGTCGCTTAACGTAATGGCAATCCCCTGCGGCTCGTCCGAGATGAAGATGTCCTCTTCGAGCTGGTTATCCTTCACGTATTTCTGAATTAGCCCCATAAAGTTCGCCAGCTCTTCCTCCTGGGCACGGAAAGCGAGCTCGCGCTCGGTTAGGGGTTCTTGCCCTGTATCCTTGTCCTCGCCTTCCTCATCGGCAGCAGGCTTCGGCGGAGGATTCTTATGGTTCTCCGTATCGGCAGTGCCGGTAATCCCCGAGCCCATCTCCAGGATGCTGTCCCCGCTCTGGAAGGTAGCCTGCAGGGATTGGGTGACGAGCTTGTATTTTTCCGTGTCGAGCCGGCTCATGGCATACATCACAACAAAAAAGATCAGAAGCAGCGTAATCAGGTCGGCATAAGTAATCATCCAGCGGTCGCGCTGTTCGCCTTCGGCCTGTTTGCGCTGACGCCGCCGTCTATTCGGCTGTCTCATGCGCGATCCCCCTTGAGGACGGAATGTCCGTGGTGCCTGCGGAAGCGAAGGAGGCTAGCTTTTTGCGAACCAACAGCGGGTGCTCTCCGTTCTGAACGGCCATGATTCCTTCGAGCAGCAGCTCCATTTTTACAATTTCTTCTTCGGAACGTGCTTTAATCTTGGACGCAATGGGCAAAAAGATAATATTGGCACTTGCGACGCCGTATAAAGTGGCGGTAAACGCGACAGCGATGGACGGGCCGAGACCGGTCGGGTCCTGCAGGCTGCCCAGCACGTGGATCAATCCCATGACGGTACCGATGATCCCCATGGTAGGGGCATAACCCCCGGCGGACTCGAAAATTTTGGCATAGCCTTCGTGCTTCTGCTCGGCGGCATTGATATCGAGCTCCAGGATTTGACGCACCATTTCCGGGTCGTTGCCGTCCACGACCATCTGCATGCCTTCCCGCAGGAACGGATCCTCGTGTTCGGCCGAGATGCGCTCGAGCGCCAGCACCCCGTCTCTTCTGGCCGTTACCGACATATCGACGATGGCATCAATCAGCTCGTCCGACGAACGGTTGCTGCGGCCGAAGGCCAGCTTGAGCGCAGCGGGGATCGTGCGGAGCCGGGTGGCGGGGAAACTGACGATGACGGCGGCGATGGTCCCGCCGAATACGATGAGCGCAGCCGCGCCTTGCAGCAGGCCGCTCAGATGCCCGCCTTCCCATAAAAACCCTCCGATCAACGCGGCCAGACCGGCGAGAATGCCAAGAATAATCGTAATATCCATAACGCTGTATCATCTCCTTAAGGAAGTTAATTAAGATCATCGATTTCGTATGTTGCCAGTTCGACATGAACGATGAAGGCTCCCGAAGTCGTGGAAGCCGGGGACTTAAACATTTGCCCTGGAACTTATTGAAATTTTCATTAAACTGTTTGCATCAAAAAAACGTAAAGGGTATAATGAGACGGGAACAAATATTCTTATTCCTTACGCAGACACCACTAATTTCCCATAGTATATCATCGGGAAGTTTCGACATATCTTTTAGCATGAATTTCATTTTAGAGTATGAGGGTGATGAAGGGCAATGAGCGATTTAGTTGTCAGTACCAAATCCTTTGAGATCCAGTCTGAATTCCAGCCGCAGGGCGATCAGCCCACGGCTATTGATGCGTTGGTCGAAGGACTCCGCCAAGGGAAAAAACATCAGACGCTGCTAGGTGCAACAGGAACGGGTAAGACGTTTACGATCGCGCAGACAATCGCCAAGGTAAACCGTCCCACACTCGTCATCGCGCACAACAAGACGCTGGCTGCGCAGCTGGCCAGCGAGTTTAAGGAATTCTTCCCGAACAACTCGGTGGATTATTTCGTGAGTTATTACGATTACTATCAGCCGGAAGCCTACATTCCTTCCTCTGATACGTATATCGAGAAGGATTCCAGCATTAATGAAGAGATCGATAAGCTTCGCCACTCCGCCACGAGCTCGCTGTTCGAACGGCGCGACGTCATCATCGTGGCAAGCGTATCCTGCATATACGGTTTGGGTTCGCCGCACGAGTACGGGGAAATGCTGCTTTCGCTCCGGGTAGGCATGGAGAAGCCGCGCAACGAGATTCTGTCGCGGCTGGTCGATATCCAATACCAGCGGAACGATATCAACTTCGTGCGCGGCACGTTCCGCGTGCGCGGAGATGTCGTCGAGATCTTCCCGGCCTCGAAGGGAGAGCATGCCGTTCGCGTCGAGCTGTTCGGCGACGAAATCGAACGGATCACAGAGATCGATGTTTTGACGGGCGAGCTGGTTGGGGAACGCGAGCATATCGCCATCTTCCCGGCGTCTCACTTCGTCACCCGCGAAGAGACGATGCGGGTAGCGCTCGTGAATATCGAGCGCGAACTGGAAGAGCGCCTTGAACTGCTGCGCTCGGAAGGCAAGCTGCTGGAGGCTCAGCGACTGGAGCAGCGCACCCGTTACGACATCGAGATGATGAAGGAAGTCGGATTCTGCTCCGGGATCGAGAACTATTCGGGTCCCCTGACCTTCAGGGAGCCTGGGGCTACGCCATATACGCTTCTCGACTACTTCCCGGACGATATGCTGTTCGTCATTGACGAGTCGCACGTTACGCTGCCGCAAATCCGCGCGATGTACAACGGTGACCGGGCACGTAAAACGGTGCTGGTCGATCATGGCTTCCGCTTGCCGTCCGCGCTCGATAACCGGCCGCTGAAGTTCGAGGAATTCGAGGAGAAGGTGAACCAGATCATCTATGTATCGGCCACGCCGGGACCGTATGAGATGGAGCACTGCGATACGATGGTCGAACAGATCATCCGGCCGACAGGCCTGCTTGATCCGATCATCGACGTGCGCCCGACCGAAGGGCAGATCGATGACCTGATCGGCGAGATCCATGACCGCGTGGACCGGGACGAGCGCGTGCTCGTGACCACGCTCACGAAGAAAATGGCCGAGGATCTGACCGATTACCTGAAGGAAATCGGAATCAAGGTCCGTTACATGCACTCCGATATCAAGACGCTGGAGCGGATGCAGATCCTGCGCGATCTGCGGCTTGGTACATTCCACGTGCTGGTGGGTATTAACCTTCTACGGGAGGGACTCGACCTGCCGGAGGTTTCCCTCGTAGCGATTCTGGATGCGGACAAGGAAGGTTTCCTGCGCTCCGACCGCTCGCTTATCCAGACGATCGGACGGGCGGCCCGGAACTCGGAAGGCAAGGTTATCATGTACGGGGACAAGATCACCGATTCGATGGATCGGGCGATCAAGGAAACCGAGCGCCGCCGCAGCATCCAGGTTGCTTACAACGAGGAGCACGGCATCACGCCGCAGACGATCCGCAAGAAGGTCCGCGATGTCATCGAAGCGACGAAGGTCGCCGAGGGCAAGGCGGATTACCTGGCGGGCGAAGGACAGAAGATGTCGAAGAAAGAGCGTCAGAAGCTGATCCAACGCCTCGAGGCCGAGATGAAGGAAGCGGCGAAGAATTTGCAATTCGAGCGTGCGGCCGAGCTTCGTGACGCGCTGCTGGAACTGCAGGCCGAGTAATATGGAGAGACGAATGACAAGGGGGACGGCCTATGCGGTCGTTCTCTTTGTGAAATATAAGCACCACATGCATGCCATATGGAGTAGGAGATGATATCGTTTGGCCAGTGAAAAAATTGTGATCAAAGGCGCCCGCGCACACAATCTGAAAAATATCGACGTCACGATACCGCGTGACAAGTTTGTCGTTCTGACGGGGCTTAGCGGCTCGGGCAAATCCTCCCTCGCATTCGATACGATTTATGCCGAGGGGCAGCGCCGTTACGTGGAATCCTTATCCGCTTATGCGCGCCAATTCCTCGGACAGATGGAGAAGCCGGATGTCGATTCCATTGAAGGCCTGTCGCCGGCGATATCGATTGACCAGAAAACCACGAGCCGTAATCCGCGTTCGACGGTAGGCACCGTGACGGAAATTTACGATTATTTGCGTCTGCTGTTCGCCCGGGTCGGACACCCGCACTGTCCGGAGCATGGAGTGGAGATTACCTCCCAGACAGTCGAGCAAATGGTAGACCGCATCATGCAGTATCCCGAGAAGACGAGACTGCAAATTCTCGCCCCGGTCATTTCCGGCCGCAAGGGCGAGCACAAGAATCTGTTTGCCGACATTGCGAAGCAGGGCTTCGTTCGGGTGCGCGTCGATGGGGAGCTTCGCGATCTGTCGGAGAACATCGAGCTCGAGAAGAATAAAAAGCATACGATCGAGGTGGTTGTGGACCGGATCGTGGTGAAGGATGATATCGAAGCACGCCTCGCCGATTCGATCGAAACGGCATTGAACCTGTCAGGCGGCCAGCTCCTGGTCGATATCATGGGTCAGGAGGAGCTGCGGTTCAGCTCCAACTTTGCCTGTCCGATCTGCGGCTTCAGCATGGAAGAGCTGACGCCGAGAATGTTCTCCTTCAATACGCCATTCGGTGCTTGCCCGGATTGCGACGGCTTGGGCGTGGAGATGATCGTGGATCCCGAACTGCTTGTGCCGGATATGAGCAAAAGCGTCGAGGAAGGCGCCTTTGCCGCATGGAGCGGGGGTACCTCCACGTATTATCCGCAGTTTCTGAAATCGGTCTGCGCGCATTTCGGCATTCCGCTGGACAAGCCGGTCAGTACCTTTAGCCAGGAACAGATGAATAAACTGTTGTACGGCACGGGCAAAGAGAAGGTTCACTTCCGTTATGAGAATGACTTCGGTCAGCGGAAGGAAGCGCACGTCACCTTCGAGGGCATCATTCCGAATCTGGAACGCCGCTACCGCGATACGAACTCCGAGGGCATACGCGAATACATCGAAGGCTATATGAGCAGCAAGCCGTGCGATGTGTGCAAAGGCCATCGTCTCCGCAAGGAAAGCCTAGCCGTTACGATCAATGATCGCAACATGGCCTATGTTACCAGCTTGTCGATCGGAGAATCCCTGAAGTTCTTCGATCATCTGGAGCTTAGCGAGAAAGAAAAACAGATTGCCAATCTCATTCTGAAGGAGATTCACAGCCGCCTGGGCTTCCTGGTTAATGTCGGGCTGGATTACCTGACCCTCAGCCGTTCGGCGGGAACGCTGTCCGGCGGCGAAGCGCAGCGGATCCGGTTAGCCACGCAGATCGGGTCGAGCCTCATGGGCGTGCTGTACATTCTGGACGAGCCCAGCATCGGGCTGCATCAGCGGGATAACGACCGCCTGATCTCGACGCTGGAGCATATGCGGAATTTGGGCAACACGCTGATTGTGGTCGAGCATGACGAAGACACGATGATGGCTGCGGACTATATCATCGATATCGGTCCGGGCGCAGGCATTCATGGCGGCCAGGTCATTGCGGAAGGAACCCCGAAGGAGATTATGAACGACCCCAACTCGCTGACGGGCCAATACCTGAGCGGCCGTAAGTTCATTCCGGTCAGCAGCAAGCGCCGCAAGACCGATGGACGCTGGCTGGAGATTAAAGGCGCGAAGGAAAACAATCTGAAAAATATTAACGTGAAAATTCCGATTGGCGTGTTCACGGCGGTAACGGGCGTATCCGGATCCGGCAAGTCGACGCTGGTCAACGAGATCCTGTACAAGACGCTTGCTCGGGATTTGAACAGGGCGAAGGTACGTCCGGGGCAATACCGTGAAATGAAAGGTCTGGAGCACATCGAGAAGGTCATCGACATCGATCAGTCTCCGATCGGCCGTACGCCGCGTTCCAACCCTGCAACCTATACAGGCGTCTTCGACGATATCCGGGATATCTATTCCCAGACGAATGAAGCGAAGATTCGCGGATACAAGAAAGGCCGCTTCAGCTTTAACGTGAAGGGCGGACGCTGCGAGGCCTGCCGCGGAGACGGCATTATCAAGATTGAGATGCACTTCCTGCCGGATATCTACGTGCCTTGCGAAGTGTGCAAGGGCAAGCGTTACAACCGCGAAACGCTGGAAGTCAAATATAAAGGCAAGAACATCGCCGAAGTCCTGGAGATGACGGTGGAGAATGCAACGGACTTCTTCCAGAACATTCCGAAAATTCACCGTAAGATGCAGACGCTGATGGATGTGGGCCTGGGCTACATTACGCTGGGTCAGCCTGCCACCACGCTGTCCGGCGGCGAGGCGCAGCGCGTGAAGCTGGCTTCCGAGCTATACCGTCGCAGCACAGGCAAAACGATGTATATCCTGGATGAGCCGACCACCGGCCTGCACGTGGACGATATCGATCGTCTGCTCGTCGTGCTTCACCGCCTGGTGGAATCCGGGGAGTCCGTCCTCGTCATCGAGCATAATCTCGATGTCATTAAGACAGCGGACTATCTGATCGACCTGGGTCCGGAGGGCGGCAGCGGCGGCGGTACCATTATCGCTACGGGAACGCCTGAGGATCTGGTCAAGGTGCCAGAGTCTTATACAGGCAAATATCTGAAGCCGATTCTGGAACGCGATACGAAGCGAACCGAGGAATTGAACAAGGTGGAAGCAGCCCGCTAATAAACGTTAGCGGACGTAAAGTTGTTCTTTGTCGGCATAGGAATTGCCTGACCATGAAATGACCGCCTCGCGATTTTCAATCCCGGGGTTAGTAGAAAAAGGAGAGGAGTCCCTGGTGGAATTGCCAGGGACTCTTTTTTTGTGATGGTCGACAGCCATCGAAGCATGCCCCGGACCACGAGCCCTCCGGACAGGGAGCGGTGCGAGCAAGTCATTTAGAGAAACCTTCAAGGAATGCACCTATGTCCGGCGTTATTTTCATGCTATCCTCCAATATCTTCGCATTCCAGGATATGGTATGATCTTGGTGATTTCGTTAAAACGGAGGGATTGTATGAAGAGGATCACCTGTTCCATTCTGATCGTTTTGGCAGCAAGTGCTTTATACATAAACTCAACCGACGGCGTACAGGCAGAGGTAGGGGTACCCGTTTCGGATCGCGTGCAGGCAGAGATGGGAGTATCCGTTACGGATGTGGAACACTTCGATGCACAGGAAGCCCTTACCCGATTAAATAAAGGGTTCCTTCCCCTAGACGGGCAGGGGGAGTCTAGCTCGACAGAGGCTATAAGCCGGCAGGATTTTGTCATATTTATCGTCGAAACGTTAAACCTGAATGCGGATAGTCCTCCGGATGTCATTACCTTTAAGGATGTGCCTAAGGATCATTATGCCTTCACGGCGATCGAAACTGCGGTTCAGGAAGGGCTGGTAAAAGGGGTCGGCAGCGGGAGATTCGGGCTTGGATTGCCGCTGACGCGTCAGGATATGGCTATGCTGTATCAAAGAGCTCTGCAAGGGATTTCCGATAAGATCGAATCTGGCGCGGAACCTTCACAGCAGGACTTACAGGAGGGATCTTCCGGCAACGATGCCAAGGAAGCTATGGCACTGGCCTTGGAATTAGGACTGTTTCGGGTATCCGGCATTGACGGTTTGAACCCCAAGGGTATCGTCACTCGGGAAGAAGCTGTCTGGGCTACAGCCAAATGGCTGGAATCCGTGGAGTCAATCGATTTGAATATTGACGTGGGCGAAACGGAAACACCGCAGAAAAGTCCTCTTCCGGTCATTCATGGCGTCGTTGCTAATTCATCGGGATCAACCTCGGCAACTCCTGTTCATTCCGGACCAACGCAAGCTCCGACAGAGACGGGACCTTCAGCTACCGTATCGGAGGCTTTGCCAGCAACGGCACCATCAGCTCCTAATGATCTGAGGTTCCACCATGTGAAGGGGCAGGCTCAATTAAGCTGGACGCATCAGCAGGGCGTATCCTACAATATCTATTCCAGCGGACAATCGGGAGCGGGGTATGCCTTATTAGCTGGCGGAGCGAATGTGAACGCAGGTTCTTATGCCATATCGGATGTACGTTTCCAAGAGCCCTCTTACTATGTGATCGAGGCTGTGAACAGCGTCGGCAATAGCGGTTACTCTAACGAAGTTTCGAGCCGCCCGAATAAAGTATCCGGCCTTCAGGCCATCCTAAATGAGGAAGATGAATCCATTGCTTTAACCTGGTCAGATGCACAGGAAGGCGTAACCTATCATGTATACTACACAGGACCCGACGGAGCTGGGGCGCGTTTGAACGATGAACCGTTAGAGAGTCCGGCCTATCTCATTCCGAATCTCCATATGCTGGCAGGTCTGCCCGGCCGGTATACGATCCATGTGTTCGCCGTGAACGAATGGCATATCCGCAGCGAACCGTCCAACGAGGTTGTTTTAAATGTCAAAAAGGACCCTAAGGATCGGATCACGATCATGGATCCTTCCGTGGCTTTGCCAAGCGAGGATCTGGCGGAGGAGGCGGTAACCGAGCAGGAGTCGGCTTCAGAGGAAGCAGAGGTGCAGGAGGAGTATGAGGATCCCTTTCTCGATCCAACCCGGGTACCTCTCGGATAACGGAACAACCTGTGCAAGGCTCCATTTCGTTAGCTTGATCTAGTCCCTGCCATGATGAAAGTCATGCTAATGTCTGACAATTTGGTTAAAAATGAGAAATTTCTATGACTTTTTTTCATTTTTCGGGGCGGAGGGCTTGCATCTGGACGGGCACATGGATAACATAGAAGAAGATATGTAAATTTGCCCGAGAAGAAACCCACGAGGAGGTACGTTTCATGATCCTTGCAGCAGCATCGGATGCGACCGCGACATTTAAGACATTTGACATTTTCATGATTTTGTTTACGATTCTGATCTTTGTTGGCGTGGTTCGCCTGTTGATGGCCCGTCAAAAAAATAAATTCGCAATCGCTTTCGGTCTCGTCAGCTTATTTGTGTTCTTGTATTCTGACTATGCCATGATTACAGGATGGTTTAACAATTAGGTTGGCGTGATGCGCGCTATTAAAGCGGCTTCATGACGAATGGAATGAAATACATACAAACAAGACGCCCTTCTGCTACCTGCAGTGTGAAGGCGTCTTTTTGTTTCTTCGAGGGCAAGTTACACGATCCGCAGGAAAAACGTAAAAGAAATAGGTCTATCAGCAATGGTTACAAATGGAAAAACATGATAAATTGAGGAGTACAAGTTGGGTAGAGGATGGAACCGGGGGAGGAACATACCAATTGAAAAACGTACAATGGCAAAAAAGATCCGCGGCCATGCTGCTGGGGACCGTCATTTTGGCAGGAAGCAGCGGCATGCTCACGCAGGCAGAGGTTGCGGATGCAGCAAGCGCGAAGCCTAAGAATACATATGAGCAAAACGAGGTGCCTCAAGTCATCAGCCGAATGTCGCCGTCGGTGGTCGGCATTATCGGGAAGGCCGCTCAAGGAAGCGGCGAAGTGGACGACAGATACAACCTGGCGCATGGCACAGGAGTCATCTGGAAGTCGGACGGCTGGATCGTGACGAACGCCCATGTGGTGGACGGGCTTACCGGAATCACGGTCGTGACCGCAGACGGCAAATCCTATAAAGCCAAGGGCGTATACAGCGATCCCAAGAGCGATATTGCGTTGGTCAATATCAATGCCAAGTCCCTGAAGCCGGCCAAATTTGCGGCAACAGCGCAGCATGCGCTAGTCGGGGAAACGGTTGTTGCCATTGGCACGCCGATCTCGTTCTCGCTGCGAAACTCGGCCTCGGTGGGCGTGGTTAGCGGGCTAAACCGGAGCGTAGACGGCTCTTATCGCCTGATTCAAACCGATACCGCCATTAACCCGGGCAACAGCGGGGGCCCGCTCGTCAACTTGAAGGGCGAGGTCATAGGAATCAACAGCAAGAAGTTCGCCGCCGTCGGCATTGAAAATATGGGCTTCTCCATACCTGCGGAAACGGTCCGCTACGTTGTTGGCCATTTATTGGAATTCGGCGAGGTGATTAGAGCCGGACTCGGATTGGAGCTGGAAGAGAGCTGGTCCGCCATCGTGGGTCTCCCTTCGGACGATCCGTTGACCGTTACGAAGGTGTTGTCCGAACAGGCCAAGCAGGCCGGCATTCAAGAGGATGACGTATTATATGCGATTAACGGCAAGCGCATTTATTCCGTTGTTGATATCAACGAACGGTTAAAGCCCTATATGCCCGGTCAGCAGGTTCAGCTGCTGATGCAGCGGGATGGGGATATCGTGAACGTAAAACTGACGCTCAGCCAGGACGGTAACGGAGCTGCTTCGTCAAGCGTTGGGGAGGCCGAGTAATGGACAAGAGAGAAAGAACGGAAACTAGCCGTCGCCTGCGGCAGGTGACAGCAGGGACCTTATCGGCGCTGATGTTATTTACGACGTTGTCGCTTCCCGTATGGGGAGACGAGGCGGTTGTGCCGGAGAAGCGCATACTGACCGTGCAAAACGGCAGCAGCACAGCCTCGGTCAATGGCACTTCCTACACGATTGCCAAGCCGCAGCTGAAGCAGGGTGTATTGATGGTACCGCTGGGCGTATTCAAGAAAGCGTTTGGCAGCGAGATCAGATTGGAGGGCGAGAACCGGATACGGCTGCTGCAAGGGCCGCATACGGTCGTGCTCGTCATGGACAACAAGACGGCATGGATCGACGGGAAAAAGGTGCAGCTGCCGGTAGAACCGACCATGGTGTCCGGTACGCTGATGGTGCCACTGCGCCCGGTTGCGGCGGGAATCGGCGCCAAGGTAAGCTCCTCCCAAGGCAAGCTGGCCATCAGCCTCATGGTCACGGATAAGGAAGAGAAGCAGGATGAAGGCGAAATCAACAACACGACCGGGAAGACCCGAATCGGGAACAGCTATTATGAATGGAGTTTGAATTATCCCTCCTGGATGATGGTTGGAAGAGGCACGGACGATGAGAGCGGTTCTGCTTTCAATGATGCTACGGGCCGCTATTACCTGGAGGTGCACGCATTCTCCCACAAGGTGAAGCTGAGTCCCGATGATCTGCTGGAACGGCTCCTGAAGGAAGTGGGCGACTCCGGTGATGTTGTGCTGCACCAAGAGACGGTCACAAGCGCAGCGGTTCCGTATGCCAGAGTGATCTCCCGCGATGTCGACGGCGTCTTGTGGGAAGGTCGGCAGTATTATGCCAACGACCGCGTCTATGAACTGTATTTTGCCGATGCCGAAGCGGTTCACTATAAAGATATGGACCAACACGCGAGCTTGCTGGGCTCTTTCAGAACAGCCTATCGGGCAGGAGACAAATCGGTAAAAGACGTATCCTCCATCGTGGATGGGTTCCGCGAGGCAGGAAACGAAGAATACGGTATTTGGTTCGGTATTCCGGCAGGCTGGGAAATCAACAACAAGGATATGTTATACGGCAGCGAAGGAGAGGGCTATCTGTCCGTCTCGGTGACATCCGCTCCAACGGGGGCCGATGGTACCCTCGCCGCTTGGGGGCAGCGCCTCAAAGACTGGCTGACGGAATCCTTCGTCGAGGAATCGTACGAATACGTCGGACTTACGCCTGTGGAGATTTCCGGCGTCAAAGGGCAGATTCAAGAGGTTCGGTACAACTTCGGGAATAAATGGATAACGGAATATGAAGTGATGGTCCAGAAGAACGGCTACCGCTATTATCTGGAGTATGCGATACCGGATGGGCAGGAAAGGACGGCTTCCAACTGGAAAAAGGTTCTCGAATCAATCGAGATCGATTACGATGTGGTGCCGGCAAATTTCGGCCGCATCGGCGAAGAGGGCTACCTGACCGATAAAACCCAGATGAGAAGCAAAAGCTCCGAGAGGTACCGCTATCATATCGATATTCCAAGGTACTGGGAGCCGCTGAACGATCAGTTCGAGCAGGGAATCGTGGAGTACGGCTTTGCCGGGGGCGGTTTTGAAATTACTGCCCAAAAGGATACAGCAGCTGAAGTCATCGTCAGCAATCTGAAACGGTATTATAACGAAGCCAGCGCGGCTTCGTCGGTGAAATTGCTGGGCGTCGATAAGATCACGTTTGCCGGCGTGCCTGCCGTGTCGTTCAAGGTGCATCAGGTGAAGAACGGCGTGGGTTATACGACCGAGGAAATCGTCTTTGAAAGCGGGGATATCGCGTACACGATCATGACAACGCTGAATGATGCCAATGCAACGGAAGTGCAGCAAGCGGCGCTGGCGCGCACGCTCTCCTCGTTTGAGCTGGTGAAATAATCCGCAGAATAGAATTATGAACTCATATCATATGGATTAAAGCGAATGTTTGATAACACCGATAGCTGTCCTGCTGCACTCATGGGGTGCGGATGGGCAGCTATTTTGGTTTAGTCAGCGGAATGACGGGCCCCCATCCGAATAATGTAGAACATATGTGCCGATCAGGCGGCCTGATATGTTAAAATTAAAAAGTGAGAGCAAATGGATCATTCATGAAACCGGCTTGCAGAAGAGGGATAAGCGGATGAAAAAAACGATAGGCATGTTCGCCCACGTGGATGCGGGCAAGACCACGCTGGCGGAGCAATTGTTATATACGACCCATACGATTCAGGAGCGCGGCCGGGTGGATCACCAGAGCGCATATCTTGATCGTCATGACATTGAAAAAGAACGGGGCATTACCGTATTTGCCGATCAGGCGACCATGCATTTTAACGGTTCCACGTATTATTTAATCGATACGCCGGGTCACGTCGACTTCTCGCCGGAAATGGAGCGGGCCATACAAGTCATGGATGCCGCCGTTGTCGTCATCAGCGCCGTGGAAGGTGTCGAGGGGCATACGGAGACGGTGTGGCAGTTACTGCGCAAGCATGGCGTGCCGACGTTCCTGTTTATCAATAAAATCGATCGGGTAGGTGCAGACGTGCCGCGCGTGCTGGCGGAAATTCGCAGCGAGCTTGCCGAAGACGTCTGTTGGATCACCGAGGAGGATGTGCTGCAGGAAGGCCTGATGCAGTCTTCGCTCATTGAGTTTATCGCGGAGCGGGACGAGAAGCTGCTGGAGCTTTATATGGAAGAGGGATATGAGGTTTCGCGATGGCTGGATGCGATGATAGCAATGATGCGGAAGGGGGAGCTGTTTCCGTGCTTCAGCGGATCTGCCCTGCAGAACGTGGGCGTAACCCATTTCATGCATCAGTTGGATCTGCTGACGGTAACGGATTACGATCCCGAGGCGGCATTTGCCGGGAGGGCTTATAAGATTCGCCATGATGAACAGGGCGCCCGGCTGACCTATATCAAAGCCACTGGCGGCACGCTGCAGGTGCGGGATGAAATCACGTATGTCTCCGGAACGGAGACGATCACGGAGAAGGTGACGCATATCCGCTTGATCAATGGGGGACGGGCAGCCCCTGTCGACCGTGTGCATGCGGGCGACCTGTTTGCGGTTACCGGCATTTCCGCTGCGGCGGCAGGAGTCGGGATGGGGGCTCTTAGCGGCCGGACGGTGTACGAGCTGGTGCCGACGCTGAAGTCCAAGGTGCAATTCGAGTCCTCGATTCATCCCAAGGATATGCTGCGCTGCTTCCGGCTGCTGGATGCGGAGGATCCTTCCCTGTCCGTGCAGTGGGACGAGCCGGCACAGGCGATTCATATTCATGTGATGGGCATCATTCAGCTTGAAGTGCTGGAACGAATCGTGTTTGAGCGGTTCGGTTACCGTATTGCCTTCGGCGAGCCGGAGATTTTATATAAAGAGACCATAACGGAGGCTGTTGTGGGAAGCGGCCATTTTGAACCGCTGAAGCATTACGCGGAGGTGCACCTCCGGCTGGAGCCGGGAGAGCGGAACAGCGGCATCGTGTTTGCCAATGCGTGCCATCCCGATATGCTGCCGGTCAATTATCAGCATCTGGTTGCACAGCATGTTGGCGAGAGGGATCACCACGGGCTGCTTACAGGTTCGCCGGTCACTGATCTCAAGATTACACTGATAAAGGGACGGGCGCACAACAAGCACACGCATGGCGGCGATTTCAGGGAAGCCACGTATCGCTCTTTGCGTCAGGGGCTGGAGAAAGCAAGCAATCTGCTGTTGGAGCCATACTATCATTTCAAGGTAAAGGTGGATGCCGAGTTTATCGGACGGTTAATGTCGGATTTGACCCAGGCCAAAGCAAGCTTCGATCCTCCGGAAACGGTTGGAGACAAGGTGACGGTCACGGGATCGGCACCCGTATCCACCATGATGAAATATGGAATGGAATTAGCGGCGTACACCAAAGGAAGAGGTGCGATATCGCTGGTATACGGCGGATATGATCGGTGCCATAACGAGGAAGAGGTCATTGAACGCAAAGGATACGACAAGAACGCAGACCCGGAATACAGCTCCTCTTCGATATTCTGCGCCAAGGGCAGCGGTTATGCGGTGCCTTGGGATGAAGCGGATCGTCATATGCATGTGTGATGCGGTGGAAGAGACTAAGTAGTTAGGCAAGAGGTTCGCGGTTGTAAGGGAGTTGAAAGATCCATTCAATAAGGTGTGATTGAAAATAGCTGTGGGATTCGTGTATGTACATGCTGGTTCATGAAGAGGATCTTCTCGAAAAGAACCGGGGAGAGGGTTTATTGATATCCGTAATGAGTAACGCACGCGTCATATTAAAACTTAACGCGTGCGCATACGGGAGGCATTTATGAAGAAAGAGAGCCTTTTTCAACAGGCTGCCCGCGCGACGGCCGCATCGTCCAATACGTAATGGCGGTCGTAATCAGCATTAGGATGCCTGTCATTAAGAATACCGAGTGAATGTTAAAGATGCCGCTGATCATGCCGCCCGCGAGCGGCCCGGCCATCCCGCCGATTTGGTTGGCGGTTTGGTTGAGGCTGAACGCGCGCCCGCGGAATTCGCTTGGCGTATGTTTGACCACAAGGCCGTTAAGTGCCGGGAATACGGCACAGAAGAACGCGCCGTAAGCAAAGCGGATGGCCGAGAATGCCCAAATGTTGCTGAACAGGATCTGGGCGAGCGATCCGATTCCGCTGGCGAGCAGGCCGATCAGCAGCACCTTTTGGAACCCGATTTTATCGGCCAGCCGTCCCCAGCGGGCCGCAAACAGGATGCTGGCGATCCCGACGATGGAGAACACAAAGCCGGCAATCATCGAGGTATGCGATGAAGAGCCGCCGATCTGAGCGATATACAGCGGCAGGACGGGCTCGATCGTCATGACGGAGAACTGCGTCAGTACCGTAAGCATGAGCACGGTCATCAGCGCCTTGTTGTGTCCGGCGACCTTAAACGTGTTCATGACGGAGACGCGCTCTTTGCTCGGTACGAATTTCTCTTCTTTGACCCAGAATATGACGAGCAGCGTGGCTGCGAAGCACAGCATCCCTGCCAATCCGAATGCCATCCGGTTGCTGAACAGGGAGGCCAGGGTGCCTCCGATCATCGGGCCCATGATGCCGCCGGTTGCGGTGGCCGTGGACATCATGGAGAGGGCGTAGCCGACTTTTTTCTCGGGGGTATTGGTGCCTACGATCGCGATCGCGCCCGGAATAAAGCCGGAGAGCAGGCCTTGCAGCAGGCGGAGAATCAGCACTTGATACTCGTTCGTGACGAATGCCATCAGTACATAGATGACAAAGAGCACCAGCCCCGCGCGGATAATCATCGGTTTGCGTCCATATTTATCGCCGACGGCTCCCCAGAAGGGAGAGGACAAGGCGCCCGCAAAAAAAGCGGAACTGAACAGCAGTCCCGACCACAATTCCGTATGCTTGGTAACGCCGAGCTCAATCAGAAAAAGCGGGAGAAATGGTATGACCATCGAGAAGCTTGATGAAACGATAAATGAGCCGAACCATAGTATCCATAAATTCTTTTTCCAACTTTCCATGTCTTCTTCATCTCCTGATGTGCGATTTGTTGTACTCCTTCGAGCTTCGCCTCCTGTCTTTTTTAAATAAGTAATGGTGTATGTATTACATGTATCAGAAATAAGAAAGTGTAAGCTTCAGGGGCTTACCAGCCTTATTTTTGGAAGAAACGCTTCCTTTACATGTGGATCTTTCATTGGAGTAAGTACGTCGATAAACGTATGACTTTGCATCTCGATTGGTGTTCAGTCCATCCGTGCATCGGTTGAGGTCCCAACAGGGTAATCCGGATGCGGATAAAGCAAAACGCCCCCCCAATTTGGTAAACTGGAATCAACCAGACTACCGCACTAAAGCGAAAGGCGTGCAACTTCATCCTACACCACATGTTTTGGATTGGGAAGAGGCGGGGAATGGGGTTAGAGCGGTCGGCGGCTCATTTGGGGATGAGGCGGAACCGCCGGTTTATCGCATAAATAAAGGGCTTTCAGGATTCCATGAGACGTGGATGCAAGATCGTAAAAATTATTTTTTTGGGGAGATCTGATATGAGAGAAACGCTGAAGGATCTATATTCGAATACATTGTTCCAGCAAGTGACGGACCGGCTGAAGGAGGCTTATCCGGCATTCGATGCGGACCGGTTCATGACGCTGATTCATAATGAAGCCTGGGAGCAGGAGGAGTTCAAGCAGCGCATCCGGCATATTACGCTGGCCTTAACGGACACGCTGCCTGCTTCTTACCCGGAAGCCGTCGGGATCCTGAAGCAGGTGGCTCCGCATTTCAGAGGCGTGGAATACGTGTTTTTTCCCGACTATGTCGAGGTGAACGGCATGGATGATCTGGAGACGTCGATGGAAGCTTTGGCGGTATTCACGCATTCTTCCACGGCGGAGTTTGCCGTCCGGCCTTTTATTATCCGGGACCAGGATCGGATGCTGGCCCAGATGATGGCATGGGCGCAGTCCGATGACGAGCATCTGCGCCGATTGGCGAGCGAAGGTTGCAGACCTCGTCTGCCATGGGCACCGCAGCTGCCGGCCCTGATCAAGGATCCGCGCCCGGCGCTGCCGATTCTGGAGCAGCTGAAAGAGGACTCCTCCTTGTATGTTAGAAAAAGCGTCGCCAATCACTTGAACGATATCTCCAAGGATCACCCGGAGCTTGTGCTGGAGATCGCCGCCAAGTGGTACGGCAAGCATCCGCTAACGGATTGGATCGTACGGCATGCGCTGCGTTCGCTGCTGCGAAAAGGGGATATCCGGGCACTGGCTATTTTCGGATACGAGGAGCTTGAGAAGCTGGAAGGACTGGAGGTGCGCGAGCTGCGCATCAAACGTTCCGTGATAACGATGGGGGACGATTTGGAGTTCGCTTTTCAGGTGGTCAACGAAACCGGCTATCCGATGGCGCTCCGCATTGATTACGAGATCGATTATATGAAGGCAAGCGGTAAGCTTGCGCCGAAACGCTATAAATGCTCGGACAAGATTTATGCGCCGGGATGCTGGAAGGTCGAGAAGAAGCAATCGTTTAAACCGATCTCCACCCGCCGTTTCTACTCCGGCGATCACCGCCTTCACATCGTCGTGAACGGCAAACGGTTGGCCAGCATGGATTTTGTGCTGGAGGGCGCGGAGTAAGAGTAGGGGCGTGGTGCAGGACGATGTACTGGCAAACCTGGGGGCAGGTCGTGCACAGAGAAACCTGTGGAAAAGAATCCTGGAACCAGGTGACGGTACGGGACGATTCCGATCTAAAGTTTTGTACATCGTGTGCACTGCTCCCTCTGCACACGGTGCGTGGTCGTTGGGGCATTCTTGGATGGCTGTCGACCGCTGAGATGTAAAGAAGGCTCTGACTAAAGGATTCGGAGTATTGGTAATGCAATATCCCTGGTAAAGGAAAGGGGAAGTAATCTCCTTAGGCAGAGAAATGAGAGTTAAGAGCACTAGCCCGCACGGTGATCATGCGCCAGTAATAGCCGAAGAGGATAATGTGAGGCAAGCTTTCCGATGGGAGGGCTTGTTTTTGTTTTGTACAAAACCGAGTGCCATGCGGATTATGGCAACACTATCAAATGTGTGGAAATCCAGTTAGCAGGTAGAAGAGAAGCCGGACTTTTGGTACACTAGATAAGTTGAAAAGCTTTCAAAGTATTTACAAACATTTGATATAGATGTCGGATGCCCTGTTCTATGAACATAGAGTATGGCTAGCAGGTTTCAAAGGAAGAATAGTAGTACACAGCACGCCGGCTTGGACCGGTCTGGGAGGATATGGATGGACACGAAAGCATTACGAAGAGAAGACGTGGAGCTGCTGGCGCCGGCAGGGGATTGGGATTGCATGCGGGCCGCGGTGGCGAACGGGGCGGACGCGATCTTTTTTGGGGTCGAAAAATTCAATGCGCGCGCACGGGCGAACAATTTCCGGATGGACGAGCTGTCCGAAATTATGGCCTTTTTGCACAGTTATGGGGTTAAGGGGTTCCTGACCTTCAATATACTCGTGTTCGAGAACGAACTGGAGGATGCCAAGGAGCTGATCGATGCATGCGTGGATGCAGGCGTCGACGCAGTGATCGTGCAGGATCTGGGTCTGGTCAAAATGATTCGTGAGATTTCTCCGGATTTCCCGATCCACGGCTCTACGCAGATGACGATTACGTCGCCGGAGGCCGTCGAGTTCACGAAGCCGTTTAACATGGAACGCGTTGTTCTAGGACGCGAGAACAATCTGAAGCAAATCCAGAAGATCGGGGAGCAGGCGAAGCTGCCGATGGAAGTATTCGTGCATGGTGCGCTATGCGTATCCTACTCGGGCCAATGCCTGACTTCCGAAATGTGGGGCGGCCGGTCCGCCAACCGCGGAGAGTGCGCGCAGGCCTGCCGTCTGCCGTACGATCTGATCGTGGATGGCGAGCAGAAGCCGATGGGCGACGTTGCCTACCTGCTCTCGCCAAAAGATCTGGCCGCGATCGATCTCATGCCGGAGCTGATTGAAGCGGGCGTGACCTCGTTCAAGATCGAGGGCCGTTTGAAGAGCCCGGAATACGTGGCTAACGTCGTGAGCAAGTACCGGAAGGCGATCGACCGGTATTTTGACGGCGAGGATGCGAGACCGAGCAAGGAAGAGGTGCGTGAGCTGCAGCAGAGCTTCTCCCGCGGCTTCACCCATGGTTTCCTGGATGGAACGAACAATAAAAAGCTGGTTGAAGGCACGTTCCCGAAAAGCCGCGGCGTGTACCTCGGCCGGGTGGAGCAGATTCTGCGCGACGGTGTCGTCTGCAAGCTGGATGCGCCGCTGAAGCGTGGGGATGGCATTGTGTTTGATGCCGGCGACCCAACGAAAAAAGAAGAAGGCGGACGCGTCTACGACGTGCGCCGCAAAGGCGTCAAGCTGGAGGGCGAGGCGCAGGAAGGCTGGATCGTCGATATCGTTCCCGGCCGGAGCGACGTGGACCTGCGCAAGCTGCATGTCGGCGACCGGATCTGGAAGACCAACGATCCGGCGCTGGATAAGCGCCTCCGTCAGACGTACGAGACGGAGAAGCCGTACCGGGTATTCCCGGTACATGTGCGCGTCAGCGGCCGTCCTGGACAGCCGCTGTCGACCTGGTGGACCGATGTGCAGAAAGGCACGACGGTCCAGGTGGATTCGGAGCTGGAACTGGAGATCGCCCAGAAGCGGCCGCTCAGCCAGGAGATCCTGGAGGAGCAGCTTGGCCGCCTGGGCGGAACGGTGTTCCAGCTTGAGGCACTCGACGTCGACCTGTACGGCGACGTCATCGTGCCGATTCGCGAGCTCAACAGCATCCGCCGCCGTGCGGTGGAGCTGCTCGCCGGCGAGCGGCCGAAGCCGCCCGTGTACGTGAAACGGGCGGTGTCGGTGTATGGCGATGCGGCTGTGCCCGCAGCGCCCGTGGCCCGCGGTGAGGCGAAGCTCACCGCGCTGTGCCGCAGCCTCCCGCAGGTGGAGGCTGCGCTTGAGGCCGGCGTCGAGATGATCTACGCCGACTTCGAGTTCATCAAGCAGTTCCCGGCAGCGGTGGAAGCCGTGCGTGCAGCCGGCAAACAGATTGCGCTGGCAACGCCGCGCATTCACATGCCGGGCGAGAACGGCTATCACAACAACATCCTGCGCCTCCAGCCGGACGCCGTGCTGGTGCGCAACACCGGTGCGCTGTATTTCTACCTGCGCCACCGGATGGAGAACCCGGGGGCGAAGCATCCTCGGCTGATCGGCGACTTCTCCCTGAACATTGCCAACCACAAGGCGGTTGATCTGTTCGTCGAAGCCGGATGCGACGCCGTCACGCCTTCCTATGACCTGAACATCCAGCAAATGGTGGATCTTCTGGGGAAGGCCGACACGTCCAAGATGGAGATCGTCATCCATCAGCATCTGCCGATGTTCCATACGGAACACTGCGTGTACTGTACGTTCCTCAGCGAAGGAACGGACTTCACGAACTGCGGTCGTCCGTGCGAAGAGAGCCGCGTGTCCCTGCAGGACCGGATCGGCATGTCCCATCCGGTACGGGTCGACGAAGGCTGCCGGAACACGGTGTACAATGCCATCGAGCAATCCGGCGCCGAGTACCTGGCGAACTTCATGGAGCTGGGCGTATCCAGCTACCGCGTGGAATTCCTCGAGGAAACGCCGGAGCAAGTCCACGAGGTTATCGATCTCTACAACCGCGCCTTGCGCGGCGAGATCAGCGGCACCCAAGTGTGGAAGAAGCTGAAGGCGACCAACCAGCTTGGCGTAACGCGGGGGCAGTTGGTGAAGTAAGGAAGCAGCATGCGTATTGCGTATATACTGAGCTAATATGAAGGAGTGATGCCAAGTTAGGCATCACTCCTTTTTGCGTCGGAACGCTTCGTTTCAGCTCGTTCATGGCGGTGCTTGGATCGGTAATGGAATAGAAACCCGACGTTCGGCTCGACGATCCAACCGAAGCCGCGTTTGATCCAGGATGAGGATAGCAGCCAGGTTATGATTGCGCCGAGCAGAATCAGCAGCAGCTTGCCTCCCGTGGACCGGAACGCTTCGAACCAGCTCAGATGCTGCATCGTTTTGACGATGAACCCGTGAAGCAAAAAGACGTACATGGTATTCACCCCACGGTCCGTGAAGGGCGTATCCGACCTCGGAATGAGGGAGAGGACGCATAGTCCCATGATGACGGTGAAGGCGTAGGTGATCATACGGTAGAGGCCTGCATACCACGAGTCCAAGCCAAACTCCAGGTAAGGCATCGCCCCGTAGAACCAGTTAGATGGCAGGGTCGGCGATATGACGTACAGCAGGACAAATCCGGCGGAGAGCAGGATGATCGATAGCAGTTGAAAAGGCCGGGTCTTGATGGCATCCAGCCATTCCCTTTTGAAAACATATCCGATGAGAAAAAAGGGCAGGAAGTACAGTGTGCGCGAAATGCTTGCATAATAGTCGACATCGATCGAGTACCCGAGCATGATGGACATCGCGAAACAGACGACGAGCGGGTATTTGAGCATCAGCAGGTACGGCAGAAGCATTTTCCACAGCATCATGCTGAACAGGAACCACAGGATCCAATTGGGGTAAAAGTACGTGAAATCGAGCCGATCCAAGCCTTGCATGTAATAGTCGAACAGGGTATAGAGCGTCTCGAATATGAAATACGGCACGACCAGTCCCGACAGCAGGCCGACGTATTGTTTGGGGGATTGAATGCACTTGGCGAAATAACCGGCCGCAAAAATAAACAACGGCATATGAAACGAGTAAATGAACTGATAGATCGCTCCCATCGCTGCTTCGCCGTTAAACGGCTCAATGAGATGTCCCACGACCACCAACAGGATCAGTATGAATTTGAGGTTATCGAAATAGGCGTCTCTCTCTTTCATCAGCAACCAGCTCCTTTGGCTTTTTGGTCCATCGAAGTTTCGTACTAGTATATCGGAGGGGTCTTGGTCATTTCCATGGATAAAACTGGATTGGGCTATCTGGAGTTATCGGATTCAGCTTGTGAAAGCAGTGCCGGCATAAAAGACCGAGGGAGTCATTACTGGTTCCCCGCCAAGACACAAGCGGCTGATGTTCGGCGGACCGCTGATTACCAAGGAGGTTATGGCCGATACGGATTCCAGCTTCTCAATAGCGCCTTCTTCGCAGACGTTAGACATGTCCTGTTCCAATAACCAATTTAACGACTGTAGTAACGTCAAACTTGGCGAAGAGAGGGGCAACTAGGCCAAAGCGGCAAAGTCACGAATCATAAGTCGTCTGATTTTGACAAAAACCGATTTTAATCGAAGGTTGGTTGGACTCATGGTACAATGGCATCAATATATTGGGAGACTTAAGGGAATGGAGAAGATAGGATGAACATTCGTAAAGCGATCATACCCGCTGCGGGGCTTGGTACGCGGTTCCTGCCAGCTACGAAAGCGATGCCTAAAGAAATGCTACCCATTGTGGACAAGCCGACCATACAATACATTATCGAAGAAGCGGTAGCTTCCGGTATCGAGGACATTATCATTGTAACTGGTAAGGGGAAGCGGGCGATTGAGGACCATTTTGATTCTTCCTTTGAGCTGGAACATAATTTAGCGGAGAAGGGTAAGTGGGGACTTCTCGAAGAAGTGCGTAAACCCTCAAACATGGCGGATATCCACTATATTCGGCAAAAAGAGCCCAAGGGGCTGGGCCATGCTATTTGGTGCGCACGCAAATTCATCGGGGACGAGCCGTTTGCTGTGCTGCTCGGCGACGACATCGTGGAGTCAGAAGTACCCTGCCTAAAACAGATGATGAAGGTCTACGACACCTACCAATCTACCATTGTGGGCGTTCAGCCCGTCGATTGGAACGAAGTCGATCGTTACGGGATCGTAGACGGATTTCAGAAATCAGACCGAATCTATGAAACATCGAGACTGGTGGAGAAGCCATCCCGTGCCGAGGCGCCTTCCAACCTGGCTATTATGGGCCGCTATATTTTACCGCCGGATATCTTCGACTTACTGGAGAATCAAGAGGTTGGGAAGAACGGAGAAATTCAGCTGACTGATGCGCTCTCCACCTTAGCTCATCGGAGTCCGATCTATGCATATCACTTTGACGGGATGCGCCATGATGTCGGCGAGAAGTTGGGTTTTATCGAAACCAGCATTCATTATGCATTGCAGCGGGAAGAGTTGAGAGATGATTTAATTGCTTATTTGAGTGGGGTTTTGGCGAAGGTCCAGTAATCTAATAAGACATAACATATGAAAAAAGGGACAGTTGGGTAGAGGTTTTCTACCACGAACTGTCCCTTTTTAATTAGAATTGTAGATCAGCAAGCTGTTGAACATTTTGCTTCGCATTCGGATCAACTTGGGTTAGCTTCGCCATAAGGGCATCATCACTCAAGTTTTGTTTTTGTAATGCTGCCAGATACCAACGTACAATCTCCTGTTGGGTTGTCTGGGTGAGATCTTCTTGTATGCCAATCTTAAGAGCTTCAGACGCTTGTTCCGGTTGATTCATCATGAAGTACATTTTGCCCGCATGGAGAATCATGTCGGGTGTGTTTTCGAAAGGATTACCTTGGAATTGGCCTTCAGGCAATGTGTCTAGGTGTTGAATGCCGGCTTGAACCTCAGTGAAAGCCTTAGTTGCTTGCGTGAAGTATTTGTCCTTCGCTTCCGTATCACCTGTACCGAGAGCTTTAGTTCCCAGATCGTATCCTTTATTGATGATCTGTTCGTACCAATTGATGTCCCATTTAAATTTATGAGCGTTGTTGATAAGTACTTCATAAGCCCGTTCGGGTTCCTGTTTCATTTCATAACTTTCGATTAGGCTCTTGAGCATGGATTTGTTATAAGGCTCATCTTTTAATGCTTTGTTAAGCAATGCAACCGATGCGTTATAAAAATTCTCATCTTGATTTTGCTTATACACGCTCTGATACAGTGCTGCGGTTAGCAGTACCGAGTCGGGATGGCTCGGGCGTATGCTCAGGTCTTTATCAAGGGGAGCTTTAATTTCCTCAAAGGAAGTGCTAATCTGAACGACTCTACGTGCTTCCATTCCCGAGTCTGCAGCTTGTACATATCGGATGGATGTAATCATGACGAGAATAGCGCAGAGTCCGACGATTATACTATATGCACCTCTTGCAGTTGAATCTTTAAGGCTCCATTTTTTCATTGGTTTATTATCCATTACCGCAGCCATTCCGCCAAGTCCCAGGAATACAAGAATTCCCATAAACACGTAACTCAAGTTAAAGTCCAAAATACTATGAATCAAAATGGAAAGGACGATGATGAGATAAAGGAAGTGACTATTGCGCTCTTCTTCACTGCCTTTAATATAACCTCTAATATACTTATAGAAAGTATACAGAATAAACGACATGAAGATCACGAATCCGACAATTCCGACCTCAATCAAGTACTGTAAAAAGAAGTTATGCGCTTGACGGCTTGTATACGGGTTGTTCTGGTACTGCTCATAAAGTGAAGCCCACGCACCACCACCAGCTCCGATGATCGGATAGTCAGCTAGCACCTTCATGGCATCTTTATAGAACGTGAAACGTTCCAGAACGCTGTGCTGATTAAAGTTAATATTCTCGAGTCGGACGCTAATGCTTTGCGGCAGTATATTTTTCAAACCAGTACCAATGAATAGGAGAATCAGCAGGCCTCCAATTATAACGGAACCAAGCGGAATCCAGAGGTTAGATGTCTTTCTCGAGGACCAACTGCTTAAAGCTTGTTCAAGTTTAGGAACGATGAAACTCTGTATAACCCACCCGAGAAGTCCTATAATAGCGGACGCACCAAGCAAAATGCCCCAGCCCTTAAGGGCACCACTGCCGCTGAAGGCTTCATTTAAACTCAATCCTAGCTCAGTAACCGGTTTAGATATAGCCAGCGAAACCACGCCTGCTATACCGCAGTACAGGATCCATAATAATTGTTTAGCTGGCTTCAGGAATAGGAGTAACAAAACAAACACAACAGGTAACATTACGAGACCGCCACGAGACAACGTCAGCAGCAGCGAAATAATTATGGGTACCAGCATGAAGCTATGAAAGGCTTGACCGTACCATTTTCGAGATGTAGTAACGAAAAAGACTGCCGCGAAGAGGAATGCCATTAGAAAAGCTGCATAAGTATTTGCGTATTGGAATACGGAAGTCAGACGAAGACCGTTAGTATCAGTCATGACAGCATGGGTGTACGTACCGTTTAAAACGGTATTTGAAAACCATTTTGCAATAGCACCCGCAGTCTTGCCCTGTCCAAACCAATGGAGCAACCCGAATCCAACAATTAGATATGCTACAGTCATAATTGTATTTTGAATGATTCGATTCCCTAACTTGTCACGGAGCACGTACAGACCAATGATAAACATAATGGCATAAATACAATTAATGATAACCATATTAATGGCTAGAACATGGGAGGCAGCGCTAATGAGCGAGAGTATGTAAGTTAATGGAAGAAAAAGCACACCCACAGCCAGCCAATCTCTTTGATCTTTTAACTGGATGCTTTTATAGGAATGAGCAACCCAGAGAAATATTAATAGACATGCTAAGATAGCAGCCCAAAAAATTGGCTTCTCAAATTCTAACATTTGCCCATTAAATAGAGCGGTCTGAAACGGCGTCCAAGCGAGGAACAGTATAATTCCTGATATTAACACCCAAAACAAAGCCGATCTCGTCTCACCTTTTCTCGACGCGGCGGCTTTTTTACCGTATACTGGATTCGACAACGTATTTAGCTCCTTTTCTTGTAGATACGACAATATTCTAGCATATGAGGAAGAATGGGGCTAGAGATATGGAAAAGTATGATTTTTCAAGAAACAATGGTGGTGTTAAAAATAAAAAAAATTATAGTCCAAATGATCTATAAAGTAATTCGATTGCTAAAACCGTTATTAATGCTTCTCATCCCTGCCCATAAAAGAAAAGAATTAAAAAGAAAGTTTCTTTCTTTATCCTCAAGTTCTAGCAGGGAACGGACAATCGAGACACTCCAATATATAGACGGGATAAATCTCATAGGGTTTTCTCGGGCAGAGATGGGGATTGGCGAATCTTGTCGTATAGCTGCTAAAAGCATGGATGCGGCTGATATACCTTTTGGGATCATTAATTTTACTGGTACAAACAGTGCTAGAATGGGCGATACGACTTGGGTGCATAAGGAGATAACGAGCCCTATCTATAGCATAAACATTTTTCATATTAATGCTGAGCAGATGCCTGAATTAAATGTGGTGTATGGTGATTCATTTTTCAAAAATAGATATAATATAGGGGTTTGGCACTGGGAGTTACCGGATTTTCCAGATGAGTGGATAGAGAGTTTTCAATTTGTAGATGAAATATGGGCACCATCAACATTTGTTGCTGAATCAATATCACTTAAAAGTCCTGTTCCAGTGGTCAAAGTTCCTCATTCTATTGAAGTAAAAATCACTTCTCCAAGAACACGGTCTTATTATAATTTGCCAGAAGATGTTTTTTTGTTTCTCACCATGTATGATGTCCGAAGCTTTCAGGAACGTAAAAATCCTGAGGCTTCTGTACGATCTTTTCAACTAGCTTTTGAACCTGATAATATGTCAGTTGGTCTTGTTATTAAAGTTAATAGTTATAAAGCCAGTACGGGTGAAATGGATAAGTTAAACAAACTGATCCGTGATTATAAAAATATTTATATCATTGAGGAAACTTTGAGTAGAAACGACGTTAATGCACTTCTTTTGGCATCAGATTGTTTCATATCTTTACATAGAAGTGAAGGCTTTGGATTGGGACTGGCGGAAGCAATGTATCTTGGGAAGCCGGTTATCGGTACTAACTGGTCTTCTACCACAGACTTTATGAACTCTAACAATTCATGTCCTGTTGACTATAGATTGATTTCTGTAGGGGAAAACTATGGTCCGTATAAGGCTTATCAACAGTGGGCTGACCCTGACATTGAACAAGCAAGCGCGTATATGAAGAAGCTGGTTATTGACCCAGACTACTATCATAGTGTGGCTTCCCGAGGCGAAAAGTATATAAAACAGTACTATTCACCGAAATATATTGGTGAAATGATGAGCAGACGTATTAATTATATTCGTAAGTGGAGATTTGGGGGTTAACAAATGACAACTACTTGTGTAATTATGGCCGGCGGTAAGGGCGAACGCTTTTGGCCAAAAAGTCGGACAAATTTACCGAAACAATTTTTGAATATATCGGGTAATAAGTCCATGATACAGCAGTGTATAGATCGCCTGAGGAAGTTTCTCCCAATTGAACAAGTCTTTGTCATTACCAATGAATTATATGCAGAGTTAATAAAGGCTCAAATTCCTACAATACCTGATGAGAACATCATCATTGAACCGGTAGGGCGCAATACTGCTTCTTGTGTTGGATTAGCCTCTATTATTATTGAAGAAAGATATCCCAATAGTTCAATGATAGTTCTTCCGTCGGATCATATTATCAAGGATGAGTATGAATTTATTAATATACTCAATACAGCTGTCTCAGTGGCAGAGGAAGGTGAAAAGAACCTAGTAACCCTTGGGATAAAACCTACCTATCCTGAAACGGGCTACGGATATATCGAAAGTATGGACGAAGCGGTTTCAGTTAACGGATTGAGTGTTCATAAAGTGAGGAAGTTTGTAGAGAAGCCTAGTATTGATAATGCCACATCCTATTTATCAGCTGGAAACTATTATTGGAATAGTGGGATTTTTGTTTGGAAGGTAGATGTCATACGTAATTATATCAAGGATCTCTTGCCTGAGATGCATGACATTTTAGAAACAATGAAGCTAGCTTTTCAAACAGAGGATAGAAATGAAGTTATAAAGGCAGAGTTTCACAAGATGCCGGATCAATCGATAGATTATGGCATCATGGAAAAAGCAACAGATATCTATGTAATTCCATGCGTCTTCGGTTGGGATGATGTTGGCAGCTGGACTGCACTCGAACGTATCAGCAGTCTTGATGATGGAGGGAATGTCATCAGAGGTAATACGCTCAATATTGATACAAAGGGTTGCATTATCGAGAGTAACGGCAAATTAATTGCCACACTAGGAATTGAAGATCTTATTATAGTTGAGACGGAGGATGTAACTCTCATCTGTAAAAAGGAAAAGGCTCAAGAGATAAAATCTCTAATAAAGGAACTTAAAGTCCAGAAGTTAGAGCAGTATTTATAGTTTTAAATCAAAATAGCGAGGGGTATGTATCAAATGACTAAAAATGCACTAATTACCGGTATTACTGGGCAAGATGGATCATATTTGGCGGACTTGCTGTTGGAAAAAGGGTACAAAGTGTATGGCTTGCGTAGAAGAACTAGTGTTCCAATCTTAGAGAATATTGAGCATATTCAAAATGAAATCGAGTTTATTGAAGGGGATTTGCTAGATTTAAGCTCACTTATACGAGCTGTTCAAATCTCTAATCCTGATGAGGTTTATAACTTAGGTGCGCAATCTTTTGTTGCAACATCATGGGACCAACCGATTCTAACAGGACAAGCGACAGCATTGAGTGTTACAAATATGTTGGAAGCAGTTCGCATAGTTAAGCCTGAAGCACGGTTCTATCAAGCGTCCAGCAGTGAGATGTTTGGAAAAGTTGTTGAAACTCCGCAAAAAGAAACCACACCATTCTATCCTAGAAGTCCATATGGTGTGGCCAAGGTGTATGGTCACTGGATGACTGTGAATTACCGTGAAAGCTATGATATGTTTGCTTGCTCGGGAATTTTGTTTAATCATGAGTCTCCTCGACGCGGAATTGAATTCGTTACGCGAAAAATAACGAATGCTGTTGCTCGTATAAAACTTGGGCTGCAGCAAGAATTGAGACTTGGAAACCTAGATGCCCTTAGGGATTGGGGATACGCAAAAGATTACGTCGAATGCATGTGGTTGATGTTACAGCAAGATACTGCAGATGATTATGTCATTGCAACTGGAGAAACTCATTCAGTTCGGGAGTTTTGTGAAATTGCTTTTGGATATGCTGGACTAGATTATCAAGATTTTGTGGTAACTGACCCTAAATTCTTTAGGGCTGCAGAGGTTGATTTACTGTTGGGCGATCCTTCCAAGGCAATTAACAAATTAGGCTGGAATCCTCAAAAAACGACGTTTAAAGAATTGGTTCAGCTAATGGTCGATAAGGATCTTGAAAGAATAGCAAGAACTACTAACTACAGCCAATCTAACGTACTAGGGAAGTGATGGTTGAGTGAAAGCCCTAATAACTGGAGTGAGCGGTTTTGTAGGGACTCACTTAAGTGAATTACTGTTGCAAAACAATTACGAGGTTTTTGGTTTGTCGCGATCTCAGCCTCAGAATAAAGATATTATATTTACCTCTTGTGATATTAATAACGCTGATCTAGTTAAAGCAACACTTGAACGAATAAAGCCTGATGAGATATATCATCTCTCAGGCGCTGCGTTCATACCGCATTCTTATGAGAAACCATTGGAGGCTTATCATACGATTGTTAATGGGACGTTGTCTTTATATGAAGGTATAAGAAAATTGGGTTTGGATTCCAAAATTCTCTACGTAGGATCTGCTGAAGTTTATGGTGAAGGTCTGAAACGTCCTTTTATTGAAACAGATCTTCTTCATCCCAGCAATCCGTATGCGGGCGCTAAAACATGTGCAGATATGATAAGCGAGCAATACTTTAGGACTTATGAAATGAATATCATCAGAACTCGTCCATTCAACCATACTGGGCCCGGTCAATCTTCTGACTTTGTTTGTTCCAGTTTTGCTATGCAAATTGCACAGCTTGAGAAACAAGGCGAGCAAGCAATCGGAGTTGGGAACATAGAAGTAAAAAGAGACTTCCTTGATGTGAGAGATGTTGTAAAAGCTTACCATGCATTAATGAAGAAGGGTACGATAGGAGAAGCGTATAACATTTGCTCTAATAATGCCATTCCTATATCTGAGATCCTAGAGTATCTTTTTTTTGCTAGTGACTTAGAGGAGTGGAATGTACAAGTAGATTTATTAAAAGTAAGAGAAAACGATGCATCAATAAGAGTCGGCAACAATTCCAAATTGATTTATGATACCAATTGGACTCCACAATTTAATTTAAAAGATACAATGAAAGATCTACTGGAGTATTGGCGTGAGCGCATAAGAAGTTAGTGAGGTGGGATAAGGTGTCTAAAAAAGTTTTGGTTGTCGGTGGTGGAGGTCATGCAAAAATCGTTATCGATATTTTGCAAGGGTATGATGAATGTTATGAGATTGTAGGCTTTACCTCTCAGACATCTGACATAGACAATATTTTAGGTGTTCCTTATCTTGGTGACGATTCTATAATCTCCAAACTTCACGGTGTAAACTGTTTTATTGTGGCTGTAGGAAATAACAAAATTCGGAAAAGTATCTATAAGAGATTAATACAGTTAGGATTGGAACCGATAAATGCTATTAGTAAATCATCATATGTGTCGCCCAACGCTCATATTGGTAAAGGTATTGTGGTTGTAGCGGGTGCTGTAATTAATCCATGCAGCACGATTCATGACAATGTGATCATCAATACCTTGACGGGAATTGACCACGATTGTGTAGTAGGGGCACACGCTCATATTGCTCCAGGCGCGTCGTTAGCAGGAGGAGTAAGGGTTGGAGAGGGAGCGTTTATCGGTATGAAAGCGAGTGTCGTACCAGAAAAAACAATTGGCGAATGGTCGATTATTGGATCAGGTGCCGTCGTTGTATCAGACATACCATCTGCTGTTACTGTAGTTGGCGTGCCTGCAAAAAAAATCTTAAAGCAGAAGGATGAATCAAAATGAAAGCCGTAAAAAGAATACCGCTTGCAGGGCCTGTATTAAATGGTAACGAACGTAAATATGTACTTGATTGTATTGATACAGGATGGATCTCTGCAAACGGGAAATATGTAAATGAATTCGAGAGTACATTCGCAGATTTTTGTGGGGTTAAACATGCCATTTCGTGTGCAAACGGTACTGTAGCACTTCATTTGCCCCTTCTGGCATATGGAGTTGAACCAGGTGACGAAGTCATCATTCCGAGTTTCACGTATATAGCTACTGCTAATGCGATTAAGTATTGTGGAGCAAAACCAGTATTAGTAGATTCGGAAGAGAACACATGGAATATAGACCCAAATAAAATTGAAGAGAAAATCACTCCTAGAACCAAAGGGATTATCGTTGTGCACCTTTATGGACACCCTGTAGACATGGATCCAGTTATGGAAATAGCCAAGAAACATAATTTATTCGTAATCGAAGATGCTGCTGAAGCACATGGTGCAGAATATAGAGGAAAAGTCGTAGGATCAATTGGGCACGTGGGGACATTCAGTTTTTTTGGAAACAAAATTATCTCTACTGGTGAAGGTGGAATGATTACAACAAATGATAGCGAACTTGCAACTAAAATGAGACTGCTAAGGGGTCAAGGGATGGACCCTAATAAGCGATATTGGTTTAACGTAGTGGGATACAATTACCGTATGACTAATCTGCAAGCTGCTGTAGGCCTTGGCCAGCTAGAGAATATTAGATGGCATTTGGATCAAAGAAGAAGAGTCGCAAATGCCTACATTGAGAAGCTTTCTCCATACTCTAATCTACTTGAACTTCAACCTGAAATGGCTTGGGCTACGCACTCGTTTTGGATGGTATCCATTCTTTTAAGTGATCATGTTAAGAAAGAACGCGATGAAATTATGCAGTTATTGGAGGATGACGGAATTGAAACGCGACCGTTGTTCTACCCTATGCATCATTTACCTCCTTATTATGAAGATAGAGTATACCCTGTAGCTGATCGAGTTTCAGCCAGAGGGTTTAATATTCCTACCAATGCTACATTGACAGATGAAGATATTGAGTACATTTGTAACAGAGTAATTTTTCATTGCTCTAATAATATTTAGATATCGTATTGGTTAGTATGGAGGTTACGAATTGCGTCAGTATATAGTTAAAATTTATCGTACTAGATATTTTTGGTCCCATCTAGTAAGAGCCGAGTTGAAGAATAAGTTCAGACGTTCGAAATTGGGAATATTGTGGACCTTTATGAATCCATTGTTGTTGACGCTTCTAATGTCTACGGTATTCGGAGTTGTTTTCAAAATGGAGTTTGCCGATTATGCTCCTTATGTGTTGTCAGGTTTGATCGTATGGGATCTTGTGAGTTCTTCATTTATTGGTGGAGGATACTCGATAATGTCTGGGGAGCAATATATACGTCAATTTAATCATCCTGTCATTATCTATACCTTAAAGTCAGCATTAGTTTCAACTATTTCATTTACTATAGCTATGGCCTCTTTGGGATTGTGGGTAGCAGTTACTAGTCCAGAAAACCTCATTTTAGGATTAGTAACTTTACCTTTAACCATCCTGCTTTATTTTTTTCTCTCTTGGGCAGTAACAACTATAGCAGGCTTTTTAAATGCAAAGTACCGGGATTATCCTCAGGTTACTGCATTAGTTATTCAAGCAGTTTGGTATGTATCCCCAGTATTCTTTAAAAAAGAAATGTTTAGCTCAAGCCCAGCATTGGAGAGTGCATTTTATTTCAACCCTATAACTCATATTTTGAATCTGATTCGTAATCCACTCTTATATGGAAAAATGCCGTCAATGAGTGATTATGTATTTACTATAGTTTCCTTTATGATTTTGAGTCTGTTTGCGATGAGATTATACAAAAAAAATAAAGATAAAGTCATATTCTATCTGTAAAGATAAGGAAGTTTGAGATATGGAGAATTGTTATATTAAAATGGAGAACGTTGATCTCTTCTATCCTTCGCATATATATAATGCAACTACTCTAAAGCAAGAGGTATTCTCCTGGCTGAAACTTGAAAAGAAAAAAGAAAAACTTGATGATGTACATGCTCTGAAAGAGTTTACTCTGAAAATATCACAAGGCGAAAAAATAGGTATAATTGGGCATAACGGGGCTGGAAAGAGCACGTTATTAAAGACCATAGCTGGAATATATCCAATTAAGTCGGGCTTACGAGAAGTCAGGGGAGAGATAAGGTCTTTATTTGATTTGAGCCTAGGCTTTGATCTGGAATCAACAGGAAGAGAAAATATAATGTATAGAGGTTTGTTACTCGGTGAAACCCCCAGGAAGATTAAAGAAATGGAGCAAGAGATAATAGAATTTGCTGAGTTGGGTGAGTTTATCGATTACCCCATAAGATCATATTCTTCAGGTATGCTTGTACGTTTGGCCTTTGCTATTTCGACCTCAATACCCGGCGAGATATTATTACTTGACGAGGTAATAGCTGCTGGGGATGCCACATTTTATTTAAAGGCCAAGGAAAGAATGTCGGGACTTATGAGTAGGGCAAAGATTCTGGTGTTAGTCTCCCATGACTTATCGACTATAAGCGAAGTTTGCAATCGGGTCATACTTTTGAAACAAGGGAGAATAGTTAAAGATGGTTCACCAGATGAAGTTATACAATATTATCGTAATGGCGTATAAATAGAATGTGAGGGATCTAATATTGAGAAAAAGAAGAATCCTTTGGCTTTTGAATCACGATACTTTAAGCAAATTTGAACTGCCATTGATTCGGGATTTAGGGTTTGAGATATTCACCCCGAAAATAGTCCCTAAAGCAATCTTACAGGCCAGTGGATCTGTAACATATGAATATGATCAAACTCTAACAATCCCGAAGGATGATTTATTAATTTTAAATCAGTATGATTTTCATTCGATAACTGACATGCCGCTTCATATAAGCAAGATATTAAACAAACATTTCGCTACAGCAATAACTTATACGGATAGTTCGTTTTTAATTCTAAAAAAATTAATTCAGGATTTTAACGGAATGATCTTCTTTAGAGCATTTGGTGTAGGTATAGAAAGATTCAAAAGTTATAGTGAATTGATAGATCATTTCTTTACGACTGAAGATAAGTTTAAATTAAAGCAGATAAAAAGTAGATTTTTATTTTCCCAATGTTATCCAAATCTAGCGGAGGTTGAAGAGAAACTATACTCGGATAAGGCAGTATATATGCCTCTAGGTCTTCCTCAGGGTTTCTATGACATACAGGAAGAATGGACAGGTTCTTGTAATCAGATATTATTTTTTTGTACTAGAATTAAGTATGACCCTCAAGCTGAGGAAGTTTACCAAGAATTTAAAAAGAACTTTAAAGGTTTTGATTATGTGATAGCTGGTAATCAACCTGTTCCAGTTGAAGATGAAAGGGTGACGGGGTACCTTGAGAGAGAGGAACTCAATAACCTATATAGAAATTGTAAAGTAATGTACTATCATTCAACAAATCCAAGGCATTTACACTATCATCCGTTAGAAGCAATGATAGCTGGTATGCCAGTTATCTATATGGATGGTGGGCTTCTAAGTTATTTAGGTGGTTACCGTCAGTCTGGGAGATGTAAGGATATACAAGAAGCCCGAATGAAAATTAAATCAATCCTGAATGGGGACACAGACTTAATAAACAAAATTAGACAAGACCAACAAGAAATCCTTACGAAATTCTCATATAACTTTAATAGAAGGCAGTGGGAGGAAAACTTTCTACCTCTTGTTACAGACATCGAGGCCAATACAGAAAAAAAAGAAAAGAAACTGGCTCTGTTTCTGCCTATTAATTTGGAAAGAGTGCATTTGGATGATTATCTTGAGTTAGTGGCATTATTAGCCAAAGGAATGGAAGAGTATCAACCAAACAATAACATCGTTCTTAATGTATATCGTAATAATTTTGATTTGAATTCAGACTTTAAGAGCCTTTTAAAAAAGAATATCTCTATAAGAGAATATGAATTGAAAACACTCTCAAACAAAGAGACAAAGGATGCCTTGTCATTAATCTTTAGAACCAAGAAACTTTGGAATGAGAAATATCTGGCACCAATCGATTATGCTCAGAATTTCATAGATACAGATTATTGGTGCTTTCTGAACCCAGATCTAGACCAGCGGATAGCTTCTATGAAGCCATACGGGATATATATCGATAACCTTGGTGATCGATACGAGGAATCAATAAATCCGATATATATATCCAATTTGAAAAATGCGTCATTTATAATTACTTGCTCTGATCAAACAAAAACAGATTTGATTAAGCATCTTGGAATAAATAAAGATATTATTTATACTATCCCATTTGTTTATTCAAAAGCTTTAGTTAGCGAGTCTACGTCAAAAGGAATATATACCTTAGTAGAAGTAGATATTGATAAGGAAGCGATAATTACTAGACTTCTGAATGATATTAGTGATTTCTATAGACTTTATGATACTAAAGAAAAATTTAAAATTATCCTTAATAGCTATAATAATACTCATTTAAATTTCCTTAATAGTTTATATGATTATATTAATAAATCAGACCTCCTAAAAAAGAACATAACTTTATATGTAGATTTACGAAATAATGAATATGATGCATTATATTCACAAGCGAATAATATTTATATTCCACATAATATCAAAAATATTAATTACAAATTAGTTAAAGCTTCTAACTATAGAAAGCCAATTATAGTTAATGATTATCCGTGCTATAGAGATATCGAAAATTTGTTGAACAGCAAGTTCAATTATATAAGTACAGTATCTAATAGTAACCCAGTTATTGAAATATTCAATAGAAAAATTAGGTTTGCTTCAATAATAGAGAAAAAAAACTCATGTTATGAAGATTCAAAAATGATCCGTAAGATATGGGAGAAACTTATATGAATGAAAGAAAAACAGGATTCTTTTTAGGATTTCAACCAGGAGTAAACCTATCTACAGAAGGGATAGGCCGACTGCTTGCATTTGTGTTAAAAGAGAGAGAAGAAGGAATTCATGATGAAATAGTTATTTTCTGCCCAAAGTGGCTAGTTAATCCTATACATGCACTATTAGAAGATAATAAAATTCCATTGGACAATTTTGAAATAGTGTCTACTACTAAGATACCATTAGGAATTAAATTCAAGGATTTCCTTTCTAATCGGCGGAAAAAGGAGAGTTTCAACCAAAGAAAATTTTTGAAATTAAAAGAAGCTTTAAAGTATTTTCTTAAGAAGTGTATTGCTAGTTTTTTTAATTCAACATCATGGTATAAAATTTTATTGGACGTGGCACTTCTTCTTTTAATGGGGATTGTTTTCTTTCCAGCAATATTGCTGTTATTTACATTATTCGTATTATATCACGGTATGAAATTTTCAATTAAAATGATTCAAAAAGCAACCCCTTTTATGTCAATGATTTATAAGATGAAAACATATATAGCAGCCGGGAAGAGCAGCATTTACTCCTCAGTGATAGATACTGAATTAATAAGAATCGTCCATTTGGTTAATAAACGCAAAGATATAGAAAAGTGTTTCATACCTACAATGATATGGCCACAAATAAGGGGTTTAAATTGCAAAAAAATTGTTGCAGCCCCTGACATAGTGTTTTATGATTTCCCTACTCAATTTTCAGGATTTGAAATAACCCATTCGAAAATCCGGGAAACGATTGATTCAGCTGATTTTTTTATTTGCTATAGTGAATTTGTTAAACAACATCATCTTATTGAGAAATGCGGGATTGAGTCGGAGAAGATAACTGTAATTAAACACGCTAATATAGATATGTTAGAACATATAAAATTACCCAAATCTATTCGAAAGTATTATTCACTAAAACAAAATGCAAAACATGTTATAGATAACTTTGTGTTTTCTAATTTCACTGACTCACATCCCTTATATAATATAGATTATGAGCAAATTGACTATGTAATCTACTCATCCCAATATAGGCCTCATAAGAATATTTTTAATTTAATCAAAGCCATTAGAATAATAAATTATGAAAATAGGAGAAATGTGAAATTGATAGTTACTGGGGATTTTCGAAGAGAACCAGCAATTACAGAATATATACGTAAATATCATTTAGAACATGATATTTTTATTTTTAATAATATTAGTTCAGAATTGTTAGCAGCTTTAAACTGTTTGGCTAAATGTGCAGTCAATCCAACCCTTTTTGAAGGGGGATTTCCGTTCACGTTTTCTGAAGCCTATTCGGTTGGAACCCCTTCAGTTATGAGTAGAATTCCTGTAGTGTTGGCTGAAATCAACAGTATTGATCTAAAAAAGAAGATGCTATTTGATCCATATAATCCACAATCTATTGCAGAGAGAATTATATGGGCTGTAGATAACGCAAGCGATTTGTATAAAGAGCAAGAAGAGCTATATCATCAGTTTAGCAATAGAGATTGGAAAACAGTTGCCACCGAGTATCATAAGGTGTTCAATCAATTAGTAGGGTGACACACAATGAAAATTAATGTTAGGAATTTCGCTTTGGCTCTATTTGTATCTCTAACGTTTTGTATATTTCCTAAAATTATTTTAGCAGATTCAAACGAAGATGTGACAATGAAAGTTACTTCTTCAAAAAATGAATACAGAAAGGAACTAACTGTAGATTTAACAGTACAATATATAAATCAGAAGTTATACAATAACAAAAATTTCGTATCTTATCACGTTTATGACAAAGAAGATAATGAATTATTGTGGGAAGGGAAAAGATTGCCTTTTACAATAGACAAGGAAGGCATTGCTAAATTAAACATAGATATTGATCTAAAAGCAGAGGTTGATTCGTTAGATGTAGATTTCGTTAAGATTAATTTTGATATTGTTGATGAATACAATGAATACTGGTATTCGACTAACGCCGATATCAATCTTTCATCGGATACCATTTTTGTGGATTTAAGTCTAGCCAAACGGTTGACTGGCACATTATCTTCAGCAATCTTCGAAACACCAGTTGTTTTTGGGATAAATCTTGTATGTTTTATACTCTTTATCTGCTTGTTACTTCGCCTTAAGAAGAGCGAAGTATTTAATTCTTGACCATTTAGAAAGGCAGGATAACTATGAAATCCATCATCCTAGCCGGCGGAACAGGCTCACGCCTCTATCCCTTAACCAAAGTCACCAATAAACACCTTCTGCCAGTCGGGGCTTATCCAATGATCTTCCACCCGGTATATAAACTCCGCCAAGCAGGCCTTACAGACGTACTCATTGTGACGGGGAAGGACCACATGGGGGATGTAGTAAACCTATTAGGTAGCGGTAGCGAAATGGGGGTTTCCTTCACATATAAAGTGCAGGATGAAGCAGGAGGCATTGCTCAAGCGTTGAACCTTGCAGAGCAATTTGCAAATGGCGAATCAGTGGCGGTCATCCTCGGCGATAACGTGTTTGAGGATGATATCTCCACGTATGTGGCTAACTTTCAAAGCCAAATGTCCGGTGCCAAGATCCTAATCAAGGAAGTTCCTGATCCTAACCGTTTTGGTGTTCCAGAAATCCAAGGCAGCCAAATCATTTCCATTGAAGAAAAACCGGAACAGCCTAAGTCCAATTATGCTGTCACGGGAATATATATGTATGATGATACGGTTTTTGATATTATTAAGACATTGAAACCATCAGCTCGTGGCGAATTGGAAATCACAGACGTCAACAATGCATATATTGAACGAGGAGAGCTTACCTTTGATACGCTTCAAGGCTGGTGGACGGATGCGGGAACGCATGCGTCGCTCGCTCGGGCCAATGAGTTGGCTAGAGATGTTCGATTCGGTGATGATTTCGGAAAACTTAAACTGTAGTTAGGGAGGAATAGAACGATGAACGTAACTCCTTTAAAACTCACAGACGCTTTTGTACTTGAACCGGTGGTCCATGGCGATCACCGGGGTTTTTTTATGGAGAGTTACAACGATTCACTTTTTAAGCAGCATGGCATTGCCTATAACTTCATCCAAGACAACCAATCTTTATCCGCTGAAGCTGGGGTGCTGCGGGGACTTCATTATCAGCTCAACCCTAAGGCTCAAACCAAACTCATACGTGTCCTAACAGGTGCTATCTACGATGTCATCGTAGATATCAGAAAAAGCTCCCCTACCTTTGGTCAGTGGGTCGGTGTCATTTTGAGCGAGCATAACCATCGTCAGCTGCTTGTTCCTAAGGGCTTCGCACATGGTTTTTGTACGCTTGTACCCAATACCCAAGTCCTCTATAAAGTGGACGAATATTATTCCCCCGAGAATGACCGCGGCATATTATGGAATGATCCGGCTTTGGGGATCGATTGGCCAACGTCGAATCCGACATTGTCGGATAAAGACCAGCGGCACCCGCTGCTGAAAGACGCAGAGATGAATTTTGACTAGGGGGCAGTGAGGATGAAACTTCTTATTACCGGTGGCGCCGGTTTTATCGGCAGTAACTTTATTTTATATATGATTCAGCAGCATCCGAATTACCAGATCATCAACATGGATGCACTTACGTATGCAGGCAACCTTGAAAACTTAAAATCCGTTCAAGACCACCCTAACTATTCTTTCGTGCAAGCAGATATAGCTGACAAACCAGCGGTGGACGCGATTTTCCAACAGGGTATCGATGTGGTTGTTAATTTCGCGGCAGAATCACACGTGGATCGCAGTATTCTGGAACCAGAGATCTTTGTGAACACCAATGTCATGGGGACACAGGTTCTTCTGGATGCGGCCAAAAAATATGGGGTGACTAAGTTTGTCCAAGTATCCACGGATGAAGTATATGGGTCCTTGGGCGAAACCGGTTTGTTTTCTGAAACGACGCCACTTGCACCGAATAGCCCGTATTCTGCCAGCAAAGCAGGCGGGGACCTGCTCGTAAGAGCTTACCATGAGACATTTGGTCTCCCGGTTAACATTACGCGCTGCTCGAACAATTACGGTCCATACCAATTCCCTGAGAAGCTGATCCCCCTGATTATTTCTCGTGCCCTACATGATGAATCCCTGCCGGTCTACGGCGATGGCCTCAATATCCGTGATTGGCTGTATGTCGAGGATCATTGCAGTGCGATCGATCTGGTTATTCACCAGGGGAAAATTGGTGAGGTCTATAATATTGGGGGCAACAATGAACGTACCAATCTGCATATTGTGCAAACAATCCTGAGGGAGCTTGGTAAGCCGGAATCACTGATCACTTACGTGACAGATCGTCCAGGTCATGATCGACGTTATGGCATTGATCCTACAAAAATCATGAATGAGCTGGGCTGGAAGCCCAAGCACAACTTCGAGACAGGCATTAAGGAAACGATTCAGTGGTATTTGAGCAACAAAGAGTGGTGGACTAGAATTCAATCCGGCGCATATCGTGATTATATGACCCAGCAGTATGGCAGCCGTTTGGGTGGGAACGGATGAAGGTATTAATCACAGGAGCACATGGTCAGCTAGGGCAGGATATTGCGCGGATATTTAACCTAGCTGGTCATGAAGTTTTTAGCTGCGGTCGAGAAGAACTAAACATAACGGACTTAGATCAATGCTTCCAAGTATGTTCAACCCGCCGACCGGACTGGATCATTCATTGTGCGGCATATGCCGCGGTTGATGCTGCGGAGACGGATGTAGACGGTGCTTATCTCGTGAATGCAGTAGGTACTAGAAACATGGCTCTCGCTGCTGAAAAAATCGATGCCAAGATCGTATTTATTAGCACGGACTACGTTTTTAGTGGTACGAGTGAAAGGCCATATAACGAGTATGATTCTACCGACCCGCAAAGCGTTTATGGAAAGTCCAAGCTTGCAGGGGAACAGATGGTTCAATATTTTTGCTCTCGTTGGTTTATTGTGCGAACTTCATGGTTGTTCGGCCTGCATGGCAACAACTTTGTAAAAACGATGCTTCGTCTAGGACAAGAAAAACCGCTGTTAAAGGTGGTTAACGACCAAAAGGGTTCGCCCACCTACACGGTAGATCTGGCGCAGCTCTTGATAAACTTAATTTCCACTGAAAAATACGGTATATATCATGCCTCCAACAATGGTTCTTGTACTTGGTATGAGTTTACTAGCGCCATTTTTGAAGAGGCTCGTGAACAATTGGGACTTACCATAACCGCTGAATTGCAGCCTTGTACTACTGAAGAGTTTCCAAGACCCGCTCCACGTCCGGCCAATTCGGTCATGGATCATTTAGCTATCCGACTAAACCAATTTGAGGATTTGCCACATTGGCGTGAGGGGCTGAAGCAGTTTATGCTGGATATGAAGCAGCACCCTGAACTATACTTAAAATGAATACAGCGACTCGAAAGGCCTGATCTGTATGATTTGGCCTTTTTTAGCTAGCTCCTTTCTCTATAGACCTCTCAGCTGTTTTGGGTCTACGAGATTATTGATTTCAAGTGTTTTTTCGGAGGTTCCCGTATGAAAAAAGTGCAAGTATTGTTATCCGCCTACAACGGCGAACAATATATATCCGAGCAAATCCAGAGTATTCTCAATCAGACGCATGCTGCTGTCTCCATCCTGATAAGAGACGATGGATCGACTGATACAACGATGGAGCTTCTCGACCAATGGGTGACTACACACCCCGATAAGATCAAGCTCATAAAAGGAACGAATGTTGGCGTTGTGTCCAGTTTCTTTGAACTTCTGCGTGCTGCAGACGCTGAGGCTGATTATTATAGTTTTTGCGACCAGGATGACGTGTGGCTTGATCATAAGGTAGAGCATGCTATTGCCCGCCTGGACTCCTCTATCTATACGGAAGTGCCGGCGATGGTATTTACATCAACCTACCTTACGGATGACGAGTTAAATCGAAAAGGTGCATGGCCAAAGCCTCCTGCTCAGGAGCCCTCTTTCTTCAATGCGTTGTACGAAAATATTGCCATTGGCGCGACCATCACGATGAATCGATCAGCAAGAAACCTGTTTATAAATAGTAAATCGGTAGACAGTCAAAAGGTTCTTATGCACGATTGGTGGTTCTACGTGCTCGTTTCCGCATTTGGAACCGTAATCTACGATAACAAGCCATCCATGTTATACCGTCAGCACAATAATAATGTGGTAGGGGGCAGCAACTCCATCGTGGGTAAGCTGAAGAGCAAATGGACCAGTTTTAAAAGACATACAGGCAAAGACTTGCTGCATAAACAAGCAAGCGAGTTTGATCGAATCTATGGATCGCGATTGACTGGCGAACAGAAAGAGCAGCTGGATTTATTTCTTGCAACTCGAACAAGATTCATGGACAGATTACATTATGCACGCAAGAGCAAATTGTACAGACAATCCAAGGCGGAGAGTTTGTTGTTTAAGTTTTTTATTTTGATCGGGTTTATATGAGGTTGAACGAAATAGGGCAGAGCAAACTTATTCCTTGATATTCCTTCTTTCCCCATGAACTATGCTATAATGTCGATAGATTACTATATTTGTCAGGAGACGTTATGCAATGGATTTAAGCATTTTAATCGTGAACTACAATACCTGTCAGCTGACGGTGGACTGTTTGCGATCCGTGTTTGCATCGGAGACGGAATATACATATGAAGTGATTCTGATAGATAACAACTCGAAGGACGAGTCCGTTCAGACCATTCGAGAGTTATTTCCGCAGGTTAAGCTGATCGAGAACACGGAAAATACCGGCTTTGCCAAAGCCAACAATCAGGGGATGGAAGTGGCGGAAGGCCGCTATATGCTGCTGCTAAATTCCGACACGATTATCCAGCAGGATACGATCCAGACGATGGTCGCTTTTATGGACTACAATCCGATCATAGGCGCTTCCGGCTGCAAAATCGTCCTCCCGGACGGCTCGCTGGATAAGGCCTGCAAAAGAGGGTTCCCAACGCCTTCGGCGTCCTTCTATTATGCTTTTGGGCTCAGCAAGCTGTTCCCGAACAAGCCGGAGTTTAACCAGTATCAGCTGGGGTATTTGAATCCGGACGTAGAGTATCCGGTGGATTGTTTGGTCGGTGCGTTCATGCTGGTACGCCGCGAGACGATTGAGCAGGTGGGCGGGCTGGACGAGACGTTTTTTATGTACGGGGAGGATATCGACTGGTGCTATCGCATCAAGCAGGCGGGATGGGGCATTCACTATTATCCTCGGACGACGATTATCCATTATAAAGGCGGCAGCGCCCGGCGCCGGCCGTTCAAAATCATTTATGAGTTCCATAGGGCGATGATTCTTTTTCATCGGAAGCATTACCGGCAGAAATACAACATATTCGTTAATGGAGCCGTGTATGCGGGCGTTGCTTTAAAATTGCTCCTGTCCCTGCTCACGAACCGGCTTAAGCCCATTCGTCCAGCAACGATAACGCAATCTTCAGGTGGAGTGGAGGTGAAATCATGATCCGCCAGAATCAGGGCTTTCTGACCAAATTGTATATGTTGACCGATTTTGCCTTTATCCAGTTGGCGTTTCTGCTCGCATGGTGGGTGAAATTCGAGAGCGGCTGGTTTCCCTATGAAGAGCCGCTACCTCTCGAAACCTATGCATTGTGGAGTCTGGTGTACGGCGCGGTTGCCGTGGTTGTCGGCATCATGATTACCTTGTACTCGCCGAAGCGGAAAAAGCGTTTTGCCGACGAGTTCATGAAGATCTTCCAGATGCATTTCATCGGGATGTTCATTCTCCTCAGTATTATGTTTTTTGTTAAAGAGGTGGATATCTCCCGTTGGTATCTCGCTATCTACATGATTTTCAACGTAGCATTCATTATCCTATACCGTTATTTCCTCAAGAAATCCCTCAAGCATTTTCGGGAAAAAGGCTACAACCGCCAATTCGTGCTCATCGTGGGTGCAGGGTCGCTGGGCAAGCGTTTCTTCAAAAACCTGAAGCAGTACCCGGAGCTTGGTTATGAAGTCATCGGTTTCTTGGATGATTACCAGCAGTGGGACGAGATCGAGGCGAGACGGCTTAAACCCATTTTGGGCTCGGTTGGCGATCTACATAAGGTGCTAAACGAAAAGCTTGTCGATGAGGTCGTACTGGCACTTCCTCTAAATGCGCACCACAAATATCCGGAGATCATTGCTGCGTGTGAAAAAGCAGGTGTCCGAACGCTAATTATTCCGGACTTTTTCGATTATCTCCCGGCACGGCCGGTGTTTGATAACTTTGCGGGCATGCCGATGATCAACGTTCGCGATATTCCACTGGACCTGGCGGCAAACCGACTGTTCAAGCGGGCGTTTGATATTGTATTCTCGTTAGTGGCCATCATCCTCACCCTGCCGGTGATGATCGGGATTTACCTCGGTGTCCGATTGACCTCCCGGGGACCGGTCATTTTCAAGCAGGAGCGGGTCGGGCTGAACCGCAGGAACTTTTATATGTATAAATTCCGTTCGATGAAGCCGCTGCCGGAAGGGGCGCCGGATACGGGCTGGACGGTGGAGAATGATCCGCGCCGCACCAAGTTCGGTTCTTTTCTCCGGAAGACGAGTCTGGATGAGCTGCCGCAGTTCTTTAATGTCCTGTTCGGACATATGAGCGTGGTGGGCCCAAGACCGGAACGACCTTATTACGTTGAACAGTTCAAAGAGGAGATTCCGAAGTACATGGTGAAACACCACGTACGCCCGGGCATCACGGGGTGGGCGCAGAGCAACGGCCTGCGCGGGGACACTTCGATTGAAGAGCGGATCAAGCACGATATTTTCTACATCGAGAATTGGTCCATTCTGTTTGATATTAAAATCATTCTGCGCACGATCCGCAACGGATTCAAAAACGCATACTGATTGTAATTTTGTGATGACGTCATCTGGCATGAGCCGGATGGCGTCTTTTATTTGCCTGTCCTAGAAGCATATTTCGACTAAAGCTGCTTACCAAGTCCCCCTCGCCTCTTGTAGAGATACCGAATGCTGTCGCTTCCTGTAAGTTTGTGACATAGCCTAGAAAAACTTCGGACATTCGATCCACTCCTCTCACTTCAACATGCATGTACAACACAGCGGACAATGGTAGTCTGGAATTATTTACAAAATATAACTATTATACTATTATAATGAAATACCAGGCTCGTCGATGCTTTGCTAGAGTTTGTTCATTACGCAGAGTCGGAGGTTGGTTATGATGGTCCAATCTCAGTGTTATGGAGATTTCTAATGTTTTCGAAATAACCGTGTTTTTATCTTGCCGCTTCATTTGCCTAACGGAAGGATCACATCCAATAAGCATTATGGGAGGAATCGATATGGAAAACGCCAAGGTCCAGGATTTCATCGAAAGCAGCCAAGCGCAATGGGACGAAGAATACAGATCCCGCATGTGGGATTATTTATCGGACATCACGGAATATGCCAGATACTCGGTCGTGTGCGGATACATCCGAAAGTTTCTTGGGGAAGAGGGCATTCTGGATATGGGATGCGGGGCCGGCCTGTTGTATGACATGCTCTTGGACGATGAAAAATCGAATTATACCGGTGTAGACTTGTCCGAGGAAGCGATCAGAATCGCATCCGGCAAAACGTCTAGGAACTTATTTCAGCGCGCGGACATCAATCATTATGTTCCTCATAAAAGCTACGACGTCATCGTTTTTAATGAATCGCTGCAGTATGTGCCCAATACCGCTAGCAAGCTGTTGGAATATGCACGTTACCTGACCCCGGATGGCGTCATTATATCTTCCCTATATTCACATAAGAACACCCAGGATCCCGATTATCTCATGGTAGAGCATAAGATCGGCGAAATCGAAAGCTGTGATGGGTTTGACGTCGTAGATAAAGTCAGCGTGTTTAATCACAACGCAGGATTGAAATGGTATATTCACCTTTTGAAGGCCAAGAGCTAGTGATCCGTAGTATTTACAATAATCGTTCCGTCATTTGGCAGCAGCCGAGTGGCGGTTTTTTTGTTTGGCCCCTCCATTAACCGGGTATTTACCTAGCAACAGCAATGAACGAAGCAAAGGTGGGGATACCATGAAACGGATCGCAGCTGTCCTTCTATTATTTTCCGCCATTATGATACTGCTTCTGACCCATCTGGAAATGGAGGAGGAAGCGCCGCAAGGATTCGCGGCCTATCGCTTGATTGCCCATGCCATGGGAAGCATCGGCGAACAGCCCTATACGAATGCTTATGAAGCCATGGTTGTTAACTATGAGAAAGGCACCCGGGTATTCGAGATTGATTTGATGCTGACGGAGGATCGCAAAGTCGTAGCCAGGCATGAGTGGACGGAGAGCATGACGCAGCAGCTGGGTCAGAAGGAGAAGCTTCCGGACGATAAGCAGGCGGCCCGCTTAAGCCATGAGGAATTCATTAACACGCCGATTTTGGAACAATACCAGCCGATGGATATTGAGGGGATTATGGATATGATGGAGCGTCATCCCGATATCTACATCGTGACGGATACGAAGGAGCAGAAGGACCGGGATATACAGTATCTGTTCGCGGAGATCGTAAACGCTGCTAAAGAACGGGATCCGAAGCTTCTGGATCGGGTCGTCGTCCAAATTTACAATGAGCCGATGCTTGATATGGTTCAGGACATCTATCCGTTTCAATCGATTATATATACGCTGTATGCCACGCAGGACTCACCTGCTGAGATCACCGCTTTCGTACAGGAGAACCACATTGACGCGGTTACCATGCCGGAGTACAAGGTCAGCCCGAATTTCGTAGCCAAGCTAAGGCAAGCGGGAGCCGTGACCTATGTTCACACCATCAATGACACGAACACCGTGAACAATTATGAAAAATGGGGCGTGTACGGCGTCTACTCGGATCTGCTGACAGAGCCGGAACTGGAGCGGAACAGCCTGAGATTTATGATGACAAAGCGATTGGAGTAGACATAACCTTACATGCCGCGCATCATATCGCGTCCGTCTGTGGAAAAGTTTGTTTGCATCCATAATAATGCTGGGCATGGAAGTCCGTGATCTCCTTAAGAGATCGCGGGCTTTTTCAAGCTATCAGAAAGCATAAACTTCGAAGCTTGGCCTACTTGATATCACAGAAAGCCACCATCCATATCTCTGGGATTGTGCGTCATGCGGTCTGGGATTGTACGTCGGTAGACGTTAGTTAGCCGCCCAAATCTATTCCCAGCGACGCGGTTCGTATATCGGCTGAACCGATAAACCGCAATTACCAAAAAAATGTTCGTATTTTATGCGAACATAAATTGACTTGCTTACCGTGCTAGCATAGACTTATTTTAGTATGATAGTAACCCGTGAACGTGGAGGAATGACGCTTGAAAGAGATGATACAATCCTGGAGGCATGTGTTTAAGCTGGACCCCGACAAGGAGATCGATGACGAGACCCTTGATGCGGTATGCTTGTCAGGAACCGATGCCATTATGGTTGGAGGCTCAACCGGAGTCACCTATGAAAATACCGTGGATCTGCTGTCCCGAGTTCGGCGTTACGAGCTGCCGTGCGTGCAGGAAGTATCCGATCTGGAAGCCGTTGTACCCGGATTTGATCTATATATGGTCCCGATGGTTATGAATACGCAGGATCCGACCTGGATCATGGGCCGGCATCGCGAGGGAATCGAACGCTACGGGTACATGATCCCGTGGGAGCTGGTCGTGACCGAAGGGTATATCGTGTTGAACGAGAACGCTGCGGTGGCGAAATTGACCGGTGCAGAGACTTCGATTGAAGCGAGCACGGCTGCCGCTTATGCCCAGATTGCGGACAAGCTGATGAATCTGCCGATCGTGTATCTGGAATACAGCGGCGCGTTCGGAGATATGGAAACGGTCCGCACGGTTCGAAGATCGCTGGATAATTCCCGTTTTTTCTACGGCGGCGGAATAACCAATGCCGAGCAGGCGATGGAGGCTGCAGCTATTTCGGATACGATCGTTGTGGGCAACGTGGTGTACGATCATTTGGAACAAGCGCTCGAAACGGTCAAGGCCGTGAAGGGCTGATGGGACTATTAACTGATCTGCTGAAAAAATAGAGACCTATTAAGCAAGCCAGCTCAGGCTCTATAATAGTGTGTTTTTTCCATTTGCCTTGTGACGGCTTCGGTTAAGCATGCTTTTATTTCATTTAATTTATGTTCCATTTAACCAATCAACCCAGAACTCACGGTGTCTTAGACACGTAGCAATCTATGCCCTATCCATTCTCTTTAATGTAATCTATTTGCCAGACCCAAACCTTTTTGATGGTTTCACCTTTACCTAAGTTTTCCCCATTATCAAATCTACACCTATTAGGAGGCAATGTTTATGCATTCCATTGACATACACGACGCCGTCAGACGTCTCAATCCGCAGCAGCGCCAGGCCGTTGAAGCAACCGACGGACCACTGCTCATTATGGCCGGAGCCGGTTCCGGCAAGACGCGGGTGCTGACGCACCGGATCGCGTACCTGATCGCCACGCGCAAAGCCGCACCATGGAGCATCCTGGCGATTACGTTTACGAATAAGGCAGCCCGCGAGATGCAGGAGCGGGTATCCAAGCTGGTCGGCCGGGAAGGCCAGGACATCTGGGTATCGACGTTCCACTCCATGTGCGTACGGATTTTGCGCAGAGACATTGAACGGATCGGCTTCACTTCGAACTTTAGTATTTTGGATTCGACAGACCAGTTGTCAGTTATTCGGAACGTGATGAAGCAGCACAACATCGATCCGAAGAAATTCGAGCCGAAGGCGATTCAAGCGGCCATGAGCGCCGCGAAGAATGAACTGATCTCCCCGCAGCAGTATGAACAGAAAGCCGGAGACTATTTTGAAACCCTTGTAGCCAAGGTTTACACCGAATACCAGAAACGCTTGAAGAGCAACAACTCGCTTGATTTCGACGATCTGATCATGACCACGATCCAGCTGTTTAAGGAAGTGCCGGAGGTTCTCGACTTCTACCAGCGCAAATTCCAGTACATCCACGTGGATGAGTATCAGGATACCAACCGGGCGCAGTACATGCTATGCCGCATGCTTGCGGACAGCCATCACCGCATTTGCGTTGTCGGGGACAGCGACCAGTCGATCTACCGCTGGCGCGGCGCGGATATCACGAACATCCTGAATTTTGAGCAGGATTACCCGGAGGCGCGCACGATTCTGCTGGAGCAGAATTACCGTTCGACAGCGAACATTTTGAACGCTGCCAACAATGTTATTGGCCTGAACACGGGCCGCAAGCCGAAGAATCTGTGGACCGAGCAGGGCGAAGGACCGAAGATCAAAGTGTTCCGTGGGGATACGGAGCATGATGAGGGGTATTTTGTCACCTCGGAAATTAGCAAGAACATCAAGGACGGCAAGAGCTATCAGGACCACGCGATTCTGTATCGGACCAACGCGCAGTCCCGGGTGATCGAGGAAATTCTGATCAAGTCGGATATTCCGTACCAGATCGTCGGCGGCATCAAGTTCTACGATCGCAAAGAGATCAAGGACATGCTTGCTTATCTGCGCCTGATTTCCAACCCGGACGACGATATCAGCTTGACGCGGATCATTAACGTGCCAAAAAGAAGCATCGGCGACACAACCGTCGCGAAGCTGGCTGCTGCAGCCGGAGAGCGGGGCATCTCGATCTTCCGCGTGCTGGAAATCGTGGACGACCTCGGTTTTGCCGGACGGACGCGCAATGCGCTGGTGGGCTTCTACGACATGATCGCCGCGCTCAGCCGAATGGTCGAGTTTCTGTCGGTGACCGAGCTTACGGAAAAAATTCTCGAGATGTCCGAGTACCGCCTCGAGCTGCAAAACGAGAATACTATCGAATCCAGATCCCGTCTCGAGAACATCGACGAGTTCCTGTCGGTGACGCAAGAGTTCGAGAAGAACAACGAGGATAAATCGCTCGTCTCCTTCCTCACGGATCTTGCGCTGATCGCGGACATCGACTCGATGAACGATGACGAAGAGGACCGCGACGATGCTGTCGTGCTCATGACCATGCACAGCGCCAAAGGCCTGGAGTTCCCGGTGGTATTCATCATCGGCATGGAGGAAGGGGTATTCCCGCACAGCCGTGCCTTTATGGATAACGAGGAGCTGGAAGAGGAACGACGGCTTGCATACGTAGGGATCACGCGCGCCGAGAAGCAGTTGTTCTTATCCTGTGCGCGCATGCGTACGCTCTTCGGCCGCACGACGGCGAACATGCCATCGCGATTCCTGGAGGAGATCCCGGAAGAGCTGAAGGAAGACACCCAGATGGCGCATGACCGCTACCGCCGAGGCGGCGGAAGCAATGTGGGCGGATCCTATGCGGGACGCGGCTTCGGCGGCGGTGGAGGCAGCAACTTTGGCGGCGGCCGCAGCGTGGACCTCTCCCTCAGCGGATCGACCGCTTCCGCGCAAGCCGCGCCGAAGAGCCGGGTGACGATGACAACCGGTGGGTCATCCCGTCCAGCGGCTGCCTCGGGCAGCGGCGATTTTAAGGCCGGCGACAAAGTCGCCCATGGCAAATGGGGGACCGGTACGATCGTAGCGGTGAAGGGCAGCGGCAACGACATGGAATTGCAGATTGCATTCCCGGCGCCTGTGGGCGTGAAACGCCTGCTTGCGGGCTTTGCGCCGATTACGAAGGTGGAATAAGGGATAGAACTAGGTAAATATGCATCTAAAGCAGCATAACCCATGATGGCCTTATTATATTGAAGGAGGATTGCCCCTGCATGGATTTCAAGGAAAAGATGGAGAAGCTCATTGCGGAGCTGAACAATTATAATTACCATTACTACACGCTGGATCAGCCGCTTGTAAGCGACAAGGAGTATGACGCCCTGTACGACCAGCTGGTAGCGTTGGAGGCAGAGACCGGAGTGACGCTCCCGGATTCTCCGACCCAGCGGGTGGGCGGGGAGATTCTGAAGGGTTTTGCCCCGCACCGCCATTTGGCTCCGTTATGGAGTCTCGATAAAGCCCAGAACATCGAGCAGCTCCGTACCTGGCATGATCGCGTGGTCAGGCTGGTCAATGACTATAATACGAAGAATCCCGGCAATCCTCTGCCGTCGCCTTGTTATGCACTGGAGCTGAAGTTTGACGGGCTGACGCTGAATCTGACCTATCAGGACGGCAAGCTGGTTCAAGCATCGACACGGGGCAACGGAACGGTAGGCGAGGGCATTTTGTCACAGGTGAAGACCATCAAGTCGGTGCCGATGACGATCCCGTACGCGGAAGGCACGATCGAAGTGCAGGGCGAGGGCATCATGAACCTGTCCGTGCTGGAACAATACAATCAAACCGCGGCCGAGCCGCTCAAGAACGCGCGTAATGCTGCCGCAGGAGCGCTTCGCAATCTGAATCCGAAGGTGACGGCCGAGCGTAAGCTGAACGCGTACTTTTATAATGTCGGCTACTCGGATGGAATCACTTTTGCCGACCACAAGGAAATGATGGACTTCCTGCGCGAGAATCGGCTGAAGGTCAACCCGTACATTTTCTATTTCGAGCAGTTTGATGATGTGATGGAGCAGCTGGCCGATATCGAGAAACGCCGTTCCGAGCTCGATTACCTCATTGACGGGGCGGTTGTGAAGGTGACCGATTTCCGCATCCGCGAGGCGCTTGGATATACCGACAAGTTCCCGCGCTGGGCGGTCGCTTACAAATTCGAAGCGGAAGAAACCACGACCGTGCTGCAGTCGGTTACCTGGAATGTGGGACGGACCGGAAAAATCACGCCATTAGCGCGTGTAGAGCCCGTTGAGCTGGCCGGAGTTACGGTGCAGAATTGTACGCTGAACAATATCGGGGATATTGAGCGTAAGAACCTCAAGTTCGCGCTGGGCTCGCGGGTCTTCATTCGCCGTTCGAATGACGTCATTCCCGAGATCCTCGGCAAAGTGACGGAGGAGCAGGATGGCGAAGAGATCCTGTATCCGGAACAGTGTCCATCCTGCGGATTTCCGCTGGAACAGCGCGGCGCCCACCTCTTCTGCAACAACAAGACGGGGTGCAAGCCGCAAATCGTGGCCCGGATCACGCATTTTGCTTCCAGGGATGCCATGGACATTGAAACATTCAGCGATAAAACCGCGATCCAGTTATACGACGAACTGGGCGTGAGAGAACCGGCGGATCTTTATACGCTGTCGTTTGAAAGCTTGCTGAAGCTGGAGCGCTTCGGCGAGAAAAAAGCCCAGAATCTGCTGGATGCCATCGAGAAGAGCAAGGAGCGGGATCTTGCATCGTTCCTATTTGCACTGGGCATACCGAATACCGGCAAATCCACAACCAAAATGCTGGCCGATCACTACCGTGATCTGAACCGCGTGATGGCCGCGACCGCGGAAGAATTGGTCGAGCTGCCGGACGTGGGCGGCATCGTGGCCGACAGCATCGCGGGATACTTCGCCGACCCGTTTGCCCAAGCGAGCATCCAGAAGATGCTCTCGCTAGGCGTCCAAGCGAAAGCGCCGGAAGCGCCGAAGCCGGTCAGCACGGATTCCTACTTCAGCGGCAAAACGGTCGTGCTTACAGGCACCCTCCATCTGCTGACCCGCGAAGAGGCAACCGAACGCTTGGAAGCGCTCGGGGCCAAAGTCACCGGCAGCGTGTCCAAGAAAACCGACCTTCTCATTGCAGGCGAAAAAGCCGGCAGCAAGCTGGCCAAAGCCCAGCAGCTCGGCATCGACATCCTGGAGGATGAAGAAGAGTTCGTGCGGTTGTTGAACGAATAACAGCATACCCTGGATATATTTTGCAATATCAGTTGCAACCCCATAAGAACCGAGGCTATCGATAGCCTCGGTTCTTTCTTTTTCCCGAATTCCTTTCTCCTCCCTTACTTGCGATGTAAGCCATATTTTCCTTGAATCTATGACGTTTTCGAATATTCGTCAAAAGCTCCTAAACATTCGACTGAATTTAACAAAAACATACAGAAAAGGATGAAGGAATCTAATTTTGTGTTCTAGAATAATTTACCACGGGTCAGTCTTATGCGGAAAGGAGTGGATACCATCGTTAGGCAGCCGATATGCTGATAACATCCCGGACCCTAATTTGATTGGGAAATCTATCTTATGGGAGGGGCAAAGCCTTGAGTAAAAAGTTATGGTCTGCACTACTAAGTTTTGTTTTAACCCTATCACTCGTTGCACCAGCGGCTGGGGCCGCTCCGTCAGAACGGCAAGTCGAGCTGGACAATCAGCTCAGTGCCGATGAAGCTAGGCAGATAAGGGATATTCTGAAACAGCGAGCTAAGCTTGCGGAGTTTCCGGTGCTTGAACAAAGCCTGCAGAAATCTGCCGGGGGTCCTACAAGAGTCATTGTAGAGCTGTCTACTGAGCCAGTGGCCTTAGCCAAAGGACTTTCCTCTATTCAGGGTCAATCCTTTAGTTCTTCCGCAGAGGCGAAGGTCGAAGCACAGGTGCAATTGGAGCAGCAGACTTTTATACGCAGCCTGAGCACGAAGAATATAACGCACGAAATTTCGGAGCAATATAGTTACGCATTCAACGGGGTGTCCATGGAGATTGACGGCAGCAAGATTGAATCGCTGCTTGATCTCCCTGGCGTTCTAGGCGTATATCCCGATCTGGAGGTAACGGTTGGACCGAAGGGCGAAGTGAATCCATACATGAAGGATACGGGGCCGTTCATCGGTGCTCCGGAAGTATGGGATCTCGGTTATACAGGTAAAGGCATTAAAGTAGGCGTTATCGATACGGGTATTGATTACGTACACCCTGTTTTGAAGGATGCTTATAAGGGCGGATATGACTTCGTCGACAATGATAACGATCCCTATGAGACGACTCCGCTCGACTGGGAGAATGATCCTTCCGATCCCCCACAGGTCGATGACAGGGGAAGTACGTATTGGACAGATCACGGAACGCATGTAGCGGGTACCATCGGAGCCCGCGATGCTGGCGAATATGGAGTCGTGGGCATTGCGCCGGAAGCGGATATCTATGCTTACCGTGTTCTTGGGCCATACGGAAGCGGCTATTCCAGCTGGGTACTGGGTGGTATTGACCGTTCCGTTCAGGACGGAATGGATATAATCAACCTCTCGCTGGGCAATTCACGCAATGATCCGGACTATGTTACGTCCGTAGCACTCAATAATGCTGCGCTGGCTGGTGTCACGCCAGTTGTTGCAAGCGGCAATACAGGACCAAACCGCTGGACGGTTGGATCGCCGGGGGCGGCGGCTTTTCCGATTACGGTAGGAAACTCCACGGGTCCAAGCGACGAAATAGCGGCAACATCGCACTTTTTCACGAACGCGGAATTGCCGGGCGAGCCCATTGAAAACAATGAGGGCACGGTTGAGCTTGGAGCAGGGCTAACACCATCTGTCACGCCTGACGAGCAGGCAGAAGCACAGATCGATGAAGCTGCCCAGGCAGCATCGACCGATGACGCGGCGCCTTCCGTTAATCCGGAGCAGGGTTCAAACTTAGTTCAATCGGGTGACGGCGCAGCAGAGGAGCCAGCCACTGATGAAGTGCCTGTTGAATCTGCCGACGATGAAGTAGCCCCTCAGGCCGACGATGCCGCTCCGGTTACCGTGGTAGATGCTACGTATAAGCTTGAATTAATGGCGTGGAATCTCGCCGAGGACCCGGAAGTCGTCCTGGATGGAGATTTCGGACTGATTTATGCGGATCTGGGCAAACCAGAGGATTTCGCTGATAAAGACGTAGCGGGCAAAATCGCATTGATTAAACGCGGCGAACTCGCCTTCGTTGAAAAAATTGCGAATGCTAAGGCAGCAGGGGCGACGGGTGCCATCGTATTCAACCAGAACCCTGGCCCGATCGGCGTCTTGCTCGGAGACAGCTTTGCCTTCATTCCAACCTTTAGTATGAGCAAAGAAGACGGCGATTATATCAAATCGCTGCTCGATGCCAACCCGGATCTGAAAGTGAATTTCACCGATTTTATTAAAAACCGAACGGCAGGCGATGAGATTAATGATTCCAGCTCGAGAGGCCCGGCCAAAAAGACGCTGGATATCAAGCCAGATGTGGTAGCACCTGGTACGAGCATTTTGTCATCCGTTCCGGCATACGGGAAGGACATTGCAGGTGCGGATTACAGTCAGTCCTATGACCGCTTAACAGGCACTAGTATGGCGTCCCCGCATGTGGCAGGGCTTGCGGCTCTCATCCTGGAGAAGCACAACGACTGGACTCCGTTCGATGTCAAAGTCGCCTTGATGAATAACGCCAAAGTGCTGAATACCGAATCCTACGATGTGACAGATCAAGGGGCCGGACGCGTACAGGCGCTCCAGACCATTCAGGCAGAGGCGCTGGTGAAGGTCTTGGACAAGACTTCGTATCAAGAGAACGGAACTTCCAACCAAAAGGAAAACATCACCGGAAGCATAAATTTCGGTAACTTTACCGGCAAGTCTGCCAAGACCGTTCAGAAAAAGATAAAGGTAGAGAGCGTTGGAAACGCGGGCGGCACGTTTAATGTGCAAATCAATAACACGCAGGTCACGCCGGGAGTAAGTGTTACAACCGATAAAAGCACCTTCACCCTCAACGGTCAAGAAGAGGTTACAGTGACCCTTCAAGTGCCGGAAGGGATAGAGGGCGTATCGGAACAACAAGGGTATATTACCTTTACGAATGGAACCCACACCTATTCGGTTCCTTACGTTGCGTACTTTAATCTTGAAATCACGGGCGTGAAATATACAAAAGCCTATAGTGACACCGAAACCTACTTGCCGCATGTTCCGTTGACCGAGACCGGTGAACTGGGCAAGCTCAACCTGGCTTTCGAATTCTACAATCCGATGCAGATCGTCATTGTGGACTTGTATGACAGCCTCAACCCGGAAGCAGGTGTTGACGGTGACGGCATTATCGGCCAAATATTCGGAGGTGAAGCCTACTTTGATGCCAATACTTCCTTTACGATCGGTTGGAACGGGAAGTATGCCGACTATGAAACCGAGGAAGAGGTAGAGGTTCGGGATGGATTGTACTCGATCGAGCTTCTTTCCTTGGATACGAATCTCGTGGTTCACTCCGATTACGCCACAATTCCTTTCTTCGTGAAGAGATCCGCACCTGAGGTCCAAACTGAGCTTGATGTCAAAATCTCCGGCAAGAACAATCCTGCACTAACCGGTACGATCGAAGATCTCTACGTAACGGCTGTTCCGGCGTTGTGGGATGAATGGGCTATTGATTTTGACGTAAGCGAATGGCTGGATGCCACTTATGTTATTAAAAGAGCAAATAAAACGGTAGCGAAGGAAGGCAGCTTTGATGTCGAGCAGGATGGCGCCTTTACCATCGCGTTAGACGGATTGTCTTCAGGGAACTATACGGTAGAGCTTACCGTGAAGGACCGCCAAGGTCTGGAAGGAAAAGCGACGGTTGACCTGCAGTTGACAGGCGCGCCAGGACCGGGCAACCCGGACCCAGGTAACCCAGGCGGAGGTTCAGGCGGTGGAGGCTCATCTTCCGGCGGCGGCTCCACGGGAACTCCGTCCACTCCGGCTCCTGAAGTATCAGGGGATGCTAAAGTAACCACCAAGAAAAATGCGGATGGCACCGAATCCGCAACGGCAGCTTTGTCTGAAGCAGCGGTTACTACAGGAATTACTAGTGACAGTAAAGAAGTGAAGCTGGACGTATCCAAGCTGGATTTCAGCAAATACAGCGACGTAGCTCTGACCCTAGGCAAGACGACTGTCGATAAACTGAAAGCATCAGGTAAACCGCTTGTTATCACGGGTAACGGTTTTACCTTGACGGTGCCTGCCGAAGCTTTGGATGATTTCACGACGAGCAGCGGATTCAGCCTGACGGTTTCCTTAGCTGCAAGCAAAGCGGGATCTGGAAACACCTTGAACACTGTATCCTCGATCGTTTCGGTCAAACACGGGGACAAGTTCAAACATCCGCTTTTACTGACATTGAACTACGACCCGGCCAAAGTGAAGGATGCCCGCAAGGTGGGTGCCTACGTACAGTCGGAAAAAGGTGACTTGCAATCCGCAGGATTGCTGCAATCGGCTGAGCGCGGATCGATCACGTTCCGTATCGACGGACCGGGCTCTTATGTGGCCGCCGAGAATAACGTGACCTTTAACGACATCGTCAGCCACTGGGCTAAGGATGAGATTGAGGTTGCTGCCTCGCAGCATATCACGAACGGTACCGGTGCGGGACGGTTCTCGCCGAACAATGCGGTAACCCGTGCCGAATTTGCGACGCTCCTTGATCGTATTTTCGAGACAGGCATCGATTGGGAAACACGCAGCAAAGAAGCGGGGGCGAAGCATCCGCTGACCCGCGAGGACATGGTAGTCATGATTGCGGAAGCGTTGAAGATGGATTCCGAAACGGCATCCTTATCATTTAGCGACACGAATCTGATTTCGGAGGATGCACGAGCGGCCGTAGCCTTTGCCGTAAACGAAGGTCTGGTGAAGGGAGTGAGCGGGAACCGCTTCGCACCGGGCGAAACTTCCACTCGGGCACAGGTATCCGTCATTGTGTACCGTTTACTGGATTATCTGAATAAAATCTAATGAAGGCTAAGCTGCTTCAATACAATTCTGGTTGAGCTAAAGAGG
>NZ_CP096377.1:6247500-6322500 GCF_053903045.1 Paenibacillus sp. AK002 | reverse complement strand
CGGGGCCCGCAAGGGTTACCAAGCTCAGTCAAACTCCGAATGCCATAGACTTATATCCGGGAGTCAGACAGTGAGTGCTAAGATCCATTGTCAAAAGGGAAACAGCCCAGACCATCAGCTAAGGTCCCCAAGTGTGTGTTAAGTGGGAAAGGATGTGGAGTTGCACAGACAACCAGGATGTTGGCTTAGAAGCAGCCACCATTTAAAGAGTGCGTAATAGCTCACTGGTCGAGTGACTCTGCGCCGAAAATGTAACGGGGCTAAACACACCACCGAAGCTATGGCTTGATGCTTGCATCAGGGGTAGGGGAGCGTTGTATGTAGGTTGAAGGTGTACCGTAAGGAGCGCTGGACAGCATACAAGTGAGAATGCCGGTATGAGTAACGAAAAGATCAGTGAGAATCTGATCCGCCGAAAGCCCAAGGTTTCCTGAGGAAGGCTCGTCCGCTCAGGGTAAGTCGGGACCTAAGGTGAGGCCGAAAGGCGTAATCGAAGGACAACAGGTTGAAATTCCTGTACCACCGTAAACCGTTATGAACGATGGGGTGACGCAGGAGGGTAGTGACGCGGACTGATGGATGTCCGTCCAAGCAGTGAGGCTGATGTGTAGGCAAATCCGCACATCGATAAGGCTGGGCTGTGATGGGGAGTGAAAATTACAGTAGCGAAGGTCATGATCTCACACTGCCAAGAAAAGCCTCTAGTCAGGTGAAGGTGCCCGTACCGCAAACCGACACAGGTAGGCGAGAAGAGAATTCTAAGGCGCGCGGAAGAACTCTCGTTAAGGAACTCGGCAAAATGACCCCGTAACTTCGGGAGAAGGGGTGCCTCGGTAGGGTGAATAGCCCGAGGGGGCCGCAGTGAAAAGGCCCAAGCGACTGTTTAGCAAAAACACAGGTCTGTGCGAAGCCGTAAGGCGAAGTATACGGGCTGACGCCTGCCCGGTGCTGGAAGGTTAAGGGGAGCGGTTAGGGGTTAAACCCGAAGCTGTGAACCGAAGCCCCAGTAAACGGCGGCCGTAACTATAACGGTCCTAAGGTAGCGAAATTCCTTGTCAGGTAAATTCTGACCCGCACGAATGGCGTAACGACTTGGGCGCTGTCTCAACGAGAGATCCGGTGAAATTTTAATACCTGTGAAGATGCAGGTTACCCGCGACAAGACGGAAAGACCCCATGGAGCTTTACTGCAGCTTGATATTGGATTTGGGTACGATCTGTACAGGATAGGTGGGAGCCTTTGAAGCATGAGCGCCAGCTTGTGTGGAGGCGACGTTGGGATACCACCCTGATCGTATCTAGGTTCTAACCTGGTACCGTGATCCGGTACGGGGACAGTGTCAGGCGGGCAGTTTGACTGGGGCGGTCGCCTCCTAAAGAGTAACGGAGGCGCCCCAAGGTTCCCTCAGAATGGTTGGAAATCATTCGAAGAGTGCAAAGGCATAAGGGAGCTTGACTGCGAGACCTACAAGTCGAGCAGGGACGAAAGTCGGGCTTAGTGATCCGGTGGTACCGCATGGAAGGGCCATCGCTCAACGGATAAAAGCTACCCTGGGGATAACAGGCTTATCTCCCCCAAGAGTCCACATCGACGGGGAGGTTTGGCACCTCGATGTCGGCTCATCGCATCCTGGGGCTGAAGTAGGTCCCAAGGGTTGGGCTGTTCGCCCATTAAAGCGGTACGCGAGCTGGGTTCAGAACGTCGTGAGACAGTTCGGTCCCTATCTGTCGTGGGCGTAGGAAATTTGAGAGGAGCTGTCCTTAGTACGAGAGGACCGGGATGGACGTACCGCTGGTGCACCAGTTGTTCCGCCAGGAGCATGGCTGGGTAGCTACGTACGGACGGGATAAGCGCTGAAAGCATCTAAGCGTGAAGCCCCCCTCAAGATGAGATTTCCCAGTATGTAAGACCCCTTGAAGACGACGAGGTAGATAGGTTGGAGGTGGAAGTGCAGCAATGCATGGAGCTGACCAATACTAATCGGTCGAGGGCTTATCCAAAATATATTTCAATGTGCTGCAAATTCGTTTCGTATCTAGTTTTCAGGTGATCAAGCATCTGAACCGTTTGGTGGCGATGGCGGAAGGGTTCCACGCGTTCCCATACCGAACACGACCGTTAAGCCTTCCAGCGCCGATGGTACTTGGACCGAAGGGTCCCGGGAGAGTAGGACGTCGCCAAGCGAACAACCATAAAGACCGTTATCGAGTGATCGATAGCGGTCTTTTCCTATTGCTCCTAAAGAGTGAGGCGTTCTCAATACTTGCCCTAAAAGACGATCCTGTAGGATCGTCTTTTTTTGTTCGCGAAGATTCATCCCTCGCTTTTTCGCAATCCTCTTATATCACCATCATGGGGCAGCAGCTCCCTGAGTGCACAAGTATGTGATGGAGACTCACTGGATAGAGCTGCCGACCCTTTGTACTGTAGCTCAACCCATACCTCGACTCAGTTTCTTCACAGTGAAAAATTAGGCTTTACAGAACCAAACCACTAGTGTACTATTTAACTATGACACCTATACAAAAAGGAGTGGAACTAATACATGAGCGGAAACGATTCAAATAAAATGACAACGAATATAGAGAACGCCTCAGGGGAATGGGTTGATGGAATCAGTGGATCGGCCTCCACCAATAGGAAAGATGCCAAGAAAGGGCCCGTCGTCCTTACCGTCAATCAGGTCACCAAGACGATTGGAAAGAAGAACATCGTCGACAAGCTATCCTTTGACATTCATCGTGGCGAAATCGTTGGTTTGCTTGGACCGAACGGCGCAGGCAAAACAACAACCATTCGTATGATTGTAGGGTTGATCGAAATGAGCCAAGGCGATGTACTGGTCAAGGGACACAGCATCAAGTCCGATTTCGTTCAAGCCGTCCGCCATATCGGGGGCATCATCGAGAATCCGGAATTTTACCCGTACATGAGCGGTTATGACAACCTGAGGCAGTACCAGCGAATGTCCGAGGGAGTGACAATCACAAGAATCATGGAGGTTGTCAAGCTTGTCGGGCTGCAGGACGCCATACACAAGAAGGTTCGTGCTTATTCCCTTGGTATGCGCCAACGATTAGGAATCGCGCAGGCGCTGCTCCACAATCCGTCCATCCTTATTCTCGATGAGCCGACGAACGGACTGGATCCTGCCGGTATTCGCGAGATGCGGGATTATTTGAAACAAATCGCCAGAGATGAGGGAATTGCCATTCTCGTATCCAGCCATCTGCTGTCGGAGATGGAGCTGATGTGCAGCCGCGTGGTGGTCATCCAGGAAGGCAAGTTTGTTACCGAGCGCTCAATTGGGGGGACGGTCGTGAATGAAGAGTTAACGACGGTAAGCCTCCGCGTGAATGATACGGCCATGGCGGAACAAACGGTTCAACATCTCAAAGGCATCACTCTGATCAATAACTCAGAGGAGGAGGGGATGATCACTCTTCAACTTCACGAAGAGGATATACCCACGCTGATCCAGTCACTGTGCGATGCACGCGTACGGATTTACCGGGTGGAAGAGATAAAATCATCACTTGAAGAAGAATTCTTGAAATGGACAGGAGGCAACCGCATTGCGTAGCTTTGGAAATCTCGTCTGGAACGAATGGCTCAAAATGTTTAAGAAACGAAGCTTCTTCTTGCCATATGCGCTTTTGGCTGGAATGGTGATCTTCACGGCGTTCTTGCTCTTTAAATTTTCCGATGGCGGCAGCACCGGCTACGAATTTGCCCAGATCGCTGTAACCACCAAGGGAATGGGGCAAGTGCTGACCCTGCTTGCCATTGTTGTGACGGCAGGAGCCGTAGCGAAGGAACACAGCATGGGAACGATCAAATTGCTGCTTATACGCGCACAGAGCCGCACCAAAATTTTGGCATCGAAATATGTGGCCGTATTGATTTACATCTTAACACTGGTGGCCTTCATGTTTGCTGTAGCCGTGCTGACAGGACAAATTACGTTCGGCATGGATGTCGGCTCCGTTACGCTAGGCGATGTGCTCATTGGAGCGGTGAACAACCTGGTGTATACGATCGTTTATGTAACGCTGACCTTTATGGTAGGCATTCTAACGAGATCCACCGGTCCTGCGATCGGTATCGGCATGTTCATGGTCATTATGGAAAGCATGGTGGTACAGCTGCTTGCACGTTATTCCTGGTCCAAGTACCTGCTGTTCCTCAACGTGGATCTTTCCCTGTACAGCGGAGGCGCAAGCTCCCCGGTACCAGGCATGAGCTTAACGTTCTCAATTATTGTGCTCGCTGTATATCTCCTCTTGTTTCTTGCGACAGGCTTTGTTACGTTTAAAAAACGGGATGTCGCATAAGGAGCCTGAGTTCGAGGTAGAGCGGCGGAAAGGAGCAACCCGACAGTGAGTATCGAATTTGACAATAATCTGCCGATCTATTTACAGATCATGACGTATCTGAAGAAAGAAATCATCATCGGCAAACTTCTGCCCGGTGATAAAATCCCATCGGTTCGAGAATTAGCGAGTGAGCTTCAAATAAATCCAAACACGGTGCAGCGAACTTTTCAGGAATTGGAGCGTGAGGGTATTGTGGAGACGCGGCGGGGATTGGGCCGATACGTAACTAGCGAGGAATCGAAAATCATGGAAATCAAAAAAGAAATGGCCGGCGATCTGCTGGAACGGTTTATACGCGGCATGCAGGAACTCGGCTTTAAAGATCAGGATATCATTACGATCGTGGAAGATGCTGTGAAGCAGCCATGATCCAAAAAGCGGAGGTGAGACCATGGTGGAAAATCTGTTACAGGTACGAAGCGTGACCAAAACGTATGCCGGTAAACGCAGAGCGCTGCATGATGTCAATCTGGATATCAGCGGAGGCAAAATCATCGGCTTGCTGGGTACCAACGGCAGCGGCAAGAGCACGCTGATGAAGATTGCAGCCGGTTTGATCCAGCCTACGGCGGGTGCCGTTTACGTGAACGGCAAACCCGTGGGGCTGGAGACTAAAGCCAGCGTGTCCTTCATGCCGGACCGGCCGATGACGGAATCCTGGATGAAGGTCTCGGATGCGGTGGCGTACTTCAAGGATTTTTATGAGGATTTTAATGTAGAGAAGGCAAACAGAATGCTGGACTTCATGAATTTAAAGACCAATGATCGCATCAGCTCCCTGTCCAAAGGGATGAATGAGCGCCTGCAGTTAACGCTCGCATTGTCCCGCGAAGCGAAGCTGTATATGCTGGATGAACCCATCGGCGGGGTGGATCCCGTAGCCCGAGGAAAAATTTTGGATGCCATCGTTGAATTCTACAACGAGGACAGCAGCATCATGGTTTCGACCCATCTGGTCCGGGACATCGAACGGATATTTGATGAAGTGATCTTCATTCGCAACGGCGAGGTTGCCATGCATGACGAAGTGGAGAACATCCGCCTAAAACACGGAAAAAGCGTGGATGAGATGTTTAAAGAGGTGTATGCGGAATGATGAGACTGCTGAAATACGACTGGAAGAGAAACTCGACCACGCTGCTCGGCGCCTTTGCGATTCTTCTTATCGTGCAGATCGCGATCACGGTGACGGGTTCGATAAGGGATTGGGAGCTAGGATTGAGTTTTGGTTTAAGCATGCTGGCTTACGGATCGGTAAGCGTCTTGCTGCTGGTTGTTACCAGCAAGAACTTCGACTATAACATCAAGGCATATCACCGGCGTCTGCTCCCCGTCCGTTCCGTCTGGAGCGTGGTTTCCTCCCTCATTCTGGCGTGCGCGAGTATACTGACGCTGTGTATACTGATGGCGCTGCATTTGTGGTACTATTGGAACGCTGCCGGCATCCCATGGGAAATGATCCGTTTTTCCGATTATCCTGTTATGTATTATGTTGGTCTCGCCCTGTTGACGGCATGGAAATTCATCTTCCTGATGATTACGATATTTTTTGCCATTGCCGTGGCCAACAGCATCACGAAGAAAGGCAGCGTATGGATCGGCATTCTGGTGTTCTTTGTATTGCATAATGTCCTGTCCTGGATCAGCCGGCTGTTCTTCGGAGAAGAGGCAGCATGGGTCGGGCCGATGGCGACCATTTCCTTCGAGAATGAGGCGGATTTTACCGTGTCTGCCGCGCAGTATACGTTAGCATGGGGGGCATTTGTTTTTGAGGTCATTGTGGCAGCCTTGATCCTATATGCTACGGTGTATCTCGTTGATCGGAAGGTTGAGGTTTAACATCAAGGGATATGAGGATTTAATACTATAAACGGACCAAAGAAACTGCCTATCCAAGGCAGTTTTTTTGGTATGAAGCGAGAAGGAATCCGGCTAGGAATACAGAACTAGAACCTGAGCAGTATGGTGCAACCATCCATGGACTCCGTTTTTATAGGCAAGAGATAGAGGATAAAATCCGAAAATTGATTTAAACATTATAACGTTATATTCACGTTCAGGATGTTCTGTGCTATGCTATAACCATGGTATTAAGATAAAGCAATGCAAATCGGCGGTACTGAAGAGGATATAAGGCTGGTCCGGCAAGGCTGAAGGGGTGAAACGATGAAGATTTTGGAACAGCGTTTTGTTTTGCGCAACGTACAGACGGTGCATGATGAGAAGCCTTTTGACATTGTCATGGAGAACGGGTTCATTACCGAAATAACGGATGCGGATACGGCATCGGGTGACAACGGTTTTGACGGTACGGGATTATATGTGTCCAGCGGCTGGATCGATATGCACGTCCATGCGGTCGCCAAGCTGGAGCCTTATGGCGATGCCATTGACGAGATCGGGGTTCAGCAAGGGGTCGCTACCATTATCGATGCAGGAAGCTGCGGCGCGGATACGATTGGAGAATTGGCAGCCGAGGTTGCCAGGGCCAAGACCAATGTGTTTGCATTTTTGAATATTTCCCATATTGGACTTCAGCGGATCGACGAGCTTTCCAGTTTGGAATGGATCGATCCTGAGAAGGCAGCAAAAGCGGTATTGACGTATCCCGACCTGATCATCGGGCTCAAGGCAAGAATCAGCAAAAGCGTAGTGAAGGACAATGGCGTAGAGCCGCTTCGACTCGCAAGGAAACTGTCCGGGAAAACGTCCCTGCCGCTGATGGTTCATATCGGATCAGGACCTCCTCCGATTGAAGAAGTGCTGGAGCTGCTTCAGAAGGATGACATTATCACTCATTATTTGAACGGGAAAGCCAACAATTTATTCGATTCGGACGGAAAGCCGATTCCTGCCCTGACAAAAGCGATTGCCCGCGGCGTTCATCTGGATGTCGGCCATGGTACGGCGAGCTTCTCGTTCCTGGTGGCTGAGTATGCGAAATCCCAGGGGATTAAGCCGGATACGATCAGCACCGATATTTATCGCGGCAATCGCATCCATGGTCCGGTGTACAGCCTGGCCAATGTCATGAGTAAGTTTCTGTATCTAGGATACGGCTTGCAGGAAGTGGTCGCTGCGGTAACGGACCATGCAGCAGCTTGGCTGGGCCGTCCGGAGCTGGGCCGAATCCAAGTCGGCGACGCTGCCCATTTGACGCTGTTCGCGGTGCGGCAGGGACCGATGAGTTTGACCGATTCCGAAGGGGAGACCCGAATCGCGGACCGATATATCGAAGCCAAAGGAGTGGTAGTCAATGGATCATTCATTACATGCTAAATACGGGTTGAAACGCGTGGTTAACGCCAGCGGGCGCATGAGCATTCTTGGCGTGTCGGCACCGACGGATACCGTCATGGAAGCCATGCGGATCGGTGGACAGAGTTACGTGGAAATCGCGGATCTGGTAGATAAAGCAGGCGATTACATGGCGCGCATTCTCGGTTCCGAAGCGGCGGTTGTCGTCAATTCGGCTTCCAGCGGCATCGCTCTATCCGTGGCTGGTATCGTCACCGAGGGCAATCGCAGGCGCAGTGACCGACTGCATCAGGAGCCGATTGCCAAGAACGAGATCATCCTGTTCAAGGGGCATAATGTGCAGTATGGAGCTCCCGTTGAAACGATGGTGTATCTCGGAGGCGGCAAGGTCGTAGAGGTAGGGTACGCCAACGAAGGGCGTAAGGAGCATATTGCAGAAGCGATAAATGAACGGACCGCTGCCATTTTATACGTGAAATCCCATCACTGCGTGCAGAAAAACATGATTTCGGTGGAAGAAGCGGCAGAAGTGGCCCAGGCACATGGAATACCGCTGATCGTGGATGCCGCTGCCGAGGAGGATATCCAGAAGTATGTGAAGTACGGAGATCTGGCTATTTACAGCGGTTCTAAGGCAATCGAAGGTCCGACCTCCGGTATAGTAGGCGGCAAGCGCCAATACGTGGAATGGGTGAAGGCGCAGCTGCATGGCATTGGGCGGAGCATGAAGGTGGGCAAGGAAACGACGTTTGGATTGCTTCAGGCGCTGGATGAGTATATGGTGAAGGAAGATAAGAGCGATTTGGAGAAGGCGGCACTCGAGGAAATGAAGTCCTTATCGAAATTGCCGGGTATTGAGGTTGCGATCGTGCAGGACGAAGCGGGAAGAACGATCTTCCGGGGACGCGTGAAGGTCAATGAGGAGGCGGCCGGGGTCAGCGCCAAATCCATGAACGATCAGCTGCGCGAAGGCGACATTGCGGTGTATACCCGGGATTACGGCGTACGCCAGGGGTATTTTGATATCGATCCTCGCTCGCTTTCCGGCGATGATTTGCGAGTCATTATAACAAGAATACAGCAGATTGCAGGGGGAAACTAAGATGGCAAACATGGAGAAACGTCTTTACAGAAACCGCGCGGCATTAAACGTTCTTGCAGGCAGCATTCAGAATGCGAAGGAAATATTCGAAGCTTCGGAAGGGCATGTTCTGGTCGGCGTATTGTCGAAAAATTACCCGAATGCGCAGGAAGCCGTCATGGCGATGAAGGAGTACGGAGCCGTCATCGAGGATGCCGTATCCATCGGCTTGGGTGCCGGCGATAACCGTCAAGCGGCGGTGGTCGCGGAGATCGTGAAGAGCTACCCGGGCACGCATATCAATCAGGTGTTTCCGGCGGTCGGTGCAACCCGAGCCAACCTGGACGGTGAAGAAAGCTGGATCAACAGCCTTGTGTCCCCTTCGGGACAAGTGGGCTACGTAAACATATCTACCGGACCGGTGAGCGCTGCCGGATCGGACAAAGCCATCGTCCCCGTAAAATCGGCAATCGCGCTTGTACGCGATATGGGCGGCAACGCACTGAAGTATTTCCCGATGCAGGGCTTGAAGCTTGAAGAGGAGTATCGTGCGGTAGCGAAGGCATGCGCGGAGGAAGGATTCGCGTTAGAGCCGACGGGCGGGATCGATAAAGAGAATTTCGAAGCCATCGTCCGCATCGCGTTCGAGGCAGGAGTACAGCAGGTCATTCCTCACGTATACTCCTCGATCATTGACTCGGCCAGCGGGGATACGATCATTAGCGATGTGCAAGAGCTGCACCTTAAGTTAAAAGCGCTGGTTGATCAATATGCCTAAGACGATCGCTGCATTTGGCGAAGTGATGATGCGTCTTCAAGTACCCGGCTATGCTTCCTTGGCACAAGAGAGCCACCTGAACTACTCTTTTTCCGGGACGGGCGTCAACATCGCGTCGGCCGTGGCAAGGTTTGGCCATGACGGCTACCTCGTCAGCACGCTGCCGGACAACCCGCTTGGCGAAGCGGCGATCTCATATCTGCGCAAGCTTGGGATCGGCACATCGCTCATTAGCCGCGGCGGCAAATATGTCGGCATGTACTTCCTGGAGAATGGGTTTGGCGTTAGACCCGGTCGCGTGACCTATACGGATCGCTTAGGCAGCAGCTTTAATACCGCGGAGGATGCCATGTACGATTTCGATGCGATTGCAGAAAAGATCGACATGATCCATTTTTGCGGCATCACCCTTTCCATGAACGACACCGTGCGGGGCCAGATGAAGGTCTTGGCTCGCAAGGTCAAGCAAAGCGGCGGAACGGTTGTGTTCGACTGCAACTACCGTCCTTCCTTATGGGGCGCGGACCGCTACGATTTTGCCAAGCCGCACTACGAGGAAATGCTGTCTTTGGCGGATATCGTCTTCATGAACGAGAAGGATGCCATCCATATCCTTGGCATGGAAACAACCAGGGAGGATCGGCACGAACAGCTGCAGGAGTTGATTCCGAAGGTGGCGGCGAAGTATAATATTACGGTTGCGTCGGGTACCCACCGCAAGATCAACGGGGACAATACCCATTCCCTGCAAGGCTATCTTTACACGGATGGAGCGTTTCATTTTTCCAAAACGTTGACGTTCTCCGTCCATGACCGCATCGGGGCGGGCGATGCCTATGCCAGCGGTGTGATTCACGGGATCTCGGAGGGATATGAGCCGGGCCGGACGGTTGATTTTGCCGCAGCGGCGGCGATGCTTGCCCATACCGTAACGGGAGATACGCCGACGGCGAACGAACGCGAAGTGCTTCAGGCGATGAGTCATCATATGTCTGACGTGGAAAGGTAGGAGGAAGCATGTCGATCACGCGGAAGAACGGTCCATTATACTTGCAAATCAAGAAGATCATTAAAGATCGGATTCTGCATGGGGTATATCCACTTGGTTCCCATATTCCTTCCGAGCCGCAGCTGGAACAGGAATTTAACGTCAGCAAAATGACGGTTCGCAATGCGATCCAGGAATTGTACCAGGAAGGGTATGTAGAGAAGCGCAGCGGTGTGGGAACGATCGTGACCCGGAATACGTCCTTTTCCAAGCTGTCCAAGGGGAAGCTGTTTACCGAGATTTTGGTTGAAGAGGGCCACCAGATCCGGAAGCGCCATCTGAAGACGGAATGGGTGCACAATGAACCGGAAAGCGAATTGTTCCTGAAATTCGGTGAGCGGTGCCTGCTGATCGAACGGCTGTATTTGCTGGACGGGAGCCCGTTTATCTACTACACCCATTACGTATCGTCCCTGGTGGACATGGGGGAGGAGTTCGATTCAAGCGAACTGCCTTCCTTGTATGAACGTATCGAGGAGAGTCAAATCACGCTGGAGAATTTCCGGGACCGTTTCCTGGCGACCGTGGCTAATGAGGAGATTGCCTCGCTGCTGGATGTAAGCGCCGGAACCCCGTTACTGAAGCGGTTGAGATCCTCCTACGACCAGACGGGCAGCATCATTGAATACAGCATCGGGTACTACAATACGGAGTTACAGCATTATTTGATAAGTTATGATGCTTAAGATATAGAAACGACAGGAAGAAGTGGCCATGAGAGACCGGTTTTAATCCGGAACGTTGGCTGCTTCTTTTTTTATTACTTCGGTTGAATTGTTCTTCGGAAAAGGGCTATAAGCGATTGAAGAAGTGGGTACAATAAGAATACATGCATAGCGCGAACATTTGAGAACTACCCTCTTGGCAAAATGAAAAAATGTGCTATAATGAGATTAAAGTCAAAGAAAGTCAAAGTCAACGAGGTTCGCTGATTTTGATTATGGTTAATCAACGTATAAGCAAGGCTCTGTGCGGACGTGTAAGATCACTATCCGTCTTAACGTTTCAAACAGTGGAGGATGAACAGACCATGCGTAATATCTCTGATATTATCGAACAATACCTGAAGAGCATTTTGCAGGAAAGTCCGGAAGGAACCGTCGAAATTCAACGGAATGATTTGGCGGAGCAATTTTCTTGCGTTCCTTCCCAGATCAATTACGTGATCAGCACTCGGTTCACGCTGGAGAAGGGCTTTCTTGTCGAGAGCAAGCGCGGCGGGGGCGGATACATACGCATCCAGCGTATCGAGCTTCCCCAGCATACTGCACTCCAGCAGCACCTTCATCATACCATCGGCAGCATGATCGACCAGACGGTAGCGGAAGGCTTGATCTACCAGCTGGAGGAATCCCGGTTTTTGACGAAGCGGGAGGCCAGCCTGATGCGGGCCGCCGTTTCAAGGGAATGCCTGAATGTGAAGCTTCCTTATCGGGATGAGCTGCGCGCAAGGATTATGAAGGCGATGCTTATTTCTTTATTAGGTAAGTGAGTCTGTGTAAGGAGGCATCGGAGTATGTTATGCCAAGAATGCGGTAAACGGCCGGCGACACTTCATTTCACCAAAATTGTGAACGGGGAGAAAACGGAGTTTCATTTTTGTGAAACTTGTGCCCGCGAAAAAGGGGAATTGATCCCCGGCACGTCGAATGGGTTTTCTATACACAGTTTGCTGTCAGGCCTGCTGGATCTGGATCCTTCAGGCAAGGGCCAGACCCCCGGTGCGAAAACGGCTCAGACGCTGCAATGCGAGGAATGCGGCATGACGTATTCCCAGTTCAGCAAGCTTGGTCGGTTCGGCTGCAGCTCGTGTTATAAATATTTCTCGGATCGATTGGATCCGTTGTTCAAGCGAGTCCATGGGGGAACCTCCCATGTGGGCAAAGTGCCGAAGCGTACCGGCGGCCGGATTCAGATCAAACGCCGGATCGATGAGCTTAAGAAGGAGCTTCAAATGAGGATCCTTCAGGAGGAATTTGAAGCGGCTGCCGAGATCCGGGACCAAATCCGTGAGCTGGAGCGTAACATTGCTCAGGGATAAGATCGTTACATTTTGCACTTTAGTAGGAGGAATGCGTGATGTCTAATCTCCGGTTTACCGATTCGGCGCTGAGCGAGTGGATGCGCGGGAACGGTCAGGATTCCGACATTGTCATCAGCACCCGCGTGAGGGTGGCGCGCAACCTGCAGCATCTTCCTTTCCCGCTGCTTGCAACGGATCAGCAGTCGGGAGAAGTGCTAGAGCGCCTGACCCATGTGTTAAAGGATAAGGAGGATTTGCAGGATTTCGGGCATTTGCATGTAATTAAATTAAGTGAGATTGATGAGCTGGATAAGAAGGTTCTCGTCGAGAAGCATCTGATCAGTCCCAATCTGGCAAATGAATCCCGAAACGGGGCCGTCATCCTTACCGAAGATGAATCCGTCAGCATTATGATCAATGAAGAGGATCACTTGCGCATACAGTGTCTGTATCCCGGATTCCAAGTTCGGGAGGCATGGAGCCGCGCGACGGCGCTGGATGATATTTTCGAATCCGAGATCGATTATGCTTTTGATGACAAACGCGGTTACCTAACGAGCTGTCCGACCAATGTCGGCACCGGCCTTCGCGCTTCGGTCATGATGCATCTGCCCGCGCTCGTCATGACGCAGCAGATCAATCGGATTCTCTCGGCCGTATCCCAGGTAGGCTTGACCGTTAGAGGAATTTACGGCGAGGGCAGCGAAGCTTTAGGCAACCTGTTTCAAATCTCGAATCAGATTACGCTCGGGCAAACCGAGTCGGAGATCATCGAGAATCTTCACAGCGTGGCCCTGCAGATCATCGAGCATGAGAAGAATGCCAGGGCGCGGCTCCTCAGTGAATCCAAGCTCCGTATTACGGACCGGGTCATGCGTTCATACGGCATCCTGTCCTATGCAGCGGTCATGGATTCCAAGGAAGCGGCTCAGCGCTTGTCCGATGTTCGGCTAGGCGTGGATCTCGGCCTGCTGGAAGGCCCGGAAATTCCGGTCATGAACGAGCTGAACGTGAAGACGCAGCCGGGATTTCTCCAGAAGACCTATGGAGAGGGCATGAATCCTTCCGAACGCGATATGTACAGGGCTAAGCTCATTCGGGAGACATTGGGCAACCGTTAAGAAGTTGTTAGTTATTATTTCTCGCTTTACAGTTGGATGACGGTATAAACGTCTTAGCCGGCGATACACCGAAGTCCGCGAGGTTCAATATATTAATTGAAACGTGGAGGTGCAATACTATGATGTTTGGCAGATTTACGGAACGCGCACAAAAGGTGCTTGCATTGGCTCAGGAAGAAGCGGTACGCCTGGGTCACAACAATATCGGCACAGAACATATCCTGCTTGGACTTATTCGTGAGGGAGACGGCATTGCAGCCAAAGCGCTGATCGGACTTGGACTTGGTCTTGAGAAAATCCAGGACGAAGTGGAGACATTAATCGGACGCGGACAGGAGCAGCCAACCAACATTGCTTACACGCCTAGAGCGAAAAAAGTGATTGAGCTCTCCATGGACGAAGCCCGTAAGCTTGGCCATACCTATGTGGGAACCGAGCATATTCTGCTGGGGTTGATTCGCGAGGGCGAAGGGGTTGCGGCACGCGTGCTTAACAACCTGGGCATCAGCCTGAACAAAGCCCGTCAACAGGTGCTGCAGCTGCTGGGCAGCAGCGAAGCGGTGTCAAGCCATCATGGCACGCCGCAGAACGTGAGCACGCCTACACTGGACAGTCTCGCTCGGGATCTGACCGCCATTGCCAAGGAAGGCAATCTGGATCCGGTCATTGGCCGCAGCAAAGAAATCGAGCGCGTGATTCAGGTGCTCAGCCGCCGGACGAAGAACAACCCGGTACTGATCGGTGAACCGGGGGTAGGTAAGACGGCGATCGCGGAAGGCTTGGCACAGCGCATCATTAACAATGAAATTCCGGAGACGCTGCGCGACAAACGCGTGATGACGCTGGATATGGGCTCAGTCGTAGCGGGCACGAAATACCGCGGCGAGTTTGAGGACCGCCTGAAAAAAATCATGGATGAGATTCGTCAAGCCGGCAACATCATTCTGTTCATCGATGAGCTGCATACCTTGATCGGCGCAGGCGGAGCAGAAGGAGCCATTGACGCTTCCAACATCCTTAAGCCTTCATTGGCGCGCGGAGAGCTTCAGTGCATCGGGGCAACCACGCTGGACGAATACCGCAAATACATTGAAAAAGACGCTGCACTCGAGCGCCGCTTCCAACCGATCACGGTGGATCAACCGTCGCCGGAGGAAGCCATTCAGATCCTGTATGGACTGCGTGACCGTTACGAAGCGCATCACCGCGTGAAAATTACCGATGAAGCGATTGAACAGGCCGTGAAATTGTCCGACCGCTACATTACGGACCGCTTCCTGCCGGATAAAGCGATTGACCTGATTGACGAGGCCGGCTCGAAAGTTCGTCTTCATACGTATACCATACCGCCAAATCTGAAAGATCAGGAAGCGCATCTGGAGGACATCCGCAAGGAGAAAGACGCGGCCGTCCAAAGCCAGGAATTCGAGAAAGCGGCAGCGCTGCGCGATACGGAGCAGAAGCTTCGCGAGGAGCTCGAAGTCACGAAGAATCAATGGAAAGAAAAACAAGGACGTACCGATTCGGAGGTAACGCCGGAGGACATTGCCGACGTTGTCGCCAACTGGACCGGTATTCCCGTCAATAAACTGAAGGAAGAAGAGACAGAGCGTCTTCTGAATCTGGAAGAAATTCTTCACAGCCGCGTAATCGGCCAAGAGGAAGCCGTCAAAGCCGTCAGCCGTGCGGTTCGCCGGGCACGCGCAGGACTGAAGGATCCGAAGCGCCCAATGGGCTCCTTCATCTTCCTGGGCCCTACCGGGGTAGGTAAAACCGAGCTGGCACGAGCTCTTGCCGAGGCCATGTTCGGAGATGAGAATGCGGTCGTGCGAATCGACATGTCCGAGTACATGGAGAAGCATTCCACGTCGCGTCTCGTCGGAGCGCCTCCGGGATACGTCGGCTACGAGGAAGGTGGTCAGCTGACCGAGAAAGTGCGCCGCAAGCCGTATTCCGTTGTCCTTCTCGATGAAATCGAGAAGGCGCATCCTGAAGTGTTCAATATCCTGCTTCAAGTGCTGGAAGACGGACGCCTGACCGATTCGAAGGGCCGCGTGGTGGATTTCCGGAATACGCTGATCATCCTGACTTCCAACGTCGGGGCGGAAGCGATCAAGAAGAACTCCACGCTTGGATTTACCGCCGTGACGGATGCAGGCCGCGATTATAACAACATGAAAGGCAAAGTGATGGATGAGCTCAAGAAGAGCTTCCGTCCGGAGTTCTTGAACCGGATCGACGAGATCATCGTGTTCCACTCTCTGGAAGAGAAACACATTGCCGAAATCGTGACGCTGATGTCCGACGAGCTGCGTAAGCGCCTGAAAGAATTCGAGGTGCATTTCGAACTCACGGACAAGGCGAAGGCCTTCATAGCGAAGGAAGGATACGATCCGGCCTTCGGTGCCCGTCCGCTCCGCCGGGCTATCCAGAAGCACATCGAGGATCGCCTTTCCGAGGAACTGCTGAAAGGCAATGTGACCAAGGGCGACTCGCTTGTCATCGATGAAGCGAACGGCGAACTGGTTGTGAACAAAAGTGAAGGTGTAACGGCCGCATCGGCCGAAACGGAATAAGAATGGTATACAGCCCCGCCGGAGCCAAGTCCGGCGGGGTTTTTGATTTTAATGTTAACGGAAAATGAAGGCTTAGTATGGGGCAGATCCATGGATGCTTAGAAGTTATATGGATGAATGGCATATTAGGAAAACAGACCCCTGATGTATCAACCGAGCGGAGAGGACGGAATCGTTCTGAAGAAGCGACAGCGGTCGCCTTTAAATCCGGGAAACCACTTTGATTTCGATTCCAGTTTCCTGGTTTTAACAGCGATCGTAAGAACGATCCTGCAGCGAAGCGGATGGACAGGTTTTCAGTTAATATTCTGCGAAATTAACGCCCTTTTCTCCCTGGTTCCTTCAAATTTGAAACAATTCCATCTCATCCAGCGTAAAGTTTCCAATTAACCTTTACGTTGAATTATAAGAAATGGTAAACTTTGAGTAATGCCTGAATTTGCAGGGTTTTACGGAATCCGACAAATGATGCGCGACATAAAGGAGACTCACATGGCAAAAACTAAGACGAAATTTTTCTGTACCGAATGCGGCTATGAAGCGCCCAAATGGTTCGGAAAATGTCCGGGCTGCCAATCATGGAATTCCATGGTAGAGGAGACCGAGACGGTAATCAAGACCCAGGGGATGAATTCCCCTCTTTTTCATAGTAAAGAAAAACCCCTTTCGATCATAAATATAGAAAGCGGTAAAGAACCCAGAATCCAGACGGGCATCGCGGAATTGAACCGCGTGCTCGGGGGCGGGCTGGTCCCGGGCTCGCTCGTGCTAGTCGGCGGCGATCCCGGCATCGGCAAATCCACGCTCCTGCTTCAAGCCTCCAACCGATTGGCCCAGAACGGCATTCGCGTTCTGTACATTTCCGGTGAGGAATCCGTGCGTCAGACCAAACTGCGCGCTGACCGGCTCGGGGCGCTGTCCCCGGAGCTGTTTGTCCTCTGCGAAACCAATCTGGAATCGATCGAGGAAGCCATTGAGAACGTACAGCCTGGCTTCGTTGTCATTGACTCCATTCAGACGGTTTACTTGCCTGAGGTAACCAGCGCGCCGGGCAGCGTATCCCAGGTTCGGGAATGCACGGCCCGCTTTATGAGGCTGGCGAAGGTGAAGGGCATTGCGACCGTTCTTGTCGGACATGTGACAAAAGAAGGCGCCATTGCAGGTCCAAGGATGCTGGAACACATGGTGGATTGTGTGCTTTATTTTGAGGGAGAGCGTCATCATACTTACCGCTTGCTTCGCGCGGTGAAGAATCGTTTCGGTTCGACCAATGAGATTGGCATTTTTGAGATGGGTGAGGATGGGCTTCGGGAAGTCGGGAATCCATCGGAGCTCTTTTTATCCGAACGGCCTTTGGGCGTAGCGGGTTCGACCGTAGTTGCAAGCATGGAGGGGACGCGCCCGGTTCTGGTAGAACTGCAGGCGCTCATCTCTACGACGCACTTTCCGTCACCGCGCCGGATGGGCACAGGGGTGGACCATCACCGCATGAACCTGATCATCGCCGTGCTGGAGAAACGGATGGGGATGTACCTGCAAACCCAAGACGCCTACCTGAACGTAGCGGGCGGCGTGAAGCTCGATGAACCTGCGGTGGATCTGGCCATAGCGGTCAGCATCGCATCCAGCTTCCGCGACATACCGACCAAGCCGTACGACGTTATTTTTGGCGAGGTGGGACTGACCGGCGAGGTTCGCGCCGTTTCAAGAGCGGAGCAGAGGGTAAGAGAAGCCGAGAAGCTGGGTTTTAAGCGCGTTCTCATGCCGGAGAAGAGTTTGAAGGGATGGAAGCATCCGAAAGGAATACAAATTATAGGAGTCAACACCGTTGCAGATGCATTAGCGGTTGCGTTAGATTAGGGGGCATACGAAGGTGAAAGAAACGAGCCAACTGGACAAAATGAATGATTTGCTAAAGCTGGTAGCACCGGGAACGCCGTTTCGCGACGGACTGGAGAACGTGCTGCGGGCGAAGACGGGCGCCCTGATCGTTGTAGGCTACAGCCCGGAGGTAATGGAAGTTGTCGACGGCGGCTTCTCCATTAACTGCGATTTTTCGCCAAACTATTTATACGAGCTCGCTAAGATGGACGGCGCCATCATCTTGAGTGAAGACTTAAAACGAATCTTATATGCGAATACCCAGCTGATCCCGGATTCCTCGATCTCTTCCATCGAGACAGGAATACGGCACAGAACGGCGGAGCGGGTGGCGAAGCAGACGGGCAAGCTGGTTGTGTCCATCTCGCAGCGCCGTAACATTATTACGCTGTACCAAGGATCGCTGCGGTATGCATTGAAGGAAATCGGCGTCATCTTAACCAAGGCGAATCAGGCCATACAGACGCTGGAGCGATACCGCGTGGTGCTTAACCAATCGTTGACCAACCTCTCGGCATCCGAATTCGAAGAGCTGGTAACCATCCCGGAAGTCGTGAACGTCATACAGCGGGTGGAGATGGTGCTCCGCATCAAGAAGGAGATCAAGCGCTACATCAACGAGCTCGGTAACGAAGGCCGACTGATCAGCATGCAGATGGATGAGCTTGTGAGCAATATGGAGGAGGAGGCTTGGCTGCTGTATGCAGACTATGCCCGGGAGTACAGCGAGGAGAAGATCCGCGAGATCATTCTCGCGCTTAAGCGTTCAACGGATGAGGAGCTGCTGGACATTCATCATATCGTACGGCTTCTTGGATACCCGGCTTCCGCCGCTGCTTCGGAGGAAGAAATCCTGCCGCGCGGTTACCGGATTTTGAACAAAATCCCGCGTCTTCCGAATGTGATCATCCGCAACCTGGTGGACCAGTTCCATGACTTATCCAGCATTATGACCGCTTCCATCCATGAGCTGGATGAAGTAGACGGGATCGGCGAGGTTCGGGCACGCACCATCAAAGAAGGCTTGAAACGCTTGCAGGAACAAGTATTCATTGACAGACAAATCTAAAAGCCCTACAATCGATGTTCGAACGTACATGAACGAGGTGAATATAAAAATGACGAAATCAATTCCGAACATGTTTACTTTAGGTAATCTGTTTCTCGGAATGATTGGTATCATCTTGGCGACGGAAGGTCGAACGAGTATGGCTGCCATTATGATTATCATTGCCATGCTCCTTGACGGACTGGATGGTCGGGTAGCTCGGGCCTTGAATGCCCAAAGCGAATTCGGCAAGGAACTTGACTCCTTGTCCGATGTGATTTCATTTGGCGTAGCACCGGCACTTATTATGTATACCGTAGCGTTTACGGATATTAATACCGCATTGGCTTGGACAGTGACCGCCATATTTCCGATGTGCGGCGCACTGCGGCTTGCAAGATTCAATGTTCGTCCGGGCATCCCGGGATATTTTATCGGCCTGCCGATCCCCGCAGCGGGAGGCGTGCTCGCCACCCTGGCGTTGTTCCATGAAGAGATTACAGCACCTTATATGATTTTTGCCGTATTATTGCTTTCTTACCTTATGGTTAGCTCAGTCAAGTACCCGAATTTCAAAAAGATCGGCATTCCGAAAACCGCGATTAAATTTACGCCTTTGGTCATCATTGGCGCCGTGATGGTAGCCGTGTTCTTTCCGGAGCAGACTTCCATGCTGATCTTCGTGCCTTTGGTGTTGTATGCTGGTTACGGCTTGAAGCAGAATTTCCGCAGGCTGAACCGTAAAAACCGTCGCAAAAAAGATGACCGCAATTCCGATGAAGCCTATCAGTCTTCGGACCGATAAACGGATGCAAGGACATATATCCAAATAAAAAGCATTTATTTCCCTGCGAAGAGCAGCGAGATAAATGCTTTTTTTGTATGCATGGAGCACCTTGCCGTTAAGGTCCGTTTTGGTATGTAAGCGGCTTTACGACAGGTTGAAGAGACCCAATGTGGAGCATTTCTGCGACTCCTTGACAACAACCTCATCCAGTTGAATGTCCAGAAGATTCGCAAGGGCAGACATATAAAATAGGTTGCGGCCAAGCTCGGTGCTTACCGCTTCGCGGCAATTCTCGCACAGATGGCCTTCGACGTGCGTGCCTGCCAATTCCCGGGCTGATTCGAGATCAGCGCCGATATCGAAGGTTTGCTTCGTGGCGTGGAGCTCGATGCATCCGCATTCTGTGATGGCCTTTGTGACGGCCCGGTTGACTGAAGCATTGCTTTGACCATTTTTAGACAGAACATCCAAGAGACTGCGGTGACGGAGCAACAATTCGGAAACTTGGTCCTGAAAAGCCTGTAAACTAGGAGCGCTCATTTATACATCCACCTCGATATTATGAATTGAGTTCATTATATTCCACTACTTCAGCCGATTTCAACCAGTTTCAGGCGTGTAAAGGCGGTCAATTCCAGTTGTGAGGTCGATGTCAGCACACGTCAAAGCCTGATGGGTGTAGGTAAAAACAGGCAGGTCATCGCATCCGGAAACTTTATAAGAAAAACTTCAATCGGCACGATTACGACTTTGCAAATTGGACCATACTGGAAATAGAAGCCAAGATTATCAGGTATAAAAAGGAGGTGTGCGGAAGCTCATGTTAAAAAAAGCTATCTTAGCATTTACGGTATTATGCGGAGCATGGGGCGGGTATACGTTATATCATACAATGGAACGGTCTTTCTCAGGGCTCTCGCCTATGTTTGGACAAGGAATATTTGCAGCGGGAAGCGGAGCCTTCGCGGTGCTTGGAGGATTATTGTTTGGCATGATCGGCGTGCTGTCGGCGGATCGGGTAACGAGATGGCTGCACAGCCTGATCTCTTCGTTCTCTCGGATTCCGATGAATGAGCTGGCGGCGGGAACGGCAGGATTGTTAAGCGGCTTGCTGCTGTCTTTATTGCTCTCACCGGGGTTATCCTTGCTCGGACAAGCGGGGCAGCTGCTGCAGGTCGGCATCACGCTGCTCGGCGGCTACATCGGTTTACGCATTGGATTGGAGAAGAAGGATGAACTGGCTTCCCTATGGATGTCGGGGAAGTGGAGCCAAACCGCCGAACCGGAAGGTCGGCGCGTGGAGGAACATAAAATTCTGGATACAAGCGTCATTATTGATGGCAGGATCGCAGATATTTGCAAAACCGGATTTATTGAAGGAACGATTGTCATTCCCGAATTCGTTCTGGAGGAGCTTCAGCATATTGCGGATTCCTCGGATCTTCTAAAGCGAAATCGCGGCCGGCGCGGGCTTGATATCTTGAACAAAATCCAGAAGGAACTGGATGTTAAGGTGCTTATCTACGAAGGCGACTTTGAGGAGATATCCGAAGTGGACAGCAAGCTGGTGAAACTCGCCAAAGTGCTTCAAGGCAAAGTGGTCACGAATGATTTCAACTTGAACAAGGTTTGCGAGCTGCAGGGCGTGTCGGTGTTGAACATTAACGACCTGGCCAACGCGGTGAAGCCGGTGGTTCTGCCAGGAGAAGAAATTCTGGTGCAGATTATCAAGGATGGCAAAGAGCATGGTCAGGGCGTCGCATATCTGGATGACGGCACGATGATCGTAGTGGAGGGCGGACGCGAGTATATCGGCACGATGATGGAGGTGCTCGTTACCAGCGTACTGCAAACCTCGGCGGGCCGGATGATCTTCGCGAAACCAAAACTGTTGGAAAAAGCCCAGTAAAGGGGTATGATGGGGATATACATATCCGGTATTCGTCCTTTTGTGGCGTTTTGGGTGAGACAGGAGTTTGGTGTGTGATGAGTAACTTCGGCGCCGTCATCGTAGCGGCGGGAAAAGGAACGAGGATGGGCACCCGGGAGAGCAAGCAGTACTTGGTTCTGGACGGTAAGCCCATTATCGTTCATACGCTTGAAGCATTCAGCCGGATACCATGGCTGCAGGAAATTGTGCTTGTAACGGGGATGGATGATGTTTCTCGCTGTCAGTTCTGGGTGCAGGAATATGGTTTGGATAAGGTGTCTGCCGTAATCCCGGGCGGAAGCGAGAGACAACAGTCCGTATATCAAGGCATCAAGCAAATCTCTTCAGAATGGGTAATGATACATGACGGCGTAAGGCCGTTCGTAACGCAAGAGGAAATTGAAGCCTGCCGCGATGCGGCGATCCGCGAAGGCGCCTCGGTACTCGGGGTTCCCGTGAAGGATACGATTAAGCAGGTGAACGGTGAGGGGCTGATTACAGGCACCCCGGACCGTCAAAGTCTGTGGGCCGTCCAGACCCCACAGGCTTTTCGTCTTTCCGACCTGCTGTCCGCGCATGAAGCTGCGGCGAAGGAGGGATTTGCCGGCACCGATGACGCCATGCTGATGGAGCAGGCAGGGCATCCGGTCACCGTGGTGGAGGGGAAATACAGCAACATCAAAATCACCACGCCGGAGGATCTGGAATATGCGGCTTTTTTACAGAAACGTAAGGGAGAGGACATGGAATGATTCGAGTAGGACAAGGGTTTGACGTACATCAGCTCGTAGAAGGAAGGCCGTGCATCATCGGAGGTGTCACGATTCCGCATGACAAAGGTCTGCTTGGGCACTCCGACGCCGACGTGCTGCTGCACGCCGTGACGGACGCGATCCTGGGGGCGCTGGGGCTTGGCGACATCGGACGCCATTTTCCCGATAACGATCCTGCCTTTAAAGACGCTGACAGCCTGAAGCTTTTGGAACAGGTATGGGTCATGGCGAAGGAACGCGGGTATAGACTGGGTAACATCGATTCCACGATTATTGCCCAGAAGCCGAAGATGGCGCCATACATTCCGCAAATGGCGGAAGTGATCGCCAAAGCGCTGGATGCCGAGGTGGATCAAGTGAACGTGAAGGCGACCACCACCGAGCAGCTCGGGTTTACCGGCAGGGGCGAAGGAATCGCCGCGCAGTCGGTTGTCTGCCTTGTAAAAGGTGTGCTATCATCTTGAAGTATGCGTTCAAAAAGGGAGTTTTTGAACGGGGAAACTTTGTAGAATAGGGAAGCGGAGGGGTTACAATGACCGGAGAAGTCCGCGTGCGCTATGCACCGAGTCCAACGGGACATTTACATATCGGCAATGCCAGAACGGCATTATTCAATTATTTATTCGCCCGCAAGAACAACGGGAAATTCATTATCCGCATCGAAGATACGGATGTGAAACGCAACGTGGAAGGCGGCGAGCAGAGCCAGCTGAAGTACTTGAAGTGGCTGGGCATGGATTGGGACGAGAGCGTGGATGTCGGGGGCGAGTACGGACCTTATCGCCAGACCGAACGCCTTGATATTTATAAACAATATTGGCAGGACCTTCTGGATCGCGGGCTTGCTTACCGCTGCTACTGCACGGAGGAAGAGCTGGAGCAGGAGCGGGAAGAGCAGATGGCTCGGGGCGAAACGCCGCGCTATTCCGGAAAGCATCGCGATTTGACCGAAGAGCAGCGCCAGGCGCTTGAGGCTGAAGGCCGCGTGGCGAGCATCCGCTTCCGCGTGCCGGAAGACCGCGTCTACACCTTCGACGATATGGTGAAGGGCACGATTTCGTTTAACAGCAAAGAGACGGGCGACTTCGTCATCGTCAAAAAAGACGGCATTCCTACCTACAATTTTGCAGTAGCTTTGGATGATCATCTCATGAAGATCAGCCATGTGCTGCGCGGGGAGGATCATATCTCCAATACGCCGCGTCAGCTGATGATCTATGAAGCCTTCGGGTGGGAGCCCCCTCAGTTCGGGCATATGACCCTGATCGTGGGCGAGGATCACAAGAAGCTGAGCAAGCGCAACGAATCGATCATCCAGTTCATCGAGCAGTATGACCAGCTTGGTTATTTGCCTGAAGCGCTGTTCAACTTCATCTCGCTGCTGGGCTGGTCTCCGGAAGGGGAAGAGGAAGTGTTCTCCCAAGAGCAGCTGATCTCGATCTTCGATGAGCATCGCCTGTCCAAGAGCCCGGCGGTATTCGACACGAACAAGCTGGCTCATATGAATAACACGTACATTAAGAACGCGGATCCGGACCGGATCGCCGATTTGGCCATTCCGCATTTGCAGAAAGCCAGCCGTTTGCCGTCCGAGCTTACGGCCGAGCAGGAGGAATGGGCACGCGCGCTCGTGGCGCTCTATCAGGAGCAGATGACGGCGGCTTCGGATATCGTGGATCTGTCGGAAGTATTCTTCCGCACGCACCTGGAGCTGGATGCCGAGGGGATCGAAGTGATGGGCGGCGAGCAGGTGCCTGCCGTACTGTCCGCATTCCTGGCGAAGATCGAACAGTCCGATGAGTTTAACGCGCAGAAGATCGCTGCCATGATCAAGGAAGTCCAGAAGGAGACCGGGTTTAAGGGCAAACAGCTCTTCATGCCGATCCGCGTAGCCTTGACGGGACAAACCCATGGCCGCGACTTGAACCAGACGATCTGGCTGCTTGGCAGGGATCGCGTGCTTGACCGTTTGCGTTCCCAGATCAAAGGCGCATAAGTCGGGCGGCATCCGCAATAAACGTTCCTTGTCAGCCCGTATATCATCAGTTATAATTACACCAAACTATATGTGAAATATTCTTTGATCTAAGGGTTTTATTAAATGGTGCATTTACTCATACAGGGAAGTAGCGTCAGAGGACGGAATTGTGCTGGAGAAGCGAAGCGTTCGCCTTTGCCTTCCGATTTCAACCTAATTAATATCGTTAAAGAAATTCGGAAGGCAACAGCGATCGGAAACACGATCCGTCAGCGCAGCGTCTCTAGTGAGCCACGCGGTCATTTATGAAGCCTGGATCAACAAATATAAACGTTTAAAAAGCTACGATCAGGAGAAGTACGCGTAAAACAGGCACGTTCCAGAGAGGACAATCGGCAGAAGACAAGGACCACTTGAATTTGCCGGCTGAGAGTTGTCCCGTCGCCTGCAGCGGAAATGCACCTGTGAGCTGCATGGTTGAAGCGAACGCAATCGTTAGATCATGCCGGTCGTCTGCCGTTAATGACATGAAGAGAATCGGTAGAATCCGTCCCTGACGAAGGGAGGAGTCTTATGCCGGTTCGAAGCAGAGTGGAACCGCGGTCTAGCGCCTCTGCAGCGATAAGCTGCAGGGGCGTTTTTTATTACAGGAATAACGATGGATGGCAAGCTGCATGCGCGATTGGAAGAGGGGAAAGAGGGAGCGTTCATGTTTAAACAGATGAAATCGGATATTCGGACAGTGTTCGAGAATGACCCGGCTGCCCGGGGACTTTTTGAAGTGGTATTCACCTACTCGGGACTTCACGCCCTGTGGGCGCACCGGGTGGCTCATGCATTATTCAAGCGGCGGTGGTATACGCTGGCACGGATCATATCTCAGATCAGCCGGTTTATGACAGGCATCGAGATTCATCCGGGCGCCCGTATCGGGAATCGGCTGTTCATCGACCATGGCATGGGGGTTGTCATTGGAGAGACCTGCGAGATCGGAGACGACGTGGTGATTTACCAGGGGGTGACCCTTGGGGGAACCGGTAAGGAAAAAGGCAAGCGGCATCCGACCATCGGCAACAACGTGGTCATCGGATCCGGAGCGAAAGTGCTAGGTTCTTTTACGATTGGGGATAACTGTAACATCGGATCCAATGCGGTCGTATTAAGGCCCGTGCCCCCGAACAGTACCGTTGTCGGCAATCCCGGCAAAGTCGTGAAACAGAACGGGGAGCGGGTGCGCGACCGGCTGGATCACACGAATCTGCCCGATCCGATTGTCGATACGCTCCGTTCGATGCAGAAGGAGATCTACCAGCTCCGGGCGGAACTGGATGAGAGCAAGGGAAGCTCGCATCAAGCGATGGTTTCCGAGGCTGTCGTGTCTTCGGCCAAGGAAGAATAGAATAAACTCCCGTAACCTTGGATGCCTTGGACGATGCATCGCCTGACTTCATATAGCGATTTCGATACATCATCTTCAAAATGAATCAATGCGTTATGCAGGCTTTGAAGTAAAAGACAATAAGCGATGGAACGAAAGGATTGAGATGATACAATATGGCACTGCAAATCTATAACACGCTAACCCGCATGAAAGAAACGTTTGTTGCCCAGGAACCCGGAAAGGTAAAGATCTACGTATGCGGTCCTACCGTGTACGACTATATCCATATCGGCAATGCCCGGCCGATGATTTTCTTCGACGTGGTTCGAGCGTACTTCGAGAATCAGGGCAACGACGTGAACTACGTGGTGAACTTCACGGATGTGGATGACAAAATGATTCGGAAAGCGGAGCAAACCGGGACGACGGTTCCGGAGGTTGCGGAGAAGTTCATCAACGCATATTACGAGGATTTGGACGGTCTCGGCATACCCAGAGCGACATTGAATCCGCGGGTAACGGACAATATGGAGAGCATCATCGAATTCATCCAGGAGCTTATTGACCGCGACTTTGCTTATGAGAACGGTGGAGACGTATTCTACCGGACCCGCAAGTTCGACGACTACGGTAAGCTGTCCCAGCAGAACCTCGATGAGCTGCAGTTCGGGATCCGGATCGAAGTGGATAAACGAAAGGAAAATCCGGAGGACTTCGTCCTGTGGAAAGCCGCGAAGCCGGGAGAGATCTACTGGAGCAGTCCATGGGGCGACGGCCGCCCGGGCTGGCATATCGAGTGCTCCGCCATGGCTCGCCGCTATCTCGGGGATACCTTGGATATCCACGGCGGCGGCCAGGATCTGCAGTTCCCGCACCATGAATGCGAAGTGGCGCAGTCCGAGGTATTGACGGGCAAACCGCTCGCGAACTATTGGATGCATAATGGATATATCCGCATCAACAACGAGAAAATGTCGAAATCGCTGGGCAACGGCGTATTGGTTAAGGAACTTCGCGAACAATATACGAAAGAAGCCGTGCGCTATTTCATGTTGTCCACCCACTACCGCAACCCGCTGAATTACAGCGACGAGGTGATGGAACAGGCGCAGAACAGCGTGGAACGCCTCGCGAATGCGGCGGCAAACGTCGAACATCGATTGGGCACGGCGATCGGCTCCAAGGACGATCAAGTCAGCCAGGACGTAGCCGACAAAATATCGGCCGTGCTTGTCGAATTTCACGAGAAAATGCAGGACGATTTCAACACGCCGGACGCCATCACCGCGATGTTCCAATGGGCTAGCGAGGCGAATCAGCTGCTGAAGGAAGCATCGATTCCTGCCGCGAATCTGCATGAAGTGCTGCGTGCTTTCAACGAAATGAACAGCGTGCTCCGCATCGTGAACACAGGTACGGATGAATTGCTGGATGAGGAAATCGAAGCGCTGATTGCCGAACGTGTCGAAGCCCGCAAGAATAAAAACTGGGCCCGAGCGGACGAAATCCGCGACAAGCTGGCGGACGAGGGCATCGTGCTGGAGGATACGGCGCAGGGCATGCGCTGGCGGCGTAAATGAGCGGGGATAAGCATCAGGATCCTGCAGTAGGCTGGTTTGATTTTCCGCCGTCGAAGCCGGCCCGTTTAATTCCGCCCATCGTGCTCGCTTACATCGGGGATGCCATTTATGAGTTGGCGGTGAGGCAGTTTCTGATATCACGGGCCAATCTCCGTCCCCATCACTTGCACCGTTCGGCCACGAGCTTCGTGTCGGCGAAGGCGCAGAGCAGGATATTGGCTTTTCTGGATCCGGAGCTGACGGAAGAAGAGCGCGATGTGGTGCGTCAGGGGCGCAATGCCAAATCAGGCAGCATACCGAAGAATGCCGACGTGCTGGAATATCGGCATGCAACGGCATTCGAGACGCTGGTTGGGTATTTATATTATGCGGGAGAGCAGGACCGTCTCCGAGAACTCATCGGAAAGAGCATCGAGTTTATCGAGGGGTCCGTTAAATAAACCGTGTGGCAATATAGGCATCAACATTGAAACGATACAGCCGGTTTTCCCAAGCGAGGGGGACGCCGGCTGATATGCAGGAGGAGACCTACATGATGCAAGAAGAGGAAGTAGTAGCCGGTAAGCACTCCGTCACGGAAGCGCTCAAATCCGGACGCACGATCAACAAAATATGGATTGCCGAAAACGCGCAAAAGCATCTGACCCTGCCGATCATCGCGGAAGCGAAGAAGCTGGGCATCGTCATTCAGCATGTGGACAAACGGAAGCTGGATCAGATGGTTCCGGGAGTCCAGCATCAAGGCGTGGTTGCCCAGGCGGCACCCTATGCTTATGTGGAAGTGGACGATTTGCTGAAGGCCGCGGAGGAAAAGGGCGAGCCGCCTTTCCTGCTGCTTCTGGACGAGATCGAGGATCCGCACAATCTCGGATCGATTCTCCGAACGGCCGACTGCACGGGCGCTCACGGCGTCATACTGCCTAAGCGCAGATCCGCGCAGGTAACGGCAACGGTATCCAAAACATCGGCCGGCGCGGTGGAGTATGTGCCTGTAGCCAGAGTGACCAATCTGGGCCAAACCATCGATCAGCTGAAGGAAATGGGCGTCTGGGTTGTCGGAACCGTGGTCGATGCCGTTCAGGAATTGTATGATACCGAGGTTTTTGACGGGCCGGTCGCCATCGTTATCGGCAATGAGAATAAAGGGATGGGGCGTCTGATCCGCGAGAAATGCGATGTGCTTGTGAAACTGCCGATGGCCGGAAAAATCAATTCGCTAAACGCCTCGGTTGCCGCAGGCGTCGTCATGTACGAAGTGCTTCGCCGTCGCCGCCTGCAAGGTTAGCGATGATGGCCGATTGGCGGGATGTGCTGCTGGTCGACGGTTATAACATGATCGGCGGCTGGCCGCATCTTGCGAAGCTTGCCAATAGCAGCATGCACGAAGCGCGGGACTTGCTGCTTGAGAAATTAGCGGATTACCAAGCGTATTCTGGGCTCAGAGTCGTGGTGATTTTTGACGCGTACCGGGTCCCAGGCTTGGGTAAATCCTACACGCAAGGCAAGGTGCAGGTGTTTTTTACGAAAGAGAAGGAAACCGCCGACGAGTGCATTGAGCGGCTGGTCGGCGAGTTTAGCCATCGACGGCGTAAAATTTATGTGGCGACCAGCGATTTAATCGAGCAGCACGTCATTTTTGCTAGGGGAGCACTCCGGCTGTCCGCCCGGGAATTGCTGAGCGAGGTCGAGCAGAGCGAGCGCGAAGTGAAGCAGAAGATTACGAAAGAGCATACCAAGAGCAGAAATACGCTTGACGGGAAGCTGCCGCCGGATGTGAGACAGGCGTTCGAGCGCTGGCGAAGGGAGTAGCACAAGTTTTACACCATGGGGGACGAAAGGGCGGCTCGTTTGGAGAATGAAACAATATATGAATCTACGAAATAGTTTACATTAAATGTTATTATCGGTCTATTTTAGGTAGAACGTGGTTGACGGTCTAGTAGACATCATATATACTTGTCATATATTTCAAGCGAGTGACGGGCTACCGTGCGTTCCGGGCCGGAGGGATTCTATTGAGTGTGGACCTCAAGGAAGTCATGTTGTCAGGGTATGATGTGATAAGCGATGAAGACATTGTCGAGGCGGTCCGCGAGGGTGACAGCGGGGCGCTGGAGTATTTGATCAATAAGTACCGGAATTTTGTACGTGCTAAAGCCCGTTCCTATTTTCTGATTGGCGCCGACCGGGAGGATATCGTCCAGGAAGGCATGATCGGGCTGTACAAGGCAATTCGTGATTTTAAAGGGGATAAGCTGTCCTCGTTCAAGGCCTTTGCCGAGCTCTGCATTACCAGGCAGATCATTACGGCGATCAAGACCGCTACGAGACAGAAGCATATTCCGCTCAATTCGTATGTCTCTCTGGACAAGCCGATTTATGACGAGGATTCGGACCGTACGCTGCTGGATGTCATTTGCGGTACAGCGGTAAGCGATCCCGAGGAGCTGATCATCAATCAGGAGGAGTTTGTCGGCCTGGAAGACAAGATGTCAGAGATCTTAAGCGATCTGGAACGGAAAGTCTTGATGCTTTATTTGGACGGTCGTTCCTATCAAGAGATCGCGGTAGATTTGAGGCGTCACGTGAAATCGATTGACAATGCCCTCCAGCGGGTAAAGCGAAAGCTTGAGCGTTATCTGGAGGTCAGGGATAATTAAAGCAAATGTCGGACAAGAAGCAGAAGGCTCAATCAGAGCCTTTTTTTAATTGCAGCATCGTATTTCGGGATGGCCGGTGAAGGATCTTTGCATGCTTTACCGCCATGCTCTTTTGTCGGCAGACGTGATAGGATGCAATTCAGAGATGTCCATTTTCGCATGATGTGCAATATTTGGTGTTTCATCTGTTGAAAGATTGAACATACTGGATATAGGCTAAATGCTACGCAAGATGGACAAAGACTGTGAAACGCCACAGTTTTTTACAGCGGAAGGTGTACAATATGCCGGGGACTTATTCCCTGGTTTAGCTGGCAATGGCATTTATTGCAGCCCGCAATCAGAGAGAAAAAGGCTTGAAATGGCGCTATCCTTGTGATAAAGTGTTTTAGGTAGGCCTAAATTCGCGTGTTTTATGAATGGATCGTTGTTACAGCTTTTGGAACAACGGTTTTATTCATCTCGCAGAAATAACCGGTTTTCGATGAGAATAAGGTTGTTTCTACTAGGATCAATATCGATTCTTCTGACAAAGAAGGACGTCTTCGGGAGGTGCACATCATGCGGGTAATTATCACTTTGGCTTGTACAAGCTGCAAACAAAGAAACTACACAACCACCAAAAACAAGCGAAATCACCCCGACCGCATGGAGATGAAGAAATTTTGCAAGTTCTGTAACGAGCAAACTCCTCATCGCGAAACCAGATAGTTTTCTTTTGGAGGTGTAGTCGGCGTGAAACGTGGTTTCAAGTCTCTGTTTTCCTTTTTCTCTGAAAGCTGGGCGGAACTTAAAAAAGTTCGCTGGCCCAATCGTAAAGAACTGACGAACTATACTCTCATTGTTCTAGGCACCATTGTGTTTGTCACGATTTATTTTTGGGTTGTAGACATCGGTATTTCCGCTGTGATCGAAGCGATAATTTAGAAGGGTCCCAGGTGGCTTGATATGGAAAAAAGATGGTACGTAGTTCATACCTATTCTGGGTATGAGAATAAAGTCAAAGCCAATTTGGAAAAACGTGTCGAGTCCATGGGCATGGAGGACAAAATATTCCGCGTTCTTGTTCCGATGGAAGAAGAAATCGTAAACAAAGACGGCAAGAAAAAAACCGTCATGCGTAAAGTTTACCCGGGATATGTCTTGGTCGAAATGATTCAGACCGATGATTCTTGGTATGTTGTCCGCAATACGCCAGGAGTGACCGGTTTTGTTGGTTCGACAGGGTCCGGTTCTAAACCGACGCCTTTGCTTCCGGAAGAAGTGGAACAGATTCTGAAGCATATGGGCATGGAAGAGCCGAAACCGAAGATCGAATTCGACATCAAGGAATCCGTTCGTATCAAGGTTGGTCCTTTTGCGAATTTTGTGGGCTCCGTGGAAGAGATTTTGGCTGAAAAGAGCAAGTTGAAAGTTCACGTCAACATGTTTGGACGGGAAACCCCGCTGGAGTTGGATTATACTCAAGTGGAGAAGATTTGATTCTTCAGGTTTCTTGTGGGAGGGCGTAAATAAGCGTCCGTCTACCACTATTGATGCAAGGAGGTGTCAACCATGGCTAAGAAAGTTATCAAGATTGTGAAACTGCAAATTCCTGCAGGTAAAGCGAATCCGGCTCCTCCAGTAGGTCCTGCATTGGGTCAAGCGGGTGTCAACATCATGGCATTCTGTAAAGAATTCAACGCACGTACTGCTGATCAAGCTGGTCTGATCATTCCGGTTGAAATTTCGGTGTTTGAAGATCGTTCCTTTACGTTCATCACGAAAACTCCACCGGCTGCTGTTCTGCTTCGTGTGGCTGCTAAGATCGAAAAAGGATCCGGCGAGCCTAACAAGAAGAAGGTGGCTACCGTTAAGCGTGACGCTGTTCGTCAAATCGCTGAGCAAAAAATGCCTGACCTGAACGCTGCATCTGTTGAAGCTGCAATGAAGATGGTAGAAGGTACTGCCCGTAGTATGGGTATCACAATCGAAGACTAATCGTCTTTCGGTTGAAACCGGACGAGGTTCGGATTATGTGGGAGGAATTTCCGCTAACACCACAAAGGAGGAAAACAAACATGGCTAAACACGGTAAGAAATACGTTGAAGCTGCCAAGCTGATTGACAGCGAAGCAACTTATGAGCCTTTGGAAGCTGTGGAGCTTGTGAAGAAGGCTGCAACTGCCAAATTCGACGAAACTGTTGAAGCGGCTGTGCGTTTGGGCGTAGACCCGCGTAAACAAGACCAGGCTGTTCGTGGTGTTGTTGTCTTGCCTCACGGCACAGGTAAAACACAACGCGTTCTGGTATTTGCAAAAGGTGAAAAAGCGAAAGAGGCTGAAGCGGCTGGCGCTGATTTTGTTGGCGATCAGGACATGATCAACAAAATCCAACAAGGCTGGTTCGAGTTCGATGTCTGCGTAGCTACACCTGATATGATGAGTGAAGTCGGTAAACTTGGCCGTCTGCTCGGTGGTAAAGGCCTGATGCCTAACCCTAAAGCTGGTACGGTTACATTCGATGTTGCCAAGGCTGTTCAAGAAATCAAAGCCGGTAAAATCGAGTACCGTCTGGACAAAGCAGGTCAAATTCACGCGCCAATCGGTAAAGTGTCTTTCGATGCAGCTCAATTGAATGAGAACCTCAAAGCTCTCATCGATGCATTGAATCGTGCGAAACCAGCTGCTGCTAAAGGTGTATACCTGAAAGGTATCGCTGTTTCCTCGACGATGGGACCAAGCGCTCGCGTGAACACAACCGTTTACAGATAATATTACCATTGACTTTGGTCAATGAGGTTTGATATTATGTAACAGTTGTGAGTCTTCGAGACTGACCCTTAAAGTTGAATATGCTTACCGTAGACAGTAGGTGCCCTAAGCAGGCTTAATTTCCTACCGAGGTGTTATGATAGAACGTCAACAATTTGTCCGGTTGTACCGGCCAAATGATGATTCATCAGGCCTTCGTGATTCTACGGAGGCTTTTTTAGTGCCCGTAGGAAGAGCGGAGAGCTTGGTGCTCTTACGCTACTAATACAACCAGGAGGTGTAATCATTGGCAAACGCAAAAGTGATTCAAGCGAAACAAGAAGCGGTTGATGTCGTTGCTGCTAAGCTGCGCGAGAGCGTATCTACAGTAGTTGCTGACTATCGCGGACTGAACGTTGCGCAAGTAACTGAACTTCGTAAGCAGCTTCGTGAAGCTGGCGTCGAGTTCCAAGTACTGAAAAACACGCTGCTTCGCCGTGCAACTGCGGCAGCAGAGCTGACTGATCTGGACGAAGTCCTGACTGGTCCTACAGCTGTTGCTTTTGGTACCAATGACGCTGTCGCTCCAGCAAAAATCCTCAACGATTTTGCTAAGAAAAACGACGCGTTGAAATTGAAAGGCGGCGTAGTAGAAGGCCGTGTAATCGGAGAGAGCGAAATCAAAGCTCTGGCAGAACTTCCGTCCCGCGAAGGTCTCCTCTCCATGCTCCTCAGCGTGCTTCAAGCTCCAGTGCGCAACTTCGCGCTTGCAGTTAAAGCCGTTGCTGAGAAGGAAGAACAAGGCGCATAAGACTTGTCTTGCTGAAGCTGTGTAACAACAACTATCAAATCTTAATAATAAATGGAGGTTCAACTTAAATGAGCAAAGAGCAAATCTTGGAAGCAATTAAAGGTATGTCTGTTCTGGAACTGAACGATCTCGTAAAAGCAATCGAAGAAGAATTTGGTGTAACTGCTGCAGCTCCAGTAGCTGTTGTAGGTGGCGCTGGTGCAGCTGCTGAAGCAGAGCAATCCGAATTCGACGTAATCCTGACTAGCGCAGGCGCGTCCAAAATCAACGTAATCAAAGTGGTTCGCGAAATCACAGGTCTTGGCTTGAAAGAAGCAAAAGAACTGGTTGACAACGCTCCAAAACCATTGAAAGAAAAAGTAGCTAAAGAAGAAGCTGAAGCTGTTAAAGCTAAATTGGAAGAAGCAGGCGCATCCGTAGAAGTGAAGTAATTACTTCTCTAGATGAATGTCAGCAAGAAGCAAACCCCTTGAATATTTGTTCAAGGGGTTTGTTATTGTGGCGGGGAGTTCAACGCGTACTGATTCTCCGCAGGAAAGGTTATACTGGAATAATGGAGCGCTTAAGGCCGATATGCCTTAGGCGGGCAGAATTTGATTCAAAACGGAGGAAATGATGCCGAATCAACATTATTACTCAAACCAGCCGGAGATTGCTCATGATCGTAAGGAGCTAAAGACGGAACTTCGGGGGCAGTCATTTAGTTTGATCAGCGACGCCGGCGTATTCTCCAAGGGCGGCGTGGATTATGGCAGCAAGGTGTTAATAGACGCCATGGATTTTGGGCAGGATGCCCAGGTGCTGGACGTAGGGTGCGGGTACGGCCCGATCGGTCTAACGGCGGCAAGAATGGCCTCGCAAGGTCATGTGACGATGATCGACATCAATAGCCGCGCTGTCGAATTGGCCAAAGAGAATGCGAAGCGCAACGGTATAATCAACGTTACGATCTTAGAAAGCGACTTGTTTGAGGCGGTGAAGGATCAGCAATTTGATGTGGTTCTGACCAATCCGCCGATTCGTGCGGGGAAAGAAACGGTGCATGCCATATTCGAGGAATCATGGAAACATCTGCGCGAGAATGGACAGTTGTGGGTTGTGATTCAGAAGAAGCAGGGTGCGCCTTCGGCAAAAGCGAAGCTGGAGAGTTTATTCGACCAGGTTGAGGAAGTAACGAAGGATAAAGGGTACCGAATATTCAAAGCGACGAAATCTTCTTAAAATAGTTCGACTAGGCTGTTGACTTGGGTATGCTGGTATGGTATTATTATAAAATGTCAGTATTAGGATGGTCTCTTTGTCTTTAGTTGGCTGAAATGTCAAGACTTATTATGCGGAAATACGCATAAAGTCGGTCATATTGACGTATAATATGTACATTTTGGGCAAATCTACAGGATATGAGATGATTATCATAACCATGGATAAGCTGCTCTTTTTTCGAAAAGGTATTCGATAAGGGCTTTTCTCTATTTATGGGAGTGTCCTCTGTATGTTCCATTATAGTGTTACAAACAGAGGTTCGCAATGAAATTTTTAAAGTGAGTAGACATGAGGGGTGAGTTTAAGTTGGCAGGACATCTTGTTCAATATGGTCGACGCACTCGGCGAAGTTATGCTCGTATTAACGAGGTACTCGAAGTTCCGAACCTGATTGAAATCCAACAAAAATCTTATGAATGGTTTTTGGAGGAAGGACTCCGCGAAATGTTCCAGGACATCTCGCCGATTCAGGATTTCACGGGCAATTTGGTGCTAGAGTTCATTGACTACAGCCTTGGAGAACCGAAATACACCGTCGATGACGCGAAAGAACGCGACGTTACTTATGCGGCGCCGCTCCGCGTGAAAGTCCGGCTCATTAACAAGGAGACCGGAGAGGTCAAGGAGCAGGAAGTGTTCATGGGAGACTTCCCGTTAATGACGGAAACCGGAACATTCATTATCAATGGTGCCGAACGGGTTATTGTCAGCCAGTTGGTTCGCTCTCCCAGCGTCTATTTCAGCACGAAAGTGGATAAAAACGGTAAGACGACGTACACTGCAACAGTTATCCCTAACCGCGGCGCTTGGCTGGAACTGGAGATGGACGCGAAGGACATTATTTATGTCCGGATCGACCGCACCCGTAAAATCCCTGTAACGGTGCTTTTACGTGCGCTTGGTTTTGGCACGGATGCCGAGATTTTGGATCTTCTGGGCAATGATGAATATATTCAAAATACGCTGGATAAAGACAACACGGACTCCACGGAAAAAGCGCTCATTGAAATCTATGAACGCCTTCGCCCGGGCGAGCCGCCAACACTGGAGAATGCGAAGAGCCTTCTCGTTGCCCGTTTCTTCGATCCGAAGCGTTATGATCTGGCTAACGTTGGTCGTTATAAGATCAACAAGAAGCTTCATATTAAGAACCGTCTCTTTAATCAACGTTTGGCAGAAAGTTTGATAGACATCGATACGGGTGAGATCGTTGCGGAAGCCGGTCAAACCGTAGACCGTCGTCTTTTGGACGAGATTATGCCTTACCTTGAGAAGAGCGTAGGCTTCAAGAATTATCATGTTACCGGCGGCGTGATGGACAGCGAGGATATCCCGCTGCAAACGATCGACGTATTCTCTCCGATCGAGGATGGGAAAGTCGTGAAAATCATCGCCAATGCAAATATCGATAAATCCGTAAAACATATTACGCAGGCGGATATCATCTCTTCCATCAGTTATTTCATTGACTTGCTGCATGGAATCGGCAACACGGATGATATCGATCACCTGGGTAATCGTCGATTGCGTTCCGTAGGCGAATTGCTTCAGAACCAGTTCCGTATCGGTTTGTCCCGGATGGAACGGGTTGTTCGTGAAAGAATGTCGATCCAGGACGCAAACGTGATTACGCCGCAGGCGCTGATCAACATCCGTCCGGTTATCGCATCGATTAAAGAGTTCTTCGGCAGCTCCCAGCTGTCTCAGTTCATGGATCAGACCAACCCGCTTGCGGAATTGACGCATAAACGTCGTCTGTCTGCTCTCGGACCGGGCGGTTTGACGCGTGAGCGTGCGGGCTTTGAAGTGCGGGACGTTCACCACAGTCACTATGGCCGTATGTGTCCGATCGAGACGCCGGAGGGACCGAACATCGGTCTGATCAACTCCTTGTCGACATTTGCGCGCATCAACGAGTATGGCTTCATTGAAGCTCCTTATCGTTGGGTGGATCCGAAGACCAGCAAAGTAACGGACCAAATCGATTACTTGACGGCAGACGAAGAGGATAACTACATCGTTGCCCAGGCGAACGCCGAACTCAACGAAGACGGTACCTTCGCTGACGAAATGGTAATCGTCCGTTATAACAAGCAATCCGACAACATCCTTCCGATGCCGAGCGACCGTGTAGACTACATGGACGTATCGCCTAAGCAGGTCGTGTCGGTTGCGACGGCGCTCATTCCGTTCCTCGAGAACGATGACTCCAACCGCGCGCTGATGGGATCGAACATGCAGCGGCAGGCTGTTCCGCTTCTTATTCCTAAGGCTCCGCTCGTCGGAACCGGGATGGAGCATAAGTCTGCGAAAGACTCCGGTGTATGTATTGTATCCAAATACGACGGGATTATTGAACGTTCATCCGCCAACGAAATCTGGCTCCGTCGCGTGGAAAATATCGACGGACAAGAAGTCAAAGGCGATATTGTTAAATATAAATTACACAAATTTATGCGTTCGAACCAAGGAACATGCATCAATCAGCGTCCAATCGTCAAGCGCGGCGATGTGATCAAAAAAGGTGACATCCTGGCGGACGGACCATCCACCGAGATGGGCGAATTGGCACTGGGCCGCAACGTTGTCGTTGCGTTCATGACTTGGGAAGGCTACAACTACGAGGATGCGATTCTTCTCTCCGAGAAGCTGGTCAAAGAGGACGTGTACACTTCGATCCATATCGAGGAGTACGAATCCGAGGCTCGTGACACGAAGCTCGGTCCGGAGGAAATTACGCGTGATATCCCTAACGTAGGGGAAGAAGCGCTCAAGAACCTTGATGAGCGCGGAATTATCCGCATCGGTGCCGAAATCAGCGCTGGCGACATTCTTGTTGGTAAGGTAACGCCTAAGGGAGTAACCGAGCTGACGGCAGAGGAACGTCTCTTGCATGCGATCTTCGGTGAGAAGGCTCGCGAAGTACGCGATACCTCGCTGCGCGTTCCTCACGGTAGTGACGGAATCATCGTGGATGTGAAGGTGTTTACGCGTGAAAACGGCGACGAGTTGCCGCCGGGCGTCAACCAATTGGTTCGCGTCTACATCGCACAGAAACGTAAAATCTCCGAAGGCGACAAAATGGCCGGACGTCACGGTAACAAAGGTGTCGTTGCCCGTATTTTGCCAGAAGAAGACATGCCGTTCCTGCCGGATGGCACGCCGGTTCAAGTTGTGTTGAACCCTCTGGGGGTTCCATCACGGATGAACATCGGTCAGGTGCTTGAGGTTCACTTGGGTATGGCTGCGCTCCAGCTCGGCATTCACGTGGCTTCACCAGTATTCGACGGTGCAAGCGAGTATGACGTGTTTGATACGATGGAAGAAGCAGGCATGCAGCGCAATGGTAAGACCGTGTTGTACGACGGACGGACGGGCGAACGTTTTGAACGTGAAGTTACCGTCGGCGTCATGCACATGATCAAGCTCGCGCACATGGTTGATGATAAAATTCACGCCCGTTCCACGGGACCATACTCCCTCGTTACGCAGCAGCCGCTGGGTGGTAAAGCCCAGTTCGGCGGACAGCGCTTCGGTGAGATGGAAGTATGGGCGCTTGAAGCTTACGGTGCTGCCTATACGCTGCAGGAAATTCTTACCGTCAAGTCCGATGACGTGGTCGGCCGGGTGAAAACCTACGAATCGATCGTCAAGGGCGAGAACGTTCCGGAACCGGGTGTTCCTGAATCGTTCAAGGTGTTGATTAAAGAGCTTCAGTCTCTCGGTATGGATGTTAAAATCCTGAGCGAGAACGAAGAGGAAATCGAGATGAAAGAACTCGATGACGAAGACGATGCTCAAGGTGATAAACTGAGCCTTAACTTGGAAGGCGCTGAAGTCGGAGTGGAATAACGGTCAATCATTCACCCCCGTCGGCTGATTAGTCGGCGGTGGTGTTATGGTCGTACAGCACATAAATAGGACTAGGTTGAGGAGGGTTGCTCCTTGTTGGACGTTAACAATTTTGAGTACATGAAAATCGGTCTTGCTTCACCGGAAAAAATCCGTTCTTGGTCTCGCGGAGAGGTGAAGAAGCCGGAAACGATTAACTACCGTACATTGAAGCCGGAGAAAGAAGGCCTCTTCTGTGAGCGTATTTTCGGTCCTCAGAAGGACTGGGAATGTCATTGCGGTAAGTATAAGCGTGTCCGTTATAAAGGAGTAGTCTGCGATCGCTGCGGCGTTGAAGTCACGCGCGCCAAAGTCCGCCGCGAACGGATGGGCCATATCGAGCTCGCAGCTCCTGTTTCGCACATTTGGTATTTCAAAGGCATTCCAAGCCGCATGGGTCTGGCTCTGGATATGTCCCCAAGATCTCTTGAGGAGATCATTTACTTCGCATCTTATGTTGTGACCGATCCAGGAGATACGCCGCTGGAGAAGAAGCAATTGCTGTCCGAGAAGGAATACCGCAGCTACCGTGAGAAGTATGGCTACGGCTTCCAAGCCGGCATGGGTGCTGAAGCGGTCAAGAAACTTCTTCAAGACATTGATATTGAGAAAGAGCTTGAATTCCTTAAGGAAGAACTGCGCACTGCACAAGGTCAGCGCCGCAACCGGGCGATCAAACGCCTGGAAGTGATTGAGGCGTTCCGCAACTCCGGCAACAATCCGGAATGGATGATCATGGATGTGCTGCCGGTCATTCCGCCGGAGCTTCGTCCGATGGTTCAACTTGATGGCGGACGTTTTGCGACTTCCGACTTGAACGATCTGTACCGCCGTGTTATTAACCGGAACAACCGTCTGAAAAGACTGCTGGATCTCGGCGCGCCGGATATCATTGTTCAAAACGAGAAGCGCATGCTGCAGGAAGCTGTCGATGCACTGATCGACAACGGCCGCCGCGGCCGTCCGGTAACAGGTCCGGGTAACCGTCCGCTTAAATCCCTCAGCCACATGCTGAAGGGTAAACAAGGACGTTTCCGTCAGAACTTGCTCGGTAAACGGGTTGACTACTCTGGTCGTTCCGTTATCGTCGTAGGTCCTTACCTGAAAATGTACCAATGCGGTCTGCCTAAGAAAATGGCGCTCGAGCTCTTCAAGCCGTTCGTGATGAAAGAGCTGGTCAACAAAGGTCTGGCACATAATATCAAGAGTGCGAAACGCAAAGTAGAACGTGTAAGTCCAGAAGTATGGGATGTGCTCGAGGAAGTCATTAAAGAGCATCCGGTTCTTCTGAACCGTGCACCGACGCTTCACAGACTCGGTATTCAAGCATTTGAACCGATTCTGGTTGAGGGCCATGCGATCCGTCTTCACCCGCTCGTATGTACGGCGTATAACGCTGACTTTGACGGTGACCAAATGGCGGTTCACGTTCCTTTGTCCGCTGAGGCTCAAGCTGAAGCACGTCTGTTGATGCTGGCATCGGGCAACATTTTGAACCCGAAAGACGGTAAGCCGGTTGTTACGCCGTCTCAGGATATGGTACTGGGTTCCTTCTATCTGACAATGGATAACAAGGAAGAGAAAGGTACCGGCATGATTCTGGGCAGCGTGAACGAAGCGGTTTCCGCTTATCAGCGTGAAGCAGCCGGTCTGCATGCACGCGTAGCGATTCCGGTTAAAGCCCTTGGCAAAACCAGCTTCACCGACAAACAGCAGGATGCGATTTTGATTACGACGATCGGCCGGATTATCTTTAACGAGATTTTCCCTGCCAGCTTCCCGTACATCAATGAAGCGACTCGTACGAACCTGCTGCAAGGCACGCCTGAGAAGTATTTCGTATACGAGAAGGGTGCAGATATTCAAAAAGTGATCCAGGAGCTGCCGGTCAGCGGAGCTGTTGGCAAAGAATACCTGGGTTCCATCATTGCACGCTGTTTTGAAACGTACCATACAACGGAAACCTCTGTGATTTTGGATAAAATCAAGCAGATCGGTTTCACATACTCTACCCGTGCAGGCGTAACCGTTGCGGTATCCGACGTTATCGTACCTGACGAGAAGAACGAAATTCTGAAAGAGTCCGACGAGAAGGTTAAAGTGGTAACGAACCAATATCGCCGCGGCTTGATCACGAACGAAGAACGTTATGACCGCGTTATCGACATCTGGTCCAAGACCAAAGACGATATTACGGATGTACTCATGAAGTCGATGGATCGCTTTAACTCCATCATGCTCATGGTGGATTCCAAGGCGCGGGGTAACAAATCGCAGATCACCCAGCTCGGTGGCATGCGGGGTCTGATGGCGAACCCGTCGGGCCGTATCATCGAACTCCCGATCAAATCGAACTTCCGTGAGGGACTGACGGTACTCGAGTACTTCCTGTCCACGCACGGTGCGCGTAAAGGTCTTGCCGATACAGCGCTTCGTACCGCTGACTCCGGTTACTTGACTCGTCGACTTGTCGACGTGGCCCAGGATGTCATCGTTCGCGAAGACGAGTGCAGCACGGATAAAGGCTTTATGGTTAGCCGTATTCAGGACGGCAAGGAAGTAATCGAGGATCTCTATGACCGTATCGAGGGACGTTATGCATTTGAAACCGTTCGTCATCCGGAAACCAAAGAGATCATCGTTAATCGCAACGAATTGATTGATTCCGACAAAGCTGAAGAGATCGTGGCGGCTGGTGTCGAGCAGCTTCAAATCCGTTCCATCTTGAGCTGCCGTGCACGTTATGGCGTCTGCAAAAAATGTTACGGTCGTAACCTGGCTACTGGTAAGCATGTTGAGATTGGTGAAGCGGTTGGTATTATCGCAGCCCAATCCATCGGCGAACCGGGAACGCAGCTCACGATGCGTACGTTCCACACAGGCGGCGTTGCCGGTGATGATATTACGCAAGGTCTTCCGCGTATCCAGGAGCTCTTTGAAGCCCGTAATCCTAAAGGTCAAGCGACCATTAGTGAGATCGACGGCGTGGTTAAAGAGATCCGCGAAACGAAGGACCGTCGTGAAATCGAAGTGCAAGGTGAAGCTGAGACTAAGGTCTACGCGGTTACCTACGGCTCTCGTCTGCGCGTAAGCGAAGGCAAGCACATTGAAGCCGGGGATGAACTGACCGATGGTTCCATTGATCCGAAGGAAATGCTTCGCATCAAGGGTATCCGTGGCGTGCAGAACTACATCCTTCAGGAAGTTCAACGCGTATACCGTAACCAAGGCGTAGAAATTAACGATAAACACGTTGAAGTTATGATCAGACAGATGCTGCGTAAATTCCGTATCGTGGATGCGGGGGATACGAACCTGCTGCCAGGCTCCTTCGTGGATATGCATGAATACGAAACAGCTAATAAAGACGCTATTCTTTCCGGGAAAGAACCAGCGGTTGCCAAACCGGTTCTCCTCGGTATTACGAAGGCATCTCTCGAAACCGATTCGTTCTTGTCAGCAGCCTCCTTCCAGGAGACAACTCGCGTGTTGACTGACGCTGCCATCAAGGGCAAAGTCGATCAGCTGCTTGGTCTGAAAGAGAATGTTATCATTGGTAAGCTGATCCCTGCAGGTACCGGTATGAACCGTTACCGCAGCGTGAAGTTCGAGGGACAGGACGATGTGAATGACGAAAGTCAGGAACTCGAAACAGCTTCTATAGATTAAGAGACAGTCAGGTGACGGGGAGATGACGCGTCGTAAGACGATGAATCTCCCTGTTCCAATGTTTCTTTTTCCTGATTTAATAGCTTGACATCGTTTAGGGCAGATGCTAATATAGCAAAGGTGCGTGAATAGTTTCTTTGTTCCCTGTTCTTTTGGAGGAATGACTTGTGTCTAATGATAAAGGATTACAGGATGCACACATCAAGATTGGCACCAAACAAACGATGAAGGCCGTTGAATCTGGTCTGGCCGCTGAGGTTTATGTGGCTGAAGATTGCGACCAGCGTTTGATTTCAAAAGTCGTATCCGAGTGTGATAAGAATGGCGTGCATATCAACTATGTACCCACGATGACAGAGCTTGGAGAAGCATGCGGTATTGAAGTCGGTGCAGCTATGGTAGCTGTCTTGAAATCATGATTTGAGAAATCGTTTTTGTTGGAGAAGGCGTTACTTCTCTCGGCAAAAACTTTTCATTTGTTCTTTTATGAACCGCCTGGGTCTGTGGACTTAAACGGGTTCGTAATCGAATGATAAATACGGGAAGGGGGTGGCTAGCATGCCAACAATTAACCAACTGGTTCGCAAGGGCCGTCAAGCTAAAGTTTACAAATCGAAATCTCCAGCTCTTCAAAAAGGTTTTAACGCTTTGAAACGTGAGGAGACCGACTTGAGCGCTCCGCAAAAACGCGGTGTATGCACTCGTGTAGGCACGATGACGCCGAAAAAACCGAACTCCGCACTTCGTAAATATGCTCGTGTTCGCTTGACGAACCGCATTGAGGTGACGGCTTACATTCCGGGTATCGGACATAACTTGCAAGAGCACAGTGTTGTATTGGTTCGCGGTGGACGGGTAAAAGACCTTCCGGGTGTACGTTACCATATCGTTCGCGGCGCACTTGATACCGCTGGTGTAAACAACCGGATGCAAGCTCGTTCCAAATACGGCACGAAGCGTCCTAAAGCAAAAAGCTAATTGATGCTCATGTTTTCTAAACATGACTCATGACTGAAGAAAGGGGGATATCCATGCCACGCAAAGGTCCAGTAACTAAAAGAGACGTGCTGCCAGATCCGGTGTATAACAGCAAACTGGTAACTCGTCTGATCAACCGCATCATGTTGGATGGTAAAAGAGGTGTTGCTCAAAGCATCCTTTACAATTCGTTCAACATCATCAAGGAACGTACTGGTAATGATCCGATGGAAGTGTTTGAAGCAGCTATCAAGAACATCATGCCAGTATTGGAAGTTAAAGCTCGTCGTGTCGGCGGTGCTAACTACCAGGTTCCGATCGAAGTTAAACCAGAGAGACGTACATCCCTTGGATTACGTTGGCTCGTAAACTACTCCCGCAACCGCGGTGAGAAGACGATGGAAGAGCGTTTGGCGGCTGAGATCATCGACGCTTCCAACAACACAGGCGCTTCCGTTAAGAAACGCGAAGACACGCACAAAATGGCTGAAGCGAACAAAGCGTTTGCTCACTACCGTTGGTAGGATTCAGCAACTAATTTATACTTCAAATTTTGAAGGGAGACTATTCGCATGGCGACAAGAGAGTTCTCCTTGAAAAATACACGTAATATCGGGATCATGGCGCATATTGACGCTGGTAAAACGACCACGACAGAGCGGATTTTGTTCTATACAGGCCGTACGCACAAAATCGGGGAAGTTCACGAGGGTGCAGCTACAATGGACTGGATGGAACAGGAGCAGGAGCGCGGTATCACGATTACGTCCGCTGCGACTACCGCTTCTTGGAAGGGTCATCGCGTTAATATTATCGACACCCCGGGGCACGTTGACTTCACAGTAGAAGTTGAACGTTCCCTTCGTGTATTGGATGGGGCAGTAGGTGTATTCAGTGCGAAAGAGGGCGTTGAACCTCAGTCGGAGACTGTTTGGAGACAAGCAGACCGTTACGGAGTTCCGCGGATCGCATACGTAAACAAAATGGATATTATCGGTGCCGACTACTTGAACGTAGTTAAAGATATGAGAGAGCGCCTGCAGGCGAATGCGGTAGCAATTCAGCTTCCGATCGGTGCAGAGAACGATTTCATTGGCATCATCGATATTATCGAGGAAAAAGCTTATATGTATAAGGATGACCTCGGTCAAAATATCGAAGAAACCGAAATTCCAGCAGAATTCAAGGATCAAGTGGAAGAGCTTCGCAACGAGTTGGTTGAGAAGGTAGCAGAACTTGACGAAGACTTGACAATGAAATATCTTGAAGGTGAAGAAATCACCATCGCTGAGTTGAAAGCTGCTCTGCGTAAAGGTGTTGTCGAAGTTAAGATCTTCCCGGTTATCTGTGGATCTTCTTACCGTAACAAAGGCGTTCAGTTGATGCTTGATGCCGTAATCGATTATTTGCCGGCTCCAACTGACGTTCCAGACATCAAGGGTACCCTTGAAGACGGAACTGAAGCTATTCGGCATTCTTCCGATGAGGAGCCGTTCTCGGCTTTGGCATTCAAAATCGCAACCGACCCTTACGTTGGTAAGCTGACATTCTTCCGCGTATATTCCGGCGTACTGCAATCCGGTTCTTACGTACTGAATGCAACAAAAGGCAAGCGTGAGCGCATTGGTCGTATCCTTCAAATGCATGCGAACAGCCGTCAAGAAATTTCCGAAGTATTTGCCGGAGATATCGCAGCTGCCGTAGGTTTGAAAGATACGGGCACAGGTGATACACTATGTGATGAGAAAAACCCGGTTATCCTGGAGTCCATGAACTTCCCTGATCCGGTTATCGAAATCGCAGTTGAGCCTAAAACAAAAGCTGACCAAGATAAAATGGGCGTGGCTCTCGGTAAGTTGACGGAAGAGGATCCAACTCTTCGTGCGCATACCGATGAAGAAACTGGCCAAACGATCTTGGCAGGTATGGGTGAGCTTCACTTGGACATCATCATTGACCGTATGCGTCGTGAGTTCAAGGTAGAAACCAACGTGGGTAAACCACAGGTAGCTTACCGCGAAACATTCCGTGCGCCAGCTCGCGTTGAAGGTAAATTCGTTCGTCAGTCCGGTGGTCGTGGTCAATACGGTCACGTATGGGTTGAGTTCGAACCTCTGGAACCTGGTAGCGGTAACCAATTCGACAGCAAGGTTGTCGGTGGTTCTGTACCAAGAGAATACATTGGTCCTGCACAACAAGGTATTGAAGAGCAAATGAAGAACGGTGTACTTGCCGGCTTCCCGCTTGTTGACGTTAAAGCAACCATCGTCGACGGTTCGTACCATGATGTTGACTCCAATGAAATGGCGTTTAAAATCGCTGGTTCCATGGCTCTGAAAGCAGCTAAAGACAAGTGTAAGCCTGTCCTGCTCGAGCCAATCATGAAAGTTGAAGTTACCGTGCCTGAGGAATACATGGGCGACGTAATGGGTATGCTGAACTCCCGCCGTGGACGTATCGAAGGTATGGACTCCCGTGGTGGTACTCAAATTATCCGTGCGAAAGTGCCTCTTTCCGAAATGTTCGGTTACTCCACTACCCTTCGCTCCGGTACACAAGGACGCGGCGTGTTCTCAATGGAACTCTCCCACTACGAAGAAGTTCCTAAGAATATCTCCGATGAAATTGTGTCCAAGATCAAAGGCGGAGAATAATAACGTTTTACCTGCTGGATAGGAGGCGGGACCAAACATCCCGTTAACTCCGCTTCCGGCCCAACATATATAATCCCCTTAAGGAGGAATTGTTCAAATGGCAAAGGCTAAATACGAACGTACGAAACCCCATGTTAACATCGGTACTATCGGTCACGTTGACCATGGTAAAACAACTTTGACTGCTGCAATTACATCTGTATTGTCCAAAACTTACGGTGGCGCAGCAATGTCCTTCGATCAAATCGACAAAGCTCCAGAAGAGCGCGAACGCGGTATCACAATCTCTACTTCCCACGTAGAGTATGAAACTGATGCTCGTCACTATGCACACGTTGACTGCCCAGGTCACGCTGACTATGTTAAAAACATGATCACTGGTGCTGCTCAAATGGACGGAGCAATCCTGGTTGTATCCGCAGCTGACGGCCCAATGCCGCAAACTCGCGAGCACATCCTGTTGTCCCGCCAAGTAGGCGTTCCTTACATCGTTGTATTCTTGAACAAATGCGACATGGTTGAAGACGAAGAGCTCTTGGAATTGGTTGAAATGGAAGTTCGCGACCTTCTGAGCGAGTACGACTTCCCAGGCGACGACACTCCGATCACTCGTGGTTCCGCTCGTGAAGCTCTGCAAAACCCAGAAGGCGAATGGGCACAAAAAATCGTTGAAATGTTCAAAACAATCGACGAGTACATCCCATTGCCTGAGCGCGACACTGACAAGCCTTTCTTGATGCCTGTCGAGGACGTATTCTCCATCACTGGTCGTGGTACCGTTGCTACAGGTCGTGTAGAGCGTGGTACGATCAAAGTTGGTGACGAGATCGAAATCGTTGGTATCGCTGAAGAAACTAAAAAATCCGTTGTTACGGGCGTTGAAATGTTCCGTAAATTGCTGGATTCCGCACAAGCTGGTGACAACATCGGTGCATTGCTTCGTGGTGTTGAGCGTACTCAAATCGAGCGCGGTCAAGTACTTGCTAAGCCTGCTTCCGTTAAACCACACACTGAGTTCACAGCTCAAGTATACGTACTGAGCAAAGAAGAAGGCGGACGTCATAAGCCTTTCTTCACTGGCTACCGTCCACAGTTCTACTTCCGTACTACGGACGTAACTGGTGTGATCAACTTGCCAGAAGGTTCTGAAATGGTTATGCCTGGTGATAACATCACTGTAACGGTTAACCTGATCAGCCCAATCGCGATCGAAGAAGGAACTAAGTTCTCCATTCGTGAAGGCGGCCGTACCGTAGGTGCTGGTTCCGTTGCTTCCATCATTAAATAATTAAGGCTTCGAACAGCCTTGCATATAGCAACAGTGTATTGTAACGAGCAACAATGTGATGTCCTGATAAAAGAGTCTGATCCCTTGGATCGGGCTCTTTTTCTATTTGCAGTGATACCCCTGTGATCTTTGAGGCTAACTAAAGCCTTAAATGTAGGATTTGTAGAAAATTAGTCAAGCTTACTGTACAGAATATGCCATATATTCAAGGATTCATTCTATTTATTTGGTTCCAATATGATTACAATCTTTGATTGAAGTCAGTTAAGGTATTAGAAACTATCTATTATATAGAATGGAGATCACAGCCTGTATGAAATGTCCGTTTGCATGGATGAAGAGGAGTCTGGAAGATGAAGTTCAGCCTGCAGTAGAACTGCGCAATTCAGAAGAGGCAGATTTCCGTTATAGCGGTGAGTGTTCAGGAAATAGCCTCCCAGATCAAGCTGCTTTCCTTAAATGCCACCATTGAAGCAGCACGCGCCGGAGAGCATGGGAAAGGTTTTGCCGTTATAGCCCAAGAGGTAAGCCGCCTGTCGGAGGACACGAGGACGACCGTGAACCGAATTGCCGGTATCGTATCCAAGTCGAGAGCCAACACGACGGAAGTGGTAGAATCTATTAATCAGGTTCAACAGCTGACGAAGCAAGGGAAGAGACAATCCGAGGAATCCAGCAAGCTGTTCTCCAGCATTCTGATGTCGTACAGTCCAGTGCAGATCGAATGATGAGCGCGGAGAAAGAAATGAAGCTGCTCTCCATGACGATCGGAAGCATCCGGGAAGCCACGTCCGAAGCTGCGGTTTCTGCCGAAAATTTCAAGGAAAGCACGGAGCGAATGTAAATACATATCAAATATGAATTAGTGCTTGCAATGCGCCTATCTTTTATATATAATAGTAAATGTTGTTCTGCGACGTTGCGATGATGTGAGAGGTTACCGACACACCCGGCCCCTTTGCCATGAGGTGGGTGGTTGGAAAATTTTCACGGAGTATGTCCGATACCAAATTGGGCGATAGAAGGAGGGAATAAAATGGCAAAGCAAAAAATTCGTATTCGCTTGAAAGCATACGACCACAGAGTTCTTGATCAATCCGCTGAGAAAATTGTTGAGACAGCAAAACGTTCGGGTGCTGGTGTATCCGGTCCGATCCCGCTTCCAACTGAGAAACAAGTAATTACCATTCTCCGTGCGGTGCACAAGTATAAGGATTCTCGGGAACAGTTCGAAATGCGTACACATAAACGCTTGATCGACATCGTGAACCCGACTCCACAAACTGTGGATGCCTTGATGCGCTTGGACCTGCCGTCCGGTGTAGATATCGAAATCAAACTGTAAGCATTGCATAACGAATTAGAGAAGAGAAAAGAGGTGTCAACATGAAAGGTATCTTAGGTAGAAAGCTCGGAATGACTCAAGTATTTACCCCTGAGGGTGTTGTAATTCCTGTAACGGTTATCGAAGCAGGTCCTTGTGTTGTTCTTCAAAAGAAAGATCTGGAAAACGACGGATACGAAGCGATCCAAGTTGGTTTCTCCGATAAGAAAGAGAACAGATCTAACAAACCAGAAGCAGGCCATGCGAAAAAAGCAAACACTGCGCCTAAGCGCTACGTTCGCGAAATTCGCGGTGTTGACCTCGCGAGTGTCGAGGTTGGACAAGAGCTGAAGGCTGATGTCTTCGCAGAAGGCGAATTTGTTGACGTAACGGGTATTTCCAAAGGTAAAGGATTCCAAGGCGTAATCAAGCGTTGGGGCCAAAGCCGCGGACCAATGTCTCACGGTTCCCGTTATCACCGTAGACCAGGTTCCATGGGTTCGATCCAGGCAAACCGTGTTCCTAAAGGAAAGCGTCTGCCAGGTCACATGGGCAATGAGACAGTTACGATCCAAAAGCTCGAAGTTGTTAAAGTCGACGCAGAGCGTAACGTAATCCTTGTTAAAGGCTCCATTCCAGGGCCTAAAAAAGGTTTCGTTCAAATCAAAGAAACGGTGAAGAAATAATCGCCTAAAGAAAGGAGGAACAAACAATGCCTAAAGTAGCACTTTATAATGTCAGCGGTAGCCAGGTTGGCGAAGTAGAATTGAATGAAGCTGTATTCGGCATCGAGCCGAACGCACACGTACTGCACAGCGCAGTATTGCTGCAGCGCGCTTCCCTTCGTCGTGGTACCCACAAAGTAAAAGGACGTTCTGAAGTACGCGGCGGCGGACGTAAGCCTTGGAAACAAAAAGGTACCGGCCGTGCTCGTCAAGGTTCGATCCGTTCTCCACAATGGAAAGGCGGCGGCGTGGTATTTGGACCGACTCCGCGCAGCTACACGTTTAAACTTCCTAAGAAAGTTCGTCGTTTGGCTATCAAATCCGCTTTGTCTTCCAAAGTGATTGACAACGCAATTATCGTATTGGATCAACTGACGCTGAACACGCCGAAAACGAAAGAGTTTGCTAACATCCTTAGCAACCTGAAAGTAGGCCGTAAAGCTCTGATCGTTGCTCCAAGCTATGATGATAATGTAGCCCTTTCCGCACGCAATATTCCTGGTGTGAAATTCGTAGCGGCTGACGGCATTAATGTTCTTGACGTACTGTCGTACGATCAACTGATCATTACGAAGGAAGCAGTTCAGAAGGTAGAGGAGGTGCTCGCGTAATGAAAGACCCACGCGATATAATCAAGCGCCCGGTGATCACGGAACGTACGGCTGACTACATGGCAGAGCTGAAATATGCTTTTGAAGTGGATATCCGTGCTAACAAGACCGAGATCAAGCAAGCTGTCGAATCTATTTTTAAAGTAAAAGTATCGAACGTGAATACGATGCGTGTTCCTGCTAAACCAAAGCGTTACGGCCGTTATTCCGGTTACACAACCGAATGGAAAAAGGCAATCGTGACTTTGGCACCAGACAGCAAACCGCTCGAGTTCTTTGAATCGGTTGAATAAGAATTTCTTAAGTAAGGAGGGAAAATTCAGTGCCTATTAAAAAGTATAAACCGACATCCCCGGCTCGACGCAACATGTCCGTGTCGACTTTCGAAGAAATCACCACGAATCAGCCGGAGAAATCGTTGCTGGCTCCACTGAGCAAAACAGCTGGCCGCAACAACCAAGGTAAAATTACGGTTCGTCACCATGGCGGCGGACACAAACGTAAATACCGTATCATCGACTTCAAACGGAATAAAGACGGCATTCCAGGTCGCGTTGCTACAATCGAATACGACCCGAACCGTACTTCCAACATCGCTCTGATTCACTATGTAGATGGTGAAAAGCGTTATATCATCGCTCCTAAAGGTCTGAAAGTTGGAGACCAAGTAGTATCTGGAGTAGGTGCTGACATCAAGATCGGTAACGCGCTTCCTCTGGAAAACATTCCAGTAGGTACAGTTATCCACAACATCGAATTGAAACCAGGCAAAGGCGGACAATTGGTTCGTGCTGCTGGTACAGAAGCTCAGCTTCTCGGTAAAGAAGACAAGTACGTAACGGTTCGTCTTTCTTCCGGTGAAGTTCGCCGCATCCTGAAAGTTTGCCGTGCAACCATCGGTTCTGTGGGTAACCAAGACCATGAGTTGATCAAAATCGGTAAAGCAGGCCGCAGCCGCTGGCTCGGACAACGTCCTGAAGTACGCGGTGTCGTCATGAACCCTAACGATCACCCTCACGGTGGTGGTGAAGGCCGCGCTCCAATCGGACGTAAGTCTCCTATGTCTCCATGGGGTAAACCAACCCTTGGTGCCAAGACTCGTAAAAAAGGCAAAGCTTCTGACAAATATATCGTTCGCCGCCGCACGAAGTAATGCGCGCTTAAGTGCATAACTTCGTGTCAGGCCCGAAGGTAACGAGACAATTTGATGAAGGGAGGATTTCAATATGAGCCGTAGTTTGAAAAAAGGACCTTTTATTGACGGATATCTGCTCAAAAAAGTGGAGGATATGAACGCCGCAAGCAAAAAGGCTGTGATCAAAACCTGGTCCCGCCGCTCCACTATTTTCCCGCAATTTATCGGTCACACGTTCGGTGTATACGATGGCCGTAAACATGTACCTGTATATGTAACTGAGGACATGGTAGGACACAAGTTGGGTGAGTTCGCTCCAACCCGTACTTACAAAGGTCATGAAGACGATAAGAAAACAAGAAGATAATTAACGAAGCTCTTTGTTTGAGAGGAGGTTAAACATATGGAAGCAAAAGCACATGCTAGATCGATTCGTATTGCTCCTCGTAAAGCTCAACTCGTTGTTGACTTGATCCGCGGTAAGCAAGTGGGCGAAGCGATCGCAATTCTTCGTCACACTCCGAAAGCTGCATCTCCGGTTGTTGAGAAGCTTTTGAACTCGGCTATCGCAAACGCTGAGCATAACTACTCTTTGGATGTAACTAAATTGGTTGTGACGCAAGCTTATGTCAACCAGGGACCGACTATGAAACGTTTCCGCCCTCGTGCGATGGGACGTGCAAGCCGGATCAATAAACGCACCAGCCACATTACTTTGGTGGTAGCTGAAAAATAAGGAGGGAAAACGTGTGGGCCAAAAGGTAAATCCAGTAGGACTCCGTATCGGTATTATCCGTGATTGGGAATCCAAATGGTATGCAGGCAAAGATTTCGGTGATCTTTTGCTGGAAGACGTGAAAATCCGTGAATACCTGAAAAATAAATTGAAAGACTCCGCTGTATCCCGTATCGAAATCGAGAGAGCGGCTAATCGTGTGAACGTGACGATCCACACTGCGAAGCCAGGTATGGTTATCGGTAAAGGTGGTTCCGAAGTAGAAGTACTGCGCGGACAAGTGACTAAAATCGCCGGCGGTAAAAAAGTTCACATCAACATTTCTGAAATCAAAAACCCTGAACTGGACGCAATTCTTGTTGCTGAAAGCATTGCACAACAGCTGGAACGTCGTGTATCTTTCCGTCGTGCACTGAAACAAGCGATTCAAAGAACTATGCGCTCTGGAGCGAAAGGGATTAAAACATCGGTCAGCGGACGTCTTGGCGGAGCCGAGATTGCTCGTACGGAAGGCTACAGTGAAGGAACTGTTCCACTTCATACGCTTCGTGCAGACATCGACTATGGTACAGCAGAAGCGCATACGACTTACGGCCGTATCGGCGTGAAAGTATGGATCTATCGTGGAGAGGTTCTTCCTACGGCTAAGAAACAAGCTGCTCAGGAAGGAGGCAACTAATCATGTTGGTACCAAAACGTGTAAAACACCGCAAACAACAGCGCGGCCATATGAGAGGCCAAGCGAAAGGCGGTACTGAACTGAACTTCGGCGAATTCGGTCTGCAAGCTACAGAACCAGGCTGGATCACGAACCGTCAGATCGAAGCTGCTCGTATCGCGATGACTCGTTACATCCGTCGTGGCGGTAAAGTATGGATCAAGATTTTCCCAGATAAGCCGATTACTCAAAAGCCTCTCGAAGTGCGGATGGGTAGCGGTAAAGGTAACGTTGAGAAATGGGTTGCCGTTGTAAAACCAGGCAAGATCATGTTTGAACTTGGAGGCGTGTCCGAGGAAATCGCCCGCGAAGCGATGCGTCTCGCCGCTCACAAGCTGCCTGTAAAAACGAAGTTTGTGAAACGAGAAGAAGTGGGTGGTGAAGCAAATGAAAGCTAATGAACTGCGCAACTTAACCACTGCAGAAATCGAGCAAAAAATCGCCGGATTTAAAGAGGAACTCTTTAACCTCCGTTTTCAATTGGCCACTGGCCAGCTTGATAACCCGACTCGGATCCGTGACGTTCGCAAAGAAATAGCTCGTGCTAAAACCGTTATCCGTGAAAGAGAACTTGGGATTAGTTAATGAAATGGAACGTCATGTTCTGTATTCAGGAAGGAGGCTAACAAATGAGCGAAGAACGCAATGCTCGTAAAGTGCAAATCGGTAAAGTTGTCAGCGATAAAATGGATAAAACCATTGTTGTAGCTGTTGAAACTTATAAGAAGCATGACTTGTATCACAAACGCATTAAATACACGAAAAAATTTAAAGCGCATGATGAGAACAATCAAGCTCAAATCGGAGATACCGTTAAAATCATGGAAACTCGTCCTCTCTCCAAAGACAAGCGCTGGAGACTGGTAGAAGTGGTTGAAAAAGCGGTTATCATCTAAGATATGATCAGTTTTTGATGGAAGGAGGAAATTTAAATGATTCAACCATTTACACGTTTAGCTGTTGCTGACAACTCCGGTGCGAAGGAACTGATGTGTATCCGCGTATTGGGTGGTACTGGTCGTCGTACAGCTCAAATCGGTGATTTGATCGTATGTTCCGTCAAACAAGCAACACCAGGCGGCGTTGTCAAAAAGGGTGATGTAGTAAGAGCGGTAGTCGTTCGCACGAAGCGTTCTGTACGTCGTAAAGACGGATCTTACATCTCATTTGACGAGAATGCAGCTGTTGTTGTTAAAGACGACAGAAGCCCACGCGGAACTCGTATTTTCGGACCAGTTGCTCGCGAACTTCGCGAAAGAGACTACATGAAAATCGTTTCCTTGGCTCCGGAAGTAATCTAATAACACCCCAAAAAGTGACGTAACTTTTCGGGAACCCGATAAATAGTTGAACTGGCTAGTCATAGGAGGTGTAACGAATGCCTAAAGTGAAAAAAGTTCTGGAATCCCATAGCAACAAACTGCACGTGAAAAAAGATGATACGGTTATCGTCATCAGCGGTAAAGACAAAGGCAAAAAAGGCCGTGTCATCGCAGCGTACCCTCGTGAAAATCGTGTTTTGGTTGAAGGTGTGAACATGATCAAGAAGCACCAGAAGCCAAACCAAATGAACCCACAAGGCGGTATCATCGAGAAGGAAGCTCCGATCCATGTATCGAACGTTATGCACGTTGATCCGAAGAGCGGAAAAGTAACTCGTATCGGTTACAAAGTACTGGACAACGGTAAAAAAGTTCGCGTAGCTAAAAGATCCGGAGAAGTTATCGATAAATAAGACGGTTTAGAAAGGAGGTCCTTGAATCATGGCAGCAAGAATGAAAGAGCGTTTTTTGAACGAAGTAACTCCTGCTCTGATGCAGAAGTTTAGCTATAAGACAGTAATGCAAGTACCAAAAATCGAGAAGGTTGTCATCAACATGGGTGTGGGTGACGCTGTAGCCAACTCGAAAGTGCTTGATTCCGCTGTGAACGACATGCAGCTGATTGCTGGTCAAAAACCGGTTATCACCCGTGCAAAGAAATCCATCGCGGGATTCAAACTGCGTGAGAACATGCCAATCGGTGTGAAGGTAACGCTGCGCGGTGAGCGTATGTACTACTTCCTCGACAAGCTGTTCAACGTTACACTCCCACGTGTACGTGACTTCCAAGGCGTGTCCACCAAAGCATTTGACGGACGCGGTAACTATACGCTCGGTCTGAAAGAGCAGCTCATTTTCCCTGAAATTGAGTATGACAAAGTGGATAAGGTTCGCGGTATGGACATCGTTATCGTAACGACTGCCAAAACCGACGAAGAATCCCGTGAACTGCTTGCTCAACTGGGCATGCCTTTCGCGAAATAAGACGGTTGTCCTTTTCTCCGAAACTATTTAGGAGGTGTCAGGCTAAGTGGCAAAAACTTCGATGAAAGTTAAACAACAACGTACACCGAAATTCAAAGTACGGGCATATACCCGTTGTGAACGTTGTGGTCGCCCACATTCGGTACTGCAGAAGTTTAAAATTTGCAGAATTTGTTTCCGTGAATTAGCTTATAAAGGCCAGATTCCTGGCGTGAAAAAAGCAAGCTGGTAAGAAGTTTATAAACGGGAAGGAGGTTTATCCTACATGACTATGTCCGATCCAATTGCAGATATGCTAACTCGTATTCGTAACGCGAACACGGTTCGCCACGAAACAGTAGAAATGCCTGCTTCGACGATGAAAAAACAAATCGCTGACATCTTGAAGCGTGAAGGCTTCATCCGTGATGCAGAGTTTGTGGAAGACAATAAACAAGGGATCATTCGTGTATTCCTGAAATATGGTTCCAACAACGAGCGCGTAATCACAGGTCTGAAAAGAATCAGCAAACCAGGTCTTCGCGTTTACACGAAGAGCAACGAAGTACCTCGCGTACTTGGTGGTTTGGGTATTGCGATCATCTCCACGTCTAAGGGAGTTATGACCGACAAAGAAGCTCGTCAATCCAAAGCTGGCGGAGAAGTTCTCTGCTACGTATGGTAATCAACGTCACAAGATAGGAGGTGTAATGAATGTCCCGTATTGGTCGTAAACCAATTGCTATTCCTAACGGTGTGGAAGTCACACTGGATAACACTGTAATCACTGTAAAAGGACCTAAAGGTACCTTGACTCGTGAATTGCATAAAGACATGCAAATTACAGTAGAAAACAACGAGATCAATGTTGTTCGTCCTTCCGACAACAAAACACATCGCTCTCTTCACGGCACGACCCGCAGCGTTGTCTCGAATATGGTCAACGGTGTAACTGAAGGATTCTCGAAAAACCTTGAGTTGGTGGGTGTCGGGTACCGTGCAAGCAAAACCGGAGATAAAATCGTTCTGAACGTGGGTTACTCCCACCCAGTTGAAATTACACCGGAAGCTGGTATCGAATTCGATGTACCGTCAAACACAAAAATCACCGTTCGCGGTATCGATAAAGAGCGCGTAGGTGCATACGCTGCTAAGATCCGTTCCGTACGTGAGCCTGAGCCTTATAAAGGTAAAGGGATTAAATACGAAGGTGAACGCATTATCCGTAAGGAAGGTAAAGCTGGTAAGAAGAAGTAAGGTTAGCTGACTGGGGATTCACCTGGTGGATAACTTGCCTCTTCTCCCATACTTACCCGATGCGTCTAAAAGTGAAGCTCTTAAGGCAAAACTGAAGGGAGGAAATGGAAGCATGATCACGAAACAAGACAAGAACAAAGCTCGTCTGAAAAGACACCTGCGTGTTCGTAAGAAAATCCAAGGCACTGCAGAACGTCCACGTCTGAACGTGTTCCGTTCTTCGAAACACATCTATGCTCAATTGATCGACGACGTGGCTGGCGTGACTTTGGCATCAGCTTCTACGCTGGACAAAGAACTGGTTAGCGACATCAAGAACGGCGGAAGCGTTGAATCCGCTCGTAAAGTCGGCGAACTCGTTGCAAAACGCGCAGCAGACAAAGGTTATAAATCGATCGTATTCGATCGTGGTGGATATTTGTACCATGGACGTATTCAAGCACTTGCAGAGGCAGCTCGCGAAGCAGGCCTTGAATTCTAAGATATTTTCAAAAGGAGGTAAACGACTTGCGTGTAGATCCTAACACTTTAGAACTGACTGAAAGAGTAGTAAACATTAACCGCGTTGCTAAAGTTGTAAAAGGCGGACGTCGCTTTAGCTTTAGCGCACTGGTAGTTGTCGGTGATGGCAAAGGTTGGGTAGGAGCAGGTATCGGTAAAGCAGGCGAAGTACCGGATGCAATCCGCAAAGGTATTGAAGATGCTAAGAAAAACCTGATTCACATTCCACTTGTTGGAACCACTATTCCTCACCTCGTAACAGGACACTTCGGAGCAGGCCGCGTATTGTTGAAGCCGGCATCTGAAGGTACTGGGGTTATCGCTGGCGGACCGGTTCGTGCAGTACTCGAGCTGGCTGGCGTAGGCGACATTTTGACAAAATCTCTAGGTTCTTCGAACTCCATGAACATGGTCAATGCGACTTTGGAAGGCTTGTCCCGCCTGAAGCGTGTTGAAGATGTTGCCAAGCTTCGCGGCAAATCCGTCGAAGAGCTGTTGGGTTAAGGAGGGAATCTCATGGCTAAACTTGAAATCACCCTCGTACGCAGCGTGATTGGTCGTCCAGAGGATCAGCGTGCAACCGTGAAAACACTCGGACTTCGCAAAATCAACCATTCCGTGGTTCAAAGCGACAATGCTGCAATTCGCGGAATGATCAAGAAAGTAAATCACCTGGTTTCTGTTAAAGAAATCGAAGGTTAATCCCGGGCAGTTTATCCCCGGACATATTAAGGAGGTGCAACGAACGATGAAGTTACATGAGCTGAGCCCAGCACCTGGATCCCGCAAAGAGCGCAAGCGCGTTGGACGCGGTACTAGTAGCGGTACGGGTAAAACGTCGGGTCGCGGTCACAAAGGACAAAACTCTCGTTCCGGCGGTGGTGTACGTCCAGGCTTCGAAGGTGGACAGAACCCATTGTATCGTCGTCTTCCGAAGCGCGGTTTCGTAAACCCAACTCGGAAAGAGTACGCGATTGTGAACATCGAAGAACTTAACAGCTTTGCAGCAGGTACTGAAGTGACTCCAGAAGTTTTGGTTGAGAGCGGTATTGTTAACAATACAAAGAGCGGAATCAAAATTCTTGGCAACGGTGAAGTTACCGTTTCTTTGACTGTAAAAGCTAATAAGTTTTCTCAATCTGCGGTAGAGAAGATCGAGGCTGCCGGCGGTAAAACCGAGGTGATCTAATGTTTAAGACCCTGAAAAATATATGGCGTGTGGATGACCTTCGCAAGCGTATTTTGTTCACCTTATTCGTTCTGATCATCTTCCGTATCGGATCCTTTGTACCGGTTCCCGGTGTTAACAAGGATGTCTTTACCCAGACGAATCAGGCAGGCAATGAGTTGTTCGGTCTTCTTAACACGTTCTCGGGGGGCGCGTTATCGCAGTTTTCGATCTTCGCCCTTTCGATATTTCCATATATTACTTCGTCCATTATCGTGCAGTTGCTGTCGATGGACGTCATTCCAAAGTTTGCGGAATGGAACAAACAAGGGGAACACGGGAAGAAGCAGTTGGCTCAAATTACTCGTTATGGTACGGTAATACTGGGTCTGATTCAGGCGTTCGGTATGTCCATCGGGTTTAACCGCCTGTATGGCGCCGAAATGGTTCCTGGAGCAACCTTTATCGACTTCGTCGTGATCGCGATCGTTCTTACTGCAGGTACATCATTCTTGATGTGGCTCGGCGAACAGATTACGGAACGCGGAATCGGTAACGGTATTTCGATCATTATCTTTGCAGGTATCGCTGCTGGTATTCCGATGCACATTCGGACAACGATTGAATCGAACTTCATTCAGGATGGTCAGGTCTTCATGAATATTCTGAAGGGTGTCATCATCCTCCTGATTTTGGTTCTGATCATTACCGGTGTTGTATTCATTCAGCAAGGTATCCGTAAAATTCCGGTTCAATACGCGAAGCGTGTTGTAGGAAACAAAATGTACGGCGGACAGAACACACACATTCCGCTCAAGATTAACGGAGCAGGCGTTATTCCGGTAATCTTTGCGATGTCATTGCTGCAGTTCCCGGTTATCCTGGCCAGCTTCTGGGCACACCAGAATTGGGCGAAATGGATTACGGCGAACCTGGCTTATGACAGCCCGCTTGGAATGGTACTGTATGTACTCATGATCATTGGTTTCACGTTCTTCTACACCTTCGTGCAGATGAATCCGAACCAAATGGCTGATAATATGAAGAAGAACGGCGGCTATGTGCCGGGCATTCGTCCTGGTAAAGCTACCGAGAAGTATCTGACACGGGTTATGACCCGTCTGACCATGACAGGAGCTCTGTTCCTGGCCGTGATCTCCGTACTTCCGGTGTTCTTCGGATCACTTGCAGGTCTTCCTCGTACGGTTCAGATTGGTGGTACGTCCCTCTTGATCGTCGTCGGTGTTGCACTGGATACGATGAAGCAGATCGAAAGCCAACTGATCAAACGTCATTACAAAGGTTTTATCAATAAATAGGCGATAGGTTCCGGCGAGTGGTCTGTATCGCTTCCCGGCGCCTATTGTGTTGTTCTTGCTAGTCAATCAAGAGGAGGGAGTGAGGTAAGGTGAACATCTTATTCATGGGTCCTCCTGGGGCAGGAAAAGGAACGCAAGCAGAAAACATCGTGAATGAATTCGGTATTCCTCATATTTCTACAGGCGATGCATTTCGTCTCGCGATTAAACAAGGAACTCCCATCGGGATCAAAGCGAAGGAATTCATGGATCAGGGTCTGCTGGTACCCGATGACGTAACGATTGGTATTGTGGAAGAGCGTCTGCAGCAGTCCGATTGCGAAAAAGGTTTTTTATTGGACGGCTTTCCAAGAACCCTTTCGCAAGCGGAAGCGCTGGATGACATCCTCGCCCGCTTGAATACGGGTCTCGATCACGTCATCAACCTGAAAGTGGATCGGGAAAAGCTTCTGGCCCGCCTAACCGGCCGCCGGATTTGCAAAAACTGCGGTTCGACTTATCATGTGATCTTTAATCCTCCTAAACAGGAAGGCATTTGTGATAAATGCGGCGGCGAATTGTACCAGCGCTCCGATGATAACGAAGAGAGCGTCGGCATTCGTTTAGACGAATATATCAACAAAACAGCACCACTCCTCACGTTTTATGAGAACAAAGGTCTTTTGCGTCAAATCGATGGTGATCAGGAAATCGACGCGGTTTCATCACAAATTGCGTCTATACTGAGAGGTTAAGTATAATGATCATTTGTAAATCCGAAACGGAACTGAGCTTGATGAGAGAAGCAGGAAGGATCGTGGCGGAATGCCACAAGCTCCTTGCCGCTCATGTTGAACCGGGCATTACGACCGGGGAACTGGACCTTATGGCCGACAAGTTCATTCGAAGCCAAGGCGCTGTGCCATCTTTTAAAGGCTACAACGGATTTCCTTCCAGCATTTGCGCATCAGTCAACGAAGAATTGGTGCATGGATTTCCAGGCAAACGCAAATTGATCGAGGGCGATATCGTTACGTTTGATATCGGCGCGCAATACCAGGGTTACCATGGTGACTCGGCATGGACCTACGCTGTAGGAGAAATTTCCGAAGAGGCCCAGCGTTTGCTGGACGTTACGGAAGGATCGCTCTATGCTGGACTTGCGCTAGTCAAACCCGATGTCCGCTTGTTTACAATCTCTCATGCCATTCAGCGTCATATCGAGGATGCAGGTTTCTCTGTCGTCCGGGAGTACGTTGGTCATGGCGTGGGTACCGATCTGCATGAGGATCCGCAAATTCCGAACTATGGCATCCCTGACCGCGGACCAAGACTCAAACCGGGCATGGTGCTCGCGATCGAGCCGATGGTCAATACCGGGAAACGGAATGTCAAGACGCTGGAAGACAACTGGACGGTTGTAACGGTTGACGGCTCACTATGTGCTCACTTCGAGCATACGGTAGCAGTCACGCCGGATGGCATGGAAATTTTGACGAAGCTGCCGGAATAGGGTGATGACATTGAATCATGAAATCACGCTTCAACCCGGTCAGATTGTTAAGATACTGAAGGGCAGAGATGCCGGACAGTATGCCGTTATCGTTTCGATTGAGGACAGCAGGTTCGTGTGGATCGCGGATGGGGACAAACGCAAGTTTGACGGGGCCAAGAAGAAGAATGTTCTTCATCTTGAACCTCAATCCTACATTAGCAGTGAAGTGGTAAACAGTTTGCAAGAAAGCGGTCGGGTTACAAACGGTAAACTGCGTTTCGCACTTGGCCAATTTGTATCCGATAAATCCAAGGCAGATCAGAAAGGAGACTAACTGTGGCTAAAGAAGATGTCATTGAAGTCGAAGGAACGGTCATCGAGCCGTTGCCGAATGCTACCTTTAAAGTCGAGCTGGAGAATGGTCACCAGATTCTCGCTCATGTTTCCGGAAAGCTGCGGATGCACTTTATCCGTATCCTTACAGGAGACAAAGTGGTTGTTCAACTCTCGCCGTACGATTTAACCAAGGGTCGTATCACGTACCGTAAATAGATTCAAGGTTCCCCCGGGGAATCAAGGAAAGCTGCGAAGCGGTTTTACTGACGTAAAACTCAGCAGCGGTAACAAACTACTTTAGTTTCGAAGCTGGTTTTACAACGTAAAACTTGGAGGAGGTAATTAGCATGAAGGTAAGACCTTCTGTAAAGCCTATTTGCGAAAAATGCAAAGTCATTCGCCGCAAAGGGAACGTAATGGTTATCTGTGAAAATCCGAAACACAAACAAAAACAAGGTTAAAGAAGGGGGTGTAGCGTAAAATGGCTCGTATAGCTGGTGTGGATTTGCCACGTGACAAACGCGTTGAGATCGCCTTGACTTACATTTTCGGAATCGGTAAAACGACTTCCCAGAAAGTATTGAAAGAAACTGGAATCAATGCAGACACTCGTGTCCGTGATTTGACAGAAGATGAAGTCAGCAAATTGCGCGAAACGATCGATGGTATGGTTAAGGTAGAAGGTGACCTGCGTCGTGAAATTTCCTTAAATATTAAACGTCTCACGGAGATCGGCTGCTACCGCGGTATTCGTCACCGTCGTGGATTGCCTGTTCGTGGTCAACGTACTAAAACGAATGCTCGTACACGTAAAGGTCCTCGTCGTACCGTAGCGAACAAGAAGAAATAAGAAAGGGGGATAATAGACAATGGCTAAACCAAAAAAAGTCGTACGTACTAAACGTCGTGACCGCAAAAATATTGAAAGTGGCGTGGCTCATATCCGCTCCACGTTCAACAATACAATCGTAACGATTACGGATCCTCACGGAAACGCGATTTCTTGGGCAAGCTCCGGCGGCCTTGGATTTAAAGGTTCCCGTAAGTCGACCCCGTTCGCTGCGCAAATGGCTGCTGAAACAGCTGCCAAAGCGGCTATGGAACACGGTATGAAAGCGGTGGAAGTCATGGTTAAAGGTCCTGGTGCTGGTCGTGAAGCAGCAATTCGTTCCCTGCAAGCAGCAGGTCTCGAAGTTAACCTGATCAAAGACGTAACACCAATTCCACATAACGGATGCCGCCCACCAAAACGTCGTCGCGTATAATGAAGTCATCCTGTTAATGTGGTATAAATCCGTTGCAATCTGCTAATAATGGTTGTTTAGGCATACTACTACATGGATTACTGGATAAGATGACAGTTTCATATAGGAGCGACGTTTGAAGGAGGGGTACTTGCGTGATTGAAATCGAAAAGCCGAAAATTGAGACCGTTGATGTCAATGAAGAAGGAACCTATGGGAAATTCGTTGTTGAGCCTCTAGAGAGAGGATATGGCACGACGCTGGGGAACTCGCTTCGCCGCATCTTGTTATCCTCACTCCCGGGTGCAGCCGTCACATCGATTCAAATCGATGGCGTGCTTCATGAATTCTCCACGATTCCGGGTGTCATGGAAGACGTGACCGAGGTCATCCTGAACCTGAAAGCTTTGTCTCTGAAAATTCATTCCGATGAAGAGAAAGTGTTCGAGATTGATGCGGAGGGTGAAGGGGTTGTTACTGCTGGTGACATCCGTGCGGATAGTGATGTGGAGATTCTGAATCCGGATCTTCATATTGCGACGCTGGGCCCTGGTGCAAGACTTCATATGCGTATTTTTGCCAGTCGCGGTCGTGGCTATGTCCAGGCGGATCGGAACAAACGCGATGACCAGCCTATCGGCGTCATTCCCGTCGATTCGATCTACACTCCGATTAGCCGTGTTAACTACGGCGTGGAAAATACGCGTGTTGGCCAAGTAACCAACTACGACAAACTGACGCTCGAAATTTGGACGGATGGCAGCATCCGCCCAGAAGAAGCCGTTAGTCTCGGCGCGAAAATCTTGACTGAGCATCTGTTCCTCTTCGTGGGTCTGACCGACGAAGCGAAGGATGCGGAGATCATGGTCGAGAAAGAAGAAGACAAGAAAGAAAAAGTGCTTGAAATGACGATCGAAGAGCTGGATCTTTCCGTTCGTTCCTACAACTGCTTGAAACGTGCCGGCATTAATACGGTACAAGAGCTGACTACGAAAACCGAAGAGGATATGATGAAAGTCCGGAACCTCGGACGCAAATCCTTGGAGGAAGTTCAAGAGAAGCTCGAAGAGTTGGGCCTGGGACTTCGTACGGAAGAATAGCAGATTCGGCTTAGCTTAGCAAAGGAGGGAAAAACACATGGCATACCAAAAGTTGGGCCGCGATTCCAGTGCGCGTAAAGCGTTGTTCCGTGACCTGGTAACCGACCTTTTCTTATATGAGCGTATTCAAACGACTGAAGCCAAAGCGAAAGAAGTCCGTTCGATCGCTGAGAGACTGATCACAAAAGCAAAAAAAGGTGATCTTCACGCTCGTCGTCAAGTAGCTGCATTCGTGCGTCGTGAAACGGTTGACGGTGAACAAGATGCAATCCAAAAATTGTTCTCCGAAATCGCTCCTCGTTACGTAGAGCGTCCAGGCGGATACACGCGTATCCTGAAACTGGGTCCTCGTCGTGGTGACGCAGCTCCAATGGTTTATTTGGAACTGGTAGATCGCGCGTAATTTCGTTTTGTTCCATTGAAGTGACTGAAGTTATGTATGCCCGGCTCTTCAGATGTTTATTCTAGGAGCCATGAACGGGAAGTGGTGCGAGATATAGTCGATCATTTGGTTCGACTCGTCTCGACTACTCCATGGGCTACGATAACGGGGACCTTCTAGTCATGTGGCTGACTCGAAGGGTTCGGCTTCACATGATGAAAAGGAGCTCCTATGGGGCTCTTTTTTTGATAGATATAGAACCTATGAGTTATCAGCGATGTTAATGAGATTCTATATCGCAAGTTTCGTTGCGGAGTCATTCGATGAAAGCACGCAGGAGGCAAGCAATGCGTAATCTTCTGATGAAGGTCAGTTACGACGGTACCGATTATAACGGCTTTCAGACCCAGCCCGGTGGCCACACGATTCAGGACTATTTGGAGGAAGCCATTCGCCGCTTGTCCGGAGAGCAGCTCAAGATTACGGCTTCCGGCCGGACAGATGCCGGGGTGCATGCCCGTGCCCAGGTATTTAATTTTTACACGGCTTCCCCCATTCCCGTGGAGCGTTGGTGCATGGCATTAAACACTTGGCTGCCGGAAGATATCGTGGTTTCGGATGCAATGGAGGTACCGATGGAATTCCATTCCCGCCATGCAGCGAAACGCAAAACCTATCGTTTTACCATCAATGCGAATCAATATCCGGATTTATTCAACCGGCGGTACCAGATCCATCATCATGGAAAGCTGGATATCGCAGCGATGGAGCAGGGACTTTCTCATCTGATCGGAACGCACGACTTTACGACGTTTGCGTCACGAAAGTCGACGAAGCCGTCCCATGTCCGTACGATTTTTGATGCTTGGATCGAGAAGGATACATCCATGTGCCGTCCGGACACCAGAGATCAAGGAATCATTCATACGTATGTATCCGGGAACGGGTTTCTGCAGCACATGGTCCGGATCATTATGGGAACGTTGATTGAGGTAGGGGAAGGCAAGCGCCATCCGGATGATATGAAGGTCATATTGGAAGCCCAAAATCGGGCAGCAGCCGGTCCAACAGCGATGGGCAAGGGTTTGATGTTATGGGAAGTGGATTACGATATCGCCGGCCAAGAGAAGCCGCAATGACTGATGCGATACGTATCACGCAGACGGCTGTACCCCAAAGAACCGGAAAGCGTTCGGGATGCGTTTGGCGGCTTGTTTGAATCAAACCGCATGGTGTAAGGTAGAAAAGCAAAAAACACTTGCGGAAGTGGGTGTAATCCTGTATTATATAAGTTGTGTTTTCTTAACGGCTCTCCCACAGCCCCGGTTAAGAGAATGCCAATAGCAAGACAGAAACACCATGAAAATGCTTTACACATGAACGAAGATAAATGATGAAAATTAATGATGATTTTCGGACGAATACAAGGAGGAACTATACATGCGTACCACCTATATGGCGAAGCCAAATGAAGTTGAGCGCAAATGGTACATCGTTGATGCCGAAGGCAAAACGCTTGGCCGTTTGGCAAGTGAAGTTGCGGCTCTGATCCGCGGCAAACATAAGCCTCAATTCACTCCACATGTTGACACAGGGGATTTCGTGGTTGTTATCAACGCCGAGAAAATCCACCTCACTGGCAAAAAGATGGAGAACAAGAAATATTATCGTCACTCCCTGCATCCAGGTGGATTGAAAGTAACTTCAGCTCAAGACCTGATTGCTAAATTCCCAGAGCGTGTAATCGAAAGTGCGGTTCACGGCATGCTTCCTAAAACTCGCATGGGCGAGAAAATGAAGCTGAGACTGAAAGCATACGCAGGCACGGCACATCCACATGAAGCACAAAAACCAGAAGTTTACGAACTTCGCGGTTAATTAAAAAGGAGGACAGTTTCATGGCACAAGTACAATACTATGGGACAGGTCGTCGTAAACACTCGGTAGCACGTGTACGCCTCGTACCGGGTGAAGGACGCATTGTCATCAATAAACGTGATATCAATGAATATTTCGGTTTGGAAACACTCAAACTGATCGTTAAACAACCTTTGAATCTGACAGAAACACTGGGCAAATATGACGTGCTTGTCATCGCTCACGGTGGCGGCATCTCCGGTCAAGCTGGAGCAATCCGTCACGGTATCTCCCGTGCTCTTCTGAAAGCAGATCCTGAATTCCGTCCTTCTCTGAAAAGAGCTGGATTCCTGACTCGCGACCCTCGTATGAAAGAACGTAAGAAATACGGTCTTAAAGCAGCTCGTCGCGCGCCTCAGTTCTCCAAACGTTAATATTCGATTTACCAAGCCCTTGGCCATTACGGTCAAGGGCTTTTTTGTTGTGTTTATAAAGCCTAATTCTCGAAGCATAGGACTCCCGGTTATCACAACACAGCGTCCTCTGCACGAAGCCGTCTACTGAGAGTGAAGTGGACAAGACATTTGTTGTAAGGTTGTCCACAAAGATATGCACACATGGTGAGCACATTTGGGAAAGGTTCACCAAACTTGGGGCATGTTGTTCACATCATGTGCACAGCTTGAGGATAGAAAGAATGAAACTGGCCTCCGAGCATGATCATCTGAGATCGTCAACCACTTGACTTCATATGTAAATAGAGATATATTATTAATTGCAAATTAATTAAGCACTTAAATAATTAATATTTAATCATTAATTAGATAAGTAATTTCTTGGAGCAGTAAGGGGGGATATGGTTGGATCGCAATGAAGAGATTTTTAAGGTGTCGTCGATGTTCCGGGCCCTGCTGAAGAACATTTCTCAAGAATGGAACAAGTCGAGCGCCGGGAAATACAATTTAAGTTTCCCTCAATTTCAGGTGCTGTATGTATTAAAGATGAGAGGACCTCTAAAGGTTTCGGAGCTTGCTGAAGTTCTGTCTTTGACGCCGCCGGCTATAACCGGACTGACGGATAAATTGGTTGCAGAAGGGTATCTGCAGAAAGAACGCGCCGAGGATGACCGCAGAGTTGTCAACATCACGCTCTTGGAACCGGGGCTTGAGATCATTAAGAAAGTGAAGAAGGATCAAAAAGAAATGATCCAGGGATTTTTTGACTTCCTCTCTGAGGAAGACATTCAGCATTTAAGAAGAATCTTCTCCTTGATGCTGTCAAACATAGATAAAACCAATCACAACGGGTAGAGGTGGAGCATGGAGCATTTAACGCTTAAACGTAAAGTTTCGATTATGATCGCGATCATGGCTGCGATGTTCTTCGCAGCCATTAACCAGACGATAACAAGCACCGCGATGCCGCGGATTATCGCCATTCTTGATGGCATGGATTATTACACATGGACCATCAACATTTATTTGTTAACATCAACGATCGCAACCATACTGGTTGGCAAGCTGTCCGATATGTTCGGACGTAAGCCGTTTATACTGATAGGTATATTATTTTTCATGTTAGGAGCTTTTCTGACGGGTACTTCGACAGACGTGTATCAGTTTATTATTTATCGGGGTATTCAAGGTATAGGTGCCGGCATTATCCAATCGACGGCATTTATGTCGGTCGGGGACTTATTCCCGCCGCGGGAACGTGGTAAATGGATGGGCCTGATGACGGCCGTATTCGGTTTTTCCAGTGTCCTGGGCCCTACGCTTGGCGGTTACCTGGTCGATAACATTGAATGGCGCTGGTTATTCTGGATCTTCCTGCCGCTGGGCGTTGTCGCCTTTATCATGATCATGACATTGTTCCCTAAGGTCGAACGGAAAACCGGTCAATCCATCGATTATCTGGGTTCCTTATTCCTGACAACGGCGATTGTTCCGCTGTTGCTTGCGTTCTCTTGGGCAGGCACGGAATATCCTTGGGGATCGCCTGAAATTATCGGTCTCATAGCGGCTTCGGTCGTATCGGCCATCATCTTTATATTTGTTGAGACAAAAGCCAAGGAACCGGTTTTGCCGCTGAGTTTATTTAAGAACAGCGTCGTTACGGTTTCCAATCTGATTGGATTCATTATGAACTTCGGTTTGATGGGCGCGATGATTTACATCTCGTTCTACGTGCAGGGCGTACTTGGCATTTCGCCTACCTATGCCGGGTATGTAACGATTCCGATGTCGGTCTTCATGATGGGAATGAGCGCCGTCGTGGGCCAACTGATCGCGAAGAGCGGCAAGTACAAACGCTACGCGCTGCTTGGCGTACCGATCATGATTGTTGGCATGGGTATCATGGTATTCATGGATAATCTGTGGCTGACCGTGGTCAGTACCATCATTTTCGGTGTCGGACTTGGTTTGGGCATGCCGGTATTCTCGCTCGCCACGCAAAATGCGGTATCGCACAAAGAGCTTGGCGTAGCGACGGCTTCTTCCCAATTATTCCGTAATCTTGGCGGTACGATCGGTATCGCGGTTATGGGTACGGTTATGTCGAATAACCTGACGAAGAATTTGAAGGATGCACTTCAGTCGGAGAGCGCGCCTGACTTCAGCGCCTTGGATCCGCAGATGGCCCAGCAGATGCTATCGTTCGCGAATCCGCAGACGCTGATGAATAAGCCGTTGATCGAACAGACGCAAGCAAGCCTTCCTGCAGACGTGCAACCATTATTCCTGCAGATGATAGACAGCATTCGCGATGCGCTCGGAAATACGCTATCCATGGTATTCCTTACCGGGATGCTGGTGCTTGTGGTCGCATTGCTGCTCGTATTCTTCTTGAAGGAAATTCCGCTGCGGACAACGAATCAGGCATCGGCTCCCAAGTCCGAGGATTCGGAAGGAAAAAGTGCCGGTGCAGGCATGAGAGCCAAAGAGGTATCCGTAGCATCGGAGTAAGGTCCAAGACTTGTCATAATGTTTGGAAATAGAATAGAGAGAAGTCCCTTCCTGCTTGCGCAGGAAGGGTTTTTTCGTTTTTTATGGTAGCGATTTGATGGTTGACATTTATTAGGAATGTTTTATACTGTATTTAATTCATATTATTTCAGTAGGATTATCGGGATTAATGAATAATGGGGGAGGCATCCAATCATGAATTTGCTGGAGAAAGAAGATCTGATCAGAGTGCAAGCTGAAGAGCTTGAGCATGCATCGGCTGAGGAAGTCATCGAATTTGCAATCAAGACGTTTCCTAATATAACGTTTGCTTGCAGCTTTGGAGCAGAAGATGTGGTATTGGTCGATATGATTCAGAAGATCAGCCCGTCGACGGATATTTTTTATCTGGATACCGACTTTCATTTCAAGGAGACATACGAAACGCGGGATCGTATGGCAGAACGTTATGGCCTGGAATTTGTGCGCGTATCTCCGCTCATCACGCCGGAAGAGCAAGCGGCTCAGCATGGCGAAGCATTATGGAGCGTCAGCCCGAATGAGTGTTGCAACATCCGCAAGGTAGAGCCGTTGACCCGGATTCTGTCTCAATACGAGGCTTGGATTACAGGCATACGAAGAGATCAAGCCCCTACCCGGGCGAATACGAAGAAGATTGAATACGACACCAAGTTCGGTTTGGTGAAGTTCAATCCGATCGCGGGCTGGACGAGTGAGGATGTGTGGAATTATATCCGCACGAACGATATCATCTACAACCCGCTGCATGATCAGAACTATCCGAGCATTGGCTGCGAATATTGCACGCGGCAGGTCATGCCGGGAGAAGATCCACGTGCAGGACGCTGGTCCGGGCATGAGAAGACGGAGTGCGGGCTTCATAAATAAACAGATAAGAACCACTTGCCTTATTACAGTTGCAGCATAAGAAGGAGGAATTATTCATGACAGCCATACTCCCTCATGGCGGTACGCTGGTGCAGCGGGTAGCCCAAGGAGAAGAACGTGAAGCTTTGTTGAAGCAGGTGGACACCTTTCATAAGATCCCCGTTAACGCCTGGAGCATTTCGGACTTGGATCTGATCGGGGTCGGAGCATTTTCGCCATTGCAGGGATTTCTGAACGAGCAGGACTATAAGTCCGTTGTTTCTAATATGCGTTTATCTGACGGAACGGTGTGGAGCATACCGGTTACCCTGGCCGTAGATAAAGACACGGCGGCGAAGCTCGTTGTCGGCGAGAAGGCGGCGCTTGTAGGCGAAGAAGACGGCGTCGTTTATGGCGTCATCGATGTTGAGAGCGTCTATAAGGTCGATCAGCAAGTCGAGGCTGTACAAGTATTCAAGACCGATGATCCGGAGCATCCAGGCGTGAAAAAGCTGTTGGAACGACCTGCGACGTATGTCGGAGGTCCGATTCAAGTATTGAATCGTCCGCAGCCGGAACGGTTTGGCGAGTTTTATTTTGATCCGGCTGAAACACGCGCGCATTTTAAAGCCAAGGGCTGGAATACGGTTGTCGGCTTTCAGACCCGAAATCCGGTCCACCGTGCACATGAGTACATTCAGAAAAGCGCAATGGAAATCGTAGATGCGCTATTCCTCAATCCGCTCGTGGGAGAGACCAAATCGGATGACGTTCCTGCCAACGTGCGGATGAAGAGCTACCTGACCTTGCTGGAGAACTATTACCCCGCGGATCGTACCTTCCTGGGCGTATTTCCGGCTGCCATGCGTTATGCGGGCCCAAGGGAAGCCATATTCCATGCCATGGTTCGTAAAAATTATGGATGCACTCATTTTATCGTGGGCCGGGATCACGCCGGAGTCGGCGACTACTACGGCACTTATGAGGCACAGGAAATTTTCAAGAATTTCACTGCGGAAGAGTTAGGCATTACCCCGCTGTTCTTCGAGCACAGCTTCTTCTGCACAACATGCGGAAACATGGCCTCGAGCAAAACATGCCCGCACCCTAAGGAGGACCATCTGACCTTGTCGGGAACGAAGGTTCGCGGCTTGCTTCGTGAGGGGCAGTGCCCGCCGCCGGAATTTACGCGCCCGGAAGTTGCGCAAGTATTGATCGAAGGCATGAAAGAGCAGATCACGGTATAACGAAGGCATAAATAACCACCTTGTCCCATATGATGGAGTAGAACAACTCATGGGACGAGGTGGTTTTGTTATGTCCAGGCGGAGAACGGACAAGGTTACGGTATGGATATCGTTGAAGAGAATCAAGCAAACCCTGATTGGTGCCGTACTACTGGCACTGCTCATTATCGTAGTGACGTACGAAATCCCCTCTGCCAAAACGTCCAATACCTGGAGCCTGCCGCTTGCCGGCAAAGTCATTGCCCTTGATGCAGGCCATGGCGGGCCAGACGGGGGAGCAGTAAGCCGCCAAGGCGTCATAGAGAAGGATGTAAACCTGGCCATCACCTTGTATCTGCGTGATTACTTGCAGCAGGCAGGCGCGCTTGTCATTATGACAAGAGAAGGAGATTACGACCTGGCGGCGGAAAGCACCAAGGGCTATTCCAAGCGGAAAACGGAAGACCTCAAACAACGCGTGCGGATGATTGAGGACAGCAAGGCCGACCTGTTTATCAGCATGCATCTGAACAGCATTCCGTCCAATCGGTGGAGAGGCGCGCAGACCTTTTTCCCGCCGAATAACGAGGACAGCAAGAAACTTGCCGAATTGATCCAGGCTGAAATTAGGCATAACCTGGAGAATACGCAGCGTCTGGCCAAAACGGACGATAAGATATATTTGCTCCAAGCCCTGCGCATGCCATCCGCCCTGGTCGAGGTTGGTTTCTTGTCCCACCCGCAGGAATCCGAATTGCTTCGGGACGAGAAATACCAGAGGAAGGTCGCAGCTTCCGTGTATAACGGCATTTTGCGGTATACCTCCGGAGAGTCCATCAGCGAGTCGTCACAAGCTGCAGAGTAATGGTATAATAGACACGAATGTCGAAACATTGTCTATTCCATTACATAGAGCAGAGGTGCTTATATGCTGACTAGAGAAACGGTACAGGAGATACTCCAGCCTTTACGTGATCCCGAAACCGGGAAGAGCCTGATGGAGCTCCAGCGTATTCGAGATATTGTAGTCAAGGAACGCACGGTTCGATTATCCGTGACGTACAGCAGCGAAGATGTACGCGCTTCCCTGGAAGCGCAGATCAGAGAAATTCTGGAGGCGATGGGGGCAGAGGATATTCATATCCGCATGCGTCCCCTGGACAATGCCTCAAACCAAGCGAACCGCGAGGAAGCCAACGATCGCGATAAGCTGACAAAAGGGCATGCTGCCGGCATGGAGCAGAATACGCTTCTAAGCGAACAATCCGGCATTCATTTCATTGCGATCGCAAGCGGCAAAGGCGGCGTCGGCAAATCCACCGTTACGGTGAATTTAGCCGCAGCTTTGGCCCGACAAGGGAAGAGGGTCGGTCTGATCGACGCGGATATTTACGGATTCAGCGTGCCGGACATGATGGGCATTGAGGAAGGGCCCTCCGTAACCGAAGACGGCGTCATTCACCCGGTTGAGCGCTTTGGCGTCAAGGTCATGTCGATGGGCTTCTTCATCCGTGAGAACAGTCCGGTGATTTGGCGCGGACCGATGCTTGGCAAAATGCTGCGTCAATTTTTCACCGATGTCGCTTGGGGGGATTTGGACTACATGCTGCTTGATCTGCCGCCAGGAACCGGTGACGTGGCGCTGGACGTGCATCAGATGATTCCGCAGAGCAAAGAGATCATCGTAACCACCCCGCATGCTACGGCGGCGTTTGTTGCCGCCAGAGCGGGTGCGATGGCCTTGCAGACCGATCATGAAATTCTGGGCGTCGTCGAGAACATGTCCTATTATGTCTGCTCCCATGGCGGAGAGAAGGATTATGTGTTTGGTCGTGGAGGCGGAGGCAAACTTGCCGAGACGCTTCATACGGAGCTTCTCGCGCAGCTTCCGTTGGGGGCCCCGGATAATCACCCTTCGGAGCCGGATTTCTCGCCATCGGTTTATAAACCGGGGACAGAGAGCGCTGCGATTTACGAGGAGATCGCCTCACGAATCGCGGCTAAACTTGAAGGACCCGTTTAAGACGAAACAAGCTCCCTCTGCAGGGAGCTTGTTCTATTTTTCGGAATGGATGCTTTAACCGCCGCCGCCATCGCCGCCGCCTTCTTCACCGCCGCCACTTTCACTGCTACCGCCACCGCCGCCTTGCTCTTCTTGGCCTTTTTCCTCGCCTTGTTTTTTCTTTTCCACTTTAGGCTGAAGTTCATCTTTCACAACCGTTTTGAGCAGTTCCAGAACCTCCATGCGGAACAGTGGATTTTGCATAGCTTCCTGCATCACGGTCATGGACTGTTTGCGATAGTCCGGCGTATTGGTCAATTCAAGAAACGATTTCATCACATCCGGTGATTTTAACATATCCTGAATAGCCTTTTGATACGTTGGGTCCTTGATCAGCTGCATATGCAGCCGCTTGCTCTCGGAATTAATGGCTTTGGCAAAATCGCCGGCGAATTGCGGATCGGTCATGATCTTCTCAATTTCCTTCTTATATTCATCCGACACCAGCGTATCCTTAACAGCCATCCGAATTTGATCGCCAGATTGGGCGGACATCATTCGCATTCCCATTGAGCCTCCGCTGCCTGAGGAACCGCCGGCTCCGCCCCCCATCGCTTCTTCCACCGCTTTTTTGCCTTCGTCGGTTTTCAGAATGTCGACCACCATAGACTTGATTTCTTTATAGCCAAGCTGCGGGGACGAGCTTTGTTCTACGCCACAAGCGGTAAGCACCATGGCTGCAACGAAGACGATAATGCATAAACGAAATAACGGCCACTTCATTACCGTTGTCCTCCTTTTTTCGCAAGAAAAATCCTTCTGCATGCGGTCTGTCTTTTCGTGAAAGTAAGTTGATTGTCATTTTTCTTACGGGTCTTCGCATAGTATGCGATGGATTTGCAGAAATATGTCGGATTCAGAATGGTTTTTTATTGTGAACGTTGGTAAAATAATGATCTGTGGGGGTGGAAGTTAGTTGAGCTTACGTAAGTGGTCCAAATTGTTTTTGAAAACGCTGCTCGTCGGGGCAGTGGCGGCATTGATCGTAGGTCTGATCCTGCAGTTGTTTAATGGCGCTATCGAGTTCACGGGAATGGCCGATTTATTGATATACCCGCTGATTTTGTTAGGCTCTGGGGCGCTGGTGAGCGTATACTCCCAGATGGGCTTTTTTGCATACCTGACGTTAAATTATATGGGGATTGGCATATTCCGAAGAAAGACTTGGCAATACATTCAGATTGTGTTGGCTGTACTGGCATTGCTTGAGCTGATGTTCTTCCGTACGTTTGTCGGCGGATCCACCAGCCTGCAGCAGGATTTGATTTTGGGTATCTCCATACTGGTCATTGCCATTGTCGTTGCTTACCTCAAAGTTAAGAGCACAAATGCCAACGCATGGATCCCGACGCTGTTCTTCATGATGGCCATTTCCATCGTTGAGATTATCGGCGTGCTGCAAATCGGAGTGAGCAATGCCACGATTTTTATGGTTGTACCGCTGCTGATCTGTAATGCATACCAGATTCTGACGCTTCATAAAGTTACACAAGACGAAAAAAAGAGCTAAGGCCTTAGCTCTTTTTTTGTTAAGCATTATTTAATGTTAAGGTTCTTCGTGATTCATAGACCGCCTGCGTCTTCGATGCTCTTCTGCAATGAAGCGTGATCGCGGACCTCGGTGCCTTGGGTGCTGCCCTGTTGAAGCAGATCGGTGACCGTGACGAACTCGTAGCCTTGATTGCGAAGTTCCTTGATGATGAGAGGCAGCGCTTCATGGGTTTGCTTCACCGAATCGCTGGCGTGCATCAGCACGATATCTCCCGGATGGGCTTTGGAGACGACGCGATCAACGATTTTCTCCACGCCGATGTTCTTCCAATCCCTGGAGTCGGTATCCCACTGGATCACCGTGTAGTTCAGGCTTTGGGCGATGCTGAGGACTCTTTTGTCAAAATCCCCGTTCGGCATCCGTATCAATTTGGGTTCTTGTCCGGTCATTGCGGTTAAAATAGTGTGTGCCGAAGAAATTTGCTTGCGTATTTCCTCGTCGGTGAGCGTGCTGTAATTGTCGTGCTTGAAGCCGTGGCTCCCGATTTCATATCCGCTTTCCTTGATGGCATTCACGATATCGGGATGCGTTTTGCTCCATGGCGCAGACAGGAAGAAGGTTGCCTTTTGAACTCCATTGTCCTTTAAGG
>NZ_CP096377.1:6032500-6240000 GCF_053903045.1 Paenibacillus sp. AK002 | reverse complement strand
GAGGGTCGGGGGTTCGATCCCCTCAGCCTCCACCATTTCATGCATGATTCTAACGAGAATCGGCAAGATAGAAGTAACTCAACGATTTTGGGGATTAGCCAAGCGGTAAGGCAACGGACTTTGACTCCGTCATGCATAGGTTCGAATCCTATATCCCCAGCCACTTTACTCCAAATAGTAAAGTTACGCTTTGAAGGTGATTCCGACTATTTTTCGGGTGGCCTGAAATGCGAGCCATTAGCTCAGTTGGTAGAGCACCTGACTTTTAATCAGGGTGTCGAAGGTTCGAGTCCTTCATGGCTCACCATTGTTTCATCTTGTGCGCGTGTGGCGGAATTGGCAGACGCACTAGACTTAGGATCTAGCGTCTTTGACGTGGGGGTTCAAGTCCCTCCACGCGCACCATTAATGCGGACGTGGCTCAGCGGTAGAGCATCGCCTTGCCAAGGCGAGGGTCGCGGGTTCGATTCCCGTCGTCCGCTCCATTTGCGCCCTTAGCTCAGCTGGATAGAGCGTTTGACTACGAATCAAAAGGTCGGGAGTTCGAATCTCTCAGGGCGTGCCATTTTTCAAAAAGATTAATATCGGGATGTAGCTCAGCTTGGTAGAGCACCTGGTTTGGGACCAGGGGGTCGCATGTTCAAATCGTGTCATCCCGATTTGCTTAAGAATTGAGGCCCGGCAAAAGTAACCGGAATATGCTTTGAAGCATAACGTCACTTTTGTGGGTTGATATGCGGGTGTAGTTCAATGGTAGAACTCCAGCCTTCCAAGCTGGTAGCGTGGGTTCGATTCCCATCACCCGCTCCATACATAAGCAGGACATCACCGTGTGTGATGTTTTTTTTACATATTCATACGACTATCCTGCGAAGTGTTAATGCAATAAAGAATGCTTTCGTATCAACGGTTTATAGGACTAATGTCCATGGGCTATGGGTATAACATGACCATGAGTTTTGTCGATTTGGCTAATTTTTTCGCCTGAAAAATGCAGATTTTCATTCGCTTTTATTGTATGATGTTAGGAAGGCGTTACGTCCTATAGATAAACTGCTGAAACGGGTTGAGATGGGAGGAGTAGCATGACTGAACTTACAGTAACCGCAAAAAGCAATTCCAACAATCTGCTGCGGCGAGATGTACGGTTCCTTGGCAATATTCTTGGAGAAGTTCTTGTCCATCAAGGAGGCAATGAGCTTTTAGATATAGTTGAGAAAATTCGCGAAACGAGTAAATCGTTGCGATCCGTATTCCTGCCAGAATTGTTTGCAGATTTCAAAAGGATCATCAGCACGCTGGAACCCGACATTCGCCATCAGGTGATTCGCGCGTTTGCCATTTACTTTCAATTGGTTAACATCGCCGAACAGAATCATCGCATACGGCGTAAACGCGATTACGAGCGTTCCGCCGGGGAAAGTGTTCAACCAGGTTCCATCGAAAGTGCAGTCCAGGATTTGAAAGAGCGCAATATTACGTTTGAAGAAGTTCAAGAAATTCTCGAAAGTCTATCCCTTGAGCTGGTGATGACCGCTCATCCAACAGAAGCGATGCGTCGGGCTATTCTGGATATCCATAAACGGATAGCGGACGATGTGATGCAGCTGGACAATCCGACACTGACATTCCGCGAACGGGAGCAGCTTCGGGAGAAACTACTGAATGAAGTGATTACGCTATGGCAAACCGATGAGCTTCGTGACCGTAAACCTACTGTTCTGGATGAAGTCAGAAACGGTATGTATTATTTTCACGAAACCCTGTTTCACATTCTGCCAGAGGTTTATCAAGAACTGGAGCGCTGCCTAACTAAATATTATCCGGGTCACCATTGGCACGTTCCAACCTATTTGCGTTTCGGTTCGTGGATCGGTGGCGATCGGGACGGAAATCCTTCAGTGACGGCGGACGTAACATGGAGAACGCTTGAAATGCAGCGGAAGCTGGCGATTCGTGAATACCAACGGATTTTGCGTGAATTCATGAAATACCTGAGCTTCAGCTCGTCAATCGTTAACGTTTCGGATGAATTGCTTCAATCCATTGAAAAAGACCGCGAGCATGTCACACTGAAGAAGATGGAAATTTGGCACAATGAGAAAGAGCCTTATCGTGTAAAACTGGTATATATGCTGGCTAAAATGAGTCACATTCTGGATGAGAACATGACAGGCAGCGAGCGTTATCAGACCCCTGAGGAATTCATCGAGGATTTGAATATCATTGATCGAAGCCTGCGTTTCCATTTTGCTGACTACGTTGCAGACACCTATATTCAAAAGCTGATTCGCCAGGCGGAGTTGTTTGGTTTCCATACGGCAACGCTGGATATCAGACAGCATAGCCAAGAGCATGAGAATGCCATGGCCGAAATTCTGCGGAAAATGAACGTGACGCAGGACTATGCCCAATTGAGCGAGGACGAGAAGATCGAGCTGCTCAATAACTTGCTTAACGATCCGCGTCCATTGACTACGCCTTATCAAGAGTATAGCGACAGTACCGAGGAATGCCTCGAAGTATACCGTACCGTTTTCCGCGCGCAGCAGGAATTCGGCGTAAAATGCATCTCCAGTTATTTGATCAGTATGGCCGAGGGCGCAAGCGACATTCTGGAAGTGATGGTATTTGCCAAAGAAGTCGGTCTGTTCCGGAAGGATAACGACGGTTCCGTAATCGCTACGCTGCAGGCTGCGCCATTATTCGAGACGATTGACGATCTTCATGCCGCGCCGGATATCATGCGCAAGCTCTTCAGCCTGCCGATCTACCGTGAAGCGGTGAGTGCCATGAACGAACTGCAGGAGATCATGCTGGGTTACTCTGACAGCAACAAGGACGGCGGAGCCATTACGGCGAACTGGGAGCTCCAGGTAGCACTCAAAGAGATTACGGCCGTAGCCAATGAATACGGCATCAAGGTAAAATACTTCCATGGACGCGGCGGATCGCTTGGACGCGGCGGTATGCCTCTGAACCGCAGCATTTTGGCTCAGCCGGCATCGACCATTGCAGGCGGCATCAAAATCACGGAGCAGGGAGAGGTTATATCGTCCCGTTACTCCTTGAAGGGCATTGCCTACCGGAGTTTGGATCAGGCGACCTCAGCATTGATTACGGCTTCCCTGAATGCCCGTTACCCTGAAAAAGAATCGACCGAAAAAGAGTGGGAAGTGATTTCCTCCAGCATTTCGGCCGTTTCTCAGAAAAAATATCAGGATCTGATATTCCGCGATCCGGATTTCCTTACTTTCTTCAAGGAATCCACGCCGCTTCCTGAGGTGGGCGAGCTGAATATTGGTTCCCGACCTTCCAAGCGCAAGAACAGCGACCGTTTCGAGGACCTGAGAGCCATTCCTTGGGTGTTTGCATGGACGCAGAGCCGTTACCTGCTTCCGGCATGGTACGCGGCTGGTACGGGCTTACAGAGCTTCTACCAAGGCAAGGAAGAGAATATGAAGGTGCTTCAACAGATGTACACGAGCTATCCGTTCTTTACGTCCCTGATTGATACCCTTCAGATGGCACTTGCCAAGGCAGATCTAATCATCGCCAAGGAGTATTCCTTGATGACGAAGGATGATCAAGCCCGCGAGCGCATCTTCGGTTTGATTCAGGAAGAATTCAAATTGACGAAAGAGCTGGTTCTTAAGATTACAGGACAACAGGATATTCTGGATAACCAGCCGGTTCTGCAGGAATCGATAAGACTGCGCAACCCTTACGTGGATCCGCTCAGCTATCTGCAGGTTCAACTGCTTAACGAGTTGCGTGAACTAAGGGAGCAGGAGCAGGATGATCCGGATCTGCTTCGGGAAGTACTGCTGACCATCAACGGCATTGCCGCAGGGCTTCGCAATACAGGCTGATCCTTGCAGAAGCCAAAGCTGTTTGAAAGGGATAGTATAAGGCGAGGTTCCCTAGAGGGACCTCGTTTTTTTCATCTAGGCGCAGCTTGCGTCCTAATGATTAAAGTATCGGCTTCAGGTGAATTGTCTTTGATACACGAATGGGATTCTTTTTGAATTATTGTTGATTTTTAGAAACAGTTGAATTACGATTTGAATGATGCGTTTTTAGACGTTACCCATCAGACCATTCTGGGGGAATTATGGTGGACAATTTGGATGTAAGACTGGCAAAGCTGGCCCGAAAAGGGGACCAAAGGGCATTTGCCGAAATCGTAGAGCTTTATAAAGACAAGATTTTTCATTTGGCTTACCGGATGCTGAGCAACCGCCATGAGGCCGAGGATGTCGTCCAAGAGACTTTTTTGCGTGTTTACAAGAACCTTGACCGATATGACGAGAACCAGAAGTTCTCAACTTGGATATACCGAATTGGCACGAATCTAAGCATTGATCGGCTGCGCAAACGCAAGCCTTCTTTCTCGTTGGACGCCGACCTGAACGAAAGCGAAGGTATGGACGGCTACTCCCTGATCCCAAGCGATAACCGTACGCCTGAGAGCGAAATGCTGCTATCGGAAACGCAGCGCATTATCCATCAGGCCATTGACGGACTTCCTGCCAAGTACAAGACCATTATGATCTTAAGGTACATCCAGGATTTATCCCTGCAAGAGATCAGCGAGATTTTGGACCTGCCTGTAACAACGATCAAAACGCGTGTACATCGTGGACGCGAATTTTTGCGAAAAAAATTAGAGTACAAATTGTGAGAAAAAAACGCCTATCGCCGTTCTTTGAGGAAGAGAGACCGCGTTTAAGGGCGCTTTTTTTCTTGCGGAAATCAGAAAGTCAGTGCCCGTAATTTTTTTCTGATTTTCTTTTAAAAAAGTTGAAACATCCCCGATTCCGGCACGTATGAACAATAAGCAAGTCTTATGCCCCTAGGGGGATAGACCCAGCAAAGAGATTGAATGAAAGGATTGGCTCACAAATGGATTGCAAATTAGCCGTCTCTTTGATGCACGATTATCTGGATAATGACTTGTCCGACCCGCAGCAGCTAGAATTGCAGAAGCATTTGCTGGATTGTGCTGACTGTCGGAATTACTTCGAGAAGCTGGAGCATACCGATATGCTTCTTTTTTCCTTAACTCATCATGCGACCAAGCCATCCGATGATTTAACGGAACGTATAATGGGCATGCTGCCGCAGCCCAAGAAACAAAAAGCTTGGGTCAAATGGGTTAAGAATCATCCTGCGCTCACGGCTGCAGCTTTGTTTTTGGTCGTCATGCTCTTTAGCACGATCAGTTTCTGGAGTCAGGACACTCAGCTGGTTGTAAAGAGCGATGAATTCGAAAAGCTGGTGATTGAAGGGGATACGGTCATTATTCCACCGGATCAGATCATCACGGGAGATATTACGGTCGAGAACGGAAAGACTAAGGTTTACGGTCAGGTTAATGGCAATGTGACCGTTATCGACGGAGAATTATTTCAGGCTTCCACCGCGCATATAGCGGGTCAAGTGAAGGATATAGATAGAGCCATGGATTGGATATGGTATAAGATCTCCACTCTGTTTACAGATGCCGCTTACCGCTAGGTGAAAACCGCAATTACGAAGCAAAGGCGCCTCTTTTCAGTGAAAAGACGGCGCTTCTTTTGTTGATTTTACGCGGATTTGCATGGAAAGCGGAGGGAGTCCGCTTGCATCGGAAAGATTAACGTTATAACCTAGAGAGTGTAGAGTACATACTACATATATAGTCTCATGCGTTATTAAAGAGGATGTTCAAGAATCTCCGCGTGATTAGAAGGATGATGGAAAGCAGGCCCGGTTTCAAACCAGGGCGTTCATCTTCGAAGGAACCGGATTTTTTGGGCCCGCACTTAAAGGAAATGACGGGGGTTGCTGTATGGTGGAGTATTTCACAGATATGACCTGGGGTGAATCCATTAAAGATATCATCGATATCCTTATCGTTACTTATATAATATACCAAATGATTCTGCTCGTCCGCGGCACGCGGGCGGTCCAGCTGCTCAAAGGGATTTTGGTGCTGGTGGTCATCTGGGCGCTGAGCACCTGGTTTGATCTGTATACGCTCAAGTGGCTGATGAACCAGATCTTTACCTTTGGGGTGCTGGCGATCTTTATTATCTTCCAGCCTGAGCTCAGACGCGGTCTGGAACAGCTCGGCCGAGGCAAGCTGTTCGGGCGGACCGCGGATATTGACGAGGAAACGAATAAGTTAATCAGCGAAACCATTAAGGCCGTTAATTATTTGTCGCGGCGCAAAATCGGGGCGCTGATCGTGTTTGAGCGGACGACAGGCCTAAATGAATACGTAGAATCGGGAATTCCGATGGGATCGGTGATCAGCTCGGAATTATTCATCAACATTTTTATACCGAATACGCCTCTCCATGACGGAGCGGTCATTATTCAGAACGGCCAAATCGCGGCCGCTGGCTGTTATTTACCGCTATCGGAGAATCCTTTCATCAGTAAGGAACTGGGGACGCGGCACCGTGCCGCTATCGGAATCAGTGAAGTGGGGGATGCGATTTCGGTTGTCGTATCCGAGGAGACTGGGCAAGTATCGCTGGCCTTAAATGGACAAGTGGTTCGGGATATCAAGGAAGAGTCTCTGATATCGAAATTGTATGAGGAGCTCAGACCTGCCGCGTCCATCAAGGAGAAACGCACGTTCTTCTGGAAACGGAAGGGGGACGGCAGCAATGGATAAATGGATCAAGAACAACACGGCAAGCAAACTCATTGCACTCGCTGTCAGCATTCTGTTATGGGCAATGGTTCATATGGACAGCGGAACGCCCGCACCGCCCACGACCTTTTATGATACCAAGATCATTGAAGGCGTTAAGATTCAAACCTATGGATTTGATGACGGCGAATATGTGCTAACCGGCATTGATCAAGATCGCGTGAATCTCGAGGTGCGGGGGAAGAAATCCAATATTTCGCTTTTGACCGACGAATATAAAGTAAAACTCGATCTGAGCAACGTCAAAGAACCGGGTACGCACACACTTCCCCTGACCTACTCCATCCCAAGCGGCGTGGAGATGGTATCGATGGAACCATCCGTTGTTACGGTGACCGTAGAGCCGAGAGTGTCGAAATCCGTGACGGTAAGTATTGGAACGAAGGGCGAGCCAGCTAAAGATTACCGGGCCGGAACGCCCGTGCTGATTGACCCAAGGCAAGTCACGGTTACCCTGCCGGAATCGTCGATGGCAAATTTAGGGCAGGTCAAAGGTAACGTGGAGCTTGATGGAGCCAAAGAGAAGATTACGGAGAAACGAGTCAAGCTAACAGCATATGATAAAGAAGGCGCCGAAATGGAGGATGCGGTCATTGAGCCTGCTACAGTAGCGGCTGAAGTACCGATTGAGCCTGCATTTGTCACGCTGCCGCTGGAGCTTCAATATACCGGGAGGCTGCCGGAAGGGTTCGTCTTATCCAAGGTAGAACAGAAGGTCAAAGAAGTGAAGCTGTTCGGTAGCAAAGAGGCACTGGCAGGAGCTGAGACCTATATCGAAGCCGCCATCAATCTGGGAGAAGTTAGAAATTCGGGAACAACAGTGCTTACGGCCGACTTGACGCCGCCTGAAGGTTTTGAGAAAATCGAGCCGAGCTCTGTAACGGTTGAAGTTACGGCTGTATCGCATGGAGAACGGGTGATTACCGGCATTCCGATCACGTTAAATGGAGTCGCCTCCGGTCTGGACGCCGTCATTACGGATCCAAAGACGAAGACGATCTCCCTGACGCTCACCGGTGCGCCTGACTTGCTTAATAGTCTGGAGCCGACGGATATTGGAGCTGAAGCGAACGCGACCGGCTTGAAAGCCGGCGTCCATGAAATTCCGCTGCAGATTACGCTGCCTAATTTCATCAACCGCACGGATCAGGATCGCCCTGTGATTAAGATAGAGCTCAAGGATAATTCGAAACCCGTGACAACGAACCCGGGTACTTCGAACAACGAGGGAACCGACAAAGACAAGCCTGATGTACCGGGAACCGGAACTGGCACTGGAACCGGAACAGGGACAGGCAATGATCATGGGGAGGATCCGGAGACGCCTCCCGCGAATGAGGGCACGGATAACTCCGGGTCAGGAGAAAACCCATCACATCCGCCGGGAGACGGATCAAGCGATGGAACAACGGGCACAGAAACATCCACTGATGGATAATATCGAAGAGTAGATAAAGGAGTATATAAAACATGGGGAAATATTTTGGTACAGATGGAGTAAGAGGGGTTGCGAATCAAGAATTAACGGCGGAAATGGCTTACAGCATCGGCCGCTGCGGCGGCTATGTGCTTACGGGCGATAAAGAGAAGCCAACCGTCATCATCGGGATGGATACCCGGGTATCCGGCGCTATGCTGGAGTCGGCTCTGGTTGCAGGCCTGCTGTCCATTGGCGCACACGTCATTCGCCTTGGTGTCGTAAGTACGCCGGCGGTGGCTTATATTACAAGACTTTTGAAGGCTGATGCGGGCGTTATGATCTCGGCTTCGCATAACCCGGTGCAGGATAACGGCATCAAGTTCTTTGGTGGCGACGGCTTCAAGCTGTCAGATGAAACCGAGCTCAAGATTGAAGAGCTGATGGATGCGGAAACCGACAATCTGCCGCGACCGATCGGGGCTGATCTAGGTGAATTGCTGGTAGATAACGATTCTAAGTATAAATATCTGGAATATTTGAAAACGACGATCAGCAACCGGTTCGACGGCATGAAAATCGTGCTGGACTGTGCAAACGGGGCCGCATATGAGCTCGCTCCGAAGCTGTTCCGTGAATTGGGTGCGGATGTGATCACCATCGGCGCTGAGCCGAATGGCCTGAATATCAATGATCACTGCGGATCGACTCACCCGGAGAAACTCGTTGAGGCTGTACTCCAGCATGGCGCTGACCTCGGACTGGCTTTTGACGGAGATGCGGATCGCCTGATTGCCATCGATGCAAAAGGCGAGGAAGTGGACGGCGATTTCATCCTGTGCATTTGCGGGGACGCCATGAACCGTGCCGGCAAGCTGAAGGAAGGTACGATCGTTTCGACCGTGATGAGCAACATCGGTTTCTATAAAGCATGCGACAGCCTGAAGCTGAAGACGGCAAAAACGGCAGTCGGCGACCGCTACGTCATGGAAGAAATGCGCCGCGGCGGATACAACCTGGGTGGCGAGCAGTCGGGACATGTCATTTTCCTGGACCACAACACCACAGGAGACGGCATTCTGACCGGGATTCAATTGGTGGATACGCTGGTAGCCTCCGGCAAGCCGCTGCATGAGCTGAAGAGCAGCATGCGCAAGTATCCGCAAGTACTCGTTAATGTCCGAGTTGGCGATAAGAGCAAGTACCAAGGCAATACCGTTATCGAGTCTGCGATTGCTGAAGTTGAAGGCATTCTGGGGGATAACGGTCGTGTCCTGGTGCGCCCATCGGGAACGGAATCCCTCATTCGCGTCATGGCGGAAGGCCCGGACAAAGATGAGCTTGACCGTTATGTAACGCAGATTGCAGACGTGGTGAAGCGGGAATTGGCGTAAGACTAAGGGTGTATTTTTCAAGGAAAGCAGACTAATTTCTGTCAGGGCCAGTGAACTATGAAGTTTCGGTTCACTGGCCCGCTGTTTTCCGGAATGCCGGTCGAATGAAAGCGCAACACCCCCTGTCCTGCCTGCAAAGGGGTGCTTGTTCGGCATCGCTTGAGAAAGTAGGTCATTCGGTGTCATTGATGGGGTTCATCCTAGGTAGGGCTTGGCATTGTCAAGAACCAGCCGAGTTGCCAAAGTGATAGGGCATGAATATAATAAAGGATGTCATTCAAGAATAGAAAGCGAGGATCGTGAGGTTACTTCAAGCTTCATAAGCGCCAGAGCTTGTACCTGCGCGGGGATTGGTTATTGTCATGCTAAGGATAACCAAACGGCAGAACGCAAGTTGACGAGGTAGAGGTGTTCGGATTATTCGGCGGGGACCTCTCGGTTATGCATCAACCGTAAGCGGATAACGGAAAAGGAATGGGCGACCGTTCTTACAACGTATTCGCAGATGCTTATTCATCACTTGTATACAAAACATGAATGTGCGATCTAGAACAGGGCAGCGCGGTGGAAGAAGAGTGCATTCATGTCTGTTCAACTAAACAGCCTAACGAATTGCTGAGTTTCTTGAACGTTGATAATTGAATAGATCATTCTTCTTTCCTGATGCCGCACAGATGCTGCCGTGTTCTATTTCCGCCTAACTATTATAGGGAAATCGAACGGAGGAATCATACGATGTGTGGTATTGTCGGATATATTGGAAATCAGAAAACGCAAGCGGTGTTGATCGAGGGATTGAGAAAGCTTGAGTATCGTGGATACGATTCAGCTGGGATTGCCGTCTTTACGAATGAAGGCCTGCGCGTTGCGAAGGCACAAGGACGTCTTGCCAATCTGGAGGAGCGACTGGAATCTGCACCACTGGTAGGGACTGCAGGTATCGGTCATACCCGCTGGGCAACCCATGGCCGTCCATCGGACGTGAATTCGCATCCGCATACGGACGAAAGCCAGAAGTTCTCCGTTGTTCATAACGGGATCGTTGAGAACTATCTGGAGCTGAAGGAAGAGCTGATCAGTCAAGGACACCAGTTTGCTTCGGAGACCGATACGGAAGTTATTTCCCATCTCATTGCCCGCGAATATGACGGGGATATCGTTAAGGCTGTGCAGAAGGCGATCTCTTACATGAGAGGCGCATTTGCCCTTGGCGTATTGACCGAGTATGAGCCGGATCGATTGGTAGCTGTACGTCAAGCAAGCCCGCTTATAATTGGTCTTGGCGAAGGAGAGAACTTCATCGGTTCTGATATTCCGGCTATTTTGAAATATACGCGTAACGTCTATATTCTCAACGATGGAGAGATGGCTCTGCTGACGGCAGATGCTGTCGAATTAATGACCATTGAGGGGAACTTTATTTCTCGGGAAATGATTCGTGTCGACTGGGATGCCGTTACAGCGGAAAAAGGCGGATTCGATCACTTCATGCTGAAGGAGATCCACGAGCAGCCAAAAGCATACCGGGATACGATGCTGGGCCGTGTGGATGAGAGCGGACGTAAAGTCGTCCTGCCGGAGTTGAAGCTGACACAGGAACAGATCAAGAACATTCGCAATGTTCAGATCGTCGCCTGCGGTACGGCTTACCATGCCGGGCTTGTGGGACGCAGCGTGATCGAAGAGATGGTGCGCATTCCGGTCGAAAATGATGTGGCGTCCGAGTACCGTTACCGTTCGCCGATCGTTACGCCGGAGACCCTTGTCATCGTAGTAAGCCAATCCGGCGAGACGGCTGATACCTTGGCTGCGCTTCGTGAAGCGCAAAGCCATGGCGCTCATGTCCTGGCCATCACGAACGTGGTAGGCAGCTCGATTGCCCGTGAAGCCAACGATGTGCTTGGCACCCTGGCTGGTCCGGAGATTGCCGTAGCTTCCACGAAGGCTTACACCTCGCAGTTGATCGCGTTCTATCTGTTTGGTCTGTATCTGGCACAAGTGCGCGGTACGATGACGGAAGACGCCGTTGCTGAAGTGATTGCAGCAATGGAAGCACTGCCTGAACAGGTAGAGTCCATGCTGACCAACGCGGAATCGATCAAGGGGTATGCCGAGCAGATTGCTGAGCATGAGAACCTGTTCTTCATCGGCCGCGGCCAAGACTACGCCGTGGCTCAGGAAGGCTCCCTCAAGCTGAAGGAGATCTCTTACATTCACTCCGAGGCTTATGCTGCCGGCGAACTGAAGCACGGTACGCTTGCCCTGATTGAAGAGGGAATTCCGGTCATTGCCTTGGCAACCCAAGAAACCGTACTTGAAAAAACGGTAAGCAATATCAAGGAAGTGAAGGCCCGCGGCGCGGAAGTGATGGCCATTACGCATGAAGAGCATGTGGCCGGCCTGCTGAAATCCGTGGATCAAGCCTTCGCCATTCCGAAGACCTTGCCGATCTTGACGGCAGCCTTGTCTGTCGTACCGCTGCAGCTGCTTGCCTACTACGCATCGCTTGCCCGTGGCAACGACGTGGATAAGCCGCGCAACCTGGCGAAGAGCGTAACGGTGGAGTAAGGCAGGAGCGGGCAATTATGATCTTGATCTGCTCTAGTTGTTCTGTTAATGAAATTTAGGATTCATCTCGCTTGAATTTATTAATGAAAAGGCTTCGCCCCTGGTGATTAGGGGCGAAGCCTTTTGTCATGTTTAGAAGGATTCAAGATATTAAAGTGATTAAAGATTCAATAACTTACTCGATCGATTCCACCTGAATGACTGGCATCTTCGTGATCTGACCGGATGTGGCGCTTTCGCTGCTTCCGCTATGGTCTTGTTGAACATCATCCGGATTGATCTCCTCGGAAGTGACGGGATCGCTTGGATTCTCAGTTTCATCCAGAAGATCTCCGTCAACTTGTCCGGTCTCCGGCTCGGCAGGGTCCGGAGACGCAGGTGGTTGGCTGCTTACCGGGATCTCCAGCTGCTGATACTCGCCATTGAACGTTCCGATTAGCGTTGCGCTCCCCGCAGGGAAATCCAAGTCTCCCCTTAAGACGATATAGTACCCATTACGTTCGGCAATGACTTCGCCATAGCCGCCTTGCGGGATATGGACAGAGAAGCGTACTTTCTCATTCGGATAACCCTCGATATTAGCGATATCGATGTCGGTATATTGAACCTGATACCCAGTGAATCCGTATTGGTCTCCTTGACGCTCAAAGATGGCGATCTCGTCCGGACTGACTCCTTCCAGATTCGTGACCAGCAAAGATTTGTCCGGCAGCACCTGGTAGCCTTCGGCCGTAAATTGGAACAGCGGCGTCAGATTGGAATCTCTGGCTTCATAGGCTGAATAGAATACCAAGTCAGTTCCCGCAGAGCCCTCCACAAGGATGACCGGATTCTTCTCGGTGCTAAGCGATTCCTCGACTGAAACCTCATGGATCGCGACATCGGACGGGTAATCGTGGTTTTGGAATAATTGCACCGTTTCATCGGCATCCAAGACCGCTAAGTAGATGATGCTCCCCTCGTCGACCCCTATGGCATAGGCCAATCCTCCGAAACGATTGCCGCCTCCGCTGACGTAGCTGAAGCTGCCTTTCAGACCGGCCATGTGGAACAAACGAATCGGATCGTGGATCGTCCAGGCCAATTCGGCAGCTTGCAGTTTACCGCTCATATCCTGGTACCCCGACAAGGCCACATAGAGCGCGACCGCTTCCTCGTAGTTCTGGCTTTGTACCATCCCATCGGCCGCTGCGACCCAGCGGTTGATCTCATTCTGAATATACGCCATGATCTCCGCGTTCTTCCGCTCGTTCCGTTCCAGGTACTGTCTGTAGCCTGAGGCGTGAGCTGCAAAAACGGCCGGTTGTTCCCGCTGCACATCCCTTTGCAGCATGGCATACACAAGTTCATCGGCCTTTCGGTTCAACCAGGCAGCCGATATCGACCGGCTGGCATACTCGGAACCCATGGATTGCGACCAATTCAACAGGTCGGCATACTGCCCTGCCCCTGCCAGACGGGTCAAAACCATCTCGTCGTATCGCTGGAACAGGCGGAGCAGCTTCTCATCCTTCTGTTTCTCGCTGCCGTAGAAGGAATCCGGAATGCGAAGCAGATTCCATTTAAAGCTGTTATCCTCGTACTGCTGCTCATCAAGCAGCTCGTCGGCCCTGCGCGTAAACAAATCGATGAATTGCAGGAATGTCCGTTTCACATCATCGGGTATGCCATAGAACGCCGCAATTTCGTTGTAATACGAGGCGTGTGATCCCAGTTGTTCCGAGAATTTCTTCTCCACCTCAAGCAATTCGGCATATACGTTCATGAAGCCGGAGAAATCGCCGGCCTCCCCGACCTGGCTCAATCGATGATCAAGAGAGGAGAGACTTTCCTTCATGGACGTAATGGGCGCAAGCTCTTGCAGCCTTGAAGCAAGCAGATCTTCTTTATATAGAAGGGAACGGTTATTCCGGGCCTTCTGATACCACTCTTCCGCCTGAACGAGCTTTTTCTGGGCATACAACGACTCGGCCTGCGCCATCGACTCGATTTTTTGATAGATGTGAATTCCCTTATACCCGATCAGCAGTAGAAGGACTATACATAAAAAAAGATACAAATTTCGCAGGGTTAGCGTGTTTTTCATCGTCATAACGGTATAGCCCCTCTAATCCCATTTTTGAAAATCAGGGTCCGAGCGGTAATGTTCATTATAAATCGCCGATACCCGATCCCGAAGGCCGTTCCACGACAAGCCGGGATTGCGGCGCACGATCTGATACAAGCGGAGGAAGCGGTACCTTGGCAATCCATCCGCGTAGCGGCTAATGAAATCAGGAAACGTATCGATATATTTTTTCTTCCGTACCGCTGCTCCGGCAGCGTCGATCATAATCTGCCTGCCATGCTCCATCCGTAAAATGTCAGCTTCATGATCGAGCAGGTACCGAATGGCTTTGCTGTTGATCAGCTCGCGTTTAATTTTGGCGATTTCCCCGATATAGGAGGCCAGGTCCGGATCAAACTCGTCCAGAAGCAGGGGCTCGAGTTCAAGATCCATATCCTTGCGGAGGCTGAAGCTTTGCAGAAGGACGATCTGCTGCAGGCGGATCCGGTCATTCCGGACCAAGGAAGCAATTTCCCTGACGATCTCAAAGCCTAGCTGAGCATCTTCCTTGATGGCGGCGGAGGCCGTCGCTTTGTTCAGATCGAGGCCATCCAGAATCTGTTCTCGATGACTTCTTATAAGCTTGTCCAGCGCGTGCAGGGTCTCGGAATGCAGCATTCGCCGCTGGATCAGCCATAACCATACAAGCAGGATCAGCATGCAGGCAAAGGCGATCGCGATCTGCAAGAAGGTCTGACCGAGAAGCACGGCGGAGAGTCCTATAATGTAGAAAAGAAGCCGATCGCTCTGCATGGACCGTTTGGCCATTTTCTCTGCAAGTTCCATAACGGGGACCAGGGTCTGGCGTTTACAGTGAGCGCAGCTGTCTTCCCAAAGAATCGTGAAATTGTGGCAATGTTTGCAAACCCTTAACTTTTGGTAGACATATCTCGTTTTAGAATAGGGGCGAAGTTGTACCGGCTTTTTCTTATCCATGCTGTTCCCTCTTGGAGTTGGCCGCTTCAAGCAAAGTTTGCTGCAGCTGCTCCGGCGTCGGGGCGTTCTTCTTACGCTTGGAATAGGCCGTGATCTTGATGATGACAAAAAGAAACAAAATCCCGAGACATCCGTATGTAATCATATGTCGGTTCCTTTCGGTATCGAAATTGGTTCAAAAATGGCGGGTGAGCCTTGTGTCCTAAGTCCGGGTGGCACGACTGATAATGTTGAACTTTGGCAGGTATAATTATATCATATGGACATAGTGCTGGGATATTTTAGTGACTGGCAGGGTATTTTCTATATAAACACAGTAGGAATATGGATATTCCGATGATTATTTTAAGCTTCCTTTCATGTGATTTTAAGACTTTTTGCCTACAGTTAGACTAGTCTCTGACGAACGAACCGAGACATCCGCCGATGCTCGACTAAATGGATGAAGGAGTAAATCTATGCAACGTAAAAATAAATGGCTGCTCTCTCTGATGGCAGCGGTGCTGCTGATCATGACCTGGAGCGGAGGAGCCTTGCCTAAGGCAGCGGCTGCCTCCCAAGGCTCCAACATCGATGCCGTACTGGTGATGGATGCCAGCAATTCGATGAAAAATAGCGATCCGGAGCGGATTAGCGGCGAAGCGATGAAGATGTTCATCGACATGCTGGCGACAACCGGCGACAAGGTCGGCATCGTTTCCTATACCGACCGGATTCAGCGGGAGAAAGCCTTGCTTGAAATTCAGTCGGAGGCGGACAAAACCGCACTGAAGGAATTTATCGATCAGTTGGATCGCGGACCGTACACCGATATGTCCGTCGGTCTCGATGAAGCCGTAAAGGTGCTGAAGCAGGGGATGGACCCGGCCCATGCGCCGATGATCGTTGTTTTGGCCGACGGTAACAATGATCTGGACCCGAACACGGGCAGGACGAGCAAGGAAGCGTCAGAGCAGTTGGCCCAAGCCGTCAAGGAGGCCAAGGGAAGCGGTATTCCGATTTATACGATCGGACTCAATGCCGACGGGAAGCTGAACAAAGAAACGTTGGCTGAACTGGCCAACCAAACGGGGGGCAAATCCTTTACGACCAGTTCGGCGGATGACCTTCCGCAAATATTAAGCGAGATTTTTGCCAGCCACCAGCAGCTCAAGATCGTTCCGGTACAGTCGATTACCGGCAACGGAAGCTATCAGGAGGTTACGGTCCGTGTGCCGAATGCCAACGTATTGGAAGCGAATATTTCCATTATGTCCTCCAGTCCCGTGGACGTGAAGCTGGTTGATCCCGCCGGTGCTGAGCAGAGCATCCCTTCGGCTAGTGTGCTGCGCTCCACGTCCAATTCCTATTCGCTGCTCAAGCTGCTGAAGCCGCAGCAAGGCGACTGGAAGCTGCAGGTGAAGGGCGTATCGAAGGACAAAATCGACATCAACCTCGTGTTCAACTACGACCTGGAGCTGGCTATGGATCCTCCGCCATCTTCCAAGGTAAAGGCCGGGGATACGATTGACATTAACGCGTACCTCGTCAGCAATGGACAGAAGCTGCAGGACCAAGAACAGTACGGCAATATGACGGCCAAGCTGCTGATCAAGGACCTGGACACAATGGACGAGTCGGAGGTCGAACTAGAGAACAAAGAAGGCAGCTTTGTAGGGGATTACAAGATTCCGCAGAAGCATGACTACGAGCTGAGGGTGCGTGCGGAGGAGCAGAGCTTCTACCGTGAAAGCCTGCCTGTGAAGATAAGCGCAAAAGCGGCAGCCTCCGGTTCCGGTAACGGCGGGAAGGAGATGACCGAGGGCGAGGATGCGAAACCTTTTCCATTATGGCCCGTAATCATTGGCATTGCGGCGCTGCTCATTGTTGGAGCGGCAGCTTATTTCATTCTCGGCGCGATCAAGAAAGCGAACAAGGGCTTTGTCGGCCAAATCGTGATTGAGATCAGGGATGAGAACACCGGGGAGAAGACGTCCCCGCAATACAAGAAGCTGACTTCCTTCAAAGGGAAGTTTAATCTGCATCAGCTTCTGCAGCTTGCTCCGGAGCTCAAGGAAACGGAGAAAATCCTGTTCATGCCGGGCAAGAACGACCGCATTATACTTAAGAACCTTTCTTCAGCCGTCATCGAGAAGTCCGGACGGGCTCTGGATGCAACGAACGGGACGGAGCTGAAGAACGGAGACCGGCTGAGAGTTTCCCTTCAGCAGGCGGACAAAACGATATTATTTGAATATTTGGCTTAAAGTGCGAGTTCAAAAAGTCGAATTGACCTCGATGGGTTTTCTTATCAAAAGCGGACTTTTTGAACAACCTCTTAAAGCCATGACCTATCAGGAGGGGAAGTTATGAAACCGGTAGTTAGAGAACATATACAACAGCTTGACGTTTCACTCGGAGGCGGCATTGTCAGCGAGAAAATACGGGTGGATACCATCGACAATCCGATCCTCATCATCGGACTTGGAGGGACGGGGATCGATGCGCTGCTGCGCTTGAAATATCAGATTAACCGCCGTTTCAAGCTGCCGGAGGATCCATTGTCCAAGAAAAGAATGGACAAGCCGGATAACGTGGAGTTTCTGGCTTTTGAGACCAACGAACAGGATAAGAATAAGCGCTACAAGGGGATCGGACTGGATCCGATCAATGAATTCGTGCTTCTCTCCAATGCCGAGATCGGAGGCCTTCTCCAGAACCGCAGCATCCTGGAGCCTTACATTACGGATTGGCTGTCGCCCGAGCTGAGCATTACCGACGGCATGAACGGGGCCGCAGGCGTACGCCAGGCGGGCCGCTTGCTCTTGTTCACGAAGATTACCCAAGTGGTGCAGGCGATCGACAAGAAGATCAAAACGCTGTCGGTTGGCACGAACAAAAAGCTGATGGTCTTCCTGCTGACGGGGCTGTCCGGCGGTACGGGCAGCGGCTGCTTCTTGGACATCGCCTATATCGTCCGCGGCATTATCGAACGCGACCACGGCTCGGCAGGCATTGACCGCGTGAATACGCTCGGCTATCTGTTTACGCCGGATATCAATCTGGCGAACAAAAGCTTAAGCGAGCATACCCGCGAGTACATCAAGAAGAACGGTTACGCCGCGCTCAAAGAGCTGGACTACTGGATGAACGTGGATGCCAGAGGCGAACGGTTCAAGCAGCAGTACGGCAACATTCTGAACGTGAACTCTCCACTGCCTCCATTTAATCTATGTCATCTGATATCCGCTACGAATACGGAAGGCAAGCTGCTGGAGAATGCCTACGATTACTGCATGAACGTTACCGCAGAGAACATCACGAACTTCATGGCCAGCGAGGAAAAACAGTCCGGCGAAGAGTTTGCGATCCATGACTATATCAGCAACATCCGCACCAATATTGCGCAGATGAACAAGGCGTATCCTGCCAATTACGACTACAACATCATCGGCGCATCTTCGGCCGTGCTGCCTATTGAAGAGATGACGACGTATCTGGCATACCGCGTCTTCGGCAAAATGCAAACGATGTTCGAGAAAGCGCCGAGCCAGGAGGACGTCGAGAAATTTGCGAGCAAGCTGGGCATCGATCTGGATTCGATGACCAAGAACTTCGAATCCCGCGTACCGGAGCCGCTGCCCGGATACCAGAACAGCGAGCGGCTCAGCTACGCGAACGTGGTGAAGAACCAGGTCATTAATATGGACACGGAGCTGGAACAGAATTTTCTGGCCAGGGCCCGCGAGGAATACATCAAAGCGAAGAAGCAGCTGCCGGGCGAGATCGTGGCTCAGTTCAGCGATCAAATCCGCCGGATGTTCCTGCATCCGCAGCAAGGACCGTTTTACGTATCGCGGTTGATCTATACGGAGAAGGGCTTTAGCCTGCTGAAGATGCTGCTGTCCTACATCGAAGCGCTGCGAGAGAATCTGACCCGTATTCCGCGCGACATCGAGTCGGCCAGAGAACAGGCGATCGATCGTCTAGGCGATGCGAAGAGCGCTTTTGTCTCGAAGGATAAGAAGAAAAACATCTATATTGAAGCCAAAATCAACGAATATTGGCTGGAAGCGGATGTGGAACGCACCGAGCAGATGATTGAATTCTATGAGGATTTGTACGATCTGCTGAACCAGGAAAATAACCGGATTTACAGCGTATATACGGAGATTCTGAATGCGCTGAATTCGATTTTTGCCAAGAACGGCGACATTCTCGTGAACGGGGAAGAACAGCAGGATCATAAAGGGAACAAGACGTATTACTGGAACCTGGTCAGCGTGCCCGACATTTCCGATGTCATTAACAAAATCATGGATCAGAAGGATGTGGACGATCTCATCCGCGATTTCGCCCAGGAGCTGCTGAGTCATGCCAATCGTTGGACCCGGGAGCAGGAGATCGATGTCGTCCGTTCCATTTCGGAGTTTCTTACCGATAAATTCGGCGATCTGATCACCCGTTCGATGGAGGATTTCCTGGTCATGAAATTCGGGCAGGAGGATTCCATCGAAAAATTTGTCGAGCGCAACATCGCCAGCAAGCTGGATGACGAAGCTGTCCCGGTCTTCCATCTGAGCAACAGCGCAGGCAATCTGTACTTCCCTTCCTGGGGCTTCGTGTCCGTGCCTGTACAGGCTCCAAGTATTCTGAAAGGGATTCGCAATTATCAGAATAATTCGGTCGGGAAGTCTCACTTCACCGTGAAGGAGAGCGAAGTGAAGAACCGGATCTTCTGGCTGAATACGAAGAACGGCGTGCCGTTGTTCGTTTATACTCCGCTTAAGGTTTATGAGGAGAGCTACGAACGCACGATCATGGACAAGGAAGGCGTTGGGCGTCACTTGGTACAGACAGATCGCAACAATTGGACGTATCTGCCATCGCCGATTCCTGAAAAATCCTGGGGGGATACCTACGTCAATCCGCGGGTTCAGGACTACAATGCCCGGGTCCGTGCCGAATTTAACCAGGCGCTTGAGTTTAAGGTCGTTATCCAGAAGGACGTTGACCAGAATACGAGCAGCCGCTACGCGGTTGTGTTTACGAAGCCGTTTGACCTGAATGAGCTGCTTCGCGCTTATGATCTGCAGCTCGATAGTCCCAAGCCTAACCTTGGCGAAGTCAAACGGGCATGGACCGAGCTGAAGCGATTGATGAACGAAGGGCTGGAGCGGGTTGGCTCCAAGGATATTTTCAATAGCATCAACGAGGATATGGCCAAGGAAAATCTGATCCGTTCGCCGGAAATGATCCGCATCGTGCGGGAAGAGCTGAAGAAATATGCCGCCATCGCGGCCAAAATCACGGAATTCGAGCTCTTGATCAGCGATAATCAGAATGAAGAGAAATGGCTTGATCAATTCATTGAGGCGTTGTACACCGGGACGATCACCAAGAAGGGTGCGCTCTTCGTTTATGATCGCGATCCGGAGGAGGATTCCTGGGAGCCGTTTGCCAACCTGCTGAAAAGCGTGAACGACGTGGAGTATGAAGTCTACAAGCACTTCCGTCAGCTGGACGAGAAAAGCCGCAGCACGCTGCTTCGCAAATCCTCCCGCCGCGATCAGGAGCTGACCGCTTCCGAGGATATTACGCCGCTGCTCACGAAGCTGGGAGAATTGGCCGAACGGTTCCTGGAAACGCGCGACCGGCTCGAATACGAGAAGGTGGAGCTTGCGGACGGTGAAGAGCGATACCAGTTCTACAGACAGGTATCCTCGAAATTAAATGACATCCGAAGAAGGTTGAAATAGACGATGAGGGAGATTCTTCGCCAGTATGCTGCCGGCTATGCCAAGTCGGAAGAGCAGCTTACCTTGATGGAGGATGATCAGAGCAGCATCCACTATCCGGAGGTATACTTGTTCATTGGTGACAAGACAGCGTCTGCCATCGAACCGATCATGGAAATTCAGGACCGCAAATGGGATAACAGCGCCAGCGTCGTTTATTTTCATGTAGGAACGGACCGGAGTGAAGGACCGGAGCCCCAAGGCCCCGGACTCTCCGGCCGGCTTCACCGGTACCATCTGCAGCTGCCGGTGTCGGACGCAGCATCCAAATCGATGCGCAAGGAGCTGTACCAGAGCTTCTATCAGGACCCGCATCATCTATCCGGGTTGAATCAAGCGATTCGGAAGTTAAGCCACCATATTTCAGACTTTGGACGCAGCTACGCTTCGTTTGACCGGGTTCATCTGTCTGTCATTACACGGGTCGATGACCCGTTTAATGTATTTATCCCGGAAATTTCATTGCTGGCCGAATCCATCTTTCAGCAGTCGTTCAAGTCGGTGCAGATGGATTTGTACGCGCTCATTAATGAAAGGGAGCAGATTGAATCCTACGGCTATGCAAGCTCCGTAGGCGTTGCGTTCCTACGGGAATTGGAGCTGATGCAGAGCAGGGAGTACACCTTCTCCGCGCCGCTGCAGGTAACCGAGGACGGGCTGACGATTCCTGTCGTCCACCCGGCATCCGCATTATTTGATCTCGTCTATGTGCTGTCCGATAAGAATGAACGAGGCATCTCGGGTTACGCCGGCATGCAGGATATCTACGATATCATCTGCCACCTGGGCCTGCTGAAGAACCGGAAGCAGAAGGATGAAACCTATGACGGCATCCGAGGCATTTACAACAATACGTCATTCAAAAGCAATATCATGACCGAATCCGGCCGCCAAGGCTTTGTCTCCGCCGGCTTTGCCAGGGTGAAGAGGCCCAATGAGCCGATTGCCCTAACGGTCCTTTACCATCTGTGCCGCGGACTGCTGCGTCGCATGAAGGACAGGCCGGAGCCGGAGATTCATGAATGCCTGGCCTATTTCGGTCTCGACCCGGAGGCCGTAACGGCAAGAGCGAACCGGATGCTGCCGGACCCCGAGCATCTGGACGGTCTCAAGGGCATGATGTCGCATCCCGTCAGTTATGCCGAGCTGAAGCGAATGAATATTCGCGAGGCGGAAGAGGCGCTCTTCGGAGATGGCTGCCGGAAGTTTTTTCAAGGAAATTACGAGCTGGCGGCCCGAAAGAGACTGAGCGATATGAGCACCGCAGAAGAATTGCACGATGCGCTGCGCCGAACTTTGGCAACTCATTCGCAAATCGGGTGTTATCAAATTGCCGCGTGGACGAGTGATAAGGCCGGAGCGGGGATTTTGATTGAAGCGGTTCGGTCCCGGATTCGGGATCTCGGCAGCTTGCTTAAGACCGAGCAGGACGGATTAAACCGATATTATGAGGAAAGCGTTGAAAGCCAGCCGTTTAAGAAGCTTCCTTTTCGGGATAAACAGAATGTGCGCCATTTCATTCGGTATTTCGTGGGCGAGGTCTATCGACGCAAGTATGAGCTGCTGCAGCTGGAAACGGAGCTTGAGCTCTACAGGCTCTATGAGACGGAGCTTGAACGTATTCACCGTCAGTACAAGCAGCAGGCAGGCATGCTGGATCAGCTGGAGGCGGAGTTGATGGAGGCGGCCCGTTCCAGCATCCGTGCCGCAGACGATTATATCGGCCAGAACCTGATGGAGTATTACGGCCTCGTGACGGAGGAATTGATGCTGGAGCTGGAGAGCAAGCGCGGCGAAGGCGTGTTCTTCGAGGAACGGTATGTCGGCAATCTCTCCATCGTTATGCATGAAGGAATCGAACCGATCCTCTCGAACATGATCCGGGTCTGTCTGAGGGATCTATTGACGGCAGAGCCGTTCGTGCAGACCTTCGAGGAAGAACTGCTGCGGCGGGCGAACGTCACCATCGACTACGATAACAAGCAGGTGCTGGCCAAGGAAGACCTGTTTAAGGTGTTATACCGGATGCTGGAGGAGAACTCCGTTACGTTGGTCAGGCTGCTTGATTATACGCAGGAGCATCGATACGAGGAGAAATATTTCTTTGGCGATGCCGACAGCGAATTCGTCCGTTACGCGATCCATGTCGATGAAGCTTTACGGGTGTACAAGCTGGGCATCGTGCACGAGAAGCGCACAAGCGGGGTCGAGAAGCTGAACCTGATGGGAGGTTTCCATCTGGAGGATCTGATGTATTACCGGAATGGCAGAACCTACTACGAGACCTATACGGCAAACGGTTATGAATTTCATGGCATGGAACCGGCGCAGCTTCCCGAGCTGCGTTAGCGTTCTTCGATTCTGATACAGAGAGTAGGCGTGTATTGTGCAACGAAAATTAAACCCTCTCCTGCTGCTGCTTAGCCTGGTCGGTGGGGGACTCGGATTTGCCATTGGGGAGTTTTTGCTTCGCCAGTGGGGGACAGGGCTTCCTGTTATCGTGGTTACGGGGATTTATTTCGGGATTCTGGCCTTATGCATCGGCTTGGCCTGTTTAATCGCAGAACTGATCTCCCCCCGTTTGAGCGGAAGCTCATGGAGACAGCGGTACACGGGCACATCATGGAAGCTGCTGATTCCATCCACGTTGGTGGCCCTGTTCCTGCTTGGCATGCTGTTTGAATGGGTGTACCAGTTGAACCCGGGCAGCGCCAAGCCCGTGAAGGATATCGTGCTGGTCATTGACAATTCGGGCAGCATGAATGAGACGGACCCGAATCAGGACCGGTACACGGCAGCCAAAAATCTGATCAACCGAATGGATCGGGATAACCGCGTATCCGTGATAATGTTTGATCATGCAACAACGTTGCTGCAGCCGTTCACGCGCGTGAATAACCAAGAAACCAAGGATGAGATCATCGCGGAAATCGACGGTTTGGCAACGACCGATGGCGGTACGGACATCAGCCTTGCGTTGGAGGATACCATGTCGCATATCCAGGAAAGCCGGGATGCCGGCCGAAGCGCCATGGTCATCATGCTGTCGGACGGATTCAGCGAAACCGACCATGATCGTGTGCTTGCGGAGTACAAGCAGCAGCAAATCGCGGTAAATACGATTGGCCTCAGCCTGGTCAACCCGGACGGTGCCCAGCTGCTTCAGACGATTGCGGCGGAAACGGGCGGACAATATTACGACGTTCAGCATGCGGAGGATTTGTCATTCGTTTTCCAGAAAATCTATGACGACGTCGGAGACCGTTCGCTGTTGACGAAACGTACGGGCGCTATGGAAGACAGCGTGTATCATCAGATCGGAAGAATAACTGCGATGCTGCTCATCGGCGCCGCCATGGGTCTGGCCCTCGGCACGGTGTTCGACAATCGCCATCTTGCGCTGAGCTTCAGCATCGGCGGCGCGGTATCGGGCGTACTGGCAGGCGTGGTTCTGGAATACGGCCTCTCCGGCGAGGAAATCGGGGATGCCTCCGTTCGTCTGATCGCCTGCCTATTGCTTGCGGGGATCATCGCCTTGTTCACGCTGGTGATACCGGTTAAGGAGAGCAGCAAGATCATCTCCAACGTGCAGCGGCCGGGCCGAACGGGAAGAGGGCAGCGGCCAAATGATTCAACAAGCCGAGGATTTTAAAGCAGGGGGCGTTCGAGATGCGGTTTAAACATGCGGAGCCCGGAGAATGGGTCATTCAGGGATTAAGCTATCAACTAGACGATGGTTACTGCACGCTCCGCTGGAGCTGGCCGCCGGGTCTTCAAGCGGTATACATCCACCGTGCGATGGACGACGGATTCGGCCCGCCTGCCGGCGATTCGCAGCCAGGCGGGATGCGTCTATACACCCGTGACGAGTATAAGGCGAATAACGGGTACCGCGACCGGCTGGACGGGATCGGTCAGATCACGTACACGGTCTACGCCTTGTCTTCCGAAGACGGAGAGATGGCGTTAATCAGGCAGGAGGATGAAGCGAACCGCATTCGGTTCAGTACCGGCAAAGCCAAACTGGTCTACTCCATTCGCGAAAAGAGCCGCTGGCTGCAGCCCTATAAGACGATCGAAATCCAGGTGACGGCGGAGGCGCCGGTACCGAAGGAAGCTTTGTGTTACGTGAAGAAGCAGGGCGCTTATCCGGTCAACAAGGAAGACGGCATCTTGTACCCGTTCGTGACGGATTTTGCTGCCGGACGCAACGAATTGCCTGCGATCGAGGTAGGCAAGAACGATTACGTTCGCCTGTTTTTTACGGACGGCAAGAAATACGGACAACGATATGAGCTGGTGCACAGATAGACAGAGACCGATGAACACACGGTTAACCACGATAAGCGCGTCCGTGTGTATTTCATAGGGTTCAGAGGGAGGTACGAAAGATGGGCATTTTTGATATATTCAAGAAAAAACCGGAGCCGGAGCCAAGGCCGCTGTTCTATGATATTGTCTGCCCTTACTGTTTCAGTAAGTTCGCTCCGAAGGAGGTTGTCTTCCGGGCTGCCCACGACCGCGAGGATGACGAGGATTATGCGCTTGGGGAAGATGAGGAGCTGAATCGGTACCGTGAACGCTTCGGGCTGGATTCGGTGTATGATATCGAAGCGATCATCCGTCCGAGCGACATCCCGGAGGAGCAGCACATTTATTCGGAGCACGTCCTGGTTGGATTGAATGACCGTTACGGCATCGTCACGCGCAGACGGTTATGCCCGAAATGCCACAATGAGCTGCCGGTAACTGCCGGGAAGGTGCCAAGCAACATTATCTCGATTATCGGTGCTTCGCAAGTGGGCAAATCGGTTTACATGACTTCGCTGATTCATACGCTGCAGCATACGACGGCAGATCATTTCGATGCGGCCTGCATGCCGCTGAATGCCGAGATCAGCCGCAAGTTCCGCACCGGCTATGAGGAGCCATTGTTTGAACGCGGGGATTTGCTGGCATCTACGCAGAAGGAGAAAATGCAGGAGCCTTTTATTTTCCAATTCGTGTTCAAGGATGAGTCGAAGCCGCCGTTGACGCTCGTATTTTTTGACGTGGCGGGCGAGGGCATGGTGGATGAGGATTATTTGGGACTGCACGGACAGCATATCAAGAATTCAGCGGGCATTCTGTTTATGGTGGATCCGCTCCAAATCCGCTCCATTCGGGAAAAAATCCGTTTGAAATTCGGCGATCAGCCCGGGGAGTGGGTATCCCAGTATGATGAGCCGCGGGATGTCGTGCTGACCATGTTCGGCGATTTCATCGCTTATGAGGACAAAGGCAAGACGGATATTCCAACCGCCGTCGTCTTGACCAAGAGCGACATGCTTCACGCGCTTAAGGATGAGGATGGCGAATACGTGAAGCTGAACAGCAATATTTTTAACAATGTGGTGCACCGCAAGTTTTTGAATTTGACCGAGTTCGAAAATATTGACGGCGAAATCCGCCGATTTATCGAAAAGGTCGATCGTCCGTTCAAAGGGACGATGGATGTGTACTTTTCGAATACCGCCTATTTTGCCGTGTCGGCGCTGGGCAGCAACCCTGTCGATCAGAAGCTGCAGAGCGTGGTCAGCCCGATTCGGGTGGATGAACCGTTCATCTGGCTTCTGTACAAGCTGAAGTACATTCAGGGGAGGGAGGACTAGTGCCGGAATTTCCAACCCGAAACATACAGCAGCAGATGTACACGCGGGAGCGGCGAGGCATATTCCGCTCGGCCGAAGGTTTTGACACGGTGGCCCGTTCGTCCGGATTGGAGGCTTCCTTTATTAAAAAGGTGCTCCATCCCTTCTGCCAATACGAAGCGCCTGCCGAGCTGACGGCGCGCAGTGAACGGGACGCTGCGTCTTATCCGGCTGCCCTTCATCTGTTCCATACCGAATCAGGGGAAACGGTGCTGGGCCGAAGCGTGTTTCAGCCTGCGGATTTCACGGGGCTGCGCAGCGCCTTTTTTACGCATCATTACGTCGTTCCGGAAGGCTTCCATCGAGATGATCATAACGCTTACCGGACATGGCTTCAGGCCGCTTTTGCCGATCATTACGATATCGAAGAGGGCGTCGATCTGCCGCAGCTTCCTGCGATTCCGGTCCAGGCCGATTCCCGGGCCGCTGTCTCGTCCGAGAGGACGCCGGCCTTGCTGGAGGAGCTCGGGATCAACGAGAAAGTATTCAAGCAGTTGATCTATGCCTGCATATCCGCGGCTGCCGGGAAGAAAAAGGTATACATCGTTCTGGATGTCCCGGTGGAACAGTTGTCCGCGAAGGCGGAGCAGCTGCTCTTTGTGCTGTTTGGCCGATTGCCCTATGCGCTGCGCCGGGTGCTTGGATTCGTAACTTATGCCAAGGAGCCGCAGAGCAAGAAGGGGCTTCATCTCATGTTCGTGGAGAAGGGCAGCCTGCGCCTGAATGACCGGAGCATCGAGAAGGATTATTTGTTTGAGCTCGCAGCAGGCCGGGTCATCAATGCCGATCTGAAATGGTCCGAGCAGCCTTATCTTAATTTTGCTTGGGATACGCTGCTGGACCCGGATCGGTCCGAACGTTTTTTTGCCTTCGCCGAGCTAATGCTTGCGGACATGGAGCCGATACATCAAATCTCGCTGGACAGCTATGATGATTTATGCATGCTGTTCCAGATCGAAGAAGGCCATGAAGGCCTGTACCATGAGCATAAGCATGCCGTGCTGCGTGCTTCACTGCTCTATCTGCAGCCGGCAGGCGCCCTGGATGCGAAGCAACGTCTGGATCAGCTGTTTCTTGCCCTGTTTGCCAAGGAGTTCGAGCTCGTCAAAGGCGGGCATGTTCCGGATGCCGCGATCGCGGGATTCCTGAAGGATTATCATGGCATCAATCCCCGGCAGCATAACGATTGGATCGTGGAATATTTTATCCGCTCCTTAAATAATGCCTTATCGAAGCAGCGTCAGGATACGACCATGGCGATTTACGAGCTGCTGGAGGGCAGCCCGTCTCTAAGCCGAGCCTTTTATGCGAGGGTGCTGACCAGTCCGGGGCTGCCGGCGCTGATGTTCGATCCCTACATGAAAACGCGCATGAAGCAAGCGGCAACGCCTGCAGACCTCGTGGATTTGATCGGCTTGTGGGTTCGGAATCACCCTCTCCTGCTGGAGCAGGAGAATTATGTACGGCTTGCGGAAGCCCAACTTATCGATAAGCTTCAGCAGGATTCGGATCCGGTGAGAACGGTCAATGCCGTACTGGATCAATTGGATGCGATGGAACGCGATCCGCAAAAGGGAATCGGCCGTTATCAAGGCGGGCGTGCCTTTGCGGACCGGATGATCTATGCAGCCAATCTCTTTCTCTTGCGTGAGCTGGAGCCTGAGCAATTAAGCCAGAAGCAGCTGATGGATATCGGGTTCCTGCAAATGCCGAAGGAGTTCAAAGGCTGGGTAGAGCGGTTCGATTCCCGGATTCGGTCCAAAGCCGCGGTCATGCTGGCCCTTCACCAGTGGTCCGGCCATGAAGAGGTTAGAGCGGAAGTGCTGGCGGAACTCTCGGCAGAGGAACGGGAGCGCACCCAGCATATCATGCGGAAATGGCTGCATAATCATGTGGAGCCCTCCAATTTCGAGAGCATAACCTTGGCTTTCTGCACGGATATCAATTCCAGTGCGGTAGACTATCGGAGCTTGCTGGATTACTTGCACAGATACGGCAAGAGTCCGGACGTGGTATACCAATATATACAATGGTCTGCCGAGCAGCCGGTATTCGTTAGACCGCGGGGACTTGTTCCCGCTTATGCCGCCGCCATCATCGATTATTTCAAAATCCACGACCGCGAAGCCTTTAAAAATAAGGATTACGTAAAAACTTATTTCAGTTCGCCTGCCCCCATCCTCAAACCGGTGTATGCGCAGGTTAAGGCCGAGTTGGCTTCGCCGTTGGTGCGATGGTTTCGCCGGCATTCGCGGTTCGTAAAAATCACTTCTTCCTTGCTTGTGGTAATCGTTGTTGCTGGCGCTGCCTTCATGATGATCCAAAACGGCAAAGGTCCCGCGGACGGCGATGCCGATCCGAATCCGGCCGTTACGCCGCCGGTTACGGTACCGCCGGCTTCTTCCGAGTCCGTAGATGAGCAGCCTTTATTAACGGCGACGGTGGTGGAGGAAGGGGAGCAGGAGGGAAGCACCGAGCTGAATTTCCATTTTAAACAGCCGGCGGCTTGCCGGGATTTCAGTGTGGACAAATTACAGATTATAGGCAAGGATGGAAGCACGCTGCTTGAAGCGGTCAGTCCTGAATTATCGCGGGTGTGCGCGGAGGAAACCACAGGGGAAGCTGATGCTGCTGATTCGTCAGGATCCGAGACGGATTTATCCGGGAACCAAGCGAATCTGAATAGCGGGACAACAGAAGGGGAAAACACGTCTGATCCTGTTGAAGGTGAGGACGTGGGGTCCTCGGATAACGTTGGCGACGCTACGGCAAACCAGACTTACTCGAGTCAGGTCACCGTGAAGCTGGATCAGGCGCTTGATGTCTCCCTTGCCGAGAAGGTCGTTGTGGATGGCGCCTCGTATGAGCTGTCCGACGAAAGCGCGCTTTCGGAAGAGCAAGGGCAGGCTCCGGAGAATGAGACCGATGAAGGAGTTTAAATATTATTACGAGCAGACGATCATTCGTCTGCTCGTTTTTTGGCCTCTTTTAATTTTTCGTAGGCTTAAACCTGCGGTTTGAGTCTAAAGTTATTTTGAAGTAAGAATGGTGAATATCGTACGGATCATGGTTATCTCCAGAATGTAATCTTGTCGGGCTCTAATCGAACGGACTCATGCCCATCTTCCTTGGCTTTTCCTAATGAAATAATCATGACTGGAGCATAGCGTTCTTCATCTAAATCGAATGCTTTTGCTAACTGATCAGCTTCAAAGCCTGCCATTGGATTCGTGTCATACCCATGCGCACGAGCTACTAACATGAACTGCATGGCAAAGAGGCTGCTATCGATTTTTGCAATTTCAACTTTCATTTCTCTTGATAGAGTCGGAAACAGGGATAGAATGGTTTCGAGTTGACGATCTCGTACTTCTGCCGGCATTTTTCCTTGTTCCACAGCTGTATTGTAGATTTCTTCAGCATATAAATAGCTCTGGGTATCGCCAAAAATCAATAACATGGCTGATGAAGTATCATTCTGTAACGTATTGAACCTCACAAGAGGTCTTAGCTTTTCTTTTCCTTCCGGAGTATCGACTACAATTACACGCCAAGGCTGCATATTTGCAGAGGATGGAGCCAAACTGGCTTCCGAAATCATGTCGCTCATCTCTTCTTTCGATATTTTAAAGTTCTCATCATAATTACGGACAGAACGTCGGCCCATAACGATATTGGCGAAATCGTTATTTTGAATATGGTTAAACATAGAACCTCTCCTTTTGATAACATCGATTTTTTTTGACATTGTGGATGTCGTTCGTTATCATATTTCGTATTATGAACTATGAACCTAGGTTTATAGCAAGAAATAAAAGAGGTCCTATGATGAAAATAAACGAGGTTTCAAAATTAACGGGTCTGCCCATATCAACGTTGAGATTCTATGAACGAAAGAACCTAATTCCGGACACATTTGTTAAACGAGATGCAAATAATTATCGAATTTATTCCGAAGAGATTGTGGAGTTTCTAGATGATGTGAAGGTACTTTTATCGGTAGACTTTTCTATAGAAGAATTAAGTTTGTTAGTCAATCAACAACTGAACTTATCATACGAGGCAAAGACGAAAATGGTTGAACGAAAAATCAAAGAAATTGATGAGATTCAGAAGCGATTGAAAAAGTCGAAGACATTCTTGAATGCCGTCTTGGAAGGAAAGGCAAATTTTCAAACCAAGTGTTAGGAGATTATGAAAATTTAGATATATTAATTAACCAGGATAGAGCCATCATACTTTGTTTCATAACTAATATGCCTAGTTAAGGGAATGGAGGTGCGGGACAATGTCATATGAAAAAGCCCTTGAGGTATAAATAGCGGCTACGAACACGCATGATTTTGACCAGGTAGCCCGGCTGCTCGATGAGGAAGCGGTGTATTGGTTTTCGGACCGGAGCTGCTGTACCCTGGAGGAAATCAGGGCCTATTTCGAGCACGCTTGGGATGTCATTCGAGATGAGGTGTACCGGGCAGAGGACGTGGTGTGGATTGCGACTGATGTACATTCGGCTGTCTGTGTTTATACTTATCACTACGAGGGGTATTTTCAGGGGGAATTCACGACCGGGAGCGGGAGAGCAACGAACGTATTCGTTCGAAATGCCGACGGCGCATGGAAATTAAAGCATGAGCATCTAAGTTCAATGGGATGAATCGGCCGTCACCTTTTATATAGTAAATAGAAGAAGAGCCTTTTCGAGGGCTCTTTTTTTAGATTGAATTTATTAACAGAATATAAAATTAAAAGAATTTATCCCATGTCTATGGAAATGTATCCCTTCTCAATCGATTGCGCAGGTTCCATGATACAACTATATGAATATGGATTGAACACCATGGATTTCATTGAAAGGGGGCCGTAGTAGAGCGATTGAACAAGTGAGTGTAGGTATGGAGCGAAAAGGGGGATGGGATGAATCTTACATAGTTGAGTTCACCTGGATTGGTAACCGCTTTCAAAACGAGTGGATTTCGAGCGATATGCGAAGCTGGGCAAGTCATCAAGGATACCACCGGGTGACACCGAGAGGAACAGACATTCATGGAAATGCTGTATCATTTGCAATCGAAATTTAATCGACAGAGGTGAAAACGGTGATACCCTTTATCACGACAAGACGCCCGAAATGGGTACTGTGTTTTTTGGCCCTTATTCTCATGTTTACCCCACTGCTTCATGCGCCTGCATCCTATGCAGCAGAAGGCGCATCTCCTTCAGAAATTACCGCAACGAGCTCCGGCATCGATTCGGTGACGGTAACAAGCTCGACCTATGGCTCCCAGGATCCGCTAGCACCGCAGAATCTGCGTATTGAAAGTGTCTCTCATAATATGGCGATATTTCAATGGGATTTTAAGTCGGATGAAGATGAAAACAATATTCAAGTGTGGAATGCGGATACAGACGGCTGGGTGGCATGGGGAAATTACTGGACCCGAGCCGTCACCGGATTGACACCCGAAACGACCTATAGGATATATATAACTTGGGATGGCGACGCGAAGAAGGCACACAAAAGTAATGTATTGGAATTCACCACAACTAAAGACGAAGCCGAATATAAGGACGCACCGTTAACACCCCCAAGCCATCTTCAAATTCAAGAGGTAACGGAAGATACGGTTACTTTGAATTGGGGATCAAGTCCGGGTGCTGAAGCTTACGATATATATGTCAATGGAGCATGGAAAGGCGGCACTTGGGAAAACTCCGTCACCACGGCTACCTATGGACCTTTGGAAGCAGGAGAGACGTACACTTTTAAAGTAGGTGCACAAAGAAACGCAAATGGAGCTTTGGAAGCATCGGCTAATAGTAATGCCGTTACCCTCAAGTGGGGGGAACTGGCTCAACCGCAAGGGTTACAGGTAATCACGGCTACACGATCTACGGTTTCACTGGGCTGGGCACCGGTGCCCGGGGCCACAAGCTATGATATTTATCAGGATGGAGCAAAGGTTGGTTCGAGTGGCGAGAGTCGGTACGTAGCTGTTGGACTTGAAGAAGGCAAGACCTATTCGTATAAGGTAGTGGGCCATAACAGCCTATGGACTTCGCCTGAAAGCGAATCAGTATCGGTAGTACCGGGCAGCAATTATAACAATATTTCGTACTACACCTCTTGGTCAGCTAGTACCAAAGATCGTAATTTTCATCCTGCTGAATTGGACATATCTCAATTAACTCACATTAACTACGCCTTCGCCGATATTTGCTGGAAAAAATTCGGGAGCGGGCCGAGAGCCTGCGAGGATCCTAATATTCCTGCACAGGATCGATACGTCCATGACGGAGAAATTGTGATTGGCGATCCGACATTCGATTTTCAAAATTTCCAAGCCTTCGAATCCGTCAAGGCCGCTAACCCCCACTTGAAGCTTATGATATCGGTAGGCGGCTGGTCCTGGTCCAATCATTTCTCCAACATGGCCAAGACCGAGGAAACACGCCGGGCGTTTGCGAATTCCGCGGTGGATTTCCTTCGAGAATACAAATTCGATGGTTTGGATATCGATTGGGAGTATCCTGTTGAAGGCGGGGAAGACGACAACTCCCGGGGACCGGAGGATACGGAAAACTTCACACTGTTAATGAAGACCGTTCGCGAGGCGCTGGATGCTGCCGGATCAGAAGACGGGGAGTACTATCTGTTGACGATTGCTTCCGGACAGGGCGATAATTTCGTTAAAAATGCCGATCTCGCGAATTCGGTGACCTATCTCGATTTCATCAGTATCATGACTTACGATTACAGCGGCAGCTGGGAGACGCTGGGCCATCATAATGCACCGCTGTTCTTTGACCAAAAGCATCCGAAAGCCGCTTCCTCCGCTCCGAGAAATCATGTGCTCGGCGGTTTGTTGGGCCATCTGAACGGCGGGGTGCCGACGCACAAGCTGATCGCCGGGGTGCCATATTACGGTAAGGGCTGGGATGATTGCCCGCCAACCGGCCAATATCAGACTTGCAAAGGCGGATCTGCCTTAAAGACATGGGAAGCGGGCGTTTTCGATTTCAGCGATCTCGAGAATAACTATATCGACAAGAACGGTTATAAGCGATACTGGAACGAATCCGCCAAAGTTCCATACCTGTACAATGAGCAAAATAAAGTTTTCATCACTTACAACGATAGGGACACCATGAAATATACGGCTTCCATCGTGAAATCGCTGGATATCGCAGGCGTCATGAGCTGGGATATCAGCGGCGACCGCAATAAGACGCTGACGACCCAACTCGTTCACGATTTGCCCATCAACGGCCAAGTCCATGCATCGGCACTCCCGGCTCCAGGGAATCTGTCCAAGGTAAGCGCCGATTCCGGCTCCATCCAGCTGAAATGGGATGCCGTGACGGGAGCAACGGGATATGAAGTGTACGTGAATCATGCGTTGTCCGGCTCGGTGGCAACGAACGGTTATACTGTGAAGGGCCTCAGCCCCCTAACGAATTACAAGATCCATGTACTTGCCGTGGATCGAACGGGAGATGAGATCAACCGCGTCTCCAGCGCTTCGAATCAGCTGAGCATCGCGACTTCGGGCAACGACTCCGGTGGCTCTGAAGGCGGAGGAGGCTCCGGCGGATCCGGTTCAACAACGCCATCGACGCCACAGCCGCCTAAAGGCAAGGATCAACTCGAAGCCAACGTTGTGCTTGAAGGAGATAAGGCTCTAGTTACCGTGCCTGCGGCTGCGGCAGTTAACAGCATTAACCATTCGGAATCCTCCAACTTCCAGCTCCATGCGGGTCCGGGCGCGAAGCAGGCGGTGCTGGAAATTCCGCAAGAAGTGATTGCGGCCATTGCGAAAAAAGGGGCCAAAGCCAGTCTGTCCGTTTTCCTAAACGGGACAGAATACCGGATCCCGGCTTCGCTGATCTCGGTTTCCGGGCCGGTGAGAGTCTCGATTGTGGCTCCAGACGATAAGGACGCAGCAAGCCTGGCCGCCTTGCTTCAAGGGAAAGAAACACTGGCGAGTTCGCTGCTGTTCAAGCTTGAGCAAGTACACGCGGATAAAACGGCAACCGAGCTGATACGCTTCGGGAAATTCCATGTCAGCGAGTTTGTTACCTTGGATGCGAAAAAGATAGATATAAAACGTGCGACCGGAGTGGTCTTTATACCGGGTACAAACGAGCTTCGATCCGTTCCGACGTTGTTTAAAGTGAATACGGATGGCACGGTGACCGTTGAAATCAAGAAAACCGGCAGCGGCATTTATGCGCTGCTACAGCAGGATATCCGGTTTAGTGATGCGATTCCTTCGTGGGCACGGGAAGACGTGGCGCAAGCTACGGCCAAAATGATCGTATCCGGAGAAAATAACGGTTCGTTCGGTGCGAATAAACACATTACCCGTGCCGAGATTATCTCCATCCTGGTGAAAGCGCTGGGTCTATTGCCTGACGACAAGGATTCCAGCTTTAAGGATGTGGATCCGAAATCCCGATATGCCAGAGAAATCGCGGCTGCCAAAGCTGCAGGATTGGTGAAGGGACGCACAGGCGATCTCTTTGATCCTAACAGCTTGATTACGCGCGAGGAATTAGCGGTTATTCTAAGCCATGTGCTGGAGTATGCCGGTAAGAAGAATGAAGCCGGCCAAGGCCTGTTAAACAAATTTAAAGATCACTCCAAGGTTTCGTCCTATGCGAAGTCGTCCGTCGCCTTCGTCGTGGAACAGAAGATTATGCAGGGGGTATCCGCTGCCAAGCTGGATCCGCAGTCTCATGTGACCAAAGCTCAAACGGTAGTAACCGTTATGAGATTGCTGCGTGCAGCGGAGTTATCGAATTAATATGCTGGTACTATAAAATGGGTGCCTTTCAGGCGGTTTGACGCTGCCTGGAGGCATCTTTTTTTCGAGTCATGGGCACGGCTCATAGCCGGCTGAAACGCAGCTGCGTTTGGTTCAGAAACCGAATCCGCGCTTCCAGCGGACGTCTTTCCATGCCGGTATAATTCAGCCAGCGCAGCTTATGAAATCCCATTTTCCGAAAGGTCCCGCGAAACAGGATCTTCGTAATCGGATTACCGAAAAATAAACGGTAGGCCCAACTTGGCGTGCTCATCACGGTAAGCAGGTACACTCCCTTGAGATGGGGGAGATGGTGCGCGAAGGGCCGGCCGGGTTTAGGCTCATCGTACAAAATGCCCTTGGCAAACACCTTATCGAGGAAGCCTTTTGTCATGGCAGGCATGGATTCCCACCAGATCGGGAAGATAAAAAAGATATAATCTGCTGCCATCAATCGCTGCTGATAATCAGCAACATGCGGATCCATGGATTGCTGCTGACGCCAAGAAGCAAGATCAGCCGCCGACATGACGGGATCAAAGCCATCTTCATGTAAATCGATCAGATCGATTTGGTGTCCCGCCTGCGCAAGACCTTTTGTGACGGACGACAGCAAAGCAGCAGAAAAACTTCTTCGATGGGCAACATTTTCGGACGCCTTTCCGCCATAGGGATGATCAAACACAATAACGACTCTCATACAAGACCTCTTTTCTTATGCAGTATTGTTTCCTTCATCACAAAAAAAAGTTTCTAGGAAACAATATAAAATATCCGACCAATGAAGTCAATATGGTTTCCGGGAAACTTTAATTGCCTCCGGGATCTTGTTATACTGAACAGGACGATAGCCGAGCGTAAGGAGATACCAGATATGGAAATGGATCAGTGTTCTGTTTCTTCTTCAGAACGAACCTCTCGCAAGGATCAATGGATCCAGGAATTAAAGCAGAAGGTTTCCGTACTGCAGGAGAAGTTCCAGGCCGAGGATGACGAAGAGAGACAGTGGATGATACAGCGCTGCGATCAGCCGGAGATCATTGAATTGCTGAAGGAAATGACCGTCACGATGCTGCACGTGGTGGATGCGGTAGGCAGATTGGAGCCTGTTAACGGGATCACGATTTCCAAACAGTTCGGGATTCCGAAGGGCAGCGTCTCCAAAATAACCAAAAGATTGGTCTATAAAGAGATTCTCCATATGGAGAATCTGCCGGATAACAAAAAGGAAATTATATTTACGTTAACTCCTGCCGGAAGAGAGATCTTCAAACTGCATGGTGCGCTGCACAAGCAGATGGATCTCGGAATCAGCCGTTTCTTGCGGAGATACAGCGAGGATGAGCTGCGATTTTTGAATCGCAGCATGCAGGATACGATCGATGCTTCCTGGGTTAACTTTGATGACGGCGAGGATTCGAGCCTGAATCAAGGGTCCGAGGACCAACCCAAGACTGGGGGGGTTCCTTTATCGGTTTCAGGAGGTGAAACGGAGGAGATCGAGAGGATCCTGAGCATGCTCCGCAAGCTGGATTCCCGCAGCTTGAAGAGAGCGGAGGCCATTTTGACGGATGTGTTTTTCACGGAATTCGACGAATAATGGTTTGAACATAGCAAGCGAAAAGAAATGCCATGCCGCTGCCCATGCTAAGATGGATCTATCAAATGGATGAGGTGATCGTAGATGGCATTAAAAATCGATAATATTTTTGTGAATCTTCCGGTTAAGGATCTGGAGAAAACGAAAGACTTTTTCTCGAAAATCGGTTTTGAGTTTAACGAGCAGTTTACGGATAAGAATGCGGCCTGCCTGGTCATAGGCGATAACATCTTTGCCATGCTGCTCACCGAGGATTATTTCAAGACGTTCACCAAGAAAGATCTGTCGAATGCGGCCAACACAACGGAAGTGATTCTGGCGCTGTCGGCAGAAAGCCGGGAGCAGGTGGATGACATCGTGAACGCTGCGCTGGCTGCTGGGGGATCGCCTTCCAACGACCCGGTGGATCACGGTTTTATGTACGGATGGAGCTTCCAGGATCCGGACGGACATCTATGGGAAGTCATGTACATGGATCAGAGCCAGGTCGAATAAAGCAGCGTTATCCTAAGCAGGATCGCAACCTGAACGACATATTCTAATAGAATGAAGCGGCAGATGACTCCATGAGATGGGGGAAACTGCCGCTTTACTTTTATTTGGAAATCCACTATATTTGTATGTGCAAACAATATGTGGCGTTTCAACATGATGAACTTCAGCGAAAGAGGTAACCGTTATGCTCAATACGTATATCAAGGAATGCCTTTACTTCACAGCCAATCGCCTTAGCCGGGTCATTACCAAGATGGCCGAAGACGAGTTTGCCGCAAGCGGATTGTCGCCTACGTATGCATATCTGCTTATGGCTGTATACGAGAAGGAAGGGATCTCGCAGAAGGAATTAGGCGAAATTCTTCACCTCCAGCCATCCACCGTAACCCGACTGGTTGAGAAGCTGGCCGTTAAAGGGCTGGTATACAATCGGGTGGAAGGAAGGATGTCGCTGATCTATACGACCGATAAAGGAAAGGCTCTTGAGAAAGTAATACACGAGTGCTGGAACAATCTGCGTAGTCGATACGGAGAAATTTTAGGCAATGCCCAAGGGGATGAATTATCCCTGCGTCTATACGAGGTCAGCGATCGATTAGAGAATAAGGACTGAACGCAAAAAAGGCCCTTCAAGTCAAACTTGAAGGGCCTTTTCCAGAATTAATTGACTTGAACTTCCGTCGTGACCTGCCATAACACGCCGAACTTGTCTTCCAGCACCCCGAACAGCGCTCCCCAGAATTGAGTCTTCAGCGCATCAATCACCTTGCCGCCCTCGGCCAAGCGGTCAAAAGCTTCATGGGCTTCGGCATCGCTCTCAAACGACAGGCTCAGATGAATCCCGTTCCCACGCTCCAGGGTTTGGAAGATCGAGTCCGACATAAAGATCGGGATTCCTCCGGCTACCAGACTCAGATGCATGACCTTGTCCTTCAATTCTTCCTTGGTTCCGGGAACCTCGCCATGGGTTTGCACGGATAAGATTTCCCCTCCCAGTGCTTGGGTATAAAACTCAGCCTGCGCTTTTGCATCCTCAGAGAAAATATACGGTGTCAGTTTAGCCACGTTCAACATCCTTCCCAGGTTTTAATATGATGGATTCGTTTTCCTTGGTTTTAGTATAAACGGTCTCTGGCCCTGACATTTCTTCTGGATTGCTAAATGATACGGCAGCGTCTCGGGGTTGTCCTATAGAATAGGCGACAGCAGGCGGGAGATGGATTCCTTGAACTTGATCCACCGCGAACGCTCCAGATACTGCTTCATCGTAAGCTGGCTGGATACCCGCAGATCCTGGTGGAAGATGTGGGTCAACTGTTTCGATAAATGCTCATCGTACAGGAATGCGTTCACTTCGAAATTCAGCTTGAAGCTTCGAACATCGATATTCGCCGTGCCCACGGATGAAATCTTCTCATCGATGATGATCGTCTTGGCATGAATAAAGCCATTATTGTAGAGATACACATTAGCCCCGGTACCCAGCATTTCCCCGATATAAGATAAGGTAGCCCAATACACGAAGGGATGATCCGGTTTATCTGGAATCATCAGATGCACCTCTACGCCGGAAAGCGCCGCAATGCGCAGTGCATCCAGGAGGCTGGCATCCGGGATAAAATAAGGCGTCTGAATATGAATCGATTTCTTGGCGGACGAAATCATTTTGATATAACCGTTCTTGATGTGTTCATAACGGGAATCCGGACCGCTGGTAACAATCTGAATTCCGACATTGCCGGGCGAATTGATCTTGGGAAACAGATTCGATTCGTAAGTGATATCGTTATGATGCGAAGCCTGATTCCAGTCCAGAATGAAGCGAACCTGCATCGCATAAACGGCCTCGCCTTGGATGCGCAGATGCGTGTCCCGCCAATACCCAAACCTGGAGTTGAGGCCCAAGTACTCGTCCCCGACGTTGAATCCGCCGACATACCCGATATTGCCGTCGATGATCGCCAGCTTTCGGTGATTCCGGTAATTCAGCCGCAGGTTAATGAAGCGCAGCTTGGACGGGAAGAAGGCCTCGGCTTCTCCGCCGGCTTCGCGGAATGCCTTGAAGAAGCCTTTGGTTAGTTGACGCGAGCCCAGCTCATCGTATAGAACCCGGACCTTCACGCCTTCCTTAGCCTTTTGGGTCAACAGGGAGATCAGCTTCTTGCCAAGCTCATCGCGGCGGATAATGTAGTACTGAATATGTATATAGTCTTTGGCTTCCTCGATATCCTGAAACAACCGTTCAAACTTCCTGCGTCCATCCGTAAAAATTTCAACATGGTTGTCGTCCGTAAGGATCGCCTGGTTCTCGTTGATATGCATATGGATCAAATCGCTGTTGTCCGCCGCCGCTTGATTGGTAAACGGGTATTCGCCGTTGTTCATCCCTTCCATTTGGGACAGCAATACTTTCTCGATGCCGGTTTTTTGCAGATCGTCCCAATGAAAGAGACGAATTCTTCTTAAATTCTGGGCGAACAGCAAGTACAGCACAAAGCCCAGAATCGGGATAAAGGACAGCACCAGCAGCCATGCCCAGGTGGAGCCGGCATCCCGCCGTTCCCTGAAAACCACGAACATGGAGAACACGATATTCAGAACGATGATCAGACCAAGAATGATGGATGTAACATGCATGTTTATGATATCCTCCTACACTATAGCCTTGCCCTAGCAATCCTTCATATTATACGTGAGGCGTTAGAAGAAGTATATATCGGCGGCATGGAGTGAAACCGAAAGGTCGTAAAACGTTGGCGGCTAGGATAAGGCCTCTCGTAACGAATATAGAAGGAGCCATTTGAATCCGTACTCGTTGTCATGATACGATGGTGAAAAAATAGGAGAAGGGGCATGCTTTTTGCTGAAAATGAACAAGTTTTTCAAATTGTGTCTTGCCGTGATCCTGGTGCTGACCATCATTTATTTGGGATCGCTGGTGGATTTTATATTCAGACCCGTACTTTCGTTCTTCTCCATCATCCTCGTGCCGTTAATGCTGTCGGGATTCTTCTATTACCTGCTCAGACCGCTGGTTGATCTCCTCGAAAAACGCAAGCTAAATCGCTCGCTGGCCATCCTGCTCCTGTATGTCGTGTTCGCGGGCATCCTTACCGGCTTTATCCTGGGGGTATGGCCATCGCTGCGCGATCAGATCGTGGCTCTCGTACAGAACGCTCCAGCCTTGTTTGCCAAGCTTGGCGAGCAGCTTCAGGAATTGGAGAATAACGGCTTTTTCCAGGACATTTTTCCGGAGAACGCCAACCCGCTTACACAGCTCACCGATTATTTGAATCAAGGCTTCACGTTCCTGACGAATTATATTATGAATCTGTTCTCGTTCGTGTCGAATTTTGCCATCGTATTGTTTACGTTTCCGATTCTCCTGTATTACATGTTGAAGGAAGGCGGGAAATTCGGGAAGATGGTGGTCAGCTTTTTGCCTGACCGATTCAAGGGCGAGGGAGCCTCGGTGCTGGATGAAATCAACAATGCACTCAAAGGCTTTATCGTAGGCCGGGTTCTCGTCAATTTGGCGCTGGGGGTTCTGATGTATATCGGATTCCTGATTATCGGCCTGCCTTATGCGCTGCTGTTGACGGTCGTGGCGGTCATCGCGAATTTCATACCGTTTATCGGCGCCATTCTATCCTCGATCCCGATCGTGATTATCGGCTTTATTCAGTCCCCGGGAACCGCGATCTGGTCCCTTGTCGTCATTCTGGCGGCCCAGCAGATTCAGGATAACCTGATTGGTCCGTATATCTTCGGCAAACAGCTGGCGATCCATCCCATAACGATCATTATCCTGGTGCTGGTGGGACAGGATCTTGGCGGGATTATCGGAATTCTGCTGATCGTACCAATCTATATGATTATTAAGATTATCGTTACCCGGGTGTATCAGCTGTTCTTTAAGGAGAAATGGCAAAAAGCTTAAGCGTGGGATAGGGAGGCGGCCTTTAGCCGCATATTAAAGCCGCCCAAGAGCGAGGAATCGTTCTTGGCGGCTTTTTATATATTTGGGGTGCACAAGAGCTTGACAACGATAAGAAAATTATATAATCTCTAATTAGAGATATTCAAAATAAAGATTATTTATGGTTTATGGCTCATCCATCATGCAAAACGGATTAAGAACGGAAGTAACGGGTTTCGATACAAACGGTGAGGGAGAGATGGGATATGGCATTACATACGGCAGGCATTCATCATATTACCGCTTATGCGCAGGATCCGCAGAAGAACGTTGATTTTTATACAGGCGTGCTAGGACTCAGAATGATAAAGAAGACCGTGAATTACGATGCGCCCGAGGTATATCATCTGTATTTCGGGGATGAAGGAGGACAGCCCGGAACGATCATCACTTTCTTCCCTTCCTCCGCTTCGCGAAGAGGGCTGCGTGGAGGAGGACAGGCAGGATATACGACCTTTGCCGTTCCTGTAGGGGCCCTGCCTTATTGGGAACAGCGGCTGCGGAGCTTTGGTGTTCCTGTCATGAAGGCTTTCCGGTTTAACGAACAATACCTTCAATTCTCCGATCGGGACGGACTTTCGCTAGAGTTGGTGGAGCGGGAAGGCGGTCCGAATAACGGCTGGTCCGTGGACGATATAACATCGGCTACAGCCATTAAGGGATTCGGCGGCGCGGTTCTGTTCAGCAGCAAATGGGAGGAGACGAAGAAGGCGCTGGAGAATGTCATGGGACTGACCTACATTGGAGAGGACGTCAATTATGCCCGGTTTCAAGCTGCGGGCCACTTCGGCAACGTGATTGATCTGCCGATGCGGGATATCCCTTTGGAAGCCGGAGGTGCCGGAACGACCCATCATATCGCATGGCGGGCTCAAGATGATGGGGAGCACGGCAAATGGCATGAATGGGTGAAGGAGCAGGGCTTTCGCCCTACGGATATCAGGAACCGTAACTATTTCAAAGCGTTATATTTCAGGGAACGTGGTGGGATCCTGTTTGAGATCGCAACCGATCCGCCCGGATTTACGGTGGACGAAGACCTGGACTCGCTGGGGGAACAATTAAAGCTTCCTGCCTGGTTCGAACCGGAGCGTGCCCGAATCGAGCAGGGGTTGGAGCCTATACAAGTCAAACATACAGGAGAGGGGCAACTCAAGTGATATCCATTGACCCGAATACCCAAAGCGAACGGGACACATACAAGCTGCTGATCGGAAGCGTCGTTCCGCGTCCGGTCGCTTTCGTTACGACATTATCGGCGGATGGCGTGCTGAATGCGGCCCCGTTCAGTTACTTTTCCATTGTGTCGAGCAATCCCCCTTTGCTGTCGGTTTCCGTTCAGCGAAAGAACGGTGCACCCAAGGATACGGCGAGAAATGCCATGCAGAGCGGCGAGCTTGTCATCCACATCGTGGACGAAGATACCGTTGCAGCCGTGAACGAAACGGCGGCGAACCTGCCTCCGGACGAAAGTGAGCTTGACCGAACCCGTTTAACCCCGGTCGTTAGTGACGTTGTTAAGGTTCCCGGCATTATGGAATCCAAGATTCGCATGGAATGCGTGCTGGAGCAGGTCGTCACGTTGGATGGTACGGATCAGCTGCCTGCCGCTGATCTATTGATTGCCCGCGTCGTCCGATTTCACGTGTCCGAGGAGCTCTACGAGCATGGCCGGATTGACGCATCCAAGTTGAAACCTGTGAGCCGCATGGCAGGAAATATCTATTCGACCCTGGGAGAGATGTTTACGATTGAGCGTCCGGTCTGACAGGGCTTGAGCTTGAATAAGGTTATTGCTTTGCGACTGTTATTTAGCGAACGTCCTTTTTATTTGATAGTATGCTGGTCATTCATTAGGAAACGGGGTATCGGAATATCATGGTCGGTTTTTGCCCATTCTACATGAATGGATAGCCGGTTGATGAATTTACAACATAGGAGTGATCAACGCATGAGATTTGATTCCAAGGTTGTCATTGTGACGGGGGGCGCCAGCGGGATTGGCGAAGCGGCAGTCAGACTTTTTGCAAAAGAGGGAGCCAAGGTCGTTATCGCGGATTATTCCGACCAGGGCCAAGCGGTTTCCGACGAATTGAGAGGAGCCGGCTTTGAAGCGCTGTTCGTCAAAACGGATGTAACCCAAGAGCAGGAAGTCGCGAATATGGTGAATCAGACGGTACAGCATTTTGGCCGTGTCGATGTATTGTTCGCGAATGCAGGCATAGCCCATGATGCTCCTGCCCATCAGTTAACGATGGATAATTGGCAGAGAACGATTGATATTAATCTGACAGGGGTCTTCCTGTGCGATAAATATGTCATTCAGCAAATGCTGTCCCAAGGAACCGGAGGGGCGATCGTAAACTGCGGCTCGATCCATAGCCATGTCGGAAAAGCAGGGGTAACCGCCTATGCTTCGGCTAAGGGAGGCGTCAAGCTGTTAACCCAGTCGCTCAGCGCAGACTATGCCTCCAAAGGAATCCGAATCAATGCCGTGTGTCCGGGATATATCGATACGCCGCTGATCAAGGGAAGAACGGAAGCGATCACGCAGCACCTGGTCGGCCTTCATCCGATGGGCCGTTTGGGACAGCCGGAAGAAGTGGCCAAAGCCGTATTGTTCCTCGCCAGTGAAGATGCCTCCTTCATTACGGGCACGAGTCTGCTGGTGGATGGCGGCTATACCGCGGTATGACGAGAAAAGCCCTGATGCTAAGCATCGGGGCTTTTTGCAAGTCATTCCAGGCGTTGTTATCGGACTTATTATGGAGTGTTTCAAAAATTTTTTTCGGCCCCGTATTTCAAATGGGCAGACTTCCTGATCCGGGGCTCATTCATGGCATTAAACGTATATGTCATGAACGATTTCCGCAAGACCCGTCAAATGCCTGCTATATAGCGGAAAATGGAGCATGGATTCCATGACCAATCCGGTGTATGGACAGCCTTAAATAAGGTGTTCAAAAGGCTCGATATTTTCGTTGCAAAAACGGTATTTTCACTTCTGAATTTCCAGAAAAAGCGGTTAAAGGGGTTTGACTTTTCCTGAGCTTCCCTTTATCATGAACACACGCTTAGTTTCCGGCATACATATTCCGGAAAGCGGGGGAACCAGTTTCACCAGGGGCGAGTCACTTGGAATTCACGAGTGTAGGGTACCATCTTACCCGAGTCCGTCAGCTAACCTCGTCAGCAGTGGATGGGTCTTGCATACATAATGGATGTTCATACAAAAGGCCCTTTATTCTCTATAGGGGCCTTTTCTCTATTTTTTGACCCCCTGCTGGCGGAGCTATGTCTAGATCCCCTGTTTGGTGGTCTTTTTAGCATTCAATTACAGAGGAGGGGCAACGTCTGCAAATGTGGAATGAATTGAATCGATCAGACGGCATTGGGTCAAAGCGTGCAAGGAAGCCGATGAATCATCTTCCCTGAAGCCTCGTCCCATGCACGGGTATCTGAATGTCCATATATCCAAGTTAACACATGTGCTAACACGGATAATTTCGTCATGCCGTTTTTTTAAGAAAGTGAAAAGCTATTACGAAAGGTTGTGGAAGGTTTTGAAGAAAGTGGTTGTGCTGGTGTTGTCCGTGATGATGGTGGTACTGCTCGCGGCTTGCGGCGACAAAGGAAGTACGCTGGATCGAGCCATAGAGCAGGGATATATCACCGTAGGGTTTGCGAACGAGAAGCCGTATGCCTACAAAGAAGCCAATGGGGAGCTCACGGGCGAGGCGGTTGAGATTGCCCGCGTTATTCTGGAGCGTCTTGGCATCAAGGAGATGAGGGGGGAGCTAACGGAATTCGGTTCGCTGGTCGCCGGATTGCAGGCCGATCGGTTTGATCTGATCACGGCAGGCATGTTCATTAATCCGGACCGCTGCTCTGCCGTCCTGTTCGCGAATCCGGAGTACAGCATCGGGGAAGCCCTTGCGGTAAAGCAAGGGAATCCGATGGAACTCGGAAGCTATGAGGACATTGCCAAGAATGAGCAGGCCAAGGTGGCTGTCATGACCGGCGCGGTCGAAATCGGCTACATGGAGAAGTCGGGCATTCCTGCGGACCGGATCGTACAGGTCCCTGACCAGGCTTCGGCGATCAGCGCCCTCCAGGCCGATCGGGTGCAGGCGATTACCATGACGGGGCCGTCCCTGCAGGCGATGCTGGATTCAGCCAGCGACGACAGCATCGAACGCGTGGCCGATTTCGAGCAGCCGGTCATCGACGGCGAAAGCGTTCGCGGTTACGGGGCTACGGCTTTCCGCCAAGCGGATACCGAGTTCCAGGAGGCTTATAATGCAGAGCTTGAAAAGATGAAGGAGTCGGGCGAGCTGCTGGAAATTTTGCAAGAGTTCGGGTTCACGGAAGAAGAGCTCCCGGGTGAGATGACGGCCGCTGCGCTCTGCGGGGAATAGCATGCCGAATTCTTGGATCGATTTTCTTCCGACGCTGCTCAAAGGAGCAGAGATCACGATTATCGTCGCGTTCTTTTCAGCCATCCTGGCTATCGTGATGTCCTTTGCAGCCGGATTGTGCCGGCTGTCGAAGCTGTGGATCGTCCGCACGGCGACGGTCGTGTACGTCGAAGTTTTTCGGGGAACCTCCTTGCTGGTGCAACTCTTCTGGTTGTATTTTGCCCTTCCATTCATCGGCATCGAGCTTCCGAAAATGCTGGCGGCGATTCTCGCGATCGGACTTAATTTCGGCGCATACGGCTCCGAGATTGTTCGCAGCGCGGTGCTGGCCGTTCCGAAAGGACAGTGGGAAGCTGCCGTGGCGCTTAATATGAGGCCTTGGCAGAGGTTGTGGAACGTTATACTGCCCCAAGCGTCCCTGCGAATGCTTCCCCCGTTTGGGAATCAGCTTGTGGAACTCATCAAATCCACCTCGCTCGTTTATTTCATCACGATGGCGGATTTAACGTATCAGGCGATGGTGCTCCGCAACAATTACATCTCCTGGACCACCGAGATTCTGGTGCTGCTGCTCCTCATGTATTTTGTCATTGCGACGCTCGTCTCGATGGCGGTTCGACTGCTGGAGCGCAAACTGACCGCGGGGAGGCTGTAGCGGATGTGGGATTGGAAATATGTGTTTGAAATACTGCCGCAGCTTCTGAGTGCATTAAAAATGACGGTATGGGTCACACTCTGTGCTTTTGTGGTGGCATTGATTATCGGGCTGCTGCTTGCCTTTGCCGCGCGGAGCAAATTTAAGCCCTTGTCGCTCATAACCAAAGGAATCATAGAATTTATTCGCAATACCCCCTTGCTGGTACAGGTGTTCTTCCTGTATTACAGCTTGCCGCTGCTGACGGGCATTTCGATTCCGGCCTTCTATGCGGGAGTCATCGGCCTGGGGCTGCATTACAGCACGTATCTGTCGGAGGTGTACCGTTCCGGCATTGAAGGGGTGCCGAAAGGACAGTGGGAAGCCGCAACCGCACTGAACTACACGAAATCCCAGACCTGGCGGAGCATTATACTGCCGCAAGCGGTACCGCCGATCATCCCGGTGCTGGGGAATTATTTGATTGTCATGTTTAAGGAAACGCCGATTCTATGCGCCATTACGCTGGTCGAGATGATGCTGACGGCCAAAAATATCGTGTCGCAATCATTTCGCGCTTTCGAACCATACACGCTGGTCGGGATTCTGTTCCTGATCATCAGTTATATCGCGTCGTTGCTGGTGCAAAGGCTGGAGAAGCGTTTGAATCTGCAGCGTGGAAAATAAGGAGGGAGTCTATTGAATGCCGTTGTAATCGATGAGCAGGCTGAAGAGGCGAAGAAGCCGCAGCGGGAAAGAAGCCCCGTTACGGGCTCACAGCCGATCGTGAAATATGCGGGCGTGACCAAGTCGTATGGCGACCTGCAGGTGCTGAAGGGCATCGATTTGGAGATGCAGCCTGGAGAAAAGGTGGCTGTGATCGGACCGAGCGGATCTGGCAAAACGACGATGGGCCGGATGCTGATGACGCTGGAAGAACCGACCGAGGGGACCATCGAGGTCGATGGCGAGCTGCTCTGGCATATGGAGGAGAAGGGCAAGCTGGTCAAGGCAAACGAAAAGCATCTGCATCGGATGCGGTGCAACGTCGGCATGGTCTTCCAGCACTTCAATCTGTTCCCGCACATGAATGTGCTTCGCAACGTGACGGAAGCCCCGCGCAAGGTGCTGGGGTTGTCCAAGGAGGAAGCGGAGGAGCGGGCCGTCTCGATGCTGGGCAAGGTCGGTTTGGCCGACAAGCTGAAGATGCACCCGTCCAATCTGTCGGGAGGCCAGAAGCAGCGCGTCGCCATCGCCAGAGCGCTGGTCATGCGGCCGAAGGTGATGGTGTTTGACGAGGTAACCTCGGCGCTGGATCCAGAGCTGGTCGGCGAGGTGCTGGAGGTGATCCGGGAAATCGCCGAAGAAGGCGAAATGGCCATGATGCTGATTACGCACGAGATGGATTTTGCGAAGGAAATCGCGGACCGGGTCATCTTCGGAGCCGACGGCAGGATCGTTGAGCAAGGAACACCCGAGGAAATATTCGATCATCCGAAGAGCGAGCGGCTGCAGAGCTTTCTGCAGCGGTTCCGCTCGAACGGAAATTAGTGCTGGAAAGAGGTGTTTATGTAGATGGCTGTGGATACCGGAACCGAAGTGGTTTACCGAAGACCGGAGGCGCGGGACGGCACCCGGGTATGGGAGCTCATACGCGATACCGGATCGCTTGATCTGAACTCGCCTTATTGCTACATGCTGCTAGGGGATTACTTCAACGATACCTGCATGATTGCGGAGCATGAAGGAGACATCGTCGGTTTTATCTCCGCTTTCCGTTCTCCGCGCAATCCGGAGGCGCTCTTTGTATGGCAGGTGGCGGTTGCAAGCTCCCACCGGAGGCAGGGGATCGCGAAGGCGATGCTTACCGGCCTCATGAACCAGAAGGCCTGCCATGGCGTCCGTTTCATTGAAACGACGGTATCGCCCAGCAATATGGCATCACGCCGATTGTTTCTCGGTTATGCCGAGGAGAAATCCATTCCGAGCACCGTAACGGTGGGTTACGGAGCAGAGATGTTTCCGGATGGAACGACACATGAAGATGAGCCGTTATTCGTGATTGGCCCCTTTTTCAATGACATTTAAACAAATGGAGGGAACTATGGACAACCAAGTCATGGAGAAACCGAAGCTTACCGTGTTTAACAAGCTGGAATCGGAAGTGAGAAGTTATTGCCGGAGCTTTCAGACGGTCTTTGACAAAGCCCGGAATGCCAAGCTGTGGGATACGCAGGGCAATGAATACATTGATTTTTTTGCCGGCGCCGGCGCCTTGAATTACGGGCACAACAATGAGAGGATTCGCGAGAAGCTGGTCGACTACATCCTGCAGGACGGCGTTACGCACAGTCTGGACATGGCTACGGGAGCGAAGGAAACGTTTCTGACCCGCTTTCAGGAGATTATCCTGAAGCCGCGCGGGTGGGATCACAAGGTGATGTTTCCCGGGCCGACCGGCACCAATGCCGTGGAGGCCGCGCTCAAAATCGCCAGAAAAGTGACGGGGCGCAGCACCGTTTTGTGTTTCACGAATGCCTTTCACGGCATGTCGCTGGGATCGCTGGCGGTGACCGGCAATGCCTTCAAGCGCCAGGGCGCCGGCGTGGATCTGAGCCACTCGGTATTTATGCCGTATGACGGTTACTTTGGCAGCGACGTGGATACGATGGCATATATGGAGAAGCTTCTGGATGATCCGGGAAGCGGCATTCCGCTGCCGGCAGCGGTCATCGTCGAGGCGGTGCAGGGGGAAGGCGGCTTGAACGCCGCCAGCAGCCAATGGCTGCAGAAGCTGGCGCGCATCTGCAAGGATAAGGGGATGCTGCTCATTCTGGACGATATCCAGATGGGCTGCGGCAGAACCGGTTCGTTCTTCAGCTTCGATGATGCGGGCATCGAGCCGGACATCGTGTGCCTCTCGAAATCGATCGGCGGCTTCGGCTTGCCGATGGCGATTACGCTGATCAAGCCGGAGATCGACATCTGGGAGCCGGGTGAGCATAACGGCACCTTCCGGGGCAACAATCTCGGATTCGTTGCCGCTGCCGAAGCGCTGAGTTATTGGAAGACGGAGGATTTTCAGCTCGATATCGGCATTCGCGAACATCGGATTCGCCAATCGCTCGATGACGTCGTGAGGGATTATCCCCGGCTTAAGGGCGAAATCCGCGGCAGGGGCATGATCCAGGGGGTAGCCTTTGATAAGCCGGAGCACGCAGGAAGGCTATCCGAAATCGCCTTTGAGCAAGGACTGATTATGGAAACGTCAGGACCGCATAGCGAAGTTGCCAAGCTGATGCCGCCGCTGACCATTGAAATGAACACACTGGCAGAGGGATTGGGGATTTTTGAGAACAGCATGAAACAATTAGCTGCAGAGGAGAGGTTGTCATGATCGTTAGACATTTGGAAGAAATCGTGGATACGAAAGACGACATCGATACAACGACATGGAATTCGAGAAGGCTTCTGCTGACCAAAGACGGCATGGGCTTTTCTCTTAACGACACCCTGATCAAGGCCGGAACGGAGACGCTGATCTGGTACAAAAACCACGTCGAGGCCGTGTACTGCATCGAGGGGGAGGGAGAAATCGAGGTTGTCGGCGGCGAGACCTATCCCATCACCCCTGGCATGATGTATGCGCTGGACGGACACGAGAAGCATTATTTGAGAGCCCGTTCGCAGATGCGGATGGTCTGCGTATTCAATCCGCCGCTAACCGGCGCCGAAGTTCACGATGAGGAAGGAACCTACCCGCTGCTTGCCCCCATTACGGACTAAGGAGATGATATGCGATGAGTAAAAATCATGCGTCGGCCCTTCAGGAAAAAGAAATGGACGTCTACCCTTCAAGAGTGCATGCGGAGCCCCGGATCTTAAAAAGGCAGGATCCGGTCGTACATTCGGAGTGGACGCCGGATGCACCGCTAACACAGGAGCAATCCGACTTCTACGAGCGCAACGGATATTTATTTCTGGAAGGCTTCTTTGATCGGGAGGAGCTTTCGCGGTATCAGGAGGAGGCCCGCAGGCTGCAAATAACGGCACGGGAATCAGAGAAAGATGAAGTGATCCGGGAGCCCGGCGGAGACGAAGTGCGGTCGGTATTCGCGGTGCATGAGAGCGACGAAGTGTTCAAGAAGCTGTCCCAGCATCCTAGACTCCTGGCAATCATGGAATACCTCTTGGGAAGCGAGACGTATATCCATCAATCCCGAATTAATTACAAGCCGGGCTTTACGGGCAAGGAGTTCTACTGGCACTCCGATTTCGAAACGTGGCATGTCGAGGACGGCATGCCGCGCATGAGAGCGCTAAGCTGTTCCATTGCCCTGGAGGATAACTATCCTTATAACGGGCCGCTTATGGTGGTGCCTGGATCGCATAAGGAATTCGTCGCCTGCATCGGCCAAACGCCGGAGGATCATTTCAAGGATTCCCTGCGCAAGCAGGAGTACGGCGTTCCGGATCATGACAGCCTGACGCGGATGGTGAAGGAGGGCGGGATCGACACGCCGGTCGGCAAGGCGGGCTCGATCGTGATTTTTGACTGCAACATTATGCACGGCTCGAACAGCAACATCACCCCGATGCCGCGCAGCAATATATTCATGGTCTATAACAGCGTGGAGAACAAGGTCAAGCAGCCGTATTCGGGCCAGAAGCCGAGACCATAGTATATCGCCACCCGTGATTCTCTATGATCTCGCTGTCGCTGATCGGCTCCATCATCGGCATCAATGTGGTCTATGTCTCGATTTTTTCGCTGCGGCTGATCCTGATGATCAAGGGCAGGAGAGGGATAGCTTCCCTTCTGGCCATGCTGGAGGTATTCGTGTACTTGCTCGGCCTCAATCTCGTCCTGCAAAATCTGGACAATCCCTTTAATATGGCGGCCTACTGCCTGGGCTTTGGCCTAGGCGTGTATGCCGGTAGCCGAATTGAGGAGTATCTGGCACTCGGATACATCGTGGTGCAGGTGATCGTCAATTCCGTTGAGACGAACCTGGCCATGAACCTGCGGGAGAAGGGATACGGCGTGACCGCTTGGGAAGCGGACGGCAAGGATGGCAAGCGGCTGGTGCTTCAAGTGCTCGTGAAACGGAAGAATGAGCGGCGGCTGATGGAGTCACTTTCCAAAATGTCGCCGCAAGCGTTCATTATCTCCCATGAACCGAAAAGCTTCAAAGGCGGCTTCTGGGTGCGATTGACGGAAGGTCGCAAATTGTAACAAGCGTGTATACGGAATGTAGGATAGAAAGCCTGCTTCGGAACCGGGTTCCTGAAGCAGGCTTTTTGGTTGTTGTCGGGCAGATACCGGCATGGAATTTCAGAGATCCTGGACTTCCGCGGCTGTTCTGAGCGCCATCAGGCGAAGGTGGGCTCCGGTTTATTCTGGTACCAAAAAAAAGCGTAATCGGTCATCGCGGAGGAGCTCCCGAGCTGGCGCAGCATGGCGGCAATATTTCCACGATGGTAAGTGCCGTGGTTCACGACATGCAGCACGATCTCGGATAGACGAGTATCCCGGATGCCGGCATAAGGATTATCCAATCGGATCATCCGCTCCAGGTCAGGCTGCTGGCGGAGAAACGCAGCGTATCGATCCGACAATTCGATAAACCGCAGGTTCAGGTCTTCCAGCGAAATCGCTTCAAGCTCTTCCCGTAGCTGGTAGGCCTCAGCCAATGCAGAGCCCATGTCCTTCCCGGACAAAATGTTCATCCAACCGAGATCCACCGTGTAAATATGAATCAACGCTTCCGATACGGTCGGAAAGATACTCGTGATGGTCCGATTGTACAATTCGCCCGGAAGTTCCAGCAGACGGTTGAATATGGCCTGGTTGGCCCATACATGGTATTCATACATTTTTACAGGATAGTTCATCGAGATCGTCCCCTTTGGCTTCGTGTTATTTCCTTCTTGGGAACATTGTAATTAAAAAAGTATGACAGCGGACTGTCATACTTTTGCGTACACTTGCAGCATTTTTTCTAATTTGGCTTGCATGCGGATCCTTAAGTCGGCCGGCTCCACAATCTCGATCTCCTCGCCAAAGCTCAGCAGGGTAGACCAGAGCCACCGGGAATCCGGATCATTGACCTTGAACGTGAGACGGAGCGAGCCGTCTTCATGAAATTCCCGCTGTACGTCATAGAATTGGTCCATCGCTTTGGCCAGGGCTCCGGGGGACACGTGCAGCACGACTTCTACGGCATCGGGCGATGATTCCCAGTTATGCCGTTCGCTCCGCCCATCTGGATGCTGCTCTTGAAGCTGAGGTCCGTGCGTATGCTCCTCGGAGTGCTGGCGCATAAAGGGCTCGGCGGAGGGGGACAGCTCCGACATTCTCGAGATCCGGAATTCGCGGTAATCGTTCCTCGTTCTGCAGAAGCCGTACAAGTACCAGGATCCGAATTTATACATAAGTCGCAAGGGCTCGACTTTTCGGTAAATGCGTTCATTCTTGGCGCTTATGTATTGAAAGGAGATCACATGCCTGTCCGTGATGGCGCGGCGAAGAAGACGAAGGATTTCGTTGTACGACCGCCAGCTCCCGATATCCATGGACAATCCCTGCGAAGCGGGGTTGGCGGAACGGTCAATGGTCTGCAGGCGCTGAATCGTATCCAGGGCCCGCTCATCCTCGAACACCGTAGACATGCTGTGCAGGATGGTGATCAGGGCGCTGACATCGTAGGAACCGAGCAGGCTTTTATCCATCTTGTATTGCTCCATAATGCCGTATCCGCCGTTTACCCCTTGATAGGATACGACCGGAATGCCGGCGGCGCAGATGGCATCGATGTCGCGGTAGATGGTTCGCTGGGACACGTTATATTTCTCTGCCAAGGCTGACGCGGACAGAATCTCATTGTTCAGCAGCATGTAAATCATGGATATGAGCCGCTCCAGTTTCATCGGTACACTCTCCTATCATAATTGGATCTATTCTCCAATGATTCCGTATTATATCATAGGTTTACAGGAGGGAGAGGATTTAAGGATGGGCCGGAACATGAAAAAACTACTACTATTAGGGTTGATCGTATTATCGGTTGCGGGAATGTCCGCTTGCGGCGGCTCGGGCTTGTCGGAGAACGAACGGGAGCAGATTGTGAACCAGGTCGAGAAGCTGGAGACGGCGGAATATAAGCTGCTGCATTTTCAAATGGATTATCCGGAATATCTGGCCGAGGTGGACGGGATTGTCAGCGAGTCTTACATGCAGGCTATGAGCGACCGGATTATTTTCGGATATAACGAGAAGGAATATCGTGCAAGCGACATGATGGGAATGTCCGCCGAAGAGTACGAGAAGCATAAGGAGCATATGCGGGGGCTGGTCAAATCAATGGGAATGAACGAAGAGAAGGCCGCGATTCGCATTTCGGACCCTTATGAGAGTGAACAAGGCGAGGAAGTGTTGGTATATGCATCGGAATCCAGGGAACTGAAAGGAAAAACGCTGACTCAAATGAACCGCACGTATTCCCTAGTTAAGAAGGAAGGGGCCTGGATCATCACCGACGTGGAACAGGATAAGGCCACGATCGGCAGCGATGAGACGGAGACGGACGCCGCGGCGAAGCTGGATGCACTGAAATACCGGACGCATGAAGGAGTGGAAGTACAATACCGGGATAAAATCCTCACGTATAAGGGATGGGAATAAACGAGGTCAAATGGGTGGCGGAGCCCGAGCGGCTCGGGTTCCATTCCCTTCGATTTTGCCGTACAATATAGGGAGTTCTATAATAGAAGGAGTGTGAGCCTCATGGCCCGTACCAAAACGCAAAAAGCGCTCCGCAAAGCGGAACGCGCCGGCATATGGTCAGCCGTCTCGATGAGAAAGACCAACGAGGATTATGGCGCGCTGTCACAGCATGTGAGAGTGAAGCCGACGAAACAGGAACAATCGAATAAGGTCAAACATAGAAAGCGGATCGGAGACGATGGCGCTTTTTTTGTTGGTTTCGGAGGATGTGATATAGTACGCTAGAGAGGTTAGTTCAGGATGGAGGTTTATGATGGCAAAGCAAAAATATTACGTAGTCTGGGTAGGCAAAGTACCCGGAATTTATACAAGCTGGGGCGAGTGCCAGCAGCAGGTGAACCAATTTACAGGTGCGAAATTCAAGGCGTTCGAATCCCGAAGCGAAGCGGAACAGGCCTATGCGGCAGGGTATAAAAATTACTGGGGGCAGTCCGGAAGCGGACCAAGCAGCTCGGGCTCCAAGAGCAAGAGCTTTAAGCGCAGCAGCGCCTCCGCGGCCGAGGATCCGGGGGAGATTGATTATGACAGCATCTCCGTGGATGTGGGAACGCGGGGAAACCCGGGACCGGTGGAATATAAAGGCGTGGATACGCAGACGGGGGATGTTCTGTTCTCGTGCGGGCCGATCCAGAAGGGGACGAACAATCTCGGCGAGTTCCTGGCGATCGTCCATGCGCTGGCTTATTTGAAGAAAATCGGCAGCACCAAAACGGTGTACAGCGATTCCATGAATGCGCTCAAATGGCTGAAGCAGAAGAAGGTGGTCTCCACGCTGCCGCGCGACGCGTCAACCAAAGAGATATGGGATCTCGTGGACCGGGCCGAGCACTGGCTTCGAACCAATACATACGAGAACAAGGTGCTGAAATGGCAAACGAAGAGCTGGGGAGAGATTAAGGCAGATTACGGACGCAAATAAAAGAAATATCCTGTCCCGGAATATGCGGAAAAATCCAAATCTCCGGATGTGGATAATTGCATTCTATTAAGCGGATGGAGTCAGCATGAACTGTGCATAACCTATTCATACGTTACTTTATACACAGAGTTATGAACATGATCCCCATTCATTCAGCGCAAGCTGCATTTTGGTCCCTGAATCCAGGGGAGTTATCCAGCGTTTGTGAACAAATGTGGAGAAGTGCAAGGATAACTGGGCGTTAAATCGCGGGAGGCGGCGGGTTATCCCCAAGGAAGGAGGGGCGCCCGGAACGTTCGCTATGACTTATCCACGATGCGCCAACCATGATGCCGGACGCTGGCCCCCGGTCCCCCTCCTTATTCCTTGTCGCGAACCTGCTTATAGTATTGGTTCGGCGACATGCCGACGTATTTTTTGAACACCTTGCTGAAATAAAAGGGATCATCCAGGCCGGTCAGATATCCGATCTCCCCGAAGCTGAGATGGGTGGCCTCGATTAACTCTTTGGCATGATTGATCCGGACCTGATTCACATATCGCATGATCGTATGGCCCGTGAGCTTGGCAAACACCCGATTGATATAGTCATAGTTGCATTCGAAGCGCTGTTCGATATCCGAGCTGGTGATTTTCTCGGCATAATGTTCGTGGATGTAGTCGAGCAGCGCATGCACTTTCATATAGGACTTGGTGTGTGGGCTGTTCTTCTCCAGTTCATCGAACAGGCTTTCGCGGGACAGCTCGATCAGCATTTCCATGAATTTGAGCGCGGTCAAACTGCGGTTAAAGTGCTTTCTTCTGTAAAGCTGCAGCATTTCACTGAGGGCATGGTACATGTGATGAAGGCTTTTTCTCTGGGTTAACGTGCAGGTCTTCGGAAAGTACAGCGGCCTGCCGTCATCCTTGCCTGCCGGCTGATTCTCGCTCATGATCCACTGCTTGGCCAGCAGGGATAAGGGCCGTTCGGGCGCCTGCTGAATATCGGGATGCTCAAAATGAATATAGTAGTAGTCGCAGGGATGCTTCTGGGTTCCCTCATGGTCCAGATGCGGCTCGAGCACCAGCATGTCGCCTTTTCGGAGCACATGGGATACGCCGTTCTCCCGCATATGAAGCTCGCCGCTCTTCACGAAATACAGAATATGCTCGTGGGTGTTCCGTTTGAAATGAATCCAGGGGTTCTTATAGGAGACGAAGCCCATCAGTTTGATTCTAGGCACATAGTCAGCGTTCATCGATAGCACGAAGTTCCACCCTCTCCCCTTAAAAAACGCGAAGTCGTTTTTGTACAAAAAGAGTAACTTTCACACATTCCCGTTCATTGTAACACAGCCTATACTTGGGTTGAATGTATAAGAGGTCTTTGGATTTCAATTTAAAGGAGGCCGCCATCCTTGGCTACTATCAATGTAACGGTATGGAACGAATACCGGCACGAAAGACATAATGAACAGATCGCGAAGATTTACCCCGAAGGCATTCACCGGACGATTGCCGATTTTCTGGGAAAGGATGCACAGTTCGTCGTACGCACCGCCGTGCTGGATGATCCGGAACACGGGTTGACGGACGACGTACTCGCTTCAACGGATGTTCTGATCTGGTGGGGGCATGTCGCGCATAGCGAAGTACGGGATGATATCGTGGAAAAAGTGCGCCAGCGCGTATTGGACGGCATGGGGATCATCGTGCTGCATTCCGGCCACGGCTCGAAGATTTTCCAGCGCCTTCTCGGCACGAATACCGGCGCACTGAAATGGCGCGACGACGGCGAGAAGGAACGGTTGTGGGTCATCGATCCCGGCCATCCGATCGTCAGCGGGCTCGGTGAGTATATCGAGATTCCGCAGGAGGAAATGTACGGGGAGCGTTTTGAGATTCCGGCGCCGGATGAGCTGGTGTTTGTCTCCTGGTTCGAAGGCGGCGAGGTGTTCCGCAGCGGCTGCTGCTACAAGCGCGGACGCGGCAAGCTCTTCTATTTCAGACCGGGTCATGAAGCGTTCCCTACCTATCACCAGCCTGAAATTCAGCAGGTGATTGCCAATGCCGTGGCTTGGGCGGCACCGATTCAAGGTGCGAAGACGTCCTATGGCCGGGTATCTCCGCTCGAATACGTACAGCCGGTATAGGCTGATTCTTAGCAAGCGCCCGTTGTCAACGCGTGAATCTCCTGCGATGTCAGGAATTTATGCGTGGATCGGGCGCTTGTATGTGTTTACAAAGACGGTGCTATCGAAATTCGCAGCATAACGATGTATAATGGACCCAATTCGATTACGACATAATAAAAGTGGGTTGGATCATGGATCAGGATAAACAGCGCCTCAGCATTGAGGCGGCAAGATTGTACTATATGTCGGATTACAGCCAGCAGGATATCGCCACGAGACTCGGCGTTTCCCGCCCTACGGTCTCCAGGCTTCTTCAGCACGCCAAGGAGCAGGGGTATGTGCAGATCAGCATCGTGGACCCTCTCGAGGACCTGGGCGCTTTGGCCGAAAGGGTGAAGAAGGCTTACAGTTTGGAACACGTGCTGGTGAGTTATTCTCCCGTCAACGAATACCGCGAAATCCAGAAGCATATCAGCAAAAAGGCAGCCGATTACCTGCATGAAACGGTCCAGGATGCGGATATCATCGGCGTAACCTGGGGAACGACCATGCATGCCGTTGCGCTTCAGCTGCAGCAGAAGCCCGTTCGGGGCGTCGAGGTCGTGCAGTTGAAGGGCGGCGTCAGCCATTCGCATGTGAACACATATGCCGCCGAGATCGTCAATCTGTTCGCCGAGGCGTACCACACAATGGCGAGATATTTGCCGCTGCCGGTCATCTTCGACACCACGGAGCTGAAGGAAATGGTGGAGAGGGACCGGCATATCCAGCGGATCATCCAATTAGGCAAACAAGCCAATATTGCCATGTTTACAGTGGGTACCGTTCATGAGGACGCGCTGCTGTTCCGGCTCGGTTATCTGAGCAAGGAAGAACAGAAGCTGCTGCAGCGGATCGGCGCGGGCGATATTTGCTCCCGGTTTTTCGATGCGGAGGGCAGGGTGTGCAGCCAGGATATTAACAATCGCACGGTCGGCATCGATTTGGATGATCTGCGGCATAAGGAGAAATCCATTCTCGTGGCTGGTGGGCAGCGCAAGGTGGAGGCCATCCGAGCTGCGCTGATCGGCAAGTATGCAAACATCCTGGTAACGGACCAGTTTACGGCGCAAGCCTTGCTTCCATGAAATGTTCAACATATTGTGCAGTTTTACGGCACCTCGTTCCGGAAGATCGAAGCGGCAATCCGCTTCCTCTTGCCTGAACGGGGTGTTTTTTTGCGTATTGGAAATCGGCTTCCCCAAGCCGCATGGGAGGCTGATTCTCTGTTTATGTTTACGCTGACAGGGTATAGAGCATAGTAAACGGTGTGAATTGTTAGATTATTCCTGAATGATGAATAGTCCTTCAGCGAACAATGATAAATATCATTGCCATAAATCGGAATGAACATATTTTCAATATATGTTTTACATATGTTCAAGGCTGTGATATGATGGTCCCGTCTAAAGGATTAAGCGTTATGATAGCGCTTTTACAAGATTGCATAAAAACAATATAAGGAGTGTTTTAACCAGATGAATATAGCAGGAATGATCGACCACACGCTGTTGAAGGCGGATGCAACCCAGGCCGAGATCACGAAAATTACGGATGAGGCCAAAAAGTACGGATTTGCTTCGGTTTGCGTGAACCCGACTTGGGTATCCTACTGTGCTGAGCAGCTTGCGGGCACGAGCGTCAAAGTATGCACCGTTATCGGCTTCCCGCTGGGGGCTAACACGACGGCCGTAAAGGCTTTTGAAGCGAAGGATGCCATCGCTAACGGGGCTACGGAGGTGGATATGGTCATCAACATCGGGGCGCTGAAAGATCGGAACGATGAGCTGGTGCAGCAAGATATTCAGGCCGTCGTGGATGCAGCCAAGGGCAAAGCCCTGGTCAAGGTCATCATTGAGACAAGCCTTCTGACCGAAGAAGAGAAGGTGCGTGCGTGCCAGCTGTCCGTGAAAGCCGGAGCCGATTTTGTCAAAACCTCCACGGGATTCTCTACAGGCGGAGCTACTCCGGAGGATGTCGCCTTGATGCGCAAAACGGTCGGAGAAAACACGGGCGTTAAGGCTTCCGGCGGCGTGCGCAGCAAGGAAGACATGGATCGCATGATTGAAGCGGGCGCAACGCGTATCGGAGCCAGCTCCGGCGTGAAAATTATGGAGGGCGGCCAATCCAGCTCTTCCTACTAAATCGTTTATTAGGGTATAAGGTTTTCGATGATTCGGTAGCCATGCCATCTATCAAAAAAATTCACCTATGGGGGAACATCGACGATGAAATTTCTAATCGCCATACTAGGTTTACTGGTCGTATTCGGTCTTGCGTTCCTTATCAGCAATGATAAGCGCAACATTCGTTATCGTCCGCTGGCTGTCATGATTGTGCTGCAGCTGATCCTTGGATTCATACTGCTGAACACCAATGTCGGCGAGTATCTTGTCAAAGGGATAGCGAATACGTTTAAAGCGCTGCTTGATTACGCCGGAGCCGGAATCGGGTTTGTATTTGGCGGCTTTGCCATTGAAGGTGATGGTCCGTTCTTCTTAAACGTCCTGCTGCCAATCGTGTTTATTTCCGCGTTGATTGGTATACTTCAATATATTAAGGTACTGCCGTTTATCGTAAGATATATCGGCCTCGTCTTGAGTAAAGTCAACGGCATGGGTAAGCTGGAGTCTTACAATGCGGTAGCTTCCGCGATCCTGGGGCAATCCGAGGTGTTTATCTCGGTCAAAAAACAGATCGCCTTAATTCCGAAGCACCGCATGTATACGCTCTGCGCTTCCGCGATGTCCACGGTATCGATGTCGATCGTCGGCGCATACATGACCATGATCGAGCCGCGGTATGTGGTGACCGCGCTTGTATTGAACCTGTTTGGCGGATTTATCATTGCTTCCATCGTCAATCCCTACAAGGTGGAGAAGGAAGAGGATATTCTGGAGGTGCAGGAGGAGGAGAAGCAATCCTTCTTCGAAATGCTGGGCGAATACATTATGGATGGTTTCAAGGTTGCGATTACCGTTGCTGCGATGCTCCTCGGCTTCGTTGCTTTGATCGCAATGATCAACGGCATTTTTGATATTATTTTCGGAATCACCTTCCAGGAGCTGTTAGGTTACATCTTTGCTCCATTCGCTTTTGTGATGGGCGTGCCTTGGAAAGAGGCGGTGGATGCAGGCAGCATCATGGCTACCAAGCTGGTATCGAATGAGTTCGTCGCGATGCTTGATCTGGCCAACTTCACGAATATGTCCGAACGCACCGTAGGTATCGTATCGGTATTCCTGGTGTCCTTCGCCAACTTCTCCTCGATCGGCATCATTGCCGGCGCGGTCAAAGGCCTGAACGAGAAGCAGGGGAACGTGGTTGCCCGCTTCGGCCTAAAGCTGCTGTACGGGGCGACGCTGGTGAGCGTGCTGTCGGCCACCATTACCGGACTGTTCCTGTAAGCCTGGCAGGAAACGAGCTACTACAAGCGAGCCTTATGGATAGTTTGATTTAAAACTCATAAATGAGGGGGAGCACTTGGATATGGAACGTTTTGACCGAATTCACTTGATCGTATTGGACTCCGTTGGCATCGGGGAAGCACCGGATGCGGCTGATTTCGACGACATCGGCTCCGACACGCTGGGGCATATCGCCCGCGAATGCGGCGGGCTGAACATGCCGAACATGGCAGCGCTCGGGCTGTCCAACATCCGGGAGATCGAGGGAGTCCCTGCTGCGGATCAACCTCGGGCTTACTATACGAAGATGCAGGAAGCTTCGAATGGCAAAGACACCATGACAGGCCATTGGGAGATCATGGGCTTGTATATCGATACGCCATTTCGCGTATTCCCGGACGGGTTCCCCGACGAGCTGATTCAGCGCATCGAAGAGAAAACCGGACGGAAGGTCATCGGCAACAAGCCGGCCAGCGGAACGGAGATTATCGAAGAGCTTGGCGAAGAGCATGTAGAAACAGGGGCTTTGATCATCTATACCTCTGCCGATTCCGTGCTTCAAATCGCCGCTCATGAAGATGTGGTTCCTCTCAAGGAGCTGTACGAAATCTGCGAGTTCTGCCGCGAAATCACGCTGGAAGATCCGTATATGCTCGGCCGGATCATCGCCCGTCCTTTTATCGGCGAGGCGGGGAGCTTCAAGCGTACGGCGAATCGGCATGACTATGCCTTGAAGCCTTTCGGACGTACGACGATGAACGAGATGAAGGATGCCGACCTTGACGTCATCGCCCTCGGTAAAATCTCCGATATTTACGACGGGGAAGGCATTACGAAGGCAGTCAGAACCGTATCGAACATGGACGGCATGGACAAAATGGTGCAAACCCTGGATGAATCCTTCAAGGGGCTGAGCTTCCTGAATCTCGTGGATTTCGATGCCGTCTACGGACACCGCCGCGACCCGAAAGGATACGGCCAAGCGCTGGAGGATTACGATCGGCGCCTGCCGGAGGTATTCGAGAAAATGACGGAGAACGATCTCCTGATCATCACGGCCGACCACGGGAATGATCCTACTTACAAGGGCACGGACCATACGCGAGAATACGTGCCGCTGCTGGTATATTCCCCTCGCTTTGCGAAAGGCAAGGAACTGCCGCTTCGCAAGACCTTTGCCGACATCGGCGCCACGGTTGCCGACAACTTCGGCGTGAAGCTGCCGGAGCACGGAACCAGCTTTTTGAGTGATTTGAAATAATCGACAAGTGGAGGAATGGGATATGAGTACACATATTGGAGCGAAACCGGGAGATATCGCGGAGTCGATTCTGCTGCCAGGCGACCCGCTGCGGGCTAAATTCATTGCCGAGACGTATTTGGAGGACGTGACCTGCTACAACGAAGTGCGGGGGATGCTCGGATTTACGGGAACCTACAAAGGGAAACGCATTTCCGTGCAGGGTTCGGGCATGGGCGTGCCTTCCATCGGGATCTATGTCAATGAACTCATTCGGGAATATGGCGTCAAAAACCTGTTCCGCGTCGGAACCTGCGGCGCGATGCAGGAGCACGTCCGGGTGCGCGACGTCATTCTGGCCCAGGCCGCTTGCTCGGATTCCGGCATGAATCGTCACCACTTCAACGGTTATGATTTCTCCCCGATTGCCAGCTTCCCGCTGCTGCTCGGCGCGTATGAGCGTGGCAAGGAGAAAGGCCTGAAGATGCATGTCGGCAACGTATTCACGTCCGATGTATTCTACCGCGAGGACAAATCCGTGGTGGAGAAGCTGATGCAGCATGGCGTGCTCGGCGTGGAAATGGAGACGACGGCGCTCTACACGATCGCGGCACGATTCGGCGTGAATGCCTTGACGATCCTGACCGTGAGCGATCACTTGCTCACAGGGGAAGAGACTTCTTCCGAGGAGCGGCAAACGACGTTTAACGAGATGATGGAGGTCGCGCTGGATACGGCGATTTCGTTGTAAGGAACTGCCCTTGGGGGCAGTTAGCGATCGGAAGAACGGTCCGTATTTGTAGTGATTCCCGTGGAAGAAATACAATCATCGCAAACAGTGAGGAGAATGTACGATGAGAATGGTTGATTTAATTGCGAAGAAACGCGACGGCAAGGAACTGACAACAGAAGAGATCAATTTCTTTATCGACGGATATACCAAGGGAGACATTCCCGACTATCAGGTGAGCGCCATGAACATGGCGATTTATTTCCAGGACATGTCCGACCGGGAGCGGGCGGACTTGACGATGGCGATGGTAAACTCCGGCGAAACGATTGATCTGTCCGCAATTGAGGGAATCAAGGTCGATAAGCATTCCACCGGGGGCGTAGGCGACACGACGACGCTGGTGCTGGCTCCGCTCGTAGCGGCTCTGGATATTCCGGTAGCGAAGATGTCGGGACGCGGCCTCGGCCATACCGGAGGAACGATCGACAAGCTGGAATCCATCGAAGGCTTCCATGTGGAGATCAGCAAAGACGAATTTGTGAACCTTGTGAATCAACATAAAATCGCCGTCATCGGCCAAACCGGGAACCTCACGCCGGCGGACAAAAAACTGTATGCGCTCCGGGATGTGACGGCTACCGTCAATTCCATTCCGCTGATTGCAAGCTCCATCATGAGCAAGAAGATTGCCGCCGGCTCGGATGCGATTGTGCTGGACGTTAAAACCGGCGCAGGCGCGTTCATGAAAACGGTGGAGGATGCCAAGGAACTGGCACACGCCATGGTCAGCATCGGCAACAACGTCGGCCGCAAAACGATGGCGGTCATTTCCGATATGAGCCAACCGCTTGGGGCCGCGATCGGCAACTCGCTGGAAGTGCAGGAGGCGATCGATGCGCTTCGCGGCGAGGGTCCGAAGGATCTGGAAGAGCTGTGCCTGGCGCTGGGCAGACAGATGGTGTACCTGGCCCGGAAGGCGGACTCGCTCGAAGATGCCGAAGAGAAGCTAAAAGAGGTGATTCGCAACGGCAAGGCACTGGAGAAGTTCAAGGAATTCATCCAGAACCAGGGCGGAGATCCGTCCGTGGTGGATCATCCGGACCGTCTGCCGAAGGCACAGTATTTCATTGAGCTTCCCGCGCAGCAGGACGGCGTTGTCGCCGAGCTGGTAGCGGATGAGATCGGTACGGCGGCGATGCTGCTCGGGGCCGGCCGCGCGACGAAGGAATCCGAAATTGATTTGGCGGTAGGCCTGATGCTGAACAAGAAGGTCGGCGATACCGTGAAGAAAGGCGATTCCCTTGTCACGATCCATGCCAACCGCGAGAACGTGGACGACGTGAAGCAGAAGCTGTATGAAAGCATTCGAATCGCTGATCATGCGGATGCGCCTGTATTGATCTATGACATCGTGACGGAATAAGGTGAATCCCGATCCGAAGCGAGCCATAACCTGAACGCTGGCGCTGTTTGAATTGAGTGCCTCGTACGCTGTCCGGAATGAGTGCCTCGTACGCTGTCCGGAATGAGTGCCTCGTACCCCGTGCGCTGCCTCTTCCCCTTGCCTGCGCGAGATGCAAACCTGCCCTGGAAAGTTATCTGAACGGGGCAGGTTTTTTGGCGGTTATCGTCATAAACGGGGGATGAACCCTCATAGGATGGTAATGGGGAAAACGTAAGGCATTTAACGGGAGAGGGAGATGCGTAGTCCGGCAAGAGCCATCCTGCCATTCAAGGAGGCTTTTGGCCATGACCATCGATCAGTTGATTGCTTTGCTGGCACTTATCGTAATGATCATTGGGCTTGCGGTGAAGAAGGAGTCTTAACCGATGAGTCCGGAGGGGCTGCTGCTAAGTAGAATTTCTACGGATGCGGCGGTCTTTTTCTTTTTGATAGGTTGATAGGATTCGCTATAAGTCATATACTTAGATTGCAATGTTCTCCATTATTCATCATTCATTGGGAGGAAACCATGCTCTATTTTGCAGCGTTTGTCATATCCATGGTGCTGGTGTTGGTATTGATTCCGCCATTTCGCAAACTTGCGATCAAGATTGATTTTGTGGACAAGCCAAGGCCGGACAGCGAGCGGAAAATACACCGCGAGCCGATACCGCTGACAGCGGGAGTCGCCATATTCATCGGATTTTTCATCACTTATTTTGCGCTTACAGGTACCATCTCAAGGGAAGCGGTAGGTATCTTTATCGGTAGCGCGTTGATTCTTGGGATCGGCCTCGTGGACGATTGGTATAAGTCCCAGGGCAAGGAGCTGGCTTCGCTGCCGAAGCTCATTGTACAGGTCAGCGCAGCCGTCGTAGTATACAGCTATGGCATCGCGTTCGAAGGATTCAACAATCCGTTTACGGGTCACTATATTAACTTGCCGGAATGGCTGCAGCTGATCTTAACGATTCTGTGGATCTTCGGCGTTACGACGGTGATTAACTTCTCGGACGGCATCGACGGGCTGGCAGGAGGGCTATCCGCCATATCCGGAGGTACGCTGTTTGTTGTCGCGATGACGATGGGCCGAGGCGAATCCGCCTTGCTCGCGGTCATACTCGTAGGAGCCGCGCTGGGATATTTAAGGTATAACAAGCCGCCGGCCAGAGTGTTCATGGGGGATGCCGGCGCTACCTTCCTCGGGTTCATCCTCGGGATCATTGCTCTGGACGGCGCGTTTAAGGGTGCGACCCTGGCGTCCTTGTTCGTACCCATCTTCGCGCTGGGCGTGCCGATCTTCGATAATATCATCGTGGTCATCCGCCGAATGCTTCAATCCAAGCCGATCTATCAGGCCGATGCCTCCCAAGCCCATTATCGTTTGCTGGCAACGGGGCTCAACCAGAAGCAGACGCTGGTATTTCTGTGCCTGCTGAACCTGTGCTTCGGACTGGCCGCGATCATACTCGCCATGAACGGCGGCGCTTGAGGCGTATAAGCCTGGCATAAGCTTTCTTTAGTAGGTAATAGAAGTCTCGTCTCCAGATCGATGTTGGTGGCGGGACTTTTTTTTAGAGATAAGAAAGTATAAACTTCAGAGGATTACCATCCTTATCTTGCAAGAAAAACTTCCGCTAAATGCGGTCTGTCTTCTGAGAAAGTACGTCGATAGACGTTTTTTTTATTACAATGGTAGAAGGAATACGAACGGGAGGTCAGCGGGATGAATGACATGACAGGAAAGATCGTCATCGTAACGGGAGCCAACTCCGGCATGGGCCTGGCAACGACGTCGGAGCTGGCAAAAGGCGGAGCGCACGTGATTATGGCCTGCCGTAGTCAAGCCAGGGGCGAAGCGGCTCTTCGGCAGGCGCAGCAGGAGAGCGGCAGCTCGAACATCGAGCTGATGTCGCTGGATTTGGGGTCTTTTGACAGCATTAGGGCATTTGCTTCCGAATATAAGGCGAAATACGAGCAGCTTGATGTTCTGGTGAATAACGCCGGCGTGGTCACCATTCAGCGGGAACTGACGAAGGACGGATTCGAAGCGATGATCGGAGTCAACCATCTGGGGCATTTTTTGCTAACGAACGAGCTGCTGGAGCCCCTTCAGCGTGCCAGGCAGGGGAGGGTCGTGAACGTTTCCTCCGGAGCGCACAAGGTGGGCAGCATCCACTTTGATGATCCGAATCTTGGGAAGGGATTCAATGTGGCCAAGGGTTACGCGCAGTCCAAACTGGCTAACATCTTATTCACCAAAGAGCTGGCCCGTAGGCTGCAGCCGACAAGGATAACGGTTAATGCGCTTCATCCCGGCGCCGTCAGCACCAGCATCGGCGTGAACCGGGATACAGGCTTCGGCAAAGCCGTCCACAAGCTGCTTCGTCCGTTCTTCTTAACCCCGCTCGAAGGAGCCCGGACAGCGATTTACTTGGCGTCAAGCCCTGAAGTGGAGCATGTAACAGGGGAATATTACGTCAAATGCAAACCGGCCAAAACGACCGAGAAGGCAAGGGATCCAAAGCTGGCTGCGCGCCTGTGGGAATGGAGCGAACAACAGGTCGGCCGGGCATCGGACAAGGAGTGATGAATCCACGGTTGTTTACAAGAAGTCCAGGTTTCGCGAGGGGCTGAAGCCGAACGATCCGATGGGGCAGAAGCGGGCATCCATGAACGATGAAGCCCGTCGGCCCATCAATAAGATGACGTCTATCCGTACATAAAGGTCCAAGGCTGGCAAACAAATAAACGGGATATCCTCCAGATCGACCGGAACTGGGATATCCCGTTTAACATTTCACGACAGAAACTTCGCATATTGGCAAACGTTATGTTATTTCGTTGTTTTCATATCGATCGCGCTGCGCACAAACCCGCTGGTACCGTCAAGAAGCTTGGAGGCTTCCGCGGCACTGACGTTGGCAAGCAGCATCACGATCGCGGTTTTGACATGGGCGCCGGCTTCAAGGTATGCCTTCTCCACGGCCTCCTCCGATGCTCCCGTTGCCAGGGTAATGATGCGCTTCGCGCGATGGACCAGCTTATTGTTCGACGGGTTGAGGTCAACCATCAGGTTTTTGTAAACCTTGCCGATCCGAATCATGGCGGTTGTCGTCAGCATGTTCAGAATCAGCTTCTGAGAGGTGCCGGCCTTCATGCGCGTGGAGCCCATGATGACCTCGGGGCCTACGACGGCTTCGATCACGAATTCGGCATACTGATGCATCGGCGATTCGTAATTGTTGCACAGACCGATAACAACGGCCCCTCTTTCCTTGGCGCGTCTCATGGCGCCAAGGACATACGGCGTGCGTCCGCTTGCAGCGATGCCTAGAACGACGTCCTTCTCGTTGATACCGTTTTCATTGATATCCTGCTCGCCAAGCTCTTCGCTATCCTCAGCGCCTTCGATGGCCTCTTTGACGGCCCTGAAGCCGCCGGCAATCAATCCCTGCACCATGGACGGGTCCGTTCCATAGGTAGGCGGGCACTCGGATGCGTCCAGAATCCCGATACGACCGCTGGTCCCCGCACCGATGTAAAACAATCTGCCGCCCTTCTGGAAAGCTTCGACGACGTGATCGGCCGCCCTGGCTATCAGAGGAATGAGTTCGCGAATCGCATCGGTGATCAGGCTATCCTCATTGTTGATGAGGATCATGATTTGTTCCGAGCTCAACTGATCAATGTTCTGGGTATTTTCATGAGGCTGTTCGGTTGTCAATTGACTTAGAATATTCGTCATGAGACAGGTCTCCTTTTTTGCCTTGGAATATGGACGGGCACTGATGATGTGGAAGCTACAGCAAGTCAGAGACGCCGTCAGTAAATAGCTTGCAGGCCAACAGGGCCCCGCCCTGTGCGGGCGTTCGCTCACGGTTTCCTTCAGGGAAACGGAGCAGGGGGTAACGTGTAAGCATAAGGCGGGTGTACGTCTCCCGGAACCATCGTGAATGCTTGAAAATCGAGCCGATTCCCACAAGCTCGCTCTCGGCGAATTCGGCGTTCTGTCGAATGAGCGCGCATGTGGTATCGGCCAGCTCTTCGGCCTGCTGCCTGATAATGCGTAGTGCCGTTTCATCGCCGGCGTCGGCTGCCTCGATGCAGCAGCGGGCGAAGGAGGCGATATCCTGTTTCGTTATAGCGGGCTGGTAAATGTAAGATTTGAGGTCGGTAATATGCCGGATCGGGTAGGCTGCAACGATCAGGCTGCTCATGAGGGTGGGGGGCGTTATGCCTTCATGGCTCTTGATCACGGATTTCAGAGTCTGAAGTCCGATCTGATAACCGCTGCCTTCATCTCCGAGAAGATGTCCCCAACCACCGACGCGGTGGATGTCTCCCGATTGGGTGATGCCGTAGGTATTGGAGCCTGTTCCTGAGATTGCGAGTATTCCATGCTGACGCCCCAGTACCGCCATCAATGAAATTTCGGCTTCCGAACGCATGTAAATACGTAACGAGAGCTGCCGCTGCCGGAAGTAGGAACGAAGGTGAGATTGTACACGCTGCCGCTCCTCAACCGAACTTATACCTGACATACCAAGACATATTGATGTTAATAAAAACGACTTATTAAAAAGGGGGGACAGGAGCTCATCCAACACGGTTTGGAGTTCCTCCATCGCTTTATCGAATGTTACAATGTAAGGATTGGTGGAACCTCCGGTAAAACGGGACAACACTACTCCAGCGCTATTGATAGCGGTTGCTTCGGTCTTCGTACCGCCGCCATCGACACCGATAAAAATTTCCATATTGAACCACTTCGCTTTCTATATCCAGTATAGGAGAAAAACCAGGTGTTGTAAAATAAAATTTTAAATCATGAATTATGTATTGAAATATAATTTCATACAATTTATAATAAACTCAATCCACTGATAGTGAAAGCGATACCAGTCATGCTTTCATTCAAGATGTGTAAAGTAATATTACATAGTAGTGACCATCAGAGGATGATTTGAAAAGGGGGGCAAGAAATGAACGGCGGATTGGTTCGATTGCGCGAGGTGTATGATTCATTAAATCCGTCCGAGCGCAAGGTTGCAGCCTTCATTTTGCAGGAGCCGGCAGAGATGATACAAATGTCGGTGGCGGATCTTGCTGTCCGAAGCGGCTCCAGTCAGGCAGCGATTGTGCGCCTGTGCAAAACGATGGGATTCAAAGGCTATCAGGATCTGAAACTGAAGGTAGCCGGAGACTTGCAGGAGCCATTAGCCACCGGATATCAGGATATCCGGCCCAATGACAGCATTTCTGCAATTATACAGAACGTCTCGAACAATAACATTCAATCGATTCGGGATACGATGAAGATTATGGAGGAAGGGATGGTGGAAGAGGCCGTTCTGGCCCTCGATCAGTCGAAGCGCATTTTCATGTTTGGGGTAGGGGCTTCCAATCTGATCGGGATGGATGCCCAACAGAAATTTTTGCGGATCAATAAGGTATGCATATCTTTTCCGGACCCTCATGTTCAGCTCACCTCGGCGGTGCTGCTGACTCCGGATGATGCGGCCGTATGCATTTCCTATTCCGGTGAAACGGACGAGGTGATCCGCGCAGCAGCCATTGCCAAGGAGAAGGGATGCAAGACGATTGGCATTACCAAATACGGGGATTCTACCTTGAGCCGATCGGTCGACATACCTTTGTACACCTCCTCGACGGAGAACGAGATTCGCAGTGGCGCGATGTCCTCTCGTATTACGCAGCTTAATCTTATCGATATTTTATATCTTGGCGTCGCCAGCCGGAATTACGAGAATTCAGTGAAATACCTGGATGAAAGCCGGCGAGCGATCAAGCGGTTGTAGTTCATAGCGAAACCACAAATATATAAATGATAAGGGGAGTAGTACATGAAGAAAAAAGGTTGGCTTACATTGTTGGCTTCTTTGATGCTCGTGTTTACCGCGGCTTGCGGCGGTTCAGGCGGAGCGAAGGCACCGGAAGGCGGAAGCGGAACGGCTTCGGAAGGAAACGGCGAAGCTGCGCCGAAGCAGGACACGGTCGTTGTCTGGACTTATCCGGTACATGGTAAATACGAAGATGAATTGAAAGAGCATGTGGCGGATTTGAAGGAGAAATATCCGCATATTACCGTACAAACCGAAGTGCTCTCCTGGGCTGAAGGCCCGAAGAAGTTCGACGTCGCCTTGAATGCCGGCAACCCGCCTGACCTATACTTCCACGCGGTGGATGGAGCTTATGTGGATACGGGCCTGGCACTGGAACTGACCCCTTATATTACGGATGAAATCAAGAACGACTACCTGCCGGGAACGCTTGAGCTGGGTCAAATCCAGGGCAAGCAGTATGGTCTCCCGCTGTACCAATCCCTCTGGGCTTGGGGCGGCAACAAGAAGATTCTCGAAGAAGCAGGCATCGACTGGAAGGCTATTCAAGAGAACGGCTGGACTTGGACCGAGTTCAAGGCTGCTGCCGAGAAGCTGACCAAGAAACTTCCGAATGGCAATACGCAGTATGCGCTGGTGACGGACGGTACTTCCCTGGACTTCATGGAAATGCTGACACGCAGCAACGGCATGCCTGACGTTCTGAACGACAAGGGCGAGTTCCAATGGAATGACGAGCGGATTCTGGATACGATGACGTTCGTGTCCGATCTGATGAAAGCCGGACATCTGCCTGCCGAGACTGCCGCGATTACGCCGGCGAAACGGATGGACCTGTTCTATGCCGAGGAAGCCGCGATCGTGTCCAAGGCGATCCCTTACTATGACGTGATGCTGCAGAACCGCGCGAAGGATATTGACAGCGGTACGGTCCAAGGCGCGAAAATCGACTTCGTCCTGCTGCCGGTTCCGCATAATGACGGGGCTGAGCGCAAGACCTCCATGTTTGGCGAAGGCTACGTGGCGTTCAAACAGAAGAAGGATAAAGGCGAAGAGCATGCAAAGAATACGTTCCTGATCATGGAAGGACTGAGCGGCGCGAAAGCCGGTAATTCCGCGAATGAACTGGTGCTGCCTTTCGTACGCAAATCCCAAGCGGAGTTTTATGAAGGCAAAGGGCTCGGGACGGAATCTACTATTAAAGCAGCGGAAATTTTCGCGAACTTCAAAGAAATTCCGGTGACTTTGAATCTCGATGCGGATGCTTCGGGCAACCAGAAGAAATTCAAGGAGCAAGTGGTGAAGCCGAACATTCAAGCGCTGTTCTCGGGCGAGAAGACGCCGGAGCAGATCGCACAAGACTTCAAGGACAAAGGCAAACAAATTTTAGGACAGTAATTGAAGTTATAAGGGGGTGTCCCGTTGTCCTTAGCAGGAACGATCGGGGCACTCCCTTTTTAAACCAATCGCTCCAGGCTCAATAAGGCTTCATGAAAATACTTCACCTGTGCGCAAAGGAGGAAATCAAATGCAGACTGCCCCGGCGCAAGCCCGGCCATCACGTCCCCCCATGAAGGGGTACATACGAGAATATGGATGGGCGTATTTATTCATTCTGGCTCCCGTACTGTTGTTCTTGATATTCACGCTCTACCCTGTCGCGTCCGCTTTTCTGATGAGCTTTCAGGAATACAGCGTGATGGGCTCCGAATGGATTGGAGCAGAGAACTATACACGGATGGTACAGGATGAAGTGTTCTGGAAATCCATGAGGAATACGGTCATCTTCACGATCGGTACCGTTCCGGTCAACATTGTCATCACGTATGCATTATCCTTTTTTATTTTTCAGATGAAAAATAAATGGCAGACGTTCTTCAAGGCTACGATGTATTTGCCGGCCGTTGCCTCCGGCGTCACCATTTCGGTGGTATGGCTCGCGATCTACGATCCGACCCAAGCCGGGCTGCTGAACCGTTTCATCGGATTGTTCGGGTTCGACCCGGTCATATGGCTCGGCAAATCGAACACGGCGCTCTTTTCGCTCATTCTGATGAACTGGCTCGGTTCGCATGGCGCGGGCATTATTCTCTATTTGGCCGCCATGGGCGGGATTCCGAAATCGCTCTATGAAGCCGCGGACATCGACCATGCCAGCGGCTGGTCCAAATTCTGGCGAATTACGTGGCCGCTAATGAAACCGACCACACTATATCTGCTGGTGACGGGTGTCATTACGTCCTTCCAGGTGTTCATCTCGGTGTACCTGATGACGCAGGGCGGACCGAACTTCGCGACGACAACCATCGCCTATCTGATTTACAGCACGGCGTTCAATTTCTACGAATTCGGACTTGCGGCGGCGCAATCTTTTGTCCTGGCTGCCTTGATTATTGTCATTTCCATCATTCAATTCAAATACTTCTCGTCCGACGTGGAGTACTAAGGCCTATTTTTGAAGCTAAGGGGGTGCACCTATGAAATCAAGATCAAAAGTGATCATGCTGATTGTGGCCTCGGTCATTCTGGTGGTATGGAGCGTTCTGACGATCATTCCGATGTACTGGATGCTGATCGGCTCTGTGCAGGACACCAAGTCAGCGGCATCGTTTATCCCGAAAATGATACCGGAGGTATTCTCCGTAGCCCCGTACGAGCGTTTTTTTGGCAAAACCGACGTCATGAGGTGGCTCTTTAACTCCTTATTGATCTCATCCATCCTGACGGTGACCAACGTATTCCTGGCTTCGCTCGCAGGGTATGCTTTTGCGAAGCTGAAGTTTCCGGGGAACAAAGCGGTATTCTGGATTTTGCTCAGCACGATGATGATCCCGGCGCAGGTGACGCTGATTCCGCTATACATTTTGATGATCGACGTATTTGATCTCGGGAATACATACACGGCGATTCTTCTTCCCGGAATCGTAAGCGTGGGCAACATTTTCTTGATGAAGCAGTACATGTCATCGCTGCCTACCTCTTTGATACATGCGGCGCGCATCGATGCTTGCGGCGAATTCGGCATCTTCTGGAAGGTCATTCTTCCGATGGCAAAGCCGGGTCTTGCCGTGCTTGCGATATTCACGTTCGTTGCATCATGGAATGATTTCTTCTGGCCCTTCCTCGTGACCAACTCGACGGAAATGAGAACGATTCAGGTCGGTCTTGCTTCCTTCGTCTATGCGGACACGACCGATTTCGGCGCACTTATGGCTGGAGCAACCGTCGCGGCACTGCCGATGATGATCCTGTTCTTCTCGCTTCAGCGCTATTTCCTGCAAGGCATCACCATTGGAGCCGTTAAAGGCTAGAAGGAGGCAAAGTTATGGCACGCGTAGAATTCCGAAATATACGAAAAGAATTTGTAGACGACAACAAAGGGACGTTTACCGCTGTAGCGGGGTCGGACTTTGTGATCAATGATAAAGAGTTCGTGGTATTCGTCGGTCCGTCCGGCTGCGGCAAAACCACCTCGCTGCGCATGATTGCGGGACTTGAACGTCAAACGTCCGGCGACATCATCATCGGCGACCGGGTGGTCAACAATCTGCATCCGAAAGACCGCGACATCGCGATGGTGTTCCAGGATTATGCGCTGTATCCGCATATGACGATCCGCGAGAACCTCTCCTTCGGTTTGAAGAACCTGAAGAAGCCCAAGGCCTACATTGAGCAAAAGGTATCGCAGGCAGCCTCCATTCTCGGCCTGGAGTCGATGATCGACCGGAAGCCGCGCGAGCTGTCCGGCGGACAGCGTCAGCGCGTTGCGGTAGGGCGGGCGATCGTGCGCGACCCGCAGGTGTTCCTGTTTGACGAGCCGCTGTCGAACCTGGATGCGAAGCTTCGCGTGCAAATGCGGGTAGAGCTGTCCGAGCTGCACAAGCGTCTGGAAGCTACCATCGTATACGTTACGCATGATCAGGTTGAAGCGATGACGCTCGGTGAGCGGATCGTTGTAATGAATAACGGCATTATCCAGCAGATCGCCTCACCGACCGAGCTGTATGCGAATCCGCAGAATATGTTCGTGGCCGGCTTTATCGGATCCCCGCCGATGAACTTCATCGACGTGCAGAAGGAAGGAAATGTTCTCCGGATGGAAGGCGGGACATTCACCATTCCGGATTCGATGGCCGGTGCCCTAAGCAAATACGACAACAGGCATCTGATTCTGGGGATTCGTCCCGAGCATATCACCGGCGAGGATATGCCGGGCACAACCAATCTGAATTACAAGTATTCCACGAAGGTCCAGGTCGTTGAACATCTCGGCTCGGAGAATCTGGTGTACTTCCGCGTAGGCAACCGGACCGTGACCGCGAAGGTTCATCCGGAAACGACGGGTTATCCGGGCATGGACAAAACCTTCATTTTCAATTTCGATAAAGTGCATTTCTTCGATCCTGAGACGGAGCAGCGTATCGATTGGTAAACAACGACGAAGAGGAGAGGAAAGCTATGCGCAAGCTGAATGATGTGTTAAAGAAGACCGGGGTTGAGATTTACCGTGAGATTACGGCGGTGGCCTTGTACAGCATGATTACCTCGCTGGTGCTCGTGACGGTGGTCATGTTCGTTCCGCTGTGGGCAGCGCTGGTGCTGCTGCCGGTTCTGTATATGCCGCTCTTTTATGGTGTTTGTTATGCCTATCACCGCAAGACGGAGCGGGGCAAGTCCAGGCTGAAGGACGTGTTTCAAGGTGCGCTGAAAGGGCTCGGACCCTCCGTTATAATGGGCTTTTTCTTCGTCGTGATGATATTGATCCTATGGTCCACCTGGTGGTATTACGGGGGAAAAGAAGGAATCGGCTACCTTGCGATCGGCGTGTTCCAAACCTATTTTGTCATCATGGCGCTCATCTCCCAATTCTACACCTTTCAGCTTGTCATTCAGGAAGGGATGGGCATCTTTAAAGCCATGGCGCATAGCGTCAAGCTGTTCCTGAAGTTTCCGGCCTATACGCTGGGCGCATGCTTCCAAGCCTTCTGCGTCGCCATTCCGCTGCTCGTCACGGTTGTTGGCTTTGGATTCTTATTTAATGGCATGTGGGCCATATACCAGCATAAGGTTACGTATAATGTACTGAATCCGGAAGAGGCCAAGCCGGTGGAAGACGGTGTGGTAACCTCCGAAGCGAGAGGTGTGAGCATATGATAAAAGTCAATGTGCGAAGCGGCATTGATGTGCTGCCAGGCATCAAGCACGAGAAAATCACGGGTCGTCGCCTTGGCGTCATTACGAATCCGACGGGGCTCACGTCGGATTTTCGTTCATCTATCGAGGTAATTGCAAGCTTGTCCGAGTCGGAACTGACGGCTTTGTTCGCCTGTGAGCACGGGCTGCGCGGCCAGCTGCAGGCAGGCAAGCACGTGGATGACGAAGTGGATCCGGTATTCGGCGTGCCGGTGTACAGTCTGTACGGTTCGCGGCGCAAGCCGGATGCTGACATGCTGAAGAACGTAGACACCGTCATCTTCGACATTCAAGATCTTGGCGTGCGCTTTTATACGTATATGACGACGCTGCTGTATGTTATGGAGGCATGCGCCGAACATGGCAAGAGCCTCCTTGTCCTGGATCGGCCGAATCCGCTGGGCGGCGAGCGCTGCGAAGGAGGTTTCCTTAAGCCGGGGTATGAATCCATGGTGGGCGGATGGCACATTCCGATCCGCACCGGAATGACCATCGGCGAATTCGCGCGGATGGCCAATGACATGCGGGGAACCGGCTGCGATCTAGATGTCATCGGACTTGAAGGCTGGACGCGCGGCATGGAATATAACGACACGGGCTTGCCGTGGGTGCTGCCGTCGCCGAACATTCCTACGATGGATACGGTGCGGCTGTACAGCGGGACCTGTTTCTTCGAAGGGACCAATCTTTCGGAGGGCCGCGGGACGACCCGGCCGTTTGAATGGATCGGCGCTCCATGGGTCAATGGGGAGGAGCTGGCCCAGGCGTTCAACGCATACGGACTGCCCGGCGTCCATGCCCATTCCATGTACATGACCCCGACCTTCTCGAAGCATCAGGGCGAAGGCTGCAGCGGGGTCATGCTGTTTGTGACCCGTCCGGCAGAAGTAGAGGCTGTGCGCACAGGGCTTGTGCTGCTGCATCTTGTCAGCCGGTTGTACCCGGATCAGTTCCAGTGGCTTAGCCCGCCGGAAGGACGAAGCCGGTACTTCATTGATTTGCTGACGGGAAGCGAGGACGTCCGCCGGCACATCCACGAAGAAGCGGGACTCCAGCGTCTGGTTGCGGAGTGGGGCAAGGATGCGGAGCAGTGGAGAACGATGCGGGCTCCGTATCTGCTGTACGGGGAGGCGTAAAATATGATGTTCTCGCCATGGAAAGAGGGCAGGCCGGTCATTGTGGTCGGCCTGATGTCCGGTACTTCGCTGGACGGCATCGATGCGGCCATCGTCCGCATACAGGGAAGCGGCTTCGAGGCATCGGTTGAGCTGCTGCATTATTATAGCAAGCCTTACGAACCGGAGCTCCGGCAGCGGCTGCGCGATTTGTGCAGTGAGGAGAATTCGAACAGCGCTGCTGTCTGCAGCATGAATGCATACTTGGGGTATCAGTTTGGAGCAGCAGTCCTGGAAGCGGTTGCCGATGCCGGCATGCGCATAGATGAAGTGGATTTGGTAAGCTCCCATGGACAAACGATTTGGCATCAGCCCGTACCGGAGCAAGGAGATCCGTATTCCGTCTCTTCGACTTTGCAGATCGGCGATATTTCCGTTATCGCCAAGCACACCGGCAAACTTACGGTAGGAGACTTCCGGCCCGCGGATATGGCGGTTGGGGGTCAAGGGGCACCGTTTGCGCCTTACGGAGACTTGATCCTGTTTCGGCATCCGGAGCGGGGGAGGCTGCTGCAGAACATCGGCGGGATCGGCAATTGCACGGCGCTGCCCGCAGGGGCGGATCCTTCGGATGTGCTTGCCTTTGATACCGGACCCGGCAATATGATCATGGATGCGGTGGCCCATATGCTGACCGAAGGGCGATTATCCTATGATGAAGGCGGCACATGGGCTGCCCGGGGGTACCCGGATCAGGTCTTATTAAGGGAGATGATGGCGCATCCCTATTTTCAAGCAGAGCCGCCGAAATCAACGGGTAGGGAACTGTTCGGCCACAATTACGCGGTTTCGTTTCTGGAGCAAGCCAGGCTCAGGAGCCTCTCGGATGAGGATACGATGGCCACGGCGACGGCGTTTACCGCACATTCCATTGCCGATAGCTATGTGAACTATGTGTTTCCTCACCACAGAATGGATGAGGTGATCGTAACCGGTGGAGGGGCCCATAACAAGACGCTGCTCTCGATGTTAGGGGAGCTGTTGCCGGAACAGAAGGTCATGACCTCCAAGGCGCTGGGCTTCGATGACGATGCCAAGGAAGCCGTGATTTTTGCGCTGCTGGGCAATGACTTCATGCTCGGCGTTCCTAACAATTTGCCAGCGGCAACCGGTGCGCGCAGGCCGACCGTTATGGGAAAGCTGGCGCTGCCATAGACCATTCATTAAAGCCAGCGAACGGAAGTGCCAAGCGATGGCACATAGATAATGCTAGGCAGCGATTGGATGGTAAGCATAGTGATTATCTTTAGTAGTCAAACCCGCATAAGGGAGGGGGAGAAACAACATGCTGGAATCTGTCATTCGCGAGCAGCTGGCCGCCGTGGTTGGCGGGAAGTGGTTCAAGGATGATCCGGAAAGTCTCGTCTCATACAGTTATGATGCTACACCTCTGTATCAGGCGATGCCGGACGGGGTTATCTTTCCTGGAAGCACGCAGGAGGTCTCCGACATCGTCAAAATTTGCTCGAAGCACCGGATACCCGTTATTACGCGGGGAGCGGGCAGCAATCTGTGCGGCGGCACCATTCCGCTTCAGGGCGGTCTGATCGTGGTTATGACCCGTATGAACAAGCTGCTGGAGATCGATGCGGATAATCTAACCGCGACCTTCCAGACGGGTCTGAATACAAAGCAGTTTCATCTGGCGGTCGAGCGGACGGGGCTGTTCTATCCTCCGGATCCGAGCAGCATGATCATCTGCACGATGGGCGGCAATATTGCCTTGGGAGCCGGCGGGCTGCGCGGATTGAAGTATGGAACGACCAAGGATTACGTACTCGGCCTGGAGGCCGTATTGCCGGACGGCAGTATCCTGCGCACGGGCGGCAAGCTGGTGAAGGATGCCGCCGGGTATGATTTGACCCGATTATTGGTGGGATCGGGCGGAACGTTAGCCATACTGACGGAAGCCACGGTGAAATTAATTCCGAAGCCTTCATACAGAAAGGCCATGGTCGCCGTATATGATGACCTTCAAGCGGCGGCTCGAACGGTATCCAACATTATAGCCAATCATATATTCCCGTGCACCTTGGAGTTCATGGATCAGCCGACGCTTCAGGTGGTTGAGGATTTTGCCAAAATCGGGCTCCCGGTTCACGCCAAAGCGATGCTGGCGATCGAGCAGGACGGCAGCGTGGAGGATGTGGAGCGGGATCTGAAGAAGCTGGAGGAGATATGTCTTGCTTCCGGCGCGGTGCAGCTGAATATCGCCAAGACCCCGGAAGAAGGGGCGAAGGTGATGGAGGCGAGACGGAGCGCGCTCGCTGCGCTGTCCCGTCTGCGGCCGACCACGATCTTGGAGGACGCAACGGTTCCGCGTTCGAAGATTGCGGACATGGTGCTTGAAGTTCAGCGCATTGCCCAGAAATACGATGTGCAGATCTGCACGTTTGGCCATGCCGGGGACGGCAATTTGCATCCAACCGCGATGACGGATGCCCGCGACCCGGAAGAAATTCATCGCGTGGAAGAGGCATTCGCCGAAATCTTTGAGGCGGCGATTGCCATGGGCGGCACGATTACCGGCGAGCATGGCGTCGGTATCGTGAAGGCGCCTTACCTGGAATGGAAGGTGGGCGAAGCCGGCATCCGGATGATGAAATCCATCAAGGATGCAATCGACCCGCACCAGATCATGAATCCGGGCAAGCTGTTTGCGGAAACCCGAAAGCGCATCGTATTCCAGGAGCGGACGGAGCAAGCAGGGCGGGACTCAGCTTCGGATCAGGATCAGGATCGGAAGATCGAAACATCGTGAGAGGAGGCGATCGCGCATGAATTCAACCCATGAGAAGCTTGCACAATCGCTGAAGCTAACGCTGGACGAGGATCAATTGACGAACTGTATGCGCTGCGGGTTCTGTCAGACCGCATGTCCGACATTCATCGAAACCGGGCTCGAGGCTGCCTCCCCACGCGGGCGGATCGCCCTCATGAAGGCGGTTGTCGATGGTTTGATGGAACCGGATGAGAGCTTTCGGAGCCAAATGGATCTCTGTCTGGGGTGCAGGGCATGCGAGCCGGCATGTCCGTCCGACGTGAAATACGGCCAATTGATCGAGCAGACCCGGGCGGCCATTGCGGCGGAGAAGCCTTATTCGCTGCCGGTACGAGTCGTCCGCAAGACGTTCCTGCAAGGGATTTTCCCGCATCGCGGAAGACTGAAGCTGATCGGCAAGACGCTTTCGTTCTATCAGAAATCCGGGCTGCAGAAATTTGCGCGCAGCTCCGGGGCCATGAAGCTGTTTCCCGACCATCTTCAGCAGCTGGAAAAGGCGCTGCCTGACGTAACGGGCGATGGTCTGGAAGAGCTGTGGAGCAAGGCCGGCTTGCCCTACCGCCGCGAGAGGACAGGGAGCGGTTCCAAGCTTATGGTGATCCCCGCGTCAGGCGCAAAGGTCGGCCGGGTCGGCATGTTCCGGGGCTGCATTATGGATGTCATGTTTGCTTCTACGAACGTGAACACCGTTCGGCTGCTGCGCCAGGCCGGGTTCGAGATTGTCATTCCGGAGGAGCAGGTATGCTGCGGTGCGCTGCATGCCCATGCCGGTGAAATGGACGATGCCAAACAGCTGGCCGGCCAGAATATATGGGCTTTTGGGGAAGCGAACGTGGATTACATTGCAAGCAATGCGGGGGGCTGCGGCGCCCTGCTGAAGGAATACGATCATCTGATGCATGCCGAACAGGATGAGCGGCTTCAGGTAGCGGCCGTTCGTTTCGCAGAACAGGTAAAGGACATCTCGGAGCTGCTGAGCAGCCCGGGACGGCCGCTTACGCCAATTCAAGCGGAAAGCGCGAATAAGACCGTCAAGGTCACCTACCAGGATTCTTGCCATCTGCGCAACGTCATGCGGGTGCAAGGAGAGCCTCGCCAGCTGATGCAGCAGCTTCCGGGCGTAGACATGTGCGAGCTACAGGGAGCAGAGGTTTGCTGCGGGTCCGCAGGCATTTACAATCTGACCCAGACAGAAATGTCGACGACGCTGCTCGATCATAAGATGGAGCATGTGGAGGCAACAGGGGCCGAGGTCATCGTGACCTCGAATCCGGGCTGCCTGCTGCAGATGAAGTGGGGCATCGAGCGTGCCGGGAAACAACGCGGCATCGAGGCTGTTCATCTTGCCGATTTTCTGGCAGGGCAGGTATGGATTGAGGATAAGGGCGAGTAACGAATCGGGGCATTTCCATGGTCATCATGATCAGGGAAATGCCCTTTTCCTGGTTCAACTCCTTATTATGGCCGCAGATCCTATTCCAATCTCTTGCATGGTTCTTTCGTACAGTTCGCGTAGAATCAAGAGGCTCCCTAAGACATGCCAAGCGGAAGGGGATCGGCCGTAATCGTTAAAGACCAACGAACCGGTTTACATCGTTCCCGATCAACGGTATGGTAGACCCACAGGGAGAATTCCTTATCACAGTCTGATACAAATACATATTGGAACATGCCATGAAATGCGATTCATCGAGGAGGAGAGCGATAACATGAAAGAGAGTTTTGATCCGTCACTCATCGAGCGATTGGAAAGTCCGGAAAGGAAAAAAGAGCTGCCGGCTTCTTCACTGCTTAAGATGCTTCAGGTGAATGGCGAGGTGGACGTGCTGGATATCGGGGCGGGCACCGGCTATTTTTCCATACCGGCAGCCTCATTAACGACAGGCACCGTTTACGCGCTGGATACCGAGCCAGCCATGCTCGACATGATGCGCGGGCGTGCACAGGAACAAGGAATCACGAATGTGAAGGTGATGGAAGGCGTGTTGGAACAGCTTCCCTTCCAGGATGAAACCGTGGATCGAGTCATCGCCTCCTTGATTCTTCACATCACCGATCGGCTGGAGGAGTCTATCTCCCAAATCGCTAGAGTGATGCGGCCAGGCGGGCGCTGCTTGTGTCTGGAATGGCAGGAGGACCCGTCCGAGAAGCGGGTTCCGAAGCCGAACCGGGTTGACCCGCAGGTGTTGAAAGCTTTGTTGGAGCAAGCAGGGCTTCAGGTTGACGGAATCCGGTATCCCACGGATCGCCACTATCTGATCATTGCCAGTAAATAGTTTATGACGATAGCAGCTTTTTGTATTGATTAGGTACTTCTTTAGATCGGAAGCAGAAAGAGCCGTATCGCGTATTTTTGGAGTGGATCGGCGCATTTACGGATAGGGCTGGAACATTTTAGGGGGAAAGGCCGTCTAAGGATTGAGGTGACCTATGATGAGAAAATCCAAGGTTATAATCATGCTTAGCTGTTTGCTCTTGCTCGTCAGCCTGTATACGATAAAACCATCCGACGTCTTTGCTTGCTCATGTGCCGGACCGCCTGAGGTTGCGGAAAGCTTGGAACGGAGCGCAGCGATATTCGCAGGCAAGGTGACTCAGATCGCGGGCCCGACGCGGAAGCTGGTCATGTCCTCGGCAGATCCGGTTCATGTTACGTTAGAGGTAACGGAAATATGGAAAGGCGAGCTGAACCCCGTAACGGAGCTTACCACGGCCATGTCATCGGCCAGCTGCGGTTATGACCAGTTTGCCGTAGGCAGCGAATATCTGGTGTTCGCGTCCGCGGAGTCGGGACGGCTGACAACAGGGCTTTGTGACGGAACGAAGCCGCTCACCACCGCCGGCAAGGAGCTATCCGAGCTAGGGGCCGGATATCCTCCGAAAGCTGCGCCTCCACCTGGCGAAACGGGGTCTGATACGCTTGCTGAGGGAATGCTTCCAAGCGAAGGTGAGGCTGCAGATCAGACATTTATGCAGAGGCCTTTCCTGTGGGGAGCTGTCGCAGTGCTGATGGCAGCTGGACTATGGCTCTATTTTTGGAGGAAGAGAAAAAGAAATGTAAAGTGAATGTAAAATTTTTGAAAGTCTATTGGCGGTGGTAAACGGCCATGCTATAATTCATGTATTCAAGTAAAGGGGAGTAGCAGTCGCAGCAAAGTCGTCAATTCGTGACACGAACGTGTCTCCGGCTTTGTTGGCAACGAAAGTTGTTTGCGAGACCTTTGCCGATTCGGTAAAGGTGCTTATTCCTACAGCCTATTTCTGGGTAGATACCTTTATCGCCGATTTTCGGGATAAAGGTTTTTTGTTTTTTACGCCTTTAAAACGTAAATCGGATCATCCTATTTATGAAGGAGAGATTGCGTTTGGAAATGGGACTGTTGCTCGAATATGGGTGGGTGCTGCTGGTGTTGATTGGACTCGAGGGGATCCTCGCAGCCGATAATGCCCTGGTGATGTCCATCATGGTTAAGCATTTGCCGGAGGACAAAAGGAAGAAGGCGTTATTTTACGGATTGGCCGGTGCGTTTGTGTTCCGTTTCGCATCCCTCTTCATTATCTCTTTTCTGGCGGATGTCTGGTACGTACAGGCGATTGGAGCCTTCTACCTGCTGTATATCAGTATCAATCATATGGTGAAGCAGTTCTTTGTAAAGAAGAAGAAACATCTGAAGGAAGCGGAAATGAAGCAAGAAAAATTCTGGGTTACCGTGTTAAAGGTAGAGCTTGCGGATATTGCGTTTGCGGTTGATGCGATTTTGGCCGCCGTAGCCCTTGCCTTGACGCTGCCCGAAACCGGCCTTCCGAATATCGGGGGCATGGACGGCGGACAATTCCTGGTTATCCTGGCAGGCGGAATTATCGGCTTGGTGATCATGCGGTTCGCGGCATCGTATTTCGGCAGGCTGCTCGTAAGAAGGCCCGGCTTGGAAACGGCTGCATTCCTGATCGTGGGATGGGTAGGAATCAAGCTGGCCGTCTATACGCTCGCGCACCCGGATATCGCTGTATTAGAGAAGACGTTTCCCAAGAGTGCCGGCTGGAAGCTCATATTCTGGGGCGTATTGATCCTGATCGCGGTCCTCGGCTGGTTTTTGTCCAAGGAGAAGAGCGATATGACCCAGAAGGAACGGAAACAAGTGGAAAGCTAAAGCAACGGGCCCTTTTGATATAATGAACATAGAAAAAGAAAGGAATCGTGATCTCGCGTGTAAAATTATCGTTTCTGCGCAACCTTTAAATATATAGATATGAGGAGAAACGATTGTCATTGCATAAATGAAGCTTAAAATTGGATAAAATGCTGCCCGCCCTGATTCTGTTCCTGGTCATTGAGAGTCATATGACTTTCTGGGTTACCGCCGAGTTGAAGATGCCTCCGAGAATGCAAAACGGTTATGCTGCGGCATCCGTACCTGTCCGCATTTGACCAAAAGGCAGAAATTCCTAACGGAAATCATTGAGGTTACCTTGGCTTAAGAGTAGAATAAGATCATGTAGGGCGCTATCAGCTTTTCTTTTTTTGGATACAAGACAAGAAAACAGATACACCTTGTGATTGTGAATCAGCCTTATTGGCCGGGGAGTGAGGAGGACGCAGATGCCTGTCCTAAGCTCCTTCGGTCAGCTAAGGCTTTTTGATTTGAGTAGGAGATAACAGCCATGAAAAGGAGTGAGCAGGATTGATAATCCTCAAAACACAAGAACAAATCGCCAAGATGAATAAAGCCGGCGATATTCTCGCCGAATGCCACCGACAGATCGCCAACATGATCAAGCCGGGCGTAACGACGCTGGAGATTGATCAGTTTGTCGAACGGTTCCTGGCGGAGCGCGGCGCGACGCCGGAGCAGAAGGGGTATCATGGTTATCCTTTTGCGACCTGCGCATCGGTCAATGACGTGATCTGCCATGGTTTTCCGAGCCATGAGCCGCTGAAGGACGGGGATATCGTTACCATTGATATGGTGGTGAAGTATGATGGTTGGCTCGCCGACTCGGCTTGGTCCTATCCGGTCGGAAACGTCTCCGAGGAAGCGCAGCATCTGCTGGACGTGACGAAGAAAGCTCTGTACCTCGGAATTGAGCAAGCGGTGATCGGCAACCGGATCGGCGATATTTCCCATGCGATTCAATCCTATGCGGAAGCGCAGAATTTATCGGTTGTCCGTCACTTCGTGGGGCACGCCATCGGCGAAAATATGCATGAGGAGCCGCAGGTACCGCATTACGGGCCACCCCACCGCGGGATTCGCCTTAAAGAGGGCATGGTCATCACCATCGAACCGATGCTGAACCTGGGAACATATCAATGCAAGATCGATTCGGACGGATGGACCGCCAGAACCGTGGACGGGAAATGGTCCGCGCAGTATGAGCATACGCTCGCCATCACGAAGGATGGCCCGGTGATCCTGACGGAGCAATAAGTGGCGACTCCATAGTGTGAGCCTACACAAAGGACTCCGAGCAAAGCAGGCGGAATTGTTCTGTAGAAACGGAAGTGGTGCCTTTGCTCCCGGATTCCAACGATAGATATCGTGGTTCAAAGGAAATTTGGGGGCAACAGCGATCGGAAGAATAATCCGCAGGCGGAGTGGTGCGTGATCAAGCAAAATTCAACATTAGCGAATCACGCTAAATTGAATTGGTCTCTTTAAGGGTTTACAAAAAAGACTCCAACGGAGCGGGCGGAATTGTTTTGTAGAAACGGAGTGGTCGCCTTTGCCCCCGGATTCCAACGATAGATATCGTGGTTCAAAGGAAATTTGGGGGCAACAGCGATCGGAAGAACAATCCGCAGGCGGAGTGGTGCGTGATCAAGCAAAATTCAACATCAGCGAATCACGCTAAATTGAATTGGTCTCTTTAAGGGTTTACAAAAAAGACTCCAACGGAGCAGGCGGAATTGTTCTGTAGAAACGGAGTGGTCGCCTTTGATTCCAACGATAGATATCGTGGTTCAAAGGAAGTTTGGGGGCAACAGCGATCGGAAGAACAATCCGCAGGCGGAGTGATGCGTGACCATGCAAAATTCGACATCTGCGAACCAACGCCAAATTGAATTGGTCTCTTTAAGGGTTTACCAAAAAGACTCCAACGGAGCAGGCGGAATTGTTCTGTAGAAACGGAGTGGTCGCCTTTGATTCCAACGATAGATATCGTGGTTCAAAGGAAGTTTGGGGGCAACAGCGATCGGAAGAATAATCCGCAGGCGGAGTGATGCGCTGACAATGCAAAATTCAACATCAGTGGATTCGACATCTGCGAATAGACTCCAATCCCAGTTTTTCTTTAGAGATCAGGAAGAAAAAGCACCGAAGCTCAATCGACTTGATCTCGCAAGAAAAACAACCGCTAATGAAGAATTCAACATCTGCGAATAGACGCCAATCCCAGTTTTTCTTTAGAGATCAGGAAGAAAAAGCACCGAAGCTCAATCGACTTGATCTCGCAAGAAAAACAACCGCTAATGAAGAATTCAACATCTGCGAATAGACGCCAATCCCAGTTTTTCTTTAGAGATCAGGAAGAAAAAGCGCCGAAGCTCAATCGACTTGATCTCGCAAGAAAAACAACCGCTAATGAAGAATTCGACATCTGCGAATAGACGCCAATCCCAGTTTTTCTTATAATAGAGTAATCATTTTACAAGCGAAGGGAACATGGAACATGACGATACGAAAAGCATTAACCGTAGCCGGCTCGGATACAAGCGGCGGCGCTGGCATCCAGGCCGATCTGAAGACCTTTCAGGAATTTGACGTATACGGAATGACCGCACTGACCACGATTGTCTGCATGGAACCAAAAACATGGGATCACCAGGTTTTCCCGGTAGCATTGGATATCGTTGAAACGCAGTTGAAAACCGTGCTTGAGGGCATCGGCATCGATGCCATGAAGACCGGCATGCTCGGATCCGTAGAGATCATCGAACTCGTTTCCCAGTATATCGACCGCTATGATCTGAAACGGATCGTCATCGATCCGGTGATGGTCTGCAAAGGCACGGATGAAGTGCTGCAGCCCGAAAATACGGAAGCGATGCTGGAATTCCTTCTCCCGCGCGCCGATTTGGTAACGCCAAATCTGTTCGAGGCGTCCCAGTTGGCCAAATCCGGTCCGATCACGTCCCTGGATCAAATGCAGGAGGCTGCCGCCATCATTCACGAGCGCGGCGCAAAGAACGTGCTGATTAAAGACAGAGGCAAGATCCGCGAAGGCAAAGCCATGGATCTGCTCTATGACGGAAACAGCTTCGAATGGTTCGAGGCCGACGCCATCGTTACCAAGTACACCCACGGTGCGGGCTGCACATCATCCGCTTCCATCACGGCCAATCTTGCCAAGGGCTTGAGCGTTCGCGAGTCGGTACAGCAAGCGAAAGCCTTCATTACCCAGGCGATTTCGAACGGCTTCCCGCTGAATGAATTCGTAGGTCCGACAAGGCATTCCGCACACCGCAGTTTATCTGCAAATTAAACAAGATGCATTTCTTTGCAAGCTTATTCATGCATGGAATTCCGCTTGCGAGGAGCGACCGAAAACCTTTCTTCCTAGAAGAAAGGTTTTTTTGTTGTTAGTCGAACCTGCTGCATATAGTATATAGGTGCAAAGGCATGCTTCGTTCTGCGCGTTTTTTCGGCAGGGATAGAGCGGCTTAGGTCCTTTCCAGTATAATTATGTGCTATACTTTATAAAGGGTCTGATAGAAACAGGAAGAAAATGTTTAGGGGTTGAGACATGTTTCAGGACATTTTGGATTTTTTAATGAAGTTTGGTCCATGGGGATTGTTTATTCATTCGTTTGCGGATGCTGTCATTTTTCCGGTTCCCGCCTTTTTTCTGCAGGTTTCGCTTAGCATCATGCATCCGCAGAATGCGCTGTGGCTTGCAACGTATGGTTTTATCGGATGCTTGCTGGGGACGCCGCTGGGCTATTTGATCGGAAAGCTGCTTGGGAAGTCGGTATTATACAAGATACTGAAAAAAGAGTGGATTGACGCTGCAACGAACATGTTTCAAAAAAACGGCGAAGCCGCCATACTGATCGGCTCCTTTACGCCGGTTCCCTTTAAAGTGTTTACGATTCTATCGGGATGTTTGAAATTCCCCCTATGGAGACTGTTGGCATATGCCGCGCTGGGCCGGGCTACCAAGTTTTATGTGGTGGGTACCCTGTTCTATCTGTACGGTAACGCCGCGGAGGGCATGGTTAAGGATGTATCGTTATATATTGCGCTCATCGCCGTTCCGCTTCTGTTGATCGGCGTGTACTTTAACCGCAAACGCAAGCGTAAGAAAATGGAGCAGCAAAAACTGGCTGAATCCGGTCCCGTCGTGGTGGAGCAGGCGGTTCTGGAGCAGGCGTCGGATCAGACTCCATCGGCCTAACGCTAGAGAATGACGCCGGGGGTTAATCCCCGCGAGGAACATATAAAATAACCCCACAAAGTGGAGCCTATGCTTCGATGCTTATTCCAAATACTTTGCGGGGACCCCAAAAAACTTATTTAAAAAAAGCAGCCGGGTGCGAGCCCGGCTGCTTTTTTCCAAGGTATCAGGGAAACATATTTATATCATAGCTACAAATTTTCGGTATTAACCCGTTTTTCCGATTCTGAAGAACTTGCCTCGGCCTTTCGTGGTCACAGGAACAAATGTCGGCGACGGGGACAACGGGGCTGGCATGTCTTGAGCAAGATAACCATGGAGAGGCCCGCGATAGACTTCATTCAACTGGGGGGAGTGGGAGAAATCTTCCGGCGTTACAAGATGACAAGGCTTGTTCACAGGCCGCAGGCCTGCTTGCTCCAGCACCGTCGCGACAAAGTGGGAGCAGAAGAAAGCATCATCACGATCAATATGAATCCGAAACAATATACCCAGCAGCCCTAGCAGATTATATTTGTAGCGGTCCTGATCACGCATCATCTCTTTGACAAGATTGTGCATGCGTTGATAGTCTTCATTACTGACGCGGAAGCGGTATACCGCGCACTCCGAAGTGTAGAAGAAAGGGTCGCGCAGGTTCTCGCGAACCAAACCGCCGTCAAACGGATTGTTCGCCTTCTTTCGCCCAAAGCTGTACACTTCGCGTAACTCGGAATCAAACGCAATGGATGCATGGTTAAGTGGGGCCTTCGTGAAATATTGGATCATTCTGCTGAACCAGGTGCCCGTGCCTGTAAGCACAATCCAAATATCTTGTTCCGTGTACATACTCGCAAACTCCTTTGTTAACGATCCTAACGACTAGCAATTGTAAATGACTTGCTTTCTTTCACAATAAACGAAAAAGCCATAGCGTTCAAGTCAAAAAAAACCATTTTCTCTCAATTTCACTAGAATAGCGCTGGGATAGACACCAAATATTAGAAACCTCATATCCAATATATTCGCTTCATGTCCAAATTATCCTTTGGATCGTTTTATTTATATTCCATATAGGCTAAAGGAGAAGCAATCCCATATCTAGAAATTAGGTAAAACCGAATTGAACAATGAAAGACAGGAGGATCTCCAAACGATGATGAATAGTGAATGTCTCAGCTATGATTTTATGGTTCAGGCGATAGAAGTTGCGCCGATTGGATCGGTATTCATCGATTCAGAGGGGAGCATTATCCGAATCAATCCGGCCGCTTGCAGAATGCTCGGATATGAGGAGGAAGAATGTCTGCATCATCCCTATAACGATTGGGTTTATCCGGAGGACGTAAATAAGGACAGGGAAATGATGGAAAACTTTAAAACGGGCCGGATCTCTTCCTTGCAAATGGAAAAGAGATTGATACATAAACAGGGGGATATCAGGTGGGTATCGTGTAGGCTAAGCACAGCCCGCAGCAGAGAGGGAAGGGCGCTGGGCTATGTGGCGCATTTGACGGATATCACCGACATGAAGAGAGCGGCCGATCAGGAAGAGAAGCGGCTGATCCAGTCCGACAAGCTGTCCATGGCCGGGCAGCTTGCCGCAGGAATCGCCCATGAAATCCGTAATCCGATGACGTCCATCAAAGGATTCGTGCAGCTGATTCGCTCCGGCGCCGGACGGAAGGATGAATACTTCGATATCATCTCTTCGGAGATTGAAAGGATCGAACTGATCGTAAGTGAGCTTCTGTTCTTGGCGAAGCCGCAAAGCGTGAAATTCGAGCGTGCCGATATCCGGCAGCTGCTGGATCAAGTGATTACGCTATTAAATACGCAGGCGATTATACATAACGTAGAGATCATAACCGATTTTGGAGAGCAAGAGGCCAATGTAGACGGTGATGTGAATCATCTGAAGCAGGTCTTCATAAATTTTATAAAAAATGCGGTGGAGTCGATGCCGGACGGCGGCAAGTTGACCATACGGCTGGAGAGAGGCAGCGACCAGACTGTGGCGATTCATTTCACGGATAACGGATGCGGAATCCCGGAATCGATCCTTTCCCGTCTCGGGGAACCGTTCTTCACAACGAAGGAGAAAGGCAACGGCTTAGGGTTCATGATCAGCAAAAAAATGATCGAGGATCACAGGGGGCAGGTGCATGTGACTAGCAAGCTTCAGGAGGGAACGACCATAACGGTCATGTTGCCGCTCAGCATAATCTAGCTTGACCGGACGTATGGTTCGCTCTACATTATAGAAAGATATAGGAGAGGGGGCGGTTCATATGGGCAATATGCAATTGTTAAAAGAGCCTAAACGGCGCAAGCTGCTGTTCAGTGCGGGTGCCAGCTGGATGTTCGATGCGATGGATGTCGGCATGATTTCGTTTGTTGTTGCGGCATTGGCAGCGGAATGGTCGCTAAGCTCGCAGCAGGTCGGCATTCTGACAAGCACCACATCGATCGGAATGGTATTCGGCGCGGCCATGGCCGGATTTCTGGCGGATAAATATGGACGGAAAAATATTCTGCTGTGGACACTGCTCATATTCTCGATAGCGAGCGGTCTTTCCGCTCTGGCTACCGGTTTTGTCATGCTGTGCTTGATGCGCTTTATCGCCGGCTTCGGACTTGGCGGAGAGCTTCCGGTAGCTTCGACGCTGGTATCCGAAAGCATGCCCGTTCATGAACGGGGGAGAGCGGTGGTGCTGCTGGAAAGCTTTTGGGCGGCAGGCTGGATACTATCCGCGCTTATTGCTTACTTCGTCATTCCGGATTACGGCTGGCGGACAGCCTTTGTCATCGGGGCTCTGCCCGCGTTCTATGCACTCTACCTGCGGCGAGCCATCGAGGATTCGCCAAGGTATATCGAGCAGAAGGCCAAGACCGTCCGGAAGCTGACCTTCGGGCAGCGTGTGGCCTCAGTCTGGTCGGTCGAACATCGGCGTACGAGCATTATGCTGTGGGTGCTGTGGTTTACGGTCGTATTTTCATATTACGGGATGTTCCTGTGGCTTCCCACCGTTATGGTCGATAAAGGATTCAGCTTGGTTCGAAGCTTCCAGTACGTTCTGATTATGACGCTTGCTCAATTGCCGGGGTATTTTACGGCAGCGTATTTTATCGAGAAGTTCGGACGTAAATTCGTGCTGGTTACTTATTTGGTGCTTACGGCGCTGAGCGCAATCTGGTTTGGCTACGCCAATACGGAAGGCTCGCTGCTCGCGGCAGGCATATCCTTGTCCTTCTTCAATCTGGGAGCATGGGGAGGCTTGTATGCGTATAGTCCGGAGCTTTATCCGACAAAGGTTCGTTCCACGGGAGTCGGGCTTGCCACATCGTTCGGTCGGATCGGTGGCGTGATCGCGCCGCTGCTGGTCGGCGTGCTGAAGCAGAATGGGACCCGCATCGAAATCATTTTCGTAATGTTTTTCGTAACCATCCTGATCGGGGCGCTGGGGGTACTGGTGCTTGGCAAGGAAACGAAAGGCCTGGAGCTTGCAGACTAAAGCAGGCCCATGCTTCATGGACTTGATTTACAGGAAGGGCGTCAGGCTTCGAAATTCATGCTTTCTGATATGATAAAAAAGGGTGGATCCCAAGGTTCAATCACTTTGGGTCCACCCTTATTTTAGTGTACAACGTCAAGCGTCAGCGAGATCGAAGCGTTATACCTCCATAATGGAAGGCATAATGTACGGGCTTCTGCCCAGCTCCCGCTTGAAATAGCGGTTGAGCGTGTTGTTGGTCATCTGCTCCCAGGCAGCACGGTTGTATTCCCGCTGTTCGCCGGCTTTGTTCAGCTGTTTGCGCAGCATTGCTTCGGCCCGGCGCAGAAGCGGTTTGGAGTCCTGCATATACACGAACCCGCGGGTAATCAGCTCCGGTCCGGAGAGCAGCTTGCGCGTTTCCCGGTTGATGGTAATCGCGACGATCACCACGCCATCGTGTGCGAGCTGCACGCGTTCCTCAAGCAGCTCCTTCTCATGGGTGCGAAGTTCACCATTGTTAATATAGACGTCACCCGAAGGGATGTTCCGGCCCTTACGCGCATAATTGCGGAAAAGGGACAGCGTGTTGCCGATGTTCATCAAGTAGACGTTGCTGTCGGGAACCCCGACCTGCACGGCAAGATGACGATGATTGAGCATCATCCGGTATTCTCCGTGAATCGGCACGAAGTATTTGGGACGCAAGCTGCTGATCATGAGCTTCAAATCTTCGCGGCAGCCGTGGCCCGAGGTATGGATATCGAGAATGGAGCCGTATTTAACTTCGGCCCCGGCACGCATTAAGAGATCAATGCTGCGGTTAACGTTCTGGGTGTTCCCGGGAATCGGCGATGACGAGAAAATGACGGTGTCCTCGGGATGAATCTGAATCGAACGATGGGCACCCGAAGCGATGCGCGTCAGCGCCGCATTGGGTTCGCCCTGGCTGCCCGTGCAAATAATCAGCACCTGGTCGTCGCGATAGCGGTTAACGGCTTTGACATCAATCATCATGCCGTCCGGCACGCGAATATAACCAAGCTCTTGGCCGATCACAAACACCTTTTCCATGCTGCGGCCGACGATAGCGATTTTGCGGCCGGTTCGAATGGCGGCTTCGACGACCTGCTGCAGACGATGAACATTGGATGCAAAGGTCGCAAACAGGATCCGCCCGGGACATTCATGGAACAGGCGCAGAATGGAATCGCCGACGGTGCGCTCCGAAGGGGTGAACCCGTCACGTTCGCTATTGGTGCTGTCCGCCATCAGGGCCAGTACGCCGCGCCCGCCGATCTGCAGAATTTTGTGCAGATTGGCAGGCTTGTCCTCCGGCGTAAAATCAAATTTAAAGTCCCCGGTATGTACGATCGGTCCGTACGGGGTTTCGACAACGACCCCGAAGGCATCCGGAATGCTGTGGGTGGTTCTGAAAAAATGAACGGAAAGATGACGGAATGCAATCGTCTCGTCTTCATGGAATATGCGCAGATCACTCTGATCCAGCAGGCGATGCTCTTCCAGCTTCGCACGAACCAGGCCGATGGTCAGGGCTCCGCCATAAATCGGCATCTGAATTTGACGAAGCACGTAAGGAATAGCCCCGATATGATCTTCATGGCCATGGGTCAGGAACATACCCTTTACTTTGTGCTTATTATCGAGCAAGTAACGGATATCCGGAATAATGTAATCGACGCCGCTCATTTCGGCATCCGGGAATTTCAGCCCGGCATCAATGATAATGATCTCGTTTTTGAATTCGACGCCGTACATGTTCTTTCCGATCTCGCCAAGTCCCCCCAGCGCAAAGATGCGCACGGGCGGAGCGGAAGGCCTCGGTTTTTTGGCCGGTTTGGCAGTTTGAATCTTATCGGTTAGCAGGGGTTTAGACATAATGTGAAAGAATCCTCTCTATGGTAATTAAGGCATAAGCCTGGTATTTTAATTTCTTCTCTACTTAAGATATCAGAAAGTTCAAGCTTTTGGGAAACGCTTTTCAAAATTCATGTGCATTTCGTCCGTGACAGTCACCTATTTTTACCCACTCTTATATGCTGTAGAAGAGGAGGACTGGTGATGAGCGGTTTAATGAGGTTGGACGATATGGATGCAGCCTATGGATTGCCGGAGGAATGGCAGCGGGAAGCGATCGTTAAGCTGACTGAGAAAATGACGGATCGTTCCGCCAAATTCCCCTGTATTCCGGCAGTGCAAGGACATGCGCTGAATCATTTTAGATACGGTTTTATCAACCGCGGCGAATCGCAGGAGGCGGCGGGGGAATTGGCCGCACTGCTGCAAGAGTTCGGGCTAGGCTCCAGGGGCTTTGGCCCGTATACTTCACTTGTCGTATTGATCCATACGGAGCATGGCCGAGATAACCTCGAGGGTGTGGAGTATTATGAGCGTTTGTTCTGGCAGCTGCTGAGCCGGACCACCGAATACGATACGGAGCCTTGGCCGGCGGACCTGCCGGAGGAACCAGACGATCATCTGTGGGAATTTTGTTATGCAGGCGAGCCTTATTTCGTGTATTGCGGAACGCCGGCACATGAGCTTCGCCAGAGCAGGTATTTCCCCTACATGATGCTTGCTTTTACGCCTCGTTGGGTCCTGAAGCAGTTCAATGCCCGGGCTAGGCAAGCGGAACATACCAAGGTGCTGATACGCAAGCGGTTGACCGAATATGATCCAGTCCCCCCGCACCCGGACTTGAAGTTCTACGGGGCGGAGGACAATTATGAATGGAAGCAATATTTCCTGCGGGATAACGAGGAGTCTCTGTCGAAATGTCCGTTTGCAAGGCTGCACAAAGAGACTCATAAATAGAAAAATAACATGCTTCTATCATCATACCCTAAATTGGAGTAAGGGTTAACAGGCATTCCATTTCAATAGCTGCCACTTATGCGATCATGCGCAGGGTGTCGGCTTTTTTTTGCGTAGATGCGCTGCTGTGACAAGGTATAGGATTTTGCCCCTGAATTAGTGAATCTTATCCTTGTTGTACAAAAAATTACCAAGTTACACTTAAAGTGTTTCACTCGATTTCATCCCAATGCGTCTGGAGGTGTATAAGGTACGGAGCTTTCACTAGCTTTGAAAACGCTTTAATGAGCCGAATACTCATGGAGAAGGAGTTGTTTAATGAATGACAAGGCTGTCCAGAACGATGAAAGGATGGATTCTCGGACTTATCGCCGTACTGGTGTTTAGTGTCTTTCCTACGTCCCAGGTCCAAGCCGCCGAGGTCTGCGCTGAGCCTGCTTGGAGCAGTTCTGCCGTATATGGCGGGGGCAATATCGTATCCCACGGAGGTAAGGCCTGGAAAGCGAAATGGTGGACTCAGGGTGAAATCCCCGGAACGACGGGACAGTGGGGAGTATGGGAGGACCTGGGAGCGTGCAATCCAGGGACACCGCCGGTAGATCCACCGGTGGATCCGCCAGTAGACCCGCCGGTAGATCCTCCGGGGACTGGTGATCGGATGTACGTCGCTTACGCCAGCTCTTGGAACACCAGTATCTACGATTTGACGGCTGCGAACATTCCCAATTACATCACGCATCTCAATCTTGCATTCGTAAGGCCGGACACCACGTATACGCAAGGGTCGTATGCGTTTGATCAAGCCGTAGCGGGCTTGGAATTCGTGGAAGGAGCCACGACGCCGAATGGGCAGCGTAAATTTACGGCCCAGCAGTCGCAGGATCTGCGCAACAACATTGCCGCACTGAGAGCCCGCGGAACGAAAGCGTTCCTCTCGGTAGGAGGCTGGTCATACAGCCAAGGATCGCAGTGGTCCAGATTCAATGCCAAGAATATCGTCGATTTGGCCCTGGATCTTGGCGCAGCCGGCGTCGACATTGACTGGGAATCCAGCGGCAGCAGCTGCAACAAAGGAACGGCTGCCCAGTTCAGCTGTACCAAGGATGGCGAGATCGCAGGCATTATTACGAGCCTCTACAATGAAATCCATGCCAGGAACGCGAATTTGCAGATTTCCATCGCCGGCTGGTCCACGGGCGCCTATTACGTGAAGGGAACGCCGTTTGAGGAAGGCAAGGTCCAGTGGGGTTCTCCTTTTGGCGGTACCATGTACCGCGTAGTTAAGGATCATGGCAGCAAGATCGACTTTATCAATCTGATGTCCTACGACGGCGGTATTTATTACGACCCGCGCGAAGGCTATGAATCCTACAAGGCGATATACAACGGACCCATCAATATGGGCATGCAGATTGCGCCGGAGGGATCCGGCGGGGCCGTCCTGCAATTGAATGCCGCGCCGGGTACGGTATACGATGCCGATATGATGAACGGTCAGAATAACATCGCGACGGCTTATTATAATGTAGAAACGATGGTAAACTACATCAAGAACAAAGGAAGAGCGAATGATGGATTCATGCTGTGGCAGCTCTGGAAGCAGCGGGTTCATCAGCCAGCTCCGCCCGGCGCGGCGAACGAAAACAGCGCCGGCCAATACGTATGCCGGAACCTGCCGCTTCAGGGGGACTGCAATCAGGTCATACCAAGCCTGCCGAAATTATAATTTCTTCCGATATTCCGAAGGCGTGCAGTTCATGATTTTGCGGAATACCCGAACAAAATAACTGATGTGTCCAAATCCGACATCGAGTGCGATGTCGGATATTTTATTGTCCGGCGAACGAAGGAGCTCCGCCGCCTGGCGAACGCGATAGGAATTCATATAGTCGACGGGCGTTTGACCGGTCATGGACTTGAAGAAGCGGCAAAATTGACCTTCGCTCATCGGGATCAGGTCAGCCAGCTCACTCAGACGGATAGGTCGATGGTAATGACTCTGGATGTAGAGAATGACCTTCTTCAAGCGTTCCGTTCTCGTCATGTCCGCCGCTTCGCTCCGGCTGCGGTTGGCAAGCCTGCCGGAGGAAGCGGCCTGAAACAGCATGAGAAACAGATGCCCCTTAATGGCAGCCTCATATCCAGCCGGTTTGTGCTTGGACAGCAGCATCATTTCTTTTATATGTTCAAGCAGGCGCCCATCGGTTCCGGCTGTCATCCGTCTTGGAAAAGCGGCTCTCCGCTCCTGGAAGGGAACGATCATCCCTTCCTGCACAAGATCATAGCTGCTGCTGGCGAGCATGCCGACATCGAACACCATGGCGCAGAAGCTGCACCCTTCATTGCCCTGGGCGTGGCCGGTGTGCAGATCTCCCCCATCGATAAATATCGCTTCGCCCGCACGGACGGGGATATATTCCGAATCGATCTGAAACAGCACCTCGCCTTCCAGCACGTAAAAAATCTCCGCTTCCTTATGCCAATGGGAGTCTACCACATGGGCGCCGGGGGCAAATTGATACCAATAGGCACCGAATGGGAAACGCTCATTCCCGTGGATGGTGCTTTCTTTTAACGACTGGCGGATGGATTGATCCATGCTGTACCTCCTTGGGATGTGAAGTGTTCCTGAATACTGTTATCTGATGTCAAAATTGTGCTATAAAACAATCGGATATTGTTAGAATAGGTAAAAATGGATCAGTATAATGATAGTATAACGCTTACATCTGAAAGTTCAATTTTAAAAATATAGAAGGGCGGAAGTAACGATGAAATTTACAGACGGCAACTGGCTAATCCGGGAAGGATATTCCGTTTCGGGAGCGGTTCAGGCATATGATTTTGCGGTAAAAGGAGATACGTTGACGGCTTATGCTTCCACGGCACCGATTCCGGGCAGAGGAGCGACCATCAATGCACAGCTGATCACCGTGCAATTTCATTCCCCGGCACCCGGCGTCATCGGCGTGAAGCTGGTCCACTATGCGGGCGTAAGAGATCGTGGACCAGCATTCGAATTGTACAAACAGGAGGGTGACCATACGGTCATCGAAGAGAACGATCAACAGGCTGTTCTTCGGAGCGGCAATCTGAGCGTCGTGATCAAGAAAGGCCCGGAATGGTCGGTCCACTTCTATAGAGGAGAAGAACGCATCACCGGCAGCAGAGCCAAATCCATGGCGCATATCGTGGAGGACGGCGGACAGACCTACATGCGCGAAGAGCTCGACCTTGGCGTGGGCGAGTGGGTGTACGGCCTTGGCGAGCGATTCACTTCGTTTGTGAAGAACGGCCAGGTTGTGGATATTTGGAACCAGGATGGCGGCACAAGCTCCGAGCAAGCCTATAAAAATATTCCGTTCTACGTGACCAACAAAGGCTACGGCGTGTTTGTCAACCAGCCGGACCTCGTATCCTTTGAAGTAGCTTCAGAGAAAGTGAAGAAGGTTCAGTTCAGCGTGCCGGGCGAGTCGCTGGAGTATTTCGTGATTGACGGGCCCGACCCGAAAGGCGTTCTGGACAAATATACAAGCCTGACAGGCAAACCGGCGCTGCCGCCGGCTTGGACCTTCGGATTGTGGCTATCGACCTCCTTTACGACGCAATATGACGAAGCGACCGTAAACTCCTTCGTGGACGGTATGCTGGAGCGCGACATTCCGCTGCAAGTGTTCCATTTTGACTGCTTCTGGATGAAGGGCCTCAACTGGACGGATTTCCAATGGGATGAAGAGGTATTCCCGGATCCTGAAGGCATGCTGAAGCGACTGAAAGAAAAAGGCTTGAAAATCTGCGTATGGATCAATCCGTATATCGCGCAGCGTTCGCGCCTCTTCGAGGAAGGCCGTGAGAAGGGCTATCTCGTGAAGAAAGCCAATGGCGATGTTTGGCAGTGGAATTTGTGGCAGCCGGGTATGGCGCTGGTGGACTTCACGAATCCGGATGCTTGCGAATGGTACGCAGGGTACCTGCGCGAGCTGGCTGATATGGGCGTGGACAGCTTCAAAACGGACTTTGGCGAGCGGATTCCGACGGACGTTGTGTATTTTGACGGCTCCGATCCTCATAAAATGCACAACTACTACACCCAGCTGTACAACAAAGTGGTCTTTGACGTGCTGGTCGAAAAATTCGGCAAGAATCAGGCGGCGGTATTCGCGCGCTCCGCAACCGTCGGCGGACAGCAGTTTCCTGTTCACTGGGGCGGCGATTGTTATGCGGATTATGAATCGATGGCGGAGAGCCTGCGCGGCGGCTTGTCCCTCGGTCTCGGGGGCTTCGGCTTCTGGAGCCATGACATCGGCGGCTTCGAAAATACGGCTCCGGCCCATGTGTTCAAGCGCTGGCTGGCGTTCGGCTTGCTATCGAGCCACAGCCGTCTCCATGGTAGCAGCTCTTACCGGGTGCCATGGTCTTACGACGAAGAGGCCGTAGACGTTACGCGCTTCTTCACGAAGCTGAAGAGCCGCCTGATGCCGTATCTGTTCCATACCGCCGTACAGGCATCGGAGCAAGGCGTGCCGAGCATGCGCGCCATGTTCTTGGAATTCCCGGAGGATCCGGCCGTTGAAATGCTGGATCGTCAGTACATGCTGGGCGATTCCCTGCTCGTTGCACCGGTATTCAGCGAGAAAGGCGACGTGAAGTATTATCTGCCGAAGGGCCGCTGGACGCATCTGTTAACCGGAGAAACGGTGGATGGCGGAACCTGGCGCAAGGAAACGTACGGTTTCCTCGGACTGCCGTTGTTCGTACGCGGCAACTCGTTCCTCGCTTTGGGTGCGAGCGACGCTCTTCCGGAATATGACTATGCAGACGGAGTAGAGCTTGGCTTGTATGCATTGGAAGACGGCAGCGAGGCTTCCGCCATCGTTCGCAACATGAACGGAGAGAGCGAGCTGGTTGTACGGGCTGTACGTGCAGGCAGCCGGATCAATTTTACGGTGGAAGGCAGCGGCAAGCCATTTTCGGTGAAGCTGTATGACACAGGAAACGTTTCCTCCGTGGAGGGCTCGGGAGTGAGTCTGCAGGAAGGGAAAATTCAAGTGGAAGCCGGTCAACAAGCGATGGCCTTCAGCGTTGAGCTAGGATAAACTCGGTTTCCCCCTGCTGTTAAGCGGGTAAAAACATAGTAAAGATGAGCCCGGACCAGCTTTGTGCTGGAGTCGGGCTTCTTCCATATTTTAGCTGGCCTTGAAAGGGAGGCTGTGCTGATATAATAGGCCTGAGGCAGGCTTATCCATGATGGAATGTAACCGTTTACTTTTGCTTGCCGAAGATTAAAGGACAGGAGCGTCGACGGTCCGATGTTATCGAATTTCATTCAGCTTATGAATGACATGAAAATCCGCAATAAATTGATATTGTCATTTGTGGTCGTGGTCTTTGTACCGGTAGCCATCGTAGGGATATTCCTTACGGGAGAGCTCCGTAAATTTGCATTCGACAATGCTTTGGAACAAGCCTATCAGAACGTGGACCGGGTCAAGAAACGGTCGACCGAAGTCATCAACGTGGCGGATGATTTATCTTACCGCTTGTCCTACGACGAGCGTCTGAGGAATCTGGCCAACCGGCAATATGAAAGCGTATACGACGTGTTCGTGGCATACAGGGAGTATCCAGATTTGCAGCAGGCGATACGGATGTACAAGGAAATATCGAATATCCGATTCTACAGCGACAATCCGACCATGCTGAACAATTGGGAGTTTCTATATCCCGAGGATGAAATCAGGAGTACGGAATGGTATCGGCGGGCGGAGGACGATATCGGGGTCATCTATTGGGACTACATTGAGGATGAGCGTGATCAGAAGGTGTACCTAAGCTTGATCAAGGGGGTTGATCTTGGAAGCAAGGACAACCGCGGCGTGCTGGTGATCAATGTCAACACCGGCATGCTCAATACGATCCTGAGCCAGGAAGCGTTCGACACGATTATCGTGGACAGCAGTAACAATATTGTCGCGGCTAACCGCCCGGAGCTGTACGGGAAAACGTTAGCCGAGATTGAAGATGCCAGCGGGGCCGTTTACCACGCGAGCGGCAGCTACGAGTCGGTCATCCATGACGAAGCCTCCAAGGTGCTGATCGAACCGCTGAATACGGAGTCCGGAGTGAACGGCTTGCGCATTATTTCGATATTCTCGATCGATAGCATCGTGGCGGATGCCAACCGGATCAGCAAGCTGGCGATGACCGTCATCATCATCAGCCTGCTGCTGGCCGTTCTTCTGATTTACAGCTTCTCTTCACTGATCTCGAACCGGCTGCTGCGTCTCAGCAAGCATATTACGAAGGTAGGTACCGGTAACCTTGGCGTTGCCATGGAGATCGACGGCAAGGATGAGATCGGCCAGCTGTCCCGTCAATTCAACTCCATGGTGGGCAACGTTAACGACCTGATGAACGAAGTGCAGGAGTCCAACGAACAGAAGCGGTTAATGGAGCAGAAGCAAAACGAAATCAAGTTCAAAATGATGGCCAGCCAGATCAATCCGCATTTTCTCTTTAATGCCCTGGAGTCCATTCGCATGGAGGCCCATCTCAAGGGCGAGACCGAAATTGCCCGGATCGTGCGGCTGCTCGGCAAAATGATGCGGAGCAATCTCGAGGTGGGCAGCGGAAAAACCACAATCAAGGACGAAATCGAGATGGTACAGTGCTATCTCGACATTCAGAAGTTCCGATATGAGGACCGCCTGAAATATGAACTTCAGGTGAACCCTGAAGCGAACCGGGTAAGAATCCCGCCTTTGATCATCCAGCCGCTTGTGGAGAATGCGGTCATACATGGGATGGATCACAAAGAAGAGGGAACCTCCATAAGGGTCAGGGTCACGGCCAGCGAAGGGAAACTGCACGTCATGACCGAGGACAATGGTGCAGGCATATCCCTGGACAGATTGCAAATGATCTACGGCTATTTGAACGATACCGACGAGAAGGACGGCGGACGGATCGGGCTCCGTAACGTACATGTCCGTCTGCAGCTCACGTACGGCCCTGAAGCGGGTCTGATTATTTATAGCGAACCGGGCATAGGAACGCGTATTGAATTCAGTATTCCGACAGGAGGAAAGAGCGATGATGAAAGTGTTGATCGTGGATGACGAACCCAAACTGCGCGAAGGGCTGAAGAGCATTGTGCCATGGACAGAGCTTGGGTATCAGGTTGTTGATACTGCAGCGAACGGGAACGAAGCGCTGGAGAAGCACGGGAAGTACGACCCGGATTTGATGCTGATTGATATCCGGATGCCGGGAATGGACGGATTGCAGCTGATCGAAGCCATCCGAAACCTGGATTCCGAAATTCATCTGCTCATCTTGAGCGGATATGCCGATTTTGATTATGCCAAGCGGGCGATTTCCCACCGCGTGGACGGATACCTTCTAAAGCCGGTGGATGAGGACGAGCTGAGCAAGTATTTGCTGCAGATTAAAGAAGCCATCGAGCAGGAACAGGAGAGGAAGGCGCTGAACAGGGCAGCCTCCGATATGAGCCGCGAGCAGTTCATTCAGACATGGTTCAACCCGGAGAGCAAGCCCGATCCAGCCGCTTTGCGGCATATGGCCGAGCGGTCGGGACTGTTATGGAACCATTACCAAGTGCTGCTTGTTCATCATAACGGCAGCGATGAATCCGGTGAGGAAACCGACGACCGGTTGAAAAACCAGCTGATCGAAGCTTTTGAAGATAACGGCCGCGGCGCGGTGTTTTCCATGCATGGACAGCTCGGTATCCTAATGCCCACGCCGGTCTTGACGGCAGGTGGACGTAAGGAATTGCTGCAGTTGGTAGAGGAAGCCGCAAGCCGGGCTGGCACGGCGATAACGGCCTCTTTGGGACGTCAGGTCCACCGTCTGGAGGATGTAGTGGATTCGTATCGTTGTGCCAAAGAACGGATCCGCGAGCGGTTCTTCTATGCTCCAGGGGAGATGCTGTTTCCTGAATCCGAGCGGTTTGCCGGCGGCAACACGGATGAAGAACGGCAGCCCTATGATCCGAAGCAGCTGATGGAACAGCTCTATTATGCAGTGGATGTGGGCAATGTGGAGGTGCAGCAGAAGCTGCTGCATACGGCAGCGTATGCCATGGTGAATGAAGAATACACGGAGGAGAGGATGAAACGCGCCTTCGTGGAGCTTCTGACCGGGGTGCACAACAAACTGATGCAGCATCATACGGAGCTGCAGTCCCGCACGAAGGAATACTCGGATCGGATTGCGGCAATATTCCGACAGCGCACGGCCTATGATCTGTGCCGCCATTCGTCCCAATTCCTGGAGGAGCTGATCTGGCAGGCGGGCAATGGCGGACGGGATCAGGAGATGAAGCGCATCATGGATCTGATTCAGCGCAATTACAAGGAGAACATTAAGCTGGAAACGCTGGCTTCGATATTTAATTACAACAGCGCTTACCTTGGAAAAATGTTCAAGAATACGACCGGGGAATATTTCAATACGTATCTCGATAAGGTCCGGATCGACAAAGCCAAAGATTTTTTGAGGCAGGGCATGAAGGTGTATCAGGTCGCGGAGAAGGTCGGTTATACGAACGTCGATTATTTTCATAGCAAATTCAAAAAATACGTCGGCACGTCTCCGTCCAATTTCCGCAAGGAGCTGGACCTTTAATTTAACCGTGCCGTAACGCTGATTCGACAACGCGGCAGAGAACGGATGTGGCGCCGAGGTTATACAGCCCCTTGTGACGGAGTATCGCATGAGTAACTGCAGTGAGCCGGCACACAGCAAATAGGCTTCAAGCAGCTCCGCGCCGTCTGATGCCGTATTCTAAATGGTTAATGATTGTTGTTTCACCAATAGCGTTCACTTACCTTACAACCAGACCAAACATAAGTACTTTCATATCGCTGCCCTATAAGACGCGACTAAGGCACGCGTCTTTTTGTTTTTCCTATGCCTCCCCCAAGGCATTATTGGGGGAGCTGCCAAATGCTGCGAAGCTCCGAGCGGAGGGGCCGGAATCGTATCGGAGAAGCGGCAGCGGTCGCCTTTAAAGCCGGGAAACAACCTTACCCTATCATCCGAGGTTTCCCGGGTATAACAGCGGTCGGAGATACGATCCGGACACGGAGCGGGCTAAAGGGGTTTTTCAGCGTTCTGCTTCCCCCGTATAATGTCTAATTTTTATATGATTTTTAAGCCAATCCTTCGGGTACTTCCCCGCCCCAGCTTGGTTTATCATCAGGATATACAAGAGAGGAGGGGTTGGTTTGAAAGCGGTAACAAAAACGGAAAGCAGCATCCAACCTGCCGCAAAGAAAAAGAAAGGCTTTTGGACCACTTTCAAAGAGCAGAAAGTACTGTACGGAATGTCGCTTCCATTCATCGTCATTGTATTCATCTTCAGTTATTTGCCGGTGTGGGGCTGGCTGATGGCATTCCAAAATTACAAGCCGGGCAAAGGGATATTCGAGCAAAAATGGGTGGGCCTGGACCATTTCGCAGCACTTTTCGCGGACGATAAGTTTTATCTGGTGTTGCGAAATACACTCGCCATGAGTTTCATGGGATTGATCGTTGGATTCACGATTCCGATCCTATTCGCAGTCTTGTTGAATGAGCTTCGTGGAAGCGTATTCAAGAGGACCGTACAGACGATATCTTATCTGCCGCATTTTGTGTCCTGGGTCGTAGTTGCCGGTATCGTGACCAAAATGCTGTCCACGGATGGAGGCGCAGTCAATCAGCTGCTGATGTGGCTGGGGCTCATTGATCAGCCGATACAGTTCATGGCTCAGGGGAACCTGTTCTGGTACATCGTAACGGGCTCCGATATATGGAAGGAAATGGGCTGGAGCGCGATCATTTATTTGGCAGCGATTACAGGGATTGATCAGGAGCAGTTCGAAGCAGCCAAGGTTGACGGCGCGAGCCGGATTCGCCAAATATGGCACATTACGCTGCCGAGCATCGCCCCTACGATTGCTATCCTGCTGATCATGTCCATCGGTCATTTGATCAGCATCGGTTTCGAGAAGCAGTTCCTGCTGGGTAATCCGCTGGTCGTGGATTATTCCGAGGTGCTTGACCTGTATGCGCTGAATTATGGACTTGGCATGGGACGTTTTTCATTCGGTACGGCCATCGGAATGTTCAACTCGGTCGTAAGCATCATCCTGCTGCTGCTTGCCAACGGCGTGTTCAAAAAATTCACGAAGCAATCGATTATGTAAGGGGAGGGAAACAGCATGGCACGAACCAAAGCAGCATTCAAGCCCTCGCTCTCCGATCGGGTGTTTGATATCGCGAATTTTACCATCATGGCACTGGTCATGATTGTCACACTCTACCCGTTCCTGAACGTTCTGGCGATATCGCTGAACGATTCCGTTGATACGGTGCGCGGGGGAATCTACATCTGGCCGAGGGAGTTCACGCTGGATAACTACGTGCAGATTTTTAAATACGACGGCTTGGTCACCGGGGCCAAAAACACGATTCTCCGTACGCTTGCAGGGACCTTTCTGGGCTTGCTAAGCGGCACGATGCTGGGCTACGTCCTCAGCAGGGTAGATTTTCAGGGAAGAAAGTTCATGTCGACCTTTCTTGCGCTGACGATGTACTTCTCCGGCGGAATGATTCCGGTGTTCATCCTGATCCGCGACCTGAACATGATGAATTCGTTTTTGGTCTACATCATTCCGGGCATGGTGAGCGCGTTTAACGTATTCGTCATCCGGTCTTTCATCGACAGCCTGCCGTACTCGCTGCAGGAATCGGCAAAGCTTGACGGGGCCAACGATTTTACGATCTATTACAAAATCATTCTTCCGCTCTGTAAGCCCGTGTTGGCTACCATCGCCCTGTTCCTGGCTGTCGGGCAGTGGAACTCTTGGCTCGATACGTATCTTTACAACGGTAACGCACCCCATCTCACCACGCTCCAATTCGAGCTGATGAAGGTGCTGCAGAGCACCCAGGGGCAAACCAGCGGCATGATGACCGGGCAGAATATGGCCGAGATCGTGAAGCAGGTGTCGCCGGAGTCGATCAAAATGGCAATCACGATCGTGGTAACGGTTCCGATATTGCTCGTGTATCCGTTCCTGCAGCGGTATTTTGTGAAAGGTATGACGCTTGGAGCGGTAAAAAGCTAAGCGCATGTAACGGTATCAGCAGGCCCAACGTCCTGTTATACGATAAATGATCAAAAATCGATTTAGGGGGTATAGCAATGAAACATAAGAAGAGATTGTCGCTCTTGCTCGCGATCATGATGATGGCTACATTCGTTCTGGCGGCGTGCGGCAACGGCGACAGCAACAATAGCGCAAACGGCGGCGATGAGGGCAGCGGCGGAAGCGATACGCAGCAGGAAGAGAAGCTCGAGCCGATGACCATGACGTATTACAGCGCGGATTCCAATGCGAACTGGGCCAACATGCAGGATGCGGTCGGGAAGAAGCTGACCGAAAAGACCGGCATTACGATCCAGGCCGAATATGCGGTGGACGGCTCCAATCAGAAGCTTCCGCTGATGGTGGCGAGCGGGGAATACCCGGACTTGGTATTTGCCAAGGGGGACGCCAATCTGTTCGTGGATTCCGGGGCGTTTATCGATCTGACGGATCTGATCGAAGAGCATGCGCCAAACATCAAGAAGGTGTACGGAGATTACATGAGCCGCCTGAAATGGAGCAACGAGGACGAAGCCATCTATGTCCTTCCGACGCTTGCAGCGGTGGACCATCAGGCACTCGATGCCGGCGGCACGTTCCAGATCCAGCATGAGGTGCTGAAAGAACTCGGATACCCTGAGCTGAAAACGGTGAAGGATTATGAGAAAGCGCTGAAAGACTATGCCGAGAAACACCCGACCATTGACGGCCAGCCGACGATTCCGCTGACGTTGAATGCGGACGGATGGAGAATCATGATCTCGGTAACGAACCCGGCGTTTATCGCGACAGGCGTATCGGATGACGGCGAGTACTATATCGACCCGGAAACAACCGAGGCGAAGCTTCATTACAAGCGGCCGGAAGAGAAGGAATACTTCCGCTGGCTGAATCATATGAACGCCGAGGGCTTGTTGGATAAAGAAACGTTCGTGCAGAAAACGGACCAATACGAAGCGAAAATTTCCTCCGGCCGCGTCCTTGGCGTCATTGATCAGGAGTGGGGCTTCGGCAATGCAACGAACGCACTGAGAACTGCCGGCAAGGAAAACCGCACCTATGCGAGATTCCCGATCCAGCTGGATGAGTCGACGAAGGATGCAACGTTCCAAGACACGGGTTACGTCGCCGGATGGGGCGTAGGCATTACGACATCCGCCAAGGATCCGGTTCGAATCATCAAGTTCCTGGATTATCTGGCTTCCGAAGAAGGGCAAGTTTTGATGAATTGGGGTATTGAAGGCGAGCATTACAACGTGGTGGACGGCAAGCGAGTTATTCCTGAAGACGTCCAAGAGCGTAAAACCTATGATAACGCCAACTTCACGAAAGAAACAGGAATCGGCTTGTACAATGCGATGTTCCCTCGTTACGGCGACGGCGTGAAGGATTCGACGGATAACTATTACACAACGAACTTCCCAGAGACGATCATCGAGAATTATACGCCGGCCGCGAAGGAAACGCTGAAAGCGTACGGCGCGGAAATGTGGAAAGACCTGTGGCCGAAACAAGAGGAATTTGATGTGAAGCCGTGGGGCGTTGCTTACAACATTCCGGTACCGAGCGACTCCAATATCAATATCACGTACAAAAAGGTGGAAGAGATTACCCGGAAGCGGATTCCGGAAGTCATTCTTGCCGATCCGGCGAAATTCGATGCACTGTATGACCAGTTCATCAAAGAACTGAATGATGCCGGCGCCGAGAAAATGGAGCAGGAATACACCCAATTGGTACGCGAACGCGTGGAACTCTGGAATAATTAAAGTAGAGGCGAATCGAAGGGGCCGGCAATATGCGGTCCCTTTTGCCGCTATTCAAGGCAGGCTGCTGTTATAATCGCGGACCTCAATTTAGTTAGAAGAAATATAACCATAGATGAAGGATTTCAGGTGCTCTTCGAGAAGACCTTTATAAAATCATTGGACATAAGGGGGGATTACGCTGTATTCAGCAGAGCATAAGAACACAACCCTGTGGTACCGGAAGCCTGCGGCCAAGTGGGAAGAAGCGCTTCCGCTTGGAAACGGCCGCCTTGGTGCCATGGTGTTCGGAGGCGTGCAGGAAGAATGCATTCAATGGAACGAAGATACGCTCTGGTCCGGGTTTCCCCGGGACACGAATAATTACGAGGCTCTCCGGTATCTGGCAAAGGCAAGGGAATTGATTGCGTCCGGCAAGTATGCTGAAGCGGAACAGTTGATCGAGGGCAGGATGGTTGGCAGAAATACGGAGTCCTTTTTGCCGCTGGGAGATCTGTTGATCCGACAGTCGGGAATAGGGGATTCATGCTCGGAATACAGGCGCGAACTGAACCTGGATACGGGGATTGCTTCCACTCGTTTTCAAGTAAGCGGCTCCGATCCTATTTTCAGCAGGCATATGTTCATCAGTGCGGTTGACCAGGTCGGGGTTATCCGTTATGAAAGCACGGGGAGCAGCTCCGTCCAATTGGAGATCGGGTTACGTTCACCGCTGCAGCATCGTACACGCACAGAGGAAGACGGGACGCTGGTGTTGCATGGGCATGCTCCGACCCATATTGCTGATAATTACAGGGGCGATCATCCCGGGTCGGTGCTTTATGAGGATGGGCTGGGCATTCGGTACGAAATGAGGCTGCTGGCCTTGACGGACAGCGGCCAGGTGACGGTCGATGACAGCGGCATGCGCATTTCCGCGGCAGGCTCGGTTACGCTGCTGATTGCGGCTGCTACGAATTTTGAAGGCTTCGATCGTTTTCCGGGTTCTGGCGGTACCGATCCGTCCGGCATATGCAGGGAGAGACTTCAGGACGCCATGCGGCATGGTTTTGAACAATTGCGCTCACGGCATGTCCAGGACCATCAAGCCTTGTTCAGACGCGTGGAGCTTCAGCTTGGCCGTCCAGAGAATGAGCGCTCCATAGCAGCTTTAGCCACCGACGAACGGATGGAAGCGTACCGGGAAGGACGGGAGGATGCTGCGCTCGAAGCGCTGATGTTTCAATTCGGAAGATATTTGCTCATTGCCAGCTCCCGGCCGGGTACACAGCCCGCCCATCTGCAGGGTATATGGAATCCCCATGTCCAGCCGCCATGGAACAGCGATTACACAACGAATATCAATACCGAGATGAATTATTGGCCGGCGGAAACGACGCGTCTGAGCGAGTGCCACGAGCCGCTCATCCAAATGATCCGGGAGCTTAGCGTAAGCGGTGCCCGGACCGCGAAGATTCACTATGGCGCCCGTGGATGGGTCGCCCATCATAACGTGGATTTATGGCGAATGGCCAGTCCGAGCGATGGCAGAGCCATGTGGGCCTTCTGGCCAATGGGCGGTGCTTGGCTGTGCCGCCATCTATGGGAGCGTTACCAATTCCAACCGGATATTGAATACTTGCGGGAAACAGCGTATCCGCTGATGCGTGGAGCCGCTTTGTTTTGCCTGGATTGGCTGATTGAAGACGGGGAAGGGTATCTGGTGACCAGCCCGTCGACATCGCCGGAGAATCAGTTTTTTACCGCGGAAGGGCTGCCTTGCAGCGTGTCGGCAGGCTCGACCATGGATATGGCCATCATTCGCGATTTATTCCATAACTGCATCGAAGCTTCGCAGCTGTTGGAGCAAGATGATGAACTGCGGGAAGAATGGAAAGCGGCGGTCGCGCGCCTGCTGCCTTACGCCATCGATGACGAGGGCAGGCTCATGGAATGGAGCAAGCCGTATCCGGAAGCGGAGCCCGGACATCGGCACGTATCCCATCTGTACGGATTGTATCCCGGCTCTGATATTACCCTCCAAGATACGCCGCAGCTTGCGGAAGCCGCTTATCGTACGCTTATGTCGCGCATCGATCACGGAGGGGGGCATACGGGCTGGAGCTGCGTTTGGCTCATTAACCTGTTTGCCCGACTGCAGCAGCCGGAGAAGGCTTATGATTATGTCCGGACCCTGATTTCCCGCTCCATGCATCCCAATCTGCTCGGGGACCATCCTCCGTTCCAGATCGATGCGAATTTTGGAGGCAGCGCCGGACTTGTGGAAATGCTGCTCCAGAGCCATTTGGATGCCATTCAGCTGCTGCCGGCGCTGCCGAAAGCGTGGGCAGAAGGCTCCGTGCGGGGATTGAAGGCCCGCGGAGGATTTATCGTGGATATGGAATGGAAGGACGGCATTCTTGCGTCCGCAAGCATAACCTCTACGCATGGCCGGAACTGCAGAATTCAATATTCCGAACCTCTCGCCGTTCGAAGGGAAGACGGAAGCGTTGTGACCACGGGAGATCGGCTTTCTTTTGAGACGGTGAGCGGCATGACCTACCAGATTGCATTGGCTGCTATTGAGGCATTGTGAATAAGGGCTAATCTCGAGCAGGGCTGGATGAACGATAACCGGATACGAAATGATGAAGGCTAAAGGAGCTGAATGCTGATGATTAACGAAAAGCTGCCGAAAATGTGGTACGGCGGGGATTATAATCCCGAGCAGTGGGATGCGGAAGCGTGGAAGGAAGATGACCGCATGTTCAAGCTGGCGGGAATCGATGTAGCCACCATAAATGTATTCTCCTGGGCTTTGAGTCAGCCGAATGAGGATACGTACGATTTTGCTTGGCTCGACGAGACGATTGACCGGCTGTACCGGAACGGGGTGTATATCTGTTTGGCAACGAGCACGGGAGCTCATCCGGCCTGGATGGCGCGCAAATACCCGGATGTGCTGCGCGTCGACTACGAGGGCCGCAAACGCAAATTCGGCGGACGCCATAACTCCTGTCCGAACAGCCCCACCTACCGAAAATACGCCAAAATCATGGCAGGCAAGCTGGCGGAACGCTATAAGGATCATCCGGCCGTCCTGATCTGGCACGTGTCGAACGAATATGGCGGGTACTGCTACTGCGACAACTGCGCCGCGGCATTCCGGACTTGGCTCGAGCAGCGATATGGCACGCTGGATGCCGTAAACAAGGCATGGAATACCCGCTTCTGGGGCCACACCTTCTATGACTGGGAGGACATCGTCGTTCCTAACGCTTTAAGCGAGGAGTGGTCCGGCAACCGGACGAATTTCCAAGGCATATCCCTGGATTACCGCCGTTTCCAGTCCGACAGCCTGCTGGACTGCTACAAGCTGGAGCGGGATGAATTGAAGCGGATCACGCCGGATATACCGGTGACCACGAATCTTATGGGTTTTTATCCGGAGCTGGACTATTTCAAATGGGCCAAGGAGATGGATGTCGTATCCTGGGACAACTATCCGTCGCTGGATACTCCGTACAGCTATACCGCCATGGCGCATGCCCTGATGCGGGGGCTTAAGGGCGGTCAGCCCTTTATGCTGATGGAGCAGACGCCGAGCGTTCAGAACTGGCAGCCGTATAACTCGGCCAAGCGCCCTGGGGTAATGCGATTGTGGAGCTACCAAGCGGTTGCCCACGGCGCGGATACGGTGATGTTCTTCCAGCTGCGCCGTTCGATCGGGGCCTGCGAGAAGTATCACGGCGCGGTCATCGAGCATGTCGGACATGAACATACCCGCGTATTCCGCGAGTGCGCCGAGCTGGGCAAGGAGCTGCAGCAGCTGGGGGACCGGATCCTGGATGCCCGTTCCGATGCCAAAGTCGCGATCATCTACGACTGGGAGAACCGGTGGGGCATTGACCTGTCGAGCGGTCCGACCGTCGCCCTCAATTACGTGAACGAGGTCCATAAATATTACGATGCCCTGCACCAGCTGCATATTCAGACCGATATGATCAGCGTGGAAGAGGACCTCCGGAAGTATGACGTTGTCATCGCGCCGGTGATGTATATGGCAAAACTGGGATTTGCAGAACGCGTGGAGGCCTTTGTATCGCAAGGAGGCACCTTTGTGACGACCTTCTTTAGCGGCATCGTGAACGAGAATGATCTGGTGACGCTGGGCGGTTACCCGGGCGAGCTGCGCAAGGTCATGGGAATTTGGGCCGAGGAGATTGATGCGCTGCTTCCGGGCCAGCAGAATCAGATGGTGATGCGGGGGCGGAAAGGCCAGCTGGAAGGCACCTACGACTGCGGCATTCTGTGCGACGTGATCCATGCCGAGGGAGCAGAGGTCGTTGCCGAATACGGCTCGGATTACTATCAAGGCATGCCAGCGTTGACCGTGAACGCTTTCGGACAAGGGAAGGCCTGGTATGTGGCCACAAGCCCGGAGCCTAGATTCCTGCGAGATTTGATGCAAACGATATGCATCGACCATGGCATTGAGCCTGTCCTGAACGCTCCCGAAGGCGTTGAGGTGACAAAGCGGGTGAAGGAGGACGCGGAGTTTACCTTTGTGCTTAATCACATGCCCGAGCGCAAATCCGTGTCCTTGGATGGGGAAACCTATGTTGACCTGCTGACAGGGGAGGAGCTTCGGGATACCTGCGAAGTGCCGGCACGAGGAGTGTTGATATTAGAGAAGCGGTTAGGATAGAGGTAACATAAGGGCTTTCCAAGAAGAGTGGACAGCTTGAAGCGCTCTCAACAAAAAGCAGAGAAGGCGGGGACTCCCGAACTTCTCTGCTTTATTTTTAATCTGAAGCTTATCGACCGCTGCCCATTCTAGGCTTCCTTCTCGTGCAGCTTTCGGAATTCCTTGGGCGAAATGCCCTCTTGTTTCTTAAAAACAAGACTGAAATATTTCTCGTTCTTAAAGCCGACCATTTCGGAAATCGCGGCCATTTTCAGCCCCGGATTTTGCAGCAGGATTTTGGCCTTCGAGATGCGGATTCGGTTCAGATGCTCGGGGATATTAATCCCGTGCTTCTGCTTGAATTTGCGGGAGATGTACTCCCGGCTTACGTGAAACCGGTTTGCAATATCGTACAGTGATACGTCATTCTGATAGTTTTGCTCGATAAACGCCGTGATGTCGTGGATCAGGTCCTGCCCCGTCTGCTTCTGGGACTGCAGCGCCGAGGCCAGCAGGCTCATTAATTGATCCCAATACTGCTGCCATTCTGCCAGGGAGCATACATATTTGTCCGGGCTTGGCCGCTCGATGGTGGCGCTTTCCTCTTTGTACAATTTCAACAAAGCCTCAGACGACGGGTTTGCGGTTTCATGAATGACGTGATTGGCGAACCGATCAATTTCGCGGTCCCATCGCTCCAGAAGCTCCGGCGTGAGAACGCCGCTTTTTCGGATGGCGGCAAGGAACGAATCGACGGCCTCGGCAATGGGAGCAGGCTGACCGCTAAGTACAGCGAGCTTCCAGGTATCCTCGAACCCGCTGAACTGAACGCCCCGATGATGATCCATCCCGGATCGGCGCTGCTGCTCGGCATCGTGGATGAAATGGTTCAGGACCGTTAAATCACGCGAACGCAGGGCATTCGAGCATTGGGCATAGAGCTCGGGTACGTCTACCGGATATCGACCTTCCGGACTTATGCCAAAATGCATCTGGCGCGACAGCGTCCGAAACATCCCGCTATTGATCTCTTGAAGCAGCGTAGGGACCGTGGCGAGTTGTTCCCACAATAAGAGGACCAGTTGATGCGGCGATCCGAATGGACGGAAAGCAATCCCGATCCGGTCCTTTTGCAGAAATTCATTGCAAATATTCAACAGGGCGAACATCAGCAGATCCTGATGATGGCCGAAGCGGCTGTACAGCGCATGATCTGACTTGTCGATTTGCATGACGGCCAGACGTATTGCGTTGGTCTGCGCCGGCACGATGCCTTCATCCCTGAGGCGGTTAACCACCTGGGAATGGGCGCTCCTGTCATCAATAAGGCTGGATAACAGCTTCTCCGAATAGACCGGCCGGTACTCGTTCACCTGAACATGCTGCTGCCGCGCCGCAAGGCGTTCTTGTTCCTCCGCCTTCCAGGCCGCGGTCGCCTTGGCGACCGCTTGGTTGATGACGTCCTCCTCGATGGGTTTCAGGATATAATCCGTGCCGCTGTACCAGATGGTGTTGCGCACGAATTCGAAATCGTCATGCCCGCTGATGACGATGAATTTGATGTCCGGGTAATGCTTGTGAATCCATTCCATGAGATCCACCCCGTTTTTGAGGGGCATCAGCATGTCCATCAGCACAAGATGGGGCCGAAACGCCGGGATCAGCTCCATCGCCTCTAGCCCGTTGGCCGCTTCCTCTATATCGGTAATCCCGTGCGCTTCCCACTGGACCAGCAGGCGGATGGCTTTGCGCACGCGAGACTCGTCATCCACGATCAATGCCTTCATCCGTTTCACCTTCCACATTTATAGTCAGCACTACACGAAAGCCGTGCGGCTGGTTGTTTTCGATGTTGAATTTGGATTTTCCACGATAGTACAGCCTCAGCCTCGTCATGATGTTGATGAGTCCGATTCCGCTGCTGTCTTCCGTCTCCAGCTCGGACAGAACCTGAAGCTGTTCCAGATCCAACTCTTCCATCCGAAGCAAGTGCTCCTGAAGGGCTTGGAACGGCTCCTCCAGCATCCCGTTTCCGTTATCTTCGACCGTGATCTGCACGATCGAGGCCGATAGGCGCCGGCTTGTGAGCGCAATGAAATTGTCTTGCTCCAAGGGGTTCATGCCATGCTTGAAAAAGTTCTCGATCAGCGGCTGAACCAGCATCTTCGGAATCAACACCTGCAGAGTCGACTCATCCACATCGTAACGGAAGTCGAACTGATTCTCAAATCGTTCCTTCTGAAGTTCCACGTAATCCTTGATATGATCAAGCTCCGTGGCCAGCGTGACCGGCTTGTCGGTATTGTACATGCTGTATCTCATCATCCGGGCCAGAGCAGAGATCAGGGAGTATATCCTCTTCATGCCATGCTCCAGCGCAAGGGTGCCGATGGTCTGCAGTGCATTGTTCATGAAATGCGGATTCACCTGCGCCTGCAGCGCCCGGAGCTGGTTAGTCCGGTTCGCCAGCTTCAGCTTGTATTCCTGCAGGATGAGGTTGTTGATCGTATCCATCATGCTGCCGAACCTGCGATGGAGGGCTCCGATTTCGTCTTTGCGGTTGGACGAGATATCCACGGTCATTCGTCCGCTTTTGACCTGGCTCATGAGGCCAACCAATTCGCGGATCGGGGCCGTGATATAGACCGAAATCCAGATCGTGGCGGCGATGATGAGAATAAGGGATACGCCGATCAGCAAAATATTGACGAAGGCAGCTTTGTCCGCGCTGCTTAAAATATAGGAGGAAGGAATCTCCTTGATCATCGTCCAGTCGCTGACCGACGTCTTGATATTGTTATATAAATAGATTTTGTTGTTATACTCGAAATGGCCTTCCTTCTTGCCGGATTGCTTGATGCTGGCGTACCAGTCCCCCTGGACTTGTTGTCCCAGCATTTCGTCATTGCCGGAATACATGATATACCCGTCTTCATTGGCAATGTACAGCTGTTCATGATCAGGCTGGAACAGCTGGCCGCTGATCCTGCTCAGGAAATCCATGTCCAGATCGATGGCGAGAATGCCCAATCGTTCGGTTGAAGGGACCCGTTCAATGACCCGGTACATCGTGAATACTTGTTGATCGGCTTCATAGGGATAAGCTAACTGAAACCCGTACGTATGAAGGGGATGCGGCGGCTGAAGGAACACCGTATCGTTACGAAGATCGGGAATCTCGGGATAGAGGTTGACTTCGCTTGTTTTTCTGGCGATATCCTGCGCGAATAACGTGGCTTCCCGTTTGCCGTCGACGTAAAGATAGACCTGCCTTGAGCCGCTGATGGCTTTTTGAATGGATTGCAGCGTGGCGGATTGCCTGCCGCTGGCGTTGATGTTCTCATGACTGTAATAGAGACTGCGGAAAAAATCCGGATCCGAGTAGACCGTAAGGGAGCTACGGTTCATCTCTTCCAAATAGCTCTCCAAATTCAACCGTCCCTGATAGAGAAGGTTCATATTCTCAACAACGGCCCGTTCCTTGAGCGAGTTGGTTGTCATGACATAACTGATGATCATGGAAATGGTGGTCGGAATGATGGTCGCCATGATCATGAAGGTAATCAGTTTGGTGCGGATGCTGTTCCAGTTCCAGTTCAATATTTTCACCGCCGATCAATTTTCTATACCAATTAGTTCACATCCTATGGTAGTCCCAAGGTCTTCATCTTAGCATAATTAAATCATAGAGAAATGGATAGAGAAACGATAGGACAAGCGGAGGGGGATTAACATGAACAGCAAGAGAACGGCTGCTTTGACGCAGCAGTTGGTTTATATCGGACCCGCGCTGCTGTTTTTCGGTATTACGATCATTATCCCATTTGTGATGGGGATGTATTACTCGTTTACCGACTGGAATGGCGTTTCCGGGAACGTCGAATGGGTCGGGCTGGACAATTTCAAACAGATTTTCACAAATGACAGCGCATTCGCCCAATCCTTCTGGTTCACCACCAAATTTACGATCGTCGGCGTGCTTCTGACGAATTTGGTCGGATTCTTCCTGGCCTACTTCTTAACGAAAAATATTCGGGCGCGCAACTGGCTGCGGACGATATTCTTCATGCCGAACGTGATCGGCGGATTGCTGCTCGGCTTCATCTGGCAGTTTATCTTCATAAAAGGCTTTGCAACCGTTGGCGAAGCGACGGGAATTCCGTTTTTTAATCTTCCGTGGCTGGGAGACGAAGTAACCGGCTTCTGGGGCATCATCATGGTATTCGTATGGCAGTCGTCAGGCTATCTGATGGTCATCTACATCGCCTCCATTACGAACGTGTCCAAGGAAGTCATGGAAGCTGCCGAGATTGATGGGGCCAACCGGTTCCAAGTGCTCAAGAGCATCATCGTACCGCTTATTATGCCGGCGGTTACCGTATGTTTGTTCCTGGCGATTTCCTGGTCCTTCAAAATGTTCGACCTGAACCTGTCGCTGACCAAGGGCGGACCTTACCGCTCCACGGAATCGCTGGCGATGAACGTGTACAACGAGGCGTTCCTGAACAACCGGTACGGTCTCGGGACGGCCAAGTCCTTGATCTTCTTCCTGGTCGTTGCCGTCATTACGCTCATTCAAGTCCGTTTAACGAAGCAGAAGGAGGTTGAAGCTTAATGAGATCGAAGAAACCTCCCATGTCGGCCTCCACGATCGTATTGCAGATTGTGATGGTCATTGTTGCCTTGATCTTCTTGGCACCGTTCTACTTCCTGCTGGTAAACTCGGTCAAATCGCTGGGCGATATTATGGTCGACGCGGCCAACTGGCCAACGGCCTTTCACTTTGACAACTACAGCAAGGCTTGGGAAATGACCCGCTTCCCGGAAGCATTCACGAACTCCATCATCATTACGGTCATCAGCAATCTGATCATTGCCCTGCTGAGCGCGATGGCAGCTTACCGGATGGTCCGGTCCAATACGAGATTCAATCGAATCGTGTTCATGCTGTTCGTATCGGCCATGGTCATTCCGTTCCAATCCATTATGATTCCATTGCTGCAGGTCATTAACTTTCTCGGCGTCAACAACAGCATCGTGGGTCTGATTCTCAGTTATCTCGGACTCGGCATACCGCTGTCGGTCTTCCTGTTCCACGGTTTCGTGAAAGGCATTCCGCTGGAGATCGAAGAGGCCGCCACGGTCGACGGCGCTTCTCCGTTCAGGGTATTTGGCCGCATCGTTTTGCCGATGCTGAAACCTATGATGGTCACGGTCATCATCCTGAACTGCCTGTGGGTCTGGAACGACTACCTGCTGCCATCCTTGATTCTGCAAAGTCCGGAACTGCGGACGATTCCGCTTGCGACCTTTGCGTTCTTCGGGCAGTATTCGAAGCAGTGGGATATGGCGCTGCCGGCGCTCGTGCTGGGCATTACGCCGATCATCATCTTCTTCCTGTCACTGCAGAAGTACATCGTTGAGGGCGTCGCTGCCGGCTCCGTTAAGGGGTAAGGGCAGCGGGCGCCTCGCCCATAACCGGTTTTTCCATCTTTATATATAATCATTATCAGGGGGTAGTAAAGATGAACAAAATGAAATTATCACTCGTGATGCTGCTGGCTTTCTCGCTGCTGCTTGCAGCTTGCGGCGGCAAGTCGGAAGAAGGCCAGGGCGGAAGCTCGGATGGAGCTTCCGGCGAAGTCAAAACGGTCAAGATTTTTCAATTCAAAACCGAGATCGTGGACGGCTTGAATGAGCTTAAAGTCGAATTCGAGAAGGAATACCCGAACATCAAGCTGGATATTCAAACGGTAGGCGGCGGCGCTGACTATGGTGCTGCATTGAAAACCAAATTCGCATCCAACGATGCGCCAGATATTTTCTCCAATGGCGGCGACGCCGAGATGGAGATGTGGATCGACCGTCTTGAGGATCTGTCCGATCAGCCTTGGGTGAACGATCTGGTCGACATGGCGAAAGAGCCGATGACCAAAGACGGTAAAGTATACGGCATGCCGATGAACCTTGAAGGATGGGGTTACATCTACAATAAGGATTTGTTTGAGCAGGCTGGCATTACCGAGCTTCCTAAAACGTATACCCAGCTGGCGGATGCCGCGAAGAAGCTGGAAGCCGCAGGCATAACTCCTTTTGCGAACGCTTACCAGGAATGGTGGTTGATCGGCAACCAGGGAATTAACCCGGCATTCGCCCAGCAGGATGACCCGAATGCGTTTATCCAGGGCTTGAACGACGGCACGCAAAAATTCGTGGGCAATGGGAAGTTCGAAGAGTGGACCAAGCTGATGCAGCTGACGTTGGACCACGGCAACAAGAACCCGCTGACCACCGACTACAATACGGCCATTTCCCTGCTGGCTACAGGTAAAGCTGCCATGATGCAGAACGGGAACTGGGCTCAAACCGAGATCGATGCCATCAATCCGGATCTGAATCTCGGCTACCTGCCGATGCCGCTTGGCGACAATGCGGAGCAAAATGACAAGCTGAACGTCGGCGTACCTGCCAACCTGGTCATTAACAAAGATTCCGCTTCGAAGGAAGAAGCGAAGATCTTCCTGAACTGGTTTGTCACATCCGATATCGGCAAAGAGTACATCGTGAAAAAATTCAAATTCATCCCGGCCTTGAAGACCATCGAAGCAACGCCTGAGGATATGGGCGACTTGGGTTCGGCCGTATGGGAGTACGTGCAGGCAGGCAAAGTGCTGCCAAGACAATCCGCGAAGTTCCCAGATGGCGCCGCACAGGAATTCTCCGGCGCGATGCAGGCATTCTTCGCCGGCAAATCCGATACGAACAAGATGCTTGAAGATATGCAGACATCATGGGATAGCTTGAGCAAGTAAGGAGCCATGCAAAAATTTTAAGTTAACAGACGTTCATAAGAGGTATGATCCCTTGTCCGACAAGATAAGGGGTGGTACCTCTTTTCTATAGCAGAGTCTATGAAGGAGGCAATTCTATGATTAATCAACGTTTTCCTAAGATATGGTATGGCGGGGACTACAACCCCGAGCAATGGGACAAGGCAACGATGGAAGAGGACCTGCGGATGTTCGAGCTGGCGGGCGTCGACGTGGCGACCCTCAATGTATTCTCCTGGGCCAAAACGCAGCGCGATGAGGAAAGCTATGATTTTGCGTGGCTTGATGAAATTATGGATCGTCTGGCGGAGGAGCAGGTTCATGTCTGTTTGGCAACCAGCACGGGGGCACACCCTGCTTGGATGGCCAAGAAATACCCGGACATCCTGCGCGTCGATTACGATGGGCGCAAACGCAAATTCGGCGGCCGCCATAATTCATGTCCGAACAGCCCGACCTATCGCAAATATTCCGTGCTGATGGCGCGCAAGCTGGCTGAACGGTATAAGGATCATCCGGCGCTGGTCATCTGGCACGTCTCCAATGAGTATGGCGGGTATTGTTATTGCGACAACTGCGAGCGTCAGTTCCGCGTCTGGCTGAAAGAGCGTTACGGGTCGCTCGATAAGCTGAACGCCGCATGGAATACCGGGTTTTGGGGCCATACCTTTTACGAGTGGGACGAGATCGTGGTGCCGAATGCGCTCAGCGAGGAATTCGGCGGAAACCGGTCGTTCTTCCAGGGAATATCGCTGGATTACCGCCGTTTCCAGTCCGACAGCCTGCTGCAATGTTACCGGCTGGAAAGAGATGAGCTGAAGAAGGTCACGCCGGATATTCCGGTCACCACCAATCTGATGGGCTTTTATCCGGAGCTGGATTACTTCGAGTGGGCGAAGCATATGGATGTGGTGTCCTGGGACAACTATCCCGCGATCGATACGCCGGTGAGCTTTACGGCGATGTCGCATAACCTGATGCGCGGGTTGAGAAGCGGACAGCCGTTCATGCTGATGGAGCAGACCCCGAGCGTCCAGAACTGGTCGCCCTACAACTCCGCGAAGCGTCCCGGCGTCATGCGGCTGTGGAGTTATCAGGCCGTAGCGCACGGCGCGGATACGGTCATGTTCTTCCAGCTCCGCCGTTCCGTGGGGGCGTGCGAGAAATTCCACGGCGCATTGATTGAGCATGTCGGACATGAGCATACCCGGGTCTTCCGGGAGTGCGCGGAGCTGGGGCAAGAGCTGCAGCAGCTCGGAGACAAGCTGCTCGACTCCCGTTCGGACGCCAAGGTGGCGATCATGTACGACTGGGAGAACCGCTGGGCGCTGGAGCTGTCAAGCGGACCTTCCAAAGCCCTGAACTACGTGGATGAGGTTCATAAATATTATGACGCGCTGTATCAGCAGAATATCCAGACCGATATCATCAGCGTCGAAGAGGATCTAAGCAAGTATGATATCGTGATTGCCCCCGTGATGTACATGGTGAAGCCGGGCGTAGCCCAGCGCGTGGAGCGGTTCGTATCGCAGGGCGGAACCTTTGTGACCACCTTCTTCAGCGGCATCGTCAATGAGAACGATCTGGTGACCCTCGGAGGTCATCCGGGCGAGCTGCGCAACGTGACCGGCATTTGGGCTGAGGAAATCGATGCATTGCTGCCCGGAATGCAAAATCAGATCGACATGAAGCAGGATTGGGGATCGCTGCGTGGAAGTTATCCATGTGGAATTTTGTGCGATGTCATCCATGCGGAGACGGCGGAGGTTCTGGCTGAGTACGGATCCGACTTCTATAAAGGCACGCCTGTTTTAACGAAGAATGCGTTTGGCGAAGGGCAGGCCTATTATGTGGCCAGCAGTCCGGATGCGCAGTTCCTGCAAGGGTTTCTTGCCAATCTGTGCGAAGAACAAGGCGTGAAGCCGCTGCTGGATACACCACAAGGGGTAGAGGTGGTGGAGCGGGTGAAGGACGGAAACTCCTATCTGTTCATATTGAACCACAATGCCGAAGAGATGACGTTTGATGCAGGTTCTGCCAAATCATTCGATCTCCTGGGCAGCCGGCAGGTTACGGGCCATGTCACGATTCCGGGAAGGGACGTCATGATTCTGGAACGGGCTGCCGCCGCCCGGTCTTAAAGAGAGCAAGGAGATCTTACTCGGACCTTGATTAGGGGGCAAAAGCAGTGAGTATACATTTCCATGAAGATCTGGGGATATTCCATCTCCAGAGCGATCGGTCAAGTTATGTGATTGAGCTGGTGCGCGGCGTTTATCCGGCGCATGCCTATTGGGGACGCCGGATTCGCGATAACCGCGTCCTAGGATTACTGGAACGGAGGGGAAGAGCATCCTTTTCGCCGACGCCGTTTCGCGAGGATGCTTCCTTCTCCCTGGACAGTTTGCCTCAGGAATACCCGGGCTATGGCAGCGGCGATTTTCGGCAGCCTGCATATCAGGTACAGCTGGCTAACGGGACCACGGTCACCGAGGCCGAATATGTCCGTCACCGGATCTACAGCGGCAAGCCGAAGCTTGAGGGCTTGCCTGCCGTATACACGGAACAGGATGACGAGGCGGATACGCTGGAGCTGGAACTGTTTGATCGGGTAAGCGGTTTGACGATTTATTTGTCTTATACGGTCATGAAGGCGTTTGACGCTATTTCCCGCTCCGTATCCTTCCGCAACGACAGCAAGGAGAACATGACGCTGCTGCGTGCCATGAGCGCCAGCGTGGATATGGATCACAGCCGTTATGACCTGCTGCATCTCCATGGGGCATGGGCGAGAGAGCGCCATGTGCAGCGTAGAAGACTATCCCCGGGCATGCAGGGCATCGAGAGCCGCAGGGGGTCAAGCAGCCATAACCACAATCCGTTCCTAGCGCTGCTGTCCGAGGGGGCAGGCGAAGAGTTCGGCGAGGTGTACGGCTTCAGTCTGGTATACAGCGGCAGCTTCTCCGCGCAGGTCGAGGTAGACCAATACGATACGACCCGGGTCACGATGGGATTGAATCCGTTCGATTTCACGTGGCTGCTGGAGCCGGGACAGTCGTTCCAGACGCCGGAAGCGGTGATGGTCTTCTCGGCGGAGGGCCTCGGCGGCATGTCCAGACGCTATCATAAAATGTACCGCACAAGGCTGTGCCGGGGGCAATTCCGGGATGCCACGCGCCCGGTGCTGGTGAACAATTGGGAAGCAACCTACTTCAACTTCAATGCCGATAAAATCGAGCAGATTGCAAGCGCGGGACGGGATCTCGGCATCGAGCTGTTCGTGCTGGACGACGGATGGTTCGGCAAGCGCAACGACGATACGACTTCCCTCGGGGATTGGGTCGTTGACAAGAACAAGCTGCCCGACGGCCTCGAGGATCTCGTGAAGAGGGTCCGCGGTCTGGATATGCAGTTCGGCTTGTGGTTTGAGCCTGAAATGATATCGCCGGACAGCGATCTGTACCGTAAGCATCCCGACTGGTGCCTGCACGTGGAAGGACGCCGGCGGACGGAAGGGAGACAGCAGCTGATCCTGGACTTCTCCCGCGAGGAAGTAGGCGACGCGGTGGCCGATATGGTTCGCGGCATCCTGAGAAGCGCGCCGATCACCTACGTGAAATGGGACATGAACCGGAACATGACGGAGATCGGATCTGCTGCGCTGCCGCCTGAGCGCCAGCGGGAAACGGCCCATCGCTATATGCTCGGTCTGTACAGGGTGATGGAACAGCTGACGACGGAGTTCCCGCATATTTTGTTCGAGAGCTGCTCCGGGGGCGGCGGACGCTATGATCCGGGAATGCTGTATTACATGCCGCAGACGTGGACAAGCGATAACTCCGATGCCGTCAGCCGATTGAAGATCCAATACGGAACGAGCCTGGTTTATCCGCTTAGCTCCATGGGAGCGCATGTGTCCGCCGTTCCGAATCATCAGGTGCACCGGAATACTTCGCTGCGGACGAGAGGACACGCGGCAATGTCGGGCAATTTCGGTTATGAGCTGGACCTGACGGCCTTCAGCGAACAGGAGAAGGAGGAGGTCCGCGAGCAGGTAAAGCTGTACAAAGAGATTCGGCACCTCGTGCAGTTCGGGGATTTCTACCGCCTTCGGAACCCGTTCGAAGGGAATGAAGCGGCCTGGACGATCGTCTCCGAGGATCGCTCGGAAGCGGTGCTGTATTATTTCCGCATCTTAAGCGAGGCGAATGAGCCGATTCGGTGGCTGCGTACGATGGGGCTGGATCCGGAAGGGGATTACAAGTGCCTTGAGGACGGGAACATCTACGGCGGAGACCGGCTGATGAACGCCGGCTTGGCCGTTCCGCCGATGCACGGCGATTTCCAAAGCTTTATCTGGAGATTCGAACGGGTATAAGCTGTTTACTAAAAGCCTGCGGAAGCCATCTGCGTCCCGAGCGCGACGTTAAATCAAGGTTGATCCAGCATCAAGCTGTATCAAGCTGCATAGAAGCCAAAAGAACCGCCAGAGAAGCACTCTCTCTGGCGGTTCTTGCTGTTTCTACCGGCTGCATTCAGGTCGCCGTGATGGAATAAATACCCCGTTCCGTTGTGAGCACCACTTGACGGTCTTGAATCTCCGCGGCCGTCAACCCGTCCAGCCCGATGACGAAGGCATTGCTTGGCAGCGGGGCTTTGTGGCCTGCCGTAATGACCACGCCGGGGCCGTGCAGCAGAAGAGCGTGGCGATCTCCATACCCGTCGATGGACTGCGCTTGCTGCTGCTGATGTTCAAATCGTTCCAGCCGTAATTCAATCTGGTCTTGATCCTTCTCTTCTTGCTTGGATATGTGCAGCGTGCGGTTGCTATTGGATTGAAGCCAGTTCGTAACCTCTTCGATCGATGGATTCATCATGGACACCTTCCTTGATTTTAGGGTGGCTTCAACTAGTCTGTCCACGAATAGGGTTCGTTATTTCAATCCGGACTGGGTTTCTCCCGCGGGAAGTAGACGGAAAAATTAACGCAGTTCAAACCCTCTTCTTCGATATTACGTGTTAAGATAGTTAAAGAATATGGAACAAACGCATGATACATATGGAGGGGCCATGAGCAAGAAATGGTATTACGTACTCGCCATCCTGCTCGCAGCCTGCAGCTGGATCGGGAATGTCTGGTATTACGAAGCCAACCAACTGGGAAGAACGGTATTCCTCGAGCATCATGTGGAGACAAGGGAAGGGGGAGGCCGCGTATTCGACTTGTATTATGTGGAGGACAAACAAGCAGATAAGAGGTTGAGCTCCATCCGGATCGAAGGTTACCCTGGACAGATCGTGACGCCCTATCCCCGATATGCGGAGTATCAGAGGCAGTACTTAGGAAAAATGATGGTGAACTTAAATGCCCCTGAGAAAAAAGGGACAGGAGAGAAGCTGGAGGAGCCGATTCTTATTCGGGAAGTTACCGCGCTTTATTCCGACGGAAGCTCGGAGCAAGTGAATGTCGGGGAAATATACGTTTGGCCCGGCGTATATCATCAGGAAGATCAAGATCCGATATCGTGGACATCCGGCGGATCTTCCTCCGATCATTCGGGATACGACTCCGCTGTTGTGAAGCGTCCGGTACAGTTAACGGCGTTCTCCTCGAAACTGCTGGATATCGCTCTAGAGGGGCATCTCCGAATCTATGCCGACATTTCAAGTCAAATACCAGGTACCAGCTACCGGTCGCAGCCTTCGGAAGCGCACATCGAGTTAAGAGGCGAGCTCATCGATGAGATTCAGCTTCCACTTAACATTCATAAAGGGGATTCCATTCGAATCAGCCACCAATTTGATATGCCGTCGCTTGAGAAGAGCATGCAGGTTTACCAACTCCTATTGAAAACAACCTTTATGGAGGAAAGCGGTCGCCAGTGGCATGGAGAATCGGTAATTCCCTATCACCCGAGACCGACGGATCAAGAATTGTCGGAATTTGTCCGGGATAGCAGGAGGACACCATGACTAGGGCTTACGGGCGTATGGGCTGGGGCCTGTTGTTTGTAATTGTCGACTTTAAGCTGGACTCGGTGGATATGTTGCCCGATATGCTCGGGTACCTGCTGATCGCTTCGGGACTATGGCGGCTCCAGAAGTTGAACGGATATTTTAAGGCAGGGCATCTGTCGGCTTGGCTGCTGATGGCCTGGTCGGTGTTACAATTGTTTTGGTTTACCGAAGCGGGGATAGACGGCTTACCCGTGCAATCCGCGAAGGATGTATGGATCCAGCTGCCTGCCCTCTGCTTGCATACCGTATTGATTTACGGAATTTGCAGAGGCATCCAGGCGCATTTCGCGGGTAACGCGTCCGGACTGGATCACAAGGCAAGCTTCCGGCTGCACTTATTTATGGCGGGACAGTTCCTGTGGCTGATCGTGTACCCATTCATTTTAAATCTGGATTCGGGCGATATGTTCCTTGTGTTCTTTCTGTGCTCGCTCATCGTAATGGCGGCCGAGATCGCGGTTCTGCTCCTGGTCAGGCTTGCCGTACGGAAATCGACCGAGATCTAGGAATAAAGCGCTATACCCAGGTTTGTTAACGATTATGAAATCAATCATGTTGAACCATTGTCTTTGCTGGGATGATACACGATCGTAACGCCCAACTGGTTATATATTTCTTCGGTGTAGTGATGATCCGGGCAGTGCTTGATCGTTGCCATGTCTTCTTGCCTGGAGATCAGCTTCTGCTCGCAGTCGGGGCATCGGTCCTGGAATAGAGATTTCAGCTTATTCAACATGATCACCACACACCTCCTCAATTTCCGATACAAATACTTGGGTTTATTATAAATCAACAGCGAGGCACATTCAATAGCAATGTGCCCCGGCAACGATATCAAATGAACGGAGATCGATCACCTTGATAGTGCAACTTGTAGTCATGGTCTTTATAGGTATCATCGGTTCTTTTTTCTCAGGGTTGCTGGGAATAGGCGGGGCGATCATTAATTTCCCCTTGCTTCTATATGTACCTTCCTGGTTTGGACTGGAGGCCTTCACCTCCAAGGAGGTCGCATCCATCAGTATGCTGCAGGTATTTTTTGCTTCCTTGTCAGGCATGCTAACCAATCGGATGAGTTCGCGCGGCGGTGAGTCGTACGTTCACAAGCGATTGGTCATCCAGATGGGGGCCAGTACCTTGATTGGCAGTCTGATCGGGAGCCTTTCCTCGATGCTTATGACGAGCGGAACGATTAACGTGATTTATGGATTTCTGGCGGTGATCGCGGTGTTATTGATGATCGTGCCGACCCGGGCATCCATGGAGAACAGATCGGTGAGCGAGGTGACTTACCATGAATGGATTGCGATGGGAGCGGCCTTTATTGTCGGCGGCATTGCCGGAATCGTCGGGGCCGGCGGCGCCTTTATCCTGATCCCCATTATGCTGACGGTTCTTAAGATCCCGACGCGGATCACCATCGCATCCTCGCTCGCGATCGTCTTTCTGTCCGCGGTCGGGGGCGTTATCGGCAAAATCGCCTCGGGCGACATTCCGATTTGGCCGTCCCTGTTTGCCGTTGCCGGAAGCTTGATGGGTGCCCCCATCGGCGCGATTATCAGCCGCAAGATGAACGTCCGCCTGCTGCGGTACGCCTTGGCTCTTCTCATTGCGGTGACGGCGGTCAAGATCTGGATCGATATTTTAGGGTAAGTAAAGAGGTAGAACCTTATTCATCATGATGGAAGAGGAGGAGATGAACGATGAAAACCAATCGGCTGGGCTCTTCGGAATTGTATGTAAGCGAAATCGGGCTGGGCTGCATGTCGCTGGGTACGGACGAAGGACAAGCGGTGAAGCTTATTCATGAAGCGTTGGATCGAGGCGTGAATTTTCTGGATACGGCGGACCTATACGATGAAGGCCGCAACGAGGAACTGGTTGGCAAAGCGGTTCAGGGCCGACGTGAGGACGTCATCATCGCCACCAAAGTGGGCAACCGCCGCGTGCCGGGACAGGAGGGCTGGGTATGGGATCCTTCGAAGGACTACATCAAATCAGCCGTTAAGGACAGTCTGCGCAGGCTGGGTACGGATTATATCGATCTGTACCAGCTTCACGGGGGGACGCTGGATGATCCGATCGAAGAGACGATTGAAGCTTTTGAAGAATTGAAGCGGGAAGGGTGGATTCGATATTACGGCATATCGTCCATCCGGCCGAACGTCATCCGCGAGTATGTCGCGAAATCCCACATCGTCAGCGTCATGAGCCAGTACAGCATCCTGGACCGGAGACCGGAGGAAACGGTCCTTGATCTGCTTGAGGAGAACGGAATATCCGCGATTGCCCGGGGTCCCGTTGCCCGCGGCATCTTGTCGGACCGAGGACAAGCCAAAGCCGAGAAGGGATACCTGGATTACAGCAAACAAGAGCTGCTTGACGTGCTCAAGAAGCTTGAAACGTTTGGAAGAGGCCGGGATTTGTCCCAACTGGCGATTCGTTATGCTTTGGCCCATGCCGCTGTTGCCTGCACCATTCCCGGGGCAAGCTCGCTTGAGCAGCTGCTGCATAACCTGGCTGCGGGGGATTTGGAAGCTTTATCGCCTCAGGACATCCAATCGATCCAGGCGATCAGCCGCGCCAACCAATATGAGGCACATCGGTAACACCGGGAGCGATAAGCGTGTGAATGGTCTATCCCGTTAATCTTTTGGGGCATGAAATATTTATGGTTTGAAGATTTACGGATGAACCTCATTCCCGCATGTTATAATAACCGGATAAGAGCCTGACGTCAGGCGAAATAGTTCATGCCCGCAATCCGCTCTTAGGATCACGGGCTTTTTTGTACCTTATTTGTACTTTATCAATAAATTGGCGTCAAACCTTGGGGAATGTCAAACTTTTTGAGGCGATGGTTCGTTCCAAGGAACGTAAACCGCGCGGCTTATGCCATAATCGTACATGGTGAAAGGATTCTAGAATGATTACCATTGAGCATCTATCAAAAACCTATCGCAAGGGCGCTTGGGCGCTCTTGGATGTTTCATTACAATTGGATAAAGGCATGACGGGTCTGCTTGGACCCAATGGCGCCGGAAAAACAACCTTAATGCGCATCCTGGCAACCTTATTGACGCCGACCTCCGGGCAGGTGAGGGTGAACGGAATATCCCTTGGACGGCCGGAGGAGATTCGGCAGATGATCGGTTATTTGCCGCAGCATTTTCACATTTATCCGCAGCTGACCGGCAGAGATTATCTGGATTATGTGGCGGCCATGAAGGGGATCACGGACCGGAGCGCTAGGTTGAAGGAGATCTCCAGGCTGCTTGAGATGGTCAATCTTCAGGAGAAGGCGGACAAAAAAGTGCGTACGTACTCGGGGGGCATGAAGCAAAGATTGGGCATTGCCCAAGCGCTGCTCGGTTCCCCGGATATTTTGATCGTAGACGAGCCGACGTCGGGGCTGGATCCCCAGGAGCGTGTCCGGTTCCGGAATGTGTTAACCCGTTTCAGCATCGACCGGACGGTCCTGTTGTCCACTCATATCGTAGCGGATATCGAGAGCAACTGCCGCCGCATCGCCGTAATGAACAAGGGGAGATTGGCCATGAACGGCAGCCTGGCCGAACTGCAGGCCTGCGGAAAGGGACAAGTGTGGGAAGCGGTGATGGGGCATGAGGAATTTGCCTTGATGGATCCCATGTCCGTCGTGTCCACTCGAACGGTACCGGAAGGCGTGCTTTGCCGGTTTATCAGTGCAGCGGCCCCAGTGACCGGCGCGTTTCCGGCGGATCCGACCCTGGAGGACGGCTATCTGGCTCTGCTGCGGAGGGATCGCCATGCATAAGTGGTGGAGGCATAGTCTGCTGGAGCTGCGGCTTTTGTTCGGCAATCCCTTGTTTGCCTCGCTTCCGGTCCTCTACGCGATTCTGTTCATCGTCATCATGCTGCAGGCGGCAAGCGGAAACGGACCGAATCATAACTTGTACTCGGCTGCGTATTCCTTTCACATGCTGGGTCATACGATGACGCTGGGTACGGCGATGTTAATCGGCATCTTGTCCATCCGGCGGGATGTCCGCCGTCGGTCGTTTGAATGGAACCACAGCCTGCCTGTGTCCTTCTTCACCCTGCTGTCGTCGAAATATGCGGTCAGCTTGCTGTACTTTTCCCTGTTTACCCTCTCGACGTCGGTTATATTCTATATCCTGTCGGTCAGCCAGGGGATAGCCGGTGATATCGCGATGGTGCATACGATGCAATTCGCGGTGCAGTATGAGGTTTCCTATATGGTGACGCTCGCGCTAGCGATGCTCCTCGGGGCAAGCATACCGAATCGGATCGTGTATTTGATCGGTTTCTGTGCATGGATGTTTGGAACGTTTTTTATGGAAATTTACTTCATCAGCGAATTAAGATGGATGCCGGCCCAAGTGTTTCACCTTAACCAATTCTTCCTTCAATCCAATCGGTTTGAATATGAGAATTGGGGGTACGGCCTACTATCCAAGGATATCCAGCTGTCCCGTTGGTTCGTGCTGGCCTTCACGTTCCTGCTGCTGACGGTGTGTTTGTTCTTGTTAAACTCGAAGCGCCCCACGATGCTGAAAAAGGCAGGGTGGCTGGGCGTGCTGGGGGCTGTCGTGTTGACGGCAGCCGCCGCCGTGCCCTACGGCACGCTTTGGGCGGAACGGTATGCCCAAATTGATGCGAAGCTGGGAGACCCGACGATTTCTTATGTCGATGATCCTGAAAATATTGCCTTCTATCATGTGTCTTCCTATGACATCAAGCTGAAACGGCTGCCAAACGACGAGCTTCGCGTGACGGCGAAGCTAACGATACCATCCTCCGAAATATCGGGCATGAGGCAGCTGCCGTTAACCTTGAACCGAATGTTCAAGCTTGAACGTGTCCAACTCCAGGGCATCGATGCTGCTTATCGCAGACAGGGAGAGCGGATATCGATCAGGATGGTTGGCGATGCCAAGGGAGGGGACCTTCAAGCCGAGCTGGAATATAGGGGCAAGGTGATGGATTTTATGGCCGGGTACTCCAATGAAGAATTTGCGGCCTATAGCGTGGGGCCTGAAGTTAAACTGGAGGGACATATGGCCTGGTATCCGCTTCCGGGTCATCAGGAGGTATATTTAAAGAGTGATAATGGAGACCTTACGTCAAAATATGTTTATCTGGGCTGGCAATACGGCAAGCTGCGCTACTCTGTAGGAGAGATGAAGCTGGTGGTGGAGGGTTATCCGCAACCCTTGTATACAGGAATGAAAGAGCTGGAGCGGAAGCCGGGCTACCAGCGGTTTGAGGACAGGGAGATCGACCAGAATATCTCTCTGTACGGGGGACAATTTTGGAAGGAAATCCACCAGAACGATCTCCCGGTTACCATCGTGACAACGCCTTATCTGGAGAAGGCATCTGTGTCGCTGCTGAGGGATATGAAAAAGAAATATGACTATTTTTCCGAATGGATACCCGAGTTCAACAGCAGGGTCGAGAAGATCTTGTATTTGGGTCAAGGTTTTGATTACCCTCAGGTGAATCATCGCCTGATTCTGTCCTCGAACCACTACACCTATAACTTCGCTAACTTGCCCGGCGAATGGATGAACTCGATTCTGTTCGGCAACCAGGGTGCGTTCCATTATAATTTTGAGCATCCGGAACGAGACGTGCGCGGGAAGATCAGCAGTCTTTTCTGGTATGTGTATTACGTGGAGGAGAAAGGGCTTAGCGATAAACAATTAAGATCGGCTTACGGAAATCTCCGGTCGGTACAGCAGCTGCTGTTCAAAAACGGAAGCGGGGAGGATCCCCAAAACCAAATAGGCATAAGTATGGCCAGACAGGTTAGAAAGGCGCTGGAGGAAGGTAGAGGGAATCAGGTCAAAGAGCTGCTGGTGCAGTTTTATGGGCAGGGGCTGATGCTTCCCGACACCGAACGCAACCCGGCCTTACGACCGGAGAACCCGATCACGTACAAAGAGTGGCAGCAGGAGTGGGATGCCGTGATGAATGTCAAATAATGACGACTATGCACCTGCACGCGGTCGGTTATAATTGAGAAATAGTTATAACGGAAGATGAGAATGCATGTAGAAAGGGGGGGATAGGCATGATTTCCGATCAGCAGCTGTCCGAACGCATGGCTGCCGGCGACCAGGAAGCGTTTGAAATGCTGGTGACGAGGTACCATGGTCCGCTGCTCAGTTATACGACCCAGAGGCTGGCCGACAGGCAAAAGGCCCAGGATATCGTTCAGGAAACCTTTATCCGGCTCATACGGCATCTGAAGCAGCACGGGACGCTCGAGCATGTTCGCTCCTGGCTGTACCGCGTCGCTCTAAATATGTGCAAGGATTATTGGAAAAGCGCATCCTACAGGTCCGAAGGTCTTGCGGGTGAGGAGATGCCGGATGCATACGACCCTGAACCGGGCGCGGAGGAGCTTGTGGAAAGGCAGGAAACTTCCCTCGAAATTGCGGCGTCGCTCGAGACCTTGCCCGATATACAACAGGAAGTCATATCGCTTCGGTTCTTTCATGACCTGAAGCTGCAGGAAATCGCCGACCTGGTCGACCTCCCCTTGAGTACGGTCAAAACGCATTTATATAACGGCTTGAGAAAGCTGAAGAAAACATTGTCCATGGAGCATTCCGATTTGGTTCCCGTCCATTCGTCCCGAAGGACGCGGGAGAAGAGTCCTCAGGAACAGGTACGGAACCGCTCCAAGTCGGAAGAATCTGATTCGCAGAGCAAAGTAAAAGAAAGTGAGGTGTATCTCCATGGATCATCCATTCGATAATGAATTGAGAAGACTTGAAGACGAGCTTCGCGGCCCGCTCAGACGCGCGGCTCTTCCGTCGCCGACACCGGATGAGACGGCCCGGCTCATCGCGTCCCTTCAGGGGGAGTTCAATCAGCTCCGGATTGACCCCGAGTCTCCCAAGCTGGATTTTAATCCGCAGGTCGACCCGCCCTCATTGAAACAGATCCTTCGGAGCCAGATTCGATTGAATCAAAGATCCATTCTGCTCACGGCAGGCGCGGTATTCTGCATGCTGGTCATGCTGATCGATCCGGAATATCCGCTTGATCAATTTGCCGGCTTGCCCGGCGGCATTTTTCCATTGATTACCCCTCTGCTGCTGATCGTATCGATGCTGTTCAGCAGTCGAACCTGGGATAAAGGGATGCGGGCCGTGGAGACGCTGACCCCTTACCCGCCGGCACTGGTCTTGTATACCCGCCTGCTTCTCGTGACGGGCATCGTCGTCGGAATGGCCTTGCTCAGTACCCTTGCGCTCGGGCTTCGATCCATCCAAGCAGAATCCTCCCGCTTTTTATTCGGGCCCTTTATTCTGGAGTGGATGGGCATTCTGCTGGTGACAGGAGGGGCCGCGATGTATATGCTGTTTCGCAAAGGCATGGTCTATTCGCTGATCTCGGCGGTGTTGGTGTACGGCATGTGGATCGTGATACAGGGCCAGATCGTGGACCACGGCGTTTCCATGAGCGGCAAAATGCTGACAGACATGTCCCTGCTTGTGATCGGCTTGATTCTGCTGATTTCTTCCTACGGACGAAGCTTGAAGCTGAACGGAGCCTGGAGATTGGCGAATGATTAGACTGGAAGGACTGGAACGGCAGGCAGGCACGTACCGGCTTGAAATCGAGAAAGCTGAGATTCAATCCGGCCTGAACCTTATCGTGGGGGCGAACGGCGCCGGAAAAACAACCCTGATCGAGCTGCTGACCACGCTGCAGGCGCCCGATGCAGGCGATATACTGTACAGCGGGCGCAGGGCAGGGGATCATTTGCCGCTGATCCGCAGTCAAATCGGGTATGTTCCGGCGGATATCGAGCTGTATGGGGATATGAAGGTCGGCAAGCTGCTGACCTATATGGCCGAATTGAAGGGCGTGTTTAATCCGGAGGCTATTGACAGGCTGATGGCGGACTTTCGGCTGGAGCCTTTCCGCAAGAGCAAGGTCAAGAATTTGTCGCAAGGGGTGCAGCGGCGCATTGCCGTCGTACAAGCGCTGTTAGCCTCACCGTCCTTTCTGTTCTTGGATGAGCCTTTGAACGGCATGGACGCGGAGGAGCGCAAATTTCTCATCACATATCTGACCAAATATGCCAGGGGCCGTATGGTGATCGTTGCGGCCCACGAGCTGAACGAATGGGAAGAGGCGGCGGATACCGTCATCTGGATACACCGCGGCCGCCTCCGGTATATCGGTTCGCCGACCCAATGGAAGCTGAATGTGGCCTCCAGCGTCTGGGAAGGCGAGATCGATTTGGAGGACTTTGAGCGGATACCGCAGGAGCTGCTGATTCACTTTCAAATGACGGAGCATCGGATGAGAGTCAGGCTGATGGGGAAAAAGCAGCCGGGTCCCGAGTTCATGGAGAAGGCGCCTACCTTAGAGGACACCTTTTTCCTACATATGAACGCATTAGCCAGACGCGGCTGAGTATAGCTTGGATCATGAAAAATCATCGCCTTCATTCGGGCGATGATTTTTGCGTTTTCATCCGTTTAAAGCCGTCTACCTGGTCGTTTTTCCGCTCTTATGCCTCCAATTATAAATCCACGAAGCAACCATGGTGGAAGGCAAAAACAAGACTTGCGTATTGTAGTGGAGCTGTTCTTCTTGAAACGACATGTTGTTGTAATACGTTTCCTGATCGCCCCCCCCCGCCTTCGGGGATCTTCCTTTAACGCTGCAATATACCGGTACTGTACGGGAATCATGATCAGGAATGCGGCGACCAGAACGCTCGCAATCATCCACATCTCAGAACTCATACGCACACGCTCCTTTGGTTTATCGTATATGGAAAGCCATATTAATATACACTACGTATAAATCTCGGAATGGATTCAAATATTTACCATATGAACGCCCGTTATGCCGACTTTATCTATCGAAAGCCAATCATCCGTTTCAGAACAGGGTAAGGAAGGGTAGGCACGGTGCGCGTCATCGTTGAACGGCGGCAAGCGACTGTGGCATGAAAGGATGAATTCGGAAGGGAGCGAGAAATCATGGGAACCGTAAGTAAACAGGGAACGGAGAAGGTGGCACTGGTAACGGGCGCTGGCGCGGGAATCGGACGAGGCATTGCCAAGGTGCTGGCTGAAAAAGGCTACCGGCTGGCGATGACCTACAATTCGAGCAAAGAAGGAATCGTGGATGTAGCGGAGGACATCGGCCATACCTACGGCAAGGAGCCGCTTATTATTCAGAGCGATTTGACCGTTCGCAGCGAAGCGGAGAATACGATACGAAAGACGCTGGAAGAATTCGGCCGGATCGATTTGCTGGTGAACAATGCCGGTATCGGTCTATACGACGAGTTGACGGAGCTAGAAGAGGATGCGCTGGACATGACGATGCATCTAGATTTCCGGGCGCCGATGCTGCTCAGCAAATATGCGGTTCGGGAGATGATCGCCCAAGGAATTCCGGGAAACGTCATTTTCATTACGTCCTCCCGGGGAGAGAGGGCCTATCCGAAGGACAGCATCTACGGCGGCATGAAGGCGGCGCTGATCCGCGCGGCGCAATCGCTGGCGCTGGAATGGGCGCCGCATGGCATCCGGGTGAACTGCGTCGCTCCGGGTGCGACGGTTCACAAGCCGGAGCAATCGGCGGAGGAAGAGCCGCTTGGCAGCAAAATCCCGCTGGGGCGATTGGGGACGCCTTCGGACATCGGGGAAGCCATCGCTTGGCTGTGCTCGGATGCGGCTTCCTACATTACCGGCGTTAACCTTCGTATTGACGGCGGCCTGATCTTGCCGGGCATGCCCGAGGATACGTCCCCCGAAGCCGGTTATGGGTGGGGTAAAGTTTATCGAGAGGAGAAGGAATGAAGGGGTTTTCAAATCTCATGCAGAATAAAATATTATATTCCGATGAAATTAGTTGGGTATTACTCTTTTCAAACGAAGGAAAGTATGAGAGAATGGGAGAAATTATGAAATGATCATACTTTCCATATGAAGAAAAGGGAGGAAATACCCATGTCAGAAGAACGCCAATTTTCCATTGAAACGCTAGCGGTTCACGCCGGTCAGGAGCTTGACCCGACCACATTATCCCGCGCGGTCCCTCTTTACCAGACCACTTCCTACGGGTTTAAAGACAGCGAGCACGCAGCTAATCTGTTTGCGCTTAAAGAATTCGGCAACATCTATACGCGCATCATGAACCCGACCACGGATGTATTCGAGAAACGGATTGCAGCGCTTGAAGGCGGGGCCGGAGCGCTGGCGACATCTTCCGGGCAGGCAGCCATCACCTTCTCCATTCTGAACATTGCGGGTGCAGGTGATGAAATCGTTTCCTCCTCGAGTTTGTATGGCGGCACTTATAATTTATTTTCCAATACGCTGGCGAAGCTGGGCATCAAGGTCCATTTCGTGGATTCCACGGATCCGGAGAATTTCCGCCAAGCGATCAACGGCAAGACGAAGGCGCTGTTCGCCGAAACGATCGGCAACCCGCAGGGGAATGTGCTGGACGTGGAAGCCGTTGCTGCCATCGCGCATGAGAACGGCATTCCGCTGATCGTCGACAATACGTTCCCTAGCCCGTATCTGCTGCGCCCGATTGAATATGGAGCGGATATCGTCGTTCATTCCGCGACCAAATTCATCGGCGGCCACGGCACTTCCATCGGCGGGGTCATTGTCGATAGCGGTAAATTCGATTGGACCGCTAATGACAAGTTCCCAGGATTGACGCAGCCGGATCCAAGCTATCATGGCGTCGTGTATACAGAGGCCGTAGGCCCGATCGCCTACATTATCAAAGCGCGTGTGCAGCTGCTGCGGGATATCGGCGCGTCGCTGTCCCCGTTCAATTCCTGGCTGCTTCTTCAAGGGCTGGAAACGCTGCATCTCCGGGTGGAGCGCCATAGCGAGAATGCGCTGAAGGTTGCCAAGTATCTGGAGAATCACGAAGCCGTGGAATGGGTCAGCTATGCAGGGCTGCCGAGCCACCCTTCGTATGAGCTGGCGCAAAAGTACCTGCCGAAGGGCCAAGGCGCCATTCTGACCTTCGGCATTAAAGGCGGGGCAGCAGCAGGGCAGAAGGTGATCGAGAATGTGAAGCTGTTCTCACACCTTGCCAATGTTGGCGATTCCAAGTCGCTTATCATCCATCCGGCCAGCACGACGCATCAGCAGCTGTCCGAAGACGAGCAGCTTACAGCAGGCGTCAATCCGGAACTGCTGCGTCTGTCGATCGGGACCGAGTCCATCGACGATATTTTGTACGATCTGGAACAAGCGATTGCGGCCAGCCAGAAGTAAGACAATCCTGCTATATCGATAGGTAAGACAAAGGGCGCTTTCCCTATTGGGGGAAGGCGCCCTATTTTTGTGATGCCACACGGCAGTTACCCCGTTGATTCGATGTAGTCGATCCAGGGATGACCTTCCGGAAATTGCGTGCGGAGCGATTGGGCCAGCCACTCAACAGCCCCATGGTCCAGGGTGGGGAGGACCGTCCTGAAATCCCGCTCGTCTTTATCGCGGATGTTCCTGCTGCCTCCTTTACACAGGAGTTGTATTTCCGGCTTCAGGTAGGGGATTCCTTGGTCTGTCTTCAACAAGATATCGCGCGAAGCGGTCTTCGGATCGACGGTTGCCGGTGATAGACCCAGCAATCCTGTTCGGTTTCCGTCAACATGAGCTGGAATGCAAATGGAGCTTTGTCATTCCTGCTGACCCATACGTCCCCGACGGAATGCAGATACTCGCCTTCTTCCCATAACGACAAGTTTCCTTGATCGGCTTTGTACAGCGTCCAAGCTTTGGCTAAGGCGGCGTAAACATCGGCCTGCTCTTCGCGATGGATCAGGATATCGGTATCGCTGTGTTCTCTGGTCTGCTCTCCCAAATGCAAATCTAACGCCCATCCTCCTGCGATATACCAATGAACAGGGATTTTCGCAAAAATCCCGGCAGCCTCCGATACGCTGACGGGTTCCCAATGGTCATAATCGGTTCGCATGTCCATGCCTCCTCTTTGTTCTCTCGCTTCGGCCCGTTCCTCCATTATAAATGGTCGGGAAATGGTCGGGGGCGGATATTTTTTCGATCGGCGTTTATCCCGTGCGCTGTATATTTCCAATTGTTTCATAATAACCTGTAAAGAAGCGTTTATCCAATTCAAGGTGAAAGGGAGTAGAAGGATAACCATGACGGAAAGGCATTGGGGAGCAGGCAGTGAATTGGGAGAGCGTTTATGGGAAGATAAGAAGTTTATCGAAGCAGAGGACATCACGGCAAACGATTTTTCTCCCGAGACGGATCTGCTGAAGCATTTTGCTATGGCAGGAGGAGTCACCCATGAGGAGGTATTGCTGTTGCTGGCATCGCCTGATGACATTGAAGAAGCCCTCAGGGTTTCGGGGATTCGTCATAACGGCACGGACAGACCTTCCTTGACCCGACTGCTGGGGTGGAGTGACAGGAACCGAAGACTGAAAGTCATGAGCCGATCCGCGGATCCTGAATCCATCACACGTGATCTCGAGCAGGGTGCTCAGGGAATCGGACTGATACGCGGTGAGGATGCTTTGCAGCATGGCCTGCTGCAGGAGGTATATTCGGCATGGCTGAATTCACGGAGCGCGGAGAAGAGCGCTTTGTTAAGACGAAGACTCATTATGTTATGGGTGACGTATTGGGTGTCGGTGTTTCAAGCGGCAGCCGGAGCCCGATGCGCGATCAGTTTGCTGCAAGATGCCCGGCTTTCCAATACGATGGATTTACGCGAGGCGCAGGATGCTCAGCTCGAGTCGTTGTTCCGGGCGATGGAGCAGTGCGGGGCGGAAGGCATAGACTGCCATTTAGAGCTGTTGGCTGTGCGTCCGGCACATGCGGATGAGTTTATATCGATCCATAATTTTATCGAAGAAGTGGCGGAGCAGACGCTGATGGATCAGAAGCGTTTTGTCCGAATCCGTTACGGGGCGTTGCTTGGCGAAGGAATGAGCCCGTCGGCTGCGGCGGAGATTGCCCGTTTGGCCGATGTGCTGGTATTCGATTGCGAAGGCATAGGAGATTCCGCATCATCGGATGAAGCAGGTCAGAAGGTCTCGGCGTTCTCGGAGATGATCAGTCGAATCAGACGGACGAAGCCGCAGTTGACGCTCCGGATCAATGGCGTAGGCACTGCGGATTTGCGGATGGTGTACCGGCAGGGCATACACGAGGTATGCTGTCATTCTTCGGAACTTGCGGCCATACGGATAACCGGCGCAAGATTGGAAATGCGGCGCAGATGTTCCACGATCATCGATTGATGGAATGAGAGCGCTTTATACGGTTTGGTTCATAAGAGAGGTCCTTGCGAACAAATCGCTAGGACTTTTTTTACGTTTGGTAGCTCATCTGTCTCATATGTGTGGACAACAACTCCGATAGTGCTCTTCAGAATTTAAAATGACGTGAAAAATATGGTTTACAAATGAAAGCAAAGTGAGTATGATACATATAAAGTTGTACGAAGGAAAATAAATTGTATAAGTTCAAAAATGATTCTCATTCTCATTTAGCATGCTGCTCCGGCCTAGCCGGGGCAGCATGTGTCATTTTAAGGGTAGTAATAATGGATTTCATTCTCAACTAGGAAGGTGATTGGTTATGCAATGGATACAAAATCAAACGACAACTGGACGCATATCGACAATAGAAAATGGAGCCGATCCGCGTGAGCCGAGGCAGCCGGGGAAATGGGATATCCGCAGCCTGCTGAGCAATGCGGAGGTAGTGGCTGCGCTGGGCAGCGGGTTGCTGATGCTGGTGGCCTGGCTGACCAGCCAATGGTCTGAGCCGCTCTCCGTTGTGCTGTACGTGATATCCTACGCCGTCGGCGGATGGGTGAAAGCCAAAGAAGGCGTCGAGACCCTTCTGAAGGAACGCGATCTGGATGTGAACCTGCTGATGATCGCTGCCGCTATGGGGGCTGCAGCGATCGGATACTGGAACGAAGGCGCGATGCTGATCTTCATCTTTGCCCTCAGCGGAGCGCTTGAGAGTTATACGATGGAAAGAAGCCGCAAGGACATCTCATCCTTGATGGAGCTGCAGCCGGAGACGGCCCTTCGCATCGAGAAGGGGGAAATGGTGTCGGTATCCATTAACAAGCTGGAGATCGGCGATCTCATTCTGGTGAAGCCGGGCGAGCTGATTCCGGCAGACGGCAAAATCTATCGCGGCAGCTCCTCCGTGAACCAGGCCTCCATTACCGGCGAATCCGTGCCGGTCGATAAGTCCGTAGGCGATGAAGTGTTCACAGGCACCTTAAACGGGGAAGGGGTCCTGTATATTGAGGTTACCCAATCGGCGGAATCTACGTTGTTCGCCAAGATCGTCCGGCTGGTGGAAGAAGCGGAGAACGAGGTGCCGGAATCGCAGCGGTTCATCAAGCGGTTCGAATCGATATATGCCCGCGTCGTTGTCATTGCGACCGTGGCGTTGATTGTTCTGGCCACTCCCGTTCTGGGATGGGATTGGGATACTACCTTCTACAAAGCGATGGTGTTTCTCGTGGTGGCATCCCCTTGCGCGCTGGTATCTTCCATCATGCCTGCGATGCTGTCGGCGATTTCCAATCGTGCCCGAAAGGGCGTCTTGTTCAAGGGCGGCGCCCATATCGAGAATATGGCGCGTACGGCGGTTGTCGCATTTGATAAGACCGGTACCTTGACGCTCGGCACACCCGTGGTTACGGATTTTATCGCAGGCGAGGGATGGGATCGGCACGAACTGCTCGGCATCAGCGCTTCCATCGAACGGATGTCGAAGCACCCGCTGGCCCTGGCGATTGTCCAATCGGCCGAAAAAGAGGGAGCTCCGCTGCAGCAGGTAGAGAACGGTCAGTCCATCACTGGCTGGGGCATGCAGGCGGAAGTCGCGGGAGTCACCTGGAAAATAGGCAAAAGCGACATACTGGAGGAAGGGACCGAAGATCCGCGTTCGGGTGCGATTTCCGATCAAGATGAAAGCTTGGGCGCGGTTCAAGAGAATCGCCAGCACTGGCTGTCCATTCGGGACACGCTGGAATCCGAAGGAAAAACGGTATCCGTTATCCTGAAAGGGGACAGCATCGTGGGCATGATCGCGCTGCAGGACGCGGTCCGTCCTCAGGCGGCCATGGCCGTTAAGCGGCTCCAGCAGCTGGGTATCAAGGTAGCGATGCTGACGGGGGACCGCAAGGCGACGGCAGAAGTCATCGCCAAGCAAAGCGGTGTCGACATGGTGTTCTCCGACCTGCTGCCGGAGGATAAGGTTACCCATATTAAGGACCTGCGTGCCCGTTATGGCCATGTGGTCATGGTAGGGGATGGCGTGAACGATGCACCGGCGCTGGCCACGGCAACCGTCGGCATCGGCATGGGCGTTTCGGGAAGCGGAACCGCGCTGGAGGTGGCGGATGCGGTGCTAATGAACGACAACATCGATGAAATCGCCGGTACCGTTAAAGTGGCACGCAAGGTTCAACGCATCGTGAAGCAAAACATGATCTTTGCCATTACCGTCATTTTGACACTGATTGCAGCCAATTTCATCGAGGGCGTAGCGCTGCCGCTCGGGGTCATCGGCCACGAAGGAAGCACGATTCTGGTCATCCTGAACGGGCTTCGTCTCCTGCGCAGCAGCCGTTAATGGACTGAGTATCATCTGCAATGACAAATCGTCCCCTTCTTTTCCTTGCTGGAGAAGAAGGGGATTTTACTGGGGGCAGCGAAATAAACAGGCTGCTTGAAATCGTGGAATATGAGAGGTGATCAGCAATATGGCATTTTTTTACGACTCTCCAAGGGGAGCTGCTTATTCCTGGCTGATTGATTATGCGATGGAGCGGTCGGCGGTATTCGTGTTAGCAAGGCGCGGAGAGTTCCAGCTCATGGAGGAAGCCGAGCGTGTGTTCTCGCAGCTTGAGCCTTATCTGATCGAAAAACGCAAGATTAGCGAGCACGATATCATGAAGCGATTGGATGAGGAGACGATGCATGGCAACGGGATTGAATACGGAGCAGGCACTTACTACATCTATGGGTGCTGCGAGGAAGCCGCTGTTGTGTTGAAGCAGGCGGCGGATGATCTGTTTGCATGGCAGCATCCCCATCTGCCGGAGGATTTGAACTTTTGGGATCAGGATGGACAGGACCTCTTACATAATGTAGCTCATGAACGAATGGGCGGGCTTCAGATCGGCAAAGTAGAAGCCGAGAACATATCGGCCATGGTTCCGGGCCTGTTTCTAAGCCGTCCGGAACATAAGAAGTTTGAAGTGTTCTGGCAGGATGTATTGTTTCATAAACCGCGCAAGCTTGAAATTTTCGGTTTTGGCATCCAGGAGATTCCTGAAAGCATCGGAGAGCTGAAGGAGCTGAAGGAACTTATGATCCATGAAAGTTACGTCACCAGACTGCCTGCGGCCCTGTTTGGTCTAACGGAATTAGAGGATTTAACGGTATATACGGAGGATCTGGTGGAGATTCCGGCGGAGATTGGTGATTTGACCAAGTTAAAACGCTTGAATATCGCGTGCGGGAGTTATCATGGACCTACAGATCATGTGATCCGGAGAGAGGAAGTATCGTTGACGCGGGTCCCTCCGGAGATCGGACGATTGAGGTTGCTGGAGCTGCTTAGTATGAATTACACGGGGATTATGGAACTTCCCATGGAGATGGGGCAGCTGCAGAATCTGAGTTTCCTTGACCTAAGCCGAAACCAACTCCAGAGCGAGCCGGAATTCATAGAGAAACTGACGGGACTTTCGTATGTTAATCTGTCGGATAACCGGTACAATCCAAGTCCTCAAAATCAGTTTTAGGGTGATTACATTGAATAATCAGAGCATTTGGAAAATCATGACCTAGCTAAGAATCCCTCTGAGCTCGCATGGCGAGTACAGGGGGATTTGTTCATGTATCGCGTTTTTGCTTCGGAACTTCATCAAACATTCATCTTCCCACCGTTAATCGTGTGGTGGAAGTCTTTTCGCAACCCAAAATTCTTCTAACCTGATCTCAGCGCACTCCTGACCTCGAAGTAAACGTTTTACAACGAGGTGTTCTTTCGAGCACGAGATTCATTTTTTCGAAATAGTAAATTCCCCAGCGGTTTATGAAGAATGGATTAACAATATTTGCAGTTGGGGTGTGATGTGACATATTGACAGACGGCTCCGATATAACCATAATTAATATTAATTTATAATGATTATAATTAAGTGTTCCATATATAGGAGGGAAACGATATGTACAAATCCGTTATTATAGGCACAGGCCCTGCCGGGCTTACGGCTGCCATTTATCTGGCTCGCGCGAATTTGAGCCCGCTCGTCATTGAAGGTCCGCAACCTGGCGGACAGCTGACAACCACGACCGAAGTTGAAAATTTCCCGGGGTTTCCCGAAGGCATCATGGGTCCTGAGCTGATGGACAATATGCGTCAGCAGGCGGAACGTTTTGGCGCGGAATTTCGTACAGGCTGGGTGAACAGCGTGGAATTCGGAGAGCGTCCGTTCAAGCTGGACGTTGACGGAATGGGCGAGGTGGTTGCAGAGACGCTGATTATCTCTACGGGCGCAACGGCCAAATATCTCGGCATTCCGGGAGAGCAGGACAATGTGGGACGCGGCGTCAGCACTTGCGCAACCTGCGACGGATTCTTCTTCCGCGGGAAAGAGATCGTTGTTGTCGGCGGCGGCGATTCCGCGCTGGAAGAAGCTAACTTCCTGACCCGCTTTGCATCCAAAGTAACGCTGGTTCACCGTCGGGAGGAGCTTCGTGCATCGAAAATCATGCAGGATCGCGCCCGTGCCAACGAGAAAATCGAATGGGCGTTGAACCGCACGCCGCAGGAAGTCATTGCGGACGAGACAGGCGTTAAGGGCATCAAAGTGCTCAACAATGAGACTGGCGAAGAAGAGACGATTACGGTCAGCGGCGTGTTCGTGGCGATCGGCCACCATCCGAACACCGGTTTCCTTGGCGGAAGCATTACGACCGACCCGAACGGATATATCGTAACGACTCCGGGAACATCCGAAACGAATATCCAAGGCGTATTTGCTTGCGGCGACGTGCAGGACACCCGTTACAGACAAGCGATCACGGCAGCAGGAAGCGGCTGTATGGCGGCTATGGATGCGGAGAAATACATCGAGAGCTTGGAACACAGCGCTGTCGTGTTGTAAACTGATAGATAGAGATCGAACCGGCTGTAAGCAGCCCAAATCATGAGTAGAGGAGACTGACCGACATGGAAAACGTGATTGTATACACTTCGAACAACTGCCCGCACTGCAAACAAGTAAAAGGCTTCTTGTCCGATCAAGGCATCGAGTTTGAAGAGCGCAACATCGAGCAGAACGACGAATTCGCGCAGCAGGTATGGGATATGGGCGTTCGCGCGGTACCTCTCACCATCATCGGTGAGCACCGTATTCTTGGCATGAACAAGATCCAGTTCAACAAAGCGTTGAATCCTGAAGCTTAATCTCATCAGCATGATGGCAAGCCAATCGCTTGCTTATGATAAAAAGCTCCTTCCCGAGGTTCGGGAAGGAGCTTTTTTTGTTGCCGAGCCATGCTCATGCTGCCATACGTTCGTACAAATCATGTTCACTTGCTGAAAAACAGGCTCATGATGATCTGGAATACGACGTATGCCGCCACGCCGGAGCCGAGGAGAATGAAGCCGGCTTTTTTCTTGCCTTGAAAAAAACGCATAATGGCGAGACTGAACAAAGGTGCGATAACTAGGAGAAACAGCAATACGGTCACAAACATTTGTGCCGATATTTCCGCAGTGCTTACATAGGTCATTTGAGCGTTTCCTCTCCCTTTTGTATAACGATCACACGTTTCTCCGTGAGGAGAATCGTGATTTAAATTACAGGACGAGATTAATTATAGCGGAAAATCGCTGGATTTTCCTTAATATGATGGGCGCTAATTACGACAAAATATCGTCAATTTTAATGAATCGGCATGGAGACCCGTACCGGGCTGAGAAATTGCGAAATGGCAGAGTAGGCCGCACCGATCATGGTAGAGCGGCTGCCCAGCTCCGCAAACCGGATCTCCATCCGCTCACGGTGGTATGGAAGCGTGCGCTGGGCAACGACCTGCTGGAGCGTTTCTTCGATCCAAGCCCGGGCGTCGGACAGCGGACCGCCGATGATGACCGATTGCGGATTGAATCCGTTGACAAGATTGGTTATCCCAATGCCGAGATAGCGTCCGAGCTCCTCGAAATGCCGGATGGTCTCCTCATGGCCGAGCTCGGCATGATGGACAAGCTCGGACGTCCGCCTGGACGGAAGAACGGCATCTTTGCCGTCGTAGGATTTCTCCGAGGCGTACAGCTCCCAGCAGCCGCGGTTGCCGCAGCTGCATTCCCGTCCATCGGCTTCGATGGACATATGGCCGCTTTCGCCGGCATATCCGCGGGCTCCCTTATAGAGCTCGCCATTGATGATAATGCCGGAGCCGATACCGCTGCCGGCACTGATATAGAGGAGATGGCGGGCGTCCCGGCCGGCTCCGAAGCGCAGCTCGCCCTGGGCACCCGCGTTCGCTTCATTGTCGATGGTGACGGGGAGTCCGAGCTCAAGCTCGAGCTGCTCCTGCAGCGGGACCATGTCCCACCCCAGGTTGGGGGCGAAGAGGACGGTGCCGTCGCCGTCGACCATCCCCGGGACGCCCACGCCGATCCCGATGATGCCGTACGGGGAGGGAGGGGCTTGACGCATCAGGCTGTGGATCATGCCCACCATCAGCCTCGTCACCGATTCAACGTCGTGCCCTTCAAGCGCGGTGTCTTCTTCGGCAAGGATCCGTCCTTCCAGATCGGTAAGCACGGCGGTTATCTGCTTCACGCGCAGCTCGACGCCGATGGCATACCCGGCTTGTCCGTTAAACAGCAGCAGCTGCGGCTTCCTGCCGCCGCTGGATTCGCCGGGCCCGATTTCCTGGACCAGGTGGTTGCTGCACAGCTCCTGCACAAGATTGGAGACGGTTGCCTTGTTGAGGCCTGTCAGCTTGGACACCTTCGCCCGGGAGACCGGCGCGTGTTGACGTATCGTATCGAGAATGATGGAAGTGTTTATTTTCTTGACCAGAGCCTGGTCACCGGTAATATTCGTCATGTGTGTTCATCCTTTTAGTCTTGCTTTCCTAATCCAGTTAGGCTTGTGAGACTTGATATGCTCATAGTCTAGGGGCAAAGCCCGGAAAATGCAACAGCCCGTAACGCCGCATAAGTCACGGAATCATTAATGAGCCGGATCCGGTGGGCGATGTCTTCATCCGAATGTGGAGGGATGGTGTACCCTGGATTAGACGGGGAACATGTCCTTTGCCGCAGGAGCGAAACCGTCCCACGGCAGGCGGAATCGGTTTTGAAAAACTTGTAAAGGAATAACTTTGTTTAACCAATAGACAAAGTGGTGGAGCTGTGATAGGATAACCTTGTAAGCGTTAACCACACCTTAACAAGGTATAGGAGGATTTATTCATGGCCTATTTTAACAACATTAGCAAAGTCGAGTACGAAGGCAGCAAATCGACCAACCCTTATGCTTTTAAATTTTATAATCCGACAGAAGTCGTAGCCGGCAAAACGATGGAAGAGCATCTCCGTTTCGCGATGGCTTACTGGCATACATTGACTGCAGGCGGCTCCGATCCGTTCGGTGCCGACACGGCAGTTCGTCCTTGGGGCAACTACTCCGGCATGGACCTTGCCAAAGCACGCGTTGAGGCAGGCTTTGAATTCATGGAGAAGATGAACCTTCCGTATTTCTGCTTCCACGACGTGGACATTGCACCGGAAGGCAGCAGCCTGCGCGAGTTCTACAGCAACATCGATACGATTGTGGACTCGATTGAAGACCATATGAAGTCCACCGGCAAAAAACTGCTGTGGAACACGGCCAACATGTTCACGAATCCTCGTTTCATGCACGGTGCGGGCACTACGTGCAACGCCGATGTATACGCTCATGCGGCTGCGCAAATCAAGAAGGGCCTCGAAGTCGGCAAACGCCTCGGCGCCGAGAACTACGTGTTCTGGGGAGGCCGTGAAGGCTACGAGACCCTGCTGAACACGGATATGGGCCTAGAACTGGATAACCTGGCGCGCCTGTTCCATATGGCGGTGGATTACGCGAAGGAAATCGGCTTTGACGCCCAGTTCCTGATCGAGCCTAAACCGAAGGAGCCGACCAAGCACCAATATGACTTCGATGCGGCTACTACGATTGCATTCCTGCAGAAATACGGTCTCGACAAGCACTTTAAATTGAATCTCGAAGCAAACCACGCCACGCTGGCCGGTCATACCTTCGAACATGAGCTTCGCGTAGCACGCATCAACGGCATGCTCGGTTCCCTCGACGCGAACCAAGGCGATATGCTCATCGGATGGGATACGGACGAATTCCCGGTTAACATCTATGACGCTACATTGACGCTGTACGAAGTGCTGATGAACGGCGGCCTCGGCCGCGGCGGCGTGAACTTCGACGCGAAGGTTCGCCGTCCATCCTTCGAGCCGGAAGATCTGTTCCATGCGCACATCGCCGGTATGGATACTTACGCAAAAGGCTTGAAAGTGGCAGCGAAGCTGATCGAAGACCGCGTATTCGAGGACTTCATCGCGAAGCGCTACAGCAGCTTTAATGAAGGCATCGGCGCAGACGTCGTAAACGGTAAGGCTACGCTGGCTTCCCTTGCGGAATACGCGCTGAACAACGAGTCCCCTCGCAAAAACGAATCCGGACGCCAAGAAATGCTGAAGGCGATCCTGAATCAGTACATTCTTGCGAATTAATTCATAACGGTACGGCTGTTTAAGCTTGTTCCATGAAATCCAAAACCTTCACCGGCTCCCTCCAGGGATGCCGGTGTACTTATTTCAAACCGGAAACGATGGCGAGCGACGGTCGGCAGTCATTGGAGGCATGCCCCGGGACCAGACGATGTGCCCAGGGAGAAATGCCAACGATGTTTTCATGTTCGGTTCATGAGGAGAAGAAGGAGGATATAGATGAGTTACGTTATCGGAGTTGATTTGGGGACCAGTGCCGTGAAGACCGTGCTGGTGGACCGCAGCGGCACGGTGGTTGCCGAGCATTCGGAGTCATACCCGCTGAGCCAGCCGAAGCCCGGTTACAGCGAACAGCGGCCGGAGGACTGGGTAGACAAAACGGTATTGTCGTTACGAGAATTAATGAAAGGAAACAACATAAATCCATCCGAGGTTGAGGGCTTGAGCTTCTCCGGCCAAATGCATGGTTTGGTCCTGGTAGACGGAGAGGGCGCCGTGCTGCGGCCGGCGATCCTGTGGAACGATACCCGGACAACGGCGCAATGCCGCCGCATCGAGGAGACCTTGCAGGAGAAACTGCTTGGCATTGCACGCAATCGCGCGCTGGAAGGCTTCACTTTGCCGAAGATTCTCTGGGTTCAGGAGTTTGAGCCGGAGCTGCTGGAACGGGCTGCCCTGTTCCTGCTGCCTAAGGATTACGTGCGTTTCCGCTTGACCGGACAATACGCGATGGACTACTCCGATGCAGCCGGAACGCTGCTGCTGGACGTGGCCGGTAAATCCTGGAGCACCGACATTTTGGATGCTTTCCAGCTGCCGCACACCTTATGCCCGCCGTTGGTCGAATCCTTCGACGAATGCGGCACGCTGCTCCCCGAGATCGCCGAGCAAGCCGCTCTGCTGCCGGAGACGAAGGTGTTTGCCGGCGGAGCGGACAACGCCTGCGGCGCTATCGGGGCCGGCATTCTCGAAGAAGGGCAAACGATGTGCAGCATTGGTACATCGGGCGTGGTGCTGTCCTATGAGGAGCGTCGTGAGGTGGATTTTGAAGGGAAGGTCCATTTCTTTAGCCATAGCGAGAAAGATGCTTATTATATCATGGGGGTAACCCTAGCAGCGGGATACAGCCTGACCTGGTTCAAGGATACCTTTGCTCCCGATGTTTCCTTTGACGCGCTGTTAAGCGATATCGGGAATATCCCGGTAGGCAGCGGCGGGCTGCTGTTCACGCCGTATATTGTCGGCGAACGCACGCCCCATCCGGACGCCACCATCCGCGGCAGCTTCATTGGCATGGACGCCGGGCATAAGCTGCCTCACTTCGCGCGTTCGGTACTCGAAGGGATCACGTTCTCTCTCCGCGAATCCATCGATATCCTCCGGTCATCGGGCAAGCAGATCGACCGCGTGATTTCCATTGGCGGCGGAGCCAAGAACGAGACCTGGCTGCAAATGCAGGCGGATGTGTTTAACGCCGAAATCGTGAAGCTGGAAAGCGAGCAGGGCCCGGCCATGGGCGCGGCCATGCTTGCAGCTTACGGCTGCGGCTGGTTCCCAAGCCTTCAGGATTGCGCGAAGGCGTTTTTGCGGCAGGCACGCTCGTATTCTCCAAACCCGCAAGCGGTTCAGGCCTATGACAAATTGTTTGGACTCTATCAAAGCGTATACGGAGCCACGCGTGAGCTTGGCGCGGAGCTGTCCGAATTCCGCGGATAACCTACAGATGTTGAAGAGCAGGTCGGGAAGACATTTCTCCCGGCCTGCTTTTTTTGCGTGAACGCTCCGGACCGCATATACTTGAAGCAGGTTGAAGTCATAAGCAGGTTACGCCGGGGAATGAGGGTCAAACCTCTTCGATGGGAACCGGTTTGGATATCGAGTTTCAGGTTCCTTTTATTGGATGGCCTGTGATCATTGTGTAACATCTGCGGCCAATCCGATTAAGGATGGCGCGGGAAGTGTAAAAAAAGTGATGGGGGGACGCCAATGAAACTGACAGCCGAACTGAAACGCCAGAAAATCGTTGCCATCGTGCGCGGCATTACAAAAGAACAAGCGGGCTTCGTAGGGGAAGGATTGAGCCGGGGCGGAATCCGGTTTATGGAAGTGACGATGAATACGAAGGGCGCTATACATATGATTCAGGATTGGCGCGCCCGCTATGACGGTGACGTGTATGTCGGCGCGGGTACCGTCCTTGATGTGGAGATGGCCAAGGAAGCGGTCTCTGCGGGAGCCCAATTCCTGATCTCGCCGAACACGTATCTTTCCGTCATCGAATTTGCCCTGGAGCAGGGAATCGACGTATGGCCCGGGGCGATGACGCCAACGGAGATCGTTGCGGCGTACGCCGCCGGGGCGGAGATCGTGAAGCTGTTTCCAATGGCAAGCCTTGGCTTGTCATTTATCCGGGAGCTTCAGGGCCCGCTGAATCACATTCCGCTGCTCGCCACGGGCGGAGTTACGCTGGACAATATTCCGGATTATTTTAACGCAGGCGCGGCAGCGGTGGGTTTAGGGAGCGCGCTGCTTCCGAAGGATGCCCTTGCGTCCGGCAATACGGACGAGATCCAGCGCCGTGCAGCGGCTTTCGTGGAAGCGGCGAAATAGTTACACTTTGTTCATCCTTAACCACGCAGGTTATGTTTTGGAAGCTTACTACATAAGGAATATATAGACAAGTTATGGTATTATTTAGGTAGCTTGGTTATGTCATTGCTGCCGTGTACAGGCACTTGTTGAGGATAGCATCGTGTGTAAGTAATGCATGGTTAGGTTCAAGTAATGGAAGGGAGCGAATGTAAGTGAATCCATCGGGGAAGAAGAAAGTAAGGGTAAAAAAGACCGTTTGTGCGGTTACGGCTACGGCCATGCTTTGTTTGGGGCAGCCGGTATGGGGGGACAATTCCGTTCCGGGCAGCGGAGTCGCTGTATCCGAAACGGTAACTTCCGTCGGCAGCAGTGGTCAAGCCGGTTCCGAAAGCGTTACGGATAACGAAATACCGAAGGGCGCAAAAATTTCGTCCAAACAGGCGGAAGAAATCGTGAAGAAGGCTTTCCCGGAACTCAAGAACGTGAAGGTGTCGAACGTGCAGTTCCTGGAGAATGACGACATGAGATCGAGCGCGCTTGCATGGGATCTGCAATTGGTGCTGACCAAAGGGAACTCAACCTCCGGCTTCAATGCCCAGGTCAATGCGGTTACGGGTGAACTTATTCATATCTATCTCCCTAATTCTTTGTTGAAGCTGGATAGCGACAAACCGGCGTTAACCCGGGAAGCAGCCAAGGAGAAGGCGCTGAAATGGATCAGCACCCATGTGTCGGACGTGAAAGCAAGCGAGCTTAAGGAGAATGAAGCGTATCTCGGTATGCAAGCAGCTTTGTTCAGTCCGCCCCGGTTTGATTTTTATTTCCAGACCTCGGTGAACGGAATTGAATCGGATGTGAACAGCATTACGATCACGCTGGATGGACAGGGAAATACGATTCAATATTCCCGCAATCAAGTCAGTGAGGAGTTTCCTTCATCCACGCCGAAATTGAACGAGGCCTCGATCCGCAAATTGTTTGAAGATCAATTCCAAGTATCCTTGGCGTATGTGCCGGAAAATTTATATAACAATGCCAAAGGCGAATATTTTTTAGGTTACATACCTAATGATCTGTCAGGTTATTCAATGGATGCCAATACCGGCAAATTCATCAGTTTCACGGGGGAAGAGAGCGGGCTTGTCTCCGTTGAGGACGGCACGATTCCGGCAACCGAAGAAACCTTTAAGCCGATCGCGGGTCCATTCGCCGGCGGTGATGCGGCAGCCCGATGGGTGGAGTCGCAGATCAAGCTGCCGTCCGGCTTGAAGACAGAATCCAAGACGCTGGGTACAAGATGGAACAACAAAGAGGTTAAGACGTGGAACATCAGATGGGGCGAACATAGTATCTCCGCCATGGGCGGAGGAGAGATGGTATCCGCAGAGGTGGACGCCAAGACCGGACAGATCTACTCGTACAACCGTTATCGTTATGACCGGACCGAAACTGCGGAAGTGAAGAACCCGATTTCGCAGCAGGCTGCGCAGGAGCTTGCTTTTGAGACGGTAAGCAAGCTGGTACCCAACGCTTCCGAGGAATGGAAGCTGACATCGGTTGATAAAATGGGCAAGGACACGAAAACCCTCAACTATCAATTTTCATTCCAGCGCTATGTCGGCGATATTCGCGTCATGGGCGATTCCCTGAACCTCACGATTGAGGCCAACGGGCAAATCCAGGGCTTTAGCGTGAATTCGGAAGGCGTCCTCTCCAAGCTGCCAACGGACGTAAAGCCGGCTATTACCGAGGAGCAGGCAAGAGCGCAGTATTTGAAGGAGATTGACCTGAAGCTGAAATACGGCTATTACGGCGGTTACCTGTCTGCCAATAATGAAATCACGAAGCCTTTCATCAAGCTGATTTATTATCCGACACATAAACAGCAGGCTTTAGGCGGCATGCAGGTACCGCTTGATGCCAAGAGCGGAGAATGGCGCGATATCATGCCGGAAATGAACCGCAAGGATATTCCGGCAGTGACTGACGCGTCAGGGCATTCGGCCGAAGCGGCTCTCAAGGAGCTGGTGAAATATCGGGTATTGGTTCCGGACAAGGACGGCAAGGTGTACCCGGATCGTCAGATCACCCTTGGCGAATGGTATCAGCTGGTAGCGGCTTCGGTTAGCCCGTCCTACGAGCAGATATACGGAAGATCCACCATGGATCCGTACGCGGGCCTGCAGCCGGACCATCCGTATTACCAGGCCATTCAAGTGTTGATCGGGCAGAACTGGATTCCGTATGACCCGGACAGCCCGCTGCAGCTGGACCGTAAGCTGACCAGGGATGAACTGGCGAGCTCGCTGACCCGGATTTTGAATTACGAGAAGCTGTCCAAAGCCTTTATTCTTCCAACCGATGTGCAGGGGATATCCGATGCCGACGCCGTGACGAACAAAGGCGCAGCCCTGATCGCGCTCAAGCTGGGACTTCTTCCGGCGGTGGATGGCAAGTTCCTGCCTAATCGCGAAGTGACGCGCGCGGAAGCGGCTGAGGTTCTGGTCCGCATGTCGAAGCTGGCGGGACGAAGCGATTCCTTCTTGTCCTCATTCTATTGGTAGTATTTAATATTCGTGCCCGGTCGACAAAACTAGAACCCTTAAGCCCTGATGTTATGTGTTACAATGATGGTGCATACGGATGAGGAAGATGAAGGGCGGGTGTACCGATGAAACGAAGCCGAGGAACGATCGTTAAATTACTGTTCATAGGGACTTTGGCGGTAACCGTTGCAGCAGTACCAGAACCAGCTAATCTCAGTGATGTCTATGCCACTTCCAACAAAGCGGTCGTGAAGTCGGTCCATGCGATACAGCAGAAACTGCTGACAGCGATGAGCGACAGGCAATCGACGGTGCGTTTTGTTTACCAGGGCGAGACCAAATCGCTGAAATCGCAGCTAAAAGACGCACTTGATCAGGCGATGGCCAGTGATCCTTATATCCATTACACCATCGCCAGCTATAGCTACGACTATCGTGGAACATCCAGTTCCGCCAATGTTACCGTCCGGTTGAGCTATCGCGAGACCGCGGAGCAGACGAACTACGTGAACCAGCATACCGACCGCATTTTGAAGCAGATCATCAAGCCGGGCATGAATGATCATGAGAAGGTGAAAGCCATCCATGATTGGGTTGTCCGCAACTTGAAATACGATACAACGCTTACGAAATATACGGCCTATGACGGGCTATACACGGGTAGCACGGTATGCCAGGGTTATTCTCTGTTAACGCATAAGCTGCTGAAGGAAGCCGGGATTCCGAACAAAATCGTGGAGGGTACGGCTTACGCCTCCGACAATCCACAGGGCCAGCTCCATGCCTGGAATCTGGTCCTTCTGGACGGCAAATGGTATCACTTGGATACGACTTGGAACGATCCCGTGCCGGATCGTGACAACGAGGTATCCTACACGTACTACCTCCGGACGGATGAGCAGATGGGCCGGGATCATACCTGGGTGAAATCCTATCCGAAGGCGAATACGCTTTACCGCAATACGCTGGCCGGGCTGGCCGCGAAGGATCGTTCGAAAGCGGGAGCATACGAAGCGATTAAGAAGGATCTGGAGTATCAGCTGTACGATGCCCGCGCCATCGTCAGCTCCCACCTTCAGCTTCAGCCGCTGGTGAAGGCAGCGAAGGCGGAAGGCAGCCGCAAGCTGGTATTCCGGTTTGACGGCAGCGAGCGAGAGCTTGTGAGCGTGCTCCAGCAGCTTCAGTTAAAGAACAATCTGGGGTCCATCAAATATTATCACAATGCTTTTGAAAACACGGGTGATCTTAGAGTGCAGATCATATGGTAGATGTCCGTGCCAAATGAAAAACAGCTTCCTCCCAACAACGGGAGGAAGCTGTTTTTTTGCATGTTCGTCTTTATTATGATTTGGCATCCGTGCTCAAATCGCACTCATCCAAAGGCACGATTCGGCTCTTCTTCATCAAGCGGTAGCCGAACCAGATGGAGAGGAACAACGGAATGCTGACATACGTGGCAATGATCGTTAACCAGTCGATCTCCCCGCTGAAATTGCCTTGACCGATAATGGCCACGAGACAGAGCAGGAAAGCGAAGATGGGGCCGAAGGGGAACCAGCGCGCACGGAACGGAAGATCCTTCAGGTCCTTGCCTTGGGCAACGTAGGCTTTGCGGAAGCGGTAATGACTCACCGCAATCGCCAGCCAGTTAATGAATCCGCACATTCCGGAGGCGTTCAGAAGCCACACGTAAACGACGCCATCGCCGAAGAAGGAGGCCAGGAACGCCAGCATGCCCACGGCGGAGGTTACGATCAGGGCTGCAACCGGCACGCCGCGGCTGTTCAGGCGGCTCAGCCATTTCGGAGCCATGCCCTGCTTCGCCATGGCATACAGGACGCGGGTCGAGGCATACATCCCGGAGTTGCCGGCCGACAGCACGGAGCTGAGAATGACCGCATTCATTACGGAAGCCGCAAACGCAAGGCCGGCTTTCTCAAACACCAAGGTGAATGGGCTGACACCGATATTGTCGACCCCGGATTGAAGCAAGCTCGGATGGGTGTACGGGATCAGCATGCCGATAACAAAAATGGCGAAAATATAGAAAATCAGGATGCGCCAGAAAACCTGACGAATGGCTTTGGGCACATGTTTTCTCGGATTCTCGCTTTCGCCTGCGGCTACCCCGATCAACTCGGTTCCCTGAAAGGAGAAGCCTGCGGCCATAAACACGCCGACCAGCGCGAAGAATCCGCCGTGTACCGGCCCGTCGCCTAGGCTGAAGTTGCTGAATCCGACCGCTTTGCCGCCAAGAATGCCGAAAATCATCATGACGCCGATGATAAGGAAAACAATGACGGTCGCTACTTTAATGATAGCAAACCAATATTCCGATTCCCCGTATCCTTTGGCGGATAGAATGTTTAAGCCGAACATAATCGACAGGAACAGAAGGCTCCATAGGAATGAAGGGCTGTCCGGGAACCAGAACTTGATAATAACCGTCGCCGCCGCGAGTTCGGCGGCAATGGTAACGGCCCAGTTGTACCAGAAGTTCCAGCCGACGGCAAATCCGAAGGCGGGACTGACAAACCGGGAGGCGTAGGTGCTGAATGAGCCGGAATCCGGAAGATACGTAGCGAGTTCGCCCAGGCTGGTCATCAGAAAGTAAACCATGAGGCCTACGGCGGCATACGCGATAAGCGCTCCGCCCGGACCGGCAGAGGCGATGGCCGTTCCGCTTGCCAGGAACAGGCCCGTACCGATCGATCCGCCAAGGGCGATCATCGTCATATGACGGGCTTTAAAGCTCTGCTTAAGCGAAGCAGCCGGTGCTTTTTTGCGATTCAAGGTCGAACACTCCTTCTATACATTAAGAAATGATATTTAAAATATACCCTGTTAGAACAAAAAGACCGCAGGTCCTATACCTGCGGTCTTGATCGTATCCGCATCATACCCTCCATGAAGATAGCACAACACGGGGAAATCCCCGTGACAGTTCCGTCTCTTTCGACAACGGCCCCAGCACAGGATATAAGAGGATACCCTGCACTTCGGCATTCATGCCTTTCACTGTGCTTCACCGGCTTCTCTTTGCCTCGGCACAACTACTGATCATGTCTGCAACCTCTACCTCATCTTGGAATGATGAGGCTATCTGTATATTCAATTCTAACAAGAGAGTCCTAAGTATAAATCACATTCCATGTTAGAAGCAATGGATAATTTTTACGGTTCAAGGCGGTTTCCCGCCGTGCGATTACGATTGATTCCGTTTAGCCATTTGCTGCCAGACGGTTCCGGCAGCTTCTTCGCCGGATTCGATGCGCTCCAGCGCCATTCGCGCCTGGAGGCTCACTTCGAATTCCGGATCGTTGGCGGCTTCCTCAAGGGCGGAACGTGCTTCCTCCGTACCGACTTCATACAGGAAGCGGGCCGCACGCCAGCGAACGATCTTGCTGCTGTCTTTGAGCGATTCGACCATGACCGGGGTAGCGGCGGCATCGCCGATATCGGACAAGGTATCTCCAGCGGTACGGCGAACGGCCGGGGTTTCGTCGCGCATGGCTTCATACAGAAGCTCCATCGCTTCAGGCGTCCGAAGGTCGCCCAAATACACAACGACGAGCCGGCGGATCTGCATCTTCGGATCCCGAAGCGCTTTGCGAAGCAGCGGAAGGTGTTTCTCCGTCGGCTCCAGCGCATCCAGCGCGGCATAACGCACGCGCCAGTCCTCATCCTGCATCGCGGCCTCGGTTTCCTCGTCCGTCAGCTTCCGGCGCTGCTCGACGAAATCCTCGTCGCTGGCACCGTGGGCAATCGCCTGGGCAATGACCTTATCGAGGCGCTCCTGCGGGAATGCGGCTTCCAGCTCCTGCTCCACGTCACGGGCGATGTCTCCCAGCTGGCCGTAGCGTACGCCGTACTCCTTGAGCTTGCGTTCCTTGATAAGCGTAGAAGTCCCTACCGCGGCTACGGCTTGGGAGAAGCGCTCCGACAGGCCGATACGTTCTTCCTGATTCCCGCTTTTGACACGAATTTGCATCGGAATATTGCGGAAATATTGCACGAACACTTGGGCTTCCCCAAATGCGATATCATCCGCGCCTTCCTTGAGTCCGGCGGCGAGCCCCTCCTGGCCGAATATTTCCTGAACGGCGCCCAGGATGGAAGGCCAATCGGCGTTGCCTTTACGGTCGAGCGCGATGAAATCGAGGGTATGGAACACGCTCTTTACGCCCGGGATATGGAGCAGCTGCCTGATCCAGGGAGGAGCCGACCGTTCGTTGTCTAGTGTATATGTTCTGCGAATTCCGGACTCCAGGGTTTCATCAAGATGAAGCATCATGGAGTTCGGGCTCGGGGTTGGTTCAATGAATGTAATTTTCATGGGTTTGTTTCGCCTCCTTATCCTCTTATTGTACCTCTTTTCCATGCCGGAAAAAACATCATGCACAGGATTCCAACAAATTGACCGGACTTTGGATAAAAAGAGGAAGGGTTTGTAAAACTGATAATGTTGGATGGAATTCATTCATGCTTTTCAAAGAATTACGGCGAAGGGCGGCACCCCTTGCGGGAAGTCCGAAATACATAAGGGAGGCTAGGCTGTCGATGTACAGGAAGCAGGAGAAAAAGCTTGCGATTCTATGCTTTATCGTGGCCGCCATTATGCTGTACGGTGCCGTGAAAGGATATTTGCGCTACATGCATCATTTTGGATAACACACCCGAGGAGTGAACCTGATGTCATCACTGGATCCAGTACTGATGAGCCGCATACTGACCGGACTGACCCTGTTTGTACATATTGTTCTGGCAACCATCGGCGTCGGGATTCCCATTATGCTGGCTCTGGCGGAATGGAGGGGGATCCGGACGGGGGATGACCACTATACCTTGCTCGCCAGGCGCTGGGCGCGGGGATATGTGATTACCGTGGCTGTTGGCGTCGTGACAGGAACCGCCATCGGCTTGCAGCTCAGCCTGCTGTGGCCCACCTTTATGCGCGTAGCCGGTAAGGCCATTGCGCTGCCGCTGTTCATGGAAACCTTCGCTTTTTTTGTGGAGGCGATCTTTCTTGGCATTTATCTCTATACGTGGGATCGGTTCAAAAACAAATGGACCCACCTGCTGCTGCTAATTCCCGTGGCGATCGGCTCCTCCGCTTCTGCTTTCTTTATCACGAGCATGAATGCATTTATGAACCAGCCGCAGGGCTTTGAGCTGGTGGACGGGGTGTTTACGAACGTGAATCCGTTCGTGGCCATGTTCAATCCGGCGACGCCGACCAAGGTGAGCCATGTGCTGGCGTCGGCGTTTACGACAAGCGCTGCGGCGCTGGCCAGCATCGCGGCTTTCAGCTTACTTCGGGGAAGCAGGCACGTCTATTTTAAGAAAGCGCTGAAGCTTACCGTCGTTTCCACCTTTGTTTTTGCCGTGGCCACCGTGATGATCGGAGACTTTTCCGGCAAATTCCTGGCCAAATACCAGCCCGAGAAACTGGCGGCCGCCGAGTGGCATTTTGAGACGATGACCGAAGCCCCGCTCATTTACGGCGGCTTTCTGGATGAGAATAACGAAATCAAGTATGCGTTAAAGATTCCGTACGCGCTTAGCATACTGGCAGGGAACAGCCCCAGTACGGAGGTCATCGGCCTGAATGAATTTCCGGAGAACGAGAGACCGCCGATGTCCGTGCATTATTTTTTTGATTTGAAGGTGACCAGCGGCGCCGTGATCGTTCTGATTCCTCTCCTGTATATGTTCCGAAGGAAACTTCCTGGCAAAAAGCCTTACCCAAAGTGGCTGCTGCTCAGTATATTGGCTTTAGGGCCTCTATCGATGTCAGCCATATGGCTGGGCTGGTTCCTTGCCGAGATCGGAAGGCAGCCGTGGATTGTGCGGGGATATATGAAGGTATCGGATGCGGCGACCACTTCATCGAGCGTCGGCTGGATGCTGTTGTTGTTTATTCTACTGTATTTGGTCTTGTCCGTATCCGCAATCCGCGTGCTGAGCCAATTGTTCCGGAATAAAAGCGCGGAAGAGGAAATCCGGCTGCTGGGACTCGAAATCGAAGGAGGAGACCGCAAGTGAGCTATGCCATGGTAGCCATAACCGTTCTATGGACGTTCCTGTTCGGCTATTTGCTGGTGGCCTCGATTGATTTCGGCGCCGGATTCTTCAGCTTCTATAGCGTGCTTACCGGACATGAGAACAAGATCCACAATATCATCCAGCGATATCTGTCCCCCGTTTGGGAAGTGACCAACGTGTTCCTGATCTTTTTTGTGGTCGGACTCGTCGGATTCTTTCCCGATGCCGCGTATTTTTATGGCACCGCGCTGCTTGTCCCGGGCAGCTTGGCGCTCGTGCTGCTCGCCATCCGAGGCGCTTACTACGCCTATCATACGTATGGCAGCCAGACGGGCAACAATATCGTATACATGGGACTATACGGAGCGACGGGGCTGCTCATTCCTGCCGCCTTGTCGACGATATTGGCCATATCCGAAGGCGGCATCATCTATATGGACGGCGGGAAGGTGGAGCTTCACTGGTACACGTTCTTCACGAATCCGTACACGTGGTCGGTCATTCTGCTTGCCCTTGTCAGCGTACTGTACATCTCGGCGATGTTCCTGTCCTATTACGCGCAGCGTGCCGGGGATGAGGTGGCGTTCGGCGTGGTCCGGGGTTATGCACTGGGTTGGAGCGGGCCGACGATCCTGGCTTCGGTGTTCGCGTTTTTCCAGATCAACCATCAGAATCCGGTGCATTTTGGGCAAATGCTGGATATCGCCTGGATGTTTATCGCGTCGTTCGTCTGCTTTGTCATCGCGGTATACCTCGTGTGGAAACGCATCCGCCTTGGCATCGCATTTATCATGGTCATGCTTCAATTCGCTTTTGCCTGGTACGGATATGGTCGCTCGCATCTGCCGTACATTCTCTATGATTACATCCACATTCATGAGAGCATCACCAACGATACGATGGCCATCGCTTTGATTACCGCGTTTATTCTCGGCTTCTGCGTGCTGGTGCCTTCCCTGATCCTGCTGATGCGATTGTTTTTGTTCGATGCGAACTACATTCGCGGCAAATCCGCGAAGAAGGGGTGAGGCAAGTGGAGGACTTCGGCATTTTCATAGCACCGCTGCTCACGGTACTGGCTGCCGTAGCCTTTATGGCGATTTACGTCGTCAAGTATAAAGACCCTTCGGATTGAGGGATGGACAAAATAAAGCCGGGCTGTTTCGCCAAGAATCATTCGGTGTAAAAAGAACAACAAAGCGCAAAGTTGAGCGGATAGCTCAATACGGGTAAAATACAGGGTAATGGAAGGAGGAGGCTGCATGCCAAGAATTCGCTATAACAATATCGATAACGTCAGCACGGACAAAACGCTTAAACAGTTCAAGCAGTGGCGCGACGAACGTCGTCAGAAGAAGAAGGATTATTCCTACTGCATTCCGAACCTGACGCCGGATCTTCAGTATTTGCATAGCAACCGGCACGAAACCTCCGTTACCTGGATCGGGCACGCCACGTTCTTCATTCAATACGAAGGCATGAATATTGTGACTGATCCCGTATGGGCGCGGAGAATGGGGTTTAATAAGCGCCTTGGGGAACCTGGACTTCCCATTCATGAGATCCCCCCGATCGATGTCATTTTGATATCGCATTCCCACTATGACCATATGCATGTTTCCTCGATCCGTAAGCTGTACCGTGCGGACACCACCATCATTGTACCGGTTGGTCTGCGCCGGAAAATGATCAATAAAGGCTTTCGCCGCGTGATCGAACTGCAGTGGTGGGAATCGGTCGCCATAAAAGGCGTGAAATTTTCCTTCGTGCCGACACAGCATTGGACGCGGCGCACGCCGTTTGATACGAATACGTCCCATTGGGGAGGATTCGTGATGGAGCCCGTGCTGCAGGATGGAAAGACGGATTCGAGTTCTTCCGATGAATCGCCATGCAATAACGAACCCGTCGCTGAGGACGGCACCCGACTGCTTCCGCCGAATTTGTATTTTGCGGGAGACAGCGGTTATTTCGAGGGTTTTAAGCTGATCGGCGAACGGTTCAACATTCACCTCGCTTTGATGCCGATCGGGGCATACGAGCCGGAATGGTTCATGACGTCTCAGCACGTCAATCCGGAAGAGGCGCTGCAGGCGTTTCAGGACGTGAAGGCGGAGACGATGATTCCGATGCATTACGGGACCTTCAAGCTGGCCGATGATACGGCCAGGGAAGCGCTGGACCGGATGGAAGCGGAACGAAAGCGGCTCGGGATTGCCAAGGAGCGGATTCGCGTCTTGAAGTACGGGGAAACCTTCAAGGTTCAGCCGGAACGAAGAAGCGTGACTTCGTAACAGAAACCCGGAAGCGATTCCGATCGGCATACACACTACAGACTGCCTAAGAAGGCCCGAAAGGTCGTATAACCTTTCGGGCCCATTTATTAGTTGCTTCTAATCGTCTTCGTTTTGGGCCAATGCCGACCGCTCTTGCGGCAGCAGCGTTATTCTTAGCCAACTGCACGGGATCGTCAATCGATTCCCGGTGAAGTCTATGGTAAGACAGCGGATCCGGTCCGACTGGTTTCTTCTAATTTAATAGAAACGCCTCGGTTCTATGAAACTTGGTAAAAGGTAATCTTTGATCGTCGGCCTCCTGTGGCTGGTCAGCATGAAATGGCCCATGCATGAGGTTATATTTGTTTAAAACCGTTTTATATCGTCCAGAAGCTTCGATAACCGCCGTACTTATGCTATAATGTGCTGAAACCAATAGTGATAAAGGATGGTAATGCTTAATGATCAGTACAAGCGGCGTAACGCTCCGCTATGGCAAACGAGCACTATTTGAAGATGTCAATATAAAATTCACCCCGGGCAACTGCTACGGCCTCATCGGCGCTAACGGGGCGGGTAAGTCTACATTTCTGAAAATCCTCTCCGGCGAGATTGAACCGAACTCAGGCGAGGTTCATATGACTCCCAACGAACGGATGGCGGTTCTGAAGCAGAACCACTATGAATATGACCAATATCCGGTTCTGGAGACGGTCATCATGGGTCATGCCAGACTGTATACCATCATGAAGGAGAAGGATGCGCTGTATGCAAAAGCCGACTTTTCCGAAGAGGACGGCATGCGTGCGGGTGAGCTGGAAGGCGAATTCGCCGAGCTGAACGGATGGGATGCCGAGCCGGATGCGGCTGCGCTCCTGATCGGCCTCGGTATTCCGCGTGAGCTGCACGACAAGAAAATGTCGGAGCTGAGCGGCAACGAGAAGGTCCGCGTTCTCTTGGCCCAAGCCTTGTTCGGCCGGCCGCATAACCTGCTGCTCGATGAGCCTACCAACCATTTGGACCTCGAATCGATTCAGTGGCTCGAGAACTTCCTGATGGATTATGAAGGCACCGTTATCGTGGTATCCCATGACCGTCACTTCCTGAACAAGGTATGTACGCATATTGCGGATATCGATTTCGGCAAAATCCAGCTGTATGTCGGCAACTACGACTTCTGGTATGAATCCAGCCAGCTGGCCCTCGCGCTCCAGCGCGAATCCAACAAGAAGAAGGAAGAGAAGATCAAGGAACTTCAAGCCTTCATTCAGCGCTTCTCCGCGAATGCTTCGAAATCGAAGCAAGCGACATCCCGGAAGAAGCAGCTCGATAAAATTACGCTGGACGATATCCGTCCATCCAACCGTAAATATCCGTTCCTCAACTTCAAGCCTGAACGCGAAGCCGGCAAACAATTGCTGACCGTGGACAGCCTGACGAAGAGCGTGGAAGGCGAGAAACTGCTGGACAACGTGAGTTTTGTCGTGAATAAAGGGGACAAAATTGCGTTTGTCGGGCCAAACGGCTTGCCGAAAACGACCTTGTTCCAGGTCATCACCGGCGAAACCGAAGCGGAAGCCGGCGAATACAGCTGGGGCGTAACCACGACCCAAGCGTATTTCCCGAAAGACAATTCGGCTTATTTCGACGGAGTCGACCTGAATCTCGTGGAATGGCTGCGCCAATATTCCAAGGATCAGGACGAGACGTTCCTGCGCGGATTCCTTGGCCGCATGCTGTTCTCAGGGGAGGAAGCGTTGAAGAAAGCCAGCGTATTGTCCGGAGGCGAGAAGGTTCGCTGCATGCTGGCCAAAATGATGCTGAACGGCGCGAACGTGCTGATCTTCGATGAGCCGACGAACCACTTGGATCTGGAGTCCATCACGGCGCTCAACAACGGCTTGATCGATTTTGACGGAACCATCTTGTTCACCTCGCATGACCATCAGTTCATTCAGACGATTGCGAACCGGATTATCGAGATTACGCCTAACGGCATCATCGACCGCAGCATGAGTTATGACGAGTATCTGGAGAGTGAAGAGATCAAGGGGCTTCGCGAAAGCATGTACCCGGTTGAAGTTTAAAGAAATTAAGCAGCGGGATGATGGCGACAAGCTGTCATCCCGCCTTCTTATTCAATAAAAATGCTGCACCTCCCGGGTATGGGAGGTGCAGCATTTTTTGGCGTGCGTTACGGATCGGTTCTTTACGAACCGCCGGTACGACGACGCTGGTTGTTTGGTTTTTTGTTATTTTGGCTTTTCATTTTTTGCGCTGAACCGGCTTGGAATTGTCCCGGCTTGTTCGCGGATGTATTTTGCTGTTTCTTTTGTTCCAGCTTTTGCTTGATCGCATCAGCCAAATTCACTTTGCGTGGCTCATTATTCTCGGGCATAGGAATCACCCTCCTCTTCGTGTTCGCTTGTCCTCATTTTATTCGTTTTTAAATCGTCCGGCAAGGGTAACAATGATTAATACCATTTTCTACGTCCATGGTTCTTTGACCGAAGCAATTATGTTTCCCTAGACCCACACGAATGACCTTTGCTAGGATTAAATATGGATAATGATGGATATCGCTTAAAGCCTGCACGGAGCAAGCAAAGGAGAGACGTATATAGTGAATGCCTATGATAACATCAAACAAGGGGAGCGCGGGGCCTGGATCAGCATTGCGGCATACCTCGTGCTGTCATCGTTTAAAATATTCTGTGGATATTTGTTTGCATCCAGTGCTTTGCTCGCCGACGGTTTTAACAACCTGACGGATATCGTGGCATCGCTCGCCGTATTGATCGGGCTGCGAATTTCCCAGAAGCCGCCGGATTCCGATCATGCATACGGGCACTTGAGGGCGGAGACGATCGCGGCGCTGGTGGCCTCCTTCATCATGGCTGTCGTGGGCATCCAGGTGCTGGTCGAAGCCGTCCGTTCTTTTTTTGAAGGCTCCAAGGAAGTGCCGAATGTATGGTCTGCCGGCGTGGCCGGCATCTGTGCCGTTGCGATGCTGGGCGTATATCGTTACAATCGGAACCTTGCGCGGCGCATCGATAACCAGGCGCTGATGGCAGCGGCCAAGGATAACTTGTCCGATGCGCTCGTCAGCGTTGGGGCCGCTGTGGGCATCATCGGCGCACAATTCGGCCTGCCCTGGCTGGATACCGTGGCGGCTGTAGCGGTTGGCGTCATTATTTGCAAAACGGCTTGGGAAATATTCAGGGATTGTACCTATAGCCTCACGGATGGCTTTGATGAAAACCGTTTGTCTGATTTGCGCAGCACGATTGCCCGTACGCCCGGTGTCGAGGGAATCAAGGATATGAAAGCCCGAATCCACGGCAATCATGTACTGGTGGATGTCGTTATCGAGGTAGACCCGGATATCAGCGTTTTGGAGGGCCATCAGATCAGTGACCGCATCGAGGAGCAGATGGAGAAGATTCACAATATTATGAGCGTCCATATTCATGTGGAGCCTAAGGGATCCTCCTAAGGGATACCGAATGTGCAGGTATACAAATGGCAGGCCAAGATTCTCTTGACCTGCCATTTAACATGCCGGGGTACATGAAGGATCATGAAGCCCGATAGCCATACACGATTACTCTACATAAATCCAAGCTTTACCGAGCCATGTATATACTTCAACCCATTCCCCGCCAAGCATGACATCGTAACGATTGCCGGTTGTGTCGAGCTTTTGCGGAGCCAAGGCACCAAGCTTTTCGCCGTTTGGAGCGTTGTAGAAGTAAGTTTTGCTTGTAAGCTCAATCATCGGCGTCGGTACGATCACGACTTCTTCAGGTTTGATGATCGGGTCTTCCACCGAGATCGGAGCCGGTCCTGAAGTGTTGGATACCGTACCGTTAATCGGATCCGCGCTTGCTACGGCGGTTAGAGACAGGGTGAGTGCTAGGGCTGCAGTAATGCTTAGTGTTTTTTTCATGGAATAATTCCTCCTTGGGACCGAAGTAATATTTGACAATATCGTAATAACCACCATTTGGATGTTTTGAACCAAGAAAGTTGGGTACAATTCTCAAATCGTGACAAGTTTCCAGGATTCCTATATACTTTGGGGATGGGAAAAGCCCTGTTCCAGCAGGGAAATCCTTAGGGAGGAGGGATCTTTGGATGGTACGCCGAAAGAAACGAACCGGGCGATTCCTATTGGGAATACTTGTCTTGTTGCTTGTGATCATCGGTGCGGCAGTCTGGTTTGTTTATCCTACGCAATCCCTGGACATGCGCTATCGATCCGTTGATTTCAAGGACAAATTGATGACCATGGTGTCGAACCGGGATACCCGCATGAAACTAAGCACCGAGGAAGTCGGGGAACTCAGCAAGAAGAACATGGTAAAATATATGAGCACGCATGACCTTGGCGTCGATATAACCGGTGCCGATTTCGCAATGAACGGTACCACCATGTCAGCCAGCATGAACGGTAAATGGGGAATCCTTCCTTTTGGTGCCGTTCTGCGCTTTCAGATGTCAGCCGAGGGAAGCTATCTTCACTTGACGCATGAATCGACAACGATTCGTGGCGTTGAGATTCCGCTGAATGTGTTCCGGCTTGAGCCCATTCAAATTTCGCTGAAGGACTATTTGCCGGATTTGGTAACCGTGAAGAATGTTAAGTTTCTATCCGATGGCCTGGAATTGAACTTTACGATGGATTGGATGTCGATTCCTTCGCTGTTTAAGTAAAGCAAGAGAATCGGCTAAAGACTCAGACAAGGAAACGACGTCTGGGTCTTTTTGCATTTTCTTTCATGAGACGGCATTATTTTCAGAAAATAATTATGAAAAAAATATATATGTAAACATTGACACTGAAATAATCCCCTACTATAATCAGTAAATGTTTAGAAATAAATGTTTTAGTACTAAAGTATTTAGAGGCGAAGGAGAGGATGTCTCTATTGAAGGAGTGCTGGACCATTAAAGGAGTGTAAAAAATACATGTCCATGCGGAATGAAATTCTGGAGTTGGAGATGCTATTTAAGAAGATGCTTCGGACTGTGCAGAATGAATGGCAGAAGGAGGGGTTCCCTAAACTGGGGAGAACCCAGTACACCGCCTTGGAGAAGCTCCACGAACAGGGTGCTTTGAGATTGTCTGACTTGGCGGATTCCATTCATGTGACGTGCGGTGCGGTCACGGGCATATCCGATAAATTGATCGAAGGCGGATTCGCGCGCCGCGTAAGGGATACAACCGACCGCAGGGTCATCCATCTGGAGATTACGCCGCTCGGGCGGGAGCTGATCGAGCAGTTGGCCAATAAACGCGCTGAGCTTAGCGGTTTGTTATATGGTTTTCTAACAGATGAAGAGGTTAAACAGTTGAGTTCCCTGTACCGCAAAATTTTGACGAATGTTGAGTATATCCAAGGTCAGCTGTCCACATAGAACAAACATGCTATTGATATAAACGAACTTACTTAGAAAGAGAGTGAAAGCTTCCGATGAATACCCATACTGCTGCTCGTCCCGGCGAGCCTGTCAAGAAAGGCCCCATCATTGCCGCATTAATGATTGGCGCTTTTGTCGCCATTCTTAACCAGACTTTGATGAATGTTGCTCTGCCGAGCATCATGGAAAATTTAAGCATCAAACCGACGGTAGCCCAGTGGCTGACCACAGGCTTTATGCTGGTGAACGGGGTGCTGATTCCCGTTACCGCCTACCTGATTGCGCGATTCTCGACCAGGCAGCTGTTCATCAGCGCCATGACGCTGTTTACGATCGGCACCTTGCTGTGTGCCATCAGCCCTAACTTCGCATTTCTTCTAACCGGACGCCTCGTTCAGGCAGCGGGTGCAGGAATTCTCATGCCGCTTATGACTGTCGTATTTCTGAACATTTTCCCTATAGAGAACCGCGGTAAAGCCATGGGGATGATGGGGATCGCCATGATTTTTGCTCCTGCGATCGGACCTACGCTTTCCGGATATATCGTGGAGCATTACGATTGGCGGGTGCTGTTTTACATGATCCTGCCTTTCTCCGTTATCGCTACGTTAATCGGGGTCTTCTTCCTTAAAAACGTGACCGAGGTCAGCCGGCCCAAGCTGGACATGATCGCCATCATTTTGTCTACCCTGGGCTTCGGCGGCTTGCTCTACGGCTTCAGTGACGCCGGGAACGACGGCTGGTCCAGCACGCCGGTTGTGACGACCCTTGCGGTCGGCACGGTTGCCCTCATCCTGTTTGTATGGCGGGAAATGAAGGCCGACAATCCGATGCTGGAATTCCGTATATTTAAGTACAACATGTTTACGTTAACGACCTTGATCAATGTCATCGTCACGATGGCGATGTATGCCGGGATGATCCTGCTGCCGATTTATCTGCAGCAGATTCGCGGGTTTACGCCGGTGGAATCCGGTCTGCTCATGCTTCCCGGCGCTATTCTGATGGGAATTATGTCACCCATCACGGGCGCGATATTCGATAAGGTTGGCGCAAGATGGCTGGCTGTTATCGGTCTGGCGATTACGGTCATTACGACGTGGGAGTTCAGTAATCTGACCGAAACGATGTCTTACGGCCAGATCATGATTATCTATACGGCCCGCATGTTCGGTATGTCGATGCTCATGATGCCGATTCAGACCGCGGGACTGAATCAGCTGCCGCGGAGCTTGAACGCCCATGGTACGGCGATGTCGAATACACTCCGCATGGTTTCCGGCTCGATCGGAACCGCGATTCTCGTTACCGTCATGTCCACCCAGGCGGAGAGCCGAGGAGAAGCCTTGATGCAGTCGGGGGTGTTCGATCCGAAGAATCAGGCCGACCTGCTTAAGCTGGGCAACGAAGCAACGATTTATGGCATTAACTATGCCTTTGTTATTGCCACCTGGATCAGCGTGGTTTCCTTGATTCTGGCTTTCTTCATCAAGAAGACGAAGCCGGCGGAAGAGCCGAAGGCAGCCGGAAGCCGGGAGGCTGCAGCAACGCACGCTTAAGCCGCCTCAAATTCAAGCACGCCATAAAAAGGGTGTCCCATCCGTTTAACAACGGAGGGACACCCTTTTTCATGTTCCTAAGTGTATATTCAATGCACGGGCTTTACAACAACATGTGACGCCGTCACATACTTCGTCTGCGTCCGGTAAAGAGAGAGATCACAAACAGGACAACGAAGACGAAGAACAGAACCTTCGCGATACTGGCTGCAGCCTCAACGATGCCGAAGAAGCCGAAGATCCCTGCAATCAGTGCAACCACCAGAAAAATTACGGACCATTTTAACATCATATTCACCCTGCTTTCTTCATCGATTTTATTGGATATATGGCATGTCAACGCATGCTGCTCCAAGTAAGGAGCTCTTATCCAATTTGAAGATCGGTAGGGGCCATCGGCGTTGCCGCAGCGCCCTTCGTAGTGTTCTTTAACCGGGGCGGCAGAGGATGAAACAAGCTGGAGAACAGTGGCATGGATGGCAAGGAACCCTTTGTTTCGTGAGGTGGGGGATAGGGTAACTATTGCGTATCCGAAACCAAACATAACTTGAAAGTGAGGGACAACGTATGCTAACTCAAATCAGTGTTGCCATTATTGCCGTGGCATTTGCGGTTCTCGTATTCTTCTTGATCAAGACATTGAAGGCAGCCACGCAATCGCTCGAAAAGGTAACACAAACGCTTCAGGAAGTGCAAAAGACGGTCGACGAATTGAGTTATGAAGTGAAGCAGACCATTCGAAATACGAACGATATTACGGTGGATGTTCAGCATAAGATGAAACAAATTGATCCGGTTATGGATACCGTCAAAAACCTGGGAGAAGCTTTAAGCGAAGTCACTTATGCGGTGAAGCAAGTATCTTCCGGCATGGTTAGCCGCTTTAAGCAATCCCGGATAGAGCAGAAGAAAGAGCAGCCCGCCCGCATGGAAGTGCCTTTGACGGCACAAGATCGCACGTTCCAGTCGTATGACGCCGTTTATCAGAAGACGGAAGCGGAAGAAAAATCCCGCAGCCGGAATTGGCTGTCCTACGTGGACACGGCAGTTGGCCTGTGGAACAGTTTCCGTCGTCAAAAAGCCAGATAACAGGGCTTAACCAAGCCAGGGTAGTGCACGGCAAGATGATGAAAGGAGGAGGTCGCATGTGGAATGTCGCACTGTTGATGGTCGGGCTCATGGTTTACTCCGGAGGTGGAGGTGCTGCGGCAGCGCAGCAGCCTGCTGCCGAGATATGGCAACCGCCTGTAGTTCATGCCGCTGCGGATGTTGGACAAGCACACACCGGCGACAACTCTTCAGAGGGCTACGGGACGTTAAACGGGATATCGCTTGCGGATACCAAGCGTGATATCGTCCACAAGCTGGGAACGCCTGCACGAATCGAGCAGGACAGCCTGAGCGGAACCACTAAGCTTCTTTATAAAGATATGGAGGTTGGAGTCCGCAACGGCTACACGGAATATGTTCATGTCAAGCCCTCTGCCGAATCCTTTCAGGTTGAAGGCCAGCATATAGGCATGTCAACCGATCATGTCCGGGCATCCCTGGGTAAACCGTATTTTAAGGCGGAGGACGGAGATGTATACCTTGAGAACCATCATGCGCTTAAGGTATACATTGATCGGGATACCGGTGAAATCGAAGGCGTCGATTTATTTTTCTATTATAGCGAATAAATTTGTTTCAACCTTGAGGATTACGGTTAATAACCAATGGACTATAACCTAAATTGAGGTTTAACACTATTAGGGGAGGTTTTCACAATGGAATTCACCAATACGAAGTCATATGCCAAAGTCGTGGAAAACGGGACGCAAGCGGTTCAGGAGGTTCAGAATCTTCGGCAGTCCGGTTACGATCTGGATCACATTTATGTATTGGCCCATGATTCGGACAAGACGAGCCGGATTGTGGAAGCAGCCGATGCCAATAACGTAGGCATTAAGGAAGAAGGCGTGTTTGATGCCCTGGCGAATCTGTTTCGGTCCCGCGGGGATGAGCTGCGTGCCAAGATCGTATCGCTTGGCTTTACCGAAGCCGAGGCGGGATTTTACGAGAAACAATTGGACCTTGGCAAAGTGCTCGTGATTGCTAAGAAGGATTGAGGAAGCATTGAATTTTCAGCCTGGCGCTGATTCGACATAGGGGTTATAGGACTTAAAACATAGATAAGGAATGAGACTATTGACGTCTCATTCCTTATCTATGTTTTAAAAGAATGTTCCATATATCTATTAAAAGTGGAAGATTCAAGCTTGAGAACCTTTTTCTATGGCAAATGATCATAGGGTTATTATAGTATAATAGTAGGAAAAGGATTTCTGCCGCATAAGCCGTAACGTTAAAGGAGAGGGCAATGAGAATATTAATCGTAGATGACAATCCGACTAACGTCATTATTATTCGAGAAATCTTGAAGAAGGAAAATTATCACAATACGCTATCTGCATCTTCAGCCCTGGAAATGCTGGAACACCTGGGAATCGGCGATCGCAGCCAAGATCCGAATCCCCGTAGGGCGGATATCGATTTGGTGCTGCTCGATATGATGATGCCTGAGATGGATGGAATAGAAGCTTGCCGTATTGTTCAGCAATACGAGCATTTGAAAGATATACCGATCATTATGGTCACCGCCGTCGGAGATTCGAAGAAGCTGGCGGAAGCGCTGGATGCCGGCGCCGTCGATTACGTCACGAAACCGATCAACAAGGTGGAGCTGATGGCACGGATACGCCTCGCGCTTCGGTTGAAGCAAGAGAAAGACTGGCATATTGAAAGGGAACAGCGGGTCCAGGCGGAATTGAAGCTTGCGGCCATGGTTCAGAATGCCGTGTTAAGCTCTCCCATCGAAGATGAACAGCTGGAGATTCATGCGCTGTACCAGCCCTCGGCAGAGCTTGCGGGAGATTTGTATGCATGGTTTCCGCTAGGCGACGGCCGATATGGCGTGATTCTGCTGGATATGATGGGACACGGGATTACTTCGTCCCTGTTTTGCATGTTCATCGCTTCGGTGCTGAAGGATACGGTGACGACTTATGTCGAACCGGAGAAGGTAGTTCAGGAATTGAATCGCAGATTCAATCAGTTGAACCTGGGCGAACAGCTGATTCAGTACTATTTTACGGCCATCTATCTTGTCGTGGACACTCGTTTGAAGCGGGTGGACTATGTCAACGCAGGACATCCCCCGGCCCTGTTCTTCAAGGAGGACGGCGAAGTCATGACGCTGGATCAAGGCTGCTGCCCGGTTGGCTTGTTCGACCGGATCGAGGACATGGAGCCAAGAAGCTTTCAGTATGAAGGCGAAGGTCATTTGGTTATGTATACGGATGGCCTGCTCGAACTGGTAGAGGGCGGGCATGACGAGAAGCTGGATCATCTGAAGACGCATTTGGGCGGCCCTCACCATTGGAGAGAAGACGAAATGAAGGAACAGTATTTTGTGGATGATCCATCGCAGGAGCGAGAGGACGATAAATGCCTGGTTTGGATATCTCTTAAAAAAGGAGAGGAAACCAATCAATGAAGCTTAAGAGCAAGTTAGTCATTGGTTTTACAACATTACTGGCGCTTATGCTGGTTTTGACCCTGATCGGGTACGACCGGATCAGTTACATGAACAACCAGATGGACCAAATCTTTCAGGAGCGCTACCAGAAGGTGCGAAACTCCAGCGGCATGCGCGGAGAAGTCAACAATATGGCGCGCGAACTTACGAATATGATCCTGAGCAACGATCCGTCTACGTATACGGTGTCCAAACAGGAAATCGAGACGATGACGGCGCAGGCGGAGGAGTATTTTAGGGCCATCAAGGAAAGCGTAAATACCGCAGAGGAACAGCAATTGCTGGTCCGGATCGAGCGTGCGGTTAACGAATATATCGTGTATCAGAACAAGACGCTGGAATTGCTCTCTACCAGCGACGCAGATGGGGCCAACGCACTCCGTAATTCTACCGGGCAATCGGTCCAGGAGGAGATGCTGATCAGCCTGAACGAGCTTAGCAGCTACGAGAATCAGAAGATCAACGATGATATAGCCGCAGCGAAAGCCGCTTACGACCGCTCCGTGCAAATGTTCATCTACATCATGGCCGGTGGGCTTCTTATCGGAATGCTGGTCATTCTATGGATTCTCCCAAGCATTACCCGGGGCATCAACGTGGTCTCCATGATGCTGAAGAGCTTCGGCGAAGGCAGGCTGAAGGCCATCCGCCGTATCAAGGTTACTTCGAAGGACGAGTTTGGGGACGTAGCTCGAGTATTCAAAGACTTGTCCGAAGACATCATCGAGAAGCAGCGCATCGAGGAAACGTATCTCCAAGCGCAGCGTGATCAATCCTGGCTGAACTCGAATATGGCCAGAGTCACCGAGCTGCTGGAAGGAATCAATTCCCTGGAAGAGGTCGGCCAGCGGTTCATCAGCGAATTCACGCCGATCTTGGGAGCTCATTACGGAGCCATCTATATCCGTCAGGAAGACAAACATCCGAACAAATTGGAGATGAAGGGCTCCTATGCCCATGAAGGCGGAGAAGAGCCGAAGGTTGCCTTCATGATCGGGGAAGGGCTTGTAGGCCAGGCGGCGCTCGATAAGAAGCCGGTCGTCCTGAAAGGCGCTCCGGAGGGCTATATGAATGTGGAATCCGCGTGGGGTTCATCGAAGCCGGTGTCCATCATGATCTACCCGCTTCTGTTCGAGAATGAAGTGCTGGGCGTCGTCGAGTTGGCTTCGTTCGAGGAAACGACAACTTTGCAGGAACAGCTGATGTCTCAGCTAAGCCAGTCCCTCGGCATCATTCTGAACAATATCACAGGCCGACTGCGGGTCGAGCAACTGCTGCGCGAATCGCAAGCCATGACCGAAGAGCTTCAGGTTCAGTCGGAAGAGCTGCAGACGCAGCAGGAAGAGCTTCGCCGTACCAACGAGAATCTGGAGGAGCAGACCAATGCCCTCAAGCGTTCCGAGGATCTGCTGCAGCGCCAGCAGGAAGAGCTGGAGCATTACAATACCGAGCTTGTTGCCAAGACGCGTGCGCTTGAGGAGCAAGTGCAGGAAGTGGAAGAGAAGAACGATGAAATCGAGAAGGCGCGAATGCAGCTCGAGCAGCAAGCGAAGCAGCTCTCGATTACAACCAAATACAAGTCGGAGTTCATGGCGAACATGTCCCACGAATTGCGCACCCCTCTTAACAGCCTGCTGATATTGTCGCAGCTGTTGTCCGAGAACAAGGATGGGAATCTGAGCTCCAAGCAGATTGAATATGCACAGACGATTTACATGTCGGGCTCCGACCTGCTCAAAATGATCGATGAAATTCTCGACTTATCGAAAGTGGACGCCGGGAAAATGGAAATCAACTATGAAGACGTCCAGCTTCCGGATATCGAAGCCTTCGTGGAGCAGAATTTCGCAGCGGTGGCATCGCGCAAGCATATCAATTTGGGAGTGCGCATTGAAGAGGAACTCCCGCAAAGCATCGTGACGGACAGTCATCGCGTGAAGCAAATTCTGCGCAACCTGTTATCGAATGCTTTCAAGTTTACGAATAGCGGCTCTGTCGAGTTGCTTGTAGAGAAGGCAGACAAGGACAAGCTTCCGGTTTACCTGAATGCGGAATCGGACTATGTGTCCTTCGCTGTCAAAGATACCGGAATCGGCATTCCGGCAGACAAAACGGATCTGATCTTTGAAGCCTTCCAGCAGGTGGACGGTACCACCAGCCGGAAATACGGAGGGACCGGGCTTGGACTTTCCATCAGCCGCGAGCTTTCCCGCCTGCTGGGCGGGGGGATTACGGTTGAGTCGGAGGAAGGCAAAGGAAGCTGCTTCACCCTTTTCCTGCCGGCAAGCCATCCAGAAGTGGCAGACGGTGCGAAGGAAGCGGCCGCAGCGATGGAGGCACCGCCGGAGAGCTCTCTGATCGTACCGAAAGCCAAGATGGTTACTAAAGAGGTTCAGCCTGCCATACAGGTAGACGATGATCGCAACCAGCTTGGGCCAACAGATAAAGTGCTGCTCATCATTGAGGATGACGTGAAGTTTGCCAGAATCCTGCTGGATATGGCCAGAGGCCGCGGCTTCAAGGCTTTGGTCGCACTGCAGGGTGACATTGGACTGGAGATGGCCAAGTCGTACAGACCGGATGCCATCATTCTGGATATCCAGCTCCCGGTTATCGACGGCTGGTCCGTCATGGGCGAGCTGAAGAGCTCTGCGGTTACCCGCCATATTCCGGTGCATGTCATCTCCGTTGTGGATGAAGTGAAGCAAGGCTTAATGATGGGAGCGATCGCTTACCTGAAGAAGCCTTCAAGCCGGGAAGCGCTGGAGGACGCGTTTACGCATATCCAATCCTATGCGGAAAAATCGATGAAACATCTCTTGATTGTCGAGGATGACGATATTCAGCGGAATTCCATTATCGAATTGATCGGTCATGACGATGTGTCGATTACCGCGGCATCCACGGGCGCCGAGGCGCTCAGCGAGCTGCGTAAGCAGCGCTATGATTGCATGGTGCTTGATCTGATGCTGACGGATATGACAGGCTTTGAACTGCTTGACCAGATTCGCGATGACGAGAACCTGGTGGATCTGCCTATTATTATTTACACCGGCAAGGATTTGGATTCGAAGGAAGAGATGCAGCTTCGCAAATATGCGGAGTCGATCATCATTAAGGACGTGAAGTCACCGGAACGGCTTTTGGATGAAACGACGCTGTTCCTGCATCGGGTTGAGGCCGATTTGCCGGAGGATAAACGTAAAATCCTGCAGAAGCTGCACAACAAGGAAGAACTGTTTGAAGGCAAGAAAATTCTGCTTGTGGATGACGATATCCGCAACGTGTTTGCCCTCTCCAGCGTGCTGGAAGGATACAATATGGAAGTGACCTTTGCCGAGAACGGCCGGGAAGCGATCGAGCTCCTTCAGCAGAAGCCGGATTTCGATCTGGTGTTAATGGATATGATGATGCCGGAGATGGACGGTTATGAGGCGATGCGCCGTTTACGCGAAATGCCGGAATTCGACAAATTGCCGATTATTGCCCTGACGGCCAAAGCCATGAAAGAGGACCGCGCGAAATGCATTGAAGCGGGTGCTTCCGATTATATGAAGAAGCCGATTCAGACAGAGCAACTTCTTTCCCTAATGAGGGTTTGGTTGTATTCGTAAGCCGCTTTAGTGGGTAAAGTACAAGTAGCAAATAAACACTCGGAAAGCGGTGCAAGCGTAATGTCATCTAGTGACCATATGGAATCAGAACAACTGTTGTTGACAGAGAATAGCGAGCGTGAACTGGAACAGATCGAGATCGAACTTCTTTTGGATGGCATTCATCGATTCTATGGTTACGATTTTCGAAATTACGCCATTCCTTCGTTGAGGCGGAGAATCTGGCATCATGTTCATGCAGAGGGTGTTTCCACGATTTCTGCCCTCCAAGACAAAGTACTGCACGACCGTTCATGTTTTGAGCGGCTCATATATAATTTGTCGATTCCTGTTACCGAAATGTTCAGGGATCCGAAACTATTCCTGACATTCAGGCAGTCGGTGGTTCCATTGCTTCGTACGTATCCGTATATACGGATTTGGCATGCAGGCTGCTCAACCGGAGAAGAAGTGTATTCCATGGCCATTTTGCTTCATGAAGAGGGATTGTATGAAAAATCCCGGATTTATGCGACGGACATGAATTCGCGTTCGCTCCAGCAGGCCAAGGAAGGCGTATTCGATATCAAACGCATGAAGCAATATACGAAGAATTACTTGGAGGCGGGCGGTACCCGCTCGTTCTCCGAATACTATACCGCGAAGTACAACTCGGTTATTTTTCAGCCGTTCTTGAAGAAAAACATGATATTTGCCGAGCACAATTTGGCAACGGACCGTTCCTTTAACGAGTTTAACGTGATTTTTTGCCGGAATGTCATGATTTATTTTAATGACCAGCTGCGAGATCACGTGCACGGATTGTTTCACGAGAGTCTAAGCCATTTCGGTATTCTCGTCCTGGGCGCCAAAGAGTCCATACACTTTACGAATTATAGCGAAGCTTATGAGACACTGGACCGCGTCGAGAAAATTTATCGAAAGATTAAATAGAAGTTTTGTAGGAGGATCTCATGGGGTTTCACGAACCGATTCATATTCTGTTGGTAGATGACCGCCCTGAAAACTTACTTGCACTCGAAGCTGTTCTGGACAGCGAACAATACACGCTCATTAAAGCTACTTCAGGCGAAGAGGCTTTGCGATATCTCTTGAAGTATGATTTTGCCGTGATTGTTCTTGATGTCCAAATGCCCGGCATGGACGGCATTGAAACGGCAAGGCTGATCAAGGCGAGAGACAAGACGAAGGATATTCCGATAATATTCATTTCCGCAAACAGCAAGGACGCGGAGCATCTTTTTGCGGGATACTCCGCCGGTGCAATCGACTATATGGTTAAACCCTTCATCCCTCAAATCTTGAAATCCAAGATCGAGGGTTTTGTCGATATGTATCGGACCAATAACAGGCTGAAGATCCAGTCCGCGCAATTACACCAGAAGACTCAGGAACTGGAAAAGATTAATCAAGAGCTTGTGCTGGCCAAGGAAGAGGCCGAGATTGCCGCCAAAGCCAAAACCGAGTTTCTGGCGATGATGAGTCATGAGATCCGAACGCCGATGAATGGCGTCATCGGGATGATTGATTTGCTGATGGACAGCGAGCTACAGGATGAACAGCGTGAATATGCCACGATTATCCGCAACAGTGCGGATGCCTTGGTTAATATCATTAATGACATTCTGGATTTCTCCAAGATGGAATCCGGCAAAATGGAGCTGGAGGAATATCCGTTTGATCTTAAGTCCTGCGTTCAGGAAGTGTTTGGTTTGTTCTCCGGAGAAGCCTCCAAGAAAAACCTGGAGCTTACGTATTTTATCGAGGATCAGATCCCTTCGATGGTATTCGGCGATATGGGGCGCCTTCGTCAAGTGTTGGTGAATTTGGTATCCAATGCCGTGAAATTTACGAATGAGGGCGGCGTGTATTTGGTTGTTTCGCTTGCCAAGGCCGAAGAGAATCGATTAACGCTTGAATTCACGGTAAAAGATACGGGAATCGGTATCTCATCGAAGAAGCTTGACCGGCTGTTCAAGCCGTTCTCTCAACTGGATTCCTCGATGACCCGACGCTACGGCGGAACAGGTCTGGGGCTAGCGATCTGTAAATCGCTTGTGCAGATGATGGGCGGAGAGATTGAGGTTGACTCCAAGGAAGGGGAGGGAGCCACCTTCGTATTCACGATCTGCGTTCACACGCATGAGGAGGAGCATCCTCGGCTCCGGGAAGAGGAACATTCGGGCAAATATCGGGTGCACGGGGGAAGACAGCCGAACATTCTGATCGTGGACGACCATCCGATTAATCGAAAGCTGATGGAGAGCATGCTTGAAAAGATGGGAATGAATGCGGATATGGCCGAAGACGGCAGGCAGGCCGTCGAGATGGCTGCCGGGCCTAAGGCTTACGACATGATCTTTATGGATTTGCAAATGCCGGTTATGGACGGTTTGGAGGCCGCTCGCCTCATCCGCCAGATGAAGCCGGAAGCGGACGCTCCCGTACTCGTTGCGATGACAGCCAATGTGATGGACGGGATTCAGAAGCGCTGCTTTGATGCCGGCATGAATGAATATATCAGTAAACCGGTCAAAATCAGCTGTGTAAAGCACCTGATATCCCGTTATATGCCGGTAGAGCCGGACGGGTGGGACATCAGCCCAAGCCAAGTTCGAATCATCAACGGCTAGTGAATGAATCGTTTTCCATATATTAGCGCGTCTTTATCCCTCGTTAACCTGTTTCAACAAGCGAGATAACGGGTTATGTAAAGGGAAAACAAATGATTGGGAGAGAGTGTCTATGAATACAAAAACGAATGATAAGTTCAATGCCAAGACCCAAATGAACGAGGGCGTATGCACGGTATTTTTGAGCGGTGAACTTGATCTGTCCGTCGCTCCGGATTTTCGATTGGTAATGGAGCCTCTTGTCGGCAATTCCGAGGTAGACTTGATCGTCAACATGAAGGACATGACATATATTGATAGTACGGGCATTGGTATTCTTCTGTCGATACTGAAAGCCAGACATGGCATGGAAGCACGCTTTGCAGTTGAGGAAGTTCCGCCGCAAATTCAAAAGCTGTTCGATATGACGGGTATTGCGAAGTTCTTTCAGTCGTAAGAAGAATTCCCAATAGGAAAGGATCGAAAAGAATGAATTCAGATGTACAAAGAATAACACTTAATTTGCCTGCCAGTGCTGAATACGTGGATATTGTAAGATTGAATCTATACGGGATAGCTTCCAAGATGGGCTTTTCCTATGAAGAGATCGAAGATATGAAGGTTGCGGTGTCGGAGGCCTGTAACAACTCGGTTTTATATGCTTATAGCCAGGAAGGCGGAATGGTAGAGGTTTTATTTCAAGTGACCGGCGAGTCGCTATCCATTACGGTCAGAGACGAAGGGGAGAGTTTCGACAGTGTGGGGGCGGTTGGCAATCGTACACTTCATGATAAAGATCTCAGCGAGGTCCAAATCGGAGGACTTGGCTTCTACCTGATGGAGGCGCTTATGGACGAGGTGAGCGTGACAAACCAGGCTGGAAAGGGAACCGAGGTTACGCTGACGAAGCGGCTCGCAAGAAGTGAGGAGCCAGTATGAGTGATAAGGCGACTCCCCAAGAGTCCAGGGATGAAGCAGTGCATTTAATAGAACAGTATCAGCAGACGAAGGATAACGATATCGCAACGGTGCTGATTAAAAAATATGAACCGATGGTCAAGATGGCAGCAGGCAAAATTGCCCGGAATCGGCCCGATCTGTATGAGGATTTATATCAGGTTGGCCAAATGGCATTAATCCGTTTGCTTCAGCAATACGACATTAGCCTGGGGATTCCGTTTGAGCCCTATGCCATGAAGAGTATGATCGGGCATATGAAAAACTTCCTTCGCGATAAATCGTGGTACATTCAAGTGCCAAGACGAATCAAGGAGAAGGGGGCCTTGGTCCAGCAAGCGATTGATGAACTAATGGTGAAGCTTGAACGATCCCCTGATGTGAATGAGATTGCATCCTACCTGGATCTTTCCGTGGAGGAAACCGTTGAAGTGTTGGCGGGAAGGGAATGCTATCATTATGTATCATTGGATTCCCCATTGTCTCAGGAAGAAACCGGGGCCACGCTTGGAGAACTGATCAGTTCGGACGTGAACGACTTTGATTCCGTCGAGAAGCGGATGGATCTTCAACAGGCGATGAGCCAGCTGAAGGAGCAAGAGCAGAAGGTGCTGCTGCTGGCATTTCAGGAGGGGCAGTCCCAGCGAACGATCGCTCAAAGGTTAGGCGTGTCGCAAATGAGTGTCTCGCGTATCCAGAAGCGGGCAACGGAAAAACTGAAGCAGATCATGTCCAATTCTTCGTATTGATATGGACAAGCTTCGTAGAGACAGACGTATAGCAACATAAGGCACGCTTCCTCCATCACGGGAATGCGTGCCTTTTTTGAAACCTAATATCCGTATTTATCGAAGGGAGTGGCAAGGAAATCATGCTTGGGCCGGATACGACAGAAGGTCAGGATGTTTATGATTATGCAGGGGGGTGGCAATGGCACGATGTCCGAACCGAGAACTGGCAATCCTCCTGGATCGGCGAACTTCGGTCACGCTATCCTTATACAGCTGAATGGTTTAATCTGGCAGCGTCGTTAAAGGACCGGAATTACTTATCCGTTCGTTTCAAGGATGGGGTGGAGCCGGTCATTATGGGGTCCATGCTTTATAAGGTCACGAATGAACACGAGCATCATAAGGCGGAACAGTTCTATTTCTATGTGGATGCTCATGTGCTGATCACCATTAATTTGGATGAGCATACCCGCAGCGTGATGGTCAAGGCCGATAGAGCCTCGATGCTTCATCAATGCGAGCGGCCCGTAGACGGCATGTTTGTATTGGCCCGGGCCATTCTGCATTATTACCATGCAGGAATGGATCAATTCGAACATAACCTGCGCCTCGTCGAAAAGGATATGCGTACACGCAACCGAAGATCTTTAATGGATAACATTCTCTCGTCGAGGTTTGAGCTGCTGGAATGGAGCAACCTGTTTATTCCTTTTCAGGAGCTGATCGCTGCGGCGAAGGAAGGATATCACGGCGAGCTGGATGCCAGCCGCTCGTTCCAACAGCTCCTGCATCGAGTAGAAAGAATGGAAAGGCTGATTTATCACTATGAGCGCGAAATCGATACGCTGGTATCCATCGATGATGCAATCTCGGCGTTCCGCGGTAATGAAATCATGAAGACCTTGACCATCTTTACGGTCGTATTCACACCGGCAACCGTGATCGGAGCCGTATGGGGCATGAATTTCGAGAACTTGCCCGGCATTAAGACGTTCTGGGGCTTCACGGCAGTCATCGGCTTCACCTTGCTCTGGACCGGAGGGATGTACCTTTGGATGCGTGCAAAGGGATGGACGGGGGACCTGCTTCAAGTAAAGTCCAAAAACAGGAATATTTGAGTGCGAAGAACGCTTGCAGAAGAATTGCAGCCATAACCATCACAATCGCCCGGTAACCGTTAAAGGTACCGGGCTTGTTCAGGTAATAGAGACGAATTAGGATTTGGATTGTTCAATATATCCCTGCAGGTTCGAGATGAAATCCCCTATCATCGGCACATTGACAAAGAAGCTGAGAATATAACCCAGAAGACCCAGCACGAGAGCCGTGCCAAGGGTTAAGCCCAACCCCCGGGCCAAGCCGGCAGTGAGGTTGGCAATGATGCGTTTTTTGGGATTCATGTAATTATCGATCATGTCCTTCATTTCGGACTTCTCCAGCGTGGCGGCGATTTTGTCCAGTCGCGTGTTCAATTTCTTCACTTCGTGCCTAAGCTCAAAGGGATGCTCCTGGACCTCATCCGCCTCTATGGAGTGTCTTTCCCTGGATGATTCGGATTGCCCACGTTGTTCCTCGTTTCGTGTCGAACGACTGCCGCTTCGGGTTGAGAAGCCGGAGCCGCCATGATATGGGTTTGCTTTACTCATGAAATATCCCCGCTTTCCAGGCAGATGCGCCGTTTCATTTCACTTCGGAATCCATACAATGCTGATAAGACAACGTGCCGGATTTGGCATAAAAATAGCCAGCTGCGTCAGCTGGCTATTCGTGACCCTACGAATTAATAATTCGTTGTCGTTTTCATTTCACGGCTGACTTCGGAAGAGGTGTCCATCGCTTTATCCTTCACATCTTTGGAAGCACTTGAAACCTCGCTCGACACGTCTGCCGATGCTTCCTTGACGCTGGACATAATGCTTTGGCGGCCTTCATTCACGGTGGCCATGACATCGGAGGCTTTGCTGCCCACCGTTTTTGCCAGTTCAGAAGCTTTATCGCCTACGGTATAAGCGACTTCTTTGGTTTTATCCGACACCATGCTCAGCTTCTCGGATAAATCCCCGCGAAGCTCGCGGCCTGGCTTTGGAGCGAACAACAGAGCTGCCGCCGCCCCGACCAAGGCACCGATAAAAGCACCTTTGAAGAATGTGGAACCGCTTTGTACTGGATATTCTTGTTCTGCGTTATTCATAACTTTCACTCCTTTTAGTTAATATAAAAATGAATATAAACACGAGGATCAGGCTGTGCGTCTAAACAACTTGGCAACAAGACCGAGCAGGAATACAAAGATGGCCGTACCGATGATTGCGGGCACAATGGCAAATCCGCCTATGACAGGACCCCATGCTCCGAAGAGCCACGGTCCGAGCCATGCGCCTATGAAACCTGCGATCATGGAACCGATAATTCCGCCCGGCATTTCATGACCAACCAGCGCATCCCCGATTATCCCGATGATGATTGCCATCACGATGCTGATGATGATTCCCCACATACGATCGCCTCCTTTTTCAGAGCAATGTGTTTCGAGTGGGCTTGCTTATCTCGTAATTAAACGCAAGGCCACACCATGAAACAGGAGACGTGCAAAACGGGAGATAAATGGAATGTCCGTCCTCTATGGAACGTATTCTGCTGTCAATTGCCGTTTTTTGTACTATACTGAATACAGATTTGCAATCATTCTCGAATAAGCGTGATCTCGGGGAGATGCAAGCATACAGGCTTCTCAAGGCATCATACGTTACAGACGGTATATAGAAGGAGTTATTCAACATGGACACTGTATTGGTGAAGGAATATCGGGCGGACATATTGGAGTGCGTCCACAATGGACATATATGCATTGTGAATGAACAAGGTAAGGTCGAGGCTTATGCGGGAGATCCGGATTATGTCGCATTTACGCGTTCTTCGGCCAAGCCGATGCAGGCGATTCCTTCCATTCGCGGCGGGCTGGCGGATCATTACGGACTGTCCGATGAGGAAATTGCGATCATGACGGCCTCGCATCGTGCGGAGCAGGCTCATGTGGAAGTATTGGAGCGGTTTGCACGCAAGGCGGGCATCAGCGAAACTCACATGGTGTGCGCATCCAGCTGGCCGCTGGACGAAGGAAGCAAAGAAACACTTCTGCGAGGCGGCGGCGATAAAAGTAAATGGTACCATAATTGCTCCGGCAAGCATTATGGCATGCTGGCCTACTGCCAGATGGCGGGATATCCGCTGACGGGATACGATCAGCCGGAACATCCGCTGCAGCAGGAGATCCTTCGGACGGTCGCCTATTTGGCTGGATTGGCTCCGGGCGATGTTAAACTGGGAACCGATGGATGCGGCTTGCCGGTATTCGCCATGCCGCTCCGCGCTTTGGCAACAGCCTACATGAAGCTTGCATGCCCGGACCTTATAGAGGACGAGCCGACGCGAAAGGCAGTCATTCGAATCACGAAGGCCATGCATGCAGCGCCTTATATGGTGGCGGGTAAACATAAAGTGGATACCCTTCTTCTGGAAGATCCTAATATTGTGGCCAAGGGCGGCTTCAAGGGAGTGTACTGTTTCGGCCTTAAGAAGGAGCGGCTCGGCATCTCTTTCAAAATTTCGGACGGCTCCGAGGAAGAATGGGGCTGGATCGCGGAGTCCATATTGGAACAGATCGGCTACGGCAGCAAAGCGACCATCGAACGGCTGAAAGCTGCATATCCTAAGGATTTATATAATGATGAGGGTCTTCGAGTAGGCAGGGTAGAAACCGGATTTAAGCTGCTCCACGCTTAAGGGCGACTGATTAGACCGGAAACCGCCGGGGTATTGAATAGTAAAAAAGGCGGAGGTGACCGGCCATGATTAAAATCATGACGGCAGCGGAAAGACATACTACCCATGAAGACGGTATTCATAGCGAATTCAGCTTTTCTTTTGGTGATTATACAGACCCGCATAACGAGCACTTTGGAAGCCTTCTGGCGCATAATGAATACGTGCTCCAACCGATGGAGGGGTTTGATCGCAGGTTTCATCATGATTTGGTGATTGTGCATTTGGTGCTGGAAGGCACGTTGACGTATGAGGATGATACAGGGAAGCTCATGGAGCTTACGCCCGGTACGATTCATGTCGTGAATACAGGCTCCGGCGTGTACCATGCCGAGAGGAACGCCTCATCTTCGGAGGACGTACGCTATCTGGAAATGTGGTTTCTCCCTGCGGAGCCGGGCCTTGAGACCAGTCACCATCAAAGCAATTTCACAAAAGAACAGCAATTGAACCAGATGCTTCCGATCATCGGTTCAGGCAATGGTGAGTCGAGCCTGCCCCAGTCGCTGGATGTTGTGATGTACAGCAGCATACTGGAGACCGGACAAGAACTGACGTACAGTCTGGCCGGGGATCGTAGAATGCATCTATACGTCATAAGCGGTGATGTCGTAATATCATCGGAAGACGGCGTATTCGATATTAAGGCGGGCGATGCGGCAAGGATACAGCGTCGTCATGAGCTGACCTTCCGGGGGAACTCCAGTGAGGGAAGCTCGGAAATGGTCCTTATCGATATGCCATAACGTAAACAGAAAGCCCCGGGACTTGCGAGATTCGCAAGTACCCGGGGCTTTTGTGATGACAAAAGCGCTTCTTAAGAATACACTCAACGTTCGTGAAGATACCGTCCTACTGGTTTCCGCGGAGCTGTCCAAGCTCGGATACAACGGCTTCCACTTCCGAAATACTAAGATTCTGTTTATTCATGACCATATCGTACAGATCATAAATATCGTCATATTGGTTAACCGAGAAGGCAGAGGCCTGCATGGCAGCGCCTGTAGCCATCCGTAGCTTCGTTTTAATCTGTTCGATCATATACTCGACATTGGCTTGGGATTTTTCACTCAAATCCATGGAATAACACCATCCTCTCTTAGGCGGATTTACGATTTTCATCCCTGTATTGTAACATGTTAGCGTGCGGCTCGACCAATGTTTTTGCCATCGGTGAGGAAGATAGGTTAAAATCAGAAAAAAACGCTTCACCGTCAGCGATGCGAATCATCGAACCATTTAATCAAGGAGGTCCGTCATGAGCGAACAAGCCGGCAAGACGCCAAGCGTGCATGCTGCCAAAGCCAAGATGTCGGGCCATGAACTGGCCGATTTTTTTCGGGGGATTTCGCAGCGCCATGCGCTGGGCAGCATCGTATTTTTATGTATTGGCACCGACCGTTCCACAGGTGACGCGCTCGGTCCGTTGACTGGAAGCCGGCTTGTGGAATACGGTTTTCCGCAGGTGATCGGCACGCTGCCCGAACCATGTGATGCTTTCAATCTTGAGGCAAAGCTTCAAGGCATACCCGAGGATCAGGTGGTTATTGCCATTGATGCTTGCTTGGGACAATCCTCTTCCGTCGGTTATTTCTTTGCAAGCGAAGGTCCGCTGGCGCCGGCCCAATCCGTCGGCGGGAAGCTGCCGGCAGTGGGAGACTACAGCGTGGCAGCGGTCGTGAACGTTCATGGACCGAAGCCGTATTGGACCCTCCAAGTGACGTCCCTTTACCAGGTCATGGGAATGGCGGAGCAGATAGCGAAGCAAGCCGCGGCGGCCTTTGGCCTTAGGCCGTAAGACACGCGTTTCAACCGGGGTTGTTTTTGTTTAATAATAGTTCATTCTTTATAAAATAATGGGTGTCTATCCTAGGGCATCGCTGAATAGAAAGAAGGGTATCGCTATGGAAAAAGTACAATGCAACGGCAGCACGATTTGCTACGTGGATCAGGGACAAGGTGAGCCGGTCATTCTGCTTCACGGTTTCTGCGGAAGCTCCGCCTATTGGGAACAGGTACTGCCATATCTTCAAGGCTTCAGAGTCATTGTACCGGATCTCCGGGGGCACGGGCGGTCCGATGCACCGATGGGATCGTATACCATCGAACAAATGGCGGACGACGTCCTGCTACTGATGGATGAGCTCGATATTCCGAAGGCGGCGTTGCTCGGTCATTCCCTCGGAGGATATATAGCGCTCTCCTTCGCCCAGCGCTACGCTTCTCGATTGAACGGCTTTGGCTTGATCCATTCTACGGGCTATCCGGATTCGGATGAAGCGAAGGAGAAACGGGTGAAAGCGGTCAGCACCATCCAAGGGGAGGGCATTACGTCTTTTGTTGACGGATTGGTGCCGGGCCTGTTTGCTCCGGATACGAAGGAAACCAAGCCGGAATGCATTCAGCGGGCGAAGGAGATCGGTTACCTTACGCCGCCGCAAGGAGCGATAGGTGCGGCGCTGGCCATGCGCGAGCGGCCGGACCGGCGAGATGTGCTATCGGCATCCACGCTGCCGATCCTGCTTGTGGCAGGAGAGAAGGACGGCTTGATTCCGGCGGAGCGCACCTTTACCACAGACCATGACAACGTAACCCGGATCGTGATCGAAGGCGCGGGTCATATGAGTATGATGGAGACGCCCGAGAAGCTCGGCGAAGTCATTTCCGCTTTCATGGGACGGCTGGAGCAAGAATAAATCCATATCGTTTATAATAAACGGATACTCCTATTGCGGGGTATCCGTTTATTGCATTCTGGGCTGCAGTTGCAGTGGACCCTCCATCGCTTCCGGACCCCGCCTGAAACAAGCGTGAACGGGCAGGAAGGCGGCTACTGGAATTCTGCTCCCGGATAGCCTACAATTTAATCGTGATCCGGATTGGGGATAGACCCGGCATGAATGCACCTGCAGGGGATTCACCGAAGCTGCCGGGCATGCCGGTCCTAAGTTCCTTGGCAGCGGGAATTACCGGAAGGTTAAAGATGAGGTCAACAATTCGCTGCATCCGGCACGGATGCAGGTTGGGGGCGAGTGCATGTTTCGCAGGGATTATCTTGTGCGGCTTATTGAGGATATGACACAGATGATAGCCAAAGTGTTTTCGCTCAAGCAGGAGCGCAAGCACACCGAGGCTTTATGGGAGCTGGATGAGCTTTTTAAACGGCAGTTCCGGCTAAATTCAGGGCTGCTTCGCTCCTTGTCCGCAGCCGATATCGAGCAGCTCTTTCGTAATCATGGTTATCTGGAAGCGGACAAGCTGCAGAGTGCCGCTAGGCTGATGGAAGAGGAAGCATCGCTGCTGCTCGAGCTTGAGCGCGAAGAAGAAGCCGTTATGCTCTATACCAAGGTCTTTCAGTTATATTTGAAGTCAGCCCTGCAAGGGGCGGATCCGAAACTGATCGGGTTGACGGAACGAATCGGTCTGGTGAAAGAACGTTTAAGGGCTTACGCGTGGCCCGAAACGGCGATGCTGGATTATTATGCGTATACGGAGCAGCAGGGGATGTTCGCGGAAGCGGAGAATACCCTGTACCAACTGCTGGATAGCGGTAAGATCGAATATGACGAAGCCGTAAGGTTCTATCAAAGATTGCAGCAGAAACGGCCCGAGGATTTGGCAAAAGGCGGGCTTCCGCTGGAGGAAGTCGAGGAAGGCATGGACGAGCTCCACCGCCGTTTTCCGCATGCGGCGGTGGACGGAGATAAACCGATTCCCGGCCTCGATTAACCTGTCTATAACATAAAAGAAAGCGAGATGTACCTTTTGGATGCATTAAGAAAATTGATTCATAACATCATGGAAGAAGCATCATTGATTACGGCTACGCTAAGCCAGCTTCGTAAGCGGGAAGGCATGACCTACAGCAAAGTAACGGTTAAGCCCATAGAGCTCAAGAACAAGCTGCACTATCAGCTCGCCTATTATTCCGCAACCAAGGTCACCCATCAGAATGTGCCTGCGGATGAGGCGGAGGCCGTACTGTTGGATATGTTCGAAAATGTATTCCGGCAAGCGATGATCTATACGCCGGAAGCGGACTATCAGGTTCTGATTTCGAAGAAATACAAGGTTTCGATTCTGACCAAATCCGCTTCCAAGACCAAAACGGATTTGTCGCATAACCGGAAAAAGACGTACATTCTTGAAGAGGGAGAGCCGGTTCCGTTTCTGGTGGAGCTGGGCATCATGGGCGAGGATGGCAAAGTATTTGCCCGCAGATACGATAAATTCAAACAGATCAACCGCTTCTTGGAGATGGTGGAGGATGTCCTCCCTCATCTGCCGGAGGACCGTCCGCTTACGATCGTCGATTTTGGCTGCGGCAAATCCTATCTGACCTTCGCCTTGTATCACTATTTGGCGGTAACCGCGCGCAGAAAGCTGAATATTGTCGGATTGGATCTCAAGGCGGATGTCATCGAACACTGCAGTATGCTGGCGAAAAAACTGAATTATACTCAATTGCGGTTTCTTGTCGGCGACATTGCGGAATATGACGAACTGGAGCAGGTGGATATGGTGGTCACGCTGCATGCATGCGACACGGCAACCGATGCGGCGCTGGAAAAAGCGGTCCGCTGGGGGGCTTCGGTGATTCTGTCGGTGCCTTGCTGCCAGCACGAGCTGTTCGCCCAAGTCCAGAGCCCAGTCATGGAGCCGCTGCTGTCCCACGGTATCTTGAAGGAACGCTTCTCAGCTCTTGCCACGGACGCCATTCGGGCCAAGCTCCTCGACCTGATGGGCTACAAGACGCAGCTGCTGGAGTTTATCGATATGGAACATACGCCCAAGAATATTTTGATCCGTGCGGTCAGCGGTTCTGCCGGAGATCGGAATAAACTATGGCAGGAGTATACCGCGTTTCGCGATTTTTTAAGTGCCTCGCCGTACCTTGAACGGGCTTGCAAGGATCTGCTCCCGAATACGGAAATGGAATCGCGTTGAACCGGATTGGCGATGAACGTGCGAGCGCGCACGTTCATCGCTTTTTTTGATGGGAAATAGGAACTTCGGAGCCGGTCTTCCAGTTATCGCAAGAGAATCAAACGTCTAAACGCGGTGATTCTTCTAAGAATGTACGTCGATAGACGTCTTTTTGCGATGGCGATCAAAGCCTTGATCTAGAGAATCATGCGGGCCTTACAGCACTCGATGAGATCGCCAACATTGAATCAAGAATAACGCCGACCGTCCTTGTCCACAATGGCTATTAGGTGGGTTTCATGCTCAGCACTCGGAGGGGCGGGAGCGTGCAAGTGGCGGAAACGGAGAAGGGTTACGCATTCTTTCTTGAACGGGGCGTGGTGTAATGGCATCGAATACCCTGCATCGTGTTTGCGGGATGATGCTGATCGGGCTGGGGCTTGCTGCCAGTATCCGGAGCGGAATGTTTTTTGACGAGGATATATATTGGATCGGAGCGGGTTTCGGCGTGCTTCTGCTGCTCATGACGGGAGCCGATTGGCAGGGTGCCGTTCAAGGCCGCCGGAAGAATCATGGCATGGGAAAACTGCCGGAGGCGGTTCCTTCAGACAGAGAATTGCGGGTGGTTCTTGGCTGCATCTGCGCAATCCTTCTCATCTACGTCTTTCACGGGATAGGGCGCCCCCTCTCTCTGGAAGGCACGATGAAGGAGATCATCCTGTGGGGAAGCTATGGTTCTTTTGCCATTGTTGCTTGGCGCACGTGCCGTACAGGCCCCGGCTTACGGATCATGCATGCCGGCTGGCATCTGCTGGGCGCCGTGCTGTGCGGCAGCGCATTGCTTGCCGTATACGGGCTTATGGAGCTGCCGTATGGGATCTATCATACGGCGGATGCGGACATTAGCGCGACTGGCGCGAGGCTTGGCGGCCTGCTTCAGTACCCGAACACGTTCGGTGCGGTGATGGCCGCCTTTTTGCTGGAGCGGCTGTTCGCGCTGCCGTCCGTCCTGCGGAACCGGACGGGCACGCTCCGCGCAGCGGCTGCGCTGCTGCCGCTGCTGCCTTACACTGCCGCGCTGCTCCTAACGGAGTCGCGCGGCGCCTGGCTCGCGGCCGCTCTTGCGTGCGCGGCCGGCTTCGCCAAGGAGCGGCGTGCCTTGGCGCCGCTCCTGGTGGCTGCCGCCGCGCCTGTGGCGAGCGCGGCGCTGCTGTACCGCCAGCTGGCGGATGCCAGGCTGGCGCCAGCCCTGCTGCCCGGCCTGCTGTGGCTGGCCGGGCTTTGGGCCGGCGGCGTCCTCGCCGGCCTGCTGCTGTGCCGCTGGCGGCACAGGGGAGGGCCCGGGCGGCGTTACGCCGCGCCCGGGGCCTTGGGAGCTGCGGCCTTGCTGGCAGCCGCAGCGATGGTCGTGATCCTGCTCCAGGTGCAGGATCGGACCCTGGGCGGCGCGGCAACGCTCAGCGCGCGCCGCCTCATGTACAGCGACGCCTGGCAGCTGGCCCGGTCGTCGCCGTGGCTGGGACGGGGAGGGGAGACGTGGCGGCAATCCTATCTCGCCATTCAGTCCCAGCCCTATGTGGGTGCCGAGGTGCACAACGGATATATGGATATCCTGTTGAATACGGGAGTCATTGGGCTGCTGCTTGTCCTTATTCTGATTATCTTTATGGTTGCTAAGCTCATCGCGGCAAGCTCCCGATTCATGCCCCCCGCCCTCGTGCTGATCGGACATGCGTCCGTGGATTTCGATTGGGGCTTCGGGTTGGTATGGCTGCTCCTATTGTGGCTTACGGTAATGGGCTTGGCCGGGGGTTCCCCCGATGAGGCGCCGCAGCTTGGATCTATGGCAACTCGGCTACCCCGGCCGTTCAAACGATGGAATCAACTGCAAACCGGCTATGAAGGGAAGGGGGCCCGTTCCAGGGTTATGGTCATTCTCCCGATCGTGGCTTGGACTTTCCTCGCCGCGGCGCTGGGCATCAGCGAGCTCCAAGAGCGGTGGGCCGCATCAGAGCCGCCAGGCCGGCAGATCGTGCTCCTCCGATCCTCGTTGAAGTGGAACCCCGCCAATACGGATGCGGCCATAAAGCTCTCGGCATGGCTTCCCCCAAGCGAGCGGATTCCGCTGCTGGAACGAAGCATGAAACATGCGCCGAATCACCCGGGTTTAAGCTGGAGGCTGGCAGAAGGCTATTCCCTAAGAGGCGAATCGGAGGAAGCGGCGGCATGGTTCAAAAGGGGGATCGAACTGGATCGTTTCAATCCGGTCAAGCAAACCCGGGCCGTGCTGAAGCTGGCCGCCCTTGCGGACTGGCACCGCAGGGCGGGAGATTCCGCCAGAGCGGTTGACGCGGCCCGGGCCGGATGGGATACCTTGAAGCGCTATCGCTTTCTTGCGGCCGCCCTTCATGAGCTTGATCCTTTTCGAAATGACCGTGGCTTTCATCTGTCCGTGCTTGCGGCTCGGCAGGCCAACCGCTTCGATAACACGATGACATGGGGAGAACGGGAGCATGCTGCAAGGCAGCCCTGATATCCGTTATCCCCGCACAGGATATGGCGAATCATGCCGAATCGCAACCGATTGCGGGGATGCCTCTCCTGATGCGGTACCATGAAGGGGCGGCAGTTCATGGCGTTGACGACGCTTTGATGGCTCGCCTTAGAACGAACGGTGTAGAAAGGACCGACCTATCGATCTTCGGTTGACGATCCAAATGCAGTCTTTTGTCGCATTTTCTCACGGTGTGACGGAGAAGAGAGGGGGCTGTGTCATCCCCCGAAGGCATCCCGAAAAGCGGAGGCCAGTTGGCGCTCCGGAACCTGCCAGAGCTCGGCAAGCTCGCCGCAGACGTCTTTTTCCCACCAGTCGCACAGCAGTTTTTTGTTGCTGTAGTTTTCGTGAATCCAGATCAGGTTTCCGATGACCTTCCGATAATACAATTCCTCTCCTTGCTTTAAGGTTTCCGGAGGAAGGTACAGCTTGAGCCGCTTGGTCGTACGGTATAATTCTTTGCTGCAGGCCCGCCGTATCCCGCGCGGGGAGGGGGGCTTGCTGCCCGGTCGTTTGGCATGGGGAGAATGCATGCTTTAACTCACTCCTTTGCTTCACCATATGTCCCGAAACGGGCGAAAGTCACTGCGCCGCCCATAATTGGGCGCATTAGAAGGCATGTAGAAGGCATGTAGAAGGCATGTAGAAGGCATGTCCCGGGCTATGTTAGAATAGGCTAGTACTAGAAATCAACGCAGTAGGAAGGCGGGGGACAAGCGTGGAATTCTTTTACGAGGCTGTGGGCCGACTGTTTGAATGGATCCAGCAGCTGGGCTATTTCGGAATCATGCTCGGATTAATGGTGGAGGTCATCCCAAGCGAGATCGTACTCGCCTATGGCGGTTATCTGGTTTCCATGGGGGAGGTTCATTTTATCGGTGCCATGATTTTTGGTACCGTTGGCGGCGTGCTCGCCCAGTTATTCATTTATTGGATCGGCCGTTACGGGGGGAGGCCCTTCCTGGAGAAGTACGGGAAGTACATACTGATTAAGAAGAAGCATATCGACTACGCCGAGGAATGGTTCGGCAAGTATGGTACCGGCGTTATATTTACGGCTCGGTTTGTACCGGTGGTAAGACATGCGATTTCCATCCCGGCGGGCATATCCAAAATGCATGTGGGCAGGTTTACGCTGTTGACCACCCTAGCGGTTATTCCGTGGACGGCATTATTCTTATACCTCGGATTGCTTCTGGGCGACCAGTGGGAGCATATCGACGAGAAGGCAGGGCCTTACGTTCGGGAAATTCTGCTGGGCGCATTAGCCGTCATGATTCTTTATTTTTTGATAAAATGGATAAAATCAGCGAAGGCGAGGTCGAAATAACGAATGAGTATGAATATGGCAAATCATTTGGGTACGGGCATATCTCCGCAGCAATTCATGGACGGCATGCAGAAGAACCAGGAGACGTTCAAGGCAGGCTACGAGCAGTTTAAATGGGAGAATGAAGAGGATAAAGAGTTTTTTGAAAGCCTCAATTTCAGGGATGATCTGCGTGTCCTCATTCTGGCAGCGGATTGGTGCGGCGATGTTGCGCGCAATATTCCTGTCGTATTCCGTGCGATGGAGGCCGCGGGAATTGAGACGGAAGTGCTGATTATGGAAGAGAATCTGGATGTCATGGATCAGTTCCTGACTATGGGCGCCCGTTCCATTCCGGTTGTTATCATTTCGGATACCGGGGGACATGTCCTCGGCACATGGGGACCGCGTCCGGCGCATGTTCAGAAGTTTATGATTGAGTTCAAGCAGAACAATCCGGATCGTGAAGCCTCAGACTATCAGGACAACCTTGCCGTCACGCGGCAAAGCATCATCCAAGCCTACGGGGAAGGGTATGAGTTTCACGCTGCCATCATTAAGGAATTGCGTGAACTGATGTCAGGGTTCTAATCATGACACTTCATATTGAGACCTTTAATTTAGGACCGCTTCAGACGAATGCATATTTACTGACAGGGCCTGTGGAAGGCAAAGCGATCATTATCGATCCTGGCATGAACCCGGGGCCCCTTGTGAAGAGAATAGCCGATTTGGAGATTGAAGCGATCCTGCTGACCCATGCGCATTTCGACCACATGGGGGGCGTCGAGGAGATCCGCAAGCTGAAGGAATGTCCTGTCTATCTCCACACCTTGGAGAGCGAATGGCTGGCCAGTCCCAAGCTTAACGGTTCGCTGATGTGGCCTCAGGTCACCGGACCGCTGTCCACCGAGCCGGCGGAGTATGATTTGGCCGATGGGCTGGAGCTGCAGCTAATCGGGCATACCTTCAAGGTCTTTCATACACCGGGCCATTCGCCGGGAAGCGTGAGCTTCAAGTGCGGAAATGATCTGTTTTCCGGCGATGTGCTGTTCCGTCTAGGCGTTGGGCGAACGGATCTTCCGGGCGGCCGTGAACGCGATTTGGTTGATTCCATTCAGAACACGCTGTATACGTTTGCGGATGAGGTCGTTGTGTACTCCGGCCACGGGCCACGGACCACCATTGGCTATGAAAAGCAGCGGAATCCTTATGTTCCTGCGAGCAGGTAGGATAACATCCGACATAAATCGGGAAACTTTGTCTGGACAAATATAGACAAGATTGATACAATACGGTTAATTAAATGTTACCCATTGCGAAGCACGCAGACTGTGGAATTCATCCCGGTTTGCGTTCTTTTATTTTATGGGGAGTTTTTTGGCATGGACGTGATTAGGGGGAAGCGCCAGTGAGGAAAGATCATCTATCGCTGCTGAACGGGAATGTTACAAGAAGCGAAGCGATTGATCGGCAACCGGAGTTCCGCCGGCGGGGCCAGACGGATATTTCATCCGTTGTCTGGGACAGGCTGGTGAAGGATGAAGGGATCGCGCAGCAGCCATGGCATCATCGGCTGCAGGTTATCAGATTGAATCAATAGGTGGACCGCTAACATGACACCCTCATCATGAAGTGAGAAACAATGATCCTCCGATTGGAGACTGCAGCCGGGCCAGCCGGCTGCTTTTTTTTGTTTTTTTACGGATACCATAAGGAATTTTAGAAGCATTCGGAGGCATCAATATAAATTACATCATTTGGTACACGATAAATATAATAACCGTTTGAACGATTGGCTGCAGTTATTCGTATTACAGGCGAAGGCGAAAGAAGGTGATGGTTTCAATCATGATCCCTGGCGAAGAGGATTTGATACGACAAGCGCAGTTAGGAGATGCTGCTGCCATGGCGCTGCTGTTCAAGCAGCATTACTCCTTCCTTTATAAATATTTGCTGAAAGTGACGATGGACCCGATGCTTGCCGAAGATACCGCGCAGGATACCATCGTTCGATGCATGGAGAATATGAACCGTTACAACGGGACTTCGTCCTTCTCCTCTTGGATGATTACCATTGCTACCCGTTTGTTCATCGATAATACCCGGCGAAAGAAACGGGAGAAGAAATGGCTGGAGCAGGAGGCGGTTCAATCGGCAAGGCGGATGCGCTGGCAGATGGAGCGGCGGGGAGAAGACTGGACGGATATGCTGGATGGATTGTCCCGATTATCCGAGGATCATCGGATTGCCATCCTGCTGAAGCACTATTACGGCTACAGCTACGAGGAAATCGGAACGATGCTCGGAATCCCCGAAGGAACGGTGAAATCGCGGACCGCCTACGGCATTAAACAGCTGCGAAAGGAGATGGGTGACGATGGTCAAAGGACCTGAACATGAGGATGAAAAATGGATTGAAGAATTGAACCAGGAAATGAAGCGGGTGGATCAATTGTTTGAAGATGCGCCATCCCCATCCCTGGAAGGAATGCATGCGTTGGCCGTTCATACCTTGGAACGCAAACGGAAGAGGATGAAATACGAGCTGCTTCTCTTTCTTCTGGTTGCGCTCTTTATCGTCGGCGGGGGATTGATGGCTGCCTTGGCAGCGCCGATGATCCTGCTGTTTATTCACGGGTTCGGCATGGTCGCGGGGATTTCCGTTCTTGTATTTTCCAAAAGCCTGAGATCTGCCGGAAAGAAGGGAATCCGATGAATGAAGTGAACGAGAGCCCGCTGGTAGTGATCGTCCTTGCCGTTGTGCTGGTGCTGATCCAAGGGACATGGCTTTTCCTGGATGCAAGGAAGCGGGGGCTTGGCAAGATGGCTTGGTTCTGGGGGATATGGGGGTCTACGACGATGCCGTTACCGCTGCTCTTTTACTGGATATTCGTCATTCGTAAAGACGGCAGCGAGTCTTAAGCTTCTTCATTAAATATGGAACATGGGGGGATTGTTATGGATATTAACTGGGGATTGATCTGGCCGATCCTTGCACTGCAAGCGATTCTTGCGGTCACGGGTCTTCTATCTTTGTTTCGGGCAGAGCCGGCAAACATACGTGGGCCGAGATGGATGTGGGTGTTGATTATATTGCTGGGTAACATTCTTGGCAGCATTGCTTATTTTATTGCGGGGAGGCGAGAGGCTTGACGGAGAAACTTCTTAGTATTCATGAACTGACCAAAAGCATCGGAAGCATCATGCCGGTTAAAGGCATCTCGTTTGAATTGAAGCGCGGAGGCTGTACGGCGCTGCTGGGACCGAACGGCGCAGGGAAGACGACAACGCTGCGAATGCTGGCAGGATTGATTCCTCCGACCCGAGGCGAGATTCGATATGGATCGGGAGATGGACATACGGACAGTTGGCGTCACCGGATTGGTTACTTGCCGCAGTATCCGAAGTTTTATGGCTGGATGTCAGGCATGGAATATTTGTCATTTAGTGCCAAGCTGTCGGGATTGTCCGGAAAAGAGGCCCTTCGGCGAAGTCGGGAAGTGATCGAGATGGTGGGCCTGCAGGAGGCTGCCAAACGCCGGATATCCGGTTATTCCGGCGGAATGAAGCAGCGGCTTGGCATCGCACAGGCGCTTGTGCACGAGCCGGAGCTGATCATGCTGGACGAGCCGGTATCGGCGCTGGACCCGATCGGACGCCGGGAGGTTATGGACCTGCTCGACCGGCTGCGAGGGGAAGTCACCGTTCTGTTCTCGACCCATGTGCTTCATGATGCGGAGGAAATTTGCGATGACATGATACTGATGGTAGACGGGGAGATTGCGGAGAAGGGCGCGCTTAGCGAACTTCGCACGAAATACCGCCAGCCGGTCTTATCGATTGATGTTGAACCGGGGGAGCGGGAAGTTGTTTGGCTCGACAGTCTCGCGAACCGTCCTTATGTGCAAGAGATCGAGCTCGGCAAACGCGGCGCCAAGCTGATGGTGACGGATATGGAGGTGGCGCGTGCCGCTTTAATCCAAGAGCTTGCCGACGGCGGAATCGAGCTGCTTCGTTTTGAAGCCGGCACGTCTACGCTCGAGGATATGTTTATGAAGGTGGTGGGCTCATGAAGCCGTTCTGGATCTATTATCAAAAAGAGATGCTTGAGTCCGGCCGGACCTATAAATGGATTTGGGTCCCCGCCGTTTTTCTGCTGCTTGGCATTATGCAGCCGGTATCGACCTATTATTTGCCGGAAATCCTGACCATGGCCGGAGAAGTGCCGCCGGAAGCGGCGGCGTTATTTACCGTCCCGTCCGCCGAGAGCGTGATGGCATCAGCCTTAAGCCAATTCAGCGTTATCGGCCTGCTAGTGCTTGTGCTTGCGGGGATGAACACGGTAGCAGGAGAAAGGGCCACCGGCACGGCTGAGCTCGTTCTTGCCCGCTCGGTATCCACGATTCCCATGATGGCTGCCAAATGGGCCGCCATGATGACTTTGGTAGCCGCATCCTTTGCGCTTGGGCTTGGCGGCGCAGCGTATTACACGCATCTGCTCATCGGTCCCTTGGAATGGGGGGCGGTGGCCAGCGGCGGGGGCTTGTATGTCGTATGGCTGGCTTGGATCGTAACGCTTGCCCTGCCGCTCGGCGCCGTCCTCCGCGGGCCTGCTGCTGCTTTCATCAGCTTGGCGGTGGCCGGCGCGCTTTCGCTCTTGTCCGGTTTGCTGCCCTCCCGCCTTCAATGGAACCCGGGCCGATTAAGCAGCATGGCCGCGGAGCGGATTGTCGGCGAAGGGAGCAACGTCTGGTCTCCGATAATCGTGGCAATACTGCTCATGGTGCTGTCGATTATCGTTGCCGCGAGGCTGCTCAGACGGAGCCCATTGTCCCCGCAATCCTAGTTTCCATGGGAGATTCAGGTTTTATGTGAATCACATGGACATCTCTATCTTTTTTTAGTAGACTATGAAGATAAGAAAACGGCAATCGACTTACTTTTCGGAAGACAGACCGCATATAGCGGAAGTTTTCTTGGGAAATAAGGATGATTAGCCATAGAAGTTTATACTTTCTTATCGCTTGAAAAAGGATAGACAACTCAGGAGGTAGACGATGCTGCGTTTAGGGGAAAAGATCACAATCGTTGCGGATGCCTTTGAGCAGAATCTTCCAATCGGTCAATACGGTTATATCATCGCGTATGACCGAAATCCGGACAATGCGTTCGATTACGTCATTCGGATTCCGAGCCTCAACCGTAATTTTTTTGTTCCGGCGGATGATGTAGAGCTGGAATCAATCGTGTTGAAACAGGAAGCCGAGCGGGTCGAGCGGGAAGCGCTCATCGATTTCGCCCTGTCGACATATAATGAGAAGCTGTTTCGTCAAGTGATGAACGGCGAGTTGGAAAGTGTTGAAGAGGAAGAGGAAACCAAGGAAGCAATGTCCCAGGCGGACTTCATCAAACAGGTGAATCTTCGCGCTTGGATCTAGAAGAGTCGGCTGAGGCCGACTCTTTTTTGAAGTGAGAGGCAACCAGTTCCTGAAAGCTCCACGCTTCAAGCCATTGGATTGAATCTTCCATGCTTCTACAATATAATGAGAAAAGTTATCGAGACAGACTTTACCCCTTTAACTGGATAGGGGCATGAAGGAGGACGCAAAGCCATGAGCATTACCGATAAGGATGTTCAGCATGTAGCGAAGCTGGCCCGATTAAATTTGACGCCTGAAGAAGAGCAGATGTTTACCGGCCAACTGAATGCGATTTTACAATATGCCGAGAAATTAAACGAATTGGATACGGACGGCGTTGAGCCGACTACGCACGTGCTGCACCTCAGCAATGTCATGCGGGAAGACGAAGTGCGCGAGAGCCTGCCGATCGAGAAAGTGCTGCTCAACGCACCGGATGAAGAAGACGATCAAATTAAAGTACCTGCTGTTTTGGAATAGCCTGGAGGGAGGATACACACTTGAGTCTGTTTGATTACAAGTTATCGGAGATACATAATAAGCTGCAGAATAAGGAGCTTTCCGTAACCGATCTGGTCGACCAAGCGTTTACCCGTATTTCCGAACGTGAGGATCGGGTAAAGGCATTTATTACGCTGGACGAGGAAGGCGCGCGTACATCGGCCAAGGCTTTGGACGACAAGCTGGCTGCTGGGGAGACGCGCGGACTGTTGTTCGGACTTCCTGTCGGAATTAAGGACAATATCGTAACGGAAGGGCTTCGCACCACATGCGCAAGTCAGTTTCTGTCTAACTTCACGCCGGTTTACGATGCGACGGTTGTCGGTAAATTGCGTGCGGCGGACACCGTAACGATCGGCAAGCTGAACATGGATGAATTTGCAATGGGAGGCTCCAATGAGAACTCCAGCTTTTATCCCGTGCGCAACCCATGGGACCTGGACCGGGTACCAGGCGGCTCGAGCGGCGGCTCGGCTGCGGCCGTGGCTGCCGGCGAAGCTTACTTCGCGCTGGGCTCGGATACCGGCGGCTCCATTCGGCAGCCGGCTTCTTACTGCGGTGTCGTGGGACTTAAGCCGACCTACGGACTCGTATCCCGGTTCGGTCTTGTCGCCTTCGCTTCATCGCTGGATCAGATCGGGCCTTTGACGAAAAACGTAGAGGATTCTGCCTATGTCCTGCAAGCCATCGCCGGTTATGACCCGATGGATTCGACATCCGCCAAAGTGGACGTGCCCGACTATCTGAGCGCATTGTCCGGAGACGTTGCCGGTCTGCGCATCGCCGTGCCTAAAGAGTATCTGGGCGAGGGCGTTGACGCCGAAGTGAAGGAAACCGTCCTGAACGCGCTGAAGGTGCTTGAATCGCTGGGCGCTACCTGGGACGAAGTTTCCCTGCCGCATACCGATTATGCGGTCGCTACGTATTATCTGCTTGCTTCTTCGGAGGCTTCCTCGAATCTGGCCCGCTTTGACGGCGTACGTTACGGCGTTCGTTCCGACAATGCAGGCAGCCTGATCGACCTGTATCACGAATCCCGCAGCCAAGGCTTCGGGGATGAGGTGAAACGCCGCATCATGCTGGGGACTTACGCGCTCAGCTCGGGCTATTACGATGCCTATTATTTGAAGGCGCAGAAAGCCCGTACCCTCATCAAGCAGGACTTCGATAAAGTATTCGAGCAATATGATGTCATCATCGGACCAACGGCTCCGACTACGGCTTTCAAGCTGGGGACGCAGGTCGATGATCCGCTGACGATGTATTTGAACGATATCCTGACGATTCCTGTCAGCCTGGCGGGAGTGCCGGCAGTAAGCGTCCCTTGCGGATTCGCGGACGGACTGCCCGTAGGAATGCAAATTATCGGGAAAGCCTTTGATGAGTCGACCGTGCTGCGCGTAGCGCATGCCTACGAGCAAAATACAGATCATCATAAACGGCGCCCTGAACTGTAAACCGGCGGCAGAGAAGGAGGGAAACAATCGATGTCTACATCTAAATATGAAACGGTTATCGGATTGGAAGTTCACGTAGAGCTGCATACCCATTCCAAAATATTTTGCGGCTGCTCCACTGCGTTCGGAGCTCCGCCGAACACGCATACATGTCCCATCTGCCTTGGCCATCCCGGCGTTCTGCCCGTATTGAACCGCCAGGCTGTGGAATATGCCATAAAGGCTGCCATGGCGCTGAACTGCACCATCGGCGATGTCAGCAAATTCGACCGCAAGAACTATTTCTACCCGGATTCCCCGAAAGCATACCAGATTTCCCAGTACGATCAGCCGATCGGCGAGAACGGCTGGATCGATATTGAGGTGGACGGGAAGACGAAGCGGATCGGCATTACCCGCCTGCACCTGGAGGAAGATGCCGGCAAGCTCACGCACGTCGACGGAGGTTATGCATCGCTGGTCGACTTTAACCGGGTCGGAACGCCGCTCGTTGAGATCGTGTCCGAACCGGAGATCTCGACGCCGGAGGAAGCCAAGGCATACTTGGAGAAAATGCGCGCGATTATGCAGTACTGCGACGTATCCGACGTGAAGATGGAAGAGGGCTCGCTTCGCTGCGACGCCAACATCAGCCTTCGTCCATGGGGACAGAAGGAATTCGGAACGAAAGCCGAGCTGAAGAACATGAACTCCTTCCGCGGCGTGCAGCGCGGGTTGGAATATGAGCAGTTCCGTCAAGCGGAAATCCTTGATGAAGGCGGCGTGATCGTACAGGAAACGCGGCGCTGGGACGAAGCCCAGGCGAAGACCTTCTCCATGCGAGGCAAGGAGCAGGCGCACGACTACCGCTATTTCCCGGACCCGGATCTGGTGTCGGTGCATATCAGCGAAGAGTGGAAAGAGGCGGTTCGCGCGACGATCCCCGAGCTTCCGGATGCCCGCAAGGCCCGCTATGCTTCCGAGTACGGCTTGCCGGACTATGATGCAGCGGTCATCACGTCATCCAAGCTGCTCGCCGACTTTTTTGAGGACAGCTTGAACTACACGAAGGATGCCAAATCCGTATCCAACTGGATCATGGGCGATCTGCTGGGTTATTTGAACTCGAACAATCTGGAGCTGTCTGAAGTGAAGATGACGGGTCAAGGCTTGGGCGAGATGATCGGCTTGATCGAGAAGGGGACCATCAGCAGCAAAATCGCGAAAACCGTCTTTAAGGAGATGCTGGAAAGCGGCAAGCTGCCTGCGCAAATCGTTGAGGAAAAGGGACTTGTCCAAATCAGCGATGAAGGTGAGATCAAGGGCATCGTTGAGCAGGTGGTCGCGAACAATCCGCAATCCGTGGAGGATTACAAGGCAGGCAAACAGAAGGCGATCGGCTTCCTGGTTGGTCAAGTGATGAAAGAGAGCAAAGGGAAAGCCAACCCGGCCCTCGCCAACAAACTGCTGGTTGAGGTGCTGAACGGATAATTACCGATCCGGGGTTTTTCCTCGAATCATTTTTTTAGAAGATGTGGAGCTTGTCCCGAAATCGGGGCAAGTTCCTTTTTAAGATATCAGAAAGTATGAACTTCGGAAGGGCTGCTGCCTGATATCGCAAGAAAAACGACCGTTAAACGCGGTCTGTTTTCTTTGAAAGTACGCCGATGATTTTTTTCTTACAATAACTCGGTTAGGGGATGAATGGATGATTAAGGAACTATCCTTGGAGGATCGGGATACCGTGCAGCAGATATGGAGCCTGCAGCACATGGCGTACCCTTTGGAAGCCGAATTGATCGGATTCTCGGAAATTCCTCCGCTGCTGGACACCTTTGAGACGATCCGTGCGAGCGGGGAAACCTTTTTTGGTTATATAAATGAAGAAGGGGATCTTATCGGAGCCATAGCGGTGGAGCCCGAAGAGGATCAGGTCACCATATCGCGGATGATGGTCCATCCCGGTCATTTTCGCAAAGGTATCGCGGGGAGTTTAATTCGCCATGTATTGGAAAGCTACAAGGAGGCGCCGATGTTCACGGTATCGACAGGGACGCGCAATACGCCGGCTGTGACCTTGTACGAGAAATTCGGGTTCGTGAGGGACCATGCATTCGAGGTTGCCCCGGGCGTGGAATTGACCGAGTTCCATCTTCATAAACAATGAATGATATCGCATATTCGACAGACGTGACGTGAGGGGAGTATCGTTCTTTTGACTAATCCTTGGGTGATAGATAATGTATCCATATTATTACGATTGCTGCTGGCTATGCTGCTTGGCGGCTTGATCGGTTTTGAACGGGAGCGTTCCAACCATGCGGCAGGATTGCGCACCCATATCTTGGTGTGTCTGGGCTCTGCGCTTATTATGCTGTTATCCATTTACGGTTTTTCCGATTTCGTTGCCGAGATTAACGTTCGGATCGACCCTGCGCGCTTGGCCACGGCCGTCATTACCGGGATCGGGTTCCTTGGCGCCGGCACCATTTTGTTTACAGGCAAATCCATTACCGGATTAACGACCGCCGCGTCCATCTGGGTTGTGGGTGCCGTGGGGCTAGCCGTAGGGGCCGGGTTTTATTTTGCGTCGATTGTATCCACGGTGCTGATCCTTCTGAACCTGGTGGTCTTTAATAAGCTGGAGCAGCGGTACATCCGCGGCAGCAAACTGCATTTGATCACCCTGCATGCGGCGAATACGCCGAATATTTTGGATGACATATCGGCAGTTCTGGAGGAGCAGGAATTCGTGATCAAGAAGCTCGTCGTAAACGAGCGGAGCAATGCGGCATACGGGGAATTGCAGCCTGCGGTGCTAGGACTCGAAATTTCGCTGCAAGTCTTGACCGACCGTAAATTCGAACCGATGGAGATCACCCGGCAATTGCGGGGAATCGGCCACGTAACGATGGTAACGGCTGAATAATCGGCTTCCATCATCATAACCAAACGGCATCTGCTGAATTACCGGCAGGGCCGTTTTTTTGTAGGCTTATCAGCTTCTCCTGAATGGCCTATCCAGTTTTTTGCCAGTTACTTCGGCTTCGCATTGGGGTACTATCAAAGAAAAACATCGGTAAACAACGCCAGTCCCTTGATGTTTGGAAGGAGGCTAGTAGGTTATGAATCCAACCACCGAAACGCAAACCGCAGTCCGCAAGAAAAAAAGGCGCTCGATTCGGATGAAGCGGCATCCCGGACTTCAGCGAAAAAGACGGAAATTCTACGCGCTTTTATTAGCCGCACTCATTCCAGGGCTGGGTCATCTGTACCTCGGCATGTACCGTAGGGGAATCACGTTCATCATGCTGCTGCTGCTGGATATATCGGCGCTTTTATATTTCTCTTCCATCGGCATGCAGATCAACGTTCCGCTGCTTGTCGTGCTGGGGCTTCTGATTCCGATCGGTTATTTCTATAACGTGTTTGACGTGCTGCAGGCAGCCGAATATATTATTTCCCGAAAAAGACGCGGCGAGGCAGCCGCTGCTTCCGGAGGTGACGGAAGAGGGAACGGGGCTATTCATCTGTTTCGCGGCGAGCGGGGAATCGCTTTTGGCTTGATGCTGGTTGTTACCGGGTCCCTGCTCATTTTGTTTCACCAGAAGCCGCCTTGGCTGCAGCAGGGAATTCGCGACTACGGTGCGGAGGCCTCCGCCGTCGTGCTCATCGTTATCGGGATTTGGGCCGGGATCCGGGAAGCTCTCAGGCATCATAAAGACAAGAGAAAATCCCTATAGTACACGTACAGCGGCACATGGGTGAAAGCCGCGTAATCAGACGAGGGGAGGAGACGGATGAAACATAAAATCAGAGTTGGGCGATATACGGCCGCCTTGCTGCTTGTCAGTACGGGCGCTTTGCTGCTGCTTGACGAGTGGAGAGGGACGGATTATATATTCATGCTCCAGCGTTGGTGGCCGCTGCTGTTTATCCTGCTCGGCGTTGAATATATCGTCAGGTATACACTGTCCCGAGCCCTGGGCCGTCGTAGGGAATTTCGGTTTCGGCCGGATATTCGGGGGATTCTGCTGGCAGTCGCCGTTACGGCGTCCGTATTCGTGATTTCCCAGCAGGAGCATTTCCTTCATCTCTGGAACCGGGTGAGCCTGAATTTGACGGCAGCGGGCGTGGATTACAGCGAAGCGGAAGATAACCGGTTCCAGAAGCCGGCACTGGATATACCGGTGGAGCTCAATACCGAGAAGATCATCGTCGATCACTTGAACGGAGATATCTCCATCACGCGGCAGGACGTCGACGATATCCGGGTGGAGGCGATAGTGTGGGTCGACCGAGAGCAGCCTGGTGTAGCGGAGGCGATCGCCGAGCAGTCGACGATCGAGGTCGGGGAAGGCAAGACGATCACGATTCGGTCCAAGGGAAAAGCCTATGGAGAATCGGGTAAACGGCAGCCCCGAATGAATTTGAATATCGCGGTCCCGGATGATCGCCGGTTCAATTTTGAGATACGGACGATGAACGGAGCGATTACCTTAAACCGGGTGGAAGCGATTGAGAATATTTTGCTGGAGAGCGGGAATGGGCCTATCACGATGGATCGGGTCTACGGGAATGTGACAGGCAAAACGCTGAACGGCGAAATGACCGCGCGCGGCGTTATCGGTAATGTTAAAATGTCCACCAACCGCGGGAATATGCTGGCCGTTGACATCACGGGCGAGACCGACTTGACCACGCAAGTAGGAAACATGACGGTCAAGCGAACGACGGATCATATCCGGGTCCAGACGAGGAACGGCAATATTCTGATCAGCGGTGCGGAGTCGCAATTAAGCGCCGAGTCCCTTAATGGCGGAGTAGCCATTCGTTCCCCCCGGATCGGAGGCGATTGGAATGTATATAGCGCGGTTGGAGAGATGAATCTTCACGTTCCTCTCGAGGGCGATTACAAGCTTGAAGGGACGATTAGTTACGGAAGAATTCTGACCACGCTGCCTAATCTTAAGATCGAGCAGAAAACCATTTCCGGGGAATCCGGCACCGGCGAGCATTCCATTCGCATTGAAGGTAACAGTAACCTGAACATTTACCGGAGCTACCCGGAACAGGAGGAAGGCCGGAACAGCGGGGGCTGGACGCCTCTGCCGGATTGACAACAATCCAAGAAACGCCGTACAATAAAGCGTAAGAGCGATCTATGCTTTGTAAAAACCAGTTAAACTTGAAGGCGGTGGGCAACCATGGGAACGTCCGTACAGCATGCGCTGGAACAACTGAAAACGACCGGTGTCCGTATCACGCCGCAACGTCATGCGATTTTAACGTATTTGGTGGAATCTATGGGCCATCCGACAGCGGATGATATTTATCGGGCTCTGGAACCTAATTTTCCTAGTATGAGCGTAGCCACAGTATACAACAATTTAAAAATGTTTATTGAAGCCGGCATGGTGCGCGAGCTGACGTACGGAGACAATTCGAGTCGTTTTGACGCCAACGTCTCCGACCATCATCATGTCATCTGTCAAAGTTGCGGCAAAATCGAAGATTTCAGCTATCCGTCCCTCGAAGATGTGGGAGTGCAGGCTGAGAAAAGCACCGGATTTGAAGTAAAAGGACTGAGAATGGAGCTGTATGGGCTCTGCAAGTCCTGTCAATAGACGCCGGTTGTTATAGATGATGAACGTGCGGAATGAACCATTCCACACGTTTTTATTTTTAAGGGCTTATTTTTTCGCGATGGCATTGGGGCGATTTGGCGAAAGTGAAATGGGGGAGCAGTTTGGCAAGAAGAAGATATCGGGGAAAAAAGAGGCGTACAAACAGAAGCTCTTTTTATCTAGGGCTGATGCTGATTGCGGCGGGGGTCTGGTGGGTTGTCACCACGTTGTTTCCGAACCAGACCTATACCGTACCGGACTGGCGCGGAATGGACAAGCCGATTTTCGTTCAGGGCGAATTGAAGGAGCATCCTGCTCTGGGATCTGGCGAAGAGCTGCTGCTGCCGATAACGGTAATTCAGGAGAGCGTGGATGCCAACATCCGTTTCGAGCAGGAAACGGAATCGATTATTATTACGACTTCCGAATCGGTTTTTCGCATGAAGATGGATAGTCTGAAGGGGGAACTGAACGGCAAAGCGGTTACCCTGCCTTATGCGCCTGAACTGGTTAACGGCATTGCTTATGTTCCGCTGAAGCCGCTCAAGCAGCATTATGGGGTGGCCGTTCACGAAGACTCGGCAACAGGCGCGGTCATTTTGATGCGCGCCGGGGATGCGATTCAGCTTGCGAAGGCGGCTCCCGGTAAACCCGAGGACACCGTTGCTCTGCGCGAGAGCGGGGAGAAGAAGTCCCCGATCGTACTGGACATGCCGGCCGGCGAGCGGCTTCGGGTATGGCGCGAAGAGGAGGGATGGTTCTTCGTTCAGGCGGATAACGGGTATACGGGATATGTTCTTAAAGAGCAGATCGAGCTTGGGGAACTGAAGGAAATTCCGGCTCTGAAGCAGATCCCTTCGCGGGCTGAGCTGGAATGGAAGGACAAGTCGGTCAACCTGGTATGGGAAGCCGTCTACACCAAGAATCCGAGCACGGATAGCATTGGCGAACTGCCTGGTGTCAACGTGGTCAGTCCGACCTGGTTCAGCATCGTGGACGGAGAAGGAACGGTCAAATCCAAAGCGGTTAAGCAGTATGTGAGTTGGGCGCATAACAGGAACAAGGAAGTTTGGGGTCTCATGGACAACAGCTTCGACCCTGACCTGACCACCGAAGCGCTGTCTACGTTCGATAAAAGATCCCATATCATTGAACAGATGCTGGCTTATGCCAAGCAATACAATCTCGACGGTATCAATATCGACTTTGAAAATGTCTACACCAAGGATAAAGATCATGTCGTACAATTCGTGCGGGAAATGAAGCCGCTTGCCAAAGCCAGAGGTTTGATTGTGTCCATCGATGTTACGCCCAAATCGAACAGCGAGATGTGGTCGCTCTTTCTCGACCGGAAACGACTCGGCGAAACCGTTGATTACATGATGGTGATGGCCTATGACGAGCACTGGGCCACCAGTCCGAAAGCGGGATCGGTCTCCTCATTGCCATGGGCTGAGCAGTCGGTAAGGCGAATCCTGGAAGAAGATGCAGTCCCGCCATCCAAGCTGGTGTTGGGCGTACCGTTGTATACGCGGGTCTGGACCGAAACGAGCGAAGCGGGAGAGACGAAAGTGTCCTCCAAAGCGATTGGTATGGAGAAGCTGCAGGCCCTGCTGAAGGAGGAGAAGGTGAAAGGCTCGCTGGATGCCGGGACCGGACAGAATTATGTCCAATTCGAGGAGGGAGAGTCCATTAAGAAGATATGGATGGAAGACGGCACTTCATTGCAATCCCGGGTCAAAATGGCCAAAAAGCTGGAGCTTGGCGGCATTGCTTCCTGGAATCGAAGCTTTGCCGTCCCGGAAACGTGGCATGTTCTTAAGACGATACATGATTAGGGAACCATGGAACTTATCATTCTCATCCTAAACACAAAGAACCCGGTTATCGCGAGGATAACCGGGTTCTTTGTGTTTATTCGTCTTAAGCGTTGCGAATCCTACATATAAGCAGGTTCTGCAAATCCTTGTTAGGATTTGATTTGCTGGGCTTCAAGCTCTTCTGCTGTGATGTTGGCTTGGCTCGGATCCAGCGTCAAAATCGTATGGCAGAACATGCAGCGGTCGGTTTTGCCCAGCATTTTGGTCAGTTTATTGCACTCCGGGCACTGGATTTGGACGGCGCTCGTGGACAGCATGCCTGCCCAAAAGTAAATGCCGAGACTTCCCAGCATCATAATCAGGCCAAACACCAATCCGATACCGGCAAATATTTTGCCTGCTTGTCCAAAGAATACGATACCGGCCGTGCCAAGCACCATAAGGCCCATGCCGAGCATAGTCAGCAGCAGTCCCCATGTGCGGAAGGCGTTGATTTTTGCATTCTTAAAGATCATGCTCGAAAACTCCTGTCTATTCAAATAGTTGTTTATGAAATAAGGCGAAACAAGAAATGAGATCTTGAATTCCGTTTGTCATCTTATAAGATCTTATCTCCTAAAAGAAGGAACTTACATGGACATGTAGAATTACATTATAACTGAAATGGCTGAAATTCGCCAAGGAATGTATGGAGGGAAACGTGGAATTAACCAACTTTTCTTTTTATTATGGAAATACGGTTGATGAGGAAGCTGTAGGAGCGATAGCATACCGTAATTCGGACAAAATGCAGCGAGGATCACTTGTTCACGATTTTGAGGTCAATATTGTTGTCGTGTATGACGGAACGCCTGATGAGCCTCCCATCCAGCATTCTATCGTAGGCGGGGAACGCTGTCAGGTGTTAAGCATCGGCTTGGACGAATTGCATCGGGAGCTCCTGAGGGGCACGGACAAAGTATTGATCAAATGCCTCCTGGAAGGGGATGTCATAAAAGACAATCAAGATCGCCTTTCCAATCTGCGACGAGATTTCCTCAGGTTCGCAGAACCGTTCCGGGAGCAAAAATTGTTTATAGGCTTTGCCCACTTCCTGCAAAAGTACATGGATGCCAAGATGCTTTTGAAGGAGGAGCGGGTGCTGGATGCTTACCATACTCTATTGGAAGGTCTGCACCATTGGGGCGAGCTGGAGCTGATCGAGCGGGGGATTCATCCGGAATCGGCGGTCTGGGAGCAGATTACAGGATTAAACACACCTGTACGCAAGTTATATGAAGAGCTTACGGTCAGCACGGAAACGCTGGGACAACGGGTAGAGCTGGCCTTGCTTGCCTATGAATTCTCCATGATATCCAAGCTGGAGAGCTCTTCTGCACTATTGCTCCGCATATTAAGAAGCCGTCGGAATCCTTGGACGATACAGGAGCTGGTGCTCCACCCTGAGCTGGCACCAGTATGCAAGGAGCTGCCGATCGTGATGCGCAAATTGGTGTATCGGTCGCTGGTGAAGGAAGTTCCGGTATGGAGGGAATCCAGATCCTACGGGTCTGAAGCCATCCGGTACTACACCGACTTATGAGGAAGGACGGGAGTCCTTCTTTTTTTGTGCAGAAGAAGCTAATACTAACGTTTATGAAACCGCGTCTCAGGAAACAGTATCTAACGAGAGTGACATCAAGATAGGGGGAAGGTTTAGCGAATCATGTGTCGATTACTTTGTTACATGAAGTCGAAAAATAATTTGGCGAATCATGTTGACGAGCCAGCTGTTTCTGTGATACATTATAACTCGCCCCTTCGAAAGGGACTTTGATAATTCGGTTAAGAAGATGTCGAATTAAAAAGTTCTCAAAAAAAGTTCTTGACGAAATGATGGGCAGCATGATATATTATAAAGGTCGCCGCTGAAAATGAGTTTTCGGCGAAAGACAAAGAAGTTGAT
>NZ_CP096377.1:1802500-6027500 GCF_053903045.1 Paenibacillus sp. AK002 | reverse complement strand
GTTCCCTGATAGCTCAGTTGGTAGAGCACTCGACTGTTAATCGAGTTGTCACAGGTTCGAGTCCTGTTCGGGGAGCCATTTATGGAGAGGTGTCCGAGTTGGCCGAAGGAGCACGATTGGAAATCGTGTAGGCGCCAAAAGCGTCTCGAGGGTTCGAATCCCTCTCTCTCCGCCATTATAATTTTAAGCAAGGCCCGTTGGTCAAGGGGTTAAGACACCTCCCTTTCACGGAGGTAACAGGGGTTCGAATCCCCTACGGGTCACCACTTTCTTTAATGCATCAGGGGATGAGAATCCCGTCGGTTCGTCGGAGGATAACTTCGTAAGCATAGACTTCGCAGTCTCGAACGAAGTGAGAGTATCCCCTACGGGTCACCACTTTCTTAAAAAACACTTGCTTCTTATATCAGATTTTGGTATGATAAAAGTCGCTTTGTTACGGAGGCTTAGCTCAGCTGGGAGAGCATCTGCCTTACAAGCAGAGGGTCGGGGGTTCGATCCCCTCAGCCTCCACCATAATTCATCCCCATAAAGTGAAGCTCATGCTTCGCAGGTAATTCAGGGGACCCCATACAAGCAACCCTTTTAATGACGCGGGGTGGAGCAGTTCGGTAGCTCGTCGGGCTCATAACCCGAAGGTCGTAGGTTCAAATCCTGCCCCCGCAACCAATTTATATCGCAATAGCGATAGTGCCTCGTGGAACTGTGGTGTAGAGGCCTAACATGCCTGCCTGTCACGCAGGAGATCGCGGGTTCGAATCCCGTCAGTTCCGCCATTTTTACAAGTTTCATAGATGACTTTGGGATGAGATGCGTATCCGATATGGGATTCGTCAAAGTCCGAAATGAGCTCTATGGCTCGGTAGCTCAGTCGGTAGAGCAGAGGACTGAAAATCCTCGTGTCGGCGGTTCGATTCCGTCCCGAGCCACCATGTACCTTTTATAATTTTATACGCCGGTGTAGCTCAATTGGTAGAGCAACTGACTTGTAATCAGTAGGTTGGGGGTTCAAGTCCTCTCGCCGGCACCATTCTGGAGGATTAGTGAAGTGGCTAAACACGGCAGACTGTAAATCTGCTCTCTTCGAGTTCGGTGGTTCGAATCCATCATCCTCCACCAGTTTTTAGGGGCATAGTTTAAAGGTAGAACAGCGGTCTCCAAAACCGTTAGTGTGGGTTCAATTCCTGCTGCCCCTGCCAATCGAATCAATTTTTAATACAATATGGCGGTCGTGGCGAAGTGGTTAACGCACCGGATTGTGGCTCCGGCACTCGGGGGTTCAATTCCCCTCGATCGCCCCATATTACAAAATCATATTGGGGATTAGCCAAGCGGTAAGGCAACGGACTTTGACTCCGTCATGCATAGGTTCGAATCCTATATCCCCAGCCATTGATTTTATGTTTGCGGACGTGGCTCAGCGGTAGAGCATCGCCTTGCCAAGGCGAGGGTCGCGGGTTCGATTCCCGTCGTCCGCTCCATTTTTATTTCTGGCGCCATAGCCAAGTGGTAAGGCACAGCTCTGCAAAAGCTTTATCCCCAGTTCGAATCTGGGTGGCGCCTCCATAACAACCATATGTGCCCTTAGCTCAGCTGGATAGAGCGTTTGACTACGAATCAAAAGGTCAGGAGTTCGAATCTCTTAGGGCACGCCATTGTGTAAGCCGGTGTGGCGGAATTGGCAGACGCGCGCGACTCAAAATCGTGAGGGAAACCGTGGGGGTTCGAGTCCCTTCACCGGCATCAATCAAAAGGAATGTAGACGATCAACGTCTGCATTCCTTTTTTTGTTGTCTCTCCATCGAAGCATCCGCACGACAAGTCCACTCCCAATCACAGCTGCTGAAGATCGTTCTCCTGTAGATCGATGTTCCTTCAATAAGTGATACCGTAGCAGGAGGGTGTCCGTTCATGGATAAAACGCAAAAAACTGCAGACCAGTCCAGGGGTTGGACGTAGGTCTATAGGAAGCCCCGCCTTAGGTCTAGGTCCAAAAACCGTCCACAGGCCGTTTTAGTCAAACTCGAAATTACCTAGAATAGAGTCATAAGGTTGAACAAATGAAACAACGATCAAACAACAGAAAGGCGGTGTATAAATGAGGAATTCAAAAGGCAATGGAATGAGTATCCTGTTGATTGGTTTAGGGATCTTGGTTCTTCTGGGAGTATTCGGTCCTCTGCTTGGATGGTTGTTCAGTCTTCTAATTCCGATACTGATGGTTGCTTTGGGATACTACGGAATTCGAAGAGGCAATACCTTGATGGGATGGATCATTCTCGGTATCGGCATCATCTGGTTGATGGGTAAACTGTCTTGGCTGATCGGTCCGATCCTTGGTGTTATCTTAATCATCTACGGAGTGTCCCGATTGAAGAATGGAAGACCCCGTTATTGATAAGGAACCACTACATTATATAACCTGCATAAACAACAGATCAGATCATGATAGATGAGGAGGGCTAAGCCGATATGAGTGTTTTCCGGCGGATAAGAGACATAACCGTAGCAACATTGAATGAAAAGCTCGAGCAGAGCCAGGATCCGGTTCGATTGATCGACCAGTTCCTACATTCAACCAGACAGGACATTGCTGAGGCCGAGAAGCTGCAGCAGCAATGCCAAGTACATTCCAGACAGCTGAAACAGCAGGTGGATCAAGCGGAAACCATGCGATTTAAACGCGAAGAGCAGGCACTGCTTGCCTTGAAGGCCGGCGAAGAGCATCTTGCCAAGCTGGCATTGCAGGAGAAGCTGATTTATGAGGAAAAGATTGAACAGTATCAAGGCCTGTTATCCTCAAGCCTGGAGTCGTTGAAAGAAATCGAGGAGCAGCTCGGTGAGCTGCGGATGGAATATCAGACGGTCTACAGCAAACGCCAGTATTATGTTGCCCGAGTGGAAACCCTTCGTCTTCAGCAAAAAATGAATGAACGTACGGGATCCTATGGCGGGGGTCATGATGTACCGAAGATGTTCAATCGCCTCGAGGACCGTATCAGCGACTGGGAACTGGAAGCCAGAAGCCTTCGCGATTTACGCCGCATGGGGCAGGAATACATGGATCAGGCTGGAGAATCCGTCTCCACGGTATTGGAAAAGGAACTTGCCCGCTTGAAGCAAAAGCTGAATAACAGCGGAAAGGAGTAACCATGACAAGATTGTACCGTTCCACCCGAGACAAGATGTTCACAGGGTTGATCGGCGGTATATCCGATCATTTCGGAGTCGAATCTACCCTACTTAGAATCATATTTGTAGTCAGTATCTTTTTCACAGGCGGTACAACGCTGTTGATCTATCTGATTGCAACCCTCGTCGTTCCTAAAGAGCCGTATTATCACGATCCGTACGGACCGCAAGGAAGACATGGCGGCGGATACCGTTACAACGACCATCCGGGCCCGGGGCCAGGCTACAACAGCTACAATGACGCTTATGGACGTCATCAAGGCTACCCTAATCCTAATGAGCATGGAAGCTTTGGTCCCAAATATGACCGTCCCAACGGCACAAGAACGAACGCGTCCACCGATTCCGATCTGGATGCGATGATGAAGGATATTGAAAGAAAAGCCATGCAAAAAGAAATCGAAGAATTGAAGAAAAAACTTTCGAACTATGAGAAGGGAGATAAATAACATGGGAGTATTTAAAAGAATCAAGGATATGACGAAAGCATCGGTGAACGAGCTGCTGGATAAAGTGGAGGATCCGATCGTAATGCTGAACCAGTACCTGCGCGACATGGAGGCAGAAATTCATGAAGCTGAGGTAACGGTTGCGAAGCAAATGGCAAATGAGCGTCGCATGAAGCAGCGCGTCGATGAGGCTGTGAAGATGGCGGCACAACGTGAAGCTCAGGCGGAATTGGCTCTGAAAAACGGTCAAGAAGAAGTGGCTCGCAAGCTGCTTGAAGAAAAGATCTATTTCGATCAAAAAGAAACCGAGTACGTGGAACTTCACCTGCAATCCGAGGCTCAAGCGAAAGAGCTTGTTGCTCAGCTGCATGAAATGAAAGACGAGTTCTACAAAATGCGCAACAAGCGCAATGAGCTTGTAGCTCGCGCTCAAATGGCGAAAGCGAAGAAGCAAATGTCTCAAGTGAGCAGCCTGCACACCATTGAAAGCGGCAGTGCTTCGATGGGCTTCCACCGCATGGAAGAAAAAATCATGCAAATGGAAGCTGAAGCTGATGTGCTTCGCGCACCATACCGCCCTAACAACGCAGCATACACAAGTCCAGTGGATGCTGAGAAGCAACTGAAGGTGGATGAGCAGCTGCAAGCGCTGAAAAACAAAATGGGGAAACCCTCGAAATCCGAGTAATTCCTTAGCAAGTCAGCAAAATAAGAACAAAGCGTATTCGAATACCGTGTTCATATGATATGCTATACGAATGAGATTGTCGTATAGTACAGGCAAAGCCATACAGTGGGGAACATCTCACTGATATGGCTTTTCCGAGCTTATATCTTGGTCATCAAGGAGGTGCGACATGGACAGAAACCGCTGGATAGCAGTAGGTTTAATCAGCTTGGGTTTTATTATGCTTTTCGGCCGATGGTTTGGTTTCTTCACCATTGTCGCCCTGTTGCTCATCTTCGCGGGCGTCCTTCAGATCAGGCAAGGCCATGTGAAGAAGGGGTACATTCTGCTCGGCGTCGGAGCCGTGCTGCTGCTGCTCGAGCATCTTATGTTGATTATTGGCGTCAGTTTGATATCGCTGGGTATTTTCTACGGCAAGTCCAAACGGGCCCATACCACGACCAGATATATTCAGAAGCAGAACTTTATGTCCAACTTTGACTGGGACCGTGCACCCTGGGTGATGCGCAGCTTGAGCGTGTGGCATGTGCTCGGAGAAGCGGATGTGGATCTGTCCCTGGCGCTTCCCGAAGAACGGCAAACGGTGCTCATGTTCCACGGAATGCTCGGTGATATCGATCTGATGATTCCGGACTATTACGGGGTGGAGATCGAAGCATTCATCTTGTTTGGATCGATTCATATGGACGACCGGAAGGAAACCGGCATATTGAACCGAGTGAAATATCAATCGCCCAATTATGAGACCAGCGAATATAAAGTGAAATTTATCGTTTCTTATTTAGGCGGAGATTTGAATATAAGAATGACATAATAAACGTATTGTTTTGTGTATACCATTCAGGAGGGTTGCCCCGTGGAAACGGAAAAGAAAGCAAATATCATTACCCGAAGTATGCGTGAGGGGACCCTTCTGGGATTGGTTGTCATGCTCGTTGTCCTTTATTTATTATATACATATGGTTATCTTCGACCGTTTGAGACGTGGAAGAACCGGATCGAGGCAGGCATAACCCTGGTATTGCTGCCGATCGGGCTGGGAGCGATTTATGGCTTCTTCCAGGGATACCGGGTAAAACGGCGGGTCGATCTCGTTAGGGAAACACTCGTGAACTGGGAAAAAGGGAGTCTGACGGACGTCATGCCGGACATCGGCGAAGACGAAGTGGGCCGGCTTGGAGAACAGCTGGTGAAGATCAGCAAGCGCTGGGAGGATCAGGTGTCTTCCCTGCAGCGGTTATCCACGAACAATGCCCAGCTAGCCGAGCAGGCCAGGGTTACGGCGATCGTGGAAGAGAGACAGCGTCTGGCGCGCGAGCTCCATGATGCGGTTTCTCAGCAGCTGTTTGCCATCTCGATGACGGCAACAGCTGTGGGCAGGACGCTGGATAAGGATTTTGACAAAGCGCAGCGCCAGGTGGCTCTGATTGAGGAAATGTCGGCTGTGGCACAGTCCGAGATGAGGGCGCTTCTCCTTCATCTGAGGCCGGTTTATCTCGAAGGAAAAGCACTGGAGCAGGGGCTGCGGGATTTGATCACGGAATTGCGGATCAAAGTACCTATGGAAATTACGTTTGAGATGGACGATGACATACATTTGCTTAAAGGGATCGAAAATCATCTGTTCCGCATTATTCAGGAGGCCATGTCGAATACGCTTCGGCACTCGAAGGCGGAAAAAATGGACATCCGGATTCATCGCAGGCAGAACACCGTTCGGGTAATGCTGCGAGATGACGGGGTCGGGTTCGAACTGGACGACAAGAAACAGACTTCCTACGGTCTTTCGACCATGCAGGAACGGGTGACGGAAATCGGCGGCTCGTTACAATTCATCACGGCCCCGGGTAAAGGGACGCGGATTGAGATTATCGTGCCGCTCATAAACGAAGAACGCAAACGGGGGGATGGAGATGGAAGCACCGATTAAGGTACTGCTGGTGGATGATCATGAGATGGTGCGGATCGGATTGGCTGCCGTGCTTGGCACCGAAGACGGCATTGAGGTGGTAGGCGAAGCGGGCAGCGGCGAGGAAGGCATACGCCTGGCGCAGGAATATCATCCTGACGTGGTGCTGATGGATCTGGTCATGGATGGGATGGACGGCATTGAGACCACGCGGGAGCTGATGAAGCAATTTCCGAATCTTAAGGTGATCGTACTAACCAGCTATCTGGACGATGAGAAGATGTATCCGGTCATTGAAGCAGGCGCATTCAGCTATCTGCTGAAGACCTCCCGGGCTTCCGAGGTCGCCGATGCTATACGTGCCGCCGCACGGGGGCAGTCGGTTCTGGAGTCTCAGGTCGCTTCGAAGATGATGAATCGTTTCCGCCATCCGCAAAATGAAGCGCCAGCGCATAATGACCTGACGGACCGGGAGATGGAAGTGCTGCGATTGCTGGCACAGGGCAAATCCAATCAGGACATTGCCGATGATTTGATTATAGGCATCAAAACCGTGAAGTTTCACGTGACGAATATTTTGGGCAAGCTGGGGGTAGAGGATCGGACCCAAGCTGCCATTTACGCTTATAAAAATGGGCTGGCGGAGTAAGGAGTGCCGGCTCTTTTTTATGCTTATGAACGTGAAATAAACAGTTCCCAGGTGCTGAGCGCGGATCTAAACAGATCCATGATGCGATGCGTAGGGTATCAACATATCCATATAAACAATGAGAGGCAGGCTTAAAGACTCCCCAATCGGGAGGCTTTTTTGTTATGGAGGTCTCTTTAAAACGGTAGGATAACTTGATCATTTTCAATGGCGAGGTATAAATCTGAAGTGAGGCGGCCATCCTTTTACTAGATTGATAGATTCGTACGAGGAGGCGTGGCTGACGATGCGGAAGATACGTTTACAGCTGATTGTGATGATGTTGTTGCTGTGCGGGGCAGCAGGGATGATGGCCGGTTTTGCGGGAACAACGGAACGCAATGGGGAGGAATCGGTTCCGCAAACGGCAGAGGCGTCAGCTTGGAAGGGAACGGCGAATGGAGCAACAGAAGCAGGGACTATAGCCGAAAGCAATTTGGAGCTTCTTGCAGCCCTTGGACAGGAACATATGGATCCTTCCGCGCTCCTCACGGTAAAAATTCAAGGCGAAATGATAAATTCGATTTCTAAGGATCAAGCTAAGACTGCAGCCGAAAAATTGGCTCGTGCAATGGGGCTTTCCGGCATTACCTCGAACGAGCTTCAAGGAAATGACGTATTCCAAGCGGAAGGCGATCGATCGGGCGTCTCCGTACATTTGGATTGGGCCCTCACGAAGCAAGGCCATAGTTATGCCAGAGTCATGCTTGTCGGAGAGGCAGCAGCGCAGGCCCGGGAAATGATGAGCCTTCAGCAGCATGTTCAAGAACGGATGGAGCAAGCAGGCATACCGAATACGTGGAATGCGTCCATTCAAGGATATGCAACGAAGTCAGGCAGCGTGGATGGAACGATGGCCCAAGTAGAAGAGGCCGTAGCCCGAAAGCTTCCGCTTCGTTCCGTTGAGGATTATGCGGATGTTACAACGATCAGCCGATCCTATGAGGCGCCTTCGCTGGGGACTTTTGTGAAGAGTGGCAACACGCCGATTCATATGCAGATCGCGGTGCATGAAGATTCGGTGAAGAAAAGCAGTAGAATAACGATCGGATTTCCTGTCATTACAATAGAATATTGAAAATAATATCTGAAACTCCGATGAAAAAATACGGAATGAGATAGCATACTTGAAATGAATATGCTAAAATGTCATCACATCGAGTTAAGTGCCGATGCATAAAAATACACTATAATTCATAGAAAGAATGAGGAGCCATGGCTGAAAATCAAAATCTAGATACAATGAAGACACCGGGAGCTGTATTTTTCATCTTTGGAGCGACTGGTGATTTGGCAAGACGTAAGTTGTTTCCGGCGATCTACAGTCTTTATCGTGAAGGAAAACTGGATGAGGATTTTGCTGTAATCGGCGTGGCGCGGCGTCCGCGCACCCAGGAGGAGTTTCGGGAGGACGTGTATCGTTCGATTCAGGAATTCTGCCGATATAGTTCGGAACAGGATAGTGAATGGAATGCATTTGCACAGCATTTTGAATATAAATCTTTAGATATCAACAATATTGACGGTTTCCGTGAGCTCCGCGAACAAACGGAGCAATTGGAAACGAAATTTAATATACCGGGCAACCGCTTGTTCTATCTCGCGCTTGCACCGGAATTGTTCGGCAGCGTATCGTTCAACCTGATGAAGGGCGGCATGCTTGACGGAGAGGGCTGGAACCGTCTTGTGATCGAGAAGCCGTTCGGCTACGATCTGGAGTCCGCTGCCAAGCTGAACGAAGAGATCCGTAAAGTGTTCAAGGAAGAGGAGATCTATCGGATCGACCATTACCTCGGGAAGGAAATGGTGCAGAACATCGAGGTTATCCGTTTTGCGAATGCTTTCTTCGAGCCGCTCTGGAATAACAAGCATATTGCCAACATCCAAATCACGCTTGGTGAAACGGTTGGCGTCGAGGAGCGGGGAGGTTATTACGACCATGCGGGCGCACTCAGGGATATGGGTCAAAACCATATGCTGCAGCTGCTGACCATGATTGCCATGGAGCCGCCTAGCCGTCTGCTCGCAGAAGATATTCGCGACGAGAAGGTGAAGGTGCTTCGCTCCCTGCGTCCATATGCCTCAAACGAAGAAGTCAAGAACAACGTGGTTCGCGGTCAGTATACGAGCGGTTCCGCAGGCGGCAAAGATCTGCCGGCTTACCGTGAAGAGGATAAGGTGAATCCTGAATCCAATACGGAAACCTATTTTGCGGCCAGAGTCTTTGTGGATAATTTCCGCTGGGCGGGCGTACCGTTCTATATCCGCACGGGCAAACGGCTTCCGGTTAAGACGACCGAGGTGGTCGTAGAGTTCAAACGGATGCCAACGAACGTATACTTGGGCCAGAAGCATTCCCTGGAGCCTAACCTGCTCGTTATCCGGGTCAACCCGATGGAAGGCATCTACGTGAAGATCAACGCGAAGAAGCCTGGCTCCGAGTCCGAGATCGCTCCGGTTGCGATGGACTTCTGCCAAAGCTGCATCGTGGGCATCAACTCTCCAGAAGCGTATGAGCGTCTGCTGCATGATGCCGCCCGCGGGGATTCCACCTACTTTACGCGTTGGGACGAAGTGGCTTCCGCTTGGTCCTTCGTGGATCGCATCGCTAGCGCTTGGAGAGAGAACCAGGGCGAGCTGGAATCGTATCCTGCCGGCTCCTGGGGACCTGACAAAGCGGATGAGCTGCTGAAGGAAGACGGCTTCCACTGGTGGCCGGTTAACGGTCAGCTTGAGGATAACGTAGTGTGGTTGAAAAAATAGAAGATTAGCTAAAATTTATGCGATAAAAATCATCCTCATGCGCACGGCGCATGGGGATGATTTGCGTATGAATTGTGGTACAATGATATACATGACTTTAGTTACGAAGGGATAAGTGAAATGGCAAAGCTAATAGATGAACTGCAGCAGGAAGTGGATAAGCGTCGCACGTTCGCGATTATTTCCCACCCTGACGCCGGTAAGACGACGCTGACCGAGAAGCTGCTCTTGTTCGGGGGCGCCATTCGTCTGGCCGGATCGGTAAAAGCTCGTAAAGCGAGCAAGCATGCAACGAGTGACTGGATGGAGATCGAGAAGCAGCGGGGAATCTCCGTCACGTCGTCCGTGATGCAATTTGATTATTTAGGGCATCGGATTAATATATTGGATACGCCGGGTCACCAAGACTTCAGTGAGGATACTTATCGTACGTTGACGGCTGCCGACAGCGCCGTCATGTTGATTGACGTAGCCAAAGGGGTCGAGGCCCAGACCATCAAGCTGTTTCAGGTCTGCGCGAAGCGGGGCATTCCGATTTTCACCTTCATCAACAAACTCGACCGCGAAGGACGCAGTCCGTTTGACCTGATGGAGGAGCTTGAGCAGGTGCTGGGCATCCGCTCCGTACCGATGAATTGGCCGATCGGTTCCGGCCGCGACCTGTGCGGCGTGTACGACCGGGTGAAGAATCAGGTGGAATTGTTCCAAGGGGACGACCATTCCACGATTAAAGTGCAGAAGGTCGAAGGGTATGAAGATCCGCTCATCCGCGAAATGGCTGGCGATTATCTGCATGACCAGTTATGTCAGGATCTGGAGCTGCTGGATGTTGCCGGCGACCCGTTTGATCTGGAGAAAGTGATGCAGGGTCAGTTAACGCCTGTATTTTTCGGCAGTGCGATCAACAATTTCGGCGTCCAGACCTTTCTTGAAAACTTCCTCCAGCTTGCGCCGAAGCCGGAGCCGCGCCGCAGCACGGAAGGCGTGGTGGAACCGACCGATGAGAAATTCTCCGGTTACGTATTTAAGATCCAAGCCAACATGAATCCGGCTCACCGGGACCGCATCGCTTTCCTTCGAATCGTATCGGGCAAGTTCGAACGCGGTATGAGCGTGAAGCATGTGCGGGTAGGCAAGGAAATCAAGCTGGCGCAGCCGCAGCAATTTTTGGCGCAGGATCGAGATATTGTGCAGGAAGCATACCCTGGCGATATTATCGGTCTGTTTGACCCGGGGATTTTTCGGATCGGGGATTCCCTCAGCCAAGGACGCGAGGTTGTATTCGACGAGCTTCCGACGTTTTCCCCGGAGATCTTTGCCAAAGTAACCGTGAAGAATGCGCTGAAGCATAAGCAATATCAGAAGGGGATTGACCAATTGACGGAAGAGGGGACCATTCAGGTATTCCGCACCGTTAGCTTCGACGAGACCATTCTCGGGGTGGTCGGTCAGCTCCAGTTCGAAGTGTTCGAGTATCGGATGAAGGGGGAGTACGGCGTCGATGTCCAGCTGCAACGGATGCCGTATCAGTTCGCCCGCTGGCTCGTGGACGACAACATTGATCCGTCCAAGTTCCGGATTAACTCCACCCTCGTGAAAGACAAGAAGGATAATTATGTCGTTCTCTTCGAAAATGAGTATGCGATGAGAACCGCCATAGACAAGAACCCAACCGCCCAGTTTCTTGAGACCGCTCCGTAAGCGATGGCATAAATATGCAGGATAAAGAACAATCCCCTCAGCTTGAAGGCTTAGGGGATTGTTCTTTTTGTTGAGCGCGGGATTATCCCTGAAGATTGCCAGGCGTAACGGTTTTCAAATGGTCGTGAAGGGAAGAGACAAGGGTATTTTGCTGGGCAGCATCCATGTCTTTCCACATCATTTCAAACATCACGCCGAGTCCCGGCAGGGCGGCTTCAGGCCCGTCAACGGAACCCTCGATCATGGAGCGCAGCTCTTCTTCGTCCTGATTGTGGACTTTATGAATGACGGCTTGCCTTAGATCTAACAATATGGACATCGAAATGTTCCTCCTTGTTATATAAGGGTCATTGTGTAATGTACCCGTTCCAGGGGAGTTACATTCAAGTATTCTGGACAGTATGATATACTGTTATCATTGATGATTAAGGATCGACCTAGGCTCGTGGGGGGATATATAAATGGCTAAGAAGCAGTACGCAGTAATCGGTATGGGGCGTTTTGGCACAAGCGTTGCCAAGGAATTGAGCAGCATGGGTTTTGACGTATTAGCCGTTGATGCGAGCGAACAGCGTATTCAGGAAACTGCCAGCATGGTCACGCATGCCGTTTCGGCGGATTCGACCGATGAAGAGGCGCTCCGGGCGCTCGGCATTCGGAATTTTGATGTGGTTGTCGTGGCTATCGGGGAGGATATTCAATCCAGCATTTTGACGACGCTGATTCTGAAGGATCTTGGCGTACCGGCTATTATCGTAAAAGCGAAGAATGAGCTGCACGGAAAAGTGCTTAACAAAATCGGCGCGGACAAGGTGATTTTCCCAGAGCGGGACATGGGGCTTCGGGTTGCCCACCATCTGGTGTCGCCGAATATTCTGGACTATATCGATTTGTCGGACGACTACAGCATTATGGAGATGCTGGCTACAGGCGAGCTGATTGGCCACAATTTGAGAGAGCTGGATATTCGCGCACGATTCGGGTGCAATGTCATGGCGATTCGAAGCGAAGCGGACATGAACATTTCGCCAAGTCCGGATGACCGGATTGAGGAAGGCGATGTGCTCGTCATCGTGGGACATAAGAATGACTTAACGAAGCTGGAGCTTGCTTATCCCAAATAAAGCCGTCAGCTTCGGATACCTGGCCGAACCCGGGCTCTGATGAGTATATATGTAAAGAACGGATGGGTTAACAATGGAGATATTATCGCCGCAGAATGCCAGAGTGAAGGGCTGGGCACAGCTGCAGGAGAAAAAACATCGGGACAAGCAGAACAAGTATGTGGTGGAAGGCATTCATCTCGTACAGGAAGCCCTGTCGTCCGGCGCGGACATCGAGTGCGTGGCTTATGACGTGGACAAGGGCATCCCCCAAGAGCTTCGTCATATTACGGATACAGGACAAGGTGCCGAATGGATCGGCGTATCCCATGCCGTCATATCGAAGGTCAGCGATACGCCGTCGCCGCAGCAGGTGTTTGCCGTCATTCGCAAGGAAGCGCGGCAATGGCAGGACCTGATCCTGCGCGAGAACGGTTTGGTCGTTGTTCTCGACGGTCTCCAGGATCCGGGCAATGTGGGAACCATCATACGAAGCGCCGATGCCGTAGGGGCTGCCGGCGTGGTCCTGGGGCGAGGCTGCGCGGATTTGTACAATCCCAAGACGCTGCGCTCTACCATGGGATCCCTGTTCCATCTGCCGGTGCTGGAGGGTGATCTGCTGAGCATCCTGCCGGAAGCCAGGGAACGGGGAGCCAGATTGGTGACCACCATGCTGGAAGGACAGCGCTCATGCTTCGAGTACGACTTCAAAGGGACAAGCTGGATCGTCATCGGCAGCGAAGGACGCGGCGTCTCGCCTGAGGTCGCGGCACTCGTGGACGATGCCATCCGTATCCCCATGCCGGGGCGTGCCGAATCGCTGAATGCGGCGATGGCCGCTTCCGTATTGATGTACGAGGCTTTAAGGCAGAGGGAGTACGCTGCTGAACTATAAAGACAGAAATGGCTCGATTAGGCTGGAAATGATTAGATAACATTGCTGATCATAACCGGCCTTTTTTTATTTTTGACAGGGATGATCATAATAACAAGCGTGTTCGAAAGGAGTTAAACCCGTGTACGAGCAAAAAACAAAAGAAACGGATCACAGCGTGGTGGAGTTTATCGAGCAAGTGGATTCGCCGAAAAAACGGGAGGATGCCTATCGTTTGCTGGAGATTTTTGAAGAAACGAGCGGTTTTGCGGCCAAAATGTGGGGACCGAGCATCATTGGTTTCGGCTCCTACCATTATCGTTACGCCTCCGGGCATGAGGGAGATGCGCCGTTTGTAGGATTCTCCCCGCGAAAAGCGAAGATCAGCCTGTATTTTGCGCCAGGCGATGATCAGCGGGAGGAGCTGCTGACGAATTTTGGCAAGCATACGGCAGGGAAAGGCTGCGTGTACATCAATAAAGTGGCGGACATTGATGTTGAGGTGCTGAAGCAGCTGATTCGCGAATCGATCGCGTTCCTGAAAAAGACTTATCCGGATCAACCCTAACGTGAGGTTAAGTAGTGCGGTGTGCTGGCAAGGTGCCTGCTTTGCGCCGATTAGTCGTCTGATTGACCTAAGGGTGACGCCGAACAGGTGAATATTGGGATTTGACGTAAAACCATTTGGTGTCCTATAATGCATGAAGGGAAACCAAATGGTTTCATAATTTCAAGTTTAAGCGAGGGATGAAACTGATATGGACAACGCAACAAACGGCAAGCTGCCGGATATTCGTCATACTCTTGTGCTGAAAGCGCCCATCCAGAAGGTGTGGAAAGCCGTAGCCACGGCTGAAGGGATTTCGTCGTGGTTCATGCCTAACAATTTTGAACCGGTTGAAGGGTTCGAGTTTCAATTGAATGCCGGCCCCTTCGGAAATTCACCATGCAAGGTGACGCTTATTGATGAGCCTAACCGGTTGTCTTTTAACTGGGGCAAGGATTGGAGCGTTACCTTCGAACTGGTGGAGCAGGGAGATCATACGGAATTCACGCTCATCCATGGCGGATGGACAGCGGATCAAGTAACCGAGTTCGGGGAAGCGCATGACATCGTTCGAGGCCGCATGGACAACGGCTGGGCTGGCATTGTTCAGAAGCTTGCGGGATACGTCGAGGCGTAACCGATGTCGCAGGCCGCTCCGAAGCATGATGTCTACCAAGCCATCGCAGATCCGACTCGTCGTAAGCTGCTCGGCTTGTTAAGCGATAAGGAAATGCCGGTTAAGGAAATTACGGGATATTTCTCCATGACGCGAACCGCCGTGTCCAAGCATCTCCGAATTTTGGAGGAAGCGGGTCTGGTGCAGGACCGCAAGGTTGGACGCGAGACCCGCTATCGCCTGCAAGCAGAGCCGCTTAAGGAATTGAAGGATTGGCTGTCTTATTTCGACCGCTTCTGGGAGAACAAACTGTCGATGCTGAAATACTACGTGGAAGATCAAGAAAACGATCCAAAGATCGCTAAGGAAGAAGAGTGAGGATAAGCCATCCTTGCTCTTCTTTTTTGCCGTTTGTCCGCATACCTTCTATACAGGAGAGCTTGCCATGGTAAACATGCTCCTCGGGGCGTAAATAGGGGGGACCAAGCATGAGACGAAAGAGATGGGGAAGCAGGCGTTTGGCCTTTCCGTCGCTGTCGTGGCCTAAACCAAGGAGAGCTTACAAACCACCGCGCAGAGGCTTTCGGCCCGTACCGCAGAGCCGGGGGCGTCCTCAGGCTGCCAAACGGCGAAGCACAAAAAAATGGTGGCTGATCGGCGCTCTGCTCCTTGTGTTTGGGATCGTTGAGTTTTTTATGTATATCGAGCAGAATCTGCGGCCGCCGATCATGCATTTAGCCCAAATCCGGGTTAAGCAGATCGCTACCGAAGCCATCAATAAAGCGATCACCTCCCAGGTGACGCAGGGCAAGGATTTTGATAATCTGGTCAACTGGAAAACGGACAGCTCGGGCAAAGTGACCGGATTTATGCTGAATTATGCCGAGCATTTAAAAATCACGTCCCATACGACGCAGGTCGTGCAGAGCACGCTGGACGAAATCCATAAGCGCAAAGAGCAAATTCCGCTGGGACAGGTGTTAAAAAGCCCGATCATCGCTTCATTCGGTCCGCAAATACCTTTAAAGATCGAACCCCAAGGAGCGGTAAAGGTTCAGCTGGATACGAGGCAGCAGGGGGCCGGCATCAATATGATCCTGGTGGAGGTATTCGTCCACATCGTGACGGAGGTAGCGGTTGTCGTTCCTTTTGACATGGAGCCGCAAATCGTGGAGACCGATATTCCGATCTCGTATCTGCTCGTGGTAGGCGATGTGCCGATGTATTATTACGACGGCCAAGGAAAGGCGGTCGGCGAGAATAAGGCAAGCGCACCGAGCATCGCGATACCGCCGCCGGTAACGGACGAGAACACCCATGACGGGCAGCAGGAGATTCCGCCTGCAACGACGCCGGACCCTCCTGCCCAGGGAACGACGACGCCTCTTGTGCCTACGCCGGGCGGCGCCGACATGCCAGGGCATACGGAGGGAAGCGGAACAGGCGAGTAGGACGCTCATTTTCGCTCATTCCCAAACCGTATTGTGTACGTGCAGCATGGATTGGCCGTTTATGTGTCATGAGGGATGTCCTTAAAGGAAAAACGCGCCCCTGGTTTGAATTCAGGAGCGCGTTTTTTTCTTCGAGCGTTTTTCTTCCAGTTCCCAGTGCTTCAGCAGCGGGTAAGGATCGAAAGCCCATTCGGTCAATCCGGTGTCCCGGTAGATGCCGTAATGCAGGTGCGGCGGGAATTTGCCCTGGGTTCCGGGCTTGCCGTAGCCCGAACTGCCGACCCAGCCGAGGGTTTGACCCGGCGTAACGACATCCCCGAGCGAAATCCCTTTATCAAAGCCCTGCAGATGGGCGTAATAATGGTAATGATTGTTCAAATCACGGATGCCGATGCGCCAGCCGCCGTATTTATTCCAGCCTTTAATTTCGACGACGCCGTAACAGGTGCTTCGAACGGGGACTCCGTATGAAGCAAACAAATCCGTTCCTTCGTGAACCCTTTTACCTCCCCAGTTGCGCCCCATGCCAAAGGTGCTTCGGTAGGAATAGTTGCTCTTGACGGGAAGGGGAAACGCATGGTCGAACAGGTCCAGCTTCCCGAAGGTCTCGTACAGTTTGGCATACTGCATGATGCGCTGTACGGCCCGCGTGTTCTGGTAGTATGACCATAGGCCGATGCTGAAATCATCAGCGGCATGCCCATAAGGGGAAAGTCTTGTCGCAACCGTGTAGAGCAGGTCGATATCATTATTGGGGTCTGCCTTGCCATCCCCGTCCCCATCGAGCCCGATCCCGGAGAACACGCTGATCGACATAGGATTCACGTCTTCCTGATTGGGATTCAACGGGCCGGCCCATCGGGTGGAAGGGATAAAGATACCGAGGGTGCGGTCCGGATGCTTTCGATCCTTGGGATGAACCCGGGTCAGCGTTCGTTCATACTGGTCAATGGCCGCCAGGCGGTGCCAAGGAATTTGGGTAACGGTGGAAACCTGATCGTATAAAGACTTCCGGTCTGCAAAATTCGCTGCAGCGTCCGTTGATTTAGTCGCATCGTCAGCCGCGCTGACCGCCATGGAGGCGGATGCGGACGCAGGCCCGCACATGCAGCAGGCAGCCATCAAGGCAGCCACGACTGCAGCCGTGGACCGATACATGATGCACCTTGCTCGCAATGGTTGTAAAATCCTCAATTGTCCTTCTCCTCCTTTTTTCGATAGTCGTAATTAAGGACGGACAGTCATGCCTACCTGTAGGGTGAATCGAAACAAGGATTTTTATCCATGCCGCAACTAGATTAATCTCATATCGATGCGAAACAAGTAATATGATGGTTTTCATGATATAATATGGGACAGCAAACGATGGGGTATGTCTTGAGTTACATCATTACATTCGAAAGAAGGTTTTTTCTTTGTCTAAAACCAAACAGCCAAAACCTGACTGGATTCGAATCAAGCTGACTACTGGCGATAATTATAAAGAAATCAAAAGCATGATGCGATCCAAAACACTTCATACGGTGTGTGAAGAGGCTCGCTGTCCAAATATTTACGAATGCTGGGCTAACCGTACGGCAACCTTCATGATTCTGGGTGACATTTGTACCCGCGCTTGCCGATTCTGCGCCGTGAATACGGGGCTTCCAACGGAGCTGGACCTGCAGGAACCGGAACGGGTAGCGGAGGCGGCCGAGCAAATGAATTTGCGTCACTGCGTGGTAACAAGCGTTGCACGGGATGATCTGAAGGATGGCGGTGCCTACATATTCGCCGAAACCGTCAAAGCCATTCGCCGACGCCTGCCGCTGTGCTCGGTGGAAGTGCTGATCCCGGATTTTATGGGAGACGAAGAATCGCTGAAAATCGTGATGGACGTAAAGCCGGATATTCTGAACCACAACATTGAGACGGTGGAGCGTATGTCTGATCGCGTACGTGCCAAAGCCAAGTATTCCCGCTCATTGCAGCTGCTGAAGAATGCCAAGGCGATGCAGCCTGACATTCCGACCAAATCCAGCATCATGCTGGGCGTCGGGGAACAATGGCATGAAATTCTGGAGGCGATGGACGACTTGCGTTCGGTGGGATGCGATATCATGACGATCGGCCAATACCTGCAGCCTTCGCCGAAACATCTGAATGTTGAAAAATACTACACGCCGGAAGAGTTTGCGATCTTGAAGGAAGAAGGAATGAAGCGCGGATTCAGCCACGTGGAATCCGGCCCACTTGTGCGCAGTTCCTATCATGCACACGAGCAAGTGAAATCTGCGGAACGCAACAAGGAAGAGACGGTGCAGTCTTAACCTATTGGAAAGGCAGGGGAAGCTTTCAATGATCGTTATCGGAAACAAAAGCTATGAAGTGTTAAAGGACCATCGAAACGGCTGGAATCTGGAAGCTTTCCGGGAGCGGTACAGCGAGGTGCTGGACCGCTATGATTACATCGTGGGAGACTGGGGTTATAATCAGCTTCGGCTTAAAGGCTTCTATCGGGACAATCATCCCAAGGCTGCCAAGGATTCAACCTTTTCCAGCATGTCCGATTACATTAACGAATATTGCAATTTTGGCTGTGCTCACTTTGTGCTTCAGAAAACGAAGGAGCAGAAGGAAACGAAAGAGCATGCCTCCAATACGAAAGAGCCTGTAGAGGTTCGAGAAACATCCCCTAAGGATAACCGGGCTGAGGGGGAAGCACAGGGGGGCAAGGAACCCCAAGAGGGCCCAAAACCGGGCAAGGAGCACAAGGACCAGCGCGAGCGGCGCGAAGGCAAGGATTCAAGACGCGAACCGCGCGAAGCCAAGGCCCCCAAGGAGAAGGAAGCAAAGCCTTCCAAGGAGCCTCATGTGGCTTCAGAGAAGCCGCAATAAACAAAGAACGGTCACCTGTATTTTGGCAGGTAGACCGTTCTTTTTTTCGGATATTGGTAAAGGAAAGACTTCGTGAAGCGTTGGCCCTCCTGGTAAATGTAAGAAAGAGGTCTTCTTCATATTAACCAAGGAATGCATCGCGGACGCGGTTCCAGAACGGAAACGGCCGATAACGTGCGAAACTGACCTGCTGCTCCGCCACCTGACAGCGCACGGATACGAGGTCGTCAATCGAGATATTAACGTGGTCGATAGTAAGCAGCAAACGCTGTTCTTTTCGCGAGAATATATCACAATGATGATGCTTGGGCAGAAGCAGCGGCGAGCCCAGCGTACGGAAAATCCGGTTGTTAATCGAGGCGATTTCCGCAATCTGAAGCGCATCGATCGAGGGATGAACCATCGCCCCGCCGACACTCTTGTTATACGCCGTGCTGCCGGACGGCGTGGATACGCAAATGCCGTCTCCCCTGAACATCTCAAAGGTCACGTCGTTGATGTCAATCTGCGCGACAACGGTACCGTCAACGCCTTTAAGTGTAAATTCGTTTAAGGCAATGTAAGAGGACGTTCCTGATTTCTTATGGATTTCCAGTTGAACCAGGGGATACTTGACGAGGCGCGGCTTCACGTTGCCGTGTTCGCCTTCTCCGCTCATATGATCAATTAGCTCCGTCAGTTCATCCGCCTTCCAGTCAGCATAGAATCCCAAGTGGCCCGTATGGACGCCGACGAAGGCGAGGTCGGGAATACGGTCTATAAACGTATGGAAGGCGTGCAGCATCGTACCGTCTCCACCGATCGAGACCACAATCTCCGGAGATTCTGCATCCAGCACAAACCCCCGCTGTTCCGCCAGCTTGTGAAACTGCTGGGTCAGCTCGACAGACAATGGGTCACCGCGGTCCAGAACATAATATCTCAAGTTGATAAGCTCCTTTGTAAGGTTATATAAAGATGATAATCAATCTTGGAGAAGAACACAATGTTCACCTTGGGAATTAGCGGAATTTCTGCTGCAGTCCTCGAAGGATCTGAATAAACAACGCAACTGCAATCAGGAAACCGAGCAGGATGCAGAAAGCCGCCATAATATGGGTATACCCGTTTAGGGAGGAATCCGAAACAGACGGCACCGCCAGCGTCGGTATCGAAGAACCCATGACGCTTCTCCACAACAGCAACACGGCGGTGGCGGCAATAACGCCGTGGATCAGCCTGGCTACGACAAACGGAAAATACCTAAGGTTGGTAGAGTTCAGGATGCTGATGATCTGGGCATGAACGGACAGGCCGCCCCAAGACAAGATAAAGGCTGCCGCGGCCGCTTTGTAAGGCAGAGGAATAACGGCACCTGCCTCCCCGGCATAGCGTGCGCCCAGCGTCACTTCAAACAGTCCCCCCACGATGGCAGTGGATAAGGATTCAGGCATGCCAACGAGGGATAACAGCAGACTGATGACCTCCGTTAGCGCGGGCATGACGCCGGCCCGGGTCCAGAGTTCAAGAAACACGGAGAAGAAAACCACAAGACCGCCGACAACGATAATCAGCTGAAGCGATGATTGAATCGCTTGTCTTAGCAGCGTGCCGAGATCACGGCCATCCTGCTCCCGCGCTGCATGCATGGCCTGAAAGGCGGATTTAAGCCGGCTTGTCTTCGACTGGGACAGGCGTAGCGAATCGGTTGATGTATTGGACTCGCGCTTGCCATGAAATCTCATCAACAGCCCTACGAGAAAACCTCCGCCATAATGGGCGAGGGCCAGAATGAGACCTATTTTGGGATCGTGAAAGAAACCGATGGATACCGCTCCAATCAGAAATATAGGATCCGAAGAGGTGGTAAAGGCAACAAGTCGCTCACCTTCCTCCCGGTTTACCATTTTTTGCTCCCACAACTTGGCGGTTAATTTGGCACCGACGGGGTAACCTGAAACATATCCCATCGCGGCCACGAACCCTCCTGCACCCGGAATTCGGAACAACGGTCGCATCATGGGGTCCAGGAGCGTGCCGATCAGATGCACCACGCCAAACCCTAACAGCACCTCTGAAATGACAAAGAACGGGAACAGGGATGGAAACAGCACGTCCCACCATATCGCCAGGCCGCGGAGTGCGGATTGGAGCGCCGCTTCGGGAAACAAAGCCATCAGGACAATCACGCTGATCAGAGCCGACACGAGCATGAGCCAGCCCAATTTTTTCATGGTCATATAAGGAATACGCCCCCTGGCATCGTTGTGAATGATAGAATATGGTCCGATATTTAAAATCTATGCAGCATATAGGACAAACAGTATAAAAAACATGAGAAAGCGGTTACATTTGTGCTTTATTTTCGGGGATATTGTGCTATAATAAAAACCATCAAAGCACATCTTTCGTATTATGTTTGGATGGAGTGATGATCATGAGCATAGTCGCAGGTATCCTGGTATGCGCCTTCGTTTATGTTATACGTGCTTCTCTCGTCCAGAGTGAAGAGGACTGGCGCAGTTATTAATAAGTTCTAAAAGGTGCTAACCATCGCTTAGCGCCTTTTTTTGTTGTTTTTTGCTATAATGGACAGGTACATCCAATCGAAAGCGAATCATAAACAGATGGGAGAATTAGCGGATATGAATCCGAACTTAAGCATCTATGATAACCTCGGGGGTGCCGAGGGTGTACGATCGCTCGTCGAAGCTTTTTATCCGAGAGTGCAGCAAAATGAGCTGCTTTCGCCATTGTTTCCGGAAGATATCATGCCGGTGATGGAGAAGCAATATATGTTCTTGAGCCAGTTTTTCGGAGGGCCGGCCTTGTTCTCGGAAGCGTTCGGACACCCGATGATGCGGGCCAGGCACATGAAATTCCCGATAACCGACCGTCATGCCGAAGAATGGCTTGGCTGCATGGCCGGAGCCTTAATCGAAATCGGCGTGGAGGATGATTTACGTGATTTTGTGCTGCAGCGTCTTTCGGGTCCCGCCCACCATTTCGTGAATACTCCGTAGTGCCTTAGATCTAGAAACGGACAGGAATTAGACGCGAATGAAGGGATGGCGAATGGCGTGAAATTGGAACCCTTGTATTCCATCAAGGTGGCTTGTGCGCACTGTGATCATGAATACTTAACGTCCAGGGTGAGACCAAGCTTTAAGAAAGCATTCCGTACGGATACGGATTTCTGCGCTTATTACAAATCGGAGAACCCCGATTTTTACGTGGTGCGGGTCTGTCCCGAATGCGGATTTGCTTCGACGGAACACTCGACCCTGAAATTGAATGAACGGCAGAAGACGCTCTTCTATGACCAGGTTGGATGCCGCTGGGAGAAGAGGGATATGGGCGGTCCCCGCAATCTGGAGGATGCCCTGGAGTCGTACAAGCTGGCTCTCCTCTGCGCCCAGGTGATCGGGGAGCGGGACCGCATCGTGGCCAGCCTGCTGCACCATATCGCATGGCTGTACCGGTATCAGGGCAACGAGGATCAAGAGAAGCGGTTTTTGGGGTACAGCCTGGAATCCTATATCCGGGTGTTTGAACTGGAAGGGGTAGGGGCGAATGATGCCCGTCTGCTGTACCTGATCGGAGAGATTCATCGCAGGCTGGGACAGTTCCAGGAGGCGGTCCAGTGGTTCTCCAGAGTGGTCCAGGACGAGAAGATCATGGATGCTGCCATGATCCGAGCCTCCAGAGAGCAGTGGAAGCTGATAGCCGAACAGATCCGGGAGCAGAAGAACGCGGCGATTCAGGCGGAGTCATAAATGCAAACAGCCCGCTGAACGGTGGGCCAGCAGGCTGTTGATTTGCAATTTGCAGCGATGGCTCGCTTTAAGATAGAGTCAGCGCAATCGCTGATCCGTGAGCAAATAGTCGATGTCGCTGTCCAGCACGGTAACTTTGTTGTGACAGCAGGGGAAGATGAGCAGCTTCTTTTTCCCTTCCCTAACGCTTACAAGCTCCTTAGGCTTCATGGGAAGCAAGACATTGTCGGTCCCGCAGAAGGGGCAGCTGTGTACATATACGTCGTTGCCAACGACATCATAAGGCCACGTATTCGAAAAAGGAATCATGAGTTCTCCGATGAATGGGACTCATCGTCTTTCGGGGCTGCTTTCGCTTCCTCATTCTTGGCAAGCTCGGCAATCTTCTGCATTAATATATGCTGAGGCATATGCATCAGCTGTTCCAGCGGAACGCCCAGCTGCTTGGACAGTGTAACCGCCGTCTCCGGTGAAATTTGCAAAGGTCTCATGGCTTCTAGCTCCTCCAGCAGTAATTTGTTTGATCAAGAGGGAAAACAGTATTTTAGTTATATATAGTTATACACTTTTCCCTAAGTCCACACAAATGGTATTCCGTTTGAATTCATATTTTATCTCGAAAGGTGATGAATGTTCGATGGCACTTCAACAAACTTGGGATTTGGAATCGATATTTCCAGGAGGCTCCTCCTCGCCGCAGCTCGGGAGCTTTATTGAGGCTTTGGAGCAGGATGTACATAAGCTTCAGCAAGACGTCAAGGCATTGGCTGTTCCAGAGACCATCGAGAGCGCATCCAGTCTGGAGCGCTTCCTTGAGCAGTTCCAGAGCGCCTATGCAAGGATCCGCGAGGTTTCTGCCTTTGTTGGCTGCCTGACCGCACAGAACGTGAATGACAAGAAGGCGGTTCAATTGTCCGGGCGGGTAACTACGCTGTCTGCGGCCCTGCAGTCGGTGAAGAACCAGTTCGATAACGTGCTTCGGGGAATGAACGATGAGCTCTGGACCGCATGGACCGGTACGGATAAGGTGTCCGAGCTGGAATTCGTACTGAACGAAAGCCGCAATCTCGCGAAGGATAAGATGAGTCCCGAGCTGGAAAGCCTGGCTCTGTCGCTGGGGGTAGACGGTTATCACGGATGGGGAGAGTTCTACGACACCATCGTGAAGAAAATCCAAATTCCGTATGAGGAAGACGGAGAGACGGTCATGCTGTCGGCAGGGCAAGCGTTCAATAAAATGCATGATCCACGCCGGGAAGTGCGCCAATCCATGTTTGAGAAGTGGGAGAAGGCTTGGGGAGACTCCGCTGATTACTGCGCGGATACCTTGAACCATCTATCCGGCTACCGCCTGAAACTGTACGAGAACCGCGGCTGGGACGATGTCCTGAAAGAACCGCTGGCGATTGGCCGGATGAGCCGCGAGACGCTGGACACGATGTGGGCCGTCATTCAGGATACGAAGTCGGTGCTTGTAGAGTACCTGAACCGCAAAGCGAAGCTGCTCGGTCTGGACGGGTTGTCCTGGACCGATGTGGATGCTCCGCTCCGTACTTCGGCAACCAAGATCTCGTATGACGATGCCGCTGTTAACATCGTGGAGCAATTCCGTAAGTTTAGCCCGAGATTGGCGGATTTTTCGCAGATGGCGTTCGACAAGAGCTGGATTGAGGTCGAGGACCGCCCCGGGAAGCGACCTGGCGGTTTCTGCACCTCCTTCCCGGCAAGCGGCCAGACGCGGATTTTCATGACGTTTGGCGGAACGGCCTCGAACGTTTCGACCTTGGCTCATGAGCTGGGTCATGCCTATCATCAGCATCTGATGGGCGGAATTCCGGTGCTTAACCAAAAGTATGCGATGAATGTCGCCGAGACGGCATCCACCTTCGCCGAGATGATTGTTTTTGATGCGATGGTGAAGGGGGCAGGCAGCGAAGAGGAGAAGCTGGCTCTGTTGGAAGAGAAAATTCAGAACAGCGTGGCCTTCTTTATGAACATTCATGCACGTTTCTTGTTCGAAACCCGCTTCTATGACAAGCGGAAGAACGGTCTGCTGAGCAGCGAGGAGATCTCCGATTTGATGGTGGAGGCACAGAAGGAAGCATACTGTGATGCCCTGACCTCGTACCATCCGCATTTCTGGGCATCCAAGCTTCATTTCTATATCACGGGCACCCCGTTCTACAACTTCCCGTATACCTTCGGTTATATGTTCAGTACGGGCCTCTATGTTCGGGCATTGGAAGAAGGTCCGACCTTTGCGGACAAATATGATGCTTTGCTTCGAGACACAGGCGTAATGTCCGTGGAGAACCTGGCAAAGAAACATCTGAATGTGGATCTGACCCAGCGTGACTTCTGGCAAAGCGCGGCGGACTCCTGCGTCAACGATATTAAGCAGTTCTTGCAAATGACCGAGCATCTAGCATAAATTGTTGGTTATCATCGAAAAAACAGGTAAAAATGCAGTTCCTGTTATGGCGTTTGATCTTCCACTGCAGATTTATTCCCATATTCGAAAGAAGCTCCTTCGGGGCTTCTTTTTTTGTCGTAAAAGAAAGAAAGTTGACGCAATAAAGGAGAGGAAAACTAAAATATTTGTGCAATTTTAGTAATAAATACCCAAATGTGTTGAATATTGTTGATCCAATGATTTCTATCCCCTATAATGAGTCATAAGCCCTAATAATAGGGAGGATTTACTAATAAAGGAGGGGAGAAGGGATGGTAAAACTAGATCAATTATCACTGGCTAGGCAGCTGGACATCGTGTTTAAAGAGCTGGAAGAAGAGTTGGGAGGTCTAAGCTCGGGGACGGTTTTTGTACAAATACGAAACAATGTAATTGGTAAATTTGGCATACGGCATAACCCATTGTCTGGGCGTAACGGGATCATAGCTCCGCAAGAGGAGGGGCTAAGTGAGGCTCAACAATTCTCTTTTCGTTCGATGGCGCTTGAAAGTCTGAAACATAAACGCCATTGGACACATGGCGAAATCAGTTATGAATTTATGGTGCGACAAGGCATCGTCGTTGTGGATGCTGTGCTTGAATCCAACTATAACATGGCCAACTTGATGATACGGTACCCTCGTAATACATATGCCGAAGCTGCTTCGGAATCCTGAAATCATTTATTATATAGAACATATAACGAAAGAGGCGATCTTTGGGGAGAAGATCGCCTCTTTCTATTTACGGCTGGAGGGAAGAGATGCTAATTACAGGTTCGAACGACCCGATAATTGCTGCTCAGCCAATTGTACCAGACGTTTGGTGATGTAACCTCCCAAAGAACCGGTTTCACGGGAAGTATAGTTTCCATAGTAACCGTCTTGTGGAATCGTTACGCCCAGTTCTTGAGCAGCTTCCATCTTCAATTGTTGAAGAGCTGCAGTTGCTTGAGGTACGACAAGATTGTTAGAAGAACGACCTTGAGCCATGTCATGTCACCTCCTTTGGTGTTGTATGAGGATATTATGACCTGATTGATAGGGATCTCATTCGTGCAGGAGGCAGATCGTCTGCTGGTAAAATTACCCGTACACATTGTTCATAGATCAAATAAGAGCAGCCCTTTGATATTCAAAGGGCTGCTCTTGCTGAAAAGTTAAGTATATGAGGATGTTATGTGTCAACGGAGACACTGGCTTATCCTTGCTCTGCCTCCGGTGACGTATTCTGAATGCTGATCTTGGTCGTCAGATTCACGGTCTGTCCCGGTTCCAAATGAATCAGCCCGGTTTCTTCGTTCGGGAGATTCAAATTGGGTGCGTTGGGAAGCCAGGTGTACGGTTCGATGCAGAGGAACTGCTCGGCAACACCTTTGGTATAGAGCACCCAATGCTTGAAGAAGGCACGGTCTGCCGAATAATGAATTTGGTAACCATCGTCCCGCTTCAGCAAGGCCTCGGCAGGTTTGCCCTCAGGGATCTTTAATATCGTATCCAGGTCGGCATCCTTCAGGTTTAGTCCCGAATTCAGTTGTTCCAAATGGCCGAGAGGTGAAAGATCGCCGGTCGGGATCAGTTCATTATTCAAAGTATAAATGCCTTCAACTGGCAGATCCAGCGTCCAGCGATGCGGTTCGCCGTCCAGCAGGAACCACGTATGGTAACCCATGCCGAACGGAACGGGGCTGGCGCCCAGATTCGTTACGCGAAGGCTCTGCGTTAAGCGTGTCCCCTGAAGACGGAAGGTCATCTCCAGCTTCAGCGGCTCAGGAAATTGGGCAATCCATTTCGGATCATCCGATGAGATGAACTCGGTCGAAACGGCGCACCCGTCATCCTCCTCCTCTATGTCGCTGACACACCAAGCCTGTGATCGGTGGAGGCCATGGATATGATTGTCGTTCGCGGTATTTTGGTCAAATTGATACGACGTTCCGCCATATTCGAAATGGCCCTTGGAAATCCGGCCTGGCGGTATGAGCATCGGAATGCCGAAGTGGTAAGGCTTCTGTAGATAGAATGCAAGCTCGCTTTCATCTGGTTTTCGGAGGATTTCGCGTGAGTTTTCATTGTCTTTAATCCCAATGACGTTATTACCTAGACGAGGAAGGAGAGTCACTTCAAGACGGCCGCTGTTTAAAATATAGGTGTCGTAACCATTCCACTGGCCTTTGGTCACTTGATTCATATCGATGCTCCTTTACTAACAGAAATCATGGTCTGGACGATTAACCACATCATAACAGATTTTTGCGGAAAGGGTAAAAGAAATGCTTCAAAAAGGCCCGGACATCTTGATTCCAAATTGGAATTGACAAGGCGGAGCAAGAGTTTTATCATTGCATGTAATAGTGATCCATTATGATTGAAACACGATGACAAGGACAAGTAAGCAGGTGCGGCCCATCCTTCAGAAAGCCGGTGGTTGATGTGAACCGGCGGATCCGCTTTGCTGAATGGACCTTCGAGTGCCGGGCTGAACGGGATAATGCTGTTATTCCTTAATATGCCGGCCGGGTATTCTCCGTTACAAGAATGGAAGGCTGCAGCCTGCGTAGGATGATGCTTGCAGCGAATAAGGGTGGCACCACGGTCTCACGTCCCTTGCGGATGTGAGGCTTTTTTGCGTTCCTATATGCTCACGCAGGGCGGGGCAGACTTGGATAAAATGAAAATATAAATAAATGGAGGACTAGTCATGAAAACCGTATTATCGGGAATTCAGCCAAGCGGTAATTTAACGCTCGGCAACTACATTGGAGCCATTAAAAATTTTGTGAAGCTGCAAAACGAGCATGACTGTTATTTTATGGTGGTCGATCTGCACGCAATAACGGTACCGCAGGAGCCCAGCTCGCTGCGGGATCGCTCGGAATCGGTCGCGGCCCTGTACGTTGCCGCCGGAATCGACCCGAACCGTGCCAATATCTTTTTGCAGTCCCATGTTCCTCAACACGCCGAGCTGGGATGGATCATGACCACCCTGGTGAATATGGGCGAGCTGGAACGGATGACCCAGTTCAAGGACAAATCGGAAGGCAAGGACTCGGTTGGGGCCGGCTTGTTCGTTTATCCTGCGCTCATGGCCGCAGACATTTTGCTGTATAATGCAAATCTTGTGCCGGTGGGAGACGACCAGAAGCAGCATCTGGAAATCACGCGCGATTTGGCTGCACGCTTCAATCATCGGTTCGGTCCGTATTTCAATATTCCGGAACCGTTCATCCCTGAAGTCGGTGCGCGAATCATGTCGCTGGACGACGCCTCCAAAAAGATGAGCAAGAGCAATCCGGTTGAGGGCAGTTATATCGCAATGCTGGATACGCCGGATCAAATTCGCAAGAAAATCAGCCGGGCTACAACCGACTCCGGAGCCGAAGTGGTGTATGATCCTTCCGCTAAGCCTGAAGTGAGCAATCTGATGAGCATCTATTCGGAGTGCGCAGGAGTGTCTTTGCAGGAAGTGCAGTCTCGTTTCGAAGGAAAAATGTACGGGGCATTCAAGAAGGAGCTTGGCGAAGTTGTAGTAGCCGCTCTGGAGCCGCTTCAAAACAGATACTACGAAATTCGCCAAACCGGTGAAATTCATGACATTCTCGCCAAGGGAGCCGAGCAGGCGCAGAAGACCGCGGCCCAAATACTCGATGGCGTGAAGGACAAGATGGGATTTCTGGCTCCTAAATAAACAAGGGTCTTCTAGGAAGGCTTGCGCTTGGATTTAATAATGAATCCCCAGCCTATGTTGAGGATGGAGAGCAGTGCCAGACCGACGGCCAGAAATCCGTTGTAGCTGATGGATATGGCGGAGGCGGTCAACAGGACGATGGAAGATACCGCAAACCATAGGGATAAGCCTTTACTCATTATGAAAAAAACCTCCAAAGATTAAAATTTTAAAAATACGTATAACGTTGCAAGAAGGAGCCATAATAAGTTTGCAAGCTTGCACTGGAATAACAGACATTCAGTGAAGGGAGATTTTTAATATGGCAAGTCGCAGCAACAATTTGGTTGTACCTCAAGCTACTGCAGCATTACAACGTTTGAAACTCGAGGCTGCTCAAGAATTAGGCGTAACGATTCCTCAGGACGGTTACTATGGTAACTATACTTCCCGTGAAACAGGATCCCTGGGCGGATACATTACTAAACGTTTGGTACAGCAAGCTGAACAGGCTCTTTCGGGGTCTGGCCGCACGCTGTAATCTCTCTCTCATAACGTGAGTATGGAAGCCCGGAGCGCTATGTCAGCGCTCCGGGCTTTGTATTCATATCAGGGGCCCGACAGGCATCCTGCTACATAGACAAATTGTGCCTTAAACAACGGCGAAACGTCAAGGTGATATCCCTTCCAAATGTCACTGAATTGTCATATAGATGGAATGAATTCCGAAGGATTGCTAAACACTTTTTACTAATGATATGATAAACTTTATAGCGGAGGCAGTACTTCCTCCATAACGACAGATACAAGGAGGAACGTTAACACGTGGATAATCACTTGAGATACCAGGCTCCTTCAGAATCCGCAGCACTGGCCTCGGCAGCGCCTGCACCTCCCGATAAGGCGGGGACTTGGAAAGATTTTATCACGGTGACGAAACCCGGAATCATCCGGTCAAATTTGATAGCGGCTTTTGCCGGATTTTGGCTGGCATCGCGTTGGGATATCCAATTTGGATTGATGATTATGACACTTCTCGGAACTGTGCTTGTCATGGCTTCGTCCTGTGTTTTCAATAACTATTTCGACCGGGAGCTCGACATGAAGATGGAGCGTACCCGGAATCGCTCCCTTCCAACCGGGCGTTTGACACCCAAGGTTGTTCTTTGGTATGCCGTCATTCTGGGGGTCGTGGGACTAGCCGTCCTGTTCCTGTTCTCAGGGGTGCTGGCAGGCCTATTCGGAGCCGTCGGAATGTTCGTTTACGTTGTGGTGTACACTCTCTGGCTTAAACGTTCTTCTACATGGAGCACGTCGGTCGGAGCGATCTCTGGTGCCATGCCTCCGGTAATCGGCTATGTGGCCGTGACCGGAAGCGTGGATATGGCAGCCGTCCTGCTCTTCGCTCTGCTGTTTCTCTGGCAGCCGCCGCATTTCTGGGCGCTGGGCATTCGCCGGGTGGAAGAATACCGTGCAGCGGGATTCCCTTTGCTGCCGGTTGTCAAAGGAATTAAACGCACGAAGTATCAGATGATTCCTTACCTGGTGCTTCTCATACCGATTCCCATCCTGATGTACGCATACGGATATGCCGGTATATTCTTTCTGGTCATCGGACTCCTTCTGGCTATTTGGTGGCTCTACGCCGCACTCCAAGGTTTCCGTGCCAAGGACGATGAAGCTTGGTCCAAAAAAGTATTCATTATCTCCATCAACTACTTGACCTTGAGCCTGATCGTTCTCATACTCAATACCACCTTTTAACAGGTGGCTGGGCTTTTAGCGATACACTAAAACCTGATAGAACAGGGATTGCCTGAGACGAAGGGAGAACGGGGAAGGTCATGAATGCATTCAAACGTTACAAATGGACTTGGGTACTGCTCGCTGTATGCGTAATAGCAGCCATCTACCTGGTATACAACTCGCTTGGATTCGGAAAGGAGAAGTTTCCGATCGTTCGTGAGGTTGCTGCCTATTCCATGGAGAATGTAGATGGGAAAACGATCACGTCGGAGGATACCAAAGGCAAGGTGAAGCTTATGTACTTCTATTTCACCAGCTGCCCGGATGTGTGCCCGATTACGACGCTGGTTCTGTCTCAGATCCAGGAAGACTTGAAAAAAGAAGGTTTATTCGGTAAAGAAGTTAACTTTGTGTCCATCTCCTTTGATCCGGTGACCGATACGAAAGAGAAGATTAAGGAGTTCGGAGACCGATTCTATGCCGATTACAGCGGCTGGTACTTCCTGCGTGGAGACCAGGAGGAAACGCGGAAGCTGATGCAGGAGTCTTTCAAAATTCCGCTGCTGGGCAATAACTCGACGAATTTCACGCATGGCAATTCCATTGCCTTGGTGGACCGGGACAATAATATCCGGAAGACCTATAATGCTGCGGATCCATCCGAAGTGAAGACCGAGGATATCGTGAAGGACATCAAGGCTTTGATTAAGGAATAAATTGCAGGTAAAACCAAAAGGCGCGCTCTATCGTTAAAGATGGAGGACGCCTTTTTATTTTAAATAGCGAAAATTGTAGCCATTCAAGATGCTCTTGTGATCCTTGACAATAGACACGTTTCATCAGAATACGTCAGGGGGCGGGTAGATGATGAATTCCTCCAGCCCTGCCTTCTCCAGCTGGGCAATCAAGTATTCGTCGGGAGTTCCTTCAACGCCGGCATATCCCCGGCGGGTATAGATTTGTTCGGCATCTGGAAAGACGTCGCGCAGAGCCCCGCGAATTTTCTTGCCGGAGCTGTCGTTATCCATAAAAAGGTACACCTCTTGATCCTTCACCTGTTTATGCAGGCTCTCAAGCTTGGCGGTGTTTAACGTTCCGAAAGTACACAGGATGGTTATATCCGAAGTCAGCAGCCGACGCAGCCGACTCCGGTCGTTCTTGCCCTCTACAATGAGAAATATCGGCATCTTTTTTCACCTCTGTCATGATACGGAGATCCTTGGCAGCATTCCCCGGGAAATGTTGATCTGCCGTCGAATGATGTAGGTATAGTGTAACTTGTTTTCTGCCGATCATGCAAAAGGAGGCATAATAAACGGCCATCCAATGGATGGCCGCAATAAGATTAATCCATGTATTCTAGTTAGAAACAGCTCAGAATGATGACGAGCAGAATGTACAATACAAGAATCATTCCTACGGAATTTCCATGGCCGCCATGGCAATGTTTATGATGAACATGACTCATGATTACTTCACCCCTTGGTTAAATGTTCGTGGTCATTTGCCACACTGTATCTTATGTGGGTTTACCCATATGGACTGTGTTATGGCCCATCCGCGTTGATTTGGGCGCTGTTAATAGCATGGTACAAATTCATCAGACGGTTGAGATTGGGGTTTCGGGCGAGATGGCTGTCAAAGGTGCTTCACGATTGCGTTTGGGAAGCAGCAGCAGAACCGTCATCAGCATGAGAAACGCAACAAAATAAGGAGATACCACCGTGCGCAGCTGTCCAGCCGCGATCGGGCCGACAAAGGATCCCAGCGACATGGCGATGGACTGAAATGAGAACACTTTGCCAAGCCTGCCTCCGCCGCTGAGCTGAATGAACAAAGAGGATAGAGCCGGGAATAGCAAGCCTTTGGCAAGTCCGAGCGTAAACAGGATAATCATAATCGGTACATGGTCTGCTGCAGCGAGGGCGTAGAAGCATATGGCCAGCCCGAATACGCCAATGGTCACCCTGATATGAGGCGCATAACGGTTGAGGAACAGCATGCTTAGCGTGACCAGGGCTCCAAGGCTAATGACGGAGAAGAGAAGCCCGGTGGACATAATGCTTGCCAGCCCGCTTTCCCGAAGCGGTATTTCAAAGAACAGGATTCCTTGAGAGCAAGCGATCGCAAAAGGAATCAAATATAAGCGCAAGCTAAACGGAAGCCGTGCCGGCTCCTCGTTATTGATCGGTTCAGCCTGCTGACCCTTATGTTTAGCAGCGGCTGACATCGGCTTCGGGAGACTGAAAAACGCCATCAAGCCTGTGAAAATCAAAAGCCAGCCCAGACTCTGGAATGTGCCGGAAAATCCCGCATTGGCGACGATGAAAGCTCCTGCAGCCGGCGACAAGACAGAGGCAAGGGTGTGGATCACGCCATGACCGGACATATATTTGCCCTGCGTAACGGGATCCCGGGAGAGCGACGCCAGCAGCGCCAGGCAGGCCGGTGACAGAAAGGCCAGCACGAAGCCGCTGATCGAGCGGAGCACGAGCAGCTGCCAGGGCAATTGGACATGGGCCTGAAGAAGCAGGATGATACCGGCGGCGGTTAGGCTGAAAATAATGTAGCGTCTGCTGCCGTGACGATCGATCAGACTGCCCGCAAGCAGGTTGCCGGGCAGATGGGTTAGAGCATAAATGCCCATCATCCAGCCGATAAACGTAGGGGCTGCTCCAAGTGAAATGGCAAAGGGCGTCAGTACAGGATACTGAGCATGCAAATCAAAAAACGCCAGAAACAAAAACATATAGAGCCATAAAGCGGTTTTCAATATGGCACCCTCCTATCCGGCTAAAGTTGATATGGTACTACTACTTGTACGTACGAAAGGTCAAGCTTAGACCTTTTTGTGAAAAGACCCGGTTGGCTGACAGCTTTGCGGGGTATCATGTATAATTAACAAGACGGCCATAAACCGCCGCTTTTGAAACGATTGACGGGAGTGAAAACGAATTGGATACTCAGGTCTGGATTGAATTTCTTAAACAAAATTGGCTGGTCATCGCCATCGCCTTAATCATCTTGTTTATCGTGCTGAATGTGGTGAGAACCGTCATTAAGTGGGCACTTGCCGTGCTCATCATCGGGGGATTGCTGGTGTACAGCGGAATTTCCCTCGACAAAATCGGCGAGGTTGTAACCACGGTCAAGGAAGAGACGGTGGATACGATAAAAAAAGAAGCGCTGAACATGATGATGAAGGAAGCGAAGGAAGCACAATATACTTCGAATGGAGACGGCACGTACTCCATTAAAGCGCCCAATCTCGAGCTGAAAGGAAGCGCCGGTTCGAAAGAAGTGGAAGTCACCTTCCGCGGTGTTTCGGTAGGGAAGTGGGACATCAACGATACGATTCAGAGCTTTATCGATGATGCCAAGAGCAATTCGGCATCGAAATAACAAATGACGAACGCAATCGGATGCGGATGTAAGCTGGCAGCATGTTCATGAGCGGTTAAGCTTACGTCCGTTGACAAGACATCATGGGATAGGAGGGGATACCGTTTGATGTCGGCATGGAAGGAAAGTGTGCTGGATGGGAACGGAATCACCATCTTGCTGCTGCTGATTGTGGCTTTTTCACTCATTCAGGGATGGAGTCGCGGAGCCTCCCGCTCAGCCGGGAAGCTTGTTTTTTTTCTGGGGGACGCGGTGCTTCGCCTGGTCGGGCTTGCGATCTCCGTTCCTTTTACATTATGGCTGTCGCCTAAGGCAGGCGATTGGCTGGGCACGGTCTCCGGTTTACCGAATCGGGAGCTGCGCTTCTGGGAGCAGATTTATTATACGGCCGTAAAATCGCTGGCGGATTTCCCGCTGCTTCGATTTGCGGTCCTGTTTATGCTGAGTTATGCCGCTATCGTGTTTATGCTGCGGCTGCTGGTTTCCCTTATCATGGGAGGCGGGCTGGGACTCTTCGGAACGAAAAAAGAAACCTCGGCATCGCTGCTGAGCCGGCTGACCGGTGCCGGAATCGGCGTCATCATGGGTGCAGCCCGGAGCATTATTGTAATTGCTATCTTATTCATTTTCGTCAGTCTGAATCCTGATCACGGCTTCAGCCGGTATGTCGAGGCTTCTCCGGTTTATCAGCAGGGGGCGCGGGCTGTGATCGAGCCTTTGTCGGGTTCTCTCGTCAAGGAAAAGCTGCCGGTGTTTACCCAGTCGGTTCAGGAAGAATTGAATGGGATCATTCAGCGGAAGTACGAGGTCATCGACCATCAAATCCCCGAGGGCATCGAGCAGACGGCTCTCCATGTCGTGAAGGGGGCGTCAACCGATGAAGAGAAAGCGCGAAAGCTCTATGATTGGGTAGGCAGCCGGATCGCATATGACCACGACAAAGTGACGCTGTATGAAGAGCAGCGCATATGGAAAGAGCAGACGCCGCAGGATACCTACGATACGAGGTTAGGGGTATGCATTGATTACGCCCGGTTGTATGCCATGATGGCGAGGTCCCAGGATCTTAAGGTCAGAGTGGTTACCGGCAGGGGATATAACGGACAGGGCGGTTATGGTCCGCACGCATGGAATGAAGTCTACTTGAGCGAAGAGAAGCGCTGGATACCTCTTGACCCGACCTGGGCACAGAGCGGCAACTGGTTTAATCCGCCGCGCTTCAACGAGACGCATATTAAAGAGCAGGTATTTTAATAGAGTGATACAGGCAGGGGCGGCTTTCTAGCAGGGAAGTCCGCCCTTGCCTATCCGATGGGCCTTCAGATGAAGTGGGGGGGCGTTTATGTTAATATGGGTTTATGTGATTGTGGATAAAGGGGAGAAGCTTACGTGAAAGGGTTTAGGCCGGACAAGCGCAAACAAGAAGAACGAGATGCCGGCAGTCAGTTTAACTTGCGGGTTAATCTATTTTTTTTCAGCACGTTTATTATATTCTGTGTCATTATTATACGTCTTGCCATACTGCAGTTCGTGGAAGGCCCTGAGCTGAAAGAGCTCGAAACCGGCGGACAGGTTAAAAATTTCCCGCTTCAGCCGATTCGGGGCAGCATCATCGATGCTTCCGGAACGCCGATTGCCTACTCGACACCCTCCCAAGCCCTGTATTTAACGCTGTTAAAGGATTACAGTTCATCCGAACGAGGGAAGAAGAACCGTCCGGAAATCGAAAAGCTGGCCGAGGAAATGGTCAGGGTCTTCGATCAATACGGTGATCCGAAAGCAGAGAAATTAACGGTGGATGATGTAATCAAAGCGATGGACCTGGAATTTAACAAGCAGCCTGGTTATGAGCCGAGACGCATCAAAGCGGATCTCTCGACTAAAGAAGTGGCTTACTTTATGGAGCATAAGAACGAGTATCCCGGAGTCGAGGTCGTGGAAGAGAGCCAGCGTCAATACAACCCGGACAAAATCGCCGTTCAAACGATTGGTTATTTGAAAGAGTTCCGCGGCATCAAGACACTGGATAAATATAAAGAAATTGATGAGCAGAACAAGAAGCAAAAGGATCCGGGACTCATCTACACGGAGCAGGAGAAGGTCGGCGTAGACGGACTCGAAATGATGTTCCAGGATGAGCTGCGCGGCAAGAACGGATATATCGGCATTCCGATTAATCCGCAGAACATGGCGGACGGGGTACCGACCATGATTGCCCCGGAGAAGGGTTACAACATCCATACGACGATTCATAAGGATATCCAAAAAGCGACGCAGCAGGCGATCATCGATCAGCTGAAATGGCTGCACGCCAATCCGGTTTCCGGCAAAACGCATCCGAATGCGCTAACGGGTTATGCGGTAGCGATGGAAGTGGATACCGGCAACATCGTCGCCATGGCCAGCATGCCGGACTATGACCCCAATGTATGGGAGAATGGAACCGACGATTGGGAATCCGTCATGAAGTATTACGGCAACGGTACGATCTCTCCGTACAGTTCCGGGCGCTCCGGCAACAATCTGGAATCGGTCGTGCTGCTTGGCTCCACGATGAAACCTTTGTCGGTGCTGATCGGGCTTAACGAAAACTTGTTCGGGCCGAACGATTACTATTATGACGGCGGCGCGGCATTCTTCGGTAAGGATAATACGAGGGTTCGGAACTCCGGCGGCAAAGCCTACGGGTCCCTGAACGCAAGAAAAGCGATCGAGCACTCCTCCAATGCCTTTATGGTCGATTGGATCGGGGAAAAGCTGTACAACAAGTACGGCTCCGAATCCGTTGAAGTATGGGACAGATACATGAAGAAATTCGGGCTTGGGGTATCCACCGAATCCGGTCTGCCGAAAGAGCATAAAGGCATCATCGAATATACCAATATCGAGCAGGCGGGAAGTTATCTGGCTGCCATGGCATACGCCTCCTTCGGACAGTCGGGCAAATATACGACGCTCCAATTGGCACAGTATGCCAGCACGCTTGCCAATCGGGGAGAACGCATTCGTCCGCAGCTTGCGAGCAAGATTGTGGATCAGGACGGCAATGTGATCAAGGAATTCAAGCGGGAAGTATTGAATAAAGAGGAATTTCCGCAGCAGTACTGGAATGAAGTCATTTCAGGGATGAATACGCAGGGACTTCGGGCTTTCGAGGATTTCAAATATGATTTTGCGCGGAAAACAGGAACATCCGAGCAGGATATTTATAAAAACGGCACTCGGATCCGGGTGGAAAACGGGGTGTTCATCGCTTTTGCACCGCGACAAAACCCGAAACTGGCCGTTGCCGTAGTCATTCCGGAAGCAGGCTTCGGTTCCCAGAGTGCCGCGCCGGTTGCCCGTAAAATTTTCGATGCGTATGACGAGATTTACGGACTGGACGGTACGCCTCACCCTAAAAAAACCGAGGGTGAGAATGAGTACGGCAGTGCGAACGAATAATCGACAACAGCAAAACGGCAGCCAATACCCCTGCAGGGTTGGCTGCCGTTTTTTTGTCATACATGGGCGTCCGGGGCCTTGTCCGCCACGAGATTCAGAACAACGCCAAACTCCAGCAGCGCTTTGAGGCCGCAGAGCACCATGGTGTATCCTCCCATGGAATCAATGGCCCCATGCAATATCTCATCATCACTTCCTGTAAATCCGGAATGGGTAATGGTAACGAAGGTCTCATGTTCGCCCCGCGTGGTGAATATCCACTCGGTCCTGGTCTGATCGGAAGATTCGATGGCGATGCGGCGGTTCTCCTCGATATCGTGCACATACAAGTCATCAAACACGCCATACATTTCCCAATCCCAGCGGATATGCCGGCCCTTCTCAAGTCTGCCGCTGCTTTTGGTAAACCAGAACTTGGTTGTGATATCAGGGTCGATGAAAGCCTCGAAAACTTCTGAAACGGGTCTTCGAATCAACATCTCTGCCGTGACGACGGGATTCTCATTGAGCTTGGTCATTGGGGTGCATAACTCCTTTCGGGTTTGTCTTCGTATTTATCCTAGCATACCGTAACGAGTATTCTTTCTTTTACATTGCTTATTTATTTCAAGGGTCTTGTCGTTTGTTTGAGCACCCTCGAGGAAATCTTGCGTCAGGCCGGGTTTTACCTGGTTTGGCATGCATCGAGGGACTGCTCATTCAGGGGAATGTTTTGACGCCCGGCCTTTTGTGGTAAAATGTCGTTATGTTTGCTTTGATTCGTAAGGGGGTTAATACCATGAAACATAAATATCGGTTGTTGGCACTGGATATGGACGGTACGCTGCTTCAGGACGACCATGAAGTATCCGAGGAAACGGTGAAGTGGATCAAGGAGGCGGTGCGGCACGGCATTCACGTCTGCCTCTCGACGGGCCGGCCGTTTCAGGATGCTTATCCGTATGCCAAGCAGCTTGAACTGACGACACCGATGGTAACGGTGAACGGCGGCGAAGTATGGCGTGCGCCGTATGAATTGCATCGCCGCGCGCTGCTCGACAGCAAGCTCGTGGAACAAATGCATGCACTCGCGATTGAAACCGGATCGTGGTTCTGGGCGTATTCAGTAGATAGATTGTATAACACTGAGAACTGGACCGACGATGTCGCGAATCAGGAGTGGCTGAAATTCGGATATAACACGAATGATCATGAGGTACGCCACAATATCATGATGCGACTGCAGGATATGGGCGGACTAGAGATCACGAACTCTTCGCCGGATAACCTGGAAATCAATCCGCAGGGCGTCAACAAAGCGACCGGGATCGGGCAGGTGTGCGAGCTGCTCGGTATCAGCATGTCCGAGGTTGTAGCCGTAGGAGACAGCCTGAACGACCTGGCCGTCATCCAGCAGGCCGGCCTCGGCGTGGCCATGGGCAATGCCCAGCAGACCGTGAAGGATGAGGCGGATCTTGTGGTTTCCAGCAACAATGAGGACGGCATCGTCGAAGTCATCAGGGATCATATTTTGATCGAAGGGTGAGATGTTGATGGACGTATTGGGCTGGATTATCGTCATCGCTCTGTTTATCATTGGGATGGCCGGGGCGATATACCCTATTCTGCCGGGGGTTGTCGCCATTTACCTGGCGTTGTTCGTTTATGGCTGGTTCTTTACATTCGAGCATTACAATGCATGGTTCTGGATTATCCAGACCATCATTCTGGTGGTGCTCTTCATTGCCGATTATGCGGTTAATGCCTGGGGAGTCAAGAAGCTAGGCGGTTCCAAAGCCTCGATCTGGGGCAGCACGATCGGACTTATTATCGGACCGTTCGTGATACCGGCCTTCGGCTTGATTATCGGACCGTTCCTGGGGGCATTTCTGGGAGAAATGCTGGCAGGCTCGGGAGCAAGCAAATCCATGAAGGTTGGCTTCGGATCGGTTGTTGGATTGTTTAGCAGCATTGTGGTGAAGATTATATTGCAGCTTGCGATGATCATCATTTTCTTCATCTGGATTTTCTAATAGAGCATAGCAATCGCTGTAAGAGGCGCTTTGGAGGAGAAAGAAGGGTACGGTTTTGTCTAAGAAAGAGTCATTTATTAAAGGCACCATCATCTTGGCCGCTGCTGCACTGGTAGCCCGGGTGCTGGGCCTTGCTCAGCGGGTGCCGCTGGAGCATATGCTGAATGATATCGGGGATGCCTCGTTTACGATTGCCAATAACGTATATCTAATGCTGTTAACGGTAGCAACGGCCGGCATTCCCAGCACGCTCAGTAAAATGGTATCGGAGCGCCATGCTTTGAACAAGCCTGCGGAGGCTCGGCGCGTCTATCATGCTGCGCTTATTTTTGCCGGGGCAGCGGGCGTTGTCATGACGCTGCTCCTTTACTTCGGAGCTCCTTTTTATGCCACTCATATAGCCAAGCAGCCGGAGGCGGCTGCTGCCATTCAAGCACTCGCTCCGGCGCTGCTGCTGTTTCCGGCCATCGCCATGATGCGGGGATACTTCCAAGGGCGCAATAATATGACGGCTGGCGGCATATCGCAAATTATCGAGCAGATTGCAAGGGTTCTGACAGCGATCGGCTTGGCCTATGTGCTGCTGCGTTTGGGATATGACGATACCTGGATCGCGGCAGGTGCCTCCTTCGGTGGCGTCCTCGGCAGTATCGGGGCATTTGCGGTCATGCTGTATTTTACGTTGAAGCTTCGCCGAAGCGATCGTGAGCTCAAAATGCCGGCGGCGGACCGCTCGATTCCGCTTGGCGGGATATACCGGGATATATTCACGCTGTCTATACCGATTGTGCTGTCTTCCCTGGCGGTTCCGGCGGTCAACTTCATTGACAGCTCCATTGTGAAGCCGCTGTTGATCGGGCAGGTTGGTCTGGGAGAGGCTACTGCAGCCCTCGCGGTATTAGGAAACCGAGCGCAAAGCGTAGCGGGCATTCCGCCGATTCTAGCCATTGCCCTCAGCACCTCGCTCATTCCGATCATCTCTGCCGCTTTTGCGAGGAAAGATCAGGAGCATTTGGAACAGCAAGTGTCGCTGGCCATGCGCGTTGCCATATTGACGGGTATGCCGATGGTGATTGCGCTCTGCGTTGCATCCTATTCCATCAACGGATTGCTGTTTAGTTCCCTCGGTGGAAGCGGGATCATCGGGTTCCTGACATTCGGTACGATTTTTCAGATCACGATGATGACAACGAACTCCATTCTTCTTGGAATCGGCAAGGCCAAGCTCTCGATGGTTCACGTGATGATCGGGATAGCGGTCAAGCTTGTTGCCAGCTTCCTGCTTGCTCCGTTGTTTGGCATTTATGGCATCATCGGGAGCACGGCTCTCTGTTTCCTTGTCATTACGATGCTGAACGTCAGATCAATCAAGGCGATTGTATCCTTCTCGATCCTGGGCAAACGCTGGATGGGCTTCATACTGACGGTTGCTACCGCAGGAGGGATCGGTTACGGCCTGAATCTGGCCGGTATTCAGATGGTCGATATCATGCCGGCTCGTTTGGCATTCCTGCTGACCTGTCTGGTTGTAGGCATAGCCGTAGTCATTATATATCTTGTACTGCTGGTGGTGTTTGGCGTACTCCGGCAATCGGAGCTTAGCAGTTACCCGCGTCTTTTACAGAAGGTGTTCCGTCCGCTGATGAGGCTGCAGCCTGCGCGAATGCGGGAGCGGGGTTAAACCTATGATGCAAGAACAGCACATCAATCCATGCATCCGTTAGAGAAGAGACCATTCCGGCATTATCGGAATGGTCTTCTTTTATTGCCGGTGGGACGGATCGGATACGTCATGGGCGATGGAGGTTTTCTCCAGGGCGGCCCGATGGGCGTGGGTGATATCCGGCAGCATCGGCGGTTTCGGCTTGCGAATAAACTTAAACATCGTGTGGCCCTGATACCAGTCGTACCGGGGAATCGGTTCCGGGGGTTCATCCTGCCAGATCTCCTCGAGACGGGGGCTATACAGACGACGGCCGTCCGGCAGCCATTCCGATTGGACAAGCTCAAGCCCCTCGTGGCCGTGATTCATGGCTTGATCCCGCGTCGGCGTGAATAACGCCGGCCAATATTCAGCACGCGAGCCCTGATGCTTGGTGGAACGAGCGAATGTCAGCACGGCATGGTAAATATCCTCATAACCGAACAGTAAAGCGTACAGCGAGCGGCCTGCCTTGATCCGGATGGACAGGTCGTCAAACTTGGGGATGGTGAGTCCGGCCAGCGGCCGGGTAGGGGAAACGGGATAATCGGCAGAGTCTGTGCTTGTCTGATGGCTTTGACCCAGCGGGAACACAATTTGATTCAACCGGGTTAGCTCATGCATCCGGAAGAGAGGATTCTGAAGAATATGCTGACGGTAAAAAGGATGTCTTGCCACGCGCCCCTCAATATAGTTCTGTTCATTAATGATGAGGGCGACCGTAAGCAGCGAACTGCCTTGGTCGTGCCAGAACCGTTCCCAGAACGGTGTCATGAACGATGAAACATGGAAGCGGGGGAGCAAATGGAATAAGGGCTTTCCTATTTTTCGACTGTGCATATAGAGAAGCAGCTGCGGATAGGCATCCTGAAAAATCAGCGCATTGCAGCGCTCCAAGAAACTGTACAGATGGTTTTGGAATGGGGGAGCCATAAGATCCGACATCAGCCCGCCCTTCAGATCGCTCATATTCCATCCGGCATTGCGTGATACCATATGGGCAAGCAGGGCCCAATGCAGCTCTGGATGCGACTCGTAACAGTCCAAATAGGCCTCGGTTCGAGTCACGTTGCTTCGGTTGGCGCCGGTAGTTGCCTCCTGAATGCGATGGATCAGCTCCTGCTCCTCATGCGTTGGCTGCAGGTTCGGTTCATGGCCGCGAATTTCGCTGTGACCTTCTTGCAGAGGGAGGAACGAAGAAATGTCCTGCGGCAGATAGGGATGGGAGGAGAGAATGCTCTTGAGCTGCCTGCGAATGGCCCTAACGGCTGTAGGATCCCACTGCAATTCATGCCTGTTTGTCCGAAGCTTTAAGGAATTTCGCCAAGCTGCCATCATACCCGACCACGATTCCGCCAGGGCTTGCGAAATGGCGGCTGTCCATGCCCCGTAATTCCTGCCCCGATTTGGTTTGTCCTTGGCTCCGTGCGAGTGCATGCCGGTTGTCACCTGCACTTTCTGATGATAATTCCAGACCGTGAACCTCATACAGTCAGTATGCTCTAAAATTTGACTTCCACTCAACAATTTGATTCACTAGGGGGGAAGGAATTCGACGTAAAGGGGGAGATAATCAATGGAAAAAATCACTTCAGAAGCAGAATTTCAGGTTGCAATCCAGTCTCCACGACTGACAGTTGCCGTATTTAAAGCGGACTGGTGCGGCGATTGCAAGTTTATCGATCCATTCATGCCGGAGGTTGAGACGAAGTTCTCCAACCAATTGACTCTGGTGGAAGTTGACGTCGATGCTGTCGGTGACGTGAGTCAGCAGCAAAATATTCTGGGCATCCCTAGCTTTGTTGCATACTCTGACGGTCGCGAGCTGGTTCGCTACGTTAACAAACTCCGCAAATCGCGCGAGGAGATTGAAGATTTCCTGCAGCGTGCCGTAGACGTATACGGTACGATTCACAAGTGAGCAGTGACGATAGCACCGCCGCCTTTGAGCTATAACGGGCGGCGGTGTTGTTTTTACATTGGATATTATGAGGGGAATTGCGAAGTCAAGTACCTTGAGCATGAAGGTTTTGTTCATTTTTGAACATTTTGTCACAATCGCTCAAGTGACCGGGGCTGCAGAATCAGGTATAATGAAATGTGGACTGTATATGATGCGATCCTGTATAGGTTTTGAATAGTGAATGATTATGAGCAGCAGGTGAGATAAGTGAACGATAAACAATTAAAGTGGCTGAGTTACATAACATGCTTAATTATGTTCTGCGCGACTTTCGGGGGCATGGTTGTGACAAAGACGGGGTCGGGGCTTGGCTGCGGCCAAGAGTGGCCGCTGTGCAACGGTAAATTTGTTCCCGCTTACACGGTGTCCTCGATGATCGAATATTCCCACCGGGCCGTAAGCGGAATGGCCGGCTTGGCCGCCTTGGCCTCGCTGATTGCGTTCTGGAAGTACAAGCGGGACCGCCGGGATTTGATGGCTTACGTCATCGGAACCTCGATATTCGTCGTGGTACAAGCAATCATGGGTGCCCTCGCGGTGGTTAAACCTCAATCGGCGGCGATCATGGCGCTGCATTTTGGCTTCTCGCTGATTGCTTTTGCCAGCTCGGTCATGCTGGCTTTGGGCATGCGCCGAATCGAACAAGCGAAGGGGCCCGCTGACCTGGAGCGTTTGCCGCGGGTGGGCAAGGGCTTCCGCAATTTGGTCTGGGGCACGACTTTGTACAGCTACATCGTGGTGTATATCGGTGCATTCGTCAGCCATACGGATTCCCGGGAAGGCTGCTCCGGCTGGCCGTTGTGTAACGGAGAAGTGATACCGGAGCTGAGCGGAGGGGTCGGCATCGCCTTTATGCACCGCGTGGCCGCGCTTCTGCTGCTGATCGTGGTGGCGGTGATGGGGCATTTTGCATATTGGCGCAATCGCGATAACCGGGAGATCCAGATGCTGGGCATTTCGGCAACCGTGCTGTGCCTGCTGCAGGTGTTCAGCGGCGCCCTCATTATGGCTACGATGCATAACGAGGAAGTTTACGTATTCTCCGCACTGGGTCATACGCTGCTGATCTCGGCGCTGTTCGGCGTACTGTGTTATTTAAGCGTCCGGGTATGGCAGCTCAGCAAGCCGCTCGAAGCTGAAATACGGAAGGGCCACGACGTGCCCCGCGAAAAGATCGTATAAGGAAGAACGCCAATTAATCCGCAAAGATATTGAATATTCTATGGCATTCTTGCATGCAAAGTCCCCGGACCGGAGTTCGAGGGCTTTGTTGTATAGAAAGGTGCTGCCGGCAGCCGTATCGAAAAGGTTTGATAAGGCAACGAATTTGTTTATATTTAATAACACCGGAGAATCACAAGTCGCTCCATGCTATGGAGTTGTCTTCCCGTTTCGGGGGCATCCTAACAGGACGAGCCCAGATTGGCGCAGCAGATGATGACAGTCAAGGGGATGCCGAAGGGCCTGATGGCGATCCGGATGAGTTGCCCCCGCGCGAGGATATCGCCGTGAAGACGGCCGCTGAGCGCTGGAATGACTATATTGGCATTGGCACTATCGAGATCAAGAACCAAGATTAATCTGATGACGCGAGGGGGTACCGCCATGCTTCGAATGTTACTTGGGGAACAGCCCCGGCAGAACAACGGCCTGCTTGAGGAAGCCATCGAATCGATGGTTAAGACAACCCGGCTGCTGCAGAAGGAAATGGATAAAAATCAAGATCCGACGCATGATTTTCGCAAGCTGGAGATTTGGACCCGGGGACTGATCGTCTCCCTGGATGAGCTGGAGCAGAGCTGGAATGCGGCCAAGCATTTCAGTCAATCGGTCAAATCGGGTTACATCGATGATATGTCGATTCAGGAGCAAGGGGAATATCAACGATATGTGTATTTTTACAAAAACGGCTTCATCCGCGTATTCTCGATCCTTGACAAGCTGGGCACGGTGCTGAACGATTTGTTTGATCTGCATACCTCCAAGGTAAAGGCGCATTTTTCTTATTTTACGGTCCTGCGGCAGTTCAAATATCTTAAGGCCCACGGTGAGCTGGCTGAAGAGCTGGAAGCGATCAAGGATCGCTACAAAGCACCGCTGAACGCGCTCCGCAAAAGGCGCAATGCTGAAATTCACTACATGAACTCCGAGATGCAGGATGATTTGTGGCAGCGCCATCAAGGACTGTCCGACAAAATCGAGCTGGAGGATATCGACAAGCACCTGGACGATCTCCAACAGGGCATCGATATGGTATGCCGCAGCCTGGCCGCCTCGTATAAATATACGAACAAGCTGTGGACTGAAAATGGTGTGCGGGCTTAGGCACAAAATCGCCATGAAATTCCTTTTGACAAAAGCCTGAAAAGAATCTATACTAACTATTGCATTCATTACATGTTATCAAATCAGATCAATTTAATCGGAAAAATTTCATATCGATGTTTTCTTATCGAGAGAGGCGGAGGGACAGGCCCGATGAAGCCCGGCAACCGACTTCTTGCGTACCATTGCTTAATGCGATGACGCTTGAAGTGACATGGTGCTAATTCCTTCAAAGCTATGGGATACCTTCAGCTTTGACAGATGAGAAAAGGCGTTGACTTTTACGTAAAGAGGGCCCTTTTTGATTCTACAAAAAGAGGCTCTTTTCTTTTGGGTAAATAGATATGAAGCTAAGGAAAAAGGAGGATTATCGGATTGATTGAGCTCAAGCAATTGACGAAGCAGTACGGAAAAGCCGGGTCATTAACAACTGCGTTGTCCGAATTGGATTTGTCGATTGAAAAAGGAGAAATTTTCGGAGTGATCGGACACTCCGGTGCAGGGAAAAGTACATTGATCCGCTGCATCAATTTACTGGAGCGTCCCACCTCGGGCGAGGTGTGGGTGAACGGCAAAAATTTGACGTCGCTCGGCAAGAAGCAGCTTCAGGCGGAGCGCCGTAAAATCGGTATGATTTTTCAGCACTTTAACCTGCTGTCTTCCGCGACGGTGTACGATAACATTGCGTTTCCGCTGCGTCTGATCAAGACGCCGAAGGTCGAACTGGAGCGTAAAGTATCCGAGCTGCTGGCTTTGGTCGGCTTGGAGGCGCATCGCGACAAATACCCGTCCCAGCTGTCAGGGGGCCAGAAGCAGCGGGTGGGCATCGCCAGAGCGCTCGCGAGCGATCCGGAAGTGCTGCTGTGCGACGAGGCCACTTCGGCCCTTGACCCGCAAACGACGGATTCGATTCTGCGCCTGCTGCTGGACATTAACAAAAAGTTTCATCTGACGATCGTGCTGATTACCCATGAGATGCATGTCATTCAGAGCATATGCGACCGGGTCGCCGTTATTCATCAGGGCGGCATCGTAGAGCAAGGACCGGTAACGCAAGTGTTCCTGAAGCCGAAGCATGAAGTGACGCAGGAATTCATCCGCCAGGAGATGGACAGCGGCGAAGCGCTGCGGCTGGCTATGCAGGGTCAGGTAAACGGCCCCTCAAGAGCGGTTCAAATCACGTTCCTGGGATCGAAAACGTACGAATCGATCCTGTCGCATACCGTTCATGAGACGGGCGTGAATTTTGCGATTCTGCAGGGTACGATCTCTACGATCAAAGATACGCCTTACGGCCAGCTCATCGTCCGTTTCGAAGGGGAAGAGCGCTCGATTGAAGATACGATCCGGAAGCTGCTTGAACAAGGACTAGACGTGGAGGTGATTCATTGATGTTCGGACTTGATTTTACCCAGATCGACTGGAAAGAGATATGGACGGCAACATTGGATACCCTGCGGATGCTGGGAGCTTCGGCCTTGTTCAGCTTCATCATCGGACTGCCTGTCGGCGTGCTGCTCTACATGGCCGCAAGGTCCACGTCCGGGTTGGTACGCTTCGGCTACACGATTCTGTCGTTCATTGTAAACATTCTGCGCTCGGTTCCGTTCATCATCCTGATCGTGGCGATGATCCCGATTACGAAGTCGATCGTAGGCGTTTCGTACGGCGTGCTGGGCACCATTCCGCCGCTGGTGATCGGCGCTGCTCCATTCTTTGCAAGGCTCGTGGAAACGGCTTTGAATGAAGTGGATAAAGGCGTGATTGAGGCGGCTCATGCCATGGGCTCTTCGACAAGCCAAATCGTATGGAGGGTGCTCCTTCCGGAGGCGCGTCCGGGCCTGCTTGCCGGGATGACCATCACGATTGTAACCCTGGTATCTTACACCGCGATGTCCGGTCAAGTCGGGGGCGGCGGTTTAGGGGATTTGGCCATCAAGTATGGCTATTACCGTTATGAGACCGAGATCATGATTCTGGCTGTCGTGCTGATGATTGTCCTGGTCCAGCTGCTGCAGATGGCAGGAGATCGTCTGGTGCGGCATTTTACAAGAAAATAACGGATTGATGAGGCTTCAAGAAAGACAATATATAGATAATATATTTTTCGGAGGGAGAGTTTTAGAATGAAAAAATGGACATTGGCATTGATCAGCTTGACCTTGGTTACGGTGCTGGCTGCATGCGGCAGCAAGCCTGCGGATAACGCATCCGAGCCAGGGGGAACAACGGGAGGCGGCGGTCAAGAGACCGTAACCTTGAAAGTAGGGGCTTCGCCATCACCGCATGCCAAGATTCTCGAGCATATCAAACCTGCGCTTGAAAAAGAGGGCGTAAACCTGGAAATCGTAGAATTCACGGATTATGTGCTGCCGAATACGCAAGTGGATTCCAAAGAAATCGACGCGAATTTCTTCCAGCACAAGCCTTACCTGGATAACGAAATCAAAGAGCGCAAGCTGAACCTGGAGTCCGTGATCGCCGTGCACGTGGAGCCGCTGGGTGCGTACTCCAAAACCATTACATCTGTGGATGACCTGAAGGATGGAGCGGTTGTAGCCATTCCGAATGATCCTTCTAATGCTGGCCGTGCATTGACGCTGCTGTCCAAGAACGGCGTGATTAAGCTGAACGACGAAAGCAAGCTGGAAGCAACCGCCAAGGATATCGTGGAAAATCCGAAGAACCTGGAGTTCAAGGAAGTTGAAGCCGCCATGCTGCCGCGTATGCTGGATGAGCTGGATCTGGCTGTCATCAACACGAACTACGCGCTGGAAGCGGGACTGGACCCAACGAAGGATGCGCTCTTCATCGAAGACAAGGACAATCCTTATGCCAACCTGCTGGTAGCCCGTCCGGACAACAAGGACTCCGACGCCATCCAAAAACTGGCGAAAGCGCTGACTTCCGAGGACGTGAAAACTTTTATTGAAGAAGAGTATAAAGGTGCCGTCATCCCGGCATTCTAATTCGAGCAGTAAAGCTCGATATGTAGTATATGAATTCATCGTATATGTGAAGAAAGGGCATTATCCAAGAGACCCATTGGTCTTTGCGGATAGGCCCTTTTTTCTTTCTTTTTCTGTCGAATGGCCATTCCTGGTCGGAAGCAAGTTGTTCGGCCTTATCAAATCTTTTATACTGAAGGAAGGATATCCATCTGAGGAGGGAAAGCCTTGAAGGGAAAAGTGGCGCTGATTACAGGCAGTGCGACAGGTTTGGGAAAAATGACGGCAATGTCGTTAGCCCGGCAGGGATGTCATATAGCCATAAATTATGTGAACAGCAAGGATGAAGCGGAGGCGCTTTCCCGTGAAATCGAGGGGTTTGGCGTGAAATCCATCGCAATTAAAGCCGATATCGCCAGCGAGCCTGAGCTGTATTCATTGGTGGATCAGACGGAGGAGCGGCTGGGCAGCGTCGATATCCTGGTTAACAATGCTGGACCGTTCATCCGGGAACGCCGTCTGTTCTCGGAGTACAGCCGCGACGAAATCGTACATATGGTAAATGGCAATTTAACCGGCGTCATGCTGCTGGACCATCGCGTTCTGCCTGCCATGCGGGAGAAAAAATGGGGACGCATCATCCACTTTGGTTTCGGGCATGCCGGTGAAGCCCGCGCATGGCCTCAACGCTCCGCCTACGCGGCTGCGAAGGTGGGCCTGGTCTCCTTTACGAAGACGCTGGCCGTGGAAGAGGGGCCGTATGGGATCACCGTGAATATGATCTGTCCGGGGGATATCCGCGGTGCGAACAAAGAGAAAACCATCGATGAAGTATCCGGCATTCAGGACGGGTTGACTCCTCGCGGACGATCGGGCAGCGGTGAGGACGTCGCCAGGGTGATCGAATATTTATGCCTGGATAAATCGGATTTCATAACCGGCAATATTATGGATATATCCGGCGGGCTGGACCCGATTCGCCCGTTAATCAAGCCGGAATAAAACAACCCCACAAAGTGGAGTCTGTGCTTCGAAACTTATTCCAAATACTTTGCGGGGACCCATAACATATAATGCGATTCAAGAATTGCTAACGCTTCGGTGAAAACTTATACCTTCTCTCAAAAAAAGAGTCTTGGTCCCGCGAGGGAAACCAAGACTCTTTATAGTTAAAGAAGATTTAGAATACTTGAACTACTTCTTGGATGCCTTCTACTTCTTCAACCAGGGCGCGCTCGATCCCTGCTTTCAGAGTAATGGTGGAGCTTGGGCAGCTACCGCATGCACCCATCAATTTCAGCTTAACGATGCCGTCTTCAACGTCAACCAGTTCCACGTCACCGCCGTCGCGCTGCAGGAACGGACGAAGTTTATCAAGCACTTCAGCCACTTCATCATATACAGTGGTTTGCGTGTTTTCACTCATCTTGTTCAACTCCTTTCCTCCCTATATTATAGTACATAAACCGGCAAAATAAAATGCCAATCTTAAGGCAGGTCTAATAACAATGTCCATTATCATTGAGTTTTGCACAAGCAATTCCTATTTCGGCACGGATAAAGTGCTGCAGACGCTTGAAGGCAAGTACGATTGCCAGGTCATCGAATATGGCTGCCTGACCAGCTGCGGCCAGTGCTATTTGATGCCCTTCGCTTACGTGGATGGCGATTGGGTTGAAGCCCCTACGGCTGAAGAGCTGCTTGAGGTTGTCATCCGCAAGCTCGAAAGCTTTCGGGACGGTGAAGAGGAAAGCGCTCCTCGGCGTCCCTCCCCAGTAGAATCATAAGCGCCCGTAACCATCCGACTAGTAATGACGCTTGGATTTCCAGAGCACGCCGCTCTTTAATATCCTTGGTACCCGGCCCATGACCGACGTGCTGCCCATGAGTCCAAAGCCCGCATGTTTGCCGAGGGAACCCAGCGTTCCCTTCAGCTTCAGCGGAGATACCTTAGGCGTATCGTCGCGCCATAAAGCTTTCATGACATGTCCCACTTGCTCGGCCTGAGCCCCTGCCGCTTGCGCGCTCGGGACGAAGGGGAGGCTGGCGCAGTCGCCGATCACATATACCTCGGGATGGGACGGAACCTGATACCACTCGTTTAGCAGAATGCGTCCGCTGCGGTCTTTTGGCAGATCCAGATCCTGTACGACCTTTACGGGTTGAATGCCGGCGGTCCATACCGCCAGATCGGTTGCGATCGGCACATCCAGATTGTACACGGCGTCCTTCTCCACTCGGGATACGGATACGCCGCTGTGGATGTCCACGTGGTGCTCCTCAAACCAGCGATGAATATAAGCAGACAAACGGTTAGGAAAAGAAGAAAGCACCCGTTGTCCCCGGTCCAAAATGGCGATATTCAGGTCAGGCCGGCTTTCCCGAAGATCGGCAGCGAGCTCGATGCCGCTTAAGCCTCCGCCAATGATATGAACTTGACCATAAGGTCTGAGGTTGTTCAGGTTCAAATAGGTCTCCCGGGATGCCGCAAAAGATTGCAGGCTGAACGTGAATTCTTCAGCGCCCGGTACCCCATGATAACGGTCCGTACATCCCAGGGCAATGGCCAGCTGATCGTATTCCACTGGATCGTTGTTCGTCAGGTTCACAAGCTTCTTCTCAAGATCAATGGATAGGACTTCACCGTATACAACATGGAGGCGGTCATACACCGGGAATTTAACACGAACAGCGGTATCGGCCACGGTGCCTGCTGCCAGCGCGTAATATTCGGTTTTGAGTCCTTGGTACGGCATGCGGTCGATGAGCACGACCTCCACGTCCGGAGGAAGATAGCCGCTGAACAATTCTTGAATTAGGGCAAGACCACCATAGCCTCCGCCGAGAATGACGAGCTTTTTCATAAATTTCTTCCTTTCTCAAGAGATAAGAAGGTGAGCGCCGATTCGCAAGAAAAACGCCGCTGAAAGCGGCTTAGGTTACCCACGCTATATTATCTCTTTAACCTGTTTTCCGTTTTTTGGAACGTCTGCTTTGCTTGCGTCTTTGCTGGTATGACTTATTCGTAAACCTTGATCTCGTTATAGAAGGTATCGCGTTCGACCGGAATGCGGCCGGCGCCTTGGATGAGCCATACAAGCTCTTTGCGGGTCAGCCCTTCTGGCGTTAGCGCTCCTGCGGCATGGCTGATGCGTTCCTTCAGGATCGTGCCATGGACGTCCGATGCGCCGAAGCTGAGAGCGACCTGCGTCAATTGAGGCCCGATATTAATGAAGTAAGCCTTGATGTGGTCGATATTATCCAGCATCAATCGGCTGATGGCAATGGTTTTCAAATCTTCGTAAGCCGAATTGCGGCGCATGATGCCCGCATTCTTATTCTTCGGCTGCATGGACAGCGGAATGAATACCATGAATCCGTTCGTTTCATCTTGAAGATCCCGAATTTGCAGCATATGGCGGATCCGGTCCTCATGGCTCTCGATCGAGCCGTACAGCATGGTCGTGTGCGTCTTCATGCCGAGCTTATGCGCGGTACGATGAACGTCGAGGTATTGATCCACGTTGGCTTTATCCACCTTCATCTTCTGACGGTACTGGTCAGACAAGATTTCGGCTCCGCCGCCCGTCAAGGATTGAAGACCTGCCTTCTGCAGCTCCTGCAGCACTTCCTTCGTGCTGAGTCCGCTGATGCGGGTGAAGAATTCGATCTCCGCCGCGGTATAGGCTTTCAGGGTAACTTCAGGGAAACGTTCCTTCAATGCCTTCAGCGAATCTACATAGTACTGGAACGGGACATGGTTATTATGTCCGCCAACGATATGAAATTCACGGATGCCTGGGTGAATATGCTGTTCCACATACTCAATCATTTCCGCGCCGGAGAGGGTATAGGAGCCTTCCTCGCCTTGGTCTTTCCGGAAATTGCAAAAAGCGCAGCGGGATTCGCATACATTGGTAAAATAGAGACTCATGTTCTCGATGAAGTAAACCTTTTTCCCGTTCTTGCGCAAATTGGCTTCATTAGCCAGCTGCCCGAGGGTCAGCAGGTCATCGGTTTGATACAAATACACACCGTCTTCAAGATTCAGGCGTTCGCCGCGTTGGACTTTCGCAACGATCTCGGCCATTCTCTGATCGGTAAATGGTGTCACAATCGTGGACATGTTCAATCCTCCTGTTCACACTTTGACTTTCCGAATACTCGGCAGATCAAGTGATCATAAAGTGGATCACTCCCCGCGGGGAACGGTCCGTTTATAGTCGTGTAACAACGAAATCGATAAATGGGCTGAATAAATAAATGACTTTGTGAAAAAATATACAACTGTGGACCAGCCATAACCTTTGCCGCATTTTAGCCGGGGGATGTGACAATTATCCAACAGTTGCCGCCCATGTTCCTTCCCTATTATAAACCTGACCCCTCGGGGTAGCAATACATATAGAGGAATTGAAATAGGTTATTGACCATATGGTAAAATGGCCATCATCTCAACCTTGAGCGAATTCGCGAAGAGGAGTATACTTAAAGAATGAACGAAAAGGAGGGTGACCTATGATATCAATCAGCGAAACAGCTGCAGAACGTTTGAAAGAAATGCTTGCTGAACAGGAAACGCCCAATATGTTCCTTCGACTGGGTGTCACTGCCGGCGGATGCAGTGGTTTTTCATATGCAATGGGCTTCGATGATCAAGAAACGGAAGCGGACGTATATATGGACCTGCAGGATATGAAAGTCGTTGTCGAGAAGGACGATCTGAAATACCTGAACGGTCTCGAAATCGACTTCGAGGAATCCGGCATGACGGGCGGGTTCACCATCCACAACCCGAACGCGACCGTAACTTGCGGCTGCGGATCTTCCTTCCGCACGGCAACGGATACGGGCAAACCGAACGAAGAGCCTTGCTAAGCAGCGGGTTTTCGGGGACTGTGCTCTGAATCTAACCAATAAAAGACCTCTGCGACCCTATTGTCGTGGAGGTCTTTTTTTGCTGCCGCCCATAAGAAATGAAAAATGCAGCGGACTCCCGCAGGCGGGGCCAGCTGCATTTTGTTGTTCTTCCTATCCGATCATACCGGGAAGAAGAAGGTATCGTTCAGCATCAGCACGATCATGCCGGCAGCCACGAGCGAGAAAACGATGCAGCCGGCCCCGAGTCCGCGGCGCTTGTCTTTGATGAACTTGAAGCCCATGACAAAGATCAGAACGGTGATGGCTGCAAGGGCAACCGACATGCCGACAATGGCAATCCAGTACAAAACTTCAAACAATGCTGCCAAGGTGACAAAGCCTCCTTTATGGTTATCCATGGATGGATTTATTACGGACAAAGCTCTGCTCTTACTATACGATAGATCACATCATTTGCAAAGGGAGGCTCGCTTCGCGCCATGAATGCGTCAAATTATTAGGCATAACGATCCCGGACAATCATCCAAGACAAAGTGCGGATAAGAGAATAGGATAACGTATGTCATGAATAAAAGGAGGCGAAAGCAGCATGGCGGGAAGACAATTGGCCAGCAAGTGGCTGAAGACGGAAGCGCTGCTGACCGATCCGCAGGTTGCTCCCTACATTCCGGCGACCCAGTCGTATGGAGGGGATACCCTGGTCTCAATGCTGGATGAACACGAAATGGTCGTGATCAAGCCGATTGTAGGCACCGGTGGTAACGGAGTCATCCGAATACAGAAAGACGGAACGGGATACTTGGTAACCCATAAGAGGCGTACTGTTCATGTAGATACATTGAATTCCCTGTTGCACGTATTGAACAGAATGAAACTGAAACGGCGTTACATGATACAGCAGGGGATTCATCTGGCTAAAATTCAGGGACGTCCGCTGGATTACCGCGTTAAGGTAGTCAAGGAAAGAGGAAGATGGGAATTCCGGGCCATGCTAGGTCGGCTCGCGAACCCGGGGCTGTTTGTGACGAACATTTGCAAAGGGGGGACGCTGCTTCGTTGCCGCCATGCTCTGCGGCTGTCGCTGCCCCATATCAATGCCAGGGAGAAGCGTAATGAAATGCGCCACTTAACCAGACAGTGCATCACGATCCTGGAATCGCGCTTTCCCGGGATCGGGGAACTGGGATTCGATTACGGACTCGACGTCGAAGGCAAGATATGGATTTTGGAAGTAAATACAAGACCAAGCTGAATTTTTTGTTTAATATTCCCAACAGAAGTCGTTTATATGATTTTTTAATAGGGTAATAAAAAAATAACCGTAATCTACCGATATAATAATTGATCAATTTTTTTTATGGTAGATTTACCCCATATCCTGTGTATAACATTTATCCCCATAATCCACTTTGATATGACCTTGTTTCTTACACTTACCAACAAATTATACACAGGATTTCCACAAGAGGTTGTGGATAAGCGAACAGTTGTTCCGTTTTCGCATGTCTGATATGATAGATTCAGGAAATATGAGGAAGGGGTGTGAGGGGATGGCTATGTTGACGGATGAGATGCTTCTCGATTCCTATCATATGGCTGTTGAATTGAAGTTGGAACGAGAGTTCATCACTCTACTGCTAGCCGAAATTCATAAACGGAACTTGGACACCGATTCCGGCAGCATCCTGCATTAATCAGATTTTCGTATATAGAATAGATAACTTACGACATGATACGCATATAATGTGGGAGCTTTCAACCAAGTTCTACATATGGTTTGAAGAAGAATAGAAAAGGTATCTTCCGTTCTGAGCGGCGCATCGCCCTCTGGAACGTTAGATACCTTTTTTTCTGTATGTCGAAGCGTTAAGGAAATCGCTAACCTTTACAATTTCATGTTGCTGCTATGTCCCGGAGCCAATCTGGCTTCAGGATCGAAGTATACTTTGGCATTGTTGACGGCGGTTGGCGCTTCGCCGAATCCGACGGCAATGAGCTTGACCTTGCCAGGATAGGTCGTGATATCGCCGGCCGCAAAAATACCCGGGATGCTGGTTTCCATGCGGGAGTCCACGACGATGGAGTTGCTTTCGATGGCGATGCCCCACTCGGAGATCGGACCGAGGGAGGAAACGAAACCGAAATTGACAATGACATCGTCAACTTCAATCTCTTGCGTCTCTTTGGTCTTAATATGCGACAGCGTCACTTTTGTAATGGCATCTTCACCATGCAGCTCCGTGATTTCGGTTGGTGTCACGATGTTCACCTTCGAGGCCATCAGCTGCTCCACGCTATGCTCGTGGGCACGGAACTTGTCGCGGCGGTGAACCAGCGTAACCTGCTCGGCGATCGGTTCGATCATGAGCGCCCAGTCTACCGCGGAATCGCCGCCGCCGCTGATGAGAACCTTCTTGCCTTTAAAGCGACTGAGATCGTTGACGAAATAATGAAGGTTGGCCTTCTCGTACTTCTCGGCACCTTCAATCTCCAGTCGGCGGGGTTGGAACGCCCCAACGCCGGCTGTAATGATGACGGCTTTGGCATGGTGTTCGCCCAGATTCGTTCTCACGACAAAATGACGTTCTTCAAGCTTTTCCACAGCTTGGACTTTCTCTTCAAGACGGATGTCCGTTTTAAAGAGCTCCATTTGCGCGGACAGATTGTTCACAAGCTCCTGGGCGGTAACCTTCGGGAAGCCTGCCACGTCATAGATATATTTTTCGGGATACAGCGCAGCCAATTGGCCTCCGAGCTGAGGCATGCTCTCGATAAGTTTAACCGAGGCTTGGCGCATTCCGCCGTAAAAAGCGGCAAACATGCCTGCAGGTCCGCCACCGATAATCAAAAGATCCGTCATATTGTTGTCTTGTGGCATCGTTGTCATGCGGTAAGCACCTCCATAAAATGAGTTTATATTCGAATCAGACAGACGTTCTTGTCCGGATAAAGCTGATTCATGAATTCCTTACCTATTATAATCGTCCCGAACCGGCATGAAAAGTCGAGAATTGAGTTAAAATACCTAACATTGGAATGGTTGCGCTTACTTAGCAAGTAAGGGGGGAAATGGCGGAATGATTTGCATATTTAATGGCAAAAAAATTCTTGATATTTGCATGGTTTATGCATATGATTAACGTGATAACTTGTGTTCATTGCAGGGTTCTCATATCGATTGGTTACGGCAGCAATCATAAGGAAACCGCAGGATTACAGCTGTTTTTGAACCGTAATGAACCATCAGGTCAAATGATGAAACGGGCTCTGATAAGGGCTCTTCTCTTTTTTTGGATGCAATTTCACAGAATGTTAACATGTGTACCATACTGTATATATAAAGAGTAAGCTGGAAGGAGCAGTAGAATGAGCAGCATACCGAAGATCGTAATCCTTGGCGCGGGTTACGGGGGCATATTGACAGCGCAGCGGCTGCAAAAAGAGCTGAATTATAATGAGGCCGATGTTACATTGGTGAATCGCCATGATTATCATTATATTACAACGCATTTGCATATGCCGGCAGCAGGAACCGACAGCATTGAGAATACCCGGGTATCCATATCCAAGTTGATAGACGAGTTCAAAATCGATCTGGTCAAATCCTCGGTTCAGGAAATCCGCCTTCACGATAAGAAGGTTATCCTTGAAGATGGAACGTTATCCTATGACTATCTTGTCATTGGACTCGGCGGCGAGCCGGAGACCTTCGGGATCCCGGGACTCGCAGAGCATGCGATGACGATCCGAAGCATCAACTCGGTACGATTGATTCGAGAGCATATTGAATATCAATTTGCTTTATATAAGAATGAACGCAGACCGCAAGAGCGCATCAACTTCGTGGTTGGCGGAGCCGGGTTCAGCGGCATCGAGTTTGTAGCCGAGCTGGCGGACCGCATTCCGAGACTGTGCAAGGAGTATGACGTCGATCCGACATTGGTGAACATTTATAACGTAGAAGCCGCGCCGTCGGCGCTGCCGGGGTTTGCCCCCGAGCTGGTTGAATACGCCATGAACGTTCTCGAGAAGAAGGGTGTTACCTTCAAGATGGGCATTGCGATCAAGGAATGCCTGCCGGGCGGAGTCGTGCTGAACAACGGCGAAGAGATCCGGGCGGCAACGGTCGTATGGACCGGAGGCATCCGCGGGAACCGCCTGGTTGAGTCGGCCGGCTTCGAAACAATGAGGGGCCGCGTGAAGGTTGATGAATATTTACGCGCTCCGGGATACGAGAACATTTATATTATCGGCGATAACTCCCTCATTTTTAACGAAGAAGGCAGACCTTATCCGCCGACCGCCCAAATGGCGATGCAGCAGGGCGTATGCTGTGCCCAGAATATCGTTGCGGCGATCCGGGACAAGTCCATGCGCAAATTCGAGTTCCATAATAAAGGCACGGTTGCTTCCCTCGGCCGGGGCGAAGGCATTGCGGTTGTCGGGGATAAGAAATACCAGGGATGGAAAGCGGCCCAGCTGAAAAAATTGGTTGATCTGCGCTACCTCTTCATTATCGGAGGCATTCCGCTCGTCCTGAAAAAAGGCAGGTTCCTATAAATGAGACATTGCAGCGTTCAAGTACGGGGGCTGCTCACAAGAGGTGAACTGGATCGCTACAACGCCCTGATGGAGGTCGGCTCCTACCTGGAGTCGCAAGAGCGGTACGATCTGGCTTATACCGTTCAGCAGGAAGTCGACATTCTCATTCTTCCTGCCATTGAGCGCCTCAAGGATAAAGGGCGGGCCCGGGACCGGGCCACCGCTGAATATCTTGAAACCTTGCGCAAGCAAGAGCAAGATGAGGAAGACGGCGAATAACAGAAGAAGGGATGCTCTCATTCGGAAGAGCATCCCTTTTTTTTGATATGCCATTTATGTGCAGAAGGAATTATACCTTCATCAAGTCGGTGAAAGAAGCCTGATCGAGCAAGTTGCCGACATAGAAAGGACCGAATTCGCCGAAACGCGCGCTCACTTCGTCAAATCTCATTTCGTACACGAGCTTTTTGAATTGAAGCGCATCGTCGCTGAACAAGGTAACGCCCCATTCCCAATCGTCGAAGCCGACGGAACCGGTGATGATCTGCTTGACCTTGCCGGCATAACCGCGGCCGATCATCCCGTGGCTCTTCATCATGGATTTGCGGTCATCCATGCTCAGCATGTACCAGTTGTCCGACAAATCCCGCTTTTTGTTCATCGGGTAGAAGCAGATATGCTTCGATTTTGGCAGGACCGGCTTCAGGCGGGCAATGACATGCGGGTTCTGCATCGGATCCTCATCGGAGGAGCCTGCCAAGTAATTGCTCAGCTCGACGATGCTGACATAGGAATAAGCCTTGGTGGTGAACTGGGCAAACGTCGTTTTGTTAAAAGCGTTCTCGATCGCGTTCAGCTCTTCCAGCGTCTCGCGCAAATGCATGAAAACAAAATCGGCTTTCTGGCCGACGATGGTATATACGGCGGTGCTGCCCTGCTTGGCGGTCTCGACGGCATCCCATTCCGCAAGGAACGCATTCAGCTCGTCCAGCGCAAATGCGCGTACTTCTTCGTCTGCAGCTTTCCAGGCCGGCCAATTGATGGTGCGGAAATCATGCAGCGCATACCAGCCCTCGAGCGTCATTGCAGCTTCGTTCATGTGATCACTCCTAAACATTATGTTCGTTATAATTGAAGCGGATGGCCGCTTGCATTAACTTCCTATATTGTACTGTAAGCGCAGTCGGAAGGGCAAACGCCGACACAATGTATTCACGATTGTTCGTTGATCTGTGACATGATTTTTAGTAAACTAGCTATTAGCTAAAGCTTGGTGTGCTGTTTCTTGCTGCAATAAAGTAGGATAGCTGCTATGCGTAGGTGATAAAGAAGAGGTGAAAACAGCGATCATGCTTCAATTTATTCCTGTGCTCGTGCTGATGATTTTGTTTTTTGTCATGATGTTCGGTATCGGTTTTATCCTAAATATGTTGATGAAGACGACCTGGTTTCCGTGCTTTCTGTTCGTGATTGTCATTCTGCCGGTCGTTGTATACAGCTTGTGGGATCGGGGCCAAATGTCGTTCTGGACTCACGTCGGATCGTTCCAGTTGGTGGATTACTTAACGGGAGTTGCGGGTCTGATCGGGGCTTACATGAGCGGATGGACCATTAAGACATTGCGTATTAAAGGGTTTAGAATGTTTTAATCGCGCTTGGCGCAAATTGAATGTAATGTTAATGGCGGCTCTTCGATACGTGGGGGCCGTCATTTATATTTATGGAAGCTCTGCCAAAAGGCAGACGCAAGAATTCCATAATTTTTGATGCGAAAGAACCGACTTCTGAGCATCGGATTTATGATAGAATAGAGGAAGTCTATTTTTGGGCGACAGGGGGAGCATAAACGATGCGCATGACTAATTTTTTACATTTTACAGAGAATCACCGTTACTGCGTATACCGTGACTTCTGCTTAAGCGGCCTGGACGACAAAATGCTTGGTTCGATATATCAACCGATGGTCGGCGCGTTTGCGGTCAGCCTGTACCGTCTTCTCGTATCGCATGTGCCGCTGGAGAAGGTGGGCTATTCGGCCATAGAACAGCAGCGAAGATTATTTTTGACATTAGGGCTGGAGCCCAGCGAAAAAGGACGCCGCTATCTCATTGAGCAAACCTCCAAGCTGGAAGCGGTAGGATTGCTGCAGACCAGCCGGATGTTCGTCCCGGAAACGGACGACCATGTCTATGAATATGAGCTTCAGGCGCCGCTCAGTCCGGCAGAGTTCTTCAATACCCAGCATTTGACGCTGCTGCTTCGCGACAAGGTGGGGAAATTCGCCGTCCTGTCGCTGAGGGAAGAGCTTTGGAGCAAGGAACCCCTGGAATGGTCCGGCATTTCCCTGAACAAGGAGAACATCTCGGTTCCCTTTTACGATATTTTCGAGTTGAACACGCATGTCATTGATTATGAACTGGAGCAGGCGCTGGAAGAGGTAGCGGTATCAAGGAAGTCGGTGCTGCCGCCGAATCCGCAGGGAGAAGGCCTGAACTACGCGGACATTATTCTGCGATTCCCGCGCGAGTCCCGCAATCGCGTCTTTGTGGAGCGTCTTCGCTATGACCATGAACAGATGGGCATCGTGAATTACGTCGTACGCAAGTACGATCTCAGCACGCAGGATTTGTGCCGCCTGCTTGACGAGGACGGCATCTTTACCGAGCACGGCGAGGTTGTCCTGGACGATTTGCAGCACAAAGCCAGCCTTCACTTTAGGCAGGGCATGAAGATGCAAGAGAAGCGGCAGATTACGGCGGGCAAGGTGGTTGCCCTGCATCAGGAGATGACGGCCGATCCGGACGAGCCTGCGCAGGAGCATGCCGTACAGATGGAATATTACGTCGAGGTTCCGGCCCAGTTCCAATCCAAATGCGATATTCACCAATATAATATGATGCTTCGCAACGAGCCTTATACACGGCTCCTGCAGACGTTCTTCCCGGGCTCGGTTCCCGCGCAGTTTCTGGACATCTTCGAAAAGATCGACCTGAGCTACAAGCTGCCGGGCGAAGTCATCAACGTGCTCATTCATTATTTGATGTCGCTCATTGCCGCAGGCGGCGAGCAGCGGATCAACCGCAACTTCGTGGAAGCCATCGCTTCCAATATGCTGCTGAAGCAAGTAAACAGCTATGAGAAAGCCGTTCAGTATATACGGGATCAAGCCAAGATGAAAGGCAAGCAGAAGGCAGCCTCGCAGCGCACGCGTACATACGCTAAAGGCGGAAAGGTGAAGCCGGAAATTCCAGTGGCTTTGGAGTCCGATCAGGCGGAGGCCGTATCGGATGAGGAGTTCGAAGAAATGATGCGGTTTGCGGCAGAAATGCAGGCTGGCAACAAGAAGGGCGGATAAGGAAAATCCTGCTTAAGAGAGGAGGGAACGGGTGATGGAGTCCCTTGGTGAACTGCTGGAAAGCATGAAAAGTACTGCGCTCCTGCGCAGAACCGAGCAAATTACGGAGGATTTGCTCAGGAATCCTCTGATTCAAGCACTGCGAAGCGAATATCCGGAGATCGATGACCGGGTCATACGATTGAATTTAAGCAAGCTGTATCAATATGCGGGAGACCAGGCCCACTGCCAGGCTTGCCCGGGTCTGGACCGGTGTCCGAATGATTTCCAGGGACATTTCAGCAAGCTGGATATCCAGCGGATGAACGGCACGGTGGAGATCTATGAACGGAAGGCGCCGTGCTCCCTGCAGATTGCAAAAACCAATGAGGATCAGATCAAAAAGCGGATTCGCAGCTTTTATGTTGACGAGCATGCCTTGAGCGAAGGGTACGACAACATGGAGATTATGGCGAAGGACCGCTTGCGGGCACCTGCGGTGCACCAGGTCTTCAAATATATCCGGGATACGAAGGAGAACGGCTTGTCCCCGCGCGGCTTGTATCTGACCGGTTCGTTCGGTACCGGGAAAACGTACCTGATGGGTTACCTGATGCATGAGCTCGCGAAAGCGGGCCATTCGGGCGTGATCGTCTATATGCCCGATTTCGTGGAAGATCTGAAAACCATGATGCAGGACGGCCAGAAGCTGAAGGACATGGTCGAGACGATGAAGCATTGCGACCTGCTGATCTTTGACGACATTGGAGCGGAGAATTTGAATCCGTGGGTACGGGATCATGTCCTCGGCTCCATCCTGAATTTCAGGATGAACCGGCTGCCGACCTTCTATACGTCGAACTATCCGCTCGACGGGCTGGAACAGCATCTCAGCTTCACGAGCAAGGACGGCGAGGAGCTTCACAAAGGGCAGCGGTTGATGAACCGGATTGCGCCTTTCGTGGATGTCGTTCATTTGTTCGGGGAGAACCAGAGAGGGAAGTTTTAGACGTCTGCTAAAATGCACATGAGCACAGTGGACAAACGTCCCTTGAAGCGTAAAAAGTCTGATCCCGCTTGCGCATGGAGCGCGGCAGGATCAGACTTTTTATCTGTGCACAAGGAATCATCAAATATTAACCGACCAAGAACTTGATAATGACGAATCCGAAAAAGATGATGGTCATGAAACCGAACATCCCCACGAAGCCCATCATCAAATCGCCAAAGTCATTGCGTGGTTCTTCATTGATGTGCTCCCGTGGATCGTTAACGCGTACGTTTACATCCATGGTGCTTGCCTCCTCAAAAGGTGAACATGCCGTGCGAACACGAAAAACTTGACAGTCACCCGACTTGTTACTAGTAGTATACCCAATGCGCAAATCATTTGTAAAGATTGCATAAAAATCCCGTGAAAACCTCTTTCTTTAGGTGAGTATATTTCACTTTTTCCGGCCGATTGTGGTATACTAAATTCGTCGACCCATTCGACAATTATGATTCGCACTTTACTCGATCTTATCCTGTGAGGAGGAGAATACAATGGCTATCGTCAATGTTACCGACCAAACCTTCGTCAATGAAGTAGAAGGACAAGGCACGGTTGTAGTTGATTTCTGGGCGCCATGGTGCGGCCCTTGTAAAATGCTTGCTCCGATTCTGGACGAATTGTCTTCAGAACTCGGCGATGATGTAAAAATTGCAAAGGTGAACGTGGATGAGAATCCGGAATCCGCAGCACGCTTCGGCGTCATGAGCATTCCGACCATGATCTTCTTTAAAGACGGCCAGCCTGTCGATAAAGTCGTAGGTCTGAACTCCAAAGAAGCCTTGAAGGGCATCATTGCAAAACATCAATAAGCAGGATTTGCCATAGACTGCAATCCGCTTTCATACAGCGCCTTCGGTGTAACCCGGAGGCGCTTTGTGTGGTTCATTATCATGGTATATATTAATAATGTTAATATCATACAATCTCCTTGGAGAGGAGGAATAGCATGGACGATTCTGCCAAACGGCTTCAGGATCAGGAGAAGGCGCAGGAGAATATTCGCCACAAGCTGGCATTGCTGCCGGATCAGCCGGGCTGCTACCTGATGAAGAACCATGAAGGCACGATTATTTACGTGGGCAAGGCCAAAGTGCTGAAGAACCGGGTGCGCTCGTATTTTACCGGGAGCCATAACGGGAAGACCCAGATGCTCGTTTCGGAAATCCGCGATTTCGAATACATCGTGACGGGCAGCAACATGGAAGCGTTAATTCTGGAGTGCAATCTGATCAAATCCCATCAGCCGAGATTCAATGTGCTGCTGAAGGACGATAAAACCTATCCCTACCTTAAGATAACGAATGAAGAGCATCCCCGCCTGGAAGTGACCAGGAGGGTGCTTAAAGATAAAGCCAAATACTTCGGTCCGTATCCCAACGCGTATGCGGCGCAGCAGACCAAAAAGCTGCTGGACCGGATGTATCCGCTGCGCAAATGCGGCGTTATGCCGAAAGAGGTCTGCTTGTATTACCATATGGGACAATGCTTGGCTCCATGCGTGAAGGAAGTGCCGAAGTCCGCCTATGAACAGATTACGGGAGAGATTACTTCCTTCCTGAGCGGCGGGCACGAAGAGATCAAGAAGGAACTGCAGCGAAAGATGCAGGAGGCCGCGGAGGATTTGTATTTCGAGCGTGCCAAGGAGCTCAGGGACCAAATCATCCATATTGATACCCTCATGGAGAAGCAGAAGATCACGACAACGGATACCCGGGATCGCGACGTATTCGGTTATGCCGTGGACAAAGGCTGGATGTGCGTGCAGATTCTGTACATGCGCCAAGGCAAAATGGTGCAGCGCAACAAGTCCGTTTTTCCGTTCTACGGGGATGCGCACAGTGATTTCATGTCGTTCATAGCCCAGTATTACAGCGATAATCCTGCATTGCCGCAGGAAATTCTGCTGCCTGGGCCGCTGTTGGCAGAGGAGGCCGGCTCCGAGACGGCAACCGGAAGCGCCGGAGATCAAGGTGCCCGGGACGCAGGCGAAGCCGCGGAAACGGAGAAGAAGCTGACCACGGATGCATCCGAAGAACAGCGGGAAGTCCTTGTCCAAGCCCAGGCGGAGCAGGCGGAGGCCGCCGGCCTCGTAGATGCTGCCGGGGGCGCTGCCGCCTTGCAGGAATGGCTGGGCGTGAAGGTTCACGTGCCGCAGCGGGGCTTGAAGAAACAGATGGTCGGCATGGCGTCGGATAACGCAAAGGTGTCCCTGGATGAGAAATTCCGCTTGATTGAGCGCGATGAAGAACGGACCTCGGTTGCAGCGGCCAATCTGGGCGAGGTGATCGGCCTTCAGTCGCTGAACCGGATCGAGGCGTTTGATAACTCGAACATTCAGGGCGCAAATCCGGTATCGGCCATGGTTGTATTCACCAACGGGAAACCGGATAAGAAGGAATATCGCAAATATAAGATCCGTACCGTGCAGGGGCCGGACGATTACGATACGATGCGTGAAGTGATCCGGCGGCGTTACGAGCGTGTATTGAAGGAGAACCTGCCGCTTCCGGACCTCATTGTCGTCGATGGGGGGAAGGGACAGATCTCAGCGGCCATCGACGTGCTGGAGAATGAACTGGGGCTGTTCGTCCCGGTCTGCGGGCTTGTGAAGGATGCCAAGCATAAAACGGCGCAGCTGATGGTCGGAGACCCGCCGGAGCCGGTGTCGCTGCCTCGGGACAGCCAGGAGTTCTATTTGCTCCAGCGCATTCAGGATGAGGTTCACCGTTTCGCGATTTCCTTCCACCGCGAGCAGCGCGGGAAATCGATGGTGACGTCTAAGCTGGATTCGATACCGGGCATCGGGGAGAAGCGCCGCAAAATGCTGCTGAAGCATTTTGGCTCGGTCAAAAAAATAAAAGAGGCTTCAGTCGAAGACTTCAAGCCCCTTTCAATCGGTGAAAAATTAGCAACGGAAATTCTTAATGCACTTCGTGAGGAGGAGTCGTGACATACGGCTTCTCTTTTTTTGTCGGGTTGAAACGGTAAATCGCATAGGCTACAATCGCCGGAAGCACCATGTAAAAAGCGCCCGTCAGCAGGTTGGCGGCATCCTTGAGCATGATCAGGCTGATGCCCATCAGGATGCTGTTGAAGATGACATGGGAGAACATGGCCGCCAAATACCCGTATTTCAAAAAGATGTAGCTGAACAGCAAACCGATGATGACCAGCTCAATCGGCCGGGAGATCACGGGGTATATCGGATAGAGCGTATGTCCCAGCGCCCAGATGAGCGAGGTGATCAAGCTTGCGACAAAGGTATTGCGGACGATCTTTTTCACCATCTTGATGCCGAACAGCCGGTACACGGCCTCCTCGGATATGCCGGCCAGCCAGGCCATCAATGGAAACAGCCAAGGATACAGCATGTTGTAAGGCGACTGCGTCGCATCCGTGGTGGACCATGTATTCAGGGTCAGGCCAAGACCGATAAAGATGACGGATTGGACGCCAAGCAGGATGAAGGCCCACATATACCCCAGCTTCATGCTGTCCAGCACGTAGTGCCCGTATCCGGGTTCTTTGGCGCGCGGCCATGGATTGAGCCCGTCTTCTTTATGCCACAGCCCGCTGCCGCCGACAAGGGAGAAATAGAGCAGGGCGGAGAAAACGAGCGAATAGACGGCATAGAAAATCATCATCCCGAGCACGCCGGTTTGCGACATGCCTTCGGATTTGAAAACGGGAATCAGATTGTACGTGTTCAGCATCTGAATGACGAACAGCAGCGCCGATAAGAACAGGCCGCGCTTAAACGAGGTGTAGGCCCTGGTCTTTACGCTGTACACAATCGCAAGAATGCCCAGGATTAGGGTGAACAGGCCGTACCCGGCGAGCGTCAGCAGGGTGGCATCCTGCGTCTGCTTGTTGACATAAGCGGAGTGGGCGGCCGGGACCGAGAAGGAGGGCTCATAAGAGCGCAATTTCCCCTGCTCGAAGGTGAAGCGGTGCTCCAGCCTGGAGTCCCCGATCCTGGATTCAGGGTCCACATATTTGAGACGGGGCTCCCCTTCCTTCGTAACCAGCTCCAGATTCGACAGGTCATAACCCGCCCGCTGAAGCCATGGCTCGGCCAGCGCCTGCTTCTCGGCCAATGTCATGCCATCCTCAACGACGAGCAGCATCTGTCTCTGAATTTCGCCCTTGTTCAGCTCGATCCGGTCAAAGCTGGAGCGGGCATAATCATACGAGAATCCGACGATGCCGGAATTCTGCATGTGCACGTCCACATTGAGGGCATCGCCTCCAGGCTCGCTGAAGCGAACGCGGTATACGTCATAGGGATATTTGGCTTCATAGGTTTTGTTATATTCCGAAAGTCTCTTCTCCTTCGCCAGATATCCGTAAAGTTCCGATTTGGATTGATATGTAACCAAGGCTTCGTCCGTGTCCGCAGCCGCAAACTGCAGATGCTCCTGAGCAAACCTTGAAGCTGCCTGCCGAGCCTGCTCCTTGGAAATGATATCCGGCGAGGCCATCTCGGTATCGTCCGGATTCGCCCACGGAAATACCTGAAATAATAGGAACAGAATCAGGCCGACTGCGGCAGGCGCGATGAGCTGCTTCAGATTGGGCTTCAGCTTCAAGGGCTCTCTTGCACGATTCATGAAATTCCTCCTCTAAGAAAGTTGATACTCCCACTGGTATTCGATATGCCTGATTAAGAACGCATAGAGTCAATATAACATAGTATGAAAGCCATAAGCAGCTTATCCCAATTATCGGAATATTGAAATAAATCGATGAAAATGAATGAAAGGTTTCGAAAACGTTAGAGAACCCTACGCTTGTATTCTTGAATATGCCCAATTCGCGCTCTTTTAAAGATATTTCGGGCGAAAAACGGCATTGGGTTTACGTACCGGATTGAGTTATAATCACATCATGCTTGAAGGAACCGAATATTCCAGCCGAATTTCGTAATGAAAATGGGGGAACCATGTAATTGGGGTGAATTTCATTATTCCCGGAATAATGAATAGGGCGACCTGTGGAAATGCCCGAATCCGTCAGCTAACCTCGTAGGCTGTTGCACAGGAACCAGACCGAAAGGCACTGCGTTTTCCAGTGTCTTTTTTCGTTGATTTTTTTAAAGAAGGTGTCCGATTGAACGCTAAATTAAACTGGCTTACATTGTCTCCGCCCCAAATTCTCGTGCTTGGTTTTGCGGCCATCATCTTCATCGGGACCGGGCTGTTAATGCTGCCAATCTCGACGACGACGGGCGAACCGCTTGGATTTACTGACGCCTTGTTCACTTCCACCTCGGCAACGTGCGTAACGGGCCTGGTCGTGGTGGATACGGGAACGACATTCAGTTCCTTCGGAGAAGTCGTGATCATGCTGCTGATTCAAATCGGCGGGCTCGGATTCATGACGATGGCTACTTTATTCGCCTTGGTTCTGAAGAGACGCATATCGCTCAAAGACCGTCTAATCTTGCAGGAAGCGATGAATCAGTCCTCGATGGAAGGCATCGTAAGGCTGATACGCAGAGTACTGCTGTACTCGCTCGTCATCGAGGCCTGCGGCGCAGTCCTTTTATCGGTTCGTTGGGCGTTTGATATGCCGCTGGGCCGGGCGATATATTACGGAGTTTTTCATGCGGTGACGATGTTTAACAACGCCGGCTTCGATTTGTTTGGCGATTTTCGGAGTTTGACCGGGTATGTATACGATCCGGTAGTCAACTTCGTCGTGATGTTCTTGATTGTTTCCGGGGGCATTGGATTTATTGTGCTCTCCGATCTGATCGATTACCGAAAACAGCGGAGGCTCTCCCTGCACTCCAAGGTGGTGCTCACGATGACGGCTGCCTTGCTTGCGGTCGGATTTATCGTCATTCTCATATTTGAATTTACCAACCCGAGAACGCTGGGTTCCCTGAACTGGGGCGGGAAATTCTTCGGCGCGTTATTCCAATCCGTAACGCCGCGTACGGCGGGCGCGAATACTATAGATATTACGGGGCTCAGACAGGCAACGCAATTTTTTATCGTCATCCTGATGTTTATCGGAGCATCTCCAGGGTCAACCGGCGGCGGCATCAAAACCACGACCTTTACCATTATGGTAGGGGCGGTCATTGCGATGATGCGCGGGCGGGAAGACATCGTCATGTTCCGTTATCGCCTGGCCCAGGAGCGGGTGCTGAAGGCACTGACCATTGCCTTGCTGGCCCTGCTGCTCGTTCTAACCGTCTCGATGATTCTGTCGACGACAGAGGAAGGGGACTTCCTGGAGATTCTATTCGAAACGACATCCGCCTTCGGTACGGTAGGTCTCTCCATGGGCTTAACGCCCGATTTGACCGTGTTCGGCAAGATCCTGATCAGCCTTACGATGTTTGCGGGTCGATTGGGGCCTTTGACGCTTGCTTATGCACTAGGGCCGAAAAAGGGTAAAGAATTATATCGTCATCCGGAAGGCAAAATGATAATTGGATAAGGGGTATAGGAGAGACATGAAACCAAAGCAATTTGCAATCATCGGTTTGGGGCGATTTGGCGCCAGTCTGGCGCTGGAGCTGATGGAACAGGGATATGAGGTGCTCGGCATCGACCGGAACGAAGAGGTCGTCGAGGACATGAGCGAGCTGCTGACGCATACGGTGGTGGCGGACGCGACGGATGAGGAAGTGCTTAAATCGCTCGGCATCCGCAACTTCGACTGCGGGATCGTTGCGATCGGGAACGACATTCAGATGAGCATCCTCTCCGCCATCCTGTTGAAAGAGCTGGGTGTCGCGATGGTCGTTGCCAAGGCGATTTCGGTGCTGCACGGCCGGGCGCTGGAGAAGCTTGGCGTGGACCGGGTCATCTTTCCCGAGCGGGATATGGGGATCCGGGTAGCGCACCAGCTCGTGACGCCGAACCTGCTTGATTATATCGAATTATCCAAGGATTATCTGATTGTGGAGATGACGGTCACGGACTGCATGGACGGGAAAACGCTGAGCGAGCTTAATACGAGGGTCCGGTACGGCGTCAGCGTGGTGGCGCTGAATAAACAGTCCGGCATTATCGTTGCTCCGACGGCCATGGACGTCGTGAACTCCGGCGACATTATGGTCGTCATCGGCTCCAATGACAACGTGGACCGCTTTGAGTCCGAAGTCGTGAATATGCTCGAAAAATAAATATAGTAGAAAAAAACTGACGATTGCGAAATATCGTCAGTTTTTTTTCGATTTATTTTCCTCCAGCTTGCGGAACAGGATCTCCGTTTCTTCGATCCAGCGGCTGGCCGCCTTGCTCAGCTCCGAGGCTTGTCCGTAGATCAGCGAAGTCGTTCGCCGGGTTTCGATGAGTGCCGGAATATGAATGTCGACGAGCCCGTTATCGGACAGCAGCTGCGGCCTCAGATAGGATTTGGGCAGCAGCGCGGCCGCCTTGCAGGTCGGGATCAGCCTGACGATCGCTTCGAAGGAGTCGATCTCCATCCGGATATCGGGCATGATGCCCCAGCGGTGAAACAGATCGTCCGTCAGCTTGCGGTACCAGGTTCCGGTCGAAAATATGATCATCGGCAGGCCTTGAAGCTGTTCGATGCCCACATCCTCGATTTCCGCCAGCGGATGTGAAGACGGGATGACAAGCTCCAGATGGTCATCGAACAGCGGGATGCAGTTCAAGCCCGGCTGATTGATGGATGAAGCAACAATGCCGACATCCACCCGTTTATCTCTTACATAAGACACGATTTCATGGGTCTTGCCGGTGATGAGCTTGATTTCGGCTGACGGATGACGCTCCATGAAGGCATTGACCAGCGGGGGCAGGGTGGTCTGCAGCGTGGTCAGACTGGCGCCCAGGTTAATCGAGATTTGGTCCCCTTCCCGGTAATGGGCCAAGGTCTGCAAGAATTTGATCTGCTGCTGGCGCTGCTCCAGGGCGAAGGTATACACAATCTGCCCGATGGAGGTAAGCTCCAGCCTTTTGCCGCGGCGGTTGAACAGCTGCAGCCCGAGCTGGTCCTCCAGCTTGGCTATTTTTCGGGACAGGGCCGGCTGTGACAAGTTGAGCAGCTTGGAGGCTTGATTGATGCTGGATTGCTCCACGACGACGGCGAACACGTCCAGTTCTTCGAACATGGAAATCCTCCTATTAAAATAGACATGCGTGCAAAACGTTGCTTATGCGTATAGATTATAACGATTAATAATTATATTGCAATTCCATTATAAGAAAAAAAGGAGTAACATGAAACATGACACAAGTTGTTCACACGATTGCTGAAATAGGCAACTTTTTGTCGTTGCATGGCTTTTTGAACAACCTCTTTTAGGGCAGGGGAAGTGTAATTGTTCTGAAAATAGGAAAGATTGAAAATGAAAACGCTGTACATTGGAAAGGGGAACGTCAACTGATGAAAGGGTATTATTCCAGAAAGCTGCATTCTTTGCTCGGTGTCATACCGCTTGGGGCATTTTTGCTCAGCCATATGATTTCCAACTTTAAGGCTTTCGAGGGTGGAAAGGAAGGCTTCGCGAGCGCGGTCCATTTTTTGAACAGCATGCCGCTGATTTTTTTCCTCGAGCTGTTCCTGATCTGGCTGCCATTGCTATATCACGGCGTCTACGGGTTATACATCGCTTACCAGGCGAATAACAACGTGGGCAACTACAACTATGAACGGAACATCCGCTTCACCATCCAACGGATCACCGGCGTTATTACGTTCGTTTTTGTCATCTGGCATATGTACGATACGCGCTTCCAAATCATGATCGGCAAAATCACGCATGACGATTTGGGCGCCACGATGCACGGCATCATGAACAATCCGGTTCTGTTTATTCTGTACGTCATCGGCGTTGTTTCCGCTACCTTCCACTTCGCTAACGGCCTGTGGGCGTTCCTCGTCAGCTGGGGCATCACCGTCGGTCCGCGCGCGCAGAAGGTATCCACTTACATCTGCATGGGCTTGTTCGTATTGATGAGCGTGCTGTTCGTTCTTGCCATGACAGCATTCCGCGGTTCCGAATTCCAGGCGGCGACGGCAGCGATCGATGTAGTTAAGACAGTCTTAAGTTAAAGGGGAGTGAACGAAAAATGGCATCTAATATTATCGTAGTGGGCGGCGGCCTCGCCGGGCTGATGGCAACCATCAAAGCGGCGGAAGCAGGCGCTCACGTTCATCTATTCTCGCTTGTACCCGTTAAACGCTCTCACTCCGTGTGCGCGCAAGGCGGCATCAATGGAGCCGTAAATACGAAAGGTGAAGGTGACTCTCCTTGGGAGCATTTTGACGATACCGTATACGGCGGCGACTTCCTTGCGAATCAGCCTCCGGTCAAAGCGATGTGCGAAGCGGCGCCGGGCATCATCCACTTGATGGACCGCATGGGCGTTATGTTTAACCGCACGCCGGAAGGCCTGCTCGATTTCCGCCGCTTCGGCGGAACGAAGCGCCACCGTACCGCGTTTGCCGGCGCGACCACCGGCCAACAGCTGCTGTACGCGCTTGACGAGCAGGTTCGCCGCTGGGAAACTGCGGGGCTTGTGACCAAATACGAGAACTGGGAGTTCCTGAATGCGATCATCGACGACGAAGGCGTATGCCGCGGCATTGCCGCCCAGGATCTGCGCTCCATGGAGATCAAGTCGTTCAAGGCTGAAGCCGTCATTCTCGCCAGCGGCGGTCCCGGCATTATTTTCGGAAAAACAACCAACTCGGTTATCAATACGGGAACAGCGGCTAGTGCCGTGTATCAGCAAGGCGTTCATTATGCGAACGGCGAGTTCATCCAGATTCACCCGACGGCCATTCCGGGCGACGACAAGCTCCGCTTGATGTCCGAGTCGGCACGCGGCGAAGGCGGACGGATCTGGACCTATAAAGACGGCAAGCCCTGGTATTTCCTCGAAGAGAAATACCCTGCTTACGGAAACCTGGTGCCGCGCGATATCGCTACGCGCGAAATCTTCTCCGTCTGCGTTGATATGGGACTCGGCATCAACGGCGAGAACATGGTCTACCTGGACCTCTCCCATAAGGATCCGAAAGAGCTGGACGTCAAGCTCGGCGGCATCATCGAAATCTATGAGAAATTCATGGGCGACGATCCGCGCAAAATCCCGATGAAAATCTTCCCGGCAGTCCATTACTCCATGGGCGGCATGTGGGTCGATTACAACCAAATGACCAACATTCCAGGGCTGTTCGCAGCCGGCGAATGCGAGTATCAATATCACGGCGCGAACCGTTTGGGAGCCAACTCCCTGGTATCCGCCATTTACGGCGGCATGGTGGCCGGACCGAAAGCGATCGAATATGTCAAAGGCCTGAAGAAATCCGCAGAGGATGTATCCTCCACGGTATTTGACCGCGCAGCGAAAGAGCAAACCACCAAGTACGAAGGCCTGCTCAAGATGGAAGGAACCGAGAATGCTTATGTGATCCATAAAGAGCTCGGTGAATGGATGACCAACAACATGACGGTTGTTCGTTATAATGACAAGCTTGAAGCAACCATCGGCAAAATCAAGGAATTGAAGCAGCGTTACCGCAATATCAATATGACGGATACCTCCCGCTGGAACAACCAGGGCGTGGCGTTCACGCGTCAGCTGTGGAACATGCTGGAGCTGTCCGAGGCCATGACGCTGGGTGCGCTTCTCCGGAACGAAAGCCGGGGCGCTCACTACAAGCCGGAATTCCCGGATCGTAACGATGAAGACTTCCTCAAGACAACCAAAGCAACTTGGACGCCGGATGGACCACAGATTTCATATGAAGAAGTGGATGTTTCCTTAATCCCGCCGCGGATTCGCGACTATTCGAAAGACAAGTAAGAAGGAAGGGGGATTTACGATGTCTCAAACGGCAGCTGCCTCAAAGAGCGTTAAATTTATCATTACACGTCAGGACAATCCGGAGACGAAGTCCTATACCGAGGAATTCGAAATTCCTTACCGTCCCGGCATGAACGTCATTAGTGCGCTGATGGAAATTCAGCGCAATCCCAAAAATGCGCAGGGCCAAACCACCGCACCCGTATGCTGGGACTCCAACTGCCTGGAAGAAGTGTGCGGAGCTTGCTCCATGGTCATTAACGGGAAGCCGCGCCAAGCATGCGCGGCCTTGATCGATAAGCTGGAGCAGCCGATTCGGATTCAGCCGATGAAGACGTTCCCGGTCGTGAGAGACTTGGTGATCGACCGCAGCCGCATGTTCACGGCTCTCAAGCGCGTGAAAGCGTGGATTCCGATCGATGGCACCTATGACCTTGGTCCTGGCCCCAAAATGGCGGAGAAGAAGCGTCAGTGGGCTTACGAGCTGTCCAAGTGCATGACCTGCGGCGTATGCCTGGAGGCTTGCCCGAACGTCAACGAAAAAACGGACTTTATCGGACCGGCCGCGATCTCCCAGGTTCGCTTGTTCAATGCTCACCCGACAGGCGAGATGAACAAGGAGGAGCGTTTGGAAGCGCTGATGCAGGACGGAGGCATCGAGGGCTGCGGTAACTCGCAGAACTGCGTGCGTTCTTGTCCGAAGGGCATTCCGCTGACAACGTCCATTGCGGAGATGAACAAGGATACGACCAAACAGCTGTTTAAGCGCTGGCTTAGCGTTTAATCGGTTAACTTCAACACCAAGGCGTCTGACCGGGGCATGGCTTCGGTACAGGCGCTTTTTGTTGTGCTATAATTTATGTGTTTTTTTCATAGGACAGGAAATCTTCGAATTGAATCTGAGGTGAGTCGCTTGATCATAGAAAGACCGATTACGACAAAGGATATTAGCGATGATTTGGCCGCTCTGGGCGTACGGAAGGGCATGACCTTGCTGGTCCATTCCTCGCTCAGGAGTGTGGGCGGGTGGATCGTCGGCGGTCCGGAGGCCGTCATACTGGCACTCGAAGACGTGCTGGGGGAAGAAGGGACGCTGGTGATGCCGACGCAATCCGCGAACTTAACCGATCCAAAGACATGGGGAAATCCGCCGGCCGATCCAAAATGGTGGAATCTGATCCGCGAGGGCATGCCGCCGTATGATCCGGATCTGACGGTCACTTCGGGAATGGGGATCATTCCGGAAGCGTTCCGTAAACAAGAAGGGGTTATCCGAAGCGCTCATCCGCATGTTTCGTTTGCGGCACGCGGCAGGGATGCCAGAGTCCTTATGCAATCCCATCCGCTGGATCATAGCTTAGGCGAAGCGTCTCCACTGGCACGCTTATATGATGCGGGCGCGTACGTGCTTATGCTGGGCAGTGGTTATGGCAACAATACGTCGTTCCACCTCAGCGAATACCGCGCCAATTGGAAGGGCAAGGAGGCGGTTACCGCTCATGCGCCAGTCCGCAGGGTACAGGGAGTAACGGAGTGGCAGGCGTTTCAGGATATCAACTATCATTCGGACGACTTCGAGGCATTAGGGGCTTCGTTCGAAGCGCAGTGCCCCGATGCGTATATCCATGGACGCGTAGGAAAGGCGGACTGCATACTGGCTGAACAGCGGGCCATGGTGGATTATGCCGTGTCGTGGATGGAGAAGAACCGTTAAATGTTAGCGGCGCATCGCGCAAGCTTTCGGAGTTGCCGCGGGCGAGTGTTGGGGCCGACGCAACACAAGATATCCGGACATCACCACGGGCTATAGTCAGTTCTTGCCAGCTGCCAATGACCTCCAGGTGCAGAGGTGCCGTTTCGAGGGTAATAGGACGTAATGGCACGGCCTGCAGGTTGCGGGCCTCAAGCTGAAGGAGGGACTTGAGATGTCTTGGTGGATGTGGCTGCTCAATTTGGCAGGCTTGCTGTTGTTGATCTATCTGTTTTACAGCATGGACAAGAAGTGGTCCAGCAGGCCTTTGCTGCTGGCGCCGCTGCTCATTTATATCCTGATATCGGTCGAGGATCTGCTCGGCTGGATTGATCTCATGCATGTCGTACCCGGAGAAGGCGGCATGCGGGCCCTGATTCTGCTGTTTTCATTATGCTCCGTTATTTTCTATGTGCTGTATATCTTCGATAAGATTGCAGACTCTGTCCATCAGCATGTCGATATGAAAACGACCCTGGTTCGGATCAGCATGGCGGCGGGGATGTGCATTCTATTTTTCACGGTGGTGTATATGTCGATCTATAAGCTGTTCGGGGGCGTTTCCTTCGAAGGCGAGAACCTCGGTCAGGATTTGCTGAGCCAGTTCATTACCTTCCTGTATTTCAGCATGGCGACGTTTGTCACGGTCGGGTATGGCGATGTAGCCCCTGTCGATAATACGTCCCGGCTTGTCGTGGTGCTGGAGATTGCATTCAGCTTCGTTACCGTTGCTTATGCGCTGTCCATGCTGGGGACGCTGCGCCGGATCTTTAAGCCCGGCGACGACGGACTGGAGACGGAGGGCGGCGAAGTGAAGACAAAGGGCAATATGCCGCATCGCAGAAAACATTCATCCAAGTGAAACAGGCGCGCCGACAACGGTGCTCCTTTATTAGTTATAGCTAACGGGGCAGGAAAGCGAAGGCTGGATGAAAGCTAAGGCTTCATCAGCTTTTTTAAAATGCCCAGCCCGTTCTTGGAAGGATAACGGAATTTAAAATCAAACCGGTTGGTTTGCTTAAGCACGCTTTTTCTATGGGAGAACGTGTGAAAGCTGTATTCCCCGTGATACGAGCCGATCCCGCTCTCGCCGACGCCTCCGAACGGAAGGAAGGGGGTTGCCAGGTGCATCAGCGTGTCGTTGACGCATCCCCCGCCAAAAGAAACCGAGGAGAGCACGTAATCCTGCACATCTTCATTCTCGGTAAACAGGTAAAGCGCGAGCGGCTTAGGACGGGCTTGAATCGCTTGGACCGCCTCGTGCAGATCCTCATAAGTCAGGATCGGACACAGCGGACCGAAGATTTCTTCCTCCATGATCGGCATATCCCAGGTGATATCGTCAAGCACGGCGGGCTCGATGAGCAGCTTTTCCCGTGACGTGCCCCCGCCGTGGCGCAGGGTTCCGTTGTCCAGAAACTTGGAAAGCCGGTCAAAATGCTTCTCCGAAACGATGCGCCCATAATCGGGATTGGTTAGCGGGGTCTCGCCGTAGAATGAAGTGATGGCGTCTTTCAGGTGCGCGATGAACTTCTCCTTCACCTTGCTGTGCACAAGCACATAATCGGGAGCGACGCACGTTTGGCCTGCATTCGTAAACTTGCCGAATGCGATACGCGAAGCCGCCAGGGCAAGGGGCGCATCCTCGTGGACGATGCAAGGGCTCTTGCCCCCGAGCTCCAGCGTTACCGGTGTCAATTGCTTGGCGGCGGCTTCCATGACGATTTTGCCGACGTGGGTGCTGCCGGTAAAAAAGACATAATCCAAAGGCTGCTCCAGCAGGCTCGTGCTAACCTCGGGTCCTCCCTCTACAGAAACCACGTATTCCGGCTCAAACGTCTCCTTCGTGATGGCCGTAATGAGTCCGGATACGTTAGGCGTCAGTTCGGAGGGCTTCACAATGGCCGTGTTCCCGGCGGCCAAGGCACCGATCAGCGGGGAGATGGCCAGCTGCCAAGGATAATTCCAGGGAGCGATAATCAGAACCGTCCCATAGGGCTCCGGGTAGACCATTCCCTTGCTGCCCACATGCGTCAGCGCGGTTTTGACGCGGTGCGGCTTGGCCCAGCGCTTCAAATTCTTTATGATAAAGGAGAGCTCCTTGTAGACGATTCCGATCTCGGTCGTGAAGGCTTCCTGTTCACTCTTGTTCAGGTCCTTGCGCAGCGCCTCCATGATATCGTTCTCTCTGGCAATCAGGATTTGGCGCAGCTTGGTCAGCTGCTGGAGACGGAAATCCACTTCCTTGGTAATGTCTTTATGAAAAAAATGCCGCTGTGCCGAAACTATGGCTGCGATCGAATCGTTAACAGTCATATATAAACCCCTTTCTCTTGTTATTTCATGTATATGAATAAACATAAGAGCGTTAATACTTGAATTCTTTCATTATTATATAGGAGGATGTCCCCCTATGAGAAATCTATCTTCGGAGATGCCCCAGGGTACAGCCGGCGGGGAGGCGAAGCGAGATCTTAAACAGAAGAGGATGTCGCGCCGCCGATTTCTGAAGATCGGCGTTTCCGTCTTGGCCGGAGCTGGCCTTGCGGGCGGAGCTTATGCGTCGTTATGGGAGCCTCGTCAATTGGATATTACGAGACACACGCTAACGTTTCCTTCGCTGCCCAAGGCTTTTGATGGCATGAAGATCGTCCAGTTTAGCGATTTACACCTGGGCTTTCATGCAGGGGCGGACAACGCGGCCCGTGTGGTGCAAGCCATTCATCATGAAAAACCGGACATGATCTGTTTTACGGGAGATATGGTGGACGGCAATGCGGAAGATATGAGGGCTGCGATACAACCGCTCGCTCAGCTGAAAGCCCCGCTAGGCTTATTCTCTATATTAGGCAACCATGATTACGGGGACGTTCAGAAATTGATTGCTCTGGAGGAGGAGGCCGGGTTTCAAGTGCTGCGAAACGACGCCGTGAAGCTGAGGCGGGAGGGTGCCGTCTTCGCCGTTGCGGGTTTGGACGATGGCATCTGGGGAACGCCGGATCCGGAAGCCGCCATTCGGGATCTGCCCGAAGGCATGTTCAAGCTGCTGCTGATGCACGAGCCGGATTATGCAGATACTGCGGCAGCCTATCCCTTTCATCTTCAGCTATCCGGACACAGCCACGGAGGACAGATCCGCCTGCCTTGGATGGGCGAGGTGATCACGCCGCCTGGAGCCAAACGTTACGTGCAGGGCCTGTACACTATAGGTTCCCGAAGCATGCAGCTCTATGTAAACAGGGGAATCGGCACGACGCATCTGCCTTTTCGTTTTCTATGCAAGCCGGAGCTTACCGTGCTTACATTGCGGTCCATGGTTTAAGCGAAAGCGGAATATGTAATCTGAAAAGTTCAAGATGAAAGGATCACTTGGAATTTGTTACACAATTGAAATATACCTGTTATCAAACTCTAACAGCAGCGGGTTAAACTTATCACATGACCCCCTTTTGAGAATATATATTATGTTTTGGACCCGGTAACGGGTCCACTTTTTTTGCCTATTTTGCGGCCAATATACCGATATAAATGAAAAAAACAGAAGGAGTACCTGTTAAAGAGGTACGGGCACCTTCTGTTTTTGTTCGAAATAGACCCATTCCGTGTATCCGATTTCCTTAAGCACCTTGGCCACTTCGTCAAATTCGTCTCCGACCCGGGACGGTTTGTGGGCATCGGAGCCGAAGGTGACCTCGACGCCGTGATGGTGAGCTACTTCCAATATGGCGTTCGACGGATACCAGCCGCCGCACAGCTTGGTTTTGCCGGACGTGTTGATTTCGATGGCGAGGCCCGATTCCGCAATGACTTTCAGCGTTTCCTCGATCGCTTCATCGGCTTTGATCTCGGAGAACAGCGGATAATTGCCCTTCATCGCATCCATATGGGCAATGATCTGGAACATTCCGCTTCTGGCGGATTGGCGGATCAGATTGAAGTATTCCTCTTTATCCGCAACCTGCTGCTGAGGCGTCAGCTTCTTCCAGCGGTTCTTGTTGAAGATGCTGACATCCCTGACGTGATGGATGGAGCCGATGATGTAGTCAAAGGGATAGGCCGATAACGCCTGCTGGTAAACCTGGGCATGGTTCGGGAAATAATCGGATTCGATGCCCAGCAGGACCTTGATTTTCCCCTCATATTCCCGTTTTAAGTCCAAAACCTCTTGCACGTATGCCGCAAAGTCCGCTTTTGCCATGGAGATGGCCGGGAAGGGCTGCTCTTCCGGGCTTCCGAAGTATGGCGTATGGTCGGAGATCCCGATGACCTTTAAATCTGCCGCGATCGCAGCCTCGATGTAATCCCGGATATTGCCGTCGGCGTGGCCGCAGCGAAAGTGATGGGTATGCAGATCGAATTTCATATTGACCTCCTTCATGTCGATTGATTGGTTATGGTTCTAAGGGGCGGCCCGCATTATTCACTGCTGATGAATTGGGTCTCGGGCATGCCCTTCAGGTCGCTAAGGAATTGGCGCATGGCCGAGCTGACATAACGCCCGCTCTTATAGATTACGCCGACAGGGTGGCTGACTTCAAGCTCGCTTAGGGGAACGATCTGCAGGGTGCCGTTGCGCAGCTCCGTCGCGACGGATTGCTTCGATATGATCGCTGCGCCCAGATTGATCTCGACCATCCGCTTGATTTCTTCGCTGCTGGACAGTTCCATGACCACCTGAGGATCGACGCCGTGCTTCTTCATGACTTCATCGGCGAAGCGGCGGCCGACGGTGTCGCGCGTTAGCAGAATAAGGGGGGTTCCGGCCAGCACATCCATGTTGGCCGTGGAAAGCTTGGCCAGCGGATGCTGGGGTGATACGACCAGCTCAAAGGTATCGTAATACAGAACGGATGTGCTTAAGTTGGGATTGCGCTCGATCAGATAGCCGATCCCGATGTCGATGAGCCCGTTCTCCACGCTGTGGTAGATTTGGGAAGAGGCCATGGATTGAATGGTTGTTTTTATGTGAGGGAATTGATCCTGGAAGTAGGAAAGTACCCGCGGCAGGATCTGAATCGCTATGGAAGTGGTTGTGCCCAGCTGGATATGACCCTGGGGGGTTTGATCAAGGTCCGACAGCCGCTGCTTCAGCTCATCCACGATGCCGAGGATCTGCTCGGCATGGTCCACGAAGACCTGGCCCCGGTCCGTTAACGTCACGGGCTGGCTCCGGTCCACCAGCACCGTTTTAAATTCTTCCTCCAAGCTCTTGATCTGGGCGGATACCGCCGGTTGTGTCAGATTAAGAAGCTCTCCCGCTTTGCGAAAGCTCATCGTTTTGGAGATGGTAATAAGCGTTTCCAATTGGCTGATGTTCATAGCCTTCCTCCTTCTTGATTTATTCTTCCGCTCATCTATCGCGTGCAACCTGTATGTTTTAAATTATAGGTTATTCTCCCCGGTGGAGCAACGAAGGGAGCAAACCGGACGGTTTTCGGCCGAAAAAGATGAAAAACATTTTTATTTTCATTTTAATTATTATTAAAAGATGGGGAAACGATCCGATAATAGTAAAGTAGACATAGAAAAAAGGTAAGACCTAAGGCCCGTTTAAGCGAAAGGAATATCTTCGTACTAAAGCGTTCCAAGCGATAGCTGACATGGTAAGACCGTGGTCGGAATGAGGGCTGTCGCTATTTTGTGATGATTTATTACAAGGTATCCATTATAATGTTTAAATATATAGGTGGGACTTTGGGACCCTGACCAACAACCCAGTGAAAGGGGCGTAATGAGGAATGAAAGCGGAAGTCATCAATCCTTTTTTAGAGTCCGCACGACACGTTATCGAACAAGTCATACAGGTTTCACCCTCCACGGGGAATCTTGGGGTCAAAGAGATCGGATATATGGAGAATCATATCTGGATCCAAATCGGCATGACAGGCCAAATGAACGGTGACATTGTATTTGGAATTCAGGAGCAGGTAGCGCTGCAGATGGTATCGGTGATGATGGGCGGCTATGTCATTACCGAAATGGATGAGATGGGGCAAAGCGCGATTTCAGAGCTCGGCAACATGATCAGCGGCAATGCCAGCACCATTTTATCGAACCAGGGCGTCAGCGTGGATATCACACCTCCCAAGGTAATGAAGTCGGATAGCACCTCCAGTCTTATTCAGAAGAAGGCGCTTTGTATTCCGCTTCGAATGGAAGGAATCGGAGAGCTGGATATTCAAGTCATGATTTCATAAAATAGGAGTAATGAACCCAAGTCCGTGCGTAAAGCTGCTCTCTGGATATTTTAGAATGGAGGGCTGTGCCGGTGAGGAAAGGGATAATGAAATCATGCTGAATCATAAAGTTGTAGTTGTTACGGGAGCATCCAGCGGAATCGGTGCCTTGATCGCGGAGAAGCTCTCCGCTCAGGGAGCTTACGTTGTTCTGTGCGCCCGTTCGGCCGATCGTCTGCAGGAGGTGGGTGCGCGTTTATCCGGTCCCCACGAGCTGGCAACCATGGATGTTCAGAACTCTGAGCAGGTGTCGTCTGTCATGGAGGCCGTATTTCAGCGGCACGGCAGAATCGATGTGCTGATTAACAACGCCGGATACGGCAAGTTTGAAAGTATTATGGACATGCCGCAGGAAGAGTTTCAGGATATGATGGACGTCAACTATATGGGCATTGTACGCTGTACGCAAGCGGTGCTGCCGTGCATGCTGAAGCAAGGGGACGGCCAAATCGTCAACATTGCATCCATGGCGGGGAAGATCGGAACGGCCAAATCCACCGCCTATTCGGCTACCAAGCATGCCGTGCTAGGGTTCAGCAATTCACTCCGGCAGGAGCTGCGGAACACGGGCATAACCGTATCGACCGTAAATCCCGGACCGATTGATACTCCGTTCTTTTCCTTGGCCGATCCGACCGGCGGGTATGTCAAGAATGTAAGCTGGTTCATGATGAAGGCGGATTATGTTGCGGATCAGGTTGTAAAGCTGGTTCATAAACGCAAGGAAGAACTGAATCTTCCGAGACTGGCCTCCTTTGGCATAAGGCTGTATCAGCTGTTTCCGCGGTTTGCAGACCGTGTGTCTTACAAATGGATGAATAAGAAATGAGGGCCGTGCGCGCTACAAAGCTTCCGTTTCGGTTATAAGGTCCTGAAGCAGCGCAGTGGCTTGTTTTGTTTTTTCTGTATCCGATGAGAGCAGCGTGATCACTTGGTCCAGGCGTTCCTTGTAATTCGCCGGCTTGCGGAAGAAGGTCTCGATCATGGCCACCGCACGCTTCTCATTGATACAGTACATTTCATTTTTGGCAAAGAGCACCTGGTTCAAGCACGAAATGGAGCGGAAGCAGTGACCTGTAACATACGTGACGTCATCGCTGGAAGCCGTTTTACTCGCCAACATCAAAGAGAAGGATGCCTCGAAAGTGAAATAGCCGATCATCGCATCCTGCAGTGGCTTCGGATAGGGAGCCGTTTTGGCTTTCAGAGTCTGTATGCGGTTATCCGAGTCCCACAATATACGGCAGATCGCAATTTCCCCCATATACATGACATTCAGATAAGCATGCGGATGTCCGGTTTGGTAATGGGCGGACACCTTACCTCCCGAACAGTCGTCGATGATGCCGGACACGCGGTGCACATCCCGGAATAAGAAATCCACATGATACCCCTCGATCACTAACCAGCCGCCTCCGTTAACCCAGGCTCCCCATTCGCCCAATGAAGTGATAATCCCGTCCCGATGCTCGTCATCTAATTTCTTCGCGATTTTGGCGATGTCCTCCACCCTGAATCCTTGGGCTTCATCATAATAAATGCCGATATCGATATCGGAATCCGGTCTGGCGGTTCCTTTGGCCCTGGATCCCCCGAGAACGACTCCTGTAACGCCGGGTACCCCGCGAAGCTCTTCCGTTATCCGCTCAATTAAGCGATCCACTTGTGAAGTCATGCATATTCTCTCCTTCATTTCTCCCAACTGGGATTGAGTTGTCCTTATGTATACCTTAGCCTCATGGATTCAATTTTCTCCCGGGTCCATTGAACTGCTTCGGCTGGGGAGGTGATGACAGCCTCCTCTCCGAGACGCCATACATAGTCCGAATAAAAGTTGACGTCGGTTGCCGGTATTTCAAGCCGAACGACCCCGCTGCCGTCCGTGTTCCTATGGATATGGGAACCGAGCCGTGTATCCGTCTCGAGCAGCCAAACCCCTTTGGAAGTTAATTCTACCTCAAAAAACTTCATCTCGACATCCCCGATCCCGGGAATGTCCTGCAGCGTTTGACTCGCGATATCTTCACGGATCGATAAGGATTCATTGGGGCTGGCCGCCGTCATCCGGTCAACCCTGAATTGCCTGATGTCCTCTTGCGTAAAGCAGTAGGCGGGACAATACCAGTACCCCGAGCTTGCATACAGCCCGATCGGCTGGATATGCCGCTGGCTGCTTCCGGCGGAAGAACGATAGGAGATCGTGACCGCTTGCCGGACCATGACGGCTTGCATTAACGTTTGTAAAATATCGGCCGACATCGGACGGAACGGGCTGTGAATCATGACGCGATCCTTAAGACGGTCGATCTGCTCCTTAATATCTGCCGGCAGGTAATGATAGAACTTATGGAGTGCCGTGGCGGCTCCTTCACCAAAGGGCAGCGTACTGAAGTAGCTCAGGGATTGGCAGGCAAAAAAGATGGCAATCGCTTCGCTTTCCGTGAAACTGATCGGTGGCAGCATACGTTCCTGCAGCAATCTGTAGCCGCCGCCTCGTCCTTGCACAGAGTAAATGGGGACGCCGAGCCCGCTCAGCTCATCCAGATCTCTTGATATCGTTCGGACGGAGAGTCCGAATTCGTCGGCCAGCTCTCTTACGGTAAACGACTTTTTTGCATTGATCATCATCATTAATTGAATCAGGCGCTGCGATTTCTGCATAAATGCCCCCCCCATTCTTCATTATTTATTTTATCTTATTCTCTAAATAAGACAACATTTGTCTTATTTAGAGGATATGATGTTCTCAAGCAGCAAGGGTTCCATTGAATCCTTGGAACAAAGGTACATTATGGAAGGGGAATATGCATGACTAAACAACAAAAAATGATGAAGGAAGAACTGGGGTTTGTTTTTATACATGGGGCCGGAATGAACGGAGGCGTGTGGGATATCGTTGCGGAAGGACTGGGCTATCCGTGTCTGAAGGTTGATTACCCGTCGCGGGAAGAGGCTGCAGGGATGCCCGGGCATCATTTGACGCTGGAGGATTATGTAAGCCATATGGCGGAGCAGGTGAGGAGATGGGATACGGACAAGTTCGTCCTTGTGGCGCATTCCCTGGGCGGGGTGTTGGCCATGGAGCTGGCCGCCAGGTTAGCCGAACGGGTAGCCGGATTCGTTGCCATCGGTGCCGCCATACCTAAGCGCGGCGGTTCGTTTGTTTCGGCGCTTCCGTTTCCCCAGAGGATCATCATGCCGGTATTATTAAAAATGGCCGGAACGAAGCCGCCTGAATCCGTGATCCGCAAGGGGCTGTGCAGCGATTTGCCGGAGGAGCAGGCCTCCCGCATCGCAGCAGAGTTCATCCCGGAATCCCGTAGGGTCTATACGGATCGCGTTCAAGCATCCGTACCCCAAGTGCCTAAGCTTTACGTGAAGCTCACCCAAGACAAGGAGTTCGGAGAATCCTTGCAAGAGCGCATGGCAGCCAATCTGTCGGCGGACTGGGTGGAGAGCCTCAGCACCGGTCATCTGCCGATGCTGAGCGATCCCCTTGGTGTCCGGCGCATTCTGGAAGGCTTCGTTGGCCAAGTGAAAGCAAGCCGTGAATCAGCTATCTCATCATAATCTGATCCCGTCTCGGGCCGACGGAGATCGTCTTGACGGGTACGCCAATGGACGATTCAATAAACTGCACGTATTGCTGCGCGGCTTCCGGGAGCTCGTCGAAGGAACGGATATGCGACAGGTCGCATTTCCAGCCCTTCAGCGTTCGCAGGACAGGCTTTGCGGACTGCAGATCGGCCGTTACCGGAAAATGGTCAATGATGCTTCCATCCTCTAATTCATAGCCGACGCATACCGGAATGTCATCCAGATACCCCAGTACGTCAAGGTTGGTGAGAACGGCTTCGGTAGCTCCCTGAATCATGCAGCCGTAACGGGTGGCTACCGTATCAAACCATCCCATTCGTCTTGGCCGGCCGGTCGTAACTCCGTATTCGCCTGCATCGCCGCCAAGGCGGCGGAGTTCATCCGCTTCATCTCCATGCAGTTCGGTCACGAAGGGGCCTGCGCCGACGCAGCTTGAGTATGCTTTAACAACGGCAATGACTTGGCTGATAGCGTACGGCGGAAGTCCTGCCCCGACCGGTGCATAGCCTGCCAGCGTGGAGGAGGAGGTGGAAAACGGGTAAATCCCGTGATCCGGGTCGCGCAGTGCTCCTAACTGGCCCTCCACGAGGATCGGATCGCCTTTCATATAAGCTTGCTGCAGCAGCGTGGTCGTATCCTGGATATAGGAGGATAGGAACTGGAAAGGCTCCAATAGCTGCTTGACCATCTCATCAACGCTCAGCGGGTCCCTTCCGTAAAGATGCTGCAGCTGCACATTCTTGATGTCAAGCATCTGCTTGAGCCGTTCACGAAGTCGTTCGGGGTGTAACAGATCAGCGACCTGAATGCCCAGCTTGGCATATTTATCCGCATAGAAGGGCGCGATTCCGCGTTTCGTGGAACCGAATCCCCGGGCGCCGAGCCGTTCTTCCTCGAGTTCATCCAGCAGCCGATGAATGGGAAGCACGACCTGAGCGCGCTCGGATATAAACAGCTTGGGCGCGGGAACGTTTCTGGCTTCCAGTTCCTGCAGTTCCCCGATCAATACCTCCATATCCAAAGCCGTTCCCGGACCGATGATATTCGTTACGTTTGGATAGAATACACCCGATGGCAGCATATGCAGCGAAAATTTCCCGTAATCGTTGATAATGGTGTGCCCCGCGTTACTCCCTCCCTGAAATCGAACGACATACGACGATTGCGCCGCAAGAACATCCGTCATTTTACCTTTGCCTTCATCTCCCCAATTGGCTCCTACAATGGCTGTGACTGTCAACGTGTTCGCCTCCTACGATCATTTTCTTGTACAGGGCTCATTATATGAGCTGCTTGATTATAAATAAAATTGATATTAGTAATAGTGGACATTAGTTTGGCTTATGTTATACGATTCTTTAGAAAGAATACGGGTAGCGGAGGAATTCGAAGATGAACTCTCGAATTTCAATCCAAGGTTCCTGTTATCATTTGATAAAATCGAGGTCATCATGATGGAAATCAATATGGAGTGGTATCGCGTCTTTTATTGGACTGCGCGGCTCGGCAGTTTATCGAGGGCAGCGGATCATCTGCATATCACCCAGCCAGCCGTCAGCCATACCGTTAAGCATTTGGAGGAAACGATCGGAGGTCCGCTGTTCTTTCGGACCACCAAGGGAGTGAAACTCACGTCCGAGGGCGATGTGCTGTTTCGCTATATCGAGCAAGCCTTCGGTTTGATCGAAATCGGCGAGAAGGCGATCGCGGACATGCATAATTTGCACAGCGGCGAAATCAATATCGGGGCAAGCGATACGCTGTGCAAGTATTACCTGCTGCCGCATTTGGAGTATTTCCACGCCGCCTATCCGGATATTCGCATCCGCATCACCAACCGAACCACCCCGGAAACGCTGTCGCTTCTTAAGGAAGGGAAGATTGATTTTGGCATCGTCCATTTACCGGCTTCCGATAAACAAATCGACTTTCGCTCAAGCTCGCCGATCCATGATTGTTTAGTGGCCGGCAGGTCGTATGCGGAGCGGGCCGGATTACCGCACCCGTTGTCCCTTCACGATATCGGGAACTACCCGCTGCTTATGCTGGAGACCGGCGGAAGCACGAGGAGGTACGTGGATCAATTCGCCGAGCTCCAGGGCGTAAAGCTAAAACCGGAGTTCGAGCTTGGCAGCATCGAGCTGCTGGTACAGTTTGCCCGAAGCGGCTTCGGACTGGCTTTTGTCATTCGCGACTATGCCAACGACGAATTGCAAACAGGCCAGCTGATCGAGGTGCCGCTCGATCCGCCGATTCCCGAGCGCAGCATTGGAATTGCAACGCTTCGAGGCATTCCGCTATCTGCGGCGGCCAAGTCGTTTCTCGCTCTACTGCCCTAGGCATGACCATCAAGCATAGATGAAATAACCTGCATGAAACGCAGAGCACGTCCGTTTCTCATGTTTGATTTGGTGGCAACTCCTGTTTTGGCATATAATGAGAAAGAGTGAACAAGACTCGTTCGAAAAGACGCCTGCTGTACCTTCAATAAAGGAAACAAACTGCACGTAACGGAAGTTTCTACAGCGATATCAGGCAGACGCGCTTTGGAATCATAGACTTCTGATATCTAAAAAAAGGATGGACTAACATATGACTGGAACTACATTTCATACATTAGGAATAGCGGAGGATTTGTCCTCCCGATTGGCGGAGTTCGGCATTGTCACGCCTTCTCCCGTTCAGGCCGAGGCGATTCCTCCCATACTCGAAGGCAAGGACGTGCTGGCGACTTCCCAGACGGGCACGGGAAAGACGCTTGCTTATTTGCTGCCCGTTCTTCAGGGCATCGATCCGGAGATCAAGGGAGCCCAGAAACTGATTCTCGCTCCGACGCAGGAGCTCGCCGTCCAGATTGTGAGAGAGAGCGAGCGCTACGGGGAAGCCCGCGGAATCGGCGTGCTCGGCCTGATCGGCGGTGCCGCGGCCAAGCGTCAGATTGAGAAGCTGCGGCTGCATCCGCAGCTGATCGTCGGAACACCGGGACGCGTGCGGGAACTGATCGAAATCCGGAAGCTGAAAATGCACCAAGTGACCACGATCGTGGTGGACGAAGTGGACCAGGTGTTTAATCTGGGCGGCGCCGGCGATGTGGATCGCATTCTGCGCAGTGCCTTGCGCGACCGTCAATTGGTATTCTTATCCGCAACGGTGAGTCCGGAGACGGCCGAGCTCGTGAAGAAGGAGATGGATCAGCCCGTTGAAATCGGGATCGATCCGGAGCGTCGGACGCCGTCCGCTCTGGAGCATTATTATTTCGTCTCGGAAGAGCGCGACAAGCTGGACATGCTGCGCCGCGTGGTTCGGCATTACAATCCCGACCGTGCGATCGTGTTCGTCAATGCCACCGAGGATTTGGCAGAGGTGGAGGCGAAGCTGAATTACCTTGGATTAAACGCAGCTGCCCTTTACGGGGACGCCGACAAGATGACCCGAAGCCGGGTTTTGAACGCGTTTAGAGAAGGGCGCACCAAGCTTCTGGTGGCTAGCGATGTCGCCGCCCGGGGGCTCGATATCGAAGGTCTCGGCATGGTGATCAATTACGATCCGCCTATTGATGCCGAGCATTACACGCACCGCGCAGGCCGTACGGGACGCATGGGGCGGAGCGGCATGGCGATTACGCTTGTCACGGACCGTCAAACGTTCATCATGCGCAAGTTCAATCGCGAGCTGGGCATATCGATCGAAGAACGCGCCCTGTATGGCGGCAAGGTAAGAACCCCGCGTTCCGCGCCAACCGATCGGGGCCAAGGTCCCCGCGGGTCAGCTGCGGGGGCTGCCCGAAAAGACAAGCCTACCCGAAAGCCCGCTTCCATCAGCGTTAATGGCAAGTCCGGAAACGGCAAGGCATCGGGCGAGCGTCAAAGTGAACGGGAGCGTGACCGCAAGAACAAGGGCGCTCCGAAATGGTTGAAGAATAAGCCTCCACGGGGCTAAACGCTGCAGCCTCCGCGAGCGTTGGAGCTTGCAGTCATTAAGTTGTTTATGGGTCCGATTCAAGCGGATTCGGTAAGGTCATCATCCGTGTGGATTGGACTCTTTTCAGAATAAGAGGTGATCGATAATGAGCGAACAGCCGGTATTGTCTGTTCAAGGATTAAGCGGCGGATATAGCATAAACCGACCGGTTCTGCATGATGTAACCTTTCAGGTGGAACCGGGGGAAATGGTAGGTTTGATCGGCCTGAACGGCGCGGGCAAGAGTACGACGATGAAGCATATCCTCGGTCTGATGAATCCGCAAAAGGGGACCATCCAGGTCCAGGGGAAGAGCCGCTCGGAGCATTCGGAAGCGTATCACAGCGCCTTGGCTTTCGTTCCCGAATCCCCGCTGCTGTATGAGGAAATGACGGTGCGCGAGCATTTGGAATTTACGGCTCGTTCCTACGGCGTGTCCCGCGAGGATTATGAGACGCGCTCGGCGCAGCTATCGAAGATGTTCCGAATGGAAGAGAAGATGGACAGCCTGTCCACGCATTTGTCCAAGGGCATGCGCCAAAAAGTGATGATCATGTGCGCGTTCGTCGCGAGACCGTCGCTGTACATCATCGACGAGCCCTTCCTTGGGCTTGATCCGCTCGGGATCCGTTCGCTGCTTGACTTTATGCTGGAATTGAAAGCATCCGGTGCTTCCGTATTGCTAAGCTCCCATATTCTCTCGACGATCGAGAATTATTGCGACCGGTTCATCGTGCTGCACCGCGGCAGCATCATTGCTCAGGGGACGCTGAAGGAAATCCAGGATCAAGCGGGAAGACCGGGCATGTCCCTGGAAGAGCTGTTCAATGTGCTGATTCAGGACGGTAAGGGCGAATGAATCTGCGTGAGCTGTATGTCAAACGACGCGGGCAGTTCTGGGGTGAAATCCTTCCCTATTTGGGTTATGTCATACAGAGCGGCGTAGCCGTCGTATTCCTGTTCCTGCTGATTGCATTCGCGGCATGGTATACCGCACTTCTGCAGCAAGTTCCGCCAGATCTGCCGATACGCTGGATCATGCTGATTTTCCTTGCGCCCCTCATGATCAACAGCAGCATCCGCACGTATCTGCGCACGGCGGATACGGTGTTCCTCATTCCGCAGGAATCCCGAATGAAGGAATATTTCCGCAAAGCATGGTTTAGCGGAGTCATATATAAAATCATCGGCTTGGGATTGGTCCTGCTCATTCTATGGCCTCTATACATACGCAGCGATGTTTCGCCAAAGGCGCTGCTGGCTACGTTTGCTGTCCTGACCGTGTTCAAGCTGCTGTCCAGCTATGGCAGCTGGAAGGAGCAGCTTATGGTGTCACGGAACGCGGCAGCAGCCTATCGGGCACTCCGCTGGATCGTTCCGGCACTGAGCCTGGCTGCCTGGCTATGGCATCCAACGGGCCGTGCCCTTCTATTCATGGCGCTGCTCGGCCTCACGTATGTTGCTGCGTTATCCGTTCCCGTCAAACACTTGGTCGCCTGGGAGCGATTAATCGCCGTCGAGCAGCGGCAGGCAAGCCGGGTTATGATGGTGCTGAGCTGGTTCGTGAATGTGCCTCAGCGGGAGCAGCGCGTCCATGCGCGGAAATGGCTGTCCGGATGGGGGAAAGGATTGGCGTGGAAGAAGGAGAGCGCTTATCGTTTTCTTCTTATCAAGAGCCTGACACGCAGCGATATTCTGGGCATTCTGTTCCGTGTCGGACTGCTCGGAGCCTTTATCGTATGGGCCACCCGGGATGGCCTGGTATCGGCGCTTGTATATCTGATCAGCCTGATGATTGTCGGGCTCCAATTGTCTGCGCTGCGCAAGCTGCACCCGGAATCGTTCTGGCTGCACGTCTATCCGCTTCCGGAAGGAACTCGCCGCGACAATGAAGGCAAGCTGATCTTCCAGGTACAGCTGTTCTGGGCCGTACTGCTGTGGCTTCCGCTCGTTCCGGGCATCCTTAACGCGCCAGGGCGGGTCCTCGGGACGATGGCTGCAGGCATCGCGATTGTGTTCCTGTTCCGAAGCGCCGCTGCCCGAAAGAGCCGGCGCGAAGACGATGACGACGAATAAAACGGGAAGAGGCCGGGACATTAGTGTCCCGGCCTTCTATCGTTGGTTATCGTATGGGTTAGGGTTGGCTGTAGAAATCGCAGTGCGTCGTGTGGCGACCTGCGATTTCTAGTATAGGCTGTTATCTAGTTGTCATTACACCCAGAAAGAACGAGTGATGATAACGAGCAGGATAAAGAGAACCAGGATTGCTCCGACTCCGTATCCACCGCCGTATCCGCCGTATCCACCGTGTCTTACTTCTTCAACTGCACCCATGTTCATTCCCCTTTCAGTTCGTTGATTTATAGTACACGGTATTGTATGTAGCTATTGGTCTATGTGTATGGGCGAGCGTTTAGATGTGGCAGAAGAAAAAATAAAGACCGGGGAGAATCCCCGGTCTTTATTTTACCTAAAAGGTTATATATTCGGATGCAATGGATCATCAAGCCTTCTGCAGATCCTGAATCCCTTTGTATACCAGGTCGAACAGATCCTCCAAATACTCCTCGTCAATACAAGAGAAGGCGATCCGGAGATCATGCTCGCCGAGGGCGATGGTTCCTACGCCATACTCATGAATGAGATGGGAGCGGAGCTCCTCGGCGTTTACCGTGTTCAGCTTAAGGCACATGAAGTAGCCGGAGTTGAACGGATAATACTCCCAAACATCGCCGTATTTGCCGCTGTCGAGGATGGACTTCACTTTGTTGGCTCGGCCCTTCATGATGACGAATTTCTCTTCCTTCTGCTCGTGGAATTCAGGCGATTTCAGCGCTTCCAGAACAAAGGTCTGCGAAGGGTGGGAGGCACTGGATATCGTTGCGCGGATAATGCCGAGCGTTTTCTGCTCCAGAGCGTCCAGCACGTCTTTATCTTCAGCCGCATACGTAATGAAGCCGACCCGGAATCCCCAAACGAATTCTTCCTTCGTAGCACCGTCGACTTTCACGGGAAGCACGCGAGGATGAAGGCCTGCCAGGCGTCCGAAGAGCGATTCCTTCAGCGAATCTTCAAAGAACAAGCCGAAATACGCATCATCCGTTACGACGACAACGTTCATGCCGGCCTCGGCAGCTTCCTGGATCGCGGACACGATGGCCGCACCTTCTTCCGCGCCGGGCGTGTAGCCCGTCGGGTTGTTCGGGAAGTTCAGCAGAACGACGGCTTTGCCTTTATCCTTCTGGCTCAGCAGAGCCTGACGAAGTCCGTCGGCGTTAAATTTCATATCGTCCGTGAAGAGAGGATAGGTTACATGAATGCCATGGCGGCGAATGCCGAAGGTCAGCTCGTAATTTTCCCAGTTTTTGTCGGGATAAATGACGGCATCCCCTTCATCCACGAACAAATCGGCTACGATGCTAAGTCCATGCGTCAGCGCATTCGTGACGATTGGATTGCTGAAGCTCTTGCCTTCAAGCGAAGGATTTTCCTGAATCATCTTGTTCCGCCATACGGAGCGAAGCTCCGGCTTGCCGGCCGGAGGAGCATACGGGTACAGATCCTTCGGCTGGTATGCCGAAAGTTTGTCTTGGATGACGCCCAGATGCATCGGGATTCCGCCCTCGGTTGCAATGCCGATCGTAGCGTTATATTTTTTCGCATGGCTCGTCGCTTCCGCGGATTGGCTCAGGATGCCTTCCTTCGGGAAGTAGATTTCCCTGCCGAGTGTGGAGAGCATGTCGTACACATGCGGATTGCCAGCTTGCATTTTTCCATTCAATTGACCAACCAATGGGTTCATGAACTGATTCCTTCCTTCCGAATACTTTTGGTTAAGGTAAGAGCAGGTGACAAGTTGCCTTTACGTTTTCATTGCCTAACATTATACCACCTACCCCAGGAACCGTCACGGATAAATGTAATGCTTTAACGCGGTCCAGGGTGATACTTGCAAATCAGTCCTGCCGTCTCCTCGTCCCGATTCTTGCCGCGGCATTCCAGGCCTTCGACGACGGCTTGGAGCCGATCCGGCTTCAGGTTCTGGCCGAACTTGAACTTGGCGCTCATCCGCTGCGGAGTCAGCCGGATGACGGCTACCCCTTTCAGTCTGGAGGTGTAAGCCCGGTCGTTCGCGTCGATGGCGCGGTATCCGCCTTCAGGCTGCAGCTTTTGCATCAGCGCCTCCATCGCAAGCGCTTTTTCCTCCAGATCGTCTACAATCACGGCCTCGCCGATAGCGGTAACGCTTTTGAAATAGGCCGTGGCCGGGCATGCCATCTCGGGGTCGGAGAAATAGGAAGGGATGAGGGCATACTCATCCGCTATGGTGAAGCATACGGCGGGCGTCCGGCGGAGATGGTCCATTTTCTCACCCATCCGGCTGCCGTGAAAATAGAACGCTCCGTTGACATAGGCAAAATTCAAAGGCGTTACACGTGGGATTCCTTCCTCATCGGCCGTTCCAAGGAAACCAAAGCTCATCCCGCGAAGGAAGTTCTCGATCTCTTGGGGATCCTCCATCGCAAATTCGTCTCTTCTCATGGTTACATGCTCCCCCTATCATTTTGAATAACAGCATACGATGTTCATTGACAAGGAAAAAGCGCCAATTTAGAGTAATTTGTATAGTCCAATTTGATCGTAATCCCAAAATAGAGGAGACATCGCCATGGAGCTTGGATTGCCATTCGAGACCTATGTGGAACAATATCGATTTAAATATTTGGCTCTGTACCACGCGATTCGCGCTGCGATCCATAGCGGCAAGCTGCCGGAAGGCACGAGGCTTCCCGCAACCCGCGAGCTGGCCAAGCTCTACGGGGTGTCCAGGGGATCGGCCGCGCAGTGTTATGACATGCTGATGGCCGAGGGCTACGTCGTATCCCGGCAGGGCAGCGGAACTTACGTGGCCGAGGGGATCGCTGCCACGGCAGACCAGCCGCCATTGGCCGAGCGGGCACCGGCGCTCTCCGCTTGGGGGCAGCGACTGATGAGCCAAAGCGGGGAATATGTCTCGGCACAGCTGCTGCTGAAGGAGCCTCCCCCGGGTACGATCTCTTTCGCGAATGCGAGGATGCCCATGGAGGATTTCCCTTATTCGGAGTGGCGGAGCGCGTTATCCTATGCAGGCGGAAGCGGGGGAGCCGAGCTGCAGAACGGAGCGCCGCCGGAAGGGGATATCGAACTGCGCCGGGCGATAGCCGGACACCTTCGGTTCACGCGGGGCATACAGGCGGATCCCGAGCATATCGTGGTTTTCAGCGGTTCCATGCAGGGACTTGTCCTGATGTTTCAGCTGCTGGTTGATCCCTGCGATCACGTGGTGATGGAGGATCCGGGTTATCAGGGAATCCACCGGGGCATAAGCTTGAGCGGCGGGATTCCGCTGCCGTCCCCTGTCGACGACGCCGGATTGATTCCGTGCGAATGGGACGCAGGCCTGCTGGTCGTAAGCCCCAGCCGTCAATACCCGACGGGCGCGGTGCTGCCGCTGGAGCGAAGAAGGGCGCTGCTGAATTGGGCGCGAAGCCGCCAGGCCTTTATTATCGAGGATGATTACGACAGCGAATTCCGCTGGGGCGGCAAGCCGATCGAGCCTCTGAAAATGCTGGACGACGAGGGACGCGTCATCTTTGTCGGTTCATTCTCCAAAACGATGTTCACCGGCCTCCGCATCGGTTATGCCGTGCTTCCCCCGAGCCTGGTTGAGGCGGTCGTTCAGGCCAAGGCTCTGTACGAGCCGATCTCGCCAGCCGTATTGGAGCAGCGCGCCTTGGCCCGCTTTATTGTAAGGGGAGGTTACGGGCGGCATCTCAGAAGAATGACTCGGCTGTACGGCGCGCGGTATGAGGCGCTTCGCCATGGGATGGAAACCCATGCCTCGGGTTTGTTTCGCCTTCACCCCGGCGATGCCGGCCTGCACGTCTACGCGAACTGGCTGCGCTCCGCGGAAGAGTATGCCCTGTTCCAGAAGGCTGCCCGCAAGCGCGGCGTCATGTTTCGGGATGCAGCTGCCTATCATCGTACGCCCGGGCCGCCTGCCGCCTGCTTCGGCTTCTCGCATCTCGGCATATCCAGCATCGAAGAAGGGGTTGCCCGGATGGCGCAGGCATGGCGGGACATGCAAAAAACATAAAAAACGGGTATGATGGGAAAGAGGTCAATTTTTGAATGAGATGAGGGGGTTATGACGAGATGCTGAATGCATCGCCGTCTTCGTTTATAATCATGCCTGCGCTTGCCAAAATCGTTTGCGAGCCGGGCTGGAAATGGCAAAAACGCGAAAGGCCCATGCAGAACTACGATTTGTTCTATGTATGGAGCGGCGAAGGCACGGTCGAGCTTAATGACGAGCCCTTTACCGTGGGAAAGGGAAGCTGCTTCCTGTTCCGACCCGGAGATCATACGAGCGCGACGCATAATCCGCAGAAGCCGCTCGTATTGACATATATCCATTTTGACGTGACCGACCCGGTCGAAGAGATTCCGGCATCGTATCGCAAGCTGACGGAAACGATGGATTTCGAATATTTGCTTGCACGCTATGTGCGTTTGTATCTGGACAAGCCCTATGGTTCACTGGAAGAGGGCCAGCTCATTCTGAAGCAGCTGATGATTCATCTGCTGCGCTCGGATCTGGATGCGCCGGTGGTCAAAAAAGCAAGCAATCAGCTGTCCGAGGCGATCCATGAAATCGCGAATTACGTCCGCCAGCACCCGGGGGTTCCCCATCGGGTCGAGGATTTGGCGGCCAGAGCGGGGTTGTCTCCCCGCTACTTCTCGATCAAGTTCAAGGAGCTGATCGGCACGCCGGTGCAATCCTATATCATTCAGATGCGGATCGAGCGGGCGCAGCATCTGCTGCTGCATCAAGGGATGAACGTAACTGAAGTGGCCGACGCGCTGGGTTATCGGGATATTTTCTTTTTCAGCCGACAGTTCAAGCAGTATACGGGCAAGAGCCCATCCGAAATTCGGTGATTCCCCGCCCTTCCATAACTTACCTGCTTGGTGGAAGGGGCCCATGGGTTTCATAGCAAGCGATTTAGGGTAAAAACGACGTACAGTTTCATTTTATGAAGGGGGGAGAGGGGAATGAGCCCAAGAAGACGGGTGCGTGGACGTTTCTTCAGTCGTGGCGGCTGCGGTATATTCAGAAATCGCTTGCGCCGCATGAAGACAACGAATCAGGATCATCAGGACGTTTGGTTTTAAAGGACCTTGGCCTACATACGGGTGACGTTGAATCCCGTTATTATATACGCATTTCGCTGGAAACACGCAAAAGGGAGCTGACAAGCTCCCTTTTTTATTGGGATTTATTTTAAAAGTGAGGACGGACTCGGACTGCATTGCAAAAATTTGATATATTGGGAATATACATAAAGCGCTTAAGAGCAGAGCTCGAAAAAGTAAAGGATTAGGCATTTTGGATAAAGGAAGGATGTTGGCTGTGAGAGAAATAACGGCATCGGCGGAGCCGGCGGTGATCCGGTGGTAAAGGGGAGAGCAGGGAAGGCTGCGCTGGTCACGGGCGCGTCGAGCGGGTTCGGACTGCTGATCAGTCTGGAGCTGGCAAAAGCAGGTTATGACGTGGCCGCGGGTCTTCGCAGACCTGAGGCGGCGGCAGAGCTGTTGGCTCAGGCTGAACAAGCCGATGTTACCGGGCGCATTCACATCTTCCGACTGGATATATGTGCCGAGGAGCAGGTCAAGGCTGCTGCTTTGGCGCTGGAGCAGAAGTTCGGCCGCTTGGACGTGCTGGTGAACAACGCCGGCGAGGCGGTGGGCGGCATGGTGGAGGAAGTGCCGCTGGGCGGCTGGCGAAAGCAGATGGAGACGAATTTCTTCGGGACCGTATCGGTGACGCAGCATATGCTCCCGCTGCTGCGCAAGTCCGGACGGTCCAAAATCATTCTCATGAGCAGCATTAGCGGCAGGGTCGGCTTTCCGGGTTATGGTCCCTATGCGGCGTCCAAATTTGCGCTGGAGGGGTTCGGCGAGAGCCTGTCCATGGAACTGATGCCCTTTGGCATCGATGTCGTGCTGGTCCAGCCCGGTGCCTACGGCACGCCGATCTGGAATAAGAGCTTTGGGGAGTTAAAGGTTAAGGAAGGATCACCCTACAACGCTCTGCTGAAGGGCGTGCTGGACTATTCCGAGCGGACGGCCAAGGGAAGCGGGGATCCACAGGAGGTAGCCAGGCTTGTGGCAAGAATCGCGTCTATGTCCAAGCCCAGGTTCCGCTATACGCTGCCCCGAGGCACGCGGATGACCGCGCGGATCAAGGGCGTGCTGCCGGATCGGCTGTTTCAGCGGATCATTTACCGGCTGCTGAGCAGGCGGTAAACATTCATGCAGCTACCGCATGCTGGGCCGGCATTAATCATTCATCCGTCGAATGTTTCATGGAGTTTGTAGCGCGGTGCTTGGAAGGAGAAAGGAATTACCCTTTTCGGGCTGTGGAAGGGTGCAGCAAACCAAGCAGTTCCCCCATCTTCACCTTGGAGCCCGGCTCCAAGTCGCCGCGCGGAGTAAACGTGCCGTTCTCCGTCAAAAGCACGACGGTAGAGCCGAATTCAAAGTACGCAAGTTCGTCGCCGATGTCGTATTTCTTCACGCTCTCGTCGGCATAACGGATGCTGCTTACGTTCATGGCTCCGACCTTCACGACCGCAACTTCGCCGAATTCATGGGCAATATAGGTAATGAGACGCTCGTTGCGGCTGAGCACGTTCCGGATATGGGTCATCGCAAAATCGTTCACGGGGTATACCCGGCCCTTCAAATGCTCGCTTTCCGCTTGAATGCCGGTTACCGGGGAATGTATGCGATGATAGTCGGTCGGGCTTAAATACAATACGAATGCATAACCGTTGATGTAATTCTCCATTCTCGGTGACTTGGCGAGCAGCTCGCTCAGGGTATAATCCTGTCCCTTGACGCTGAGAATGGTGCCGGCGTTGACGGTGCACATCGCCGAAATCGTGGCATCGACGGGGCTTACCATGGCATCGGCGGTGTCGTCTATGGCGCGCAGGCCTATTTTTAACCGGCGGGAAAAGAATTCGTTCAGCGAACGGTATTCGTGGATCTCCTTCTCCGCTTCATGCGCCGGGATTTGGTAGATTCGTATAAATGCAGGTATTAGATGACGGCTCAGCCGGCTGTGGGAACAATGCCCCATAATGCGGGACAGCCACTTGCGGGAGGACAGCTCGGTCATCAGACGCAGCAATTGTTTAGCCATGTCATTCTCCTTTGTGCATAGGTGTCGGCAATAAAACGTTGGTGGAAAAGCCAATCACTCTGATATTGACATAGAATGAGCCGGAAATCAATAAATAGCCATTTTTGAAAAAAGGTTCTTGCTAATTGGGGAACGAATGTGTATTTTAAGATTAACATGAAACCGAATAGGGAATACGGGTGCTTGAGTGAATCAGGCTGAGATTGCAGCTGCTATCCGCTGTTGACCGTTAATCTGAACTGGGTAATGCCAGCGTAGAGAATATCCGACCCTGCCTATATAGGGCCTATTTTTCCGTCTGCGCGTTTTTCCAGACGGTTTTTTGTTGTGTTTATACAAAAATAGCGGTGGAGAGGGGAATGTGTTGTTATGGGAACGTCAGTGCAAGAGAAATTGGGGGTACAGCCTAGAAAAGGGCTGCGTTTAAGCGATATTTTGGTGACGGTGCTGTTATCGCTTGTGCTCGGCGTCATTTATCACTTCTGGGGATCGGTTTACAATCTGCTGAAACCGCTGTTCTTCGAAGCGGATGAACTGTTATACGGCATGTGGTTCGCAGCGGCCACGCTCGCTTACCTGCTGATCCGCAAGCCGGGAGTGGCTATCATCGCGGAGGTGGCGGCGGCCCACGTGGAAGTTCTGTTCGGCAGCGGCTGGGGACTGACGCTGCTGCTGTACGGCCTCATTCAAGGGCTGGGCGCGGAATTGGTATTCGCGGCGTTCCGTTACCGGAGCACCTCGGCGTGGACGGTGGCGATTGCCGGGGCCGGCGCGGCGGTCGGCTCGATGGTGATGGACTTCTATTACAGCTATACCGATGATCTGCAGACCTGGATGTTCCTGGCCAAGTATGGCATGCGGATTCTCAGCGGCGCCGTCATTGCCGGCTTGCTCATGCTGCTGCTGGCCAAAGCGCTCGACCGTACGGGCGTTACATCGCTGCTGCGCCCCGCGTCCAAGAAGGATTATGAAGCACTGGATGATCCGCGCCATGTCTAAAACCGCCGCCCGCTGGGTTTCGGCTTCAACCGCCGAGGCGGTTCCAGAGCAGGCCGTGCATGTGGAGGGATTGCGCCTGAAGTATCCGGGCGAGGAGCGTTTGATGTTTAAGGACTTGTCCTTCTCGGCTGCCCGGGGGGAGAAGGTGCTGCTGCTCGGTCCGAGCGGCTGCGGCAAATCCACGCTGCTTCAGGTGCTTAGCGGGATGATTCCCCGCGCCACGGAGGTGCCGATGAAATGCGAAGTCCAGCTGGTGCCTCGCTCTTGGGGATATGTATTCCAAGATCCGGATACCCAGTTCTGCATGCCGTACGTGGATGAAGAGCTGGCCTTCGTGCTGGAGAACCTCAGCGTTCCCCGCGACGAGATGAAGGAGCGAATGCAAGCCGTCCTGCATGAGGTAGGGCTTGACCTTCAGGAGCTGCATATGCCGATCAGTCATCTGTCGCAGGGGATGAAGCAGAGGCTTGCGCTGGCTTCGGCCCTTCTGCTGGAGCCGGAGGTGCTGTTCCTTGATGAGCCGTCCGCGCTGCTCGACCCGGAAGGCAGGGAGCAAATCTGGTCTGCGGTGAAGGCCGTATCGGAAAGGCGTACGCTGATTATCGTGGAGCACCGGATTGAAGAAATGGCCCAATACGTGGACCGCGTGGTGCTGTTCACCCCGGATGGCGCCATTCTGGGCGATGGCCCGCCGGCAGCGATATTCGCCGAATATGCGAGCGAGCTTCAGGCGTATGGCATCTGGTATCCCGGCGTATGGGAGGATTATGCGGAGTCTCGGGCAGGACGGGAGCTGTTTGCTCCGGTCGACGCGCCAGGCGATGAGCTGGGAAGTCTCATGCATGAGGCAGACTCATCGTACGACCACCTTGGGGAGCCTGTCATTCGGTTAGATGATTTCCGGGGACTGCGATGGGATAAACCGGTCATCTCCCTTCCTTCGGCTGAGGTATACCCCGGAGAGTTCATTGCGGTGATCGGTCCGAACGGCGCAGGCAAAAGCTCGCTGCTGCTCAGTTTGATGGGGCTCCTGCGCGCCGAAGGGACCTATGTGCTCTGCGGGGAGGAGGTCATCCAGGGCAAGAGCAGGAAGGTGAAGAAAAAGAGAGAGCGGCAGCTGCGCCAAATCGGATTCGTGTTTCAGAATCCGGAGCTTCAGTTTCTGACGGAACGTATCGGCGATGAGGTGATGTACTCGCTGCTGGTGGACCATATGCCGCCGGATGAAGCGAAGGCACGGGCCGACCGATGCCTGGAACGCTTTGGGCTGGACGGCATGGATAACAGGCACCCGTACCAGCTGTCGACAGGCCAGAAGCGCCGGCTGAGCGTTGCTACGGCCATGGCAAGACAGCCGGCCGTCCTGCTTTTGGATGAACCGACCTTCGGACAGGATGCGCGGAACACGTTCGCAATTCTGGAGATGTGCGAACGGCTGCGCCGCGCCGGAACCGCCATTCTCATGGTGACCCATGAAATGGAGATCGCGGAGCGGGCGGCCACGCACATTTGGGAGATTCGGGAAGGGCGGTTGACGTCAAGTTTGCCTTCCCCGCGCTGGTGTAGCGGGACGGAATTCGGACGGGAGACGGGCGAAGCGAATCACGCTGATGCTTCGCGGGATACGCTGGCAGCATCCGGTCATCTCCATACGGGGGTGAACGCATGAATATATGGAATCCTGTGCGGATCACTTGGCTGCACCGGGCGAATCCGGTGGTGAAGCTGGGACTGATCTGTGCGCTGTTTTTTATGACGGTGCTGACCCATGATCTTGATTTTGTCATGTATCAGGCCTTTATCTTTATGATTTGCCTCGTGGTGCTCAGCGGGGTGAAGCCGTGGAAGATGCTGCTGTTTTTCATTCCGTTCCTGCTTGCCTTCATATCGTCCGCCTCTTCCATGATGCTGTTCGGTAAGGGGGAGACGATCTGGTGGGAATGGGGGTTGTTCCGGGTATCGGAAGAAAGCTTCTATCGGGGGCTGCATCTGGGCTTTAAGGGGATTGCCTTTGCATCGGAGGGGCTGCTGCTCGTGACGACAACGTCCTCGGTGGATCTGTTCTACAGCCTGATGCAGAAGCTGAGGCTGGCGCCGAAGTATGCATACAGCTTCATGGCTTCGATCCGGCTGCTGCCGATGGTCTGGGAGGAATATGTGATCCGCCGCCAGGCCTTGAAGGTACGGGGAGTCCGCCCGATTCGGGGAGTTCGCGGCATGGTGAACCGTGCAGGCATGTATGTGGTGCCGCTCCTGGCGCAAAGCATCCGCCGGGCACACCGGGTAGCTGCGGCGATGGAGGCGAAGCAATTTGACGGGGAACGGGCGAAGGCCCGAACGTATTATTACCCGTCACGATATTCCCGCTACGATCTTCTGGTCGTCGGTTTACTGGCAGCAGCCGCCTGCTGCGCCTATATGGCGGCCGGATATTTTCCTTGGTTCGGCATTGGCGACGTGCGGTTTGATTAAACCGTTGTTCTCCGGGCAAGAGCCTGCTTACGGCTTGTAAGCAGGCTCTTTTTTTGTTGATAACTCTGGATTTTATGCTGATTGAGGCGTTATAATACTAATGGTACCGATATAGTATTTTTGGTACCAGAAGGAGGGTTTGGTCACTTGCGCGAGCGAATATTGAATGAAACGATCCGCTTGATTCAGCGGCAGGGGTTCACGTTTACGGTCAGTGATCTGGCCCGTGGCCTTGCGATTAGCAAACGGACGATATATGAGCATTTTTCATCCAAGGAAGAAATCGTTGAGCATATCATTGACGGGATGATTCGTCACATCCAGCAGCGCGAACGCGAAATTGCGGCGGACCAGACGCTTACCGTTCTGGAGAAAATCCATCAGATCCTGATCTGCCTGCCTCAGGAGATGGAGAAGATGGATTTGGGGATGCTGCCGGATCTGAAGCGGTCGCATTATCCGCAGTGGGAGAAGCTGGACACCTTTTTCCGAGAAGAATGGGGCATTGTCACGGAGCTGATGGAGCAGGGCATGGTAGAAGGCAGCATCAAGCGGATTCATATGCCGCTGTTCATCGACCTGTACCTCGGGTCGCTCCATCAGATTTACGATTCGAGGGCGACGGTGAAGCATCAACTGCCGCTGGGGGAGTTGCTGCAGTCCGTCATGGATATTTTATTGTTCGGCATAGCCGCTGAGAAACGGAAGGAGTCTTGAGATTATGCATTGGATATATCTAAGTTTGGCTATTCTGTTCGAGGTGGCGGGCACGCTGAACATGAAGCTGTCGGAAGGATTCAGCAAACCGCTGCCAAGCGTGCTGCTGGTCGTGTTCTATATTTGCAGCTTGAGCTTCCTGACATTGAGCCTGAAACAGATTGAAATATCCGTGGCTTACGCGATCTGGTCGGGACTCGGGATCATGATCATTACGCTGATCGGATACATGTTCTTTGCGGAGCAGATTAACGGGCTCAAGGTATTCTCGATTCTGCTGATCATCGCAGGGGTCGTGCTGCTCAATTTATCCGGCAGCGCGCATGCGCAGGAGCAACCGAAGACGCACCAGTCCGGTCATTAAGGGCGAACAAGCTGGAAACTCCCCTTCAGAATGTTCCACACGGGAATCCAAAGTACCCCGGTGCTTTCCATGGCAACATGGGAAACCTGGTGAGACTGAAGCCAATCCCGCAGCTGACACAGTTCGTTTGTAGTCGTTCCAAACGTTTTAACTGCTTGATTCGACTTTTGATTCAAAGGGGCCGGTTAAAACACAAGCAACAACCGTAGCTTGATGAACGTCCAGACCGCAACAACGTTCTAAAATAGCGTCCATTGTGCATCCCTCAGATTTAAAAGATGCGGGTCATGCAGCCTTCGATTTGTATTTTTGTACACGTGCTTCATGCGACACTCGGCGGTACGCAAGGCTGCAACAGATCAGTTTGTGGGGTTATTTTAGTTTGAGCGGTTATTTGAAGATGAATCTGAATATACCTTGGGGCCGTTGTATCCAGTATATTAGAGTTATGGACGTAAAAAGAAAGGCGTGAATGACGTGGCTTCGAACATACTTCTTGTAGAGGATGACAGCTCGATTGGCGAAATGGTAGAGAGCTATTTGACGATGGAAGGTTTTCAGGTGGTGCTTGCCAAAGACGGAGAGGAGGCGCTCGAGCGGTTTGCCGAACGAGATTATGACCTCGTACTGTTGGATATGATGCTGCCCAAGATCAGCGGTATGGATTTTCTTAAAAAAATCAGGGAGAAAAGCCATGTGCCGGTACTGATCGTATCCGCAAAGGATGGGGAAGTGGACAAGGCGCTCGGCCTTGGTTTTGGCGCGGATGACTATATTACGAAACCTTTTTCGATGATTGAGCTGACGGCGAGAGTGAAGGCCGCTATCCGCCGCGTGACGGCTTATGTAATAGCACCCCCAACGGAGCAAAATAAAATCATCCGGGTCCATGAACTAGAGATGGATCTGGATCATTTGACCGTGACCAAAAACGGCCAGGAGATCAAGCTGACGGCCAAAGAGCTGCAAATCTTAAAGCTGTTTATGACGAATCCGAAAAAGGTATTCACCAAGCAGCACATTTTCACATCCGTCTGGAATGAGGACTATTTCGGCGATGAAAATGTCATTAATGTGCATATGAGCCGTTTGCGCGATAAAATTGAAGATCAGCCCTCCGATCCGCAGTACATCAAAACGCTGTGGGGCATCGGCTACCGTTTGGGGGAATTTTAGTGGTTGCCGTTCTGCTGATTGTTGTGATCATGTTGGCGTTGCTGAATGTGATGCAGTGGATGGGTCGGAAAAAAAGAGCTAAGCAGCTCGGCTACATCATCGATAAACTGAATACGATTGGCGATTCGTCCTCGCAGGAGCAGCTGCTGCTTTTTACGGAGGATCCAGGATATCGTAGACTGTTGATTGCCATCAATCACTTGCTTTTGCAAACCAGGCAGTCCGAGACAGGATTTATGCGTACAGAAATCGCGATGCGCCGGATGTTGGCAAACATATCGCATGATTTGAAGACGCCGCTTACCGTGGTGCTCGGTTATATCGAAACGTTGAACCAGAAGGCCGACTTGCCAATGGAGGAAAGGGAGCGGCTACTGGATAAGGTGCATACGAAGACTGTAGAGATCGTAGAGTTGATCAACCGTTTTTTTGACCTGGCCAAGCTGGAATCGGGGGATAAGGAGATGCCCCTGACCCGCATACATATCAATGAAATTTCCAGAAACAGCATGCTGATGTTTTATGATCTGATCGAATCCGAAGGGTTGCGGGCAGACATCGATATTCCGGAAACACCGCTTTATGCATGGGGCAATGAAGAAGGGCTAAACCGCGCATTAAACAATGTGCTGAGCAATGCGATCCGTTATGGTTCACAGGGCAAGGTGATCGGCATGAAGCTGCGGGATGAGCAGGGCCGGGTGCTTATCGACATTTGGGACAAAGGCAAAGGTATTCATGAACGGGATCAGGAGCTTATTTTCGAGCGGATGTATACGCTGGAGGATTCAAGGAATAAAAGATTCCAGGGCAGCGGTTTGGGTCTGACGATTACGAAAAGACTGATCGAGCTGATGGGTGGGGAAATTCGCGTCGCAAGCAAGCCGTATGAACGGACCGTTTTCACGATTTCGTTAAAGAAGCTATCGTAGCGCGGCTTCTTAACATCATATTAGTGCTAGACAAAAAGCGAAAGTAGCGTAGGAGACGGGATCGATTCTTACGAAGCTGAAATAACCCTCTGATGTCACGCTACAATGGCTGGCGTCAGAGGGTTTTCTGTTTGATTCTCGTTCTTGGGAACGATCCCACCGTATTGGGAGACCATGAGAAATCTCTTAAACGAACGTGTCGGCACATTAATCTGACGGGTTGTGAGTGAACCGGTCTTTTTTATTCCATGTGATATGATTGTTTATAATCGAGGCGCTTTCTTCACTTAAGAGATTCGTAAGAATTGCGCAAGAAATATGAAAATGTTGGCGGTTATACTATGATCAAGAGATAAGTGAGAGGGGCAAATATAATGAGTTATGTCATCAGTACCCGCCATGTCAGCAAAACCTATAAAGGCAAAGATGTTGTCTCTGACGTCAGTATGAATATCAAGCAGGGGCAGATTTACGGACTGCTCGGTCCAAACGGAGCCGGTAAAACAACGCTAATGAAAATGATGCTGAATCTGGTCAAACCAACCAGCGGTGAAATTGAAATATTCGGAGAGAAGCTTACGCCTTCATCGGTTGAAATGTTTAAACGCATTGGCAGCATCATCGAGTATCCGATTTTTTACGATAAAATGACGGCGATTGAAAATCTGGAGATGCATGCGGAATATATGGGTTATTATAACAAACATGCAATTAACGAGGCACTTGAGATGGTTAATCTAACTTCCATCCAAGGCAAATCGGTATCCGAATTTTCGCTTGGCATGAAGCAGCGCCTGGGCATGGCCCGCGCCATTATAACCAAACCCGAGCTGCTCATTCTGGATGAACCAATCAATGGACTTGATCCGGTCGGGATTAAGGATTTTAGAAGTTTGCTGAGCATGTTGAGCAAGGAGTACCGGATGACGCTGCTGGTCTCCAGCCATTTGCTGGGTGAGATCGAACAAGTTGCAGATACGATCGGCATTCTTCAGGGCGGTAAATTTATCCGTGAAGTGTCTATGGATGAGATGCGCAGCGAAAACACAGATTATATCGAAATTGTGACCCCACAATGCAAACAAGCTTTATTTGTACTGGAAGATCAGTTGAAAGTCAGCAATTTCAAAATCGTCGGTGATTCAGCCATACGCATTTACGAGTCCAAATTTACGCAGCAGGAATTGACCAAGGCGCTGGTACTGAATGATGTGGCGATTGAATCGATAAACCATAAGCATACTTCGCTTGAGGAGTATTTTATGCATCAGATTAGCGGAGGTGAGCAGTATGCTTAAGCTGATCCGTATGGAGATGAAAAAGCAGAAGTTAGCCTGGTTTTACAGAGGGGCGGTTATTGCAACGATCCTATGCGCCGGTTTCATGTGTCTTATAGCCTACACGGAGGGGGGCGGAGATCCTGCATTCGGGAGTCTCGCCGATATAGCCTACACGGAGAGGGGCGGAGGTCCTGCATTCGCGAGTTTCGTCGATGCGTTATCGATAGCGGGGCTACTTTGCCGTGCGATATTTATCGTGTTTGCTTCAGTCTTGCTAAGCAGATTTATTATTGAGGAATACAAAAATAAAACGATCAGCTTATTGTTTACGTACCCGGTCGAGCGTAAAAAACTGATCATGGCGAAAATGCTGCTGGCTCTGGCTCTTACGTTTGGAGCGATGCTCATCTCGACTTTTATAATCTGTATATCCATTCTGGCTCTGAACAGCCATTTTCAGTTTATTCCGGGAAAACCGGAGGCCGGCGTACTACTGCATACGGGGATCCAATTGTTGATCCAAACATTGTCAGCAGCGTGCCTCAGCCTCATTCCTTTATTCTTCGGGATGCGAAAAAAATCCGTACCGACAACGATCGTATCCTCGATCATTATCGTGGTCTTAGTCAGCAACAACACCCAGGGCCTTTCGCTTAGCACAAATATTACGATACCGTTGATCTTGGGAGTTATCGGTCTCCTGATTGCTTATCTCTCGTTCCGTAACGTAGATAAGACGGACGTAGCTTAACTAAAAAAGCACTCTTCTTAACGGCAGCTTCGCCTGAAAGAAGGGTGCTTTTTTACGGAGATACCTACATCAATTTGGTGTTCATCTCAGGGGAATTCGGCCTGGCTTAGCTCCGGCAATTTTGCAGTGCATATCCATCTCGGATAAAAAAGCGATCAGGCTGGGCATGATGCCTTTGTTGGTGCGCGTATTTTCCGCCAGACTTCAGTACATATCCCCAGTATTAAGACTTAAGAAAACATTAAGAAACAAGAAAGGGAAAAGATAGAATCATTTTTTAAAATAATGGCATGGGTTTCTGGTTTTCCGCGATCTAACTAAACAAATGCCTTCCTGCAGGGAATAAAGGCGAGGTCTAACTGCAGAAGACCGATTCAAAAATGAAAAGGAAAGATGTGACCGATAATGAACATGTTAGCTACCATTACGAAGGCAAGCGCTCAGTCGGTATGGATGGCTTGGGAAGCGGTTTTTGATCAAATCACGAAACTGCGCAGCGCCGGACTAAAAAGATACGGGATTTGCAAGCTGGTCATCCGCCGGCATCATGGAAAAAACCTGAAGTGCCAGGACGGAGAGTGGATTTATTCGGGAGATTGGGTCGGTGAACTCCATTTGGACAACCGGCAGGTATTGGAGCTTTCCAAAGAGCTGGGGGCTGACCGGGCCGCACTTTTGACCGCAAGAATGCTGCGGAGATCGATCACGCAAATTAGCGAGGCGATGGAGACGGAACCGGAGCTTGCGCAGGTCAAAGCTTTGACTGGAATAACGCTGTTGCACCGCGGTATTATTCACGGGCTCGGTTTTGAGCTGCATCCGCTGGAATCCAAGGGGTTTCGACTGTTCTCTACTTATTATTTGCGGCTTTTACTCAAGGTGCTGCATCCGGTGGGCCGGGAACGCACAAAGAAAAATGCTCCCAAGCTTGTGCCCAAAATGCTGATGCTGACCAGAAAATCATTGCTTTTGCGTTATTCTAAGGAAACGGCATGAGTATGGTGATGCTGAATCTGCTGCTGATGTTTGTCTTTATCTATATGATCATTCCATATGTTATCACACGGATCTGGGGATTTGGAGTAACCCTGCGCGGTCGGCGTGGCCGGCAGATCGCTTTTACCTTTGATGATGGCCCAGACCCGCTGCATACTCCTAAACTGCTGGATCTTCTCAAGAAAAAAAGGATCAAGGTGACCTTTTTTGTACTGGGCAGCAAAGCGGAGCGATACCCGGAGCTTATGAAACGCATCCACATGGAAGGGCATCAAATCGGGATTCACAACTATTCCCATCTTCCCAATTGGCTAATGAGTCCGCGCCATATCCGGAATAAGCATGTCCACCGGTCTGCCGATATCATCGAACGAATCACGGGCGAGCGCCCGGCATTTTACCGTCCTCCATGGGGGATTTTGAATTTAGGCGATTTATTTGCTTTGCGAAAATACCGGATCGTGCTGTGGTCGATCATGGGGTGGGATTGGGGCAAGGGGAGCAAGAACAAACCGCTCAAAGAACGGATCTTGGATCAGCTTGAGCCTGGCTCGATTATTTTGCTGCATGACAGCGGAGATACTTGGGGGGCGGAGCCTGATGCCCCAAGCAGAATGATCGCAAGCCTTGAGGAAGTGATTGACACGGTCCATATCCAAGGGTATGAATGCGTCCGCGCCGATGAACTGCTGCATAAGCCGCATGATTCGCGCAGCGACCTTTCAAAAGGCTTCCGGGTTGGATGATGCGTGTAATATTAACAAAGAATGATCATTCAATTGTTTTCCGGTCCCATGATCGACCGTGTTCCGCTGCGGGGGCTGCTGGTATATACCCAGCTCTCTTTAGGCCCTGCTGCTGCTCATTGTGCCTGTGGCGCATTATTTCGGCTTTTTGACGGTCGGTTTAGTGCTTGCCATTACGCCGATACTAATGACGCTGAACATGTGGTTTTATCCGGCTCAAATGTCGGGGCTTCCCAAAATCCTTGATAAGAAGCTGCTTACGCAAGGAAACTCCTTGTTCTCCATTGCTATCAAGCATCGAAGTGGCCTGCAATGCGTTTTCCGGCGCTTTGATTATTGTACTCGGCGCTGTTTCGCTCTATTTATGGAACTCGTTGGGATTTTTCATCGGAGATCTTTTGTTTACCCAACTGAGAATCAAAATACCAATCAGTAATCCTTATAACAACGTTATTTCAATATTGGATGACGAGACGAATCGATCGAAAACACGCCGGGATCATTTGATATATCGGATATGAAAGAAAGACAGTTTTCTCGATTCTGCTGATCATCGCAGGGGTCGTGCTGCTCAATTTATCCGGGAGCGCGCATGCGCAGGAGCAACCGAAGACGCACCAGTCCGGTCATTGAGGGGCGGTGTCATGAAATGATTTTCGCTCAAGGGCCGTACTCATTACGGCTCTTGTTCTGCTGCAATAATGTACTATGCCCCGCTTCGCGTCCGGCTCTATAATGACAAAGGAAATTCCTTTGTTAGGAGCTATCATCATGAACCTGTCTTCGTTTTTTATTTATTGTTTTATCGTGGCCTTCTCGCCGGGACCGTCCAATATCGTCATTCTGTCTTCGGTTCAGAACTCCGGCATGAAGAAGACCTTGCGCTACATCGCCGGTGCCTCCATCGCTTTTTTCTTATTAATCGCCGCTTCGGTCGTATTAGGCCAGCTGCTGTCCTCCGGCATGCCGATCATTCTGCCGATCATGCGGGTAGCCGGCTGCCTGTTCATGCTGTATCTTGCGTATCAAGTGTATAATATGGACGTATCCAAGTCCGGCGTTAACCAAACGGCTTCTTTTACGTCTGGATTTCTGATGCAGTTTCTCAATCCGAAGGTGGTAATGTTCACGCTGACGGTCATTCCCAGCTACGTGATGCCGCATTATACGGCAGGCCCCGTCATTTCGGCGTTCGTTGTGGCGGTTTCGTTAATCGGGCTGTCCGCGTATATGACCTGGGCCGTGTGCGGTAGCCTTTTTCAAGGAATTATGCAAAAATATCGGAGGACGACCAACACGATCCTGGCTTTGTTTCTGCTGTATTCGGCCATCGTCGTATCCGGCATACCGGAGCTCATAAAGGGGTGAAGGAAGATGGAGCAGTTTATTTATAAAAAAGCGGTGGGCATCACCGCATTATCCGCGAGCCTGACGGATTTCAAATACAAGAAGCATTACCACGAAGAGTATGCCCTCGGCGTTACGCTGCGCGGCATACAGAAGTACTCCCTTGACGGCAGCCAGCAGGCTTCTTACCAAAGCGGGGTCATGCTGTTCCATCCGGAGCAGAATCATGACGGCTGGTCCCAGGAACGAACGGGCATCGACTATGTGATGATCTATATTCACCCGGAGCTCTTTCTGGAATTGACTCAGAAAAAGGATATCGTGCGGTTCCAATCTCCGATCGTATATCATGCCGGACTGCGGCAGAGCATTCTCAATGTGACGAGGTCGATCTTCACGGGTCAGCCGGAGGCTAAGAGCAGCGAGCTGCTGCTGGGCCTGGCGGCGCATTTTAACGAGGATATTCTGAACCCGGACAGCCGGAAGGACAGCGTATTTACGCGGAAGGCGAAAGACATGATGCACGATCATCTGGAGCATGTCCTCCGTTTGGACGAATTGAGCGGGGAGTTCGGGATGTCGAAGTATCAGTTCATCCGTACCTTCAAAGCGAATACGGGGCTGTCGCCCTACCAGTATTATTTGAACTGCAAAGTGGAGCGTGCCAAGCATCTGATCGAGGACAGCCGGGATGTATATCAAGCCGTGACCCAATGCGGCTTCACGGATCTTGCCCATTTGAACCGGCATTTCAAGAACGTGTACGGCACGACGGCGTTTGATTATATGTCCCATCTGGATAAGTAGAGGCGGCAGGAGACGATCATGCGCGCGATTTTTCAAGCCAGGCTTGGCATTTGTGAATAAACTCCGTTATAATGTGTATAGAATGTAAAAGGGACCGTGCGCGAACACGATCCCGGCGTACAACGTACCGCTATAAGAGCGGCCTTACTATAGGAAATCCGATCAGAAATAGACCGTGATCCTGACCAAGGGCGGTCTATTTCTTTTTAAGATTATAGAATTTATAAGTTTTCAGCGAAGCTGAACTCATTCGATAATCGCAAGAAAAACGTCCTCTAAACGCGGTCTGTCTTCTGTGAATGTACGTCGATAGACGGTTTTTCTTATGGAACGAAAGTATTAACACCACCAGCGTCGCGAACGAGATCATTAGCGTCAATGTTTGGTATACTTCCATGGCATCACCTCCCATCCTGGGGAGATTAGCCGACCGCCCTTATTAGCCGATATATTATACTTCCCAAATTATAGCATACAAGCCCTGCGTTCAGGGGCTTTTTATGGTCGGATCGAGAGAGGTTTTGAAGCTTCTGTTAGCTGTGATCATGCTTCCACCGCGACATTATTGCGGTTTTACGCGTGCCGAACCGACCTTTGGTCTTATCGAAGGGAAAGGTAAACCGTTCGTTGAAACTGTGAGCAGGGAGCCGGAACCGGATTTTGAGATATGGCCAAGGGATGTTAATCTGTATGAGGAATCATTGGAAACTACTCAGGCTTTAGCCGGATGGAAGGAATCGTTCGAATGGAATATATCTATGAATCAGCCCAGCGCAGCTACGAGGATTTCGCCAGCGGCCGGGTGCTGTATAATGCGCAGGGAACGACGTCGTTTCCCGTCAGGCTGGCTAGCGAGATTGCCCAGCGGTGCTTTCATATATTAGAGGAAAAAGGCGTACAAGGGCCATATACCTTATACGATCCCTGCTGCGGCGGGGCGTATCTGTTGACGGTGGTGGGCCTTCTGCACGGGCGGCGCATTCGCCGCATGATCGGCTCGGACATTAACGCGGAGGTGCTCGGCATCGCCGGGAAGAACCTGTCGCTGCTCCGTGAAGAGGGGCTGGAACAACGCACTGAACAGCTGAAAGAGCTGCTCGCGCTCTATCATAAGCCATCCCACCAGGATGCGCTGGAAAGCGCTGACCGACTGAGGGAGCTGATAAGAATGTCCCGTTTGGAAGAAGCGGTTTGTTTTCAAGCCGACATCACCGAGCCCCAACCGGAGGAAAGCCTGGCCCCCTGCAAGGGGACCCAGATCGTCATGACCGATCTCCCTTACGGGGACATGGTTAGCTGGAGCGGCGGAAGCCAGGCGCCGGTGGAGGATTTTTTTAACGGCATACATGCAATCCTGGACCCTGCCCGTTCGGTGGTTGCCGTCATTTCCGACAAAGGCCAGAAATTAAAGCATGACCGGTTTAAAAGAATTCAGCATCTGAAGATTGGCAAGCGGCAGGTTGCCATCTTTGAACCGTTATGAGCGCAGTTAAACGGACCGAAGTCTCTCTGCCTTCCTCACGGATAATTTCTTATCTAATGGAAGCATTGGCTTCCCCAGCAGCCCGCTTTTGGCGACAAGCCAAAGGCGGGTTCTTTTTTGCCCATCGATGGTCGAATGAACGCTATTAAGGAACGTATGTTCGTCTAAAATCTAAAAAAATATAGCATTTCTTGCGGAATGCCGGCTCTCAGGTAGAATTCGTGCAGGGACTCTCCCGCTCCGGGCACGAGACCTGCGGTCAACAGGGCAATGGCAAAGCGGTTTGCTTGCCGCTCCAGTTTGCCCGGGCTGAAATAGGAATGCTCCTCCAGAAAAAAACGGCTGATTCCCTTATGAAGACGGTCATGCCCCAGCTCATGCGCGCATACGAAGCGCTGCCACGGCGGCGGCAGCTGATTGTGGATGACGATGAATCTCCGTCTTAGTTTACGGAAATACAGTCCTTTGGTCGTCTGGCCTAAATCCGCGAACCGAATATGTATGCCCAAGGAAGCCGCTATTTCAAAGGGGCAGTTGGTGTGATGTTTTTTGATCAGCTGACGGATTAAAGGTTGTAAATGATCATCCATGGCAGTTCACCTGCAATATTGGTTTTGGTTGAATCGTAAGAATCGTTATGTATCTCCTTATGCATGTGGATTTATTTCTTGCGTTTGTTCATCTGCTTGGCTTCCCAGAACAGTCCGGTCAAGACGTCCTTGATGCGCTGCTTGTCCTCCCCGCTCAGAGGGACCCCGTCAAACATGAGCTCGCCGTCATCCTCGAGCATTTTCTTGAAATCCCGTTTATCCCTGGAGGTTGCCCAAGCGGGAGCCGGTATCTCTTCGTGCTTGGCGGCATCCTGCTGCAGATAACCTGCTTTGTTCATCAGCTCTTCATAGGGAACCTCGAGCGCCTCCGCCATTTTGCGCAGCGTTTGCGGCTTGGGTATGCCCCGCAGCCCATTCTCGATCCGCGAGATCTGCGATCCGCTGATGTCGGCGGCCTGGGCCAGCTGATTGATGCTCCAGCCTTTGTTCTCCCTCATCTCTTTCAAGTACGATCCAAATATGCGTTCCACGTTCCGGCCACTCCTCACCATAGTCCATCTGAAACATCTACTTATAGTATAAACGCACCCCCATCCTTTGCCAACAGGTAAAATAAAAGAGAGCATCATTGCCAAAAGGCAAGAAAACGAGAGGGATGTCCCATATACCTCTATTTAGTTCGTGCATTTGAAGGTTTACGCCGGTCTCCAAATAGTGGTATATTAATGAAAAATACGAACAACATACGAACATAGAATGAAGACCGACTTCTGCCAAATGGCAAAATGTAGCTTGACCATGACAATCAAAGGGGAGTGTTTCCGAATGAATCCATTGTTACCGGAATTGGATCGCAGAAAGACCCAAAGCGCCGTTGAAGCGATATTCGAAAAATATCGCATCTATAAAACCATTACATTCGAAGTCAGGGAGATGAGCTTGACCGCATCCTACACGGAACGGTTCCACGGGCCGACCAACGTCACCTCGGACCAGACGGCAGCGGTTGCCATATATAATGTAGATATGCCGGCGGCCAGGAAGCAGTATTGCGAAACGATCGAATCGATCGTGGAACGGCTTGGCGAGCGGGAGCAGATCCTGATTCGGGAACGGTACATGAAGCAGGACGACGTATTCGATTACAAAGTGTACAACCATATCCTTGAGCCGCCGGTCAGCAAGGACACATACACGAAGATCCGCACCCGGGCTTTTTATAAATTGGCCTTGGCCTTGGCGGACAGAGGACTGCTGAAGCTGCAGGAATTGGAGAAAGCCGCCAAGAGCAAAATGAGCTAACAAACGCGAGCATGGATCATCACATCGAGCAAAACCGGAGGACCTCATAATGGAGGTCCTCCGGTTTTTTATTCCTAATATAGAAGGCAGCATTTCACGGGAAAAGCAAGTTAAGACTGGGAAATCAACTATAAATACGAACATAGGTTCGTACTATTTTCCGCCGACATTCCGCTTAAAGTTCAGCATGAACCGTCCCATAAGGCGTCAGCGCATCCGATTTAGGGGTGTAAGATTGTATTATCGGAAATGAAGCAAAACAGAGCGTACCGAACACACACACAGTCGATGTGAGCCGGCCTTGAGAAGGACCGGTTTTTTGCTGCGGTTGATGCCTGGGGCGTCTCATTTCCGATTCTTTATACGAAAAGAAAGGAGGGGGTCATATTGCACAAGCATGTGATCGTTCTGAGCAGCTGGCTGTCCTATGGCCGACCGGAGAGCGTCCGGCAAACCGCGGAATGAGAGGGGCGGTCAAACAGGCCGTTGCATTCCTCATTCCGGAGCTTGACGGCCATGTATATGACGTGCATCCGCCGGACGGGGTAAGCGAACCGCTATATGCCGTGATCACGCTCGGCGAGGACGTCTGGAAATCCTCATGGGCCGGGTACCGGCAGGTGGTGCGATTGAAGCTGCATGGGGATCGTTCCGATCTGCCGCAATTGGATCGATGGGCGGATTTACTCATTCAGGGACTTCATCGCAAGCGGGTTTCCGGAGCGGAGGGCAATGCATTCAAGCTTCATTATTTGGGTGTTCCGGAGGCCGACAAGCTTGATCCTGTTTCAGGCAACCTGATCCGGGTCTTGCGATTCGGGATCTATATGCCGCAGGCATCCGGGACAGGCTCCGTCGGACAGCCGGATGAATGGCTGAATACGCTGACAGCCTGGACAGGTGATATGCTGGGTGGTCCTTGGCGCATCTACCATACGGCATGGCCTGCGGGGCGGGAGGATCACGCCGTATTATGGCGGATGACCGGCTGCGAGACCCGAATGGCGGGAGCTTCGATGTTCGAGGTCCGCAAAACCTTTATCGGTCATATCGCCTCCCTGGATTCCGCGGACGAGCAGCTCACGGCTGCAAGGCTGGTGGAGGAGCTAGGCACCCAGGTCCAGCTGGTTCTGGACTTACAGGAACGCCGTTATTTATCCGTTGCGGAAATTTCCTCCGATATGCAGGCCGATCCCATTCTGGACGGTCAGCTGAAGCTGACCCTGGCCCAGCGGAAGAACCGTTCGCCGGAGGAAGCCGCCTTGATCAGGCGCGTTAACATTCATCCTATCTTAAAGTGAGGTGGCCAGTATGGCTGTGAAAAAAACACTCAAATCCGAAGCTAGCGGGAGCAGCGCTTCCCGATATGCCTTGGCAGAACTTGAAGCACACGCCCATGAACTGTTCCAGGTTCGGGCGGAAGTGCTCGCAGGTGCCATGTATGGGGCAGACGGAGAGCAGTTCACGGTAACCGAGGTCAAAGAAAGAATCCAACAATTCATGAAAGCGAAGGTGGTCTAATCATGGCAGGTGGAACATGGGAAAGCACGAATAAACCGGTACTGCCGGGTTTGTATATGAATTTCAAGGCTGCAGCCGCGTCGGCTGTTCAGGGCGGCAGTCGCGGTACGGTCGTCGTGCCGGTCAAAGCCAATTGGGGACCGGTGCGGGAGTTCGTGGAAATCGGGAGCGAGTTCGCGATTTCCGAGCTGTATTCCGCAGATAGCCAGGATGGCGCTACCGCTTACGAGACGCTTTATCTGGCCTTGCTCGGCGGTCCGAAAAAGCTGCTGGCTTATCGTTTGGCGGACAACACGGCGGCAGCGGCTAGCGTGACGCTTCAAAACGCGGAAGCTGCGCCTTCGGACGTGCTGAAGCTTCAGGCCAAATACCCGGGCAGCCGCGGCAACGGCTTCTCCGTAACGGTGCAGCCGTCGCTGATCGACCCGGCCGCACGCGAGCTTCGCCTCTATGAAGGCGCCAAGCTGCTTGGCACCTATTCCAGCCCGGACGGATCCGCCGCGTCGATGGCGGCGCAGATCAACGAAGATGCCGAGAACCTCTGGGTGACGGCAATTGCACTGGAAACGTCCGGCGTTCCCGCTGACGTGAACGGAGCCGCGCTGTCCGGAGGCACGAGCGGCAACGGCGGCATGACGAATGCAGATTATATCGAGATGTTGGATGCAGTCGAAGGCCAGGAATTTAACGTACTCGCCTTGGATTACGCTGCGGATATGGCTCTGCTGCAGAGCTTTGCGGCCTGGGTAAAGCGTCTCCGTCAAGAAGGACGCGGCGTGATGGCCGTATTCGGCGGAAGCGCGGCGGACGACATCTCCAAGGATGCAGCCAAACTGGCTGCAGACCGGTCCCTTGCATTGAACCATGAAGGGATCATCAATGTGGGTACGGGCGTGCGTCTGTCCGGCGTGAACTACAGTTCCGCGCAGACGGCTGCTTACGTGGCCGGGCTTATTGCCGGTCAACGCTTGAACCAATCCGCTACATACGCGGTAACGCCGTTCGAGGATGTGACCCGCCGCTGGACTCGCTCCGAGCAGGAGCAGGCCGTACGCAACGGCGTGTTCGTCCTGTTCTACGACGGTCGTCAGGTCAAGGCGCTGCGCGGCATCAACACGCTGGTGAATCCGGCGGAAGGCCAAAACAATGCCTGGAAAAAAATCCGTTCCATCCGCGTGATGGATGCGATCCATGCGGATTTGCAGCTGGCCGCGGAACAGACCTACATCGGCAAGGTGAACAACACCGAGGAAGGCCGACTCGCGCTGATCGGCGCCGTGAAGGAATACCTCGCTTCGTTGTCGTTGAGCAATGTCATCGAGCCGGATGGTTATGACGTCATTCTCGATCCGGCCTACTATGGCGACTCCGCCGTGAACACGCCGGAACCGGACCAGGTCTTCCTGCAATGGAACGTGAAGCTGACCGACGTGATGGAGCAGCTGTTCGGCACGTTTTACGTGCAATAACGAGAACGTCGATCAGCTTATTTAAGATGAGAACCGGACTGTCTTCTGTGGATGCATGTCCATAAACGTTTTTCTTATAAACTTATCGAAATCGAGGAGGAACTTAACATGTTGGATGCTTCAAGAGTCATTATGGGGACATACGGCCAGGCATATATTGACGGGGTCTGGCAGACGCACATTAATAAGCTGGAAGCCAGCGTGGAATTGGAGAAGCGCGAGCTGAAGCTGGTCGGCAACGACTGGACGGTGCACAAAAACGGCAGCAAAAAAGGAACCGGCACGATGAGCGGGTACAAGGTCACTTCCGATATGATCTCCCGCGGCTTCACCAAATTCGATATCATCTCCAAGCTGGACGATCCCGAATCCTACGGCCATGAGCGCGTTCGCCTGATCCGCTGCATGCCGGACAAAATCCAGCTGGCCAATTGGACGGCCGGCGAGGAAGTGCAGGAGGAAACCTCGTTTACCTTTGAGGGGTACGAGCTGTTGGATCCGATTCAGGGGGATTAAGGCTGTATGCCTTAAGCACGGTTTGAGAGCGGTCAATAAGCGGGGCTTCGCCCGGCATGGCGTGTCTGGTTCGGGCGAACGTCCCCGCTAAGTTTAGGGCTACTATTTTATGAGTAAAGGAGATATACGCATGAGCTTGCACGAGAACATGAGCGAAGAGCAAATTTTGGACAGTCTGTTTGAAGCGGCAGAGAAGCTGCCTGAGGAAACGGTGCGCATTAAGCGGCTGGATATGCAGATGGTGCTGCAGGGCTTGACTTCAAGCAAGGTGGACAGCATCCGCGAGCGCTGCACGGTTCGCCGTACGGTGAAGGGTGCGGTGGATGAGAAGGTGGATACCGAAACCTTTAATGCGCTGCTCATCTCCGAAGCGACGAGCAGTTTGTCGGTGAAGGGCTTGACGCTGAGCGGCTGGGGCGATCCGCGGATTACGAGCCGCTTGAAGCTGTCGGGCGGTGAGCAGGCGGTCCGCCGCATGCTGCTGGCCGGAGAACTGGACGCCGTAGGCGATAAAGTGCTGGAGCTGTCCGGCTTCGGGGTTGAGATTGCTGACCTAAAAAACTGATCGGCTCCGGGGGAATGACGACGATGCTGTATCATCTGTGGGTCCGGCATCACCTTCGTCCCGGAGATTTTTGGCGGCTCCCGCGAGGCGAGCGCCTGCTGCTGCTTGCTTTCTCCCAGGAGGAGATCGAGGGCATGGCCGATCAGAGTGTGAAGTGAACAGGAGGTGAAACGAAATGGCTGAAGCCATGAACTACCGCATGAATCTGGTCATCGATCCGAAAAACGTGATCAAAGCCAACCGCGAGCTGCGGGCGATGGAACGTTATTTTGAGCGGATCCAGGGACGCGTCCTGCGAATCGGGCGTACCCGAATGGTGCCAGAAATCGTGCTGAAGGACAGCGCCTCGAAAGGGCTGGACAACCTGCTGGCCAAAATGCAGCGGGTGAAGTCGCAAGTCATCCAAGCCTCGGCGAATGTGAAGCTGAACGTGCAGAAGCAGGTTGAGTCGAGTGTTAAAGTGGATTTGAAGGCAACAGGGATTGATTTCTCACCGATGATTGATGCGTTGAAGGCGAATACGGATGCGGTAAATCAGCTTACAAGTACGCTTGAGTCGCAAAAGTCAGGGGACGGGAACGGTAAAAAATCTTTTTGGGATAAGGCGATAGTTGCGCTAGGAATCGTCTCTTTGGCTGGCTCCACGCTTCGAAACGGGGGGCTAATGAAGGATAAATCAAAAAAGATGTTTGATTCTTGGGGTAAAGATAAATCTGCAACAAACACGCGTCCTGTGGTCGACAAAAACAGAAGGGTTGGTCCTAGAAATAGAGGGCGCTCGGCCAATCAAAGCACGGTTGCTGCTCCTAAGACAGAACAAGCGGGTAAGCCTCAAACAAAGTGGGGCAAGGCTTTTAGCAGAGCTGAAAAAACGGGAGACGTTATTGAATCCGCTGGCAACCTAGGGAAAGGGGCATTGGATCTAATCAAGAAAGCCTCAGATTTCGCTAAGGGGATGTTCGGTGGCGGTGGTGCCAGCGGTATCGTTTCCGGAGGTGTAAGGGGTGCTGCCAAGACAAGTGTAGGTTCCAATGCAGCTAAACAAGCTGCGAAAGGCGGCACACAAGCGAGCGTGGTAAAGAGTGTTGGCAAAAGCACCCTAGACTCCGGCTTGATGAAGGGTATTGGCAAACGCGCCCTTGGCCCGTTGAGTTATATAGCTGATGCGGCCGCAATCGCTTCCGCTGCACCAGGGAAAGAGCGTAACCAAGCGATCGGCTCTGCTATCGGTGGCGGTATCGGCAGCACAATCGGCGGTTTCGTTGGCTCTGTGGTTCCGGGCGCAGGCACATTCGTTGGCTCCATGCTTGGCGGGACCGTCGGAAGTTTTGTTGGCGAGAAGGTGGGCGGCGCCATTACGGGTATCAGCGATTCGCTCAAAGAAAGCAAGGAGAAGGTCACCAAGTGGTTCTCCAAGACGTTTTCTTTCGGGAAAAAAGACAAGGAAGCCGTGCAGTCGAAGGATGCTCCAAAGATATCACCTTCCAGCTCAACGGCGGTTGCTGTTCAAGGACCGATAATTTCAAATGCTGCTCCCGCAAATGTAAGTGCGCCACTGCTTCCTAATCAAGCATCGAAACAGACATACGGCCCGTATGTGCCGCCTACTCATGCTACAAGCATGAGTACTTTGGGTCCACCTGCGAGTGCAGCGCAAAACCAAGCTTTTGCAGGGAAGCCGACGTCCCCGCAATCCGTTCAGATCAGCCCGGAGCAGATGAGCACGATATCCGGCTTGCTGATGGATTTCAAAACAGAGACAACCGTGAATTACAATCTACCTTCAGGCGCGGTACAGGTAACGGTGCATGAGGAGCACCCGATCGATGTAGAAGGATTGATTCTTCTGATCGGGCAGCGGCTAAGAGCCGAATTCAGCAAAGCAGCCCAGAACCGGAAGCCGACTCCGATGGCCTATTGAAGATGATGGTTAACGGCAAGTATGAAGCGGGTCCGAAGGCATCCATACAGAAAGGAGGGGCCCAAGGTGGAGTTTATTTTGAAGAACGGCAAAGGCATGACTTTCCGATTCCCGGTTAATCCGGAAGAGGTAACCATTTCAAGGCAAAAGGGACTGGAAACGGCCACGATTCTCAACTATGGGGAGTTTGATTTTCCACAAGGCCATCGGATTAAGGAGATATCGTTCTCTTCCTTTTTCCCACAAGAGTATGATGCAGCTTTTTGTAAAGGCCATGAGAGAGATCATATCAAACCGCAAACCGCGATGAATAAACTCAACGAGTTTCTGGCATATAAAACACCGCTGCAATTTGTCATTACCCAGACGGCGGTGAACGTACCGGTGTACGTCGCCTCCCATCAGTCCACGTTCCGGGGCGGGGAGGTTGGGGACGTATATTTTGACATCACGCTCCGGACATGGAGCGACATGAAGGTGGCCAAAACGGCAGGCAGCAGCGGGGCAGCAGGAACCAATAAAAAGCCCCGGGTCGACATGAAGGACAAGAACAAGACGTATATCGTGAAGGCGGGAGACTCCCTTTCCAAAATCGCCAAGCTGGAGCTCGGGGACAGCTCGAAATGGAACCAGATCTACAAGCTGAACCAGAAGAAAATCGGCAAAGACCCGAGCGCCATCGAGCCCGGGCAGAAGCTGGTGCTGTCATGAGTTACAAGGTGATTTTGCAGGATCAATACGATCTGTCTCCCTTGGTGGAAGCTATCAACCTGCGGGATTCGCTTGAACAAGTCGCATACCAGGGAACCGTCAATCTGGTTGTCACGCCGGATATGCCGCCGATTTCGCCGGGAATGGCGATCCGGATCAGCGGAATTCCATACGGTAAAAAAGATTATGTCCCCCTGCTGCACCCGGCTGTCGTGTGGGAAGTGGAAACCTCCAATAATGGGGTGAAGCGGATGACCCTCACACTGTACGATCGGACGGTATACCTCGACAAGTCGGAGGATGAATATCTGTTCCCGGCGAAGCAGACCGCCACCCAGCGGTTCAAAAAGTATGCGGCGGACTGGAACCTGAAAATTGCCGTTTTGCCGGATACCGAGAAGCAGCTGGGGCGTTCCGTTTACCGGACGCAGTCGATTTATGCCAGCATGTTCGCTGATTTGCGGGAGACGGCCAAAGCCGGCGGCAAGCTGTATCATCCGCGGATGATCTCTTCAGGGCTTGAGCTGTACGAGTTGGGAACGAACAAAGAAGTCTACATCCTGGAGGCTATCACGGATACCACGCAATCGCGGACGTTGGAGGGCGCGGCGACCAAGGTCAATGTGCTGGCGACAGCCGCCAGCGAGACCGGGCAAGAGGTTCCTTCCAAGGTAATGGCCATCGAGGAGAAGGATATCGCCAAATACGGCCAACTCCAAGCGATCATTCAGGATGATGAAGTGAAGTCGCCTGCGGCTGCCCGCCAGCTGGCACGGAGCAAACTGAGAGGGATCCGGGAGACCATCTCCCTGAATGCACCCGATATCAATACGATCCGTGCAGGTGATGCGGTCATGCTGGGCTCGATGAAGCTGCTCGTGATTTCCGTCAGCCGTGAGCTGGGAAGCCCGGGGAGCATGATGCTGGAGCTGGGGAGTTATGACGATGTAAAAAGGAGGTTTTACCTTGAATAAAGACCCCTATGGACAATTGGCGTCCTCCTTATATGCCTCTTTGAACAAGCAATCCCGTCAAGCCATGGGCGGCGTAGGGGCCGTGCTCGGCACGATAACCTCGACGGGACTTAAGCTGGATGATTTTAAGCATGAGCTGCAGGATTATATGGTGGCGGAGCTGCCAGGAATGCTGTCCTTGCCCCGTTATACGGCTGCTGGTACCGCCACTTTGGGAGGACAGCAGCAGGAAATGACATTTGATGTGGAAGAAAATGAAGTCGAAGATACCCTTTTTGAGCTAGGAAAAGGCTTGAAACCGGGGGACCGCGTTCTGGCCGTTCGGGTCAACAGCGGCAATGACGTGGTGGTTGTATGCAAGGTGGTGAGCAGCGGTGGCTAATTTGTTTCCCGAGAACGAGGACATGGTTTGGACAAATGCCACGGATCCGGAGGTACTGGAGGTTGAAGGAGCTGTTTTTGGACGGAGCTGGCGGTATGATTTTGAAGCCGGCGAGTTCGTGATGACTCCCACCCGGAAGATTCCGGTTGCGGACGACAAGGAAGCCTGGGTCATCTGGTGCGAAAAAGCGATCCGTACGCCGCGTTATCGCCATTTGATCTATACGCGCGATTACGGCAGCGAGCTGGAGGAGCTGGTCGGCAAAGGCTACGACCGATCTCTGCAAGAGAGCGAAATTCAGCGCATGGTAAACGAGACGCTGCTGGCGGACGCGCGGACGGAGAGCGTGGATCAGTTTCTTTTTGAATGGGAAGGAGAAGCCTGCCGTTTCAGCTGCCGCATTACGAGCGTACGGGATGAGACGGAAATCATAGAAAGCGTGGTGATCTGATGGCAGATTTGCCGTTGTATTTGTTGGATCAGACGGAAGAGAACATTATGAACCGCATGCTGAACAAAGTGCCTTCGGACATTGACAAGTCGGAGGGCTCTTTTATTTGGGATGCGCAGGCGCCGGTTGCCTTTATGCTGTCTGAGGCTGCCTTGTGGGCGCAGGAGCTGCTGCGTCGGGGCTTTGCGAGCACCGTGGCAAGCGATCATCCCGATATCCGGTCTGCCGAACTCGATCTGAGGACGGCAGAGCATGGGATTACCCGGAGGGAAGCGGTCGCTTCGTCCGGCAGCGTTGTGTTTACGGGGAAGCCGGGGACGATCGTTCCTGCCGGAACCTACGTAGCTACGCCAGCCGATGAGGGCTCCGGTGAATCCTCCGTGGAGTATGTGACTACGTCAGGGGTGACGCTGAGTGATTTGGGTACCGGCACGGCGCCAATCCGCGCGGTTACGCCGGGCAGCAGCGGGAATGTTCCTGCAGGCGTCATTCAGCTTATGATGACGTCGGTCAGCGGGATAACATCGGTTACGAACCCGGAACCGACGCGGAGCGGGACGGATACCGAAAGCGACCAGTCGCTTCTGGAGCGTTTTTACGCCAAAGTCCGCAGCCAGGGAACGAGCGGCAACAAAGCACAGTATATGCAGTGGGCCAATGAGATTGCCGGCGTTGGCGGTGTGGAAGTGGCGCCGTTGTGGAAAGGGCCCGGCACCGTTGGGCTATATCTCATAGATACGGACAAGCGTGCGGCAAGCCAGGATATCGTGGACGCCGTTCAGCAGTACATTGACCCGTCCCAGGATGGACAGGGCGAAGGCGTTGCCCCGGCCGGTCCGGTAATCACGGTGATGCCTGCGGCGGAAGTGGCGATTGATATCTCCGTCAAAGTGCAGCGAACGCAGGAGCAGCCTTCGACGATGGACGAAATTCGGAAGCTGATCGAGGACGGCGTTCGGGCGTATTTACAGCAGATTGCTTTTAATAGGAAAGATCCGTTGGTAAGATACACTCGTATTGCCGCCGTACTGCTGGATATCCCGATTATCGTCGACTACTCGGATTTGACGATTAACGGCCATACCGAGCAGCAAAACATCGAAATAGGCTCCGGTCAGGTAGCGGTGCTGGGGACGGTGAGCGTAAGTGAATAATGCCCGAATGAACAGCTTGCGCGGTCGCGAGCTGTTTTCTTATCTTCCGGCTTATTACGAGACCTCCCGCGTCATGCAATCCGATATGGATGCCAAGGGCAGCGAGCTGGACGCACTTTACCAAGCGCTGAACTCAGCCGCAGACCAGTTTTTCGTCCGTACAGCAACCTGGGGCTTGGAGCGCTGGGAGATGGAGCTTGGCATTCCCACCGACCAAAACAAGCCGATCGAGCAGCGGCGGGCGGTGCTGGGGTCCAAGCTGCGCGGAGCGGGAACCTTCTCCGGTGCGCTCGTGAAAAACGTGGCGGAGGCTTACGATGGCGGCACGGTCGAGGTGTCTTTTCAGCCCGAGGAATGGGGCTTTACGGTTAAGTTCGTGGATACGTTCGGCATCCCGCCGAATCTGGAGGATTTGAAGTCAGCGATCGAGGAGATCAAGCCGGCGCATCTGGCGGTGGCGTATGCATTCAACTACTTGCTGATACGCGATATTCATGACGTAATGACTTTGGGCGAGCTGGGGCAGACGCCGTTAAACAAATTTGCAGGAGGTGTTTGAGTTGTCCAGTAACACACCGAATTTAGGATTGTTGAAGAAAGACCCGATGGTGGATGGCAATGAAACCTTTAACATCGAGACGATGCTGAACGAGAATTGGGATAAGGTTGATGAGGCTGTGGGACAGGTCCGGGAGGAACTTGGAAATATCGATGTGGATATTCCGGAAGCTTCGTTGACAGAGAAGGGGATTGTGCAGCTATCCAGCGCCACGAATGGTACGCGGGAGAATGTGGCGGCTACGGAGAAGGCGGTGAAGGCGGCTTATGATCGGGGAAGTGAAGGCGTAACAGCAGCAGATGCGGCACAAGTAAAGGCAAGTGCAGCAGAAACAAATGCAAAAAACTATGTGGATGCAAAGCAGTGGCAGAAAAATAGGGTCACAAATGACAATGGCGTAACTCTTAACATTAGTAATCAGAATTTAAACTCCATCGTATCTACTGGATTTTATGCTGGAGAAAACATAGTAAATGCTCCTACAACTGCTGTTGGGGCTTGGTGGTATATCGAAGTGATTGCAATGAGCGGGTCGCATATTAAACAAATAGCTATGGATTTATTTAATAATTCCTATCAGCAAAGAACCAACAATGGCTCAGGCTGGAGTGCATGGTCACCGGAGCTTTTTACCTATGTCGCTAACGGGAAACAGGCGATCGCTACCGCCATTAGCGGCAAGGGAGTAACAGCATCAGGTAGCGACGAGTTTGCGGTATTAGCGAATAAAATATCTCAGATTAAGACGGACGTTAAAATTGCTACAGCCAGTCTTAATACTGCCGCTGGAACGATTGCGAACTTACCCCTAAAACCCATGATGATTATGTGTAGAGTAAATCCAAGGGCCTGGTCTTCCAGTGGAGGATCAGCATATTTTGGGGCGGGATATATAGGAGCTTATTTAAATTCTTCTTTGCAAGTTGTTAAATTAGCTCCTGTACAAGGGGGGCGTTACAACGACACCACGAGTTCAGTGCATCTAACCGATGTAACGTTCGGCGAAAATTCGGTTTATGTGAACTTAACTTACTACACTGAAGCCGGAAATTACACTCTCGACTGCACGATTTTTGGAACTTAAACGAGGAGGTACTGCAAATGAAAACCATTGAACCCCTCGGTAGGCGCTTCTTTTGGGTGAAGTCTACTGGGAATATCGTGGCACATCGTAACGAAATGCCCGCAGGCATAGAATCTACGAAAGAGGAAGATTTCGAAGTCTATATAGAATTAAAACCGTACGATCCGGATGCTATCGAGATGACGACACTCGAACATGGGCAATACTCGGAAGATTTCAAAAGAGCAAAGGACTGGCGATTTAATCCGCAAACCGGCGATATCGAATTTTCCTATAACGACCCAAACGCATCGGAAGAGCCACCAGTGTATCGTAGACCTTTGACAGAAGAGATCGAGGAATTGAACCTGACCTTCAGAAATATCGTTTTGGAGAGCACCAACGACAAGACAATCATTGCCTCCTTGGAGGATATGGTGGGGAATCTGTTGCTTGAGGTGGCGATCTTGAAAGGAGGTGCACAATAGTGTGGTATTCGGTCATCAAGCGATTCTATGATAACGGACATCCAGCTTACACAATAGAAGCCTTGAAGATGTTTGTAGTGGCGAGGATGATCACATCGGAAGAATACGAACAAATTATGGAGTAGAGGGGAAGATCAATCGTTTAAAGGGGAAGTGGCAAAGGAAGCGACAGGGTAAGCATTGCCTCAAACGGTTGTATCCCAATCAAAGAGGCGTTGATAATAACTGAGGACCTTCACAAGGACGAAAGATATGATGCATGCACATCAAGCACGTTGAGGAATCCAAGGAGTAAGCGCATAGGGTGTAATTTGTTTAAAGAACTGAGGATTGAAATCTCCTGCTCTTCTATAATGTAATGGCGTCGAATTACTTCAATAAAAATTGCTCGACTGTAGCTTATATCACTGAAAGGACTCGCTCATGACTACCCAACAAATATACAATCCATTGGTAACTAAACTTACAAGCTCCTTCCCCGACATCCCCTTCATCTCCAAAGAGGATGCCGAGCCACTACCCCCAACCCCATACTTCCAAACCGAGCTAACCCTAGCCGAGTTCGAGCCGATATCGACAAATCGATATGCGGCTCGTTTTCGTTTCAAGATCTATTATGTTCCGGTAACTGGGAAGCCAGTGGCTACGATCATGGACGAGATGCTGGAAAGCTTAACATCTCTTGATGTCGAAGGCCGGCCTTGCCGCGCCTCATCAGTGGCGTGGGAGCGGCCAACGGGGAATGATGGGACATCGGGAGAAGGATATTTTCGCGCAGAGTACGTCATTCAGCTGACGACCGATCAGGTCGAAACGGAAAGCAAGATGCAAACATTGAAACAGGGAGGCGGATTGAAATGAGTAAAAAAGAAGCAGCACCGGCGTTCAACAAACACCAGCTGGCCCAATCCAATCAATTCAGTAATCGCGAGAAGGATGTGCTGATCGCCATTCTCGAAGAGGGCAAAACGTACACCATTCAGCAAGCGAAAGAGCAACTCACCACATTTTTGAAAAAGGAGGTCATCTAAATGGCCGGAGGAACATGGACAACACCCAACAAAGTAAGACCAGGCGTTTATACCCAAATCTCATCGCAGGAGCAGCCGATCGGGCGCGTAGGTGAAAGGGGGATTTCCGCACTGGGCTTGTCCCTTCCATGGGGAGAGCCGCAAAAGATTCTGACGATCAAACCAGGTACCAATCTGGTTGAGGTGCTGGGTTATGATATCACGGCACAACAGGTGCTTATGGTAAAAGAAACCCTCAAGCGTGCAGGTACACTCTTGTTGTACCGCTTGAATAGCGGCGTACAGGCGGCCGGTTCTGTGGCCGGACTGAAAGCAACCGCTCTTTACGGCGGAGAGCGCGGGAATGACATCCAGATCGTTGTTGAGAACGCGGTGGATGATCCCGGCAAGTTTGTGGTCAGCACGCTGCTGAGCGGCAAAGCTGTGGACAAGCAGCTTGTAGCTAGTGCAGCCGAACTGCAGCCGAACCTGTACGTAACCTTTGCACCGGATACCGGCGATTTGGCGGCAACGGCAGGATTCGCTCTGACTGGCGGCGCCAACGGCACCGTGACGAACCAAGAGCATGTGGACTTTCTTGCCGCGCTTGAGGTCCAAGACTTCCAGACCGTTGGCCTGTTGTCTGCAGACCCAACGCTCAAGTCCTTGTATACCGCTTTCGTCAAGCGGCTTCGCGAACAGGAAGGCAAGAAGGTTCAAGCTGTAATGTCCGACTATCCAACTGCGGATTATGAAGGAATCATCTCCGTGAAAAATGGCGTTGTTCTCACCGACGGCACCATATTAGACAAGGTGAAGGCGGTGGCTTGGGTCACAGGAGCCACGGCTGCGGCAACGGTCAACGAATCCTTGACGTATGCGGCTTACGATGAAGCAGTGGATACCGATGTTCGTCTTAGCCACACGGAGATTGAAGAAGCGCTGACGAAGGGCGAGTTCCTGTTCAGCTACAGCGGCGGCAAGGCCGTGGTCGAGCAGGATATTAACAGTTTTACATCGATTGAGCCGGCCAAAGCGCGCCATTTTTCCAAAAACCGTGTGGTCCGCGTCCTGGATGGCATTGCGAATGATCTGAAGCTGATTTTCGAGAAATCCTATATCGGGAAGGTAGACAACAATGTGGATGGCCGGACGCTGTTTTGGGCGGAATGCGCGGCGTATTTTGCGTCTTTGCAGAACATCGGGGCTATCCAAAATTTCGATGCGAACGAAGATATTGTGGTGATGCCGGGCACGGAAGGCGATGTGCTGTTTGTGGACATCAAGGTACAGCCGGTGGATGCGATTGAAAAAGTATACATGAAAGTGAAGGTGGTCTAAGATGGCATTTTTGCGGGCAAGCGACACGATTTCGGGGCAAGAGGGCAAGGCATTCGTCAAGATTGGCGACCGTATGGAGGAAATGTTCTACATTAAAACACTGGAAGCTACGGTGGAGAAGGAAAAAGCCGAGCTGAAAACGATGGGCCAACGCGCTGTGCAGCACAAAGCCATTGGCTGGAAGGGCAGCGGCACGATGACCATTTATTACGTGACCACGCTGTTCCGCGAGCTGATGATGGAATACATTCAGACCGGCAAAGACGCCTACTTCATGATCGAAGTGCGCAACGAGGATCCGGGCTCGTCGACGGGACGTCAGACGGTGATTTTGGAAGGGGTCAACCTGGACAGCGTCATTATGGCATCTCTCGACACGGAAGCGGAGGCACTGGAGGAAGAAGTAGCCTTCACGTTTGAGAATGTGCGGATTGAGACGCCGTTCAACCCATTGGCTTAATACTTATTCATATATGAGGAGGAAGGAATATGAGCGATTTTAGTATGTTTTTTGCTGGCCAGTCGTCTGCGGAGATCACGGAGGAATTCGTGGTCTCTGTTCGTTTTAAGAACGCAGAAGGGAGCCCCGTTCCTTGGAAGCTGCGCAGCATCACGGAGGAGGAGAACCAGGAGTGCCGCAAAGCGGCTACGCGTAAGGTCAAGGGTAAGAATGGCGTCTTCACGCCGGAAATCGAGCCGAACGACTATATGGCGAAGCTGATGGTATCGAGCGTCATTTACCCGGATTTGAAAAACAGCGAGCTGCAAAAATCCTACGGCGTGCTCGGTGCAGAGTCCCTGCTCCGCAAAATGCTGCTGCCCGGCGAGTTTGCCGCGCTTGGCGAGCGGGTCCAAGCCCTGAACGGTTTTGACCGCGATATGAACGATCTGGTGGATGATGTAAAAAACTAATCAAAGAGGGCGACGGAGACGCGAACTATGCGTACTACGCCCTCCACGAATTGCACATCCTTCCTCACCAGCTCATGGCGATGTCGGTCCGGGAACGGGCCGCCATCTATGCCATGATCTCGATGCGGGTGGAGAAGGAGAAGCTGGAGCGAGTCCGGAAGCGGAGATAGGTTGTAGAAGAAGGGGGTGAAGGAATGGCGAGTGTAAAGGATGCGCTGTCGTACTTTAACAACATGGCCAATGATGTGTTGGTTGGTCAATGGCTGCAGTTTGAAAAGGGATACGAACAGGTTGTCAAACAGATTACTAAGGCTAAGGAAGAGCAAGAAAAATTAACGCGTTCAACGGCAAAATCTGTCTCGTATAAAGAAAAAATGCTTCAGATGACCGAAAAAGTCGTGGATGGAATCGAACAAATGAATCAAAAAATGGGAGAAGGCGAGAAGAAAGCGAGCGCCCTTAGCAAAGCTTTAAAATTTGCCAAATCGGCATATAAAGCGGGAGGAATTGTCGTCAAGGCGACTATTGCTCCTGCTGCTCAGGAACAGAAGCTAGAAGATCTATTTAAAGTAAAATCAGGCAATGCAGAAGTGGGAACTGCGATGTTTCAGACTTTTAAGAATAATGCGCTGAAGACGGGCTCGGATGTTAATCAATCTCTAGAAAACGCACTGACCTTTATGTCGGCAACCAAAAATTCGGATCAACTCACGCAGCTTACTGGCTTTGCCGATCGAATGAGCATGATGTCGTCAGGAAACAAGAGTTCTAAAGATGCAACAGAGGCAATTATGAGTGCAATGCGCGGAGATGCTAGTTCTTTAGCGAAAAATTTTAATATTCCTGATGCCCAAATCAAAAGCTTCAATGCGGAAATTACCTCATCTAAGGGCAATTTTACTGCGTTTCTCTCATCCATGGATAAGCTGCTTCAAAAATCCGGCATGACGCAAGAAGCATTAGGCTCAATGATGGATTCTCCCGTTAACAAGTGGCAGAAGCTGCTGGGACTAGTGGATAACTCGTTTGTTCAGATTGGAACTGGAGCTTTGGCAGCCATTATGCCGTTAATGGAAATGATAAGTGCCGCATTTGAATCAGGAGCATTTCAGCCGTTCATTGATGCTTTAACCATTGGGTTATCTGTATTGGTCCAAGTGTTTATGTGGATTGCAGAACTGGTGCCACCGGCATGGGAATTTATTAAAGGTGCGATTTCTGGCGTAGGAATGGCAATCTGGAACGTTATCAGCATATTTATGGGGTTACTGCCCATCATTACGTTTGCAGCTGTATTACTAGGAATCCTCAATATTGGGCTAATAACCAGTAGAATCGTTGCTTTAGGTTATGGAGCCGCTCAACTAGCTGCAGCTATGAAAACGAATCTCTTAACGGCAGCAACCAGCATCCAAGCCGGAGCAATGAGGATTCTTAATATGATTATTAATGCGAATCCACTTATGTATTTAATTGCTTTAATTATCGCCGTGATTTCAGCATTCGGTGTTTGGAGTGTAGTCACACAAGGACTGAAAAAGGTTTTTAGTAACGTGTTCGGCTTCATTGTCGATCTGGCGCAAAACACGGTCAACACGGTCATTTCCGTCATTAACGGGATCATTAAAGGTGTGAACGCGGTAGCGGGCTTTTTCGGTAAAGTTCTAGGCGTAGATACCAAGCAAATCGCCGAGATTGAGTATAAAGCAGACTTTACGAATTTTAAGGATACGGGACAGAAAGCGATAGAAGATTTTTCGATGGATACCTTCAAGGGTAAATTCATGCCTGATAAGAACTTGGGCAAGAACAACGAGGATCTTTTAAAACAATACAACAACGGCAAAACCGGATACGATGTTACCGTTCCGAAAACCACCCCAACCCCGTCCATGCCCGCCATGCCAACGGCTCCAATCCCGGTAGCCCCTGCGGGCGGCAGCATCGATTCCATTGGTAAAGTGGATAACTCGGTGGACGTGGCAAGCGAGGATCTAAAGGTGATGCGCGATTTGGCGGAAGTGAATGCGATCAGCAATATGATCACCCTGACGCCGACTGTGCAGATGACGACGGGAGATATTAACTCGGGGGCCGATCTCGATACGATCATGTCGAGAATTAACCGAACGCTGGAGGAGCAGTTTGTGTCCAGTGCCGAGGGGGTGTATTTGTAGCATGAGCGATTACGGATTTTTTCTGAGCTTCAATAACCAGGAGGAGGTTTTCCGATTTCCGGTGAATCCGGAGCGGATTGATGTCAAGGATAGCGGTGAAGGCAAATCCTATACGGTCGCGGGGCTTGGCGAAGTGAATGCGATTCTGCACCCGAAGCTGACGGAGATCTCGTTTGAAAGCTTTTTTCCGGGGAGAGTGTATCCCTTTGTCCATCTAGGGTCTGACCAGAAGCTGAAGCTTCCGATTGAATATGTAAATACCATTAAAGGCTGGATGGAGTCTCGAAGGCCTGTTCGCTTTGTCATGACGGGGCTTGTTCCCGATCCGCTGAGCGGTACGGATGGCAAGAATGTGGTGAGAGCGATGAAGTCTTTTGGCATCAACATGGCGGCCTCCATCGAAAGTTTCAACTGGAATACGATGTCCGGTTCGCCGGAAGATATCGAGTTCTCGATCACGCTTAAGCGCTATGTGTTCTATGGGGCACGCAAGGTTATGCCGGTTAAGGACAAAAAGGCCGCTGCGGTGAAAACCAAAGACAGGCCGGATGACCGCAAAAAACCAACCTCCTATACGGTTGCCAAAGGCGACACCCTGTGGAGCATTGCCCAAAAGCTGCTCGGCAGCGGTTCCCGTCATGCAGACATCCAAAATCTGAACGGAATCAAGGACCATGATGTCCGGAAGCTGGCCGTCGGCCGGGTTCTGAAAATTCCCTAAAGAGGTGGCGCTATGATCGAACTGATGATTGACCGCAAGAATGGAAGCGTGTGGGATTTGGGGCAGATCGTAACCGACATCACATGGAAAACAAGCCGTCAGGCAAAGCCGGCAAGTCTGGATATCAACTATGTGAACGATGGCCTGGCGCAGAGCAAGGCATTCGAAGTGGAGAACGGCGACATTGTGCGGTTCCGGAAGGATAACAAGGATCTGTTTTATGGGTATGTTTTTTCCAAAGAGTGGGGCATGGACGCCCAGGTCAAGGTGATGGCTTATGACCAGCTGCGCTACTTGTCCAGCAACGACACCTACCGGTTCACGAATGCCAAGGTGGAGGATATTATCCGGAAGATTGCCAAGGATTTTAATCTGAAGACAGGCACGCTGGCCGATACCGGCCATACGATCCCTGCCATGCTGGAAGCGGACAAGAAACTGATCGATATTATTTGCAAGGCCCTGGATTCCACGTTGATCGCGACCAAGCAGTACTATATGTTTTACGACCGGTATGGCGAACTGACGTTAACCAACATCAACGACATGCTGCTCATGCTAGCGGTGGGAGAAGACAGCCTCATGACGGATTTTTCATATAAAAAAAGCATCGACAACGAGACGTACAACCGCATTAAAGTCGTGCGGGACAACAAGCAGACGGGCAAGCGGGACGTTTACCTATACCAGCACGGACAAAACATTGCCCAGTGGGGCCTGCTCCAGTTGTATGAGGTTGCTGACGAGAACATGAATCCCGCTCAGTTAAAGCAGTTAGCGCAAAATTTGCTCGAGCTGAGGAACAGGGAGCAGCAGACGTTGTCGATTGAGGCTATCGGGGATTTGCGGGTCCGTGCCGGAAACACGATCTATGTGAATCTGCCGGAAGAAGGCTTGAAGCCGTATCTCATCGATGAGTGTACGCATAAATTCTCGGACGGTACGCACACGATGTCGCTGAATATGAAGGTGGTGTAAGCAGGGATGCTGGATATTATCAAAAAAGCCAGTCTCAGCGCCGTGGGCAGCACAAACCCGATGGCGGTGCTGTACGGCACAGTCACATCAATCCATCCTCTGGAGGTGAACGTGGACCAGCGTTTCAGCCTGACGGAGGATTTTTTAGTTATCGGAGAGTTGATGACCGAGTACAAGCTGAACATTGGCAGGGAGGAATATGTGATTCGAAAAGGGCTGGAAACGGGAGACACGGTGCTGCTCATACGTTATCAGGGCGGGCAAACGTATCTCGTGCTGGATCGGTTGGTGAAGCCGTCATGATCCCGCAAGGAGGAACGCTGCAGCCGGGTAGCGAGATTGTGGAAACCTTGGAGCAGCCTAGTTTGACATATGATTTGAATCTGGAGGAAGGGAAGATATCCGGTCACATTGATGCTCTTGAGGCCGTTAAACAGGCGGTCGTCAAAATCCTTCAGACTCGCCGATTTGAGCATCTGATCTACAGCAGCAACTATGGGCAGGAGCTGGACTCCGTCATTGGCCGCGACCCGCTGTGGGCCTATGCCGAAATCGAGCGGCATATCAAGGAAGCGCTGCTGCAGGATGATCGCGTGTTGTCGGTGGATGACATGAATATTACGTTCACGGGCGAGTTGGCCATAGCTGAGTTTACGGTCCGAAGCGTGCATGGAACTTACAGTATGACTAAGGAGGTGAGGGAGAGTGGTTGAGGAACAGACGTATGAAGCCATTCTGGAGCGGATGCTGGATCGCGTCCCGGAGGGTATGGACAAAAGAGAGGGCAGCATCATCTACGATGCGTTGGCGCCTTCTGCGGCTGAGCTTGCCCAGATGTACATGGAATTGGAGTATTCCATGAACCTGAAATTTGCCGCTACGGCATCGGGCGAATTTTTGGATCGAAGCATTGCCTGGTCGGGACTTACCCGAAAACAGGCTACAAAAGCACAGCTGCTGGGGCAATTTTCGGGCAGTAACGGCGCCCCGGTGGATGTGGCTATGGGGAGCCGTTTTTCATTGGATCCACTGAATTACAAAGTCATGACTCGGCTGGGTGCAGGGCAGTACGTGCTGGAATGCGAGTCAAGCGGGAAGGAAGGCAACCGTCGATTCGGTTCGCTGCTTCCGCTGGAATACGTAGAAGGTTTGGTTAAGGCCGAGCTGGTGGAACTCTGGGTACCTGGCGAAGACACCGAATCGGATGAAGCGTTATATGACCGATACCGCGAAAAAATCTCCCGGCCCGTGACCAGTGCGAACCGGAATCAGTATGAGTTATGGGCGAGGGAGAAAGCCGGAGTCGGAAAAGCCAAGGCTTTCCCGTTATGGAACGGTCCGGGCACCGTCAAGGTGGTGCTGCTGGATAACGAGATGCGATCGCCTACGCCTTCCGTTGTGGAATCGGTGCAGCAGCATATCGATCCGACTATGGATGGCATGGGAGAAGGGGCGGCTCCCGTCGGTTCGGTGGTCACCGTAGTGGGAGCGGCTGAAGTGCCAGTCCATATTGAAGTGCAGGTTACGCTGCTCGATGGGGCTGGCTTGGATGGTGTGCAGGGAGCGATTGAGCAGGGCGTGCGCCAGTATCTGAAAGACCTCGCCATGTCCGACCCGTTGGTCCGGTATAACCGGATCGCCAACGTGATTTTGGATATTCCGGCTGTCATCGACTACGAGGTATTGACCGTGAACGGAGGAACGGACAGCATTCCGATCGAACCGGAGGCGGTAGCCGTACTGGGGACGGTGACGGTCCGATGAGTAAAGCCTACGCCTGGCTGGGTTACTTGCCGTCCTTTTATCACGATGTTCGGGAAATGAAAGCCCTCGCCGGAGCCGAAGGGGCTGAGTTGGACAAGCTGGCGCAAGAACTGGAGGATCAGTTGGACCAGTATTATCCCGAAACCGCCACCTGGACGCTATCCAGGTATGAGCAGGACCTGAACATCCCGGTCAACTTATCCAAGCCGATTGAACAGCGGCGGTCGGTGATTATCTCGAAGATGCGGGGGAGCGGGAAGGTGTCTGCCAGCATGCTCAAAAATGTGGCGCAAGCCTATGAGCGGGGTAGCATCGAGGTATCTGTCCAGCCCGCGGAGTATAAAGTGACGATTCATTTTCGAGATACGCTGGGCATTCCGCCCAATTTGAGTGACTTGAAATCGGCCATTGAGGAGATCAAACCCGCCCATATGGCGGTTGATTACGCCCTGCGTTATCTCACCATTGCCGAGGTGGAGGGCATGACGTTCGAGGAAATATCAGCAACGACACAAGACAGATTGTTGGGAGGAGGAGCCTAAATGACGAATCCGGTTACGCCGAATATCGGGTTGAACAAAATTGATCGAACCTCGCCGTCCACGACGTATTTCGATCTGGAGAAGTATATTGATCAGAACGCGGATGCCGTAGATCGGTTCGCGGGTGAAACGAACGAGTCCATCAATGCACTGGGAAAGCGTCTGGATACCGAAGAACGCAGGGAAGTCGTGCTGCAGCCGGGGCTTCAGATCGTGAACGCGGAGCGGAGCGCGCCTTTTAAGCTGAGTGGGATTAAGGGGCGGACGTTGGTGAATTTGTTGGGGCGAGTGGGATCTTGCGACTCTTTGAGTGGTATTTCCCCATATAATACTTTGATCGAAATCGTTAATAATCAATCACAGGGTACGGCAGCATTAAAAGTAACAGTAGCGCAAGGTTTTCCGAGTGGGGCTGCATTCTTTCCAAATGTTAAATTCTCTGCCAATAAAAAATATGTTCTTATTGTCGAAGCTCAGGTGGCGAATGCCGAGTATGCAAGAATCCATCTGCCATCAGCGGGTGCGATTGGTAATAATGTAACTTCGGCTACCTTTAAGCCTTCCATAGCCCTATTTAGTCCTACGTCGGATGTAGTGTCTAACGTTGATTTAGCTTTAAAAGGGACAAGTGGTTCCGTTGGGTATTTTGATGCAGCCCGCATATATGAGATTACCGATGCAGAATACGCTACACTCTCCAGTATGACTCCTGAGCAAGTTGCTTCTAAGTATCCGTACGTCGATAGTGTTCAACCTGTGCGAAATCCGTATGCTATCCGGTACGGGGAGAATTTGCTGCCACCATTTTATAAGTGGGCCAGTCGCCAACCTTACCACACAGAAGAATTATACAAAGTTTTCAGTAAAGCAGCTCCAGCACAAGTAATCTATGTTGATATACCTGTGTGCCCAGGCATACTGTACACACTTTTATTCGAATCTTTAAAATGTGATTACGTTGCCGTTCATGATAATAGTGGGGCAAACGCCAGCAGTATGAGTTACCTCGTAAAAGTAGATAGGAATCCGGCCGATGATAGCCCTTATATCGTCCAATTTAATGGGCCTAAAAGTGGGGTAGTTCGCATTCATCTATACGCGTACGATTTGCAAGCTGAGATAGATGGGGTGGATAGAAATTCATTACCGGCATACGATATACACGCTACGAACCCTATCCTTACAATTGGCCTCACACCCAAACCATTCAAACCACGTGAAGACTCTATGCTCGCATTGCAAACAGACTTATACGCTGATCCAGTATCAGGTGCGGATGCTGATGAAGTGTTCGAAAAAGACGGACAGTATTTCAGGTTGGCGAAGTGGGTGAAAGCTACTTTAACCGACAAATTTAACTTTGTTGGTATTGGTGGGAAGGGAGCCGGATGGAAACAGACTTTCTTTGATTTACCCAGTAACACATCGGGACCGTATTCTGAAACAGTCATAAAATATGACGGCAAAAAACTCCAATCGAATCAGATTACCAGTAGCCCAGACATTAGTGCAATTGATTCAGGAAACGCAAAGCGTTGTTATATTTCAATAGCCAATACAGACAGCGGCTGGGGCGACAACTATTCACCTACAGCTGACGAGATTAAGGCGTATTTTATGGGATGGATGATGTACGACGGATCAGGAAGTAACGCAACGCCTGATTATCCGGTTAATAACTTTTACAACGGAACAGGGGTAAAAGCGTGGGCTTATCGGGCGGACGGTGTGACTAGAACGTGGTTAGGCTGGACAGATAAACTTCCAACAACTCAAGCTCCTAATTGGACGCCTTACCAACTATTGTACCGACTAGCTAATGAATCTATCGAACCTATCGTTTCCGAAGGCATGTTGACGTTTAACGAGGGGGATAATCAGATCGAGGTTGGAACGGGAATTGTGTTACGGGAGAAAGCGACTCCTGTTCTGAATGGCCCGCATTACAACGTGAACAACACAAATTATCCTTTGTCATTGTTAGATAATAAAACAGAAAGAATTATACGTTTTTACAAAAATAACGCTGATGATCCGTGGAGTAAATTTACTAATCTCGCATACGGAAATGAAGGGCTATATACACTTGCCGCCAACTTTGATCCCTCCGCTACCTATTCCGTCACGTACCTGATGCTGGACAAATCACCAATTGTTCCGTTCACTGGATCGTACGCATCCAACGAAAAGGCCATGATCGAAGAGTTAAACGAAGCCGTTCAGCAGAATGCGACCTCTGTATCGGTGCTGATGAATAAGAAGGTGGAAAAGAATGTGTCTGTCGTTCAAATTAAACCTACACTTTTGAATGGGTGGGTAGAATATCTAAGCGGGTATCATCATGTTCGGTATTATAAGGATTCATCTGGAATTGTGCATTTGACAGGGCTTGTCAAAACCGGAGCTATAAATTCAGAGATGTTTAAACTGGCTGAGGGCTATAGACCTGTAGCTACTATAGTTTTCGCACAACAAGCAAGTACGGGTAGCACTGCTCGTTTAGATATCTTTCCAGGAGGCGGTGTCTATTTCAACTACGCTGCTTCTTGGAATGCTGATTCGTGGGTTAGCTTGGACGGGATTTCATTCCTAGCCGAACAATAAAGGAGGCACCACATGAAAGCCGTACCTAAAGTAAATACAAACGGCCTCTATTTAGAGGACACGCTTGTGGACGATACCTTTTCTGGTGTCGTCCCTTTTTATTCCAACATGCAACAAGGAATATTAGATGTGCTAACGACAACAGAAAACGTAACTCAACCAGATGGCGAAGCACCCAACGATTATGAATCCAATATCACCGGCTACATCATCGGCATCCCGGTAACCCCCGGCTTGTTCCACCCGCGCTTTGATCTTGCAGCCTGGAATGCATACGAGGCTGCCGTAAGTACAGCACAAGATTCATTCCAACAAGCCTTGTCTAAATGGCATGCACTCCCGGAAGAGCAGCGTGGCGACATGCCGGTGCTGGAGTCTCCGGCCCAGCCGATATTTTGGGTAGAAGGCTTAACCTCAGAGGAAATCGAGGAGCTAACCAGACCTCAACCAGTAGAGCCTAATGAAATGGATCGCTTAGGGAGCGAGATGGTAACGCGGGAACTGGAGGTCTTGGAGCTGCGTCAGCAGAACGAGGCACAGGGCGCTCTAATCGTGGGACTTGAATTGCGGTTGCTGTCGCTTGAAAATAGCTGATCGAAAGGAGCGGGAGACGATGTTCGAAAACGATTTTGAACGCTTGAAGTATTACTATGAAAAGAAGTGGGCGCAGAAATCTCAATTGAGACAGTATGTTGCGTTTGGCGTGATCACCTCGTATGAATATGAAGTCATCACTGGCGAGGCATATTAAACGCTGCTTTGAAAGGCCTAGCATGAAGGGCTTCAACGGAGAAGGCGGAATCATGCTGGAGAAGCGGAGCGGTCGCCTTTGTCCACGGATTTTAACCCTATCTATAAAGGTACAAGAAAATCTGGGGGCTACAGCGATCGGAAGCATGATCCGCATGCGAAGTGGTGCACTGCTTAAATAAGGTTTTCAATCCAAGCCCTCGGCTCCCCCGAGGGCTTTTTCACACCTTCAAAACCATATAAAAGGAGGAAGAATTATGTATGAGCACATCGGTCAGTTTTTTAAGATGCTGGTGGCGGGGACGGGGGCCGTGACAGGGTACGTCTGGGGCGGATGGTCGCTGCCGCTGCATCTGTTGTTGTGGTTCGTGGTGATTGATTGGTTGACCGGATGGGGCGCGGCCTGGATGAACGGCGAGCTGCGCAGCCGTCTTGGTTATACTGGAATTGCACGCAAAATGACCATTTTTCTCATCATCGCCCTGATGCATCTGGTGGACCGGGTGCTGGGGGAGATGAATTATTTTCAGAATACGGTGATCTTCTTCTATCTCGCGAATGAGCTGCTGTCCATTATTGAGAACGTAGGAAGAATGGGGGTACCGATCCCCCAGTCCCTGCGTAATGTGGTACAGGTATTCCAGATCAAATCCGAAGAAGGGGAAAAGCCAACCGCAGGAAAGGAGGAGAAAAAGGATGAAGCCCTCTGAATTTATAGCCAAGCTGGCACCCATAGCTGCTCAGGACATGCTTCAATACGGGGTACCCGCTTCGCTTACGCTTGCCCAGGCAATCCTGGAATCCAACTGGGGAACGAGCGGCCTGACGCAAAAGGCGAACAATCTGTTCGGCATCAAAGGAACCGGCCCGGCGGGCAGCGTCACCATGCAGACAACGGAGTATCGGGGACAGACGCCCTATACGACCCAAGCCTCATTTCGAAAATACAACCATTGGCATGAATCGGTTGCCGATCATACCCGGCTGATCCTGAACGGTACGCGCGACAAGCCGCAGCGCTACCATGGCGTGTTATGGGCGGATTATAAAACGGCGGCAACGGAGATTTGGAGAGGCGGCTATGCCACAGACCCCAATTATCCCAAAAAGCTCATTTCCATTATGGAGCAGCATTCGCTCCATCAATATGATGTGCCAAGTCCGGAGGAGGAGGAACGCATGAAAATCGAACAATTAACAGCCGAGCTGCAAAAAACACAGGACCAGGTTCGGCAGCTTAACGAGCAATATGCCTCGGCAATGAAACTGCTAACCGAGCAGGACAATGCCATCAAGCAGATGAATGCCAGGCTTAAGGCGGCGGAGACGGATAAGCCTGCGAAGGTTCCGTCTTGGGCGGAACCGGCGGTACAAGCTGCAAAACAGGCAGGAGTACTTCATGACCCTGAGGGCAGCTTCGATTTTTACCGGATCATGACCGTGCTTTATCGTCTGGGGATTATCAATAAAGAGAGCAATTGAAATCTGAGTTTTCTGTAGGAGACGGTTCCATCTAATTAACATGGCAGGGGTTTATTCTTTTGAATGACTTTGGATACAACTTGAACTTGAAGTATAAGGAAAACAAAATAAGAAACCGCTTGGTCGCCAATAGGCGGCCTTTTTATTTGGCACGGGTTTTACAGGGAAAATCCCTGATTATATAAACCAGAAGGAGAACAATCATGATGGCAAAGTATCTGTTAACGCATGTAGAAGGGGAGAAAGCTTATCCAGGTGTGGAGGAATTCGACGGGGATATTCATGCTTTCATGGAATCAAAGGCATTGTATATCCGTACCATTCCCTTGACTAGCGGTGTGAACGGAAATTATGTCTACGCCGACGGTCAGAAGGACCGCTTTGGTGATTCCGTCACGCTGGGCCTTCTGACTTTTGTGCAGAATACGATCCCCGCCCGGCATATTCGCTGGATTATTGCCCCGTTGTAGAAGGAGCTGGCGCATTGGCGGTAGGCGCGATATAAATTACCGCTTATATGTAATATTTATCGGTCAATATGTTTAACCAAGCATGAATAGTCGGAAAAAGAAAAGTCGCCTAGCGGCGACTAAAATAAAGCAGCGATGAATTTATTTGATGATTTTTTCTACTCCGGGTTACCTAGCATGCGAAACAACTAATTTCTCGACGTAAAGCAGATTAACATGCCTCTCCATTACGTTTTTCACGTATTACACCTTACCTCACTTCACCCTCACCGTTCCCACCGCATTTGCTTGATTCCCCGCATGATCCGTAACGGTATAGGTCACCGTGTAGATTCGGCTTTGACCGCGTGCCGATTTCTCCGCTCGCAGCCGGAAATGAGTGTCATCGGTACCGAATTCGGCATCCTGAATATCCGGTCCTCGATCACCTCCCTTGCCTTTACTTTCGCTGATACCTGCATCCTTATCTTGCACAGTCAAAATATCCTGGATATCTCCGCTATGCCCCTTGCCACCTGTACTCTCGCTGGTGATGGAGGTTAGCATGATGGACGCAATGCCAGAGCCTTCATCGCTGGATTCGAGGCTAGCGCGAATATCGACCATTTTGTGATTCGGCGCCTTCAGTACGGAAGGCGAGAGCTTAACCGTAAGCACCGGGGCGATTTTATCGATGTTCGACACGGTTGCCGTTAGGGTGCCTTCGTTGCCGTCCTCATCCGCATATTCGAAGGTAAACGAACCGTTCTCCGTAAACCTGTAAGTTGGAGATCCGCCGTTATTCGTAACGGTAATCGGACTCTCCGACACCAAGGCTGCTACAACGTCCCCATTCGTTGGGGCCGTCGTGCTGTACTCCAGGCCCACCGTGAAATCGGTATACGTGACGCCAGGTGCTGCCGTGAAGTTCTCGCCGATATTGTCCAGCGTATTGCCGCTTAGCTTGATATTCTTGCCTGCCTGGAGCTGAATTCCGTTACTGTTGCCGGTGATGACGTTGTCCAGAATCTGCACGTTCTCCGGATCTCCGGCTCCGATGCCGCCCGCGTTGGTGTCCCCGTTGTCGTGCTCGAGCAGGATGGCCCAATAATGCTCGGCGGTGTTCTGGCGGATCGTGTTGCCTTTGATGATCGTGCCCGGCCCGTTCAAAATGTTGATGCCTGCAGCGTTAGGAATATCGACGGTATTCTCGATTCGGTTGTTCTCGATGATGGTATCCGGCGAGCCCATCGATACGACGATGCCTTCCCGCGCATTGCGGATCGTGTTGTCGTGGATATAGTTTTGCTGGCCGGATTTGCTGTGATTGGTCGGGGCGGTCCCCCCGGTATTCCCGATGCCGATGCCGCCGCCATACGGCATGTCGGTGATCAGGTTATCGTGGATCTCGTTAAAATACTCCAGCTCCCCGTGCAGATCAATCGCATCCAGCCGGACCTGGTGGAATTCGTTGTGCCGGATCACATTGTTATGGGCCACATATTGAATGAGTTCGCCATGGCGCAGGTAAGGTCCCTCGAAGGAGGAGTCTTCGACCAGATTCCACCTGGTATCGTTGGCAAATCCGTTGCGATCGACCTTCGGCACCCCCTGAATGGCTACGCCGTACCCGGCCCCGCCCGGGCCGAGATCCGTGGCATTTCGGAACGTGGTATTGCGGACGACGATATCATGGCTGTTCTCGATGCGGACGCCCATGCGGCTGAATTTCTCGATCGTCACGCCGTCGATCGTAATGTTGTATGAAGGCGCCTCGCCATAATTGGCGGCAATGATCATCATGTCCGGACCGCCGGCATCCGGGTTGTTGATTCTGTGATCGGTCGAATATTGGCCTTCCCATGCGGAGGTCAGCGTCAGATTGGAGATGGTCAGATCATGCTGCTTCGCGGATTTCAACATCGAGCTATTCCGGACCTTGTTCAGCGAGGTCTTCAGGATCGCACCCTTCTGGCTCTCCCCCCGTAAATTGACCTCCGATTTCAGCATTAGATTGGTCAGTCCATCGGGCGCACTGTTTAAGTTGTATACGCCATTCGGGAAAAACACCTCGTCGCCCGGGACCGCTTCATCCATTGCTCGTTGAATCGCCGGTCGATCGTCCGAGCCGTTGTCCGCAGGATCAGCCCCGTAATCGACCACGTTCAACGTTCTTCCGGTAGCAGCAAAAGCTTGGTGCACCGGATGGTCGCTGCCGTCCGCATTCTTCATGCCTGGGGCGGTAAAAGGAACGGTACCCTCCGGCGGCTGCGGCACAAAATCCGGAATGATCGCCACGGGCGTATCCCCGTTAGCGAAAGGCGGATAGATATGAACTTCCGTTAGGCTCGTATAGGCACTGCCGTCCGAATTTCCGCGCCCAATCAGCTTCACGTAACGCGCCCTCGTGTCCGGAACGTCAAAAGGCTGCATCGCGTTAGTGGTTCCGCTGCTCGAACCGTTGATAAGCGGAGACCAGGTCACGCCGTCATCGGAGGTTTCGATATCGATCTCCGTAGCGCGAGCGTCCCCTTTATAGAAGGCGATGCCCAGATAACCGATGTCCCGGGTCTTGCCGAGATCGTACATGATCCACGGACCGTCGCCGGCGGCAGACCAGCGGGTGTACAGATTTTGGTCCAGGGTATTATCCTCGATGTTGCCGTCGCTGCCGCTTGCCGTGACCGAGACCACGGGCCAAGGCGCTAAGGGAGCGCTAAGCGTCGTAACCGACAGCGTCAGCGGAACCGGACTGACGTTTCCGGCGGCATCCACGGCCTCGACCTTATAGCTGTACTCCGTGTGCGGAGATAGTCCTTCCGCTTCATGGCGGGTGATGTCGGAGCCGAGCTCCATGACTTTGACGCCGTTTTGATAAACGTTATACTTCGCGACGATCTTGTTGTCTTCCGCCGTCGGCCATGACAGATGCACATAATCTTCGCCAATGCTGCCGATGGACAGGCGGCTTCCGTCCGGCCAGGACGGCAGCGTTGTATCCTGACTGGAATCCACCCATTCGCTTACGACCATAGCAGGTCTTGGATTGCTGGAACCGTTGGCTTCCTTGGTATAGATATTGACGCTGACACCGGTTTGGGCCGCATCCGCCAGGAGGAACGATACGCTGCCATCTGTTAGATGACTGCGGACATAGTCCGTCACATCGACGCTGTACACCTCCGGCCGGCCGCCATTCTCGGCCGTAACGGTAAACGATCCAATATAAGCATTTGGATCGAGAACGTTCACGGGTGCATTGTTCCAGGTCAGTTGACTTTCGCTCCAGGCTGTATCCTCGATCCCATAGAGGGAGAGCTCAAGATCCGTGTTGCTGGTGCCTTTCTTCGCGGCGACCTGGAATTCGTAGCGGTATTCGGGATCGCTCAGAGTGGAAGCATCGAATTTGAAATAGACATACCTTTTGTTGGTTGTACCGGATGAAACGCTAAAAAGACCGACGCTTGTGCCTGTAGCGGAATTGATATTGGCGTCCGGTTTGGAGCTGTCGATCAAGGCATCGTCTGAGGGCTCCAAACGGCCAACCTCAACGGGGATGCCCGTTGAAGGATCGGTTGGGTCGGTGGGATCGGTCGGATCCGTCGGATCAGGAGGCGTGTAGCCGTCTTTGTAGAGAATCGGCGTCGTGACCTCCAGATTCTTTACGTGCTGCTCCATGAAGGCCCAAGCTTCCGCATCCGCGGTTGTTTTGGCTTCTCCGGTAAAGCCGTGGCCTTGGCCGGGAACGATTTCGAAATCGACCACAGGAACGCCGGCAGCCGTCAATTGATCGGCGAAGGTGATGCTGTCGGTATAAGGGATGGTGGCGTCCGCGTCTCCATGCCGAATCCAGAACGGCGGATCATCGGGAGTGGCGTACGTTCCGGGCATGGCAAGCCGTGCTTCAATCGGGACGGACAGGGCGTTATGTCCGCCGAGCAGCTTCGTAACCGAACTGTACCGGTCGGCAAAATCGGTCGTGAAATCGGCAGGTCCATACCAGTCCACCACGGCCTGCACCTTGGTGGAGTATTCCGGCCACCCTCCGGCGCCTTCGATATCGGGCAGATGCACCGTATCCCCGGTATCCAGCGTGACCGTATCCTCCAAGGTCAGGTCTCCCGTCGTTCCGAGCAGGGAAGCGAGGTGACCTCCAGCCGAAGTGCCCCAGACGCCGATTCGGCTCGGATCGATGTGGTATTGCTCGGCGTGGGCGCGCAAATAACGGATGGCCAGCTTCACGTCTTGAATTTGGGCCGGGTAAGGCGCTTCGGGAGTTAGACGGTAGCTTAAGGAGACCCCGATGTACCCGCGTTTAAGGACATAGTTGCAGATGCTGCCCAGGGCGTTTTTGCGGTCTCCCTTGTTCCAGCCTCCGCCGTGAATGTAGATCATGACCGGCATAGGCTCGGCCGGCGGAGTGCTCGGAACGGCGATGGACGTATAGAGGTCCCGGTCGCCGGCTTTGCCGATCAAAACGTCCTCTTAGAGGGTTACGCCTTCCGGAGCAGGGTATGGGCCGGTTTCGGTTGGCGGAGGCTCAGGCACGGGATCGATCGCAGGCGGAATGCCCGGTATAGCCTGACCGGACAGCGAGACGCTGTCGATATACATATTGGCGTTCATCGGATCACCTACCCGGAACTGGATTCGCACGTTTGGATTGCTGTTCGCTTCCGGCGGCAGCGTCCAGGTTTTTAAGGTGTTGGATTCGCTGCGCGGCGCTTCAGGCGTTCCAGGGGCCAGCTTGAAATCCTCCAGCAGGCTCCAAGTCGCGCCTTCATCGCCGGACCACTCTGCCACGATGCTTCCGCTGACATAAGATGAGGCTCTCGTATAATAACTCAGCTTGATGTTGCCATAACCCGTCGTATTGACGGGCAGATAGACGGAATCGGTCACGTCGATTTTCATGAGGTTTGGCGTGGACGGCGCGCTGCCGGATACGGAGGTCTTGGCTTTGCTTCCGCCTTCCCCGGTTTGAACCCAGGGCAGGGGAACGACGACTCCTCCGGTGGTGCCGTATCGCTCCGAATCGAAGTTATCGGAGAAGAACAGAATATCCGGACCTTCCGGCTCCGGCAGGGGATCGGAAGCAGAGGCAACAGATTCTGCCGCAAGATCGAATCCTGCAACAGATTGTGCAGATGTAACAGAAAGCTGCCCTGGGGATGCCATGACGCTCATGGTTATCAGCAGGCAGAGGACTAGGCATGAGAACCGGTAAAGTTTCTTCTTCAACGTTTCATCCCTCGCTTTTCGATTGGTAGTTGAAGCGTGTTTAAGAACGCCCGGAAGCAGGCGCTGGACTGCCCCGGGCATCGGATGGACAAGTGGAAGCTACGGATGCATGTGCGTCAGAGAGAAGAAAGTGGCTTTGACATGGTCGGATTGATCAGGTGTGGTATCGGATTTGTTTTGGTTATAGACGCCTGCCTTGAAGTACAGATATTTATCGTTATAACCGCTTGGAAGGGTATGGGTCACGGTGGTGGCCGATCCGCCCTCCGGGATTACTTTTACCGTCATGAGCAGTCCGGTCACCTTGATTTCATAGCTCCATGTCTGGCCGAGGGCAATGCCGTTTAAGGGGTTAAGCTGGTTCGGTCCACCGAGAATGTTCACCCAGGTGTTGTTGTTGTCGAGATCATCGGTTCCAAAATAAACCGCACCCCTGCTGTCCGAAGGACGCTTGTGGTAATAAAGCCGTATAGGCTCGGTGCTGGGGCCATGGATCTGCCCGACCACGACGCGGCCGATTTTATCGGCTTCGTTCCCGCTGACGGATACATGATCCACCCTTAAGGTAGCCTTCATCGTTCCATCCACACCGCCGGCCTGTGACTTAATGGAAGGGGAGGAGGTAGAGGTTACCCAGTTGTTGGCCCATGAGGAGGCGCTGTTCGTCGCCGGATTCAGCATTTCCCGAAGCTCGGAGCGGGTGTAGGTGCTGTTCGTGGTGGTCTCGCCGATATTAGGGGATGTGAACACCATGCCGCCGGTGACGGGATCGGTATAGAACCAGTCCGGATGCTCATAGCCGCCGGCGAGTGTGCCGGCCGGGATCTCGGACGCGTCAGGCAGGGTGATTTTCCACTTGGTTAGGTCAAAATTGCCCGAAGGGGGCTTCGCCGGGTCAAGGGTTCCGCCTCCTCCATCCGTAGTACCTCCCCAAATTTCGACCTCTGTGTAACTGTTCCAGTCATTGGAGGTGTTGCCGTAGCCCACAATGCGTACATACCGGGCTTCAGCGACGGGGATGGAGTAGGATTGCAGCTGGTTGTTTTGAGCGCTAGTGACAGCGTTCCGTGCTTGAAGCCAGTTGGAGCCATCCGATGAGGTTTGGATATCGAAGGTGAATGTACGCGAGTCCCCGTTGTAAAATGCGATCTTGACCAGTGAAACCGGTTGGGCGGACCCAAGATCCAGCCTCAGCCAAGTGCCGTCGCCTCCGCCGGACCAGCGTGTGCTAAGACTGCCGTCCACCGCTTTCGATGCATCGCAAGCACAGCGGGTGTCGTAGCTGCTGGCCGATGCGGAAGCGGGGTACTTGCTCTCATTAGCAGCCATGCTCTGTCCTTCAAACAGAGGAGCAAGCAGCATGGCTGCACTGATCAGGCAGAAGGTTATTCTTTTGGATAAAGCAAACCTTCGTTTCACGCCGATCCCTCCCGTAGGTTGATGTAATCGTTAATAAATATCATTTCCCTCCTTTCTGCGGTGCGCTTCAGACTGATATGACAGCGCTTACCTAAAACGTAGCAAGAATGTGCGCACAGGTCTTGTGTTAATCCTATAAGCACTTGGTATTTTTGCATAATGGGAGGATTTATTGCGCCTTCTGCCTCCAAGCAGCTTTCCTGGACGATGAAGCATCGTGTATTTGGATTTCGCCACACCTGACTCGGACAAGAAATATCTTGCTTGGCGATAACGGATATGATGAGCCGGGTATACAATGAGGGAACAGGCGGAAAGGGAATAACATTTTTCTTCGGATGCCGTATGGCATATAATCTAAAGAACGAACGATTCCGAATCGACCCTAAATAGATAAAAAAACAGGAGTGGGACAAATGACACTGAAGGAGCTTAGAGAGCATCGCCAATATCCGGAGCAAACGAAGTCGGATGCTTCGCGCGCGGTATACGAGCGGGATTATTCGCGCCTGATCCATTCGCCGACGTTCCGCAGGCTGCAAGGAAAATCGCAGGTATTCGGCGCCGGCACCGGCGATTACTACCGGACGCGCTTAACGCATTCGCTTGAGGTGGCGCAGATTGCGAGAGAAGCGGCACGGAGCCTGACGCGCCTTTATCCCGAAGTGCTGCCGGAGCAGGCCGAGAACGCAGGGCTGATGATTGATCCCGAGGTGGTGGAATGCGCTGCGATCGCCCATGATTTCGGGCATCCTCCGTTCGGCCACAAGGGCGAAGAGGTGCTCCAGGGCATTCTGGAGAAACTCATTGACCGCAGGACCGAGAAGGAGCTGACGCGCCAGCCCGGCACGCCGACACCGGAGCAGGCGTCCGAGGTGCAGCAGGCCATGCGGCGCAAATATGAGCATTTTGAAGGGAACGCGCACAATTTCCGGCTGATCATGTTTTTGGAGAAAAGGGAGAACGTAAACGGCCTCAACCTGTCGGATGCGGTGCTGCTTGGCATCAACAAATATCCGTTTTCCGGCCTGGATAATCCCAAGGGGATGTATCGGCATGAGTGGGAATACATTTCCCATATCCGGAAGGAGTGGCAAATACCCGGCACGCACAGAACGCTGGAAGCGCAGCTTATGGATCTGTGCGATGACATCGCGTATTCCGCGCACGATCTGGAGGATGGCATCAAAGCCGGGAAGATTGAGGTGCACGAGCACTTTCTGCGGGACAGCCATCTCAACAAATTGATCGTGCAGAAGATCATGACGCTGGAAGACGAGGTGTGGAAGGGATGGACCAAGGAGCAGATCCAGCCGAAGGTGGATTTGGTGCTGGACGAGTTTCTGAAAATATGGAACGAAAAAATGCCGACCTGCGAGAATGATTATTCACGTACCCGGCGCGAGGTCAAGGCCTACTGGGTCAGCCTGTTTGTGGGCAGCCTCGGTGTGATCGCGAACGGGGATTGGAAAAAGGTAACGTTTGTCAAAGACGGCGTCGAAGACGAGGATATGCTGCGTACCGTCAGCGTCCTGAAAAGTTTCGCCTGGGTGACCATGATTCGCGACCTGCGGGTTCAGCGCCTGCAGAAGCGCAGCGAATGGATCATCAAGCGCCTGTGGGATGCCTTTCTGGATCCTGTCGCTTCAACGGCGATCATTCCATCCGACTGGCTCCAGCGATACGAAGCGGACCAGAAGCGGGCGAATCCGATCTGGACGTGGGAGCATATGGTGATTGATTATATCGCAGGGATGACGGACGCTTTTGCCGAGAAAATCTATAACGAGTTGTATGGACTTAAGGTAGGTTCAATCTATGATTTGGATTAATAACGGCGATACAAGGGGGATGGCATGAATAGCCAATTGAAACTGAGCGTGCTTGATCTGGTTCCGCGATGGGGAGAGAGCTCGTTCGAAGAAGCCTTGCAGCAAGCGGTGATACTGGCGCAGTCTGCGGAACAATGGGGCTACGGGCGATACTGGGCAGCGGAGCATCATGATCTGGAGCATCTGTCCTGTGCGTCGCCCGAGATCCTGCTGTCCCATATCGGCGCCCGGACAACGCACATCCGGCTTGGTTCCGGGGCCGTGCTGCTGCCCCATTACAGCCCGCTGAAGGTGGCGGAGAATTTCCGCATGCTGGCGGCGCTGTATCCCGGTCGCATCGATCTCGGGATCGGGCGGGCGCCGGGAGGTTCGGCCCATACGAGCATGGCGCTTAGCGGGAATTTCCTGGGGCATGTGGCGGATTTGCCGCAGCGGATTCGGGCTTTGACCGAACTGCTGGAGGACCGGTATCGCTATGAAGACGTGCCAGTAGCGGCGAAACCAGTGCCCGCAGCTCCGCCGGTGATGTGGATGCTCGGCACGAATACGAAAAGTGCGGGGTATGCGGCCGAATTCGGGACGGGCTATGTATTCGGCCAGTTTATGAGCGATACGGACGGGGCGGAGATTCTCCGTTCTTACAGGGAAGGCTTTCAGCCAAGCGCTGATCTGAGAGAACCGCGTGCGATGTTGGCGGTGAGCGTGATTTGCGCGGAGACGGAGGAGCAAGCAAGGAAGCTGGCCGCGCAAATTCCACGGCCTGGGGAGAGCACCCATCCTTCGGAACCGACGGATTCCGATTCTTCCGGTCCATCCCGGAGGCTAATCATCGGCACGCCTGCAAGCGTGCGAGATAAGCTGCAGTTGATGGCGGAAAAATACCGGTGCGACGAGTTCCTGGTCGTTACCCCCGTGAGCGATTACGATGCGCGGCTGGAATCGTATCGGCTGTTAATGGGGCAGTAGCGACTGCTGCACACTGCTGCACATATATAATAGAAGAGAGACGAAATACATGATGAATACGAACGACTTTGACATGACCTTCGGTCCGTCCTCCATGAGCGATATATCATCTTATCTGTATACGTATGCCTGTCATGAAACCGAGCGGGCGCTATGCTTGATGGAGCTGACGGAGCTGTTCGGTCAGGGGCCTGACGGAGCGGACTGGCTGGAAAGCGAGCGGCGGGTCGATCCGGATCGCAGCCCGTTCCTATCGGCCTGCCTTGACGTCAAGATGATTGGAGAATCCATCGAAAGCATCGCCGAGCAAGCAGGCCGCATTCAACTGAACCAAACGACCTTCAAAGTCGTCTGCCTTAAGGCGGGCGATCGTTTCAGCTATGATCAATTGCGCGGTTTCGAACGGATGGTAGGTGGCCGAATTGAAGGAACGGCGAAGATGAAATCTCCGGATGTCACGCTCGGTTTGATATCCCTAAACGGAATCTGGCGATTGGGGGTAATGCACGAGCCTGAACGTGCTTGGCTGGAGCATAAGCGGAAGCCGCAAAATTATTCGACAGGCCTCAGCTCAAGGGTGGCCAGGGCGCTGGTCAATCTGGCCGTTCCTCGGATAAGCGGTGCTACACTCCTGGATCCCTGCTGCGGAATGGGGAATGTATTGATCGAGGCATTCTCGATGGGAATCCCGGCCGAGGGCCGTGACATCAATCCGCTGGCGGTTCGCGGAGCGAGGGTGAATCTGCGGCACTACGGCTATGATGACAACAAAGTTGCCATCCAGGACATGAATACGCTGCACGGACATTATGATGCCGCTGTACTGGATTTGCCGTATAATCTATGTTCCGTTTTTCCGGAGGAAGAGCAGCTGCGCATGCTGAAAAGCTTACGCCGCTTGTCAGATCGCGCTGTCATCGTTAGTACGGAGCCGCTAAGAGAGCAGCTGACGGACACGGGGTGGAAGGTGCTTTCTCATTGCACGACCCGCAAGGGGAGCTTCGCAAGAGATATTTGGCTGTGCGTATAAACGGCTACCCGAATTATTCGGCAGGATCATATCGATACTTCTCCAAATCAATGATGCCTTTATGATTGACGGCAACGCCTTCGTCCTGCAGATACAGCTCCTGCATGAGCCTGGACTCGTCGTCTTGGATGGCGATTTCTCCTTTGGCGTTGACGACTCGATGCCACGGCAGCTTATGAATATGACTGAGGGTGTGAAGTATTCTGACGACCTGTCGGGCACCCCTGGGGCTGCCGGCCAGTCTGGCCACCTGTCCATAAGTCATCACGTATCCTTCCGGAATGCTCTGAATCACTTCAATGACGCGTTTTGTATACGGCTGCATTTATGTGTGCTCACTCCATTTTCCATATAAATAAAAAGGGCGTCCCGACAGGCATGGAAAACCTCGGGACGTTCCTTTTTTTTGACAAGCTCCTTAAACCAACGCGTGGATCTAGATACGAAATGGTGCTTCACGACTTGTTGCCTGGTCTTAGTACGACTTGCTGTAATCGATCACATTGCGGGATAACGGCTCTCCGTTTACGTAGTGCTTTAAATTCTCCAGGAAAATATCCACGGCACGCTCGCCGTATCGATCCGTATCCCCTGCCATGTGAGGCGTCATGATGACGTTGTCCAGGTTCCACAGCGGATGGTCCGCAGGAAGCGGCTCTTCCTCGAAGACATCCAGTCCCGCGCCTGCCAAAGCTCCGGATTGCAGCGATTGAACCATGTCGTCCGTGACCACGGTCTGGCCGCGGCCTACGTTCACGAAGAAGGCGGAGTCCTTCATCGCCGAGAATCTTGCCGTATTGAACAGTCCGCGGGTTTCATCGGTGAGCGGCAGGATATTGACGATATAATCGCCTTGCGCCAGTGCTTCATCGAGCTGATCGACCTTATACATCGATTCCACGTTAGGATCGGACTTGCCGGAGTTGCGGACCCCAACGGTCCGCATGCCGAACGCCTGGGCCACCCGTGCCGTATGGCTGCCGATTTGGCCGACGCCGACGATGACGATGGTTTTGCCAGCCAATTCCGTGAACGTGCCGGATGTATCCCACTTGTTGTTCGACTGCTGACGGATCGCCAGATGAAGGTTGCGGTTGAAGGCCAGGATCATCGCGAAAATATGCTCCGTGATCGGAACGCTATGTACGCCGCTGGCGTTGGTCAACTGAATGCCTTTTTCCTCAAGTTCACGGAGCGGCATTTTATCTACCCCGGCCGACCAGGCTTGAATCCATTTGAGTTTACTGTCGGCGGACAGTACCTCCTCCTGCATGGAGCGTGACCAGCCGATCATGATCTCGGCATCCCGAACGATGCTTCCCGTCAGCTCTTTCGCTTTTGTCACCAATAGGTCATAGTCGGGGGCAATCTCCTTGATTTTTTGCTGCTGCTCGGCGGTTAAGTCGTGTATGGACAAGATGTTCGGCATGGTACTACCTCCTAAGGAATATGATGTTCAACCAGAATCATAGCGAAAATCTCTTAGGGAACATATTATCAGAAATCATCGCTTTGCGCATGAACGAACGGACGCGATTGGTAAATTTGTACATGAATTATTGTCCGATTTATGGTAAATTGAAGCTTCATCATATTTTTAGGCGAATTTGATGTACCCCTCATACTATTTTCAGATGTTCTTGCTCAAACTATAAACGAACCAGGAAAACATGGTGGCAGTGCTTAGACTGCTTGCGATTAAAAGATGATTGGAAGGAAGTGTCGTAGTTGAGCCATTCGGCTGAGGGAGCTATGGATCGTTTGTTTGTTGCCGTGCGTCTGCCTTCGGAGGTCTCCTCCCGGATACAGGATTGGACGGAAACATTGAGGAAGCAAGCCAATTTCAAAAAATGGGTTCATCCGCAGGATTATCACATTACCTTACAGTTTCTGGGCGATACGCCCTCTCATCGCATAGCGGAGCTTACCGGTGCGCTCCAGGAGGTAGCCAAGGAACGCAAGCCCTTCAAGCTCAGTCTTTATGATGCCGGCGTGTTCGGGGCAAGCGGCTCCCCAAGGATTCTATGGGCTGGGGTCGGCGGGGATCTGAATGCGCTCGCTGAGCTGCAGCAATCGGTCGTGTTGCGGATGGAATCTTTCGGATTCGTCCCGGAGGAGCGCCCCTTTCGACCGCATATTACGGTTGGCCGGAAATTTCAAGGAAATCAAACATTTTCTATGGATGTTATCGGAAAAGGACCCGAACCTATCCAGTGGGACGTGCTAGAAATGGTTCTTTTTCGAACAAATTTACATGCGAGCCCGATGTACGAAACCGTAGGTGTGGCGCGGCTTTCGACCATTTTTTGAAATTGAAAATAGAATGTTCATAAAATTACCATGTTTTCAACGCCTAAAAATGTGGTTACATAGTGTAGAAATGTGCCGACATCATAGGAGGAAAAATATGGTTATGAAAGTGCTACGGCAAAATCGCTGGGTTGCGCTGCTCATCGGAGCGCTCTTTGTGAGTTTGTCTCTTATAAGTTTGCTTGGAATGCAATCGAAAACGACGGAAGGGAAAGAGCCAAAGCAGGACATGCCCAAATTTGTAACGGCTGCTCCGGTTCCGGAAGGCGACCCTGATCACTACGTTAAAGCTGCGAGTAGGCAGCAGGATAGGGAACCTGTCAACATTTTGTCTTCAATTGTTTTCCAAGAGTGGAATAAGCCGGGGAGCAAGGTTCATGCTTTTTCAAACGCAAAAGGCATTGGTTTAGCCTCCGGGAAGATCGACTCGAAAGCATCATTGAAGACTGCAGATGAGAAGAAGAAAGCAACCAAATCTCAGGCTGCGGACGGGAAACCGGCAAAACAAAAGGGGACTCATGTCGTCAAATCCAAGGCGGAAAGCCTATCACCCCCCACAACTTTATTCTTCACAAGAACAAATACGTTAACCCAGGACCAAAAAGACAAAGCGACCTGGACCTATGATTTGTCAGCTGAAGAACTGCTTCTGCTCCAGAAGATTGTCATGGCAGAGGCGGAAGGCGAACCGTACGAAGGCAAGGTGGCAGTTGCCAACGTTGTCTTAAACCGGCTGCGGTCAGCCAATTTTCCCGATACGATTACCGATGTCATCTATCAAAAGCATCAATTTAGTCCTGTAGCGAACGGGCGTCTTAAACGTGTCCAGCCGAACGAAGAGACGATTAAGTCCGTGAATGCGGCGCTTCATGGCCAAAAAGAGGTGAAGGACGATACGTACTTCTTCCTGTCTTTGAAGCTGGCTCAGGATCTCACGGTGCATCATTCCAGGACTTTTGTTAAAAAAATAGGAAATCACTCTTTTTACAAGTAGTGCCCATAAGGGTAAACTAGGATGTAGGAGGTGTGTTTAACCATGAATATTACGTATTATGGCCATTCCAGCATATTGGTGGAGGAAGGCGGCGTTCGTGTCATCATCGACCCGTTGCTGTCCGGTAATCCGGGTTCAGGCATCGAACCCAGTGACGTGAAAGTGGATGCAGTGGTTCTGACGCATGGGCACTCCGACCACTTTGGCGACTGCATCGAAATTGCGAAGCAGAATGATTGTCCGATTATCGCCGTGTACGAACTCGCCGTGTATTGCGGCCAGCAGGGAGCCAAATCCCATGGAATGAATATCGGCGGAAGCGCGCAGTTCGACGGTTTTAAGGTGAAGTTTACCCCGGCCTTTCACTCTTCCTCCATCTCGGTGGGGGATACCTGGATCTATGCGGGGCAGCCTGGAGGCGTCATTCTGACCATGGGCGGAAAAACGTTCTATCATGCAGGCGACACAAGTTTGTTCGGCGATATGCGCCTGATCGGAGAGATGAACGACATCGATGCAGCCGCGCTGCCGATCGGGGATATGTTGACGATGGGCCCGCAGGACGCCCTGCTGGCCGCACAGTGGATTCGTGCGAAGCATGTCATCCCGGTGCACTACGACACGTTCCCGGGCATTAAACAGGATGCAAGGGCCTTCTGCGACGAACTGGCCCAAACGGGCATTCAGGGTCATCCGTTGAAAGCAGGAGAAACGCTGGAAATATAGATCGATTTATACTTAAAAAAGCTTCCCTGTCACATAGGACAGGGAAGCTTTTTGGTAGAGAATAAGTTCATAAGCGCGTGCTTGAAACAGGATACATATTAGGGCTGGTCCGCCAATATCTTGACGGCATCTTCGGGATAAACGGGTATGCGTCCTTCGGTCAGCAATCCCATCACCTGGCCGGCGCAGTGGTCGGGCTCCAGATGCGGCGTGCGCTGCCGGACCGCTCCGTTACGCTTCTTCTCCACCTGGTCATGATGGTCGGACAGCAGGTTCAGCCACTTGTCGATCACGGCAGGGGAGTCGAGAATTTCCCCGTAGCCTTCGCTGACAAAGAAGTGGGAATTCACTTCTTCCTGTCCCGGGATAGGCTCATAGAACAGCATCGGAATTCCCTTGGCGGCTCCTTCCGTGCAGGTCATTCCGCCGGGCTTCGTAATGAGAAGATCGGACACGTCCATCAGTTTATGTATATCGTCCCGATAACCGAGAACATGAATGTTGGGATGCTGGAAGATCGGATCTTCGCGCATGCTGGCAACCAGCTTATCGTTCTGTCCCATACAGAAGACCAGCTGGATATCATCGGCCCTGGCGGCCAGCTTGCTGAGCAGCTCCTTGTTGAATACGAGGCCCCATCCGCCTCCCATGATCAGCACGGTAGGCATGTTCTTTAATTCAAGCTCGGCCTGCAGCGCCACCCGGCTGGCTCTTTCCCAGAACTTCGGATGCACCGGAATGCCGGTCACATGGATGAATTCCGGCTCAATATCCCGCAGCATGAGCATTTTTTTCACATGAGGCGTCGATACGAGATATTCATCCACTTCCGGATTAACCCAGGTGCCGTGCGCATCATAGTCGGTAATCAGCGTATAAAGCGGAACATCAAGCCCCTGGCGCTTCAGGCGGGAGACCACGGCGTTGGGGAACGGGTGGGTGCATATGATCAGATCCGGTTTCAATTCCTCGATGACCCGCTGGGCCTGCGCATAGAAAATCCGATGCAGCGCGAGCCGCGTCAGACGGTTTAACGATTTCTTATATTGCGAACGGTACAGCATGCCGACAAGGCGCGGCCGGGTGCTGACGGTTTTTCGATAAGCGGACAAGATTAACGGCCCCACGGTGGGATTCAAAAAATTGCCAAGTTCAATGACGCGGCAGTGGATCCGGGGATTCATCCGCTGTATACCTTCAGCCAGCGCATACGCAGCTTGCGTATGTCCTGTGCCGAAACCCTCTGAGAAGAGGAGCACTCTTGTATATCGCATGGTTTCACCTACTTCTTTCTCCCTCTATCTTACAAAACAGGAATCATTTTTTGAAGAGCGGCGCGAAAAAAAAGAGTATGCATCCTAAGTATACGCGCAAAAGGGAAAAGCATTTCAATTATTTTACCGGCGGACTTTTTCTTTCATTAGACGTTATGATAAGATTTGAACCCTGTATCCGCATTTTCAAAAAAATTTAACGAAAGATATTGCAACGCATCCGATAATCTGGTAAAGTGATTTTTGACCGAATGACCAGAATTGTATTTTGGTCAGTTTCGAAAGAAAAGGCCAATCAAAAGAAGATCGTAGAAGGAGGGGTAAGCATGCCAGCTGTGGACCGACGGAAGCAGGTGCTAGATGCTGCCTCCAAGTCGTTTGCTTTGTTCGGATACAAAGCGACGACGATGGAACAGGTGGCGAAGATTGCAAATGTTGGGAAAGGCACGATCTACACGTTTTTCACGAATAAGGATGAGCTGTTCGACGAGATCCTGCTATCGGCCATCATGGAGATGAAGCGTCTGGCCGAACGGGAGATACGGAAGGACAGGGATTTCTTTGACAATCTCTACCGGGTGCTGGATGCGCTGCTTGAATTCCGAAGCGAGCATGAGCTGTTCATCAAGCTGTCGCAGGAAGTTCGGGACATCGGCACGCCGAAGGCGCATGAGGGATTGACGAAAGTGGAGAACGGAATCGTCGGGTATCTCAAGGGAATCGTGGAGAATGCCATGTCGATTGGTGAGATCAAGCCGCTGGATGCTCAGGTGGTATCCTTTGTGATGCTGAAGCTGTACGTTGCCCTCACGACCGACTTCAATCAGCTTCACAAGCCGCTCAGCAAGGAACAGATCAAGGAATATATGATGGTGTTCTTGGCTGACGGGCTCAAAGCCTCCTCGTAAGAGGAAGATGCAATCTCCTTCGTGATGAGGAAGGCGGACTCTCTTGGCTTGAGGGATCGCCTTCCTTGCCAGGGATCGTTTTTTTTGGTCTAAACTGACCAAATGAGCATATTGGTCATTGTGTACTGGAATGAAGATGTGATCTGCCGTAAGAGCAGATTCATGTCGGCTGGTAAGCTGCTGTATCTAGATAAAAAAAGGAGAGAGACTGGATGAAGTCATTATCTGTGTTTGCCAAAGATCTTGGCGCCGCCGTTCGGAACAAAAAAATATTGATTCCGATCATCGCGGTGCTGTTCATACCGGTCATGTACAGCGGTATGTTCCTCGGGGCCTTCTGGGACCCGTACGGAAAGATGGAGGATTTGCCCGTTGCGGTCGTCAATAACGACCAGGGCGCCGTTTTTGAAGGAAAGAGGCTTCACGCCGGCGAGGATTTGGTGGCCGAGCTGAAGAAGGGAAAAGATTTTAATTGGCAGTTCGTTAACCGGAGTGAAGCTGAGCAGGGCATGCAGGATAACAAATACTACATGACCATCAGCATTCCGGAAAACTTCTCGCAGCAGGCGACGACTTTAATGGATGAACATCCGCAGCCTGCGCAAATCGTATTCGAGCCGAACGAAGGCTACAACTTCCTTGCTGCCCAGATCGGCGGATCTGCCGTGAAGCAGATTCAGTCCAAGGTGTCGGCGAAAGTGACGGAAGCCTACACGGAAACCCTGTTCGATCAAGTGGCCAAAGTATCTGACGGCCTAAGCGAAGCGGGGGACGGCGCCACGAAGCTGTCCGAAGGTGCCGTGAAGCTGGACGACGGCGCGGTGAAGCTGAAAGAGAATCTGGCTAAACTCGTCAGCGGCACGCAGGAGCTGCAGGACGGCATCGCGCCATTGACGCAGGGCGTGCAGGAGCTGAATAGCGGTGCAGGCAAGCTGAACGCGGGAGCGGGCACCCTCGCCTCCGGCTTGGATCAGCTTAAGGCGGCTCACAGCCAGCTGCAAGCAGGGGCTGAAGAGGCCGGCAAGGGCGGCGCCAAGCTGCAGGCGGGCATTGAATCGGCCGCAGCCGGCAGCACGGCGCTGAATGAAGGCCTGCAAGCCAACCAGGCAGGGGCGGCCCAGCTTGCCGCTGGCGCGAAGAGCGCTCATGATGGCAGCGGCAGCCTGAAGGCCGGCCTGAATCAATCGCTGGAAGCCACGGCAGCGCTGGAGCAAGGCGCAAAGGCCGTTGCGGACGGCCTGAAGCAGCTGGCCGAAGGCAATCCGGAGCTGGCGCAAAGTCCGGAGGTGCAGCAGCTGCTGGCCGCGAGCCAGTCCGTCGCCTCCGGCACGAGTGAGCTGAATGCCGGTCAGAAGCAGCTGGCGCAAGGCGCAGCTGAGCTGAATCAAGGCACGCAGCAGCTGCAGGAAGGCGCAGGCAAGCTGAGCGCCGGCGCGAACCAGCTCGCAGATGGCGGCAAACAGCTCGCCGCGGGCGGCCAAGAGCTGCTGGCAGGCGCCAAACAGCTGAACGCCGGCCAAAATCAATTGGCCGACGGCATGAAGCTGTTCGGCACGAAGCTGAGCGAAGCGGCAGCCGGCGGCAAGGAGCTTGCCAGCGGAGCAGCGACCCTGTCGCAAGGCACGCAGCAGCTGGCAGGCGGAGCCGGTAAGCTGGGAAGCGGCGTAACGACCCTCGCCGACGGCTCGAAACAGCTGGATTCCGGGGCTGGCGAGCTGGTCAACGGTATGAACGAATTGAAGGAAGGCAGCGGGGAGCTTGCAGGCAAGCTGAACGAGGCTGCCGACAAGACTGGCGGTATCCAAACCACCGACGAGACGGTCACGATGTTTGCCGGACCGGTACAGGTGGATGAGCATAAAGTGAACGAAGTACCGAACTACGGTACCGGATTCGCGCCATACTTCCTGTCGCTCGGCTTGTTTGTCGGAGCCCTGCTCTGCACGATTATTCTGCCGATCCGCGAGGCATCGGTACCAAACGCATCGGGCTGGAACCGGTTTGTCAGCCGTACGCTGTCCTTTGCCGGCATGGGATTGATCCAAGCGCTGCTGGCTTCGGTTGTCATGCTGTACGGATTGAAGCTTGAGGTTCAGAGCGTTCCGCTCTTCTATCTTTTCTCCATCATTACCAGCTTGTCGTTCATGTTCCTGGTGCAAATGTTCGTCACATGGCTGGATCAGCCTGGACGCTTCGTCGTCATCGTAATCCTGATCCTTCAATTGACAACGAGCGCAGGCACGTTCCCGGTAGAGCTGATTCCGAACTGGATGAAGGCTTTGAATCCGCTGCTGCCGATGACCTACAGCGTAAAAGGCTACAAAGACGTCATTTCCACGGGAAGCTTCGACGGCATGTGGGCCAACGTGGGCGTACTGGCCGGATTCGGTCTGGTGTTCCTGGTGTTGACCGCCGTGTACTTCCTGGCAATCCGAAACAACAAGCAAGCTGCAGACGCCGATACAGCGGTGACTGCATAAGAAGAGCTTCTATATAATATGAAAGGAAAAGGACTTCCCCGAAGGATCGAACGGATCCAGGGGAGGTCCTTTTTTTGATGAGCCGATATAACGTGGCGACCATCGATGCGATAGCCGGTATGTTGCGTCAAGGTTCATCGGCTCCCCTCAACCTGCTGCTGGAAATATTCCCGAGAACCGATCATGAAGGAGCTTCATTTTATATAGGATGGATGGTCAGGATGACCCACGGCTTCACTGCCGGAGAGAGAGTGAGCGGCCAAAGCGGAGCGATTTGGTCACGAATCACGAAAAATGTGATGAAAACCGCTTGTTCGGAATGTTCTATTTGCATGTTTTTTTGCATTATTATACATAATATTTAACTATCTTTTGTGATTACTCTCACAAAAACAATTCTTATCAAATTCATAAAAACTTTGAATTGCCTGCATTGTATGACGGTGATAAAATATATATTACTAATTAATCTTACGTGTTAGGTAAATGTTAACCCTTGTCGCTTTTGCACAATACTGCATCGCCTCAAGACAGTGTGTCCACTGCAGGAGAGGATTGATGTCCAACCTTTACGTTTTTCTGTTATTGATCAGCAGCATTTTATTCTATAAAAAAGAAAGGTTGCATCTTATGAGACATACTGATTTTCCCCAGAAACAGGGCCTCTATGATCCGCAGTTCGAAAAAGATGCTTGCGGTATGGGTTTCGTTGCCCATATCAAGGGTAAGCCATCCCATGAAATCGTCAGCAGCGCGCTGACCATGCTTGCCAATATGGAGCATCGCGGCGGTCAGGGCAGCGAGCCGAACTCCGGCGACGGTGCGGGGATCATGTTGCAAATTCCTCATTCCTTCTTTGCTGCCGAAGCGGCGAAACTGGGCTTTGAGCTTCCCGAAGCCGGGCATTACGGTGCAGGCATGCTGTTCCTTTCCCATGATCCTGCCGTCCGTTCGGCACATGAGGAGCAGTTGGCTTCGATTATTGCCGAAGAAGGCCAGACCCTGCTTGGCTTCCGCGATGTACCCACCCATGATGAAATGCTGGGCAAGTCCGCAAAAGCGGCAAAGCCGTATGTTCGCCAAGTGTTCATCGGACGCAGCGCCGACATTCAGGATGATCTCTCGTTCGAGCGCAAGCTGTATGTCATCCGCCGCCGCGCCGAGCTGGCGATCCGTTACAGCGGCAAGCCCGAAGGCGACAGCTTCTACGTATCCAGCCTTTCCTGCAGAAAAATCGTATATAAGGGCATGTTGACGACGGAGCAGGTGGGGGAATTTTACCTGGACCTGCAGGATGAGGGCTTGGAATCGGCGATTGCGCTCATTCACTCCCGTTTCAGCACGAATACGTTCCCGAGCTGGGAGCGTGCGCATCCGTACCGTTTCATGATTCACAACGGCGAAATCAATACGCTGCGCGGAAATGTGAACTGGATGCACGCGCGCCAGTCCATGTTCGAGCATGAGCTGTTCGGAAGCGATCTGGAGAAGGTGAAACCTGTCATCAACCCGGACGGTTCCGATACCGGGATGTTTGATAATACATTTGAATTCCTGTACCTCAGCGGTCGTTCTCTGCCGCACGTGGCCATGATGATGGTTCCCGAGCCGTGGAGCAACCATGAGAGCATGGATAAGACCAAAAAAGCATTCTACGAATACCACAGCACGCTGATGGAGCCATGGGACGGACCAGCGGCGATGGCATTCACGGACGGCGTTCAGATCGGCGCCACCCTGGACCGGAACGGGCTGCGCCCATCCCGTTATTACGTGACGAAGGATGATCTGATCATCCTGTCTTCCGAAGCGGGCGTTCTGGACGTTGCGCCGGAAAATGTGCTGTACAAGGATCGCTTGCGTCCTGGACGCATGCTGCTTGTCGACACGAAGGAAGGCCGTATCATTTCCGACGAGGAAGTCAAAGCCAGCATCGCGGCGGAGCTTCCATATTCCGAATGGCTGGATGAGCATCTGGTAGAGCTGCATGATCTTCCTGATGCGCCGGAACTTCCGGATCCGAAGCATGAGAATGTGCGTCAGCTCCAGCAAGCGTTCGGCTACACGTACGAGGAACTGCGCAAAGTGATCGAGCCGATGGCGATCACGGGCGCCGAAGCGATCGCTTCCATGGGATATGACGCACCGCTTGCGGTGCTGTCCGACCGCCCGCAGCGGCTGTTCAACTACTTCAAGCAGATGTTCGCCCAAGTGACGAATCCGCCGATCGATGCGATCCGCGAGGAGCTGGTCACTTCGACGGCGACGACGATCGGCCCGGAGCGCAATCTGCTGAAGCCTGAACCGGAAAGCTGCCGCCACATCCGCCTGGATTCGCCGGTGCTGTCCAACGAAGAGTTTGCGAAGCTGCGTCATGTCCGCCGTCCGGGCTTCAAGTCCATGACGATTCCGATTTTCTTCCCGGCGGCCGAAGGAGCCGAAGGGCTTCGCAAGGCGATCGACACCCTCTGCGAAGCCGCGGACCGAGTCATCGCCAAGGGGCATAACATCTTGATCCTGTCCGACCGCGGCGTGGATAAGGACAATGCGGCGATTCCCTCGCTGCTAGCCGTTTCGTCGCTCCATCATCACCTGATTCGTCAGGGAACCCGGACCAAGGTGGCGATCCTGCTTGAATCCGGCGAGCCTCGCGAAGTGCATCATTACGCCCTGCTGCTCGGTTACGGCGTGAGCGCGGTCAACCCGTATCTTGCGTTCGAAACGCTGGACGACATGATTCAGGAAGGCATGCTTCGCGGCATCTCGCATGAGAAGGCTGTGAAAAATTACATTAAAGCGGCAAGCAAAAGCGTTGTGAAAGTGTTGTCGAAGATGGGGATCTCCACGATTCAGTCCTATCGCGGCGCACAAATCTTTGAGGCCGTCGGCCTGAAGGAAGATTTCGTGGAGAGCTACTTCACGCGGACGCCGTCCCGCATCGGCGGCATCGGTCTGGAGGAAGTGGCCAGGGAAACGCTGGCCCATCACGAGCGTGCCTTTACCGACAAGGACGGCAACGATAAAGCGCTGGATTCAGCCGGCGAATATCAATGGAGAGCGGACGGGGAAGAGCATTTGTTCAATCCGAGAACCATCCATTTGCTGCAGCAGGCCGTCCGGACCAATGACTACGCAACTTACAAGAAATACGCCGAGCTCGTGCAGGGTGAGAATGAGCAGCATCTGACGCTTCGCGCCCTGCTCAAAATCAAGCCGGCCGGCAAACCGGTGCCGCTCGATGAGGTTGAATCCGTGGCATCCATCATGCGCCGATTCAAAACAGGCGCGATGTCCTTCGGATCCATCAGCAAGGAAGCGCATGAAAGCCTCGCGATCGGGATGAACCGCATCGGCGGCAAGAGCAACACGGGTGAAGGCGGAGAGGATCCGGCCCGCTTCATTCCGGATGCCAACGGCGATTCCCGCCGAAGTGCCATCAAGCAGGTGGCGTCGGGACGTTTCGGCGTCACCTCCAATTACCTGGTGAATGCGGACGAAATCCAGATCAAGATGGCGCAGGGAGCGAAGCCGGGTGAAGGCGGACAGCTGCCGGGCCGCAAGGTATACCCTTGGGTGGCCGAGGTCCGCGGTTCGACGCCTGGTGTAGGGCTGATCTCGCCGCCGCCTCATCATGATATTTACTCCATCGAGGATTTGGCGGAGTTGATCTATGACTTGAAAAATTCCAATCCGCGCGCGGATATCAACGTGAAGCTCGTATCCGAAGTGGGCGTAGGCACGATTGCCGCAGGCGTTGCGAAGGGCCGCGCGGACATCATCCTGATCAGCGGCTACGATGGCGGCACGGGTGCTTCGCCGCAAGGCTCCATCCGTCATGCAGGCATGCCATGGGAGCTTGGCCTGGCCGAGACCCATCAAACCCTCATCATGAATAATCTGCGTGACCGCGTGGTGCTGGAGACCGACGGCAAAATGCTGAACGGGCGCGATTTGGTGGTGGCGGCACTTCTAGGAGCCGAAGAGTATGGATTCTCAACGGCACCATTGATTGCCGTCGGGTGCATTATGATGCGCGTCTGCCAAATGGACACCTGCCCGGTTGGCGTAGCCACGCAGAATCCGGAGCTGCGCAAGAACTTTACGGGGGATCCGGAGCATGTCGCCAACTTTATGCGCTTTGTCGCTCAAGACATGCGCGAGCTGATGGCTGAGCTTGGCTTCCGTACGATAAACGAGATGATTGGTCGTACGGATTGCCTGGATGCCGTCACAGCGGATCATCACTGGAAGAAGAAAGGCGTGGATATTTCGGCATTGCTGTATACGCCGGAGCTTCCGGAGGGCAGCACGCCTTATCGTACCCAAAGACAGAATCATGGTCTGGAACAGACGCTGGATATGCGTTCGCTGCTTAGCACCGCCGCGCCGGCATTGGAATCGGGAGCTGCTGTGGAGGGCACCTTCCCGATCACGAACGTGGACCGTGCCGTGGGAACCATCCTGGGAAGCGAGGTCACGCGCAAGTATGGGGCTGCCGGATTGCCGGAAGACACCATTCAATTCAACTTCGTGGGTTCCGCAGGGCAGAGCTTCGGCGCATTTGTGCCGAAAGGGATGACGCTGACGGTTGAAGGAGATGCCAACGACTATATCGGTAAAGGACTTTCCGGCGGCAAGCTGATCGTAAAGCCTTCACCTAAAGCAACCTTCAAAGCCGAGGAGAACATTATTGCGGGGAATACCGCATTCTACGGGGCTACAGGCGGAGAAGCCTATGTAAGAGGCATTGCCGGCGAGCGTTTTGCCGTTCGTAATTCTGGCGCGAGCATCGTCGTCGAAGGCGTCGGCGATCATGGATGCGAATATATGACCGGCGGCCGGGTGGTCGTTCTCGGAGAAACCGGACGCAACTTCGCGGCCGGGATGTCCGGTGGCATAGCCTACGTCTATGATCCTGAGGGTATCTTCGTGGATCGCTGCAATTTGGAGATGGTGCTTCTGGAACGGGTCGAGGACGGAACGGAAGCGGAAGCCCTCCACCGTCTTGTCCGGCAGCATGAGCAGTATACCGGCAGCGTACCGGCACAGCAAATTCTGGGAGACTGGGATCAAGCGCTCAGCCGCTTTGTCCGTATCATTCCGAAGGATTACAAACGCATGCTGCTGCATATCGAGAAGGTACAAGATCAAGGCCTGACGGGGGAAGCAGCGCTCCTCGCCGCCTTCGAGGCGAATATGAAAGAGCTGGCACGTACAGGGAACTAGTATGTCAAAACGAATTACGGGAAACCACATTGTATTCTTTAATGAATGCAATGTGGTTTTTCTTCATATATAAATAAATTACAAGGGTTTAAGAATCTTCTATGATGATGACAGGATTCACCAAAAGAAAATTCGACAAAATTAGAACCGGAAGCATAGGACAAAGGCTCCACAAGACGACAGCATCATGTGATTTCATTCGTTATAATATTGGTAAGTAAGTTGTTGGGAAGATATGCGTTATCATCGTGTTCATGCAGCAGGGATGGAGATGAAACTATAGATAAGCGAGGTAGTTGAAGAAATGAGTGTGGACAAGGAGAGAGGCTCCGGAAGCACCGAGCAGCGGCTTGACCAGCAGAAGACGAACATCGACATCAATAAGCTCATGACTCAATTGGGAATCCATCCTGATAAATGGCTGCAAATGGAGGAAGCTCATAACGATTAATACATTTGTCATCGCTAAACATGACTCTAGTGAAAATCCCCGATACCGCTATGTTTGAACATAGTGAGTAACGGGGATTTCCATCTTCATGATCTGCATTATTTCATGGAGCGTTCCATGCGAACAAAAGCAATGAATCTTTTGGCTTCCTCTTCGGTTAACTTGCGGCCATCCACCGTGAGATTGAAACGCTCCAGCAAATCCTGGTCCGAAAGCTCAAGTCCGTCCACAAATGAGCGAACCTCCGGATCAAGCACCGATTTCTCCAATGTTGTTCTCCCGATCAGATAATCTATGGATACGTCAAAGAGGTCTGCCAGGCGAGTCAATGTTTCAAAATCCGGCTTGCGCCGGTTTTTTTCGTAATGGGATAGTGCAGCACGAGTAATGCCGACAGAGGTAGCGAGTTCTTCTTGAGTCCACCCGCGCTGTTCACGTAGTTCTGCAATTCGTTCTCCGTAGTTCATGCTTTGATCCCCCTTTCAATTGCTTGGCATACCTGATGGTGTGATTAGAAAAATGCGTCGATTCTATATAAAGCAGCTTAATGTACGTAAAGTCACGGTTTGGTGATGAGAGGGTCGTAAAATTACGCAACATCCTAAATTTACACACGGAAGGTAGAAAATGACGATTTTTCTATTGACTCGATACGATATGTATCGTAAAATTGGAAAATAAAACGATACAATTTGTATCTGTTATCATTTTTTGAGTGACACTTAGTATCATTTTATCCATCGATAAAATGTCCCATACCAGAATTTATAGAAATAAAGGAGAATTAAATTCCTGATGTCAAGCGAAACGAAGCATCTTATTAAGGTAGGGATTAGAGTCATGGAGATTGGTCCCCTGAGCCTGCACGGCAGAAGCCACGATGTGACGCCGATCGAGCTGGGTCCGGAGAAGCTTGTTTTCCTGTGTTCCTGGGATATCCCCATGAGTCCCAAGATAAAGCTGCGTTATGAAATCGATGACATGTTTGATCATATTCAGGTTTATGGGAGGATACAGACTCAAGAGCCATTGCAGGATTATCGGTTGTATCAGGTTCAAATATGTACGGATCGTGATCAAAAAGCACGGATAACGGGCATGCTTAACCGGATGATAAGCAGTCATGTGGCGTTTAGCCATGCCGTTTATCAAAATTACATATATCGTTCGCCAGGCCAATATAATAAAAAGCTAATCATACAGTAACAAACTAGATACAGACATTTTACTATATTTAAGATGCTTGGTCATTAGTTCTTTTACCTTAAATCCGCTCACTCTTTTCACAGGGATCGGACTATTTTAATAGGCAGGTGAGTTAATTGGCGAGAAAATACAAAAATCCTCTGGTTACCGTCATTAATCCGAAATCTCCGGCAGCGGAATCGTATCGGGGGCTAAGGACGAACATTCAATTCTCCGTTCATGACAAACAGGTTAGGGTGATCATGGTTGGCTCGGCTCAAATGAACGAAGGCAAAACAACCACAGTTAGCAACTTGGCCGTCGCCTATGCGCATGAAGGCAAAAATGTGCTGTTGATTGAAGCGGATTTGCGCAAACCCTCACTGCATCATGTATTCGGCGTTTCGAACGATACCGGATTGACCAATGTCTTGGCCCAGCAGGTAGACGTTGAAGACGTCATCCGGCCGACGGCGGTTACGAATCTCTCCGTCATAACTTCCGGCTCCATTCCGTACAACCCTTCCGAAATGCTAGGTTCTCACAACATGCAAATGTTAGTTCACGATCTTAAGCAACGCTATGACATGATTTTGTTTGATACTCCTCCCATATTGGCAGTGAGCGATGCGCTTATTGTGAGTGCTTTATGCGATGGCGTCGTTTTGGTTGTACTGGGTGGGAAGGTGAAGAAATCCCAGGTGAGAAAAGCCAAAACTCAACTTGAGCACGTTAAGGCCCATCTTCTTGGGGTAGTGCTTAACAATATAACGATCAGAGAAAATGAAGCAGAGCAGCTTTATTACGGTAGTAAGTGGTTGAAATGAAGAACCGCGACATTCTGGTTATGTTTCTGGATGAGTTGTACCAGGGGAGGATTCCTTCCCTGAGTGAATCTCAATATGACAAACTGATGGAAGATGTCGAATTGTTTGATATCGGGCCCCAGGTTTTCTCAGAGCTTCAGCGAAAACACCTTCTTCTTCAAATCCCGGAAAAATTCCGGCGCAAATTAAGCTCTGATGCAAATACCGTACTCTTACAGAACCTTTTTATAAAAATCGAGCTCAAAAAGATCCTGCAGACCTTCGAAGCGTCCTGTATAGAAGCGATCCCTCTCAAGGGAACGCTGCTTGCAGAACGCTATTTTGGCGGTCTCGCAGCGCGCGGCACGACAGATATCGATCTGCTTGTGGGCAAGGAGGACTTGCATCGAGCTGCCACGCTGTTGACGAATGCTGGATTTGTTAAAGCTGCGGGCGATGCTACACATTTTCACGAAGAATACGTCAAATCATTGGATAACGATAATTTTCCCTCGCTAACCATTGAATTGCATTGGAATATAAGCAGAGAGGATTTTACGGCTACGGATGTGTCCCGTTTGTGGGACGAAGCTTGTGTGATAAGCGATTTTAATTACATTTACGAGCTAAGCCCGTTGCACACCTTTTACCATATTTGTCTGCACGGCATGAACCATCACATGATGTCGATGAAATACTTTGTTGACATTGCAACGCTTATACATTCCCTTGATACAAGGCTGGATTACGAGAAACTGTTGGATATGGCCGCTGCGGATCGAAATCTCTCGAAGGTATGGATCGCTTTGAACCTGGTTTACAGCATGTTCCCGCATCTTCAGGCACGATGGCCGCTGCCGCTGCTTTCATACAAGTTTAAATATCCAGGATGGAATCTTGAAAAGGCGCGTAAAGTTATGCAGGGTCGCAAAGGCTTTAGCTACTCATGGTTTAGAATGATGACCGCCTTCACGGTCCATGATACTTGGAGGCAGCGCTGGTCTCAGGTGGGATTCCTGATTTGGAATTTGCCGCTGCTGTGGATAAGAAAACGTGAAATTTTCAGATAGGATATTTTTACTATTTATTGGTTGTGGTATGTAGCATTATCTAGTTGACATGATACAAATTGTATCATAAACTAATGCTCAAGAAGGAGGTGTTAAGTATGAAAAAGACCTACGAGGCTCCAAAAATTTTGGCACAGGGCAAAGTGGAGTTTGGCACGACTCGTCCCAGCAACCCGGGCGGCGGCGGAAATCCTATTTGGTAGTATTTATACATTCCTTTGTTCATCGTTCCATAAAGCGCTTCGCTGGAATTGAATTATTATAGGTGGAAGTCGAGGTTGATCATATGTATGTAGCAACGGCAATAGTCGGAAAGTCCCGGGTGTCCTTTAAAACCGAATCGAAACGGATAGCCGAATTTGTCGCCAAGCGATTTAGGGTATCCGCCATTTCTGGTCAGGATCCTCAGGCTGATTTGTATGTTCGTATTCGAGGTGGGTACGGAGAGCCATTTGATGATGGACCTGTCCAGATTTCTGTATCCGAACATCTAATTAACTTCAAACGCTGTGATTATCATATGATTTCATCCCGGGATTACAGTTCGGCGGAAATCCATGTCTATGACGAGTTTGCCCTGAAGCATGCATTAATTAATTTGTACAGCTCATGGCTAATCCATGGAGAGCGCGGACTGCTGATCCATTCCTCTTGTGTGGTTCAAGACGGCAAAGCGTGGATGTTCGCAGGCCAATCCGGTGCAGGTAAGTCGACTGTCGCTGAGCTGTCGCGTCCCCGTCCGATTTTATCTGATGAAGCTACGTTTCTGTACATAGAAGAAAACGGACGTGTAACCGTGTTCGATTCTCCATTTCGCAGCGAGATGGAGAATCCCTGTGAACTTGAAGAAGCCGAATTATCCGGCATCCATTACATTATTCAATCCCCTGAAGTGGAGCGTGTGTCCATAACGCCGTTGGATGGATTCGCGCTAATGCTGGATAAGGTGTTTTATTGGCGTCATGATCCTGAGGAAACAAGAAATATGATTGCTTTATGCAAGAAGGTAGTGCAGCAAGTACCTTCCTATCAGCTTTATTTTCAGAAAAATGATACGTTTTGGGAGAGGATTTCATGAGCCAAACACAAACAAGGCTGCTGATAAGAAACGAGCATGTTGAAAGCGAAATGATCGGAAACGAATGGATACTGCTGAACATGAAGGAGCATGTGGCAACCAAGCTGAATGAACTCGGGGGGTATATCTGGAGCATTATTCCGGAATATGGGCACATGGAAGGAATCATTGAAAAAATTGCGGAGGAGTATGACATTGACAGTCATACTGCTGAGCAGGACGTAAAACCATTTATTGAAGAACTGTTGGGCAGCGGCCTTCTGACGTATGCTGGATGAGGCCAGAATCGCCAACGAATGGATGGAAAGACGCGGGGGGATCCAACTTCCCTCCTTGGGGCGCAGCATGTACCCCTTCATGGTGGAGGGGGAGCTAAGTTCTTTTGAAAAGCTCAATCATGAGGAAGCCAGAATCGGTGAAGTCTATCTCTTTGTTACAGGAGCGGGAAGCCTCGTCTGTCATCGGCTTCATGACATTCATGGCGAAGGCGGCTTGAAACGATACATATTTAAAGGGGACACCAACATTGTCCCGGATGAGCCGGTACGGAAAGAACAAATCTTGGGACGGTTTACCGGTACTTATAAAAGGAAGGGTTGGATTCCTGCCGATCATTGGAAATTGTCGATTCTAACCTGGATAACGCTCAACATACCGCTGTGGCCAAAGATGGTAAGGCGGTATTTGTCGTTAAGAAGGCTTTAAATAGAAAGATGTGATGATATGAGGATATTACGAAAACGAGGATCGAGGATTTCGGAACGATCGGAAACGCACGGCAAAGAGACGCCCTGGCTAATATTGCACGGAGACTTGAATCGTGATGTGCGTTTTGAACCGTTGCAGCTTGTGTTTACAGCTTCCAGTCTGCAGGTGCTGGATCGGGAAGGAAGGGAATTGCTGGAGATTCCCAAGCGTAAAATGATGAACATCGACCTGGTTGAGGTCATCGGCGGTGGTTGTCTTGTCGCCGGCACTGCGGATGGCCCGGTTGAAATTTTACGATTCACGGAACCGTACCTTGAGTCCTGTCGCAAGGCTCTGCCGCAAGTCGAACAGTGGATAACGGATTCATCGCCGCATCGAATGGACCAACGCGGCGATTTGGACGAAAAGAAGGGGAAATGTGACCGCTGCGGACGCGCAAAACGGACAGCTTCCGGTTTCTGCATACGCTGCAATCCCAAATGGAGTACGGTGTCCCATCTTCTTCAGCGGAGCAGAGCCTATAGATCTTCTATCATGATGATGGGAATCATCGTAATCGTTACCGTTCTTGTATCCCTGGCACCACCCTACGTAATCAAATGGATCATTGATGAAATATCATCGCCTACTCGCTCAGACGGGGATTCCGCGTCATTGATAGGGTTGGCCGTAATGCTCGCCGGTTTGTATATTCTGCAGGCTTTGCTTCAGATGATCGAAGGTTATACGGCCATTAGGATCGGTGGACGCTTCCTTGGGGAGATTCGCAGAGATATGTTTCATGCCCTGATGAAACAATCGATGCGTTTTTTTGATAACCGGCAGGTATCCCAATATATCGGACGCATTAATCAGGATACGGATGCGCTCAAAAATTTTATGTCGCAAGGGATTGTTCACCTGACCTCTCAGTTTTTATCTGCTATTTGTATTATGGGAATGTTGTTCTATTTGGATTGGCGTTTGACCTTGATGATCCTTCTGCCGCTGCCGCCGCTTGGAATCCTTGTGATGCGTCTGTGGCCGAAAGTCCGGGATATGTGGTATGCCCAGTGGCAGTCGTCCATTCACGTTCAAAATATGGTAGGGGAGGCTCTTCAGGGAATACGAATTATAAAAGCCTTCTCCAAGGAACAAGCCGAGAAAACACGTTTTGATCAGGTCAATCAAAAATATGTTCATCGCATGATTTCAATTCAAAACTTATGGATGTTCATGACGCCGGTACTCACGTTATTCATTTCACTGTTTGCAGCCCTCGTATGGTTTGCCGGAGGACGGAGTGTGCTGGAAGGCAGCATGACTGTGGGAACATTAAGCGCATATGCATCGTATTTGATCATGTTCTTCGGTCCTGTCAAATGGCTGGCGCAATCAGCCAGCTGGATCAATGAGGTGCTGGGATCGGCCGAACGAATCTTTGAGGTGATTCAAACGCCTGCTGAAGTGAAGGATGACGAGAAAGCTCCGCGCTTTAACAACGTTCAAGGTGAAATCGTCTATAATCAGGTGGCTTTCGGCTATACGCAAGATCGACGAATTCTCCAAGGGATCAACCTTCGAATAGCACCTGGCGAGATGATAGGCATCATCGGTCCGTCAGGAGCGGGGAAGTCGACCTTGATCCATCTGTTGTGCCGATTTTATGATCCGGACGAGGGAGACATCTATGTGGACGGACGAAGGCTTACCAGCATTAAGCAAGAGGAGTTAAGGAGAAATATTGGGGTAGTGTTTCAGGAAACCTTCCTCTTCGATGGGACCATAGCGCAGAATATCGCTTATGGATGCCCCGAAGCCAGTACAGAGGACATTATTCAAGCGGCAAGGACCGCAAATGCGCATGACTTTATATGCCGCCTCCCTGACGGCTATGAGACAAAGGTAGGAGAGAGAGGGCATCGGTTGTCCGGAGGAGAGAGGCAGCGTATAGCCATTGCCAGAGCCGTGCTGCTCGATCCCCCGATTCTGATCTTGGATGAGGCGACCTCCTCGGTCGATGTGGAGACCGAAGCTGTCATTCAGGAGGCGCTGGATACGGTGGTTCAAGGCAGAACGACTCTTGTCATTGCTCATCGGCTGTCGACTCTTCGGCGGGCGGATCGGCTTCTGGTTCTTGAAGGAGGGAGGCTAGTCGAGAGTGGAAGCCATGAAGAGCTTCTGAGACGCCAAGGGGTATATCATCGTTTGCTTCATGCAGCGCAGGCGAAAGCCCCAAAAGACGAATGGATACCGATGCAGGAGGTTGCTACATGATGGTAGCGCGAAGGGAAGCATGGGCTCAGGACCAAAGTCTTCGACTCTATCGTAACGGGAGAGGCGAACTAGAGGCGGAAATGAACCGAGAGACAATCGGTAAAGTGCGCCTTGTTCTGACATTTCCGGTCACGAAGCCGGAGGGGTACATTTCTGTACGCTCTGCATTGGATCAAGAGGTTCATTTTATTCTTTCGCTGGATGAACTGGATAAGAAAAGCCAGTCGGCTGCCAGGGAAGAACTGCAGCGAAGCTATTTGATACCCGAAATATTAAAAATTATGGGAATCAAGCGCCGGGGCAGGAATTGGCTGTGGGAAGTGGAGACGACGTATGGCAGGATCTCATTTCGCATAGACCAGCCGCAAGAGAGCATCGATTTCCTCTCGGAGAATGATTATACAATCAAGGATACGGAGGGCAGACGATACGTCCTCCGCGATGTAACACGTCTCGACAAACAGAGCAAGCTCTATTGGAATAAGATCAATTAGTTATAACGACTCACAAATGAGAGAATAGAGTACCAAAAAATGTAAACGCCTGCCGAATGGGGGCGTTTTTCTTTTTTGTTTCAGCCATGCATTTATATTTGTGTACGCTTACATGCCTAGAAATCATGTTGAAAGATCTGAATTTGCTTTCTGATTGTGTAACAAAATGTATCGTTTGTAGGTAAATAAGACCAAATCAGTATTGACACGATACGAATTGTATCGTAAATTGAAGATGCTAAATGATACAAAATGTATCTACGGAAGCACATTTGCTTATGGACGGAGGAAATTCAGTGGAACTTGAAATTAAAGAGTATGCAACCGTGTTGAAGAAAAGGCTGTGGTTAATTCTCCTCGTGGTTGCCGTGGTCTGCGTACTCGTTGGATTTTACAGTTATCGAATGGTTGAACCCCAGTACGAAGCAAGCAACAAGATGATCGTGACCAATAAGACCGAAGAAAAAAAGTCTGTCCTTAGTTCAGATGATATGGATATGGGGATGCGTCTGGTTTATACATACAAAGAAATTATCGGAACTAGCGTGATTCTGGAAAAAGTGGTGGAACAGCACCCGGAATTGAAACTAACCGTGAAAGACCTGATGGATATGATGGTGGTCGATACCGTACAGGATACACCTGTCATGACGATATCCGTCAGGGATTATAGTTACGATGGCGCGCTCAAAGTAGCCACGGCCGTTGCCGACGTATTCAAATCCGAAATATCCTCTATCATTCCCGGCGGGAACATCACCATCCTATATGAGAATAACGCCGATCCCAGACCGGTCACTCCAAGTCCTTTGCTGTATGTTGTGATTGCTTTCGTTGTGTCGCTGATGCTGTCGATAGGTTTCTGTTTCTTGCTCGAATATTTGGATGATTCCATCCGCACTGACAAAGAGGTTGAACTGGTTCTCGGACTTCCGACACTGGCCGTTATACAGCACTTCAAGTCAAGTGACTTCAAAGCGAGAGGCAGCTCCGTATCAAGACGCAGTCCGGTTGAACCGCCCGGTTCCGGAAAGGCCATCGTTAACGCTTCCGAATAAACGTTGTTACTTAAAGCATACATCAGGTAATGCCTACTGAACCTCTACCACCGTAGGCACTCGATTATGCTGTGGGCATCCGTCAAACAGGATGGCTTAGACGTTCATCGTCGATGGCGTAAAGTGAGGAAGGGTTAGATGCCCTCTCTTGTTTACATAGAGCTTCACATGGAATACCCAATTTTCCGGTAAAAACGAAAGAATTAGGATAGAGGAGGAACGTACAATGGCAACCATTAAAAAGGCTATCATTCCTGCTGCCGGACTGGGTACTCGATTCTTGCCAGCTACAAAAGCAATGCCCAAAGAGATGCTTCCGATCGTGGATAAGCCTACGATCCAGTACATTGTGGAAGAAGCGATTGAGTCCGGCATCGAGGACATCATTATCGTTACAGGCAAAGGCAAGCGGGCGATTGAGGATCATTTCGACCATGCTTTTGAACTGGAGCATAAGCTTAGGCAGACCAAGAAGCTTGAATTGCTTCATGAGGTGCAGCGCCCCTCTCGCATGGCGGACATTCATTATATTCGCCAGAAAGAACCCAAAGGGCTGGGGCATGCCGTATGGTGCGCACGAAAATTCATAGGCAACGAACCGTTTGCCGTCCTGCTCGGGGATGATATTGTTCGTGCGGAGAAGCCGTGCATCAAGCAGTTAATCGAACAGTATGAACAGACCCGGAGTTCCGTGATTGGCGTTAAGTACGTATCTCCTGAGGAAGTACACCGATATGGAATCATTGATCCGTATCCGGTGCCCACCATCGGAGGGCTGTCCAGAGTGCAAGGAATGGTAGAAAAACCGAAAGCCGAGGACGCACCTTCCAATCTGGCGATCATGGGACGTTATATTCTGACCCCGGCGATTTTCTCTTACCTGGAGCAGATGGAGGAAGGAATCGGCGGAGAGATCCAACTAACGGATGCCATTCAGCGAATGACCGAAATCGAGGAAGTGTATGCCTACCAATATGAAGGGACGCGCTATGATGTCGGGGAAAAGCTCGGGTTCATTCTTACATCGGTTGAATTCGCGTTGATGAAAGAGGAGCTGCGGCTCCCCCTTTTGCACGGACTTGAGCAAATGATACATAAGAACCGAACGTTGGCTAGATAGGAGATTGAATCAAGCCATGAATATCGAAACGATTGAAACAAGGACGTTGGAAACCGCTGCAGCCGAAGAATTTCCCGTTATGACAGGTGCGAGCTCTTTTCCGGTGAAGCCCCGTTTAGGGTACTTCCGGCTGAAACGGGCAACGGATGCGATGCTGTCCGCTGTTGGCCTTATTCTACTTCTGCCTCTGTTTATGATCATCTTCTTGTGCATGAAGGTGGAGAGCCCCCGAGGACCGATGCTGTTCTCGCAGATTCGGGTAGGCAAGAACGGAAAAACGTTCAAAATGTACAAAATTCGCTCCATGGTCGTTAATGCGGAACAGCTTCAACAGAAGCTGGTTCATCTAAATGAGGTTGAAGGTGCCATGTTTAAAATGAAGAACGACCCACGGATCACGAAGGTGGGACGCATTCTTCGAAAAACGAGCTTGGATGAACTCCCGCAGCTGTGGAACGTACTGAGAGGCGAGATGAGCCTGGTCGGACCGCGGCCGCCGCTCCCTGCGGAAGTAGAGGCCTACACCCCTTACGATATGCAGCGGCTGAGCGTGGTTCCGGGCTGTACCGGCTTGTGGCAGGTAAGCGGCAGAAACGCCCTGGGGTTCCGCGAAATGGTGGAGCTGGATTTAAGGTACATCCGTGAACAATCCACGACCCAGGACATTCGGATCCTGTTCAAGACGGTCCGGGTGTTCATGGGGTCCAAAGATGCTTTTTAGTTAAAGTGCATGTTCAAAAAGGCCGGTTTTCAGCACCGAGAAGGTTGGATGAAGCTAGGGACGTCAGGAGCGGAGCGTGCGTAGTTGTACGTGAGCACCGGAAGGCCCGGCTGAATTCAAGATTCGATGCCGAGTGGCTTCCTGATTCACTTCGTGATCAAAGGCGGGCTTTTTGAACAACCACTTAAAAGGAGATGGCGGTTATGAATTTAGATTCCCGAATATATGTGGCTGGTCATCGCGGTCTCGTGGGATCTGCCATTGTTAGGGCATTGGAGCAGCAAGGATATCGCAACCTGGTTACCCGTACCAGTCAGGAGCTGGACTTGCGTGAAGGTGATCGCGTGGAACGCTTCTTCAGCAGTGAAGGGATAGAGTATGTGTTTCTAGCCGCCGCCAAAGTCGGCGGTATCATTGCGAACCGGGATTACCCAGCGGATTTCATACGGGACAATCTTCTAATCCAGAATAATATCATAGATCTTTCCTATCGGTACGGGGTAAAAAAACTGCTCTTTCTCGGATCTACCTGCATCTACCCCAAACTGGCTCCGCAGCCAATGAAGGAAGAATATTTGATGACCGGCGCCCTGGAGCCTACCAATGAGCCCTATGCCGTTGCCAAAATCGCGGGAATCACGATGTGCCAATCATACAATCGGCAGTATGGTACCCGGTTCATTTCGGCTATGCCTACGAACTTATACGGCCCGAACGATAACTACGATCTGGAAACCTCCCATGTTCTTCCCGCGCTGCTGCGCAAGATACACGAGGCTAAGGAGACAGGCCAACGCGAGGTGGAAATTTGGGGTACCGGTCAGCCGAAGCGCGAATTCCTTTACGCTGACGATCTTGCCGATGCCTGTTTGTTCCTGATGAAGCATTACGAGGAGAATACAATCGTCAATATCGGTTGCGGAGAGGATGTGTCCATCCGGGAACTTGCAGAGAGCATAGCCTCCACTGTCGGTTATGACGGAAGTTTTGTCTATAACGCCTCAAAGCCCGACGGTACACCCAGAAAGCTGGTGGATGTCAGCAAGCTGACAGCCCTCGGCTGGAAGCCGTCGATCAGCCTTGAGCAAGGATTGGCCCGAACTTATGAGCACTATTTAGAATCGCAACAGATCTACAGTAAATCCGTTGGAGGATCAATATGAAAAGAGCATTAATCACTGGCGTTACCGGTCAAGACGGTTCGTATTTGGCTGAGTTTCTGCTAAGCAAAGGGTACGAGGTTTTTGGATTGCGCCGCCGGACCAGCACACCCAATTACGAGAACGTAACCCATATTAAAGATAAGATTCACTGGATATCCGGTGATTTGACCGATCTCGCCTCGTTAATCGAAGCGGTCCGTATCGCCGATCCGCACGAAGTGTATAACCTGGCAGCCCAGTCCTATGTAGCCGCTTCTTGGCCGCAGCCGCTGGCAACGGGCCAAATGACGGCGATCAGCGTAACCAATATGCTGGAGGCGGTCCGGCTGGTGAAGCCGGAGGCGCGTTTCTATCAGGCGTCCAGCAGCGAAATGTTTGGCAAGGTCGTGGAAACGCCTCAGAAAGAGACAACGCCTTTCTATCCTCGGAGCCCTTATGGCGTAGCCAAGGTATACGGCCATTGGATCACGGTGAATTATCGCGAAAGCTTCGGGATGTTCGCATGCTCCGGCATTTTATTTAATCATGAGTCGCCCAGAAGGGGATTGGAGTTCGTTACCAGGAAGGTCACGGATGCCGTTGCCCGGATCAAGCACGGTTTGCAGCAGGAGCTGCGAATGGGGAATCTGGATGCATTGAGGGATTGGGGATTTGCAGGGGATTATATCAAAGCCATGTGGCTCATGCTCCAGCAAGAGCAGCCGGACGATTTCGTGATATCAACGGGCGAAATGCACACCGTAAGGGAACTCCTTGAGGTAGCCTTCTCTTACGTGGGCTTGCATTACGAGGATTACGTCGTCATTGATCCCGAATTCGTGCGTCCTGCAGAGGTTGACCTGCTCCTTGGCGATTGCACAAAAGCTAAAGAGCAGCTCGGGTGGGAGCTTGAGGTCAGCTTCGAACAGCTGATTAAGATGATGGTAGACGAGGACATGAAGCGGGTGCGCGCAGAGATCAAATACCAAGAAGCGCTGTCGGCGGCATACGTGTGAGAAGCAAACGATCGTCCAGCACGCGGCATAAGTTAGAAAGGTTTCACGATCTTCGCAAACTCACCCGTAATCGAACGGTCAACGGCGGTTTGTGGATATTTGCAGGGCGGGCATTCTTTGCAGGGTCCGCGCTGCTCATTAATATCTTACTGTCCAGGGTACTGAATACGGCAGCCTTCGGCGCCTATTTGATGGCTTTCAATATCGCCTTTTTTGGCGGCGTGGTTGGCACGCTGGGTTTGAACCAGAGCATCATACGTTTTTTGGCCGAGCAGAGGGAGAAAGGAAAGCAGACATGGGCCCGTAAAACCGCGCTGCTGTCTCTGAAGATTGCGATGATCGGAGCAGCCGGTACAGGCATACTGTATACACTCCTGCAGCTGACGCTGCTTCGAGGCGTTTTGGGCTCGGAAATTATGGCATCGGCCGCGTTATGGACCGGGCTGTGGATCATGTTAACGGTTCTGCAAAATGTAATGGCCGAGACCTTTCGGGGACACGGTGATGTGAGGCAGGCTACATTGTTTAGCGGCGTTTTGTCCAACTTTCTCATGCTGGCAGGTTTAGGGTTGTTGATGTGGCTCGGGCGTTCATCATTATCGTTGGAGCATGCGCTCATCTTGGTTACGGTCTGCATGGGGATTAGCTGCTTCGTCGCCGGTTGGAGATTGCTGAAGCTTCTCCAGGGAGGGTTCCGGAACCAAACGAATGAGCCGGCCGCAGATCATGGGCCAAACGCCGGGCAGCTGCTTGCCGTCTCTCTCCCGATGATGGCTTCGAACGTCGCGCTGTTTATGCTCACCTCTAGCGATATCTGGATTCTGGGCGTTTTTTACGATGAGAGCGAAGTGGCGATTTATGGTGCAGCCGTACGCTTAATGGCCGTGCTTAATTTCTTCGTCGTGTTGATGAATACGCTGATGACAAGCATCATTTCCAAGTATTTCGGCAGCGGCCAGTTCCCGAGCATTCAAAATGCCGGCCGGATCATTGTTGGCATATCTACGCTGCCCGCAATCGTCATTGGAATGGTTTTTATGTTGATGGGCGAGAAAGTGCTTCAATTGGCATTTGGATCTGCCTATGGCTCAGGTCATGCCATTCTGGCTGTTTTGTCGCTGGGTCAGCTCATCAATTTATTCGCAGGCCCGTCAGGACTTCTTCTGACCTTAACCGGCCATGAGCGGGCCATGTTGAGAATCACGCTGATTACCAGTGTCGTGACGGTAATTGCGGCCGTGACGGTCGTTCATGCATGGGGGCCGTTTGCGCTTGCCGTCGTGATGGTATGCGGTTTGCTTGCGCAGAACGGTTGGATGTGGGTAGAGGTGCGGCGAAAACTCGGCATTTCGGTGCATTTCCACCCCGTTGATCTGATACGTCAGTTGATGCGTCTGGCAGGCAGGAACAAAAACATAGAACAGCAAGTTCGATTAAAGGGAGCCAGTTACAAATGATACGGACTCAATGGGTAGAAGACAGATCTGAAGTTTTTCTCTCCGTAGTCACGGTCTGCAGAAATAATCTACAGGGTCTGATCAAAACGTGGCAAAGCGTGAAGTCGCAATCCTGCTCGCTCGAATGGATCGTCGTTGACGGCAACTCGGATGACGGCACGCTGGCTTTTCTTCAGAATATTGAAGATGAACGAGTGTCCTTTGTCAGTGAACCGGATCAAGGGATATATGATGCGATGAATAAAGGACTGGAATGTTGCAATGGTCAGTATGTTGTCTTCATGAATTCCGGCGATCGATTTTATGATGATACGATTGGCGAACGGCTTCGTGTGCAAGCTATCCAGCATCAACTCCCGGATTTGCTGTATGGCGATGCGCTTGAAGAAGCGCGGTCGGGTGAACTGTTGTATAAGACGGCCCGCAGTCATAAGCGCATGTGGTACGGCATGTTTACGCATCACCAATCCATGGCTTTCAGGCGGGGAAGTTTGAGCAGCATCAGGTATCGTCTGGAATACCCGATCGGAGCGGATTATGCCCTGACAGCGGAACTCTTGTTGCAGGGCGGGACAACAGCGTACCTCCGTAAACCCATATGCATTTTTGAGCAGGGCGGTATCTCCCAAACCCAGCATAAACAAGGCCAACGGGACCAGTGGTTTATCCGTAAATCCATTCTCGGGATGCCAATCGTCCTCCGCGCTGCGATCGCGCTGCTGCAATGGGGCGTTCGTTTGGTTAAACATAGCTTTCCTAAATTCTATAAGAGGGTGCGCTTTTCCTATGAAAAATAAAATCCCGGTGTCCGTCATTATCATGACAAAGAACGAGGAAAAAAACATAGCCAAGTGCTTGGCTTCAGTATCCGCTTTTGACGAGGTGTTCGTCGTGGATTCCAACAGCACGGATCGAACATGTGCCATTGCAGGGGAAATGGGTGCACATGTTATCAATTTTACATGGAATGGCCAATATCCGAAGAAAAAGCAATGGTGCCTTGAGGAGCTGCCGTTCCGCAATGACTACGTGTTTTATGTGGATGCGGATGAAGAAGCCACTCCCCGGCTGGTCGCCGAGATAGAGGGGTTGTTTCAAGAAAAGCGGGATCTGGCGGCAGGCTATTTCGTGGCGTATGACTATGTATTCATGAACAAGGTGCTGAAGCACGGGCACAGGATGTATAAGCTGGTATTGTTCCACCGTCGGTTAGGCAGATTTCTGGACCATGACGATCTGTCGGCGTCGAACATGTGGGAAGTGGAAGGGCATTATCAGCCTCAGATTGATGGAAGTACCGGGGTGCTCAGCAGTTGTATGGTGCACTATGATCATGATTCTCTGTTTGATTATTTCGCGAAGCATAACCGTTATTCGGATTGGGAGGCGGTGGTGCGCACCAATGGCGGCTTTCGGAACCTGAACGAATCCCAAATTTTCATCCGAAGCCTCCAGAAGAAGCTGTTCGACCGGATGCCTTTGAAGTGGGCGGTTGCATTTATACACTCTTATATCATTAAGCTTGGCTTTCTCGATGGTTCCGCCGGCTTCCACTATGCTTTCGCACGTTCGGTTTATTACTGGCAGATCGGAATCAAGATGTCGGAGCTCCGGAAAGTAAGCCAGGGGACATGAACAGCCGTACTGCTATCGGTAATCAGTTGTCCCCGGTCCCGACTGGAGGAGGAATTATGGGGGGGCTTGCCTTTATTCTGGCCCTCTTGATTTACGCGATTTTCAGCGCGCCCTTTCCAGCCAATCCCGGCATGACGGAAGTGCTGATCGCGGCGTTGCTGGTATTGTTTGTTTCGCTTCCGACAGGAATTCTGGTCATGAGCGGCGGTTTTACGCTGTATCGCAGATATGACACCGTCCCCATGCCGCTGCATTTGGGCTTTTTTGTGCTGCTGTGGCTGGGGCTGTTGAATGGAGGCGTCATCTATCGTTGGGATTCAACGGATATACTACGTGATCTTATTCCGTGCGTATATTTGTTTGTCCCACTATTGTTGCTGCCCGCAATGAATCGTTCCAAATTCAAATGGCTGTCTATTCTTCCGTGGCTCATCGCGGTAATGGGCGTTATTTTATCGATCAGATTCTATATGGAAGTTCGCATTTCGCCGCTCGATATCGGGAAAATGTATTATTTCGATAATTTTCTGTATTTGCCGTATGACCCGAGCGTTTCGTTTGCCGGCGTCTTCCTGACGATTATGGCCGTGCATACGTGGAAAAGCACGAATCCGCTCCGCTGGCTAAGCAGCCTGGCCATGCTGATCGGCGGTTTTTTGGCGTTAGGCTCGCTCATGGCCGTAGCGCAGCGGGCCCCGCTGGGGTTGGCTGCCCTGTGCTTTGCCGTGTATTTCGGCGTAAGTTCCGGAAGGTCCATACGGAAGCTGATCGTCATTATCGTGATCTTGATTGGAGCCGGGATTCTGGCCCAGGAGCAGATCACGAGCTCGTTTGATTTGCTGTTATCCAAGCAGGTGAACTATGGAGCGAACGGGAAGACGGATGAATTGGCGGCTGTGCTTCAGGAAACGTCCAAGTCGGTGTATACGCTGCTGCTTGGTATAGGCTGGGGGGGACTGTTTTTTGATCCGACCTACATGTCTGAGGTCTCGTTTACTCATTCGGCGTTTACCTTCTTCCTGTTAAAGGGAGGGGTTATCGGTATTACTGTCTTTTTGGCTTATCTGAGCTGGATTATATGGAAGTGCTTAAAGCGCGTAAACATGCAGAATCTCCCGTACATGCTTGGGGCCGGGGTTCCGATCATGATCGGATTGTTGTTCCAGCCCAGTTTCAAGACGCTCTCCTACGGAATGCTCCTCACCGTTCTGATCTTAAAAGATAAGGAGTCAATCCCATGAATCACAATCTGAGTTTCCCTGCTGATACATTGCATAATCGGAGCAGAAGCTCAGTGGCCAACTTGGGGGGATTCGGATTTATAGCAGCGTTGCTGTTATATGCCTTGTTCAGTTCCCCTTTTCCAGCAGAGCCCGGCATCGCAGAAGCTTTGATTGCTGTTCTTCTGATCTTGTTTGTATCGATCCCGACCGGAATCATTGTTATGGGCGGCGGCTTCTCGTTATATCGCCATTACGGGACCGTGCCTGTCGTTATTCATGCCGGCTTCTTCTTTTTGCTGTGGATTGGGCTTCTGAACGGCGGTGTTGTTTATGGGTGGGATATGACGGATATTATTCGCGATTTGATTCCGTGCGTGTATCTGTTCGTTCCGCTCCTGCTCTTGCCGGCAATGAAACGCTCAACGCTCAATTGGCTTTCGATATTGCCTTGGATCATCTCCGTAATGGGCGTTATTTTATCCATCAGATTCTACGTGGTTGTACAGATTTCCCCTCTGGAAGTGGGCAGAATGTATTACTTTGATAATTTTCTGTATCTTCCGTATGATCCCAGCGTTTCGTTTGCCGGCGTATTTCTTCCCATCATGGCGATTCATACTTGGAAAAGCTCCAGCCCGTTTCGCTGGCTGGGGAGCCTCGTGATGCTGACTGGCGGTTTCCTGGCCCTCGGGTCTCTCATGGCCGTTGCGCAGCGCGCGCCGCTTGCGCTTGCTATGCTGTGCTTTGCCGTTTACTTCATCGTAAGCTCGCGCAAATCGATGAATAAGCTGATCATTGGTCTGATCATTCTCGTCGCCGCAGGGATGCTTGCCCAGGAGCAAATATCCAACTCATTTGAATTGTTGGTATCCAAACAGGAGGATTTCGGCGCGAACGGAAAGACGGATGAGCTCGCCGCCGTACTGGCTGAAACGTCCGCCTCTCCATATTCCATGCTGCTGGGAGTGGGGTGGGGAGGCCTGTTTCACGATCCGGCGGTAAACAACATTCTTGTATCCTACACTCATTCGGCGGTTAGCTTTTTCCTGCTCAAGGGAGGGCTGATCGGGATTGCAGTGTTGATGACTTATCTGATCTGGATCCTGTATAGGGCTCTTCAGCGGTTTACGATCACCATGCTCCCCTACATGCTGGCAGCCTTTGTACCTGTCATTATCGGCTTGTTGTTTCAGGTCAGCTATAAAACCTTGTCGTACGGAATGATCCTTACCATGATCTGTTTGATACATAAGGATCCCGGTAGCGTTCATTCAGGCGGCGAAAAGAACATTCCAAGACAGTAAGGGGACATGAAATGAAAAAAGAAATCGTGTTTGTGGCCAATTATTTTCATCCGGATTATGCTTCGTCCGGGCAGCTGCTAACTGAACTTTGTTTGGAGCTCCAGCATGATTTTGATGTGACGGTTATCGCCGTTCAGCCGGAAAACGCAAATCACGTCCAGAAGAAAAGAATGTTTGAATACGATCAACTGGAACGTATACGGATTATCCGTCTCCGTACTCCTCAAGTGAATAAGCGAAGCAAATTCAGCCGCATCCTGTTTATTCTCTCCTATTTTCTATTAGCTGTTATCGCATTGCTTCGCATTAAGAAAGTGGATGTCATCTATACGATATCTTCTCCACCGATTATCGGCGGATTGATTGGCGCCATCGGCAAGGTGCTGAAACGCGGAAAACTCGTCTACAACATCATGGATTTTAATCCGGAGCAAGCCGAAGCTATCAGTTACACGAATCGAAAATGGCTGTTTCGTCTGGCCAAGAGAATGGATAATTTGAGCTGCCGCATAGCCGACCATATCATCACGGTTGGACAGGACATGCAAGAGACGCTGAACAGCCGCTTTCGTGGACGCAGGGTACCGAGCAACAGCGTAATTAATAACTGGACCGACGAGCAGGATATCACGCCGCTGCCCCGCAGCCATGCTAACGTGTCGAAGTTTTTGAAAGATCATGATCTGCAGGGGAAATTTATCGTGATGTACTCGGGGAATCTCGGTCTTTATTACGATCTGGAGAACATTATACGGGTCGCTTCGGATTTTAAGGATCATCCGGATATCCTGTTCGTTTTTATCGGAGATGGCGCCATGAAGCCCGAGATGCAGCGATATGTGGAGGAGAAGGGACTGGGAAATGTTCGCTTCCTTCCGTTTCAGCCTAAAGAAAACATCAAATACTCTTTATGCGCTGCGGATGTCCATTTGGTCGTCAATCAGAAAGGGATCAAGGGCGTCTCGGTTCCGAGCAAAATCTACGGCGTCATGGCCGCGGGAAAGCCGATACTCGGCGTTCTCGAGCAAGGAAGCGAAGCCGCCGTCCTAATTAAGGAAAGCGGATGCGGAGTCGTTGTGGAACCGCAACAATACCGCGAAATCTCCCAACACATAGCGAACATGTACGCATGCGGTCCGGAAACGTTGGAATTGACCGGACGTGGCGGAAGATTGTACTTGGAACGGTATCTCGCTAAGGCTCAGTCAATCGACAAATACCGGACGCTCCTGCAGTCCATATAGAATGCTGTGATAAAAGGATGGAGGGAAGTAGTAAGATGAAGATTATTTTATTGTCCGGCGGTTCGGGTAAGCGTCTGTGGCCTCTCTCCAACGAGCTTCGCTCCAAACAGTTCCTTAAGGTGCTCCCTGGAGAAGAAGGAGAATCCGAGTCCATGGTGCAGCGCGTTTGGAAGCAACTGCAGAGGAGCAACCTGGCGGATTCATCCTTTATTGCCGCAGGCATATCGCAGATTGAAATTATTCGAAATCAGCTTCCCGGCAGGGTGCCGATCATCGTAGAGCCGCAGCGCAGAGATACGTTCCCAGCGATCGCGCTAGCCGCGGTGTATCTGTATTCCATAGCCAACGTCAATTTACAGGAAACCGTTACCGTACTGCCGGTAGATCCTTTTGTGGAGGAGCCGTTCTTTCATACATTATCTTCTTTGGATCGCGTTTTGGAAGAGTCCGGAGCGGATATAGCGCTTATGGGGGTGAAGCCAACCTATCCTTCGGAGAAGTACGGTTATATTCTCTCTGAACAGACGGAGGATGCCTCGGCTGGGTACCGCAACGTAAAAAGCTTCAAAGAAAAACCAAGCGAAGAGCAGGCTTCGCAATACATCGCTCAATCCGCTTATTGGAACTGCGGCGTGTTCTCTTTTAAGCTGGACTATCTGATCCAGCTTCTCATCGATAAGGGACTGCCGATTCAATATGAGGAAATGTCCAAACAGTATGCAAGGCTCTCGAAAATTAGCTTCGATTATGAGGTGATCGAGAAGGCTCAGCGCGTCGTTGTGGTTCCTTATGAAGGGAGCTGGAAGGATCTGGGCACTTGGAACACGCTTACGGAGGAAATTCCATCGCCGATCAACGGGAAAGGGACCATCAGCGACGATTGCTACAACACCCATTTGATTAATGAACTGGATATTCCGGTAGCGGTGCTGGGACTCTCCAATGTCGTGGTAGCCACTGGCGCAGACGGCATTCTGGTTACGGAGAAATCATCCAGCCCGCGGTTGAAGGAATTTATTTCCCATATCGAACAACGGCCCATGTATGAGGAACGCCGCTGGGGATGGTACCGTGTACTCGATCTGCAAAAGCATAAGAACGGACATGAGGTTCTTACCAAGCGGATTCGGATTGATGCAGGAAAGAACTCCAGCTATCATTATCATCTGCATCGCGAAGAATACTGGACGATCACCAGCGGTACAGGTGAAGTTTGCATTCAAGACCAGGTAAAGTCCGTTCAGGCTGGGGATGTGCTCAAAATACCCGCCGGCACCTTGCATGGGATTCGCGCGCTTGAAGATCTTGAATTCATAGAGGTTCAATCCGGTACCGAAGTATCAGAGGAGGATACGATCCGGTTAACCTTTCAATGGGAAGAGATGACCCAGTTCGTCTAAGGACAAAGGTAATTTCATGACGGGGGAGAATGCCGTGGGCAGAAACAGAAGCAGCTACAGGAGCAGGAGGCTCCTGTTTATAATCGTCATTGTTTTCGTTTGGATGAGCATCATTTTTTTCTTCTCCTCCCAGTCGTACCAGCAGCAGGATCTAAGGCCGTGGCTGCAGGAACACTTGCCAGAGGCGGCGATTGAACATTGGTTTTCATGGGTTTCGTTTACTTATGCCGGAGAGATCGTCAGCATCGATGCCAAGGGTGTGCCCGGTTTCGTTGAATTTTTTATCCGAAAGGCAGCCCACATCGGGGAATACTTCGTCCTTGGTGGCCTGTTGCTGCTGCTGTTGACGAATTTGCTGCGAATCAGGGCTAGCATAGTCATACCTGTGTCATGGTGCTTGTGCGCGTTGTATGCCGTTAGCGACGAGCTGCATCAAAGCACATCGGGGTACCGCATCTTTAAGGCACAGGATGTTGTCCTGGATTCGATTGCCGCATTGGCCGGAATAACGCTGGTCAGTGCATATACATATTGGAGGTCTATGAAATCGAGGCCGAGGGAAGTGTTAGACCGGAAAGGATGACGAGGCATGAAAAAATGGCTGAAGATTACGGCGGGAGCGCTCTTGAGTCTGACCGTGCTGGCAGGCGGTTACGGTGTGTATGTGTACCAGTCCGTCAAAGCGACGGCTGAACAAATTTATGAGCAGCGGGAACCCTCATCGCCTCCCGCTTTTATAACAGCCGATCCCATCCTGCAGGAAATCCAGACGGCGGATATTGATCGGCGTGAGCCCTTTACGGTGCTTGTGCTGGGAGTAGACGAACGCCCGAATGACCGGGGAAGGTCGGACGCGATGATTATGCTGTCCGTCAATCCGTCGAAACAGTCGATCCTGATGTTTAACATTCCACGAGATACTCGTACAGTCATCGCGGACCACGGCACGGAGGATAAAATCAATCATGCCTACGCGTTTGGAGGCATCCAAATGTCCGTTCGGACCGTTGAGGAATGGCTCCGATTTCCGGTGAATTATTACGTTAAAGTCAACATGGAGGGCTTTGCGAACATCATAGACGCGCTTGGCGGAGTCGATATTGATAACGCGTTGGCATTTGATTATGAGGGCCATCATTTTGCCAAGGGACAGCTGCATTTGAACGGCCGGGAAGCATTGGCTTTTTCTCGGATGCGTTACGAGGATCCCCGCGGCGATTTAGGCAGGAACTCCAGGCAGCGTCAAATCGTGAAAGAAGTGTTGAACAGCGCGCTTGACGTGTCAACGGTCTTCAAGCTTGAAGCTTTGCTTAAGGAGGTCGGGTCAAGCGTCAAGACAGACGTCCGATTTGATGAAATGAAGACGTTTGTAACCGACTATCGCCAGGACATGAAAACCATCAAACAGATCGAAATTCAGGGAGGCGGGCAGAAGATCGACGGTGTCTGGTATTATCAAGTGAGCGAGAAGGAACGCCAGCGTATCCATCAACTGCTTAAAGAGCATATGGATCGAAACGAATGAGACGATGAGTACATGGATGCTTTATGGCTCTGACAATGAAATAGCGGGCACGAAAAGAGGGGAAGACGTTAAGTCTTCACCCTCTCTGTGTTGTATTGCATCATGACCATCGCATCGATTATCCTAACTTGATCCAGGAATGGACGCCTTTTGAACGCTGTTTGCAAATATACAGCGAATCTACCCCGTTACTGTCCTCAACCATGATGATTCGGCCGCGGTGGGCAGCAGAAGCAGCCGGTATCGCAGGCAACGGACTGAGGATCATGCTGCTGGAGCGAACCAATTCGGTAAAGACAGCCGAACTTGCGATCGTTTCCTCCCCGTAAGGAATGTTATTTACCAGATTCGGCAGCACGAATATCGAATGGACTTGGAGATTAAGCGGCTCGTATACCACGAGGTCGACGATGTCCGTGTAGTATTTCTTGAACGTTTTCGTAATGGTAAATCGTTCGGAGCCGGAAGGAAGAATAAGAGTCAGATCGTTGGTGTCCCCGCCGATATCAATAAATAGCGGCGTTGATTTCCCCGACAGGTTCGTGCCAGACAGCACGAAGGTGTAATATTCATGCTTATGCAGACGTTCTACGGTTCTCATACGGAGCTTGGTCTTTGAGCCGGTCGAACTTTGGGTGACGATACAGCCGGATGGAGCCGCTTGTTTAAAGGCAAAATCCGGGTCAGGTTCGACGGAATACGGGACATCATTCGTAAACATGGCGCTGAGAGACGGGTTTCGAAGCAGGTTATGGCCAGAGGAGCCGATATAAGGTACGGTACGTCGTTCCGTTAAATAGAACGCATCCCGAAATGATGTCCGGTCCGCGATATTCTCGACAACTACGCAGCCGACAGGGTCCTTGATAAGCGTGCCGTGTGTCGTATTGGGATGATTGGCTTGAATCCGGTAGTTACGCGGTCCGAGGATGATATCCTGCGATGCCGTAGAACCCGGATCTACGGTGACGATGTATCCTTTATTGGGATTGTAATCCGTGATCGCGTAGTGATCCAGACGGCATCCGTCAATCCACACGCCTGACGTATGTCCGTAAATTCCCACAAAGCTCTCATAGGTCGCTTCCGCGTGGCATTCTTCGATCGAAACGGCACGGGCATTATCCAGCTTGATGAGTGGGGCGGTCATCACTTGATTCGCCGCAATCGCATCCCTCATGACATCTTCCTCGGTGCGTCCCTCTGCAGGAGAAGCAGGGGGGACGGTTTGTTCGCTTCTCTCAAAGGCCGTTGAGGTTATATGAATGCTGTCCGAATTCACAATTTCCAGATGGGGGTAATTTCGCACAGACCTGGAGAAGAAACAGCTATCAATCGTTGTGCACAACACAATATCCTCTAACTTTAAGCCCGTACCCAAGTAACCCGTCTCCTGCCAGAAACGGCAATCGCGAAACGAGATCATATAGCCTCCATAGCCCGAGGTGGGATTCGTCCCGCTTCGCATCCCCTGAATATAAACTCCGAATTTTCCTTCACCGCATGCGCTTGAGAAGAAACGCTCAAACATTTGGTGTGCGCCCTGCGGCAGATAGATGCCTCCACCCGCAGCGTGGTTAATATAAAAATCCCTAAATAAGATAGTCTCGGCCATGTCTTTATCACTGTATAGGGCAAAGTCTGTTCCCGTATAAATAATACCGCTGTCATACATTCCGTCCCCGTAGATGGTAAGTCCAATTCCTTGCGTGGCGTTGGTGTTGGGCCTTTCCTGTTTCGGTAATACCAAGGTTTGCGTTATGCGATATCGGCCTTTAGGCATATAGATGACGGAATATGCACCGGAGGCACACGCTTGGATCGCTTGTTGGAAGGCTAACGTATCATCTGAAACGCCATCACCTTTTGCACCGAAATTTTTCACATTGGCTTGACTGTTCAGTACAGGCATTTTCGTACCCTCCCATCTGTCGGAATGTTATCCTCATACAAAATATGATCAAGCATCGGTTGGAGTGATGCCAATTCACCTAATTGTCCTTAAATAGCCAAGAAATTTTTATGTTTTCGTTTGACAAAAGAGTGCAAATTTATTAGGATACATTCTGTATCAACAACCATTATATCAAGCCATTTCTCATTGGGAGTGGAACATTCATGGAAAATGAACTGAAAATGTACTGTATATGTTGTCGTCGGATCGTGTCGATGATCGAGGGAGTCAGCGTGTTTAAAACCGGTTTTTATCGATACGATATGCCTATGGGCATATGTGGAAAGTGCAAAACGGCTGCATCCAATGAGCTATTTTACATGGCGCAGGACCTTTGAATGATTGGCTGATTCAGACGGCTTTGAGCGGAGTCTATTAGACTCATGCTTGGTATTGTGTATAATGGGGAATATTGAACTTGTTTCGTTAGGGCAAAGGAGAATTCACATGAAGCAGGAACCGCTGGTAAGACTGCTCGGGGTTACGAAGAAAATATCGTCGAAGGTTCTGGTAGATGATGTGACCTTTGATATCGCACCTGGGCAAATCTTCGGATTCCTTGGGCCGAACGGGGCAGGCAAGACGACAACCATCCGCATGATGGTCGGGCTGATGTCCATTACCCAAGGGGATATAACCATCGGGGGATACAGCATTCGGAAAAATTATGAGCAGGCTGCTGCCCAGATCGGGGCGATTGTCGAGAATCCGGAAATGTACAAGTTTCTATCCGGTTACAATAATTTGAAGCATTTTGCACGCATGATGCAGGGGATTACGAAGGAGCGTATCGACGAAGTGGTGGAACTCGTCGGGCTCGGGAACCGAATCCATGAGAAGGTGCAGACTTATTCGCTGGGGATGCGCCAACGGCTCGGGGTGGCACAGGCGCTGCTGCACCGGCCCAAACTTCTGATCCTGGACGAGCCTACGAACGGCTTGGACCCGCAGGGCATTCGGGAGCTGCGTGATTATTTGCGGCGTTTGACGCAGGAGGAAGGGACCACCGTCTTCGTATCCAGCCATCTGCTGTCGGAAATGGAGCTGATGTGCGATACCGTCGGTATCATCCGTCACGGCAAGCTGGTCGATATCCGGCAGCTTCGCACGGACGGGGGAGAGCGGATGTTTGAAGAGACGGCATTTACCGTCAGCGACGCGGATGCCGCCGCAGCGCTCCTACAGGACTACCAGGCGATAGCCCGGGAGCATCGCGTCCTTGTTCGCGGTGACCGGGATATGATTGCGGACATCAATGCGGCATTGGTCGAAGCGGGCATACGCGTATATGCCATACAGCCGGTTACCCGGTCGCTGGAGGATCAATTTTTGGAAATGACGGGAGGGGGATCTCTTGTTGAATAACTTTACCCGTCTTGTTGCCAATGAGAATATGAAAATTTACTACCGCGTGCGGACATGGGTCATGCTGGGCATACTTGTCTTATTTAATGCGGCCATGCCTGTCATGCTGTACTTGACGGATGCGCCGATGGATGTCTGGACCGTGTTCACTTGGACGGAGAGTTTCACCATATACCTGAGCGCGATCTTCACGGTTGTCATCGCTGCGGATATCGTGGCCGGGGAATTTAGCGGGGGCACCATCAAATTGCTGCTGATCCGGCCGTGGAGCCGGGGGAAGATTCTGTTATCCAAATTTGCCGCCTTGTGTCTGTTCGGGCTGCTCTGTGCGGGAATCACCATGGTGGTGGGCATCGCTGTCTCGATGCTGCTGTTCTCCGGCAATGCCGGATTCTCGGACGGATTTGATGGATCGCCCATGAGCAATTCCCTCTTGCTCCTGCTGACGGATACGATCCAGGTGTTTGTCATTTCGCTGATTGCGTTTATGCTCTCCACGGTATTCCGTTCAGGCGGGCTTGCGATTGGATTATCGCTGCTGGTCCTGTTCACGAAGGATATCTTCGGTTTTATCTTTAACCCGGAGCGGTTTGTATGGGCGAAGTATTTGCTCTTTCTTCACACCGATCTGAGCGGGTACATCAGCTCGCCCGTCGGGCCGGGAGGCGTGGGGCTTGGCTTTTCCGTAGCGATTTTGGCCGTCTATTGCTTACTGTTCATGCTGGTCTCGTGGCTGGCCTTCACCAAGAGAGACGTAGCAGCATAATTCATAGCGATGAGAAAAGAGCTCCTTCCGCCGTGTGGATCACATGGATGAGAAGGGGCTCTTTGATTGTGTCGGCTGCAGGATCCGGCCGAAGCGGATATCGTGTTCGAATTCGGGTGGTCGTCCATACGCGGGGTTAACCTGCTTCCGGACGCTGAAGGGGCAGTGCGGCGTCAGTGGGTTTCGAGTCTTCCTGAGTAGAGGTCTGCTGATCCATCCGGCTTGCCCCGTGAAGAAGCCCGCCCTCCATAACGATAAGGGAAGCGGCGTGAACATCCCCGTACATTTGCCCCGTTGTCGTAATCGTCAGTTTATTTTCCGCCGTCACATCTCCATAGACCTTGCCGGCCACGATGACTTCCCGAGCGGAAATATTGGAGCGGGCAATCGCGGCTTCGCCTATGGTGACGCAGCCTTGGCTTTCGATGGAGCCGTTAAAGCGGCCGTCGATCCTCAGGTCATCCTCGCATTGCAGGACGCCCTCCACTTCGCTTCCTGGGCCGATCAGCGTATCGGTCCGCTCTGACGCCCGTTTTTTCTTGTTTTTCTTCTTCATATGTCATGCCTCCTATTCGAAATGGATGGTGTGCTTATTGCAGATAAGGCAAAGGGTCAATCGTCTGATTGTTTTTGACGACCTGGAAATGAAGGTGAGGGCCCGTGCTTCGCCCGGAGGAGCCCAGCTTGCCAATCGTTTCGCCCTGCTCGACATGATCGCCTGCCGACACGTCCAGGCTGTCCAGATGCATGTACCACGTCTCCAGACCATTCGGATGCCTGATGACGATATACAGCCCCCGCGCCCCGCTGCGTTCCGCTGCCGTTACCTCGCCGGCGCCTGCGGCATAGATAGGATCGCCGGTTTTCCCGGCAATATCGATGCCGGCATGATAGGCCGAGCGGCCGGTAAAAGGATCGCTTCGATAACCAAAATTCGAGGTGAGCCGCTTGGAGGTGGTTGGCCATAATGAAGGCGTGCCCTCACGCCTTTCCTGGGTTTCCTGGGCCTGATCCAGCGTACGCGGAATATGCTGCTCCATGCGTGAAATCAACTGCTGCATGTTCTCGAAATCATCCTGGGTCTCCCTGGCGAGGTTTAACATTTCATTCTCATGAACGGCAATGAATTCACCGCCGACATGCTGCTTATCCTCGTCAGCGATGGAGGAGGTCTGGCCGGACAGGCTGCCGTGCTTCTCAATAAACTGCTGAAGCTCCTGCTCCAGCTGCTGAACGCGCTCCATCTGGACCTTCGTTTGCTCTGCTTCACCCGATAGCTGAATGATCGCTTTATTTAGGCGTTCGATGGCTTCATCCTTATCGGTGACCGTCACTTCCATCTTTAAGGCTTCCAGGCTTTTCAGCGTCAGCTGCTGCTCCAGCCCCGAGATGGTCTGAGCCGACTGGATTTGGAGGGAAACGATCAGTCCGGCGATGGACAAAATAGCGGCCGCGGGCACCGCTATCATCAAAGGTTTGGATAGATGGACCTGTTTGACTGAATGCTGGGCATCCCGAAGCACCAGCAAGGTTAAGCGTTGTTTACGGTGTGCGGTTTTCATGGCATCTCCCTTCCATGCATTATTTATGGTTCACAAGGGTACCCGCTAGACTTGGCCAACTCCTTATCTAGTATGTATTCTATTCTTTCGAAGAACATGTCAAAAATTATTAGATAAGAGAACTTATTCAGTATGGCGCCGCATTGGGTAATTGAATAAATACATATGGAATTGGTCAATGATGTAGTGTAGTTAATTGCTTGTCTTTCATTTCAAACGTTTTGACAAAGGGCTGCTCAATATATTATTTATCGTGAGGAGGCTGCCGATATGGTGTGGCTTCTGGTTGCACTTATTACTTTTATTTTGCAGATGGTTGCGGTGCTGCTGCTTGAGTTTCGAAATCCGTCCAAGGCCGTGGCATGGCTGTTTATTTTATTTTGCCTCCCCTTTATCGGGTTTGTACTCTATTTCTTTGTGGCGCAGGATTATCAGAAGCGATTGAAGATTCGCAAGCGGGGTTCCCGTTTGTTTCAGGAAATCAGGGCACATTTGTGGGATCGGGCGGCGGTCGTCCGAAGAAAAGGAGATATGAACAATCCCGGCTTTCATCATAATGACCGTTTGTTCAATCTGCTCAATCACTTGTCGGAGAGTCCCATCACGGGCTGTAATCAAAGCCGGGTGTTGACCGATGGGGAAGAGACGTACGAGGCCATGCTGAACGCAATGGAGGAGGCCAAGGATCACATTCACGTGGAGTTTTACATTTTTCGTCATGACCGGATCGGCACGAAGTTTCAGGACGTCATGATCCGAAAAGCGCAGGAAGGCGTCAAGGTGCGCCTGGTTTGTGACGGGCTGGGCAGTTATAAACTCAAGAAAACGTTCATTCAACGCTTCAAAGAATCGGGAGTGGAGTTCTATTTCTTCCTGCCCGCAATGGTCTCGATGTTCAGCCGCAGAATCAATTACCGGAACCACCGCAAAATCGTCGTCGTGGACGGCACGATCGGTTTTCTGGGCGGCATTAACGTCGGGGACGATTATCTCGGCGAATATCCGAATATGGGCTACTGGCGCGACACGCATCTGGAAGTAAAGGGGGATGCGGTCTATTTTCTGCAAAATGTGTTTCTGCACGATTGGAAGCTCGCGTCCGGAGAGCGCATTGCGGATTTCGGGCTGTTTCCGGAGCATCAATGCACCGGGGAGGAGCAAGTGCAGATATTGAGCAGCGGACCGGATCTGAACTGGAATGCCATTCAGGAAATGTGCTTCGGGGCGATTTCCGTGGCCAAAGAACGGATATGGATCACCTCGCCGTATTTCATTCCCGATGAAGGAATTTATGAAGCCCTGAAGACGGCTGCGGTGAGCGGCGTGGACGTACGGATCATTATTCCGGATCACGCCGATTCCCGCCTCGTCAAGATGGCAAGCTTGTCCTACGTGGAAGAGCTGCTGGCAGCGGGAGTCAAGTTCTACGAGTATGAAAAAGGGTTCATCCATGCCAAGGTGCTCATTGTGGACGAGCTTCTCGGTTCGGTCGGTACGGCGAATATGGATATGCGGAGTTTCTTCTGTAACTTCGAGCTGACGGCCGTGCTGTTCGATCGGCTGCCTATTGAGCGGTTGGTTTCGGATTTTAAGGAGGATCTGCAACATAGCAGGCTTATTGATGCGGAGGTATTCCGTCAGCGCGGAAGATGGCAGAAAGCGGCCGAAATTATGTGCAGGATGCTGTCGCCATTGCTGTAAAAGTAATATTTTACATGAGATGTGAGAATGACGGAAATCCGAGTAAAAAGCAGGATAAACTGCGAAAAATCTATGTCCCGCTTTTATTTATATGATAGAATATTTATATAGGATCCACTTATAAATATATATTAGCTTGGTTTCATAAAGTTGAACGGGGGAGATTTATGTCAAGTGATGTGAAGATTCTGGCGCAAGTGAAAGCGGAGCAGCAGAAGCCGGAGAATCCCAAGGCAGGCTCAGCGACCTTGAAGCTTCTCCGCCGTCTGGTGTTCTTAACTTTCGGCGCGATTTTGATGGCAGTAGGGCTGGAAATCTTTCTGGTGCCGAACAAGATTATCGACGGGGGGATTACCGGAATCTCGATTATGGTTTCCCATATCACCGATATTCCGCTGGGTGTATTCCTGACTTTGTTCAACCTTCCGTTTTTGTTTATGGGATATAAACAGATCGGAAAAACCTTTGCATTATCCACGCTGTTCGCCGTATTGGTCATGTCCATCGGCACTTATTTCCTGCATCCCGTCGATCCGATCACGATCGATCCGCTGCTTGCGGCCGTGTTCGGCGGCGTGCTTCTCGGAATCGGGGTCGGCCTTGTTATCCGGTCCGGCGGTTCCTTGGACGGCACGGAAATCGTGGCCATTCTGATCAACAAGAGAACGCCGTTCTCCGTCGGCGAAATCGTGATGTTCATCAACGTATTCATTCTAGGCAGCGCAGGTTTCATTTTCGGCTGGGACCATGCCATGTACTCGCTGATTGCGTATTACCTTGCGTTTAAATTGATCGATATTACGATTGAAGGCATTGATCAATCCAAATCGGTTTGGATTATCAGTGATAAGCATAAGGAGATCGGTGATGCGCTGACCCAGCGGTTGGGACGCGGCGTAACCTATCTCGAAGGCGAGGGCGCTTATTCCGGAGACAGCAAGAAGGTTATCTTTGTGGTTATCACTCGCCTGGAAGAAGCAAAGCTCAAATCCATTGTGGAAGACTGGGACTCCCAGGCCTTCGTCGCCGTCGGCAACATCCATGATGTGAAGGGCGGCCGCTTTAAGAAAAAGGCAATCCATTAATACAATCATTTCAGGCTCCACCCGGTGCGAGAGTTAGCGCGGGTGGAGCCGTTTTTTTGTTTAAAGAGTATCGGCTTGCAGGCGCAGCGCCTTCTTCTCGCGCACATAATGACGAATGATTCGCGACATGGCCTGGACGGCGGCGGATTGACCGACGGCCTGGTTCACGGTTCCGGTGAAATAGAGGCCCGATTCCGGGTGATGGAAGGCGAATGCCCCGGATTGGCCCCAGTGGCCGATGAGTCCGCGTCCCAGACTGAAAGGAGATAGCGGCTGTCTTGAAATGCCGATGCCATAGAAGAAGGGGCCGGGAGCAAACAGGAAGTTCCACTGCCTCTGGAGCTCCCTCAAATCACCCAGCGGAAACAGATCCCCGTTAAAAAAGGATCGCAAAAACGTCATCGTTTCTCTTGCCGTGGAGACGATCCCGCCCTCCGCACCGACTGATGCCATATACAAGGGAAGGTCCAGTCGCTTCTGCTTGTAATGGAACGGAACGGGGGACGCATCCTCCGGGTCATGATAAAAATAGGTTTGCGTCAGCTTGAGCTTGTCGAAGATGTATTCCTGGAATACGGCCTGAATGGATTCGCCCTTGACATGCTCGATGATTTGGCCAAGCAGACGATAGTTGGTGTCGGAATATTGGGCTTTTTTCTTCTGCCCCGGTTTGAATTTTGGCGTTTTCCTTTTGGCCGCGGCCAGGACTTGGTCCAGGCTCCAGGCTTGATCCTTCCCGGCGATCAGATTCGAGAAAACGGTCCCCGAGAAATAGTCCGGGATGCCGGACGTATTGGACATCAAATGCTGGATGGTGATTTCTTCGCCGTAATCCCGGTTCTTAAACCTGTGGAGCCCGGTCATAATCTCTTCGGGCAGGTGCTTGCCAATGGGATCATGGAGCTCGAGCCGCCGCTCCGCGCGTAATTTCAAGAGTACGGCAGTCACGTACAACTTGGTCACGCTGGCAATGAAATAGCGGTCGTCAGGCCGCATATCACCTCCGCTGCTGACTATGGACAATGACCGCTCCTGGTCCTCGACGCACATCACCGTGCTAAACACATTTCTTTTATTGGCGGTTTGAGTCACACATGCATCCAGAACCGCTTGCTTCAGGGTTGTTCCCATTCCCGTCCTACCTCCCGCAAACCGTAATTTTTCGTTCCTTTAGTTAGTCTCAGTTCCTCTCAAGTTTCCGAGCATGCGCGGCACGTATGAACGCTTCAGCGGCTTCGTCCATCATATTCATCATCTGTTCGTCATCCACGTTCTTCGTGAACAGATCGTTTGCCACCATGACGCAGAGACCTGTCTGAAACACCTGCATGTTCAATAAAATAGATTGCAGCTCCTGATCCGAAAATTCCGCGAGCTCCGGATCCTGCCTCATCAGCCCGATAACCTCGCCCAGTTGTTCCGGCGTATTCTTCATATGGGGATTGTCCTTCATCATGAGATCCCGATAAAGCACGGGATATTCCTTGGCAAAGCGGAGACTTGCCATGCCGATATCCCGGAAGGGCTGTCCGGATTGCTCCTCCATGATCATGCCTCTGGCCACTTGCAAGGCTCTTTCGACCACCTGCTGAAGCAGTTCCTGGACGTCGTTGAAATTGACATAGATCGGCGCGATGGAGCTGCCGAGACGTTCGGCTACTTTTCGGATCGTAATGGACTCGATGCCATCCGTTTTGGCAATGTCGAATGCGGCTACCACGATATCTTGTTTGGTAAACTTCGTTTTTGGTGCCATGATGTCTACAGCTCCTTAGGTTATTTATATGTAGAACGTTAAATATATATCACTTGATATCTATTTATTATAAAGAGTACTTGGACCGATTTCAATCCAGTCATCATGAAGCATTCATGGAATCATGATTTGTAAATCCAGTAAAACCCACTTATAATAAGAACATATGTTTGTTAAAATGAATGATAATGATCTAGATCATGGCAGGTTCAGGGAGGAGGAGGAGGAAGCGGAATGGCTCGCACGCAATATGAACGCATAACCACCAAGCAAACATTAAACCGAGTGAAGGAAGAACGGATGCCCTTCGATTGGTCCATCAATCCGTATCGAGGCTGCGGACATGGCTGCAGCTTTTGCTATGCCCGCGCATTTCAATCGTTTATCGGGATGGGAGCGGAAGACGAGTTTCAGCACCATATTTTTATGAAGTCGAATGCGGCGGAAGCGCTGGAGAAGCAGCTGTCGAGCGCGGCGAGGAAGTTTAACTATGATATTGAAGCGATGCGGAGATCGATCGGACAGGTGACGATCGGAACGGCAACCGACCCGTACCAGCCGATCGAGGGCAAGGAGACCCTTACGCGGGAATGTCTGAAGCTGCTCGCTAAATACCGCATTTCTACCAGCATCACGACGCGTTCTCCGCTCGTATTGAGGGATTTGGATATCTTGACCCGGATGGAGAACGTGTCCGTCAACATAAGTCTCAACACGATGAGCGGGGACGTCACCCGGAAGCTGGAGCCGGCATCGCCTCATCCGGAGGCCAGGCTTGATGCAATCCACAGGTTATCGGCTGCTGGCATTAGAACAGGCTTGTTTGTGGCGCCTGTTCTGCCCTTTTTGACGGACGAGGAGCCGGAACTGAAGGAGCTCTTGTCCCAGGCAAAGGAAAGAGGCGTTTCCTTTGCGATGATCTCCTTGCTAAGACTGTCGCGCGACGTGAAGAAATGGTACCTCGAAACGCTGAAACACCACTTCCCCGAGGTGGTTCAATCCTACCGCGAGTTATATGGGCAAGGCGCTTATGCGGAAGAGCATTACGTTCGTTCCTTCAAGTCGATGGCGTCCAGGCTGTTGAACGAATATGGGATGAGCGGATTGACCATGGGGGCACCTGCTGCCGTCAACCGGTCCGGACCGATTGCAGCCTCGGAGAACGATACATCGGATGAAGGGGCCAACGATCACCCTGCGAGGGAATGGGCTGCTCCTGTACGTCCAAGGAAGCTTCCTCAACCGGCGGCCCCGGTTTCCGGAGAGGAGCTTACTCCCGATGTTGAGCAGCTATCCTTTCCTTTTTGACGCTGCCTTACCCTTTGGCAACAGATGCCGGATGACATTCTCGATCGGTTGGGGCGGCAGGGTCTGCAGCAGGTCGCCCTTTTCCCTCAGCCGTTCTTCGATGTTCAGCAGGTGAAACTCCGTGGGAGAAACGTCCTGGCGGACTTCGTCCCAAGTGAGCGGCGTGGAGACGGTCCCGAGCCGCCGGGCCCGCGGGGTATAAGGAGCGGCGAGCGTCCTTCCGCTGTAGTGCTGAAGATAATCGAAGTAGATTTTATCGCCGCGGTTCTTCTTCAGCCGCTCGATGGTGAACAGCTTCGGGAACTTCTCCGTCACGTACTGGCCCACGAATTGGCCAACCGTTCGAAGTTCATCGAAGGTTACGCCTTCCGGAATCGGAACGATGATCTGCACCCCGGTCGCTCCCGAGGTTTTCGGGACGGAGGACAGGCCCAGGGAGCTCAGCACGTCCCCTACAATGGCCGTCGCCTCCATAATCCGGGGCTCCTCCGGGAGCGTGGGATCCAAATCGATCATCCATTCGCAGGGCAGATGGCTGCCTGCCAGATGCAGGGAAGGGTGAAACTCAAGCGCAGCCAGATTCCCCAGCCAGAGCAGCTCCGGCAGCCCGTTGAGCAGCACGTAGTTTATATTTTCGTGCACATAAGTCTGAACAAAGGGCGGCAGCGGCTCAGGTGCATTTTTCTGGTAGAAGGATTCGCCTTGGGCTCCGTGCGGATACCGGATGGTCGTGAGCAGCCTGCCCCGGCAGTACCGGAGCAAGAAAGGTGAGATGGCCGCAAGCTTTTGCAAATACATTGCCTTGGTAATGCCGACCTCCGGCCACAGCGGTTTGTCGGGATTCGTAATTTGAATCTCTTGCCCCTCGATCGTCAGGGTGCCTTTAACGGTACGAGCCATATGGTTTACACCCCCTCAATCGATACGAGTTTGGGATGGCGCATCATGCCATCCTGGCTCCACTCGAGAAATGTGACCTGGACTGATAGAGGCTGGCTAAGCCAGGCCAGCTGTTCTTTCTTCAGGTCGGTATGGAGCGTTCTCCATATCGCGTCAGCACGATGGCTTTCGGCATATTGCAGCAGCCTCTTCTTCGTTTGCTCATTGAGCCCCAGGGAAGCACGGCCGATGTAGTTCCCATCGTCGCCTGCGATGACGAGGCTGGCTACGCGACCTTCCCTGATGATCATGGCGACGGCGGAGGCTGCCATGTTCACGGCAATTTTCTTTTTGTACCAATCCCGATGCTTTTTGCCCTCACGGTAAGGCGAGGAGAGGCGCTTCATGACAATGCCCTCCCAACCGCGCTGTTCCGCCCAGTCCCATAACGGTTCGCCTTCAAGAAACAGATCGGCGGTCAGCAGGCCCGGAATGTCGGAAACCGTCTCCTTGAGACGATGATGACGTTCCAGATAAGGCAGCTTGCGCAAGTCTTCGTCGCCATCCACCAAGATATCGAACAGCACATAAGTAAACAGAGGAGCGCTCGTACTGACCGTACGCGAACGCTCCCGCTGAAGAACCTTCTGAAAGACGGGGCGGCCAAGCTCCGGATGAAAATACACGACCTCGCCATCCAGGAGAAGACGCCGATCCTCCAGGAGGGATAAAGCCTGAACGATTTCGGGGTACAGGGATGTTTTGTCGAGCAGCTTGCGGGAATACAGGGATACGCGGTTCTGGTCAAGCCCGGCCAGAATGCGTACGCCATCCCATTTCAGCTGATAACCCCAATCTTCGCCGGTCGCAATCTGATCCGTCGAGATCGGAGCCATCGGCTCTTTCGGCAGCAAATTTTGCATCTGTCCCATGCGGCTTTAGGATGGGGAATCGGATTTCTTGGATTTGGTCGTCCGGCGTTTCGGCTTCGGTGCATCCGCGTCAGCTTCCCCGCCGCTGACCTTGGCTGCAGGCTCTTTGGCAGCGGTCTTCCGGGTCGGTTTACGCGGCTTCGGCTTGGTGCCCGGGTCCGTTCCGATCGGCTTTACTGCCTCGATGCTGGCCTGAAGGGCCGCCATCAGATCCACGACGTTGGTCTCCTGACGGGCAGGGGCAATCTTGATCTCTTCGCCGGACACTTTGCTGTTGATCAGATCCAGCAGGCGCTCGCGATAATCATCCGTATATTTTTCAGGGTCAAAGGGAGTCGACAACTGGTCAATCAGCAGTTTGGCCATATCCAGCTCCTTGACGTTGACCTCGGTTCGCTCCGGCAAATTCGGGACCTGCGAAATCGGCCGGATTTCATCCGGGTAGAAAATCGTCTCGATCGACAGGCATTCATCCAGCACGCGAATCGCAGCCAAACTGCTCTTGGAGCGAATGGCAATTTTGGCGATGCCGATTTTGCCGGACTGCTTCATCGCTTCCAGCAGCAGCCGATATGCATTGGCACCTGCTTGATCCGGCGAGAGATAGTAGGTCTTCTGGAAGTAGATCGGATCGATCTCGGTCAGATCGACAAAGTCCAGAATGGTGATGTTTTTGCTGTTCGCTTCGGCGAGCTGCTCCAGCTCCTCTTTTTCGAACAACACGAATTTCCCCTTCTCGTACTCATAGCCCTTCGTAATCTCCTCCCAGGCAACCTCCTCTTCACATACCGGACATTTGCGGATATAGGAGAGCGGGCTGCCGCACTCTTTGTGAATGTACCGCATCGAAATATCCTTGTCTTCCGTAGCCGAGAACATCTTCACCGGCACGTGCACCAGACCAAAGCTGATCGCGCCCTTCCAAACCGTATGCATTCTATGAAACCTCCTATCAAGTTCTAATATGTTTTGGGTATGACCGTGTAGTAAACGTTATAAACGACGACGATAAATTTTTGAACTACCTCTAGTAGTGCGTGTTCAAAAAGGTCGGTTTTCAGCACCGAGGCTTATGCTTCCGATGTGCGTTTTTTCAAAACGCTTCAGTTGGATGAAGCTAGGGACGTCAGGAGCGGAGCGTACGTTTTGGGTACGTGAGCACCTGAAATGTTTCCGCAGGAAACATACTTCGAAAGCATCTGCTTAGGCCCGGCTGAATTCAAGATTCGCTTCGTGTTAGATATAGGATTTATAAGTTATCAACGGAGTTGATGAAATTCTATATCGCAAGAAAACCTACTTCTGAATCGCGGTCGGTCAGCCTTGAATTTGCCTCGATTGGTTCTCTTATCAAAAGCGTGCTTTTTGAACTACCTCTAGTAGTGTGCCCAAAAAAAGACTCTAGTATGAGTTATAGCTCAGGATTGCATAATTAGAACCTGTTTGTGGCATATTGACGATGAACGCTGCCTGTAAAAGGAGGTAATCTTTTCATGATGGAGTCTAGAGAAACCGAAACGTCGGAAGAGATACAGAAGGACAGAGCCTCGGACCACTCCGCATCCGAACCGGTGAACGGCGACATGGTGGATTGGAACAGCCTGACCTCGGAGGAGAGCGAGATCTCTCGGGAATCTACCATGTTCGATATTGACCGGATGATTAACGAAGGCCTTGGCGGAGGCAATGTCACGATGGATAACGGACTGATCGGCCCATCCACCACCGATACGATGGAGGTCGTGGACGAATCGCCAAGAGAACTGGAAGAAGGAGGATCATAACGTATGGATATGCAGCGCGCCGTGGAGATTTTTAACTCCAAGGATACCTATAAGGTGAATCTGGAAGGGGAGCCGGTCTGGATCGAGCAGATCGATCCGCAGAACGGGATGGCTACCGTTCAGGTTGGTTCCCGTCCGACCAATACGCTGACGGTGAATGTGGACCGGCTGAAGGAAGGCGAATAGCCTGATTTAAAGGGGCTTAGCTTCCTTGCAGAAGCTTGAAATGGCATGAAAACACACCTTGTTCGGGGTTTCGTACTGTCGGAAACCGGATAAGGTGTGTTTGCTTTGCTTATATTTTGCCGTTAACGCAGCCCTCTGAAAAATAATTGGATATCATCCATCAGCAGATCAGGAGCTTCCAATGCGGCGAAATGGCCGCCCCGGTCGAACTCCGACCAGTGCACGATGTTGTATTGGCGCTTGACCATACTGCGGATCGAGAGGTCCTTAGGGAAAACCGCGACGCCGGTAGGTACCGAGGAATACGGTGCCGGCGCTCCCCAATTGCCGGAGCTTTCTTTGTAGATTCTTGCAGATGAGCCTGCTGTTGCCGTCAGCCAGTAGATCGAGACATTCGTAAGAAGAAGATCAAGGTCTACCGCCTCTTCAGGAAGACCAGCGGTTGGATCGGTCCACTCCTTAAACTTCTCTACAATCCATGCTAGCTGGCCAACCGGGGAATCCGTTAAGCTGTAGGATAGTGTCTGGGGTCTGGTCGCTTGCAAGATGGCATAGCCTGACCCGTCAAAGCCGCCTCCGGCTAATTCATCATAGCGCAGCTGCTCTGCAGCGGTAAGGTTCTCGGTTTCAGCCGGATCGCCACTCGGAAACACCGACAAACCATTGCAATGAACGCCAACGATACGCCCTGCGGCAATCCGGCCAAGCTCAGCCGAAACCATACACCCTGTATCCCCTCCTTGAGCTCCATAACGTTCATACCCCAGTCGACGCATAAGTTCATCCCATGCTTTTGCCACGCGCTCGATATTCCATCCCCGTTCCTTTGTGTGCCCGGAGTAGCCGAAACCCGGGAGGGAGGGAATAACGAGATGGAAAGCATCGGACGGATTTCCGCCGTACTTGCTTGGGTTGGCGAGCGGTTCAATCATATGCATAAACTCCACGACCGATCCCGGCCAGCCATGGGTAACGATTAGAGGCAGCGCATCGGGTTCAGGTGAGCGAACATGCAGGAAGTGAATGTTTTGTCCATCGATCGTGGTCGTAAATTGTGGGAATTGATTTAACATGGTTTCATATTTACGCCAATCGTACGAATCCTTCCAATAGGCGGACAGCTTCTTCAAGTAAGGAAGCGGCATCCCATAATCCCAGTGGTTATCCTCCAGATCATCAGGCCAGCGGGTACGGCCCAAACGATCCTTAAGATCCATCAGGTCCGCCTCCGGAATTTGAATGCGAAAGGGAGTTATGGTCGTTTCTGAAGAAGAGATTGCATTCGGTTGGTTTGTTCCGTTCATTGTCATCCTCCTATGGTTTTATATCATGGTTCCTCCGGGTGTTGGTTTCACTATAGTGCTTAAACTTTGACTACATCGTGTCAGTGTTTGAAATTCGAGTAACCCTTTCTTTTTTCATCTCTGCCAATCCAGAAAAACGCATGTTCTTGCAGCGGATTGGGAGGACCGATATAATGAAGATCAAGTATTTTGAGATATGGGCAAACTAAATAAAGGGTGGGTTATCAGTGAATAATGGCCGTACGGAGGGCCGGTTTCGAATGACTTCAAGCAGTCTGGAGGAGACGGAGCAGCTTGCTGCTTGGCTGGCCGCGAGGGCGGAGCCGGGGACCGTCATCGGTCTGGACGGGGATCTTGGAGCAGGAAAAACGGCATTCTCCCAACAATTTGCACGGCATCTTGGGGTGAACGGGGTTGTGAATAGTCCGACGTTTACCATTATTAAAGAATATGAGGGGCGTCTGCCGCTCTACCATATGGATGTATACCGTTTGTCGGTCGATGAGGCGGATGAGCTTGGGCTGGACGAATACTTTTATGGTGAAGGGGTTTGTCTCGTGGAATGGAGCAGCCTGATCACCGAGCTTATGCCTGAGCAGTATCTTCATATCCAGCTAGAAACGACGGGCGAAACGAACCGGATCATCACGCTTTCAAGCCAGGGCGGGCCTTATGGCGATTGGTGCCGGGATTTGAATGAAAAATGGGGTAGCACGAATGAACAACAATGACAAAAAGCCGCAGCAGCGGTTTTTGGCGCTGGATACGTCAACGGCTTCGCTGGCGGTATCCGTGATGGAGCAGGACAAGCTGCTGTCGGAGGTTAACACGAATGCGGACCGCAACCACTCGGTGCACCTGCACCCCGTGATGGATCAGGCGCTTGCGGAAGCCGGCATCGGCATGGACCAGGTAGACGGCATTGCCGTAGGATTGGGGCCAGGCTCCTATACGGGCATCCGCATAGCGGTGACCGCAGCCAAAACATTGGCATGGGCTAATCAGCTTCCGGTCGTCGGGGTATCCAGCCTGCATGCTTTGGCATGGGGGGGCTTGAAATCCGGATGGAGCGAGACGGCGGCTGAACAGGGAGTCCACTGGGTCGTTCCGCTGCTGGATGCCAGACGGGGACAGGTGTATACGGCATTATTCGCTGCGGATTCCGAACGCCAAGCGGAAGCGCCGGTACGTATGGAGACGGACGGCATCCGTCTGATGCAGACCTGGGTGGAAGCCATAAAGGAACGAATCAGCAAGCTGCCTGAAGAGGAGCGCCCGGTCTGCATATGGTTTATCGGGGAAGTGGACCTTCATGCGGAGGCCGCCCGAGGTCTGGAGCCGTCGTTTGGAGACGGGCTCCGGATTCATCCGTACTCGCTGGAGGGCCGCTGGATGGGGTATCTGGGAGCAGCCAGATTACTCGCCGGGGAAGCGGATGATGTGCATACCTTGGTGCCCAATTATACACAGCTTTCCGAAGCGGAAGCGAACCTGCTGCGCAAGCGGTGAAGGGAGCGTAGGATTCGTTATGGACGAGCAGAAGAAGCCGGCGGACGGTGAAGATGGTTTGTCCTTCCGGCTGATGACCCTGGAGGATATACCGGAGGTTCTCAAGGTGGAGCGCGAAGCGTTTACCGTGCCCTGGACCGAGGAAGCTTTTCACAATGAGCTGAAACTGAATCATTTTGCGCGTTATATGATTATGGAATACGAAGGCCGAACCGTAGGGTATGCCGGCATGTGGACGATCGTGGATGAAGCGCATGTCACGAATATTGCCCTGCTGGAGCAGTATCGCGGACGCAAGTGGGGCGATCGGCTGCTGACGGAACTGATGAAGACCGCTGCCTATATGGGGATGGAGAAAATGACGCTCGAGGTTCGGGTGTCCAATCACGTTGCCCAGCGTTTATATATCAAAAAAGGGTTTAAACCAGCCGGTGTCCGGAAGGGGTATTATTCCGATAACCAGGAAGACGCACTCATCATGTGGGCAGATCTGCCCCCTTATCGGGAGGACGATGGCGAGGAAGGAAGTCAAAGGCTATCATGAAGGATGAAAAAATAGACCGGCAGCATAGCTGCATATTGGCGATAGAAACGAGCTGCGATGAAACCTCGGTTGCCGTCGTAAAGGATGGCTGCGAGGTATTGTCCAGCGTCATTGCCAGCCAGATTGAAACGCATAAAGCATTTGGCGGGGTGGTGCCCGAGGTGGCCTCTCGCAAGCATGTGGAGAGCATTACGTTAATTATTGAGCAGGCCGTAGCCGAGGCCGGGATCGAAATGAAGGATTTGTCGGCGATCGCCGTCACGCAGGGTCCCGGTTTGGTCGGAGCGCTTCTCGTGGGCGTCATGGCTGCCAAAAGCCTGGCTTTTGCGCTGGGCAAGCCGCTGATCGGCACGCATCATATTGCGGGTCATATTTACGCAAACCGCTTTGTGGGCGATATCGCCTATCCTTCCATGGCGCTGGTTGTTTCCGGCGGCCATACCGAGCTGGTCTACATGAAAGACGAGGGCAGCTTTGAGTTAATCGGCAGGACGCGGGATGATGCGGTTGGCGAAGCGTACGACAAGGTGGCAAGGGCCCTTGGCTTCCCGTATCCCGGAGGCCCTCATGTCGACCGTATGGCCTTGGAAGCCGAGGAAGTCGTGGATCTTCCCCGCGTATGGCTGGAGCCGGATTCTTATGACTTTAGCTTCAGCGGTTTGAAATCGGCTGTATTAAATGTCGTCAATCAGAGCAAAATGCGTGGAGAGGACGTTCGGACGGAAGCGATAGCCCGGGGCTTTCAGGAATCCGTCGTGGAGGTGCTTGTGGAGAAGGCGGTTCGCGCGGTCAAAGCATACGATGCCAAACAGCTGCTGCTGTGCGGGGGCGTAGCCGCCAATCGCGGACTTCGTCAAGCATTGTCCGATCGGTGCGGGCAGGAAGGAATTCCGCTGACGATCCCGCCATTTCAATATTGCACCGATAACGGAGCGATGATTGCGGCCGCGGCGCATTTGAAATGGAAGCGGGAGAGCTTTACGCCGCTGGATATGAAGGCTGATCCTCAAATGTCGCTGGAATTTTGGGCGGAACATTAAGCTAAAGCTTCTTGACACGTTTCTGTCCAGAACGTATAATCATGATCAAATTCCAGAATGTTGAAACGCAAAGAACAGGACCAGTAAGGTGAACCTTGGAAGAAGAGAGCTGCGGGACGGTGCAACGCAGACGAAAGGAGCCTGAACTCACCTGGGAGCGGAGCAGGGGAACCTTGCGCAATGAAATGCCTCTAAGGCATAGATGAAATTGCGGAGTTTGACCTTGCTACGGGATGGCCTCCGTGAGAACGGCTGCGCACAAATCCTTTGCGATTTGGCGATGGAGGGGGCTTTAAGGTCCGGGTTTGCAATGACCTAGGATTAGAGTCAACAAGAGTGGTACCGCGATAGGATAGCCTGTCGTCTCTTGCATAAGAGATGGCAGGCTTTTTTGCATGCATAGGCAGCGGGAGGCTCGGATCAGGCAGAAAGCATATAACAACGAAGCCATGTTGAAGAGGCAAAGCTACCCGGTGAAGGGGAGCCGGATATCATGGTATTTGCATAACATCATATCGTATAAACGCGATGAACGGGAGCAGTAGAAGGGAGCTGTCTACAGAGAGCTGCGGTTTTGGTGCGACGCAGCGACAGCAAGCTTTGAATCTCGCCCGGGAGCGGAAGAGGGATCGTCTGCAGGTGGGGTGATTGGATCCATCCGGATCGGCTGCCAAGAATGCAGATAGGACTCTCTTACGGCGTTCCTCCGTCATCGGGAAGTCCTTTCTCTTCATGACCCGGCCGGCATGAGGAGATCATGGACGGTGAGTGGACACGTACGTGCGGCAGCATCGCTGCACAGCATGGCGTGTCAATTAGAGTGGTACCACGGAGGGTCTTTAGCCCGTCGTCTCTTATGATATAAGAGATGGCGGGCTTTTTTGCTGCCGGCAGCAGCAGGGTGGGAAGCGGACGCAAGTCGACGTGCGGACGTGCATTGAACATAACCAGTTGGATAGAACAACAGAATCCATCGAATGAAAATCAGGGTTATACCCTAACGAAGGAGGAATATCGGAAGATGAATGAATCCAAGAAAACGATCCGAATTTTCGATACGACATTGCGGGACGGAGAACAGGCACCAGGGGCAAGTCTCCAGCCTGAGCAGAAGATTGTGCTGGCCGGAAAGCTGGCGGAATTGGGCGTTGACGTGATGGAGCCCGGGTTTCCGGTGTCCAGTCCCGGAGAGTTCGCCGCTGTGCAGGCCATTTCAAGGCAGCTGCAGCAGGTGGAGATTTGCGGGTTCGCGCGAGCGGTAAAAGGGGATATTGATGCGGCCGTCAAGGCAACCCAGGATGCGGCCAGAAGGCGGATTCACCTGTTCATATCCTCTTCCGACATCCATCTTCGCCACCAGCTGCGCATGAGCCGTCCGGAAGTCGTGGCAAGGGCGCGTGAAATGACGGCTTATGCGAGGCAATTCAGCGATGTGGTGGAATTCACGGCAATGGATGCTTCACGAACGGGCATTGACGACCTGATCGAGATGGTGGAGGCCGTTATAGAAGAGGGAGCCACGATCATCAATCTGCCGGATACGGTCGGATATGCGCTTCCGAACGAATACGGCGAGATCTTCCGGCGCGTGCGGGATGGCGCCCGAGGCGGGAAGACGGTCGCCTACAGTGCCCACTGCCATAACGATCTCGGTTTAGCCGTGGCCAACAGCCTGGCCGCGATCGAGAACGGCGCGAGTCAAATTGAGGTCACCGTGAACGGGGTGGGCGAACGTACAGGCAACTGCGCGCTGGAAGAGCTTGTCATGGCTCTATCTACCCGGGGTGACATGCTGCGGGCAGAGACGGGCATTACGGCCGAGAAGCTGTACGAGGTATCCCGCCTCGTCAGCGGTGCGATGCATTTTCCGATCGCCTTCAATAAGCCCGTGGTCGGCCGGAACGCCTTCCAGCATGAATCCGGCATTCACCAGGACGGTCTTCTGAAGGATCGAAGCACCTATGAGATTATGGATCCGGAGAAGCTGGGCATTCCGCGAAGCATGATCGTACTGGGCAAGCACTCCGGCCGCCATGCCCTGAAGGATCGCTTGGCCCGTTACGGTGTCCGGCTCGAGGGAGCCGAGATGGAATCCTTGTACGATACCTTCAAGGAAGCGGCTGACCGTCAAAAGGTGGTCAGCGATGATCAGCTGCTGCAGATGGTCAGCAGCACATTGGGCAAGCCGGCACAGGTGTACGAACTGGCCGAGGCGCAGGTCATTTCCGGCACGGGAAGCAGCAGGGTTGCCGCGGTTACGCTGCGCCAATTGAGCGAACAGACGGAAGCCACCTACTCCAGCGTGGCGGACGGTCCCGTGCAAGCCGTCATATCGGCGATCAGCCAAGGAATCAGCAGCGACATCCGGTTTGGCGATCTGGAGCTCCATTCTTTAAGCAGCGGCGAGGACGCGCATGCCGAAGCGGCGGTAACGGTGGAGAAGGCCGGCAAGATCTTCCGCAGCACGGCCGTGCACCAGGATATCGTCATGGCCGCAGGCTTGGCATACGTTGCGGCATGCAACTCGGCGTTGATGTCGGTTTAGGCAGGAAGCGAATAAGGGAACTCAGCGTGCCTGCTTATATTTACTTTAGATTGCACAAGCGACCTTCAACCCGGTACGGGGAAGGTCGCTTTTTTCCATAATAATAAAAAGTAGGCCCTATATAGGAGCTAAATATATAGAACATCAAACTCTGTCAAGTTGTGAACAACGTTATCCACATATTCGCCAAAAAATGTGCATAACCGAGAAAAATGTCGATAAATCGGTCTTTTGCAAGACGCTGAAAAGAGGGGACAGGATTTTCACATTTCCCGGTGGAAACTGTGGATAATGTGAATAACTTAGTGGATAAAGCTGGATATAGGACCGGAGATCCGCGTATAACAACAAAAAAATGGCCATTTCGGCCATTTTCATGGTAAACTTATGCACCATTCCTGGGGATAAGTTTGTGTATAAACGTAAATCTCCATTTGAAACACTTTTGTGAATTTTTTTAGGCTTCCAGCAATGACTCCCATTCGGCAAAAATTTGCTCAAGCTGACTCTTTTTCTCCTCTAACGACTGCTGCCGTTCTTGGAGCGCCATATAATCCTGATAGATCTCCGGCAAGGTCATTTCGGTTTCCAATTGGGCAATGTCCGATTCCAGGACATGAATTTGCTCCTCCAGGCTGGCAAGCCTGCGCTGACGGTTTCGTTCCTCCCGTTTCGCCTGCTTCTCGGCTTCGAAGGAAACGGCCCCTTGCTTCTCAGGCATAGCCTCGGCTTTCCCTTCCTGTTTCAGGGTGTGGCGGGCAAACGGCTCGGAAGGCTCATTGTTCATATCAAGAATTTCCTGTTTTTTCTCCGTATAGTCGTCATAATTACCCAGGAAATGTTGAATACCGTCCGGATGAAGCTCGATGATGCGTTCCGCCATCTTATTAAGGAAGTAACGGTCATGGGATATGAACAATAAAGTGCCCTCGTAATCCATGAGTGCCGATTCCAGCACCTCTTTTGCAAACAAGTCTAGATGGTTCGTCGGCTCGTCCAAGATGAGCATGTTGGCTTCCAGAAGCATGAGCTTTGCAAGCGAGACGCGTGCTTTTTCCCCGCCGCTTAAGGAGCTGACCTTCTTGAGCACATCTTCGCCGCTGAAGAGGAAATTGCCCAGAACGGTACGAATGCGGGCTTCCTCCATCTGCGGATAGGTGCCCCACAGCTCTTCCAGGACGGTGTTGCTTGGATTCAGCTCCGATTGCTCCTGATCGTAATAGCCGATCTTTACTTTTGTACCCCATTGCAGCGACCCCGCCGTCGGCTTCATGGTACCGATCAAGCATTTCAGAAGTGTCGATTTGCCCACCCCGTTGGGTCCGATCAAAGCTACGGTTTCCCCGCGGCTGAGATCAAAGGAAACTTGCCGAAACAGCGGTTTGTCCTGCTCGAACGCAAGCGACAGATCACGTACATGAAGGACGTCTTTCCCTGACATATACTCGGCTTCAAAAGAAAAATGAGCTTTCTTAAGATCGCCCAGCGGTTTGTCGAGCCGCTCCATTTTATCCAGCGCTTTGCGGCGGCTCTGCGCACGCTTGGTCGTAGAGGCCCGTACCAGGTTTCGCTGAATGAAGTTCTCCATGCGGGAGATCTCGTCCTGCTGCTTCTCGTATTGCTTCAGCTGGGATTCGTATTCGGCTGCTTTCAGCTCAATGTACCGGCTGTAGTTGCCGGTATATTTTTTGGAATGGCGGCGTTCGATCTCCACGATGGTGGTCACGAGCCGATCCAGGAAATACCGGTCATGGGAAACGACGAGCAGCGAGCCGGAATAACCGCGCAAATAATCCTCCAGCCAGGTGAGGGTTGCGATATCCAGATGGTTCGTCGGTTCGTCCAGCATCAGCAGGTCGGGTGCCTGCAGCAGTATTTTTGCAAGGGCCAGCCTTGTCTTCTGCCCGCCGCTTAACGTGGCAATGGACGTATCGGGCGAAAAGCTGCCGAATCCCATGCCGTGCAGCACGCTGCGGATGCGTGTTTCGATCTCATATCCGCCTTGATCCTTGAACCAGTCCGAGCGGACCGCATAACGATCCAGAAGCTCCTGGTATTTCTTCGGATCTTCGCTCGACTTGGGGTCGGCGATTTGCTCTTCCATCTGACGAAGCTCACGCTCCATCTCCAGCAGGGGAGTAAAGACATCCAGCATCTCGTTCCATATGGAGGAATCGGACTGAAGCCCGCTGTTCTGGGCAAGATAACCGACGGTGGTTTCCTTGGCTTTGAAGATTTGTCCTCCATCATAGGACATCTCGCCGGCCAAAATTTTAAGCAGCGTCGATTTCCCGGCTCCATTGACTCCGACGAGGCCGATTCTTTCGCGTTCAAGGACTTGCAGATTGATCCCGTCCAGGACGGGCGTGACGCCATATAATTTCGTAATGCCATTGGCTTGCAGCAGCATGTTATGTGAAACCTCCATCTTTCTATATGATTATTCCATTAATTCTTCATTATAAGAAAAACGACTTCCGACGTACATGCTCCGACAGAACGCGCGTAGACGCTGTTTTATGGCAATCTGAATGATCGCGTGCTTTGGAGTTTATGCGTTTCTTCTATCTTAAATCAAGTGTACATGAAAATGACCGAACAATCGACCTTGATTGGCGACTTCCGTCATTCTTGGCTAAAGGAAGGAACAGTGGTAAACTAAACTTAATTATAAGCGTGAGAGGAAAGATCACGTGTGAACCCTGAGGAAGATTTGAAGCGGGCATCCGTAAAAGCCGCCCTGCGCAAAACGATGGCATTGCGACGGAACGAGTTATCAGAGGAAGAGCGGACCAAGCGGTCGAAGCAAGCCTGCGCGTTTGCTGCGGAGGTCATGGATCGTCTCCATCTTCAGAGCATGATGATTTATGTTCCCTTTCGTTCCGAGTTGGATTCCCGGCCTCTTATCGAATGGGCATGGAAACAGGGGATCCAGGTTATCGTTCCACGGAGCTTGCCCCAAGACCGTTCGATGGAATTGTATAAGCTTCAGGCATGGGACGAGCTGGTTGTCGGCGCTTACGGCATTTCGGAGCCCGATCCGTTGCGGTCGCAAAAATGGAATCATCCGGGACCGGATATCGTCTGGGTACCCGGGCTTGCGTTTGATAGAATGGGCGGAAGGCTTGGATACGGAGGCGGTTATTATGACCGGCTGTCGGACAGGCTTAACCAGGGAGCACAAGCCGACGCTCGTCGGATCAAGAAGCCTTTGTGGGTGGGGATCGGTTACGAGGTTCAGGTCTTGGAACAAGTTCCTATGGAAGAACATGATAGGGTATTGGACGGTTTGGTTACGGAACAGGGGCATAACGTGAAGACCAGACCTGCAGCGGAGGGATAAGAGATGGAACTGAGTCATTTTAATGACCAAGGCAGAGCACGAATGGTGGATGTCAGTGATAAGGATGTGACCGCCCGGACAGCGGTAGCGAAGACAACGGTCCGTATGCATCCGGATACGCTGGCCCGCATCCAGGAGGGGAAAATCGGCAAGGGAGATGTGCTTGCCGTGGCACAGGTTGCGGCCATTATGGCGGCCAAGAACACGTCGAACTGGATTCCGATGTGTCATCCGCTGCCGTTGACCGGCGTGAATGTGGCGTTCAGCGATAACGCCAAAGACGAATTATATATAGAAACGACCGTGAAAACCACAGGCAAAACCGGTGTTGAAATGGAAGCTTTGACAGCTGCTTCAGCCGCTGCGCTGACGGTCTATGACATGTGCAAGGCCCTGCAGAAAGACATGATCATCGGCCCGACCCTGCTGGTAAGCAAAACCGGCGGGAAGAGCGGGGATTACATACAAGAAACGACATAGCATAGATACAGGAGATTCGGATGAGTGGGAAGGAGAGAGGGCAGATGGTGTGGAAAACGGCGATCCTGACGGCGAGCGATAAAGGCTCGCGGGGGGAACGCGAGGATACGAGCGCTCAAGTGATCCGGGAATTGGTGGAGGAAGAGCTGAGCGGTGAAATCATCGAATACCGGATCGTACCGGACGAGCAGGACGAAATTATCGCGGCATTGATCGAGCTTACGGATTATTATCAAGTGGACCTTGTCCTCACGACAGGCGGTACGGAGCTGGCGGTGCGGGATGTTACGCCGGAGGCGACCAAGCGGGTCATCGAACGCGAAGTGCCCGGCATTGCGGAAGCGATGCGCGCTACCGTCATGCAGAAGAATCGGAGCGCGATGCTGTTTCGAGGCGTATGCGGCGTCCGCGGCCGTACCTTGATTGTCAATCTCCCGGGCTCTCCCAAAGGCGTGCACGAGAATCTGGCGGCGGTCATGGATCAGCTTCCGGAGGCACTGTTGATGGTAACGGGCCAGTATCGCGAGCAGCTTTAACGAGTACCTTATTAGATAATTATGTAAATAAACTGTCACGTTTCTGGACTGTATATGTGATTTACATTATGGTATGATGGCGGTATATGAGCTTGTTTCACTGCTGAAGTCGGATGATTTTCTTTAGTTAAAAACCTGTTGCAGCTGCAAGGCACGATGGATTAATGTCATCCTGAAGTCCTTTTGAAGGCATTAAGCAGGACGAGGAGGAGAACAGATATGAGTACAATTGGAGTGCCGGGCATTATTTTGCTCGTTATTTTGGCGCTGCTCTTGTTCGGACCGAACAAACTTCCTGAACTGGGACGTGCGGTCGGAAGAACATTCCGTGAGTTTAAGGATGGTGCGCGGGAGATTATCGCAGACGATGCACCGAAGAAGAAAGAAGAGGCTCCCCAGCAAGCCGTTGCCGCTGAGCCAGCCAAGATTGAAGACAAACGTCTTCCGGAATAGAATTAAAGCAAGGCTTGAAGTCCCTTCCTTCGGGAGGGATTTTGTTTTGTCAGGGTCACATACAGGGTGGTGGTTAACTTGTCGGAGCAAGTGAAAGATATGGCGCTTGTGGAGCATTTGGGCGAGCTTCGCAAACGAATTATAATCGTGCTCGTGGTATTCGTAGCAGGACTGGTCGGGGGGCTTTTCGTTGCGGACCCGATCTATCATTATTTGACGGCGGCCGAAGAAGCCAAGAACTTTGAGCTGCATGCCTTCTCCTTTTGGGATGGCATCGGAATCTACATGAAAATCGCCGCTATTTTTTCGCTCGTCATTTCCGTACCGCTGATCTTCTATCAGCTCTGGGCGTTCGTCAAGCCGGGGCTGCGCAAAGAAGAACAGAAAGCGGCCATACGTTACGTGCCGTATGCATTTATTCTGTTCATCGTCGGAATCACGTTTGGTTATTACATCGTATTTCCGATGACGCTGTCGTTTACCACGGCGATCACGCAGGGCATGGGGCTCCAGGAGACCTACGGCATTACCAATTACTTGAATTTTATGTTCAATCTCGTATTGCCGCTGGCCTTGCTGTTTGAGCTTCCGCTTGTGGTGATGTTCTTAACGAGAATTCGCATTCTGAATCCGCTGCGGCTTCGCAGGATGCGCAAGGTCGCGTATTTCGCGCTGGTCTTTATCGCGGTCGTCATAACGCCGCCGGACTTTATATCGGATTTCCTGGTTACGATTCCGCTGCTGCTTCTGTACGAATTCAGCGTGTTTCTGTCTTCCGTGATCTATCGCAAGCAGTTAGAAGCGGACATGGAACGGGACAGCCGCTACGTAAGGGCGGACGAAGAGGATTGACCGTATTGTTTTTGCAAAATAAGAGATCCTTTAAGAATAAAAACAACCCGCAAACTTCACTCCTCTGAGTATGGTTTGCGGGTTGTTTTTTTGTCCAATGAATGATGGATTAGAAATTATTGTTCATCATTGCCTCAGCCTTCGGTCTTCATGGGAATCATGTCATGGCGGCGTTCTAACCTTCATCTTGCGCATATCTCGCCAGAGCCAGCGCTGCGGTTTCTTGCATCCGGGTCTGCAGCGTGCTTCCTTCCACGACTTTCACCCTCAGGCCGAGAAAGCGAATGCGCGAGAGCAGAAATTCGCACTCATCCTCCAAATAGCAGACCTGAATGCGGTAGGTATCGGAAGCTTCCTCATAATGCACCGTTTTGTCAAAGCAGGAAAAGGCGTAAAGGATCCGCGACAATTCCCCGTTGTATCGCCGTTGGATTTCAATGATCGCTTGCTTTTCCCGGTTTTCCATCAGCCGCTGCAGCCGTTCCTTTATGCGATCGATCCGGAAGGAGGGGAGCGAAGTCCCTTGTATATATAAAATATGATCGAGTTTCGTGTACATGAGTCCTCTACGGCTTTTGCTGTACCAGATCAGCATCCATTCCCGTTTGATCATGGAATACTCCAGTTTGTACGGGAAACCGGACTGATTGCTGCGCGTTTCTCCAAGCTTCGTGCGGTAGCTTAGGCGAAAGCCCTGATCCTGCATGATCATTCTACGCAAGGTTCGAAGATGCGGATGGTATACGCTTCGTTCCTGTCCCTTGGCTTTCTCCAGAATGATCCCTTTCATCTCGGCACCGCTATGCTCCAAGTGGAGGAGCTGCTTGAGCCGTTCTAAGGTACCGGGCGTAAAGGCGTTTGCCGCCTCGGGGTGCATCAGCATCATTTTCAGCCATCCCCGTTCCTGAGCGGTAATGGCAATCGAGTCAGTTTCCTCAAGCCTTGTTATGATCTGGTAGTTAAATATCTTCTCGAATGGATTCTGGCTCATAATAAGCGGCAATCTCCTTCCATTCCTTAATGAACTCCTGCCGAAGGGAGCGTGGCTGGAGCACCTCGCAGCTGGAGCCGAAGCTGCGGAGCCAAGGCTTAATTTCGCTGGTGCCGTTCACTTCAATTTCGTATAAGAAAGAGCTCTCGGATTCCATGGTTACGGTCCCCCATTGCCCTTGCGCCTTAACCCGGTTCAGCACGAAATTCACTTTGCTGTCCTCCGGGTTAAAGAATCTGGCTACGACCTTGGTGGGATTCCGGGTATCGGTAACCCAGCTGTACTCGAATTCGGCCAGCGTTTCCATGAGTCGCTGCTGGAATACCTCTTCTTCAACTGCTTCGCCTTCTTCGATTTGAGTCAATCCTTCCATGCGAAATTTCATGAGCCCCTGTCTGCCGTTATGACCGATCAGGTACCATCGGCCGTATTGATGGTCATAGATCACGCGCAGCGGCAGCATCGTTTCCCGAAGCCCTTTGGATTCCCTATGGAACAGCGGATTCGTGTTTCGGGAAGCATAGCGTGAAGAGCTTTTTGGCGATAAATACAGGAAACGGAGTCTCGCTCTTTTGGTGATCGCCTGAAAAATGGTGTGCAGATGCGCCTCATCCAATATGCGTGAATGGTAATGATACTTATAAAAATAGGCCGGGGCCGAGTGTGCGGCGATGTCACGATTGCGCAAGGCCCTTTTTAAATTGTCTCGAAGCATATACCCCTGAACAGAGGGGAGCTGCGTGTTCGACATGACGTCCACATAATCGTAGAGATCAAGTAGCTCGTCATCCGACAACGAATCGATGAGATCACGGGCGCCTCTGTAACGGTACGGCCGTTCTGCACCTGTCTTTACGATGACTCCGACTTCTTCCAGGTATTTGAGATCCCCGCGTATCGTCTTCTCATCGGGCAGGGATTCTCCGCCCGGGAATTGATCGCCGCAGCGTTCGATGAGTTCCTTCGCGGTTAACTGCTGATGCTGCAGCTGGGTGAGGATCATGGATAGCCTCAAGCTTTCCGATGCTTTGAGCGATTTGCCGCGGAACAGCAGCAGCAGGAGCGGATCAGCGGTTTCATAGTATGAATAGCGCAGGCCTTCGGATAGGGTGAGACTTTGTTCTTCCGAGAGCTGCGGCTGAAGCGATTCAATCATATTTTTTAAATTTCGGAGCGTTTTGTCATAGGTATGTACTGAAATGCCAAGGCGATCAGCCAGTTGTTGCCGGTTGTATGCGCCGCCGGCCAGCGCCAGAATACGAAGAAATTGGATTTCTTTATCGAAGCTTTCCCGAGCCATGGCGCCCTCCTTCAAATCATATATTAGATCGTACGTGATCCAGTCTGTAACTATTGTAGCAAGGATAGGGAACCGCATAAAGGAATGATATTGTAACATCTTCATATGGTCGACAGCCAATCCAAGCATGCCCCGGACCAACACACCGTTCGCACAGGGAGCAGTGCGCGTTTTGTTATCGCCATACTTTTGCCCTGTTGAAATAGGAACGCATGGAAGACAATAAGGATATCGGAAATTTACACGGCAGCAACAGAAGGAGAGATTCTGGATATGAATATAACGCAGGAAATGAAATCGACGATTCAACAAGAACTTAAGCGGATAGAGCGGGAGGAAGGGGTCCTAATCCTGTATGCTTGCGAATCAGGGAGCAGGGCCTGGGGCTTCCCATCGACGGACAGCGATTACGACGTAAGGTTTATCTATATCAGACCCGTGGAGTGGTATTTATCGATCTTCGACAAGCGAGATGTGATTGAGCGGCCAATCAACGACAGTCTGGATATGAGCGGTTGGGATTTAAAAAAAGCATTGGGGCTTTTTCGCAAGTCGAATCCACCCCTGCTTGAATGGCTGGAGTCCCCCATCAAATATAAGGAGACGCTTGGCATCGCCCAGCAAATCCGAAGCATATCTCCGCTTGCCTTCTCGCCTAAATCTTGCATGCACCACTACCTGAACATGGCCAAAGGCAACTACCGGATGTATTTGCAAGGGGGAGACGTTAAGATCAAAAAATATTTCTATGTACTGCGTCCGATCCTGGCATGCGACTGGATTCAAACCTACAACGAGATGCCTCCCATGGAATTCGAGCTGCTTACGGATCGCTTATTAGATCAAGGAAGTGCGCTGAAACAGGAGATTGATCAATTGCTTCTTCGCAAACGTTCGGGTGAAGAGATGAATATTGAACCGAAGCTTCCTATCATTAACGCATTCATTGAAGAGAAATTGAACGAATATGAGCAGCTGGCCAAGGATAAGAAGCATCAAGATACGGATCTGGATCAAAGCCTGGATGCTTTGTTTCGGAACGCGCTGGTTGAAGCCTGGGGAGCCGGCGGACCACAGCTATTCACGGTTTGACGAAAGGAGAGGACCAATCTGGCAGTTATACAGCTCACATCAACGAATCCGCAGTTTTATGAAAGATGAAACCTTTCTGCGGAAGGGCATGCTTCGGGCTGTTTTTTTCTGCCGAATGATGACTGGATCTATAGTTCTAGCCGCACAGTGTTCCTAAAGTCTCAGGCATATTTTGGCTGGTCATGGATACAATGGTGAAGGGGGTTTAGGGACAACCTCTCCCTAAGTCCGGATTGCAAAAAAATGATCAAAAATTCATGCAAAGGACTTGAAATTTTAAGACAACTTGAGTATCATAAAATTGGTTGTTAGCACTGAGGGTTGTCGAGTGCTAATACATAAAGCTTTGAAAAAAGCATCACAACATATTTAAAGGAGGCTATTTTTTCATGATCAGACCTTTAGGTGAACGCGTATTGGTAGAACCGATCGAACAAGAAGAAACTACGGCATTCGGGATTGTACTTCCTGACTCTGCTAAAGAAAAGCCGCAAGAAGGTAAAGTTATTGCTGTAGGCAGCGGCTCCCTGAAAGACGGCGCACGTGTACCTTTGGAAGTTAAAGAAGGCGACCGCGTTATTTTCTCCAAATACGCTGGAACAGAAATCAAATACGAAGGTAAAGAATATTTGATTATGAAAGAAAGCGACATCCACGCGATCTTAGGCTAATGAATGCCTGAATATATCTTGTTTTACCATTCCATAATCCACTAGGGAGGTATGTAATACCATGGCAAAAGACATTAAGTTCAGTGAAGACGCCCGTCGCTCCATGCTTCGCGGTGTAGATGCTTTGGCAAATGCAGTTAAAGTAACACTCGGACCGAAAGGCCGTAACGTGGTTCTTGAGAAAAAATTCGGAAGCCCGCTCATCACGAATGACGGCGTAACCATCGCTAAAGAAATCGAGCTGGAAGATGCATTCGAGAACATGGGTGCTCAGCTAGTTAAAGAAGTAGCTACCAAAACCAACGATGTTGCCGGTGACGGTACAACAACGGCAACGGTTCTGGCACAAGCCATGATCCGTGAAGGTCTGAAGAACGTTACAGCTGGCGCAAACCCAATGATCATCCGCAAGGGTATCGACAAAGCGGTTAAAGCAGCCGTAACCGAGCTTGCGAATATCGCGAAAGAAGTGAAAAACCATCAGGAGATCGCTCAAGTCGCTTCCGTATCCGCAGCTGACGAAGAAGTAGGTCAACTGATTGCCGAAGCTATGGACAAAGTGGGTAAAGACGGCGTTATCACCGTTGAAGAATCCCGCGGCTTCTTGACGGAGCTTGAAGTAGTAGAAGGTATGCAATTCGACCGCGGCTACATCTCTCCATACATGATCACCGATACGGATAAAATGGAAGCTGTTCTTGAGAATCCATACATCCTGATTACCGATAAAAAAGTAACCAACACGCAAGAAATCCTGCCGATCCTTGAAAAAATCGTACAGCAAGGCAAACCGCTCGTACTGATCGCAGAAGACATCGAAGGCGAAGCGCAAGCGATGCTGATCGTGAACAAACTGCGCGGAACGTTCAACGCTGTTGCTGTTAAAGCTCCTGGCTTCGGCGACCGTCGCAAAGCCATGCTGCAAGATATCGCTGCATTGACTGGCGGCCAAGTGATTACGGAAGAGCTCGGCCTCGACCTGAAAACAGCTTCCATCGATCAATTGGGTACCGCTCGTCAAGTGCGCGTAACCAAAGAGAACACAATCATCGTGGATGGCGCTGGCAACAAAGAAGATATCGATGCTCGCGTGAAGCAAATCCGCAACCAATTGGAAGAAACGACTTCCGATTTCGACAAAGAGAAACTGCAAGAGCGTCTGGCTAAATTGGCTGGCGGCGTAGCGGTTATCAAAGTCGGTGCGGCTACTGAGACGGAATTGAAAGAACGCAAACTGCGCATCGAAGATGCCCTGAACGCAACTCGCGCTGCGGTTGAAGAAGGTATGGTATCCGGTGGTGGTACAGCGCTCGTTAACGTATACAACGCTGTTGCTGCTGTTCAAGTTGAAGGCGACGAGAAAACAGGCGTGAACATCGTTCTGCGCGCTCTGGAAGAGCCAATCCGCACGATTGCAGCTAACGCTGGCCAAGAAGGTTCCGTCATCGTAGAGCGTCTGAAAAAAGAAGAGATCGGCATCGGCTACAACGCCGCTACCGATACTTGGGTGAACATGTTCGAAGCAGGTATCGTTGACCCTGCCAAAGTAACGCGTTCCGCTCTTCAAAACGCTGCATCCGTTGCGGCCATGTTCCTGACAACCGAAGCGGTTATCGCTGACAAGCCAGAACCAGAAAAACCAGCTATGCCTGATATGGGCGGCATGGGCGGTATGGGCGGCATGATGTAAGTAAGGCCTTAAAAACCTTATAATACCGCTATTTAAAAGGCTCCCGAGAGGGAGCCTTTTATTATAAAATCACGCGAGCATACTAATATGTGCGGGGCTATCCCCATAGATAAAGGCGAGAATGACACGCTCGGCAGCATGAGGGCGTAACTCTTCTCGCCTTATTGTTATCTTATTCTATTATTAATCTTCTTCTCTCCTCATTTGGTAGTGGTGGTGAAAGTGGTGATGATGATGGTGGTGATGATGGATCATATGATGGCCTGACGGGTGACTATATGGATGAAAATGTGGGTGATGGTCATGCTCATGGCCGTAATGATAAGGCTGTGGTTCCCTTTGTTGATTACCTTGAATGCTATGGCTTTGTTGATTCATTTTGGTCTTCTCCCTTTCATCATGAGATAGTGCATATTATGTGTACAAATGAATAGTGACACTTGACCCAAATAAATTGGGCAATCAATATAAGTATTAAAATAATGAGCAATAAACAGAGAGGAACGACGACATGCCAAGACAGCGACAATTACAGAGAAGTGATTTACAAATATATGCCAACTTGCTTATACTAAACAAAGTAAACTGAAGGCATCGGTAAGAAAATTCCTGCTGACCTATACTGGCAGGGATTTTTTTATTTGGATGGGGGAGCAATTTGTATGAAAAAGTTATTCATGAAATTTGGAACAGTGGTCTTATCTTTATTACTGGTTTGGTTGGTCCTTAATTATTTTCCGGAGTTAGATGACAGTGATGTAAACCCACCAATACGGGGTACCGTTGTCGAATTAGAGTTTCCAGCGGATAAATATCCTGAGACGGCGGATCACATAAAAAAGGCCATTGAATCCGGCCATTCCGATGTTTGTACCATTGATCGAACTGGTGCAGAGGATAACAGGAGTTCTTCACTAAAGGGAATCCCTACGAAAAAAGGATATGATCGGGATGAGTGGCCGATGGCCATGTGTGCCGAAGGAGGAGACGGTGCAAGTGTCGAATACATAGATCCATCTGACAATCGAGGAGCAGGCAGCTGGGTAGGTAACTATTTGGAGGGATACCCGGACGGTACCCAGGTACATTTCATTTTTAGATAGCAAAAGAACCTACTAGCTAATGCCAGTAGGTTCTTTTTTTATGTTTAGCCGTATTAATCGACTCACATGCTTTACTTCATCTAATGGCACCCAGACTGGCCCATAAACACTACGCATCTTTAAGCGATCTGTACAAGAATCCGGTATGCCTTGTAATACTTCGCCATTGGTAAGGTATACGGTTACGCTTTGCTTCTCTCGAATGGCTATTTTTAGTTCTTTATCCCACATCTGATTGATCACGCACCCATGACAATAGTAATAATGTCAGTATATCAGAGGTAGGTAAAATTTACTACAATGCATTGAACACGCGGCAGTTGCAATTTCCACTACGACTAGAAATGTAGCTACAAGACTAACAGCCTATACTATTGCATAGGCAGTTGTTGCTGGCATTACAACAGCTTTGATCGATAACTTACTTGCAGGTAATCATCAGGCATGAATGCAATCGAAAAATACTATGATATCGAAACGGGCGCGCATGTTGCGTATATTTTCAGAGTAGTTTCGGTGTCATCATGACCACACACGCTGCATGCTTGTAATTTAGAGCAGCTTCTGCCATGTGCGAATACTAATATGTGGTGCCTTATTATGCGTATAATCTATGATAATCATAGAAATGATAATATTGATGAATGATTATAAGGGGCATAGAATTGAGTTCGTAAGCCACAAGCTGACTCTAAAAATGTAAGGAGTGTCCATCATGTCACATGTAGTTGCAGAAATCCAAATACCGGACAGTACGTTGACCAAAGCAGCCGCAGAGTTGCTTCGTGAGCACGGAAACGATTTACTGTGGAATCATTCCCACCGGGTATATCTATTTGGTGCACTTATGGGGAAACGAAACAATGTAAAATATGATGTAGAACTGCTGTATATCAGCGCATTGTTCCACGACTTAGGACTCACCAAGCACTACAGCAGTCCGGATAAACGTTTTGAGGTGGACGGAGCTAACGCCGCACGTGATTTTTTACGAAGTTATGGAGTGCCAGAAGAATCTGCTCGGCTCGTATGGGATGCGGTCGCCTTGCATACAACTATTGGAATAGCCCAGTATAAAGAACCGGAAGTTGCCTTGATTAACTCTGGCGTTAGCTATGACGTTGTTGGGGAAAATTTTGATGCATTTACCGAAGATGTGCGAAACCAAGTAACGATGGCATATCCGCGTAATGGATTTAAGAACAAGATTTTACCCGCATTTCTTGAGGGTTTTGCTCACAAACCGGAAACGACCTACGGCAATATCAAGGCAGATGTATGCGCTCGGTTACTCCCGGGCTTCAAACGCAAAGATTTTTGCGATAGTGTACTTCATTCGCCATGGCACGAATAAGTTTTTTGGCGAAGCAATGGATGGATAAGCTGCACATCTTAACAATCCCCTTCGGATAGAAGTCGGGGATTGTTTTGTTAATGAAAATAAATTTTCTATAATGCATGCTGAATATGAAACAAATCGTTGATAAAGAAGAATGATCTCTTTAAGACTCGCAGAAACCGGGGGTGCAGGATATGGAAATCCGGCAATTAGAATATTTCATGGCTGTTTGCCAAGAGCTGCATTTTACAAGAGCATCCGAGAAATTGGGGGTCACGCAGCCTACCCTAAGCCACCAGATAAAAGCAATTGAGGACGAATTGGGAATGCCTTTATTCGATCGGATAGGCAAAAAAATAGCAATTACTGATGCCGGATTCATTTTGCTAAAACATTGCCACACTGTTTTTCACAGCTTCAAGAGTGTACGTGAAGAAATTCAAGAATTGCAAGATATCAAACGGGGACGCCTTTCGATTGGGGTTTTACCGGGTGAATTAAATTCGCTTGTTTGCCGGCTGCTGCCGGAATTTCATGAGGCCTATTCAAAAGTTCAGGTTAGGGTCATCAGCGCGGACAATGTTGCGGAACGCTTGCTCAATAACGAGATCGACCTGGCTCTTACTATTATTCCTGTTCATGATGAACGTATCGTTTCCCAACTGCTGTACAATGAAAAGCTTTATTTAGTAGTCAATGCCGACCATCCCTTAGCAGAAGGGCCCGAAGTAAGCTTAGAAGTTCTTATGGACCTCCCTCTTGTTTTGTTTCCTAAAAATTATCGGTGTCGACATCAATTGGATTCTATCTGCAACTTGAAGGAAATTGAATTGCGACCAGTCATCGAAATTGATTCCATTGAATCAATGATCACCCTGATAGAAGCAGGGGCAGGCTGTTCCATCCTTTCCGAAACCTTGATGAAGCAGTGGGACAAACCTGGGATAAGAATAGTGAATATAGCAGAAAACCCATTTTTACGGCAAGTTGGACTAATTTATCACAAGGATAAGTACAGGGGGCAAGTTGTCCTAAAATTCACCGAACTTCTTCATAAACAAATAAGCCAATTAGGAATATCCTATACGTTTTAACGCCTAATTGTTTTTTCTACATAATTTCCTAACATAGCATATTGAAACATGCCATCCCCATATACATTGTATCGAGCCACTATAAAAATGGTTGTCTTATTTCGTGTGCCGAAAGGTGGGGTAGGTTTGTCGGATCCTTTTGTAGTCAGATCATTAGACGAAATACGTTTTTGGTCACGCATTATGAAAGAACATTCCTTTTTTCTTCGATTAGGATTTAGATGTGAAGATACGCAGTTAATCAATGAGGCTAATCAATTTCATGCCATCTTTGAGGATATTGAAAGAAGATCACATGCATATCAAGCAGATACCGATCCACAAACGATTCGACAGTTTAATTCAGAAGTTCACAATGCCGCTGCACACATTTGGGCATTTAAGAGGAAGGTTCTTGGACTTATACTTAGGTGCCAACTCCCTGGGGGAACAAATTTCCCTTTGCTTGTAGATCATGTTAGCCGAGAAGCGAATTACTTTAGAAATCGGTTAGAGGAACTCAATAACGGGAGACTTGAACCATTACCTGATGCAATTATCGATGAAAATGTCTTTTTCCTAAAAATCATGGCTGACCATGCAAAATTTATAGGTCATCTGCTTGATCCATCGGAGCGAAAATTAGTGGAACAAGCAAGGGAGTTTAGCCAAGATTTTGATACGTTGATGTTTCAAGCCATTGACCTAAGTTCCATGCGTCCACAATCGCAAACCCATCCATTACTAAGTCAATTTGTTGATGAAAACCGCGTTTCAGTCAAATCATTGCGCGATTTTAAGAAAACTGCGCGCGACTTAATTGAAGAGTGCCGAATCAAAAGTATCATTCATCCTTTATTAGCAGATCATGTTTTTCGTGAAGCTGAACGATTCTTATTTATCCTAGACATGTTCGATCGGTCATTATCTGGCATGAAGGTAAACAAGAAAGAAATCATGCATTAATATAAGGGAGGCACTATAGGATGGAAATAAAAATCACGGGCTTTGTTGTTCATTCCGATAACTCTGATTCCAGTCATTCACATCAACTCTTTCTAACATCTTGGGATGGAAGACCGGTTAACGTTCATGTCCATCCCTTTCAAGGAGATACCTCTTTTGACGTTGGGCATTTCCATCATTACGTGGGTATAACTGAACCAGCTCCAAGCGGCGTGCCACACGTCCATAATTACCATGCCCAAACATCATTTAATGACCAGCACAAGCACATGATTAGAGGAACAACTGGACCCGCCATTCCATTGGCAGGCGGCGGGCACTATCATTATTTTGAAGGTTATACCACCGTAGATGGCAGGATCCCACATGCTCATCGTTATAGCGGAAACACAGGTGATGAACAAGGGTAAATAATAGTTTCATCCACTATGCTTTTTTGTTTTAATATAAATTATACTTTTGACTATTAGCTCATGCCTTTGCATTATCAGACGCCCTTACATAATATGTAGTATTCCAATTAGGAAGGAGTAAGGGAAAATGAGTGGATATGAAGGTTCTGGGTATGGCGGTAGTGTTGGTGTTATTCTCGTTCTCTTTATTCTGCTTGTCATTATACTCCGTACTTGGGGATTCTAAGTAAATATATAGAGGTTTTGAAAAACACCCAATAAGCGGCAAGCTAAGATGCTATTTGAGCCTTGGTTTGCCGCTGTTTTTATTAAATGGCCATCTCCGTTGGCTGTAAAGAAACGTTTTCCGCGAAACAGAAAAATCCTCTTCTCCTCAGCACATGTCAAACCAATAAAATGATCAGGCCAAGTACAAAAAAAGCGGATCCGAGGCAAATGGAAACCAATCCGCCGAATTTTACTAAATCCATGTAAGTATCGCTTCGTTCCGAATCCCCTTTGACTTTCCAGCCTTCATCCCTGCTCCAGCCGAATGTCGGATACCTTCTGGCAAGGAGCCCTATACCTAGGAGGATCACAGCAAACCCGAAAAGGGCCCCCCACGACATAGGGGTACCGCCAGGTTGAACAAGCGTCGCTAACCCGATTAAGACCAATACGCCGCCAATAAATCCACCTATTGCCGCACCAACCTGGTTTTTTAACAAATCATGATCGTCCTGCTCGTAGTCTTCCGGTAACCGTTTATTCCATCGTATCCAATCCGAATCCGGATTCATGTAGTTATAACGGCAATTTAGAATGATAACCACGCCAAATAACATCCATAGCATTGAAATCAACCCCTTGAAGATTCATACGGAGTAACAAAATGGAAGTTCCGGTAAAGTGAAGTAAAACATGAAGAATGGGGATCTAAAGTTACACGTTTAAGGTACCTAAATAGAAAAAAATCCTGCTCTTATGTGAGCAGGATTTTGCCTGTGTTCCCTAGGCTCATCGCAAAAATTAATGGCGCTCCGGGGTACGGCGTCTTAACCCAACAAGGCCGGCAAGACCGATTAACCCAAGCCAACCCCAGTCTGTATCGTTATCATTGGTGGCTGCGTTGGTGTTATAACTTCTAGCGTTAACGTTGTTTGTGTTCATGTCATTTGCATTCCTGTTGCTTTCGGCGGAAACAGGGACAACTAACGTGCAAGCAATGCTCATAGCCGCGAGAAAAGACATGCAGATTTTCTTCATGTTAAGGACCTCCTTTCTCTGTTCGTCTGAAATGCATGGGCAGGTACCAAAATTATCTTGCCCCAAATTATCTTTAACGATTCTTTACCAAACGAGTGTACTTCTGCCTTCCGAGTAGTGAGACTGTGCTAATTTTTCCTTTTTTCCGCAATTTCACCGGATTAATGTCAATCCATTTCGAAATGGACCGAGCCGCTGTCTCGCGGATCGGTTATTGTTTTGCGGGCGACGGCAGAAATACGAACCAGATCATTCTTCCAGCTTCCGCAGCAGTCAGCTTAGCGTTATAACTACCTTTGCCCTTGATTTTGACGCTTACTTTTTTTATCGAGGGGTCCAGAATATCCCCGAACACCATGGGAAAAGGGGTAGAGAGATGGTCTAATTCAGGCATGCCCATGTAATTTAACGCTGCTATGGATTGTGAAGATTCGCCGATTCCATATCCGCCGCCCCAAGCCCATTTCCAACCGATCCGAGTTTTTCGTACATATTCTACTTGCAAATTATGGCTTCCCGCTTGGTAAGGTCGTTTCATAAATAAAAGAGTGCCCCCGCTCACGGGCTCGCGGTGAATGACATGCATGGAGGATGGGCCTCTAAACTGTTCAACTGCGTTATCCGGGGTCTTCCCGAGCGGGATATGAAGGATATTGTCCTGCCCCAGCGCTCGCGACATGCGCCGATCCGTTAATCCGCCAGGGCGTTCCATCACATTTAGCAGTGCGGTGTAAAATAGATAAAGGCCAGTGTAAGTTATAGATGAAACGTGTCGTTTACTCGATTCCAGCAGGGAACTCCCGTTTTATGTCGAAGTTTGAAATTAGGGGGTGCTTATATGCTAAAAACATTGAAGGTCGAGCTCTTTAGCGATTCCAATCTGGACGATTTGCAGGATCAGGTGAATGAATTCCTGTATAACATTCATCCTGACGATGTGAAGGATATTAAGCTTTCATCGGCAGACGGAACGTATGATATTTTGGTCATATATAAAGAATAAGAAAAAGCACCTTAGAAGGTGCTTATCTCTATTCTGCAATGACTGAGCTGAAAAAGGCGCTATCCAATAAGGGGCAGTTCCATTTTCAACTATGGGGTTTTTTCGATGGTCGAAACTCCTATAAGAATGGAATTGGTAGTTCCGCCGCTAATATTTTCGAATGAATAATAGGTTGCCGGAACGCCCCTCATCGTTACATTATCGTCTTGTAAAATATCGCCGGTAGAGTGGGCATAAAAACCGATAATGGAGTTGTCGTTATCATCGACGATGTGAATTTCGGTAACGGTAACTCCCTCGTCGAGTTCCTCTTCGATGATATCAACTACGTATCCACTGACCTCGAACATCTGGTCCAAATAGGGGCTCAGATTTTTGTTGAGGTGACGTGACGTGATGTTGGGATCGACTTCAGCCTTCGCTCTCTTTTGAGCTTCAGGCGTAAGCGCTGGAAATAACTCATAGTGCTCGACAAAGTAGTTGTAGGTTAGCTCGTCAAGTGCGCCGTCTTCAATCTCTATTGGGATAATATAAGCCATGATTTCAGCGAATAGGTTTTGTTCTGTCAATTCCTCGGCACTACTGCCATCATTAGTATCCGAGAGTGCAGGCTCTTCGCTAATTTTAACGATTTCGAATGAATTCATTATATTTTGGACAACCGCTTTACCCCCGTTATCGTAAGCTGTTTTGGAATAGGAAATCGAAAGAGTGTAGAGCTCATTGCCGTTCGAAACAAAATATTGAGTCAATACCACTTGCGCGTTTAACTCTCCTTGGGTGTATTCGCTCTCCAGGATCCCGGCTGCTTTCTCGGGAACGTCGATGTAATTCAATTTTTGAAAGTTTTGTATCACCTCTCCGCCAGCTCCATTGGATAAAGCATGGACTGAGGAGTTAGCTGCTTCCTCGGGAGTTGCTGATGATTCCTCGACAATCAAATTTAGATTATCGGCAAAATTGCCCTTGGGATTCGAGTCGACAAATGCAGCAACGATTTGAGGCATGTTAAGCTGTGCATCCTTCCATGTAGAAGGATATGAAAAGGAGAAGTTCTCGCCCGTATAGGGTTGGGTTTCCATGTTTCCTGTATCCTCTGCACTTACAGCAGCCGTGTTTTTCGCCACTTCCTGGTCTGCCGGTGCAGGGACGGATGAAGGTTGTTCGGTTGTGTCTTTCTGAGGACTGCACGCAGTCAGGATGACAAGTAAAAGAAATAGTACGGATAATTTTGTTGGGTGCTTCATGACTAGGCTCTTTTCTGTTGTCCCTATCGGCTAGGGTATTTGCTCGACGGAAGAATTCCGCTAGTTGCTGGTAATCTGGTACGCAAGCTTTTATCAAGAATAGGAAGATTATAGAATAGTCTATCAGAACTAGGTATATATTTCTATGATTCATGATAAATTCCGAGAAATTTGTAGAAATACCGATGATTATGGGATAAAAGAACCATGTTTTATGTTGATATAACCGTTTGATATCGGACGTCAGAGGTGAAGCCAGCATCCCCAACTTTTTATGTCCCCCTAATGAAGCTTTAAGGTTCCATTAAGCTACGTATCTTATGATGGAATCACCTCTTAACAATAGATTAGGAGCCCCTCTAATTCCGTGGTTAGAGGGGCTTCTCTTGTTTACATATCTTTTTTGTGCCATTGAACAACGGGGCTTATCGTCTTTCCGGCAGCTCCATGCACCAACGATGACTCTGCTCGTGGTTTGATTCTTCCTGTTTTTATGAGATATGATAGACTAGTATTTTTTATAAGCTATACCCATGTTGCAAAGAAAGTAGGAGAGTAATGGAAGATTTCATCTTGTGGTTGAAGTACCTGCTGCTGGGGATTGTGCAGGGGGTTACGGAGCCGATTCCGGTATCCTCCAGCGGTCATTTGATTGTCGCCCAAAGGCTGATGGGCATGGAGCAGAACGGGCTGTCGTTCGAAATACTGACCAATACAGCCTCATTGATTGCGATCGTGTTCATCTTTCGCAAGGATTTGCAGAGATTGATTGTGAATGGCCTAAGTTATGTTCGGACACGACGACCGGAGTTTAAATCCGACTTCATGTTCATTCTGTATATTATTGTGGGTACGATTCCGGCTGTCATCATCGGACTGTTGTTCAAAGACCAGATTGAGGAAATATTCGCTTCGGTTCGCACGGTAGGCGTCGCGCTGCTATTTACGGGAGTCGCCCTTTGGCTGATTCGGAACCTTCGCGGCCGCAAGCTGGATAATGATTTGTCGTTCAAGGACGCGCTTATCGTAGGCTTGGCTCAGGCGGTGGCGCTGATTCCGGGGATCAGCCGATCCGGCTCGACCGTCATTACGTCGATCGCCGTTGGGATGAAACAGGAGACGGCCCTGCGGTTTTCCTTTATGCTGTACATTCCAATAAGCCTTGGCGGCATGGTTCTGGGCGTGTCGGATATCGCATCGGATCCCGATTTTTCACCGCTGTTCATTCCCTATTTGATCGCATTTATCGCGACGCTCATCTGCACCTATTTTGCGATGAAATGGTTCATGAATATCATGGCGCGCGGGAATCTGAAATATTTCGCTTATTATTGCTTTGTTGTCGGCATTTTGCTGCTTGTCTTCTTATAAGAATGAGGGAAGGCTTCTCATAAGGTTCCTAGAACTTGTGAGGAGCTTTTTTTCATACTGTGGAAGGGAAGCAAGACGATCATTGCGTAGTATCGGAAATAAGAAAGGTATAAGATGAAGTTAATAGGAGGGTGGTTGTGATGTCAAAAATTCCGTTTCAATCGGTCGTTTCATCGGAGGAGGAGCTCCGAAACTTGTTCGGCGATTCCAATCGCGTGGTCAAACACAAAACGATTCATCGATTGGACCATCACTGCAAAGACTTTATTTCGAAGAGTCCCTTGTTGTTTATGGCTACTTCCGACGCATCCGGAGCCTGCGACGTTTCGCCTCGGGGAGATGCGGCGGGATTCGTGCATGTGATCGAGGAATCCTGCTTGGTCATTCCGGAGCGTCCGGGCAATCGACGGTTTGATTCACTGCGGAATATCCTGTCCAACCCTAAAGTCGGGATCGTGTTTGTCATACCGGGTTTGAAGGAGACCTTGCGAATCAACGGCAGCGCCGTCTTGGTAAGGGACGAGGAAATCCTGGATCGGCTTAGCGTACAAGGCAAACGCCCATGGCTTGGCATTGCGGTCTCGGTCGAGGAATGCTATATGCACTGTGCAAAAGCTTTCATGCGTTCGCAAGCATGGGATCCCGATTCCTGGATTCCCAGCGAACAGCTGCCGAACCCGTCCAAGATCATCGCGGATCATGTGAATCAAGATCACGTGACGGAGGAGATCGTTGCCCGGGGAATGCAGGACAGTTACACGAATCGGCTCTATTGATTTTCATTTATAATAGGTATAGCGATATAAGGAAACGATGAGATATGACGGTCAGATTGAAGATAAGGGGACCAATAACTTTGATAACGACCAGAGAACAGGTATTGGATCGATTACATAGGGGGATACAGACCCAGGAGCGATTGATCGGGGTAGCGGCAGGGGCAGGAATATCGGCAAAATATGCGGTCAAGGGCGGCGCCGATCTGATACTGGCCTTGAATTCGGGCCGTTTTCGGCAGATGGGGCTGGGCTCCCTGGCGGGCTTCATGCCCTATGCGAACTGCAATGAAATGGTGATGGATTTCGGCTCGCGCGAAATTCTGTCCGTGGTCCGCGACGCACCGGTGATATTCGGTTTATGCGGAACGGATCCAACCGTTCAGCTGCCGGGATACTTGGATGCCATTCGCGGAAGCGGTTTTGCCGGCATCATCAACTATCCGACGGTGGGAATGATTGACGGACAGTTCCGCGAAGCCTTGGAGGAAGAAGGCATCACGTATCTGCAGGAGGTGGAAGCCATCCGGATTGCCCATGAGCGCGATATGTTTACGATGGCCTTCGTATTCAATCCGGAGCAGACGACATGGATGCTGGATGCGGGAGCGGATATCATCTGCGCCCATCTGGGCGTTACGGCAGGCGGGATGATGGGGACCTCGAAATCATGGTCGCTGGAGAAGGGCGCCGAAATAGCCAGAGAAATTTTTGCCGTCTGTGACGACTCGGGCAAGCAGCCGATCAAGCTCGTATATGGCGGTCCGGTCCATACGCCCATCGATGTCCAGTACATGTACGACAACACGTCCGCCATGGGGTACGTGGGCGGCTCGAGCTTTGAGCGAACGCCGACGGAAGAAGCCATCGTGGATGCGACGCATCGTTTTAAGGCTACGGGCCATCTGGAGCAGGACCGGCAGCTGATGGACAAGCTGACGCAGCTTGATGAACCGATGGACTATGTTGCCTTTGTGAAAGAATACGTAGCCGAGCATTATGCAGACCCGATTTCAATGACGGAGCTGGCCGAACGGATCCACGTTTCAAGAACGCATCTTAGCGCGCTTTTTAACAGGGAAGTGGGGTGCAGCTTTCCCGAATATACAGCCAAATACCGTATTCACAAGGCGCAGGATATCATGAAGCACAGCAAGCTGTCCCTGGGCAGAATAGCGGAGCTGGTCGGTTACCCGGACTATGTTCATTTCAGCAAGACCTTCAAAAAATACGCGGGGATGTCTCCCCAGGCCTATCGCCAGCATATGAAAGACAAATATACATAAAGATCGTACATGGATACGATCCTTTTTATTTGAAAGCGCTGTATTATGGTCTTGCAGGGATCACATGCCGGACCCGTCATTCAGAACGGGGCAAGCGATCCTGAGAAGAGACACGGGGAGGTCTTTACGGTGAAAACCATAGCCATTGCGGGGACGTTTGATACGAAGGGTGCTGAGTTTTTACACGTTAAATCGGTGATCGAGAGCTTGGGGTTAAAGACGTTTACGATTCATAGCGGCGTGTTTGAGCCGATGTTCACGCCGGATGTAACCAACATCGAGGTTGCAGGTGCGGCAGGTGCGGATCTGCGCGAAATCGCGGCCCGGAAGGACCGGTCGGAAGGTACTGAAGTATTGGCTCAAGGGATGGAGCAAATCGTGCCGAAGCTGTATGCAGAGGGCAAATTCGACGCCATACTGTCATTCGGCGGTACGGGGGGAACTTCCATCGTCACCGCCGGCATGCGCGCATTGCCGATCGGCGTACCGAAATTGATGGTCTCCACCGTCGCTTCCGGCAATACGGCGCCTTATGTAGGGACAAGCGACATTATCATGTTTCCGTCCATCGTGGATGTATCCGGCCTGAACTCGTTTTCCACCAAAATATTCACGAACGCGGCACACGCGATAGCCGGCATGGTTAAGTTTGAATCGGCTGCGCCGATGGATAAAAAGCCGCTGATTGCAGCGACGATGTTCGGGGTAACGACCCCCTGCATCGATTATGCCAGAGAGCATCTGGAGTCACATGGGTACGAAGTGCTGGTGTTCCATGCAACCGGCACGGGCGGGCGAACGATGGAAAGCCTAATTGAGGCCGGATTCATTGACGGTGTATTGGATTTGACGACAACGGAATGGTGCGATGAGCTGGTTGGCGGCGTTTTGGCGGCAGGGCCGAATCGGCTGGAAGCAGCCGGACGCTGCAAGGTGCCGCAGGTCGTATCGACCGGGGCGCTCGATATGGTCAACTTTGGTCCGTACGATACCGTGCCGGAGGCATTCCGGGGACGAAACCTGTACAAGCATAACCCTTCGGTTACGCTGATGCGGACCACGGTGGAGGAGAACCGGCAGCTTGGCGGGATCCTTGCGGATAAACTGAATTCGTCGAAAGGTCCTACGGTGTTGATGCTGCCGCTGAAAGGCGTATCGATGCTCGATGTGGAAGGCGAAGCATTCCATGGAACGGAAGAGGATAAGATGCTGTTCGACACGTTAAGACAGCGGATAGACCGTGAGTCCGTTGAGCTGATCGAGATGAATACCGATATTAACGATCAAGCTTTTGCAGTGGCCGCGGCCGATAAGCTGATGGAATTGCTGAAGCGGCAATGAGAAGGGAAGCCACAGTCCACAGTGCCAAGAATTTCAACTCAAGGAGGAACATATCATGGCCATGCAAACAAGAGCAGAAGTATTAGCGAAACTAAAATCAGAGGTTGCAGCGGGTAAGGTGTTGTTGGGAGCTGGAGCAGGGACAGGGATTTCTGCCAAGAGCGCCGAAGCGGGCGGGGTAGACTTAATCATTATTTATAACTCGGGCCGTTACCGGATGGCCGGGCGGGGATCTCTCGCTGGACTGATGGCTTACGGGGATGCCAATCAGATCGTGGTGGACATGGGGAACGAGGTGCTGCCGGTCGTGAAGCATACGCCGGTGTTGGCGGGAGTTTGCGGCACGGACCCGTTCCGGATCATGGATATTTTTCTGAAGCAGCTGAAGGAGCAAGGGTTTGCGGGCGTGCAGAACTTTCCGACGGTGGGCTTGATTGACGGCGTATTCCGGGCGAATCTGGAAGAGACGGGCATGGGCTATGATCTTGAGGTCGAGATGATCCGGAAGGCGCATGAGCTGGATTTGGTGACCACGCCGTATGTGTTTGACGTCGATCAGGCGAAGAAAATGGCTGAAGCCGGAGCCGATGTTCTAGTTGCTCATATGGGTCTTACCACGAAAGGCACCATAGGCGCGAAAACGGCACTAACGCTCGACGATTGCGTGGACAAAATTCAAGCGATCTGCGATGCCGGAAAAGCCGTCAACCCGGAAATTATGATTCTGTGCCATGGCGGTCCGATTGCGGAGCCTGAGGACGCGGCGTATGTATTGTCCAGAACCCATGGAGTGGAAGGATTCTTCGGAGCATCCAGCATCGAGCGTTTTGCCACCGAGGTTGGCATCAAGCAGCAGACAGAGGTATTCAAGAATATTTCGAAATGAAGTCGTAAGCTGGAAAAAGCATGGTTATGATCCTAAGGAACGCAGAAGACTCCCGTCAGGGAGTCTTCTTGGTGTTTTATTGTCCGTTGGACTGAACCGACAAGGCCTGCAAGCGAATCGAAAACAGCGCATGAAATGGGAATTCCCTTCGCGCCAGGCGGCTCGCCTGTTGCCCGGGATCAATCCTCATCCTTGCGTTTGCTCTTGGATGCAGCCACGGCAAAGGCAATAACGACAAGCGGAATGAAGATAAACCATGGGATCGTAATCGTGGTCCCCAATAGCAGGGCAAGCAGCAGCAATACCACCATGCCAATGATCAAGTACAGGCAGCCTCTGCCGAACGTCTCCATCATCCATCATCTCCTTTTGAGAAGGATAACGTAATGGACAAGTCGCAGGTTTCGCAAAACATGGCAAAAAGGCAGAAGCCTTGCCCTTGCCATCACGCCCTTTTTTGGTCACGCTGACAATGAATGAAGGTTTCCACCCAATCACAGTGTAAAGTATGAAAAGCATACCAGATCAAGATCAAATTTTTTATCGCTGTTCATCTTTTGCGTTCATTTTATAATCCTTCAAAGCGCTCAGATTGGCTCGGGAATTCCCAAGCGGCGGCTTTTTGTCGCCTGGTTCCGGAGGCAGACGGTGAAGCACTTCCCGAAGCAGGGCATGATTCTCCCACACGATTTCATGAATTTCGCCCACCGTATAGAATAAGGCGCCCAAGATTGCGCCGCCAATAAGCCAAGCGATGCCTGTCAGCCAATTGCCCTCCATGATGATATGAATGATGACTCCTCCGATAAAACCGCCGATGAACCATACAGCGCCAAGCGTCTTGAACAGTTTCGACATGCCGATACCTCCATAGGGATGATATCATCAATCGTACCAAAAAAAGTAAGTCATGGATATGAGGCAATACGAACGCAGAGGCCTCAACTGCTGGAGGCTTAATTTTGAATAGAGGAAGCAATCATGATAGTATCAGGAATGAACCAGTGGATGAAGGGGGCATATCGATTGTGGCCAATATTAAAGAGATAGCCAAGCTTGCAGGCGTGTCGGTATCAACTGTATCCCGGGTGCTGAATAACCACCCTTATGTCAGAGAAGAGAAGCGGGCACGCGTGCTGGAAACGATGAAGCAGCTGAAATACGCCCGGAATATGAATGCGGTCCATCTGATTACAGGGAAAACGATGAATATTGCCATTATGCTTCCGTTTATTAATCATGCCTACTTCTCCTTGCTGATGGAAGGAGCCGGCCAAGAAGCGCTTGCCGCTAGCTATCGCCTCATCCTGTGCCAAACCGGGTATGCGCCGGATAAGGAAATGGAAGTGCTGGAGATGCTGCGTAACCGCGAGATTGACGGCATCATTATTCTATCATCGGCCGTGACGCCTAAACAGATCGAAGCCTATTGCGCTTACGGACCGATTGTATGCTGTCAGGATGCAGGGGAACGCTTATTTTCTTCTATATATATAAACCATGCTGAGGCATTTCGCAGTGCCATGCATTATTTGATAAGGCGGGGACATCGCCGCATCGGCTTCACCGTAGGAAGACTGGACAGTCCGAGCACGAGAGCGCGCCAAGCGGCCTATGAAGAAGTGCTTCAGGAAATCGGAGAGCCTTACCGCGAGGAATGGATCCTGGACGGCTGTATTGATCTCGAGGACGGTGCAGCGATTATGGATCGGCTGTCGGGTATGGAGGAACGTCCCAGCGCCATATTGGTGACGGGTGACCATGTGGCCGCCGGGTTAATCTATGAAGCGGAGAAAAGAGGGCTGTCCATCCCGCAAGAGCTGGCCGTCATCGGATTCGACAACCAGCCGATCGGCAAAATGCTGGGCCTTACTACGATCGATAACCGCCTGTTTGATATGGGTACGGAGGCTTTCAGGATACTCTATGTCCATATTCAAGGGGAGCAGAAGGAGCCGATTCGCAAGGAGCTTGCTTTCGAGCTGATTGAACGTTCGTCGGTCTAAATGGCTGCAAAACCAAGTTCTAACAAACGGATTACAAAGTTCGACAATTGTGATATTCTTATCTATGCAAGTGCTTTGTTTCACAACGCTAAACGTCTGCAAGCGATTTGCAGGCGTTCTATTCTGTATCATAGAAGGGAAAGGAGCATATCAAACGTGGATGCCCTTACACAGTTTAAAAAAGCTTCCCGAATCAAAGTGATTCCCGTCATGCTGATTCCGGTCGCTTTGGGAGCGCTCGGGGCTTACGTATGGACGGGTACATTTCATATAGGCCTTTTTTTATTGACCTTGATCGGGAGCGGCGCTGCCCATTTGTTCTCCAATATGGTGAACGATTTATGGGACTATAAGAACGGAACGGACACGGAAGCGCAGGAGCATGTAGATGCGATCTCCACCAACTCCGGGTTTTTGACCAAGGGGGTCTGGTCGCTCCGTAAGTTCGAGGTCGTCACCTGGACGCTGTTCGGGATCGCGGCGCTGAGCGGCATCATCCTCAGCTTGATCAGCGGCTGGTGGGCTTTTGTCTTTGGCGGGCTCGGCGGGTTGATCGCTTACTTTTACGTCGCACCGCCGATCCAATTCGGTTATCGAGGCAAGGGCTACAGTGAAATTGCGATTTTGCTGTCCTTTGGTATTTTGCCGGTGATGGGCGCATACTACGTTCAAACCTCACATATGGATGTTCGGGCCTTGCTGCTGTCACTGCCCATCGGGCTGCTGACAACGTTGATTTTGTTCAACCATCACTTTTTGCATTGGCAGGCAGACCGTCAGGCCGGGAAGAAGACCCTGGTCGTGGTATGGGGCGAAAAGAGAGCGCTGAACTTCTCGCGAGTTCTGCTGCTGCTGGCCTGCCTCTCCTTGATAGCCTGCGTATTGGCCGGAGCACTCCCGCCTTACGCACTGATTGCGCTGCTTACGATTATTCCGTTGTATCTTGTCTATGGAAGGCTGAAGGACAGCAACCGTTCCGAGGCGTATTTACCGCTGATGGGCGCGTCAACGATGACCACCATGCGCTGCGGCGGCGTTCTGATCCTGTCATTGATCATTCAGGGAATCATTCAGACTTTGTAAGGAAGAAGGGGAAATAGATGGAACAACAACGCGTTTTTGGTGATTTTCACTCCATCCTGTCCGAGAGCGGGACGTGGAAGATCGGCGGTTTTCCGCTGCCGGACGGTTCATTCTGGGAATATCGCGAGCCGAATGCGGTCGTTATCGTCCGCAATGGCATTCTGTACGTGCGCGCACCGCTGAGCCGCCAGAATAACCAGATCCAAATTCTCGATAACGCCAAGCATATGTATTATTCCAACGAAGAAGTGGACGTGCCGGAATCCGGCGAGGTGACCTTCGAGCTGCAAATTCGGGCCCGCACCCAAGGTACGGTGCCCGGCGACTTGTATGACGGCTACGTATCTTTGAATCTGCTTGATTTCAGCACCGGCGCGGCACTGGACTTTTTTGCCTCGAACGACAAATACGCCAGCGTGTATGCGGTCCTGCCGTTCCCGGGCGTGCAGGTGCCGGAATCGGACAAGACCCGTTACTTCTGCATTTTCAAAGAGGAAGATACGCACTTTACGCCGCGTGAATTCAACACGTACAAAATCACGTATAACCGTGCCGAAGACGAAGCTGTCTTCTACGTGAACGGCGAAGAGATCCGCCGGGAGAAAAACATCCCGATCAAGTTCAACAAATTCACCATCGCGCTTGGCATCATGACCGAAAAAGACCTGACGCCGGAGGGCAGCGTATCCGTGCATGGACAAACCGTCATTGCCGAATACTCTCCCGTGACGGTCACGATAAAAGAGTAGACTTATATAATGAAAAAAGATCATGCCATGTTGGTATGGTCTTTTTTCATTCGTTAGAGAAGGGCCTGCGGCAATGCTCGAGGTCGAATCGGGGAAGCTGAAGCCCCCGAAAGCCAAAGAAGCCGAGCCGGCAAGCCTGTGAGTCCCAAGGGGATTCACAGCATGTTCGGCTATTCGGGTGTAGGAAGATAGAGGGGAGCCAGTGGCAGTCCCACAAGCCGAGCCGGCAAGCCTGTGAGTCCCAAGGGGATTCGCAGCATGTCCGGCCATAAATCAGGCTAAGCTGACCGTGTGGAACTGATCAGCTTAGCCCCTTCCCCGCCCAGCCCCAAAAAGCCATCCTTGAAGAATGGGTTGGCTCTCATTGCGGGAAAGATTGGAGGCCGAGCCCAAGAAAAGAGGATGTATCCGTGGAGGAGACCTGGCGTTCGCCTTTGAAACCGGGAAAATACCGCAAAATATCATCCTGTTTTCCTGGTTTCAACAGCGACCGGAACGGATACATCCTCCCCAGACCAGGCCGACTAATCTTGACATCCAAAAAAGAAAGCCATCCCACAAACCATGGGATGGCTTTCATTCATCATTATTTCAGATCCTCAATCGAATTGGCTTCCACGTAAGACGGAACCACCAGTCCGGTTTTTACGCCTTCCATGTTGGCGCCAAGGTCTTCCACTTGGTCCTTGAATTTATCCCAGTAGTCCGCATGCGTCAGTGGCAGCCAAGCAGCCACGGTGGCGTCCACGTCGCCGTTGGCAACGCCGGTCCACATAGGGCCTGCTTCAACTTGAAGGGCCTCAACTTTGTAACCCAGCTTTTCTTCCATGATCACTTTCAGCAGGTTGGTGCTGGCAATTTCGGAATCCCAAGCCACATAACTGAATTTGAAGCTTTTGCCGTCAACCGGCTGAACGCCTTCGAGCCAAGCATCGACTTTCTCCGCATTGCTGTCCGCCCATTCTTTAGCAGCAGCCTCAGGGTCTTGGCCTTCTTGGATCGCGGTCATAATCTGACCCATATCGTCGGACGTCCATTTGAAATTGCTCAGGAACTTATAAGCTTCCGGATGATCTTCCTGAAGTCCAAGGCGGGCAACGGTGTGGATCTCTTCCGCTTCACCGTAGACCTTCTTCGGATCTTCCAGATACTTCAGATCGTATTTGGCGAACATCCAGTGCGGAGTCCAACCGGTAATAATGATCGGATCTTCGTTCTTGATGGCTTTATCGAGAGTTGCCGTCATGGCCGCGCCGGAACCTTCGATCAGTTTCCAGTCGGTCAATCCATATTCCTCAATCGCAGCAGCCGTTGCTTTCATAATACCCGCGCCAGGATCAATACCGATGATTTCATGTTTGACTTGATCGCCGAGGGAAGCGGTGGAACCGCCATCAGCCCCGTTGTCCGTCGTTCCATTCGCGCCACCGTTTCCGCCCTGACCGCAAGCGGACAGGACCAGAATAGCAGCCAAGCTCAGCAGCAACCAAAACTTCTGTTTCTTCAAATTAAGCACCCCTTTTTTTCGATTTAAATATATTTTGAGTAAAGCGGTCGAGGACAATCGCCAAAATGACGACGGCCAAGCCGGCTTCAAACCCTTTACCGATTTGCAGCTGCGTTACTGCACGATATACCTCGGCACCGATACCTTGGGCACCGATCATCGAAGCGATAACCACCATCGACAACGAGAGCATGATGGTCTGGTTGATGCCGGCCATCAAGGTTGGCATGGCCAGCGGCAGCTGCACCTTGAACAATTTCTGCCCGGAAGTCGAACCGAATGCATCCGCAGCTTCCGTCAATTCACCGGATACTTGATTAATCCCGAGACGGGTCAGGCGAATCGTTGGCGGAATAGCGAAGATAACCGAAGCAATAACCCCCGGAACCACACCCAGACTGAAGAACGTGACGGCAGGCAGCAAGTACACAAAGGCCGGCATGGTCTGCATAAAGTCCAGAACCGGTATGATCACGCGGGATGCGGACTTGCTGTAGGCCGCCCATATCCCCAGCGGAACACCCAGTATAACGGAGATCAATGCGGCCGTGATGACCAGACTGAGCGTGCTCATCGTCTGTGACCAGTAGCCCAAGTTGTCGATCAGCAGGAAGCCGATGGCCGTGAACAAGGTCAACGGCAGGCGACCCAGCAGGTAGGCAATGACGGCCAGGATAACGATGAACAGATACGGATGAGGAAGCATGAACAAATCCGTAAACAACTGCACAACGTTCTCGATAATGAAGGAGATGGCATCAAAGAATCCGGAGAACACGTCTCCCATCCAATCGACCAAGGAATCAACCCAGCTGGCAAGAGGGATCTTAGGCATCTTGCGTCACCTCCTCGTTCTTGGTTTCCCCGGCCAAGGCACCAAGGACGGCACCGCGGACGATAACGCCCATCAGTCGGCCGGTGTCATCCACAACGGCCAATGGCACTTTGGACATGCTCGTAATTTCAAACAATTCATTTAGCAGCGTGTCGGGTCCGACGCTCGGTCCGTCCGTGATGAGAATATCCGCAAGCTTGCGGTTATTCTTCATGGCATCCGATGCATCTTCCGCCGTAATGACGCCGAGCAGCTTCTTCGAACGGTCGATCACGAACAGGTTCGAGATGCCGCGTTCACGCATAAGCTCCAGCGCAACCCGAGGCCCGCGATCCATCGTGATGGTTTCCGGACGGCGCATAACCCGTGAAGCGGTAAGCACCTTGGACAGATCCACGTCTTCCACGAACCGTTCAACGTAGTCGTTGGCAGGCTGGGTCAAGATCTCCTCCGGCGTGCCGATCTGCACGATCGAGCCGTCCTTCATCAAGGCAATGCGGTCGCCGATCCGAAGAGCTTCGTCCAAGTCGTGGGTAATGAACACGATGGTTTTTTTCATTTTGTCCTGGAGCTCGATCAATTCGTCCTGCATATCTCTGCGAATGAGCGGATCCAGTGCGCTGAAGGCTTCGTCCATCAGCAGAATCTCCGGATCGTTGGCAAGCGCACGGGCCAGACCGACGCGCTGCTGCATGCCGCCGCTGAGCTGATCGGGCATTTTTTCCTCCCAGCCCTTTAAACCTACAAGCTCAAGCGACTTCATGGCGGCTTCGCGGCGCTTGCTCTTGTCTACCTTTTGAATCTCCAAACCGTATTCCACATTGTCCACAACCGTGCGATGGGGGAACAAGGCGAACTTCTGGAACACCATGCTGATTTTTTTGCGGCGCACTTCCCGAAGCTGTTCCTTGTTCATTTTTCGCAGGTCCTTGCCGTGTATCAAGATTTCACCCGATGTTGGTTCAATCAACCGATTTAGCAAACGGACGAGTGTAGACTTTCCGCTGCCCGACAGCCCCATGATCACGAAGATCTCGCCTTCCTGAATATCGAAGCTGACACGGTTAACGCCAACCGTTATATTTTTCTCTTTTGCAATTCGCGCTTTACTCCAGCCTTGCTCAAGCAATTGAAGCCCTTGTTCCGGGTTCGCGCCGAACAATTTGCTGACTTTGTTAACTTGCAGAATAGCCAAAAGTACTCCTCCTTTTATTGTATAGAGACGCGTCCATTTGACCGAGTCTTTGCCGCTGTCATCTCGTAAACCCATGTCACCCATTGTAACAACCGATACGCAAAGTATCAAACGTTATATCCGTACGTAAAGTACGTACAGTAAAAACTGTACAAAGTTATCCTTTGAAATGCTCTCATATGCTCCGATATCCTCCAAAGCGATCTTCTTTACTTTTAAAATAGCTTTCCCTACAATAGATCAGAGAATGTGTGTGGATTCGGCTTGTTTAGATTTCATTGAGATCGTTCACACTACACTTCGAGTCCACCTAGTTTTGTTATGTTGACATGACTTCTTGGATGGCTACAGTATAGAGGAGGCTGCAAGCATGGGCTTGTACCATTTAGATGATGAACGGCAGGCAGCCGTGCAGAAGATTCGTAAGCGTGTCATTGAAAATATTGGACGGAATATGGACTTGTACGGCATTCCACACTCAACGGGACATTTATACGGATTACTTTATTTTGCAGATAAACCGATGAACCTGGATGAAATGGGACAGGAAATGAAGATGAGCAAGACCAGCATGAGTACAGGCGTGCGGACGCTGCTCGATTATAAAATGGTCAACAAGGTATGGGAGAAGGGCTCTCGCAAGGATTTGTATGAAGTGGAGTACGACTGGTACCAGACCTTCTTTGATTTTTTCGATATTAAATGGCGTAAATCGGTGGAGAGCAACATTTTGGTCCTTCGCAAAGCGCTTGACGAAACGGAGAAGCTCTGCAAAGCGCATGAGGATGACGAAGAGCTGGTAGCGGTGCTGCAAGAGGATCAGGCGAAGATGCGTGAGGCCGTTGCTTACTATAAATGGCTGGAGCGATTGATTGATACTTTCGTGGATGGCGAAATCTTCAACTATGTGCCGAAAGAGCCGCCTGAGGGCAAATCCTGATCTTGAATATGGGGAAATTCCCCAGTATAATGTGAAGTAAGGCAATGCTTACCTAAGAGGTACAACCTGATTTTATCGGGTTGTGCCTTTTTTTGTTATATGGCGCTGCCTTAAGCCAATAATCCGCATGTTAATCGCACATGTGGTGCAAAAATAATCAGGAGGGGTTAGAATGGTCAGTATGTCCTCAAGAATGGTAGAGATCGCAGATTTTCCATCGGTTAGCTTAAGCAATACCCGGAGTTTGTATGTATATCTTCCACCCAGTTATCACGAGAATACGGAGAAGCATTATGCCGTACTCTATATGCATGACGGGCAGCACGTATTTTCGGCGGATGAACGTGGCGGCTCGTGGGATATGCACATCACCGCGGATCGGCTGGTTTCCGAAGGGCGGATGGAGGAGATTATCATCGTTGGCATCGCCACGGTTCCCCATCAAAGGCTGAACGAGTATTTCCATGACAACCCACGGATGCATCAGGTGTTCGATCCGCCGTTTGCCGGCGAACGGTACGAAGCCTTTATCATTGAAGAAGTAATGCCTTATATCAACCAGAATTTTCGCACGTTGAGGGGCCCGGAGCATACGGCTATGATGGGTTCGTCCGCGGGCGGGATCGTCACCTACAACATCGGTTTCCGGAGGCCGGATGTGTTCGGTAGCATTGCGGTCATGTCGCCTTATTTCGTCAGAGCCCAATTCGATGAACGGGGCGAACTGAAGGAACATACCTTTTATGAAAGATACGGTACGCACCCGAATCTTCGGGTTTGGCTGGATATGGGCGGTGCGGAAGGAGTTTTCATGGAAAAATACGCCCGGGCGGAAGCGGAACGCTTGGTTCAGGACGGTTTTGTGCCGGGGGATGATCTTATGCTGTTCCTGGATCCGGGAGCGGCTCACAGCCAAAGCGACTGGGCAGGCAGAGCACAGGCGCCGCTGCTGTATTTTTTCGGAAACATTGGTGAACCGGTCTCGATCAAGCTGTATGGCGACGGCGTCGCAGGGGTAAACGGCCCCGTCAAGCAACTGAATCCGGTCATTACATACGACAGCGGATTTGTTCAAACGTTGATGAATGGAACATATCATGTTGAGTCTCCGGAATTACTCACGATACTGCCGGACGGAACGCTCAAGCCTCGGACTCCCGGCAGCACCCGGATTACGCTGCACATGGGAAGCTTAAGCGCGGATAAAGAGATTACGATTGTTGAAGAACTTCCGGAATTCGTGAAAGTCGCGATTGAGGTGAAGGTCCCGCCTGCAACGCCCGTTTCTCCAATGATCTATGCCGGATTTGAGATTCCGTACAGCGGAGAGGGCGTTTACAGGGGAAGCGCGATGGTACCGCATGGTTTGTCTTTTACGTTCAAGGTATCGCGAGGGTTTGGATTGCATGAGAAGATCGGGGATCCCAAAGTGAAACGGCGTTCGTTTACGGCATCGTCCGACTTGGAGCTGTTTTACGAGGTTGAGGACTGGGATGTTTAAAGATGGATTAGCAATTGGAGGTTGAATCAGCATGACCATCAGATCAGCAAGGCCACAGGATGCGGTTGCGGCAGCCAGGCTGCTGTATGACGCACTGCACGATGTAGCGCATCGGTTAACGGGGGAAGAGAGCGAAGAGAATGCGATTGAAGTGCTGGAGCAATATTTCCGGGCGGAAGAAGGCAGGCTCAGTTACCGTCAGTCTGCCGTGAAGGAGATCGACGGCGAGGTGGCCGGCATCATCGTTGCTTACGGCGGCGATCAAGCGGCGGAATTGGATCGTCCCATCCTGGATCGGCTGCGGAAGCTGAAGAACGACCCTTCCGTAACGCTGGATCAAGAAGCGGATGAGGATGAGTACTATATCGATACGTTATCCGTTTCCCCGCAGTTTGGAGGCAAGGGGATCGGTTCGGCGCTTATACTTCATGCGGAGAACCGGGCGAAGGAGCTGAAGTACCATAAAATTGCCCTCGCCGTGGTGACGGACAATCATCGTGCCCATTCCTTGTACGACCGAAAAGGATATAAAACGGATAAGGACATCATGATTAACGGGCATGTTTATCATCATATGGTCAAGCCCGTGTAGAAAAAAATAAACAATTTATAAACCGCCTATTTACAAATGGTAATAGGTGGTTTATTATTGTGACATACCGATCTGGAAAATTAGATTGATAAACTAAAATAGATCAAACGAAAATAATCGTATGAATAACAAGTTTAGAATGAATAATTCAATTAGAATGGAGAGCTGCATGATGGATCAAGATCAAAATCAAAGCATCGAAATATCGGTGGAACAAGCGAAGCTGCTCGGCAGCGCCCAGCGGGTGAAAATTCTCGGAACCATGCTGGATACGGCCAAAACCTCCAAGCAAGTCGCGGATGAATTGGGAGATTCGCCGGGAAGCATCCATTATCATATCCAGAAGTTATATGACGGCGGGCTGATAGATTTGGTGGAGACCCGAACGGTCGGCGGCATCGTTGAGAAATATTATAAATCCAAAGCGAAGTGGTTTAACACCAAGGGAACGCAAACGATGGACCCGGTTCTTGCCGAAGATTATGACGCGGCGACCCGAACCCGAATTAGCTTGAGGCTGCAGCTGAATGCCGACCAATATGAAGAGATGACAAAGGAATTCAAGGAACTGCTCGAAAAATGGGTGAATAAGACCATCGCGACCAAAGGGGAAGACAGCAAGGAGTATGCCGTTGGGATCAACGTGGTTTCGACGGAAACGTCCAAATAGGAAGGGGCTTCACAGCCTCTTCTCCTAAACGATAAAATTTTATAATAAGGGAGTGTTTCTCTGTGGAGATTTTAAAGAATCGCAATTTTCTGCTGTTGTTCATTGGCCGAATCCTTACGAATATCGGTGACAGCCTGTATGCCGTGGCGGCCATGTGGCTGGTATACGATCTGGGAGGTTCGACGCTGTATACAGGACTTGCCGGCCTCCTCTCGATTCTCCCCCGGATCATTCAATTGTTGTCCGGCCCGATGATCGACCGCGTTCCCATCCGAGGGCTTCTGGTGTACACCCAGTTCATTCAAGCGCTCCTTCTGTTGATCGTTCCGCTTGCATTTTATTTCGACTTTCTGACGGTCGGCCTTGTACTGGCGATTACGCCGATTCTATCGACGCTGAATATGTGGGTATATCCGGCTCAAATGTCGGCCCTTCCTAAAATTCTCGAAAAGAAGCAGCTGACGCAAGGCAACTCGCTGTTCTCCCTGGCTTACCAAGGCATCGATGTCGCTTGCAATGCCATATCCGGCGTATTGATTGTCGTGCTGGGCGCCGTATCCCTTTACTTATGGAATTCCATTGGATTTTTCATCGGAGCTTTGTTATTTGCGCAATTGAAAATCAAGAAGTCCATTAAGACTTCTGATAACAACGATAATAGAACAACTGCGAAAGCAGCCGTAACTTCAAAAACGATGCAAAAGGCTCTCAGCGATTATTGGGCCGACATGAAAGAAGGTCTGCGCTACATCCTGGCAACCCCGCTCGCACGGGTACAGATGGGGATTATCGTCATCAATGCCGCAGGCGGCGCTACCTTCACGGTGATGCCTGCGTTCGCCGACAGCCTCGGCGGAGCCGGCGTGTACGGGATCTTGCTCATGGCCCAGGCTTGCGGAAGTTTGTTGGGAGCGATCCTGGCTCCGTATTTGAAGCTGGAGCGCCTGCCGCTTGGATATCTTTTTGCCGGAGCGTTTTGTTTATCGGGTGCTGCCTGGTGCCTCAGCGTGTTCACCCCTTGGACTTGGCTTGTCGTTCTGGTGTACGGCCTGGCATGGTTTCCCGGAGGCATTACGAACGTCATCATCAATTCGGTCATTCAGAAGGCGATACCCGAGAAAAGATTGGGCACGGTGTTCGCAGCAGCAAGCGGACTCAGCGGAATTGCCATGCCGCTGGGCAGCCTGATTGGAGGTGCCCTTGGCGTGGTTGCGGCAAGCTCCTCCGTTATCGCGGGATGCGGAATCGCCGTGTTCTGCGTAGGGATCTTCTGGGTCTTCGACTCGACCACCCGCAGCCTTCCGGCACCTGACCAAGTGGATGAGGAATGGTTCGCGCCTTATACGAATGCAGCGCCTGAGAAGTCCGTTTCGTTGCATGCCGCCAATTAAGATGGCTTACGTGAATAAGGTTGATGCTTGCAGAAGTCTAAGTCTCGGATAGGGAAACCCATGCTGCAATTTCAAAACGAGCCCCGGATGAATCCGCGATCGAATGGATTCCTCCTGGCTCGTTTTTTACGATGTGAGCGATCTTAAGCCCATGCCGCAGTCCGCTGTAATCCTGCTTGTCAGGCTAGTCTGCATAATGTGACCAAGTCCCTCATAGACATGTATCAATCAAGTCAAAACAAGTGTTGAAGGGGATGATGACATGCGCCGGATTTCATGGGTGCTGCTCGCGGTAGTATTATGCTTAACTACAATACTGGCGGGATGCGGGAAGAAAAATGCAGACAGCGTTGTGAAGGATCTGGGTAAGGTGGCTGATAAGCTGGAAAGTGCCAAGGGCGCTTACCAGGGAGCGGGCGTTATGACCATACATACCGGTTCGGCGCCGCAGGAGTATCAGGTTGAGGTATGGTACCAATCTCCATCTTACTATCGGATCAGCTTAACCAACGGGCAAAAGGATATTACGCAAATCGTGCTTCGCAACGATGACGGCGTGTTCGTACTGACGCCAAGCTTAAATAAGAGCTTCCGCTTCAAGAGCGACTGGCCGGATAATCAGGGGCAGGTATATCTGTATCAAACGCTGCTTAGCAGCATTCTGAGCGACAATACGCGCCAGTTTGCCGAGGACCAGGACAGCTACGTGTTTGATGTTGCCGCCAACTACCACAGTCATTCCTTGATTCGTCAAAAGATCTGGCTCGCCAAGGACAACTACACGCCGAAACAGGTACAAGTATCGGATTCGGAAGCCAATGTCGTCGTTGAAGTGAAGTTCAATACCTTTACATTCGATACGAACCTGACCAAGGATTCGTTTGATACCAACAAGAATCTGAGTGCCATGAACGATGCGAAGGGGACGATTGCGGAAGTGGACGAGAACGGGGTACCAGTTGCTTCCACTACGGATGGGAACGGCGCTCAGGGAACCGAGGGCCTGACGGAAACGGCTGCCGGCGGCGACATGGGATCCTTCGGCATCATTTATCCGGAATATGTGCCTGCAGGGGTTACCAACAAGGACACCATGGAAGTTCCGGAGAGCAAGGACCATGCGGTTATTCTGAAGTACGACGGCGTATACCAATACACGATCATGGAATCCAGACCGTCGGATCGTGCGGTTTCACTCGTTCCGGGCGAAGCGGTTTATATTGATTTCACGACGGTCGGCCTGCTCACCGGCGATCAGCAAAGAACGCTGACTTGGAGTTCGGAAGGCGTGGAATACCGGATCACGAGCGCTAATCTGCCAGTCGAAGAAATGAAGAAAGTCGCTGCTTCCATGCAGGGAGAATCGGGTAAATAATACGAAGTAGGCGGATACCAAGCATTGAAGGAGGGCAGTCTTCCGACAATGAGGCCATTCGCCTATTTTCTCCAAATAAAGGAATTTGGGCAGGGGACTTCATCGATATTTTGCAGATATTCCGACGTTTCACCAAGTTTCGCCGTCCGGATGGAACCACGAGCTCCATAAATAAGCAGTTTGTCTCAATTGACAGTTGCTCCCGGGAACATTACCATTAATCTATTGTAAAGCATAATGCTTTTTTCAAAATGGTAAGAAGGTGACTGGAATTGCAAGCGATATATCGACCTACCCTGGCGGAAATCAACCTGGACCATCTGCGCGCCAACTATAACGCTTTTCGTGAGGCGCTGCCGGATCACATGAAATTGCTTGCTTGTGTGAAGGCGAACGCTTATGGTCACGGAGCCGTAGAAGTGGCACGCGAACTTCAGCAACTGGGTGCGGCATACTTAAGCGTGGCTTTCCTTGATGAAGCGCTTGAGCTTCGGCAAGGCGGCATCTCTGTCCCGATCCTGGTGCTCGGTTATACCCCACCGGAGGCTGTAGAGATCGCTTACGAGTATGATGTAACCATAACCCTGTTCAGTTCGGAAGTGCTCCAAGCGATAAAGGCACTGCCGGTCAAGCCGGAGAAGCCGCTTAAGGTACACATCAAGATTGACAGCGGAATGGGTCGTTTGGGCCTGCTTCCCGGCGAAGATGCGATTTCTTTTATAGAAGAAGCGTTTTCGCTGCCGCAGGTTGTGGTCGAAGGTATGTTTACCCATTTTGCAAGAGCGGATGAAGAGAACAAAGACTATACGTTGGGACAGTATCGCCGTTTCCAGGGCGTTGCGGACGCTCTTCGGGATAAGGATTACCATATCCCGATCATACATACGGGCAACAGCGCTGCTGCGATCGATACACCTGAACTATCCTATAATATGGTTCGTGTCGGCATCGGCTTGTACGGACTATATCCTTCGGACGAGGTGAATCGAAAGACAGTAAGCCTCCGCCCTGTCATGACGCTAAAGACAAAGCTTGTCTACGTCAAAAATTTACCTCCGCATTCCGGCATCAGCTATGGGACGAAGTATGTAACGGAGCAGGAAGAACGAATTGGAACCCTTCCCATCGGTTATGCCGATGGCTTCTCTCGTATGCTGAGCGGTAAAGCGGAAGTGCTGATACGCGGCCGCCGCGTCCCTGTAGTCGGAAATATCTGTATGGACCAATGTATGGTATCGCTCAAATCTTTCGCCGAGGAGGCGGAACAAATCAAAGCTGGTGAAGAGGTTGTACTCATCGGCCAGCAATCTGGCGAATGTATTACGGCAGATGAGCTGGCAGCCAAGCTGGGGACGATCCACTATGAGGTCGTCTGCATGATTGCCCACCGGGTACCGCGTCTTTATATACGCGATGATATACCGGTAAAGACCGTAAACGCGCTCTGGAACAACCTTTAAAAAAAGCATGTCGCCATAAGTTATTTATTCAGGAAAGAAGGAATACGTACAGATCTTCCCGAATTAGGAATATGTCGTTTAAGTCTGTACGAAAGTGTCGATTGTAGTTTATAATGATATGCAGCATACTTGATATACCTTCGGCATATATATTCTTTTGTATAATTTTCCTTGAATAATGTAATACTGGTGCACAGGGCGAGAAGGTTGTGGGGGTGTAATAGAAGGTGGCCAATATGCAGAACACCAAACGAATCATGATCAGTTTACCGGATCATCTTTTGCAGGAAGTGGACGGGATCGCTCAGCTGGAAAATTCCAACCGCAGTGAGCTTATTAGGCAGGCCATGAAGTTGTACCTGAATGAACGGAAGAAACGTTACATTCGTGAATCCATGCAGCGGGGTTATATGGAAATGGCCAAAATTAACCTGACCATGGCTTCTGAGGCGTTTCACGCGGAGGAAGATGCAGACAACACTCTAGACCGCTTAGTAAGCGGGGTGTAGACAGTGATCGTTAAACGGGGCGACGTATTTTTTGCGGATTTATCACCTGTTGTCGGTTCTGAGCAAGGCGGCGTGAGACCGGTCCTTGTCATTCAGAACGATATCGGCAACCGGTTTAGTCCGACTGTGATTGTTGCAGCCATTACGGCACAGATTCAAAAAGCCAAGCTGCCGACTCACGTCGAAATCGACGCGGCGTCGCATGGATTTGACCGGGATTCCGTCATTTTGCTAGAGCAGATCCGGACGATTGATAAGCAGCGGCTAACCGACAAAATCACCCATCTTGATGATGAAATGATGAGCAAGGTGGATGATTCCCTGCAAATAAGTCTGGGCTTGATTGATTTTTGATTCAATCCAAGCGTTGCATGTTCCACATAGAACGGTTACGGCCAAAAAACCCTCAAGGAGTACTCCTTGAGGGTTTTTATGTGGCGGCGAGGCGCGTTTATCCCTTAGGGACGATCGATTACGCGTTTGTAGGTATGAGCACGTATGCCGTCGTGACTGCTGCTGCAATGAACAGAAGGCAGACAACAGACCAGGCAATCGCATGTTTGTCATTCATCGAAGGTGACCTCCCGATCGTAATGGGGTGTGGATATCCGGCAGCAGCATGTTCGTAGTAACAGAATATAAGCCGAAACTTAAAATCAGATGAAATTGACATTAAATGCAGCTTAAAGCCTTGCGAAGTGAGCGATGGAGTGGAAATACGCGCTTAAGTTTGGGATAATAGCAAATATAGTTTCATTGAAGAAAGAGGGATATCATTGTCTGAATTAGAAGCTGTTGTGGAAGTAAATGAAGAACAGATTCGCAAGGAAGAATCGAAACGGATCGTGAAGCAGATCGCGAAGGAGCTTCAATTGTCCGAGAAACAGGTGCGCACGACCGTTGAACTTCTGGATGAGGGCAATACCATACCGTTTATTGCGCGTTACCGTAAAGAAATGACAGGCGAACTGGATGAGAACCAATTGCGTGATATCGAAGAGCGGACAGGCTATTTGCGCAATTTGGAGGTCCGTAAGCGGGAAGTCATCCGCATCATAGAAGAGCAAGGCAAGCTAACGGAAGAGCTGAAAGCATCGATTACGGCGGCTGTGAAGCTGCAGGAGGTGGAAGATCTCTACCGTCCGTATAAGCAAAAACGCAAGACGCGGGCGAGCGTCGCCAAGGAAAAGGGACTCGAGCCGCTGTCGGAGTGGATATGGTCGCAGCCGAAGCAGGCCGATGCGATGGTGGAGGCTGCGAAATATATCGATGAGGAGAAAGGCGTGGCTTCGGCAGAAGAGGCCCTCCAAGGCGCGATGGATATATTGGCGGAGAACATTGCCGATGATGCAGCCGTTCGTTCCTGGGTACGCCGGTTCAGCCTGGACCATGGCATTTTGACGTCGGAGGCAAAGGATACCGAAGCGGAATCCGTGTACGAGAACTATTACAATTACCGGGAATTGGCGAAGAAAATGCCGCCGCATCGAATACTGGCCATTAACCGTGGCGAGCGCGAGAACATTTTGAAGGTGGGGCTGGAGGTTCCTTCCGAATCCATACACGGGTATATCGGGAAGCAGGTGCTTAAAGGGCCATCGGCCGTGACGGACATTCTGACGGCTGTGATCGAGGACTCCTACAAGCGTCTCATTGCCCCATCGATAGAGCGCGAGGTGCGCGGGGAGTTGACGGAAAAAGGGGAGAACCAGGCGATCTCCATCTTTGCGGGAAATCTGCGCAGCTTGCTGCTGCAGCCGCCGGTAAAGGGGCGCTGCGTGCTGGGCGTCGATCCGGCTTACCGTACCGGATGTAAGCTTGCTGTAGTTGATGACACGGGCAAGCTGCTTGAGGTAGCCGTCACGTATCCGACGCCGCCGGCCAACAAGAAGCGGGAGGCTGCCGCGAAGTTCAAGGAGCTGATTGCGAAATACGGAATCAAGCTCATTGTCATCGGGAACGGTACGGCATCCCGCGAAACGGAGCAATTCGTAGCGGAAGAAGTCATTGCGGAGCTCGCCGACCCTGAGCTTGCTTACCTCATCGTAAACGAAGCCGGGGCGAGCGTGTATTCGGCCTCGAAGCTGGCGCAGGAAGAATTCCCGGATCTGGATGTGGCCGAGCGCAGCGCGGCCTCCATTGCACGCCGCGTGCAGGATCCGCTGGCCGAGCTGGTGAAGATTGATCCGAAGTCGATCGGCGTGGGCCAATATCAGCATGACGTAACCCAGAAGCATTTGGAGGAAAGCTTGAAAGCGGTCGTGGAGTCCGCGGTGAACCATGTCGGGGTAGACGTGAATACGGCATCGCCATCGCTGCTCTCTTATGTGGCCGGCATCAATGCCACCATTGCGAAAAATATCGTGAAGTACCGGGAAGAGAACGGGAAGTTTGTCAGCCGGAAGCAGCTGCAGAAGGTTCCGCGTCTCGGCGCCAAGACCTATGAGCAGTGCGTGGGCTTCATGCGGATTTCGGAAGGCGAGAACATCCTGGATCGTACTCCGATTCACCCGGAATCCTATGCGGTGGTTGACCGTTTGTTCCAGGAGCTTCAGGTCGGCCTGGACAAGCTGGGAAGCAAGGAGCTGGCTGGGCTGCTGGATGCCCAGCAGCCGGAGAGCCTGGCCGTGAAGCTTGAGGTGGGCGTGCCGACGCTTCGCGATATTCTGGACAGCCTGCAGCGTCCGGGACGCGATCCGCGGGAGGAACTGCCGCTGCCGATTTTCCGCCAGGACGTGCTCAAGATCGAGGATCTAGTGCCGGGAATGGAGCTTCAGGGAACGGTACGCAATGTCATCGATTTCGGCGCCTTTGTCGATATCGGCATCAAGAGCGACGGCCTGGTGCATATCTCCCAGCTGAGCGATGGATTTGTTAAGCATCCGATGGATGTCGTCTCCGTAGGGGATAACGTGACCGTTTGGGTGCTGAATGTGGATTTGAAGAAGGGGCGCGTCGGCTTGACGATGCGCAAGCCGAAAGACCAAGGATAGAACTAAAATGAGCTAAAGAAGAGCCGTATTCTCCTTTTGGGAGAAACGGCTTTTTTTGGGGCTCTTTTTTTTCATCATTGGCTGGATCGACTGCGAATAAAGTTTATTCTGGAGGGAGGTTTTGTCATGACTCAGCTTTAGAAGCAGGACGTTTTTATCGTAAGTTTCGAGACACCAGTGATACGCACGCCTATTTCCCGGGCTCTGACTGCTGCTTTTTCTTCGCTCGAAAGCGTCTGACCTTCATCAGATTGCCGCACATTTTATCGTCGCAATAACGTTTGGAGCGGTTTCGCGTATCGTCGTAATACACCCAGAGGCAATCCGGATTGGTGCAGATGCGAAATCGCGACAGCTCGCCTTGCTCGATGGTTTGTGCAAAGGAGCCGGCGATCTCGGCAGCGGCTGCTTGCAGGCCTGGATTTTGCGGTATATAAGAAAGTGCCCCTTTTTGATCCTCATCGATCTTGAGCTGTCGAATGACCGGCCCTGTCGCCATCCAGCGGTTCAACTCCTCTACTTGCTGGTGGGAGGGAAGAGCACCCCCAACGATGCGCTGAACGCATGTTCGCAGGAAGGATCGAAGCTGCCGGAGAAGTTCCAGTTCATCCGAAGTCAGCGGAACGGCGATGTGGAGCTCATGCTCGCTAATAAATTCAGTGAGCCAATCCTCACGGGCGAGCCGGTCCTCGGATCGGCCGCTGCCTCTCCAGTCATGCCATTCGCTGTTTATAAAATCATCCCATAACATGAAGCTCATCCTTTCTTGTCTCATTATTGTAACAAGTAAATATTCATGTTGCTAGTTACTTGTAATGGAATCTGAAGTGTGTTAATTTTTATGTAACGCTCTATTTTATTTATGGTAGTTACAATCAAAGTGGAGGCGATGGACATGAACATGAAGGAATTGCTGCTGCAAAATTGGGATTATGCGATGGATCAGGAGGATTGGTATCCTCCGATTCTCCCCGCGCTGAAGGAGGTTACGCTTGAGCAGGCATTGTGGAAGCCGGAAGGGGAGGCGGCGAATTCCATCTGGGAGAACGTGCAGCATTTGCTGTATTACAAGCAGCGTCTGCTCGGAAGATTGGAAGGGAGACCGCTTCATAATGAAGGGATAGGAAACGACGAGACGTTTCTGATCCATGACACCAACGAGGAGGCCTGGGATACGGCCCGGAATCAGCTTCAGGAAGTTCATGCAACGTTAAGACAGAAGTTCGAGGCGATGACGGAAGCCGAGATCGAAGAATCGCCGCAGCGGATACTCAGCTTAATCATGCATGACGCATATCATACGGGGCAAATCGTTTTTATTCGGAAGCTTCAGGGCTCCTGGCCAGCTAGACGAAGCGAATTATAGGAGCGGATTCGACGGATGCAGTCCACCTATTACAATGCAAAAATAAGCCGGACAGAGCGTCCGGCTTATTGTCAACCTTATGGATCGATTGCAGGCCCTAGCGGGCATTCGAATTTTCTTCACCCGGGGAATTTCGGTAAAAGTACCAGCATTCGTTCAGCAGCTTGATCTGACGTCTGTCCTTCTTGCGGAAAGCGCGTGTCAACTGATTGCAGAGCCATTGCGGCAAGGGTATCTCCTCCTCTTGCTATTTCCATCTGTATGGATAGCATATGGGGAAAATGCCCAAAGCGTGCAGGTCTACCTCGATTATTGCGCTTCTTCCTCGTACCATTGCTCGAGCTGAGCTTGAAGGGCCCGAATTTCGGTAAGCAGCGAGATGAGCGGATATTCCTTTTCGTTCAGGGAAGCAAAGGCCTGCTCAAGCTCATTTATGTATTCAAGACCACCCTGAATGCTCAGCGATTCCTGCAGCAAATCCAAATGGTCGCATTCGGCTACGGCAAGAGGCAGCTGAGGTTTGCCTGCGGCGGTGAGTTTATCGATTTCCTTGTTCAGGCGTAAATTCAGGGCACTGAGCTGGTAAGCATAGTCACTGGGCATTTCGACAAAGAACAGCTCGTCCTGACCCTTTAAAATAACGTAGCGCATATTCGGCATGATTGCAGGTTCTCCCTCCATACTTTCTACTTGACAGTGTAGCCCAGAGAGAAGTTAAAATTCAAGTAGCATTTATCAGGGCAAAGGAAGGATCAGACATAGTGACAACGAACGAGATGAGTAATGAGGAGCTGCAGGCCTGGGTCGAGAAAATCTCGCTGGAGAGCTTTCGGGTTCCGTTCAGGCATCAGGCTACGTTTAACCGGCGATTGTCCTCGACCGGCGGCCGCTATTTCATGAAAAGCCATCATATCGAGATCAATCCGCATCAGCTGGCCACGCACGGCAGGGAAGAGGTGGAGAAGATCATCAAGCATGAGCTGTGCCATTATCATCTGCACATTGCGGGCAGGGGATATCGCCATCGCGATGCCGATTTCAAGAAACTGCTGCTGGCCGTTGGAGGAAGCCGTTTCTGCAAATCGTTGCCGAAGGGCAAGGCGGCGGGCCGACGTCAACCGGAACCGTACCGATACATGCTTCGCTGCGGCGATTGCGGGACTGAATACCTGCGTAAACGGAAGATGGATCCGGCCCGGTATCGGTGCGGAAAGTGCGGCGGGCGTCTTACGCTTCTGAAGCTTGACTCCCCTAAGAAGTCATGATAAATTATTAGTATTCAACTTCACGTTCCCTGATAGCTCAGTTGGTAGAGCACTCGACTGTTAATCGAGTTGTCACAGGTTCGAGTCCTGTTCGGGGAGCCATATGGAGAGATACCCAAGTGGCTATAAGGGGACCCTCTGCTAAGGGGTTAGACTGCGTAAGCGGTGCGAGGGTTCGAATCCCTCTCTCTCCGTTGAGCATTACATCGAAGAAAGCTCCCATCACCAAGTGATCGGGAGCTTTTTTTGCATAGGGATGAGAACCCTGATAGGGTTCGTCGGAGCTTAATCAGCGTTAGGGATACTTCGCAGTCTCGACCGGAGGGAGAGTATCCCTCTCTCTCCGTTGTATGACATCGAAGAAAGCTCCCATCACCAAGTGATCGGGAGTTTTTTTGCATAGGGATGAGAACCCTGGATAGGGTTCGTCGGAGCATAATCAGCGTTAGGATACTTCGCAGTCTCGACCGAAGGGAGAGTATCCCTCTCTCTTTCGCTTTAGCATGAATGGGGGAATAGAGCTCAATGAAACAGATTATTGCAATGGGTGGCGGCGGTTTTTCGATGGAACCTGATAATTTGCTGCTGGATCGCTATGTTTTGGCACAAGTATCGAAAGAAATGCCTGAAGTGTGTTTTGTTCCGACGGCAAGCGGGGATGCGGATGGGTATGTTGAACGTTTCTATCATGCTTTCCGGACACTGCCGTGTATTCCCAGTCATCTGTCGCTGTTCCAGCCGAACTTTGCCGATCTTCGGTCTTTTGTACTCGAGAAGGATATCATTTATGTTGGCGGGGGCAATACCCGGAATATGCTGGTCTTGTGGAAGGAATGGGGCCTGGATCAGATACTCAAAGAGGCGTATGAACAGGGTGTCATTTTAACCGGGTTAAGCGCTGGCTCCATTTGCTGGTTTGAGCAAGGGGTGACGGACCCGTTGAACGGGCCTTTATACAAGCTTGAGGGTTTGGGTATATTACAAGGCAGTCATTGTCCGCATTATGATGGAGAGAGCAAAAGAAGACCCGCCTATCACAAACTCGTGCTTCAAGGTGAAGCAAAAGCAGGATATGCTGCTGATGACGGGGTTGCATTGCATTTTATGGATGGACGGTTGCATCGAATCGTAAGCTCAAGGGAAAACGCACATGCATACCATGTGAAGCGTGAAGGAAATAGCGTTCAAGAAGGGAAGTTGACACCTGTTTTTTTAGGCTGATTTATGGGCCGAAAAAGCTAAATAAATAAATTTGAAAATTCGCGAAAAAAAAGCTTGCCAGCATTTTTAAATTTATGCTATACTCAATCTTGTCGTCACGGCGACGTGGTTAAAGTGGCCCGTTGGTCAAGGGGTTAAGACACCTCCCTTTCACGGAGGTAACAGGGGTTCGAATCCCCTACGGGTCACCACTTTCTATATAACTTCGGGATGAGAAACTCGTCGGTTCGTCGGAGCATAAACATCGTTAGGATAAACTTCGCAGTCTCGAACGAAGTGAGAGTATCCCCTACGGGTCACCACTTTCTATATGGCAGCCGCACGATTGTCATCGAGAGCCATTAGCTCAGTTGGTAGAGCACCTGACTTTTAATCAGGGTGTCGAAGGTTCGAGTCCTTCATGGCTCACCATTTTTACTTAGTACGAAAAGATTTGTCCCTTATATTATGCGGTAGTGGTGGAATGGCAGACACGCTATCTTGAGGGGGTAGTGGGTGTATACCCGTGGAGGTTCGAGTCCTCTCTACCGCATACCATGTTGAAGAAAAAGCTTCACGCATAGCGTGGAGCTTTTTTTATTTATATATCAGGATTTTCATAGAAATTATCCAGATTTTAGATATTTTTCATTGCGCGTTTATGCAAAACCGGTGTTTCATCTCTAGTCAAGAGGTTAATATCATATCGTGGACGAGCAACAACTTCCAAATACCTATTAAGGAGTGATTCAGAATGGCTAATAACAATAATGGAAAGATGAGCCGTGAAGAAGCAGGACGTTTAGGTGGAGAAGCTACAGCGAACAACCATGATAAAGAATTTTACCAAGAGATCGGACGGAAGGGCGGCGAAGCGACATCCCGCTCCCATGACAAAGAATTTTACCAGGAAATCGGCAAAAAGGGCGGAGACTCCACGTCAAACTCCCATGATAAGGAGTTTTATCAAGAGATCGGCCAGAAGGGCGGCGAAGCGACTTCCGACTCCCATGGCAGGGAGTTCTATGAGGAAATCGGCCGCAAAGGCGGCGAGGCTACCTCGGATTCCCATGGTCGCGAGTTCTACCAAGAAATTGGACAGCAGGGCGGCGAAGCCAGAAACAGCAGCGGCAGCAACGGGGATGGCAAGATGAGCCGTGAAGAAGCGGGCCGCAAAGGCGGCGAGGCTAGAGCCCGGCAGCGCCAACGGGGAAATTAATGAAAATTCAGCTGATGTGAGAAGAGACTCTCCTTGGAGGGGGCTGAAACTCTCTCATTCTAAAGATCCACCTTCAGGCACACTAGTAAATAGCAGCAGCCATGACTCCTTAAAGGGAGGCATGGCTGCTTTCTTTTTTTAGCCTGAGTATCATGGGGCATTATGGAAAAGACGAAGAACTTGCTGGACATTTGATACGGTGTATGATAATTATATGATAATGATAACCATTCTCATTTAAGGTTGGGGTCTGCAATGATGTTAAACCTATCCATGAATACCAGCAAGGAAGAGCTACGCGAATGCAGCGGGTTCATGGCCCGTTTATGGAATATGGACATTGTTCATGGGCAAGGGATGTCCTTGGAACAACAGTTGGCCGTGCAGCCGGCCTTGATCGTCCCGCTTAGTGGAGAGACCTGTTTGCAGCAGGCAGAGCAAGTGACACGCATGAATAAGGGGTGCGTTTATTTTTGCGCGGCTGGATCTACTTTCGGTATTACGAGCGGCGAGTACTGGAGTTCCGAGGAACAGGAACAGACAGCGGTTGCGATCCTTCATTTTGGCTTCTATGAAGGGATGTCGGGCTGCGGTCGGTTGCATGAAGTGGACGGCTCCGCATTCATGCCCTATGATGGCATCTTTGTCATCAGCTCTCCGGACCGCTTGAATCTCGTCTGCCGGGCGATGTATAAGGATTTTCACAGCAAGGAGCCCATGAAGCAGTGGAGGGCTCAGCTGGATTTTCAAGAGCTGCTGTACACGATGATGGCCGAATGCAGCCCATATGCCAAGAATGATAAACGGCAAGCGCTGGAGCGGGTGAAGGAGTATATCGAGGAGCATTACGATGAAGATTTAACGATCGAGCAGCTGGCGAATCTCTCCGAGCTGAGCCCCAAGTATTTTGTAGAGGTATATAAGAAGACCTATGGGCACAGCGCAATGGATTATTTGGCGAGCGTCCGTTTGAACAAGGCCAAACAATTGATGCTGGGTTCGGATTCCTTGCTGCGTGAGGTTGCCCATATGGTGGGGTATAAGGATGAATTTTATTTCAGCCGCAAGTTTAAGAAAGCTTTTGGGATCTCGCCCTCCGCCTATATGAAGACAAGGAAAAATAAACTGGCGATGTATGGCTCAACGAGCCTATTGGGTTACGCCATGCCGCTGGATTTCACGCCGTATGCGGCTCCGCTTCATCCGAAGTGGTCACAGCATTACTATAACAATCTCGGCCCGGATATTCCGGTCCATCTGGATGCATACCGCCAGAACCATAACAAATATGCGAATCTGGAAAAGCTGGCTACGGCACGTCCGGAGCTCATCGTGTGCGCGCAGGGGGTCGAGGAGTGGGAGAAGGAGCAGCTTCGGCAGATCGCCCCTCTCTATGAAATGCCGGGAGAGCAGGAAGGATGGCGGTTCAATCTGCTCAGTCTCGCCAAAATGCTGGACAAGCTGCCTGAAGCAGAGCAGTGGATTGAAGCGTTTCATCACAAGATATCGGCTTACCGGGAGAAGCTCCCCTCTAGCAATAGGGAAGCCCGCACGCTTTTGACCGCGCGCCTGCATCAGGATGAACTTCGGGCATACAGCCATCCGGGCATGAAGGAAATACTATTCGATGATTTCGGTTTTCAGCCGGCCCTGCCTATGGATCAGCAGAATGAGGGGTGTTTAACGATGGAGCAGATCAGGGATAGCCGTGCAAACCATCTGCTTCTTCTGATCCGTCAAGATTCCGAAACGCTTGCCTATTGGAGAAGACTGCAGGCGACGCCGGAGTGGATGACCATCTCCGCGGTGAGGGAGGGAACGTTCCATCAATTATCCTCATATCCTTGGCGTGAGTATTCGCCCATTGCAATGGAGCAGATGGCGGAGGAGGCCTTCCGGTTGTTTTCCGGAAAATGTCCATGAGGAATCCGGTTATTTGTCCATGGTGCATAGAGAGCAAATCCGATAGTATGATCAATAATGATAATCATTATCAATTATTAAATGATCATGGATCATGGAAGGGGTAACTGGAGAGAGATGAAACGGATGAAAATGGTCTTGGGGTTATTGCTGGTATTTGCTTTGGTACTATCTGCTTGCGGCGGAGGTAACGAGGCTAAAGATACAGACGGAGCAAGCACGAGTAATGCAGGAAGCACGAACACCGCTGAGGAGAATAAAGCCTCGAACGAAGAAACACCCGCTGCGGGCGAAACCAAAGTTGTGAAATATCTTGATCAGGAATACACGCTTCCTGCCAAAACGGAGCGGATCGTTATCACGGGTGCCGTCGAAGCCATGGAGGACTCTATTGTACTGGAAGTGAATCCGGTCGGAGCGATCAGCTTCTCGGGCTCTTTCCCTCCATTGTTTGAGTCGATTACGAAGGATGCCCAGTCGGTAGGCGAGAAAACGGAGCCGAATTTCGAAACGATCCTCTCGCTGAAACCGGACGTGATTTTGGGATCTTCCAAGTTCAAGCCGGAGGTCGTGGAACAATTGAATAAAATTGCCCCGACGATACCTTATTCTCATGTATCCACCAACTGGGAGAGCAATTTGAGATTGCTGGGCGAGTTGAGCGGCAAGCAGGAACAGGCTGAGCAAGAGATCGCTAAATATAAAGAGGATCTGGAAGCCGCAAAGGCAACCATCGGAGACGGCCTGAAGGACAAGAAGGTTTTGGCGCTACGGGTTCGTGCGGGGGAGATGTACATTTACCCGGCTGGGGTATTCTTTAATCCGGTATTGTACGAGGATCTGGGAATCGCCGTACCGGCTGAGGTAGAAGCCGCGCAAGCGCAGGAGCTGGTCTCCAAAGAGAAAATGGCTGAGATGAATCCGGATTACGTGTTTGTCCAGTTCTCTCCGGACGAGAACAAGGATACGCCGAACGCACTGGAAGAGCTGCAGAATGATCCTATCATGAAAAACCTGAACGCGTTCAAGAACGGAACGGCTTTTGTCAACGTGGTTGACCCGCTTGCTCAAGGCGGTACCGCGTACAGTAAAATCGAGTTTCTGAAAGCTGCCGTCGAAAATCTTACGAAGTAATATCAAACATTTCAGTATAAACGTATAAGGCGTGTTGTTCATGGGGTTCAAAAAATCGCTGCCGGCTGTCATCCTTGTGATGGCCCCGGCAGTCTGCTTATTGCTCATAGCGGCCTCCATCCTGTATGGAGCCAAGAATATTTCGATGGATACCGTCTGGGATTCCATCTTTGCTTTTGACCCGGAGAGCATCGACCATCAGATCATTATGAGCTCCCGGCTGCCCAGAGTCGTCGGGGCTATGCTGATCGGGGCTTTTCTGGCGGTTTCGGGCGCTCTTATGCAGGGGATGACAAGAAACTATTTAGCCTCCCCCTCCATTATGGGGGTATCGGACGGTTCGGTGTTCGCGGTGACCTTGTTCATGGTATTCATTCCGAATGCCAGCTCCAATATGTACATTGTCAGTTCATTGGTAGGTTCCGCGATCGGCGCAGCCGTCGTGTTCGGATTAGCATGGCTTATTCCAGGGGGGCTCAGTCCGGTTCGGCTGGCTATACTCGGAACCGTGATCGGGACGTTTCTAAGCGGAACGGCTGAAGCTTTGGCAGCATATTTTCAGATTTCCCAAAGCATCAGTTTTTGGTACAATGCCCGGCTGCATGCCATGGATCCCGAGCTGATTAAGCTGAGCATTCCGTTTGCGATCGTCGGTTTGTGCCTCGCCGTGGTCTTGTCCAAATCGATCACGCTGCTCTCCCTCGGGGACGAGACAGCCAAGGGGCTTGGCGTCAAGACATGGCTGGTGAAAGGTCTCGCGATGCTGGCGGTTGTGATCCTGACGGGCGTATCGGTGGCGCTGGCAGGGAAGGTTGCCTTTGTAGGCTTGATTGTCCCTCATATTGCACGGTACTTATCGGGCTCCGATTACCGATGGATCGTACCGGTGTCGGGCGTGCTTGGCGGCATGTTCCTGGCGCTGTGCGACATTCTCGCCCGGTTCGTGAACAGCCCGTTCGAGACGCCGGTCGGTGTCATCACTTCGCTGATCGGCGTGCCGTTCTTCCTCTATCTGATCAAGACGAGGGGAGGGGCTCAGCGTGCGTAACACATCTTATCGGTTCCCGATAGTGCTGGCAGGCGGGATAGCGGTCGTATTGGCAGCCGTTTATTTCAGTCTGACCAACGGAACGTTTGACATGTCCATCAAGGAAGTATTCCAGACGCTGTTTCGGATGAAGCCCAATTCGGACTTTGATCTTGTCGTGTTTGAATTCAGGCTCCCCCGAATCGTGCTTGGCGCCCTTGTCGGGTTTGCGCTGGGTATGGCCGGTGCCGTCATCCAAGGGGTAACCCGCAACGGGCTTGCGGATCCGGGCATCCTCGGCATCAATGCAGGCGCCGGCATGGCGGTCGTATTGTTTATGTTCCTGCTGCAAGGGCAGATCACGATGACCGGCTGGCTCGGGGTGATGATGATGCCCATGTTCGGCATCGCGGGCGGTTTGGCAGCGACAACGGCCATATACATGTTTGCTAGAGAAAACGGAAAGCTGGATCCCCAACGGCTCATACTTGTGGGCATTGCGATCGCATCCGGCTTTGGAGCCGTTACCATGTATGTTTCGCTTAAAATGAACCCGAAAGATTATGAGATGGCGGTTGCCTGGCTCGCCGGCAGCCTTCATAGCGCCAACTGGAAGTTTGTGGTGACCATGCTGCCGTGGCTCGTTATTTTGCCGCCTGTCATCTGGCTTCGCTCTCAAGTGCTCGACTTGTTCCAGCTGAGCGAGGAAAGCGTGAAGAGCGTCGGGGTATCCGTCGAGCGCGAGAAAAATATATTGCTTCTCTGCAGTATCGGCCTGGTGAGCGCCAGCGTAGCCGTATCCGGCAGCATCGGGTTTGTCGGTCTGATTGCTCCGCATATGGCCAGGCAGCTTGTGGGACTTAGGCACAGGCATATCATCCCGATCAGCGGCATTGCGGGCATGGCGATTGTTGTCATAGGCGACTTCATCGGCAGGACGATATTCGCTCCGGCCGAGCTGGCTGCAGGCATTGTGGTATCCGTGATCGGGGTTCCGTATTTTATCTATCTATTAATTCGCATGAGAAAATAAAAGCAGCTTTCGGGAGGATCACATGAATCGTTACAAGCAGCTGGTAGTTGAGGGCAGAGAGCTTACACTGTATCTGCCTCCTTCCTATCTGGAGTCTGACCGTTCCTATCCTGTTGCCTATGTTCAAGATGAAGGAGATATGTTCATGGACTGCCTGAACTATTTGAATCATTTGTTTGCGGCAGGCCGGCTGGGAGAGGTCATCCTGGTCGGAATCTCGACAACGAACCGGAATCGTGAATATACGCCTTGGCCGGCTGAGCCTTTGCTGGCGAGCAACCCTCCTTTCGGCGGGGAGGGGAGAGCTTATGTCGATGAGGTAGCGGATGTCATCAAAGCATACATAGACCATCAGTACCGAACGCTTCCAGCGCCTGAGCATACGGCCATCATCGGAGGTTCCTTTGGCGGATTGATCTCGATGTTCGCCGGATATTGGCGTCCCGGTACCTTCGGACGAATCGGCATGCTGTCGGCTTCGTTATGGTACGAGGGGGTGATGGACTACATCCGGCAGCAGGGAAAATGGCCGGCTGAGCAGCGGGTGTATATGTCCGTCGGGCAGCTTGAAGGGGCGTACAAGCAAAATGCGCAGAAAAACATGTTTGTGAACAACGTGGAGGCCCATCGGTTCTGGCTTGAGCAAGGGGTGAGCCCTGAGAGGCTGCAGCTGGCGGTAGATCCTGACGGAACCCATGATCCTATCTTTATGTCCAGAAGATTTCCGGATGCGCTGCGGTGGCTGTTCGTCGGGGAAGCAGAGGAGCAAGTTTCGGCGAAGGGGCGAGCTCAACATGAGGATCCGGATATTCAGGAAAAGCACGAATTGCATAATGACCAAGATAAACAAGATAACCAAGTAAAGACCCCATTGTTTTCCGTACCGGGAACCCTGACCTGGTCCATGCAGTCCGACGAGACGGGCCGCGAATACCGCATTTTCATCGCCGAGCCGATGGGACCGCCTCCTGAGGGAGGTTATCCCGTGTTATATTCATTGGATGCCAATGCCACCTTCGGCACGCTGGCCGAAGCCATCCGCCTGCAATCCCGTACGCCGCGGGGCATTCCCTCGGCGCTCATCGTCGGCATCGGCTTTGACAGCGACAGCCCCATCGTGAGCAGCGAGCGCTTCTATAACTTTACGGAATATGCCGATCCCGCTGAACTGCCTGTCCGGCCAAACGGCATGAATTGGCCGGAGACGGGCGGCGTGGAGGCGTTTCTTACCTTCATCGAGCAGCAGCTGAAGCCGGCCGTGGAGCGGCGGTATGCGGTGAACCGTTCGAAGCAGGCGCTGTTCGGACACTCGCTCGGTGGATTTTTTACCTTATATACCTTATTCACCAGACCGGATGCCTTTTCGCGGTATATTGCGGCATGTCCCTCGGTGTGGTGGAAGAACTACGCGCTGTACAAGCGATGGGAAGAGGGGGAGGCTTGTTTAAGGCAGAGCGGGGAGCGCAAGTCGCTCCGCTTGTACGTGGGGGCCGAGGAGAAGCCGTCCATGGTGAAGGACGCAAGGGAGCTCTATGCGTTTCTCAAAGGGCATGAAGAGGTGCTGGAGACGACGTTCGACGAAATTGAGGGTGAGGGGCATGTTTCGGTACTGCCGACCCTCATAAGCCCCCTGCTTCGTTTTGTAAACGCGTAATCAACCAAAGAATGACTCAATCATAAATAAGCAGCTTCGAATCCAGTGATCATCGGGATATCGAAGCTGCTTATTCTGTGTTGTATGCAGACGGGACGTTAATCGGGCAATTCCGGATCATCGAGGATGGAAGAATATTTCGGGTATAATCTGCGAATGCAATCCGGACAAATATCATGGGTAAACTCAATGGGGAGACGGCTCTCCAAATAGCTCTCCACAGGCTCCCATTCATCCGCATGGCGAACATATTTGCATACGGCACAGATTGGGATATGTCCTGGAAGAGGGAAGCTGTGAGCCAGCGCTTGTTCCAGCAGCAGTTCCTTGTGCTTGAACTTTGTAATATCCGTGAATGATATCATGGCTCCGTGGACGCGGCTGTCCTTGTTCATCATCAGCGGCAGCACCTCGCACAGAACCCAGTTCTGCCGTTCATTCCATTCCACGGCATATTCAAAAGAATAATCAGGCAGCTTACCCAGTATAACTTCCCTTACGGAGGGTATATCCAGCTCATGGGAAAAATGATCGAATACAGAACCAAGATGCTGGGAAGTCATATCAAAAAAAGATGCCCCATGCCACCTGAAGTCAGGCGGGACACCGTATCTTTCGGCCATGGTAATGAGCGGATCGTTGATTTTGTCTATGATGCCATCCGGAGTAATGACCATCAGCCCCTTATTCAAGGAGTGAACCGCATTATTCCAGGATGTGGTCATGGTATCGTAGGGCAAATTACTCGCTCCTCGTATGGAAATAGACTCATGAGTAAAAGATACGACGATCCATGAGTACTATGGTATAATTTAGGCAATATATATTGATTATACACGTAATTAAGTCATTGTGCAAGAGAAAAATACGTACATAAGATATTTTCTTTCAAAGAGAAATAGGAAGGCGGTTGTTTGATGCAGTCTATTTACCAACGAATCGAACATCTCATAGAAAGCCGGGGTATGACCAAGAAGGCGTTTTGTGAAACCCTCGGGATCAGCACAGGAAATTTTGGTGACTGGAAGAGGGGAAAAACAACGCCGAGCACGAATAAATTGATTGAGATCGCAGCATTTTTTTCCGTCAGCCTAGATTGGCTCATTATTGGCAAGGGCAGTCCAACCAACCGTGTCAAGGAAGCCCGCGGGGAGTATGAAGTGGATCCGGAATCATTGGATCCTGCCTTAATGTCCGGTCTGGCTGAGCATGAGAAGGAGTTTATCCGCGAATACATCGAGTTTTCGGCCTATCGGAAGGATAAGCGGGGCGATAAGAGCTAGCTGATGCAAACGGCCAATTCTAAAGCCCAGATTTTGGCGCTTTACTTTTACCTAAAGGGGCAGTATAATAGGGAATGTTCGCTGCAGAACATCCCTTATACATGCGGTAGTGGTGGAATGGCAGACACGCTATCTTGAGGGGGTAGTGGGTGTATACCCGTGGAGGTTCGAGTCCTCTCTACCGCATACTTCATAAAGAAGTCGTTTATCAAATGGAAATCCCATTGATAAACGGCTTTTTTGTTATGTCCATCGCGTGCCGTGAAAATGCTGCAACTATGGCGAATTGCCGTGTTTATCGTTTCAATTTGCGCTGAAAGTATAAAGAGTACATGTAGAGACCATAATAGGGCATGAAGGAGATGAACGAGCATGAAACCATTATACACAGCAGATGTCAAAGTCATTGGAGGGCGGGAAGGCTCCGTAGAATCTACCGATGGCGTTCTCAACCACAAATTAAGCATGCCGAAGGAGCTCGGAGGTCCGGGTGGAGACGGAACCAATCCGGAGCAGCTGTTCGCGGCCGGTTATGGGGCCTGCTATGAAAGCGCCCTGGCCAACATCGCCCGCAAGGAGGGCGTCGAGCTGAAGGATGTCGTGATCCACTCCCAGGTGTCGATCGGAAAAGACGAAGGCGCTGACGGCTTTAAGCTGGCAGTGAAGCTGAAGATCGAAATGCCGGGCATCGAACGAAGCCAGGCGGAGGATCTCGCGAAGAAAGCGCACGCGTTTTGCCCGTATTCCAAAGCAACCCGGGGCAACATCGACGTGGAGTTAAGCGTAAGCTGACGATGGAGGATTCGGATGGCTCTCTAAAATGGGGGTCATCCTTTTTTGTCGGCTAAAGACGCTCAATATGAAACTTTTTACATGATACGCCGTACTTCAGTTAAAGCTATGCATTGAAAGGGGCGCTTGGAATGCGAATAGAACAAATGATAGAGGAACGGTTTGTATGCAGCAAATGCGGAGGGAACCACTGCGAGACGAAAGAGGTCTCGATGTCGGGGGCAGGCTTGAGCAAAATGTTTGATATTCAGCACAATCATTTCCTATTTGTTTCCTGTACGAACTGCGGATATGTGGAAGTCTTCAACCCGGATATATTGGAAGGTAAAAAGAGGGGGCAGTTGGGCTCGATCCTGGATGTGTTCTTCGGTTGACATCACCCCTAAAATTCTTTAATATGACTAAGTACCAGAAAGTACAAACCAGTCATAAGGAATTTAAATAAAATAAACGGGTGATGAACATGCCATACAGACCGCAGATTGCAAATGTGACCACAGCTGGAAGCAATGAAAAGGAAGGGCTTTACGAATTCATTATCCACACGGCTGACGGAACGGATATTCGCGTATTCTATAACCGCTTCCCGGAATGGAAACTGACTGCGCTTAGCCGACTTGGGAAAGTACCTTGCCCGGTTTGTCGTAAGGATTTCATATGCAAATGCATGGAGAAATTCTCGAACGAATTCGACCAGCAGATGAGAGACGGCGAGTGGCTGAACAAAGCTGCTGAGTAATAAACCAATAAGCGTACTTGATCAAGCGTAGGAGAGGGCTCCTGCGTTTTTTCTTTTTTTATGGTGTGAAGGGAGCGAAGAAAATATGAAGGATCGTGCAACCGAAAATCATGAGGAATATGCAATTGTGCTGATTGATGGCGTGTGCCATTTGTGCCAGGGGCTGACTCAATTCATTATCAAGCGAGATCCCGCGGGTGTTTTCCGGTTCGCTTCGCTGCAATCCGATATCGGTCAGGAGCTGTTGAGGCAGGGAGGGCTCGATGGAGATTCGCCGGAGACGATGGTGCTGATTGAACAGGGGAGATATTACACCAGATCGACGGGAGCTCTTCGGATTGCGCGGCGTCTTCGTTTTCCTTGGCCGCTGTCGTATGTCCTGATCCTGATTCCCCCTTTCTTACGGAACCTGGTGTACCGCTGGGTGGCGAAGAACCGTTACCGGTGGTTCGGGCAATCCAGTGAATGCATGGTTCCGACGCCGGACATTCGGCGCCGGTTTTTATCCTGATTCCGCCTGTTTTAATGATGATGCTCTGCCGTGCCTTCTTGGAATGTCGGAGTTCCCGCCTCCAGGTAGGCAAGCTCGGCCTCGGACAGTTTGCCGACGGCGAACGGTTTCTGGGGAATGATGATGGAGCCGTTGTTGCCGCTGTGCAGCTTGATGAAATACAGCCCCTCTTTATCGAAGGTTTTGGTCACCGTATACACGCCATCGCCCACCTCGACCGCATCCGTCATGGGATCCCGTAGGGAACCGTCATGGCTCCACAGCTCGTAGTGGACAAAATCCGCACCGGGCACTCTTTTGCCGTCTTGGGTAAGAATAATCTCGATGGTCTCCGGCTGTTGGACGGATAATGCATCCGGAATGTTCACCTCGGCCATCAACGGGATTTCTTTTTCATACCGGTCGGCTGCCTCGGGACTGGCCGAACAAGCGCTCAGCAGCAGAACCGATAGCAGTACGGTTATAATAATACGGCCTTTTACGATCATGAAACCGCCACCCCTTATTTATGATTGAGTCCTAAGCGAATCAGGCGTTCAGGAAAGCCTTGATCGCCGGTATCTTCCGCACAATGACAGAATCGATGATCCACACGATGATGAGAGACAAGCCCACAAGCGGGAACAGAATCCCCAATGCGATAAGCAGCAGCAGGAACAGCCTCATGCTCTTGGCGCCTGCCTCGGGCGCTTTCGGAGCCCCCAGTCCGTGATCCGGTTTTCGTTTCCACCACAAGTACAAACCGCTTACCGCAATGAGAATGATGCCTTGGCATATCAGCAAACTGAAAATCTGGTTGACGATGCCGAATTGGGTTCCTTTGTGCAGGGTAATGCCCAGGGCAACGGCTTTGCCGACGAATCCGTAATGATCATAGCGATAATCCGCCAACACCGCGCCGCTGTACTGGTCGATATGCATGGTGGCTTCGTCCTGCGCTTTCGGCGGATAGGCCGACAACGTGTACACCCCGTCCGCTTGCTGCGGGATGCTGATGGTGTAACTCGGATGCATTCCCTCGCTTCGGGCTACGTACATGACATCTTCAATCGGAAGCGGCATAAAGTCGGAGATGGTGGAGTTGGGAACCTCCAGATTTTCGGCCGCCCAAGGCACCTCTGCCACTTCCTTCGTCTGTACCACATGGGAGGATGGCGCACTGCCCGACCAGATGGAAGGAGGATAGCCGGCACCGGTATTGGTTGCCACGGTTTGGAAATTGCTGCCCCACAGGCCTGACCAGGGTAATCCGGTCATGACGAGAAACAGCATGCCAGCCGCAATCCAGAATGCGGGAACGGCGTGCAGGTCCCGGCGAAGAATTTGCTTGCCCTTGCCGAGCCTCGGGTACAGGATGCCTGCAAGGCTTCTTTTCTTTTTGCTTTTGTTTTTATTTTTCGGGAACCATAAAAACAAACCGGTGATGATGAGCACGATCGCCCAGCAGGCGGCAAGCTCCACGATCCGGTCCCCGATGGTCCCGACCATCAGCTCGCCGTGGAACTCCTCGATTTTGTCCATGATCCGGTCGTTGTCTTTCAGTTCGCCTATCTTTTCTCCCGTATAGGGGTCCATGAAGACGGTCATGGATTCGCTGCCCGAGGTCAGACTGATTTCCGTGGAGCGGGAATCCGACTCGCCGGGGCGGTATTTCGTGATGGTAGCGTCAGGGTAGAGCTCTTTCACTTGTCCGACCAGCTTGCTGGGCGTTACCCGTTCGACCTGAGGGGTTACCGTGTAGTAGTCCCGATATAACGCTTGTTCAATCTGGGGCTTAAATAAGTAAACGGAGCCGGATACAGCCAGGATGATCAGAAAAGGAGCGAAAATGATGCCGGCATAGAAATGCCATCTCCAGACGGTTTTGTACAATGCGGCAGAGCTTGGATTTGCTGGTTGATTTTCATTGGGTTTGGCTGCCGGCGTTTTCTTTTTCCCCATGGCTCGTGGCTCCTTTTCAAATACGGCTAAAATTTATATAAGATGAACATATGCGTTCATTTCATATATGCAAACAGGTTCATAGCTACTTAAGCGGTGCCCGGAAACCGGCTTGCTCGGCTTCTTCCTCGCTGCAGAACCACTGCTCCTGCTTCGTGCGCTCGTAGTACGGGGATTCGGGCGTATGATAGATTTTCTCGCCCTTGGAGTTGATGTTGCCTTTAATGTCGCAGGCTTGCTTGGACGGTTGTGGCTTCTCGGTTGGCGCTTGGGGTGGTGTAGTGTCATGGTTGTTGTTCTTATTCGTGTCGTCCTGTTCTTCCGGATGGAATCCGTCTTCCTGGGCGTAGTTCTCTACGCTCCATATGCCGAGCCCCTTGTCTCGGCTGATCCGCTGCAAATCATCAAATTTGTCCACATAGCGCGTGTTGGGCGGATAGATGTAGGCGACACGGGCCAGTCCTTCTTCAAGCAGCGATTCTTGGACCATTTTCCCATCGGCATACACGTAAGCGAGCAGCCTGGAGTATTTATCCCGGTTCGGACCGATATCGAACTCCAATTCAAGCCGATCGGCTTGTTCCACGAGCTCCTTCGTAAAAGCCTTGGCCTCGGGCCCGAACGGCTGGACGCCCAGTTTCGGATGGCTTGTCTCGGGCGTGTCGACCAGAAGCATGCGAACATTCTCTTTTTTGCCTTCGAACATGACGCTGATGGTGTCGCCGTCAACGGCTTTGACCAATTCCACGGCAACCCGCGGCAGGTTCAGATCATCGGTGGGATAGGTCGTCTGCTTGGCATTCGTTGTGCCGGCGTCTGTCTTGGCTTCGGATGTACGGGTCGTTGCGGTTTCTTCGTTCGATGTCGCCGGGGACATCAGCGGCTGGCTGCAGCCGGATAATAACAGCAGGGCGGTTAGAAACGCGGCTAGTAAGCGTTTGTTCATGGGTGTCACTCTCCAAGCTTGGAAGTATTGGTTTAGATGGTTTAGGAGTTTATATATGTTAATTCTATATAAGAAGTTTCTATATAGAGAACACTCGTTCTAAGCCTATATAGTAGGACATTTATCCTTGTTTTGACAATAGTGATTAAGGGCTATCTCTACATAAAAAATAAAATCTTGCCGTTCTCCTGCAACTGTGATATTCTAATGTCAAATTATAACAGACAACGGAAGCACCGTTCATTGTCCGCGATTTCGCGGCTTTGACGGTGTTTTTTTTGCGTTGTTACAGAAGAGGGGGATTGGCATGATGATACCGGCCCGACTTGTGCTGGCAGTGCAGGATTCCCGGTATGTCGAACCGCTGCTGAATTATGTGCATGGAAGCCCCTACGGATCGGCTCTGCAGGTGACCGCATTTACCCGCGTAGAATCATTCCTTCATTATATGGACTCGGGGGAGACGCCAAATTTGGTCGTGGGGGATACGGATATGCTGGAGAGCTGGCTCAGCCGGGGGGAGGCATCGGTTCCATGGCTGCTCCTAAGCGAAGGCCATTCAGCGCTTTCTCTTATGGAGGGCTGCGACAGCACCCCCAAATACCAGCCGCTGCCTCAGCTGCTGGACATCATGGTAACCCGTTGCAAGCGAAGCGGGGGAACGCTGGAGAAATTGAATTCGGGATCAACATCGGTGATCGGCATCGTATCTTCCCTGGGCGGGAGCGGGAAATCAACGATTGCCATGAACATGGCGAAGCAGCTTGGCGTGCTCGGTTTGAGAGTTTTCTATCTCAATTTAGAGAGCGTGAACAGCAGTGCGTTGTTTCCGTCCGGATCCGTGGGCATGGAGGGGAGCTTTTCGCGATTACTGTATGACGTTAAGGCCTCCCAAGAATCGGCTTCCGAGACGGAGCTGTCAATAGTTCCCTATATCATCAGGCATCATGGCTTGAAGTGCGATTCCTTTGAGCCCAGCTACAACGTTAAGGAAATATCGGAAATGACCGTGGACGATACATCCCTGCTGTTGACCTCCCTGATCGAATGCCATCATTACGATGCCATTGTGGTGGATACCGAAGGGGATTCGGGGGAACGATTGCAGGCGGTTCTCGGACAGGCCGGACTGCTGATCTGGGTGCTGTTGGATGACTTGATCAGCATGCATAAGAGCGGCGTATGGCTGGATCAATTAGAGCTCAAGGATTCCACGCTTTTCGAAAGCCTGAAGAAGCGGAGCCGATTCATCGTCAACCGGTACACGGGTCAGCTTGTTAACGGGCTTCCCCGCAAGGATATGAGCATAGACGGGGTGCTGCCTTATATACCTTCATGGAAGCAGCTCCATCGGGAAGATCTGCTGTTGTCCTCGCCGATCTATCAAAGGGAGGTATTGAAGCTCTGCCAGCAGCTGCTGGAGGGCTCGGGTATCATGCCGGTTCATGCGGGCGGTGGGAAGTGATGCCTGAGGATCCGTTTAAATCGGTTCGGGATCAGGTTCGGTCCGAGCTTGATATGAGTGCGAGCGTTAACAACTCGGAATTGATGGCCCGCATCGAGGAACTGGTGTGGAGAAGACGCGAGCTTATGGAGCTGACAGCCGCCGAGAAGCGGAGGCTGGTGCGGAGGGTATTTGATTCATTTCGCGGGTTGGATGTGCTCCAACCATTGGTGGATAATCCCCGAATTACGGAAATTATGATTAACAGCCACCAGGATATATTCATTGAGCAGGATGGCGAGGTGAAGAAGCTGCCGCTTCAATTCGAATCGCAGAGCCGCCTGGAGGATATCATTCAGAGCATTGTCGGTACGGTAAACCGGGTGGTGAATGAATCGACGCCCATCGTTGACGCAAGATTGAAGGATGGCTCCCGGGTAAATATCGTGCTCCCGCCCATCGCGCTGAAAGGGCCAACCATGACGATCCGCAAGTTTCCGGAATCGCCGATGACGATGGATGACCTGGTTGGAAGGGGAGCCCTGACGGAGGAGGCGGCAGAGCAGCTTCGCATATTGGTTAAGGGCAAGTACAACATTTTTATAGGCGGCGGGACGGGGTCGGGGAAGACGACTTTCCTGAATGCGCTGTCGCAATATATTCCGCCTGATGAACGTGTCATTACGATCGAGGATTCGGCGGAGCTGAAGATCGTGACGGTCCCGAACCTCGTGTCGCTGGAGACCCGGAATGCCAACACGGAAGGCCGGGGGGAGATCGCGATGCGCGATCTGATCCGTTCCTCGCTTCGGATGCGTCCTAATCGGATCGTGGTAGGCGAGGTGCGGGGCAGCGAGGCGCTGGATATGCTGCAGGCGATGAATACCGGGCATGACGGAAGCTTGTCGACGGGGCATGCCAACAGCACGCAGGACATGATCAGCCGTTTGGAGACGATGGTACTGAGCGGTGCGGATCTTCCGATCAGCGTAGTCCGCCAGCAGATTACCTCGGCGATTGATATATTTGTGCATTTATCCCGCTTAAGGGATCGCTCGCGACGCGTAACGGAGATTAGCGAAGTGATTGGAATGAGCAGCGGCGAGGTAGTGCTGAATCCGCTGTACCGGTTCCGTGAGACGGGCGAATCGGGCGGCCGGGTGATTGGGCGCCTGGAGCCTTGCGGCAACCCGCTCCAATCGGCGGACAAGCTTCATATGGCCGGGATTACGGCTTGGCCGCTGCAGAAGATGATGGAGGTGACCAAATGAAACGCTCCGGCAGTTCAGCCTGGATGTCCGAAGAGGGCCAAGGCGGCCAAGTGATCAAGAGGAGCAAGGCCTCCGGTAAGCCCGAGCATGCAGCCACGGCCCGAACCCATGCCCTTCCGGATTACAGTGTCTATCACCTGTCGATGATGCAGAGAACGGCATGTGTCATCCTTGGCGGCCTTTTGTTTTGCTTCATCGGCTATCTGTTTTATCACAATCTGATATTGTCGCTGTTGCTGGGAGCTGGAGGACTGATGATCCCTAAATTGTGGCGGCAGTTTATGCTGGAACGCAGACGCAGGACGCTGAATCTTCACTTCAAGCAAGCTCTCTACTCCCTGTCCTCGTCCCTGTCGGCCGGCCGCTCCGTGGAGAACGGATTCAGGGATGCCGTTCAGGACTTGCTGCTGCTGGATCCCGGAGGAAGCAGCGATCTGATCTTCGAACTCAAAGTCATTGTGTCCCGTTTGGAGTACGGAGAGCCTATCGAAGCGGCACTGCAGGATTTTGCAAGAAGGGCGGGGATGGAGGATCTAACGAATTTTGCCGATGTCTTCTCGACTTGCAAACGCACAGGCGGCGATTTGGTCGAAGTCGTGCGCAGAACCTCCTCCGTCATCGGGGAGAAGCTGGATATTCAGCAGGAGATATCCGTGATGATTGCACAGAAGCGGTTCGAATCCAAGGCGCTTCTAGCCGCCCCGTTCCTCCTGCTGCTGTTCATGAATATGACATCCCCCGATTATATGGAGCCCATGTACAGCGGATCGGGGATCATGATCTCTACTTTTGCACTGGCGGCTTTAGGAGGCTGTTTCTTATGGATCACCAAAATGATGAATATCAAGGTGTAAGGAGGTGAGGCGGGGATGCTGACATGGATGTCCGGCGCGCTGATGGTTCTGCTTGTGGGTGGTTGGGTGGTGCTGAATCAAACGTGCGGCGAACGATACCATCGTCTTGGAAGATTGTCCATGGATGGGCTCAGGCTTCAGCGGTTAGCGCCGCCTCTGTTGTTCCTGTTGGAGCGGGGGAAGGTTCCGATGCGCCTCCCGATTGTATTTTACCGGATGCAGGGCTCCGTTCAGAAGATCCATGGTCTGCGGCACAGCGCGGAAATGACGTTATTATTTATGGCTGAGGCCCTTGCGTATACATGGCTTATTTTGATCGGCGGCTGCTTGTGGTCGTTGCTGTCCGGGGACGTAATCGGACTTCTGGCTGGATTCGCATTGGGGGCATTGCTGCCCGTCGCTTTGGTGAAGGACCTCCATAAAAAGGTCACGCTGCGTGAGCAGGATATCGTGATGGAGCTGCCGGAGCTTCTGAACAAGATTGTGCTGCTTGTCGGCGCCGGCGAGACGGTGCAGCGTGCGATCATTCATTGCGTGGAACGGAACAAGGACGCGAGCCATCCCCTGTATGCTGAGCTGAAGAGAATGGTGCTTGAATGGGAGGGAGGCCATCCGTTCCAGCAAGCCTTCGAGCAGTTCAATAAACGGTGCGGCGTTCAGGAAGTATCGATATTTACAACAACCGTCCTGCTTAATTTTCGGCGCGGCGGGAATGACTTTGTCCTGGCACTGCGGGATTTGTCCCGCGTGCTGTGGGAGAAGCGCAAGGCCATTGCAAGAACAAGGGGCGAGCAGGCCTCCTCAAAGCTGGTGCTGCCAATGGTGGTCATCTTCATGATCGTGATTGTTTTGCTCGGAGCGCCTGCATTTATGATGATGAACATGTAGAAGGGACCGGTGTACGAAATATGATGTTAAACATGGCGAAGAACGGGATGAAAGCTTTTTGGAAGGATGAGAAAGGGATCGGAACGCTTGAGATGATCCTGATCCTCGTCGTTATTTTGATAATCGCGCTTATATTTAAAGATCAGATTACGGCCTTGGTGAACAACTTGTTTAAAAACGTGAACAACAAGAGTAAAGAGTTCCTTGAATAATTGGCTAAAGAGAAGATGGAAGGACGATACGGGGAGCTTCACGGTTGAAGCCTCCCTGGTTCTTCCCATCGTGCTGATGGTGACGGTTTTGCTTCTGTTCCTATGCTTGTATATCTATCAGCAGTCCATACTGGTCCAGGCGTCGGCCGCGGCTTCCGAAAGGACCGCGTATAACTGGGACAACAGCCATAAGATCGCTGCCTCGGGATCCGTGGAACAGGGACGCCATGATGCGTTATATTGGCGGTTAACCGACGATAACGTTGTCGGAACCTTATTCGGTTTGGCGGGGGGAGACAGTACGAGGTCGATTGCACTGCCGCAAGGGGAGGCTGAGGGCGGAAAATTGCCCGAGCTTAAGATGTCCAAGGGCGGCACGGCCGTGCCTTCCAGCATGGCTGGGGAGATGCGTTATACGAATCAGCTGCTCATACGAAAAGTAACGACGTCGTTAAACGAGCAGGTCTCTCTGACGCCAATCAGCCGAATGATGGACGATGGCGGCCGGATCAAGGTCAACTCACAATCGATTGTGGTTGATCCCGTTGAATTTATCCGCACGGTGGATTTGATGCGATATTACGGATCGAAGTTTCAAGGCGGGAGAAACGGAACGGATAAGGCAGCCGCAGGTGAAGTTCTACAAAAGTTCGGAGGTTCGCGATAGTCATGACGAAGCATGGGAAAGCGAGGTCTAGTCGGAGAAGGAGAGAGGTGGGCCGATCGTCCGATGGATCTGTATCTGTTTTTTTGATTATCGCCCTGGCAGCCGTATTTATGTTTGTAGCCATATTCATTGATTTCTCGCGTATCGCGGCCATGAAGGCGCAAAGCGAGAGGCTGACAAGAGCAGCCGTACGCTCCGTGATGTCATCCTACGATCCGCAGCTGCAGAAGGAATACGGACTGTATGCCCATGGGGGCACCAGTGGGGATCTCATTATGGGCAACGTGCTGAATGACAGCTTGAAACCGGGAGACCGCAGCGACGCGTTCCGGTTAATGGCGATGGAACTCGATAGCTCGGGGCTTGAATTGCAGCGTCCATTGGGAACTTATGACATCTTCAACCGGCAGATCATCGAGGACATGAAGTATAAAGCGCCCATCGATTTCACTTTGGAATTAGTGGGTAAGTTCAAACCTTTATCGCAGTCCATGAAGGAAGCTTCCAATACGGTCGATGTGCTTAAGAAGCTGCGCAAGCTGTATGACAAGCGGGAAGCGGCGCTGGATGAGATGCTGGCAAAGCAGCGCAAGGCAGGTGAGCATGCGATCCAGCTATCGAGACTGGTTATGGATCCGCCTGGACAACCGATCAATGATACTTCGCTTGGGGGCAGCATCCAAACGGCTGCCGACGGGGCATCGCAGTATGAGGATTATAAAGATAAACAACAGGAGGACGCGGACAGGCCTCCCAAGGAGAAACAGTATACGCTTTTGCTCGTGGCTTACAGGAGCGGAATGTCTTCCATCGGCTCGAAGATATCGAGAGAGGACGGGCGGTTTCAGCGAGAGAATGACAAGCTCCTAGCGGATGCGCAGCAATTATGGGAGGAAGCCAGGAATTTGAACGAGGAGATGAAGCAGGTCATCAAGGAATCCGAGAACCGTTCATCTAATGTGGGGTATGACCAAGTGACGAATGACGTAACGCCGGGGTCTGCTGCTTCCTCCGGATCGGAAGCGGAGATGATCCAATCCATTCGGAAGCAAGCGGACAAATTAATTCATAGCGATGACTTCTTAAACGGCTTTCGGCAAGAAATTGACAACCAGGAGCGTCGATATCAACAGGTTGTCCGAGCTGTGGCCGCGCTACAGTCTTCATTGGGCGGAGAGGGGATGAAAGGAGCCGTACTCGGAGCTAGCCGCGAATTGCAGAATTATATTTCTAATTATGGGGTATCAGGCAACGGAAATATCATGGATCGGCAGCAGGCGGCATTGGAGCAGTTTCGCACATCGGATAAGGAACGGAAGGCGATGGAGAAGCTGGCCAATCAGAAGCTGAAGCAGGCATCCAAAGCCATCGAGGCGATCAACGGGCTGAATGGGCAGCATCAAGCCATTATGGATGAGTTTCGTGAACTCCAGCAGTACTATGACGAAAGCCTTCAATTCAATGCGGAAGGAGACAGCATGAGTAAGGGAAAGCCGCTGGACGACGATCCGTATGATGCCGGCAAACAAGCAATGGATAATATGGACGGTATGTTTGGATTTATGGGGAACGTGCTTGGCGGTGTTAGGGATGAACTGTTTCAGAATGAGTACGCCGTTCATTATTATCAGCATTTCGATGTCGGGAACTTATCCGGAATCGTTGACGGCTCCAGCACGGGAGAGGAGATGCTGCAGGAGTTTGCTATTGGGAACCAGGAAGTGGAATACATTCTGTACGGATTTCACAATCCCGCCGGGAATATATCGGCGGCTTATGCAGAAATCTTCGCTTCCAGGCTCGCGATTCGGACGATGGAAGGATTCGTCGTCAACAGCAAATTAGGAAATCCGTTGGCGGTTTTGGCGGCAGCCATCCTGTATGGGATTGAGAAGGCTATCGAGGATATGATCCAGCTGTGTCAGAAGGGAAGCGTTCAGCTTTCCAAGTATGTACCCGTTGAGCTTACCTACAGGGATCATTTACGAATATTTTTGTTTATTCACAGCAATAACGAGAAGAAGTTATCACGCATGCTGGCGCTGATACGATTAAACACCGGCATCAATCCTGCGGAGCGATTTACTTATGCTACAGGGGAAGTTAGGACGGCCATGCGTTTATGGTTTCTTCCGGGAGTGACGAAGTCGATCGGCGTTGTATTCGGAAGCGATGGGGATGAAGTTCAAGGAAGTCGGTACTTGGTCAAGCGCAAGGCGGATTTTTCCTATTAGGATTAGGGGTTACTTGAATGAAATGTTTATCGGTATTACGAAAGCCTTTGCGTAAGAGTAAGGCGTCGGCGGAGCAAGGAAGCATGGTCGTGGAAGCTGCGCTTGTGCTGCCGATGTTTATGTTTTTTGTCATTTTTCTTATATATATCGTGCAGATGACGTTGATATCGACGGCGCTCCAAAGCACCGTTTCCGATACCGTCAAAACCGTAGCGGCCCATATGTATCCTGTTTCTCTAGCCGTGCAGGCGAATGCAGGCGGTAACGGAACAGGCGTAGGCACGCCCAGCACGTCCCATTGGGAAATACCCAAATTGTCGCTGTCCGATTGGGTTTCGAAATATAGCGACTCGCTTCCTTCTCCTGCTAAGGAGTGGATCACGGAAGCCGTCGCTTCGGGTGAGGAGCCTCTGCAACAGCTTAAGAACCAAGCCGTGGAAGCCGTACTTGATCCCGTGGTCAAGCCGATGATGAAGCCGTTCATGCCTGACCGCCTTCTGGATTATGACCGAATCCATGTGTCCAATGTTCACATACCCAATTTGAAGAGCGGCACGAGTCCTTATTTTGGCATTGAGGTGAATTATGCCCTTCCAATCCGAGTTCCTTTCTTGAACAAACGCATCGTGCTGCAAGCGAAGGCTCAGGAGAGGCTGTGGATTGGAGACACCGGAGAAGGCGGGGGCGATTCAGGGAACGGGGACGGCTCAGAGAACGGAACCATTGAGCTGATGGAGAAGCCGAATCCGGCCGTCGCAAGCAAGCAGGCTAAGGTGAAGGTGAAAGTAGAACCAGGGGCCAGCGCTCAATTATCAGTCTATTATAAGAGCGGCCAGAGCACGGCTAAATATTTGGGTTGGAAGACCGCGGATAGTAACGGCTATATCGATTGGGAATGGAACGTGGGATTTAATACAACGCCGGGGACTTGGCTGTTTGTGGTTGAGACGGCCGACGGGCAGCGGATCGAGGTGCCGTTTACGGTGGTCGCGCGGTCGGGTTGATGAGAGGTTCGAAAGTACAAATTATGAAATAAAGGGTTCCAAAGAAGAATCGCATTATAGAGGCGCACAGAATTTGCAATCTAAAGGCAATCTAATGAAGCGCTCTAAAGAAATATCCAAGAAAAGTCTTTCCAATAGAAGCAATTCGTTGTGCATCCATAGTTAAAGTTCTATTCAGGCTATTTCTTTGAATAGTCGCGCAGGGGGAGTGATGCGTGTGGCCGTTGCCTTTGGTATTTGTGCCGTTTATCTGATTGCGGCCTTTATTACAGACCTTCGTTCCATGAAGATACCGAATGCTCTAACCGTATCGGCAATGCTGTCCGGTCCGGTTTATCATGGCGCTCTAGACGGGTGGGAAGGCCTGCTCTTTTCTTTGAAGGGTCTTGGAGCAGGGTTTCTCATCTTATTGATCATGTATTTTATAGGGGCTGTAGGAGCAGGCGACGTTAAGCTGTTCGGTGGGATCGGCGCCTGGACCGGCTTGTGGTTTACCTTGCAGGGCATTATGTATTCTGTCCTTTTTGCCGGTGCCATCGGTTTGCTCATTCTGCTCTGGCGGCGGGAGACGATGAAGCGAATACGCCATGTCGTCGGCAGTATCGCCGGAGTTTTTGTCATGAAGAGCTGGTTGCCATGGCGCAACAGCCAGGAGGAGCACTTGCGATTTCCCTTTATGATGGCTGTCCTTCCTGGCATGATCAGCACGTATCTAGTACTGCACATGTAGGAGGCGGCGCTTATGTTCGGATTAAAGGCGGATTTTATGCAGAACGGCGGAACGATCATGGTGCTGGACCGGGATGAAGGGATCCAGTCAGCAGAACTGAATCATGTGCAGCTGGGCATGATCCGTTCTTCGAGAATCCCGCACTTTTTGAAGCTGCATATGAAAGAAGTCGATTACAAAGTAACCTTGGAATATGATATCACCGGCAAAAAGATGCTGTCACAGGCATTGAAGAGCGAGCGCATGACGTTGACCGAGTACTACGGGTTGCTGCTGCAGATCGCTACCGCATTGGAGGACAGCAGGCTGTATATGCTTCAACCCGAGAATTACATACTTCATGAGGATTTTCTGTTTGTTGAAGGCTCCCTGCATCTTGGCACATTATATTTAACTTACGTTCCCCTTGCCGTTAATGAGAAAAGCAGTAACCGTCTCCCTGTAACGCTTAAGGAGCTTATGACAAGGCTGCTCTTATCGGTCTCGGAGCTGAAAGGAGGAGGGATACAAGCATTGATGTCCTTCTGCAGTGAACAGAGCTTCAGTTTGCCGGGACTTAAGCGGCTTGTCATTGAACTGCTTGCAGGAGAAGATGGTGAAAGCGATCAAGCAGGAACGCAAGCGAAGATGGCAGTGCCTGCACGTGTGAATGAAGGATTGCCTTATACCGATAATCCCTCAAACAGCAGCGTCTTCAGGCCTGCCTTCTCATTTGCAGAGCCGGCTCACAGCCGGAGTGCGGCATCGCAGACGGAGAATGACGGCAACACGGATAAACAGAGTTTAATTCGAAGCCTGACGGAACGTACCAACGAGATGTTTGGAAAAAGCGGCCGAAACGAAGAAGATAATTCTCACGCCGGTCGAATCCCATCAGGTCTTCCCGCGTGGTCATCTGGCACAGATGATTCAAGTCTTGATGAAGCGGAGCATGGCAAATCTTCGCCGGTTCGGACCTATATTTTGCTAGGATGTTTGCTCGCCGCAGCGGGAGCTTGGAGAATGTTGTACATGAATCAACCGGGTCCGCTGATGCTGGGGCTATCGGTAGGGATTACAATTCTGCTTGCCGTGATCGCTTGGCTCGGCTACACGGGCAAACTCCGGCTGCTCTCACGGAGAGCGGAGGATTGGTCCGGTTCATTGCCCGTGTTTGAATCCACAGAGCTGAGTCCGCAGGAGCATGCCAAGTGGAAGTCCGTCCCGCGTTTTGAGGCAGATCCCTTATCAGGTCTTCTTACGGGAAAACAGGCAGCGGATTCAGGGAAAGCGGCAGAAGCAGAGCTTGGTGAGAGGAAAGAGCATTGGAGATGGCAGGTTCCTAAATCTCCATTTAACCTTGAGCGGGATCAGCCTTCAGCGGGATCTTCCGTACAGTCTTTGCGGGACCAGGCTTTTTCGCGTTCGCCTAACGCCGGGGCAGGAGATTCTTATGGGGAAGAAGGGGATTATTATGCCCAGTTGTCCCAACGGACGGAGGTGCTTTCGTCCTCTGGTGGTGGGGGAGCTACCGTGCTGTTAAGTCCAGAGACCGCCGTTCGTCCGCCCGGGCAACATTCGGCCAGGGACTATCTTGAGCTTACCGAACCGAATGCAGCCGTCCCGCAGCGAATTGAACTGCATCAGCCCCATTTCATCATCGGCCGCTCTCCCGACGTCGCCCAATTCGTAGCTGAAGGTGTGGGGACTTCACGGGCACATGTCGAGCTCTCTCGCGAAAGCGGTGGATACGTCCTGAAGGATCTAGGTTCCAGAAACGGTACGATGTTGAAGGGAGAATCCATGGTGCCTTATAAAGAATACCCTTTGATGGAAGGGGATGCCTTTATTATTGCCGGATGGACGTTTACCCTTCGCAGGGGGTTATATTAATACGGGATTATTATAGTAGAAGTAAGATTTGCGAAGCCATTATTCTATGAAGTTTAGAGGGAATTCGGATTATTGCAGAAAACCAAAGGTGTACCCTAATTTTTAGAGGGGCCTTTGGTTTTTTATTTTTACTAGATCCATAAAAAACATCTGGTATGATGATTATGGTAAAATGTACCGATTAACTATACATGACTAGCTTTGTATATGTTAACGATTAAATGAAAAACATCTTGTGTTTTTTGATTCATGTGTATAAGGAGGACTTTGATGTGTCTGAAGATCTAAATAGAGAAATATTGAGAGAGCTAAAAGAAATCAATAATAAACTAGACACCTTGAACTCGTCAAAAGGAATATCAGGAACTCTGAAAGTTATTGCCCTGATATTCGGGTTTTTAGTGATAGGACCTTTGCTTGTAGGGATAATGGTGTATCTATTTAATTTAATTGGCTAAGGTAAATAGCCCCTGTTAGAAGCCCAGACGGACAATCCCGGAAGGGACTTTATAAGCTTCAACAAGAGTAACTCGTCCAGCGATGCTGGTATGGCGGGTAGTCGATGCTTTTTTGTGTAGAATCATCTATAGGTAAAAATGAATTCTTTTTGTATTGTACCTTGAGAACAGCACTCGACTCATTGAGGTCACTGTCATAGCTGGAGCTGGAAATTTAGCCACAACACCAGTTTTTCTCGCAAACCGAAAGCTCTAATTTGTTTATTCTCCAGCCCTTTCATTGCCTCTTATCGCCTCCTGCTCGCGGAAGACGGAAGGAGTTAGGCCGTATTTTTTCTTGAATAGAGTGGAGAAGTAAGTGATATTGTACATTCCGACCGATTCACTGATTTTGGCTGCAGTCTCATGGGTGGAAGCAAGCAAATCCCTAGCTTTCTCCAGCCTGGTGTGATTCAGGTATTCACTGAACGATTGACGGGTTGCTTTTTTGAAGAGCTTACCCAAATAGCTTGGCGACAGGCCGGCAATGTTAGACACCAGCTCCAGAGATAAGTTTGGCTCGGCATAATGTTCCTGGATGTAATTCTGCACTTTTTCAATGATAACATTGTGCTTCTGGGCATTCATCCAGAGATTCTTCTCTTCGATTAATGTGCAGATATTAAAACAATAGCGATTGAAAGTTTCCTTGATTTCCGTCAGATGTTCGGCGGATTCAATTTCGGTCACCGCATCCAGATACTCGTTGAAATTGGAATCTGGCACATGTTGCAAATAGTCAAAGTGTTTAAGTAAGGATAGCATGAGCTGGGTGCTGTATGTAATGACCTGATTGATTGAACCGTTAGAGATCTGTTCCACGAATTGTCCGATTGCATCCCGGATTGCTTCCGGCTTCCCGGACTGCACAGCATCGATTAGCTTCTTCTCGAAGGCGCTGGGATAACTTAAGGCCGTCATCATATGGGGCCGTGTTGTTACGGCATCCAGGATCGATTCCTTCCCGTAGATTAGCCGGTATTTAACATACTGCTGCGCCGAAGTATAGGAGAAAGAAATATTTTTCCTGCCGTAACTTATATCCCCTATGCCAATGGATACCGTCACCTTGAAGTAACGGTTCAGAAAACTCTGAATATTGCCCAAGGCAGCCTCGAGCTCCTCAGGCTGTTGGTTGTTCGTACACTGAAGGATTGCGACGGCTTCATTTCCCCCCATAAACAGGTAATCACATGCTCCGATAGGCTCCAGCATCTCTTTTGCGATATTGCCTAGAGCGAAGAGCAGCAGCGGCTGCTGTTCCGTCTCCATCCTCCCTCTTGTCGGTTCCAGCGCATTGATTTTGAATACAAGCACGCAAAAATAAGGCCCCGATACTTTCTTGTCGATATCCCGAATTAATTCGCTCGGAACAGAATGTTCCAGCGGATGACCCCAGAGTAACGAAAGTAAGTAATGCTCACGAATCGTTCGGGAAGAGCGGTTGATCACGAATTGCATCGATTTTTCACGTTCCTCCAACGAATGGAAAACCTCGGTCATCATCTTATATTCATCTATGAACGGCGAATCGGAGACTGGAGAATCCGTGTCCGGCATGATCCTTTCAAACAGCGTCGATAACGGTCTATAAATGCTCTTGGTCAGAAAAATAGAGATCAGCAGACCTGTCAGTACAATTCCGGCTGTCACAAGCAGCGTAACGTTGCGGAGACGGTCAATGTTGGAGATGAGTCCGGAGTAGGGGGAAACGCTTACAAAATACCAGTCCATTTTTTCCGACTTCACATAAGTGACCAGATGCTTTTTATTTAGAATATTTGTTGTGAAGCTGTTCTCTTCCTTGTCCTGATTTAGAATTTGCTGCACATACTGTTCCTCGGACCAATCTTTCAGAAATAAACTTGAATCGGTATGGGAGAGCACTTTGCCCTCTTTGTTGATGACAAAAACGTTGTTGGCGGAATCCGTTTTGCTGATTTTGCGGATCGTCGTCAGAATCGACTTTTCTTCCACATTGATATAGATAAGCGGGTTGTCGGAGGTCTTAAATGAAAAATCCGGGTACAGCAGAAAGGTCAGGAGCTGAAGCGGCGCATCGTTGTTGCGGTCGGCAACGGTCAAGCTACGTGGATAGAATTCCATGTACCGCTCCGCGCCAAGGGTGATGAGCGAGGAGTCGAATGGAAGCCCGGCAGTATCGACGGCTGTTCCCGTAGAAGGCCGGTAGATCCCGGCACTGTAAATATAAGGATACACACTTATAATCTGGTTCATTTGTTGGAATATCCGATAATTGTTCGTCTTGTCCTCCAACTTGTCATTCAGGAATGAGGTGATCTCCGGCTGGATGAGCAGCGCATTGCCGATTGTCATGACTTGGTTATAGACGACCTCCGAGGCGTAAGTGATTTGGGATAACATGGCTTTGGAATTGCGGTCGATCTCCTTGACGGCGCTTTTGGAGAAGAGAAGGAAGAGGACGCCGGACAGCAGGCTGACGGTTAGTAGAACGAGCAGGAAATATGAAATTGTAAGTTTTTGAAACGCCTTGTATCGAACAAGCCGATTCATGGTGTTCCGCATGAAGAATTCCTCCCAATGCCGTTAATATAACCTCTTCACTATAGGACATATCTGGCTAAAAAGGTACTCCTTCTCGCAAAAATGAAAGCCGTTTCGATAATTTGAAAGGCTTGTGCTTTATATCAATAATTTCCATTCTTGTGCAATGAAAATCAATTCGAAATTTGAAAGCCCTTAATCGAATCGTGAAAGCGATGTCCGGTATTTGAAATTGGAAACGCTGACCCGCTGCTATAGAGTTAGAGCAAGCGTCAACGCAGCCCAAAAATGTACACTGCAAAGAAGGAGGATAAGAAATTGGAAAAGAGACAGCGACCGGCATTCGGCATGTTTTCTGATATCCGTAGGAATGGAACATCTTACTTGCTGGTCCTTCCGGCGATGGTTTACACGTTTATTTTCGGGTATATGACGTATCCGTATATACTGATTGCTTTCCAACGATTCAATTATACAAAGGGCATATTTCATAGCGAGTGGGTAGGATTAAAGAACTTCGAGTTCTTTTTCGGGTCGAGCAAGGCGTTTACGGTCACCTTTAACACAATCTTTCTAAATTTGCTCTTTATTGTCTTTGGAACGCTGACGGCACTGGCCATCTCACTGATCCTGAACGAGCTGCGCAAGAAGCTGTTCGTCAAAATCAGCCAATCCATGATGTTGTTTCCGAACTTCATTTCCTGGATCGTCATCAGCTATGTGCTGTATGCGTTTTTTTCTATGGATATGGGGATCGTGAACAAATTGCTGAACCAGCTTGGCCTCGTCTCGGTCAACTGGTACACCGAGCCGAAGGTATGGCCGGCTGTTCTTACCGTCATGCATGTGTGGAAAGGAGCAGGGATGAGCGCCATCATTTATCTGGCTACCATCACCGGGATCGATGAGACGTTGTATGAAGCTGCCGAGATTGATGGGGCTAACCGGTGGCAGATGTGCATGCGCATTACGATTCCGTTGATGATGCCTACAGTGGTTATATTGATGCTGCTCTCGGTCGGCAAAATCATGTACGGCGATTTCGGGATGATCTACGCCTTGATCGGTGACAATGGCACCTTGTATTCGACCACGGATATCATCGATACATATGTATTCCGCTCTTTGCGTCAGATTGGCGACCCTTCCGAAGCAATGGCTGTCGGACTGTTCCAGTCCGTCATCGGGTTTATCCTTGTCTTCGGCACAAATGCCATTACCCGCAAATTTTTTAAAGATGGGGCGTTGTATTAAAATCCGGTTTCGGCAATAGCTTCCCGAAGGAAGGCTTTAGGAGGAATAGAAATGAAGGCGTTTTCACTCAGCAAAACGATCATGTATGCTCTCATTACGGTTTATTCGGCGCTTTGTTTGCTTCCGATGCTTCTGGTTCTGATGATCTCGGTCACGGATGAGGATGCCATATTAAAGAACGGCTACAGCCTTTTCCCGGAGGAGTTCTCTCTGTATGCCTATAAGTTAATCTTTACGGGCGGTTCCCAAGTCATGCAGAGCTACGGTATTTCCATCTTTGTCACGATTGTCGGCACGGTGCTGGCTATTCTGATTACTTCTATGGCCGGCTACACGTTGGCGAACAAAAATGTGAAAAACCGCAATCTACTGGCGCTCTATTTCTTTATTACCATGATTTTTTCCGCGGGGATTGTGCCCTGGTATCTGATGAATCGTTCGCTCGGATTGACCAACAACATCCTGGCTTTGATCATTCCGTCGCTGCTATTCAGCCCGTTCAACCTCTTCCTTGTGCGAAATTTCATGAGCGGGATTCCCGACTCGCTGCGAGAGTCGGCAAACATAGACGGGGCCAGCGATATTACGATTGCCTTCCGGATCTATCTTCCTTTATGCAAACCGGTATTGGCGACGATTGCGCTATTCTACGGACTTGATTACTGGAACAATTGGTGGAATGCAATCATGTTGATTGACAGCAAGGATTTGTACCCGCTGCAATTTATGCTACTGCAAATGCAATCGGAGATCAGCATGCTGAACGAGATGACGATGCTGGCCGGAACAAGCGACATCACGCTTCCTTCAGAATCGGTCAAGATGGCAACAGCGATCGTGACGATCGGGCCGATCGTCTTACTCTATCCGTATTTGCAAAAGTACTTCGTCAAAGGCCTAGTTATTGGTTCTGTCAAAGGCTGATATACTCCCCTTCGGGGTTAACATAAATTAAGCACTTTATAGAAGGAGGTCAATATTTAATATGAAAAAGTATGGTGTGTTTCTATTGGCTGTGGTTCTTGTGCTTTCGACTTTAATTGGATGCGGTAAGGGAGACAATTCTTCAGTCTCCAATTCAGAGAATGATGACAAGCCTGCCAATACGGTCAAAATCAAATATTTAGTTCCAGGCACAGAGCCGAAAGACTACAAGGAAGTGTTCCAAAAGGTCAATGAGAAGCTGGCTGCGGACGGTGTCGGCGTTGAGGTGGAAAAAATATATATACCGTGGGATGCGTGGGATCAGAAGCTGAACTTAATGCTGTCCACTGGGGAAGATTTCGACCTGTTCCACGTCATGCAGGACCGCACGCCGTTCTCGAGCTACTATAACCGCGGTGCACTGGCGGATATCACGGATGCAATCGAAAAGCATGGAGAAAATCTGAAGAAATATATTCCTGATGATATCTTCGAGGGAGCTAAAATCGATGGCAAGTATTATGCCGTTCCCTCTTATTGGGTTGAAATGGCGAGTGAAGGTCAATTCAATATTCGTCGTGACATTCTCGCTGAGAATAATCTCAAAGAGCCGACGACTCCAGCTGAATTGATTAGCGCTTGGGAGATTGTCATGAAGAACTGGAGGGGAAGCAATAAGCCCTATCTTGGCACTCGCGCTGACTTTGACCCGATCTACCTGCATACGTCCATCCTGCACCGGACTTATGACACGTTCCCGTTTACCGTGAAGGATAAGTTCTTCTATGTGAATCAAAGCGGTGAGGTTAAGTCTTGGATTGAGACCGAAGAGTTCAAGAAAGATGCGTCTTTCATGCGCGAGCTGTACACAAAGGGTATTACCAATCCCGATATCCTGGTCATGAAGCAAGAGCAGGTAGATGCACAACTCGACAGCGGTGAATGGTTCGTCCGTTTGGGAACTGGCGGAAGCTTGAACGGGCTGAAGAAGTACAATCCAGAAGCCACTGTAAACGATATCGGCGTTGTATGGTTTAACCCGGAGAAAGAATATATGCGTCCGCTCACCTTCAAGAACGGAAATGCAGTACCGGTAAATAGCAAAAATCCGGAAGCGGCCGTCAAATTCATGGATTGGATGCTGGCAAGTCAAGAAAATTATGATCTTGTACAATATGGCATTGAAGGCAAGCACTACACTAAGGACGGTGAGACGGGCTTTAAGCCGATCAAAGATCCGAATAACAATAATAATCCGGGGTTTAGAGGTTCTGATTCGCAAAACGGCAACGTAAACTTCATGCGATTTGACTTGGAGAACAGCATTCCAGATAACAACAAAGTCTTGTTTGAGCCAAATCCGAATGCAATCAACAGTATCGCGGCGAACTTTATTTTTGACCCGACGAATGTAAGGGCCGAATACACCAATATTTTGTCGGAAGCTTCGGCAAGCATCACTCCGATTTATATGGGGGTTCAAGAATACGATAAGGCCTTCCCGGCTGCACTAGAAAAAATGAGGAAAGCCGGTCTGGATAAAGTGGTTGCTGAATACCAGAAGCAATTCCAGGAGTATCAAGCTTCACTCAAATAAACGAGTTGAAAAACTAAAGGAAGGTGTGGAGGAATTTTGACTTTGAAGAAGCAACGAATTGAATTTGAAGCGACAAAAACGATCTATGAAAGTGCAACCTTGAAATTTCATGGCGTGGATGGTTTTGATGTCTACAATATTTCGATTCCATTCAAACGGGATGGGAAGCGCTATTTGTTCGGGCGGGTAGAACGTCGCGAGGAATGGGCCCGCTCTTGGGTTCGCCTGTTCGAGGAAACGGGACAGGACGAATGGACGTTGGTGAAAGACAGCATGATCTATACGCTGGAGGACCCTTACATCAGCGAAATCGGTGACGAGCTTGTCATGGGCGGAACTCATGTGCAATATCAGAGCGGAAAATACAGCACGTTTTTCGGCTATTTCTTCCGGGGCACCGATCTTCATGATTTGTACTACTTCACTACCGGCCCCGACAAAATGAAGGATATTCGCCTTGTTTCGTTGTCGGACGGCAGGATCGGCGTCTTCTCGCGTCCGCGCAGCGCCGAGATGAGGGGCAAATTTGGGAGCGAATCCATGATCGGCTTTACGATCATTGACCGGCTGGAAGAGTTGACTGCGGAGGTTATCGGGAACGCGCCGTACATTCACGGCATCTTCGGGGAAGGCGAGTGGGGGGGCGTGAACCAGGCCTATCTGCTGGACAGCGGCAAAATTGGCATCATAGGCCATATTTGCTACCCGGATCAGGATGAGCACGGAGGGGAAGTGAAGGTATATCTGAACATGGCCTTCGTCTTCGATCCGACAACCCGAAAATCCTCTAACCTTCATCTGATCGGAAGCCGCTCCTGCTATCCGCCGGGACCCGCCAAGGCGCCGCAATTGGTCGACTGCGTCTTCTCTTCGGGCATTGTGATGCGCCCGGACGGCAAGGTCGATCTCTACAGCGGCATAGGCGATTGTCAGGCAGGGCGCATCACGATTGACGATCCGTTCGCAGGATACGGACGCCTTGTTTAGAGGAAAATTGTAATGACTGCGCCCTCGCATGATGACTATGACGCACCAAGACTACTAAGCCCATGATTCGGAGGCGAGTTTTGCTCGAAGCTGATGCCTGAAGCAACGCTCACAAAACTTTTAGGAGGATGCTAATTGTTGAAAACCACAAATATACCTATCATCGGAGCGCTGGCGTCCAGCCCGATCATTCGCCGTCATCCGGCAAATCCCGTACTGGACGCGGCTCGCGTGCCGTATCCTACCGCGCTCGTCTTCAACGCGGGCGTCGCCAAGTTCGGCGGCCGTTATTGTATGGTATTCCGCAACGACTACGGTTCGCTGGAGAAGCAGACGATCGAGCCGAGCCATACGACGGATCTCGGCATCGCCCTCAGCGACGACGGCATTCACTGGACGGCGGGGCCGAAGCCGATCTTCAAGCTGCACGACGAAGAGATCGTGCGCGCCTATGATCCGCGTCTGACGGTCATTGACGGCCGCTGCTACATGTGCTTTGCCGTAGATACGCGGCATGGCATCCGGGGAGGTATCGCAGTAACGGACGATTTTGAATCCTTTGAAGTATTGAGCATGTCAACGCCAGACTTGCGAAATATGGTGCTATTCCCGGAACGGATCAACGGCAACTACGTTAGGCTGGAACGGCCGTTCACGGTGTATAGCCGCGGCGGAGTGGACCGGTTCGACACCTGGATCTCGGAGTCGCCGGATCTGATCTATTGGGGCCGTTCCGAGCTCCTGCTGGCGGTGGAGCAGGTGCCGTTCGCAAATGACAAGATCGGTCCGGCCGCACCGCCCGTGAAGACGGATAAGGGCTGGCTCACTACGTTCCATGCGGTGGATATTGATTCCGCTAGAGGGAAGAACGGCTGGGAGCCGACCTGGAAGAAGCGGTATACTGCCGGCATTATGCTGCTCGATCTTGACAATCCGAAGAAGATCCTTGGCATGAGCGCATCGCCCCTGCTTGCGCCTGAGGCACTGTACGAGACGGATGGGGGCTTCCGCAATGATGTCATTTTCCCCGGCGGCATGGTGCTGGAGGAGGATGGAGAAGTGAAAATCTATTACGGGGCCGCCGACACGGTGGAATGCTTGGCTACCGCTCATGTGGACGATCTAATTCGGCTCTGTTTGGAGGGATAAGGATGGGGCAGGCGGAACGCCGCATCTTTCCTCTTTCCGTCTTCAAATTAGTCAAGAATGGCATGATACCTGCGGTTCGGATTATATCCTGATGTGGAACAAACCAGCCCGTGGGGCATGTGCGGAATTCAACCGCCATGCACCACGGGCTGGGCTTTGTTTCTCTTTTTTTGTAAGTCTGGCCGATCCATTAAACTCAACAGACTTCTACTTATTGATCAAATGCTGATAAGGCTTATAGTCGATTTCCTTCTTCTGGAGGAAGTTCATCAGGAATTTGTAATCCCGCTTCGGCGTAGCCACGATGTAACCTTTGATGCAGTGATCCCGGGTGACTTCGGTTGCGCCGGATTCGACGGCGATTTTGCCGATTTCGGCTGCAATGGAGTGTTTGGCGATATCCCGGAACGGTCCCGGAACAGGCTGCACCAGCTCGTCCAGAAATGCTTTGGATTCATCCGTCCACAGCGGGCGGCTTCGCTCTACCCAGTAATTTTGCCAATCGAGCTTCGATTTGCCGTCGGCCTTGGGAAGCACTTTCAGAAACTTGCGGAACATGAAAAATCCGCCGATGCCCATCAGCCCGAGCATGACCCATCCCCAGAAGGCAATGGAGTTCATGAACCATGACGGCGGCGCACTGGACGACAAATAGCCCATGACGGCCCCTGTGCTCTTCATCTGTATATCACCTCAATGATTATTGTCACATGACACTTTCATGAGAATTATAACGCATTTCTAGATTTATTTCGATATACAAGCTAAAATAGGTGTAATTGTGTGTTAAAAAAGGGGGATGCAGCATGTTGAAAATTGGTTCCCACGTGTCGTTTTCGGACAAGGGATTGCTGACAGCGACGGCTGAAGCCACGTCTTACGGCTCAAGCTCGTTCATGATATATACCGGCGCACCGCAAAATACGCGCCGCAAGCCGATCGACTCCATGTTTATCGAAGAAGGCAAAGCCGCCATGCAGGAAAGCGGGATTGAAGAAATCGTGGTCCACGCGCCGTACATTATCAACCTCGGATCGTACAAGCCCAATACGTTTGAGCTGGCGGTGAGCTTTCTGCAGGAGGAGATTCGCCGCACGCATGCGGTCGGCGTGAAGAACATTGTTCTCCATCCCGGCGCATATACCGACAAGGATGCGGAATACGGCATCGACCGAATTGCGGAAGGTCTTAATGAAGTGCTCGGCGGTACGGATGAGACCGAAGTGAAGATTGCGCTTGAGACGATGGCCGGCAAAGGCACCGAAATGGGACGCAGCTTTGAAGAAATTGCTTCCATTATTGATAAGGTGAAGTACAACGACCGTTTGGCCATTTGCCTGGACACCTGCCATATTCATGACGCGGGATATGACATCGTGAATGATCTGGACGGCGTGCTGGAGCAGTTCGACAAGCTGATCGGACTCGACCGTTTAACGGTCGTCCACGTGAACGATAGCAAGAACCCGCGCGGAGCAGGCAAAGACCGTCATACGCCGATTGGAACCGGATGGATCGGGTATGAAGCCATTCAGAGAGTGGTTCATCACGAGAAGCTCCAGGGCAGACCGTTCATTCTCGAAACGCCGTGGATCGGTAAAGATCCAAAAACCCAGCGTCCGATGTACGAGATCGAGATTGCGCTTCTGCGCGGGGGATGTGGAGGGCCGTTTCGGTCCAGCTTTCACGCAGCAAGTGGAAGAGCTGGGTGCTTTCTTTGCCAAGGAAGGCATCGAGTCCCGTTCATTTGTACTGGATACCTGGACGCTGCTGAAGAATGATGCCAAAGCCAAAAAGGCCGATCCGCGCGAACCGATGGAGCGCCTGTACGATATGGTCATGGCGGCCGGCCTGCTGTCCGACATGTCGGAGGAGCAGATCAATCAGCGCCTGATCGCATGGTTGTCTGGTGCTTCCCTGACATCCTAAGCTTCATTAGAAATGGCATGTTAGTAAGAAACTGAGGCATTCTCAAGAAAACGTCCGCATGCTGCGGATTGTTTTTCTTGAGAGGTGCCGTTCATGTTCATTGCAGATTTAAAAGGAGGATCACCGAGTCTCATGGAAATTCACATCAAGAAGGATCTGCCGTCTGCGGCAGGTCAGTACCCTAATCGTGCCCGCATGCTGATCTCCTGTCCGGATGGACCGGGAATCGTGGCAGCAGTATCCCAGTTCCTGTACCAGCATGGCGCGAATATCGTTCAGTCTGACCAATATACGATGGACCCGGCCGGCGGCATGTTTTTTATGCGGGTTGAGTTCGATCTGGAGGACTTGAACACGAAGCTTCCCCAACTGGAGGAATCCTTCCGGGAAGTAGCCGATCAATTCCGCATGGAATGGAATATCTACCATGCCGCCCGCAAGAAACGCCTGGCGATTTTTGTTTCGAAAGAGGATCACTGCCTTGTAGAGCTGTTGTGGCAATGGCAGGCTGGCGACCTGGATGCGGATATCGGTTTGGTGGTCAGCAACCATCTGGATATGAAGGAATACGTGGAATCCTTTGGTATCCCGTATCACCATATTCCGGTTACGGCAGATACGAAGCCTCAAGCGGAGCAGCGTCAGCTGGACGTGATCGACGATGATATCGACGTGATCATCCTTGCGCGTTACATGCAGATTATTTCGCCAACCTTTATTGATCATTACCGGAACCGGATTATCAACATCCACCATTCCTTCCTCCCGGCCTTCGTCGGAGGCAAGCCTTATGCGCAAGCATATAACCGCGGCGTCAAGATTATCGGGGCAACCGCCCACTACGTAACGGAAGAGCTCGATGGCGGACCGATTATCGAGCAGGACGTGCAGCGCGTAAGCCACCGGGACGACGTCAATGAGCTGAAGCGCATCGGACGTACCATCGAACGCGTGGTGCTGGCAAGAGCCGTCAAATGGCATGTGGAGGATCGGATTCTGGTCCATAACAATAAAACGGTTGTATTCAGCTAGTCCCGGTCATTCCGACGATTCATCATAGAGAGTATAATGGAGCAGCCTGACACTTTAACGCTGCAATGGATTACCCCTTGATCCCGCTCCTCTTCTTGGAGCGGGATTTTATTTTATATTTGACTTAAGTAATAACGCTAATTTCTTGCCAAAAGCTGAAAAAATGGTTCCGTGGAGCTTTTTATGGAAGTAAACGTCAAACTTTTTATAAATTCGACTCGTCAATATAGTTGAGCTTGTGAAGAGAGTCTTTACATACATCTTCTAAAACCTATGTATTGTTTGTCTTTGAACAGCAATTTATATGCGGAGAGGGGAATCATCAGTTGTCGTTTTATACAAAGAAAACGTGGATGCTGCTGCCGATGGTGGCGCTGCTGATTGTGGCAACGTTATCTCTGTCGATTCCGGCAGGAAACGTCTACGCCGACGGAGCGAAGATTGGCATTCAATCCGAAATGGGCTACCAAGGCAAAATCAAACATGAGAAATGGAACCCGCTCAAACTCACCCTAACGAGCGACCGGGATATATCCGGCGATGTGGTCGTGCAGGTTCAGAACTACAACGGCTTCGGGTATCAGACTTCTTATGTTCAGCAGGTGGACCTACCGAAGGATACGCCGAAGGAAGTCGTGATCGGCATTCCGGGAGCCGTACTGAATAAAGACAATAACCAAATCCTTTTCTATGAAGGTTCTTATACGAAGGGGAAGCAGGTACCGTTTGCCACCGGCAAAAATTACGTGCAGGCTTCTCCGTATCAAGGCGCACTCATGGCCGTTTTATCCGATGATCCGGACACGATGAATTTCATGAACGTCCTGAACGGCAAAGGCAGCAGCGTGAACGTGTTCCCGCTTAAGGACGCAAGCGTTCCAACGGATGCGATGCTGCTGAACGGGCTGGATGTCATCGTAATGAACAATTATGCATCCGATACGCTGTCAGAGCCTCAACAAAAGGCGATTACGGATTGGGTCAATGGCGGCGGCACCTTGGTTCTGGCCGGGGGCGCGGGGTATGCCAAAACGGCGGCGCCGTTTGCCGACATATCGCCGGTCGCTGCGAATGGCACCACGACCGTGAACTCGCTGGATGAACTGGAGAAGCTTGGCGGGAAACCGCTGAAACTGGATGGGCCATTTACCATTTCTACGGCGAAAGCGGTGGAAGGCGCCCAAATCGGGATTGCCGCGGACGGACAACCTTTGTTTGCCTCGAAGGCTTATGGCCAGGGCAGCGTTCAATATGCCGCTTACGATCTGGCGATGGAGCCGGTAAGCTCTTGGGCAGGCCATCCGGACGCGTGGGCATCGGTACTGCGCAATAACCTGCCGATGATGAATTCGCAGAATGGCATGTATTACAATTCGCTCATGGACAATTTGAATTATGTTCTGGAGTATTTCCCGTCGCTGAAGATGCCTTCCTTCACGCTGCTACTGTGGATGCTCATTATTTATGCGGTCGTCGTCGCACCGCTGCTCTACTATATATTGAAGAAGGCGGACAAGCGGGAATGGGCGTGGTTCTTGATTCCGATCATTGCCGTCATCGCGAGCGCTTCCGTCTATGCGGTCGGCTCGTCGGACAAGACGCGCGAGCTCGCGCATACCATCAATCTGATTGAACTAAATGGCCAGGGAGATGCGGTGAAATCGACTGCTTCTGCATTCTTCACGCCTCGAAGCGGGAACTATGCCTTGGAGTTTGGGGAGAATACGTATTTGAAAACGGGGCAGTCCCGGAACACGTTTGGGGGAACCGCCGAGAACAAAAGTTTTGTCCGGGTAGGTCAGGAGTCCACGACGCTGGAGCTTCGGGACATGTCCCAATGGTCGTTGGCCAAGGTTTGGGTGGACCATCAGGGTACGGAGGAGATGGGGCGTCTGGGCATGAATTTAAAGCTGGATGCCAAAGGGGGATTAAACGGCAAGATCACCAATGACACCATTAACGATTTGACCGAGGTGGTGCTGGTTGTCGGAGGCAGTGCCTATAAGCTGGGAGATATCAAGAAGGGCGAGGCGGCAGCCATTCCTCAGGATCCGAAACAAATCATCAAATTTACGGGCGGTGACTTGTCCGGGATGCTGTACCCATACTCGCAGAATGATCCGAAACAGCGGGAGCGCGACATTTTGTCCAACTACGGATACTCGAAGGGAATGGTCAACAAGGATGCTTACATTCTGGGATGGAGCAAAGACCATTTGACGAATTATACCCTGAAAGGCGCCGAGGTGGACAGTGATCAGCTCAATTTCTGGATACAGCCGGTGGAAATGGATTGGGGACTGAGCGGGGAAATCAACATTCCTTACGGCTTCCTGTCTCCGGAGATATCGCAGGTGAATTCGCCGATGTTCGGGGTATATCCGCACGGGGTTGAAATGGGACAAGGCAATCTGATCGCCGAATTCCCGCTCATATCCGAAGGCCAAGTAAAGTATTCCGAATTGTCCATCAAAGGCACCAAATTCAACAACAATGTCACGATGGAGATCTGGAACTCGAAGAAGAGCGAATGGGAGCCTGTTACAGACGCGAACAATGTGCATACCATTAACCAGAATCCGGAGCAGTATATCGTGGGGAATCGAATCCGATTCATGATCACTGCCAAGGATCAGACCAACTTTATGATGCCGGAGCTGTCTGTGAAAGGGGAGGCCACTCAATGATCGAGATTAGAAATCTGAGCAAAAGATACGGAGCGTTCCATGCGCTGAAAGATATCAGTCTTCATATCGAAAAAGGGACGGTATTCGGATTTGTCGGTCCTAACGGAGCAGGCAAATCCACGACGATGTCCATATTGGCTACCCTGATGCTTCCTACCTCGGGCGTTGCCAAGGTCGGCGGCTATGACGTGACCCAGCATCCCAAAGAGGTCCGCAAGCGGATCGGTTATATGCCCGATTTCTTCGGCGTGTACGATCAGCTGAAGTCTACAGAATATCTGCATTTCTACGGGGCAAGTTACGGCATCCCGCGCGCCGAGCGGGAGCAGCTCATTCCGCAGCTGCTGGAGCTCGTCAATCTGAGCGACAAGGCGGATACGTACGTTGACAGTCTCTCGCGGGGGATGAAGCAGCGTTTATGCCTGGCCCGGTGCCTGGTGCATGATCCGGAGGTATTGATCCTGGATGAGCCGGCCTCGGGGCTGGATCCGCGGGCGCGGATCGAGATGCGCGAAATATTGAAGGAACTGAAGCTTATGGGCAAGACCATCATCATTTCATCGCATATTTTGCCTGAGCTGGCCGAGATGGTGGATGAGATCGGGGTAATCGAGCACGGAGAGATGGTTGCCCAAGGCAAGGTAGCCGATATTCAGAGCCGTCTTCGCGTAAAAAAAGTCATTCATATTCGCACGCTGGAGCGTGCAGAGGAGCTGGCCGAGAAACTGCGTGACGAACCATTCGTCACGTCGGTATTAACGGATAACACCGGCGTCCATGTTCATTACGGCGGGGATGACGCGCAGCAAAGCGCCCTGCTTCGGCAGGTGGTTTCCTGGGAAATTCCGATTGTCTCGTTTCAGGAAGCGCAGAGCAATCTGGAGGATGTATTCCTCGAAATTACCAAAGGAGGGCCCCGCGAATGAATTGGAGCAGAAAGCTGATCAATCCGGTCATCGACAAGGAATTCCGGCTGCGGATGCGTTCTACGCGTTCCATGCTGTCGGTGTTGTTTTATGTATTGGCGCTAGGCGCCATAGCCATGGGCTTCATTTATCTCTTCTTATATTTGGGGCAGCAGGGGCCTCAGCGATTCGATCCGCAGATGAGCCAGATGATGTTCTATGTCCTGAGTTTTGCCCAGCTTGTCCTTATCGCGTTCATGGCCCCTGCGCTTACGGCGGGCGTCATCAGCAGCGAGCGGGAGAAGCAAACGCTGAGCATGCTGCTGACGACGCAGCAGAGCTCGGCTACGATCGTGCTGAGCAAGCTGGTATCGGCACTCAGCTTCATGACGCTGATCGTGCTGGCTACGCTGCCGATCTACAGCATTGTGTTCCTGTACGGCGGGATTTCGCCGAAGCAGCTCGTTTCCGTGTTTGCCTTTTATTTATTCGTGATGCTGCTGCTCGGTTCGCTCGGCGTGATGTTCTCCACGTTATTCAAAAGAACCATCGTCGCGATTATCGTCACCTACGGGGCCGGCCTGATCATATTCCTTGTTACAGGCCTGCTGTACCTGTTCTTCATGGGAATCGAACAGCGGAATATGTATCAAAGCGGGCAGCCGATCGTACCGGGCAGCTATTCTTGGGTCGGTTATGTGCTGGGCCTGAACCCGGCCGGGGCGATGATGAGTTTGTTCAACCCGTCTTTTTCGGAGGACGCGTTCTTGCTGCGCGGAGGAAGCCTGAACAGCAAAGCGCCGATCGAATTGTGGCTGGAATTTTTCATCGTGTATTCGGTGGTGATCGTTCTTGCCCTGTGGGTTGCCGTACGGAATATCCGTCCTGTCGCAAGGCGCAAACGCAAGGATAAGAACGAAACCCAGCTGCCGCAGGAGTCGGAAACGGCGGGGAACGAAGCGTAACATCATGCAAGGAGTACGGTAAGGAGGGAGAGCAATGGACAACATCATGCGTTTTATCGAAGCCGCAAGACGGCGGCTGCAGCGGTTCCGCGTCATCACGTATGCATTATACGGGCTTATGGCAGGGTTGGCCGCGCTGCTGCTGCTTCTGGTGCTTGGGAGATTCGTGCCTATAGCCTGGCTTCCCGTCGCATCCGTGGCCGTTCCCGTGGGGGCGGGCTTCATAGGCTTGTTATGGGGATGGCTGCATCGGGTGCCGATCGAAGAAGCGGCTTCAGCGATGGACCATGTTCCGGACGGATCGGAGCGAAGCGATATGATGGTGACGGCGCTGTCGTTCAAGGAGGAAGAATCGTTGGCCGCCAAATGGCAGCGCGAGCAGGCGGAGCGTTACGGTGCGCGTTTTGCGGAACGGCTGCCGGAGCGTCTGCCTTCCCCTACCCGAAAAAAACAGCTTCTGATCTGCGGTGCCTCGCTTGCTGCCGTACTCATCCTGGTGTTCGTTCCGAACCCGATGGATAAGAAGGTGGAGGCTGCCAAAGAGGCGCAGAGCTGGATGAAGGAGCAGGCAGCCAAAACCGAACAGCTGGCGGAGGAGCTCCAGAAGGAAACGCTGGATCCTGCCGATCGAAAAAAGCTTCAGGAAAAGCTGGATGAACTGAAAAAAGCGCTGGAGCAGGAGAAGCATCCTGAGCAAGCGCTGGAGAAGCTGGAAGAAGCCATGAAAGAGCTGGAGAAACTGGCGAAACAGCAGGAGGAAAAAGCGAAGGCGCTGTCGGAGCTGGCTAAGCAAATGCAGCAGGAGAAGGCGCTGTCCCAGGTGGGGAAAAAGCTTGCCGAGGGCATGGCCGATGAACTGAAGCAGGAAATGAAGAAACTCACCGAGCAGGTGAAGAAGATGTCCCAGGAAGAGAAGAACGAGCTGTCCGATGCTTTGAAAAAGCTGGCTGAGGAAGCTGCCAAGCAGATGGAAGACGGCAAGCTGGAGCAGGAGCTCAAAAAAGCGGCCGATGCGCTGAAGGAGGGCAAGCTGCCGAAGGAGCTGGAAGAAGCGCTCCAGCAGCTGGCCGAGGAGCTGGCGAAAGCAGCGCAAGCCAAAGCCGCGTCGGACAGCCAGTCGCAGTCCGCGTCCTCGCTAGCGTCCTCCCTTGCTTCGCAAGGATTGAGCTTGGCCGATCAGATGGCGGCTGCAGGAATGTCGGTATCCGATGCGTGGAGTAACGGCGGCAGTGCCGAGGCGTTGGCTCAGGCCGGCTCCGGTGCAGGCTCGGGCGAACAAGGAGAGGGCTCGGAGGGAGCCCCAGGTGAAGGCGGCTCCGGTGCAGGCCAAGGTCAAGGCTCCGGCACAGGCAGCGGCTCCGGATCGGGAAGCGGCTCGGGCTCAGGAGCAGGTTCCGGATCGGGCGGCAGCGGCGGATCGGGAAGCGGCACAGGCAGCGGAGCCGGTCTTGGCTCAGGCGGCCGTGAGCTCGTGACCATCCCTAGGGATTATAAGGGCAGCGGCAATGTGCAGAACGATTCCGGCGAGATCAAGGGCAGCGGCGGAGATATACAGAAGGGCGGCGTATCGCCGACGGTCCCGGGCATGTCGAGGCCTTATGAGGAAGTGTACCGCGATTATGAGACCGAAGCGCGAAAAACATTAGACCGCAATCAGCTGCCGGACCAGATGCAAGGTTTGGTTGAGGAATATTTCATACAGATCAATCCGAACCCGTAGGGATCGAAGAGCCGAGCACCAAGGCTAGAATGAGAACTTGAACTTTACCAAGAAGATGGAGGTTTCGTCCATGTCGGATATTGCAGTGAGACCACAGGAATGGATGGAGAAAATATCAGGCCTGCGCGAACATATCGGCAAGGTGATTGTCGGACAGCAGGATGTTGTGGAGCAGATGCTTTGGTGTATCTTTGCGGGGGGCCATGCCCTCCTGGAAGGGATTCCGGGTCTCGGCAAAACGATGCTCGTCCGCACCGTTTCGGAGGCTTTGGACCTGTCCTTTTCCCGCATACAGTTTACGCCGGATTTGATGCCGAGCGATATAACGGGCACCAATATCCTGTCGTTCGGACAGCATGGGGACACCGGGATGACCTTTCAAAAGGGTCCGCTGTTCAGCAGCATCGTGCTGGCCGATGAGATTAACCGCGCCACGCCCAAAACCCAGAGCGCCTTGCTCGAGGCGATGCAGGAGAAGACCGTCACCGTGGGGGGCGTAACCCATCAGCTGCCAAAGCCTTTCTTCGTTCTGGCCACGCAAAATCCCTTGGAGAACGAGGGGACGTATCCATTGCCGGAGGCCCAGCTTGACCGCTTTCTGCTGAAGATCGAAGTAACGTATCCCAGCGCGGACGAATTGAAGGAAATCGTGAAGCGGACGACGTCCTCACACGAATTCCAGGTGGAACGGCAAATGACCGGGGACGAGCTGCTGGAAATCCAGCGCGGGGCGAAGGAAGTGTTGGTTGCCGAAGAGATTCTGGATTATGCGGTTCGTCTGCTGATGATGACGCATCCGGAGGAGGCGGCCGCACCGGAGGCTGTCCGTAAATACGTCCAATTCGGTTCCGGACCGCGCGGCATTCAGTCCATCATCTCGGTAAGCAAAGTCCGGGCCTTGTGCAGCGGGCGGATGCATGTATCCACGGGCGATATTCGCGCCGTGGCTTTATCAGCGCTGCGCCACCGCTTGTTCCTGAATTTCGAGGGGCAGGCGCTCGGCATTACCACGGACCATGTCATTCGGGAGGTTCTGCAAACGCTGGAGGCATCCGCGTGAGCGGGGGCGCGCACCTGCTTCCTCCGGAATGGCTTCCCCGTCTGGAGCGCTTGAGCCTGGATGCCAAACGACGGGTCGCCGGAACGCTGCAGGGAAAGAGGCGATCCCGCCGGCTCGGCTCGTCCCTCGAATTCGCCGATTACCGCGTGTATTCGCCCGGGGATGATGTCCGCAGGTTTGACTGGGGCGTTTATTCCCGTACGGGAAAAGCCTTCGTTCGTCAATTCATGGACGAGCAGGAGCTGACCGTGAGCCTTTTCGTGGATTGCTCCGCATCGATGGGGGCCGTCATGTCATCGCCTACGGAACCAAGCGCCGCCGATCCGGCGGGAACGAAGGGCAGCTCTAAATGGCTGCTAGCGCGTCAACTCGCCGCAAGCATCGGCTACATGGCGTTGTCGTCTTACGACAGGCTGCAGGTTGCCTGTTACAGCCGTTCGATTAACGCCCGTCTTCCGATCATGAGAGGAAAGGGCTCGGCTCATCGCCTGTTTTCGTTTCTGCAAGGGGCAGAAACGGGTGGCGAGGGCAGCTTGGGCGCAGCGCTTGCGGTTCCTGGCGCACTGCCCCGGCAGCCGGGAATGACCTGGGTGTTCTCCGATTTTTGGCTGGAGGGCGGCGAGGAGGAATTGTTCAGGTCGCTTTCCCTTTTGTCAGGTACCGGACAGGAAGTGGTGCTGGTGCATGTATTGTCGCGGGAGGAGCTGGAGCCTAAATTATCCGGCGATCTGCGGCTGGTGGACAGCGAAACGATGAGCGGCAAGGAAGTGGCGCTGACGGGCAAAGTGCTGGATGCTTACAAGGAGGAGCTGGAGCGATACCGGACGATGCTGTCCCGCGTATGCGCGGAACGGGGCATGTCTTACGTGCTCATTCCGGCGGATATGCCGCTTACGGACGCGATGTTCGGGGTGCTTGCGGGAGCTGGTCTGGTTACTGGATAGAGCGGGACTCCTGTAGAGGCTCTGTCCATGCATTTGCCGGATCTTTTGTGCTTTCGGAGGTTTGTCGACAGGATAACACAGATGATACACAAGCGATTGCTTAACAGGCTTCACCAGGACCTGCCTGTGATCTCAAGAAACGAACAAGCTGAAAACTGGTTCGAAAAATAGGAAGAGATGGATAGGCCTTCATCCGATGCTCGGGGAAAGTACAGGCATGTCTCGTTAGTCAGGGTCCATGGGAGTAAGGAGGGGACACGTTGGGGATTCAATCTTGGCTGAGTCTATGGTTCGGTTTAACGCTGCCGGCCATCGTGCTCATGTATATGTTCAAGCGGAAATATGTGGATACAACCGTTCCCAGCCACTTGCTGTGGGAGCGGGTGCTCCGGAACCTGGAGGCCAACAGGCCGTGGCAGAAGCTGCAGAACCGGCTTCTGCTGTGGCTCCAGCTGCTTGCTGCGGCATTGATGGTCTTCGCACTGATGCAGCCCTTTATGCAGGTGTCCGGCGGAGGCAGCGCCCATGTGGTCATCGTTGCCGATACCTCGGGCAGCATGAGCGCGCAGATGCAGCCGTCCGCTGAAGGCGGAGCCGCAACCAGGCTGGAATGGATGCAGCAACGAATTAAGGAATATGTGAAGGACCGGGGGAGACGGAGCGAGATTACCCTGCTGTCCGTAGGAGCAAGTCCCATGACGCTTGTATCCCATGAAAGCGACCGTGCCGCCATCGATAAGGCCGTGGATGATTTACGTCCCTATTACGGACAGGCGTCCTACAGGGAAACCTTATCGCTCGCTTCGGCGATGACGCGGGAAGAACATGATGCAGAGGTCGTAATCTTTACGGACAGCTACTGGAAGCCGGACACGGCCCCCATAGCGTTTCAGGTTCCGGTTTCCGTTGAGAAGGTGCAGGGCGAGCTCCCGCATAACGTGTCCATTGATCAATTCGGCATTTCACCTAGAGATAATGCGGATTCATCATATGCGGCGGTCGCCGTCCTCAGCACGAATGCCGAGGCATCTGTATCGGCCGAAGTAAATCTTTACGGAGATGAAGAGCTGCTGACCAGCAGGATGCTTGAATTGGAGCCGGGGAAGAGATTAACCGAATCCTTTTCCGATCTGCCGTTTGCTGAAGTGTACCGACTTGAGTTATCTCAGGATGACGGGTATACGGCAGACAATCATTCCTTTGCGTTCGGTTTGGGGCACGGATCTTCGCGCGTCCTGCTGCTGACTTCAGGCAATCTGTTCTTGGAGAAGGCGCTTCAGCTGAGCAGTGCCGAAGTCACCCGGGTAGCTTTGGACGAATCCAAAGATAAGACCGCCGAGGATAACGGCAGTGCGGAGAAGGAGGCGGGCAGCGCAGCTGCGGATGTGCCGCCCGTGCCTGAAGGCGAATTTGATCTGCTTGTCATTGACGGGAACGTGCCGGAAGGGTTCCGGCAAGGGAAGTGGGCGGATCTGACCGCCAAGACTCCGTTATGGACGATTGGCGGAGAAGGTGCCAAAGTCGGCAACCAAGGAGGACGCGCCGTGCTGGCCAAGCATCCGGTGACTGCCTATGTCACCTTGTCCGGAGTCTATTTCGGTACGCTGGTGGATCAGGCCCCTGCTTGGGGGGAACCCGTCATCAAGCTGGGGGATCAACCGATCGTCTATGCGGGAAGCGAAAACGGACGGCCTCGATTATCCTTCAATTTCCTGCTTCAGGATAGCGACCTTCCGTTATCCCCGGAATTTCCGGTCATGGTCAGCAATGCGCTGGAGTGGATGACCTCAGGCAAGGGAAGCGGACTTGGCCGATATATGGCCGGCGCGCAAGCGGATATTCCGATTGCAGCGGATACGGTAGCGGCCAAATGGATCCCCAAGAGCGGTCTTGCTCTGGCTGACCGCCTCCCTGCTGCGGAAGTCCTCCGGAATGAGCAAGGGATATCGCCGGTACAGCTCGTGCCGGAATATCCGGGGCTGTACGCTTTTGAACAGCAGAATGAAGCGGGCGAGAAGCTTAATTATTGGCTTGCTGTAAATGCAGACCCGTACGAGGCGGATTGGAGCAACGATCAGGGCCCGGCGGTAAGTCAAGCGGCAACGAACGCGGGTGAGTCTGAAGCGGGAGCTGATTCCGGCACATCCGGGAGTAACGAAACGACGAGCCGTGCCGGCTCGTTAATGCCATGGCTGGCCGCTTTGGCACTGGCTGTGATCGCAGCGGAATGGGGGGTGTACCAGCGTGGGCGTTCAATTTAGCCAACCATGGTTGTTGCTGCTGCTGATTCCGGCAGGTTTATTTCTCTACTATGCCTACAAATCGGATTTCCGATTAAGCGGTTTTCGCAAAAAACTGGCCTTATTCTTTAGAACCTGCGTCATTCTATTATTAATCCTTATGATTTCGGGCTTGCATGGCTTTACCGTTCTCAGGGATAAACAGGTCGTGTATCTGGCTGACCGTTCCGACAGCATGGGGGATTCGGCCCGGATCACGAGCTGGATCAACGATTCCCTTGCGGCAAAAGGCGAGAAGGATGGCACCGCCGTTGTTTCCACAGGTCTTGAAGGCGCCGTGGAGCGGCGTCTATCCCCTGCGGAGAATGCGGGCGCTTCCTTGAACGCGCTCCTGGAGCAGCGGTTTACCGGGCTGGAATCCGGTCTTCAGCTGGCCGGCAGCCTGTTTGAGGGCAGGAGCGATTCCCGAATCGTGTTGATCTCCGACGGGGAGGAGAATGTGGGCAGCATGGCGGCGGCGGGAAGGCTGCTGAAGGATCGGGGGATAGCCGTTGACGTGCTTCCGACTCCGAGGCAGGCCGTCCAGGATGCTGCCGTGGAGGAGCTGAAGGTTCCGGACAAGCTGTATCAGGCGGAGTCGTTCTATGTGGAGGTCATGGTTCGCAGCACATTCAAGACCTCAGGCGAGCTGCGCATTTACGAGGATAACCGAGAGATCGGCCGGGAACGCGTGGATGTAACGCCAGGCGAGAACCGGTACGCCGTGAAGGGCCTGGCCAAGAACCCGGGGCTCCACCGTTACCGTGCCGAAATCTTCATGGACGGGGATGAAGCCTCGGCCAATAATGCGGCATTCGATTTTACCCGGGTGGAAGGTCCGCCGAACGTGCTGATCGTGGAGGGAACTCCGGGCACGTCGGGCAATATCACGGCAGCGCTCGAGTCCGGCATGATCGGCACCGAAGTGATTCCGCCGGAGCTGCTCCCGCTGGAAGCGGCCAAGTATGCCGTGTACGACAGCATCATCTTTAATAACGTTTCCGGCAGCGACGTCGGCGGCAAACCGATGGAGCTGATCGAGCAGGCTGTCCGTAGCTTTGGCATCGGGTTCATGATGGCGGGCGGCGAGGACAGCTTCGGGATGGGCGGATATTTTAAAACCCCGATCGAAAAGGCGCTGCCGGTCTCGATGGAGCTGGAAGGCAAGCGGGAGATTCCATCGCTTGGCCTCATACTGGTCATCGACCGTTCGGGCAGCATGGACGGCAACAAGATCGAATTGGCCAAAGAATCGGCCATGCGCACGGTGGAGCTGATGAGAGCCAAGGACACGGTCGGTGTCGTCGCCTTTGACGACCAGCCGTGGTGGGTCGTACCGCCGCAGAAGCTCGGTGATAAGGAAGAGGTGCTAAGCAGCATCCAGTCGATTCCGAGCGCGGGAGGGACCAATATCTATCCTGCCGTTTCCTCGGCGCTGGAGGAAATGCTGAAGATTGACGCCCAGCGCAGGCATATCATTCTCATGACCGACGGTCAGTCGGCGATGAATTCCGGATATCAGGATTTGACCGATACGATGGTGGAGAACAAAATCACGATGTCTTCCGTGGCGGTCGGGATGGATGCGGACACCAACCTGCTTCAATCCTTGGCGGATGCGGCCAAGGGCCGTTATTATTTCGTTGAGGATGAAACCACGCTGCCGGCGGTATTCAGCCGGGAGGCCGTGATGCTGGCCAAATCCTATATCGTGGATAAACCCTTTGTCCCGGCCGTTCAGAACCCGGGCGATTGGGCGAGTTTGTTCCAGCAGGGCGTTCCGGGGCTGTATGGTTATGTCGCGGCAACGCCGAAGTCTTCCGCCCAGACGGTTCTGTCCAGTCCGGAGCCGGACCCGATCCTGTCGCGATGGCAGTACGGATCCGGCCGGACGGTGGCATGGACGAGCGATTTAAGCGGGAAGTGGTCCAAGGAGTGGGTGTCGTGGTCCGGGTTCGCCGATACGTTGACCGAAATCGTGAAGTGGACGTTCCCGCAGTTTACGTCGTCGCCCTATGAAGTCACTACCGAGACGGCCGGCAACCAGGTGAAGCTGCAGGTCATCGCCAATGGGGAGAATCCGCCGGAGAAACTGAATGCGGTGATCGGGGATGACGAGGCCGGCGAGCAGACGGTGGAGCTCATTCAGGAGGCGCCCGGCCGTTATACCGGACTCGTCAACGTCTCCAAGCCGGGAGCCTTCCTCATGTCCCTTGAGGACGCGAGCGGGGAAGAGCCGCTGCAAGCTGCGCCGGGCACCGGCTTCGTGGTGCCGTATTCGCCGGAATACCGGCTATCTTCCGGCAGCGGCGAGGAAGCGATGAAACGGCTGTCCGAAGCGACAGGGGGCCGCGTGTTATCCTGGGATGACCCGGCCGAAGTGTTCGACCGGGAGGCGACCTCGCGGATGCAGCTCCATGATTGGAGCTACCCGCTGCTGGCGGCGGCCCTGCTGCTGTGGGTCGCCGACATCGCCGTGCGGCGCCTGGCTCTGCCATGGGGCGCCATCGGCGCACGGATGGCCGCCCTGCTCCGCAGGCGGCCGGCCCCTGCCGGCGAGGCCGCGCCTGACGCCGGCCTCGAGCGGCTGGCGGCGCGCAAAGCCCGCGCCGCCCAGTTCTACGGCGGCAGCTCCGCGAAGCCGCCGCCGCAGGCCCCGCCCGCGCGCGAGCGAAGCGGCGCGGGCCAAGGTGCCGGGGGCGGAAGCCCTGCCCCGGCACCCGGCGCAGCTCCGGCAGGGGGCCGCAAGGCCCCGCCGGAGGCGCGCGAGTCGCAGCGGGCGAATGCTCCGCTGCGGGAAGAGCGGCCGGCGCAGGCGAAGCCGGCCGCAAGCCAGGGCGCGCGCAAGGGAAGCGCGCCCACGCCGCCACCCCCGCCGCCGAAGGCGCAGGGGGACGGCAGCGGCCGGCCCGGGGAGACCGGGCCGGCTCCGGAAGGAGGCTCCTCCATGGATCGCCTCCTCAAAGCCAAAAAACGCGGCACGCGCTGATGTGCCGCCGCAAGCTTCGGTCCGGCTGTCGATGTGCAGCTTAGACCGAAGCTTTTTCTTTGCCCGAATGCAGTAACTTTTTCCATGCCGCCGATGTCCCCTAAATCGTTTAACGGATGTCGAATCCGGTTATAACCGGACTAATAAGGGAAATAATGCAAGAGGGATGTCGGCAGCCCTGACGACTTTTACACAACATTGACAATTACGTTATGGAAATGAAAGACGTGTGGTGATACAATAAGAGTCAAAATGATATTCTCAACATTCCTAACTGCTCTGATACCAAGCGAATCGGGGCTGGAGGGACGTAAGAAGCCTTCATTTTCGAAGCTTACTATGGAAAAGATTTGAGGAGGACGAATCATGACAACTGAACATAACCAAACGATCGACAACCTGTCCATCGCAACGATCCGGACATTGGCGATCGACGCGATCGAAAAAGCCAACTCCGGTCATCCGGGCATGCCGATGGGATCCGCGCCTATGGGCTACCAGCTGTTCGCGAAGACGATGAATCATAACCCGGACCAGCCGGCGTGGATTAACCGCGACCGTTTCGTCTTGTCTGCAGGACATGGCTCCATGCTGCTCTACAGTCTGCTCCACCTGAGCGGCTATGACTTGTCCATTGAGGACCTGAAGCAGTTCCGTCAATGGGGAAGCAAAACCCCGGGGCACCCGGAATTCGGCCATACGGCCGGCGTTGATGCAACGACAGGTCCGCTCGGACAAGGCGTGGCCATGGCCGTAGGTATGGCAATGGCTGAGGCTCACTTGGGCGCGACTTACAATAAAGACGGGTTCAACGTGGTGGATCACTATACGTACGCGATCTGCGGCGACGGCGACATGATGGAGGGCGTGGCTTCCGAGGCGGCTTCCCTGGCAGGTCACCTGAAGCTTGGCAAATTGATCATGCTGTACGATTCCAACGATATCTCCCTTGACGGCGAGCTGAACCTGGCCTTCTCCGAGAACGTGGCGAAGCGTTTTGAAGCATATGGCTGGCAAGTGCTGCGCGTAGAAGACGGCAACGATCTGCCTGCGATCGAGAAAGCGATCGAGGAAGCGAAAGGCGATTCGAACCGCCCGACGCTGATCGAAGTGAAAACGGTCATCGGTTACGGCAGCCCGAACAAGCAAGGCAAAGGCGGCCATGGCGGTACGCACGGTTCTCCGCTCGGAGCCGACGAAGCGAAGCTGACCAAGGAATTCTATAAATGGGTATATGAAGAGGACTTCTACGTGCCGGAGGAAGTGCGCGAGCATTTCGGCAAAGTGAAAGAACGCGGCATTGCTGCGTATCAAGCGTGGGTGGATCAGTTCGCGAAATACAAAGAGGCTTACCCAGAGCTGGCTGCGCAATTCGAGCGCGGCGAATCCGGCAAATTGGCTGAAGGATGGGACAAAGACCTTCCGAAATACAGCGCGGACGACAAAGCGGTTTCCACTCGCGTGGCTTCCGGTAAAGCGCTGAACGGTTTGACGGCAGGCGTACCGCAGCTGCTTGGCGGATCGGCTGACCTGGAAAGCTCCACCATGACTCACTTGAACGACCTGGCATCTTTCACCGCGGAGAGCTATGAAGGCCGCAACGTGTATTATGGCGTTCGCGAATTTGCGATGGCTGGCGCGATGAACGGTATCGCTCTCCATGGCGGATTGAAAATTTTCGGCGGTACGTTCTTCGTATTTACCGATTATCTGCGTCCGGCCATTCGCCTGGCTGCGATCATGAAGCTGCCGGTTACGTATGTGCTGACACACGACAGCATCGCTGTCGGCGAAGACGGCCCTACGCATGAGCCGATCGAGCAATTGGCTTCCCTGCGCATCATTCCAGGCGTGACCGTTATCCGTCCGGCAGATGCGAATGAGACTTCCGCTGCATGGGCTTATGCGGTTGAGAACACGGATCGTCCGGTAGCCTTGGTGCTGACTCGTCAAAATCTGCCGATCCTCGCAGGCACGGCGGACCATGCGCGTGAAGGCATCAAACGCGGAGCTTATGTGGTATCCGACGCGAAAGATGGAAACGTGCAGGCTCAAATCATTGCAACGGGTTCCGAGGTTCAGCTTGCCGTTAAAGCACAAGCGGCATTGGCCGAAGAAGGCATTGCCGTACGCGTCATCAGCATGCCGAGCTGGGATCTGTTCGACAGCCAGGATCAGGCTTACAAAGATTCCGTGCTGCTTCCTGACGTTAAAGCCCGTCTCGCCATTGAAATGGCTCATCCGTTCGGATGGGAGCGTTACGTGGGCGACAAAGGCGACATTCTCGGCATCAACACGTTTGGCGCTTCCGCTCCTGGCGACCGCGTCATTGCCGAGTACGGATTTACCGTTGAGAACGTCGTTAGCCGCGTAAAAGGTTTGCTGTAACAACACCCTGATTTAACTCAATATTGATTTTCCGGCACCCGCATCATGCGGGTGCCGTCCATATATCAAGCCATACATATTTTGGAGGGAGAGAGTTGTCGATGTCTCAATTCAAGAATGCGACCGTCACGAAAGCAGCCAATGTGTACTATGAGGGGAAGGTAACCAGCCGCACGGTGCTGCTGGAGAATGGGGAGAAGGTCACGCTCGGCATCATGCTGCCGGGAAGCTATGAATTCGGCACGGATGGCCCTGAAATCATGGAAATCCTGTCCGGCGATTTGCGTGTTCTGCTGCCCGGGGAGCAAGAGTGGTTGGAGATTCAAGAGCCCACGACCTTTAACGTGCCGGGCAATTCTAGCTTCAAGCTGGAAATCCGCGCCGTGACGGATTATTGCTGCTCTTATCCGACGATGTAGCAGGACAAACGGCGCCTAAAGCAGTGAATATGCCAAAAAGGCTCAAAGCCGATGGCTCTGAGCCTTTACTGTCAATGCCGGATGTCAACGCAGGCCGTTAACGGCGGTTGATATAATGGACTTATTCCTCGGGGATCGTCACGATCTCGCCTTTATATCCGGGAGCCCGGTTGTCCAGCTCTACGTATCCTTCGCCCCATTCTTGGATGCGGTCGAGCAGGCGGTAGCTGGTGACGCCGGAAGGGTAGCGGAATACGAATTTGGCAAGGGTCCAATTGCCGGTATCCGGCTGCTTGCCGATCTCCGCTTTCAGCGCAGGCAGGAAGAACAGATCTTGGTTTGCCGGTGCCTTGGCGGAATAATCCAGCTTGCCCTGCCATTTCAGATATTTAACGCTGCCGCGGATTTCGAAATAGCTGGCGATATCGTTATCTACCAAGAAAAAGCGTTGGGATTGGCCTTTGGGAAAATAATAATCCACGCCCTGCATTTCCACGGGCAGCATGTCCAGCTCAGGTTTCTTCAATTCGGATGAATACGGAAGCTTGGCTGCAGCATTCCGGGCGGTGGCCAGATCGGAGCTCTTTAAGTCGGCGATGATATCGGGCTCTGCCTTATTGATATAAGCTGTTTTTAAAGAGCCGTTCCAATAGACGCTGGCATCGAAGGCTTGGGCAACGGCCCTTAGGGGAATCAAGGTTTTGCCGTTATGCAGCAGCGGGGCTGCAGGGAGCGCCTTCTTAACGCCGTTCACCTCCATGCTGGTGATTCCGGCCGCGAGAATCACCGTTCGGTTATCGCCTTGAATGGTCACCTGTTTCTTCTGGTTGTCGTACTTCATGACGTAGTTGCCCAGAGGCTTGAGATCGGTAAGGGTAACAAAGGTGGTGCCCTGCCTGATCAGCACGTCGCCGCTTGCGGTTACGTTGTTAATGGTTGCGGATGGTTTAACTGCTGCAGAGGCTGGCAAACCGCCTATTGCAGGGGACAGAACAGCGGTTAGTACGACAGCGGCTGCCATTGCTTTTAATCGATTGGTCCATTTCATGTTGTAAATTCCTCCCTTTGCATAGTAGACGGAAGTGAAACGCAAAAAGTTTCTTGCCGAGAGGAAAATGATGGAATAGCCAAAAAAATAGCTCCTTCCTCCTAGTCCGGATGAACCGAAAACTAACGAGAAGGAGCCATTATAGATGCATGGCTTGTCTGATTATGGCTGCTGGCCGCCAATCTTCTGGCCGATCCAAGCCTCGTAGCACTTCACGACGGCGGAGAGATCCTCGTCGCCATAGCCTTCGCTGGCACCGGCTTGAAACAGGCTCTTGGCCAGGTTCAGCATGGGCGACGGCATCCCGATGCCGTCGGTGAGCGAAGAGGCCAGCTTCAGGTCTTTGAGCATGAGCGCCAGCGAGAACTGGTTGCTGAAATCGCCTTCGATGATTTTGCGTCCCTTCAGCTCCGCCGCTTTGCTGCCGGCCGATCCCAGCTGCACGAGCTCCAGGAAGTTGTCTGCCGGTATGCCTGATTTCGCGGCGATGGCGAAGCCTTCAGCCAGTGCCAGGTTGTTAATGCCCACAATCGTATTGTGCGCGAGCTTGGCCACGGCGCCGCTTCCGTTAGGCCCCATGTGAATGACCTTTTTGCCCAGGGTGTCAAAAACGTCGGCTTGCGCTTCGATGACGGCGGCATCACCGCCAACCATGAAGACCAAGGTGCCATCAATCGCTGCAGGCTTGCTGCCGGTTACCGGGGCATCCAGGAAGGAAGCGCCGAGGCCGGAAACGGCGGAGGCAATTTCCTTAACCAGGCTTTCGGAGATCGTGCTGCAGTCAATGACGGTCATCCCGCTCGTCAGGGAGCCAAGCAGGCCGTTCTCTCCGTAGAATACATCCCGGATGGATTGGTCGTTGCTTACCATCGTAATGACAAGATCTTGCCCTTCGGCCGCTTCCCGAGGCGTCTCCGCGATGGAGGCTCCCTGTTCGGCGAGCGGACGGCATTCCTCGTGTGTGCGGTTATATACCGTCACATCGTAATCCTGCTTCAGCAGATTGGAGGCCATGGGAGCGCCCATGGTGCCCAGTCCGATAAACCCGATTTTTTTCATAGTCTATATCACCTTCGATTATGGATTCCTGATCCACTCTATCTTAGCACGGGTTCCCGAAACGAAGCCAGTCTTTGCAGGGAATGGAAGCGGGAAGGAGTCCCGCGCATGAAGAATAGATGACAGTTGGCCCGTGAAACTTGCGGTCTTTATTAAATTAAAGTATCCTATTTCTAAATTCACAGGAGGTTTAAGGCATGTCTAAAAAAATCAAGTTTGATTACAGTAAAGCACTGACCTTTGTCAATCAGCACGAAGTTGATTATTTCGCTGAGCCGATCCGCACAGCTCATGAACAGTTACATAACGGTACGGGCGCCGGCTCCGATTATTTGGGCTGGATCGACCTGCCGACTCAGTACGATAAAGAGGAATTCTCCCGCATCCAGAAAGCGGCCGCCAAAATCCAAAGCGACTCGGACGTCCTGATCGTAATCGGAATCGGAGGCTCCTACCTGGGTGCGCGCGCAGCCATTGAAATGCTGTCGCATTCGTTCTATAACGAGCTGTCGAAGGACCAGCGCAAGACGCCGGAAATCTACTTTGCGGGCAACAACATCAGTTCCACGTATGTTTCGCATCTGCTTCAATTGATCGAAGGCAAAGACTTCTCCGTCAACGTTATCTCCAAATCCGGCACAACGACGGAACCGGCAATCGCTTTCCGTATTTTCCGTGCGGAGCTGGAGAAGAAATACGGCAAGGAAGAAGCGCGTAAACGCATTTACGCGACGACGGATCAAGCGAAGGGCGCCCTCAAGAAGCTGGCGACCGAGGAAGGCTACGAGTCCTTTATCATTCCTGACGATGTGGGCGGACGTTATTCCGTTCTGACCGCGGTAGGTCTGCTTCCGATCGCGACGGCAGGCATCAATATCGAAGAGATGATGCAGGGCGCGGCAGACGCCTCCAAGGAGTACAGCAGCCCGAACGTTGCCGAGAACGAGGCTTACCAATACGCAGCGGTTCGCAACGCGCTTTACCGTAAAGGCAAAGGCATCGAGATCCTGGTGAACTATGAGCCTTCCCTGCATTTTGTATCCGAATGGTGGAAACAGCTGTACGGCGAGAGCGAAGGTAAGGATTACAAGGGGATCTACCCGGCATCCGTCGATTTCTCTACCGATCTGCACTCCATGGGTCAATTCATCCAGGAAGGCAGCCGCAACATCTTCGAAACCGTTATTCAGGTGGAGAACGTATCCGAGCATATTACGATCGAATCGGATCCGGACGATCTGGACGGATTGAACTTCCTGACCGGGAAAACATTGGATTTTGTCAACAAAAAGGCGTTCCAAGGCACGATGCTGGCCCATACAGACGGACAAGTTCCGAATTTGATTGTGACAATTCCAGATTTCACTCCCTATTCGTTCGGATATCTGGTATACTTTTTCGAAAAGGCCTGCGGTATCAGCGGCTATCTGTTGGGTGTCAACCCGTTTGACCAACCGGGCGTAGAGGCGTACAAGAAAAATATGTTCGCGCTGCTCGGCAAACCTGGGTACGAGAAAGAGAAGGCCGAATTGGAAGCTAGACTTTCCGAATAACCCGACACTTTCATTGGATTAGACGTAAGACGCTGAAGGAAGCAGTCCGCTGGCATATCATTGCCGTGGACTGCTTTCTTGGCAATATAGAGGTGGTTGTTGTTTCATGCTGGATCGTTACAAAACGGTACGTCAGGCGGGCTCCAAGGAGATCGTCATCAAGAAATCGCGTTTCATCGGGCATGTAATGCCGGTAGAAACCGAAGAGGAAGCCGTCGCTTTTATTGAAGAGATCAAGAAAAAACATTGGAATGCTACGCACAATTGTTCCGCTTACATGATTGGCGAGCGGGATGAGATTCAGAAGCAATCGGATGACGGGGAACCGAGCGGAACGGCCGGCAAGCCGATTCTCGAGGTGATCCGCAATCAGGGCCGGAAGAACGTAGCTATCGTGGTCACGCGTTATTTTGGCGGCATTATGCTGGGTGCGGGCGGATTAATCCGGGCGTACACCGATGGAGCCGTGGCTGCGATCGAGTCAGGCGAACCGATTACAAGGGTTCTTCACCGGGAGATTTTTGTGGAGCTGGATTATACCTGGCTGGGTAAGGTGGAGAACGAGCTTCGTAACCGGAACGTACGCATGGGAGAGACAAACTTTGCCGACACGGTGACTTTGACCTGCTTGCCGCTCGATGGTGATGCGGAGAGCTTTATGACTTGGATGGTGGATTTGACACAGGGGCAGTCCTTGATCACGGAGGGAGAGCGGCTTTATTTTATTGAAGGGGAATAAAATAATATGGCAAGAAGAGCAGTCGAACGCGAGTTGTCGAGAGAGCGGATACTGGAAGCAGCCAGGCATTTGTTCATAACCAAAGGATACAGGGCCATTTCGATGCGAAGCATCGGGCAGCATTTGGGTTATAGCCACGGCTCTTTGTATTATCACTTTAAGGAAAAGGCGGAGCTATTCTACGCCATTGTCATGAAGGACTTTAATGATCTTAATGATTTGCTGTTGGAGGTCTCGGTAAAGCCTCCCTGTGACGGGGTATCGAAGCTGGAGCAGCTGATGCTGGAATTCGTCCGTTTCGGTCTGGATAATCCTTACCAGTACGAAATCATGTTCATGATCCGGGACGAAGAGCTGCTGTCTTACTGTCGCTCTGAGCAGGGACGCTGTTTTGAAATGTTTGCTATGCTGGTTCGTCAGTATTTGCTGGAGGAGAATTACAGTGAGGAAGAACGGCGAACCGTTCCGCTGACTTTGTTTTTGTCGCTGCATGGATTTATATCGTATTATATTCAGGACAGAATCGGTTTTGATGAGATTAAACCAGCCGCTCTTACCCATATCAAAGTGTTATGCCGGAGTCTGTACAGCAGAGTCTAATGTTTTCATGCTGCCAAGACGTGCAGCTTGACACTTCAATCCGTTACAACGACCTAGCGTTGAAACGTCAATCACCTAATGAACCATAAAACAGACAGGCGCGCTCCCTTGCATGCACCTGTCTGCTTTTTGTGCTTTTATTTCATTCGCTTGACTGCCGGTTCCAATTGCCGGTTTTATCCTTCCATGATCTTCACATGATATTGGCGCTGCCTCGGTCCGTCGAATTCGCAGAAGTAAATTCCCTGCCAGCGTCCAAGAAGCAGGTGCCCGTTCTGAATGATCACGGTCTGCGAAGGGCCGCAGGTGATCGATTTAAGGTGGGAGGCCGTGTTGCCCTCCGCATGGCGATACTTGGGATGCTTCCATGGATAGACCTCATCCAAAGACATCAGCACGTCCCGTTTCACATCGGGATCGGCGTTTTCGTTGATGGCGATTCCCGCCGTCGTGTGCGGACAATAAATCAGGACCGTTCCTTGCTGGACTCCGCTTTGTTTCACGAAAGAGTGGATCTCCCTTGTAATATCCCTCATCTCATCGCGTCCTTGCGTAGCCAATTCACCCGTATACAGCATCGCAATAACCTCCTCAACTTTTTCCATTTCTTTTATTTTACCCGATAAAGTGCAAAAGATGGATTGACGATGGGATTCAGCTTTTGGTAAAGTATGTGTAAAGTAAAACCAAGTATACAAATAGGAAATATAAAGATGGTTTGTGGAGGAGTCGACCGGAATGCCATCCGGAGGCGGGAGGGATACGAGATGACAACATGGATTCGTCATAAAGGTTGGACTTGGGGTTTTCGAAGCACCGTACTGCTTTATTTTCTTGCCTTGATCGTACTGCCGATCTTTGGGGTGTATGTGCAATCATTCTCTGCGGGATGGAGCCATTTTGCGGAAAGCGTAATGGATCCGATCGCCTGGAAGGCCGTGCTGCTTACCATTAAACTGGGCCTAATCTCTACTTTCATCAACGTGCTTATCGGAACGATGATTGCTTGGGTGCTCATACGGTATGGATTTCCGGGAAGGACGCTGCTGAACAGTCTGGTGGATCTGCCCTTTGCGCTGCCGACGGCCGTTGGCGGCTTGATGATTTTGCTGCTGCTTGGGCCGGGGAGCTTGCTTGGAGGCCTGGCGGAGAAGCTCGGCTTTGAAATTGTGTTCCATCAGCCTGCGATCGTGGTCGCCATGCTGTTTGTCACGTTTCCGTTTGTAATCCGGGCGGTTCAGCCGCTGCTGGAAGAGCTGGACCCGCTGGAGGAAGAGGCCGCATATACGATGGGCGCTTCCAGAACGAGAACCTTTTTTAAAGTTATCCTGCCCTCGATGCTGCCGGGAATTATCAGCGGAGGGATGCTGGCCTTCTCGAGGGCATTGGCTGAATTCGGTGCCGTCGTCCTGGTGGCCGGCAACATTCCTGGCAGGACGCTGATCGCTTCGGTATTTATTTTTGGTGAGGTGGAGAGCGATAATCCGGCCGGAGCGGCTGCCGTATCGATTCTGCTTCTTACGCTCTCCTTCATCATCCTCTGGGTGATCAATGCCGTGCAGCAGAGGGGGAGACGAGCTTGAAACGATTATGGATCGGACTTACGTATGCCGTATTTATCATCCTGCTGATCATTCCGCTGTCCCGAATTGCGATCGGTGCGTTCGATAAGGGGCTGGACGGGTTTGCGGAGGGGCTGCTCAGGCCTGAAGCCCTGCATGCCCTGATGATGACGGGTCTGATTGTGGTATTCGTTACTTTTTTGAATGCGTTGTTTGGCATCATGATGGCGCTGTATCTGGTGCGGGCAAATTGGCTCAGCCGAAAGATCAAGGGCATTCTGAACAGCATTGTCGACCTGCCCTACGCTGTTTCGCCGGTCATCGGCGGTTTGATGATTGTGCTGCTGCTGGGACCCGACAGCATCATCGGCGGTTTTTTTGAAGGAATCGGGTTTAAGGTGGTGTATGCGTTCCCCGGCATGGTGATCGCAACGCTCTTCGTTACGTTCCCGCTGATGGTTCGCGAGGTCATGCCCGTGCTGCAGGAGATCGGAAACGATCAGGAGCAGGCGGCAGCGACGCTTGGGGCATACGGGTGGACCACGTTCGTGAAAGTAACGTGGCCTTCCATCCGGTGGGCCGTCGTATACGGTCTGGTGCTCACGGTAGCCCGTTCATTGGGCGAGTTCGGCGCCGTGCTGGTTGTATCCGGCAACATTATGAACAAAACCCAGACGGCGACGACGCTAGTGTATCAGGACGTGGAGAATTTCAACGTGGCTGCGGCGAATGGAGTGGCGCTGGTACTGGCCGCCTTCTCCGTAGGTCTCTTGCTGCTGATGGAATGGGCCAAAAAAAGAAAGGATGTGCATTGATATGCATGTGGAAGTTCGCGATCTGAACAAGCATTTCGGTACGTTTCACGCCGTCAAGAATGTCAGCTTCGAGATTGAAAAGGGACATCTGATCGGGCTGCTGGGGCCCAGTGGAGGCGGTAAAACCTCCATCCTGCGCATGCTGGCCGGGCTTGAAAATCCGGATTCCGGACAAATCTCCTTTCATGGCCAAGTGGTCAATGACCTGCCGCCGCAGGAGCGCGGCATCGGCTTTGTGTTCCAGAACTATGCCTTGTTTAAGCATATGACCGTGTTTGACAACATCGCTTTCGGCTTGAAGGTGAAGAAGGCCGCCAAGGCCAAAATCAAAGACCGGGTAATGGAGCTGGTGGAGCTGACGGGCTTGAAAGGCTTCGAGAGCCGCTACCCGCACCAGTTATCGGGCGGACAGCGCCAGCGCGTAGCCTTTGCCAGAGCGCTTGCGCCCGAGCCGCAGCTGCTCTTATTGGATGAACCGTTCGCCGCAATCGATGCGAAGATCCGCCAAGAGCTTCGCTCCTGGCTTCGCGATCTGATCGAGCGGGTCGGCATCACGTCGATTTTTGTTACGCATGATCAGGACGAGGCCATTGAAGTCGCGGACGAGATCATGATCATTAATCAGGGGCGCGTCGAGCAGAAGGGAACGCCGTGGGATATTTACAAGGAGCCGAAGACGCCGTTTGTCGCTTCCTTCATAGGCGAGTCCACCGTCATTTCAAGCGCTGCCGAGCTGAAGGGATTTGAGGCAGCCGCTAACAAGAATGCGACGCGCGCATTAATTCGCCCGGAATATATCGAGATTGGAAGCGAGCATGATTTCAGCGTGCTGTCCGCCACGGAGACGGGGATCGTCCGCCATTTGCATTTCCGCGGCAGCGAGTGGCTGGTGGAGGTGGAGGTCAAGGGACATAAACTGATCACCTACCGGTCGCTGGAGAAGGAAACGCTGCAGCCGGGCCAAGAGGTCCGCGTCCTCGTTCATCGGGCATATCTCTTTAACGACGAGCACAGCTGGATCGAGGAAAATCGCCTGAAGGTCGATCCGATGCCGATTATGATCTGATGATTCTAAATAACGAAGGGAAGTGGATTCATGCGGATCTTGAATATGAAACGAACTTCATTCCTGCAAGTGGGCATGGCGCTTCTCTTCAGTTTGCTTATCGCAGGATGTGCTGATGATCAGCCCGTCAGCGAAGCAGCGATATCGCAGCCGGGCGAGCGAACGATCGTGCTGGGCGCGTACAGCGTGGCCAGGGATGCGTTGTCCGAGATTATCCCCGCTTTTCAAGCCGAGTGGAAGGCACAGACGGGAGAAACCATTCGTTTTCAGGAATCCTACGAGGCCTCCGGAACACAGGCGCGCGCCATTACGGGCGGGTTTGAGGCTGACGTCACGCTGCTTGCCATGGAAGGGGATGTCGATAAGCTCGTCAGGGCAGGACTCGTCGACAAGGAGTGGAAATCCCAGCCGTATAACGGCATGGTGACACGCTCGATTGTCGTTCTCGGTACCCGCGCCGGAAATCCGAAAGGGATACGGGATTTCGACGATCTAACCCGTTCGGACGTCAAGGTGCTGTATCCGAATCCGAAGACCTCGGGCGGAGCGCAGTGGGACATCAACGCGATATACGGCGCCGGCCTGAAACAATCGGAAGAGAATGGAACGCGTGATCCTGCCGAAGCGAAAGCCTTCCTTGAAGCGGTTCACCGCAATGTGGAGTCGCTCGATAAAAGCGGGCGGGCTTCGATGGCGGCTTTTGAATACGGGGTAGGGGATGTGATCGTTACGTATGAGAACGAGCTGCTGGCCCGGATTGCCCAAGGCGTCCAGTATGACATTGTTGTACCGCAGCATACGATGCTGATCGAGAATCCGGCCGCAGTCGTGGAGCGGTTTGCGAAGAAGCACGGCACTGAGGATGTATCGGCGGCTTTTGTGGAGTACTTGCGTACGCCGGAGGCGCAGAACATCTTCGTGAAGCATGGCTTCCGTCCCGTCGAGGAATCGGTGTTTGAACAGACGAAGGAGCGGTTTGCCAACCCGCCGGGGCTGTTCGACATCGAGTATCTGGGCGGATGGGACCAGGTGCGCGAGACGCTGTATTCGAAGCGAGGGGTTTGGTATCAGGTGCTGGCAGGGCTGTGATGCTCTGTGGTATATGGAGCGATTGATAGGTTCATGAGGGATCGTCGCGTGCGAGTTGCGTTTCTTGCATGGCCGTCGGCGACAAAAAAAGAGATAAAGCGAGCCGTTCAGGATATCCTGACGGCTCGCTTATTTGTACGTACAGAACATTAGCAGTCGTCTGAATGACGCCTCCTTTTTTGCAAATATGCCACGTATACAGATTATTCCGTACTATCTTGCTCTATACGGTTGTTTTGCGCGCTTCCCATTCTTCTCGCAGAATGCCCATGCGAATGGAGTCGTAATAGACGCCGTCGTAATACCGGCACTTTCGCATACGGCCTTCGAGCTGCATGCCCACCTTTTCCGCACAGCGCATCATTCGCGGATTGCCGGACCAGGTCGTAATGCCGACACGGGCGATGGTGAGGTTTTGGAACAGGCAATCTACCCACAACGACAGTGCTTCCGTACCGTACCCGCCGCTCCAACGGCCCGGGTCATAAATCAGGATGCCGGCTTCAAGCCAGCGAGAGGCCTCATGCTCCCAATAGAATGTGACGATGCCAATCGTTGTGCCCTCGACTTCGATGAGCAGATCGCTCGGAAATTGATCGGTTTCGAAGTCGGCATTCCACTGCGTTTCAAAAATTTCGTAGGAAATCTGCTTGAGCGGAAAATAAGGGGCGTCGTATTTTTTCCATTCCGGGTTCTTCGTGCCATAGATCAGATTATATAGAACAGGGGTATCCTCGGGTTTCCTGGATCGCAGCGTCACTTTGCTGCCTTCAAGACGGATTTTTTGCATATGTAGAAATCCCTTTCGCTCTGCATGTCTTTTTAGGTATGTTGCTGGAACTCATCTATTCATTGTAGCGGTGATGAAGTGGATTGCCAACTGAATTTGGATAAATGATCCTTTATATGAAACATTAGGTGTGTCGATTCCGTCAATAGCAGATAGATCAAAAATCTGGCATTGAAGGGGGACAAGGTGATGCGGAATAAAAAGATACTCACAGGCCTATGTTTGCTTGTTGGGCTTACCGCCTGCGCTCAGGACAGCGGGATCCAGCCAGGGGAATCGCAGGGCATTGCGCATAAGCAGACCAAAGTGAAGGAATTGTCGGCGCAGGAACGCAAAGAGGTATTAGGCAAGGTGGATGCCGGCATGGTGAAAGCGCAGAATGATTTTGGTTTACGGTTGCACCAGGCGTTATCGGATAACCCTGAGTACACGAGCGATAACCTGATTATTTCTCCATACAGCATCACGCAGGCCTTGGCACTGGCTTATAACGGGAGCGCGGGCGATACGGCTGCCGAGATGGCCGATATGCTGGGCTGGAGGGGCATGAATGATGCAGGCATCAATGAAGGCAACCGCCAGCTCCGCTCCTTGCTGGAGAATGGAGGCGGCGTTGTGCTGAACGTAGCTAATTCCGTTTGGCACCGGCCAGGTCTTAAGCTAAAGGAGGCTTATGCGGAGGCCGTAAAGGACAGTTACGGCGCGGAGGTCAGGGAGACGGACCTTAAGCAGGAGGAGGCAATGCATGCAATTAACCAATGGGTGAAAGACAAAACCAGCGGCATGATCCCTAAGATATATCATGAGCCGCCAGGCGGCGTTGCGGTCCTGATCAATGCCATATATTTCAACGGCGGGTGGACGGATGAATTTGATCCGGCAAATACCGTGGATGAAGAATTTACGCTATCTGACGGCACCACTCAACAAGTCCCGATGATGAAGAGGGAAGATAGATACAGCTATAAAGAAGGAGAGTCCTGGCAGGCCATCCGCATTCCATATGGAGATGGCCGCATGCACATGCTGGTCATCCTGCCGAAGGAATCCTCCACGATCGATAAGCTGCATCGGCAGCTGTGGAAGGATGCGTCCGTTTGGAAAGGCGATTACACGTTCGAAACGGTTCAGCTCAGTCTGCCCAAGTTTAAGGCGGAGCAGAGCTTTGAGCTTCCGGATGCCCTTAAGAGCCTTGGCATGGTCAAGGCATTCGACGCCGTCGAGGCTGATTTTAGCAAAATGGCCGAACAAGGAGATGGATTTTGGATCGATCATGTCACACACCAGACGATTGTCGATGTCAGCGAAAAAGGGACAAAGGCCGCAGCTGTGACAGCGGTGGGAATAACGGAAAGCGCCGAGCCTACCGAGCCGATCGCCATGAATATCAACCGCCCTTTTTTCTTTGCCATTGAAGATCGGGACACGGGTGCATGGTTATTTATGGGGTCTGTTTTGAAACCGTAGCATATACTATACCAACATGCGCCTGCCATAATTTTCACCCAAAAATAGGCAACTTTGTTATAATGGTCGAATAAGACTAAAATGTATAACAAAGGGAGAATAGGATGTGCCTATGACCATACCGAAGCCCAATTTATTCATAGGTTCTTCCAGAGAGGCCATCAAGTATGCAAGGGCGATCCACGAACAGATCAAACGCTCCGCCCAAGTGACGCCTTGGTACGGGGGTACGTTCGGGGCGAATATGTATACGATGGAAGCTTTGGAGAAGCAGCTGGCGTCCAGTGATTTTGGTGTGTTCGTCTTTTCTCCGGATGATGTGGCGCTCATTCGAGGCAAACATGTATTTGTTACCCGCGACAACACGTTGTTTGAGATGGGGCTATACTGGGGAAGGCTCGGGCGGCGAAGGGTATACTGCATCATTCCGGATCAGGTAGAGGCAGACAGCAGTTCCGTTCAAGACGTGATCGTTAAGGATTATCACCTACTCTCCGACCTGCAGGGCATTACGCTGCTCGAATACGAGCTTCGAAGCGACGATGATTATAAATCTGCCGTCGATGTCGCCTGCGGGCATATTCTGAGCGCGATCGAAACCGAAGGATTCTATAACAACCCGAGCACATTGATTGAACAGAAGGATGCGGAGCTGAGACGCAAGCAAAGCGTGCTGCATTTTTTCTGGGAATATAACCGAAACGTGCATGTGAGCGATGAAGCGGAAAAATATCATGCACTGAGTGAAGCCGTCCGAAACTCCTTGCTCCCGCCGGCTGCAGGGGATTTCCGGGTGACCGGCGCAGCCTTTTGGGGACGAAGGGATGAAGGCATTGCCCAAATTGGGGGTAATGTAGGTAAAGGACGGTATTTCCCGTTCGATGGGAAAAAGGATCATTCGCCAAGCAACCAGTCGATTTACGTGATTGATGTCTATAATAGTGGAAAATGGGCATTTTATCACGAAGAGGAAGTTGCGCAGGTGTATGTGTTCTGCTATCCTTTAGGTGTAAATCATGTATTGTCCGTGCATTTTACGGGACATGAGATTCTTACGGATGAAGATCTCGCGGAGGTTGTGGAACAGAATCGTGAGCTGCTTCGTACCATCAGGCATTTAGTTGGAGGGGATTCGTCGTGAGCAGGAATGAGAAGAAGAGAACGTCAGGTCATCCGCAGGGGTCCGCCAATGGCAGCAGCTGGGTGGTTCGGGGGCCCGTACCGATGATGAGTACGCTGAAATCCCGGAAGCGCTCGGTCAGACGCTCAAGCAAGAGCAGTGTATATGTCGGTCCTTCCGTGGAAGGTGTGGATAAGAAGTACGTCAAGGTCATCAGCGGAGCTGTTGACGATAATAAGCCCTCGTTTGCTTAATGAATTGCTATCATAGCCATATCGATCGTATGACATAAATGACGAAAGACCGTTCGGGATGAGCCCGGCGGTCTTTGTTTTTTTCTTCGTGCGCTAATACAATAAAGGGACAAGGTTTGCTTAACCGTGAAGGAATCCAATACATAAAAATGGGGGATACGTGTGAGCGGAGATACATTAACTTTTCTGGGAACCGGGGATGCGATGGGCGTCCCGCGGGTATATTGCGATTGCGAGGTATGCACGGAAGCGAGGAGTACGGGCGTGAACCGGCGATTGCGCTCCTCGGTGATGGTGGAGTGCGGCGAAACGTCCTTCATGATCGACTGCGGTCCGGATTGGCGCGGCATGATGGAGGGGCTCGGGATTCGAAAAATGAGCGATATGCTGATTACGCACGCCCACTTTGATCATATCGGAGGCCTTCCGGAATGGAGCGATGCCTGCAGATGGCAGAGGGAAAAAGGCCGGCTATACGCCCCAGCCGAGGTGCTGGACCAGATTGTCCGGCAGTACCCGTGGCTTCCGCGGCAGATGGAGATGACGCCAGTCGATGAAGGATTTACATTAGCTGGCTGGGAGATTTCGTGCTGGAAAGTAAACCATGGCAAGAACGGGTACTCCTACGCCTACCGGTTCCAGAAGGACGGGTACACATGGGTATACAATTCGGATTCGATTCATCTCAGCCTGGAGGAAAAGGAGCCGCTGAAAGGCGTGGATCTCCTGGTACTGGGAACCAGCTTTGTTCATGAAACCGCCCAATTCGAGACCCGTTCCGTCTATGACATGAAGGAAGCTGCAGAGCTGCTCGCCGAGGTGAAGCCTCGCCAAACGGTGTATACCCATATGTCGCATGACGTCGACGTTCGGAAAGAGCTGCCTCTGCCAGAGGGAGTCCGTGTGGCGGTGGCGGGGATGACCGTGAGATTGAATAAATGAAAAATATGGAGTAGTTAGTCCGGCCATGTGTGCGGCTCGACGGCTCCCATGCGGAGACCTATAGCGTGAACATGCGGCAGGATTGCCGCTTTAAGTCGCTGGCAGGGATATCACTCACACAGATCCGGCCATACCGTATCGTTCAGGGTACAGCAGCTTGAAGCCGGCGTGTTGATACAGCTTGATTCCGGGAACGTCCGTGATGACGGTGACCTCGGCTCCGCTTGGCGCTATTTTTTTCAAGCGGCCGAGCAGTTCGGACACGATCGTTTCTTCAAGCCCTTGATCCCGATAGGATGCCGCGGCCATAACATCTACCAGTTGAAAATACAAAGCGCCGTCGCCGATCACCCTCCCCATACCGATCAGCCGGTCATTGCCGTCACGGACAAGGACGGAGAGCAGGCTGCGGTTGAGAGCGGTCTCTGCGATCGATTCCTCGACCTCAGTCAGCCCTGCATCGAATCTAAGATCGAAATATTCCTTAAGCTGTGGAACTTCCTCGGTTATGTGCATATTCATCATGATCAGCCTCCCGCTGTTAAGAATACGTTCAACTTGCCCCTACACCAACCAATATACTACATTGATGCAAGTGAGAAGCTGCCGGGCGGCGAATTCACCCACACCCTTGTTGATGTTGCACAAACCTTATCATTGCACCTTAATGTTTTAATTTAAGGTTTGCCAATGGCCCGCGATTCTGGTAAAGTAGGTTCTCAATCGTGGTCGGGGAGGGGACGGCATGCATTACTACAAGCCGAAAGACATCGCCAAAGAGCTGCATATCAGTACGAGTGCTTTAAGGCATTACGAATCTTGGGGAGTGGTGCCCTCACCTGAGCGGAACGAGAAGGGGTACCGTCTATACACGAAGATGCATCTCGCCTACTTCCGGTGTCTGCGGGCCATGTTCCCCGGGTTCGGTTATGCCGTAACCTATGATGTGATTCGCCATATCCAGAAGAGGGAGATGGATGAAGCCCTCTGGCTCGTGAACGGGGAGCAGGTCAAACTGCAGCAGGAAAAGACCATTGCGGACGAAACGTTAGCCCTGCTTGAGAATCCCGGGCTTGACAGTATCAGGGATAAAAAGCTGAAGGCTCATATGACGATCGGCGAAGTTGCCGAATTGACCAACGTGGAGTCGTCCGCCATTCGTCACTGGGAGAAGGAAGGCTTGATCACTCCCGATCGCAACCCCGAGAATGGATATCGGCTGTACAGTCCCTCGCATGTCCGGCAGATTTTGCTGATTCGCTCGTTAAGGCGGACCGTGTATTACCTGGAGAGCATCAAGGAGATTATTCAGGCCGTGGAGCATCAGAGCATTGAGCAGGCCAAAAAATTGGTCCGCGAAGCGTTGTCGGTCATTCATCAACGAAATTTGCAGCAATTCAACGGCATTCATAAACTGATGGAGCTGTGCATGGAGGTAGGCTTGCTGGAGTTCAACGATGCGGCTCTTCTGAAGCCGATTCTAACATTTAACCCGGATCGGGAATGATCGACAGGCCGCGGCGGCCATGCGCTTCCCAAGGAATCGGTTAGAACGCCGCATTGGCCCGGTTTATGGACAGGAACAAGCCCCCATGGATATCATGGAGGCTTGTTTGCGCAGCTAGTTATTTTTCGTATTAACCTTGGTTGAGCACGAATTTATCAATGACATGCTTTACGCCGTCTTCGTTATTCCCCAGCGTAACGTAATCGGCAATCGCCTTAAGCGGCTCAATCGAATTGCCCATAGCGACGCCAAGTCCGGCTGCCTCCAGCATTTCGTGGTCGTTCCAGGAGTCGCCGACAGCGATGGTTTCCTTGAGATCGCAGCCAAAATGATCGGCCAGGAAGGTCAGCGCATGTCCCTTTGTGCCTTCCTTATGCATGAACTCCAGAAAATGCGGCTTGGATTTGGTAATATGGACTTCATCGCCAAGCAGCTCGCGGAATATAGGGATCAGTTCATCGAGATAGTCGGGATCGTCAATAATGAGCATTTTCGGTGTCGGTTTCCGAACCATCGTCATAAAATCAGGCTCGATATAATAAGGCGTCCGGTTCAGGGCGCAGTAATCGATCAGCTTCTGATTCTCTTCGCGGGCATACAGCTTGTCATCAATGTAGGTTTGCAGATGCAGATTGTGCTCCACGCAGTATTCAAACAGCTTTACGGCAGCGTCGACGGGAACGAAGCGTTCGTAGAGAACCTTTTCGTCGAGCAGATTTTTGATCAAGGCACCTTGGTAGGTGATGATGGGAACGTTGAGTCCGGTTTGACGGGCAATCGCCTGGGCTGACGCATAGGCACGTCCGGTTGCCAGCGTCACGACGACGCCGTGGGCGACCGCTTGCTCAAGCGCCTGCTGGACGCCAGGGGTTACTTCCTTATCGTCATTGATCAGGGTGTCGTCAATGTCGATGGCCATCAATTTGTAAGTTGTCAAGGGTATCTCTCCTTTTTGATTCTGTCTCTGTCTTTAACTCTATTGTACCTTCTGTGGCGCAGACTTCAATTCCGCAATCACCATTCCCGCCAAAATACACAGGCAACCGATGCCGCCGATGAGCGTAAGCCGTTCTCCGGCAAACAGAATTCCCGTCAGTGCCGCGAATACGGGCTCCGTTGCATAGATGATGGCAACCCTGGACGGCGTCGTGTATTTTTGGCAGACGGTTTGGATCCAGAAGGCGAATGCGCTGGTTGGGCCGATGGATACGGCGAGCGCCCACAGCACGTTCGGCTCGGTCAGCTTCTCCATCAGATCCGCTGCATTGCCCACATGTTCGGTTAAAGCGGAAGCTATCAGGCTGAATACCCCAACGACGGCCATCTGGAGCGCTGCCAGCAGCAGGGAGGGATATCGGCCGGCATAAACGCCCGTATAACCGATATGGAGCGCAAAACCGATGGCGCAAACGAATACGAGCACATCGCCCTTGTTCAGGCTCATGCCGGATCCGGCGAAGGTGAGCAGGTACAGGCCCGCTGCAGCAAGCAAGGCGCTGATCCAAGTGAATCTGGAGATGGAGTGCTTTAACAGCGCGTACGATATGAAAGGCACCAGCACGACGGACAAGCCGGTAATGAAACCTGCATTGGACGTGGTCGTGTACAGAAGGCCCGCCGTTTGAAAGGCATAGCCGATAAACAAAAAAAGACCGAGCAGGCAAGCATGCAGCAGCATCCTGCCGGATATTAGCTTCCACTGATTCCGGTAAAAGAGGGTGATGATCAATGCGAGGAGCAGGGCCGCTCCCAGAAAGCGGGCCGAATTAAAGGCCATGGGCGGGAGGACGCGCACCGCATACTGAACGATGAGGAACGTGGAGCCCCACATCATGGCCACCAGAAGCAGGCTGATGTCGGCGATACGTGAGCGATTCACTAGGTAGTCATCCTTTCCGATGATGCGAAACTCAAATTGCAGCTTCCCGTACATTCGTCCCCGGGCGTAAGCCATGGGCAAGTGATCAAATTGTATCCCATATGAGCGGATCGGACAACCATTTTTAAGCCTGCAAAAGTGGAAGGGGTAGACAAAAAGAGGATGATTTTGCTATACTAATGAACCGAACGTATATTCTCATGACCCTGGGCTATCGGACGTGAAGATCGGCAAGCGATCCATCGATTCCATAGTCAGCATTGAGCTTAGAAAGGAAGAATGTCATCATGATGGGCAGAGCTCATTTGATTATCAGCACAGGGGTCACGTTATCCGTCATGGGCATGATCGGAGTGCCTGTCACGCTGCCGGCCGCGGCAGTGGCTTTGGTCAGCTCGCTGCTTCCCGACATCGACGAGCCCAACTCCCTGCTGGTGCGCAAGGCGATTCCTTCCGGGCTGCTGCGAATTCTTCAGCTGGCGATGATTGGCGCTGCCATATTCGTTGTATTCTACGGCAAGGAGTATGCTCCTTGGAATATCGCACTGGCCGGGCTGATCGGGGTTGTTTCGTACCTGCCGAGCCGGACGCTGCGCCATGTCGTCATGTTCTTGATTGGCTTGGGACTGATCTCCTTCGGGCAGGGCTTCAGCCCATGGAATACGATCGCAGGCAGCGTGCTGATTGCAGGCTCCTTGGTGACCCATCGGGGGTTAACCCATACCGTCTATGCCGCAGCCGGATGGACGGGCCTGCTATATTTTGCGTCACAGGGCAAGATCGGCGGGGAAAGCCTATGGTTTGCCGGCGGTTTATCCTACTCGATTCATTTGCTCGCAGATGCGCTGACCAACCGCGGAATCCGTCCGCTTCCTCCGTTCAAATGGAGAATCAAGCTGAAGATCATGAGCACCGGAAGCAAATGGGGACGCACGGTAGAGAATGCTTGCATTGTGCTGACGCTGGTCCTTGTTTGGTACGTGTTTATGGCTTCTTGAATCGGGGATATGCAGTTTTACAATGAAAAAGCCTCCCGCCCTTATGCAATGCATACGGGGCGAGAGGCTTATTTAGATTTCAGCCGGATCTATTCCTCAAGAAAGATGAGGCCGATCAGATCGTCGAGCTCGAGGTTGCCGAAGTAATGCTTGACGTCGATGCCGGATAGCGCGGTGCGCACCGCCGTTTCTTCGTACCGTTTGCCGCGAAGCAGATTCTCGATATCCGCGACATCGCCGACGCCGAAGAAATCGCCGTAAATTTTAATCTCACCGATATGCCCTTCACGGATGTCCATGCGGATATCGATGATGCCCACCGGGAACTTCCTCGCATGCTTCACGTTGCTCTCAGGGGACAGCCCGTAGTTCCAATCCCAATTCTGGTAGCGTTCCTTCGAAATCTGGTTGATGATCTCCCAATCCTTCTCCTGAAGCACGTATTGCGGTACTTGATCCGGTTCCATCCCGAAGATCGAGCGAAGCAGCTCCCCGCGGAACTGTTCAATGGTCATGTCGGTGCCAAGCAGCTCCTTGATGTTCGCTACGCGGCTGCGCACGGACTTGGTGCTCTTGGATTTGAACTTTTCCGGATTGGCATTCAGCGAGGCCTGCACGTCATCCAGATTCAGATCGAACATGAGCGTGCCGTGGCTGAACATGCGTCCCCGCGTCGAGAACTGAGCGTTCCCCGAAATTTTCTTCTCGCCGACCTGCAGGTCATTCCGGCCGCTGAGCTCGGCCGGCACGCCCATCTTTTGCAGGAAGTCGATGACCGGCTGCGTGAACTTCAGGAAGTTGTGGAACGACTGGCCGTCGTCCTTCGTAATGAAGCTGAAATTCAGGTTGCCGAGATCGTGGTACACGGCTCCGCCGCCGGACAGCCGGCGCACAACCTGGATGTTGTTGTCGCGAACGTATTCCTGGTTGATCTCTTCGATCGTATTCTGATGCTTTCCGATGATGATGGAAGGCTTGTTGATATAAAAGAGAAGGTAGCTCTCGTCCATGGACAAGTGCTTAAGCGCATATTCTTCAATCGCTAGGTTGATGGATGGGTCGTGAATCCCTTGATTATCGATAAATAGCATAGTATCCTCCGTCGTCACAATTCAAATTGTGGTGCTTCCAGACTATTGTAAACCAATTTTAAGGCAGAGACAAAGCATTCCATGTTGACGAGTCAGGGACGGTAGCGACATAATGATGGCATTACATAACGGCAGGGCTTGCAAGAGCCATGGGCATGGAACAGGAGGAGCCCTTATGAGCGATAATAACCAACCTTTGATCGAGGTGTACGGGCACGGCGGGGATGTGGAAACGGCGGCCGCCGCATTTGGAAGGGGAGCCTCGGCTTTTCTGGATTACAGCGCCAATATTAACCCGTTGGGACCGCCCCAAGGGGTCCTGGCAGCGTTAGAAGAAGGGATGAGCGCGGTGATTCGTTATCCGGATCCGGGGCACCGCGAATTCAAGAGGCTGCTTGCGGAGGAATTGGACACCGATGCCCGGCGCATTCTTGTCGGAAATGGAGCTGCAGAGTGCATGGCATTGCTGCTGCTGGGCCTGCAGCCCCGAACGGTCGGCGTGGTCGATCCTTGTTTTTCCGAATACCGGGAGTTGTCCTTGAAATTTGGTTCGGACATCCGCTCCGTGTGCGGGCAGCCGGAGCGGGACTTTCGTGCGGACAAGGCGGATATGATGGAGCTGATCGCCTGCACGGATCTCGTTTTTGTGGGACAGCCGAACAATCCGAACGGGGTTCAGTACAGCCTGAAGGATATTCGCGGGTTGGCGGCATGCGCTGAGCAAGAAGGGACCTGGCTGGTGCTGGATGAGGCCTTCATCGATTTCATTCCGCCGGAGGACAGACAGACGTTGATGCCGGAACTGCAGGAATATCCGCGGACGATCATTGTCCGGTCGATGACCAAGTTTTATGCGATACCTGGCCTGCGGCTCGGGTATACGGTTGCCGACCCCGACGTGATACGCGCCATGGCAGGCAAACAAGTGACGTGGAGCGTCAATGGACTGGCGCTGCTTGCGGGAGAGGCTTGTCTTGGCAGCGGCAGGGAATATGAACTGGATACGCTTCAATTGATTCGCGAGGAACGCGAGAAGCTGATACATGGTTTACGAGCGCTGGGGCTTGACGTTACCCCGGGGGAGGCAAATTTTCTGCTGATGGAGCTTCCGCGGCCTTGGAATGCAGGGATGTTCCAGCAGGAAATGGGAAGGCGGGGCGTGCTCGTCCGCAGCTGCGCCATGTACCCGGGCCTCGGTGAGCGCCACATCCGGTTAGCCGTTAAGGATGCCGGATCTAACGACAGACTGCTGGCGATAATTGCGGAGGTCCTTGGAAATCCTTCTGCTGACGCGACTTAGGGATTTCTGGCAGCAGATCCATATGAAGAACGCTACAGGTACAGTTGGTTCAGATATTTAACGAGCAGGGAGAGAAAAAACATGGCAGTACCTTTTCTGAAAGGCAGCAATCGTCCATATAACTCGGATGCATGGCCGGGAGCCATCGTGTCCTTGGATTCGGAGCAGCAGCATCCGCATATTCGGATCTCGCTTCCGAGTCCGGCTGCGTCCATAAGCAGCGCAATATACGGCGGCGGTTTTCTGCACTTGGACCATATCGTGAACCGTTATGTCGACAAGCATTACGATTGCAGCGATCCGATAAACGATATGGTTAACTTTATGGCTGGGTACGGCTATCCGGCCGATTCCACGGCAGGATTGATGACGGCGGTAAAACTGAAATATGCCTCCATTCGGGAGGCTCGGGGCGAGCAAGCTTCCGTTCTATGCTGTACTACCGCGGGCGTGGGCAATGCTGCCCGCGCCGGGGCGAGGCGCACGACCTTCGCGGCTTACCAGCCGGGCACGATTAATGTCGTGCTGGTGGTGGACGGAAGGCTGACGCCGGCTTGCATGGTGAACGCCATGCTGACGGCAGCGGAAGCGAAAGCCGCGGCGCTGCATGACCTGGGGGTGAAGGATCATGAAACCGGAGCCGCCGCCACGGGAACGACGACGGATGCGATGGTCCTTGCGGTCAGCGGCAATTCAGCCTATGGCGTGAACCATCATTATGCCGGAACCGCGACCGATCTGGGCGGCATGATCGGACGTCTTGTCTACGACAGCGTCACGGAGAGCATCGCCGCCGAAAGAGAAGATCGGATATGACCGTCGTATGGGTCATATGGGCGGCGGTTGCGCTGGACCTGCTGATCGGAGATCCGAGATGGCTGCCGCATCCCGTCATCGGCATGGGGAAGGCGATTCGCCGGGTCGAAGGATGGATTCGCCAGCGGACGACCTCCGCTCAGGGACTGAAGCGGGCGGGGATATTGCTGCCGGTAATCGTGGTCGGCGGCTCCTTCGTGCTGGCATGGCTGCTGCTGGAGCTGTGCGCAGCGATTCATCCTTGGCTTTCCTGGGGTGCGGAGATCGTTCTCATTGCGACTACGATTGCGATCAAGGGGCTGCGCGAGGCAGGATTGGAAGTCTACGGCCATCTTCGTTCCGGGAATATCGCCGAGGCCAGGCAAGCGCTCAGCATGGTGGTCGGGAGGGACACGGCCCATCTGGATGAGCCGGAAATTGTGCGGGGGACGGTGGAGACGGTTGCGGAAAATATCGTGGACGCGGTCATCGCTCCGCTTTTTTTTGCCCTGATCGGAGGGGCGCCGCTTGCGTTGGCCTACCGCGCCGTGAATACGCTGGATTCCATGGTTGGTTATAAAAACGAGAAATACCTGCATGTAGGCTGGGCCTCCGCCCGGCTGGACGATCTAGCCAATTGGATACCGGCACGCCTGACCGCCGGGCTGTTGACCATCGTAGCGGCGATGTTCTCGCTGCAGTGGAAACAAGCGATCAAGATGGTCAAACGAGATGCGCGAAAGCATCCCAGTCCCAACAGCGGCTTCCCGGAATCGGCCGTTGCCGGTGCCCTGGGGATTCGCTTGGGAGGCGAAAATTCGTACCAAGGCGTGATCTCGTTCCGGGCTTACATGGGGGACCCCGACCGACCGCTCGAAGCGGAGGATATCCGGGTGACAAACCGCCTGCTTGTGGGCGCGTCGGTTTTGTTTACGATGCTGGGTACCGCGGTGCTCGGACTTGCTGCCGCGGCAGGAGGAAGCCTATGGATATGAGGATCATCCTGCATCTGGTCCGCCACGGCCGCACGTTGTGGAACGAGGAGCGCCGTTATCTCGGCCATGAGGATCAGGGAATTCTGGCCGAGGGAAGGGAACAGCTCCTCCCGCTGCGGGAGGAACTTCGTTGCAGGCATTTTGTTCGGATCTATTGCAGCGATCTCCTTCGCTGCCGGCAGACGCTCGATGTGATCTTATCGGATTCAAAAAGGGGTGCTGTTCCTGATGATGACATGTCGGGCCAGTTTATTCCGGGCGTCGAGTATGACCCGCGGCTGCGAGAGCTGGATTTCGGGGATTGGGAAGGTAAGACCTACGAGGATTTGAAGACGGATTCCCTCTACCGGCGCTGGATCGATAACCCTGCGGAGGTTACGCCGCCCAGCGGGGAGAGCTGGGAAGCTTTCGGTTCCCGCGTCCAGGCCTTTTTGACGGGATTGCATTTGGATGTGAAGGAATTATTGCATATGGAGGAAGCTCCGGATACCCTTGCGCAGGCAGAGGCAGAGGCAGAGGCAGAGGCAGAGGCAGAGGCAGAGGCAGAGGCAGAGGCAGAGGCAGAGGCCAGGCGTGGTGATGATGGCCGTGGAACGCTTGCTGAAGGAGTTGACGTGCTTGTGGTCACCCACGGCGGCGTTATTCGGGAGATGGCAGCGGCTACCGTGCCGGATACGGAATTCTGGGCGACGTCGGTTATGCCGGGCGAGGTGCTCAAGCTGCAGCTGACATGGGACGGAGCGCGCTGGCGGGGCGTACGGTTAAGCGAATAAAACGAAAACGTATGATTTCGGTCGGAATAGGCGATAACGGGCTAAATCGGTGTCATGACGCAATCGAAACGCCTGAAACTTTCAGTTGTAAGGGGATGGTTTATCGCCTATAATCTTGTGCAGAGAAACCATGCTTGGCCTATCATCCATAAATTCATATGATTTGCGAGGGTCCCGGACAGAGGGCGTTATTGTTTTCTGACGGGTTAATAGGGAAGCCGGTGCAAGTCCGGCACGGTCCCGCCACTGTGAAGCAGGGACTTTTCCATATGCCACTGAGCCTTTAGCGCTTGGGAAGGCGGAGAAGTCGTTACAACCTGCAAGTCAGGAGACCTGCCCTCAGCGAATGAAAGACGGTCCTTCGAGGAGAGGATTACGTTTACCGGACGCATGGAGCCATGCGGACGGAAGTTTAAGGCGCCATCGTTGAACGGTTATCCCGGCGTCCTTATGATACAAACGTAATCCCTGAGTCCTTGTCATCGAGGAGTCGGGGATTTTTGCTTCTTAGGGTATGAAGATTGAACGTTTCTTACCAGTTAAGGATCGGTCGAAGGAATTTAGACACGCCTGCGCCAGGTTCTCAATTATGTTTAGGGGGATTCCAAGAGATGAAAGCATTAAACAAAACATGGTCCGTACTTCTGGTAGCCATACTGATGGCCTTGGCCTTGATCGGCTGCGGCGGCGAAGAAGCAGCACCGAAGGATGCGACGCCGCCGGCACAGCAGCAAGAGCAGAATAACGAAGCGCCTGCGGATTCGGCGGAAGAGCTTAAGACCACGTATCCGCTGACCGTCAAGGATTCAACGGGAGTGGAAATGACGTTTGAGAAAGCGCCCACCAAGATTGCGTCCCTGACTCCGTCCGAGACGGAAAAACTGTTTGCATTGGGACTGGATGAGGAGATCGTTGGCGTATCCGATAACGACGATTACCCCGAAGCGGCCAAATCCAAGCCTAAACTGGGCGGGTTTCAAGTGAACGAAGAGGCGATCATCGCAGCCGACGCCGACGTGGTATTCGCCGCTTCGATGAATGCCCAGAATGCCGAGAAATTGCGCGAGCTTGGCGTTACCCTGTTCGTCAACGATCCGAAAACCATCGATGCGGTGATGGAGAACATCGAGCTGATCGGTCAAATTACGGACCGTCAAGCCGAGGCGAAAGCGGTCGTCGATCAGATGAAGCAGGAATTGGCTACCGTTACGGAAGCCGTGAAATCCGTGAAGGATGAAGACAAGAAGAAAGTGTACGTGGAGTTCTCTCCGGGATGGACCGTCGGCAAAGGCGAGTTCATGGATGAGATCATTACCGCAGCTGGCGGCGTCAATGCAGCCGGCGATGCGGAAGGCTGGTTCGAAATCAGCGAGGAGAACATCATCGCCGCGAACCCGGACGTTATTCTTTACACGGACGATGTGGTGGACGAAGCCACCAAGAAAACATTGGACCAGCTGATCAAGGAGCGCGGCGGCTGGGATCAGATCGAAGCCATCAAGAACGATCAGGTCATTTCCGTGGATGCCAATCTGCTCAGCCGTCCGGGCCCGCGCGTGACGCAAGGACTGATTGAAGTGGCGAAGGCCGTTTATCCGGAATTGATGAATCCATGAGTAAAAAACTTGCAGGATTCGGTGCGGCCGGCCTGATCCTTTTACTGTTAACTTTGGTTGCCAGTCTCGGAATCGGCTCCGTTCACCTGCCTGTGAGAGAGATTGGAGCGATGCTGCTGCACTGGCTGCCGGGAATCGGCGATTCCATCGTTCCAGGCTGGGAAGCTTCCTCCGAGCAAATTCTGATGAAGGTGAGATTGCCGCGGATCCTGCTCGGGATGCTTGTTGGAGCCTCCCTGGCGGTGGCCGGAGCCGCCTTTCAAGGCGTGCTTCGCAATCCGCTGGCGGATCCGTTTACGCTCGGTGTGTCCTCGGGTGCTGCGCTTGGCGCGGCATCCCTGATTTTTTTCGGAATGGAATATTCCTTTGCCGGAGGTTACACGCTGCCGCTTGTAGCGTTTCTGACCGGAGCAGGCACCCTATGGGCCGTTCTGCTGCTGGCAAGGGATCAAGGAAAGCTGCCGATCCATGGGCTCATCCTGTCCGGGGTGGTGATGCAGTCGTTTCTGGGCGCCGTCGTTTCGTTTCTGACGGTGATGTCCAAAGATACGGTGAACCAAATCCTGTACTGGACGATGGGAAGCCTAAGCATGCGCGGATGGTCGTATACGGCCATCCTTTTCCCGTATTTTGCAGCGGGTTTCGTATATCTATGGAGCAGGTCGCGGGCGCTTAACATTTTGTCGCTCGGGGAACGGCAGGCTGCTCATATGGGATTGAATGTCGATCGGCTGAAGACCAGCGTGCTGATCGTCGCTACCCTGCTTGCCGCTGCAGCCGTATCGGTTTCCGGCGTGATCGGGTTCGTCGGGCTTGTAGTGCCGCATATGATTCGGCTGATCACCGGCTCCGATTACCGCGTGATTGTTCCCCTGTCGGCGCTGGGCGGCGCGATTTTCATGGTTTGGTGCGATACGGCGGCCCGTTCCGTCTTGGCGCCGACGGAAATCCCGCTCGGGGTGGTCACGGCATTCATAGGCGCTCCGTTCTTTGCTTATCTGCTGTACCGGAACAAAAAACGGCGCAGGGAGGGGTTATCATGATTACGGCCCAAGGGCTTGGCAAAGCCTATGGCAAGGCGTCGATTCTATCCGGGGTGGACCTTCAGATTGCCGAAGGGGAATGGTGGGGGATCATCGGACCGAACGGCAGCGGCAAGTCCACCCTCATGCAGCTGTTATCCGGCGTGGAGAGTCCTACGGAAGGAAGCGTGACGCTTCGGGGCAAGGACCTTGGACGCTATAACCGGAAGGCACTGGCCCGAATCGTGGCGGTTCTGCAGCAGGAGGGACTCGACCCTACCGATTTTACCGTCCGGGAAGTGCTGGAGATGGGGCGATTCCCGTTCTTGAACTGGCTTGGCCGTGAGGATAAGGATGCGGCCCCGCTTATCGAGGCCGTTATTCGAAAGCTGGATCTGGACGGCCTGGAGGAGCGCAGGCTTACCGAGTTAAGCGGAGGACAGCGCCAACGTGTCGCTTTGGGCAAGGTGATGGTCCAGGAGCCTTCGCTGCTGATGCTGGACGAACCGACGACCTATCTGGATATCCGCTATCAGCTTCAGTTCATGGATATGGTGGCGGAATGGCGGAACTCGTCCGGCATTACGGTGATCAGCGTACTGCATGACCTCAATCTGGCTGCTCAATTCTGCGATAAGCTGCTGGTTCTGGATCAGGGACGGATTGCAGGGGTGGGCAAGCCGGAGGACGTGCTGACGGCAGCGTATATCCGCCGGATTTTCCGGGTGGAGCCCTCCATCGTGACCCATCCCGAGAATGGGGCTCCGCAGGTGCTGTTAACGGCGAACAGCACCTGGTCCTAAAGCGGTGTTGCCGCAGGTTCAGCCGCGTTGTAAGATTTAGGAGCAAGAGGAAGGAGGCCGTTTTCATTGACGGATACACTCATAAGTCGTTTGAAGGGAATCACCGCTAACATTAAACCGCTGGATGCCGAAGCGCAGGCGGAAACCGCCTCCTATTTGGATCGTTTGACGAAGCCTCCGGGCAGTTTGGGCAAGCTGGAGTCGCTTGCGATCCAATTAGCGGGAATTACGGGGGAAATGAAGCCCTCGTTTACCAAAACATCCGTGGTTGTCATGGCCGGCGATCATGGGGTGTGTGATGAAGGAATCAGCGCATTTCCGGCCGAGGTGACGCCCCAAATGGTGATGAACTTCCTTAATGGAGGGGCGGCCGTTAACGTGCTGGCCCGTCAGGCGGGGGCAGACGTTCATTGCGTGGATATCGGCGTAGCGACCGAGGTGACCCATGAGAGGCTCCTGTCCCGGAACATTGGCAGAGGAACCGCCAATATGGCCAAAGGACCCGCAATGACAATGGAAGAAGCGCTGCAATCCGTAGTGACCGGAGCTGAGGTGGCGGCAGAGCTGGTTAAACAAGGCACGCAGATGTTCGTAACCGGAGAGATGGGCATCGGGAACACGACGCCAAGCGCGGCTATTTTCTCGGTTCTGTCCGGCAAGCAGCCGTCCGAGGTTGTGGGACGAGGAACCGGCGTGACGGATGAACGGCTGAACCATAAGATTCGTGTTGTGGAACGGGCGATACAAGTTAATGCGCCTCATGCCGCTGACCCGCTCGACGTGCTCGCCAAAGTCGGGGGCTTCGAAATCGGCGGATTGGCCGGATTGATTCTGGGTGCGGCTGCTCATGGGTGTCCTGTCATCATTGACGGATTCATATCCAGTGCCGCGGCGTTGGTTGCCAAATCAATCTGCCCGGATGCCCTTCCTTATATGATTGCTTCCCATGTTTCGCATGAACAGGCGCATGTTCTTCTGCTGAAAGAGCTGGGACTCCAGCCGATGCTTCAAATGGACATGCGTCTTGGCGAGGGGACGGGCGGGGTGCTGTGCCTTCATCTGGTCGAGGCGGCGTGCAGGATCGTGAACGAGATGGCGACGTTTGAGAGCGCCGGCATCAGCGGAGGAGCCGTATGAGTCATCGTGGAAGCGTGTTGGTTACGGGCGGGGCGAGGAGCGGGAAGAGCTCGTTCGCGGAGAAGCTGTGCATGAAGCGCGCCGATTCCGGTACATATATAGCGACTGCGCAAGCCTATGACGATGAGATGCAAGAACGGATCCGTATTCATCAAGACCGCAGGCAGGATACAGCCTATGGTTGGCAGACGGTGGAGGAGCCTGTCGCACTGCCCGAATTGCTGGAAACGCTCGGCCAGTCTGCCTCGGATGCCCCTGCGGTGGTAGTGGACTGCCTGACGCTGTGGCTTACGAACGTGCTGCTGCAGGCCGAACCTGAAGGCACGGCCGTCATGGAAGAACGGCTGGGGCTTCAAATCGGCAGGCTGGCAAGAGCGGTTCAGGTTTACCCGGGCATGGTTATTTTGGTAACAAACGAAGTGGGTTCAGGGATTGTGCCCGAATATCCGCTGGGCCGGATTTATCGCGACTGGGCAGGGATCATGAATCAACGACTGGCCCAGGTCTGTGACGAGGTATTTCTGGTAACCGCCGGAATTCCAATGGAAATCAAGAGCAAGGAGTATCGGATATGAGCAAGATGATCGAAGCGGCTGCGGCCGCTTTTCAATTTTTATCGAGGCTTCCCGTGCGGAGGGAAATTCCCTTTACGCCCGAAGTTCAACAGCGGAGCGTCGTTTTTTATCCTTTCGTAGGGGCAATCATAGGTGTTATCGTTGCCGCATTGGGACTGGGCTTAAGCTTTGTGCTGCCTTCCTTTCCTGCTGCCGTCATCCTGCTGGCCGCTTGGGTAGCGCTAACCGGAGGGCTTCATCTCGATGGCTGGATGGACAGCGCGGATGCGCTGCTGAGCCATCGGTCGCGCGAACGAATGCTTGAAATTATGAAGGATAGCCGGGTAGGCGCGATGGGGGTCATGGCCTGCATGCTGCTGCTCCTTCTGAAAGCTTCCTTAATCATGTCCGTTTGGGATTTGTCTGCGGGGGTATGGAAGCAAGAAGCGTGGCTGCTGGTGCTCGCTCCGGTCTGGAGCCGCTGGTTTATGGTTCACGCCATGTATCGATGGCCGATGGCACGGGGAAGCGAGGGGCTGGCGGCTTTGTTTCACGGACTGTCCGTCAGAAGGAGGTCGCTGGCAGGCATAGTCGCGATCCTGTTAACGCTGGTCGTCATAGGCCTTCTCTGGTGCACGACAAGCACGCTGGATTTTGCGGCGATTGGAATCGGAGGAATCCTCGTCATCCCGTTGGCAGCCTGGGCGGTTGGGAGTTGGACGGCCGAACGGATGAGCCGAAGACTCGGGGGACTGACGGGAGATACCTATGGGGCGTTGAATGAATGGATCGAAACGTTTGTGTTAATTTTGGTAGTTCTCCTTTTGAAGTTTACATGATATGATAGTAGGGTAATGCGGTGGTATTCCGATCAACATAGTCGACATAATTCGCGTCAACAGAAAAATAACGTTTTTGACAGGAATTTTCTCAAACGGGTAATGATATGTTTAGAGTGGGCTATGAAATGGATATGAATACATACTAGCGCACTTATGACATGAGGATGACGCAGTATATCCTTATTATAGAATGGGAGGAATCATAGGATGGAAACGCTTTGGGTTATCATCAATGTCCTTGTTCTGATTCTGCTGGTCGGTATTTTGTACTGGATGCAGAGAAAGCATTACTCGTTTACCAAACGCGTGTTTGCCGGACTTGGACTGGGTGTGTTGTTCGGAGTGGCACTGCAGCTCATCTACACTTCAACCTCCGATGTGGTGGTGAAATCCACCGATTGGTTTAATCTGGTTGGCTACGGTTACGTCAGACTGCTGCAGATGATGGTCATTCCGCTGATCATGGTGTCGATCATATCGGCCATCATGAAGCTGAAGGGCGGAAAGAACCTGGGCAAAATGAGCGGACTGATCATTACGGTGCTGCTTCTGACGACGGCGGTAGCCGCCGCTGTCGGAATTACGACCGCGCTGGCGTTCGATTTGTCCGCCGTCAATATTCAGGGCGGCGCTGCCGAGGAGCAGCAGGGCGCGCTGCTGCAAGAACGGCTCGGGGATGTCGAGGACCGTACGCTGCCGCAGCAGATTCTGGATTTCATTCCGAGCAATCCGTTTGCCGACATGACGGGAGCACGAAGAACTTCGACGATTGCGGTCGTCATATTCTCGGCATTCATCGGGATCGCCGTGCTCGGGTTGGACCGTAAAAACAAGGAGCAGGCGGAGACCTTCCGCAACATGATCTCCGCCGTATACGGCGTGGTCATGCGTATCGTGACGCTGGTGCTTCGTCTGACGCCTTACGGGATTCTGGCGCTGATGGCCAAGACGATCGCCACGACCGATCTTGCGGTAATCATGAATCTGATCGATTTCGTTCTGGCTTCGTACGTGGCCTTGATCGCCATGTTCATTATCCATCTGGTGCTGCTGGCGATATTCGGGTTCAACCCGTTCAAGTACGTCAAGAAGGTGTTCCCGACGCTGACCTTTGCCTTTACGTCGCGTTCCAGCGCGGCTACGATCCCGCTTAACGTGCAGACCCAGAACAAAAAGCTGGGCGTCTCGGAAGGCATCGCGAACCTTTCGGCATCGTTTGGCGCCACGATCGGGCAGAACGGCTGCGCGGGCATTTATCCTGCCATGCTGGCCGTCATGATTGCACCGACAGCCGGCGTGGATCCGACGTCGTGGTCGTTCATCCTTACCTTGATCGTGGTCGTTATGATCAGTTCCTTCGGCGTGGCGGGTGTCGGAGGCGGAGCTACCTTCGCATCGCTCATCGTGCTCTCCACGATGAACCTGCCGGTTGCCTTGGCAGGCCTGTTGATTTCCGTCGAGCCGCTGATCGATATGGGACGGACGGCACTGAACGTGAATGACTCCATGACGGCCGGCGTGATTACCGGGAAAGTCATGAATGAAGTGGATAAAGACGTGTATAACGACGACAACATTGAACTGGATATGGTTCAGGCATAATGAACGCATCCAGGGGAGCCATCTTGAAGGCAGTCTTTCTTCCTTCAAGATGGCTCTTCTGCGTGAATAGAGAAAGCCCGAATACCGTAAGCGAAACGGTGATTCGGGCTTTTTTTTATGCTGAGCATGGCTTTATCCGATGACGGTCAGTCCTTTCGGGAAGGAGGTCAGTACCTCGACGCCATCGCCGGTCACGATGACATCGTCCTCGATTCGCACGCCGCCGATGCCTTGCAGGTAAATGCCGGGCTCGATGGTGAAGACCGCCCCAGGCTGCAATATGTCCTGATTCAACCCGTGAACGGACGGATATTCGTGGACATCCATGCCAAGCCCGTGACCTAGGCGATGTACGAAGGCATGGCCGTAACCCGCGTCGTCAATCACTTTGCGTGCCGCTTGGTCGATCGAGCCATAGGTCACGCCGGGTTTGACGGCCTGAATCCCGGCCAGATTTGCAGCAAGAACCGTCTCATAGATGTTAACGGCTTCCGGCTTCAGATCGCCTACGGCAAAGGTACGGGTAATATCCGACGCATAACCGCCGGCGTATACTCCCAAATCGAACATGAGCAGATCCCCGGCTTCGATTCGGCGCGCACCGGGAACGCCATGAGGCAAGGCGGTGTTGGGGCCGGATAATACCATCGTGGCGAAGGAGGGCGCGTCCGCGCCAAGCTTTTTCATCAAGTACTCCAGTTCCGCGACAAGCTCCAGCTCGCTGACGCCGATTGTTACCCGGGCCAGGCCTTGCGTCAGAACATCTTCGACCAGCCTCACCGCATTCTTGATGATCTTCACTTCCTCGGCAGACTTTCGAATCCGAAGATCCCGCAGCGCAAGGCCGACATCTTCGATGCGGTCCGCGTTCACATGCTGCCGCAGCTGTTCATAGCGGGAGACGGTCAGCTGATCCTTCTCCAGCGCCAGCGTTCCGGCGGTGCCTTGAATCTGCTCCTTAAGCAAAAGGTAAGGGTTATCGGTATCCTGATGCGTGACAATGTTCTTCACGGTTGAAGCGGCCTCGGCCGCGTTCGCATCCAATGCCGGCACGATAAGCACCGGATCATTGGCGGAGGAGAGGAGCAGGCCGAGAAAGCGCTCATGGGGATCGCTCGCAAAACCGGTCAAATAATAAACGTGCTTGGGGTCTGTCACCAGGACATGATCCCAGCCCTGATCCTTCATGGATAACAGCAAACTTTGCAGTCGTTCGTTCATCCTGTTCATTCCTTTCTTTACTCAAAGACGTTCATCATGCCGTTAATGTAAGGGTATCGCGTTCCATCGCGTAAGTAAAGTTCTCCTCGTGAATGAATCGCGGCTTGAGAAAATAGAAGCGTTTTTCCGTTACCTCTTGTACAATAGATCTCGTAATAAAGACATCTATTCGGAGGTAGAACATCGTGACGCATCCATACCGTATCGATTATGCCGTCAAAGAGGATTTGCCGGCCATTGTGGACATTTACAATTCAACGATTTCAAGCAGAAAAGTAACGGCCGATCTGGAGCCGGTCACGGTGGAGAGCCGCATACGCTGGTTTGAAGAGCACAGCAACGATTTTCGCCCTCTTTGGGTCATGCGATCTGATGACGGGCTGGTTGCGTGGATGAGCTTTCAATCCTTCTATGGCCGTCCCGCCTATAACGGGACAGCTGAAATCAGTATCTACGTTAACGAGAAATATCGCGGCGTTGGTGCCGGCAGCCTATTGATCCAGAAGGCCATCGAGGAGTGCCCGCGTCTTCGCGTCAGCAACCTCGTCGGATTCGTCTTCGGTCATAATGAACCAAGCCTCAAGCTGTTGAAGAAGTTCGGCTTCGACCAGTGGGGGCTTCTCCCAGCGGTTGCGGAGCTTGACGGAGTCAAGCGGGATCTGGTTATTGTAGGACGTGCGATCTAAGTAACGATACGTGAAGGTTCAGGTCCAAGAGAGAAGTCATCGCAGCGCGAAGATGAAGATACGTGCAAACCCTTCATGGTATTCTGCATTCCAAACCTTAACCGATATCCAGTACACTTGGGGAAAACAAGGGACGAAAAGGGTGTGGAGGATGTGAAGGCAGAGATTCGCATATATCAAGCAGAGCTGAAGGATCTGGACAAAGCGGCCGCGATGTTGAATCAGTATCGGCAATTTTATGAGCGTGAAGATGATTTGGACGGGGCCCGGCAATATATCAGGGAAAGGCTGACCCGTGGCGATTCCGTTATATATTTAGCGGACTGCACCCGCGGGGAAACCCTGGCCACGCCAGGCTTTCTACAATTATATCCATCCTTCTCGTCGCTATCCATGTCTAGGTTGTGGATTCTGAATGATCTGTACGTGGATTCCGAATATCGCGGGCTTGGCATTGGAAGGGAACTGCTTCATCAAGCCCGTGCGCACGCCGTTCAGACCAAGGCCAAAGGCTTGACACTCTCGACGCAGCTTCACAACACGGCCGCTCAACGCCTGTACGAATCCGCAGGATATAAGCGGGACGATGAATTTGTGCATTACCATTTGAATTTATCCTGACGCATTGGGCATCCAGAACAAACAAAGACGATACCCCTAAGGAGTTATCGTCTTTGTTCTTTATTGATAAATCGAGCGTATTTTTCGAAAAACCTCAACCCGGGCAATTTTCAGCTCCCACATTTGGTCCAGCAGCTTCCGCTGTATATCTTTATCGTCTGTTGCTTTCAATTCATGATACAGGGCAGACATCCGTTCATTGATTTGATCCACGCATTGCCACAGCTCCTGTTCCGTGCATTCCTCCGACTTCGCTTGTTCCTCGCCCAGCGATTCCTGCATGTGGTGAAGTGTACGAATGATGTCTGCTTGCCACTTCCGATCTTCCAAGCGAATCGCCAAGTTGAGAAGATCCAGATAATCATCAAGGGACAGAGATGTCGGTTCTTTATCGCCATGTTCCATGTTGAATGCCCCCTTAGCAAACGTATAAACCTGTTTATACCAAGTATTATACTTGGAATTATGAGTTTTTCAAGTGAAAAAATAAGAGAATATTGTCATAAACATGCTTTCGATTGTTGCAACCGTGCGCAGGAATCAATATAGTTTACATAGGACCGTATTTTTCCAATCCAAGGAGTTATATGAATGAAGGTAATTCTCGTAGATGACGAACCGTTGGCCTTGAAGTATTTAGAACGTCAGCTGTTAAAACTGGATACCATGCCTATAGATGTAATCGGTACGTATACGAATCCTTTTGAGGGGCGTAAGGAAATTCTTGCAAGGGACGTGGATATCGTGTTTTTGGATATCAGCTTGCCGGAATTGAACGGGATCGAGCTGGCGGAACAGCTGCTGGAGCAGAAGCCCCATCTCTGCATTGTATTTGTGACGGGATATCACGAATATGCAGTTACCGCATTTGAATTGAATGCCGTCGATTATATCGTCAAACCGGTCCAGATCGATCGAGTAGCCAAAACGATGGAGCGGTTGCGAAGCCGCATTGCGTCCAGACCGGAAGAGGTCCTGAACCCCAATCGTAAAATTCGGATGACGATGTTCCGCCAGGTTATGATCGAACAGCCGAACGAGCAGGGGCAATTCGCCATGCTTCATTGGCGGACAACCCGGGCCCAGGAAATATTCATTTACTTGCTGCAGCATCGGGGGCAGCTGGTGCGCAAGTCGGCACTGATCGATATGCTATGGCCGGAGTTTGACATGGATAAGGCCTATCCCCAGCTGTATACCGCCATTTATCATATCCGGAAAACATTGGAGCCCTATGATACCCGATTTCAAATCACCAACACGACGGAAGGCTATGTGCTGAATGTCGAAGACGTGCAGCTGGACATCGAGGAGTGGGAGAACTGGTTCATGGCGACCCCCTCGGTATCGGCCGATTCGATCGATGGCCATCTTGAAATGATGAAGCTGTATACGGGCGATTACCTGCAGGAATATGATTATTGGTGGGCGGAAGGCGAGCGTCAAAGACTGAAGGAGCTGTGGCTCAGCGTATCGTTATCCATGGCGGAATGGTATGTGGATCAGGAACGCTTCGAAGAGGCCGTACTGTGCTTCGCCTCGATCCAGAGGCTGCATCCTTTGGAAGAGAAGGCCTATTTTTCATTGATGAAAATATACGGCTTGCAGGGGAACCCGGCCCAGGTACACCGTCAATTCAGCCTGCTGCGTCAAGTGCTGGAGGATGAGATGGGTGAGGAGCCGAGCCCTTACATCAAGAAATGGTATGACGAGTGGAGCGATGGAATCCAAATCACCCATGTGCAATAAATGACCTAGCCAAGCAATCATAAGATAGGGAATCACCGGTCGCTGTGACCGGTGATTTTTTTTGTATGTGTCAGCCGAAGGGCCGTTCTTTTTGGTTCCTGTTCAGAAATTGTAGAGGACCGCCTCTTATACTGTAGGGTGTGAACCATAAGAATCGGGAGGTACAATATTCGGTTATGAAATTCATTCGGAAATTTAAGGAATCTTCGCTGCATAAAGCCATGGGGCTGGAGCTTGGTACGTTTCGGGAGATCGAGCTGGATGCAGCTAAGGATGTCCAGCATTGCCGAGGCTTCTATGTTTACTTCAACGGCAAGCGGATTGGCATCGTTGCTACGGACGAGGGACCGGTATTTCTGTGTGATCAGGAGAAGTTTTTGCTGGATGAGCGTACCGTTCATTTTTTGCTGCAAAAAAATGCCGAGTTTAATACGTTTATCTTCATGTGGAATGGAGGCGTGAAGCTCCAGATTCCATATTTGCGGTCGTTAATCGAATATAACGGAAGATGGGTGGATGATTCGATATTCGACTTTTTTTCGTGGATTTATGAAGCTTCCGGAAGAAAAAGATTCTACTCCTACTATACGGTGAAGTATGTATCCGCTGACGAATTATGCCCGCACCAGCCTCTTCAGCGTTCGGGCAAAACGCTTTCGATTGTTTAGGCGACCTGACGAACCCGTGGATTCATGTGAACTTTAGGGAATGGGAACAGACAATTGCATCGTAACGATGTAAAATAATGGACAGTTATGTAGTGTTATTGATTCTTACAATACGTTATATAAAGGACTGTTAATATTGTCGATCTATTCCAATATCAAATCGAAGCCCGTCTCCGGCAGAAGGTTGCTGGGGATTACTTTTCTGTTTATCGTGATTTTACTTTCCGTGCGCTTGGTCTGGTTCAACACCATTACGGTACCCGAGGAACTTCCATTCCGGGAAGGCGTGCTGGATCTTCGGGCTTGGCCGGCGGATGACCGGAGCAGGGTCGCCCTGAACGGGGAGTGGGCCTTTTATCCGAATCAATGGAAGGGCCCGGATGGAACGTCCGAAGGAGAGCCTGCGGGAGCCGACCCGCACTGGATACAGGTTCCGGGGCCATGGGAGGGCGTGAACGAGAATGGAAACCAAATCGGCTACGGGACTTACCGCCTCAAGCTGCTCGTACCGGATCGGAACAAAACTTACGGCATCTGGATCAGCGATATCCGTACAGCCTATCGTTTGTATGTAAACGGGGAATTATTGCACGCATCAGGACATCCGTCCGATCTGCCAGAGACCCATGTGGCCAGAATCGTCCCCCATATGGAGCTCATCCCCCCGACTGGCGGTGATGAGCTGGATATCATCGTGGAAGTGAGCAACTATCAGTATGCCGATTCAGGCGGGATCCGGCTGCCGATCCAATTCGGAACGGCGGAAGCGGTGATGAGGGGAAAAGCCTTCTCCGAGAACATGCAGCTGCTGGTGTGCATCGTGCTATTGCTCCATGTGATCTATGTTTTTATTTTGTACTTGATCGGCTATCGAAGCAGAGGGCTTTTTTATTTTGCCGGGCTTATTCTGTTTACGCTGCTGGCTACGCTGAGCGACGATGATAAGCTTCTGTTGGTGTGGCTGCCTGGCATCCCTTTCGAGTGGGCGGTGAAGCTTAAGGTTATTGCTTATGTCGCGATATCTTTATGCTTGATTCTGTGCACCAAGCATTTGCTAAAGCCGAGGATCAAGGAGGGCTTTTACCAAGCCTACACGATGTTTGTGGTTTCGTATGCCGCAGTTTATTTGCTGCTTCCGTTTCATCTGATGGTCCATCTCTCTAAATATTTGTCGGTGGTATTGATAAGCGCCGTGCTGTTCGTGCCTTCGCTAGCCAGGAAGGCGGTCAGCGAGCGGACGGAAGCTGCGATCTTCATCCTGCTGTCGGCGGTTGCGGTTTCCTGCAACATTATGATAAGCGGAATTTTAAGATTCCGGTATTTTAAGGAACTGCCTTTTTACCCGATCGACCTGATCGTTGCGTTTCTCGGGTTTGCTTCCTTCTGGTTTATCCGGTTTACCAGAAACAGCGTCATGCTTAGGGAACAGGCCGAGCAGTTGCAGCGTGCGGATAAGATGAAGGATGAGTTTCTGGCGAATACGTCCCATGAGCTGCGAAATCCGCTGCACGGCATCATCAACATGGCGCAAACGCTGCTGGAACGCAAAGGGAGCGTATTGGAGCAAGAGGATCGCAGTCAGCTGGAGCTGATCACCGGCATCGGAAGACGGATGTCACTGCTCCTGGACGACTTGTTGGATGTTTCGTTATTGAAGGACAAGCGCGTTCGGTTGAATGTGCAGAGCGTCCACCTCGGTTCGGCTGCTCAAGGCGTGCTGGACATGCTCCGTCCGATGGCGGAAGGCAAGCGAATCGAGCTCGTATGCGAGATCGCGGAGGAGGGCCCCAAGGTATGGGCGGATGAAAGCCGCTTGGTTCAAATCATGTTCAATCTGATTCACAATGCCATCAAATATACGGAGGCCGGACGTATCACGGTGGCTGCGGAGGTCATTGAAGGAAGGGCTTATGTCCACGTTCGCGACACGGGGATCGGTATGGACGAAAAGACGTTAAGCCGAATATTCCTCCCCTACGAGCAGGGAGATTCCGGTTTTGCCGCTTCGGGAGGCGGTTTGGGGCTTGGACTGGGCATCAGCAAGCAGCTGGTTGAGCTCCATGGAGGGGATATTTCCGTAACATCCGCTCCGGGTCAGGGGAGCGACTTTACGTTCACGCTGAAAGTGGACGATATGATGAAGCAGGAGAACGCGGATAAACAGGAGGTTATCGCGGTCTCCCCGGCTTCAAATCCAGAGAAAGAGAAGGAGACGCAATCGAATATGTCAGATATGCACGAACAGGATGACGCCGAATCGGAGGCTCTGGCGCTTGCCCGTCCAAGCGACGGCAGGCTGCTTATCGTTGACGACGATCCGGTTAACCTGAAGGTCATCCATCATTTGCTTGCAGACGAGGGGTATCGGATCGTGGCCGTTACCCGCGCCGAGGAAGCTCTTCAGCTGTTGGAGCAGGGAGAATGGGATCTTATCATTTCCGACGTGATGATGCCCCAGGTGTCGGGGTATGAACTGTCCAGGACGATTCGGCAGAGGTATATGCTATCGGAGCTTCCCATCCTGCTGCTGACCGCCAGAAATCGGCCGGAGGACATTCATATGGGGTTCATCTCGGGAGCTAACGATTACTTGATAAAACCGGTGGATCACCTGGAATTAAAAACGAGGGTACGCGCCTTGCTGGAGCTGAAGCGGTCCATTAAGGAGAGGCTGCATATGGAAGCGGCTTGGCTCCAGGCCCAAATCCAGCCGCATTTCCTGCACAACACCTTAAATTCAATCGCTTCGCTAAGCGAGGTGGATCCTTCCCGGATGATTGCGCTCATCGCAGAATTCAGCCATTATCTGAGAGCCAGTTATGATATCAGCAACTTGGATCGTTTCATACCGTTGGAGCAGGAGCTTGGCTTGGTTCGCTCTTACCTGTATATCGAGGGGGAGCGATTCGGGGAACGGCTGCGTGTCCGTTGGCATATCTCCGACGAGGTTGCCGTGCAGCAATGGAAGCTTCCTCCCTTGACGATGCAGACGATCGTGGAGAATGCGGTCGTTCACGGGGTGTTGGCACGGACCCAGGGAGGGACCGTAACCATCCGCATCGTACGAGAGGCTGAATCAGCCAAGGTGATCATCGCGGATGACGGCGCGGGGATGGATCCCGAGAAGCTCCGAAGGATGCTGGGAAGCGGACATCGCGCCACCAAGGGGGTCGGGCTTATGAACACGGACCGCCGTTTGAAGCAAATTTATGGGCAGGGCCTCATGATCGACAGCTCAAGGGACAGAGGAACCACGGTATCATTTGTCATCAGGAAGATGGCATAATCAAAGCCTGAGCCTATTAAACCTATAGTCTTTGAATCTTGGACGAATGCCGCAGGTTTAGGTTAGGATGTAGAGATGATGATATTTTACTTCGTATAAGGGTGGACTTCATGATCTCTTCTTTCTTGGCTACGATTTACAGCGTATTCCTTCCGATATCGCTGCCCGTCATCGGCGGAGCGCTGCTTAAGCGATTTAAAGGAATTGAAACCAAGGGGCTCTCGGCCCTGTCTTTATATGTGCTGAGCCCGGCACTGATCTTCGAGACGCTGGAAAAGGCTTCGATCACCTCGAACGAGGTGACGGTGACGGTTGCCTTTTGCCTGTTGAACGTGATCATCCTCTGGGCGCTCAGCGCCTTTGCAGGTAAAATGCTCGGCTTGTCCCAGACGGAGAAATCGGGCCTCGCCTTGACCACCATTTTTACCAACAGCGTGAATTACGGGCTTCCTCTCGTGCTGCTTGCATTCGGGCAGGCAGGGCTGGATAAGGCTTCCGTGTATGTCATCGTGCAGATCATCATCATGAATACATTAGGCGTGTATTTGGCAGCGCGGTCTCATTTTTCGGCCGTAAAAGCGATCAAGACCGTATTTACACTTCCTTCGGTTTACGCCGCAGCGCTTGCCGTACTCTTCCGGTTGACGGATTTCCAGCTCCCCGAAGGGTTGAATACCGGTGTTTCCATGCTGTCCGCCGCCTATGCGCCGCTGGCTCTTGTCATACTGGGCGCCCAGATGGTTGGGGTTCGGGAGGGTGGAGCGTCGCTCGCCGTCTCAAAGCGCGGATTCTGGTCGGGCATGGCGATGCGAATGCTGGTGGGCCCGTTGGTGGCTTGGGGATTGCTCGCGATGTTATCCATTGAGGGAACCTTGTTTGCAGTCATTCTGATTCTGTCGGCGATGCCTGCAGCCGTGAATGCGGTCATCCTTGCCGAAGAGTACGATGCCGCGCCCAAGCTTGTATCCAGGTGCATTCTGTGGACCACGCTGGCTTCTTTTATCGTTCTGCCTGCCATGATTGGCTTTCTTTAAGATTTCTCGCCTCCGGAAGATTGGTTCAACTCTTGGACGTGCGTGTAAAGAGTAGTAAGCGTCAAGAGATAACCATCATCTGCGAATCCGAATCGGATGGAGGTGGAAACTATGAGCAGACCGCGTGACCGAGACGTGGAGATCGAGACCCGTAATATCGAGGAGCGTAACGACTCCAGCAGGGTAGCTTCTACGTTGATCAAGTATGTTGCTTATCTGATCATCTTTTTTGGTTTCTTGTACTTCCTGATCAAATACGTATTCCCAATGTTCTAAGTTCAGGCCGGGTTACGTCGGTGAGAAAGCCTCTCCTTAGCCACAAGCGGGATGGAGGCTTTTTTTCATGAAGTTAGGGCAGGATCGCAATGTGCCGTAATGGATGAGCAAGTTTTTCCTATCATTCCATGGACTCGGCGGGAGCGTTGACTTTGGAGTCTAATGTAACTATGATGGTTACATGCTAGTCATCTGAAGATTTGGACCGTCAGGAGGGATCGCATGAACATAAGCAGCCGATTTGCAGTGGCCATTCATATTCTTTCCGTGCTGGAGATGAATAAGGCTGGCGTCAGCACTTCAGATTATATTGCGGAGAGTGTGAACACGAATCCGGTGGTCATCCGGCGGATTGTCGGCATGCTCAGCAAAGCGGGCCTGGTCGAGGTGAAACCCGGCGTAGCGGGAGCGAAGCTGGCTAAGCCTCCGTCCGGGATTACGCTCCTGGATATTTATCATGCCGTTCATGTCGTGCAGGAGGGTTCGCTGTTTGGTATTCACGAGAATTCGGACACGAAATGTCCTGTTGGCAAACATATTCAAACGGCGATCGTTCCGGTGTTCTCGGCCGCTCAGAAGGCAATGGAGGATACGCTGCATGAGGTGAATTTGGAGCAAATCGTCCTGAAAATCCATGCGTCTGCAAACGGAACATCCAGTGAATAGATGATATAGGATACGCTCAATCCTTGCAGGATGGGCGTTTTCTTTTGGGCCTGGGTTGGTGTGCCTTTGTTTATATGTTAATTACTGGGTTTGACAACGGGATGGTCCTGTAACTATAATGATTACAAGTAAGATGTAACTGTTTTGATTACAAGTTAAGCCTGTCGCGGACCTGAATATATTTTATGAAAAATCAAACAACAACATTCAAGGAGTGAGAATATGACAGCCATTATACATCCATCCACAAAGCTCGGACCCGTATCTCTTCGGATTAGCAATTTGGCACAATCGGTACGCTTTTACACGGAAGTCGTTGGATTAAAAATGCTGCGCCAGCATGGCCGGGTGGCCGAATTGACGGCTGACGGCAAGCAGCCGCTGCTGATCATTGAGGAGGTTTCGGACCTGATAAGACCGCAGACCCGGACGGCAGGGCTGTACCACTTTGCGATCCTGGTACCGGATCGGGAATCGCTAGGGCTCGCGCTTGCCAATCTGATCGCTCATAACATGCCGGTCGGCCAAGGCGATCATCTGGTCAGCGAAGCGCTGTACATTAATGATCCGGACGGAAACGGCATTGAGATTTATGCCGACCGGCCACGGGATACCTGGAAGCGCGATGCCAAAGGGGAATATGTGATGGCCACCGACCCGGTCGATGTTGAAGGACTGCTGGCTCTCTCCAAAGAGAAGGAATGGCTTGGACTTCCGGAAGGGACCGTCATCGGGCACGTGCATTTCCATGTGTCCAACCTGCAGGATGCCCGTGCATTCTATTGCGATGTGCTGGGTTTTGAACTGACCGCCCATTATGGGGGAGCAGCGTTGTTTATATCCGCAGGAGGATACCATCACCATATCGGGCTCAATGTTTGGGCGGGAATCGGTGTACCGAATACGCCGCCGAACGCTGCGGGAATGGAGAATTATACGATCGAGCTTCCGAGCCATGAGGCGCTTGAGGCGGTAACCGGCCGTATTCGCGAAGCGGGGCTGCACCTGGAACAGCGAGACGGCGTCTGGGCCGTTCAAGATCCTTCGGACATCTGGATCCGGTTGGTTGTTGCTTAATATCATACGAACGAAGAAGCCTGCCCGCTATATTAGCGGCAGGCTTTTTTTAATGAATCATCACCGTTAGGATGATCAGCTAGACAGAAAGCAGGCAAGCTAGATCCGGTTTAATTCAACCAGCGTACGGAGCATGAACTCTGTGATATTCGGAATGTCTCCCATCTGCTCTTCGTTGATTTTGCGGGGAAAGCGAAGCTCGATCGCGTTATGGATGGGGACCGTATCGTTGCCGTAGGCGTAGCGTATCGTTTGCACCGGCGGGAGCTCGGGGTTCCATATCTCTTTAATCATCTGCGCGATAACCGGGCACGAGTAGGCAGGATCGGCAATGTTTTTATGAAAGCGGAGCTTCAACTCGCAGCCCGGCTGTTCTTCCGGAATTTCCAAAATCTCGGCGGCCAAATCCCGCAGCCCGGTCTCCAGGCAAATTTCGGCTGAAGCCTCGGATTGCTGAACCAGCTCAAACCGGAGGCTAAAACTTCTGGACAAGGTCGCCATATCCAGGAGGTCCTTCCGATCGGTAACGCGGATGATTTCATCGAGATTGTCGAGGTCATAAACCGTATTCTCGATGCCAACCTTTAAATTTTCGAATATAGTCGGGTCAAACATGGAGACACATCCTTTGATGAACATAATGTCATAATAGACGATTGTGGATACTATATCACAGCCGCCAGGCGAAGAGGAATGGCTCGTCTGATAAGCCGGAGACCGGCGTCCGGATTGACCGATAGATCTAAGTCATGGTAGGATGAAATCCAATCAAACAGTAAAATTAATTTTACCGGTAAAATGTATGGAGGTGTTAAAATAAAAATGACTGGTGTCTATAAAATTCAGACCCATGAGCAGCTCAAAGCGATTGCGGATCCTCTCCGCACCAAAATGCTGATGAATCTGGTGAAGGATGCCTACACCGGTCAGCAGCTGGCCGAAATGCTCGGCATCACGCGGAACAATATTTACTTTCATCTCAAGGAGCTGGAGAAGCATGGCATCATCCATGTGGTCAGGAAGGAAGAGAAGAACGGTATCGTGCAGAAATACTATCGCGCCGTTGCAAGCCGCTTCATTCCGGAGGATCATTTGCTGCCAAGCCTGGATTTGGTGGAAACCTCAAGACAGGTATTCATGGAGACGCTTGATGTAACGCGGGCCAAAATCGAGACCGCCCCGGCTTCTTCTTTTGCATTGGACAGTACGAGTGAGCACCACAGGAAAAATCTTGCGGGAACCTACCGCTTTCGTGCAACGCAGGAAAGCTTCCATGCTTTTGTGGAAGAATTCAAGGGGCTTCTGGATAAACACTTCAAGATGGAAGGGGCCGAATCCGGCAGAAGCTCGCTTTCCGAGGAGGAGAAGAGCTATTATATGTCGTTGATAGCATTCCAAGATGATCATGAGAATATCACCATTCGATAATCCTGGACGGGGGATACATACATATGGACAATAATCAATATACCATCGTGATCGATGATGCGTGGTTTACGGTATCGCAGCTGGATGAGGGCACGGTTGCCATCAGTGAGTACGGGCATTGGGAGAAGGTGCATTCGTTTCTGTTGATAGGGGACGAGCGTGCCGCATTGATCGATACGGGCCTTGGCATCGACGACATGAGGAGGATGACCGATCAGCTGACGGATTTGCCTATCATGGTACTGACCACGCATGTTCACGCAGATCATATCGGCAGTCACCGGCAGTACGGGGAGATTTACGTGCATGAGGCCGAAGAGGATTGGCTGGTCAGCGGCATTAAAAAGCTTTCGATTGAGCAAATCCGCAAGGATATATCGCGCGATATTACGAGACCCGTACCGGCTTCCTTCGATCCGGCAGCGTACACCCCTTATCGGGGGCGGCCGACCGGTCTGCTTCGGGATGGGGACGTTATCGAGCTTGGCGGGCGAAGCCTGGTCATCTACCATACGCCGGGCCATTCGCCCGGACATATTGCAATATTTGAACCCGACCGCGGGTACTTGTTCACTGGCGATTTGCTGTATGATGAGACGCCGGTATATGCCTTCTACCCGACGACAAGTCCCGGAGATCTCGTTAACTCGCTGGAGCGGATCGCGAATATCGAAGGCGTAAATCGGATCTTCGGTTCTCATAATACGCTTGGACTGGACCCGGCATGGCTGGACGTGGTAAAAGAAGCCGTGCAGGAGCTCCGGGAAAAAGACCTTGTCCGATTTGGAACGGGCATTCACCGGTTCAACGGATTTTCGGTTCAATTCTAATATTGCCATGAAGTAAAGCCGCCTCCGGATCAGCTATTGGCATCCGGAGGGCGGCTTTTTAGGCTTGTGATTGTTTTTAGGCGATTCAGCTATTTCCACATGCTGATGAGCGTCCATACCTGATAAGACAAGTTCATCCGGGCTCTATCCGATATCGCACCGGGTTTCTTATGCTCCTCCAGCTGAGAAACGAATGTATTTAAAAATTTGAGCGCTTGTTCCCTGGAGCCCTTGCTCATGTGATGCTCTGCCTGTTTCAAGGCATTGCTCAACCGGGACAGCAGCGGGTTAGCCAGTTCCCCTGCGCGGGCATACTCGCTCACCAGTTGATCCAGCACGTTCAGCATGCCCGGGGATTGATAGACGGGGATAGGAACCTCCGAGAAATCCGTATCGGATGCAAAATAAAAGCTGGTGTAAGAGGGCTGGTTATACGTTGTATTTTGTCTGGCAACCTCGACCCGATACTGCGGATCATGCATGAGCGTATAGAGCTTACGGTCGGTGACCTCGGTGCTCAGGTAAATCCGGAGGGCCGAGCTGTCCGCGGTCCGGACCACCAGTTCCTCTCTCCAATCCCCGAAAAGATCGGCGACGAGGGCAGGACTTCCCTTCGTCCCGTTATTGGTGCGCGTGCCTTCTGCAGTTAGCAGCGTCCCGTTGCGCCAGCTTTCGATGAACGGCGTCTGATCCAAGTTACCATTCACGATCTGGGTGGTCATATCCGCAGACCATTTGATGTTCATGTTCGTGCCCGGCATGGCCGTAGAGAGCTGTTCTCCATTTGCAGACCACGTGCCGACGGCCCATGTTTCGAGTCCCCGCTGATCGGGATCGATATCGCCGATCATGCCGCGTCCGGTGTCTTTTCCGGTATAGCCGCCGTAGAGGAGCCCGCCTGTTGCCGCATCACGGAGGGAATAGCCGTAAGGGGCGTAGGCACCGCCTTCATGAACCATGAAGATCTCAAGACCCGGCCGATCCGGATCGATGTCGGTGACGTGCATGGCGTCCCCATGACCAAGGCGGGCCATCGCTCCAGGATCCGCGCTTTGAGGAGGGAGCACATCCATGGAGCTGTACAGCAGCGTGCCGTCATGGTCAATCGTTGCCGAACCGTAGACGATTTCCTGTTTGCCCTCGCCGTCGACGTCAGCCGCGCTTAACGAGTGGGCCCCTTGCGTCGTTAACGTACCGAATGCCGCATCGGTCCCGTCCCGGCCATGCGGACTGTCGTTAAACGGATTGGTCATCGGGGTCCAGCCGCTGTCCACAACCCAATGCTCGCTTAAGTGCCGGCCATCCCACTTGTAGGATACGAGTGTGGATCGGGTGTAATAACCGCGGGCGAATACGGCATAGGGTTGTTCCCCGTCAAGGTAAGCAACGGCGGCAAGGAAGCGATCCACGCGATTGCCGGGTTCGATCCGGGCCATGGCGTAATCACCCCACATGAGACCGTCGTCATGCCTGCCGGGTTTATACCGGATCGTCTCGAGCTCTTTGCCGGACGCGCCTTCAAATACGCTGAGATATTCCGGACCATCCAAGATGAACCCTTCGAACGCCCGGAGATTGTTGCGGGCGCTTCGCTGCGGCGCATAGGTGTCCATGAAGTGATCGACCAGGCTTTCGGCATCGGTACGGGATAACGGATAATGGTACTTCTTATCGATGCCGAAGCTTTCTTCGAGCGTGGCCGGCCAGCGGCCGCTTACGACCTCTTCATGCTGATGCCAGTTCATGAAGAGGTTTACCATGTGCTCGTAGTAGCCGGTTTTGCTCAGCCGGTAATCGTCCTGATTGGAATATCCGGCCTTCATATCCTCGGGCAGCAGCGTGATGTATCTCTGGGAGATCATGTTGCCGGCAGGATCATAGCGAAGAATCTTGGTGCCCGGTGCCGTTTTGAGCATCATTTCCGCTTTGCCGTCCCCGTCAAAGTCATACACCATGAACTGCGTATAGTGGGCGCCCGAACGGATGTTGACGCCGAGGTCGATCCGGTACAGCAGGATGCCCTCCAGTGTATAACAGTCAATGTACGTGTTGCCGGTATACCCGATTTGGGAAACGTCCTTGGAGTTGGAAGGGTCCCATTTGACAAAAAGCTCGTACCGCCCGTCGCCGTCCACATCGCCGACGCTGGCGTCATTGGCAGAGTAAGTATAAGGCTCCCCGGCCGGGGTGACTCCGCCATCCGGCTTGTTTAGCTTCAGATCGTAATAGGGGGAGGACCAGGGAGTGGAGGTGGGGCTCTGGTCGACCTCTTTTCCATTCACGACGGCAGATACGTAATAGGAGGACGATGACGTGCCGGATCGGTCCAGGTAATTGGTGCTGTTCTCGACGATGGCAATCCGGGTGCCGTCCCGATAGACATGAAAGGTTGGACCGGTAAGCCCCGTGTCGCCATATCCGGTTACTTCTCCGGCAAGCAATCGCCAGCTCAGAAAGTTGCCCTCTGAAGTGGGGGCCGATACGATCCCCCTATCCAAATACTCCAGCTGAATCCGGCTGGTTTTAGTGGCAACTTGCTGCGTGCCGCTTGCCGCTTGATGCGAGGGCGCCGCTAACGACTCGATGCTCCCCGTGATGATCATGGGGAGCGTAAGAGCCGCTGCCAACAGCTTGCGATGCAAGCTGAGTCTACTAAGATTCTTCATGTTCAGCCACCTTTCTCCTTGTGGTTCGGATGCTGGTGTGCAGCATCCCGTATGCGCTTTCACAAATGGTTGTGCGGCTCCTCCTTTTTGGGTTGGAATGGGGTAATAATTAAATCACTTTCATTGTATGGAACCTGGAAGAATGACAACATACAAAAAACAGGCCATTTGATTTAAAAAACAGAGTTAATTCTGATTCCGAAAGTCGATTTTCTAGGGTCAAGCCATAGAAGCAGCAAACAGGCCGGGCTCCTGGGAGCCCGGCCTGTTTGCTTGCTCGCATGATGGTCATGCAAGAAAAGAATAGCCGCCGCAGGGTAGCAAGCCATTCAGTAACTCCGGTCCATGTTCTTGCCGTAATAAATCTCGTCCATCTCCAGTTTGATGCGTTCGGTGATTTCCTGCTGCTCGGCCTCGGACAGCTTATCCTTCGTGTAACCGAACAGATAGTTGTCCAGATCGAACTGCTTCAGCTTGCACTTGGTATGAAAGATGTTCTCCTGGTATACGTTGACGTCGATCATATCGAACAGCTCCTTGGCTTCGTCCGGAATATAGTTCTGGATGGAGCTGATCTCATGGTCGATAAACAGCTTGTGTCCGTGAATATCCCTCGTGAATCCCCGGATTTTATAGTCTATCGTCATAATATCTGTATCGAAGGAGTGGATCAGGTAGTTCAGGGCTTTGAGCGGTGAGATTTCCCCGCAGGTCGACACGTCGATATCGGCCCGGAAAGTGCTGATGCCCTCGTCCGGATGGAATTCGGGATACGTATGGACGGTAATATGGCTCTTGTCGAGCTGGAGCACCACGTTATCCGGCAGCGGCCCCGGCGATTCGTCATAAGATTCCTCCGGCACCTCCACGACGGGGCCCTCGGAGACTAGCACCGTCACGCTGGCGCCCTGCGGAATATAATCCTGCTTGGCAATGTTCAGGACATGCGCGCCGATGATTTCGGCCACATGGCTCAATATTTTCGTCAGCCGATCCGCGTTATACTGCTCATCAATATATTCAAGGTACGCTTCCCGTTCCTCCCGGGTCTTCGTATAGCAGACGTCATACATATTAAAGCTGAGCGATTTCGTTAAGTTGTTGAACCCATGCAGGGTCACGCGTTGTTCTGGTGTCATATCCATATGAATTTCCCCTTGTGTCGTTAATATATCAGTTCGAGTACCTATTATTTCCGAAACCGTCGATTCCTAATCTGCCCATGCTGGAGCAGCATTACTATGTTCTTACCCGGATCGGGTTCAACGTTAACAGAGGCGGAGGAATGCCAGAGGGGAAGCAGCGGCGGCTCCCCAACTCCAAAAAGGCCAACCGGATTTCTCCGGCTGGCCTTATCTATCAGAACGACACCTGCTGCATGCAGCTTATCCCTCTGGCGTTTATATGGATTCACTTCGTATGCTTGAACATTGATGCTGCCGAACGGATGGATTACTCCGTAAATTCCAGCAGCTCGATCACATTGCCAAACGGGTCGCGGATGGCGCTGTACAGCCCGGGAGGGCAAGGCTTGGGCGTATCGAAGATGACGTCGACGCCCTTCGATTTGTAGTTCGCAATGGCTTCGTTTACATCCGGGGTCTCGATTCCGATGATCACCTGTGCCTCATGCGGGTATTCCGTATCCGTTGGACGGTCGCATTTCTGCAGAACGAGGGACATGCCCTCATGCTTCAAGCTGACGATCTGGTCATCATAAACCCTCGAGATTTCGAAACCCAGAACATCGCAGTAAAACTGTTTGGCTTGCTGTATATCGCTTACATTGATCGATAGAACGCATAGGTTCGGCATATGCTCGCACTCCTCCGCTCATGGTTTGTTTTACTTGCAGCACAGAATCCCGTTCCCGGATTCGATATTAGATTTCAAGCTGGCCAGCATCCCCTTCCACGCATCGATATGCCACTCCCGGGCTTGCCGGGACGCTTCGGAATCCTTCCAGCCTGTATGCTCCAGGGTAATTCTCGTGTCGTCCGCCTCAGGGAAAAAGGCAACCTTAACCGCCGTCAGCTCGCCTTGATTCATCGTTTCCGCGAAGGGATCGGGACCTTTCCACTCAAAAACAAGCACGCGTGGCTCGTCATACTGCAAAATGGTACACCCGGCGGTGCACATCGATTCTCGATCGGCCGGGTTAAAATACAGCTCGAATTTTCCGCCCGCTCTCGGCTCGATTTCCGCAGCCGGCGCAAACCACTCGGTTATCCTTGCGGACTCGGTCCATGCTCGCCACAGGAGCTGCACATCGGCCTGAATCACGGTTTCTTGAATAATGGTCATGTTTAATCCTCCATCATATAGCGCTCATTGCTTTTGAGATAACGCTTCTTGCAGTTCCATTATAAATGGACATGCACATTGAAAATTCTTCTACTTTGCGCTGTTGTTCCGATCCTTCTCAAACAAGAGCAGAGGCAGATTTACAACAATCGGCGGGTCATAGGGCAGAGGCTCGCGCAAGGTAATCTTCACGGCGAGATCGGTTCCTTCGTCGATATGGACAGGCTCCTCCATCTTGCCTCGCAAGGATTTGCTCAGCAGAAAATAATCCCGCGGATTGAGGCTCCAGGGGATGCCCGCTGCCAGCACATAATACGTACCGGCCGGGATGCCGGTTAACGTGCAGGTCCGGTTCTTGAGGTTGACGGCCGTACCGGTTACGGGCTTCTGATCGGGCACGGGTCTTGGAAACAGACCGACGTAAATCATGCCGCGAAACCTCTCGGGAGCTTCGATCCGGCAATGAATCCGGGGCAGAGCATGCCCTTCTTCATCTGTCCAGGTTAATGGCTTGTGCTCATATTGATTCACGTAACGATGCAGGGACTCCGTGGTGGTGCGGAACTTTTTTGGAGACAGGCCGACAAACTGCTTAAAGCGGGTATTGAATGTGCCGGGACTTGCCAAACCGATGTTCATTCCGATTTTCACAAGCAGGGAGGGGCTTTGAAGGAGCTCGGTTTTGCCCGATTCGACCCGGAGGGCGGACAGGTACTGCCTGACGGAAATGCCGGTTACCCGCTTGAATATCCTGGAGAAATGGTAGGGGCTGTACCCCGCGAGATCGGCGAGCAGCTCGGTTGTCATCGGCTCGTCCAGATGCTCCTTCATATATTGAATGGTTTGCCGCACGGCTTCGGCATGTTCATCGTTCATTAGGGATCACCAACTTCGTTTTAATGGCTCTACATGATATCAGGCTTATTTCCACATTTATGAAATTCTGCTCGTCGAATGCAATTTCCTTCCCCGATTCGGTTGCCCATTCATGGAAAGGCCGTTAAACTTAAAGGATGAGGGCTTTCTAAAACGGAAAACCAAGGCGAAATAAGGAGTTTATATCCATGAATGTGGAAACAAATGATAGAGAATCGATGAATATGGACACAGCGCGGGAATACCTGCAAAAATATTACGGCTATCCCGATTTTCGGGACGGACAGAAGAAAATCGTCGCGAGCCTGCTAACCGGCCAGGATACGCTCGGGATTATGCCGACGGGCGGGGGCAAATCCATCTGTTATCAGATCCCGGCACTCCTCAGCCCGGGCCTGACGTTGGTCGTATCGCCTCTGATCTCCCTGATGAAGGATCAGGTGGACGCACTTACGACGGCGGGCGTGGCGGCGGCTTATATCAACAGCACGCTCAGCGGCAAGGAAGTGAACGAGCGCATACGCGCGGCCAAGCGCGGCGACTTGAAGCTGTTATATGTCGCCCCGGAACGGCTTGAGCTGGATTGGTTCCGTGAGGAGATGGCAGGCCTCGACATTTCGATCGTTGCTGTCGACGAAGCGCACTGCGTATCCCAGTGGGGTCATGATTTTCGGACAAGCTATCTCTCCGTGGCTCCTTTCGTAAAAGGGCTGCCGAACCGCCCGATTGTCGCGGCCTTTACGGCGACGGCTACGCCGGAGGTTATGGAGGACATGCAGCGCCTGCTTCGACTGGAGCAGCCGCAGGTGTTCGTGACGGGACTTGGGCGCGACAATCTGGAAATGTCGGTGCTTCGCGGCGAGAACAAGCGGGAGTTCGTGCTGGATTATGCGGCTTCGCATACCCACCAGCCGGGTATCATCTATGCTGCCACCCGGAAAGAGGTGGATGATTTATGCCAGCGCCTGCAGGCGAAGGGGCTACTTGCCGGACGTTATCATGCCGGCATGAGCGATGCGGAGCGAGCGGACAGCCAGGAGGCCTTCCTGTATGACGATAGTCGCGTCATTGTCGCAACGAACGCGTTCGGCATGGGGATCGATAAATCCAACGTTCGGTACGTCATCCACTACAATATGCCGAAAAATATGGAGTCTTACGTCCAGGAAGCCGGCCGCGCCGGGCGGGACGGAGAGCCCAGCCAGTGCATCCTGCTGTTCAGCGCCCAGGATATCATGACGCAGAAATTTCTGATCGAACAGAACCCCCAGGAGGGCGAGCGGAAGCAGAACGACTACCGAAAGCTGCAGCAGATGATCGATTACTGTTACACCACAAGGTGCCTGCGCAGCGCAATGCTGGATTATTTCGGGGAAGAACACGAAGACAAGCCCTGCGGTACGTGCAGCTCCTGCACGGACGACCGGGAGCTGGTGGATATCACGGTGGATGCGCAGAAAATCTTCTCCTGCATTCATCGGATGCGCGAGCGCTTTGGCGTGTCGATGATCGCCTCCGTGCTGAAGGGCTCGCGGGCGAAAAAGGTGCTGGAATACGGCTTTGACCGGCTTCCAACCTATGGCGTCATGTCGAACCGAACGGAGAAGGAAATATCCGAGACGATCAATGTGCTCATCTCGGAAGGGTTCCTGGCGCTGACCGAAGGCCAATATCCCGTCGTGAAACTTCAGAGCGAGGCGGCCGACGTGTTAAAGGGCCAGCGCGAAGTGATGCAGCGCGTTCCGCGGCCTTCCAAGGCTGCAGGCAGCCAGCGCAGCGGCAGCCGCCGCGACTACTCGCCGTCAGCCGTTAACGAGACGGTGTTCGAGCAGCTGCGCTTAATTCGGCGCGAACTGGCAAGCAAGGAGCATGTGCCGTCCTACATCATTTTTAACGATGCAACGCTGCGCGAGATGAGCGTGGTCTGCCCGCAAAGCGAGGATGAGATGCTGAACGTCAAAGGGGTCGGCGAAGTGAAATTCCGTAAATACGGACGTCCGTTCCTTGAGTTTTTCCTGAATGGTCAGGGCGCGTCGAATGACGGTGACGATTTGTATGATTATGAAGAATAGGCTTGCATGACAGGCGGCACTCATGGCTTATTCCCGTTTTATCACTAAGGATAGTAGCGTTCGGTACCGTTCGATAATAAATAACATTATGTAGAAGGAAAGTGGGCCCTACCATGAAAGTCATACTATCAACCTTGAATGCCAAGTACATTCACACCTCCTTGGCCATTCGCTGCCTGAAGGCATACAGCGAGAAGGATTTCGATATCGAACTGACGGAGTACACGATCAAGGATCCCGTGATGAATATCGTCTCCGACCTGTTCCAGCGCAAGCCGGATGTGATCGGATTCTCCTGTTATATATGGAATATCGAAGAAACGATTAAAGTGATCGATATCGTGAAGAAGATTATGCCGGAGGTCACGATCATACTGGGTGGACCTGAAGTATCCTACGATACGGAGTATTGGATGAAACGGCTGCACAATGTCGACTTTATCGTTATGGGTGAAGGCGAGGAGACCTTCCACCATTTGCTGCAAACGATTGAAGGGGACCGGAAGTATCATTTCGTTTATGGCGTGGCTTACCGCAAGCAGGACGAAATTATCGTGAACCCGGGAAGACCGAAAAGCATCCTGGCCGAGCTGCCTTCCCCGCATCGTTTTCCGGAGGATATCCCGCACCTCGGGAAGCGGGTTGTCTATTTTGAGACCAGCCGGGGCTGTCCCTTCAGCTGCCAGTTCTGCCTGTCGAGCATCGAGGTGGGGGTTCGTTATTACGACATTGAACGGACCAAGACGGACATTCTCTACCTGATCGAGAACGGGGCCAAATTGATCAAATTCGTGGATCGGACCTTTAATATTAAGCGGGATTATGCGCTTGAAATGTTCGAATTTCTGATCGAGAACCATGGCGGCTGCGTATTCCAGTTTGAGATCACGGCGGATATCATGCGTCCGGAGGTGCTGGATTATTTGGCAAACCATGCGCCTCCCGGCATTTTCCGCTTTGAAATCGGCGTGCAGTCCACGAATGATCCGACCAACGAGTTGGTGAAGCGCCGCCAGAATTTCACCAAGCTGTCACGCACGGTGACGATGATCAAGGACAGCCGCAAGATCGACCAGCATTTGGATTTGATCGCAGGGCTTCCGGAGGAGGATTACAATACGTTCCGCAAAACGTTTAACGACGTGTTTGCCCTTGGACCGGAGGAGCTGCAGCTGGGCTTCCTGAAGATGCTCCGGGGAACCGGGCTGCGGATCGATGCGGACAAGTATAACTACACTTACATGGACCACGCTCCATATGAAATTCTGGGCAGCGACGTGCTTCCTTTCTCGGATATCGTCCGGTTGAAGAGGCTGGAGGACGTGCTGGAGAAGTATTGGAACGCCCATCGGATGGACCATACCCTGAATTATTTGATGAAGCATGAATTTTCGTCGCCGTTCGATTTCTTCCAGGAGTTCGGCGACTACTGGGAAGGACAGGGCTGGCAAAAAATCGGCCATCAGCTCGAGGACCTGTTTACGCGTTTAACGGCCTTCCTGGAGTTTCGGAACACGCCGAACATGAACGTGGTCTCCGGTCTGATGAAGTTTGATTATTTCCTGGGTCATAAATACAAACCGCGCAAAATATGGTGGGAACATGCCCAAGACAAAGCGCAGTGGAACGCCAATGTTCGTAAAATCGTGGAAGACCCCGCGGCACTGTCCGCCGATTTCGCCGATCTTGGGATCACGGAGCGCGATCTTCAGAAGCATGCGATGATCGAGGTGCTGCCATTCAACCTCGACGATGCCATTCAAGGAGGTACGGGCTATCCGGACCATGCGGTGCACGCCACGATGCTGCTGGTATTGTACCAGCAGAACGAAACAGGGCAGCCCCAGTACTACACGATGCCTTTGGAGTTAGCAACGCAGGCATAATAGGGGATACGAGGGACAAGTCTTTTCCAAGATTGGTTGTGACACGGACTGGTTGTTTTGGCGTAATTGCCTAATTTCCGCTGCCAGGAACTGGCGGCCCGCTCTTTAACGACCCTTTTGGGATCATAACGAGCTCTATCTAAAGGCGTTTCCGGAATAAAACAGCCCCGGCATCGGTATTCTAATTGGCATCAACCGATGAGGAGGGGATGTTATGAGCGACAATCGGAAGGGGCAAGAACAGCTTTCGTCTGATGAGCCGACCATCGCACCGGGCATGGAAACCAATGACGATCTGCGCGAAGAGGCTACCGAGGACGAGGTAGCGCATGGAGAGTACACCGAGGTCACGCAATTGATCATCGATCGCACGCCGAGCGATGAAGAGTAAGGTGCTTCGATTGAGCCTTTACGCTGCCAATGTCAAAGGTTCTGTATACACTAACGAACTGCATAACAGCATAATAAAAGGGATGCCCTGGATTTCAAAAAAACCGGGGCATCCCTTTTATGTGTTGTGGCATCACGCTTTGTTACATCACTCGTATCGATTCTTGCGGTACATTGTCCGAGCCGGAGGTGTGCCGTTCGAGCCAGTCGAGAACATCGGCTGCCACATCGGCACGGTTGGTCTCGTGCAGCATTTCGTGGCGGCCGCCCGGATACAAACGGTATTCGAGGTCCTGAACGCCATGCTTCCGGTACAATTCGATCAACCGCCGCACGCCTTTGCCGCGGTGTCCGACCGGATCATCCTCGCCCGAGAAAATATAGACAGGTTTATCCTTCGGAAGACATTTCATCAATTGAGGCTGGTGGATCTGTGACAGCAGCTTGAAGAAATCGCGAAAGAAGCGAGCGGTGCACACCTTGCCGCAGTATGGGTCGTTGATATACTTATCCACTTCGGCTTCATCCCGGGATAGCCAATCGAACGGCGTGCGAATAGGACCGAATCCTTTGTTGTAAGGACCGAACACCAGGGCGTTCAGCATCAGGCTCCGGTGCGTGTTTCCTTGCAGGCGCATTTGTGCAGCCGCCAAGCTCATGCCGAACGTCAGTAGTCCCTGGGGACCGTTGGTGCCTGACAGGATGAATCCGTCGAATAATTCACCGTCCGAACAGATGATTTTTTGCGTCAAAAAGGATCCCATGCTGTGCCCCATCAAATAATGCGGAACGCCGTCATGGCGCTTCTTGAGCTCGGCAGCAAGAAGCAGCTGGTCTTCAATCATTCCTTCAAAGCCGTCTTCCCCGGCATCGCCGAGATGCGTAAGCCCGGCCGTTAGCCCATGGCCACGGTGGTCGTTGCAGTATACGGCATAGCCGTGCTCCGTGAGCAATTCGGCAAGCTCCTCGTAGCGCTTGCCGGTTTCGCACATGCCATGCGCGATTTGCACAATGGCACGAACGGGATCATCCGGGCCGGGCAGCCATTCATATACAAAAACATGCATACCCTGCGTATTCAGCATCGTAAACGTGTCGGTTTGCATCATTAGGGCTGGCACCTCCACAAGAACGAATGGTTTATATCATTTATTTATACCCTGTTTAAGGCAAATATGAACGCAGAACCGTGGATTGCCCGTCCAATGTATAGGCCCCCAGATTCGCAGGCAGCAGGAAGCACTGTCCTGACGTGTAATCGATGGAGCCGTTATCCCAGCTGAGGGTTCCTTGGCCGTCGCATACAACCACGATCGTGAAGCTTTCCGCGGAAGTGGACAAGGACCATGCACCGCTCACGACGCCTTTTTCCACGACGAAATACGGGGATTTGGCAAGCTCAAGCCATTCTCCCGGCGCCGTTCCTTCCGTGCTCATGGTGGTTGCGCCCGATCCTTCATAGGCCGTCACGTTCAAGGAATCTTCGATATGAAGCTCGCGCGGCTTACCGTCAAGGCCCGGTCGATTATAATCGAAAATCCGGTAGGTCGTATCCGAGTTTTGCTGGATTTCCGCCACCACAACGCCCGCGCAGAGCGCATGCACGGTTCCTGCAGGTATGTAGAACGTATCTCCGGCTTTTACGGACACTTCTTGAAGCTGGTCCATAACGGTGCCGTTTTCCATGGCTTCCTTCAAGGTTTCCCGGTTCACGCCTTCTTTCAGGCCGTAGATGATTTTGGCGTCCGGCTTAGCATCCAGCACATACCACATTTCGGTCTTGCCAAGCTCGCCCTTCGGAAGCCCTTCGTAGTCATCGGTCGGATGGACCTGAACGGAGAGGTTGTCATTGCAGTCAAGCAGCTTGATCAGGAGCGGGAAACGTCCGTTAACCTCGGAGAATCCTTTGCTTCCGAACCATTCCCGCCCGAATTGCTCCCGGACCTCATCCAGGCCGCGTCCGGCAAGCTCGCCGTTCACGATGCTGGTCGTGCCGTTCGGATGGTCGGCGATCATCCAGCCTTCCCCGATATGTCCTTCAGGAATATCCAAGCCGAACTGCTCTAGTGCCCGGCCTCCCCACACGCGTTCTTTAAATTCAGGCTGGAACAATAATGGATATGGTTTTGTCATTGTAATCATCTACCTTTCATCATGTTTGGAATATTCTATGGATGTGAAGTGCGGTACCTCTCCTAGAACTTATATCATATCGGCTTCTTTCGTTCCAGTGCAATGAGATATGGCGCTTCGGAACGCTGAAGGCCGCGATACAAAATCGTTTGCACTTTGTGCTGGGGCAATTCCCCCGCCCAAGCTTGGACCGCGTCCGCCTCGGCATCGCCGCCCTTGTGGCCTGGATACAGCACGATGGTGATAATGCCCCCGGGGCGGAGCAGCTCGATTGCAGCCTCCAGGGCCGTGAGCGTACTGGCGGTCTCCGTCATGATCCGTTTATCCGATGAATCCGCCGGAAGGTAGCCGAGATTGAACATGATCGCACCCATGCGGCCGTGCTCAATCTCAGGTACGTACTCCCTCATAAGCGAATGGCTTTGAAGAAGAAGGCTAACCTCCGCGAGGGTGCCGGTCGGCTCCTTGTCCAGCCTTTCCCGAGTCAGCTGCAGCGCCTGCTCTTGAATATCGAAGGCATACACTTTGCCTTTTGATCCTGTGCATTTGGCTAAATACAGCGTATCGGCTCCGGTTCCGGCGGTTGCATCCAGCGCGATGTCTCCGGGACGGAGCCTTTCGGACACCAGTTTGTGGGCAAAACTCAAAACCGAGAGAAAGCCCATCAGGATACCCCCCACAATTTACCCTGCCACGTATCCCGGCGCTTGAGCTCGGCGTCAATGCCGTTAAGCACTTCCCATTTTTTGAGACTCCACGTCGGTCCGATCAAGAGATCCCGGGGAGCGTCTCCGGTTAGGCGGTGGACGATCATTTCCGGAGGTAAAAACTCCAGGCTATCCACGATAAGGCTGATGTATTCGTCCTGCTCCAGGAATCGCAGCAGCCCGGCTTCGTATTGCTTCACCATCGGCGTCTTGCGCATAAGGTGCAGCAGATGGATTTTGATTCCCTGCACATCCATCTTGGAGACCGCCCGGCCGGTGGCAAGCATCATGTCATGATCCTCTTGCGGAAGTCCGTAAATGATGTGTGTGCAGACCCGGATATTATGTTTGCGCAGCTTCTCGACGGCTTTCAAATAACATTCGGTATCATGGGCACGGTTGATCAGCTCGGAAGTGGAATCATGGATCGTTTGCAGACCCATTTCCACCCACAGATAGGTTCGCTCGTTCAGCTCCGCCAAGTATTCCACGACATCGTCAGGCAGGCAATCGGGACGTGTGGCGATCGACAAACCGACGACCCCCGGCTGCTGCAGAATGACTTCATAATATTCGCGAAGTTCTTCGACCGGAGCATACGTGTTGGTATAGGCTTGGAAATAGCCGATATATTTGGCGTTCGGCCATTTTTGGTGCTGCCGGTCACGGATGGTGTTGAACTGGGTAACGAGATCATCCCGCCGCCTTCCCGCGAAATCGCCGGAGCCGCGGGCGCTGCAAAAGGTGCATCCACCCTTGGCAATCGTGCCGTCACGGTTCGGACACGTAAAGCCGGCATCCAGCATAACCTTGAATACCTTCTCCTGGAACTGGCCGCGCATCTCGTAATTCCATGTATGAAAACGTTTGTCGCCCCATAAGGTCGGGGCGGGTATAAGTGGTGTGCTCATGTTTGCTCCTTTATAGCCGCTTAAGTTGAATTGAGACAGGTTCAGCCAAGGCCCTTGGGAACCCATAATTTACTGGCCTTTTACTTAAATGAAGCAGCTACGTCCATTGTAACAAAAAATAAAGGATTGCGTTATATACAGGTCTTCAAGCCTAATTAAGACGTTGTTACTTGAATGGATTGCATATAATTGGTATATTTAAAATAGAAAAATAAAAAGATGATTCAAGCAATTTTGGCATGGGTATATAACGGATAGGATTCATATTTGTGTGACGTCATGGATACAATAATACCGTGAGGTGATTACGAATGAATTCATCGACAGTAAAGAATGACAGTAAAGACAAAATCGCTGTGGAGCTTACCCCGAATGAAGCCCTAGCCCTTACCGGCGTGGAGTTTAACTCCGACCAGGGAGTCAAGGCTTCGGCACGTCGCAAGATTCGGGCCGCCTTTGAGAAGACGTTTGATTTTACGTCGGAAGAAAGGTAGACTATTCACAGTTTAACTATCGCGGAACCCCAATTCCAAATATAAGAAAAAGGAACCTAAAGCCTCTGCGTTGAGCAGAGCGTAGGTTCCTTTTTCTATGGGGCGCTTTACTTTTGGGGTCAACTTCGTCACAATAAATGCAGTATCGGGATATCATTCTAAATTTACTTGGAAAGTTTCGGAGGTATGACATGCGTTTACGCGGAAGAAAAGGTATACGGGAAAATCTGGAGCAGCAGGAAGACCTGGTCGTTTTGGACCCCGGTCAATATAGAGGGAAGTGGGCTTCGTTATTTGGCAACGACCTTCCGATCCATGTCGAATTCGGCATGGGCAAGGGCCAATTTATAAGCCAGATGAGTTACAAGCATCAGCAAGTGAATTTCATCGGCGTCGACATGTACGACGAGCTGATTCGCCGCGCAAGCGAGAAGGGGCGCAACGTCTGGGCCCAGGAGGGAGTCGATACCCCGCCGAATCTGAAGCTGGCGCTGTTTAATATCGAGAATGTCGAGGAGGTTTTTGAGCCCGGCGAAATTGAACGGTTATATTTGAACTTCAGCGATCCGTGGCCAAAAACAAAGCATGCACGCCGTCGTCTGACGCATCCGCGCTTTCTGGACAAGTATTCCCGGATCCTGAACGAGCGGGGGGAGATCCATTTTAAGACCGATTCGGTCACGCTCTTCGAATTCTCCCTGAATGCATTTGCCGATTATGGTCTGCAAATGACGAACATTTCGCTGGATCTGCATCGCGACGGGCTGAACGAAGAGCACGTCATGACAGAATACGAAACGAAATTCGTCGGCCAAGGCATGCAAATTCATCGCTGCGAGGCGATTGTAGGCAAGGAAGCCCTTGCTTCATACCATCAGAATCGCCTTGAAAAATACGGAAAATAACATCCAAATGTGATAGTTTCTCTCGGTGATAGCGTTTACAACTATTATAATAGAAGAAAATCTATCCATTCGGGTGATATGCTCGCGATAGAACGCAGCAAAAAAGGTGTGCTCCTCATTCAGGAGTACACCTTTTCGTTTTCCAGCATGTCGATGATGCTGCGGGCGCTTTGCATGGGATGAAAGCGTTCGATGTCCTGCAAGTTTTGCGCCCGTTGTTCTTGAATCAGGTCGTATTGATGAAGCAGCTTGTTCATCCATTTGCCCAGAACCTCCAGGGAATGGATGGGCTCTCCCAATCCCTGCGCCGTGAAGTACTGGCAGTTTTCTTCTTCCTGTCCCGGAAGGGGCTGATGGAACAGCATCGGAATTCCTTTGGCCAGGCCTTCGGTACATGTCATGCCGCCGGGCTTCGTAACGAGCAGATCCGACACCTCCATCAGCTTGTCGATCTCCCGCGTAAAGCCCAATATCCGGATGTTCGGATGCTGGAACCTGGAATTTCGCTCCATCTCCTCGCGTCCCTTATCATTATTGCCGAGGCAAAATATGATCTGGACTTCTTCTCGCCATCGGGTCAGAAATTCATGCACAACTTCGTCATTCATGATGCCCCAGCCTCCGCCCATCACCAGCACGGTAGGCATATCGGACAGGTTAAACCGCTCCCGGATTTCCTCTTTGCTCGGATGCGTCCAGAAGTCGGGATGGATCGGAATGCCGGTGACCTGAATTTTGGCTTGGGAAACCCCGCGATTGAGCAGCTTTCGCTTCACTTCCGGCGTGGACACGAAATATCGGTCGACCTCAGGGCTGATCCATGTATCGTGAGCATCATAATCGGTTATAACGGTACACAGGGGCACATTCGTGCCCAGCCGTTTCAAACGCGAGATGACCGCACTTGGTATGAAATGGGTGCACACAATGATGTCGGGTCGGAGCTGCCTGACCACGTTCTTGGTGCTTGTATAGAACATTCGGTGAAGAGCTAAAGCGGTAAAACGGTTAAAGGATTTTTGATGGCGGTACATGTACCCGACCAATCTTGGGCGAGTCGTAATGGTCTTTCTGTAGGCCGAAATGATCAGTGGAGCGATTTTAGGGTTCAAGAAGCTCCCGAGCTCGAGAACTTTGGTCTGTACGCTAGGGGACAACTGGCGCAGGCTGCTGGAGAGTGCATGAGCGGCCTGTGTATGGCCTGCACCGAACCCTTCAGATAACAGCAAGACTCTTTTTTTAGCCACTACTTTTCACCCGTTCTGCAGCGTTATTCTTTAACTTTAACATATCGATTCTGGGAAGAGAAATCAACCACTTTCCCCTTGAAGGTAAGGGACTTTGGTCCCGGAAACGGCCAATTGATTCGGCAAGCTTCTCGCTGGACCCTTGCTACTTAAGGTGTTAGCCAGCAGCGCGCATTTTGTAGAAAATCAGGGTCCGTGGACTTTTGACTTGAGTAGGAGATGCCGCTACAATGATTCAAACGGACGTCAAAAAGTTTATTAGAGAAAGAGCACTGAAAAAAACGAAAACTTTTTGGTTGTCTGTTGCGTTTATTTATTGGCGGACAAGTCGAAAAAGAAAAAATGGGCAGCCAAGAGAAATAAAAAGCAAGAAAACGGATGAAAATAAGAACTAAAGCCGTTTGAAACGAAGCTTGCTGGCAAACTGGAATGCAAGCTGAGCTCTTTTACGAAGTTTTTCCGTAAATTAGAGCATTCCACGGTTTTGACAAAAGATTCAAAAGTGTGGAAAATCGTGTATGACGTGCGAAGTTGCCCCGCGGCACCGAGGCTACTAGAAGGACAGACACAAGTCACAGGGTCATAGCAACAACAAAAATGCGAAGAACTTAGAGAGAAAAAAACAACAAACATTCTCGGGTTATAAAAAGGGGGTAACGGAGAATCATGACAGACGCCATCTTTATCGCGCTCCAACTATTCTTGGCCGCGGTGGGTGTGTACCAGTTCGTATTCTCTTTGTTTGGTCTGGTCAAAAGAAAAAAGAAACAACAGTTTGAACCCAATAAATCATTTGCAGTGTTAGTTGCTGCGCATAACGAAGAGCAGGTTGTCGGAGCATTAATGGAGAACCTGAAACAGCTTAATTATCCGAAACATCTGTACGACGTATTTGTCATTTGCGACAACTGTACAGACCGTACAGCAGAGATCGTCCGTGCCCACGGGATGAACGCCTGCGTGCGCACGAATCAGAATCTTCGAGGCAAAGGCTATGCCATCGAATGGATGCTGAAAGAGCTCTGGGCGATGCCGCGCCAGTATGACGCGGTCGTTATGTTTGATGCGGATAATCTGGCGGATCCGAATTTCTTGAATGAAATGAACAACGATCTTTGCTCTGGAGCGAGAGTTATCCAGGGATATATCGATACCAAGAACCCAGAGGATTCTTGGATCACCGCTTCTTACGGGGTTTCCTACTGGTATATCAACCGCTTGTGGCAGTTGTCCCGCAGCAATCTGAACATGGCCAACTTCCTCGGCGGAACGGGAATGTGCTTTGAGACCAATCTCTTGAAGGAGATCGGCTGGGGCGCGACCAGTCTGGTGGAGGACTTGGAGTTCACCATGCGCAGCGTCATGCGCGGCGTGTATCCGAAGTTCAATTACGACGCGAAGGTATTCGACGAAAAGCCGCTTACGTTTAAGGCTTCCGCCAGACAACGTCTGCGCTGGATGCAGGGTCACTTTACGGTTGCCCGCCGTTATTTCTTCCCGCTGTTGTGGCGTGCCATTAAGGAGCGCAGCCTTGTGAAGCTGGACTTGGCCCTTTACGGAGTCAACGTCTACATCGTGCTGTTGACTTTCTTGTTGACGGCCATCATCTGGGTTGACAGCTCGTTCTTCAATGGTCCGAACATCGCGAACCTGTACGGTTATTTACCGCTGTGGCTGAGCTTTACGGCAATTGCAGCGAATGTGTTCACGTTCATGATTGCGATGATTCTGGAGAAGGTGAAGTACAAGAAGGTATATATGTATCTGGTGCTGTTTCCGATTTATCTGCTGTCGTGGTATCCCATCACGGTATACGCGTTCTTCACGCAGAACAACAAGCAGTGGAGTCATACGGAGCATACCCGGGTTGTGCGCCTTGAAGAAGTTCAGAGCAAACAAGGCTAATCCAAAGTTTTTATTCCATTTGTGTTGACAGATGTTAGGATGGCCTGTTATACTATTCTAGTCTGTTAAACAGAATATCTGATTGCAAGCAGAAGCGCCGCTTCTCACCTGACCGACATGCGTTGGCTGGTTTGATCACGAAATCAATGAATGGATTCAACTTCATTTGTGAGATGAGTATCAAATAGGGATGTCGGTGGTTAACCCGTCATCCCTTTATTTTTTGCAAACAGGAACAACAAGTAATTTGGAGGTGGAGGACTATCAGTAAGGAACATATGATCAATGACGAGATTCGGGCCAAAGAAGTACGTTTGGTTGGTGCCGAAGGTGAGCAAATCGGGATCAAGCCGATTCGTGAAGCACTGCAAATGGCAATTGATCTCAATCTGGATCTGGTGAACGTGGCCCCTCAGGCGAAACCGCCGGTATGCCGCATCATGGACTACGGTAAATTCCGCTATGAGCAGCAGAAGAAAGAGAAGGAAGCACGGAAGAACCAGAAAATTGTGGACATCAAAGAAGTATGGTTCCGAGCCAACATTGAGGAGCATGATTATCAAACCAAGCTTCGCAATGTCGTTAAGTTTTTGAAAGACGGCGATAAAGTGAAATGCTCCGTGCGTTTCCGCGGCCGTGAAATCACCCATGCTAACATCGGTCAGAAGATTTTGGAGCGCGTGAAGACGGAAGTGGCGGATCTCTGCGTCATTGAGCGTCAGCCGAAATTGGAAGGCCGCAGCATGATTATGATTTTGGCTCCAAAAGCCTAAGAGAAATTAGAGGAGGAAGTACTACAATGCCTAAAATGAAAACACATAGCAGCCTGAAAGGCCGCTTCAAAATTACTGGTACTGGTAAAGTTAAACGTTATAAAGCTTACAAAAACCACTTGCTTTCCCACAAATCCAAGCGTGCGAAGCGCGTATTGTCCAATAGCCCTGTCATGGCGCCTGGAGATGTTAAACGTTTGAAGCAAGGTCTGGCTAACTTGAAATAGTAAACAACAATTATTGGGAGGTCTTTTGATATGGCACGAGTTAAAGGCGGATTTGTCGTTCGTCGTCGACATAAAAAAGTATTGAAGCTTGCGAAAGGTTATTTCGGTTCCAAACACCGCATTTTTAAAACAGCGAACGAGCAGGTTATGAAATCCCTCGTTTATGCATACCGCGATCGTCGCAATACGAAGCGTAACTTCCGCAAATTGTGGATCGTTCGTATCAACGCGGCTGCTCGTCAAAACGGTCTGTCCTACAGCAAATTGATGCATGGACTGAAGCTTGCTGGCGTGGACATCAACCGCAAAATGCTGGCTGATCTGGCTGTGAATGACTTGAACGCGTTCAATTCCTTGGCTACTGTAGCTAAAGAAAAAGTGAACGCTTAATTATACGTGTATGAAAAAACCGCCGTAATATTACGGCGGTTTTTTTTATTTTGCGTCCCCGCGCTACCCTACATCATTTCGGCGGCACGGGTGCTCGGCTCATGGAGAGAGTCGCCTATCTTTTGCTATCGTAAGGGCCATGAAACAAGCAAGGGAACTCCTTCCGGAATAAATTGAAATGTATATTACCTGAGGAGGGATCTTATGCACAAGCCTGTCAGCAAGGCGAAAGTGAAATCATACGTGGGCAAAGAGATCGTGGCGTATAAGAAAAACGGAACTGTGGTGACGGGCAAGCTGGTACGCGTCTCTGGCAACCGCCTTTTTGTGGAACCGGCAACCAAGGGGAAAAAGGTGAAAACCAAGGCGATTATTCCGCTCGCATTGTTTGACCTTCTTGCCATTGGTACGGCCCCTTATGCATATGGCGGCGGGTTTGGAGGCTACCCTGGCGGCGGGTTTGGAGGCTACCCTGGCGGCTTTGGACCGGGTTACGGCGGCTTCGGGCCGGGCTTTGGACCAGGCTTTGGACCGGGTTTTGGACCAGGCTTCGGGCCAGGCTTCTTCTGGTAATTAGAGGAACCAAATCTTTTCCAGCTCATAACATCGGCTGGGTTCGATCATTCTGGTCACCGTATAGCCAAGCTTTCGGTAAAAATGAAGGCCGGTGTGGTTGCCGATGTCCACCATGACTTTGGCACGTTTGCATCCGCGGGATACAGCGAAACGTTCGGCATGTTCCATCAAACGGACACCCCACCGTTTTCGCTGTGCGGTGGATGCGACGGCCAGCATATCGATATACAGCAGCTCGCCGTGCATCATGAAATGGATAAAAGCAACGATTTTTTCGTTATCCTGAGGCGAAGCGACAAGGGTCACGCCGCGCCGTAAACGAGAGGGAATATCCTTGCGGATGAGGTCCAGCTCTTTTTTGGTCATATGGGAAAGCGGGACGAGTTGGGACTCGATGAGCTGCAGAATCATCGGATCATCCTGGTCCGGTTTTCGGTAACGGATCATCGTGTTGTTTCCTCCCTTCACCGCGGTTAAGTCTGCTCCATTTATCATATGTAGCAGGGTTTCATAGGGTGTTTTGCTTCAAGGCGGCGGAGGAATTGCGCCCATTGTGAATGAAAACCTTTCATCGGAAGTAAAATAAATGTGTTGACTTCTGGATTGAATGAATCATATAATGTTTCTAAACATTTTAACGAATATATCCAATCGGCAATGATGAGGACGAAGTTTAAAGGGCTCTTTTGCTCAGAGAGTGGATGGATCAGCTGAAACCACCACCAAAACCCCTTTTATACGAGCTCACCTCGGAGCTGTTTCCCTGAAAGATGCTACGCTATGACTTTATCGCATTAAGTCGTAACAGCGTTTATTAGGGGGAATCGTCTTAGTCCGCGTTACGGACTGCAGATATTGAAGAGCTGTGTTCATGCGTTCTTCATACCTGCTGAGGCTCTGCACTGCGAGGTGTAGGGCAAATATGGGTGGTACCACGGAAGCTAAACCTTTCGTCCCTCACACGGAGATGCTCCGGGTGTGGCGACGGAAGGTTTTTTTGTTGCTTGAATCATGGATGAAAGAGAAGAGTGCCAATATTTGAGAGGAGGATGACTGATGAGCGCGCAAACTCCAGAAGTGCGGTCTACAGAACAATTACGAGAGAAATGGTTGAAGCCTGAAGTGATTACCGGTTCGGAAATCTTGCTTCGGAGTCTTCTGCTCGAAGGTGTCGAGTGCGTCTTCGGATATCCGGGCGGAGCCGTCCTGTATATCTACGATGCGATGTATGGTTTTAAGGATTTCAACCATGTCTTGACCCGACACGAGCAAGGTGCCATTCATGCCGCTGACGGTTACGCCCGCGCAAGCGGCAAAGTCGGCGTATGCATAGCAACTTCAGGACCGGGGGCAACGAACCTTGTGACCGGTATCGCAACAGCTTACATGGATTCCGTTCCGCTCGTTGTTATTACCGGTAACGTTGCAACAACCCTGATCGGTACGGATGCTTTCCAGGAAGCGGACATTACAGGCATCACGATGCCGATTACGAAACACAGCTATCTGGTAAGGGACGTTAAGGATCTGCCAAGGGTGATTCATGAGGCCTTCCATATCGCCTCAACCGGCCGCAAAGGACCGGTGCTGATCGACATTCCGAAGGATGTATCGGCGGCAACCACGCTGTTCCAGCCGGAAGAGCGAATCCAGCTGAGAGGATATAATCCTCGGACGGTGCCGAACAAACTTCAGTTGGATAAACTGGCCCGCGCGATCGAGGAGGCCGAGCGTCCGATGATTCTTGCCGGCGGCGGCGTGATTTACTCCGGTGCTCATGAAGGACTGTACGAATTCGTGAACAAAACCGGGATTCCGATCACGACAACGCTTCTCGGCCTTGGCGCCTTCCCGACAGGCAACGATCTGTGGACAGGAATGCCGGGCATGCACGGAACCTACACATCGAACCATGGTATTCAGCAGTCTGATCTGCTGATCAACATCGGGGCAAGATTTGATGACAGGGTTACCGGCAAGCTTGACGGATTCGCGCCTCACGCGAAGATCGTTCATATCGACATTGACCCGGCCGAGATCGGCAAGAACGTGCCGACCGATATTCCGATTGTCGGTGACGTGAAGACGGTGCTTGAGATGCTGAACCCGATCGTTTCGTACGCTGCGAAAGCAGACGCGTGGAGAGACCAGATCCGCAAATGGAAAGCCGAGTATCCTTTCCGTTACGTCGATTCGGATACGGTGCTGAAGCCGCAATGGGTTATCGAAATGCTGAACGATACCACGAAGGGCGAAGCCATTGTAACGACTGACGTTGGTCAGCACCAAATGTGGGCCGCGCAGTATTACAAGTTCAACCAGCCGCGTTCCTGGATCACCTCCGGCGGACTCGGAACGATGGGCTTCGGATTCCCGTCCGCGATCGGGGCACAGATGGCGCATCCGGAACGCCTGGTCATTTCGATCAACGGAGACGGCGGCATGCAGATGTGTTCGCAAGAACTTGCCATCTGCGCCATCAACAACATTCCGGTGAAGATCGTTGTCATCAACAACCAAGTGCTCGGCATGGTTCGTCAATGGCAGGAGCTGATTTACGATAACCGATACAGCCACATCGATCTGGCAGGCAGCCCTGATTTCGTCAAGCTGGCCGAAGCTTACGGTGTCAAAGGACTTCGCGCCACGACGAAAGAAGAAGCTCAGCGTGCTTGGGCCGAAGCGATGGAAACACCGGGACCCGTCCTCGTTGAATTCGTTGTTGAGAAGGGCGAGAACGTGTATCCGATGGTGACGCAAGGGTCGACAATCGATCAAATGCTGATGGGGGATGCGTAAGATGAGTACAAAACATACCATTGCCGTACTAGTAAACGACCAGCCGGGTGTCCTGCAGCGTGTATCCGGGTTATTCGGACGCCGGGGCTTTAACATCGAGAGCATTACCGTGGGGCAGTCGGAGGAAATCGGCTTGTCCCGGATGGTTATCGTAACCACCGGAGACGAAACGACGCTGGAGCAGGTAGAGAAGCAGCTTTACAAGCTGATCGATGTTATTAAAGTCATCAATCTGAGCTCGAAGCCGATGGTCGCCAGGGAGCTCGCCCTGATCAAAGTAAAAGCCGAGCCGTCGGCAAGACCGGAAATTATGGGCGTTGTCGAGACCTTCCGCGCATCCGTCGTGGATATCGGCACGACCAACCTGATGGTTCAGGTTGTCGGCGATACCGTCAAAATCGATGCGATGATCGAGCTGCTTAAGCCTTATGGCATCCAGGAGCTTTCCCGTACCGGGGTTACCGCGATGATTCGCGGTAACGCGTAATGATGTAACATTATTCTTTTTATCCGGATGACAAAGTTATTGCAATATAAGCGTTAGACACCTGCATGGCATGAGCGGGTGTCTCAGCAGATCGGGTAAGCAGCGGTCTATTGAGATACCCGCTCATCATGAAGGGTCTTTAAAATCAAAGGAGGACTTATACAAATGGCAATTACTACTTATTATGAACAAGATGCAGAACTCAGCGTGCTGAAAGACAAAACAATCGCGGTTATCGGCTACGGAAGCCAAGGTCATGCGCAAGCGCAAAACCTGCGCGACAGCGGACTTCAGGTTGTCATTGGTCTTCGTGAAGGCAAATCGTTCGACAAAGCGAAAAACGACGGTTTCGAAGTACTCCCTGTAGCGGAAGCCGTTAGCCGTGCGGATGTAGTACAAATCCTGATGCCGGATGAAACGCAAGCAGCGGTGTACAAAAACGATATCGAGCCAAACCTGAAAAAAGGCGCGGCACTGATGTTCTCCCACGGTTTCAACGTTCATTTCGGTCAAATCGTAGCTCCTAAGGACAACGACGTTCTTCTGGTTGCTCCTAAATCCCCGGGTCACATGGTTCGCCGTACGTACGTTGAAGGCTTTGGCGTACCTGGATTGATCGCAATCGAGAAAGACGCGACTGGACAAGCTAAGGCGATCGGTCTTGCTTATGCAAAAGGCATCGGCTGTACCCGCGCAGGCGTTATCGAGACTTCCTTCCGCGAAGAAACCGAAACAGACTTGTTCGGTGAGCAAGCGGTATTGTGCGGCGGTGTCTCCGCATTGGTCAAAGCAGGTTTCGAAACGTTGACCGAAGCTGGATATGCGCCGGAAATGGCATACTTCGAGTGCCTGCATGAACTGAAGCTGATCGTGGACATGATCTATGAAGGCGGTCTTGCAAGCATGCGCGACTCCATCAGCAACACGGCGGAGTATGGCGACTATGTAACAGGCCCTCGCGTGGTAACCGAAGATACCAAGAAGGCAATGAAAGAAGTCCTGTCCGATATTCAACAAGGTAAATTCGCCCGCGACTTTATCCTTGAGAACCAATCGGGACGCGCTTTCCTGACAGCTACTCGCCGCAACGAGTCCGAGCATCCGATCGAAGTGGTGGGTGCAGAGCTTCGCGAAATGATGCATTGGATCAAAAAATAAGAATATATAGAATTCATAAGGAATTCTTCGGGGTTTGGGGCAGCCCGGCATGAGATGATGATGCTGCTGCCCGGACCCGTCAGATTAAGCAGCCGGCGGCAGGGGATTCTATCAACTGCCGCCGGATGTTTACGTCATGAGATAAACTTCAAGGAGGTGCCGACATGCGAAAGATTTATGTCTTTGATACAACGCTGAGAGATGGTGAGCAGTCTCCTGGCGTGAATTTGAACACTCGGGAAAAGGTGGAAATCGCCCTTCAGCTCGAAAAGTTGAAAATCGACCGCATGGAAGCAGGGTTTCCAGCGGCGTCACCCGGTGACCTTGCAGCTGTGAATGCAGTGGCACGCGCGGTTAAGGACGTTACGGTCATTGGATTGTCACGCTCCAGAGAAAATGACATCGATGCGGTTCGCGAAGCGCTTCAAGGCGCCCAGGACCCGTGCATTCACGTGTTCCTGGCCACTTCGCCGATTCACCGCAAGTTCAAGCTGCGGATGGAGAAGCAGCAGGTGCTGGAAACGGCGCAGGCTTCGATCCGTTACGCAAAGAAATACTTTTCCAAAGTGGAATTTTCCCTGGAGGATGCGGGCCGGACCGAGCTTGATTTCATGGCCGAGGTCGTCGCCATGGCAGTGCGCGAAGGCGCCAATGTCGTGAACATTCCGGATACCGTGGGATATTTGAACCCTTCGGAATACGGGGCCATCTTCAAATACTTGAAGGAAAATGTTCCGGATATCGAGAAGGTTCAGCTGAGTGCGCACTGCCATAACGATCTGGGCATGGCCACGGCGAACACCCTTGCCGCCATTCTGAACGGGGCCGATCAGATCGAAGGCACGATCAACGGAATCGGTGAACGTGCAGGCAATACCGCGATCGAGGAAATTGCGATGGCGCTCGAGACGCGTTCCGAATTCTTTGGAGCGAAGACGGGGCTGGCCTTAACCGAAATCGCCCGCACGAGCCGCCTTGTAAGTAAGCTGACCGGCATGGTCGTGCCAGGCAACAAAGCGATTGTCGGCGCGAACGCATTCGCCCATGAATCCGGCATTCACCAGGACGGTATGCTGAAGGAGAAGACAACCTACGAAATTATGACCCCGGAGTCCATCGGACTCAAAGAAAGCAAGCTGGTATTAGGCAAACATTCCGGCCGCCATGCTTTCCGGGAGAAGCTGCTGGATCTGGGTTATGAGCTGACCGAAGAACAGGTGAATGACGCATTCGCCAAATTCAAGGTGCTGGCCGACAAGAAGAAGGAAGTATCCGATGAGGATCTTCTGGCTCTGCTGGAGGAAAAACTGATCGATACGCCGGAGGTCTTCAAGCTGGAAACGATCTTTGTTGCTTACGGCAATGAATCAACGCCGACGGCGCGGGTGCGCATTGCGACAGAAGATCAGACGATTGAAGAAGAGGCCGAGGGCAACGGTTCCGTGGACGCGATTTATAACGCGATCGACAAGGTGACCGGAGAAGAGGTTACGCTTGCGGATTATTCCATCAAGTCGGTAACGCACGGCAAGGATGCCCAAGGTGAAGTGCATGTCGTGCTGTCGCAAAACGACGTGGCCGCTCAAGGCCGCGGCTTGAGCACCGACATTCTGGAAGCGAGCGCACGAGCCTACGTCGATGCGGTGAACGTCCTGATCGAGAAACGCAAAACGTTTAGCCGGCGCGAGCGCGCTACGCTGTAATCCATACATGGCGTGATGGGAGCTTTACTTTCAGCTTGAGCGCTGAAGGTGCATGCCATAAAAAAAGAGGAGCCGCTATTGAAGCGGCACCTCTTTTTTTTGCTTTATAAAACTGTTGGCCAGACATGGAATGCAGGTATCGAGACACTAGCATCGAGCTTAAACGGCCTCATAGCAGTGCGCCGATACCGGATTGATGCAGCTGATCAATGAGATAAGACGTTTGGGCGTCGATGCGGAGTCCGAATCTTACCAGGCGTAGGCCTGCGGGGCGGCGCCGCCCGGACCCGGGAATATTTCATCCAAGCGCTTCATCACGGATTCATCGAGTTCGATCTCAAGCGAGCGCAGGGAGCTTTCGAACTGCTCCAGCGTGCGCGGCCCAATAATCGGTCCGGTAACGGCCGGGTTCTTCAGCACCCAGGCAAGAGCGACGTTATCCTGCGGTTCGCCCAGCTCTTGGCAGAGAGCGGCAAACTGTTCCAGCTGCGCGCGGTGCTTCTCTACGCGCTCCGCATTGCCTCCGCTGCGCGAGCCCTCGATTTTTTTAAGGGCATTGCGTCCCAGCAGTCCCCCGTCCAGCGGACTCCAAGGAATCACGCCGAGACCCAGCTGCTGCGAAGCGGGGAGCACTTCGAGTTCCGGCAATCGGCAGGTCAGGCTGTATTTGTGCTGCTCGGAAACGAGACCGAGGAAGTGACGGCTCTGGGCCGCGGCCTGCGCAACCGCAATCTGCCATCCGGCAAAGTTGCTGGATCCGACATATCCGATTTTTCCTTGATGAACCGCAACCTCAAAAGCGCCCCACAGCTCGTCCCAAGTGACAGAAGGATCGACGTGATGCATTTGGTACAGCTCGATATGGTCGGTCTGCAGACGTTTCAGCGACCCTTCGAGATGACGGCGAAGTTTATAGCTCGACAGCCCGGCTTCATTGTTGGGGCCATCCAGAGGATCGCTCATGGAACCGTAGAATTTAGTAGCCAAAACGACTTTTTCGCGGCGGCCTCCGCCTTGGTTAAACCAGCGTCCGATGATGGTTTCGGTCATGCCGGAATTCTCGCCCCAGCCGTAGATGTTCGCCGTATCAAAGAAATTGACGCCGGCGTCAAGCGCTGCATCCATAATGCGGAAGGCTTCCTTTTCATCCGTAGCAGGACCGAAATTCATCGTCCCCAAACACAGACGACTTACTTTCATGCCGGATTTACCTAGAGCTGCGTACTTCATAATCGATGATCACTCCTTGGTCGTTTAGGGTATAAGGCAAATTCACCCCTATTGTAGCGTATTGGCAGAAAAATGTAACTAACGGCGTTCGGAAACGTTAATATGGTTGCACTGAAAGCCGACTTACGGTTCATCTGTTCACGTTATTCGTCAAATTTTAAGAGCAAGAGCAGGGAGGAGAGAGTAGGGAGAGGGGGAGTAGCAGCAAGTAGCAGAAGCAAGTAACAGGGATAACGGCGTAAGTAACAGAAGCAAGAAGCTGAGGTAAGAAGCTGAAGCAAGAAGTAGAAGCAAGAAGCACAAGCAGGAAGCAGAAGCAGAAGCAGGAAGCAGAACAGAAGCAGAAGCCGAAGCAAGAAGCAGAGGCAAGAAGCAAGAAGCAAGAAGCCGAAGCAAGAAGCCGAAGCAAGAAGCAGGAAGCAAGAAGCAAGAAGCAAGAAGCAAGAAGCAGAAGCAGAGGCAAGAAGCAGAACAGAAGCAGAAGCAGAAGCAGAAGCAGAAGCAGAAGCAGAAGCAGAAGCAGAAGCCGAAGCCGAAGCCGAAGCAAGAAGCAGAGGCAAGAAGCAAGAAGCCGAAGCAAGAAGTAAGAAGCAAGAATCTCTTTAAGTCGTTACCTTCAAGAGCCGCCCTATTTTTATGCATAGGGCGGCTTTTCTACCTCCCACTACCCTTGTGGTCAGGGAGATGTGCTCTTCTCCGGTGACCTGGCAATCCATTAGCTTCGAAGCAGCGGAGAGGACGAATCGATTCCGGAAAAGCGGAGCGGTCGCCTTTGGAGCCGAATTTCAACACCTAACATGCAATCCAGAAATTTGGCGACAACAGCGATTGGAGGAACGATACGTACTCGGAGTTTCCCCACATTAACTCTTCGAAGCTCTCTCATAAGCTGCTCTCTCATAAGCTGCTCTCGCATAAGCTGCTCTCGCATAAGCTGCTCTCGCATAAGCTGCTCTCGCATAAGCTGCTCTCGCATAAGCTGCTCTCGCATAAGCTGCTCTCGCATAAGCTGCTCTCGCATAAACTGCTCTCGCATAAAGCTGCTTTCGTTAAAGCCGCTCCTATACAAGTAGACCACGCATAAAAGCACCCACGATTAAGCTTTACTCGGATTAAGTCTTATCGCCTTAGGCCTTACTCACATAAAGCAGCTCTCGCGATATTAACTCTTCGAGCTTCTGCACAACTTCTTCGACGCTGTCTCCCTGACCACATTCCCCCTACTTATAGGCAAAACGAATTAAGTTCATAGTTTCTATATCTTGGTCAATCGAGGGGGAAGTATGTTACAACAGTAACTAGATGATTAAATACGACCAGTGTATATATAAATAAGGAGTGACGAAGGATGGCAGAAACGAAAAAAATCGCGGTAATCGCGGGAGACGGCATCGGTCCTGAGGTAGTGGCGGAAGCGGAGAAAATCATTAAGCGTACCGAAGAGGTATTCGGACTTTCATTCACGACGGAACATGCGTTGTTTGGCGGCATTGCGATCGACGAGAAAGGAACGCCGCTCCCGGAAGAAACGCTGAGCGTATGCAAAAGCGCCGATGCGGTATTGCTCGGCGCGGTAGGCGGACCGAAATGGGACAACAACTCGAAGGAGCTTCGCCCGGAAACCGGATTGCTCGGCATCCGCAAAGAGCTTGGCCTGTTCTCGAACCTGCGTCCGGCCGTCATTTTTGACTGCTTGAAGGATGCATCCACACTGAAGCCTGAGGTTCTGGAAGGAACCGACTTGATGGTTGTTCGTGAACTGACGGGAGGCATATACTTCGGCGAGAAGTTCAGACGCGAAGGTGCAGGCGGAGAAGAAGCGGTAGATACCTGCGTATACAATACCGCCGAGGTAGAGCGCATCGTGCATCAAGCCTTCGAGATTGCACAGAAGCGCCGGAAGAAGCTGGCTTCCGTCGATAAAGCGAACGTGCTGGAAACGTCCCGCTTGTGGCGCGAAACCGTAAACCGCATCGCTCCTGAATATCCGGACGTCGAGCTGGAGCACGTGCTGGTAGACAACTGCGCAATGCAGCTTCTGCGCCGCCCGTCCAGCTTTGATGTCATCGTAACCGAGAATATGTTCGGTGACATTCTGAGCGACGAAGCAGCCATGCTGACAGGATCCATCGGCATGCTGGCATCCGCATCCATGGGCGAAGGAGCTTTCGGTCTGTACGAGCCGGTACACGGTTCGGCTCCGGACATTGCCGGCCAAGGCTTGGCGAACCCGATCGCAACGATTCTTTCCGTAGCGCTTATGTATCGCCTGACGTTCGGATACGAGGATGCGGCTGACGCCATTGAACGCGCAGTTGCCGAGGTGCTTGATGCAGGACACCGGACGGCAGACATTGCCGTTGATAGAAGCAAGGCGCTCAGCACCACGGAGATGGGCGATTTGATTGCCGCGTCTATCCGTTAATAGAAGAAGCGAGCGTTCAAGAAAACTTCTTATTTATAATAATTATAATAAAGTAACGTCTACAATCTTGACTTTGATTAGCCTCGATGATAACATTTCTATTAAATGTTCATAGAACATACCATGTAGAAAATACACGTATTTTCTTACATATGTTAAGGAGGAATTCAATCATGGCAGAACGTTTGGTTGGTAAAGCGGCTCCTGATTTCACAATGGAAACTGTATCAGGAGACGGTAAAGATTTTGGTAAAGTCAGCCTGTCCGACTACCGCGGCAAATGGCTCGTATTCTTCTTCTATCCGCTGGATTTCACTTTTGTATGCCCAACTGAAATCACGGCTCTCAGCGATGCTTACGATCAATTCAAAGCATTGGATACGGAAATCCTGGGTGTGAGCGTTGACTCGATTCACAGCCACAAAGCTTGGATCAACACAGCTAAAGAAGCTAACGGTCTGGGAGCATTGAACTTCCCGCTGGCTTCCGACATCACCAAGAACGTAGCTAGAGACTACGGCGTTCTGATCGAAGAAGAAGGCGTTGCTCTGCGCGGCCTGTACATCATCGATCCAGAAGGCGAATTGAAATATCAAGTTGTTAACCATAACGACGTTGGCCGCAGCGTAGAAGAAACGCTTCGCGTGCTTCAAGCACTGCAATCCGGCGGATTGTGCGCAATGAACTGGAAGCCGGGCGACAGCAACCTGTAATTTTATTTTATGAAATAGCAACCCTCATTACCTGACATTACTTGCAGGTAATGGGGGTTTTTTCACTCTGGTTTTATTGGATGAAATAGGGGAAGACTTTTGTTTAGGAAACCGCGCTTGCGTTAATATATAATTAAATAAATAGGTTGGCCGGCTTATGATTAGGAAATCATGCCAAAATTTTAAATCAAGGTTTTTTTCATGAAGGAATTAGCCTGCCTGAAAGCGAATACAATATTGAAACGATTGAGAATCCACAAAAGGAGGGTGAACGATATGAGTTTTTGCTGTGGGGCTAGTATGATGGGTACAAAGGGTACACTGAAGCATTATCGCACTCAAGTACATAATGTTCCCCTACTGTCTTGTCCGGTCTGCCATCGCGTCGAGGTTCATCATCGGGTTGAGAATGAGTATGAGATATTGGCTGAATATGCCCATGGTGACGGTGCATCCCAGGTGGATTTTCAGGATTACGTGATGGAAGATGAGGATGCCATTTTTGAGAATGTGATCAATCGGGAGTCGGAGGATCCGCTCACGGTTGTTCAGAGTCAGATTGATATGTCGCTGGATCTCCTGGTGGTTGCCAAATGGATGGAGGACGAGAAGTGGCAGGGCGAACTGAAAAGACGGCTTGCCGTGATGAGCCAGCGCAGGCTCCGACTCCAGAAGCAGCCTTAATTAGGGATTAATAAAGCCTCGTGAATGCCCGGGGCTTTTTTAATGTTTCAAATCAAGCGGATTTGGGTAATCACTTACATTAGCTGTGCAATGACGGGTGTTATATCAATTACATAAACCAAAATACATAAGTAATAACAATGGTATTTTTATGCAATTATCCATTTTTCGACAGGATTTCTGATTGACGATTCTTTGTTTCGATGACTATCATGGAAGGAAGCAGATTCGGGCTGCTTCTGATTCAGAGGCGGACAAGCTCATTTTTTTCGCATGTTTTTTGTCGGTTTGGTGAGTTCAACTTTTCAAGAAAAGGGGGAGCCATCTTGTTGAGTCAAATCCGTGAATCTGAGCTGCAGGCAATTCGTTCATTTCATTCCAGTCAGCTTATTAGGAACAAGTATGAGAACATACTGGAGAATCTCGACAGCGGGATTATCCTCTTTGATAGTGATGGAGTGTTGGCATTTGTTAACGTGCAGATGGCAAAACTGTTAGGCGTATCCCGTAAATCGCTGACAGGCTGTACGCTGACCCAGCTATTGCGTCATCCCCAGCTCTCCAGATTCAAGAAGAAAAAAATACTTCGCATTTTTCGGGAAACGGTATTCCATCGCCGAAGATTCCATGAATTGGTTGATGAATTCGGCAGATCGTGGCTGATCACGATGACGTATGGGGACCAAATGGAAGGCGATTTTCTGATCAGCGTGAAGGATGTATCGGATTTCAAACGAATTGAGCAAACCGCGTATCAGAACGATAAACTGGCCATGCTGGGAAAAATCTCGGCTTCCATTGCCCATGAAATCCGAAATCCGCTGACATCCATTCGAGGCTTTATCCAGCTGCTGCGTCCGCATCTCGTAAGTTTGGGAAAGGACGAGTATGCCAGAATCATACTAACGGAGATCGATCGCGCAAACGATATTATATACGAATTTCTCAATTCCTCCAAACCCTCGGCTCCAGAGACCAAGATTGTATCCGTATCCTCATTGTTGAAGGAAGTTGTTCTATTAACAGAGAGCGAAGCCTTGATGAAGGGATGCCAGATCAATCTACATACCGATAAGACCCCACCTGCGTTTATTTCCGTTGATGTCAAGCAGATCAAACAGGTGATTCTGAATATTATTAAAAATGCCCTCGACGCCATAAATGAGCATCATGACGAGAACATTACCGGGATGATTGATATTTCAGCCCGTGACACGGGCAAACATATTAACATTTGCATTTCGGATAACGGGGGAGGGATGGATCAGAATACGCTGAACCACCTCTTCAATCCCTTTTTTACGACGAAAGAGAGCGGCACGGGACTTGGATTGTCCGTGAGCTACAGCATCATCCGAAACCATGGCGGCACCATTGCCGTGGATAGCCAGGTTGGGGCCGGGACCGAGTTTGTGATCACGTTTCCCAAGCTGGACGTGTCGGAAGTCTGAGAGGATATGCAACCGATTTGAATACAAGAGCAGCTGTTCCAATGGAATGGCTTTTTCTTTTTTAGGAGGAGAAGAGACATGAAATGGACATATGAAAGCAATTTAACAGCCGGGCAAGTACAAGCGGATGCCATCATCGTTCCCGTTACTAAAAAACAAGCGAAGGAGGGCGGCATTTCCGCGGCCTGGGATCCGCTATTAAAGCAGTTGGCGGAGAACCGGCTGTTCGACGGCACCGTCAACCGGTCACTCGTATGGCCGGAGAGCATTTCGAGCGGATCGCGCCTGTTAATATGGGTAGGCCGTCCCGAAGGGATCCTGACATCCGAGCAGCTGCGTTTGGTTGCGGCTCAAGCAGCTAAGGCGGCCGTAAAATCGGGAATACGCAGCGCGGCGATTCAAATTCCGCATACGATGGTCAGCTTCACCGCCGAACAGACGCCCCGCGACGCCGCTCAGGCTTTAACCGAGGGATTTATCCTGGGAAGCTACCGGAAACCGCATTATAAACGCGATGCTTCCGAACGTACGGATTTAGAAGAAATCCTCTATTATATAGAAGGAAATGCGGAAGCGGAATTTGAAGCCGCGTGGAAGGAAGGCATGTCGCTGGGCCAAGCGATTGGAGAAGCAACCTGCCTGGCACGAGATTTGACGAACCTTCCCGGCAATAAACTGTTACCGGAAGACTTGGCCCAGAAGGCGCTTCAGCTGGCGAAGCGGTACGGCTTCGAAGCACAGGTCCTGGATGAGGAAGCCATGGTCGAGAAAGGAATGGGCGGCCTCTTGGCCGTAGGGAAAGGCAGCATACATCCGCCGCGCATGATTACGATCCGTTATCAGGGACGGGAGACATGGGACGATGTGATCGGCCTGGTCGGCAAGGGGATCACATTTGATACCGGCGGCGTTTCGCTGAAGAGGGCAGCCGGAATGGAGGATATGATCAGCGATATGGGCGGGGCGGCTACAGTGCTTGGCGTTATGGAGGCTCTCGGGCGTATTCGCCCCAAGGCGAATGTCGTGATGGTGATCCCGTCTGCGGAGAACGTGATGAGCGGCGGCGCCTTTAAACCCGGCGATATCGTGACGACGCTGAGCGGCCGTACCGTCGAAGTGCTGAACACGGATGCCGAGGGCCGCATCGTGCTCGCGGATGGAGTAACCCATGCCAAACAGCTCGGTGCTTCGCGCCTGATTGATGTGGCCACGTTGACCGGGGCCGTCGTTTCGGCGCTTGGGGATATCGCCACCGGGGCCGTAACCAATGACGAAACCTTTTTGCAGGAGCTTATCGCTTCTTCCCGTAGGGCCGGCGAAAAAATATGGCCGCTCCCATCCTATCCGGAGTTTTGGGATAAATTGAAGAGCGAGGTGGCGGATTTGCGAAATCAAACCGGGCGAGAAGGCGGGACGATCACGGGCGGTCTTTTTGTGGGTACGTTTGCTGACGGGCTGCCTTGGGTTCATTTTGACATAGCAGGTACGGCTTACTTGTCCAAGGAGCGGGACGTGGATCCCAGAGGGGCAACCGGCGTGCTCGTCCGAACCATCAGCGACTGGATACTCAGAGAGGCCGAGGCCGTCAAGGATTGATGCACATGTTATGCTTTACTTTTCAACCGGCATTCAAGTATGATGAAGAGAAAATTGCCGAGAGGAGTTTAGCTTAGAATGATTAAGAGTAGTCAGACAAAGATTGTAGACTGTACCATTCGCGATGGCGGATTGGTGAACAACTGGGATTTTAGCGTAGAATTCGTGCAAAATTTATATGCAGGCCTAAATGAGGCTGGCGTGGACTATATGGAAATCGGTTATAAAAATTCGCCTAAGCTCCTAAAAGGCGCTGATCAAGCCGGCCCGTGGCGTTTTTTGGATGATGAATTCCTTCGAGAAGTTATTCCCCATAAAGGTAAAACCAAACTGTCCGCACTGGTCGATATCGGCCGGGTGGATGAGGATGATATTTTGCCGCGAGAGGAGAGCCTGCTGGATCTCATCCGCGTTGCATGTTACATCAAAGACGTGGATAAGGCGCTTGCGCTGGTTCAGACCTTCCATGATCGCGGTTACGAGACGACGCTGAACATTATGGCCCTCTCCAACGTGATGGAGAATGAGCTGCTGGAAGCCTTTGAGATGATCAGGGAGAGCGTCGTGGATGTGGTATACATCGTCGATTCTTACGGAAGCCTGGATCATAAAGACATGGAATACCTGGTAAATAAGTTCAAGACGCATCTGCCAAACAAACGTCTTGGCGTTCATACCCATAACAATATGCAGCTGGCGTTCTCCAACACGTTGGTAGCCGCCGACCTCGGCGTTGAGCTTCTGGATGCGTCCGTATACGGCATGGGCCGTGCAGCCGGCAACTGTCCGACCGAGCTTCTGGTTACCCATTTGAAAGGAACGAAGTACGAGCTGCGCCCGGTACTGGACATTATTGAGCGCTTCATGATCCCTCTTCGCGAAAAAGAGGAGTGGGGTTACATCATGCCCTACATGATTACAGGCACCCTGGACGAACATCCGCGCTCCGCCATGGCACTTCGCGCTTCGGACGATAAAGACAAAATTGTGGATTTTTACGATAAATTGACGACGCCGGAAGTGACGTTCGACAAAAAGAAGTAAGGATGACTAGGGCGTCCTTGCATCTTATATAAGTGTATGAAAGTGCAGCATCTTTCCCCATTCGGAAGGGTGCTGTTTGTTTTCTAGTGCCCATGAATGCATTTTCCATAAAATACATGTTGAAATTGCTTGTCACGCATGGTATATTTATTTTTGTCTTCAAAAGACAATATGTTGATTATCGGGACGTAGCTCAGCTTGGTAGAGCACCTGGTTTGGGACCAGGGGGTCGCATGTTCAAATCGTGTCGTCCCGATTCGCTTATGATTTAGGGCCTCGCAAAAAGTATTCGGCATATGCTCCAAAGCATAGCGTCACTTTTGTAGGTGGATATGCGGGTGTAGTTCAATGGTAGAACTCCAGCCTTCCAAGCTGGTAGCGTGGGTTCGATTCCCATCACCCGCTTTTAGTTAGACGGAAACCCTTGGTACCAAGGGTTTTTTTGTTGCTTCATTGCATAACTGGCTGCAGAAGCTGCTTGTTATCTTAGACGGGGCAAAGTAGTAAATCCTTGAGTTATCAAGGATCTCTGGCTGTTATAGGACGCAGGCTCCGCAGATAGCCCTTTTACATTTTAGAAATATCTGTTATAATGGCCATAATTTCATTCCAAGAATGCGAGGTAACCTAGTCCAATGAAGTAAGACACCCTTTTCTCTAAAACAACTGCATGTGGTTTTGCAGGCGTTTCTCTACGGCGGTAGAGGGAGAGATTTGGCGTGTCTGAACAATGTGACTGGGGTACCTCTTTTTGTTATGTCGGAAACGGTACTCTGATACAATACCAATCACATATACGGAACGGATTGCTGCTTTTATTGACGGGCGAAGGGTAAGGCCCTTTCATCTCCATACCCGTCAGGGCTGGCCTGGAATGAACAGCCGAAGAATTGAGCTGTGGCGCGCATTCGTCCCGTTATTCAGATCCAAACGAATCCTCTCTCATAACATCCGCCGCAGGCCATCGCCTGCGGTTTTTTGATGTTTTTCACAGAGAGAGGATGAGACGATATGACAATGATTCTAAAAGCGAAGGATATCAGCATGGAACTTCAAGGAAAGCCGCTGTTTGAAGGCATTCAGCTGGAAGTAGCCGAAGGAGAGCGGATCGCGCTGTATGGGCGCAACGGTACCGGCAAAACCACGCTCCTCTCCATCCTGGCCGGTGAGCTTGAGCCGACCTCCGGCGTTGTGGAGGCGATCCTTCCAAGAGAGCGCTGGGGCTGGCTGAGACAGCAGGATGAACCGGAGGAAGGCGATATGAGTGCGATCGATACGGTGCGCAGCCGCAGTCATCCAACGTTATGGGAGCTGAAGCTTCGGCTTGCGGGAATCGAGCAAGGGATGAACGGCGGCAGCGCTGCGGAAATGGAGCAGCTGCTTGAGTTATATGGCAATCTGCTGGAGCGTTATGAATCCCAGAACGGTTTCCAGTGGGAGACCGAGGTGGAGAAAGCGATGACGATGCTGGGCATCGGGCCGGAGGTGTGGCCGGTGTCCTATCGCGAGCTGAGCGGAGGCCAGAAAACGAAGGTGATGCTGTCGGCGCTCCTGGTGTCGGCCCCGAAATTTCTGCTGCTTGACGAGCCGACGAACCATCTGGACAGTGAAAGCCTGGTCTGGCTGGAGCAGTGGCTGGTGTCGTCCTATAAAGGAACGGTGCTGTTTGTATCCCATGATCGGGAATTCATTGACCGGGTGGCGACCGCCGTCTGTGAGCTGACGTCGGAGGAACTCCGGCGTTACCGGGGAGGATACACGGATTACCGGCGCGAAAAGGAACGCGAGCTGCGCGAGCAGGAGACGCTTTATCGCAAGCAGGAGCTGGCCCGCAAGGCGCTTGAGGAGTCGATCCGAAGATACGAGGAATGGTTCCATAAAGCGCATAACGCGGCCGGGGACGTGAATGAAGTCAAGATCACCGCCAGTTTCTACAAGGCCAAAGCGAAGAAGAACATCTCCAGATACCATGCCAAGGAAAAAGCGCTGGAACGGCTGGAAGCCGAACGGGTGGATAAGCCGCGCAGCGGGCCCAAGCTGAACATGGAGCTGGAAGGGGAGGCATTCGGCGGCCGAACCCTGGTCCAAGTGAAGGACATCTGTTTTGGATACGGAGATCAACCGCTTTTTAATAAGCTCACCTTCTATTTGAACCGCGGCGACCGGCTGGCCGTAAGAGGCCCCAACGGAAGCGGAAAAACGACGCTGCTCAAGCTGCTGCTGGGGGAAATCGATCCGCAGGAAGGCCGGATTACCCGGAATCCTTCCGTCAAGATCGGCTATTTTTCGCAGGAGCTTGAGGGGCTTGAACCGGAAACCACGCTGCTGGACAGCCTTCTTGTCATTCCCGGCATGACGGAGAGCCGTGCGCGTACCCTGCTGGGCTCGTTTCTCTTCAGGAGAGACGACGTGTTTAAGAAGATGGGACAGCTCAGCATGGGGGAGAAGTGCAGAACGGCTTTTCTCAAGCTGTATTTCAGCGGGGCGCATCTCCTTGTACTGGATGAACCCTCGAATTACCTGGACGTGGATACCCGAGAAGTGATTGAACAGGTGCTCGTAAGCTTTCCGGGGGCAATCGCGCTTGTATCGCATGACCGGTATCTGGTGCGCAAAATCGCCAATCGGCTGCTTACGCTGAAGCCTGGGGATGCTCCCGCATGGTTCGAGGGAAGCGTCGGCGAGGAGGAGGAACAGGCTTCTCGAACCGGGGTGATCAAGGGAGATACGGAGAAGGACAATCGCCGGATGGAGCTCGAGTACCGGATTCAGGAATTGCTGGGGTTATCCGCTGATGGACTGGAGGACGGGGATGAGGCGAGCTGGCTTGCCGAAATTAGGGAGCTGCGGGCCGAGCTTGCCGGGCTTTTGTCGGATTAAGTCCCAGGATCCCGATTAAAATCGGTCCGATGAGGTTAAAATGGGGAAATGAAACTTGCCATATGCCGAAAGGTTGCATATAATAAACCCTATATATTTGCATAAGTTCTAAATGCATGGATGGAGAAAAGTAGCCAGTGCCTCTTTACAGGGAAGGGATGCCGTGGATTGAGAGTGTCCCTCAAAGAATCAGGCTGGTGAAGTTCGCTCCGGAGCAGTTCCCTGAACACGGCAGCCCGCCGGTTGAGTAGGGGATAACGGGTCCGATTCGTTACGTCGGTCAAGTGAGCATGATGAGGCATACTCGTGTCCAAGGCTTTTACCGTCTTGGTTAGGGTATGATGCATGTTAACAAGGGTGGTACCACGGTCTCTTCGTCCCTTTTCGGGAGGAGAGGCCTTTTTTGTTTTCAGAACAATGATGGAGTTTACAAAGGGGTGTGCGAATAGCCATGAAGGAAAAATTGGAAGCTTTAAAGCAGGAAGCATTGGCGCAATTGCAGGATGTTACCGATCCGCAGCAGCTGAATGATTTGCGGGTGAAATACCTTGGCAAAAAAGGGGCCCTGACGGAAATCCTGCGCGGCATGGGAGCACTCAGCGCAGAGGAGCGTCCCGTTATCGGCCAGGTGGCCAATGACGTTCGCGGCGCAATCGAGGAAGTCATTTCCGGCAAGCAGGAAGCGTTCCTGCAGCAGGAAACCGAAGAGCGTCTGCGCGCAGAGAAAGTGGACGTGACCCTTCCGGGTCGCAAGCTCAGCCAAGGTGCGGTGCATCCACTCAGCAAGGTGATCCAGGATATCGAGGATATTTTCATCGGGATGGGATACCGCGTAGCGGAAGGACCCGAGGTGGAGACGGACTATTTCAACTTCGAGGCGCTCAATCTGCCGAAGAACCACCCGGCACGCGACATGCAGGATTCCTTCTATTTGACGGAAGATCTGCTGATGCGGACCCAGACTTCCCCGGTGCAAGCCCGGACGATGCTGTCGATGCAAGGAAAAGCGCCGGTCAAAATCATCTGTCCTGGGCGCGTATTCCGCCGGGACGACGATGACGCGACCCATTCGTTCCAGTTCCATCAAATCGAGGGTCTCGTGATCGGCGAGAACATTCGCATGAGCGATTTGAAAGGGACGCTGCTGCAATTCGTTCAGGAAATGTTCGGCGATAACACGCAGATCCGTCTGCGTCCAAGCTTCTTCCCATTCACGGAGCCCAGCGCGGAAGTGGACGTATCCTGCGTCAAATGCGGCGGCAGCGGCTGCCGCGTATGCAAGCAAACGGGCTGGCTAGAGATTTTAGGCTGCGGCATGGTTCATCCGAAGGTGCTCGAAATGGGCGGCTATGACCCTGAGAAGTACAGCGGATTTGCTTTCGGCATGGGGGTTGAGCGGATTGCCATGCTGAAATACGGCGTGGATGACATCCGCCACTTCTTCAACAACGATACGGCATTCTTGAATCAGTTCACGCGGATCTAATTTTAACGATAAAGGGAAGTGAATAGACAATGAGAGTTTCAACCGATTGGTTGTCCGATTATATTTCGCTCGAAGGCGTAACCTCAGAGGATTTGGCAAGCCGCATTACATCGGCCGGCATTGAAATCGATGTGATCGAGAAACGGAATCAAGGCATTAACAACGTGGTCGTAGGCTACGTCAAGAGCAAGGAGAAGCATCCCGATGCCGATAAGCTGAACGTGTGCGTCGTCGATGCAGGCCAGGAAGAAGATCTCCAGATCGTATGCGGAGCAAAAAACGTGGATGCTGGCCAGAAGGTGCCGGTAGCGCTTGTGGGCGCGAAGCTGCCGGGCGGGCTGGATATCAAGAAAGCCAAGCTGCGCGGCGTGCTCTCCCAAGGCATGATTTGCTCGGCTAAGGAACTGGGCATGAATGACAAACTGCTGCCCAAAGAGCTGCAGGAGGGGATTTTGGTGCTTCCGGCTGACACGGAGATCGGCAAACCGATTGTGGATGTGCTGGGCCTGAACGATGAAATTCTGGAGCTGGACCTGACGCCGAACCGTTCCGACTGCCTCAGCATGCTGGGCACGGCTTACGAAGTGAGCGCCATCCTCGGCCGCGAGCTGAGCCTGCCGAACCCGGAGAAGGAAATGCTGGAGGTTCATGATGCAGCAGCCGATCATATCTCGGTTACGATCGGTGCGGATGAGCAGTGCAGCCATTATGCTGCACGCTATATCACGGGCGTAACGATCGCTCCTTCCCCGCTGTGGATGCAGAACCGGTTGATGGCAGCCGGCGTGCGTCCGATCAATAACATTGTGGATATTACCAATTATGTGATGCTGGAATACGGCCAGCCGCTGCATGCTTTTGATGCGGATCGACTGAAAGACGGGGCGGTTCACGTGCGCATGGCTGAGGCCGGCGAGACGATGGTGACGCTGGATGGCGCGGAGCGGAACCTGGAGCCGCATATGCTGGTGATTACGGCAGGCGGCAAGCCGGTGGCCTTGGCTGGCGTTATGGGCGGCCTGGACTCCGAAGTAACGGACGGAACGGTGAATATTTTCCTGGAGTCCGCTAAATTCGATGGCGGCACCGTCCGCAAAACCTCCCGTCAGCTGGGACTTCGCTCAGAGGCAAGCTCCCGCTTCGAGAAGGAAGTGGATCCGGCCGCAGTGATCCCTGCTCTGAACCGAGCGGCTGCACTGATGGCGAAATATGCCGGCGGGTCCGTGCATCAAGGAATCGTCGAAGCAGGAAGTGCGCAAACCGAGCCGTCCGTGATTACGTTGTCGCTGGAGAAGCTCAATCGTTATCTGGGCACGGAGCTGTCTTTGCTTGAGGTCAAAACGATCTTCTCCCGACTGCATTTCCCTAGCGGGGATGCGGGCCAGGGATTGGTGGATATCCAAGTGCCTTCCCGCCGCGGCGATATTACGCTCGATGTAGACCTGATCGAAGAGGTTGCCCGCCTGTATGGCTATGACAACATTCCGACCACGGCGATTGAAGGACCGACGACGCCGGGTTCGTTGACGGAAGCGCAGGCCATCCGCCGCTCGCTTCGCCGTCTGCTGACGCACAGCGGATTCCAGGAGGTTCTGGGTTACTCCTTCATTCATCCGCAGCAAGCGGAAGTGTTCACTTCCCTATCGGAAGGCGGGAAGGCGGTTAAGCTGGCGATGCCGATGAGCGAGGACCGCAGCGTGCTGCGTACCAGCTTGCTGCCGCAGCTGCTGGATATCGCGGTGTATAACCATAACCGCAAGCAGCCGGACCTGGCCCTGTTTGAAATAGGGAACCTGTTCCATACGCAGGAGGAGACGTTGACCAAGCAGCCCCAGGAGCGTCCGGTTCTCGGTCTGCTGCTGTCAGGACGAAAAGGCAGCAAGCAGTGGAACGTCCAGCCGGCCAAAGTGGATTTCTTCGATTTGAAGGGTGCGCTTGAAACGGTGCTCAATTATCTCGGCATTCGCGCTGACGACATTGCTTACGAAGCGAACGGGCCGGCAGGCTTCCATCCGGGACGTTCCGCTTCCGTTTACGTAGGTCAGGGCGAGAACAAACATCTGCTCGGCGTGCTCGGACAAATTCATCCAAAAACGCAGCAGGAGCTGGATTTGGAAGATACCTATGCCGCCGAGATCCTGCTTGAGCCGCTCTATGATCTGACCAATGCCCGCGTCGCTTACCGCGATCTGCCTAGATTCCCGGGCATGGAACGCGATCTTGCCATCGTGGTGAATGAGGAAGTAGAAGCCGGCTCCCTGATCCAAGTCATCCGAGAGAATGCCGGAGAGCTTCTGCAGCAGATTCAGGTGTTTGACGTCTTCACGGGCAGCAAGCTGGGAGAAGGCAAGAAGAGTGTTGCGATCTCCTTGACGTACCGCCATCAGGAGCGGACGCTGACCGATGAAGAGGTTGCCGGGGTTACGGAAAAAGCAGTCGCTGCCCTTCAGCAAACTTTTGGCGCAGAATTAAGAAAATAGCAGGAATTGTGAACGTCCGCATCGAATCCATTACATCAGAGATTCGATGCGGGCTTTTTTGCTCTAAATTGAACTGGGATTTGCATCGGAAGGCCCGCAGGGTTCATAATTATAAGCACAAAACTGTGTTATCATATACCACACTTCGGTCTGTACTCTAGAGGTTCGTCTGTAGATGTTATCTCATATATAATGGATGCAGAGGATAGACCATTTCAGACATCATAGAATTTACACATAATAGAAGGAGGGCACAATTTTGACTACATCTGACCGTAAAAGCGTTACCGTAGACATCTACGGAACTTCCTATAAACTCGTTGGAAACAGCAGTGATTATACCAGACAGGTAGCCAATTACGTGGATGATCGCATGCGTACCATCTCCAAGGCGCACTCCCGGTTGGATACCCCGCGCATTGCCGTCCTTGCCGCGGTACATATGGCTGAAGAAGCTTTGCAGAAGCTGGAATATCAGAACGAGGCCAAGCAGATGACGGCCGAGCGGAATGAGCTGCGAACGGAACTGGCCAAGGTGCAGGGACTTCAAATCGAGCAGCAGGAGAGACATCGTCAGCAGCTGGAGCAGCTTGAGCGCAAGCTGGCGGAGCAGACAACGCTGGCTGAAGAATACAGGAAATCCAAGGAGAACCTGACGGCGGAGTCGGAGCGTACGAAGGAGCTGCTCCAGAAGGAATCCGACCGGGTGGCGGAACTGCTGAAGGAGAAGCAGCAGCTTGAGATGCGTCTTAAGGAGCAGCGCGAGAAGCTGGAGAGCGGCCACAAGCAGGCGATGGAAGATATGAAACGCCGTTATGAAGGGCAAATATCACAGTCGGCGCTCACGCATAAGCAGGCCGTCGAGAAGCTGGAACAGAGTTTGCGCACTTCTGCGAAGCAGGCTGAAGAGAAGCTGGCTGAACAGTTGAAGAAACAGGAGAGCACTTATAAACAAGAGGCGCTTTTGAAAGAACAGCAGCACTCGAAGACGGTGCAGGATCTGAAGCAGCAGAATTCGAAGACGGTGCAGGATTTGGAGCAGAAGTACACGAAGACGGTGCAGGATCTGAAGCTGGAGCACTCGAAAACCGTACAGGATTTGGAGCAGCAGCACTCAAAGACCGTGCAGGATCTGGAGAAACAGCTTGCCGAGCAGCGCACTCGCGGCGGCCAGCTGCACTCGCGGTTGTCGACCGCGGAGAAGGAACTGAACACGGTAAAAGCGGAATCGGACAAGCTGAAGGAAGAGCTCCATTCGTCCAAGCAGCAAGCTGAAGCTTCCTCGCAGGAATTGCGTACCTTCCGTACGAAGGCGGAAGGGCTGGCGAAGGAACTCGAGGCCCTGAAGCAGGAATCCGGCAAGTCGGAGGAAGAGCGTCGACGTCTGCAGAAGCTTGTGGTGGATGCGAATCAGACCTCCCGCAAGCAGCAGGAAGAGCTGCAGCGTCTAAGCAGCGAGCTGCAATCCTGGCGGACGCTGGCCGATCAGCGCAAGGAGGAGACCGGCGAGCTCGAGATGAGAATCGTCGAACTGATGGAATTGAACGAAAGCCTGGAAGAGGGAATGAAGGGTCTTCAGGATGAAATCCATGTCATGAAGGACGAAGCGGACCGGATCCTTTCCGAGCGCCGAAGCGCCCAGGAGGAATTGAAGGAGCTCCAGCTCCGCAACGAAGAGCTCGAGAAACTCACCCAGGACGCGGGAATCCGCGAGGAAGAGACCGGCAAACTCTACGCCATGCTGGAAGAAGAATACGATACGGTGTCGAATCAGCTCGATGAGCTTCGCAAGAAGGCGACAGCCAGCGAAGAGCGTGCAAGCGAACTTGCCGAGCAGCTGAGGGAGTCCGAAGAACGCGCCGTTCAATGGCAGGACCAATACCAGCAATGGATGGCGGAACGGGAACAGCTGGCTTCAGACAGCGAGAAGCTGGCCGCAGAGCGCGATGAATGGAAACGAACCAAGCTTGCGCTGGAAGAAGAGCTTCAGTCCTGGCAGCAGGAGATTGCATCCGCGCGTCAGGTCTGCGACCGTCTGGAAGGCGAGAAAAGCGAAGCGGCACAGCAGTATTCCGAGCTTGGCGAACAGTACGAGCTGGTCATGCACCAGTATCGGCTGCTGCAGGCAGAACAGGAATTGAAGGCGGAGCAAGCCGCACAGCTTGAAGAAGAACATCGCAAGCTGAAGGAAGAGTATGCGAAGCTCCAAGTTGAATATAATGAATGGATCGAGTTGATTGAGCAGGATCAGCGTTAGGCCATGACGAAGATGTGAACCTGAAAAAACCTCCGGATCAGAGAGAGGAAACTCTGGCGATCCGGAGGTTTTCATTTTGCATAGCAAGCCTTCTATTCTTCGACGATCAGTTTGGATATCATTTTGCTGTGACCGGCTCCGCACATAATGGAACACGAAACCTCGAATTCTCCTGCCTTGTCAGGCGTAACGACGGTTGAGTTGTTCTTTCGGTCCAACTGCAGGCCAAGCGCAGGAATCATAACGCCGTGGTTGCCGTCTTCGTTCTCGTAAGTAATCTTGACGGGCACCCCTTTTTTGAGGTGATATTCGGCTTGGTCAAATTGGAAGTTGGAGCCTTTAATCACGAGTTCTGCTTCCGGTGCTACGCCGGTATCCGTGATCCCCGAATTGCCCTCGGACTCTTGTTGGTTTCCGCCGCAGGCCGCCAATACAAAAAGGAGCATACATGAAACAAGTAGTGCTATGCCTTTTTTCACTATAATCTCTCCTGACTATGAAATAATTGTGAAAATTAATTTCCAATCTTTATGATAGCTCAGAACGGGAGTCGACGCACGTGCCTGTTATGAAAAATTGGTGAACGTGAAGCGTTTGCAACGAATTTTATGGATTTACGTTATAATGTAGGGGAAACATAGTCACAGAGGACGGGAGCCTGCTCGAACACGGACAACCCCCTGTCATATAGCAACAGGGGGTTGATGTGGGGAATGCATCGATGGATTTAACCGCAAACCATTGGGATCTTTCAGGAAGAGGCTCCGTCATGATCCTTTGACAGAAGCGGACGGCCTTCTATCTTATTCTTTGCGGCTTTTGCCTGCTTCAAACGGGGTGGAGATCGGAATGAACAGATCGATGATCCCGATGACCAGTGCAGCAAGCAGAGCACCCAGAATGGAGACGCTAACGCCTCCGACGATGAACTGGGCCAGGTAAATGACAAGCGCGCTCACAATGAAGCCCACGATGCCGCGTCCAAACGGCGTGACTTTTTTGCCGAAGATGCCCTCGATAGCCCAGCCAAACAGGGCGATGACGAGTGCAAGCAGCAGGGCGCTTCCGAATCCGCCGACGGAGAATTGAGGGACGATCCATCCGACGACCATAAGGACGAGAGCCGCTACGATAAATCGAACGACATGCCCGAGAAATTGCATGGTACCTGCCTCCTTAGAATAAGACTGGAATGTTACGCAGAATTTATTTTGTTCAATCGGACGTTAGGTTATGTGTGGAAGGATTTTGGATTCCATGGCGATTTCGCATGGCGTTCGATATAATATAGGCATTGATTGAGAGGAGTTGTGAACTTCTTGAACGACAAGATTTTGCACACTTTAGAATACCGGAAAATTTTAAATACATTGACGCAATATACCCAAACCTCCATGGGAAGTTTGAGGGCGGAAAGGTTAATGCCAGAGACCGACCTCGAAGCCGTTAAGGATCTGCTCGCTGCCACCGACCAGGCTTACACCGTAGACAGGCTTAAGGGCAACCCGTCCTTCCGCGGCATTACCGACATCAACGATGCTTTGAAGCGGGCCCGAATCGGAGGCACGCTGAATCCGCATGAATTGCTTGCCACGTCGAACACGATTCACGGGTCGCGACGAATCAAACGGTTTATCGCTGCGATTCATGAGGATGAGAAGATTGATATTCTCTTTAATTTAAGCGATCTTATTTCGGAGCAGAAGCCGCTGGAGGATGCCATTCGGCTCTGCATCGATGAAACGGCCGAGGTGCTGGACTCCGCAAGCGCGGAGCTGTCGCAAATTCGGAGGGAGCTGCGCGGCGGAGAGGTACGCATCCGCGAGAAGCTGGAATCCATGATCCGTTCGCAATCGGTGGCGAAGATGCTGCAGGACCAGTTGATTACGATTCGCGGCGACCGATTCGTCATTCCCGTCAAAGCGGAGTATCGCTCCCACTTTGGCGGTATCGTGCACGACCAGTCCGGCTCGGGCGCGACGCTGTTCATCGAACCGGAGTCCATCGTGGCGATGAACAACAAGCTGCGCGAGACCCGGATGCGGGAAGAGCGGGAGATCGAAGTGATTCTGCAGAAGCTGACCGCCCAGGTCGGCGAGCAGGCTGAACTGCTGTCCATTGACGTCGATCTGATCGGGCAGCTCGATTTTATTTTTGCCAAAGCCCGTTTAGCTCATGTGATGAAGGCTTCGCTCCCGCGTATGAACGACAGAGGATATATTAAGCTGCGCAGAGGCAGACATCCGCTCATACCGACGGACCAGGTCGTGCCGCTGGACGTGGAATTGGGCAATTCCTATACCTCCATCATCGTCACGGGCCCGAATACCGGCGGTAAGACGGTTACGCTCAAAACGATCGGTTTGTTAAACCTGATGGCGATGTCCGGACTGTTTATCCCGGCCGAAGAAGGCAGCCAGATGTGCGTGTTCGATGCGATTTACGCGGATATTGGCGACGAGCAAAGCATTGAGCAGAGCCTGAGTACCTTCTCCAGCCATATGACCAACATCATCCGCATCTTAAGCCAGATGACGCCGAAGAGCCTGGTCCTGCTCGATGAAGTGGGGGCGGGGACCGACCCGGCGGAAGGTTCGGCTCTGGCAATTTCCATTCTGGAGCATATCCACCGCATGGGCTGCCGCATGATCGCGACGACGCACTATTCCGAATTGAAGGCGTACGCCTATGAACGCAAAGGCGTGATCAATGCCAGCATGGAGTTCGATATAAACACACTAAGTCCGACTTATCGGTTGCTGGTGGGCGTTCCTGGACGCAGTAACGCGTTTGCTATTGCAGAACGTCTGGGATTGCCGGGATCCATTCTTGAATTCGCCCGCGGGGAAGTGAAGGAAGAGGATCAGCGGGTAGAGCATATGATTGCGTCCCTCGAGGAGAACCGGCATACCGCTGAAGTGGAGCGTGAGAAGGCGGAACAGGTCCGGAAGGAAATGGAGGAGCTGCGTCAACGCCACCAGCAGGAGCTTCAGAAGCTGGAGGAGCAGAAGGACAAGCTCGTTGATAAGGCTCGGGCGGAAGCAAGACAGATCGTGGACAAGGCGCGGAGCGAAGCCGAGGAGATCATTGCGGACCTGCGTAAGATTGCCCAGGAGGAAGGGGCTTCCGTTAAGGAGCACAAGCTGATCGCGGCCAGAAAGCGCCTGGATGACGCCGAGCCGCAGCAGGGCAAGAAAACGGGCGGCCAGCGTTCTGCGAAGCAGCAGCGCAGCATTGAGCCCGGGGATGAGGTTCGGGTATACAGCCTGAATCAGAAGGGGCATGTCGTGGAGATGTCCGGCTCGAAGGAAGCCGTCGTTCAGCTTGGCATTATGAAGATGAAGGTCGCGCTGGACGATTTGGAGCTGCTGTCGAATCCGGCCGCCAATGCCAAGCAGGCACCGAAACAGCATGCCACCGTCCTGAAGCGGACCCGCGATGCCAACATCCGGAATGAGCTGGATTTAAGGGGAGCGAACCTGGAAGAAGCGTTGATCGAAGTGGACCGGTTCATTGATGAGGCGTTTTTGGGGAATCTGGGACAGATCTACATCATTCACGGCAAGGGAACCGGCATTTTGCGAACCGGCATTCAGGATTATTTGCGCAAGCACAAACATGTCAAGAGCCATCGTTTAGGCAATTACGGCGAAGGCGGCAATGGCGTAACTATTGCCGAGTTGAAATAAGGAAAGTAAGAAATCAGGAACCGTTTTCTCCTTCAATCGTATAACATATCAACAATAGGGTTCAGAACGACGGGATGCGAAAGGTGCCGCATCCCGTTTATATCAGGGAGGAAATAAGGGAATGACGGAAGCGATTGATCATTTGCTGACCCATCCACTTGGGGTGCTCGTCGGCTATTTCTCTGTTGCGATACTTGCACTTATTGTTTACTTGTATTGCTTTGAATTGGTTACCAAGTACAATTGCTGGGATGAAATACGCAAAGGAAATGTTGCCGCAGCCATGGCGACCGGCGGCAAGGTCTTTGGCATCTGTAACGTGATGCGGTACAGCATCACGGCTAATACGTCCATTTACGGCATGATTAAATGGTCGTTCTTCGGGTTTATACTGCTTTTATTGGCTTATTGGCTGCTTGAGTTCTTGACGCCTGTGTTTTCGGTCGATGAAGAGATCGGCAAGGATAATCGGGCAGTGGGCTTGATCGTGCTTCTTATCACCGTATCTTTGTCTTACATTATTGGAGCGAGCATTACTTAAGGGCTTCGGGAGGAAAGAACGATGAAATATTTACCGCGGATATTGTTTGCGGCAGCCATGATTTTTTTCGTGGCGGGTATTGTATACTTAATGTCTCAATAAAAATAACGTAAAGAAGGCCATTCATGGCCGTTTGAATAAAGAAAGGGATGAATGACCGATGGAACCGACGGTTTGCCCATGGTGCCAAAGTGAGATTGTATGGGATGAGGAGATAGGTCCCGAGGATACCTGTCCTCACTGCGCGAATGAGCTTAAAGGCTACCGCACATTGAATATCGCATTGCAAGATGAAGATGAAGATGAAGATGACGTCGGGGAGGAATATGAAGAGACTTATGAGCCTTCCGATGAGGAGGCGCGCGATCTTCAACGCATCTGGGGCTCCGACCATGAATCGCTGTCATCGCTTCGCACCGTGGATAAGTACGGGGAAGATCACGATCTTTTTGCATTCGAGGAGACGGTGGAGGGGATCCTGGACCAACAAGAGGAAGTGCCCGAGTGTCTGCATTGCCGAGAGTATATGCTTCATGCAGGAACGCAGCGCGTGAGCGGAGAAGGCTTCCAGCCGGTTCACGCACCCTTGATCCAAGCTCCCATTCTGCAGCCTCCGTATGATCTGAACGTTTATGTATGTCCCGGATGCTTCCATGTGCAGTACAATTTGTCAGAGAACGACCGGCTTCGGATGATCAAGAGTTTTATCCATAAAAAAAAGGAATAGAGTTGCGGAGCGGCGCTGTTGCCGACCCTGCGGATGACTTAAGGAAACTGCCGGCGGCGGTTTCCTTTTTTTTGTTCATGAAGTGGAGCGCGAAGGGGTAAAATACCTTGGACTTCAAGTGAAAGGGCAAGGGAGGAACTGTATATGAAGTTGACAAAGGACCCCCAGGCTATGCTTCTGTTATCGGTTCATGGGTTGTTTATTCTATCGAGCGCATTGTCGGGTACGTTCCTCAATGTATACTTATGGAAAAGCCGCCAGGATTACACCATGCTCGGCTGGTTCACGATTGCGCAGCAGGTGGCGCTTGGCCTGACGTTCTGGGCTGCCGGCAAATGGGTGAAGGAGCATAACAAAATGAATGCGCTTCGCCTGGGAATTGCCGTGTCCGGCTTGTTTTATCTATGCGTGCTGTGGGCAGGGAGGGACGCCGTCCATTACATTTGGCCCCTCGGCCTGCTGTTCGGGGTGTCTTTAGGATTGTTCTGGTTGGCCTTTAATGTGGTTTATTTCGAGGTTTCGAGTGCGGAGAACCGGGACTGGTTTAATGGCTGGATCGGGCTCTTGGGCTCCATAACGGGGATTATCGGTCCGTGGCTGGCAGGCTGGATCATCACGCTAATGCATGGGGATCAGGGCTATCGGTTTATTTTTACCGTGTCGATGGCCATCTTCGCCGTGACGGTGGTCATGAGCTTTTTTCTGCGAAAAAGGCCGGTTCAAAGCGATTATCACTGGCTGGAAGGGGTAAGCCGCCTCAAGGAGGGCGGCGTTTGGAAATACGCGGTATTAGGCTTGGCTGTTCAGGGAATCCGGGAGGGCGTGTTCTCCTTTCTCATCACGCTGCTTGTTTTCGTGGCGACGGATCAGGAGTCCAAGCTGGGGCAATTCGCTTTAATTACTTCGGCTGTTTCACTGGTCAGCTACTGGGCCTGCGGGAAATGGTTCAAGCCCAAATTCCGTAAAACCGGCATGCTGGTTGGTTCCGTATTGATGCTGCTTGTCATCATGCCGCTGCTGTTTACGGTCAACTACACTACGCTGCTGGTGCTGGGAATCGGGACGTCGCTTTTCATTCCGCTGTACATGATGCCGGCTATATCGGCCAGCTTCGATCTTATGGGCGTGAATCAGGAAAACGTGGAGAAACGAGTGGAGCTGGTCGTGCTCCGGGAACTCAGTCTGACGATAGGCCGAATTACGGGCTTGCTCGTTTTCATTCTTGTACTGTCATTCAGGCAGGATACGTTTACGATAACATTGCTGCTGTTGTTTCTGGGAGCGTCCCCCATCGGATCTTGGCTGTTCATACGAAAGCTATTTCCTACCAAAGAACAAGCCGCCTGAGCTTGATGGCAACGATGTGAGTCAGGGAGATCAAGCAATGAGCGAAAGTTGGATAGCGCAGGTCAGCGGCGTTTTTTAAAATAGTAAGCCGCGGCGCGGAGGCAAATCGTACAAACGCAAAGAAGGTATCTCCAAGGCCGCTGGGCCTATTAGGGGATACCTTCTTAAATTTATGTGAAGTTCAGGTCGATCGGACGCCTCAGCGAGAACCACTTCAGTTCTTCGGGCTCTCTGCCGGCAATCGTCTCGGCCAGGAGATCGGCGGCGATCATGCTGTAAACCATACCGTTTCCGCCATAAACCTCGATGAAGTAGCTGTGCGGATACTGCGGATGTCTGCCGATCAGCGGGATGCCGTCTTTGGTGGAGGCGAACACGCCAGCCCAGCTGCATGCCATTTTCAGGTCCGTCATCGTAGGGAACAGCTTATGAATTTCATTCAGCAGTCTCTGGCTTCTTGGCTCGGCGTATTCCTCCGGTTTGCCTGAAGGAGGCAGCGGTTCATCCAGTCCACCGGCCATGATCCGCCGGTCCGGCGTTGTTCGGAAATAGAGATATGGACGGTCGGTCTCCCATATGAGAGCCCGCTCATACCACGAAGACAGATCGGGAACAGGCTCGGTCATAATGGCGTAGGTATTGAGGAGATCCACTTGATAGTCCGGCTTCCATTCTTGGGTGCTGTACCCGGTAGCCCAGATCACGTGTTTGGCTGAAACGCTTCCCTGATCCGTCATGACCGTGACATCGTTGTCTGTATACCTGGTTTCTTTCACTTCGCTGTTTTCATAAATTCGCAGCCCCTGATCACCGGCATCTTGAAGAAGATGATGTCCGAGACGGTAGGGATTGACTTCGGCATCGCCGCGGGTATAGATGGCGGCTTCCTTTGAGAACGGAAATTTAGCCTTCACATCATCGCGGTTCCAGTACTGCACGTCGAAGCCCTTGCGTTTGAGAAGGTCATACTCATGACGAATCAAGCCGATATCTTGAGGGTTGCTGGCATAGTATAGGCTGCTTCGAGAGATCAACCCGGAATCCCTTGACAACGTATTCGCGATTTCAGTGAGCCGACGTATGGCATTTCTGCACATCCTGTAGAAGGCGGTACCCCGGTCCTCGCCGAAATGTTGAATCAAATCGGAAAGGGGACAGTCGTTGGAGATTTGCAGCAGTCCCGTATTGGCGGAAGTGCTGCCCTCGCATACTCGATTTTTCTCCAAGAGTATGGCGTTGACGCCTTGCACGCTCAGGACATAGGCCATCAGGGCACCGCTGATACCGCCTCCGACGACCAGCACGTCGCAGCTAAGCCGGTCCGAGAGCGCGGGGTATTTTTTTACCGGCTCGGTATTTAAATATTTCCAGGGCGTTGTTCCGCCGGTCAGTAACATGATCCATCCCCTCTCCTCGTCACATCGCAATTAGTTTGGTCGTTCCTTCCGCATTTCATGACATCTTGCGACATAGATTTGTACAACGGTGGCATACTAGGTCCTGTCAACCTAAATGGAAAGGGGAACAACGAACCGTATGACACCCAATCAGCAATTACAGCCTCTCACTTCAAAAGAGCTGGATTATATCGTGGACTGCATCTCCAACGAGACCATGCTGGCCAAGCATTGCGCCGCTACGGCGGCAGCCAGTCAGAACCCTGCCATTCAGCAGGCACTGCTTGGATTCGTCAAGCGACATGAGCAGCATCTTGATATGTTGGTGAACTCCCTTCAGACCCACAGCAGCGTTGCGCCCAACCAGCCGCAGTAAGCGGACAGTGCATAACCTACAACCCAAAGGAGGAACTACGATGGCAACCCCTAACGGATCTTCATTCCTGCCCGAAGAGGATTTGCTCAGCCCGATACTGGGAGAGCTGAAACGGGCCGTTCGAGAATATACGACAGCCACGACGGAAGCCACTTGCCCTGACGTGCGTCAAATGTTTACCAATTTGACCACGGATACGCTGAGCCTGCAAGGCGAATTCTTTAATATGATGAAGCAGCAGAACATGTACACCGCAGGCACGCATGCGCTGAAATACGACGTGGACAAGCAGCATAAACAAGCGCAGCAGTCCGTACAAAAAACTCGGGAAACGATTAATCAAAAAACTTCAAGCATAGGCGCGTATGCGCACAATCCGAACGTTGAGCCCCATGCAACCAATGTATCCCCTGCTCCTTATATGTAATGTAACCCAACCATCCTATGGTTAACGCAACGATTTCGCCGATGACACCTCCAGCTTTCGCTGCGGGCATGCATCGGTTTTTTTCTTTTGCACATCCCGTGTAAGTTATTGTAATATAAGTATTAATCTCTGTTCCGACAAAACCGTGTGTCACGAGCGGTTATTCGGAATAAGTGCTGGAGGATACGTACATGGAAGAGCTAAGCGAATTGAAACTGAAGGTGCTTGACCTGCTGAAAGAGGACGCGAGAAGATCGCCGGCTCTACTCTCTACTCTACTCGGTGTAGAAGAGGAAGAAGTAAAGACCTCCATTGCGGAGCTTGAACGAGATCACGTCATTGTCAAGTACGCCACCGTTGTCAATTGGGGCAAGGTGGAGGACGAGAAGGTTACGGCGCTGATCGAGGTTCAGATAACGCCTGAGCGCGGAAGAGGCTTTGAAGGAATCGCGGAACGGATTTATTTGTTCCCGCAGGTGAAGTCGGTTTATCTGATGTCTGGCGCCTACGACCTGCTGGTCGAAGTGGAAGGCGGTAACCTTCGCGAGGTGGCCAATTTTGTTTCCGAGAAACTGTCGCCTATTGATTCTGTTTTATCGACCAAAACGAATTTCATTTTGAAAAAATATAAACAAGACGGGATTATTTTTGAAGAACGTCAAGAAGACAATCGTCTCCTGATCTCGCCGTAAAGGAAGCGTGTGCTATGATTTTGAACGAACAGCAGCTTGCAGAAAATAACAGGAAATCGATGAGCTCCTATTTGGCGCCTAGAGTCAGGGATATTCAACCCTCCGGAATCCGGAAATTTTTCGATCTCGTCAGCGGAAACAAGGATATCATCACGCTAGGCGTCGGGGAGCCTGATTTCGTAACGCCGTGGCATGTACGAGAAGCGTGCGTATATTCATTGGAGCGCGGGTTTACGGGCTATACGTCCAATGCCGGCATGCCGGAGCTGAGGGAAGCGATCGCGGAATATTTGAACGACAGCTTCCATGTGACCTATAATCCTGCGAATGAAATCATCGTTACCGTGGGCGGCAGTGAAGCGATTGATCTGGCGCTGCGGGCCTTGATTGTTCCCGGAGATGAGATTCTGATTCCGGAACCGTGTTACATTTCGTATTCGCCGATCGCTTCAATCGGCGGCGGCGTGCCCGTCGGCATCGAAACGACGGCGGAGCATCATTTCAAACTGACGGCCGAAGCGCTGGAAGCGCAAATCACGCCCAAATCAAAGATTCTGATTCTCTGCTATCCAAGCAATCCGACCGGGGCGATCATGACCTACGAGGATTGGCTTCCGATTGCGGAAGTGGTGGAAAAGCACGATCTGATTGTGATTTCAGATGAAATTTATGCCGAGCTCACGTATGAAGGCAAGCATGTCAGCTTTGCCTCGATGCCCGGCATGATGGACCGCACCATACTGGTCAGCGGCTTTTCGAAGGCGTTTGCTATGACCGGCTGGCGTATGGGTTATGTGTGTGCCCATACGGATCTCATTGCCGCCATGCTGAAAATTCATCAGTATACGGTCATGTGTGCACCGGCCATGGGGCAAGTCGCCGCGCTTGAAGCATTGCGTAACGGCATGGGGGAGAAGGACCGAATGGTTGAATCCTATAACCAGCGGCGCAGGCTCGTTGTGCAGGGGCTGCGGGAGATCGGTCTGGATTGCCACGAACCCCAGGGAGCGTTCTACGCCTTCCCAAGCGTCAAGGGAACGGGACTCGGCTCGGAAGAATTTGCTCAGCGATTGCTGACCGAAGCCAAAGTGGCCGCAGTGCCGGGTACTGCCTTCGGGCTCGGCGGGGAAGGTTTCATTCGCTGTTCTTACGCTACATCCATTGCTCAACTGAATGAGGCATTGGAGCGAATGGGCAATTTTGTGGAAAAAATAAAGTAGGCAAGGAATTCGTTGAACTTTTTCCTTGAATTAACAAAAAATTCACTTTTCATTGACGAAAATTATGTTATAATTTTATTTTGGGGGCAGAATTTTACTTTCCAAGGAGGGATCACCAGTGTTTTGTGATTATGAATTGTCAAACTACCGTGGTGATTATACGGCTGAAGACAATAATCACGGTAAATGGTCAATTAAATCAGCCAAATCCACTCCTCAGGAAATTACCTTGGAAGACGAAATTCACATGCTCCGCCGGAAGATGGAGCAAATATTTTTGGAAGAGCAGTCCTTCACGTCGGAAATCGTGATCGAGATCAGCAGCTTGCTGGATCTGAAGATCAACGAATATATGAAGGCCCATCCCAAAAAGAAACTCTAAAATATGTCACCATTAAATAATGCAAGGCTGTTCCTAGAGTGAGGATACTCGTGGATCAGCCTTGTTTGTGTTTAAAACCAAACGCCACCTAAAGCACCTTCCCTCAAGGCGTTATCCGGCCTTGGGTTTATTCGGCCGCAGCGGGAACGCGATCCGAAATTATGCTATAGTGAGCATAATAAGATGTTATGGTGTTCGTTCAAGATATGAAATGGAGGAAGATGTGATGAAGGTATATACAAGAACGGGAGATGCGGGGGAGACTTCGATTATTGGAGGTCGCGTGCCTAAGGATGATCCGCGCATCGAAGCGTACGGCACGATCGATGAATTGAACAGCTTTGTCGGTCAGGCCGTGTGTTTGGCCAAGGAAGCCGATTTTGAGGAGCTGTATCTTCAGCTCGTTCAAATCCAGCATGAACTGTTCGATTGCGGCTCGGATCTGGCTTATGCGAGGCCGCGGGAGGATAAACTCAAGGTCGGTGCCGAGCTTGTGGATCGTCTGGAGGCGTGGCTGGATGCATTCGAAGAGAAGAACCCTCCGCTGGAGCGCTTTATTCTGCCGGGCGGAAGCGCCTTGTCTTCTTCGCTGCATGTATGCCGGACCGTATGCCGGCGCGCAGAAAGGCTGACCGTTACGCTGCAGCGAACCACCGAGATCAATCCGGAGGTCCGCCGGTATTTGAACCGGTTGTCCGATTATTTTTTTGTTGCCGCACGGGCAGCCAATGTGCATGCCGGGATACCTGATGTTGAATATGAGCGAAGCGGAAAGGTGTTCCGGTAATAGATGGGTCTGTACTATCCGCCAATCCGCTATGTCGTACCCACACACGAAGACGGCATGCTGCTTAAGACCATTTTGCAAAAACGAATGGGGGTATCCCGCAAGCTGCTCTCCCGCCTCAAATTGACGGAGCAGGGCATTATGCTGAACGGAACCCGCGTATATATTAGCGTTAAAGTGCAAGCGGGCGATTTGGTCGAAATTCGGATGGAGCAGGAACGTTCCAACGATATGCTGCCCCAGCCCATGGAGCTTCATATTCTGTACGAGGATGAGCATCTGCTTGTCTTGAACAAGCCGGCAGGGGTCATCGTGCATCCGACGCACGGGCATTATACCGACACGCTGGCCAACGGCGTCGTTCATTATTGGCAGGAGAAGGGCTGGAATTACCGGTTCAGAGCGGTTCACCGGCTCGATCAGGAGACTTCCGGCGTACTGGTGATCGCGAAGAATGCGTATATTCATCAGCATGTTTCCGAACAAATGATTGCCGGCACCGTCGATAAGAGGTATGTCGCTTTTGTGCATGGAAGACCTTCTTCGCCGACAGGCGATATTGACGGTCCGATTGACCGGGATCCGTTGGAGCCCCACCGGCGAATCGTAACTCCGGAAGGATATCCTTCGCTTACGCGGTATAGGGTATGCGAAACTTACCCCTCCGCATCCTTGGTTGAATTGAAGCTCGAAACAGGCCGGACGCATCAAATTCGGGTGCATATGCTAAGCATCGGTTGTCCATTGATCGGAGATCAGATGTACAGGCATCCCGTATACAGCGATCAGGGATTGTTACCGGATTCGCCGGTGAGGGATGAGGATTCCAATGGGGCCGTCGGGTCATTGGATCCGTTAGCCGCAACGATCATGAGGCTGGACGGCTATATGGACAGGCAGGCGCTGCATGCGGCAAGCCTGACGCTGATGCATCCGATAGAGGGGAAGACGATGGTATTCAGGGCCCCGCTACCTGAGGACATGAAATCATTGAGATTAGCGCTCGCGCAAGAAGCTGTCACTTCATTATGTAACACTACAACATTAGAGGGAGAACCTATTGAATGAGCAAACTGAAAGTATATCAATATCCGAAATGCGGGACTTGCCGTAACGCCGTGAAATGGCTGCAGAACGAAGGACATGAGCTGGAGCTTCAAAATATTTTCGAACAACCGCCAAAGAAAGATGAGTTAGCCGACCTGATCGCCAAGAGCGGACTGGAGCTAAAGAAATTTTTCAATACTAGCGGCGAGGTATACAAGGAAATGAACCTGAAGGACAAGCTGCCCGGCCTTTCCGATGAGGAGAAGATCGAACTATTGTCTTCCAACGGAAGATTGATCAAGCGTCCGATCGTGACCGACGGCAGCAAAGTAACCGTCGGCTTCAAAGCGGAGCAATATCAGGAGACATGGCAGAAGTAACGGTCGCTTTTGGGACATGACAGATACAAAAGACAGGCTGCGGCTAGTGATTGATTACGAGAGTCGCGGAATCGGTTTGCCGAAGGGCAGCCATTCGCCGGTAACGATGTCGTCCTGCTGATGAAGGCAGAACATTCCATGGTTTTTCGACCATCGGAATGTTCTTTTTTTTGCGAACAGCCCATGATAGGAAATTCAAAGAAATACCCTGTGACAAGCCCAAGTCCATATAAGGATATGGTATAATGACAAGGTATATTTTAAGGTTACACCAGAGAAGTTAAAGTTAGGAGCGATCATGACCGTGATACCCAATCCACAACCATCCTTAATGCTCGTCGACGGGATGGCTTTATTATTTCGTGCTTATTATGCAACAGCGTCCAGCGGTTATATCCGCCGTACCAAAGCGGGTGTGCCGACCAACGCGATTTACGGCTTCCTGCGGTATATGTGGGATGCCATCGATAAATTTCAGCCTACCCATGTGGCTTGCTGCTGGGATATGGGCTCAAAAACATTCCGTACGGAGCAATTCGCCTCGTATAAAGGCAATCGTCCGGAAGCGCCGGATGACTTGGTTCCGCAGTTCTCGCTGGTTCGCGACGTGACGGAATGCCTCGGGATCCCGAATCTGGGCGTCGTGGGTTATGAGGCCGATGACTGCATCGGTACGCTTGCCAGACGGTTCGGCGATAGCATGAACGTCATGATCCTGTCGGGCGACCACGATTTGCTTCAGCTCGTGAACGATTCGACTTCGGTCATCATTATGAAAAAGGGGCATGGCAATTATATGCACTATACCCCGGAGACGCTTTATGCCGAAAAGGGGCTTTCACCAAGACAGGTGATCGATGTAAAAGGCCTGATGGGAGATACGAGCGACAATTATCCGGGCGTACGCGGGATCGGCGAGAAGACGGCAGTCAAGCTGATCCAGGAATATGAATCCGTGGAAGGCATCCTTGCGAATCTCGATTCATTGACCAAAGGGGTTCGCACCAAGATCGAAGCGGATCTGGAGATGCTGCATCTGTCCCGGGCCCTGGCCGAAATTCATTGCGAGGTTCCGATGGAATGCGAGCTGGATTTGTGCCGCCTGAGCGTGGATCACGAACGTGCGTTAACCAAACTGGAGGAGCTGGAAATGAAGAGCCTCGGCCATCTTTTTGGGGTGGCGGTGGTTTCCTAGCCGCTTCGGTCGAAGGTGTCGTACCGGAAACATCCGCAAGCAGGCCGAGGCGCTTCTTCAATTCATCCGGAAGCCTGAAATCAGCGCGTATTCTCGGTGGTTGGATCGTGTTTGTGGAGCCGTCGTCGTGACGAAAATGCTCGGCTCGGGATGCCGGAATGGCAGTCGATAAAAACATCACTGCTGTCCAGCATCAGTGCCTTTATACTGGGATTAGCGGCGGCACGCTGGATGTCCCGGCGCGCGTTTGTCGGCAGAACGGCCGGCGAAACGCAGCTGATGCTTCAGCCAATGGTGGTAGGCTTTCCGTTTGCTAGTGGTACTGAGCAGAAACAGCTGGATCCGCGCTGCCTCAGGTCCGCAGGGCAGACGTACGGCGTTCTTTCCGGCTTTTGCCAGAGGTTTAGGCGAATTTGAGGCAACCTGGATGGTTGCAGGCAATATACCGTGCGTCACGCAAACGCTGCCCACGGCGATTTACGTTGCGGTTAGCAATGTCGAAAGCGGGCTGGCATGGGCGTGGACGGCGGTCATTATTTTGTTCTCATGGCTGTTACTCGCCGCGTCTCGGAACGGGGCAGAGGCAGGGAAAGAGGCAGGCAGACTTGACGGGAGCACAATGTTTACATATGCTTCGAATAGAGCTTGTTAGCAACCATATAGAGAACAAGGCACAGCACATCGTGGAGAGGATGGAAGAAGCATGAGTTTACTTGGAGCAATTGAAGCAGGAGGAACCAAGTTCGTTTGCGGCGTGGGTACGGAGGATGGAACGGTTGTGGAGCGAGTGAGCTTTCCGACGACAACCCCTGAAGAAACCATGGCAAACGTCTTTAACTTTTTTGCTGATAAGGATATAGAGGCGATCGGAGTCGGTTCGTTCGGACCGATTGACCCGGTGAAAGGCAGCCCGACCTATGGCTGCATTACAACGACGCCGAAGCCGCATTGGAGCAATTACAATATCGTCAAAGCATTGGAAGGGCGTTTTGACGTTCCAATCGGATTTGATACGGATGTAAACGGAGCGGCTCTTGGAGAATATACGTGGGGGGCGGCCCAGGGACTGGACAGCTGTCTTTATATCACCATCGGAACGGGAGTAGGAGCAGGCGCCGTGGTATCCGGCGAACTGATTCACGGCCTGTCCCATCCGGAGATGGGGCATATTTACGTCCGCCGTCATCCGGAAGACAAATATGAGGGGACCTGTCCTTATCATGCAGACTGTTTGGAGGGGCTTGCTGCGGGACCGTCTCTTGGCAAACGCTGGGGTGTTCCCGGCGTGGAATTGACGCCGGATCATCCGGCTTGGGAGATGGAAGCTTATTATCTCGCTCAAGCGCTGATGAATTATGTCCTCATCTTGTCCCCTCAGCGAATCGTGATGGGTGGAGGCGTGATGAAGCAGGAGCAGCTGTTCCCGCTGATCCGCACGAAGCTTCAAGAGCTGCTGGCGGGATATGTTCAGCATCCAAGCCTTCATGACGGGATCGATCAATTCATCGTTCCGCCGATGCTCGGCGATAATGCGGGTCTCTGCGGCGCATTGGCATTGGCCAAGCTGGCAGTGGATGAAACCAAGAGCATTCAAGCTTAGCCTGATTTCTTATATAGGGAAAGTTTAAAATGGATTGGATTCTATTACAGATTATGGTATTATAGTTTCAACAGTATAATGTATGGAACGAAGGAAGCACCTTTCTTGCCGCTGCGCGGAGGAGAGGTGCTTTTTTGCGTTGTTCCGCCTTTATGCTGATTGCGTAAACGGGAGGTTATCGAGGGATGCAAATTGTGTTCATGAATCGGATGAGCGGAGCGGATGAGTCAGGTCATCTCCGTTCGGCTCAAGTATGGATCGGCGAGGAAGAAGGAGGATGGAGGCTCGGCTGGCGGAATATGGAACCGGACGGTGAAGTTTCCGATGACGAGTGGTATGAAGGCAACTCATGGAATGAGCTGCTGTGCGTGTATCGGCATCAGCTTGCGAAGAAGCTCGGAGAGGGCTTCCGCCCGCTAATCGAAGGGGTATTCCATGAACCGGGGGAGACCGGGAGCAAGAATCTCGGCACTCAGAAGCTGCAATGTTACAGCGAGCTGTATGGATCGGAGGAGCTGTACACGGAGCTGTGCGCCTGGCGCAGGAGAAAGGCCGCATCCGGAAGAAAAGCGCCCTATTTCATTGCCAGCAACCGGGTGCTGCGCATGATCAGCGCCTTTGTTCCCCAGAGTGAGGAAGAGCTGCTGCAGCTTCCGGGAATCGGGGTTAGCAAGGCTTCGGAGCACGGGGTGGAATGGCTGGAGATTACGACGAAAACCGAGCGAACCACAACGTTTCCACTGGATTGGGTGTATACGCAGCTGCCGGAAGAGGAATTCTTGTCCTGGCTGTATAAACAGAAGGAACAGAGATATCAGCAGGAGCTTGAACGCTTCCGAACCCGCCGTGCGATGCTGATTGGCATAGCCGAGGGCGCTTCGCTGTCCGAGCTTGAAGCGCGTACCTCGCTGTCGCGTCGGGATTTGGTCGAGGAATTGGAAGGGCTTGAGAAGGAAGGCTATGATACGGAGCAGCTGCTCCAGGTCGAATTGAACATGATGACGGCTGCGGAGCAGGAAAACGTATGGAAGGCGTTTGAAGAGTTGGGCGATACGTTTCTTAAACCTGTGTTACAGCGGGTATACGGACAGGGACAAGCCGAGAACGCAGAAGCAGAAGAGCTGGGGGGGACGGAAAGGCTGTATGAACGGCTTCGTCTCATACGGATCCGCTTTCGGCGGGATCAGCCCGGCAAAGCGAATGCCGGTTAATCTGCCTAAAACGAAGTCAGGACGGATTCTCCCCGTTGCAGGGAGATCCGTCCTGATGCTAATTCGCCGTGCTTGTAGATTAGGTTTTAGTTGCGGCGGTTCGCATGAACCGCTGTGTTCCGGCCAGTACTCTCCTCGTTTGACCAGGGTGTCTCATATCCAATCCTTTTTACGGAACAGATAAAACATGAGCGCGCCGGCAAAAACCATGATGCCGATAACCACATAATAGGAATATCTCCAATGAAGTTCCGGCATATACTCAAAGTTCATGCCGTAGATGCCCGTAATCAGCGTCAATGGAATAAAGATCGTTGTAATAGCGGTAAACACGCGCATGATTTCATTGGCCCGATTGGCGATACTGGATTGGTAGGCTTCCCGAAGGTTCCCCATGAGATCCCGATAGGTCTCGAACGTTTCGGAAATTTTAACGGCATTTTCATAGATATCGCTGAAGTATTTCTGCAGCTGGTCATCGATCAGCCGAAGATCTTTTTTGTTGAGCGTATTGATAACTTCCTTCTGAGGTCCAAGCACCTTTTTCAACCAAAGAATCTCGCTTCGCAGACCGATGATCTCGCTGAGGTGGGATTTTTTGGTATGCATCAGAATGTCTTCCTCCAGCTTTTCAATTCGCGCTTCTATTCGGTCCCCTACGGAGAAGTAGTTGTCCGTGACGAGGTCGATCAAGAGATAGAGGAAGCGGTCAGGCGTGCTGACTTCATCCTCCCAGAGAAGCGGTTTGACGGTGCGAAGCTCATGGATCTTTTGCTTGGTCACCGTAATAATAAAATGCCTGCCCAGGAAAACATTCAATGCCCGAAGGAAAATCTCTTCGTCGTCAAACCGGATGCTGTTCACGACGATAAAATAGTGGTTCTCGTATATTTCAATTTTGGGACGCTGCTCCTCTTCGCTGAGGCAATCCTCAACGGCAAGATCATGCAGGGAGAAGAGGGGCTGCAGTTCGGCTAAATCATCCACGTCCGCATCCAGCCAGTAGAAGCCGCTGGCCGGAGCTGTCAGCGTCATTTCGATGTCATCAACAGGGGTAAAAACGCCCGAATCGACCAACCGGATTTTCATCTGATATCACTCCTTTGTCTAATCCAAGCTGCTTAAGTCAAGCAGTTAAGGCACAGGATATCAGCCCACCGGTGTACGGGCATAAATCGAGGAAGGTTAGAATACGATAAAAAGCGCATGAAAAATAACGCTGCCCTCTGCCGGTAAGCTGATCTTGATCCTATGCGGTTGTGCGTCTTGTGCATCCAGTTTCTGGCTCGGGTCACCGTCCATCTTCCATGTCACCTCTTTCATACTCGGTTTTAAACAGTCTTGTCTAGTATAACGCCGGGTGTAGGACCTTTCAAGTGAAATCCGGAGCTGTCCAAGGGCCATGATATAGGGTATGGAAACCTTTGGTGAAGTGTGACAAACTCATGAAAAGGTTCTTGACGAAAAATTGAGGATGATTTAAAGTAGGTATCAATTACGAAACAATTCCAAACAACTGAATAAAGCGAAATCTTATCAAGAGCAGGTGGAGGGACTAGCCCTATGAAACCCGGCAACCGGCGGCAACATCGCACGGTGCTAATTCTTGCAGGAGATACGACGATTGTATAAGCCGTCGTATAGCCTGACAGATGAGAGAGGCGCATTGTGATACGTATATGATGACCTTTCTCTACTTCGAGAAAGGTCTTCTTGCGTTTATACAGTCTAACGCTCTTTCTCACAGCTTTATGGATGTATCATTTCATATTTCGAAGGAGTGAGCCTCAGATGCCAATTAAAATTCCGGATGCCCTGCCGGCAAAGGAAGTTCTGGCTGGAGAAAACATTTTTGTCATGGATGAGAGTCATGCGTTTCATCAGGATATCCGCCCGCTGCGGATTGCGATCCTCAATTTGATGCCAACCAAGGAAACGACGGAGACCCAGCTGCTGCGATTGATCGGCAACTCCCCGCTCCAGGTGGATGTCGTCCTTCTTCACCCGAGCTCACACGTATCGAAGAATACGTCGGCCGAGCATTTGAAATCATTTTACAAAACCTTTGAAGAAGTGAAGAACCGTCGTTTTGACGGCATGATCATTACTGGAGCTCCGGTCGAGCAGCTGGAGTTCGAAGAAGTGAATTATTGGGATGAGCTTACTGAAATTTTTGAATGGACCAAGACGCATGTGACCTCTACGCTCCATATCTGCTGGGCATCGCAAGCCGGGCTTTATTATCATTACGGCGTGCCGAAATACAGCCTCGAGGAAAAATGCTTTGGCGTATTTCCGCATACGATCAATGAAGCGTGTACCAAGCTGCTCCGCGGATTTGACGAAATGTTCTTTGTTCCGCATTCCCGTCATACGGAAGTTCGGCGCGAAGACATTGCAGGCGTGGACGATTTGGTCATCCTGTCCGAGTCCGAGGAAGCAGGGATTTATTTGGTATCCAGCCGGGACGGCAAGCAGATTTTTGCCACAGGGCATTCCGAGTATGATGCGGACTCCCTGAAATGGGAGTATGACCGGGACGTTGCCAAAGGCATGGACATTGCGCTGCCGCGCAACTATTATCCGAACGACGATCCAACAAGAACACCTCCGTCCATATGGCGCGCGCATGCAAACTTATTATTCACTAATTGGCTCAATTACTATGTATATCAGGAAACGCCATATGATATCGGTCCGCAAATTTAACCGCGTACGGGAGGAGAGTTTGTGATGGAGAAGAAACCTTTGAATATAGAGAGCCGGCTGGCACAGATCGGATCGGTGCAGGAACCGGTAACGGGAGCAGTGAATTTTCCGATTTATCAGGCTACGGCATACCGCCATCCTAAATTAGGCCAGAGCACGGGGTTTGATTATGCCCGCACCAAGAATCCGACCCGTTCGGTACTAGAGGATGCCTGCGCCGAGCTGGAATCCGGTGACGCCGGCTTTGCCTGCAGCTCGGGCATGGCGGCCCTTCAGACGATTTTTGCGCTGTTCGGTCAAGGCGATCACCTGATTGTATCGCTCGATCTGTACGGAGGGACGTACCGGCTGCTGGAGCGGATCATGTCCAAGTTCGGGGTAACGGCGACCTACGTGGATACAAACGACTTGGATGCGCTGGAAGGATCCAGACAACCGAACACGAAGGCCGTATTTATCGAAACGCCGACGAATCCGCTCATGATGATTACGGATATCGAAGCCGTCTGTACATGGGCAAGACGCCATCAATTGATCAGCATCGTGGATAATACGCTGCTAACCCCGTATTTCCAGAGACCCATCGAGCTTGGGGCGGATATCGTCATACATAGCGCCACCAAGTATCTGGGAGGGCATAACGATGTGCTGGCAGGCATCATCGTGACGAAGGGCAAAGAATTATCCGAGGAGATGGCCTTCCTTCATAACTCCATCGGGGCGGTGCTGAGTCCTTCCGATTCCTATCAGTTAATGAGGGGTATGAAGACGCTTGCGCTTCGCATGGACCGGCACGAATCGAATGCAACTGCGGTGGCAAGCTTTTTGACAACCCACCCGGCGATCGGAGAGGTGTATTACCCTGCTCTGCCGGATCATCCGGGGCATGAGATCCAGAATCGCCAATCCAGCGGCAACACGGGCATCTTCTCCTTCAAGGTGAAGGACGCCCGCTATGTCGAGCCCGTGCTGCGGCACATCAAACTGATTGCATTTGCAGAAAGCCTCGGAGGCGTCGAGTCCCTAATGACATACCCGGCGGTCCAGACCCATGCGGACATCCCGCTTGAGATTCGGGAAGCGATCGGCGTGGACGACCGCTTACTCCGGTTTTCGGTCGGCATCGAGCATGCGGATGACCTGATCGCGGATTTGGGTGCTGCGCTGGGCGCGGCTATGGCAGAAGTGGAAGGGAGCACGGGAGCATGAGCATCGATAAAGGTCCATCCGGCTTGGAAACGCAAGCTAAGCAGGTATCAGCAAAACGCGGACACGATGAAGAACTCCGTTTCGAGACGAAACTATTGCATTTCGGCGGGGAAATCGATCGCGCAACCGGCGCTTCAAGCGTTCCGATCTATCAAGCCTCGACGTTTCATCATGAAGACGTCTTTAACCCGCCGCTGCACGATTACAGCCGATCCGGCAATCCGACGCGGCAGGCGCTGGAAGATTATATCGCCCTCTTGGAAGGAGGCGTTCGCGGCTTCGCTTATGCTTCCGGCATGGCGGCGATCTCCAGCTCGTTCATGCTGCTGTCCGCGGGCGATCACATGATCGTGACGGAGGATGTATACGGCGGAACCTACCGCCTGCTGACCAGCATACTGAGCCGTATGGGCATCGAGAGCACCTTCGTCGACATGACCGATCTGGATCAGGTGAAGGCGGCCCTCAAACCGAATACAAAAGCGGTTTATATGGAAACCCCTTCGAACCCGACCTTGAAAATTACCGACATCGGCGCCGTCACGGATTGGGCGAAGGAGCAAGGCCTGCTTACCCTGCTGGACAATACGTTCATGACGCCGTTCTATCAGCGCCCGATCGAGTTCGGCGTGGATATCGTCATCCACAGCGCAACCAAATTCCTTGGGGGACACAGCGATGTGCTGGCAGGTCTCGCCGTAGCCAGAACCCAGGAGCTGGGAGACCAGTTGAAACAGCTGCAAAATGGTTTGGGCACGGTGCTTGGGGTCCAGGATTCCTGGCTCCTTATGCGGGGCATGAAGACGCTCAGCACTCGGATGGCCCACTCCGAGCAGAGCGCGGCCAAGCTGGCGGCCTGGCTGCAAGGGAGAAGCGACATTGAGCAAGTGTATTACCCCGGCCTCTTGAATCATCCGGGACGGGAAGTCCATGAGAAGCAGTCGAGCGGTTACGGCGCGGTCATCTCCTTTGACGTCGGCTCAGGCGAGCGTGCGAAGCAGGTGCTGAACCGCGTGAAGCTGCCGCTGGTAGCCGTCAGCCTGGGAGCAGTGGAGAGCATCCTGTCGTATCCGGCGATGATGTCCCATGCGGCCATGGGCGAGAAGGTTCGGCATGAGCGCGGCATTACCGACGGTTTGCTCCGCTTCTCGGTCGGACTGGAGGATGTGGATGACCTGATTGCCGATTTGGACCAGGCCTTTTCTACCAGCAACTAAAGATTTTTAAGAAGCAATGAACCTCATCTGAAGATTTGCCAAATCATAGAATTCGGCATCCTGTCACGGACGGGATGTCGTTTTTAATGGCGGAATGTGGTAGGATGGGAAAGACGAAGTTTTACTGGTGATTTGTATTTTGTGTTAAGTAGGGAGGCTGCAAGAATGAGTGCGGTAAACCGTATATTGGATAAAGCTTTACGCGGTGAGCGTTTAAATTTGGAAGATACCGTGACCCTTTTTGAGAGTGATGAGATCGAGAAGATTGGCCATGCGGCGGATGTGATGACCAAGCGCCTGCATCCGGATCCCATCACGACGTTTGTTATCGGCCGGAATATCAACTATACCAACATATGTGACGTATTCTGCCGTTTCTGTGCTTTTTATCGCAGACCCGGCTCTTCCGAGGGCTATGTTCTGCCGGATGAGACGATTTTCCAGAAGATTCAGGAAACCGAGGACGTGAACGGCACTGAAATTTTGATGCAGGGCGGAGTCAATCCGGATTTGCCTTTCAATTATTATACGGATCTGCTTCGCAACATTAAGAAGCGGTTCCCTAACATTACGATGCATTCCTTCTCCCCGGCGGAAATCATGAAGATGGTGGAGATCTCCGGGCTCACACTCGAAGAGGTGATGCGCGAGCTTCACAGCGCGGGTCTGGATTCGCTGCCGGGCGGCGGCGCGGAGATTCTGGATGATCGCATCCGCAAAAAAGTCAGCCGTTTGAAAGGTACATGGCGCCAATGGATGGATGTCATGCAAACGGCCCATAAGGTCGGAATGAACACGACGGCTACCATGGTCATCGGTCTTGGCGAAACGATGGAAGAACGGGCGCTGCACATGCTTCGCGTACGTGACGCACAGGATGAATGCATCCAGAACGGGTATGACTCCAAAGGCTTCCTGGCCTTCATTCCGTTTACCTTCCAACCGGACAACACGAACCTCAAGCGCGAGCGCGAAACGCCGGAAGCGTACCTGAAGACGGTAGCCATCGGCCGGCTTGCGATCGACAACGTGCCGAACCTGCAATCGTCCTGGGTAACGATGGGGCCTGAGATCGGCAAGCTGTCGCTCAGCTACGGCTGCAACGACTTCGGCAGCACGATGATGGAGGAGAACGTGGTGTCTTCCGCAGGCGCCGTGTACAAGGTCAACATTGAGTCGATTATCCAATTAATCCGCGAGACCGGCAACATTCCGGCTCAGCGCAACACCCGGTATGATATTCTTCGCGTGTTCGAGGATAACAGCACCGTGGAGCGCGACTTCGTGATGCAGAACTAATCGCATAACTTATAATCCGCAAGACGGGCCGACTCGGCCCGTTTTTTATTTAGATATCAGAAAATATAAACTCCAAAGCACGAACCTTTCTGATATCGCAATAAAAAATTACTGAAAAGAGCGGCAGGCCCTTCATGGAATGTGCGTTGATAAACATTTTTAATATGCGCGCCGGGACTTGCTTGTTTTTCCAAGCAGGAGTTCCGTATATCCCCGAGCGGGTCCCCATATACTGAAAAGGGAACTCGAAAGGAGTGATTCCATGGAACTGTTCAGCATTTCTGTCGGTACGCGGACGGAAGACGAGAAAAAGGCGTTCCACCGCATATTGTCAGACAAGCAGAAAGAGCTACATAAACAGTGCAAGCCGCTCAAATTCACATTCAGTGCTTCGAATGACCGCGTGATTTGGACGTGCTCTGGCAAGCTTCCGCTGTCTTCGTGGACCGCATCGGCCGACACGCTGCGCCGGCTTGCTGCCGAAGCAGTCACGGCTTACATTCTGGAGGAGAAGGAGCAGGAGATTGCTGCACGGTTAATGTTCTCGGAATTCGAGTTTGATGATGAGGAAGAAGCAGGGCGGATCTTGCAATGGTTTTTGATGCTCCTGCAAAAAGAAGACGGCCCGTCCGGAGATTTCTGGCAGAGCCGCAAACGCAAGCTGTCCGAAGGCATCTATCAATGCCTTAACGAGGCGCCGGAGCTCAATCTGGACGGTTTCATGACCTTCCGGCTTCGGGCCTATGAACAGGAGCTTCGCGAGATGGCCGAGTACGCGGTGGATGAGTTCATGCTTGATCAGCAGTATGAGGAGTTCGTAAGCCTGCTGAAATATTTCGTTTATTTTCAGGAGCCCAAAATGCCGCTGGTTCACGTCATTCATAAAGGGGAAGAGGACTTTTTGCTGCTGGACGGCAATCTTCGCCCGATCGAACGCCCTCGTGACGACGGACTGGTTATGGAAAGGCTGGACCAGGAGATGGAGATTGAGGATATGGTCGTCAGCACGCTGATTTCGGTATCTCCGGCCCGCATGATTATCCACACGAGGCAGCCGGAGCTTCCCGTCATCGCAACATTGGCCCATATCTTTGATAACCGAGCCGAAGTATGCTGCAGCTGTCCGGAATGCAGCGCGCTTCTGGGAAGCGGACGAATGATGACTTGACGCACCGAAGCGGTCAGGATTATAATTACTGATAAATTCACGTAAAAGCTCTGACAAAGACATGAATCAATCCGGATCCGACCGCTCAGAGAGAGGAAACCTCGGCTGCAATTTCCTCCGGTTCGCCATTGATTTACCCCTTTGTAGCTGTGTCGTCGAACCCGCAAGTCATCAAGAATGCGGATGAGTAGGCTTCACCGGTTCATGACCGTTACTCAATGCTGATGAAGGATCTTAATCGATTATGTACCGGGTACATAAGAGGATGGAGAGATCGAATTAGGGTGGAACCACGGGTATAACACTCGTCCCTTCGCGGGACGGGTGTTTTTTGCATGTTCCGGTATCCTCCGCTGAAGTCCAGGCGGGCTTATGAACAGCCCAAGGCCTTGCTTCAAGGGGAGACTAACGCGTCCTTCATATATGGAAGAAACGTGAAAACTTTTTTGGGGAGGAATGCAAGGTGGCTATTAGCATTAAACTGCCTGACGGCTCCGTACGGGAGTATGAGGCTGGAAGCAATATCGAGGATGTGGCTGCGTCGATCAGCAGCGGACTGAGAAAGAATGCCGTTGCGGGAAAAATGGACGGGATCGTCGTGGATCTATCCACTCCGCTTCAGGACGGCGCGCTGATCGAAATCGTAACGCAGGATACGCCCGAAGGGCTTGAGGTGATGCGCCACAGTACAGCGCATTTGCTGGCTCAGGCAACCAAGCGTTTGTATGGACAGAAAGAAGTCAAGCTTGGCGTAGGGCCGGTCATCGAAGACGGCTTCTATTACGACATGGACCTGGAAGAGCCTTTGAATCCGGAGGATCTGCAGAAGATCGAGAAGGAAATGGAACGCATTATCGGCGAGAACCTCCCGATCGTTCGCAAGGAAGTGAGCCGTGCGGAAGCGCTGCGCATTTTCGGCGAGCTTGGCGATCCATACAAACTGGAGCTGATCAACGCCCTGCCGGAGGACAGCATCATCACGATTTACGAGCAGGGCGAATTCTTCGACCTTTGCCGTGGACCGCACGTCCCTTCAACCGGCAAGATCAAGGTGTTCAAGCTGATGAACGTAGCGGGCGCATACTGGCGCGGCGACAGCAAGAACAAAATGCTTCAGCGTGTTTACGGTACGGCGTTTGTGAAAAAAGCGCAGCTCGACGAGCATCTTCGCCTGCTGGAGGAAGCCAAAAAGCGCGACCATCGCAAACTGGGCAAGGAATTGCAAATGTTTACGTTCTCTCAGCTCGTTGGACAAGGCTTGCCGATCTGGCTGCCTAACGGCGCGAAACTGCGCCGTACCCTGGAGCGTTATATCGTGGACATGGAGGAACGCCTGGGTTACCAGCACGTGTACACCCCTGTACTCGGAAACGTGGAACTGTACAAAACCTCCGGTCACTGGGAGCACTATCAGGAAGACATGTTCCCGAAAATGGAAATGGACAACGAGGAGCTTGTCCTGCGTCCGATGAACTGCCCTCACCATATGATGGTATATAAGAGCGATATGCACAGCTACCGTGATCTGCCGATCCGCATTGCGGAGCTTGGCATGCAGCACCGCTACGAGATGTCCGGCGCACTGACCGGCCTGCATCGCGTGCGCGCGATGACGCTGAACGACTCGCATATTTTCTGCCGTCCGGATCAGATCAAGGAAGAGTTTGCCCGGGTCATTCAGCTGATCATGACGGTCTACAAGGACTTCGGCATTCACGACTATCGCTTCCGTCTGTCTTACCGGGATCCGCAGGATACCGAAAAGTACTTCCAAAACGACGAAATGTGGGAAATGTCCCAGCGCATGCTGCGTGAAGTAGTGGAGAGCCTGGACATGCCGTTCTATGAAGCGGAAGGCGAAGCTGCCTTCTACGGACCGAAGCTTGACGTTCAGATCCGCACGGCACTGGGCAAGGAAGAAACGCTGTCCACCGTTCAGCTCGACTTCCTGCTGCCTGAGCGCTTTGAGCTGGAATATGTCGGCGACGATGGCCAGAAGCACCGTCCTGTCGTCATCCACCGCGGGATTCTGGGCACCATGGAACGCTTTACGGCATTCTTGCTTGAGAATTTTGCAGGGGCGCTGCCGTTGTGGCTTTCCCCGGTACAGGTCAAAGTCATTCCGGTATCCAACGCCTTTGAAGACTACGCCAAGGAAGTGGCCGAGAAGCTTCAATTCGCCGGTATTTCCGTCGAACCGGATCTTCGCAACGAGAAGCTGGGCTACAAGATTCGCGAAGCACAGCTCGAGAAGATTCCATACATGTTCATCGTTGGCGAGAACGAGAAAAGTGCCGGAGCGGTTTCCGTCCGCAAGCGCGGCGAAGGGGATATCGGGGCCCAGCCGCTGGACGAAATCATCCTCAAGCTGCGTGAAGAAATTAACACCCATGTAGTTTAGTTTTGCCGTAAAAGTTAAGTAACCGAGGAAACATGCAGACCTCTGCCATGACGTATATTCTATTCGAGAAGTGGGAACCCTCGCTAGTAAGGGGGAGGTATTCACATGATCCAATGGAAAACATGGCAGAGGTTTTTTGCTGGTTTTATTTTATCAGCCATCTTGTTCAGCGCGAGCTCTACGGCAGTAGAGGCCCGCAATTTGATTCTAAGCGAATCCTACGAATCGACGGACACCCGAAATGTGTATGATCCGTCAGAGGAAATACATGGCTCCGATTACGTTGAGATGTCTCGCTTCTATGCGCTACGCGTGGTGGGTTTTAGTGATATGAATAGATATTTGGAGGTTCCAAGTACGGGGCCGAAGACCAGCGAGCCCGGCAAGAAACGCGAGTCCATGCCGGTGCTTGCCCCAAGGGAGGACCAGGTGCTGCATACGGTGAAGGTAACCGCTACGGGATACACGGCAGGTTACGAGTCGACCGGGAAGAAGCCGGGACATCCCCAGTATGGAATCACCTACTCCGGGGTGAAGGTCAAGCGGGATCGAAATACGCTGTCTACGATTGCCGCGGATCCTGATGTATTCCCGCTCGGCAGCATTCTCTATATTCCCGGCTATGGGTATGGGATCGTAGCGGATATCGGGTCAGCCATCAAGGGCCAGAAGATTGACCTCTATTTCTCCACCACCAAGCAGGTGTTTAAGGAGTGGGGGAAAAAGGACGTTGAGGTGCAGGTCATTAAAACCGGAAGCGGCAAATGCACGGAAGCCATGCTGAGAACCTTGGAGGACGCGATTGAGACCTATCGTTTCCTGCCTTCATCCGTGCTGGAGGAAGCCATTTAGGGTAATTTTGCTGCGCTTCTATGGCAGTAAACATTTAAGAATAATGACACCCTGTTCATCACATACTACTTTTCGGGGGCCAAACCCCTGAAGAGGATGATGGTATCGCAAATGAACAGGGAGGTGAATATTGTGGCTAAAAAGAACAAGGTGCAAGAGAACTTTAAAACACCTAACGAAAAGTTTAACGCTGAGTTTGCTGAAGAGACCAGCATCGCCAGCAACCCAAAAGGGAACTCCAAAGTACAGGAGAACTACAAAAAACCGAACGAGAAGTTTGACGCTGAGTTTGGCGATCTGAACACACCAGGGGACCATTCTGCAAACCGTTAAGGTGTAGATGTCAACGCCCGTTCGTGCAGCAATAAGACCTCCGCTTAAAGCGGAGGTCTTTTATTATGGAATCATATCCATTTATATCCAGGGACTCGGTCTCGAGACCGAGATCAACTTCATTCCACCGCCGCTAACCCGTTCATCGCAATATGTTGTACACTGTAATTAAGAAAAAATAGAACTGGAAGGCTAGGGGATGACCATGAGTAGAAAAGGATGGAGCCAGCTTAGCAATGGATTGCTGCTCATCGGCATTGGTGTGGTGTTTCTTCTAAATCAGCTCGATATTATACATGTGGACCTTGGTTATATATTCTCGACATTTTGGCCGGTGTTCATCATCTGGTTCGGGCTGCAAAGCTTGATTTATGCCCGTGGCGGAGCATTGTGGGGTTCGATCGTACCGATCGTGATCGGATCGTACTTTCTCGGAAGAAATCTGGACATGGTCCATTTCTCTTTCGGCGATTTGATCAAATACGCGATTCCGATCATCCTGATCGGGTACGGATTGCAGGTTATTTTCAAACCGAAGGATCATACGCCGCCGCCATCACCGCCAAGTCCGGATGATTTCGGCTCGCATCGTCGGGACGATTACGATATCCCGGAGCCGCCTGAAGCGCGTCCGCTGGAATCCTCCCTGGACGAAGAATTCGAGCGAAGATTCGGCAAGCCAGACAAGGCTGACAAGGCTTATGAAGAGCCGGAGTTCGAATCAAGGGACTCGCACGATTCAAGCAAAGGGTACCGCTGGCAGGGACAGCAGCATGAGCGCCCGCGCCAGGAACGACAGGACCGCAGCAAGTTCAGAGTTCATGTGGATTTTGACGATAACGGCAAAAGCTACGGCGACGGATCGGAATATAAGGACGAACACCACCATCATCAACATCAACATCAACATCAACATCACCAATCCTGGCATAGCCATGATACGGTGAACAAGTCCTCTTTTATCGGGGACGTGCACATGGGGAAGGATTATTTCCAGCTGAAGCCGACGAATATTTCGCAGTTCATCGGCGATACGGTACTGGATCTGACCAAAGCTCAAATCCCTTACGGCGAAACGAAAATCAACATCTCGGCGTTTATCGGGGATGTCAAGGTGTTCGTTCCGAACGATTCGGACGTCGGCATTCATGTCACGACCAATTCCTTCATCGGCGATATGAAGGTGCTTGAGGAATCCCGGAGCGGCTTTATGAGCAATGCCGGCCTGGAAAGCCCGCATTACAGGGAAGCGGGCAAGAAAATTCGAATTACCGTGAGCGTATTTATCGGTGACGTCAAAGTGAATAGGGTAGGTTAATCGATATGATGGGGATATTGAAAAATACCAAATGGGTGATATTGTTTTACTTTCTGTTGATCGGAGCCGGGGTTGCTGTTTTCCTGTACACAGCAAACCAATCCGGCTACATACATATTGAAGATAACCGGCTGTGGGTGTATTACACGGTCGGTGTACTTCTGTTTACGGGGATTGCGGGATACATCGCGGGACAGCGCATCCAGCGGCCGCTGGATCTGCTTCATCTGAACATGCTGCAGGTTGCCAAAGGAAATCTGAACGTACGGCTGCCTGCCATGGAGGACGGGTCTTTTGCCAGAGTGTACGATGAGTTTAACGGGATGACGGAAGCGCTGGAGAAGAAAATGAAGCTGCTGCAGCGCCTCGGCGAGCAGGATGTCATTGAGAAGGAGATTGCCGCGGAAGCCGCTGTCCTCGAGGAAAGGCGCCGGATGGCAAGGGATCTGCACGATACGGTCAGTCAGCAGCTGTTTGCGATCCACATGTCGGCTTCATCCCTTCCGGCGGTACTGAAGCGAAATCCGGAGCACGGGGACAAGGTGCTCGGCCAGTTGATCGAGATGTCCCATGTGGCGCAGAAGCAGATGCGGGCGCTGATTGCGCAGCTTCGACCCGTGGAGCTGGAAGGCAGAACCCTGGAAGAAGCACTGGAACGGTGGTTTCCGGATTACTGCCGCCAAAACGGCCTGAAGGGCATGAAGGATGTCGAGCTCTACGGCGGGGTATCGGATGCGATTGAGCATCAGCTCTTCCTGATCATCCAGGAAGCGGTGGCTAATATCGTGAAGCATGCCGGTGCGGGCCTTGTCAGCATGTCGCTTCGCGAGGACCAGAAACGCGTGATTTTAAGCATCAGCGATGACGGTGTCGGCTTTGACGAGGTGGCAGGCAAGCAGGGATCGTACGGGCTGTCGACGATGCGCGAACGGGCCGAAAAGCTTGGCGGACAGGTCGATATTATAAGCAAGAAGGGCGCGGGAACGACGGTGCGCGTGAATATTCCGTTATTTGAGGCCGAGGGCAATACCGGAGCGGCGGAGGAAGAGAACAAGGATGAGGAAGTGCTGGCTGAGCCAGTGGAATAGAGAGGGGACAACAATCATTATGGGTACGATTCGGATATTGCTGGCTGATGATCATGATATGGTTCGCATGGGGTTAAAAACATATTTATCGTTGGATCCGGGGTTTGAAGTGATCGGAGAAGCAGCGAATGGCCAAGAGGTCGTTGATATGCTGAGAAACGGGGAGGAGGCCGACCGGCCGGATCTCATTCTAATGGACCTGATGATGCCGGTGATGAACGGGGCGGAGACCACGCGCGCGGTTATGTCCGAATTCCCGGATCAGAAGATCGTGATTCTGACCAGCTTTCTCGAAGACGAGCTTGTGGTCGAGTGCATTGAGGCGGGGGCAGTCAGCTACGTGCTAAAGACGGTTTCGGCTGACGAGCTCATTTACGCCCTTCAGGGAGCGTTCCGGGGCATGCCGGTCATGACCAAAGACGTGTCGGAAGCACTCACCAGGGGAATCCGCCGGCATATGGTGAACGGGGATGAATCCGGGCTTACCGAGCGGGAGAAGGAAGTGCTGCTCCTGATTGCCGAAGGCAAGAGCAACAAAGAGATCGGCGAAGAGCTGCATATCAGCATCAAGACGGTTAAAACCCATGTCAGCAATCTGCTGATGAAGTGCGAGCTGGAGGACCGGACGCAATTGGCGATTTATGCCCACCGGAAGGGCTGGGTCAAAATATAGCAATATGTTCTTTTGGTGAGGTATGACCGGGAAGCGTCCCGGTTTTCTTTTTATCTGCCTTTTAATTGTTTTTAAGGTACTATTAAGGTTTATAGTACACAATAAGAACAGTTAATCAATTAGACCACTTGGAAGCAAGTGATTTTAATAGGAGGTAGACCAATGGACGACCAAAGAAAGCGTTACGGGTACCCGGATGATGAGGGAATGAACAGCGAAGCGAATAACAATGAAGCAACGAGACGTGAGGAAGCATCCACGGAGAATTCTTCTTATTACTATTCTTACGGACCGTTCCAGTCCATATCGAGTAACCGCGACGATGAGAAAACGGAACGGCCTTACCAGAGCCGGGAACCTCAGGAGGTGGAGGTTACCGCTCCGCAGCCCGTAAAACCGATTCCATCCTCCAGTTTCTCGCAGGCCCATTCCTCCGGAAGCCAGGGCGGCGGGGGGCCTGTGGATTCCATGAAAAGAAACAAAGAGTGGAACTACAGCCAGAAGCCCAAAAATTCCGTCAAGACCGTGCTATTGTCTTTCTTGGCAGGCGTCCTCGTCATTTCGAGCCTGATGTTTGCCGCTGACCGAACGAATCTGTTTACGCCGGATGCGGCGTACTCATCGGAGCCAGCCCAAGAAACTTCGGCTAACGTCGAGGATAACGGCGGAGATAACGGCGGAGCTACTACCGCATCAGCGATGATTCCATCGAATCCTGGCGACGTATCGGCAGTGGTGGATCAGGCGAGTCCGGCCGTCGTGCTGATCGAGACGCTTGTAAACAGCAGCAATAGACAAAGCACGAATCCGAATATGAACGATCCGTTCTGGTACTTCTTCGGCGGCGGTCAATCGAGCCAGGAAGGCAATGGCGGAAACAGCGGAAACGGTGGAAGCAGCAACAACGGAGGTCAGGAATCCCAGCTTCAGCCTTCAGGCATCGGCTCGGGTTTCATCTTTGAGAAGTCGGGATACATCTTGACGAACGAGCATGTGATCCATGGCGCAGATGTGATCCAAGTGACGGTACAGGGTACCAAAAAGCCTTATGAAGCGAAGCTGCTCGGTTCCAGCTATGAGCTTGATTTAGCCGTTTTGAAAATCGAAGGGGCGGATTTCCCTTCAGTACAGCTAGGTGACTCCGACTCGCTGAAGGTTGGTGAATGGCTTGTTGCCATCGGGAACCCGCACGGTTTTGAACACACGGTTACCGCTGGTGTACTTAGCTCGAAGGAACGCGAGATCGATATTCAAGGCACGAACGGCGAACAAGACCGCAATTATGAACACCTTCTCCAGACCGATGCTTCGATTAATCCGGGTAACTCCGGCGGGCCGCTTCTCAATCTGAAGGGCGAGGTTATCGGAATGAACGTAGCCGTCAGTGCGGAAGCACAAGGGATCGGATTTGCGATTCCGTCCAGCACGATTAAGGAAGTTGTGGAATACCTGAAAAACAACGAGGAAGTGCCGAAAGAGCCGGTTCCGTTCATCGGGGCCAGCCTGGGAACGGTCACTCCGCAAATTGCCCAATCCCTGGGTACGGACGTGAAGGAAGGTTCTTACGTTGACAGCGTCGTGTTCCGTTCGCCGGCTTATGAAGCGGACCTGCGCCAATATGATATTATTGTGGGTGTGGATGGTACCAAATATCCGACCGCGCAGGACCTGATTGAATTGATTCAATCGAAGAAGGTAGGAGACAAAATCACGCTGAATGTGGTTCGTAACGGCAAGAACATGGACCTAGCGCTAACGATCGGCGACAAGAACGATTTTGATCTAACCCAACAGCAGCAACAACGGCAACAGCAGCCGTAACCCTGGATAGGCGTGACAACAAGCGGAAGGGACCGTTCCCTTCCGCTTGTCTTGTCCTTGAGGCGACCGATATAATGGGATTGTAACGTCGTACTAAATATAACGCTAAGAAGATAGAGGAGATGCCGCTATGCGATCCCGGATTTTGATTGTAGACGATGATGAGAAGATTATTTCCATGCTGCGCAGAGGGCTTGCGTTTGAGGGCTATGACGTCCTGACCGCATCCAACGGAGCAGAAGGATTGAAAGTGATATTGAGTGAGGACCCGGATGTCGTCGTTCTGGACGTAATGATGCCTCAGGTCGATGGATTTGAAGCGCTGCGCAGACTCCGGGAGGGCGGAAGCACGATACCGGTGCTGATGCTGACGGCAAAGGATGAGGTGGAGAACCGGGTAAAGGGGCTGGATACCGGAGCGGATGATTATCTGGTCAAACCCTTTGCGCTGGAGGAGCTGCTTGCCCGCGTCCGGGCTTTGCTGCGCCGTAAAACCGGAGATGATACCTCGAACCACCGACTGACCTTTGATGATCTCGTGATGGATACGGATGCGAGGGAAGTCATTCGAGGCGGGCAGAGACTGGAGCTCACTGCCAAGGAATTCGAGCTGCTGCACCTGTTTATGCAAAACCCGAAGCGGGTGCTGTCCCGCGATTTGATTATGGATAAAATATGGGGCTATGACTACAGCGGGGAGTCGAACGTGCTGGAGGTTTATATCGCCATGCTCCGGCAGAAGACCGAGGAACATGGAGGTAAACGGCTGATCCAGACGATCCGCGGAGCCGGCTATATTTTAAGAGGAGATAACTAGCATGTCCATTCGGTTAAGACTGACAGCATGGTATACCGGCATTTTGTTCGTGACACTGCTGATATTCAGTTCGGCGGTGTATGGCTTTGTCCATTTGTATACGTATGAGGAGTTGAAGCAGCGGATTGTCCAAGAAGTCAATAAAATTGGTGTGACATCTGATGCAGTGTCATTACTACCTGACCGTTCTTCCACTATAAATATGGAAGCAGCTGACTTATACGTACAGCTGTATACATTCTATAATGGAGCTGTTTGGAGATCCGGCAATATGGAGTTTAGCGGCTTGAGGTTTGAGAATCCAACCGTTGAAAGAGCATTAAATACTACCAAAAACGAATTTAAACGGTTTACGGTAAAAGGTAATTCATTCCTATTATTTGAGGCACCCGTATTTGAAGAAAGGACGGGTAAACTTTACGGTTGGCTACAAGTCGGGGCAAACACACGCACCATCGAGCAAACCCTGGACAGACTTCAATCCATCCTCATCATGGGCTCGGCAGCGACACTCGTGATCGCATCAACATTAGGTTTATTCCTGGCCCGGAAATCCATGAAACCGATCGGCAAGGTTACGGAGGCAGCGGAGCAGATCCAAAAAGGCACCGACCTTAGCGTACGGATCGAATACGACGGGCCGGAGGACGAGATCGGTCAGCTTATCGGCACGTTTAACGGGATGCTTGAGAGGACGGAGAGCTTCTATAAAGAGCTTGAGGATGCCTATGCGGCGCAGCGGCGCTTCGTATCGGACGCTTCCCATGAACTTCGGACCCCGCTGACTACCATCCGGGGCAATGTGGATCTTTTGCAGAAAATGTGGACGGTAGCTCCCGGCGAGAGAGCGGATATGGATGAGGAAATGATCAAGGAGATTTCGGTTGAAGCGGTAGGCGATATATCCGATGAAGCGAAGCGGATGAGCCGGCTGGTGAACGATATGCTGTCTCTGGCGCGGGCCGATACCGGCCAGACGTTTGAGCTGGACCCGGTGCCGCTCCAGCCTTTGGTTGAAGAGGTTGCACGGCGCGCTCATTTCCTGGAGAAAACCGCAGAATGGCATGTCGGAGAGCTGTCTGTCCTGAACGGTGTTTATGTGGAAGGAAATAAGGATTATTTGCAGCAGATGCTGTTCATTTTTATCGAGAATGCGTTCAAGTACACGCCTGAGGGCGAGGTTAGTCTGGATGTTGTTCTGTACAAGGGTCAGGTAGGCTTGCGGATTTCGGATACGGGAATCGGTATGGATAAGGATGAGGTTCCGTTCATATTCGAACGCTTCTACCGTGCGGATCAATCGAGAGGCATCACGAGCGGAACCGGACTCGGGCTGTCCATCGCCAAATGGATCATCGATGAGCATAAGGGCTCTGTCGAGGTCGTTACCCGAAGAGGGGAAGGCAGCACCTTTATCGTCTGGCTCCCCGTCGTCTTTGCTCCTCCCCTGGAATAGGGTATAATAGACTAGATCGCTTATGGATTACTACGGAAAGCAGGTGGGGATCATCGAAGTCTTGAAAATATCACCGAGAGGTTATTGTTACGGTGTCGTCGACGCCATGGTCTTGGCGCGTCAGGCGGCGCAGAATCTGGATCTTCCTCGGCCTATTTATATATTGGGCATGATTGTGCATAACAGTCATGTCACGCAATCCTTTGAGGACGAAGGCATCATTACCCTGGACGGTCCGAATCGGATGGAAATTCTGAGCCAGGTGGAGAGCGGAACCGTAATCTTTACCGCACACGGGGTCTCTCCCGAAGTGCGCAAGCTTGCACGGGATAAAGGGTTGACCACGCTCGACGCCACTTGCCCGGATGTGACGAAAACCCATGATTTGATCCGGGATAAGGCAGCTGACGGTTATGAGATCATTTACATCGGGAAGAAGGGGCATCCCGAGCCGGAAGGGGCGATCGGGATCGCACCGGAACATGTGCATCTGATCGAGAAGGAAGAAGAAATTGAACAGCTTCAGGTGAATTCGTCCCGAATCATCATCACGAACCAGACCACGATGAGTCAATGGGACATCAAGCATATCATGAAGAGTCTGCTCGATAAATTCCCGGGTGCGGAGATTCATAATGAAATTTGTCTTGCAACGCAGGTGCGTCAGGAAGCGGTAGCCGAACAAGCCGGTCAGGCGGATTTAGTTATCGTGGTAGGAGATCCTCGCAGCAATAACTCGAACCGTCTTGCGCAGGTATCCGAAGAGATAGCAGGAGTACCGGCCCACCGTATTGGCGATGTGACGGAACTCAAGCGCGAATGGCTTGAAGGAGTAGGCAAAGTGGCAGTTACATCAGGGGCATCAACACCGACTCCGATCACGAAGGAAGTCATCGCCTATTTGGAACAGTATGAACATGATCAGCCGGAAACTTGGGAGATCAAGCGTACGGTGAATATGAGTAAATTGCTTCCGCCTGTTCGGGTGAAGAGCAAATCATAATTAATGCCATCAGAAGCTTATTTTTCAGACCCATCGCAATGATGTTTGCGGTGGGTCTTTTTACGTTTATGGAAAGCAATCGCACCTATCATTTCACCCTCGCAAATATTCCATGCCGTGTAAGCGTTTCAATTCTCGATTGAATACTATCATTTTTCGTTGAATAGGCAAATGTTTATATTCGATCGTTTATTCTAAAATGTTAGACATCAGGTAAACTTCATGGCATAGAACACACGGGGGGTTGGACATGGCGCAAATATCCGTAGAACAGGAACCTGTTCCGAAACGGAAGAAGGAAAGCTTATTGCTTCGCTTTGCTAAACAATGGGATATACAGTTAATGGTGCTTCCTGCACTGGCACTCGTTTTTGTGTTTAGCTACATACCGATGTACGGTATTTTAATGGCTTTCCAAGACTTTAACATTTTCAAGGGGATGGGCGACAGCCCGTGGGCCGGATTCAAGCATTTCGAAATGTTTTTTGAATCGCCGGAATTTATGACGGTCATGAGAAACACGATCGTCATCAGTTTGCTCAAGTTTCTTATTGGATTTCCGGCACCGATTCTGCTGGCGCTTATGCTGAACGAAGTTCGGCATATGTTCTTCAAGAGACTGGTGCAAACGGTCAGTTATCTTCCGCACTTTCTGTCCTGGGTTATCGTCTCAGGCTTTGCGATTTCGCTCTTATCAACGGATAACGGCAGCGTAAACATTTTGCTGCAGAAGCTGAATTTGATCGAAGAGCCGATCAACTTCCTGTCGCTACCGGAATATTTCTGGGGAATTCTCGTAACGACAGGGGTATGGAAAGAGATTGGATTCTCCTCCATCGTATACTTGGCGGCGGTTGCCGGGGTTGACCCCCATATGTATGAAGCGGCTGACATGGATGGCGCAAGCAAATTCAGGCAGATCTTCACGATTACGCTTCCATCGATCATGCCGGTCGTCGTTATTTTCATGATTCTTGCCATTGGTAACTTGCTGACTGCAGGCTTCGAAGACATCTTGCTCTTGGCTAAGAACCCGGTATTGCGAGAGGTATCCGACGTTATCGACACATATGTCTATCGAATAGGTATCGAAAACTCCCGATTCTCATATGCAACGGCCGTAGGCTTGTTTAAAGCGGTGATCAGCGTCATGCTTCTGACGATTGCCAACTTGATTGCACGCAAATCAGGAAACAGCTTATGGTAAGAGATCATTATGAGGAAGGGAGCGGGTAATAGTGGTACGTCTAGCATTTGGTGACAAAGTGATGATGGTCATCATTTATATCTTCTTGGCATTCTTGGCCTTTGTAACGTTTTATCCGTTTTGGAACGGACTAGTCATTTCATTTAACTCTGGTTCAGATACGGCAATGGGGGGCGTTACCTTCTGGCCCCGTGATTTTACGCTTGAGAATTACGGCATCGTGTTTCAGGATAACCGGTTGCTGAATGGTTTCAAGATTTCGGTGCTTCGTACCGTGATCGGAACGATTTCCTCCATATTGGTAACCTCCATCTTCGCTTACGGGATGACCAAGAGGGAACTGATCGGCCGCAAATACTACATGATTATGTGTATCGTAACGATGTATTTCGGCGGCGGCTTGATTCCGACTTTCATGCTCGTTCGCGGTTTGGGTCTGATGGATTCCTTCTGGGTGTTCATTATCCCGAGTTTGGTAAGCGTGTGGAACATGATCATCTTCCGGACATTCTTCAACGGCCTCCCAAGCGGTCTTGAAGAGTCCGCCAAAATCGACGGCTGCGGCAACTGGGGCATTTTCTTTAAGATCATTCTGCCTCTGTCCGGTCCGGTCATCGCAACATTATCGTTGTTTACGGCGGTTTCCCATTGGAATGAATGGTTCTTGCCGAGTATCTACATCAATAACGAGAACTTGCTTCCGATTCAGACCATGCTTCGTCAAATATTGAACTCCAATATTATGTCTGAACAGATGAGCAACCTGGATTCCGCTTCGCAGGCGGTGCTCTCCCGGATGCAAAGCGTAACCTCCAAGTCGTTGTCCATGGCAACCATGATGGTGGCAACGCTTCCGATTATTATGGTGTATCCATTCGTACAGAAGCACTTCGTTAAAGGTGTTCTGGTAGGTTCCCTGAAAGAGTAGGGAAAACAATGCGTGTTGTTTGAAGCCTTAAGCTTTAGACATAAATATCAAGTGTAAAAACGAAAGGGGAAATTAGAGAATGAGGTTGAGAAAGAAATCGCTGGCCACGTCCATGACAGCTTTGCTTGCGGCAGCGCTGATGCTTTCTGCATGCGGCGGCGGCGGTGGAACCAAGACTGCTGATCCGGCGCCTGCAGGCGAAAACGGAACCAGCACGCCTCCAACGGAGGCATCCGACAAGTTTGTGCTTGGCGAAACACCGCTTGAGTTCAGTTTCTACGGCCATTATAACGAGTACACCATGCCGCCATGGGGACAAGACGAATCTTCGAAATGGATTAAAGAGAACAAGAAGGTAACCGTCAACGCGATCCATTCGCAAGGTAACGCACAGCAAAAATTCAATACCATGATCGCATCCACGGAGCTTCCGGATGTGATGTGGATGGACCGTGGTCCGGACGTAGAGAAGCTGCGTCAAGCCGATATGCTCGTACCTTTCGATGAATATCTTGATAAATATCCTAACCTGAAAGAGTGGATGGGCGACGAAGGTCTGAACATGCTTCGCTCTCCGGACGGCAAGCTGTATCAGTTCCCGAACTGGTATACGAACCAACCGAACGGTAATGCAGGTTATGTTGTAAACAAGAAGATTTACAAAGAGCTTGGCGAGCCTAAGCTGGAAACGACGGATGATCTGTATGAATACCTGAAAGCCGTCAAAGCGAAATACGGCGATCAAGTGGTTCCTTATGAGCCGCACGTACAAGGTCAAGGTATCGAGGTGCTGTACTCTGCATTTGCAGAAAACGCTCTGACTCGTTGGATCAGCATCCGCGGTGTGCCTAACGGTGATAAGCTGACTTCGATCTTTACGGATCCGATTTTCCGCGAGTCGATGCAGTATTCCGCGAAGCTGTTCCGCGAGAAATTGATTTCTCAGGATGCCATGACCCAAACGGCTGACCAAGTAAAAGAAAAAGTGAACACGGGACGCGTTGCTGTGTATGCCGCTTCGAGCCCGACGGAAAATGCAATGAATGCCCACGCTGAATTGACGGCGAAGGATCCGGAAGCCGGTTACTTCATGATCTGGCCGATTCACAAGGAAGGTCTGGACAAGAACAAGATCTTCCCTGGTACTTATACGCAATTGGGTTGGAACGTAAGCGTAATTACGAAATCCGCTAAAGATCCCGAAGCGATTTTCGCATTCTTGGATTGGTACACAGGTCCTGAAGGCCAAAGCGTTCTCATGTGGGGGCCTCCAGGAGGATATTGGGACGGATTTGAAGAGGATGGCGTAACACCGAAGTTCACCGAGAAATATGTAACGGATGCTGCCGGTCTCGGCAAGTTGCAAGCCATCACAACGAATCTTCACTGGAATGGTAACACCGTGTTTGTTGATACAGCGAAAGCGAAATACGAGAGCACGTTGCCGGAAGAGCAGCGCAACTGGTCCACTCGCTGGCAATATGAAATCACTTGGAAAACTCAAGCCAATGCTACGGAGTACATTAACCTCGATCCGGCTCCGGACAGCGAGGAAGGAATTATCCGTCAACGCGTAGAAGATATCTTTACGGAATCCAGAGCGAAAGCCCTGTACGCGAAGGATGATGCCGAAGTATTGGCAATCCTCGACAAGGCTGAGGCCGATGCTCAATCTGCAGGATACGATAAGCTGCTTGCATTCAAAACAACGAAATGGCAAGAAAACGTTACGAAAATGAAAGGCCAATAATAATTTTTGCTTAAACCAAGAAGGGTATGCTGCTTATGCAGTATACCCTTATCGGAATTTATGGGGGAGATGATACCCGTGTATAAAGTGCTGCTGGCAGACGACGAAATACTGGACCTAGAGGGCATGAAAAGCTTTATTCCATGGGAAGATCTCGGAATGAAAGTGATCGATTCGGTCAATAACGGCTTCGCTGCTTGCGAGGTGCTCGAAAGAGAGAAGGTCGACATCCTCGTTACCGATGTACGCATGCCGAATATGACCGGGCTTGAGCTTGCTCAGCGGGCACTGAAACTGCAGGAGGAACTCCGGATTATCTTCGTAAGCGGTTACCAGGACTTTGGTTACGTAAAACAAGCGATTGCATTGAACGCATGCAGTTATGTGTTAAAGCCGATGGAGGACCAGGAGCTGATCGATGCATTAACGAAGGTGAGGATGGAACTGGATCGCCTACATGAACGCAAGGAGACGGAGGAAGCTTACCAGCAGATGATCCCCATCCTCAAAAATCAGTATCTCCTGCAAATCCTTCAGCGGCCCTATGACGGAGCCATCCTGGATATTATCAAGCGGGAGTACCGGCTGACAGAGCTTCACTGGCCGGTCTGCGTCATTCTGCTGGAGCTTGACAATGTGAGCACCTGGCGAACCGGCTCGCTCGATTCCGAGGAAAAGCTGAGTGCCATAGAGGAGTATTTCACGAGACTGCATAAACTGCTTGAACAGCGCGGCTTTGAATATATATGCAAGGTAACCGATCAGCGAACGGCTGTACTCCTTAACGGGGGCCGGGGCAAGGAAGAGATTCAAGCCCTGCTTGAGGAATTAAAACGGGAATATAACTATTCGATGACGGTCGGGGAAGGCAGGGCCGTCCATCAGCTGGAGCAGCTTCACACGTCGTACATGGAGGCTTTGGACGCGCTGGATTATAAGATGTTCCGGGGCAAGGGCAAATGGATCCTGTACAGCGAGGTGCCGACAGAGGACCGGGAAGACGTAAAAAGCCTCGACATCCGTCTGGATGCTTTATTTACAGCCATGACGGAGTATGATATCGTTCGTATCTATGATGAACTGGAAGCGATTCAACTGCTGGCATCCAGCATCCGATCCAAGTTCACCATACGCAATTTGGCCGTGTATATCATGGTGAAGCTGGAAGGACATCTGCAAGCGATGAACGAAGAGTTATATCGTATGGCTGGACTGGAGCTCAAAAACCTGGATATTCTGCTTCAATTCGAAACGATGGATGATATTTTCTCATGGCTTCGCATGAAGGCAATGGAAATTTCGGAAATGCTCAAGAACCGCAAATCAACCAAGAATGGCAGGCTGGTCGAAGAGATTATAGAGAATATCCAGGCACGCATGCACGAGAATATTACGCTGCGGGATATGGCGAACCGGTTTTCTTTTTCACCGAATTATCTCGGGGTGCTCTTCAAGGAAGAAACCGGGCACAACTTTAGCGATTATGTGATCAAGCTCCGCATGGAGCGCGCCAGGGATCTCCTCAAGACGACCAAGCTCAAAATATATGAAATTGCATCACAGACAGGTTATCAATATCTGCCTTATTTCAGCAGGCAGTTTAAGGAAATGTATGGAATGACGCCTCTGGAATACCGGCGCAAGCACTCGTAACTTGCAAAATTCAGATTAGATATGGGGTCAAACAGGCTATGGCGGGGAAATTCGAACGAATACGGGTCAAGATACCTTTCGGATACAAGTTAATGTTTTCGTACTGCGTATTTATCATTATACCGGTGCTGCTTGTCGGTCAGATAGCGAATCAGGTCTTCGTGAAGTCCACCCGAGAGCAGACGTATAACAACATTCAGGGCACGCTTCATCAGATGAGCGAGAACATATCGTATAAGATGGAGGACATGATCCGGATATCGGATATGCTTTATTTTGATACGACCTTTAACAGCCGTCTGCGTTTTACCGAAAGCGCTTGGATAAGCTATGACACCACGATCAACGTGCTGATTCCGAAGCTGGAGACCGCGGTAAGCACGGCGAACCGAAGGATCTGGTTATCGATCTACCTGCGCAACGACGACCTTAGGGAGATCTATGACAGTTATACGTATACAGACCCGCTGGACTCCAACAAACGTCTGTTTGATATTTATCAATATGACAGGCTGGAGGACCGGTCCTGGTATAAATTATATCCGAAGGAAGAGAATTACGGCGTAACCCTGCAGTGGAAGCAGATTGAGGACGATGTGAGCAACGGGCGCATATCCTTGCTGCGGCGGCTGGTGGATATCAGCTCGACCATCAAACCGCAGGAAATCGGGTTCATGCGGATGAACGTCAGTATGACGGACCTGTTTGAAAGCATGGATTACAAGAAGATCGGTGACGGGACTGCATTGTATTTATCGGATGCACAGGGCCGGGTCGTTCTTTCATCAGGGGGAAAATCCACAAACGTTTTCAAGGAGAAGGAACTTCGCAAGAACGGGGACCTTCTGATTCGGAAGCCCATTCCCCAGCTCGGCTGGGATTTGATTGCCGTCGTGCCTGCTCAAATCGTGGAAAAAGACACGGTCAAAATACGTAATCTAACCTATCTGATCTGTCTGATCTGCATCGGTATCTTCTTCGTGGTCAGCATCGTGGTGTCCAGATATTTCAGCCGCCGGGTGTCCAAAATCGTATCCGTGCTGGACTCGTTCCAGGAAGGCGAATTCCATAAACGGGTATCCTTTAAGGGGAATGATGAATTTACGCATATTTCCTCTGCGTTGAACGATATGGGCAGCAACATCGGCAAGCTGATCAATGAGGTGTATCTGGCCGACCTGCAGAAAAAGGAAGCGGAGCTGGAATCGCTGCACGCGCAGATTAATCCGCATTTCTTATACAATACCCTATCCTCCATCAGCCGCCTCGCGCGGTTCGGGATGCTGGATAAGCTGCAGCGCATGGTAATGGACCTGGCGAAGTTTTATCGTTTGTCGCTCAACGACGGCCGGAACATCATATCCGTGAAGAATGAATTGGAACAGGCCCAAGCGTACGTGGACATTCAAAAGATTAAATACGACGACCGGATGCAGGTTACTTATGATTTTGAGCCCGAGGTGGTCCGGTATGAAACCGTGAAATTGATTTTGCAGCCGTTTATCGAGAATGTGCTCGAGCATGCGTGGACCGGAGACTATATTCATATCCGGATTACGGCCAGATTGCTGGAAGACGCTCTGGAATTCAAAATCATCGATAATGGCGTCGGTTTCCCGCCCGGCCGCGTGCTGGATAATACAGGGGGACAGGATCTGACCAATGCGGGTTACGGCATACGAAACGTAGATCAACGGATCAAGCTTCACTACGGCAGCGAGTATGGAGTCACGTTATTCAGCCGCGCCGGCATCGGGACAACGGTAAGAATTGTCATACCGCTGGTGAAGCGAACCGTAGCGGAAGGACGCAACAAAACGCTGATGTAACAGGCAAGGAATATCTCCCGATCGTGATAGCCATGAAGAATGGGCTTGACGAGGGGAGATTTTTTCTGTATATTTACTTTATCGATTAAAAGCATAAAAGCTTAAAAGCGAACAAGTGCGAAAGTGACTATCCATGGATTGAAATCAGCATCGAAATTGGAATTCATTCAGAAAGAAGGTTTATTTATGATCGTCATTACATCCAATCAAATATCAGAGGAACAAGTTCAGCATATCGTTACCGAAATTGAGAAGGAAGGGCTCCAGGCTCACGTATCGAAGGGGGCGGACCGCACGGTGATCGGCCTGATCGGCAGCGTGAACCCGAAGCTTGCGGAGCATCTTCGCCAAATGAAGGGCGTAGAGAATGTAGTTAAGATCTCCAAGTCCTACAAGCTTGCCAGCCGTGATTTCCATCCGGATGATACGGTGATCGATATTAAGGGAACAAAGATTGGCGGAGGCAATCTGGTTGTCATGGGCGGTCCATGTGCCGTTGAATCCGCGCAGCAGATTGATGAAATTGCGCAGCTGGTGAAAGCAGCAGGCGGACAAGTGCTAAGAGGAGGCGCATTTAAGCCTCGTACGGGGCCATACAGCTTCCAGGGCGTTGGCGTCGAAGGTCTGATCATGATGGCGGAAGCCGGGCAAAAGCATGGCCTGTTGACCATTACCGAGGTGATGACGCCCGAATACGTCGATATCTGCGCGGAGTATGCCGATATTCTGCAAGTGGGCACCCGCAACATGCAAAATTTCGATCTGCTTCGGAAACTTGGCACCTGCGGCAAACCGGTTTTGCTGAAAAGAGGCTTCAGTGCAACCTATGACGAATTCCTGAACGCAGCGGAATACATCCTGGCCGGCGGCAATCCGAATGTCATGCTCTGCGAACGCGGAATCCGAACATTCGAAACTTATACCCGCAATACGCTGGATTTATCTGCCATTCCTGTTTTGCAAGGATTGAGTCACCTTCCGGTCATCTCGGACCCGAGTCACGGAACGGGCCGGCGCGAGCTGGTCGAACCGATGTCCAAGGCATCCGTCGCGGCCGGAGCCGACGGTCTTATCATTGAAATGCATACGGATCCGGACAACTCGATGACAGGCGACGGGGTCCAATCCCTGTTCCCGGACCAATTCGCCGCACTGCTTAAAGACTTGGAGAAGCTGGCTCCATTGGTAGGGAAGAGCTTTGCTACGGCCAAAGCGCCTGCTTCTGAATTCGCGCGCGTATAACACGTGTTACATGCTTTAATGATATATTAGAGCATAGCGGTAAGAACACAATGAATGGCTTCGCCATCCCCTATTTTATAGTAGAAGACACCTGCATCCTAACCGCAGGTGTCTTTTTGCTGCATTTACTTAAATTGGTTTTCCATGTCATATAACATGACACCATTTTAAAAAATACCTTACATAGGTATTGACGTCAGGTTATCTCCCGGCATATAATGACGAAAAGAAATCGAAAGATTATGAACATTGTTAAGCAGTTTAAGTCTTAATGTTCGGAAATTGGGAGGAAGAGACATGTCGGTAGAGAAAGTATTGCAAACCATTAAAGAGAACAATATTGAGTGGGTCGATTTTCGTTTTGTAGACTTGTCGGGACGGGTGCATCACATTAGCTTGCCGGCTTCAGAAGTAGACGAAGAAACTTTCGTGAACGGGGTAGCGTTTGATGGATCTTCTATTCCAGGATTCCGCGGCATTGAAGAATCGGATATGGTCATGATGCCTGATCCGGAGTCTTGCTATATTGATCCGTTTACTGCACACCCTACACTTAACATTATGAGCAATATCTATACTCCGGAAGGCGATGCTTATGAGCGTGACCCGCGTGGAATCGCGGCTCGTGCCGAGCAATACCTTCAAGAAGCCGGCATCGGAACAGCAGCCTTCTTCGCACCGGAATCCGAATTCTTTCTGTTCGATGAAGTCCGCTATGAAAGCTCCATGAACAGCTCCAGCTACTTCGTAGACTCCGAGGAAGCCCAGTGGAATACGAACCGCAAGGAAGAAGGCGGCAACTTGGGATTCAAAGTAGGGGTTAAGGGCGGATATGTTCCTGTAGCGCCAGTGGATACTCAACAGGATATCCGCAGCGAAATGTGCCGTCTCCTCGACGAAGCAGGTCTTCGCGTTGAGCGTCATCACCATGAGGTGGCAACTGCCGGCCAGGCCGAAATCAATTTCCGTTTCGATACATTGAAGAAAACAGCTGACAATTTGTTGATCTATAAATATATTGTGCATAACACAGCCCGCCAATACGGCAAAACGGCTACGTTCATGCCGAAGCCATTGTTCGGGGATAACGGTAGCGGCATGCACGTTCACCAATCCATTTTCGACGGCGACACTCCGCTGTTCTACGAAAAAGGCGCTTATGCGAACCTGAGCGAAACGGCGCTGCACTATATCGGCGGTATTCTGTACCATGCGCCTGCCTTGATCGCTTTGACGAATCCGAGCACCAACTCCTTCAAGCGTCTGGTACCAGGCTATGAAGCACCGGTTAACCTCGTATTCTCCAAGGGCAACCGTTCTGCCGCAGTACGGATTCCGGTTGCTGCCGTAACGCCTAAAGGCTGCCGCATCGAGTTCCGCACACCGGACTCCACAGCGAACCCTTACCTTGCATTCTCTGCTATGCTGATGGCCGGTCTGGACGGGATCAAACGTAAAATCGATCCTACCGCACTCGGTTACGGGCCATTCGATAAAAACATTTACGAATTGTCCGACGCCGAGAAGAAGGAAATCCGCAGCGTACCGGGTTCCCTGGACGAGGCATTGGATGCACTTCAAGCAGACTATGAGTTCTTGACAGAGGGCGGCGTATTCACGCAAGAATTCCTCGAGAACTTCATCGACTTCAAGCGTGCCGAAGCCAAAGCGGTTAACATCCGCGTTCATCCGCACGAGTACTCCCTGTACTACGATATCTAATAAACAGGATTATAAAAGAGCCTGGGGCATCATGCCCCAGGCTCTTTTTTGGTGGTATACACTCGTGACTGGAACCAATCCTAAGATGGCTCTGAAAGGCAAGGGGCTCATTAAGAGCCTAACGCCCTGGCTGCCCCTTTGCCCGGATGTTTATCCGAAATACCCGTAGTGATGCGTGTTGCTCCCGCAAGATTCGCGGACGATGAGTTCGGGCTCGACGACAAAGGAACTGACGGGGGACTGTTTATGGATGAGGTCGTAGAGCATGAGTGCCGCCAAGCGGCCGATTTTCTCTTTGTTTTGCCGAATCGTCGTTAGTTTAGGCGTTGTGTACTTGCAAGCCTCGATATCGTCGCAGCCGATGATCGACATGTCGTCAGGGACATTCAGACCATGTTCTTGAAGCGCTTGGATGGCGCCGATAGCAATCTGATCCGAGGCTGCAAAAATGGCTCGGGGCAGGGATCCGGCCTTAATCAGCCGTGTCATGGCTTTATATCCGCTGGCCTCATAGAAATCATCGCCGTTCAGGAACCACTCCGCACGGGCCGGAAGGCCGAAGCTTTCCATGGCGTTGCGATAACCCGCCTCTCGCATGTTGGAGATTTCGGACTCCTTGCTGCCGCCAATGAAGCCCAAGTCCCGGAAGCCCTGGAGATAGAAATGCTCCACGACCTTCGAGGACATCTTGTAATTGTCGGACATGATATGACCCGACATTTCGCCGAACAGCTCAATATCGACCCCGATGCAGGGAATATCGCTCTCATCCAGCTCCTTAATCGAGGGCTCGATTTCCTCGCCGGATATAATGACGCAGCCGTCAACCTGATAATGGCGGCACCGTCCGAGATAGTCGGCATCCTCCCCCTGGAATTTCTCGTTCGAAAAAAACAGCAGATCGTAGCCGAGAACGCCCATCTGCTTCTTAAAAGAATTCAGCACCTCAACAAAAAACGGGTGGGTAAAATCAACGTTCAGCTTTCCCGCAAAGATGACGCCGATTAGATTGGATTTTTTGGTTGCTAACGTTTTTGCGGAATTGGAAGGAGTATATCCGGTTTCTCTCATAATTTCCAACACGCGAGCTTTGGTCTCATCGGATACATCACTGTAGTTGTTGATAATTTTGGAGACGGTCGATACGGAGACCCCTGCCATTTTAGCGATTGTTTTGATGTTTAACGCCATGCGAAACGCCCCTTATTCTGTTTATAATGTCATTTCATTATTTTCGTTAATTTTCGCTAATTGTTTATCATGAATTTCCTTTATGCGTAATGTTTAGGGACAGAAAAGTTATGAGATACGTGTTTTCTGTCTAACTAAAGAGTGTGTTTTGAACAAATTTCCCATGATCCAATGAAATGATGACGGTTCACCTATGCATAAGGGCTTATCCAAGCCAAGGTTTACCATCGGTCTGCCATGTTATACCACACGGGTTCGAAACAGTTTCGTAACTCAGTGTATCTGCTTTAGCGAGGTAAGTCAATGAAAGAGAACAGGCATAAGGCTTGTCAGAGTAAGAAAAAAGGATTGTCTCTGTTCGGTGAGAGAAAAGTATCGGGAACGATAAAAAAAGCTTTGACAAACAAAATATTATGCGTAATAATAGGCCTTACGAAACCGCTTTCGGTATAATTCGCTCAATTACGAAAATTAATAATTATAGTTTCGTAGCATCAAGATTGTACAGGCCAACAAAAAGCGGAAACATGAATCCGGTTTCATAATGAAGTGCAATTTAATTTCAGGGGGTAACGAACAAATGATTAAGAAGTTATCAGCATTACTTTTGGCTGGCGCTCTAACCTTCTCGCTGGCAGCTTGCGGGAGCAGCGATTCAGCCGATCATGGCGCACCTGCCAAAGGCGATAAAAAGGTCATCAAAATTTTACACTGGAAACAAGATAACATCAATAAAGCGATTGAAGAGATCAACAAGAAATTTGAAGAGAAGTATCCCGAGTATACGGTAGAGTATACCACTACGGGTCCGGATGACGAATACAAGCAGGCGCAGAGAGCAAGAATCACCGCCAATGACGTGGACGTCCTGGCCGATTTGTCGGGAATGAGACTCTCTCCGCAGGAATGGACGCCGGGCGCTAAAGTTCCCGATTGGCAGCAATGGATCGATACCGGATTGATTGCGGATTTATCCGACCAAGCCTTCATTAAGAATTATAACGCAAACGATATCGAAAAAGCCGGAACTTATAACGATAAAGTATATGCCGTTCCTACAGGCAAGGTTGCGATGTCCGGTCTCTTCTATAACAAAGAAATCTTCGAGCAGAACGGCTTAAGCGTTCCGAAAACGTGGTCGGAGTTCATGAAGCTGAACGATGACTTGAAAGCCAAAGGCATCACACCGATTGTTGTAGCAGGTAAAGACGTATGGCCTTTGAAACTTCCAGTGTTCGCCCTGCAGGCCAAAATCCTGGGCGGCGGAGACCAGCAGAAATGGATCGAGGGCGTGTGGAAAGGCGAGACGGCTTATAACGATGAAGAAGCCATCGAGGTTTTGGAAAAAATGAAGACGCTTCAAGACAATTACATGATCGACGGCTTCATGGGGATCGATTATGCAACGGCGCCTTCCTATTTTGCAACAGGCAAAGCTGCGATGCTGGCTGACGGCTCTTGGGATGCCCCTACCGTTGCGGCAGCTAATCCAGAGCTGAAATTCGGTTACTTCCCGCTTCCGGCCACCGAGGATGCAGCGAAGAACGCCTCCTTTGTCGGCAAGTATGACGTAACATGGTATGCGGCCGAGAAAGGTCCGAACAAAGAAGGAGCCCTGAAGTGGCTTGAATTCTTCTCGGAGCCGGAAAATTACACGACATTCGTGAAGGCAGCCGGATTCATTCCGACGCAGGACAACATTCAGACGGAAAGCGACTTCATTGACAATGAACTGACTCCTTATCTCGGCGAGTTTGAATTGGCGTACGAAATCATGATGATCAACCGCCAGAATATCGGCGAGCATCTGGCCGCAGAAGGCGTTCACACGGAATTCCTGGCACCGGGCGGACCATATAAAACGGCAAAAGAGCTGGCTGACATTCAGCAGAAAGAATGGGAAGCAGCCGCTCCGAAATAAACTTCTTCTATTATAAAGAGACTTGTATAGAAAGAACCATACTGTAATCGGGGTCTGTGAGCAGGCCCCGACATGCATTGAAATGGATTTGCGAGGTGAGAGAGATGTATCCATTTGGAAAAGGGTTTAACCGCTTCATACCATTGTTGCTGCTATTGATACCGATGGCGTTATACATCGTTTTTTATTTCGGGCCTTCGATCCTGACGGTCATCTATTCCTTTACCGATGTGAAGAACCTGCCGGGCAGCACCTATCAATTCGTCGGGCTTGATAATTACCGGGAGCTTTTCTTCTCGGGGAACTCGGGCGAGCGGTGGCGCTCGATCGTAAATACCCTGATCTTCATGTTCGTCGTGACGATCGTGCAAAACGGGGTCGCCCTGTTTATCGCCGTAATCATTAACCAGCGGCTGAAAGGCGATTACTTCTACCGCGCGGTATTCTTCCTGCCGGTCGTACTCGGCGTAGCCGTGGTTGCACTGATCTGGGGCATGATGTTCGATCCGTTGAACGGACCGGTCAACCGCCTTTATGACGCTCTTTTCGGCTATCAGGACATGTTCTTCGGCAGCTTTACCCATGCGTTCGGTTATATTATTTTCGTTCAGATCTGGATGTACATGGGCTACTCCATGCTGATCTTTCTGGCTGGCCTCCAGTCGGTTCCGAAGGATTTATACGAGGCGGGTCATATTGACGGCACCAACAAGTGGCAGTCTTTCCGCCACATCACCTTCCCCCTGATCGCTCCGTCCTTCACGGTGAATATGCTGTTATCCATTATCGGCGCCATGTCGACGTTCGATATCATATTGGCGACAACGGACGGTCGTTTCAATACTAGGACGATGGCTTACGATGTGTACAAGGAAACGTTCCGGGGAAGCTTGGAAATGGGCCTTCCTTCGGCACTGTCCGTGATCCAGTTCCTGATTATTCTCCTGTTTGTTGTCGTAGCCGTCAGACAGACGCGTAAGAGAGAGGTGGAATATTGATGCGAAATTCCAAAACCACGCAAATCCTCTCTTATGCCGTCATAGGTTTGCTGCTGATTCTGTACGTCGTTCCGCTTCTGCTCGTCTTCAATGTATCGCTCAAATCCTTCAACGAATACTTGCTCAACCCGATCGGAATCGTGAAGAACATCGAATGGGGCAACTATTCCCAGGCATGGTCTGAAGGAAATTTCGCGGGTTATTTTGCGAACAGCCTGATCTATACGGTGACGGCGACGGTGCTGACCATCATCGTATCGTTGTTTGCGGCGTTTCCGGTCGCACGCGGTTATGTGATGTGGAGCGGCTTTATCTACATGTTCTTTTTGCTGTCCCAGTTCCTTCCGAACCCGATGGTTGCGCAGTATAAATTGATGCTGTCCTTCAAGGAAAGCGTTTCGTTCTTCGGGTATGATACCAAGCTCGGCTATATCCTGCTGAAAACGACGGGGACGGGCGTGGTGTTCATGATGTTCGTCGGTTACATCAAGTCGATCAGCCGCGATTTGGATGAGGCGGCAGGCATGGATGGCTCCGGCTATATCCGTTACTTGTTCCAAATCATTCTGCCGCTGATGAAGCCGGTGATCGCAACGGGCGTCATTCTGACCGCCATCGGAATCTGGAACGATTTTGTCGGGCCGATCATGTACCTGCCGAGTCCGTCCAACTATCCCATTACGTTCGGCCTGAAAGAATTCAGAGGGCAGTACGGGAACAACTGGCCGCTGCTTGCATGCGGAATTACGATCGTTGCCGCACCATTGATCATTCTGTATACGTTCATACAGAAGTATCTGGTGGACGGTGCCCTGGCGGGAGCCGTCAAATCCTAAGGCATAGAGGGGAAGAAAAAGCGATATGAAATCAACGGGATGGAAGTTCGAGGGGGATCAGGGCGTCTTTACGCTGCGTCATCCTGAACGTCATAACTATTTATATTTTCCTTTGGTCAACGAGGCGGGCATGATGTCGGCCATCACGCCGAATCTTCACGGCGAAATGACCAGCAGCCACAATACGTTTTTGATGTCGCCGGTATCTGTGGAGGATCTTCATAATTCCAAGTCCGCGCGCAACTTTTGGGTGCACATCGACGGGCATGGCGCATGGTCCGTATCCGGAAACTCCGCGAAGCAGAATGCGAACCGGTTCATGCATCAGGAAGAAGAAGGCCAATTGGAAGCCGGGTTCCTATGGCACAAGCTGAAGCGGATGAACGGGGAGGCCGGACTGCAAACGGAAGTTACCAGCTTCGTGCCGGTGACCGATGACCAGATCGAGTTAATGAAAGTAACGCTGACCAATGTAGGCCAGCAGACGCTTAAACTGACCCCTACCGCGGCTGTTCCGCTGTATGGCCGTTCGGCGGATGATCTGCGGGACCATCGTCATGTGACATCCCTGCTGCATCGCATTTATGTCCATCGGGAAGGGGTCGAAGTGCAGCCCGTGCTCTCGTTTGACGAGCGGGGCCACCGTATCAATCGCGTTTCCTACAGCGTGCTGGGTGCGGAGGGGGACGGCTCAGCCCCAATCGGTTATTTCCCGGTGCTCGAGGAATACATCGGGGAGGGCGGGGCTCTCGATTGGCCGGAGGCCGTCATTGCCAATAAGCCGGCATACGCGCAGGCTGGAGACTCCATGGAAGGGTACGAGGCCCTTGGCGGCCTGCGGTTCGCGGAGGCGGAGCTGCGGCCCGGTGAATCCAAAGCCTATGTTGTGGCAATGGTCATAGCGAAGGATCGCGCAGACATCGAAAGGCTGTCCGAAACGTATTTATCGGCGAAACGGTTTGATGAGCTGTTTGCACAGAACGAAGCCTATTGGAATGAGAAACTGAATACGGTATCCTTCCAGACCGGTGATCCGAAGCAGGACCTATGGATGAAATGGGTAACCCTGCAGCCGATCCTGCGCCGTTTATATGGGAATTCCTTTCTTCCATATCATGATTACGGCCGAGGTGGCCGCGGATGGCGCGACCTGTGGCAGGATTGCCTGGCCTTGATGATTATGGAGCCTGCCGAGGTTCGATATCTGCTGCTCAATAACTATGCGGGCGTCCGGATTGACGGAAGCAATGCTACGATCATCGGCACGAAGCCGGGCGAATTCGTTGCTGACCGGAACAACATTCCGCGCGTATGGATGGATCACGGCGCTTGGCCTTTCATGACCACGCTGCTTTATATCGATCAGAGCGGGGATATGGATTTTCTAAAGCAGCCGCAGATCTATTTCCGCGACGTATTCGTGAAACGCTGCCAGGAGAAGGACGCCGGATGGCTGCCTGAGCACGGGAATCGACTCTTGACCGCCAGCGGCGAGGTGTACGAAGGTACGGTCCTGGAGCATATGCTGCTTCAAAATCTGGTGCCGTTCTTTAACGTCGGCGAACACAACAACATCAAGCTCGAGGGAGCCGACTGGAACGACGGTCTGGACCTCGCTCCGGGCAGAGGGGAGAGCGTGGCCTTTACGGCGTTTTATGCCAGCAATTTGATGCAGCTTGGCGATCTGCTGCTGGCGTGGCAGGATACAGAAGGCGTCGAGCATTTGGAAATAGCGGAGGAAATGGCGGTGCTTCTCGATTCGGTAACGGCTCCCGTCTCGTACGAGGATGTGCAGGGCAAGCTGAATTTGCTGGATAGCTATTATGAGACCGTCAAGGTGTCCGTGACCGGAAACAAACGGAAATTCAGCGTTGCGGACGTTGTGCAGGATTTGAAGCTGAAGGCGGATTGGCTCGTCCAGCATTTGCGCTGCAACGAATGGATCACGAGCCAAGAAGGGTACTCCTGGTTTAACGGGTATTACAATAATGACGGCGCCCGCGTGGAAGGCGATCATCCCCTGGGCGTGCGCATGACGCTAACAGGCCAGGTCTTTGCCGTCATGGGCGGAATTGCGGACGATGAACAGATAGGGCACATCACGAAGTCGGTTGACCGTTACTTAAAAGACCCTAGCATCGGTTACCGCCTCAATTCGAACTTTGGCGAGATCCAACAAAACCTGGGGCGGGCATTCGGCTTCGCGTTCGGACATAAAGAGAATGGGGCCATGTTTAGCCATATGAGCGTCATGTACGCCAATGCGCTTTATAAGAGAGGTTTTGTCCAAGAGGGCTACGAGGTATTGCGTTCGATTTATGATCTGAGCCAGGATTTTGAACGCAGCCGCATGTATCCGGGCATTCCCGAGTACATTAACGAGAAGGGAAGGGGGATGTATCCCTACCTTACCGGGTCGGCAAGCTGGCTGCTGCTCACCATGCTGACCGAGGTGTTTGGAGTGAAAGGGAACCGGGGACATCTTCGCCTGGAACCGAAACTAAGGTCTGCTCAATTCGATGCCGACGGTCATGCCACGGTCACTACCGGGTTTGCCGGAAAACAGCTTCAAATCGTATATGGCAATCCAAACCGGTTGGATCACGGAAGCTATGCGATTCAATCGGTTATGCTGAACGGTGAAAAGATACAGCTGCGCAGTCAAAAACCCGGGGCCGTCGAGCTGGATCGCAGCATGCTGTCTTCGTTAACCGGCAGCGAGCGGGCTTTGATTCACGTTGAGCTTGCCTGATTCGCACTTATAAAAATTTCGGAAGCCCTGGCAGACAAGTCGGCCAGGGCTTCTTCATCATGAATGGAGCGATGGTTTGTGGGACATCAACTAGCGAACGGACGATTGGAAGTCGAAATAGCGAAAGTCGGACGTTATCAAGGCACGCGTTTTGACCGCACGGGTTTCATCACCCAGGTGAAATTGACCGAGAGCGGCCATACCTTCTGTGTTCATGAGTTAGCGGAAGGGTTTAACCCGCAGGCCGGGTCCGGGTTATGCAACGAGTTCGGACTCCATGAAGGGATGGGGTACGCGGAGGCCAAAGTTGGAGATTGGTTTCCTAAATTAGGGGTGGGCCTTCTTAAACGGGTCAGCGAGGCCCCGTATAACTTTCAGTATGCGTATCCGGTGGAGCCTTTCGATGTTGAGGTCATTTCGGGTGACTCGAGCATCTCCTATACGGTTCGTTCCAGGAGCATGAATGGTTATGCGGCAAGACTGGTGAAGAAGATCTCGATTGAAGATACCGTATTAATGATAGATTACGAGCTTATTAACGAAGGAAGCCGAAAGATCGATACGGAGGAGTATATCCATAATTTCATAGGGATCAACGAGGAAGCGGTAGGACCCGAGTATAAGCTGAAGCTGCCGGTTCCTGTCCGGTTTACGGAGGTCGAATCAGACTATACCTCGGACCTGCTGTCTGTCCAGGATAACGAGATAGGCTGGACCGCCAGACCGCATAAGCCCTTCTATGGAAGAATGAAAGGCTTCAACGGCAGCGATTATCCGTATTCCTGGGAGCTGACGCACAATGCCCGCAGGGCGGGGGTAAGGGAAATCAGCGATTTTCCGGTTGCGCATATGGCCCTGTGGGGGACAGGACACGTTATTTCGCCGGAAGTGTTTGTTCGATTAAGCCTGGCATCCGGAGAAAAGAGATCCTGGAGCAGAAAGTACCAATTCTTCTGTTGGTAACCGGACCAATTTAATGTGAATAATTACACTTGAAGGTCTATGGGATTGTTGCTATGATTAGCGTTAATTAGCATTCATAGTAGAGAAAGGGTGGAGAGTCTTTTGAGCAAGAGAGCATACAATTTTAATGCAGGACCTGCTGCATTGCCGCTTGAAGTGTTGGAGCGCGCCCAGGCCGAATTCGTCAATTACGGAAATACCGGCATGTCGATTATGGAAATGTCTCATCGCGGCGCCGTTTATGAAGCCGTTCATAATGAAGCGCAGGAGCGCCTGCTGTCCCTGCTGGGGAATCCATCCGGGTACAAGGTATTGTTCATCCAGGGCGGCGCAAGCACGCAATTCGCCATGATTCCGATGAACTTCCTGGGTCAAGGCCAGGTCGCGAACTACGTGATGACGGGAAGCTGGGCGGACAAGGCTATTAAAGAAGCCAAGCTGATCGGCGATACCCATGTGGCGGCATCTTCCGAGGAGAGCAAATACATGACTCTGCCCCGCATTCAAGACATTAAGCTGTCGGACAATGCAGCTTATCTCCATCTGACTTCCAATGAAACCATTGAAGGCACCCAGTTTAAGGAATTCCCGGATACCGGTTCCGTTCCGCTCATCGGTGATATGTCAAGCGATATTCTCAGCCGTCCATTCGATATGAACCAGTTCGCGATGGTGTATGCGGGAGCGCAGAAGAACCTCGGACCATCCGGCGTGGCGGTCGTGATCGTCAGAGAGGACATGATTACAGATTCTCCTAAACATCTGCCGACTATGCTTCGTTACAATACTTATATGAAAAATAACTCGCTGTACAACACGCCGCCTTCTTTCGGCATTTACATGATCAACGAAGTGCTGAAGTGGATTGAGGAGAAGGGCGGTCTCCAAGGTGTTCAACAGTTGAATCGCAAGAAAGCGGCTCTGATCTATGATGCCATCGACAGCAGCGAAGGCTTCTACCGTGGCTGCGTGGACGCAGAGGTGCGTTCCGATATGAACATTACGTTCCGTCTTGCCTCCGAGGAGCTGGAGAAGGAATTCGTGAAGGCTTCGGAGCAAGCGGGCTTTGTCGGCCTCAAGGGCCACCGCAGCGTCGGCGGCTTGCGGGCTTCCGCATATAATGCCGTTCCTTATGAGAGCGCTCAGGCCCTCGTGGAATTCATGCAGGAGTTCAAGAACAGCCACAGCTAATTTCATGCAAGCTCAGACGACGATAACCTTCCGCCATGCTGGCGGAAGGTTATTTCCGGATATCCCGGGAATTCGGAAGGGAATCGGTTATAATAAGAATAAAAAATAAACAGAAGAAAAGGTGGACTTATCAACATGGCATTACACATCGTACTAGTCGAACCGGAAATTCCAGCCAATACGGGCAATATCGCCAGAACCTGTGCCGCCACGGGCACGCATCTGCACCTGGTCCGTCCACTCGGCTTTAATACAGACGACAAGACATTGAAACGGGCCGGACTGGATTACTGGTACGCCGTACATATTGAATATCACAATTCCTTTGAGGAATTGCAGGCGCTCTATCCGGAAGGGCGTTACTTCTACGCTACGACGAAGGCTACCAAGCGTTACATGGACATCGAATATCAGGATGGGGATTTTTTGGTGTTCGGCAAAGAAACCAAGGGATTGCCTCCGGAACTGCTGGCCGCAAATACCGAGCATTGCATCCGCATGCCGATGACGGATAAGGTTCGATCGTTGAATCTGTCCAACTCCGCGGCGATTATGGTATATGAGGCACTACGCCAGCTGGATTTCCCGGGTATGGAATAAGAACAGCTGAAAAATCGCGCATTTTTGGGGAAAATCATCCAGTATACCTAGTTGATGTTGAAAAAAACTAAGAAATTCTTAACATCCAGCAGGATTCGACAACTTTTTATCGAACTATTATACTAGGCCCTTGTTATCAGTTCTGGAACTGTGGTGTCAGAAATCACTTGTTGAAAATGAAAGAGGTGTACAATCGTTATGAAACCTGCTGGTGTTGTCCGTAAAGTTGATCAGCTGGGAAGAATCGTTCTGCCTAAGTCTCTGCGCAAGAGATATCAAATGAACGAGGGGGATCCCGTAGAAATCCTTGTACAGGGGGACCATATTATATTGGAGCGCTATCGTCCGAAATGCGTCTTCTGTGGCTCCATGGACGGCGTAAGCGAGTTTAAGGAGCGCTATATCTGTTCGCAATGCATGTCCGAAATGCAGCAGCTTCCTAAACATGCCTAATGTCCTTATATGTGAACGATGAAATTCCTTTTGAGCATCGCTGATGAGCGGTGCCTTTTTTGTCCGAGAAAAAAATAAAACTCCCCCGATAAACGAGGGAGTCGCCTTACAGGCCTTTGGTTTTGTCATCATTGTATGCCGCGGTCCAAATGCCAACCATATAAAGGGCGAATACGAGCATGACGATCCAAAATGTTAATGAGAACGACATTCATGCCACCTCCTGCTAAGCTAACTTTATTATAACCACCTTGGGCCAAAAAATAAACGAGAATATGAGTGCCGACTCTATCATTTGAAAAACAAGAAGTGCGTGGGTACCGGCCGCAGACTGCCGTCCGACGGCTTGTTCACGACGCGTCCGTTCAGAACAAGGGATGCGGAACCGCCGCCATCCAGGTTATAGGCGTCGATCACGCCCATTTTTTTCAGTTTGGTTTGCAGCTCTTGCAGCGTGGCTCCCGATTTTCCCTTCTCATCATATCCTTCGGTAACGAGGATGAGCAGCTGATCGTCCTTGTAATTGCCGATGACCGTGCGTGGTGCCCGGCCGGGAGTCGTTTTCCATTTGTCGGGGATCGTCGTTTTCCTGCTGTTTTGGAGCAGCACCGGCACAAAGGTGGCCCCGAACATCGGATCGAGCCGGTCAAGGTCGCTCTGGCTGTAGAACTTGCCGCCGATCAGCTTGCCGGATTTGCTCAGGCCGACAAAGGCCAGATCCTTAAAGCTCGGTTGAAATCCCGAGACGTATTTGCCGTCGTAAAAGGTCGTGCTCAGCGGATGTCTGCCCCCGTTCCCGTCAGCGTATCCGCCGGCATTAATCCCCGCAACGGCGCCATGCCGGCTTACGGCGCGCATCGTGGTTTCGACGGATCCGGGTCTGCCGCTTTCGCTGCCGAGCGACATCTTCATTGCGGAAGGATCCTTCAGTTTAACCTTCATCGCATAGCCGCGATAGGTGCCCGGATTGATCTTGTACAATTCGATTCGAATCCGGTCGCTGTTGACCGTCTCGATCGGGACACCCAGTTTGGCTGTGATCCGGCGATTATAGATTTGCTCCGGCCGCGCGGCTTGTGATTCCGCTGTATGCAGAATGGTTCCTACCGTAGCGGTCGTCTGCCGATAGAGCTTGGCCGTTTTTTCAATGGAGGATATCGTCTGTTCTGCTGAGACTGCAGCTTGATCCAGATCCTGCTTGATCATGGCGGACTGTTCCGATATGCTGCCCGACGGTATGTACTCTGCGGTTTCGTGCGACAGGCGCGGCGGCTCGGTGATTAACCACATGCACAGCAGCATCCCGATAAATGGTGCAATGGCAAGCATAAACGTACGGTTTAACTGTTTAGGACGGATATACTTCAGTTTTCTCACTTCAGCAGCTCCATCTTGCGTTCCAGCTCTTTCAGCTGTTTCTCGACTTGGCTCAATTGACTGTACAGCTTGTTGCTGTTGTCCGTCTTGCCGCTTGCCTGATCCTTGGTAAAGGTCAGCAGCTCATTAAACGACTGAACCTTGCTCTGCATCTCGTCCATTTCCTGAACCAGCTCGTTAAACCTTTGGTCGTACTCCGCTTTGAATGCCGCCATCTCCTGGCGCGTATCCTGCTGCAGCTGCACCACGACTTGCTCTTTCAGATGATTGCTATATAGGTAGGCTGCGGTGGTACCCAGCCCGATCAGCACAATCCAAAATACCCAGAACCATTTGGCGGATGGCCCCTTTTGATGCACTTCCTCACGGGATTTATAGGGGGTATTGTTTTCCGGCTCCAACATTGGCATTTCATCACCCCTCAAAATCTATCATTTTTTCCAGGTATCATTCTATCATGTCAGGATTACTTTCGCAAAGACGAACCAATAGCACTTGTTTTTATGAAAAAGAGATTGCTTAGAAAGTTAGAGTGGGATACAATCTGTATAGATTTGATTATCAATTAGGATACATATAAGACATTCGCCATGCATGCCGTCATAATCCCTGCGCCTATAGGATTAATTAACCTTTTTTCTATGCGAATAACGGCCGGAATTTGCGTCTGTCCATATCTGCAAACAACGGGAATTCGCAATGACGGTAACGCAAGGAATTGACGGCGCTTACTTACTTAATAGAGATGCTAGGGAGCCAAGTTTGTTGATACAGGAGGTCTATTAGAAAATGAATCAGGTTTGGCGGGTAGTTATCGTCGGAAGTCAACCTACAAGCATGCTGGGAACGAAATTGATTTTGGAAGAGCAGCAGGATCTGCTCGTAGAGGGAATGACATCCTCGGGCTCGGAAGGGCTTCGAATGGTCGAGGATTTGCTTCCTGACTTGGTACTATTGGATTATCATTTGTCGGATCATACGTCCGAAGCGGTGTTGGAGCAGATGAAGCTGCTGTCACCGAAGACCCATGTCGTCATTATGACCGATAATGACGGGCTTCCCTTGCTCCAGTCTTTGATCAGTCGCGGCGCAAGCGGCCTGTTGTCCAAGCAGGCATCCACTTTCCAGCTCATACATATGATTACCGGACTTCGGGAGGGCGTTGCCTCGCTGCCGCTCGACTGGGTAAGGCAAGGCATCTGGCCGCTGACGGCCTCTGCGATGAACGAAGGCGGGCTCCAGCTCTCCGAGACGGAGGCTTTTATAATGGAACGGATCGTCCAAGGCATTACGTACGACAAAATCGCCATGGAAATTCAGGTAAGCCGCCGCTCGATCGACAACTACCTTCGCAAAATATACGTGAAACTCGGGGTTTCCACCCGTGCGCAGGCCATCGAGAAGTATGCCCTGTACACCCGCCAAGGCAGGCAAATTTATGCCTAATGCAGAATTAAGGTTATAATATATAAATATCAGGAATACCTTTTAGAGGTTATATAAGAGGCTCCTGAATACAAAACCGAGGTTTTGATAACGGTTAGAGGGGGGACTTCCATGCAGTATTCCTTTGCTTCCCGTGCACAGACCCTTTTGTCATCCCCGCTGCGCGATATCAGGGAACTTGCGAAGCGGGATTCTTTTATTTCCTTGGCGGAAGAGCTGCCGGCCGAAGAGTTATTCCCTTTGCATTCTCTGGCGGAGGCGGCGACATCGGTGCTGTCCGAGGACCCGCTGGCCCTGCAGTACGGTGAGGCGGAAGGCTATGGGCCGCTCCGCGAGTGGCTGAGCGAGGACTTCTCCCGGCGGAAAGGCCTGAGCGTCCAGCCCCAGCATATTTTGCTGACGACAGGCACCCAGCAGGCCATCGATTTGCTGGTCAGGGTGTACGTGGACCCTGGGGATCCGGTGCTGGTGGAGAATCCGACCTCCCCGGGACTGCTTCAGGTGCTGCGTCTTCAAGGTGCCGTCATCGTTCCTGTGGAGGGAGATCATGACGGGATGCTGCCCGAGCATCTGGAGGCCATGATCCGGCAGCATAAGCCGAAACTGCTTATGGCCGCGCCTAATTTTACCAATCCGACCGGCGTCATGTGGAGTTTGGAACGGCGTCAGCAGGTGCTGAAGCTATGCGTCTCGCATGGGCTTCTTGTCGTGGAGGATGATTCATACGGCGACCTTCATTTCGCGGATGCCAAGAATCCGAAGCCCCGCATTCCTTCCATCTTCTCGCTCGAAGAGCCGCAGGGAGGACATGTTCTGTATGTGGGCTCATTCAGCAAAACCGTAGCCCCCGCGCTTCGAACGGGATGGGCCGCCGGGAGCCGGCGATTGATCGAGATGATGACGGCCGTGAAGCAGATGGCCGACTGGCAATCCAGCATGCTCAACCAGCGGATGCTGCACCATCTGCTGGAATCGAAGCATTTTAAGCTGGAGGATCATATCGACATGCTCAACCGGGAATATGCAACGAGGCTCAAGCTGATGGTGGAGCTGCTGAAACGCAGCGCATGGAAGGATTCGAGGTACGCGGTACCGCCCGGCGGGATGTTTCTCTGGGTGCAGCTGCCCCCAGGCTTGGACGGGGAAGCGCTCCTGAGGGCGGCCTTGCTGAAGGGAGCGGCATTCCTTCCGGGCTCGATGTGCTCGCCGGCAGATCGAACCAGGGAGTGCATCCGGCTGAATTTTACGCATCCCGGGCGGGATGAGCTGCTGCTCGGCATGAATCTTATCAGCGAAGCCGTGATGGAATTTACGGCCCGGAATTAGACATGGAAGATTTCCTTTTACGAACGCGTTGAACATAGCAAAGCTGCGGATCGAGCCAGGCTCATAGGCTCAATCCGCAGCTTTTTTTCATGGGCGGATTTGTATGGGTTTCAAGATCCGGCCTATATTCAGTCATTATGATTTCAATACGGTGGCATAGTCTGCCAAGGCCTGCACGCCTGCCGGCGTCAGCACGTAGCGTCCGCGGCTCACCCGGCGGAACCAGCCGTAGTAGTTGCGCTGCAGAATGTCTGCCGCCGAACCCACGCCGCTCCGATCCCGCACAGCCGCGGGAGAAATGCCGGGCGGCACAGCAGGGACAGCTTTTTCTTGGAGCTCAAGCCCATCGGGGGCCGGTTCGTGCATGCTGCGCTGTTCCGCTTCCGCTGCATTCATGGCAGCAGCAACCCGCAGCGTTTTCTCGCGGTAAGCCGTCACCAGCTTGGCCCTCGTCACCCCGCCCGTGTTGTAATCGCCGCTGCGCTCCCGAAACTCGTACAGCAGGCGTTCCTTGCGCCTAATGGCGGTGCGGCCCTTCTGGACGGCCATCTCCGGCTCGCAGAGCACTTCGACGAAGGGCGCCTTGGTTTTGTAGAAGGTGACCGTGATGAGCCCCAATCCCAGTCGTCCGCAAAGCCCCGTCAGCTCGGACCAGCGCTGGTTGACCGCTCCTTTCTTCGCCCGGCTCTTCTCGACGGCCAGGTATACGTACGGGGTCAGCTTCAGCCGCTCAATGCCCTGGAGCAGAAGGGCCAGATTGAACGTTTTTTTCAGCTCCACGATCAGCGGTTCATCGGCACCGTCTTTCATGCCGACCAGATCGCAATTCCGTACCTCGCCTTTGACTTCATATCCGTTTAATTCGAAAAAGGCCTTCAGGGGAGCGTACAGCTCGGCTTCATGCTTTATCGCCATGATGACTCTCCTTTTAATCGAAAGTTGCTAATGTTACGTCAATGTAATTTCAGTATAGCATGAGGACTGCTTTCGCGGCGTACCCGAGTGTAGAATGAACCGGTGGTTAGATAAAAAAGCATACGCGTGACTTCGAAAATAAGGTCAACTATTCCAAGCAAGCCGCATAGGTATGTAATACACTTTTTCGATAATGGAATGTTTTCTAATGACGCTGTGGAATGGAAGCCAATCCCCATAAACAGACTCATAGGAGGTAGCGATATGGATATTTTCGAACGCATAGCATCGTATCGGGCAGAAGGCGACCGTTTGGCGTGGAGCGGCACATTCAGGGAATACATTGAAATACTTAAGAAGGATCCCTCTCCAGCCATGACGGCCCATGCCCGTGTATATGACATGATCGAATCCTACGGTTTCGAAGAGAGCGGGGGCCAGAAAAAATATAAGTTTTTTGAGCAGGAAATCTTCGGCCTTGACCGGGCTGTCGAGAAACTCGTGGAGGAGTACTTCCATTCGGCAGCCCGCAGGCTCGATGTACGCAAACGCATACTGCTGCTTATGGGACCTGTCAGCGGCGGCAAATCCACGCTTGTCACGATGCTGAAGCGCGGCCTCGAGAAGCATTCCCGTACCGACCGCGGAGCGGTATACGCGATCGCCGGCTGCCCGATGCAGGAAGAGCCGCTGCATTTGATTCCGACGGAGCTAAGACCGGAGATCGAGAAGGAGCTCGGCGTCCGAATCGAGGGGAATTTGTGCCCGGCCTGCCAGCTACGCCTTAAAACCGAGTACGGCGGCGATATCGAAAAGGTTGAAGTTGAACGGATATTAATCTCCGAGGAGAACCGGGTCGGCATCGGCACGTTCAGTCCGTCGGATCCCAAGTCGCAGGATATTGCCGATTTGACCGGCAGCATCGATTTCTCCACCATCACGGAATACGGCTCCGAATCGGATCCGCGCGCCTACCGGTTCGACGGCGAGTTAAACAAAGCGAACCGCGGTTTGATGGAATTCCAGGAGATGCTGAAATGCGACGAAAAATTTCTATGGAACTTGCTCTCCCTGACCCAGGAAGGGAACTTTAAAGCGGGCCGGTTCGCGCTGATAAGCGCGGATGAACTGATCGTGGCCCATACCAACGAATCCGAGTATAAGGCGTTCATTGCCAATAAGAAAAACGAGGCTCTGCAATCCCGGATGATTGTCATGCCGATCCCGTATAATCTGCGTGTCAGCGACGAGGAGAAGATCTACTCGAAGCTGATCGGCCAAAGCGATATGAAGCATATCCATATCGCGCCGCACGCGCTTCGTTCTGCCGCGATATTCTCCGTCTTGACGCGTTTGAAGGAAACGAAGAAGCAGGGCATGGATCTGATCAAGAAGATGCGCATGTACGACGGGGTGGAGGTTGAAGGGTATAAGGAAGCGGACCTGAAGGAGATGCAGAACGAATATCTGGAGGAAGGCATGTCCGGCATCGATCCGCGTTATGTCATCAACCGGATATCCAGTGCTTTGATTAAGCAGGATCTTCAGTGCATTAACGCGCTGGATATGCTGCGGGCGATCAAGGATGGGCTGGATCAGCATGCGTCCATTGCCAAGGAGGAGCGGGAACGCTACCTGAATTTCATTGCCGCCGCTCGCAAGGAGTATGACGATCTGGCCAAGAAGGAAGTCCAGAAGGCTTTTGTGTATTCCTTCGAGGAGTCCGCCAAGACACTGTTCGAGAATTATTTGGATAACATCGAAGCGTTCTGCAACTGGACCAAAATCCGCGATCCGTTGACCGACGAGGAGATGGATCCAGACGAAAGATTAATGCGCTCGATCGAGGAGCAGATCGGCGTCTCGGAGAACGCGAAGAAGGCGTTCCGGGAGGAAATCATGATTCGTATCTCGGCTTATTCCCGCAAGGGCAAAAAGTTCGAGTACCACAATCATGAGCGCCTTCGGGAAGCGATTGAGAAGAAGCTGTTCACGGACCTCAAGGACATCGTCAAAATTACGACCTCGACCAAAACGCCGGATGCCGTGCAGTTGAAACGGATCAACGAGGTAAGCTCCAGGCTGATCGAGGAGCATGGGTACTGCCCGGTATGCGCCAATGAGCTGCTGCGTTACGTGGGCAGCCTGTTAAACCGGTAAGACCGAATAAGGAATAGCATAAGCGGAAAGTCTGGAGAAGCCGCCCGTGGAATCGGGTGGCTTCTCCTCGTTTGGAGGGGATTGCCCGAATGGATGTGCAAATCTACACACAATTAGGACTTTGGGATTATGCCGGGGTGGTAAATATAGGCTATAATGGACCCTAAGTACTTGAACCTGTGATATGGATCACCTATTTAGGAGTGGATTTTTCGAAATGATTGATGTTTCCCCGAAAAGACGCCAGCAGTTGGAGTATATCGGATTGGACGAGCAAGGATTGGAGCTTCTCGCAAATCATCGTGAGGTATTTGCGAAGGTGGTTGAAGAGGTCGTGGACCGGTTTTACGCGCAGATCGGAACGCAGCCGCAGCTGATGCAGATTATCGGGCGCACCTCGACCGTGGAACGGCTTAAGGAAACCCAGCGGGTGTATTGGATGTCGCTTGCCGCAGGAAGAGTGGACGATGCTTATATTGCCGAACGGATTAAGATCGGACAAGTTCACTCCAGAATCGGCCTGACCACGGACTATTATCTTGGAAGCTACATGGTTTATTTGGATATTGCCGCCGATTTACTGAAGAAGCTCGTACCGGATCAATGGATTCAAGTGGTGCATGCCCTGAGCAAAATGTTTAACCTGGACTCCCAGCTCGTACTGGAAGCTTACGAAATGAAAGAGAAAGAGAAAATCAGCAACCTGGCTTCGGATCAGCAAAAAATGTTGGAAGCGATTACAACCGCGGTTCAAGAGTTGACGGCAATGATCGTGGAGCTGGATCAGAGCGCGGCGCTGATGGCCGACAACGCCATGAAAACGGCGGAGGCGCAGGATAAGGCGCATACGCTGACTTCCGAGCTGGGCGAAGAAATTTTGCATATCGAGCAGATGGGAAGTTTGATACGGGAAATTTCGGATCAGAGCCACCTGCTTGGCCTGAACGCGGCGATCGAGGCTGCCCATGCCGGGGAGTTAGGCAGAGGCTTCGAGGTGGTTGCCGGCGAAGTGCGGAAGCTGGCCACCAACTCCAAGAAGGCGATGGATGAGATTCAGGACAAGGTCAGCGGCATTATTCGCAAGCTGGGGCTCGTGGAGCAGGAATCGGAGAAAACGTCCATGAACGCGCGTAATCAGGCGGCAAGCTCGCAGGAATTGGCCGCCTTCGTGAAAATGATGGAGAAGCTGGCCGATGATTTGGAATCGCTTCAACACGAATATGATATTCGGAAGCACGATATCGAGATCGACGAAACCTCATCCGAGAAGGTCAGCGTATAACAGGGGTCAAGAAGCGAACGGATGACGTGCCTATATGTAAACGAACAGCAGCACCCGCGAATGAAGCAATCCTACTCATCGCGGGTGCTGCTGTGATATATACCGCTGTTTCACTGCTTCAACCGCCGTTAAATAAACCGTCGATGCAGCTTCTTGCCGTCATAGGAGAACAGAATCGGTTTGCCTTCGATGATGCTGTGCAGATGCACGGGTTTGCCCCAGAGCCGGTAAACATAAGGGATGGTGCGCTCCATATACTTCAGGTCGAGCTCAATGCCCTCGTACAGATGCTTGATCATCAGCTCGCCGGAACGGAGATGATCGCCGTCGGTCACGACGAGAAACGGCGAGCCGCCGTTTACGCGGGAGACGACCAGCTGATCGCGGATGTTCTCCCATGCCTTGTCGGTGATTTTCCACTCCGGGCCTTTTTTCTCGAAGACATAGAGGTCCAGGTCCTCCACGAGATCCTTTGTTAAATAATTGCGCAGGAAGGAAATATCGGAATCGTATTCGCGTACATCAAACATCTTCTCCCGATCCCATCGGCGCTCGATATCCTCGAAGATTTTCAGTCCGAGGTAGTAGGGATTCAGGCTATGGCGCGACGGCTGCACGACCGAGGCGTTGAGCTTGGCGAACTCCACCGTTTCCTCGCTGGTCAGGTCCATTTCCCGCAGGATGCGCTGATGCCAATACGAAGCCCAGCCCTCGTTCATGATTTTGGTTTCCATCTGCGGCCAGAAGTACAGCATTTCCTCGCGCAGCATGCTCATAATGTCCCGCTGCCAATCCTCCAGAATGTCGGAGTGCTCCTGAATGAACCACATGATGTCTTTTTCCGGCTCGGGCGGGAAGCGCTTGGGCGCCGCCGGCAATTTATCGGTTTGTTTGTCGCCGTCTTCGTCCATTTCCCATAAATCGTCATACCGGCCGGGAGGCTTCTGCCGCTTGGCTTCCTCCTTCTGCTCCTGCATCCGCCGTGCCGTGTAGCGCTGTTTATCGAGTTTATCGGGCCTCACGATATGGGGATCCACATGCTCCTGAATCGCCAGCACGGCGTCGATGAACTGCTCAACCGCCTCCGTGCCGTGTTCGATCTCATAGCGGGAGATGCGCTCGGCCGTGGCGGACATGCTCTCGACCATATTGCGGTTGGAGACGGAGAAACGTGCGTTGTTTTTGAAAAAATCGCAGTGTGCAAGGACATGGGCGACAATGAGTTTATTCTGGATCAGGGAGTTGCCGTCCAGGAGAAACGCATAACACGGATTGGAGTTGATCACGAGCTCGTAGATTTTGCTAAGGCCGAAGTCGTACTGCATCTTCATTTTATTGAAGGTTTTACCGAAGCTCCAGTGGCTGAACCGGGTAGGCATGCCGTAGGCGCCGAAGGTGTATATGATGTCTGCCGGGCAGATCTCATATCGCATAGGGTAAAAATCAAGGCCAAAGCCTGTAGCGATCTCGGTAATCTCCGCAATGGAACGTTCCAGTTCCGCGATCTCGTCTTGGTGCACGAGAATCCCCCCTTCGTCATTAAAAACATGGTTCTTATCATTTATATGGAATCCTGCAGCAGATATGCGGGCAGAAGAGGGGGCGCCGGGAATATATACAGGCCTCTGTCAAAATTTGTGCATCATCTCGGTCTGCAGACTTAGTAACCTGCCCGACTATGTAACGGTGACCCCCAGAATGCTTTGCGTTATAATGGGAATAATCCAGCGGTTTGGAAGACTTGCCCATTTATTAACCGATGGATAATAAGATAAGGTCAGGGAGGCAAATGAATGATCGATTTTCCTAAGCCCGATGTGGAGCAATTTTTTCAAACGTATGGCATTCGTACCTTCGGAATCAGTGCAGACGAGTCACGGCTTGTATTCAGCAGCAGTCTAAACGGAAAGTTCAATTTATGGGCCATGGAGTTAGAAGGGGAGACGTCCTACCCTTATCCGCTTACATACAATGACCAGATCGCAAGCTTCATTAAGCTGGACCCGGAAGGGCGGCATATCTTGACGGCGTTTGACCGCGACGGGAATGAGAATTATCAGTTTCATGCGCTGCGCTGGAACGGCGGCGAGCCGATGCCTTTGTTCGAAGGGGCGGACGCGGAGGACAAACATTATTTCGTGCATTTGTCAGAGGACGGCAAGCGACTGTATTACGTCACGTCGAAGGGGAATCCGTCCTACCTGAATTCGCGCGTATATCATCTGGACACCAAGGAGGATCATTTGCTGCATGAGGGCGAGGCGACGTCGACCGAAATGTGTGCCGTGAGTCCCGACGAGAAAACCATCGCGTATACGAAAATGTATGCCAACACCTACTATGTCAGTTACGTGAAGCGAGAGGGCGAAGAGCCGCTGTGCTTGACGCCTACGCCTGAACAGGTGCATATTTCGGGGGATGTGCTGTTTGTCAGCAATGACCAGGTCATTTTTGCAACAGACTATGAATCCGAATTTTCTTATGTGGCCCGTTACGACATCCCGCAGCAGAAGTTTGAACCCCTGTGCCGCATCGATCGGGAGAGCATCCAACTCTTGCGCTTCCATAAGGATTCACGAACCCTGTACATCGTTACGGAAAAAGGGGTAGAGGATCGACTGTATGCCTATTCGCTCGACAGCGGTGAGTTAACCGCCATTCCTCTTCCATCGGACATCGTGGAGCAGCTGAACGTCACGAAGTCCGGCAATCTGTACCTGCTCGCCCGGGGTGCGGTGAAGCCGCTTAACATTTACCGTTATGCAGGCGGCTCATGGAGCACGATCACAAAGAACGTGCTGACAGGGTTGACCGATGAGGACTTGGTGACGCCGGATGTCGTGACGTACCCATCTTTTGACGGGATGGAGATCGAGGCCCTCCTGTTCCGCGCCAAAGACAACGTGGCCAACGGTTATACGGTGTTTTGGCCGCATGGGGGCCCGCAAGCCTCGGAGCGCAAGCAGTTCCGCTCCATGTTCCAGTATATCCTGGCCAAAGGGTATCACATCTTCTGCCCGAACTTCCGGGGAAGCACCGGTTACGGCAGCTCCTTCGTGAAATTGGTGGAGCAGGATTGGGGCGAGGGACCGCGCATGGACTGCTTGGCAGGCATGGATTGGCTGTTCGAGCAAGGGATTTCGAGCCGCGAGAAGCTCTTCGTGATGGGCGGAAGCTACGGCGGTTATATGACCCTGCTGCTGGCGGGCCGGAATCCGGAGTATTTCAAGGCGGCCATCGACATCGTCGGGGTCAGCAACCTGTTTACCTTCTACGATTCGGTGCCGGAACACTGGAAACCAATTATGGAGCGCTGGATAGGCGATCCGGAGCGGGATAAAGAACGCTTCATCAAGGATTCGCCGATTACGTATCTGGATGATATGGTGAACCCGATGCTCATCATCCAGGGAGCCAACGATCCGCGCGTCGTTAAAGAGGAGTCAGACCAAATCGTCGAGGCCTTGAGAGCCAAGGGCCGTGACGTGGAGTATCTTGTGTTCGAAGACGAGGGGCATGGGATTACGAAGAAGGCCAACGAAAAGATCGCTTATGCACGGATGGTCGAATTCCTGAAGCGCAATCATTAAGCGTCGCATAAAAAAGAGGCATGCCCGAGGTCCAAACGGACCCCGAGGCATGCCTCTTCCTTATTGACCCGGATGATCCAGATCCTCTCTAGGATTCCAGAGCTTGATTCCGTCGTCCTCCAGTATGCCCAAGGTCACGTCCGAGATGTTCGGATCCTGGGTCAACAGGGTGTTGATTCTCATTTTGGATTGCCCGGCCTCGGCCAGGGTCATCCCCTTTTTCAGCTCGATGTAGGCTTCCACATGATAATTACGGCCTTCCTGCAGAATACGCAGACGATTGATGTCACGAACATCCGGATCGGCAAGAATGATTCCGGAGATCTTCTCTTCCACGTCCTTCGGAGCGGCCACCCCGATTAAACCGACCATGTTGTCATATCCGACCTTAAAGGCTACGCCCACCATCAGACAGCCGATCAGGATCGTGGCGATTCCGTCCAGGATGAGGAAATTGAAGAAATGCGCGAACACGATGGCGATCAGCGCGAAGAGGGCGCCAAGCGTTGCAACAATATCTTCATAGAACACAAGCCGTGTCGGCGGGGCGGCGCGGCCGGCATTTTTGAAAGCGGCGGGCAGCAAGGAAAGTCCCGATGCTTCGGTGCGGGTTTCCTTCATAATTTCTTTCATGGCTTTAACCAGGATGGAACCGTCAATGATAACAGCAATGGCCAGCACAATGAAATTGAGCCAGAAATTCGTGGCTTCTTCCGGATGTTTTAACAGCTTGAAGCCCTTCAGTATCGTTTCATAGGCCATGATGGTGACCACGATCACCGCGACCATGCAGACCAGGTTAATGACCCTGCCGAAGCCGGTGGGGAACTTCTTGGTCGGCTTCCGCTCGGCCAGGACGCTGCCTACGAATACGAATCCCTGATTCACGGCATCGGCCACCGAATGCATGGCGGAGGCAAACATCGTCCCGCTGCCGCTGATGGAAGCGGCAATCCCCTTGATGATGGCCAATCCCGTATTGCCCAGTGCGGCAATGGCGGATGAGGTATTTCCTTTCTTAATGAGCTGCCATGTGTTATTCAATCCAAACCCTCCGTCTATCATGTCGATTTTTAGTGGAATCCGAAGTATATATTATCATATCATGCCAAATTAAGGATATCCCTCTCTTTTAGATGAGATAAGATTACACAAAAATTACTTAACATGTTTTTTGTTACATTAAACATGATTTACTCATATCTTTATTTCTTGCCCAATACATTAAGAATATAGTGGAAAATAAAGGATGGGTGAAGCGTAGGAGGTTGGTTAGCGGTCTTTGGCATGAAGTGGAGAATCGTTTGTGACCCCTTGATATCCAAGCGGGAACTGCCTTGCAGCAAAGTGAATAAACACGAGGAGGAAATGTTATGAAAGCGTTAACAAGACCGGAGGCAGCCAAAGGCAAGGCGAACGAGGAATGGGGCCTGATCATATGCTCCAGATGCGATGAGATGGTGGACACGATTCCAACCGACGGAGTGAAAATCATTTATGGATTTTGCGGAAAAGGGGAATGCAAGGGCACGGACTATCAGAACTGAATGATCGTGGCGATTAGCGGAATGATTAACGAGCATGCTTCAGGGAGGAATCTTCCTGAAAGCATGCTTTTTTTTGGATTTATAACCTTTTTTGATGGGGTTAACAAAAATTATTGATACTTTATTATGCATTTTTAGACGAAAATATGTTGCATATATATTATATATGACGTATTATATCGGCAAGTAGAGGAAATGCACGCAGGAGGGATCACTATCGAACTGACGACAAGGCAGCAGGATATCGTCGATATCGTAAAAAAACATGCACCCATTACAGGAGATCAGATTGCGGAGATGCTGAATGTCAGCCGAGCCACCCTTCGCACCGATTTATCCAAGCTTGTGGTTCTGGATTATATTGATGCCAAGCCCAAGGTCGGGTACTTTCTGGGAAAGCGGGGAACGCGCGACCGGGAGGAAAAGTTTCGCCTTCTCAAAATGAAGGTTGGCGATCTGCACGGCGTTCCGGTGATTGTGCGTGAGACCACGACGATTCACGAAGCCGTTGTATCCTTGTTTCTGGAGAACGTGGGAAATCTGATCGTTACCGATGCCGACGGCCATCTGGCCGGTATCGTGTCCCGCAAGGATCTGCTCAAGGTAACGCTTGGCAACCCGACGGCCTCCTCCATGCCGGTAAGCCTGATCATGACCCGCCGGGCCAACGTAACAACGGTGCAGCCGGAAGACACGGTGCTGGATGCCGCACGAAAAATCATTAATCATCAAATCGATAGTCTGCCGGTGGTCGTTCCATCCACCACGGGAAATCCGGGGGAGCACTGGAAGGTTGTCGGTCGGATCACAAAAACGAATATTATCAAAATGCTGCTCGACATGGTAGCCGAGGAATAATGGGAGGAATCGGATGAATCAGGCATTAACTCATTTCATAGCAATCTGTTCGGACTCCATCGGGGAGACGGCTGAAGCGGTTGTTCAAGCTACCCTGCGCCAATTCGAGCTTCCGAATACAGAGGTTAAACGTTATATGAACGTTCGCGACGAGGAAGAATTAACCGAATTGATGGAGGAGGTGGCAAGGCGCGGAGGATTTGTGGCTTATACGCTCGTTCAGCCGGAGCTTCGCGAGGTCATGCGGGAAGAAGCCGTCCGGCTCAACATTCGCACCGTGGATATCATGGGGCCGATGATGCAGGCCTTTGCCGACACGTTCAACGACTATCCCAAGCGGCTGCCGGGCCTGCTGCACCGCTTGGACGACAGCTATTTCCGGCGGGTGGACGCAATGGAATTCGCCGTCCAGTATGACGATGGCAAGGATGTCAGCGCCATTTTGAAGGCGGACATCATCCTGCTGGGCGTATCCAGGATCTCAAAGACGCCGCTGTCGATGTTTCTCGCACATAAAGGCTATAAAACGGTCAATTTTCCGATCGTGCCGGAGATGTCGCCGCCCTCGCAGCTCAGAGAGGTCACGAACGGCACGATCATCGGGCTTACGATCGAGCCGGAGCATCTTCTCAAAATCCGCAGCGAGCGCTTAAAGGTCATGGGACTGCCGCATCAGGTGCAGTATGCAGCGCTGGAGCGGATCCAGGAGGAGCTGGATTACGCCTTGTCGCTGTACGAGGAGCTCGGATGTCCCGTCATCGACGTCACGGATAAGGCAATTGAGGAATCCGCAGGACTGATCATGAATTATCTGAAATAAGCAGCATCGGTTAGGAAAATAGCAGAAGGAGGGATTCAATCATGGAGAGTTCATTAGCATTGGAGCTTGTAAGAGTGACGGAGGAAGCAGCGCTGCAATCCGCCCGCTGGACAGGAAGAGGTGACAAGAACAGTGCTGATGAAGCCGCAACGGTAGCGATGCGCAAGCATTTTGATTCCGCAGCGATGGATGGGGTCGTGGTCATAGGGGAAGGCGAGATGGATGAAGCGCCGATGCTGTATATCGGAGAGCGCGTAGGGAACCGCAAAGGTCCGAAGATGGACGTGGCGGTGGATCCGCTCGAAGGAACGGAAACGGTGGCGAACGGGCTGAACAATGCGTTGTCCGTGATTGCCGCGGCTCCACGAGGAACCCTGCTGCACGCGCCCGATATTTATATGCATAAGCTTGCGGTCGGCCCCGAGCTTGCGGGCAAGCTGAGTTTGAATGACCCGATTGAGGTTACCCTTCGAAAAGCATCGGAGATCTTATCCAAGCCGCTGTCGGAGATGACCGTGTCCATTCTCGACCGCGAGCGTCACAGCACGATGATCAGGGCTCTGCGAGAATCCGGGGTAAGGATCAAGCTGCTGAGCCACGGCGATGTCATGGGAGCGATCGAGACCTGCACGGACAGCGAGGTCGATCTCTACGTGGGTTCCGGAGGAGCTCCGGAAGGCGTTCTGGCCGCAGCCGCCTTGAAATGCCTGGGCGGAGAAATCCAGGGACGGCTCATACCGGAGACGCCGGAGGATTTCGTCCGATGCCAGGGCATGGGATTGAAGCATCCCGAGCAGCTGTTGACGATGGAGGATATGGTAGGACGGGAAGGCGTGCTGTTCGTAGCCACCGGCGTGACGGCTGGAGATTTCCTGCGCGGGGTTAAATATATGCCGGGTCAGCGGGCCGAAACGCATTCGGTCATGATGTACTCCGGCACGAGAACCGTCCGTTATATCCGGAGCGTCCATCATCTGTTCCAAAGCAATGAAACCTTAGCCGCCGCTGCATCTTCTTGATGGATATGGGCGGCATCCGCTAAATAAAAGGCACTCCAAGGTTAGTCGACCTTCGGAGTGCCTTTATGCGTGGTTAACGGTTTGGCAAATCGTGCGCTCACCCGTGCCTCTTACGCCCGAGCATCAGCCAAGCTCCTCCAAGCACAAGCAGCACCGCGATGACAGGCTGAACGACCGAGAGGTAATTGAGTACGGGACCGATCGAGAATACCACGAAGAACAGCAGCGACAGGACGGTCAGAATGTTAATCGGGATGAGCAGCCACTTGTTACGCGAACCGAACCAGTAGAACTCGAACAATCCGGCCGCAACGGCAAGAATAAAGCCGGGCCACATCGACCCCCAAGAGTCGAACAAGGAAGCGATTTGGCTGACAATACCGGCTGTGAGCAGAATGCCGCCCGGTATCAATAGCCCGATTCCCTGACGTCCGACCAGCGAGAAGTACATCCAATGAAAAAACAGGCCTAACGGGATCACGAACAGGGTAGGCCAGAACGTGGCAAAGATAGAACCGGCGCCTACGGTACCGCCTTGGTTCAAGAGCAAGTATGCGCCGAGCAGGATGAGCAGAGGTGCCAAGATTGTACGTTTCGTCATACAAACTTCGTTCCTTTCCTTATATAGATTGATTATTCCAAGAATACCATGCAAGGGATGGGGGTGTCCTCGGTCCTTCGGGGAATGTTTTACCTAGACTTTAGTCTAGGATGGACATGTTTAGCCTATTGGCGGCTCGTTTAATAAGTTCCTAAACGTTCTGCTTAGACGAAGGACAGAAAAGACAGTCCTGCAGCAGAGAACCACAAAGCAGAACTGTCTTCGGATATAAACAAATTATGATGGCTTCTTGGTATACATCAGTCCGACGGTTTGAGGGCCGCAGTGGCTGCAAATGACGCAGCCCGCCGTAGAAATGCTGACCTGTCGTGCGCCTGTCTTTTCCTGCAGTTCCTTCTGCAGGAATCGGGCTTCCTCCTCGGCCATGGTATGTACAACAACTATCAGATCATTGTCCATCTTATCCACTTGAGCCAGTGCATTCTGAATCATTTGATCCAGCGCCTTTTCTTTTTTGCCGCGTACCTTGTAAGCCGGGATCATGCCGCCGTCCACGACTTTGATCACCGGACGGATTTTGAGCAGGCTGCCGATGATGTTTTGCATGCCGGAGCAGCGTCCGCCTTTATACAAATAATCCAGCGTATCGACAACGAATTCGCACTCCACTTCGTTTACGGTACGGCTTAATAGCTCCACAATTTGCGGTATGGACGAGCCTTCATTGGCCGCGTGAACAGCCTTCATCACAAGCAGTCCGATGCCGGAGGAAAGATTGCGCGAATCAAACACGGTAACCCGCCCTTCGGGCAGCTCGCCTGCAGCTATCAACGCATTTTGGTAGGTGGAAGAAAGCTCTGACGAAATGCTGAGGAACAGGATATCCTCACCCTGTTCAATCGAAGGCGAGAAGGCCGCAATGAAGTCGGACGGAGAAGGTGCCGCTGTTTTGGGCAGGCTGCCGATCTGATCGACTTTGGCATACAACTGTTCCGGTGTAATGTCGACTCCATCCCGTAAGGATTGTTCTCCGAATACGACGTAGAGCGGAACGATGCCGATATTATATTCGTCTATCCACGAAGGTGGTAAGTCGCAGGTGCTGTCAGCAAAAATTTTAATTTTACCAGGCATGAACATCTCCCTTTATCAACTATTTGAGTCTGTATTACTACTAGAATACCTTGTTTGATCAGAAAAGGAAATGCTCTTGTCGTTTTGAACACGAATGTGAAGGAATCGCCCAAAAAGCGGGAATTGTGCAACATTAACCCCAGGATTCCCGTTAATCATAATGGAGGTGGTTATATGGCAAAGCGAAAGCATTGGAGCAAAATAATCACAGCAGCTGCCGCAGCTATGCTGATCATGGCAATGACGGCATGCAGCGGCGAAGGCCCGACTTCTCAGCCGCCGGCGGATCCGAATCCAGTCGAGGATGACGTGAAGGAACCGGCTGAACCTGCAGAAGAGCCCAAGTACGAGATAAAGCAAGGAACCGGTACTTACGTAGGTCAAATCGATAACAATTCGATCGAAATCGAGACGGCCGACGGTCCGACCGCATTCCGGCTGGGCGAGGGGATGGATCAGGTCATATCCAAACTTCAGGGAGAAGAGTCCGTCTCCTATGAGTACAGGGAACAGCCGGTTGAAGGCGAGGAAGATTTGAAGCAGCTGATCCTCATCGAATTGACGGTGGACGATGAAGGCGGCGGCTCGGGTTCCGAGAACGCGCAGCTTCCGGAAACCAAGGATTTCGAGCTGGAGCTGGAGGGCATGAAAGAAACCAAAGCAGCCAAACTGGCCGAGGGTGACGGCTATGCGCTGTATATATTCGATATTTTTTCCTTTGATGCAAAAACCAACAGGCTGACCATGAATGTGGACCCGGATTATTACGTCGAGATTACGAAGCTGCCTTCGGATTACAACGCGGACATACTCAAGCTTGAGGGGGAGAAGGAGCTTGCGGAGGTTGGCAAAGTCCATGAAGCTGAGGGCAGTGAAAGGCACAAAGTCATAGAGGATGCATCCGTGTATATGATAGGCGAAGGCGAGGGCCTGACCAAGATGTACATTGTGGATGAGTTTGACGGCCAGGGTTATATATTCCGCGTAAATAACCCTCACCGCGAACCTTCCGAAGGATTTGCTACACATGCTTTTACATCCTTGAGCTCGATTGTTAATCGATAACGCTCATTCAAACAGCCCCTGTCGTTTGGCCATAAGGCCAAGCAGCAGGGGCTGTTTCGATATTAGAGGGGGCCGACGTTACTTGGACGTCTCCAAGTACTGCTTAATGAAGCGCAGTGCATTCGCATCGCGTTCCGTGCCTTCGCGAATCCCCGCAAACATTTCTTTCTTCAGGACGGGCAGTTCTTCGCCAAGCGGGCTGCCCATAATATCCACGGCATACACATGCTCCGCGCCGTCTTCCTCATTTGTACCCTTCACCAGCATCTCCGGCGTAAGCAGTTCCTTCAGTTCGCCTTCGACTTCCCCTTCGAGCGGGCGTACCATGCCTTGATTGCCAATCCAATCAAAGGCGGTTTGATCCATGATATACAGATCAGGACGTTCGGTGGACAGCACCAGCAGTGCCTTTTGCAGCATGGCGGCATCCTGCGGATTGTTGGAATCCAGGGGAGGCACGTAGTTAATGTTAACGGTTACGCGTTTCCAATCGGGAAATTGGGCCAAAATCGCGTCTTCGATCGGTTTAAGGTCCTGTCCGCCATCCTGGCTCATATAAGAACCGAGGAACATGACTTCCAGGTCAACCGGGGGCAGGCTGGCCAGCCGTTCCTTCTCTGCCTGATGGTTGAAAATGCTGATCACGATATAAATGAGTACGCCCACCAGGGCAATGCCGCCGAGTACGTGGAATTTATAATAACGGAAGAAATGGTCGGTTTTCTCCGCCGTCCCGGCAAACCTCTTGTATTTACCGTACCGTTTCTGATTCATCTCTTCCAAAGCTTTACGGTTCTCTTCTTCAAGGATGAATTTATAGGCTCTGGTGATTTCGGCAAACTCGGCTTCGATCTCCTCCACCCGGTCCGGCTCCCGCCTTTGATGCGAACGGGTTTGGCGCATGAGCAGCGTATACCGGTCGTCAAGCTGTTCCTTGGTTGCATCCTCCGGCAGACCGAGCCGCTCATAGGCTTCTTTCAGTTGGTCCATTCATGTCACCTCTTCTATACTGTGAGAGTTTCCTAGTTACCAGTATATAGCGTAGAGGCAGCAGGTTACAAACGTTTATGAGATGTTTCGACGCTTCTCGGCTTGCTATGGGGCAAACTGTCATCCATAAGAGGAAACCGTCCGACTTGGCAGCTTGCCAGGATGGTAAATCATTCATCGATTTCCTGAATGATTGTGAATGTTTTTGAAAGTTTTAGATTGTTTTTTGAGGCGAATATGATACTATATGCTGTAGAGGGGGATTCATTATGCTGACGGAAGAAAGATACCGAATCATATTAGAGCGCTTACAACAGCGAGGTGTCGTGAAGCTGCAGGAATTGGTAGAACTCCTTGAAGCTTCGGAATCGACGGTAAGGCGAGATTTGATCGACCTTGAAGAACGCCAATTGCTAAAGCGTATTCATGGCGGAGCCGCTCTGCCGAGCCCAAAGATACAAGAACCTGGAATTGAGGAAAAAACGTTCAAAAACATTCAACAGAAAAATGCGGTTGCCCGGCTGGCTGCTGCACAGGTTGAGGATGGAGAGAGCATTTACCTGGATGCGGGTACGACCACGCTAGCCATGATTCCGTTCATCGACGCCAAAGACGTCACGGTTGTCACGAACGGTTTATCCCATATCGAAGCGTTGGTCAGCAAGCGGATCAAAAGCTATCTGCTGGGCGGCATGATGAAGATTCATACCAAAGCCGTCATCGGAAGCATCGCGCTGCAAAATATGGACAATTTCCGTTTTGACCGGTGCTTTCTGGGCACGAACGGCGTGGATGCGGAGATGGGCTACACCACCCCCGATCCGGAAGAAGCCTTGATCAAGCGGCGGGCCCACCAGCTGTCCGCTTCCAGTTACGTCCTTGCGGATTCCAGCAAAATCGGAGAGGTTTCCTTCGCCAAATTGCTGGACCTGAGCGAAGCAACGCTGATTACGGAGTCCTTGCCGGAATCATGGAGGAAGGTCATTTCACAGAAAACCAAAATAATTGAGGGATCATGATGATATATACGGTTACACTGAATCCTTCCATTGATTACATCGTGGAAGTTGAACATATCGAGCTTGGCGGATTGAACAGAATGACCCGGGACATGAAGTTTCCTGGCGGGAAAGGAATTAACGTATCGCGTGTGCTGAACCAGCTGGGAGCCGATAATACGGCTATCGGTTTTCTTGGCGGTTTCACCGGCCGTTATATCGACGAGATGCTCGGTAAGGAAGGAATCCGCACGGATTTCGTGAACATCGCGGACGATACCCGCATCAACGTTAAGCTGAAGCATGGCGGAGAGACCGAGATCAACGGCTTGGGACCCGATATCCGGGAAGACGAAACGAAAGAGCTGCTCCATAAGCTGTCACAGCTTGAAGCCGGCGATATCGTTGTGCTGTCAGGCAGCGTGCCGCCTTCCCTGGGCTCGGACTTTTATGGCCGTCTGATCGAAGCCTGCCGAAAGGGCGGCGCCGAATTCGTCATGGATACCACCGGCGAGGCTCTAATGAGGGCATTGGCCTATAAGCCGCTCCTTGTGAAACCGAACCACCACGAGTTGGCCGAGTTGTTCGGCGTTGTCATTGACTCGAGGGAGCAGCTTGTGGAGTACGGACAAAAACTGCTTGAGAAGGGCGCGCAGCATGTCCTGATTTCCATGGCCGGAGAAGGGGCGCTGTTCATCACGGCCGATCGGGTCTATCACGCCCATGTTCCGCCGGGTACCGTCCGTAATTCGGTCGGTGCCGGCGATTCGATGATTGCCGGATTCGTCGGCACGCTTGCGAAGGGCCAGGGTCCGATCGAGGCATTCCGGACGGGGGTCGCCTCTGGAAGCGCTACGGCGTTCTCGGACGACTTGGCGGCAAGGGAAGCGATTGATGAGCTGCTTCCTCTGGTTAGGATCACGGAGTGGTGAGCCGCTTCACATCAAATAACCGGTAATGGGCGGTTATGGCGCGGTTATCACCGCGAAGATTTCAAGGGAGTGTGAATCAGCATGAGAATTACGGATTTAATGATACAAGCAACGATGATCATGGATCTGAAGGCGGCCACGAAGGAGGCTGCCATCGATGAACTGATCGGGAGTCTGGCCGCCAGCGGGCGGATCAACGATCCGGTTTTGTTTAAAGAGATGATCCTGAAGCGTGAAGCCGAATCCAGTACGGGGATCGGCGGCGGCATTGCGATGCCCCACGCCAAGACGAAAGCGGTTAACGAGCCGACCGTCGTGTTTGCCAAGAGCAGCGGGGGCGTGGATTTCGAAGCGCTGGACGGTGAGGCGGCGCATGTATTTTTCATGATCGCCGCTCCCGAAGGAGCGGGGAATACGCATCTGCGTACCCTTGCAGCGTTATCGAGGCTGTTGATCGATGCGGAATTCATCGCGCAGTTGATGAAGGCGGAGACGCCGGCGGAGGTAACGGCTTTATTCGACTCCAAGCAGACGGTTGAAGAAGCCGCCAAGGCTGAGAGGGAAGCGGCCAAAAAAAGGGAAGCCGCACAAAAAGAAGCGGAGAACAAGCATCGGGAATCCGGCATTGCAGCCCAAGCTGACCAACGGGATGTTTCCGCCGGGGACTCGACTCCGTTCGTGGTTGCCGTAACGGCTTGCCCGACCGGCATTGCCCATACGTTTATGGCCGAAGACGCCCTTAAGAAGAAAGCCCAGGAGATGGGCGTCGAAATCCGGGTGGAAACGAACGGCTCGGAGGGCGCGCAGAACGTATTGACGGAAGAGGAAATCCGCAGGGCCTCAGGCGTCATCATTGCCGCCGACAAAAACGTGGAGATGGCCCGCTTTAACGGAAAACCCGTTCTCCAGCGTCCTGTCAGCGACGGCATCCGCAAATCGGAGGAGCTGATCCGCAAAGCGATGGGCGGCGATGCGCCGATCTACCGCAGCGAAGGCGGCGGTGAGCCGAAGGCGAAGGACGCGGAGAAGGGCAGCATAGGCACAAAAGTGTATAAGGACCTGATGAATGGTATTTCGCACATGCTGCCGTTTGTCGTGGGCGGCGGCATTCTTCTCGCCATCTCCTTCCTGATCGAGCAGCTTGCCGGCGAGGATCATCCGCTCTTCCAGCTGCTGCAAACGATCGGCGGAGGAGAGGGTGCCTTCCACTTCCTGATTCCGGTTCTGGCGGGCTTCATAGCGCTCAGCATAGGCGATCGTCCGGCATTGATGCCCGGCATGGTCGGAGGCCTGATGGCCCTCAATTCCAATTCGGGATTCCTTGGCGGTCTTGCGGCAGGTTTCTTGGCCGGTTACGTGGTTATCCTGCTGCGCAAAGCGTTTGCGGGGCTGCCCCGAGCGCTTGACGGCTTAAAGCCGATTCTGTTGTACCCGGTCGTCGGCCTGCTTATTACCGGAACGATCATGTTCTACTTGTTCGATCCGTTCTTCAGCTGGATCAATCTCGGCCTGATTGATATTCTTAACAATTTGGGTACCGGCAACGCGGTGATTCTCGGTCTGATTCTGGGCGGGATGATGTCGATTGATATGGGCGGTCCCTTCAATAAAGCGGCTTATGCATTTGCGATCGGCGTATTCACATCCAGCGGCAACACGAACGGAGCCATGATGGCTGCGGTCATGGCCGGCGGGATGGTGCCTCCGCTGGCCATTGCTCTGGCCACGACGTTCTTCAAGCATAAGTTCACGGAGCAGGAACGCAAATCAGGCGTGACCAACTATGTGATGGGCCTTTCCTTCATAACGGAGGGGGCGATCCCGTTCGCCGCGGCCGACCCGCTGCGCGTACTGACATCCTGTATTCTTGGTTCCGCGGTGGCAGGCGGGCTGACGCAGCTGTGGAGCATCAACGTTCCGGCCCCGCACGGGGGAATCTTTGTCGCTGCTCTTGCCAATCATGCGCTCCTATTCCTGCTCTCGGTTCTCATTGGTTCGGTGATCTCGGGTGTGCTGCTTGGAGTTTGGAAGAAGCCGCTTGAACGAAAATAGACTCAATTACACGGGTTCAGGGTAAGCCATTCAGCTTACCCTGAACCCGTTTTTTCTTTTGACGGCAGGTCCTGATTTTCTGAATAAGAACGCTTAGGAATGGTGTACCGAGCGGGAATAAACGGGGGATCCGCGATTTTCTTGGGGAACAGAATCTATGAACATCCGGATTTCTACTGGGTACGTCATGGTATAATCTAGTCATGTTAGAAACAGGAAGGAGAGAGGACAGAGATGAGAGAACAGAACAACAGCAGCCGGGGGTCTGAGCAGCTGATCGATGAAATCAACCGGACGTCTACAACCGATGGGATGGCAGCCGTATGGTTTTTGGGTCAGGAGAGCGTTGTCCTGAAGGGCGGAGAGGTCGTTATCTATATCGACCCTTATATGTCAGCCGACCTGGAGCGCAAAGCGGGATTTCAGCGAGCGTTTCCGGCTCCGCTGCAGCCAGAGCATATTACGAATGCAAACATGGTCCTGATCACCCATGAGCACGATGATCATATGGATCTCGGAACGATTGCGGTCATCGCCAAACAGAATCCGGAAACAGCGTTTGTAGCGCCGGCATGCTGCCATGAAGCGATGCGCGGTGCCGGCGTGGCGCCGGAGCGGCTGTTTGCGGCCGTATGCGATGAATGGCAGCAGTTTGACGGCTTTCGTCTGATGGCGATTCCGGCTGCCCACGAGACCTTGGATGAGCATGAAGAGTTTGGACACCGATTCGTCGGTTACCTGGTGGACATCCAGGGCGTGTTGATCTACCATGCGGGAGATACCGTAGTCTATCCCGGATTGGTGGAAAGGCTGCAGGCGCACTCCATCGATATCGGGATGGTGCCGATCAATGGGGGAGATGCCTTCCGCCGGAAGGACGGCATCGTCGGGAACATGGGCTTCCGGGAAGCCGCAGAACTTGCCGCAGCGTCGGCATTCGATTTGACCATTCCGATGCATTACGATATTTTTCCATGGAATGGAGAGAAGCCGGGGTACTTCGTGGATTATTGCTATGAGAATCATCCGTATATGAAAACCAAAGTGATGGCGCGCACCGAGCGTTTGCTTTATGTAAAAGCCGAATAAGCGATAGACATTCCGATGGAATTTTTTTTCAAATGCGGGACAACGAGTTCGCAATTTTTCGAAATGACAAGCATATGAATAAGACATGCCTTTATAAATGGAGATGTGGGATATGCTGTCATTTCGAAAACATGTCATTATCGTGATCGGAAGCTTTCTGATCGCGATGGGGACAAATTTTTTTCTTGTCCCGCATAAAGTTCTGGATGGCGGAGTTATCGGGATTGCTCTGATCGCCAACTACGTGTTTGACCTACATATCGGATTCGTAATCATTTTGTGCAGCATCCCCATGTTTATCGCCGCCTGGATGTTAAATCGCGAAATCTTTTACAACAGTCTGTCAGGCATGCTGATATCTTCGTTTGTCATCGATTTGCTCTCCCCGTTGCAAACGGATTTTTTGCGTTTTTTTGCTCCCCATGTGATAATCAGCGCGCCCATAGGCGGTGCGTTGATCGGAGCCGGGCTAGGATTGATGCTGAGGAATGATGCAAGCACGGGCGGAACGGATCTGTTGGCTCATTTTCTGGCAAGGTATGTGCCATTGAATGTAGGCGTCATTATTTTGCTGATGGATGCCGTCATCATCGGATTCGGCGGCGTTCTGCTCTCGGGAAGCACTTTCGTGTACTCCATTCTGACGATTGTTGCAGGCGGTTTTACAACGGGCATGATTACACAGAAACGATGGTTTTCGAAAGAGAAGGATTAAATAACAGACAAGCCTATCAAGATCGACTTGATAGGCTTGTCTGTTATTTATGAAGATGAAACATGCAGCGAACGCCATCTATGAATTACTACGGCATGTGCATAAAGATTATTTATGGGAGGTTTGAGCTTCCTGAAAGGCGTGGATATAAGCACGGGCCTTCTCCGTAATCAAATTGAAGTCTCCGCTCTTAAGCGCGTCTTTGGTCAGATCGGACCCGATTCCGACCGCGAATGCCCCGGCCTTGATCCATTCATGCAGATTGTCCAGATTCACGCCTCCGGTCGGCATGATATTGGCCTGCGGCAGCGGGCCCTTCAGAGACGGTATGACGGACGGAGAGTACAGATTACCCGGGAAGAGCTTAACGACATCGACGCCAAGCTCAAGCGAGGCAACGATATCATGAACGGTTACGGCGCCCGGCATGACCGGAATGCGATATCGGTTGCAGAGCATAATCGTATCGCGGTCGAACCCTGGGGAGACCACGAACTCGGCACCGGCCAGGATCGTGATTCTGGCTGTTTCTGCATCCAGAACCGTTCCGGCTCCGATGATGGCATAGTTGTCCGCTTGCGGGTCTTTGGAAGAGTACATTTTGGATAACGTCGTAATGGCTTCCGTAGCGAACGGTACGGTCATGGTCACCTCGATGACCTTGATGCCGCCTTCAATCGCGCGTTTGGCAATCTCTACAACCTCATCGGGAGAATCGCCGCGCAGGACCGCGACAACGCCAGCCTGATGGATCTGTTCGATCAGTTTCAATTTTTTCATGTTATACACTCCTTCTTAATCTATGCATTCTATTAGATGATGGCTTGATATCCAATCATAGCGGGTCAACGTTCGATATGGGCGGCATTTCCTCGCCGCTGCTGAACTTCCTCCCAGGTCGGAAGCGCTTCCCAGTCACCTGGGGCTTGGATGACCAGGGATCCGGTTAATCCGCCTAGGGACACGGCCTCCTCCGGTGTCCAGCCTTTGGCGATGCCTGCCAGGAAGCCTGCGCAGAAGCCGTCTCCCGCGCCAACGGTATCCACTACGTTATCCACACGCTCAAAAGGAAGGGAGTAGGTCCCGGTTTCCCGAACAATAACGTTGTTTCCGTCGAAACTCTTGATCACGGACATGCCGGGCAGCTGACGCAGACGGTCCAGGATCACCTGCTCGTCCTCCGTTTCGAACAACAGCTTGCATTCATCATAGCCAGGAAGGAAATAATCACAGCTTTCGGCAAGCTCCAGCAATACGGGGCGAGCCTCCTCAATGTTCCACAGCTTCAGCCTGAGGTTCGGATCAAAGCTGATCTGGACGCCATGCGTTTTGCATACGGAAATGACATGCCGTATCGTCTCCAGGCAGCTGCTGCTTAAGGCGGCGGTGATGCCCGTGAAATGAAGGATGCGGGCCTTGGCTATGTATTCGGAGTCTACATGGTCCGGCGTCATTTGGCTGGCGGCAGAGCCCTTGCGGTAGTAATAGACGGAGGATTGACCGCGAACGTTCTGTCTCAGCATAAGACCGGTCGGTGCCGCATCCGTTTGTCTGGCGCTGGAAACATCGACCCCTTCACCTCGAAGCGTTTTCAAAATGCCGGTTCCGATCGGATCGTTGCCCAGCTGGCCGAACCATCCGCTGCTGCAGCCAAGCCTGGAAAGCCCGATGGCGAGGTTGCTTTCGGCGCCGCCGAAGGACTGGGCCATGGTTCCTCCCTGGCCAATGCCTCGTGTGCCTTCGGGATATAATAATCCCATCGATTCGCCGAACGTGATGACATCGATAGGACGCATACCATTATTCATAGAATTTACCCCCTTATATTCAGTCTCCGTTATTAACACTTTACCCTGATGGTGATGATAACTCAATAAAAAATAACACAATATAAATAACCTCCTATCCGAGAAAGATAGGAGGTATGCATGGGCTTTCAGCATAGGAGAAAGCAAAAAAACAATGCTTAGAAACCTTTATACTGAGGCTCTTCCTGTTCAAGCTGCTGAACCCGCTGGGCTACTTGGTCTACGACTTGCTGCGTTTGTTGTGCCGCGGTAGTGAACAGGTCCTTGGCATTTTGATCTTGCGTAGACAGCGCAAATTGCTCAAGGCTAGCCTGAGCGCTTTTTAAGGATGAGAGGCATGTTTTCACATCGGAAGCTACGGTCATTGGTTTTTATCACTCCTTTCATGCGTAATAATGTACGCATTTTGGAGAAGAACATGCATGAAGCATGGCAAGGAAAATAATGGTGTGATTTCAAATAGGATATTTGACAATAATCTATATAGTGATTGCTATGTCATTACATCGAAAGGAAGGTCGTTGTTGTGCCTCAATGGTTGGAAATCGTACTTAGAACCGTATGTGCCGTGGTCGTGCTGTTCCTGATGACGAAACTGCTTGGCAAGCGTCAGGTGACGCAGCTATCTTTTTTTGAATATTTAACAGGGATCACGATCGGTAGCATAGCTGCCTATATATCGTTGGATCTGGAAGCAAACTGGTATTTAGGGCTCGTGGCTCTGGGCGTCTGGGTTGCCTGCTCGCTTCTCATCGAATTCCTGCAAATCAAGAGCAAAAAGGCAAGGGATTTTATCGACTTTAAATCAACCGTGCTCATTCAAGGCGGCAAGATATTAGAAGATAATTTAAAGAAGGAAAGGCTGTCGACCGACGAGCTGATGCAGCAGCTCCGCAAAAAAGACGTGTTTCAGGTCGCCGACGTGGAATTTGCCATCATGGAATCCAGCGGTGAGATCAATGTCCTGCAGAAGCGCGAAAGTTTGCCTTTGACTCCCAAGGATCTAGGTATACAGGTAGCGCCGGAAAAACCTGGGCAGGTTGTGATCATGGATGGGGAGGTCATGGATGAACCGCTGCGCGTCTCGGGCTTCAATCATGGATGGCTGGTGGAAGAGCTGGACAAGCAGGGCGCCAGGATCAAGGACGTATTCCTTGCTCAAGTCGATACCTATGGACAATTAACCGTCGATTTGTATAACGATCAGATCCAGGTGCCCCAAAATGAGGAACGGAAGCTCTTGTATGCAAATTTAAAGAAATGCCAGGCGGATTTGGAATTGTTCAGTCTCAGCACGAAAAGCAAGAAAGCTAAGAAAATGTATGAGGAGAGCTCCAAACGGATGGAGAAAATTTTAGCCGATGTACAGGCGATTCTGAAAACGTAATGGGTGTCGCCGAGTCATAAATCCGCAAAAACCGGAATAGGATATTTTTGTGTATCACAAAAGGAGCCGGTTGCCGCCGACTCCTCGTACAGCAGATCTTCGCCCGCAAGGTGGATTTTTGCTTGCAACCAGACGTAAGAAATAGATTCATCTGTTCCAGGACGGGTCTATTTCTTATTATGGAAGGCAAGGATCGAAACGACCAGAGTGGCGAACGAAATCATTAAAGCCAAAGCTTCATTCACGCCCATGCCTATCACCTCCTGCTGCCACCCTTGCTTAGCTGGTCTACTGTACTATATAATATGCCAATTGCTTACAATAAAAGAACCTTTTTGTAGGAAGCGCTTACATAAAATGTTGATTTTTTGACGAGGTCAGAAAGCATAAACATCGGAGGGTTATCATACTTTCCGGGAAAATTTCCCCTTAACCCATAAGATGGGAGCGGCTGACGGCCGCTCTTTTTCATGTTGAAATTCGAACGTAGAACAGGATGGAAGGGGCATTACAAGTTCTAGACTCTCAAGCGGTTTTTTGGTCAGGCTTTGGTCTTGATTTTGGTTTACGCTTACGTTTATGGAACAGGGAGGCAATCCAATAGAAAATCGGGATTAACTCCATGAGAATGAAAAATACCGCCATCCCGAAGGAATTGAAGTCTTGCTGAAAAAGGATCGGATTTTGCGAATACTGGTACGCAATTACGATAGCGGTTCCCCCAATGATCGCGATCAGGGGACCATCCATTTGTTTCAGGTTAAGGAGTTTCGCCATACACCTTACGCTCACGTGGATGAGGAAGGCACTGTGGAAGAACATCGAGCTGCTCCATAACCCAATGATCAGCGGATCGGAATTGCCGAGGAACCCGCTGGCTGCACGCATTAATTCGACGAGCGGATACTGCATCTCGCGCCCTAGATAGGGGCCGAAATTCAGCAATGCCGATGCCCATTGGAGCATTACGCCTATGGTGACCAACAGTCCTGCCGCAGCAAGGTTGCGAAAGGATTTTTTGTTGAATTGGATATAAGGAGCGAGAAAGAGGAACACGATCCATTCCGCGAAGAATGAAAGACAGAACAAACTGTCCTTGATCGCCGACTCATAATTGTGATGCCTGACCATCGCGATCATCATATCCCAATGCGCTTCCTTGAAGAAAAACATATTCATGGCAACAATGGCAACAACGATGACAAGAAACAGCCCGTCGGAAATATAAATCATCGTCTCCATGCCCCACCTGGCCGTAACCATAACGACCAGGCCCACAATCAGGAGGATGAACCACTGGGGAGATTCCCGCATGTAATTGGTATCGAAGAATAACGTGAAACCTTCGATATCCATCCCTATGTAATTGATAGACCAGAAGAATACCAAAGCGACGACAGGGAAGTGAATCCACTTGCTGACCAGGGCACTGCCAAAATCGATCCAGGGTTTCCGAGGATCCCACAGCCCGACCTTCAGCATAAACCACAAGAAGACCAAACTCATCGCATAACCGCCCAGAATCGAGGCCCATCCCAAATATGCCGAGTTCCACAAGAGAGGAGTGACTAGAAATCCCGTAGGTATGGCGTTAAGATAGACAAATCCGAAACGAAACAGCTGCCAGGGCGTATTGCGCATGTCGGGTTCGTACCCCTTTCGTTTTATAGATGTTACAGCTCATCCAGCCAGCCGAACAGCAGCATGATCAGATGGTTGGGGGTCAGCCACTCGTAAGAATACAAGGCGATTATATTCCAGACGGAAAAGGCAAGGATCAGAATGAGCATCGTCCATTTTTCACGGCGTGACCTTACTTTTTTCTTCGCGAAGTACCATTCCGTCAAGGCGTAGACGAGGAACAGAAGAGCCAGCATGACACGCCTCCTTATTTCGGATTCGTTTTGAGTACGGCCCCGAAGTTTCGAATCTGAATGTCGGTGACCACCTGTATCTCCACTTCGTTTTTGTAATAATCAGACCAGTTGGGGCGAACCTTCTGCCAATGATCGGGGTAGTTCCAGTCCACCAGCATCCCGAGCTGCAGGACGTCTGCGCCGACTCGCTGCGAGGTGCGGAGCGCCTTTCGGAGATGACCTGCAATGAGCTCGTTGAGCTCACGCTCAATAAGCTCTTTCGCCTGAAGGGTATCCAATTGCTTATGAATGTTTTTGTAAACAATATCCCCTGTCCCGCTCAGCTTGACGGTGAATACCGGATGGCCCGAAACCATGCGTACGGATTTGCTGGAGCGTGTTGAAATCAGGAAAGCGCTGGCTTTTCCTTTTTCATCCCATGAAACGGTATACAGGGGGGCTTTTAATTCATTCACTCCCCAACTGACGGCAAGCGACTCTTCCATAGGAAGGGTGGCCACCAGCTTATGTTGATGAAACAGCGCCGTGCCTTGAATTCCCGTCCACGGCTCCAGCTTTTCCTGGTCAGCGACCATAGGCTTCATGCCTGCCGCCAAATAGGTCAGGGCATATCCTTGATTGCCCGAATCGGCAAAGAGGCAATCCTTCAGGTTCGTGGTGATCATGTTGTGCTGGTCCGCAAACCGGATGAGCACCTCCGAAGGCATCTGTTCAAAAACCGGCGTCAGCTCGGCGACCTTTTTCGCGTCTCCAGGCGCAACCATGATATAGATGCTCATATTCGTTGTCGGTTCCCGCTGGAGCCAATCCATCAGATCCTCTAATCCCGCTTCCGCATAGCTCTTGCCTACGACAACAACCTTGGTGTGGCTGAAGTCGAAACGCCGTGAAAGATCCCGTTGGATCAGGTGGAGGGCATCCTGCACGGTGGTGGAGGATTTGGTTACCATGGCATACGGATCTCCGCCACCCTTCCCGCCTGCTTGACGCCCGGATGTGAGCCGGTTCGGCAAGGGGGCGCTGATCGTAACTTCCACGCTTCCGTCTTTCTGGCTTTTATTCACGTACATGGCAAAAACAAAGGTTTGCTCGTTGATCTCAACCTTGGTCAGGTTGAAGCCGCAGCCTGTCAACAACGATAATGGCAGCAGAATTTTCAACCATTTGAGTAGAAGCATTATCGTTTTCGTCTCCTTAAATTGTTGGATGATGCATAGATTTTAGGCCTGTTCTTCATCAGCATGGACGGCGCCCGCACGAAGGTGTCCTTCCATTCCGATAAGACAAGGGGTGCAACGGGCTGCAGATACGGCGTATTGAACGACTTCAGGGAAGCCATATGTCCAAACACCAGGAAGGCGGCCGTGAACACGCCGATCAGACCGAGCGTCCCTCCAAGTATGAGGATAGGAAATCGCAGCAAGCGGAACGCCAGCCCCAGCTCGAAGTGCGGAATGATGTAAGAAGCGATGCCCGTTATCGAAACCACGATGACCATGGGGTTCGATACGATCCCCGCTTCCACCGCGGCCTGTCCGATGACAATGGCGCCGATGATGGATATCGTCTGCCCGACGGGCTTCGGGATACGAGTCCCGGCTTCTCGCAGCGCTTCAAAGGTCAGTTCCATGATCAGCGCCTCCGCTAAGGCGGAGAACGGTATATTTTCACGCGATGCGGCTAAAGTGATCAGCAAATCGGTTGGTATGATGGATGGCTGAAATGTTGTGATAGCGACATACAGGGCGGGCATCAATAATGAAATAATCGCGAACATGAACCGGACGATCCGAATCCAGCTGGAGGAGAAGAAGCTGTGATAATAATCCTCGGACGACTGCAGCAGGGAAAATAGGGTGACGGGCACGATCAGCGCCGACGGCGTTCCGTCCTGCATGATGCCGACCCTGCCTTCGAGCAGGGATGCCGCAACGGAATCGGGGCGTTCCGTGTACTGAAACTGAGGAAAGGGGGATTTTACGCCTTCCTTCATTTGCTCGGACAAGGTGCTGATCCCGAACGTCCCGTCGATGGACATGCTGCTCAGCTGCCGGTCCACTTGAGCGACGATTTCAGGTTTGCACAAGCCGTCGACGTACACCATGTACACGGCAGTTTTGGAGTAGTCGCCGATCTGGTAGCGCACGGTTTTGAGATCCGTATGTTTGATTTTGTGCCGGAGCAGCGATAGATTTGTTCCGATGTCTTCGATAAACGCTTCCTGCGGTCCGTTCACGACCAGCTCGTTCTGGGATTCCGAAACCGCCCGCTTCTGATACAAGACGATGTCGAACAAATAAGCCTCCGCCAATTGTTCCACAATCACGACGGCCCTGCCTTCAACGATCATATCGGCAATATACTCGGCGGAGGAAGAACGCTCGAACGGAACCGACAGCATGTCTCCGCGATCCATGCGGTCAATGAAATTAAGGAAATCATGCTGAACCTTCGCGGCTTCCTTAATCAATGGTTTGACGATGTATTCATGCAGGGTGCTGATATCCACGATAGTTTCAATGTAGATGACGGTACACGTGGATCCATGGAGACGCAAGGATTGGTAGATGACATCTTCGCAATGTTCCAGCCGCATTTTAACAGGATCGAGCAGTGCGGGCCGTACCTTCGATTTCATTGAAACTTCCCTCCTTTGCCGGTATATAGTAAGGCTCATCCTCTTTAGAATGCCGTACTTTTAGCAACTTATACCGAATTTTCCAGAGAAAACGGCTCATAGCTGAAGGGGAAATCACGAATAGACCGAGACTATTGAGCTTGAACGGTATAAAAAAAAGCGCCCGGAATAGGATTCCGGGCGCTTTTACAGGGGGAGCTTCGGGCTAAGGCTTCGATTTTCCTCTACGAATGGATTCTTTGATCTTGTGGAGCAAAGGTTTGCGGTAGACGGAGAGCATGATTCGCAGCAAAATGTAAAGGATCAGCGTAGATAGAACGCTGTTGATCAAGGCGCCGACGAGAAAGTTAACGCCCATGTCGCCCAACCTGCCGAAATGGTCCGTTTCAACGATATAATCCGTCTCCGGAACGGGAACCGTGAGCGCATCTTCGATTTCGAAGGTCGCGGGAAACGTAGTGAACAGGTGCACAAACACGCCGATTCTGTAGTTTAGATAGAACAGGATCGGCCACAAGACGGAGCCTGCGGAGGCTGCAAGGAAGGCGGAGGGGATGTTTCCCCTTACCATGCGAGCCAGCAGCGGAGCCAGCAGCAGATCGATGCCAAAGGTGGGATACCAGCAAGGGAAGAAGCCGACGGCAAAGCCGAGAGCGATCCGATGATCGCTATTTTGCATGCGAAGGGTCCGGAGAATATAGTATTTCAGTCGTCGAATGTATTTATGAAGCAAAACCGTTTCCTCCTGCGGGTACTGATGGATACAGATATATTGGGATCTCTTGCACAGCTTTCTATGGGATCCTATTTATAATAGGAAGAACTTTCAAGAATTATATAGTAGACGCTCGCAAACCGTCAATCCAAAGAAGATTATAACTGAATATATGCGTGGAATATTACTTTGACATGCATAGTAATGTGCGTTATATTATACCCATTCCATCCGTTAGGAGGTTCGGGTATTTGATTGAACCCTTACATAACAGTGACTTGGTACGCGGCAATATCGATACCTTTATTTTGCGCGTGCTATCAGACGGAGATAATTACGGCTATCAGATCATTAAGGAGATCGCGATCCGAAGCGGGAATCGATTTGAACTGAAGGAGCCTACGTTGTATTCAAGTCTGAGGAGGCTGGAGAAGCAGGGATTGATACGCTCCTATTGGGGAGAAGAAACTCAGGGCGGGAGGCGTAAATATTACAATCTCAGCCAGGAGGGAATGAAGCGATTGCTGCGCAACCAAGAAGAATGGAAGGCGGCACGCGAGATTATCGATGTTCTGATCGGAAACGGAAAGGAGTTGAAATAGCAATGACCAACAGGCATGATCTGGAGATTTTTGTGGATCGCCTATTCGCGAATCAACGCAAAACCAAGGAAGTTGTGGATCTGAAGAATGAGGTTCTCAGCAATTTGGAGGCGCGGGTCACGGATTATATGGAGAACGGCATAGCATATCAGTCGGCGATCAGTCTGGCGATCGAAAATATGGAAGACATCGAAGCTCTGATTGACGATAACCAGAAAATCTACAGCTACCGTTTCCGTCATGACCTCCTTCAGAGCACCCTTATTTATTCCTTGCTGGCCTGGATCGCTACCATTCCGGCCCGGTTTTTGCCAAACGGGATGTGGGTGAACACGCTCCTCCTCTGTTTGGCTGCATTAACCGGTGCGGCGTATCTTTCCATGTCACGGCATCTGAAACGATACGAAAAGCAGACAGCCGTCATCAACGCAGGCAAATTGAACCAGTGGAGCAAGTGGGCATGGTGGCTGTGGTCGATATTTATCGTGGTTATCTCCATGTATACCTTCGTGATTCAATACGGCAGCGATTTATGGTTTGGGCGTGAACTGTCGGTCGATGGGCCTTATTCGTTCTACGTGACCGTCATGCGGTATGTTATCCCGATGACGTCGGTCATCATTCCGCTGCTGGTCCAGAAAGCTTATAAACTAACGTTTCAACTTGAGGTGAATGAACCATGAGCAGAAAGAATTGGCTGATCGTTGTCCTGCTGCTGATCGGCATCGGGGGCATGGCGGCCCTGGAGGGATACATCAAGCCCAAGGCAAATGAACAAGCGGTTCAATATGAAGCGGAGCAAAATGATCCGTTGACGCACGATATACGGAATTCGCTGAACTTCGCCAGCCCATACATGGGCAATGCCGGTAACCTGATCAATTTGAACGCATCGCTTCCCATGCGTGACATTGAGCGGACGTTTCAGCTGTATCCGGAAGAATTGACAGCCGAGCTTCGGTTCAGGTCCAGGATCGGTGATCTGAAAGAGGACATGCTGAAGCAGACGCTGGTCTATAATTCCACTGCGAATTTTGCCATGATTGATAATTTGGATACACTGATTTTCAAGTTTGAAGACCGGTCTTTCACCATCCGTCGGGATGAGGTGGAGGCATGGTATGGCATCGGGACGGGTCTTGCGTCTTTGCGGGAAGCCGTGACATGGGAGAAGGAAGTACAAGCCCGTCTTCACGATAACAAGTATGTCAGTGAATACGTAGATAACCTCATCGAGATCAAGAATCTATAGAGATAAACCGGAGGGGAGTGAACGTGATGGGTTCAGATCAACGCCAATTCATCCTGGGCGCTTTTCTGATGAATTACGGCCATCATATCGCTGCATGGCGGCATGCCGATTCGGCAGGGGTCGGGGCGATGGACTACGATTTCTATAAACGCTGCGCCCAAGCAGCCGAACGCGGGAAATTCGATATGGTATTCCTTGCGGACAACAACTCGATCCCGTTGATCGAGGATTTACGGACGAATGTCAGCTTTCTGCAGCCCGAAGCGCTCACCATGCTGAGCGGCCTCGCCGGGGTGACGGAACGTATTGGATTAGCCGGAACGGCCTCTACAACCTTCAACGAGCCGTACGGATTGGCCAGGCGTCTGTCCACGCTGGACCATATCAGCGGCGGCAGGGCCGCCTGGAATGTGGTGACCTCCACGAAGGATGCGGAGGCACGCAATTTTGGATCGGCGGAATTAATGGAACACGACAAACGGTATGAAAGGGCGGAGGAATTTCTACGAGTCGTGACCGGATTATGGGACGGCTGGGAGGACGATGCCCTTGTATTGGATCGGCAAAGGGCGGTCTTTGCCGATACGGCACGGATTCATCGGGCGCATCATGAAGGCGAGTACTTCAGGGTGGAAGGGCCCTTGAACATGCCCAGATCTCCGCAGGGGAGGCCTGTCATCATTGAAGCGGGAACCTCGGCTGCCGGAAGAAGGCTGGCGGCTCGAACGGCTGATGTCGTGTTCACGGCCTGTGAGAGTAAGGAGGATGCGATCAAGTATTACCGCGAGTTTAAGGACTTGCTCATGGAGTATGGACGGGAGAGGGAAGAGGTAAAGGTTCTGCCGGGGCTTCAGATATTCCTTGGGGACAGCGAAGCCGAAGCTGTGGCATATCACCGGACATTCAGCGAGCTCATTCTGCCGGAGGCAGGGGTGAAGTATGTGTCCCAGCTGCTGAATGCGGATTTGACCGGATATCCGGTAGACGGCCCGCTGCCCGATTTGCCGCGGGAAGGAAACAGCAGCCGGGCGATCATGATTATGGATATGGCTGCGAAGTCAGGGATGAGCATTCTGGAGCTCGGCCGGCATTACGCGGTGGCGAGGGGACATATGACGATGGTTGGCACTGCGCGGCAAGTTGCCGATATGATGGAGGATTGGTTCCGCAGCATGGCATGCGATGGATTCAACATTATGGCCCCTCTCCTCCCGAGCGGGCTCGAACAGTTTGTGGAGCGCGTAGTCCCGCTGCTTCAGCAGCGGGGGCTGTTTCGCGAGGAATATGCGGGCAGGACGTTACGGGATCACCTCGGGCTGACCCGGCCGCAAACCCAACATGAAAAATAATTGACGACAAAATTAGACGGTGTTATAATCCAACTTAACATATCGGAAATGATAGAATTGGATCATTTGTTTATCTACCAAACCAACGGAGATGAACGAGACGTTCGATTCTAAGGGCTTCATGACATTTATAACGCTAATATGATGCACATTCTACCGGACAACCGGAGATGCATCCTTGGATCAAGTTGTGATCCGAGGGGTGTCTCCGGTTGTTTTTTTATGAATCTAGCAAAGTGAGGGGTTGTCATTATGCAGTATAGAACACTGGGCAGAACCGGGGTTCAAGTGTCGGAGGTAAGTCTCGGGACGATGTCTTTCGGGCGCTGGATCGATGAGAGGGCTTCGGCCGCCGTATTGGATCAAGCGCTTGGTTCCGGCATCAATCTGATCGATACGGCTGACGTGTACGGCACGGGCATGGATAACGGAAACGTCAATCAGCTCGGGGAATCGGAAGAAATTCTGGGCAGGCTGCTGAAGGAGCGAAGACAGGACATTCTCCTGGCAACCAAGCTGCATAATCGCATCGGACCCGGCATCAATGACCAGGGCCAAAGCCGCTATCATATCTACCGTGCGCTGGAGAACAGTCTTGCCCGGCTCCAAACGGATTATATCGATCTCTATCAGGTGCATCGGTTTGATGAGTTAACCCCGCTGGACGAGACGCTTGAGGCGCTTACGGATCTTGTACGGCAGGGGAAAGTGCGGTACATCGGCTGCTCGAACTACGCGGCTTGGCAGCTCGCCAAGGCCCACGGCATCAGTGCGCTGCATGGCCTTCGCCGGTTCGAGAGCGTACAGCCGGAATACAGCCTTATTACTAGAGAGATTGAAAGCGAGCTGATTCCCTTTGCCCAGTCCGAGCAGGTCGGGGTTATCGTGTACAGTCCGCTCGGACGGGGCATATTGTCCGGCAAATATCGGGCGGGCGAAGCACCCCCAACGGACTCGCGCCTAGCTGCAGGCGAGCAGCGGTTACGATTGCTGCTGAACCAGCGGCATGCGCTTTCCATCGTGGAAGGGATCCGGCCGCTGGCCGAGCAGCGGGGATGGACGCTTCCGCAGTTCGCCCTGAATTGGGTGCTCAGCCGCCCTGGCATCACGTCAGCCATTGTCGGGGCATCGAAGCCTGAACACATCGCGGATACGCTGAAGCATTCGGATGAACGGCTGACAGAGGAAGAACTGCAGGAGATCGACCGCTTGACGGAGGAATTCCATGGATAAAGCAGATATAACGCCAGTACCTATTCGGGATGATCATGATCAACCATAACCAATATGGATCAGGAAGGTGACACAACCATGAGTATGAGTTCAAAACGTCGTCAATTGCATCTTGGATTGTTCTTATTCGGGACGGGCTATCATCCCGCGGGCTGGAGGCTGCCCGAAGGCAAAACGGACGGGGCTTACGATCCCCAGTTCCTGAAGGAGGTCGCCCAGAAGCTTGAAAAGGCCAAGTTCGATTTCTTTTTCCTGGGGGACCGATTGGCCACGAGCGCGGATATGCAGCATTTATTCCCTTCCCAAATGACGCGGCTGGAGCCGTTCACCATGCTGTCCTATCTGGCAGCGGCAACGGATAAAATCGGTTTGATCGGCACGGTGAACACCACCTATGCCGAGCCTTACAACATCGCACGCTTCACGGCATCGCTGGATCATCTCAGCCGGGGCCGGGCCTCATGGAATGTCGTGACAGGCTCCGATACGCGGGCTGCGCTGAATTTCAGCCGGGAGAAGCATTGGGATAACGCCAAACGGTACGACTATGCCGAGGAATTCATCGAAATCGTCAGCGGGCTGTGGGACACTTGGGAGGATGACTCCCTTCCGCGGGACAAAGCAAGCGGCGTGTTCGCCGACGGCAGCAAGGTGCATGCCCTGGACCATGTCGGCGAGCACTTCTCCGTCGCCGGGCCGCTGAACATTCTGCGACCGATACAGGGACAGCTTCCGCTGATCACGGCAGGAACCTCCCTGCGCAGCCAAATGCTGGCGGCCCAATATTCCGACATGGTCTTCACCGGAACGAACGTCAAAGAAGTCGCCGTGAAATTTTACCAGGAAGTGAAAGGACGCCTGCCGGAGCATGGAAGGGAAGCTACGGATTTGAAGGTCCTCCCCGGGCTGGTTCCGATCGTGGGCCGGACGGAGGAAGAAGCACGGGCCAAATATGCGGAGCTGAACGAACTGGTGGTGACCGATTTCGATCTGGGACCCCTTTCGGATAAGATCGGAATCGACCTGAGGGGATATTCGCTGGAGGATCCGCTGCCTGACCTATCCGCTTCGGAAGCCGCGCTGCACTGGGCCGACTTGGCCAGAGGGGCGAACGGACGCGAGGATATAACGATCAGGGACCTGTTCTATTTCTTCACCGTCACGGTCCGCGGGCATCTGCTCGTGGTCGGCAGCGCGCAGCAGGTAGCGGATATCATCGAAGAGTGGTTCCGGGATGAAGCGGCCGACGGATTCAATGTCTGCCCTCCCTATATGCCTGGCGGTCTGGATCTGTTCCTGGAGCTGGTTGTGCCGGAGCTTCAGCGCAGAGGCTTGTTCCGCACCGAGTATGAAGGCAGCACCTTCCGCGAGCATTTGGGACTGAGCCGCCCATGGAACCGTTATGACCTGATTGCGAAGGGGTGAGCTGGATGGGAACGAGTAATGCCAAGAAATCCCCAGGCATCTGGGCGGGGCAGGGGGCATTGCTGCTGGTCATACTGGGGATCTGCGAGATTCTGGTTCGCACGGAGGCCGTCAGCAGCTTGTATCTGCCTGCGCCTTCCCAAGTATTTCGCGAACTATTCAAGCTGTTCGGTGACGGGGAGATCTGGAAGCACCTGTACGTCACATTGGCCGAGTTCGTTGCGGGCTATGGCATTGCGGCCATTGGCGGGCTCGCCGTCGGCATGGCTATGGTGCTGATCCCATGGGCGGAGCGATTCTTCCGGCCGTACCTTTCGGCGCTGATGGCGATTCCGAAGGTGACGATCGTTCCGCTGCTGGCGCTCTGGCTCGGGATCGGGATCACGCATAAAATATCGATTGTGTTCCTGTTCTGTTTCTTTACGATCACGGTCAACACGATGACCGGAATCAAACAGACGGCGGACAACCATCTGAAGGTCGCCAAAGTATTCGAGGCGACGCGGTATCAGACCATCATGAAGGTGATATTGCCATCGGCTGCGCCCACCATTTTTGCCGCTCTCCGAATTTCGGCCGCTACCGGACTGGTCGGGGCGCTGTTCGGGGAGATGCTGGCGTCGAAGGATGGCCTTGGCAATATTCTCGTGAAGGCGACATCGCTGTACAATACCGCGCAGGCTTTTGCCATTGTAGCGCTGGTTACCGTCGTATCCGTACTTATCATTTCATTAATCGATTTGTTGGAACGCAGCGTTTTTTTGAAATGGAAATCATCATAGACCATCGGGCAAAAGCATCACTATCAGGGGGAGAGAACCATATGAACAGAAGAGGAATACGTCCATACCTAATAGCACTTGCGGCGCTATGGCTGATCGCCATGACGGCCGGCTGCGCAAGCGGTCAAGATAACGGCAAGGAAGCGGCACCGTCCGCCGGGGACGGAGAGAGCGCGGCAGGCGCCAAGCTGGAGAAGATCCGGTATGCGCCGCTTAGCGGGGTCAGCGGGCTGGCGGTGTCCTTCGGGGCGGAGAAGGGATTCTTTGAGGAGGAAGGACTCGACGTCGAATTTATCACCACCAAGGACCCGATAGCCGGTCTGACCAGCAAGGACATTGACGTGGTCGACGTGGCTACGACGACGGCGATCGTGGCTGCGGGCAAGGGCGCTCCCGTCAAAATCGTCTCCTCCATGTTCCGGACCAAGGGGCCGTTCTACCTGATCGCCTCGCCGGAGATCCAGAAGGTGGAAGACCTGAAGGGCAAGAAGGTGGGCATCGCCGTGTTCGGCAGCGGCCTCGAGGTATATACGCAGGTCATCCTGAAGGAGCACGGATTGAGTCCGGACGATGTGACTTTCATTGCCAACAGCACGCATCAGGCGGCTTACGCGAGTCTGGAAACCGGACAGGTCGACGCCACCATCATTCATGAGCCGTTCGCTTCTCTTGCGGAAAAGCAGGGAAAAGGCCATATCATCGCTACAGGCTGGGATTACCTGCCGACCTTCCACACCGGGGTGCTGGCGGCGCGCGACGGTATTCTGGAAGAGAAGCCGGAATTGGTCGAGAAGCTGCTGCGAGCTTACTTCAAATCGCAGGAGTATGCGAAGAGTCATCCGGACGAGTTTAAGACTTACTATCTGAACAACATCGAGATCGATCCCGAGGTGCTGGATCTGGCGCTGAAGCGCGAAGAGGTGCTGTGGGAGAACAATCCGGACGTGGACGTCAACGCGTTGAATGATACCCAGCAGATTCAGAAGGAGCTGGGGTTCCAGGATGAGATCTACAAGGTGGAGGACATTCTGGACCTCAGGTTTATTCCGAAAAAATAAAGTATGGCAGGAGGCGTTCCTATGTCCGGCTTTACGGTTGAAAATGTCTCGAAGGTTTATGGCGGCGATCTTCCAACGATCTCGCTTCAAAATATAAACCTGCAGGTGCGGGACGGCGAATTCCTGTGCGTCCTCGGGCCGAGCGGCTGCGGAAAAAGCACGCTGCTGGAGCTGCTGGCGGGATTGCAGCTTCCGACGGAGGGCGACATTTGGCTGGATGGCGAGAAGGTTCAGGGGCCCACGCGGAGCTCTGGGGTCGTATTCCAGGATGCATCCCTGTACCCGTGGCGCACCATTTCGCAGAACGTCGGCCTTGGGCTGGAGCTCGCCGGCATGAAAAAAGCGGAGCGGCAAACGCTCGTGGACAAATATCTGAGCATGGTCGGCTTGGAGGGGTTCGGCTCGAAATATCCACATCATTTATCGGGAGGCATGCGGCAGCGAGCAGGGATCGCAAGGGCGCTCGTAAGCAGTCCCAACATCCTCCTGATGGACGAGCCGTTCGGCGCGGTGGACCATCTTACCCGGCTTCAGCTTCAGCAGGATCTGCTCCGCATATGGCAGGAGGAGAAGAAGACGGTGGTGTTTGTGACCCATGACGTATCCGAAGCCGTCTTTCTCGCAGACCGGGTCGTCCTGCTGTCCCCGCGCCCCGGACGCATTCACCATATTTTCGACGTTCCCCATGAGCGTCCGCGCAAGCGGGAGGATGCCAGCCTACTGAAGATTCAGAACGACATCTACGCTGCGATTTATGACGTCAAGACGGAAGCGGATTTGGAATTTACGATTTAAACGGCAGCTTGATATCAGAAGGGACGAGGAGCCAATGTCAAATATCGTAAGCAAGGAATGGGTGCTGGAACAGCTGCAGTCGAATCCGGGTCAGCTTGTCGTTGCGGACGTCCGATTCAGCCCGGGCGATGCGAATTACGGCTACGAGGCTTATCAGCGCGAGCATGTGCCCGGTGCCGTATTCGTTGATTTGAAAAAGGATTTGACGGATCCACAAGGCGAGCACGGCGGCCGGAATCCCTTGCCGCATACGCAGGAGCTGGCCCGGCGGCTCGGCAAGCTCGGGATCGATGCGAGTACGCCCGTCGTTGTCTATGACGATGACCTTCGCCCGGAAGGTGCGCGGTTATGGTGGATTTTGAAATACCTGGGCCACGGTTCGGCATATATATTGGATGGAGGATTCGCCGGCTGGAAGTCGGCCGGATATCCGCTCACCTCGAAGAGAAGAGAGGCGGCTCCGCGCGTATTCCAGCCGAACGTGCGGGAGGAATGGCTGGCTGATGTGAATGAGGTGAGGGCAAAGATCGGCAAAGCCGGCGTGACCCTGCTCGATTCAAGGGATTGGAAGCAGTTCACGGGAGAAACGGCACCACAGGATCCCGTGGCCGGACATATTCCGGGAGCGGCGCATGCCTATTGGAAGGACGGGATCGATGAAGACGGGACGCTAAAGGGAGCCGAGCGGCAGCGGGAGCGTTTTGCCGGGTTGTCCTTCGATGATGAAGTGATTGTATATTGCGGATCAGGGTTGTCGGCTTGCCCGAACGTGCTGGCTTTGCGGGAAGCCGGGTACCGCAAGGTGAAGCTGTACGCAGGCAGCTGGAGCGATTGGATCAGCTACAAGGACCATGAGATTGCTGCAGGTGAAGTTTGATCATGGATCATGCTGAGGCAGCCGCAAGTTAAGGTGCTTCTCGCAGGTTATCCCGACTTGACGTAAGGATTATCGACGGTATAGTTGAAAACATAACCGTTCGAAATCGACATGCGGCAAGGGGGTAAACAACCTTGATGGAATGTAAAAGTTTTATTGGCGCGCATGATGAACATTGGGAAGATGACGGCTTAAGAAGCCACCAGGAACTGGAGATTACGTTGATCATGGAAGGAAGCGGCCGCTTTTGCGCGCACGGCAGGGAAGCGAGAGTGGAATCCGGTAACGTGGTTCTCATTCCGTCCGAGGTTCCCCATTCGTTCCACGCGCTGTCCCCTATACGCTTCGGCGTGCTTTTGGCGGACCGCATTCCGTCTGAGGTGAAAGAGCTGTTCGACAGGCTTATTCCGGATGGCAGCACTCGTATCATCGCCCTGTCCCGTCTGGATCGGGACCGTTATGAACGCTTGTTCCGCGAATGGCTGAGAATCCGTTCTGCCCCGTTGAAAGATCCGATACGGAATTATGCGGTCTGGGTGGAGCTGCTTTTATTGTTTCTTAACGAACACGCCCATTCCGATCATCAGGCGCTGTCCATCTCGTTCATCGGCGACTACATCCGTCAGCATATCCGGGATCCAATGCATGTCTCTACCCTGGCGGAAATGGCAGGACTGTCCGAGGATGGCTTCCGCAAGCAATTCGCCAAAATATACGGCATGACCCCGAAGCAGTACCAGCAGCAATGCCGGCTTGCGGAAGCGAAGTGGCTCTTAAGCTCCTCCGATAAAGACCTCCAGTCGCTTGCCGAATCGGTCGGCTTCTCCCAGCTTCACTCGTTCTCGCTCTGGTTCAAAAAAATGGAGGGCTGCCCCCCATCGGAGTGGAGAAACCGGCAGCGCCTATATCATCACTAACGCGCTTACGATAGCCTGCCGCGGATACAGACGGGTTTTGCGTAAATATGGTTCGGTTTTCGGTAACGACTTCCTCTTCCAGATCCAATAGGATAAGGATACTTGAAGCGTGGATGTTTCGCTTCAGGTTATCCTGACGGACAGAAAGGGAGGTAGGTTTGTTATGAAGGTGACCATCGGACAAAGGGAATTAGAGTGGGGAGGTAAATACCTCACGGAATTAAGAGACTGCAATGACATGCTGGAGGATACGGTAGCGCTGCGAAACCGGCTGCAGGAGGATGGATATCTCCTGATTCGCGGTTTCCATAAGCGGGAACAGGTCTTGAACGCAAGAATGGAGTTCTTGACCAAACTCGGGGCCATGGGCAAGCTGGATCCCCATGCCCTTGTCGAAGACGGGATCATCGGACCCGAGAATAAGGGCGGAATGTGGGGCGGCAGTACCGAGCAATTGCAGCCGGATTTCCCCCAGTTTTTGGACGTTGTCAATTCGCCGGCGGTGCTGGACTTCTTTGGACGATTGCTGGGCGGAGCCGCGATGACATACGACTACAAGTGGCCGCGCGCCGTCGCTCGCGGAGGCAATACCGGGGCTCATTACGATGTTGTGTATATGGGTAGAGGCACGAAGGATCTGTACACCATGTGGACGCCGTTTGGGGATATCCCTCTTGAAATGGGAACGTTGGCGATGTGTCTCGGGTCACAGCATTTTACGAAAATCAAGCAGACCTACGGGGAAATGGACGTTGATCGTGACAATGTTGCCACGGGCTGGTTCTCTGAGGATCCCGTCGAGATTGTGGACCGTTACGGCGGGCAATGGGCAACGACCGCTTTTGAAGCCGGCGACGCCATTATATTCGGAATGTACATGATGCACACCTCGCTGAACAATAACACCAGCCATTACCGAATCAGCGCGGATACCCGTTATCAGCTTGCATCCGAACCGGTGGATGAGCGATGGATCGGCCGCAAACCCAAGGGTCATTATGCTTGGGGACGAACGCCGCAGAAGTCGGTAGCTGAAGCCCGAAAGGAATGGGGAGTATAAGCGATCCCATGGCTTAAGCTCGGATTGCGAGAGTAGAGTACATCTCAAAAAAAGAACACAAAGCTCGTCGACCAGATGACTGGAGGCATGGCCATGAAGCCGTGCCTCTTTGTTGTTTTTTAGCGGTGAAGGCAGGCGTATCATGCTCCGCATGTTGCATTTGGCAGGAAGCATTTTATTTGAGGCGGGAGGGATATCGTGTGAAGGAGATGGTCTTCGAGCATGCGAATATGAAGTACTGCATACCTTCGGACATGGAAAGAAAAGGCGGGATCTGGATTCTCCGTGCAGGCCGGAGTTTGGCCAGGCCCAACTACAGCGTCGGCCCCAAAATATCCGAGAACTATGCGCTGCATTTTGTCCTGAACGGGAAAATCTCGCTGGCATTCGGGGATAAGGTGGTTACGTTGTCGGCAGGGGATGCCTTTTGCCTGTTTCCACATACGAGGTACAGTTATTGGGAACCGAACGGCGATCCCGAACCGACGCTGCGCATGCAGTGGATCGTCTTGGACGGAGAAGCAGCGGAGAGCGCATTGACCCGAATCGGGCTGCACCCATCCACGCCCTTTCTGCCTAACGTGATGAAGGGCGGGCTGCAGGCGGTGCTGGATCAAATTTACGGGTGCGTGGATGACGATACCATCGGTCACGAGTTTGGACGGCAGAAATGGTTGTATCAGCTGTTTGAACTTTTGGCTGCCACCCCGGCCAAAAGAGGAACTAAACCGAATTGGCTCGAACAAAGCGTGCATTACATGGATTCCCACTACATGGAAGGGATCACGGTGACGGATGTGGTCCATCAAGCCGGCGTGCACCGGACGCATCTGTACTGCGAATTCATTCGGGTGCATGGCATCAGTCCGAGCCATTATTTGATGAAGCTGCGGATGGAGCGGGCAGCGGTTCTGCTGACCGAAACCGACGTGTCCGTGACGGAGGTGGCGTTCTCGCTGGGGTATTCCAACCTCCACACGTTTTCGAGAGCATTCGCTAAGTATTACCGCATATCGCCTACCTCGTATCGGCTGCGGCATGCGCCGGTACCTCTATAGTGAACCAGACGGATTGGGGATAACAAGACTGTGACAGGGCGGAGTATAAGGCCCGTTGCAGTCTTTTTTTTGCTTGGGCAGGGCAGCAAGAGCCGTTAAATAGTATCGTTTTATCCTTAAAATGGCTAAGATTTCCATGAGATTTGCATGTAGGATAGAATGGATCAACGATTTTTGGTGGTCACACGGCTATGAGATGAAGGGAGGGATTGAGCGGTCAGGGGGATGAGCAGCACGGGATCTTAGAGCTTTTTTCCGTTTATTACATTTCAAGAAAGAGGTGTTATTCATGAAAAAGCTAAGTATGTTCAGAAAGAGAATGACGACAATGCTTATGGCTGGCAGCTTGTTATGCGGATTGTTGGTACCGATTCAAGCGTCGGCTGCCGACGTTGCATTTAATGAGCCGCTGAATAGCAAGAACCCTAATCTGTTTTATACTTCCGACGGATGGGCGAATGGTCCGGATTTCGGGGTGGGCTGGAAGGCGGCAAACCAGGAGTTCTCTAACGGGATTATGGCTTTACGGCTTGATAATGCGGGATGTCCTGCGAGCTGCTCGGGCAAATCCTATGCTTCCGGTGAATACGCGACACATCTGAAGTACGGCTACGGCCGGGTTGAAGCGCGGATCAAGGCGGCTAAGGGAACGGGCTTGGTGACGAGCCTCTTTACGTATTCCGGTCAAGCCACAGGCACGTCCAATGACGAAATCGATATTGAAATCCTGGGGAAGGACACCACAAAGATGGAAACGAATTATTTTACGAATGGCGTAGGCCAGCATAGCACCATCATCAACTTAGGGTTTGACGCGTCGCTCGATTTCCATAATTATGCGTTCGAATGGTCACCATCATCCATCAAATGGTACGTAGACGGTCAACTGGTTCATACGGAGAATGGCTCCCGCGGGGCGCTTCCGACAAGTCCGGGCCATATCATGGTTAATCTGTGGTCAGGATCGGGACCGGCTGAGATATGGACCGGAACATTCAATTACACGGGTACGCCGGTACGCGCGTATTATGACTGGATCAAATTCACGCCGACCAACTAGTTTATCGGGTATTCAGCCGATGATTTTATTAGGTATGTTGGATTTTCTTTGATTAGCATCCGCTCATTGTTCTGGAATCATCGCACCAACAAGCTGCCCTAGGTCAGAAATGACATTTGGGGCAGCTTTTTATTTACAACTATGGAATATAGATGATAGAGTTTTTTACAACATATGTATGGATGTAACGCTTACAAGAAAATATCGGTTATGGAGGGATTTATCATGCCATCGATCATGCGGGAAGAAGCGATACCGAAGGAAAAAGTAATATTAGCCAAGAAATATCCGATTTTTGTCGCCGATACGATTGGCGTGACCAGCCCCTATCAGAAACTTCATTGGCACAACGTGCTGGAGATAAATTACATTAAATCCGGTACGGGTTACTACATCATCAACGGGCAAAAATTTGAATTCCAGCAAGGGGATGTACTTCTCATCAACTCGAATGATCTTCACTGCGCTTACGAGACGAAGGATCTGGTCATGACGGTCATTTCATTTGATTCGACTTGGTTTATCCATAACCTCCGGTTCGATCCGGAGCTGTTCAGCCCGTTCCGCGAGATGGGCAAGCATTACATGAACCTGATCCCCCGCGACCATCCGGCCATGGGGAAGCTGCGTTCGCTGCTGTTTGAGCTGCAGGAGGAGCATGTGGGGGAACAGCGGTCTTACGCTACGGTAGTATACTCGCTTCTGCTCCAATTCCTGGCCATCGTAAACCGGCAGTGCCGGATCGAAGGGGAAGGCGGAAGCGAACCCAGCATCAGCGAACGGCAGCTGGAGAAAATGCGTCAAGTCATCATGGTGATGGAGCAAAATTTCGCCCACCCCTGGACGCTGGAGGAGTTGGCTTCCCTGGTCTATCTGAGTCCTTCCAGGTTCAGCGAAATATTCAAGCGTGCGGTCGGCATGCCGCCCCTCTTGTACCTGATCCACATTCGGCTGGAGCAGGCGGTCACAATGCTGGAAGGAGGCCATATGAAAGTGATGGACGTCGCCCTGGAATGCGGCTTCCGCACGCTGACCAATTTTAATCGTCTGTTCAAAAAGCACATCGGCATGACGCCGAAGGCTTCACAAAAGCAACATTCCTGAAAACCAGTGAAATAGTGCTGGTTTTTGCTTGTTTTAGCAGAGAAATGAGTCTGGTCAGGCGATACAATAAAGTGGCAAGCATCTCAAGAATGTGTCAATAAACCTAACACGAAATAAAAAGGGGGAGATGCCAATGCCGCAAATCGGGATCGACAGCAGGGCGGGGACACATGTGAAGAAAGGGCGCTTGCGCCGCTTTCTGAAGCAATGGGATATACAGCTGATGGTACTTCCGGCTATGATGTTCATTCTGGTTTTCAGCTACATTCCCATGTACGGGGTACTCATGGCGTTCCAGGACTACAGCCTGTTCAAGGGCTTTCTGAACAGCCCGTGGGTCGGCTTCAAGCATTTTGAGATGTTTTTTGGGGCGCCGGAGTTCTGGACCATTATGCGGAACACCTTGGTCATCAGCCTGCTGAAGCTGTGCATCGGGTTTCCTGCACCGATCCTGCTCGCACTGATGCTCAATGAGGTTGGGAGGCATTCCTTCAAACGGATCGTCCAGACGATCAGTTATCTGCCTCACTTCTTATCGTGGGTCATCGTCTCGGGCTTTACGATCTCCATTCTGTCCACGGACAACGGCAGTCTGAACATTCTGCTGCAGAAGCTGAGCCTGATCGATGAACCGATCAATTTTCTATCGGAGCCAAAGTACTTCTGGAGCATCCTGACGGTAACGAATGTGTGGAAGGAGATCGGTTTTTCCTCCATTGTGTATTTGGCGGCCATTGCGGGCATTAATCCCCAACTGTATGAAGCGGCTTCTATTGACGGTGCGAGCCGTCTGAAGCAGATCATCTCCATCACTATTCCGTCTATTATGCCGATCATCGTTGTGTTCTCGATTTTGGCGATCGGCAACTTCCTGAATGCCGGTTTCGAGGACATTTTGCTGCTGGCTGGCAATCCGGTATTGCGGGATGTCAGCGACGTGCTGGACACGTACGTCTACCGGATTGGCATTCAGAACAGCCGATACTCCTACGCTACGGCGGCGGGTCTATTCAAGGCAATCATCAGCGTATTGTTGTTGGCCGGAGCCAACTACTGGGCCCGACGGTCGGGGAACAGCTTATGGTAGGGCGGAAGGGGGAGAGATTCATATGAGGCTGTCAAACGGGGATCGGGTATTCGTTGGGTTCATCTACGGCTCTTTGTCATTGCTGGCATTTATCGCGCTGTACCCATTCTGGAACGCTGCCGTCATCTCGTTTAACTCGGGGTCCGACACGATGCAGGGAGGCATTACGTTCTGGCCGCGCGAATTTACGCTGGAGAATTACCGCGTAGTGTTCAAGGACGAGCGCCTCATTGACGGGTTCGTCATCTCGGTGCTCCGTACGGTGACCGGTACTTTTCTCTCCATTGCAGCAACCGCGATATTCGCTTATGGCATATCCAAACGCGAGTTGATGGGCCGGAATTTTTATATGGTCACCTGCATCGTGACGATGTACTTCAGCGGCGGACTCATTCCGAATTATTTGCTGATTCGGGAGCTGGGCCTGATGAACTCGTTCTGGGTTATGGTCGTACCAGGCATCATCAGCGTGTGGAATATGATTATATTCCGGACGTTCTTTAAGGGCATCCCGCCCGGCCTTGAGGAGTCGGCCCATATCGACGGTTCCTCGAACTGGGGCGTATTCTTCCGAATCGTGCTTCCGCTATCGGGACCGGTCATTGCGACGCTGTCGTTGTTCACGGCCGTGTATCATTGGAATGATTGGTTTGCGCCAAGCATTTACATATCCAACACGGATTTGCTGCCGATCCAGACGAAGCTTCAGCAGATCCTCAATGCCAACATTATGATGGAACAGATGCAGAACATGGATGCCGGGGCGCAGGGCCGGATGAGCGCGATGAAGGCCGTAACGACCAAGTCCTTGTCCATGGCGACCATGATGGTGGCAACCGTCCCGATCCTGTGCGTATACCCGTTCGTTCAGAAGTATTTTGTGAAGGGCGTATTAATCGGTTCTTTGAAGGAGTAATTCACCAGCCATCTTGCCAAGGGTTTGAAGCGGCAGCTTTGACCATAGATGAATCATGAAGGGAGCACTTGGAATGAAAAAAAGGGGAAAAAGGCTTCTATCTGCATGGTCAGTCACGCTTGTCATCGTCATGGCTTTAACGGGATGTTCGGGTTCGGGAGGGAATGCCGCAAGCCCGGAGAAGGAAGGTCCAAGCTCGCAAAACAATGAGAAACCAGCCGGAGAGGATACCTTTGTGCTGGGAGAGAAGCCGCTGGAATTCTCGTTCTATGGCCACTATGACTGGTATACGATGCCGGATTGGGGCGCGGATCTTGCAACCAAGTGGATCCAGGAGAACAAGAAGGTCAACGTGGTTCCGGTCAGCTCCGGCGGCGTTGCCAAGAACAAGCTCAGTACGATGATCGTGTCCGGGGAGCTGCCGGATGTCATATGGATGGAACGGGGCGCGGAGGTCGAGAAGCTGCGTGCCGAGGGCATGCTGGTGCCGTTCGACGATTATCTGGATAAATACCCAAATCTGAAAAAATGGGCCGGGGAATCCACGCTCGATCTGCTTCGCTCGCCGGACGGAAAGCTGTATCAATTCCCGAACTGGTACACAACGCAGCCGAACGGCAATGCCGGCTATCTCGTCAATAAAAAGATATACGAGGAGCTTGGAGCGCCAAAACTGGAAACGCCGGATGATCTGTACGCCTATTTGAAGCAAGTGAAGGCGAAGTATCCGGATGTCGTTCCTCTGGAGGTGGGCCAATCGGCAGCGGGCGTGGACATCATGGTGTCCGCTTTTGCCGAGAACCGCCCGTATACGTTCAACAGTATGATCGCCGTACCCCAGGGGGATCAACTCGTATCGCTGTTCACGGATCCCGTTTATCGCGAGCTGCTTCAATACATGAGCCGATTGTACCGCGAGAAACTCATTACGCAGGATGCCTTCACGCAGAAGCTGGAGCAAGTCGAGCAGAAGATTCTGAGCGGCAACGTGGCGGTTTATGTAGCCTCCAGCCCGACCGAGTTCGGTTCCAAGGGCAACAATCTGCTGAAGGCGCAGGACCCTGATGCCGGTTACATCATGATATGGCCGGTACACAAGGAAGGATTGGATCGCGACAAGATTTTCCCGGGCGATTACAAGCAGCTAGGCTGGAATGTCAGCGTCATTACGCAAGCGGCGAAAGATCCGGAAGCTATCTTTGCATTCCTGGATTGGTTCACCGGTCCCGAGGGCCAGCGGACGATCATGTGGGGACCTGAAGGCTTGTACTGGGACGGTACGGACGAAGAGGACGTGCCGCTGTTCACCGATAAATTCACCAGCGATGCGAAGGGGCGCGATGAGTTGATGAACGCCACGGTGAACTTCCAGTGGAACGGCAACACGGTGTATGTCGACAATTCCAAGATGAAATTCGAATCCACGCTGCCGCCGGAGAAGCGGAACTTTGAAACGTATTGGCAATCGGAGATTACCTGGAAGACGCAGATGAACACGACGGAATACGTCAACCTCGATCCGGCAGGCGATTCCGAGGAAGGCATAATTGCGCAGCGCGTGTTCGAAATTTATGAGCAGGCCAGAGCCAAGGCGATCAGCTCGGCCTCCTCGGACCAGGAAGTGCTCTCGCTTCTGGATAAGGCAGAGGCAGATGCGCAAAAAGCGGGTTACGACAAGCTATTACAGTACAAAACAGCAAAATGGCAGGAGAATAAGCAGAAGCTGGAAGCATCGAAATAAACGTCACGGCGAAGCCGTCCATTCCTTCAGGGGCTTGCGGAATATGCGCTGGCATTCGCTGGGCAGGACGGCTTCATGAGCCGGGCATCATAGGAGAGATCATACTTGAATTACTACTTGGGAGTCGACGGCGGAGGAAGCAAGACGCTGGCCGTCGTGGCGGACGGAACAGGACGAATCGCTGGAAAGGGAATGGGCGGCTGCGGCAACCATCAGCTTGGCGCAGCTCGTGCGGAAGCAAGCATCAGGCAGGCCGTTGAAGAGGCGCTTGGACAGGCGGGACTCGGGCGAGAGGACATCGCCTGCGCGTCGTTCGGGCTGGCGGGAGCCGACCGCGAGGCGGACTTCCGCATCTTGCGGCCCATGATCGGCGCCATGGGCTTCAAGAAACACCATATCGCCTGCGATACCGTCATTGCCATGAGAGCCGGCACAAGACAGAGGGACGGCGTCGTCCTTATATGCGGAAGCGGGACGAACGGTTATGGCGTCAACGCGGCAGGCGAGGAGGTTCAGATCGGAGGATTCGGTTATGCGTTCGGCGATTTCGGCGGAGGCGCCGACCTGGCCGTCGAGGTATTTCGGACGGTCGTTCGTTCCTGGGAAGGCCGTGAGAAGCCGACTTCATTGACGCCGCTAACGCTGGATGCGCTAAGGTTCGGCAGCGTGGAAGAGATGTTTCACCGATTTTTGGACGAGGGCAGAAGGGCGCCGCATACACTGGCGAAATTGCTGTTTCAAGCCGCACCCGCCGATGAAGCTGCAAGAGAGATATTGGAAAGGCAGGGCATGGAGCTGGGGAAAGTCGCCAGCGCGGTAATTCGTAAGCTCGGCATGGGCAATGACACCTTCGATGTCGTGCTGGCCGGCAGCGTACTGACCCGGGGAGAAAGGGATTACGTCGTTCCGTATATTGAGTCTCAGGTTCTTGCGGCAGCCCCGAATAGCCGGGTACGCATTTTGGCCCTTGAGCCCGCAGCGGGTGCCGTCCTGCTCGCAATGGATGAGAACGGCGTGGTTCCTGGCACGGCCGTGTATGAACAATTGCAGCATGAGCTTGCCGTGAAGGAGAGGAATGTAGAATGGGCACTGGATTGAAGGTTGCTGTTATCGGGGGCGGATCCTCGTATACCCCCGAGCTGATTGAAGGTTTCATCCGTCATTATGAGTCGTTTCCCGTGACGGACATCGTCCTCGTGGATATCCCGGAAGGGCGCCGCAAGCTCGAAATTGTAGGCGGTCTGGCCCAGCGGATGATTGAGCGAAGCGGACTGCCGATCCGCATTACGTTGACCTTGGACCGCCAGGAAGCACTGAGAAATGCCCATTATGTATCGACTCAGATGCGGGTCGGACTGCTGGAGGCCAGAGGCTGGGACGAAACGATCCCCCTGAAATACGCGATGCTCGGGCAGGAAACGACAGGAGCCGGCGGCATGATGAAGGCTCTGCGGACGATACCTGTGCTATTGGATATATGCAAGGACATGGAGGCATTATGTCCGGATGCCTGGCTGCTGAATTTCACCAATCCCGCCGGGATGGTAACGGAAGCCATCATGAAGCACTCCGACATCCGCACCATCGGTTTGTGCAACTCCCCTATCGCCGCTTACAAGTGGTTGTCCGGGCTTTACGAGGTGCCGGTCGAGCGAATCTACTGCGAGTTTGCCGGATTGAATCATCTGCACTGGATCAGCCGGATCGAGGTCGATGGCGTGTCGAAGCTGGAGGAGCTGCTGGCAACGGGAGGGAGCTACTCAGCTCGCAACGTGCCGCAGCTTGCCTGGAATGATACGCTGATTCGGGCGATGGGTGCGATTCCGTCCTATTATTTAAAATATTATTATCTCCACCGGGAGATGCTGGAGGAGCAGCAGGCTGCCGCGGCCAGAGGCGAGACAAGGGCCGAAACGGTCCAGCGTCTTGAGGACGAGCTGTTTGAGATTTACAAGCGGCCGGAACTTGCGGAAAAGCCGAAGCAGCTTGAGCAGCGCGGCGGCGCTTATTACTCCGAGGCGGCTGTCAACCTGATGAAGGCCATTCATACGGATAGTGGGGAGATTCAAACATTGAACGTGATGAACGGCGACGCGCTGGACTTCCTGCCGGCGGATGCCAGTATCGAAGTGAACTGCGTCGTGACGAAGAACGGCGCGGTGCCGGTACCTGTCGAGCGAGTGCCGGCTGCGGCGATCGGCCTGATCCAAGCCGTGAAGACCTACGAGAGCCTGGCCATCGAGGCAGCGGTCACGGGCAGCAGGGAGAAGGCGCTGCTAGCTCTTAGCGCGCATCCGCTTACCGATTCCGTCAGTGCCGCTGAAGCCATGCTGGATGAAATGCTGGAGAGGAACCGTTCGTTTTTGCCGAGATTTTTCCAAAAGGTCAAAGATTAGGAATGAAGCCGGCAGGTATTGTAACGCATATCGTTTTTCCAGCGTCCATGAGCAGCCTGCCGTGATTTTACCACCTGGGAAACGTCATATATGCTAGAATGGGATTAGGTTAATTTCAGGAGGTGTTCGAGATGAAAACAACAATCGTTCACGGGCAAACTTATATGGGGATTAGCGCATAATTGCCCTTAAACTGCGTGCTTCCCCGCCTATGAAAAGGGGAACGACGATTTGAAAACATGGATATTGAAGCAGTACGATTACCACGTATGGGCTAACCGGAAGGTTTGCGAATATTTGCAGGGGCTTTCGGAAGAGGTATACCGCAAGGAGATTGTCAGCGTCTTTCCATCCATTTATGACACGATGGTGCACATCTATGTCATTGATTCCGGCTGGCTGTCGTTCTTTAACGCGGGCGGAGTCGCGGAGGTGTCGCCTGCGTACTTGGAGAGTCTGAAGGATTCGATTGCTCGGCTGGTTGCGGAAACGGAAGGCAAGCGCATCGAAGAATTGGGCCAGCTAATGGACGATCTGGCGGCGCGCTTCCGGTTGTTTATCGAACAGCATGAGAATCTGGACGCCATCTATCCGTCCGGAGATTTTAGAGCCAGCTGCCTGGATTATATCCAGCATATAATTAATCACGGGACCTATCATCGTGGGAACGTAACCGCCATGCTCCGGCAAATCGGACATCCCGGCACGCCTACCGACTATGGCTATTATTTGTATACGTTAAGCCATTAAGCGTTCATGATTCAAAATGGAAAAGAGCCCGGAACATCGCGTTCCGGGCTCTTCTTTATGGGTCTCAATCACGCCTAGTCGGTTGTTGCGTTTCGGATCACGGACACGCTCGATTCCCTGACGATAAGCCGCGGCTCGAATTGCACGCGCTCGTATTGGCCGGTCTTTTGCTCGCGAAGCCGCTTCAGCAGCAATTCCGTCGCAAGCCGGGCTACTTCATCGCCCATGATGGACACCGAACTGATCTGCGGCGTCGTGACGGTGGTCCATGCATTGTTATCGATGCCGACGACCGCCACATCGTCGGGAACCCGAACCTTCAGCTCCTTAAAACGGTTGACGATGCCGATGGCAACCATATCGTTAACCGCATAGATGGCATCCGGCATATGCTTCAGGCCATAAAAATAGTCCGCCGCGCGAACCCCCGTCTCAAACGAGAAGTCCTCCCCAAAATAGACAAGCGACGGATCGACTTTCTGCAGCGACTGCTCATAAGCCCAATACCGCTCTTCGATTTTATCCTTGGGCGCACCGGCATAGGCGATTCGGCTCCGCCCGATTTTCAGGAGATGCTCCATGACGAGCTTGCCCTCCTGGCGTGCCAGACCAACGATATCGGCTTTATACTCATCTCCCAGCTGTTTCCCGTAATTAATAATCGAGACGGGCAAGCTTGATTTGTTAATCAGGTCACCCAGTGTTTTGGGATAAGCCAGCGGCATGATAATCAGGCCGTCCACGTGCAGTTTTTTGATATCCCTGACGATTTCCAGCTCGTTCCGTGCATTTCCGGCCGTATTGATCTGAACGACCCGATAGCCGTGCTGTTTGGCGGTCTGCTCGACCGACCAGGCGATTTCCGGGATGATCGCATTTCGGATGTCAGGCACGGCCAAGGCGATTTGATTCGTCTGCCGGACCTTCAGGCTTTGGGCCGATGTATCTGGACTAAAGCCGATTTCTTCGATCACCTGCATGATCCGTGCTTTCGTTTTCGGACTGATGCCCTTGCTGTCGTTGATGGCCCGGGACACGGTTGCGATACCGACACCCGCTTGTTTGGCGACATCTTCAATCGTTACTTTTTTGGGGTTCACCATATTCGATAAATTCCTCTCTATATCGGAAACGTTTCCTGTTCATGTGCTGATTTAAGATGAGATTGGAGCCAATAACTATATTATAACATTAAGCACGTCCTTCCATCACCGGATTCGCAAGGGGACAACGGCATCTAGCAAGCAATGCGGTACCAATCGCTGCATTTCCACGGCAAAGTCAGGGGAACGACAGTCTGTAGTTGTCCATGACATTTCATACATTTTGGTGAAACAGGTTTGACAGATTGTCAAACCTGTGACATATTTGATTTCGGAAACGTTTCCTGTTTTGTTTTTATTTTTTCGAACCTATAAGGAGATGAAGACAATGCAAGCACTACGCTGGCATGGAGTAAAGGACCTGCGTTTGGAGACGATCGCGGAGCCGCAAGCTACGAACGGAAAAGTGAAAATCAAGGTCGAGTGGTGCGGGATTTGTGGCAGTGATCTGCACGAATACGTGGCCGGGCCTATATTTATACCTGAGAATACGCCTCACGCCCTTACCGGAGAACAGGCTCCGGTGGTTATGGGCCATGAGTTTTCCGGCCAGGTGGTAGAGGTTGGCGAAGGCGTTACGAAATTCAAGGCTGGCGACCGCGTGGTTGTTGAGCCTGTATTTGCGTGCGGAAAATGTGCGGCTTGCAGACAAGGGAAATACAATCTGTGCGACAAAATGGGCTTTCTCGGGCTCGCCGGCGGTGGCGGCGGTTTCTCCGAATATGTAGCTGCGGATGAGCACATGGTTCATAAAATTCCGGACAGCGTTTCTTATGAACAGGGGGCTCTGGTGGAACCTTCGGCAGTCGCGCTATACGCCGTGCGCCAAAGCCAGCTGAAGGCCGGAGATCGGGCGGTCGTATTCGGTGCCGGGCCGATCGGCCTGCTTGTCATCGAAGCATTGAAGGCAGCGGGAGCATCCGAGATTTACGCCGTGGAGCTGTCCCCGGAACGCAAACAGAAAGCCGAGGAATTGGGGGCTATCGTCATTGATCCGAAGGCCTGCGATGTAGTAGAAGAGCTTCATCGCCGTACCGGTGCCGGAGTCGATGTGGCATTCGAGGTGACCGGGGTTCCGCCGGTTCTTACCCAAGCGATCAACTCGACGAAGATCGGCGGACAGATTATGATTGTCAGCATCTTCGAAACCTCCGCTCCGATCGTGCCGAATGACATCGTGATGAAGGAACGTAACATTACCGGTATCATCGGCTATCGCGACGTATTCCCGGCTGTGATCAGCCTGATGGAAAAAGGCTTCTTCCCGGCGGATAAGCTGGTCACCCAGCGGATCAAACTGGATGAGGTTATCGACCGGGGCTTTGAGGCCCTGCTCAAAGAGAAGAACCAAGTGAAGATCCTGGTGAGCGCTCACTAATATCGAAGCTGCGCTTCGCAGCTGCATGGCTTATGAAAGACCGCGTAACGCGGTCTTTTTGCTCTTGCGAACAAAAAGATCGTCCCCGAGCTGAACGAGAACCGTGCATAGCACGCTCTTGTGAACCAACCAAGCTCCGCACCACGATATAAAAAGAACGGCGATTTCCTCCTGCATGGACAGGGAGGCGATCGCCGTCTTTTTTGTTAAACCATTCCAACTTAATCCTTGATCAGCAAATAGATAAAGTAAGGCGCTCCGAGACAGGAAACGACCAAGCCGACCGGGATTTCGGAAGGGGCCATCAGGTTCTTGCCGATCATATCGGCCACAAGCAGCACCAGCGAGCCGAGAAGCGCGGAGACAGGCAGCATTCCCTGATGACGGGGGCCCACCAGCTTGCGCGCCAGATGCGGAGCTACGAGTCCGAGAAACGCGATGCCGCCGCCAACGGCGACGCAGGCGCCCGCCAGGGCAACGGAGATGAACAGCAGCGTTCTACGCTCGCGCTCGACCGTAACCCCAAGCCCGGCAGCCGTGTGGTCCCCCAGGTTGAGCACATTCAAATTTTGCGATTTATATACGGCCCAAGGAACCAGGAACAGGATCCACGGAAGGATCGCAACGACATACTCCCAGCTTGCCCCCCAGATGCTGCCGGACAGCCAGATGGTGGCCTGCATGAAATTGTTAGGGTCCATCATCAGCTGGAATACGATAATCAGCGCCCCGAAGGCCGCGTTGATGCCGATCCCCACAAGCACCAGCCGGATCGGCGTGACGCCTTGCTTCCAGGCCAGCGAATAGATGAGGAAGGCGGCAAGAAATGCACCGACTAGCGCGGCAAAAGGCATGATATAGACGGACCATATGCCGGAACTGAACGAGCTGCCTTGAAAATAAAAAATATACAGTACGACGGCCAATCCTGCCCCGGAGTTGATGCCGAGAATGCCCGGGTCTGCCAGCGCGTTTCGCGAAACGCTTTGCAGTATGGCGCCGGAGACGGCGATTCCCGCACCGATCAGGATGGCAATGACCATGCGGGGAAGGCGAAAGTGCATCAGGACGGTATAATTCTGTTCGGAACCTGTCCCATTGAACGCTTTGACCACTTCAGCTAGCGGGATTTTCATCGTTCCCATATTCAGGCTGACCAGGAACACGGCAATTATAGTCAGCAGCAAAATCATGGATACGGACATGATTTTTCTCGTTGTATTCATCGTTACAGCCCTCTCCCTTCGCGCCGTGCAAGATAGAGGAAGAAGGGAACGCCGATCATCGCCGTAATTGCCCCGACCGGCGTCTCGAACGGAGGATTGATCATCCGCGCACCCACATCGGCAAACACCAGCAGAAGTGCTCCCATGACGGCGGAGCAAGGGATGATCAGCCGATAGTCGGGTCCGACGATGAAGCGGACGATATGCGGGATGACGAGCCCCACGAATCCGATCGTTCCGCCTACAGCCACCGCTGCGCCTGTCAGCAGCAGCACAACGAGCGTGCCCAGGAACTTGACGGTTCCCGTTTTTTGGCCAAGCCCGGTAGCGACCTCCTCGCCCAGGCTCATGACGGTAATGGATCTGCTGAGCGCCAGCGCAATCAACAGCCCGACGATGGCGACGGGGATCAGAAGTTTCACGTTCACCCATTGCACGCCAGACACGCCACCGGCATACCAGAAGCTGATATCCTTGGCAACGTTAAAGCGGATGGCAATGGCCGAGGATATCGAGCTCAGCAGCGCGGTAACGGCTGACCCGGCCAAGGCCAGCTTGACAGGCGTCAATCCCCGCTTGGATAACGAGCCGATCAGCAGCACAAGCCCGGCCCCCAGGCCGGCGCCTGCAAAAGATAACAGCATGAGCGCAGTAATGGATGGCGACTCCATAAAGGCAAACCCGATCGACATCATGAAGGAGGCACCGGCGGTGACACCCATAATGGAAGGGGAGGCGAGCGCATTCCTTGTCATGCCCTGCATGATGGCTCCCGATACGGCCAAGGAACCGCCGATTAGCGCAGCCGCCAAGGCCCTGGGCATTCGAAGTCTCTGGATAATCTGGTGCGGGGTGGAATCGGCATCGAAGCGGACAAACGCCTCCCAAATGGTGGACAGTTTAATGTTCGACGCGCCATAGATAATCGAAGATGCCATCGCGGCAGCCAGCAGACCAAGCCCCAGGAGAATGACGGCCGCCGCTGTTTTGGGACGGTAAATGGATTTTGCGGTTGTTTTGTGATTGGGATGATTTGCCTGCATGTTCACCTAAACCTTTATGTTGATAAAAATATTGAAATAACGTATTGTAAATGAGAATGAATTTCATTATCATGGTTAGTGTTATTATATCACTTCATGCGTAGAATGCTAGTGATTGCGCCAAAAAAATATACATAGGGGGAAACGAAAGATGAGTCTTTTCAAGAAAAAAATATGGATTATCGCAGGACTGCTGGCGGCTTTAACGCTGCTTGCAGCTTGCGGAAACAGCAAGGACGCAGCCGGCAACGAGCCGACGGGGACGCCAACGCCAAGCGAGCAGAACGGCGGCACCGAAGCCAAGCCGGAGGAAGGAAGCACGGAAGCGAAGACGGAACGAACGTTGACGGACGCCATGGGCCATGAAGTGAAAATTCCGGCGGAGCCGAAACGGGTGATCGCTTCTTACTTGGAGGATAACCTGGTGGCATTGGGCATTACCCCGATCGCGCAGTGGTCGGTCAAGGGCGGAAACGTCCAGGATTATCTGCAGGATGCGTTAAAAGACGTGCCGACCATTGAGCATGATCTTCCCTTTGAAGCGGTAGCAAGCTTTCAGCCGGACCTGTTGATCATGGACTCCGCTTCTATGGTAGAAGGCAACAAATACAGCCAGTACAGCAAGATTGCTCCTACCTACGTCATCGGCAACGAAGTCAATAACGATTGGCGCGAAGAGCTGAAGAAAGTAGGCGAAATCTTTGGCATGGAGGAGGAAGCTCAAGCGGCGCTTGATCGATACGAGCAGAAGGCCAAGGATGCCAGGGAGCAAATCCAGCAGGCGATCGGCGGTGAATCCGCTGCGGCTATATGGCTTGTCGGCGGCAAATTGTTCGTTGTCAGCGAGACGCTGTCCAGCGGCGCCGTAATGTACGGCGACTTGGGACTCACCGTTCCGAGCGTGGTGAAGGAAATCTCGGCATCGGCTACCGGCAACTGGTCTTCCATTTCCCTGGAGAAATTGGCCGAGCTCGACGCGGATCATCTGTTCTTTATTAACAGCGACGGCGAAGGCGCCGAAGTGCTTCAGGATCCGCTCTGGGCGAATATTCCGGCCGTCAAGAACGGCAACATCTATGAATATGGAAAAGATACAAGCTGGCTCTATACCGGCACGATTGCCAACAGCCAGATCATTGATAACGTGCTGGAAAGTTTGGTGAAATAAACGCTGTCAGAGTGAACAAAGCAGCCGCCTCCCGATATGGTCGGGAGGCGGCTTTTTGGTATGGATATGGGTGACGGAGCAAACGACAGCGAGGAGCAGAATGGTTATAACCGACGAGCATTTTGTTCGTCCAGATGATCGAATTGGAAAAACACCCATCTCATTGCCTTGGCATGGATGGGTGTTTTTGCTGCGGTGATTATCGAATGGGCATCGACAGCCGTATCAATTCCATTATTCCTGATCCCGACAATGCTCTTCGGCCGCGGAGGTGAACTCCTCTTCGTTCTCGGAAGCCAGCTTGTCCCCGTATTGATCCAAACGTTCAGGGCTGCTGGAAGGGCCGTCGTTCTTAGGCTTGCTGTTTCTGCCAGTCATTTGCTGCACTCCTCCTTTCGTGGGATTCTCATCGATTGGGTGCGAAATGACCGCACTTCGTTTACGTTTATGTTGTTCCTGATTTGGGGCAGGATTATGCACGCAAGGCCTTATCAATTCGTTTCATGAAGTTATGATGAAAGGGGCAAAGCTTCTTGTTCGTTTCACCCGTGACATGATACCATTATAGAATTTAGAAGATTCATAGATTCAACGCGCAAAACGATATGGATACCACGGAGGTTGCGATATGAAGCTAGTATCATGGAACGTCAACGGATTGCGGGCCTGCGTTACGAAAGGCTTTATGGATTATTTTAATGAGGCGGATGCCGATATATTTTGCGTGCAGGAAACGAAACTGCAAGCGGGACAGATCGAGCTCGATCTGGGTCCGGAATATCAGCAATATTGGAACTATGCAGAGAAGAAGGGATACTCGGGAACGGCGGTATTTACGAGAATCGCCCCATTGTCCGTTCGCTATGGTCTGGAGGAAGACAGCGAGCCCGAGGGCAGAGTGATCACGCTGGAGTTTGAGGACTTCTATCTCGTGAACGTATACACGCCGAACGCGAAGCGCGACCTGAGCCGGCTGGATTATCGGCTGGAGTGGGAGGAACGGTTCCGCACTTACCTGCTTCAGCTCGACGAACGCAAACCCGTGATCGTATGCGGGGACTTGAATGTGGCGCACCAGGAAATCGACCTGAAAAATGCCAGATCCAATCATGGGAATTCCGGCTTCACGCTGGAGGAGCGCGGCAAAATGACCGATCTGCTGGCAGCGGGCTTTATCGATTCCTTCCGCCACTTCTACCCGGACCGTACGGACGTATACAGCTGGTGGTCCTATATGGCCAAGGTAAGGGAGCGGAATATCGGCTGGCGCATCGATTATTTCCTGACGTCTGCCCGTTTAGCCGAGAAGCTGAAGGATGCCGAGATCGACTGCCATGTGCTCGGAAGCGATCATTGCCCGGTGAGTTTGACGCTTGAGTAATTCATTAACATAAGGATCTTGTTAAAAAAGCCAACCGGCGAACGGGGAGACTGGTATAATGCCACGACCCTATTTGCCGGTTGGCTTTTCATTCGGCGAACCTAAGCCCCTTATCCAATCTGATGCTTCAGCTTGTCCAGAAAGATCGCCGCCGGCTTCGACAGGTGGTGGGTTCCGGGCTGCACCCACCCGAAGGAGGAAGCGGCGAGGCCGGGAGGCATCTCCAGCTCCAGCGTCACGATGTTTCCCGAAGGAACGGAAGCGAAGCTGGTGAAGGACAAGTCGACACCTACCGTAACCGCCACATTCTCTTCGACGAGCTTCTGTATGACCCTCGTTTGGTTGGTGGAGAACAGCACATCCATGTCTCCGTACTGCTCCTGGAATACATCCATCAGCTTGAACAGATTGTCATCCTTATACAGTACCAAGGGATATCCGCGGAGCTCTTCGGGCGTGATCGATGGCCGCATGGCGAGAGGGGATTGGCGGCTGACCCCCACCACGAATTTGCTCTCGAGGAGCTTCCCGAAATGCAGGCCGCGATGCTGCTGAATGATGGATTCATCGACGAAGATCAGACCGATATCCGCGTGATTCTGCTTGATATCCTCAATAATATCGAGCGTCGCTTTCTCCGTGATGTCGAGTTTGATTTGCGGAAAGTCTTTTTTGAACCGGATAATGGCATCGATGGACAGCGTTAAAGGCACCGGTACGGTAGCAATCCGCAATGACCCGCCAAGCAAATTAGAATAGCCTTCGGCCTCCGCCTTCAGCTCCTGAAATTGCTCCAAAATGGCATAAGCCTTCCGCAGAATCCGCTGACCCTCGGCCGTAGGTACAGCACCAAGCCGCGAACGGGTGAACAAAGAAAAACCGAACTCGGCTTCCAGGCTGGATACGGCTTGGCTCACCGCGGAAAGGGTAACGTTGCAATTCTGGGCTGCCTTGGTTAACGATCCTGTCTTGGCCGTCTCCACGATATATTCCAATTGTTCGAGATTCACATGACCTCATCCTTAAGTTGAAGTTAATTAACATTAATTATGTTTAAATTTACTTAAATATAACCCGGCATTACAATGAACACAAGGACATGGACACACAATGTTCAAAACATAACGCTATTTTACCCTAGGAGGTCATTGATAATGTCAGAACAACGTGTAGCGGTAATTACCGGTGGAGCGAGCGGAATCGGTCGCCAGGTCTCCCTTAAATTCGCAAGAAAAGGCGATCGCGTCGTCGTTGCCGATTTTAATGAAACTGCCGGGCAAGAGACCGTCGATATGATCAAAGCAGAAGGCGGCGAAGCTTCATTCGTTCAAGTCGACGTTTCCAAACAAGAAAGCGTCGAGGCGCTTGTGGATAAAGCGGTTGAGCTCTACGGCCGCATCGACGTCATGCACAACAATGCCGGCATTGGCGGCGCCGGGCCGGTCCTTGAACAAAATATGGATCTTTACCATCGCACGATTAACGTGAATCAGCACGGGGTTGCCTACGGTATCATCGCGGCAGGCAGAAAAATGAAAGAACTGGGCATTAAGGGCGTTATCATCAACACGGCTTCCGTATTCGGCTTCTTGGCTTCGCCGGGAACATTTGCTTACCATGCGACAAAGGGTGCCGTCATCATGATGAGCAAATCCGCCGCGCTTGAACTGGCCCCATACGGCATTCGTGTTGTGGCCGTTGCTCCTGGAGCCGTCGATACACCGATCATCCAGGGCTATAAAGATTCCGGCATGCTGGATTCCATGAGAGCCAAAGTCATGGGCGGAGAATTGACGCAGCCCGAAGTGGTCGCCGATACCGTGTATCTCGTGTCGCTGGACGAAGCGGCTGCGATTACGGGCAGCGTGGTCATGGCCGACCAGGGCTATGCTTCATTCAAATAATCCGTCTGGTGTTTTATGGTAGAAGATATAGCGCATTAAACATAAAGAACCTCTCTTTGGAAGGAATGCAGGCTGAAGCCTCTTCACACCAAAGGGAGGTTTTTCTTGATTTTCCCGTCAAAACATTTCCTCTCTCCGCAAAAAACAGTTAAAATAGAGGGGAACTTGGCAGACCATACATAAGGTATGAAACGACGGATACGAAAAGAGAGGTATATAAATATGATCATTAAACCTAGAACACGCGGATTTATTTGCACGACATCCCATCCTGTAGGCTGCGAAGCCCAAGTGCAGGAGCAGATCCATTATGTACTGAAGCAGCCTGGAATCGAAGGGCCGCGCAATGTGCTGGTCATCGGCGCCTCCACGGGGTACGGCTTGTCGGCCAGAATAGCTGCCGCATTCGGCGCCCGGGCGAATACCGTAGGCGTATATCGTCCAAGTCAGGCCACCGAGAAACGGACCGCATCGGCGGGCTGGTACAATTCGGCCGCTTTCGAGAAGGCAGCGGATGCCGCCGGCTTGAAATCGTACAGCGTGACGGGAGATGCCTTCACGCAGGAGACCAAAGCCAAAACGGTTGAACTGATCCGCAAAGAGCTGGGCCAGGTCGATCTCGTGGTCTACAGCGTTGCCTCGGCTCGCCGCACGCTCCCTGAAACAGGCGAGACGGTCAGCTCGGTATTGAAGCCGATCGGACCAGCGTATACCAACAAAACGGTTAACTTCCATACCGGTGAAGTGACGGAGGTTACGATTGAACCGGCAACGGAAGAGGAAGTGAAGAACACCGTTGAGGTCATGGGCGGCGACGATTGGGAATTGTGGATGAACGAGCTGGCGGAAGGCGGCGTATTGGCTCCTGACGTGACCACCATTGCGTTCTCTTATATCGGCTCCGAGATTACCAAGGCCATTTATCGGGACGGATCTATTGGTCAAGCCAAGGATCACCTGGAGGCCACCGCGCTGAAACTGAACGAGAAGCTTGCCACCGGAGGCGGACGCGCATACGTTACGGTGAGCAAAGCGTTAGTGACTCAATCCAGCTCGGCGATTCCGGTCGTGCCGCTGTACGTATCGGCGCTGTACAAAGTCATGAAGGAAAAGGGGCTGCACGAGGGCTGCATTGAGCAGATTTACCGTCTGTTCTCGGATCGTCTCTATAACGGGCAAGAAACGCCGGTGGACGAGAAGGGCCGCATCCGTATCGACGATTGGGAGCTTCGCGAGGACGTGCAGGCCGAAGTAGCCGAATTGTGGAGCAAAGTGACCAGTGAAAATATCGGAGACTTGACCGACCTTGCCGGTTACCGCCGCGAGTTCTTCCAGCTGTTCGGCTTTGAAACCGACGGCGTGGATTATGATGCGGATGTAAATCCCGTGGTCGACAATCCGAAAGCCATTTAATCGAGCAAAGGCGAGCTCCGGAAAGGATCCGGGCTCGCTTTTTTTTTATATCGCCAAGGGGTAAGGCTGAATATGCGCATCCGCAGCGTACCATTTCCCGGAATGATATTCCCTGATTCAGGTTATAGGGATGTAGATCTGGGTCTTCGAGGCATGCACCGAGGTTCTCAGCTCCAGGCTGTAGTGTTCGGGGTTCGGCATAAGTCCGCGTTGTTTCAGCAGCTGAAGAACATAGGAATAGGACTGGTCGGTATCCTCCCGTTCGGAATGACCTTCATGGGTGTACATCGCATATTCCTGCGTCGGCAGGGTTAAACTCACCATCCGCTCCGGCATATCACGGATCGTGCTGACCTCGAACCCTGCTACATAATGATAGATCGGCTGCCGATTCAAAACAGCAGCAATAAACAAGGGGTTCGACGTTTTATGGCGGATATAGGGAATCTCCTCCATCCGGTTTTGAAGCTCCTGCCACAGCCTGGGCTTGAGGGCCTGAGACATGTAATAGGCTGTGAAGGGGAGCTTCATCTCCAGGCCGACGATCAGCGTCCGCGGTTTGATGATCCGCTGAATGGTCTCGTTCGTCTGCTCGGATCGTTCCCGCTTCTGCCGAGAAGTCAGGATGGAATAGCCGCCATTCTTTCCTTCATTGGCGTATAAGGGAACGCCTAGCCGAGACAGTTCATGAAGATAGCGGAGCATCGTACGATACGAGACCGAGAATTCCTCGGCTAACTCGCCGACGGTGAAGTTCTGCCGTTCATACACTCGCTGCATGACGTTAAGGATCCGTTCGGTTTTGGGCATAAATCTGCTCCTTGGGTATTTTTTATACTGTGACAGTTTCTGGCATAGTACAAGTATATAATGAAACTAAAAAAAGGATAAAGGAGTATTTACCGATGAACATCGATCAACGAAATGAAGCAGCGGTTACGAGAAAGCCGGCATTTCAGGCGGTTGGATTGAAGTGGGAGGGCACATTTGCCGAGGCAGGCGCAGGCGGAATCCGGGCGGTGCAGCGGACGCTGCAAGAGCGTCTCGCGGAGATTCCTTACGCAATCCATGCGGACACCCTGCTCGGATTATCTTACCACGCGGCTCCCGGGGGCGACGGATTCATCCATTATGCCGTCGTCGAAGTGGAGCGGATTGAGGAAGTACCGGAAGGGATGGTTACGATATCCGTTCCCGCATTAACCTATGCCGCTTGTTCCCATCGCAAAGGGCAGAGCATCGACCAATCTTACAACAATATCTACGCCTGGATTACGGAACAAGGCTACTCGGAATACAATCCGGATCATTTAACGCATTTTGAACAATATCCGATGAGTCAGGACCCGTATACGGATGACCCTGAGTTTATGATCATGATTCCCGTTCAAACCGAATAGCCGGATCTGGCAGGAACACGGCAGACAACAAAGGACGGGCTTTCTAGCCTTACCTACAATCTTATGCGAAAAGCTGAAAACCGCTCTGATGAGGAGCGGTTTTTTTTATATTTCCATCTTGATGCGCATGGAGGATATCTAGTTTATCCGCCTGCCGAACGCGTTAATCAGTATACTTATTGCGCCTTTCGAATGACAGGAATCCATAATTCGTTCTTATACTCGTCCGGGGGAAGATAGCATTCGATTGCAGGCAGCGGCGCTAGATCGTAGGCATGGGACGGGATCCACTCGGTATAAAGACGCTTCCACATCTCCGCAATACGGCTCGGATCTCCTTCCAGCTCGAATACCGCCCATGCAGCGGCAGGGAAATGCCGCAGCACCATCGGCTCCGGAGGATTATGCGTCGATACGACGGACATGATGTAGTCGAAATACTCGTTCTTCCCGTAGTCGCCGTCTGCACAAACCCCGAGAATTCCCCGGATGGGATGGTCTTGCGCACGATAGTTCCACAGCTTGTCGAAGATGCCTTCCGCATGGGCGTCTTTCCAGAGAAAAGGAACCTCTTCATAGGCGCGCTGCGTGCTTACTTGCTTCTTGAATCCGACAACGGAAAATGCCTTCATTTCTTCGATTCTGTAATTCATTTCGGCAGCCCCTCGCATGGAGAATTGAAAGGAGATGCGGGGATAGGCCTTCAGCTTGGTACCGGCTTGGCGGGCGGCCGTCGGCGTTGTGCCGTGCATGTTCTGGAATGCACGCGCGAACGCTTCCGGGGAATCATAGCCGTATTTAAGTGCAAGGTCGATGACCTTGATTTCGCTGTTTTGCAGCTCGAAGGCGGCCAGCGTCAATCTCCGTCTCCGTATGTATTCGGAGAGCGTGACATCCGTAATGAACGGAAACATGCGTTGAAAATGGTATACGGAGCAGCAGGCGACCTGCGCCGCTTCAGCGTAATCGATCTCTTCGGTTATGTTCGCTTCTATATAGCCGATGGCTTCATTCATCCGCTGGACCCAATCCATCCGGTCATCATCCTTTCTAAGATCAATATATAAGAAGCTGCAGCGGATAGGCCTAGCCGTTTCTGCACGGATTTCGCTAGCCATGCTATCCGCGGGCGGACATTCCGTTGGAAACGCAAGCCGCAAACGCCGCTCAGCGGTCTGCTGCATTCGGATTCGGATGTCCATATTTTACGAGCACATGCCACAGCTGTTTGAGATGCTGAAAAGTCTCTTCATAGGTTCCCCAATCGCTCCAATGGCTTGGATCATCCTCCAGGTGAGCAGCCGCTTTGCCGATGATGGCCGCATCCAGGACGCCTTTCGAGCCTGCGTAACTCTGGTCGATCCGCTTGGCCAGCGGCGGCATGGCGGGCCCCCTGAAGTTATCGGGGACATCCTGCACGGCAAGAGAGAACCCTGGATGCCAGGACAGGGCAAGATGATATCGCTCACACAGCGCATGGAGCAGGCGGCCGATCGGGGTATGCTTGTAGGACGGATCGGCAACCAGGGCCTCCGCATCGCTGGACAAGCCGATCGTACCATGGATTTGTGCTTCAATATAATCGTCCAAGGAGCGGCCGACCGGTCCGGAGGGACCGGTATGCGATGAAGGAAGATGAATCAGCCGCTCCAGCATAGCTGGAATATTTACATTCGGAGAACCCAGGGCCGAGCCGGTGGATTCCACTTGCTGCAAGAGCGCCGCGAGAATCGAATCCCACTGACGGAGGGTGCCTACAAACTCGGGACCTGCATGACTGTCACCGAATGTAAAGGTACTGCGTTTCAATATGCCCGGAGACAGCACCAGAAAACAAGAACCGAAGCGGGGAGATGCCCCGTCAGCATAATTCATGAGATTGAGTGCGCCGTACTTCGGCCGCTCGTCATGGCGAACGCCGGGCTGCTGGTAGGCTCCGCCAAACAGGAGCCGTTCCCATTGGTCGCGGTCGCCGCCCGGGTAGGCCGTACGGCTTCCGTTGGTCACGCTCGTGATGAACTGGTTATGATATACGCCTTCCATCAGGAGAGACTCGATAACGGAGCGGCCTGTAGGCAGTATCCGATCCGGATGGAAATTCAACGTGACTCGGGCATGCTTCCCAATGCGCGTTAACTGTCGGCGCACCGTAACGGGTTCTTTTCCATGTTTTCGTAAAATATGCTCCGTCATGGCCGAGGTGCTCTTCCGTGAGCTCGCCGCTAACGATTCGACATGAAGAATCGCTTGCCGCTGCGCTTCGGTTAACCGTTCGCTCATTGTTGGAACCTCCATACCTTCATACTAAAATACAACGATACGATATTCCTCACTTCTATCCCTGATGCGTAGATTCCTCTATGGATGCAATTTTCGTGTTTCAGGAGTGGTGGATGAAGAGAACATCCGAAATGATTGCCTGAGGCCAAGACGTCATGCTTTAATGTAACTACATAAACGAATCCAAGGTGATGGAGGTTTACCCTATGCAGCCCAATTTCAGCATTCAGGATAAAATCGCAATCGTGACGGGTGCCAGCAAAGGCATCGGTTACGGACTAGCCCAAGCGCTCGCAGCGGCAGGAGCCAAGGTTGCCGTCATGGCACGAAGCAAAGCGTCGCTGGATCGATTGGTTGAGGAAATCTCCCGGGCGGGAGGCCAGGCCAAGGCCTATGAGCTGGATGTGCGCAATGTGGAGCAGATCCGATCCGTATTTGGACAGGTAGCCGAGGACTTTGGCAGGCTGGATATCGTGGTCAATAACGCGGGTTTAGGAGAGGGCATGCTCGCGGAAGACATCACGGAAGATTATTGGGACGAGATGATGGACGTTAATTTGAAGGGCGTATTTTTCTGCTGTCAGGCTGCCGGCCGCCTTATGCTGGAGCAAGGCTATGGAAAAATCATCAACGTCAGCTCGCAGGTCAGCGTCGTCGGGATTACCGAAGGCGCTGCCTATTGCGCCTCCAAGGGCGGCGTTAACCAGCTGACGAAGGTGCTGGCGCTGGAGTGGTCCAGCCGGGGCGTCAACATCAATGCGGTAGGTCCCACCTTCATCCATACGCCGGGAACGGCCGAGAGATTGGACTCCCCCGAGTTTCGGGACGGCGTATTGGCGCGGATCCCGGCTGGCCGGATCGGCACCATAGACGATGTGGCCGGCGCCGTTATCTATTTGGCATCGCCGGCATCCGACCTCGTTACGGGCACCGTGCTGCTTGTGGATGGCGGCTGGACGGCACAATAGGGATGACGGAATAAGCCTGAGTGAGCAGAATCCGGCGGCCCGACAATTCTTTGATCGTTTGCCCTACAGCCAACCAGCGCCGCTTGGCGCTGTCGATTGAAGGCGCCAAGACGATGGAGGCGCGTCAGCGGCGATTCGATAAGACGATCACGAACGAGGGACATGCGCAGAAAGATGGCGAATTCCTTCCAGTAAGCCGCCTTATAATGGTGGGGTCATGCAGTAATCGAGAAGCGCGCAGCATGATAACCGCCGTTGCCTGCTTAATCAGCGGGCTTTTTGAAGAAAAAATCAAAGAACCCGGTTCTGCCTTGGCAATACCGGGTTCTTTTTATGGCGGTTATTTTAACGGAACCTGCTTGGACAATGCTTCGAATTGCTGCAGATGCGGAGCAATCTTGGCTTGAATGCTCTTGAAATATCGGAGCGCGGCGTCGTTCTGACGCTGCTCGGCCGCCGAATTGGCCGGGAAGATCGAGTAATGGTGGTTAACGGAACCATTCTTGTATTGAGCGCTGAACATCGTTCCGCTGGCCCAGTTTTTCTTCATGTTCTGATTGGTGCCCATAATCACGAGCAGTTCCTTGCCCTTCTTGTAGGTAAAGCTGTAGTCGGGATCGGCCACGGCATGAATGACATCGTATCCGCTTTGGAAGACGCCAGCCTTGAATGTCCCTTTCTGGATCTGATTCCATCGGACGGACCCGTCCGGCAATGTCACCTTATGGGTCAGGATGCCCTCGCCATCCATCTTGTCATGGTTCCAGCGGCCGCTGTACACCACCTTATGCGCTTCGCCGTCCAATTGGTATTCGTTAATGTATTTACCGCTCCCGGCACGCTTCCCGTCAATGAAATCGCCGGAATATTGTTTGCCGTTGCCCCACTTGATGGTGCCGCGTCCGTTAGGCTGGCCGTCAGCCGCTTCGCCGTAATAGGACGTCCGTTCGGAAATTTGTATCCATTCCTTGGCGGAGGCCGCGTCGGCAGAGGCCGGCTGCAGGGCTAGCGAAGAGACTGTAAGCGAAGCGGTGAGCGTTAAGGTTACTGATAATGCCGTTCGTTTTTTCATGAACATGTAGGCTCCTTTGTTGATATGGTACTATTATACACTTATCTGGAAACTTCTTCATTCCCCAATATGTCCTATATAATGAAGTGAAGGAGGATGATGGGCTATTGTCCTAAAGCCTCCTTGTTTATATTATCGGCAATTGTTGAATGCGCCGCCTAATGGAAGGGGATATGATTAAACGGACGCGGATAGGGTGAAGTTTAGGATGGAAACGATAATGGGAGGGAACAGGATATGACATATGAAGATAACGCACCCGGCTGGGACGCGATTGACGATGCACTGCTGAAGCTGTATGGAGAGCAGGAGCCGAAGCATTACGGAGCGCTGATTCCGTATGCGCTTGGAGGACCCGATCCGCTGAATGGAATCAGCGCTTATGCCTCTGATACGCCAATGCCGCATTGGCATATGGTTACCTATGGTTTTAGCGAGCTGTATGATAAAGAATCGGATCATCTGGAGGAGAGCGGTTACGGCTTCGAATTGACGTTCAGGATGGCTAAGCCGAAGGATGAGGAAGAGCCGCCGGCGTGGGCGCTAAATCTGCTTCAGAATATGGGGAGATACGTGTTTAACAGCGGGAATATTTTTCGCTCGGGCGATTATTTGGATGCCAATGGACCGATCTGCCTGGGTGCCGATACGCAGCTGACCGCACTCGCCTTTATCGAGGATCCCGAGCTGCCGGCCATGGATACACCGAATGGGCGGGTCGAATTCCTGCAGATGATCGGCATTACCCGGGAAGAGCTTGAGGCGATGCAGACCTGGAATACGCTTGGCGTGCTGCAAGCCTGTGCAGAACATATGCCGCTTTACATAACGGATTTGAATCGGGATTCGTTTCTTAAGATACCTTCGATCTCGGAAACCGTGGATAGAGGAATGAAGGAGGAAGGCTCGAACACTGGATTTCTCTATGTGAGCCAGCTGGCTTTTGAACCGGGAAAAAAGGGCTGGTTAAGCAAAACCCCGGCTGCGCTCCAAATCGGCGCCAAGCAGGCGGGCATCATCGGCAAGCTGCTGCAGGGGCGAATTCTGAAGGAGAAGAGCTTGAGCCTTGTAGGTTCGGAGGTTCGGGTCATATTTGAGCCGGGGAACGAGAGCCGCTGGACCTCGGAGGATGGAGACGTTAAGTTGATCCTGGACGATCGGACGGCGCGTGAATTCTCAAGCCATTTGGTTCCGCAGGTCAGCACCTTCGAGCTTTCCGGTTTACCTGGAATCCGAATTGAAATCGTGAAGACGGAAATCAAGGATCAGGAAGGAAACGTTGTTCAAGTTATCGGGTAGCAGGTGAAAATATGAATGATGCAGCTAGAAACAATTTCCTCTTCATATAAAATAGTTTACAATTAGTGTGATGTCTATATACTTATACTTTAAAGCAGTACATAAACATCATGTCAAAGCAAATGGACTGACAAAGGGAGGATAACATTGAACGCAACTATTAAAGTAGGGATCGTAGGTTATGGAAACTTGGGCAAGGGCGTGCAGAAAGCCATCGGGCAAAATCCGGATTTGGAGCTGGTAGCCATCTTCACGCGCAGAGACCCGCAGCAAATGCCGGCCAATTCCGGTGCACGTTTCGAGCATATTTCAGTGGCAGAGCAATATATCGGGAAGATTGACGTGATGATTCTGTGCGGCGGTTCGGCTACCGATTTGCCGGAGCAAACGCCACAGCTTGCCAGCATGTTCAATACGGTAGACAGCTTTGACACGCACGCAAAAATTCCTGAGTTTTTCCAGGAGGTTAACAAAGCGGCGATGGGCGGCGGCCATATCAGCGTCATCTCGACAGGCTGGGATCCGGGCTTGTTCTCCATGAACCGTCTGCTTGCCGAAGCGATTTTGCCGGAAGGCAAAGATTATACGTTCTGGGGCAAAGGCGTGAGCCAAGGCCACTCCGATGCGATCCGTCGCGTACCCGGAGTGAAAGCAGGCGTTCAATACACGGTTCCTGTAGAAGAGGTTATTAACCAGATCCGTTCCGGCGAGACACCGGAGCTTGCCACTCGCGAGAAGCACCGGAGAGATTGTTTCGTCGTTGCGGAAGAAGGCGCGGACCAAGAGCAAATCCGTCAGACGATTGTGTCGATGCCGAACTATTTCTCCGATTACGATACAACCGTTACCTTCATTACGCAAGAAGAACTTGAGGCTGAGCATGCCGGGATGCCACACGGCGGATTTGTCATCCGCAGCGGGGTTACCGGAAACGGAAGCAAGCAAATTGTTGAATTTGGCCTGAAGCTGGACAGCAACCCTGAATTTACGGCAAGCGTGCTCGTGTCTTATGCAAGAGCTGCGCATCGCTTGAGCAGAGAGGGACAGCAGGGCGCCAAGACGGTGTTTGACATTCCGCTCGGGTACCTGTCGCCAAAAACGCCCGAACAGCTCCGCAGCGAGCTCCTATAAGCTGCAAAAAGCCCTGCCGCATATGCGGCAGGGCTTTTTTGTGTGTGATTTATACGATTCCTTGCGCGATCATGGCATCGGCCACTTTGATAAAGCCTGCGATGTTGGCACCGGCCACAAGATTGCCGGCTACGCCATACTCTTCTGCAGCATCTACCGCACTGGTGTAAATGTTCTTCATGATTTGATGGAGCTTCGCATCCACCTCTTCAAACGTCCATGACATTCTCATGCTGTTTTGGCTCATCTCGAGAGCCGATACGGCAACTCCGCCTGCATTGGCGGCTTTAGCCGGCCCAAACAATATGCCCTTGCTGATGAACAGCTCAATCGCCTCCAACGTGGAAGGCATGTTCGCGCCTTCGCCGATGGCCTTCACTCCATTCGAAATGAGGGTTTTCGCAGCGTCGGCGTCGAGCTCATTCTGCGTGGCGCAAGGGAGTGCGATATCGCATGGAAGCGTCCAGATTCCCGTGCAGCCTTCGGTGTATACGGCATGCGGATGAATCTTCACGTATTCGCTGATCCGCAGACGATCCCGCTCCTTGAGCAGCTTGACGGTTTCAAGGTTAATTCCTTCCGGATCATACAGATATCCGTTAGAGTCGCTGCAAGCGATGACGTGCGCACCGAGCTGCTGTGCCTTTTCGATGGCGTAGATGGAGACGTTGCCCGAACCGGACACCACGACGCGGCTGTCCTGGAAGCTAAGGCCCTTCGCAGCCAGCATCTCCTGTACGAAGTAGACGCAGCCGTAACCGGTTGCTTCCGTACGTGCCAGACTTCCGCCATAAATGACGCCTTTGCCTGTCAGCACGCCGGCCTCATGCCCTCCGCGGATGCGTTTGTATTGACCGAACATATAACCGATCTCACGAGCGCCCACGCCGATATCGCCCGCAGGCACATCGGAATCAGGTCCGATATGACGGTACAGCTCGGTCATGAAGCTCTGGGTAAAACGCATGACTTCCTGATCGGATTTGCCTTTCGGATCGAAGTCCGAACCGCCTTTGCCGCCGCCGATGGGCTGGCCGGTGAGCGAGTTTTTGAAGATTTGCTCAAAACCGAGGAACTTGACGATGCCGGCATAAACCGACGGATGGAACCGGATGCCGCCTTTGTACGGACCAAGTGCGCTGTTAAACTGAACGCGGAATCCGCGGTTGACTTGCGTTTTGCCTTGATCATCCACCCAAGGTACGCGGAAGGTGACCATGCGCTCCGGCTCGACAAGGCGCTCCAGAATGCCGTGTTCACGATATTTCGGGTGCTGGGCTAACACAGGGACGAGGGAATCCACAAATTCCCGGACGGCTTGGTGAAACTCGGACTCATGCGGATCGCGGGCTACAACTTGGTTATAGATGGATTCCACATATTCTTGCGCGGCAGTAAGGGGTGAAGTTACAGAAATATTCGTAGTCACTTTTGCGATGCACTCCTTCAAATCGTTAAAGTAGAATTGCGAGAAAAATCGTTGGTGTTGCAGGAAAGGGACGTCCGTCTTGAACCATTTGTACAAAACCATTAAAAGTTTGCACTCAGCATTTTTAAGTTAAAAAGAATTTTATAGAATCTTGCCTCGTATTACCAATAAAATGTTTTTTGCAAACTCATTAAATATTTCTATGAACCTGTCATTAGGTGTAAGTTAATCAGCCATTATCCCGTGTTTTATGTAGCGAAAATGCAAAAAATCATCCGATTTTGTCATGGAAAAATACAAATAAAAGGAACTTTGACATCAACTTTTTCGGCCGTTTTTTCGTCTGAGGTTATGGAAGAGTTGGAATCTTATTACAGGAGCTGAAGGCATGAAAAAGATATGGGCAGCGCTGTTCATGACGGCCCTATGTACCTTGACCGCATGCGCGGATTCGGAGAACGGGAAGGTCGAACCCCCATCCGTTTCGAGCGTGGAGCCGGCCCCTGACGTAAAGGAGGACCAACCCTTGGTGATCCGGGATGTGGCTGCCTTACAGGAAGGGACCTTTGCATTTTCCGACGAAACGGGGCATAGGCTGCTCGTTAATCCGGATGCCGCGATTCAGGATGAAGAAGCCTCGCTGATTGCCATCGGCCAGGGCGGCGAGCCGCTTCCGGTCCAATATGCGGGTGAGCAGCAAGCGACGGAAGAAGATAACGGCAGGCAAACTTCGCAGAATTTCAGCCATCAGGACGGGCAGCTGTACGAGGTGACGGAGGGGACGGCCGCCCCGAATGCAACGTACTTCATCATACCAAAGCGCCATCTTCCGGAAGAGGCGCTGTTGACCATCCAGCCGGCCAAGCCGGAGCAGGCCGATGGACAAGTGCTGCAGGAGATCAAGAACAGCAAGGGGAGAGCGGTAGAGCAGGCATGGCCGCTTATTCAGCTTCCGGACGGAGAGTCCCTCTATCTGGTGCAGTTCGTCAGAGAAGGTGACGATATGCTGGCCAGCTTGGCGCTGAAACGCGAGAGCGGCTGGCTGTATTACGATTATCCGGCGAAGTACGATCCGAGCTCGACGTGGAGAGTGGATGACCAAGGAGAGGTGCGTCCGGCCATGTTCTCGTTTCTGTTTGCGGCAGAATCGGAGCTTGGTCTTGTGCTTGGCGTGCAGTGGATGGGCGCGGAAGGTGAGAATGTTTCGCTTCTGTCCGTATCGGACGATGCGATTACGGATCTCGGGCTGGAATATGGAAGATATATGTCCCCCTGATCCTTCGATGGAGCGGAGTTATTACGAAAAAAGATCGAAGCCCGCCTTTAGCGATGGTTTCGATCTTTTTTTATCTAACGATAAGTTCGGCTTTACTTGGAAATATCAATAAATCCTTCCCCGAACACGTCACGTACGTCGTGGATGGTAACAAAGGCGTTTTTATCCTCGGCACGGACGATTTTTTTGAGCATGGAAACTTCCTGTTTGCTGATGACGATGTAGAGTACGTCTTTGGTCTGACCGGTGTAATATCCGTACCCCCGGAGCACGGTTACCCCACGGTCCATAATCTCCGTAACCCGAATGGCAATGCGGTCATGATGTGTCGAGATGATGGTAACGGCTTTTTTGGGATTCAAGCCCTCAATGATGAATTCCATTGCCTTGGTGCCGATGTAGAGGATGACCACGGTGAACATCACCTTCTCGATCCCGATTACGAAGACGGACAGTCCGGCCACGATCAGGTCAAAGAACAGCAGGGCATAACTGATATTCCAATCCCAATATTTATTGGCCAGACGAGCCAGTATCACCGTGCCTGCCGTCGTTCCGCCCACACGGACGATGAGTCCGATCCCGACGCCGGCGAACAGTCCGGCGAAAATGGCGTTGATCACCGGCTCATCCGACGCGATGCGCCAGTTCTCCGTCAAGTGCAGGAACAGGGAATGAAAGGCAACGGCGATGATGGTGTAAACCGTCGTTTTTTTATCCAGCAGCTTGTAGCCGATCATCAGCAATATCCCGTTAATCACAATGCCGACCAGCGCCGGCGACCATTTCAGCACATAAAACAGGATGATCGATATCCCGGTTACGCCGCCTTCGCCAAAATCGTTCGGAATGACGAATAAATTGACCGCCAGCGCAAAAATAAATGCCCCGATGAGCAGCATGATCATATCAAACGCTCTTTTTTTCATACGATATACCTCCATGACTTTCAACAAGCTCACAAAAAAAGCGATTAAAGGAAAAACTCATCCTTTAATCGCTTTATGCAAACATAGGTTGCGCAGCTCTTTTGATATACTCATTATAATAATCTTCACATGGAATGTAAATGATTTTTAATTTTCATAAGCTTGCAGGTCGCCGCTAATGCCCTGCATCCAGCCCCCCTATCCAGGAGGGGCTTTTTTATAATGTTTGAAATCGAGCGGAGAACGGGAATAGGAGCGCAACATTTCGAAATGGGGCCTGTGATAAAACTAAACTGAAAGAAGAAGAGGAGATGATGAGAATGAAAACATTGAATGGAAAAATTGCCTTGGTTACGGGCTCCAGCCGAGGCATTGGGCGTGGTATCGCGACACGATTGGCGAAGGAGGGAGCGTTGGTAGCCGTTCACTATGGCAAGAACCGTGAGGCGGCAGAAGAGGTCTTGGGCGAGATTACGCAGGCCGGAGGGGAAGCTTTCTTGGTAGGAGCGGATCTTGCCTCCTTGGATGGGATAAGTACTCTGTATGGTGTGCTGGATGAGACGTTGAAAGCACGAACCGGAAATACGCATTTCGACATTCTGGTCAACAATGCTGGAGTCGGCTTGATGGAAACCATAGAGGATACCACGGAGGAAACCTTTGATGAAGTGATGCGAATGAACGTGAAGTCGCCATTCTTCATCATTCAGCAGGCTCTCCCACGCCTTCGAGACGATGGGCGCATTATCAACCTATCATCTGCGGTAACGCGAATCTCCTTGCCCGGTATTCCGGCGTATTCGATGACAAAGGGGGCCATTAATTCGCTGACCCTCTCTCTGTCGAGCCAGTTGGGTACCCGTGGAATTACGATCAATGCGATACAGCCCGGATTCGTTGCTACCGACATGCAGGCCTCCATGCTTCAGGACCCGGCCTCTTTCCAATTTGGGGCCAGCTATTCGATTTTCGGAAGATGGGGTGAGCCTGGGGATATCGCGGACATAGCTGCATTCCTGGCATCTCCGGACAGCCGATGGATCACCGGTCAATGCATCGATGCCAGTGGAGGATCCCATCTGTGACCGCCGCCGTTGCCGCAAATCCATGAACATAGATAGCACCTGATTCCCGCGGCATGATTTCTTTTTCCAGTATTTCCTTTATAATGTTTGGAGAAGTTGCGAGGAAGGAAGTATTGGGACGGAGGCAGGCGAAGATGTGGAATATTGATTTTGAGCACGCGTACGACATACGCGCGGGTGCCACCGAAGAACAAATTGCCCGTTTTGTTATGGAGTGGAATGCAGGGCTTTCCGTGCAGGAGATGGATGAAATCAAGGGGAGGCAAGTGAATCCTTTTCACAAAAGCTCCCCCTTCTACGATCAATATGTTCCGCTGGATCCTGCAGGCTGGAAGCTGCCTCGGCGAAACTTTCCCGCAAGCTATTTGGATTTATTGAAGTATTCCAACGGCGGGGAATTTCAACAGGGAGCACGTCTTTTCCAGTTCTTTGACACGGATGACCTGAGGGAGATGAACCTGGCCTACGAGCTGCCGGAGTATATGCCTGGTGCGGTGTCGTTTGCGATGGATGGAAGCGGAAACCATTATATGTTCGATATGAGGGAAGCGCCGACAAACGGCGAATATGCGATTTTGTTCGCGCATTCCGGCAACCTGGGGTATGAAGACTGCGAGCGTGTTGCGGATTCTTTGCCTGCGTTATGCACGGAGACTTGGGAGCTGTATTGAGCGTACCATGAGAGCTGGCAGGGGATCGTATAGACTTGGAGCAAGAAGAGCCCACGCGTGACGCGTGGGCTCTTGCATTTTTCCCCGGGAGGAGAGTCAGGAGCCCATTTGCCTGCGATTCTGTTATAATGCTCGTTAGATAGATTACTACCCCCTTATTTTCAAACAAAAGGTGAACTTTCAATGCTTTCTTTTACTAGACTAACCAAATGCAAACCCCCGATCCCGTAATTCCTTTGCCGGCAAACTAGAGATTTTCTGAAACGATAAGGGGGGAGTTTGGCTGTGCAAAGAAAAATCTCAAAACCGTCGCTGCTGTTGTTTATTGTTCTTGTGGGTTTCCCGCAAATAAGCGAAACGATATATACGCCTTCATTACCGGATATCGCCCATCATTTAGGGGCGGGCAATAATGCGATCCAGCTTACGCTCAGCATTTACTTTCTGGGCTTTGCCTTTGGCGTATATTGCTGGGGGAGGCTGTCCGATTCCATCGGACGGCGCCCCGCCATGCTGTGGGCATCCTGGTTTATGGGTTGGGCAGCCTGGGCTGCTATCTGTCCGCTTCGGTCGAATGGTTATGGGTCAGCCGGTTCATACAGGCTTTTGGTGCCAGCACGGGCTCTGTCGTCACGCAAACGATTTTGCGCGAAACTGTAGACGGAGCCAAACGCCATGCGGTGTTTGCCCAGATTTCGGCGGTGCTGGCGTTTACTCCTGCGATAGGGCCGCTGATTGGCGGATGGGTAGATCAATCGCTCGGCGGTTTTCTTCACGCTGGTAATATTGAGCGCAGCCGTATTGACCTACACCTGGATTTCCCTGCCCGAGACCAGAGTGCAGGCCGCCTCGAGGATTAACACGTTCTCGGTGGTCAAGCGTCTGCTCTTTGATCGCAGAGTATGGGGATTCGGTTTTCTTATTGGAGCGACCAACGGCATTTTGTTCAGTTATTATGCGGAGGCGCCCTTTATTTTTATTGAATTTTTTCAGATGAGACCAGCTGCGTTCGGCTTCTTCGGAATCTTTGTGGCGATGTCCTCGATTGTAGGCGCGCTGCTGTCGAAAAGGCTGCTGACCCGGCTCAAGGCAGAGCGCATTATCTTGCTCGGCACGTTCATTACGTCCGTGGGGGCCCTTTGCTTCACGGGTTTTGCCCTTAGCGGGATCAAAGCCACCGTGACGGATTTGGTGTTGATGGTATCCTGTATTTTTATTATTCTGCTCGGCATCGGAATGGCCATTCCCAACTGCCTCAGCCTGGCGCTGATCCATTACGGAGACGTGCTCGGGACGGCAGGGGCCATCTTCGGATTGGGTTATTACGTTGTCGTCAGCCTGATAACGAGCGGCATGAGCTTTCTTCACGACGGTTCGTTAGTCGCCATGCCTTTGTATTTTCTTGGGCTGGCCGCGGTCATGGTCTTCGTGAGCGGAATGCTCGCCCGTCAAGCACGAAGCAGTTCATAGAAAAGCATTAACTAAACAAGTCGCAGAGTGCCGGCGGTTATGCCGGTATCCTGCGACTGTTTGACGTTGTCCGATCGGGAAGTTTTAGTTCATTGCGCTGCCTCGTCGGCAGATGGACCGTAGATGCCCGGCACCGGAATATCGAGAAGCCGCAGATATACCCCTAACTGAGCCCGATGATGAACCATGTGGCTGAAGCCGAAGGTGCGGAGCGCAATCGCCCGCGGCGCGCGGAGGATGATATGGTCGCCGTGGCGCAGCGTCCATTCCTCGCCGAGCGTTTTCTCGTCGCATTCGGCGAGCAGCTGCTCCAACTTGCCGGCGTTCGCGTCGAATTCCTCCAGAACGTCGGCGCGTTTGTTCAAAGCCTCCCGTCGCAGCGGCACACTCGAAAGATCGAACTCCGGGTACTGAAAAATCGCGATTTGCCAGTTCAGCAGGTTAATCAGGTGCGTGGCCAGCCCGCCCAGTGACATCGATTTCTCGTGCGGCTTCCACGACATATGCTCCTCGGGCAAGCGTTCCAGAACGCGGCGCGTATGAGCCAGTTCCTGCGCTGCATCGCCGATGATCAGTTGTTTTACCATAATAATCCTCTCCCCTCATATGGCTTAGCATACTATATTTTCCGGTTGGGAGGAAAGCTCTCTTTGACGCTTATTATCTAGTAGAGTTTTTAGAATTGCATTGAAGCTGTCCTCTTCGTCAACACGAAGAAGGACGGCTTCTTCTCTTCGGTTGAAGTGGAAGATTTGCCCATATTTTGGTACTATGTTAACTAGCTTTAAGGCGGAGTGGAGGCTCCCAGATCAGTTCAAAGAATGGAGGCGAACGAAATGAGCGAGCCGTGGGCTGCATCGATGAGCGGTGCTCCCTGGAGCACGGACAAAATGCATAGTGCCGTTAAACAGCTGAGAAACCGTGCAACCATCGGTTTTGTTGTCGGGGCAGACGATGCGGAAGATCTGCTGAAGCTGGACGAGCAGGTGTTTTCCAAGCGTCCGGACTTGATACTGCATATTTATCATGCAGAAGCGAACGGAAGATATACCGATGAATTTCTGAAGACGCTCGCGGGATTGAAGTTTGTTGCTGCTTTGCATCTGGATCTGAAACAGAGGCAGGATTTAACCAGGCTGGGTGCGATGGATCGAATGGAATTTCTTAAGTTACGCTCGCCCAAAACGCAAGGCATCGATTTTATCCGGAGCTACAAGTTTCTAAAATACCTGGAACTCAGCGGTAAATTCGATGATCTAGCGCCGATTGCCGACTGCATTCGCCTGGATGCGCTGGTCCTGAACTGCTCCATCGATCAACTGGATTTTGTCGCGGATTTGCCCTTGATAAAGTATTTGGCCCTAGACAGCTGTACCGTGAACGGTTCGCTTAACGTGTTGGCGGAATCGAATGTAAGCATGCTGAGGTTGTCCTCCGTCCGCAACCTGGTGCATATTGATGACCTGGCGGCATTGGATCATCTGGCCTTTCTGCACTTGTCGCTGCCGAAAGTCGAGCGCTTGTGCGATTTCTCGCATATGCGTAATCTTCGGCAGCTTGAACTGGATTACATGAAATCCTTGCAGGAGATCGGGAATCTGTGGACTGCGGACCGGTTGGAGGTTCTAATGCTGAAGGAGATTTCTACAAGGATCAAGGCGGAAGCCTTGGACGGCTTAACAACAATGGAGTGCCTGCGCCAGATCGACTTCCGGTTTATCGATTCCGGCAAAGGCCGAATTGCTGCTCTCCGCAAGCGAATGGCGGAAGCGGGTAAAGAGGCTCTGCTCTACGAGAATATCCCTGAGGAGAATCGGATACGCTCGATGGCTCTTGAGCATCTGTAAGGAATTCTGATGTAGGAAAGAATGCAGATGATCAACAAAATAATGAAAAGCCCGCTACCATAGCGGGCTTTTCCCGATTTCGACCTAGTGATTCCGTCCCGGTCGCCACGGGGTTCTCCTCATAGCTGATCCAATCGCTCCAGCTTGCGATCATGGCAGAAAGTGCCTACACAACAGGCCATGCGAGTTACGTAGGGGCATTGGTCCCAGAGCCGGTCTTGGACCCAATCAGCCACATTGCTACGAGTGGTCTCCCTTTTGTAACCTCGCCAGAATACACCGCAAAGGGAGAGGACCTTCATGCAGCGTCAGTCACATCAGCTATCCAAACAAGATTATGTCGGGGAATACACCGTATAAGCTATACCTGACCCGACAGACGTATCGCGACAACAGCATCAACCTCTTGATATACACAGCATCACATCCACAATGTCCACATCTGCCCATGTACCTCCTGGCACTCTTCAGTTCCTCGCCAGCAAGCACCTCAGAAGACCATAAATAAGGATAAAAGCGAGATCAGCACTGCCATGGGTGTGACACGGGTACACAGTACCACGCCACATCTAGCAGTGTATGTAGGTGAGCGCGCGTGATTAACGTCTAGACAAAACGTGTGTAGGTGAAACTGATGTATCCATTATCGTTACCTCTTGTTTATACGGTGAGCGCAGGAATCTATGCCTCCAGGTTAGTTTCATTGGGACATGCTGTCCACTTGAACCCACTGTACCGGTAATTGCTTCGGTAATTCGATCTTCCACTTTGTCTAAGAAGTTTGGCGCTATGCGATCCGTGCACGCCTTACCATCATAAAGCAGCTTATTTTGAATTTAATGTTTATCATTAAATAGTTATTGTTTTTCATAAATGAATCATTTAGTATATATTGTAAGTTCACATGAAAAGGAGATTGCGCATGAACGGAATTGAATTCAAAGCCAAACCTGGCTTCAAAAGAATGCACACTGCGCTTAAGATCGGATACTGGGGAGGAATCGGGCTGCTCATTGCATACGTCTGTTTCAATCTATGGCTCGGATTGAAGCCCCAGGAGATGTTCTACGCAGAGAAGGGAATCGCGCACTGGTTCTTTTCAGTACCGTTATCGGATACGGTGACGAAGAGCGTCATGGTGCCTTTCACTTATTTTCAACCGATCAATCCCGACATGTTCGATGCCAAGAACGCTTATCTGGTCGTCAGCTTGACCAATGCCACACTTGTCTTCTGTGCCTACATTTACTCGATCGGCCAGATTCGCTATATAATAGGAAGCATACTTAGCGGAAACAGCCCGTTTAGTCTGGCGAATGCCGCCCGTCTGAAAAGGCTGGGAATCATCGTTATCCTGTATTCTTTGCTGGCGAAGCTCGTTCTCAATATTCTGATCTGCCTGTTCGTTACTCGCATCTTCTCAATCAATCTGGGCGGTATCGCTTTAATCGGAATTATCATCGGCATACTAGTGCTGTTCGTCTCCGAGATTTTCAAGTACGGTGCTCTTCTGCAGGAAGAGCATGATTCGACTTTATGAGAATGGAGACTGATGATAGTGCCGATTATTATACGTCTGGACCGAGTTCTGGCCGACAAAAAAATGAAATTGAATGATCTGGCCGACAAGGTAGGGATCTCGAACGTCAATCTGTCCAATCTGAAAACGGGGAAAGTGAAGGCGATTCGGTTCTCTACCTTGGAAGCGATCTGCGAAATTCTAGACTGTCAGCCGGGAGACATTCTGGAATTTGTTCCGGCCGATAGCGACAGCTGTGAAATTGATTGAAGGTGCCTATTCTCCCTTCAATTGTTTTTTTGGCAAGCTTATCATGGGACTTATTGTTGATCGAAAGTTGATTACTTTTATCTGTTGTTGACTCAGTGGGAGCCTTCGAGCTCTCTCTCTGCTATGTAAAGCATGCCAAGGCGACTACTTCATGGGAGGTATGCTCAAGACAAAGTACACATGGATCAACCCTTCTTGTTGACTCCTCGTTGACTCGGAATATCTCAGAGCACTGTGTACCGGGTACACCACCCTAGCCCCAACAAAAAGAACCCGCGCAGAGCGCGGGTTCTTGCAGGTTATTCTTCCCGAGTCGCCACCGGGTTCTCCTCATAACTGATCCAATCGCTCCAGCTGCCCGCGTACAGCTTTACGTTGCCGTACCCGGCTTCCTCCAGGGCTAGCACGTTCGGACAAGCGGTGACGCCGGAGCCGCAGTATACAATGATCTCGGCATCTTGCGGGATGTCCGAGAAATGCTCGCGGATCGCTTCCGCATCCTTCCAATGTCCGGAATCATCCAGGACGCCTTTCCAGAAATAGTTCACAGCACCCGGAATATGCCCGGCTTTGGCGTCCATGGGCTCCTCCAATCCGGCATATCTGCGCGGCTCTCGGGAATCGATGAGCGTTATGCTGCCCTGCTGCGAAGCCTTGCGTACTTCATCGACGCGGACCAGTTTATCCGGCTTAAGGTTGATGCCATATGTAACCGGAATGACGACCGGCTGTTCGTCCGTTACCGGATACGAAGCGTTCTTCCAAGCCGTAAACCCTTCATCCAATACATAAGCTTGCTCATGGCCGGTATATTTCAGCAGCCACCATAGTCGGCTGGCCATGGCTCCACCCTGGTCGTCGTAGATCACGACGCGGCTGCTGCCCTGAATGCCGGACTGGCCTAGACGTTGTGCAAGGCGATCCAGGTCCGGCAGGGGATGGCGACCGCCGTGCTCGGTAATGGGGGAGGAGAGGTCCTTCTCCAGGTCGAGGTAAACCGCCCGCGGAATATGCGATTCCTCGTATGTGGCTCGGCCGCTTTCCGGTTTGCCGAGGGCAAAACGGCAATCGACGATGACCAGATCCGGTTCATAGAGTCTTGCCAGCAGCCATTTCATTGTCACGATATTGTTCATATGCCAGGACACCGCCTTCTATTAATAAATGAATGATGAGATTAAGTAACCGAATTATATCATATTGCTGCTAGCGAATACGTATATAACTAAAAAGTCGACCTGTCTCATAGAATGATGAGATCAGGTCGACGATATAAGAATGAATGATGGCAAGAATCAGGACAAACCCTTATTTCTTGATGGCTTGAAGCAGCATGGACGTATAAGCCTCGGCGCCTTCCGGCTCCAGATGGACGCCGTCGGACCGGAAGTATTCGGGATGGTCCTTGCTGGCTGAATACCAATCCACCAGCGTAACCTTCGGGTTCCGGTCAGCCGCTTTGGCGAGCATGCCGTTAACGTTCTGTTCCCAATCGCGCGGAACGCGCGTATTGATGAGCAGAATCTGTTTGGCCGAATCCAGAGGGCCCAGCAGGGAATCGAGATCCTTTTGCGAGAAGGCCCCGTTGGTTCCGAGCCCGATGATGACAATGCCGCCGTCAATCCGATTTTGGGATTTCAGGGCCGGAATCAGCTCATCGGCCTGGCGCATTTGACGGCCAATGACCGCATCGACGTGAATGCCGGGCAGCGATTTTTCCAGATAAGGGGAGACCCCGAGCATCACCGAATCCCCGATGGCCGTGATGGCGGACTTGGTTACCGGTGGCTGCTCCGGCTTCGTCGTCGGTTTGGCAGGATCGCTCTTGCCGCCGGAAGTTCCGCTTGCCGGGTCCTTGGATGGATCCGGCTTATCGACCTGATCTGCATTCGGCTTATCAGTCTTATCCTCATCCGGTTGATCCGGAATCGGTTTCCCGGAGTCAGCCTTATCCGTAGGATCGCTTTCTCCGCCGGTTTGCTTGTCTTGGACGTCTAGGTTGTTCTCCGCAACTGGGTCCCGCACTTCGTTCTCAGCAGCACCGGCGGGGTCGTTATTTCCAGAGTCCGCCGCTCCGTCCGAAAGCGGAGCCTTAGCCCCTTCATCCCTAGAATTCGGCTCCTTCACCGTATCCGGTTGATTCGTTGGCTCTACGGCAGGAGGCGCTGCGTTGTCTCCGTTCGTGTCGACCGGTTGCGGCGGTTCGACCGTAGCAGGTCCGGTGCTTGGAGTCTGCGCCGCTTCCTCCGGAGCAGGGTCATCGATGTTCAGCATGGCAGCGATATCGCCCACCGTTCTTGCAGAGGACACGCTGCTCATCATCCCCGAACAGAATATGCCGATCAGCATAAGAGAGCTCAGGGACACGATCCAGCCTCTTAACGAAATCGAAGCCGGGCGGCGGCGAAGCGAGCGGGCTTTAAGCCATAATTTTTTAAGCCCGCCATGCCGTATCGGTTCTTCGACATACTTCCAGGATAGCGCGGCCAGCAGAACGCTTGCGGTGATTTGCAGCGCAGTCTGAAGCAAACTGAGATCGCTTGCGCCGGAATCAGGCGAGGTCAGGATCATGACCGGGTAATGCCATAAGTAGATGCCATAGGAACGAACGCCGATCCACAGCAGCGGCTTCCAGCTTAACAAGCGGCTGATGGAAGCCGCAGGGTGGGCCAGCACCGCTACGAGAACGGCAGCGGCCAAGGAAAAGAGGAACATGCCTCCTTGATACAGGAATGCATCGTAACGGTCCACCTGCCACATCATGTAGAGAATGATAAGCATTGCCGCGGCGCCCGTCATGTTGAGTTTATAGCGGATGCCTCTTGAGGCGCGGGAGGACAGCTTCCAGCTGGGCCATACAATGGCCAGCCCCGCTCCGATGAGCAGGCCGAACGCCCGGGTATCCGTACCGTAGTAGACCCGGCTTGGATCGTCGCCCGGCTGATAGATCAAGGCCATGAGCAGCGCGGAAATCGCGGCACCGGCGGCAATGAACCCAAAGAGCTGCCCTCGGCGGGGAAACAGCTTGAGCGCCGCCAGCATGATAACCGGCCACAGCAGGTAGAATTGTTCTTCCACCGCTAGCGACCAGAAATGCCCCAGCGGAGAAGGCGGACCAAATGATTCAAAATAGGATTGCTGCTGAAAAATAAACTGCCAGTTGCTTATGTACGTAACCGCTCCGAGCACTTCACTTCGAAGCGTAGCCAATCTTGACCGGTCGAACAGCGTTACCCATACCACAAGGATGAACAGCATGAGCAGCATCGCCGGCAGGAGACGCCGGAATCTCCGTATCCAGAAATCCTTGAGATCAATCCGCCTATGATGATGCCATTGCGAAGCCAAAATATCCGTAATGAGGTAACCGGACAAAACGAAGAATAAACTTACCCCGAGAAACCCGCCGCCTGCAAAGCCAAAATTCCAGTGGTAGCCCATCACTCCGATTAATGCGAGGGCCCGCAGTCCGTCAAGACCGGGCATGTAGCGTGAATGGGGTTTATCGGATATCGGCACGGAAGATCACTCCTCTCGAAGGATCTGCGCTCATGCCGCCCTGTAACAGCCGCTGCGATAATATGTAGGACATATTCTCAAACGTCTGGGTGCTGGATAGTCGATGTGTCATTTGGAACATGGTAAACCTTCCCTTTCCTTTATAGGAGGATATTTCATATGCAGGAGACGTTTATCGAATCCTGTAATATCCTGCAACAAGATGTCATAGCTAATACTACCATCCTTGGAAAAACAGAAGGTGACAAAAAAATGAACCTACGGCTACATTGTGATGTCAATAATAAGACAGATTTTTCATTTGAAATGACAAACCGTTATGCTTGACATATCCATTATTCGGCAACGGGCTGTTAGCCGTATCGCAGGAGGCCATAAGAAAGAGGAGGTCCCTGCCTCCTCCAGTGTCCAGGTCAACCGATATTTATTTTTTTTCTTTCACTTATCGACTTTAGAATCAGGTAGCGGCTCCTTGCCGTTTCCGAAAAAAGGTCTTGAGCGCCTCGTACACTTCCCCTTTGTCCTTTATGACATGGTACATGAATTGGTCCAGCTTGATATTTTTATATGCCGACATCAGCGTGCTGCTGCGATTGTATTGATTGACCTCGCCGTAACCGAACATGTTGCTCACCTTCAGCAGCTCCCCGATGAGTTTGACGCAGCGTTCATTATCGGATGTGAGATTATCGCCGTCCGAGAAGTGGAAGGGATAGATGTTGTATTTGGAAGGAGGGTACCGGTGGTGAATGATATCCAGCGCCTTCTGATACGCGGATGAACATATCGTACCGCCGCTTTCGCCGCGCGTGAAGAACTCCTCTTCGGTCACTTCCTTCGCTTCGGTATGGTGGGCGATAAACACGATTTCCACCTTCTCGTACTGCTTGCGGAGGAAACGGGTCATCCAGAAGAAAAAGCTGCGAGCGCAGTATTTCTCGAAGGAACCCATGGAACCGGAAGTGTCCATCATGGCGATGATGACCGCATTGGATTCCGGTATGACGGTGTCGTCCCAGGTTTTGTAGCGCAGGTCGTCCGGACTGATGCCGTGAATGCCGGGCTTGCCGTCCCTCGCATTGCGGCGCAGATTCTCCAGGATGGTGCGTTTCTTATCGATGTTGGACATGATGCCTTTTTTGCGGATGTCGTTGAACACGATGGACTCCGTCTCGATCTGCTCTTTATCCTTGGGCTGCAGAAGCGGGAGCTCCAGCTCCTCAAACAGCATATTCTCCAGCTCTTCCAGGCTGACCTCGGTTTCCACAATATCCTGTCCCGCTTGGTCACCGGCCGATTCTCCTTTTCCGGGCTGGGCCGCTGAAGGGTCGCGTCCAAGGACGTCCCCAACCTGACTGTCACCGTCGCCTTGACCGACATGCTTTTGCTTCTGGTAATTGTAGATGAAACGGTATTCGTCAAGGCTTCGGATCGGAACTTTAATGATCTGCTTTCCGTCGGACAAAATAATGTTTTCCTCAGTAATAAGGTCGGGCAGGTTGCGTTTGATCACTTCGCGGATTTTATGCTGGTGACGTACCTGATCCTGATAGCCTTTGCGGTGCAGCGACCAGTCTTCACGGGATACGACAAACGACAGAGCGTCTTCATTTTGCACGGACAGTCACCTCCCAAGTGTAGCCTTGACACGGTTGCCGTCTTTTCGGCTGTAGTATCTCATTATATTCGGGAGAAAGAGCGATATGTGAGTGTGAATCCGTGTTTGCCATGAAAAAGACACTTAACCTGAAATGGATCAGGCAAGTGTCCCGGTACGTAATCCTTATGCGCTTAATACGAATAGGAAAAGGGCGCCGATGGTGACGATGACTACGCCGTTCACGATGGTGGCAATGACGGCGACGGCACGCTTGCGTGTCTTAGAGAAGCAGCCGACAATGCCAAGCGCCAGGCCGACGATATTGATGATCATCACGAGAATGAAAACGGCCGCCAGCGTGGTCATCGCTTCAAGCGTTTCCTGCGTCGGCTCCAGGATCGGCCCGTTTTCCGTCATGTAAGGTTCAATCATCGTGGTGCCGAGTGCGCCGAGCAGAATATAACCAAGCAGCGTCACGATCGACAGAATGAATGATGCGATGCCGAAGCGGGAGTTCTTTCTGTCCTCGGGAGGAATGAAGGTGGTTATAGGTCGCTTGGGCGAATCTTGCCCCTCGGATGGAGAGGAAGGTGATTGTTGATCCATGTACATAATCGCTCCTAACTTGAGATTCATTCTTAATGGGTCCATGCAGGGTTTCCAAATAAAAGACATCCTTATTAATCTTTCACAAAATGGCCCTGAAATCAAGTCCAAAGCGCTTACACGCCGGTGGAAAAGCGTACGCGAATCCGTTAAACTTAACTTGATTACATATGGACACGGGTGTCCGCTGACAAAAAGGGGTTGAAAAAAACATGAGTCGTGCTTTCATCGCATGGGGCTCGATCCTGATGGCATTGTCCGTCGCCATTGGAGCATTCGGCGCCCATATGCTGGAGGATATCATTACGCCGGACGAGCTTGCCACCTATGAGACGGGCGTCCACTATCATATGATTCACGGACTGGCGGTCCTGATTACGGGGATTGTGGCCAAGGTGCTGGGCGAATCCCGGAAGCTGTTTTGGGCGGGGGCTTTATTCATCGCGGGAACCGTTATTTTTTCCGGCAGTCTCTACGTGTTAAGTATATCCGGCATCAAATGGCTAGGGGCGATTACGCCGATCGGCGGCGTTTCCTTTATTGCAGGCTGGCTGATCCTGATGTCCTCGGCGCTGTCCCGTAAAAACTAGTACTCAAAAAAAAGAACGGCTTCACCGATCCCTGATAAAGGGCGGCGATGCCGTTTTTACATACCTATGGTATGCTGCCGACTCAGCTCACGCTGAACTCGTCGATTTCATTGAGTTTGAAGGTATATACCTGCTTCTCATCGACATGATAGACGTTGACCAGGAAATTGCTTTCGTCATAATTGAGTATTCGGCAGGGTAGGCTTGTCTGCTTACCGTGGCGGTTGGTTGTCAGGCGAACAAGGCGATTGTCCTTACTGTATACTTTAATCCATTCAAAGGGATCATTTCCGGCGAGTGGAGTTTGGACAGGAGGTGCGCTTGCAGCGATCTTTTTTTCCGGCGAGGATATCGCAGGCGGAGCAGGTTTCTCGTGCTGAGTCATGGAAGAAGCCATCTTCCGGGAGGCATTGCTAATAACGGAATCTTTCTTGGCTTGGACCAAGGTGTTGATAATTTCTCCAAGTTCCATTCCGGACTTAATCCGGAAATCGACGACTTCGGCCTTGTCGTTCAGCATTTCCAGCAAATATTGCAAAGCCAGTGCGTTGGAGTGACTCTTGACCAGAATATCAACGTTGAATAAAAAGCCGTTATCATCGGTGACAGGAATTGTGTTCATAGCTTTTATCATTCACCAGCTTTCACAGGTTTTCTTCTGAATCAAATATACCATAATTTTCGAATTTTCATAGTCCTAATGTCACGGATATTTCATTTTTATTCTAATAAATCGAGAGACGTTCGCACCATAAACATAAGGCGCCCTTGCGCAATGTCAGAGACATTCGCACCATGTCGGTTCAAAGAGAATAAATATAATTCTAAGCCGATGTGAGGGGAGGATTGTTTATATTGGTGACTTTACTGCCGATCGAGATTGAAGGACATACCGTTATGGGCGTCGAGGTCAAACTTCCGAAAACTACGCTGCTGGCTGTATACACTTCCCGTGGTTATATTATGTGCGGTGCCCTCGATGTGGGCCTTCTGAACGAACAGCTTGCAGACCGCAAGATTATTGCCGGGAGAGCCGTTGGGGTTCGCACATTGGAGCAGCTGCTGGAGGCACCGCTGGAATCGGTAACCTTGGAGGCGGAGAAGTGGGGCATTCATCCCGGCCTCGCCGGCAAGGATGCGATCCTGCGGATGATTTGAGCCCAGCAGGCTTAAGCGGTACAAGAGTGATTCCGGTGCGGATCGCTCTTTTTTTAATGAGATAAGCGATGCTTTTGTCAGCTTCACAGGGAAAAAAATGCGCCGAAACGCCATCAAAGAGAACAAACGGACAATCGGCGGGGGCCTTTTGTCCGTTTGTTCGTTGATGGTGAAAAATATTGGGGAATCCTGCAGCGGCTTATTCGAACAAGCTTTTCAAGCTCTCTTCGTAAGGTGCTTGCACGACGCCTTTTTCCGTAATGATCGCTGTCACGTATTCGTTCGGCGTAATGTCGAAGGCAGGATTGTACACTTTAACGCCTTGCGGAGCGGTGCGCTTGCCGAAACCTTCCGTGATCTCTTCCGCCGGCCGCTCCTCAATCGGAATATCGGCACCCGTCTTCGTATTCAGATCGATCGTGGACAACGGGCACGCCACATAAAAAGGTATGCCATGGGCTTTCGCCAGAACCGCGACCCCATACGTACCGATTTTGTTAGCGACATCGCCGTTTGCGGCTACGCGATCCGTACCGACGATAACCGCTTGTATCCAACCTTTGGACATGACCATGGCGGCCATGTTGTCAGCCAGCAGCGTAACGTCGATGCCGGCCTGCTGGAGTTCAAAGGCGGTTAGGCGGGCACCTTGCAGAACGGGTCTCGTCTCATCCGCGAACACCTTGATGTTCAGGCCCTGCTCATGGGCCAGATACATTGGCGCCAGGGCGGTCCCGTATTTGGCGGTCGCCAATCCCCCCGCATTGCAGTGGGTGAGCACGCCCATCCCGTCCCGGAAGAACGGCAGGGCGTGCTCGCCGATGCGGCGGCATACATCCTCGTCCTCGGCCCGGATGGCCTCGGCTTCGGCGAGCAGCGCCGCGTTCAGACCAGCCGTGTCGAGATCCGAAGCCGCCAGCTTCTCGGCTGCAAGCTTGATGCGGTCCAGCGCCCAGAACAGATTGACGGCCGTCGGTCTGGACGTTGCGAGATAAGCGCAGGTTTTGGCGATTTGCTGAAGCCACTCCTCGCGACGGTCGGCTTCCACCTGCATTCCGCCGAGTACGGCGCCGAATGCTGCCGCGATGCCGATCGCCGGTGCGCCGCGGACTTTCATGGAGTGAATCCCTTCCCAGACTTCCTCTGGCGTATAGAGCTTAAGATAGACGATCTCTTCCGGGAGCAAGCGCTGATCCAGAAGGACCAGATGGTCTCCTCCCCAGTAAACCGAGCTTAGCGGTTCATAGGTGCTGGTATTGCCGGTAGTCATACCGCTCATATCGATACCTCATTTCCTTTGGATGCTTGCTTGATCAAGGTCAGCATGTCCTCGAAGGACTTGATGCTGCGGTGATGGCGCACGAGATTTTTGCCGATGGCGAGCGCTTTGCGCTGTGCAGTCTCTCTGGCCTTATCATCTGCTATGGTATCGATGTCCGCAACATGGGACAATCCGACGATGCGCCGAATCATTTTGCAGCCCGCGAATCCTGCGGCATCCTTCAAAACCTGCGACACATAATGGTCCTGATAGCCTGGCGTGCGGGACATCTCGTCCAAGAGATCATCGTTCCACAGCGAGCGGAAGTTGTTCTCGAAGTGGGTCCAAACGCCGCTCGCCATCTCGAGGAGTCGGGCTTCCCTGGCGGCCAGCGTCTGCTCGTCCCCGCTCCAGCCCGGCTGTGCCGCGTAGTTCAGCAGGAGGTTGCCGATCACCGCGCCGATATCGAATCCCATCGGGCCGAAATAAGCGAATTCCGGATCGATCACCTTGGTGGATTCCGGCGTGACGAAGATGCTGCCCGTATGCAGATCCCCGTGGAGCAGAGCTTGCGCATGGGTCAGAAACTTATGGCGCAGCAGCGCGACTTCGAAGTGAAGCGGCAGGTCGGCGCGAAGGGCTTCCGCTTCATCGGCAATGCTCTGTTCATAGTTGTTGTTGGCGGATTCACGGTATGGATCCTCAAAGATTAAGTCCTCGGTAATTTTGCATAGATCCGGATTAACGAAACGGCCGGCAAGTTCCTTCTTCTTCTGCTGGTTCATGCCCAGATCCGACGTATAGAACAGGGTTCTGGCCAAAAACCGGCCGATATGCTCCGCGAACTTCGGATAGGCGATGCCTTCGATAAGGCCTTTGCGCATGATGGTGTACTCGCTCAAGTCTTCCATCACGGTGTAGGCGAGCTCATCCGAATAGCCGTATACTTTCGGAACGAGGTCAGGGCACAGGGAGTACTCCGTCTCCAGGGCGAGACGTTCGATGCGCGCGCGGTCGAGAGACAGCGGCCAGGATTCGCCTACGACTTTTGCATAAGGAACAGCTTGCTTGATAATGATACTATCAGCCGTATTTTTGGCGGTGACATGAAACACCAGATTGAGATTGCCGTCGCCGATTTCGCGGCATTCGAGTTCGGCATGCTCCGGGAACCGGCCGGGTATACTTTTAGCTAATTGTATCGCTTCGTCCGCGTTCAGCGGATGATATGCAGACATGGATGGTCACCCCCAAATATAATAGAAGAAAAACAAAGCCAACTTTTTTGCTTGGTATTACCTAGTATAACGTTTTTTCGCGAATTTTGTATAATTTTTTGGCAAGTCTCAAGGTTAGCTGAACCTGATTCGCTTCGCAGTCCTAAGGGTAAACTACAAATAGACGCCCAAGCACAGGATGTACTCATATATTAATGAAGGAATAGCATTAGCAGATGGTTCCAGTTACAATGGGGATACACCGATCTGCCGAATGCTCCTTTGACGCAGTACAGGGTGCATTTCATATAGAAAAGGAAGGGATAAACCATGGCAAAAACTACATCTGGCAAAGCTGCAGGAAAAACGAAAAACGCAAGTCTGGAGCAATTGCTCAATCAGCAGGTTGCGAACTTCAACGTGCTCTACGTCAAACTTCACAATTATCACTGGTATGTAACCGGAGAGCAGTTCTACTCCCTTCATGTTAAATTCGAAGAGCTGTATGACGAAATCACGCTTAAAATGGATGAGGTTGCGGAGCGCCTGCTTTCGATCAAAGGCAAGCCGGCTGCAACGATGAAAGAATATCTGGAGCTTGCGACCGTTCAGGAGGCATCCGGCAACGAGGATACCCGCGGCATGGTACAAGCCTTGGTCGAGGACTTCGCTACCGTATCCGAGGAATTGGCGGAAGGCATCGAAATGGCGGAGGAAGCCGGAGATGCGCCGACAGCCGACATGTTCACCGGGTTCAAGGCCGATCTCGAGAAGCATATGTGGATGCTGCGCTCATACCTTGGATAAAGTGTGATTCCAATAGAATGATATCCTAATTCATTCCGTATATTTGCTGCAGCTTGAGACTCGTTAACGAGTCCTTATAGCTCTTGGTGCCCCGACACCGTCTGACGACGCGCGGTTGACGCCGTTGCCTAGATGCCGTGGCGACATGGGGTGCCTCAGCATATACGGCGGATGAAAAGGGAAGAATGAAACAGGCTTGGCCGGTTAATCGGCCAAGCCTGTTTTTAATGGTTACAGTTGTCCGAATGTTGTCTCCAAAAGGCTTGTCCGGTTGAAATACGTCACTTTTTATTATAAAATGGCTTGAGAATCATTGATAATCAGTTTAGAATGATTATAAATAAAGAATTACTTTTTGTTTTATGAAATCAGGGCGTACAATCCTGTTATCATATGGGACAACAAATACACTACCTATTCAACGGAGGGAATCTAATATGTCAACCAAGTTTGTCATTGAAGGATTGAAAGCAACGATCGAAGGCAAGGAGATCCTGAAGGGGATCAACCTTGAGATGAAGGGCGGAGAAGTTCATGCCATCATGGGACCAAACGGAACGGGTAAAAGTACGTTGGCTTCCGCGTTGATGGGTCATCCTAAATATGAAGTTACGGAAGGCAAAGTATTGCTTAACGATGAAGACGTGCTGGAGATGGAAGTTGATGAGCGTGCGCGGGCAGGTATGTTCCTGGCCATGCAATATCCAAGTGAAATCGCTGGTGTAACAAATTCCGACTTCCTGCGCAGCTCCATCAATGCACGCCGCGGTGAAGGCAATGAGATTTCCCTGATCAAGTTCATTCGTCAAATGGAAGGCAAAATGAAAGAGCTCGAGATGAATCCCGAGTTCGCTCATCGTTATCTGAACGAAGGCTTCTCCGGTGGTGAGAAGAAGCGTAACGAAATCCTGCAGATGATGCTGCTGGATCCGAAACTCGTCATTCTTGACGAAGTAGACTCCGGTCTTGATATCGATGCATTAAGAATTGTAGCAAACGGTGTGAATAGCATGAAATCCGAAGAACGTGGTTTCTTGATTATTACCCACTACCAACGTTTGCTTAACTATATTACTCCAGATTTTGTGCATGTTATGATGCAAGGACGTATCGTGAAATCCGGCGGACCGGAACTGGCTGAGCGTTTGGAAGCAGAAGGCTATGACTGGATTAAGGAAGAGCTGGGCATTACGGATGAAACTGTAGGTCAAGACGCGTAAATTGACGGGAGGAGGAAACGATATGACTACACAAACCATACTTCCGGTCAACGCTGAGGCTTTGAAGGCTTTGTCCGAGAGTAGACAGGAACCAACTTGGCTGACAGACAGCCGTTTGGCTTCTTTGGAACTTGCCGGCCAATTGGAATTGCCCAAGCTGGAGAAACAACGCATTGAGCGTTGGAACATCCACAGCTACGGTGAATATAAAGAAAGCAAAAAACTCGCTTCCCTCGATGAACTGCCAGAGCGGGCAGCACAGCTTGTCGAAGGTTCAAGGGAAGGCGGACTGGTTATTCAACGCAACTCCGGAACGGTATATACAAGTCTGGCTTCGGAACTTGCTGCCAAAGGCGTGATTTTTACGGATTTGGAAACAGCCGTGAGAAAGCATGAGGATCTGGTTAAACCTTACCTGCATCAAGCGCTTAAGAATGACGAGCACGCACTGGCTGCTCTCCATGCTGCGGTTTGGAACGGCGGAGTCTTTCTTTATGTTCCTAAGAATGTTGAGGTTGATGTTCCGCTTCAAGCGGTAATGCTGACTGATGATGCCGAAGCGACTTTCGCTCCGCACGTGCTGATTGTAGCCGAAGCTAACAGCCAAATCACATATGTAGACAACTATGTATCGGATTCTCTGGCTGCGCCGGTAACACATAACGGAGCGGTAGAGATCTTTGCCAAAAATGGTGCGAAAGTTCGTTATGCTTCCGTTCACCAGTTGACTGTAGAAACAACGGATGTTACGTTCCGCCGTGCAGTACTCGACAATGATGCTTCGATCGAATGGATCGTTGGCGAGATGAACGATGGCGATACAGCCAGCGATACCATGAGTATTCTGAAGGGCAACGGTTCGACATCCGATGCGAAAGTCATTGCTGTAGGTTCCGGGTCCCAAAAGATCAACTACACAACGCAAGCGAAGCATTATGGTAAGAGCTCTGCTTCCCAGATGATTACGCGTGCAGTTATGCGTGAAGAAGCACAAGCCATCATCAACGGAATTACCAAGATCGAGAAGGGTGCCACGAAGGCGGACGGACAGCAAACTGAGCGCGTTCTGATGCTGAGCCCAAAAGCCCGCGGCGACGCGAACCCGATCCTGTTGATTGACGAGGATGATGTAACAGCAGGACACGCGGCGTCCGTAGGACAAGTGAACCGGGAGCAAATTTACTACCTGATGTCCCGCGGTATCTCCCGTTCCGTTGCAGAATCCCTGATTATTTACGGCTTCTTGGCTCCGGTTGTCAGCGAAATTCCGCTCGAGGGACTTCGCGACCAGCTGCAGGGGCTCGTTGAAAGGAAGCTGGGACAATGATCGCCTCCGTCCGTGAGCAATTTCCCATTCTTCACCAGGAGATCAACGGACATCCGCTGGTATATCTCGACAATGCCGCGACATCGCAAAAGCCGCAGGTGGTCATAGATGCCGTCAAGCGGTACTACGAATGGGAGAACTCCAATGTGCACCGCGGAGTTCATACGCTCGGCAGCCGTGCTACCGATGCTTATGAAGGAGCCAGGGAGAAGGTTGCCCGTTTCATAAATGCCGAGAGTTCGGAGCAGATTATATTCACCCGCGGAACGACGACGGCCCTGAATCTGGTGGCTTCATCCTACGCACGCTCCGTTTGTGGTCCTGGAGATGAAATCGTCCTGACGGAAATGGAGCATCACAGCAATCTCATTCCGTGGCAGCAGGCGGCCATCGCCGTCGGCGCTACGCTGAAATATATTCCTCTACAGCCTGACGGTACGATCCGTGTCGAAGATGTAGAGGAACTGGTTACCGAACGGACGAAAGTCGTAGCCATCGCATACGTGTCCAACGTTATGGGCGTCGTGCATCCCGTCAAACAAATCGCGGAAATCGCGCATCGGCACGGTGCCGTTATCGTGGTGGACGGGGCGCAAAGCACGCCGCACATGAAAGTGGACGTTCAGGACCTGGACTGCGATTTCTACGCTTTGTCCGGACACAAGATGTGTGCTCCGACAGGTATCGGCGCATTATACGGCAAGAAGGCGCTGCTGGAATCAATGGAGCCGATCGAATTCGGCGGAGAGATGATCAATGACGTCGGGTTGTACGAATCGAACTGGAAGGAGCTCCCTTGGAAGTTTGAGGGCGGCACGCCCATCATTGCAGGAGCTGTCGGACTTGGCGCCGCGATCGATTTCCTGGAGGAAATCGGAATGGATGCCATCGAACGGCATGAGGCTCAGCTTGCGAACTACGCCATGGACCGGATCTCCGAGATCGAAGGCATCTCCATTTACGGTCCCCGTAAGCGTAAAGTGGGCCTTATCACATTCAATCTTGGAGACGTTCATCCGCATGACGTGGCAACCGTTCTGGATGCCCAGGGGATTGCGATTCGTGCAGGACATCATTGCTGTCAACCGCTTATGCGTTGGTTAAAAGTATCTTCCACGGCACGCGCGAGCTTTTATCTGTATAATACAGAAGAGGACGTTGATCGATTAGTTAGCGCCTTAATCCAGACAAAGGAGTATTTTGGCGATGCAACTTGACGATTTGTACAGACGTGTCATCATGGATCATTATAAGAACCCCCGCAATCGCGGCAAGTTTGAAGAAGATGCGGTAACCATCGATTTGAACAATCCGACCTGCGGAGATCGCATTTCCTTGCAGCTTAAGGTAGAGAACGGCGTGGTCGCCGATGCCAAATATACGGGGGAAGGCTGCTCCATCAGCATGTCTTCCGCCTCGATGATGACAGACGCCGTAAAGGGCAGAACGCTGGACGAAGCGATCAGTCTGGCGGACCGCTTTTCTTCCCTTATGAAAGGCGATGAAGTGGAATTTGACGAGTACGAGGATATTGAAGCCCTATCCGGTGTTAACAAGTTTCCTGCCCGCATTAAGTGTGCAACACTTGCGTGGAACGCACTCCGAAAAGGAATAGACGTAAAGTAATGAATAGATCGATAGGGAGGTAAGTTAAATGGCTAAAAAAGCACCAGAAATGGAAGAGTATAAATACGGTTTCCGTGACGAGCACAAAGCTATTTTTCAGACCGGTAAAGGTTTGACGCGTGAAGTCGTGACGGAAATATCCAAAATCAAGAACGAACCTGAGTGGATGCTGGAATTTCGTTTGAAATCACTGGAGCAGTTCGAGAAAATGCCGATGCCTCGCTGGGGCGGCGACCTCGATGAGCTGGATTTCAATGATATCCAGTACTATGTAAGACCTTCCGAGAAACAAGGGAAGACTTGGGAGGAAGTACCTGCCGAGATTAAGGAAACCTTTGATAAATTGGGTATTCCGGAAGCCGAGCAGAAGTTTCTGGCGGGCGTATCCGCACAGTACGAATCCGAAGTGGTTTACCATAACATGCAGAAGGATCTTGAGGATCAAGGCGTTATCTTCATGGATACCGATACGGCTCTCAGAGAGCATCCGGAGATTCTGAAAGAATACTTTGCAACGGTTGTTCCTCCAGCCGATAATAAGTTTGCTGCGCTGAACAGTGCCGTATGGTCTGGCGGAAGCTTTATCTATGTTCCAAAAGGCGTAAAATGTGAAATTCCGCTTCAGGCATATTTCCGTATCAATTCCGAGAACATGGGCCAATTCGAACGCACATTGATCATTGCCGACGAGGACAGCTTCGTACATTACGTAGAAGGCTGTACAGCCCCCATCTACAGCACGAACTCGCTGCATAGTGCGGTAGTTGAGATCATCTGTAAGAAGAATGCTCGTGTTCGTTATACAACAATTCAGAACTGGGCACCAAACATCTACAACCTGGTAACGAAGCGTGCTGTTGCTGAAGAGAACGCCACGATGGAATGGGTGGACGGCAACATCGGCTCTAAGCTGACGATGAAATACCCTGCCGTTGTTCTGAAGGGTCGCGGTGCTAAAGGTTCCGTACTTTCCATCGCAGTAGCAGGCAAAGGCCAGCACCAGGATGCAGGTGCGAAGATGCTCCATCTGGCACCGGACACTACGTCTACAATCGTATCCAAATCCATCAGTAAGCATGGTGGTAAAGTAACATACCGGGGACTTGCTTCCTTTGGCCGCAATGCGGAGGGCGCAAAAGCCAATATCCAGTGTGATACGCTCATCCTCGACAATGAATCGACGTCCGATACGATTCCTTATAACGAGATCAAGAACGATAATATTACGCTGGAGCATGAGGCGACCGTATCTAAGGTTTCCGAGGAACAATTGTTCTACCTCATGAGCCGTGGACTCAGCGAATCCGAAGCTACGCAAATGATCGTTATGGGCTTTATCGAGCCGTTCACCAAAGAACTTCCGATGGAGTATGCCGTTGAAATGAACCGCCTGATCAAATTCGAAATGGAAGGTTCCATCGGCTAAATAGTTCATATGAACACAGGAGCGAATCACTCAGGGATGGGTGATTCGCTCTTTTTTTTGTGCTTGAACGTTTATGGGAATAGCACCGAGGCGTGGACGAGGAGGACATGTATAGATTGCACAGGCCGGTTGAACGCGTCTTCGATTTTGCCGAAATCCAATAAGATTAGATGTGAAAAACGTCACAAATAGACACTAAAAAACGCCAGCCTCAAGGCTGACGGTAATACTGGTTATTCAAGCAGGGAAGCAAGCAATTTAGCAGCTTCCGGATTATCTTTTGGAACACAGGTTACAACAGAATCTCTTGAATCTCGGTATGATATTCCTTGGAGAGGTCGATGAAACGATCATCGGTCTTTACAAGCGGACGGAAGTAGTCCGAAGGATGGTTCATGACGATGATGCCGGATTCGCCCGTCGTCAGCAGAACCTTTTTGCCGATGAAATTCGGCAGCATCTGCTGAATGAAAGCGTGCGTCGGCTTGCCGTTCAGCTTCCCGAAGCTGAGACTGTACAGCTCGCGCAAAACGGTTAGCAGCTGCTGCTTGGACTGATAGACCCGGTTCGTTGTCATGGCGCTGTAGACATCGGCTACCGCGCAAATATGAGAGTACGGATGAATCTGGTCTGCATGGAGCGCTCGCGGATAGCCCGAACGGTCATCCCTTTCATGGTGCTGAAGTGCGACCATGGCGGTCACCTTATCATCCATGGATTCGGCGATCATCTCGTAACCATAGATGGTGTGCAGCTTCACTTCCTCGAATTCCTCGGGGGTCAGCTTGCCGGGCTTGTCCAGGATATCCCTTGAAATCTTACTCTTGCCGATATCATGGAGATAGCCCGCTTTACCGATTTCATAGGCTTCCTTGCCGGAGTAACCCATCCAATCCGCGATGTAGTAGGATAGCATCCCTACTTGAATGGAATGCCTGTAGGTATAATCATCTGTTCCATTAAACAGCAGAAGCAGGGATACCACATCCGTATGCTCGTTCAGCGAGCCGACCAGTGGCTGGAAAACATCGTCTACAACGGATTCATTGAACTTTCCGGATTGGGATGCTTCCGTAAATAAGGCGGAGCATCCGTCAAACGCAAGGTTAAAGTGAGGTTTAACCTTGTTGAACGAGTCCGAAATTTCAGATAACGGATCGAGGGATACAGACAGCGCGCGCGGCTGTATTTCTATGTAATCGATACCGTGCTGCAATAGCTTGGATATATCCTCTGAACGAAGCAAAGCCCCTTTTTGCAGAACATGAACGCCGTTCGTATTGTAAGCATCCTGCTGTATTTGATCACCGGGTTTCAGGTCCGTGACATGTACTCTCAAATCATTGCACCTCTTGCCCTTATATTAAGTAAAAAGATCAAAACTATCTTAGCAAGAAAATTATGGTTTTACAATGATATAATCGCGACTTATTGCCTAGCCGTTGGGTCCCAGGGTCCGGTCTGCGCCCCTTTCCACTCCGAACCATCGTCCCATATCTCCTTCTTCCAGATCGGAACGGATCGCTTCAACTGATCGATGGCATATCGGCTTGCTTCGTAACATGTTTCCCGATGCGGTGAAGATACGGCGATAACGACGCTGGTTTCCCCGATTCCGACTGTGCCGATACGGTGGGAAATCGCGCATTTCGTGCCGGGCCATCGGCCGTGGATGTCCATGCAGATTTGCTGCATTTCTTTCAGGGCCATCGGAATGTAAGCTTCATACTCCAGCGTTACCGTTCGCATCTGGCCGGTTATCTCCCGCGTCGTGCCTACAAAGGAAAGCGTTGCGCCATGGTTATCATCATGCACTTTGGCGATGGTTTCTTCCACGGACAGCCGGTGGCAGGTGATGGTGCACGTTCCGTCTGACGAGGAACTGGAGCCTGTGTCCTGCAGGTTGGTTCCGTCCCCGCCGGACACAGGCGGAATCAGAGCCACTTCGTCCCCGCTCTGAATAAGCTGATCCGGCAGCGCATATTCTTGATTGACCGCAACGAAGGCCGTGGCAATCTGGGATTGGGCATCAGGATAAGCCTCGCTAAGAAGCAGCTTCAAATCCCCGGTCGTAAGGGGGAGGGCGGGTACGCCGAATGCAAGTGAAGCGGTGCCGATGCGATCGGCTAATCCGGCGAATAGCAGTATGGAAATGGTTGTCGACATTTTGATCACCTCGTAATTCTTATGGGCTACAATATACCATATTCTTCGCTAAAATGTTATGCTTGTAAGACCGGAAATTATCGTAAAAGTAACTTGGGAGGGGGCCGCCAGATGGGTCTTAAAAGCAATAAACAAAAGCTGACCATATTATATACCAACGATATACACAGCCATTTCGAGATGATGAGCAATGTGGCGGCACTTATTTCCCGGGAAAAGACGGCTGCCGGCGATAAGTCGATCGTGCTGGATATCGGCGACCATATGGATCGCGCATCGGTGGAAACCGAAGGCTCGATGGGGCAAGCGAATGTGGATGTCATTAATTTGACAGGATACGACGCGATTACAATCGGCAATAACGAAGGCCTGACCATTTCGTACGATGTTCTGGAGCATGTATATGCCGGACTGCAGTGCCCCGTCGTTTGCTGCAACATCAGGGAGACGGAGAGCGGCAGTCCTCCTTCATGGATGAAACGGCATGTGATCCTGGAACGGGATGGCATTTCGATCGGGCTCACCGGCGCAACGGCAGCTTTTGCAGGATTTTATCAATTGTTAGGCTGGGAAGCAGGAGACCCGGTGGAGGCCATCGCCGAACAGGTTCGAGCGCTTCAGGGCCAGTGTGATATCGTTATCGTTTTATCCCATTTAGGACTAACGATTGATAAAAGATTAGCAGAACATGTAGAAGGCATTGATGTCATACTTGGCGGCCATACCCATCACATCCTTGAAGAGCCGCTAATGATCGGGAAGACAGCCGTATGCGGCGCGGGCAAATTCGGACAATACGTAGGTCGCCTCGTTATGGAGCGAAACGACGTTGGTGAACGGTTTACCTGCGTAGAGGGAACCTTGCTGCCTGTGGATAAAAGTCTGATGGAGCCCATCGTGGAGCAGGCCATCCTGAAACATCATGAGCTGGCCAAGGAGAAGTTAACCGAAGCCGTGGCCGTGATCGACCGCAGCCTGCCGATCCATTATGAGGAGGAATCGCCGTTTGCGAACCTGTTGGCTCAGGCCGTGCTGCAGCACACGGGTGCGGAAATTGCGATCGTCAATTCCGGGCAGCTGCTGGGACCGCTGCCGGAGGGCGAAATCAGCACCGGGATGCTGCATGGTTTGTGCCCGTCACCGATTAATCCCTGTGTCGTGAAATTGCGGGGAGAACATATCTATCAGGCGCTTGAAGAGAGTCTGCTTCCGGAGTTTAGCGGGAAGAAGATCATGGGCTTCGGCTTCCGCGGGTATCTGTTAGGGGGCCTGGCCGTCGATGGATTAAAGATCCGATATGACAAGGATGGGGAGCCTTACCGGAAGATCACGCAAATCTCCTTCAAGGGACAACCGCTGGAATGGCAGCGGGAATATCATGTGGGAACGCTCGACATGTTTACTTTTAAAATCGGATACGAGACCCTGGCGCTTGGAACGGATACGGTTTATATGCTGCCCGAGTTTATTCGAGACCTGCTGCGGAGCGAGCTTTCGCGTCCCGGATCGCTTGAAGCGTCCATGATTCCACGCTGGATATCCTGACAACCCCCGACTAACTTCCTTTGGCCGAGCATACATATGAGGAGGACAAAGGTAAGGGAGGGGTAGGACATGGATTTTATCACATCCATCATACTGGGGATCGTGGAAGGACTAACCGAATTCATTCCGGTGTCTTCCACGGGCCACATGATTTTGACGGCCAAGGTGCTCGGTTACGACGACCAAACACCGATCATGAAGACGTTTGAGGTTGTCATTCAGCTAGGAGCCATTTTGGCGATCGCGATTGTTTATTGGAATCGGATTTTGAATCTGCTCGGGTGGAGCCGAAGCGAGCCGTTGACCCGGAAAGTGCCTCGGAGGCGATTGAACCTGATGCATATATTTTTGGGGATTGCTCCGGCCCTGCTGGTTGCGTTTTTTGCGAGGGATTTCATCAAAAGCCTGTTCCATGCGCAGACGGTGCTGTTTGCACTCGTTGCCGGCGGCATTTTTATGATTTTTGCGGAATGGTACAATAAGCATAAAGTCCAAGTGACCGCGCATGATATGGATGATTTGACATATAAGCAGGCCTTTCTGATTGGGATCTACCAGATCATATCCGTCCTATGGCCGGGCTTTTCCCGTTCGGGGTCTACGATCTCCGGGGGCATGCTTAGCGGTGTGAGTTATAAGGCATCGGCCGATTTCTCGTTTATTATCGCGATTCCCATCATGTGTGCCGCATCGGGATATGAATTGCTGGATTCTTACCGATATTTTACTTTAGATACGATCGGCGTATTTCTAGCCGGATTTATCGTTTCGTTTGTTGTCGCTTATTTTGTCGTCTTGGCCTTCATGAAACTCATACAGAAGATAAGGCTTACTCATTTTGCGATCTACCGTTTTGGTCTCGCCGCCGTTTTTTGGCTGTTCATCATGCATTAAGCAGGAGTAGACACAAGAAGGAGATCCGGCTTCTTCGTATCGTGATCCACTGAAGACTAGACGCTATATCCCACACAAGTTTCAGAATAGCAGAGGAAGTGACGGATTTTGCGTCTTATACCTATCAACGCGTTGAGGCCGGGCATGGTTCTTGGTAAGAAAATATACAATAGTGACGGTTTAATCCTGCTTGCCGAGGGCGTGGAACTGACAGCCGGGCTGATCCGCCGTCTGGGCACGCTGGAACTCGGGTATGTATACATCGAGGATCCGATGACGGAGGATATCGTGGTTCCGGAGTTGTTGACCGAAGAGACGCGGCTGCAGGCGATCCAATCGATTCGGACCAGCTTCAAGAACCTGGAGAGCCAGGCTGCTCTGAAAGGCAGCTTCCTTCATTTGGGCAAAACGTTCTCTGGGATGATGGAATCCATTATGGATGAAATTTCGGAACATGATGAGGGCATGGTGCTGCTGACCGATATGAATACGAACGATTACAACCTGTACCGTCATTCTCTGAACGTATGCGTCTACTCGACGGTTCTTGGCGTTTCTTACGGGTATAACCGGGAAGAGCTGAGGGTGCTCGGCCTGGGGGCCCTGCTGCACGATATCGGCAAAACGCGGATCAGCCAGAAGCTGCTGAATCATCCAGGACGGCTTAGCGAGGAGGAATTTCGCGAGGTCCAGAAGCACACCGAGATCGGCTTCAAAATATTGAAGGACGAGCCCAACATTCCGCTGTTATCGGCGCATTGCGCCCTGTCACATCATGAGCGCCTGGATGGCAGCGGTTATCCCCGGGCTTTGAAGGGACCTGACATCCATGAATACGCGAAATGGATCGCGATAACGGATTCTTACGATGCGATGACCACGCAGCGGGTGTACAAGCCTGCATTGCTGCCGCACGAAGCGGTGGAGGTCATGTACGCCGGATCGGGAACGCTGTATGAACAATCATTCCTGGCCATGTTTCGGGATCGGGTAGCGATATATCCTCCCGGGATCACCGTGAAATTGCATACGGGTGAGAATGGAGTGGTATCCAGGATCCACGCGCATGTGCCGCATCGACCCGTTGTCCGCGTATTGACGGATGCCGAGGGCACCCCGTTATCCGCGCCTTACGAACTGGATTTATCCGAGACGCTGGCCGTTATGATCGCCGGCATCGGACAGAGCACCATAGATCAAACTGGAGCATAAGGAGGTTGACTCGTGAGACGTAACGGCCATGCAACATTGCTGCATACATGGGGGCGACTGATTTACCGCTACCGTAAAGCCATTGTTGTAACCTGGCTTATTTTGTTTTGCGTGCTGCTTCCGTTTGCGTTCAAGCTGCCGTCCATATTGCAGCATAACGGGTTTACGCCGAAGGATAGCCCGGCCCAGATCGGAATCGAGAAGCTGGAGGAGGGTCTGGGATTGTCGGCAGCCTCGCTGGATATCGTCGTTGTCAGTCGACACGATGAGAACCTGACGGCGGGGACGGCGCAGAGGCGGATACTGACGGAGCTTGCGCCTTTGCGTGACCGCCCATATGTCAGGGATATGTATATGAATATGGCAGCTCATAAGGCTGGCCAGGATCATATCGTATCCGTGACGGTGCTGCTGGATCCGGATTCCTCGAAAGCCCTGCAGCAGTTTGAAGAGATCAGAGACTCGGTTCCCGACATCACGGGAGCGGATACGTACATAACGGGGAATACCGCCATCTTCGCCGATATGAATCAAGCCGTTAAGAGCGATATTATCCATGCGGAAATGATAGGCATTCCTGCAGCCTTGCTCATCCTGGCGGTCGTATTCGGCACATTGACTGCCGCGCTTCTTCCCTTAATCGCCGGAATTGTCAGCGTGGTGGTCACGATGGGCATTCTGTATTTTGTCGCTCTGGCCGACGGCACGATCAGCAATTTTCTTCCGAATGTCGTCACGATGCTTGGTTTGGCCGTAGGCATTGATTATGCCTTGCTGATCGTTAGCCGCTTCAAAGAAGAATTGCGAACACGGAGCGGGGATGTGGGATCCGCACTGGCTGTCACTTGCGCAACCGCCGGCAAAGCAGTGATGTTCTCGGGTGCTGCCGTGTTGATCGGTTTTGTGGCGATGAGTTTCATCGACCTGCCGATCTTCCGCTCTTTCAGCATAGGCGGCATTACCGTCGTGCTGTTCTCGGTGCTGGCCGGCAACACGCTTCTTCCGGCTTTATTGGGGATGCTGGGCCCCCGCATCGATGCGCTCCCTCTCTTTCCGGCCAAACTCCGGGCGCTTCGGGGCCGGCAGACCTTGGGCATGTGGAGAAGGATCTCCGGTTTTGTTATGGCCCATCCCGTGACCATCTCTGTAGCAGCGATCGGTTTGCTGCTGGTGGCGATCTATCCGGTCCGAAACATGAACATTGCCATCCCCGCTGCCGAAGTGCTGCCCCCCGCCTATGAATCCCGTTATGGCCACGACCTGCTTACGCAAGCTTATGACGAACGCGAATTGAATTCGATCGTTGTGGCGGTGGAGCTTCCGTCTTCCTATGCGGATCCGCACAGCATCGAGCTTATGAAAGCATACACGGATGAAATCAGGCTCATGCCAGGCGTGAAGCGGGTAGAGAGTTATCTAAGCGTTGGCAGGGGTTCGGTGGAGGAGGTATCAAACGTTCTGTCCCGCCAAGACATCCGCCAGCAGCTGGAGCAGCATCGTTTTGTCAGAGGAAATATGGCAGCCGTTGCCGTGACTCCGGAGCATGAGGAATCCCATGCACTCACGATGCAGCTTGTCCAAGCGCTGCGGACCATGGATACGAATGAACTGAAGACCTATGTCACCGGCAGCCCCGCGTATAAACTGGACATCATGGAAGCCATCCAGCAGAACATTTCCTACGTCCTGGTATTCGTATTTGCGGTGACTTATATCATCCTCCTCTTCGCATTCCGGTCGATCGTGCTCCCCTTAAAGGCCAGCGTCATGAACATGCTCAGCCTGGGCGCCGGACTCGGTATCGTGGTGTGGGTATTTCAGGAGGGCATTGGTGCGGAGTGGCTGGGCGTTTCTTCTACAGGGTCCATCTTCGCGCTCCTGCCGGTCCTGATATTCTGCGTGGTGTTCGGCATATCGATGGACTATGAAGTCATGATGCTCTCGCGGATCATGGAGAACTATGAACGGACGGGGGATAACGAATTCAGCACGGCCGAGGGCTTGGAGAGTACGGGCGGTCTGATTACCAGCGCGGCTCTGATTCTGGCCGTCGTTGTGGGTGCCTTCGTATTTACGGACAATGAAGTGATGAAAGCGATCGGTTTAGGCCTGACAGCAGCCATTCTGCTGGACGCGACCGTGATTCGGGTGCTGCTTGTGCCTGCATTCATGAAGATGCTGGGCAGAGCGAATTGGTGGAGTCCCGCATGGATGTTTCCGGCATCTAAGCTTGCTTCCAAGGAACGTTCGGACAAACGGGGGGAAGCCGGATGATTTCCAGCCGAACCAAGCAGAAGCCTTCTGTTTGGGTATGTTATAATCATATAATGGACATTATCAAAACCGTAGAGTACATCCAAGCAAGTTGTACTGACTGAATCGGTAATTCAAAGAAATAAGGTGAGTGAACCATGAGTAATACAGCACAGCCGTTTCCATCAGCCGTAAGGCCTATTTCGCCGAGTTATGATCCGTGGGATCCGATAACTTCCCTGCGCGAGCATGGCCGCCACGTGCTGACCAGCGTGGAAATGACAGTGACGCATCTGTGCAATATGCGCTGCGAGCATTGCGCTGTCGGTGATATGCTCGTCATGAAGGAAGCCCCGATGCTGCCCCTGGATACGATGCTGAAGCGGCTGGATGAGGTAGAGCATCTGCAGACGATCAGCCTGACGGGCGGTGAACCGGCGTTTCTGGGCAAAACGGTGGATAACGTGATTGTTCCCCTGCTCAAGTACGCCAAGGAACGGGGAATCCGGACTCAGATCAACTCCAATCTGACGCTGGATATCGGCAGGTACGAGAAGATGCTGCCCTATCTGGACGTTATGCATATTTCGTTCAATTACTTGAACGGGGACGACTTTTATGAGGTCGGATTTGCGAATAGCGCTCGCCCCGTCTCCAAGGAAACGGCATACAAGATGTACGACACGATGCTGGTCAATTCGGAGAAGCTGAGCGCGGCCGGCATGTACATATCCGCCGAATCCATGATTAACTACAGAACGCATACGAAACTGGGCGGCATTCATAAGCTGATCAAGGACATGGGCTGCAAGCGGCACGAGGTTCACCCGATGTATGCTTCGAACTTTGCATCCGCGTTGCCCGTCTTGTCCTTGGCCGATACGAAAGCCGCCATCCATCATTTGCTGGATGTCCGAGACAGGGACATGTGGATGCTGTTCGGAACGCTGCCGTTCTATGCCTGCAGCTCGGACGATCATGACCAGGAGATCATTCGCCGCTTGCGGCAAGAACCGAACGTAACGGTTCGGAACGATCCGGATGGCCGTAACCGGGTGAATGTGAATTTATTCTCGGGCGACGTGTACGTAACGGATTTTGCTGATATCCCGGCTTTTGGTAATATTAAGGAACAGAAGCTGGACGATATTTTTGACGCATGGTCTACAGGTCATCCGTTGAATCAAACGGTCAACTGCCACTGCGATGCAGTGAGCTGCTGCGGTCCGAACCTGTTGGTAGCCGACATGTACTATCGGGGTGTGGATTTCAAGTCGAGAAAAGCAAAGACAAACTAGAACCCTAGAAAGAAGGCGTGTCATCATGGCAGAGGAATTTGAGGTCGGGAAACTGATTTTGAATTTACTCTTGGTTTTCCTGCTCGTTTTGTTGAACGGCGTGTTTGTAGCCGCCGAATTTTCACTCGTGAAAATGCGCCAATCCCGGCTGACCCAGCTCGTTAGCGAAGGGAACCGGCTTGCCGGCATTGCGCTGAAAGTAAACCAAAAGCTGGATGCTTATTTATCCGCCACCCAACTCGGGATTACCCTGACTTCCCTGGGACTCGGCTGGATCGGGGAGCCCGCCATTTCCGAATTGCTGGTAGCTCCCATCATGCACAGCATCGGCTTTGCGGATGAGCGATTGATCAGCACGATATCGGTCGCGGTGGGCTTCTGTATTATCACCTTTTTGCATATTGTGTTAGGGGAGCTTGCACCGAAATCTTTGGCTATTCAGCGGACGGAGGGCACGGCACTGCTTCTGTCAGCCCCGCTGCTCTGGTTTTACCGCATTTTTCTGCCGGTGATCTGGGTGCTCAATGCTTCCGCTAACCGTATTCTGAAGCTGGTCGGCATCGAGCCCGCAAGCGAGGCCGAGGCGGCCCACTCCGAGGAAGAGATTCGGATTCTGATGACCGAGAGCGCACGGAGCGGTGTCATCGACGAGAACGAGATGAAATTGATGGACAACCTGTTCGATTTTTCCGATTTGAGAGCCAGGGAAATTATGCTGCCGAGGACGGATATGGACGTATTGTTCACCAATTTTACCTTGGAGGAGAATCTTCGGATCGTCAACGAGACGAAGCATTCCCGTTACCCGGTTGCAACGGACAACAAGGACCGCATCATCGGATTTGTCCACATTACGGATCTCCTTCTCGCAGAGCCGGAGAAACAGCGTGATCTGACATCCTTGGTGAGACCGATTATGGACGTATCGGAATCCATGGAAATCAGCCAGGTGCTGCGGAAGATGCAGGCAAGACATGAGCAGCTTGCGCTCGTGGTGGACGAATACGGAGGGACCGCCGGCATTCTCACGGCTGAGAAGATTCTGGAAGAGATTGTCGGGGACCTGTACGATGAGTTCGAAGACGAGCGGCCGGAAATCGAAGTGTATGATGAGTCCTTTTCGGTAGACGGGCGAATGCTCATCGAAGAAGTGAATGATTTGACCGGCTTGATGATTGATGAGCATGACGTCGATTCCATTGGCGGTTGGCTGTTCAAGGAGCTGGAAGGGAACCCGGCAGTCGGGAAGAAAACCGCCTTTGACGGGGTGGTCTTTGAAGTTGAGGAGTCTACCCGGTTACGCGTAACCCGCGTCATGATTCATCAGAAGCTGGAAAGCAGCCTCACCCAGAACTAGCAAGACTCTATTTGTTAGGAAGTGGATTATGTCGATTAAGCAGCTGATCTTTATCGGTCTGGGGCTCCTGTTGCTGTACGGAATGTTTACGGTCGGGGCTCCGTTCCTGTTGGCTATCGTGATTGCTATTGCACTGGAGCCGTTAAATCGGCTCTTGATGAAAAGGCTCCGGCTGAACCGCATTGCGGCCGCAACCGTGACCAGCACGCTATTTCTTCTCTTGATGCTGCTTCTGGCTTATCTGATCGGGCTTCAGGTGTTTAACCAGCTGGTCGAATACTGGAGCAGGGCTCCGCAATATTTTGCGGGAGCCAATGAATTCCTTCAGCATACGATTATTCAGGCTCAGGACATGCTGAACGGCGTTTCGCCGGGCCTTGCCGACAGTCTTACCGAATTTATGTCGAATATTTCTTCCTATGTGCAGTCGCTGGTCAATTCGGTATCTTCAACCTTCCTGTCCTTTGCCAAAACGCTGCCTAACCTGTTTGTCACGTTCATCGTATTCTGCGTGGCGGTATACTTGTTTGCGTTCAGCCTCGATACGATGCGCGAAAAGGCGTTGTCGCTGTTCGACGAGTCTTCCCAGTCGCAGGTGAATGAAGTGCTGCTCAGCCTGAAAAAATCGATATTCGGCTTTTTGCGGGCCCAGCTGATCCTCAGTTTGTTCACGTACGTGATCACGCTGCTCGGCTTGCTGGTATTAGGTATCAATTACCCGCTTGCCATCGCCCTGCTTGTCACGATTGTCGACATCCTGCCGATCCTTGGCGTAGGCTCCGTATTGATCCCCTGGTCCATTTACCTGCTCGCGGTAGGCGATATTTTTACAGGGATCGGCTTGATTTTCCTGTTTATCCTGATAACGGTGATCCGCCGCGTGCTGGAGCCGAAGGTCATTGGGGATGCCGTCGGCATCGGCGCATTACCGGCCCTGGTCAGCATGTATGTCGGATTTAAGCTGGTTGGCGTGATCGGATTTTTTATCGGCCCCTTGGTCGTCATTATCTATTCCGCCATGCGTAAAGCGGGCTTGTTCCAAATCAAGATCAAATTCTGAAGGACAACTTGATGCAACCCTTTTCCCGGAAATATTCCAGGGAAGAGGGTTTTTTTGTCATTTTAGAGTTCATTTTCTGGGCGGAAGACATATGTTAAATACGAAGAGCCCTTGATAACGACGGATAGTAACGATAAGGAGGAATACCCTTGAAGGAAAACCATGAGGTGCGCGTATACCCGGTATTTCATTCGCCATTTGATCCTTGCCCGCCTAAGCCCTACAGAACGTATGTGGTGCCTGTTAACCAGTTTATCGTGTTTCAACCGCCCGGCCTGCCGCAGTTTAGCCCTGCCGAGGCATTGAGACACGGAACGTTATGGCCGTCCTTGTATAGCCCGTATACCTCGCGAAAATTTAAAGGAGAGTGATCGGCCGTGAACGAAGCCAGACCCCAGGTTGGAGATCGGAAGTATTACGAAATGCTGGAGCAGCTACAGGCATTGGATTTTGTCCTGGTGGAGCTGAACCTGTATTTGGATACTCATCCGGATGATCTCAAGAGCATCGAGCAGTTCAACAAGCTAACACAGGAAAGGACGGTGCTTGCGAAGCAATTTCAAGAGCTGTATGGGCCGCTGCAAAATTTTGGTCGTGCTTTTTCCAAGTATCCGTTCGAATGGGCCCAAGGCCCGTGGCCTTGGCAGGTTTGACCGCGTTGGTCAGCGGGCTGCTGCTTGCTTCACCACCTGCATGCAGCCCTCACGAAGAGGATAAGCGAGAACAAGGAGGCGGAAGAGCCCATGTGGGTATATGAAAAAAAACTTCAGTATCCGGTGCGCGTAAGTAAATGTGATCCGAGAATGGCAAAATTTTTGATGGAGCAATATGGAGGCGCTGACGGCGAGCTGGCCGCCGCGCTGCGTTATCTGAACCAGCGGTATACGATTCCAGACAAAGTGATCGGATTGCTCAACGATATCGGAACCGAGGAATTCGCACATCTCGAGATGATTGCCGCGATGGTGTACAAATTGACGAAGGATGCAAGCGTGGCGGAGCTGGAGGCAGCCGGATTGGGCGCGCACTATGCCAATCACGATCATGCGCTGTATTATGAGAACGCGGCCGGCGTACCGTGGACGGCAACCTATATTCAAGCCAAAGGAGATCCGATTGCGGATTTGTACGAGGACATTGCGGCAGAAGAGAAGGCGCGCGCTACATATCAATGGCTTATCGACATGACCGACGACGTGGATTTGCAGGACAGTCTCAAATTTTTGCGGGAACGGGAAATCATTCATTCCCTCCGCTTCCGGGAGGCCGTTGAGATTATCAAGGAAGATCGGGAAACGAAAAAGATTTTCTAGGGTGCCGACATCGTTCCCACCTGCAAATAAATCGTTCATGACAGGCCCGGCCGATTGCGGCCGGGCCTGTTTATGGGGGATGGAAGTTATGGCGGTATTAGGTCCCGTGCAGTTCCTGGTCCGAATCATGATACGGCAGCCGGACCGTAAAGGTGGTACCCTGCCCCGGCTTGCTCTCTGCCTGAATCGTGCCTCCATGAGATACGATGAATTCCTTGGCAATCGCAAGACCTAGTCCCATGCCGCCTTGATGCCGCGCACGCGCTTCATCCGTGCGGTAGAAGCGGTTAAAGAGATAAGGAAGATGCTCTTCTTCAATCCCTGGGCCCGTATCCCGAATATCAATCCGAAGCATGCCGGATGGGGACTCCTCTAACAGCGAAACGTGGACAAGCCCGCCATGGGGCGTATACCGGATCGCGTTGACGAACAGATTCAGGAACACCTGGGTGATTCGGCTCGGATCAACGGGTACGGAGGTGCGTTCCGTAGCGCTCGTCAGTCGCAGGGCCAAGTTCTTAGCCTCCGCCTCAGGCTCTAACCGTTCCCGGATTTGACTCAGCAGAACCAGCATATCGGTTGGTATTCGAACCAGCGGCAGCTGCTTCGCTTCGGCTAAAGATAATTGATGGAGGTCACCCACGAGCCGGGTTAAGCGAATCAATTCGTCCTGAATGGGAAGCAGCAGTTCGGGTTCGATCGGCTGCCGATTCTGTTGAAGCAGATCCAGCTTTCCCCTCACGATGGTCAGCGGTGTGCGAAGCTCATGGGCGACGTCAGCCACCAAATTGCGGCGGATCATTTCCGATTGTTCGAGCTTGGAAGACATTCCGTTAAAAGCGACGGCGACCCTCCCGTATTCGTCCTCCGAGGTGACGGGGGCCTGAATGCCGTACTCGCCTTGACCGAGGCGTTCGATGGCCGGGACGAGCTTGCGCAGGGGCGCCGTGAGCCTTCGCGATATCCAGTATGCCGCGCCAAGGGATAGCAGGACGAAGAGGATGGTGCCTCCGCCCAGCAGAATGATGATGGATGTGGGCGTACCGATCCGAAGCTTGGTCAGGTTTGCCACATCCGTATCATAATAATACAGCTCTGCGACCGCTTCGCCTTCAACATGTAACGTCCGCTTTACCCCCAGACGTTTGATCAGCTGCTCTACAGCCTCCCCCTCATGCAAGAGGGCCGTTTGTTCCCCGGATACCAGCAGGATGCTCTCCTGGCGGTCAGCCGAACGGGGACTGTCCGCTAACCATGCCTGATCCTGAACGGCACGGAAAGTATGCCCATTCTTTACGTAGTAGCCGACCAGCCGGTCCTGGAGCTGATCCAGCTCTTCTTCGCGCGAGGTTTGCAGCATGACATCCATGGAATCGCGGATCACGATATAAGTAAGAAGGACGAAGACGGTGCTGAAACCGATAATGAACGACGAGAGGACGATGAAGATTTTGCGGCCCACGCTCATGGCTGCTGCTCAAACCGGTAACCGAATCCATACACCGTTTTGATAAAAACGGGCTCGGCCGGGTCATCTTCGATTTTTTTGCGGATCCGGCTGATATGGGCGTCCGCGGTCCGTTCATCATTGTGGATATCATCCTCCATGGCCGCCTGAAGCAGCTGCAGACGGCTGTATACCACGCCAGGCCTGGAAGCAAGGGTCAGGAGGAGCTTGAATTCGGTAGGAGTAAGCAGGATCTCCCGGTCGTGTTTCCATACCCGGCATTGGGTTTCCGAGATCGTTAAATCGCCGCGCTTAAGCATTTCTTCAGTAACCGATTCGCCTTCTATTCTGCGAAGGACCGACCGAATGCGCGCAGCCAGCTCTCGCAGGGAGAAAGGCTTGGTCATGTAATCGTCGGCGCCTACCTCCAGTCCGATCAGCTTATCGGTTTCCTCAATCCGGGCGGTAACCATAATGATGCCGACACGGCTTGATTTTCTGAGCTCCCGGCATACTTCAATGCCGCTTAATTCCGGCAGCATCCAATCCAATACGACCAGCGCCGGCTTGGCGTCTCTCGCCTTGGCCAAAGCCTCCGTTCCGGTCGCAGCGGTAATGATGTGAAATCCCTCCTGACGGAGGAATGGCTCCATAAATTCAATGACTTTCCGTTCATCGTCCACAAGAAGCAAGGTATGTGCCATGCAAGCATCCTGCCTTTCCATTGATTCGTTAGGTTCAGCGGTAAATCCACCCCATTATATACGGTTTCCAGCCGCAATTGGAAAATTTCACGGAATCCGCAAGCCATCATCACAAGATCGCAACATTTCGATGATAGGATGATCTCGTAAAAATTTTTAAATCGAGAGAGGGATATCGACATGACGCAACAACCTGTAAGAAAAACACCGCTGGCCGTATGGATTTCGTTAGGGCTGGCATGGTTATTTGTTGTTTGTATTGCCGTTCAGACGTTTATTGCCGGCATGGCGCTGTTTCACGACGGATCGATGTGGAGAAGCCACACCCTGTTTGTCCATTTTTTTGAAATCGTGCCGCTGCTCATGCTGATATTTGGTTTTACAGGCAAACTGCCCGCCCCGTATAAATGGAGATCACTGGCTCTGTTGTTATTGGTCTTCGGCCAATACCTCACGGCGAACCTGCCTGTCGCAGGGGCATGGCATCCGGTCATTGCCATCGGATTGTTCTGGCTTGCCGTGGATACGGCACGTGGTGTACTCCCATCCTATCGGCAGGAACAGAAGGGGTAATACGAACATGAGAAGCCTTGCCGTGCTGGTTATGGCTTTAATCGGAGGTTTTGCAGGCGGGATCGTTCTGAATGCAGTGATCGCCGTTACGTCGCACATGGTATTTGGAGGAGACGAGGACGGGTTGAAGGGTCTCAAATATCTGCCGTTTGTTACCTCGGCATGGTGCGCCGCTACTTTAATGATCTGGCGGCGCCCGGAATTTGAACAATAACGCTTCGTTCCGCGTTACCCTTCAACCGCCAGCGAGATCCAAACGAACAGGATATAGAACAGGATCGGTATCACAATCCCCAGGGACAACAGGTACCATACAAGCGGTGTCCGAACCATCTCCTTCACCAGGGCGATCGGGCTTCGGACATATCGGCCCTTCTTAAGCCGGTTAACCATCCGCTTGAGAATGGCGGCTTGCTCACGGGGATCATACCGGTCCAGCTCTGCCAGCAGTTCGGCTTCCAGCAGCCCGATGGCCGATGCTTCACCAGACTCTCTTGTTTCCGGCAAGTTCATCCTCTCCTTTCTTCGAACTTATTGTATATATAACAACGTTAAAGCGGCCTTGGTTACGCATGATGATATAGACAAAAAGCAACAGTAATGGGGGAATGGGATTTGCAGATGTGATATGGTTCCTATATGATGAGGGGAGATTAGACTAGAATCAGATTATATGGAGCGAAGGGAAGGACAAAATTGGAAAAAACAGCTACGTTAATCAAGCCGGAAGCGATGATATTTGACATGGATGGAACGCTGTTTCAGACGGAGACCCTGCTGCTGCCCGCCTATCACAAATTGTTCGACATTCTGCGCGAAGAGGGGCACTACGAAGGAGAAACGCCGGATGAGGAGCTCATGCTTGGATGTCTGGGGATGCTGCTCGAAGACATTTGGAAGAAGGTCATACCGGATGCGACGCCGGCAGCCCATAACCGTGCAAACGAGCTGCTGCTGCAGCTGGAGCTCGAAGGTTTAAGCGATGAAGCAGCCGTTTTGTATCCTGAGGTGAAGGAGACGCTGGAGGAGCTTCATCGGCGCGGCGTCCGACTGTTTGTTGCCAGCAACGGCCTGGAGGATTACGTGAAGGGCATCTCCCAAGCGAGGGGGCTTATGCCGCTTTTTGAAGGAGTCTACAGTGCCGGAGAGCACGGAACGGCTTCGAAGGTGGATTTGGTCAGATTGCTGCTGGATCAGCATGAAATCAAGGATGCCTGGATGGTAGGAGACCGATCATCGGATGTGGAGGCAGGCAAAGAGAACGGACAAACCGTCATTGGCTGCCGCTATGCAGGTTTTGGCGAGGATCAGGAGCTGAAGGGATCGGACGTTGTCATCCATTCTTTTTCACAGCTGCTGAAGCTTCATGACCAAGCCGAGTAGATTGGATAGGAGTCACAAAGGCTGTTTCCAAGGGTAGCATGCAACCCTCTTGGAAACAGCCTTTGTGCGTGTTTTCGGATTATAGTATTCGATTTTCCGGGGTTTGGCCTTAAGCATTCTTCGCGGATTTTTTTTGACTGTATACCCACATGGCATATTCTAAGGGCTTCACCATGGATTCGCGGTAGGCAGCCATATCGCCGATCTGCGAGAATACTTCCCTTGATGGCTTAGGATTCACCTCCAAGAGAAGAACCCTTCCGGTTTTATCCACTGCCAGATCCAGCGCAAGCTCGCACAAGCCTCCATATTGTCCGTCCAGAAATTGGGCTATGGCCACGCCGAGGGAATCGGCTTCCTCGCGGATGCTGGCGCGCTTTGCCGGATCTGCGATCCATTTGCTTAACAATTCTTCCATCATCGTTGCGCTTCCGCCGCCATGCAGGTTGGAGGTTACGCTCTTCGGCGCCCCGACGCGTCCCACGCAGCCGGTCACCTGCCATTGACCGGCACCGTCTTTCTGCACGAGCATTCGGTAGTCATGCACTCTTCCGTCCGGCAGCTCCAGCTGTATTCCCTCTTGGACGAGATATCGGTCTTTATTGCCCCAGCCCGATAAATATTGCGCCAAATGGCCCGATGGCATCCGTTTCGGTTTAATGATGCTCCGATTGGAATTGCGTCCCCTGATTTCATACGTGCCCGTAACGCCCGGCACTTTCGCAATCCGCAGGATTCCGCGTCCGCCCGTTCCGTTGATCGGCTTAAAATAAACGACAGGGTGAACATGGAGCATCCGGTGAATGTCACTGGTGCTCGTAACGATCCGGGTGTCCGGCAGATGCGGCCGGAAGCGTTTTTTGGTGGACAGTATTTGATGAATCGTCCATTTGTTGCGCAGCGGCCGGTTCAGAAACAGCAAGTACCGGTAGCGGGAACGAAAGCGCAGCAGCTGTTGAAAGCGCGGACTCTTTTGAATGCGGCAGCGGTCAAAGATCATGTCGGGAAACGACCGCCACCTCCGGCTCCATCTTTGGTGGTCAGGGTCGTATTCCATGGCGTTGATCAGCCCTTGGGCGCTGTTGACCTCGGCGGGGGTGAAGACGTAGACGTCCAGCCCCATTGCCTTTCCTTCCTTGATCATATGCTCGTAGATATGCCGTTCCTCCAGCTTTTTCCGTTCATCCAAGTAAAGCGTCATAATACCTAAGACGGGTTTCGACACAGAGGTTCACCTTCTTGAATAGAGTCAGCATTAAATGATTGGTGCAGGGGCAGGATTCCGCTCATAATGAGCGTAGGTTTTCCTGTCGGACCCTGCTCAAGAGCAATGGCCTGCATCCCTGCATGAAAGCACATTTGCAAACTTGCCGTATGATCTGCAGCCACTTTGCATCGCAGCCGCCCGAACCTGGATAATTGCGAGCGGATCAGGGAAGAACCGATTTGCCGGTTGCGGTATAGAGGGTGTACAGCAATCATACAGGCACTTTCTCCATAATCCGCCGCAAAGCAAATCCCCACCGGTATGCGCCCGATATCGCCCCGAACCGTTGCCGCCACGATCGAAGTGCCGGGCTGCAGCAGCTCGTCGTAGGATAACGATGCCAGACGCTGATAACCTTCGCGGGTTAGACGCTTGCTGCTGTAACGCCTGAAGAACTCGCTGCATTGCTGTCTGGCATGCGGCCATTCTTCCGGGCCTGCGAGAGAGAGACATGAGATTTCCACATGATCCCCTCCTTTCCGTGCATCTTTGACCGGTGCTTGAGACCGTGCAAGATTTACTTATGCTTGATCAGGTAGTCGGAATATTGAAAAATCCGCTCCAGTGATTTTTTGCGGATCGCCGGTTCGTCAAATTTCATCGGTCTTGAATTCGCCTCGAAGAACCAAAGGATGCCTTCGTTATCGATTCCGAGGTCCATGGACATTTCCCCATGGATCTGCCCGGAGCATTTCTCAATCTGCCGTGCCATATGCACGGCTGCCTTTCTAACCTCGCCCAGGATGGCATCGGAACGTTCCGGACCGAATACGATCGGCAGCAGCTTCTCCGGGTCCTCAATCGTTCCCCCGCGGGGAACATGCGTGGTTATGCTCTTGGCCCCTGCCATGCGTGCTCCGATTCCCGTGACCGCCCAGGAACCCGAATCGTTCTTTTGCACAAGAATGCGGAGATCAAAGGAACGGCCATGGACCTGAGCCAGCTCGATTCCCTGCTGAATAAGGTATGAGCTTCCTTTGGTTTCCTGATAAACCCGGTTCCAGAGCCTTTCCAAGGAAGCCGCTTTGTACGTGGTACTGTTTTTGTTGTTCTGAATCTGGATGCGGTAGGGGAGCGATTTGTTTTTCTGGTACCGAATCCTCATAATTCCTTGACCGGCTTTGCCATCCTCCGGTTTTAGATACAGGTAGGGTTTCTGCTTCATCATCTCATATAAAGTCGGATACCCCTTCAAGCGCTTAGTCAGAGGAGTCCATTGCTTGGTTAACCGCGATTTGTTCAGCCAAGCGAACAGTCTCCACTTATTAAAGAAATGTGGGTTGTAGAGGACGATATGGGGATGCCTTTGGCATTCCTTGATTTTGCGGCGAACCCACGGCAGGGCTTCATCCTCACGGTATGGAATCCGGTTATAGATAACCTGGGGCAGAGGACATAACCTCTGCTCCCAGGAATGGTCGCTCAACAGCATATAACCTTTGACAGCATCCGTATCAAGCTTCAGATCGCGTACCGTGACCACATAGACCAGAAACCCCATATCTTTTCCTGTCTTGATGATTTCCTGAAAGTTTTGCCGGTTGCCTCTGAACATGGTTTGAGTATCGTGCATGGTCAAGATTGCTACAACCGGTCTTCCATCACTCTCCACTCGGCTGATCACGAATCATTCCCCCCTGTGGAAGCCGCTCAGATACAAACTGTGATCAAAAATATGCTCGACTGATGCTCTTCCTTCCGCTTTAAGTGAAGGGTGGCTGAAAATCGATCTGCCCGGCTTCGAATTCGCTTCAAACATCCAGATTCTCTCGTTATCGTCTATGCCGATATCGAACCCGATTTCCCCTAGCAGATGCGGGTGGTGATTCTCAATCGCTTCCGACATCGCAATGGCGGCTTCCTTGGCGCGCTCCAGCACATCACGCGATCTGGTTCCAAAAGCGCGGGAGAGCGCCAGTTCCGGCGTCATCAGCGAGCCGCCGTTCTTGATATGCGTGGTGACGCTGCCGCGTCCGGCTTTTTTGGCGCCGATGCCGACCACGGCCCAACGGTTTCTGCTGTTCTTATGCATATGGAACCTGAAGTCGATGGGACATCCGTCGATTTCAATGAGACGGATTCCTTGCTGGATGACGTAGCTCTTCAGCTTGGCACCGTGTTTTGCCTGAAGCATCCGCATCAGACTGTTAAAGTTCGGGAATTTGAGCAGCGTGTTGCCGCCGTTTCCGTGATAGCGGGCATAGTATCCTTTTTTGGGAAGATAGGTTAACCGGTAGATGCCCAGGCCTAAACTTCCGGCAGAAGGCTTATAATATACGAAATGATGGCGTTCCATCATATCCTTAATCCGCTCGGGACTAGGATTGTTGTAGGTTTCCGGCAAATATTTGCCCGCCTGCAGGTCACCGTCCAGCTGCGAGTAGACATCCGATTTATTGAAGAACGCCCAATTGAAGAATTTGATGTTGCGTTTGCCGAATCGGTCCCTCAGTTGGTTGGTAAAAGGGGAAAAGTCGGTTTTCCGGCTCGGTAGGCGGTTATAAACGACATCAGGAAGCGGAACGGTCTTACGAATGAAGCCGCCGCCGGAACCAAGCATATAGGCATGAACGGTTTCGCGCTGCCAGTTGATATCCCGTGGGGCAAAGGCATATACGAACATTTTTTTGTTGCCTTCGCGAAGCAGCTGCCGGATATACGAAGTGCGGGCTCCAAAAGGACTGGACGGATTCGGGGGGCCGTCGGACAGAACCCCGACCACGGGCCCCAGTTCAAGTTCTCCTTCCCGGGGGGAATGGATGTATACAGGACCCTGTCTGGGAACGTTGACGCTGTTTCGGACTCCGCTGCTTAAATAGATGTGCTTTCCCGACCGTTCGATCGGTTTCAGGGCAGCGGACACGGTATTGGTGCCAATGCGAAGCTTTATCGATTTCTTGCTTGATAGCCCCAGGCTCTTGAGAAGCGAACCGGATAAAAAGACGACTTTTTCGGGCTGCTGCGAGAAATGAATATTTCCGAAATTCAAACTCATGTATTTACCCTCCTAAGTTGTCGAAGCAATAAATAACGGGCGTATTGAATCGGATGTTCGACGGACAGCCGGGCTGCGTGACCATCTCCCGTTAGTGTAAATGCGCGTCGGCCAGGTTTGGAGTTGACCTCCAGGATCCAGACCCGTCCGCTGGTATCCACGCCAAAATCGATTCCCAGCTCGCCGAGCCGGCCGAATCCTTCCTCCAGCAGAGCTGGAAGCTGAGCGGACAAATCCCGGATGGTCCGCATGATCCCCTTGGCCTTTTCTTCTCCGAAATCGGTCGTTAGATAGGGGAGGGCGGGAAAAGCCGTGCCTCCGCCATGAAGGTTTGAGGTTAATCCTTGGTCGGCTCCTTGCCTAACAGCGATTCCTGTGACGGACCATATGCCGCGATCATTCTTTTGAACCAATGACCGGATATCGTACGGGTGCCCATTACCGTTGCGAAGCTTCAGGAAGGGCTGAATGATAAACCGGCGGCGGCCGGTAAAACCTCTCACCCATTCGTTCATCTCTTGCACGGGAATGGTATGCAGGAACATGCGATTGCTCCGATCCCTTCCTTGCAGTCTGACACGCTGTTGATCTGTCAACGCGAGGTACAAGGTGTGACGGCCCTGAGAGCCTCCGCTTGGCTTCATGAAGAGACGTCCGCCAAAGGCGAGCAAAGCCCGGCTGAGGGATTCGGCTCCCGTATAACTTAAGGTTGCCGGCAAATAAGGCTTGATGGCTGAGGAGCGCTTTAACAGCTGATGAACCTTCTGCTTGCCCGGCAGACCGCGTGACCACAGCTTAACGCCAAGCTGCGACATTCGGTTCAGAAGTTCACCGGCTGCGGCCGTTTCCTCGCCGCTTCGGTGCAGGCAACGGTCATAGACGATGTCAGGAAGCGGGAAGGTGCCGGTGCTCCAGCCCTCTTCCGGATTGAAGCGATATCCTTTTATCCTGTCCGCGGCGCTGTCCGCACCTGAAGCAGGTGAGGCATCATCCGGACAAAAAACAAATACCTGCATGCCGAGGCCCTCGGACTTCAAGCTTAGCTCGCGGAGAAATTGCTTCTCGGCAAACGGCGGGAAGCCCGGTTTGCGGCATGCCATGACACCCAGGGTGCCTATTATCTTTGAGGGCATAAGGTTCTCCTTTTTTACAAACCCGTCAAGTATTGACAGTATTGAACGAGTCGTACGGCAGACGGCCTTACTTTGGAGTCGGCATTCAATGGCGCGTTTTCGCCTTTGGATGGCTTGGAGTTGACCTCCAGAAGCCAAATGCGTCCCGAGGTATCAATCGCCAAGTCGATGCCCAGTTCTCCAAAGTGATAAGGAATGGCAGCCTCCAATCCATGAGCGATATCGAGCGCCGCTTGGTTCATTCGGGCGGGAGCCGTTTGCTTGGAGGATAACGGAATGCTGCTCATGGCCAGCGCGTCCTTGACGGAAGATAGCGTACCGCCTCTGGCGAGATTGGAAACAAAGTGGTTTCCGCCGGCAATTCGGGCTACGACCGAGGTCACTGCCCATTTGCCGTTTTTGTCTTTATGAACAAGCGCGCGAAAATCGACGTTTCGCCGGTTGATGCGGATTAAATCCAATCCTTGCTGAATTTGGTAACGCGTTTTTTTTATTTTTCCGGATAAGCTGCTGAACAGCTTTGGAAGCGAGGAGTAGGTGCTCTTCTTGGATCCTTCAAGAGATGTCGTCATCGTTTGGTAATGGCCGTTCTCTTGCCGGGAAATCCGGATGATTCCCTTTCCCAGACTTCCCCGCACCGGTTTCAGGAAGACCGTCCGATACGTGGTGCACATTTTTTTGAGAGTCGGATAACCGCTGAGCAAATAGGATTCCGGCAAATATTTTTGGAGCTTCGCATCGGGTCCGAGCGCCTCGAAGACATCGGATTTATCGAGGAATTTTTCGTTAAAGATGTGGGTGCCGAATCGTGATTTTACTTCTCTCATAAAATGCTGTACGCTAGGACTATTCTCCAGTTTGCGGGTAGACAGCCGGTTATTAATGACGTCCGGAGCTGGAACGCTGCGCTTTTTCCAGCCCGCGTCATAGATAATTGCTTCAAGTGTTGACGGGTTCGAACCGATCATGTCAGGGGTGAAAAAGTACACATATGCGCCTTGTTTCTTGGCCGCGTTTACCATTTCCAAACAGAAAGCCGAAATCGACCCGAAAGGTTTATCAGGTTCATCCGGTAAAAAGCGGCTGACCATGACACCGATGAGCGGACCGAGCTTCAGCATTTTTTCCGTTGGATAATATCTGACATTCATCGTGCTGCGAGGAAGCAGTTCCGAACTGCTGAATATGGTGGGGCTTAGGGCCAGCGTGTTCGATTTTCCTCCTGAAGTAACGCGGATTTCCTGCTTGAAGGAGCCAAAGGCAAGCTGTATCGGTGAATCTGTCGGGATACGGAGCTGTCTTATGAGCCGGTCACCAAGCTTGATATCGTTATCCGGAAGCTGGGCTGAGCGGATTAATTGAACCGATATCTTGGATTTGGTGTTGGATTTGATCTTGGATTTGCGCATGATGGATCTCCTTCCGACAACAACTGGATACTTAAGTGAACAGACAAAGACTTCATCTGATCATTGCATGTAATGCATCATATGAGGACATATATCCCTTGGTGATTGTACTGCTCGGGAAAAAGGAGTGCTGAAAATGCAGAACTGGCTGTTTATTTTGGTGAACGTGTGCGTTGCTGCTTTTGTTGGCGGCGTAACGAACCACTTTGCGATAAAAATGCTGTTTCATCCCCGCGAAGAAAAAATCATCCTGGGCCGCCGCGTACCCTTTACCCCGGGGCTCATCCCCAAGCGCAAGGACGAGATTGCCGAGTCGCTGGGGCATGTGGTTTCGGATTACCTGGTGACAAGCGAGGGCCTGCAGGATCTGATTCGCAGGCCGGTGTTCCGCAGCAAGATGGAGGAAAGCCTCCGGCGGAAGCTGGAGGAATGGAGCGAATCGGAGCTGAGCTTCGGCGACTTGGCGCTGAAAGTATGGAGCCCCGAACAGTGGGAGCAGATGAAGGTCCGGGCGGAACAATTGGCGCGCGAGCTTACGGCCCGAGGTGCCGCTGCCATATGGCACGGGTATGGGCTTGAGGCGAAACCGCTGAAGGAGCTCGTTCCCGGCTGGTCGGAGGAAACGATTCAGGGCTGGAGCGCGGCCGCAGCCGATACCGTGCTGAAGGAGCTGAAGCATACGCTCTTGTCGGCAAAGGGGCAGCTCATGCTGTCGGACGTAGCTTCTTCACTTATCGATAAGGCGGGCGGATTTCTCGGTACGATGGCTTCAATCTTTGTGGATGAGGATAAACTGGTACAGAAGATGACCCCTGTGCTGATCCAGCAGCTGGAGGGAGAGAAGGTCCGCAAGACCATCACGGACATCATCTCCGGAAAGCTGTCTCATTACGGGGAGATGCCGATTGGGGATATCATCGAACATGCATCGGATGAGCCGGGGCTTGCGTGGCTGACCCGGACACTGGATGACAAGCTTCCTTGGTCCACATGGATTCAGCGGATCGAGCTTCTTCGCGTTGGCGAAGCGATCGGCCCGCGCATGCCGGCTATCGAGGCAGCCCTGCCAGGAATGCTCGATAAGGGGCTGGGCTTTTTGGAGCGAAGCATCCCGGGGGCGATGAAGGCCGTTAACTTGCCTCAGCTCGTTCAGGAGCAGGTGGAGAAATTTCCGATCGAGCGGCTGGAAGAGGTCATATTGAGCGTATCCGGCCGCGAATTCAGGGCTATTACCTGGCTCGGGGTTCTGCTGGGCGGGATCATCGGATTACTCCAATCGCTGCTGACGATACTGTGGAGATGAGATGTTAAGAGTTAAGATGTGGCAAAGCGAACGAACAAAACGGCTTCTTAGCCGAATATAGGGGAGGAACCAAGAATGAACATTTATGACAAAGCACATGATCTGGCAAAAGCAATGAAGGAGAGCCAGGAGGTAGAAGAGATTACCTCCGCGATGAAACTCGTGGATGCGGATCCGGAGAGCAGACGCATGCTGGACGATTTCCGCCAGCGCCAGATGGAGCTTCAACAGCGCATGATGTCTGGAGACATGCCGGCCCAAGAGGAAATGGAGAAGATGGAGAAGCAGTTCGAGGTGCTGAGCCTGAACCTGAACATCCGCCGTCTGTTTGACGCCGAGCGGCGTCTGAGCGTCATTATCGAAGACGTGAACAAGATTATATCGGACAGCCTGCAGCATCTGTACGGACCGGCCCAATCCTAAGCGATCTCGTTTGTGACCATGGTGCGGAGGTTAACTTCGAAGACAATTCGAACAAATTTTTATAAACTTGTCTCATAAATTGCGCAAGCTCCTCATAGAGTAGAAATATAGATTTCAGAGAGTAGAGGAGCTGCGTTTACAATGAAAAAAAAGAAAAACAAGTTTAAACACACCGCATATTTATTGGTTGCACTCGGCATGCTGATATACGCCCTTCCGAGCATTTCTTTCTCCGGCGGGTTCTCTTGGGTTTCGCTGTTCGGTGCTGTCTGGGCAGGCTTTGCCCTGCTCGTGATCGGTTCGCATCTCTATTATCTTATCGGAGTAGACGAGGCGAAGCAGAAAGCGCTGGACGCAATCCGCAAGGAGAAATTGAGCCAGTGGGAACTGAAATGGCCTGAGGAACAGAAGAGCCAGGAAGCCAATTAAGTGCCGGATCACAGCGAGAGCTGCGATAAACAAAAAACCTCCCTTGAAGCCGATGCGGCTGGATTATCCATCCGCCATCCTTGAGGGGAGGTTTTTTTGGATTTGACGGGTATGGGAGCGTCAGCGGACGTGATATAATAGATACAGTATAGTACAGATAGTGTTATGGGGGTGTAACAGTTGGACGTTCGGGATGATACGATTACAAAACACGAGCAGCTGGTTCAGTATATTGAAAGTTTGAAGGTGGGAAGCAAAATATCGGTGCGGCGGCTGGCCAAGGAGATGGGCGTCAGCGAGGGGACCGCTTACCGGGCGGTGAAGGAAGCGGAAAGCCTAGGCATCGTTGTCACGAAGGAGCGGATCGGTACGGTTCGCGTGGAACGGAAGCCGCGGAACATATCCGAGCAGCTTACGTTTGCCGATGTCGTCGAGATCGTGGAAGGACATGTGCTTGGCGGTGCCGAAGGGCTGAATAAAAGCCTGCACAAGTATGTGATCGGCGCGATGAAAGTGGAAGCCATGATCCGCTATATCGACGCCGGAAGCCTCATGATTGTCGGTAACCGCGAAGATGCCCATTCCCTGGCGTTAGAACAGGGGGCAGGCGTGCTGATTACCGGCGGTTTCGGCACGAGCCGGGAAGTGAAGCTGCTGGCGGATCAGCTGGATCTGCCTATCATCTCGTCCCGACATGACACGTTTACGGTCGCCTCCATGATCAACCGTGCCATTTTCGACCGTTTAATTAAGAAGAAAATTATGCTGGTGGAGGATATCGCCCATGATAAGCCCAAGAATCACCAGTTGAAAAACTCCGTCACCGTTCAGGAATTCAAACGGATTTCGCAGGAGACGGGGGAAAACCGGTACCCGGTCACGGACGAATGGAACCGGGTCATCGGCATCGTCGGGGTTCGCGACGTGGAAGGTCTGGCCGAAACCCAGCCGATCGAGAAAGCGATGACCCGCAATCCGGTGACGGCCAGCATGAAGACCTCCCTTGCGTCAGCCGCGCAGATCATGATGTGGGAAGGGATCGATTTTCTGCCGATCGTGGATCGGAACCGCAAGCTGCTTGCCACCGTCACCCGAAAAGAGGTGCTTGGCGCACTGCGGGATGCGCGAAACCAGCCTCAGCTCGGCGAGACGTTCGATCAGCTGATCTGGAACGGGATCGCGGAGGATCGGGATGAGGAAGGGCGATTGTTCTTCCACGGCTTTATCACGCCCCAGATGGCTTCGGAACTCGGAACGATTTCGCAAGGGGTGCTCACCACCGTGATGAGCCAGGCGGCCGTGAAGGCGGCCAAGGATATCAGCGGCTGGGATCATGTCCTCGATCATCTGTCGACGTATTTCATCCGGCCTGTGCAGATCGAGGATCCGATTGTCATTATGCCGAAATTGCTGGAGCTCAGCCGGCGCACCTGCAAGATGGAGATTGAAATCCAGCATCAGACGAGCCTGATTGCCAAAGCGGTCATGACGATGCAGGCGATCGATCACGGCTAAGGGGAAACTCTCCCGACTAAAAAAAGGGCACCCCGCTGGTCTTGTAGACCATGCGGGATGCCTTTTTTCAACTTAGCTTCATTCAGCCGGCCGTCCGCGAATTCTTCAGTCTGCTGTAATAGGTGCGGCTTCGAATGCCGGCAAATATATTGAATGCGCCAAGCACCAAAAACGCCGCTTCCACAATGACAGCGGGCGTGGAGCCGCTGAACAGGAACATGCATACCAGCGAAAGGGAAACCAGCATAATGCCCATGCAGAGGTTCATCATGGACATATGGATTCCGCGGTCGACCGGATCCGCTACTCGCCGTGCGCGAATGCTATACAGCGCGGCAGCTACGACGGACAGGACAAGGATAATGTACAGGATATAGTGGATGACGGTTATCATGGAATGGAAGGCTCCTTTATATTCGGTAACATGCTCGCGATGTGGCTAAAAGTGTGTGCATGTGCTGCTTCGTGATCACAAGATGACTTTTTGAACACCCTCTAAAAGCATGTTAGATTCGATCATTTACAATAGTATGTATTGTATCATGATCCCGTTGACTTTGCATCCAGATGATCGACGCCGACCCAGATTTGCAGCACGCCTTCCATGACGAGCATGGTTTTGATTTGGACCTTGTAATCTTTTTCCCGGACCGTATAGATTTTGTCGCTGAGGAGGGAACGGGTCAGCTTGCTGTCCGTATCGATATCAAACACGTTGCGGCCGCGAAGGGCGGCCAGATCGTCGCTCATAAGCCTGACGAGCTCTTTGATGATGACGGGATCAAGAGGCTCCCTGTCGTTTTGTTCGCTGCGGATCTTGATTTCTTTGATGACCGTGGATTGTTTATTGTATTTTTTTAACGAATCGATATCTTTTTCATACTGCGTTATTTTGAGCTGCTGTTCCTGATTCGTTTCCCATAATTTATTGTAGGCTGCATGATAAACCGAATTGTAGAGGATGCTGCCGACGACCATCCCCAGCACGAAGATGGATGCGACCTGATAGAAGGGACGGAATCGGTGGGCCGGAGGTACGCGCATGGATCAGCTCCGGCTGGAGCACACCCATTTGACCAGCTCGCTGCCCATATGTGCTCCAAGAAATGCAAAACCCAGATATAAAACCTGCTTGATGGCAGGGGATAGATTGCCGACTACCATGTTGCTTTCAATGACCCGCATCGGATCAATGGTCCCTCCGATGGCGGCGGCAAGCGCCCATATCTTAATCCGGTCGGCCACTTCTATCATGGTCAGGGTCGGGGGCTGCAGGGACAGCACGGCGCCCACGCCTCCCACCATGGCCCCTCCCAGCACGATGCCGAAGGCTATAAAAAAGTCCAGGATCGCTTTGGATAAAAAAACGCTCATGCCCTCATGTCTCCTTTCTTCTCTCGGTGGATGTCACGGCAACCGCCTGTCCACGTATTCCCTAGTTTCATTCTATGGGCGGGCCTAGCGGGATTATGATAAAATGGTATAAAGACTTTATAAGATATTTCTGAGTTGATTTTAAATATACATGTACCGGCGAAAGGAAGGCGTTACGATGAGCTCTTTCGTGCATTTGCACGTGCATAGTGAATACAGTTTGCTCGATGGAGCGGCACGTATCGGTGACCTGGTGCGGGAAGCGGCGGCGCTTGGCATGAAATCGCTGGCGCTGACGGATCATGGCGTGATGTACGGTGCCGTTCCGTTCTATAAAGCCTGCCTGGCGCAGGGCATCAAACCGATTATCGGCTGCGAGGCCTATATCACGGCAGGCTCCCGCAAGGAGCGGGGAAGCCGCAAGGACCAGCCGATCTATCATTTGATTTTGCTTGCCAAGAATGAGACCGGCTATCGCAATTTAATGAAGCTGTGCTCGATCGGGCATTTGGAGGGGTATCATTACAGACCCCGAATCGATATGGAGGCGCTGGCCGCCCACCATGAAGGAATCATATGCCTCAGCGCCTGCTTGGGAGGCGAGGTTCCCCAGCATCTGCTTCATGGACGCGAGGCGGAAGCCAAGGCGGCAGCGCTCCGTTACCAGGCGATTTTTGGAGAGGATTACTACCTTGAGCTGCAGGATCACGGCATTCCGGAGCAGAAGCGCGTGAATCCCCAGCTGATTCAGCTGAGCCGCGAGACCGGCATTCCGCTGGTAGCGACCAACGATGTGCATTATCTGACCGAGAACGATGCCGAGGTTCAGGACGTCCTGATCTGCATCGGCACGGGAAAGACGGTCGAAGATGAAGACAGGCTGCAGATTCAGACGAACCAGCTCTATCTGAAGAGCGGCAGCGACATGGAGCGTCTGTATCCCCATGTGCCTGAAGCTATATTGAATACGGCTAAGATTGCGGACCAGTGCCATTTGGAGCTGGAATTCGGCAAATCCATTTTGCCGGAATACAGCTCGCTTCCGGAAGGGAAGGATGCTGCGGAATACCTGCGGGATCTCTGCCTGAGCGGATTGCGGGAACGCTACGAAGGCACGGAGCGGTGGCAGGATGAAGGGCAGCGCAGCGAGCTGGAGCAGCGGCTCGATTATGAGCTCGGCGTTATCGAGAGCATGGGCTTCAGCGATTATTTCCTGATCGTATGGGATTTTATCGCCTATGCCCACCGGAAAGGCATCGCAGTCGGACCCGGAAGGGGTTCCTCGGCAGGAAGCCTAGTGGCTTATACCCTGCAGATTACCAATGTGGATCCGATGAAATACAAGCTGTTGTTTGAACGCTTCCTGAATCCGGAACGGATCACGATGCCGGATATCGATATCGATTTCAGCGATGAGCGCCGGGACGAGGTCATCGATTACGTGGTGGACAAATACGGGAAAGAGCATGTGGCCCAGATCATTACGTTCGGTACGATGGCCGCAAGGGCAGCCGTCCGCGACGTCGGGCGTGCGCTTAATGTGCCGTTCGGGGATGTGGACAAGGCGGCCAAGCTGATCCCTAACCACTTGGGCATCAGCATTGAAAGAGCGATGGAGCAAAGCCCGCAGCTGAAGGAGCAGTACGAAACGAAGCCGAAGGTACGCGAGCTGATCGACATGGCGATGAAGGTCGAGGGCATGCCGCGCCATGCATCGACGCATGCGGCCGGCATCGTCATTTCCAGGGAGCCCTTGACGGATGCGGTGCCGCTGCAGGAAGGCAGCGAGAAGACCGCGCTGACGCAGTATTCCATGGAGAATTTGGAGAGCGTGGGGCTCCTCAAGATGGATTTTTTGGGCCTGCGGACGCTGTCGATCATCGAGCGCACGCTGAGATGGATTCAAGAATTGACCGGCAGAGAGCTTGATTTCGAACAAGTGCCGGATGACGACCAAGCGACTTACGAAATGCTGGGCCGGGGGGAGACCGCGGGCGTATTTCAGCTCGAATCGGCCGGAATACGGCGGGTGCTGAAGGATTTGAAACCTTCGGTGTTTGAGGATATCGTATCGGTGAATGCCCTGTACCGCCCGGGTCCCATGGAATTTATTCCGAAGTTCATTCAGGCCAAGCACGGCCGGATCGAGCCGGAGTACCCCCATCCGGACCTGATCCCGATACTTGGCGATACGTACGGCATTATCGTTTACCAGGAGCAGATTATGCAGATCGCTTCGACGATGGCGGGCTTCTCGCTCGGGGAAGCGGATCTGCTGCGCAGAGCGGTATCGAAGAAGAAACGCGAGGTGCTGGACCGCGAGCGCAGCCACTTCGTTTCAGGGAGCCTGAAGCTGGGCTATACCGAGGATGAGGCCAACCGCGTGTACGACATGATCGTCCGGTTTGCCAACTACGGATTCCCGCGCGCGCATGCTGCCGCTTACGGCGTGCTGGCCTTCCAGACGGCTTACCTCAAGGCGCACTATCCGGTTCCGTTCATGGCTTCCATGCTGACAGCCGTCATGGGCAGCCATCGGAAGGTAGCCGAATACGTGCTGGAGGCGCGGCGCATCGATATCGAGGTCATGCCGCCGGACGTCAACGAAAGCGGGACGTATTTCACGCCGGTCATGAGCCGTTCTGCTGCCGAAGGCAGCGAACTGCAGGCCGATTCTCCAGCCGGCGGAGGGATCCGATTCGGGCTTGCCGCCATCAAGAACGTCGGCACGCAAGCGGTGGAGAATATCGTCGAGATCCGGCGCGAAAAGCCGTTTGAAAGCCTGCTTGATTTCTGCCGCCGCGTCGACCTCCGCGTATGCAATAAGCGCGTGATCGAGTCCCTGATCCAGGCGGGCGCCTTCGATTCCTTGCAGGGGCACCGCTCCCAGCTGGTCGCCATGCTGGACGAAACGGTGGAAGCGGCCGTGAAGTGGAGAAAGGAGCGGGATGATCTTCAGATTCAGCTCTTCGACTTCGTGGAAACCGCGAATTGGGACATTGAATATCCGGACATCCCGCCTTATACGGCAAGTCAGCAGCTCGAATTCGAACGCGAGCTGCTGGGCATGTATTTGTCCGGTCATCCGCTGGACGGCTTTGAAGAGACGCTGACGGAGTCCGGAGCGGATCGGCTCATGGATCTGCATGAAGCGGAGGATGAGTCGATGGCTACGGTTGCCGGCATGGTGGTCTCGCTGAAGACCATTACGACGAAACAGGGGAAAGCGATGGCCTTCATGGAGTGCGAGGATCAAATCGAGCGCTGCGAGGTCGTTCTCTTTCCGGAAGTGTGGAAGCGAAGCGCGCATCTGATTGAAAAAGGAGCCCTTCTCGCGATCCGGGCGAAGGTCCAGCTGCAGGACGAAGGCTTCAAGCTGCTGGCCGAAGAAATCGCTCCGCTTGAAGCGCAGACCCTGGGCCAGCTCGTTCGGCGGAGCAAGGTCCGGGGAACGCAGGGCGGCGGCAGAGGCAGGGCCGAGGGAGCAGGCCGGGGCGCCGCATCGGGCGCAACCGGCAAGCAGGCGGCTTCGGCCGGCGAACCAAAGGCCGTTCTGAATGCAGCGCAGCCGCTTGCCGCCACGAAAGGCCAAGACCTGCCTCCGATCGGAAAGGAAGTTTCAGGCATTAACCGAACGTCCGGGAAGGAATCTCGAGCAGGCGCATCGAATCCTAAAGCAGAGCAGCGCGTGTTTGTGAAAATAACGGCCGATGCGGAGCGATCGGAGATGCTGGTCAAGCTGAAAGAGCTTCTGCAGCGGCATCCGGGGCCTGTCGCAACGGTGTTGTTTTATGAACGAAGCCAGAAGGTGCTTGCGCTCAGTGATGCCTATCGGATCAAGCCTTCGCAAGAGCTCATTGCCGAAATGGAGAGCATGCTGGGCAAAGACACCGTTAAAGTGAAGTGACATGAAAATTTAAGAACGTTTCCCATCCCTCCCGCATACAATTAGGACACTACAGGAATGTTGGCCGAGTATTCGCCTGAAAGAAAGCACTTTACGGCGATGACCGTAGTGACAGGGCAACGGCCAAAGACGCGGGGGGGATTTGTGGTGTCAATGGACTTGGCAGAGAGCATGCTCAGCCGCAGAGGAGTCAGCGTTAACTCCATCGCGGATATTGTGTTGAAGCTTCAACAGCGTTACCATCCGACGCTAACCATCGAGCAGTGCGAGGAAAGCGTGCGGGCCGTGCTCGGGAAGCGCGAAGTGCAGTATACGTTGTATACGGGCATTGCGCTGGATGAGCTGGCGGAGAAGAAACTGCTGCCGGAGCCGCTGCAATCAATTATGGAGCAGGACGAACCGTTGTACGGTGTGGATGAGACCATGGCGCTCGGTGTCACGAGCATATACGGCATGATTGGACTGACCAGCTTCGGCTACCTGGATAAAGAAAAAATTGGCGTGATTGAGATATTAAATGAAAAAACGGACGGGATTCATGTGTTTCTGGATGATCTCGTTGCAGGCATTGCCGCCGCCGCTTCCTCGCGAATCGCGCATAACAATCCCGATGCGGCCCATTATACCGCGGGATCTGACTGATTTGCGCGAGTGTTGTCGAATCGCTGCATAAGGGTACGGATTTGGCTTTCAGCCCCCTGCTCTCTTTGTTGAGGTAAAAACTGAAGTATGTTATCATTATCCATTATATCGGCTCAGGATATGCCTGTGGGACGAGATTAGGGGGATCTGAAAGGCATGTGGACGGTTATCTATATTGCGCCAACTGCAAAGGTGGCGGAAATGATCAAGACCAGGCTAACGGAAGAAGGGTTTTTGGTTCAAAGCCGTCCTGTGAATCTTTCCAAACAGCAGTTTGAGATTTTGGTACCCTCCGGAGAGCTTGAGGAAGTACAGGAAGTGTTGAATTCGATATTGCACCCCTAGTTTCATCTGGGTTACATAGCGAAGCTTAGCGTACGGATCGGCGATGTGCTATTGCGGCGGCCATTCAAATTTACGGCTGGAGAGGTGTAGTTGTGTTTAAAGACTTGTTTCAGAAAAAAAGAAAATACGCAACGATCCCATCGGAACGACTTGGGACGGCAGGGCAGCCTCAGGAAGGCGAACGCCCGAAACGGGAAATTCCGGAAGGTCTGATGAATAAGTGTGCCAAGTGCGGCACCATTCAATACAGCAAAGAGCTTGAGAAGAATCTGAAGGTTTGTCAGGAGTGCGGGCATCATATGCGCTTGAACGCGGTTGAGCGGATTGCCATGACGCTGGATGAGACAGGCTTTGAAGAGTTTGACGCAGAGATGATCTCGGTGGACCCGCTCAAGTTTCCGGGATATGCGGCCAAGCTGGAGCAGCAGAAGATGAAATCCGGTCTGCATGATGCGGTGATTACCGGCCAAGGCTCCATTCTGGGCCAGCCCGTTGTGGTGGCCGTGATGAGTTTTGAGTTCTTCACGGGAAGCATGGGCTCCGTCGTTGGGGAAAAAATCACCCGTGCGATCGAGTTTGCGACGGACAAGCGTTTACCGCTCATTATTTTCTCCACTTCCGGCGGCGCCCGGATGCAGGAGAGCATTCTCAGTTTGATGCAGATGGCCAAAACAAGCGCGGCCCTGTCCAGGTTCAATGAACTCGGCGGGCTCTACATTTCAGTGATCACGGATCCGACGACCGGCGGCGTGTCCGCCAGCTTTGCGACGCTTGGCGATATCAACATCGCCGAGCCGGGAGCCGTATTCGGCTTTGCGGGCCGTATCGTTATTGAACAGACCATTCGCCAGAAGCTGCCGGACGATTTCCAGACAGCGGAGTTCAATTTGGCGCATGGTCAGCTTGACATGGTTATTCATCGGAAAGATATGCGCTCCATGCTTGGTAAGCTGCTGGAGATGCATACCGTGAAAGGGGGATTCTGATGTCAGGCGAATTGCCTTTTGAAATGCCACTTGCCGAAATGCGCAAGAAGATAGATGAACTGAAACAATTCGGACAGGAAAAAGGGATCGATTTCACGGATGAAATCGCCCGCCTGGAAGAACGATATAGTCGTTTGGAAGAAGAGATTTATTCCTCGATTTCGCCTTCCCAGAAAATGCATCTGGCCCGTCATCAGCAGCGGCCGACGTCGCTTGATCTGATCCAGCTGATCTTTACGGATTTCATCGAGCTGCATGGAGACCGTCTCTACGGGGACGACCTTGCCGTCGTCGGCGGCTTGGCCAAACTTGACGGCGTTCCGGTCACGGTGGTCGGCCAGCAGCGCGGCAAAGACACGAAGGACAACATCGCCCGTTTCTTCGGAAGTCCGCATCCGGAAGGCTTCCGAAAAGCCCTGCGGCTTATGCAGCAGGCGAACAAGTTCAAGCGCCCCATTATCACTTTTATTGATACAAAAGGCGCATATCCGGGTAATACAGCAGAAGAAAGAGGTCAGTCCGAGGCGATCGCCCGCAATTTAAGGGAGATGTCGTCTCTTGGGGTGCCTGTTGTTTGTGTGGTCATCGGCGAAGGTGGAAGCGGCGGTGCTCTTGCGATGGCTGTAGGCAATCGCGTGCTGATGCTGGAGCACGCCATCTATTCCGCCATCTCGCCGAACGGCGCGGCATCCATTCTATGGAAGGATGCGTCCAAGGCGGACCAGGCCGCGGAAGCGATGAAGATCACCGCCAAAGACCTGCTTGAAATGGAAGTCATCGAGGAGATCATTCCTGAGCCTAAGGGCGGTGCGCACCGTAACTACGAGGAGACGGCCGCTGCCATTCGGAGCGCCCTGATCAGCCAGCTGAAGGAGCTGTCCGTGATGGATGCCTGCGAGCTGAAGGAAGACCGGTACCGCAAATTCCGCAAGATCGGCGAATTCGACTTTGCGAAGGCGGAACCGGAAGACGTTATCCTCTAAAAGTCTGATGAGTATGTGACGATATGACAAAGTTCCTATACAAATGAGACTTTTTGTAGTAGATTTAGTTGTTGGAAAAAGAGATATAGAGAACCCTTTAATAAACGGAGGAAACCCAAATGCGCAAAACAAAAATTGTATGTACCATCGGTCCTTCCAGTGAATCGTTGGAAAACACCAAGAAGCTCATTATGGCCGGCATGAACGTGGCTCGTCTGAACTTCTCTCACGGCGACTTCGAGGAGCATGGCAACCGGATCAAGAACATCCGCCAAGCTTGCGAAGAGTTGAACAAAACGGTAGCGATCCTGCTTGATACCAAAGGACCGGAGATCCGTACAGGCAAACTTGAAGTGGAACCGATTGAGCTTGTACAAGATGAATATATCACCCTTACTACCGAGGAAATCCTTGGTGATAAGAATCGTTTGTCCATTACTTATAAAGAGTTGCCTCAAGACGTTCAAGTCGGATCGACGATCCTGATCGACGACGGTCTGATCGGTCTGACCGTGGTGGAGATTCAAGGCACCGAAATCAGATGCCGCATCGTTAATGGCGGAACCATTAAGAGCAAAAAAGGTGTTAACGTGCCGGGAGTCGCGATTTCCCTCCCAGGCATTACGGAAAAAGACGCCAACGATATCATTTTCGGGATCGAGCAGGGCATCGATTTTATTGCGGCTTCCTTCGTTCGTAAAGCAAGTGACGTGCTGGAAATTCGCGAATTGCTGAAGAAGCACAATGGCGAGCACATCCAAATCATCTCCAAAATCGAGAACCAGCAGGGCGTTGACAACCTGGACGAAATCCTGGAAGTATCCGACGGCTTGATGGTAGCCCGTGGCGACCTCGGCGTTGAAATTCCGGCTGAGGAAGTTCCATTGGTTCAAAAACGCATGATCGAAAAATGTAACCTGGCCGGCAAACCGGTCATTACGGCTACGCAAATGCTGGATTCCATGCAGCGCAACCCGCGTCCTACCCGTGCGGAAGCAAGTGACGTTGCCAATGCGATTTTCGACGGAACCGATGCCATCATGCTCTCCGGCGAAACGGCTGCAGGTAAATACCCGGTGGAATCCGTATTGACGATGTCCCGCATTGCGGAAAAAGCGGAATCTGCACTGAACTATCGTGAATTGTTCTTGAAGCAGCGCATTGCACAAGAAACCAGCGTAACCGAAGCGATCAGCCAATCGGTTGCGATTTCGGCACTCGACCTGAATGCCAAAGCGATCATTTCGTCTACCGAATCTGGTCAAACGGCTCGCATGGTATCCAAATACCGTCCACAGGCTCCTATCGTCGCCGTAACGACTCAAGAAAGAACGCTGAGACGTTTGGCACTGACTTGGGGCGTAACGCCGGTTAAAGGCGAGCAGGCTTCTTCTACTGACGAGATGTTTGATTATGCGCTGCAAGGCGGCGTGAAATCCGGACTCGTGAAAGAAGGAGATCTTGTTGTGATTACGGCGGGCGTGCCGCTGGGACGTTCCGGTTCCACGAACCTGCTGAAAGTGGACCAAATTCCACAGCAGAAGTAGATTCATCATCAAGAATCCGCTGGATTCTGAATATAGCTGCATATAAGCAATGGACGACGTTTCTTGTCGGCCATTGCTTTTTGCATACATGAGGGGGAAGAAGACGTTGGCTAATCCATCCGTACCGACGCGAAGCCGCTGGTTCTGGACATCCTTTCGGGTGCGTTACCAGGAAAGCGATCAAATGGGTGTCGTATATCATGCGAACTATTTAAACTGGTTTGAGATCGGGCGTACCGAAATGATCCGTGAAATGGGATTTACGTATCGGGGAATGGAAGAAGAAGGCGTCCTGCTCCCTGTAGTGGATCTGGACATCAAGTACCGCCGGCCGGCGCGATATGATGATCTCGTGACAATATTTACAAGAATGACTGCTTTCTCCCCGCTGCGAATACACTATGAATACGAGGTCCGTCTGCTGAGTGAGCAGGAGCTGGCGGATTTGGGAGCGAGGGGTTGGCATACCGATGCCGAGCTCCCCGGTGCCTTGTTAACGGCAGGAGCGACCCGGCATGTATGGCTGAACCGGGAGTGGAAGCCGGCCCGACTGGATAAATGCGCGCCAAAGCTGTATGATGCATTGAAGGATACCCTTTTGGGGAGGAAGGAGTAGCTTCATGTTCAAATGGATGCTGGCAGCGATTATTTTTGTGCCTACTATTGAGATATTCGGCTTTCAGTTTGTTGCGGACCGCGTAGGCGGCATGAATACATTGCTTTTGACACTGCTGACCTCTGCCGTCGGCGTGGCCATGATGAGATTCGAAGGCCGCAAAGCGATGGAAGACGCCAAGCAGAGAATGAATACAGGCATGGTTCCGGGTGCTTCCATGGCGGACGGTTTATGTATATTTGCGGGTGGAGTACTTCTCATTCTGCCGGGTTTTGTAACCGACATGATCGGCTTTACGTTGATATTTCCGTTGACCCGCCCGCTGTATCGGATTTTGCTGTTGAAATGGATGAAGAAAAATATGAAAAACGGCAAGATTACGATCTTTCGCAGATAATACAAGCAGACATTACCATAAGACCGGTCCCGCAAGGGGGCCGGTCTATTTTATGCAAGGGAGCAGCCTATTTCAATCTTTCCAAATACGATGGTTACATTAGCCCAATGATGAGATAAACCAAGCCGTTTCTTAACGAGGACTACCTGAACCTGCCCCCGATAATGTAATTCCTCAGGTCCTTGAACACATGGGCCCGATGAAAGGCATCCAGGATGACAAGCGACACGGGACCGATGATCAGTCCCAAAATCCCGAACAGCTTAAGCCCGACGAACATGCCCAGCAGAGCGGCAAGCGGATCCAGCCCGACGCTGCTGGCCAGCACCTTGGGCTCCATGATCTGACGGACGACCAGAATGATGCTGTACAGGACCGTCAGCCCGATGCCGAGCGTCAGGTCGTCGGACATAAAAGCATACAGCGACCACGGAATCAGGACGATGCCCACACCCAGGTACGGGAGCAGATCCACCAAGCCGATCAGAAGCCCGATGGAGAAGGCGGAATCCACGCCGAGCGCATAGAGCGTGATCGTGACGATGACAGCCGTAATGGATATGAGAATCAGCTGGGCTCTGGCAAATCCGAACAACGCTTTTTTCAGATCCGAGAAGATATAGTTCATCGGTTTACGAATGACGTCGGGCAGGAGACGGAGCAGCGCGCGGTTATGACGTTCCCAGCTGTTGCTGAGAAAGAACGTGGACAGCAGCACGACAATGAAAATCGTCCCCAAATTCGGCAAATAATAAATAATTTGCAGGATACCGTTAAAAATACCGGTAACGAGGTCGGTCACGGCCGTGCCAATCGTCTGCGTCGTACGGGTGATGTTTTGGTTGATGGTATCGTGATAATTCGGGTTGTTCTGATAGAAACGGCTGATCTCATTGACGATATTCTGGAAGCTCTCATTCTGCGTCCAGGCCGTCAGCCATTCCATCCAGGCGTCAATGTGGAGATTAAAGGACTGGGACAGGGCAATCAGTTCCTTGACCAGCCTGCTGACAGCCGCGGTGAGAATCAACAGGGCTGCGCCGAAATACAGGAGGAGGGACAACGTGACGGCGATCCAGCGCGGCATTCTCAAACTCCGCTGGAGCAGGTTGACGCAGGGGTTCATCGCATAGGCGATGATCCAGGCCAGAAGGAAGGGATAAAGCAGCGGCAGCAGTACATATATCAAATAGGCGATCACGAAGATGGAAGACAGCACCCACACTCCCCGGCCCAAACGTTTAAGCATCAATCGTTCCAATGAATCACACTCCTTTGCAGCTGACTTGGAGGGACGAGCAGAAAGGCTCATTCTATACGTATGCAGGGAGTTTCAATATAAGGATAAAGAGTTCAAAAATGGTCGTCTTCATGATTCGACAATGAGAATTATCACAGGTATAATGGAATTGTAAGTGATTTCAAAAAAATGTTTATGGTATCGATAAAACAATTTGATGCGGCGAATGTCGCTGCTCATGTTCACATATCAGACAAAATCCAGTATGATATGAGAAGGTTTGTGACTAGGACCATAGCAATTTTTTTGCGCGTTTTTCTATTTTTATCTGACTTCATGAAAATGTTTTCATGATTGTCAAAATAGTTCAGTTTATCCCGATCATAAAGGAGAGATGTTGCATGACAGCTACCAAGGGTTTGGAAGGCATTGTAGCTACCACCTCCGCGATTAGTTCGATCGTCGATGGCGTTCTGACTTATCGTGGATATGATATTGACGATCTCGCAGAACATGCAAGTTTTGAAGAGGTAGCCTACCTGCTCTGGTTCGGAAAGCTTCCGAATGTAGAAGAGCTTAAGGCGCTTCAACAAGATTTGAGCAACTATGCCGCCATTCCGGATGAGCTTATCCAGCAGATCAAATTGTATCCGAAGGACGGCAATACGATGGCTGCTCTTCGTTCGGCTGTATCCGCGCTCGCTCTGTACGACGCCGAAGGCGACGATATGAGCCGTGAAGCGAACGAGAAGAAAGCGGTTAAACTTCAAGCTCAGCTTCCGACGATCATCGCTGCCATTGCCCGCGTTCGTCAGGGCAAAGAGCCGGTGGCTCCGAAAGCAGGCGCCTCCATCGCGGAAAACTTCCTGTATATGCTCAGAGGCGAGGATCCTGACCAGACTTCCATTAAGGCTCTGGATCAGGCGCTCGTATTGCATGCGGACCATGAGCTTAACGCATCCACGTTTGCGGCCCGCGTGACCGTAGCCACGCTGTCCGACATTTATTCCGGTGTTACTTCCGCCATTGGCGCGCTGAAAGGCCCTCTGCACGGCGGCGCCAACGAAGCCGTCATGAAGATGCTGAACGAAGTCGGTTCGATTGATCGGGCGCAGGCGTACATTCAAGAGAAGCTGGACAACCGTGAAAAAATTATGGGCTTTGGACACCGCGTATACAAAAACGGCGATCCGCGCGCGAAGCATCTCCAAAAAATGTCGCGCGAGCTTGGCGAAATGAAAGGCGATACCACGTTGTACGATATGTCGGTGCTGATCGACGAAACGGTTACCAACCAAAAAGGCCTGAAGCCGAACGTCGATTTCTATTCCGCCTCCGTCTATACGCAGCTTGGCATTGAACACGAATTGTTCACGCCGATTTTCGCGATCAGCCGCGTATCCGGATGGACCGCGCATATTCTTGAGCAGTATGAAGGCAACCGTATTATCCGCCCGCGCGCAGAGTATACGGGGATGACTGATCAAAAATATGTGCCGATAGAACTTCGCTAAGTGGCTGGCAATCATGTACAATAGGCTAGAGAACCGCTTAAACGCGAGGGAATCGCGGGTGGCGGATTTCTCTATGCCTATTGCACACAGTATCACATTGAAATGGCTAGAGAAAAGAACCATATTCGAAGGAGGAACTCATACTCATGAAACTGGAAAAATTCGCACTGCCGACTGAAGGCGAGAAAATCACGATTGATAACGGAACCCTGCAGGTGCCTAACAACCCTGTTATTCCTTTTATTGAAGGCGACGGCACAGGCCGTGACATCTGGAAAGCTTCCAAGCGCGTCCTGGATGCAGCTGTAGAAAAAGCGTATAACGGTTCCAAGAAAATTGCCTGGTATGAAGTATTTGCCGGTGAGAAGGCATACAATACATACGGTGAGTGGCTCCCGAACGATACGCTTGAAGCGATTCGCGAGTACATCGTTGCAATTAAAGGACCTCTTACAACGCCAATCGGCGGCGGTATCCGTTCCCTGAACGTAGCCCTTCGCCAAGAGCTGGATCTGTACACCTGCTTGCGTCCTGTCCGTTATTTCAACGGCGTACCGTCTCCGGTAAAACGTCCTGAGCTGGTCGACATGGTTATTTTCCGCGAGAACACGGAAGACATCTATGCAGGCATCGAATACAAAGAAGGCTCCGACGAAGTGAAGAAAGTGATCAAGTTCCTTCAAGACGAAATGGGAGCAAACAAAATCCGTTTCCCGGAAACTTCCGGTATCGGCATCAAACCGGTGTCCTCCGAAGGTTCCAAGCGTCTTGTACGCGCAGCGGTTGAATATGCGATCAAGCATGGCCGCAAATCCGTAACGCTCGTTCACAAAGGCAACATCATGAAATTTACGGAAGGTGCCTTCAAAAACTGGGGTTACGAAGTGGCTGAAGCCGAATTCGGCGATAAAGTGTTCACTTGGGCCCAGTACGATATCATCAAGGACAAAGACGGCGTAGATGCAGCTAACGCTGCTCAAAAAGCGGCTGAAGAAGCCGGCAAAATCATCGTTAAGGATGCGATTGCCGACATCGCGCTGCAGCAGGTTCTGACTCGCCCAACCGACTTTGACGTCATTGCGACATTGAACCTGAACGGCGACTACCTGTCTGACGCTCTGGCTGCACAAGTTGGCGGTATCGGTATTGCTCCGGGCGCTAACATCAACTACGTAACAGGACATGCGATTTTCGAAGCGACTCATGGTACGGCTCCGAAATATGCAGACAAGGACGTAGTTAACCCTGGTTCCGTTATCCTCTCCGGCGTTATGCTGCTTGAGCACCTCGGATGGCAGGAAGCGGCTGACCTGATCTACAAAGGCATGGAAACGTCCATCAACAACAAAACCGTGACTTACGACTTCGCCCGCCTGATGGAAGGCGCTACTGAAGTGAAATGCTCCGAGTTCGCAGACGAAATCATTAAAAACCTGTAAGGAGGAGATTCATCGTGGCAATTACTCGTAAAAAGATTACGGTAGTAGGTGCTGGCTTCACAGGTGCGACTACCGCCCTGATGCTGGCTCAGAAAGAACTGGGTGATGTGGTGCTGCTGGATATCCCGCAGCTCGAGAATCCTACCAAAGGTAAAGCGCTGGATATGCTCGAAGCAAGTCCCGTTCAGGGATTTGACAGCAACATAGTCGGTACATCCAACTATGAAGATGCAGCTGATTCCGATATCGTAATCATTACAGCAGGCGTAGCCCGCAAGCCGGGCATGAGCCGCGATGACCTCGTCAACACCAATGCAGGAATCGTGAAGTCCGTATGCGAGAACGTGAAGACTCATGCACCGAACTCCACGGTCATCATCCTGAGCAACCCGGTGGATGCCATGACCTATGTGGCATACAACACGCTCGGATTTCCCAAGAACCGCGTCATCGGTCAATCCGGCGTATTGGATACGGCACGCTATTGCACCTTTATCGCGCAAGAGCTGAACGTATCCGTTGAGGATGTCCGCGGTTTCGTTCTGGGCGGCCATGGCGATGACATGGTTCCTCTCGTTCGTTACTCCAGCGTGGGCGGCATTCCGATCGACACGCTGATTCCGGCTGAACGCATTGAAGCGATCGTGCAGCGCACCCGGGTCGGCGGCGGCGAAATCGTCAATTTGCTGGGGAACGGCAGCGCCTACTACGCGCCTGCTGCTTCCTTGGTCCAAATGACGGAAGCGATTCTGAAGGACAAGAAACGGATTATTCCGGTTATTGCCCTTCTGGAAGGCGAGTACGGTTATGACAACCTGTTCATGGGCGTACCGGCCATTCTCGGCGGAGACGGCATCGAGCGCATTTTCGAGCTTGAACTGACCGCCGAAGAGAAAGCGGCGCTGGATAAGTCGGCGGAATCCGTGCGCAACGTGACTTCGGTCGTGAACCTGTAATTTGAATCAGGATTCACAAAATCGTCTAATAATGCAATCCCGTCCCGTGATTCGGGGCGGGATTGCTTTTCTTTGGATGATCTGTCCAGTATAATAGGAGACGATGAATTCGATGTAACATAAATCACACTAACGACTTTGGAGGAATTGTTTATGTGGAACGTGACATTTTTTCTGCATATGGTCGGTACGGCGGCGCTAGGATTTTACTTGATCCTGCCGTTTGTTGTTGGCGGTATTCAGAAGCTGTCTCTGGGCGCTCAAGAAGGAGCCGTGAATACGATTCGGGTGGCGAACCGTTTTGCGCAGTACGGCTTGGTCATTCAGCTGTTGACTGGCGGATACATGATGTCCCAAGGCGAGTATTCGGTTCCTTGGATGATCATTGTAACGGTGTTGCTGCTGGCGATGTTTGCGATTGGAGGCATTATGAGCAAGCCGCTCAAGAATGCGCTTGCAGGCATCCGCGAGAAGCGTGAAGTGAAGGAAGAAACAAGCAAGCTCGGCACGCTTAGCGCATTGCTCGCCTTGCTGCTTCTGGTTATGATTTTCTTCATGGTATTCAATCATATCATCTAAGAACAGCTACATACGAAGAGAAGCCGTCCGTTGATTCGGGCGGTTTTTTTTAATATTACAGCAATTAGATATTCCGGGGGTTCCCGCAAAACAGCGGACTGGGCTTTGAGCGCAAGGTCCCGTTAAGAGGGGGATTTTGTTACGGGAAAAGCACCGTGCTTACGTTTGATCCCGTTTAATATGGGTAAAAACAATAGCGAAGGGCTTTTTATGGAATAAGAAGCCGCGTCGAACGCATCCTATGAGAGGTAGTTTGAGATACTGACCTGAAAGGAGAAATGTTCATATGCCACAAGATCAACAGAAGCAGACATTGCCGCCCCAGCATCAGGATCACAGACCCGGAACCGAATCGGAGATGCACCCGAAGCCGGAGTTTGAAAGTAACGAGTACAAAGCAGCCGGTAAGCTAAAAGGAAAGGTAGCGCTGATTACCGGAGGCGACAGTGGGATCGGCCGTGCGGTTGCGGTTTACTATGCCAAGGAAGGCGCGGATGTATCCATTGTGTATCTGAACGAGCACAAGGATGCGGAAGAGACCAAGCGACAGGTAGAGCAGGAAGGGCGTAAATGCCTGCTGATCGCCGGCGATGTCGGCGACGACGCGTTTTGCCGCGATGCAGTCACCGAAACCGTAGAGAAGCTTGGGAAGCTCGATATTCTTGTCAACAACGCAGCCGAACAGCACCCGCAGAAGAAGATCGAGGACATTACCAAAGAACAACTGGAGCGGACATTCCGCACGAATATTTTCGGGATGTTCTATTTGACGCAGGCGGCGATGCCGCATCTGTCCAAGGGAAGCTCCATTATTAACACGACCTCCATCACGGCTTATCGGGGAAGCCCGCAGCTGCTGGATTATGCATCAACCAAGGGAGCCATCGTGGCCTTTACGCGTTCCTTGTCGATGAACGTGGTCGGTCAAGGAATCCGGGTAAATGCCGTTGCGCCGGGACCCATCTGGACGCCGCTGATTCCTTCGACGTTCCCGGCGGATCAGGTAGCCGAGTTTGGAGCGACCCAGCCGATGAAACGTCCGGGTCAACCGGAAGAATTGGCTCCTGCTTATGTATATCTGGCATCAACGGACTCCTCCTACGTGAGCGGTCAAGTGATTCATGTGAACGGCGGCGAAGTGATTAACGGTTAAAGCGTTGATTCCATTTGCGCCTAGTAAACATACTCGATGACAAAATAGAGCGGACATCCTGGGCTTCAGCCCGGATGTCCGCTCTTTTATCATGGGAGAGGGTTACGAGAGATTACAGGCATACGGAGAATCAGATGGTTCTAAACCCGTTTGGAAGCCGTCCGGTATCGCGGATCGCCCGGATTTGAGCCAGCGTCAAACGGCGGTTCGAACTAATAATGGACTCTGGCTCTTCACCGCGGATGATATCGTCAAGATCGCCGATGTTGGTGCTGCCGCGGAACACTCTGAATCTGCCCCTGAAATTCGGCTCCGAGAACAGGACCAGGGTTGCGTTAGCGTTGGGGGAGAAGAATCTTAAGCTTTCAATGTCGCCAAAAGCTCTCTCGAGATTCCGGATCCCTACATTGCCACGCACCACAAAACGCCGTCCTCTGTAAAACTCATTTCTGAACAGGGCAAGTCTTGGAAAAACAACCTGGGAGACTGTAACTTTTCTCATCATAGCAATCACCTCCTTTCCTTAACCAATATATGAGAGATTCATAGATTGGTATGGTCATTATGACCGGCAATTCAACACATTTTCTCGTCTCTTTCATTTTTTCAAGTAAACCCTTTCATGTGCGAAATGATATGATATGATAACAATATTGGCAGTTTATAATGATTCTTTTTTTGCTATTAGGATTGGGTCATGAAAGAGAGGAGTTTACTGACGCTATGAAGTTATTTGAAGAGAGCATGTATCGACTGATTGTAGAAACCTCCACGAATTTGCCCGGAGACGTGCGAAGAGCAGTCAACCGTGGACGAGCGTCCGAGGATGCGGCAACGCGAGCGGGGCTGGCACTTGCAACGATCGCTCAAAATATCGAGATGGCCGAGCAGGAAGTATCGCCGATCTGCCAGGATACGGGCATGCCGACGTTTATCGTGCATACACCCGTGGGTGCGAATCACATCGAAATGAAGAAGGCGATCTACGCGGCGGTGGTTCGCGCCACGCAGGATGGCAAGCTGCGTCCTAACTCGGTGGATTCGTTGACAGGCGCCAACAGCGGGGATAATCTCGGTCCAGGTTCGCCCGTCATCCATTTCGAACAATGGGAGCAGGATAAGGTGGACGTCCGTCTCATCCTGAAAGGGGGCGGCTGCGAGAATAAAAACATCCAGTACAGCCTTCCCGCAGAGCTTGAAGGATTGGGAAAAGCGGGACGTGACCTGGACGGAATCCGTAAGTGCATCATGCATGCCGTGTATCAAGCTCAGGGGCAGGGCTGCAGCGCCGGATTTATCGGCGTAGGTATCGGAGGCGACCGCACGACCGGATACGAGCTTGCGAAGCATCAGCTGTTCCGGCATGTGGAAGACGTGAATCCGAATGAGGATCTGGCGAAGCTCGAAGATTACATATTGGAAAATGCAAACAAGCTGGGGATCGGCACGATGGGCTTTGGCGGAGAAGTCACGCTGCTCGGCTGCAAGGTCGGTGCGATGAACCGCCTGCCGGCAAGCTTTTTTGTGTCGGTGGCCTATAACTGCTGGGCGTTCCGTCGTCAGGGCGTACTGATTGAGCCGGAAACCGGGGAGATCGCGGATTGGCTGTATGAAGCAGGCAGCGAGGTGCAGATGAATGCAAACTCCGAAACGGCAGCGTCCCGAGTCGAAGAATCAGCGCCGAGTGATTCCCAGGGACGTGAAGTAGTGCTTCAGACGCCGATCAGCGAGGAGCAGATCCGTTCCCTGCGTGTCGGGGATGTGGTGGTGATCCGAGGCGAGATGCATACCGGACGTGATGCGCTTCATAAATACCTGATGGATCACGATGCCCCAATCGATCTGAACGGAGCCGTGATTTATCACTGCGGTCCGGTTATGATGCAGGATGAAGAGGGATGGCATGTCAAGGCGGCAGGCCCGACGACCAGTATTCGGGAAGAGCCGTACCAAGGCGATATTTTGAAAAAATTCGGCATTCGCGCGGTCATCGGAAAAGGCGGCATGGGACCGAAGACGCTTCAAGCCTTGCAGGAGCATGGCGGCGTGTATCTGAATGCCATCGGCGGGGCTGCCCAGTATTATGCGAGATGCATCAAAAAAGTTAACGGCGTGGATTTCATGGAGTTCGGCATTCCGGAAGCGATGTGGCATTTGGAGGTCGACGGCTTTGCCGCCATCGTTACCATGGATTCGCACGGAAACAGTCTGCATGCCGATGTGAGCAAGGATTCCGCACAGAAGCTGGCGATGTTTAAAGAGCCGGTGTTCTCCTGATTCATACCACGATGAGTAAGCATCGATTGGCCATCACGTGCCGGTCGGTGCTTTTTTGTTGAGCGCAAGCAGGGAGCCTTATTTCGAGAATTTTCGTTGCGGTTCGGATCGCTCCGGTTTATGATGAAAGTCAAATACGTCAATTCAGTCATAGGAGGAAACTGTTGAGAAGTTTTGGACTGGCCTTTGCATCTTGGTTTGAAAAGTACACCTTTCTTTTGATTCCCGGGTCGCTGGTGCTAGGCTGGCTGCTCTCGGACGTGCTGCTGGACTTTGTTCACTGGATTCCTTATCTATTCGGTTATATTACGCTGGTCATGGCGCTTGGCTGCGGCATCCGCCATCTGCAAGGGGTGCTGAAACGCCCCTTTGCCGTCATGCTGACGCTGTTTCTTGCCCATGCGGCCGCACCGGTGCTCGCCTATGGATTGGGCTCGGCCGTATTCGGCGCGGACTCGGACTATACGATAGGCTTGCTGCTGTTCGCGATCATTCCGCTCGGGATATCCTCGGTGATGTGGGTCGGAAGCTCCGGCGGCAGCGTTCCGTTCATCTTGGCGGTGGTGGTGCTGGACACCATACTCAGTCCCTTGGTCGTGCCGGCTCTGATGGATATGTTTATCGGAGATGCACTGGTTGCATGGAATGCGTCCGAGCTGATACTTGATTTGCTGACTATGGTGGTATTGCCCACTCTGATCGGGGTGATGCTGTATGAGGTATCCAAAGGACGGATCAAGGAGTGGTCAGCTCCCGTGACGCAGCCGATATCGAAGCTGTTTTTCATGCTTGTGGTGATGCTGAACGCGGCGGCTATCGCTCCCCATGCCGCAGGCATGAAGGAGGAAATGCTGGTGGTCATCCCGGTTGTCGTTGCGCTGATCGTGATCTGTTATTTACTCGGCTACTTTGGCTCCTATGCGATGCCGGGACGGACACAGGACATGCAAATTACATTTACCTACGCGTCCGGCATGAGGAATATATCCCTCGGGATGGTGCTTGCGACATCGTATTTTTCGCCCCAGGCGTCCATTCCGGTCGTGCTGGGCATTATGTTTCAACAGCCGGCGGCAACGGTCATTCACGCACTGTTCCACCGAAGACGGACACGGGCGGTAAGTTATCCAAAATGATCATGAAGCAGAAAGAGGAGAGACCATGAGGCAGTATCGCAACCGTTTGACTCTGATTATGCTTACTTTAATCGGGTTATCCATGCTTGCGGCAGGCCTGGCTATGGTGACGGTGTTCAAACAGTCCCATATCCAGCTGCTGGAGGATAATATGGTCCGGGAGATTCGGCTCCTGCAGACCATGATGGAGTTCCCGGATACGGACGGCGCGGAAGCCGTTTCGTATTATACCGACAGGTCCTTGCAGCTGGAGGAGCTGTCCGATGCGAGAGTGACGTTCATACTGAAGGACGGCAGGGTGATCGGGGATTCGGAAAGCGACCCGTTGACCATGGATAATCATGCTTATCGCGAGGAGATGCTTCAAGCGGTCAAAGAAGGCCGCGGGAGTACCATTCGCCGCAGCGATACGCTTCAGCAGGATATGCTGTATGTCGCTCTCCCGGTCAAGGCCGGGGAGAATTTCGACGGATTCGTCCGGTTGTCCGTCAGCCTGAAGGAAGTCGACCAGGGAGTCAAGCAAGGCTGGACCGTTATGGGGATTGGCCTGCTGGTGCTGTTTCTGATTGCTGCCTTGGTGAGCTACCGCGTCGCTCAAGGATTGACTTCGCCGCTTGAGAAGATTACGCGCGTAGCTAGACGGATTTCGCGTCTGGAATACGATGCGAGAGTAAAGATTCACCGTAAGGACGAGATCGGTCAATTGGCGCAAGCCATCAATGGAATGGCAGACAGCCTTCAAACCCAGCTGCGGACGATACGGGATAACGAAGACTTGCTGCAAAGCGTCCTCAACAATATGACAGGGGGCATCGTCTTGGTTAGCGGAGCCGGCCAAATCATCCTTGTAAACCGGGCTGCTGAGAAAATGCTCGGCATTAATGCCGAGGTGATTACCGGGAAATCGTACCGCGAGCTGAAGCAGCATTATGAATTGACCAAACTGATGGAGGAAGGCCTTGGAAGCCAAGCGGACTTCCATGAAGAACGCAACGTTTATTATCCGGTGGAATCGATTATCCGCATTGACGGAGTGACGATGATGCAAGAGGAAGAGCAGGAGCCTTATCGGCGCGGCATGCTCTTCCTGCTGCAGGACGTTAGCGATATTCGCAGGCTCGAACGCATGCGAAGCGAATTCGTTGCCAATGTGTCTCATGAGCTGAAGACCCCGCTGGCTGCGGTGAAAGGATTTGCCGAAACGCTGCTCGGCGGCGGAGTGACCGACGAGAAGACGTCACGTTCCTTCCTCCAGATCATCTATGACGAATCCGAACGGCTGAACCGTTTGATCGGTGACATTCTGGAGCTGTCCAAGATCGAATCGAAGCGGATTCAGATGGATTACTCGCCGATTCATCTGTCGGCGTTCTTCGATACGATATCCGAAATGATGCGCACGGTAGCGGAGAAGAAGCGGATCAGCCTGGAGCTCGACGTTCCGGAGGAGCTGTTTATGGAAGGCGATGAGGATAAGCTTCGCCAGATATTTATGAATCTTCTCTCGAATGCCATCAGTTATACGCAGGAGGGCGGACGAGTAAAATTAACGGCGCGTGAAAAGCATAATAACGGGAGTGCCGATGATTTGGTGGAATTCGTTGTCAAGGATTCCGGGATCGGCATTCCGAAGAAGGATCTGCCCCGCATTTTTGAACGATTCTACCGTGTGGATAAAGCGCGTTCGCGCGGATCCGGCGGAACGGGGCTCGGCCTATCGATCGTTAAGCATCTGGTGGACCTTCACCACGGAACCATCAAGGTTGAAAGCGAGCTGGGCATTGGAAGCTCCTTCATCATCGAGCTTCCGATCCTGCAGGAAACCCACGATACAGGGAGTTAACACTCCGTTAACATTCTGTTGATATACTTGCATGAGCAGTCCAATTAACAAGATAAGGGCGGGGGTACCATTGACGCAACGCATGCTTGTCATCGAAGATGAGCCGACACTTTCGCGGCTGTTGTCTTACAATTTGACGCAGGAAGGCTTTCAAGTCGAGGTAGAGGAACACGGTACGGCAGGTTACGAGAAAGCGTCACAACATGAATACGATTTGATCCTGCTGGATGTTATGCTGCCTGGCATGAACGGCTTTCAGATCTTAGAGAAACTACGCAGTAACGGAATTACGACGCCGATCATCATTTTGACCGCGAAGAACGCCGAAGAGGAAGTTGTTCAAGGTTTGAAGATGGGGGCGGATGACTATATTACCAAGCCGTTTGGCGTGTCCGAGCTGCTGGCTCGCGTATCGGCCGTCATGCGCCGGGTGTCCGGTCATGCTGACGAGGTAAAGACGACGGACAATCAAGGCAACGTCATTGCGCTTGGGCAGCTGGAAATCTATCCTGAGAAATACGAGGTGCGGCTTGGCGGTCAGAGCATTAATCTCCGTCCGAAAGAATTCGAGGTGCTTCTCTATCTGGCCAAGAAACCGGGCGTGGTGTTAACAAGGGACGATCTGATGAACGTGGTCTGGGGCTTCGATTATATCGGCGGACAGCGAACCGTCGACGTTCACGTGAGCTCCCTGCGCAAGAAGCTTGAACTTGATCCTGAGTCCGTACACATCGACTCCATCCGCGGAGTTGGTTATAAACTTGTGGTAAATCCTATTAAAGGCTCCCATCATTCGATTTGAAATGATGCGGAGTATTTTTTTTGGGTCTTTGGGCAGGACCTAAGCATGTCCAATGTCTCATATTCTTGCCAACATCCCTCCTTCGTTTACACTCCCTTAATCATTCGAGAATATTCCCATAACACTTGTCCGTTAAGATGCGTCTAAAGGACCAGATCAATCAAGGGGTGAGGGCGCATGACACTGCTTCAAAGCCAACCGAATCAGACAGAGAGAACCGAAGGTGAAGTAGAGGCAGCAATGGATGGCCAATCAGCAAGCAAACCTGAAGCAGGCGCATTATATCGGCAGTACATAAGAAAGGTCCCTATTATCCGAAAATCCGAAACCTGCCTCGACGTGCTGAATGTTTTTACGAAGGATCAGCATATTCCTTGCGTTATTTATTGCGATGAGTCAGACAGGCCGTCGGGGCTGATCATGCGGGATGCTTTTTACCGGCGAATGATGGGCCGGTTTGCCGTTGACCTGTATTATTCCAGGCCGGCCTTCCAGTTTGGGGACCATCAACCGATGAAGGTCGATGTGACCGAGAAGGTAGGAACACTGCTGCAATTGGCCCTGCGGCGCCCGGATTCGAAATTTTATGATTGCGTCCTGATGACGGAGGCTGACCGCCTGCTGGGCGTGCTTACCGTTCGGGATTTAATGAGCCTGTCGAGCGGTCTCCAAACGGAAGCCGAAGAGAAGCGGGAGCTGATTCTTCAGGAAAGCTTCCGGCATACCGGGAACATCCAATCCTCGTTGACCGAGGTTCGAGCGGCGGCAGCCAGAACGAATGCGGAATGTATACGGATGAGGGAATGGTCCCAGACGGGTAAGAAGAAGCTTGACCATGTCCGAACCTCTTATCTTGGCCTAGTGGAGGATATGACGAAGCGTGAAGGGCAGGCTGCCGAGCTCGCTGCGGATGCCAGCCGCATTTCCTCGATAACCGGGATGATTACCGAGCTGGCCAATCAAAGCAGTTTGCTGGCAATGAATGCTTCGATTGAAGCTGCGCATGCCGGAGAGCATGGGCGGGGATTTCAAGTGGTAGCGGCAGAGGTGCAGTCGCTGGCCAAACAAACGCGTAAGCTGTCAGGGGATATCGCCCAGCTGCTGGAGCATATCCAGCGGCTGGCGGGAGATACAGCCGTAGGCGCCGTATCTTCGCTGAGGGAAATCCAGTCCTGCGAGGGGTATGTAACCGAAGGCGCCGAAATGTTTAACGAAATGGAGACCGCCGTCGAGAAGGTTCAGAAGTCGGGGAATCAGGTTTATCAACTGGCGGAGGAAACCGTTAGGCGCGTGGAGCGGGTGAAGGATGAGCTCGCAGGATTAAACGGATCGTTAGAAGAAAAGCCGAGCCTATGAATCTAGTTTTATCAAAATATTTTACACTGCGTTTACATTTCTCAGAAACTGTTATTACATTACGGGATTATTATCAATATTGTAAGTAGGAAGTTAGAGACAACAACCATTTTGAAGGAGTGGATTCGTTTGTTTAAAAGAAGGGGTCGTAAACCAGCAGGTATTCTCGTACTGGTATTGATGCTGAGCACGCTTTTGGCGGCATGCGGCGGAGGAACAACTTCCGGCGGTGCTTCCGGAGAAAATACAGACAACGGTTCAGCACAGCAAAATGAAGGAAGTACAACAACAGCTTTGTCGGGGACGATTGAAATTGACGGCTCCAGCACATTGCATCCATTGACCGAAGCCATTGCCGAAGAGTTCGGCGCAGCTAACCCGGATGTCCGCATTCCGATCGGAACAGGCGGAACAGGTGGCGGTTTCAAACGCTTTAACAATGGAGAGATTCCAATCTCCAATGCATCCCGTCCAATTAAAGACAGTGAAGCTGAAGAAGCAAAATCCAAGGGCATTTCCTATCATGAGGTTCTGGTAGCTTATGACGGACTATCCGTTGTTGTTAACCCGAGCAATGAATTCGTAGATAAATTGACAGTAGATGAGCTGAAGAAAATTTACGAGCCGAACAGCACCGTAAAAACATGGGCTGACGTTCGCGAAGGATGGCCGGCAGAGGAAATCAAAATTTACTCTCCTGGTACAGACCACGGAACATTCGACTACTTCACAGAAGCGATTAACGGTGAAGCACAAGCAAGCAGAAACGACAGCCAAATCACGTTCAGTGCCGATACAAACGCAGTCGTACAAGGAGTTGCTGGCGACAAAAACTCCATCGGATACTTCGGATTCTCCTTCTATGAAGAGAACCAAGACAAGTTGAAGCTGGTTCCGATCGATAACGGTACAGCTACCGTAGCTCCAAGCATGGAAACGATCAAGGATAACAGTTATGCTCCATTGTCCCGTCCGCTGCTGCTTTACGTAAACGATAAAGAGCTTGAGCGCCCGGAAGTGAGTGCATTCATGACCTTCTACCTTGATAATGCCGCTAGTCTTGCTGGCGAAGTCGGTTTCGTACCGCTTCAAGACGAACAGTATCAAGAAGAAAAAGACAAGTTGGCAAAATAATAAAGATTTCATGCCCGAAGGGAATCCTTCGGGCAACCCATAGAAAGGGAAGAGGAGAATGAACAAAACTTCACCCGTGGCGGCAAACACTAAAAGCATGACATTCCGTCGAAGCAAAACGCGCATCTCAGACAAAATCATTCCAATCCTGCTCGGCTTGTGTGCCATGCTTTCGGTGTTTACCACCATCGGTATTGTATATACGCTTCTACAGGAATCCGTGATCTTCTTCAAGGAAGTGCCGGTATGGTCCTTCTTGACCGGAACGACATGGAGTCCGATTCTCCCTCCAAAAGAATTCGGCGTGCTGCCCCTGCTGGGCGGCACATTGCTGATTACAGGCATTGCGATCATTTTCGCAGTGCCTATCGGCTTGGCATGCGCTATTTATCTCAATGAATACGCTCCTGCCCGGGTTCGGGGGGTTGTAAAGCCAGTGCTTGAAGTGTTGGCTGGTGTACCAACGATTGTTTACGGATATTTTGCGCTTGAAACCGTAACGCCATTCCTTCAAAAGATTTTCCCCGATATGGGGATATTCAATGCGCTTAGCGCGGGGCTCGTTGTCGGCATCATGGTCCTGCCGATGATTTCGTCTTTAAGCGAAGACGCGATGCGTGCTGTTCCCAAGAGTCTTCGTCATGGAGCATACGCGCTGGGTGCTACCCGATTTGAGGTTGCGCTGAAGATCGTGCTTCCAGCCGCTCTGTCCGGGGTCGTGTCCTCATTCGTATTGGCATTCTCGCGCGCGATCGGCGAAACGATGATCGTGACGGTGGCTGCAGGCGCCACGCCGCAGCTGACGTTGAATCCGCTGGAAAGCATTCAGACGATGACTTCGTATATCGTTCAGGTAAGCATGGGAGACGTTCCGCGAGGAACGATTGAATACGGCACGATTTTTGCAGTAGGTTTGACCTTGTTTGTCATCACCTTCTTGCTTAATATATTGGCGCAGTGGGTCGCTCGCCGCTTCAGGGAGGAATACTAGATGGAACAATTGAATCTGGGAGACAGCAAAGGAATCAACCGGAGACGCCGTAGTGACCAGACGCTGCATATGATATTCCTGGCTTGTACCAGCATCGGTATTCTTGTTTTGATGGCTTTGATCGTGACGATCGTGATGGATGGCGTTCATCGGCTCTCGCCTGAGCTGTTCACCAACTTTCCGTCGCGCATCGCGGATAAAGCAGGACTGAAATCGCCGATTGTCGGCACGATTTATTTGCTTTTGCTCATGGCTCCACTGTCATTTGTACTGGGCGTGGGCGCGGCCATCTTTCTCGAAGAGTACGCGGGCCGCAGCCGCTGGGTTCGGCTCATTCAGCTGAATATCAGTACGCTTGCAGGGGTTCCTTCTATTATATACGGTATCCTGGGGCTGGCGATTTTCGTGCGCGGCATGAATCTTGGCCGCAGCCTGTTGTCCGGGGTATTAACGATGACGCTGCTCGTGCTCCCGATTATCATCGTTGCGGCGCAAGAGGCGCTTCGCGCCGTGCCTAAGAACCGGCGTGACGCTTCATATGCGCTGGGCGCAACGAAATGGCAAACGGTATCCAGCGCCGTGCTGCCGTCAGCGATTCCTGGAATCATGACCGGGGTTATCCTGGCCTTGTCTCGTGCGATCGGCGAAACCGCACCGCTTATCATGATTGGTGCTTTAACGTACGTGGCCTTCTTGCCGGAAAATCTGCTCGATTCGTTTACTGTCATGCCGATCCAGATCTTTAACTGGGTATCCAGACCAAGTGAGGCATTCCACGAGCTGGCAGCTTCGGGTATCATCCTGCTGCTCATCATGCTGTTCATCATGAACATCGCAGCCGTGTGGATTCGGAACAAGTATTCGAAGAACATCTAAGAGACGCACAGCAGATCTAATCGTGAAAAAGGAGACATGAATAAGATATGGAATCCATCATACAGATAAAAAAATTGAATTTATACTACGATACGTACCATGCGCTTAAAAACGTCGATCTGGACATTCCGGAGAAAACGGTGACGGCATTCATCGGACCGTCGGGCTGCGGTAAGTCAACGCTGCTGCGTACGCTGAATCGAATGAACGACATGATCCCTTCCACCCGGATCGAGGGCAGCGTGCAAATCGGCGGGACGGAAATCTACAGCGAGGAGGTCCACGTCGAGGCCTTGCGCAAGCAGGTAGGGATGGTGTTCCAGCAGCCGAATCCGTTCCCTAAATCGATCTATGACAACATCGCTTACGGGCCGCGCCTGCACGGCATCCGCAATAAAGCGGAGCTTGACCAAATCGTGGAGCAAAGCTTGAAGCAGGCTGTGCTGTGGGACGAGGTCAAAGATTATCTCAAGCGTTCCGCGCTTAGCCTGTCCGGCGGCCAACAGCAGCGCCTGTGCATTGCCCGGGCCCTTGCCGTACAGCCGGATATCCTGCTAATGGATGAAGCCACGTCCGCGCTGGATCCGATCTCGACGCTGAAGATTGAAGAGCTGGTGCAGGAGCTGAAGAGCAAATACACCATCGTCATGGTTACGCACAATATGCATCAGGCTGCACGCGTATCCGGGCAGACGGTATTTTTCCTGAATGGCGAAGTGGTTGAATCCGCGAACACGGATACGCTGTTCTCGACGCCGTCGGATGCACGTACCGAGGATTATATCTCGGGCCGTTTCGGTTAAGGCCGTTATCACGACAATGATCTTTCTTAAAAGTAGATAGGAGGAGCATCATACATGATCCGGAGAATTGAGTTTGATCAGCAGCTTGATGAGCTGAGAAGTTTACTGCAGGATATGGGCAAGCATATGGAGGAGGCGCTGGCAAACAGCGTGGATTCCCTCCAGACCTTGGATGCGGAGAAAGCGCAGGCGGTTATCAAGAACGATGTGCAGTTAAACAACATGGAAGAGCAAATCATGGACATCGGCTCCCGCTTAATCGTGACCCAGCAGCCTGTGGCAAAGGATTTGCGCCGAATATTGGTTGCTTTCCGGATTGCAAGCGATTTGGAGCGTATGGGAGACTTGGCGCGGGATGTCGCTAAAGTCACGATCCGTCTGCAAGGCCAGAAACTGATCAAGCCTTTGGTGGATCTTCCGCGGATGTCGGATATGGTGCAAGCGATGGTTTCGGAATCCATCGAATCCTATCTGACGGAAAATACGGATCTGGCTTATAAAATGGCACAGGATGATGATCAGGTCGATCACTTGTACAGCGTCATTCTGCAGGACCTGTATTCGCATCTGACGTCCGATCCGGATTCGGCCAATCAAGCGATGCTGCTGATCATGGTGGGACGCTACATCGAACGGATCGCCGACCATGCAACCAACATCGGCGAGAGCACGGTGTACCTCGTAACGGGTCATCGTCCCGACCTCAATCAATAGCAAAATGTTAGTCAAACGCTGGCGAAAGCCGGCGTTTTTTTTTGCGGGAAAACACGAATTCACCGTTAATCGAACGGATTGTTCGGATTTGGCGTTAACCTATGTTATCATGTGGAAAGGAAGTCATATTGGTGCGAGGTGTTCTATGGACAAGCTGATTCTGATTGATGGAAATAATATCATTTACCGGGCATTCTTTGCGATGCCGCCGCTGACCAATGCCAGCGGACAACAGACGAATGCGGTTTACGGCTTTACGACGATGCTGCTTCGCTTGATCGAGGAGCATAAACCGACGCATATGATGGTGGCATTCGATGCCGGCAAGGAAACGTTCCGGCATGCGGATTTTCAAGAGTACAAGGGCGGCCGACAGAAGACGCCGCCGGAGCTCTCAGGACAATTCCCGCTGCTGAAAGAGCTGCTGAAAGGCCTGGGCGTCTCCCAATTCGAAATCGGCGGTTATGAGGCCGACGACATTATCGGCACGATTACCCGCCAGGCTGACGAAGCCGGACGCAAGGTGATGGTCGTCTCCGGGGACAAGGATATGCTGCAGCTGGCTTCGGAGCATACCACGATCGCGATGGTCCGCAAAGGCGTCACCGAAATCGAGTATTACGGACCGGAACAGATTAAGGAGCGGTATAACCTGACGCCTGATCAGATTATCGACCTTAAGGGATTGATGGGCGATGCTTCCGATAATATTCCCGGCGTACCGGGAGTAGGGGAGAAGACTGCGCTGAAGCTGCTTCATGAATTCGGATCCGTTGAAGCGGTGGTGTCCCGGACCGATGAGCTGAAGGGCAAGATGAAAGAGAAGATCGAGGAGCATGCGGATTCCGCCATACTGAGCAAGAAGCTGGCTACGATCTTCCGCGAAGTGCCGCTGGAACAGTCGCTGGATGAAATGGCATTTACGGGCCTGAATGAAGAGACGGCTGGTCCCGCACTGGCGAAGCTCGAGTTTAAATCGCTTATTGAACGGTTGAACCTGAGCACAAGCGGGGCCGCTGGTGATGCGGCGGAGTCGAAGCCCGAAGCGAAGATCGACGTGACCCTTGTGGACGCGACGGGAATTGCCGAGGTTGCGGATCATCTGGCACAAGCGACCGTGCTCCATGTGGAAACGCATGGGGACAACCCCCATCATGCGGACGTGATCGGGCTGGCACTCGCGACGGAGGAGCGGCAGTACTTCCTCCCGTTTGACGTGCTGAAGTCGGAAGAGGCGGAGCCTGTCCGTGCTTGGCTTGCCGATAGCGAGATCCCAAAACGCGGGTATGACCTGCACCGTATTGACCTGGCGCTGCATTGGCAGGGCATCGCTTTTGCCGGCGCGGCATTCGACGTTCACCTGGCAGCCTACCTGCTGGATCCTACGGAATCGAATCAAACCCTTAGCGGGCTGGCCTCCAAGTACGGACTGGCCTATCTTCAAGCCGATGAGGACGTGTTCGGTAAAGGGGCCAAGTACAAGGTTCCCGATGTGGAGAAGCTCAGCGAGCACATGGCCAGAAAATGCCTGGCCGTATCCGAACTGGTTCCCATTCAGGAGAAGGAACTGGCTGCGAATGAAATGCTCCCGCTGTTCCATGATCTGGAGATGCCGCTTTCGCGCATTCTGGCCGATATGGAGAAGCAGGGTATTGCCGTGAATGCGGAGGATTTGAAGGAGCTGGGACGCGAGTTCGAAGGGCAGATCGCGAAGCTCGTTCAGGAGATCTACGAGATCGCCGGAACGGAATTCAATCTCAATTCGACTAAACAGCTCGGCGAAATCCTGTTTGTTAAGCTGGAGCTGCCGGTCATCAAGAAGACCAAAACCGGTTATTCCACCGATGCCGAGGTGCTCGAAAAGCTGGCGCCTTATCACGATATCGTCCGCTTGATTTTGCAGTACCGTACATTGGCCAAGCTGCAATCCACTTACGTGGAAGGACTGCTGAAGGAGATTTCATCCGTAACCGGCAAAGTGCATACCTACTATCGTCAGACCATTGCCGCTACGGGGCGTCTGAGCAGCCAATACCCGAATTTGCAGAACATTCCGATCCGTCTGGAGGAAGGGCGCAAGCTGCGCAAGGTTTTCGTTCCGTCGGAACCGGGCTGGAGCATTCTGGCGGCGGACTACTCCCAAATCGAGCTTCGCGTGCTTGCGCATATCTCGGACGACGAACGGCTGAAGGAAGCCTTCGTCCACGACATGGACATCCACACCAAGACGGCGATGGACGTGTTTGGAGTCGGCATGGATGAGGTGGACTCCAATATGCGCCGGTCCGCCAAGGCGGTTAACTTCGGCATCGTGTATGGAATCAGCGACTATGGCCTGTCCCAGAACCTGAACATTACGCGGAAGGAAGCGGCAGCATTTATCGACCAGTATTTCGAGGTGTTCCAGGGCGTGCGGCGCTATATGGACGTGATCGTCAAGCAGGCGAAGCAAGACGGGTATGTGAAGACCTTGCTCGAACGCAGACGGTATCTGCCGGAGATTAACGCCAGCAATTTCAACCTGCGCTCTTTTGCGGAGCGGACGGCGATGAATACGCCGATTCAGGGAACGGCCGCGGACATCATCAAGCTGGCCATGGTCCACATGGACAAGGCGCTCCATGAGCGCCAATTGAAGAGCCGCATGCTGCTCCAGGTGCACGATGAATTGGTGTTCGAGGTACCGGAGGATGAGCTGGAGGTCATGAAGGAATTGGTGCCGGACGTGATGAGTCAGGCGCTGAAGCTGTCCGTGCCGCTGAAATCGGAAGTCAGCTATGGCGAGAACTGGTACGAGGCGAAGTAAAAGCTGCACGGCGTGCTAGCGGATAGGGTTCGTTTAGGGGGATCATGGGGTGAAGAGGGAGGCGGTTATGCACCATACCTTTCCACAAAACCATGGTCCCGCTCTGTCCCAACTTCCGGTATAATGGGGGATGAGGTGAAGTCATTATGCCGGAATTGCCGGAAGTAGAAACCGTGAAACGAACACTTAACCAATTGATTAAAGGTAAGCATATAGATCATGTATACGTGAACCTGCCGCGGATTATCCAGCGTCCTGACGACATCGAGGCATTTGCTTTTATGTTAAAGGGCCATACCGTGGAAGGCGTGGAGCGCCGCGGGAAGTTTTTGCGGATCTTGCTGGACGGGCTGGTGCTCGTTTCGCATCTTCGGATGGAGGGGCGTTACGGGGTGTACCGAGCCGAGGAGCCGGTGGAGAAGCATACCCATGTCATCTTCCATTTCTCGGACGGGACGGAGCTGCGGTACAAGGACGTGCGCCAATTCGGAACGATGCATCTATTTGCGCCGGGGGAAGAGTTCCAGCATGCTCCCCTTGCCAAGCTTGGTTATGAGCCGCTGGATGACACGTTTACGTTCGGAACCTTCAAGGAAGTCATCGGCACCAAGAAAACGAAGATCAAAGCGGTGCTGCTGAATCAGGCATATGTGGTCGGCATCGGCAATATATATGTTGATGAGGCCTTGTTCCGGGCCAAGATTCATCCGGAGCGGAACGCGAACAGCCTGAAGGATGCCGAGCTCAAGCGATTGTATCATGCGATCGTGGATACGTTGTCCGAAGCCGTCGATGCGGGCGGTTCTTCCATCAAGTCCTATGTCAACGGGCAGGGCGAGATGGGGATGTTCCAGAACAGCCATCAGATTTACGGTCGGAAGGACAAGCCGTGCCATGCATGCGGCGGCCCGATTCATAAGATCGTGGTCGGCGGACGGGGGACCCATTACTGTCCGAAGTGTCAGCCGGTCAAGAAGTAATTGAATAGGCGTGCACCCATTCCTGCTCCCCCACATATAATGTGGAACATATGTGGAGCGCATCGGGCAGCTCTTCTTCATGAATGAGCAGCTTGATGTGGAGCTTTGGAGGAGGGAAAAGGGTGCTCAGTCATATTTTCTCGTCTGCCCTGCTGGCCATGGCGTTAAGCCTGGACGGATTCGGGGCAGGGGTTACATACGGTCTGCGCAAAACAAGGATACCGCTGCTGTCTGTATTGATCATCTCGCTGTGTTCCGGTTTGGTGCTTGGCGTCTCCATGCAGGCAGGCGCGCTGCTGCAGCGGTTCTTATCCCCATCTGCGGCATCCGTGATCGGAGCTGCCATTTTGATACTGCTGGGCCTATGGTCTTTATATCAGCAGGTTCGGAGAAGCAGCGAGCCTGAAGTGCAGCCGGCATCCGCCGTGGATTCTTCCGCATCGCTTACGGAAACGCAGGGAGCCATTCGTCAAGGGACACCGCGTCGTGAAGTTACCACGGCAGGCCAAGAGCAGCTTCAGCGAGCGGTATTCTCCCTTGAAATACCGAAGATCGGCGTCGTCATTCAAATTCTCCGCAGCCCGACGAAAGCGGATCTGGACGACTCCGGCAGCATCTCTCCATGGGAGGCGATGTGGCTGGGGATCGCGCTGTCGCTCGATGCGTTCGGAGCCGGGCTCGGCGCAGCGATGCTGGGTTTCTCGCCGCTAGGCACCGCAGCCGTGGTTTCCTTGTTCAGCGGGATATTTCTGGTGCTGGGCATGCGGGTCGGCCTCCGTTTTGCGGCCAAGGGCGGCATGCGTTTTATCTCGTATTTGCCTGCTTTTTTATTAGTTGTCATGGGTATAATGAAGCTGTTATGAGGTGAAGTCATGAATATCGGTTTAACCGGAGGAATTGCAACAGGCAAAAGCACCGTGTCCTCCATGTTGGCCATGAAGGGAGCGCTTCTCGTCGATGCGGATATCATCGCCCGGGAAGTGATGCTCCCGGGTCATCCGGTGCTGGGTAAAGTGACCGAACATTTTGGACAAGCGATCCTGTTTGAAGACGGTACGTTGAATCGAAAGAAGCTCGGGGAGATGATCTTCCATCATCCGGAGCAAAGAGCGGCTTTGAATGAGATTACGCATCCGGCAATCCGGCAGGAAATCCGGGAACGGACGGAGGCGTATGAACGGCAGTATCCCGACCGGCTGGTGGTAGCGGATATTCCATTGCTGCTGGAGGCAAGGGAAGCCTATCCTTATCTGAAGCAGATCGCTGTCGTCTATGTCCCGCGCGAGCTGCAGCTTGCGCGTTTGATGGAGCGGGACGCTCTTACCCGGGAAGCGGCAGAGGCGCGTCTTAGCAGCCAGATGGACATTGAGCAGAAGAAGCTTCGAGCGGATATCCTGATCGATAACAGCGGCACGTTGGCCGAAACGCAGCAGCAGGTGGACAACCTGTGGAACAGGTTGGTTCAGTTATGAAGTGGCTTCGTAAAAAAAGGGTGCTGCTCCTGCTGTTCGTTTCTTTTGTAGCGCTGCTGTTCCTAAGCTCCAATTGGATGACCCTGCTGTATCCGATCCATTATAAGGATGAGATCCGCAAACATGCCGCCTATTATGAGGTTGATCCGTTTCTGGTGGCCTCGATCATCCGGGTGGAAACGAATTTCAAGCCGGGCAAGGAATCCAAGAAGGGCGCGCTGGGCATTATGCAGCTGATGCCGGATACGGCGAACTGGGCGATGGAAATGGCCAAGCTCCCGTCGGTGAACCTGCTGAGCGTAAAGAATGAAGTGGATGCAAACATCCAGCTGGGCACCTGGTACATTCAGAATCTGCACAAAGAAATGGACGGCAATCCGATTGCCGCCATCGCCGCTTATAATGCGGGCCCGGGGAACGTCAAGAATTGGATCAACAAGGGCATGTGGGATGGAACCTATGAGAACGTGAAGAGTATACCCATCGGGGAAACCCGGCATTATGTACAGCGCGTGATTTATTATTATAATCAATATACGGATGTGTATAAGGGCGGCTTCTAAAGAAAAAAAGAGCGCTGGACAGGCTCTTACATCGAGCCCCCAACACTCCTTTTTTAAGGAAGAATCAATTATTGACCGGAGTATTGACCAGCCAATTGTTGCTCGGCCAGGGTTACAAGACGTTTTGTGATGTATCCCCCGATCGAACCGTTCTCATAGGAAGTCATGTTACCTTGGTATCCGTCTTGTGGAATGGAGATACCAAGTTCTTGAGCTACCTCGTATTTCAGTTGCTCAAGAGCAGCGTTTGCGCGAGGAACAACCAGGTTGTTGGAGTTGTTGTTGCTTTGTGCCATGTTAAGTTCACCTCCTTGGGTTGGTAAAAGTATTATGTCTCGGGTCTCGCATTTTCATAACATAAAAGACAAAAGTTTTGCTGGTAAATTTTTCTGCCGCCCATTAAGGGCGTATCACGCTGAATACAAAGGAAGTGAGACAACTTATGAAGTGTCCATATTGCAGTTATGCCGGAACGAAAGTGCTGGATTCCAGGCCAGCCAACGAGAACAAGTCCATCCGCCGCCGCAGGGAATGCGAGCAGTGCAGCAAGAGGTTCACAACCTTTGAAATGGTGGAGGAAACGCCGCTGATCGTCGTGAAAAAGGACGGAAGCCGCGAAGAGTTCAGCCGGGAGAAGGTGCTCCGCGGTTTGATAAGGGCATGCGAGAAGCGTCCGGTATCCGTGGACCAGCTGGATATGATCGTTTCGGATGTTGAGAAGGCGCTGCGCAATACGGCGGCAGCGGAAGTGGAGAGCCGCCAGATCGGGGAGCTTCTGATGGAACGGTTATATCCGGTCGACGAGGTGGCTTACGTTCGGTTTGCGTCCGTATACCGGCAATTCAAAGATATCAATATGTTCATGAAGGAACTGAAAAGCCTGCTGTCCAAGGATACGGACGTACAGGAGCTGTAAGAGCGCCACGGTTCTTTAAGCGACCCTGGTGCTCTTCCGGCGCTCTCATGGCGCCAAATTCTCATCATCGATAAGTGACATTATATAGAGAAGGAAAAAAGGCTCAGCGCGTTATCAAAAAATTCTGAAAAAGTGTTGACATGCCTGCTGATTTTTTATATGATATAGAAGTCGCTTACGGGGCCTTAGCTCAGCTGGGAGAGCGCATCGCTGGCAGCGATGAGGTCAGGGGTTCGATCCCCCTAGGCTCCATACGAAGAGGAACCCTTGAGAAATCAAGGGTTTTTTTGTTTTTAAATAACTTTTTAATACTTCCCAGAAAATTTAATTATAGCATGAGCGTAAAAAAAGGAAGTACAACGCATCGTTGATTGTTCTTACTTTATTGTATCGCCTGTAACAGAAGCAGGGGCGGCATGTGTTGCTCGATCGGCCTTAAATCCGGAAGTGAGCAGCAAGACCAAAAATCCACCGGCGACGCCCCGCAAAATCAAGGCGTTTGAGTGAGCTGCGTCCAGTCCGCCGAAGTACATTACTTCCCGTAGCCCTCCTGCCGCGAACCGCAGTGGCGTCCACGAATAGATCCAAGCTCGCGTCGTCTGCGACAAGAACTCCGGAGCCATGTTCAGCAGCGGCACGGAGAAGAACATCAGCAGTACGAGCAGCGGTATTGCCCGGAATCCGATCCAATTCAGCAAGGAAGATTGCAACAAGAAGAACGCCGATCCAGCCAACCATAAGAACAACCACGTCTCCCCCGCGTTCGCCAGCTCCATGCCGTACCACGACGAAGCCATCCATATGGTGAAGCACGTGGCGATGCCGACGATCGCAAGCCCCCCGATAGCTTGCAGCGCGCTGACTGTCCATCTTCTTGAACCCGCGGCGATCGCCTTCTGGCTAGCCAGGAGCAAGACGACTCCGGTCACCATGCTGCCGATCCATATAATCTGGGTCAACAAACCCGGCGCATTCCCCGACGCATTATTCACTCCCGTTGGATGCACGACTTCCTCCAGAACGTTCACCGGTGTCATTAAAGCTTTAGCCGTTTCAACCGGAATTTGCTCCGTTTGCTGTCCGATCTGTCCAAGCAGCTGCTGCAACAGTTCCCCATTGATCATTTTCATTGCTTGCCCCATTGTCTGTCTTACGACCATCGAGGCTTGGGTGTTCATACCCTCGTTGGAGATGATTTTCACATTAGGGTGAATCGGCGAGTGAGTTGCTAACGAGAGTAAACCGCTGCTCAGATCCGTCGGAATCACCATCGCTCCGTAATATTCGCGTTTATCCAGTCCTTCCCGAGCCTTTTCCTCGGAATCCACGACATGCCAGACAAACGGCATTGCCGGGCTCGACAGCAACTTTTCCCGGATCATTTCCCCTATCGCAAACGTTCCTCCGGTCGGCAGCTCCGCCGGCTGGTCAAGGATAACGAGGGCCACCGGGACCTCCTTTGGCTTTGATCCAAGCACCGATCCCATCATCGCTGCCCCGAATACGGTCAACACGATCAGGACGAGCACCATTCCCAGCCACATCATTTTTTGTGTCAGCATTTTCATGATCCACTACTCCTTGTTCTTTATAATGAACATATGGTTGATTATCAACGGCAATGTTCATTTGTGAAGGGCCACCATATAATATGGCTGCATCACACGGTCACTTCATGGCAATGAACAAAAATAGCGTTGCTGCAGCAACGCTTCTGTATCTTTTTGATTACAAAATTGATTGCTCAAGTACATTCGTGAAGCGCAAGACATCACCGCACTTAAATTTCGGCGATGCCTTGCGATTTAGCTACACAAATTTCAAAATCTACTGTTCGAATTTTTTCGTTTTTCTGCCGGCAGTATGGCCTCGATTACGTCCCAATGCTCACCGATCTTTCCATCCTCTACGCGGAACATATCGTAGAAAGCAGTATGTTGACCATCAAATAGACCTTCACTCATTGTAAGGACAAAATTGCCTTGTCCGATTACTTGGTGGACATGAGTATATTGAAACTCAATATTTCTCTCCTTCAGAGCCTGCAAAGCAGCGTGAAGACCGGAAAGGCCGTCTGCAATATGCGGACTATGCTGAATGTAGTGATTTCCATCAAAGTAAGAGGCAAGCAGGTCAGGGTTCTTCCCGAGCAAGATGTTCTCAACATAGCTTTTGACAAATGCTTTGTTGGCATCCGTCTTGTCGATATCCTTAATCGTAACCGGTCCGTCAATCATCGTATGATTGCTTGGTGTCTTCTCCACCATCTCTTGCAAATTGTCCCAATGCTCGACGATTAGTCCATTCTCAAAACGGAAGAGATCAAATACGATTTTAGGGCCGTGAAAATGATATACAGAATGAAGAGCCACATAATTTCCGTCGACTAAAGTACGCTTAATGCTTACCTTAGTACCCATTTCCTGTAAATGATCAAGTGCGCCAAGCATGGATTCACGACCATCGGGTAAGGCCTGGTTATGCTGAATATATTGATCTGGATGAACGTAAGCCGTAATCGCTTCGGGGTTGCCGCTCTCAAAACTTTCCAGTACGGCGACTGCCTTACGAACAAGCTCATTTTGATGGTTGGATGTCATTGGAATATCCTCCTTGAAATTTTTTTGGTCATTAGATAAATAATGAACAGTACGTTGTTTATTTATCTGTTGCTCATTATAATAGAGGCTAATATAACGCTCAATATTCAATATTTTTAGTAATGCTGGATAACAGACAACTCATAAAACTTTGTCGCTTAACGACCTAAATAAATTTAGGGGGAACGAAAACAATGAACAAGAAAACCGACCTAAGAATACTGCGCACGAAACAATCGATTCGAAAGGCGTTTTATGAGCTTATTCAGGAAAAGGGATATGAATCGATAACGATCCAGGATATTGCCGATCGGGCTATGATCAATCGAAGCACTTTTTATCTCCACTACCAAAATAAGCCTGATTTATTAGATACATGTATGAATGAATTGTTGAGCGAATTAAAGGATGCGGTCATTCTTTGTCCCATCAGCATGAATCCTTTCAGTATTTCTCTACTCGAGACAGTCATGCAGACTGTACTGGAGCATATTTCTCTAAATTTGACCTTTTATCATTCCATGTTAATAGATGAGAATAGAATCTATCAGTTTCAAGCGAAAATGGAGGATATCATTAAAGATAAATTAATTGAGGGGTGGAAACCTGCTCAGGGAAACTCCCCATTAGCGATATCCAAGGAATTGCTGATCGAATACCTCGGATCGTCTTTCATGGGGATTGTAATTTGGTGGATTAAAAACGATAAACCCCTTCCTGCAGATGAAGTTTCATCTCAGTTTAGCAGAATCGTTGCCTACGGGCATTTAAGAGCTGCCGGCATCGCCGTCGAGGAAAAAAATTAGCGAAGTAGGAGGAGCAGGGTTCAGATCTGCCCTTTACATTTGAATAACATGGTGCTAATATTGATTTCGATAGTTATAGAACTGCAGAAGATATGCGGGGAGGTGGGTACAGTGGGAGAAAATCAAGAAGCTATGGGGCAAGCGGTTAAAGTGTATAAAGCTTTGGGGGAACCAACCCGGCTGAAGATAGCTTTACTGCTTGCGAAAGAGAGCAATTTATGCTTCACCGCGGTCGGTGAAAGGCTTGAATCGGTTGCAGGCTCGACGCTATCGCATCATTTAAAGCAATTGACGGACTCTGGCTTGATTGATTCTCGCAAGAATGGATCGTTTATTCACTATAACGTCAATCGAGAAGTAGCGGAAAAATTTGCGCCCTTTTTGTTGGCGTAATTTTTTTAAAAATCATTTCTATATATTTAGAACAGTAGAAATGGTGGGGCTCTTTGCTAATCATCCCTATTCCATATTAAGAAGGAGAGAATAACTATGAGCGGTCAAACAAATACGATGGAGATTGGAATGAGCACCTTCCTCCATGCTAATCCCGGGAATGGCGGTGTCTCGCATGCCGAGAGGCTGCGCCAAGCGATCGAAGAAATCCAATTGGCAGATCAGGTCGGCCTTGATGTTTATGCCATCGGCGAGCATCATCGCATCGAATACACAAGCTCGTCGCCAGCCGTCATTCTGGCAGCAGCTGCAGCTACAACGAAGCGGATCCGGCTCTCGAGCGCAGTGACGGTGCTGTCTTCGGACGATCCGGTGCGGGTATATCAGGACTTTGCAACGCTGGACGGTCTGTCGAACGGGAGAGCGGAGATCATGGCCGGACGAGGTTCGTTCATCGAATCGTTCCCGCTATTCGGCTATGACCTGAAAGATTACGAGGAATTGTATGAAGAGAAACTGGAACTGCTGTTGAAGATTCGCGCTTCCGAAAAGGTCACATGGCGTGGCGGTCATCGCCCGGCGATTGACAACATGGGCGTCTATCCTCGTGCACAGCAGGAGCCTTTGCCTGTCTGGATCGGAACAGGGGGCAGCCCGGAGTCGGCTGTTCGGGCCGGCCTGCTGGGACTTCCGATTACCTTCTCTATCCTGGGCGGAGCGCCGCAGAGATTCGCACCCTTGGTGGAGCTTTATAAAGAAGCGGCCGTGAAAGCCGGCCACGATCCGAATAAGCTGCAAATTGCTACGCATTCACATGGCTTTATTTCGGATACGGCACAAGAGGCAGCTAAGCGGTATTATCCTGTCATGGCTGGCCAAATGAACCACATTGGACGGGAACGAGGCTGGCCTACCTATACACGTGACTCGTACGATTCAGCCCGCAGCCTTCACGGCGCTCTTTACGTCGGAGATCCCGAATATGTCGCAGAAAAAATCGTGCTGCTGCATAAGAATCTTGGCTTGACTCGCTTCATGATGTACATCGATTTCAGTTCATTGCCGCATCGCGACTTGCTGCGGACGATTGAGCTTCTCGGCACCAAAGTAGCGCCGATTGTCCGTAAGGAGCTCGCCCATCAGACGTCTGACCATAACGCCTAAAGCAGAGGCGAACACTTGGAACGAGGAAGCTGAGTAGGCAGAGAAATGAAGCCGGCAATTTGAGCACTCATTTTTTTGAATATGATTTCTATAGATTTAGAAATATAGAAATAAAAAGGGGAGAAACATATGAGAAACTCATGGAAAATTTATATTCTGGCTATTGTCAGCTTTTTAGTCGGAACTTCGGAGTTTGTGATTACCGGCATTTTGGATATGCTTGCAAGCGATATTGGAGTGTCGGTAGTAGCGGCCGGGCAGTTGATTACGGTTTACTCGCTTGCTTATGCCATCGGCACCCCGATTCTTATTGCACTTACGGCAAAAATGGATCGAAGAAAGCTTATGCTATCGGCTTTGGGATTATTTTTCGTTGGGAATTTGATCACGTTCACAACTACAGGCTACGGCATGCTGCTCGGAGCAAGAATTATTTTGGCGATCAGCACGGGGGTATTTATGGTCGTCGCCATGACGGTTGCCGCCAAAATGTCTCATCCTGGAAAACAGGGCAGCGCTATCGCCACGGTTTTAGTGGGCTTTAACCTCGCACTTATTCTAGGGGTCCCGCTTGGGAGGATCATTGCGGGCTCACATGATTGGAAAATCATCTTCACGGGAGTCGGGGCCCTAAGCTTGGTCGCGATGGTGGTCCTTTTGCTTACGATTCCGAAATCGGAAGGAGAGGCTCCCGTTCCTATTCGGGAACAGCTTGCCTTATTAAAAAGCCCCCGAATCGCTGTCGCGCTTTCCATCAGTTTTTTCTGGATATTGGGCTATACGATGCTGTACACCTATATAACGCCGTTTCTTCTGGACATTACGGGGATGAGCGAAGGGATGGTCAACGTCGGGTTGTTTGCGTTTGGGCTGGCCAGTCTCATAGGCTCCCAAGTTGGCGGCTACGGTGCAGATAAATGGGGTATCCCCCGTACGATGATTGGGGGCCTGCTCTTTCACTCCGGAATATTATTGTTACTGACTGCGTTCTCCCACTCGTCCATGTTCGTGTTGCCTTTGCTTATGTTCTGGTCCTTTTTTGCTTGGTCGATGGGGCCGGTTCAACAGGTTTATTTAATCGGCATGGCTCCTCAGGCTTCGGGGATCGTCCTGAGTTTGAACAATTCGATCGTGCAGTTGGGCATGGCCGTAGGGGCTGTAATTGGGGGTATCGTTGTAGAAAGCATCTCTCTTGCAGCAGTTGGTTGGTTTGGCGGAGTTGGCGTCGCAATGGCACTCATCCCGGCTATTATTTCTTTATCCATGCGTCGCCGATCTGCAGCGGCGGAACAAAGCGGAGCGTAAAGTACCTTCTTTCTCAGAAATGAAAATACCGCCTAAGCGTTGTTGAATAACGCTTAGGCGGTATTTTCATACTCATGGAGAACATTGCGTTTTTTTGAGTGCAGCGTACCGTGATTTTAGTTCATTCAGACGCCCCAAATTCAAGTTCACCCAACGGGAAGGCAGTTACACACCTCAAACGAATTACTACACGGTAATATTTCCGCACCAGAAGAAAAGTACCTTTGTGCAGGAGCGGATAGGAGTTAATCAATTGTCCATCTTTCAGCTTTAAGCTGAGATCCTTGAATCGTTTCCCGTTTAAAGGATGGGAAGGCGCTTCGGAGTCGGGTGCATAATGTACATCCATGGCGGTAATCTGCAGCAACTGCTAATCGATTATCAGAGCACTTCAGAGGAGCATATCAGTTGCCGTGGATGTCGAATTCTTTGGTGTCCTCTAAAATTGTTTTACCACATCATCTGAATCAGTGGAGTGAGCCAGCTCTTTCTGTGCTTCCAGAGCGGCGAGTCTGTCCAGCAGGGCTGCCCGGATTTGCTCATAGGCGTCACTGCCCAACGCCATACGTATCGGACCCTCTCCCTGGTCGACTCGGCGGATAATCTGCTGCGCCATTTTATCCGGATCGCCGACAACCATTTGATTGAACATGCTCATATCTATACCAGGCAGTTCTCCCTTCATCAGGCTAACGAATTGGCCCGCCTCCGTATCCCGGTATTCGTCCATCCGCTCGCCGAATACGGCGTTGCTTGTAATGAAATTCGTTCGGATTCCGCCGGGCTCCACCATAGTGGTCTTAATATTGAACGGAGCCACTTCCTTAGCTAGCGCTTCAAAGGCTCCTTCGACCGCCCATTTCGTAGAGCAATACAGTCCCATACCCGGAATAGAATAATGACCCGCCATACTCGAAATCTGTACCATGTGACCGCCGCCCTGCTTACGGAAAAAGGGCAGGACTGCACGCGCTGCACGCAGGGAGCCAAGCACATTGGTCATAAACTGATGCTCAATTTGCCTGTCGCTTGCTTCTTCCACTGCGCCATACAAGCCATAGGCTGCATTATTGACAAACACATCGATCGTGCCCAGTTCTAAAAATGCACGTTCCACCACTTCAGCAATTTGCTGAGAGTTTGTCAGATCTAAATTAGCCTGCCAAAGCCCAGAGCCATACTGTGCCTGCAGATCATCCAGCACCCCCGGCTTGCGTACCGTTGCGGCGACACGGTCCCCCCTATCAAGCAACTGGCGAGTTATACGTGAACCCAAGCCTCCTGATGCTCCTGTAATGAACCAAGTTTGCATGCTAAACACCCTCCATTCGTTGTCATCCACTGGATTATACAAACAATTAGAGGGAGCTAGCCACAGCACGTCTATTCTATTAACGGGAGTAACAGTCTACGGTAGCTGCCTGTCCTGCTCAAGTAAACGCAATAATCTCTCCTCCGTACCTGAACCGGGCACCGGAACAAAGAAACACCAGTGCAGTCCCGGGTCATTATCGATTACAGCCGCGGAATGGAGCTCGAACTCCATCTCCTGTGCGTCAGGAACACGGAATAAAGCGGTGGCTACGCGTTTTTGTTTGATTTCATACAGCTCCCAGAAATGTACGAACTCCACGCTTTCCCGCGTCAAGCGTTCAAACCGTTCCATATATAACGGGTTGTTCTTGTAAAGATCGAAGCCTGCCCGCAGAATGGCTACAGAGTAACGGGCAGCGCCTTCCCAATTCACCAGTCTGTTGCGGTAATCAGGCTTTAAAAACATAATGTCCATCATATTCCGTTCGTTGTCCGGCAGACTGCCGAAATCGGCTACGATCAGTTCAGCCGCCCGATTCCAAGCGATAACATCCGTACCTTCGTCTGTGATAAAAGAAGGATAATGCAATTGATTTACGATTTTCTGCAGAACTCCCGTATCCGGCCCACCGTTATTTGGCACTGTGACGACGCTCGCCACATCTACATTGGCCAGATCGAATAGATGCTTCTGCTCGTCTTCGTCAAGCTGAAGCGCTTTGCTGATACTTAGCAGCACTTCCGGCGAAGGATTAACCTCCTTGCCTTGCTCCAGCCAGGCATAGTAAGTCACGCTTATATTGGCAAGATAAGAGACTTCTTCTCTTCGAAGTCCCGGAGTGCGTCTTCGTCCGGGCAGCGGCTGAATCCCGGCCTCTGAAGGCTGCAACCGTTCTCTGCGCGATTTAAGGAAGTCACCCAATGCGGATGAGGAACGATTCATTTTCATGTGGGTCACCTCTATTTACTCATATGGAAGATACATATCGCTATTAACCAAATAGACCAAAAGCACTCTATTCATGATTATTATAGTCTCTGTTGAATGCCGTTTCTACAAAAGAGAACCATAACGAGTACCGAGGCTGTTAATCCGCTGAATTGTTCTAATGTGTCTTGTTCCAAGTAAACGGATTTTATTTCAATGCCTGACGATTGTTGATCATGTGGTGTTGCCGGCAATTTTATATTTTTCTAAACCGTGAATTCTCATCTGGAGCATAAATGGGTTAAACTTACCGGGTACAAGAACTCAATCATCATAAAGCAGCTTAGTATTCATTCGGTTTGAAAAAAAGTCGAGTCTGTGCTACTATCAGAAAAATAAAAATATAGCGAAGAAGAGAAGGCTATGCAATAGCGTTTATGTCCAGAGAGCGGAGGGATTGCTGAAACCTCCGTCGTAATGCATGTATAGTGTCGTCTCGGAGCTGTTGACCGAACGCGGAAGGCGTGATAACACGCCCGCAAGTAGGATCAACCGGCCTGGCATCCGTTAACATGCTGCAGGTATAGCATCGGCTTTACCTCATGAGACTGCAATTGCGAGGTTGCAGTAAACCTGGGTGGTACCGCGATTCCCCTTTCGTCCCAAGGCTTCTAGCATTTCTATGAGCCTTGGGAAGGAAGGGGTTATTTAATACCAACAGGCGATGAAGAGAAAGCCGGCAAGGGCGGTTATGCCCAGAGAGCAGAGGAAACGCTGAAACCTTTGCCTTAACCCTTTGTATGGTGTCGTCTCGGAGCTGTTAACCGAAAGCGCGGCTGGTCTCTTTCCGTACCCGCAAGTAGGCTTAACCGAAATGGTGCTCGTTAACGCGCCGCAGGTAAGGCATCGGCCTTACCTCATGAGGCTGCATTCGCGAGGGTAGCAGCGAACTTGGGTGGTACCGCGAAAAAATCCCCTTTCGTCCCTGTATGAGCTGACCGCTGTCAGTTTGCTCAGGAGGAGAGGGGGTTTTATTTTGCAAAGGAGGCTGCCCAAGTGGAACAGAAATTAGGAATGAAGAATGAAACAACGACGCCATCAGAGGAATATATCACCGGTTCGGAGGTGCTTTTGCGCGGCTTGCTGCAGGAAGGCGTAGAGTGCGTATTCGGTTATCCTGGAGGAAATGTGCTCTATATCTATGACGCGATGGTACATCAGCCGGATTTCAAGCATATCTTGACCCGGCACGAACAAGGCGCGATCCACGCGGCGGACGGCTATGCTAGGTCGACGGGGAAGGTTGGGGTATGCATCGCGACATCCGGTCCAGGAGCAACAAATCTGGTGACCGGGATTGCAACCGCCTATTATGGATTCGGTGCCGCTGGTGATCATAACCGGGAACGTATCTACGAATGTCATGGGCACGGATGCTTTTCAGGAAGCGGACATTATTAGCATCACGATGCCGATTACGAAGCACAGCTACATGGTTCGCGATGTACACGACCTTCCTCGCATCATTCATGAAGCGTTCTACATTGCAAATACGGGCCGCAAAGGTCCTGTCTTGATCGATATTCCAAAAGACGTGACCAATCAGCGGATGGCATATCGTTCAGCGGACACGGTTCGGTTGCGCGGATACCATGGAGCTCCGGAACCGAATCCGGCAGAAATGGATGCGCTGCTTCAGGCGATTGCCGAAGCGCGCAAGCCGGTTATTATCGCAGGCGGCGGCGTTGTCTATTCGAACTCCTCGCAGGAGCTGATCAAGTTCGTCCACACTACGCGAATTCCGGTCGCGACGACTCTGCTCGGCCTCGGCGGGTTTCCGAGCGATGACGAGATGTGGCTGGGCATGCTCGGACATCATGGCGTATATGCGGCGAACATGGCGGTACAGAATGCGGATCTCATTATTTCGATCGGCTCGCGTTTCGATGACCGGGTCACGATGAAGCTGGACGGGTTTGCGCCTCAGGCCAAACGTATCGCCCATATCGATATCGATCCTGCGGAAATCGGCAAGAACGTCAAGACAGATCTCGCATGCATCGGCGATATTAAAAACGTGCTGGCTTATGCGAACACGAAAGCGCAAGCAGCCCAGACGGGCACCTGGCTTGAGCAGCTTCAAGAGTATAAGGTGCAGCATCCGCTTCGGTATACCGATTCGGATACAGTCATTAAGCCGCAATATGTGCTCGAGATGATTAGCGAGACGACGCAAGGAGAGGCAATCATCACCACCGATGTAGGCCAGCACCAAATGTGGACCGCGCAGTTTTACCGCTTCAAGCATCCTCGCTCGCTCATCACGTCGGGCGGTCTTGGCACGATGGGCTTTGGCTTCCCGGCCGCGATCGGCGCTAAAGTCGGAAATCCGGATCGTCTCGTCGTCTCGATCAACGGCGACGGGGGCATGCAGATGTGCGCGCAGGAGATGGCGATCTGCGCGATTCATCAGATTCCGGTCAAGATCGTGGTCTTGAACAACCAGGTGCTCGGCATGGTTAAGCAGCAGCAGGAATTGATGTACGAGCGACGCTACAGCCAGATTGATCTGTCCGGCAGTCCGGACTTCGTCAAGCTAGCGGAAGCATACGGGATCAAGGGATTAAGGGCAACGAACAAGGATGAAGCCTCCAAGGTCTGGTTAGAAGTGCTGCAGACGACAGGACCTGTGCTCGTCGAGTTCGTCATCCCGACCAATGAGAATGTGTACCCAATGGTGCTTGCCGGCACGCCGCTGGACCAAATGATTCTAGGGTACGACGAATAATTGCGCTGAACGGGTAACATTAACGTTGAATGAAAAAGCGAAAGCCTAGGACATTATTTTCTCGTCCATGGCTGTCGCTTTTTCGATTTCAAGGGTCAACTAATGCTTTATTTACGAGGGCTACTATATGGAAATTTACATCCATTTTAATACTATCGCTGGGTATGAGGTCAAGGTGCCGCGGAGCGGCGTCTAGCAATGTAGCCCACAACGGAATCGAATATGGATGCTTCACTTACGAAATGGCTTGCAAAATATGAACGATCTTCCTTTCCATATCGGAGTCGTCAATCATTTTCAGATATTCAGGTTTGAGCAATTGATACTGCTTCATGTAGTAGAAATCCATAATCGCTTGTTTCACAGTGATATCATACTGAATCGAAAATGAGGGCTCGATAAAGCGTCGCAGAACAGCGTCATCTTGAACCATAAACAACACGGCATTCAATCTGTTGAAAATCTGTTGCTCCATACCGGATTCAAAAAAAGTTTGTAAGCTTTTATTCCGATTCTGTAGGGCAACGGACAGATTCTCAAAATGCTGTGGATAAAATTCCTTCAGATCTTGCAAGAACAAATCAGAGATATACGCGGCACACATTAAAGATTGTAAAAATGTTAATTGAAAACGATCCAAAAAAGAGACGGCATCGTCTTTCACAACGGTGTCAGCCTTCTTCGAATAATCAATGTAATAATCCACGACTTGTTCGATGATGTCGTCTTTGGAGGAAAAATGCTTATAGAGTGTCACTTTGCTGATATCCATATATTTTGCGAGATCGTCGACTTTCAGTTGGCTGAATTTTGTTTTTCTTATAATGGGTTTTATTTTTTCCACATAGGTATCTACACTCACAGCTTTTCTCACGGATAAGTACCTCCCTTTGTTGCCTATACAACACATTATAACAAATTTGCTGACCTTTATGTATGAAATTAATTAAATGAACTAATTTAATTAATTTTGTTTACTTATTAAATTTGCTGATGTATAATCGCTCCTGTACCTAATCATCCGATTACGGATTATACAAAGGGAGGACGATTTAAATGGAATCATTCAGTAAGGGCAAATTTTTTGGAAAAAAGGTCGTGATCACGGGAGGCAGCAGCGGAATCGGCCTTGCGACGGCGAAGCTGCTAGTGGATGAAGGCGCACACGTTCTGATTACTGGACGTACTCAGGCGACGCTGGATGCGGCTCGTGAACAACTCGGAAGCCACGCGATCGCGGTCTTAAGCGATGCCGCCTCATTGAAGGATATCGCCGCATTAGCCGATCGAGTGGAGGCTGAATTTGGAACCGTAGATGCCCTGTTCGTTAACGCTGGTGTCACGGGGTTTGTCCCTTTCGAAGCAATGACAGAAGAAAAGTACGACGAGATACTTACAATCAATGCCAAAGGACCGTACTTTACCGTGCAGAAGCTCGCTCCGCTGCTTGGCTCAGGTAGCGGGGTAGTCCTTACCACCTCAATCGTGAACGTAGTGGGTCTCCCAATGCTCAGTGCTTACGCAGCTAGTAAGGCGGCGCTGCGCTCCATGACTCGAGGTCTGGCGCGCGAATTATTACCTCGAAATATTCGCGTCAACGCAGTCAGTCCCGGCGTTATTGACACAGGCATCATGGAAAAGGCAATGCCGGAAGAAGCTGCCGAGCAGACAAAGGCACAGATGAGACAGCAAATTCCAATGCTGCGTTTAGGCGATCCAGTTGAGGTAGCTAAGGCTGTTGCATTTCTAGCATTTGAGGCCACCTATACCACCGGGGCTGAGTTCCCTGTCGATGGAGGCGGCTCCCAGATTTAAGCTCCTCAGTTCGAGCAACTATTAAAGCGAGGGCAGGGGGCATAGGTTCTCCTCATGACCCCCTTGCCTTCTAGTGAACTTTATAGTTTAGGATTTCTTTGTTTTCCTTGGAAGACCGTTCGAAATCACAGAGAACGCGATTTTATCAGAGCAAAATGGAGGGGAGATCACAATGGAGACTACCATGCGGACCATCCGATTCCACGAATACGGAGAACCAATGGATGTCTTATGCTTGGATGAGGTGGCGATCCCAGAGCCAGGGCCGGGACGCATTCGCGTGAGAGTACGCGCTTGCGGCTTAAATCCGGTTGACTGGGTGACGTGCCAAGGCCATTTTGTCGGTCAATTGCCCTTGCCTCGCGGAATCGGGCTGGACGTGGCCGGTATGGTAGACGCAATCGGAGAGGGCGTAACCGATGTTGCCATCGGCGATTCCGTTCTGGGTGGGGCAGATTTCATGAATGGATCGAGCGCCGGTGCGTCGGATCAAGCGATTATGTACTACTGGTTCCGCATGCCGGCCGGACTCGACTTTGTTCAAGCTGCAGCGTTGCCAATGGCAGTCGAAACCGCTTACCGTGGCATTGATACTCTTGGGGTGAAATCGGGTCAGACCGTACTCGTGCACGGAGCCGGCACCACGGTAGGGTTCGCTGCCGTTCAAATTGCCCTCATGCGCGGTGCCCGTGTGATCGCAACCGCTGGGCCCACCTACGCCGACAAGCTCCGCTCCATGGGGGCGTTGGTGACCTCGTACGGTGATGGAATGGTCGAACGAGTGACCGAACTGACGAAACAGCCGGTTGACCTCGCCCTGGATACGGCGCCAAACAGCGGTTCATTGAAAGATCTGGTCGAAATCGTCAACGGGCATCCCCAGCATGTCCTAACCGTCAGCGATTTCGCCGCAGCCGCTGAACTTGGCGTTCGCACCAGCTATGGAGAACTACATACCGCACGTTATGACGTTGTCGGCGACTTTGCCGGGTACGCAGCGGACGGCAAGTTCACGATTCCGGTCGCGAAGACTTTCGAACTCGATGAATGGCGTTCAGCTGTTCAAATCAGCCAGAGCGGGGGTGCCCACGGCAAACTGATTCTCCTGCCCGACTCCGACTGATAAACACATAAACCAATGAAATTCTGAATGAAGGAGGACATGCATTGAGTAAGAACCAACGAGAACATATTGCACTGATTACAGGCGCAAGTAACGGGATCGGATTGGCGTTGACCCGGAAAATGCTGTCGGGGAACTGGCAGGTGGTTGCTTTGAACCGATCGGATTTTCCAGCGGACGATAGATTCCTCCAAAAACATCTCAAGGACGGACGGCTCCGGGCCTATAAAGTGAAGGATCTCACCGATTATGGCAGCTTGAGGCACTCTTTGGAAGAAATCAAAGGCAAGGAACAGCGGATCGATATTATGTTTAACAACGCCGGAGGAGGCTTAAGTGAGCTGCGCTATTCCAAACAAGGCCGCGAATTGCATTATGAATTGTTGACGGTCGTTCCTTTTATTGTTCTGATGGAATTGAAGGAGCTGTTGAAGAACGGCAGCTTAAAAACCGTGATTAACACTTCCTCGCAGGTGTTTAGATTTACGAAGGAGTTTACGATCGAAAAATTGGAGCATCCCAAAACCTTCCGCAAAATGTATGGACCCTATGCGACTTCAAAGCTGGCTCTTTCGTTGTGGACCCAAGCCGTCGCACCGCAGCTTGCAAAGGAAGGCATTAAGATCCGCAGCGTTGACCCAGGCATTAACAATACGCTAAGAAAAGGAAAAGATTCCGGACTGACCGCAGGGTTTGAACTGTTTATGAAGTTTTTTTCCTCTCCGCCTACTCATGGAGCCAACCTATTATATGAGGGAGCTCTGGGCAAAAACAGCAATGAGACCGGCGTGTTTCTGTTCAAAGATCGGATTGCGGACTTGAAATTTACAGAACATGCGCAGCGTGTGCTGGAAAAAATCTCCGATATATATAGCCTTGAATATCTTGGAGGGAATGTTCAAGTTAATGGCTGAGTTCCAGAAGTGCAAAGCGCCGGTTGGGCTGGAACGGCCGTTAACCTGCTTGCCAAGGGAGATGAAAGCAATTTCTACCTGACTGTGAGTCAAAAAATATACTCACTTCGATTTAAACCAAATTTGTATTAAAGCAAATAAGGTAATATTACAGCTGAGCAGATCCAGGATTATTTCCTGACATTTGCTCGGTTTTTTTTTGTTTTAGGGAATAAGGGAAAGGGAAGGGGAGTGAGGATTTCTTCTCGAGTCTTATCTCAGAGGCTATCTCAGCCTTTGTTCCGTGATAAAAAAGGATTATGCTGTTCCTTCAACAAAGTAATAACGACGACCAAACTAAAAAACAATAAATTGAATATGGGCATCGATGCCACTTATTGAGTAATTTGTATGCTCAATCAATCCTCCCTAATATCGTGTTCAACAGATAACGAATCCCATACGCTCATCAAATGAGTTATGGCAGCTGCAATTTCCTCATATGGAACACCGTCTCGGGCTTGTGTAGAAATCCCTCGTAAGAAGGTTTCAAATAACGTAATCACCATGGAGATATCCGTGGATCCTGGCAACTCCCCGTTGGTTACGGCTCGTTCTATACAATCTTTGATCCACCCCCGGACTCTCTTTCTTTCCTTTGACAGAAGGTCTTGGATATGTTGTTGCTCAGGAGAACAGTTAACTGTGGACAAAACCAACAGACAACCTAAAGGGTGAGTGTTCTCTGTCTGGAACCGAGCTGCTTCTAGCAATCCCATTTCGATGGCTGCTCTCGACGTTATGTTTGTATTTTTGAAAGTTTCCGAAGCATGTCCATACATCGATATGTAGCGATCAATCACTTCACGGAACAGTTCTTCTTTTGACTTAAACGCTGCGTAGAAACTTGCAGAGGATATATCTCCCATTGCGGCCTTTAACTGAGCCAGTGAAGTGGATTCAAAGCCATATTCCCAGAAAAGAATCATGGCGGCGGCAACCGCCTCGTCACGATTAAATGTACGTGGACGTCCTGTTCGCGGCATAAGATGACCTCCTTTATTAATTTTATACTAATCGATCCAGAAATTCTTGACAAGAATTGAGCTGTTTGAAGATAATATATGGAATGAATGGTCTGTAATTCGAATTGGCTGGAGAGAGACAACTTGCTTTTACACAATCTTTTCTAAAAAGGATGTGTCGACAGATGATAAACTTTAGAGACAAAGAATATCGGTGTACCTCGGAAATTGTACTCGGCTTAATCAGTGGGAAATGGAAGATATCCATTTTAAACCGCTTAGCAAAAGGTCCAGTACGGTACAATGAGCTGCGACGGGAACTTCCTGAAGCAACCCAACGCATGGTTACGATGCAGCTAAGAATGCTAGAAAGCGACGGACTTATTATTCGCAAGGTTTATCCAGCTTCACCGCCAAAAGTGGAATATTGCTTGTCTCGGCTAGGCGAACAACTGGCCCCTATGCTCACGATGTTATGCGATTTTGGAACCGACTATATCGAAAGCTTTCCCGATGAAGTATTGTACACAAATCACAAGAATGCATAAAAAAGCTACAATCTGTCCATTTACCATTAATCTTGCCTTGATCGGGCTGCTCTTGTCACTCGAAAAGCAGGAGGTACTTTTCCAAATTACCTCCTGCTTTTATATGTCTTAATTATATATTTCCTTGGTATTGCTCATGCAGTGCATTATTCTCTTTAGTCGTACTGACAGTTCCTTGCTTCAAACGATAGTTGGCCCATGCCAACACTGCCGCGAGTACGGCCACAATCCCACCAGACCAGGAAAGATCAATAAGCTTCATGTTCGTAGTGATAATTCCACCTAAAGCGGATCCGATCGCAATGCCAACATTGTTGGCGACGGAGGTTAAGGATGAAGCCAAATCTCTTGCCTCCGGAACATGCTCATCGGCATAATCAATGAAGTACAACTGCATCGTCGAGTTCATAAGATAAACAACGAGAGCCATGAATGAGATGCTGACCAGTCCCCCAACAAGAGAGCCGGAAGTAAAATAAAGTGACACCAAGATGACGGCTTGAGCCAGAAGCACATAGCGAATTTTTCTCATCCCGTCGCCGACAGCCAGCTTTCCTCCGATTAGCGTGCTGAAAATAGACACAACACCATACAGTAAAAAGATGAGACTAATATAACGGGCCGGAACAAAAAGCACATCCTGAAGCAAAGGAGCTAAATACGTATAGATGCTATAAGTAGCTGCTATGCTTAACATCATAATGGCAAAAGCAAGCACAATTCTGGGGTAAGCGAGCAATCTGAGTTGTTTTGTGAGTGAACTGTGTTTTCCTTTTAGTCCTCTAGGAATGGTTGCGACGCTTGCTATCAAAGAAATGATTCCTAACACTGTGGTAAACCAGTAGGCCAAATGCCACCCGCCCCATTGTCCGATAAAAGTGCCAAGGGGTACGCCAAGGACGCTCGCCACAGTGAAACCAGTAAAGATGATAGAGATCACCGGCCCTCTTTTTTCTGGAGGCATGACTTCACTTGCCACTGACATCGCGAGTGCAATCAAGACGCCGGTAACCACGGCCGTGATTATTCTGGACACCAGAAGCAGGCCATATGATCCTGATAAAGCCGTAACGATATTCCCCACAATAAATATACTGAGCAAGACAAGGATGAGCGGGAATTTGGAAAATCGGCTGAATAATGCTGTGAAGACCGGGGTCCCTATAGCAAAGGTAAGCGCAAAAGCCGTCACCAGAAAGCCTGCAGTCGATATGGCGATTTTCATATCTGTGGCAATTTCAGATAATAATCCGACCATCAAAAATTCACTGGTCCCTAGAATAAAGGTCAATAAAAATAAATTCATTGTCAAAAACTTTTGTTGTCTGGTCAAAATAGGTTCTCCCTTTCTATCCAAAATGTCGGCGGATTTCATTTCACGACTTACAGCACTAGAAATTGCGTACCGAAGCCTTTGCCGGAAACATAAGCCGCTTCCAGTTCCTCCTGATCTCCTTTATCCAATAAAACTACATTTTCGGGATAGAGTTTACCTAGTAAAGCCCGTAGGACAAGTTCATTTTTGCCAGTCGGAATGAAATGGATGCCATCTACATTGGTGACTAATCCGGAGTGCGAGAGAATGTCTTCAGCAGGGTGCCAGTGGAGGTATTCGCGCTTTATAAATTCGCTCCCAGCATTGCTGTTTATCTGTGGCCGATATAAAAAGCGCTGCCCCCTAAAAAGCTGACCAAGATCTACTGCAAACTCGCTGCCATTCATCTCGATACTGAACTGTAGAGTCGTTCGATCCGTAATTGTATTTGGCAGCAACCTGGCAATCGATGGTTCATTGTAATCCTCCCCATACTCAGGAAGCAATTTATCGTCTGCCGGTGTTCCTTTTCCTGCCTCCGTACGGGGCGCGGAATAATAATCTTCATATTCATAATCGAACGAGACCGCAGTCAAACCTTCTCCATCAACTACCTGTATCGTTTGTACTGGATGCCATCTCAGGAGATAGCGGGATGCCGTACGGGCAGACTCACCCAAACCAGCCGGCAAAACGGTACCTAAACGATATTGGAAGCCGTAACCGGCCTTTTCGAGCCCTGAGCTAACCACACTTTGTGCATATTGGATGATCGATTTATGTGTCAATTTTTTCTTGAACAGTTGCGTTAAGAATACTTCTCGGGATGGCTCCAGAAAGCGCAATCCTTTGAATTCTCTATATTCCTTGACCTCAAACGGAACCTCTTCCCAATTAGCAAATGGCAACAAGGCATCCCGAAGTAAAACGAATTGGTGTAAGTATTCATTATAAATCTGCATAATCCTTGGTCCGCCGAATGGTCCCCAAACCTGAGCAGTGGCTTCCGGGGTCAGCGGATGACCATAACAGTGGCTTCGAAATTCCAGTTCACTAAGCGTTTCTTTCCCATACTCAGCCAATGTCTTTTTCTCAGCATTGATTTCTCTGGCCCAGCTTACCAATTGTTCTCCGATGCGTACCGCTTGAGCTCTAATCTCTGTACCGGCATGATCTTCAAGTTCCAATGATTTTAAGGGCAAAGAAGACAGGCGTCCGGAAATCGCCAGATTGGCTAGCAGGCTATCTAAGAGTACTGTCGGATCGCTGTTTACTGGTTTGCCCAGCTGAACCAGCATGGCCTCAAGCATTTTATCGAGTTCGATAACAATTTCTTTGGCTCGATATACGCCTGCAGGCAAATTCCAATCCATGTTCGAGTTTTCGCCCTGTCTGATGGAATTGACTGGTTTGTTATCAATGAACTGTTCAATATCTATGGTTTCTCCCCAAACGATTTTCTTCTCTTTCAAAATAAGTTGATATTCCTTCATTTCTTAGCACCTCACCTATGATTTTTTTAACGACCGTGTGTCGCTCAATTAATTATGGATCGATCGTTCTGTATGTAAGGTTATCACCCTGACTAATTGGTGAAAAGTACGCACTTTTTTGTGTGAACGGAACATTTTTGTGGGGTAGGATACATTTTGATACTTAGAAATGGATTAGATACAAAGACCGTAATAAATCAAATCAAGGAACCATTATTGAACTAACGGGAGAGGATGGGTCATATAGCCTTTTGAAGGCAGCCGGAGAACGTGATCATGACCCTATTGCTCATTCTGCAGCGGTCTAACCCCATACTGTGTACGCCTATCGTAAAATGCGGGAAGAACAGGAGCTGTCATGCGAAGCCGCAGTCATTTCGCATATCGATACCGAAGAGGTAAAGGAATAGGGGTATACGATCATAAAACTGTTGGATCGAAGTGCGAGTCGTCCCAACCGGTTTTTGACCACTGCGAATTTTTCGCCGGAACATTCTGAGTTGAAGAGGAGAATGATCAGGATTGCCAAGTTTAACAAGCAGTCCCTTAAATGGTCAGCAGTTGGACTGGTCTTGTTTTTGCTATTACTCGCCGTTTCATTGACCAATGCCAAGGAAGTAGATGTAAACCCTGACCTGGTAAAAGAAATCGCTCAACAGGAATCAATTCATGCACCTGGGCATGTTGTCAATAAATCACGGCTTACATTTCCATCGCTGGCAGCGATGAGGTCAGGGGTTCGATCCCCTCAGGCTCCATACGAAGAAAAACCCTAGAGAAATCAAGGCTTTTTGTTTTTTATCGGAAATTTTGACCGGGCGGAATTTACCCGGCCACAATAACCCAAAGCGTCCCACAAGTCTTTTTTCAAGGCTTGCGGGACGCTTTTCTTCTGTTCCAGAATAAATCACTGATATGGAATATTTGATTCAGGTGAGCGACTTTACGATTTAACATAGAATTTACGAGACTTTTACATAGATATCATTGAATATGTCAGTGACATAAATTAACTTCAAATTAGATCCCTTGTGGATACGAGTCGACTCAACGATTAGAGGGATAATTTGATGAAAGATGCACGTTTGATGAAACAGAATCAATTATATCACCGGGTGGCTGATCAGGTAATCGAGATTATTCAGAGTCGTCGGCTGCGGCCGCATGATCCTGTTCCATCCGAAGGAGAGCTTGCCAAGCTATTCGGCGTAAGTCGGATGACGAGCAAGCTGGCGCTTCAAAAGCTGGCAGAGCAGGGACTGGTGTACCGCCTGCCCCGCAGAGGGACCTTCCTTGCCCAGCCGCAAGATGGATTGCTGGCCGATGGAGGAACTTCACCAAAGGTCACCGAGGCGGCGCCGAACGTAGAGAGGCCGTTCGGACAGATCGCACTCATTATGCCTCATCTATCCGATTACACTTCCAGAATCATCGCCGCCGCCGAGGCTGAAGTGCGAAAGCACGGGTGCGACCTCATTTTAAAAATGACGAAGGACCGCGACGATGAGGATCTTTGTCTGGAAAGGCTGGTCGAAGGAGGGATCACCGGCATCATTCTGTTTCCTCAGGGGCGGAAGACCTGCAGCGATCAGGTGCTGCGACTAAAGCTTTGCAAACTGCCGCTGGTGATCATCGATCGTATTTTCCATGAAGTGGAGATCGATTGCGTGTATCACGACCATTATATGGGCTCTTATCAAATGACCAAGTATTTGATCGAGAAGGGGCACCGGGAGATCGGATACACTTCGAACCCGATCGACAATATCACAAGCCGGAAGGAACGGTATCAAGGCTATATCCAAGCGCTGCTCGATCATAAAATTCCGGTGAAGATCCAGAACATTCATTTTCGAAGCGTCACTTGCGATACCAGCCGCATTAATGAGCTCGATCCGGAACAGGAGCGGTTTATTCAGGACAACCCCCGGATGACGGCCATCATGTGCGGGGATGACCATGTCGCCATCTCGACCATTCACACCGCACTGCAAATGGGGATTCCGGTTCCTGAAAAGCTGTCCATCGTCGGGTTTTCCGATATCCAGTTAGCGGCATATATTCCGACACCGCTTACGACGGTTCGACAAGACACCGAGAAGCTTGCCCGATCGGCCGTTGATTTGCTGATGAAGCGCGTTGGCAACTCCAACGAGAATCCCATCACCATTAAAATTCAAACATCGATAGTAGAACGGCAATCCGTTCAATCCTGGACGTAAAATGGACCACTACAGTTTGCATGGCAAGGAGACATGACTTTGAAAATTCACTTTCTAGGAACCGCAGCCGCAGAGGGCTTCCCCAATGCATTTTGCCGCTGCGAGCATTGCAACAAAGCGCGGGAGCTTGGGGGAAAAAATATCCGCACACGAACTTCCGCCATCCTGGACGATGTCATCAAGTTTGACTATTCCCCGGATTCCTATATGCAGGCGCTGCGGGACAATATCGATCTGGGAGCAATCGAGCACCTGCTCGTCACGCATTCGCATATGGACCATTTCAATGCCGCTGATCTGGAATGCCGCAGGGAAGGGATTGCGCACGGCCTCCAGCATCCGCTGCACATTTACGGGAATGGTACCGTGATGCACCACACGCGTGCCGCCATCGGCCGCTTTGAAGGACAAAGGTATCAATTTCATCTGTTGCGCCCGTATGAGACCTTCGCTATGGGCGATGCAACGGTAACGCCATTGTTGGCCGATCATGACCGGATGGAAACCTGTCTATTATACGTGATCGAAAAGGAAGGAAAAAAACTGCTGTACGGGCATGATTCGGGCTGGTTCCCGGATGCGACATGGGCGTGGTTAAAGGGCAAAAGCCTGGATTGCGCCATTCTCGACTGCACGCATGGATATACGGGGAACTCCCGCGACCGCAATCATATGTGCGTGGAAACGGTGCTGGAAGTCCAGCGCGAGTTCCAAAAAGAAAATATCCTGAAGCCCGAAGGCCAAATCGCCGTCACACATTTTAGCCATAATTCCAAGCTGCTACATGAGGATTTTGTCCGCATCTTCAGCCCCGTCGGTATTTTGCCGGCATATGACGGGTTGATCATCAACATTTAAACAAAACAAAATGACACGATCAAAGGAGAGTTAAGGAATCATGAGAAAACTTTCAATGGCGCTACTTCTCATTATGTGTGTGATTGTATCGGCTTGCGGAGGCGGCAACAATGCCGGCAATGCAAACGCAGGCACTTCGGAGGGGACACCGGGTGCGTCGGAATCGTCATCAAATGAACCAGCCCAGAATGAAAAGCTGATCGTGTACACCAATGCAAACTCCGACGGCCGCGGTGAATGGCTGATTGAGAAAGCGAAGGGTGCGGGCTTTGACATCGAAATTGTCGGAGCGGGCGGCGCCGATTTGACGAACCGGTTGATTGCCGAGAAGAACAACCCGATCGCGGACGTTGTATACGGCTTGAACAATATGCTTTATGAGAATTTGAAAAAGGAAGACGCTCTGGCTAAGTTTGTTCCAAGCTGGGCGGGAGATGTTGAGCAGGGCTTGAACGATCCGGAAGGCTACTATCATGGGCTTGTGAAGCAAGCGATTCTGCTTGGTTATAACCCGAACGAATTCTCGGCCGATACTGCGCCAAAGGACTGGACGGACCTTTATAAGAACGATGCTTATAAAGGGAAATACGAAGCTCCTACGCTGCTTGGACAAAATACGCCTCGCCTTGTTGTAGCGGGCATTCTGACCCGTTTCCAAGATCCGAACGGCGATCTGGGCGTATCCGAGGAGGGCTGGAATGAAATTCAGCAATTGTATGACAACGGAGTCAGCGCAGTCGAGGGCGAAGACTTCTATGCCAATTTGGCCAGTAGTAAAACGCCGCTAGGAGCGCTCGTCTCCGGAACCCTGCAGCAGAAGGAAGAGCAATATAACGTGAAAGCAGGCATTGTCAGCCCGGAAATCGGCGTACCAATGGTCGTGGAGCATGCGGCGATCGTAAACGGAACGAAGAAGCAGGCAACGGCGGAGCGGTTCGTGGAATGGCTCGGATCCAGCGAAGTCCAAGGGGAATTTGCGGCTGAGTTCAATGCCATGCCGGCAAATACGAAGGCGGTCGAGCAAGCCAATGAGTCTGTCAAGGAGCTGTTTACTTCGTTAAAACCTCAAGATTTCGATTGGGCCTTTATTGCCGAAAACATGGATCTGTGGGCGGAGAAAATCGAATTGGAGATTATGCAATAAATATGATTACATTCCAGAACGTTGACATTAAATTCGGAGAATTTCATGCGGTCAAAAACCTTAATTTGCATATTCGGGAAGGGGAATTCTTCACATTCCTCGGTCCCTCGGGTTGTGGGAAGACGACGACCCTCCGCAGTCTGGTCGGGTTTATTATGCCTACGAGCGGACAGATCCTGCTGAAAGACGCCGACATTACCCGTTTGCCGATCGAAAAAAGAGAGATCGGGATGGTATTTCAAAGCTATGCATTGTTTCCAACGATGAATGTGTATGAGAATATCGCCTTCGGCTTGCGAGTCAAGAAGTTTTCCAAGGCGGAAGTGGACCAGAAAGTAAAGGACATTGCCCGGAAGGTTGATTTGAAAGATGATCAGCTGTTCAAGAAGGTATCGGAGCTATCCGGAGGCCAGCAGCAGCGCGTCGCGATTGCCAGGGCGCTGGTTTTGAAGCCGAGCATCTTGGTATTGGACGAACCTTTATCCAACTTGGACGCCAAGCTGCGGGTGCAGCTGCGCAACGAGCTGAAACAACTGCAGAAGAAATTCGGGATCACAACGATTTATGTCACGCACGACCAGGAAGAAGCATTAACGCTGTCCGACCGGATTGGAGTATTCAATCATGGGGTCCTGGAGCAAGTGGGAACGCCCTTGGAAGTTTACAATCAATCGCAAACGGAGTTTGTATGCAATTTCATAGGAGATATTAATCGGATCGATCCGCGGATGGTGGAGAACAGCCGGTTGAACGATGTTGTTCAGCCAGGGAATATCGCCTATATCCGCAATGAAAAGGTAAGCCTGCTGCCCCTGCAGGGGATCGATACGGTCGAACTGAAAGGCAAGATCGCGGACCGGGAATTTTACGGTTTATACAGCAAGTACGTATTGGAGATTGCCGGCGGCGGACGGCTAAAGACCATCGAAATCGAAAGCCGGCTCGTCCATCATGAGGTCGGCGACGATGTGGACATCTACCTCCCGGTCCGCGATATTTTGCAATACCCGATGAAGGAGGGGGAAGCATGAATGCCCGGAACCTGAGCGCCCGGCTGGCTTCCGTAAACCCTGTTTCGATCCTTTTATACGGGTTGATTGCCTGGTTTGTCATTGCCTTCCTGATTTATCCGAACTTGAATATTTACGGCGAAATTTTCTTTAAGGACGGCAAATTTACGCTCGAAGCGGCAGAGAAGCTGTTTTCTTCCGAGCGCGCGATGAGAAGTTTATATAACAGCTTTATTCTCGCCTTTTCCCTTGTCGTTACGGTAAATGTGGTGGGTATAACACTGGTTTTGATTTCGGAATATTTCGATATCAAAGGCGCGAGATTTTTGCGGCTGGGTTATTTTACGACCTTGATTTACAGCGGAGTCGTGCTGGTGTCCGGCTATAAATTCGTTTATGGCGAAGAAGGGTTTATGACCAAGCTCCTGGCTCAATGGTTCCCTTCTTTTAATACGACATGGTTTCATGGCTACTGGGCGGTTTTATTCGTCATGACGTTCGCATGCACGTCGAACCACTTCCTGTTCCTGAGCAATGCGATTCGCAAAATCGACTTCCAAACGGTGGAAGCCGCGAGAAATATGGGGGCGTCTACTTGGTATATCTTAAGGCGGGTCGTACTTCCGGTCCTGAAGCCTACGATCTATGCGTTGACGATCCTGACTTTTCTCACTGGCCTGGCTGCGACGTCCGCGCCGCTTATTCTCGGGGGGAAGGAATTCCAGACGATTACGCCGATGATTCTGACGTTCTCGAAAAGCATGACGTCAAGAGATTTGGCTGCACTGCTGGCGCTTATTCTCGGAGTAGCCACGCTGGTGTTGTTGACCGTGATGATCCGGTTCGAACGAAAAGGCAACTTCATGTCGGTCTCCAAAGTCAAATCGGAGCTGGTCAAACAAAAAATCCGCAGCAAATCCGGTAACATAGCCGCTCATATTCTGGCTTACAGCCTGTTTGTCCTCTACATCGTTCCGGTTGTGCTGATCATCATCTTTTCGTTCACCGATGCGGCAAGTATCTCTACCGCCACGTTGAATTTAAACAGCTTCACGTTGGATAATTACATTCAAGTGTTTTCATCCATGTCGGCATTCAAGCCTTATCTTGTGAGTATTCTATATGCCGCGGCAGCCTCGGTCATTGTCGTCGCATTGGCGCTGGCCGCGTCAAGGATATTGCATAAATATAAGAACAAGTGGGCGCTTGCCCTGGAATACGCATTGCTGATTCCGTGGATTCTGCCGTCGACGCTGATTGCGATCGGACTGATCGTGACCTTTAACACGCCGAAGCTGATGATCGGGAATACGGTGTTGGTTGGCACGATCTGGATGCTTCTGATTGCCTATGTCATCATCCATATTCCTTTCACCCTGCGAATGGTCAAGGCCTCCTTCTTCAGCTTGGACAGCAATCTGGAAGATGCTGCAAGGAATTTGGGTGCTAAACCGTTCTATACGTTCAGAAAAGTATTGCTGCCGATCATTCTACCGTCGACGCTAGCTGTGCTTGCCTTGAATTTCAACGGAATTTTGGCCGATTATGACGTTACCGTGTTCCTCTATCATCCTTTGTACCAGCCGTTAGGAATCGTCATCAAGAACAGCACGGATGCGCAGGCGCTCGCGGATACCAAAGCGTTGACCTTGGTTTATTCGGTTATACTGATGATCATGTCGTCCATTACGTTATATTTCGTTTATGGAAGAAACAGCAGATCCTGAAGGTTTTCATTCCCTGAACACGGGCTTTTGGTGAAGAATTCAAACACAAAGAAAAACTTAAGGCGGACCTGGATGACTTTTGTCCAATCCGCCTTTTTGATTTGACTCCAAGCGATGCCTAATTGCTTAATCCTGGCCAAGTTCGAAGTATACCCGTATCGTAACGGGTTATGAACCTGGCGGGAATGCATAACCGTGTCCAAAATCAACATAATAAGGAAAAACATCCAGTGAGGAAGGGAGCCTAACATGATGAAGGAACATTCTGCCAACCATGAGCAAGAGGAACAAATTACTCCGTGTCTAACCGAGTCCATAGGCAGAATCCGAGACATGTTCACGGATACTCCCGACCTGATCGTACGAAAACTAACCATTAAACAAACCGGGGAAAAAGCGGCAATCGTGTATATGGAGGAATTGACCGATAAGACATGCCTCAATCACGATATTCTTGCTCCGCTTCAGCTTGAGTCCGGGAACCCGTCCGATGACTTTATTACAAATGTAGGATATGTTAAGCCTGAATCCTTATGGACTAAACTGAGGCTGAGCCTTATGCTCGGTAACAGCGTGTTGTTCATCGAAGGTCGCGGCGTCGCGTATATACTGGACACCAAAGGACTGCCTACACGCGCGATCGAAGATCCGCAGCAGGAGCCCTCACTCAAAGGGGCGCATCAAGGATTCATTGAAATCGGCTCACAAAATATTGCCATGATCCGTCGTTATATCCCAGACAAGGAGTTGAAGTTAAGGCGCTACATCGTTGGAAGAAGGGGACAAACGGCGGTTACGTTAATTTATTTGGAAGATGTCGCTCAACCGGAAATTATTAAGGTATTCGAGGAACGCATTCAATCCATCGATGTCGATGCCATTATTAATACCGGTGAGCTAGCCGAATTCATTGAAGACCAGCCTCTTGCGCTGCTTCCGCAGATCCTTACGACCGAAAGGCCGGATACGGCCGCTTCACATATTTTGCAAGGACGCTGCGTCGTTGTTGTGGACGGTTCGCCCAGTGTTTTGGTGGCGCCTGCAACTTTTATGTCTTTTTTTCAGACGGTGGATGATTACAGCTCTCGTTGGTCCATATCGTCGTTCCTTCGAATTTTGCGAATCTTTGCATTTTTTATCGCTATTTTTTTACCTGGTTTTTTCATTTCGGTCATCTCTTATCACTTTGAAATCATCCCCATGAAACTGCTGCTAACACTTGGCGAATCACGGGGGCAAGTTCCGTTTCCCCCATTCGTGGAAGCGATCATTATGGAAATCACGCTTGAGATGCTGAGGGAAGCGGGGGTTCGGCTTCCTGCGCCTATTGGGCAGACGGTGGGGATCGTCGGCGGTATCGTGATCGGACAGGCTGTGGTGCAAGCAGGACTGATCAGCAATGTCATGGTGATCGTAGTTGCTTTCACGGCTATCTCTTCTTTCATTATTCCTAATCAAGATATGTTGGCTGCCGTCCGTCTCATGCGATTCATGATCATGGTTCTTGCGACTTGGTTCGGCTTCATTGGCCTGATTGTGGGCATGATGACGATCATGGGGAGACTCATCACGCTTAACTCGCTTAATACCTCCTACAGTACGCCGATTGCTCCGTTTAAAGCTGCAGACTGGAAGGACACCCTTCTGCGCGTTCCGCTATGGCTGATGAGCAACCGTCCCACAAGTACAAGAGCAATACAAGCAAAACGGCAAGGAAGGACCCGAGGCTGGAAGGAGAAACAATAACAGATGAAGACCATTCGTCAGGTATCCATGCTTCAATTTACGCTGATGGTTTCGGCTTTTCAAATCAGCGTTGCATTTTTATCCCTTCCTAGAGAACTGGCCAGACAAGCGGGAACGGATGGTTGGATCGCGATTTTTTTTGGCTGGGGAATGGCAACATTGGCATCCGCAGCGCTCGTTAAGGTGATGAAAAATAGTCCAGACGGTTCGATACTAGAGTTGATACAGCGGTATATGGGAGTCTGGGCAGCTAAAATAGCTGCTTTCATATTTATGGCCTATTATTTGTTACTGGCTTATGACGGTTTTATGATTGCTTCACTTGTTATCAAGCTTTGGTTATTGCCCAGCACGTATATCTATGTTCTAGTGCTGCTGCTGCTCATTCCTACGTTTCAAATTGCGCAGCATGGGTTCCAAGCAATCGGCAGATATAGCGAAATCGTGGCGCTTATCTCCATATGGATTCCATTCGTTTATTTAACTACACTGCGCCATGCCCGCTGGCTTTATTTGCTGCCTGTCTTAAAAGAGGGCTGGTTTCCGGTGCTTTCAACCGTAAAAATCATGTTCTACCCGATGCTGGGTATCGGGCTCGCGTTCTTTATTTACCCCCATCTCGTTAAAAAAGAAAAAGCTTTGACGGCCATGGTGATTTCGAACACGCTCACCTGCCTGGTTTACCTGGGAATCACCCTTGTGTGTTATGTGTACTTCAGTCCTGATGAAATCGGCGAATTCAATGAACCGGTCATCAGCATCATGAAGTCGATCGAACTTCGGTTTATTGAGCGGATAGAAGTTCCCTTTATTGCATTCTATTTGTTTGTGTTCTCTTGCATATGGATCCCTTCCATGCATCTTGTCTCCATGAACTCGGCATGGCTATTGGGGAAAGACAAAGAAAGAGGTCACCTAGCCGTTTGGTGTTTCGCAGTTGCGGTTAGTTTTTTCATCTATAGGCCAAGCTTTATCGATGTCGCTCGAGTTAATAACTTCCTAAACCTCACGGGTTTTGTGATGGAATTTGCTTTGCCTGTATGCCTTCTTATGTATGTGGCCATGACCAAAAAGGTAAGAGGGGGGAGACGCTCATGAGATGGGTTAAACCATTCTCTGCTGCGGTTATGGGCTGCATGCTGCTGCTTGCCCTGATAGGCTGCAGTAATGACAAAACCAATCTTGAAGATGCAACCGTACCTTTAGCCCTCGGTCTGGATGTCAAAGACGGGAAGCTTCGTTATTATTTGTCCGCGCCGGTATTTAGCAGAGATATTAAGAAGAAAAGCCGTGAGGGGGAAGGAATAGCAGAAGGTTTAAGACAGGCAAGAAACCAGGAAGACGCCCAGTTTCCAGGAGCGGTTGCCGGCCGTAATTTTCAGGTGATCGTTGTGGGGAAGAAGCTGCTTCAATATAAGGATTGGTTTAAAGTGCTCGATGTTACGTTCCGCGACCCACGCAATACGACTACCAACCGCATCATTGCTTATGACGGTCCCGTTGCCGATGTCATTAATTTTCAAGCAATGGATCAGCCAACAACCTCCGTGTTTTTAAGAGCGCTGATCGATTCGGGAAGCAGGAGGTCAACAACGGTAAAGACGACGGCTCAAGAGATGCATAGACAATTTCATGACCGTGCAATAACCCCTGCTATCTCGGAGATCATGATCGAGAATGGAAAGATTTTGCTCAAGGGCACGACGCTGCTATCTCAAGAAGGACAGTACCGGGATTCCCTTAGCTATCAAGAAACTTCGCTTCTGCAAATTTTAAAAAAAGAAGCTAAACCAGGAGTCAGCCTCACTTTTCCTGTTGAGGGGGTGCGGGAACGATTGCCTTTTAACACCGATTTGGTGAGTTTTAGCATAGGGGACATCTCGGTGAAGGTTAAGTCTTCCCATGAAGATGGCAGGTTCCATTACTACATTAAGATAAACTCGTTTATCAGCATTACGGAAAAGTTTCTTGAATATGAGCTTCTGGAGAATTCCGAGGAAATGGCGAGTAATTTAAGCAAGGAAATGAAGAAAAGCATCGAGAAGCTCATCGATAAATTTCAGAAGCACAAAATTGACCCGGTAGGATTCGGCCTGTATGCAAGAGCATATCATTATCCGTTATACAAGGCCGCCCAGGATAACTGGGGCGAAGAGCTGGCCCGAGCTCAATTTCACGTAGAGGTTGACCTTCGGATCGGCGCGACGGGGGCTGTGGAGTAAACGATGGAGTTATGTAAGCAATAACAAGAAGGAGTAAGACGCAGTAGGAACACATGGTGTACCTTGCTCATTTAAAAGAGACGAACTAAAAAAGGCTGGTATTATCAGAATCGCTGATAATGCTGGTCTTTTTCCCTATTCCTTTAAATTCAATCTGGTAGGCTCTTTGAATAAAATGCCGCTCAACAAGCGCTCTCACAGAGGACAAGAATTAGCTCGTGCTGGCCGTAAAACCCCGGCCTTGATAAAATACTACTAACTGGGGCGGCGGTATACATGTGCCAAGAAGAGCGCCGGGGTTTGACGAGAGCAAGTCATTGGCAGGGAAAGCTAATGAAATGTCTCGCCAATCATAAGTAAGTATTCGGTTTTAAGGATGTGGGTATCATTTGCAAAAAAAATATCTCGATTATTCTTGGTGCCAGTTTCCTCATTCTGTTGTTGGTAAGTACAGCTTACTTCATTGCTAGGATATTACCTAGTGAGGCAATTAATTCTGTCACCGAACAATCGGAAACTGATTCAATAGGGATCATGACTATGGGAGCAACGGGTGAAGCATCGGCAGGGGAATATTATGTTTCGCCTCAAGGTAAAGACGCTAATCCGGGGACGATGAATGCCCCGCTAGCCAGCATCCAGAAAGCAATCGAATTAGTCAAGCCGGGCGGTTCCGTCATCCTTCTTGAAGGAGTATATCACCAAACGGTGAGCATCGAAAAATCAGGATCGTCAGACCAGGGCTACATATCATTGCGCAGTGCAAAGGGACATACGGCAGTCATGGACGGCAAAGGCGTTCAACCCGTTGAAAATGGCGTCATCCATATTGACAATGCCAGCTATGTACGCGTGGAAGGGGTAGAAATACGCCATTACGATACAAGTTCCGCTGATGTCACTCCCATCGGCATTCATGTGAGCGGCAGCGGCAGAAATATTGAAATCATAGGGAACCGCGTTCACGATATGGGGACCCATGCGGGTCAGAAGGCAGGCGGCGGCAATGCCCATGGCATTGCTGTTTACGGCAACTCGGCAGCTCCGCTCAAGCAGATTGCTATAATCCAAAATGAGCTGTACAACCTGAAGCTGGGAGCCAGCGAGGCCATGGCGATTAATGGAAACGTAGACGGTTTTCGTGTTACGAAGAACCACGTCCACCATAACAACAATATCGGCGTCGACATCATAGGGTTTGAAGGTACCGGACCGAACCCCGTTTTAGATCAGGCGCGAAACGGTGTTATTCAGGAAAATCAGGTATACAGCAATTCCTCTCATGGCAATCCCGCATATGGAAACGACTATTCCGCCGCTGGTATCTATGTTGACGGTGGCAAAGATATCAAAATCATCGATAACGACATTCACGGCAATGATTTTGGAATTGAATTGGCAAGTGAGCATGCCGGAGGTTCAACTTCAAATGTAGAGGTGACACTTAACCGCATTTATAACAATAGCGCGGCAGGCATCACGCTTGGCGGCTATGACGAAGATCGCGGAAGGACGGAAAATTGTATCATTAAAGAGAATGAGTTCACTGAAAACAACACCAAGCATCTTGGTTACGGTGAAATCAATTTGGCCTTCGATACAAGGAACAATGAAATGCGCTATAACTCCATCAAAGCGAATGAGGATGGGCTAATGATCACCAACGAGTTCACCCAAAATGAAGGGAACATAGTGGACTTTAATCACTACAGCAGCAAAAATCAATCGCTTTGGATCTGGAAAGGCGAAGAATATGATGACTTCAGCGCTTATCGGACACAGACAGGGAATGATTTGCATTCGGATTTGAACTTAGAGAGGATTACTTCTTCGTTATAGGGTACATGCAGTATGTTAAGGCCTAGGCAAGTAAACGACGGTGTCGTATCCGTCAGCGCGCCGAATAGTACAAGCAGATAGGCAGCATTATGAAAAGGCAGTGGATTCCAGAGCACAATCCGGAATCCATTGTCTTTTTGGCGTTGCTCTAACCTTGGAACGGCTTGATCGTGTCGCGTATGATCAAGCTTGTAGGCAACATGACTTTCTTATTGCCGTAAGATGAGCCCTCGGTAATTTCAAACAGCAGTTTGGCACTTTCATAGCCGAGGACGTCGAAATATTGCTTCACGGTGCTCAAGGCCACCTTGGCGAACTTGGAGCTCTCGAAATCGTCAAAGCCCATGAGGGATAATTGTTCGGGTATGCGTATGTCAAGTGTGGTGAGCTGTTCGATTATCTCCAGGGCCCGCTTGTCGTTCGCGCAGAACAGCGCGGTCAGCCCACCATTTTGGATAAGGCTCACAAGTGCAGCATAGTCTAGTTCCTTATCCAGGAACAAGAGCGAATCGGGTATCGGAATGGACGCATTCGACATGGCGTTGCAATAACCGTTATATCGGTCAACCTCCGGGCTTAGATGATAGTCGTAAGCGGCGAATCCGATTCGCCGATGTCCCTGCTGGATCAAGTATTCTACTGCTTCATAAGCACCGTCATGATTGTTACAGGTGACAACGTTCACCGGATAGCCCGAAGGGGAACGATCCAACATAACGAACGGAATCGATTTTTTTCGAATCTCTCCGAGATAGCCCTTTGCAGCTTCGGGATCGGAGGAATAGATGAGTAAGCCTCTTAGCTCCGTTTGAATGAGTCCCAGAATGAGCTCGCGTTCCTGTTCGAAGTCGTTCTCCACGAATTCGATGATGAGCTTGCAGCCATGCTGGCCTAGAAATGATTGAATGCCTCTCATGATCTGCATATACGAACTGTCGTACAGATCGACGCCGGAGATGACGAAGGCCACCAGATTGGAGGTGGAGGTCTTCTCCGAGGCGTCGGCTTGGCTGGCGACAAAGCTTCCTTTACCTCGGACGCGGTAGATCACGCCCTCGTTCACCAGCTCGGACAGCGCTTTACGCACCGTGATGGAGCTGACATCCAGCAGCTTGGAGAACTCCGACTCGCTAGGAATCCGATCGTCTTTCGTAAATTCCCGATTCTCGATCTGGGATAAGACATAGTCTTTTACCATCTGGTACTTTGGCAGAGCCAAGTCCTTCTTGTTCAAGTAAGTTCACCTCGTATAAACATTTCCTCAATTATAGCGCACATCTGTTTAAAAAGTATACGTGGTTGGAGTGTGAATCGGAAAAGATTTTGTCGAATAGGTGAGGAATTTTCAGGGATTAAGCAAAAAAGAAGCGAAATGATATAAAAAGTTTGAATTATGTGAAGCTCTGTATTACGATGGGGTCGAATAAAGTATGTGTTTTTATTAACTTATAATAATAACTATTGGAGGGACACCTTGCATAAAAATGAATGGATTTATACCAAGCCGCAACCAGATATAAAAATGAGCCGCCGGGGAATCCAGCAGCTCGATCATGGAATTACAACTATAAGAGGTTGTTCAAAAAGTCGTCTTTCCAGGACGAAGCAGATCAGGAAGCGGGTTCGACATCGAATCTTGAATTCAGCCGGGCCTTCCGTTGCTCACGTACCCGCTATGCACGCTCCGCTACTCAGTCCCTAGCTTTATCCAACCTTCTCGGTCCTGTAAACCCGATTTTTTGAACATGCATTATAAGGTTAAAATGGCGCCTTCCTTCTCGAACGGGTAGTCGATGACGATGCGAGCCGCTTCGGTATCGCCGATGCCGCTGTACAGATTGACCTTGCCGTCGGGACGCATTTCGATGCCGGCGGTGAACGCGCAGTCGGTCAGATGTGCCTTCTTGGCGGGGCCATCCGGATAACAAAGCCGGGTGCCGATGATTTTCAAATCCGAAAATTGATTCGTCCGCGGGTCCAGTACGAAAGCCATGTTCATGTAAGTCGACGTATCTCCCTGAGCGTAGCAGATATGGCCGATGACGCCGATCTTCCCGCTTTCGAGCAAGTAAGCCTGGTTGCAGCCGCCCCACTCATCCTTGCTGAATAATCCTCGGATATAAGGGGCGTTCTCGATGACATCCGGTGACAGATCGTCAAGGCTGTCGATGATGGTGAATCCCACCAAGGACTCGCTGCCGAATTCCTTGCGGATCCCTTCGCCGCGCGGCCTGGAGAAGACGCCAATTCTCCCGTCCTGGAGCTCAACGAGCCGAATGTCCTTCATATAATCCGGACCTGTCGTGAAGTAGAGGAGATCGTGAAGATCGCTGCCTTTGTAGAAATAACCGTAGAACGTATCGAGCCGTCCCTGCTTGTAACGGACATGCGTGCCGCCCAATACGAGCTGTTTGTGGATCACGCTAATATAAGGGTCTTCAAGCTGATAAATCATCGTATCCGGCACGGCAGTCCACTCGTCCGGACCGCTCTGCTCGAACAAGCGAACCCATGACCTTGCCCACTCATGTCGTTTCTCCACGCGTCCGTAAATGTAGCGCTTTCCGTTCCATGCGAACGGAATGGAAGGATTGTAGACATCGAAGCCTTCGACTCCTCGGAAGACAAGCTTGGCGCTTTCATAAATGCGTTTGTTTGCTTCGAATTGCTGACGTTGTTCCAATAAGTTCATTCGTGGCCAATCTCCTTTCAGTCTTCAATAACAACTCTATCCTAATCGATAGTGCTGCTTCCGATCTTGCTCTATTTTGGAATGCTTTATGGTGTTTTGACATCGGAAGAACAAGTCAGTATACAAACTAGGAGGGATATCGCCTATGTTAAAGCTTTATGCGGCGGACGGCATTGATCCTGAAATTCAGGCCCACTATCGGCTGATCGCTTCGGTGCGCGACACGATCGGCATGCATACGCACGACTTCTTTGAATTGTTTCTTATCCTGAAAGGAAGCGTTGTACATGTCATTAACGGCAAAAGACAGCTGCTGCAGGAAAATACACTCGTGTTCATACGGGATCGGGACGTTCATTATTATGAGCAAACGACGGACAGCGATTGCCAGTTCATCAATTTGTCGTTCCATCGCCAGGTCCTGGAAGACCTCATCGCTTTCTTGGGAGAAGGGTTTCCAAGCGAAAGACTGCTTGGACCGGCCATGCCGCCGTCGACCTTGCTGTCCAAAATGGAAAAGGAATATGTGCGGTACCGGCTGGACCAGCTCAGTCTGATCCCGCAGGAGAAGAAGCTGGCCGTCAAAGCGGAGGTAAGAGCCGTCATGACCGACCTGTTCTCTAGGTATATCAAGGCTGACGCGGATCCGATTGAACTTACTGGACAACCGGAATGGTTTAAGTCCCTATGCAGAGAGGCAAAAAAGAAAGAGCACTTCACGCGGGGAACGGCTGCGCTTGTCCAGTTGTCGGGCAAATCGCATGCCTACGTATGCAGAATGTTCAGGAAGCACCTCGGAATGTCCCCGACCCAGTACATTAACGAATTGAGAATGTCCTACGCCGAGAATTTGCTGATGAACACGGATATGGATATTGTGGACATCAGCCTTGAAATCGGACTTGATAATGTCAGCTACTTCTACGACTTATTTAAGCGGAGGCATAATGTAACGCCCCATCGGTATCGTCAGTTCGGCACGATTCGGAGATAGTATGCCAATTAACGAGGAATACACAAACATTTTTATCTGTTGACGACTTAAATAGTATGTGTTATTTTCTACTTAGCATAATAACCTGTGAGACAACATGATAATCATATCTATAGGGGACGGTAGACGAAAGCAAATGCGTTTTCGGCGAACGTTAGGATACAGTCTGGGGGTGAAAATGAATGCGCTTACATATAGAACGAACCAAATGGCCAGGCTCATACGACCAGGAGCATTAGCACCAGCTGTATCCGATCACAACATGTTAAGTTAATAGTGCGTGTTCAAAAAGCCAGACTTTCAGCACCGAAGCTTATGCTACCGATGTGCGTTTTTTCAAAACGCTTCAGTTGGATGAAGCAAGGGGCTGAGGAGCGGAGCGTACGTTTTGGGTACGTGAGCACCGGAAGGCCCGGCTGAATTCAAGATTCGATGTCGAATAAACTTTCAGTGCTGCTTCGTGATCAAAGCGGGACTTTTTGAACAACCTCTAACAGTCAGGAGGTGTTCCTTTGAAGACAACCAATAACAGGCTGGTGGCCAGGATCATCAAGCACCGCTATCTCTATCTTATGGTGCTTCCCGGCTTTCTGACGCTGTTAATCTTTCACTATTTTCCGATGTATGGAATATTAATCGCTTTCAAAGATTTCAATGCTTCCAAGGGGATTTGGGGAAGCGAGTGGGTAGGTATAAAATACTTCACTTCTTTTTTTAATGATCCGATGGCGTTCAGGGTATTAAAGAATACTTTGCTTCTTGGTTTGTATACTTTATTTTGGTCATTTCCGGCACCGATTATATTGGCTCTGTTGTTTAATGAATTGAAAAATAAGGGCTTTAAGAAGCTTGTACAGACGGTTTCTTATTTTCCGCATTTTATTTCGGTCGTCATTGTTGCGGGGATGCTTAAGGAATTTACGGCAAGAGACGGTTTGTTTAACCATATTGTCGGATTCTTCGGCGGAGACCCGATCATGTTTCTTCTCGAACCTGACTATTTCCGGACCATCTTCATTTCTTCCGGCATATGGCAGGGCGTCGGGTTCGGCACCATCATCTACCTTGCAGCATTAAGCGGAATTGATCCTACGCTGTATGACGTGGCCGATGTAGACGGCGCAGGCCGGTGGAAAAAAGTCTTGCACATCACATGGCCGTCGCTCAAGCCGACCACCATTATATTGCTGATTTTTGCCGTCGGAGGAATCCTCGGGAGCGATTTCCAGAAGATCATTCTGCTCTATTCGCCTGAGACTTACGAAGTAGCGGATGTCATCGGATCCTATGTTTATCGTCAAGGTATACTGGGCGCACAATACGAGTACACGACGGCCATCGGATTATTCATGTCGGTTATTTCCTTTACGATCCTTTACTTGACCAATTGGTTAAGCCGGAAAGTATCAGAGACGAGTTTGTTCTAGGTGGTGGGATGTTGAAAAAGGCTGGTTTGGGTTCCAGAGCTTTCGATGTATTCAATGTTGTTATCATGCTATTCATCCTGATTGTCGTGCTGTATCCGATTCTGAACATTATCGCGACATCGTTAAGCGGCACGCGTTACATCTCCTCGGGGAGCGTAACGATTTGGCCCAAGGGATTTAATCTGGAAGCGTACACGACGGTATTTCAGGATCCTTACATTTTCAAAGGATATCTGAACTCGATCATTTATGCGGCCGGCTCTACGGGCATCATGCTGCTGTTTACGGCACTGATGGCGTATCCGCTCACGATCCCGGGATTTGCGGGCAAGAAATTTCTGACCATTTTTCTCATGATTACGATGTTTTTCGGCGGCGGCTTAATTCCGACCTATCTGCTTATGCGCGGTTTGAACCTGTTGGATACGGTCTGGGTCATGATTCTCCCCGGTGCGATCAGTGCTTATAATGTGTTTCTGTTTCGGACCTTCTTCCTGAATATTCCTTCTGAACTGAAGGACTCCGCCTATATCGACGGGGCAAGTGACTTGGTGGTTCTCTTCAGGATCATACTGCCGTTGTCGAAAGCGCTGTTTGCAACCTTTGCTCTATTCGGTCTGGTCGGAAGCTGGAATAGTTGGTTCGAGGCTTTGATTTATCTGCGAGATCAGGACAAGTATCCCTTGCAGATGGTGCTCCGAAACTATCTGTTTACTTTGGATACGACTGCGATTCAAGGACGGGTAGGAGGCGGCGCGGTCGCCATCAATGCTCCGGGGGAAACGCTTGATCCCAAGGCGGTACGAATGAGCGTCATCATTATTACCATGTTTCCGATCATGTGTATTTACCCGATCTTCCAGAAGCATTTCACCAAAGGGATATTCGTCGGCTCCATCAAAGGCTAGAGAAGCGGATGCGGCGGTGCAAGCAAGCTAAGTGTGAAGTCATGTATGACCAGTAATAATAGCAGATTTGAAGAAGAAGCGGTTCATTGTGCAAATTAGGGGGAAATGGAATGAACAAATTGGCAAAGATGCTTGTCCTCGGACTGGCTTTACTGATGGTTTTTTCCGGATGTTCGAATAATTCCAAAAAAACCGATACCCATGAAGAGAATCAAGAAGTCATGCGTTTTTCGGTCACCCTGCCTGCGAACGGTGTGGATAATCCGAACAGCCTGGTAGGCAAGGAATGGCATAAACGCATGGAAGCTTATATGGGCAAGAAGGTAGAAATTGAATATAACTATATTCCGTCTTCCGAATATGACGAGAAGGTCAAACTTATGATCGCAAGCGACGATCTGACGGATTTCTTCGTGACGCCTTTGTTCTATGATACGACCGAAATGGCCGAACAAGGCCAGCTTCTCGAGTTAGGCCAGTATCAAGATTTGATGCCGAACTATATGAACTACATTGGCAAGGTAAAAAACGGGATGAAGCGGGTAACGGATGCCGACGGCAACATGTACACCTTTAAAGAAACCTCTACGCCTAGATTCCCCGAGGATCGCGGGATGCTCATCCAGAATACGTCTGCCTACCGCTATGACGTGTTCGAAGCCAATAACATCAAAATTCCGGAAACGCTCGATGAATTTTATGGGGCTGCCAAAAAACTTAAAGAGCTCTACCCCGACAAATATCCCGTTGCGACCAAATGGAATAGCTTGAGATCTCTGTTCTCCGCGAACCATATCCGGGATGAAATTTTCTGGGACGGCGAGAAATACGTATACGGAGTTCTGGATGAAGGATATAAAGATGCGCTCCAATTTGCAAATAAGCTGTATGCGGAGAAGCTGTTAGATCCGGAGTATACGATTGATACAGACGATACGCTGAAAAGAAAAGCGCTGAACGGCGACAACCTCATGTGGCTGACGCAGTGGTTTACGACGCCGGCCGAGTATACGAGAACGGCCGACGATGGGAAGATTTTCGCGGTTTCGTTGTATCCCGACAATCCGAAGTACGGGAAAGCCTGGCAGGAGGTTGTGAACGGCAATACCCCTGACTTGGGCTGGGGAGTCTACGGCGTAAGCTCAAAAGTTAAAAACCCTGAAGAATTGATTAAATTCATCGATTATCAATATTCGGATGAAATGATCCAGCTCATCACTTGGGGAATCGAGGGCACGACCTATACGATCGGAGAAGACGGCGTTCCGACCTTTGTCGACTCGCTGAAAACGGCCAAGGATCCCTGGTTGGAGGGGGATAAATACGGCATGCGCGCAAGCCGGAACCATAATCCCGGTTTGCAGATGGTAAGCGACGCAAGAGCGTTCGTGGATTTTGCCGCGACAGACTATACGGTATTCAACGGTAAATATGAAGAGGTGCCGATTGAGAAGGCGGAATTCCTGACGAGTCTGCCCATGCCCGAGAACGACTATGTTCCTTCTTGGTTGAGCGAGCCGTCGATTCAACTCACGAGCAGTGAAAGCCAGCGGATTTCGGAGATTATGAACCCGATCAAGACGTTCGTTACGGAAGAACAAGCCAAATTCGTAGCAGGCAAGAACAGCTTCGACAATTGGCAGGCATTCATCGATAAGGTCAAAAAAATGGGCAACATTGATGAAGCGCTGAAAATCTATAATGATGCTGCACAAAGAGCGCTAGGAAACGAATAGAGAGAGAGAGCGTCTCTCCGCTGGCTACCGCCGCGGAGGGGCGGTATATCGCAAGGCGATAGGATCCAACCAAAGATAACGAAACCATAGGATGTGAGAAACCTTGAGTGAAAAAAAAGAGATTTTATTCCATGTGGAAAAGCTGCTAAACAAAAGAGATTCATTTATGATAACGAAGCTTTCTTCTATAGAATTTTCCGGTTTTACGACAATGGAACAATTGTTCATTCATGAAATGGATGGACAACCGTTTGAGAGTTTCGCTCCGGGTCTGCGGTGGGGAGAAAATTGGGGCTACGGCTGGTTCCGCTCGAACATTATCGTTCCCGAAGAGGCCGAAGGCAAACGGCTTGTGGCCATGCTTGATTTCGGATCCGAAGCGACCGTATACATAAACGGTGTCGTGAGCGGCGCAAAGGACCTTAACCATCATTACGTAACTTTAACCCGTTCGGCAAAAGCCGGCGAGCCATTTGAAATCGTCGCGGAGGCGTACGCCGGCCATTCGGATTCCAGGCCGACGTTCGGAGAGTCGCAGCTCTGCGTTTTTGAAGAGGAAGTCTACCAGTTTTTCATCGATTTGGAATGCTTGTACGATCTTCGCAATCATCTGGATGCCAAATCCCTCCGCGTGGCGGAGATTGATCGTTGCCTGACTCAGGTGTTCGCGACGATCGACCTGACCCTCCGGCAGGAATCGCTTGGTGAGAACGCTAAGCAGTGTCGGAAGTTGATGGAGCCCTTATTGGCCTGCGTGAACGGTTCGACGGCGCCGACCCTGTACCTGATGGGACAGTCCCACCTGGATGTCGCCTGGCTGTGGCCGATCGCGGAGACAAAGCGGAAGATTGCGCGGACCATGTCCAATCAGCTGGCGCTCATGGACGAATATCCGGAATATACTTACACCCAGAGCCAGCCGTATTTGTTTCAGTTGGTCAAGACGCTGTATCCGGAGCTGTATGAGCGAATCAAACAGGCAGTGAAGGAAGGGAGAATCGTTCCCGAAGGCTCCATGTGGGTGGAGCCCGATACGAATCTGCCAAGCGGCGAGAGCCTGATCCGTCAGGCGCTGCACGGCAAGCGTTTCTTCAAGGGCGAATTCGGCGTGGACAACGAGATGCTGTGGCTGCCTGACGTATTCGGCTATTCCGGGAACCTGCCGCAAATCATGAAAGGCTGCGGGATCCATTATTTTGCGTCTACAAAATTGTTCGGTACTTATGATAATGTAGCGGACCCGTTCCCGCATAATACGTTCATGTGGGAAGGGATCGACGGTTCGCGAATTTTGACGCATCTGATGAACTACGGCGATTACTATCCAATTCGGATCAACCCGTCGTTCTTGATCCATCAGTGGAGCGATCGCGTCCAGCTTGAGGGAATTTCCTCGCGGCTCACGCAGTTCGGACACGGCGACGGGGGCGGCGGCTCCAATCGGGATGATCTCGAATTTATGCGCAGGCTCGCCAATTTGGAAGGCGTCCCCAAGACGAAACATGGCTCGCCGATCGAATTTTTTGAGGATCAAATCGAAAAAGGCATTCCTGAAGCCAAATATGTAGGAGAGCTCTACTACCCCGCTCACCGCGGGACGTATACGACGCAAGCGATCATCAAAAAGCTGAACCGGAAGGCGGAAATCGGTTTCCGCGAGGCGGAGCTGTGGGGGGCTGCGGCGGAGCTGCTTAGTAACCGGGCTTACCCTTACGAGGACTTGGAACGGTTGTGGAAGACCCTGCTGCTGCACCAGTTCCACGATATTCTGCCGGGCTCCTCCATCCATCGCGTCCATGAAGAGGCACAGATTGAGCTGAAGAAATTGAATGAGAACGTGTACGACTTGGCTTCGGATACAAGGGATGCGCTCACGGACGGCGATGCCTCCCGGGTTACCGTCTTTAATTCGCTGTCCTGGCCGAGAAAGGAACTGGTCGCGTTGCCTGTCCGCGTTCATGGCATTGCGGAGGAGAACGGAGCAATTCTGCCGGTGCAACTGCACGAAGGCGTTCGCTATGCCGAGGTAGAGGTGCCTTCCATGGGCTGGTCGACGTACAGGGCTGAAGAAGCGGAAGCGACGGGCGCTCCAGCAGCGTCGGCAGTCCTTGCGACGGAATCGCGTCTGGAGAACGAATGGATTGCGCTAGAAATAAACAAACGGGGCGAGTTAACGACTATTTTTGACAAGGAGACCGGCACGGAATGGGCGGCGGATCGCTGCAACGTCATGCGGATGTATCGGGATCAGAATTCGGATTTTGATGCTTGGGAGATCGATCGGCGCTACCGCTTGGCACCCGTTGAGCTGAATGCGAGCGCCAAAGTATCCGTTACGGCGAACGGCCCGCTCTTCGCGAATATTCGGGTTGAGCGCGAACTGAACCAATCGACCCTGATCCAGGATATCCGGCTTTGTGCCGGCAGCCGCCGGGTGGAATTCCATACGACGGTTCACTGGCGCGAGAAGAATAAGCTGCTAAAAGTCGATTTCCCTGTTTGCGTTCACACAAACGAGTCGTTGCAGGAAATTCAGTTCGGTTACGTCAAGCGGCCGAATCATGCTTCGCGTCCGCATGATGCGGATCGTTACGAAGTGGTTCAGCATAAATGGTCGGCGCTTGCGGAGACAAACCGCGGCTTTGCGCTGCTGAACGATTGCAAATACGGGATTTCTGTCAACGACAATACGATGAGTTTAACGCTGCTTCGGGCTCCGACGTGGCCGGATGAGACGTCCGATCAAGGGACGCACCATTTTACATATGGATTTACGTTCTGGAACGGCTCGTTCCTGGATAGTCCTGTCGTGCGGGAAGCTTACGAGCTGAACTATCCTGTCAGCCTCGTTTCCGGAGGAGGCCGGGAGGCGCAATCGTTGCTCTCTATCGATCAAGCCAATGTGATCGCGGAGACGGTCAAGCTTGCCGAAGACGGATCGGGCGATTGGATCGTGCGTCTGTATGAGAGCAAGGGAGCTTCCGTAGCGTGCGGGCTTCACTTCGGGCTGTCCGTTGCGGCGGTTTATGAGACCAATATGCTGGAGGAGAAGTTGGCGGCTTTGCCGCACGAGGGCGAAGAGGTATCGCTTCAGTTCCGTCCGTTCGAGGTGAAGACGATCAAGCTCCGGCCGAGTGGGAGGAATAGGGGATGAAGCTAAGAGAAGGGGGGCGCCTGGTCATGATCGGCGGCTCGATCACGGTCTGTGAGCGTAAGTATCCATACGGGAGTCAATCGGGTTCGATTGGTCGCGCATGCGAATGGGCTCCTGACGTCTACTGTCCTTAGTTGGTGGAATTTCTACTATATATTGGGGGACAAAGGACAGGTGCTTCCTTCATCAGCATGGGGCAGGTTATCCTCAATATGCATCCCAAGATCTGTACAAAGTTCTTCGAAGCGGACCTGCCCTGTTCGCCTAAGCCGCTTCGCGCGATATTTATAAGCAGGTTTATGGGTCCAAAAGACGTTTCCTCACAGAGAACAGCCGCGCAGCTTGGGCGGCTGTTACACATAAAGAATTATGTATTCGCTTACATTATAGGCCTCGAGACGAGGCTTCTTCATACCGCAAGAAAACTTTCGGTGCTATGTGCTATGTGATCTGGCTTCATTGAATAAGCACGTCAATAGTCGCTTTTTTTGCTCGCTCCCCTACGTTCTTGTATTGCTCTCCTTACTGCGAAAGGAGGTGGTTAGTGAGGAGTTCAACAACGGAGAAGAGATGACACTCAGCGTCACTCGATCGCAAAGCAGCGATAGATCAAACGCATCCAGGTATTTCGTAACCATGGCCGTAGAAATAGGGTTTGAAACAGACGGTATCGGGTCAGCGCAACGATTTTTTCTATTAAAACGACAAGACCGGGAGGTAAGAGAAATGAAAATGAAACAGTGGAAACGTGCGGGGATATGGACTTGCATCCTGCTGATGGCCATGACGGCCCCGGGCGCCGCGATGGCAGCGCAGGCTGCCGGAAGCAGCGCCGAGCAGAATGCGAGCAGCGAGAAGATAAAGGTCAAGGAGCCTTTCATGATCAAGGTCGTGGATGCCGAGACAGGCAGGGGCATTCCTCATGTCCAACTGAAGACGACGAACAGTGTGCTGTATTATACGGACAGTGCCGGTATTGTGGCATTCGACGAGCCAGGTCTGATGGATCAGACGGTCTTCTTCCATATGTCGAGCGACGGCTACGACATTCCTGCCGATATGTTTGGCAACCGGGGGCAGGCTGTAGAGGTTAAGCCAAAGGGCAGTGTAACGCTCGAGATGAATCGGATCAACATTGCAGAGCGGCTGTACCGGCTGACAGGCCAAGGCATTTATCGCGACAGCTTACTCGTTGGCCAGAAGCCTCCCATTAAGGAGCCGCTGATCAACGGTCTGGTCATGGGGCAGGATTCCGTGCAGACGATTGAGTACAACGATAAGCTGTACTGGTTCTGGGGCGATACGGATAGACCGGCCTATCCGTTGGGGAACTTCCGGGTGACGGGTGCGACTTCCAAGCTTCCGAGTAAGGGGGGGCTGGACCCGGATGTCGGCGTTAATCTGGACTATTTTACGAATCAGGACGGTTTCGTCAAAAGCTTGGTGCCGCCTCTGCCTGACGGTGCAGGCATAGCCTGGGTATTCGGTCTGATGACCGCCAAAGATAGCACTGGACAGGAGCGTCTGCTCGCCGGCTACAGCACGCACAATCCTGAACCCACCGCCTTCGGTATTCTCGTCTTTAACGACACCACGAAGGAGTTCGAGCAGGTCGTCCAGTTCCCTTCGAAAGACGATTGGCGCCATCCGGGCGGACAGGCGACCTACTACGAGGAGGGTGGGAAGGGATACTGGCTCTTTACCGAACACCGAATTCCGAATTTGCGCGTTGCTGCCAGCTATGACGCCATTATCGACTATACCCAATACGAATCGTTTACGTGCCTAACGCCGGGAACGACATACAACGGGGCTCAAACCTCGCTGGAACGCGACGCGGACGGCAAGCTCGTATGGGGCTGGAAAAAGGACACTCAGCCGCTCAACCAAGAACAAGAGAAAGAGCTGATCCAGTTAGGCCTGATCAAAACTGACGACCCGCATTATTATCAATTGAAGGATATCGATACTGGTGAAGACGTTCAAATCGCCCAAAGCTCCATAGAATGGAATGAATATCGGCAGCGTTACGTGATGATCGCGCAGCAGGTACTAGGCAAGACATCGGTACTTGGGGAAGTCTGGTACGCGGAAGCGCCATCGCCTCAAGGTCCTTGGACCAATGCCAAGCATATCGTTACGCATAACGACTATACTTTTTATAACGTAGCCCAGCATGAATACTTCAGCAAGGATGGCGGCCGGGTCATCTACTTCGAAGGAACCTATACGAATACTTTCACGAATCATGTTCCAACCCCGCGGTATAACTACAATCAGGTCATGTATAAACTCGACTTGGCGAATCCGAAGCTAGGGCTTGAGCCGGTTCAAGAAACGACCGGTAAATAGCGCCAGAGATTTTGGATAAACGAATAAGGACCTTTCCGTAAGCGCTGTGGGGCTTTACCGGAGAGGTCCTTTTCGACTTGAGCTTCTTCCTGCGGAACAAGCATATCTAGCTGCCGCTTCTCCATGATAAGCTGGGAGGAACGATATCTTTACCGGCGGAGTCCCCGTGGATTTCCCGATACTGCTTCGGAGTAAGATTCGTGAACTTCTTGAATGCGGAGAAAAAATGGCCTTTGGATATGAAGCCGCATTGATCTGCGATCTCCAGCACCGAGAACTGGCTGGATATCAGTTTCTCCTTCACTTTCTCGATTCGTTCCTGAAGGATGTACTCGGACAATGATACGTTCATGATCTCTTTAAAAAGCTGCCGGATATAGCTCACAGAAAAGGAAAAATTGTCGGCTACCTGCTCGATCGACAGTTGCGCATCCTGCAAGTGGTTGTCCACGTACTCTTTGATCTCCAGGACGATTTCTTCCTTGCGGCTTGAAGATTTCGGAACTTCGGTCTCGGACGCGAGCATCGTGACGATGCTCTCCAGCCATGCTTGAAACTCGGACAACGTGCTGTACCGCTCGAGTAATTGATGAATGCTGCTGATCTCATGCAGGACGCTGGACTTGTTGAAGTTCTTGAGCAAATCATAGGTAAAGTAGGTCAGGTTAAGCTTGCAGTCGCGATAAGGAAGCTCATGGACGTGCTTCATCTGCTGACGCAGCGTAGCGAGCGCGGTCTCCGGACGGCCGCGGCGGATCGACTTGATGATCTCCGCTGTCTCAAGCGCCTCAGACGCAGAAGGATACCCTGCCATAAACTCTTCATAATCGCTCTCCAGAAAAATTTGCTTCTCTCCGTTAAGAAATCGCAGTTTCGTCAATTCGTAGATATGATCATAAATGTTTCGGATATTGGCGCTAAAATCATAGGCATTGCTGACTGCGGCGGTTGTATCCACGTTCAGGATACGTGCCACCTGATTCTGCGTCTCCTCCAGAAGACGTTGTAGTTGAAGCCCGCCGGATGCATAGCCTCCAATGACCAGAATGATATGGTCTCCGCCCATATCCAAGCCTTCGGCCGCATAAGAACCTGCGCCAATCACTTCTTCGCTAATATTGCGTATGGCGTACTTGATCAATTTCCGGGAGGGGAAATCGTAACGTTCGCAAAAGACCGTATAGGCTTCGATCCGGAGGACGGCCAAAAACAGAGCTTCACAGGAGGCCAGTTTGGTCCTGGTCTGAATATATTCGTAGCTCTTGGTACCCGGTGTCCCGTGGAGCATCCACTGGGCGAGAAACTCCGTTCGAACGAGCTCGGATTGGTTTCTCATGGATGCATGAAGTTGTTCCACATTGTTCAGCAGCATATCGATGCCGTCATGGATCCATTGGATATCCGGCTTGGCATCGGACGTGGCGTTTGCGAATGCAACCTTTCCCTTCAGCTTTTCCGACAAGAAGGTGATGGAGCGCAAGGAACGGCGAGAACTCCAGTAGAACAACAAGGAGAGGAGTGCCAATAGCAGCAATGTATACGTTATCAATTTTTGCTGGAATAAGGAGATATGGCGTGTCAAAATATGATACTCATTCGAATAGTATACCGACCAATTTTCAGTAGTCAGCTTGGCTGTATTGACGAACCATCTCTGATGGGGGAGCCGAACTTGAAAATCGCTGTCCTGCCGCTCCCGGCTCGCTTGATAAAGCTGTCCGCTCAGCGCGGGATTAGGTACACCCAATAGAAGTTGCCCATGCTCGTCGAGAATCCGAATGTCTTGCTCCGAGGAGACCGTTTGGCCGAACAGAAGCTTCGACAGCAGCGGTTTATCAACGAGCAGCACGAGATAATAGTCAGACGGCTTCTCGGGGGTTGCAGGCAGAATAAGGGCCAGGGAGTCCAAGCCATCCAGCGAATGATTAAAGAAACGCAAGTATTGGGGGTGGAATGACTCCACGCGCTCCAGCATGCGCTGGTCGGCAAAGGATTCATTGCGGACGATTCCGGCTTTGGAATCGACGATAAGATCGTGCTTCAGATTAATCAGATAGGATCGCTGGATGAGCGGTTCGGTGGACATGAAATTGGATTGGGCGACGAGTGCAGCATGGTTGATGAGCGGATCGTTGCTTGTATTGAAGAACCAGTTCTGAATATTCTGATCGGCGTACATGCTGAGCCCGTTAGCTTTCAAATTGCCGAGAATCATTTCGGCCTTCGACGCCAGGTTGTTGACTTCGTTCTGCGAATTGCTGCGAACCTCCAGCATGGTGTATTTTGCGAATTCCGCAGACAGTAAATAGACGAAAGGAATAATGGAACAGATCAGAACGGTGGTCATTAAAAGAAAGGTTCGAAAATAGGTCTTCTGTAAAATAGGTTTGATCTTCATATAATGCCAGCGCCCCTTGCTGATGGATTGACGGTTTAAGGGTGTAACGTCACTGTTCGATAGAAGAAACGAACCGGACCTCCTTACTCAATCATATCCTGATCCTTGTGTGAAGTCCTCATTTTGACAAAGTAGAAATTAAGATGATGCCGAAAGCCCGATTACCGCACAATCCTTAAGTTGAGTACCCTTTGTGACACAATGAGGACTATTCCGAATTTCTCCTTCCGTACATAATAAACACTGTCAGGATATGGCCACATCGGACAGACCAGATCGAATGGAGGGATACTATAAATTGAGAATGTTTAGGGATCTTGTAAAGAACCGGGGCTTGTATTCGATGGCGATACCGGGAGTCATCTTTCTCGTTGTCTTCTCTTATATTCCTCTGTCCGGGCATCTGCTAGCGTTCAAAGACTTTCAGATCAGCAAAGGCATATGGGGTAGTGATTGGGTGGGGTTGGATAATTTTCGCTTCTTTTTCTCCAATCGGGATTGGATTCAAGTTACGGTCAATACGGTTTATTTAAATGCGCTGTTTATTATTTTCGAGATGGTTTTTGCGCTTCTCATTGCGCTCTTCTTGAATGAGATTCGCTTGAAATGGTTTAAACGTACGATCCAATCCGTCGTCTTCCTGCCTTACTTCATTTCCTGGGTCGTCGTAGGGTATATGACATTCATTCTATTCAACAACACGGACGGTCTGATTAACCGCGTGCTGAGCATGAGCGGACTTCAAGCCGTCGATTGGTACCAGACCCCGTGGGTGTGGCCGATTATTCTAACCTTAACGCGAATCTGGAAAAGTGCCGGTTACTACTCGATTATTCTGCTCGCTGCCATAACCGGGTTCTCCACCGACTATTATGAGAGCGCCCGCCTGGACGGAGCCACGAGGCTGCAGCAGATGAAACACATTACGCTGCCTTTGCTGAAGCCGCAAATCATCATTCTCGTCCTCTTGGGAGTCGGACGGATCTTCTACGGGGATTTCGGCATGATCTACGGAATTATCGGAGACAACGGGATTCTATTCCCGACGACCGATGTCATCGATACATACTCCTATCGGGCGTTAAGACAGCTTGGTAATTTCAGCATGTCATCGGCTATCGTATTCTATCAGTCTATTATGGGGCTAATCGCCGTCGTTTCGTTTAATGCGCTGGTTCGGAAAATCGATAAAGACTCCAGATTATTTTAAGAGGTTGTTCAAAATGTCATCCTTCCATGAACGGACTCTTTGAACACGTGCTTTAATTTTTCGAAATCCATAGGGAGGTGAACTTCATATGAATCGTCCGGTTGCTCTGATCCCGCCCCCACGAGTCCGACGGACAAACGGGTTCTCCGATAAAATGGCGGTGTTCTTGTTCGGACTGTTTTTGATTTTGTTTGCGCTGGTTTGCTTGTTTCCTTTTTGGCTGATGGTCATCAATTCATTCTCCAGTACCCGAAGCTTGGCGGTGAACGGATACTCCATATGGCCGGATGAATTTACGCTGGAGTCGTATCGCTTCCTCCTTCAGGGCAAGCAAATGTTTACCAGCTATGGCATCACTATTGCGGTTACAGCCATCGGAACCGTATTCGGCCTTGTTGTCACCGCGTTGTTTGCTTACGTGCTGGCCCATCCGAAGAACCGATACGGCGGCTTACTCTCGTTCATGACCTACGTGCCGATGGTCTTCGGCTCTGGGCTCGTCGGCTTCTATCTTCTGGTCGTCCAATGGCTGCATCTGAAAGATACGCTGTGGGCGCTTGTGCTCCCTTACGTCATGAATCCGTTCTTTGCATTCATCTTAGTCTCGTTCTATCGCTCGTTGCCTTATGAGCTGAACGAATCGGCTAACATGGACGGTGCCGGAGAGTGGACGATCTTCTTCAAAATTATCCGGCCGATCTCAACGCCGGTTATGGCGACGATCAGCTTGTTCTATGCGCTGCAATATTGGAACGATTGGTGGCTGTCGCTTCTGTTTATCGATAACAGCGATATGTACCCGCTCCAGCTGCTTCTTCGGCAGCTCATGTCACAGATGCAGCTCACGTCGCTCAATCACGGCAATGTGCTGACGCTGCCGCCGGCGGAAGGGGTTAAGTTGGCAACGGTATGCCTGACGATCGGCCCGATTATACTCGTCTATCCGATGGTCCAGAAGTATTTCGTCAAAGGTCTGACCCTCGGCTCGGTGAAAGGTTAAGTATAAGAGGTTCCTGAAAACCTTGCTTTTTGAACACGTATTATGAGATTTATTTGAAGGGAGTCATTTACATGGCCAAATCAAAACGCAAATTCTTGGTGACGGCGCTGCTCGGACTGGCCATCGCTTTGTCCGGGTGCTCCGGATCCGGCGGGGGCGTCTCCGCGCCGGGCGATTCCGGGGGAAACGGCGCCCAGTCCCTTGAACCGGTCACTTTGGAGGTTGTCATTCCGGGGGCCAAGGGGGCTAACTATGACGAGGTGCTGGCTGAAGTCAACAAGCGATTAAAAGCCGAAATCAACACGCAGGTTAAATTTACCTTTGTCGACTTTGCCGATCTAAATCAGAAGACCAATGTCATGCTGGCTTCGGGAGAGAATGTGGATTTGATGTTTGATGCCCCGTGGCTGCATTTGGACACGATGGCTTCCCAGGGCTATTACGAAGAAATAAGCGAACTGCTGGACCAATACGGCCCTAATGTGAAAAAGACGAGGCCGCAACAAATGTGGGACGCGAACAAAATTAACGGTAATATCTACGGCGTTCCCTTGGGAAGCGCCTATACCCAACAGAGATCGATCTTCATCCGAAAGGACCTGAGGGAGCAGTTAAACTTGCCGCCCGTAAAGACGTATGAGGATCTAAAAGCTTATCTTTACGCCGTTCGTGACAGTAACTCCGGCATCACTCCGCTCCTCGCGGGCGCAGACGACGTCACCTACAGCTGGGTCAACTGGCTGATCAGGGACGATACCAGCGTCAACATTCGTCCAACGAATTTTGCTGGAGCCAGCTTGATGCTGTATTACAAGGGTAACGATGGCAAGGTCTATAACTTCTTTGAAACCCAGGAACCAAAGATCTGGTCCGGCATCCAGGATGTCCGCCAGCTGTTCGTTGACAAAGTCATGTCGCAGGACGTCTTGACGAATAAAAGCAGTCCGGGAGACATGCAGCTCCAGAACAAAGTCGCGGCCACGCCCCAAATGGCTTTTGGCATTCCCAAAACGTACAACGACCAGTTGAAGCAGGTCGTACCCGATGGAGAGCTGGAAGCGGTTCGTCTATTCGATCTGACCCCTGGAAAGAACTTATCCAATTTCAAGATGGATAATTACATCTGTATTGTAAAGACGAGCAAACATAAAGACCGTGCGATGATGTTCCTCGATTGGGCCAACCGGCAGGAGAATTATGATTTGTTGGAGCACGGCATCGAAGGCGTGAACTGGAAATCGGTCGGCGAGCATCAATATGACACGCTGAACAACGATGGCGGCATTGTCTCGTTCCAGCTCATGTTGAATCCTGCGTTAGAACGGGAGTGGGCCGGTATCGACAAAGAGACCCGAGAGTATAGTCAATTCATTACGCAAGCCGACAACTTCACGAAGGATATCATGACCGGCTTCACTTTCGATCCGACGCCGGTGAAGAACGAAGTGGCCCAGTTCGCGACCATTCAAGCCAAATATTATAGCGGATTATTTAACGGCGCGCTTGATCCGGACGAATACTTCGCCAGATTCAAAACGGAAGGCGAAGCGGTGCTGAAGCAAATCCAGACTGAACTGCAGAATCAGGTAGATGCCTTCTTGGCAAAATAAAAGGGTTGCTGTCCATTGAGAACGGCGACTCGGAAAAAAAAGGGCCGCTTCCTATACGGAGCGGTCCTTTTCGTTATGTTTTAGCAGCTACCGGGGAAAGGGGGCAGGGAACAAACTTGACGGATCGTCGCGGCCAGGTGTTCGGCCATTAGCCTATGCTTCTTGACGGAGGGGTGTCCGCAGCCTCCCATGCCGTCTTCCGGCCGTTTAATGAGCGGGAATTCGACGAAATGAATATTGTCGTCGCCTTCTTCGTTGAGGCTTTTGACGAGAGCTTTCAAATGGGGAGCGGGACCGAGGGTCATCGGACCGATTGCGCAGAACAATGGGACGGACGGATATCTATCGCGAATAAAACCCGTCAATTTGCGATATTGTTCAAGGTAATCCGCAGGCTCGATAGGTGCGGACCAATCGTTGGTCCCGAGATTAACGACAACCCATTCAGGATGAAACAGGTCCATGGCTTCTTGATCGAGATCAGGACAGATGGTTTCCATGAAATAATCCGACATGCGGCCTTCCTTGCCACCGCCGAAATTCTGATAGCATCCCGTACCGGACGCGCCCACAATCAAAGTTTCGGCATTCAAAAGCTGACCGGTCAGCGAGCTGTAAGCAAGCGCGATATTTTCGCGAGAAGCATCGCAGTCGCAGGGAATCTGCGCTTCGTTGCCGAAGCCGCACGTGATCGAATCGCCGATGATGAGCAGACGATGGGGAAGAGGGGGTGGCGGGCTCAGAAAAGCTCCGTTCTCCGTCGTCAAATCGGTAAATTTAATGCTGCCGAATGCCGCTTCCGTACGCTTCTGCAGCGTTAAGGTATGGGGCGCGTCCTCCAGGTCGTCCGCAAGCTGGTACAGCCGGTTATCCGGATCGATTCTCATCACCCTTACCGGAAGATCATCGATATAGACGTTGAGCCAGCTTTTCCCTTCTCCGTTGACATCCTCGATCTCGGCCGTTATTTCCCGTCCATGAAAGCGCACGGTTATGGCACTGCCGGGAAGAAAACAGGAGATGCCATCCGGCTCTTGATGAAAGAGCCCGTGTCTCAGACTGGAAGTCGAAAAGTCGAATTTCATAACGCATTCCTTCCTTTCATTGATCTATTAGAGCTGACAACGTTAGGCGTAAGGATTCTCGCATATAGACTCCCGGATCACCAACGAAACACCTGACAATATTTTCGTGTTGCGTCCATGAGTTTTGCCTTGAATAACTTGGTGGAGTAAATTCGCAGCGTTTCTGCCGATTTCCTCGAAATCTTGCCGGACGGTAGACAATCCGATCGATAGGTTGCCGGCATGGTCCCAATCGTCGAATCCCATAATGGAAACATCCTGCGGAATTCTAACGCCGCGGTCGGTGAGCTTCTCGATCATTTCTATGGCAAGTTTGTCATTGCAGCAAAACAAAGCGGTAACATTCCGCTTCAAAATACTGTCGGCCAGTGCGTCATAATCCACGCGGGTCAGCAAGTTATCGTCGGTTACCGGAAACCCTGCCTGACGCATGGCGCTGCAGTAGCCGGCGAACCGCTCCTGCTCGGAGTGAAGAAAGAAGTGATAGCTTGCAAACTTTATTTTGGTGTGTTTCAGACGCATCAGCTCCCGGGTGGCCAGGATCGCCCCGTCGTAGTTGTTGCTTCCGGAAAAATAGCTGGGATGGTCCACATTGTACCGGTCTACCAACAGATAGGGGATGTTGTTTTGTTCGATGATTAGGTAGTTATCCTGACTCTGGATCGGATCGAACGGATAAATCAAGAAGCCGTCGACTTTCCGGTCCAGCATTTTCTGAATGGATGATTGTTCAACGGCCAAATTTTCATTGCTCCATTCCACGATTAAGGAGTAATTGAATTCGGCTGCCGCTTGCTGCGCGCCTTTGATGATTTTCATATACGATACATCGTAATTGTCCTCTGCCGATAAAATGAACGCGATCAAGTGACTGGAATGGTCCGCGGCTTGAGCTCCGTTTACAAAAGAGCCTTTTCTTTTGATTCGGGTGATTGCGCCTTCGTTTGCCAGTTCCGTCATCGCTTTTCGAATCGTTATTCCGCTTACATGAAATTGTTTCATAAGATCTTCTTCATTCGGCAGTTTATCGCCGGGACGAAGCTCGCCGACTTGAATCTGATGCAGCAGCGCTTGTTTTACCGTCATGTACTTCGGCTCGTTCACAATCATTCTCCTCTTTTTGCAGACTGATGATAATTATGACACGTTAAATTATTATATAAAAGTATACTTTATTAATATAGTGGAATCAAGCCGATAATCTTGGATTACTTTATATAAACATACATTATTGTATAGGGATCGCTTTTTAATTGACTGAATACATATGGGTTGATAATATAATTATAGATTTATTGATTTAATAAAGTATACTTTATTATTCGCGAGTGCAATCTTGATGTTCGATGCAAAAGCTGAAGGGAGGAATTATGTTGGAGTTTAGCTTTGCCAGGCTGATGGGGAGATTTGATCTGACCGAGAGAGAGAGGCCGAAATGCGCCTGGGTCAACAGCGCGGTTTTTCTTGCCTTCCGAGGTACGGCCGTCTCGATGACGGCTGAGGATTCCGATGGCCAGGATTACGTTGAAATTGTGGTGGACGGTGTCGCTCGCAATTGGATCCATTTGAAGAAGGGGGTTCATCAATACATAATCGAACAGGGACTCCCAAAGGGTGAACACACTTTAGAGATCCACAAGCGAACGGGAATCCTGACCGGAAGTATAGCATTTCATCATTTTTCGCTGCCTGATGGCGGAAGCTTCCTTGCCCCGCCCACGGCAAAACCACTCCGGCTTGAGTACTTCGGGGATTCCATCACGGATGGGGCAGGGATCGGCCATCCGCATGTGCTCGCTGAAGCTCCGCATCTTGACGACGGATACATGTCCTTTGTCGGAATCAGCGCCAGAATGTTGAATGCGGAATATCATACGATGGCCATTTGCGGGATCGGCGTTTGGCAGGATGCGCTAGGGAACAAGCAAGGATTGCCGGAACATTTTTCTGGGACGCTCGGCAAAGGGACCGCGTCATGGGACTTTTCCCGGTATACTCCTGATGGAGTCGTCATTAATTTGGGACAGAACGATTATTCGACGCCAATCGATGATGAGGCGTACATTGCCGCTTATATTGAATTCATTCAGGTTATTCTGGAACAATATAACGATCCCTATGTCTTTTGCTGTGTCGGAACCATGAATAACAACTATCTTGCCAGCGTGAATAAGGTTGTGTCCTATTTCAGTCAAAGCGGAAACGGGAAGGTATTCGTGGTTGATCTGGGGTTGATTCATCCCGAGGTGGAAGGATGGGGCGGCCGATATCATCCCGGCTATCAGACGCATTACCGAATGGGCTGGGAGCTTGCCTCTTTTATATCCGCCAAAACCGGATGGGAATTGCTTAAGCGTCCGTCGATCGCCACGGAATGCGTGTTCTGAAATCGCTCAAAAAACAGGATTGTCACGAGGATGCTGCCGAATTGTTGTCCGATCTGATTTATGATCCCATGATAAGAAAACCCTTGATATTCAAGGGTTTTTAGCTTTTTTAGTGACTTTTTTATACTGTCCACTCTGGTTTTGGAGACAAACTATCGCTTAAAGGCTTATATCCTATATTGTTAACCAGGAATGAATCCTTTACTAGGATTGACCTTCCCCTCGAGGACTAGAAATCGGTCATGTCATATTTGATTATCATGGCAAAAAATGATTCCGTCCATAGTAACAGATCAAATCTTGGTAAAAAATATCATTAATGGTGATTTACTTGTTGAGTAATTTAGGCGTAACATAAGAGGATACAAGAAGGGATGACTCAGGCCAGTGGTATATAAAGATGTATATTGTCTCTGATCAAGGGACTATTTCAATGATGAAGTAGTATTTTTGTTTTCAATAATGTAAGCGCTTAACAAATCTTATCCAATTAATCGGTTATAAAAAAAATCAAAAAATTCCCTTACTGAAATGGAGGAGGTGATGTAAAAAAGTAATACGATTAAGGCATCATTTTTTAAGTTTACAACGACAACGAATGTAAGCTGAGGCCATCTTATGGCTCAGCTTATTTCGTAATAAGCAACGTTGGCAGAATGTGGCGATGGCAGGACTTTTTCTATTATTGCATATTAAAAAAACATACATATGGAAGACATTAAGAGAATCAACAAAGCGTAATCAAACTGATTCTAATTCAAACCAAATAAAGGGATGGAGGGTTCCAATGAAGCGAATACCGATGATGATGCAATTGGCATTGATCCTGTTCTGCATCATGGCCATTCCGATGGCGATATTAACCTGGTATAGCAGCTCTCAAATTCTACGGAATTCAGAGCATGCCTTCGCGGAAACTTCGCTTGCAGAATTAAATGCCAATCGCGAGCTTAACGAGAATGCCTTGAACAATTTGTCCCAGAATACGGTACGGCTTGGCGGCACCGACATCTTCGATCGAATTCGACCGTTCAAGTCCCTTGCCGAACTCAAAACGAATTACATGAATGTGAGCAAAGCGATGGCGGTTCTCAAAGAATTGTTGAATCTGAATCAAAGCGTCGATGGGGCGTATTCGTCTTTCTTTTATCTCGACGATGCGAATTACGTGATTTCGACGGATAAAGGCATTACGAGTTTGGACAAATACGAGTCCATCGACTGGCTGAACGAGGCGCTTATCGAGCAAAAAGGGATACGTGGCGTATGGTATCCGCGCAGGCTTGATTCGGGAGTGAACGTTCTATCGTTCGCGCTGCCTTTAAACCGGCTTTCAACCGCTACTCGCGGAACGATCGTTATCAATTTGAAGGAGGAGCAAATCGAGCAGTATTTGCAATCAACCAAGTCGGGTAAGCAAGGCTATCTGCTCATGAAGCCAAGCGGGGCCATCATCTCACATCATGACAAGAGTTTGTTGCTCAAGAGCGCTTATGGTGAGCCGTTTATTCGCGAAATTATCGAGGAAGAATTGCCAGAAGGGTACACGTTCCGCGAACTTGACGGAGAGCGGTTGCTGTACGCGTGGTCACGCTCGAAAGAATTCGATTGGACTAACGTGAGTATATACTCGGTCGACGAACTAATGAATAAACCGCATTCTATGCAGAGAGGGATCATTTTCCTTACGATTGTCATTATTTTTGCGGGATCCATACTGACCGTTTTTATGGCAACGTGGTTGTCCAAGCCAGCCAGGGAATTGGTCCGAACGATTCGCGGACGCGTCAATCCGGGGGTGCAGGATAAAAATGAGCTTGTATTCCTGGAGGCGGCATTCAGACGAATGCAAGAAGAGGAGGAAGGGCTTTATAAGCTGCTGAGCATCCGCGAGCAGGATGCCCAGAGCCACGCGATTCATGGTTTGTTGCGGGGGGAAGTGACGCCTCAGGCCGAAGAAATCTTCCCGGCCTCGCACTTTCTGGCTGCCGTCGTTTCTATCGATGGCTATCGAAATTATATCAGCCGGAACAATCCGGAAACTCGCAGCTACCATCGCTACCTGCTTCTCTCGAAATGTGATCATTTGTTCCCGAAAGAGGTTTATGCGCGCTGCGTCTATCATGGTGACGGTCACTTTGTAATTCTGATCAACTACAGACAGGAGGAAGATGGCAACCATAGAAAAGGCATTCATAACGCTTTGGATATGATCAGGGACACTGCGGCTGAATTGCTGGGGCACTCCGTAACCATCGGGGTAAGTAGTCCGGCAGATTCGATAGGTATGGTCTCGGGATTGCTTGCAGAGGCATTGGAGGCGATCAAACAGCGGATGATCGCCGGCAGCGGCGGTATAACGTACTGGAAGGAGGAGGAACCGCGGGAGAAAAAATATCTCTATCCCGCTAAAAGCGAAAGACGAATACTCAACTTCCTTGGCAATGCCGATCTGGACAGCATCATCGAAGAACTGAGAATCATTCGCGACGAAATTCGCTCTGCCGAATACGTGTCCTACGATAACATCTTGTTCATCTATCATCAATTGGTCGGCGTGACCATTAAACATCTGAGAGAGAATAATGTCAGCACAGCGCGGATATTCTCGAGACGGGGCAACATTTACGCTGCCTTGGCTTCTTTTGATACGCTTGATGAGCTTGAAGAATATGTTATTGGATTTTACAGCGAGATCGTTCACTACCTTACGTGTTCACCAGTCGCGTCCAACAAATACGCCGAGCGAATCATTCATTATTTGAACGAGCGCTATCGTGAAGAAATCGTTTTTGAAGAGATGGCTAAGGATATCGGAATCAGTTACTCCTATATGCGAAAGATTGTCTACGAACAAACGGGGAAAAGTATATCGGATTATCTTAATTCGCTGCGAATTGAGAAGGCAAAAGAATTGCTTCTGAACAGTCACCTGTCAATCGGGCAGATTGCTTCCGAGGTAGGCTGCATGAATGTTCGAAGCTTCAATCGCTTGTTTCGAAAATTTGAAGGGATGCCGCCGAGCAGCTATAAGATGCAGAGGTCCAGAACATCGTGAAGGCTCAACCAATCCGATTTCACAGGTATAAGTGAAGCGTTATATATCGCAACATTTGATGCGATTAGTCAATACTGATTCTTGCACTCTTTTGAATATCGAATCGGCTAAATATGGAATCAATCATGACGAAAATGTATCAATATTCGGCGTTTACCTGCGGACGATCGGGGCGATATGATAAGTCCAACCTCGAGGTCGCCGAACTAGGAAACCGAGTCGGGGAGATCGTGAACGGAGGAGGTGAGATTTTGAAAGGTCTAGTCATTGCATCCAAAAATGAAACCGCTTCAACCTCCTTAACAGATAAGAAACTGGGGATTCTTTATTATCTTCGTCGGGATTGGCAGCTCTACTTCCTGCTCCTCATTCCTCTCTCGTTTGTGTTGGTTTTTAAGTATGCGCCCATGAGCGGTCTCGTGCTTGCATTTAAGGATTTTAAGATTGCCAAGGGATTCTGGGGCAGCGAATGGGTCGGATTCGAAGTGTTTCAAGACATATTCGCTAAATCCGAATTCAGCCGCGCAATTCGCAACACGCTTCTGCTGAATGTGTCGGACCTCTTATTTAGCTTTACAATGCCGATTGTGCTCTCATTGTTACTTAATGAGGTCAAGAATGTTCTATTCAAGCGCGTAAATCAGACCCTGCTCTATTTGCCGCACTTTCTGTCCTGGGTCATTATCGGCGCAATTGCTTATCAATTATTGGGTGAAGGAACCGGCATGATCAATAATTTGATCGCGCATCTGGGGGGGACACGCATCCCGTTCCTTCAAGAAGACGTCAATTGGCTGATCAGTTATGTCTTCATTGGGGTATGGCAGAGCATGGGGTGGGGGACGATCATCTATCTGGCCGCAATAAGCGGCATTAACCCAGAGTTGTATGAAGCGGCGGTCGTGGATGGTGCAGGCCGGTGGCGGAAAATGTGGAACATAACCCTGCCCTCGATCCGAGTCACGATCGTGACATTGCTGATTTTGAATTTGGGCCACGTGATGGCAGGTTCCTTTGAGCGTGTTTTTGCCTTAGCGAATAAGGCAACTACGGAGTATACCACAACGATTCCCGTTTTGGTATATCGCTGGGGCATCGAAGGCGGGAACTTCAGCCGAGCAACCGCTCTCGGGTTGTTCCAGGCTGTCGTGGGGCTCGTCCTTATATTAATTGCTGATCGGGTTGCCAAGAAACTGGGCGAAGACGGTGTCATTTAGAAAGGAGGGAAGCGATGAAAACATCCGTTAGCAGCTATGCCGTTCGCCGCAGCAGGAAACTGGACATATGGGATATCCTGATCCGTCTCTTTCTTATTGCTGCCTCACTTGCTTGTTTGCTTCCATTCGTTCATGTCGTTGCAAAATCTTTAAGCGAAGACGCGTACGTCATTGCTAACAAGGTGTTTCTCTGGCCAGCGGGTTTCACTCTGGAGGCCTATGGCAAAGTTTTCGCTGATCAGAGTATCCTGAAGTCTCTTTATGTAAGCGTTGTTATTACGGTGCTGTTCACCATGATCGGTATGATCGTCACTATTTGTGCAGCATACCCGCTATCGCGAAAGCAGCTTAAGGGCCGTTCATTTTTTACCTTCATCTTTATGTTTACGATGTTTTTTGGCGGCGGCATTATTCCCGAGTATATGCTGATCAACAGCCTGGGGATGCTCGATACGATATGGTCCCTCATCTTGCCGTTGTCCTTTAGCGCGTTCAACCTGCTGATATTGAGGACTTCGATCTCCAGCAATATTCCGGTCAGCCTGGAAGAGTCGGCTCGGATGGATGGGGCGGGGCATTTCCGGATCCTGTTCAGCATCGTACTGCCGCTCTCAAAGCCGATTCTGGCGACATTGTCCCTTTTTTACGCGGTCGGTCGATGGAACGCTTATCAGGATGCCCTATTCTACATTAAGCATAATGTCGATCTGCGGCCATTGCAGTTGAAATTGTATTACCTGGTTGTTCAGGCAAGCGAGAGCTTTCAACTTGAGATGACGCAAGTTTCGCTGAGCAATCCGGAAGTGCTCAAAGCAGCATGCGTTGTATTTGCGACGTTGCCGATCATTTGCGTCTATCCGTTCATTCAGAAGTATTTTGTCCAAGGAGTCATGCTTGGGGCTATCAAGGAATAGTGCTTGAGGTTCATTTGCAGCGATAGGATGAGATTTAAAAAGGGGGATATACGATGGGCAAACGGAAAATCATGTCTATGTTTATGACTTTACTATTCATTGCCGCTCTTATAGCAGGCTGTACGGGGAACAGCACCAATAGCTCGAAGGAGTCTTCTCCATCCGATGAGGGTACCAGCCCAAACCAAAACGCCGCAGGCAGTTATCCCGATTACTCGCAAGGGTTTTCGGAAAAAGTCACAATGGAAATTCCCGTATATGAACGGGCGTTCGAAGGCTGGAACGTAACCGACAACTACTACACGCGCTGGATTCAAAAGGAATTCGGAGACAAATACAACATCGAAGTGAAGTTCACCCCGATCGCCCGCACCAACGAAGTTACGACTTATCAGCAGCTGCTCGCAGCTGGCAAGGCGCCGGATATCATTTTTCACTATGACATGCCGCAGGCGCTTGCTTACTACGGAGAAGGTGTTATGCAGGAGCTGGACTGGAAAGAGATTGAGCACTATGCACCAACCTATTGGAGCAATATGAGCGAGACGATTCAGCAATATGGCGTCGTCGATGGAAAAAACACATTTTTCTTCGGTAAGCGTCCGGACTTAAATAACTATGGCAACTTTGTCAATATCATTCGTAAAGACTGGGTGGAGAAAGTGGGGATGAAGGTTGAGGACTTGACCTCGCTCGAGAAGTACAATGAAATGCTCATGAAATGGAAGGAAGCAGGAATCGGCGTTGCCGGGGCCGGTCTTACACGAAATGTGTTCAACTACAGCTATGGCTTCCGGGATTGGCCGACCGACCCGAAGGTCCACGCACTTTATGCAGATCTATCTGTTGCGGACTTTACGACCGCGGCAACCGAAGGATGGTTGCGTAACTTAAGTTATCAATATCATAATGGACTTATTGACAAAGAGTTCTATCTTCGCGACGATGATAATAAGCTTAAGGCCGAGTTTGTTGCAGGCAATACAGGCACGTACGGACTGTACATTACGAATAACACCGACGTGTTTGAAGCAACACTGAAGAACAATCCGGGAGCTGAATTTGCCGTAATTCCACCAGGGACTGGCGTGCCGGAGGGCAATGTGCCGCAAGGCCGCGCCGACTGGACGTTCGGCTTGATCATGGGCATCAACCATGCATCAACGGCGGAGGAGCGCGCAGCCGTATGGATGTACCTCGAGTGGATGAGCCAACCGGAGAACCTGATGTTCCTGCAGAACGGAGTAGAAGGGGAAAACTATACGCTTGATTCCGATGGCCTGCCGGTAAAAGACCCGGATTTCAAGGGCGAATCCGTACTCTCCCAGAACAATAACAAGGACTATTGGGCACTTATAACGGAAGCGCCTACATTTGAAACACCCGAGCTCACGCTTAAGGCAAACAAAAACAACTGGACGCCTGCCGGTTACGAGCAAATTGTCGAAGACATGATAAAATATCGGCAAGAAATAAAACCGTATCAGATCCAGGATCCGCTGTTCACCGTAGTTCTTGAGAAAGTAAACGAGTATAAGGCGGATTTAAACAACCTCTTCCAGGAGTTGTATCTGGACATTGTCCTTGCGCCGGAAGACCAGTTTGATGCGAAGTACGAAGCAGCCAAGCAGAAATTCCTCGATGCAGGCTATCAAGAGATCTTGGACGAGAAGCAAAAAGCGATCGACGCAGGCCAATTCCGGTAATCGGGTTAATGCAATGGAGAACTTCGGAGCTCCTGCCGCAAGCGGGAGCTCTTGCTGAGAAGGAGGGATAATATGAAACTGAAATTGGAACTCACTTCGGAAGATCTAAAGCAAACCGCGGAGCGCGTTGCAGACTATACGTTCGGCATGGATTTGACATGGGACTGGCCGGGCGGCGTTGCATTCTATGGCGTCAGCCGGCTGCTCGATGTGACGGGTGAGCATGCTTACCTGAAACGGATGATCGATTGGGTGGAGGAATACCTGGAAGCGGGCCTTCCAGAGGGATGGACCGTGAACACCTGTGCAATGGGGCATATGCTGCTCACCCTGTACGAACAGACGAAGGATCAAAAATATCTGGACATTATTTCAAGCAAGATCGATTATTTGGAACATCACGCTCTGCGGTTCGGAGACCGGGTCCTTCAGCATACGGTGTCGGCTAACAATGACTTTCCCGAGCAGTGCTGGGCGGATACCCTGTTCATGGCGGCATACTTGGAGCTTCGGGTCGGCGTGCTGCTTGAGAAGAAGGCACTCATTGACGACGCGCTCCATCAATTCGAAAGGCATATTCATTACCTGCAGGATGAGGATTCCGCTCTGTGGTACCACGGCTACAACCATGTCACAAAAGACCATATGTCCGGCATCCATTGGGCGCGCGCCAACGCATGGGCGGCCTATACGATGTCGCGTGCGGCGCGAGGGCTGCCTGAAGGCTATCTCTATCCTCCCATGATGCATATATGGAGCTCATTGCGCGACCAGCTGGCGGCGATCAAACGGCTGCAGCATGACGACGGCTTGTGGGGGACCGTACTCGATTACCCGGAGGCCTACGGCGAAGTATCCGCGACAGCGGGGATCGCCGCGGCGATGGTCATGCAGGGCAATCCGCTGCATGCGAAATATGTGCGAAAAGCCTTGGATGGCGTTCTTGCCAATATTGCGGATAACGGAAGGGTTCTGAACGTATCCGGAGGTACGGCTGTCATGAACGATATCGAAGGATATCTCGGCATCGACCGAAAGTGGGCGCAAGGATGGGGGCAAGGACTGGCACTTGCGTTCCTGGCAGCCGTCATTGAAGTTGTCGAATCTCAAGCATAGCGGCAGCGATTAGATCGTATAAACTGGCCGGGGGCAGCAAAAACGTCACTTTTGGGATGATTCCTGTAGTAAACAGGAGTCATCCTTTTTATTTCCAGAGGTATCTATACTGGCTTTAAGTCAGCGAACGCCTGCATCACCTATAAAGACGAATCCAAGTTTAACCTTTATACTATAATCATTCCTGAGCTATGATAACGGAAATATTCTTTTTTTGCGAAACCGCTTACTTCTATAGGGGAGGCCTGACGATGAATATCAAGCCAAGGTACCGAGGCCTTAGGCAATTAACGTGGCAGTCGATCCGGGTCAGGATGATTGGAGGACTACTGCTGGTCGTCATGCCATTGATCGGATTTCTGTTGTATTCCAACATATACGCTATCGATGTAGTCCGTAATCAGGTAGCAAGTTCCAACAAGGATTTGCTGGTGCTCTACAGGGATCAAATTGATGCAACACTGAAAGAGGCAGATGATTATCTCATTGAATTAATGATTGGAACGGATCTGAATGAATTGGATTATGCCGTGAATCCGGAAGAACGATTTTTCGCGTCCCAACGCATTGCTGCCAATCTCTCCAGCTCGATTTCACGATATAGCGTCCTGGACGGTCTGTACGTGTACGAGCCTTCCAGCGACAACTATTATTATTCGTTCCAGAGCCGTTCGACGTACGAGGACCGGCAGTATATTAGGTCGCATGTATACGAGACTTTCAAGGCCGGTGCATCCCCTTTGGAATTAAATCGTAAGAAATGGTACGTCCAGAATTACAACGGCCAAACCTACCTTATCCGTCTATTGAAGATGAAAAACGGTACGACAGTAGGCGCTTGGTTGAATGCTCGCTCCTTTCAAACCCCGCTTGAGCTGCTAAGCGTTGGGAATAAAGGAGCCGCCCTCCTAATCGATGACCGAGGAAAAGCGATGGTCAACCAAACCTTTATCGACGATAGCGGTGTGGAGGTGCAGCTCAATCCGCAGTCCTATTATTTAACGGGAACCTCCAGCCGTTATTTGACGGTCGGGGAACACTCGCGGTTGGGCGAGTTCAGCTTGTATGCTTTTATTCCGGAAGAGACGATATTGCAGCACCTGCCCATCTTAAAAACCATTTCTACCCTATTGCCTTTCGGGTCCGTGGTTATTCTGATCATCGGATTGATTTTGCTTCGAAAGTGGCTGCTGGTTCCCATAAACCGACTGCTCAGAGCGATGAATCGGATCGAGCAAGGCCATGTCGACACGCAAATCCGGGAGTATCCAACCTCCATCGAGTTTCGAGCCATGAACGATACGTTCAATAGCATGGTCGGACAAATCAAAAGCCTCCGGATCAACATTTATGAAGAGCAACTGAACAAGCAAAAAGCGGAGCTTCAGCATTTGCAATTGCAGATCAAACCGCATTTTTACATCAATGCCTTGAATATGATACATACGTTGGCCCGCAGAAACGATGTGAGGCGGATTGAGGACATGTCGCTTTATATGGTCCGTTATTTTCGCTACATGTTTCAAAGCAATTTGACGTTCGTTTCGTTAAAGGATGAAATCCAGCATATTCGCAATTATCTGAACATTCAGGAGCTGAGGTTTCCGGGTCAAATTATCCATGAAATTGAGGTGCCGGATTTTCTTCTGCGGACTCCTGTTCCCCCACTGGTTATGCAGACGCTCGTGGAGAATGCGATGAAGCACGCCATATCGCTCGATGAGCCGGTTCGGGTCCAAGTCCGGGTGGAAATGGATGAGTCTCCGGAACGAGGACTCATCATTCAAATTCAAGATACAGGTCCCGGTTTTAAAGAGGGAATGATTGAAAAAATCGCTGCCGATGAACGGATCATCGACGAGGAGGGAGAGCATATCGGCTTCTGGAACTTGAAGCAAAGGCTGCGCCTTCTCTACGGGAATCGGGCAAAGGTGGAGCTGCGAAACGTTCAACCGCACGGAGCCATGGTTGAACTGAGACTTCCCTTCTCACCGGATGGGGGCACCACAGTATAGAAAGGAGCATTCCAAGATGCTGAACATGATGATCGTTGATGATGAGAAGCTGTTAACCGACTCGCTAAAGTCGGATGTGGATTGGCAGAGCTTAGGGATCGAAGCCGTTTTTACCGCTTATAACGCCCGCCAAGCCAAGGAAGTGTTTGAACAGGAACGGGTTGATCTTATTTTATGCGATATCGAGATGCCTCAAGAAAGCGGGCTGGAGCTGCTTGCATGGGTCAGGAATAACTACCCGCAAACGGAGACCGTGTTTATGACATGCCATGCCGAATTCAAACTGGCGCAGCGAGCGCTCAAGCTGGGCAGCTTCGATTATTTGCTCAAACCGATTCCAGGCGATGAGCTCCAGCAAGTGATCGGCAAAGTCGTGGAAAAAATCATGAGAGATCAAGAGGTGCAGCAATATAGCCGGATCGGCCAGTTCTGGGCGCGTCATCAACCGCTGCTAGCGGAACGGTTATGGCTTGACGTCATCAACCATACGATCCCTTCGCATCCGGAACACATTCAAAGGGCGGCGGAAGAGCGAAATATTCCCTTCGACCGGCGTATGAGACTTCTTCCGATCCTGATCTCCGTGCAGCGCTATCACAAAACGTTTTCTCCACGCGACGAGAAGATCATCGAATACGCGTTGTTGAACAGCGGCGAAGAAATACTTCATGTCCACGGAAACGGGCTGCTGTTCGGATTAACTGAAGGCACTCTTCTCGCGCTGATTCCTTTTGAGCGGGAAGCGGAATCATATAAAGAGACGCTGCGGAATCGCAGCGAGGAATTCATAGCATCGTGCACGGCATGGTTTTATTGCGACGTGTCGATCTATATTGGGAATGCGGTGTACGGCCATGAAGTGAGCGAAATGGTCGGCCAGTTGGTGCGATGGGACAAAGGCAATGTGACGTTTACGAATAAGGTCTTCGTTTGGGGAAGCAAACAGCGTATCCATGACACCATTAAGATCCCGGACATGAATGCGTGGTCGATCATGCTGAAAGAGGGACAAGGTGTTCAGGTCGTCATCGAGGCCGAGGTTGTTTTGAAAAGCTGGATCGGGACCGAAGGGCCCGGGGCAGAAACGCTTCACCGCTTCCATCACAACTTTCTCCAGATGGTATTTTACGTATTGAAGCTTAAGGGAATCGAGGCTCATCTCCTCTTCGAAAACGAAGCCTCCGAACGATTATACCAACGGGCCGTCCGTTCGGTGTCGGACATGATCCTCTGGGTTAGGCATACCGTCAACACAGCGATGGAATCGATGGGGACGCTGCAGCGAACGGACTCCATCATCGATAAAGTGGAGCAGTTTATTCAGGAACGGATCGAATCGGAAGAGCTTTCACGAGAAACGGTGGCGAACCATGTCTATCTCAATCCCGATTATCTGGATCGTTTGTTCAAGAAAGAGGCCGGGGCATCCGTCACCGAATACATCATGAGGAGGCGTCTGGATCTGGCAAAAGATTTGCTCCTGAAAACCAATTTGCCGATCGGCGCCATCGCTTCGCAAACCGGCTATTCGAATTTCGCCCACTTCTCTAGGAGATTCAAAAAGCAGTTCGGCATGAGCCCTGCCGATTACCGAAAACAAGCTCCCAACGGCTCGATCAAGGAAAAGTCGATTTGATGCAAATTCCATGTCGAAATCGGAGTAGTTGTTGGACATGGTGGCCCGTACAATGAAAACAGGCTCGGAATGATCCGAATCCATAAAAAACAGTACGGGGGATGGATATGAAGAAAAAGTGGGGATGGTTTAGTCTGTTGCTGGCTTTGATGGTCATGGTATCGGCCTGCGGGGGGAATGATTCGAAAGGAAATTCCGCAGCAGGCTCAAAAGATGACGGCGCGGCTTCCTCTGGTGCATCCGATGCTCCTTATGAAGTGGTTTATGCATACCCGACCTTTGACAGCGTACCGGCCGACATCCAGCTCGTTCAGGATGAAATCAACAAGATTGCCAAAGAAAAAATCAATGTGACAGTAAAGCTGCTACCCATCAGCAACAGCGCATTCGCCAATCAAGTGAATTTGATGATGTCGAGCGGAGAAAAGCTGGATATGATTGCGATGCTCGGAAACTACAGTACTCAAGTGGCCAAGGGCGTACTTTATCCGATCGGAAATATCATGGAGAAAAATGCTCAGGGAATTATCGACGTCCTTGGCACCGACTATTACAATGCAACCAAAGTGGGGGGCGTAAGTTACGGTGTGCCAAGCATAAGGGACTTAGCGCAGGATTATGGTTTTGTCATGCGAAAGGATTTGGTGGATAAACATAACATCGATCTGGGTCAAGTTCAGACTTTCGATGATTTCGAGAACATTTTCAAGATCATTAAAGAGAACGAACCGGGCATGGCCGGAGCGGCCAACTTGTCGAATGGTTCGATTATGAGCACCTATGCCATACATGACCCGCTCGGCAATAATCTGGGGGTCTTGCTGAACAACGGTCTTGACGATTTGAAAGTCGTTAACTTGTTCGCTTCAGAAGAATATGAGCACATTCTGAAGAAGCTTCGGGAGTGGTATCTCGCGGGATATTTAATGAAAGATGCCGCGACCAGCCCTGAGTCTACAAACGTGCTGGTCAGTAATGGAAAGGCTGCTGGATGGATGTCCGCGATGAAGCCGGGATTTGAAGTCCAGGAAAGCCGGAACGTCGGTATGGAAATGACCGCCGTTCGTACCTTGCAGCCTGTCGCCAAGACGGATACGGTCACGAACGTTGCCGTCGGTGTCACCTCCAATTCGGAAAACCCTGAGAAAGCACTGCAGTTCATGAATCTGCTATATACCGATAAAGAGATTGTCAATTTAATGGTTTGGGGCATCGAGGGCAAGCATTATGTCAAAGTCGAAGGACAAGACAATATGATCCGATATCCTGACGGCGTCACAAGCGATAACGTTGGATACAAAAATTATGGCTGGATGCACGGGAATCAGTTTCTTACCTATGTGTTCGAGGGAGACGACCCTGGCATTTATGAGCAGATGGACGAGTTTAATAAGTCGGCGGCGAAATCGAAAGCACTCGGATTTTCATTCGATTCCGAACCCGTAAAGAATGAAGTAGCCGCCTGCAATAGCGTGCTTGAGCAATACCGGAGAGCATTGGAGAGCGGAATCCTGGATGTGGAGAAGGCACTGCCTGAATTCCTCAATAAGCTTGAAAATGCCGGTATTCAAAAAATTATCGAGGAAAAACAAAAACAGCTTGACGAGTGGGCTAGCGGAAACGGAGTACAATAAGCGACGGTGCGATCCGATCGGCAGTCGATGCCGATCGGATTGTCACTTTCATGCGGTAATTTATTAAAGAAGGGTTGTGCACCTATGACCAGACGGAGCGGGCTGAAACGGTTCAGGAAATACACGCCTCTATATCTCCTAATGCTCCCGGGAATCGCTTATCTCATCATCAACAATTATGCTCCTATGTTCGGCATGTTTATTGCTTTTAAAAATATAAATTTCTCGGCTGGAATTTTTGAAAGCGACTGGATCGGCTTTAAAAACTTCGAATATTTATTCAAAACGACAGACGCCTTTATCATCACGCGGAATACGATTTTATATAATGCCGCCTTCATTGTGATTGGCACCGTGCTTTCCATTGCCGTCGCCATCTTGCTGAACGAGATCAGAGTCAAGGTGCTGTCGCGTTTCTACCAGAGCGTCATTGTGCTGCCGCATCTTATTTCTTTTGTTGTGGTCGGCTACTTGGTATATGCGGCTCTTAGTTTAGAAACGGGTTTCATGAATAAGACCATACTTCCCCTATTCGGAATCGAGAGCATTTCGTGGTATACCGAGCCGAAATATTGGCCGGTGATCTTGACGGTGGTCCAGCTTTGGAAAAGCGTCGGTTTCTCCTGTATTATCTTCCTGGCTTCCATTATCAGCATCGATCCCGAGTATTATGAGGCGGCAAGATTGGACGGGGCCTCGAAATGGAGGCAAATTCAGTCGATTACGATTCCGTTGATTACGCCGGTGATTGTTATGCTTACGCTTCTGAGCATCGGCCGGATGTTCTATTCCGATTTTGGATTATTTTATCAGGTGCCGATGAATTCAGGCATGCTCAACGATACAACGAACGTGATCGATACGTACGTGTACCGAAGTTTGATGATCATGGGGGATATCGGCATGGCTTCGGCAGCGGGCGTCTACCAATCCTTTGTCGGGTTCGTACTTGTTCTGAGTGCCAACTATATCGTGCGTAAATTCAATAGGGAGAACGCGTTGTTCTAGACCGAGAATAGAGGTGCAATACAATATGGCTTATGAAAGCAAATTGTTACAGTGGTCCGCCCATGTGATCCTAGGATTGTTTGCGGCGGCATGTTTGATCCCATTTGCTTTGCTGATCGTATCTTCTCTGAGCAGCGAAGCAAGCATTATCCAGAACGGCTACTCCTTTTTTCCAACGGAGTTAAGTTTGGATGCCTACCATTATTTGTGGACGCATGTCGGGGAGCTTGGAAGGGCCTATGGAATCACGGTTCTCATCACCGTCGTCGGTACGGCAGTCAGTTTGGCGATCAGTTCCATGCTGGCTTATCCGTTGTCCCGCCACGACATGCCTTTAAAGAACTTTTGGACTTTTTTCGTATTCTTTACGATGTTGTTCAACGGCGGGCTGGTTCCAACTTATATGGTCTATACGCAGCTCTTCGACATCAAGAACACGCTGTTTGGGCTGCTCATACCGGGGCTGCTCATGAACGGTTTTAACGTTCTTCTGGTACGGACCTTCTTCATGACTTCCATTCCTTCAGCCTTGCTCGAAGCGGCCAGCATCGACGGGGCAAGTGAAATTAAAACATTTTACCGGATCGTTCTTCCGCTGTCGCTTCCTATCATGGCAACCATCGGGCTGTTTCAAGCCATCGCATATTGGAACGACTGGTTCAACGGACTGATCTATTTAACGGACACGAGATTGTTTGGCATCCAAACGATTCTGAATAAAATGATGACGGATATCCAGTTTCTTACGAGCAACAGCAACCTTGCCAGCACGGGCGCAGGGCAAGCCATCATGGAATTGCCAAGCACGACCGTACGTATGGCAATTGCTGCTATAGGGGTATTGCCGATTCTGATCGCATATCCGTTCTTTCAGAAGTACTTCGTTAAAGGGATTACGATCGGAGCAGTGAAGTAAACCATGGAGAAAGTTCAATGAAACAAATAAGGAGAATCCATTGTGGAAATGACATACCAAAATCCTGTGATTAGCGGCTTTCATCCCGATCCCAGTGTCTGCAGGGTCGGCGGCGATTATTATCTTGTAACGAGTTCCTTTGGATATTATCCGGGAGTTCCTCTTTTTCACAGCAATGATCTTGTGCATTGGACACAGATCGGCCATTGCTTGACTCGGAAGGAGCAATTGGATCTTCGAAATGCAGGCACCTCGACAGGGATATATGCTCCAACCATCCGTTTTTATCAAGGCATGTTCTACATGACCACAACCAATGTTTCGGGAGGAGGGAATTTTTATGTAACCTCTGAGGATCCTAGCGGGGCTTGGTCCGATCCGGTATTCGTTGACCATCCCGGGATTGACCCCGATTTGTTTTTTGACGAGGATGGAACGGTTTATTATACAACATCGTGGAACCAGGGGATCTATCAAAGCCGGATTGATATTGAAACTGGACAGAAGCTCTCCGAGGTCCGTTTATTATGGAACGGAACGGGCGGGCAATATCCGGAGGCCCCGCACCTGTATCGGGTTGGAGCGTGGTATTACCTGCTTATTTCCGAAGGAGGAACCGAATACGGACACATGGTGACCGTGGCCAGAAGCAAGCGGCCGGAGGGTCCGTTTGAGAGCTGTCCGCACAATCCGATCCTGACTCATCGGAGTCTGTTAAAGCCGATTCAAGCTACAGGCCATGCGGATCTGGTTCAAGCCCCCGACGGTAGCTGGTGGGCGGTCTTCCTCGGCATTCGGCCCGTCGGTTATCCTCAGCGTCATCATCTCGGCAGAGAAACGTTTCTCGCCCCTGTATCCTGGACAGGGGACGGATGGCCTGTTATTGGAGAGAACGGCGTCGTTCATGAGACGATGCCATCAGGGAACCTTCGATTACAACGCGTGACGAGCCCCCCTGTAAGAGATGATTTTGTAGACTCGGAGCTCGCGCCATATTGGAATTTCCTTCGATCACCGCATCCGGACCATGGGTCCCTGACCGAGAAGGAGAGCTGCCTGACATTGAACGGTTCAGCGGCAACGTTGAATGACGGTGCTGCTGCCTTCCTCGGAAGAAGGCAGCAGCATTTTAACATGAAGGCTTCAGTGCATTTGACTTTCGCGCCGCAGCAGGACGGCGAGGAAGCTGGATTAACCGTGTTTATGAACGAGCGGTTCCACTACGAGTTGGCTGTGATCCGAATCGATGGTCGCCGAAAGATGATCTTCCGCAGAAGGATCGGAAGCTTGTGGAAAGTCGAAAGCGAGGCCCCTTGGTCTTCGGATTCGGTTGTGCTCACCATTCAAGCCGACAAAGAGAAGTATGCGTTCGGATTTGCCGGCGGTGGTCAGGAGCCTTGTTGGTTCGGTGAAGGCGAATGTGCCATGTTGGCTACGGAGGTAGCCGGCGGGTTTACGGGCGTGCTCATCGCCATGTATGCCACAGGCAACGGCGTTCGATCCGTCTCACCGGCACACTTTGATTGGTTTGATTACCAAGCTCTCGAGGATGTGGTGTTATAAGATGCCATATTTAAGGGAGTACAGAGATCATATTTCTGAACAGACCTAATGGCATCATAGGAGATCTCGGCATCGACCGAAAGTGGGCACAAGTATGGGGGAGAGGGACACGTTCTCGCGTTTCTCGCAGCCGTTACGGAAGCACAGGAATCGCAAGCTTAGGCTTGTTAAACGGGGGGGTGCTGTATAAGCGCTGCCCGTTTTCACTTTTCGGGTGATGACCATTCGTAATTATCATGGCTTAGAGCTAAACGTTTTCTAAAACCACGGCAATTGTTCAGATAATGAATCAGAAATCGTTGTAACGATCAATTTTTGCGGTTTACGGATCGATTGAATGACTGATATAAAGGAAGTTAAAGGGCATACTCGCCGGGAGCGTTAATCGGGAGCATTGCCAATATAAATCAGACGGAGGATTATTTTCATGAACCATCGAGAGCTTACGAATTCATTATACGGTTATTTGTTCGTTCATTTTATCGGTGATCATGAGGACGGCGAGCAAATCTATTTCGCCCTGAGTAAGGACGGCATGCATTGGCAGGATCTGAATCAGAAACAGCCGGTCTTGCGATCAACCGTCGGAGAGCGCGGGGCACGCGATCCCTATTTGCTTCGAAGCGCGGACGGCAGCTGCTTTTATTTGCTTGCCACCGACCTTAGCATTTACCATCGCGGCGGCTGGGAGCATGCTCAGGCGACGGTTACCGGCAGCCGGTCACTCGTCATTTGGGAATCGCCTGATTTGGTGAACTGGTCGGAGCCGCGCTTGGTTGAAGCCGCTCCGGAGGAAGCGGGCTGCGCGTGGGCGCCTGAAGCGATCTTTGACGAGGACAATGGGGATTATCTGGTATTCTGGGCTTCCAGCCGGGACGCTCATGACGGCGATGGCCGCGGACACCATATTTACTGCAGCAGAACGCAGGATTTCCGCTCGTTTACGCCGGCCGAGCCTTATATTACCCGAGAGGAAAACCGTGCGATTATCGACACGACGATCATTAAGGCCAGCGGCAAGTATTATCGGGCTTCCGGCGACGGGCAGATTACCATCGAGTCGAGCGACCGCCTGATGGGAGAATGGAAAGTCATTTCGACGTTGGAGTCGCTTGGACTTGCGCTTACGGGAAAGGACGTCGAGGGTCCAGAGTTTTTCAAATTTAACGGCGAAGAAAAGTGGGGGCTGTTGGTTGACCAGTACGCAACCGGCAGTGGATATATGCCCATCCTGACAACCGACATCGGCGATCCGACGGGAGCATGCTGGAGGAAACCTGAACCGAGAGAATACGACTTCGACAGCCTTAAAAAACGTCACGGCTCCATCCTGCCTATTACCCAAACCGAATATGAAGCGCTCAAAGGGTTCTATCGCAACGAATCGATGTGAATTTCTTTTTGGTTCGTTCATGTTCCGTTCATATGGATGTCACTGGCAGTTCATCTTCCTTGATTAAACTTAGGTACCGGCAGAGGCCGTGCGAAATATGCGGCCTATAATAGCCTAGGCTAGAATGCAAAATAGACGCACAATTGCCGCGCCATTTGAACCATTTCCCATAATCCTTGTATTTATAATAATATATAGTTATTACACAATAGGGGATGGAAATGAAGGAAAGAGGGAACCGATGCCTACTATACTGGTTGCTGACGACGATGCGAACATTCGCGAGCTCGTCTGTTTATTTCTACGCAATGACGGATTCACCACGGTCGAGGCGGCTGACGGCAAGGAAGCGCTCAGCGTCTATGGCTCGACGCCCGTCGATCTTGTCGTCCTTGATATTATGATGCCGATGATGGATGGCTGGACGTTATGCAAGGAGCTTCGAAGAGCCAATCCGGATTTGCCGCTGCTTATGCTGACGGCGAGAGGCGAAACGTGGGAAAAAGTAAAGGGTTTCGAGCTGGGGACGGACGATTATTTAACGAAACCATTCGATCCGTTGGAGTTGACGGTCCGCGTTAAGGCATTGCTGAAACGATATCGGATCGGCTCCACGCAGACGATCCAGTTCGGCAACGTCATTCTCGACAGGCAGACCTATAAGGTGAGCAGCGGGCCGGAGACGCTCACGCTGCCGCTCAAAGAGTTCGAATTGCTGTACAAGCTGGCTGGAACACCCGGACAAGTCTATACACGTGAGCAGCTGATCGATCAGATTTGGGGAATCGATTACGCGGGAGATGACCGAACGGTGGATGTACATATTAAACGTCTTCGCGAAAGGTTCGCAACGACGCCGGATTTCCGGATCGAAACGGTGCGCGGGCTGGGGTACCGGCTTGAGGTCTATGAATGATCAGATCCTTATATATTCGAGTAGTCCTGACGTTTCTAGTGTCCGTTATCGGTGGCACGGTCCTTTCGTTTTTTATGTCTACTTGGATGTTCAAGGAACAATTGAACGAGAACGCGCAAATCAACTTACGCAACTTCGGTCAAGATGTCGTCCGGATTTACAAGACACTTCCGTTACGTGAAGCCGACTTGTTCGTTCGTGAAATGAAGCAGCTCGATTCCTATTATATCCGCATCTACGAAGCGACGGGCCAGTACAAGGCTTACGGCAAGCTTAACGGACACAAACCTGCTGAAGTAACGATGGATAAACTAAAGGAGGTAATCGAGGGAGGCGTTGTTCAAGACACGCAGAAAGGCATTGCTACGGTTCTTTTAGGGCTGCCGTTGAAAACGGAAACGGGAACGAAGGCGATGTTCCTGGAAATGCTCGCCCCTCCTTCTGCCTCTTTTGTCGTCAAATGGGGATCGATCTTTGCTACCAGTTCGTTGATTACAGGGAGCTTATTGATCCTGATTGCCTCCATCTACTTGGTAAGGCCGATCAAAAAGCTGACAAAAGCGACCCGCCGCATTGCAGCAGGAGATTTTAGCGTCAAGCTGAATATTAAGCAAACAAGCGAGCTGGGTACGCTGGCTCGCAGCTTTGAAGACATGATGCACGAGCTGCAGCAGCTGGAGCAGATGCGCAGGGAATTCGTAACGAACGTGTCGCACGAGGTGCAATCGCCGCTCACCTCGATATCCGGGTACGCTCAAGCGCTGAAGCAGGTAGATCTCTCGGATGACGAGCGAAGACGTTATCTGGACATTATCATCGCTGAAGCGAAGCGGATGTCCAAAATGAGCGACAGCCTGCTCAAGCTGAGTTTGCTTGAATCCCAGTCACAGCAGCTGGGGCTCAGCACGCTCAGCTTGGATGAACAGATCCGACGGGTCATCGTGGCGCTCCAGCCGCAATGGGCCGCCCGCAGCATTCAGTTTGAGCTTGATTTGCAGGCCGTTAAAGTTACGGCCGATCATGATCAATTAAACCAGGTATGGACGAACATCATTGGCAACAGCATCAAATTCTCAAAGGATGGCGGCGTGATTCACGTCAGCGTCAAACAAGACATGAACCACGTGACCGTTCGAATATCCGACGCGGGCATAGGTATTTCGCTTGAGGATCAGAAGCGTATATTCGAGCGTTTCTTCAAAACCGACCGTTCCCGCAGTCGTAAATTTGAGGGCAGCGGCATGGGACTTGCCATAGTCAAACTGATCGTATCGCTTCATCAAGGCGATATCCGGGTGGAAAGCGAGCCTGGTCAAGGAGCGACCTTCATCGTCACCTTGCCAATCATGACGCCGGCGGATCAGACAGATTCTTAGGGATCGATCCGCAAAACACCACACGATGACCGGTTCGTGATAACTAATCGTGCCGAATGAAAGGATGCGTTTTTTTGCCATGGCACGGTGAACAGGGCAGTCGCGAAGTTGAACCATATCTTACACAGGCCATGGGGCCTGTTTTTTTTGCCCCTTTCACTAGAGTACATTTTTGCACAAATCGGGCTCCATGAATTGAACTGTCCTTCAACAATGGCCTATAGGTATAATCAAATTGCAAAAAGCACGAAACTAACGGCAAAGGAGTTGATGCCGTATTCTGGATGAACGCAGTACCAAGATATTGACGCTGCTCGATGAGGCAGCCGATTATGTATCGCTGGAAGAACTGATGCAGAAGCTCGGCATCTCCAGACGAACCGTTTACTATGATATGGAAAAAATAAACGATTGGTTGAAAGCGATTCAACTTCCATCGGTCCAATATGTCAGGACAGCAGGCTACTATTTGCCTGAAGAAAGCCGGGCGGGGCTTCCAAAGTTGAGTGAAAAGCCCCATGCACAGCAGTACTATTTGTCTCCGCGCGAAAGGCTGGCCTGGATGTCGCTTTACCTATTGTCGGCGGAGAGTCCGCTCTTCGTTCACCATCTGACCGAACTTCTGCAGGTTAGCCGCGGAACCGTGCTCAAGGATTTGAACATGGTCCGCTCGGAGATGAAGTCCGTAAAACTCAAGGTAACCTACGACCGTAAGCGGGGCTACGGCGTGCACGGGGAGGAGCGTGACAAGCGGAAGACGCTGAGCCATTACTTCGGGCAGATTTTCGGTCATGCGGGCTGGGAACAGGCATTCAACTTGAACCCGGAATCGGGAATTCCCGATCTTGCCCCACTCCTGTTTCCGCCTATGGAAGAAGGAGGTTTGGAGCAGGTCTATCGCCTGATCTCGGATAGCGAGATCACGCTGGGCGTAGATTTGACGGATGAGATGCTATTTCATCTGACCGCCCGCTTCCTGTTGTATGTAAGACGGATTCAAACCGCGCAATGGGTCTCGATCGACGATGATGAACGAAGCGTTCTGCGAAGGACGCCAGAGTATGAAGCTGCCGCGCGCATTGCGGAAGGTCTCGGGCAAATGTTCGGCGTTTCCGTTCCGGATGATGAAGTCTGCTACTTCGCGATGCATCTGCTGGGGGCGAGAGTCAATCGGATGGAACAGATGACGGGGTCCGAAGAAGTGCTGAAGCAGCTTCGGAACGTGACGACGGAGATGACCGACCATTTTCAACGTTATGCCTGCGTATTTCTGCCGAACCGGGAAGCCATGGAGGAGAATCTGCTGGTCCACTTGAAACCGGCTTATTACCGAATCTTGTATGGTCTCAGCCTGGAAAATCCGCTGCTCGAAAATATCCGTTCCAAGTACGGGGAAGTATTCGAGCTTACCCGCCGTTCCGCCGCACCGTTCGAGCAGTTGGTTGGACGTAAACTTGACGATCACGAGATCGGATACCTCGCGATGCATTTCGGCGGTTGGCTGCGCAGAGAGAATACGAAGCCGGCCGTAAGGAGGCAGGCCGCCATCGTCTGCGTGAACGGCATTTCCGCATCGCGGATGCTGAAATCGCAGCTGGAGAACCTGTTCTCGGCAGTGGACATCACAGCCGTATTGTCGCTCCGCGATTATGAGTCGTTTCGCGAAGAAGATGTCGATTTTATATTCTCGACGGTACCGCTCCCGGACAGCAAAGTGCCCGTTCTCCTGGTGAATCCGATTCTGAGCGATAAGGATAAAGAGCATTTGCTGAACCAGATCAACATGGTTTCCGGACGCAAATCAAGAACCCAGGCCAACACGGTTCAAGCGCTGCTGGACATCGTCCATAAATACGCGGCGGTAAGGGATGAAGCCGGACTTACGGAGGAGCTTAACCGCTACATGTCCTTAGGGAAAACTTGGCTCAGCGAGGCCCGCAAGCCATCTCTGACGGATCTGCTCACCGGGCAAATGATTCGGATGAAAAGAGAAGCGGCAGATTGGCGGAGCGCCATACGCGAAGCCTCCGAACCGCTGTTGAAGGATGGACGCATCGAAGAAGCTTACATTGATGCGATGATCTCCAAAGTGGAAGCGCTCGGCCCTTACATTGTCGTAGCACCTGGCATCGCCATCGCGCACGGCAAGCCGCAGGATGGAGTCCGGCGGCTTGGGATCAGTCTGCTCCGGCTGGAGCAGCCCGTCGCCTTCTCGGAGGAAGCGCGCCATCAGGTGCAGATCATTCTGGTCCTGGCGGCGATTGACGGCGAATCCCACCTGAAAGCACTGTCGGAGCTGACGCTCCTGCTGAGAGATAAGGAAAACCTGATCCGACTGAAAGAGGCCAGGACAAAAGAACAGATACTTCAACAATTACAAACCGGTCCTTAGCACCGAACAGAATACCGGATTTGGGAGAGATGAGAATGAAATTTTTGGAACCGTCACTAATTGCCTTGGATGTTGAGGCCGAGACGGCGGAAGAAGCGATCCGTTTGGCAGGGGCGCTGCTGGCGAATGCCGGAGCGGCGGAAGAACGTTATGCCGATGCCATGGTGGAATCGTATCGTGACAAAGGGCCGTACTTTGTTCTTGCGCCGCACATCGCCCTACCGCATGCCCGTGCGGAGGACGGGGTGAGGGAAGCCTCCGTCTCGTTGCTTCGATTGAAGACACCCGTCGTTTTTGGCCATGCCGCTAATGATCCGGTCCAGCTTGTATTCGCGCTTGGCGGCTCCTCAAGCTCGGAGCACATCGCCATGCTGCGCAAGCTGACGACATTGCTCAGCAATCCGGACAACGTGGAACGATTCAAGCAGGCATCGGATGTAGAGTCAATCCAACAACTAATTAGGGGGAACGAACAATGAAAATTTTATGCGTATGCGGTTTAGGACAAGGAACCAGCTTGATTCTGAGAATGAATGTGGAGAATGTGCTGAACGGCATGGGAGTAAACGCCGATGTGGAGCACACGGACGTTTCGACGGCATCGGGAACCGCAGCCGATTATATCATTACAAGCAACGAGCTGGCACAAAGCCTGCAAGGGCATGAAGCCAAGGTCGTTATCGTCAACAACTATTTTGACAACGACGAGATCAAACAGAAGCTGGAAGAAGTGCTGTAAACCATTAGAAAGGAAGAGGGCTTATGGACGTACTTTTTTGGATCGCTACCAACATTTTTGGAACGCCGGCCATTCTGCTCGGGTTTATCGTTCTGATCGGCCTGCTGCTGCAGAAGAAATCAACGAGTCAGCTCGTAAGCGGCACCTTTAAAGCGATCATCGGCTTCCTCATCATCGGCGCAGGCTCTGACGTTATCGTAAAAGCCTTGAACGTATTCGAGCCGATGTGGAAAGAAGTCTTCGGATTGGAAAGCGGATCCCTCGGTGCCTTTATGGGGCAGGAGGCATTCAATTCCAAATTCGGCAGCGCCGTTACGCTTGCCATGCTCATCGGCTTTCTGATCAACGTTCTGCTGGCACGCTTCACCCGGTTTAAATTTATTTATCTGACCGGGCACATGATGTTCTGGACGTCGACCGTTTTTGCGGGCGTCATCGTCCATGCGTCCAGCGGAATTCCGATCTGGAAGCTGGTACTGATGATCGCCGTGGTTCTCGGGGTGTACTGGACGTTCCAACCGGCGCTGGTTCAGCCGTTCCTGCGTAAAATCACGGGCAACGATAACATTGCTCTTGGACACACGTCGGCTTCGGTTGCGCTATTGGCTGCCTTGTTCGGCAAATTGCTCGGCAACAAAAACAACGATTCCGAGAAAATCAAAGTACCGAAGGGCTTCGAATTTCTTCGCGATTCCAACGTCATCACGGCGCTCAGCATGGGCGTGTTATTCCTGATCGGGGCCATTATTCTCTCGACGAAGGGCACGCCGGCTGCGGCAGAACTGATGAAACAATCGGGTGACCAGAACTTTATCATCTATTCCATTATCCAATCGTTTACGTTCGCAGGCGGAATCGCCATCGTTCTGATGGGGGTCCGGATGTTTGTCGGCGAGCTGGTGCCGGCCTTCAACGGGATTGCTACCAAACTCGTACCAGGCGCCAAACCGGCACTGGATGCGCCAGTCGTATACCCTTACGCACCGAATGCGGTGGTGCTTGGCTTCCTGGGAGCTTTCGGTGGCGCGATTATCTGGCTGCTCGTACTGGGCAACACCGTTTCTTACATCTTCGTGCCGACGATGATTGTTCTATTCTTCCACGGCGCTACGGCAGGGGTGTTCGGGAACTCGACAGGCGGTGTCCGCGGTGCCGTTATCGGCGGCTTCATCACGTCAACCGTAGTCGCTTGGGGTCAGTTCCTGATGGTCCGCTTCTTCATCGCCTCGACGGTGCCGGATACGGCCATGTGGGCAGCCGATTCCGACATGTTCATCATCGGACCGATTCTGCACTTCCTGGCGAAACTGTTCTTTTAGAGGTTAAACAAAAAAGTCGGCTTTGGATCACGAGATAGATCAGAAAGCGGTCTAAGGCGTTGAGAAAAGCCGGCTTTTTTGAACATGCACTTTTGTGAATCGGTCAGGTTCTTATTTTATAGAGAGTGGAGGAGAAACGATATGGGCTTTATCCGTACCTTGCATGGAGATATCAGCAAAGAGGAATTGGGCTTTACGTATTCCCATGAACATATCGTATGCCGTCCGGCCTACTGGCAGGAACGGGGAGTGGACGATTTGCTGCTGGATGATAAAGAGAAGTCCAAGCGCGACGTTCTGGATTTCAAACAACACGGCGGATGCTCCATCGTGGATGCTACAGCCGTCGATTATGGACGGGATGTTCAAGCGGTGCAGGAAATCGCGCTTGAAACCGGCATTCGCATTGTAGGAACGGCGGGCTTCAATAAAAGCTTCCTGTGGGATGCCAAAATCAAAGAGGAGCTGAAGCCGCTGATCGGCGATTATGAGAGTTATGCGCAGTGGATCGAGGCCAAAAGCATCAACGAGCTGGCGGATTTCGTCATCCGGGAGGTGGAAGAAGGGCTGGAGGGCACGCCATTCAAAGCAGGCCAGGTTAAATTCGGGACAGGCTATAACCGCATCACGCCGCTGGAGGAGAAGACGCTGCGCGCTGTAGCCCGCGCTCATCACGAAACAAAAGCCCCCATCCACTCCCATACGGAAGTCGGCACCATGGCGCTGGAGCAAATCGAACTCCTAAAGAGCGAAGGCGTGGATCTATCCTACTTGAGTTTAGGGCATATGGACCGGAACCCCGACCCGTATTACCATGAGCAAATCGCCGCAACCGGAGCCTACATGAGCTTTGACGGTATCGGCAAAATCAAGTATGCGCCGGAAAGCACCCGCATCTCGCTAATTCTGGAGCTTGTCCGTAAAGGCTATGAGGATCAGATTCTCATCAGCGGAGATACCGCCCGTAAAACCTACTACAAGCATTACGATTACGGTCTCGGGCTGGAGTATATTATTTCCAAATGGGTGCCGCGCTTTGTAGATGAGGCGAATCGCAGCGGCTTTGACGGCCGGAAGCTGGTGGAGAAATTTTTCGTGAGCAATCCGGCCAACTGCTTCTCATTCAAAAAGTAAGGGGTGCTTAGCGTCATGAAATTCGAACTCGAGAATTCGGTTGAGGTGGAGGAGAAAATCCGCAAACTCGGCGCGGCCATACTTCCAATCGGGGCCGTTGAAGCGCATGGTCCCCATCTGCCGCTGGGCACGGATAACCTGCTTGCGTCCAGGCTCGCGGACAAATTGGCGGAACGGACGGACAGCTTCGTTCTGCCGACCCTTCCTTATGGTCAAGTGTGGAGTCTGCGCAATTTTCCGGGAAGCATCAACGTGTCGAACGAAGCGCTCATCCGGCTGCTTGCCGATATCGGCGAGAGTATATATCATCAGGGATTCCGCCTATTCATCATGGTCAACGGCCATCTCGGCAATGCGGTAGCGCTGAAGGAAGCGGCGAGAATTTTATACGAACGGGTACCCGAATTGAAAGTGTTCTACTTCTTTTATCCAGGCACGAAGGAAATCACGGCGGAAGTACGCGAGGCTTCGGCCGCTCATGGCAGCTACATGCATGCCGATGAAATCGAGACGTCCTACATGCTTTATCTCGCGGGCGAATACGTGGACATGAGCAAGGCGATCGACGGCGCTCCGCAGATCCCGATTGAAGCGGACTTCACGCCTACACCCTGGGAGGAAATGACGGCTTCCGCGGTGCTTGGGGATGCAACGTTGGCAACGAGGGAGAAGGGAGAGCGGATTATCGAGCGAAGCCTGGAAGTCATGGCCGACATGGTACTCCGGGCGAAAAAAGCGATATGAACCCGTTCACTCGCGGAAGAAAAACAGAAATCTATACAAATACAGGAACCATGAGGTGAAAGCGATGATGATGGACACCTATTTTGATGTGATTGGCGGGTTGTTTGACAAAGTACGAGCGGAGCAGGCCAAGTCGATCCGTGAAGCGGCGGAAAAGGTGGCGGCCTGTATTCAGCAGGGCGGCATTATTCATCTGTTCGGCTGCGGGCATTCGCATATATTGACCGAGGAAGTCTTCTACCGGGCAGGCGGACTCGTACCGATCCGTCCGATTCTCATAGAGAAGCTGATGCTGCATGAAGGCGCGGTACGTTCGTCCGAGCTGGAAAGACAAAACGATCTTGCCGTCGAATTCATGAGCAAGCAGGACATCCGCAAGGGAGAGGTCGTATTCGTCCTGTCCACCTCGGGCCGCAATCCGGTTCCCGTGGATGTCGCTTTGATGGCGAAGGAGAAGGGGGCCTTCACCGTAGGCATTACCTCACTGGAATATTCCAAAAGCATGCCGTCCCGGCACAGCAGCGGCAAGCATCTGGCGGATGCCGTGGATCTGGTGATCGACAATTTCTCGGTCAAGGGCGATGCGGTATTGAGCCATCCCGGCCTTCAGGTCCCCTTTACCCCGAGCTCGACAGTGATCGGAGCCTTGATTTTGAACGCCCTGTTCGCCGAATCCATTGAGATTATGATTGAACAAGGCTTTAACCCCCCTGTATTTCTTAGCGGAAATATCGACGGCTCCGATGAGCATAACCAAGCGCTGGTCGAGGCGTATAAAGGCCGGATAACCTTGCTGGCCTGACAAGGGTCGAGCGGATGAACGGCAGGAAACAACAGAGAAACCGCAACTTTACGTTTCAGTAAGTCACAGCCCCGGGCTGGCGGTTACAGGATGAGGAGGAAAGACATGTTCACACAAACGGTAACCATACAGAATGAGCAGGGCTTTCATGTACGTCCGGCTCAGCTATTCTCGGAAAAAGCAGGACAATTTGGAGGAGAGGTTCGTCTGAAGACAAACGAAGGTCGATCGGCGGATGGCAAGAGCATGCTGGAGCTGATGACGCTTGGCATTGAACAAGGAGCCGTCGTGACCATCGAAGCAAACGGAGACGGTGAACAAGAAGTCGTCGAAGCCCTGATACAGCTCGTCGAAAGCAAGTTTGGTGAAGCCTGATGAATAGGCTGGATATTCAAGGAATCGGCGTATCGGAGGGTATCCGGATTGCAAAGGCCTATATCTACAAATCTTCGGTGGGGGCCAGCGGCGAAAGCAGCCCCGAAGGGAATTATATTCCCGATACCTCGGCTGCGGTCCAAGACGAGCTTCATAAGCTTCGCGAAGCCAAAGCGGGCTGCGCCGAGCAAATGGAGAAGCTGATTGAGAAAGCGAAGGAAGCGGTAGGCGAAGAGCAAGCCGGCATTCTTGCGGGACACCGAAAGCTGCTGGACGATCCGGCTTTCTACCCGAAAATGGAGGCGCGGATCCGGGAGAAATTGGAGACGGCCCCGAGGGCCGTTGCCGAGGTTGTCAACCAAGTCGCCTCCATGTTTGAAGGCATGAGCAATGATTATATGAAGGAGCGCGCAACCGACATCCGCGATATCGGCGGCCGTCTTCTCGCCTGTCTGTCGCCTGGACAATCGCAGGGACTTGCCGGAATCACCGAGCCGGTGATTCTCGTTGCCGACGATTTGACGCCTTCGGATACGGTGCAGCTGGACCCTGCCTTGGTGGTCGGCTTTATCACCCGTACCGGGGGAGCAACCTCGCATACTGCGATACTCGCGCGGTCGCTCGGCATTGCCGCTGTCGTCGGCGCGGGAGACGGGATTGACGGCATCGAGGACGGCGATCTGCTCGTCCTCGACGGATCAGCCGGGCTGTGCATCGCCCGGCCGGAAGCGGCGGAGGCGGAGCAGCATCGGCTCCGCATGCAGCAGGACCTCGAGCGCAGGCAGTCGCTCGAGGAATACACTGCGCGTCCGGCGGTGACCGCCGACGGTACGCGCGTAGAGCTCGCGGCGAACATCGGCAGCGCCGCGGAAGCCGAGGCCGCCGTCCGGCAGGGCGCGGACGGCGTGGGGCTGTTCCGCACGGAGTTCCTGTTCATGAACGCCACGGCCATGCCGGGCGAGGCGGAGCAGTTCCGTGCGTACCAGGAAGCGGCCCGGCTGATGGAGGGCCGCCCCGTGATCATCCGCACGATGGACATCGGCGGAGATAAGGAGCTTCCGTACCTGCAGCTGCCAAAGGAAACGAATCCCTTCCTGGGCTACCGTGCAATACGGGTAGGGCTTGTCCGCCAGGAGCTGCTTCGCACGCAGCTGCGGGCGGTGCTGCGGGCCAGCGCCTTCGGTGCGGTGAAGGTCATGTTCCCGATGATCTCCGGTTTGCAAGAATGGAGACAGGCGAGATCCATCCTGGCGGAAGTGCAGGGTGAATTGAGGGAGGAGGGCGTACCGTTCGACGAGAAGATGGAAGTCGGCATTATGGTCGAGATTCCCTCCACGGCCGTGTTGGCAGGACTTTTCGCGGACGAAGTCGATTTCTTCAGCATCGGTACGAATGATCTCGTTCAGTACACGGTTGCCGCGGATCGCATGAACGAACACGTAGCGCACCTGTACGATTATTTCCATCCCGCCGTGCTTCAGCTCATCCGGACGGTGATCGATGCTTCCCATAAGGCCGGTAAATGGACCGGCATGTGCGGCAGCATGGCGGGCGACCCGTTGGCCGCACCGCTCTTGCTCGGTCTGGGCCTTGACGAATGGAGCATGGAGGCTGGCAGGCTCAGCTCGATTAAGGAAAGGCTCGAAGGATTGGATCGAGCGGAATGCCGCGATCTGGCGGAACGCATTCTTCGTCTGGACACGCCCCAAGCCATTCGTCAGGAGCTGGAGGCATTTTGCAGCGCTAAGATTCCCTGCTGATTCGTCTTCGAGAATTTCATAGCGAAGCGATTTCGTTCGCGGCTCCGCAAGAAGAAAACCCTTGATGATTCATCAAGGGTTTTTAGTATACCGCCGCCCTTCGATTAGCCGCATGGGGTAACCGTTACGCTGGATCTCGTTCAATTATTTATCCATGAATAAGCATTAGAACAACGAGGGGACCTCGATATTTATTGACCAGGCTCGGAGGACTCCATAGAATGAATAGAGAAGGACTGCGTATTAGAAGCCTCATAGAAAGAGGATGGAACATGGAAAACAGTGAAAAGAGCTTTGTGATCAGTATGGAGCGCTTTAAGCCTCACACCTTTCAGGCCGAGCAGGGAGAGGGCCTCTTCCAGTCACATGCCCATGAATACGATGAGCTGACGCTGGTATTGGATGGGGAAGGGTACTACAGCTCTTCTGAACAGAATATCAAGGTAGCTGCCGGCGATCTTATCCTGATACCTGCCCGGCTTCATCACGGCTTCGTTTGTACGAGGCCTTGGCAGGGGATATCCGTTCATTTCTTCCACGATAGGCTTCCGGTCCATTGCCAATACCTCTTTCATGACATAGAGTCCAAACCACATCGGATCCGGAGCGCCCATCTTCACGAAGATGATATGCGGTGGGCGGAAATCAGTTTTTTTCAGCTGGAGAAAGAATGGAATTCCAAGAGGCAAGACATCGATGCCTACAACATGATGCGGATTGCCTTTGAGACAACCTTGCTGATATTCCAGCGTAACAGGGAAACGTCGATAAGGGCGGCAGGTACCGATGAGGTCGTATTGGAAGCGGTATTAAAAGAAATTCATAGCAGCTATTATACACAGATTACGGTTAACGAGCTCGCAGCTCGCCATTTTATTTCCGAAAGCAATCTTCGCAGGAAGTTCTCGGAATCCTTCGGCGTCTCGCCAAAGCAGTATATCATCAACCTTCGTTTGATGGAGGCTAAACGGCTGTTGCGACAAACCGATAAGGCGATCGAATCGATCTCCGCCGAGGTGGGCTTTACCTCTTCCAGTCGGTTTTATGAGTTCTTTACTAAATCGAATGGAGCCACACCGCTTGAATGGCGTAAGCAGAATCCATGAATCGAATCGTCTATGAGGACCGTCCGTCAGGGCGGTCCTCTTTTTCGACCGTCGAAAACGATTCGGTATTGCTTTATTTTGCATATATACTAAAGCGTTTTCATAATTGTTTGCCCAGAATTCGTCCCTGATAATTAATGGAAGCAAGAAATAAACCGAAGGGGGTGGACTTGGCTGAAGGCTTTACCTTGACCGGAATGAAGGAATAAAAGGAGAGAGAGCATGTCAAATCGCACAACGACGTTTAGCAATCCAATCGTAGCAAACGCAGCCGATCCTTGGGTGCTGAAGCACACGGATGGCTATTATTACTTTATGTCCACGCAGCCGGGTCGCCTGGAACTTACCCGATCCTCCAGCTTGACCGGACTTGCAGAGGGCCGAAGGAAGACCCTATGGTCTCCGGAACCGGGAGGCCCCTACAGCTATAACTTGTGGGCACCGGAAATACACTATCTGAATGACAAATGGTACATCTACTATACGGCTAACGACGGCGGAGGAGACGAATCGCGGGGGTTATGCGTGCTGGAGAACGAACATAGCGATCCGCTCGAAGGCGAATGGGTTTGGAAAGGGGCGATGAAGACTCCCGTTCCGGGCTTGGACGGCACCGTGATGACGGTTCGGGACCGGCTTTATTTTCTATACGCCGGATACGGACATTTTCCCGAATACGGATCTGCTATTTATATTGCGCAAATGGTTAATCCTTGGACATTGACCGGGGAACACAGCTTGCTAACGGCTCCGACGCTTACGTGGGAAAAACAAGGCGGAATGGCCATTAATGAAGGTCCCGTCACGCTGCATAGGAACGGCCGCATTTTTCTGGTTTATTCCGCCAGCACGACCTGGTCCGAGGATTATGCCCTGGGTATGTTGACGATGGATGAAGATGCCGATCCGATGGATCCGGCTTCATGGCAAAAGTCGATGGAGCCTGTTTTTCGCAAAAGTATAGAGAACGGAGTCTATGCGACCGGCCACAACAGCTTTACGAGGTCTCCGGATGATCAAGAGGACTGGATCGTCTTCCATGCGCTTCCTTCAGCCGACGCCGATGCGAGCATCCGCTCGACGCGCATACAGAAATTCGGCTGGAAACTTGATGGGACGCCTGATTTCGGGGTTCCTTGGAGCGATGCGCATCATCAGCCCGTACCATCGGGGGAGTGATCAATGAACGCCTTTAAACAGATTTGCATATGAAATGATCCATTATCTATTATGGAGGGATTTGAGATGAATACTAGGCTGAAACGTTCTGGGCTGCTTGCAGTCATCGTTATGCTGTTCATGTCAACCTTAGCCGCGCCAACGACGCAGGCGGCTGCTATCGGAACGGTTGTATATAGTAATCCGGCTGAACCGGAGCCTTATTATGTAAGGGCGGTCAAGCTTGATAATGGAGATATTCTGACGACCTTCACCCCGCGGTTTCCCGGCAACGCAGGATGGAGCGGCATGCAGCCCTTTCCCTTTTACAAGAGCACGGACAACGGGGCAACCTGGTCCTTATTCAGTGAAATTGATCCGAATGATTACGGACTGAACCGGAATCAGCAAGGCATGACAACGCTGTATGTACTGCCTCAGCAGGTTGGGGATTATCCGGCAGGAACCTTATTGTTTGCATCCACGGATTGGGACAACTCCGCACCGTATACGATTCATATCTGGAGAAGCACGGACAACGGCGCCACTTGGCAGTTTCACAGCAACCTGGCTGCAAGGGGAACCGAGGGGACAAAGCGTACATGGGAGCCGGAGTTTGCGATCACGGCCGATGGCCGGTTGATTTGCTATTACTCGGATGAGCGGAAACCGGGGTATAACCAGGCAATCGCGCAGGAGATTTCCAGTGACGGTGGACTGACCTGGGGAAATTACAGCATCATTGTGGGCAATCAGGCAGATTGGAATTGGCGTCCGGGGATGCCGAGGGTCATACAAGCGAAGAACGGAAGCTATTTCATGTTTTTTGAGATGCTGGGGGCAGCCCCTAACTTTGCGGTCCGGTTCAAAACCTCACCTGATGGCATCCATTGGGGAAGCCCGACGGATCTGGGGGAGGTTGTAGGAACAGGAATATATCGCGCATCCCAGACACCGGAGGTTGCTTACATCGATGACGGAACCGCGAATGGCCGCTTTTACGTTCGGGGCATGACGGATGTGGTTTCTTCCGCTAACAAAATGTTTACGAGCGCCGATTACGGAGCGACCTGGACGCAAATGGACGCCCCGCTGACCGTAAAAGGGACTAATCAGAGCACACCGGCTGCCTGGAGCGGAACGCTGCTGCCGCTAGGCCCGTCATTGCTCCTGGAGGTCAATACCGTAAAAGTAGGGAGCCGGAATGAAATCCGCGCCAATGTAGCCCAGGTGGACAAGGAATTCTCCCTTGTTTCCGGGGGGACCTATAAGCTGGTCAATCAGAATAACCAGCTTCTTCTGGATAATGCCGGCGGCGGTTCGCCGGCCGGGACAAACGTCATCCAGTGGAACGATCTCGGGGCAGATACCCAGTGGTGGCGGTTGGATTACAGAAACGGCGGCTTCTTCCGGGCAATGAATGTAAACAACAGCCTGATCCTGGATAATCCCAACGGAGCCACGACACCGGGTACAAACGTGATCATGTGGACGAATAATGAATTGGATACTCAGAGGTGGAAATTTACGCACAAGGGCAACGGATACTACACCAGCATGAACGAGCGCAGCGGATTGATGCTGGACAATGCGGGTGCCGGCGCTCCGGCCGGTACCAAGGTCATTCAATGGACGGCCAATGGTTTGGATACGCAGAATTGGAAAGCGGTGCGGGTGGATGCGGAAATTCCGGTCAATCAGTTCGAGAGCTTTAACATCGCAAACAGTTTTGTTCGTTATCATGACGGCCGAGGTAAGATTGACGGGGGGCAGTACAGCGGTGAATCGCAATGGAGAATGGTTCCTGGACTGGCCGATCCATCCGCCGTCTCCATCGAATCGGTGTCCTTTCCAGGTCAATATCTCAGACATCGCGACGGCAAGATTTGGCTGGAGTCCAATAATGAGTCCTCTCTGTTTAAACAGGATGCGACATGGAAGTTGCGTACCGGCTTTTCAAGTCCATGGGCAGCCTCCTTCGAGTCTTATAACATATCCGGAACATTTATCAGGCACCGGGACGGCATGTTGGAGATCTCGCCGATCACGACTGAATTGGATCAGAAGGACGCCACATTTTACGTGAAGTGATTCATACGTAAGGAATAAGCCTAATATTGTGTGCTTGTTCTTGCAACATAATTAACTAGAGAAGACAGCTGGTCAGGGCGATCGGCTGCCTTCTTTTCTTGCAAATTTTATCATTCTATTATCAGTTCTTTTATCGCGAATACGAAATACGTTTATATAACAGGAATGAATCCGGCTTTTTTAAGTGGACATGCAGCGGGTCCTGTAGGCCGGGTAGGTACAGAAGATGCCACGCGTTAAATGTAAGGAGGGAGCATAAACTTCATGAATACCATGTCCAGCATTCTAGATAACAAAATAATAGCGATTATCCGCGGCGCCAATTCAAAAGACGTCTTGAACATGGCAAAGGCGCTGCACGAAGGCGGGGTGAACATGCTAGAAATCACCATGAATTCACCAAACGCATTGTCTGCCATTGAAGAGATAACCGCTGAACTTGGAGATCGAGTGGTGGTGGGGGCGGGTACCGTTCTGGACTCGGAAACTGCGCGAGCCGCTATCTTAGCAGGGGCCAAATTCATTCTGTCTCCTACGGTTGACATAGAAACGATAAAAATGGCAAAACGATACGGAGCAGTAAGCATCCCGGGTGCCTTTACTCCAACTGAAATTCTATCAGCCTATGAAAATGGCGGAGATATTATCAAAGTGTTTCCTGCGACGTTGGGACCAAGCTTCATTAAAGATATACGCGGACCGCTTCCGCAAATTCCGTTGCTGCCAACTGGCGGCATAGATTTAAACAATATTCAGGAATTTATGAAAGCGGGCGCTATTGGTTGTGGCATTGGAAGCGCACTCGTGAATACGCAGCTGGAGATAACAGATGAGTATTTCGTGCAATTATCAGAAAAAGCGAGACAATTTGCTTCAGCCGTAAAATCTAACGAGGATTAAGGAGCGTATTCATAATGAAAATTACGGGTTACGAATTATTCCTAGTACCGCCCCGCTGGTTGTTTTTAAAGATGGAGACGGATGAAGGGATTGTCGGCTGGGGCGAACCTGTCATTGAAGGAAAAGCGAGAACGGTAGGAACCGCAGTCGAAGAGTTAATGGAGAATTTAATAGGGAAAGACCCATTAAGAATAGAGGACCATTGGAATCTCATGTATCGATCAGGCTTTTATCGGGGCGGCCCCATCTTGATGAGTGCGATTTCGGGCATTGATCAAGCCTTATGGGACATCAAAGGGAAATATTATAACGCGCCCGTTCATCAATTGCTTGGGGGAAAAGCAAGGGAGTCCATCAAGGTCTATTCATGGATTGGAGGAGATCGTCCTTCAGATGTCGGCAATTCGGCAAAAGAAGTGGTCTCCCGAGGATTTACAGCCGTAAAAATGAACGGTACGGAAGAACTTCAATATGTCGATTCCTATGAGAAAATAGACCAGGTCATTGAGCGCATTGCAGCTGTCAGGGAAGCGGTGGGTCCGTATGTTGGAATCGGCATTGATTTTCACGGTCGCGTGCATAAGCCAATGGCCAAAATCTTAGCCAAAGAGCTGGAGCCTTTTCGCCCGATGTTTATTGAAGAACCTGTTTTGCCCGAAAATAATGAAGCGCTGCGCGACATTGCAAATCATGTAGCCATCCCTATTGCAACAGGTGAACGAATGTTCTCCAAATGGGAGTTTAAACGTATATTGATGGATGGATATGTTGATATTATTCAGCCGGATCTATCCCATGCAGGCGGTATTACAGAATGCAAAAAAATCATCTCCATGGCTGAAGCGTTTGATGTGGCGGCAGCTCCGCATTGTCCACTTGGACCGATTGCATTAGCCTCTTGCCTTCAAGTCGATGCCACTTGCCACAATGCATTTATTCAAGAACAGAGCCTTGGCATTCATTATAATCAGGGGAGCGATTTACTCGATTACATTGTGGATAATCTTGTGTTCGAGTATGAGAACGGTTACGTGAAAATACCGGAGGGTCCTGGCTTAGGAATTGAAATCAACGAAGATCATGTGCGAAAAATGGCCGATATCGGACACAATTGGAGAAACCCCGTTTGGCGGCATACGGATGGAAGCATCGCGGAGTGGTGATAACCCAAACGGATGTCGATCCAAATCATCGGTATTTGTATGTGTTTGGCATATAGCTTCCTGGAGCGCCGGCAGCCCCTTCTGTATCCAGTAGAAGGGGCTGTTTTTTATGGGATGCATCCTTTATAAGGGCGTTTTTATAAGTTATCCATGTCTATCGGGCAATCCTCAAGAAAAGATCCCGGAACACCTCGTCACGCCGAATGAAATGAACGGAGCGAATCATGTGCCGTAATGGATCATGCATCCATCGAAAATCCTCGGATATTCGCGGACTGTGAACCAGAGCGCTCGGGCACCACTCCGGGTTGTTGAGCCAGGCAATGACGGCAATGTCCCATATGACCCGGGAATAAGCAAAATGATCGTCGGAACAACTTAAATATGTTTGGAATAAATAATCCCCGATCTCGCCTTGGCCTTTGACGAAGTCCCGCAGTTCGGATAACGAGGTTTGCAAATGAGATGCCACGCCGAGGCAAGGAACGAGTATGAGCGGGACGCCGCAGTTCAAGACCAGCCTGGATGCGTGCAAATCCTGAAAAAGGTTAAACTCCTTCGTATCGCTCCAATGCAGGGCATGCCCGCCTAACCATACCAGCACGATCCGTTCGAGGATCCGGGGTTCCATGAGCAGGGCGGATGCAACATTCGTGATGGCACCGATCGCAACGACATACAAGGGATCGGCAGGATCGCTTGCCATGGCCCGCTCAACGAGATTGCGCGCGGCTTCGCTTTCGACCGGCTGGTCGGAAGCAGGAAGGTAACCCGTGGAGCCGCGATAGACAGGGATGTCTTCACGTCCCAGAATGCGGCGGATGTTCCATATTTCCTGGTAGCTTTTTTCCATTCCGTCCGCAGGACCTGAAGATAGCTCATTGAAGAAAGGCGCTGCATATATTGCCTCTACGGTCATGTTATCCGCGGATTTCAGCGCGTAAGCGATCGCAAACGGATCGTCGATTTCATTGAACGCGTCGGTATCCAGCACCAGGCGGATTTTATGTCCCGGATGCTCCAGACGCTGCACCAATTGGCTTGCCGGGATCGTTGGAAAAGTAGTCATCGCCATATCCTCCAATCATGTTTGGGCTAGGCCGCCAGGAGCCGCTCCAGCTGATTCATCTAGCATTAGGAAACGAACTTCATACGCTGATCGTGGGTTCGACCACCGTTATGGCATTACGGATGGAATCGAGATTAACGGTTGCGCCAATCGGCAGAGCTGCTTTATACATACCATGGCCCGTCGCAAGATTCGTGATCAACGGCTTGCCGAGAGGCACGATGAACTCGTTGATGACATCCTCATAGGCTTTGCCGTAAGCCGTCTGGCAGCCTGTACATTCCCCCATGATGATGCCGATGCAGTCACGAAATTTTCCGGCGAGCTTCAAATCGTTGAAGTATCTGTAGACGGTATTGGTAGGTTCATGCGTTTCTTCAAGAACGATGATTTTCCCCCGTGTATCGATTTCGAAGGGAGTCCCCAGCGTATCAACAAATGACGTTAAATTACCGCCTACAAGCGGCCCCGTAACGTTGCCCGGAATCCGGCCGATCAGGGGCATTCCAGGCGGGTTCAGGATGGGACGCGTTAATGAATACAGGGACGTTGCCGCAAAAAACTGATCGAAATTATAGGCTGGCGTTTCGGGTTTGAAGTCAATAAGCAATAGACTATGGAAGGTAATTAAATCGACCAGTTGATGCAGGGCGTTTAATAGAACCGTGATATCGCTGTAGCCCGTCAAGATTTTCGGGTGATTCCGGATAACCTGATAATCCAGGTACGGGAGGATTCCGGCTACGCCTGTGCCGCCTCTGGTAGGCAGTATCATTTTAACCTGCTCGTTTTGGAACATCATCATTAAATCGGATGCCCGCTGTTCGTCGGTGCCAGCCAGAAACCCGTTTTGCGCATAAACATATTGACCCAATACAATATTGAACCCCATTGCTCTCAAAAATTCGATCCGTGCATCAATGATGCTGGCAGCGAGCGGGCTGCCCAAGGTAACGATTCCAACAGTATCGCCTCTCTGTAGTATTGGCGGACGTATCGGCATATTCCTGCCTCCTACCTTGAAATAGAAGAAGCCTCGTATTCCCGTGTCTCTTTCTAGATTATATTGAATACGCCATCTGCACAGTACTGAAATGAAGCGGGAATAGTGAATCGTTAGTTGGACAAGCGCTTGCCATGATCGCAAGTGCTTGCCGGCGTGTCTTAACGATGGGAAGCAGCCTGCTTTCTGTATGCTCCCGGGGTCATACCCGTCAATTTTTTGAAATTGCGATGAAAGTGCGTCAGCGTGGCATACCCGCAGATTTCAGCGATTTGCCCGACAGACTCCTCATGGTTTCGCAGGAGCTCTTTGGCACGGGCAATCCGTTTAGCATGCATGTAACCCGTCACATGCAACCCGGTGTATTTCTTGAACATGCGGGAGAAATGGGCGGGGTCCACCGCAGCTTGTGCCGACAGAGCAGATAGTCCGATAGGCTGATCCAGGTGTTCGTGAATCCATTGGATGGAATCCATCAGCCAGGCCGGGCCGATCTGGGAGTGGACCGTCTGTTCTGCGGACAGGGTGCTGATATAGCGATTGATGTGCAGCAGCAAGGAGCGCAGTTGAAGCACGAGCGCCTCGCGGAATCCTAGCTGGGCAAGCCGGATCTCTTCCGAGATTCCTTTCAGCATGTCCTCGATATAGGCTTGGTTCGACTTGGGCAATTGATGACGGTAGGACCCTGTTCTTTGGGCATATTCAAAACAGCTGAGAATGGAGTATTGCAAATCGCTTCCGTTCGCACCGAGTACAAGCGAAGGCGCAAAGAATAAAGCACTCGAAACAATGGGCTGGTCCGGGTCAGGGAAAGAGCTGTGAATCGTGTTCCCGGGTATGATGAAAAGGTCGCCTTCATTTTTCTCCATCAGCTTGTTCTCAATAAAAAAAGTGCCTTTTCCCTGGTACACATAAACCAATTCGTAAAGATCATGCAAGTGATGAGGCAGCTCCAATTGGGGGCTTTTTATAGTCCGATAAACCATTTCCATCGGAAACAGGGGGTCCCCATGAAAGGGTTTACGCAGGGGAGTCATGATTTTACCACTCCTTATCCTCTATTAAGGACAACAATATCAAAATAGGTTATAAAAATGCAATCCTTGGCTATTTTTGTGCACAGATTATGAACGTACAATAAAGATAGCGAACACTATACTTAAAAGGCAGGGATGGATATGAGATTGGATGCCCACCAGCATTATTGGCTGATTGAGAGAGGGGACTATGAATGGATCACGCCGGAGGTTCCGGAGCTTTATCGAAACTTCTTGCCCTCCGATCTTAAGCCGCATTTGGATTCGCATCAATTGGACGGCAGCATAACGGTTCAGGCGGCACCGACCTTGGAAGAGACGGACTATCTGTTATCGTTGGCGGATCGCGATGCTACCATTGTCGGAGTGGTAGGATGGATCGACCTGTTCGATCCGGAGCACCGCCGGCATTATGAGCGATTTCGGAAACATCCGAAATTTATCGGCTTTCGCCTCATGATTCAGGATATGCCGGACGCCAACGTCATCTTGGAGCCGTCATTTATCCAAGCATTGAACGAATATGCCAAGGAAGACGTTCCGATCGATCTTCTTGTTCGGAGTCATCAGCTGGAGCCGCTGCTGAAGCTGATTGAGCAGGTCCCCGGCATCCGCGGCGTCATCGATCATCTGGGCAAGCCGCCGATCCGAAGCGGACAGATGGAGCCTTGGGAGAGCTTGATGAAGCGAATCGCCCGTTTTCCGCGCATCTACTGCAAGCTATCCGGTATGGTGACCGAGGCGGAGCATCGCCGGTGGAGCCATGAAGACTTTAATGGGTATGTACATAAAGTGGTCGCGATGTTCGGTCCCGATCGGGTCATGTTCGGCAGCGATTGGCCCGTGTGCCTGCTATCGGCGGGATATGACCAAGTGGTTGACGTATTGGCAGAAGCGCTGCCGAAGCATTGGGGAGAACGGGAACATGCGCGTTTGTTCGGTCTGAACGCCAAGGCGTTCTATAAGTTGGATAAGGGTGGTGTTCATCATGAAATACCGTAAGTTAGGCCGAACCGGTCTGGATGTTTCGGTATTAGGCTTCGGAGCGTCTTCCTTAGGCTCCGTCTTTCGGGAAACCGACGACAGCGAGGGAATCCGTACCGTGCACGCAGCCATGGATGCGGGCATCAATTTGATCGATGTATCCCCTTATTACGGATTGACGAAGGCGGAAACCGTGCTGGGCGAAGCGATCCGACAATTACCCCGGGACCAATTCATCCTGTCTACGAAAGCAGGCCGCTATGGCGAGAATGATTTTGATTTCACGTCCAAGCGGATTATCGCCAGTATCGATGAGAGCTTGAAGCGACTCCAAACCGATTACGTGGATATACTCTTTTTGCATGATATTGAGTTCGTTCCCGCATCCGTTGTAATGGAGGAGGCCCTTCCTGCACTCCAGCTTTTGAAGGAAAAGGGGAAAATCCGTTTTGGAGGGATTTGCGGTCTGCCTCTGCAGCTGTTCGAAAAATTGCTGCCCCAAATCGAAGTCGATGCCATCATTTCTTACTGCCATTATTCTTTGAACGATCAGACGCTTACCAGTTTGCTGCCGCTGCTTGACAAGGAGGGAACTGGGCTTATTAACGCCTCTCCCTTATCCATGGGCCTTCTCGGTTCCCGAGGAGCACCGTCTTGGCATCCGGCTTCAACGGAGATCAGGGAAGCCTGCAGACGTGCGGCCGAGTATTGCGCTAAAGCCGGAACGGATATCGCGAAGCTAGCCGTGCAATTCTCGACTTCGAATGAACAGATCCCGACGACGCTGGTCAGTACGGCCAATCCCGACAATATACAACGTAATGCTGCTTGGAGCGAAGAGCCGCTGGATCAGACCCTCTTGGCGGAAGTATTGAAGATATTGGAGCCCGTACAAGGACGGACTTGGATAAGTGGACGCCAGGAATACAATGAAGGCATCCGATGATGAAGAGGAGGCAGCTGGGATGAAGGGTATCATATGTCAAGAGATCGGGAAATTTCAATACCGGGAGGATTTGCCCGAGCCTCCATTGCTCGAAGGAGAAGCCATCGTCCGCATCAAGCGGATCGGGATTTGCGGTACGGATCTGCATGCCTTTCGCGGGAATCAGCCCTTTTTTACGTACCCGCGTATTCTCGGCCATGAGCTATCCGGCATCATTGAAAAAGTCGGAGCTAACGAAGAGGGATTGAAGCCCGGAGACACCGTCTGCGTCATTCCTTACATTCACTGCGGGGAATGTATGCCTTGCCTTAGAGGCAAAACAAACTGCTGTAGATCGTTGAAGGTGATGGGTGTGCATATCGACGGCGGCATGCGCGAGCGCATCTCCGTTCCGACTCGCCATTTGATGCGGGCGGAAGGGCTGACCTTGGATCAGGCTGCCTTGGTAGAACCGCTTGCCATCGGCGCTCATGGCGTTAAACGGGCGAATGTGACCCCGAATGATACGGTTTTAGTCATCGGAGCCGGTCCGATAGGACTGGGGATCATGGTTTTTGCCAAAGCGCTAGGGGCAACCGTTATTGCCATGGATATGAACGCCGATCGGTTGGCCTTCTGCAAAGCCTGGGCGAAGGTGGATCATGCCATCCAGGTTGGAGATGAATTGTCCGATCTTTCGGCGCTAACGGATGGAGAATTTCCCTCCATCGTTTTGGACGCAACGGGAAACCAACCCTCCATGACCAACGCTTTTAACATGGTTGGGCATGGGGGAACCTTGGTGTATGTCGGTTTGATTCAAGGGGACATTTCATTTCGGGATCCCGAATTCCATAAGCGGGAATTGACGCTGATGGGCAGCCGAAACGCGACCAGGGATGATTTCCATGATGTGATGCAGCGGATCTCGGAAGGCGGCATTGATGTAGATCCGTACATCACCCATCGATGCCGGTTCGACGAATTGATCCAAGAATTCCAGGGCTGGCTCCGTCCTTCCGCCAAGGTCATTAAGGCGATGGTGGAACTTTGAACCATTCTCTTGAATTGGTTGAACATGGTTCAGATGAAAGAGGATCATGGAAGGTCAAACGGCAGATGGAAATGGACAGCATATTTCTTAATTTTATTTTGCAGTGTATGATAACAGTATGTCTTAATTCCTTCCACGCGGATTCTCTTCCATTGACGGAAGAGGTTAAGCCATATCCAGGAAATCGTAAACGGTTACATTAGGAATCAAGGCGGGGATAGAAGGGATGTGCCCTGGTAATTCAGGGCTTTTTTTAAATTGTATTCATACCGTGTATGACTGCGGAAGGTTGCAAGCTGCAAGGGGGGAGCCGATATGAAACCCGTATTCAAGATCATGATCGTGGACGACGAAATGCTTGTCAGACAGGGGATTAAGCACCTTCTGGATTGGGAACAGGAGGGGTACCGAATCGTAGGCGAGGCTTCTAACGGTCTGGAAGCACTGAATTTGATGGATGAAGTGAGCCCTCATGTCATTCTTACCGACATCGTAATGCCCGTCATGGGAGGGGAGAAGCTGGTCAAGGTCGTTAAGGAGAAGTATCCCCACATTGAAATCATCGTTCTTAGCAGTTTCAGCGAGTTCGATTATGTTCGGTCTACTTTTCAGAGCGGCGTAGCGGATTATATCCTGAAGCCGAAGCTGGAAGCCGATTATCTGATGTCCATCCTCAATAAGGTTACGGCCAAAATGGTCGCCATGAAGCCGGACGCCGATCCACGTGCGGATCAAGGGGAAGCGCAGATCCTGCAAGCCATCGAGAAACTCATGACGGGGTATGAGTCTTCGCTGGATCCCTTGCTGGTGCATTCGAGGTTTCCTTTCGGACAGTATTTGTTTTTCGGTGCGGATCTGAAGCATGTGAAAGAATCCGGGGACAGATGGAGTTTCGGAAACGAATTGGAAAGCGAACTTCGAAAGATAGCGATGGCCGACATGGTGTTTATGCGGTTGAAGTTTGTCAACGATACGGCTCTTTTTTTGCTGAACGTGAATCCCGAGCGGAGGAACGAACTTGTCATTGAATTCCGGCAATTGATCCCCAAACTGGCTCATGATACGAGCGAGACGCATTTTGTTATCAGCCAGTGCTTCGCCGACTTTAATAGTCTCGGCGAGGTATACCATGACAATTATCTGAAACTCATGCGATACGGCTTCTTCCTTAAGGATCGGACGCTGATTGAATACGAACATTTGCCGGGCCTTCCGGATTCGCCTCTCGAATACGACATGGGCGAGCTCTTGGAACAGTTGAAACGCAAGCAGTACCGGAAGGCCTTCACCGGCTTTTTGGAATACGCCTGCCTGCGCTCAATGGATTATCGTACCGATATTTTCGAATTCAAATCGTCGTTGGGGAATTTCATATTTAACGTGGCGACCACGCTTGGAAAAATGAAGGTCGAGACCGGAAGCCTGGAGAATGCAAAATACGACTATTTCCGAAAAATAGACGAAGCCAGGTATGCCGGCGAAGCTATCGCCGTTGTCGAAGCATTCATCCGCGAAGCGGAACGTGCGATAGGCGAGACGAATACATCCGTTAATCCCAATATGGACCGGCTGCTTGAATATATTCAGGACCATTACGCCGACCCCATCACACTTACCGGAGTGGCCAGGCAGTTCCACTTTAATGCTTCTTATCTGTCGAGTTATTTTGCTTCGTATAATGGGGAGGGATTCAGCGAATACCTCAATAAAATCCGTTTGGAAAAAGCCATGGAGCTGCTTCTGACAACGGAATTTACGATTTCCGAAATCAGCGCCAGCGTAGGGTACTCCGACCAGAGTTACTTCACTAAGGTGTTCAAGAAGCAGACAGGCATCTCTCCGAGTCAGTTTCGGAGACAAGACGCGCGGGAGATACGGGAATCATGATCGGAAATGTTATAACCAAGCTGCGAAAACAGGGCTTGTTCCTTAAGCTGTTTCTTGTGACCCTCATCAGCATCGTTACCGTTTCCCTCCTGACGCTGTCCATTACCATCAGCATGTCGGAAAAATTATTTCTGCAAACTTTCAGCATCACGAACGGCAAGCTGTTGAACCAGATGAAGTCAAACCTGGAGTCCTATAATAACGCCATAGCCACCGGTGCCACCATGATCGCCCAGAATGCGGCGATCCGTAGCTATTTATCGGGCGGAGAAACGGAGGCCGTGGCTCTGGCGATGAAAACGTACCGGATGACAGAGGGCATGAAGTCGATTCAGTCCAACTTTAGCGCCTATGACGTCGGCATCATGATCGTTGGAGCGAACGGCAGAAGTTATTCTACCGATCCTTGGTATTGGTCGGTCTCGGCCGAGGAACTGAAGGATCACCCGATTACCAAGACAACGAAGGCCCATCCTGCGCAAATCCTGTACCAGCTCTATCGCGGCGATGATCCTAATAACGCACAGGAGCCCATGCTCGTCGCCTCCAAAGCTCTCTTTGACCAGTCTACCGGCAGAATTTACGGCACCTTGTACGTAGTCATTCGCGACCGTAATTTTAAGCCCTTCTATGCGAATTTTACAAGCGAAGGCAATGACGTCGTGCTGTTGAACAAGGAAGGGGTCATTGTTTCCAGCAACAGGACCGAATTGATCGGGATGTCGGATAAGGGACTGCTTCAGGAGGTCGTAACGGATCAAGACGAGGGAGAAGACGATCAGTCTGCCTATATAATGGGGAACGAACGAATTGTGTTCTCGGAATATTTGCCCGAATTCGAATTTTATTTAGTGAATATGATCGACAAGAAAGCCGTGACCGGACAGATGGTGAATGCCAAAGCCGTCACGTTGACAATCATGGCTATCGTTGCGATATCGCTTGTCATTGTTTTTCTGATCACCCGACGAATGACGCAGTCGCTCCGCGTACTCGTCGAACAGATGTCGAGCATTCCGACGAGCGGGTTCGATCATCATGTAGATGTTGCAAACAGCAGTTATGAAGTGAAGGAGCTGGGGAACGCCTTCAACTTTATGCTGGATGCGCTGCATGATTATGTAGACCGATTGATGGAAACCCAGAAGCAGCAGCGAAATGCGGAGCTGGCCGCGCTTCAAATGCAGATCAATCCGCATTTTTTGTATAACACGCTGGCTTCGGTCAAATTTCTGGTGCAGCAGGGCAACAAGGATAAAGCCGCAGGTACGATTAACGCGCTCATATCGCTTCTGCAAAATACGGTCAGCGATATTCATTCCACCATTCCTGTGCGGCAGGAACTCGAGACGCTCAAGCATTATGTGTATATTAATCATGTGCGGTACGGAGAGAAAATCCGCGTCCATTACTTCGTGGAGCCGGATAGCCTGGATTATCATATGCCCAAGCTCATTCTTCAGCCTTTTATTGAGAATGCATTCTTCCACGCATTCAACATCAAGGGAGAGGGAAGAATTTTGATCATGATTGCCGTTCAGGAAGACCAGCTTGTGTGTGAAGTCGTAGATGACGGGGACGGTATGAATCTTGAGCAGAACCCGCCCAAAGAAGACTCGTTGCCTGCACCGATGAGCAAACGCCAATTGTTCTCCGGCATTGGGATACGCAATGTGGATGATCGAATTAAATTGATGTACGGCGAGAAATACGGGGTCCACATTACAAGCAAACGCGGTGAAGGAACAAAAATCATCCTTACGCTACCATTGACCAAAGCTAAAGATATTACAAGAATCTAAAGATAGTACCAGAGCCGGTATGAAAGCGAAAACAGGATCCAATAATAGCACCAAAGCTGACAAAGATAGTGCCAATGAAAACGAATACAAAGTGATAAGATGGATGCGTAACAGAGAAAACGCTTCCATCTTTTATTATTTTTTAGATTAAAAGGGGGTTTACGCATTGAAAAAATTAATGAGCTTACTGCTGGCTGGCGTTGTACTCTTGTCGGCATGTTCTTCGGGCGGTAAGGAAGGCGGAACAGACAGCAACGGCAATTCCGGCAATGAAGGCAGTACCGGGACAAAAGAGATTACGGTTTGGGCTTGGGACCCGGCATTTAACATTGCGGCCATGAATGTTGCCAAGGAAGCCTACGCTCAAGTGAATCCGGATGTCACGATTAATGTGGTAGAGAATGCACAGGCCGATATCGTCCAAAAGCTGAACACAGGGCTCAATTCCGGTTCCACGAAAGGGTTGCCTAACATCGTGCTCATTGAGGATTACCGTGCACAGAGCTTCTTGCAAGCGTATCCGGATTCCTTCTACGAATTGACGGACGTCGTGAAAGTGGACGATTTCGCGGATTACAAGATTGGCCCGACCAGCGTCGACGGCAAGCAGTACGGCGTTCCGTTTGACTCCGGCGTGACGGGAATGTACGTACGAACGGATTATCTCGAGCAGGCAGGCTACAGTCTGGACGACCTGCAGGACATCGACTGGAAGCAGTACATCGAGATTGGCAAAGCCGTCAAAGAGAAAACCGGCAAAAGCATGATTACGCTGGATCCTAATGATCTGGGACTTATCCGCATGATGATCCAATCCGCGGGGGCGTGGTATACGGCGGAAGACGGCCATACGCCGACAATTGCAGGCAATGCTCCATTGAAGGAAGCCTTTGAATTGTACAAAGAAATGATGGATTCCGGCATCGTGAAGGTGAACTCGGACTGGAGCCAATTCGTCGGAGCATTCAACAGCGGTGAAGTGGCTACCGTGCCGACCGGCAACTGGATCACCCCTTCGATCAAAGCCGAAGCTTCCCAATCCGGTAAATGGGCGGTAGCCCCGCTGCCTAAGCTTGCGGCAACAGATGGCTCAGTCCATGCATCCAACCTGGGCGGCAGCTCCTGGTATGTGATGAACGTAGAAGGCAAAGAAGCAGCTGCGGAGTTCCTCGCGAAGACGTTTGCTTCCGATGCTGAGCTCTATCAGACATTGAATACAAAAGTCGGGGTGATCGGCACCCTGAAAGCCGCTGCAAGCGGAGAAGCTTACGCGGCAGCGGATGAGTATTTCCAAGGGCAGAAGGTCGTTTCGGACTTTGCCGCTTGGACCGAACAAATTCCTAACGTGAACTACGGCATGAACACGTACGCCATCGAGGACATTATGGTCGTTGCCATGCAGGCATATCTCGGCGGTAAAGACGTGGAAACCGTTCTGAAAGATGCGCAGGCGCAAGCCGATACGCAAATCCGTTAAACACACTTAGGCAGTACGATCTATGCCCTTGCTCCTTCTTCTCCTGTAAAGTGGACATCTGCTGAAGGAAGGGGAGCAAGGGCTTTATATTCTCTATCCGTAAGAATTGTGACCAACAGAAGGGTGTGGAGTGGTGTGAATGCAGAAAAAGCCAGGCTAAGCCCGCAAATTCACAAGGGCCTTAACAGTCAAAGGCGGATACGTTTGACAGGCTGGTTCTTCGTCCTTGTGCCGGTCGTCATGATTGGCATTTTTTATTTCTATCCGATGGTTCAAGCGTTAATCCTATCCTTCAAATCGGGCAGGGGCAGCAATCTTCAGTTTGTCGGAATAGACAACTATATTCGCTTGTTCAGCGATACCACCTTCCTTACGGCCGTCAAGAACACGTTTATTTACTTACTTGTTCAGGTCCCGGTTATGCTGGTGCTGGCGCTCTTTATCGCCGTGCTGCTCAATGACGATCGATTGAAATTCAAAGGTTTTTTCAGAACGGCTATTTTCCTGCCGACGGTAACGTCGCTTGTAGCGTACTCCGTCGTTTTTAAGTACATGTTCGGAGCTGACGGCATCGTCAATAAATTTCTGGTGAATCTTCATCTCATCCGGGAACCGATTCAATGGATTACCGACCCGTTCTGGGCCAAAGTCACGATTATCATCGCGATCACCTGGCGTTTTACAGGCTATAATATGATTTTCTATTTATCGTCACTGCAAAATATCGATAAATCCGTATATGAAGCTGCACGCATCGATGGTGCGAATGCCTTCACGCAATTTTTCAAAATTACGATTCCGCTCTTGAAACCAATCATCTTGTTTACGACGATCACATCGACCATTGGAACGCTCCAGTTGTTTGACGAGGTGGTCAACATCACCAAAGGCGGCCCCGGAAACGCAACCATGTCGATATCGCAATATATTTACAATCTTTCCTTTGAGTACACGCCTGACTTTGGGTACGCAGCTACCGTTTCTTATTCGATCGTACTCATGGTGGTCATATTGACGATGATCCAGAACAAAGTTGGAGGTGACAAGAGATCATGAGAACGAAACGCGTGTTTACTTACCTGTTTTTAATTATCGCTGCCCTGATCTCCATCTTTCCGTTTATCTGGATGGTTGTCAGTGCCACCAATCCGTCCGTGGACGTAACGAAAGGGACGCTGCTGCCGGGCTCGCACCTGGTCAAGAATATCAACAATCTGTTCAGCTCCGTGGACATGTGGCAAGCTCTGTGGAATTCCGCAAAAATCTCGGTGGTGACTACCGTCCTTTCCCTGCTGGTTGCATCAGCCGCTGGTTACGGATTTGAGATGTACCGCAGCCGCGGCAAAGATATCGTATTTAATATCCTACTGGCCTCGATGATGATTCCGTTCGCGGCGATCATGGTGCCTTTATTTCAGATGTTTGCCAAAGTATCGGGGGTTGTACCCTTTCTAGGGATTGATACGGCGGGGGCTGTCATCCTGCCGACATTCACGACGGCCTTCCTTATCTTCTTCTTCCGTCAAAGCACAAAAATGTTCCCGAAGGATATGATGGAGGCCGGTCGCATCGATGGACTGTCGGAGTTGGGCCTATTCTTCCGCATCTATATGCCGACGATGAAATCGACCTATGCCGCCGCAGCGATTATTACCTTCCTGAACAGCTGGAACAACTATTTGTGGCCGTTGATCGTGCTGCAATCGCCGGAGAATATGACCGTGCCCCTGCTGATATCGAATCTGGGATCAGGTTATGCTCCCGACTACGGTTTGATCATGTCTGCGATTGTCATTACGACGCTGCCGACGGCACTGGTGTTCTTCATGATGCAGAAGCAGTTTGTTGCCGGAATGACAGGTTCAGTGAAATAAAGTAAATGGAGGGAAACAGATGAAACAGCAGGTTGAACGGGGAGTCGCGCCAAGCCTTGCATGGTTGTCCGACCCCGGCATATTCGCTGTAGGCAGGATGCCTGCGCACTCCGATCACCGATACTACGAAACGATACGGGAAGCCGAATGGCTTGGAGAGATGCCTTGGCGCCGCAGTCTGAATGGAAGCTGGAAGTTTAGTTATGCGCATAACGCCAAGGAACGCCAAGCGGATTTTTATAAAATGGACGTTTCCTGCAGAGGCTGGGATGATATTGAGGTTCCCGGACATATCCAGCTTCAGGGTTACGGGCAGCCGCAATACGTGAACACGATGTACCCATGGGACGGTGTGGAGTTTCTTAGACCCCCGATGATCTCAGAGGACCACAATCCCGTGGGCAGCTATGTGAAGTATTTCGACGTTCCTGCCGGCTGGCAGCAGCGTCCGTTGTACATTTCTTTTCAGGGAGTTGAATCGGCCTTCTATGTATGGCTGAACGGGGAGTTTGTCGGTTACGGCGAAGACAGCTTTACGCCGAGCGAATTCGACCTCACGCCGTACTTGGCGGAAGGCGAGAATAAGCTGGCTGTCGAGGTCTATCAACGCAGCACCGGAAGCTGGCTGGAGGATCAGGACTTTTGGCGCTTTTCCGGTATTTTTCGCGACGTGTATCTGTACACGGTACCTGACGTTCATGTGCAGGATCTGCATGTTCAAACCGATTTGGATGAAACGTATGAACTTGGAACGCTGAAGGCTGCCATGCAGCTTAAGGGCAGGCCTGCTTCGAAAATAGTCCTTGAGCTTAAGGATGCAGCAGGAAATCCTGTGGTCCGGGGGGAGACCGGAGCTTCCGGGGGAACGGCGTCGATTGAGTTAGCTGCAGGAAAGGTCGAGCGGTGGAGCGCGGAGGAACCTAATTTATATACACTGTACGTATCCGTCTATGACGCATCGGGAGACCTCGTGGAGGTCGTGCCGCAAAAGATAGGTTTCCGCAAATTCGAGATGCTCGACAAGGTGATGCACTTAAACGGCAAGCGCATTGTATTCAAAGGCGTCAACCGGCACGAATTCAATTCCCATCGCGGACGCTGCATTACGAAAGAGGATATGCTGTGGGATATCAAGGCATTGAAGCAGGCGAATATCAACGCCGTTCGGACGTCGCATTATCCGAATCAGACGCTATGGTACGAGCTGTGTGACGAGTACGGCGTGTACGTCATCGACGAGATGAATCTGGAGACGCATGGATCGTGGCAGAAAATGGGGGCCGTTGAGCCATCCTGGAACATACCGGGCAGCAGGCCGGAATGGCGGGATATCGTTCTGGACCGTGCGATTTCCATGATCGAGAGGGACAAGAACCACCCATCGATATTGATCTGGTCTTGCGGCAACGAGTCTTATGCGGGTGAAGTCATTCGGAACGTTGCGAATGTTTTCCGGGAGAAGGATCCTACCCGGCTCGTGCATTACGAAGGAGTGTTCCATAACCGGGAATATGACGATGCGAGCGATATGGAGAGCCGCATGTATGCAAAACCGGCGGATATTGAACAGTATCTGCAAAACGAACCTTCCAAGCCCTATATCAGCTGCGAGTATATGCATGCTATGGGCAATTCCGTCGGCGGATTGCATAAGTACACGGAGCTGGAACGGAAGTATCCGATGTATCAAGGCGGCTTCATCTGGGATTTCATGGATCAGGTTATCGTGAAACATGATCGTTACGGCAAGCCTTTTATGGCCTATGGAGGGGATTTTGACGATCGCTCAACCGATTACAACTTCTCCGGCAACGGCATCGTATATGCAAATCGGACATGGTCCCCCAAAATGCAGGAAGTGAAATTCCTGTATCAGAACATCAAGCTGACACCGGATCGTTATGGCGTCACGATCCGAAACGAGAATTTGTTCGTGGGTTTGGATGCTTATCATGTTACATACTCTCTGTATCATGAAGGCAGGGAAATCTATAGCGGAGCTGTATGCACCCAGGTTGGTCCCGGCGAAGAGAGATACGTAAAGCTGGAACTGCCTGAGGCCGGGTATCCAGCCGGTGAGTATGCGCTGGACGTTTCACTCGTGACCAAGAAGGATTCGTTATGGGCGGAAGCCGGTTATGAAATTGCTTTTGGACAATTAGTTTTCCAAGTGAAGGACACGTTGGCTGTTGACGATACTGACAATGCGTCAGCGTCGGAGGCAGAACGCCTGCAATCAGGTTCAGAGGTTTCGCATGATAAGCCAGCGAATGATTTCCGTGTAGTCGAAGGGGACGTAAATATCGGCGTTCACGGCCGCGATTTCTCCGTTTTGTTCTCGAAGCAGGCAGGGACCCTCATATCCGTCAAGTATGCGGGACGGGAGATGATCTCTTCGCCGCCGGCGCCGCTCTTCTGGAGAGCGATGACGGATAACGATAAAGGGGCCGGGCTGCCGTTCGACTCCGCGCTTTGGTATGCAGCAAGCCTGACTCGAAGAACGGAAAGCTGCGAGCTGATGGAGTACTCAGACCGCGCAACCGTGACCTACGTGTATAAACTGAGCGTATCCGAAGGAATACGGGTGCGTGTATCCTACACGGTGTTTACCGATGGCAGCATTCATGTAAAGTCGGGGTATCAAGGAGAGCCGGGGCTGCCGAAGCTGCCGATCTTTGCTCTTACCTTCAAAGTGCCGGCGGACTACGACAACCTGGATTGGTATGCAAACGGGCCGGAAGAGAACTATATCGATCGTGCGTTCGGAGCTAGATTGTGTCGCTTCCGAAGTCGTGCAGCGGATCATGTTTCAGCCTATTTGGTACCGCAGGAATCGGGCAATCGTACAGGCGTGCGGGAGGTATCCATAACGAGCGATCAAGGTCATGGCCTTACGATAAAAGCCTCGGCGGCAGCACCGGTTGAAGCGAATATATCGCCCTATACCGCATTCGAGCTGGAGAATGCGACGCATCATTATGAGCTGCCGAATGTTCACCATACCGTTGTTACCATTGCCGGACGGCAAATGGGGGTTGGGGGTGACGACAGCTGGGGGGCTCCGGTTCATGACGAGTATCAACTCGATCCTTCGACGGACATGTCCTTTGAATTTACGATATGCAAAAGCCTATTCATGAAATAGCAGAATGCCAAACAACGCTCGGCTCACCAATATGGTTGGGCCGAGCGTTGTTTCATGCCTTCGTTGTAAGCATGATCAGCACAACCGTAGTATGAATCCGCCATATGCCGCGTCCCGCATCATCGAATTTGATATCGAAACCAACTGTTAAAACCATGTGATGTATGTTATATTTTGGATAATTTCGGTTGACGTTCGATGAAGAAGGACTTTGCGCTGCATATTAAGCAGGACGAGAACGGGAAGTACAAATTCATTGACATGTCATTTGAGAAGCGGATTTATTTCCCTGATATGTAAAAACGGAGGTGTCCGATATGGATTTGAACAATGACGCTAAAGAAATGGCTCCTGCTGCTGAAGAAAATCAGCAAAAAGAAAAAGAACGACGCCCGATGTCGACCAGCAGCGGGCTCCTGGAATCGGCCATCGACAAGTTTGCCAGAGAAGGCGGCTTTGACGACTTGCCGTTGAAGGGAAAGCCGATCAAGATCGAGGACGGCGATGTGCTAACCAGTATCATGAAGAACGCGAATTACCAGCCGGCCTGGGTGGAGCTGAGAAAAGAAATCGCCGCCGACATCAAGCGTCTTCTTGACCTTCAGGACCCGAATGCGATTCCCGAGGCCGAGGTAGAGGCCATCAACCAGAAAATTATGAAGTATAACCGGATCGTTCCGAATCCGCAGCTGCAAAAAGGACTCCTGTCCGGGAGCAACTTGCACGCAGCCTACGATAAGTGGGAGTAGAGAATATCTTGAATGTGCTCCCCGTTACCGTCCGGGTGAACAAGCGAAAGAGACTCTGAAGCTATCCGCTTTAGGGTCTCTTTTGAATAGGGTCCATTTCTCGATTTGGGCCAAGCTCGAACAATCAGGGAAGCGGGGGCCAGTACTTACTTCCTGCCGATGCGCCAAGCATCCAATTGCTTCTGCACCTCTTGGATCACGTCATTCATGCCTGCTAGCTTCAGCTCCTCGTTAAACTTGGGGAGGATCGTATCGACATCCACGGAGCCTGTCATGAGGCTTGGGTAATATTTATGCCAGACCATCTCGATGTTATCGGTTTGAGCGGTCAGCGCGGATAGATCCGGCGTAAATCCAAGCACGGTGGAATTGACGACTCCGGCGTTGTATTGACGGAATTGCTCCCATTTGTCGAGCGGGTCCGGATTATCGCCGCCCATGGTTTTCAGGATAAACCAATTCCCCTGCGTGTACTGCACGCCTGAATAGCTGCTTGCAGGCGCATCCGGGATCGGTTCGCCCTGGCTGTCTTTGTCTGTTTTCGGAACGACCTGCCCCTGTTCGTCCAAAGTGTAGTGGATGCCCTCTATCCCATAATTGAATAAATTCCGTATCTCTGGGTCCGTATTAAGCAAATTCAGAAACTTAATGCATTCTACGGGATGCTTGGTATTGGCATTAACGGTCATGATGCCTCCCCGGACGGATTCCGTAGTTACGGTGCTGGGGGTTACGGGATTCGCTACCACCTTATAACCGCGATCCTTGCTCCAAGTCGTCTCCGAGAGCGGACCCCCGCCGGAGGACTTCCAGAACACCTTGGCGCCTCGTTTGAGTCCTCCCGGCTCGCGCAGCGCCGCGTCCTTATTGATGAAGCCTTGCTTATAATAACGCCGCAGCGTATCGAGAACCTGCCGGGCTTCCTTGGTTTCGAAGATATTCACCACCGGTGCGTCCGGGTCGAGCGATTTGATCATCAAGGGCACTTTATGGTTCATGATGTATTCGTATCCGTAGAGAGCGAAGAAATTATGGGAATCCCGATCCAACTCCATAGGAATGTAATCCGGCTCTTTCTGCTGAATCATCCGGAGGAGCGGCTCAAGCGATTCCAGCGTATTGTACTTGGTGATGTCGATATGGTGTTTGTCCACGATCGAGGCGGGGTACATCCACTGATCGCGTACGGCTAACTCCTTATTGGTAGGGACGCCGTAAATGCTGCCGTCGTTCATGCGGACCCCCTGCCAAAAGGTGGGATCGATGGCCTCGTACATATCCTTGCCCAGGCCGGCCAGGTGGTCATCAAGCCTCAGCCAGGCTCCGCGCATCGCGGTGGTTGCATAGTCGGGCGCAAAAGCAATGTCGAACGGGCTTCCGGCGGATATCAGCGTGTTCAGCCGATCTTCATACTCCTGCCAGCTTACCTTGATATAGGTGATCGTCACGCCGATCTTGCGAGCCATGATTTCATTGATTTTATCATTGACGAGGCGAAGATCCTTGTCGGGCTCACCGATCGTATAATAGATCAGGTTGACCGTGTCGCCGACATGCGGTTCGTCGTCAAAACCAGGCTGTCCGAAGCAGCCGGTTGTATAGAATGTGAACAGCAGCAGCAGGCTGATCATCATTATAGACCGTAAGCTTCTAGCGTATTTAACCATCGATGTCCTCCTTTCCGCCACGTATGCGTTACCCTTTTCCCCGCAGTTCAGAAGGAGATTTCCCGAAAAAGCTGTGAAAGTGCGTATAAAAATAATTGAGATTGTTGTAACCCACGGAAAACGCGATATAGGAAATTTTCTCATCCGTCGATTGAATTCTCTCCTGTGCCAAAAGCATGCGGTAAGCCATCAGGTATTCGGAAAACTTCATCGCGGTTTCTTTGAGAAACAATTGTCCGAGGTAGGTGCTGTTCATCTGGAAACGCTCCGCCACGGATTTCAAGGTGATGTTCTGTGCATACTCCGTCCTGATCATCAGCAGAATCCGGTTCACCAGCTTGGATAAGCTGTCATAGCTAACGCCAAGCACCGGATCCTGGTTCAAGCTTTCGCCGTTTCGGTCACCTATCGAACCGCCCAGATCCTCGACGATGATCTTCTCGATCACTTGCTGCAGCTTGGTACGTTCAACCGGCTTGAGCAGATAGTCTTTGACGCCGCACCGAATGGCTTCCTGGGCATACTTGAATTCGCTGTAGCCGCTCATGATGATGTATTTCGTAGGGATTTGAAATTCGTTGAGTCTCTGGATCGCTTCATATCCAAGCTCCTTGCCGATGCAGACATCGAAAATGGCGACGTCCGGCAGCAGGTCCACCACCTTGGACATCGCTTCCCCCGTGGATTCACAGGTTTCGATCCGTCCAAATCCGTATTGCTTCCAATCCAGGATTCGCTTCATTCCCTCCAAAATCTGAGGTTCGTCATCCACAATCATCAGTTTGTACATGTTCAATCACCTCTTTTGAAATCCGCACGGAAATCTTGACTCCAGCTTCCTCATTATTCTCAATCTCGATCGAAAGGCCGTTTCCATAAAAGAAATGAAGGCGCGTATATACGTTGCGCAGTCCGATACTATGGGAAGAAGTTTCATCATGGTTGGACAGCGTGCTGCGAACGATATCCAAACGCTCCGGCGGAATCCCGCTTCCGTTGTCCACGAATTCCAGCACATAAGCATCATTCGCTTCAAATCCGTTGACGACATACAGATTAAACTCATGATTCGCGTTAAAGCCATGAATGAAAAAATTCTCGGCCAGGGGCTGCATCCAGAATTTCACGGTAGGGATCGAGTGCAGCGCCGGCTCAACATTGATTTGATAATAAAAACGCTCGGGATACTTGAACTCCATAATCTCCAAGTACTTCTGAAGCAATTCCAGCTCGCTAGCAATCGATATGATATTTTCCTTTTTGACGATTTCACGATAGAGCGTGCCTAACGTAGCAATGGCGTCGGCGGTGTCTCGGTCCTGATTCACTAGCGCCGTGGAGCGGATAACCTCCAGCGTATTGTATAAAAAATGAGGGTTGATTTGATGTTGAAGCGCTTTCATTTCGGTTTCCTGCTGCTTGATTTTGAGCAGATATTCATTGCGGATGTGCTTGTCCAGCTGCTGAATCATATCGTCCAATTCCCGGGCGATCATGCCGTATTCGTTGCGACGGTACCGGGCGGGGCGGTTCGGCGTAAAATTGGCCATTTTCACCCGTCCGATCGATTGAATGATGCGGCGGAGGAAGAGGGCATCATCCCGCATATTATATGCAATGAGAAGAAGCACGCTGACCATGGCCGTCAATACGATCAGAAAGATGGCGACCAGCATCCCGGCATGCTGACGAATCAGCATGGATAAATCAATGATGCTAATAAATTTGAAATTAAACTTGGTGGACGGAAAGGAAACGAATAAGACATGCTTCCGTACACCCCTCGATATAAAACCATGACTGCGGCCGTCTGCCTCGGCCAGTCGGGACAGCTCCTCCAAGTCCTGGTCCTGCCCATTGCCGATGAGGTAGGTTTCGCCGGTAGCACTGACCGCGGCGGCATTGCCAAACCGGAAATTTCGAATGGATTTAAAGATTTGATCGCTGCTGACCAAAAAGCGCATTTCCCCGAACTCCTGAGCGCCCGGCGTCGGATTTGACAGTTTCTTGCGATAGACGAAGCCCTTCATGATCGTATCGCGGAACGCCTCGTCCGTATTCGGCAGCCCGAAGGTAAAGCTTGTTATCCCGTGCTCATTAAAACGTACGACATTGCCGTAATGGCCGGTATGCAGGCTAATCTGCGTGATTTCGCCCTGCGCCCAGCTGTACAGATAGGTCTTCACATCCTCGGGAAACGAAACCAGCGGCTGGGAGAAATGGCTGTTCTGCAGCCTGCTGGTTAAATAGCCTTCCGCGCTGCTGCTTAGAAAGCTGCGAGCATCGTCCATCAGTCCGGTATTGGAGTAGATGCGCTGCATGTAAGCCTCGATTCGGTCAGCATCATACTGCAGCTCATTCTCCACGCGCGCAAAGGCATTAGCCGCCTCGATGCGGGCATTGCCCACCCATTGATTCAGCAGCATGGCACTGGTCAGCGTACCAAGCGTCAGACCGATGACCACGACGAAGATGACATAGGCAATAAACTTGTGGCGATAGATTTTGATTTGTAAAAATGAGCCCATACGACACCTCAATTGCAGCAGGTCGCTTTAAATATGCGCAGCTTAATCTCAATGTAACACGATTCACGCCAAGCTTCATAGATAGGATGGAAAAAGCATCCCTTAAAAGTGTCCTAATAAGGGATGCGCAGGAATTTACTTGAAGTAATTATTGATCTGCTCTTGGGCCGCTTGCATGATCGTGTCCATGCCGGCCGACTTTAATTCAGCGGTGACTTTCGGTATCACTTTCTCCGGATCGGATGCTCCTGTAATGATTTCATATTTGTATTTATCCCACACGGCCTGGCAGTTCGCCACTTCGGTCTGAAGATCGGTGATGTCCAGCGCAAAGCCGAGGACGGTGGAGGAGCTCGCTGCATCGTTCAGCTTTTTAACCTGCTCCCATTGATCTTCAGGAGCGCCTTTCGTAACCGCCAGATTAAAGAACGTGCCTTGCGTGTAAGCCGCAAGCGGCCAAGTATCGGATGTACGCTCAATCACTTTTTCGCCATCGACGTTGTTGTAATCCACGCCCAACTCGCCGAATGCCAGCATATTGCGAAGTTTAGGATCCGTATTCACCAATTCAAGGTATTTCAAGGCTTCCTTCTTATACTTGGAATTCGCCGAAATCGCGTTCAGCGAGCCTTGAATCGTACTGGTGGTATAGATCGGCCCGTAATGCTGGACCATATCGTACTTCTCGATGGCGTCATTGATCTGCCAGCTGATCTCGGCTCCCGGGAATGCCTGGGCTGCAAAGAACGGTCTGCCTTTGTCGTTCTCCGTCTTCGTCGGCGCATCCGGGTTGATGATGCCATCCTGGTACCATTGATGCAGCAGCTTCAGATTAGCCACAACATCAGGCTGCTCCAGCACGGAGACAACCGTGCGCGATGCGTCGTCCGCTTTGACGCCGATCGGAGGGAAGCCCAGGGTTAAATCGTCATAGTCGTTAAAGAAGCCGTTCAAGCCTTCGCCTTGCGTCATTGGCAGCGGATAGAAGCTTTTGCCTTCGCCGGCCTTCATGTCATGAAGCGGTTTATCCAGGTCCTGCAATGTTTTGATATTGTTGATGTCGATATTGTACTTTTGCACGTACTTATCATCGAATACCCAGTACTGCGTCAGCGCGGAATCCTTGTAAGTCGGAACGGAATAATATTTGCCGCCGATCTTTGTGCCTTCCCATACCTTCTCGGGAATCAGTTTGTATAAGTCCGGCGTTTCGCTCTGAACCAAATCCGTAATATCGGCAAACGCGCCCATAGCTACTTGCTTGCTGTATTTACCGCTGTTCGTGAACATGATGTCGAATGGCTCGCCGGTATTCACGATGGTATTCATTTTGGTGTCCCATTCACCCCAGCTGGCTACCTTGATGTCGACCTTCACGCCAATCTTCTCGGCCGTGTAGGCATTCATGGCATCCACCGCTTTGCTGAAATTGTTAGGCACTTGGCCGCCGATGGTCCACCAGGTCAACGTCGGTACATCCTTGCTTGCCGTTTCGGTGTCATTGGATGTGTCCGGCGTCGTTTGGGATCCGTCTGTCGCAGGTGCAGGCTTCGAGCCGCCGCAGGCTGCCAAAGCAGTCAACATAAGCGTCAGCACGCACAGCGTAGAGATGAACTTTAATGCTCTTTTCATTTCATTTCCCCCTTTTTGAAGTTGAATTACCTAAGTGTGTACAGCGGATATTTATCATAAACCAAGCTTGTCTTGGTTTATTTCGTCATTAGCCCTTCACGGCGCCGACCGTCAATCCGGAAATAAAATATTTCTGGAAGAAAGGGTAGGCGAATGCTACAGGCAGCACGATGAGAATGGCGACCGCCATGCGGGCGGATTCCTTCGGCATCGTTGCGACGAGCATGGCGTAGCTTACGCCCATACTCGCTGCATTCTTCGCGAGTGCGTCCACATTGCTCATTAGGCTGTTGAGCAGCGCTTGCAGGGAATACAGGTTCTGGTTGTCGATATACAGCATCGATTGGAACCAGTCGTTCCAGTAAGCAAAGCAGAGAAACAGTCCGATGGTGGCGATGACCGGCAGCGAGATCGGCATGATGATGGAGAAGAAGATTCGCAGCTGGCTCGCGCCGTCGATTTCGGCCGATTCGATCAGCCCGTCGGGAATCGTGCTTTTGAAAAAGGTTTTGCATATGATGACGTTGAACGATGAAACGGCGAGCGGGAGAATCAGCGCCCAGATGCTATCTTTCAGTCCCAGCAAATTCGTGTTGATGAAGTAACTGGATACCAAGCCGCCGTTGAATACCATCGGAATGAATACCACCCAGGTCAGAAATCCCCTCAGCTTATAGTTGGGGCGAGAGAGAACGTAACCCATGGAGGCGGTCAGCAGCACCCCGAGCACGGTACCGACCACGGTAACGAGGGCGGATACGCCGAGGGCCCGCAGAATCATCGTTCCCTGCTTGATGATGTATACGTAAGCCTCGGCCGACATGGCGACCGGCAGCAGATGATATCCGGTCTCGCGGATGGACTCCTCGCTGGAGAAGGAGATGGACAGGACTACGATTACAGGTATGACGCAGAGCAGCGCCAACAGAATGAAGATCAGGTTGAACAAAAGGTTGACGGCTTTGTTTGTACGGTTAAACTTCTCAAGGCCTGTCTGATAAGTAGATTTCGATGTCATCTTCTTGCCTCCTTACATCATCGCGCTATCGGGATCGATTCGGCGAACGATCCAGTTAGCGGCCAGAATCGTAGCGCATCCCAGAACAGACTGTACGAATGCGGCTGCGGATGCCATGCCTACGGTAGCCGTTTTCAGTTGTTTATACACCATGACATCGATCGTGGTCGCCACGTTGAACAGCGAATTGGAGTCTCGCGTGACCTGATAGAACAAACCGAAATCGGTGTAAAATATGCGCCCTACCGCCAGTATGAACATCATGACGATCACCAGCTTGAGCATGGGCAGCGTAATGAATCTTGTCTGCTGCCAAATGGACGCGCCATCGATGACGGCTGCTTCATAATAGGTGCTGTCTATGCTCGTGATGGTCGCCAGATAGATGACCATGCCATAGCCCAGGCCCTTCCAGACATTCAAGAGAATCAGAAAAAACGGCCAATACTTCGGCTCCATATACCAGTTAATGGGATCGCTGCCCATCGAGACGAGCATTTGATTGACGATCCCTTTATCAAAGCTCAGGAATGCCCAGCCTACGGCGGATACGACGACCCACGACAGGAAATAGGGGAGGAACATCATCGTCTGATAGACTTTGCTGGCTTTGCGGCTGTGGAGGAGGCCGATCATGATCGCGAATAGGACGGGCAGAACGATCCCCAGCACAATAAACACAATGTTGTATCCTATCGTGTTTCGAATAATGATCCAGGCGTCATTCGACTTGAATAGAAATTCGAAGTTTTTGAACCCGATCCAAGGGCTGTTGAACACATTGCTCAAGAACCCGCCGCTAATCTTGAAATTTTTGAAGGCGATAATGATCCCGAACATCGGTAAGAAACTAAACAGGATGTACCAGATCGTGGTTGGCAGCGCCAAGAGGGTCAATTCCGTATCCTGCTTGTGCCAGCGCATTCGTAAGCGCTTTCGTTTTTTGGGTTCGGCTTGAGAGCTCATGTCTGTCACTCCTTACGGTGTAATCTCGCTTGTCGTACACTTGTTGATTTCATTGTATAAGAGGAGGAAACGCTGCTTCCAGATAACAAACTTGATACTATAGTCAACAAACGTTAGGTTCGAAAGACTTGTTAGGACGGACATTTACAGAACATGGTTTTTTATTATAATATTTCAAGGCCTTTCTCTAGGAGATCTTTCGATGTCTGCAAGCAAAACCGTGGGTATAATATAATTGAAATCTCACAGGAATAAGGAGGCTGCACATGAAGGTAGTAATCATTGGCGCAAGCGGCACGATCGGACGAGCAGTCGCTAAAGAATTAGAAAAAAATCACGAAATCGTACATGCCGGGCGAAACGGCTTCGATGCCCAAGTGGATATTACTTCCGTCAACAGCATTAAAGACATGTATAAAAAAATCGGAAAAGTGGATGCGGTCATCAGCGCAACAGGCGGTGCGCATTTTGGTCCTATTGCAGAATTGACGCCGGAGCTAAATGAGATGGGCATTGAAAGCAAACTTAAGGGCCAAATTAATCTAGTCCTTCTAGGACTGGATTATATGAATGACGGAGGAAGCTTTACCTTAACAACCGGAATTATGATGGATGATCCCATTCCTCAAGGCGCATCGGCAGCCATGGCAAATGGCGGTGTCAAGGCATTCGTTAAATCCGCAGCCATTGAAATGCCGAGGGGAATTCGCATAAACAGCGTAAGCCCTAATGTTTTAGTGGAGTCCCTAGATAAATACGGCGAGTTTTTCCCGGGCTTTGAAGCCGTGCCGGCCGCACGTGTAGCGCTAGCGTATAAAAAGAGTGTGGAAGGGGCTCAAACCGGGCAAAACTATGAAGTTTATTAATGAAAAAAGTGCACAAAGTTATAAAAGAGAATCCGGGCTTAATCCGGATTCTTTTTTCTTTCGTCCATCTGCAGCTATCAAACAAAGGGAAAACGAGAGCGTTATATGTAAATATAATCACTTCTATAGGAAAATAATATAACGTGATTTTTATTGACACAATTAAGAAAACTAAACTAACATTAGGATTATTTTCATCAAGAGGGAGGCAGCTATGAGTTTTAAAGAACAGTACGAAGAAATTGCAGGTGTAGGACAGACCATATTCGATAACCCTGAGCTTGGCTACAAGGAATTTAAAACCAATCAAACGGTAGTGGATTTTCTGAAAAAGGTTAATCCGGATATCGAGCTGCAATCATTCAGCACAACCGGCCTTCGGACAACGCTTGGCGGCGGCAAGCCGCTGAACATCGCTTTTATCGCGGAGCTTGATGCGGTATATGCTCCAACCCATTGGCGATCGGACGAGGCAACGGGTGCGGCACACAATTGCGGTCATTATACGCAGGTGGCGATTGCCCTGGCTTTATACAAACATTATTTCGAGTCCAAGGCGTACGACGCTTTGGATTATAGTCTAACGTTTATTTTCATTCCCGCCGAGGAGTATTTGGATCTCGCTTACAGGGACGAGCTGCTCGGAAGCGGCAAGATCTCCTATTACGGAGGAAAACCCGAAGCGATGAAACTCGGCGTGTTCGACGATATCGACATCGGGCTGTGCGTACACGCCATGGGAGGAGAGTTTGCCGAGCGCACGATCGAAATCAACTGCGACCTGGCCGGATTCTTATATAAGCATTACACGTTTACCGGAAAAGCAACCCACGCCGGTTTCGATCCTTTCTCCGCCAAAAATGCCTACAGCATGTCGACCCTGTTCAATGTGGCGTTAGGCCTCAGCAGGCAGCAAATGAAGGACAGCGAGAAGGTCCGCATGAACCCGATCGTCCTGGAGTCCGACATGTCGACCAACGTCATTCCCAACCGGATTACGGTTGGCAGCGATCTGCGCACCCAGTCGGTGGACTACATGAAGGAAGCGGCCTCCAAGATGGATGATGCGGCCAGGGGCAGCGCGCTGGCCCTTCAAGGCGAGGTCGAGATTAAGACGCAGATGGGATATTTGCCGTTCGTTCAGGACCGGTATTTGTCCGAGTTCGTGCTGGAGGCGTTCCAGGATAACGAGGAGATCGCGCGTATTTGGAACAACAACGCCATCAGCGCTGCAGGAGACATTGGGGATTTAGCCTTCATGATGCCCTGCATTCAAATCGGCTACAGCGGCTTTACGGGAACGATCCACGGCGACGATTTCAAGGATATCGATCCGGAATTTATTTATGAAGTGTTCCCGAGATTTTTAACGCAGGTGCTGGAGCGCATGAGCGGACGTATCGACCGCTCGAAGCTCTACCGCCGCACATTCGCCGAATACGAGCAGCTCCTTGCGTCGATCGTTGGCTCCCATTAAGAAAGAAAAAAAGAAAAGAGGACATCATGGCATGAAGTTAAAACTACAGTATCTCTATTTGCTTGCATTCGTGCTCATTGTTATAGCGGTTGCCGAATTTATCGGCATTCAGTCCATCAAGGTCGGCTCCGTGAAAATAAGCCTGCTTCCACTCGTATTCGCCATTTTGATCACGATGGTGCTCGGCTTGTCGATATTCCGTAAAGGCTTGATGAAGAAAATTTACAGCAAGGAAAACGTCGGTTTCTCCAGCAAGTATCTGATCTTTATTATGCTGCCGCTTATGGCGAGATACGGAGCCGACGTTGCTCCTAGATTAGAAGAAATCTTAAAAGTAGGCTGGGTATTCATCATTCAGGAAATCGGCAACCTGGGGACGATTGTGCTCGGACTTCCCATCGCCATCCTGCTCGGCCTGAGAAGGGAAGCCATCGGCGCTACGCTTGGCCTTGGAAGGGAAGGGGAACTCGCTTACATCTCCGAGAAGTATACGCTCGACTCCGACGAAGGCCGCGGGGTACTGTCCCTCTATATTATCGGTACCCTATTCGGCACGCTGTTCTTCAGCATTCTGGCGCCGGTCATGGTTGCCGCCGGCTTCTCGATCGAAGCGCTGGCGATGTCCTCCGGGGTCGGTTCCGCCAGCATGATGACAGGCTCTTCTTCCGCGTTAATCGCGCATTCTCCTGAAATGACGGAGACCATTAACGGATACGCTGCTGCGAGCCAGCTGCTTACCAGCTTTCTCGGAACGTATACGATGGTATTTCTCGCGGTCCCGCTGCAGCGGTTTATGTACAAATTAATGGTCAGAGGTGAAAAGAAATGAGCACCGGTTTGAATAAATACGCAAAATATGCCCTCGTCCTGCTGCTTAGCGTCGGTCTTATTTTATTTACGGAGCAAATGAAGTTCATCAAAAACGGCGAAGGCCATATTACGATAGGGACGATAGCCGGCTTATCCGTGCTTTGGCTTTTTTCCTTCATCGGCGTTCTGATCTCGACGCTCATGAAAAAGGTTCCGCTGAAATTCCTGCAGGAATTCCCGGTTCTCGGCTGGGTATCGATCGTTTCGCTGATCTGCTGCCTGATTTCGGATGTGTTTGTGGACGCCATTGCCAACGTCAACTTTTTGTCCATCACCACTCCGATTTTGGCGTTCGCCGGCATTTCCGTAGCCGACAGGCTGGTTGATCTTCGCAAAACCTCCTGGCGCGTCGCGATCGTTGCGGTGTTCGTGTTCACGGGCACGTACGTGGGAAGTGCGCTGCTGTCAGAGCTCGGCCTTTATTTGTCCGGTAAGTAAAATATGGAACAAAGCCAAGAAGGTAAAAAAGATGACCTCCGAAAAACGGAGGTCATCTTTTTCTCGTTCAACAGCGAAACCGATAGCTTTCGCCTCGTTTGGTAAATGGCTCATTAGTCTGCCGCAGCCGTTTCTCGTTGACTTTCCTCAAGAATCCGTCACCAGCACTCGCAAGGAGGTGCGGTCAAGGGCTCGCGAAGCCAACCAGCAGCCGCTGACGGCAATAGTAAGAGCGATCAGCGTCAGGACAATCGCCAGCGGCCACTCCATGACCAGCGGCACCTTGACGATGCCGTAGGCAGACAGCAAGCCGCGCAGTACGGCTGGCAGCGCGTAGACTCCGCATACCATGCCAACCAGCGTACCGAGGGCAGCCACTCCGGCAATGCCGCTTGTCAACGCGCGGCGGATGTCTGATGCCGTCAGGCCGAGCGAAGCGTAAATGCCGTAGGTTTTCGTTTCCTTGCGAATATGCAGGCGGCACGTACTATAGACGATCAGGCAAGTGACGGTGAGGAACAGAAGGGCCAGCAAACTCATCGGAATGAGCAGCACGGCAGTGGCCTCCTTGAATACGGAATCCAGGAGCACTTCCTGCTTGAGGGCCTGGATCACCGGACCATAGCGTTGATTCAGCTGTCGCACGAACTCATCGCTATCCGCTTGGTTCCGAAGTTGAACAAACCCGGCGTCCGGATGGATCTGTCCGACAAGATCCGATGTGATCCGAGCGATATTCGACAGGTTGGAAATGGACTGAAACGTGCCGGTGATCAGCAGCTGATGCGGTTTTCCTTCGATGTAGATCGTGACGGCATCGCCAATATCTTTATTCAATTTGCGTGCAATGTTGACTCCGATCGTGATTTCGTTAGGCAGCACGGGGTTCCGGCCTGTCAGCGAGGCCAATCCCATCTCGTCCATGCTGCCTTCCACCACGGTCAGCGGGAGGCTGAACGTCGGTTGAGTGCCATCTGCTTGCGCAACAACTCCAATAGCCGAGCCGGACCAATTCAGGCTGAGGACCCGGGGATCCTTCTCGATATAAGATTGCAATTCTGTACGATCCATTCCGTCAGCGTTGATCACCATGATGGCGATATCCGCATCGTCGTAGCCCCACTGGGCGGAGGTTTCGCTGATGCGATAGACGCTCGTTACCAGCAGGGTGCCAAAGACGAGCACCGCCGCGGTAATGCTCATCAACAGAAAGACCAGCGCCGCCCCTTTTTTGTTGCCGGTCACATGCTTCCATCCGATGACGGCGGGTACGGACCATCGGTCCAGCAGCCTTGTGCCGGTTCCATGTCGATGTGCATGGGTATGCGAAGACTCCGACATGCCATAGCGGATCGCCTGAATCGGCTCGATATGGCGCGTTTTGGCTGCATAGAGGACGACGCACAAGAGGATGATGATCAGCATGCCGATGCCGGTCCAGATTGCGACTCCCAGCGCCTGCACGGAAACTGGCGCTGCCTCGGATTTAAGGAAGGATAAGGAATTCTGAATGATGACATCCGACAGCAGACGGCTGCCGATCAGGGCAGGGATCAAGGCGATAACCGTCAACAAGCCGTACTGCAGCATATAGGTGACGATGATGCGTTCGGAGGTCATGCCGATGGATTTGAGAATGCCGATCGTGCGGTAATTGGCCAGGATCGTGTCCGTGATCGTAAAGCCGATCGTAAGCAAGGCGACAGCAATCATGACCAGTCCGAGGAAACTCATGACGAAGCCGATCACTTTGTTCATGATAAAGTAAAAGGCGGACAGCTCGGCAAACGAAACGCGTTCTTCCAAAAACGGCGATCCGAGCGCCTGCTCAAAGCGCTGCCAGTACTCCCCGCTTTGTTCGGGATGCGCATAGCGAAGCGACACCAGGTACTGCTCCGGCGTGGACAAGCCGCCCATGGTCGAAAGGTAGTCCGCTTCGTTCATCCAGATGCGGGCAGTGGTGGTGAAGGGGCCGCCATGTGACAGGTCAATAACGATAGCGCCGATCGTGAATTGTACCGGGGCAGCCCCGGCCGTGAACACCAGTTCATCGCCGACTTCCATGTCGTATTTGTAGGCGAGCGAGGTGGGTACCCAGACGGTTCCGGCTTCCGGAACGGTCAGTTGAGCCGGTCCGGCGCCGGGGAGCGGATTATTGACCCCATGCGGCATCGGAGGCGTATCGATCATATACAGATAAAGATTGGGCAGTTCTTGCCCGTTATAGACCAAGCCGGTCCAAGGCTTGTAAGGAATAAGGCTGGAGGCGGTCACGCCCTCCTGGGTTGACCACCAATCGGCAACCATGCGTTCATCATGCAGCCCGCGGGTCATATTTATGATTTCATGGGCACCTTGAGCAGCCGTATGGCGCTCTTCGAATACATTTTCCGTATTCATCAAGACCGTGAAAGCGGCGCTGACTAATAGAGCAGATAGCGCAATGAGCAATGCGATCAGCGCGTTTTGCAATTTTCGTTTGCGAATGTTCCCCCAGCACAGCGTCAATATGGCACGCATCTTGGACTACCTCCTCCCGGTGACATAAGCAAAGATCATCGCTTCCCGCTCGGAGGCCAACTCCGGGACGTAGGGTCCCATATCCAGCGTGCCGCCGATCTTGCCATCGCGAATGTAGATCAGGCGATTGCCGCGGCAGGCTGCCTTCATATCGTGGGTGACCATGACAATCGATTGGCCCTCCGCATTCATCCGGCTCAGGATATCGAGCACCGTAACACCTTGTTCGTAGTTGAGGCTGCCGGTGGGTTCATCGGCAAAAATCATATCCGGATTGTTGATGAGCGCCCTGGCGATGGCGGCCCGCTGCTGCTGGCCTCCGGACACCTGGGAAGGCAGCCGGGTGCCTTGTTTTTCGAGCTGCAGGCTTGTCATCAGGTCATTGGCCCTTTGTTTTACGGCTTCTTTATCCCGATTGGCGATATAACCAGGAAGAGCGACGTTATCGAACAGCGTCAAATCCGGCACGAGATTACTGTTTTGATAGATAAAACCGATCTGATCTGCTCGAAAACGCGCAAGCTCCTTAGCCGAAAATTGATCGAGGCGCTGTCCCTTAAGGTGGACTTCACCGGCCGTCACGGCGTCAAGTCCGCTAAGCAAGTAAAGCAAGGTCGACTTTCCGGACCCGGAATCTCCCATGATCACAGTAAAGTCGCCGGCATATATCGACAGATCGACATTGCGCACGGCATGGTACTGCTCTTTGCCGGTGGTATAGGTTTTGCATAAATTGGAAGCTTGCAGCATGATGGTTTTGTTTGTAGGCATGACAGGGTCTCCTCTCTTCTCATGCTTCCAAATTATAGAGGACGATTCTTGCGCATTCCTTATCAAATTATTAATAAAGTATGACAGGGGTCAGCTTAGCGGCAGAGTCAAGCAGAAGGTCGTTCCCTGCTGCTGTTTGCTGTGAAACGTGATCGTGCCGCCATGCGCTTCCATAATATATTTGCAAATCGACAAACCGAGTCCAACCCCGTGCCGCTCGGCCAGTTTCTTGCGGTCCGGGACACCGCCTTGGTAATACCGTTCAAAAATAAACGGCATGTCCTGCGGGGAAATACCGCTGCCCGTATCGGAAATTATGATCCGTAAACTGGATGATTCGGCCAACTCCTCAACGGCGAGCGTAATCGTATCCCCGGGCTTGGTATGCTTCAGGGCATTCGTGACGAGATTGGCGATGACCTGCTCGAAGCGCACAGCATCGATGATAACAAGCACGTTCGGAATGGAAGAAGGCTCCGCGCAGCGCACTCCCATCGTACGTATGTAGTGCGCCATGGTTCGCAACACAGGTTCAATCGTAGAAGAACTGTATTGCTCCAGCGGACGCACCGCAATTTGGTCCAGATCACGCAGCGCGTGCAGCAGCAAATCGTCTACAAGCACAGCCATCTTGCTTGTATTGGCATGCACCACCTCCAGGTAAGCCATCACACTCGGCAGATCGGGGCAGATGCCTTCACGAATCGCATCGATGTAGGCTTTGATGGTCGCCAGCGGGGTTTTTAAATCATGGGACAGATTGGAAATGAGTTCCTTGTGCGACTGGCTGTGCGAGGCTTGCTGCATATGTAAATTGCGAATTTCTTCACGCATGAGATCAAATACGGCATAGAGTTCGCCGACCTCGTTATTGCTTGCCCATTCGGCGCGCTGCTCGTAATCGCCCTTCAGGATGGCTTCCGCATAGGGCTTGAGCCCGGCAACAGGCTCAACCAGATCCCGCTGCACCCGGCGTCCGGTGGAGAAGAGTATATAAAGCAGCGTCAGGAGCGCCAAGGAAAGCAAGGTCCATGGCACAACGAGAAGCAAGCCGGAAGAAGGGGTGGCCGCGGTCGCTGCAGATGCAGGGACCGTAAACTGCGCATAGCCTGCGAAGGCGTTGGTTCCGGCATCCAGCAGCGGAAATGCCAGGTGGTAATCGGGCGGGTCGCCGTCGGACATACGCAGCGTATAGTCCAGTTCAAAGCGAGGATGAATACGGCGTACCGATGAATCATCGCTGTCATATATCATCGTTCCGTCAGGAAGCACGACCTTAAGGCCGATCCTTGTTTCTTGACTCCAGCCGGTTAATTTCTCGCGAATTGGAGCATCGGGAGGGAGCAGTTCGACGAACTCGTTCTCCAACGTATGGACGATCGTATTGGTCAGCAAGCGAATGTGGTTGACGATGGAGGACGAAGCAGGCTGGTTCGAGGGCCAAGCGAGCCAAACGACGGACAGCAAAATGACAAGAAGAGACAGGCAAGCCGTCCAGAGCCTTCTTGCATACCATGGTTTCCAGTGCATAAAAGGCTACTCCGTTTCATCGGGGTCGAATTTATAACCGACACCCCAAACCGTCGTGATATAAGCGGATTTGATACCGCTGCGTTCCAGCTTCTCGCGGAGCCGCCGAATGTAGACCGTGATCGTATTATCCTCGACATAAGCGGAGTACCCCCACACCTGATCCAGCAGCTGCGTTTTGGTAAACACTTGGTTCGGGTTGGATGCGAGAAAATAGAGCAGGTCGAATTCCTTCGCGGATAAAGCAATTTCCCGCTGTCCGGCCATGACCTTGCGGGCGCTTTTATCAATCGATAACGTGCCGAATCGCAATAGCTGTTGTGTTGCTGCCTGGAGTTTCGGGTCGGCCATTCTGCGCAAATGCGCCTGAACCCGGGCGACCAGCTCACTGAGCGAGAAGGGCTTGGTCATATAATCATCGGCGCCGAAACCCAAGGCAAGCACTTTGTCCGTGTCGCTGCTGCGAGCGCTTAAAATAAGTATGGGCGCAGAAGTCAATGTACGAAGCTCACGGCATACTTCAATTCCGTCAGCGTCTGGCAGCGTCAAATCAAGAATGATAAAATCCGGCTGCCGGTTACGGACTCCCTGCAATCCGTCCCTCGCATTCTCCGTGATGAACGTGCTGAATCCCTGGACACGCAAATAATCGTTCACAATGCGCGAGATATCCCGCTCATCTTCAATAATCAGTACCGTTTTAGGAGATTGCATGAAAAAGTCGCCCCTGTTCCGTTTGCTTTAAATAGTGAATCCATTATAGCACGGGTCGGATTTAAGCATAGGGAAGATAAGGAAAATCCCCCTGGATAACCCTGTCGCTATTTTTAAGTTAGCTGAATGCATGCCTACATGTATCTGGAACAAGGAAAACCCCCGGTCTGGAATAAGACCGGGGGTTGAGCGGTTGGATGCTTTGATGATCGACAGCATCCTCCCTATGAAGGAGAGTATTATTACTTCACGTTATCCTTAAGCGTGGAAACCCAAACCTCAACGCCGTCTGAATGACGAGTGGACTGGTGAGAAACCGTTGCTTCCTGAACATCGCCGAACCCCCAATGGGTTTCTGCTACATCAGGGAAGAGCGGCTCCAATCCCGTCAAAGGTCCACGGTATAACGCTTTGTTGATCAACGTGACGGCTTCGACCCGCGTCATGCGGTTGTTAGGCCGGAACGTGTTTCCAGGATAACCGGATAACAAATTGTTGCGATATAATGCCTCAATGGATTCGGCAGCCCAGCTTCCTTCGATGTCCGTAAAATGGCGATTCACGGAAGCCGATGTGTCCAGATCCAGGAAACGGGCCAGCACCGCAGCCAGTTCTCCGCGAGTGACCGGTGCATCCGGACGGAACGTATGGTCTGCGTAACCGTTGAAGTATCCTTGGGATACCGCGATTTGAATGTAATCGGTCGCCCAATGTCCTTTTCGAATATCGTTAAAGCTCGAGTTCGCGTTACCTGTGGTTTTCTCCGAAAGACGAGCAACGATTGCAGCGAGCTCGGCCCGGGTCAAGGTATTGGACGGTTGGAATTTACCGTTAGGGAACCCGAGAATATAACGCTGATGCTGGAGATCGCCGAACCGTTCAGAGAATACTTGAACTTGGACGCTGTTGGATTTTTTGCTGTTTCCTGCCGTAAGCTGTCCGATGATTTCGTATTGAATCTCTTTGGCTGCAATCAGTCCCCACTTGATGTCCAGTTTGAAGCTGCCGGTGCTTCCGGCAGGGAGATGAGCCACATTCCAGGTTACGGTTCTGCCATCAACCTTTCCGCCGTGAGCATTCACGACTTCGGCGCCTTCAGGAAGGGTAACTTGAACCGATGCATCACGTAATGCCGCGTTGGTACGATTAACGTAATCGACGGTAATGGTCGATTGCGTGCCTTCTTGGACTTGCTTCTTGTCCGTGGACAGGTTCAATGTCACTTCGCCCTGCTGACTTGAAGGCGGCGTTGATGGAGAAGAACCCGATCCGGATGAATCCCCGCCATTACCTGAGGACGGCACTGGCTGCATAGCAAAGTCAAATGCGATAATGCTCTGTCCCACATGGATGATCCCGTCTTTGATATAACTGTCGGAACCGTTAACGGCTGGGGCATTCGGTTTGGAAACCCGAGTGTCATAAGTGTAATAGCCGCTTCGTTTCGCGACGATGTAATAATCGCCTTCCGGATATACCATCCATGCATATTCGCCAGCCGCGTCGGAAATCTGCGGATTGGCATTTTGGTTAGGCGCAAACCCAGCCAGTGCAGGCAAGGATACGAGCGTATTCGGCACCCGTCCTTTCTGACGGTTAAGCTCAGTGTCAGCCCAATACAATTGAACGTCTGCGCCGCTAATCACTTTTCCTGTCGATGCATCCGTGATGACGCCGTAAGGATCTATCAGGGAATACACGATCGCAGTCTGTCCGTCTTGGGTCATATCCACGTCCAAGATGGAAGCAGGACCTGCCAATACCGTCCCATCCGCCAGTTCAAGCTGGTAGGATATTTGGTATTTCCCCGGCGGGACTTGATCCAGCGAGAACGTTCCGTCATTGGCGACGGTGAGCGGCTGCTTAAAGCTGCTGCCGTTCAAGCCTTGAAGCAGTGCAACGGCTTTTCCGCTGCCAAGGATATCCCCGATGGTGTCAGGGTTGGATGCTCCGCTGGCGGAAGCAACGAATAATTGACCTCTCAGCAGGTTCGAAGGTTTGATCGTTTGGCCAGGTTGTACTGTACCGATCGTAACCTGTTTGGTTTGCGTCAACGTGACGTCACGCCCTCCGATTTGAACCGGAGTTTCGATATTCAACTCGTAGGTATAGTTTCCGCGCGGAACCGGTATCTGGTAGGAGCCGTCCTCGCCGGTCGTTAACTCAGCCGAGAAATCAGGAATTCCGTCGTTGTTGAAATCGGATTCCACGGTAATTTTTGCGCCTGCTACCGGTTTGCCGGTGATTTGATCCACAACGATGCCGTCAATGGCGGCAGGGAAGTAATGTACGCCCTTGCTTGCTTGAACGGTTGTGCCTGTGCCGGGATCCTGTATCTCCGCCACCACGATGTCGTATAACGGCGTCGTGTCCGTTAAAACCGAAGGTTCGTATGTCCATACGGCAATCCCTTCTTCATTGGTGGTCACCGTCTTGGTTTTTCCGGAATCATATGTGATGACCACGGGCACTCCAGGAACCGGGTTGCCATTGGAATCGGTAGCCTTAGCGGTAACCGTGACCGGAGACTTCCCGTCAGCCAATACGCCTTCAGGGGTCACCGTTACATCCAGGTTGTAAGATAATGCCTGATCATGAACATGGACGGTTTGCGTGACGGATTTTCCGTCATGCGTAGCCGTGATGATGGCCGTGCCTGGTGCTACGGCGGTAACGACGCCATTAGCATCGACCGTGGCCACCTTATCATCGGAAGATGTATATGTGGCTTTGCCTGTTACATCCTGAATGCTTTCATCCAAGGAAACCGCCGTTACCTTAGGCGTGTGCTGATCACCGGTCTGCAGCGTGACGCTTGCCGGATCGATCAACAGATCGCGCAGGCCGGAGGCCGGCGTGGTTATTTCCACGGACGGCGAAGCAGGGGATTCAATGCCGTTGCTGACGGCTTTGATGACATAGCTTTGCTTCGTTTCCGGCTTCAGGCCGGACAACACATAGCTAGTGCCTGTCACTCCGTCGGCGATCAGCTGTCCGTTGGCATCATAGATGTTGTACGTTTGAGCGCCCGGGACGGCGTTCCACAATAACTCGGCATTGGTCGCATTCACTTGCCCAATCTTTAGCGCCGGAGCATCGATGCTTACTTTAACAATGGATTGAGTGGTCTTACCGTTATATACGGCCTCGATTACGGTGGTGCCCGCACCTATTGCCGTCAGTAAACCGTCTTCGCTTATCGTAGCTACGAGTGGATTTTTAACGGTAAACTCCGTTACCTCCAGGGTAACGTCTCTACTACCGGTCTCATAAACAGACGTGACCACCGTAGGATGCGTGTAGTTTTGTGCAAGAGGGCTCGTATTAAGATTGTATTCCGGCTTATCAAAGTAGAGCCCTAAAGTAACTGGATTAGATGGAAGGGTCTCGATCGTACCGGCCGGTCCAGATATAACCGCAGTTACTGTGTATTGTGAGATCTCATCCAGATCTGCCCCCGTCAAGGTATACGAGGGAACACGGATATTCGTGTCGAGCAGGACACCGTCCTTATAAAGACTATAATAAGTAGCTCCTGTTACAGTGTTCCACGACAGCTCATTCGCTGTTGCAGGTGTATTACCTGATGAAAGGACCGGAGCCTTCGGAACCGTAGCGTAAGCTCCACCTACCGTCACAACCTTTATCTCTCCCGATGGAGGATTATCGCCAAAATCCAGAATGGCCGTAGCTTGTCCCTGGCTATTGGTCGATTGGGATGGAGAAGTCCAAACTCCTTCCTCGGAATAGAAGGTAATCGGGGCTCCCTCCACGGGATCGCCGTTTACATCAAGCGCGGTTCCTATCACTTCATACTTTCCAGGCTCAGAGGTAGGAACGACTTCAATTCTGACGTCGGTTGGAGCTTGTTTGTAGACATAGCCTGTATTTGCCGTATCGATCGGCTCGAATTCGTTCGTGAAATACCATCCAAGGATATCATGGGTTTCCATCGAGCCGCCGGTGGCGGAGGTGAATCCGGCATAAACGCCGGGATATCCGGCAAAGATTTCGTCCAAGTCAATGTTGCTTGTTTCCAGAACGGGAGTTGTCGGACGCGTAGCATCTTTGCTGAGGTAAACCTTAACGACCTTGGTCTGTCCATCGTAGTCGATCCAGGAGTATAGATCTTCTCCTCCTGACAGCGTAATGCCATTGAGGTTCGTTGTATACCAATCCGGGTTGGTATTGTTCACACTACCGTTTTTTGCAAGTCCGATGTAGTTAGCGGATGGATCATTGACCGGGCTCGGGTTTTGATACGTATCATACTTCACCGCAAAGCTGGGTTTGATCCCCCCATAGCCAATGCCCACACCGACTTCGCCCGCACTGTTGGATTGGGCCTGAATGGTAAAGGTAATGCCGTCGGCAGGAGAGTTGGTACGATTGTCCCCGTTCAGGCGGAACTTGAAAAAAGTGCTGAAGGAATAGTTGTTCCCTGCCGCGATCAGCTTTTTGTTAAAAGCCGTACCGAACCGGTTTCCTTGTGCCTCGGTCAGACGCAGGATATCGCGACCTTTACTGTCTTGCATCACTTTGGCCTGGCCGTTCAGCGAGAATAATCCGACCTGTTTGGGATTACTGAAATCATCAAGTTTATAGGTGACCCATTTGTCCTCGGGTGCCGCCGCCGCAGAGGCCGGTGCCGTCAAAGGCTGAAACGTGGCAACGAGCATACAGATCACCATAAACAAGGATCCGAATTTTCCGGATTTTTTCATGAAATTGATCATCCTCCTTCTTTTTGATTTGTGTGTCGACTTGTACTTTTCATCTCAAGCGAACCTGCCCCAAGGCGGCCTTCTTGACATGGAAGAACATATTTTGACAAGCGAAAACCAGAATAACAAAGCATGCTCTACAAATTCTCTACAATAGCTATACAGGTTCTCTACAAATGCTCCACTCTAAAAAGATGCGGGCGTGTCCGCCTCGTACGTAATATCCTTCAACCAGAATTTTATTGCTTTGATTGATACAGCAGCTGGCGAGAGATCGTAGAAGAAGCTCAGGATTTGCCCCATGCAGCCAGCTACCAGCCAAACAAATGTTCATTGACAGCATGAATCAACATTGTGTACACTTTTTTTATTCCGACTGTTCAGTATAAATAAAATCAAGATGTCAGGTGAGAAGTGATGCCCAAATTGGGAATGGAACAAAAGCGCAGGGCAGACGTCATTAACGCCACGTTAACCTGCATCAGCTTGCATGGAATTGAAGGGATGACGCTGGATAAGGTTGCCGAGTATGCGAACTGCTCTAAGGGAGTGGTCACTTATTATTTCAAGAATAAGGATCATTTGACGACCGAAGCCTTCAAGTCGTTCCTGGCCTACTATGGGCTAAAGATCGAATCAGGCATTGAGCCTGCCATGTCAGCGGAGGAAATGATGGAGGTTGTCCTGCAGCATATACTGCCTCCGTACAGCGAGGACACGGATCAGAAGCTGAATGTTTCGCAGCTTGACGGAGTCGATAAGATGTTTATCCCCTATGAGGATCAAGGCAAGCTCTTTGTGCAGTTTTTTTCAAAAGCCATGCTGGACCGTCATTTGCAGGAAGTTGCATCCAAGAGTTACGAGCGCGATCTCCAAGGCATTGCCAAGATTATGGAATACGGTAACCGGACGGGGCAGATGTCGGTTGAAGATTCCAACAGTGCCGCCTATGGCTTGATGGCGATGGTTATTGGCCTGAGCTTCTTTAGAGTAGCGAAGATTCCGCCCGATAAGGACGAGGATAACCGGTACATATGTGAGGATTATGTAAGAGGACTTATCAATAGAGGAGGAGTTTGATGAATATCACGAAGGTTGAAACCGATGGAGGAACGATTGCTGTCGTTAGCGGCAGTGAGGTATTGATTAAGGATGTCCAGTCGGCCCTGGATCTCATGGCCACCGTCCAATATGAAACGGACAGCCGCCGCATGGTGATGGATCAATCGTTGATAAGCGAGTCTTTCTTCGATTTGAAGACGCGGCTTGCAGGCGACATTCTCCAGAAGTTTATCAATTATCAGGTGAAAATTGCGATCATTGGAGACTTTTCGGTATATCCAAGCCAAAGCCTTCAAGATTTTATTTACGAATGCAATAAGGGCCATGATTTCTTTTTCTTGCCCAGTGAACAAGAGGGGATCGAACGTTTAAGCAAATGGAGTAATTAAGTAGCGAATACGGGAGGAAGATCGTTGCCGGTACCTGGGTTTGATCCAAAAGGGATTTCGATGTTGAGCATACCAGCAGGCGCAGTTCAATTAAGGGACGACCGTATAAAGTCATCGTGGACGGTGGAAGTGCCTGCTTTTCAGCTTGCTTCGGTCCCTGTAACGAAGGCGTTATACTTCTCAATTCTGCCAAAGACGTCCGGATGCGATGATTTGATGGAGTCCCCAGCCGTGAATATATCATGGCATGAAGCGATTTTCTTTTGTAATATGTTATCTCGGCGCGAAGGCCTAAACGAATGTTATTCGGTAACGGATGACGGCGAGTCCGTCGTTTGTGACAAGGAGGCGGACGGATACCGCCTTCCCACGGAAGCGGAATGGCAATACGCGTGCAAAGCCGGGAGTCCTGGCTACCGTTACGGAGAGCTTGACGACATCGCTTGGTATGAAGGGAATTCCGGAGGCGTCCTGCATGAGGTGGGCAAAAAGCGGCCGAATGCGTGGGGGCTTTACGATATGCTCGGAAACGTATGGGAGTGGTGCTGGGATCTTTACGATCCGAATGTATACGGCTCCTACAGAGTATTCCGCGGAGGGAGCTGGGCCGAAGAAGCCAGAGGCTGCGGAGCGACATGCCGCCGCCGCAGCCACCCGACGTTTCGGATTGAGGATCTCGGGTTTCGTTTGGCGAGATCGATATCAAGAAAAAGATAAGGCTGATCCGTTAGGGTCAGCTTTTTTGATTGTGCAGCACCTCTCGAATTTCCATCAAACAGATCGAAATACTGCGGCTGTTTCCAAGATGGCTATAGAAAATTAGATGCCCCCCATTCATATTTCTCCCACTTCCCGTTGTCACATAATCTAACGCGATAAATCTCGTAAATTTGCGTATAGACAAGGCTGGAAGACATCAGTAAGATGGGGTTTAACTTTTTGCGGGAGGTGTAGGGAGTTCAAGTGAGTCAAGGGTTGAATTGCCGTAGTGTTGATCAAAACCAGGAATGTCATGGGATAAGGGGGATTCGAAGATGGTGAATGGACCGACATTCAACAATCCGATCGTAGAGCAGGCAGCCGATCCTTGGGTATGGAAGCATACGGACGGCTATTATTACTTTATGTCGACGAAACGCGATCATCTGGAACTGACGCAATCCGCAACCTTAACCGGCCTTGCGGAAGGACGGAAGAAAACGATCTGGACTCCGGAACCCGGGGGAAGGTACAGCCATAACCTATGGGCGCCGGAAATTCATCGTTTGGACAACAAATGGTACATCTATTTCACGGCGAATGACGGAGGAGGGGATGAGTCTCGCCAAATATGCGTGCTGGAGAACGCCGAGGCTGATCCGATGGAGGGACAATGGGCATGGAAAGGCGCGCTGCCGACCCCCGTCCCCGGCTTGGACGGCACGGTCATGACCGCAGGCAACCAGCTTTATTTCCTGTATGCCGGATATGGCCATTTCCCGGATTACGGGTCCGCGATCTACATCATGCGCATGTCGAACCCTTGGACATTGGCGGGGGACCATGTATTGCTCACGGCTCCGACTCTGTCCTGGGAAAAACAAGGCGGAATGGCGATTAACGAAGGACCGGTCATTCTCCGGCGGAACGGCCGCATCTTTATGGTGTACTCGGCCAGCACCACCTGGTCGGAGGATTATTCGCTTGGCATGCTCACGATGGAAGAAAACGGGGATCCCATGGATCCGGAATCCTGGACCAAATCGATGCAGCCCGTATTTTGCAAAAGCGTGGAAAACGGAGTGTACGCTACCGGTCACAATAGCTTCACGCAATCGCCGGATGGCGAGGAGGATTGGATCGTTTACCATGCGCTGCCCGCGCCTGGCGTCGAGACGACCTTGCGGTCGACCCGCATCCAGAAATTCGGCTGGAAGCCGGATGGAACTCCGGATTTCGGCGTACCGGCCGGCGAGTCGGACGCCCTAGCCAAGCCGTCCGGAGAATAATGTATGCGGATACATAACCTCCTGATCATGCAAGGGATTACAGAGTAACATGGTTAGGAGCAAAGCTTGCCAAACTGGCGCAAGTGAATATTCATAGGATTTGATCTATAATAAACCCTCATTTATTACACGATATCTGTAATAAATGAGGGTTTATTACGAAGAGAGGCGCATGTATGGAGGAATCGCGAAAATACTGCTAGAACAGCAGGAATTTATAAAAAAACCTTAATTCAAAAGGGGTTTTACGCGTCCCATTATTCCCGATAATTTCATTAACAAAAAAGTTTTTAAAAAAATACACAAAATTAGTTACGAAAATTGTGTATGAAAGCGTTGACAAGACGGAGTTATATGCTTATACTTCGGTTAAAGATACAGAATAATTGTATTAAATGGATGTGCAACAGCTGTCAGTCTCATCAATTTCACATGTGAAAGGGGATCCATATCCAATGGCCATGATGAAGAGGATCGTGTCAGGGCGGAGGTGCTTAGACCGCGAATGACCCTTGTCATGAATCAGCCTGAAAAGACATGAAGCGTTGAACATGAAGCGAAGCCGATGAAGCAGAAACGGGATTTTGCCAATTAGAAGAGACGAAGGCTTTCAAAGACACGAAGATGCTATGACATAAGGAGACACTAGCTTCGAAGGATTAAAAAAGACAGATAAAAGCCTTATAACCGGACGCCCCCTGAATAACGACGGCATATGGATCCTCTAGGGCGCAGCGGCGGGGTGCTCGCAATTATTCATATCATGGGAGGTTAAGTATGAACGGAACGATGAAGCGTTTTTTCACTTTGTTATTCATATCCATCCTGATTATTTCGACGGTAACCGCTTGCAGCGGCAAGGCAAGTGACGAGCCGGACAACACCGTAACCCAAGAGGAAGAAGTAGAGAAGAATGAGGTGACGTTCGAAGATATCAGCGGGGACATACGCGGCAATAAAGCACCGACGCAGGAGCAAATCGATGAGGTCAACGGCACGCTGAACGATACATACCTCGGAGATGTATTTGACGAAGTCATTCCAAGCGATTATTCCGCATATCCGGTTAAGGGCGATGTGGTGCTGGATGTTTGGATGCCTGCCAACTCCAACATCCCGGATATGAATAATCACTTGGTTCAGAAGCAGGTGGAGAAGCTCACCGGCATCAAGGTGAACTTCATTACGCCGCCGGTCGGACAGGAAGCCGATGCCTTTACCTTGATGATCTCCTCCGGCGAGCTGCCGGACATCATTATTGACCCGGGCCGTTATCCGGGAGGCTTCGAAGCAGGGGTCAACGATGGCGCTTACCTCGATCTCACCGACCTGATGGAAAAGCACGCTCCGAATTATACGGCATGGCGCAACTCGGACGAAATGAGAAGAAAAACGACCGTGACCGACGACGGCAGGCTGCTGGGCTTCTACGGCATCGCGCCGTATTCCGAATGGACTTGGTTCGGCATGCTGATCAAGCAGGAAGCGCTGGATAAGACGGGACTTCCAGTCCCGAACACGATAGACGAATGGTATGAATTCCTGAAAAAAAGCAAGGAAGTCGGATATAAGGCGCCGCTGAATTACGGCTCGACGTACGGCCAAATTTTTACCGGCATTATTAATGGCGCATATGGCGTTTGGGATTGGACCTTCATGGACGAGAACGGCAAGGCGGCTTGGGGGCCGGCACAGCCGAAAGCCAAGGAATATCTCGCAACGATGCAAAAGTGGAACAAGGAAGGCCTGCTGAACCGGGACTGGGCTACCGCCGATTTCAATCAACGGATGGCCAGCGCGATTTCCGACGATACGGCCGTGATGATGGATTCCCCGGATACGATGTGGAGTTATTGGAAAGTGCAGAACGACATTGATTTCGTGGGGGCACTGAATCCTGTTCTGAATGAAGGGGACAAATCCGCGACCACCTACAAAAACTTCAAAAGAACCGGAACCAGTGCAGCCATCACTACACAGAGCAAAAATGTCGAAGCCGCGATGGCATGGCTGGATTTCAACTATTCCAAGAAAGGCTGGGAGCTGATCAACTTCGGGGAGTACGGCACCGTACACTTGGTGGATGAGCAAGGAATGCCTTATTATCCGGAAAACAGCTATATGTACAATGATCCGGACGGTCAGCCGGTAGACGTCACGCTTTGGAAATACCGCTGGCATAGTTGGCCGAACATCCGCGACGAGCACAATGCCAACCCGTTGATCACGGCGAAAGGCAGCTATTCCGGAGATATTCGTCAGGACTGGACGGAGAACATGGACACCAGCATGGCGATGCCGCCGATCACGTTTACGAAAGAAGAAGCCTCGCGCGAAGCCGAGCTTGGGAACCAGTTGTCCACGCTGCGCGGAGAATATTTCGCGAAGATCATCATGGGCGAATTGCCGGTCGATGCTTACGATAAATTTTTGAAGGAAGCGCAAAGCATGGGGCTGGACGAATTCTTGAGTCTCCATCAAGCAGCCTTGGATCGGTATAACCAACGATAGTTTTCATAATAAGAACAGGTGGTTGATTCATGGAGATATTACGGAAAAACAGGGGAGTAGACCATGTCCGGACACCCTCAGAGCCCAAGAATACCAAGCGCTTGATTCAAAAGGACCTGAAAAAGAATTGGTTCGTTTATCTGATGGCCCTTCCCGTCGTGGCGTGGTTCTTGATCTTCTGCTACGGGCCGATGTGGGGCGTCATGATCGCGTTCAAGGATTTCAAGCCTTTGCTGGGCTTCGCGGATAGCGATTGGGTGGGCTTCAAGCATTTCATTGATTTTTTCTCAGGACCCTATTTTTGGAGAGTCGTCAAGAATACGCTCCTGCTGAATGTATGGGGAATCGTCTTTGGATTTACGGCACCGATCATCCTGGCCTTGCTGCTGAATGAAGTCCGTTCTTCCAAGTTCAAGCGGACCGTGCAAACCATCACGTACATGCCGCATTTTATTTCACTTGTGGTCGTGTGCGGGATCATTCACATCTTTACGTCCAATGAGGGAGTTGTTACGCAGCTGCTTTCCTTCATAACGGGAAAAGACTATTCGTCCCTTCTAGGGTACTCCAATTTGTTCCGGCCGATTTATACCTTTTCCGGAATCTGGCAGAGCATTGGCTGGGACAGCATCATTTACCTGGCTGCGATGAGCTCCATCGATCCTTCGTTATATGAAGCGGCCGATATCGACGGGGTCGGCAGGGTGAAAAAAATGTGGTACATTACGCTGCCTCAGATCAGCCCGGTCATCATCATTCTGTTTATTTTTGCGATCGGCGGATTGATGGCTTCCGGCTACGAGAAAATTATCCTGCTCTACAATCCTTTGATCTACGATACGGCGGATGTCATCGCTTCCTATGTTTACCGAAGGGGCTTGAGGGAAGCGAGCCTGAGTTATTCCACTGCCGTCGGCTTAATAAGCTCCATCGTCAATTTCGGGCTGTTATGGATGACGAATACCATCGTGAAGCGCAGATCTGAATCCAGCTTATGGTAAGAGAGAGGGAAGGTTATGGAGGAAATCAAGCAACTCAAAGTGAAACGAAGCAGGAAGCATAAAAGCATCGGGGACCGCGTATTCGACTTTACGAACTATACGCTGTTAACCGCTTTAACGTTGGTGTGCTTTTATCCCATATTGCATATCTTGTTCGCTTCCGTCAGCGATCCCGGCGCTTTGGTGGCTCATCGAGGGGTATTGTTCAAACCGCTGGGATTCACGCTTGACGGTTACAAGCTGGTGTTTAAGGACAACAGCCTGCTCAGGGGATACCTGAATACGATCATTTACGTTGGACTGGGCACCTTGGTCAATATGGTCATGACGATATTGGGCGCTTACGTGCTGTCCAGGCGGGACTTGTATTTCAAGAATTACATCATGGTCATGATTACGATCACGATGTTCTTTGGCGGAGGGCTGATTCCCTGGTTCCTGTTAATGAAGGACATCGGCTTGTACAACAATTTGTGGGCCATGATTCTGCCGACCGCTTTAAGCACATGGAACATCATCATTCTAAGGACCGGATTCCAGTCGATTCCGAGAGAGCTCGAAGAAGCGGCACTGATCGACGGCGCAAGCCAAGCCAACATCCTGGTCACGGTGATCCTGCCGCTGTCGAAGGCGACGCTGGCCGTTATCTTCCTGTATTATTTGGTCGGCAATTGGAACTCCTGGTTTAACGCGATGGTCCTGCTGAAGGATAGGGAATTGTTCCCGTTACAGCTGTTAATGAAGGAAATCCTGGTCGCCAATGATTCAACGGCCACCACGATCGGCAGCGCGGGCGGGGTCGTCATTAACAGCGCCCAGAGCTCGACCGCGTTCCGGGAGCTGGTTAAATATTGCGCGATCGTGGTTTCGACGGTGCCGATATTATTGGTATATCCGTTCCTGCAAAAGTATTTCGTGAAAGGCGTTTATGTCGGTTCGATCAAAGGCTAGGCGTTCAAACAAGCAGATAGAGAGACTGAATCATTAGGAGTGAGCAGCATCTTGACGACAGAAGTTAGCAAGGCGCAAACGGTTCGCAGCGAATATCCGAGGCCCCAGTTTCAGCGCAAAGAGTGGTTAACCCTCAATGGAGAATGGGATTTCAGTTTTGACGATGAAGCCATCGGCGAGGATGCAGGGTGGTATCATGCGGAAGCGCAGGCTTCCTTTACGAGGAAGATCAACGTTCCCTTTACGTTTCAAAGCAAGCTGAGCGGCATCGACGACCCTTCCTTTCATGATGTCGTGTGGTACCGCAGAACGTTCGAAATTCCGCAGGACTGGAACGGAAAACGGATCGTGCTTCATTTCGGTGCCGTGGATTATTTGGCCAAAGTGTGGGTAAACGGGCACTTGGTAGCCATGCATGAAGGCGGGCATACGCCATTCCAGGCCGACATTACGGCTTCGCTCGTGAAAGGAAGCAACACGCTCGTGCTGCGGGCGGAAGATTTCAGCCGCGACGTCACCCTGCCGCGAGGCAAACAATACTGGCTCGAGCACTCGGCAAGCATCTTCTACACCCGTACGACCGGCATCTGGCAAAGCGTGTGGTTGGAGCCGGTATCCGCGGTACACTTGGGCAAAACGATGATGACGCCCGATATCGACCGCAACGAAATTCGCATCCGGACCTTCCTTGAAGGCTACAAGGCGACGGAGGACCTCAAGCTGCAGATCACCGTATCCTATCAGGGCGAGTGTGTTGCCGAGGATCAATATGCCATTCGAAGCGCGGAGCAGCTGCGGACCATCGGCCTCAGCGATTTTACGGACCATGGCCTGGGACGCCTGTGGAGCCCGGAGCATCCGAATTTATATACCATCGAATTCCGCCTTGTTCAGGATGGAGACGTCGTTGATCAGGTATCCAGCTATTTCGGGATGCGGAAGGTATCGATCGAGAACGGCAAACTGTGCCTGAATAATCGCCCGTATTTCCAGCGGCTGGTGCTGGATCAGGGTTATTTTCCCGAGGGAATCCTGACGGCGCCGTCGGATGAGGCTTTGAAGCGCGACGTGGAGCTGGCGAAGGAAATGGGATTCAACGGCGTGAGAAAGCACCAGAAAACGGAGGACCCCAGATTCCTGTATTGGTGCGACAAGCTCGGCCTGCTGCTATGGAGCGAGGCGGCCAACGCGTACGAATATTCCGAGTCGTATGTTCGCCGTTTCACGGCGGAATGGCAGGAGATCATCGAGCGGGATTATAACCATCCCTGCATCATAACCTGGGTCCCGCTGAATGAAAGCTGGGGTGTTCCCAATGTGCAGATGGATAAGCGCCAGCAGCAGCACGGGCTCGCCATGTACCATCTAACGAAGTCGTTAGACGATAGCAGACCGGTTGTATATAACGACGGATGGGAGCATATGACCACGGACTTGGTCACCATTCACGATTATGAGAGCCGCCAGGAAGTGCTGGAAGAACGGTATGCAACAGCCGCGTCCGCGGTGGAAGCCATGCCGGCGAACCGTAGAATATTCGTCGGCGGCGCATCCTATGACGGCCAGCCCATTCTCGTATCGGAGTTTGGCGGCATTGCCTTCAAGAAGAGCGAATGGGAGGGCTGGGGGTATTCCGGAGCCGAGAACGAGGAGGATTATCTGATCCGGCTCAAAGCCGTGGTGGATCCGATGTTCTCTTCCCCGGTGATCCAGGGATACTGCTACACGCAGCTGACGGACGTCGAGCAGGAAATCAACGGCCTGCTTACGTATGACCGTAAGCCGAAGGCGCCGCTCGAAACCATTCGCAAAATCATGACGGGACAATAGGAGGCACATGAAATGGGCGGGACGAATGCCTATGAAGGCGTATACCATAACGAGAAAGCCGTGTTTCTGCGGGCAGGAGCTTATGAAGCGGTCATGCTCCCGGATATCGGCGGTAATTTGATAGCGTTTCGGGACATCGAAAAGGGCTACCGGTTTCTGCATGAGCCGACGCCGGAGGAAATGCCGGCATTCAAAGCAAGGCCGATGATTCACGGCATACCGGTATTGTTTCCCCCGAACCGGTATCAAGATGGCCAGTTCCGGTGGAACGGCATAGTCCATCAGCTCCCGGTCAATGAAGAGGCGACGGGACATCATCTGCATGGATTCCTGTACAATATTCCATGGGTGGTGGACGAATACGGGCATACCGGGCAGGAAGCTTATGTGACCGTATCTGTCCGCGTGGATGAACAGCATCCGGTATTCGGACACTTTCCGTTCCGGTTCCGCATTCAGCTTCGTTACGGCTTAAGCGATCAGGGGTTGTCTAAGCGGGTAACGATCATCAACGCAGGCCAAGAAGCCATGCCGTGTTTGCTGGCGTTTCATACGTCCGTTAACGCGCCGTTCGCCGAGGGGGGCAACGCCCGGGATTACCGCTTAAAGCTGACCGTTGGGAAGCGATGGGAGCTGGATGGGCGAATGCTGCCTACCGGCTCCCATCAGGAACTGTCCGCGAATGAACAGGCCATGCAAGGCGCCGGCGTTTATCCGTTCTTCGAAAGCATGGATAACCACTATACCGCCGTGCCCCAGAACGGAAGGAACCGGATGGAGCTTACTGATGAGGCAGAGAAGGTCACACTGGTTTATGACGTGGGCACCTCCTACAAGCAATGGATGATTTGGAACAACCAAGCGACCGAGGGGTTCTTTTGCCCCGAGCCGCAGATCAATTTGGTCAATGCCCCCAATATGGATATGCCCGCCGAAGAAATTGGGTGCTTCAGTCTCGAGCCGGACGAAATCTGGGAAGAGACCAGCCGGCTGTACGTAAAGGTAAGTCGGGGCTAAAGCCCAATAAACATAATAAAAGGAGTTCGACATGACTCAATTAACACTACCGCGTCCCGAATACCCACGCCCGCAATGGGTAAGGCCGCAATGGATCAATCTGAACGGATCATGGCAATTCGAAATCGACCATGGCCGGAGCGGTAAGGAGCGCGGGCTCCATGACCCGGGACATGAGCTGTCCGGAACGATCACCGTTCCATTCTGTCCCGAAAGCAAGCTGTCCGGCGTGGAATATAAGGATTTCATGGCAGCGGTCTGGTACAAGCGGGAGTTCGAGGTGCCTAAGGACTGGAACGGCAGAATTCTGCTTCATTTCGGAGCCGTGGATTATGAGACCGAAGTCTGGGTAAACGGAGTATCCGTAGGAACGCATCGCGGGGGATATACGCCTTTTAGCTTTGATATCACATCGCATGTGAAGCCGGGCGGGAATATCGTTACCGTCTGCGCGGAAGACGATGTCCGTTCCGGACGCCAGCCGCGCGGGAAGCAAAGCGGACGATTCCATTCGCACGGCTGCGATTACACCCGCACGACGGGGATTTGGCAAACGGTATGGCTGGAGCAAGTGCCGCAGGCTTATATGTCCGATATGAAGCTGGTGGGTGACCCGGATAATGGCTGTGCCCACCTCGAGATTAAGATCAACGGAAATGCAGCAGGCCATAAACTGACCGCATCCGCCCTGTATGAGGGGAATGCGGTAGGGAATGCAAGTGCTGTCGTATCCGGGCCGTCCGTCAAACTCACCCTTCCATTGTCGGAGGTCCATTTGTGGGAAACGGGTCAGGCCAGGCTGTACGATCTGGAATTATCACTGCAAGGAGATGGCCAGGCGAGCGATACGGTCCAATCGTATTTCGGCCTCCGAACCGTCATGCTGGACGGCATGGCATTCCGCATCAACGGTAAATCCGTATTTCAACGCCTTGTGCTGGATCAAGGCTTCTATCCGGATGGAGTCTATACGGCTCCAAGCGATGAGGATCTTCGCAAAGACATCGAAATTTCGATGGGACTGGGCTTTAACGGCGCCAGGCTTCACGAGAAGATGTTTGAACCGCGTTTTCTGTACTGGGCGGACCGGTTAGGTTATCTGGTATGGGGGGAGCATGCGAATTGGGGGCTGGACATTACCACGGCCGAGGGGTTGTCCCATTTCCTGCCGGAATGGCTCGAAGGCATGGAACGCGATTTCAATCATCCGGCCCTCATCGGCTGGTGCCCTTTCAACGAGACTTGGGACCGGGATGGCGCCAAGCAAAATAACGATGTGCTGCGCATTGTGTACGAGGTCACGAAGAAGATGGACCCTACACGCCCCGTGATTGATACGAGCGGCAACTTCCATGTGGTGACCGATATATTCGATATCCACGATTATGACCAAAATCCGGAGACGTTCAAGCAGCGATATGAGCCGATGAAGAACGGTGGCGAGGTATATAACAGCTTCCCGAATAGGCAGCAGTATGGCGGCCAGCCTTATTTTATCAGCGAATACGGCGGCATCTGGTGGAATCCGGATCAGAAAGACGAGAAGTCTTGGGGTTACGGCGACAGGCCGACATCCGAAGAAGCGTTTCTGGAGCGTTATGCGGGGTTAACGAACGTGCTGCTGGACCATCCCATGATGTTCGGCTTCTGTTATACCCAGCTGTACGACGTGGAGCAGGAAGTGAACGGATTGTACACCTATGACAGACGATCGAAATTCGATCCTGAAGTGATCCGCCGCATTAACGCCCGCAAAGCCGCGATTGAAGATTAAGCACCCATAATGACCGGTATCTTGAAGTAGGCTTGTGCCATGTTTGGTGTATGATTGCACATTATCCGAAAGGAACGTGACGAAAAGATGAAGGTGAATTACCGGAATAAATTGTTGCTCACGATATGCGCATTTCTTATTCTTCCGATGGGTCAGGCGACGCATGCGGCCACGCTTCAGAACAACTTCTATAACGTGGTCATGCAGGATGGAGCGGATCCTTGGGTGTATAAACACACAGACGGCTTTTACTACTTCACGAAAACGACCGGCGGCAATGTGACGATATGGAAGTCCGCCCAGCTTACCACGGTGGACGCGGCTCCGACGAGGGTCGTGGAAACGGGCTGCTGCGGGATCTGGGCTCCCGAATTGCATTACATCAATGGCGCCTGGTACATCTACTATGCCAAGGATGACGGGGATAACGTCAACCACCGCATGTATGTCATGGAGAACACGTCGGCGGACCCGACGCAGGGAACCTGGCAGTACAAAGGCCAGATAACGGACCCGACAAACAAATGGGCGATTGACGGCACGGTGCTGCAGGTTAACGGTCAGCTGTATTTTATCTGGTCCGGCTGGGAAGGGGACACCAATGTGCGGCAGAATCTGTACATCGCCCATATGAGCAACCCTTGGACGATTGATTCAAGCCGCGTCGAAATCGCAAGGCCTACGCACAGCTGGGAAACGAATCATTCCCCGCATGTAAACGAAGGACCCCAGGTGGTTGTACGCGGCGGCGTCATCAGCCTGGTGTACTCGGCAAGCGGAAGCTGGACCAATGATTATTGCCTCGGCCTGATCACGGCAAGCACAACCAGCGATTTGCTGAATCCGGCTTCATGGACCAAACGCAGCCAGCCTATATTCAAGTCCGGCAACGGGCTGTACGGCCCGGGCCACCATTCGTTTACCAAGTCACCCGACGGTACGGAGGACTGGATGCTATACCATGTCGCCAAGTATAACAACGCGGGATGGAACCGTGAGGTCCGAGCGCAGAAATTCACATGGCACGCCGACCATACGCCGAACCTCGGCGTTCCGGCGAATCCGAATGCTCCGATAGCGCTGCCTTCCGGCGAAGCGGCGCACACCCGTTATGAAGGTGAGGAGGGAACGTTCGGCGGCGTCGCCTATGCATCCCAAAGCCCTAACGGTTCGGGAGGCATGAAAGCAGGACATATCGATACGCCGGAGAGCTACGTGGAATTTTCGGTGCATGCCCCGTCAGCAGGCGACTACATTTTGCTGGCCCGCACGGCAAACGGAACGGCCGGAGGGAATTGGTCCCATCTTATGCTCAGCGTGAATGCCGGAACGGCCGACAAATTCCATATTACGAATAAAGGGTGGGAGAACTGGGGCCTGTCCACAGCGCGGGTTCAGTTAAAGGCCGGCGTGAACACGATACGTTTTTCAAAAGGCGAAGGATACGGAGAAATCGACTTCTTTGACATCAAGCCGGCGAATTAGGACCAGCGGATGGCTTAGTCAACCGAAAAATGAAGTGCTGCAAGCTCGATCATGGATGGCTTCCGGTTCTCCCGGAAGCCATTTCTGGCTAAGAAGGGACTGGTTTTCTTCGCCGCATCCAGGCTCATGCACTATGGCAAGATGCAGGGAAATCGCGGTTGTAAGCCCTTGCAAGCATGATTGTTTTTCATTTCATTAAGAGATAAGATGAAAGGTAATGAATATGTTTAAAGGAGAGCGGATTTGTGCTGGAACTTGGTTTTAACGACCCGGAAAGACTGGTCACGGTAGCTCATGCCTTGTCAACGCGTTCTCGGGTGGATATTCTGAGGCTCTTGAATTCCAAGAACCTGAATATCATCGAAATCGCCGAGAAACTCAAACTTCCCGTTTCGACGGTGGCGAGCAACATCAAAGTGCTGGAAGCGGCCGAGTTAATCAATACGGAATTGCTCCCGGCTTCGCGTGGAGCCATGAAGGTGTGCAGCCGGAATTATGATGATATCCATATTGCGTTGAATTTGAAGAATTCGGTTCCTAAAGGAGTCACGCATGTCTATGAAGTCGATATGCCGATCGGCCATTACAGCGATTGCGAAGTGGCGCCTACCTGCGGAATGGCCAATGCGGACGGGTACATCATTAAGGAAGACGAACCGGCGAGCTTTTACCATCCTAAGCACGTGAATGCCCAGATCATCTGGCTTCGCAAGGGATACCTCGAATACTTGATGCCGATGGATATTCCGGCCGGAGCACGAATCGAATCGCTGGAACTATCCATGGAGATGTGCTCCGAGGCCCCCAATTATGATCATAATTGGCCTTCGAATATTTCGGTGTGGGTCAATGGCGTGGAGATCGGCATGTGGACAAGCCCCGGCGATTTCGGGGATCGCCGCGGCAAGCTGAACCCGAACTGGTGGTACGATTGGGCAACGCAATACGGGTTTCTCAAAATATGGCGCGTGGATGATGAGAAAACAACGCTGGATATGGAGAAGATATCGAGCGTTACTTTGGATCAGTTGAATATTACTGCAAGCCCCAAACTGCGGCTGCGCATCGGCATCAAACCCGATGCCGTGAATCAGGGAGGGTTGAATCTGTTCGGCCGCCAGTTTGGCGATCACGAACAGAATATCATCATGCAGGTGAAATATACGATGGATCAGGATGAGGAAGAGCTTTGATTAATGGCCGCAGGGTCAGTTGTCACCGAGCAATTCATAAATGGCAGTGCAGAGTTTTTTCTGCACTGTCATTTTTTTATTTGCTCCTCGAATAAGGTTCATTTCACACCCGCTCGCCATTCATTCTCTGACATGTTTAGCTGCTATAACAGGAAACTGTTCCAACATTTTCGGATTGAAGCAGCCCATTATGGAGTTGTGACCGAGCAATCCGGGCTCCATGGTCAGGCATGCTCCTGCTTAAAATTTGAGACAAAAATGAAACATCGCCAATTTTTTAATATATTACACTAGTTATTGGATCAAAGCTCCTCAGCATCTGCAAGTGAAAAGCCTGTTTAATCATACTGAGATGGAAAATGGCTGACAGTGTCTCGTAAACACACCCGAACATACATGTCCTTCTGAATTTTTTACAATAGGGTGGAGTTCATGAAACACGTAATTAGTCCCGTTCGTCTCTGGGGAGGAAAGAACAAGATGAACAACAATCGACAACGGAAGCATAGCTTTTTGGTTTTCGTATTGACGGCAGTACTGATTTGGTTCGGTATGCCGCCTGTCAATGAAGTATCGGCAGAAGGTCCCGTAGGTCCGGTAACTTTAACCGAAGGTTATGGAAATGTGACTCTGCCTTCTAATGAAGGAGAAGTCGTGAAGGAGGAAGAGGACGGATCTGACGAATCTCTCTCAGCCGGAAAGGAAGAGGAGGTGTCTGTGCCGGATGATGGCGCCAAGCAAGCAAAGGAAGACGATATCCGGGCATTCGGCATATTTGCAGGCGGAGACGGCTCACTGGAGTTTCCCTACTTAATCGAGACAGCAGAGCAGCTGGACGCTGTCCGGAATAACCTTGAGGCCCATTACCTTTTGACTCATGATATTGATCTGTCAGGCTTTGCTTTGGTAGGTGGCTGGGAACCGATCGGGATTGATTCGGCCAGATTCAGTGGGACATTCGACGGGCAGGGGCATCGCATTACCGGATTGGGGATAGGTGCTCATTATTGGAGCCCCTTGGGTTTGTTTGGTTTTGTCGGTGACAGCGGAATTATTGAAAATGTCATTCTTGAAGACGTGAGGGTAGGCGTAGGAAGTTATTATCACGGAAGTTCAGGCGGGGCTGCTGGAATTAGCTACGGCACGATCCGAGGAGTGTATGTGACGGGAGCTGTAGAAGGATCCCATTATTCCGGCGGTTTGGCAGGAATGAACTACGGCCTGATTGACGGCTCCTCTTTTTCAGGGACGGTATCAGGTTTAGTCGGCGTCGGTGGTCTGACAGGAGAAAATGACGGTGAAATGAGCAGATCCTATGCTTCGGCGCAAGTCTCTGGAGATGATAACGTTGGAAGCCTTGCAGGACGCAACGACGGCCGGATTCATTCATCATATGCCACGGGAACCGTGAATGGACGACAGTTCTCCGGCGGTTTGGTTGGCGTTAATTTGGATAGCGGCATGATTAGCGACACTTACTTTTCCGGAACCATATCAGGAGCAGGCTACGGTATCGGGGGGCTGGTTGGGATCAACCATGGCTCGGTGGATTCATCCTATTGGAATACGAGTGCATATAATTCGGCCCTTCCTGATAACGGGATCGGAACGCCGGTGCCCGGGGACGAAATGAAGCATTACGAGATATATGATCATTGGGATTTTGAGGATACCTGGTACCTCTATAACGGGCAGACGCTGCCGTTTCTTCAATGGGAGAATCCGTTTGAAAGAACAGTTGTCACGATGGATTCCCAAGCATTGGATGTTGGGGACAGTACTCAAATGGTAGTGACCGCTAATCATCAAAAACAGTCGTCGTTTATTGCAACGAACAACGCTGATTATGCTGTCAGTGAGGGGGAATCTATTGTTGATGTTGGTCAAGAGGGACAGGTTACAGCGAAAGCTCCAGGGAAAGCGGTGATTAGCATCTCGTTGCACGGCGAAACCACCCAGATTGAAGTAACTGTTCATCCGTATACTATCACAGGCGTCATGGAGCCTGATGCGTTAACTGTCGCTAACGGAACGCCCGTCGATGAAATAGGCCTGCCGGATACGGTCCAAGTGACGTTGAGCCCGGGTCAATTGAGGAAATCCGCTGAGGTGGAATGGAGCTCGGCAGATGAGAATCATCCTTATCAGGCTGCAATCCCAGGCATCTATGTCTTCACGGGCAGTTTGGTGAATTTAACGGAAGATATGGCCAATCCGGATGGTATGAAGACAACGATCCATGTAACGGTGGGGCAAAGCTTTATCGTCAAGGTGAACGATATTCCAGCTATCCGGGTAAGCCACGGTACCCCAAAATCCTCCATTACTCTTCCTGAGCAGGTAGAGGTTAGATTAAGTCATGGCGGTACTGCCAAGGCAAATGTGATTTGGGACCATGAAGAACCGGCGTATAATGGACTGCAAGCAGGTGACTACATATTCAAGGGCTCCTTGGAGTTGCCGGAGGGCGTTATCAACCCGGACCAATTACATGCAGTTGTTCATGTCACCGTTCTTGAAAAAAGCGGGGATGGAGGTTCAAGCGGAAGTAACGGCTCCTGGGTGAGCGGCGGGACAGATGAACTGCCGGACAACACATGCGTAAACGGAACGAAAGGAAAAACGATTCCATTTCCTAATGGTAGGATCATTATACCGAAGAGTGCTTGGAACGCGGGGTTTTGTCTCAACTTTAAGGTTATCCAGGACACTAGCGGGCTACCATTAACTGAAACCGATCGGTTTGTCGGCCAAGTGATCGAAATTACGAAGAATTGGACTGGAGCTTTTCACAAAGAGGTCACCCTCAACCTGCAATTTGGAACCGATGCCATCAACCATGAAGAGGATGCCGTGAGTCTTTATTGGCTGGACGAAAAAACGAGCGAATGGATCGAACTAAAGAACATCAAAGTGGATTGGGACCAGAGGACCGTGACCGGGTCAATCGATCATTTGGCCAAATTTGCGGTGATCGCTACAACGGTTAAAAAAGAAGTCGATGTCAACCCTGAGAGAGATTTCACCGATATTGATGGCCATTGGGCTAAGGACATGATTAACCAGGTGGCTCGAATCGGCGTAATTAGTGGTTATTTGGACGGCTCCTTTAAACCTGAACGTCCCATTAGCAGAGCGGAATTTGTATCCCTGCTCGTTCGTTCCCTCAACATGGAGGAGAGAAGCGGACATGTTTTCCCCGATTCAGATGGCCATTGGGCACAAGATATGATTGCGACAGCCCAAGCCTACGGGATCATCGAGGGATATACGGCAACGTACTTCGGAGTGAATGATCCGATTACACGTGAGCAGATGGCCGTGATGGTCATGCGATGGGCGGGATTATCCGCAGCGGAAGGAGCACCGGCATTTATGGATCAGGATAGCGTTTCCTCATGGGCCCGTGAAGCGACGGCGGCAATGTCGGAGCAGGGAGTCATGACAGGCTATCCAGATGGCAGTTTTCTTCCTAAGAAAAAAGTAACCCGTGCTGAGGCCGTGGTCCTTCTCCTCCGAGCTATGGAATTGAAAAGGCCCGTACGAGACGGCCGTGTCATAAACTCGGGCGAGTTGGATGAACAGACGGCCGCTGCAAGCAAAGGACATTGAGATCATGCAGAATTTATTAATACCCGGATCGCGCGAAGAGCGTTGAACCGGGTTTTTTTATTGTCCGCGATTCAAACCAACAAGCCCGCCTGTCGTGAATCGGGTTTGAAGAAATCCATACACTCCGCAAAAGTTTGTTGCAGACAGCCTATTCTTCTCCCGGTTTACATTCCGTTTAAATAGCGGTGATACGATTCAAACATCATCCATTAGCGAAGAGGAGGAAATCATAATGGAGCATGGATACAAAAAGAAATTAGAGCCAACCCCTGGTGACTTGGCCGTTGAGGCGTACGGTCTGGTCAAAACCTTCGGCGATAACCGCGCCGTGGACGGCGTGGATCTGAACGTGCGCGCCGGCACGATTTATGGCGTGTTGGGACCGAACGGCGCAGGCAAGACGACGACCATCCGAATGCTGGCCACCTTGTTAAAGCCGGATGCGGGTTCGGCCCGAATCTTCGGGCACGATGTGCTGACGGAATCGCAGATTGTCCGTCAGTTGATCGGGGTGACCGGCCAATATGCCTCGGTGGATGAATCGCTCAGCGCTACGGAGAATCTGATCATCTTCTCCCGCTTGTTAGGGCTGGGACGCACGGAGGCACGGCGGAAGGCGGGTGAGCTGCTTGAGGAATTCGGGTTGTCGGAAGCCGCCAAACGGCCGCTCAAACATTTCTCCGGCGGCATGCGGAGAAGATTGGATCTGGCGGCTAGCCTCATTGCCCAGCCGCCGCTCATCTTCCTGGATGAACCGACGACGGGGCTGGATCCCAGGACGCGTTCCCAGATGTGGGATACGATCCGCCGATTGGTGAAAACCGGCTCAACGGTGCTGCTGACCACGCAGTACCTGGAAGAGGCGGATCAACTGGCAGACCGCATTGCGGTCATCGATTACGGACGGGTCGTAGCCGAGGGGACGGCGGATGAACTGAAGATGTCGGTGGGGACTTCCTCGCTGCACTTGACCGTCCAGGATGCAGTGGATATGGGCCGCGCCCGCCACACCGTGGAACAGGTGCTAGGCGTTCATGCTAACATATCGCCGGAAGCCGGAAAGATAACGGCGCCGATGGCTAATGCGGGTCTTGTTACAGACCTGTTGATTGAGCTGCGTACGGCAGGCATCGGCTTGTCCGAGATGAGCGTGCAGAAGCCGACCCTGGATGAGGTGTTCCTGACGATCACCGACCACGGCGTGAAGGAAGACGATGCCCTATCGTCTAATGAATCCAACGATAGAGAGGTGACAAGAGTATGAGCAGCACGATCATGAAATCAGGGACGGAACGTCGGCTTAAGAACCGCACGAGTTTCGGTCAGACGGTTCGAAACTCGTTGACGATGGCCTACCGGGGTCTGCTGAAGCTCCGGCGCACGCCCGAGCAGTTGTTTGACGTTACGTTCCAGCCCATTATTTTCACGCTGATGTTCACCTATATTTTTGGCGGCGCCATCTCCGGCGACGTGGCCAGTTATTTGCCGGTCATCATTCCCGGCATCCTCGTTCAAACCGTGATTACGACCTCCGTCGTCACAGGCGTGCAGCTGCGCGAGGATATGGATAAAGGCGTATTCGACCGATTCAAGTCGCTGCCGATTGCGCGCATTGCTCCGCTTGCAGGCGCCCTGCTGGCAGATACCGTTCGTTATACCATTGCAACGGTGCTTACCTTTTCGATGGGATACGTCATGGGTTACCGCCCCGGCGGAGGCTTAGGTTACGTTGCTCTTGCCGCGCTGATCGTCATTGTATGCTCATGGGCCATCAGCTGGATATTCGCGTTCTTCGGCGTGATTGCAAGATCCGCCTCCGGCGTGCAGGGGATATCGATGATCGTGCTGTTTCCGCTCACGTTTCTCTCCAACGCGTTCGTGCCGGTAGATACGATGCCGGGCTGGCTGCAGTGGTTCGTGAACATCAACCCGATATCGCATCTGGTGACGGCTGTCCGGAATCTGACGAACTCCGGAACCGTGGGCTGGGATCTGACGATATCCTTGGTCGGCGCCGCAATCATCGTGGCGATCTTTGCTCCGATCACGGTTCGTGCATACATGCGCCGCACCTGATATTCTAGGGGCACCTCCGGCGGTAATCACCCATGCTGCCGGGGGAAGCGGGACGTCCGTCCAAAACGGAGTTGACATCGATTTATTAATTCACTATACTGTCTGTAATCTTATAAGCGACATACGTTGAAAGAGCCCAGTAGCAGCTTGGTCCCTGTTCTAGAAAGCCGGGGGGCGATGGAACCCGGTACATACCAACGCAGCGAATTACACTCTGGAGTATCTCGGGTAATGCCGAGCGGAAACGGCGAACGATACCTCGTCTAATGAGCGGCATGAATGGCGCGCGGCAAGCGTTGCAGACCATTCGTGCAATCTGGGTGGTAACACGGTTATTAATCGTCCCTATGTCTGTAACAGACAAGGGGCGATTTTTTGTTTTTTCAACAGATGGGCGTTTCGTTATAAGGAAAAATTATGTATTGAAGGAGTGTTAACGCTGTGAATATTATCGACGAACTGGAATGGCGCGATGCGATCAACCAACAGACGGATGCCGAAGGCCTCCGGGAGCTTACGAATGAAAAGTCGATTTCGCTGTATTGCGGCGTGGATCCTACGGGCGACAGCATGCATATCGGTCACCTGATTCCCTTCATCATGCTCAAACGCTTCCAGCTTGCCGGCCATCGTCCGGTCATTCTGATCGGGGGCGCAACCGGCACCATCGGGGATCCAAGCGGACGTCAAACCGAGCGCTCCCTGCAGACGCTGGAGCAGGTTCAAGCTAACGTGGACGCGCTGACAGGACAAATGAAAAAGCTCTTCGTGACGGAGGGCGACAATCAAATCCGCATGGTCAACAACTACGACTGGACGCATAAGATCAACATTATCGAATTCCTGCGCGATTACGGGAAGAACTTCAGCATCAACTCGATGCTGGCGAAGGACGTGGTTGCTAGCCGGCTTGACAGCGGGATTTCGTTTACGGAATTCTCATACCAAATCCTGCAGTCGGTCGATTACCTGCATCTGTACCAGCATGAGGACGTGCAGCTGCAAATCGGCGGATCGGACCAATGGGGCAACATTACAAGCGGACTGGATTTGATCCGGAAGAAGGAAGGACCCGAAGCCAAAGCCTTTGGCCTGACCATACCGCTCATGCTGAAGGCCGACGGCACGAAGTTCGGCAAAACGGCCGGTGGCGCGATCTGGCTTGACCCGAACAAAACGACGCCGTTCGAGTTCTACCAGTTCTGGGCGAACACCGACGACCGCGACGTCGTCAAATACTTGAAATACTTCACCTTCCTGACCAAGGAGCAAATTGACGAGCTGGCCGAAAAGGTGCAGAGCGAGCCGCATAAACGCGAAGCGCAAAAAACGCTGGCCGAGGAAATGACGAGATTCGTGCACGGCGAGGAGATGCTGGAGCAGGCCAAGCGCATCACGGCGGCTCTGTTCAGCGGCGATATTAAATCGCTCACGGCCGATGAGATCGAGCAGGGCTTCAAGGAGATGCCGACATTTGAAGCGACACCGGAAACGAAGAATATCGTGGACTGGCTCGTGGATCTGGGCATCGAGCCTTCCAAGCGGCAAGCCCGCGAGGATATCACCAAAGGCGCGATCTCGATGAACGGCGAGCGCGTCAGCGATTTGGGCCACGAGGTGACAGCCGACCAGGCGATTGGCGGCCGGTTTATCATCATTCGCAAGGGCAAGAAAAACTATAGTTTGGTGAAAATGTCCTAGAAGGGTAACCATCAGGGAAAAGGGGTCTCCCCGGACGAACGCACCCGCAAAAGCCGCTAAACACTGTTCATGTGCTTAGCGGCTTTTCGTATGATCAGGTTAGCCAGAATCTTCTGGTTGGCCTTTATATTAGAGATGAGAAAAAACTTCGAAGGCTTACTCTCCTGATCTCGACAAAAAAATGCTGTATGCGGTCTGTCTTCGAGAGGGTACGCTGATTGTCGTTATTCTTTTATTTGAAAGTTTCTCTCTTTTAATAGGATAATATCTGTAGCGTTAAAGGAGGTTGATTATAGCATGAACATTCAACTGCAGACCGAGCTGTGCGATCGGTTTGGCATCCGTTATCCGCTTATACTGGCTGGAATGGCCGGGGGGCCGACAACCGTTGAGCTGGTCGCCGCCGTATCCAACGCAGGCGGGCTCGGCACGCTGGGTGCGGCTTATATGGAGCCGGCCGCCATTCGCCATAGCATCCAGGAAATCCGCAAGCGGACGGATAAGCCTTTTGCCGTCAACCTTTTTGCGTCCCGGGCCTCGGATCGCCAGGAGCGAATCGAAGATGTTCAACAGGAGTTAAACCGGATGCGCGGCGACCTTGGCATTCCCCATGCGGGATCGGATCACGTAACAACGCCCGATTGGTTTGAGCAGCAATTCGCGGTTCTGCTCGAAGAGAAGGTGCCCGTTATCAGCACGGCATTCGGTATTCCGGATGAGCCCCTCATGCGGCAAGCGAAAGAAGCTAAGCTGCTTGTGGTTGCGATGGCAACCACGGTGCGCGAAGCTATCCTGGCCGAGCAAGCAGGCTGCGATGCCGTCGTTGCCCAAGGCAGCGAAGCGGGGGGACATCGGGGCACGTTTGATATTTCGGAGCACCCGATGGGGGCCCAAATCGGAACGTTTGCTTTGGTGCCGCAGATCGTGGACCGGGTCAAGATTCCCGTCATTGCCGCCGGGGGCGTCATGGATGGACGCGGACTCGTGGCCTCGCTTGTTCTTGGCGCCCAAGCCGTTCAGATGGGGACGCGGTTTCTGACGGCGGCCGAATCGGGTGCGCATGAGGTTTACCAGCAAGCGCTGCTTTGCAGCACGGAAGAGAGCACGGTCATTACCAAAGCGTTCTCGGGGCGGCCGGCGAGAGGCATCCGCAATGCTTTCATTAAGCAATGGGATGCAAGCGGCTTAGAGCCGCTGCCTTTTCCTACGCAGAATACGGTGACCCGCGACATACGAAATGCCGCCAATCGCCAAAGCAATCCGGAATATATGTCCTTATGGGCAGGGCAAGGCACAAGAGGGCTCACTTCGGGGCAACCGGCAGCAGATATCGTAGCCGAGACGATCCAAGAAGCGCTGTTGATTTGTCCATATCGCAACTCCGTCGATGAGAGCTGAGAGAGGTTATGCGTCAAAACTTAAGAAATTCATCATGCAGCAGGCCGCCTAAGGAAGAACCTTTGGGTGGCCTGCCTGCCTTTTGTCAGAAACCGTAAGCATCTCCGCCAAACTTGAAGGATGGCTTAATCATCATATAAAACCTTCTCACTAATTTCGACACTTCGACCGTTCAGTCGGAATCGCTGCATTACGTTGTTCCGGCGCAACACCCATCACCTCGCTTTTGGATCGGACTCTTGTTAAAGCCCTTATAAAATCTTTCATCGTATGCCCAACCCTTCCAATCATGCTTCTGGTTCGACTGCAGCGAGCGGAGGTAGCGCATAAGAGGGAAAACCCTGCATCCGTCGAACACTTAAACATAGTAAACAATAAGTTGAAAACTGCTGCAATGACGGCATAACGGGGGTTATGATGTCCACGACGATTTTGTCCACGAAATTATACATTCCTTCTCCACGGTCCCAGGCTGTCCTTCGTCCCAGGCTGATCGAACGTTTGAACGAGGGGCTGCGTCTGCACCGGAAGCTGACCACGATTTCCGCCTCTGCCGGGAGCGGCAAAACCACGCTGCTCAGCCAATGGATCGGGGACTGTCCGCAGCCCGTTGCCTGGCTGTCCTTGGAAAAGGAGGATCGTGAGCCATCCAGATTTTTTGCTTACCTCTTGGCTGCCCTGCAAACCATCGGGGTTGATGTCGGAGAGAGGATGGTGAGTACACTCCAGGCTCCCTCACCGCATCCTCTGCCAAACGAAGCCATCGTTATGGCCATGCTGAATCAAATCACGGCCAAACCGGACCGTGTCATCCTTGTGCTTGATGATTACCACGTCCTTGATTCCAAACCGATAGACCGCGCTCTTGGCTTTCTCATTGAGCACATGCCGCCGCAGATGCATGTGGTTATCGCCAGCCGCAAGGATCCCGATCTGCCCGTGGCCCGGCTCCGTGCAAGGAACCAGCTGACGGAAGTACGGACACCGGATTTGCGGTTCACTTCCACTGAAACCTCCGAATTCATGTGGCATGTGATGGGGCTGGACCTGTCCGGGGAGGATGCAGCGCTTGTTGCATCCCGTACGGAAGGCTGGATCGCCGGCCTGCAGTTAGCGGCGCTGTCCTTGCAGGGCCATCCAGACGCTGCGGGCTTTATACGATCCTTCAGCGGCAGCCACCGCTACGTACTGGACTATTTGATTGAAGAAGTGCTGGAGCGGCAGCCTGAGAGCGTGCAGGATTTTTTGCTGCGCACTTCCATTCTCGACCGGCTGTGCGGTTCCTTGTGCGAGTACGTTTTGCATAGGGAGGACGGTGATTCCCCGACGGCCGCCGTTTCCGGACAAGAAACCCTGGAGTACCTGGAGCGCGCCAATCTGTTCATCGTTCCGCTAGATAACGAGCGGCGCTGGTACCGGTATCATCATTTGTTCTCGGATGCGCTGCGGCAACGCCTGTCCCGAAAAGGCAACGATGCCGAAGACGGGAAGAGGATCGTGACCGAACTGCATCGGCGTGCCAGCGACTGGCATGATCGTCATGACTTTCGGCTGGAGGCTTTCCAGCATGCGGCTGCTGCCCAGGACGTGGATCGCGCCGCGCGTCTGATTGAAGGGGAGGGGATGCCCCTGATCTTCCGTGGAGCGATCCACCCTATGCTCGATTGGCTGGATTCCCTGCCGAAGGCAGAATTGGACGCAAGGCCCGCGCTTTATGTCATGCATGCCTCCGCTCTGCTGATGGTCGGCCAAATGAGCGGTGTCGAACGCAAACTTCAAGCCGCCGAGGTTCATTTGCCAGCCGAGGATGACGGCATTACCCGGGATCTCATAGGACATATTGCCTCCATACGTGCGACGCTTGCCGTCAGCAAGCATCAGCCGGAAGTCATTATGACGGAATCGCGACGGGCCTTGGAATATCTAAGTCCGCATAATCTGCCTGTCCGCACGGCCTCGATGTGGACGCTGGGATACGCTTACCAGCTCCGGGGCGATCGTGCCGCGGCAGGCCGGGCCTATGAGGAGGCCGTTGCCATCAGTCAGAAGATCGGACATTTCATGATCGCCATGATGGCAACGCTCGGACTCGGACTTCTTCAGGAAGCGGATAATCAATTATATGCAGCCGCCGTGACCTATCGAAGCGTTCTGGAGTTGGCGGGTGACCCTCCGCCTCCGGCTGCATGCGAAGCGCATTTGGGCTTGGCCCGAATCTGCCGTGAGTGGAACGACCTCGATGCCGCTGAACGGCATGGGCGGAAGGCCCTTCAATTAGCCGCGCAGTTTGAACAAACCGACAGAGCCGTGGCATGCGAGGTGTTTCTCGCGAAGCTGAAGCTATTGCGTGGAGAAGTGAGTGAAGCAGCCGCCATGTTAGCTAAGGCGGATTGCCTCGCCCGTCAGCAGCAGTTCATGAATCAGCTCCCCTTCATTGCCGAAGCGCAGGTCCTTGTCCTGCTTCAACAAGGAAATTTCAATGAAGCCTCCCAGCTGGCGCAGGAGCATGGGCTCCGTCTCAGCCAGGCCAGGGTTTTGTTGGCTAAAGGGGATGCGGGGGCCGCCCTGACGATCATCGAACCCTTGCGCGCGCAGATGGAAGCTAAGGAATGGGCCGACGAGCAGCTCAAGGTCATGGTCGTGCTGGCCCTGGCTCTGCATGCCCAGGGCGATAGGCTGAAAGCTGCCCGGATCGCCGCAAATGCTGTGGCGATGGCCGAGCCCGGCGGTTTTATTCGGTTATTCGTCGATGAAGGGCCTCCGATGCAGGAGCTGCTCAGAGCAGCATCTGCCAGCCAACCGATACGAGAGGCAAACGGCATCCAACCGATGCATGATTATCTGGAGAAGCTGCTGCATGCTTGTGAGATTGAAGGACTGGAAAGCGCGGGCAAGTCCTCTCCAAGCCAGCTTCAGCTTGCGGAGTCTCTGATCGAGCCGCTGAGCAGGCGGGAATTGGAGGTGCTGCGTCTCATTGCCCAAGGACTGTCCAATCGTCAGATCAGCGAAAAGCTTTTTGTTGCGCTCAGTACCGTCAAAGGGCATAACCGGATCATATTCGATAAACTCCAGGCTACCCGCCGTACCGAAGCTGTTGCGCGTGCACGCGAGTTGGGCTTGCTGTAGGTGACAGTCCGGTTTGAATACCGCATTTCATTCGAAAACCATACTAAAGTATCTATATCCCGGTGCGTTGCGGCAGATATACTGATTGCAAAAGCAGGTTTGGAGGAAACCCATGAAAGCAATGGTATGCACCGCTTACGGATCACCGGAAGTTTTACAGCTCCAAGAGGTAGCGAAGCCTATTCCTAAGGATCACGAAGTTCGGATCAAAATTCATGCCACTACCGTCAATTCGGGGGATTGCCGCGTGCGGGGATTTCGCAGTCCTCTATTGTATAAAATCCCCATGCGATTGGTGCTGGGCCTGAGGAAGCCGAGACAATCGATACTCGGGGTGGAGCTGGCGGGGGAAGTGGAAGCGATAGGCCAGGATGTTACACGGTTCAAGATCGGCGATCAGGTTCTGGCATTCAGGGGAATGCGATTTGGCACTTATGCGCAGTACATCTGCATGCACGAAGACGGGATGATCGTAATGAAGCCGGAGCACGTGACTTATGACGATGCGGCCGCGATCTTTTTCGGAGGGACGACGGCCCTGCATTTTTTTAGAAAAGCGAACATCCGGCAGGGGCACAAGGTTCTGATCTATGGTGCATCCGGCGCGGTGGGAAATTTAGCCGTACAGCTTGCCAAACATGCGGGGGCCGTGGTTACCGGCGTTTGCAGCACCGTGAATGTAGAGCTGGTGAAGTCGCTCGGAGCCGACCAAGTCGTGGATTATACCCAAGAGGATATTTCGAAAAGCGGGGAGCGGTACGACATCATCCTGGACGCGGTCGGCAAACTGCCGAAATCCCGTTGCAAGCATTTGCTTGCCGCGGGCGGGAGTTATGTAACGGTAGAAGGGCAGGGAGTAGCCAAGGTGCTGATGGAGGATTTGAGACGGCTTACGGATCTGCTCGGGAAAGGGAAGATCAAACCGGTCATCGATAGAAAGTATGCATTGGAGCAAATCGCCGAGGCACACCGATACGCGGATACAGGGCGTAAGAGGGGCAGTGTTGTCATCACGGTGGGGCATGAACATTGAGGAAAGAAAAGTTGTCATTCACGATGCGCATGAGTGTGACAGCAGATGAATGAGGAATTCCCAGTGCATGAGCATGGCAGCTGATGAAGCAGGGCATCATCTTTCCGTTACATCTAGTCGACAGCCATCCAAGCATGCCCCTGAACACGCACCGTGCGCGCGGGAGTAGTGAGCACGATGTACAAAATCAGACCGATCCTACAGCGGGTCGGCTTTTCTCATTGTAAATGGGGGCGCTGGACAACGTCAGAGCGCAGCAGGAAGAATATCTCCAAACCTTCTAAGGAAGTGAGATATAATGGAACAAACGACAAACGAAGGAATTCCAAGGGAAGGACGGCTGCACACGATGTCCAAGGCGGATAATATGCTGGCAATTCTTTGGCTGCTGAAATCGCGCAAGAGAATTTCGGCAAAACAGCTATCAGAGGAACTGGGCGTTCACATCCGAACGATTTACCGGAATATCGATGCCCTATGCATTTCGGGAGTGCCTGTCATTTCGGAGATAGGACGCGACGGAGGGTACTCCATTCCGGATCATATCAAGCTGGAGCCCTTGTTTTTTGATGCCGATGAGCAAAAGGCGCTTCTTCATGCAGCCGCATTCGCACGGGAAGCGGGGTATCCATCCGAAGAGCCGCTGAATCGGGCCATATTCAAAATCAAACGATATACGAATCCGGAGCAGTTGAAGCGTTTGGAGCGACATGAGAACAGCATCGAGGCCATTCATCCGCCCGCAGCTTCCGGGCTTACCTCCATGCTGCATGAGATCCAAACCGGGATCGACCGGCAAACCAGTCTCGAGATCGATTACAAAACAGGCTATGATGGCGTTAAGCAGACACGGACTTTAGATCCCTATGGGCTCGTTCACTGGAAAAGCAAATGGTATGCAGTTGGCTATTGCCATCTGCGCGGTGAAATTCGCTCCTTCCGTGTCGATCGCATGGGCCAAATCCGGCCTACCGACGTCGTGTTTGACCGTCCGGCGACATTTTCCCCACGTGAATTTTTATTGGACAGCCTGTTGACGGAGCAAGGCTCCAAATCCAATCCCCATTTGGTTTCCGTGCATATCCAAGGCATCCCCCAAGCTTTGGACGATTTATGCGGGCATTGGCTGCTCGGCCACGCGCTCGTCGAACGTACGGCGGAGGAGGCGGTGTTTAGACTGGATGAGTCTACGTTGTATACGCAAGTTGCCTACTATCTTCTATCCTTCGGCGGTAAGATTCGCATCGTCGGGCCCGAGGAGCTGAAATCAGGTTTGGCCGATATTGCCGAATCGTTATTCAAATATTATCAAAGCTGATGATAAACACTGACCTTCTTTGTCAGTGTTTGTGTTATATAATGAACTCCATCAGATCGTATCAGGAGGAGAGCGAGATGGCAGGCTCCGTTTTTAAACAAGAAGTGATAAAGGCAACGGAACGTTCGTGGGAAGCATGGGTCGTAGCCCTTGGGCAGGAAGTGGACCCGCTCTGGTCCCATGAGCAGATCAGAAACCACATTGTTGAGCAGCATCAGGTATCCGGGGAGTGGGGCGAATGGATCGCCACGATGTACGAACAGCTGATGGGCCGGGTGCCTGTCGGCGTTACGAAAGATGCCGGGGTTCAGATCGGGATCAGGAAAACGATGGCCGTGACGAAGGAGAGCTTGTGGGATTTCCTCACGTCTCCAGAGGGACTGTCATTATGGATCGGAGCTGTTCCTTCTTTGGAGCTGCGGGTCGGGCAGGAATATGAGTCGAAGGAAGGCGTGTCCGGCAAAATTACGGTGGTCGTCCCTTACCATAAGCTGCGCCTGACGTGGAAACGTAAGGAGTGGGACAACCCGTCCCGGCTGCAAATTTATGTGCTGTCCACGAAAACGGGAAACACGACCATCGCGATCCATCAGGAGATGCTGGATGACGTTTATGTGCGAGAGATCATGAGGCGTTTTTGGGATGAGACGCTGATTGAGATCCAGCATCAGGTGGAGGCGCAGACCGTAGTGAGGTTTGAGGACTGAGGTTCCGTTGTTCGCTTTCTCAGATATCTGCAATATCTATAAGGAAGTAAGACTGTAACTGTAAGAACTGCAAGACTGTAGTATGCTCCCGTCATGAATGTCATTAGAGGCAGAGTTTGTAGGTACGGGCTCGTGTTTGTGACTGTTGCAACCTTAAGAGGACTGAGGTTCCGTTATTTCGTCTTAGATGGCGAGGTTTGGGTTATATGAGGACATCAGATCCGCTATTACTTAGAATATGGCTGATAATCGAGGTATTTAGAGTAAATAGCGGATCCTGTGTCCGGAAGTTCGAATAAAGTGGCTGTTTTTTTCGAAATAACGGATCTGATGTCCACTTAGTGTTACTAATATTCTCTCTTGGATATCTGCAATATCGCCGGGTACCCAGTTCACAAGCTCCCTCCTTGCTGTTTTCATATTCTCACTTGGAAGAACGCATGTCTCCCTTCTTCTTCCAAGAACTGTTGTGTGCCCCCATCATTACTACCATTTACAAGCGCAGTTTGTAGGTACGGGCTCGTTGTTCTCCGCTTGCGATGTCCAGAATCCGGAGCTCGACCAGTTTGTGCAATATTCGTCGGGTATGCCGGTCGCTTATCCTAAGATGGGCGGCAAGCTCCAAAGGGGTTATAGGGCGCAGAAGTCGCCGGGCAAATCGCACAGCTTCTGCCTCCAGCCAGCTTAATGACGCAGGTACATCGGTTGCAACGAATCTGCCGACAAAGGATAGGATGAGCTGCTGGCACTGTTTTGGCTCTTCGACGATGGAGGGATAGGCTATGGGAAGGAATGTCCAGCCATCCAGTGCCAATAAACAGTGGCGGCGACATAAATCCTTAAACCTTCTGACGTCCAGATCGCGGGCATGCGGTCCGTATCCTTGTATTTCGATGCCTCCTCTAGCATCACCAGGCATATAGGCGAGGTCCAAATAACGATAACCATTGCTGAAATCGCGTACTTCCCATTCCGGATGCAAGTCATTGAAATGACCGATCGCCGGAAACCATACGGAACGCAGAAACTCGACGGTGCCGTGGCCTATGCCTTTATTAAGGATTTCGAGCCTGCGGGGATTCTTTTCATTCAGTATATTCGTGTGTATCCATAGCTCATACAGTTGATCAAACCGTGACATGATCAATTACCCTCCTCAGTATAAAACGGAATGCGATTTTGCTAGAACATAAAAAAGCCGCCCCATACAATGCAACCCCAATCCTTCATTGGGGCACTTTGCATAGAAGCGGCGTGTTCTTCACGTCCTTATGTTGGCTAGTATAACTTGTGTTTTGCAGGATTAGCAATAGGTATTGTTCTCATGATTGAATGGATACCGATATTCGGATCGTAATTACATCAGTCTATATCGACCATGAAAAAATGTCCCTGATGCGAAGCCGATGCAATGGCTGCCTAAATCATGGGGCTTTTTTATTGCGATCAATAAGCGCCTTGCGGATATCAGATGGACGTGTGTCTTTCGGTATCTCTGTACGAGCTCATTGGTATAAGAAAGAAGGTGCATTTTCCTAATCGGCACTAGCAATTTAAAACTCAAATGACAACTAGAATTTCTACGAATTAGGCTCTGAACGACAATTATCTTTCGGCACCGATGATCTGATCTTGTCGGGTTTAGAAGCTTCATGATGTATCCCAACCAGCACAAGCGATTAAAAACTCTATGACTGCGACATTTCCGCTCCACAAGGCATGATGGACACTGAGGAGACATGGAACGCCAAACTTGTTTAATATGACGTCATATATAATGAAAATAACTATTTTTTGAATATATATTGTGCATTATATATTTATGGTGTACATTAATTACAACCGATTCATATTTAACATGCTTAATTGGAGGTGGATCCATCCCAAAGAGAAGTAGCGGAAATGGAGGTTCGGTCTGTAGGTAAGCAGCAAGAACATAGCTGGGAAGTTCTGAACACAAATCTGATACCAAGAGAGGATGAGTGAAGCATGAACCATTCCGTTAAAAAGGTGAATATGGGTGTCATCCTATGCAGACATTGCAACGCTCTAATCGATACGGTGGATACGAATCGAATCGCGACCTTTTATGGCGTATGCAATCAACCGGAATGCCGGCAGCAGCGCAGCGCTACGAATGCGTCGATACGGGATGTAACAGAAGAAGAGTAAATGGACAGGAACCGGCTATTATTCTCAAGTGAACGCGCCACTTTCATGTGGTGCGTTTTTGCGTTATGCGAATACGGCGAGGATCCACCCGACTTGGCAAAAAAGAGTTTGTAGTGCGCTTGACTCGCTTTGGCTGATACCGGGTTAACCGTGTTGATCAACTGCGTCGGGGATGAATTGGCACGGTCTTCCCGATGAAAAGTGGCCCTTAAGGATGCTTATCCATCATGCTAAGATGGAACTGCAATTCCAATTTCCGACAGGACCAGGACCCCTTAATGTCTTTCACTCTCGAAGGGTTCCATTCATTTTATATCTAACGAGCAGGAGGTTGTCAGTTTATATGAACATATTTGTTGCAGGCTCTACGGGAGTCATCGGCCAGCGGCTGCTTCCCAAGCTGGTGCAAGCCGGTCATGAGGTTGCAGGCATGACTCGGAATAATCAGGGTAAAGGGTTGATCGAATCCTGGGGAGCAAGAGGGATCGTTGCGGATGCTTTTGACCGCGAAGGAATGATCGCCGCAATCGGGGAGATCCGGCCGGATGTCATTATCCATCAGCTTACTTCGTTAAGCCAATGGAATCTGGAGGATAATGCCAGAATTCGGATAGAGGGAACGCGTCATTTGGTGGAAGCCGCCCAAATCCATGGCATTAAGCGAATGATTGCCCAGAGCATTGCTTGGGCGTACGAGCCGGGAGAGCATCCCGCCACCGAAGACGCCCCCCTGGATGTCCATGCGCCTGTACCTCGCAAGTCGACGATAGACGGTATCGTATCGCTGGAGCATGCCGTTGCCCAAATGCCGAGCCACGTCATTCTAAGGTATGGAATGTTCTACGGTCCCGGCACGTGGTACGACGCTAACGGAATCATGGCGGAAAAAGTACGAAGTCGAGCTCTGCCGGCAACGGATGGCGTTCAGTCCTTTCTCCATGTCGAGGATGCGGCAAATGCCGCTCTGCAGGCATTGAACTGGCCGTCAGGCCCGGTCAACATCGTGGACGATGAGCCTGCTGCGGGAACGGCATGGCTGCCGGTGTATGCCGATGCGCTGCAAGCGCCAGCTCCAGCCTATCAAGCAGGGAGCAAGCGCGGCGAGCGCGGCGCATCCAACGCCAAAGCTCGGAAGGAGTATGGCTGGCAGCCGCTCCATCCCACCTGGCGAACCGGGCTAGCGCAATCGCTGAGGTGAAAGAGCTAGCGGTCCGCCGACCGGCTAGCCTTAAGAGTCTATACGCTCGGAATATGCTATTCCCCATTCGCGCGTTCATTTATCTGCGTGAGCAACTCCCTGATGTAACAGGGTGTACATCGTGCGCATCTCCCTGTGCGCACGATGCGTGGTTCGGGGCATGCTTGGATGGCTGGTCGGCCATATGCCTATCATGAAGCAACGATATTTTCAGTAATACGCGTTTCCGTCGAATATGCGTATTCATAAACGCTAACGGATCTCGCCTTCTTTCTTGTAGTGATAGATCCCAAGAAGATAAGAGAGCTCCTTGTTGATATGGGAATGAAAAGAAAGCTATAGTTAATAGAGGATTTCATGGCCATGAGAAAACAGGCCGGTCTCCAACTGAGGTGGACTTACCATAGAGTAGGGGCCGGTCTCCAGTTGAGGTGGACTTACCATAGAGTAGGGGCCGGTTTCCAGTTGAGGTGGACTTACCATAGAATAGGGACCGGTCTCCAGCTGAGGTGGACTTACCATAGAGTAGGGGCCGGTCTCCAGTTGAGGTGGACTTACCATAGAATAGGGACCGGTCTCCAGCTGAGGTGGACTTACCATAGAATAGGGGCCGGTCTCCAGTTGAGGTGGACTTACCATAGAATAGGGCCGGTCTCCAGCTGAGGTGGACTTACCATAGAATAGGAGCTAGGCTCCAACTGAGTAGACTTACTAGAATAAGGAGGGGACCGCATGACAGAACGGCTGCCATGCCGAAGCGAAGGATGTTCGGCAACGATATTGCCGGCAACCGCGGCCAAAACCGGCGGTTATTGCATGCCGTGCAAGCAGGAGATGGAGCGCGCAGAACGGCAGCGTTACATAGAACAGCACCGGAGAGATATCGACTTGTACGAGGGGATAACGGACCCGGTAGAGATCCTTAAGATCATGCATACCCCGGTGAAGCGGGATCCATTCATCCGATATATTCCCTATCCTCTGAAAAGAGAAGAGGTATATTCCGCTTTATCTGCGGGTGATGCCGACCGCATGCTGAATGCAGCCCTTGAACTGCTGGAATCGGGTGATGAGGACACCTGCCAGGAGATTCTTGTGTCCTTGATCTGCTATCGGAACCGCTCGCTTGAAACCTGCATACCGATACTGCTGGAGCGGGGGATCTATTATCCCGGCATTTTGTTCAAAGATGCATCTGCCCATAGCCGCGACGAACTGCTTCAACAAGTGAAACAGGACAAGGATAACCGCAACCATCTGCTGTTGGCCTTGGCTTGGATCGGGGATGATCAGGTCGTGCACCAATTTCAAGAATGGAGGTTCGATCCTCCATCTTGGGCGAAGGAGCTGTATGTCCCGCCTGAAGCTTATGCGCATGAGGGGGGCTGGGAGCTTGCGGAGAATGGGAGCAAACGCCGACTATTCTACCATGACAGCTACGCCATAGCGAAAATAGTGCCATCAGAAAGCACTTATGCAGCGGAACCCGAGCCCGCACAATTTTTGAAGGAGGATTCCACTTCCTGTCCATGGTGCGGAAACAGCCTGACCACTTTGGCGGATCTGGACATCAGCCATCCGAAGCTTCGATTCCTGGGGTTGTCCGGAGAGAGGCTTCGAGTGACCACCTGCGTGATCTGCAGTTGTTACGATACGATCTATATGGATGTAGATTTCCGCGGAAAATCCGAATGGAGCCAGACTAATATTAAACCGGAATATGTGCCTGAGCCTGATTCCGAGGAGGGTGAGCGAAGCTTTGCGTCGGCGGGGCAATCCTTGCGGCTTGCGGACAACCCTCGCAGCAGCTATTATGCCGCCTATTGGGCGCTCGGGCCGGCGGTCTCGCAAATCGGCGGTTACCCGGCTTGGATCCAGGACGCCGTCTACCCTTCCTGCCCTTGCTGTTCCCGAAGCATGACATTCATCGGGCAGCTGGATTGGGAACAGGTCGAGGAGTACGGGGAAGGCATCTATTATATGTTCCTGTGCGCGGACTGCAAGGTCACGGCAACTTTATTCCAACAAACATAGGCTGAATCCAGCCATGTTTGAATAACGGCTTCCAGCTAAAAGCAGCGGGTATACTATTTTTTCCCTACCATCTATTGATATGGTATTATATACCATTATAGATTGAGAATGGAGGCCTCATTCGTGAAGAAATTCAATCGCAGGGTAGCTTATATGTTAGTGACGATCCTGTTAGCAGTTAATTGTACGGTGCTGGGCTCTGCAGGAGCAGCGGAAACAACGAATGGAGATTCCCACCCCATACCGGTAAGCGTGGCCGGGGGCAGCGGACATGGTGTTGCGGCATGGAGCGACGGCTCCGTGACCGCCTGGGGTTATAACAAGTCAGGTCAAGTAGGTGACGGGACCAGCATTCATCAATGGGTGCCCAAGCAAGTCGCGGGTCTGACTGATATTGTTCAGGTGGCGGCAGGCGACAATTCTTCATTTGCCTTGGACAAGAACGGGGACGTGTGGGCCTGGGGCGATTATTACTCGCCTTATATTAACGAGGATCCGTTGTTACCTTTCCAAAAAAGGGGAGGGCTGATCAAGCTGGAAGGTCTTAAGGATGTAGCCAGCTTGTCCATTTCAAACCATGGTTCTGTCGCATTGCATAAGGATGGGTCTGCGACGATATGGAGTCCGACGTTTGATCCGAATGATCATTTAAAGATGACGGTAAAATATTTCCCTATCAAGGGAGTCACGAATGCAAAAACAATAGTGGTCGCCGGACACGAGGCCCTGATTCTCGGTAAAGACGGCAGCGTCGATATGTTAACGGTATATAATAGCTTCTACGACCGGTTCCGCCTGGAACGCGAGTTTCGCGAAGTTAAACCGCTGGTTGCTTCCTCCATTACCGGAATCGCCGCGCATTGGTATGACGTGTTTCTGCTGCATGAGAACGGAACGGTGCTGCGGTGGAATGTGAATACGAAGCAGCAAGCGCCTGCTGCGGTGAAGGGATTAAACGATATCCAAGAGATAAGGACGGGGGCCAACCGTTTATTTATGCTTAAAAACGACGGCACGGTCTGGCAGTGGAATTACAACGATCCGACGGCAAAGCCTTTTCGAGTGAAAGGTCTGACAGGTATAACGGCACTTTGGGGAAGCAAGGGATATACCGGTTATGCAACCAATCAGGACGGCAAGGTGCTGGCTTGGGGAGAAGAGAAATATCAAGGCAGCGGCTCGCCTAACGAGAACGATGGGAATCCGGTCATGGTACAGCCTCCTTTATCTTGGACGGTAAACGGACAAACGGTTAGCTTCTACGGTTCTTCCGCCATGGTGAAAGGCAAGCTGTATGTACCGTATACTAGCGTATTTGAAGCCCTGGGGATCAAAGTGAAGCGCGGACAGTCCAATCCGGATCCGAAACACGGAAATCAGCGGTTTCCGGTATGGTCTTTCTCTTATGGCGAAAATACCGTATCCATTAAATCCAGTGATCCCGCCGTTGTATTGGTGAACGGGAAGGTGACGCGAGATGATGCAAGTGTTCCATTCCTGGCGAATTCGACCATGTTTCCCTTGGAGTTGATCACATCAAAGCTTGGCATTCCGATGTCCTGGAATAAGACGACAGGCGAAGTGATCCTGGGGAAAACGCCATAAGAATAGGATGAAGGCACGCCCAAACGGCGTGTCTTTCGTTATTTTGAGGAACTGCATCCATAGGAACTGTATCCATAACAATAAATAGAGAGTTTTATATTGACGTATGGGCTGGAAGCTCGCCGCTGTTCGTGGATATTCTAAAAGATCGCCACCCCGTTTCCGAGGGAAGCGATCTTTAGTAGTTTGAATTACTATCAGTGGGCAGCACCTTTAGCGCCTTTGGTCACAGCCCAAAAAATGAGAGCAACAGTGCTGACGGAGGCCCCGAGCACGCATACCCCATGCCAGCCGAAGTGTGCGTAAATATGGGTTGAAGAAATGGAACCGGCAGCACTCCCGATGGAATAGAACATCATGTAGCCGCCAACAATCCGACTGCGCGCCTTCGGCCGCAATGCAAAAATCATGCTCTGATTCGTGACATGCACGGCCTGTACCGCCAAGTCCAACAGAATAATGCCAATGACCAAGGCGAACAGGGACCGTTCCGTGTAGCCGATGGGCAGCCATGACAGCAATAGCAGGAACAATGCAATTCCCGTCGTTCGCTGTCCATCACCTCGATCGGCCAGCTTACCGGCCTTTGCTGCAGCCAATGCCCCTACGACGCCCACGAGGCCGAACGCCCCGATAGCCGAGTGCGAAAGGGATAGCGGCGGCGAGCTAAGAGGCAGTACCAATGGGGTCCACAACATGCTGAAAGCCGTAAAAATCAGCATAGCCAACACAGCGCGGATGCGTAATAGCCGTTCTTGCAGGAACAACATCCATACCGACTTAAGCAGTTGAGCATAAGAAAGAGTCTTTACCTTGTGCGCAGCATTTGGCAGCACCTTATATAATGCGTAAACCATGAGCAGCATCAACGCAGCCGAAACCAAATAAACGAAGCGCCATCCTGCAAGATCCTTCAGGATACCGGAAACGGTTCGCGCAAGAAGGATCCCGATCACAATTCCGCTGGTTACCATGCCGACGACACGCCCTCTTTCAGCAGGGGCAGCCATAGTTGCCGCGAATGCCACGATGGTCTGCGTCACAACGGCAAGCAGTCCCACCAAAGCCAAGCCTGCGAAGAGCATCGCACCAGAGGAAGCAGTCCCAACGATAACCAGAGCTGCTGCGGAGATCGTCATCTGACCGATAATCAATCGGCGCTGGTTCAGTAAATCTCCCAGAGGCACGAGCAGCAGCAGTCCGAATGCATAGAAAACCTGCGTGACAGTAATTACAATGCCGATGATGGAATAATCCATGTTGAACTCGTTTGACAGCTGATCGAGCAGTGGCTGTGCAAAGTAGATGTTAGCAACCGACATGCCGCAGGCAATCGCAAACAATAGCGTCACGTAACGAGTCATTGGAGCAGCATTAACGCATTCAGACGAACTTGGCGCCCCCTGTGACGTAACAGCCCCCGTTTCGTTACGGGCCGCTTTTTTATCCAACATCCCCTCCATTTTCATGCATCCAATCCTTTCGTTTTTTTGTGTACTGATCGGTATATTAAAATCATCGATAAATATATCCCACAGTGACAATTCATGTCAATACGTTTATTGAAATGATTTAAAATTATGCTTAGAGTTGTTGATATAAATGTAAAAATCGGATGTTCGGTGTTTGACAAAAGCATCCGTAGATCTTAAAATTATTTTACTGATTGGTAATGAAATAAAACTATTTGTTTACCACCTGTGATCATCGAGCTTCCTTTAAATCTAAAGTAACGAGAGGTAATTAACGATGGGACGAATCCGCGAATTTGATGAAGAGAAGGTATTGGATGCCGCCATGCAGCTGTTTTGGGAGAAGGGATATGAGGCTACTTCATTAACCGATTTGACCTCCAGAATGGGTATTCAGCGGCCCAGTATTTACGCTGCGTTCGGAGACAAAAAAGAACTGTTCGAAACCGCGCTGCGCAAATACACGAGAGGGCATGCTTCCGAGGTGCGAACCAGGCTGCAAAATCATCGATCGGTCAGGGAGGCGTTTCGAGCCTTTTTTGAGAATGTAGTGGATGAGGAATACGCCGAAAGCCGCAGCCGCGGATGTTTTTGCATTAATACGATGGTCGAGCTTGCGCCTCATGATGAGAAATTTGAAATTCTGACAAGGGAACATCAGATGTACCTGGCGGTCATCTTCCAGGAAACCATTGAGCGGGGCATACAATCGGGCGAGCTTGCGAAGGGCACGGACGCCAAAGCTTTATCGCAAGCGCTCATCGTATCCTTGATTGGGCTGACCGTGATGTTGAAATCCCGTCCGGAGCGCTCTTTCGTAAACAATACGATAGAGGTGACTCTTACATTGCTTAAATAGGATGCTTTCGAGGGTTATGCTTACGAGTTGTTGCTGCCGTCCAACCATAGTAAACTGTTCTAAAAAAACAATAGTAGGTGTTTCGATGAATTTGAACATACGGACAGGACGGACAGAGGACCTTCAGGAAATCATGGCTTTGATTGCACGCTGCGTAACGGTCATGCAGGCTGGAGGCAGCGATCAATGGGATGATCAATATCCGAACCGGGAGGTAATCGGTGAGGATTTACAGCGCGAAACGTTGTTTGCGGCTGAAGGCGAAGGCCGCATTTTAGGGATCGTTGTTCTCGACGAATCGCAGGCAGAACAGTACCAAACCATTAGCTGGAAGCAGGACGAGGGACCGCATCTTATGATGCATCGCCTTGCCGTCGATCCGGAAGCACACGGGCAGGGCATCGCGCGAACATTGGTAGCTTTCTCCGAAGTGTATGGGGCGCGCCAGGGTTACCGAAGCCTACGACTGGACACCTATGCCAAGAATACGGCTGCGCTTAAGCTGTATCAAGGCTTAGGTTATGACCTGCGGGGAGAAGTGAATTTCCCGGATAGAGCGGCAAGCTTTCCGGTATTTGAGAAGGTGCTTGGATAAACAGGCCGTGGAGCAAGCCTGCTATGGATCAGCGCGTAACGCGGGTCCGTGGCGGGCTTTTGTTGTTTATAGGCAAACAATAATTACGTCCATGGCGATGGGGCTTGTCGGGATGCCCATTTTGCATTCTATTTAGAATTTTTTCAAAATAGGTATTGCAATTGGATGCAGGCATAAGCGATAATGTATTTAGATGAAATTCTAAATAGAAATATGGGTGATGCACATTGGGGTTTCCGGAAACATTCAAGGCGTTATCTGATCCGGTGAGACGGGACATCCTGGTTATGCTCAAACGCGGCAAAATGTCAGCCGGAGAGATCGGTCAGCATTTCAATATGACCGGGGCGACCATCTCGTATCATCTGTCGCAGCTGAAGAAGGCCGGACTGATATTTGAAACAAAATATAAAAATTATATTTACTATGAGATCAACGTATCCGTCTTCGAAGAAATCATGCTGTGGTTTTCACAATTTAACGGGGGGAAACAAGATGAGGAAAAAGAATAGTTCGATGCTGGTTATAACAACGCTGATATGCTTGCTGCCGATTATTTTATCGATGACGCTGTACAATCAATTGCCTGATCAGGTGGCGGTTCACTGGGACGCGGCGGGCAACCCGGATAATTATGTGCCTAAGGCGGTTGCGGCGTTTGTGCTTCCGTTGATTACGGCGGTTATTAACGTCATTGTCAATGTGGGGCTTAACAACGATCCTAAGAAAATGAACGCTGCCCCGGTTTTAAGAACAATGGGTCTATGGCTCATCCCCGCACTGTCTCTCATTCTCATGCCAATCACGCTGTTCAAGGCTATGGGGGCCGAGCTGCCGATCCAGACGATTGCACCGGCTCTAGTGGGCATGCTGCTCGTGATCACCGGCAATTATTTGCCGAAGAGTAAACAGAACTATACGGTGGGCATCAAGCTGCCTTGGACGCTGAACAGCCAGGATAATTGGAATAAAACGCATCGTTTTGCCGGGTACCTGTGGATGGCAGGCGGAGCGTTCATGATCCTGACGGCGTTTCTGAAGGTGAACCTTGCCATCGCCATCGTCCCTATCATTATTCTGATCGCGGCGGCTCCGGCGATTTACTCTTTTTCTTTGTTTAAAAAGGGCGTGTAACGGACAGGGCTGCAACGCATGAACAATATCGCGAACGGCAACAAGCTGACTCCATAATGTGGGTCAGCTTGTTTATTTTACGGGATAGCGCTTGCGACGGCTTATTTGCCGTACGGGTCAATCGTCTGGATGGTGCCGTCCTCGTTGTAGGTCAGCTCGGTGAATTTGACGCTGCGTTTGTTGTCTGCACCGCCGGACAGGGAGCTGTCATGGTAGAAGAGATACCATTTATCCTGGAATTGAACGATGGAGTGATGGGTCGTCCAGCCGATAACGGGTGTCAGAACCGTGCCCTTGAACTCAAAGGGGCCCGTCGGACTTTCACTCGTGGCATAGACGATTTTGTGCGTTGATCCGGTGGAGTACGATAGATAGTAGATGCCTTTGTATTTATGGACCCAAGGACCTTCAAAATATCTTCGCTCCTCATCCCCTGCAACGATCGGGCTGCCCTTCTCATCAACGATGGAAATTTCCCGGGGCGCCTCTTTAAAAGTAAGCATGTCGTCGCTCAGCTCAGCGACCCGCGGTCCGATGGCAGGCGCATCTGCCGCAGGTCCCTCCGCATCCGGAATGTGCGAACCGGTCTGCCATTGTTCCAGCTGTCCGCCCCAGAGACCGCCGAAGTAAATATAAGCCCGGTTATCGTCGTCCACGAATACGGCAGGGTCGATGCTGTAGCTGCCCGGAATGTAATGGGGCTCCGGCTTGAATGGACCGGAAGGCGAAGAGCTTGTAGCTACGCCAAGACGGAAAATATCGTCATGATCCCTGGCAGGGAAATATAAATAGTAAGTGTCGTTCTTGAAGGCAGCATCCGGTGCCCACATTTGCTTCTTCGCCCATGGTACATCCTTCACATGAAGGGCTTCGCCATGGTCCACGCATGGAGCATTCACATCCTCCATCGAGAGAACGTGGTAGTCCTCCATGTCATATTGGTCGCCGTTATCATTGGACGTGTTCTCGTGATCCAGGTCATGGGATGGATAAATATAAATTTTGCCCTCGAATACGTGGGCGGAAGGGTCTGCGGTATAGATATGGGTTACGATCGGTTCGTTAGGCTGTACGGGCTTGGTCATCACATTTCCTCCTTGAATCATTGCATTGTAAGCGCTTGTATTTATTTTATCAGACGCTTTCCACTCAAAAAACCTAATAAAATTAGGTTTTTCACCTAAAAATATTAGATCTTTTGGGATAAAGGGGAGTCGGATATAATCAAGCATAGAAAAGACAGGAGGTGCATGATGCAAAAATACTTGTCCATTCTCTCGGAGCTGGAAACCAAAATTTCGGAAGGAGAGTATCGTCCGGGACAAAAGCTGCCTTCCGTGCGGCGTGCGGCAGCCATGTACGGATGCAGCATCAGCACCGTACTACGGGCATACGCCGAGCTGGAGAAACGGCATGCGATTTATTCCGTATCCCAGAGCGGGTATTATGTGGTGGACCGTCCGAAATCGGAGGAGGACGGGAGCGTATACACGATGATCGATTTTTCTTCGGCCTCCCCTGACGTGAATGTATTCCCGTATTTGGATTTTCAACATTGCCTGAACAAGGCGATTGATACCTATAAATATGAGCTGTTTACGTATGGCGATACGCAAGGGATGGAGAAGCTTCGCCATACCCTGGTCTCTCACCTGGCCGGAAATCAGGTGTTCACTACCGCTGAGAGAACCATGGTCACGGCAGGCGCTCAGCAGGCGCTCGAGATCTTGGCGAAAATGCCGTTCCCTGGCGGAAAGTCCATCATTCTGGTGGAACAGCCCAGCTACAATAACTACCTGAAGTTTCTGGAGAGCGAGGGATTCCCCGTTATCGGAATCGCGCGCACGGCAGCAGGCATCGATCTGCAGGCTTTGGAGGAGCAATTCCAAACCGGACGCATTAAATTTTTCTATACGATGCCGAGATATCATAATCCGCTGGGCACTTCCTACGGCACCGAGCAGAGGAAGGCCATTGCAAACCTGGCGACCCGATATCACGTTTATATTGTGGAAGACGACTATATGGCCGATTTAGGCGAAGAACGGGGATACGATCCAATCTATGCTTACAACAGATCCTCGCACGTGGTGTATCTGAAGAGCTTCTCGAAGATCATTTTTCCCGGACTGCGATTAGGGGCCGTCGTCCTGCCGGAACGATTGCTCGAAACGTTCCATGCCTACAAAAGTTACGGGGATACGTCCCTGCTGTCCCAAGCGGCACTCGAAATTTATATCAGCAACGGGATGTACGAGCGGCATAAACAGAAAATTTACAGCCAGTACCACACACGTATGCAAGCTCTGAACGCTGCGGTGCGGAAGTTCGAGGGGACCGGGTTCATTGAAGCCGTGCCCGGCGACGGCGGTATATATCAGCTGTTTAAGCTGCCCCAGACCGTAAACCTGGAGCGGTTGATCAGGCGGCTGAAGGAACGGAACGTTCATGTGGTGTCCGGCAAGCTGTTTTATCTGTCCGACTATCTGATGCGCGAGAAGTTTATACGTATCAGCATTTCCAGAGCTCGATTGGACCAGATCGAGGAAGGGGTTCGTGTTATAGTGGAAGAAGTAAAGCGGGAGATCGGAAATCTGTGGTAATGCCATATCGTGTAACGAAGGAGCGAGGCTTGCATGGAGTCTAAAGAAAAAGTGTACAACACGGCGGTCGAAGCTACGCTGGAGGTCATTGGCGGAAAGTGGAAACCGGTCATTCTCTTTCATCTTACTTTCGGTAAAAGGCGAAATAGCGAATTTTTAAGCCTGATTCCCCAGATCACGCAGAAAATGCTGACACAGCATCTGCGGGAGCTGGAAGAGGAGGGCGTTATAGTACGCAAAACGTACAATCAGGTTCCACCCAAGGTGGAGTATGAACTGAGCGAGTATGGCTGGAGCCTGAAGGAGATTCTTCATCTGATGTGCCGATGGGGAGATGCGCATATCGAGCGAAAATACGGCGAGTCCGCAACCGTGCGGGAAAAGCCCGCGCTTGAAGAAACGCATTAACCTGCAGGAGAAGAGCCGGCTATTCCTCTTATAGTCGGCTCTTCTCCTGCACGTTGCGCGTTCGCTTAGGGAATGACTTTACGCCGCCGGAGTTCGTCAAAGATGTTCATGAACATGGCCTCGGTATCGACATACTCATGAAACCCGAAGCGGCGGGCCTTCGAGCCGTCTGCAAAGAAATCATAATCCCAGGAGAACACGAAATCACCGAACTTCCAGGATGAAACCTCTTCATAATCGTGTTTCGCAAGCCCATGCTTATCAATCATGCGATTCCAAACCGGCTCTTTATCCGCCATGACCGTTTCCAGATTCATCTGCAGGGGCGGCGCGGTTTCCATCTCAAAATACGATGCGATCTTCGGCCACAATTCGTTCCAGCGGAACAGGTCCCCGTTCGTAATATTGAAGGCTTGATTGGCGCAGCGTTCATCGGTCGCTGCCCAAACGGTCGCCTTCGCGAGCAGATCGGCATCGGTCATCTCCAGCAGGCTGTGATAGGCTCCCGGCTTACCTGGAAAACGCAGAGGAATGCCGAGCTCTTTCGAAATCGAGGCATAGACGGCAATGACCATCGCCAGATTCATCGGGTTTCCAAGGGCGAATCCGCTGACAACGGAGGGGCGGAGCGCGGACCAGGTCCAGGCTTTGCCTTGCTGCCGTTCCTCCAGGAAGTTCTGCTGATCCACATTGAATTCCGGCGGCATATGATTCGCATCCGTCTCCCGGGCTGGCGTCTTGAATGGACCGAGATGTGCGCCGTATACCTTATAGCCCTGCATCAGGCTGACATGCTGCAGATTGTCGGCAATGGGCTCGATGGCTTCCACGACATGAACGAGCATGGCCAGATTCGGCGCGACGAGTTCGGCCCATGTTGGCCGGTCCTGATAGGCTGCGTAGAAGATATGCGTTACTTCGGTCAAGGAGCTTAATTTGGCGATCGTATCCTCCCGATCAAGCAGATCGGCGGAGATATAACGTACGCGGTTCGTGGATTCCCCGCCTCGGCGCGATACGCCGATGATATCCCAGCCTTGAAGCGTCGCAAGGTACTCGATGAGGTTGCGGCCGATCACCCCGTTGGCCCCTACAACCAAAGCCGTTTTTTGCGAATGATGTGAACGTTGATCTGTATTCATATAAGTTCATCTCCTAACGTCATGTTCTTGATTAATGTCATTTTGCACGTTAGGATTCGGCTTGAGAAGTACGCACTTTGAAGTGATGTAATTACTTTTTGGTAACGTTTAAGCAGTACCCGCCCTTTTTAACTAAGGAAATATTCGAACTGCATTTATTGAGGACAAGAACTTGCAACTTGTGTCCTTATCAATAGCCGTATAATCTGCTAAGTGTAGGGCACGATTTACGTCCGTAAACCAAAAAAAGAAGCAGCTCATGAGCTGCTTCTAAAACCTGCTTTCCTCATCGGATTCTGATAATAACAAAGACAGAAATTGGACTCGGCAGCCTGCTCCCATCGGTGATTGAGCGACCACACCCGCAGTAAAAGGAACCGGGGCCTCCATTCCGAAGTATCGAATCAATTTCCAAACTTCACCGTCGGATGAGTAGTAAAAGGAGATCGTTTTGTCTTTCTTCGTCATTTTCAAATAAGGATTGCTAACGAATACACGCTCAGAATTACAGTCATCCGACACGCCGTTCCGAGTAACAACGGACACGATGGTAGCATGCTCACCATTGAATTCATAACATAGCTTGGCCCAATTGTTCTCGTCTGCCATCAACATCAAGCACCCGGAATCATATAAATGGTGCATGTCTACCTGAAGCTGCGTTATTAGCTGGAATGTTGAATCAACCTGAAGATGAAGATAGGGAGCAGAATGAGCAATATGTTTTCCTGCAGGGTCTTTGAAAAAATCAGCTTTCGATGGAGCATCCAGGATGAGCCTGTCATCTGTCGTAAACTCCCAATGCCCAGGTTCATGAAGCCACATTAGTTTCTCTCTTGCTTCAGGATGAAATAAATTTTTACTCATCGCCATTTCTCCTCTTTTACGTATATGATAACCCGGACAGCATGAATTGCAAACTTTTTCCTCATTATCCCATAAGACCCAGACGATTTGAGATCATGATATCCTTAAACTGGCGGATCCCAAAAAGACTTCCGGTAATTACCCGGAAGTCTTTTTGTCGAAAAGGATTGATAATCTCAAGTGCTCCGCTAGATATAGGCAAGAAACAGGGTAGCGATGCCAAAGTAGATAACAAGCGAGAGAATATCGTTAATGGTTGTAATCAGTGGACCGGAAGCCACAGCCGGATCGATCTTGAATTTGAACAGAATGAGGGGGATGATGGTGCCGGCCATCGTGCCCACGATCAGCGTGGCAATCAACGAGCTTCCGACCACAAACCCTAAATAGAGGTTGCCCTGCCAGAAGTATGCGATCAGAGAAATCAGAATGCCGCACGTCACCCCGATCATTAGCCCGACCTTCAGCTCCCTGGCTAACAGCCGGAACACCAGCGATTTGGTCATTTCTTTGGTGGTCAGGCCTCTTACAATGACAGCAAGCGACTGCGTTCCGGTATTTCCGGTCATTCCCGCAATCATGGGCATGAAGAAGGCCAGCGCCACAACCTGTGCCAGCGTCTCTTCAAATCTGGAAATGATCGTTCCCGAGATCAGCCCGATGAATAAGAGGAGGATCAACCACGGCAATCTTCGGTAGGCGGCAACGGTTGCTTTGGTGTTGAAGTCGATGGTTTTGCCACCGGTAGCGTTCATTTTCCGAATGTCTTCATCGGCTTCCTTAATGACGACGTCCAGGATATCGTCAACCGTAATGATCCCTACAAGACGGTTGTCCTGCTCAACGACGGGGATGGCGACCAAATCGTATTTTTGGATCATGTGCGCGACTTCCTCCTGATCGGCATCCACGGGCACGGACAGCACCCGGCTGTGCATGATGTCCACGATATATTCCTCCGGCTCGGCCAAGATGAGTCCCCGGTATGACACCACGCCCATCAGTTTCTTGTCATGATCAATGACGTACAGATAGTTGATGGTTTCCGAAATGGAGACGTAGGTTTTCAGCTTCTGGACCACCTCCGAGACGGTGTAATGCTGGGGGATCCACACATAACGGTTCGTCATGATTCGGCCGGCGGTTTCCGGCGGGTATTTCATCAGGTTCAGGACAAATTGGGATTCCTCGTCCCGCATTCCCTTGAGAAATTCGTCCTTCTGCTCGGGTGACAGCTCGTCCAGCAGAATGGCCAGGTCGTCGTTATCCATCAAGTCCAGGATGATGGCCGTTCTTTCTTTGCCCAGCCTGCCCAGAACTTCGATTTGCCGGTCATGCTCCATTTCCTGAATCATGTCGGCCAGTTGTTCCTCGTTCAGAAACTGCAGAAAGCGGGTTTGTTCCGTGTCGGTCAGGTGACTATGTATTTTTGCCAGGTCATAAGGAAGAAATTCGTCGATGATTCGCTGAAAATCATTTGACGTCTTTGCCTTTAGACTCTCTGTAATGTCAGGGATCCATTGCTCCAGTGTCCGGGAATTCACTCGGGGATTCCTCCTTTCTTGTTCCGATCCATTAACGAAATGATTACGTATTATAGGGTTCACCATAACGACTTGTTGTTAAACAGCATGGATACGGCGAGTGCATGAAAAAAGGATTGATGAACGAAAAAAGAATCCTCGGCAAGAGTTGCAAACGCTTGCATTTTACAATAAGATATAGGCGCACAAATTCATGAGTAGGGGTGAGTATATGAAATACAGACGTCTCGGGAAAACTAATCTGAAAGTATCGGTAGTCGGAGTGGGAACCTGGCAGTTTGGCGGTGATTGGGGGAAGGATTTCAACCAAAAGGAAGTCGATGCCATCTTGACGCATGCCAAGGAGCTGGGCATTAATTTGCTGGATACAGCCGAATGTTACGGGCCTCATCATATGTCCGAGAATTTCATCGGTGATTTCTTGGCGCGCGACCAGCGCGAGGATTGGGTCATTGCCTCCAAGTTTGGCCATCGATGGCATGAGCAATGGGAGAATGCTTGGGATGCGAAGCAGATCCGAATTCAGCTGGAGGAATCACTTAAAGCGCTTCGTACCGATTATATCGACCTGTATCAATTCCATTCCGGCTCGGATGACGTGTTCAACAATGATGAGATGTGGACGATGCTGGACAAGCAGGTTCAGGCGGGAACCATCCGAAATCTGGGCATATCCATCGGAAGCAATAGAAATATCTATCAAACCGACAAGGCGGCGGAGGTGAATGCCAAAGCCATCCAAGTCGTGTATAACCGTCTCGATCAGGCGCCGGAGGAAGAGGTTCTCCCTTCATGTTTGAAGCAGGATCTTGGCGTATTGGCGCGAGTTCCGCTTGCGAGCGGCTACTTAAGCGGAAAATACAAGCCTGGAACGGTGTTCAGCGACAATGTGCGCAAGAACCGTGACCAGGATGAGATCAACGCCAAGCTGAAGCTTGTGGAGGAGATCAAGCAGAATGAAGTGCCGGAGGGCGTGAATATGGCCGAGTGGGCCTTGGCCTGGTGCTTGAAGCATCCCGCCGTCAGCTGCGTCATTCCCGGCTGCAAGAGCGTGGAACAGGTGGAGATGAACGCGAAGGCCGTGGAGCTGGATTTGGTGCAGGACGACCATCCGGGAGCCTGGAAATCTTAATACCCGCCATGATTCGAATGCGAATAGGGCGATAGCAGAAAAAGCACCCGCGGGTGCTTTTTCTTGTGTCATCCCTATCCTGCCTGCGAGCCGGCAACCGTCCGCTTCGCAGGCAGGAATCTGCGATTTTACAGAGCTGGTATAGGGTAATAGACTCATTGTACGGGACTTTGTTATAGTAAACGTAACGGGATTTTTTGGGGAGGAACAGATGAAACCTATTAATAAACTCAGCATACAAGATGATTTTGTCGGTTTTTATTTGTTAAAAGAATTGAACATGAGACAGACCAACGGCACGCCGCCGAAAGACTATTTCGATATTGTTCTTGCGGATGCCAGCGGTCAAATATCGGCCAAGTACTGGGATGTGACCATACAGGATAAAGAAACGTTCCTGCCGATGCAATTGGTCAAAATCCAGGGAACCGTACTGAGCTACAGGGACCAGCCTCAAGTCAAGATCAGCCGTATCCGCAAGGCCACCGATGCGGATGGCGTCTCGTTAACGGATTTTGTGAGGGCGGCGCCCATTCGCCCCGTGGATCTGTTACATACGATCAAACTTACGATGAACGAGATTACGGAGCCGCAGGTGCGAAGCATCGTACAGTATTGCGTGTCGAAGGTAGAAGAGAAGCTGATGCATTATCCGGCTGCCAAAACCTATCATCATGCCTATTACGCCGGGCTGGCTTACCATATCGTCCGCATGCTGGAGATTGGCGATTTTATCTGCAAGCAGCGGCCGTTTCTGAATCCGGATTTGATCAGGGCAGGCATTATCCTGCATGATATCGCGAAGCCGGAAGAGATGATCGCACAAATGGGCATCGTAACGGATTACAGCAACCAGGGCAAGCTGATTGGGCATATTGCCCTGGCGTCCAACTGGATCGTGGAGGCGGCAATCGAGAGCGACATCGCGCTTGAATCCGAAGTGGTGTTGGGCTTGCAGCATCTGGTGCTTTCCCATCATAACCTCGGAGAGTGGGGCAGCCCGGTTCAGCCGCAAACCGCCGAGGCCGTCGCGCTGCATCATATCGACCTGCTGGACGCCAAGCTACAGATGGTAGAGGACGCCCTGGATACGACGCTTGAAACGGAGCCATGGACGCCGATGATCCGCGGCCTGGATAATAAAGCGATTTATCGGTTGAAGGTATGAGTTACTGTGATTAAAAAAGGCAGCCCCAGGATCAGTCGATCTTGGGGTTGCCTTTGCAGCGGTTTTTCAGAGGACTGGGATCTAGGAGCGGCATTTTAGTGAGCCCTAAATGCCCAATTGACGTAGATATTTCGCTGTTTCTTCCGGATGCGAAATCGGGAAGTTGTGGGCGGCCGGAATCTCCAGCGTACGCATGGAGCGAAAAGACTCTGGCAGCCGGTACACCCGATCCTGGGTACCCCACAGGATCGAAATCCCATCCTTTCGCAGTGACATATTCTGCGAAAGGCGGAAGCTCTTTGCGCGCGACAATGCAGAGAAGGTCTCCGCAGTCGTCTTCCGCACACGCGGTGACTGCAGCTCTTCCAGCACATAAGTGACATACGCCGGCGGTATGTCACTTAAGTCTGTAAAGCAGCTCTGCGCCAACAGCTGCTTCTTGAGACCGGGTGCGCGCAGCCTGCGAAGCGCAGCCTCGGTCAGGAGTGGGCTCCGGTACATCTTCGGAGCGCGGTGCAGGACAGGTTGCAGCAGGTGCAGCCTGCGGATCCGTTCCGGTACGCGCGCGTAGACGTGGGCAGCCAGCAGGCCGCCCAGCGAATGGCCGATGAGCGTAACCGGGGTGTCGATAGAACGAATCGCCTCTACGAGCGATTCGATGTGGCCTTCGAGGACGTTCCGCCCATGGTGATAGGGCGAACGTCCGAAGCCTGGGAGATCGACCAGACAAACGGTCGATTCCAGGAACTGCTCGGCAAGCGGCAGCAGGCAATCTGCACTGCTTAACGTGCCATGCACGAAGACGATGGTATTCGCTGCGGCAGTACCATTATACCTGGTTCCGTTTCGCTCCAGGGTAGCCAAGGGACCTCTTTTCCCACGCACTAATCCATCTGTAACTACTTGTGAATGTACAAGACGAAAATCGAGATCTGCGATAGTGGCGGGCATGATCGAGGTATTCACGGTATGAGCCAGACCGTATCGATGTTGGACTTCACGAGCGGCGGCCAGGGGATATGCTTCATCCGTTTTGACAATAAAATCGAGAGACTCCTTCGGAATCCCCAGCTTCCGGCCGACGGGACTGTCAAGCACCTTGGATAGTATTCGAGGCGAGACGGAGCCCACCGGTTTACCCACACGAAGCTCTTTCGTAATGACTGTTACGAGCTCCGTCATCGACGGACTGCCATTCTTCTCATCCAGCAAATAGTAAGTCCCGTTAACCGGAAGAGCCTCACGGGCAAGGGCGCCTATGAAGGCGGCGACATGATCCACATGAACGAGCGGCAGCCAATGTGAGGATCCTCCAGGGACGATGCCCATCATTTTGCGCGCTGCAGATTTCACGAGAATGCCCAGCCCCCCGGTTTGCACAGTTTCGCCGTGCTTCGAGCTGCCAATGACGACACTTGGGTGGACGACGGAGAGTGAAAAGCCTGCCCGCTTGGCAACTTGACGAATGCGCAAATCGGCAAGGAACTTCATCCTCTCGTAAGGCGGCTGTTGTCCTAAGTGATCGATAATAGAATCCGGTGAATGGATGTTATCGTCGGTAAAGGGACTTTTGAATCCAACGAGATGAATAAAATGCCGTAACCCCTTGTATTTATGAATTTCTTCGGCTATGCCGAGCATTTCCTCCGCCGCCTGTAAGAAGACTGCACGTGCTTCGTCCTCGCCCAGCAAAATATCCATAGGCCCCCCTGCATGAATGATCACATCTGCCTTCTGCACCATAAGCCGGTCAGGCGCGCTCAATCCAAGGTGGGGTGCACTCAAGTCTCCGATGATGGGGGTTATTCGTCCCGCGTGTTCACGTCCTAACCCCATTTGCTTACACACTTGCTCCCACTTTGCATGGGATCGTACAAGTGCATGGATTATATGATTTTCTTTGGAAATCGCAAGCTCCTTTAATGCATACCTACCGATAAATCCTGTACTACCTGTCATAAAAATGTGTGCCATCAGCAGCACCTGCTTCCATTTAATTTTAGTACTGATTAGTACTAATCGAGGATAAAAAAATTACTTTAGCAATAACGCTAAAGTGGGAAGAGACTGCTCCAACGGGGTTGAGTCTTCACTCGCATGTTGCAGGAATAATCCGCCTTCAATCGCCGCGACGATGAATTGTGCAGTGGATCTGGCCGATAAATCGGCTTTGAATTCTTGTTTTTGTATCCCTTCAAAAATTAATTGTTCCATGATGTCGATTTGATCACGGAAAAACCGGCTGACCTTTTCGCGGATTATTGGAGCATCCTGCGGCATCTGTGTATATAGGGTGATAAAGGGGCACCCGCCTAAACATTCCAACTCTTGGTGTGTCAGCATACGAAGGATAGCCTTGAAACGTTCTTGCACAGTTAAACTCGACCGTTCGCAAATATCGTGAATCATTTCCGAATAGGATTGTATGAGTTGATCCATGATAGCGGACAATAGGTCTTCCTTGCTTTTGAAATAATAATAAATGTTCGTCTTGGACACTTTGCTCGACGTTACAATATCATCCATGCTGGTCGCGAGATAACCTTTTGACAGGAATAACGTGGTTGCGACTTGAAGGACAATATCACGGTTACTGGGTTTATATTTTTTCATCATATTAGAACTATACGGTACTAAAAAAACTTTATCAAACCACGACTTTGATTTTGGAAATGATATTGCAGCGATATGATTCAGTGCATCCCAATACACAGGCCCGTAACACAAAGAAGCACAAATTCTCAACCTGATGAACAAGAGCATTCCACAAGTGTAAAAATAATAAAACTCTTGCAATTTCATTCCGGGGTGTAATACAATGCTTCTTAACCAACACGATACGTTATAACAAGCGATGATGGAAAGAGTAAGCGTAAGAACGTTCCTGACAGGAAAGGGCAGCCACCGACTGAGAGCGCCCGGGTGAAGGTTCTCCGCCGAAGTTCATTCCGGAGCTGGTATTCTGATCGTTTGCATGTTTCGTGCAAGCCGTAGGTTTACCCGTAACCCTTGCGTTAAGAGGTTCAAGTGAGATGTGCTTGCTGTATTTTCGCATATCTAATAAGGGTGGTACCACGACTCCTCGTCCCTTTCCGGGCGGGGGGTCTTTTTGTTTATATACCAGAAAAAAATGCGAGGGAGAGATTCTAGATGAGTCAAGGACGTTTGGAGCAATTGAGATCGGAGCTTGATACCGTCAATCTTCAGCTGCTGGAGCTGCTGTCGGAGCGGGCGCGGATCGCCAAGGAAATCGGTCAGGAGAAAGTGAAGCAGGGAGTGCCTGATTTCGATCCGGTACGCGAGAAAAAAATGCTGGATACTCTGGTGGAGCATAACCAAGGTCCTTTCGATAATGAGACGGTGCGTCATTTGTTTAAACAGATTTTCCAGGCATCCTTGAAGCTGCAGCAGGTCGATCACAAGAAGCATTTGCTGGTGAGCCGGAAGAAGAAGCAGGAGGATACGCTGATTCAGCTGGGCAGCACCATCATTGGCGGCGGCACGCCGGTCATGATCGCAGGACCATGTTCCGTTGAGAGTTATGAGCAAGTGCGCCAGGTTGCGGCTGCCCTTAAGGAAGCGGGCATAACCGTCATGCGCGGAGGAGCGTTCAAGCCGAGAACATCGCCTTACGATTTTCAGGGCTTGGGCGTGGAAGGCCTGAAAATTCTGAAGGAAGTGGCGTCCGAGTTCGGGCTGAAGACGATCAGCGAAATCGTGGATCCTGCCCATATCGAGCTTGCGTGCGAATACATTGACGTCATTCAGATCGGTGCGCGGAACATGCAGAACTTCGAGCTGTTGAAAGCGGCGGGGGATGTCCAAACGCCGGTGCTGCTGAAACGCGGTCTCGCGGCTACGATCGATGAGTTCGTGCACGCTGCGGAGTACATCGTGTCCCGCGGCAATACGCAGGTCATGCTCATTGAACGCGGCATTCGGACGTACGAGAAGGCAACGAGAAACACCTTGGACATCTCGGCGGTGCCGATCCTGAAACAAGAAACGCATCTGCCGGTGCTGGTGGACGTGACGCATTCCACGGGCCGCAAAGACATTCTGGCCCCTTGTGCCAGAGCGGCTCTCGCTGCAGGAGCGGACGGCGTGATGGTAGAAGTTCATCCCGATCCGGCTACGGCGTTATCCGATGCGGCGCAGCAGCTGAATATTCCGGAATTCCATGATTTCCTGGCGAATGTGAAAAAGTCCGGATTGCTGTAAACCATGCATTCTTTGCCTTTGGAAGATAAAGGGTTGACAAAACGCTAATCTTTCCTTAAGATAATTATCAAAATTCATATCGAAATGTTTTGATTAGAAATAGTAAAAGCGAAATGACTTTTCAGAGAGCCGTTGGCAGGTGTGAAACGGTAATGTCGTTCCCTTTGAACTCGTCTATGAACAGCTGCCTGATCATGTAGGGTTAGCCGGAGTTCCACCGTTACAGGGATAGATGGTGATGGCCATCGAAGAAGATCATTTTGCATAAAATGAATTAGAGTGGTACCGCGGGTTCAACCTCGCCTCTATACGTAGAGGCGGGGTTTTTTTGTTGGTTAAATTCCGGGTTTAACCAACCCCGCTTGATATAAATGAACGAAAATGAACAATCGATTATCGAGGAGGAATATCAAATGGAACGAAACATTATCGTATTGGACACAACCTTGCGCGACGGAGAACAGGTTCCGGGCGCCAAATTGAACGTACAGCAAAAAATCGAGTTTGCGCAACAGCTGAAGCGGTTGAACGTCGATATTATCGAGGCGGGCTTTCCCGCGTCTTCGGCTGGGGATTTTCAAGCGGTTCAGGAAATCGCCCGAACCGTAGGCGATAGCGTCTCCATTACTGCGCTTGCACGCGCGGTGAAGAGCGACATCGATGCCGTATATGAAAGCATTAAGCTTGCGCAAAATCCGCTGATTCATATCGTGCTTGGCACCTCGAACATTCATGTGGAGAAGAAATTCAACCGCTCCAAGGATGCGGTGCTCCAGATGGGCGTTGATGCGGTGAAGTATGCCAAAACGCTGCTGCCTAACGTCCAATATTCGACGGAAGATGCCTCCAGGTCCGATTTTGAATATCTGTGGAAAACGATCGAGGCCGTGGTAAAGGCCGGGGCAACGATGATTAACGTGCCGGACACGGTCGGTTATGCCGTGCCGGACGAATTCGGCGAATTGATCCGCAAAATCAACGAGCGCCTGAATAATCTGAACGACCAGGTTATTCTCAGCGTTCACTGTCATAACGATCTCGGGCTTGCTACGGCGAATACGCTCAGCGCGGTGAGAAATGGTGCCCAGAAAGTAGAATGCACGATCAATGGTTTAGGGGAGCGCGCAGGAAACACATCGCTTGAAGAAGTGGTTATGGGACTCAAAGTCCGTGAGAATCACTTTAAGGCCTCCACCAATATCCGGCTCAAGGAGCTGATTAGAACTTCCAGGCTGCTGACGCATTTGACGGGCCTGGATGTGCAGGTGAACAAAGCGATTACGGGCGAGAACGCATTCGCTCACTCTTCCGGTATTCATCAGGACGGTCTGCTGAAAGATAAACAGGTCTATGAAATTATGTCGCCGGAGGAAGTCGGGGCCGACAGCATGGAGCTGATCCTGACGGCCCGGTCCGGAAGGCATGCGTTCAAAAATGCGGTGGAGAAGCTTGGTTTCGAGACGGGCGAAGGCGAAGATTTTGAAGCGCTGTTCGAGAAATTCCTGCTGCTGGCCGATGCCAAGAAGGAAGTATATGACCATGACGTCTTTTATCTGGTAACCCAGCACCGCACCCATGAAGAAGTCAGCAGCCATCTGTACGAGCTGGACTCCTTCCAGGTTGTCACCAATGATCTGTATCCGACGGCAACCGTCAAGCTGAAGAAAGGCAGCGAGACATTCAGGGACAGTATGGTGGGGGATGGTCCGATCGATGCGTTGTACAGTGCCATTAAAGCATTGGTCGGTTTGGACGTGCAATTGAAGGATTACAAAATCAACAGTCTGTCGAGAGGAAAAGAAGCCATCGGCCGGGTGAACATCCGTATCGAATACCAGGGCAAAATCTATTCCGGGCGAGCGATGGATACGGATATTATCAAGGCCAGCGCGCTGGCATTTCTTAACGGAATCAACGCGGTATTGCTTGATGCCGGCCACGATTCGCAGGCGCGGGCGCAAGCGCCGGTGAGTGCACGATAATTTTGCCGTCGTAAGGATCCAGATGGTTGATTCCGATCGGGCTGTCCGATAGCTTTAAAAGAAAGCCCCCGGCGGGAACATATATGAAGGAACCGACTTCGCAGGAAGTCGGTTCTTTTTGCGCGTTGGGGAAGGAGGGGAGCGTTGATAACAGCGTTCCGATCCGGGCATATAACGGCCAGCATAGGAAAACACAGGCAAGCTGAAAAAAGTACATGTCAATCGACAGGATATGAGTGATATTATGAAAGCGTTTTATAACTGAAAGCGATACTCTTCGGGGGTGGCGGGCTATCCGACTTCATTAAAAGCTGGGCAGACTCGAAATCCGGGCAGTCATGTAGAAGCAACTTGATAGGCAATCTGCGAGAATAGGGAAGGAAGCGATGTGGATGAGAAGAAAATGGAGTTTCATTGTGATGAGTGCGCTAATCGCCTTAACGGCAGTCGGCTGTAACGGTGCCAAGGAAGCGGATGGAGGGAAAGCCGGTACGTCCGGGGCCGCGGCCGATGACAGGCTGTCCTTTACGATGTCCATGGCAACCAGCGGAAACAAACACGCCGAGCGTTCGAAGGATGTGAACGAGGAGAGATGGGTGAAGGAGCTTGAGAAGCTGACCCATACGGACATTCATCTGACGATGCTTCCGCTGAAGGATTTCGATAGCAAAATGACGCTGATGTTCGCTTCCAATGATATTCCTGACGTTGTCCAGAACGTGGGAGGGGCCACGAGCAAGGGGATGTCCGGTTCCGTAGAGGCCGGCGTATTCATGCCGCTTGACGATTTGCTGAAGGAGCATGCGCCGAACCTGATGAAGAGCGTGCCGAAGGAAGCGTGGCAGGAGACCAGCTATGACGGCAAAATATACGGAATCCCGGCCTGGCTGTCCAATCCGTCCCGGCGGGCGTTGTTCATCCGTACCGATCTGCTGGAGAAAACCGGTCTTCCGGCGCCCAAGACGGTGGACGAGTTTTTGGACGTGATGCGTGCGATGAAGAAGGAAGGCGTGGAATTCCCGTATCAGATGCGCGAGAATTTTAAATATGCGGATACGATATTAGGCGCTTTTGATGTGCTGCCGTCCCAGTTTGAGCTGCAGAACGGGGAGGTCGTCCCCAAGTTCTTCGACGTGGAGAATATGACGAAGGCGCTGGAGACCTATAAGACCATGTACGACGAAGGCTTGATTCCGAAGGATTTTGCAACCCTGACGTCCAGTGACTACGGCAAAAACAACGAGAGCGGCAAATCGGGCATGTGGTCGGCCAACGCGCAGCTGCTCGCGGAATACCGCGGCAAGCTGAAGAACGCCGTGCCGGAGGCTAAGCTGGACATCATTCCTGCGCCGAAAGGACCCGAGAACGTCGGAGGCCATCTGCTATACTCCAGCATTAATACGTCTTATTACATTAACAGCAAGGTGTCGGAGGAAAAGGCGATCGGCATCATCAAGTTTTTCGATTGGATGCTGACGCCGGAGGCGGAAACGTACTTCTCGTTCGGGATTGAAGGCGAAACCTATACGAATGAGAACGGAACGATAAAGTTCACGGCGCCGACTACGCCGGAGGCCATGGATGAGGACCGCTTCCGCGCCATGTTCTGGTTTGTGCACGATATGGTGTATAACAAGGCAAGAGAAGAGCTGACGGATGACGGGCGGGATATGATCCAGTATATGGATACCGTGGTCTTTAAGGAAGGACTCGGATCGATACGCTTCTCGCCTGCGCTGGATGCTTATTCTAAATATCCGGATGCCGCGCCGCAGGGCGATGACGTGGGCCCGAAGCTGGTTCTCGATCATATGATCAAAATGATCTATGGCAGGGAACCGATCTCGGACTGGCCGAAAGTGATCGAGGAATATAAGAAAAAAGGCGGCCTTGAAATCATCAAGGAAGCGACCGACCGTTACAACGAAGGGAAGGGCGTCGTCGTTTCGGAAAATCGAAAGTAGGCGATTTTTGAAGCGAAGGAGATGTTGGCATGAGCCTGCATGATAACGGCGGCAAACAAGCCGTGTTTTTTGAGCGAATCATGGGACTGCCGGTCTTTGATACCCATACCCACCTTGTCGGCGACCGGCTTGGCGCAAGGGATTTCTGGGAAATCGCGCACTACTTCTGGTTCTATCGGGAGCTCCAAGCCGGAGGCTATCCGGATGGAGCGGAGAAGCTGCCTGAGGAGGAACGCATAGCTGCATTTCTGAATGCCTACCGCTCGACGAGAAGCACGCTGATGAACTGGACATTCACTTCCATTATGCGCGAGTTATACGGGATCGGGATCAAGGATGAAGATTCGATCAGGGAAGCCATAACCGCAGTGCGGCATTCGGCCGCCGAAGAGGGATGGGCACAGGAAACGGCAGACCGGATGAATATCCGCCGGTTTGTCGTGAACCATCCGGAGCACGCTGCATTTCAAGGCATGCGGCATCCTGCGGTATGGATTCCCCGCATTGACGGAGCGCTGGGCCGCTGGGTCGATCGGATCGTCCAATCCGAAGAACCGGCCAGGACGTTTCACGCGGTACGGGACGAGATAAACCGGCAGCTTGACGGTTATAAAGATGCGGGCTGCCCGGGCATTATGACCACGCTGCCGCGGTATGAATCGAGCGCGAACATCCGCCGGGAGATCGGCTCGGCAAGCGGACGTGACGACATCATGATGGAGCTCCTGCACTTGATCTGTGCGGCAGCCGATCGCAACGGCTTGCTTGTCCAGCTGTTTCTGGGCGTCGAGAGGTCATGGTGCGGCACGGCGTTCCCTGCGAACGATACAGAGCGGATCCTGAAGCTGGCCGCTTTATTCGAGACGTACCGTTGTCCTTTTGAGCTTGTGCTTGCGTCGGAGCTGAACAATCTGGATGCGGTGCAGGCGGCCTGGAATTTTCCGAATGTACATGTCGGGGGCATGTGGTGGTTCAACTTCCGTGCAAGCACGTACCGGGACAGCATGCAGTACCGTCTGGAAGCACTCCCGGCCAGTAAAAGCTCGGTGATCGTTTCGGATGCCCGCTGCATGGAATGGAGCTACGGCAAGATCCTGCTTGTGAAGAAGCTGGCTGCCGAGTTTCTGTGGGAGCGGGTCACGTCGGGCTGGATCGATGAAGAAACGGCGCTGCATACGGCAGAAGAATGGTTCTACGCGAGTGCCGTGAAACGCTACGGCATTTCGGCCGGAGGAGCTTGACGGACAATAAAAGTTTTTATGCAATAGTCGATCCTAACGGGATCGGCTATTGCTGGTTAAACAGAAACCGGAGGAATCAGGATTGACATATCGATAAATCTCGATATAATGATACGTATGAAACCAATCGAAGTGTTTAAAGCGTTGTCCAATGAATCAAGACTGGAAATATTGCAGTGGCTCAAGGAACCTGAACAGCATTTTACGCCCCACGAAGGGATTGATATGAGGGAAATCGGGGTATGCGTAAGCCAGGTGACCGAGAAATTGAACATGACGCAGTCCACCGCATCGCAGTATTTATCGATTCTGCATCGGGCAGGCCTGATCAAGACGGAACGCTTGGGGAAATTTACGTATTATAAGCGGGATGAAGAAGTGATCCGGGAAATCGGAGAGTATTTGAAGCAGGAGATATAGAACAGGAACTGAATGTTTCCTTAGAGTAAGGAATATTCAGTTTTGTTCCGCATTACATATCTATATATTGCGATATGTCTTTTTATTGGTTTAACATATCGACATTACACGATATGTAAATATAAAATAAAGGAGTGGAATCATGACGGGTTCATGGAAAATTTATGTTTTGGCAATCGTCAGTTTTTTAGTAGGGACATCGGAGTATATCATATCGGGGGTATTGGATAAAATCGCGGATTCGTTAGGGATTACCATCACCGCTGCAGGCCAGCTGATCACGATTTTCTCGTTGGTATACGCAATCTTGACTCCCGTGCTTATGGCATTGACGGCTAAGGTGGAGAGACGGAAGCTGCTGGTCTACTCACTGGGCGTGTTTGTGGTTGCCAATCTTTTGTCATTCGCTCTGCCGGGGTATATCCCGTTTGTCATCGCCCGCGTTCTTATGGCTATGGGCGCTGGCATGGTGGTTGTCACGGCGCTTGGAATCGCCGCCAAAATCGCGCCGCCAGGCAAGCAGGCGAGCTCGATCGCCACGGTGGTCATGGGCTTCACGGCTTCGCTCATCATAGGCGTTCCGCTCGGGCGAGTCGCAGCCGCTGCTTTTGGATGGAAGTCGGTGTTCGGGTTGATTGCCGTCCTGGGGATTCTTTCGATGTTTGTCCTGCATAAGGCCATTCCCAAAACAACAGGCGATGCCCCGGTCCCGCTGCTCCAGCAGTTCGCCCTGCTCAAGAAACCCAAAGTGGCACTTGGTTTGGCGATTACGTTCTTCTGGCTGGGCGGGTATTCCGTCGCCTATACGTACCTGTCCCCTTATCTTCTGAACGTTAGCGGTTTGAACGAACAATGGATCAGTTCAGCCCTGTTTGCCTTCGGCATTGCCAGTCTCATCGGCTCCAAGTTCGGAGGGTTCAGCACGGACAGATGGGGAGTACCGCTTACCTTAATCGGCGGCATGCTTCTGCATATTATTGCTTTAATCGTCCTGACTTTTACCAATGCGGGCGCATCCGTTATGCTGGTGTTTGCCGTACTTGTGATTTGGTCGCTGGCCGCTTGGTCATCCGGGCCCACGCAGCAGTATAATCTCGTCCAGCTGGAGCCGAATTCCTCGGGGGTCATGCTTGGCCTGAACCAGTCCATGATGCAGCTGTCCATGGCGGCAGGCGCGGGTATCGGTGGAATCGCGATCGAACGAATTTCGTTGTCGTCCATCGCATGGATCGGCGCTGCGGGCGTTGCGATAGCCGCGGTTGTGTCGCTTGTACTGTTTCAATCCATTAAGCAGGAGAGCACGGATCACGCGGCACTCGATGCTTGAAAGCATGACCGATGGTAACAGCCTGCTGCTTCGGGGCCTGCGATGCTCCGGCAGTATCGCTGCTAAGATAACAAGAGTATGTTCAAGAGGCCCGGCTTCGTTTCTAAAATTCGATAATGGAAGAAAGCAGCAGCAACGGCTGAGGCCGCGGCTCCTCGTACAGCCAAATGGACATCCATTTGACGCCCTCCGACCGGAACGTTTATGCTATGATCAATGGATAGCGGAAAATTTGGTTCCAAATTTTGCAGGAGGAGGAGTTCGCTTGGCTAAGCTTAAAGATATCGCCGAAAGGGTCGGCGTATCCATATCCACGGTTTCGCGGGCCATCAGCAACGATGCTAACCGTCCGGTCAATGAAGAAACCAAGCAGAAAATTCGGGAAGCGGCGCTCGAACTCGGTTATAAACTACATGAACCATCCCGAAGCGTACATGCTTACAATACGGCCGACAAACGGGTTGTCTGTGTCGTTCCCCAACACCTGATGGACGATCACCCGTATTTTTCAACGGTTCTAGCCGGTTTTCATAAAAAAATGGAGGAGCTGGGCCAGCCCCCGGCTATCGTCCGCACATGCGAAGAGGTCGGCGATGCGGACCGGATACGGCTCATGCTGAGGGAGACGGGAGCGCAAGGGATCGTAGCCATAAGCTGGTACGACAAGGAGCTGTTTGAGCTGATGCAGCAGGCCGGGGTTGCCATCATGGGAGTAAGTTTGAATGATGACCGGCTGAACGTCCCGGTTGTAGACTGTGACCGGATCCTATCGGCGAGGGCAGCGGTACGCCACCTGATCGACCAAGGGCATTCGCGGATCGCTTATATCGGAGGCCCTGCCTATTCCAAGCAGATGGAAAGCGAGGAACGGTATGTCGGATACAAATTCGCTATGCTCGAGGCCAACTTGGAGGTGCGCGAGGAGTGGCAGATGAACACCGGATGGAACGTGGACCGAAGCTTCAGCAAGTTGTCCGAGCTATTGGGAGGGCTTCCCAAAGGGCAATGGCCGACGGCTGTTTTTTGTGCAAGCGACATGCTTGCCATTCCAGCCATGCGGGCCGTCGTCGAGAACGGCGGCCGCATCCCGGAGGATATCGCGATCGTAGGAATGGATAACATCGATGTGGCCCAGTATACAACGCCGCCGCTGTCCTCAGTATCCGTTCCCAAATACGAAATCGGCAGAGTAGCGGCCAAATCGATTGTGGATTATTTGGATGGTCATTTCCCGATGGCAACCAAGATATTGCTGCCATGCTCATTGATTGTGCGGGAATCCTCCAGATATACCCGAAACGAGTGAAATATAACTTCTCATGTTTAATTAACTGACATTTGAAGAAGAGAAAAAGATGATTAAACAGCCGTCGGCTTGAAAACCGGCGGCTTTTTTTGCTGTTACTCACCAAAAAATAAATCATTTTACGCCAAAAAGATCCAAAAAAGTGTTTGACTTTGCCAAATGCCTATATTATTATGAGTGAAAATCAATGAGGTGTTTGGCGCTGTATTTTCCTTTTTTGGAGTTGGGCAATCAACGCCTGCATCGTACTATTTATATATTTGATTGCGTTTTCATTCCCTTTATATAAACGTAATCTGGTGAAACGAAATATTCCCCGTAGAGAAGTTGAAGACCCTTCGATTTGCAAGTTTAAACTCATACAGGTATCGATAATTATCCAAACAAAATCCAAATATAACATGATGTTATCCAAAAAGAATTCCAAATAACTAGAATAACGTCCGACTCCATCGGATTTTATTTATAAACTCAGAAGGTGTCATTATTTATGACATGAAATTACTGGAATGCCGCATTGAATAAATGAGCCTTAATGCGGTTGTCGCTTTGTCAGATGACGGATAACAGAGCAAAGGAGGGAAATCGTAAACCGAGTGTTTTACCAGCTGGATCCATAGGAAGTGAATACGATCTCCAGAAGGAATCCGGTTGAGCAGGGGTACTATGGAATGTGATTGTTTGTTTTGTTGGCGTATCTAGATTAACCAATACATACCGAGGTGATGCTCATTGGCAAATACGACCCTGCAGCCCGCAGCAAATGCGGTTTCCGAGACGAAGCGTAAGCGCTTCATGTGGAATCGCATCCTTCGCAATTGGCAGCTTTATGCTCTGATTTCACCGGTCATCGCCTATTACGTCCTGTTCCAGTACGTTCCGATGTACGGCATCCAGATCGCCTTCAAGGACTTTATAGCAACGCAAGGGATATGGGGCAGTCCGTGGGTCGGCTTCGAGCACTTTGACCGCTTTTTCAACAGCTATTATTTCTGGCGCTTGATCAAGAACACGCTTGGCATCGGCTTATACAGCCTTGCCGTCGGTTTTCCGATCCCGATTATTCTGGCTTTGCTCATGAACGAGGTTCGGGCCGAACGATTCAAAAAATTCGTGCAGACCATCACGTATGCGCCTCACTTTCTCTCTACCGTGGTCGTTGTCGGGATGATGATGATTTTCCTGTCGCCCCGGTACGGCATCATCAACCATTTCATTGAAATGTTCGGCGGTCAGCCGATCAATTTCATGACGGAGCCATCCTGGTTCAAGTCCCTGTACGTGCTGTCGGATGTATGGCAGACGATGGGCTGGAGCTCCATTATTTATTTGGCTGCGCTTGCCGGCATTGACAACCAGCTGCACGAAGCCGCGCGTGTCGACGGTGCGACAAGGCTTCAGCGCATCTGGCATATTAACATCCCGGGCATCATGCCTACGATCATCATCCTCCTGATCCTGAACATGGGCAGCATCATGGGCATCGGTTTCGAGAAAGTGCTTCTGATGCAGAACAACCTGAACATGGAGAGCTCCGACATTATTGCCACCTATGTCTACCGAATGGGGATCCAGAACGCCGAGTACAGCTTCTCCGCGGCGATCGGATTGTTCAATTCCGTCATCAATTTCATTCTGCTGGTGGTGGTGAACTTTATTTCGAAGCGGGTCAGCGAAACAAGTCTTTGGTAAAGAGGGGAGCATCGAACCATGCAAATTGAATCCAGAGGGGACCGTATTTTTAATGTCATCAACTATGCGATCCTGATCCTGGTCACCGTCATCGTCATGTACCCGCTGCTTTTTGTGCTCAGCGCATCGTTTAGCGACCCGCAGGCGGTTCTCCGGGGCGAGATGCTGCTATGGCCAAAGGGAGTCAATCTGAATTCCTACGCGAAAATTTTTCAGAACCAGGATATCATCAGCGGCTTTACCAACACCCTGGTGTATACATCGCTGGGCACGTTCATCAACCTCACGATGACCATTCTTGCGGCCTATCCGCTGTCGCGGAAGGATTTTGTCGGGCGAAATGCCATCATGGCACTATTGGTTTTTACGATGTTTTTCAGCGGAGGGCTCATTCCGACGTATTTGCTGATCAAGAACCTCGGTATGCTGAACACGCTCTGGGTCATGATTATCCCGAATGCCGTATCCATCTGGAACATCATCATCATGCGCACCTTCTTCCAGCAGTCCATTCCCGGCGAGCTGCAGGAGGCCGCGACCATCGACGGCTGCTCGAACATTAAAATATTGACCCGGATCATACTGCCGCTGTCCATGCCGATTATCGCGGTGACGATTCTGTTCTATGCGGTCGGTCATTGGAATGCGTTCTTCAATGCACTGTTGTATCTGTCGGACAAAGATAAATTTCCGCTTCAGCTCATTCTGCGCGAAATCCTGATTCAGGGACAAACGAACGACATGGTCAAAATGTCGACCGAATCGGCGATTAAGCAGCAAAGGGAAGTGGAGGGCATCAAGTACGCGGTGCTGGTCGTTGCCAATATCCCGGTGCTGGCGCTCTATCCGTTCCTGCAGCGATATTTTGTCAAAGGCGTGATGATCGGGGCCATCAAAGGATAAATTCCTTGCATGGATAAATGGATGGAACACGAAAAAGGGGAGGATTACGGATGAAGCTGAAGCAATGGGGAAGTCTTCTGTTGACCTGCATGTTGTCGGTATCGCTGGCGGTGGGCTGCAGCCCGAAGGGTTCGGGCGGAACGGACTCGGCCGATGAAGGGAAAGCCGCGATTAATGAAACGGGATTTCCGATTGTCGACGACAAGATGACGGTGACCGGCTTTGCCGGAAAGTTCTTTGCCAATGCCGACTGGAACAACATCAAGCTGTGGCAGGAATATGAGAAAATGACCAATATCAAGGTGCAGTGGGACACGGTGCATAAAGACAATTTGGCCGAAAAACGCAACCTGCTGCTTGCCGGCGGCGATTATCCGGAGATGTTCTATGCTTCCGCATTCCCGAGGGCGGATTTGCTGAAGTACGGCAAGCAGGGCGCTTTTATCCCGTTGAATGACCTGATAAATCAATACGCGCCGAATTTTAAAGCGTTGATGGAGAAATATCCGGTCATCGAGAAGGGGATTACGATGCCGGACGGCAACATATACGGGCTGCCGACGCTGTATGACCCCGAATTCCGGTCCGTGCTGTACGGAACGCCGTGGGTGAAGACGGAGTGGTTGACCAAGCTGGGCCTTCAAGAGCCGCAGACGCTGGATGAATTCTACGATATGTTGAAGGCGTTCAAGGAGAAGGATCCGAACAGCAACGGCCAGAAGGATGAATATGCTTGGGGTGGCGTAGGAACCGCCGGCATCGTCAACTATTTGCGGGGTTCGTTCGGCCTTAATTATCACGGAACCTCGAACATTAACGTGGATACCGACCCGGCAAGCGGGAAGGTCCGGTTCATTCCGACGGATCCAAGATACAAGGAACTGCTTCAATTCGTGAACAAGCTGTATAAGGACGGCCTGCTGGAGCAGGATATCATGTCCGTGAAGAGCACGGAGGTGGACGCCAAAGGCGTTGAAGGCATTCTCGGCGTTGTCGATAACGTGGATCCTGTCGCCATCTACAACCAGGAGGGTTATGTGGGGCTTCCGGTATTAAAGGGGCCGCACGGCGATCAGATGTTCAGCGCTACAGGCTCCCCGCTGGGGAACATCGGGATGTTTGTCCTGACCGATAAAGCGAAGAATCCGGCCGCGCTGATCCGCTGGATGGATTATTTCTACAGCGACGAAGGCATCCGCATGTTCTTCATGGGCTGGAAAGGCGAAACGTATAAGGAAGATGCGGACGGCAATGTGGATTACGTGGACGAAATCAAGAACAATCCGGAGGGTCTCAACCTGGACCAAGCGGTCGGGCAGTATCTGATATGGCCCGGCGGATATTATCCGGGCTTCGTGACGCAGAAATATTTCAAGGGAGCGGAAGGCCTGCCGACGTCCGTAGAGAACGCAAAGAAAGCCGAGCCGTACGTCATCCCTCAAGACAAGGTCTGGCCGCCGTTTAACTTTACGGCCGATGAGCAGTCCGAGCTTACCGGAATCCAGACCGACATTCACACGTACGTGGATGAGATGCGGGATAAATTCATAGCCGGCAACGAGTCTTTTGATAACTGGGACCAGTATGTCGCTAACCTGCAAAAGATGGGGTCGGAGCGCTATCTGTCCATTTATCAATCCGCGGCCAACCGATATACCGAATAAGACAAGTACCAGAACATTAAAGGAGCGACATAAGATGACACAATTAAAAGCCATATTGATCGGGGCAGGCGCACGCGGCGCCAGGGGGTACGCCCCCTATGCCCTGGACTACCCGCATGAACTGGCCTTCGTGGCCGTAGCCGAGGCCGATCCGGCGAGGCGCACCCGATTTGCCGAGGAGCATGGCATCCCGCCGGAGCGGTGTTACGAAACCTGGGAACCGCTGCTGGCCGAGGCCCGGCTTGCCGATATCGCCGTCATTTGTACGCAGGACCGTATGCACTATGGCCCAACCATGCAGGCTTTGGAGAAACAGTATCACGTGCTTCTGGAGAAGCCGATGTCCCCGGAGCCGAAGGAATGCCTGGAGATGGAGCAGGCTGCCATCCGTAACAACAGGCTTTTGACCATATGCCATGTGCTGAGGTATACCCCTTTTTGGAGTGCCATCAAACGCGTGCTTCAGGAAGGGACCATCGGCGAGGTGGCTTCGATCCAGTTGAACGAGAATGTGGGATATTGGCATATGGCCCACAGCTTTGTGCGGGGGAATTGGAATAACTCCGACAAGGCAAGCCCGATGATTCTGGCCAAATCGTGCCATGACATGGATGTGCTGTCCTGGTTGATGGACCGTCCTTGCACGCAGGTCACTTCGTTTGGCTCGTTGATGCATTTTCGTGAGGACCAGGCGCCCGAAGGCTCGGGGGACCGATGCCTGGATTGCAAAGTGGAACCCACCTGTCCCTATTCCGCTCCCCGTTTTTACTTGAGCGATGAGTACAAGGGATGGGCGAGGCATTTTACCCAGGAGCTGACCAAGCCGAACATTATTCAGGGGCTTCGCGAGACGGACTATGGCCGCTGCGTATATCGGAGCGATAACAACGTCGTTGATCATCAGGTCGTCAATATGGAGTTTGAGGGCGGCGCCACCGCGATGTTCAGCATGTGCGGATTTACGCATGAACAGGAGCGCAGAATCCAGATCATGGGGACCCGCGGCGAGCTTCGGGGAGAGGAAGGCAGGATCACGGTTTACGATTTCCTGACCGGTCAGAAGACGGAGATTACGATTCCGTCGCAATCCAGCGGACATGGCGGGGGTGACAGCGGGATCGTGGCCAGCTTCCTGAGAGAGGTGCGGAGCTATAATGGGCAGGAGAGCCTGACGTCGGCAAGCGCCTCCGTGCGGAGCCATCTGATCGCGTTCGCAGCGGAGAAATCGAGGCTGAATCAAGGCCGATCCATCAATCTGAACGAATATGCGCGGGAAGTGATGGCGGAAGAAAACGCGGTAAAATAACGAAATTATATTAAAATTACATTATATGAAAAATTCACAACAAATTAAAAAGAAGAAGCGGCTGATCCTGGGGACAGCCACTTCTTCTATTTATTTCACCTGATCAATGGACAGGCTGACTTTATAATTCCCGTACTTCAGAAGCTCTTCCAGAAAATCGTTCAATTCCTTGGGCGAGCCCGCCCGTACCCTGAGCCAATAACAGCCCTCACCGCTGACGCGGTGGGTTTCGGCGACCATGTCGTGCGACTGAATAAAGGACAGGAAGGGAGAATGAGCCGTATTTAGCGCCAAGAACATGGTGACAAAAGCGTGTACGGTCAGACCGATTTTGTCCGGATTCCAACGAAGCGTAAAGCCTTCGATGACACCCAGATCCTGCAGCTTGCGAACGCGGGCCCCGACGGCTTGTCCCGTCAAATGCACCCGCTGTCCGATCGCTTTGTGAGACAGGCTTGCATCCTCGAGCAGGTGCTGCAATATGCGAAGATCGACTTCGTCGAATTCATGAGCGCTTGGCATGCGAAATTTCCTTTCACGATGAAAGTGAGTTCCCCTAATTCCTTTCACGAAGCCGTAGGCAGGAATTATAGCGTTATCTATAATGGGGTCAGAACCATATTAAATGAAACAAAGGGGAAATGAAAGTGAAACTTCAGCTTATACGTAATGCTACGTTAAGGATACAGTACGCCCATCTTGAACTGCTGGTCGATCCGATGTTGAGCCAGGCCAAGGCGAACCCGCCGGTCATCAACTCCGCGAACGACAGACGGAATCCGCTTGTCCCGCTGCCGTTCTCCATGGCTGACAAGCTCCGTCCGAACGCGGTTCTGGTCACACACCTGCATCCGGATCACTGGGATCAAGCCGCGATCGACGCACTGCCGAAGTCAACGCCGATCCTGTGTCAACCGGGGGACGAGGATACCTTGGCTTCGCAGGGCTTTACGTCCGTGACGGCCATCCAGGAAAGCCTGGAACATGATGGGGTTACGATCATCCGAACCGGTGGTCATCATGGCACAGGTGAGATCGGTCAGATGATGGGACAGGTATCCGGTTTTATTTTGAAAGCAGAAGGACACCCGACGCTGTATATCGCGGGCGATACCATCTGGTGCGATGAAGTGAAAGAAGCACTCGATGTTCACAAGCCCGATATGACGGTTGTCAATGCCGGGGGCGCTCGGTTTATCACGGGGGACCCGATCATCATGAATGAGGACGATGTGATCGAACTGTTGCGTTATGCTCCTTATACGAGGGCGGTTGCGGTCCATATGGAAGCCATCAACCACTGCCTAGTGACAAGAGAAGCGCTGTCCGGTCGTCTGGCAGCTGAAGGCCTTGGCTCGCGAATCGAAATTCCGCAGGATGGCCAATGGGTCGAGTGGAAAGCGTAAACCTACAACACGCAGCCGCTCGCGATAGCACCGGGAAAAGCTTGCTGCCTTCCGATGGCTTCAGCAGCAGTGAGACCGTCTGAATATGATATAATCTATGCCGAAAGCTCCGTATCACGGAGCTTTTTTGTTGTCCTGCCTAAATTACTTATCATAAAAAAAATCCCTATTTCAACGGAAACGTTATTTAATCCTGACATGCTAGATGTCAGGATTTATGGTTTAACATTCGATTCAGAAGTCAAAAAGGACGAAAACGCAAGGAGTGTAAACGATGAAGCTGGACCGGCTGCTTGGCATTACGATGGAGTTGTTGACCAAAAAAAGAGTGACCGCCACGGCGCTGGCGGCCCGGTATGAGGTTTCCGTCCGCACGATTTACCGCGATGTGGACATCATCAACCAAGCCGGCATTCCGATCGCTTCCTACCCCGGTGCGGATGGCGGGTTTGAACTAATGAGCGGGTTCTACCTGACGAGGCAGCACTTCTCCGTGGATGACTTTTTGGCTATCTATAATCTCTTAAAGGGCATCGAGGGGACTGTGCAGGGGAGATATACAGCGATCATGAATAAGCTCGGAACCCTGCAGCCTGCCTTGTTGAACGGAGGATGTCATGAACAAATCATAATCGAGATGAGCGCGTCGAAACATGAGCGGGCATGGGTCAGGCAAATGTTGAAAGCCATTGAAGGCTCGAACCTGATAACCCTTCATTATACCAGCGCATCCGGCACCCGCTCAGAGCGGCAAGTGGAGCCGCTGCAGCTGTACTGGGAACAAGGCGTCTGGTATTTGGAGGCTTACTGCTTGTTCCAACAGGCAAAGCGAATTTTCAGGGTATCTCGCATATCCAGTCTTGAAGTATCCGAGAACACATTCCTCCGAAGAGGGGGACTGGAGCGGGAGGAGCAAGAGGAAGTGCAGGGAATTGAGGCGCATCTTCGTTTCGATCCGTCCGCCGGTCCGCGGGTGATCGAGCAGTTTCCGGATGCATGGGCCTCCAGCGAGGGATGCTTGGACGTCCAAACCATCTTTTACACCAAAGCCTACGCGATTTCGGTGATCTTAAGCTACGGTGCCAAGGTGGAGATCGTCTCGCCGCCGGAACTGAAGGAAGATCTGCTGAAAGAGCTGGAGGACATACGGAAACGTTACGAGCTATGACGCAACAAATATACCCCTACCTTTAATCAACGCACAAGGAGGATTTCCATATGACCATTTTGATAACAGGCGCTACCGGAACGGTTGGAAAACACATCGTGCAGCAGCTTGTTCTGCAAGGAAACGAAGTGAGAGCGATCTCACGCAATCCGCAGCAGGCGAAAGTGCCCGAGGGCGTTCAGATGTTTGCCGGCAATCTCAATGACCCGGATAGTCTGATCCCCGCCCTGCAAGGCGTGACGGCGATGCATCTGATCATTTCCAGCGATGAGGCTTGCGGAACCCTTCAGACGGATCCGCGGATTATCGAGCTGGCCGAGAAGGCGGGCGTAAAGCGGGTAACGGTATTGGTGGGCTATGAAGAGGGTCCAGTCGAAGCGGCCCTTCGAAACAGCGGAATGGAATGGACCCTGCTCAAGCCAGGCGAATTTATGGCGAATATTCTGGCCGATTGGCAGGAATCGATCCGAATTGAGGGAGTCGTCCGCGAGCCGTTCGGCCATGCGTTGAGCGCGAGAATCCATGAAGCCGATATCGCTCGCGTGGCCGTTGCCGCACTTCTGGAGGAAGGTCACCATGGCCAAGAATATTTCCTTACGGGACCGGAGGCCATCTCGCGAACGGAAGCAGTTCGGATCATAAGCGAGGTAACCGGCAAGGAGATCCGTTTTGTCGAACTGACCGAGGAACAGGCGAGAGAGCAATGGAGAGAGCAGGGCTACGACGAAGAGTCGATTGAGTTTTTTGTGCAAATGGGGAAAAATCCGCCTGAGATCGGTTATACGGTACTGCCGACGGTGGAGGAGGTCACGGGGCGGCCGGCAGCCACGCTTGCCGATTGGGTCCGTGATCATCTGGACGATTTTTAAGAGATGGCCTTCTTAAGATGATGGAGACCGCGATGATAAAGGAAGAGAAGGGAATGTGATACTTGTCTTACGCCATTGAAACGAAAGGGCTTCGTAAATCCTATAACGGAACGGAGGTCGTTCGAGGCATCGATCTGCGAGTCGAACAAGGAGAGCTCTTTGCCTTGTTAGGTCCGAACGGCGCCGGAAAAACAACCACCATCCATATGTTAACCACCTTGATTCAGCCGGATGGCGGGTACGCCAGCGTAGCCGGATTTGATATTGTGGGCAATGCCCGGAACGTTCGGAGAAGTATTAGCCTGACAGGCCAGTTTGCGGCACTGGATGAAGGACTCTCCGGTCTTCAGAATTTAAAGCTGATCTCCAGGCTTTACGGTCATTCGGCAAAAGCGGCCCGGTCCGTAAGCGAGGAGCTGATCGAAGCCTTCGGTCTCAGCGAAGCGAAGGATCGCGCGGTTCAGCATTACTCCGGCGGGATGCGGAGGCGGCTGGATATTGCCGCCAGTATCGTTACCGAGCCCGATGTTATTTTTCTGGATGAGCCGACGACGGGACTGGACCCGCAAAGCCGTGTTCAAGTTTGGGATGTTGTAAGGTCGCTCTTGAAACGGGGGACCACGGTGCTGCTCACAACCCAATACTTGGAGGAAGCTGATCAGCTGGCGGACCGGATTGCCGTGATGGATAAGGGGAATTTGATAGCGGAAGGGACGCCCCGGCAATTGAAGGCTTCGATTGGCGACAGGACGTTAACCGTCCAATTCAACGAGCAGGCCGATCGGGATAAACTGGGTACGTGGTTATACGAGGCGCATGCCTTGACCTTATTGCAGGACGATCATCCGTTGGTACATAAGATCCCGGTGAAGGATGCGTTTGCAGCCTATCAGGTCATCCATTCGCTGATGGAGAACGGGTTCGCCATTGACTATTTTGCCTTAAGCGAGCCGAGTCTGGATGAGGTCTTTCTGTCACTGACCGACGCAAAGTCGAAAGGAGGCGCTCCATGAGTGCAAGCCAGCATACAGCGAATAAGGACGGCTTGCCGACGGTTCGGCGAGCGGTCATCGTTCCTCCCTCTATCCTGACGTCGATCCGAATCTTTATGTGGAGGACCTGGCAGCATACCAAGCATAACGGGTTTGGTCTGGTGATGGATGCGGTTCTGTCGCCGGTTCTGCTGCTGCTCATCTTCAGTTACCTGTTCGGCGGTGCCATGGCCGGGTCAACCGGGGCTTATATTCAATTCCTCTTGCCCGGCATCCTGATCCTGACGGTCGTTCCCATGACCGTGTACAGCGGAACCACGATATGCTCGGATATTACCAAAGGGGTGTACAATCGTTTCCGAACGCTGCCCTTCTGGCAGCCCGCATCCGTGATTGGCTCCATCCTTACGGATGGGCTGCGTTATGCGGCCGGCGTTATTGCTGCCCTCGGTACGGGCGTGGCGCTGGGTTTCCGTCCCGAAGGCAGCGCCGTTCAGGTCTTATGCGCCATAGCCTACATCCTGTTGTTTGCCTTTAGCGTCAGCTGGATATTTGCGCTGGTCGGCGTCGTGGCCAAACGGCCGGAGACGGTGTCGGGGTCCAGCATGATCGCGATATATCCGCTGCTGTTCGCCAGCAGCATTCTGGTGGATTCGTCGACGATGCCGAAATGGACAGCGACCCTTATTGATCTGAATCCCGTCAGTATGGCGGCTACCACCGTCAGGGCGCTGATGAGCGGTACGGCAGGAACGGCCGAGATCATGACCGGAATCGGAGTCTGCGTGCTGTTTATGGGGATATTTGCCCCGCTTACGCTGTATCTCTACCAGACGAAAAAAGAGCGGTAACCAGCACAAAAAAACCAGGCCTGCATGAGCATGCAGCCTGGTTTTTATCTATGGTACGTCATTTGCAGTTTATGTCAATCGTATCGCTATTTTTGGACCCACGATAAATACACAATACTACAACGGAAAGTATAAGTCTATATTTTTTTTGGGAAACCCCTATACTTAGAGCTATTCTTTAGCAAAGAGGGGGAAATCGGAGTGCTGAATCCAAGCGAAAACGCAGAGCGGGAATATCTTGCATTGGTATTAAAGGAGCTTCAACGGGCATCGGAGGAATTAGAGGGGAAGGTGTCCGATTCGTATAAGGATATCATTGAAGCCAAGAAATACCTGTGGGTCAACATGGCCCAATTGGATGCGGCGGAGCGTGCGGCCAACCGGGTTGATATTTCTTTGTCGATCGATACCGGAGAGAAACAGGCGGCCAGGCTGCAGAGGATGCGCAAGCTGCTTGCCTCGCCTTATTTTGGCAGGGTGGATTTCCGTACGAACGAACCGAAGGAAGAAGAAGGCGCCTATTATATCGGCATCCATTCGTTCACGAACCCGGAGAGTCAGGAGCATCTCATCTATGATTGGCGCTCGCCGGTAGCCAGCCTGTTTTATGATTACAATGCCGGTCCTGCGTCTTATGAAGCGCCCATGGGGAGGCTGCAGGGCGAAATTACCGTCAAAAGGCAGTATAAAATCAAAGACGGCCAAATGGAATATATGATCGAGAGCTCCATGAACATCAATGACGACGTGCTGCAGAAGGAGCTCAGCAGCAACTCGGACGAGAAGATGAAGAATATCGTGGCTACCATCCAGCAGGAGCAAAATGCCATCATCCGAAACGAAACCGCGCATGAGCTGATCATACAGGGGGCAGCAGGCTCGGGCAAAACCTCGGTGGCCCTGCACAGGGTGGCCTTTCTCCTGTATCGCCATAAGGAAACCTTGACTTCCAGCAACGTGCTGATCATATCCCCCCATAAAGTGTTCTCCGATTATATATCGAGCGTGCTGCCGGAGCTTGGCGAAGAGAAAATCATGGAGGTCACGATGGAGGAGCTTGCTGCCAAAGAGCTCCGAGGATTATGCCGGTTCCAGACCTTCTCCGAACAGGTGGACGAAATCGTACACGCCCATGACGAGCAGGCCATCGAACGGATCCGGTACAAGGCCGGTTTGGATTTTGTGTTTGAGCTGGATGCTTATATGGAATATGGTGATCAGCAGTTTTTCCAGCCAACGGATATTCAGATGAAGGGGTTGTTCATACCGGCCTCGGAGGTCATGGATAAATACCTTGGAACCATGAGTTTGCCGGTCAGGCAGCGATTAGAGAAGACCGCCTCGGTCCTGTCGAACCAGGCCCGTACGGAGGACGGCCTGAGGCTGACTTCGGCGGAAGCTAATACTGTCAAAGCCGCGATCCGAAAAATGTTCAAATATCAAAATGCGTTAAGCCTGTACAAGGCATTCTTCTCGTACAGGAACCAACCGGACATGTTCATCATGAAAAACAGGAAAACGATTGAATACGCTGACGTTTTTCCGCTGATTTACCTCAAGATGCATCTGGAGGGGAGTTCCCCCTACGATAGGGTAAAGCATCTGCTGGTCGATGAAATGCAGGATTATACTCCGATTCAGTATGCCGTCATCTCCAAATGGTTTGCTTGCAAAAAAACGATTCTCGGCGACAGCAACCAATCGGTCAACGTGTATACTTCAACCTCGCTGCCCGATATCCAGCGCGTGTTTCCTCAAGCCGATACGATCGAGCTGGTAAAAAGCTATCGTTCCACGCTGGAAATCATGAAGCTTGCAAAGCGGATCCATCCGCGCAGCACCATGATTCCCGTGGAGCGGCATGGTGAAGAACCGCTGCTGATCCGGTGTCATGATGCGGAGCAGGAGCTGGCGTTCATCCAAGATCTCACCCGAGACTTTCCGAATTCCGGGATGCAGACGATGGGGATCATATGCAAAACGTCATCGCAAGCCCGGCAGGTGTACGAGTCGGTCAGGGGGTTAACGGACAACGTGAGCCTGCTCGATTTTAGCAGCGACCGCTTTCAGGAGGGAATCACGATTACCTTCGCCCATATGGCCAAAGGGCTGGAATTCGACCAGGTTATCGTTCCTTTTGCGGGCACCGCAAACTATCGTACCGAGATGGATCGAAGTTTTCTATATATTTCCTGTACCCGGGCCATGCATAAGCTGCTGCTGACCTATTCCGGCGAACCCGCGGCGTGGTTGGCCGGCTCGGCGTAAACCGGATCAGGACCGTGCCATGCGTCAGAATATACGTTATCCAGAGCCGCGGCCCATGTGCGCGGCTTTTTCTTTAGATTATTGGACTCAAATGACCTTGATTGACGTTATGTCTAAATTTAAATAAAACATCAGGCGGTTTAGGAAGGAGGACTCCTTTATATCTAGAAACTATTAATATGGGAGCATCACAGCAAACGTATGGAAGGAGGAACGTAACGGACTGAATAATCCAATAACAGGACAGGAAGTGATATGGGACATTGGACTCTCATCGAATACTTGGAGACTTTTTCAGGAAGACGTGGCCATTTTATGTATTGTCGATTTGTTGTCACTTGGTAGCCAATATCATCCACGTGAATTTCCCGAGGGTGCTGGGCAATTTCACGGATGAATTGAAGGATGGTTTATTGTCGGTCGGCGGTGTTGTGCAGTACAGCTGGACGCTGCTGGGTATCGGCGTCGGCTTTGCCGTCATCGGCGGGATCGGCCAGTTTCTGGTCATGTACACGGGACGTTATTTCGAATTTATGAATCGGCGCCGCCTGTTTGTCCATTTTACGGGGCTCAGCGAGCGGTTTTATTCCAAGAACGGCGTCGGCAAGCTGCTAAGTTATTTCATGAACGACGTGACGACGGTAAGGGAAGCGATCTCGATGGGGATCAATCAGACGGCAAACGCCTCGATCCTGCTGGTCTCCACGATTGTCATGCTGCTGATAACGAATGTTCCGCTGTATCTGGTGGCCGCAAGCATCGTTCCTTTGCTGCTGATACCGATCATCGTCGTCTGGCTCGGGCCGATCATCAGGAGAAGATCGCTCCAGGTTCAGGAAGCGCTCGGCGTGATGACGGAGTCGGCGGAGGAGCAGTTTGGCGGGATTCGCGTCACGAAGAAGTTTGCGGTGGAAGAGACGATGAAACGGCGCTTCGGGGCGACGGTGGACAGTATTCGGGACAAGCAGCTGCGGCTGGTGCGCGTGTCGTCGCTCTTTCAATCGATCATTCCGTTTCTAGGCGCATCCTCCCTTATTATCGCCCTCTCATTCGGCGGTTACTTAACGATCATGGGACGCATCTCGGTCGGTAACTTTGTCGCATTGACGCTTTACATTCGCATGCTGATGAACCCGCTGCAGCAGATCGGGAATGTCATTAATGTTGTCCAGAGAGCGAGGGCCTCGCTTGACCGCTTGAACGATCTGCTTGATAAGCAGGCCGACATTAAGGAACTGCCTGGCGCCAAGAAGCTGAATCTGGAGTATCCAGGCATTGAGGTGCGGGATTTATCTTTTTCCTACGATGCTTTGGACGGCCATGAGGGAGGTTCCAGGCAGGTGCTGCGCGGCATTCGGCTGAGCGTTCCGCCCGGCGCGACGCTGGGCATCATCGGCCGTACGGGAAGCGGCAAAACCACGCTGATGAAGCTGCTGCTGCGCACCTACGACCCGCCTCCGGGGAAGGTGCTGATCGGCGGCGAGGACATTCGGAAGCTTACATTAAAAAGCCTCCGCGAAGGAATCGCTTACGTTCCCCAGGACGGCTTCCTGTTCAGCTCGACCATCCGCGAGAATATTGCCTTCTATAAAAGGGACACGAAACCGACCGTCGTTGAGGAAGCGGCACGAAAGGCACGGGTGTATGACAACATTGCGGAGTTTCCGGACAAGTTCGAGACCCGCTTAGGGGAGCGCGGCATTACCCTTTCTGGCGGACAGCGGCAGCGGACAAGCCTGGCGCGGGGAATCATCAAGGATGCGCCCGTCCTCATTCTGGATGACAGCGTAAGCGCCGTCGATGCGGTGACGGAGACGGAAATCATGGAGACGATTCGCGACATCCGGGAGGGGAAGACCACGATCATCATTGCCCACCGGATTAGTGCATTGAAGTTTGCCGATGAGATCATCGTCCTGGATCAGGGAGAGATTGTCCAGCGGGGTACGCATGAAGAACTGCTGTCTACGGACGGGCTGTACCGGACGCTGCATGACATTCAGGAAGAGGGGATGAAGCATCATGGCACAGGCCATTAACAATTGGCAGCTGGATCAGAAGGCGGATTTGAACGCCCCTCAGTCCAAGCCAAAGTATATTTCCACGTTCCGGGCTTTGTCGGGTTATATGAAGGAACACCGGCTGACCTTTGCCGGGTTTATCGGCTGCACCTTGATTGCCATCTCGGCAGAGCTGCTGCAGCCGTACCTGATGAAAATCGCGATCGACGATAATCTGATGGTCGGCAAGAACGATTACCGGAGCCTGATGATCATCTGCGGCATCTATTTTTCGTTATCGCTGCTCAGCATGATGTTTACCTATCTGCAAAATAATTTGCTGCAAAAAGCGGGGCAGAGCATTGTGGCGAGCATTCGCAAACGGCTGTTTGCCCATATCTCGAGGCTGTCGATGTCGTATTTCGACAAGGTGCCGAGCGGCAGCTTGATTACGCATGTATCCAGCGATACCGAAGCGATCAACCAGTTTTTTAACCAGGTGCTGCTCAGCCTGTTTCGTGACGGCTTCACGCTGATCTTCATCCTGGTGATGATGTTCCAGCTGGACGTCACGCTGACCTTATACTGCCTCATCCTGCTGCCGATCATTGCAGGGATCGCGATTGCGTTCCGGCGGTATATGCGCCACACCTACCAGATGGCGAGAACGCGGTTATCCCGACTGGTGGCTTTCGTGGCGGAGAATCTCTCAGGCATGAACCTGATCCAAGTGTTCCATCAGCAGAAGGAGCAGGAGAAGCAGTTCGAGGAGCGGAATGACTCTTATTTCAAAGCCAACATCCGGGAGATCCGGACCAATGTGCTGTTTAACCGCTCCTACGAAATATTGAACAACCTGGCGATTGCGTTCGTGACGTGGCTCGGCGGGCAAGCCGTTCTGGGGACGACGCTGGAGTTCGGCGTGCTGTATGCTTTTATTACGTATATCCGTTTATTCTTCCAGCCGATCAATACGATCACCCAGCAGTGGAATACGCTGCAATCGGCGACGGTGGCGATTAACCGGATATGGAGCCTGCTCGCGATTCAGCCTGAGGTTACGGATCTACGCAAGCCGGCGGCAATGGAGAAGGCGAAGGTTCAGGGCCGCGTCGACTTTGACCGGGTCACGTTCGGTTACGAAGGCGGGGCTCCGGTCATTCAGGATTTGGATCTTCATATCCAACCCGGGGAAATGATCGGGATCGTCGGAACCACCGGCGCGGGAAAAAGCTCGCTCATTAGCCTGCTGTGCCGTTTCTACGACGTGAACGAAGGGAGCATTCGGATTGACGGGATCGACATCCGAGAGCTGGCACAGTCCGATCTGCATCGGATCGTGGGCCTTGTGCAGCAGGAGCCCTATCTCTACTCCGGAACGGTGCTGGACAATGTGCGGCTGTTCGATGAGGACATATCCAGGGAGCGGGTGATCGAGGCTTGCCGCTTTATCGGTGCGGATTCAATCATCAGGAGGATGAAGGAAGGATATGACACCCGGCTGTCGGAGCGGGGCAGCGGCTTGTCCGCCGGCGAGCGGCAGCTGATCTCCTTCGCGCGAATCATCGTGTTCCAGCCCAAAATTCTCATTCTGGACGAAGCGACCGCCAACCTGGATTCGCACACGGAGCAGCTCATCCAGAATGCGCTGCAGCTCGTTGCCGAGGGGCGGACGACCCTTGTCATTGCCCACCGCTTATCCACCATCATGGGGGCGGACCGAATCCTGGTCATGAGCAGAGGCCGAATCGTGGAGCAAGGAACCCATGAGGAACTGCTGGATTCCCATGGGTATTACGAAGAGCTGTATCTTCACTCCCAAGGACAGAAGCAGGAGCGGGAGGGGGTCGCAGGCTCGTTGTATCGCACGAAATAAACGGCGACTTATTCGAGGACGGAGCTTCATTAGCTCTGTCCTCTTTTTGCTGCTTGGACATCCGATGAGGTTCGCAAATCTATAAGGTGCTAGCCAACAGGTCAATGAAGTTCAGCGCCGTTCTGGAGACATGGTGATCCTTCAGCCAGATTAAGGCCGTGGAGGCCGCAGCCGGGGTGTCCTTGATTTTGAAGGCATGCACCGCTGCGGGCAGCTGCTGTTTGATCAGGGTCTCGGGAACGATCGCCACGCCGAACCCCGAAGAGACCAAGCGCAGCAGCAGCGAAATGTCGGAGCATTCGGCTACGATGTTCGGCTGCAGCTTCTGCTCCGAGAAAGCCATCTGGATCGTATAATACACGCCCAGCCCTTCCGTGCTTGGCAGAATAAGCGGATGCTGCGTGATATAGGGGAGGGTCGTCTCCTGTTCGATGGATGGCTCCGAGGTGAGCATGTAAAAGGGCTCCGTCTGCAGATGAAGGATCGAGAAATCGTCCAATTCAAGGGGCAGGCGTACGATCGCTACTTCGAGCGACCGGTTTCGCACGAGCTCACAGAGCTGATACGACTCGTTTTGCTGGATTTTATACGAGACTTGGGGATATTTTACCCTGAACTCATGGAGCCATGACGGCAGCTCTACCGAAGACAGGGTATTGATACCAAGGCTCAGCGTTCCTTTATCTCCGTTCCCGACCTCTTTCACTTCGGCTTTAGCCTCTTCCATGAGCTGGGTCATTTGGAGCGCGTATTTGTACAGCGCTTTCCCCGATTCGGTGATCTCCAGCCGCTTTCCTCTTCGATATACCAAGACCGACCCGAGTTCTTCCTCCATGGCTTTCAGCTGCTGACTGAGCGGCGGCTGGGATATATGAAGCCGGTTGGCGGCCAGCGAGATGGTGCCTTCCTCCACGATGGCAATAAAATAGCGGAGCTGCCTGATATCCATATGCTTATGCAAACCTCCTTGTATATGAAAAACCTTCATAAATTCAATTTTTTAAGTATTTTTCATATGGTTCTGTCTCATGGTAGCATACCCATATATACGATAGAAAGAGGGGGAGTATCGGGTGCTGCGTATAACAGCTATGCTATTGATCCTTTTCCTGTCGGCCTGTCAACCAAATTCGGAGAAACACGAGGTGAAGAAGGATATGGATCGTCAACTCATTGAATCCGCCGAGCAAGGGAATACGGAGCAAGTGCGACAGCTTCTTCAATCCGGCGCTAACATCGATGCGACGGATGACCAGGGAAGAACGGCCGTGATGGCGGCAACCTACCGCAATCATGTCGATACGGTAGACGCCTTGATCCAGGCTGGCGCCGATATCAATATTCGGGATCATCAACTGAATAATGTGTTTTTGTATGCCGGCGCTGAAGGCATGCTGGACATCCTGAGGCTGGCCATTGATGCCGATGCGGATGTGACGCTCACGAACCGTTTTGGCGGTACGGCTCTCATTCCGGCCTCCGACCGCGGTCATGTGGAGATTGTGCGGGAGCTCCTGACCCGGACCAGCGTCGATGTGAACCATATTAATAATTTGAACTGGACCGCGCTGCTGGAGGCTGTCATTCTCGGTGACGGCAGCGAGAACTATCAGCGTATCGTGAAGCTGCTGCTGGATCATGGGGCAGACCCTGAGCTTCCGGACGGGAACGGCGTAACTCCCCTGCAGCACGCCCGGGAGCGGGGATATCAAGAAATCGAACGCATCTTAATGGAGGCTGCGAACTAAGGGGCATCGAAAAGAAGGCGGATATAAGCGAGAAGGGGATGAAGGTTATATGAACGAACAAAGCAAGGCATACTGGCTGCTGCATGTCCGGCTGGAAACGGGTTACCGCTACGAGGAGGATGTCGTGACCGGAACCGAAACGGGACTTTTCCATGTGAAGATAGAGAATGGGGCTTTTTCTGAGATTCGTCCCGAGGAGGCTTTGCCGGATACGCTGCTGCCAACATGGGATGTGAAGGGGAATCTGATGCTACCTTCTTTTAGAGATATGCATATCCACCTGGACAAAACCTATTATGGAGGCCCATGGAAGGCACCGCTTCGTCCGGCTCACGGAATTTTCAGCCGGATCGAGGAGGAAGAGAGGCTGCTTCCCGAGCTTCTTCCCACCGCCAAGGAGCGAGCGGAGGGACTGCTGGATCTGCTGCTGCGTTACGGTTCTACCCACTTCCGCTCCCACTGCAATGTGGATCCCGTCGTCGGTCTGAAAAATTTGGAAGCCACCTTGCAGGCGGCTGAAGGATATAAGGAAAAAGCATTTGTGGAGATCGTTGCCTTTCCTCAGCACGGCTTGCTTCGCAGCCAGTCCGTATCCCTGGTCAGGGAAGCGCTCCGGAACGGAGCCGCGCTGGTAGGCGGGCTGGATCCCACGACGGTGGACGAGGATATGGAGAAATCGCTGAACACCGTGATGGAGCTGGCGGTGGAAGCCAACGCCGGCATAGACCTGCACCTGCATGAGTCGTCCCAGATCGGATTGAATGCCTTTAAACGGATAGCTGATCTTACGGAAGAGGCGGGTTGGAACGGAAGAGTCACGCTCAGCCATGCCCTCGCTTTCGCGGACGTCTCACCAAGCGAGGTGGATGAAGTGGCGATTCGGTTAGCGGACTTGGGTATTTCCATCACCTCCTCCGTACCGCTTGGCCGAACCATCCCGATCCCGCAGCTGCACCGCCGCGGCGTGAACATCTCGCTTGGGCAAGACAGCATTATGGACCATTGGTCCCCGTTCGGCAAAGGGGATAATCTGGACAAGGCGGGCACGCTGGCCGAACGCTTCCATATGAGCGATGAGCGTTCGCTCGGACAGGCCCTAGGGTTTATTACGGGAGGCGTGACGCCGCTAGACCAGGACGGCCGTTATGCGTGGCCAAACGTCGGGGATACGGCGGATGCGGTGATTGTGGAAGCCAGCTGCTCCGCGGAAGCCGTTGCCAGGCGGTCCCGCCGCCATGCCGTGCTGTTCAAGGGAAACCCGGTTTACGGAATATGATAAAGGGGCAGCCGCTGCATGCCGGACATTTCCGGCGTGCAGCGGCTGTTGTTGGTTGATGGGCATTAAGGCGCCAGGCCCCTTATTGATGAACGCCTTTGACAACGAAACCGTCTCCCGCCCGGTTCGGATTGGAGGGAATGGAGGTAACGGTTGAATTCTGAAGCATAATGCCCCCATCATCCACCGTGAGTTTGGGGCGTTTCCCATTGACGCGGCAGCAGGAGAAGACAACGGGGGACAAACGTGCCATCGTGGCAAGCGCCCCATTGATTTGCGGCGCTTCGACGATCCATTCCGCCGAGGTCTGCGGACCGCCGTACCGCTGCAATGTTCGAAAGGTCCAGTCCCGGGATACGTTGCGAAGGCAGATCAGCCAGTTTGACCCGCTGCACTTGATGATGCTGGCATGCATGCGGTCACCCGGCTGAATGGGCAGCGGAATGATCGTAACCGAGGCGGGGAGAATCTCCCACCAAGCATAATAATAAGCCTTGCCGTCTATCCAATCATGACCCGTTCCGGTCTGTATCAAATTGCTGTTGCTGAATCCGTCAATGCCGATCCAGGCCGAGGAGTAGGACGCCCCGCGGCTTGGCCGAACAAACGGCACATTCCATTTGGCGGAGACCCGTTTGAAAGCCCCTTTTTTTCCAGTGATAGCGTATCCGCTCCAATTGCTTGATATCCATCCGATGTTACGACGCGGCTTGGCTGAAGAGTCAAGTTGGCATGTGTGATTCCACTGACCTATCGTGGAAATCCCCATAATCTCCACCGCCTTTACTAGATTGATAGTATATCTAATGAAGAATCGGTAGAGTTGGTATGGGTTATGTGTTAGAAAGTTTGAACGGCGGCTTTTGAATCTAGTTTTCAGGTTAATAGTCTTAAGGGATATGCCGTAAGGCAAAAACAAACAGGATCATGGCCCCTATGGAGGTGACCGTCCGTACATGGTTCCAGGCCGTCCATTTACTTAGGTAGGCACTCCAGACCTCGCTTCCTGCGCTGCTCGCAGGATCAACGGCAGCCAGCGCGTCATTGAGCGGGACATTGAAGGCCATCGTTACGATGAATCCCGTCAGATACAGCAGACCGGCGGCCAGCAAGTAGACGGATCCCGGTTCTCCCCAGCGGAGGACGGATAGGACCGCAAGAACGATACTGGTTAGGGCGGTACCTGTAAACAGTGCACCGAACGTGGGGTTGAGTATGGTTGCATTGATGGACTGCATGGCGTTAATCCCCTGTTCGTTCGGAATCCGCGATAAAGCGGTCATCATGAAGGATGAGAAGGCGAAGAACAGGCCGGCTATAAGACCCGAGCCTGTCACTGAAAATAGAGCCAGCAAAAAAATCAAGCGATCACTCATGGGTAGGTTACCTCCAGTTTTAGCTGTGTTTCTGACATTTGATTCCATATATATCCACTTTATAATTGTTTGTACATACAAATATATTAGCGTTTTCGTCAAAAGTAAAGACCTAAAATTGAAGGTATGAAGATATAGAGGGATCTGTATACTTGTTTTTACTATATATGGTAATTAGCATATATACGCTATTTACTAAATAGAGTTGAATATACGCTCTCGTAAGCGTATCCAAAATTTGGATCATATATTCAATGTGTTCAGCCAAAAGGAGGGATCCGTATGAAGTCAGGCAAGAGGGGGATTTGGCTAGTAACGACGGCTTTATTAAGCGTTTCTTTGTTATTCGGTTGTACCGGTGGCAAGGGAACGCCGGCCGATACCGGCGATCCGGAGCCGGGAAAGGACGGAGAGACGGCCAAGAAAATCATTACCGTTACGTTTCGGGATGACGGGATCGGCGAGAACGGAGCGTTCTATAAATGGCTTAAGGAAGTGTCGGCCAGTTACCCTGACAAAAGCGTAGAGATTAAGCCGACACCGATTCAGGCATCGGAAGGCGATTATTTTGCCAAGGTGGCCCTGGCGCTGAAATCCAAAGATACGGCGCCCGATATCGTGACGGAAGATACCTTCATCTTGAACTCGGATGCCAGCGCCGGCTATTTGGAGCCGCTCGATGATAAATTGGCGGGATGGGAAGACTGGGGCAACGGCTCCTTCATCGAAGCGATGAAGAAGGGGGTCACTGCCAGCGATGGCAAGGTATATGGCGTGCCGTACAACACGGATTCCAGGGGCCTTTGGTATAACAAGGATATTTTCAAACAAGCGGGTCTTCCGGAGGATTGGCAGCCTAAGAATTGGGAGGAGGTCTTAAACGCTGCGCGAACGATCAAGGAGAAGGCGCCTGACGTTGTACCGATCTGGATGAACATGGGCAAGGCTACAGGCGAAGCAACCTCCATGCAAACCTACGAGATGCTGCTCTACGGAACGGGTGAAAGGCTGTATGACGATGCCAGCAGCAAATGGATTACGAAAAGCCAGGGCATTCTGGACGCGCTGACTTTTGTGGAAACGGTCAACAAAGAGAAGCTGGGACCGCCGCTCTCCAAAGTATTGAACGGCCAGGCAGGCAACACGGCTTCCCGCGAATACCTGCCGCAGGGCAAACTGGCGATTTCGCTGGACGGTTCCTGGATCACGGGCAACTATATGGAAACAGGCGCGGCGCCATGGCCTGAATACAAAGACGTGCTCGGCTTTGCGCCGATGCCGACCAGCCAAGGGCAGGAGCCCGGCTCGATCACGCTGGCCGGAGGCTGGGCGCTGTCGATTCCAAGCAATTCCAAGAACAAAGACGAGGCATGGGAATTTATCAAGTTTGCGCTCGGCAAGGAAAATACCCAGAAGCTCGTCATGTCCTCCGGCAATATTACGGTGCGTGCCGATGTTGCCAAGGATCCGGAATATACGAAAATGCCGTTTAACGAAATCGCGACCGAATACCTGCAGAACGCAGAGTTCAGACCGGCACAGGAGAAGTATCCGGAAGTGTCGACGCAGATCCAGACGATGGTGGAATCCGTAGCAACGGGAACGTCGCCTGCGGATGCCATGAATAAATATGCGCAGGATGTTACCCGCATTGTTGGTGCGGATCATATCGTGGAGAAATAACCTGCTATAAGCAAAACCGGCTTGCTCAAGCGCTCCCGTCATCGCGGAGACTTGGGCAAGCGGTTTTTCAGATCATCAGTATGGAAGGAGAACCACACATGAGCAGTCTGTCCGTGGACGTTTACCCGAAACGAAGAAAAACGTATACCTGGCTCTTTTTTTTGCTGCCTTCAATCGCGATTATGCTCGTGTTTTTTATATATCCCATCCTGTTAACATTCTTCTATTCCTTCACCAATTTGGCCTTGACCGGGGAAGCGGCGAGGGAGCTCAAATTTATCGGCCTCGACAACTATACCCGGATGTTCCAGGATCCCACGGTTCGGATCAGTATCTGGAACACGCTGGTTTTTCTTATCGGTTCGGCGGTGATCGGGCAGCAGGTGCTGGGATTTCTGATTGCGCTGCTGATGAAGCAGAGGAACAAGACGTTTCGGCGAGTGATTGGAACGATTGTGCTTGCGGGCTGGGTAACGCCCGAGATCGTGTGCGCCCTTTGTCTGTACAGCTTCTTCGGGGATGAAGGCACGCTGAATGCGATTATCACATTTTTCGGATTTTCGGAAGTGACCTGGTTGTTTACCGTACCGATGCTGACGATCATTCTTGCGAATATTTGGCACGGCACGGCCTTCTCGATGCTGGTATTTCAAGCCGCGCTGGATGACGTGCCAAACGAAATCGAGGAAGCGGCGGTAGTGGATGGAGCCTCGAAGTGGAAAATTTTCACGCGCATCATCATCCCTTACATCAAAAGCACCATTACCACGAATATGATGCTGGTTACTTTGCAGACGCTCGGGGTGTTCGGGCTCATCTATGCGATGACCGGAGGCGGTCCGGGCAACTCCACGACGACCCTGCCGATCTTTATGTACAATCAGGCGTTTGTGAACTATCAATTAGGCTATGGAACCGCTATTTCGCTGCTGCTGCTGTTGATCGGGATTGTGTTAAGCCTCCTGTATATCAGGTCGATGAAAGAGTAACCAGGGGTGAAATCATATGAATGCCAAACAACGTAAATTAGTCTATCGAATTCTGCCGTATGCGATCCTTGCGGGGATCGGCATTTGCTTCGTGCTGCCGCTGCTCTGGGTGCTTGTGGCTTCCGTCGATCCGAATGCAATGCAATCCCTCAAAGTGCCCAGCAAGATTACCGGCGCCAATTACGTAGAGGTGATTACCAGCAGCGAGAACCAGCGCGCTTATCTGATCGGCCTGGTGATGTCGCTTGGCCAAGCCGTATTGGTCGTCCTGCTGGCGCTGCTAGCGGCTTACCCGTTATCCCGTTATCAGATGAAATATAAGAAGCCCTTCATGCTGACCATTCTGTTCATGACCTCGCTGCCGATTACGGCCGTTATGGTCCCTGTCTACCAGCTGTTCCTGGGATTAAAGCTGTATGACAACATTTTTGGCGTCATCTTGTTCTATGTAGCGTCGTCCATGCCGTACGGGATATGGATGATGAAGAATTTCATGGATTCCGTGCCGAGCGATCTGGAGGAAGCCGCCTGGGTGGACGGGGCCTCGGTGTTTACGGGGATCCGCAAGGTGGTGGCGCCGCTGATGGTCCCGGGGATATGCACGGTGGCCATCTTTACGTTCTCGGGCAGCTGGGGTAATTTTTTCGTTCCGTATATCTTGCTGCAATCGCCCGAGAAGTTCCCGGCTTCCCTGAAGCTGTACCAGTTCTTCGGTCAGTACGGCATGGTCGACTACGGCAGCCTGGCGGCCTTCTCGGTGCTGTACGCCATCCCGGCGATCATCATGTATATTCTATCCCAGCAGTTTATGTCCAAGGGCTTCGGGCTGCAGGGCGGAACGAAAGGATAGGCATGCGAAAAAAAAGGCAGGGTGGCTTGATGCCCGACATAAAAAACGGCAGAAATGCCGTTTTTTTTGTGTTTAACTGGCGAATTCCTTCCGTTTCGCTGTTCGTTTCCCGATCGGGTTCAGGTTCCGTGTGTGCCGAAATCCAATGAGTCGCGAAGACGTTTGATATCCCGGATCGGAGGCAATCCGAACATGCGGGCATATTCCCTGTTGAACTGGGTGGGGCTCTCATAGCCGACCTGAAATCCGGCATCGGCCGCCGCGGAGGTTTCCGAGAGCAGGAGACGCCTGGCCTCTTGCAGTCGGATTTGCTTTTGATACTGAAGCGGGCTCATCGCGGTGATTTCCTTGAAGTGATGATGAAGCGAAGAAGGGCTCATATTGACGGCCGCGGACAGTTTGGCGATGTGCAAGGGCTGATTATAATCACGCTCGATCAACTGGGCAGCCGCCGCGATACGCTGCGCATGACTGCCGCTGACGGCAAACTGCTTCAGGGATTGCCCTTGCTCGGCTTGAAGGATTCGATAAAGAATTTCCTTTGTGAAGAGGGGGGCCAGGACGGGAATATCCTCCGGCGTATCCAGAAGGCGCACGAGGCGGACGACGGCATCCAGCAGCGCTTGATTCATCGGGCTGACAAACAGGGCTTTTGGGGAGCCGGATTTCTTGGGAGGGGTCTCTTGGCCGGATTTGATTAGCTCGAAAATCTGAAGCTTGTCAAAGTCCAGCCGGAGACACAGATAAGGCCGCTCCGGCGCCGCCTGGATAACTTGGCCGGATATGGGCAGCTGCAGCGAGACGACAAGATAGCTGGACGGGTCGTAAACATAGCATTCTTGTGCCAGCATGATTAATTTACGCCCTTGGACCACGATGCATAGCGCGGGTTCATGAATCGTGTGGACCAATTCCGTCTCGCTGGATGCCCGTATAAAATGTAGAGCGGGTATCGGCGTACCATATGTACCGTCCATGCCCGTGTATTTTTCTATGTATCCTGCAAGTTCGTTCTGCAGATGGCTTCCTTCATGGTTGTACATTCAGGGTCGTTTTCCTCCTCCGATAGAATATGGTTCAATCTTAATCAATCGTGCAGGAATAGGCAAGAATCATGGTGGATTCGGCTACCGGATGAATGCGGTATGAACGCATAATAGAACTATCCTCAATGGTTAAAGGCGGGCAGCTATAAATGAAACTCAAGAGGATTAGATAAGAACGAAGAGGAGGGGATGGAATGAATACAGCTCTTGATGCGAATGGGTCGAAGCATCCCTATGCAGGCATGTGGGTTACGAAGGACGGATATATCCGCCACGAGCTGCTCCCGAACGGGCGTTACGATGAAGCAAGAGGACTGCGGCAAAGCGCCTATCAAGGCCGCTATTTCATGGAAGGCGATCACATCGAATATGTGGATGATACCGGGTTCACGGCCGACGGCGATTTTCGGGACGGCGTTCTCTATCATGCCGGAATGGTATTGTATCGGGAAATTTAACGTTATGTCATGGCAAGCATGCGGAATTGGTTTCGAAATACAGGATTAGGATCAGGAGGAGCGTTGTTGCATGTCTAGCGTAAAAGGAAAAGTCGTGGCCATTACAGGCGCGAGCAGCGGGATCGGCGAAGCGGCGGCCCGGCTGCTCGCTCAGCATGGCGCACATGTGGTGCTCGGGGCGAGAAGAACGGACAGGCTGGAGACGCTGGCTGCTGCATTGAATAGGGAAGGCGGCTCAGCCGTTTACCAATCGCTGAATGTCGTTCATATGGATCAGATGGAATCCTTCATCGACTTGGCGGTGAGCCGATTCGGGCGGGTGGATGTCATCCTCAACAATGCAGGCATCATGCCTCTATCTCCCTTGGAAGCCTTGAAGGTGGACGAATGGAACCGGATGATCGACGTGAACGTCCGCGGCGTCCTGCACGGCATAGCGGCAGGGCTGCCGGTGATGCAGAAGCAGGGCTTTGGTCAATTTATCAATATCGCTTCGATCGGTGCGTATGAGGTATCGCCTACCGCTGCCGTTTATTGTGCCACCAAGCATGCCGTTCGCGCAATCTCGGAGGGCCTGCGCCAGGAGGTCGGCAGCAGCGGTATCCGGGTTACGCAAATATCGCCGGGCGTAACGGAGTCGGAGCTGGCCGACGGCATTTCCGATGGTACGGCCAGACAAGTCATGAAGGAGTATCGAAGAATATCGATCCCGGCGATATCGATTGCGCAAGCGATTGTGTATGCCATCGAGCAGCCGCCGGAAGTCGATGTGAATGAAATCATCATTAGGCCAACTGCATCAGGGAGCTAACGAATCAGCTGTTGAGTTCAATCTCAACAGCTTTTTTTGTTGGAAGGATTTGTTATACATTTTATCAAGAGGTGTTGGGACTGGATATGATCATGGATCACGACTGGATCACCAGTTATGGCTCGCAGGAGAAGATGAGCATTCAGATCAGCTTTCCTTCCGAGGGGGGGCGAAGCCGGCAGCTCTCTGCAAAGACTCTGATTCGCCCTCTATACCTATGGATGATGAGATATGTTATACTGTTTATAATATAAACAATTATTTAATATCAGATGCAAGGATGCAGAAAGGAAACATGATCATGTCTAACGATGAGACGATAGATCCGGATATTGGATCTAAACTGCCCAGAGGGGCGGCTCTTAGCTGGGGATTGGTAAAGCCGCCGCAGCGGGGACCGAAACGGGAGATGAGCCTTTCGCAGATTGTGGAGACGGCCATCGACATCGCCGATAAAGAAGGGCTTTCAGCTGTCTCCATGAATCGAATTGCGTCCACTTTGGGTTTTACCGCCATGTCGCTGTACAGGTACATATCCAGCAAGGACGACCTTTTGGTGCTGATGCAGAACGCCGCGTGCGATATTCCCATTCCGCCGGAAGATTCTGCTGACTGGCGCGAGAATATGCGGGTCTACGTCAAATTGACGATGCAGGTATTCCGGAATCACCCGTGGTTCGGAGACATTCCAATTACGGGTATTCCCATTACGCCGAACAATCTGCGATTTATCGATTGGGGTCTGCGGTTCATGAAGGATCTCCCGCTGAATGATTATGAGCGGATGTCTTTGATACTCTTGTTAAGCAATTACGCTAGATCAAGCGGCATGATGCAGCGGGATATGGACCGCGCCATACAGGCAGGCTCCACCCCGGAACAGTTTAGTGGACTTGATTATACGGCAGCGCTGAAACAGCTTATGAAGCCGGATCGGTTTCCGTTCCTGTACCCGGTAGTGATGTCGGGGGTCTATACGGAAGACAGCGAGGAAGTGAATCCGATAGGCAATGACATTGATTTCGGGTTAGAACGCATTTTGGATGGCATCGAGCAATATTTTCAAGCCAAGAAACAACAGGAACCCTCGGACAAGCCATGATGTCGGCCAAGTTACGGGTCGTGGCCGATCCAAAGAGGGGCAGCAACAGCCGAGCAAAAAAACGATCCTCGCATGAGGATCGTTTTTTTGCTGATTGAACCGGCCCAAGCGGACTTTTTCAGTGCCGGTTGGTTGGTATCGTTCCGGTTAGACATTCGATAACGTTAGTTACGGGGTGTAACTGGTGGAATGACCAACTTGAAATAGGAAGGACACGGCAGCCGAAGCGGATGGAGTATCCTTCGTCCGCCCTCAGTAAAGCAACCACCCGTATTTAGCGTCGTCCGGCTTTCCTCTTAAACGTCCACATGCTCCATACCATCGAGCCAATCAGGATGAACAGGCACCATCCGATCGCCCATCCGATCTGATCCTGGATGGAGCCTCCCGTCAGCAATCCGCGAATGGATTCGATGACCGGCGTAATCGGCTGGTTGCTCGCGATCCCTTGCAGCCAAGCCGGCATCGTCTCGGTAGGAACGAAAGCGCTGGAGAGGTAAGGGAGAAAGAGCAGGATGAATCCATAGCTGCTGGCCGCTGCCGGACTGCCTGCAACGAGACCGATAGCGGCGTAGAGCCAGGTGAAGGCAAAGATGAAGAGCGCGATCAAGCCGATGGCGAGTAACCAATCCATAAGCCCAGCTGATGGCCTGAATCCAACGAGCAGAGCCACTGCGATAACAACGCCTGTCGCAAGCATGTTCCGGGCAAGGCTGGCGACCACATGTCCCGTAATGACACTTAAGCTTTGAATGGGCATGGTGCGGAAGCGGTCAATGATGCCATTGGTCATATCCTGTGAGACGTCGACGGCCGTGCTGGACGATCCGAAGCCGGCGCACAACAGAATGATTCCTGGCACCACGTAATTAACATACTGTCCGCTGGGATCGAGGGCACCGCCAAATACATAGGTGAACAGCAGCATCAACATGATCGGCAGCACCATCGCCGTTATCATCGCCTCCGCGTTGCGGATGCTGTGACGCAGGCTGCGGCCGATAAAGACGGACTGGGTAACTGCTAAGGACGTTGTTTTTGTTTTTGTAGCCGTTGCCGTTGCTCTTATCATACAATTCCCTCCATTTCCTTGTCGGTAAGCGACAGGAATACATCATCCATATTGGGTCTGTGAAGACTTACGCGCGTCTCATTCGGGAGCAAGCGTATGAACTCCTGAAGCGTATGCGCGACGTCGCCGATGCTGCCGCTTGTCGGGATCCTATGGATCACTTCGTCACGTGCATCGCGAAGCTCCAGCATTTCACCACCGACCCGGGTCTTCAGCTCGGCCGGACTACCTTCAGCCACGATTCGTCCCCCATCCAGAACCGCAATCCGGTCCGCGAGCTGGTCGGCTTCCTCCAAATACTGCGTGGTCAGCAGGATGGTGATGCCTTGGCTCTTCAATTGAAGGATGATATCCCACAGCGCACGGCGGCTGCGCGTATCAAGTCCTGTGGTCGGTTCATCGAGGAACAGCACGGGCCGCGGCACGACAAGGCTGATCGCCAGATCAAGCCGTCTCTTCATCCCGCCGGAATACGTCTTCACTCGCTTGGCCGCTGCAGCCGCCAGATCGAAGTGCTCCAGCAGCTCGGCGGTTCTCTGTCCGGCTTCCGCCGCGGATAGACCCGACAGCCTGCATATCATCCTAAGGTTTTCTTCGGCGGTCAGCACTTCGTCAACGGCCGCGAATTGGCCGGTCAGACTAATGGACCGCTGCACATCCTGCTTGTGATCGCGGAGATCGAACCCATTAATCCTCACGCTCCCGGCATCGGGCGTCACCAACGTGGACAGGATGTGAATCAAGGTTGTCTTGCCGGCCCCATTAGGACCGAGAAGAGCAAATACGTCTCCTCGCGGCACGCTCAGGTCGATCCCGTCCAATACGGTCTGGTGTCCAAAGCTTTTGCGAAGCTGACGAATTTCAACAGCATAGTTACTCATGAGCCGAACATCTCCTTTAATTAATTGTGTATTATATAAACAGTTTAATTGATAATTAGTATATTTCATAAACAGTTATTGTGCAATACGTTTTTTTTGCGTTTGAAACTGCGTGATGATTATGGGAGGAGTAGGCGTCCGGACATAAAAAAGCCTGACGCGATGTAACAAAACATCGAGTCAGGCTCTTATAGGGATTAGTTCATGTATAAGGGATCTTATCGTTACGAACGGTCCGATTCGTCATAAAGCTCCAGTTCAATGACGGTATTGCGTTTGTCGGGGAGCGGATAGGTAAAGTGTTCAGGACGCGCGAAGTTCACGAATGCGTCTTCGACGAATTCGGCCGCGCTCCAAGGGCGGCTGAGGAACAATTCGTATCCGTCCGCGAGCAGCCGGGCCTTCTTCACCTTGTCGGCCATGCCGATGAGATTGATCGGTCCTATAGACTCCTCAAAGACGTGGGCATAGAGCGTATTGCCTTTTTGGGTATAACGACCCCACTCCGGTTTCGGATAATCGGCAGCCGCGCAGCCATAGATGCTGTCTCCGTTCTTGCTCATCCAGTCGCCGATTTCCTCCAGCACGTCGAGGCTCTCTTTCGGGATGGAGCCTTTCGCGTCAGGACCGACGTTCAACAGCATGTTGCCGTTCTTGCTGACGCATTCCACCAGCTTGCGGATGATGGTGGTTGCCGATTTGTAATTGCGGTCAGCTGCGGCATAACCCCAGTTGTTGTTCAGCGTAATACAGGCTTCCCATGGAATCGGGGCACCTGTCTGGTCCACAACCCCGTGCGGCGGAATGATCTGTTCCGGCGACGCGAAGTCGCCGCTGTATACGGACGGATCGGTGGTATAGATGCTGCCGCCGCTCTCGCCGCTTCCCTCCAGCCGATTGTCGATAAGAATGTGCGGCTGAAGCTCGCGGATCATTTTCATTAGTTCGGTGGCGCGCCACACCTCGCCGCGCATGTTATCATAAGAGAAGTCAAACCACATGATATCGAGTTTGCCGTAGCCTGTGAGCAGCTCACGCACCTGCCCATGCATGTAATCCAGGTATCGGTCGAAGTTTTTCGGATCGCGCTTGAAGGCTTCGTTCGCCCGCATCGGGTGAATCCGGTCTCCATAAGCCGGGTAGTCCTCATGATACCAGTCGATCAGCGAGAAATAGAGGCCGACTTTAAGGCCTTCTTCACGGAAAGCTTCCAGAAATTCCTGCACGAGATCCCGGCCGGCTTTGGTATTCGTTGACTTATATTCCGTCAGCTTGCTGTCGAACAAACAGAATCCGTCATGATGCTTGGCCGTCAGCACCGCATATTTCATGCCTGCTTTCTTGGCCGCTTTGGCCCACTCCCGAGGATTATAGTCAACGGGATCAAATTCATCGAAATAGGCCTGATAGTCCTCGATGCTCATCTGTTCCGTGCTTCGGAGCCATTCGCCTCGGGCCGGGATGGAGTAAAGCCCCCAGTGAATGAACATGCCGAAACGGTCGTTCTGGAACCATTGCACGCGCTGGTTTCGATCATGGATGACTTGATTGGTTGGAGTGGTAGTCGTTGTCATGGATTCAAACCTCCGATTCTTGGAATTGTCGAGTTTGATTTTAACAAGAATGTGTTAGTATGAATAGATAATTACTTAACTCCGACGGGTATTATAATAACTTTAGAGGATAATTGAAGATGAAGAATGAACGAAATAAACATGAAGCCATTCAGCAGATGCTCCTGAACATGCAGGTTCAGATCTGGGAGGCCGAAAGAACGCAGTGCTGGCCGGAATGGAAGGAATTCGACTACACCGTGTCGTACAACAAGCTCTATTTTATCCTGGATGGGGAAGGGTGGGTGAAGATCGGCGATGAGGAGCTGTATCCCGTACCGGGTCAATTGGTTCTGATGCCGGCACGGACGCGGCAATCCTACTCTGTCATCAGCGGCCGTCCCTATCTTAAATACTGGTCTCACTTCTCGGCGACCGTGGGCGATTCCGATGTGTTTTCCTGGCTGAACGTGCCCCATTGCTACGATTTGTCGGGGAACGCGGAGATGCCTGCATTATTCCAGCAGCTCGTCGATGCGCATCGCTCCGATACCCTCGCCGCGCGATTGAGGGAAAAGTCCGTGATGCTGGACATCCTCTCCCGCGTGTTCGAACACCAGCAGCCGCAGATTCATGCGGACAAAATGGAGGATATGGGCAGGCTCCACAAAGTGCAGCAGTACATCAAAAATCATCTGCATGAGGAAATTACACTGGAGCAGATGGCGGGAACGCTGCATTTGCACCCGAATTATTTTATTAAGTATTTCAAACGGCATTTCGGAATCACGCCGCAAAAATATTTAAGCCTCAAACGAATGGAGCAGGCCAAACTCATGCTGAGGACGACGTCTCTAAGCATCAAGGAAATTGCGGATGCCACCGGCTTTGAATCGGCGAACTATTTCTCGAAAACGTTTCGGAAAGAGGTAGGCTACAGCCCCTCGGAATATCGTAACAATATATAGCAAAAAAGAGGCTGCTCCTGAATATCGATTCGGGAACGGCCTCTTTTATTCCTAACCGGGATTACCTAAAACCCTTTGCCCCCAAGCGGCTTAAGCCTGAGCGGCTCTGCGCCGGCAATCAGCGCCCGCCCGCGCTGCAGCAGCTCGGACGTATCCGCTCCCTGCAGGGAAGCGGCATGCGCGTCTTGGCTGCTCCACAATTCCGTGACCCATACGGCATTCGGATCGCTGTCCGAGACGTTGACGATATAAAGCTCACAGTCTTCGTTATCGCGAAGCATCGCGGCTGCTTCAAGCAGGATCTCCGCAAGTTCATCCCGTTTGCCGGGATGGGCGATCAATTTCCCGTACATTGCAAATTTCTCCATGGGTATCATCCTTCCTTTTTGGTCATGCCGGTTAACATGCGTTCGTAATGGAGCGCCAAGCTTGTCGTGATCTCGGACAGTTTCAGGACGAGCGAAGCGGGCTCCAGAATGGTTAAAGCTTTGCCGTAGGGGAGAAGGAAGTAGGGCACATAGGACGTCAGCGAAGACGTGTCCAGCCGGAAACGAGCCTCTCCATCATGACGCGATACGAGGGTATGCCCAAACAACCAATGCTGGCTCAATTCATTCAGAACATGCTCGTGGGCTTGGATGACAACATCGACCAAGGGTTCCGTGCTGCCTGGATCCGGGAGAAGACTGCCAAGCAAGACATCCCTGGCCGAAAAATCAACGGGCCGCTCAAAGACCAGTGCTGTCGTCTCCAGATCGAGGATCCGGTCTACGCGAAAATTGCGAATCTCTTGGCGCAGACGGCAGTAGCCCGCAGCATACCATTGGCCCTTCCAGTGGATAATGCCGTAGGGATCGAACTCTCGGACGGTTCCGGCGCCTTCCCGGCCCTTCGAATACGTCATCTTCAGGGTTTGTCCCTGTGCCGCGGCATTCTCCAGCGTCTGCAGCAGCGGGCGAAGCCCGTCATGGACTGGAGGCTGCAAAACCGCGATGCCGCTGCTGTGCCGTTCGATCTGATGAAGCTGCTCCTCGTTCGTATAAAGCTTCAGCTTGCCGATCGCCCGCTCCAGCGCGTCCGTGAACGGATAGCCGGTTTCTTTGGCAAAGATCGAAGCGTGTACCAATGCTTTCTGCTCTTCAGCGTCAAACATCAGCGGGGATTCCGTAAACTGCCCGAGGATCCGAAAGCCGCCGTTCGGCCCGGAATCGGCGATGATGGGCGCGCCGCTGGCGCATAACGAATCGATGCAGCGGTACACCGTTCGAACATGAATTTCCAGCTCATCGGCGATTTGCTGCGCGGTCATTTTTTTGCCCGAGCGAAGCATCCACAGGATCGACAGCATATTATCCGCTTTGGACATCAAAACGCGCTCCTTCCTTAGGGACGATCCCGACTGCTTACTTTTAAGTAGATTGTATCTTTTTTATACGAGCGGGTCCATGCCCTTGTCGATCCAGGAATCGTAGGTCGGACCGTAGAGCTCGGGAATCCGCAGGCCGGCTTGTCTCATCAGCACCGTCATTTGTCCGCGGTGATGCGCTTGATGAACCAGGGTAAAATGCAGGAATGCCGCATTGGTCCAAGGCTCTCCGTCGAATTCACGGGTAGCGCGAAGATCCTCCTCGCTCCACTGCGATTGAACCGCATCCAGAAGGGCATGCCGGATCCGGCGGTAGCTGTCGGTCATTTCGGCAGCCGAATCGGGAATATTTTGCTCGCGGGACGGGCCCTCAAATTGCAAACCGAGCATGGTCATGTACTGAATCGACATAACCAAATGCCACGCCAGCTGACCTAGCGTGCGATGCTGCTCCGTCATGGCGGTTTTAAGCGAATCGTCGGTTAAAGCGTTCATGACTTGTTCCGTTATATGCGCCTCTTTTAACCATTCTGTCGTAAAATCCGCTTTGCTCATGTTCATGTGTTAACCCTCGCTTTGGTTTAGGATGTGTGCTGCAAATCGAGTATATTACATCATTCCTGACAGTTACGGTCAGTGATTATGAGCCAAAATAAAAAAATGGGATTGTATGCTCAACTATTTCGCAGCAGGATGTTTGGCATGAGGTCAACACGGGTGACCCGAAAGGAGGCTGATATTTTCATCTGAATGGTCTAAGTTTCCCTCTTCATTTATAATGAATGAAGTTCAAGAATCGTGAAGAATTTGGATACAGGAGGTGCAGGGCATGCGGGAAGCGATTCGTGATATCCCGGGGGCTGATGGATGGATTGTCATTCAAGCGGTTGACAAGGGCTGGTCGGCAGATCGTAAATATTATATTCAGGATATGCAAGGGAAGGAGTGGCTCCTCCGGCTATCCGACATCTCTCAGTTCGAGAGGAAGAAATGGGAGTTTGAAACGGTAAAACAGCTGGATCCCATCGAAATGCGCACGTCTCGACCGATGGATTTTGGCGTCTGTCATGGTGGCCGGCAAGTGTATTCCCTGTTCACATGGGTTCCGGGCGAAGATGCAAGGGAGGCGATTCCTTTGCTGGATTCAGAGGAGCAGTACCGGCTTGGCGTTCAGGCAGGCGCATATTTGAACAGGATGCACGGTATTCCGGCAAAAAGCGGTTTGGATACGTGGGCGTCATATTATAATTCAAAAATGGATAGATACATAAAAAATTATGAGAGCTGCGGCATCCGGCTTGCCGGCGCTGAGAACATCATCCGTTTTATGGAGGCGCACCGGTATTTGCTAGAAGAGCGTCCCGTTGCTTTTCAACATGGGGATTATCATGTCGGCAACATGGTGGTTACGCCTGAAGGGGAACTCGGCATCATTGATTTCAACCGGGCGGACTACGGTGATCCTTGGGAGGAGTTTAACCGGATTACGTGGGATGCCGCGATTAGCCCGTGGTTCGCTTCGGGTCGTATTCATGGATATTTCCAAGGACGAGAGGTGCCGGATTCATTTTTCAGATTAATGGCGCTTTATATCGCAAGCAATCAGATTTCCTCCATTCATTGGGCCATCCCGTTCGGAGAGCAGGAAGTGGAGGTTATGATGAACCAGGCTCAAACCGTACTGAATGGGTATGATGGATTCCGGACGCATGTGCCCAATTGGTATATAACGAAAGCCGAGGTTTTGGCAAATCGCCGCGAATAACAGCAATCCAGAAGAATTTAACCAAGCTGCTGCATGATACAATGGCACAAAATCCCCAATGGAGGTTTGCACTCATGACATCAGCGGATATTCAGTTTGTCGGCGGAAATAATATTGCCATTAAAATTCCGAAGCACAAGTATGAGGAGACCGTGTTTTTTTACAAAGAGGTTTTACGGCTGCCATATTTGGGCTTCAAGGACGGGTCGCATGCTTTTCAGCACGGCTCGAATACCTTATGGCTGGATTGCATGCTCAACTATTCGCAGCAGGATGTTTGGCTCGAGGTCAACACGGAGGATCCGGAGGAGGCTGCCCGATATTTGAGAGAGCACAGTGTGGACCGCAGGGATGAGGTGGAGGTTTACGAGAACTCGCGGGGCTACTGGATATCGGATCCGTGCGGGACAATCATCCGGGTGAATCCCAGAAAAGCGAGTGAATAGACAGCCTACCCGGCGAATGTGGTTAACGTTGACTACTCACCCCTTTGGACGTGCGAAGTTATGTCGAAGCGCCTAACTCGCACCCGGCGAAAATTTAGGCTAACTCCCTAAATTCCATGAACCGGGACACAAAAAACCAAGCATCTCCTATCCAAGATAAAGGATGTGACAGGGAATGCTTGGTTTATCCTTTTTCTGTGGAATTACGCTACGGCTTCAGAATGACCTTGGTGCATTCGTCCTCGTGATCGCTGAATATCCGATAGGCATCGCTTGCCTGTTCCAGGGGAAGCCGGTGGGAGACAATCTCCGTCGGATCAAATTCGCCGGCGGTGATCTTCTTGAACAGCTCCGGCATGTAATGAATAACGGGAGCTTGCCCCATGGTAAGGGTAATGTTCCGTTCAAAAATATGGCCGAGCGGGAACATATTGTACAGCGAACCGTATACGCCGGTCAGCTGGACGGTGCCGAATTTGCGCACGGCCTGGATCGCGATATCAATCGCGCTCAACGTTCCGCCCTGGAGCTTCAGCTTTTGGCCGATGGCTTCCATCGTCGACTTCTTCCCGTCCATGCCGACGCAGTCGATCACGATATCCGTGCCGCCTTTGGTAATCTCTCGAATGTATTTGCCCATATCGTCATAGTCTTCAAAATTGTAGATCTCCACGTTGTTCAGCCGTTTTGCTTTTTGCAGACGATAAGGAAGACGGTCCACGGCGATTACCCGTTTTGCGCCTTTCATCCAGGCGAATTTCTGGGTCATCAGGCCAACCGGCCCGCAGCCGAGCACCGTTACGGTATCGCCCGGTTTAACGCCGGCATTCTCTACGCTCCAATAGGCGGTAGGGAGAACGTCGGACAAGAACAGAAGCGCCTCATCCTCCAGCTCGCACGACTCCGGTATGACAAACGGCATAAAGTTCCCGTAGGGCACGCGCAAATATTCAGCTTGTCCGCCGGGATAGCTTCCGTAGCGTTCGGTGTAACCCAAGTACCCTCCGGCATGGACATTCGGGTTGCCATTGGAATTGTCGCATTGACTCTCCATATCATGATTGCAATAGTAGCAGTGACCGCAAGAAACATTGAACGGAAGAACGACGCGGTCGCCTTTTTTCACGCGGGTTACGTTGGCACCGACCTCTTCTACGATCCCCATGGGCTCATGGCCGATCACGAAATCTTTAGCTGTGGGCATAGCCCCTAGGTATATATGAAGATCGGAACCGCAAATGGCTGTAGAGGTGATGCGGACGATAATATCATCCTGGGTCCGAATGGATGGATCCTCCACGTGTTTGACCTGAATGTCTTTGGCGCCTTGAAATGTGACTGCTCTCATACGTTCCCTCCTTATGCTTTGTACAGAAGTTATCTTCTTAATACCCGATTTCCACTTGTATTAACATCCCCACCGCTATTCATGCATATACGCTGATACGCGCAAAAACATAGTCTATGGGAGAAAGGCCGATGCTAAACATTGTGTAATTACTCTTGATGGTCGGTAGGGGCACGCGTATAAGCGAACAGGCTGCGCAAACCGATGACAAATGTGGCAAACGTGACAAACGAGTCAAATGGGATTCACCGGACACAGGGTACGTTATTTGCTCTGATAAGAGCTAAACTTTGATACTTGCGGACATGAGGTCCGTTATTTGCATAAAAAGTCCTTTTTTTGGCGGCGAAAGGGTTAAATAACGGAACTGGTGTCCGTAACACTTAGAGAATGGCCTGATTTGTGGTAAATAACGGATCTGTAGTCCGATGGGAATGGGATTACGGCGCTTGTTTGCCGTGGAAACCGCATGTGATGGGATGAAGACACCTGTTAGGTGTGGAAACCACATGTTGTGGTGAAGAACTGCCTGCTGGTAGGGAAACCACCCCATACATAGGACCGGCAACCATTTAATATGGCACCGTCTGATTGGGGATCTGCAGGTGTTTAGTCGTGTAAACACGTCCTGGCCGCTTTCCGTCGGTAAATCGATGCTCCCACGCCAATAACCGGCTTATGAATGTCAAGTGGCTCCCACGCCAATAACCGGCTTATGAATCGCAAGTGGCTCTCATAAAAGCAAAAGAACGCGTATTGGAAAGGATTCAATTATCCCGCCATACGCGTTCTTATTTAGGATGTTACTATGTTACTTTCGGACTGTTGGCGTCACCGTTATACCAGCTTCAAATATTCTACGATCGTCAGCAAGCCCTTATCGAAATTCTCCAAATTAAAATGCTCGTTCGGCGCATGCAGATTCTCGTCCGGCAAGCCGAAGCCCATCATGACGGCAGGGGCGTTCAGCGTGCTGGACAGCTTCTCCACGATCGGAATCGATCCTCCGTCTTTCGTGAACAGTGCACGTGTGCCATACACGTTCTCGAAGGCATCTGCAGCTTTTTGCAGCATCGGATGGGACGGATCGATATTGAAGGCGAATGCCTTTTCCTTCGGCTGGAAGGTGATCTTGGCGCCAACCGGGATGTGGGCATGCAGATGCTTCTCGATCGCGTCGAGAACAGCCTGCGGATCCTGATCGGCCACCAAACGGCAGGTAATTTTGGCATGGGCCTCCTTCGGAATGACCGTTTTGCTGCCTTCTCCCTGGAACCCGCCGTATACGCCGTTCAGCTCAAGGGTCGGACGAGCTCCCACGCGTTCAACGAAGGAGAAGCCTTCTTCGCCGTACAAGGAATCGAGGCCGAGGTCCCGCTTCAGCTTATCCTCGTCGAATTGCTGCTTGGCAAATTCCTCGCGCATTTCGGGCGACAGTTCAAGTACGCCGTCATAAAAGCCTTCAACCGCAACGCGGCCCTGCTCGTCATGGAGCGAGGAGAGCAAGGACACCATTGCGTGCAGGGCGTTCGGCACGCCGCCGCCGTATGTACCGGAATGAAGATCGGTATTGGCTGTTTCCAGGGACAATTCCAGCGAGCACAACCCGCGAAGACCCGTGGAAATGGCCGGTTTGCCAGGCGCGAGCAGGGATGTATCGGAGATCACGATGGCATCTGCCGCCAGCTTGTCCTTGTTGTTGTCAAGATAGAGCGGCAGGTTGGGGCTGGATACCTCTTCTTCGCCTTCAATGCAGAATTTGATGTTGACCGGAAGCTCCTTCTCTTGCTTCAAAATGGCTTCAACGGCTTTGACATGCAGGAAGAGCTGGCCTTTGTCGTCCGTTGCTCCGCGCGCGTACAATTTGCCGTTGCGGACAGCCGGCTCAAACGGCGGCGTTTCCCACAGATGAAGCGGATCAACGGGCTGAACGTCATAGTGGCCGTAGACGAGCACGGTCGGCTTGCCTTCGGCATGCAGGTAGTCTGCCGTAATAATCGGGTGCCCGGCCGTCTGGTGAACCTCCACATGCTCAAGTCCCGCTTCGGTCAGCTTGCCTGCGAGCCACTCGGCAGCCTTGGCGACATCGCCTTTGTGCTCGGATAAGGCGGAAATGCTCGGAATGGACAACCATTCCTTCAATTCATTCAGATGGGTTTCGCGGTGTTCAGCGAAATACGCTTTATAATCAACGCTCATGAATATAGAACCTCCTTCGATTTACATTGGCATTCGAAAAGATGCCGTATCTTACTATTCTAACCGTTTTTCGGAGAATACGAAATACAGCCGGATCAAATCGGAAACTTGTCTGGAATCCCATCCGCCGCTGTCATGCAAAATTGTCCAAAAGATTTCTCCAGAACATGCGCAGTGCCGGACTGATCAGCTTATTGCGGTGTCGAACCGCATAAATCTGACGTTCAGGCAACCAGGACGGAATAGGTCGTGCATGCAGCTTCCCCTCTGCCACATCCTCTTGTATGGCGGCTTCTGCAATCATGCCGTACCCGAGACCGTGCCGGACGGCGGATTTCAGCGCCTCGGTCCCCGAGATTTCCAGTGATATTTGAAGACGTAGACGATGTTTGTCTGCCCAGTTGTCAATAAGCTGCCTGCTGATAGAGCCCGGTTCATGGGAAACGAAAGGATGTTCGACCAGATCGCCGGGCATTAAATCGTTTAGGCTTGCGAATGGATGATCCGGGGCGAATATAAGAACCAGGTCATCATGGATCAACGGCTGCGCGATGAATTCCGGGTCATCCACTTGCGTGTTCGAAATGATGCCTACATCGAGTTCATATTTCTTGACTTTTTCCAGAATATAGGCCGCAGGACGGACATCCATAAGGATCGACAATCCCGGATAATTGAGCTTCAGCTGCTTCAGGAACGGCGGTAGCAGATAGGTGGCAGGCGTATGGGTGCTGCCGATCGCAAGCACTCCCGCAGCGGTTCCGCGGTATACGTCCATGGTTGATGAAGCTTCCTCAGAGAGGGAATGAATCTGCGATGCGTAATGATAAAAGGCTTCACCGGCTTCCGTAAGCTTGATGACATGATAGGACTTGGTGTGAAACAGAGCAAGGCCAAGCTCTTCTTGCAGCTTGTTCAAATGAAAGGTGACGGTTGGCTGGGTAATGCCCAGCTTCTGGGCCACAAGGTACAGTTTCTTCAATTCGACGGTAAGTACAAACACTTTGAATTGCTGTAAGTTCAAATTGCATCCCTCTCTTCCCATTTCAAACATCGATGGTATTAATCTTATCTTTCATTTGATAGATATTATTTAATTCTTTGTTAACGCAGCGATAATTTTTAATTGAATCTGGGACGTTATGCTGAAATGGAAACAAGAAGGCAATCAGAAACAGGAGGGTGACATGAACAAGAAAACAGGATTCAAACATGGAATATTCATTGCTTTGACTGCGCTCATGTGGTTGTTGTCGGCATGCGCGCAAACGGATGGACAGCCAACGGTTCGCTCGGGGGAAACCACGGGGCCGACGGCCAGCGGAAGCGGAGGTGCAGCCGGGCAGCCGGACATAACCTTAACGAATGGCAATCCGGAGGATACCGGGGAAACGATCTACTTATACGGAAATGATTTTGTGGATTACATTGCCCCGAAATTTATGGAAGAGACAGGCTTCAAATTAGAAGCCGTGCATTATGGAGGGGGAGAAGCATTGGCCAAAATTGAGGCGGAGCAGGGAAATCCGCAATGGGACGTCTTGATGATGGATGGACACGGTTCGGTGCGCAATTTGGGCGACCGCGATTTTCTGATGACGGATTGGGAGCCTGACAATCTCGGAAATCTGTCCGAGAACGGAAGGAGCCATGTACCCGAAGATTTCGCCTACTTCCCTGTCGGCATTCATGCGGCAGGTGTCATTGCTTATAACACAACGCTGGTAACTCCGGAGAAGGCACCGACGACTTGGGAGCAATTTTTTGCCTATGACGGCCCTGTCGGTCATGCCGATCCGGCCGTGGCAGCGCCTGCCTATCCGCTCGTATCCGCATTTTTTGAGCAATGGGGTGTCGAAGCCGCAGAGCAGACATACGAGCAGCGTTTTAAAAAAGGACTTCATGTATACCCCAAGAACGGTCCTGTCGGGAAGGCGCTGTTAAGCGGAGAAATCGAAGTTGCGGCGCTTCAGGAGCATAATGCTTATGAACTGAAGCTTGCAGGCGAGCCTATCGAGGTAATATGGCCGCGCGAGGGTGCGCCAGGGAGCTTGCGCGTTGTGGCGATCAGCAAGCATACCAAGAATCCGGCAGCGGCCAAAGCATTTGTTGAATATATGCTGAAACCCGAGACACAGCAGATGTTAACGAATCTGGATTCAACGGATAGTTTCTTTACGCCGCTTGTGGAGGGCGTGAGTGCACGAAGTGAGCGTGAACCGAATGGAGCCTTTATGCTGCCTTCCGCGAAGTGGGCATCCGAGCATGAAGTTGAGATCAAAACCTGGTTTGCGGATCAAAATGTAAGGTAGGAAGGGCGATATGAATACTTCGGAAGCTCGCTATGGAGGCGGGGTCACCCTCCTCCTGTTTGTTTTTATTTTTTTGCCGCTGCTCGCCGTCCTGATCAACGTCATCTTTCCCGGGCTATTTTTCGGGCAGATCGAGTCCAGCAGCCTGGGCTTGATCGGAGACATCATGAATCGGCCGTTATGGAAACAGTCCCTTCTGAATTCGGTCACATTATCGCTGGGCACGGCAACGATCGGTACGATCATTGGAGGCGTGCTTGCTACCATTCGGGCACGGTGGGACTTTGCAGCGGCCAAATTGCTGGATATGACGGCTTGGGTATTGTTAATAGCCCCGTCCTTCATGATCGCGCAGGGCTGGGTTTTGTTTGCCGGCTCGGACGGACTGGCTCATCAGTGGCTGGGGCTGACGTGGGTCACCTCGTTTATTTTTCAGCCTGTCGGGCTTATGTTCGTCATGTCACTAAGTAAATTCCCGCTAGCTTATTTGGCCATTATGGCAGCTTCGGAGTGGAACATAAGGCAGTTCGGTTATGCGGCCAGGCTGAATGGCGCAAGGCCATTCACCGTCTGGAGAACCGTCGAACTGCCATTGGCTCTGCCTTCCTATGTGGCTGGCTGGACCCTGGTGTTCATGGATACCATCGGGGATTTCGGGCTGCCCGCCGCTTTGGCAACCGTGTATAAATTCCCAACGTTGACATACTCCATATACTCGGCAATCTACCAGTCTCCGGTCCGATTCGATATGGCGGGTGTGCTGGCATTCTATCTTGTCTTAATTCTGGCACTGGCGATGACCTTGCTTATGGTGACCCTGCGGAAATCCAGGTTCGACTTTTTGAATGCAAGAGCGGTTCAAATGGAGAAGGTAAGGCCGCGGAAAGCCTGGTTGTATAATCTGTCGATTACGATTTTTCTCTTTGTGAGTCTTGGGATTCCGATCGGAACCAGCGCAGCGGTGTCTTTCCTGAAGCAGGCTGGCGGAGGCATACATCTGGATAATCTCACGCTGGATCATTATCGCGAATTATTCGCAGGACAAGCCGGGGATCACAGGCTGCTCGGTTATCTGGAAGGCATGTATCATTCGCTTGTCATAGCAGCCGCAGCTGCATTGTTTAGCATGCTGATCGGGTTTGTTGTAGCCTATATGCTGACTTTTACGGAGTCTCGTCTAAGGCCGTTGCTTCAGCTATTCTCGATCATTTCTTTAGCGGTCCCCGGCGTTGTGCTAGGGATTGGCTATATTTTCATATGGAATCAGAAATGGCTGGAACCTTTAGGACTCCATCTTTACGGAACACCCTCGCTGCTTGTGATCGCCGGGATCGCCGGTGCCATCCCCTACGCAGTCAGGGTCCAGCTTGGCGCGTTCGGCAACATGTCCGGCACCATGCTCAAGGCGGCAGCCATTCAAGGGGCAGGCGTATTTGAACGAATGCGGGATATCGTACTGCCTATAGCACGCCAGTCGCTTCTAATTGCAACCCTGGCCTCGTTCGGAACCAGCGTGTTTGATCTGGCCCTGGCTTCCATGCTGAAACCGGCTAACTATTCGCTGATGCCGCTGGTCATAGACAGGGCCTTTGAATTCTCACGCTACGGATATGCAACGGCTGCTACCGTCGTTAGCTGCGGAGCGGTCGTGCTGATCATCATTCTTCTGCAAGCAGCGGGGCGTACATGGTTCAGATGGCTGGATCGCAATAAATGGTAGAAGGGATGGAGAGTGGAATGATCTTAAAGGTAAAGGGCGTATCGAAATCATTCGGCTCACAGCAAGTATTGAAGCCGATCACGTTTGAGGTGGGAGAAGGGGAGCGCATATGCATTCTTGGCCCCTCAGGCTGCGGAAAATCAACGCTGCTCCAGATGATTGCCGGTCTTCAGCGTATCGATGCAGGGGAGGTGGAGATGGCCGGAGTCACCGTCGAACGGCGAGGGCATTATATTCCGCCGGAAAATCGCCCGATTAACATGGTGTTTCAAGATTATGCGCTATGGCCCCATATGAACGTGAAACAGAATATGGAGTATGGGATGAAGCGCCGAAAACTAAATGGGCATGACAGAGCGCGGACATTGGACCGACTCCAATCGCTTTTAAAGCTGGAAGGTTTATTGGACCGGCTGCCGGCCCAGCTGTCTGGCGGTCAGCAGCAGCGCGTCGGCATCGCGAGAGCGCTGGCAACAGAGCCGAAGCTGTTGTTAATGGACGAACCATTGTCCAATCTGGATGTCAAACTGAGAACGGATATGCGTGGTGAATTGGCCAGATTGCTGGGCGAATTATCCATCGCTACCCTGTATGTGACGCATGACCGGATGGAGGCCTTTACGGTGGCTGATCGCATAATGATATTAAGGAACGGGGCGATTGATCAATTCGGGGAACCGAGAGAGCTGTTTGAGCGGCCTGCGAGCCCTTGGGTGGCGCAGCTTATGGGTTACCATAACCGATTGGAAGCCAAACTGAGCCCGAATGGGCAGACTGCAGCCATACTATCCGGAAGTTTGATTGGCGGAAATCTGATAGATATAAATCATGGAGACGACGGTGCCATCGTCATGATCCATCCTGAATCGATCGAAATATGCAGTGACGAAGCTACACCGGAAGGGAACTCGTTGAAGGTAACCATCCTGCAGACGGTCTACGAAGGAACCAGATGGAGAATCATAGCCGAGACGGCAGACCGGCAGCCGATTCATTTATTCCATCATTGCAGCGTAGAAGCGGGAAGCGAACGAAGGATACGGGTGTCACCGGAACAAACCATGATATATGCAGAAAGCAGCATGTTGGCCACATGAGTCAGGTGTATGCGGTTTCGGACATTCACGGCTACGGTTATCTGCTTGAGATCCTGCTGCAGCATGTACATTATCAGCCCGAGGCGGATCGTTTATTTTTGCTTGGGGATTATGTGAATAAGGGACCCGATTCAGCCGGGACCCTGGATTATGTGAAGGAGCTGTGTGATGCCGGCGCAGTAGCGCTACAGGGGAACAATGAACGCAAATGGCTGCATCAATTGCCGGAACAAGCCGGTTTCGTGGCTCCTCAAGGGTTACAATATCAACAATTCATTGCAGCTATGCCGCTATGGATCGAGCATGATGAGTATTTGTTCGTGCATGCGGGCATTCGCCCCGATATTCCGCTCCATGCGCAGAAGCCGGAGGATCTGACGGAGATCCGGGAACCGTTCCATCAGTCGCCGCGTTTGATGGATAAAACGATTGTGTTTGGTCATACATCCACGTTTCGCTTGGGTGTAGAGCCCCATCAGCTCTGGTTCGGCGACGGTAAGCTGGGAATTGATACAGGCGCTGGGCACGGATATTATTTAAGCCTGGTGAATTTGACTTCGGGCATTCATTGGTCCATATCGGTTACACGGCCGGAGAACATTGCGTGCCGGAAGCTGAGAATAACGGGAGCATCCGGTCTTGCTAAATAATATAATTCCATATTAAAAAGAGATACGCAGCATCATGGACGAATCGTGATGCTGCGTATTTCAATAGAGGACTCATTTATCGGAGGGTTGATCAGAATTTATCCCAGCCATTTCCTATTAGCTGGCGCTGCAGGAATGGCAGCTGCTGCTGTTGCTGAATGAACTGCTGACGCTGTTGTTCTTGTAATTGCTGTTGCGAACGGAACTGCTCTTGTGCTTGAGTTGGTGTTCGCTGCGGTTCAGCAGCATACGTTCCATGCTGGGTTTGATCGTGAGCATTGAAATGCTGCTGGAACAACTGCTGCTGTTGCTGGAACTGCTGTTGCTGCTGCTGCTGAAGGAGCTCATAATCTCGCTGGCCAGGCGTTCCTTGATGGTAATAATGCTGATTAAGATGAGACGCGTGAGGCTGATGTTTCATCTGCCCTTGCACTTGCCCTTGCTGCGGGCAGTTTTTTGGCGGCCCGATGACAACCGTGTCGGTGATCGGCGCCAAGGTCTCTTTGACTTTGGCTTCATCCAGGCAGTAGGTGTGAGCGAACACGCTGGCCGGCGTCAATCTCAAGAGATCCGAACCTCCAATGAATTCAGGCACCGGCGCGTCAAAGACCGCGATCAGATGCGTGTTGTCAACCGTCGCCATTTCATAATGCCACCAGCCTTGGGGCACGAGCGCAACTTGACCGGGCGTTACCGTGAAGTTCAGCAGCTCTTTCGTAAACGGATTGACAAGGGAAACGATGGCTGAGCCGGAAACGACATATACCAGCTCCGATGCATTTTGATGGATATGCGGCTCCACTACGTTTCCGGTACTGAGATATATATCCAGCAGGGAAGCGTTGCCGAGCGTGTTCAATTCTTTTACGGAGAGAGAATTAATGTAATTTTGACTATCTTTTTTGAAAAACGGGTTATTGTTCATATCGTAAGTAAACCGAACGGACGGTGAGGTGAAATCCATATAAGAGACTGCCACTGTGACTCCTGCCCTTCATCATGTAATAGGCGTTGACCCATAACACACGTTATGCCCATGGGCAAACATCCGTGAGCCCATTTTTAACAATCAGCAGGATGCAAGCCGCCCGTTGATAGGGCGGCTTGCGCTAAACACACATAGAGTGGAGCAGGCGAGGTCAGGCCGATTTCGGGATGGAAACCGGCGACTTCCGTCCGGCCGAGAAGCTGACCAGTCCTGCCGCCAAGCCAAGCGCGAGCACGAATCCCCCGAGCCATGGATGGTATTGAAGCGTGGATGACGTATTGACCATGAAGCCTCCTGCACCCGCTCCTGCGGCTAACCCCAGATGGACAATGGAGGTGTTTATGCTGAGAACCAGATTGGAAGAACCCGGCGCCCGCTGGATAAAATAGCTCTGGACCGCCGGGCCCGCCGCAAACATGGACATCACCATGACTCCCATCAGCGAAAGTCCGATGACCGATTGACCGGCGAGCAGCGGAAGCAGCGCAAATACCGCAATATGAACGAGCGTGCTGAGGACAATCACCTTGGCCGCCCCAAAACGGTCGACGCCATAACCGCCGAGCCTGGAGCCGATGGCTCCCAATAGGCCAAAGCCGAGCATCATGATGCTGATGCCGGATGGCGCGATGCGAAAAATATCCTGGATAAACGCCGTCACATACGTGAACAGTACCGAGTTGCCGGATTCCCGGAAGAACGTAAGCAGCAGGGCGCTGACGATCACGAGACTCCCCAGCACTTTGAATTGCTGGCGGAAGGGTACGGGGGCATCCCCTTGAACATCCGGCAGGAGCCTGATAAGGACAAAAGCGACCAACAGACTGAGCAGAGCCAGCAGCAGAAAAATGGACTGCCAGTTCAGCAGATTCGTGATCCATATGCCGATCGGAACGCCCAGCACCATGGCGCTGCTGAAACCCAGCACGATGGTGCCAATCGCACGGCCTAACGTTTCCGGTGGCATCATTTTGGCTGCGGTACCCATTGCGGCAACGAGATAGACGCCTGAGCTTACACCCAGAATGACACGGGAAGCCATGAGCATCCATACCTCGGTGCTAAAAAAAGAAACAAGACTGCCGGCAATGAATAGCAGAAGCGAGCCGAGCAGCACCTTTTTTCGATTGATTCGAGCGGTAAGCGAGACCAGAAACGGTGTTCCGATCGCAAAAGCAAGCGAATAGGCGGTAATCAGTTGGCCGGCAAAAGCCAAGGAAATATGAAGATCGTCAGCAATCGCGTACAGAATACCCGAGACGACCAGTTCCGAGGTAGCGGTAAGAAAAACCCCGAGCGCCAATAAATATATCGTATATCGATTCATATCCATTATCCTTTCCGTTGGGAGATCGATACCCTCAATCGGATCATGGCTAGCACATGCCGTTTCGGATAGTAAAGCATGAAATCTCTTTGTGTTTGTATTATAAGCAGTGCGCACATATGATGTAAGAAGGCAAAGTATTTGGATATTATCCAGTCATTTTGACTAACTTACGATTAGTTAGTGATGGGGTGAGGCAATGGAGCCGGTTAAAGAAGACTATCAGGAAAAGCCAGCGTTCAATCATATCTGCTCGGTGCTGCAAATTCTTGGAGCCAAATGGGCGTTCCTTGTCATCGCGCAATTAGCCCAGGGACCGAAACGGTTTAATCAGCTTCACCGGGATGCAGCCATCATCAAGACGCAATCCTTGACGGATGTCCTGCGCCATTTGGAAAGCAGCGGCATCGTGAGACGCGAGGTATTCCCTACCGTTCCGGTCTCCGTGGAGTATTCATTGACCGAGAAGGGGATGGACTTCCTGGATTCTTTGAAGGAGATGGAGAAGTGGGCCGAAAAATGGGGAGTGGAACAATCCTCCTGACGTTCCCGCTGCCGCCAAAATGGTAAGATATCAGAAAACTCATTTCCGACGCGTATACAGCGGAAATGAGTTTTCTTTTTTTTGAAAATTTCGTATTCTTATAGATAACATTTTCGAAAATGGGAATGAAGTGATAGGGAGGTGGTTGCCGTTTGCGAATCCATAAGATTAACCTGCTGACCAAGTTGTTGATTTCCTATTTGCTTGTGCTGATGTTTCCCGTGATCGTCATCCTGTGTTATTACTATCCCTATTCGGCGGATGTTGTGAAAGAGAAGGAAATGGACTGGAATGCGCATATTACGGAGCAATTCATGACATCGATGGATACGTTTACCCGGTATGTATACAATTTGCCGTTCGAGCTGGTGCAGAATCGGGAATTCAAGATGTACAAGGCCGAGGAAAGCGACTACCAGCGTGTCCTCATTGCCAATGAGATGAAAAAATACAATGCAACCGATGCATTTATTTACAACACCTTGCTGTATGTAAAGAACATCGGTTATTTGTTTTCCAAAACTGGAAGCGCATACAGGTTGGACGACCTGTCCATTCCGGGCGTCGGTTACTACTATGAAAACTGGGCCAGCGAAGATATGATCCAGACTTTGAATGATCTCGAGTCTCCCGTCGTCAGGCCTGTCGAGAACGTGATTGTGCCCGGCAACAACCGGGTTCGAATGCTGACTTTCGTGCAGCCGCTGCCGGTAGGAGGCACGAATTCACCCGGAGCCGTCATGATCATGGTAAGGGAAGATACGATCGTCCGGATGATGAAGTCCGTCTCGGAAACCTATAGCGGCGATTTTTTTGTGTTTGACGGCCAGGGAAGGCGGTTGGTATCTTCCCATGATACGTCATACCAATCCTCCGATGACTTCAGGAAGCTTGTGCAGGGCATAGGTGAAGAGACATCTTCCTCTTCGGGCATTTATGCGATCAGCGGATCGGATTATCTGGTATCGTCCTCGGTTTCGGACAAGAATGGCTGGAAATACGTGAGCCTGCTGCCGGTAGCCTCATCCCTTCAAGGCATTCGGACGATTCAGTTGAATACGGCCATCCTGGTCGGCCTGATCCTGCTGCTTGAAGTGTTTATCATCTATATATCGATCCGGAACAACTATCAGCCGATTCGCCGCCTGGTTGATCTTGCCGTTCAAGTCTTCGAACCGCGGGAGGGGAAGCCCATGAACGAGATCGATACGATCAAATATACGCTGGAGGAGCTTTCGCTGGCCAACAGCAAGCTTGACGAGCATGTGAAGGGATCGTTGCCGATTATGCGGGATAACCTGCTGTTTGAACTGGTGAGCGGGCATCTTGCAGGCTGGGATGATTTTGAACGGGAAGCAAGCAAGGTCGGCCTCCGGTTTCAGCATGATTACTTCTCGGTTGCCGTACTATGCTGCGAAGCGGATGGAGCAGAGATGGAGAAGATACTGGATTACTGCCGGCGCTATGAAGGACGGCTGCCGGAGGATATCCAAGGTCATTTCTTTAAAAGCATCTATCCGCAGGAATTGATTCTGGTGTGCTCCCATGCGGAGAATGTCCCGCTCACATCCTGCCTGGAACGGATGCAGGATGAAATATTGGAGCACACGGGCCGGCGAACGGTGATCGGCATCGGCAAGCCTGGCGAAGCCCCGTCTCCGCAGGACCTCCATCTCTCTTATCTGCAGGCACTCCGGACGGCGGAGTTTCTGCGCATCCGAAAGACCGACGCCGTGCTGGTTTTTGATAACATCGGGATTCCCCAGACCGGAGCCGTCTCCTATTATGCCGAAATCCTGCAATCCCTCGAGCTTGCGATCCTCAAGAATGATGCAGCCATGCTGGCCTCTTTAGCGGAGAGAATGATCGGTTACCTAAGCAATGACAGCCTCCCGCCACATATGATTCAGAGCGTGTATCTCAATACCGTTACCGTCATCTTCAACGGCCTCCAGCGGTTCCGTCATGACGATCAGAGCCTGCTGCGGCTTACGGATGCGGCTTTTAACCATCGTTATACGCTGGAACAGATGGTCGGGATCATAAGGGAAAGCTATGCCAAGCTGTGCGATATGATCAAGGAAACCCTCCCCGTTTCCCGGGCGGCAACCCAGGATGAGATCCTGTCCCTGATTGCGGAGAAAGGGATGGATCCGAACTGTTCGCTGCAGATGATGGCCGATTATTTTGATATGTCGGTCTCCAACTTCAGCCATCACTTCAAAAAAACGATGGGGCAAAATTTCAAAGAGCATATCGATCAGCTTCGGATCCAGAAATCCATTCAGCTTCTGCGGGACAGCGAGGAGACGCTCGAAGCCATCTCCCAACAGGTCGGGTACACCAATACCTCGAGTTTTATCCGATCCTTCAAAAAAATGGTGGGCACGACGCCTGGGCAATATCGAAATACGCATAAAGCTTAAATCGAAAGACCGCTGATGCCGATGACAAGGCCGATTACAGCGGTCTTTTATAAACCTGCTTGCTTAACAGCTATTCCTAGGCAAGGCTGTTTCACAGGTTAAGATTTTTCAATTTTTGAACATATACAAAATTTGAATTCCCTGTACCGGCTTGTAATGGATGCGTTTACATATATGGGATGATGGGCGTCTTCAAAAAATGAGGATGCCTGAAAAACTGTCCGTTTACGGTGCCCGCCGCCTTCATTTAGAGTGAAAACTGTCCCAAGGCAAGGCCGACTCAAGGCCGCATACCCCCATGGACCAGACCAACAAACGAAACCAGGAGGTAATGGAATGAAGAAAAGGGTAAACGTTTTCATCTCGCTTGTCGTCATCACGGCCATGTTGTTAACAGGCTGCAGCGGGGCCGGAGGCGGCCAGAACGACTCGGCGGAGACTCCCGGAGACCAAACCGGCAGCAAAGTAAAGCTTACCGCCATCATTACCAAGCACCCGCTCACGAAGCCGCTGGCCGAAATGGAGTGGCTGCAAAAGGTTGAGGAGACGGCGGGCGTGGACATCGAATGGCAGGAGATTACCGCGGATTGGGGACAGAAGAAAGGGACGATGCTGGCCAGCGGCGATATTCCGGATCTGTTCATCGGGCCGAACGTCATTACGGATGCCGACTTTGCGCAATTCCAGGGCTTGTTCCAGGATCTATCCGGCATGCTGGAGCAGGCGCCCAACGTACAGAACATGTTTAATGAAAAACCGGATACGAAAATAATCGCCACGCAGTCGGACGGCAAAATCTACGGTCTCCCGAAATATCAGCGGTTCTGGCCCGCTACCGCCAGCAGGCAGTTCATTAACCAGCAGTGGCTGGATCACCTCGGCCTGAGCATGCCGACCACATGGGATGAGCTGTATGAAGTACTGGTGGCTTTTAAAGAGAAGGATGCCAACGGCAACGGCGATCCGAATGACGAGATTCCGATGGATTGGCCGGGAGGCATCGGTGGATATTTTAACCCAGCGGTGCTTTTGGGCAGCATGGGCATTACGCTGACGGACGGCAGCGGACAGGGCTATTTCGTGGAAGACGGTCAAGTGAAGAACTTCCTGACGGATGAACGGTACAAAACGATGGTCTCGTTTCTGAACAAATTGTACAAGGCCGGTCTCATTAACCCCGAAGTGTTCACGCATGATTATACGAAATTTCAATCCATCGCGCGCGGGGAAGGGGATACGGCCAAGGTCGGTTTTACCTGGGGATGGGTGGCGTCCGACCGGTTCGGCGAGCAGCTGGCACCGCAATATGCTTCCATGCCGCCGATGAAGGTGTCGGCAGATTATGCAGGGAAGCTGTCCTGGAGCTACGATCATTACTCCCTGAATTATGGCACCAACCATATCGTCATGTCCGCCAAGACCAAGAACAAAGAAGCGGCCATGAAATTCATCAACGAGCTTTATGCGCCCGAGGTGGGCATGCAGGTGCTGTTCGGATCCCTCGGACCGAACATTAAAGATAACGGAGACGGTACATATGCCGTTCTGCCTCCGGCCGATGCCAAGATGGATCCGGGCACGTGGAAATGGACCTCGACGATGGCGGACAACGGCGCATTTTATATTCCCGATACCTTAAAGCTGACGCTTGGCACCGATATGCAGGAGGTGCTGGGTCAATCGGAGCCGCTGGAGGCGGCCTTGGACGTGGATCCCGATAAAGACGTGTTCCCCGGCATGTTCATCAAGTATTCCACCATGGACAATAACGCCATGAGCCTGAACAATACCAACGTTATGAATCTGGCGGAATCCAGCTTTGCGAAATGGGTCACCAAGGGCGGCGTGGAAGCCGAATGGGACGCGTATATCAAGGAAAGCGAGAAGGCAGGCCTGAAGCAGAATCTTGAGATTATGCAAAAATATTACGACGATTACATGAATCAAAACTAGGAGGGAGGATATGGGGCCTCGCAAAAGATTGGACACCTTCAGACGTGATTACCAGCTGTGGATTATGATTTTTCCGGCGATTGCCGTCATTCTGTTGTTTAACTATGTGCCGATGTACGGCATCCAGCTTGCGTTTAGGGATTACGATTTCAGCCAAGGCTTGACCGGCGGAGAGTGGCGCGGACTCGCCTACTTTCAGCAATTCATCGACAGTTACCTGTTCACCGATTTGATGCGAAACACGTTTCTGATCAGTCTGGCCACGATCGTGCTCGGCTTTCCGGCCCCGATCATCTTAGCGCTCATTCTAAACCAGATTCGCAGAAAAAGAATGAAGCAGGTGATGCAGACCACCGTTTACCTGCCTCATTTCATATCCATCATCGTGCTGGTCGGGATGCTGAACGTGCTGCTGTCCTCCGAAACCGGGGTTGTCGGTCACTTCATGAAGGCGGTGGGGCTGGGGCATATCAATTTGTTAGCCTCCACCTCGACCTTTATTCCGGTGTACGTGCTCTCCGACATATGGCAGCACTGCGGCTGGAACAGCATTATCTATCTTGCGGCCTTGTCCACCGTGGATCCCCAGCTGTACGATGCCGCCAAGATCGATGGGGCCAGCCGCTGGCAGACGATCCGGTACGTCGACATTCCCGCGCTCGTTCCAACCATCATCATCCTGTTCATTCTCAGCATGGGGAACATCCTCGGGACCGGCTTCGAGAAAATATTCCTGATGCAGAATTCGCTGAACCTTCCCGTCTCGGAGGTCATAGCCACCTATGTTTACAAAATCGGGATCATCTCCAACCAGTTCAGCTTGGCTTCGGCCATCGGTTTGTTTAACACGCTCATCAATTTCGTATTTCTGTATGCGATGAACACGATATCGAAGAGAATGTCGGAAACGAGCTTATTCTAATGATCGGGGAAGGAGAAACGGTTGTGGAACATGAAACTGCCAGAATGCGCATCAACGGCAAGGAGCTGGGATTTAAGATCGTCTTGGGTTTTCTGTGTGTTTTGATTTTTCTGCTGATTGCGTATCCGCTGTATTTTATCATCATTGCTTCGTTCAGCGACTCAACGCTCGTCTCTACGGGGAAGGTCATGTTTATCCCCAAAAATGTTAGTTTTTTTGGTTACCAGGAAATTTTCAAGGATATGCGGATTTGGACCGGGTACCGAAATACGTTGTTTTACACGGTGTTCGGCACCCTGGTGAACATGCTGTTCACGCTTCCGGCAGCTTATGTGCTGTCCAGAAAGGAATTTCGCGCCAGGCGCATCATTATGTTTATTTTCGTGATCACGATGTTCTTCAACGGCGGGCTGATTCCGACCTATTTATTGATGAAGGGTCTTGGCTTGACCAACACGATCTGGGTGTTTATTCTCCCGTTCTCCGTGAATGTGTTTTATTTGATCATTGCGAGGACGTTCTTTGAAAACTCGCTGCCGCAGGAGCTGCATGAAGCCGCCGTCATGGACGGCTGCTCTCACTTTACCTTCTTCTTCAAAGTGGCTTTGCCGCTGTCCAAAGCATTGGTCTCCGTCATCGGGCTCTATTATTTGGTGGGGCATTGGAATGATTTCTTTACGGCGCTGATCTATATCCGGGATACGAAGCTCCAGCCGCTGCAAATCGTTCTGCGGGATATCCTGCTGTCGAACCAGGTATTCTCGAGCGGTGCGGGAACGGGCGGGGATGCCGGAGGGTACGCGCAGCGATATGCCGACCAGATCAAGTACGGCGTCATTATCGTCTCGACGCTTCCGATTCTGCTTATTTATCCGTTTATGCAAAAATATTTCGAGAAAGGCGTCATGATCGGCTCCATTAAAGGGTGACGCGCGGCGATTTACATTTAGATGATAGACAATAAAAGGGGGCTGTCCCGATAGATCCTGGATCTGGCGGGAAGCCCCTATGTTATGTCAAATAGCGGGAGAAGGCACCTCCGGCATTTCAGACCGGGAGCGCCTCAGGCGTAAATCAGGATCAAGAGTCGTGCTTGCTTTCATCCGTAAAGTAGATTCCGTTGCCGGAATCATCCTTGGCACTCAACCAGAGGCCGTCAGGAGTTTCGCCCGGTTCGCCGATCAATTGCAGCTTGCCGGGGTTGTTCTCGTATATATCCCGGACAGAGGGTACGAGAAAAACAGGTCCGGCAGCATCCTGGCTTCCTTCCGAGACTTGTTCAACCATCAATTCCACGTTGGTTCCCGGGAGCTTAAAAGCAACCGTGTAATCCCCTTCGCGCCATGATTCTTCCAAACCGAGCGTGTCGCGATAAAGGGATTTGGCTGCCTTGATATCTTTGACCGGAACAAAATAAAAAATAACGTTTCCTTCCATGTACTCACCTCGAAATAGAATATGGTTTCGTGATGTAAGATAATTAGGTTATATTTAACATAACCCAGTTATGTTATTTGTTCAAGCTATTTTTTGGAAAATGGCTCATTTGCAGCTATCAAAGATTTATATCTCTTAAAGAGCAGCTATGTTAGAATTTAAATATCTTTGCATGAACGTTTTCGGAGGGAGTTACATGAGTCATATACCAATACCGGGTACCACGCAGCACAAACTCATACAGGCAGGTTTAAAGCGTTTTGCCGAGATGGGATACAACCAAGCGGAAGTTGACGACATTGCTGCCGATGCAGGAGTGACCGTGGGAGCTCTTTATCATCATTACAAATCCAAGAAGAAATTTTACGGCTTGCTTCGGGATGACATAACGCTTCGAATATTGGACCGCATGGAAGCTGTTGCCGATGCGGCTCCTCCCGAGTTGCGCCTGAAATTGGTTCTATTGACCGCCTACGACAGCATGATTCGCCTTAAAGTGGGCCGATTGCTGTCTGAGCCCGATCCCCGCAAAGGAGACAATCCCGTCGCGCGTTATCTCGGTGAACTGGCTGCAGCATCAGGAGAAGAGGCTGGCGATCAATTGGGCATCATTCTGGCGGAGGCATTGCGTGCCGCATTTGCGCAAGTCGTGGAACACGGAGGCGATGAGGCTGCGATGAGGTCGGTATTAAACAGATTATTATCGTCATAAACGAATGTTTAGGTCATCCTTCACATGAATAGAGTAATGATACTTATTGCTTGATGGCAGTTTTTGTGCTGACGTTAACAGGGGAGACATCGGGGTTATGCCAGTTTCAGTACGCAAGAAAAGAGAAAGCCCGGCAATGCAATATGTGTATAAGGGAAATGTAACGGTTCAATAAACCTATGAAAATGATTGGGTAAATACAAGTGATAATAACGCAAATAAACAACCCGTATGCCGGAGCAGCATACGGGTTGTTTTCTCTGACAAGGCTCCAAGGAAGAATGCAGGCAAGCTCCAAAAAGTGCAGCTCCATCTTGCCAAACGACATACGGTTATCTTATGGCCGTTCCCGGATCATCTCCACGAAATTCATGGCGGCAGCGGATAACGCTTCATGCTTGCGGGTGCAGACCGCAATGATATTTTGCAGCTCGATGCCATCGACGTATACCTGGCTGAGCTCACCGCGCTCCACGTATTCCCGCACCACGAGCGAAGACACGAAGTTGGCCCCGTATCCGGCAATGACGGCCGTGATCGCTTCGTGCAGGCCGTTGAATTGCAGCGTGATGCGGGGCGAAGGGGAGCTGTGGGTGCGGCATAAGGCAAATAACCGTTCCCGCGTCGAGCTTCCTTCCTCCCGCATGACAAAAGGCTCTCTCATCATTTCATCCAGGGAGATATGCTGATTGGCATAACGGTGGTCGGGGGAGACGACAAACCACAGCTCATCCCGGAACAGCTCCTCGGTCTGTATCGTATCCGGCGATTCCTCAGGGAGGCCGCCGTATATCGCAAGATCCACGTCCATGTTCAGCAGCTGCTTAAGCGCATCGCTGGAATTCGTGGTGGTAATGCTCATTTCGACGTCTTCGTACCGCTGCTTGTATTTTGCAAGCCAAGCCGGCAGAAGAAAATGGGAGGGGAGGTAGGTTGCAGCCAGTCGGATATGCCCCCTCGAACCGCTGCGGTAATCCCGGCAGAATTGTTCGATCTGCTGCTCAACCGAGAAGAGCCTTTTGGCAAGCGGGAGCAGCTCGGCGCCAGCCTGCGTCAATCCGATGCCTCTGCCCTGCGGCTTGAACAGGGTAAGGGAAAGCTCCTTCTCGAATTTCTTAACCTGTGCCGTTATGGCCGGCTGGCTTATATTTAATAATTCGGCAGCCCGGGTGACGCTGCCCGTTGTGGCAATGACGTGAAACAGCCGTAAGGCATGTAAATTCATATGGAGCCGCACTCCTGTCTGATTTATATATTTTATTTATATAACCTACTTAATTATATATTATTTTTATAATATTAAATCACATACAATGAATGTGTAAAATCCAATTTGAAGTTTAAGGGAGGAAACAGGCATGAAAGCGAATGCGAATGATGCTGCGACTTGGGGCAAAGTGGACGATTATGTGACGGAACATTTGATTCCTTATGACGAGGTGCTGGAGAAGGTGTTGGCCGCAAACCGGGAGGCAGGCTTGCCTGAGATCGATGTATCTCCCGCTCAGGGCAAGCTGCTGAACGTGATCGTTCAGATCAAGGGAGCGAAACGAATCTTGGAGATCGGTACGCTTGGCGGTTACAGCACGATCTGGATGGCTAGGGCGATCGGGGCAGAAGGGCGGCTGATTTCATTGGAGCTCGATCCGCATCATGCGAAGGTTGCCAAATCCAACGTAGCGTTGGCTGGACTGGAGGATAGGGTCAGCATCCGCGTAGGCGATGCATTGGCGCAGCTGGAGCAGCTGGCTAAGGAAAAGGCTGAGCCGTTCGATCTGATCTTCATCGATGCCGATAAACCGAACAATCCGAATTATTTGAAGTGGGCCTTGCAGTTCTCCAAGGCCGGCACCGTCATCATTAGCGATAATGTCATCCGGAACGGGGAAGTCATCGATTATCACAGCACAGACCCTCGGGTCCATGGCATCCGAAAATTCATGGATATGCTGTCGGCAGACTCCTCGATTGCCGGCACGGCCATTCAAACGGTTGGAAGCAAGGGATATGACGGGTTTTATATCGGAATTGTGCAGTAGAGGACATAACGGCCCGGACCATGCTCTGAATGCGATAGCCCCGCCCTTACGGAAGAATGGCATGAAGATTCCGATGTTTGGGAGGAAACGACAAAAGGGCTGCATCCCCCGTATGCCTAACGCGGGTGCAGCCCTTTTTATCGTATTCAAAATGTTAATTACATCTTCAGATCATGTCCCGTTCTGGAAGCGTCGCCCTGTTCCTTAGGGCTGAACGGCCACCAGTTGGCCCGGCCGAAGATGCGAACCATCACCGGCACGAAGAATGGCAGGAACAGGAGTGCATAAAGCACAAGTCCGACCAAGACGACCGTGGCGATCTGCATCATGGACAATACGCCGGATGGATACATGGCCGCAAAGGTGCCGCCAAGAATGACCACCGCGGACAGAATGACCGTGCCCATGTTGCGCATGGCATGGAGAATGGCATCCTGAACGTTCCAGGCTTTGTTCTCGTTGAAGCGTGCCATCAGGAAGATGCTGTAATCCACCCCTAGCGCGATCAGCATGACAAAGCTGAAGAACGGCGTGGCCCAAGTAATGCCGGAATATCCGAAGCCGTGGACGAAGATCATCTCCGTAACGCCGACGGCGGTAAAGTACGTGATGACCAGCGAAATAATCAGGTAGATCGGCATCACGATGGATCGCAGCAGCACGACCAGGATAATGAAGATTCCGCTCAGCATGAGAATCACGGTACGCGTGTAATCTTCATTCGAGATGCTCTGCAAATCGTTGTTGGTGCTGGTAATGCCGCTGATGGCAACCTCGGCGTTCTCCAGCTTCGTGTCTTTTACTGCACGGTCGACGGCTGCCTGAATCTGTTCGACGCTGCCCAACGCTTCTTCGCTGTACGGATTGGTTGACAGAACCACATCCAGCGTCATCACTTTGCGGTCATCGGACAAGTAGGTATCGAATACCGTCTGGAATTCTTCGTTCTCCAGGGCTTCCTGCGGGATGAAGAATCCGCTGAGATCCTCATCCTGAACGTCCTGAATTTGCTGCAGGTAATCCTGAGCGGAATGCAGTCCGTCCGAAATTTGTTTCAGCCCGTCGACGCTGGAATTCAGTCCTTCCGTCAGCTCTCCGATCTGTCCGGTAAAATCGCCGAACCCGTCGGCAAGCTGCTTCTGGCCGCCCTGCAGCTGGTCCAGTCCGCCCGTAATGGAAGGGATCTGGCTTACGATTTGGCCCTGCCCGTTAGCGGCTTGCGAGAGGCCGGATTGAAGCTCTGCGATCCCGGACACAAGCTGCTGAAGACCATCGGCAAGTGCCGTTTGCCCTGCGGCTGCCTTGGCGTAGCCGGCGTTGGCTTCCGATAAGCCTGCCGATGCGCCCTTAAGCTGCTCGGAGATCTGTCCCAACCCCGCGGCCAGCTCTGCCGTGCCTGCTGCAGTTTGGGTAACGGTGCCTTTAATCGTTTGATAATCGGTATCCTGAACAAGCTCCGGATGACTGCTCTCCAATCCCGTGAAGGAGCCTTCAAGTCCTTTCAGAGCCGCGGCAACGCCGCCCAGCTGTTCCTGGATTCCAGCAACGCCGCCGTTTAGGGCCGCTAATCCGGTGTCGAGCTGCTTGTAGCCTTGTAGAAGCTGGTCGTGGGCAGCGGCCAACTCTTTCGCGCTTTGCGCTGCCTTGGCGAGTCCGGCTTTGAGTTCACCGGCACCGGCGCTTCCGCTTTGAATCCCTTTTTGAATGGCGCTGAGACCCTGACCAAGCTCGGTGATGCCGTCCTTCAGGTCGGCCGTTCCCTTCGTCAGCTCTTGCGCTCCCGCAGCAGCCTCATTCAGCTTCGGCGCATTCTCGCTGAGCTGCTTGCCTGCTTCGGAAAGTCCGTTCTGAATTTGGGTCAGCCCGTCTTTGGACTCTCCCAATCCTTCATTTAACGTTTTGACTTGAGTCGGAATGAGGAAATCGTTGATTTGCTCGCCGGTTGGACGCGAAAGTCCGCGAACGCTCGAAACGCCTTCAACCTTTTCCACTTCCCGACTGATTTTTTCCGCGAGTCCCATGTACTCCGGCGTATCCATCCGGTCATCGTTCTTGATCACGATGGTGGAAGGCAGCGACTGCCCGGGACCGAAGCTGTCGGAAATGATATTAAAGCCCTTGACCGAATCATAACTCGGACCGATTTCCTCCAGGCTGTTAAACGACAGCTTGCCGCTGTACGTAGCGAGGAAGGGCCCGACGATGACGGCCACGACGAGCATGGCGGCCCAAGGACGCTTGAGGGAGAAAGAACCGGCCGCTCCCCATAGTTTATTTTCGCTGTGTTCCAGCTTGCCGCGTGACGGCCAGAAGAGTTTCTTCCCGAGGACCGCCATGAAGAACGGCACGACCGTGACTAACGCAAGAAGCATAACCGCGATGCCGATCGCAACCGCAACCGCGGATTTATACAGAATGAACTTGGATAAACCTATGGCTGCAAAGCCGACGAATACGGCAAGCCCGGAATAAAGCACGGTGCCGCCGGCTTTCCGATAAGTTTCAATAATGGCCGATTGGGTATCTTCGGATGTGGTGAGTTCTTCCTTAAACCGGCTGATCAGCAGGATGCAGTAGTCGGTTCCGATCCCGAACATGACGGCCACCATAAAGATCTGGGTGAAGGTGGATATCGGGAAGTTGAACTGGTCCACGAGAAAGGACACAACCGACTGGGACACGAGATAACTGAGCCCTACGGTCAACAGCGGCACGAACGGTGCCACGAAGGAACGGAATACAACGAACAGGATCAACAGAATAAAGATGACCGTAATATATTCCGTTTTCTTCAGGCCTTCCTCGGAGCTGACGATGGTATCTTCGTTGATGAGACCTTCGCTGGTCAGGTAATGGTCGGCTTGAACGCCTTCGAGCACCTGATCGACCTTCCCGGGCAGCTCTTTCACGGCTTCCTCGCCCCCGCTGACCTGAAGCGCGACCATGATGGTCTTGCCGTCTTTGGCAATGAGCGTGTCTTCCAGCTCCGTCTGCGTGAACGGTTCATTTATGGAATCGATGTGAAGGCTGTCTTTATTGTCGTTTAAAGCTTGAACGCCCAGCCGGATGCTTTCTTTATCCGCTTCGCTTAACCCGTCGGGTTTGTTGAAGACAAGTGCAACCTGGTTCAGGGTTTCCCCGCCCTCGCCCCCGGAGGCTTCCTTCAGAATTTCAGCCGCGCGCGAAGAGCTATATCCATCCGGCACGGATAGCTGGCCCTTCTCCCGCACCAGGTCCGCCATGGAAGGCGCGAACATAAACAGCGCGACGGCGGCCACCAGCCACAGCACGATGATGGCCCATCTTGCTTTCAGTATAGCTCTCAATTCTTTCTCCCCCCTGATTCAAACATCAATTGCCCCAGTTTCTCGAACATCGAGATAAACATTTCGATATCTTTTTCTTCAAAATGCTGCAGGTAAGGGGAGATGATCTCCCTTATCTGCTCCTGGGCCGATTCAAAAATCGTATGTCCGTACTCCGTTAAAGTCAGATACACCAGCCTGCGATCTGCTTCGTCCCTGGTCCTGTCGATAATGCCGGCATCCACGAGACGGTTGACGATGGCCGTAACCGAGCTTTTGCCGACCGCGAGAGCTTCCGCCAGATAGGACGAAGTACAGCGATTCATGCCGTTGATCAAGCGGACAACCTGAAACTGGTCGCTGGTGAGGTCTTCGCCGAGCTGCTCCCGGATCTGGGCATTGATCCGCCGCGATACCAGCAGGTAGACATCGACATAACGGTCGATCCACTGCCTTGCTTTGTCGTTCAATGATAGTTCTCCTCTCAAACAGTTCACGTATGAAATAGTTTCATTAATGAACTATATGGCAGAAGGGAGGAAAAGTCAATCTCAGCATGAGAGCACATGCAGACTGCCTCGGAATCAAGCCCTTAGGCAGGTCTGCAAGGCCTTTCGATAACGCGGGCAATGTCTGAGACAAAGAAGAGGGAAGGAACGTTATCGCGGATAATACGAATATCCCGGATATTTTACGACGGGCCACTTCTCCTTGCGCAAAGCGGCGGTGACTTCGTTTCCGACGTTCAGGTTATCCCGGACCAGGTCCCGAGGCGTCAAGGCCATCCATTGATTCAAGGATATATCCTCGAACCGGTCGCTTCTGAACATTTCCAGAAACCATAAGGATTCCGTGCCAGTATTCTGTATGTAGTGACCGAAGGCAAAGGGCACGTAACCGACGTCGCCGGCTCTGTAATCGAAGGTCCGAGCTGCTCCATTGCCGGCGAATACGGTCATTCTTCCCTGCCCGGTCAAGTAATACTGCCATTCGTCCTGATTCGGATGCCAATGGAGCTCCCGCATGGCGCCAGGCTTGATCTCGACCAGCGCGGCTGCAACGGTTTTGGAGATCGGGAAATTGCGGGAATCCACGATCCTTACGCTTCCTCCAGGGGTTATGATCGGTTCCTGCGCCAACAGCCGGTGCTTGAAGCTGAGCGGCACCGTTCCGTAGGGAGATTGCACCTCCTGGCTGGCAAGCGAATCCGGTACCTGGTCTTGAAAAATATAAACCTGCTCCTTCGGGATATGGGCAAACGCGTTCTCCGGCACGCCGAAGTTGGCGGACAACACATCCTTAGGCGTGTGGGCAAACCAGTCGGAGATCGATAAGGTGTTCAGGTCCGAGAAGTGGCCGTCGTCAAAGACCAGCAGAAATTCACAGCCTTCCTCGAGTCCTTGGATCGAGTGGGGGAGGCCGGCCGGAAAATACCAAAGGTCGCCCGGTCCCACATCCGCTATAAAATTCCTGCCGCTTGCATCCATGGCCGTAATCCTGGCGCTGCCCCATATCATATAGGACCACTCCGCCTGCTGATGCCAATGCAGCTCCCGAACGCCGCCGGGCGTCAGGCTCATGTTCACGCCGGCCAGCGTGGTCGCAATCGGCAGGTCCCGTACCGTAATTTCCCGCGACCAGCCGCCATGATTCAGCTGCATATGCGTGTCGGAGAACGACATTTTCAGATTCGGCATCAAGCCCGCATCCGTGACCGGAGGTACTAGCATATCGGGATTCTCGATATCCCTCATCACATCCCGCGGACCATAGTCCGGCCCGCCTGCACCGTCGCTGCGAATCGGCTGGGGTATAGGGCCGGCATTTTCTCGTTTCTGGTTCTGCTCCTCCATCATCGGTATCTCCCTCCATATGGTTTGTACGTAACGTATCCGGTTTAACTGCCATCCATTAAGCTTATGAGCCGGCGCTTGGCTAATATGTTGAGGAAAACGAAGTCGTCCAGGGAGAGATTCGCAATGACATATCTCACGTTTAATCGAAAAGAGTGTTGACTTTTGAAAGCGCTGCAATGCACGTTATCGGAGCCTACGTATTTATGCGGTGCGGCGCGATCCGTTTCCCAAGCGTTAAACCGAACCAGACCAGAAACAGAATGAGCGGCATGGAGATCAAAGTTCCCATTACGAATGCCGTGGCATCAACGATTCCAGTGGACAGCAGGCGGTTAAGCGCATAAAGTCCGTATGGAATTTCAAGGACCGCAGCTGTAATGACGCCAGGGGTGTATGCCTTCAGCGCGATTGAGGCGCCAACATGTTTCACGCCGTCCAGCAGGAACACCGTAACGAAGCCCGCGAACAGGGCGTTAGACGGGCTGCCGATATGGAAGGTATGCGCCGTTAGAAACGTTACGCAGGTGAGAACGATGCCAATCAGCAGTACGGCAAAGGAGAATTGCAGGGTGATGTTCTTATCCCACGGAATGGATACGGGCGAAAATTTCGTGATCCAGGGGCTGTTCTTGTTCTTCCTGAGCCACCATTCCATCGTGGCAATCTCTTCCCCGTCGTGAATGAAAAATACAACCGGCAGCAGCCACAACAACATGACGAAATTCCAATCCGGCATGAATGACAGCATAATCCTCATTTCTCCCTTCAATCTAACCATATTAGCGATGCCTAAAGAATAGAAACTGAGTAACCACTCAAATTCAGAGGATAAAAGAAGCCGATGCAGCATGCTCTATACGGCCATCAGCTTATTGTATACATCGTTCTTCACGGAGCAAAAACGTCATGATCCGGGTTCTTCGTTCATCCCATGCAGCAGCAGCCGGACGAGCTCTCGAATATAGGATTCGTCCCCGAGCGGGAGCGCTTCCTCTCCGAAACGGGAATGGAGCATGCAATAGACCAGGATGGAGGAGGTCATCATCATCATGGCAACCTGAACCGTGTGTTCCGGTTGATGATCGGGTCCCGCTGTCTGTCTGAGCATGCTGCTGCCTGCTGCCCCAAAACCTCCGATCAGCCGCGATACCTCTTTTGATACCTCGGCATCCCTTATGAGTTCAGGTGACCAAATGAGCATCAGATAATCCATGTTCGTCCTGAGGAATTGGAGATATGCCATGCCGTATTGAAACAGGGCCTCGTCCGCAGGAAGCTTCGACAGTTCCCCGGCATCCTCTTGAAGCTGCGCAGCAAAGGAAAAATTGTTCACAAGAAAGAGCAGCAGCTTCCGTTTATCACCAAAGTGGTAGAAGATCAGTCCTTCGGCCACGCCGCTTTCGGCCGCAATCTCTTTGGTTGTCGTTGCATGGAATCCCTGCTGGGAGAACAGCTTCAGAGCGGCGTTCAATATCCGTTCCTTCTTGGCATTTCGACGGGTTGTTGTTGGCATAGGCAGATGTCTTTCTCCTTTGAAATGAAATAGGCAAAGCTTCCTTGCGGAGCTACCGGTTTCCATGGATGCTAAATAGTCATGAGCGATGAATTCGAAAAAACTGAGTGTTTACTCAAAAGTATAATCATTCCCCAAATATTGTCAACCCTCGAAATATCAAAGCAGGGAAAGATCATTGTAGTCTTGTTCTACCAAGGTCCACAGACAGACGCGTGCCCAAGTGAGAATAGCCCGAGAATGAAACGGCGCTGCAGGGTTTGGAATTTCGATATCATAAAACAACCACGTCGTTTACGACGTGGTTGTTATGTCTCAATTACCGTGATCCGCGTAATATTCAACGAGGTAATCGCGGAAGGAAATCGCGGCCTTGGACAAGTATCTGGATTCCAGCCATGCGATTTGAAATACCCGGCGTGCGAGAGGTTCTTGAATGCTGAGCTTCGTCAGCTTTAATTCCTCGCTGCTTCTGCATTCCCCGATTAAAGCCACGCCAAACCCCGAACGGACCAGATCAGCGATGGTCCCAGGGTCTTCCACCTCGCAGACGACCTTCGGTTGAAAACCGGCTTGCTTGCAAAACTCGTTATTCATCTTCTGATACGGATGGCCTTCTTTATAACCCACAAAGGATTCTCCGGCAGCCTCAATTAAGCGGATGCGATTGTTTCCGGCTAAGCGGTGGGTGGGGGGAACGGCCAAGAACACCTCTTCCACGTGCAAAGGCAAGCTGCGTATATCCGGATGCCGAACGGGCATGGAAGTCAGAAAGAAATCCACTTCATTATGTTCAATCGTCTGAACCATATCCTCCATCGAGGACTGGATAATGTGAAAGTTGATCTTCGGATGCTCGCGCAGAAACAAGCGTAAAGGCTCGCGGAGCTGCTCCATGTTGGATAAGGCCAAATGAATGCGCCCATGCTCCAGCCCCGCAAGATCTTCCACTTCCCGCCGTCCCTCTTCCAGCAGCTGCAGGGCAGCTTTGGCTTTCGCCAAAAATGCTCTGCCGTACGGATTGAGACGGATTTGCCGGCCTTGGCGTTCAAATAACGGAACCCCGAGATTCTCTTCGAGTCTGGAGATGGTTTTGCTGAGCGCAGGCTGAGCAATATGGAGCTCCTCTGCGGCTTTGGTCATATGTTCAAGCCTTGCTACGGTAACAAAATACTTCAGCTGCAACATTTCCATTACGGTTCACCGTCCCTGCTTATATACTCCAGTATATATATACATAGACTATTTTGTATTTTTTATTATATATCGATGATTATAGAATGGTCTCAGATACAAGATCAAGCGATGCAGGAAAGGATGATCGATATGAAAGCAGCTGCGTTCAGTACGATTGGACCGCCGGAAGTTTTGCGCGTTATGGACTTCGACGATCCTCAGGCCGGCAACGGCCAGATAAGAGTTAACATCAAGGCGGCAGGCGTGCAGCCGGCCGACTGCGGAATCAGGGGGAGCGGCTGGGCGCCGCCCGGTGTGACATTGCGGATGCCGCAAATCCTCGGTAACGAATTCGCCGGAACGGTTGATCAGGTAGGGGAGGGAGTGACGGATTTTAAAATGGGGGATGACGTCATTGGCTGGTCATTGCTCGCTTGTTACGCTGAATATGTCGTGGTCAGCGCAGACCAAGCTGTACGGAAACCCGATTCGATGCCATGGGAGGAAGCGGGTGCCTTGACCGCATCGGGGCAAACCGCCCATACGGCACTTGCGGTGCTAGGGATTGGCCATAGGGATACGGTTTTGATTCATGCGGCAGCGGGAGGAGTCGGCTCTTTTGCCGTCCAGATCGCTCGAGCCTGGGGAGCGCGGGTCATCGGGACCGCAAGCGAGCGAAATCATGATTATCTTCGTTCGCTGGGCGCCGTTCCCGTTGTTTATGGACCAGGCCTTGTAGACCGGGTCAAGGCTTGCGCCACCGAGGGAGTGACAGCCGCGCTTGATGCCGCCGGCGAAGAGGCGCTGCGGGCCTCGGTGGAGCTTGTCGGCGACCGGAGCCGCATCGGAACGATCGTGGCCTTCGATCTGGTGGAAGAATTGGGGGTGCGCCCCATCCGCAGCCAGCGCTCCAAGGATCGATTAGCGGAACTGGTCCAAATGTATGATCAAGGGAAGCTGAAAATCCATGTGTCGCAGACGTTCTCGCTGAGCGAAGCGGCGGAAGCGCATCGTGCCGTGGAATCCGGCCATGTGCGGGGAAAGGTCGTGCTGCGGATAGGCCAGCCATGAGATCCTCGCATGATTTTAGAGAAAAGGGATGTTCCAAGAGTAGATCTTATACTGCGGGAACTCCCGGGCAACAGCGATTGGAGGAATGATTCGTACGTGCATCATACAAAAGACGGAGGGGGTGTCCCAGACTAAGGTCCAGGAAGAAACTGGTCCGCGGCAGCGTGTGAACTTTTCCCTCCACGATATAATGGACATATACATAAACAGGAATGGACGTGGAGGATTTGAGGAGAAAACAGAGCATGATGGCCGTGAAAATTTCGTCGCTGTTGATATTTGCCGTGCTGGTCGGATGCGATGCTGCCCTAAATGCAGATGAATCGGTAAACCGGGAGCTTGATAAATTAGCGCAAATCGGGAACCTAGCCGGCGAATCGGCGATAGCCATCAGCGATCAAGTAAAACGGGAAGGGAAGGAGTTCGAATGGACGACGGCTCAGGAAGCCGGCACGGCCGAGGGACTGGTCATCGACCATGCCGTAGGCAATATCGAGCTTATCGCGGTACCCGGTAGCGAGGTCAACGTGAAAACAACCGTATGGTTCAACGACAGTTTTTTCAAGAACGATAACATTCGCACCCAGGTGACGGAGCAGGCCGCTACCTCCTTGACGCTCCAGGATGGCATGCTGGAATTAAGGACGCATCCTAGAGACGACTCCGGCATTAGCCTGTGGGACTGGTCGCAGAAGCAGTTCGGCGATTCCGGATTCATGATTGATTATGTGATCGAGGTACCGGAAGCCCTGCAGAATATCCGCATCAAGAATGATGTCGGTAAGGTAAGGGTGAACGAGTTGAAGGGGGCTTTCGAGCTGCAGCTGGGAGCCGGGGAAATTCAGCTCAACCAAACGGAAATCACGGGCAGCTCCAGGATCGTATCCGAAGCGGGCAGCATCAAGCTGGATCTTAAGCAGATCGACACGGACGGCTCGCTGACGGCCAACACATCGGCAGGCAGCATCACCGCTGCGTTCGCGCCGTCCATGAAATATACGCTGGATACCGAAACCGAGCTGGGACAGATTACAGGAGCAAGCCGGGGACAGAGCGACGTCAACGGCGGCGGAGCGAAAATATCCCTGACGACCTCGGTCGGTTCCATCAAGGTTAATCCATAAGCGGCACATACACACAAACAAACCCGGATGAGGCTCCGGGTTTGTTTTTTTGAACAGCAAAAACCAATGTGCGAATGGATAGCGATTACATTAACTTCAATACTTGGCACAACTGATATAAGTAGTGCACGCCGCGTATTTGGTTATGATTGAGGTAGTTGAGGTACACCAGCGTGTCCTTGAGGACCCGTCTGGCGTTATGAACCTGATGATGCTCGAGCTCTTGCAGGACGTCCTTGATGACTTCAAGCGGGTAATTGGCTGAGCGGAGAATCCGAATGATCATAATCTGCCGGATTTGGGCACCATCGAATTTCCGGTAGCCGTTATCCTGATCCCGCGGCAGGATAAGGACGCCCTCCTTCTCCCAATGGCGGATGGCCGAGGTGGGAACGCCGATCTCGGCTGCAACCTCCCCGATGGTCAGCTCTTTCTTGCGGCCTCGGGCATCGACTGCGTCAAGCTGCTCCGTTTCCAGAATGCGGATGGTGCGCTCCGCAAGGATTTTATCCTGCTGGAGGCGGGCCTGGGCCTCGCTTACGATCCAGAGCGCATCATCCAGCTCCCTTTCCTGCAGCTTCTTCATGACTTGCTTCGTCACGTCTACGCCGAAACCGGGAAACATGGCGCGGATGCACTCGAAATAAGCGGCATGCTCCTCGGTATATAACCGGTAGCCGTTCGGCGCACGCTCGGCAGGAGGGACGATTCCCCATTTCTCATAGTGCTTGAGCGCACTTGTGGTAATCCCCAGTTTCTTGGCGATATCAATCGGTCGGATGCCCATGATGTCCCCCCTACCTCATTCGGATCTGCCTGAATCCTTACTTATTGGGGGATTGTATCATGAAGTGCGTTTCCGTGAAAAGACGGATGTATAAGTAGCCTGTCATCGTGGGTATGAATCATGCCCAGAATCATTGCCGTTCCAAAAATGCCCGGATGTATTGAACGATTTCCGGTCCATGGGATTCCAATGCAAAATGACCGGCCCCCTTCAGGAGATGCAGCTCGGCATGAGGCAAATCACGCAGATACGGATGGGCGCCGTTCTCAGGGAAGATGTGGTCGCCTTGCCCCCACACAATCAGGGTTGGCGGCTGAGCATGGCGGAAATATTGCTGCCAAGCCGGATATAAGGGAGGATTCGATCCGTAATCCAGGAACAAATCCAGTTGAATTTCCTGATTGCCTGGACGGTCGAGCAGCGCTTGATCCAAGGTATAGGTGTCCGGGCTGATGAGGGAGGCGTCAGCGACTCCATGCGTATACTGCCACTTCGTTGCCTCGATGCTGGTTAGCCGGCGCAGGGCCTCGCGTTTATCCGGATTCGCGGGATCTTCCCAGTATGCTTTAATGGGATTCCAGAATTCTTCGAGTCCCTCATGGTAGGCGTTCCCGTTCTGAATGATCAGGCCTCGGATTCGCTCGGGATGTCGCGCCGCGATCCGGAACCCGACGGGTGCACCATAGTCCATCAAGTACATGTAGAAGGTCCGGATATTTAATTGTGCCAGCAATTCTTCGATGAGCTGACTGAAATGGTCAAAGCTGTACCGGAACTGATCATGGTCTGGCGCGCTGCTGTAACCAAATCCCGGATAATCAGGTGCGATCACATGATACTGATCGGCAAGGGCCGGAATCAATTGACGATACATATGGCTGGAAGTCGGAAAACCATGCAGCAGTAATACGACAGGCGAGCCGGGAGCTCCTGCTTCACGGTAAAAAATGTCCAAACCGTTGATTTGAGCCGTATGATACTGGACTTTATGTTCCATTGGATAAACGCCTCCTTGAATACCTGCGATTTTTTTATGAAGCGATTGCTATTTAGATCCTTTTGGCTGGTCGTTATGTTTGTAGAACACCTCTTTTCATTTTATTAACCACCATAACTAACTTAAGGGTATTATATATCCCGAAAATTAACCTGTAAAGTTTTATTTTGGGTATTAAAAAAAGGAATCTTAGACGGTTTATCTAAGATTCCTTCGTTTGTTGTTTCTGACGCTCCAGATAGGCAGCGACCTTCATGCGGTTTCCGCATGTTTTGGGGCTGCACCAGCGCCTTGTGCCGTTTTTGCTATTGTCGTAAAAGCGAAGCACGCACGCCGGATTTTCGCATTTTTTCACCAGCTTCAAGTCATGGGTCGTTAAAAAATCAACGGCGGATACGGCGATCGGGCTCAGCAGGTCCAGCGGCTTCCGAAAAAGCATCCGGCTTTTGCGGCTGTAGGCGCTGCCTTCGACCACAAGCACGGTGCGCATGATTTGCTCCTTCAGCAGCCCGTTAATGAACTGCAGGCTTGCTTCCGTTGAACTCTCGTTCGCACTGCCCGGCTGAATCAGATGAAAGAGGTGTTCGCGGAGCAATCTGGCGGACTCCACGATCCGGGCTTCCTCTTCGTTGCCGTTATACACCGCTTTGCGCAGGTTGCGTTCCACCTCCGACAGCAGGTTCGCCTTCACCATCCAATCCAATAAAGAATCGAATGTATCCAGCAAATCCAGCGGCTGACCGCTGACAGCGATCTTGGTATTCACGAAATCCAGCACGGGATGGTTGCCAATAAAATAAAATTCTGGTGCGATTTTTTTCGGCATGGGTACCTCTCCTCTGAAAACACGATACGTAGATATCTATAGCCTATTATAAAGTCAACTGCAGTGCATAGACAACCAACAGGGCTTCAAACATTGTACATAAACCTTAAAGCTCCGTGACGGCTTTCGCCGTTATAAACAGTGATGGAGCAACCTTTGCAGGTTTGAAATTTTGTACTTGCATCAATGTTGTAAGATGGGTTTGTAAAATGAAGGATTGGAGCTAAGCTTCCAAACGAAAGCGTACGCTTTCGAAACGAGTTTCATGGCGAGGGCCTTAAATGAAGCTATGCTCCGCAAAACTTTTAGGAGGTAGGGAAGATGGAAGGAACGATTAAGATTCGCGGTGCCAGGGAGAACAATCTGAAAAATGTTTCGCTTGAGATTCCAAAATACAAACTGGTCGTCATGACAGGTCCGTCCGGCTCGGGCAAGTCTACGCTGGCCATGGATACGCTGCAGCGGGAATGTCAGCGGCAGTACATGGAATCCATGGGCATGGTGTCGGACTCGGTCAGCAAGCCGAAGGTGGATTCGATTGAAGGGCTCTCCCCGTCGATCAGCGTGGGTCAGCACATTACGAACCGAAACCCGAGATCCACCATCGGAACGGTGACGGATATCTACACGCTGCTCCGGATACTGTTTGCCAAGCTTGGGGAACGAAGCTGTCCTTCCTGCGGCGACAGGGTGATACCGAGCGTGGACGGAGAAGCCTATCACGGTCCCTCTGACGAGGAAGAGATCAGCGATTCCCACGAGACGGTTCATTGTAGGCGATGCGGTCATGGTCTCGACAAATTGACGATGTCGCATTTTTCCTTTAACAAGCCGGAAGGCGCATGCGAAACGTGCAGCGGACTCGGTCAAACGGTCAGCCTGAACCTGGATGCCGTGTTCCAGCTTGACTTAAGCCTAAGAGACGGCGGGGTGGCAATATGGTACAGCGCTCTCACCGATTATAACATCAGCATTCTGAAAGCAGCAGCCCAATATTACGGGTTTGTGTTCGATGAGTTTATGCCGCTTCGGGATTATGGCGACGTTCAGCGCGATCTCCTGTATTACGGCGTGGAGAGCGAGCCGTTCAGCCGGCATTTTCCTGAAGTGAAGCCGCCGAAGTCCGTAGGACAAGGCAAGTACGAGGGCGTAGTCACCGGAATATGGAGAAGGTACCGGGAGAAGGGGAGCGAGTCCGGGGAAGCGTCCCTGTTTCATGAGCATGTCTGTCCGGATTGCCACGGAACAAAGCTGAAGGAGGACAGCCGCCGCGTCCGGATTGACGGCGTCTCCATTAACGAAGTTAACGCATGGTCGATCGGGGAAGCGCTGAATTGGATGGAGGCGCTGCTGAAGAAGCTGACGGCGGACCAATTAACGATCGTGGAACCGCTCATTTATGATTCCGTCGTGAGACTAAAGCGCATCATGGATGTCGGGCTGGGTTACATGTCCATGGAGAGGCAGGTCGTCACGATGTCGGGCGGGGAAGCCCAGAGGCTGCGGCTCGCATCGATTCTGGGCTCCGGCCTCACGGGCGTGCTGTACATTTTGGACGAACCGACGTCGGGTCTGCATCCCAAAGATACCAGGGGACTTATCCAGGTTCTGAAACAACTGAGGGATCTCGGCAACACGGTGCTTGTCATCGAGCATGACGAAGAAGTGATGCGGGCCGCCGATCATATCATTGATATCGGACCGGGTGCGGGAACGATGGGCGGCACGGTCGTCGGTCAAGGAACGCTGGAGGAATTGATAGGGAATCCCGAGTCCGTGACCGGATCGTATTTCCGGGATCCCACGATGCTGACGGCTCCGAGTCGGCGCAGGACCGGAAACGGCAGCCTGCTGACGATTGAGGATGCACATCTGAGAAATCTGAAACATATTACGACCTCTTTTCCGCTAGGCTGTCTCATATCGGTGACAGGCGTATCGGGATCCGGTAAATCCACGCTTTTATTTGATCTTCTGGCGGAATCCGGAAGCGATCAATCAACTCCAATCGGCTGCAAAGCCATCACGGGCTGGGAATCGGTGGGACAGCTGATCAAGGTTGACCAATCGCCGGTATCCCGAATGCAGCGCTCTAACATTGCTACCTATACGGATGTTTACACTCATATCAGAAACTGGTACGCCAGCTTGCCGGAAGCTAAACAGAATCAATTGACGGCCAAGCACTTCTCCTTTAATACGCAAGGCGGGCGCTGTGAGACATGCCAAGGCCTTGGCGTCGTGTCCGTGCATATGCACTTTCTTCCGGAGCTGGAAGTACGCTGCCCGGACTGCAAGGGCAAGCGCTTCAAGGAAGAGGTTCTCCGCGTGACTTTTAACGGTTACACCATCTCCGATATTTTGGATATGACGATTGAGGAAAGTCTTGCCCTGCTGGAAGTGAAGCCAAAGATCATGGAATTGACCCGGCTGCTCTGCGATGTCGGACTTGGATATTTGAAGTGGGGACAATCGGTGAGCACCCTGTCGGGCGGCGAGGGACAGCGGATCAAATTAGCAAAGGAACTGAGTAAAAAAACGAAAAACCACACGCTCTATTTGCTGGACGAACCCTCGACCGGGCTTCACCCGGGAGATGTCCGGCAGCTTCTCGTCCTGTTAAACCGTTTGGTGGATGCGGGGAACACCGTGATTTTGGTTGAGCACAATCTGGACCTGATCTGGAATTCCGATTGGATCATCGATATCGGGCCTGGCGGGGGAGCAGCCGGCGGATCGCTGGTGGCGACAGGAACACCCGAAGAAGTGGCTGCAGTGGTAGCCTCGTTTACCGGCCGCTTTATCAAAGAAATCTATATGTGACAGGTTGAACGAGAAGGGAGGAAGTTTGTATGGAGCAAACCGTAGATGAGAAAGGCAAGGTAACAAAAACCACGGTTCGATATTTTATCAAGCTGCTGCGTTCTTCGGGCATTCCGAAGCTGGTGCTCTTTCTGGCGATCGTATTAAGTTTGGTCGGGGCGGTGACGGGACTTATCGTCCCGCTCATCACCGGCCAGCTCATCGATAATTTTGCCGCAGATGCGTTTAATATTCGCATGGTCGGCTTTCTGGCCGTCCTCTTCCTGCTGGAAGCCGTGGCCAGCGGACTTTCGTATTATATGCTTGCCTATGTCGGGAACCAGACGGTGAACAAAATTCGGAAACGGCTCTGGACGAAGGTGCTGGCCTTGCCGGTTCCGTTCTTCGACAAGCATCGCTCGGCCGAGACGATGAGCCGTGTGACCAACGACACGAATGAAGTAAAGACGCTGATCACGGATCATCTGATCGCTTTTTGCTCGAATCTGCTGACTGTTCTGGGGGCCGTTGCGATCCTGTTTTACCTGGATTGGCGGATGACCCTCATCATCCTGATTGCCGTTCCGGTCGGGTTCGGCATTTTGATGCCCATCGGCGGTAAAATGTACAAAATCTCCATCAGCATGTATGGACAGCTGGCCCAGCTGTCCGCCATGCTGACCCAGGTGATCGGCGAGATCAGGCTGGTGAAAGCCTCCAATGCAGAGCGGAGGGAGGAGAAAAGCGGGTATGAGGATATGGACAGCCTGTACCGTTTCGGCATGAAGGAAGCCAAGATTAACTCGGTTCTGATTCCGTTGATGTCGATGGTCATGGTCGTTCTGCTCGTGGTCATCATCGGATACGGCGGCGTTCGCGTTTCTTCCGGTGCGCTCAGCGCCGGCGAGCTGGTATCGTTTATCCTGCTGCTGTTCCAAATCATGTTTCCTTTCAGCCAGTTCGCCACGTTTTACTCCCAGCTCCAGAAGGTGATGGCGGCAACCGAGAGATTGCGGCTTATCCTAGAATTCGAACCGGAGAGCGATCATCGTGCGGTGCGACCGGCACCGGAAGGCCATCGGAACGTTGAATTCAAAGAGGTTACGTTTGCTTACCATGAAGGCGAAACGATTCTGTCCGATGTGTCCTTTTCCATTCCAGCCAAGAAGGTCACTGCCCTGGTCGGGCCCAGCGGCAGCGGCAAAACCACGGTATTCTCCTTGATCGAGCGGTTCTATGCACCATCCGGCGGGGAGATTTGCTTCGGCTCGGAAGCAATCCGCGATTATACGCTGGAGTCCTGGCGGCGAAAGCTCGGATATGTGTCCCAGGACAGCCCGCTCATGACCGGAACGATTCGGGACAATATCGTTTATGGACGGGAGGAGCCGGTCTCCGACGAGGAGATTGCGGAAGCAGCGAGGCTCGCCTACGCGGAAGGGTTTATCGAAGCTCTGCCGAGAGGGTACGACACGGAGGTTGGCGAGCGGGGCATCCAGTTATCCGGAGGTCAGCGCCAACGGGTCGCGATTGCAAGGGCTTTGCTGCGGAAACCGGACATCCTGCTTCTGGATGAAGCGACGGCAAGCCTGGACAGCGACTCGGAGCACGAAGTGCAGAAGGCGCTGAACAATTTGATGGTGGAACGCACGACCGTGGTCATTGCCCATCGGTTATCGACCGTCGTCGAGGCGGACCAGATTATTGTGCTTGAGAAGGGTCATATTACGGGAAGCGGTACGCATGAAGAATTGATCCGAAGCCATCCGTCCTATGTCGAGTGGGCGAAGAAGCAGTTCCAGACCGGAGAATAGGGACGGGGCAGGAAGGATTATTTACTGCCTGAAACGAATATAACGACAAAGTGACATAGCCTTTAGTTTAGATGAGTTTAGAGGAGATGAGCAGAGCATGGCGCAGATCAAAATTTACGGCGTCCGGGAGCAGCTGAACCCGATGAAGGAGCAGCTGTCGGAAGTGATACATTCGTGCGTGGTAGACGCATTTGAACTTCCGGCGGATAAGAAATTTCATCGTTTCTTCCCCATGAGTCGGGAGGATTTCCGCTTCCCTGACGGGAGAACGGATCGTTACACGGTGATCGAGATCAGCATATTTGAAGGCCGGACGGTGGAGGCTAAGAAACAGCTGATTCGATTGCTGTTCGAGCGGATTCAGCATACGCTGCATGTTTCTTCCCAGGATGTGGAGATTACGATTTTCGAAACGCCGCAGCACAACTGGGGAATCCGGGGGCTTCCCGGGGATGAACTGGCTTTAGGGTATAAGGTGAATATTTAGAGGCTTAGCCTAGTCTTACAATTGCAAACAAGCGCTCGATTACCGCTGGCTCGGAAAGACTGGTGATCGGCGCTTGTTTTTTGTAATTATTCGTATCTATTTACGGTGGCACTCCCGATTTCGAAAGGCGTGTAAACCCCCTCATACATGAGATGCATCGACATCCCGGCCGCGGCATGGTCCAAATTGTGGCAGTGATCCATCCAAAGCCCCGGGTTGTCGGCTTCAAATGCAGCTTCATACGTCTCGCCGGGCGCTACATTCAGCGTATCCGTCCACCAGGGACTTCCTTCGACAGGTTCTCCATTACGCTTCAATACGAGAATATGGTGACCATGCAGATGCATCGGATGATCCATGAAGCCCCGATTCACAAACTTCATTTTTACGATATCCCCTTCGCGAACCATGAGAGACGGCGTATTCGGAAAGACATAACCGTTGATGGTCTGCACATTGGTCATCATGCCGTTATAGAAGCCCACGCGGTTGTCGAGAACAAGCGTAAAGTTACGGTCATAGACGGTATCAGCGTCAAAAGGAACCGAGGACGGCGTGCCGTATTTGGCCGGATTGAATACCGGGCCCTCCCGGCCAGGAAGCGGCAGGTCCCGATCATTGCCGGCCATAACAATCGCTTCGCTCCGTTCGTTGATCGCATCGGCAGTATGCGTCAACGATACCGCATGATCCGGCATGGCAAAGGAAATATCGTAGCGTCCGCCGGCAGCCAGCAGCATCTTTTGATTTTGTATCCACTCGGGACCGCTCAGATCCACGCCGTCAATGGAGGTTACTTTAAAGGAGGCTCCTGACAAATAGAACATTTTAGGCATGTTATGTGCATTGATTATTCTTAACCTCACGGTTTTGTCCGGCATTACGGTCTGCCGCTGGAGCTTTCCCGTGGCTCCTAAGGTGATCGTTGTTCCATTGCTCGTTCCTTTCGGATGAGCCAACACGGTTAAATCGACATCTTCCAAAACGGTAGCGTCATCCGGTTCGATGACTAGCGTGCCATACAGCCCTTTGGCAACCTGGACCGAGGATTGCTGATGGGAATGATACCAGTATGTGCCCGTCTGTTCCGCGATGAACCGGTAGATATGCTGTTCTCCAGGCATGACGGCATTCTGCGTTAATCCTGCCACGCCATCTTCTCCGTTCGGAACATTTAGCCCATGCCAATGGATCGTAACGCCATCCTCCACATCGATATTGACCAGGGTAACCTCGACCAGCTCGCCTTCCTGAATACGGAGTTCCGGACCGGGAACGAGGCCATTAAAAGCCCATACCTCTTCGGTTTCGCCTGAGGGCATGGTGAGCAGCTTTTTCTGTGCGCTTAATTCGAATTTGCGGTCAGGCGTTGAGGTCTGCGGTCCGTGCAAGCTGGCTACACTGATCGATTCTATATTCTCTACAGATATGCTCGATGCTTCCGCGTGACTTCCATGATGGCTATGGTTCCCGGGGCTTCCGCTGCTGTCATGACGACCATGGTCCATCATGCTCATTCGGTCCGGCAGCCGGGACGAGATCAAGCCCGCGGAAACCATTATGGAGGTGATGGCAATGACAAGCAGGCACTTCCATGAGAATCGGACAAGTCTCTGCTTGTAGGTTACACGGTGATCCATGTTCAATGAATGCTGCAATTCCTTGAATTGTTTTCTGCGTGAAACCCACGCCATGCCCATCAGAATACCGAATGCAATCCAGATGGTTATAAAACTGCTGAATCGGAGTGGAGATTGCGAGAGAAACAACATGTATAAGCAGGAGCATGCTGCTGCATAGAACGCTGCCGAAAAAGGTGCCACAAGGAAGCGGTTGTTCAGGTACCCGCTTGAACCGTCGTTTAACTTATCATCAAGGACTGTTAATTTGCGACTCGTTAATACGGGCAGTGAGAAGAAAAAGACGGCGGAAATCGAGAGCGCATAAAGCGGCCGCTGGATGAATACCTTGTCTTCGACAAACGCCCAATCGGCATTCCACAGCACCGCACCCGCAGCGAATTTAAGCCCTGTCATGATCATGGCGGGCCACAACCAGAAGCGAAGAATGTTTAGATGCTTAAGCAGGTCTTCCTTCGGTTGCGGCAGGCATGTTTTTTTTACTCTGTAATAGACGATCCACCATATAAAAAAATTTAGAAACGTTAGTACGTATTCAAACATTAGCCAGCTTCTCACCATTGTGTACGCCCCTTTACATTGGTTTTGCATTCAGTGTACAGATCAAATGTGTAGAACTGTTGGAGATGATCTTTTCATTCTGTGTAGGATCACTTCTTATGCTGGAAACGGGTTATAATGGTTCTAAAAAGTGAGAGGGTTATTCGCAATGGAGATGACGCTGTTGCTTGTGGAAGACGAAGTGGCGATGCTGGAAACGATGAAGCTTTATTTAGAGGGCGAAGGGTTCCGGGTTCTTGCCGTGACCAATGGTCAAGATGCGCTTGAGTGCGCCCGAAGAGAGCAGCCCGCCCTTGTGGTGCTGGATTGGATGCTGCCTGGAAAGAGCGGAATCGAAGTGTGCAAGGAACTGAGGCAATCCAGTGCTTGTGGAATCATCATGGTAACGGCGAAATCAGAGGAAACGGACAAAATTATTGGCCTGGAGCTTGGTGCGGATGACTACATAACCAAACCCTTCAGTTTGCGGGAACTGACTTCCCGCATTCGATCGGTTCTCAGACGAACGGCTCCAATCCAGGTTGAGGCGCCGCCCTTGCAGCGCGGGGATCTGTTGATATCGGAAACCAAATGCCAGGTTACGCGAAACGGGGAGCTCATCCCGCTGACCCCGACCGAGTTCAAGATCTTGCTGACCCTGGCCAACAGGCCGGGGGTTGTGTTCAGTCGATTGCAGCTTATGAAGGCAGCTATGGACGATGATTTCATGAATTATGAACGCACCTTGGACTCTCATGTCAGTAAACTGCGTAAGAAGCTTGAGCCTGATCCTGACCATATGAAATACATTCAAACGGTGTATGGGTTTGGATATCGATTCGGTGAGCCGAGATGACGGTGCGCGGCAAAATATTCATGGCGATGGGCGTCCTGGTCATGCTTGTAACGGCCGCGTATATCGGCACAACGCAAGGCTACTTGGGAAGCCTGTTTGCCCGGTATGTTCCCGAGGGAAGCGGGGGTGGCCTCGAAGGTCTCGAGGGGCTAAGCAAATATGTGCTTGGCGAAATGAAGCTCAAAGCTCTTATGGTGACGTTGTTTGTTGCATGCGCTGTGGTCATTTTGGGTTATTGGCTTTCAGGTCTAATCATTCATCCGCTCCATAAACTGATCGCGGTTATGCGAAAAGTAGCCGATGGAGACTTGACAACGGAAGTGCCGATCAAGCGAAAGGACGAGTATGGTCAGGTTGGGGAGGCGTTCAATTCCATGACGCACCAATTACGAGAGGCCATGGACCTCCGAAAAAGACTTGTCGAAGATATAGCGCATGAATTAAGGACGCCGCTATCCATCGTTCAATCCAAGCTGGAGTTGATTCAGCAGTCCCCAACCGATGTGAAGCCGGAAGTTTTGCTTCCCCTTCACGACGAGGTGCTGCGTCTGGTGCATTTGGTGGATGAGCTTCATCTTCTGAATACGGCAGAAGCGGGGGAGTTAGTCTTACATAAAGAGAAGACCGATCTGAACTTGCTATTGGTCAATCTCATGGAGCTCTTACAGCCGGAGGCGGATGCTTGCGGGGTTACGTTAAGGCCTGAATATCGGGATTCAGCATGGGCCCAGGTCGATCCGAAACGGCTGAAGCAGCTTTTACTTAACTTGTTAACCAATGCGCTGCGGCATACGCCGGAAGGGGGAAGCATTTCGGTTCGAATCGATGCGAGGGATCTGTCCGGGCAGATTGCGATAGGCATAACGGACACGGGCACAGGCATACCTGCTGATGCGCTTCCTCATGTATTCGACCGTTTCTACCGGGTGGATAGCGGAAGAGGCAGGTCGACAGGAGGCTCCGGTCTGGGGCTTTCGATTGCTAAGCAGATTGCAGCGGCTCACGGTGGATACATCCAAGTACAAAGCGAGCTTGGCAAGGGGACGGAATTTAAGGTAATCCTTCCCTGGAGCCATGATAGCAGTAAAAATTAACGTGCGAATGTTATCCTTGATAGTATAAAAAGGGGGAATCACATTGACCTTACAACAATTAAAGTATGCCATCGAAGTTGCCAACCGTGGTTCCATGAACGAGGCGGCCAAACGATTATTTATTTCCCAGCCCAGCCTGTCCAACGCGATCAAGGATCTGGAAGAGGAGCTTCGTATTACGATATTCGAGCGGACCAACAAAGGCATATCCTTGTCCAAGGAAGGCGCGGAGTTTCTAGGCTATGCGCGGCAGGTGGTGGAGCAGGCTGAGCTTCTGGAGGGACGTTATCTGAACGCAAAGCCTTCCCCGCAGCATTTTTCGGTATCCACCCAGCACTACGCCTTTGCGGTCAATGCCTTCGTGAAGCTGGTCCAGGAATACGGGCAGGATGAGTACGAATTGGCGCTGAGAGAGACGAAGACCTACGAAATCATCCAGGACGTCAAAACCCTGCGCAGCGAGATCGGCATTCTCTACCTGAACGAATTCAATGCCAAGGTAATCAACAAGCTGCTGAAGGATGCAGGGCTGCAGTTTACCAGCTTGTTTACGGCGAGGCCGCATATTTTTATCAGCATCAAAAATCCACTGGCCAAGCAGTCGATCGTGACCATTGACGAGCTTCAGAATTATCCGTATTTATCCTTCGAGCAGGGGGAATACAATTCGTTCCACTTCTCGGAGGAAATTCTCAGCACGTTGTCTCATAAAAAAAGCATCCGGGTCAATGACCGTGCAACCTTGTTCAATCTGCTGATTGGTCTGAACGGTTATACCATTTCGACCGGGGTGCTGAGCGCCGACCTGAACGGGAACGAGATTATTCCGGTTCCGCTCGCCTGCGATGAGACGATCAACGTCGGATGGATCAGCCATAAAAACGCAACCCTGTCCAAGCTTGCCGCAGCTTATGTCGAGGCGCTGCATGAGGCGATTGCCACCTGATTTTTTCGATATAGATCAATAGGCTAATAGCTGGAGCTAGCTATAGTTTATTAGAGTTATTTATAACAACAGCATGATGGATACCTTCTTACTCACCCAAACGGAAGAACAGCAGTTGGAGAAGCTGAGATTCATTAAAGATTTCGCATACGAAATTTGGACCTCGTCATCATTCATTCGCCCTTTAGCGTTCATATAGGCAGGCTGACAGGCAGACTACCTATCGAATGCTGAGGGGATTTTTTTGCTAGAAAATCTAATATAACATATTTATGTACAGGATATTGCATGCGTGTGACTTTTTGCATACAATGGAAGGGTAAATGATATGTACGTTAAGATACTTCGGATCCACGGGAGGAATTTCATATGTCCAGTCAATCGTTAAGCGCTTTCTTACAGGATAATCTAACGGAACTCAAGCAGCAAGGGCTTTATAATACCATCCAGCCTCTTGAAAGCCCGAACGGTCCGCTCATTACCATTCAGGGTCGTGAATTCGTGAATTTATCTTCCAACAACTATCTCGGACTGGCAAATGATGAGCGACTGAAAGAAGCAGCCATCCGAGCTACGACCGATTTCGGAACCGGAAGCGGCGCCGTTCGCTCCATTAACGGAACCCTAATGCTGCATGTTGAGCTTGAGGAGAAGCTTGCGCAGTTCAAGGGAACGGAAGCGGTACTTACGTATCAGTCCGGTTTCAATTGCAATATGGCGGCGATCTCGGCGGTGATGGGTGCCGGGGATGCGATTTTGTCGGATGAGCTGAACCATGCGTCCATTATTGACGGCTGCCGGTTGACCAAAGCCAAAGTCATTCGGTTTAACCACTCGGACATGGATGATTTGCGTTTGAAAGCGAAAGAAGCGAGAGAGTCCGGTTTATACGGCAAGATTATGGTGATTACCGATGGCGTGTTCTCGATGGATGGCGACATTGCAAAACTCCCCGAAATCGTGGAGATCGCCGAGACCTATGATCTGATCACTTACGTGGATGACGCGCATGGATCGGGCGTGCTTGGCGGCGGTGCAGGCACCGTGAAGCATTTCGGGCTGTCGGATCGGGTGGATATCCAGATCGGAACCCTGTCCAAGGCGGTTGGCGTTGTCGGCGGTTATGTTGCCGGATCGCGGGACCTGGTGGATTGGCTCAAGGTCCGCAGCCGGCCGTTCCTGTTCTCCACAGCGCTGCCTCCAGGTACCGTAGCCGCTTGCATTACCGCTATCGACATCCTGCAGAACAGCAAAGACCTGCAAACGAAGCTATGGGAGAACACCCGTTATCTGCAGGAAGGACTTAAGCGCCTTGGTTATTCCGTCGGCCGCACGGAAACTCCGATTACGCCTTGCATCATCGGAGATGAAGCAACGACCCAGACATTCAGCACGAGACTGTACGAAGAAGGCGTGTATGCCAAATCGATCGTGTTCCCGACGGTGCCAAAAGGCACGGGAAGAGTTCGGAATATGCCAACCGCCATGCATACGAAGGAGATGCTGGATCGCGCACTTTCCGCATATGAAATCATCGGGCGCGAGCTGGGTCTGATCTAATAAGGGGGCACGAGCTTATGAAACGAATTATGGTAACCGGTGCACTCGGTCAGATCGGCTCAGACCTGGTGGCGAAATTGCGCCAGAATTACGGCGAAGAAGCCGTTCTTGCAACGGACATTCGTCAAATCCATCATGAAACGGTCCTATCGGGACCGTTCAAAACACTGGACGTAACCGATCACCATGCATTTCACGAAGCGGCTAAAGAGTTTCGGGCAGATACGATCATTCATCTAGCGGCTCTGTTGTCGGCCAAGGCAGAATCCAATCCGGCACTGGCCTGGAATCTGAACATGGGCGGTTTGTTAAGTGCGCTGGAGACGGCGCGGGCCTTGTCCTGCCAGTTCTTTACGCCGAGCTCCATCGCGGCATTCGGGGCAGACACCCCAAAAAACGCAACGCCGCAAGACACGCTGCAGCGCCCGCTAACCATGTATGGAGTCAGCAAGGTCTCCGGGGAGCTGTTGTGCGACTACTATTACCATAAATACGGAGTGGATACCCGGGGATTGCGCTTTCCGGGACTGATCTCCCATTCCGCGCCTCCGGGCGGGGGAACGACGGATTATGCGGTTGAGATGTATGTGGCCGCGATCCGCAGCGGAAGCTATACTTCTTTTATTGATAAAGGGACCTACCTTGATATGATGTACATGCCGGATGCGATCTCCGCCATCATTGCATTGATGGAAGCGGATCCGGCTAGGCTGAAGCATCGCAATGCTTTCAATGTTACGGCGATGAGCGTCGATCCTGAGGGAATTGCGGCCAGCATCCGCCGGCATATTCCGGATTTCAGCCTCGACTATGACGTGGATCCGGTCCGTCAAGCGATTGCAAGCGAATGGCCGGACTCGATTGACGCAACTGCGGCACGCGAAGAATGGGGATTTGATGTACAATATGATTTGAACCATATGACCGATGATATGGTGTCAAAGCTTATGGAGAAGCGGCGGGCTGATCAGAGCAAGATCAGTTAACGGCTTAGTTTCAGAAGGAGGATATGGTTACACTTGGAACCCATTCATAAAAAGGTAGGGAGAAATCTGCAAGCCATTCGTAAATCACGGGGCCTCAGCCTCGATAACGTAGCCGAGTTGACCGGTGTCAGTAAAGCCATGCTGGGACAGATCGAGCGTGGGGATTCTAACCCGACGATCTCGGTATTATGGCGCATCGTCAGCGGCCTCGGCATTTCATTCACCACGCTCATCGAGGAGGCGGAAACCGAAGTGACCGTGGTCGCTCCGGATGACGTGGAGCCTTTTCACGAGGCGGAAGGCGCGTACCGGGTGCACCCCTTGTTCTCCTACAACCTGCGTACCAAATTCGAGTCTTATATGGTCATCATGGATCCGGGCTGCGACCACGGGTCCGAAGCTCATAATGACGGCGTGGAGGAGTATATTTTTGTGCATCAGGGAGAGCTTGAGCTTTGGCGCGAAGATGAAAGCTATACCGTGCCTGCCGGAAGCTCCGTCCATTTCTCGGCTAACCGGCCCCATCGGTACGTCAATCCTGGCAAGGAAACAACGAAATTTTACACGATTATATTCTATGCGGATGCCGCAGCCAGGGGATGATTGTATTGGCGGGCCAGTGATCGTGGTACCCTAAGCGCTAGTTTACGAGTTAAACGTGCTGTGAGTTGAGTTGTATGGCGGTGTGACGGGGATTCTTATACAGGTGTATCCGGCATTGCGATGGAGCGATACCTTCAGGGTGCTTGCCAGTGTGGCGCGTCCAAAGTCCGGCAATGCCGCTTGGTCTTGTGGCGCGGCGAAAGCCTGACAATGCCGCTTGGCCGTGTGGGGCGGCGAAAGTCTGGCAATGCGGCTTGGGCGTGTTGAGTGGTCAAAGCCTGGCAATGCCGCTTGGTCTTGTGGCGCGTCCAAAGTCCGGCAATGCGGCTTGGGCGTGTTGAGTGGTCAAAGCCTGGCAATGCCGCTTTGTCGAGTGGCGGGTAAGCCTGGCCTTGCGGAACAACGGTAATTGCCGTTCTGCCATGCCTCCATGAAGTTGCCCCGCGTACACGTGGTGTTTAGCGGACACAGGGGACCTTATTTCGTAGAAAATAGAGGTTTGAGCGAAATTAACGGACAGGGAATCCGTTATTATCTGAAAACGGCGTTATTTTGGCCGTTTGCGAAGTAAATAACGGATCTGGTGTCCGTTAGAACGTTTAATGGACCTCTTATCTGGGAAATAACGGATCTGCTGTCCGTTAGCATGATACAGGGGCTTCTTATCTGGGGGAAAACGTATCTGATGTCCATTAGCTACGGCGTTGGGCGTTCGGCGGGTGTTCTTGTTACCCGTCGCCGCAGCTTCAATCTCGGCAGAATCACCAAAACCGAGTCTGGACCAACAAACGCTAGTTTCCTTTGCCGCCAATGCTCCTTTAAGTAGTTAGTTATCAATTTGTCTGACAGTGGATCACCGTTTTTTGCATACCCATTATGATCAGAGGCGAGATCAGGAATGTAGCCTGAAACTTGCCTTTTTGTTTGTCCCTCCTGAAAATCACGCTCCCGGCAGTATGGGTCATCCTGGTTCGTTTCCCCAGCAATTCTCTGTGTTCCTTATCCCGCATATTTCTCAAAGTACCGTTACCAGTTACCGCATTTTCCCCCATGTCTCTATTCAGAAAAAGAGGGGCATTTCTGCGCTTTCCCTTCCAAGTCATTCCCCCGTGTATCCAATCTCAATAAACACACTATGATCGACAGCCAACCAAGCAAGCCCGGACCACGCACCGTGGGCACGATGCACTTTACTTTGACAAAATAAATTAACTTGTGTTAATTTATTTACAAGAGTTAATCAAAGGTGGTGTGTTCCATTGCAACATCCGGATATCCCATTAAGGGAGTTAAAAAAAGCCAAGAACAAAATCGCGCTGTACGAAGCCGGATTATCCTTGATGAAGGATCGGATGTTCAGCCAGGTCATGCTGGAGGACATCTGCAGGAGCGCCGAAATATCCAAGGTCACTTTTTTCAAGTTTTATCAACGCAAAGAGGATCTGCTGATTTATTTTATGCGGGTTTGGCTGACCGAGCGGATGATCGAGATCGACCAGGAAGGGATGGAAGGGTTTCAGGCATTCCGCCATCTGCTGTCCGAGGTCGCTAAGGAGCATCAAGTAAGGCCGGGCATGATGCCGAGTTTGATCTCTTTTCTCGCGGAGCAGAACATGCAGCCCTGCATGCCGGAGCTCAGCCGGGCGGAAGTAACGCTGCTTTTTCCCGGGCACGAGGAAGCGGGAAGCGAATCGCCCAACATGTATGCATTATTCAAGCGGTTCATGAAGGAGGAAGCTCAAGCCGGCAGGCTGAATAAAGCCTTAACCTTGGAGCAAGCCGTACAGATTTGTTTCACCGTTTTTTACGGGGCGTTTCTGACGGCCCAGTTGTACAATTCCACGGAAATCGGCTGCTTTTACGAAACGCACCTAGGTCTGCTCGAAATAAAGGAAGGGGAGTGAGCAAGCATGAGCAAAGTGATTCCAGGTCGATATACCGCCAACATTGACGGTTCTTTCGTTGTATTCGTCATCGGGTTTCGAATTAACAAATGGTGGGCGGTACATAAGTGGCTGCCGGTCATGAACGCCATGTCCCCGATGCTGCAGGAGCTATACCGGAACAAGGAGGAGCTCGGCTTCATGGACGGTACCTATCATTTTTCGGGGCGCGGGCTTACCCTCATCCAATATTGGAGAAGCTTCGAACACCTCGAGCACTATGCCCGCCACGGAGCCAACCACCTGACGGCATGGCGGGAGTTCAACCGCAAGGTCGGAACGGGAGGAGACGTGGGGATTTTTCACGAAACCTACCTGGTCCAGGAAGGCCAGTATGAATGCCTGTACAACAACATGCCGCGGTTCGGTTTGGCCAAAGCCGGAGCCCATGTATCCGCGACAGGCCGCAGGGAAACGGCAAGCCGGCGGCTTGGCCGCGAGGGTGAACCCGCTGTGCCGACTCCTCCCAATCCCTAGACCCTTATAGATTTACGGCGGCGAATCCTCTGCGTTTCCCTCAGCTAAAGATAAGTATGATTACCATAGGATCAAGACCAAGTCAATGCTATGGAAGTAATGATGCTTTAGACGCGTTTTTCTTCCGCGGTTCAAAAAAGTGTTGGTAAACCCCGTCCGTTCTTCTATGATGAAATTACTTTCAATCGATGACGAGACAAGGAATTAATCGCTCAGGGGGATGCCTATGGGAAGGAAAGCGTGGTTTTACCGTCAGCTTTTATCGTATATGCCGGTCTTCTTTATCGTGATTTCCTTTGTGTTTTTTGTCTTTTTCCAAATGCTCGGGGAACAGTCGCGGCAGGGCGCGATCCAGGCTAATGAGACGATGATTCAGCAGGCGATGCGTTCGGTCGACAATTCGCTGAAGGCCATCGATCAGATGCTGGTGCAGGAATTGCTGTTCAACCCTGATATGTCGGGATTTTTCAATCAAGAGGATCAGGACAACGTCTATTTGAACATGCAGGCCGTGAAGGCCATGAAGCAGTTCAAGGTTTCCAACCCGCTTGTGGATTCCACGGTCCTCGTTCGAACCCAGGATGAATTCGTCCTAAGCACTTCGTCCACCTTCCGTTTGCAGGATTATGCGGATTATGACTTTCTCCAGCCTTATCTGAGCCAGGTCAATAGCGAAGCAAAATGGAGTGCCCTGCGGAATTATCGGGAATTCAGCTTTAACAGCACGCAGCAGGTGGTCACCCTGGTACGGGATGCCCCCTTCGTTACCCATGGCAAAGGCGTGATTGCCGTCAATATCAAGGTGGACGCCATACATAACATGATTCAGGGCATGGTTAATCCGGAAGTCAGTTTCATTCATGTGATGGACACTGGGGGCAGATCCTTGATCGCCGGCACCTCGGGCGCCGATCACGGGGAACTTGTGTCCCAAGCGATATCCCCTTACACCGGATGGGTTTACGAAGGGGGGCTTACCCAAGGCAGGGTGGTGGGTATCGTCAGCCAATTGTACAATGTCTGGTTTATCGTCGGCCTTCTGATGTGCATGGCCGGCGTGGCCTGGATCGTATTCGTCACGCGCCGGAACTATAAGCCGATTGAAGCCATCGTGTCCCGGATTTCAAAATATTCGCAGACCAAAACGAGCGTTCTGCTCCATGGCGGCAAACAGGATGAGTTTGCTTTTATCGAATCGGCGCTGGAGAGCCTGCTGGAACAGGCGAGCAGCTTTCAGCAGCAGCATCGTGAAGATTTGCTCCTGCGCAAAGCGTACCTGTTTCAGCAGCTGATGGAGGGACAGTATCCTTCTCATCTGGAGCAGTGGAACGAGCAGCGCGAAGCCATGGGGCTGCCGGACCTGTCCCAACCACAGATCGTCAATGTCATCGAAATCGATAAATACCCGCTGTTTTGCGAACAGTATCCCCAGCAGGACCAGTATCTGATCAAGTTTGCCTTAAAAAGCGTCGTTCAAGAAATTGCGGCCGGGCAGGAAACGATGCTTTGGACGGAATGGATTTCAGCCTCGAAGCTGGGAGTTCTCGCGGCAGCGGAAGATCAGGATCCGAATCGGCATGTGGCTACGCTGCTGGAGCAAGCCCGCCAGTGGGTGGAGGAGCACCTGAAGCTGACCATAACCGTTGGCATCGGGGAGAAAGCGGAGCGGTATACGGTTATCCCGGAATCCTATGAGCAGGCACGCGCCGCATTGAAATACAAAATGATCCTCGGCGACAACCGAATCATTCATTACGCCGAAGTATCCGGTGAGGACCGGGGGAATGCATTCGATTTTCTGAACCTGATCCGCTCGATGGCGCAGTCCTTCCGGCTCGTCAACAAGGATTGGCAGGAGAAATACAGCACTCTTATCCATAACATCGAGCAGAACATGCTGGACCGGGACGGCGTGGTGAACCTGGCGGATTACATGATGTACTCGCTGGGACGCGAAATGTCCTGCATGGCGAAGGAATTTCAGGAATTATGGCTTACGGAGGGGCAGCCTGCTTTACGGAACGCGCTTCAGTCGTCCGATACGCTGGAGGAGCTGGAACAGGAACTCGGTGAGGCTTTATCCGCTCTGTACGACAGCATCCTCGCTCTCATGGAGGGCCGAAATCATGCGGACACGATTCAGAAGGTGCGTTTGTTTATGGAGCAGAACTCGAGCAACCCGGACCTGTCCCTCAATTATTTAAGCGAACGCTTCGGCATGAACTGGAAAACGCTAAGCAAGCTGTTCCGGGAGGAGACCGGCCAGAAATTCGTGGATTATTTGATCGAGCTGCGGATGACCCATGCTCGGAGACTGCTGGAAGAAACCCTGCTGCCCGTACAGGATATCGCCACCGAAGTCGGGTATTCCAACGCCATCTCGTTTGGCCGGATGTTTAAAAAGCTGATGGGAATGTCGCCGGGGGATTATCGTGAGCAAGCTGCTATCAAGCAGCAGAAATTCGGGAATTAACGAGTCCTTCGGAGTCCCTTCCATGCATACTCGAACCAAGTATAGAGCCCTGCGGACGATGCTGTCCTGCGGGCTTTTTTGCCGTCAACGGAGAGAGGTTTAGCGGCGGAAAAAGGTTTATCGCTCTTTACGGCCTGCCGGCTCTGAAATTTTCCCCTGCTCGCGGAAATACGTTGATTCGGAGAATCTTGTATATTGATCGGATGGAACCGTCCGCTCTAAACTTGGGACCAACACAAAGCGAAGGAGGGTGACCCCATTGGCTCGTATGAGCAGCGCAATTTCAGTACCTGCAGATGCACAGGCACCAACGAATCTACCATCGAACAAGCCCATGAACCGAACGAGGAAGAAGCTGATGAAGCACTGGCAGTTCTACCTGCTCGTGTTCTTCCCGTTAGTCTACATCATCCTCTTCAAATACGTTCCGATGTTCGGCGTACTGATTGCATTCAAGGAATACAACGTCGTACAGGGGATCTTCGGCAGTCCATGGGTAGGGTTCGATTATTTCCGGCAATTGTTCGACGCGCCGTTCTTCTGGCAGTATGTCCGCAACACGCTCGAGATTTCCCTGTACGGCCTGCTGGTCGGATTCCCTGCACCCATTCTGTTGGCGCTGGCCCTGAATGAGATCAGGAACGGCCGATTCAAGAAAACCGTCCAGATGGTGACGTACGCGCCGTACTTTATTTCAACGGTTGTCATCGTCTCGATTCTGATCGTGAACCTCTCGCCCAACACCGGGCTGATGAGCAACCTGTTCCGGGCGCTGGGACTGGAAACCGTTGATTTTCTCGGCGTGCCGGAGCTGTTCAAATCGATCTATGTCTGGTCCGATGTATGGCAGTTCACCGGTTACGGCGCCATCATCTATATTGCAGCCTTGGCGGGAGTTAATCCCGATTTGTACGAGGCGGCCCGAGTGGATGGGGCGACCCGGTTTCAAAAAATCATCAATATCGATATTCCCAGCTTGTTTCCGGTCATCGTCATTTTGCTCATATTGAATCTGGGCAATTTGATGAGCCTGGGCTTCGAGAAAATCTATCTCATGCAAAACCCGCTGAATCAGAACACGTCCGAAGTCATCTCCACCTATGTGTACAAGGTCGGCCTGCTCGGTGCGAACTTCAGCTTCTCCGCCGCCATCGGCCTGTTCAATTCCGTTATCAATTTCATTCTCTTGGTCATCGTCAATTACGTATCCAGAAAAGTCTCATCCACAAGTCTATGGTAGGAGGAATCGCATGAGCAGATCAACCGTACGGGAGTCCGCTGCAGACCGGATTTTCCTTGGTATCGTGTATTTATTTCTATCCGTCGTCCTGATCGTCATCCTGTTTCCGCTGCTGCATATTGTAAGCGCATCCTTCAGCTCCCCGGGCGCGGTGTCGTCGGGCAAGGTGTGGCTGTGGCCGGTGGACGTGACCTTGATCGGCTACAAAGCGGTATTCCAGAATTCCAATATTCTGATCGGGTTTGGCAACTCGCTGTTCTATGCCGTTGTCGGCACGCTTGTCAACGTCGCATTCACGGTGATGCTTGCATATCCGTTAGCCCGAAAGACGTTTTACGTTCGCAACATCATCATGATGCTGCTGGTGTTCACAATGTTTTTTGACGGCGGGCTCATTCCGAACTATCTTCTCGTGAAGTCGCTCGGCATGCTCGACACGCGCTGGGCCATGATCATACCGGGTGCGTTAGCCGTGTTTCAGGTCATCATCGCCAGAACCTTTTTTCAAACCACGATCCCGGAGGAGCTCGCCGAAGCGGCCGAAATGGACGGCAGCAGCGACATTACCTTTTTTCTGAAAATCGTCCTTCCGTTATCCAAGCCGATCCTGGCCGTGCTCGCGCTGATGTACGCCGTCGGCCATTGGAACTCCTATTTCAATGCCCTGATTTATTTAAAGGACAGCAGCCTGTTTCCGCTGCAAATCTTCCTGAGGGATATTCTGATCCTGAATTCCGTCAGCGCCGAGATGGTGACCAACGTGAATGAGCTGCTGGTCCGCGAAGGGCTGAAGGATCTGCTGAAGTATTCGCTGATCGTGGTGGCAAGCGCCCCGGTGCTGGTCATTTACCCGTTCGTGCAGAAGTATTTTGTCAAAGGCGTGATGATCGGGTCCTTGAAAGGGTGATTCCTGCTTATTGTGAAGGAGGTGAGGCCGACAGTATAGAATGGGTAATTCCGATGATCGGACACATAGGGGGTATATGCAAAATTACGGTTCGTTTATGAAGTACGGGCAAGCATTTCATATTAGGGAGGAATTGATTTGAAAAGGTTCACTGGATTAGGATTAAGTCTGATTCTCGCGGCAGTGCTGGTTTTATCCGCTTGCGGCAAATCGAGCGAAACAGGAACTGGAAATCCGGCAAGCCCTCCGGAGTCGGGGGCACCCGTTGAACTATCGGTATTCGCTCCTCAGTCCGCCGGCATCGAGAGCCTCGATGTCAATCCATTCTCCAAGCATATCGAAGAGAAGCTGGGGATTACGTTCAAATGGAATACGACGCCCGACGCGGTATTCAACGACAAGAAACTGCTGATGCTGGCCAGCGGGGATTATCCGGCGCTTATTATGAATGCCGGCATATCCAAGGCGGATCAGATCAAGTACGGAATGCAGGGGGCCTTTATCCCTTTGAACGATTTAATCGACCAGCACGCGCCGAACATCAAGAAGGCATTGGAGGAAGTTTCCTATTTGAAATCCGCCATGACGGCCCCGGACGGCAATATATACGCGCTTCCGAAGGTGAACGAGTGCCTGCACTGCACGTATGGCCAGCGGATGTGGATCAATACGACCTGGCTCGAGAAGTTAGGGCTTGAAATGCCAACGACCACCGACGAGTTCTATGAAGTGCTGAAAGCCTTTAAGGAGCAGGACCCGAACGGCAACGGAAAGGCTGACGAAATTCCGATGACCACTTCCCTCGATGTATGGGGAGGAGGAGTTGACGCCTTTTTGATGAATGCTTTTATATACAACAATGGCACGACTTATCTAAGCGTGAAGGATGGCAAGGTGATTTTGTCCGCGGCTGAGCCCGAATGGAGGGAAGGGCTGAAATATCTGCGTAAGCTTTATAGCGAAGGACTGATCGATAAAGGAGCCTTTACGCAAAACGGCGATGCCGTCAAGCAGCTTGGCAACAAAGAGGAGAATGTGGTCGGCACCGTCGGTTATGCGCTGATCAGCAGCGTGCTGGAGCCGACCGACGCCAAGCCCCGCCATAAGGAATACGATGTCGTTCCCCCGCTGAAAGGACCGAATGGCGTGCAGCTGGCAGGATATAGCGTCGGAGCAGGGGACGGATCGTTTGTCATTACGAACAAAGCGACGGAGGAGCAGCGGATCGCAGCGATCAAGCTGGCGGATTACTTGTTCTCCGAAGAAGGCACCGTCATGACTTCCTGGGGGTTCGAGGGAGACGGATGGCGAAAGGCGGAGTCCGGTGCGCTTGATTACAACGGCGAGTCGGCCGCATACGAAGCGTTGAAGCGGGACGTGCCCGAGGGATCCCTTGACGTAACCTGGTGGCAGCTCGGCACGATGCTGATGGTGAATTCCCTCCGCGAATCCTTTGTTGCTCCTGAAGATCCGCTCGGCAACGGAGCCTACGAGTATCGTTTATGGCTGGCTGCCAAGAAATATGAGCCTTTTGCCAAACCGGAGCTAGTGTACCCGACCGATGTGTTCATCGATCCGAAAGACGCAACCTTTATCGCGCAGATTCAGAAGACGATTCAGGATTACGTGAAATCGAACCTGGCCCAGTTCGTAACCGGCAGCAAAGACATCGAGAAGGATTGGGATGCCTATGTCAGCGGATTTAAGGGGCTTCAGCTGGATAAGTATCTGGAGATTCATCAGAAAGCATTAGACAATCAAGGATGAGGTATGGGAGGTTTATCGCTTGCACAATTTCATTGAATACGCTGCCAACATCGAGCCCTCGGAACGTCAATTAGCCGTACAGGAGATGGAGTTCTACGCCTTCTTTCATTTTACCATCAATACGTTCACGGATATGGAATGGGGCACGGGAAAGGAAGACCCGGCGCTGTTCAATCCGGCGCAGCTGGATGCGGATCAATGGGTCAGCGCTTGTGTCAGCGCCGGGATGCGCGGCTTGATCCTGACCTGCAAGCATCATGACGGATTCTGTTTATGGCCGAGCCAGTATACGGAGCATTCCGTGAAGAGCAGTCCATGGCGAAACGGCCATGGGGATGTGGTGAAGGAGGTTGCCGATGCCTGCAGGAGAGGGGGGATCAAGTTCGGCATCTACTTGTCCCCCTGGGACCGGCATGAACCGTCCTATGGGGATTCGCCGCGGTACAATCAATTTTTCCTGAATCAGCTAAGAGAGCTCCTGACCGGCTACGGCGAGATATTCAGCGTCTGGTTTGACGGAGCCTGCGGCGAAGGACCGAACGGCAAGCGCCAGGAATACGATTGGGATGCGTATTACGCCCTGATTCGGGAACTGCAGCCGAATGCCGCCATCTCGGTATGCGGACCGGATATTCGCTGGTGCGGAAATGAAGCGGGGCATTGCAGGGAGTCGGAGTGGAGCGTCGTTCCGGCGTCGCTGCGCCAAAATGAAGCGATCCAGGAAAAGTCGCAGCAAACCGATGACCGGGAGTTTGCGCGCCGCTATGAATCCAGCGAAGAGGATCTCGGCAGCCGGAGCGTCATTCAAGGCGAGAAGGAGCTGGTATGGTATCCGGCCGAAGTGAATACCTCGATCCGTCCCGGCTGGTTCTACCATGCGTCCGAAGACGATAAGGTTCGATCGCTGGAAGAATTGCGGCATATTTATTACGGCTCGGTTGGCGGCAATGCCACCTTTCTGCTCAATATTCCGCCGGATACCCGCGGACTCGTTCATGAGAACGATCTGCGGCGTCTGCAGGAACTCGGGGACGCCATCCGAACAACGTTTAATACCGATTTGGCAGCCGGAGCGGATATTACGGCTTCCGAAACGAAAGCCGGATCGGATGCTCGAAATATGGTCGACGGTAACAAGGATACGTATTGGAGCCCTGAGGAGGGCACGGAATACGCCGTGATTGAGCTGGACCTCGGGCGGGCGATCGATTTCGATCATATCGTATTGGCCGAATACCGGTACGGGCAGCGGATCGAGCGCTTCGAGCTTGAATATATGGAAAACGGGAACTGGCACACGATCCAATCCGGGACGGTAATCGGGCGCAAACGCATCTGCCGCTTTCCCGCCGTACGCGCTCAATATATTCGCCTGACCATTTTGGAATCGAGATGGTGCCCGCGCCTGTCCGGCATTGAAGTTTACCGGAGCTCGAGGGATTGAAGGGAGGACTGCAGATTTGCAGCCTCCCCTAAGGATTGGCAGTAATAAGGCGGCCATCGCAAAAGAGCGGCGGCTCCTTTTTTTCGAAAACGCAAAATTTACCTTCCGTTCCATCCAGATTAGTGTAAGATGTACGTGAAAGTACCTCATTCCATTGTAGAGAGGATGCAACCAGCATGAGTCATTCCGTAACGTTTGAAACCCGGCTGTTGAGCTCTTTGTCCAAAGTATTCGCCGATGAAGAAATGTCCCAAGCCGCCTACGACACAGGAGCAGCGTTTAACAATGAGACATTCTCGTTTCAAGTTGCCTACCGTTCCAATCGTTTGTTAAAAAACATCCGGGTCATTCTGCAATCTGAGTTAAGCGAACGAATTACCGTTCGTGCCGTAGGTCTAGTTCCGTCGGAGCTGCCTACATATCATGACCATGATGAGTTTGTCTTAAGAGCCACGCCCGGGTTGTATCCGGATCCGTTGCTGCCTCTAACATCAGAATCTGTTGTAAACGGTTACCCGAACCAGTGGAGAAGCCTATGGATCACGGTACGGCCTGATGGTGAGATCAAGGGCGGTACGTATGAAATCCGGATCCGCTTTGAAGCGGAATCGGGAGATACGCTTGGGGAAGAGGTATTTACACTGGAATTGATTCCGGCAGCTTTGCCTGCACAGACGCTGATTCATACGGAATGGTTCCATGCCGATTGCCTGGCGAACTACTATGAAGTGGGGATTTTTAGCGAACGGCACTGGACCTTGATCGATCAATTTATGCAGACCGCAGCTCAGCATGGGATCAATATGATCCTGACCCCGGTGTTTACGCCTCCGCTGGATACGGAAGTGGGCGGGGAGCGGCCGACGGTACAGTTGGTCGATGTCGATGTGAACGAAGATGGAACATATTCGTTCGGGTTTGACAAACTCGACCGCTGGGCAGACCTGTGCGATTCCAATGGGATTCAGTACCTGGAATTCTCCCATCTCTTCACGCAGTGGGGAGCCCGCCATGCGCCGAAGATTATGGCTAACGTGAACGGACAGCCGGAGAAGCTGTTCGGATGGGAGACGGACGCGACGGGAGAAGCGTATCATGCCTTCATCCGGCAATTCATCCCTGCCCTGACCGGCTGGATCGAAAGCCGGGGGCTTGAGCAGCGCTGTTATTTCCATGTATCCGATGAGCCGTCAGAGTCCCATTTGGAGGCTTACGGCCATGCAAGCCGGTTGATGAACGAGCTGCTGCCGGATTACCCGATCATCGACGCGCTTTCCGATATTTCGTTCTATGAGCAGGGGTTGGTGAAGCGTCCGATTCCGGGCAATAACCACATCGAGCCTTTCCTGGATCAGCAGGTAACGCCGCTGTGGACCTATTATTGCTGCTCCCAGTACAAGGAAGTGTCCAACCGATTCTTCAACCTGCCTTCGGCGAGGAACCGGATCATCGGGATTCAGCTGTATAAGTTTAACATCGAGGGATTTCTCCATTGGGGATATAATTTTTGGAATTCGCAATACTCGAAACGCGCCATTGATCCGTTCAAGGTGACGGATGCGGATTGCGGTTTTCCTTCCGGAGATGCTTTTGTGGTATATCCCGGCGAAGAAGGGCCGATCGAATCCATTCGGCTGAAGGTATTCCAGGAAGCGCTTCAGGATTTGAGAGCGCTTCAACTGCTGGAGACGCAGATCGGCAGGGAGGCAGTTCTGCAGGCGCTGGAAGAAGGGCTTGAAGAGCCGATCACCTTCAAAACGTACCCGAGGGATCCGGAATGGCTGCTGTCGAAGCGGCAGTGGATCAATGATAAGATCAGGGAAAGCTTGGCTGTGAAGTAAGCGGGCCGGGCATACGGCTTATTTTGACGAATCAGGGCCATTTAGGCCTAACGAATCCAGCGTTATACTGCCCCATCTTCCTTTGAGAAGGTGGGGCAGTTTTTGATTTTTCGATCTGTTTTTTCGCCTGACGGGTACCAAGAAGGTTTCATTCTTGCTTGTGCATGATCCCGTATGGTTCCATGATAAAGAGAACGTGCATGTCATCAAGGTATATTGGCGCAAAGGGCAGTCCAATCCTAGAGATGAGATGGCCAGGATGCGGCAAACGATATCGGCAAACCACGCCCGAGGCGAAAGAGGCCTGCTGTGGTTCTAGTGGTGCCGCCGAAATTATGCCATCATAAGAGCAAGGGGGAAATGAACGATGTATTTGGATTTCAAGTTGGCGAATGACCGCCCGGCGTATATTCAAGTCAAGGATTACATGAAGCGCTTGATGACAACCGGGGCGCTGCAAGCCGATCAGAAGCTTCCCTCCACGCGTGAGCTAAGCGCGCTGTTTCGAGTGGGCCGCAATACGGTGCTGAGCGCATACTCCGATTTGGAGGATGAAGGCTATATCTACGCGGTTAAAGGGCAAGGACACTTTGTTTCCCCTTCGATCAGCGGGGCATCCGCACAGCCTGAAGGTAAACGGCTGGACTGGGGTCCTCGCCTGAACGAGTATGCCAGGCTTGCGGAAGCGAATGATCTGATGAAGCACGGGATCCGTGCTGAGAAGGGCTCCATATCGTTTACAAGCATCGCTCCCGATGAGAAGCTGTTCGACCTGCCCAATGTCAAGCGCGCATTCCTGGACCGGATGTCGCTTGAAGGGGATATTCTACTAAATTACGGTTACGCCAAAGGCTATAAACCGCTTATTGATTACCTTCTCCGTTACATGGAGAACAAAGGCGTGAATATTCAGGGCAAAGATATGCTGATCACCAGCGGTTTTACGGAAGGCTTAAGTCTGGTGCTATCCGCCTTGAACCAAGGGCATGGCCGCATTCTATGCGAGAATCCCACCCATCATACCGCCATTAAAAATTTTAAAATGCACGGGTACGCCATTACCGGCGTCGAGATGGAGCAAGACGGCATCAGCCTGACAGGGCTCTCACGCGAGCTGTCGGAGCGGTCGTACGACATGGCGTACCTTGTGCCTTCCTATCATAATCCTACCGGAATCGTGATGTCCCACCAGAAGCGGCTGGAAGCGCTGCGGCTGCTGAACGAGCACGAGATTCCCGTGATCGAAGACGGCTTCAACGAGGAGCTGCGTTATTCGGGCTCTCACATCGCGCCTCTCGTTGCATGTGCAGGGGGAGAGAACAACAGCGTGATTTACTTGGGCAGCTTCTCCAAGATTCTGTTTCCCGGCTTGCGAGTCGGATGGGTGCTGGCCGACAAGACCCTGATTCATTATCTGGAAAGCGTGAAGCGGGCCCGCAGCATTCATACGTCGACGCTGGATCAGTCCCTGCTCTTTCAATATTTGTACAATGGCAACTTCGAGAAGTATTTAAAGAGAGCGAAGGCCGAGTACAAGCGAAAATACGAGCTTGCGATCCGCTGCTGCGAGGAGTGGATTCCGATGGAGCGGCTGTCCGGCGACGGCGGGCTACACCTGTTCGTTGAATTCGGTCCCGAATTCCGAACCCGCGAGCTGCTGGAGGCATGTTCCGCCCAGGGCGTGGTATTCACGCCGGGCGATATTTTCTATACCGATGGCGGCGGCCAGCACACCATGCGTCTTGGATTCTCACGCGTCTCCGACGAGAACATCGAGAAGGGGATTCGGATCATCGGCGAGACGGCAAGGAAGTTGGTGTGATCGGTCTGCAACGGAGAAGGCGGAATTATTGTGGAGAAGCGGAGCGTTCACCTTTGCCGTCGGATTTCAACTTATGAATATTCAAATCAGTAGAAATCTGAGGGCAACGAAAGATCGGAAGAATAATCCGCATGCGGAGTGATGATTAGCATACAAAAGAGATTTAGCTTACGGAGCATGTTTAACTCGTTGGAGCTTTAGAAATTCATATTTTTCCACCACAGTTTTAGGAGGTCTACATCATGAAGGTTGGCGTCATCATGGGAGGCGTATCATCCGAGAGGGAAGTTTCGCTCATGACCGGCAAAGAGATGATCGCTCATTTGGATAAAAGCCGCTACGAGGTCTATCCGATCGAGATTCACGATAAACGCGAGCTGATCAGCAAAACCGAAGGCATCGATATTGCGCTGCTCGCCCTGCACGGCGCGTTCGGGGAAGACGGCACGGTGCAGGGCACCCTCGATACGCTGGGGATTCCGTATACCGGCAGCGGCGTTCTGGCCAGCAGTCTCTGCATGGATAAAGATTTGAGCAAGAAGCTGCTGCGTTACGAAGGATTGCATACGGCTGACTGGATCATGGTCAGCTGCATGGAAGAGCTGGCGGCCGCCGACGTGGAGGGGCTCGGTTTTCCCGTTGTGGTGAAGCCGAATGCGGGCGGGTCCAGCATCGGTACCCGGATCGTGCGCGACTCGGCTGGCCTAGCATCCGCCGTCGAAGAGGCGCTGCGGTGGGACCGCTTCGTCATGATCGAGCAATGGATCGAGGGAGAGGAAATCACCTGCCCGGTCCTGAACGGCGATATGCTTCCGATTGTGTCGATCAAGCCGAACTCCGAATTCTTCGATTATGCATCCAAATACGAAGAAGGCGAAGCGGATGAGCAGGTGATCGAGCTTCCCACAGAACTTCAGGAGCAGGTGCGCACAGCCGCGCTTCAATGCTATAAGGCGATGAAGTGCAGTGTATATGCCCGGATCGATATCATCCTGAAGGGAAAGATTCCTTATATTTTGGAGGTCAACACGCTTCCGGGTTTAACGAAGACCAGTCTGCTGCCAAGAAGCGCGGAAGCGGCGGGATATTCGTTCAGCGGACTTTTGGATGCCTTGATTGAAACCTCATTATCGGAACGAAAAAGCGAAGGCAAGGAGTAGAAGGATATGAAGACAACGAGCAGCTTTCTAACATCGACGGTGCAAGTCATGCCGCCATCCGGCATCCGGCAATTTTTTAATGCTGCGGAAGCGGATGACGAGGTCATTTCGCTCGGCGTGGGCGAACCGGATTTCGTGACGCCCCAGTGTGCGATCGACGCATGCAAACGGGCGCTGGAGCATGGGCGCACGATGTACACGCCGAATGAAGGGCTGATGGAGTTGAGGGAAGGAATTGCAGACTATCTGCATGCCGGCTTCCAGCTGCAATACGAGCCGTCGAGGGAGGTCCTGGTTACGGTCGGCGGCAGCGAAGCGATTGATCTTGCGCTGCGGGCGCTCATCTCGCCGGGCGATGAAATTATCATTCCCGTACCGGGATATGTCGCCTATGCTCCTCTAGTGCAATTGAACGGCGGCACCGTCGTCGAGTTGGAGCTATCCGCGGAGCATGACTTCAAATTGACGGCGGATGCACTGCAGCAGGCGATTACGCCCCGGACGAAAGCGATCGTTGTTAACTTTCCGAGCAATCCGACAGGAGCCGTCATGACCCATGAGGATTGGCTTCCGATCGCGCGCCTTGCGGTCGAGCACAATTTGGTGGTGATTTCAGACGAAATGTATGCCGAGCTTACTTATAGCGGTACGCATACGAGCGTTGCTTCCCTGCCGGGGATGCGGGAGCGGACCGTCATCATCGGCGGATTCTCCAAAGCCTTTGCCATGACGGGCTGGCGGGTCGGCTACCTCTGCGGCGATGCCGGGCTGGTGAGCGCTATGGTCAAGATCCATCAGTATACCGCGCTCTGCGCGCCCATCATGGGACAGATTGCGGCCATCGAATGTTTAAGGAACGGGCTCGGGGATCGGGATGTGATGAGGCAGGCTTACGATGAGCGCCGACAAATGTTTGTGCAGGGACTGAGCGATATCGGCCTGAGCTGCCGCGATCCTCAGGGAGCCTTCTATGCATTCCCCAGCATAACCGGAACCGGCCTCGGCTCGCAGCAGTGCGCGGAGCGATTGCTTCGGGAGGCCAAAGTAGCCGTTGTGCCGGGCCATGTATTCGGTGCCGGGGGCGAAGGCTTTATCCGCTGCTCGTATGCCGCTTCATCCGCTCGACTCTGCGAAGCGCTCGAACGAATGGAACGCTGGCTTCAAACGCATGTACGTGCCGAAGATCTTCATGCCTTACAGAATTCTTGACAGCTTCCGGTAATCGGTAGCGGTAATCCCCTCCAGCCTCCGGAAGATCCGGCTGAAATAATGAATGTCCGGGTATCCGACGCCTTCGCCAACCATCTCGATCGAGATGTCGGATTCCCGGAGCAGCCGGCGCGCTTCCCGGTGGCGAACGGATTGCACGAATTCGCTCGGCGGCATCCCGGCAAGGCGCTTAAACAATTTGGCGGTATGATCCGCGCTTAACATCAAATGCTCCGCGATGACTTTGTTGCTCCAGTCTTTGGCTGGAGCTTTTTCGATTTGAGCCATCAGCTCGATCAGCTTGGCCTCGTGCGGCGACGTTTCCGTCAATGCCCGGGAGGGGTGCGTCCGAAACAGCTGAACCAGCACATCCAGCATCAGTCCCTTGCAGGCAAGCTCATAGCCGGCGGGACGCAGGGTGAATTCCTCTACGATGCGTTCCATCATCTGTACGCATGGCAGGGGTGGCGTGTAGATAATCCGTGAAGAAAGGGGAGGGAAGGCGGATGATACGGCTTCATGCGCGAACTTATCCGCATCCACCACGGCTTCGTTCACGATCATATCGGCTTCCGTCTGGATGTCCAGCTCATCGAAAAAATCAAAATGGATGCCCAGAAAACGCGCGTCGGGATGGGAAACCACCTCATTCTGGTGGTAAACGCCGGACGGCAGGAAGATCAGCTGGCCTGCTTCAACGACATGCCGGTTCCCGTACATCGTGGTAACGGCTTCCCCATGGCATACATAGAGCAGCTCGAAATCATATAACCTGCGCTGCGGGAGAGCTCCCGTCGCCATGCGTTGAAACTGTGCATAATGAATGCTGGGCGACCATTCGCAAAAAGGCGCTTCGCGTTTTACCGGATAATCGGGGTCCATATCGGCCATCGTAGATTCACTCCCAAATGTTAGTAAGAGAATAGAACGGAATTGTCCAAATAATCACTTTTCTTTCTAAATCATTTTTTGGAATGTTTATTTATTATATAAGTATTATTACATCCAATTGGTTTATTTACAACTTGACGGAAAAAGTCAAATGATGCGTTTCAGAAAACATTTGCAACATCATCAACCCATAAATTTTAGGAGGGATTTGCGATGAAAAAAGGGATTAATATCTGGTCGTTCCCGGGAGAGGCTTCCATCTCCGACTGTATCCGATTGGCAAAAGAAGCGGGCTTTGACGGAATCGAACTGTCGCTGAACCAAACGGGGGAGCTCGGGCTCCAGGCAGGCGATAAGGAAGTGCAGAACATAGCGGCACAGCTGAAGGACGCGGACCTCGAGATTGCAGGATTGGCGACCGGCTTGTATTGGGATTATCCGATGACCAGCGACGACCCGGCTATCCGTGAAAAGGCTATGGACGTTTGCAAGAAGCAGCTGGAGCTCGCGGCTGCATTCGGAGTGGACGCCATTCTTGTGATACCAGGGGCGGTCGGCGTCGATTTTGTTCCCGGTTCCGCAGTCATCGACTACGAATATGCCTACGAGCGGGCACAAGAATCCATTCGCAAGCTGGTTCCGTACGCGGAAAGCGCCGGCGTTGCGATTGCGCTCGAGAATGTCTGGAACAAATTCCTCTTGTCCCCGCTGGAATTGCGAACCTTCATTGATGAGATCGGTTCCGACTATGTCGGCTCTTATTTTGATGTAGGCAACGTCGTGCACAACGGTTATCCGGAGCATTGGATTCGAATTTTGGGCGAGCGGATCAAGAAAGTCCATTTCAAGGATTACCGCAGGCAGGCAGGCGGATTGCACGGCTTTGTCGACCTGCTGGCAGGAGACGTCAATTATCCTGCAGTGGTGGAAGCTCTGCGCCTGATCGGCTACGACAACTATGTCACGGCAGAGATGATCCCGGCCTACACCCATTACTCGGAGCAGATCATATTTAACACATCCAATGCGATGGATGCGATTCTCGGACGGACGCCGTCTTTGCGCAAGCCGGACGCGCGGCAGCATCAAGGACAATCATAATCATAAGGAATACGGAGGGAATAAGAATGCTTAAAATCGGAATATTGGGTTTTGGTTTCATGGGCCGCATGCATTTCGACAATTATCTTCGTTTGGCTCAAGAAGGTGCGGACATCGAGCTGGTGGCGATTTGCGATCTGCGCATCGATGAGCTTAAAGACAGCAAAGCCAACGGGAATATGGCGACCGAGCGCGATGTCTACGACCTGGAGCCCTATCGTCTTTACGACCACGTGGACAAAATGCTCGAGCATGAAGAGCTGGATATCGTGGATGTATGCCTGCCGACGTATTTGCATGCGGATATGTCCTGCATGCTGCTGGAGCGCGGCATTCACGTCCTGTGCGAAAAACCTGTTGCGGGCAGCTCGGAAGGAGCCTGGCGCATGGTGAAAACAGCGGAACGCACGGGCAAAACGCTAATGATCGGACAATGCCTGCGTTTCTGGCCGGCTTATGAATATTTGAAAGATTGCGTGGAGGACGGCCGCTACGGCAGCATCGTTGCAGGCGAATTCTTCCGGGGATCGGAGCCGCCTAAGGGCTGGTTCCTGGAAGGGGAGAAGAGCGGAGGCTGCATCACGGACATGCATGTGCATGACGCGGACATGATCCACTGGCTGATGGGCAAACCGGAGCGGGTGTCCACATTCGCCAAAACGATCATTGAGGGAAGCTCGTACGATATCGTATCTACCCATTACACATACCCTGACGGGAAAGTGATTAACGCCCATGCGGATTGGACGCTGCACGGCGAACATGGCTTCTATATGGGATACCGGGTAAATTTCGAGGCGGCTACCCTGGTGTTCGAGAATAATGAATTGAAGGTGTATCCTGAAGACGCACCGGGCTTTTCAGCCGAACTGTCCGGAGATTCCGGCTACTACCGCGAGCTTCAGTATTTCATCGAGCATGTTGCGCAAGGGAAGCCGGTAGCGGTATGCACGCCAGACAGCGCGGCCGGGTCGCTGGAAATTATCGAAGCCGAGATCCGTTCCGCAAGAGCGAACGGGGCTTTGGAGAACGTGACGGGGAAACAGGCGGTATCTTAAGGTACACAAGTTTCAAGTTCCAACACATCATGGTAAAGACAATGAACAGGCCGATCAGGAAATTTCCTGATCGGCCTGTTGTTTGGGTTTATCGAGACCGTGCCAAGCGAACGCTGCGGTTTGCTTGGCACGGTCTCAAAGCTTGCGTCGGTTTATGCTCTGAACGTCTTCAAGAAGTCAACGGCAAGCTTGATGTCCGCTTCCGGGTTAGCCTTCACTTCGCGTTCGATTGTCAAATACCCGGTATAGCCGATATCCTTAAGGGCCTGCAGGTAAGCATTCCAGTTAACGCCGCCTTCGCCAAGCGGAACCTCACGGAACTTCTCGCCGGACTCCGCCATATCGGCAATTTTGTCATGGTCAAGCGCGGGTGCTTCATATCCGAAATCGCCGTATACGTCACGAGGGTCGATGTAGTCTGCCAGCTTGATTCCGTCCTTCGCGTGGGTATGGACGATGTAATCCTTCAGGTTATATACGCCCTGTACTGGATCGTCACCCGTAACCATGACCATGTTGGCCGGGTCGAAGTTAACGGATACGCCGTTGGAACCGAGGCCGTCCAGGAATGATTTCAAGTGAGCCGAAGGCTCCGGCCCCGTCTCGATGGCAAAATATGCGTTCATCGAGTTCGCGAAGGTGCTGAGCTCTACGCAGGCCTTATGCATCGTTTCATATACGCGGCCGTTGTGATCCTGCGGCACGATGCCGATATGGGTCGTAATGATATTGGTTCCAAGCTCCAAACCGAGCTCCATGATCCGTTTGGATTTTTCGATTTTGGCCGCATTCTCGGCGGGATCCTGAAAGCCGTGTCCGCCAAGGTCACCGACGAGGGCGGAAATTTCAAGTCCCAGGGAATCGATATAATCCTTCAATTCTTTTCGCGCGGAAGCGGAGAGGTTGGCCGGATCCATTTCGCCGTGAACGGCATAAATCTGAACGCCGTCCGCGCCGACCTCCCGTGCTTTGACAAGACCTTCTCTTACGCCAACCCGAAAGCTGTCAACGATAACGCCAATTTTGTTAGGCATGATAGGCTTCGACATCCTAATATCCCCCTTATATCATCCTTATGTGATCCATAAGCCTTCTGTCTTAAGCTTCGTTCCAGGCTTTACGGACATATTCCAAACCGAATTTAGCACCCGTGCGGCAATCTTCCATCCCTTCGAATTCAATCGAGATATAGCCGTCATACCCGGATTCCTTCACGATGCGAACGACTTCCGGCATATCGATATCGCCTTGGCCGACAATCGCGCCGCGCAGCCAGTTGCCGCTGGAGGTGTTAAACCAGCCGGATCCGGGTGCACGGTGAGCCGGACGATAGTAGAAGTCCTTGAAGTGAACCATCGAAGCCAGGCCGATGTTGTTTGCCACTGCCACCGTGGATACCTCGTCTGCGCAGAGGAAATTCCCGATATCCAGAGTAGTTTTGAAGTTAGGGTGATTCACGGTTTGAACCAACGCTTTGACACGGTCGCTGTGCTGAATGAAGTAGCCATGGTTCTCCACGCTGGTGGTAATGCCGCGTTCTGCCGCATAATCGGCAATGATACGGCATGCATTGGCCATCCGCGGAAGCTCCTCCAGGAAATGAGTGATGGACAAGTCTTTGGAGGAACCTACGTCATGGCGCATGAGCTTGGCGCCAAGCGCAGCCGCTATGTCCACTTCGCCTTTGACTCGTTCAATCTCCGCTGCATAAGCAGCGTCATCCAATTCCGCAAAATTGGCGCCGATGGCGTAGTTGGAGATGTCAAGTCCTTTAGAAGCGGCGTGGGATTTGATCGTATCAATCAGCTCCGGCGTTTCCTTCAGGTTAAAGCCGATCGGAACGATCTCGATATGCTCTCCGCCGATCTCCGCAACGTAATCGATGACGTCGGTAATGGTCATTTCGCCTTTGTTAATGGCTTGGTACAGGCTGTACGAGCTTACTCCGAGTTTCATAGGAGAACTTCAGCCCCTTTCTCAGCGGATTCATAGATGCCGCACAGAATTTTCATGATCTCAACGCCGTCTTCAACCGGGCTGAGCGGTGTCGTGCCGTTCTCGATACAGGAAATGAAATGATTGACTTCGCTTTGGAAAGCGGCATCGAAATCGAATCCCTTGCTGTCCGTTTGCGGCTGGATGTTGATAATGGTATCGTGTTTCTCGGTCACGATGGATACCTCAGGATCAATCTCGAATCCGCCCTTGTCTCCATACAATTTAACGGATTGCAGATTTTCCTTCGAGTGCAGCGTGAAGCTCACGTCCACCAGCAACGAAGCGCCGTTCTCAAAACGGATCATCGCGTTCGCCATATCCTCGACCGTGTTCTTCTCGGCATCATAATCCGCTGCTTTATAGAAGGACAGGTTGCGCACGTTGGAGCGGTTGCCCAGCTTCCGGTATGTATTGGCACTGACGGCAACCGGCTTCGGACGGCCCATCATGTACCAGCACAGGTCGATGACATGCACGCCGATATCGATGAGCGGTCCGCCGCCGGAACGTTCGATGTCGGAGAACCAGCCGCCCGGATTGCCAAGGCGGCGAATGGAGGAAGCCTTCGCGAAGTAGATCTCCCCGAATTCACCCTTGTCTGCAAACTCGCGGAGCATTTGAGCGTTAGGGTCATAGCGTCTTACGAAACCGACCTGGAGCATCTTGCCGGAGGATTTCACGGCCTCCTGTACTTGAAGCGCTTCCTCAACGGTGCGGCAAAGCGGTTTCTCAACCAGAACGTGTTTGCCGGCATTCAGTGCCGCAATGCTGATTTCGGCATGCGTATTGTTCCAGGTACAGATGCTTACCGCATCGATTTCCGGATCGGCCAGAAGTTCTTTATAGTCCGTGTAGACTTTGGTAGCGCCGTATTTTTCAGCTGCGCGCTGTGCTCTTTCTTCGTTTAAATCGCACACGGCGAGCAAGTTCGCGTTCGCATGTTTTTGATAGGATTGCAAATGCATAGCAGAGATTGATCCAGTGCCAATGACGCCAACATTAATAGATTTCATGAGTTCACTCCTCTGAATTTACTGCATTACACTTTCGTATTATAATGCTTTTAGAGGAAGACACCATGATAAACCGTGCTGTTTGTTTGTACAATTGTGCTGTCTTACTGGAAGGAGATCAGAGCATTGGACAAAACACTGCGAGAACCGATGACGATGCCGGATCCTCAGTTTCCGATCAAGGTTCATCGTTGCGAGTTTGATGGCCGGGGACAGGTATTATTTAATCATCACTGGCATGAGCATCTTGAAATATTATATTTTGTTTCGGGGGAAGCGACGCTGGAATGCGGCTCGACCACCTTTACCGCCAAGGAAGGCGATATGATCGTCATTAACCGGAATGAACTGCATTATGGCCTCAGCCAGTCGGACCATTTGTTTTATTATGCGTTAATCGCAGATTTCTCGCTGCTGCAGAGCCATTCCCTGGATGCGCCCGAGATGAAATTCATCACGCCGATCACCCAGAGCCGGCTGATCTTCGAGAACCGAATCAGCGGGGATGATGCGCTGGCGCCCATGCTATCCATTATCAAGGAGCTGGAACAGCAGGAGTTCGGCTATGAGCTGGCCATCAAATCGGAGCTGTACCGGCTGCTTACGCTTCTGCTGCGAGGTTATGTCGCGACGGTTCTGACGCAGGATGAATACGTCGAGCGGATGAAGAACGTCGAGCGGTTTGCACCGATATTCAAGTATATCGAGGAGCATTACCGTGAGGATCTGTCGGTGGAGCAGTTATCCGGCATGGCAGGTCTCAGCCGGTTTCATTTCAGCAGATTGTTCAAGGAAATCAGCGGCAGGACCGTAACGGAGTACGTGAATGAAACCAGGCTCAACCGGGCGGATTACCTGCTCCGCGAAAGCCCGCTTACGGTATCGGAAATCGCCGCTGCTACAGGATTCAACGATATTTATTATTTCAGCCGGACCTTCAAGAAATATAAGCGGATGGCTCCATCGGCTTTACGGAAAAAGTGATCCTGAGGGTTTTGCGGTTCTATTAGGTTCCATATAGACATAAATATAAAAGCGACATATAATGAGTAATCATATTGATTGCATAAAGCGGCGGAGACGACGGAGAACCCTTTTGCTTACATGCATACCGTATTTGGTATGCATTCCGAGCAGATGCGGTTCTTTTTTTTAGATTATTGAATGTAAAAGTTTTCAGCGAAGCTGAACCCATTCGATAATCGCAAGAAAAACGTCCACTAAATGCGGTCTGTCTTCTGTGAAGATACGTCGATAGATGTTTTTCTTATTATATGTTGAGAGAGGAGAATGTCAGGTGGGCACAAGCTTATCCGCCAAGATGCGGACCCGTTATTTACAGGACATGTCGGCAAATAAGCTGGATGTACTGGTGATTGGCGGCGGTATCACGGGGGCGGGCATTGCTTGGGACGCCAGCTGCAGAGGGATGAGCGTCGGCTTGGTGGAGATGAATGATTTTGCTTCGGGAACGAGCGGCAGATCAACGAAGCTGATTCACGGGGGACTCCGGTATTTGAAGCAAGGGGAAATCGGCCTGGTACGGGAGGTGGGCTCCGAACGGGCACTGCTTCACCGCAGCGCTCCGCACCTGGTGGAGCCAATCCCCATGCTGCTCCCTATTTATAAAAAAGGCACCTATGGTTATTTTGCCAGTTCCGTCGGATTGTATCTGTATGATTGGCTGGCGGGTGTCAAGCGCAGCGAACGGCGGAAGATGTTTCGAAGGGAGAGCACCCTGGCCCTTGAACCGCTCTTTCGGAAGGAGGGATTGAAAGGTTCCGGTTATTATTACGAATACCGCACCGATGATGCGCGTTTGACGGTCGAAGTGGTAAAATCTGCAAGGGCTAAGGGAGCGCACATCGCGAATTACGCCAAGGTGCAGGAATTTATATATCGAGGAGGAAAAGTAGCAGGAGCACAGGTGGAAGACCTATTGAGCGGGGAGACCTATGCGGTATATGCCAAAAAAATCATAAACGCCGCCGGTCCATGGGTGGATCAGGTCAGGCTGAAGGATAATTCGCTCAAGGGCAAGCAGCTGCTCTTAACAAAGGGCGTTCACCTGGTGGTGGATCATGCCAAGCTTCCCGTACGACAGGCCGCTTATTTTGATGTGCCGGGCGGCCGAATGATTTTTGTCATTCCGCGGGAGGGCAAGACATATATCGGAACGACCGATACTCTCTATAAAGGGGCGATTGAGACGCCCGGCATTACCGAGGAGGACCGCCGCTATCTCATCGATGCGGTCAATCATGCGTTTCCGGATGCAGGGCTGAAGCCAAGCGATATCGAATCCGGATGGGCGGGGCTGCGGCCGCTCGTTCGCGAGGAAGGAAAAGGTCCTTCGGAAATATCGCGAAAAGATGAGTTGTTTATATCCGATTCCGGGTTGATCACGATTGCGGGCGGAAAGCTGACCGGATTCCGGAGAATGGCCGAAAAGGTCGTCAACCTTGCAGCTAGACAGCTTCAGGACGCAGATGGCACCATCTATCCTCCCTGTACGACGGATCGGGTTCCGATAAGCGGAGGAGACCTGAACGGACTCACTTATGCGGAAGCTCAGGAGAAGCTTATTAAACAGGGGGAAACCCTCGGCATCAGGCCTGATGACGTGAGGAGTTTCATGGCCAGGTATGGTACCGATACCCTTGAACTGTTTAAACGGATCAAGGCTGCATCCGACAAAACAGAAGCTATCGGATTTAGATTGCTGCGTGCCGAAATCGAGTATTCCATCGAATGCGAAATGACGATGAGTGCCGTGGATTTTCTGTTAAGAAGAACAGGCTGGATGTTATTCGACCGGCCCAAAACCGAGCGGGTCATTGCTTCCGTCATGAGCTTGATGGGGGAATGCTTAGAGTGGGATCATGAGGAGGTCGACAGACAATGGGAGCTACTGCAGGACCAATTGCAAGCGGCATGGGGAGTGGCGGAAGGCAGCAGAATAGAGTTGGCTGCAGCTCCGACGGATCGGGAACACGCCAATGATGCGGTCTCCGAAGAAGAAGCCGGGCATCCGTCGGCCGTGTCGGCGATGAACCGATAAGGTTTATCATCATGATGATCTTGTCAAATGTAAAATGTGGATGTAGTATAACCATATAAAGTTATAGAGCGGGCAGAGATGATGAGAAGCCCTTTGCATAACGAGAATCTTTCATTTGTCATGAATGAAGGTTTCTTCCATGCAAAGTGCTTCTCATTTTTTTGTATCCGCAAGGAACCGCCGGTCAGGGACTAAAGGACATGGCGCTGTCATATGTATACCTTACGGACAGGGGCTGGAGATATAACATAGCGATCTGACCGGACATATGTCCGTGACGTTTGTAGGCAAATTTACAGATTGAACATGCAGAGGAGAACGAAGTATGGATCATTTTGCAGGGTATATTTTTGATTTGGACGGTACGATTTACCTTGGGGCCGAGGCCATCGACGGTGCCGTGGAGACCATTCATTACTTGCAGGGACTGGATAAGAGGCTGTTGTTTTTGACCAACAAAACGATAGACTCTAGGGAGAATTATTTGAAGAAATTAGCGAAGCTTGGCATTCAGGTTGAAATGAATCATATTCTGAATCCCGCGCTTGTTACGATTCATTATCTTCAGAAGCATCATCCGGATGCAAAAGTATACGTTATTGGCGAGGATATATTGAAGAATGAGCTGCTGGACAATGGGATACGATTCGCCTCATCTCCGGAGGAAACCGACGTCGTGGTCGTATCGTGGGATCGGGATTTTCACTATCGTCATCTGGATTTTGCATATCAGGCGATCAAGGGGGGCGCCGAGGTTATTGCTACCCACCCGGATCGAACATGTCCGATGCCTGGCGGTGATGTGCCGGATGCCGGCGGCATGATTGGTGCCATCGAAGGCACTGCCGGCATTACCATTACGACGGTCATGGGCAAACCCTCCGTCTTGACGGCATTGACGGCTCTTGATATTTTGGGAGTGAAGGCCGAAGATTGCCTGATGTCGGGGGATCGGCTGGAGACGGATATCAAGATGGGCAATCAGGCGGGAATGAGCACGGCTTTGGTGCTGACCGGGGTTTCGACCAAGGAGGATCTGATGGACAGCAGCGTGAAGCCCACCTATGTGCTGAATTCGGTTCACGATATTTATCTCAGCGGTACTGCCTTGCAGCAGGCAAACGAAGCACAATGACGAGTATCTACAAAAATATGCCGGGGCAACGGGAGAATTGGAGAGGTTGCGGCGGCAACGAGGTGAAAACATGAAAACCAGTGTTGAAGGTGCACAACGAATTTCGTATTGCTTGAAGCGTAAACCCATTATTACTTCATTAATGAATGCGGATGAACTTCCTGCCGTGTTAGCGACCGAATCGAACATCGTATTTATTCTCAAGACCGATATTTTTATCATTGAATCGATCGTCGAGGAGATTCGCGAGGCGGGCAAGCTTTCGTTTGTGCATTTTGATCTGATTGAAGGGATCGGCAAAGATAAGACGGGAGTTAAGTACTTGGCTGAGAAGGTTGGCATCGACGGGATTGTCACGACAAAAAACACGGCGATTGTGGAAGCGAAGAAGTTGGGCTTGTTAACGGTTCAACGTCTGTTCGTATTTGACTCCGTCTCCCTGGACAACGGGATCAAAATGATTAAGGCCTCCAATCCCGATGCCATTGAAGTGCTCCCGGGCATGGTGTGCCAGCGGATTATGGAACGTATCCGCGCAGAGGTGGACGTGCCCGTCATTGCAGGGGGGCTCATGATCGATTTGGAGGATTTTGATACGGCTCTAAAGAGCGGTGTAATCGGCATATCCACCTCCAGCAAAGAGTTATGGCGCTGGCAGGATGAACATATGGCATAACGAAGAGCCGCCTTACAAGATGAAGATGGGTGGAGATTAGGAATGGATGTGTTTCAACTGGATACGGAGACCATGCTGATGCGGCTGCTGTTCGCTGCATTGCTCGGCGGTTTGATCGGTTGGGAGCGGGAACGCCGGAATAAGCAGGCCGGGTTAAAAACCCATCTCTTGGTGGCCGTCGGATCGACGCTGATTATGCTGACTTCCATCTACGGGTTTGACTCTGCACTAATCAATCATCCCAATGCGAGGTTTGATCCTGCCCGGCTGGCAGCACAAGTTGTAAGCGGTATCGGTTTTCTTGGTGCCGGAGCCATATTGCGGCGTTCCAATCATATCATTTCAGGTCTGACCACGGCCGCCACTTTATGGGTGGCAGCGGCTATCGGTTTAAGCGTGGGCTCCGGTTTTTACTGGCCTGCAATCATCACGACAGCGATCGTTCTGGTCAGCACGCTGGTGCTGAATAAATTGGAATCGAGGTTTCTCTTTATCAAAAAGTCCGGCAGCTTAAAGATTATCATCGAGGCGGGTGACCGTCCGGTACATGTGAGCACGATTACGGAATTGCTGCAAAAGGCCAATATGACGGTGGAAGGCATGATCGTGAACAATGACACGACGGAAGACGATTCGACCAAGGTCACAATGGAATTCCGGGTGTACTCGTTCAACAGCAAGGGAATTAACGGATTGTTCGAGCAGTTGTGGCAGGTAGAGGGGATTAAGCAGGTTCGCATGAACTGGCGTGATTAAGGACTCGGCGTTGCTTCGTTGCTTGATGGGGGAGTTTTGGACCGACATATCATGGAACATGGAGCGGTGAAATGTCCTGTAAAAGCTGAGCCCGGGGGAACCCGGACTCGGCTTTTTTGGTTTTCTAATGGATGGCGGAAGCATTGAGTGACGAGTCGCCCCTGCTCCGCGCTTTCGTCCAGTTAAAAGCCGAGATGCTTCTGGCTATCAGGAACTGGGCTGCGTAATACGTGGTCATGATCCATACGTTCGAATAAAGGATATCGGAAACAAACATGTTCCAGGACAGGATCGAGTCCGAGATGACAAAGAGCAGACTTCCAAGCATGGCTAACCGGTTTCCGGTCATGACGGAGGTCCAGAGCATGGTCGAGATGACCGCAATATAAGCGATGACGGGAAATATCAAAGCCTGCTCCCCATTTGAGTCGAGAGAGGTCACCAATTGAATGCCCATCCAGACCGAATAGGCCGCAATCGGAACGATGCTGAGGAGGCGGGGAAGCGAAGATCGCCATTGTCCCAGGAAGCCGATCGTATAGAACAGGTGACCGATCAGAAAAAAGGTAAGGCCGACGACAAACCAGACGAGCGTACCGTCACCAATCATGCAGAAGAACAGTCCCGATAACAGAAGATAGTGAACTTTCGTGGCACGGGGCGGGAACTGGCGATATGCAAACAGGATGATGAGCCACATGGGGATGAGCTTGAACAGCAGTTTGATTAGCAAGGGCTCGGAAGGAATGAAGAAAATGTAAAGCAGACTCATGATCAGGATAAACAACGGCAGCGCATATCGTTTCAAATCAATTCCCCCCGTAAGAAATGTAATCTCATGCTTAGACAATTCTTCCTCAGCGCCCCAATTCCTCTTTCCTGCTTTTCGACGTAAAGGGGATGTTGAGCGAATATAATGGGGGGTTAGCCATAGCGGACCTGGAGCGTGAGGGGAGGGCATATCCAGTGGCCTGTACGGAGTAACCGGCAATTGCTTTAGGGACGGGTCCATGGGTTATAGATGTTCTATAATGGAAATGGGAAGTGAACTGAGCTGAAGGAGGGAGAGTTCGTGATGAAGAAACGTCAAGCAGTGAAAAAGCTGCTGGCCGGTTTCATGGCGGCAGCGATTGGGATCGCCGTTTTCCAGTTCGGAGGAGAAGAAGTTTGGGCATCGGGCACATCTTCAGACCAACCTATTGAAGTTAGGGTGAATGGCGGCAAATTGCTGCTGGATTCGCCTGCTTTTATTCATCAAGGGAGGGTGATGGTGCCATTCCGCGGCATTTCGGCAGCAATGGGTGCCGAGGTGCGTTGGAATCAAGCCGATCGGACGGCGGTCGTGAGCAATGGCAAACATACAACGAGTTATACCGTTGGGCATACCCGTGCCATGAAAGACGGCAAGGTCGTGACCCTGGATGCTCCGCCTCTTCTCAGGGAGGGACGAGTTTACATCCCGCTCCGTTTCTCGGCTGAAGGGCTTGGAGGCAAGGTATCCTGGCATAACAAGGCAAAAGAAGCTATGATTTATCCGCTGCTCACGCCGAAAGAGGCAGAAGCTGCCCTGTCCAAAATCAGTGCTGAAGCGATCACATTTTTAAAAAACAAGGATTTTGAGAAGCTGGCCGAACTCGTTCATCCAAACGGAATCACCTTTTCACCGTATGCTCACGTCGACCGGCAGAAGGACGTAACGCTCGGCAAGCAGCAGCTGCGGCAGGGATTGAACAACGACGCCGTTTACCTATGGGGTGAGTTTGACGGCAGCGGAGAACCGATTTCGATGACTTTTGATGACTATTACAAGAAATTCATTTATTCGCTGGACTTTGCGAAGGCGCCGTGGATCGGATACAACCAATCGAAGAGCGAAGGAAATACGGTGAACAATGCCAGCAGCCAGTATAGAGAGGCCGGCATCGTTGAGTATTATTATGATGGATTTGATCCTGATTATGCGGGCATGGACTGGGAAAGCCTGCGGCTTGTGTTTGAGCGGTATGAGGATCGTTGGGTATTGTCCGGCATCATACATGATCAATGGACGATCTGAGACTGGCCTGATTAGTCGAAACCATGATGTAATGATGGTTTCGACATTTTTTTTTGAAAAAATGCTTGCTTTTTAGCTTGGGGCGTTATATACTCTTAATTACGGTGATCAACTCGATCACGACTTACATAATATGCGGTCGTGGCGGAATTGGCAGACGCGCACGGTTCAGGTCCGTGTGGGCTTACCCCCGTGGAGGTTCGAGTCCTCTCGACCGCATCTATGAAGCAAAGCTGTTTTTCAAGTGAAATTCGACTTGAAAAACAGCTTTTTTCGTTCCTCTTCAAGTGGAAATCGCGTTATACTGAATATGAGGGACCGTTCCGTATGAGTGTGATGGAATGGGACGAATAGCGTAAACAGCCGTTACGGTTGGTTACTTAGAACATAAGGGGTGTGATCGCATGATAAAACCTCGAAACAGGATGGGCTTTATGCTGATGATGTTGATCGCAGTCAGCGTAGCTGTCGGATGCCAGTCATCGGATATAGGGAATGGGGCCGGGCCTTTGCCGACTGAGGCATCGGCGAATTCTCCCAAGGGAGATATTCCTGAGACTACGCCGCCTTCCGGCACGGATGAGACCTCAGGCCATACGGATGGCAGCGCAGGAAACGGTTCCGCAGCAGACACGCAAGAAGATCCAGCGGCCGAACCCGATGTGGATTTATCGGATGTGACGGCAGTCCGGCTCGTTAATCATAACTCCGGCTGGATCGGCGGAGAAGGCTGGATTGCTTTTAGTGATGACGGAGGCACCGAATGGGAGGTTCAGGCTCAGCCGAAGGGCACTGTACGCCAAATCTTTGCGCTGAACGGGAAGCAGGCCTGGACCGTGATGGAGAATAACGATCTGTACCGTACAACGGATGGCGGAGAAACATGGAACCGGATCGGAAGCACGCCGAATGCCGGCTTTCTCCATTTTATCTCGCCTGAAACGGGATTCAGCGGTCAAGCCAAAACCGAGGACGGAGGCAAGACCTGGAGTATTCAGGATATGCCGGATACGACCACGCGAGGCCATGACCAAAGAGCCGCCACTGACGGAGTCGTTCAACATTTCAAAAACGATGGCGTTAAGCCTGGGAAATTGTACGTTATTAACGAGACGAAGACCCATAACTAATCATAGCAAAGCAGACCGGGAAATTACCGGCCTGCTTTTTTTGAGCTTATGCCTAAATGTTCATCAAGAATCAGGCAGAACGACGAGCCTCGCATGGTTCTTAAGGGAGCTCTTTGAATATTCTTCGGGAGCCTGCCCAAAGACCGGCTGCAATTCCGAAAAAACCGAAAAGGGAAACCAGGACCATCAGATTGTAGGAGTGCCATCCAAGCAGGAATCCGATGCCGCTTCCCATGGTCGTTCCAGCCAGCAATCCCAGTGAAGCGCCAATTTCCTTCTGACGCAGCTTCATTCGTCAGTCACCTCATTCCTGGATCGCTTTCGTATGCCCGATGTTACTTGTATTCCCTGAAAACCTCAAACTATGCCATGACACAAAATAAGCCCGGCTTGGCCGAATGGAGTCCGGCAAGCAGAGCATTTGTGTCAGATAATAAGTATGGTTATTGGTTTAACGGCTAGTTTTATCGGGACTCTTGCTTCAGTGCGCAATCTGCGAATAACACAGACTTAGGGATTCGGAAGAACTGTTCCGCTTTCTCCTGAAATGCTGCTGAAGGTACGGTGCCTTGGTGCAGCCATTTGCGGAACGTGCCAGGATGTACGCCGATCCAGCGGCTGACATCGCTCACCGACAAATCATGAACCATGCACAGGCCTGTCAGAATCCGATTGCTGACCGGAGAGCGTGTCAGGGTGCGTTTCATGAATCGGGAAGCCGCTGGCTGACAGATCAAGGGCGACTTGTCCAGCAATTCTTCTCTGAAGAGAATGTGGCGGGGATAACCCAAGTAGTCGCAGGCTTTCTCCAGGTTGTTTTTTCCGGGAACGCGTCCCTCATATACCCAGGCGCTGACGCTACGGGAGGATACTCCCAGTTCCTCGGCCAATTGCGACAATTTGATATCGTTGGCCATAAGTACGGCTAGCAGGACGCGGTTACGAATTTGGCAGCGGGTCGGCCGACGAAAGCGCTTGACTCGCACGCCTTTCCCCAAATATTTACGATTGATCAGGGACCACGCCTCAATGGAGTGTTTTTCTTGCTGCAGTTGTGTAGGCATAATTCCTCCGATTTTTTTAACACAATACTACAATATTCGACACTAGCTTTTCAATAGCCAATCACTAAACATTTGTTTCCATTTCGTTGTTACATGATTTATGGAGCCGGTGCGGTGGTTCGATAGACCTACAATGTGTATTTGGTCTTGTTGGAGCATTGTTCGTGTTTTTATAGAATTTAACGATAATAACCCGAATTTAAACATATTACGGCCTGAAAGGCGAACAATTTTAAATATTATTATTGACTCATTCGTAATTACGTTTTATATTAACTATGGTTGTTGAAGAGAAAAATAGGCTTATTCGTATATCCCTGAAAATAAGGTTCAGGGGTTTCTACAAGGGACCTTAAATTCCTGACTACGAATAGGGTGCGCAAGCATACCTATTCGGAGCAGGATTTTTTTGTGCCTGGAATCGGTGTGCGTAAACGACAGTCAAACACACAGGGGGATATGATGAGCAAATATGATGTTATCGTTGTTGGTGCCGGTCCTGCAGGAATTTTTGCATGTTATGAGCTGACATTGAAATCACCAGGCAGCAGGGTGCTGCTGGTTGACAAGGGACATGATATTTACCGGAGAAGCTGTCCGATTCTGGAGGAGAAGATTAAGCTGTGTCCTCCGGCGGTAGGCCGGAAGGAATTCGCCGGTTGCCTGCCGGCCTGCTCGATTACGGCCGGATTTGGTGGAGCCGGGGCATACAGTGACGGCAAATTCAACATAACCACAGAGTTTGGCGGCTGGATGACCGATTATTTGCCCGGATCCAAAGTCATGGAGCTCATTCAATATGTGGATGCGATCAACCTGGAGCATGGGGCGACACCTGCCATTACAGATCCGACGACCCATGCGATCCGCGATATTGAACAGCGAGGATACGCAGCAGGCCTTAAGCTGCTTCGCGCACAGGTAAGGCATCTTGGAACCGAGCAGAATTTGGAAATCCTGAAGTCGATTTATGAATATTTAAAGACAAGGATTGATATGGCATTCCGGGCGGAGGTCGAGGACATCGTCACCATCAAGGAGGACGGCACCCACCGCGTCACCGGCATCGCGATGAAGGGCGGAGAGGTCCATGAGGCGAATCTGGTGATGGTTGCCCCCGGCCGCGACGGGTCTGCCTGGTTGACCGGCATTCTTAAAAAACGCAGATTGAAAATGCATAATAACCAAGTGGATGTCGGCGTGCGCGTCGAAACCTCGGATGTGGTCATGCGTGAAATCAACGATCATTTGTATGAAGGCAAATTCATCTTCAACACTTCGGTCGGGACCCGCGTGCGGACATTCTGCAGTAATCCTTCCGGCCATGTCGTGGTGGAAAACCACAGCGGAGTCATGGCTGCCAACGGTCATTCCTACAAGGATCCGGCATTGGGCTCAGCCAATACGAACTTTGCGCTGCTGGTATCCCATAAGTTTACGGAGCCGTTTGATAAGCCTAACGAATACGCGCGCGAAATATGCAAGCGGGCGAATGATCTGTCCAGCGGCGGGGTCATCGTGCAGAAATACGGCGACGTGCTTCGCGGCCGGAGATCCACCGAGGGCAGAATCCGCGAAGGGTTTCTTGAGCCGACGCTGAAGGAAGCCGTTCCAGGCGATCTTGGCTTGGTGCTGCCTTACAACACGATGAAAAGTCTGATCGAGATGGTTGAAGCGCTTGATCAAGTCACGCCGGGGATCGCGTCGGAGCACACGTTGTTCTATGGCGTCGAGGCCAAGTTCTACTCCGCAAGGCCGAAGCTGTCGGATTCCTTCGAGACGGAGATCAAGGGGCTGTATTGCGGCGGGGATGGCGCCGGAATTACCAGAGGGCTTGCTCAGGCAGGAGCCGCCGGGGTCTGGATTGCCCGGAACATGCTGAACCATATTTAGCACATAAATCCAAATGACGGGCTTTTTTCGTAGGATGTTCATTCAGGAGCACGTTCTGGCGCCGTCCAGTCGGTGCTCCTGTTTGGTTATATCTGGAGAGCCATGTATGTTCCTCATGTTCGTGGGAGCGATTTCTTTTTCCGGACGAACGGGGTATGATAGATACGGGAGATTTACATATATGCTAGAGATGGAGGAACGGACGATGATTAAACATATTGTTTTTTTCAAATTGAAGGATCCAACCGCAGAGAATATTGAGAAAACCGTGCAGGTGCTGCGCGACATGGACGGTAAAATTCCGTTGCTGAGATCCCTTGAAGCTGGTGCCGATGTGATCCACTCCGAGCGCTCTTATGATTTGGCTTTGATCGTTGAAGTGGACAATCTTGAAGATTTGCAGGCTTATGCCGTTCACCCTGTACACCAGGAAGTGATCCAATACATCAATACGGTGAAAGATCATACGCTTAGCGTTGATTTTGAAGTGTAGGCGGTAGATAGACTTACAACAACAGGCTGGAGGAGATTTGCGGTGTATTATGTGAATCAAGAGCAAATTGAACGGCGGCTGAACGCGATTCCGGACATTGCGGAAGGTTTGCGTGCCGCTGCGCAATCGTGGGACGGAGGCCTGGTGCTGGGCCTGGTTCAGGAGCGTGCGCTTCATCTGGCGATCGAGGTCGTCACGGATGTCGGCAGCTACCTGATCGACGGATTTATTATGCGGGATGCCAGCAGTTACGAAGATATCATGGATATCAATCATGAGGAAAAGGTGTTTCCGCAAGAGGTTCATAAGGTGCTGATGGAGCTGGTTCGTTTACGTAAGCCGCTCGTACAGGACTACTATGATTGGGACCGGCAGGCGCTGCATTCTTTAACGCCCGTACTGGCCGACGTGCTGGAGCAGTTTGCGGGAAACGTTCGCGAATATTTAAAGAACGAACTGTACTGATGGCTGCTTAGCTTGAATGATTTCTCCCATGACGGCATGGGCTCGCTCATCCATATGACGCATGGAAGAACAGACCTACAGGGAAATCCCCTGAAGGTCTGTTTTTTTTGTTGAATTCGTACCGTTGCCGGCATGTTACTCGAGCGGGCGGGGATATTCGTTGTTCTCTGGCCGCAATAAAAAGATCGCCGATGTTGTGTCAAGACAAGCCCATCCTGCTTATAATGCATCAAGCGACTAGGCATTCGCCCGGTCGGACGAAAGGAGGAGTTCCCGATGACAGAATGGAGTGCGCTGACCGCTGCCGCCGGCATCGTGCTGATCGCGGTTGCCGCGGTGGTCATGATGCTGTCGATTAGAAAGCTGATGCGGCGGGCTGAGACCATGCTGGGCCGGCTTGAAGAAGACAGCGCCCGATTGACACAGGAGGCTTCGCAAGTGCTTGAGCAGGCTTCCGTCTCTTTGGAGATGATACAGCGTCAGCTGGCAGCCGGCGAAGCTTTTGCCGCTTCCATGTCCAGTGCAGCGACAGCCGTAGCCAAGACGGCCGATGCGGTTCATGCTGTTGGGAAAAAAGCTTCCATAACGGCCATTGAGCATCTGGAACGTGCTCGCCTCGATAATGAACGGCAGATCGGGGAGATGTTCCGGTGGGTGGATGCCGGGATGACGCTCTGGCATTCCTGGAACAAATATGCCTCCAAGTCCGGCGAAAGGCAAGCCAAATAGAAGGAGAGATGGGATATGAAAGAGAAGAGCAAAGGACTCCTCTGGGGAGTATTGATCGGCAGTGTTGCAGGTTCTGTTACCGCACTTCTTCTGGCTCCGAAATCCGGCAAAGAGCTTCGGGATGACATTGCAGACGGCGCACGCGAAATCGGTGCCAAGGTGCAGGAGGCGGCGGAGAAGGTAGGCGAGCAGGGCGTTAATCTGATCGGCATCATGACGGATCGTGCCGAGAATGTCATCTCCGACATTCAATCCTGGCGGAATCGGCAGGAGAGCTGGCTGGCAGAAGAGGAAATCGCACAGGTGTCCTCGTTTGATGAGGATTTTGAAGAAGAGGCGTATGTGCCCTCTGTTTCGGAAGAGAAGATCAACGATTAAAACCAGGGATCATCGGTCTTCAGCACATCGATTGCGGGAATAAGGATCACGCCAAAATACATGAAAAGCCGGGGCGGCGTCAAACGCCCCGGCTTTGCTGCGTTTAGTGTTTAGCATGGTCAGGCGGGATTATTGTCCCTTGTTCCTGTAATGGAAATTCGGCGAACGCATGTCATTATGATAGGATGCATGGAAAATATGCGTGGTGGCCGGCGAAACCGGAGGAATCAGCCAGCTCCAGTCTCCGGTAAGCTCGCGCCCGGCCTGCGCTTCACGCTGTTCGAACAGACCGAACTGGGCTGCAGCCGAGTGATGGTCCACGATGCTGACACCCGCCTTTTTGTAGGAATAAAGCACGGCCACATTGAGTTCGACCAATGCACGATCCCTCCACAAGGTGGCTTCGCTTGAAGTCTCCAGTCCCATCAGGCTGGCGATGAGCGGGAGCTTGTTGTAACGGGCCTCGTCTGCGAGGTTGCGGGCACCGATTTCGGTTCCCATATACCATCCGTTGAACGGAGCGGCCGTATACGTAATGCCCCCGATCTCAAGCAGCATGTCCGAGATGAGAGGCACCCCGTACCATTTTAACCCTTCCTCTTTAAGCTCCGGAAGATCAGGATGCTCCAGGCAGACCTCCAGCACGGAGGTTTTCGGTATCGGCAGCCACTCAGGCGGCTCATTCCCCTGCTGCACCACCAGCGGCAGCACATCATGGGCGGTCAAGTCACCCTGCCAACCCATCTCCAAGCATTCCTTCGTGAAGGCGATCGAAGCCGGGTCGCCAATCGTGCCGTCCGGCGTTTCGTAACCCGCATACCGAATCAATTGATGGTTTTTGATCATAAGGGGAGCTTCCCCGGGACGCGCAGCTCTGAAAATGGTAATCGTAGGTATGATCTTTCCGCCATTGGTGGCACTCTCGATATGGTGGAGAAGCGCCGAAAAGATGTCGGAGGTCTCCGTTAAGTGTCTGGCATCAAGGACCTTCAGGCGATCCCAAAACAGTCTCCCGATACAGCGGTTGCTGTTTCGCCAGGCCATTTTGGCCCCGTGCGTCAGTTCCTCTATCGTATGTTCATATGTACCTGTCCGCTCGATCTGTGAGCGAATGTCGCTGATCCGGGACTGCACTTCTTCCCCGGTCCGGTTTAACTCTGCATAACAGAGCCCGATAAACTGCTCCGCAGCCTGAAAAAGGCCGGTGCGATGTATGCTGTCATTCACGTGAGATTCTCCTTTTCTATACGCGCGCTTACTATAGTATAAACTACCTAAGCTCCGCATCTGGAGCAAGAGTCCTACAATTGCTTGAACAATGTATCCAAGGTTGTTCACAACGGCGCCCTTGTTGAAGATAGGGGGGAATTGGGGTAAGATTTAAGGTACATTTCGATCCGAAATGACATATGGTATCACTGTAAACCATGAATTTGACAAGAAGGAAGCGGTGGGTTCGTGCAGCAAGCAATCGCAATACTAGACTCGGGTGTGGGCGGGCTGACTGTCGCCAAAGAAGTGATGAGACAGCTCCCGAGAGAGAAGATTATTTATTTCGGAGATACAGCCCGCGCACCCTACGGACCCCGTACACCGGAAGAAGTCCGTTTATTTACGGAGCAAATCGTAGATTATTTAATTCAATATGATCCCAAAATGATCGTTATCGCCTGTAATACGGCAACGGCGGCGGCGCTTGATTATATTTCGTCCAAAGTGCCCGTGCCGGTCATCGGTGTCATTCATCCAGGGGCACGAGCCGCCATAAGCGCAACGAAGACCGGACACGTCGGCGTGATCGGTACGGTCGGAACCATTGGCAGCGGAGCGTATACAGCGGCTCTGAAACAGCTGTCGCCATATATCGGGGTAGAGAGTCAAGCCTGCCCCGAACTGGTACCGCTCGTCGAACACGGATTGTTCCGGTCCAAGGATTCCCTGCAGGTTGTGGAGCGATCGCTACGAGGCATCAAGGATACCTCCATTGATTGCCTGATCCTGGGGTGTACCCACTATCCGTTCCTCATGAATACGATTCAAACCGTCATGGGGCCGAATGTGAAGCTGATCAGCTCCGCCGATGAGACGGCACGCGAAGTCAGCACGATTCTGTACGATAAAGGCCAGCTCGCGAGCAGCATGGAAGGGCCGGTGCATCAATTTTTCTGTACAGGAGATCCGGAGATTTTTCAGAGCATTGCAACCGAATGGCTTGGTGAGCATATCAAGCGGACGCCAGTGGTATGGCAGATTACGAAGCTATAATTCACGGTTCATACTTTAAAGCTTATTAGAATGATTGCGAATACGAGATTGCGAGGCAGGCAGGACAAGGGATGAGGCCCTTTCCTGCCTTTCTTTGGTTTTACGATCGCCTTCATACGAAAGGAAGGGGCTTGGCCCGGTTTCGATTGGCTGCATCATTCATGTCGGACAAGCGGCTGCTCATATACATGGATTGGACACTAATTGAAGCGGCTTAGCCGCGGAAAGGAATCCATTATGCAGCAATATGTCGTACAGAAAGGCGATACACTAAGACGCGTGGCTGCCAGACATGGTCTGGCGTATGAACAGCTGATTACGGCAAATCCATGGGCCGCCCAGCAGCCGTATCTTCAGCAGGGACAAATGCTCTATCTTCCTGCATCGCTGCGCCGGCGGTATGTCATTCAGGAGCATGATACGTTTGATCGTATTGCCAGTGCGTTCCGGTTTCGCAAGGAAGCCTTGGAAGAATTGAATCCCGGTTTATCGGCTAATCAGCTGCCCCAGGGAAAAACGATCGTTCTGCCGGGCCCAACACATAAGCATTTGATACGGTTATCCGGTGAATATGGGCCGGCGGATCTGGAACGCGATATCCAAGAGATGCAGCTGCATTACCCTGTCATCGAGTGGAGCGTCATCGGACGGAGCGTGCTCGGCAAACCCATATATGCGGCCAAAATCGGCAAAGGCCCGAAGAATCTCCACATGAATGCAGCGCTGCATGCCAATGAATGGATCACCACTCCTTGTCTGATGCGATTCATGGAGGAGTACGGCAGGGCGTTGGCTCAAGCCTCAACAGTTTATGATCAGGAGCCGACTGCCTGGTACCAGGACTATACGCTGTGGGTTGTCCCGATGGCAAACCCGGACGGAGTAGAGCTCGTACAAGAAGGAATCACACCTTCTCATCCATATTATGAACGTCTGCTGGAATGGAATGGCGGTCGTGAGGACTTTCGCCGCTGGAAGGCGAATATCAACGGCGTGGATTTGGGCGACCAATTCCCGGCGCATTGGAACGAGGAAGTTGCTCGCAGGGGCAAAACGCGTCCTTCTCCGCAGGATTATGCGGGGGCTAAGCCGCTTAGCGAGCCGGAAGCCGAGACCGTCTATCAGCATACCCTGTCGATCTCTCCGGAACGAGCCGTTTCCCTTCACAGCCAAGGCAGGGAAATTTATTGGAATTACAGGGACTACGAACCTCCGGAAAGCGAGAACATGGCCAGAATAATGGGTCAGGCGGGCGGTTACAGGCCGGTGAAGCTTCAGGGGAGCGATGCGGGCTACAAGGATTGGTTCATCCAGCATTTCAGGAGACCGGGCTTTACGGTGGAGATTGGATATGGGATTAATCCGCTGCCGCTTGAGGATTTCGAGGACCTGTGCGTCGAGGTGGGATCGATCCTGTCGGCGTTCATGTCTTTGGAATAACCTGATAATGAAACGAGAAGCATTCCTAAACGTATACAAAGCTAGAAGAAGCGGCCGCTGCTTGTCATGGATCAAGGCAGTGGCCTCTTTTCGCCCTCTGATTGATTGCGGGCCGCATAGGAATGGCCGGGATTTCTTAGAGATTCAGGAATTGGGTAATATATATTCATGCAATTGGAATGGAGGTATACACCATGAAGTGGAGAAGATTATGGTCGCTTCGGCGCTGGTCGCACGTATTCCAGCGGATATTCGGGTACTTGGCCTCTTCCCGGGTTGCTTTAGGGGACAAGCTGTTATTCCTGGTTCCGGTTGCGCTGTACTGGGTGCTGCCTGATTTCATGCCTTTCATGCCGATCGATGATATCGGAGTCACGATGCTGCTGATGAACTGGTTCGTGTCCCGCGTCGAACGGAAATATCCGGGTTTGCTCGGTGAGAATCAAGGCAAGGTCAAGCGCGCAAGGTAAGCGGCCTTCGGGCAGCGGCAATACGGACAGAACCCTTGCGAAAAAGTCGGCAGGGGTCTACAATAACATATTGAATGAAACATCCGTGAGGAGATGAATATACGTGAAATGTAAAATTACCCGCAATGCGGCCAAAGTGATAAAGCGAGAGCTGGACAAGGAAGAAAACAAGGACAAGAAACTTCGCGTGCTGGTTACCCATGCGCATGGCGACCATGCTCACTATGGACTGGACCTGGACACACCTAAGGAAAGCGATGTCGTCGTATCGACGGATAAAGAGATCGACGTCATTTTGGAGGCTGGACAACCTTTTCTGGACGGCGTCAAAATCGACTATCTTTATTTTCCCGAGGAAGGCTTTGTCATTACGAATCCATCCCAAGGGAATCACGGCGACCACTAGGATACTTCAGAACAAAGAAGGTAATGAATAATGGCTAATGATATTCGCGTCTGCGAGAAATGCAGGCATACGAAATTGAAGACAATCATCCCGAAGATTCAGAAAATGGTGCCGGATGCCGATATTAAAATCGGCTGCAAATCCTATTGCGGTCCTTGCGGCAAACGCGCATTCATTTATATCAACGGCCGGTATGTCAGCGCACCTACAGAGGATGAGGTGCTGGCAAAGGCGATGCCGTTTGTGAAGTAACCAACGGGCTGTTCGGGGCCCCAATCGAAGATTCATGGATTTCCCATTTCTTCTGGTATAGTTCCTGGCTCAGCCATCCATGCTAAGAGGGCACCAGGAACAATGACTTTAGAAGGGAGCATCCGTCATGAACAGTCACGATTCCAGTCTTCACTCCAACAGTCCAAGCAACAGCGCGTTAGATTCCGTGGAGAAACTGCACCGTGCCGTATCCTCGGCCATGTCCCATCCGACGGAACAGTTAATTCAGCAAGCGGAGAATTCGTTATCCCATACAGAGCAAGCGGTCGCTCAGGTGATCGAGCAGGGGAACCGAAACGCCGTGGAATTGGCGGAAGAGTTGTTAGGTGAAGAGAAGGAACGCCTGTCCAAGCTTCGTTCGGCTAAAAAGTAAATCATCCTGTGCAAGCCCGTTCCAGAGCTTTCAAGCTTTGAACGGGCTTTTTGGCCAACTTATATGAAGCTGGGACGGCCATCCTGGAAGAAGCTCAGGTGATATGTGGTGAAACGTTTGCCAAGATGGGGAAACCGACTCGAGTCAGTGTCCTATTGGGCAGGGTGGAAGAAGCAGGCGGCAAGAATAAAGATCTTATTGTAACGGGACATGGTCTTATCGAAAAATCGCATTAAAAAACAGGCTGATCATTAAGATCAGCCTGTTTTTTTGGTTAAGTGGGACGCCAGGGTATTAGGTCGAACCTAAATCCGATGCTGTTCTGTTACTCCGTTTCACCCTTGCCCTGTGCTTTAAATAACTTCAGCAGATCGTACGTGATGACTTGGTCCGAGATTTGCAGCTCCTTCCGGGTTTCGTCGTACCCGTCACGGCAGGCCTGGATGTCAGTTGGCTGACGCGTCGTCAGATCATAACAGGTTCCACCTTCCAGCCCGGCCGTTTCAGAAGGCAGGTAGAACACCTTCTCTTCGGAAAAAGCGCCGCTGCGCAGCGGAATCAGACGCGGCTTATCATCAAACAGATGGCCCCCGATCCAGTAATACGGCGCTTCCGATACGCCGAGAAGATGAAGGATGCTCGGCGTCACGTTCATCATGCCGGCAGCCTCGGGATAGACTCCGGCATTCCCGCCGTCAGGCAGGCGAATGAGCAGGGGGACCTGGTTCATGATCTGTTCCATGTCGAGTGCGTTCAGATCCCGTCCCAGGAACTTCTCATAGTCCGATATTTCCTTGATCGAATTATCGTGATCGCCATAGATGAGCAGTATGGTATTATCCCACAGCCCTTGCTGCTTCATCTGCTCCGCGAACTGGCCGAAGGCTTCGTCCACATAATGGATCGACTGCAGATAATCCCCGAACATCGTGCCTTCGAATTCTCCTGTATCCAGCTTGCGGGCATCCTTCGGGACATAATACGGATGATGGCTCGTTAACGTAATCAGGAAGGAATAGAAGGGCTGCTCGATGCCTTTCATACGATCCAGCGATTGCGCGAAGAATGCTTTGTCGCTCAGCGACCATCCGAGCACATCGTTCATTTCATAATCCTTCTTGCTGTAAAAACGGTCATAGTTCATTTCCCGATACATCGTCGTCCGGTTCCAGAAGCTGCTGTCATAGGCATGGAACACGTTTGCGGCATAACCCTGCTCCTTCAGAATCTCCGGAAGAGTATCGTACTCGCGGTCGGCATATCGCGTAAACACGGAACCCGTGGGCAGGGGAAGCAGGGAGCTGTGCGTGACAAAGTCCGCATCGGACGTTCGTCCTTGCCCGGTTTGATGGTAGAAATTGCTGAAATACATGCTGTCCTTCATCAAACGGTTGAAGTTGGGGGTAATTTCCTGCCCCCCAATCGACCGGCCAATGACAAAATTCATGAAGGCCTCCGTCTGGATCATGATGACGTTGCTGCCTTTATACTTGCCGAACAAAGCCCCGGTTCCGGATGCTTTCCCTTGCTTGGCATCAAACCATGCCTTGACCTGGTTGACCTCTTCCTCTGCCAGCTTGGGCTGGCCGATGAGATGATCCCGGCCGTAACGGTACAGATCATATCCGTGAAAACCGATCAGTCCCGTCACGTTATATAGCGTAATATTCCACCAATTGCCTTCAAAGAGGCCGACAGCCCAAGTATCGGACGCTTTCTTGATGGGAACGAAAGTCATCACCATGCCAAGGATGAAGACGAGTGCACCTGCTGCCAACCGGCCAAGCACCCGTTTCCGCCGGTGCCGGCGAAATTCACCCGGGAACCCGTACGTTTCGGAATTCGATCTCCGTTTGCGGAACATCATCACGGCCGTAAACGGGACGATGACAACCCAATCGATAAAAAAGAACAGGTCGACGCCGTGTATAAGGGAACGGATGCTGTCTCCGAGCGAGCCGACTTGCCCGGCCTGCATGAGCACCGGCACCGTGATGAAATCATCGAAGTACCGGTAATAGATTAAATCGGCGTACAGGATCCCCGTCCATACCAGATTCAGTAAGGTTAATGAAGCAAGCCGGCCTCTTGCCGGGAGCCATAAGGTCCAGAAGGAGATCAGCAGGATCGAGCCGACGGCGATCACATAGTCGGCCCGATCCAGCTTCATGTTGGCAATATGGAGCCGATGATCCAGCATGATCAGCTTGTACATCATGAGGATAAGGAATAACAGATAGGCGGTGTACCGGTAATGCAGTCCTCTGGAGACCCGGCTGCGGATATCGATCCATGACGGCGATGAGAGCACGAGGGTATCCTCCTTTATCTAAAACTATAACATTCTCGAAACGTTGTCTGATTTCTATGCAAGAACGTCGATAGATGCTTTTCTAATTATAGCTTGGCCCGGCATGAATTCAAACGGCGATGCAGACAAAAAAGCCGCCCGAAGGCGGCGGTTCAAGCGGCGTCATGACGTTATTCCGCCGATTTGTTACGCGGTGGCAAGGGCCCCAGATATTGATAATACTGGCACTCGATCCGGCCGTTGAACAGCTTGCGGCGCTTGTCCGCCTTGCGGCCGAAGTAATGCTCGAATTGCTTGGTCGGGCTGATCGCGAAGAAGGACCAGGTCGGAAGCGAATGCATGACGGAACCGAATTGGCGGATCAAACGTTCAACTTCCTCCTTCTCGCTTAACCGTTCGCCATAAGGAGGATTGGTGATGATACAGCCGAATTCGCCATCAGGGATGGCTTTGGCCGCTGGAAGGACCTTGAAGTCGATTTCGCCGGCAAGCCCCGCGCTTTTGGCAGCGGCTTTGGCTACTTCGATGGCTTTCGGGTCGATATCGCTTCCTGCTATATGGAGCGGAATATCGTCCTTCACCGCATCAAACGCCTCCTCGCGCGCATCCTCCCACAGGTTGTCTCCGATGATATCCCAGTGCTCGGACGGGAACGACCGGCGCAGGCCTGGCGCAATATTCCAGGCCATCATAGCAGCTTCGATCAGGATCGTGCCCGAACCACAGCACGGATCATACAGCGGCCTATGGGGGCCCCAGCGGCTTAACTGCAGCAGGGCGGAAGCCATTGTTTCTTTCAGCGGAGCTTCCGTCACCAGCTTGCGGTAACCTCGTTTATGCAGGGCGGGTCCTGTCGTATCCAGCGTCAGGATGGCTCGATCCTTCAAGAGAGATATCTCGACTACATAACGGGGACCGTCCTCGGGGAACCATTCCGTACGGTGCGAGAGCTTCAGCTTCTCCACGATTGCTTTTTTCACGATGCCCTGACAGGCGGGAACGCTGCTAAGCTGCGATTTATGGGAACGTCCTTCCACGGGGAATTCGCCATCCGCCGGAATCCATTCCTCCCACGGCAGCGCTTTTGTTCCTTCAAAGAGCTCGTCGAAGGTCAGGGCCGTAAATTCCCCCATCTTGACGAGGATTCGGTCCGACGTCCGGAGCCACAGATTGCAGCGGCAAATATCGATCAGGTCACCCGAAAAGGTAACTCTTCCATTCTCTACTTCCATGTCGGTATACCCGAGCTCTTTCAACTCGCGGGCAACGACGGCTTCCAGCCCCATCGGGGCCGTCGCGATCAATTGTAATCGAGGCATTAACGATGTCAACTCCATTTAACATGTGTACGGCGAGAGTCGCCGCCGGTTCAATCTATATAGTATAGGCGATTGCATTGACTAAGACAATTATCATATGATAGTTCTCGTTAGGTTTAACGGAGTCAAGGCATGTTATTAGAAAAAGGAGGCAGCTTCATTGCTTACGACCCCTGATGATTATGTTAACCAATTATACCCTGAAGATGAAGAGCTTCAGCTTGTAATAGAAGCCATCCGGGAGCACGGGATGCCGGAGGTTTCGGTGGCACCGGCATACGGCCGGCTGCTGACCATGCTGGTACAGGCTGCCGGCGCAAGGAATATTCTCGAGATCGGCGCCCTTGGCGGCTATAGCGGCATCTGTCTGTGCCGCGGACTTGCAGCCGACGGCAGGCTCACGTCCTTAGAGCTGAAGGAAGAATACGCGTCACTCGCAGGACGTCATCTGGAGAAGGCCGGTTTCAAGGATCAGGTGGAGTACCGCATCGGTCCGGCGGCGGATAGTCTGGAGGCGTTGAAGCAGGAAGGGCGGACATTCGATTTTTTCTTTATTGATGCGGATAAGGAGAACTATCCTCTGTACTTGGAATATGCCATGGAGCTGGCCAATCCCGGCGCCCTCATTGCCGGAGACAACTGCTTTTTGCGGGGCCGGACGCTGAACTCGGAGAAGAACGGTCCTTCGGTTCAGGCCGTCCGCCATTTTAATGAAATCATCGCGACGGACGAGAGGCTGATCAGCACGCTGCTGCCCGCCTATGACGGGCTGATCCTTGCGCGCGTGAAGGGATGAATCAGATAACACAAAGGGGCTGTCCTCGGGTCGGTTAGACCACGGGACAGCCCCTTTTTGCATGAGACGGTTGCTGTTATTCTGCTGGCAGGCTCAACGGTATTTGGGCGAAGGCTTATGCGAGAACAGTTTCCGCCTTACCCATAACATATTGATGATCAGCAGGCAGCCGGATGTAATGAACAATCCTTCGATTCCGATGAATCCGGATAAGAATCCGCCGATCACCGCGCCCAGCATGTTGCCAAGCGCAAGCGAGCTTGTGTTGAAGCCGAAGGAGCGGCTTTCCATGCCGTCCGGCGTGTAGGAGCGAATCAGCGCGTTGACGCTCGGCAGCAGCCCGCCCATGAACACGCCCATCATGAACCGCACGATGATCAGCTGCCACACGGATTGCACGAAGGCTTGCGGGATCAACGTAAGTCCCGTACCGATCAAGGCGTACGTCAGTATGCGGTGCGCGCCGACCTTGTCGCTGAGCTTGCCGAGAATCGGGGAGGCGATCATGTTCGACAGCCCTGTGACCGCCACGACGAATCCGGCCCATATCGCGATATCCACCGCGGATCCATGAAGCTTCTGAACATACAGCGGGAGCAGTGCCATAGGGCTGATCATCGCGAATTGAAGCAGGAACGTGACGGCAAATAACGCCGGCAGCTGCGGAATATGGCTCAACTCCTTGAGCCCGGCGATAACCGAAGGCTGCGGTGCCTTGGCGGCCTGCTCGCGGTTGAAGTTTTCCTTGACGAGGAACAAGGCGAGCAGCGAGGCCGTAAAGATTAACCCGCCCGTAATATAGAAAATCGGCCGGAAGCCGACCCAGCTGGCCATGAGTCCGCCGATCAACGGACCGAGTATGGTGCCGGCGACTTGTCCGGATTGCATGATGCCCATCGCAAACCCCATCCGATTCTTGGGCGTCGTGCCCGATACGAGTGATATCGCTGCAGGGTTAAATCCCGATATGGTACCGTTCAGCAGGCGAAGAGCCAGCAGATGCCACGGATGGGTGGCAAAGCCCATGCATGCGATGACAAGCGCCATGCCGAAGCCCGAGCGCAGCAGCATGATTTTGCGTCCGTACTTATCGGCGACTTTTCCCCAGATCGGCTGAAAAATAAACGAGGTCAGGAAGTTGGCCGCAAAGATCAATCCGGCCCAGACTCCTATCTCCCGGTCTCCAACGACATTCAGGTCCTGGGCTAAATACAATGTCAGGAACGGGGTGATCATGGTCATCCCGGAGTTGACCAAGAACTGCCCGAACCAAAGCACAATGAGATTGATTTTCCAATTGGTCAATGTGCCCTTCACTTCCTTTCTAAGCTGTCGGGTCCGGCGTAAACCGGACGTATGTGGAATTACCCTAAAAAATGCCGTTCTTCCAGTATAACATATTTAAAAAGCGCCAAAAGCTAACAATGTCATAAGATTGTCATGCGATTTTCATAGGATGTCCATGTAAGACGGTTGTTACTTACTTTTAAAAAGGGCATAATGTTCTTTAGGAAACTTTATACACATTGATGGGGGCCTAATCATGACCTATAACGATCAATTCATCCGCGCCTGCCGCAAGCAGGAAGTGGACCACGTTCCTGTATGGTACATGCGACAAGCGGGACGCTACGACCCGGAGTATCGAAAGATTAAAGAAAAGTACTCCCTGCTGGAAATATGCAGTCAACCCGAGCTGGCGGCAGAAGTAACCTTGATGCCGGTACGGAAGCTCGGCGTGGACGCGGCTATTTTATATTCTGACATTATGAATCCCGTTGCCTCGATCGGGGTAGACTTCGATATTGTGAAAAATATCGGTCCCGTGATCGACAATCCGATCCGAAACGCAGCGGATGTAGAGAAGCTTCGCCCGATCGACGTGGAAGGTGATCTCGGCCATGTCTTGGAGACGATTCGCATTCTGGACAAGGAGCTCGACGTTCCGCTCATTACGTTTGCCGGTGCTCCGTTCACGATTGCCAGTTATCTCATCGAAGGCAGACCTTCCAAAAATTATCTTCGCACGAAAGAGCTTATGTACAGCGAGCCGAAGGTATGGTTTTCGCTGATGGACAAGCTCGGCGACATGGTGATCGCTTATTTGCGTGCCCACGTGGCAAACGGCGGGAAAGCGTTTCAATTGTTCGACAGCTGGGTGGGAGCTTTGTCTCCAAAGGATTTCCAAACGTTTGTCCTTCCAACCATTCAGCGTATCTTTGCCGAGCTTCAGGACCTGAGCGTTCCGAAGATCTATTTCCCGGGGGTAAGCTCAGGAGAGCTGCTGCCTACGCTTACGGATCTCAGCACGGATGTCATCGGTCTCGACTGGCGAGTGTCCATTGCGGAAGGACGCCGCCGCTTGGAGCATAAATATGCCGTTCAGGGCAATTTGGATCCGACGGTTCTGACCGGGCCTATGCCGGTCATTCAGCAGTATGCCAAAGAAATTATCGATCAGGGGATTCAGGAGCCGGGCTTTGTGTTTAATCTAGGACACGGTTTATTCCCGGAGGCTTCCCTTGAGAAGTTGCGTGAGCTGACCTCGTATATTCACGAATACTCCGCTCAAGCACTGCAGGCAGGAGCACAACGCTCTTAAACGTTGAATATTTTATTAGCCAGAGGTGAGATGGTATGAAGAATAAGTTTGGCGTATTGGTCATGTCCTACGGCACGCCGGAGAGCATGGAAGGAATCGAAAGTTATTATACGCATATCCGCCGCGGAAATAAGCCGTCGGAAGAGCAGCTCAAGGAGCTGACGGACCGCTATGAGGCGATTGTGGGAGGCGTGTTTCCGCTTCGCGAGAACACGGACCGGCAGGTCCGCACGCTGCAGGATACATTAAATGCGGATCCCCGGGCCATCGATCTTGAGTTTGTATGCTACCAAGGCTTGAAGCACGCGGCTCCGTATATCGAAGACGGCGTGGAGCAAATGGTCCGGGACGGCATCAAGGAAGCCGTAGGCATCGTGCTGGCTCCCCATTACTCCACCATGAGCATCGGATCCTACGTGAAGCGTGCGCAGGCGAAAGCCGATGAGCTGGGACTTCAGATTTCGTTCGTGGAGAGCTATCACATGCATCCGAAACTGATCGAGGCTTTTGCAGACCGGGTGTCGGCGAAGCTGAACCAGTTCGAGCAAGCGGGGGCTGTCCGGGACAGCGTGAGGGTGCTGTTCAGTGCCCACAGCCTTCCGGAACGCATCTTGTCCGTCGGAGATCCTTATCAGGATCAGCTGCTTGAGACATCCAAGGCCGTAGCCGAGAAGGCAGGCGTGAAGCAGTGGCAGTTTACGTGGCAGAGCGCCGGCCGGACGGCGGAGCCTTGGCTGGGCCCGGACATTCTGGATACGCTGCAGACGCTGAACAAAGAAGAACAGGTGGAGGACGTGCTGGTCGCGCCGGTCGGTTTCGTATCGGATCATCTTGAGGTGCTGTACGATTTGGATATCGAAGCCAAAAGCATTGCCAAGGAGATGGATATGCGGCTTGAGCGCATCGACTCCTTGAACAGCGACCCGCTCTATATGGAGGCGCTCAGCGACTCCGTGATCACCTTGATTGGACTGTAAGCCGTTATTACCCGAATTTCGAATTTCTCAACAGAATGCTTTGTTATGGAACTCCCCGGCGACGGGGGGTTCTATTCTTTATGGGGAAGCTGGTATAATGGGGGAAGCGACTTATTGCGCGAGCTCATGAGTGAATAAAGGAGTGACCTATGCAGCATCTGTCACGATCAGAGAAAAGCAAGGCCGAGAAGAAGGCCCGTAAGCAGCGAACCGGACAGGTTTGGCTCATTCTAAACCTATGCTTGATTATTATGATCGCTGCTTTGCTTGTCTATCATTTTAAATTCAAGGAAGATCCGGTTTCGCAAACGGCTTATCCCCCTGGTATGCCGGACTTTGGCATGGAAGGGGAGCAGGCGGGAAGCAACGGCTCCGGGCAGCAGGACGAAGGCGCGGGCACGGATTCGGATCCTTCGAAGACGGCGGAGCCCGGCGAACCTCCCGATTCTGCGATGACCGAGCCTGTTGGTGGCGCAGCGGATGAACCTGCCGATGACGAGACGGCAGCGCGGGTGGTTATGCATTTTGCGGGGGATACGTTGTTCTCGGGCAAGGTGGAGGCTGAGCTGAAGAAGCATGGATATGATTATCCCTACAAGCACCTGGGCACCGCATTCCTGGAGGACGATCTAACCGTGCTTAATCTGGAAACCCCGGTTACGACCGGAGGCGTTGGCGCCGCCAACAAGAAATTCGTATTCAAGTCCTCTCCGGACGTATTGCCCGCCCTCCGGGATGCCGGGGTGGAAGCCGTTAATCTGGCTAACAATCACATCCTGGACCAGGGGCAGGAGGGGCTATTGGATACCTTGAAGCACCTGAAGGACCATGATATCCGTTATGTGGGCGCGGGCCGAAACGAGGAAGAAGCCTTTGCGGCCCAGTATTTCGAACTGCAGGGCATGACGGTTGCCCTGCTGGGCTTCAGCCGCGTCCTGCCGGAGACGACCTGGTATGCGCTGGAGAACAGGCCGGGGGTCGCCGGGGCTTATGACCATGTGCTGCCCAAGGCGGTTGAAGCGATCCAGGAGGCAAGGAACAAGGCCGATCTGGTGGTTGTCATCGCCCATTGGGGGGAGGAGCTTCACAAGACGCCGAATGTCCATCAGATCAATCTGTCACGCGCATTCATTGACGGCGGCGCAGATCTGATTATCGGCGGCCACCCGCATGTGCTGCAGGGATTGGAGCAGTACAAGGGCAAGTGGATTGCGTACAGCACCGGCAATTTCATCTTTACCAAATCATCGAATGCGGATACGTGGAAAACAGCCGTGTTCCGGGCTTCATGCAGCAAGCAAGGAGACTGCGACCTGAAGCTGACGCCTTACCGTACGGAGATCGGACAGGTCATTCCGCTTGAAGGCAAAGAAGCTGAAGCCCTGCTGAAAGAGGTCCAGGAGCGATCCGTCGGCGGCGTCAAAATAGCGCTTGATGGTGAAGTTATAGCAGGCAAGGCCGCAGACTAATTCGTTTAACGTTACATCAAGGAGGTCCCACCATATGAACAATTTATGCGTGGCTCACCGGGGGTTTTCCGGGAAAGCGCCTGAAAATACGCGCGCAGCCATTCAGATGGCGATGGATGAGCCCTTCGTGCATTGGATGGAAATTGATGTGCAGCTGACTCAGGACGGGGTCCCTGTCGTGATCCATGACTTCAGCGTGGATCGTACGACGACCGGGAAGGGCAAGGTGAAGGATCTGACCTGGCAGCAAATCCGGAGGATGGACGCCGGAGAATGGAAGGGACGCCAGTTTAGGGGAGAGCAGGTTCCTTCGCTGGATGAGGTCCTGCAGCTGGTCAAAGGCCGATTGAAACTTAACATCGAACTCAAAACGAGCGGGGACATGTATCCCGGCTTGGAAGCCGCTGTCCTGGAGCGGATTCAAGCCCACCGGATGCTGCCGGACGTGGTGCTTACTTCGTTTGAACCGAAAGCTTTGATGAAGGCCAAGGAATTGGAGCCCGACGTGAAAACCGGACTTATCATCGATGCGCATCCTCGCAATTTGCTGGCACGCTTGAAGCAAATGAAATGTTCCTTTTTATCCATCGGCTATTCCCACCTGGATGCGGCTTTTGCGTCAGATCTGGTGAAGAACGGCATTACGCCCATGGCTTGGACGGTGGATGATGCGAAGAGCATGAGATCGCTCGCCCGAATGAATCCCGCCATCATGATCTGTACGAACCGGCCCGATACATGGGGCCAAATCTTTATTCATAAAATTGCACCAAAAGTTCCGTTCTGGCGAAGAAAATGGAGGTTTTAATTGATGTGTGCCCTAGTGAATAACGTTTATTGTGTAGGACGTAATTACCAACTGCATGCGGCGGAGCTCGGCAATGCCGTACCGGAAGAGCCGATGATTTTTCTTAAGCCCTCGCATGCCGTCGTTCCGCTGGACGGCAGCGTGCTGAAGCTGCCGTTGGACAGGGGCAGCCTTCATTTTGAAGGCGAGCTTGTTATTCAGCTAGCGGAGGATTACGCGCCAGGCAAGACCGTGGACGAGCTTGTAAAAACGATGGCCCTGGGCATCGATTTCACGCTGCGTGACGTACAGACGGTCATTAAGGAGAAAGGACACCCGTGGACGGCGGCAAAAGCGTTTAAATCTTCCGCGCCGCTTACGCCATCCATTGCTTTCCCGGGAACCGCCAAGCTTGGGGATAAGGATTTTACCGTTCGGAAGAACGGCGCCCAGGTCCAGCGGGGGAATGTGAAGGATATGATCTTCTCCCTTCAGCGCATCATCGATTACATCGGCGAGCATTACGGTCTTGGTCAAGGGGATTTGATCTTCACAGGCACGCCGGCCGGCGTTGGACCCACGGAATCCGGTGACGTGTTCGAATTGTTCTGGGGAGACGTCCGTCTGGGCCGCTGCGAAATCGGGTAATCTGACAAGCTTTATTATGGGAGGGATCGCGGATGGATTGGCTGATCGGGGCAGCGGGTGCCGTCATCGTGGCAGGAGCCGCTTACAGGAAACGATCGTTATCGGAATCCGGAGCCTTAGCCGCTATTCTGATGGGTACCATATATTACGGAGCAGGGAACGCGTTTTGGTTCGGAACCCTGCTTCTTTTTTTCATAACGTCCACGCTGCTCTCGCGGTATGGGAAGCAGCGGAAGGCGGACCTGGAGAAATCCTATGCCAAGACCGGCCGGCGGGATGCCGGTCAGGTCTTGGCCAATGGCGGCATCGGCATGGTGCTGTGTCTGTTGAACGTATGGATTCCGTCCCATCTGTGGGTGTACCTGTTTATAGGCGTCATGGCTACGGTGACGGCAGATACCTGGGCCACGGAGGTAGGCAGCCTTAGCCGGAAGCCTCCGCGTTCCGTGCTGAACGGAAGGGTGCTGACAGCCGGGGAATCCGGCGGCGTGTCCTGGGTAGGCTCCGCGGCGGCCGCAGCAGGGAGTATGCTGATTGGGGCAGGCGGATGGCTGCTGGCCGAGTGGAGCGGCATGAATGCGGGTCTGTTGCCGTATGTCCTGGCTGCCCTTGCGGGCGGCATGGTCGGAGCTTTTGCCGATTCGTACCTCGGTGCGACCATGCAGGTCATGTATCGCTGCCCGTCGTGCGGCAAATCGGTGGAAGTGTCTCGACATTGCGGCCAGGCTACGGTGCGCATGCGCGGACATGCCTGGATGTCCAACGATGCGGTCAATCTGATCAGCTCATTGCTTGGCGGCGCGGCAGCTTATGGGATTGCGGCGTGGATTGCGTTATAATGTATCCGTCTTAGTGATGAACGAACGATCAACGAAATCTATAGATGTAAGTAGGGATCATAACTATGAATATATTGACCGTGGAACAGGTAACGAAAAGCTATGGAGACAAAATTCTGTTTCAGGATGCTTCCTTCGGGATGGAGGACCAGGATAAAATCGGGATCATCGGCGTAAACGGCACGGGGAAATCCACGTTTATGCGCGTTATCGCGGGGCTTGAGCCGCCGGATGCCGGTAAAATATCGATGGGCAATCGCATCCGGGTGCGTTATCTGGCCCAGAACCCCGAGTTTGATCCGGACAATACCGTCCTGCAGCAGGTATTTGAGGGCGATCTTCCAGAGATGAAGGCGGTGCGGGAGTACACCGAAACGATGGAACTGCTGGAGCTGCATCCGAATCGCGAAGATCTGCAGCAGAACCTGCTGAAACTCAATCAGACGCTGGATACGCTGCAGGCGTGGCAGCTGGAAAGCGATGCGAAAACCATCCTGTCCAAGCTGGGCATCCGGAATTATGACGCGAAGATGGGGGCGCTCTCAGGCGGCCAGCGTAAGCGGGTCGCATTGGCCGCGGCCTTGATTCAGCCTTCCGATTTGCTCATCTTGGATGAGCCGACGAACCATATCGACAATGAATCCGTGGCCTGGCTGGAACAGTATCTGCAGAAGCGCCGGGGTGCGCTGCTCATGATTACGCATGACCGGTATTTTCTGGACCGGGTGGCCAATGTCATGCTGGAGCTGGATCACGGGCGGCTGTTCCGATACGAGGCGAATTACAGCCGCTTTCTGGAACTGAAGGCGGAGCGCGAGGAGCGTGAGGCTGCTTCCGAGCAGAAGCGCCAGAATTTGCTGCGAAGCGAACTGGCCTGGATCCGCCGAGGAGCCAAGGCGCGTACGACCAAGCAGAAGGCGAGGATCGAACGATTCGAGAAGCTCAAGGATCAGGAGATGGTACACAGCTCCGGCGAACTGGACGTCTCGGTCGCTTCCACCCGGCTGGGACGAAAAATTCTGGAGATTGAAGGTCTGCGGAAGAAGAGCGACGACAAAGTTCTCATTCAGGATCTTTCCTACATTGCCGTTCCCGAGGATCGGATTGGCATCGTTGGCCCGAACGGCAGCGGCAAATCCACGCTGCTCAATCTGATTGCCGGGCGGCTTCAGCCGGATGCCGGGGAAGTCGTGCTTGGCCCCACGGTCAAGCTCGGTTATTTCACGCAGGAGCATCAGGAGATGGACGGCAGTCAGCGAGTGATTGAGTATATCAAGGATGAAGCGGAGGTTGTCCGCACGGCGGACGGCTCGGCCATTACCGCGGCCCAGATGCTGGAACGCTTCCTGTTCCCGCCGGCGCTGCAGTGGACGCCAATCGCCAAGCTTTCGGGAGGCGAAAAGCGCAGGCTGTACCTGCTGCGGGTGCTGATGAGCGCGCCGAACGTGCTGCTTCTCGATGAACCGACCAATGATCTGGACATTCAGACGTTGTCCGTCCTGGAGCAGTACCTGGATGAATTCCCGGGCGTCTGCATCGTGGTATCCCATGATCGCTTTTTCCTGGATCGAACGGTGGACAAGATCATGGCGTTTGAGGGCAACGGACAGATCCGTGTCCATGTCGGCTCTTACAGCGAATATGCCGAATGGATGCAGCGCCATGGCGGCGAAGCCGCCGGGGGCAAGGCGGAAGCATCCAGTGCCAAGCCTGCTTCGGGAGGCTCAGGCAGCGGTTCCGCTCAGGAAGCGCCGCGGGAGCGCTTGAAATTCAGTTATAAAGAACAGCGGGAGTACGAGCAGATTGACGGTCTTATCGAAGCCGCCGAGAACAAGCTCGCTTCGATTCAATCGGAGATGGAGACCGCCGGCAGCGATGCGGCCAGGCTTCAGGAGCTGATGAAGTCCCAAGAGGAGACGGAAGGCGAGCTGGAGCATTTGATGGAGCGCTGGACCTATCTGAACGAGCTTGCGGAGAAGATTGAGCAAAGCAAGAAATCTTGAATATGCAAGCGAAACACCAATAATAAAGGGGCGTCCCCAGGCTTAAGGCCTTGGCGGGACGCCCCTTTTTCTGTATGGAGATGACTTATTTCACGTAGGCAGCCAGCAGCTTAACGGTGTTAAGAACAGCCTGTTTATGCGTTCTTTCCATCGCATGGGAGGCATGAACGCCGGGACCGATCAGCGCAGCTTTGATGTTGCTGCCGGCGGAGAGCGCCGCGGATGCATCGGAGCCGTAATGCGGGTACACGTCCACCGCATAAGCAATGCCTTCGCTTTCAGCCAACTGGATCAGACGGCTGGTCATGCCGTAGTCGTAAGGACCGGAAGAATCCTTCGCGCAGATGGATACATCGGTTTCCTTGCAGCTCAGGTCATCGCCGATGCAGCCCATATCGACCGCAATCAGTTCATTGATGTCGGCAGGAATGTAGGCGGCGCCATGTCCGACCTCTTCATAGTTCGAGATGAGAAGCTTCACATTGCAGGCAGGCTTCCAGTTATCCCGCTTCATGCTTTCGAGCAAGCCGAAGAGGGCGGCAACGCTGGCTTTGTCATCCAGATGGCGGGATTTGATGTAACCGCTCGGCGTAATGACCGCACGCGCATCAAAGGACACAAAATCACCAACGCCGATTCCGAGTTTCTTCACATCATCGGCAGACTCCACCAATTCGTCGATCCGGACCTCCATATGGGCTTCCTGGCGCTTGAAATCACGGGCATCGCTGTACACGTGAACGGAAGGATGCGTGGACAGGATCGTGCCCGTATATTTCTTGCCGCTGCGCGTATGGATGATGCAGTATTCATTCTCGATGCTGTTCATCATGTATCCGCCGACGGAGGTAAGCCGGAGCGTTCCTTCCGATTTCACGGCACGAACCATTGCGCCGAGCGTGTCCACATGAGCGCTCAGGCCGATGGTTCTGCTGCCGTCTTGTCCGGGAACGGACAGGATGGCTCCGCCTTTCTCATTCCATTCCAGGGAAACTCCAAGCGAAGCGGCTTCCTGCTCGATCCGCTTCATGATGTCGTGGGTATATCCGGTAGGGCTCGGCGTATCCAGCAGTTCTTTTAGCAGGTCCAGCACGTAAGTTTCATTCGGTTGTATCGACACGGGTTGTTATGCCTCCTTGATTCGATGGGACAGCCTTCCCTATTCAACGGGAGCGTCCTTCTGATCTTTCTTGTTTTCCTCTTCCGCCGCTTGTATTTCAGGGGTGTATCCCGTTACTTCACGGATATGTATGAGCTGCTCCGCTAACGAACGGATTTCCTTCTGCATTTGATATTGACGGTAAATCCCGAACGTGCCGACGATCAGTCCCCCGATCAGCGAGCAACCGATAATCAGCAGAATCAGCGGTACGTTGACGGTGCCGAATAACAGGTTCACGGCAACCGGATTGACATTGATGACGGCGAACACAGCCGTAATCAGGGCAAACAATAAGGCTGCGATTAACGACCATTGAATTTTCATGGGGAACACCTCCTTCCTCCAAACAGTATAAAATCCCTCGCCCGTAAAGGGCAAGGGATTTTATTCCACTGGTCAATTGAGATTGGCTCAAGCCTGCGGAAGCAGGGCTGTTTATTTCGTCAACTGCTCCATCTGGTTGATGACGTCTTCAAACACGCTCATCGCCTCACGGATCGGCTCCGGAGAAGACATATCCACGCCGGCTTTCTTGAGGATGTTGATGGAGTAGTCGCTGCCTCCGCTCTTCAGGAAGCCGAGATAACGGTCAACGGCAGGCTGGCCTTCCTCCAGGATTTGCTTGGAGAAGCTGGTCGCAGCCGAGAAGCCCGTCGCGTATTTGTACACGTAGAAGCTGTTGTAGAAATGAGGAATCCGCGCCCATTCCATGCCGATCTCTTTATCCACCTGCATGCCTTTGCCGTGATATTTCACGTTCAGCTCGTAGTAGATGTCGGAAAGATCCTGTGGCGTCAGGGATTCGCCGCTTTCCACGCGTTCATGCACGATCTTCTCGAACTCGGCAAACATCGTTTGACGGAATACCGTCGTCCGGAATTGATCGGCATAATAGGTAAGCAGATACATCTTCTGCTTCGGATCCTTGGCGTTCTTCAGCAGGTAATCCATCAGCAGCGCCTCGTTCGTGGTGGACGCCACTTCGGCCAGGAAGATGGTGTACTGCGCATCACGGTATTTCAAGGCGTTGTCGGAGTAGTAGGAGTGAAGCGCATGACCCATCTCGTGGGCAAGTGTAAACATGCTGTTCAGGTTATCTTTATGGTTCAGCAGAACATATGGATGGGTGCCGTATGCGCCCCAGCTGTACGCGCCGGTCCGTTTGTTCTCATTCTCGTACACGTCGATCCAGCCGTTGTCATAGCCTTCCTGCAGGCTGCTGAGGTAATCATCACCAAGCGGCGTAAGGCCTTCCTTGGTCATTTGTTTCGCTTCCTCGTAAGTGATATCCCATTTGTACTCTTCTACGAGCGGAGCGAACAAATCGTACATATGAAGCTCATCCACGCCAAGCAGCTTCTTGCGGAGCTCCATGTAACGGTGAAGGAGCGGCAGGCTTTCGTGGATGGTGTCGATCAGGTTCGTGTAGACTTCCTTCGGAATGTTATCCCCATAGAGAGCCATTTCCAGAACGGAAGGGTACTTGCGGACGCGGGAGTAGAACATATTTTTGTTAACGTTGGCGTTCAGCGTAGCCGCAATCGTGTTTTTCTGCTTGCCGTAGGTTTCGTAGACGGCTTTGAAGGCACGCTCGCGAACCTCGCGGTTCGGGCTCTCCAGGAATTGAATATAATTGCCGTGCGTAAGCTCGACGTCCTTGCCGTCCTCGTTTTTGATTTTCGGGAATTTCATGTCCGCATTGTTGAGCATGCCGAAAATGGTCTGCGGTGCAGAGGAGAGGTTGCCGACTTGAGCCAGCAGCGCTTCTTCCGTTTTGGATAGCACGTGCGCTTTCTCCCGTTTCATTTCGGTCAGCGTGAATTTGAATTCCTTCAGGGAAGGGTCATCGATCAGTTTATCCAGTTCCGCCTCGGACAGGGACAGAATTTCAGGCGTGATGAAAGAGAGGGCTTCTCCGGCTTCGACGTTCAGTTTTTTGGCTTTGGCGGTTAGTGCCTGATATGTAGGGTTTGCCGTATCTTCGTCATGGTGCATATGGGCGTATACGTATAAGCGTTCGGCATGGTATGAGATTTCGTCTTCGAGCTCGAAGCATTCCTTGATGGAAGCTGCGTTGTTTAACTTGCCTTGGTAATCGGCGGCGCGTTTCAGCAGATTCTTCAGCTCCGCAAAGCTTGCATCCCAAGCCTTTTGATCAGCAAATAAATCCTCGAGTTTCCATTGATGCTCCTTAGGGACATCAGCGCGTTTTAACAATTGTTCCATGGAAATCCTCCTTGAATGATATGGATTAGTTGGAGTCCGGGTTCCTTCAGACAAGACTTCGGAGCGGGCAGCGGATAGAGCAAGCAGGCTGATGGCAAGCGTAATGCAGAGCACCTTGGCGCCTCTCATGGCATAATACCTCCTCGAATTGAAGCATCCGAGCGATAGTATGCCGCGTACCCGCCACTTTCATCCTATAAATTTACGAGGAACCCAGATTCAAGAAACTGTATACAATAAGGTAAAAGGCAAACAAGATAAAGGCGACGGCAATCAGGGCCATCCCCTTTCTCAGTCTTTGGGGTATCCGATCCCGGTACATGATCATGATGGCACCCAGACTGAAGGCCAGAATAATGAAGATGACGATATTCGTATAATCCATCCATTACACCTGCTTAAAGGCAGCCATCATTTCTCTCCACTCATCTTCCCGGCCTTCGAAATCTTCTTTGGGAAAGCGGTTTTGAGCCCAGTGCATCAAGGCTGGCCGACTCATGAAGGTATGGGTCTCTTCACCCCACTGGTCGGAAATTTCGCGAAGAACGATGTATCGGCCCTGAACTTCGACCGTCATCATGTTCCACTTGTCTTTTTTGTATATTTCATGTTTTTTGATCATATGCATCTCCGTTTGCTACTTAGGCTTTTGGGTAAATGATAACGCACTCGCGGGCTTAAAAGCAAATCATCTTCTGATTAAAATAGTGTACCGAAAAAAGCCCCTTAGGGTGAATTGACGGATTGCATTGTCAGAAAACATGGGATATAATATGGATATTCGCCATAGATGGCGGTATTTTTAGGAGGTTGTTCATTTGAAAGGTACAGTTAAATGGTTTAACGCAGAAAAAGGTTACGGCTTCATTTCCGTTGAAGGTGGCGAGGATGTATTCGTACACTTCTCCGCAATTCAAGAAGAAGGCTTCAAGAGTTTGGAAGAAGGTCAAGCGGTTGAGTTCGACATCACAGAAGGTAACCGTGGTCCTCAAGCAGCCAACGTAACAAAACTGTAAGCTAACTCCCGATACGGAGATCTTATAGAATTACCAAGGCATGAAGCACAGTTCTCGGTAGAGAACTGTGCTTTTTTGTATTCTTTTGGGTCAAGCAGGGTCTGGTCGGGATCAATCAAAGGCAGGTTCGGATCGAAACCGGGTCCGTGCTTGCCTTTGATTCATCTTATACCCAGGGGGCGATTCCGCTGTATTCTAAGCGCCGAATCCAGAGGCATGCATCTCCTCCGGCTTGGCGAAGAGGTGCCGGTAGATAAAGCCGAGGCAGGCAGCGAAGGACAGGAGGGCTGCAAGCAGGTAGAAGGCCGATCTCCCCGCAGCTTCGAACAGCAAACCGCCGAAAGCTCCACTGAGAAGCCCCGAGACGCTGGACCAGAAAATAATGAAGAGCGCCATCCCGGTCGCCCGGTACTGCCACGGAATGATCCTGGTAATATAACGGACTGCGGTTACATAGAACACGCCGAAGGTAATGCTGTGAAGCGACTGGACGGCGAGCACCGACAACGGATCGGACGCCAGCGCCATGAGCAGGAAGCGGAGCGCAAACATCAGGCTTGCAAAGCCGAGCAGCGGCAGCTCCTTCATCTTGTCGCCATACTTGCTCAGCAGGAAAAAAATCGGGATCTCGCTGGCAGCCGAGATCATCAAGGACCACCCGATAAGCCCCTCGCCCGCACCAAGCCCCGATAAGGTGAGCGTCAGAAAGGCTTCATTCATGCGGTGGGCGATGGCAAGACAGAAAGTGCAGCCGAAGAACCACAATATTTCTTTCGAACGCAATATTTTGAGCAGGGCTGCCAGTTCCACAGGCTCTGACTTGGCCGCGACGCCATCGCGGATAAGAAAGGAGCATATGAGCGTAAACACGCCGATCCCGATGCCGATCGACAGCGCAGCCGAAGCGCCCGCTGCACCGATGGCATATCCAATGCCAAGGGCGAAGAACGCGTAGCCCAGCGAGCCGAATACGCGGATGACGGTAAAGCTGCGACCGTACCGCTGCGCCGTCTGGATGGCCATCGTATCCGCCAACGGATAGACCGGGTAGTAGAAGAAATAAAACAAGCTGATCGTAATCAATACAACGCCGAAGCTTGCAACCTGCCATAGAATAAGCATCGTGACAAGCTGCCCGATAATCAGAATGTTCATGATGCGCTTGATGGTCCGGTATTTGTCGCTCGTGTAGCTCCAAATCATGTTGGAGAACATGGATATCAACGGGCCGATGGCATACAGATAGCCGATCTGCGCGCTGCTGAAGCCGATCTCTTTGTAATACAGCGGAAAATAAGAAATGACAAGGGCTGTCGTGCCGAATATCGTAAACATAAAGGCGCGGAGCCAATTCTGATCCGGTCTGGATGAAGCGGGAAGTTTCATGCTGGGGATCTCCGTTCTTTCATGAACCCGTGGACCGGTGGATGAAACGGCATTCGCGAAGTTCATGGTCTGTTGTTCAACTCCGACTAGTATATAACATATCGCTGATTGGAGATAGATGGATAATAGAATGCGTTAAAGGCCCACCCCCGTCAATGATCTGTGTTATTTGTGCAAAATGGGCGATCATATTATAATAGGTTTGATTTGGATAGGTATAAAAAGACAACCATGTGGAGGCAGAGTTCATTGAATAATCAAGAGCTAAGCCGTAAGGTTCCGCGCAGTCCGGTCGGGCTGATGAGCCGGGTGTACAAATTCATACTCCCGGAAGTGCGGAGCGAATTGGAGAAGTGGCGCCGGGAGGCTGAGCAAATTCCGGATGAGGAGCTACGAAAGCAGGCACTGGCCAGTATAGATACCAAAAGATTTCACTGCCAGGGCGGTGCGGTGTATGCCGCAGCCAATCTGCCGGAAAAGCACATTCTGATTCCATTGATTGTAGCTTACCAGACAATTAGCGATTATCTCGATAATTTATGTGACCGCAGTACTTCGCTGGATCCAGCGGATTTCAGACAGCTCCATCAGTCGATGCTGGATGCCGTTACACCTGAAGTGGAGCCGGCTGATTATTACGCGCTCCGGTCCGAAAGGGAGGACGGAGGTTATCTTCTCCGCCTTGTGCAGAAATGCCGGGATTGCATCGGGCAATTATCAGGATATGAAGCGGCAAAGCCCTACATAAGGGATTTGGCTGGGCTTTATACCGATTTGCAGGTATACAAGCACATCCATCCGGATAAGAGAGAAGCGGCATTGCTTGAATGGTGGTCCCGGCATGCACACCGGACACCGCATCTGCGGTGGAACGAGTTTGCGGCTGCAACGGGATCAACCTTGGGTGTATTCATGCTGTTCTTGGCTGCAACCGATCCGTTTCTGGATGACGAGGATGCATCGTCCATTCATGCGTCTTATTTTCCGAATGTATGCAGTCTCCACATTATGCTGGATTATCTTATTGATCAAGACGAAGACAGGCTGGGCGGCGATCTGAACTTTTGTAATTATTACGAAGATGCCGATACGATGCTGAACCGTATAGCTTCCATTGTTGAGTGGGCCCGGAAGGATGTCAGAACGATTCCCTCGACCCCTTTTCATCGTATGATCATTGAGGGGTTACTGGCGTTATATTTATCCGATCCAAAAGTCAGCGAGCAGCAACTGGTTCGCACCGTATCCAAACGTTTGATGAAGAAGAGCCCGATGACTCGGATTTTTTTCTACGTCAACAGCCGATGGATTCGTAAGCATAAGCATGAGTGACATTGAAGGAGGAAAAGAGACATGGCAGAGGTTAAAAAAATTGCAGTTCTTACAAGTGGTGGCGATTCCCAAGGGATGAACGCGGCGCTGCGCGCCGTTGTACGAAGCGGTTTGTATTATGGACTAGAGGTATACGGGATTCAACGCGGTTACCAAGGTCTTCTGGAAAACGACATTATCAAAATGGACCTTCGCAGCGTAGGGGATATCATCCAGCGCGGAGGCACGATTCTTCGTTCCGCCCGTTGTGAGGAGTTCAAGACGGCGGAAGGGCAGCAGAAAGGCGCCGACATTCTGAATCAGCACGGCATCGACGGTCTGGTCGTCATCGGCGGAGACGGCTCGTACCAAGGTGCGAACAAGCTGAGCAAGCTCGGAATCAAAACGATGGGTCTTCCGGGCACGATTGATAATGATATTTCCTTTACCGATTATACGATCGGTTTTGATACAGCGGTCAGCGTCGTTGTAGACGCTGTAAACAAATTGCGCGATACGATGTCTTCCCATGCCCGCTCGTCGGTTGTAGAGGTTATGGGACGCCACTGCGGTGACATCGCCCTTCACGCGGGCCTGGCTTCCGGAGCGGAGACCATCCTGGTGCCGGAAGTGGAATACAATCTTGATGAAGTGGCGACGCGTCTTCGCGAGAATTTTGCCAAAGGCAAGCGTCACAGCATCATTATCGTAGCGGAAGGGGTCGGACGCGGCGAGGACGTTGTTCACGATCTGAAAGAGTGCCATGCGTCAATCGATGCCCGCGTAACCGTGCTTGGTCATATCCAGCGCGGCGGAGCTCCGACTCCGTTTGACCGCAACCTGGCAAGCCGTCTCGGCGATTTTGCGGTTCGCAGCCTGATTGATGGCCAATCCGACAAAGGATGCGGCATCATCAAAGGCGAACTGGTCCTTACGGATATTGACAAGGTCGTTAACACCAAGAAGGAATTCGACCGGGATCTGTACGATCTGGCATTGCGATTGTCCCAATAAGTCCGTTTTGACGATATCGATAAAAGACCGTCTCCATGGCAGAATCCATTCTGCTTGGAGACGGTCTTTTTTTAGTATAGATGTTAGACCATCCTGATATCGCAATAACAACTTCCGCGATATGCGGTCCGTTGTCTTATGATGCGGATAAGGACGTTGCCTTTGCCTGGCCAGCGAACTTGCGTTGGACTTTGACCAAGCGCATAAGCATCAGGACCGCGCCTACCCCAAGACCCGTGATCAACCCGATCCAGTAGCCGAAGGCTTGCCAATCGGTATAGTTGGCGAGCACGTATCCCACAGGCAGGCCAATGACCCAGAACGATAGAAAAGCGAGCATAAAAGCGACGTTAACGTCTTTGTAGCCTCGCAGCGCTCCTTGGGTCGGCGTGGCGATCGCGTCCGAGATCTGGAAGAAAATCGCGAACAGCAGGAAATGCTGGATCAACGCCACGACCTCAGGCTCGTTGGAATATAAACCGGCAACCTGGCGGCCGGCCATAAACAGGACGACAGCGGTGATCAGCGACAGGATGACGGCCGTCCCGATGCCGAGTTTGGCGTACTTCCAGGCATCCTTCATCCGGCCCGAGCCAGCTTCAAAGCCTACAAGAATGGTTAAGCTCATGCATATGCTTAACGGCAGCATGTACAGTGTCGTAGCGAAATTCAAGGCGGCCTGATGCGCGGCAATGGTAGCCGTGTCAAAGCTGCTCATGAGCAAAGTCACCGCGGCGAAGACTGCGGTCTCGAGAAAAATCGAGAACCCGATCGGCACGCCGATTTTTAACAGGCCCTTCCAAGCGCTCAGGGATACTCCCCGAAGCTGCCTGAAGATACCGAATGGAGAGAATGGGTGATTTCTATGGATGATGACGATGGCGATCGCCAGAACCGTCCAATAGGTAATGGCGGACGCCAGGCCGGCACCTACGCCTCCCAATTGCGGAAAGCCCCAGAAACCATAGATCAATAGGGCATTCAAGCCTACGTTCACCGGGAGGGTGATCAACGTGATGACCATCGAAATTTTCGTTTGCCCGAGCGCATCGATGAAGCTGCGAAGCACGGTGTAGGCAAACAACGGAATGATGCCGATCGAGATGGCGGCGAGAAATTGGGAAGCAATACGCCGAACCTCAGGCTCCAGGTTCATGGCACCAAGAATGCTCGGTACGACGGCATACCCGATCGCAAGGACGACGATGGCGAGTAAGACGGACAGCCAGAGCGCCTGGTTGACCTGATAGGCGACTTTTTGTTCCTGTCGTCCGCCGACGAGCTGCGAAACGATGGGGGTGATCCCCATTAGAATTCCGCTGAGTCCGGTTTGGACCGGAATCCAAATGCTTGTAGCGATGGCTACGCCTGCCAAGTCGACCGAGCTGAATTTTCCCGACATGTTGGTGTCAAAAAAAGTAATGGCCGATAAAGCAAGCTGCGTTACGAGAATGGGGATGAGAATGATCGCGAATTGTTTCAGCTTTCCCCGCGTTGTAGTGGTCGGTTGCATTGTGATTTGCCTTTCTTTCGTTGAAGTTTTATGACGCTGTTCCTATATTGTAGGCCCCGTCCCTGAGCGGGCACAATAACGGGCTTATTGAGCGGCAAGCCGTAACTCAACCAGCGTTTGAATTGGGGTGCGTCAGCTTGCTTGTTCATGGCCGGAAGTCCGGCCCTAATCTTCATCATAGCATTGACTGTCAAGAGAGGGGTTCATCGATCGTTTAAACGGAAGAAAGGGCCGGCCATGAATGATGGCCGACCCTTTCCAAACGGATGAGTGATTATTTATGAGTGACGCCTTCCGTATAACGGTTGGAAGCATTCCAGAGTAAATATTCATCGACGTTCGTGTCTTTGAGGGCGCGAATCTGCTCCTCGATTTCCTTTTTGCCGTATTTGGCATAATTTCCGCTTCCGAGCCAGCTGGCGGTAAAGTCCTGAATCCAAGGCCGGATGATCGGCTTCTGCTCTCCCAGCTCATCGAGCTTTTTGTGGGTGTCTTCCATAGATCCCTTGATGGTCTGGTAAGGAGCCTTGTCCGGAACGGGGGAGCCGAACCAGCCCGCCGTGTAATGGCTCGGGTATACCATCGGACTGATGATATCGACGTTTTTGGAGATTTTGACGAAGTCCTGCCCGATGCCTTCTGCCGCAGGCACCGAGGCCGCATAGCCGAAGATGTCAACGGATACGCGGATGCCGAGCGGCGCGAGCTCTTCCCGAGCATACTGCACAAAATCGGATACCACGTCCACGCGCGATTGATCCGTCTTGGTATATTTCAGGGAACCGGCCCGTTTCTCGAAGCCTTCCGGAAAACGAACATAATCGAACTGGATTTCCTTGAATCCGAGTTTGGCGGCTTCTTTGGCGATCTCGATGTTGTAATCCCATACCTCTTTGCTGTACGGGTTGACGAAGCTGTCGCCGCCGCCGTTGGTCCATACGGTGCCATCGCTTTTACGGAAGGAAAGCTCCGGGTTTTTCTTGGCAAGAATGGTATCCTTGAACACAACAACCCTGGCGATCGGATAGATATCGTGTTTCTCCAACCGCTTCATCAGCTGCTTGATGTCTTTGATAAACGGCTGGGATTTGCCGAGCTCCTTCAGTTTAGGATTATCGGTCTTGTACGTTATGTATCCTTCATCATCCTTGATGTCGATGACCATGGCATTGAGCTCCGTCTTGTCCAAAAGATCCACCAGCTGATTCATTCTGGAGCCACCTGCGCTATAAGCCGTTACATAAATGCCCTTGACTTTAGGCGCCTCGACCTGCGGATCGATTGCGGTCGTGTTCGGCTTGATGCCGCTTTGCCCCTGGCCTTTGCCCTCGGTTTGGCCGTTGCCTTGGCTGTTGTTTTGGTGCATGCCCTGGATCATGGCGGTGTTTAATGAGGCCTGAAGTTTGGCGGTTAGATTGCCTTCCTGCGGACTGGAACTGCCTAAACCCGCGGATGCCAAGATGAATAAAGCCAAGATGATATTCATAATTACTCTCTCCCTTGTGTACATTCACATCATGATTATAAAGGAACGGTTGCCTTCAAAAAGAACAGGATTGTTACAATCGACAATAAATTGGAAACGGTGGGCGAGCGTACCTAGTTCATTAAACGGGTGGAGGGCGTTTTAAACGCTAAAGTTCGACATTAGCGGCAAGTTTACCGTGAACAACGTGTGAACAAGGGGAGTGACAAGTCGGATTAGAAACACAAAGAAGATAGATAGCGGTTACATGCGGCATTATGCCGCTTAACGGGAAATGACGTGCTTATAGAATTCACATTTTCTCTTAAAAAAATGCCGTTTTTCACCGGTGGATTTTACCTGAACCGGAGAAGAACGGCATTTCTCGTGCAATGATCGCGTGTTGCTTTAAAATTAATGAAGCGGAGTTTGATTCTGATGTTCGCAAATGCTGAACTGAATGATCTCAAGAGCGTCCTCCTGCTCCAGAATACTCAGCCCGTCCCTAAGAACGATCATGGAATTCAATTCGTTCTGTCTGAAGAACGGTATCATTTCCGGGAACCACTTCATGACGATTTGTGACAATTTTACCGTTTCCATTTCCATAAAAATCACCCTTTCCTTCCGAATTGGTTAGGCAGGACGTTCTTTTGTAAAACGGAAAAACAATTAAAATTGGGCCTGAGCGTACGCCCGGGAATCAGATCTCATGAATATTGTAGGAACCGCGCACAAATATTATACCACAAATTTACCTTTCCCTCACACCCTGGTAAATATTTAGTTCTTGCGGAATTGCCCCATGACGGCCGTCGTTTCCACGATATTGACGAAAGCCTCGGGATCGGTTTCCGTAATGATTTGTTTCAGCTCAGCCAGCTCGTATCGCGTCGTGACGGTCATGAGCATATCCTTCTCTTTATGGCTGAAAGCTCCCTGGGTTTTGATCTTGGTTATGCCGCGGGGGCGCTTGAGCAGCTTCTCCAGCAAGGCCTCCGTCCGGTTCGTGACGATAAAGACGGTCACCTTGATGTGGCTGATGTGAAGCATGTCCACCATTTTACCGGCAACATAGATGGAGGCCATGGAAGCGAGCGCCAGGTTCCAATCCTGCTCCAGATAAGCCACCGCCATGATGACGATGGCGTTCAGCGTCACCAGTACGCTGCCGACTGGGAAGTCCCGATGTTTCGTGACCAGGGAGCCGATGATATCGAAGCCCCCGGTTGAACCGCCGACCCGAAAGGAGAGGCCGGTGCCGAACCCGACAAGCACGCCGCCGAAAACCGAGGACAGCAGCACATCGGTTGCAACATGATTCACCGGGATGAGCTCAAGAAACAAGGTTGTGACGATAACCGAGAGGATGCTGAGACCGACGAACCTTTTGCCCAGCTTGAACCAGCCGGTGATCAGGATCGGAATGTTGAGCACAAAATACATAATGCTGATATTAAGCGGCGTGAAATAACCGATCACGAGGGCCACGCCGGATACGCCGCCGCTGAGCAGATGATGAGGAATCAGAAACAAATTGAATCCGGCGGCGATAATCATGCCCCCGAATACGATCGAGAAATAGGTCCATAGACGCTTCAACATAGGAATCACCTCCCGGTTATTATGACTTCTTTAAGCTTGCTGGTATTCCAGAAATGTTTTGTGATATAATGTATTGGATATTCTTGAGTAGTCCGTTACATTGATAACTTTGCAAGCTTATCAGGATGATTATACATTAACCAGTCACCATACTGGTGATAAGAGAAATATACCGGTTCACCTCGTGCAGAAAATCCTGCTGGCCGGGAAAGCCTATAAACGTTACCACTACTTAAGAATACAGAGAAGAAAGTGGAAGTCCACAGATAGAAGGAGTATGAACCTATTGAAAAATTTCGCAGATTTTGGCTTGGAGCCGCGCGTGCTGCAAGCAATCACTGAGCTTGGCTTTGAGGAAGCCACACCGATTCAATCCCAATCGATTCCGATTGCTCTAACCGGCAAGGATATGATTGGACAAGCACAGACTGGTACAGGTAAGACAGCAGCATTCGGCCTACCTCTTATCCACAAAATCGCCAAGGAAGAGGAGCGTATCGTCGCCCTCATTATGACACCGACCCGTGAACTTGCCATTCAGGTTGCTGAAGAAATCGGCAAGCTGTCCCGTTTTAAAGGAATCCGTTCCTTGGCTATTTACGGTGGACAGGATATCGGGCGTCAAATCCGCGCTTTGAAAAGAAAGCCTCAGATTATTATCGGTACACCGGGTCGATTACTTGACCACATCAACAGAAAAACCATCCGTCTTGATGACGTACAAACCGTTGTATTGGACGAAGCGGATGAAATGCTGGACATGGGCTTCATGGAAGACATCCAGTCGATCCTTAAGCTTGTTCCTGAAGAACGTCAAACCTTGCTGTTCTCCGCAACTATGCCCGCTAACATTCAGAAGTTGGCATCCCAGTTCCTAAAGGAACCTGAGCATGTATCCGTTATTCCTAAGCACGTTAGTGCTCCACTGATCGACCAAGCATATATCGAAGTTCCTGAACGTCAAAAATTCGAAGCCTTGAGCCGCCTTCTGGATATGGAGTCGCCTGAGCTTGCGATTGTTTTCGGACGTACCAAGCGCCGCGTCGACGAATTGGCAGAAGCCCTGCAAAAACGCGGATATTCGGCAGATGGCCTCCATGGCGACCTGTCCCAGCACCAACGCGATACCGTCATGCGTAAATTCCGCGACGGCAGCATCGATGTTCTCGTGGCGACAGACGTGGCAGCGCGGGGTCTCGACGTATCCGGCGTTACCCATGTCGTAAACTTCGACTTGCCGCAAGATCCGGAAAGCTATGTACACCGTATTGGACGTACGGGCCGTGCGGGCAAGGAAGGTACAGCCTGGTCCTTCGTGACGCCGCGTGAAATGGATCATCTGTATTTCATCGAGCGTGTGACGCGCCACCGTATTCCGCGCAAGCCGCTGCCAACGATTGCCGAAGCGATCGAAGGTAAACAGCGCATCATCGCTGAGCGCGTGCTTGAAATCATTGAGCAAGGGGAATTGACCGAGTACAAAGGTCTTGCCATTCAATTGCTGGAGCAGTACGATTCCGTACAATTGCTTGCAGCTGCAATGAAAATCCTGACAGGCGACAAGAAGGAAGCTTCCGATATTCACCTTACCCCTGAGGATCCGATCCGCGCCAAACGCCGGAAGCCGGATATCCGTAATGGCCGCAAGCCTAGCGGCGGTTATGGGGGACGCGGCAACAGCGGCGGATATCGCCGTGACGGAGGAAGCGGCGGCGGCGGTAACCGTGGCGGCTACTCCAAAGGCGGATACAACCGTGACGGCGGTGGTGGTTACAACCGTGATCGCGATGGCGGTGGTTACAACCGTGACCGCAACAACAGCGGTGACCGCAAACCGCGTTCCTATAGCGGCGGAGAGCGTCGTCCTAACCGGAGCGGGGACGAATAATAACGGCTAACTTCCCTTACCGGAAGTAACTTGCCGAAAAACCAAAAGACGAAGCAGCAGCCCACGCCAAGTGGAGCCGCGCTTCGTCTTTTGTTCATGGTTAAAGAGGATGCACCCTGAGTGCATCCCCATTAACCGCGCAGTTTAAACCCACGATCAGCCTATCTGTTTCACGATAATGACTAAAGAGACATTAGATATAGAATGTGCTGAGAATAATTACAAGCAGAATGAACAGAACCAGGACAATACCGACGTTATTTCCGTAGCCGTAACCTCCGCCACCTTCACAAGACATACATAATCCCTCCTCTTTAAATTTGGAAATTCAAGCTTGTTGAATGGATTACGTGATATCGTATGGGGAAACAGGGCCATTGGATTGGATATACACCCAGGATCGTATAAATTAGGCTCTGGCAATGCATGTACAAAATAAGGTATATTAATAGATACATGCATGATTTGAGTGAGGAGGAAACGGATTTGGAAATGAAAGGAGCCATGGGTGGCTTATATAAGCTCACCGAGTGGATTACCCGTATTGCTTTTTCGAACATCTTGTGGGTTATTTGTACATCGCCTTTCCTGTTTATCGTTCTAACCAAATTCCTAATGGCCGTTCAGACGCCGGAAGCGCATAACGAGCAGCTGCTGTCGAACTGGATCCTGGGAATATTATCACCGTTTGTTCTATTTCCGGCTACGGCGGCTTTATTTACCGTTGTTCGGAAATGGGTAATGGGCAACCCGGACGTGTCCGTGTTCAAAACGTTCTTTAAGGGCTATAAGGAAAATTACAAGCAGAGCATGATCGGCGGTATTTTTTATACGCTGCTGTTCGTGATTATGTACGTGGATTACACGGTTTATATGACGCAGCTCGATGGTTTCCAGCTTGTCGGCATCGTGATGCTGGTGCTGCTCATTGTACTGTTTGTCTCCCTGTTTAATTTCTTCTCCATGACCGTTCATTATGAGATGAAAACGACTCAGCTCCTAAAAAATGCGGTGCTGCTGACTCTGATTCGTCCGTTCCGCGTATTTTCGACTTTGATCGGAAGCGCTGTCTTGGCGTATATCGGCACGCAAATGCCGGTGCTCTTCGTGTTCTTCCTGTTCTGCCTGATGGCCTTGTTCGCGTTCTTTAACTTCTATGCGACCTTTACCAAAATGCAGGAGCAGCAGGAAAAAATGAAGAAGGCCGAGGAAGAGGAGTCGGAAACCGAGCAAGCTCTTCTGGAAAGCATGGATTCTGCCAAAAAGGGAGAGAACGGATCGAAACCTTAAATAACGAGAGGTTTACTTTTCCGGCAAAACCCCCTATAATAAGACTACATCCTGCGATGTTCGTTTCGGTTTTCCGTTGTTTTGAACCAATGACGATGTCTAGGGAGATCTATACGTAATCGTGGCTGAAATGCCCTGTCTATATGACAAGGGGAATTCATAAGCGGTTCTGCGGTCACCCACCTGCTATAGCAGGTTCGAAGACAATGTTTACCGGACGGCATAGGCGGGTTTCGTCAAGCCAATGAATGGGCACCTCTTTTATTTCGAATTCGAAGTGAAAGAGGTGCCTTTTTGCTGTATATAAAGGTTTGCTGAAAGCATAAACAATGTTAAACTAGAGTATGGAAAGGAACGGTCATTTATAAAGGAGGAACGGTCTTTGTCATTAAAACGAGTTCTAATCGGTATCGTGCGCAGCTATGACGGCACAAGCGACCGTGCTAAAGATCCCAAGCTGAAGACGCGTTATTACAATCTTTCAAAAGAAAAGTGTTTTGAAGAGGTTTCCTCGACACTGAAAAAAATTCCGGGTTACAAAGTTCTGCATGAGGTAAAATCCGTGGGAGAAATCACGTTAGAGAAAAGAACCTCCTTTGGACGTACACTGGACATTACCGTATCCGTGCTCGGCATCAGTCCGGTTCGCAGCGCAGTTGATATGTATTCGGCATCCCGCGGTTCCCTTGGGGATCTGGGGGCGAACTATCGGGTCATCTTGAACCTGTACGCTGTACTGGACAAAAAACTGAGCAAGTATAAAGTGGATGCTTAGTAGAATAAGAAAAAGCGGGAGAGCTGCTCTCCCGCTTTTTAAAAGTGTGCCGCATATGTAGCCTTCGGCGTGTTAACGCAGAGATTTCACGGCATCGATGGCAGCTTCGTAATTCGGGTGCTCCGTCATTTCGCCAAGGTATTCTACGTAGGTGATGGTATCGTTAGCATCCACGACGAAGATCGAACGCATGTCGAGCTGAAACTCCTTGATGAGCACGCCATACGCTTCACCGAAAGAACGCGATTTATAGTCGGACAGCGTAATGACCCGGTCAACGCCTGCAGCTCCGCACCAGCGGGCCTGGGCGAACGGAAGGTCGGCACTGATTGTAAGGATCACGACATCGTCGCCAAGTCCGGCGGCCTCTTCGTTGAAACGGCGCGTCTGTGCGTCGCATACCCCGGTGTCGAGGGAAGGAACGACGCTGATCAGCTTGATTTTACCTGCATAATCTTTAAGAGATACGTCTTCGAGCAGGTTCTTGCTCACGGTAAAATCCGGCGCGGCATCACCAGCCTTGAGCTGTGGTCCGATGAGTGTAATAGGATTGCCCTTGAAAGTGGCAGCTCCTGAACGTTCTTGAGCCATGAGAAATCTCCTCCTTGGATATCAAAGTTTGGTGATCAGGTTCATGGTACATTATAATCTTTTTAAAAAGGGAATGTCCACTAAAGGGCACCCCTGGCCTGGTTTAGGATGAGGAGGATGCTATGATATTCGTACGTTATGAGAATTGGAAAAGTTATTTGCGTTATTATCCCGTTACATCGCTGCTGCTTGTGATCAACCTGGTGATGTTTGTGATTACATCCTTTGACGGCGGTTCGAGAAATCCGATGACGCTGCTGAAATATGGAGCTTTGTCGGATTTGCCGCAGTTCGTCGACCAGGCATGGAGATACTTTACGGCGATGTTCCTCCATAACGGATTTGACCATTTGTTGTTCAACAGCTTCGCACTGCTGGTATTTGTTCCTCCGCTGGAGAGAATCATGGGGAGCTGGAAATTTGCCATTCTGTATCTGCTCAGCGGTGTTCTCGGTAATGTAATCGGATTGGCTTATTATGAGCGCATGGAGGACTATACCTTCCTTGTAGGCGCCTCAGGAGCCATATACGGAGCTTATGGCGCTTATCTGTACATCGCCTTGTTCCAGCGGCATGTCATAGATGAGTCGTCCCGCAAGACGCTGTTCACCCTGCTTATATTAGGGATCTTGTTCTCTTTTACCCCAGGGGTCAGCCTTGTAGCCCATGTCGGCGGATTGGTAGGCGGATTTTTCCTCTACGGTCTCATGATTCGATTATTCAAACGTCGAACATAATCGGACCTAAGAGGGTCTGTTATAATAGAATTGGATGATTTGGATAAAGTCTTCAAGTCTTCTAGGGAATAAGAATGGAGCGATAAAAGGCGTGGAATTACGACAGTTGCAATACTTTGTAAAGGTTGCGCAAAAGGAACACGTTACCCAAGCGGCAGAAGAGCTTCATGTGGCTCAGTCGGCCGTCAGCCGTCAAATACATCAGTTGGAAGAAGAACTGGGTGTTAATTTGTTCATGCAAAAGGGCCGGAATCTGCAGTTAACCCCGGTAGGCCAGCTTTTTTGCAAACGGGTGGAGAGCATTATGAAGGATTTGGACCGTGCGGTCGTCGAGATACATGAATTCCTGGACCCGGAGCAGGGGGAGATCCGCATCGGTTTCCCTCACAGCCTGGGCATACATTTGATTCCGTCCATCGTGGCTGAATTTCGGAAGAAGTACCCGAACGTGAAGTTCCGGTTTAAGCAGGGCATGTTCCCGACTTTGATCCGGGACGTCGTCGGGGCTGAAGTGGATTTGGCGTTTGTGTCTCCGTTTCCGGATCGCCACGATCAAGTGGACGGAGATATCGTGTTGACAGAGGAGCTGTTTGCGATCCTGCCGCCGAATCACCCGCTTGCGGGGGAGCAGTCCATCAAGTTGGAGCAATTGAAGGAGGAGCGCTTTGTGCTGTTCAGCAAGGGCTACTCCTTGCGCCCGATTGTATGGCATGCCTGCCTGGAAGCCGGGTTCACGCCGAAAATTGCTTTTGAAGGCGAGGAGACGGATACGATCCGCGGGCTGGTTGCTGCCGGCATGGGGGTCAGCCTGCTACCTGAAATGGCGCTGTTCCAGACGAATCCGCTTCAGCCGGCACGCGTCCGAATCTCGGAGCCGAAGGTAACGCGTTCCATCGGTCTGATTCACCGCGCGGACGAGAAGCTGCCACCGGTTGCGCAAGCCTTCCGTGCGTTTTTGCTTCAATATTTTGGCATTGATCCGTCGCCGAAAAAGGAAGAGAAAGCGGAATGACGCTTCTCTTCTCCTAATAGTCAAGCTTCATGAATTCAAGCTGGACATCATCAAGTGATTATAAAAAAGAGGGCTTTCCGTCTCCGCCAATCAAGGTAGAGAGGAAAGCCCTTTATTGTTGTTCTACATGTCAAACGGGTTTATTCCCGGTTGCTCGTAAAGATCATGATGTAACGGATCAGCTCGAGCAGCGAGATCAAAGCTGCAGCGACGTAGGTCAGGGCCGCAGCGTTCAATACCTTAGCGACTCCGCGTTCTTCGTCATTGGCAATATAGCCTTCTTGAACCATCAGCTGACGGGCACGGTTGCTTGCGTTAAACTCGACCGGCAACGTGACAAGCTGGAAGGCAACGGCGCAAGAGAAGAAGATAATCCCGAGACCGACCAGGTTCATGGCTTGGAACAGGAATCCGGCAATCAAGAGAAACGGAGCGATACCGGATGCAAAGTTAACGACCGGGAACATCTTGTGACGGGCTACGAGCATCGGATAGTGCTCCGCATGCTGGATCGCATGGCCTACCTCGTGACAAGCGACGGAGACGGCCGAGATGGTACGTTCGTAATAAACAGGCTCCGACAACCGGACAACGCGTTTGGTCGGGTCATAATGGTCAGAGAGCGTGCCTGGCACCGGTTCAATCGGTACGTCATGGAGTCCGTTGGCATCCAGCATATGACGCGCTGCATCGTATCCGGTCATGCCGGTGCTGTTTTCAACCTTGGCCCATTTGTTGAACGTGCCTTTGACCCGGAACTGAGCCCAGAGAGAGAATATAAACGCAATAATAATGAGTATAAACATCCAGTCAGAATACATTTATCATACCCCCATACAAAGTTGTCAATTTGGTGTTGCATCATTACATCGAAGTGAACTGGTTCAGCAAAATTTGCAGCGACTCGATACAGGCAGCTCCCTTGGGAAGAATGTTAGCGAGCACCTCCCGTGCTTGACTGGGTTTTAATTCGCTAAGAAGCGGGTTGAGCTCCTTGACATCCCGTTCCAGCTGTTTCATCTGTATTTCGAGTTTGGTTAGCTTCTCCGTCATTTCGGAATCATCGGCAACCGACTTCCAGCGATCCAGTCTCTCCTTAATCTCATCGAGAGTATATTTCTCTTGCTTCAACTGATTAATACGTTCGAGAGTGCTTAAGGTTTCAGAACTGTACAGCCGGTAGTTTTTTAACGTCCGTTTTTCAGGGGAGATCAAACCCAGCTTCGTATAGTAGTCAATGGTTCTTTCGCTGATTCCGGCAGCCTTGGCCAGCTCACCGATCCGGAAGAGGTTTCCGCTCGTGATCCCCATCATTCATCACCTCGCAAGCCTTCATTGAATTGGACATTAATGAATGCATTTATATTTTCATTTTAATAGAAATATGATACATGATCTTCAACCATACAGTCAAACGTCATAGTTGTGACAAAAAACCTTGAAGCCTAGTTTATTCTTCACTGAGCATCATGTTCAACGATTTGCACTGTATGCACTTAATGTTAGATTATATTACATAAAGGAAGTTTTTTTTGAAAAAAACCGTTGCGGTTTTTTAATTGTCCCCCTATAATGACAATAAGAATTCAAGGTTATGTTATATTAGTTAACACAAAGGGGAGTGTAAAACATGAAAAAAAGATGGCTAGGTTTAATGGCGGGAGTAATCGCACTACTCGCATTCCCGGCGAGCGCGTTCGCCGCTGATGGGGGAGCCACGAACGTTGAATTAACGGCTGGTCTGAACTCCGTATTCGTATTCTTGGCAGCGCTGCTCGTATTTTTCATGCAAGCAGGGTTCGCTCTGCTGGAGGCCGGTTCGGTTCGCATGAAAAATGCGGGGCACGTTGCAGGCAAGACCTTTCTGACCTTCGGCATTTCGATCGTAGCCTTCTGGGCGCTAGGGTTTGGTCTAGCCTTCGGTAACGGCAACAGCTTCTTCGGATTTGAAGGCTTCTTCTTAAGCGGCGACAATGCAGCAGGCTCATTTGATTCCTTGTCCGCATACGATGTGCCGACGACCATCATGTTCCTGTTCCATCTGTCCTTTGCGGCCGTATCCTTGGCGATCGCTTGCGGCGGTATGGCAGAACGGGCAAAGCTGAGCGTTTATATCGTGTTTGGATTGCTGTTCACCATCGTGATTTACCCCATCGTTGCTCACTGGGTGTGGGGCGGCGGCTGGCTCGGCGCTCTGGGCATGCAGGACTTTGCCGGATCGACGGTCGTTCACTTGACAGGCGCAACAGCAGCACTGGTGGCTACGATTCTTCTGAAGCCTCGCCTTGGCAAATATAATAAAGACGGGAAGCCTAACAGCATACCGGGTCATAACCAAGTTTTATCCGTACTCGGCGTATTCATCATCTGGATCGGCTGGTTCGGGTTTAACCCGGGCAGCACCATCTCGGCACTTACAGACGGTTTCTTCGGTTTCGTGGCATTGAATACGAATATCGCAGCGGCGGCAGGCGCGCTGGCCGCATTGCTGATCTCTTGGGCGGTTCTTGGCAAAGCGGATATTCCTAGCATGCTGAACGGTATCCTCGCTGCATTCGTTGCCATCACAGGCGCTTGTGCTTTCGTGGAGCCTTGGGCGGCCGTCGTGATCGGTGCCGTAGCGGGTACGATTACGTTCTTTACGGCGCAATGGTTTGACCGCAAAGGTATCGATGATCCTGTATATGCATTCTCCGTACACGGCATTGCCGGTATGTGGGGTGCCGTGTCCACCGGATTGTTCGCGGCTCCTAGGCTTGTTGAAATCACGGGCGTAGGCAAGGAAGGATTGTTCTACGGCGGGGGCTTCGGCCAGCTCGGCGTTCAGCTTCTGGGTCTGATCGGCACGTTTGCATTCGTTCTGGTGATCTCGTTCATCATTCTGTATATCATGAAAGTTACGATGGGCATCCGCGTAACGGAGGAAGAGGAATTGATGGGTCTTGATATCAGTGAACATGGAACCTACGGATATCCGGAGCAAATGAAACTTTTGGTGGAATCCGAAGGGAAGTCTCCCGAGTTCCGTTCCGGAAGCAAAGCGGTTCCAGGAAGCGACGCGGCTTTATAAGCTCACAATTAATTGTTCATGAAATAAGTCAGAAGGAGGCCGCGGCATGAAACCTCTGAAATCCGTAAATCTGTTTCCGGCATTGTCGGAAATTCAGAAAGCAGCAACAGCCCAGCAATTACGAGATGAACGGATCGCTTGTCAGAACCATCTCATCGAGATGCGCAGTAACATGGAGCTGAGAGAGTGGATCGCATCCGTGAATACGATGCACGATCTGATTGGACAGCGTGCCGCGGCAATCTGTGAGCAGGACATGTGGGAGGCTGGCTTTGGCCGGCCTCCTGCGCGTTATGCTTTTGTTGCTTTTGGCAGCTGCGGAAGGCAGGAAGCTACGCTGTGGAGCGATCAAGACAACGGTTTGATCATTGGCGATGAGCTGGAAGAGGAGGCGCTCCCCTTCTTTCGGGAATTTGGGCTTCGGCTGGCGAATCTGTTGGAATATCTCGGGTACCCGAAATGCTCCGGAAAAGTGATGTGTTCCGAGCCATTATGGAGCAAGCGGCTTGGCGATTGGAAGAATCAGATCAGCGAATGGTGCGGAGACCGGCAGTGGGAACCGATACGAAACTTCATCATTGCTTCGGACCTGCGCCATATATCGGGCGATACCGAGCTCTCGGAGGCGTGGGTGGACCATTTCCGCAGCTCCGTCGAGCAGCATCCGGACATCGGCCATGCCGTGCTGCGGAACACGGTCAAGCATAAAGCAACGCTGAATGTCATGGGGCGAATCGTGACGGAGCGGTTTGGAGAGCATGCCGGCGAGTTTGACGTGAAGTATGGCGTTTATATTCCGCTGGTGAACAGCATACGCACCATGGCGCTGCAGCGGGGGATCATCGAAACCTCGACGCAAAAACGCATGGAGAAGGTGATGCTGCTTGAAGGCGGGAACCTGCTGCTGGAAAGCGTGCAGCGCGCTTTTTTGACGGCGCTTCGGCTGAGAAACGATACGCCCTTTCGGGTGGAGGACGGACTGATTACGAGCAGCGGGTATATCCCGCAGGAGCAGCTCAAGAACAAAACCATGCAGTACGAGCTTCGCGATACGCTTGGAGTGGTGAGACGGATACACCGGTCATTGCAGCGCGAGCATCGTTTTGCGGAGAGGAGAAGCCCATGACTGAACCGGGACAATCGAACGGCGGTTTCTGGAGATCGCTTCGTTCGGGTAACATCAATTCCGCCATCGCCTCCATGCGCGGTGCGCAGACAGCCCAGCAGTTGGCATTCATCCGATCCCAGATGAAGGATAACCGAAGGCCGGAGGTTCTGGGCACCCCGCTGGACGAGCTGGAGGTTGTCGTGTTCGATCTGGAGACGACCGGTTTCAACCACCAGCACGGCGATGAAATATTGTCTTTCGGTGCGATCCGGGTCATCGGTGAGCAGGTGATCGAGAATGAAACCTTTCATATGATCGTGAACAGCGGTGCCCCGGTGTCTCCATTCATTGCCGAGCTTACGGGTATCACGCAGCAAATGGTTGATGCAGCCCCGCCTTTAATGGAGGGGCTGCATGATTTCATGGCCTTTATTGGGGGGAGGGTGCTTGTTGCCCATGCGGCCGCGCATGACCGGGGATTCTTGAACGCAGCCTTGTGGAAGACCTCCAAGGTTCGATTAACGCATCGGCTGCTCGATACGATGATGCTCGCGCAGAGGTTATATCCCGAACAGAAGGATTACAGTCTGGATGAGCTGCTGCGAAGCAGCGGCATTCCGGTGGAGGGAAGGCACCATGCTCTGTCCGATGCGCGCATGACCGCCCGGCTGTGGGCGGATTACATGAAGGACATTCAGGCGCGCGACCAGGCTACCACGCTAGGAGATTTATACGTCTATCTAAGCGAGGGGTAGCATTGGGAGTGGAGATTGGTGGTGTCCGCCAGTTCGTCATTCCTTTAGGATCGCGAACGGGATCGGGGCAAGAGAATAAAATGCCCTTCCCTGAAGCGACCAGGAGCTTGGCGCCAGCTGGCTGAAGGATTCGCGTTCTTCCTCACTCCGGATAATTTTGTAGGCATGGAGCTGCAATGCGTTTAAGCCGGAGGCGCCGGGAACTGCAGGAGAAGCAATAGCATACACCCGGAGCAACCCGCCGAAGGATTGGAGCTGAAGCAGATCCTCGCCCGAGGGGTCAGGCATGGTATGCGGGTGACTGTGAAACAAACCGACGATGCCTTTTTCAGCCAATACCAAGCGAGTCCACTGAACGGGGTCCAGATGAAAAGAATGCAGCGGAAATTCCGCTGTATTTTTTACGGGAATATATTGCGTAACGGTGATTGACCGGCTTGCTTCATCGGCATGTCCGATAAGGACGCCGCAAGCTTCCTCCGGCAAACGATGATGCATATGGTCCGACATATGCTCTTTGACGGCCTCGCGCAGCAGAAGCCGCTCCAGGGACGCGTGAGACGGGTTCATGTATAATCCTCCTGGATCATATAATTGGTCTGATCTTATGATGGTGTCGATCGCGTGTTTGAAAGATCAGGGTTTCAGGGTACAATAGGGACTATAAGTGCGTGTTCAAAAAGGTCGATTTTCAGCACCGAAGCTAATGCTTCCGATGTGCGTTTTTTCAAAACGCTTCAGTTGGATAAAGCTAGGGAGTGAGGAGCGGAGCTACACGTTTTCGCAGAAAACGCCTTCGAAAGCATCTGCTGTTTTGGGTACGTGAGCACCGGAAGGCCCGGCTGAATTCAAGATTCGATGCTGAGCTGCTTCCTGATTCGCTTCGTGTTAGATATAGAATTTATGAGTTATCAGTGGAACTGATGAAATTCTATATCGCAAGAAAACCTACCTATGCATCGCGGTCGCTCATCCTTGAAGTGGCCTCGATAGAGGTTTTCTTATCAAAAGCGGACTTTTTGAACAACCTCTATAACTAAGTTTAGCAAAGGAACCTATACCTATGAAACGTAATATCATCATTATCGTCCTGCTTCTGGTCGCGGCAGGCGCTGTTGTCTATAATCAAGCCGGCGACGATATCCAGGCCGTCTTCATGCAGGAGAAGCCGCTTCCGACGGAGACGGGGGCCAAAGCCGGCCTACTTGCCCCGACCTTTACCTTGAAGGGGATGGACGATAAGTCCTATTCCGGCGGCGGAGCCCGCGATAAAGCAATGCTTGTCAATTTCTGGGCATCCTGGTGCGAGCCGTGCAAGCAGGAGGCACCGGAGCTCGACAAGTTGGCTGCAGAGTATGCAAGTGAGCTCGAAATCTACGGCGTGAACGTGTCCAAGTATGACAATGCGAAGAAAGCGCGTCAATTTGTTCAGGATTTTAACCTTCAATACCCGATCCTTCTCGATACGAAAGGAGAAGTGTTCGAGGAGCTGTATAAAGGGCAGGTTTTCCCGACGAACGTGCTGATCGATCGTAACGGCGTGATTCAGGAAATCATTCTGGGCGCTCCCGATCCCAAGGATCTTCGTAAAAAGGTGGCCAAGCTGTTAAATTAATCGTTTGCTTAGCCAGCTGACAAAACCAAAAAAAAAGCGCGGCCGCCATGTCTTGAACATGGTGGATACGCGCTTTTTATATTGGACATAACCTAATGATTTACCAAGCCTTGCCTTGCCGCAGACTCATGCACCTGCTCCGGGGAAATCTGGCCTAGCAGCGCATAACGCATACTGTCCACCAGCGCTTCCCAGCTGGCCTCGATGACATTGCTGGATACCCCTACGGTGTTCCAAGCATTCTCGAAGTTCTTGGATTCGATCAGCACCCGGACCTTGGCTGCCGTTGCATCCTTGTCATCCAGCACACGCACCTTATAGTCGGCAAGATGCATTTCCTTGAGCGTCGGGAAGTATTGGACCAGCGCTTTACGCAGCGCATTATCGAGCGCATTGACCGGACCGTTGCCTTCCGCAGCAGTATAGATGCTCTCGCCGGCGACGTTGACTTTGACGAAGGCCTCGGAGACGACCGGCTGTCCGGCCGACTTCTCGACCAGCATCTTGAAGGACTCGAAGGTAAACAGCTCCTTGAGCTCTCCGTTCGCTTCCCGAAGAAGCAGCTCCAGGGAAGCGTCTGCGCCCTCGAATTGATACCCTTCATGCTCGAGATCCTTGATTTTTCCGATAATATGCTTGGATTGCTCGCTTGCGGGATCAAAGTCAAGCCCCATGTCCTGCGCCTTTGATACGATATTGCTCTGCCCCGCGAGCTCGGAGACCAGCACGCGCTGTTTGTTTCCGACCTTCTCCGGTTCGATATGCTCGTACGTTCTGGAATCGCGCAGGATCGCGGAAACGTGGATGCCTCCCTTATGGGCGAAGGCGGCGTTGCCGACATACGGCTGGTTAACCGGCATGTTAACGTTGGCGATTTCGCTGATATACCGTGCGGTATTCGTCAGCGTGCGGAGGTTGTCGTCACCGATGCACTCATACCCGAGCTTCAGCTGCAGATTCGGAATGATGGAGCATAGGTTGGCGTTCCCGCATCGTTCCCCGTATCCGTTCATCGTTCCCTGCACATGCCGGACACCGGCCTGCACGGCGCTCAGGGTGTTGGCAACGGCAAGCTCGCAGTCGTTGTGGGTATGAATGCCGAGCGGAGCGCCAGGCAATGGACCCGTCAGCGACGTGACAATGTCCGAAATCTCGTGCGGGAGACTGCCGCCGTTCGTATCGCACATGACAAGCCAGTCGGCGCCTGCTTCCCGTGCCTTGGACAATACGGCAACAGCATATTCCGGATTGTTCTTGTAACCGTCAAAAAAGTGCTCGGCATCAAAAATGACCTCGAGGCCTTTCCGCTTCAGGAAAGCGATGGAATCATAAATCATGGCCAAATTCTCTTCGAGTGTCGTTTGAAGCGCCGTATGGACGTGGAAGTCCCAAGACTTCCCGACCAAGGTGGCGGCAGAAACGCCGGATTCCAGAATGCGAAGCAGATTGGCATCCTGGTCGGCAATGGAACCTTTGCGCCGGGTGCTGCCAAAAGCGGTTACTTTTGAGGTTAAGCCGAGATCCTGGACTCTTTTGAAAAATTCGATGTCCTTGCTGTTGCTTCCCGGGATACCGCCTTCAATATAATGAACACCAAGAGCATCGAGCTTCTTGGCGATTTTGACCTTGTCGTCCGCTGACAAGCTGATTCCTTCGCCCTGGGTTCCGTCGCGAAGTGTCGTATCAAAGATGGAAATGGACTTAGACATGATGTCCTCCTTTGGGTGTCCGGGATTGGACCGCATTGTTTATAATTTTGTATTATAGCATTTCTTTGCGGGAAAGTAACAGAGTAAAACAAACTTTTCCCTCAAGGGGCCCATCCTTGACCCTTGCGAAGGGGGACGGTATGCTGGAGGCGTAAATCGGGGGCAGCCGTGCGTACATGATTCGCTTAGTGGACAAGATCATACAGGCATCGATCTCTAAAAACGGTATAATGGAAGAGGCACCATTGCCTCAAGTACCGTAACCGTCATTCAGACCGAACCCTAAATAATGGGGCGACCCTATTCCCTATAGATTATGAAGAACCGTACCGAAGAAAGAAGGAATTCTGCGTGGGACCAATCGACGATTATTATCCGGCCAGCGGCCGCGTTATCCTGCATGTGGATATGAATGCTTTTTACTGCTCCGTGCATGAGGCGGAGGAGCCGGAGCTCTATCGCGGCAAAGCCACGGCTGTCGCAGGCAGCATCGAGCTGCGCAAAGGCGTCATCGTCACCTGCTCCTACGCGGCGAGGTCGCTGGGGATCCGCACCGGCATGAACGTGAGGCAGGCGCTGCGAATCTACCCTGACCTGATGATCATCCAGCCGGATTTCCATCTGTACCGCAAGTATTCCAATGCGTTCATGAACATAGCTTATGCCTATACGCCGCTGCTGGAAGCGACTTCGATCGATGAATGTTACCTGGATATTACCGGCTCGAAGCAGTTCGGCACCCCTCTGGATATCGCTCGGGAAATCCAGGAGCGCATCCGCGAGGAGCTGTCGCTACCGTGCTCGGTCGGCATTGCTCCCAATAAATTGCTGGCCAAGATGGCCTCGGACATGAAAAAGCCCAACGGGCTGTCCGTGCTGCGAATTCGGGACGTCCCGCAAGTGCTTTGGAACAAACCCTGCGCGGAGCTGTTCGGCATCGGGAGCAAGACGGCCGACAAGCTGCGCAAGCTGAACATTCAGACCATCGGGCAGCTGGCTGCCGCCGACGAAAGCCTGCTGACCTCGACCTTTGGCGTGATGGGGTCATGGATGAAACGGGCGGCCAGCGGCATCGATCATGCTCCCGTCGTCGCGGAGCGGGAACAGAGCAAGTCCATCGGACACACGACCACGCTCCCGCAGGATGTTACCTCGGCTGAGGAGGCCAGAAGGGTGCTGCTGAACTTAAGCGATCAGGTAGCGCGCCGTCTCCGCAGGCAAGGTTTGGTGACCAGCGGCATTCAAATTACGCTGCGCACACCGGACATGAAGACGATCACCAGGTCGAGGCATCTTGCCATTCCGACGGAAAATACCGAGGACATCTACCGGGAAGCATGCGAGCTGTATAACCGGCATTGGAAGCAGGACAAGCCGCTCCGTCTGCTCGGCGTCACGCTGCAGCAGCTCACGGCGAAGGAGGAATCCGCCATTCAGCTGGACCTGTTCGACTACGAGAAGCAGCCCAAGAAAGAGTCGCTGACCCGGGTGATGGACGAGCTGCGCAATAAATTCGGCGAGAGCGCGGTACTGACCGCCGGCATGCTGGGCGATGACCCATCGTCCTTAATCCGCAATCATAAGCGGAGAGGTACATCTTTACAGATGGATTTTGCAAGGGAACTGGGGAACGATAATAAAAATGCCGATCGTCAGGACCGAGATCGCGATTAGACGTTTTTTTGTTCGTCACAGAACAGCTCATTGGCCTGCAAGTACAGCCGATTTTTGTCGGAAAATGTTAGGAAATTTATTTGTATTCCTAAAACAATTGTATTAATATATGTAGATGGTGGCGGCAGAACCGTCAGCTTATACTATGTTTATTGAGATGTTTATAGATATACAGGAGGAAGAGAGACTATGGCGAAGTTTACTTGGGTAGATAAAGATACCTGCATCGCATGCGGCGCATGCGGCGCAACGGCACCCGACATTTACGATTACGACGACGAAGGCCTGGCAGAAGTTATTTTCGACGGGGACAACAACCGCGGGGTAACGGAAATTCCGGAAGATATGCATGACGACATGCTGGATGCTTGCGACGGCTGTCCAACAGATTCAATTCGGATTGCAGACGAGCCGTTTAACGCAGAATAACAAATTCCGCTCGATCCCTGATATTCCATCTTGAACTTATACCGACGTCCTCTGCCCGACTAAGGCAGGGGGCGTTTTTTCATATCCGGGGACTCATACATAATCGGAGCGTTAATTCCGATATACAGGATAATAGAGGTAAAAATGTCATTATAGGAGGCTCTCGAATGAACAATTCGCTGTACCTCAAAAGATATGTGGAGACGCATCCTGATAATAAAATGGCCTGGTACCTGCTGGGCAAGGAGTATGAGCAGGCCGGCGAGCAGGGCAAGGCGAACTACTGCTACAACAAGGCCGAAGGGGTCTACGAAGCCTTTGAGCTGAGTCAGGTCCCGTCCGACATATGGAAAAATTACGAGCATCGCTTATTGGAGATGGAGAAGGACAAGGAGCGCAAGCGAAAGAGGACCCGGCGTTTGCTAGCGGCGCTGGTGCTTCTCCTGCTGGTTTTCCTTCCGCCCGCCCAGGCGCCGGGCTCCGCTACAGGGAATCTTGCGGAAGATTTGTTCCCGCCGCATGAGCCGGCGTCCGCCAATGCGCTTAACAAAGAGAAGCCGGATTCGCGCAAGGAACCGCTGTACACAGCCGTTCCTACCGGCCAAGGCAAGGATTCCGCGGGTGCACTGTCCTCATTGCTTCAGCATCCGCAGCAGCTGCCGAATTGGTCGGTTGCGCTGGGGATGAAGCGTTCGGGCAAATGGCTGCTGTGGAGCCGGGACATGGAACGGTTATACGGTCTGCATCGGAATGATCAAGGCGCGATCGCTATTCAGCCTTACGAGGGAGCAGCCGAAGAGTGCGATTGCGAGCCTGCGGACAGTTCGAGGCTTAAGCGGAGCGCGGGGCAGTGGGCCGATCTGCAGGTCGAGACGGCCGTTCTGCAGGAAGCGGCCAAACAGTATAAGGCTCGGCACGGCCGCCTGCCCAAAAGCTTGGATGAATTGACACAGCCGTATCCGAATAATTGGCTGTCCGGCCGCTCGAAAGCGATGGAGCAGATGTTCGAAACGTTAATGCAGCAGCAATCCCAAGGAGCTGGCGGTCAAGGGAAAGCGGGACAGCAGCCGGGGAACAGCACGGAGGAACCTGGATATTGGGGGACTTCGCCGAACGGAGACCCCTTTTTCGAACAGCCGCTTCAGGTCATCATTGACCGGAAACGGCATCGGCTGGCCGTCGTAAGCGGCGGCATCCTGCTGCGTAATTATGAGGTCGGGCTCGGCGGAGCCAAAACGCCGTTGGGTGATTTTCATATCAACGATAAGGTAGTCAATCCGAACGGAACCACGAAGGGTCCCTACGGCACGCGGGGAATGCAGCTTTCCGATACGCTGTACGCGATACACGGGACGCTGGACATGGACAGCATCGGCGCGAACGAATCCGAGGGCTGTATCCGTATGCTGACTGAGGATGTGGAGGAGCTGTTTGACTTGGTTCCGATGGGAACCGCCGTGAAAATAAGGGAAGGGGTCCTGCCCGAGGACCTGTGGACGCCGAAAGAGCGTTTTAAGCTCAAGCATACCCAGGGTCAGACCAACCCGGGCAAGGTGTATCACTGGCTGGATTAAGGCTGGGCGATCACAATCAGAACGATAATCAGGATAATCAGAAGAGCGATGCCGGAGCTGATCCATAGTATGGCCTTCTTATTAACCTCTTCTTTTTTTTGCTGCAAGGTCGGAGGCTTACGTTTGGCTGACATGTCTTTCCCCTCTTTCTCTCATGATCGTGAAATGATTTGTACAATCTTCCTTTATTGTAAGGGGTTTGTCCTAAAATTGCCATATCGCTTTCAAGCCGGGACGATCGCTCAGTTTATGCCGAAGAACTTTCTTTTTGAGGAAGAAACGGATAAACTGAAGGATAGAGAAATAACTGGATGAGAGGAAGAGTGGATGTGCTGTACCGCAACATAGGCAAACCTATATTTTTTAGACTGGATCCCGAAAAAGCCCACCACCTTGTGGTTGGCGGCCTTGGACGTGCCTCCGGCGTGGTCGGCGCAGACGCTGTCATGCGGGGGATGTATGGTGTGAACGAAACGCCGGATTTGGCAGTGGACCTGTTCGGGCTTCATTTCCCGACGCCGGTCGGACTTGCCGCCGGGTTGGACAAAAATGCTCACGCCGTCAAAGGCTTCTCCTCCATCGGCTTCGGATTTATGGAAGTAGGCACGGTAACCCCGAAGGGACAACCAGGCAATGAACAGCCGCGATTGTTCCGGCTTCCTCCGGATGAGGCGCTCATCAACCGGATGGGCTTCAATAACGAAGGGGCCGAGGCCATGGCCAAAAGGCTGTCCGCACTCAAGGAACGCCGCATTCCGGTTGCCGTCAACATCGGGAAGAACAAGGCAACGCCAAACGAGAAAGCCAACGATGATTATGAAGCTTGCATTCAAGCTTTATTTCCGTATGGCGACTTTTTTGTTGTCAACATCAGCTCGCCGAACACGCCGGATTTGCGCAGCCTTCAGCATGGAAGCGAATTGTCATCCCTGCTGGAAGCCGTGATGAACGAAATGTCGCGGCAGGCGAAGATCCATGGGGGCGAGAAGGCCGTTCTGGTGAAGATTGCGCCGGATGTGAGCGATGAGGAGCTGGAATTCATGGTGGATACGATCAGCGCTAGCGGCGTTTCCGGCATTATCGCCACGAATACGACGCTTTCGCGGGACGGCCTGACGCACAGCAACGCCAAGGAAACCGGAGGCCTGAGCGGCAAGCCGCTGCGGAACCGCTCGACGGAGATCGTGTCGCGAATCTACAAGCAAACCGGCGGTTCGCTTCCGATTATCGGTTCCGGTGGAATTTTTACGGCAAGGGATGCTTATGACAAAATACGGGCAGGCGCAAGCCTGGTGGAAATTTATACAGCACTTATCTATGAAGGGCCAGAGGTGAATCGCAAGCTTCATTCCGGTCTCCGGGAGCTGCTTGCACGGGATGGCTTCAGCCATATTTCCGAAGCCGTCGGCGCTAATCATCGGTAAAGGGGTAAAGACAGGAGGCAAGGCGATGGACGTTAGAGACTGGGGGACATTTTTGCTTCCGTATGAGCAGACCGTTGAGGAATTGAAGGTCAAATTCAAGACGATGCGTGCCGAACTGAAAAAAAGGGAGGAATACGCACCCATCGAATTCGTAACGGGTCGGGTCAAACGGATCTCGAGCATACTGGACAAGGCGAAACGCCTCAATGTGCCGATGGACCAGTTGGAAACCGGGATTGAGGATATCGCAGGCATTCGCATTATGTGTCAATTCGTGGAGGATATTCGGCGGGTGGCCGAATATATCCGGGCACGGAAAGACCTGACTGTGCTATATGAGAAGGATTACATTACCAATTTCAAAGAGAGCGGCTATCGGAGCTTTCATATGATCATTGAATATCCGGTGCAAACGGCTTTGGGACAAAAGAAGGTGCTTGCCGAAATTCAGATCCGCACGCTGGCCATGAATTTCTGGGCTACGATTGAGCATTCCCTTAGCTACAAGTACCGTGAAAGCCTGCCGGATGACATTCGGGCCCGCCTGAAGAAGGCCGGAGAAGCGGCCAATACGCTGGATACGGAAATGTCGAGCATCCGTGAGGATATTTTGGAGGCACAGCGGCAGTTCGAGGACGATTCCAATATTACGACGCAGGTGCTGAACGCGATACACAAGCTGTACTTTTTCCATCTGGTCAACGAGGCGATCGCATTCCAGAGCCGCTTTAATGCGATATGGCAGGCTCATGACATGGATGAGATGAAGGTGCTTCTGGACGAAGTGAAGGAGCTGCTGGCTGCAGCCAAGAAGAAAGTAAATGAAGATGAGCTATGAGCCGCTATATGTCGCTTACCTCGTCTATTTCAACCGGGACCGGGACTACTTCGAATGCCATGAGGTGTTGGAGGAGCTGTGGCTGGAACGGGATCGCGATCCCAGGTACAAGGGGCTGCTGCAAGTGGCAGTCGGGCTCTTTCACTTCCGGAACAACAACGTAAGAGGAGCATATAAGATGTTCACAAGCGCCGCCTCCCGGCTCGAAAGCTATCCCCGGGATGAACTCGGGATTTCGATGGGGAAGCTGGTGAGCGAGGTGCGGGACTACGCCAGGCAGCTGTTAACGTATGACGTTCATCCGTTTCCCTATAGGGATCTGACGATCGAAATTGGGGATACGGAGCTGAAGCGGGCGGTTTTGTTGGCATCGAATCGGATCAAGCCGAACATTCCGCAGCGGCGCAAGCCGGAGCGGGCACATGCCAAGTAGCGCCGAGAGAATAAGTAAAAAAGAGCTGCCCGTCTGTAGAAGGATCTACGTGTGGGCAGCTCTTATTTGTGATTTGCATTTATATGTCTTGGGGCCCCCCGCAAAGTAATTGGAATAAGCATCGAAGCATAGGCTCCACTTTGTGGGGCAATCTCAGGATTCGGTGCCTTTATATTTGTCATCGATGAACTGTTTGATTTCGTCAACGGATTTTCCTTCGTCATGGAGCCGTTTGGCATCCTGAAGCTCGGTCAGGCAGATGCCGCACTGGGCACCATGGTCCGTCCATTTGACTTCGCCGTCCTTGCTCTCGGCGATGAAGCAGCGGTGGAGGGAATCGTGATAGCCGGTCTCCTCGTCCATGCAGCCGCAGTAGCATTTGATTTCCTTGATAATGTCCTCAAGTTCTCCGACCGTGGCATAGGTTGCTTGCGTATTGTCGGTGTAATTGGACAGAAACTCCGGCATCACCGTCAGGCTGGCCGTTGTCTCGTATCGTTCGGAATCGGCGCCGTGCTGATGGCTGGCAGCGGATTCTTTGCCGCCGCATGCGGTCAGCAGCATGCCCGATATGACGAAGGTAAAGAGAATGGCGCGGGTGCGGTTCATTTCGTCACGCTCCCTTTGTATTTATCCAGGAATTGCTTGAAGTCGTCGATGGAGTAGCCTTCGCTGGAACCTTCCGGTTTCAAGCCGCCGACCATGCGTTCCTTCTCTACGCCGTTCTCGAAGTAAACGAGCGTCGGGGTGAACTCGATGTTGTATTCTCTCCAGCCCTCCTGATACTCGCGGAGATTGTACTGGTGCATCGTAATGCCGGCGTCATCGGCCAATGGCATCAATTCCGGGGTCGTCGCCCGGCAGTGCGGACAATCGGAAGCAAAGAAGTATACGAAGAAGTTCTCTTTGTTGTCGACCTTGCTCTTCAGCTGATCCGGCAAAACGATTTGCTGGTAATTCGGATCATTAAGGAGCTCCTGTGTAGCCGGGTTCAGGCTGGAGACCTTCTTGCCGCCGTATAAATCGCTTGCTTCTCCTTGACCGTTCAAGAAAACGAGTGCGGCAACCAACAGTACGAAGACTCCCCCGAAGGCGTATAACGCGGTGTATTTATTCTTTTTTTTGCGGTTCATGGATCCACCCCCTAATGAGTAATAATAAACAAGGACTTGTCCTTTTTAATGTAGTTTATTATACAATATTAAAAGTCGCAGCGGAACATGCGAAAGTTCGCTTCGGCTGTGCGAACATACACTTCAAACCGATACGATACAGAACAGGTAGGTACTTAGTATGGCATTACGTCTGCCTTCGCCGTTTCTGGCGAAGATGAAATCGCTGCTCGGCGAAAACTATGACAATTTTATGAAGTCTTATGAACAACCCCCGTTTGCCGGCATTCGGGTGAACACGCTGAAGATCGGCAAGGCCGATTTCTTGGAAATATCCCCCTTTGCCCTTGCGCCCATCCCCTGGTGTCCAACCGGTTACTATATTCAGGAGGGGGAGCGCCCGGGGCGGCACCCTTACTATCATGCAGGGCTTTATTATATCCAGGAGCCGAGCGCCATGGCTCCCGTCGAGCTGCTTGATGTTACGCCGGGCGACCGGGTACTGGATTTGTGCGCCGCTCCCGGGGGCAAATCCACGCAGATTGCGGCGAAGCTGCAGGGTCAGGGGGTGCTGATCAGCAATGATCTGCATCCGGACCGCACCAAAGCGCTGGCCAAAAATTTGGAGATGTACGGCGTGCGGAATGCCGTGGTGCTGAATGAGGAGCCGGAGCGGATTGCCGGAGCTTTTCCCGAATTTTTCACGAAAATATTGATCGATGCTCCATGCTCCGGCGAAGGGATGTTCCGCAAAGACGAATCCATGCTGAAGTACTGGGAGGAATCGTCTCCGCTCAAGTTTCCGGAGATGCAGCGGGATATCCTGAAATCGGCGGCAGCCATGCTCTGCCCGGGAGGCCGGCTCGTGTATTCCACCTGCACCTTCTCGCCGGAAGAGAATGAAGGGATGATTGCGGAGTTTCTGAGCGAACATCCGGATTTTCGCGTGGTTCCGGTGGATCATTCGGAATTCTTTTCCCCGGGAGAAACGGATTGGATGGCGGGCCAAGGGAACGTGAAGGACGATGTGCTGGGGCAGCTTGCCGGTACCGCCCGATTGTGGCCGCATAAGGTCAGAGGCGAAGGGCATTTCATGGCCGTGCTTCAGCGGGAAGGTGAGCTGGACCTTCGGGAGGCCGAGAAAGACCAAGCTCCTTGGATCCAGACAGGCGGCCTGGACCACGGTTCGCTTGCTGTCTCCCCGCGGACCGAACCATCAAGGGAGCGTAAAGGGAAATCCGCGCTCCGGGAAGATCGGCCGGGAAAACCCGGGAGGGGCAGCAACGGCGCTTCGCGTCAGCAGGCATCCCGCCGAAGCGGAGGAGATCGTCAGTCGAATCCGACTTCGATCGACCCGTTCCATGCCTTTATCCATGAGCAGCTGCACGTTAAGCTGCAGGGATATCCCGTTATCTACGGCAGCCATGTGTACGTATCGCCACTGCCGGAGGAGCGTCTGAAACAGCTGAAGGCCATCCGTCCCGGATGGTACATGGGACAGCTGAAGAATGAACGGTTCGTGCCGGGGCATCCTTTGGCCACGGCGCTGCAAGCGGATGAGGCCGCCCGGCATGTGAGCCTGTCTTCACAAGACGGCGAAGCGGTCCGGTATTTGAAAGGGGAAACCTTGTCGATTTCGGAGGAACGCTTGACGTGCCGGTCGGGTGCTGAAGCGAAGGGTTATGTGTTAGTGTGTATAGACGGATACTCGGCCGGCTGGGGCAAATGGCAGTCAGGCATGTTGAAGAACGAGTATCCGGCAGGGTGGAGGTGGACATCGGTATGAGCGGCAAAGGCAGGAGAACGCAAAGATTGGACAAGGTGCTGTCCAATCTGGGATTCGGCTCGAGGGCCGAATTAAAGAAAAAAGCGAAGCAGGGGAGCATCGTCGTCAACGGAACGATAACGAAGGATCCGGGGAAACATGTGGATCCCTACGCGGATATCATTGAGTTTGAAGGGGAAACCATTCAATACCGGGAGTTCGTGTATCTCATGCTGCACAAACCTCCGGGCGTCGTCTCGGCAACCGAGGATCTGCGCGATCGTACGGTGCTGGATCTGCTGGATGCGGAATATCGGGTCTTCGAGCCGTTTCCGGTGGGCAGGCTGGATAAAGACACGGAAGGACTGCTGCTGCTTACGAATGACGGCAAGTTGGCCCATGAGCTGCTGTCGCCCCGGAAGCATATCCCCAAGACCTATGAAGCGACCGTAGAGGGCCTCGTGGACGAAGAGGATGTACGTCGGTTTGCCGCAGGAGTCACATTGGATGACGGATACGTAACCTTGCCCGGAGAACTGGCGATCCATTCCCATGAGGAACGGGAGGACGGAGTCCAGCTGTCCCGCATCTCGCTGACCATCCATGAAGGCAAATTTCATCAGGTCAAGCGGATGTTTGAGGCAGTAGGCAAAAAAGTCGTGTATCTCAAAAGAATCAGCATGGGCGAACTTCGATTGGATGAAAATCTCGAGATCGGAACTTACCGGGAGCTGACCGAGCAGGAACTGGCTTTGATCGGAAGAGCCGGATCAGAATAGAGAAATAGAGACTTAAAGGATGGATGGAGAATGGGATACAAATTGGTTGCGCTTGACGTAGACGGAACGCTGTTGAATGATCATCATGAAATTACGGAGAAGACCAGGAACACCGTGATGGAAGCCGCAAAACAAGGGGTAGAGATCGTACTGTGCACGGGCAGAGGACCGCTGAATTCGATTCCTTTCATGAAAAGCATGGGTCTTGGCGGTTATGTCATCAGTCATAACGGCGCGGCAACGGTCGAAGTGGAAACCCATCACATCGTGCATCAGTTCGGCATGGACCCGGCTCAGCTGGAACCCTTCATGAAATATTGCCGTGAGCACGGGGTGCATTTTGACGTGAATACCGCCTTCGAGATGTACGTGGACCAGGTGGAGGAGCTTGCCGGACCGGTACGTTCGATGTACGAAAACTATTTGATGCTGCCTAGCAACCTGCCGTCATGGGAGGAGCTGTCGGACCCGGTCGTGAAATTTACGGTATTCGGCGAATCCGCCGATATCGACCGCGTTTATGCGGATTGGAGCAAGTGGACCCTGCCCTTCAACATGCTGCGAAGCGGCGAGTTCTTTATCGATCTGATGCACAACCAAGCATCCAAGGGAAATGCGCTGAAGCAGCTGGCAGCCAAAAGAGGCTATCGGCCGGACGAAGTGCTGGCCATCGGCAATTACTTCAACGATATTACGATGCTCACTTACGCAGGCATGGGCATAGCGATGGATAATTCGCCGGTAGAGGTCAAGGCCGCCGCCAATGCGGTAACGGCTTCGAATAACGAGGATGGCGTACACGAGGCGCTGGTGAAATACTGCTTGTCGTAAAAATTGAATATTGCAGAAGCGAGAACCCGCCATAGGACACTTGAAAAAAAGTGCCCGAGGGCGGGTTTTTTGCGTGATTGGGAGCCGGTTAACCGCATTCTCTAAGAAGATGAAGACAAGCATATCCTTCCAAATTTGGATTGACACGATAGAAGCGGCATGCTATTTTAATCAATGAAAATGATAATCATTATCAATTATAAGAGCGGAAACACCACGCCGGCATATCGTTTTATCGAAAAAAGGAGGCAACTCATGCATACGGAAGAAGAGCTGATCATAGATAGCGCATCGGATTCGGATCGCAGCGGAAAAACCAGCCTGGTGGAGATCAAGGAGTACATCGACAGCCACTATCACGAGGCGTTGACCATTGGCCGACTGGCCGGAATGGCTAATATCTGCCCCAAGTATTTCGTGGACCTGTTCAAGAAGACATTCGGCCAGACCACGATTGATTACCTGACGCATGTTCGCATGAATCACGCCAAGCGTTACTTGGCCGAATCGGACGACCGGCTTCGGGATATCGCACAGAAGGTTGGTTATAAGGACGAGTTTTATTTCAGCCGGATATTTAAAAAGAAGGTGGGCATGTCGCCGTCGGAATATGCCCGAAATTCGAGGCAGCTGATCGCGGCCTGTTCTTCTTCGATCATCGGGCAGCTGGTGGCGCTGAACGTCATTCCAGCCGCCGCGCCGCTTGATGCGAAGTGGACCCCGTTTTATTACAATGCCTACAATTCGGAGATCAAGTCCCGCTTGAAATTGACGAGCCCTTATCCGGACAGCCGCTTTGAGGAGAATATCGAGCAGCTGTTCCGCGCCAAACCCGACGTCATTATCGGCATGGATCACCTTAGTGAAGAGGAAATCGCCAAGCTGGAGCCTATCGCCCCCACTTTCATTGTTCCGTCCCATGCAGGGTGGAAGAAGCAGCTGGAGCTGATCGCGGCATTCCTGAACAAGGAAGAACAAGCACAGTTCTGGATCGGACAGTATGAGCGGAAAGTGGCGCAGGCACGCTCGCGAATGCAGGAAGTGGTGGGGAATGATCGTGTTGCCGCGCTGCGGATATATGGGCAAAACCTCTATTCCTACGGTAACCGGGGGCTTGAGGAAGTGCTGTTTCAGGATTTGCAGCTCAAGGGAGCTTACCGATTTGATTCCAGCCGGAATCAGCAGATAACGATGGATGATTTACAGCAGTGCGATCCGGACCGGATTCTGATCGCGGTATGCCCGGAAGCCGCATCGCGGCGCTATTGGCTCGCGCTCCAGCATTCCGCCGAGTGGCATAGGCTTCGAGCCGTCGCTCAAGGAAGGGTCTATACGATCTCGTCCGATCCTTGGTTCGAATACTCCGCGCTTGCCGTGACGAGAATGCTGGACGAGGCGATGCTGCTGTTTACAGGAGATAATCCAAACGGACTTCTGGATAAAAGCCATGGTGAATCGTTTGCTACGTAATATATACTCGTCTTAATTGAGAATCATTATCACAGGAGGAGATACATTGTGGCAAAACGTTTCAATCGTGGAAAGAGAATTTGGAGGATCAATATAGCTGCACTTGCGTGGTTTGCCGTCATCATAGGCTTGCTGTCAGGCTGTGGGGATAAGGCGGAGACCGAAGCGTCCGGTGGCGATCAGGAGGCAGTGAAGACCGCAGCGGTGGAGACGTCCGGCAAAGCAGGGAGCAGCCAAGCGTCGACGGAGGAACCAGGGACGAACCGTGAGGAGACGTCCACGAAGGAGGAACGTACGGTAACGGATGAGCTTGGGCACGAAGTGAAGATTCCGGCTGAGGTGAACAAGGTGTTTGCGCCGAACATGGAAGATTCCTTGCTGAAGCTCGGCGTGAAGCCCGTTGCCCAATGGGCCAACGGCAAGCTGGGGCACTCTTATTTGCAGGAGGAGCTGGAGGGCATTCCCCTGATCGATTTTTCGGGAGGCTTGCCTTCGCCGGAGGCCCTGATGTCCTACGAACCGGATCTTATCGTGCTTCACACGGAGACTTACGCGGCGGACGGCACCTATGAGAAATACGCCAAAATCGCGCCGACGTACGTGTTCAAAAATGCTTCCGGGAATGTCGAGAAATCGCTGACCACCCTGGGCGATCTGCTTGGGAAGGCGCCGGAGGCAGAGACCGCCTTGAAAAATTATCAGCAAAAAGCAAGCGAAGCGAAGGCGAAGCTGAGTTCCGTTGTAGGGGACAAGAACGTGGCCATTATCCGATTCGCACCCAGAGGAGTCAGTTTAATGGGCGGAAATTACCTGTGCGGATATGTCATCCATCAGGACCTGGGACTAGGCAAGTCCAAGCTGGTTGAGAATGAAAATGCAGCTAACATATCTCTGGAAATACTCCCGCAGCTCGATGCGGACTATATATTCGTCATCAACGCCTATGATCAAGGAACGGAACGCATGAAGGAAATGACGGAAAGCCCGATCTGGAAAGGCATGCCCGCGGTCAAGAGCGGTCAGGTCTATGAAGCCGATAACGAATACTGGCTGGGAAGCGGCCTGATCGCTTACGAGAAAATCGTGGATGACGTCGTTCGCTCCATTACGGGGCAATAGGAGGAACATATGAGCCATCATACGACTTCCGTAGACATGATGAGGCACAGCGTGGTGCTGGCCCGTGCGGAGCATTGGGTGATGCACTCGAGGGGCGGGCGCAGCTATCGAATCATAACGGCACAGCCGACGGGACCGGCTCCGCCGTCCGGATATCCGGTCATCTATTTACTGGACGGGAACAGCGTGTTTCACACGATGGTCGAGACGCTGCGCCTGCAGTGCCACAGGCCGGACAAAACCGGGATATTGCCGGCTGTCGTTGTAGGCATCGGTTACGAGACGGATGGGCAGTATGCTTCGGACCGGTTCTATGATTACACGCCCTATCCAAACACGAAGTTCAGAAACAAGCTGGACGGGGATTCCGTGCCGGAGCAGGGGGGAGCGGCTGAGTTTCTGCAATTCATCGAGGAGGAGCTGAAACCGCAGATCAAGGGCGAGTTCAACATTGACCGGCATCGCCAGACGATATTCGGCCATTCCCTCGGCGGGCTGTTCACGCTCTATGCCATGTTCAGCAAACCGCAGGCGTTCTCGTGTTACATCGCCGGCAGCCCTTCTATTCACTGGAATTCGGAGTGTTTACGCGAGCTGGAGCAGCGCTATGCCGATCAGGTCAAGGAAAAACCTTATCCTGTCCGGCTGCTGCTTGGCGCAGGAGAGCTCGAAAGGCCCCATGTCACCGGCAATTGCATCCGTGCATCTGAGCTCGCCGAACGTCTGGCTGTACTGTCCGAGTATGGCATGCATGCCGAATTCAAGGAGTTTGAGGGGGAAGGGCATCTATCCGTGCTGCCGGTCCTCATCAGCAGAGCATTACGGTTTGCCCTTCATCCTGTACAGGAAGGAGATGATCACCATGGAGAGCACAGGCATTAGAGGGAAAGTAGCACTCGTGACCGGTGCCGCCCAAGGAATAGGCGAAGCGGTGGCACGGGCCCTTGCCCGGCAAGGAGCCGTTGTAGCCGCCTGCGACCGGAAGGAAGACGAGCTGCTCCGCCTTGCGGCCGACCTATCCGGCTCAGGCGCTCATGCCGCGGCTTACAAGGCGGATGTGAGCCGCAGTGCCGAGGTTGAAGCGATGGTCGAACGGGTTGAGGATGAGCTCGGACCGATCGAGATTCTCGTCAACGTTGCGGGAGTGCTGCGGGTCGGCGGGGTCGAGTCGCTTACAGACGAGGATTGGCAGGCCCACTTCAACGTCAATACCCACGGCGTATTCTACACGTCACGCTCCGTCGTGAGACGCATGGCGAGCCGTCATTCCGGAGCTATCGTGACGGTAGGCTCGAATGCGTCCAAGGTTCCGCGGTCCCAGATGTCGGCCTATGCCGCCTCCAAGGCGGCGTCCACGATGTTTACGAAATGCCTGGGGCTCGAATATGCACGCCACCATATCCGTTGTAACGTGGTTTCCCCGGGCTCTACGGACACAGAAATGCAGCGTTTGTTATGGATGGATGATCAAGGTGCAAGGCCCATTATCGAGGGGGCGCCGGACTCCTTCCGCCTCGGCATACCGCTTGGCAAAATCGCGCTCCCTTCGGACATTGCGGATGCGGTCATTTTCCTCGTATCCGATCGGGCCGGGCACATGACGATGCAGGACGTATGCGTGGATGGCGGCGCGACGTTGGGATGCTGAGCATTTACGAGTTTTCATGCTTGATGATTTTCTAAATTCAATATACTAGGTAGGCTCATAAGCAGAGAGGAGACTGAAATGTTACACTATGATGCTCCAACCGCAGCGGAGGCTGCGCAACTTATGGAACAATACCAGGTCGGTTCGTCTTTCTTCTTCTCATCACCTCGCAAGACGCTGTTGACGCATGGAGAGTATTCCAGATTGCCGGTTTCCTCGGGGACCGGGCACAGAACGCTGCCGGAACGCGTCCGTGAATTGCTGGAATACGCAAAGCAAGCGGGACGGCCGGATGCCGTTGTTGTTGGCGCCATACCTTTTGACATTCGAAAACCGGCCAGTCTGTTTATTCCGCTTTCGGCCCAGTGGCACGATTCCCTTCTATTCTCTGAAGGCAAGGATCCGGAAATGCCCCGAATTTCCAGTTACAAGGTGCTTTCCGTTCCGGAGCCGCCGGCGTTCGAGAAAGGCGTGAACCGGCTGCTGGACCTCATTTCTCAAAAGAAACTCCATAAAGCGGTGCTTTCCCGAACGCTGGATATCACGCTTCCTCATGCCCTGTCCATTCCACAGATATTGACTCATTTAGCTTATCATCACTCCCATGGCTATACGTTTGCCGTACCGTTGGCACCCGAATCGTCCCACACTTCAAGCCCGGATGCCGTTGCATCCACCCGGACGCTGTTTGGCGCAAGCCCCGAGCTCTTAATTACGAAGAAGGGTTCGCGAATCAAAGGAAATCCATTGGCGGGCTCTGCGGCACGAAGCGCCGATCCCGCTGAAGATCAGCGGCGGGCGGCAGCCCTGCTGTCATCCGCCAAAGACCGATATGAGCATGCCATCGTGATCGATGCCGTGGCATCGGCCTTGCAGCCTTATTGCAGCAAGCTGGAGGTTCCCGCCGAACCTTCGCTCGTACAGACCAAAGCCATGTGGCATCTATCCACCGAAATCAACGGCGTCCTGAAGGATGAATCGGTATCGTCATTGGAGCTTGCCCTGTCCATGCACCCGACGCCGGCAATCTGCGGCACGCCGACCGATGCGGCCCGGGATGCCATACAAGAGATCGAGCCGTTCGATCGCGGCTTCTACTCGGGAGCCGTCGGTTGGTCGGATGCCAACGGGGATGGGGAGTGGGCGGTGACGATTCGCTGCGCGGAAACGGAAGGAACTTTATTGCGGGTGTTCGCAGGCGCAGGAATCGTGACCGGTTCCATAGCGGAGGCGGAGCTGGCCGAGACTTCGGCCAAATTCCGCACGATTCTGGCCGCGATGGGCTTGAATGAACAACAAACAACGATGTTGGAGGAGGAATGAGGAATGTTGGCAGGTTGTAAGGCTTGGCCGGAGGAATTTGCGGCCCGCTACCGGGAGGCAGGCTGCTGGCAGGGCGAAACCTTTGGAGAGCTCTTGCGGAAACAGGCTGCAGCGCATGGGGAACGGGTTGCGGTCGTGTGCGGCGACCGGCACGTAAGCTACGCCGAGCTGGACAACCGGGTGGATCGATTGGCCGCGGGATTTCTTAAGCTCGGCATCAAGGCACGGGAACGGGTTATCGTTCAGCTGCCGAATATCGCTTCATTTTTCGATACGATATTCGCGCTGTTCCGCATCGGGGCGCTTCCCGTCTTCGCTCTGCCCGTTCACCGCCGGAACGAAATCGTATATCTATGCGGCTTTAGCGAAGCCGCCGCGTATATCATTCCCGATATGGAATCGGGCTTCGACTATCGCGACCTGGCGGCTCAGGTTCAGGCATCGGTCCCTTCCCTCCGCCATGTCATCGTAGCCGGCGACCCGGGTCCGGGGGCGTTCGTATCCCTGGACGATTTGTACCTCGATGATTCGGAGTGCTCTTCGTACGGATCAGACGCGGAAGGCCCTGATCCCGGTGATGTCGCGTTTCTCCAGCTGTCGGGCGGGACGACCGGACTGCCGAAGCTCATTCCGCGCACGCATGACGACTATATGTACAGCTTGCGCATGAGCGCCGAAATCTGCTCGCTGGATAAGGATAGCGTTTATTTGGCGGTACTGCCCGTCGCGCATAATTTCCCGCTCAGCTCGCCGGGCGTGCTCGGGACGCTGTATGCCGGAGGCAGGGTTGTTCTTGCCCGGTCAGCGAGTCCGGATGCGGCATTTCCGCTGATCGCTTCCGAGGGCGTCACGATAGCGGCGGTCGTTCCGCCTCTGGCCATGATTTGGCTTGAAGCGGCACCATCCCGTACCGAAGACCTCTCCAATCTGCAGGTGCTGCAGGTAGGCGGGGCCAAATTCAGTGCGGAGGCGGCCCAACGCGTGCAAACGGTGCTGGGATGCAAGCTGCAGCAAGTGTACGGGATGGCGGAAGGCTTGGTGAACTATACCCGGCTGGATGACCCCGAAGACATAACGGTGCATACGCAGGGACGGCCCATGTCCCCTTACGATGAAGTGAAGCTGGTCGATGAGGATGATGTCGTGGTAGCCCCCGGCGAAGTCGGGGAATTGCTGACACGGGGGCCTTATACGATTCGCGGCTACTATAAAGCGGACAAGCATAACGAAAAGGCTTTTACCACGGACGGCTTCTATCGCACAGGTGACCTTGCCAGCATGACGCCTTCAGGTTATCTGGTGATCCAAGGCCGTTCCAAGGATCAAATTAACCGAGGGGGGGACAAGGTTGCGGCCGAAGAGGTGGAGAACCATCTGCTTGCCCATCCCAGCGTGCACGATGCTGCCGTGGTCGCCATGCCGGACGAGTATCTGGGTGAGCGGACCTGCGCCTTCGTTATCGTTCATCATGGCGCGGTTAGCGGCAATGAGCTGAAGGCGTTTCTCAGAAATAGAGGGCTCGCTGCGTACAAAATCCCGGATCGGGTGGAATTTATGGATTCCTTCCCCCACACGGGTGTCGGCAAAGTAAGCAAAAAGCAGCTGCGGGAGCTCGCGGCTCAGAATCAGGACGCACGGCTGAATCTTTCCAAATAACTTTGAAATGAGGAGATATGGATGGCACTTCCTAAGATTTTACCTTATCCCATGCCAGGGGAGACCGACCTGCCCAAGAACAAGGTAGCATGGACGGCGGATCCGAACCGTGCCGTGCTGCTCATCCACGATATGCAGCAATATTTCATCGACGCGTTCACGCCTGATCAATCGCCGGTCGTGGAACTGATCGCCCATATTCAGAAGCTGCGTTCCTGCTGCGCGGAGCTTGGCATTCCCGTGATCTATTCGGCCCAGCCCGGGGGCCAGGCACCGGAGCAGCGCGGCCTGCTGCAGGATTTCTGGGGATCCGGCATCAACGACGGTCCCTACCAGAAAAAGTTCGTGGACGCGGTAGCGCCGTCGGAACGGGATATGCTGTTGACCAAATGGAGGTACAGCGCCTTCCAGAAGACCGATCTCCATGAAATCATGCGCGAGCTAGGCCGCGACCAGCTTATGATCTGCGGGATCTATGCTCATATCGGCTGTCTGTTGACCGCCGGCGAAGCTTTCATGAAAGACATACAGCCGTTCTTCATTGCGGATGCCCTTGCGGATTTCTCGTTAGAGAAGCACCGCCTGGCACTTGTTTATGCAGCGGAACGCTGCGCCGTTACGCTGACCACGGAACGTCTGATCGCTTCGCTGACGCCGGCGCATCACCCCGTCTCGGGTCGTTCCGAAGCTCCAAGCGGAGAGGGAAGACCCGCAGATGCTGAGGAGGAGCAATCGCCGCTGACGCTGCAAACGTTGCGAGAGAACGTAGCGGAAATGCTGCAGGAACGGCCGTCGAGCATCGGCGAGGATGACCATTTGATTGAATACTGGGGACTGGATTCCATTCGCATCATGAGTTTGGCCGAGCGCTTCCGGCGCGAGGGCTTGGATATCAGCTTTGTGGAGTTGGCCGAGCAGCCGACACTGGCAGGCTGGTGGGGATTGCTGTCGGACAGGCAGAACGTGCGCGTGTCACCGCCCAATTATGATTACTATACGGTGTAAAAGGAGGGAATTCGTATGTTTGAGCAAAAGAGGGAGCGCTGGTCCCTGTCCGGAGCGCAGCTGGGAATTTGGTATGCCCAGCAGCTGGACCCCGACAATCCGATATTCAACACGGCAGAATGCATTGAGATTCGAGGACCTGTAGATCCGGTTCTCTTCGAGAAGGCTTTGCGCCAAGTGGTGGGGGAGGCCGATGCTCTGTTTGCCCGCTTCGGCGAAGATGCGGACGGTCCTTGGCAGTCGATCGAACCGTCTCCTGACTGGCCTCTATGCGTGATGGATGTCAGCGGGATGGAGGATCCTCATCTTGCTGCCCAAACCTGGATGGAGCATGACCTTGCCCAAGCTATCGATCTAAGCCGAGGACCGCTGTTTACGGAGGCGCTGTTCAAGCTCGCCGCCGATCGCTACTATTGGTACCAACGCATTCATCATATCGCGATCGACGGATTCGGCGTATCGCTTCTGCTGCAAAAAGTTTCCGAGGTCTACACGGACTTAACGGGCGGGGGCGCTTCCGGCATAGGCGCGTTCGGCAGGTTCCGGACGATCCTGGAAGAAGATGCGTCCTACCGTATGTCGCAGCAGCTCGGCTCGGATCGCCAATTCTGGCTGCAGCGCTTTGCCGATGAGCCGGAGGTGGTCAGCTTAGGGGGACAGGCACAGCGTTCGGCAAGGAGCTTCCTGCGCCGTTCGGCGCAGCTTCCGGCCTCTTCAATGCAACGCTTGCAGGCGGCAGCGCAAGCTGCAGGGACAAGCTGGCCGGATGTGATTGCGGCTGCCGCCGCTCTATATGTCCATCGTATAACAGGCGCCGAGGAGGTTGTGCTTGGATTGCCGGTGATGTGCCGCCTAGGCTCGTCATCCATCCGCATTCCGGGCATGGTCATGAATTTGCTGCCGCTCCGGGTGCGCGTTAGGCCCGATATGACCCTGATCGACCTGCTGCGGCAGGTCGCACGGGAGAACCGCGAAATCAAGCGGCATCAGCGGTACAGGCATCAGGACATCCGGCGTGATCTCAAGCTGCTTGCGGACAACCGCAGGTTATTCGGACCGCTCGTGAATGTGATGCCTTTTGCGGAGGAATTGAATGTTGGCGGTTTCCGAGGCAGCGTCCGCAATCTTGCGTCCGGTCCCGTGGATGATTTGACGATGAACGTGTACGGCGGATTGGGCGGGCACGGGCTGAGAATCGACATGGATGCCAATCCGATGATTTACGGCGCAGCGGAGTTAGAGTCCCATTTACAACGCTATTTGTATCTGCTGGACAGCCTTGCCGAAGCGGAGCCGAATGATCCCGTCGGGGGCTTGGTCTTTATTTTGCCGGACGAACGCGAGAAGGCGCTTGTTCGGTGGAACGATACGACCCGCGCGTTGCCGCAGCTGAGCGTACCGCAATTATTTGAGGAGCAGGCTGCGCGTACGCCGCAGGCGGAAGCGGTCATATGCGAAGGGTTATCCCTTTGTTACGAGGACCTGAACAGGCGGGCGAATCGCCTGGCCCGCTTGCTGATTGCCCGGGAAATAGGGCCTGAGCGAATCGTTGCTCTTTCGCTGCCACGGTCGGTGGATATGCTTGTTGCCATCCTCGCCGTGCATAAGGCCGGGGCGGCATACTTGCCATTGGATCCGGACTATCCGGATGAACGGATCGCTTATATGCTTGCCGATGCCAACCCGGCATGCTTGATAACGACCCGGCAGCTGTCTGAACATTTCGCGTCTGTCATGGAAGATAAGGGCGTAATCCTGTTGGATGCCCCGGCTACCCTTCAGCGATTGGAGCAGCAGGCCTTTCATAATCCTGTCGATGCTGATCGCGTACGTCCGCTGCTGCCGCTTCACCCGTCCTACGTTATTTATACTTCCGGATCAACCGGCCGACCCAAGGGGGTCATGCTCACGTTCGAAGGCCTAGCCAATCTGCTGTCGGATATGCGCGAACGTTTGGGCATCGGGGAGCGGGACCGCTGGCTGTCGGTCACCACGATGTCATTCGATATCTCGGTCATGGAGATGCTGCTGCCCCTGGCATGCGGTTCGACGCTCGACATCGTGATGCGGGATACCATTCTCGACGCAGCGGCGCTCATACGCCGAATTCGGGAGACGAGAACCACCATCATGCAGGCGACCCCGACGTTATGGCAGTCGATTGTCGCTTGCCGCCCAGGGAAATTTGAGCGTCTCAAAGTCATTACCGGGGGCGAGGCGCTGCCTGTCAGTCTTAAGCTTGCGCTTCAGGACCTGAACTGCGAAGTGAACAATCAATATGGTCCGACGGAGACAACGATTTATTCGACGGCGGCAAAACTCGATCAAGCACCAGAAAAGCCATCCATCGGAGGACCGCTGTGGAATACGAGACTGTATGTGCTCGATTCTTCGCTCTCACCGGTTCCGCCAGGCGTAACGGGCGAGCTGTATATTGCGGGCTTGGGGCTTGGCCGGGGGTACTTGGGAAGACCCGACTTGACGGCGGATCGGTTTGTCGCCGATCCTTACGGCCCCCCGGGCTCCCGGATGTATCGAACAGGCGACCTTGCCCGCTGGCAGGAGAACGGCTGGATCGATTATTTGGGACGCGCCGACCATCAGATCAAGCTGCGCGGCTTCCGGATCGAGACCGGCGAGATCGAGTCCGTGCTTGTGGCTCATCCGGCAGTGGAGCAGGCCTTTGTCATGGTTCGCGAGGATCGGGTCGGAGATCGCCGGCTTGTGGCTTATATCGTTCCGTCGTCAGACTGGCCACATCCCATCGATTCGGCAGATTTACGGAGTTATGCCGCAGAGAAACTGGCGGAGTATATGGTGCCGTCTGTCATCGCAGCCCTTGAAGCGCTGCCGCTCACGCCGAACAAGAAGGTGGATCGCAAAGCGCTTCCCGTGCCTGATGTCCGGCTGGCGGCCGGGCGTATGCCGCGAACGCCGCAAGAGGAGATGCTTTGCACGATTTTTGGTGAGGTGCTGGGCTTGCCGAGGGTTACCATCGACGATGATTTCTTCGAGCTTGGCGGTCATTCCCTGTTAGCCGGCCGGGTCATGGTCCGTATCCGGGAAGCATTCGGCGCAGAGCTAAGCATTGGCAGCCTGTTCGAAGCGTCAACGGCCGCGAGTCTCGTCAAACGGCTCGATCATGCGCAAGCAGCCAGAGAGGCCGTGCGTCCCGCGGCAAGATACGAGCGCTTGCCGTTGTCGTTTGCGCAGCAGCGGTTATGGTTTTTATATCGGTTGGAGGGTCCGAGCCCAACCTATAATATTCCTCTTGTGGCCCGTTTGTCGGGTGACCTCGATCTGGCATCGCTGCGTATGGCACTGTGGGATGTAGTGGCTCGGCATGAGTCGCTGCGCACGGTGTATCCTGAAAACGACGGGGCTTCGTATCAGCGCATTTTGGATGCCGAGAGGGCCCGGCCGGAGCTAATGGTAACCGAGATCCGCGAAGCGGAGCTTGCGGATCGATTGGCCGATGCCGTCAGGTACCGTTTCGAGCTTGCAGCCGAAACTTCCCTTCGGGCAGAGCTATTCAAGCTGGGCGATCAAGAGTTTGTCCTGCTGTTGCTGCTGCATCATATCGCTGGAGACGGCTGGTCGCTTATCCCGTTGGCGCGGGATCTAGCGGATGCCTACGCGGCAAGGTGCCTGGGGAGTGAGCCGACATGGACTCCGTTACCGGTACAATATGCGGATTATGCCATGTGGCAGCAGAAGCTGTTTGGCCGCTCGGGCGACGAGAACAGCCTGATGGATCGCCAGCTGGCATATTGGACCGAAGCGCTGTCCGGCTTGCCGGAGCAATTGGAGCTGCCTACCGACTTTTCACGGCCCGCCGTGGCCAGCTATCAGGGCGGCAGCGTGCCGTTTTCGATATCCCGTGAGCTGCATCTGCAGTTGAATGGGCTCGCGCAGAGCAACAGGGCGACGTTATTCATGGTATTTCAGTCCGCGATGGCTGCGCTGTTTACGAAGCTGGGTGCAGGTACGGACATTCCGATCGGTAGCCCCGTATCGGGTCGGAATGACGACAATCTGGATCATTTAATCGGTTTCTTCATCAATACCCTTGTGTTTCGCGTGGATACGTCGAACGATCCGACGTTCGATGAGCTGCTGCGACGGGTGCGGGAAAAGAGCTTGGCAGCCTTCGAGCATCAGGACGTGCCGTTCGAGCGGCTTGTCGAGACATTGAACCCTCCGCGTTCCCGGGCGAGACACCCACTCTTTCAAGTGATGCTGGTGCTGCAGAACACGCCGGAAACTTCGCTTGAGCTTCCGGGAATCAGCTCGAAGCTCCAGCTGCAAAGCGTGGGCACGGCGAAGTTCGACTTAACCTTCGAACTGACCGAGCGGCGGGATCAAAACGGCGAGCCGGCCGGAGTGGACGGCCTCATAGAATTCAGCTCGGATTTGTTCGAGCGCGGCACGGCGGAAGCGATGGCGGAACGATACGTGCGCGTATTGGAAAGTGCTGTCGTTGAACCAAGTAAATCCATCAGCAAACTGGATATTCTAACCGTGGATGAACGGGAGGATATTCGTCAACAATGGAGCGCGCCGCTGCCAGTCACCGAGCAGGCAACCTTGTCCGAGCGGTTTGAAGCGCAGGTCAGCCGCTCGCCTCAATCGGTCGCGATTGTCCATGACGGCCAGTCTCTGAGTTATGAGGAGCTGAACGAACGCGCCAACCGGCTTGCCCATTTCTTGATTGCCTCCGGCGTCGGTACGGAGCAGATCGTAGCTCTAGCACTGCCGCGTTCGGTGGATATGGTCGTCGGCATTCTGGCCGTGCTTAAAGCGGGAGCCGCTTACCTGCCTCTGGATCCGGAGTATCCGGAGGATCGATTGGCTTACATGATGGAGGATGCTTGTCCGGTATGCGTCATGACGAGCGTTCACGTGATGGATCAGCTGCCGAGTTTCGGACGATGGCTGCGCGTTGTCATCGATGGACCTGAAGAGGCTATGCAATGGCAGCGTTATTCCAAGGAGAATCCAAGCGACCGTGAGCGTCTTGGAGGGCTTATGCCGCAGAATGCCGCTTATATCATTTATACCTCCGGTTCCACCGGCAAACCGAAGGGCGTGCTGGTGCCGCATCAGAATGTCGTCAGGCTATTCGATTCCACCCGGCATTGGTTCCAGTTTAATGAAACCGATGTATGGACTTTATTCCATTCGTATGCCTTCGATTTCTCGGTGTGGGAAATATGGGGGCCGCTCTTGTCCGGCGGCCGGCTCGTCGTGGTTCCGCATACGGTCAGCCGTTCGCCTGAAGAGATGTTAGGCTTGCTGGTCCGGGAAGGCGTGACCGTGCTGAATCAGACGCCGTCGGCGTTCTATCCGTTGATTCAGGTGGATCGGGAGCAGCCGGAGACGGGGCGGCAGTTGTCGCTAAGGCACGTTGTGTTTGGAGGCGAAGCCTTGGAGCTTGGCCGGCTTACGGATTGGTATCGGCGCCATGCCGACGATGCCCCGCGTCTGATCAACATGTACGGCATAACGGAAACGACCGTGCATGTCAGCTACATGGAGCTGAACCGAAACCTGGCGCTGCCGGGAGCCGGCAGCCTGATCGGCGAAGCGATCCCGGATCTGCGGGTGTACGTGCTCGATGACCGGCTTCAGCCCGTTCCGTATGGCGTCATCGGGGAAATGTATGTCGCCGGCGCAGGATTGGCACGCGGGTACTGGGGACGTCCCGACCTTACCGCCGACCGGTTCGTGGCGGACCTATACGGCCCGCCGGGGACAAGAATGTACCGAACCGGCGATTTGGCGAGACGTTTTGCCGACGGCACGCTGGATTATTTGGGACGGTCCGACCATCAGGTGAAGATACGCGGCTTCCGGATCGAGCTTGGCGAAATCGAATCGGTCCTCGTGCGTCATGAGGCACTCTCGCAGGCGGCTGTCATCGTGCGTGAGGATCAGCCCGGAGACCAGCGGCTTGCGGCTTATGTCGTCGGCAATCCCGGCGAGTCGCCTTCGGGTACGGAGCTGCGCCGTTATGCCGCCTCGCTGCTTCCTGATTACATGGTTCCTTGGGCCTTCGTCATGATGGACAAGCTGCCGCTTACGCCTAACGGAAAGCTGGATCGCAAAGCGCTGCCGGCCCCCGATATGTCGCCGGATGCGGATGGGCGCAATCCGCGAACTCCGCAGGAGGAGGTGTTATGCGAGCTGTTTGCCGAAATACTCGGCGCCAAGCGGGTCGGCATCGATGACAGCTTCTTCGAGCTCGGCGGTCACTCTTTGTTGGCGGTCCGGCTCATCAGCCGGGTTCGCGAAGCGCTCGGCAAAGAATTGAGCATTGCAGCATTATTCGAAGCACCGACGGTAGCGGGGCTAGTCGACAAACTTGAGATGGGCGGCGGGAAAAGCGCGCTGCAGGTCGTGCTTCCGCTTCGGTCGCATGGAGATCAAACCCCGCTGTTCTGCGTGCATCCGGCAGGAGGATTAAGCTGGTGCTACGCCGGTTTGATGAAGCATCTCGGCATGAATTATCCGATTTACGGCTTGCAGGCAAGGGGCATTGCCCATCCGGAGGAGCTGCCGGGATCACTGGAAGTGATGACGGCAGACTACATCGGCCATATCCGCTCCCTACAGCCAGCGGGGCCATATCGGCTGCTCGGCTGGTCCTTGGGCGGCAATGTCGCTCAGTCGATTGCGGTACAGCTGCAGGAAGCGGGTGAAGACATTGAATTGCTCGCTATACTGGATGCTTATCCGAGCCATTATTTGCCGATCAAGGAGAAACCCGACGAAGACGAGGCTTTGACCGCGCTGCTGGCGCTTGGAGGCTTCGACAGGGAGAGCATTGAAGCGGGGCTTGGAGACGCGCCGTTAACCATTGCAGCTGCCCTTGAACTGCTGCGTAACGAGAGCAGCGCGCTCTCGTCCCTTGAGGAAGAAACGATCATGAATCTGAAGACGACCTATGAAAATTCGGTTCAACTGCTAAAGGCTTACGTTCCGAAGCGGTTTGAGGGAGATATGTTATTCTTCCACTCCACGATCATCCCGGATTGGTTTGACCCCATCGACCCGGAGATGTGGGAGCCTTACGTGGGCGGCACAATCGAGCGGCACGATATCGAATGCCGTCATAAGGATTTATGCCAGCCGGGACCTCTGGATGAGATCGGCAAGACTATTCTAAACAAGCTTGAAGAAATGGCATCTAAAACAGAGACGACGAGGGACAGGAGGGAACTGATCTATGACCAATCCATTTGAGCAAGCCGACGGCAAGTTTCTTGTACTGATGAACCATGAGGGCCAATATTCGCTCTGGCCGGCGTTCGCGGCTATTCCGGCCGGCTGGAACCAGGTTCTGGGACTTAGCACGCGGGAGGAATGCGTCGCCTATATCAACGAGAACTGGGTCGATTTACGGCCGCGGAGCTTGTATGCCGATGCGGGAGCAAATCCGGAACCTGGACCATGAGCCATGGGCTGAATCCAAAAAAAGTAGTATGCATCGTCTATGTGGCCGCGATGTTTGTGGTTGCCATGGACGCCACCGTGCTGAACGTGGCGCTTCAGACGATCAGCAGGGAGCTTGAAGTGCCCCCTGCGGCTTCAGGCGTGCTGAATGTCGGTTATTTGGTCAGCTTGGCCATCGTTCTGCCGATGGCGGGCTGGCTTGGCGATACATGGGGAACGAAGCGTACGTTCCTCCTGGCACTGGGCCTTTTCACCGGAGCATCCGTATTGTGCAGCTTTGCAAACAGCTTGGCAGCGTTGACGCTTTTTCGCGTGATCCAAGGCATCGGCGGCGGCTTGCTGACCCCTGTCGGCATGGCGATGCTGTTCCGCATGTTCCCGCCGCAGGAGCGCGCGAAAATCTCTCGGGCGCTCATCCTGCCTATCGCGATTGCGCCTGCAATCGGCCCGGTTGTGAGCGGGCTGCTTCTTGAATATTTGACGTGGCGGTGGATCTTCTTCGTGAGCTTGCCGGTCGGCATTCCCGCTCTCGTGTTCGGTTTATTCTGGCTGAGTGAGCATCGGGAGCCGGATGCCGGCAAGCTGGACGTGCCGGGCCTGCTGCTGTCCGCACCGGGGCTTGCCCTGCTGATGTACGCTTTGAGCCAGGGGCCGCTGCACGGGTGGGACGCCCCGCAGGTATGGGGCGCCGGCCTGGCCGGCATCCTGCTGCTTACTGCTCTGGTGAAGGTGGAGCTAAGGACTGCGAAACCGCTGCTGGATTTGCGGCTGCTGGGCAATCGCTTGTTCCGAACGTCGGGTTTCATCGCGATGTGTGCATCAGCAGGTCTGCTGGGCATGCTCTACGTATTTCCCTTAATGTATCAGAACGCCCTCCACGTTTCCGCCTTGGATACGGGGCTGACGACGTTTCCCGAAGCCATCGGGCTGATGGTTGCCTCGCAGCTCGTACCCAGGACATATCCAAGGATGGGCCCTAGGCGAGTGATCATCATGGGATTTGCGGTTACCGCGCTGATTTTTATTATGCTCAGCATGGTGGACGCCGGGACGAATCCGTGGTTTATTCGGGCCCTGCTGTTTGGCGTCGGCATTTTCCTTGGTCAGACCGTGGGATCCGTTCAGATCGCTGCCTTCGCCACCATCCCGCCTGCTTCGATGGGGCGCGCTTCCACCTGGTTTACGGTGCAGAACAGGCTTGGTCCCGCCATAGGGCTGGCTGTTCTATCAGGCATCTTGGCTGTCGTTGGAACGGAGACCGTAAATGCGGCGGGGGAGATGGGGCCGAATCTGACGGCATATCGAGCAGCATTGCTTGGGGCCGCTGGCTTCCTGCTCATCGGTGCAGGCGCGGCGTTATGGATACGGGATGCCGATGCGGCGTCCACGATTCGCAAACCCGCCACAATACCAGCCAAGGAACAGGCGGCTCCAGCCGAGAAATAATCGTGCTAAATATCCGGATGCCATAGACGAGATCCCCTTGGATTTAGTGGAAATACGCTTAGTTTTCGGCGATGGCCGGATGGCCGTAAAAGCATTTCAAATGAAAAAGGGGCTGTACTCCTGCATGCTGGTGCAGAAGAGTACAGTCCCTTTTTACGAAATGAATCAGCAAGCACGCAATCGTCTGCTAATTTGATCTATTGGCCTTATCGTAGGCTCAATGTAATTTAAAATCGTATCCGTTGTATCGACAGTCTTTCTCCGTTCGCCACTTTATGAGGGATTAGAAAGGGGCGTTACTTGGGATTGCGCAGGCCCTTGGGCAGGTGATTCTTGAGCTGGCCGCCGCTGGCTTTGCCCCAGCCGAGGGGGAGTCCGTCCGTAGTCACCAAAGTCCAGCCCCGATATTCGGAAGGAATAGAGAGCACCTCTCCCCGCAAATAAGCAGCCGTTTCGGCAGAATCTGAAGGCAGATCCCAGCTTCTGGCGGCTTGGCCTGGGTTCAAGGACATGGCAAGGGCATGAGTCGGCTCGATCCGATTCTTCTTCAGGTGGGCCAGATGAAGGCCGGCGCGCGGCATCTTCAGCCCCTTCAGCTGCTTATCGTGCCAAGGGACGCTCTCGCTGACCGGCAGCCAATATAATTCTTCGCCGAACAATATCGGCGTGCCGCCGCCAAGCTCAAAGCCGGGGAGGTCCTGTTTCGCCCAGTCTTGAAAGTCGGCCAGGGCGGAAAGCGCAGGAGCCTGTTTGCCGCCCCGGTTTGATTTGGCCTGAGCCTTACCGCTGTTAGTAAAGGTCTCTTGATCGTCGCTGTAAGCCTCGGCCGCCGGCGTTTTGACCAAGATGGCAACAAAATGCCCCTCGCCCCGCTCCAAATGTGGCCATAAGCGCTTCATTTGCTGCAGTTCCAAATCGGGATACTGCGAGAGAATGCGCTCGATCATCTCCTCATTTTCCGCCGTGTTGAACGTACAGGTGGAATACGCCAACGTTCCGCCTGGCTTGAGCATCCGGTAAGCCTCCTGGACAATGTCCCACTGCCGCGCAACGCACAGATCCACGTGTTCAGGCGACCATTCGGCAATCGCAGCGGCATCCTTTCGAAACATGCCTTCACCGGAGCATGGCGCATCTAGCATGATCCGGTCAAAGCAGGCAACGAAACGGCGGGATAGCTGATCCGGCGCCGCACTCGTAACAACGGTATTCGTAATTCCCATACGTTCCACGTTCTCGGCCAGAATGCGCGCCCGTTCGGGGTGGATCTCGTTGGAGACGAGCAGTCCCCGGCCCATCATGTTCGAGGCGATATGGCTTGTCTTGCCGCCGGGAGCCGCTGCAAGATCCAGGATGGTCTCCCCGGGCTGAGGATTCAGCAGTTCCACCGCGGACATTGCCGAGGGCTCCTGAATATAATATAGTCCGGCGGCATGATAAGGGTGCTTGCCTGGACGAACGCTTTCATCATAATAGTATCCGGTATCACACCAGGGCACAGGCGTCAGCCGGAAGTTCCGGATGAGTTTTTTGACGCTGTCTGCGGCATGAACCGCTTTCAGCCGGTTAAGACGCAGCCCATGGGTGCGGGGCGAATCGTAGCTGTCCCAAAAGTCACACGAGGCATCCCCAAGAATTTCGTTTATGCTGGTGACGAAACCGACAGGCAATAGTTCCTTTCCCATTCGTTGATAGCTCCTTCTTTAGAATAAGGTTCATGTTGCTGCGTTAAGGCAGTTAATCCCTGTTCAGAGCTCATTTCTTCTTTAGTCTCTAAGGAATCGGTCATTAGTTTATCACGTTGCCGCAGGGGGAGTAAAGAAATGTCAAGCAAAAAAAAGACCGCCCCTTCATATCGTGGGCAGTCCGCGCCAGTGTTATCCGGCGGATTCCGTTGGTTCGGTGGATGAGGTTTTGAGGGACCGGTAATCGGATACCTTGTTTTTGCCGGTCGTCTTGGAATGATACATGGCTTTGTCCGCCTGTTTCATCAGTTCATCGCCGCGAACGCCTTTGCGCAGAACGCTGTATCCGATGCTGATGGTTACGATGCTCTCGCTCGCCACTCGGGCTCGGATCTTCTCGGCGACCTGCGCGGGTTTGGCTTTGCGGTCAACGACCAAGGCGACCAATTCCTCGCCGCCATACCGGCCCGTAATTCCGATGCCTTCAAGCTCTTCCTCCATGATGGCGGCGACCTGCTTCAGCACTTCATCGGCTCTGGCGTGTCCCTGGGTATCATTCAGCTTCTTGAAATTGTCGATGTCGCAGAAGATGGCGGATATCTTCAGCTCCTGTGCCGCGTAATGGTCCAAATGCTTCATAAAGTGCCTGCGGTTGTAAAGCCCGGTTAATCCGTCCGTAATGGCGGACCGGTAAATGGACTGCATCAGCTCCACGATGCGCCTGAACAGAATGAAGAACACGATGCTGTAAAAGAGCACAGGCAGCGCGAGCGCCAGTCCCTGAAGCGCAGGCGACAGGCTGCCGGAATAGGTATGTACCGCTTGCAGAATCGTCCAGATGACGTAAACGGCAAGCCCGAGCGCGTATTTGATCGGCTGTCCGATCCGCGGGGTCACTTGTGTGTAGGCCAGGTAGAGCGCAGCGAGCTGCAGCACGTCAAAATATATGCTTTGCCATATCGGGTCAAGGGTGTATGGAAGGAATGAGGGAAGCATGAATGGAAGCATAAGCAGTGCGGCCGACAACAAGGGAAGCCAATAATGCATGGTTTTGATTTTGCGGTACAGCATGACAACCGAGATGTTCAGCAGAACGAACGAAAATAGCTGGATGAAACGCAGAACGTCCGACTCCGGTGAGAAAACAGGTTTTCCCGTCCATGCCGAATGGATGTTCAGACCCTCGTATGTCATAATGAAGAAGAAAGCTGCCGCCATATATATGTAAGCATTCTTGCGTTGCTTGCTGTACATAAAGAGACACATGATCAGCATCATGAGAGCGATATAAGCTCCGCATACGGCAAATATGGTGGGTAGTGGAGAAGTGGACCAGTAGTTCAATTCATAAGACAAATCGATTCACTCCTAAATAGGGATAGGTTTCCTTTGCATGAAACATATGTTCTAATATATCATATCGAAAAAGAATCTGAAAAGAGATTTAGAGAAAGGGGGATCCCCATGAAACTTCTTCAGGCGTTATTCTTCCCTCCTGAACAGCCGGGCGGCGTCTCGTCCATGATTCCATATTTGCAGGAGCGCTTTCACTCCTCCCGCTGGGAGATGGAGATGTTCTGGCTGCCTAAGCGGATCCGCAACAAAGGCCAGGAGGATCCGGCATTCCACACGTTTGATTGGAGAGAGTTCGAAGGGAGCCCGATCGTGGCCAAATACCTTCAAACCTACCGGGATTATCTGTGGTGGACCCGTCTGCGCATTCAAAAGCCTTATGATCTTATCCATAGTCATCATCCGATCGCAGGCATGTCGATGAAAGCCGTATTCCCCGAGGTGCCGCTCATCCAAACCGTGCACTCCAGTTACGAGCGCGAGCTGATCCTCAACGGAAGAATCAAGGAGGGAGGGCTGGAACACAGGTTCCTGGTGTCTTTGTACAAGGAGCTAGAGCATATCAGCGACCGACTGCTGACCGTGTCGAACTCCTTCAAGGCGTATATGTCTCCCTACGTGAACACGCCCGAATCGATCGGCGTCATCCATAACGGATTCGATGATAAGAGATTCAAGCCCGTTCCCCATGAAAATGCGGTGCCTCAGCTGATTACGGTATGCCGTCTGGTGCCAGCAAAAGGATTGGATATTCTGCTCCAGGCCTGCGCGGAACTGAAACGGAAGGGATATGATTACGTCCTTCATATTATCGGCGACGGACCTTCCCGCCAGGAGCTCGAGGAGATGGCCAAAACGCTGGGCATCTACCAGGAGACGATTTTTTACGGCTACACGCTGCATCCGGAGGAGTTCATGCCGTTCTTTGACATCTTTGTCCTGCCTTCGAGAGCAGAGGCGTTCGGATCGGTGTTCGCGGAAGCGGCGCTCAGCTGTCTCGCCTTGGTAGGGACCGACGTCGGCGGCATCGCCGAGCAGATTGAGGACGGGGTCAACGGTTTGCTTGTACCGCCTGAAGATCCGATGGCGCTCAGCGTGGCGCTCGAGAAGGTCATCAGCGATCCGCTCTATCGTTACGAGCTAGCCCGGACCGCTTCGGATAAGGCAAAGAACCAATACTCCTTGTCCAGATCCGTGAACGAACTGAAAAAAATGTATTTAAAATTTCAACCCCAGATAGAGAGTTAGGGATCGGTTATGGCTTCTTTTCGATTTATTCACGCTGCTGATTTGCATCTGGACAGTCCGTTTATCGGAATCAGCGGACTCGATGAGGATCTGCGGTCCTTCGTTCAGGAATCGACCTTCCGTGCGCTGGAGCGGCTTGTGCAGCTCGCCATCGGGGAGCAGGTTGATTTTATCGTCATCAGCGGAGACGTCTACGACAGCTCCAACATTTCGCTGCGGGCCCAGCTTCGCTTCCTGGATTCCCTCAACCGCTTGGGGCGGGAAGGGATCGCGGTTTATGTGATTCACGGCAATCATGATCCGCTCGACAGCACGAAGCTGTCCATGACGCTTCCCTCCCATGTCCATGTCTTTGGGGCAGAGCCTGCAGCCGTAACGGCTGTTCGCCGTTCGGACCATCAAGAAGTGGCGGTCATCGCCGGCATGTCGTACCCGACCTCGAAGGTCACGGATAATATTGCGATCCGCTATCCTGCTCCCTCACCGGGGCTCTATCATATCGGACTTCTGCATGCGAACGTGGACGGAGATCCCCAGCACGAAACCTATGCTCCCTGTACGAAAAGGGAGCTGGTTCAGGCCGGGTTCCACTACTGGGCGCTGGGGCATATCCACTCCCGCCGCACCCTGCAGGAATCTCCTTATATTGTGTACCCGGGCAATATCCAGGGACGCCATGTCCGGGAGACGGGCCCGAAGGGATGTTATGTCGTCGATGTGGACGGCAGCTTCAACACGAAGCTCAGCTTCCATGAGCTCGATTCGATGCGATGGAACATCGTTGAAGCGCCTATCGATGCTTGCCGGGACGTCGACGAATGGCGACGCTCCCTGGAGTCCATCCTCACCGAAACAGCCAGAGCGAACGCGGATCGGCTAAGCATGATCCGCGTTCGGATTACGGGACGAAGTCCGGTTCATCGTCAGCTGGAGGGCGGATACGTGCTGGACGAGCTGCTGACCGATCTGCGGAGAAGAGAGGCCTCAAAGGGCAAGACATGCGGCTATCGGGGCTGCGTCTGGATCGAGAGCTTCTCGCTTCAATCCGGGGATGCGATCGATACGGAGAGGCTTCTGGCGGAGGACAGCTTTACGGGGGACTTGCTTCGTCTTATCCGGAAGGAGCAGGAACGAATTCATGATCCGGACGGGGTTGTTGCTAAGGGGTTGGAGCCTCTTATGGAACATGCGGAGATCCGCTCGTTGCTTGACGAGACGAGTCCGGAGGAAATGCTGGATTGGGTTCGCAGGGCGGAGGAGCTGACTTTAGGGTTATTGCTGCGAGGCCGTTCGCGGGAGGAAGGTGCCGGAAGATGAGGCTGGAACGGATGAACATACAAGGTTTCGGAGCCGTCCGGGACATGAGCATTTCCATCGATGCCCCTGTAACCGTGCTGTATGGACCGAATGAAGCGGGGAAGAGCACGGTCCTGCATTTTATCAGCGCCATGCTCTACGGGTTTCCGGGCAAGGGCTCGCCGGCGGAACGCGGAGAGCCCTCCGGGGAAGGTGTTCACGGAGGCGAGCTGCGTTTTCTTGATAAGGAGGGGATACCTTGGGTGGTCCGGCGCTATAACCGGTCCAGGGACGGGGATGCCGCCTCCGGCAAGGGCGAACGTGTACATATTCATAAACAAGCGGATAACGGGCTCGTGATCGAGCTCGGGCAGCAGGAGCTGGAACAATACGCCTTGGGCGGCGTGTCCAGGGACATGTTTCGCCAGCTGTTTGCCATCTCGTTAAGCGAGCTGCAGGAAATCCGCAGTCTCCAGTCCGCCGAGATGAGCGGCTACCTGTTCCATGCCGGGATCGGCGGCGGAGCCAACATCCTGGAGGCCGAACGCAAGCTGTCCCAAGAGATGGACAAGCTGTATAAGCCTCGCGGGAAGGTACAGCAGACCGCCAAGCTGCTGCAGTCCATAGAGGATTTAAGAACCCGGGTTGCAGATAGCCGGGCTTACGTATCCCGCTATAACGAGGTCGTAAGCTCCATTCTGGATATAGAGCGCCGTTTAAACTTGCTGGAGCAGGAAGGTGCCAGGGCTGGCGAGGATTTATCGCTGCTTCGCAAAGCGCTGGAGATCCGTCCGGCTTGGCTGGAATGGCAAGAGGCCGGGGTGGAATTGAAGGACCTGATGGACAGCAGCCATTTTCCCCCGGATGGAATGCCCCGTTATGACAAGATGCTGGAGGAAGAGCGGGTCCTCCTTGCCCAGTCCATCCGCGTTGAGCAGGCGATCGAGGATGCGGAGGATAAGCTGGCGGCTCTACCCGTGAACGATTTCTTGGAACAATACGGCGAGCGGATTGAGGAGCTGTGGGCAAAACGAAGTCTACATGAAGCCGGGAACCGCGAGCTTGCCGAGCTAACGGCCGAATATAAAGCTCAGGAAAACCGGCTGGAGCAGCTGCTCCGGGATATCGATCCGGCATGGACCCGGCAAGAGCTGCTGTCGTTGCCGGTGTCCGCCTCAGACCGTGAGGAGGTACGGCGGATCGGTGCTGCCTTTGCCGGGTACGATCGCCGGATGGAGGCGCTGTTCATTGAACAGCGCGGGGCCCAGCGCTCGGCGGCTGCAGCCGAATCGGCGCTGCGGGAAGCAAGGCGGCAGCTGCGCGAGGAGTCGGAGAGGGGCCAGGAGGCCTTTGCGATGATTAAGCCTGCTGTGCCGCAGGAGACGGCTGCGTTGTGGAATCAGCTGCAGCTGGAAATCGAGCGTTGGCGCGAGCGCAGACTGTCCGGTGCCGGGCCCGTGCCTGCTTCGACACGCCGGCCGGGGAGAGGACGACTCCCCCGGATGTATGCGGGGCTGCTATCGGGCATGGCGGTCATGACGCTGCTGCTTGCAGCCGTGTTGTTATGGACGGGAGCCGCGGAAGCCGCCGTGGTCTCGGGCATCGTGATGCTGCTTGGTATGGGATATATCTACTGGGGCGCTCAACGCGGGCGCGAGATTCAGGATGAAGCTTCGGAAGGCACTTCCATGCTGGACGGTCAGGGAACGGAACATGTGGACCATCTTTACTCCAGTCTGGTCTCAGCTCCCTATGCCGCGGCAACAGGGAGCACGATTCCGGGCAGCCGAAGGGATCGAAGTGCTGCATTGACTCGTGACCCCCTCATGGTGGAGGCGAGAATGCGCGAGCTTCGGTCCGTGATGGAGGGCTGGCAAGCCTGGCGTCAGCGGCTCGATCGATTGACGTCTGATTGTGCGGCGGCTGAGGAGAAGTCTGCCCTGCAAGCAGCTGAATTAAAAACGATCCACGGCGCCATCGAGCAGGAAGAGAAGCGGTATTTGGAGCTGGAACGGCAGTGGGAGTCCTGGCTGATGTCCCGGTCACTCCCGCAGAGTCTGTCGCCTGACGTGATGCTGGATGTATTCGTGAAGGTTGAGCAGGGACAGGAGCTGATCCGGCAGCAAAAGTCGCTTGGTCTGAAAATGGATATCCTGTTAAGAGAGGCAGAGGATTATATCGTCCAATGCCATGAGATCACGGCGGCGGATCCAGATGCCGACTCTGACGGCAGCCGAAATCCGGGCGTGGCTGAACTTAGCGGCATCCATTCCCGATGGAAGGCGTACCAAGAGGATTCAAGGCAGCGTAAAGTCCTATCCGAGCGAATCCAGGAGCTGCGTAAAGAGGCGGCAGCGATGGAAGAGGAGCGGGAAGGGCTGCGGCAGCGCAAAGCGGCCTTAATCGCATCGTCCCGATCGGCGGACGAGGAAACCTTTCTTCGCATGGGAGCTGCTGCCAAGCGTCGGGAGGAGCTTGTCCGCACGATCCGCCATCATGAAATTACCATGTTCAGCGGGTGGGACGAGACGGGCCGCAGGCAGCTGGTGCAGCTGCTTGAGCTCACCGATGCTGCCGAGCTCGAAGCTCAGTGCGTCGAGAAGGAGGAGGCCGCATCGGCCGCGCACCGTCTTCGAGACGAGCTCCAGGAACGGCGCGGGCGGCTGCTTCAGGAGAGGGAGTCGCTGGAATCGGCGGGTAACCAGGATTCCGCCCTGCAGCAGCTCGAGGAGCACCGATCCGCCCTGCGGGAACTCGTGTCCCAATATGCGGTGCGTTCGATGGCCTCCGAGTTTATCAAACGCACTCGGCGCATGTATGAGGAAGAGAAACAGCCGCAGGTGCTGCAGCTGGCTTCCCGGTACTTCTCGATGCTGACCGGCGGTATGTACAGCCGGGTTGTGATGCGCCTGGGAGACCAGATCCTGCTGGCTGAACGCCCGACGGGTGAGCTGGTGGAGAGCAGCCGATTGAGCCGGGGAACGGCGGAGCAGCTATATTTGGCCATGCGGCTCGGTTTGATCCAATCGATGCCGCATGCGGCGGGGCTGCCGCTGCTGCTTGATGATCTGTTCGTTAATTTCGACGGCGATCGGCTGCGGCATGCGCTCGGGGCTATCTCGGAACTGTCCCGTAATCGGCAGGTTGTCATGATGACGTGTCATCGACATGTCGCCGAGCAGACGATGGAACTCATACCGGATGCACGGCTCATCCCGATGCAGCCATAAGATAGGGCTCCCCAAAGGCAGGCGTTACGCACCTTTGGGAGAGCCCTTTTATTTACCCCTGATTTCAGGTGTTCCGAATAAAGTCAGCCGGAGCACCCAGAGCAGGCACAATCCCCCGAACATCGGATAGAGCAGAGAGAGCAGGGAGCTGAAGCCGAACTGGCTGAAGAAATAACAGAACACCATGATGCCAAGGGTGATCACTCTCGGGGAGAGCGAGGTTCGCTGCTGAACCTGGAGGGTGATGCCGTAAATATTGGCAACGAAGGTGCTGAAAATTTCAAGGAAGATCAGGATGAGATAGATGATCTGTACGAACCAGCCCAGCTGGTTGGCGATGCTGCCCATCGGAATCTCGTATTGGCTAATGCCGGGCATATGGGCGGACATCGCAAAATGCGCCGCCATTAGCATAAACCCTACGCCCGTTCCTCCAATGATGCCCCCCCAGGTTACGGTTCGCGCGCTTTCGGTCTGGCTGCCGAGCGGGACCAGCACCGGCATCGCCATCACCAGGTTAAAGGCGGTGTAGAGCAGCGGCGCAAGCCAAACCGAAGGCAGGCTGTGGTCGGTGGTCAAGGTTAAGAAACGGGTGGCGCCCGGGGACTGAAGCGTTTGAGAGATCACCGCCACCGATAAGGTCAGCATCATGGGCACGACGAGACTGTTCATCGTCATGATGGACTGGATGCCTTTTCTGAGAATAAAAAAAGTCCCGATCATCGTGACAAACAATCCGGTCTGATAACTCAAATTCAGATGCTCCACAAACACAGATCCGGCACCGGCAAGCATGATGCTGTTCACCCCGAGCAGAATGACAAACATGAAGAGGCTGATCCAGACGCCGGCTTTCTCGCCAAACAGGAATTTGTTCAAATCCTCAAAGGATTTGGCTCCGATCCGCCTGGATATTGTCATGATTTTCGTGCCGAGCCAAATGAATAATCCCGTCGTAAGCACAATGGTCAGTGTAGCCCAGTGGCCGTACTGGGTAAAGAATTGAAGGATTTCCCGGCCGGTAGCAAAGCCCGCGCCAACGACGGTTCCGATATATGTAAAGGCGATCTGTAAAACACGCATAAAATTACGCAAGCCTCGCGTCCCCCCTTGAAAGTTAATCGTTCTGCATAGTACAAGGTATGCTTGGCTGAGCCGGGACATGACTTTAACTTGTCCAAGGCCTGCGTCTGGAGGGGATTTGGAGGCATAGCGCCAAGCAGCGGAAAGCTATGTCAGGAATTGTGACGGGAACTAGCAAGTTAAATGACGGAGCATCCGTTTGTACTTGCCGTACAGGGAGGAATATGTTACTTTTACGACAAAGGAATCATGGGAGGTCTTTGGGATGGATTGGTTAAAGGAGCGGATTGTTAAAGAAGGCGTCGTGTTGTCGGATCAGGTGCTGAAGCTGGATGCCCTGCTGACGCATCAGGTTGATCCGGCATTGATTATGGACATGGGCCGGGAATTTGCGGCGAGATTTAAAGAGAGCGGCGTGACCAAGGTCGTTACGCTGGAATCCTCCGGCATATCGGTTGCCTTTGCCGCAGCGCTTGAATTGGGAGTCCCCATGATATTCGCCCGGCGCAAAAAAACGCTGCTCGCCGATCCAGACGCCTTATGCGAGCGTGTGCCGTCTTTCACCAAAGGCATTGTCACGGATATCATGGTGTCGCGCCAGTTTATCGGCGAGGGCGATAAAGTGCTCTTCATCGATGACATTATTGCAAACGGAGACGCCGCGAGAGGGCTGATCAAAATCATTGATCGGGCCGGGGCGGAATTAATCGGGCTTGGCGTCGTGATCGAAAAGAGTTTCCAAGCCGGGGCGAGAACGCTGCGGGAACAGCATGTTCACGTGGAATCGCTTGTCACCATATCGTCGCTTGAGGATGGGAAGATTTCGTTCAGCTAAAACTAAGGGGCTCCTTAGGCTTGTCTTCGATCGCTTGTCACGGGCTGGGTCTTAGGTCATGAACGGTTGTACCCTAGTCTAAGCGAAGAGAAAAAATGGTAATTTGAAGTAAATGATAATGGGATTTCCGCCTAAAATCTCAACTAAATCTTTTCGCCTCCGTGATTTTCGCTTATAATAAAGAGGTAGGCAAGAGAGAGGAGGCAGCACCATGGGGAAACAACCTGTAACCGAGCCGTTTTTGATTGAGAAGCTGTATGAAGCGAAGGTACATTTTGAACGTGCTTTGGATTGTAAACATACGGAGTTTGATGATCTATATCCCTATATGATTGAACATCCTCAGTTCTTCTGGTACAAACGCTATGTTGCCTGGTCAGAACTGCTGACGATTGCCGGATTGTGCGAGGAGGTTTCCTTCGAATGGAAGGAACAGTTTACGCCTCAGCAGGTCGAATATATCGAGAAGCGCGTCATGTCTTCCACCGTGCTGGATTATTGGTACGAGAAGAATGACAGCATCGAGCCGGCTCAGCGTTAATGGGTATATAGAACATCTCTTAATCGGGATGTTTGTCGATATCGCAACGCATTCAAAAGACCTAAATGATCTCATTTAGGTCTTTTTTTGCACAGTAAGTGATGAAGGAGGAATGGCGATGATCAGCGATGAAAGACTCAATGAGCTGCGGCTCTCCGGCGAACTGGTCCGGGTTGTGCGGGATGGGCTGGAGACCAATGATATTATAGGGTTCGTCGTAGCCTGGGACCCGGAGCAGGTTATCATCCGCCGCAGAAACCGGCGGGTCGTTAAACTGGATCGGCGCTACAGCTACCAGCTCAAAAAAGAGCCAAGAGTCAGCCCGGTCGAAGAATAAGCATAGATCTCGAATTCGTCGGACAACTTAACCTCGGAACTATTTTTTCGGGAAGAGGTGCTTTTGGTTATGGAAATGTCCAATGACAAGGTCTCGGCATACAAAAATGAAATTCAGAATTTGAAGCAGAGCATGCCGGACATGGCAGAAGCGTATCATCAGTTCACCGGCGTTTGCTTTCAGGATGGCGAGCTGGATGCGAGAACGAAGCAGCTGATCGCGCTGGGGATCGGATTGTTTGCCAACAATGAGCTGTGTACCTTCTACCATATGGAGGAGGCCCGTGCCAAGGGAGCCTCGGATGCTCAGATCATGGAGGCCGTAGCCGTGGCGTCTGCCGCCAGCGCGGGACATGCTCTCTCGCAGGGACTGACCCGCGTGCAGCATAACCTTCATTGATGTGTATGATAAAAATAACCGTCTCCCCCGCAGCGCTTGTTCAGTCGGGGAGGCGGTTATTCTTTCGTTTAAGGCACAGCGATGCTAGCGCGCGAAAGTAAAGCAGCGGCAGGAGGTTGGGCTTGCTCGGTGGACTCGCTCTCAGGCGGAACGAGCCCGAGATAGGCTCGCATGCGATCCATCATCTCCTCACGGAAGGATGGCCATAGAATGTTCATCGACCCAATGTATCCCCGACAGGCATATCGTGCCTGAATCCCGTCCTGGCTTTGCCCGATGTCATAAACCTTGATCGCCCGCTTGGTGAATTCCTGCTTCACCTCACGAAGGAGCACTGCGGCACGTTTGGCGCCGTTTCCCACAACCTCTACGTACAACTGAGGGGTTTTGAAAACCCCGCTCTCCTGTATGATACGGCAATCCCGCTCAAACACCTTATGAATGAACATCAGCAGCAGGTAACTCTTGATCAATGCCCGTTCTTCCGTTGTAACAGCCTGTATGGCCATCAACATCACCGCCTTTATATAGAAAATGGATATTGAATGAGAACTTATGTTCTTATTTTAACCGAAAACAAGGTTTTTAATCAAGTTCAAAAAAAGTGTTGACTCGATTTATTTAGCGTGATATTATATATCTTGTCGCCGCTGATAAGAGCTTGGCTCGAAGGTGGACAACATACATGCGGTCGTGGCGGAATTGGCAGACGCGCACGGTTCAGGTCCGTGTGGGCTTACCCCCGTGGAGGTTCGAGTCCTCTCGACCGCATCTAATGAGAAAGCTCGTAAACTGTTCTTGCAGTTTGCGAGCTTTTTTGCTTTGGGATTCTCTGGGACAGGATGAATGACTTAAACAAATACGAAGCATTCGCGTATTATATTAAATATTGATATGAATAGTTGAAAGAAGGGATTGCCTTGCCAGCCAAGTCATGGAGTCTCCAAGAACAGCTTGCCGCCTATGCTTGGCTGCAAGCATTGGGAACGAATATCGCCGCTCTGGGTCAAACGAAAATGCTGTCCAAAAGAAAGAAGCAGCAGGATGAAGGACAAAGGCTCTCCATCCTAGGGAACGCGATGCAATCGATCGCCAATGCGGCTCAGGCCGAAATTACCGCGGAGCTGCGCGGCACGGCAACGAATAAGAAAGCCAACGATCTTACGGTGGCCGGCAATCTTCTGCAATCCGTCGGAAATGCGCTGCAGGTGATTGCGGGAGCGGAGGATTCCTGATTAAACCTCCTTTTGGCTTTCGAACGAATCTGAGACGCAACTGAAAAAATACGAACAAGACGTTTTCCCAGCGACCCGGAAGCGTCTTGTTTTAATTTCTTGTGCCGGCCCCCATGCGGAATACAATCATTTATGCCTGTAATTACATATTTGAATAGCTTTTCTCAAACAATACGGTTAGGTAAGGCTATCATGATGATGAGTGGAAAGGGGCGTAGCAATGCGGGAAAGATATAGAAAATCGATGATCTTGCTGTGTTTGGTATGGGGGATCTTGAGCGGAGCACAGATCGGGTACGGGGCGGGGGTGGTTAATGCTGCTGATTCGTTCAACCATGATACCCGAAACGTGCACGAAGAATCCGGTCACGGCAGATCCGCGCAGGAAAAGAAGCCGAATAAGCTGGCCGTCATTATCGATGATTTTGGCAATGATCAGAAAGGGACCGAGGAAATGCTCAATCTGCCTGTCAAAATCACGGTAGCCGTGATGCCGTTTTTGCCGACGAGCAAGAAAGATGCCGAGGCCGCGCACCAGCAAGGGCATGACGTCATTATTCATATGCCCATGGAGCCTAAGCAGGGCCGGTCTTCCTGGCTTGGACCGGGTGCTATCTTAAGTTCGCTCACCGATGAGGAAATTCGTAAACGCATGGAGGAGGCAATCGATTCGGTTCCTTATGCCGTTGGGATTAATAATCACATGGGCTCCAAGGTTACCGGGGATGAACGGGTCATGTCCATCGTGCTCGACGTTTGTAGGGAGAGAGGGCTGTTTTTCGTCGACAGCAAAACGAATTACTACAGCGTGGTCGGCAAACTGGCAGCATCGATGGGAATGCCGTCCATCGCCAACGATATCTTCCTGGATGACGTTCATACCGTACAGCATGTGAGCAAGCAGCTGCAGACCGCGGCGCAGCATGCGGTAGAGAGAACTTCCTGCATTGCAATCGGCCATGTTGGCGTATATGGAATCCGAACGGCAGAGGCGCTGAAAGGCACGATCCCGGAACTGCAAAAAAAAGTGGAGTTCGTCGGGATCAGCGATCTCGTCAGGGAGCACTCAAGCTGGCGGCCTGATCCGCTGCGCTCGTATTAGATCTTCCTTGAGCACCCGAAACAGGTCCGGAATCGAGTGACGAGACCGGTGGAAGGTTCAACCGTTAAGATCAGCCGAGACCGGGTTTGAATATAAAACGAACGGCCTTCCGCGCAAGAGTCCCGGTGATTCCGAGTTTCATGCTTGGAAGGCTGTTTATATGCTGCGCTCCTCCGTTTTATCGGATGCGGGCTTCGGTGAGTTTGAATTGACCTACCAGCTGCTGCATCGATTTCGCTATGGCTTCGACATTGCCTGAGGTGTACCTTACGCTTTCGATTTCCTGCGACAGCTCCTGCACTTTGCTCTCCACATCCTTGGAAATCTTTCGGTTCTCCTTGCTGACCGAAGCGATTTTCTCCATCAGCTGAACCACTTCATCTACGGCCTGGTGCTTGCGCAGATCGTCTTCGGCTGCGGCGGCAAGCAGCTCGGAAGCCGCGGAAACCAGCAGATTTCCTTCTTCCACGACCCGGGTCCCTTCCTTCATCGATAGCACGGCGTGCTGGGCGTCCTGATAGATATGGCCGATAATCCGGTGGACCTCTTCCGTGGACTGTCTGGTCAGTTCGGACAGCTTGCGGATTTCGGTTGCAACGACGGCAAAACCTTGTCCGTGTTCTCCGACCCGTGCCGCTTCAATGGAAGCATTCAGGGCCAGCAAATGGGTTTGGGAGGATATTTGTTCGATCGCGTGCAGGACGCCTGTAACTTCCTGAACGGTTCCCATGAACGTGCGGATGGTCTGATTTGTTTCCTCGACTTTCGCAGAAATATGAGACATCTTGTCTCCGATCCGGACGACTTCATTCTTCGCCACATCAATCTGCTCATTCGCTTGGCGTTCCAGCTGGCGGAGCGTCTCCCGCATCCGTTCCGCGCTGTCCTTCACGGCATCGATATCCTGCAGCTGGCTGCGCATGCTGCGGATCATCTCGCTAATGTTGCTGCTGACACGCTGTGCGGAAGTAACGGTGACGGCGGTGGTGTCGTTCATTACCTGTTGGCTGGAGGAAACATCGCCTGCCGTCAACTTCACCTGCATCATGATGCTTTCCAGCGAATCGATCATATTGTTGATCCATTTGGCTAATTCGCGCGTTTCATCCTGATCGAATTGGCGGGGGTCCAGCCGCTGCGTCAGATCTCCGCTGCCTTCGGCATTCATGCGGATGAAGCGGTTGAGGCTGCGTAGACGATCCGCGATTCGCCCGATTTCTTTACGGCCGACCAGGGAAGAGGTGAGAAGGCCGGTGACCAAGCAGGCTAATCCTCCCGCCGTGGCTGCGAATGCCGGAGATAAATAAAGAGCCGTAATAAAAACAATGACAGCCGTCAGGAGGCTCGAGACAAGGGTAGACAAGCCGTGGAGCTTAGCGTGTCTGAAGCGGATGCCGCGAATGCGGTAAACCTCTTCGAGATCGCCTTCGCACATCATCCCCCAAACATCCGGACAGTGGGGCAGGCGGAACGTCACGCCTTTGCCGATTACCGGGATGTGGCGGTAATCGGAATAACCGGGGAAGTCCACGAACAGATTGCTTCCGTTCGCGATGGTGTTGGCTACGCCTGGATGAAGCTGACCCGTTGCCGGGTCGGTGAACATCAGCTCCAGCTCCGTATGTTCGTGAACCGATACGGTCCCCCAGTCGGTCGTGACGCCGTCCTTCAGGTTCTCGCCGTGCGTGAAGGTCCGGTCTTCAAAGCGGCTTCTGGAAAGGGCCGTGCCCGGAGCAATATGCCGATTCATCTCGGGCTTGGCCATGAATATATAGTTGTCGCCGGAATCGGGATAGACGTGGCCGGATTCCCGTTGAATTATATCCCCGATCACGTCGTTTGGCACCCGGCCGCACAGGATGCCGGCGAACGTATCGTCGACGTAAAGGGCATTCATGAACAGCAGCGTCATTTTGTCGTGAAAAGCAGAGGAGCGGGGACCGATAGTGAACGTGACGGGATCCGCATACGGCCCGAAGAGCAATTTACCGGTATCCGAGCCGGCGAGATGAATGATTGCGTGGCCCAATGGACTGCTCTTGCTGTAGCTGGTTCCAACGTGCGAAGCGTATGTAGAGTACGTGACCTCACCCGAAGGGTTCAGCAAGAATAATTCCGTGAAATCGGCAGCGCGCGAGTACAAAGCGGAGAAGAGCTGCTCCTGGTTCAATGGGCTTGTAGAGAAGGGATGAGGATGCTCGCTGCCGACTGTTGAACCATGGGTCTTGTCCTTGTTCAGCTGCTCCTTCAATCGGTCCAGATGTCCCCAATATTCATGGCTCCAGGAGAACAGCAGCTCCTTGCGCGTCTCGGCAATGCCTTCGAATATGTCCTCGATGTCTTCCTTCAAATTACGATTCAGACGCCATGAAATCCAAAGCGGAAGTCCTTGGCGATACCCAAGCCAGTCAAACATACGATCTCCCCCAATTCCCATTCGATTCATCTATCTTAATTTATGTTAGATATACTATCATAATTTTCGGAAAAATCTAGTAAATATTTCGAAAAAAATGATGCTTTTTTCATATTGATGTTAGTTTTTATAACATAAAAATGGGTTTAAAGGCCTGGAATCAGGATTCTGTAGGCCAGACGCCCAACAAAAAAACAGCTCCTATTTAAAGAGCTGTTAAATAACTGATAATCCCGTCAGCGATGGCTTCGGCAATCATCATTTGGCCGTTTCGGCTGGTCAATAATTTCCGGTCCTCCATATTGCTGAGGAAGCCGGTTTCCACGATGACGGCAGGTACTTGGGTTTGATTGAGCAGATAATAAGGCTTGCCTACGATGATGCCATTGTTGCTGCGATATACCAAATTCAATTGTTCTTGAATGGTTTCCGCGAGCAAGGTGCTTCGGCCCTCGGATTGATGCAGTACGATGCCGCCGCGCTTGGACGCATTTTTCCCCCAATTCACGTGAACGCTGACTACCAGCTTGGTCGGGATTTCGCTGCTGAGCTGCTTGCGCTGCGACAGATCGCGGCGATGCCTGGAGGAGGTTCGATGCCAGCGGTTATCGTCGCTTAGCGCGTAATCGGCGTCGCGATTCAGCACGGCATGATAGCCTTCCTTGCGCAGCAGCATGAACAGTCTGCGTGAAATGGCCAGATTGATATCTTTTTCGAGAATGTCCCCATACGACGTTCCGCCGTCGATTCCGCCATGGCCCACATCGATCAGCACGACATCATGTGCAAATGGGTGGAGGTGCCTAAGATGTGATTGGTCGATTTCCCGTCCTGAGGAATGGGTTGATTCCGGCGTTACGGAAAGCTGGGCTGCCGGCATCACTTTCGGATGAACGGCATGTGCTGGAAGCTTCAGGGCTTGCTTCTTTACTGGGCTTGCTTCCGTGACAGAACCGGGGAGTACCAGCGTCAAGAGAAGCAAACATACGCCTGCTGACTTAATCATGATGGATTCCTTCTTTCACGTAAAAATTTCGGCTTTATTAGAATGTGCATTAGGCAGAAAAATCATGCCGTTAAACAGGAGTCTAGAATCGGTCGGAATGGAGCACACTGATACTGGGACGTGGATAAACCATAAGGAGTTGATTCGTATGGCAAGCGGAGATGAATTGATCAAATATATTACCGAGCGCGTGGTTAACTATATAGATACGCCTAAGGAAGTTCGGCGCAAGGCGAAGGTGAAGGAATCCTGGACCACAAGGTGGTTCGGCATGATTCCGTTCTCCATGTCGCTGTGGAAAGACGACGTATCCTCCAAGCGCAAAAAAAGGCAAAAGTAAAGCTGCTGCTGTTCATTTGCCGTATGTTCCTTAATGGAGTCAGCTATTGTAGGCGTGCGCACGGCACCCTGTACAGCCGGATGCCAGACTTGGGGCATGTTTTTGCATGGTATTGGCTGGCAGTCGACGCTAGGAAGTACGCACTGAAAAAAACCATGTGAAACGATGAAGGACGCGGGCCCTGATAAGGGCCGCGTCCTTTTGTCCGTCTGGGATGCTGAAGGAATGAGGGCTTATGGTTGGTTCGCATGAATGACGGACTTGTTAGCCCGCTTACTTGCACTTTCGCGTCATTTGGGTTGAGCATAGAACTGGCCTTGTCCGATCAAGCGGGATGCCGGCAGGAAGCGGAGGGTATCCGTGTTACGCAATGGAACCGACACATAGAGCGCTGCAGGATGCTTCCGAATCCCTGTCGACCAGCGGTGCCACCCGTTTAAGGTAAAAGGAGCTCCGTATGCGGCATTGCTTTTTTTGGATTTGAATATCAGGCTGGAGTGCTCCTGCAGTAGATTCCGCAGATCGGTACTGCTTCGGGCCGTCAGATTGCTTGAGGTCAGCCACAGCAGATTATCGTAAGGATCCCGGGAATCGCCGGCTGCAATGGTTGGCGCACCGGCAATCCAGCGAGCGGATGAAGTTACCAATCCCTTGCTTGCCGCCGGCATCGAAGCCGATACCGGCTTGACCGCCGTCGTTGTCTGCTGGAGTTCATCCGGAAGGACTTCGCTATTCAGTGCACTGATATAAACCGGCTTCTTACCGGGAAGCTGAACCTGCCAGACAGGGGATACGTCATACAGCTTGCACACGCTGCTTCCCTTCGGCAAAGATCCACCGGCCTTCAGAAATCCCTCGGCCGCAAGCCGTTCATTCAGCGGTGCTTGACTGTAGGGAAGGGTGGAGCCGATCCCGTATTCGCTCAAGATATATCCACCGTCTTCTCCTGCGCTGATAATCATGTAGCCCTGAGGCAGTCCCTGATCGGAAATCGTGACCAGCCATCCGTGCGTGCCCGGACCGAGGGGGGTGAATTCCAGCTCTGCTCCGTCCCAGGCAGTAAATGGCGCATGCACCGATAGTTGATCCACGGTCTGTTCTGCATAGTCCACCAAACTTTCCGGTACTTGAGCCTGGATGCTGCTGTAGGCGAGGCTGGACTGGACTGCAAGCAGAGCGTCTGCCGCACGGACGCCGCTCGCAGGATTGGGGTTGTCTGCTTCACGAGCAGCAGCCATGCCTGCCTGCGGGTGGATCGTGCTGAACCACAGCAGTGCCGTTACGATGAAGGAGGCAGACCACCTTCGATATTGGATAAAGCGTTTGTTGTCGATTGATTTAGGTTTGCGCATGTTGTCCTTGTCATCCTGGTAATGGGGTTCCATGTTCCACAGCTTCAAATGTTTAACCGCCTTTCCTTGGCCCTTACGCGCCATGGATGTGATGGAATCATCATATCGGACAAGCTCTGCAAAGGCTGTTGCAAGCTGTCGCGGCAGGGGAAGGGAGAATGGTTCTTTTTTTGCCTGCTTTTGTAGAGAGGCGTCATGAAGACGCGCCCACGGGCGAACACAGATGAAACAGACCGCAGGTTATGGCGGACAGGCTCACTTTCGGCTCGTACTGCCACTGCATTTCCGACCGGCGGTTCTTGTACTGCTCCTCGATCTGCGCCTTTTTCTCTTCGTCCTGCTCTTTGAGCAATTCCTCGTAGTAGCCGTCGATGACCATGAGTTCGTCTTTGAGGCGTTCCCTAGCCTTCGCCGCCCAATCGTAATCCAGCTTGCTCAGCTTGTTGATCAGATGATTCTCCAGGGCAGCTGCGGCCTGCTCCAGGGTGAGAGCCGCCGGTCTGACGTGAACGCTCTCCGGAAGGCGAGGAGTCAATTCGCGCCCATTCAGAATGGCAGGGAAGTCTTCGGTAATCGAGCGGCCGGACAGCGAGATTCCGAGAAAAAACAATTCCTCCCGCTTCAGATCGCAGCTGAACTCCACCTTGAAGCAGACGCCCAGCCACTGCTCATAAGGCGTGGAACGGCCCCTGGGACGCGGTTCGGCATCCCGCTGCTGGAACAGATACACGCATTTGCCCTCTTCGCGGGAGGCATTCCAAATCTGGGCGAGCCGGCTGCTGCCGTAACCGATATTCTCCCGCTGAATGCGGCCTGGCCCCAAGATCGGCAGTACCGGGGCGTTCCCGTAATAGCGCGCCAGCAGCGGATCCTGCGCGGGTGCGTTGAGCTGGGTTTTGGCTTTGGCTTCTTCGGCCTTGGCGAGCCGTTCGTCGTATTTTTCCGGATCAAACACGAAGTTGAACGACAGCGTTTCGGCGGGAGCTCCGGTACGTTCCACGAACCCCCAGTAATAGGGGCGGTTGGTGAGCATTTTGTCGGCCTGCGGCGACAGTTTCACGGTGACATGCTCAGGCGATTTTTCGATGACGGTGCATTCGGTGGCTTCCAAATAGGCCATGAAGTGCTGCTGCACCTCCTGCGGCGTCATGGTCATATTAGGCTTCTTCCTCTCTGAGAGTTTCTTCGGCCGTGCTTTCCAGCTCGATGTCCTGCTTGATATGGTGAATGGAGTCGCCCAATGTGCTGATGCGCTGGCGGATTTCATCATCATTGCCGGACTCCAGCATGATTTTGTACAGGCTCTTCTCGATCGATTCCTTCTTCTCGAAGCGCTCCAAGATAACGTCCAGCCCGCCGATGACCATCTCAAACATGTTGATCTTCTCGTGCAGCAGGTTCAGGATATGCTCCTCGATGGTTCCCGAAGTCGACAGGTTGTAGATCTTCACGTCATTGGTTTGGCCGAGACGATGCACGCGTCCGATCCGCTGCTCGACCCGCATGGGGTTCCAGGGCAGGTCAAAGTTGATCATATGGTGGCAGAATTGCAGGTTGATGCCTTCGCCGCCGGCTTCCGTCGCGATCATGACCTGCGCCTTGCCGCGGAAAAGATCCATCATCCAGTCCTTCTTGCCGCGGTTCATGCCGCCCCGGTACGGGACGGAAATCAGCCCGTGATCGCGAAAATAATTGAGCAAGTATTCCTGCGTGGCCCGATATTCCGTGAAGACGATGACCTTCTCGTTCATTTGCTGAATGAGCTCGATGGCTTTTTCCGCCTTGGTGTTAGCTTTGATGGCCTTGATGAGATAGACCAGTTCCCAGATTTTATCGCGCAGCGGAGAGTCCTCCGGCAGCTTCTTGGACAGATTAACAAGGGTTACGAAGACGGCATCCCGGCTGCTGCATACTTCCCGCTGCAGGGTGACGAGCGACAGCATACTGCTTAAATTTCCCCCAGCTGCCTGATACTGATCTTTGACGAAGGACGTAACGCCGTCGTATAATGACTGTTCTTCAGGCGAAAGGCTGAGTCCCACGTTGCGGACGGACCGCTTCGTGAACTTCACTTCCCCCTCGCCCCGGCGGTTGCGGATCATGACCTTGGACAGCTCATCCTTGAGCTGGTCCTGGTTCTTCGGTCTTCGTTTATCCACGACAAAATTAGCGGCAAACTGTCCTTGGCCGCCAAGCTGGCCCGGTTTCAGCAGCGTGATGAGATTGAAGAGCTCGCTGAGATCGTTCTGCACCGGCGTGGCGGTGAGCAGGAGACAGTATTTTTTGCGCAGCTTTTGGATGAATTGATAATTGGATGTTTTCTTGTTCTTGAGCTTGTGCGCTTCATCGATGATGAGCATGTCGTATTCCTCGTTCAGCAGAAGCTCCTGATGCGGATCGCGCTTGGCCGTATCCATGGAGGCGACAACGATGTCATTGCCCCAGGAGTACGCTTTTTTCTGCGCGACCGCGGGAATGCCGAACTTGGAGTTCAGCTCGCGGACCCATTGCAGCACCAGGGAAGCAGGTACGAGAATCAGCACTTTGGATACCAGTCCGCGCACGATGTATTCTTTTAAAATAAGACCGGCTTCAATCGTCTTGCCAAGTCCCACCTCATCCGCCAGAATGGCTCTGCCCGACATCTCGAACAAAACGCGTCTTGCGGTATCGGTCTGATGGGGGAGTGGGGATAAACCGCCAAGGTGCTTGAGGCACTGCAGTTCTTCAAAGCTTGTAACGAGGCGCGATTTCTCGCCCTCAACGGCAAGCTGGGCCAGACGATAGTCACCCCAAGGACCTCCTTTGTCCAGTCGGCCAGAGAGATCGTCAAACCAAGAACGGTCGATCTGCAATGGAACGGGAAGGCGCGGGTCGAAAATCATGCCTGAGTCGGCAGATGGCTGTTGGTTCATGTCGATCTCCTCCTGTGATGAAAGATTCCGGGCCAGCGGTGTATATGTAGTATGGACGAAAAAAGAAGTCTTCATAACCTTGCACGGATTCGGGAGCCGCGGAATACCCTATAGAGCGCACGGCTGCTGGAATTGGATATTTTCATCCTTTTTTTTCATAGGGATCAGCGAAAAAGAGAGCGAGAGGAAGAAAGCGGAAGCTTGCGCGCGGGAGCTTGGAACTGTCGGCTTAATTTTCACATTATCGGCATAGTTAACCTATATATAGTGTAGTATAATGAATAAACAGCACTATATGTGGTGTATATAGTGGTTTTAGATGTTTGACCGGCTACATAACAGGTTATGTTGTTGGTGAGCACATACTTGGGAATCTTTTTAATTTTATATCTTATATAGGAGGTAGTTGCACTTGAGTACGATGCAGAATCAGCGGCTGGAAGGTTTAAGCGAGAAGATCTTTTTGGACCGGTATGCCTGGAAGGATGCGGACACCAACAACGCCAAGGTCGGCGACGTGGTGCTCGTGCTGACGAAGGATGATCCTAAATTTCCGACCAAGGAAGTTGGCGAAATCGTGAAACGCGAAGGCCGCAAGGTCACCGTAAAGACACGGAAGGGCGAGCTTGTGGAGTCGGATGTGGAGAAGCTGACGTTAACCATCGAGAAAACGCCGGAAGAAATGTGGGATCGACTCGCAGCCGCCATGTCATCGGTTGAGGCAACGCCGGAACTGCAGGAAGAGTGGCGCGGGAAGTTCCGCGAGATTCTGGATGATTGGAAGCTGGTGCCGGGCGGACGGATTGCGGCCGGAGCGGGTGCAAGCGATGAATTGACGCTGTTCAACTGTTACGTCATTCCTTCCCCGAAGGACAGCCGGGGCGGCATCATGGAAACCCTGAGCGAGATGACCGAGATTATGGCGCGCGGCGGCGGTGTCGGCATCAACTTGTCTTCCCTTCGTCCTCGGCGCGCGATCGTCAGAGGTGTGAACGGGTCCTCCAGCGGTGCGGTATCGTGGGGAGGATTGTTCAGTTATACGACAGGCCTGATCGAGCAGGGCGGAAGCCGCCGCGGGGCGCTCATGCTGATGATCAACGATTGGCACCCGGACGTGGAGGATTTCATTACGGTGAAGCAGACGATGGGACAAGTCACGAACGCGAACCTGTCGGTATGCGTCAGCAACGATTTCATGAAAGCCGTGAAGGAAGATCTGGACTGGGAGCTCGTGTTCCCGGACACCACCGATCCCGATTACGATGAGCTGTGGGACGGCGATTTGGATAAATGGAAGAAGGCCGGACGCAGCATCATTCCATATAAAACGGTTAAAGCACGCGAGGTATGGCACACCATTATCGAGTCCGCATGGAAATCGGCAGAGCCGGGCGTCGTCTTCATGGAATACTACAACCAGATGTCCAACAGCTGGTATTTCAACCCGATCATCTGTACCAACCCTTGCGGCGAGCAGGGACTTCCGGGCTGGGGCGTATGCAACCTGTCCGCGATGAACCTGTCGAAGTTCTACGATGAAGCGAATCATGACGTCGCATGGGATGAGCTGGCTACGACGACGCGTTACTCCGTGCGTTTCCTGGATAATGTCATCGACCGGACGCCTTACCATTTCGAAGAAAACGAATTAAACCAGAAAAAAGAGCGCCGCGTAGGCCTCGGAACGATGGGTCTGGCCGAGCTGATGATCAAGCTGAACATCCGTTACGGCAGCCCGGAATCGCTGGAGTTCCTGGATAAGCTGTATGGCTTCATCGCGCGCGAAGCGTATCTTGCATCCGCGGATATTGCCGAGGAGAAGGGCTCGTTCCAGGCATTCGATGCCGAACTGTATCTGCAAAGCGGCTTCATGAAAAATATGGCCGAGGTGTATCCGGAAGTTGCCGAAGCGGTCCGCAAAAAAGGGGCCCGCAACGTTACCGTCATTACCCAAGCACCGACAGGCAGCACGGGTACGATGGTTGGAACGTCGACGGGCATCGAGCCGTACTTTGCCTTCAAATACTTCCGTCAAAGCCGTCTCGGCTTCGACGAGCAGTTCGTGCCGATTGCTCAGGATTGGCTGGACAGCCATCCGGGCGAAGAGCTTCCGGACTATTACGTCACGGCGATGAGTCTCTCCGCCGAGGATCACATCCGCGTGCAGGCGGCGATTCAGCGCTGGGTGGACAGCTCCATCTCGAAGACGGCGAACTGTCCGGCGGACTTCACGGTTGAAGATACGAAACGCCTGTATGAGCTGGCATTCGATCTGGGATGCAAAGGCGTAACGATCTACCGCGACGGCAGCCGCGACGTGCAGGTGCTGCAGACGGAGAAAAAAGAAGACAAAGCCGCCGAAGCGACGACAGCTTCTACCGCGGAAACGGCGCTGGAGCAAAGCGCGGCAGGCCAAGCCGCTGAGGAAACGGCGAGCGTGGAGCCGGCTGCTGGAAGCGTGGCTGTAACAGCCTCGCCGAGCAAGAGCGGACTGGATAAACAATACAAGAAGCGTCCGCAAGTGCTGCGCGGCGCAACCTATAAAATGAACACGCCGTTCGGCATGGCGTACATCACAATCAATGATCTGGACGGCATTCCAAGCGAAATCTTCCTGAACGTCGGCAAAGCCGGATCGGATGTGTTCGCGATGGCGGAAGCCCTGGGCCGCGTATGCTCCCTGTTCCTCCGTTACGGGGACCACGGCAACAAGGTGGAGCTGCTGATCAAGCACCTCAAGGGCATCGGCGGCACCGGCGCGATCGGCTTCGGCGCGAACCGCGTCGAGTCCATCGCCGACGCCGTGGCGAAGGCGCTCGAGACGCACGTGGCCAACAACGCCGAGGCGGATCATGACCATGATCCGGCACCGGTTGCAGCCACGATGGCGCCTGCCGATGCAGGCGAAGCCGAGGCAACGGCAGCCGCGGGCAACGGCGGACATGGCGCGCATGCAGGCGGCAGCATGTCGCTGGATCTGTGCCCGTCCTGCGGCGGGGCGTCCTTGATTAACATCGAGGGATGCAAGACGTGCGGGAACTGCGGGTATAGTAAGTGCTCTTAAGGAAGTCGTAGGGAAGAGTTAAACTACACCCACGCAAGTCAACGAATACGATAGTTCAATAAAACAGCGGCAGTCTAGGACATTATTTTCTCGTCCATGGCTGCCGCTGTTTCCATAATTAGAGCATGGAATAAAACGCTTACACCATTCGTAATGTATATATTAAACATATTGAATGAAATGTGGTGATTCGGTTGAGCTCTACGGATAGAATGCCTTTGTATCAGAGGGTTCAAGAGTATATACGCGAGTTGATATCGTCGCAGGTACTGAAGGTTGGAGACCGTATACCTACGGAAAAGGAACTCATGGAGCGCTTTGGAGTAAGCAAGATTACGGTCGTTAATGCCCTGGCCGGCTTGGTTAACGAAAAAATCATAACCAGGGTGCCCGGAAAGGGGACTTTTGTAAGCGAGCCCGAATCTCAAATGCCGGCCACTCCTCCGATAAGTGCCGTAAAACCTGTCCATAAAACTAGCGGAGCAATGGGGACACGGTTGATAGGGCTCATTATGCCCAGCATTTATGATTATTTTACGATTCGACTTATACAAGGTATACAGCAAGCGCTGAATGAGAACGATTACCGCTGCGTTATCTATTTATCAGAGGGCGATATTGATAAGGAAAAAGAGGCGATCCAGACATGCAGTAACATCGGAGTGGAAGGGTTATTGATTTTCCCGGTGGACGAGGAATTATTCAACGAGGAAATATTAAGCATGAAATTTGCGGGGTTTCCGTTTGTTCTCATTGACCGTTACCTTCCGGGGGTGGAAACTCACTATATCGCATCGGACGGCAGGCTTGGCGCTAACATGGCGGTAAATTACCTGTGGGAACTGGGGCATCGTGAAATCGCCATCTGCTCCGATTCGCCCATACAAACCGTAACCGTTCAAGAACGGATCGATGGATATATGAATGCCTTCAAGGAAAAGGGAGCACTCATTAACCCTGCCCACATCGTAACCGGTTTTGAAATCGGAAGCCTTGAGCAAGCTGAAACCCATCCATTGTACCGCTATATCAAAAATCGAATGGCAACGGCTTATATTACGCTTAACGGAATTCTTGGAGTAAAAATCTATCAGATTGCGCGTCAAGCCGGATTGAAGGTGCCTGAGGACATATCCATCATCAGTTTTGACGATCCGACTTCCATCATCGAAGGATACGGCGCGTTCACGCATGTTAAACAATTTGAACGAGACATGGGCTACCGTGCGGCTTATACGCTGCTAGAGGTCATTAACAGTGATGACGGGCAAGACGGAAAATACTTTAAAACCCTAGTGGAGCCGGAATTGGTCATTGGCGAGACGACGGGAAAAAACGTTGCATCCACTTTCTGATACCCACACCCGCTTCTTCCTATATATGCAACCTAATAACGAGTCCGATGCGCTTTCTATCGGAGCCTGACAATGGAGAGCGATGGCTGCACGGACTCTTTTACTAGGTCAACCACTCATGAAATCCTCCCCCCATAATATTCCCAAAATCAATTCGATAAAGAAATCCAGCAGAAGCTCTTCAAACCCTACCACAGGTCGCTACATCTCAGAATATTACTTTTTATCAGACCATTTCATAAGGATATATTGAATATAATGTATCCTTGCCAAGGAATAAAAACACCTAAAAGAAGGTTGGGGATAGGGGCTTTTGCCCCGTTTATCTATAACTTAAGGTTACTTTTTAACCAAATGAGGAAATTGTGGAATGATTCCTACACCATATTGAATATATTTAAACTATAAAATTGAAACCGCTTGCAATGGAGGAGGGGGAGACAGTCGCTATATACCGTACGACGAAGATGTAGGAGGTGTTCGGAGAATGGTACCAAAGGGTGCTCTTATCCCTGGATTTGAACAATTAAAAAAGAATAAGAAACTAACTAGAATATGGTATTTCAGGCACATATACTTATTTTTGCTTCCTGCTATTATCTGGTTCCTGGTGTTTGCTTACTATCCGATGTACGGCATTATCATCGCATTCAAAGACTACAAATTCAATTTGGGGATATTGGGGAGTCCGTGGGCAGGATTTAAATATTTCGAGCAGTTTTTAAACGATTCCAGTTTTTATGATGTGCTCCGAAATACGTTATCCATTAGTGCCCTTAAACTTATTTTCGGATTTCCAGCTCCCTTGATCCTAGCCTTAATGCTCAATGCCGTCATGCACAAAAAAATCAAACGAGTGTTTCAAACGATTTCCTATCTGCCGCACTTCGTTTCGTGGGTCGTTGTCGTTACCTTGCTTCAAAAAATCCTGTCTCCGAACGTAGGGCTTATCAATGACATTCGGTACCAAATGGGTTTGGATCCCATCTTTTTTATGGGAAAGCCGGAATTATTCTATCCATTGGTCCTCATATCCGACATCTGGAAAGGTGTAGGCTGGGGTTCGATCATTTATTTAGCCGCGTTAACGAATATCGATCCACACTTGTATGAAGCTGCGGAAATCGACGGGGCTGGAAGGTGGAGCAAACTATTCAAGATCACGCTTCCATGTCTTACGCCAACGATCGCCATATTGCTTATTTTCTCACTCAGCGGAATACTGAACGCGGGTTTTGACCAAATCTGGCTGATGCAGTCCCCGGCAACCTTAAGCGTCTCGGAGATTTTAGACACTTATGTCTTAAAAACAGGCCTCCAACAGGGGCAATTAGCATATTCCACGGCCATCGGTTTATTCAAATCTGCGATCTCGCTGCTGCTCATTGTTGCTGTCAATAATATATCCAGACGCGTGAGTAACGTATCGTTATGGTAATCAGCTAGCACTGAAGATAAGGAGGTGTGTGTTATGGGTGCAAGTAGGCTGTCGCCGGCAGACAAAATGTATATGACGCTTAACTATGCGGTGCTGCTTTTATTCTGCGCTACGGCGCTATATCCATTTATCTATTTTCTAGCCCTGTCTTTCAATGACGGCTACGATGCGATGAAGGGGGGAATCTATTTTTTCCCTAGAGTGTTTACATTAGAAAACTATGCAAAAGCTTTTAGCAACACTTTGATCCTAAATTCCTTCTATATTTCCATTACCCGAACCCTTGTGGTTACGGTTGCCTCCGTATTTTTGACGGCCTTATTAGCCTACGCCCTTTCGCGGAAAGGTTTGCCGGGAAGAAAATACATCGTATTCTTCTTTTTCTTCACCACGTTGTTCAGCGGCGGACTGATTCCGACGTTCATTCTGTTCCGGCAAATCCACATCCTGGATACGTTTTGGGTGCTGGTGCTGCCGTCCCTATATAACTTTTTCAATGCGATTATCATGAAAACCTTCTTCGACGGGATCCCTGAAGGTCTGTCGGAATCGGCCCGAATCGACGGGGCAAGCGAGTTGTCGGTATTTGCAAGAATCATTCTGCCTCTATCGATGCCGGTGCTTGCTACCATTGCCTTGTTTGTCGGGGTGGGCGTGTGGAATGACTGGTTTACCGGTCAGTTTTTCATACAGAATGAAAAGCTGCAGCCTGCCGCTACGTTTCTTAACAAGATGATCAGCGAAGCGTCTTTCCAGTCGATGACGTCGTCGTCGGGAAATAGCGGATCCGCCATTCAAAACATGACCGAGACGCAGATGGAATTGCGAGGAGTAACGCCGGAAGCGTTGCGGATGACGTTCGTCATCATTATAACGACCCCGATCATCTGTGTGTATCCATTTCTCCAGAAATATTTTGTGAAAGGCGTATTGGTAGGTTCTCTTAAGGAGTAGTCGGTATAAAAGGCTATGCCTTTTATATAAAAAAACTTCCAATGGAAGGGGATTGTAGGATGAGGAAGAACAAGCGCAGGAGTGTTCTTGGCATGACACTAATCGCTTTACTGCTTTTAGCAACCATGACGGCATGTACGGGAAAAGGCGGAGGGGAGGATGCAGGTACGGTTGACACGGGTCCGAAGGAGCAAGGTACTGAAGAAATAAAACCGGTGACCTTGTCTTTCCTCAGTGCTTGGAACGGTGGCGGAGCCGGTTTCCCGCAGGACCAGGAGAATAATCCCGTAGCCGGGCAGATCAGGGAAAAAACCGGGGTCACGTTGAAACTGGAATCCATCACGACAAGCGAAGTAGAAAAGCTAAACACCATTTTTGCTTCCGGTACGGTTCCGGATATCGTTAACGCACCTTTCTGGTCTACGACAGGAGGAGAAGGACAAGTCATCAAGAAGGCGGCCATGGAAGGACAGCTTCTGGATTTAACCCCTTATCTCGATAAATACCCGAATATTAAAAGACTTGTGACTACCGGAATCGCGAAGGATTTTGCCGAGTTCGATCTCAATAGTCCCGAATTTGAAGGCAAGACGTATCTCATTCCTACGGAGACCCCGGACGGTACCCCTGAGAGCATTCATAATTGGAATTACGGCCTTTTTGCCAGAGGAGATATCCTGAAAGCTTTAAACGTAAAAGCGGAGGATATTGATACGCAAGAAGAACTAGTCGATCTATTGATCAAGATCAGAGACGGCGGTTTCAAGGATATTGGCGGGAAGCCGGTCATCCCTGCCGGAACGATGTGGAATGGATGGGATTACGGCCAATTCCTTGCCGGGTGGACGGATTACACGATTTCGGACTACCGTGAAGTGGATGGAAAACTGATTCACTGGACGCAGTCCAAGGATCATGAAGCTAGATTGTTATACATGAGGAAGTTATTAACGGAAGGTTTGTTTGATCTTGAAGCCTTCAACAATACGAGTACAACAGCGAATGAAAAGCTGACGACGGGCAAGCTTGCCGTATTCGGAGCCCAGCCTATGTTAGCGGATTTACAAAAAACGCTGTATAAAACGAATCCGGAAATGCAATATGAATTACTCGGACCGATGAAGAATAAGAGCGGAGAGATTCGAACGCAAGTGGAAAAACCCGGCCGTTCCGGATTCCCTGCCCTTTTCTTAAGCGCTAACATCAAAGATCCCGATGCGGCCTTGCGGTACATTGATTATGTCAACAGCGAAGAAGGCCGATTGCTTGCGTATTTCGGGATCGAAGGAACGCACTACAACATGGAGAACGGGATACCTCAATGGATTCCGGATGTGAAAAAACAATTCGATGAAAACCCGGATCTGAAGAGAGACGCAGGGCTCAATTATCTTCCAGGCAGGTTCATCGGGGCATTCTCCAATGAAGTCACTTGGCCTACGCCCGAAGATCAGAAAACGGAGTGGCAAAAGCTGGAGGAGAGCTTCTCGGCAAGATTGCCGATCAAAATCATAGACAAGGTAAGCGCCAGCTACCTTGCAAGAGAGTGGCCTAAATATCAGGAATATATCGATAAAACCAGCAGTTTGAATTTCGATGAGGAATTTAAGAAAGCGTTTTTTGCAGGGTCAGATGAAGAAGCTCTCAATATGCTTCATAGCGTTCAAGAAAAATTCAGAGCGGCCGGCGTGGAAGAAATGGCGGAGTTCGTGGCTCAAAAAGCTGCAGAACGAGATGATGTCGGGTTCTAGTAAAGGAAGTTTATCCAATATGGGATGGTGTCACTGCCATCCCGAATATTTCATGAATATTAGGTCAATCGCAAGAGAGGGGACAACTCATGTTAAACCCGGTCGTTTCAGCAGGCGCCTTCACTGAACTCGATAAGTTTATGTTCGAATCGTGGGGTTATTTTGTCATTCCGAATGTGCTGTCGAAAGAGGAGGTCAAAGAATGCCTGCAGGCATCCATTCGACTTCATGAAGCGGCAGGTACAGTCGGTTGGGGTCAAGTCGGCAGAGGGTATGAGTCTGAACACGCTCTTGAAAACTTAATGGATCATCCATCGGTTTTACCGAAGATAAGGGGTTTACTTGGCGATCGATTCATTATGCAGTCCGGGTGGAATACGATGCAGCCGGCGAGGGGGAGGATGGGGGGCTGGCATCAAGACGGATCCAGCGCTTTCGATTTTAGGAATCTGGGGTACCCAGTCCCCCTTATTCAGCTCCGTGCTTCATTTTTATTGACCGATCAGGAAGAACCCGGCATGGGGAATATGGAGCTCATTCCAGGCAGCCACCGCAGTCTCGTTCCACTACCGGATTCGATCCGGACAGCAAATTCGGGTACGCCGATCAGCCATGTGATATGTGCATCTGCAGGATCAGTCCTGGTGTTTCACAACGCCGTGTGGCATCGGGCGCACGAACATAATTGGGATTACGACCGCTATACCATGCATTACATCTATAGCCCTCCGTGGGTAAAGCCCTCGGACCGTTTTCATAACGATGTCAACTTTATGCAAAGAACTACGCCTGTGCGAAGAGCTTTAATGGGGGATTTTTCAAGGCCTGATGCGCCATTTGGAGCAAGTTATACGCCACCTCCCTTTGAAGAAAACTAAAATCTTGAAAAAAATATAAACGATGACGGAGGGGAAACGCATGTTGAACGTTGCGATGTTAAGTAAGTGGCATGTGCATGCAGATGATTATGCAAGAAGGTTGCAATCTCACGGTAACGTTAAACTCACCGCGGTCTGGGACGAACAGCCTGAACGGGGAAGCGAATGGGCTGCCCGATTGGGAACGGATTTTGAAGCGGATTTGGATACGCTGCTTGAGCGGGAAGACATCGATGGCGTCGTGGTGGATGCCCCTACAAGCATGCACGCTGACGTCATGGTAGCTGCCGCTGAGGCCGGCAAACACATCTTTACCGAGAAAGCCATGGCTCTTACCGTAGAAGAATGTAATCGGATTTCTGCAGCGGTACGCAAAGCAGGCGTCAAGTTCTGCATTTCATTTCCGGCTCGCACAAGGCCTCACCAATTGTTTGCGAAGCAGCTGATCGATGACCATGTATTAGGGGACGTGACGCTTTTGCGCATTCGGAACGGCCACGACGGCGCATTGAACAATTGGCTCCCGGAATACTGGTACGATGAGAAGCAAACCGGCGGCGGAGCGATGATGGATTTGGGATGTCATCCGATGTACTTAGCCAGTTGGATGTTGGGTCAGCCCAAACGAATCACCTCCATGTTTCATTATTTCACCCATCGTGCAGTGGAAGATAATGCGCAGTGCTCCATTGAGTTCGTCAACAATGCGGTCGCACTGGTCGAAACAAGCCTTGTGACGTACAGAACCCCTTCTGCACTTGAGATTTACGGTACGGAGGGCACCTTGATGATCTCAGATGATACCGTTAGAGTCCTCTCGAAGAAGCTCGATTCCCCTTTTTCCGGATGGATCTCACCCACTCAACTCCCTAAAGAGCAGCCGCTTCCGATCATCCAATGGGCGGATGCCTTGATTCATGACAAGCCGATGCCCTTCGGATTAGAAGAGGGAACGAAATTGACGGAGCTATTGGAAGCGGCATACATCGCTCATAAGGAAAACCGAACGGTAGAGTTCAAATAACGCGAGGGAGGGAATTCCATGAGAACCGTAAAAGTAGGGATCATCGGTTGCGGAATGATTGCGAACGGCAAACATATGCCGTGTTTGTCCAAGGTAGACAACGTACAGATGGTGGCCTTCTGCGACTTGAAGCCGGAAAGAGCCGAGGAAGCCGCGAAAAAATACGGCACGCCTGAAGCAAAGGTGTTTACTAATTACATCGATCTGCTTGCCATGGAAGAGATTGAGGTCGTGCATGTGCTAACACCGAACAGCTCGCACGCGACGATTTCCATTGATGCGCTCGAGAGCGGCAAACATGTCATGTGCGAAAAACCAATGGCGGTCACAGGTGCGGAGGCCAAAGCGATGTACGAAGCCCACTTGCGAACAGGCAAGAAGCTTACCGTCGGATACCAGAATCGTTCCAACGCCAAAAGCCAGCTGTTAAAAAAGATGATTGCCGATGGGGAACTTGGAGATATCTATTTTGCAAAAGCGGTCGCTACCCGAAGAAGAGGCGTTCCGACATGGGGCGTGTTTCTGGATAAAGAGAAACAGGGTGGCGGTCCCATGATCGATATTGGAACCCACTCCCTGGATCTGATCCTATGGTTGATGGATAACTATGAGCCGGAGAGCGTCGTCGGCAGTGTCTTCCATAAACTGAAGTATACCGAAAATGCCGCGAACGAATGGGGGGCCTGGGATCCAAACGAATTCGAGGTAGAAGATTCGGCCTTCGGGTATGTGAAATTTAAAAACGGAGCGACGGTCATCATTGAAACCAGTTGGGCCCTTAACATTGCGGAAGGTGGCGGCAACCTGCTGTGCGGAACGAAGGGAGGAGCGGATTTTGCTAAAAATGAACTGCGGATCAATGGCGAGAGGGACGGGAGCTTGTTCCTGAATAAAATCGAGGTGAATCCGAATGCACGAGAACAATTCAGGGGAGAAGAGTTGACCGATTTCGAGTATGAAGCCAAACAATGGATTCACAGTATCGTGAACGATACCGAACCCTTGGTTAAACCGAGGGAAGCGATGATTGTTTCACAAATATTAGAGGCCGTGTATATATCCGCAGAAACAGGAAAAACCGTTTATTTTGATAAAGAATAAAGACCAGGAGATTTCCGCGAAGGCGGGGATCTCCTTTTTTACGTACGTCCAGGATATCTGGATGGTGGTTAACCTTTTGGAACCGCCGAATGCAGACTTGCATGTACGGTAGTGGTGAGAGCTACTCGAATTTCGAAGGAGGTACGTTGTAATATTTCTTGAACGCTTTCGAAAATGTGAACGGATCGGGATAACCGAGGAAGCCGGCGATCTGTTGGATCGTATATTTTTTTTCGTATAGATAATCTCTTGCTCGGTTCATTTTGATTTGGGAAATATATTGCCCTGGCGTGATGCCCACGGTTTTTTTGAAATAGGAGATAAAATACTTCTCGGAGACGCCGGCAATTGTCGCGAGCTCGTTCATCCGAATGGTACGCTGCAAGTTCGCATCCACGTATTGGAATACGTCCTGCAGGACATCCAGGCTTCCCTCTGTTTTTCTCGGCTTCCTGCCGTTCAGAAATTTGCCGGCGTAGGCACCTTGCCCGTGAAGCTCGAGAATCTTAGCCATCACGACGAGAAGAGAGGCTTTTAAGTAGAGTTGGTTTCCCGACGTACCGCTGCCTTGCTTCAACCGACGATAGGCCTTGGTGAACAGCGCTGCCTCTTCCCGGATCAGGTCGCCCGCCACAATACCCGGGAGTTGAAACTCGCCCAAAATTCGCTGCTGTTCTCCGATGCCGAAATCGAAATGTATGTATAAGAATCGGCAAACATCCCCGGTCGTCGAAGCGATATAGGGCATATCGGGGTAAAAAAACACCACGTCTCCCGGGACAGCCGTATGTTCGAACCCGTCGATGGTGATCTTCACCGAGCCCGATTGAATGAACCAGAGATCGTAATCGGGATGCGACTTGTGTTCGATCCAGCCCGGATCATGAGCTTGTTCTGAATAAGAGCTCATCCGGAGGCTAATATACTCCGAGAGTTCGTTGATTATACTCATGTTCATTTTCTTGGCGCACATTGAATATCCACTGTCTCCTCTACCGTATGACATTCTTTAGTTTAAGCAAGTATACTAAAGAATTTATGAGATGTGAATAATCATACTATATGACATGTTTTGAAAACTATCGTACATTCCGCTTTCCGGCCACTCTCCTATAATGGACTTATATCCTATGAGGAGGGTTATTCATGAATGGTTCCAACATGCAGCAGCCGAAGGTGGTCGTCATCGGGGCAGGCAGCCTTTTTTTCGGTCGTCAGTCCATATGGCAGATGGTCCACTCCCCTTACCTGAATCGGGGAACGCTTGCTTTGGTGGATACGGATGAGGAAAGGCTGTCGAAAATGGTGAGACTTGCCGAGATGGTGGCCAGGGAGAACAACGTCTCCTTGAAGGTGGAGGGCTCGACGGACCGAAGACAGGTGCTTCCCGGGGCCGACTTCGTTGTACTTAGCTTCGCCGAACAATCGGTGAAATATCGGGGCATCGATTGCCAAGTGTCTTTGAAATACGGCATCCGCATGTGCTCCGGAGATACGATTGGACCGGGCGGGATATTCCGAGCGATGCGGGAGCTGCCGGTCATTATGGAATGCGTCAAAGACATCGAGGAGTTGTGCCCTGACGCTTGGGTGATCAACTATATTAACCCATCTACCGTCCATGGTATCGCATTACACCGATATGCGCCGAAGCTAAAATCGTTCGCGCTGTGCGACAGCCATCATATGCCGCATAAGAAGGCCTATTATGCCGTGCGGGCCGGCATTATCGGAGACAGAAGCGAGTTTACCGAGGAGATTGACCGGAAGTTCGACTTCCGCGTCGCCGGCGTCAATCATTTCACTTGGCTGCTGAAAGCGGAGTTCGAAGGAAAGAATGTCATGCCTGCGATTGCGGAGGCCATGCGCAAGGCAGCTGGCGAAGAGAACAACGGCGGCGACCACGGCGCAAAAGCGCTTCATAACGACGCCATCACGTATGAACTGTACGACATTTTCGGGTACATTCCTACCTGCACGGCCCATACAAAGGAGTATGTCCGGTACTGGCAGGCTCTCGGCAAGACGCGGGACTCCATTCCGCCGTTATCGATTTGGGAGACGGAGGACCGATATCAGCGTCACGACGAGATGTGGCGCCAGGTGGACGATTTCCTCTCGGGGAACATTCCGATTGCCGATTACATGAGCACCTTCGGCCCGGATCATGCGACGGACATTATCGAAAATATGGTAGGAAATCTGGGGAAGCGGTTCTTCATCAATACACTCAACCGCGGGGCGGTAACGAACATGAGCGACGACTCGTTCCTGGAGCTCCTGTGCGACGTAAGCATGGAAGGGGCAAAGCCGGTCCACGTAGGCGAAATGCCGCGGGGAATTCGAGGCATGCAGGAGCTTGTGCTGGATACGCATGAGCTTACGGCTGAGGCGGTCGTGGAACAGAGCTACGAGAAGCTGAGGAGAGCGATGATGACGGATCCGCTCGTGAATTCCATCAGCGACGCGGACCAGATCATCAAAGAACTGCTGGTACTGGAGCGTGAGATGATCCCGGACGCTTGGTACGAAGATTGACCTGAACTTAAAGTTTACGCGGAGTACATCAAGACCCCGGTTATAAGGAAGCCTTTCGTTCTAAGTGAAGCATTTGCTCTCAGGTTTCCGCCGAAGCTAAAGAAGCGGAGCGATAAGACCACAAGATTCCCTTACCAGGAATCATGTGGTCTTTGGTTTTGATACTGTCGAATTGCGTGGAGCCGGCACGCCATAAGTGGCAGCTTTATTTGCTTGCCCTGCCCGGAATTTTGTTTCTTTATGATTTCAGGTGTTCGAATTTTATAAAATTGCGTGAGCCTAAGATGGATGAAATTTAACATTGAGGACTTGGACTGGAAAACTGCTCTGCCATTGTTAACGGTAAGGGGGCAAAGCAGAAAGAAGTTCTTTAATACAAATCCTAATTACTCGATGTACATTAAATCTGATATGGGAATATTCGAACTTGTACATCTTGAACATAAGAACGGCAAGGAAATAGATACATACGACAGTCAACTATATCCTAAACCAAAAATAATTCTTGAGTGAAGAAAACCAGCCGTTTCTAATAGAGATTCGGCTGTTTTTTCATGGGGTGGAACGTTATTCACGGGTTAGTGGATGTTCTAATTGGGCGACAAACGTATTGCCGTATTTGTCGGAGTCATCCTCAAATAGCAACCCCTGCAATAACTCAAAAAGACATAATATGAACAAACAGAAACGGACTAGTCACGCTAGTCCGTTTCATTTCTGCTTGTATGTATCCAAGTTCCAGTAGAATCAAAAGGCTTCATTCCTTTTCGACAGGAAATCAAGTCAAGTACTATTTGATTGAATTCATGAGGTGTCTCGACAAAGGGGAGGTGGCCACAGTCTTGCATGGTTATTTTAGATGAACGTTCTATTCGTTTATGTATAGTTTCGACAGCCTGTTGTTAACTCCATGATTTCACAATCATACTTTACAGTAAATTTATGCTCCCTTAATCGAGTTATCAAGGATTATTAGACTATTTAGTCTAACTTAAATATAATATAGTATTTGCTAAGCGACGAACGATAAGCATATAAAGACTCGGTTTATAGAATAAAAGTGGAGATTTACACTAAGAGGGGGAGACTGGCGAATGAAAAAATCACTACTTCAATGGGTTATTACGCTATCGGCAGTATACTGTATAGGACATATCTTATTTGATTTTAAAGAAACGCGATGGATGAGGATCCTTACCGGGGCAGTTGAAATATCCTTCTTTGGAAGCATACTTCTCTATATATATTTGAAAAAGCGAGAGGATAAGACGGCACCTTCAACGAAACCGAAAAAGTAACCCTGCTGCTTAACTGCAGTCAGGCTATGGTGGCAACCGAGACGCCTTTTCCGCTGCGCAGGACAATCACTGGCAGAGCAGCGAAAGATGGTATATCAGCTTAAGGGGTAAATACTTGGCGTAGCCTATCCAGAGTAAAGGGTGAAAGAGTATCCCGTATCGCATTTCGCTTTTTATGGCGTGATTGATCTCGAAGTAAGAAAGACAAGTGATCGATGAAATAAAGAAATGATATGGTTCTCAGTAATTTTTACCCGTTAGGAAAAATAAGGATAAAGGAGAAGGAGGGATTAACAATTTTATGATGAACAGATTGTAACGAACGGAGGGATTATGATGATGGTAGCTGTTATAGGAAGTGCAGCTTTTTTCGCTGCATCCGTATTATATATTTTTCTTGCATTAGGATTTCCCTATGGAGAGTTTGCCATGGGAGGTAAGTATAGAATTATGCCGACCAACATGAGATATATGTGTGCCTTTTCCGTATTGATTCAATGGTTTGCCATATTAATCCTTTTACAAACAGCACGACTTGTCCCTTTGTTGTTTTCAAGTGGAATTACAAGAGGAATTTGTTTCTTCTTTGCAGTCTATTTATCCATAAATTCCGTATTGAATGCGTTCTCTAAAAGTAAAAAAGAGAAGTACATAGCTACACCGTTATCCGTGATTACCGCAATATGTTTTTGGATTACAGCTTTTCTTGGATAGTCTTAGCCTGAAAAACAATGACTTAACTGAAATTGATACATTTCTTGACCGGGGGTTTAACAAATGAAGCACGAAAAATCTTTACATGCGTATCTTCAGGAATCAGAATATATCAATTATTCTAATATTCAAATTCAAGAGCTCATAAGGTCGTTTAAACAAGATACTGAAATGGAACGGATAAAGGCAGTGTTCGAATATGTTCGTGATGAGATCGATCATTCATATGATGTAAAAAAACAGGAAGTAACAAGACGAGCTTCCGAAGTTCTAGAGAAAAGGCATGGAATTTGTTATGCCAAGTCGCATTTGCTCGCGGCTTTATTAAGAGGAATGGATATTCCCGCGGGTATTTGTTACCAGAGATTAACGCTATTTGACAAACCAGAAGACGGATACTGTATTCATGCTCTAAATTCCGTATATTTAAAAGACCTAGGCAAATGGGTCAGAATAGATGCAAGAGGTAACAAGGAAGGGATAAATGCTCAATTCTCCATTGAAGAAGAACAACTAGCATTTCCGATCCGAGTAGAGTACGGAGAAATAGACTATTCAACAAATTATTATGAACCCCATCCAGATATTATTAAAACACTGGAAGAAAACAATAACTGTATACAGATGTATCAGAAAGGTTTACCAGAAGAATTGAGCGTTTGAATCGAAGACGATAACAACCTCAGTTAACAAAGCATTCACGCATTGCTGAAGAAAATTTATAAACTCTGACGTCAGGAGAGAAAGCACATATGGGCAAGAAGAAAAAAACCTTACCGAAAAATTTTGATGAGCTAATTAATGCAGGCGATATATCCGCATTAAAAGAGGTATTTACCCGATGCGAAGTGGATGCCCGTGGCGGTTACAGTAAATCAACAGCCTTGAGCTTTTACCAAGTACCGAATGAATTGGTTCGCTGGCTCGTGGAACAGGGTGCTGATATAAATGCTAGAGACAATTACGGAGCAACGCCTCTGCACAAACATGCCATGAGTTGGTGTGGTCATACGGAGCTGCTGCTTGATTTGGGTGCAGATCTAGAAGCCGTTGATTATCAGAACGAGACACCTTTGTTTGCCGCCGCAAGTTCATTTAAACCAAAAGCGGTTCAGACGTTGGTTGCCAAAGGCGCAAATATCAACGCAATAAATAAGATGAGACAGACTCCATTAGAAAAAGCTTTGGCCATGTGCAGGAACGCGGATATTGTCAATATGGCGGAAGCTGCCGATATTTTGCTTAACGCTGGAACAACTGTAACGCCGGAGATGCAGGACTCTATTAAGCGAATCGGAAACAACTTTGAATTTCACAGAGAAGGTTTTAATAAAGAGTATTTGAATCAAACCGATGAGGCACTTTTACGTCTATATGAGTTATTTGATGTTCCACGAGTAGAGAAGCGAAAGACGCATGACGGCGCCTCTTCGATAACAGTATCAGCAAAGGGATGGCAGGCGCAACATCACGAACTCTGGAATTTACTCATTCCTTCAAAAGGACATGCGAAAACCGTACAGGGTGAGGTTATCCGGATTACGGGTAAAGTGTCATACGAAATTTTAGATAACGGCGGTATGAACTGGGATCAGCAATATCGTAAAATGCTCAATCGTTTGATACATTACTTTAGCTTGGGTACACCATTAGATCCCGCTTCACTTCAGGAGGCAGGAATATTAGCGAAAGAACTTCACAACGGAAATGGCAGCGATGAACCTGCGAGACTGTGCGAGCTGGCAGTGCATTGGGTCCTCAGCAATCCGAATCCTATTACTCTGGAGCAGCCTGACTATAGACGATAACGAAAAAGGGGATATTATTTAAATTTAATACATGAAGAAGTCAGTTCAGGCAGACAACTCTGCATCACCTAAACGCATGGCAGCCAGTTGCTCTGCTCCTTTAAGGGGTTAGGATTCGTAAATACGAGAACGTTATAGGATATCCGTAAAATATTAAAGAAAGGGAGTTTTTTATGGAGCTTCAAGAAATCAAACAAAAATTAGAAGTAACCAGAGTCGAATTACTCGGAATTCTTGACGGTTTGAGTGGAGATCAATTAAACCAACAGAAAGACTTAAACAGTTGGAGTATTAGTCAGGTTTGTCAGCACCTTTTTAAAACAGAGGAATTATATGTCGTAGCTATAAAGAAAGGGTTAAAGAGCAAAGAAGATTCATTTATAGAAAATAAATCAGTAGAATTTCTACTTGATAGAAGTCAAAAGCTAGAAGCTCCTGACATTGCTAAACCAACGGATGAATTTTTAGAATATGAAGAGATCATTGAGAAACTAAACAATTCAAGACAGAAGTTACTTGAACTATTAAATACAGTAGAAGACGAGTCAGTGCTGAGCAGAAGACATTTTATACACCCAGTCTTTAAAGAGATGTTATTAATTGAATGGGTTAAGTCACTGTACTTACATGAACAAAGGCATATTAATCAAATAAATGAAATTATAGATAGACTTAAGTAAATAAGCTGCATATTCGAAAAAAGGTGGATACAACCTATAGTTGGACGTCGTGAATACATTAACGTTAGCTGAAATAACAAAAACTTAAAAGAAAGGGGTTACCTTTAATGTTATATACATTAGGACAAAAAATCGGAGAAGGTGGATGCTCTGAGGTTTTCGAAGTAGGGAATAATAGAATCATAAAACTAGCCAAAGAGAATACAAGTTTCGAAGCTTTAAGAAGAGAGTATTTGAATAATTGCATCGCTTGGGAATGTGGACTCCCTATTCCTCAGCCTTTTGAGTTAACGAAAATGAGTGGAAGACCGGGGATTGTATTCGAACATATTACAGGTGAAACTATGATGGAGCGTTTTTTTAATCAGGTTATCGTTAGCCAGAACAACGAAGTTAAACAAGCCGACGTTCAGCTTACAGCTCAACTACTATTTCGCGTTCACCAAGCATTAGCTGAAGGTAAGGAATTGCCTTGCCAGAAAAGCATAATAAAATCAAACATCTTGAGTGTTCATTACCTGAGTGCCAGTGAAAAAGAGAGCGCAATTTCCTTATTAGAATCGCTAGAAACGAAACAATGCCTGTGTCATGGGGATCCAAATCCACGCAACGTAATCGTTAAGGATGACGGAGAAGCAATCTTGTTAGACTGGATGAATGCAACCATAGGGAATCCTGAAGCGGATATTGCTGAGTATATTGTAATGATTCGATATGCCGTATTGCCGTCCTCCTTTCCCGAGGAAACTAGAGATATGTTTGATTCGATTCGTGAGGATCTAATTGACCTATTTATAGACGAATACTATAGACTCTCTGGGATTTCTTATGATGATGTAGTGCCTTGGATAATACCGATTTTAGCAAGGAAATTGTCTGCTGATGCCATATCTGATGTTGAGAAGAAGAAGCTAGTTGCAGAGATAAGAAGAACCTTAGGGAAACAGAAAAATCGAGTGTAGGCAATTCTTTCACGCTGGGGGCCATCCGGCCCTCGGTCCGGCAGAGGGTTTTCGAGAACCCTGATAACAGATTGCCCCGTCTTATTCAAGTAATCCCTTACTTATTTTCGTAATGAGATACCTGCTTATTTCTACCCATAGCCAGCTGTAGAAAAGCGAGAACACATAAACGATAGAGATCGTACTTAGGCTAACTGTAGATGAAACTGCAGGGCCCAGAACAGGAAATCGAAAAACGTAAAGCAACAAAAGGATTCCCGCCCACAAAGAAAACGATCCGGCAATCACGGCCGGCAAGCGTAATTTCAAATATAACAGCGAACCGCCAATCCCAAGCCCCAATAAACCTGTCGTGAATGGAAAAACGATCAGTTCGCTTGGTTGGATAATAAAGAGAAGCAGCATCGCGAGCAAATAGGCGGTCAGACCGGAACCGACGGAAAGGATCGTACATAACACAATGGGGGCTGTGGCGAGGGGACTAATCAAGTAGCCTATCCCTGGCAATAAGCCTCCCATGGATTGAAAAATAGCGGATAACGAGGCAAGAAAAGCGACCGTAATCATTTTTCTTGTGGCAAATCGTGCCGCTCCATAACGGGTGTGAATCTCTGAAGCTTCTGCACTTACAGGCTTTAGCCAGTAATTTTTCATGGAATTCATCGTTCAAAACCTTCTCCTTTCAACAGCATATGGATCAGTAGCAGAGCCAGCGCAGAAAGGATCGTCATCCAATCGCGCCAACTATACTGTAAACGACGTGCCCGGATTATATTTCCCGGTAAGTAACAGCGAGCGTCCATCGCGAGAGCCAGTTGGTTCGCACGGCGAAGCACGGCAACGAACAGAGCAACGAGAAGCTGGAGAAGAGATTGTGTTGTGGTTCGAAGACCTTCGCCTTTATAACACGCGTGTTTCACTTTTTGCGATTTCAACATGGAGTCGGTTTCATCGATAAAGAGCGGAATAAACCGGAAGGCCACCGAGATCATAAATACGAAATTCTGAACCGGAAATCGAACGAGAGTAAGCGGGCGTAGGATGGCCTCTAGACCGTCTGCCAGCTTGGTCGGAGGGGTTGTTGCATTGAGCGCTATAGCCGTTGTTATAAAAAAAATGAGCTTGCAAGGCAGGAGAATTGCATTTTTAAGATCGCCTAACAGCATGTGGAAACAAAACAGCGTGAGCAGTAGGGGGAGCAAACCAAGCAAACCGTTCCATAAATAAGCTAGAGGCAATCGGGCGGCGAGAACCAACAACAATCCAACGATTGCATAGAAAACCACGCTGAGAAGATCATTTGAGATGGTAACCAAAGATAAATATGTCGCTGTAAAGATAAGTTTTGAACGAGGATCCAAGTCTTGCACAAAAGAGCGCGTGTTCATAGACGGCCCGAAAGACAGCAGCTTCAACCATTGCATGTCACAGTTCCTCCCTAGAGAGAGTTGTGATGAATGATATCAATTGCTCCTCTTTATATACACCTTCGAGCAGTTTGTTGGCGGACCGTTCTTCGAGTGAATCTATAAAACGGAGCAGGGGCGTTTTCACAAAACCGATTCGCTCCAACTGCTGCCAGTGATCCCGAATGTTACAAGGGTGGAAATCCGCGTATAATTGACCATGGTCCAACACGAGAATCCGATCAGCGTATTCGAGGGCCTCTTCAAGCCGATGAGTCATGTAGAGAACCGTCATTTTTCTCTCATTATGAACTTGCTTTATATACGATAACACTCTGCTCCGTTCCCAGTTATCCAGGCCTGCTGTCGGTTCGTCCAGAATGAGAATTTTCGGTTCTGTAACGAGCACCCCTGCCAGTGCGATCCGCCTTAATTCACCGCCGCTGATTTGAAAAGGCGACCGGTCTTTGAACTGCCAAAAGCACAACCCTACGGCTTCCATCGTCTGTTTCACTTGCTCGGCAACCCAATCCCGCCTCGTGCTTAGTCGATGTAGTCTGGCTCCGATATGGTTGAAAACCGTATCCTCTATGACTTGGTGCTCGGGGAATTGGAACAAGAATCCGATTGTTTTCCAAAGGCGGAGGCGGTCGGACTTTTTATGGACTCGGTAAGGTCCGATCCGTATTACCCCTGATTGAGGGAGGATCAGGCCTCCCATCAACTGTCCCAATGTGGTTTTTCCGCTCCCGGTCGGTCCCATAATCGCCATGAACTGCCCTGCAGGAACATGCAGCGAGATTCGATCAATGGCTTTTGTATTAAAAGGGGTTCTGGTGGCAAGCATGCAATTGACGTTCTCTAAAACAATATCCATCACTCATCCCCGAATCCAAATTCATTCGTAGCAGGTACATTCAGCCCTTTTTGCTTGGCAAGATCACGCATTCGAACAGAAAACGGAGGGAGAAGGCCGGAGTCCGTAAAAACGCAAGAATTTGCCGCCGCTTCTTGGGGCGTTCCATCGAACCGGATCTTGCCTTTTTGCATCACAACAAGACGATCGGCAGTGAAAATCTCTTCGACCTCATGGGTCACCTGGATAAGCGTGTATCCGTTACGATGCAGTTCGGACATAATCTCATGAATTTGCCGGGCGCTATGGGGATCGAGCATGGAAGTGGACTCGTCAACAATGATCACTTTGGGCTCCATGGCCAGAACTCCGGCAATCGCGAGCTTTTGTTTTTCCCCGCCGGATAGAAAATATGGAGGACGATCTTTCAGTTCATAGAGCCCAAGCAATTGCAAGACGGATCGGCACCGGGATTCTGCTTCTTCCGGGGAAACGCCGATATTATACAAGCCAAAAGCCGTATCCTCCTGCACGGTCATGCCAACAATTTGATTCTCCGCATTGGGGAACACCATACCCACAGTTTGACGAATATCCCATAAGTTCCGATGGTCGCATGTTTTCTTTCCGTAAACGGCGACTTCTCCCAATGTAGGTTGGAGCAGGCCGTTAATCAATCGAACTAACGTTGATTTTCCGGAACCGTTACCACCCACGATCGTTAGCCATTCTCCTTCATCAAGGGTTAGATTGATTTCCCGAAGTGTCCAATCCTGGCGCGAATCGTACTGGAACCATACGTTATTGAACGAAACAACGTTTGCCATTATTCTGGCCGGATTTGGTTCGTTATGAATCATGGAATAATTTCAAAAACGGTACCTTGGTTAGCATCAGCCACTTTCATCGAGCCATAAACCCCTAAATAGAGTCTGGTTTGATTCAGATTCGTTCCCAGACTAACATAATACGCGGATTGAGACCCAAACGGATCATCGGTTTCAATAACATGAAAATCATTTAGCTTACCATCCGTACTTACCTTGGTGTAAGCTAAGACCCCTCTAACGGGAAGTTGAGATTCAGCCCCTCGAGCCAGATCGGTAAACACAACGTTTCCCGATAGAGAGGGGATTCCACATCCCATATAGGGCTGCACTCCTGTAAGTGCAGTTGCTCTAAACTTATCGGTTCGGGAATCTTCATGAAAATAACTTGTCAGAGGCTGAAGACGCCGTACGGAAGTTCTTACGGCTTCCTCGTAATAAGCAATGGTTTTCTCGTTCAAAGCCGGATTTGCAGAGCAGCCGGTTATGATCGAGGTCGGAAAAGCACCTTCCCACCCGCGCCAGCCCAAGTTAATAAATCCTTCATGGTCAGGTTCCGTTTTCATTAAAGAAGCTTGTATAAGCTGAGTAACCGGTATCGGTTTATAATGAACGAACGAAAAAATCGACTCTACGAGATCCTGTCCGACATTTCCTACGTATTTGATATACTGATTGTAAAACCTTTGAAATGAAATGCCGGGTATATTGCGAATGCCTTTGGCGATTACCGTAAGCGTTTCCTGAATGGGTACGGGCAGTTCATTAAAACGCGTAACTACGGGCGGATTATCGATATACGAATTCTTAACGACATCAATTTCGATGATTTTACCTGCGATTTCCATATCGTCTTGGCTTAAATTGAACGGATCATAGCCTGATCCGCCATCACCGGTTGTCAAAACAAGCTTTCCTGTTTCAGGGGAAAAGTTTAGGCTATTGACACCGTTATGATTTAAAAATGGCCTTCTGATATTAAGTAACGTCCGCCTTTTGTGAGGTTGGCCATTCGATTGGAGAATCCATTCTTCGACTGTATCGATATGATCGTATTGATGTTCTCTATTTGCCCACTTTAGGTTTAAGGTGCTAGCATCGCACGGGTTAGGCTTAAAAGATTCAGGAGGAGCACCTGGAAGGGCCCCTGGACCTTGGGTTCCAGCTGCTGAATAATGGAGATAAAACAGACGATTATAATAAAATTGGGGATGAAATGCCAGCCCTAGCAGTCCCCGTTCATCATATCCGCCGCTAGAACCCCCTAGTTTCAGGACTCGCGGACGAATATCTAAGAAAGTCTCTATAACTCCGTTTCCTATGTAAAAGATCTCTCCTACCTGAGTCGCAATAAATAATCTTTCGATGGAGTCGCCCGGAAGAATCGTTGTTTTCAACACAGTGGGTAAATTTAGCTTGCTAACAATGGGCCGTAAACTAACTTTAACTTTCGTCAATTCACTTAACCCTCCTTTTATGGCTTTCTTGTATAAGCTTATGATTAGAACCGGTTTTTATTCCGGAGGAGCGGTTAGTAGAGTCCATATAATTGTGCACTATGGTCCATGAAAAAAAGACGAGCAATGATAAAAATCCTCGGAGAAATATGAGCGCAAAACTATAGCAGCACATCCTTTCTTTTAAGGAGAGATGTGCTGCCAATGTAGAAAAATGTAGTATATATTCCTATTCACTTAATCCAGCACATTTCGTCATACTCTCTCTATATTTACCGGGAGTAATGCCTTCGACCTTCTTAAAAACCCGAATGAAAACAGTATCGCTTGTATAACCGACCATCTTGGCAATCTGTGCGTTGGTCAGTCCAGAATCCGACATCAGTTTCTTAGCGTGATCCATGCGTACGACAGTCAGGTAGTCGTTGAAGTTCTGTCCACTCACTCTTTTAAAAAATTGTGAAATATATTGCGGCGTGATCTGCAAATGCTCAGACACTAAATTCAAGCTCATATTTGGATCGGCGTAATTCGCTTGAATGCAGGTTTGAATTTGCAGCAGGAGCTGTTCATTGTGATCGCTTCGTTCCAGTTTGAACGATTCGGCGGCCGATACATACAGGTCCTTCGCTTTTTCAAACATTTCGTCGGTTGTTTTACAGGAAAGCAGGAAACGCACAGGGTGGATGTCACCTTCTGTAAGCTTCCGGTAGGCCAGCGTATCCGAATCAGATGCCAGTATACGCAGCAGGGTACCGGCAAGACTGAATAATAGGCATCTCCCAAGCTCCGGAGTGATGGATTCGTCGCGAAAATTTCGATCGAACAGCTGTGTAAGCAGTTGGACCACTTGCTCTGTATCGCCGCTTCGAATACAGTTGATTAACTGCAGCTCGGTTTCGACGGGGTAATAATACTGCAGCTTTTTCTGGCGAATGTCATGGTAGTAAAAGGTCGATAGCTGCCCATTGACCATCCTGTACTCCAAGGCGGCAGCCGCTTCCAAATAGGCTTCTCCAATCTGATGCTGGCCCTTATGAACGCCGCTTATGGCTATGCTGATTTCCAGCTTGAACCTAGTCTCCAGCATGCGATGCAATCCGGATGCGATGTCCTTCACCCGGCAAGTCGGATGATCCATCTGATCCGGCATTAGATTAACGAGCAGGGCCAGCCGGTCTTTCTCCAAGTCGATCGTATGTATCGTATGGCCTTCATAGACTGTATCTTCAGCCAGATTGGAGATGATAAATCGCACCAATGCCCATTGTTTTTCACTTTGGTTCGGTGCGAACCGGGTCATGTCGTCCACTTGAACGAGAATGACAATAAAATGAGGAAACGGAAAATGGATGCCCATAAATTCCAGCGATTGTTTCATTTGCTCTGGAGGCTCAAAGTAGCCTTGAAGCACACGATGTAAATAGTTAGAACGCAGAATGGGCAGTTGTTGAGTCAGTTTGTTTTTAATATGTCTTTCCTCGTCCCAGGAAATTTTCATCATTTCCAGGATGTAGTCAAATTCATTCACAGCCGGTTTACGTGGATGAGACTTTCCGGCCTGAATCGCCTCTATCATTCTTTTGATTGGAAAATAGTTTCGATACGCGATTCCATATGCAGCCGCGCTCCCCGCAAGGATACATAGCAAGAGAAGCCACAGCGCAAGTTGCTCCATTTGTTTCACTTTCTGCAAATATACATTCAAAGGCATCACAGCAATATAGTACCATCCGACTTGTCCCGAGGTTGTGAATGATACCGTTACATCTTGACCGTTCAGATTGTAATTGCGTAAACCGGAGTTCGACTTCAGTTCATTCAATATCGAGTTTGATAACGGACTTGCACCAGGGGTACTGCTGATGAGTTCATGATTTTGGTTCACGATATAAACGGAACTCCCGTTTGCGGACTCAATTTGTCGTGTCATTTCGTGAATCTTGGTTTCATCAATCAGAACCGTAAGATTCCCTTTCATATTGGATGTTTCTTCGACCGGCAACGATTGCATAAAGGTAATCACTTGCATGGGGTCATCCTTCAGGTAGCCGTTTCGTTGTAAGGTGGAGGACGGCAGGTAGGTTTGACTATGATAGCTCTTCATCTGCTTAAGCCATTCTTCATAGGTCAGATGTTCAAAGCGATAATATTTATCATAAAAATTGTGAGAATCGGTTACGAGATTCGGTTTGATCACAGAATCGCTTCGGTCCAAAAAAATATAGAAATCGTACACAAAATCCTTGGTCATTCTCGAATGCATTGTTAAATAATCTCTTGTAAACTGGACCAAATGATACCGTTCTGACAAGTCTTTGATTTCCGTATCTAATAAATAACGCAGCTTCGGATTGAGTATAATCTGATGGGATAACTGTTCAATTTCTTTGAAATGGCTGTCTATATTGAGACGCATCTGCTCCAACATGCCGAGATTGGACCGTTCCGCATTGGATTTCATGATATGTTCAATATTGGTATAGAACACAAACCAAATCAGGATGGGAAGCAGGAGCAGAAGACAATTGGATACGAGCATCCTGATGAACAGGCTTCTTCTTCGGCTCTCGGCATTCTTTCTTCGAATGATTGATAACATGGCGATCACTCCTAATATAGAAAAGCTTGCTCAGTCCCATATATTTCGGGAAGAGCAAGCTTGCTCCCTTCATTGGATGACCGATTCGTGTGATGATCATTCTTTTAACGCACCGATCAGGACACCGTGCACAAAATACTTTTGCAGAAACGGGTATAGGCATAATATCGGAAGTGTAGAGATGATAATCGTCGCATATTTGATCGTGATCCCGATGTCCAGCCGGTCTGTGGCTGCTGCGCCGGTCGTCATGCTGTCCGTACTGTTCGAGATCAGAATTTCACGGAGCACTAACTGCAAGGGAAATAACTCCCGATCACGCAAATAAATCAATGCGCTAAAGTATGAATTCCAATGTCCCACTGCATACCACAAAACCATGACGGCAATAACAGGCATCGAAAGAGGAACAATGATTCGGCTCATAATGATCCAATCATTGGCCCCGTCGATCCGCGCGGATTCCTCCAAACTAACGGGTACCGCTTGAAAGGCGGTCCGCATAATGATCAAGTTAAATGAACTGATAGCCCCGGGCAAGAGAAGAGCCCAAGGCGTATCCAGCATGCCGAGACTGTTCACCAGCAGAAAGGTTGGAATGAGGCCCCCATTGAACACCATCGTGATCACGATGATGAGCATGATGGAATTGTTGAAATAGACGTTGCGGCGAGAAAGGGCATAGGCACCGAGCGTTGTCATGATTAGGTTGATGATTGTGCCGCCAGCGACATAGAAGAGGGTGTTCCGGTAACCGGTCAGAATCATGGGATTATCCATGACGGCTTTATACGCATCCAGATTAAACCCGGTAGGGAAAAACAGCATGCCGCGAAATCGGGCGATTTCTGCAGGATCGCTTAAAGATGCGAATAATACGTACAGGAACGGATAAAGCGTGACGAAGCAAAGCAGGAGCATGAAGCATGTATTGACGACGGAAAATATCGATTCACCCAGGCTGCGTTTGTGAAACATACCGTTCCTCCCTTACCACAATTTATGTTCACTCACTCGTTTGCTAATGGAATTGGCGAGTACAATCAGAATGAAGCTGATGACCGAATTGAATAGCCCAACGGCAGCGGTATAACCGAAATCGGCTCCCAGTATACCTTTCCTGAATACATAGGTAGAGATGACATCGGCCGTCTCATAGGTCATCGGATTGTACATCAAAATAATTTTCTCGCTCCCAACGGAAAGCATGGATCCCATGTTGAGAATGAGCAATATCACAATGGTCGGCATGATCCCGGGCAGGGTAATATGCAAGGTCTGTTTCCATCGTCCCGCTCCGTCAATCCGGGCCGCATCATAGAGCGTCGGATCAATGTTGGCTATGGCGGCGAGATAGATAATAGAGCCCCATCCGATTCCCTGCCAGACGCCGGAAGAGACGTACATGAAGCGAAACCACCCCGGCTCCTGCATGAAGGCAATCGGTTCAAGTCCGATCATGCCAAGAAGTTGATTCACCAGACCGTCGCGGGCAAAGAAATCGATCATCATCCCGACTACAACGACGATGGAGATAAAGTGCGGGAGATAGCTTATCGTCTGGACGATCCGTTTAAAAAAGCTCCTGCGAATCTCATTAAGCAATAAGGCAAGTATGATCGAAGCGGGGAACGCAAACAGCAATTCATAGATATTGATCAGCAAGGTGTTCCGAATCAGTCTCCAAAAATAGTAGTTTCCAAAAAAACTTTCAAAATGATCGAAACCCATCCATGGACTTCCCCAAATTCCGTCGGCAAGTCCGTAATCTTTAAAAGCGATTTGCAGACCATACATGGGTCCGTAATGAAAAACGATGTAGTAGGCAACGACGGGCAGCAGGATAAGATAAATGTAGCGGTTCCGAATGATGTCCTTTTTTATCATGCTCCATTTCTTCTCTGCCCGGTTCCCCGTTGTCGTCTTCACAATGTTTCTCTGTACATTAGGCATGGTTTACTCCTTCTTTGAATACTGGAGAACGGCAAGCTGCAAGCTTTCCGTCTCCAGTGTAGTAGGCCTGTTATCGGTCGTTGTAGCGTTCCAATCCGGATTGCTGCATTTGAATTGCCTCGTCGATACCCATGCTTTTCAGGGTAGCGACATACTCATCGAACTTATCCAGCGATTCTGCGCCCATAATGAATTTAACGATCATTTCATTTTTATACGTATCGATATCGTTCATGATCGAGGCATATCGGCTATTGTTTTCCCGGGCGATGGTGATCGGAGGCATTCTTTTTTCATTCGAAGGTTCTGCCCAGACGGTTAAAGCTTCTTGCTGCTCCGGTCTGGCCGCATATTGCTCCATATAGCGTACATCCTGCAAGAAAGGACCGGCATCAGCGGACAAGACATGCTTTTTAACGGATTGGGCAAGCGGCAATCCTTCCGGATTGTTCATGACGGAGTCCGTATACTTCGGATAACCGTTATCCATCGTATAGGATACGCCTTCTTTACCGAAGTTCATGATCATTCGTCCTTCTTCACTATAGAAGTAATCGAAGAATTTTACAGTTTCAGCAACGTGCTTGTTGCTTCCGGTTATAGCAGTGAATATGCCTACAATTTGATTGTCCATTTGACCGAATATCGGTTTATCGCCAGATTGCAATGTCGGATAGGGTGTGGCAACAAGCTTGAATTGCGGTTCCTTGGACTCCATTAAATCCATAAACCTGCCCATCCCTCCGCCTACAGCCATAACAGCCGCACCGACCTGATTGCCGGTTATTTTGGCATCGTACATTTTGCTGTCATTGGCTGCAAAGTCTTTGTCCAGCAAGCCCTCATTGTACCAACGGTTCATGGTTGTAAGGTATTGCTTATATTCGGGTTGAACGGGGCCATATTTGACCGTATTTCCTTCGTGATAGAAGCCGTTCGGGATGCCAAAAGCGCCAGTAAAAGCAAGCTCGCCTGCTCCCATCATGATCGGAATTTCATCCGCCTTTCCGTTTCCGTTGGGATCTTGTTCCTTAAACGCTTTCAAAACGGTATACCATTCGTCGATGGTTCTAGGAGTAGGCAAATCCAACTTGTCCAACCAATCTTTACGTATAACCGGGCCGGAGTGGGTTTGCAGTTTTCTCACGGGGCGGATGAATGGGAAACCGATAATATCGCCATCGTCCGTCGAAGCCTGTCTTCTCCATTCCGGGTTTTCGTCCAGCAGCTTTTTGAAGTTAGGCGAATCGTCCAAATAGTCGTTTAATGGAATGATTTTACCATCCTTAATCGCTTTTTGAGCGCCTCCCGGATAATTATTCCACGTATACTCAACGACATCGGGCAGCGATTTCGAGGCCATCATCAAGTTGAATTGTTCGCCAGCTTGGCCTTGGGCCGGGTGTTGGTAATCGATTTTGACACCGGTTTTATTTTCGATTTCTTGAATAGCGGTAATCTCACCATAGCTTTTCATAATAGCGGCTGCGTCGGAATGCATCTGTTTCCAATACGATAAGTTGCTCAAAGGTTGGGTGAACTCTGTGGATTCCGTACTCCCCTTTGGCATTTCCTCACTGCTGCAGCCGACAATCGCTGTGGCAGCCAGTCCCAGACATGTTATAACAGGTATAAGCTTTTTGATGATGTTCCTGCTCATCTGCATAAACCGTAGTTCCTCCTCCATTTTGATGTGCTTTTGACATATTCAGCATAAAGGATGGTTGTTTTTTCCGGAATCATATAAAATCAGGAAAGGGTTGCCATTATTAAGATCAGGCACTGGCGAATATAAAACTGAATCGACCATATTAAAGATTGTCCCTTCTACAGTGGGGAGAGATTGCAAATCTTTGGGGCTAAGCAGCGAGCCGCAAGCCCCCAGCCAATCTTCGCATAGTTCCATCAAGTTAAAGCCGGAGATGTGCCATAAACAAAAAACACGGGTGAAAGGAGGTGCACGCTAGATGGTGCTCCCCGTGATCTTCTGTTGGATGCTCGGACGGCTTGCTATGCAAGTAAGGAGGGGAAGAAAATGACATTTGTTTATTTAATGACCAATCAGAAACCGTTAAATAATGAAATTATTAAGAGTCATGTGAAGTATTTAAGAGGCCTCGAATCACAAGGCAAACTTATGCTCTGTGGCCCTTTTTCGGATTATCCTGGAGGAATGGTCATCATTCAAGCAGAGGATTTAATTGAAGCAACAGACATTGCAAATTCTGACCCATTTATTGCATCGGGGTGCAAATCATATGAAATCAGGACGCTAAAGCTGGCCAACGAAAAAAATAATTATTTACTTTAAGCTATGATACATCTTGCAATTCAACTGTTAGGAAATTCCCGAAAAACAGAAAGGACAAAAAATGATCTATAGAAGAAAAACTTATATAGTTGAACCGTCATTTTTAGAAGAGTTTAATCAATTATTTAACGAGATATTACTGCCGTCTCAGTTAAAGTATGGCGCTAGATTAATTGGACGGTGGATGTTCGATAGAGATGAAAACAATACTGAGGTATTCGCTATATGGGAGTATGACAGTTATGAAGATTATGAAAGAATAGAAAGCCAGATCAAATCTGATCAAGAACATGTAATGAAAGTACAGCATCGTTTTGATCAAATTGGTAGAGACCGATTGAAACAGGTGCTTAAGGAAGATATTAGACAGGAATTTGTGAAAAGCACAGTACCTAGAGAAAAAACAATATTAGATTAGTTAAAATAAGAGTAAATCGAGGTGCTGAAGTGTATTTTCTCCAAATGTCGGGTTTTCCGGGCTCTGGAAAATCAACGCTTGCTAGACGAATTGCAAATATAACTGGGGCTGTCATTGTTGACCATGATATATCTAAAACGGCAATATTAAAGTCAGCAGAAGGACTTGATATTGAAATGAACCATCTTGGCAAAATTGCATACACGGTTGATTGGGATTTGGTCGAGTTTTATTTATCGCAAGGTCATGATGTTATATTTGATGCTCCTTGTTTATATTCGGAGATGCTGGATCATGGATTGCGATTAGCAAGTAAGTATGAAGCTCAATACAAATATATAGAATGTTACCTCAACGATTACAAGGAAATTTGTAACAGACTTCAAAATCGAAAACGAATGATAAGCCAAATAGCGGAGACGACTGAAGAATCATTTATATCTGGTTTAAATGAAAGTAAACGACCATTAGATATAAAGTGTCTGACTATTGATTCTTCGCAATCCATTGAGAGTTACTTAAATAATGTCTTGGATTATCTAAAGGAAAAATGAAGTCTTATAGGATTTATTGAGAATCAAGTAAGATAAAAACAAAAGTAAGGGGAATCAACCATGCCTTACACTAAACCCGTAATCATTGAACCATACTTTGATAAACCTGAATGGATTACGGATGAAGTTATTCGAGAAGAGTTTATCTGTTTATCTTCTGAATCGAATGAGCAAGATGTGGAATTATTTCTGATTCTTCTATTTGGTTATAATCATATCAATATAGAACAGTCATTTCTTTTATCTTTTAATGAATTATTGGAGCAAGAAGGAGTCGCGATATCAGGGGGGATTGCTTTTTTTGAAGATGAGAGCAAATATATTTTACCGAGTTGTTGCTGTGGTTTAGAAGATTTCTCTGAGGTGATAGATACAATTAAAAATAAACAAAGCCCGTGGATGGGACATGATCCTGCACCAGGTATTACATACAGTAATGATCAAGTGCGTGTTTGGCCTGATGATCCGGAAATCACCGATAGTAATGTTAATAAGCCCATACTGTATTCGTATAAAGAACTAATAGATAGTCTTGAAAAAACTCGAAAAGAAATGCAGGGATTTATTGAAGGCCCATTATATGAATGGATTAACAAGAGAGACAAAGAGATTGCCAACACGATGAGAGATCGGATGAAGCAATGGATTATGAAATAAAAAGCAGATTTTAAAGCGAGAACGGTGATCAAGACAACGTATTGCTCCGTAAGCCGCTTATGCTAACAACTAAAAGAAAAGAGCACTCCGCAAGATCTAAGATCTTCTGGAATGCCCCTTAGAATGTACTCTCTGCAAACTTCAGTTTATATTTTGCATTTTCGCAGGCGATGGTGCCGCACTGGCTGACTTCCGCTTGGCCAGATCCATCTTACGCTGCAGCATGCCGAGCACGATATCCGCAACGATTGCCAGCACCGCGGCAGGAATGGCGCCTGCAAAAATCCGCAGGGAGTTGTTGCTGTTTAGTCCAGCGTAAATTTCTCGTCCCAGCCCGCCTCCTCCCACGAGGGGAGCGATCGTTACCACGCCGATGGCAATAACGGCCGCGATACGCAGGCCCGACATGATGTACGTCAGCGCCAGCGGAAAACGTACTTTCACGAGCATTTGGAGAGGGCTCATCCCGATACCTTTTCCCGATTCCAGATAGCTGGGATCCACCTGTTTTAACCCCACGTACGTATTCCGCGCGATTGGATTCAGGGAATACAGGAAGAGTCCCACCATGACCGTTGTCGTTCCGAGTCCCATCCATAACATGAGAACCACGAGCATGGCTAAGCTTGGTACCACCTGTAGGATATTGGTGATAAACAAAATGATCTTGGCCGCCCATTTACTCTTAGAGCAGAGAATGCCAAGCGGCACGCCGACGATGAATGCCAGCCCCAGCCCGATAACCACCATCGTAATATGCTGGATGAAATACTCCCAGAGCAATTCTTGATTTCGTGATATATACGACAAAAAGTCGGAAAATGTTAAATGTTCGCTTTCCATGCTTACCCTCCTTTAGCTTTTCAAGAAGCCCTGCTCTTTCAAATACGCGATCGCGACTTCCCGCTCGCTTTTCTTCTCAATGTCCACCTGATAATTAAGCGATATCATCGTATCTGCATCCAGATGACCGATTAAAGGCGCTATCGTATCCTCAATTTCAGGATGCTTCTTCAAAAGGTCCGAACGCAATACCGGACTTGCATCATAGGGAGGGAAGAATTGCTGGTCATCCTGAAGCGTCTGCAACTGGTAGGCTTTCAGCCGGGAATCCGTGGAATAGGCCAACACGATATCCACCTGCTCATTGGCTACCGCGCTATAGACCAGGCTGATCTCCATGGGGAAGACCTGACCGAATTTGATGTCATATGCTTTGGAGAATGCCGGATATCCATCCGTGCTTCTCTCCAGCCAAGTCGTATCTACCCCAAGCTTCATGGAGGCCATGTCTTTTTTGACATCGGAAATTTTGGCGTACCCGTTGGCTTCCGCAAGATCCTTTCTTACCGTGAATGCGTAGGTGTTCTCGAAACCCAGCGGATTCATCCAGGTGAACCCGAAGTGTTCCTGGAATCCCTCCTGTGCCTCCTTCAAGACTTTATCGCGGTCTTTGGTGCCGCTGATCGGGAAATGGTTGTTGAAAATCTCACCGGTATATAGCGTCGCCATCTGAACGTCGTTTCGTTTCATCGCATTGATGACCAATGAACTAGATGCCAGATCCGGAATAACATCGACTTTCAGATCGGTTTGGTCTTCAATCAGCGCTTTATACATTTCGGCAATAATCTTGGTTTCGGTATAGGTTTGCGTCCCGATGGTAAGGTCGCTTTGAATTCCGCATGCGGAGGTAATAGCGGCAAGAGCCATCAGGCAGATTAACATCGGCATCCTTTTCAGCTTGTTCAGTTTCATCACGCCTTCCTTATTCCGTCCGGCTTGCTGTATACGGTTGAAGTTACTCATATCGCAGCGTCCCGGGTTTGATTCTGATGGTAGTGCTTGCTCAGCCAGCCCTCCAGCAGACCAAGCAGTCCGTCAGCTACAAGCGCCAACAGAATTGCACCGATGCCACCGATGAATATCATCTCGGGTTTGTTAACCCCAAGTCCAGATACGATGAGCTGGCCTAAACCGCCAGCACCGATCAGGGAAGCCAGGGTTGCCCAGCTGATGATATACACGGTCGTAATGCGGACACCGGACATGATGTAAGGAAGCGATAGGGGAAGCTGAATTTTCAAAATCGTTTGGGCGGTGCTGTATCCCATTCCCCTGGCCGAATTGAGCACGCCTTTATCCACGGAGTGAAAACCGTCATAGGTATTCCGCAGAATAGGCATCAGGGAATACAGAAACAATGCGAGTATGGCCGGCTTCATGCCGATCCCAAGCAGCGGAATCAGAATCGCCAGGAGCGCCAGGCTCGGTACCGTCTGAAACAGATTCGCAACGAAAAAGACGATGCTGTTCAACCAGCCGACCCGGTTGTAGACCAGCAGGATTCCGATCGGTACGGCAATCACGGTCCCGAGCAGCACGGCAGAGAACGAGAGGACCAGATGCTCCTGCAAAGCCTTCAGAATATCCGGATAACGATCCGTGATGAAGCTCCAAAATGCATTCATATCACTCACCCTCTCCGTTCAGCACCGGAGGAACCATCGTCGGATAGACTTCGGCCAGATGTTTAACCACACTGCCTCTTGTGATTAATCCGAGGAACCGGTTATTGCTGTCTACGACAGGGAGGTTGCTGAGCTGATGGCTGTCCATAATCTCGATGGCCTGCGGAAGCGTGCTTCCCGAAGCTACGGAAAAACGGACCGGATGCATCACATCCGCGACGGTTTTGCCTTCTTCGCCGTATTGGTCGAGTACCCGGTAGATCGAAACCGCGCCTTGAAGCTGACGGTTACGGTCCACGATCAGCAGCGAATCGACCCGCTTCATTTCCATCATCTTGATGGCTTCAGCCAATCCCCGGCTCGGGAATGCCGTGACCGGATTCGTAATCATCACTTCATCCACAAGCGGAATTTCATAGGCGCTTTCATTCTCATTTTGCAGACGTTTCGAACCGATAAAATCACGCACAAAATCATTTGCGGGATGCCGTAATATGCTGTCCGGTCTACCCGTTTGAACCACTTCGCCATCTTTCATCAGAACGATGGTATCCGCGATTTTAATAGCTTCATCCATATCATGCGTCACAAAAATAATGGTCTTATTGAGCTCCTGCTGAAGCCGGATCAGCTCATCCTGAAGCTGCTCCCGGCTGATGGGATCCAGTGCGGAGAACGGCTCGTCCATCAGGATGATATCGGGTTCAGCCGCAAGCGCCCGCACGACGCCTACGCGCTGCTGTTGCCCGCCGCTTAGCTCGGATGGATAGCGAGTGCCATAAATGGTGTGATCCAGTCCGACCATGTCCAACAATTCATTTACTTTTTGATCTGTTTTGTCTTTATCCCACTTCTTCAGACGCGGAACCACGCCCGCGTTCTTGGAGATATTCATATGCGGAAATAAACCAACGCTTTGAATGACATAGCCGATATTGCGCCGCAGTTCAACCGGATTCAATCTGGAGATATCCTGACCGTCAATCAGAACTTTGCCCGAGGATGGCGTATTGAGCGCGTTGATCAGCTTCATGGTTGTTGATTTGCCGCAGCCGCTCGGACCGATGAGGACGGTAATTTCCCCTTTTTTGAATTCGAGATTAATGTCCTTCAGCGCGTGAAAGCCATTATCATAAACCTTGTTCACATGCTCCAGTACTATCATTCAATCGCCCCTTTGCAAGCAGTATCCATATTATGCGGAGCATTTGGCATATCATCCATCGGGGACCCAAAAAAGAGTTGAGGAAAAGTATATTGCTGAGTAGGGAAGGCGGCAGCCTCGTTATGTAGAAACAGAAATGAAGCTAAGCAAGTTAGCTCTAAAAGAAATCAAAATGGAATAGGATTAAGCGCATCATCAAGGGGTGGAGAAAAACCAAGAGGAAACCCTGAGGGTATTAACAATTTAAGTCGGCAATCTTTGATAAGGCATAGACTTTCATGCCCCAAATTCCACCTTTATATGCATATTAGCGTTCTAAGCGGTGTGCAATCCCTTATTACATCCATCCGAAGGAAGTATTCCAAGCCTTTTAGCCCCTATTCGTATATAAGGATCATTTGTGTCTTCATCCATGAATCCTGATATACCTGTGAGAATCAAGCAGCTACGCCACTGCTTCTCTCAGCCCAAATGGATATATGCAAAATGCGTTGGCAGGCAACGAGTCCTTGTTGAGTAGGACCGTATAACTGCTACGGTGCAATAATATGTTTTATACATTTACCCACTTTGTCAAGGGATGAAACATGTACATAGAACGATTTTGAAGATTTGGTGCCTCGGGGCCAGAAGCGATACGGAAGGAAAGAGATATCCTACCCATGACTGGGAGTATTTACGAAGAGCGCGAATATACGTAATATGGAGGTACTGAAGAAGTGCGGAGAAAAGATGTTAGCTGAAAAATCACCTGAAGCCGGAGAGGATGGAAACAATGAAAGTAGAAATTTTAACGATGCCCTCGTTTTGGAAAACGGAAATGAGACAAAAATATTATCAACTTCAAGAGGACAATCGTAAGTTGGTTATTCTGTTCCCCGGAAAAAACTATCCCTGTGACAAGCCCATTCTACATTTTGCTGGAGCTTCCGCGATTCAAAGTGGTTATGACTTAATGGTGCTTGAATATGGATATCAAGCCGCGAGAACGGATTTGGATATTCATGATCTGCAAAGAGTAATAGAAGAGTGCCACGAAACGGTTCAACGAATCATAAGCAAGTATAAAGAGATTGTTTTTATTAGTAAGAGCATAGGCACAATCGTTGCTGGAGAAGTTCATGAAAAACTTGACACTCCTATAAAACATCTATTTTTGACGCCGATTAAAGACACCATCCCCTATATCAACAGGTTTAAGGGACTTGTGGTTTATGGTTCAAAGGATGAAGTGTTTCATCATGAACTTGCAGACCAAATTAAACTAGACAAGGCCACAGAGGTCATCGAAATTCCTAATGCCAACCATTCTTTAGAGACCGATCATGCTCCGGAAAGTGTTGAGATTCTAAGCAAACTGGTAGGGATATATATGAATTTTCTGAATGAAGGTAGAGGGTGATTCTCATTAAGATCTCGCAATCTTTTAATTCTGAAAAAATCGCAATGCTGAATAAGGAAGTTCATGAAAATCATGTCTCGCTCTATCCGGAGAACGTATTTATGAAATCATATCGATCCGTGTACATTCATCAATTAGGAATAATGAAAGTGCACCGAAATAAAGGAATTGGACGACTCTTAATGAACTTTATTAATAACTTTGCCAAAGAGAATGGAATAAACAAAATACAATTAGATTATTGGTCGGACAATGAAAGTGCTAGTCAATTCTATATAAAAAATGGTTTTAAGAGCTATCGAAATTATCTGTATAAGGAAGTAGATTCCATGTAATGACCCAAACCATGTAAGGAGAACAACATGCCTCAATTCCCCCTATTAGAAACAGAAAGATTGGTATTAAGACAAATTATACCAGAGGATGCTAGAGACATCTTTCATTATTTCTCTATGGACACCGTTACGAAATTTTATGATGTGGAGAGTTTTACGCATATTGAACAAGCAGATGAACTGATTCGTAGATGGAATCATAGGTTTGAAAACAATCAGGCCATTCGCTGGGGAATCGCTTTACGGTCGGAAAGCAGAGTCATTGGAACATGCGGATATCATGGTTGGATGAAACATCACTATAAAGCTGAGATTGGATATGAGCTGGCACCAGAATATTGGCGGCAAGGTTACATGACGGAGGCGATTCAGAAGATCATGGAGTTCGGCTTTAACCATCTTGGGTTAAACCGGATTGAAGCATTCGTAGAGCCAGAGAATACGGCATCAAGAAAGTTGCTGGAGAAGCTGGGATTAAATGAAGAAGGGACATTGAAGCAGCATTTTTATTGGAGGAATCAATTTGTTGATACGGTCATCTACGCATTACTTAAAAGAGATTATCAAGCGCGTTAAGTAGTGGTTTGATGCAGCAGCGATTTATGTTGTTTACACGATGTGGAAGTGAAGGAATCCCAATTTATATAAGGAGGCTGCGGGGAAATGAGCGTACTTAAGAAATTAAGAAATGACTATGTCATTTGGCATGCCAACCGGGTTAAGTTACCTGAACGCACACCGGGCAACATCGTCAGAACAAAAGCTGTTTTTTCCGGGAAGGTGCAGAAGGTAGGGTTTCGCTTGGAAATATATTGCATCGCTCGAAGAATGAATTTAACGGGATGGGTGAGAAATTTACAGGATGGAAGTGTGGAAGCGGAATTTCAAGGGGAAGCGTCACAAATTGATTTTCTGGTCCATTGCATGCGTTCATTGAAACGGGCGTCCGTACAGAAGGTGACGGTAGCTGATCTGCCTATTAAAGAGGAAGAAGAAAGCTTTGTGATCGCAGAATAAAATCCATATAGCAAGCCCCCGGATTCATCATGGGGAAGGATTTCATGATCGGTAGTTGCATTGCGGAAAGAGGATGGAACCTATGAGGTAATGCCCGAACCTCTTGTCCAAGGACCGTGCTGTTGGCATCGCCGGCAGGCGGTCTTTTTTTATTGAATGGAATTTGGCGCTGCGGGACCGTTTTATAGTAAGCTGATATCAGTATGAATGTATAACTTGGGAACTGTGAGGACATGAAGATGACAAAGAAGCTGTATTACGAATCCGCTTATACCCGGGAGTGGGAGACACGAATCACGCGGAAGCTGGAACGGGAGGACGGGACCTACCTGGTACTGGAAGAGACGGCCTTTTATCCGCATGGCGGAGGACAACCCTGTGATCTCGGGTGGATCGATAAAATCCGTGTTCTTGATGTCGTTCAGGAGGACGGAGAGATACTGCATAAAATCGATCGTTTACCGGAGAGGGAAGAGGTAACCTGCCGGTTGGATTGGGACAGAAGGTTCGACCATATGCAGCATCATAGCGGTCAGCACCTGCTGTCCGCCATGTGTCTGCAGGTATGCGAGGCGGAGACGCTCAGCTTCCACCTGGGTCAGGATTATGCCACCATCGATATCGCCCGATCGGATCTGCCTCAGCATCAGCTGATGATGCTGGAGCTGGAAGTCAACGACCAGATTTACCTTAATCGACAGGTAACGAACTATGTTGTGAGCCGGGAGCAGGCGGCCGCCCTGCCGCTGGTGAAGCAGCCGAAGGTAACCGACGATATTCGGATCGTTGAAATCGAAGGTATCGAATATAACGCATGCGGCGGCACCCATGTCTCGGCAACGGGTGAGATCGGGATGATCAAGCTGCTGAGAGCAGAGAAGCAGAAGGGACAAATGCGTCTTTATTTTAAGTGCGGGTATCGGGCGTTGAAAGAATTTAATGCCGGAATGGAGATTCTCGGAAGCCTGTCAGCCAGGTTCAATACGGCAAAGGAAGAGATTCTGGACCGGATTGCCAAATGGGATCAGGAGCAGAAGCAGCTCCAGGCTGAATTGAACGCAGTGAAGGCCGAGAATGACGCTTACCTGGCCGGGAAGCTGTTGGCTGAGCGCCAAGGCAGACTGGTCAAACATGTTTTTGCAGACAAGCCGATGAAGGATATGCAGAACTTGGCGGCCAAGCTTACCGAACAAGCCGAGGTTATCGTGCTTTTCGCGTCCAACGCGGACCATAAGGTGGTTCTCGCTCAAGGAGGAGAGAGCGGGCCTGCCTGCGGTGCTTTTTTCAAACAGCATCTGGCGGATTATCGAGGAAAAGGCGGAGGCAGCGATAAGATTGCCCAAGCTGGCTTTAGCACCGTGGAGGATGCCATGGCATTTTACCGGTTTACGGCGCAGTCATTAGGTCAGCCAGAGGAGGAGTAAGCGATCCGATTAGCCGTTCCTCTGCAGTATGCTTGATGCAATGTCGAGCATGTACGGAAATGCACAGATGCAGTGAACACGGGATTCAGTTCGGCTAGCGAACAGAAGGCACCCTCGGGGCTCGGCTTTCATTGATGAAGGCAGGGCCCCGTCCTGTTTTGAGTTCTCTTTGCTTCAGTCAGAAAGCTCAATGCAATTAAGGACTTCTGTCTTTTGCCCGGGTACTTAGTGGATACCAATATAATGATCTGTATCCTATGCCGTCATCTTTTTTTGAGTCCGGGTCAAGAATACGATGCACGTGAGCAAAACAACGGCTAATGCGATCCACTGCGAAGTAGCGAGAGCACCGAACTGGCCTCGGATGATATCGCCTCTGAAAAATTCGATAATAAATCTCCCTAAACTATAAAGTATGAGATAAAGACCTGCTACTAGGCCGTTAGGTCTTTTTCTTCTAGCAATATAGATCAGCAAGAAAAAAATAGAAAAGCTGAATACGCTCTCTAATATTTGCGTAGGAATGAGTTTGACATCATTCGGGGCAAGCTCGGAATCGTGAAACGTAATTCCAAACCAACCCTCCGTTTCTTCACCATAGCAGCAACCGGCGAGGAGGCAGCCGATTCTTCCAAAGCCCTGCGCTAATGCAAGGGAGGGCACAAAAAGGTCAAGGTACTTTAGAAAGTTTATCTTTTTCTTCTTACAATAGGCATAACCGACCCCAATCCCCCCGATAATTCCACCGTACACCACGAATCCTTCCGAAAAATTCAGAACCATCGAGGGATCCTGGATGATATGGTTCATTTGAGTGATCCAAAATAAAAGCTTAGCGCCGACCAATCCGCCTAATAAGCTCCAGAAAGTCAGAGAGGAAACATGGGATAGTTCTACTTGTCTAGAAGCTGCTCTATAAGCAACAACCTTATAAGCGATAAGGATTCCGATTGCGATCATCAATCCATAGCCGTAAATGGTCAGAGGTCCGATATGAATGAGTTCATTGTGCATATGTTCATCTCCTATTTGATAAATTCTTCCGTCTAAACGCGATTGCGATTGAACTACACATTGTAGTGTAATCATTCAAAAAAAAGGGATTATGAATCCCCGCCCAACATGAGGAGCAGCAAAATGGAACAGGATCTCAGAAAAGGCTTCAGCAGGGCTAACGGAACATGGACCCCTCGATCAGGCTCAAGAACCTGCATGACCCGGTACTCCAATGTCGTATTCGCAAAATGCACGGCTGTCTCATACCGCTGAAGCTTACCGAGTTTAGCTAATTGTAATAAGACGCTGCCTAAATACTGCTCCGTACCCATCTGCCGGATGGCGTAGCGGTCAGCAAACAGCTCTTGCCACGTCTGATAGTAGCGAAGAATCGGTTTAACGATCGGCAAATATCCAAAGGCGTCTGCCAGCAAGGCCGAAAAAAACATTTTTAATCCATCGTGATTGCGGCAGTGATATCGTTCATGCAGTAAAATCGCCTTTATTTCCTTGTCAGTAAACATCTCTAGAACGGTAGTGGATACGACAATTTTCGGTCGCAGAAGACCCATCGTCAGAGCCACAAAGGCATCGTCCTGTACAACGATGATTTCCGTGCCCCAGTCGCGGTATTTGTAATTGAGGCGCTTGGTTAATTTGTCGTGCCTGTTGGCACGGAAGTGCCTTAACCATTTTTGCGATAAAACCAACTGCCGGGTACTTCTCCAAATGATCTGACCAAGGGTATACGCAATGACAATGTCGATTAAGGCGTAATTCAGTACGGGGCCTTGAACCACTCCGTTTCGAATCTGGTATGTAATGAGCATTCCCATATGTACCATGACAACAGCTACGAATGCGATCATCAGCGCGTAGGCACATTTTAGCCGAATGGTAGGATTCATTGCTTTTTCCCGCGTTTGATATCGTTTAATTTACGCTCCAGCTTTGCGATCACCTCGGGATCGACATCATCCAGCGCATCGATCATGTGGTTCACGACCAAGCTCCCATACTCTTGAATGAGTCCCTGCGACACTTCTTTCGTCTGTTCCGTGAGAAACTGCTCCCTCGACTGCAGCGGGCTGAACTTGGCTGCCCGTGTCCGGCCGGTTCCCGTCATTGCCTTTGTCAGCAGGCCTTTATCCAGAAGACGATTCATGACGGTCATCACCGTATTGATCGAGATCGGGCTCTCCTGATTCAGGATCGACTGCACTTCCTTGATACTCAGTGCCTCCGAAGACCAGAGAATATCCATAATTCTTGACTCCAGTGGTCCAAAAAATCGATTCAGGCCCTCGCCCTCGATATTCATTTTCTTAATCTTCATTCCTAACTCACCCCATACTACACATCGTAGTATGGTTATGGATAAAAGTCAACTTCCCTTCGTTCACCGCATACCTGAGTGATCATAGCTTTTCCCTCTGTTCGTTCTGTAGTGTATCAGCGCTGCATTGGTGACTGAAAACGTCCGTGACAAAAGGTTTTTTGCCGTGCAGTCGAGAATAGAAGAACTAGGAGAAGTTCAATGAGGTTTAATTTAAAGCAAAGGGCGATTACGAATGGTAGAATTTCCGATGATTGAAACCAATAGACTGTTCATGCGAGAATTAACACTTGATGATGCTGTATCCATATACAGGCACTTTTCTTACCCCGAAGTCACAAAATTTATGGATATCGAAGCATGTATAGACATACATGAAGCAGTAGACATTATTACGTTTCATATCCGTGATTCGGGCTGCAGGTACGGGCTGTTCGGAAAAGACAAGAACGAACTCATTGGAACATGTGGGTTTCATTGTTGGATAAAGGACGAAGAAGAAACAAGAGCTGAGATCGGTTTTGATCTATCCCCGGATTATTGGGGGAAAGGATTCATGCAAGAGGCTTTGCATGAACTGATTCCGATAGGGTTTAATTTGATGAAACTTGATTGTATCGAAGCAACAACGGAAATTGAAAACGTTCAATCACAAAGGTTATTAGAGAAGATGGGATTCACTAAAGAGCCTGATTTAAAGGATCGTTTGATGTATTTTACATTATATAAAAATCGAACATAGACGGATGATTCAGGAGGAGATAGAGTGACCGAAAGATTTCAGTTGAAAAACGTTGGAGTTGAGGATCCTTCATACGAAAGCGGCATGTCGGGGTTTGGGTATCTTGCGTTGTTCCAATGTAATGTCGAATACCGTTTCAGCACGGAAGACATGAGTGTGAAGGAAGCGGAAATTTACATTCAAGACGTGCTGAATCAGCTGCCGGCTGAAACCGTACATGAAATATGCAAGAAAGCATGCGAGTGGAAAGACCTCAAAATGTCCAGCGATACGGCTGATTATCCTCCCGGGTTAGGTGAGGTGTATGGAGCGGATATTTTGGAGTTTATGTCTGTAGGGCAAGTTGATCTTTATCGAAATCCTTATGATCGAAACGATCATGCTTTCGGAGCCATCCTGGGTGGAGGAGCAGAGTGGGACTCTGAAAATGGCATGGAAATTGTGATACGGGGCAGTGAGGTTCTAGAGGTGCGTGAGTATTTAGGTTATGGCGCAGACGCCATTTGGAGCGAAACCGACGAAAGTGAATAAGAAAGAGCGGTGCATCGGCGCCAGCGATTTTTAAATCGTTTAGGATTTTGACATCCTATAACAAGGTGTATGCGCTGATAGAAAGCAAGCAGACGAAACAAAGAGCCGACCTTAGTTTGAGATAGACCGCTAAGGCTGGCTCTGCAATAAGGATTTATGAAGTTACCTGGAATCCCCAATAAACGACTTATTTTTCACAAGCGATTAAATCTTTATCTCGATCAAGTTTCTTATTCGCATTATACAATTCTTTTGAAACATGAGGCTTATGTTTGGTTTTACCACCTTTGTTTTTTGCAGAGGATGATTGGGCAACTCCGCCTTTATAATCCTTTCTTAGCTCTGTACAGTTTTTATAGGACTTCGCTTTTGCAGCTGCATTAACAGAAGTAACATTTAGAGCCAACAATAAAAAAGAACTTTCTTCATCATTTAAGTTTCCCACCTTAGAAATAATGAATATATGTTAACTGGAATTTATTACCTGTTCAACTGTTGTTTTGAGAACTCTTATTAATTTGGTGATAGAGGTGGAAGATGGGGAAGGTGTGTAAAACCGAGAACGTCACAAGTGTTGGTTATCATCCTACGTTATATACAAAGCCGATTCTAATTCATAAAGATGAAATTACAATCCTGGTTTAAGGGGGCTAAGCCATTGTCCGAACTGGTCAGGCAAGCGGTTTTTATAGATAGGGACGGAACTCTTGGAGGAACCGATCGGGTTGTTCTGCCCGGTGAATTTGAGCTTTATCCGAAGGTAAAGGATTCGATTCAATCTCTCAGAGCCGCTGGCATGCTTGTTTGTTCGTTTACGAATCAACCTGGAATTGCTCGTGGCGAAGCAACGATGGGAGAATTCGAGTCGGAATTGTCAGCCTTTGGTTTTGACAAGATCTATCTTTGTGCGCATGAGCATGGAGCGGGTTGTGAATGTAGAAAGCCATCCGCAGGGTTGCTGTTAAAAGCCGCAGAAGACAATCATCTGGACTTAGCCAAGTGTTATGTCATAGGGGACAGGTGGACGGATATGGTGGCTGCCAAAGAAGCCGGCTGCAAGAAAGCGTTAGTGATGACGGGGGCCGGAGCCAAGGAACTGGAAAAATATAATAACCACGAGTACTTCGGCAAATGGAAAGATGCGTATCCTGATTTTATCGCTACAGACTTGAATGAAGCCGTGACATGGATATTGGAAGGGGGAGTAAATAAATGAATCCAGCCAAGCATTTTGTGTCTGCCGCTGCCATCGTAATCAATGAAAAGGACGAGATTTTGCTCAATAAAGGACCGCAGCGAGGATGGAAGATGCCTGGGGGTGTCGTGGAGATCGGAGAATCTCCCGAACAAGCTGCGATTAGGGAAACGAAGGAAGAATCAGGGGTCGATATAGAAATCATGCAATTTTGCGGCATCTTCCATAATGTGAAAGACAGTATATGCAATACATTGTTTCTGGCCAAGCCCGTTGGAGGAGTCCCGATTATAACCGAAGAGAGTTTGGAGACTGGTTTTTTTCCAATCGAAGAAGCACTGCAGATGGTTAACTTTATGAACTTCCGGGAGCGAATTGAAATGTGTTTAAACCCGGCAGCACATCCGATCTATGTCGAGTTCTAGAAATGTACAAGAAAGGTTTGTGTTAGGATGCTATATGATTTGCAAGGTGAAGGGAATATGTCAACGATCGTGGGCATGTTATATGGCGCTGTCAGAGAGAACAGTGAGCGGCTAAAGTCCATAACCGAGGGCATGTCGCAAGAGGAGGTTGATTATAAGGGACCTGGTGGTCATTATAATAGCGCCGCTCAATTAATAAAACATATCACGTACGTCGATCTGAATTGGGTTTATCGGATCAAAGGAGTGGCGCTGTCTCCGTCGTTAAAGGACGAGTACGGCCCGATGATCGATGAACATAACAAGCTGCCGATGGTCAGAGGGATCTCTTTGGACACGCTCCTATCTAAATATGAAGTTGTATTCAATTTGCTGAAAGATGTTTGTTCGCAGTTAACGGATGCGGATCTGGAACACATCGTTACATTTGGACACGAGGATGAAAAGCAAGCCACCCTTCGCTGGGGCTTGTGGCATATGGCCGACCATAACCGTTATCATCAGGCCCATATTAATCAGCTTAGAAAGTGGTACTCCGAGCAAAGGAGGGGAATGGAACATGAGTAGAAGGATAATTTCCATGCTTGTATTTTCCTTGAGTTTGCTATCGCTGCTTATTTCGATGAAGTTATTTTGGAATATGGGTATTTTTGTGGATGAATACGGTTTGAGCCCTGACATTGTGAATGGCGGAGACTTCTGGCTTCTGATGGATTGGTTAAGATTAGGATTATTATTCTTAGTATGCATTATATCCGGCGTGAGCGTTTTTAAAAGCTATAATGAATAAACTGGGTTAGCTCCCCCCTATGAAAGGACATAAAACCATGATGACGCATAAAGAAATGATACATATCGTGCAGACCCAGCTGGCGATTGATCTGAATTGTACGGTGGATGACTTAAACGGGGAAAAAGACCGCGTGATTTTTGTAGACGCCAGAGAGAATCCAGGGCGGAGACCGTATCCGAGAAATGAACGTTATTTCGAAATTTTGTCGATGGGCAAATCCATTGTGGTGTCGGCTACGCCGGAACGGCTGGCGATTGCCAAAACGTTTATGCAAGGGAAAGACAGGGATACGATGTTTTCGCTGCCGTTTATTAGAGGAATTTATTTGCATTTTCTCCCGGATCTAGAGAGAATCCAGCCGATGCCGCCACCGGCCGGTTTTTCCTATGAAGTGGTGGAGGAAAATGAGATTTCAAGGCTCATGGAGCTTGAGGGATTGGAGGATGCCATTGTAACCGACCCGGGGCGTCCGTATCAGACGGTATTGGCCGTAATCGCCAAGTACAATGGCAGGATTGTTGGCTTGGCAGGGGCTTGTAACGTGTGTGCCGCGATGTGGCAAATCGGAATCGAGGTACTACCTGAATTTCGCCAAATGGGATTGGCGTCTTATCTTGTAAACCGATTAACGTTCGAGGTATTACATTGCGGACGCGTGCCGACTTATGATGTAATCTCTAGCAATATCGCCTCCCAAAGAGTGGGTTACCGAGTGGGGTATTACCCGGCGTTCGTGACGGATTGGCGAGTTGATTTTAGGGATTTCGAGTCTAACTAAACGAATATTCAAAAAAATATTTATCGAAGGGGGCGTACGCCAAATGAAGATTGTCGAACTCAATAGAATGAATTTAGTAGGAATAAGAGTAGTATGCCCTGGCGACCAGTATGTCTATGAGATTCCAAAGGCTTCTGTCGTACTTAAGGAAAGGCTGAATGAGATTTCTGGCGTTGTACAACCAGCAAGATTGATTGGGGCATTCTTCGTTGAGGATATAACGGAAGAGGAGGATGGTTACTGGGTATGTGTTGAAGTGAATGACATAACGGAAGTTCCAGAAGGGATGGTATCTGTAGTAGTTCCGAAACAAAAATATGCGGTCCAACGACATAAGGGACCTAATTATGAAGTTAGAAATACATATGAAGAACTCCACAACAGGATAAAAGAAAATAAACATGAAAGATTGCTAAGATCCTGGCATCTGGAGATTTCAGATGAATGGGGACATGGGGATGTCAATCATATTGAAGTAGACTTGTATGACACCATTAAATAGATTTAACAGCTAATTGCGCCTTCCATAACATGCTGATATAATTTTGCGTATGAAATGGGATTGGGGGTTACACCGATGGCAATGCTGAATTGCTCATTAGCTAGGAAGTCCTCATGCAAAGCCTGATCTGGGGCGATACTTTGCGTGGGGTGCGATAGGATGAATTCGATCGCCCAAACTTAACTTTATCGTTTCTAATAACAGGCTTTGCACCTTATTGAACTTTGAATAAGAATAAGGGGCTGAAAGCTATGAGTACGACATTTATTAGAAACCACCAGTTTAACGTGATTAAAAAACAATCGGAATTCCTTCTGAAGACGTTGCGAACCGTTGCGGATCGACGCGTTCTGGAAACCGTCAGGTTCAGTTCGGTTGCCAACATCATGGATGCCTTTCCTTCGCTGACCGAGGATCAGAAGCGGATGCTGGGCGAAGTCTCTACATTCGAGAAGGCTGAGGATTTCGAGCGGTATCTGAACAACTTGGAACCTTATCTGGAGTCTTTTCCGACGATTACGCCAAAACAGATTCAGAAGTTATTTCCTAAAAATAAGAAATTGAAATTACCGGATCTGACCTCGATCGATTTTCGATACGTAACCTATTTGGGCTGGGTGGATATTGCCAGCAACAGGTTATTTATCGTATATCCGTTCGAAGGACGCTTCATCGGGATCGAGGGGAGGATCACGCCGACCAACAAGAAAGGGTACTGCCTCTTCTGCAATCGGCATCAAGAGCTCGCTTTGTTCTCGGTCAAGACCAAGCCGTCCGGTGCTTCGGCGGATAATCTTTCTGCCATAAGCCATTATGTTTGTCTGGAGAGCCAAGGCTGCAATCACAGCATTACCGACACGGCGGCCCTGGAGAAGTTCATTCTCTCGGCCAGCAAATAACAAATTAGAAATAGGCTGCCCTTCGAGGCAGCCTATTTAGGTTTTCGTCAGCATTACTCCTTCACATACTCCACCGAGTAAATATGCGTCCTCGTTAGATCAATGACCTCTTTAATGAATTCCTCCTGCGATTCCCTGAAATCGTTTCGGATCCAGTTCAGAATCAACCCATGAAAGCCGTAGGCGGTGTACCGCTTGAAGTAATCCATGTTCACCGGAATCTGGTTAATCGTTTCGAATATAAATCGTTCCTGATAGATCTTTACGATCGTTTGAGGGAATTCCGTATGCAATCCCGGCAAGGTGTCCTCGTATTTGATCAGCTCAAAAAAATCGCGGTGCTCGTAAATGTAGGCCACGATATTAAAGGACGGGGCGTTGAGGTTCGCCGTATACACTTTGTGTCCCGGTATGTAGGGCTTGCCCACCGATTCTTCCAAGCCCTGGAGTTTGGAAGCGAGCACATCGTCGGCTAATTCGATTTTGTCCTGGTAATGGACATAGAAGGTGCTGCGGTTATAAGCAGCCTTATCCACGATGTCTTTCACCGTTACAGCATGATATCCCTTCTCTTTTACAAGTTGAATAAAGGCGGATTTCAGATGTTCTTTCGTCCGATTTCTTCGTGCCGATGTCACGATTTGTTCATGATTCACGGAAAGAGCGCCTCCCAAAAAAGACAGTTTGGTTCCAAGTGTTGACTAAATCGACATTTCATCACAGGTTAATGATTGTTAAATGTGAACAGAATAGTACAATTGAATTGTAAACAAAATAGTACTAAATTTAATATCTTAATTTAATTGTAATCAGTATAGTACTATTTTAATCCATTATACGGGGGTATCCAAGATGGGAAAATTACAAAACAAGGTTGCTGTAATTACCGGTGGTGCATCCGGCATCGGTGCGGCGACCGCGCGTCTTTTCGTTGAAGAAGGAGCCAAAGTGGTGCTTGTTGATCTCAATGAGGACAAAGGCAAGGCGTTTGAAGCCGAACTGAAGGCGCTTCATCACGAGGCGTTGTTCGTTAAAGCGAATATTACCAGTGAGGAAGAAGTAGCCAATATCTTCAAGCAAGCGACTGAAGCTTTTGGCAAAGTGGATGTTGTTTTTAACAACGCCGGCATCGGGCGGGTTCATTCTTCGCACGATCTAGAGTACTCCGAGTGGCGAAACACCGTAAACGTGGACTTGGACGGCGTATTCCTGGTCGCCCGGGAAGCTATCCGTGAAATGTTAAAAGCAGGCGGAGGCACGATCGTTAATACCGCATCCATGTACGGTTGGGTCGGCTCGCCCGGTTCAGCGGCTTATAACGCCGCTAAAGGAGGAGTCATTAACTTGACGCGTTCCCTGGCATTGGAGTATGCCGAGCACCATATTCGGATCAATGCGCTGTGCCCGGGCTTTATCGACACACCAATCATTCCGGAGGAGAGCAAGCAAGCGTTGGCAGCGGCCACGCCGATGAAGCGTTTGGGACAAGCCGATGAAATGGCAAAGGCTGTTCTGTTCATGGCTTCGGATGACTCCTCGTTCATGACGGGGAATACCTTGACGGTTGACGGTGGATATACAGCCCAATAATGGGGAAATTAGACGTACAGAGAAGCATGACATCTTTATAGGAGGCATACACCATGAGCAAATTTGATGGAAAAGTGATTGTGATTACTGGCGCAGCAGGCGGGATCGGAACGGCAGCCGCCCAAAAACTGGCGGAACAGGGGGCCAAGCTTGCGCTGGTCGATCTGAACCTGGAAGCCGTCCAACAAGTGATTTCCGATTTGGGCCTGGACGATTCCAGCTCAATTGCGCTGCAGGCTAATGTCGCCAAAGAAGAGGAAGTCAAAGCGTATGTGGATGCAACGGTCGAGAAATTCGGTAAAATCGACGGCTTTTTCAATAATGCGGGGATCGAAGGGATCACTGCCAATGTAGAGGACTATCCGACCGAAACTTTTGAAATGGTCTTCAATGTCAACGTCAAGGGGGCTTTCCTTGGACTGAAATACGTGGTTCCCGTCATGAAAAAGCAAGGATACGGCAGCATCGTGAATACCTCCTCCGGCGCTGGTCTTATCGGTTCGCCCGGATTTGTCGGATACAATAGCTCCAAGCATGCCGTGATCGGCATGACGAAAGTGGTTGCGCTAGAAGCGGCTCCGTTCGGCGTGAGAGTGAATGCCGTAGCGCCTGGCGTGATCAACACCCGCATGATGCGCCAAATCGAGAAAAATACCGTTCCTGAGGATGCCGAAGGTGCAAGAAAAGCATTCGGCGCCGCCGTTCCGCTCGGACGATACGGGGAAGCGGAAGAGGTAGCGAACGTAGCCGTTTTCTTGCTATCCGACGATGCGTCCTATGTAACGCAATCCATTTATACCGTGGATGGCGGTCAAATCAACCAATAAGTTTACAGCACCAGACAGCCAAGATATTAATAAAAATAAACAAACGAGCCTATAAAAACGTTATAAATTGAGTTATACTGAGGTAAGAATAAGTAAGGAGCCGTGCTGGAACACGACTCCTAAGCACAATAACTGCATAAAGAGCAGTCGGCCGCTAAGTGGTGGTCGAAATAGACCGTTACCTTAGGCAGGGCGGTCTATTTCTTTTTCATGTAGGTAAGAAGCGCCAAAATGAACATACCGAACATGAACATTAAGGAAAGTGCGTCTTTGACCTCCATGGGCTTCACCTCCCTTCCGGGAGACTAGCCGACCGCCCTTTTAGCCGTATATTGTACTAGGGAAATTATAGCATAACGAAGAATAATAAAAACGAATAAATAATATCAGAGAGTAAGGCATAACAGAATAATCAGACAACAATAGACCCGGCCTAAGATATTAGTTATCTAAGACCGGGTCACTTCGTAGACGAGGGAACGTTATGTGAAATGATCCCACTACAACAAAGCGAAGGTGTGACTTTTTTGCAGAATGGAAGGATCCCGAAACTGAAATGCGCAGCTAATTGGAATTAGAAAGGGGATATGAAATGACGGAGATCAGCCAAGTCCATATGGAAGACCTGTGGTCGGTTCGAAGAGAACGCTTAGGCAACCGATGGTTAATCGGCGTTCAGAATGAGCTTCCGCAATCCTATGAGGACGAACAGCGCTTGTTTGCAACCCTTAGATCCAGAAGAGACGAAATACAGCATCAAACTGTGGATCCGAATACGTATATGGTTATCCATGATGACGGATCGAGGATGACGGTAGCCTTGATGGTAAGTCGTATCGGGGAGATCCCGGAGGGCATGGTATCGTTGAATCTTCCGGAAGAGGAATACGAGGTTTTCCGGTTTGAGGAGAAACATATTTGTTCATTCTGGCAGTATTTCTGCGAAACCGATCATCGGAGCAAATATGGCGTTAATGCCGCGAAGGCAAGATTTGAAACCTTTAACGACACCTTGCAGCCGAATGGCGTAACGGAAATTTATTATCCGAAAGAATAGGAAGGATGCCCGAACATGTATCATTGATGACAGAAGCCGTGAAGGGAGGAAGGAATATGCGAGCCACTGAAGATATCATGCAGGTATGGAGGAAGTTCAACGATTTTCCGATGGAAACCTTAACGAAAGCCTGGCACAGCTTAATAGACCCTGAATGCAAACAACGAACAACGGATGTCATGAAAGAGCATCGGGCATTATATGGAACGTCGGGCAATTGTTTTGATTTGGCGATTTGGTTAATCGATGAATTCAGACAGAACAAACGCCCCTGTTATGGAGTGCTAACGGAGCATTTGCATGTCGCCGTGGTCGCCGTCAACGAAGAGGGCAATAAATATTTCTGCGATCTTGGAGATCAATGGATTGAGCCCATTTTGTTGGAACCGGGTCATGAAGCGTATACGGAAGAATTTGTCGATGGTTTCTTTCCAGGTTCACGGATTAAACTGAACACCCGAGCGAACCGTCTCTTGGTAACCTACGGAAGACCAAACGGGAAGGAAAGCAGCCAAACATTCGACTTGACGCCCGTATCCGATGAGGCATTGATCATCGCCGGGCAAAAAACGCAGCGCCTGTTCAGCTATCCGCTTGTAGAAAAGCGGATTTTTACGGATCAAGAGGTTCTCCATTGGGAATTCGATCATTACGAAAGCTTCCTAAGTTCCAAGGAAGGCAGAATAACGGAGCCTCAGCTGAAGGATATCGGGGAATGGGCAGAACGAATACATACGATGAGCGGGATCCATGAAGATGTCGTCATACGGGCATTGGAAGTCTACTCGAAGAAGTCTTCGCATCCTTAACGCTGGACTTTTAACACCTTAGGTCTGGTGAGAACGTTACATCCAAAAGGAATAAACAGCTATTGCCGTGCGGCCCCAAGGGATTTTCCCTGGCTAGGGCTTGCCGGCAATAGTCCGTTTCGTTTTCCTTATGGATTTCGATTTCTTCGATAAGGCTGGCTTCAAAGGAAGATTGCATCAATCTTAAGCTACATCGGTTCGATCCACTTTGTTAAAAGCAAGATAGCCAAGGATTAGGCCAAGCAGGCAGAGAACAATCGGGATGGCGACGAATTGGAACAAGCTGGACGAGCTTCCCCCGTCGGACACCGATGCGTTAATCAAGAATCCAATAATGACAGCTGAAGTAATCGTGGAAGGCGCCGATTTTTTTCTCATGCCAAACGATAACGGAATGAGGCTGATGCCGGCCATCATAAAGGCGTTTAGCACCGTGGCCGGAACAGCGGCCATCATGGCTGCGACAGGAATAGGCGCGTCAAATAAACCGATCATCGGATTCAAGAGGTACGTTAACAGATGGATGATGAACGTGGTTATGATGATGCTGAAAAAACAGAACCCAAACACAATCGTCAACTTGGCTTAAATGATTTTCTTTCGCTGCAGCGGGTAGGTGAACAACACTTGGATCATGCTGCTCTTGTATTCGTCAATCACTAAACGGGACAGAATAACGCTCGAGAAAATGATATAGGTGATTCGAATCAAAACACCTGATAACGATATGAAATCTGCATAACTCATGGGTTCGTTTTCCCCTTTGGAACCCAGCGCCATCAGCGTAACGGCGGCGAAAATAGCCGCAATGCAAATGGCTATTCCCTTGAAATATCCGGGCAGGTTATTCTTCTGCCATTCCAGCTGTATCAATTTAAGCATAGCGTTTGCCTCCATGAACGAGATTGATGAAATACGCCTCCAACGACCCGGCATGCTGTCCCCGGATGTCCGCCATCTTTACTTCCGTTAACAATTGCCCCTGATGAATAATGCCGATCGTATCGGCAACCGATTCGATTTCCGACACGATATGGCTCGATATGAGAATGGTGGTTCCGTAGTTCTTCTTGAATAGCAGTAAGAGCTCCCGAATATCCTTAATTCCGATCGGATCCAGTCCGTTGATCGGTTCATCGAGAATGAGGATGTCCGGTTTCGTCACAATGGCCCGTGCAATCCCTAACCGCTGCTTCATTCCTAGCGAGAATTCATGGATTTTCTTCTTCCCGACTCCGTGAAGGCCTACGATCTCCAGCGCTTCCTTAATCGCAGGCTTATTGTGATATCCGATGTATCTGCAATGAAGATCCAAGTTGGCTTCGGCCGTAAGCCGGTCGTAAAACACGGGATATTCAATAATGCTGCCTATTCTCTTTAGGTATTGAACGGATGTGGGGAGAACCGGTTGATCGAATACTCGGATTTCACCGGAAGACGGTTTGACCAGGTTTAAGATCATTTTCATAATGGTGGTTTTCCCGGCACCGTTCGGACCCAAAAATCCGTAAATTTCCCCTCTTCGGACGTTCATATTGACGTTCGTAATGGTTTCTGTACCCTTGTATACCTTGCTTACTTGATGGATTTGAATCATGGTTTCCACTCTGATTTCCTCCCGCTCTCTGATTGATGTGCTTCACTTAGCTTAAGGAACGAAAGTAAAAATAAAGTAAACGGAGCGGAAAAAACTCGTAACATTTGACATAGCCTAAGCTCGTAAACGATTAAATAAGGTAAGATAGAAATACATGTTCAGGATTAGTTTGAAACGAGGGAAGGATAGCAAATGGAATCTGCAACCATATTGGTCGTCGATGACGAGATTGGTATTTTGAAGTTATTGGAGATTACGCTCCGAAAAGAAAACTTTACGCATATTGACACGGTCTCATCCGGAAAAGGCGCACTGCAGCGCGTCAAAGAAAAATCATATGACATGATCCTGCTTGATATTATGCTCCCGGATCTAAGCGGTTTTGAACTGTGCACGGAGATCCGGAAACATACGAATGCGCCAATCATTTTCATCAGCGCGCGCTCTACCGACTTCGACAAGTTAACGGGGCTAGGCATCGGCGGGGACGATTATATTACAAAGCCATTTAATCCATTGGAGGTCATTGCCCGAATCAAGGCGATTCTTCGCAGGCAAAGGATCATGGAGAACGCACTTCAACAAAACACGGCATACGATTACGGGCACCTCTCATATCATCCGGAATCGGCAACGTTAATCGTGAAGGGCCAACCTGTAGATTGCACGGCCAAGGAGCTGGAGCTGCTGCATTTCTTCTTCAAGCATCCGAATCATATCTTCACAACGGCTCAGCTTTATGAGCTGGTATGGGGGAATGACGTGTTCGGGGAAGAAAAAACGGTCACGATCCATATCTCCAAGCTGCGCAAAAAGATAGGCGATGATACCCGCAAACCCGCAATTATTGTGAATTTAAGAGGAATCGGTTATAAATTCATCCCCCCAAATGAGGCACTGGCATGCGAATAAAAACTCGATTCACGATACATTTGGCGTTAGGGCTCATCCTGTGGCTTCTTGGAACGGGTATGCTGCTTGTTATTCTGCTTGAAGGCATTCTTCCCATGCTGGGTATTCATATCACTGTGGATAATGAAGGACTTATTGTAGGAGTGATCTTCGGAGCCAGCACGCTGTTATGCATAGCTGTGTTCGGATGGTATTTTGGCGGCCCGATCGGATTCATTATGACCTGGATTCAACAGCTTTCGAAAGATGATTACAAGCAGCCTGCCGATTTGTCCAAAATCGTTATTCGAAAAGGAAAACTGCGCATGCGTTACCGCCTCTATCAGGAGGTGCTCCAGCATCTTCAGTCCTTAGGCAGTATCCTGCAAGCGAACGAAGCGGAGAGAACCCGAATCGAACAGGCGAAACAGGAATGGATCGCGGGGATATCCCATGATTTGAAAACGCCTCTAACCTATATTAAGGGCTATTCGGCTCTCTTATTGAATGAGCAGTACGAATGGTCGAAGGAAGAGGCGATCTCTTTCATCCGGGAAATGGACGATAAAGGGAAGCATATGGAGGAATTGATTCAGGATTTAAGCCTCGTTACGCAGCTCAACCGGGCTGATGGCGCGCTGCCGTTACAGAAGGCGAATCAGGATATCGTCGAGTTCACCAAAAGGGTGGTAGCCGATATCAGCAACAATCCGCAGGCAAGCAACTACCCTTTGCATTTTCAAACGGATTTGTCTGCGATGTACGTGGATTTTGATGCGAAATACATGCAGCGCATCCTGCAAAATATCATGATGAACTCTATACTTCATAATCCGGAGTTTACGGAGATTTTCGTCCGGATCACGGACGCAGAAGAGTTTGCCGCCATCCGCATTACGGACAATGGCATAGGCATGACGGCCGACACGGTAGCGCATCTGTTCCAGCAATATTACCGCGGGACCACGACGGATGCTGCTTCTGAGGGCACCGGACTGGGAATGGCCATCGTCTACAAGCTGATTCAAGCCCATAACGGCACCATCACAGTCGAGAGCCTGCCTTCGCAAGGAGCAACGTTTACGATTCGATTGCCGAAAGAAGGAGGGAGACATGGATGAAGAAACTACCGACGATTCGATTAGAAAGGCTGATTTTGCGGCCGTTCAGTTTAGAGGATGCAAAAGTTGTACAGGAACTGGCTGGCGATAAGTATATAGCAGAAACGACGTTATATATACCGCACCCATACAAGGATGGGATGGCAGAACAATGGATAGAGTCCCATCTTGCTAATTTCAATGAAGATCGATCCCTTGAGCTAGCTATTGTACATAAAGAAGAGAATTACGTAATTGGCGCAATCAGTATAGGCTGCAACCGAAATTTTGATCATGGTGAGCTTGGATATTGGGTTGGGAGAAAATACAACAATCATGGCTATTGTACGGAAGCGGCAAAAGGGATCGTAACATATGCGTTTGAAGAAATGCGTTTAAACCGCATTTTTGCACGTCATTTGGGGAATAATCCTGCTTCGGGTAAGGTCATGCAAAAGCTAGGAATGAAGTATGAAGGACTGTTAAGACAACATGTTAAAAAGTGGGACGAATATGAAGACCTTGTGCATTATGGTCTGTTGAGGGAAGAGTTTCTATCAGAGAATAGCTAAGGACTCTGGTTGAAATCAAAAACTGGATCAGCGGCACATCCGAAAAACAAACGATTTAACGGGGATTATTGTCTTTTACCATTCTATAACTCTGGCAATATACTATATCATTCCCAGCTAAGGAGTGATATAGATGGCAAATCGTGATGTGCGTCTTGCGCTTTGGTCAGGTACTAATTTTTCCGTTCGTCGGATTCTCTTCAGACGAGGAGGCGTTGCGGTTCGTGACCTCGGAGCATTTCGGTTTAACAACGTTCTTTCGAGTTTTCGGCTCCGCAATGTAGTGGAGCGCTCTGAAGTAACGCTTGTATTGTTCTCGGGAATTAACTTTCAGGGATCGTTCCGTGTGTTTAGAGGAAGCCAAAACGTAGCGAACTTGGAAAACTTTAATTTCAACAACGTGACATCTTCGTTCATTGTGGTTGGACGCAACCTTACGGACGCGGAAATAACCCGAATTCAAAGCACGGCCAGACCGCCTCAAGACATCCTCGTCATAAGACAATAAGATAAGAGTAGCAATATTAGAAAAATCAGGAGCACAAATCAAAAAGCGGCTCATCCCTCATTAGGGGATGAGCCGCTTTTTATTTTTCAGATAACAACGGTATTGACAACGGAACGCGGCATGATATTATATTACCGACAGACAGTCGGTCTAGGGAAGGAGGGGGAGCATGCGAATCGTAAAAAAAGCGGAGGAACGCAAGAATGAAATCCTTGACGCGGCGGATGTCCTTTTCGGTCAGAAGGGCTTTGACGGCACAAGCACCAACGATATTCTCGAAAAGGTCGGCATTGCGCGCGGGACATTGTATCATCACTTCAAGTCGAAGGAGGATATCATGGATGCGCTGATTGACCGGTATGCCGTCCGATTGTTGGATCGGGCACAGGCCATTGCCTTGGACAAGCGCATACCCGTAATCGAACGCATCATTCGTGTTGTGATGGCGCTGAACATAAGCGACGATGGCGAGAGCAGCAAGGAAATCATGGAGCATATTCACAAGCCTCAGAATGCGCTCATGCATCAAAAGATACATAAGGTCATTATTAACGGTGTTCCGCCGATCCTGACGGACATCATCCGCGAAGGCATCGAGCAGGGGCTGTTCAGCACGCCGTACCCGTATGAATGCATGGAAATGGTGGTGATCTATGCGAATACCGTTTTTGATGAAGATTTGGTTACGATGACGGACGAGGAGCGAGGGCAGCGAGTTCTGGCCTTTGTTTGCAACGTCGAGAGGCTGCTCGGCGCAGAAAGCGGAAGCCTGATGGACGTTATGGGGATGTTTGGTGGAGGAGATGAAAGCGGCCAAGCATGAATCAGCGGGAAAGTTCATCAGCAGGGGCGACGGCAGAGAAGCAGTCCTTTCTCCTCATCATCTTAGGTAAGCTGTTATGGTTGACATCGTTTAAAATGCTTGAACACAGGGGGGCCTTATGTATTTCAGAATCATCCGAAGGGATATATCCAAAAGCAAATGGATCACGTTGATGACCGTAATCTTCGTTGCGGCTGCAGCGATGCTGGTTTCGCTCGCAGCCGTGCTCATTTTAAATTTATCCGGAGCGGTACATACACTCATGATGCAGGCAAAAACCCCGCATTTTATGCAAATGCATTCGGGTGACATTGATACGGCGCGGCTAGCAGCCTTTGCCAAGCAGCAAGGCAATGTGGAAGATTATCAGGTAGTTGAATTTCTCAACATAGACGGCGCACGGATTACGTTAGGAGAGCACACGCTTGCGAATAGCGTCCAGGATAACGGATTCAGCCTACAGAGCAAGAAATTCGACTATCTGCTTGATCTTAATGGAAACATCATTCACGCAGAAGACGGCGAATTATATGTGCCCTTAAGCTATATGAGGGACGGCACGGCCAAGGTTGGCGACATGGCGGTGATCAACGGGACTGCATTTACCGTTGCGGGATTCCTACGCGATTCGCAGATGAATTCCACGCTCTCCGCCTCCAAGCGATTTCTGGTCAGCGCAAAGGATTACGCGGAAATCAGAAATCTTGGCAGTATGGAGTATCTGATTGAATTCAGACTGAAGGATTTATCGGAGCTAGGCGCATTTGAAGCAGACTACGCTTCCGCGGGTCTTGAAGCGAACGGACCTACGGTTACCTATAAGCTGTTCCAAATGATGAACGCCCTTTCCGACGGGATGATGATCGGCGTTATCCTTCTCGTTAGCATTCTTGTCGTAGCGATATCTCTGATGTGCATACGCTTTACCCTCTTAGCCAAAATCGAAGACGATTATCGTGAAATCGGCGTCATGAAAGCGATAGGGCTGCGTGTTTCCGATATGAAAAAGATCTATCTCGCGAAATATGCTGCGATTACCGCGGCAGGCAGTATTCTCGGCTTTGCGCTTTCGGTGCCTTTCAAAGGATTGCTTCTTGAGAACATACGTCTCTACATGGGAGAAAGCAGCCATGCTTCTTATGCCTTGCCGTTCGGACTCTTCGGCATACTGCTTGTCTTCCTAGCGATCATCGCCTATGTAAGCAGAGTTCTGAATCGCTTTCGGACCATATCGGCTTCAGAAGCGATACGCTTTGGCACTTCACCCGAGAAAAACACGGGCGCCGGACGCTTTAATCTGAGCGCAAACAGGCTGTTTAGCACCAATGTTTTTCTCGGGATCAAAGACGTTCTCGCCAGGAAAAGACTTTACGCTACAAGCCTGACGGTCATAGTGATCTCGGCATTTATCATGATCGTACCGCAGAACCTGCACAACACGATCTCGTCCAAAAGCTTTATTCAATATATGGGCATCGGGAGCTACGACATGCGGGTTGACATTCAGCAGACCGGGCAAATGTCGGAAAAAACGGCCGAGATTTTACAAACGATGAACAACGACCCTGCCATTACAAAGACAGCCGTCCTTACAACCAAAACATTCAAAATCAAAGCGGGAGACGGGACGGAGGAAAATATCAAAATCGAGCTTGGGGACCATAAGGTATTCCCTATAGCATATGCCAAGGGCAAAGCACCCGCAGAAGGAGAAATTGCGCTTTCGGCGATAAACGCCGATGAGTTGGGCAAAAAGGTCGGCGATGTCATCACGGTGGTGATCGAGGGGAAGGCGAAAGCCCTCATGGTAAGCGGCATCTACTCCGACATTACCAACGGCGGCAAAACCGCAAAGGCAGTATTCACCGATGATACGGCGGACACGATGTGGAGCATCGTCTGCGCTGAGCTAACCGATCAAACGCTTGTCCGTGAGAAGGTCTCCGCCTATGCGGAGAGGTTCGATTATGCAAAGATCTCGGGCATTGACGACTTTGTATCGCAGACGTTCGGCTCAACCATAAGCTCCGCCAAAACGGCCTCCAACGCTGCCGTTACGGTTGCGCTGATGATAGCGGTTCTCGTTACCTTGCTGTTTATGAAAATGCTGGTTGCCAAGGACCGGCATGCGATTGCCGTCATGAAAGCCTTTGGCTTTACGAACTCGGATATGAAGGTGCAGTATGTCTCGCGTTCGGTATTTGTTCTGATTGTCGGCATCATGGTTGGAACGCTTCTGGCCAACACGGTCGGTGAGATGCTTGCAGGTGCCGCAATTTCCTCGTTTGGAGCGTCGACATTTCATTTTGCGATCGATCCGCTTTCGGCGTATCTGTTCAGCCCCATGTTGATGATCGGCTCGGTGCTTATCGCAACCGTGATCGGCGTTTCTGGAGCGGGACGAATCAAAATATCCGAACATATGAAGGAGTAACCTATGAAGAAGTTGATTATCTGTGATGATATCGTAAAATCTTTCGGCGAAGGTGATGACCGGCGCCGTGTTCTGGACGGCGTGTCCGCCTACATTCACGAGGGCGAGTTCGTTTCGGTTATGGGGCCTTCGGGTTCGGGAAAATCAACGTTCATGTTTGCATTGAGCGGGACGGATGGCGTGAATGGCGGAACGGTCTTGTTTGACGGCAAGGATTTATCGGCAGCCTCGGAGAATGAGCTATCAGATATACGGAGGACCCATATGGGGTTTGTCTTCCAGCAGCCAACGATGCTGAAAAACCTCAATATCCTCGATAATATCATTCTTCCATCCATGCGGGACCAACGAAAAAACGTTGCATCCATAACGAAAAAAGCAAGAGCTCTTATGAACAGGGTGGGAATCGCAGAGCTGGAAAAGCGAGACATCGCTCAGGTTTCGGGAGGACAGCTTCAGCGTGCGGGAATCTGCCGGGCGCTGATGAACAGCCCGAGAATCATTTTTGGCGATGAGCCTACGGGCGCGCTCAACTCCAAATCCGCGCAGGAAATCATGGACATTTTCTTCGAAATCAACGCGGAAGGCACGGCGGTCATGCTTGTAACACATGACGCTAACGTGGCGGCCCGGACGGAGCGCATTATGTTTATGCGCGACGGGAATATGGTCAGTGAACTCAAGCTTCCCAAGTACGACGGAACGGATATGGATCGCAGGGTTGAGAATGTGAGGGCGAAAATGCTGGAGATCGGAATATAATGTATAATGATGGAAAAATAAAAAAACGCTTCAAACGAATTCTTCACTTGATCAGTCATTGAAATGATAGATAAAACATGGAAATGGCGGTGTTAATCGATGTTTGAACAGTCAAAGCATTTGGTTGCTGTTTCAGCTTTAGTGAAGAATAGAGACGGACATGTGCTGATGGTTCGGACGCATTTGCGTTCGGATACGTGGGAACTCCCTGGAGGCTTCGTTGATGCCGGGGAGCCGCTGGATCAAGCGGTGTGCCGGGAGTTTCTGGAGGAGACGGGCGTGGTTATACGCCCTTTAGGCATTTCAGGAGTCTACTACAATGAGAGGCTGCACGTGTTGTCCGTCGTTTTTCATGCGGAATACGTCAGCGGAGAAATAACCATTCAACCGGAAGAAATTGTGGAAGCGAAATTCGTAGACTTGGTAGATACCAACCTGGATGAATACATACAAAGGCCCCACATTCAATCGCGCACGCTGGACGCCATCCGTGCAGAGCGTTCGGTCCCTTATGAGACTTGGGATTTGACCCCCCCTCAGTATAAGCTGCTGTCCAGATTGGACGGGAAACCGCTGAATGCCAAAACGGCATTTTTACTCACGGGGAAGCCGAGAACGGGCAAAACGACCATGATCAAGAAACTCATACATCTCGTCGGCCCTGATCTTTGCGGCGGTTTTTATACGGAGGAAATAACGAAGGCAGGCGATCGAATCGGTTTCAGATGCGTGGCTGTTGATGGAGAAAGCGTAGAGATTGCGAATGTGGAAAGTCCCAGCCATATTCGAGTTGGCAGGTACGGCGTCGATGTTGAGAAATTCGAGGATTTTGCTATTCATAAATTAAGGGAAGCCTTGTCCTCCAAGAAAATCATCGTCATTGACGAACTGGGATTTATGCAAATGCTGTCTGCCTCTTTTCTAAGCATGGTACAAGAGATAATTAGTAATCGCCGGATTGTTCTAGGAACGATACCCGTCGATAGTCACCCTGAAATAGATACAATTAAATATCGGAAGGAAGTCGGCATCATCAGCTTGAACGAATTCAATCGTGATGTGATGCCGGAATTATTGATAAAGGATATTTTGAAGGCATTGGAGGGATGAGGGACATGCGGATAGAGGATATCTTCTCGGATCTGCCAACGTTAGAAACAGGCCGAACGATTTTAAGAAAATTAAGAAGCGAGGACGAGCCGGATATCTTTCGTTACGGATCAGATGATGAGGTATCGAGATATACCTCCTGGCCGACGCATCAAACGATGGAAGATACCCGCCATTATCTAAACAAGGTGATGCAAAAATACGACCATCATGCCGTGGCCCCGTGGGGGATCGTGGACAAAGAAACCGGAAGGGTCATCGGAACTTCAGGATTTATGGCTTGGAACGTTCATCATGACAAAGCAGAACTGGGATATGCCTTGTCCAAGGATTATTGGAATCGTGGTTACATGACCGAAGTGATCAGGACCATCATCTCTTATGGATTTGAACGAATGAAGCTGGTTAGAATCGAAGCCAGCTGTCTACCGTCAAACCTAGGATCAGCCAGAGTGATGGAAAAGGCCGGCATGACCTTTGAGGGAATCATAAGACAGTCGATATTCGTGAAAGGCAAACATGAAGATCTGAAATTATATTCCATTGTCGTGGATGACTACCGGAATCAGAACCAGATCCGTTAACGGGGCTTGGCCGGATAACGGTCATCGCAATAATCCCTTGGTGCATGCACGAAGGGATTTTTACATGAATGGTCGACAGCCTGGAACGATTACTTCGCGGATACCCCGGCATACATGTTTCGGTACACGGCCGGGGTGAGGTTCTCGAATCTTTTGAATGTTTTGATGAAATAGCCCGTGTCGCAAAAGCCTAGATCATCGCTCACTTGATGGATCGGCGAATCGGTGGATTCCAGCAACTGCTTGGCCCATTCAATCTTAAGCCGGGCGATGAAGACGGAGAAATTCTCCCCAGTTTCTTTCGTAAAGATACGGCTGAAATAGCTGGGGCTGATATGGCACAGCTTGGCCATCTCCTTCAGGCTGAAATTTTCATGCTTGTGCGCAAAAATATAGTCAAACGCGGGCTGAAGCACCGGATTGGAAGAGGCAAACCGCCCAGCGCCATTCTTCAATTTGGTGTCGATCAGCGCTCCTGACAGCTCCTGCTGGATGGATTGAATGCTGCGGACCGCGCGATCGGACTCGTTCAGCGTTTCAACGGACGCTGGCGCGTTCATGCTAGACGTGAGCACTTTTTTGTACATATCCACCGTGGTATGCTTTTGAATGGCTTCCTCCACGATATACGTGCTCAATTGCAGCAGCAGATCCACGCACCTCGTTACTTCCTCGTATGACAGGACTGGCAGGGCGTTGTAATCCCCTTCGAGTTCCTTGAACTTCCGGTTGGACTCCACATTGGGCGGCCGGGACACGATCTGCTCCAGCATCGGCGCGTCAGGCTCCCGGAGCTTGAGCTGTCCGGCCATGATCGCGCCAAGATATTGGTTGTCGATGATGATCGGAATGGCGATATCGATAACGTTAAAATGGCACAGATAGATGTATGGTTTGTTCTGGCGAACCGCTTCAATGCCGGCTCGCGCATCGCATTTTTGGCAATACTGCGAGAGATGGCCATCCTGGCGCACGCCTTGGCAGAAAGGCTGGCAGTAGCTGTGCTTGGTCACGGGAACGCCCTTGTAATCGACCGTTAGGATCGCCATTTTGGTCACAAGCGATAAGGAATCCTGCAGCTTCTCCCATTTCTCCAAATCTATGATTTCTTCTAAATCGAACCGGGATTTGGACATGACGACATTCTCCTATGAACGTAATAGAAACTCTATATAATTATAGCGAATGATTCTACTAAAGGACAAGATAATACAATTTGCCATCAAGATGACAAAAAAACACGATAAGAAAACGCTTTATTCCGATCTCATTGTTTCATGCTTCCCAAATGAGCACAATCTATAATAAAACATATAGTCAATTTAGGAGGAATGAAAAATGAGAAGGGCGTTTATCAGTCCGACAAAATATGTGCAAGGTGAGAACGAGCTGTTGAATCTGGGGTATTTCGTCAAGACATTCGGAGATTCCGCGCTGCTGATCGCCCATCCCGATGACGTTGCCCGAGTGAAGGACAAGCTGGACGCAACGAAACAGAAATTTAATATAACGCTCGTTGAAAGCGGCTTCCGCGGGGAATGCTCCCGGGAGGAGGTGAGCAGATTGCAGGCATTGGCCAAGGAGCATCAATGTGCCTGCACGATCGGCCTCGGCGGAGGCAAAGCGATTGATACGGCAAAATGCGTAGCCGAAGGCGAGGCACTGATTATCGTTCCGACGATTGCGGCAACGGATGCACCGACAAGCCATTCGGCGGTTCTTTATACCCCCGAAGGCGAATTCGACGATTATGCTTATTTTAAGCAAAGCCCAAGCGTCGTCATGATCGATACGACGGTTATTGCCAAAGCGCCGACCAGATTCCTTGTTGCTGGAATGGGGGACGCGCTCTCGACCTATTTCGAAGCAAGAGCGACGGCTCAATCGTATTCCAATGTCAATGCCGGTTTGCCGTGCGGCGGCGAGGCCAAGGGAACGATCACCGCGTTTGGACTTGCCAAGCTATGCTATGACACCCTGCTCGAGAACGGATATCGAGCGAAACTGGCCTGCGATCAGAACATCGTGACGCCTGCGCTGGAGAATATCGTCGAGACGAATATTCTGTTATCGGGATTGGGCTTCGAGAGCGGCGGTTTGGCAGCGATTCATGCGATTCATAACGGCTTGACGGCTTTGGAAGGAACGCACCATTATTATCACGGCGAGAAGGTAGCCTTCAGCACGATTGCCCAATTGGTGCTTGAGAATGCGGAACAGGACGAAATGAAGGAAGTGCTGGATTTCTGTCTGTCGATCGGTCTTCCCGTATGCCTGGCGGACATCGGCATAGAGCATGTCACTTACGAGGAATTGCTTGAGGTTGCCAAGAAGGCATGCATTGCCGAGGAATCCATTCATTCGATGCCGTTCCCGATTTCGGAGGAAGCGGTCGCATCGGCCATTATGGCGGCTGACCAGTTGGGCCGTCAATATAAATCAAGCAAGGAGGTCTAAGATGAAGAAAATCATGAACAAACCGGAAACCCTGGTTCGGGAAATGTGCAATGGGTTGGTACTGGCGCATCCCGAGCTGGCGTTCGACCCAAAATACAAAGTAATTTCCAAAAAAGAGATCAATCAAGGAAAAGTCACCCTGATCAGCGGCGGCGGAAGCGGGCACGAACCGGCCCATGCCGGATTTGTGGGAACCGGGATGCTGGATGCGGCGGTGTGCGGGGACGTATTTGCTTCCCCATCCCAAATCCAGGTGTACCAAGCGATCCGCAGCTCCGCCAGCGATAAGGGGACGCTGCTTATTATCAAGAACTACAGCGGCGACATCATGAACTTCAAGAATGCAGCCCATCTCGCAGGCGAAGACGGCATTGAAGTGGATTACGTCAAGGTAGACGATGACATCGCCGTGGAAGACAGCCTCTACACGGTAGGGAGAAGAGGCGTTGCCGGAACGGTGCTCGTTCATAAGGTGGCCGGAGCGGCCGCCGAAGCGGGGCTGTCCCTGCCGGAAGTGAAAGAAGCGGCGCAGCATGCGATCAACCATGTCCGCAGCATCGGCTTCGCGTTTACCTCCTGCACCGTTCCCGCAAAGGGAACCCCGACGTTTCAGATCGAGGATGGCGAGATGGAATATGGCGTCGGCATTCACGGCGAACCGGGAATCCGCAGGGAGAAAGCCGTTTCTGCGGATGAGCTGGCGCAGCGGATGGTTACGTCTTTGCTGGACAACCTGGAGCTGGATGATGCTTTGGAAGCCGAAGTTGCCGTACTAATCAACGGATTTGGCGGGACGCCGCTGCAGGAGCTGTATTTACTGAACAATTCCGTAATACGTGAATTGACGGCCCGAAACAAGCGGGTATTCAAAGGATTTGTCGGCAACTATATGACCAGCATCGATATGGCCGGCGCATCGGTAACGATCATGAAGCTGGACGAGACGCTCAAGAAGTGGCTGTCTGCGCCATGCGATACGCCTGCACTATCAGTTAAGGGATCGTTCCAGCCAGTAAACTTTACCGAGGTTGTTCATAAACAGAAGTCAGGGAATGCGGTATCGTACAAAAACAATACGGATGCTGCAGCAGCGGTGATTAAGAACAACCGGTTATCCTTGCAAAATATCGTGTATCTGATCGATCAGATGAGCGAGGTCATCATCGAGAACGAGGTGCCGTTCTGCGAGCTCGACGCTCATGCCGGAGACGGCGATTTCGGGATGAGCGTCGCCAAGGGCTTCAAGCAGCTCAAATCGGAGTGGAACGATCTGCTTACCCATCACCATCGTGATATCGGCGATTTCCTCGACGCCTGCTCAATGATCATTATGGAGCACTGCGGCGGGGCTTCAGGACCGATCTGGGGATCGGCGTTCCGAGCCGCAAGCAAATATGCAGGGCAGAAGCAGGAGCTGTCCGTTCATGAGGTCGCGGAGATGATGCAGGCCGTCGTCAAAGGAATTCAGGATACGGGTGAAAGGTCCTTCGGAAGAGGAGCCGTCGTCGGCGACAAGACGCTGATTGATGCGCTCGTGCCGTTCGCGGATGCATGGACGCAGAGTGGAGAGCAAGGCGAAGACATGAAGCCGGCAGCGGTCAAAGCGGCCGAAGCAGCGGTGCTCGGCGCGCAGAAGACGGCGGATATCGTTGCCCGGATGGGTAGAGCGGGCACGGTAGGCGAACGCAGCATCGGATACCCGGATGCGGGCGCGTATGCGCTCGGGGTTATTTTCACCGAGCTGGCTAAAGTGATGAAGTAATTCCGAAACAAGAAGCAGCAACAATAAGCGAAATGTGTGGCGTCATAATTATTGAGAAGATTTTTCAAATTAGTGAGAAAAAAATTCATAATTAATGATAAATGTATTTTTATGCACCGTTATACATTGGCTAGTTATGTGGAAATTGTGCTAGCGATACCTGAAGCTTTTTTTGACTGTTGTGATTTTTCAATCTGAGTAAGAACAGTGCCATTTTTCTTGAAAAATTATTTCATTTGACTTGAGAAATTTGTACGGATTCTAATAAATGCATATGTATTCAATGTTCTCAATGTTCAAACTAAAATGGGCAAAAAACTTCAAAAAAACAATGATATAGGAGCGGGGTGTTCTCATATTAAGTTGAATGCATTATCATCCCGCTCAAACTTTCATTACCACGCTATTACATCAATGAAATTATGAAGCAAATTGAAGCGACATGAACTTTACACCACGTACACGGCAACATGAAATTTTTGTTGCCGTGTGTTTTTATGTACATAAATATATAAGGTTTTTCACGTGGTGAGATCAGGCATGCGGGATCGGACTGAATATATGAGGCATCCCGAAGGTCCGGCGATACTACGCTTGAATCAGATGAAAAAAGTACAATCCAACCCCGGTGTCCGCTGATGGCATGTTTTTAATCTCTTGTGTAAATGTAATGGGGTTAATCAAACATGATTTTTAGCGTTACAGCACCTGTAATTGTTTTAACTGGCAGAATACTTATGAGAGTAGGGGAACACAATGCGAATCAAGGAACTTCGAGTGAGTAACTTTAGGAACTTTGATGAAGAAGTTCTGATTGTGCCAAAAGTAGTAAACGGTATGGACATGGTGGTGCTTGTTGGTGAAAACAACGCAGGCAAAACTAGTATTTTGACTATCCTCCATTATCTCTTTAATCCTGAGAGATCTATAAGGACATTAGAGTTTCAGGAAACTGATTTTTACGACCTAGACAAGCCCATAAGAGTTGAAGTCACATTCTCAGACCTAAGCGATGAATTAAGAGCGCACTTTATTGGAATCGTCGACAGTGAGGAAATGGATGGAAAGGAACAGTGGTTCTTGCCTCTTGTCTTCACCTGCGTGTTTGATAAACAAACCAAAGAAAGCGAGCCTTCCTTAGTTTATGGAAGACAGCCTGAGCGCTCTGTGAACTTTAGCGAAAAGCGGCTTATCTCGTTTTACTACCAAGACGCGCTCAGAGATTATCGAGCAATAAAGTCTAATAAAGGGAGCATGTTCGGGCGAATTCTCAAGCAGATCGATATATCGGCTGAAGAACAAGTTATTCTTGATAAACTGGATGAAGCGGGAGATTCACTTAAAGACAATATCGATATCGGTGAATTTATAGGGGGCGTCACGAAGGTTACACGCAAAATTATTGATCTTCCGGATGTGAGTGACCTCCTGCGGCTGACTGTTGCCGCCTCATCGACGGTGGATATCAAAAAGAATATTCAGTTGCAACTTAAGCATGTAGCAATGATTGATTACGATTCAAAAGATAGTAAACACGATAAAGAACTTGATCAAATCAAAGAGATTACGGATAACATATTTGAATTGCCAAGGCATGTGGATATGGGAGATATCGAAGGCTATGTCTGCCTGCATGCCCCAATCGCAGAGCTGATCAGTTTCCTTGAGGAATCGCTGCCCCCGTGAACGAATTGATGAGGTGTTCTCGGATCTGAAAGGTGCCTTAAACCGTTTCGACGGGGATAAGGCAGGCCAAATTAAGGCGCTTCGCAAGATGTCAGCTGAGCTCTCAGAATGCGTTTCGATCGTAGAAAGTGTACAAGAGGCTGATCTCGAAGTTCGTAAAGCACTCGCTGGTGGTTTCCGCAAGATAAAAGGGCGGACAACAGGCAGACTGATCGGGGAACGATTCTCGGAGTATTTCCCCAGAGAATTCCTCGAAAACACACTTGATCTTGTGATTTCATTGGCGGGCTACAATACTAATGAATCGGATGTGGATACCAACGATGAAATGTCTTGAAGGTCTTAACCCCCAACAATTAGAGGCAGTTCGTTTTTTTGATCGAAACTCTATGGTGTTCGCTGGTCCTGGTACGGGCAAAACGCGTGTGATTACAAGTCGAATCGCCTACATGCTTGAATCAGGCAGGTTGCCTGAGGCGAAACGAGTACTTGCAATCACCTTCACTAATAAGGCAGCTAATGAAATGAGCTCGAGAGTTGCTTCCTTTGGGGTAAATCAAAAACGAGTTAGAATCGGCACTTTTCATAACTTCTGCATGTGGGTGCTGAAAGCTTACGGGGATAAAATTAAAATGAGTCGGGATTTTACATTCTTAACTCCGAATCAGCAACTCCAACACGTTCATCAAACGCTGCACCTTCTTATGATTTACATGGTGACCGCGGTTCACTAACTCATCTCGAATACGGCGATAACCGTAACGCCCCTGATGTTCCTCGTAAATCGCTTGAATAACGTCCTTTAACTCAGAATCTTTGTCCGGCATACCGAATGTATTCACCCAGTAGTAATACGTGCTACGAGGGATATCTGCGAGCTGCAGAAGTGCTTTCACCGAAAATTCGTTCCTTAGTTCATAGACTACTTGCGCTTTGTCTTGTTTGGTGATTTTTCCTTGTTTTGAACTAAGGTGTTCAACTTTTTTAAATAAGCATTCTCCATACGCAAAAGTTCTATCTCTTTTTGTAAAGCCTCTACAGACCCCTCTACAGGCTTTTGATCATTCAGTTGTTTTGGATCCTTTTTCATGGATGAACGCCCCTTTTTCTTTGGTTGTAGGGCGTCTATTCCGTGTAATTCTAAGCTTCTTTGCCAGCTTAGAATGGTACTATGACTGGCAATATTAAATACTGCAGCTGTCTCTCTAATAGACGTCCCGTGTTCTTTCATATGATTAAGTACGTCTAGTTTATCCTGTACGGAATACGGTGTATAGCGCTTTTTAAAGACCTCTTCACCATGGTGCTCATATTGTCTAATCCAATGTAATAGGACAGTATGATGAAGTCCTATTGATTTCGCAATCGATTTCATGCTTTCTGATCCATTTTGATAACGTATAACCGCTTGTAATTTTTCGTCCGGACTAAAATTAGCCATAGAAAAAACTGCACCTCCAATGTTAGATGGTGTCTAACAATTGGGGTGCAGTTCATTGGACGGGTGGTCATGATTTTTATGTAGTCAAAATTGTGTCATGAAAACCTAGGGTTTTAGGTCGATTATATTTATCGAGAACGCGTTCGATATTGAGATGAGATATTATTTAGACAGAGGGAGAAGATAGGATGGAATTTGTTTGGTATCTAGTTCTTATTTTTAATTTACAGCCGTGGGGAAGACTGATAAAAAGTCCCCCACGGTTAAATCTCTTTCCTTGCTGGATTATGAATTTAGTAAGACGGATCCGTATAGACCCCAGACATACCTAAACCATCAAATACTCGACTATATTTGGAGAATGTAAGGTACTTAGTGCTTGTCGGTGTTTCTTGGTATCTTCCACCGAAAACTCCTTCGATTCTTGCATAGTTCTTAGTCCCGTTATGTGCCAGTGAGTAAACCAAAGCCCCACTATCACCAGGAAGAAGTGAGCTATTATTTTGTGTAAGAACCATGTCCGTGGGTCCACCGATTAAGTCATAGTTAGTAATCGTAATCCTTAAGGATCCGTAGCTATTCCCTACTCCTGAAACAGCATGAATGTAAACATAATCCCCTACCTCCCGATGAATACCAGAATAATCCGTAGTACCAATTGTCATCGTATTACCGTTCAAATAATAGCTTGGATTAACCCCGCTAACATACTCGATGAACCCGGCATCAAACAATGAATTATCTGAGAAAACAGCGTTACTCATTTTACCAATGGAGGATGATCCATCAGATACGTCATACCAAGTCCGGTTTCCACAATGTCCCGCCGTTACCCCAACGTCCTTTAAATTTGCTCTGCCGTTAAAGGATAATGAACAAAAATTCGTGCTTGCTGTTGATTGCATATCAATTTGTTCTCCGGGATACATATTATAGGCTAACGGTTCGTAAACCGCTTTCTCTTCGTTTACTTTCCAGTGGATAATATCAGAATTCCCCTCTTTTAAAATAGCTGCTTCATTTGCTTTATTAGGTTGAGTAGTAGTAATGGCTAAAACACGATTGTTTTCAATATCTAGTCCAACGCCTTGCAAATCAAAGGCTTTAGCCGATTGGGACAGACTGTTTTTCACAGCTTCCAGTTGCTTTTCTGAATATTGTACTTGTTTAATCTCAAAAGTATCCGGAAAATCACTTAATTTCCGAATTTCCAACTCTATTTCAGGGGTTACTTCGGTTAATAGAAAATATTTTTGGCCTTCAATAGAGGTATAGGTTCCCCCATAAATATCACTATAATTTGTTTGCAAATAGATAGAGATTTCTCCATGATCCTCATCCCGTTTAGTTTTCTCAGGATTACTTTCTTCAAAAGGAATAACTGACTTAATGGCGTTTGGAGGCGCGGGGCCAAGGTCTACTTTAATTTCCCCTCTTTCATTGCTTTCCAGATTACTTGAGACAGATACTTGTTTGGTTTCAGAAAAAGCCGTTCCTGTTATCAAAAAGAACGATGAGACAATTATTATAAATGATGACAATTTTCTCTTCACAACCTCAATCCCTTCAATAAATTTTTGGCTCTATTTATAGAACGCATAAACCTCGTGATAGGTTAACCATTTATTGAAATTTTTTTTGTTGTTAGCATTTACTGTAAATTCACTTACTATCAGAGGATCCGTTTTTTTAACATTTCGGTTTTTAATTTTTATCTTCATATCTTTTAACTTCTATCGCTATAGCTTGAGGCGGGCTCGTAAGCAAAGTAGTTGGAGCTGTTACCGTAACTCTCTCACCAATTTCTAGATCCTCGTATAATTTAATATCTGTTATGTGGTAATAAATAACATCGTCTGGATTATCATTATTTAAATAGTCGGACAACTCATTATTGGCTGCGTCATTTTTAGATATATTTCGTACGACCGCAATCATAGGTGTGTTATCATCGTTAATTACCTTATCAAAAATAAAGTCACCTTTCTCTACCTTGGATTGATTGCAACCAATGATTGTGCAACATAGTAATATCGTTATTAATGTTTTGGCTTTTTTCATTTCTGTTCCTCCTAATTCATAGTTTGGATTAGTCTCATTGATGTACCTGAACTCACTTCACAGAAATTATTACATTGCTTAGTCTTAAGTTATTGCTGTAGCAAGATGTGGAGGTTGAAACGCTTTTGATAGTTGTAGATGTTAATTCCCAAAATGAATAGCCATAAGTCCCTTCCCATGACAGATCCATCTAAACTCAATGCAGGAAATAAATAAAATTGGATATAAAGGATTAAAATGTATATAATAATATATAATTTATAAAGACAATGTAATCTATAACATGAAAGGGGCATTAAGATTATGACTGTTACAAGATTTAGAAACTTCCCATTCATCATCAGATTAGTTTCTTTATTATCAGTTTTTACTGGTTTTTTGTACCTACCTTATTTTCTAAATTTAGGATTACCGATATCTCTCGGTCCAGAAATAACTCAAGCCACGATGGCTACAGAAAAGTGGGCATTATTTGCTGTTTTTGGTGGTTTCGGATTATTTGCCGGTTCTTTCTTATATAATTTATCACAAAGCCAACGTTATAAACGCTTTATTTTAGGAATCACGCTTTTTTCCATGTTATTACTAATTTTAGCGCAATTACCTCCACTATTTTTGTGGTTTTATGTGGGAAGTGCAGATTTCTCGTCGACAAGTTTACTGGGGCTTTTTTTACATTTAATATTGTTAGTTCTTGCTTTCTGGGGAGGCATAGCTACAATGCTTGCTTTTGGTAAAACAAACGTCACTTCCTAAGTAACAAAAACCTTTATATTTATCGAGATGCTCTATAATCATTCTCCCTTCCGTAATTAACAAAGTAACTGATCTAGAAAAATAATTAACAAGGCGATCACTCTCACAGAGCGATCGCCTTGTTAATTTCGTAACTTTTATAAGATTGGTATTGCTCTTAATTTCTTGTATTCTCCAGTTTCCAGTAAAGGCCATTCGGCTGAATTCCTTCTGTCCCGATTTCAACGGAGAAAATATTAGCTTCTGAATCTCTAGCTTTTTTTAAATCATCACTACTTGCTTGACCTTCGATTTCGATAAAGCCTTTGAAATCAAGATTTTGATTTTCTACTATTTGTTTTAGAACATCTTCATTAAGACCATTAAGTGCAATTGTAACTCTATCCCCTTTTTCATTAAATGCACGAGCATAAAATACAGAAGAACTAAGTTGGTTCTGCTCATTCATAGTAGTGACTTCTTCAAGAGTTAAAGGTTTGTTAAAAGTAATTTTATACTTGTATTCTTGATCTACAGCGGATGATAAGACACTATCGGCCAGACTTATATATGAAGCAATGTCATCTGCAGTCTTCAGACCTTTATAGGAAGGGCTCACAACCTGTCCCTCGGAGTCATTACTCTGAAGCTCAATTTGATTCAATATTTCCATTTTTTCGTCCCAGGTTGGTATGTAAGACTGATCTAACATCAAAGTTGACATTGTCGATAAATCATTCCAGTAATGACCTGCCAATGAATCTGTAGAGTTTGGAATAGTATTGAAATCTCCACCTGGAAATAATGGAGAGCCACTCATAGACGAATAAGCAATCATGTAAGGGTTACTGGAACCAGACTTTGACCATGAAGCATAAAAATTATAATCGACCAAATCTTGAATTTCAGCTTTCCCGACTGCTACAACCTCAATTTCATCAACTTTTCCATCTGAATTATCATCCTCGAAATCGAACTTAGGATCAGGTAAGTTACTTGAGGCACCGCCACCAGAATCAAGAGCGCTCTTTCCATTATCCCTAAAATCAAAGGTAGGGTAATTTGCCACCCATGACATATAGTCAACTTGGCTAGCAGACCACCAAAAATCCAACTCGTTATATGCTAGAGTGGATGAAATTTTTTCAGCTGTAAAAGTTCCGGAAATAGGTTTGTCCCAATTTGTCAATGTATTATTGGTCCAAGTTTTTGTTGCGGCAAATGCACTTGTAGAAAAAGCAGAGAACGAAAGTGCCACTACTGCTAAACATGTTACGAATTTTTTACTAGTTAAAGTCAAACTACTCACTCCTTGTAAGCGTTATATTAGTATACATAAAATTACTTTAATACTAACTTCCCCCTCCTTTTTTAAGTTTTTTAAGTGTCCCTTACAGCTACTTTAATGCGGTGTACAATAATATAACGATTATAATTACAAATTCTTACTAAAATACATAAATTTATTTCAAAATTTGATATTTTATGGGGGAGTTTAAATGAGCATACAAATCAAGACTTCAATCAACGAGGAGAAAAGGGGTACAGACATTTCTCCAGAAGAAAAGGTCTACCGATTGTATTATCACTATTTGTATAGATACATTGTTCCACTGATGAAGGATCATTCGTCGATAGAGGATATTATTCATGATTCATTTATTAAAATTATGAACCATTGGCCAAGAGGAACCGTTCCAGATATAGCTTGGATAAAAAGAGTCGTGAGAAACACTGCGTTAGATCACTATAGAAAACTTAAAAAAGTTCAGATTTTCTATGACGCTGAACAGGTAAATACAATAAAGGAATTAGACAGCCACATAAACACATTAGATAGAATTGAAGAGAAAATAAAAAAAGAATTGTTACATCAAACGATAAATGAGTTAAAAAGAGACTATAGAGATTTAATCAAATTATTTTATTTTCAAGGAAAATCCTATAAAGAAATTTCTCAGGAACTTAAATTGTCGGAACAAGTGATTACTCAACGGCTATTTAGAGCAAGAAAAAAGCTATATCATAGTTTTTCGAAAAAATGGTAAAAACTACGGGGGGTACCATCGAAAAAGGCGATCAATGAAGTAGTAAGTGCCTTTCACAATGGCCAAAAAGTTGCTTTTCATTGTGGGGGAGGTAAAGGAAGAACAGGAACCGTTGCTATTGGAACTTTGCTAGCCCCAGGAGAGGCCCAAACCATTGCCGAAGCTGTGGAAATGGCCAAGAGCATTCGAATTATTATTCAAATAAAGCCGACCCAAAGGGAATCCCTCGAAAAGATATTTGAAGCCAGCCTAGTCTTATGATAGCCACCTGTCAACAAGTTACTTATACGGAAAATAGAATCAACTACTAATGTTAAATGACATATGTATAAAAGTTGACTTTTGTGACGATACTTCTAATATTAAAAAGTATTTGGGAGGTAAATAAAGTGAATGATATAATTTATGAGAAAACTCGTGGTCTTATTTTGGACTTCTTGCAATAGTAACGAAAAGTTTTGCTTTGTTATAGCTGCTTCTGGAACGGAAACGGGGAATACCTTTTTGAAAAAATACTGTGAAGATAATACAAGAGCTTTATATATGGATCTACCGTCCTTAGAGTTAAAATCTCCTAATCCATATTAAAATGTATACTTCAGACATTAGGAGTTCCTAATGTTAATAGAACGACTTCACAATTATATGAATATTTAGAGATTGTCCTAAGTAATAAGGACATTTCTCTTCTGATAATTGATGACATTCAGCAAATTAAATTTAGCAGACACAGTTTTGAGGTTTTTGAATTTTTAAGATTCCTTTCAGAGAAATTTAGTGTGAAATTTGTTTGTGCAGGTAACGAAATTCCTGAGTTTTCATCAGAAGTCGCTAGATATAGTAGGATTCAAAAAGTAGTGTAAAACAAGCTAAGTGTCAGACCTCGATCAGTTATCGAGGTCTTTTTTTGTGCATTAATCGTATTGGAGACTAATTGTATACACTAAATACATTAATTTGTATATTTATTCAGTTCCTCGATTGCTGATATTCTCATCAATTATGAATTTTAATACGATTATTCTTGTTTTCTTAATAGTCCTTCTCAATAATTATGAAAACGCCTCTTGATATATTAGTGTTTTTACAGTGCTTTCTCTCAAAAATTATGACGCCACACAGCGAAACAGTATCCAGTATAAAAACCACCAATTAAAGTTGGTGGTTTTTTTATTTGGATTGCTCAAAGCTCAAGTTCTTGCCCCAAAGCTCACCCTGGTTGACGAGCTCAAAGCAAACTACTGCATAGCAGAACTAGAGTTTTGCTGGCAACTCCATTCTCCTCCTGCTTGCTATCTTAATTCTGTCCGTTCTTGTCTCGTACGAGTTAACGCATATTCGGTGTTCGTAGGCCATGTTCACACAACGCTTGATGGAGCACAATATGTAACATATGAATCCTAATAACAGGTTCATATGTTACACATACTCCGCATCATATAAGAGCAAAAATCGCGGAGATTCGGATGAAAAATAAAGGACAGCAGCGGGATTTCGCCGGACTGACGGATGACAATGCACATCTTACACATTTACGATGTCATGCTGTCTTCTCTACACTTTGGAATGTAAGCGTTACCTGTTTATCACTGAAACGTGATGTACGTGAGTGAACCAGATAACCTGACATGAATCGAGATGTAAGAAAGGAGGGGAAACATGAAGGGAAGAAGACTGCTTGCTGTGATATCCGGAAGACGTTCCATCCAACGCGAAACGAAGCCGCCTAATCCAGGTGTAAACCAAACGTCTCTTGGTAAACGAATCAGGGTGAACTGGGAGCTCTATCTGTTCTTGGTGCCGGCCTTACTGTATTTCCTTGTATTTCACTATGCGCCGATGTACGGCATCCAGATTGCCTTTAAGAACTTTATCCCCAGCAAAGGAATCATGGACAGCCCATGGGTGGGCTTCGATCATTTCGAGCGTTTCTTCAATTCCTACTATTTCTGGGATCTGCTCTGGAATACGTTCAGCCTCAGCTTCTACGAGCTGATCATCGGGTTTCCGCTGCCGATCATCCTGGCGCTCACTTTCAACGAAATCCGGACGGGTCCCTTCAAGAAAATCGTCCAGACCGTTACGTATGCGCCTCATTTTATATCCGTTGTTGTCATGGCGGGTATGATTATTACCTTCTTATCGCCGTCCACAGGCATCCTGATCCAATTGATCAAATGGATGGGCATCGATGCGCCGAACTTTCTGTCGGATCCGGCGTGGTTCAAGACCGTGTACGTTCTGTCCGGGGTCTGGCAAAGCACCGGATGGGGGACCATTATCTATCTGGCCGCGCTGTCCGGGGTCGATCCCCAGCAGCATGAAGCCGCGATTGTGGATGGCGCCAGTCGTTTCAAACGATTGCTGCACATCAACCTCCCGGCCATACTCCCAACGATCACCATTTTGTTGATTTTGAACATGGGCAACATTCTTACGATTGGCTTTGAAAAAATACTGCTGCTGCAGAACTCGCTGAATATGGAATCTTCCGATGTCATTTCAACTTATGTTTACCGGACCGGTCTGGTCGACGCGCAGTACAGCTTCTCGACAGCCGTTGGCCTGTTCAACTCCGTGATCAACGTCATTCTATTGGTAACGGTCAACCGGATTGCCAGACGCACCAGCGAGAACAGCCTATGGTAGAAAGGAGGGAAGTGCATTGGTTACCGCGATGAAGGAATCGAAGTGGGACAAGATTTTTCTCGGCAGCGTTTATATCTATTTATGCATCGCTCTAATTGTTGTTCTGTATCCGCTCGTATATATTCTCAGCGCATCGATCAGCAGCCCGCAGCAGGTGAATTCCGGTGCGATGTGGCTGTTTCCCAAGGAGATTACCTGGGCCGGATACCAGCTGGTCTTCGAAAACCCGAAGATTTGGAACGGATACCTGAACACGATCGTTTATACTGGGATAGGAACGCTGTTGAACCTGGCCGTGACACTGCCTGCAGCCTATGCGCTCAGCAGGTCGGATTTGGTCGGTCGTCAACTGTTCTTGGGATTTATTCTGTTCACGATGTTTTTTACCGGAGGTCTTGTGCCAACATATCTCGTCGTCCGGAATTTGGGACTGATCAACACGATGGGGGCGCTCATTCTTCCCGTAGCCGCATCGGTATGGAATATCATCGTTGCCCGGACGTTCTTCCAGACGACGATTCCCAAGGAACTGCAGGAAGCGGCATATATGGACGGCTGTACCAACCTGAAGCTGTTCGTCCGCATTATTCTGCCGCTGTCCGCGCCGATTATTGCAGTCATGGCATTATTTTACGGGGTCAGTCACTGGAACAGCTATTTTCCGGCTCTGATCTATCTCAACGATGAGAGCAAGTATCCTCTGCAGATGGTGCTGCGGCAGATTCTGGTTCTTCAGGAAATGACGGCGGAGACGACCGGCGCCGGGATCAGCGGGGATGCTGCCAGGGCCATGAATTCCAAAGCCGAAACGGCATCATTGATTAAATACGGGGTTATCGTTGTATCTACGCTGCCGATTGTGGCTCTCTATCCTTTTTTACAGCGATACTTTGTCCAAGGGGTCATGATCGGCTCTGTAAAAGGATAATGAAAGCGTTTTATAAGATATGAGCTTGAATATACAAAGGGAGGAAACATGGATGAAGATGACAAGCAAACCTTGGAAGCTGGTGTTGACGGGGCTGACAGCCCTGTCCCTGCTCGCCGGATGCGGTTCGGCCGGCGATACGAAATCTGCCGGAACAAAGTCAACGGAAGCAGCCGCCGTGAATAAGGAAGGCTTCCCGATTATGAATGAACCGATTACGTTGACCATGATGGCACCTGATGTCGGCGTTCAGAACTGGAAGGATATGGCTGTGCTGCAGCAGATGGAGGAAAAGACGGGCATTTCATTCCGATACTTGAATGCACCGAAGGATAGCTTTGATACGAAGAAGAACCTCGTATTTGCCAGCGGCGATTACCCGGATGTTTTCTATGCTGCAGGTTTGACGGCGGCCGAACAGATGAACTATGGCGAGCAGGGTATTCTGATTCCGCTGGAGGAGCTCATCGAGGAATATGCTCCGAACTTCAAGGCGCTGATGGATGAAATTCCGGAGATCCGTAAATCCATTACGGCTCCGGATGGACATATTTACTCCTTGCCTGCGGTCGATTTAAGCCAGCACTGGTATCGGAACCCGATGTGGTACAACGGTGATTTCCTGGAGGCCCTGAATATCGACAAGCTTCCGGAGACGACCGAGGAGCTCTATACCTTCCTGAAGCGGGTAAAAGAAGAGGATCCGAACGGCAATGGAGTCGCCGATGAAATCCCGATCTCTTCCGTATCGACGGCGACGACCAATGCTCGGGATATTCGTACTTGGCTTCTTGGCGCTTTCGGCGTCTATGAAGACGAAATTTATGTAGACGATGAGGATGTTGTTCATTATACCCCGATAGAAGAGGGCTTCAGAGAGTATCTGGTCTATATGAACCGTCTATGGAAAGAGGATCTGCTCGACCACGAAAGCTATTCGCAAACCGCAGAACAGAAAAAGGCCAAGGCACAGAACAATCAGGTGGCCCTGTTCTCCGACTGGCATGCCTACATGACCAAAGGGGGAGAGCCGTCCACCAAGGATCCGATGTTCGCTCCGGTGAAAAGCGATTTGGTAGACAAGCCGGCCATCGCCAAGAACAGAGGGATTACGACAGGGGCTTTTGCCATCTCAGTGACCAATCCTGCCCCTGAAGCATCGATGCGTTGGGTGGACTACCTTTACTCTTATGAAGGGTCGCTTTTTTTCAACAAAGGACCGGAAGGCATGCTGTGGGAGTATACGGATGAAGCTAATCGCGTGAAACGCTATTTGTCTGTGCCGGACGGCATGGAAATGGAGGACTACCGTGCGACTTTGACGCCAAACTACGGCATTCCGGCTCCTACCATCAACACGGACGATATCAATAAAGGATTGAAGACCGACTTTGACCAGTGGGTTGAAAAGGAGACGAAGGAAAAGCTGCTGGATCGCGGAGCCAGACCTCCGTTCCCTGCCTTGTTCCTTACCGTTGAAGAGCAAACCGAGATTAACAGCCTGAACTCGGATTTGAGCACATATGTACAACAGATGGAGGCGAAGTTCGTGACCGGAGCAGAACCATTGTCCAATTGGGATAACTACCTGAACACGATGAAGAAAATGGGTGCCGACCGGGTCGTCGAAATCTATCAAGGCGCATATGATCGCTGGAAGTCGAGCTAAACATAAAATGATAGAGGGCCTGATAAATCTCCTGAATATCATACAAATGTGGAGGCACAGCCTATGAAAATTACGAGACATCCGAACAATCCGATCGTCGTTCCGGGAACGTACGAATGGCGTAAAGTCACCGTATTCAATCCTGCGGTTATTATAGACAACGGCAAGTTTTATATGATTGAGCGTACCGCAGGCTCGCTAACGCCCTGCAAGAATGTTTTGGGACTGCTGGAGAGTGAAGACGGGGTGAATTTTACGCACGTGAAGGACGAGCCGATCGTGACGCCTGACATGCTGGGCTTTCCATATGGAAGCGTCCAGGACCCGCGGATTGTCAAAATTGACGGCACGTACTATCTAAACTATGCCCTTAGGCCATGCGCCATGAGTTACTATCCGACAGGAGCGGGGATACCGGAGCGGTCGATTCCCAAATATCCGGACGGCTGGGGGGAGGAGGAGGGCCACTGGCTCACTCGCTCTTCGATTCTAAAGTCGGACAATCTGATCGACTGGGAATTCGTTGCCGATACGACACCGCTCGATATCAATGACCGCGACAACATTTTGTTCCCTGAGAAGATTAACGGAAAGTATGCATTGCTGCGCCGTCCGGAGGAATACGTGGGTGCAGCTTACGGAACCGACAGCGCGGCGATATGGATTACGTACTCCGAGGATCTGGTTCATTGGGAAGAGCCGAAGCTTCTGGCCAAAGCCGAGAATCCGGCATGGGAATCCAGGAAAATCGGCGGAGCCACGCCGCCTGTGCGAACCGATAAAGGCTGGCTGGTCCTTTACCACGGCGTTGATGATCAGGTCGTTTACCGTGTTGGGGCGATGCTTCTTGACCTGAACAACCCTGAGAAGGTCATAGCAAGAACGAAAAATTACATTATGGAACCGGAAGCCTATTATGAGAAATTCGGTTATCAAATTCCGAATGTGGTGTTCCCGACAGGAAACGTGGTCAAAGACGGTCTGCTCTATATCTATTATGGTGTGACCGACACTGCAATTGCACTGGCTACCGTGCCGGTCGATGAGCTGGTAGAGCATATCTTGAACGAACCGCAGTGAGTGAGGTAAAAGCATCGGGGCCCTTTCGAGACAAGTTCTCCTAAGGGCCCTTCTATTATATATCCAGCCTATTCGAGCGATGTTGTTTGCGGTACTGACCGGGCGTAAGCCCGGTTTCTTTCTTGAATTTGCGGATGAAATTGGGTGCATCCAGGTAGCCCACCTGCTCGATGATTTCCTTCAGGGGAGCGCTTGTCGTCACAAGCAGCCGAATGACTTCCTCCGTACGCCTCTTCCAGATATACTGCGAGAAACTGATCCCGGTCTTCTCTTTGAAGCTGCGGCTTAAGTAAGAGGTAGAGACGGAAAATTTAAGGGCAACATGCTCCAGGCTGAGCGTATAGTCGGCAAACTGCTGATTTACATAATGTACGATATCATCGATCAGTTTAGGTGCTGCCCGCTCATGGTTACGCTCAACCTTCTCGCAAATCTCTGTCGTGAGCGACAACAGCTTGTCCTCAAATTCCTCCAGCGTCTCAAACGACGTATAATCCGAGATGCTGCTGAATACTTCGTTCATTCCAACCTCAGAGGCGGACCGAAGCAGCGCGTTCAGCAGATCGAAGCAAATGCAGCGCAGCAGATGAATTTGCAGCGGTTCGCTCCGGATGGTCTCCATCATCTCGGCGATCATCTGCACAGCCACCGACTCGTTGCCCTGCTTTAGGCTTTGCTCCAGCTTGAGCAGCGACTTTCTTGGAAGCCATACACCTTTGGCGACAGGATGATTCTGCTCTGCCAACTGGTCGAAATAGGTGATTCGGCTGCTGCCGACCATTCGGTGCTCGAGTGCGGTTGCGGCTTCGATGAAGGATTGGTTCAGCTGCCCCAAATCCCGGTAGGGCGTACCTACGCCCATGCTCGGATCGAGCCGAGTGTTCTCGGAGATCAATCCCTGGACCGCGCGAATGATCTGCTCCATCCGGAGCTTCAGCGAATCTTGGCCAGGGTCAGGAAGCGATACGATCAGCGCATATTGATTATCGGCTGAGAATTCAACGCCATAGATATTCGCTTGAAGTCCTGAAGGTTCAACATGGCTGAGAATTTCATGCACCTGCTGACGATCCTTCTGGACGACTTCCTCGGCCGCATCGTTTTCTTCCCAGGACAGAATCACACAGAAATAAATGACTTGTTCTTGGGGAGATTCCAATCCGGCTCCGGCGATCATTCGCTCGATTTCGGGATCATCCGGCTTGCCGTGCTTCAGCAGAAGCAGCATGCATTGGTTGCGCACGAAGGGCTCCTGCATATCGATCCGGGTGCTGTAATCGTGAAGGGTCTGACGAATCCATTCCCATTCATTGCGCGTTTTGGGCTCTGGGGTATCGCTAACTCTGAGCTTGGCGAATTCCATCAAATCCTTAATCGGGTGATATTGGCGTCTAGCCAGCACAAAAGCGGCAAGCACTCCGGTTATGACGGCGATGCCAAACACCAGCAGTATGAGCGTCTGTACATGAGCGACCCGGCTGAAGAACTGGTAGCTTGGCATGATGGTCATGTAGTTCCATCCATTCTCCCCGGATTTGACGGATACGACGGAATACTTGTCATTATTCAGGGAGAGATTGTGTATGCCGGCATCGAGCGCAGCCAATGTCCCGAGATGCTCTTGAGACAGGGTTACACCGTGATTGCTCGCAGTAAGCACTTCATCATCTTGATTGAGAATGTAGCTGCTCCCGGTGAAATCGCTAAGAATGGAATCCATGACCCCGGTAAGATTGGACTCTTTTACCATATATACAACGCTCCCGTACGGATAGGGGGCATTGGGCTTGATCGGTACGATGATGGTCAGCATCGTCTCCTGCCTGGAGCTGTTGATCGTAACATTCTCGGCCGGCCGTATTACCATCTGATTCGTTTCGTTCAGCGCAAGGGTGACATCTTCCAGACTCCAGTTCTCATAACGATAGAAGGAATCGAACGCAACGTTAACATTCGTCAGGCCACGGTAAGAGTAGATAATCGGGTCGTTATGATAGTATAAGAAGATGTCTTCAATGATGCTGCTGTTTGCCTTATAGTTGGCCAAAGCTTGTATGGCTTCCACTCTGTAATAATCATCACGGACCATATAAGGGGTTAAGCGTCTGTCGTAAGCGATTCGGCCGGAAAGCTCCCGAAGCTCCGCAATACGGGAGTCGATGGTCATTTTCACCTGGTTCAATTGATTGATGTTGGATTGTTCAATCTCGGTACGAAGTCCGCTGACAGCGCTATCATAAACAAACATCGTTACTCCCGTCAGGGGAATCAGGAAGATCAGAATATAAGACAGAACGTATCTTAAGAGCAGCTTCGACTTAAAGTGATTCCAATTTGCTCGGAATGTGAAAGTGGATACGATGAATGATTTGAGGTTGTGAATGGTCATTTTGGGTGCATCCTCCATTGCATTCTTTTCATGTCATGCGAAAATCCGATTTCATCAACAAGGATAGGGTTGTTTGAAACATTATATCATTATAATGATTATTCGGAGAAATATTAAGAATAAATTCATCATCATTATTCATTACATGACATAACTCGTAGTTTTCATAGTTTCACGGCTTCAATCCAACTTAGCCAGATATCGATCGTCTTCGCTTTATAGGAAGATTTTGTTATGATAGGGACAAGAAAAAAATGGGAAGTGGGAAGCTGTGGACAAAAAGGCGAAAAAGGTTTTACTTCAAACGTTCTGGTCATCCAGCGGCTGGAAAAGCAGTCCTTTGCCTTTCGTTGGGGAGGACTTTGATTACGCGAAGAGCATGAGGCTGATGTTCGACCCCATCACCATCGGGCATGATGAGCTGATCCAGCGGCTTCATAGCTTACATAAGACGGTTACTAAAGAAAGGGTTGCTGCCGCATTTCTGCACAGTCTGTCCACGAGACAAGTGCATCTGCGAAGCGCGCTTTCCAGTTGGGCGCTTACTTCGCGCCTGCCTCTTCATCAGTACGAAGAACAACGCTCGGCCATGCCGAATTACAGCAGCTGCGGAGACTGTAACCATGCCGGGCTCCAGTCCGACCGGGATTACGTGAATGCCGACCTGAACGTGCTGAATTTCGAACGGGTCAAATGGGGAGGCATCCGCTTGAATCAGCTGCTCTACTGCTGGCTCGATCTGGAGCTGTTGAGCCATGAGGAGGACCTAACGGTGAACGAGGAGGATATCGCCATTCTGAGGAAGCTGATGACAGCCGTCGACGGATGCGGCGAAACAGATAGCCCGCGTCATCTTGAGAAGCGCTTGAAGGATGTTCTGCCTTCAAGCAAGCATGAACGAGACGTGCTGATGGAAGTTTGGGGATATGCCGGCGTGCTGGTTCCGAAGGATACGCCCCGCACGCGTCCGAGAAGGGACGACGATTTCTTCTCGATGTCGGAGTGGCAGGGAAGCGACGGATATTCCACTGAAGCGCTGCAGTTTTATTTCGGCGAGTATCTGTAGACCGCGCTGCATCATCATAGGTTACAGAATACGTACCGGTTTAGGGGTTTAAGGGAGGGTTCGGATGGAGCCGCAATATCATACGCTGTATGATCACGGAGTGCTGTCTTATATGAGGGGAAGCTTGGACGGCCTGGGAATGCCCGATAAGACGGTGGAAACGCTTGTGCATCGGGGAATGCCGGTCTTTGATCCGCTGGAGCCACCGCTGGGTCTTCTGTTTCATGAAGCGTTACCGCTACAGGATATTCACGGAGCCTATATCGCGATCGGAAGGGAGATCTGGAGCGAAGGGCTGCATGTCGCGATCCACAAGGATACAGGGGGAGTGTGGGCAGTAACGGAGGGCGGTACAAAGAAACCGACCTACATAAACGCCTCCATCGACAGCCTGCTCGCCTTTATGGACCGTGTGCTTCGATTCAAGCAGCAAACGGAGCGCTTGCAGCCCGATCCACCTCCCACGATTTTGACGGCAGAACAATTTCGCGAGAAACTTGAGAAGTTCAGAAGAGGGGAGATCAAGCCGGGAACCCGTCTGGACGCTTTACAGGCTGAGCGCGAGTGGAAGTCAGCCTTCGAACAAATGAAGCGGGAGCTGAAAGACATGGATCCTAATGCCGTTCGTTCCTCTTCATGGTGGGGAATTGTGCTGGAGGAAATGAAGGATCGTTTGAGGTAGCATTTTATTGACGGGATGGGAGGATGAACGTTGGGCTTTCATGACACGTACAGATTTGGTGTGCATGCCATCATATTGAACGCTGACGGCAAGCTGCTCTTATTAAAACGGACCTATGGGAATAAGGGATGGAGTTTGCCCGGGGGCGGGGTGGATTCCGGCGAAACGATCCATGAAGCGATTTTTCGCGAATGCCGCGAAGAACTGGGCCTTACCCTGCAAGATGCGGTCTTGACCGGATTTTATTATCACAGTCATATCAACGCGCAGGTCGGCATATTCCGCTGTTCGATCCCGCTTCACGAGGAAATTGTGCTCAGCTCCGAGCATTCGGAATATAAATGGGCCGAGTTGTCGGAGCTGAGCGAGGTTCAGCGGTTAAGGGCCCAGGATGCATTGGCTTATCAAGGAGAAGTCAAAAGCCGGGCGTTTTAGCATTCATCCTGTTCTTTTAAAAAACCGGATTACCGTTACTGACCCGATGCATAACATCAGGGTTACGCTTACGAACTCCATTGACGATGTTCCATTCGAAGCGGCAGAGGTTGCATCCATAAAGACATCCAGCATATAAAAAAGAGGCTAACCGTGAGAGCGGTTAGCCTCTTTGATTTCAGTAAAACCTGGTTACCTGCTTATGCCCTGAGATCATGGCATGTAGATAAAACCTTTACTCCTTCAAAGAGCCAATCAGCAGCCCTTTTATGAAATACCGCTGCAGGAACGGATAGAACAGCACCACCGGCCCGATCGTCAGAATGGCGGTGGCCATCTTCACCGATTCTTGTGGCAGCGTCTGGCTGCCGAGGATGGCTCCGCTGCTCTGCATCTGTTGGATCATGCTGATCTCGGAGTTCAGCTTAAACAGCAGGTATTGAAGGGGATACAACTTCTCGTTGTCCACCAGCATGATGGCATTGAACCAGTTGTTCCAGTAGGCAATGCCGTAGAACAGCGTAATCGTGGCCAGGACGGGCATGCAGAGCGGGAAGTAGATCCGGAACGCGATATAGAAGTCGCTCGCGCCGTCGATCTTGGCCGCCTCCGTCAGGGAAGGCGGAATTTGGGACATGTAGTTGCGTACAAGAAACAGGTTGAACGGGTTGAACACCAAGGACGGTATGATCAGGGCCCAGATGGTGTTGTTCATGCCGAGATTCAGGTTGATCAGATACCAAGGCACCAGGCCCGTGTTAAAAACCATCGTAATGAAAAAGAACAATCCGAGCCCGTTGCGGTAACGGATATGCTTGGCGGCCAGCGTATATCCGGCCATGGACGTGATGGTGACCGCAAGGATCGTGCCGACGACCGTCACGATGATCGAGATCATGTAACTCCGGTACAGCGGCGTGCTGCCGAACAGGAGCAGCTTGTAGGCATCCAGCGACAGCTCGCTCGGGAACAGCTGGTAGCCGAATTGCTTAATGCTGGCTTCGTCGGTAAAGGACACCATGAGCACAAGCAGCATCGGCAGGATGCAGAGAATGGAGATGATGCCGATCAGCGCGGCATTCACGGCGTCGAAAAATTTAGGTCTGGACGTCATCTAGATTTCGCTCCCTTCCGAATGATTCCGGCTTGCTTTAGAACAAGGCATGGTCCGGATTCACCTTCTTCACGATTTTGTTGCTGCCCCATACGAGAATAAAGCCGACCACGGATTGATACAGTCCGACGGCCATGGCCTGTGCCGGATTCCCGATGGTGCGGAGGGAACGGAATACATACGTATCGATGACGTCAACCGTCGGATACAGCAGCCCGTTGTCCTTGACGATGGCATAGATCATGTCGAAGCTGCCGTACATGATTTTGCCAAGAGCCAGCAGGGTTAAGATGGATATGGTCGGCAGCATGAGCGGAATGGTGATGTGGCGGATGAGCTGCCAACGGGTAGCGCCGTCGATCCGGCCGGCTTCGTAATAACTGTCGTCAATTCCCGTGATAGCCGCCAGATAGATGACGAGGTTCATCCCGAGGTCCTTCCAGACCGCCGCGGTCGTAAGAATCCACGTCCAGTATTGCGGAGAGGCGTACCAGTTGACGGGGTCGATGTGGAAGAACGCCAGGATCCGGTTCAGGATACCGTAGTCGGTCGACAGCAAGCTGTAGATGATGTAGCTCACGATTACCCAGGACAAGAAATGCGGGAACAGAATCGTGGATTGGGTCACCCTCGAGAACCAGCGGCTGCGGAGCTCGTTGAACAGTATGGCCAACGCCATGGCTGCGAGCGTGCCAACGATAATAAATAGAAAATTGAGTTTCAAGGTGTTGAAGGTGACCTCCCAAGCCCGGGGTGACGAGAAGAAGAACTTGAAATTGTCAAACCCGACCCAGGCGGAATTGAAGAGTCCCGTCTTGAAGTTGAATTTCTGAAACGCAATGAGCATGTACGGAAGCGTGAAATAACCGAAGACCAGCGTATAGATGGCAGCCGGTACGACGAGCAGGTAGGCGGATCCGTTCGAGCGGATTTCGCGCAGGAAGCCGAAGCGGCTTTTTTTCATGAGTAGGCACGTCCTTTCGTAAGTGATGGGGGCTGCAAGCGTAGCAGTTCTGTTTCGAGTGTAAAGAGAGTTGCCGCGTGCAGTAAACTATGAAAATGGAGTTTGAGCGGATTGAAAGGGGGAACGCCTGCTTTAAAAAACGGCAAAAACTTCGAATTTGAGTATTTCGCATAGTGTCGCCAGAATTGAATAATCACAGGAAAAGCTTGGTTTTATAAGGGGTTTAGCCGATGAAGTCTATGAAGGGAAGTTTGGGGAGGAAAATAAAGAATGCGTTTTCATATTGATGTATGCCCTGAGCAAATGTAAGATGAGAATAAAATATCAATCCGTTCCAAGCGATCGGATGGCAAAGCGACCCCATTAAATTGACATGTATATTACATATAATGTTAGTAATATTCATGAATGATGAGATCTCAGTTTACTATTCAGACCGAATGATAAAGGAGGGAGAATATGATCCGGCAGCGATTATTCCGTTATGCAGTGTATCGAAATATGTTTCTCAGCTTTGTTTTGCTCACGGCAGCCATGATTGCCCTCGTAACCGTCGTCCTGTACATGATGTTCTCCTGGAGCACCGCGAAGGAGGTAGGGAAAATATCCGAGTCGATGCTGAAGCAGAACAGCGCCGTATCCAGCGTCATCCGTGACCAGGTGTATAACGTGGGCAACCTTCTGCTCAGCGACAAGGAGATCGTGAACGCCCTATTGGACAAAGAGGCCGATCCGGTGAAACAGTATGGCGTGTTCGGCACCCTTAACCGGGTCCAGTCCACCTATCCGTTCATCCATTCGATCGGGATCTATAACGGTTCGAATAACACGTACCTGAATACGAAGGGGATTACCAAGGAGCAGGAGAAGGCGCTGCTGGAGGAGATCAACAGCAAGAATACATCTTATTTTCATCTGTTCCCGCGCAAGATCTCTTCCGCCACTTCGGCGAAGCGGAGCGAAGACGTCCTGACTTTCGTTCTCCTTCCGAGCTATTATTCGCCGCTAAGTTCCAAGGGCGCGATCGTAATCAACATGAGCACCGACACCATCCAGGATCTGATCGGAGGCTACCGCAACGAAGCGGTGGATTCGCTGCACATCATTGACGACAAGGGAACCATCATCACCCATTCGGATCGGTCCCGGTTTATGGAGGATATATCGCAGGAGTCCTATGTCCAGTCCATTCTGGAATCGGACGCGGAAAGCGGTTACTTCACCCGCTCCATCGACGGCCGCAAAAGCCTCGTAACCTACGTCAAATCCAAGGATATGAACTGGACGTATATCAGCGTAAGCCAGTATCAAAATCTGTTGTTCAACATGCAGGCCCTCCGAACGTCGGCGCTGGTTCTCGCATTGGCCTGCTTCGTCGTCAGCATGTTCTTGTCGATCTGGCTGACGCATCATGCGTACAACCCGATCCGCCACCTGCTGGAGAAAATGAGCGCCATACCGAAAATGAAGGAAAACCGTCGGCAAATCAACGAATTTGCCATATTGGATAACACTTACGCCGAAATGACGGAGAAAATGAAGTCGATGGAGTCCGAGGCTTCCGTCGCCCGGCAGGCGCATGTGCTGCAGCTGCTGAAAGGCGGCGACGAGACGGCATTCCGCCGTTTGGCCCGCGAAGGCAAGGGCCCCTATTTCTTGGCGGCCGTCCTTCTGCTCGACAGCTTAGACGGCTCGCCCGGGGGCGAGGACGAGGAGCTGCAGTCCTATACCTGCGCGGCGGTCGCCCAGGCGGCCCAGCAGATGCTGGAGCCGGAGGGAGCCAGCGTGGCAACGGTGGGGGACGGAACCGTTGCAATCATTCTCCCCATGAAGCAGAGTCGGCTTCCGCTCCATGTATTGGGCATGCTGGAGGAGCTGCAGGGCGAGATGCTCCGCACGCTCCGCGTGTCCGTCACCGTCGGTATCGGAACGGCCGCGCAGACGTACGAGGAGCTGCGCGAATCGTTCGATTGCGCGCAGTCCTGCTTCCAGCAGCGCTTTTTCGCGGGAAAGGGCAGGATGTTCCATGGCGATCCGGTCATGACCGCGGAGTCGGAGCATTCCGAGGCGCAGTATCCGGACAAGCGGGAGAAGCGCATCATCGAGGCCATCAAGCTGCAGCAGCGGGATAAATTGGAGAAGGAAATCGATCAGTGGATCAAGGAAATTCGCGATTACAACTACCATGAAGTCATGTTTTTCATCAACCAGTTCATCGGCGGCCTGTACAAGCAGCTCAATGTCCATACGGTGAAAAACCGGGAAAGCGCGGATCTCTTCCTCGACTTTACGCGACGGATTACCCGCTTTCAGACGCTGCAGGAAACCGCGGATGCTCTGAAGGATCTTATCCTTAGGCTCTGCAGCCTGTCCGAGGAATCGGGAGCGGTCCGGCATGCGGAGGTGGTGGATTTTATCCAGATGTACGTACGCAAGCATTATGCAAGGCCGGATATGTCGCTCGAGCAGGTCGCGGGCGAGGTGAAGCTGTCCCGCAGCTATGTCGGCAAGCTGTTCAAGGCGCATTGCGAGCTGTCGTTCAACGATTACCTGAATGCCGTTCGTCTGGAGAAGGCGCGGGAGCTTCTCGCAAGCACCGAGGAGTCGGTTCAATCGATCAGCGAGCGGGTGGGCATCCTGAATACGACCTATTTCTACACGCTGTTTAAAAAGCACTACCAGATCTCGCCGGCCCAGTTCCGCAGCCAGCATGCGATCGAGACGAAAAAGGCGCAGTGACGGGCAGATTCAGCGTTTTAAAATGGCGAAAACCATCATTTTGAAGTATACGTTTTCCCTAATGTCTCCTTAAGATAGGAATCGTACCGCATGACTAAACCAAATGAAGACAGGGGGACACATGCATGAAAAAAAGGAAAGCGCTAGCACTATGGTTAGCCGCGATATTCATGGTTTCCGTGATCGCGGGCTGCTCCGGCGGCGGCGACGCCGGCAGTGAGAATGGATCGGCGAGCGGGGAGAACGGCGGAGGGGACAAGCTGCCGGTACGGTATTTGCTTCCGGGCTCTGCGCCGCAGGATTTGGATGCGGCGGTCCAAGCGATCAACGAGAAGCTGGAGGCCGACGGTCTGAACCTTACCTACGAACCGACGTACATCGCGTGGGACGTATGGGATCAGAAGACCAACCTCATGATGTCGACGGGCGAGGAATTCGAGCTGATTGCCATCATGCACGATACCAAAGGACCGACGGTGCTTGCGGGCAGCGGCGGTATCATTCCGATCGACGATCTGCTGGACCAGTATGGCACCGAGCTGAAAGCTTCCATGCCGGACTGGATCTGGGAGTCGTCGAAAATCAACGGCAAGATCACGTACGTGCCGAACTTCTGGGCGGATACCGCTTATAACGATGGCATGTTCACGATCCGTACCGATCTGCTCGAGAAAAATGGCCTGAAGCCGCCGACATCGCCGGAAGAGCTGCTCAATGCAGCCGAGACGCTGCAGAAGAACTGGCCGCAGGACAACAAGAACGTATATATCAAAATGCTGGAGGAGCCAGCCTACTTCCTGCATACGACCTACGACACCTATCCGTTCACCGTGGCCGACAACATGATTTACATCGACCAGCAGGGGAACGTGAAGTCCTGGTTCGAAACCGAGGAGTTCAAAAAAGACGTGAAGTTCATGAACGAGGCTTACAAACGCGGTCTGATCATGAGCGATCTGCTTACGACGCCAACGGAGGTTATTAACCAGGAGGAGCTGGCAGGACGTTATCTCTACCGTCCGGGCGATGTCGGCTTGAGCGACGCCATTCTTCAGACGTTCCCGGATGCGAAGCTGGATATTTATTATTTGGCCGACCAGCCGAAATTCAGATCCTACGCGATCCGGAATTCCAACGGGATCTCGGCCACGTCTCCGCACCCGGAGGCCGGCGTTCAATTCTTGAACTGGGTATACAGCAGCCAGGAGAACATGGATCTCGTCCAAAGCGGCGTGAAGGATGTGCATTGGAAGGATACCGGCAAGAATACCAAGGACTATCTGGCCAAGAACGAGAACGGGTCCCCGGCCTATGAGCTTCCATACTGGCTGCTCGGCCACGTTGAAATGAACCGTTATCCGACGAATACGGACCCAGCGCGTCTGGAGCGCCGCACAACGGTATCGGAGGACGCCGTGAACAGCATCACGATCGGCTTCACCTTCGATCCGACCAACGTTGCTTCGCAGTACGCCAACTGCATCGCCGAGCTGAAGACCAGCGTTTATCCGGTCATGCACGGGGTCGTGAAATACGAGGACGCCTATGATAAAATGCTGGCCGCAATGAAGTCCGCCGGTCTCGATGAGGTCGTTGACGAATACAAACGGCAATTCGATGAGTGGAGAGCCGGTCAGTCGTAAGTTCAGGCACACGAACACTAGAAATCAAGGAACAGGGCAATCCTTTACCCGGTTTTATAACCGGGGAGGGGTTGCTTTTTTTCGTGCGTCGTCATGGAGCGCTCCGCGAGGAGTACAGAGCGAACTTCAGGGAGATTCCAAGGGGATTCGAAAGTGATCCACGTTACCGTTTAGGACTTCAATTCTCCGATATTGGCCAAAATCAAAGTTTTCTCTCAAAAGTAAAGTGTTCAAGACAGGGATTCCCGGGCTAGAGTAAAGGTCATAAGACGCCTTGAGACTGTTCAAAGAGTTAGGAGCGAAAGTCTTTATTAAGGCTGGCCGCACGGCAAGAGCCGTGCAGAATAAGGAGGACGTAGTTCATGACCAAGCAAACACAAGCCATCCGGGAAGGCTGGCAATGGTTTACGGAAAGCCGGTACGGCATGTTTATTCATTTCGGGCCTTATGCCCAATACGGGCGCGGCGAGCAGGTTCTGTTCCGGGAGCATTTGGACCAGGCCGAATACGCGCGGAAGGCCTGCGAGTGGAATCCGGAGTTCTTTGACGCCGAGCTTTGGGCGTACACCGCGCGCAAGGCGGGGATGAGATATGCCTGCTTAACGACGCGGCATCATGACGGGTATTGCCTGTGGGATACGGCCACGACGGATTATTCCAGCGCGAAGCAGGCGCCCGGCCGGGATCTGGTGCGCGAATTTACCGATGCGTTCCGAGCCCAGGGGCTTCGGGTCGGCTTATATTATTCCTGGATCGATTGGCGGATCCCGGCTTACTTCGACGGACCGGAGAAGGATCCCGAGGGCTGGGAGACGATGAAGCAGTATTTGCATGCCCAAGTGGAAGAGCTGGTCACGAAATACGGGCGCATCGATCATTTCTTTTTTGACGGGGTATGGCCGCGAACCGCGGAGGACCTGGACAGCATCAAGCTGGTGGAACGGATGAAGTCGATTCAGCCGGACATCCTGGTCAACAACCGCCTTGGGCTGTCCGAGGAAGAGAAGCTGCATGCGGACGGCGGCGGCGGCTCGGGCGATTCCGAGGTGCTGGGCGACTTCGGCTCGCCGGAGCATGTCATCGTCCCGGATCAGAAGCGGCTGTGGGAATCCAGCCAGGTCACCACGTGGAGGCTGTGGGGGTACACGAACGGCGAACGATGGCGTCCGGCCGACGTTCTGCTCGACATGCTGTGCGAGTGCGCGGAAAAAGGGGGGACCGTGGGCGGCAATCTGCTGCTTAACGTCGGACCGCAGCCCGACGGACAGCTTCCGCCGGCCTTCGTGGAGCGGGCGCTGAAGATCGGGGAGTGGCTGGACGTTCACGGCGAGGCCATCTACGGATCTGACGGCGGGAACCTCACGGAGTTCATCACCTACGGGCGGCAGACGATGAAAGACAACAAGCTGTATCTCATCATCCGCTTCTGGGATGGGAGGCCGGTGCTGAGGCTGGCGGATCTGGTGACGCCGGTATCGCGGGTGACGCTGCTGACAACGGGGCAGGAGCTGTCGTTCCGACAGGAAGGCGACGTACTGTGGATCGAAGGGCTGCCGCGGGAACGTCCGACCGAGCTGTTCCCGGTCATCCGCATCGAATGCGAGGAGCGGCCGCAGACCAATGAATGGGGAGTGAACCGCCTCTGGACCGGCGACCCTTCCCGGATCGCCGACTGGGCGCGAACGCGCGGAACATCCGTATACGTCGACGGCCAGCCGCGGATGAGAAAGGAGTAAGTCGATGAGAACGCTGGTATTTTACGACGAGCATTTTCCTTACGAAGGCGAACGTCCGTCTGCAGAGGCATTGGAGGGATTGCGGGAATGGGCGGTGGTCGCTGGTTCCGCGGACGTGGCTGAGCGGCTGACGGAAGGCGGCTGGGACGCGCTGGTTCATCTGCACGGACCGTACTTTCCGAAAGCGGCTTGGGCGGCCATCGAAGCCCACCTGACGGCCGGCGGCGGTCTGGTTCATGCCGGGGGCGTGCCTTTCCGCAGGCCGGTTCGAGAGCTGAACGGAAGCTGGCATGCCGAACGCGAGCAGCTGGCTTATCATCAGCGAATGGATATCCATGATGCGCTGGCGGTGGACGTATCGCGCGTCCGGGAGCTGAAGGCCTCCGCCGAATACCCGATCCTGCAGGGGCGAGAGGAGCTGTTCGGCATGGAGCCGACCTGGGGCTTGACGCTGCACCCGACCAAAGCGAGCGACATCCCGGCCGAGATGGGGGCATGCGGTCCGATGGACGCCGTCATCTCGCCGCTGCTGATCGGCGTGGACCGTGATCGACGCGAGCGGTCCGCTCCGGTCGTCATGCTGGAGCAGCATAAGGGCGATTACGCCGGGGGCCGCTGGATTCTGATCAACCAGCAGCTGAGGGCATCGTTCTGGGAGACGAAAGGGATGGACGTCCTGAAGGATCTGGCCGAATACGCGGGAACAGGCGTGACGGAGCTGTGGCTGAAGCCGAACTATGCCTCCTACGAGCCGGACGAGCAGATGCGGTTGACGATCCAGCTGCAGTCGTTGTCCCGGACGTCCGCCCCGGCGCAGACCTGGCATTTTGATGTGAGTCTTATCAAGGAAGACGACGGCGAGACCGTCTGGACCGGACACGAGAAGTCGGAAGCCGGCATGGAACAGCGGGATCTGCAGCAGCTTCGCTTGTCCGTACCCGTACGGCTGGAAGCAGGCTTGTACCGGATCGTTTGCGAAGCCGAGTCCGATTCCGGGGAGCGCCGCACCCTGACCCAGGCGGTATGGGGCGTCGACCGTCCGCTGCTGCAGGCAGGAGAGCGGCTGGAATGCGGGCGCGATTACTTCCGCCGCGGCGGGCGGACAGTTCCGATCGTTGGCATGACGTACATGACCTCCGACGTCGCGCGCAAATTCCTCCATCTGCCGAACGTGCAGCGTTGGGATGCGGATATGGCGGAGATGAAGCGGGCGGGGATCAACCTGATCCGGACGGGCATATGGACAGGATACCGGATGATCATGTTTGCCGACGGCCATGCGGCCGAGGACGTCATGCGGGCGATCGATGCCTTTGTCCTGACGGCCAAGCGGCATGAGCTGGAAGTGACGTTCACCTTCTTCTCGTTTGCGCCCGAAGCCTGGGAAGGCGTGAACCCCTATCTGGACCCGAGATCGGTGGAGGCGCAAAAGCGCTTCGTCGCCTCCATCGTCGGACGTCACAGGGGCACAACCAACGTGCATTGGGACCTGATCAACGAGCCTTCGCTGTTCGATCCGAAGCGAATCTTCGAGGGGCCGGTATCGATAGGGGACCGGTTCGAGCGGCAGGCCTGGTCGGAGTGGCTGCGGCAGCGCCACGGGGATGATCTGGCGCTTCTTCAGGAGCGCTGGAACATGACGCCGGGCGAGCTGCCTTCATTCGAGTCGGCGCCTGCGCCGAGTCCGGACGACAAGCTGTTCAACAGCGTTCTGCAGCCGAAGAAGTGGGGACCGTGGATCGATTTCACGCTGTTCACCATGGACATGCATAATCGGTGGGCGTCCGAGCTCATCGGCACCATTCGCCGCTCCGATCCCCGCCAGCTGGTAACGGTCGGGCAGGATGAGGGCATCTGCTCCCAGCGTCCGTCGCCTTCGTTCTATGGCCCCGCGGTCGATTACACGACGGTCCACTCCTGGTGGCAGAACGATCACCTGGCCTGGGACGGCATATTTACGAAAACGCCGGACAAGCCGAATCTGATCCAGGAGACCGGCATCATGCACGTGCAGCGTCCGGACGGCATCGCCAAGCGGACGGAGGAAGAGCTTCGCAGCATCCTGGAGCGGAAGTACGCGTATTCGTTTTCGACCGGGGGCGCGGGTGCCGTGCAGTGGATTTGGAATATTAACTACTTCATGGATAATGCCAACGAATCCAACATCGGGGCGCTTCGGGCGGATGGAACGCAGAAGCCCGAGGCCGATGTGTCCTATGACTTCGGCCGCTTCATGAAGGAAGCAGCCGGCCTCTTCGACGATGAACGGCAGCTGGAGGATATCGCCGTCGTTTACCCGTATTCGAATGATTTTTCCAGCCGCAAGCTGGCTTACGAAGCGACGACGAGGGCCATGCGCGCGTTGACGTTCGGCATGAACGTCCATCCGCGGGGCATCGGCGAATATCAGCTGGGGGACCTGAAGCGCTATCCGGCTAAGCTGATCATCGTACCGAGCGCGCATAATTTCGACGATGGCGCGTTTGCTCAGCTCCTCGACTTGGCAAGGGAAGGGAGCACGGTCTTGTGGACCGGCCCGCTTCGCACCGATGCGTATTGGGGACCGGCACCGCATCGTCTGCGGCAGGAGATCGGCGAAACCGTCCATGCCAACGTTCTTCGGGAAGAAACGCTGGAGCTGGCGGGAGAGCATTTCGCCGTTTCGTTCGGCGAGCGGAAGATTAACGCGCTGGCGGTAGATCGTCCGGCGGGCCGGTTGGATGGGACGCTGGCACCCGTCACGGTGACCTTGGGCTCGGGACGGTTCATCTGGTGCCCGCTCCCGGTCGAGATGAACGAGCGCTGGGAGCCGATCCAGGCGCTGTACGCGGAAGCTATCCGCTCCGCAGCCGTTTCGCCTGAGCTGGAATGGCCGAAGGGAGGCGAGCTCCCGGGTATTTACGGCCGCAAGCTGACGTTCGGGCAAGGAAGCTTGTACGTCTTCGTCTCCGAGCATGGGGCAAGCGCAGAGGTCGAGGTAAAGGACCCGGCAACCGGAAAGGTCTACGCCTTCGAATTGGAACGGGAGCGGACCGTGATGTTCACGACCGATGCCGGGGGACAAGTGCAGACGGTTTACCGGCCGGAGGAGGTTCGCATCCGGCAGAGCCAACCATCTTGAGGCGTGCTCGCCCATGAAAAGGTTGGGAGAGGGTTCTAGCCGTTGATCTGGTTTGTCCAGATGCGGTGCAGCCATTCTGCAGGATACGCATAGTTGGAGGTTCTTCGGCCGATCGGATCGTGCCGGAGAGCCTTTTTCTTCCACCGGGAATTTCGGCAGGGCTGCTGTGATCAATAAGATCGAATTTAACAGGAAAAAGAAGGGGTGTGCGCCATGGACTACAAGGACGCTGCATGGCCGGTTTCGCGGCGGGTCGAGGACTTGCTGAAGCGGATGACGGTCGAGGAGAAAATCGGGCAGCTGATCCAGCCGTTCGGCTGGAAAACTTACATAAGGAACGACGACGGCACGATCAAGCTAACCGAGGAGTTCAAGTCGCAGCTTGCGGAGGGAGGAATCGGTTCCTTGTATGGCACGCTGCGGGCCGATCCCTGGACCGGGGTGACGCTCGCTAACGGATTGTCCCCGCGGGAAGGTGCGGAAGCGGTCAATGCGATTCAGCGTTATGCGATGGAGCACTCGAGGCTGGGTATTCCGATTCTGTTCGGGGAAGAATGCTCCCATGGACATATGGCGATCGGGGCGACGGTGTTCCCCGTACCGCTCACGATCGGCAGCACCTGGAACACGGAGCTGTTCCGCAGCATAAGCCGCGCCGTTGCCGCCGAGACAAGAGCTCAGGGGGGAGCGGCCACCTATTCGCCGGTGCTGGACGTGGTACGGGATCCCCGCTGGGGGCGTACCGAAGAAACCTTCGGCGAGGACCCCCATTTGGTGGCCGAATTCGCGGTTGCCGCCGTGCAGGGACTGCAAGGCGAGCGCCTGGATTCGCATACCAGCCTGCTGGCCACGCTGAAGCATTTCGCAGGCTACGGCGCTTCCGAAGGAGGACGCAATGGGGCACCCGTTCATATGGGCCTTCGGGAGCTTCACGAGGTCGATCTGCTCCCGTTCCGCAAGGCCGTTGAAGCGGGTGCCTTGTCGATCATGACGGCCTATAATGAAATCGACGGAGTCCCTTGCACGTCCAGCCGGTACCTGCTGCAAGACGTTCTTCGCGAGGCGTGGGGCTTTGGCGGCTTCGTCATTACCGATTGCGGCGCGATCCATATGTTGGCATGCGGTCACAATACGGCCGGATCGGGCGTGGAGGCGGCAGCCCAGTCGCTGAAGGCCGGTGTCGACATGGAGATGTCCGGGACCATGTTCCGGGCCCATCTTCACCAAGCGCTGGAGCAAGGGCTGATCACTGAAGAGGATCTGAATAGGGCAGCCGGACGCGTGTTGGAGCTGAAGTTTCGCCTGGGACTCTTTGATCGGCCTTATGTGGATCCAGCCTGGGCAGAGCAGGTCATAGGCTGCAAGGAGCATATCGCTCTGGCCTACCAGGCTGCGGCTGAAGGCATCGTGCTCCTGAAAAACGAAGGGGACCTGCTGCCTCTGGATTCGAGCAGCGGAACCATTGCGGTCATTGGCCCCAACGCCCATGCGCCGTACCATCAGCTTGGCGATTATACGTCCCCCCAGCCGCCGGGGCAGATCGTAACGGTGCTGGACGGCATCCGCCGACGGCTGGGAGACAGCCGCGTGCTGTATGCGCCGGGCTGCCGCATACAAGGCGACTCAAGGGAGGGGTTTGCTCGGGCGCTGGCATGCGCCGAGCAAGCCGACGTCATCGTGATGGTGCTTGGCGGCTCCAGCGCACGGGATTTCGGGGAGGGCACCATCGATCTGAGAACCGGTGCCTCGGTCGTAACCGGGGATGCAAAGAGCGATATGGAATGCGGGGAAGGGATTGACCGCTCGACCCTGACGCTGATGGGCGTGCAGCTGGAGCTGCTGCAGGAGCTCCAGAAGCTCGGCAAGCCGGTGATCGTCGTTTATATCAATGGACGGCCGATTACGGAGCCGTGGATCGACGAGTTTATTCCGGCGATCATCGAAGCTTGGTATCCCGGTCAGGAGGGAGGCGGTGCCATTGCGGACATGCTGTTTGGCGATATCAACCCGTCCGGTCGTCTGCCGCTGTCCATTCCGAAGGAGGTTGGCCAGCTGCCGATTTCTTACAATGCCAGAAGGACACGGGGCAAGCGTTACCTGGAGACGGATCTTGCGCCGCGGTATCCGTTCGGCTTCGGCTTAAGCTATACGGAATTCCGTTACGGCCGTCTGACGGTCGAGCCGACCGTTGTTCCCATAGGCGGCGAAGCCAGGGTCCGGATCGACGTGACCAACGCGGGAGCACGGGACGGCGCGGAAGTGGTTCAGCTGTACGTATCGGATCTGGCCGCCTCCGTTACCCGTCCCGAGAAGGCCTTGAAAGGGTTCCGAAAGGTGTTTCTGAAGGCCGGGGAAACGCAAGAAATAACGTTCACCATCGGCAGCGAGCAGTTGGAATTGATCGGCCTTGACCTGAAGGCGGTGGTGGAGCCCGGCGAGTTCCGCATTCAGGTCGGTCCCGACTCGACGAGAGGAGAGATCGCAAGCTTGATGGTGGAAGGCTGACCGGTCCTTCCCTCCAAACATAAAGAATCTTTAACGATACTGGTTCAACCCGGCGAAAGCGGATATCCCGAAGTTGTCGGACGTCCTTGCTTTAGCCGGGCTAACCGGTCGTGAACAATCGTGTAAACGTTAAGGTCCGTTTTTATTCTGTTCATCGGTTAGGCGAAGCGATCATGGTAACGAAGTGGAGGCAAGCGATGAAGCTGCTGTGGTTCAAATCGATTTATCCCAAAATCGTGGCCGGCTTTTTGTTGGCCATTATGCCGGTTTACGCCGCTGCCCTGTATATGAACGAGTCCGGGCTTGCGAGCGTTGAGCAGGAAATTACCCAATCTTTGAATGCGAGGACTAATTTTTTCATGCGTACGCTGGAACAGGAGCTGCGATCGACGGTGCTGCTGATGAACGATTTGTCGCAGGACTCCGACCTGCAAAAGCTAAGCACCATCGCGCCCGCCATGAGCCGTTCCGAATATTTTCAGGCGATCAACCGCCTCCAGGGCAAAATGCGGCTGCTGCAAAGCTCCAATCAATACGTTCAGGAGGCCAAAACTTATATTCCGTTGATTGAGAAAACGATTGAGCAGGTGTCGTACGAAGGAGCCATGCCGCCAGAGCAGATGAAGGCGCTTGAGGAGCATCCCGATCGGGTCATTTTCGAATGGAAGAACAAGCTTCTGCTGGGTATGGTATACCCGGAACGATTGCGAAACGGCAATCCGCCTAATTTTGCGATTGCGGCGGAGCTGTCGGTTCCGAAAATGCAAACGGCGCTCCTGCAGCTGGCAACGGGCGACGGGGGCGCCGTTCTCATCGGCGTCGACAACAGCTGGGTCCTGACTCAGGAGGACGGAGGCGGCATCGGTCCCCGGTTGGCCGAACGCATCGACTTGGAAGCGCTAACAAGTACCGAGTTTTCAAAGCTTCCCTACAACACGAAGGTAAAGGCGGATGGGGCCAACTATTGGGTTAGCGTGGAGCGCTCCGCCTTTTTGAATGCCGACCTGGTGGTGTACGTCCCCGAAGCCGAATTTCTGGGTCCGCTCGGGAAATACCGCATGATCTTTTTCGGGCTGTCGGGCTTCTCCCTGCTGGTGGTTATTCTGTTCTCGGGCTGGATCTACAGCCGAATTCATCAGCCGCTTCAGCGGATGGTGAGGGCATTCCGCAACATCGATTTCGACAGTCCCCGGGTGGAGCTGCGCCATAAGCATCATGACGAGTTCCACTATCTGTACGAGCAGTTTAACCATATGGTGAAGCGCCTGCAGGTACTGATCCACGAAGTGTTTGAGCAGAAAATCCGCTCGCAGCGCTCCGAGCTGAAGCAGCTCCAATCCCAGATCAACCCCCATTTTTTATATAACAGCTTCTTTACGCTTCATCAGATGGGAGAGATGCAGGATTACGAAAATATCGTTCGTTTTACGAGGCATTTGGGGGAATATTTCAGGTTCATCACCCGCAACGCTGCCGACGAAGTTTCGTTGAAGGCGGAAGTGGGGCATGCCAAGGCTTACGTGGACATTCAGTCCATCCGTTTCCATAACCGGATATCGGCTTATTGGGATGACATCCCCGGTGATTGGGAGCGACAGGACGTTCCGCTGCTCATCCTGCAGCCTTTAATCGAAAATGCATACGAGCACGGACTTGAGGAGAAGGAGGCGGACGGGCAAATCCGGGTTGCCATGGCCGCTGAGCGGCATGTCCTGCATATCATCGTGGAGGATAACGGGGAGACGTTGACGGACGAAAAGCTGCGGAACCTGCAATCCATGACCGCGAATTCGGACGTGAAAGGAGAGATCACCGGTTTATCCAACGTGCACCGACGCCTTCGATTAAAATTCGGGCCTGCTGGCGGATTGACCTTTTCGAGAAGCCGGTTGGGCGGTTTGAGAATCGATATGACACTGCCAAAGCAAGAAAGGAGCGAGATGGATGAAGAGCAGGTACAGAATACTGATCGTGGATGACGAACCTTTTATCGTGAACGGGCTTGCGGAATTATGCCTTGGCGCGGAATTTCTCGAGCTGGAGGTGTATAAGGCTTATTCCTCTTCGGAAGCCTTGGGCTGGCTTAAACGGGCGAAAATGGACATCGTTTTGTCGGATATCAAAATGCCGGGGTTAAACGGCCTTGCCCTGCAAAAGGAAATATCCAGGCAGTGGCCCCATTGCAAAGTGATTTTTTTGACCGGATACGACGACTTTTCTTATATCCAGGAGGCCACCCGGCAAGGAAGCGTGGATTATGTTCTCAAGGCCGAGGGAAACGATGCCGTGCTGAGCGCGATCGAGAAGACCGTAGAGCTGCTTGACCAGGAGATAGAAGCGGACATTCTGCTTGCCAAAGCGAGGGACAATATGCGCATGGCGCTGCCGTTTTTACAGCAGCAGTACGTTCTGGAGCTGATGCAAAAAGCACCTGGTCCTATTCGGCGGGAGGAACTGGAGCAGCGCTTTGCGGAGCTGGAGATGAAGCTGGATCCCGGCAAGCCTTGCCTGCTGCTGTTATGCAGGCTGGACGGCTGGCAAAGGCAAGAAAGTCCATCGGCCCAATCGCTGATGCTGTACGCGGTCCAGAATATCATCGGCGAGCTGCTCGGACCGATGACCGACGGCATGGCCGTGGAGTTCGGCAGGGCCAAGATGATCTGGATTTTGCAGCACAAAGAGGAGGGGGAGGAGCATCCGGAGGAGGTTCGAGGTCCGGCGGCGGAACGGGTCCAGCGTTTTGTCCACGGGATGCTGGAACAAATTCAGGACGTTTGCAAAACGCTTCTGAAATTGAAGACTTCGTTTGCCATGGCTGGCGAGTGGGTCGATTGGGAACGGCTGCCGGACAAATTCGAAGGACTGAAGCAGCTGCTGGACAGCGGCCTCGGGATCGGCCACGAATCTTTGTTGACCGAAGCCGGTGAGCGCAACCGCCCGGATCGTATGGGGCATTTTCTGGGGCGCTCTCGCTCGCATCTGAAGCGGATGGAGCTGCTGCGCGGCTGTCTAGACAATGGGGACCGGGAGGAATTCATGCAGCTGCTCCATGAGGTGACCGATACCTCTTCCTTCCCGCCGGAGGTTGATTATTTGCTGAAAATGGAGGTATATTACGGCCTGGTGTCCGTGATGATGCCGTCCCTGGTGGATATGGAAGCTCTCTGCCGGAACGTGGAAGGGGAAGGGGCGGTGGATTATATCACATTGACTCATTTGGAGGAGCATGATTCGTGGACGGAGGCGGCCGAATATTTCGAAAGGCTGGCGGACATCATCTTCAACCGGAAAGAGCAGGGGAAGCAGGATCAGCAGCATGAGGTGATTGCCAAAGTTCAACGGTATATCGAGGATCACTTAAGCGGCGACCTGTCCTTGACGCAAATCGGGGAGGCCGTGGGACACAACCCTTCGTATTTGTCCAGATTGTACAAACAAGTGACCGGCGAGGGCCTGTCCGAGTCGATTAATGCGGCACGGCTGGCCAAAGCGAAGCAGCTGCTGAAGGAGACGACGGACAAAATCCATGTCATCGCCGCTGCGGTGGGTTTCAGTTCTCCGCCGTATTTTTACCGCTTTTTCAAAAAAACGACCCATTTGACGCCGCAGGAATACAGAGAACTGCACAACATGTAAAGAGAAGATATCAAAGTAAAGAGCTTGGAGTAGATAGCTCTTTTTTTGTTCCCTTATACTCTAAACAAACATCGAATTCAAGGAGGTCGCAAACATGAAGAGAAATAAGATCTTGTCCGTATTGTGTATCAGTATGCTGGCTTTCGTGTTTATTTTAAGCGCTTGCAGCAAAGGGGAAGAAGGCGGAGGCAGCGCGGCGGGTTCATCCACCGATAGCGAAGCCTCGGCCTTGGAGCCGGGCGATCCGTTCGGCAAGTATGATCCCCCCATTCAGCTGGATGCCGTCCGGTTTGTGGGAGAAGAAGTGAAGTTCCCGTCCGGACAGGATATTAAGAACAACGTGTGGACCGACCTTTATAAGGAAATGGGCATCAACCTCAACTATAAATGGGTGGTGACGGGTCAGGAGCAGTATGAATCCAAAATGAATATCGCGATTGCTTCCAATGACCTCCCGGATATCATGCAGGTGACGCCGGAGCAGCTGCGCCAGCTTGCGGACGCCGGGCAATTGGCGGACTTGGCGCCCGCTTTCGAGAATTACGCCAGCGATGACCTGAAGAAGGTCATGGAGATCGAGAAAAACGCGCTCCCTTCCGCGACGTTTGACGGCAAGCTGTTGGCGATCCCGTCCACTCAGCCGGTCATCGGCGGCTCGGCTCCGCTGCTGTGGGTCCGGGAGGATTGGATGGAGAAGCTGAATCTGCCTGAACCGAACACGATGGATGACCTTGTAGCCATTGCGGAGGCGTTTGCCAAGCAGGATCCGGACGGTAACGGCAAGGCGGATACCTACGGACTTGCGCTGACCAAGGATATCGGATTGAACAGCTCTTCGGTAGGTTTCTTTAACGGCTTCGGCGGTTTCCCGCAAATTTGGATCGAAGACGCTGAGGGGCAATTGCAGTTCGGCAGCATTCAGCCGGAGATGAAGGAAGCGCTGGCCAAGCTGCAGGACATGTTCAAGAACAAGCTGATTGACCCGGAATTCGGCGTGAAGGATACCGTCAAGGTCTTTGAATCCGTGACCACCCACAAAATCGGCATGCTGATCGGACCAAGCTGGTATCCGGCATGGCCTTTCTGGGACATGGTGAAAGAGGATGAATCGGTGAAATGGAAGTCCTACCCGATCCCGTCTTTGGAGGGCGGTCCGGCGACGGTGCAGATGCCTTTTGCCGTCTCTCAATATTACGTGGTCAAAAAGGGGTACGAGCATCCCGAGGTCATCGTCAAGCTGGCTAACCAGTACTATGAGAAGCTGTACAGCGACAATGCGGAATTCGACAAGTACGGCCAAATCATTGAAGACGGCGTATCCATAGGGGTCAACAAATATTCGCTGGTTGAGGTCGTCAATCCGAACAAAGACCTGATCCGGCAGGAGGAGCTGGCCAAGGCGCTGGAATCCGAAAGCGACGCGGACATCACCAGCGCCGAAACGAAGATCATGTTCAAGGAGTTCCAGGAATATCTCGCAGGCAACAATCCGATGGGCTGGTCCGGCTATGCCGCCAACGGTCCGGAAGGCTCCATGAAACAGCTTCGCGATTTGAACGATGCGGGCAAAGTCATCTCGAACGGTTATGTAGGCGCGCCGACCGAGACCATGGCCGACAAAAAAGCGACGCTCGACCGGCTGGAGCAGGAAACGTTCATCAAAATCATTTTGGGCGAGGCAAGCATCGACGCCTTTGATGAGTTCGTGGCCAATTGGAAGAAGCTCGGCGGCGACAAGATTACCGAAGAAGTTAATGCATGGAAGGCCGCCAGATAAGGAGTTCGGCTAACGGGAACAGGGGAGGGAGGTTTCTGACACCCGCCCCTGTTCTCTTTTCACCACCTGCTGAAGGCGAATGGGATATACATTGACAGACAGGAGGATCGCCATGTTAAGCAAAAAGTTTCGGCGGCAGTGGCCGCTTCATCTGATGATCTTGCCCGGCATCGTCATCGTGCTGATCTACAGCTATTGGCCGATGATCGGCATTGCCATGGCCTTTCAGAAATTCGTTCCGTTCAAAGGCCTTTTCGGCTCGGATTGGATCGGGCTGGACAATTTCCGTTATGTGTTCGATCTGCCGGAAACCGGCCAAATCATTTGGAATACGGTGTTTATCGCCTTCATGAAAATCATCGGGGGATTGGTCGTGCCGATCCTGGTTTCGCTGCTGCTGAATGAGCTGAGGAACGAGCTGATCAAACGCGGCGTGCAGACGCTCGTCTATTTGCCGCATTTTTTATCGTGGGTCATCCTCGGCGGAATCTTTATCGATATTTTGTCGCCGACGAACGGGATCGCGAACCAAATTTTGGGCTGGTTTGGCATCGAGCCGATTTTTTTCCTGGGCAGCAACCAATGGTTTCCTTATACCCTCGTCATAACGGACATCTGGAAGGAATTCGGCTTTAGCACCATCGTCTATTTGGCTGCATTAACCTCCATCAATCCTTCCCTGTATGAGGCGGCTACGGTCGATGGCGCAAACCGCTGGAAACAGACCTGGCACATCACGCTTCCCGGCATGATGCCGATCATCATTTTGCTGGCGACCCTCTCGCTCGGGAATGTGCTGAATGCCGGTTTTGACCAGGTGTTCAACTTGTACAGCCCGCAGGTGTATGAGAGCGGGGACATTCTGGATACGTTTATTTACCGGATCGGCATGCAGGGTGCCCAGTATGGAGTGGCCACGGCGATCGGCCTGTTCAAATCCTTGATCTCGTTCGTCTTTATCGTGACGTCCTACGCCCTGGCATCCAAGTTCGCCAATTACAGAATATTTTAGGAAGGAAGGTGTCCCGTATGCATAAACCGTCACTCAGCCGCAAATTTTTTCTTGGCTTCAACTACGCTTTTCTGATCGGTCTGGGGCTGCTCTGCTTTCTTCCCATCGTTCATATTCTGGCGGTTTCTCTCAGCTCCAAAGGCGCGGCGACGGCAGGGATCGTGAAGCTGTGGCCCGTCGATTTTACGCTCAGCTCCTATCAGTACGTATTGAACAAGCCGCAATTTATGGTAGCGATGTGGGTCACCGTGCAGCGCGTCGTTCTCGGGACCGGGATCAGCATGCTGCTGACCCTGCTCATTGCTTATCCACTGTCGAAGGAACCGCGGGATTTTAAATTTCGCACGCAGTATGCCTGGTTCTTCGTGTTCACGACCCTGTTCTCCGGAGGGTTGATACCAAGGTATATGACGATAAGGGATACAGGGCTGATCGATACGATTTGGGCATTGGTCATCCCGGGTGCGGTAGCAGTGTTCAACGTGATTTTGCTGCTCAATTTTTTTCGCGGCCTGCCCAAAGAGCTGGAGGAATCCTGCTTCATTGACGGCGGGAGCTACATCACCAGCCTGTGGAAAATATACGCGCCGCTGTCGCTGCCGGCCATGGCCACCGTTACGCTGTTTACGATCGTCGGCCAATGGAACGAATGGTTTGACGGACTGTTACTCATGAATTCGCCGGAAAAATACCCGTTGTCGAGTTATTTACAGACTGTTATCGTACAGACCAACCTGACGTCGATCAATGCAGACGATGCCGCGGCCCTTTCCGAAGTGTCCAACCGAACGTTTAAAGCTGCGCAAATATTCATCGGCTCCCTGCCGATTCTGCTGCTGTATCCCTTCCTCCAGCGTTTCTTCGTAAAAGGCATCGTGCTGGGCAGCGTGAAAGAGTAGTCCCGAATATGCTTTATATTTTGTTTGATCCCCGTGCCTGCTTTTTCGTTATATATGGTATAATTTTCTAGTCAGGTGGTAGGTGTTAGGTGCTAGCATCGTAGACTAGACTTACCGATAAAGCGAACAAGAGAGGAGAGAGCAGAATGAACGAAGCGTATCTTCAATTGTACGATTATCACATGTGGGCGAACGAAAGAGTATGGAACCATTTGCAATCCTTGCCGGAAGGCGTGTTTCTCCAGGAAGTGAGTCTGGGCTTCAACTCCATCGCGGAAGTCTTCGGTCACCTTGCAGCTGCGGAGGAAGTTTGGTTTGCCCGGATCAAGGAGGAAAGTCCTCCGTCGCTTGCCGCGAGACCGTTCGCGAATATGGAAGCAGCTTATCAATACATGAGCCAGCTCCAAACCGAGCACCATGAATGTTTAGCGTCGATTGGCGATATGGGGAAGGTTGTGACTTATCACAACACTGCGGGTGAGGCATTTCAGAATTCGATTTCGGAGATTCTCCAGCAGGTCGTAAATCATGGAACCTACCATAGAGGCAATATCACGACCATGCTTCGGCATTTGGGACACAAAGGAATCATAACGGATTATATTGCTTTTTTAAGAGTGTAGCTTAAACGAAACCACACATAGGGGACTTCCTGCTGTCATGATCTCATGAGCCGGGGAGTCCTTTTGCTATTTTTACCAAACGGAAATGAGGATGTAAAATAGAATAAGAATGCCAGGTTAACAAGAAGGATGATCGGGATTCGTTTTTGGTAGAGAATATTTATAAATATCGTTGGTATAGAGCTTCCTGCGGCTCTCTTATATGATGTAAGGAATGCCCTCATAGTTATAGAAATAGAAATTCATAGGATCCATAGAGCGACGCGGGTGAAGCGCTGACACATTCGAGGAAAACCAAAACACGAAGCCATATACTACCTATAATCAGAAGGTGATTCATATGAAAAAGATTCGGAGAACCAAAATCGTTGAAGGTACTTCCATACCGGGAATAATCCGTAACGGAGGTCAGTACTTTTATATTGGCGTAGATATCTATGAAGACGGCATGATCAATTGCTGGGAGCTGGTTGACCTCGCAGGGCTAAAAAACAAGATCGATTCGAACTGGCTGACGCCTGTCGTTCCGCTTGGCGAAAATCTGTCGATCCATGGACTGGGTGCGTTCCAGGTCCAGGAAGCGAACTGGAGATTCCATCCAGAGAGCTATTATGAACATATCAAGCAGACCATTCGTGTGATGAATCCGGAATTCGTGAATATCTATGAAGTTTCAGAGCGTGAGCAGAAGCAATGGGAGACCAGAAGAGTGGCCCACTCCCCTCGTCCCATCGATTTTTATGTGAAGGATGAAATGTTCTATCAAACGGTGGAGGGCGACGGTTTCCACATGTTTATGAAATATGAGGGTGCGAATTATTTGGTTTATTTGAATGTGTATCAGGACGGTCAAGTCTTGGTCCACGACCTCCCCCTGGACGTCCGTTGCCATCTTAATGAGCTAAACGAATGGTTTCAGGACGGGACGCTATTCACGACATTCGATGGCGCGCTGCCTCTTAGCATAGCGGGACTTGGCGAGGTTACGCTGTCCGAACCGTTGTATGCGGCGGACACGGAGGAGAAGTTCAAGGAGCTTATCGACATTCACAGGAAATTGAACGGGGAGAAATCCGCGCATGAAGAATGCAGGGACGCTTATTATTTATATCTAGAAAATCCCACCGAGTTTTACAGGGAACATTTAAGAGAGAAGTATGAACGGGTGCCCGAGCATGAGCGGATATACTTGGGTGATATGGATTCTAAAGATTGGGACTACCAAAGAATCCTCTATCGGCCGGATGAGAAGCGGGAAGTGTAAGAGATATATCCTATTTGCTAGGTTGATGGGAAATAAAATACTTTTGATAAAGTGAGGTCATTCCAATGTATAGTTCGTATGGAGCGCTGTGTACGGAAGTGTATGATCTGAGCAAACCGTTAGGTTTCTCGTTTGGCGACGTGGAATATTATGCGGAGCGCCTGAAAGACGTTAAGGGCAAGGTGCTGGAAGTTGGATGTGGATCGGGCCGGGTATTAATCCCGCTGCTCCAAGCAGGCATCAACATCGAAGGCGTGGATAATTCGGCTGCGATGCTGGATTCCTGCAAAAGAAGATTAGCGGAATTGAGCCTTGAGGCTAAGCTGTTTGAAGACGAGATGCATAACTTTTCGTTGGCGGATGCCTATGACGCCATTATCATTCCAGCAGGATCCTTTCAGTTAGTGGAGGGACGCGAGCAGGCTGAATCGGCTCTGAAACACTTTGCTTCCCATTTGACGCCTGGGGGCAGGTTGATCGTGGATTTGTATATTCCTACGGATTTAGACGCGAATCACACCTCGACTAGAAGCTGGGAAACTTCCGATAATGAAGTCATCGTTCTGGAGGAAAGACGTACGGAATGCAATCTGCTTGACCAGCGCATCGTGTCGATCCTGAAATATGAAAAATGGAAGGAAGGCCATCTGGTTCAGACCGAGCTGCAACGGTTTCCTCTAAGCTGGTATGGGATGCATGAGTTTGAACTCATGCTGGAGAAGCAAGGATACGAAGAGATTACGAAGTCGGCTGACTATCGCTGGATGAATCAACCTGTTCAGGCGGGTCAGATGATTACATACGAGGCTAGGAAGGCTTCAAGGGGGCGGTAACAGGCTTCAGGGCGTTTATTTATATGAGGTTCCTTGGGTACCTTGCGCGGTGACGAATCCAAATCAATGAGGTGATGGTATGCCGTATGACTCAGACTTAACTGCTTCGGATGTGGAGCGGTTGCTCCCATACCTCGAATATTTCCAAAACCCCGGGTCCGTTTTTTACCATGACGTTAATGGATATCGATGTGAAAGCAAGGAAATCGGAAGTTTTCGTAAAGCGTTGGATGATGTCGGCTTCCTCATGGTATTTAACTGGAGCGAATGGTTAGCGGAGAACGAGGTTTATCGAGATTTAGATAACCCTGCGGGGAGCAGCATTCGCAGCGCCGATCTGGTAACCCTTAGAAAATTGATGACCAGTTATGTTCGCGGTGACCGATTCAATGAAGGGTTATTCCTCAACGTATGCATGAAAGGACATGTTGCGGAAATTTTATTGCGGCTGAGAGAGTTGAAGGGCTCGCTATGATGAACTATTGACATTGAAATTTCAATTCAAATGGTGAAAATAATCGCTCATAAACTTGTCGTCTTTAGGCAAGTTAGAGTTTGGGGGGGACGGCAATGACTACCAATGCGATTTTTCTTGATTTGCCGGATCATATACAACCTGATCACATCATAAAGAAGCTAACGGAATTAGAAGGGATTATGTAGATATTTCAAAGGTGGAGAATGATTAATGCTATAGGGAGAACATTATGCATATAAACTTGGTACCCGTTGATCTAGGAAAAAAAGATATCCTGTTTAATTTGTATCAATTGTATTATTACGATTTTAGTGAGTATACGAATCAAGATTTAAATAAAGATGGAAAGTATGATTTGGATATTAATCTGTTTTGGGAGGGAGATCGAAGGTGGCATCCCTTTTTTATAGAAGTCTCGGGAATATTAGTTGGTTTTACAGTCATCCTACATGAAAATATGGATACGGACCCCGATCCGACACATGTTATTTATGATTTTATGATTATTAAGAAATTTAGAAGAAGAGGAATTGGGCATCAAGCAGCAATCAAAGCACTTAATATGTATAAAGCAAATTGGAAGATTGCCCAGATGCAAGTTAACACGCCTGCAATATCGTTTTGGAGAAAGGTAGTAAAACAATATACAAAAGACAATTATACTGAAGTAGTAAGAGAAGATTCAAAGAAATATGTTCAAACATTCTGTACGAAATAATAACAAACTGTGGTGGTTTATTTAGAAATGTTAAAATAGGAACGCTTGTACGTAGATGTGATAAGAGGTAAAATATAACTACAATTGAATCTTGGGTGGGCATGGTTTCCCTTCGAAAGGAGTGAAGCCGTGGAGGTAAAGGATGCATTAACGATTATGTTTCTATTTGGATCGTTCATTCTTGCTCTTTTAACATACATTAACAATAACAACAAGAAAAAATAAAAACCCACCCAAAGGTTACGCGCCGAAGGTGGGTTTTTCATTCCTAATGACTTAGAAGGGAATAGACCATCCAAGCCAATTGTACTGACCAAGTGTTGCTGCACTTGGTCTTAATTACATTTATAATACCATAAAATAAATTATGTATCAAAGCTCTAGAAAAATCTGATGAAACGTAGATAATGAGATGTATGCGTCACGGGAAAGTTCTCTCATCTCATATCCCAATTAAATCTTATCATACTTTTTTAGCGGAACCGTTGTTATTGTATAAGGATGTCGTTACAACAGGATTAGTAGAAACAAATATTGAAGACTAGCTGCATACTCAACCTTAAGGAGCTGGAAGGACATGATACAATCCATTGTTCATATCGCGTTAGTCGTGAAGGACTATGACGAGGCCATTGCATTTTATACCGAGAAGCTGAATTTTACTTTGATCGAAGATACATATCAGCCCGAACAAGACAAACGCTGGGTGGTTGTTGCTCCTCCCGGGTCGGTTGGCACGACGATATTGCTTGCCAAAGCATCCAAGCCGGAACAAGAGCCGTTTATAGGCAACCAATCGGGCGGCCGAGTGTTTCTATTCCTGAATACCGATGACTTCTGGAGAGATTATCGCGAAATGGTGTCGCGGGGAATCGAGTTTGTAAGAGAGCCGAAAGAGCAGGATTACGGCATGGTAGCGGTATTCAAGGATTTGTACGGGAACCTGTGGGATTTGCTGGAGCTGAAAGAAGATCATCCATTAATGAAACGTTTGAAGTAATCGATACATCGATCGTTTATTGAAGAAACTATAAGGAGGAGGCAACAGATGTCCACTATTCTCAATGTGATTGTCATTGCAGCGCATCCAGATGAACCCGAAATCTATGCAGGAGCGATCTCCGCAGCCTACGCAGAGATGGGCCATCGGGTGAAGTTCGTTACGTTAACCGATGGATGCTGCGGTCATCATGAAATGAGCGGGCAGGACCTGGTCGACCGTCGTATACGGGAAGCCCATGAGGCTGCCCGGCATCTTGGGGTTCTGGAATATGTCGTTCTGCCCATACCCGATGGCGAATTGATGCCGACACCGGAAGTACGCAAGGAAGTGATCCGTCAAATCCGCGGCTGGGAGGCGGATATCGTCATCACGTTCCATCCGGAGGGTCCCGGCCATGTGGATAACCGAAATGCCGGGAAGGTCGTGCGGGATGCCGCAGATTTTGTGGCGAATGTACCTAATGCCGTGCCCGAAGTACCGTCATTAAAAAAATCCCCGATATACCTGCTGATGCCGGATTATGCGGCACGGGCGTCATATCAACCGGATATTGTCATCGATGCCGGAGACGTCATCGAGAAGAAATTGCTTGCCTGCGATGCCCATGCTTCCCAGTTTTACGAGTTTGCCCCATGGCAGGGTGGTTTCTTGCATGACGTACCGGATACGTGGGAAGAGAAGCGGGATTTTATTCTGAAGTTTTGGAATCGGTTTCTGCGCGTGTCGGACGAAATGCTGCCTACGCTTGCCAAGCTGTATGGTCAAGAGTATGCAGCCGGCGTACAATATGCCGAGCCTTTCGAAATTGCGGATTATGGCCGAAGACCGAATGACGCTGAAATGAAGGTATTGTTCCCGATGCTAACAGGTACTCGCGTGTAATCGATTCTCGGTTAAGCAATAAAAGAGCGGATTTCCTCTTCAGGGAAATCCGCTTTCTTTTATGACCCCTCCAAATAGGCTTACACCTTCTCTATTGGTAATTCTGTGACGGGACAGAACCCGGGATTCGTCGAATTTAAAAGCTCGGCAAATGGCGGCTGGAGCTTGGCAAGCTCCGCATAATAGCTGCTGATTACATGATTGCCGCTAACCGACCCATTCTGGAAGGTCAATGGCCAGTGAGTATGGACGTGACTGTAATAGTATTTCTTTTCCCGTTTCGGCAGTTTGTAGATACTGGGCGGTGCATGAGTGACGACATCGAACAGGTTGGCTATACGAAAGCTGCTTCGAACATATTTGGCAAAGGCCTTGGCAAAATCGGGATCCCCTACGCGCGGTGATCCATAAGTGAAAACATGGGGGGATTGGTGCGCCGTGTTCGCAGCAACATCCACGGCGCACAAGGTGGCAAGTGCCCCTCCGAGACTGTGGCCTGTAATGAACAAGGTCTTATCGACAGGCAATCTTTTAAGCGCCGACATGATCTGCCCGCGGGCGGAAGCGTAGATGCTGGTGAAGCCGCGGTGCGTGAGGGCGGGATCTTTGATGTATTTGAAGTTCTTTTGGGAGGCTATGGCATCCGTGATCCAATCCGTGGAAGACATGGTACCCCGAAAGGCGATGATAATCTCCTCCGGCGATTCAAGGATAAACCCGAAGCGTTCCGACACGCGGATTAAGGAATTCGCTTCAATGGTGTCGAACAGCGAAAAGTTTAGCGGAAGGACAAATGAGCCGTCCGTGTTGGTGAATTGTGTATAGGTTTGTCCGCAGATCGCCGCCAGGAAAATGGCCCATTGTTCTTGCTCCGTGCTCGCAACCATGTACATCCCGCCCTTCTGTTCTCCTACACTATATTAGGGAGAGGAAGGAAAGGTGCCTATTGCCCGTTGGTTTGTCAAACGGTTATCAAGCGAAGAGAGTCCGCGGGATTTCCTGACTTCGAAGGTTTGGGAAGAACCAAGTTATATGGTACCATTCTATAGACATGGATTGGTCTTTGGTCTAACCGTGTAAAAGCATTCGAGGTTTCAGATTGTACTTATACGATACATAGAGAGCAGGGTTAAATAGAAATGACGGATAATAATCAACAACGCTTCCGTTTCAGTGAAGCACCCATCTGGGAACTACAGCGGACATATTATGAAGAACTGGGGATGAAGGCGTGGAATAATGACCAGGTCCCGCAGTATATTACGAGCAACCCCATGATTGCTACGGCTTACGCCGAAATGATATTCGGATTCCTTCGAGATCGCGCGGATCGGGGCGATATCATCGAACCCGTGACGATTCTGGAATTGGGCGCCGGAGCCGGGCGCCTCGGCTACCATGTGCTGCACAAGCTGTGCGAGCTGAGAGATGATACGGGGATAGCGCTGCCTCCTTTCCGCTATGTCATGACGGATTTGCCGATGAAAAATGTGACGGCATGGCAACAGCATCCTGCCATGCAATCGTATATTGAGCAGGGACTGCTGGATTTCGGGAGGTTCGATGCCGTGCATGATACGGAATTGAACTTGGTAGTGTCGAAGACCACGATTCGTCCCGGAGACTTGAAGCAGCCGCTGCTGATCGTCGCCAATTATTTTTTTGACGGCATTCCGCAAGAATTGATCTACGTCGGGGAAGGCAAGATTTATGAGAGTGATGTGGTCATCGAATTTCCGGAGCAGCACCATAAGCTCAAGCCCGCTGAAGCGCTGGAACGAATGAAGCTGGCTTACGAGCACCGCCGGGCACCAAGATACGAAGAAGATACTTACCCTTATCGCGATGTGATTGCTCATTACCAGCAAGAGCTGGAGGATTCGCATATCCTGTTTCCGGAGGTGGGCTTAACCTGTTTGGAACGCCTAAATCGGTTATCTACCTCAGGTTTCATGCTCCTCACGGCGGATAAAGGAGATCATCGCATCGATAATTGGAAATTCGCCGAACCGCCGCAATTAATTTACCATGGCAGCTTTTCGCTGACGGCTAATTATCACGCGCTGCAGCATGTGTTCGAACAGAGAGGCGCAGTGGCCATGTTCCCTGCGCAGCATTATAAGAATATTAACGTCGGCTGCATTCTCATGCTGGAAGCACCGGCAAGTTATGCCAATACCCGGCTCGCTTACCGTCAATTCATCGAACGCTTCGGACCGGATGAATTCTTCAGTATGAAGGAATGGGTCGACCGGAATATTGAAAGCATGGGCTTGCAGCAAATTTTGTCCTTCTGGCGATTGGGCGGGTATGACGCTGAGTTCTTCATTCAGAGCGCGAAGCGCATCTCGAATCTGCTGCCGGAGGCCAATGACGAAGAAATGCTGGATATCCGTGCAGGCATATTCAAGATGTGGTCATCGTATTATGTGATGGAGCAGCGTTATGATCTGGCTCTGGATGCGGGACTCGTGCTGTTTGAGATGGATATGTACGAGGAGGCCAAGTTCTTCCTGAAGGAATCCGTGGACACGGATGAAGACGAGCCGGTGCCAACGGTTTTATACTGTTTGGCGATCTGTTGTTACGAGCTTGGCCTGGACGAGGAGGCTATGGAATATACGCGCGAGGCGCTCGTTCTGGAGCCCGATCATGAAGAGGCTTTGGCTTTGCTGAAATGCTTTGAGTAAATGGATTGCGTTTTTTTCATGATCATGAAGGAAGTTAATCCTTCTTCCATATGCAAAAGAACAACACATCAGACCCGGCCTCCCGAGATTCTTACTTGGCCGGGTCTGTTTATTTTGAAACGCTTGATTACCCATTCGTTCAGATGGCTCTGCGCGTTTACGGCTAGTGGAGTATAATGTATAAGGACATCGATTGCAATGATACGGACAGACCAACATATAACGACAGGTGAAAAACAATGAGAATAGCTTTTTTTGATTCAGGTTTAGGCGGTTTAACCGTGTTAACGGCGGCTATGAAAAAGCTGCCCCATGAAGATTTTTTATTTTTGGCGGACACTCTCCATGTGCCCTATGGTACCAAAGCTAAGGAAGACGTGAAAGCTTACATACATCAAGCGATGGGAATCATCATGCAGGAAGAGGTTAAAGCCATCGTCGTTGCGTGCAACACGGCTACAAGCATGGCGATCTCCGATTTAAGGAAGGCTTATCCGATCCCGGTTATCGGGATGGAGCCTGCCGTAAAACCGGCTGTTGAAATTAACCGCGCCAGCGGGAAGCGCATCCTGGTGCTTGCCACGCCGCTGACCCTAAAGGAGTCGAAGTATAAGGATCTGGTCCGGCGAGTCGATAGCATGCATATCGTGGATTCCCTGCCTTTACCGGAGCTGGTCGAGCACTGTGAGGCTTTGAATTTCGACCCCGAGATCATGAACGCTTACTTCACGAAGAAGTTTGAAGCCTTTGATCTGAATGAGTATGGAACGATCGTTTTGGGCTGTACGCACTATCCTTTTTACAAAAGGATTTTGTCGGATCTGCTGCCGGATCATATCCGAATTATCGATGGCAGCGAAGGTACCGTGAACAGACTCATCCAAGTATTAAGCGACCAAGATTTGCTCAGCTCCAACGGGAGTCAGGATGTTAAGCTGCTAAATTCAAGTCAATCCGCGGAGTATACTCAGAAGATGGAGAAAGCGCTCAGCATATACAGGGAGATTGAGGGATAGGGAAACTGGAGCATCGCCCAAGGAGGATGGGATCATGAATCGCTATCTTTCCATTGATCATGAATCGGGTCGGCCGACCGTTGAGTATAAGAAAAGATAAGCAGCGGAGGTGTTATAGTGACGGCGATACCGGAAGACTTCACCTACTTAGAGCCCTGGGAAGACGAGACTTCGGATCGATTCGCGGATGAGTTATATAAGGAAGTTTCGAGCGAGCATATATTGTTCGGAGTACAAGTGAAGACACTAGCAAGAAGATGCGATCGGGATGATTTTTTGTTTTCTCTAATAGAACAACCGGGTACGTATGCGCAGGTGCATTTAACCTGGAAGCATGAAGAGTCGGATGATTGGCCGAAGACCTTGTTGTTCAGCAGCTTCGAAGACTGGGTGAATACATCGATGTTACCCGATAACAGGGACAATCATAAAATGGAAAGGATGGACGCTATCTATGATCAGTTTCATTGTGATTATCTTGATTATCGGCTTGGCCGGGATTATCAGCAATCAATATTCTGCCCTGAGAAGAATGGAGCGCATGCAGCGTTCTCTGGATGAGCTTAATATGAGAATACATGAAATGAAGAATGATGAATCCAAGCGATAACCTATCAAACGGCAGGTGTATGATATGAACCCTTTTAATCAATCAAAAAAAGAAATCAGAACAACGTTTGAGATCGACTTGCTGCACTTTGCCCAAGCGAAAGAACCTACAAAACCGCCTCACCCCTGGACGGCTGAGGTCATCATTCCGGCTTCCGGATGCATTGCTTGCGGTTGGGATGCCGATGAGAATCTGGTTCTGATCAGCAGCTCCGGTTACAGCATGACGCAGGCCATAACCGGAACCGTCATTCACAGAGACCGGGACTCTGACCTAACGGAAAACCATATGAGCGGAGACTACTTAAGTTTTTGTATTCCGCTCAGCGGACAGGACATTTCGATTTTTGGATTTGAGTCGGGGGATGGCATTCACGTAACAAACGATGGCTGGATGCTGGAAGTCATTCACCCTTGGTGGCCAAGGGCTTCCGTTATATTGGACCAGGTGTTCGTCCCTAATTATGAGTATCTGAAGCAAGCCACGATGATTGATTTGAACCGGCTGGACGGAAACATAAAATGTGGTTTTTCACCGTCGGGTAAACATTTCGTTATTTTGGGGTCTGGCGGTGCGCTTTTGTATTCGAGGGAGTAATTGAGATCCATTACCTGACGTTCTTGTATCCAATTTACATAGTGACGGATTGCTGATCCGCTCAAGGAGAAATGAAATGACAAAGCCGCAAATAACCTATGGCATGTATACAATGTGTATGATTCGGAATGACGACAAGGTTTTGCTTATTAATCGTCCGGACCAGCTCGGGTTTCCCGGTTACCTTGGGCCTGGAGGAAAAGTGGAGTTTCCGGAGAGCCTATCGGAAGGTGCAATTCGAGAGGTTTATGAAGAAACCGGGCTGATTGTCAGAAACCTGGAGTATAAAGGCATAGATGAGTATGTGGTTCCCCAGACGAATTATCGTTACATGGTATTTAACTATTTGACAGATTCTTACGAAGGTGAACTCTTAGCGAATCCGCCAGAAGGGGAGCTCGTTTGGGTACCGATTCAAGAAGCGATGGATTTACCTATGCAGCCCTGGTTCAAACGAAGGTTTCCCCTTTACTTTGAAGAGGGGACTTTTGAAATCTCCATTGTCTGGGATGAAGATGGACAGAAGCCGATCGAAGAGAAAATCAGAAATTTACGATGATATGATGGATTGCGGTGTAACCAGAATGGGAGAAAACAATCGATGCTGAAATACAATATTTGTTTCGTTCGGCGCGGTGATGAGATTTTATTATTAAACCGTGATAGAGCACCATGGATGGGATGTTGGAATGGAGTGGGGGGCAAGCTTGAATATAACGAGGCGCCCAGAGACTCCATAATACGTGAGCTGTATGAGGAGACGAACATTCGGGATAAGGATTGCCGATTAACCTTCAAAGGCCTTGTCACTTGGACATCGGAAGGCAAGAATCTGGGAGGAATGTACCTTTATCTTGCAGAAGTACCTGAGGACTACATTTATGAGACCCCGATGAAGACGGAAGAGGGTATTTTGGATTGGAAATCCACGCAATGGATTCTGACAGCAGGAAATGCCGGAATCGCAGCCAATATCCCTAAGTCGCTGGAGCTGATATTGAATGATCCGAATTGCTACGAACATCATTGTACGTATAAGAACGGTAAACTACTGCAGCATACATCGGTTGAGATAAGTTCTATGGTTGAAACGAACGAGGAGATAAGAGGCGAATTATTTAAGAAATATCTAGAAGAACAGGTTAGGTATTAACCTGGCATAAAATCTACCAGACCACATGACCCGACCTCAGATTGGAATGATCTTAGGCGGGTTTTGTTGTTATATGCGGGAGGAATCATGCGAATTAAACATATGTTTTTACTCGTTTTACTGCTTCTGGCTGCATGCTCTCCGGTCGAAGAATCCGTCTCGGCTAAAGCTCCAACACCCACAAACGAACAAGCGGACGCTGAAGACCTTCAGGCTAAGATATTAAAAGTATCAACAGATTTGCCATATGATTCGAATTGGTGGGTTGTATCAAGGGATACCAATACGATGACCATCCATGTTGAGGCAGAAAATATAGAGTCGGTCCTGTTCTGGGTAGCGCCTACGGGGACCGAAACTTGGGAGGAAAGGGAGCTTATCGGATATGACATCGACGGATCGGATGGGTGGTCGTTATCCTGGGAGTTTGGCAATCGGAAATTCCACGATCATATCGCTGTTCAAGCTTTAGGTATGGACGGGCGTACGTTGGCTAACGAGAGCATCAATGTACATACACTCGAAGAATGAAAAAAATGTTGAAGGTGCTGTATGATTTGAAAAAAGGGATCGTTCCAACCATTGTTGTTTTCTCTATTTTTTTGATTTTGTCTTATAAGTGGTATACACATCCCAGAGAAATTGTTCAGAACATAGAAGCTGTAGAGTTTCATTTAGGAAAGAACGCGGATCAGGCGATCATGCCGGTTCGTATCGAAATCGACGGTCATCTGACACGGTCCATCACTGGAGAGAAGCATTTTGAAGGCTCAATCCAATTATTTAGCGATGACAAACGACTTACAGACGAGAAAAGTTATACCCAAATCGTATTTAATCTATCACATTAGATTGAGGTTTACCAGGTGAATCCAGCTTACCGAGGGAGGAATAAAAGATGGATGCGATACAATTCAAATCCTATATCCATGAGCTTTTCGGCTCGTTATTGAATGATTTTGAGGAAGACGACGAGTATGGCTATCATCTTTTTTCATCGAATCGCTATCAACGAATAGGCTACGCCACCAATTTGATGCCGGAGGTTGTCCAACAAGCGGCTGTCAAAAAGGTCGATCTGATTATCACGCACCATGATGCATGGAGCTTCGTGTACGGGATGAAGGAGCGGTGTTTAGAGTTGCTGCAGGAGCATGACATCGCTCATTTCTATATCCATCTTCCCTTGGATTATGCCGAGTTCGGAACCTGCAATTCGTTGCTGCGTGAGGTGGGGGTGGAACATATTGTCCAATCATCCCGGCATATGGATGGGAATAGTTCGATAGGTATCGGAGAACTGGAGTCTCCTGTCTCGATGGAAGAGCTTGTAGAAACCATGTCCTCTGCTTTGGGCGAACACGTATTTTATCAGCAGAATAGCAATAAACCCATTCAAAGGATCGGCATGATAACCGGAGCAGGTAACGGCACGAATCAATTGAAAGAGGCCTTGGACCATGGCTGCGATGTTTACATTACCGGGGAAAAAACGCTCTATACGGTTCAATATGCCAGGTTTGTCGGATTGAATCTCATCGTTGGCAGTCATACGTTTACCGAAATTTTCGGCGTTCGATCGCTCGCCCAGAAGCTGCAGGAGAGGTTTCCAGATGTGGAAGCTATCCAATTGTACGAGGAGCATATGGAAGTAGTGAACTAAAAACACGTCATTGGAGGGATAACGGTTGAAGGATTCCAGCTTTGATTTTTACGAAAATCTTGCGGATACGTATCATTTGATTTTTGAGGATTGGCATGAAGCGGTAAGATGGCAGGGGGAATTCTTCAATCGGTTTATTCGTTCGTTATATGACGAGAACCCTGAGGCTCGGTTCCATCTCCTGGACGCATCATGCGGAATAGGGACGCAGGCTTTGGGATTGGCACGGCATGATTTTGTCGTAACGGCTACGGATTTGAGTCCCAAGTCGGTGGAGCGGGCCAAAAAGGAAGCCGAGAAGCTGGGGATTCCCATTGATTTTGGAATCGCCGATTTTCGGTCTCTAGAGCAAGATATCGCTGGGCAATTCGATGTCGTATTGTCTGCTGACAATGCGATCCCTCATTTATTGTCTGATGAGGAGCTGAGACAGGCATGCCGAAATCTGTATGCCAAACTCCGTAACGAGGGTCTGCTTGTCGTGTCCATTCGGGACTATGACGCTATTATTCAGAACCGCCAGCGTGCAACGGCTCCACGAATCTTGGATGAAGGAAAACGTATGGTTTTTCAAGTTTGGGACTGGGCAGCAGGTGGATATCACTATGTGACGAACCAATTTATAATGAGAGAGATCGACGGAGGATGGCATACCCAAGTCAACAGCACATCCTATAGAGCATTGATGCGATCAGAATTAAGCAGTTTGCTGGCGGAAGCGGGATTCATCGATATCCAGTGGCACATGCCTTCAGATTCGGGCTTTTATCAGCCGATCGTTACAGCAAGGAAGCCAGGAGTTTAGACATAGACCAATAAGGCAGGATGAGTTAATCCAGTATAAAAGGAGGAGTTAAGGATGGCACTATTACGGGGTCAAGAACAAGTCGAGGAGTATCTTAATCAACTTGAGCATCCCTTGAAAAAAGAAATCGAGGAGGTCCGAAGTTTCATCCTGAGTGTTGATGATCGAATCACGGAGCATATCAAATGGAATGCACCCAGCTTTTGCGTTCAGGGTGAAGACCGGATCACCTTGAATTTGCAGGGGAAGGGTTTCATTCGCTTGATTTTTCATTGTGGAGCCAAGGTAAAGGACCATGATATAAAGGGAACGCTGACTGAGGATGCGGCGGGGTTATTGGAGTGGGCGTCGCATGATCGGGCCATCGTGAAAATCGTTGATATACACGATTTGGAGCAAAAAAAGGAACAGTTAAAAGCCGTTATTGCTAGATGGATTGAAGTGACGAGTTGATGACTAGAGAGTTTCAGAGATGAGGGGGATTGAACAACATGATCATTCATGAAGTTACCGATCTCGGTGCCGTAGATCTTACCGAGCTCTTGACTGAAAGCCAGGAAGAAGGATTCCGGAATATCCATCGATTAGTGCATGAGTATCATAACGGTATCAATACCTTTCATCATGAGAATGAAGCCTTGTTTGAATGTCGAGTTGGCCATAGAGTCATCGGCATCTGCGGGTTAAATCGGGATCCGTATGCGAACGGAAGCATAGGCAGGATCCGCAGATTATATGTACTAAAGGAATTCCGGAATCAAGGAGTCGGGAGAAGGCTGGTTGAAGCTGTAATTCGTAAGGCGAGCAGCCATTATACTAAACTCGTATTAAAAACAGACAATCCCAAGGCGTCTGCATTTTATAAGAAACTAGGTTTTCGGCAAATTGCAGATGGTGGATTGGTCACGCATGAACTTGTGCTATGATGTAATCATGGATGCCCCGCCTCAAATGGATAGAACATTCGAGCATAAAAAAGGCTGCCATGAAGGCAGCCTTCCCTATCCCTCATAGGCTCGCTGTAGCGTTTGCATATCGATTTTAGATTTCGTCTGGAGTAAAGCCTTCATGACGCGTTCCGATTTTGCCGGATCGGGATCGGTTATCATTTCGTTTAAGTTAGCCGGGACGATCTGCCAAGATACGCCGAACTTGTCCTTCAGCCAACCACATACTTGCGCTTTTTCGTCACCGCCTTCGGCTAGTTTCTCCCAATAGTAGTCCATTTCTTCTTGCGACTCGCAATGCACAATAAACGAAATAGCTTCGTTGAATTTGAAATGCGGACCGCCGTTGAGTGCAACAAAATGTTGCCCCTCTAATTGCAATTCCACCGTCATGATTGCACCCTCGGCGAATGGAGAGCTGTCGTTTCGTTCTGCGCCGTATCGCGTAAATCGTTCGATCCGCGAGTTTTTGAAAATCGAAACGTAATGCTGCGCTGCTTCTTCGGCTTGGTGATCAAACCACAAGTTAGGGGATATCTTTTGGACTCTATTCTTCATCGTCCCAACTCCTTCATCACAGATAATAGAATGTAATGTCATTGTATCAAATCACTCGGATCATGATTTCTTACCGATTGCGATCTATTCCTGCTGTTCATGAATTTCGGATAACAACGGTCTGATTTCCGTTCAGGGGAAAATAGGCCTTTTCCATTTGGAGGAAGATAAAGGTAAAGCTCATGCCTGTGGTGAAGAAGTAGAAGAATATATTAATGAAGCGATCTTTCTAGGATACGCTAACGAATTCTAACGGGACTTGTCATAGTTTGTGGTATATCTTATCTATCGGAGGCTGTTGTCATGATGATGCCAACGCATATTGTTGCCGTAGGCGGCGTGGTTGAGAATGAACATGGAGAAATTTTATTGGTGAAGGATCGTAACGGATGGGTGTTTCCGGGAGGACAGGTGGAGGCCGGAGAGAATCTCATGGATGCGCTGATTAGGGAGATCAAAGAAGAGAGCGGGATCGAGACCATCGTTTCTCATCTGATCGGTGTCTATTCCAATACTTCAACCTATCCGGGTCACAGCGGAGTTGCTGTGGTTCCAACGAAAGTGATGATGGATTATGTGTGTAAGCCTACGGGCGGCGAGCTGAGGACTTCGGAAGAAACGACGGACTGCCGTTGGATCCATAAGGATGAAGTGCTTCAATACATTACGGCCCCGGCCATTCGTACGCGTTTCCAGGCTTATTTGGATTTTAACCGAGCCATCGTCTATATGGAATATATCACGAAACCGGAGTTTGAAATTAAGCTGAGACGGAATATATAGGCATTCGAGCTGGCCATTGGGAGTATAGCTCAGTCCATATACGGGAGGCAATCTGAGCGTGTTGTATCATTTTAGCGAGGAACCGGACATTCCAATATTTGAACCGAGGATCCTATACAATCAGAATAATGAACCGGCTAAGGTATGGGCCATCGATGCGCATCATGCACCGCATTATTATTTTCCAAGAGAGTGTCCGAGAGTTTGCGTGGAAGCTGCGGAGAGTACAACTAAAGCGGATATGGAAACTTTCTTTGGCATGTCGTACGCGCGTAGGATGATTGCGATCGAAGCGGCGTGGTATGAGCGGGTGAGAACAGGATGCGTCTACCGGTATAGTTTTGATCCGACTGATTTTGAGCTTTTTGATGCGAATGCGGGATATTACATTGCTACGAAAACCGTTGTCCCGGTCCGTATAGAACGAATGGATGATCTGGTCGCGTCGATCCTGCAGGAAGGCATTGAATTAAGAATCACCCCCTCTCTGATGCCGTTAAAAGAACGAATTCCAGCTTCATCGGTGAATTTTTCCATGATTCGGATGAGGAATGCTAGATCAGAGGCATAGTCGAAGAAAAGGCGGCGTTAAAATGAATGATTTTACTGTGATAAAAGCAGGTACAGAGCATTTAACAATGTCAGATTGAGGTCAAATAATATAACAAGTATTTTTGTTATAATTCTGCTAGCGAAAGGAAATGTCCCATGGAAGAAGTGATTGTCACACCATACAACCCGGACTGGAAAGAGGAGTATAACCGGGAAAAAGCGAAAATTGAGTCGGCACTGAAAGGCCTCGACGTTCACATGGAACATATCGGGAGCACGTCCGTTTTGGGTTTAGGGTCCAAACCGACCATCGATATGATGGCTGGCGTTCTTAGTCTAGAGGAAGTCGATGAGTATTACATTGAGAATCTGGCTGGGATCGGCTACGAATATGTTGTTAAACCGGAGTTTCCGGAGCGGCTGTTCTTTCGAAGAGGGCAATGGCGGGCAGGGACGCATCATCTGCATATTTACAGGTACCAGGGCCAACAGTGGAATGACCAGATTTTATTTAGAGAGTATTTAAAGAAACATCCGGAAATAAAGGATCGATATTATGCTTTGAAAAAAGCACTCGAAAATCAATATAAGCACGACCGCGTAGCCTATACGAACGGCAAGGCTGATTTCATTCGTGAAGTGATCCGTAAGGCAAGGCTGGAACAGAGTTAGAATCCTGACGCAGAGAGGACGTAAAGAGGATGTCCGAATATTACTGGGATTCCAAAATCGAATACCTGAGGAATACCAGATGGTTATATTACAATGACGACTACCTGGAGTTTTTGGTTAAGAACGTCTGGAAAATGAATACGCCCATTAACATGGTGGATTACGGTTGTGGTTATGGGTATCTAGCATTAAAGCTTCTCCCGCTTTTACCCGATGGGTCTACCTACACAGGTATAGACAAAGGTGAAGATTTGATCAAGGAAGCAAGGGAAATCTTTGACAAGCTGCCATATTCCGTTGAATTGATTCAAGGAGATATCGAAGAAATCCAGGTGCATCGTCAGTATGACATTGCGCTCTGTCACGCGTTTCTATTACATATGAAGCATCCCCGAGATATCCTTCAGAAAATGATCGACAGTGTGCGGAACGGCGGCCGGGTCATTTGTTTTGAGCCCCATTGGATCGCCAATGCGGCGAATTTTGGCTTCGATGATGGATTGTTGCATTCCGAAGTGGTCCGTCTAGGCATATTGCAGAAGCTGTACGAGGTGGACGCCAGCCGCAGCGGCAAAGACGGGAACATCGGCATGAAGCTCCCTATTCTTCTAAGTCAGCTGGGATTACGGAATGTAGAATGCCGAGTAAGCGATAAAGTGAATTTTTTGAATCAGAGTATGGATGCAGCCAGCAAAGAACGGCTATATCAATCCCTAAGAGAAGAGGGGATCGGCCAAGAGCCCGATGAACCTTCAATGACAATGGAGCAGCTGGTACAGAGAGGTCTAACAGTGGAGGAAGCACAAGCCCAATATGCCGCTGAACTCAAGCTGTTCCAGAAGTTTGATAGCGATTCGTGGTTGACTTACGCGCCGAATATGAAGATTTCTTTTGGCACGGTTAGCCGAGAATAAACGTACGTAAGGAGCCCTATGAAAATGGACTGGGTAAGGCATCACAACAACGACTGCCTCCAATAATAGATCGCCAATTGGGTTCTGTCCCGGAGCTCCAGCTTATCCAGAATGATCGAGAGGGTATTGCGCACGGTGCCTTCGCTGATAAACAATTGCTCGGCAATTTCCCGATTCGAGCAGCCTAAGGCAATAAGCTCGAGAATATCGTTTTCCCGCGGGGTAAGGTCGGCACGGTTCTCTTTTTCGGGCAGCATCAAGGTTTTCAGCACATTGGCATCCACAACGGAACTGCCGGAAGCCAATGCACGCAGCTGTTGTGCCATACTGGAGACCTGCGTCGATTTCAGCATATACCCTTCGGCTCCGGCTAGCAGCGCCAGGCGGATACTATGCTCATCTTGGAACGTGGTAAGCATCATAATCTGCACTTGGGGCCATTTTTGCTTGATGTGCCTTGCTGCTTGGATTCCGTCCATGCCAGGCATCCGAATATCCATGAGGACGATGTCCGGCAGGACCTCTTCGCAGCATTGAATGGCTGCAGCGCCGTCATTCGCAGTGGCCGTTACTTCCATATCCGCTTCTCTGGATAGAAGCAGCCGGAGACTCTGACATACCAATGGATCATCGTCCACAATGAGAATGTTCATCGAATGCCCTCCTTTCCCATAGGTAATACGCAGACCAATTGAAATCCGCTGGATGTATTGGTGGAGATGCTCCCGCCTGCCGCCTGGGCTCTTTGCCTTAGGTTGCGGAGTCCGGTTCCAGGCAGCGAGGAGGAATCCAAAACGCCGTCATTTTGAACGCTTAACCGCACGATATGTTCACTGACGTCCAACGATACTTCAACGTGTTTGGCTTTGGAATGACGTACCGCATTGGTTAAGGCTTCCTTGAGACAAGCATTCAGGATGACCCACAGATGGGCAGCTATACGGGATGTATCTCCATAAATTTGCAGCTGTACAGGCATCGCTTTGAAATTGCGGCAGATCTCCTCCAGGCTCCGAATGCCGGTCGCTTGGACAGGCTGCATATTATGGACCGTTTCCCGCAGCTCCAGGGCGCTGCTCGACAAACGCATCTGGGCTTGAGCAAACATGTCTTCCGCTTGCGGGTCATTCTCCCTCCATAATGTTTCAAAAGCTTGAAAGGCTAACATCGCGGCTGTTAATTCATGGCCGACCTCATCGTGCAGCTTCTGGGAGATTCGATGACGCTCTCTCAGCTCTGCAAGCTGAGCCGTTTGCACATTGGCCATGAGCAGCTCACCCTTCAATAATTCCAGTTCGTAGCGATCGCGACGCTCCTGATCAGCCTCCAATCGATACTGATGGATTTGCTTGGACCAACATAAAACGATCCATCCCGCAAATGCAGCTTGAGCGAGCATGAAAAGAAGCCGGAGGTCCGGATCGACATACCCGATGACAAGTGCTGCCAGAATGGGCAGGGAAAACAGCGGTTTACCGGCAAGCATGGTTTCAAATAGCGGCAGAGCCAGTCCGAAGCCGGCCTCCGGCCAGAATGGTATGATGGACATGCATAGAATCTGGTCGACCAGTGTTGTCCATGAAGGAAGGGAAAACCGCCACCGGGCTAATGCCAGGATCGCTAAAGCGAAGATTAGGATGAACCCTTCGGTCCCGGCATCTCCCATAAACCAAAGAGCGGCCAGAAGCAGCAGGGCAGACATTCTCCAAATCACGACCGCTATGCTTGGGGACCACGAATCGGTATAGCTTTTCATGAAAACCTCCCATGGCATACGTTCTCTTTTCCCCATATCGTAACATATTTTTCAAGCCAGTTTCCTTCGGCTGCCAATCAGCATAAAAGCGATCGCAAACAACAGCAGGATCCCGAGCGGTGTGAGTTGCTCCGCAAACAAGCCTCCGTTCTTAGCAAGCATGATTCCCTCATGAAACCAATAGGTAGGGGATAACATAGCGATTTTCTGCAGGGATGCAGGCATAGCCTGAATGGGAAATAAGGTTCCTCCGAGCACCGCCATGATCAAGATGATTCCCAGCATAACGGCTGTAGAAGATTCAGGCTGGCGGAACATGGAGCACCAAGCGAGAGAGAAGCTAATCGCGGTGACCGAGAACACGCTGAACATGCTGAAGAGTTGAATCAGACTGCCAAAAACATCGGTATGCAGCAACCAGGCGCTGCACGTGACAACGGCGCTTTGTCCTACGAGCAGCAGAGCAAAAGCAAACAGATTCTGCGATAAATACTTGAAGTGGGTCACAGGTGCAACGCCGATTCGGGTCATAATTTTATTCTTCCGATCCTCCATGATCATATGAACGAGTTTGGAGGCTGTGAATAACAGCAGGATTCCATAGAAGTGATACCCCAGCGGTAAGCCGTGCCAACCGCCCACAGGGAGGACAACGACGGCTGCGGGAAGGCCTAACAGCAAGATAAGATTGGGCAAGCTGCGTACGCTCCGGATGAGCGCGAAGTTAAATATCGTCAAGCGAGCTTCCTCCTCCCAAGCCATGCGCTGATCATCATGCATATCATGGTTAAGGCTAACAGCAATAGTATGCTTAGGTACGCTTTACCTTGCCCGCCATCGACAAGCATCTCCAGGACGGCCATCTTTCCGAGGGATACCGGATTCCCATAAGACGACATGAACTCAAAGAAACGATGATCCGGGAGAGGAAACATTAATCCGGTTAAGATGATGAAGCCGATTCCGAGGACTTCAGATACCCTTTCGGCCAATTTTATGTTATGGATGGATAATGTCAGCAGCAGATGTACGGACTGCGCAAAGAAGGAATAAATAATAAATACCAGCAAGACCCAGCCGAGCGATCCCCACGCGATCCCGAACACCCAGGTTGTGAATAGCACCAAGACCAACCCTTGCAAAGTGCTGAAGAGCGTGCAGGCAAGAATGAGAGAGCTTGAATAAACCGCTACGTTAATAGGGAGCGAATAGATTCTCCATTTCCGGGTTTTAAGTAAATCGATATCCAAATAACTCATCAAATACGTGCCGCCAAAAAACTGAACGCCCATAATGGTCGTAACGGCCATCAAGTCCAGCGGAGGAACCCCCTTCATGCCTTCATAGGGTCCAATAACGACACCCAGCACGGTAATGACGACCAGTGGCAGACCCAGCAGAAGCAGCTGCCCGATGGGTTCGCGTATCAGGCGCAGCAAGGAGAAGTACGTCATTCTGAACACAAGCATGTTAAGTTCCCTCCGTGTCACGTAGTTGCTTGCCGGTAAGCGTAAGGAATACGTCTTCAAGCGTAGGTTTCTCCGCATGGATGGATAGGACGCCGCCCGCGCTTTTGGCCAACGACAGGATGCGATCCAGATTTCCTGCTCCTGCCCGTGATATGATCTGAATTTGCGTTCCATTCAAAACCACGTGCTTGACTCCATCCAGCTGTTTGATGTTATCGATCAGATCCTTCGTCAGCTCCACGACTTCCAGCTTGATCTTCTCTTCATGGTGGATGTTCTTTACCAACTCATCGATCGTCCCCTGCGCGATGACGTGGCCTTGATCCATAATCACGACGCGGGATGCGAGGGACTGCACTTCTTCCATGTAATGGGTAGTATAGAGAATGGTCGTCCCCCTTTTTTGCAGCTCGCGGACCGATTCCAGGATGTGATTTCTGGATTGGGGGTCGATTCCAACCGTAGGTTCGTCCATGATCAGGAGCCTGGGTCTGTGAATAATAGAGCAGGCGATATTCAGTCTCCGCTTCATTCCTCCGGAAAATTTGGAAGGACGTTTATGGGCTTGATCCGTTAGTCCGACGAACTGAAGCGTTTCCGTGATTTGTCTTTTCAATTCCGTGCCTCTTAACCCATAGATTCCGCCAAAAAAGGCGAGATTCTCGTGAGCGGTTAAATCCTCAAAAACGGTGATATCCTGCGTAACCAGTCCAATTTTTCGTTTGACTTCCAGCATAGGGCCGCTTGGCCGTTCACCAAACAGCTCGATGCTTCCGGAATCGATGCCAATTAAGCCGGATAACGCATGGATCAATGTGGTTTTGCCTGCACCATTCGGCCCGAGAAGACCGAGTATTTCGCCTTGCCTGATTTCTAAATGGACATGGTCCAGGACAAGCTGATGTCCATAGCGCTTAATGATATGGTTCATGGTAGCGATTGTCATCCGAATCCTCCTCTGCTTGAGTGCTTAGCTTTATTATGGCAACCGGACGAAAGCGTTCATAGTTACAATTGTAATGAAATCGGCAGGGGGCGGTATGTTGAAATATGATGCCGGATACGTTACCATCATGGAATTAGCAAATGTGTAATCGGCCAGTAAAGGAGTCGTAACTGCGATGACCAAGGTACTTGTTGTAGATGATGAGATCAGTATCTCAAGCGCAGTCGCTTACGCGCTGCGAAGGGAAGGATATACGGTGGAGACCGCCGGAGACGGGCAGGAAGCGCTGGAACGCGTGGAATCGTTTGATCCCGACGTGATGCTGCTTGATGTCATGATGCCGAAGCTTAGCGGGTACGATGTTTGTCGCAAGCTCGAGGATCGGCAGCGCCCTGCCATTCTGCTGTTGACGGTGAAGGACGATATTGTGGACAAGGTGCTCGGGCTGGAGCTTGGTGCCGATGATTATATGACAAAGCCCTTTGACATGCGGGAGATCATCGCCAGGGTAAAGGCATTGTCCCGAAGAAGCCGTACTCCCGAGGCAGCCGGGAAGCAAGCCCCCGAACAGCATGTGATCCGGATAGCGGGACTTACCATTAACCTGTTAAATCGCACCATTCATGCCGAAGGCAAGCCCCTTGAACTGACGCCGAAGGAGTTTGACCTTATGGCTCTCCTGGCCCGGAATCCGGAGCGGGTATATTCGCGAGAGGCCTTGCTAGAACAGGTATGGGACATGGATTTTGCCGGCGGCACGCGTACGGTAGATATTCACGTCCAGCGATTGCGCAAGAAGCTGGGAAACCAGCATGAAGTGATCCAGACCGTGTATGGCATCGGATACAAAAGCACGGAGATTCCATCATGAACAAAGGAAAAGTGCGTTTCGGCTTAAAGTGGAAGGTCGCACTGCTTCTCGCTTTGCTGCTGATCGCCGTTGTGGTTGTTCTAAGCTCGTTGGTTCTTGCCGGAATACGGGAGGATCAGCGGGTGCGCCTGGAGCAATCCTTCGCCCAGGAAGCAGAAGCAGCCAATCTCAGGATTCATCAGGAATTACTGACGAATCCTCAAACGCAGCCGGATGATTTCATGGAAAATGTCGGCCAACGGCTGGCCGTCGATCTCGGAACCCAGAGCGGCATGCCAGTGACCCTGTATAAGATAGATGGTACATTCACGGGGACTTCCCTTCCGTTCCAGCCAAAGATGGATGTACAGGATGCGCTTGCTCACACGGCGCAAGGGCGTTCTGCCTATATTACCGAGGGCGACCAGCTGTTATATCTTGCCCCGCTTCGGAATATGGAGCAGCCGATCGGAACGATTCAATTCCACGCTTCCCTGGCCGAGCAGCACGCGTTCTATGACCGGATCCAGAACCTGTTTATCGTGACGGGTCTTGCGGTGCTGGCCGCCGGCTTCCTGATCGGTTTTCTGTACGTGTGGCGGCAGGTGCATGTCATCAGCAGACTGAACCAGGCTGCGCAGAGGATCGGCGAAGGCGTCTATCTTCGAGAGCCAACGGTGAAGCGAAACGATGAGCTCGGCGAGCTGGCGCAAGGGATATATGAAATGAGCGGGCGAATTTCCTTGTCGGTGAACCAGCTAACGGAAGAGAAACAGAAGCTGCTGGATGCCATTGATCGGCTGCGGGAGCTGGAGCAGCAGCAGAAGCAGTTTATCGGAAATATCAGCCATGAGTTAAAGACGCCGCTGACCTCCATACTGGCCTACGCAGACCTGCTTGAGATGTATCGCGACGATCCCGCGCTGCTCGAGGAAGCCAGAGGACAGATCAGCAAGGAAGCACAACGTCTATACCGCCTGGTAGAGAAGGCGCTTCAGTTATCGTCCATGGATATTTATGAATTCGAAACCCATGCAGAACACATAGACCTCATGCCGATTCTGCAAGAAGCGGCAGCCCGGCTGGAGGCCAAAGCAGAGCAATCGGGCATAACGCTGCAATCCTCTTTATCCGAAGGCAAGGTATGGGCCGATCCGGAAAATCTGATGCATATGATTTTGAATCTGCTGGATAACGCCATTAAATATAACAGGCCCGGTGGGACCGTTACGCTATCGAATGAAGCGGACCGAGACCAACAAGGCAATGATCGTATGGTCATTAAGGTAAGCGATACCGGAATCGGAATTCCGGATGATGCCCGGAAACGCATCTTTGATCCGTTTTATACGGTGAGCAGCGACCGCTCCCGGGTACATGGCGGTACCGGCTTAGGGTTATCCCTGGTCCGCAATTTGGCGGAGAAGCAGCACGGTTCCGTCGAAGTTGCGGAATCCAGCCCCAACGGTTCTACGTTTGTGGTCACCTTGCCGATGGAACGGCCGCAATCCCAGGAGGTTCATTCCGTGGAAAGCTCAGACTTGGAATAGGTCTGGGCTCTTTTTAAAATGTACATCTTTGTTTACAAGTTCGTTACAAGCTCGATATCGTATCGAGATATTCGCATTCTATACTGAGTTCAACAGGGAAAGAGGCGGCATGACAAGTCACATGAGTTGCAGCTGCCGAAGCTCCTTGGGGGAGAAGCATAGGAGGAAACCTGTTATGAAACATAGATTTGGGAAGCATGGGATCAAGTTGCTGTCTTTCGCTGCTGTGGTTGCAGTCCTTGCGGCCTGCCAGTCCCAGGATCGGTTGACGATCGTGGAACCGGGGAACAGTCAAACCAGCCAGCCGCCTGTATCGAATGCCGGAGGCAAGACACCGGGAGAACGCAAGCTCACGGTCGTTGACGGGGCGAGCGGGCAGGCCGGACGGGAAGTGGTCGTGAATCAGACGCACCGGATTGCCTCGTCCAACATCGAGACGTGGATTTCGGAGGATAAGGTCAGGGTCACTACAACCAAAATGGTAAAGGAAGCAACCGCTACGGAAGAACCGAAATATGCGTACGCCACCGAAGAGGTGAACGTAAGCACAGGCGAGCGTCGTGAGCTCACGAATCATGAAGCGTCGCATCCAGACCAACATCTGGTCAAGGAAGAGGTCTCGCCGGACGGTAAATATAGCTTTATACAGAAATGGAGGGATAAGTACACGGCAGACAATTTCATGAAGGATCTTAGTACCGGCAAGAGCATACCGGTAAAAGGGGACAACTACATGGAGATTGGCGGTTGGCTCGATGCGGACACCTATGTACTTGCGGCAGGCTCCATGAGCGGCAAGGGGGAGATTCGTCTCATATCTACGGACGGTACTTACACCACCACCGCCATTGAGGATGAGGACGTTGAAGTTTACAACCAATTCGGAGCGAGTAAAGGCCGGATCTATTATATCGACGTGAATCAGGTGCTTAAGGTGGTTGAACCAGGGCAGTCGAAGCCGGTACATCTCATTGAAAATGTTTGGAGCTTCACCATCTCGCCGGATGGAGAGTACATTGCCGTCTCCACAGCAACCAACACGGAAGGGAACTCGGGCAGCAATTTACTGATCTATGACGCCGCAGGCAGCTTGCAAGGATCGCTTATCGGTAAAGGTAATCTGATTTCTTACCCGTCCTGGTCGCCGGATTCTGCCAGATTAGCCTTTGATGTGTACTCGGAGAACGAAAGCGGGATGAACGGCGTGTATGTGTTTGATACGGCTTCCGGGAAAGTAAGCTGGATGGCGCCCTATTATTCAGCGGTGCATCCTGCGGCCCATCCGGTCTACCCGCTGACCTGGAGTCCATCTGGAAAAAGACTGGGAATTACAATTGACGATAAAGATGCTTTAATAGCGACGCATGTCATTGATTTTCAATAAAGTTATCGCGATTCATACTATGACTCATCGACTTGGAAGGTTGATGAGACTACGAAGGGAATGGATGAAATGAAACAGTTGAAAAAATCTATCGCGACGGTTGCCGTGCTGGGAATGACGTTAACGGGAGCGGCTGGCGTCTATGCTGGCGCCAACCTGGAGAAAATCTCGGCTTACCTGAACCACAGCATCGGTATCCAAGTGGATGGTACCGTTTATAACACCGGCAAAACATTGACTCCGATTACGTACAAGAACACAACGTACCTGCCGGTTCGCGCGATTGCGGATGTGCTTGAAGTTCCTGTGCGATACGATGCGAAGAATAACCAGGTGCTGATTGGAGGAAACGGTCAGACGATCGAGCTGACCAACGTTAAATATAGCGATGCCGAGCGGAAAGAGATCAAGAGCGCATTCGCCAAATTTGATGGTTTCCAAACGCCGTATGCTCCAAGTCAGATGGTAAAAGGCGATGTCTATCAAAAAACGGGTGCATCGGAAGATGGCGTTAACATGTTATTCAAACACATGACGGTATATATCTCCCCAAGAGACTACTCTCATGGATATGACAGCAAACCGGTAACTTTGTCCAACGGAACCAAAGCAAAATGGTATACACCGGATGACATGGACATGCTGGGATTTCAGATCAATGACCGTTTCGTGACGATCAGCTCCCCGGATCATTCCTTAAGCAAAACGCAGCTGGAGAAGGTCGCAGTCAGCGTTGCCCAATTGAAATAAATAGAGAGAATTCTAAGGTGATAGAGATATATTTCAGATATGAAAAAGGAAATAGCGGTTCTTACGAGGAAGCTTGCAGGAGGATAGGAATGCCCTGCGGGCTTTCGTTATGAGAGACTAACGAGGGAGTATTTCCTGGGCAATCGATCTGGAAATCAATGGGATTTTGTGAAATGAATGGAGAGTTCCTGAGCTGTAAATGTATGGGTATAGAGGCTGGTAATGTGTATCGAAACTCGTAAATAAAATAGACTCATTTCGTAAATAGTGTTGCTTCAGTGGCAGAGTAGTTTTTGTTTACATTGATTTTATAGCAAGTTTACGCATAATAGATACTAAGGGAGATGATTCCACTTTGATCGATAAGAATATTAGCACTACAGTTGCAGGAGATTTGATTGTTACTCGTCTGATAGGGAAGATAAACACTGATGACGTTATTGAATGGTTTAATGGTTTTGAAAAGTCATGTCAGCAGTTTATTGGTGAGGGTCTGAAATACAAATTATTGGTAGATAGAAAAGGATATACCCCAAACCACTTCTCCGTTCAAAAAGCATGGAAAGATAAGTTCTTCAATGAAGCCATTCTGAATCATAGCAAAGCAATTGCGTTTCTTCTTGAAGAAGGGGAGATCATGAATTACTTACAGCAATCCAACACAAAAGAATCCGTTAAATTTTTTGATAATTATGAACAAGCATTCAAGTGGTTAAAGAACTATCCAAGATAAGAACTTTACTGAACCAGTTGCTCTCAACAACTGGTTTTCTTATGACCGCAGCTTTACTGTTGTTGTGAAATTGACATACTTGCAAGCTTCTATTATCTTGTTTGCAACAATATTAATGAAAAGAGCTAAAAAAAGAAGCAGCATGATCGCTGCTCCTTCCCAAATCTATTAATTACGCTGCAATAATAGGTATCCGCTAATGTTGGATGTTCTTTGGCGGAATACGATTTTGAAACCTACATCATGATCCAGTAAGCAGGCTAAGGCGGTTCTTAACAGTGCATTCGGCGTCAAATCAGCTCGGCAGGGAGAAGCATTGCCAATGACACGGGCAGCAACGATTCTACGCGCGGAGCCCGTAACAAGAGGGTTTCTTGACCAGCTGATCAATACTAAATCCGGTTGAGGAACAGCAGTGACACGACCCATTCGATTCACCTCTTTTATTATAGTAGAGCCAGTATATTAAATGATAAGCTGATGAGAAGTGTGCAAAGCAAAGGGCGGAGTTTTACAAAATCATGGTTGCTACCCAAACTGATGAAAGGAGATATGTAATGTGAATCCTATGAAAATGAAGGACTTTTCCTATCGTTGTCAGACTATCGTTGGTTATTCGTTTGAAGATGGTGGCTGTGGTAGAGGATTACAGTTGATAGGGCTGGATGTATTTTGGAAGAGTTTATCTAAAGTCGTTTATATCCGGGCATATCCCAACTCCATATGGTATTATTTGGTTTAGTGTATTCTCGCTAGGGGGGCCATGATATGGACATGGAGTTGAAGCCGGTTAACCGAAAGAACTGGGAAGAAGCATTGGCAATGCAGGTTTCGGTCCAACAGCAGGGGTTTGTACCGGCGGTAGCCGTATCTCTCGCCAAGATCTACATCAAACCGGACGGTGATGAAGTCGAATACCTTCCCTTTGCGATATACGTCGGGAACCGAATGGTTGGATTTATCATGCATGCCTATGAGATGAATTCATCCGATATGTATTGGATTAACGGCTTTTTAATAGATGCGGGAGAACAAGGTAAGGGATATGGCAAAGCAGCTTTACTCCAGATGATTACATGGATCCAAAGCCAATTTCCGCCATGCGAGGAAATACGCCTGACCGTGCATAAGGATAACCTGATAGCGAAAAATTTGTACAGCAATCTAGGTTTTGTGGAAACGGGGAACTGGTTCGGCGATGAGGAAGTTATGAAGCTGAATGTTCAATCCAATCAAGAGGTTAAGAGAAGGGGGAGCGACCCATTGTCGCAGATCAACATCAATCGAAGCAGCCCGGAAGAAGCGCTTGCGGTACGGACGAACCTGATACAATTCAATGCTCGGTTTATCGCAGAAGATTTGCAGCAGAATTACGAGGAGATCAACTTACATATAAAAGATGAGTTTGGAGAGATCGCAGGCGGCATCAACAGTGTTTTTTGCTGGAATTGGATTGAGGTCGATATTCTGTGGATCGATGATCGATATCGAGGGCGGGGATATGGCTCAAGATTACTACAAGAGATTGAGACGATCGCAAGAGAAAAGCAGTGCACCTTCATCAAGCTCAATACCTTCAGCTTTCAAGCGCCGGCATTCTACCGTAAACATGGATTTCAAGAGATAACTCGCATTGAAGATGCCCCAAGGGGACATCAGCACTATTATTTTGTTAAATATTTGGCGTAAACCCGTGTGAACATTAACAACGATTCGAAGGAGCTTGACATGATTAGACTGCAGCCCATAGATAAGGATAATTGGACCGAATGCATTAAACTGAAAGCGAAACCGGAGCAAGAAGGCTTCATTGCCTCCAATCTGTATTCGATTGCCCAGTATCAATTTCTTGAACATTTTGAAGCGATGGCCATTTATGATGATCAGACGATGGTCGGGTTCGCGTTATATGGCTTGGACGCCGATGACGGCAACTATTGGATTTACCGTTTCATGATCGACGGGAATTTCCAAGGGGAGGGCTACGGGAAAGAGGCTTTGCGATACATCGTTGAACAAATCCGTAACAAGCATGACCGGACAGAAGTCCTTATGCTAAGTTTTGATCCGAAGAACGAACGGGCCAGACAACTGTACATCAAAGCGGGTTTTGAGGAAATCGGCGTTATGCCCTGGTCGGGGGGAGAATCCGTAGCGAAGCTGGGGCTATGAGATATCAACTTAGTGGTGTTCAAAAAGGCGTGAAAAGCACTGTATGACAAAAAAGGGAGTGCCTACTGTTTGCAACAGTTGTGCACTCCCTTTGTTAACTTAACTAGAACTTGGGTTCATACCATGTGGCTTGGGTAAAGTCCTGGAACGTATCAGCGTAATAATACATAACTTCAATGTTGTTATTGTCGCCGGTTGCTTTTTGACCCTTGCTTCGGATAATGGGGATGAATTCCGCGTAGTATGCGCCATTCAAAGGGATTCGTACAGGCTGCTTAGGGTTGCTCAACTGCTCGTAAGTATAATAGGATGGCTCCCCGTTCACGTTGATCTGCAAGTCGATTTTCTCCGTAGCCTTCAAGGCCAGATAGAACTCCGGCAGGGCATCGGAATTCACCAAAGCGAAGTCATAAACCGGACTTTGTCCGTGTCCTGACGGGGAACCCGCATAGATAAAGTTTCTTGTGCCATTCGGAATGAGATCATCCGGCGATGGTTCTCGAACATAGCTGCCGCCATCAAAATAGTCGTAAATTCGATGCAGGACAACTGCGGTTTCTGCTAACGTTACCTTTTGATTCGGGCGAAAATACCCTTTCGTATCGGGTTTCATGATGCCGGCCTCGGCAAAGCCGAGCAGTGCATAGGCTTTGACGTGATCGAGATCGGAGGCTAAGGAAAGCCCCCATCTTTTGTCTTGCATCAACCCGATTTCGGGCGCTAATGGCTGATAGGCATACTTCCACTTATCATATTGCTTGTAGGAATTGAAATTTCTTTTGGGTAGGTCTTTAATCGCCCGCAATCTCGCGATATCCTCACCGTCGTATAACTCCAAGGAATAACCAATATCATCGAACAGCGTATTCAGCGTAATCAACAAGTCCCAGCGTGTTAACACTTTCTCCGGTATATACTTGAAGGTTTCATCGTTGTAATTGATTCTGTCTGCGGCTCCGATTAATCCGTTCGGCGCTGAAGGTATGCTGCCGTAAACATCCTTAAAAATCTGGTAGGATGGGTGCCCGTTAGGGACGCCGGGAATGTTGAACTTCTTATCAGCATCGACCCGGAAATCGGTAAACAGCCGGTGAACCATAAGGGTCAGATCGGCTTTGGTCACCATCCTGCCTAGCGTTTTTGTCCGATATTCCATGTTCTCAAAAACCCCATGGGATCGAAGAAAGTCAATGGACTCATTGGCCCATGCATACTTGGCTTGACCAGATTCCGCCGCACTTGCCACGGATGTCATGCAAAACGATAATATAAGGGTTAAAGATAATAATTGACGCCACCTTTTTAAAAACATGAAATCCTCCTGTATGTATCGATAGATTGGATTAATATTCCTCCATTGTAGACGACAAATTATGACAAGAGCAATGTTTTTTTAGTCCTCCTTACCTATTAAAAAAAGAGTCGGTTTGCATTGTTCTTGATCCGAAGCGTATTGGAAGCGAACGATTGCCGGGGAAATCGAATGAAAGTGGATGATTTTCGACGGGAAATTTAAATGTAACCGTTGACATTACGGAACAAAATGGTAATATTTTAAGACATTAGCAATAGCGGTTGGTTCGTTGATTCGGTACCTATTGGCATTCACAAGATCATGTAACGACAGGGTTGTGCCATCTTGGATTGTGAATGCAGTACAGCCTATCACGGAGGGGGGGAACGCATGGGAATCGACTGGTATGACATGATCGCGCGCAGGAATGGCGGCTATAGAGGAAGAGCGGTGTGTACCGTAGTCGGAAGGTCGGCGGAAGAAGTGTTTGAGGAGCGGCTGGTGGAGATGCTGCCGCAGTATCATTCCGTGCTGGACGCAGGCTGCGGGCATGGCGAGTTCACGCTTCGGATGTCCAGACATGCTGAGAAAATCATTGGCTTTGACAATTCCGCGGAGATGATTCGAATCTCCCAATCCTTGCTCGAGAGCAGCAGAACCCGGAATGTGGAATTCGTATTTGCCACAACGAAGACACAGATGCCTTTTCTAGACGGGCAATTCGACCTTATCTATGACCGCAGAGGACCTACCTCAATCTTGGAACATCCCAGGATATTAGCTTCAGGCGGCACCATCTTCGGGATACATACCGATGTGACTCACGTTCGAAGGCGATTGTCGGAAAATGGCTACATGAATGTCGAGATTGAGGAGTATAATGAAGCGATTATTTACTTCCCGAATGCCCACGAATTTGCATTAAACCTGTCGGATACGCCAGGCAATCCCGATTATACTTTACCGGAAATGAATGGTGAACTGGAGGCCAAGATACGGGAGAACCAGATCGACGGCCAGCTTGGAGTCCGCGAGCACAAATATATCTGGAAAGCGATGAAGGCATGAATCAAGGATCTTTTATCATACCGAATAAGGAGTGTGCGATATGGATCATGAGTTCAACCGGAAGTGGCTGGAGGACAAATTTGAAAACATCCGCAGCCGTATCTTGAAAGCGTTGGTGCAGTTAAACGATGAGCAAGTGAATTGGCGGCCCAATCATTCCAGTCTGAGCATATCTACGTTGATCAGGCACATCGAAGGCAACATTCAAGAACGGGTCATGAAAGGGATATTGCAACAAGACGTTGCCCCGCGAAACCGGGAGCAGGAGTTGACCCAGGTATTTGTCAGCCGGGATGATCTGATCCAGATTGTGAAGAATCGGTTCCAGTTCCTGATCGATACGGTAAAATCCATGTCGAGTCAGGACTTTGAACAGGTTCACCTGGTCCGGGGAAAAGAACGGAGCAATCTCGACATCCTGCATCAGTGCGCCACGCATTATTCGGAGCATATGGGTCAAATTTTTTACATCGCTAAGCAGTGTTTGACGGTTCAATATAAAACCACATCGATCTAATAAACGAGTCCCCCTTAGATGGCGTTACCAGCTAAGGGGGACTTTGTTTCGGTAGAATCATATAGAGACTGTGTACAAATCAATCCAGGGAAGGCGTCACGCTGGCTTTCAGCACATTCCCGCTGGTGGTCCAGTTCACATGGGCTCCGAACAGAGCAGGGATCGTCTTGACGGGAATCATGGTTATGCCATTCTTCATAATGGCCGCGTCGCTGTTGTACACCGCCTTGCCATCCATTTCATAGATTGACTGTCCGATCGGGACGGTTAAGTTTTTGCCCGGGGCGGTTGCTAAGGCCGCGTGCCGTTTAGGGTCCCACTCCACTTCATAGCCCAAACCTTCAGCGAGCGGACGGAGGGGAACATAGAACTCATCCCCGATGATGGAGGAGCCTAGTGCCGAGCCGTTGATGGCGATCGACAGCTTAAGATTGTCGATAAAATGCCGCTTATGAATCAGCGCATGGATACCTTTGGTTTTGTCCACCACTTGGGAGACCTCGTAGTCCGTAGCGGCACTCATATAGGCGTATGCCGTTGCGCGATCCATGCCCAGCTTCTCATTCAAGAAGCCAAGGGCTTCGCGCACCGCTTCCTTCATGGCCTCATCCAGATCGGGATCGAGACCAACGGGAATCCAGTAATCCTCCGTTTCGGCAAAAGGCTGCTTGAGCTCTGCACGCGGCAAGGAAGGATCGCCAGCCTTCAGCACCGTCAACCGGAAGGTGCCGCGAAGGGAGGCCTCCATTGCGGTCAGGGCAACCTCGCCATCTCCCTGTGCAAAGTGAGGATCGCCGGTATAGAAGAGTCCGCCTTTCACCTGAATCGGAAGATACAGCGTAGATCCGACGCCAAGCTCGTTGATATCGATGTTGCCTCCGGTTTCGATCGGAGGGACGCTGCTAACTTTTTCACTGGTATCCGGTGCGACGCCCATTAGCCCCATAAAAGGCTTGAGCGGGAAGCGGACATGGCCACCCTGCTCAACGGGAAGCACGCCATAGAGTTTGCCGTTGATTTCTTCTACCGGCGTGAACTTGGATATATTTTGGTATAACTCGGGATTTGCTGCGCTTGCCCCTTCCTTGCGCCCGTCATTCTCGGGATATTCGCCGGGAAGGGCACCCTTGTAATGCCGGTTGGATATGACGCCATAGGGCACCCGGGGGGTGAGAGAAAGAACCTCGACCTTCAACACATCTCCGGGTTCTGCTCCCTGGATTTCGATCGGTCCCGTTACGACATGCGGTCCATCGTTGTCAAAATCATGCTGCAGCTCAGAGGCAGCAACCGCTTTAGCGTCATCCAGCACTTGATCCGGCCGGATACCGAAGGAAGCGAAATACTTCTCCGGATCCCTTCCCTGGTCTTCTAGGATGCCTTCATGGGATAGCGTATCAAACATGATGGTGCTGCCGGAGGTGACGGTCATGATGGATTTGCTGTCCCGATTCGGAAGATGTCCCCAACTGATGTTCTCTACCGTGCTGGGGACATAATAATCGGCTTTGACATGGTCTTTGCTGGTGGATTGCAGGATGGGAAACGAATCGAAGGCAGCGGCTTGCGCGGGTACAGCGGTTAACAACGAAATCGTACATAAAGCTGCTGTGATTGAATGAAAGCGAAGTCTCTTTCTCATTGATGGCATATTATCTCCCCCCGTTTTCTATGCGTATGATCAATTTAGCCGTATTATATATGGGAATGGTTAGGTTTATCAATACTTATGTAATGTTATATTACATATAAGGATGGAATTAATTACATAGAACTAGATTTCTGAGAGTGAGTACCTAAAAAAAATCTTCCACGCACCAAGAACCTGAGCCATGGCATGTGGAAGATCTATCTGTTTTTTGGGAAGAAGCTTACGGGTGACCAGGAGAAGGGAGCTGAAACGTGTCTTTTTTCTGCATAATGCTCATCAGCGGCGCAGGCTCCTGATAGGTGATCGACTCGTTAACCCCGGCATCCAGCTGCCCGTTATTAAACTGGACGCCCACGAGATGGGTGCCGGATGGCGATGCAATGCCTAAGGAACGTCCGCTGGTGGAGGTTCCGTTCAGCCCCTGATTGTTGCCCGGCGTAAAGACGGCGAGCAGTTGAGAAGGTGAGAGCTCATCTCCGTTGACTTGATAGTTGGCAAGGAACTGCTCAAAGCCCAGGTCAAAACAGCAAGGCTGCTTCTTGATCCAGATCACCTTGGTTTCATTCGGACCGATAAGGGTATTGGTGCTGTAGCGATCCTTCGTAATGGTCCAGCGGTTGGACTTGGATTTGTCGAACGGAAGGGCAGGGTCGTAATAGTAGTAGATTTGATACCCTTCCAGGTCGATTTCCCGGTTCGTGGGGTTATAAATCTCCACATAATTGTAATTCCCTTGCTCGTTCGAGTTGGCGACCACTTCGGTGATATGAAGAGCCGTGGTCAAGGGCTGCTTGGGCACCGTTTCTCCGGTGGTTTTGTTGGATTGTTGCGAGGTGGCCTCCATCATGACGGGATAATGATCGCTAGGGTATTGGCCGTCTTCCTTGTAGTTGATAATCTCGCTGTGCAGGACATTCCACCCTTGGCCGTGCAGAATCCAGTCGATCCGGTTTCCGCTGCCGCCGCCCGTAGGGTCCTTGTAGTTATGGAAGGTTCCCAGATCATCGTTGGTTCGCTTTTTGGCCGTGACATGGGCATCCGACAACCCGTTGCTTGTAAAAATCGAGTACGTATCGCTCCCAGGAAGCGTGTTGAAATCGCCGGTGATTACAACGGGGATTTCCGGGTCAAATGCCTTCATCTTATCAACGATAAGTGCGGCGCTCTTCTGCCGGGAAACCTCGGATTGATGATCCAGATGCGTGTTGACCATATAAAAGGTTTTGCCGTTTCGAAGATCCTGAAAGCGAACCCAGGTTGCCATCCGCGGAATTTGGTTGCCCCAGCTGGCCGAGCTGATCGTCTGGGGCGTATCGGACAGCCAAAAGTGAGACTGCTCCAGTGGCTTCAGCCGTTCCGTATTATAAAAAATCGCCATATATTCCCCTAAGCTCCCGCCTTCGCGTCCGACTCCGATTCGATCATATCCCGGCAGATCATTCTCCAGATCCACGATTTGCCGGTGAAGTCCTTCCTGAGTTCCAATGACGTCCGGCTGATGCTCCAGGATGAGGTTCCTGGTGACTGGGCGGCGGTTCTCCCAGGGCTGACCGTCATTGGCGGCATACCGCAGGTTGAAGCTCATAACCTTTAAAGGACCCGACGAGGCTTCCGCGGTGCTTCCCATTTCGCCGGAAGCGGATAGCGATGCCGTCGTCAGAAATGTAAGCATCATGAATAGGCTGGTGATTTTGGGGATTCTCATTAAAACTCCTCCTTTGTCATGTGCAAAAAAATATGTTCTTAATGGATGCTAAGCAGGTCACTTGTCCTCCCTTCCTGATTTGCCCATATCATATCGTATTTTTAACGGGCTGCGTATTTACATTTTTTTAGGTTTTTGCTGTTGTTTTGGATATTCGTGGAGGAAAAGGATGAGGACGGAGGGATCAAAAGCGATTTCGGCTAGTACGGAAGAAGCCAATATGGTGCAATCGGAACGTCCGTTAATGACGCTTGAAGAAACGGCCGAGTTCTTGAACCTTACCGAGTATCAGGTGAAGAATATAATCTCATCCGAAAATGCCTTAAGAGAGCAATATGGATCCGAGGTTGGTACATTGTTTCCTTATATCGTGGTGCAGCATGAGATCTACGTTAGCAAAATGGGGCTTATCTCATGGCTGGAGGATGCTACTCGGGATAGAAGAGAATATTGATATGAAGAGATGATGGCGATATGAGGTCCATCAGGCTGTTCGTAATATGTAAACCTAGCACCGCCTATCCGGTTGTTCCCGGCTCCGCGGTGGTTCGGTACAAGAATGAGGCCAAGAAGACACCATTGTCCTGCAGTCCCGTTTGACCTCAATACCGTCGTTAACGTAAATAACGTCTCAAGAAGCACGGGCTCCCGAGTTCTAGTTCTTTTGTAACCACCCATTTCAGGTTTTTAAGAATACGCCGAGCTCCCTTACTTTCCCAGTGCCCGATGTGGCCGCCAGCTTTACAAACCGGGTGAAATGCGTATTTTGCAGCAGCAGCGATTTTTCCGTTTCCGGTTCGCCACCGGATTCCCAGAAGAGCATATCGGTTATGCATTGATTGATTTTCCGCAAGAAAGCGTTACGGATATCCGAGTCTCCCATATGATGATAAAAAACGGTTAACAGGAGGCCGATCTCATACTGCTGAAGTCTTGATGAAGATTCGAAGCGGTCCGGAAGCAGGTCAAAGTTCACCCTTTCCAGCCGATTCAGCCGCAAAGCCAGATCATAATGCTCAGCCAGCGGCTCCAATCCGGTTACGTGCGCACCTTCGCGGGCGAAATGCCGCGCGTAATATCCAATATTGCAGCCGATATCGATCACTTTCGTACCGAGAAGAGAACGTGTACCCAAGAAATCCATAATGACATCAAGTCTTGTCGGATAGGTTTGATCGCGCTCGCTCTTCAAATGAAGATAGGAAGGGTGCAGTATGGGGGTATAAATAAGGCTCCGTTGATATCTCTGAAAAGAATCGGCAACCTCTGACAGCCCTTCGATATTCATCCAGTCCATATAATCTTCGCTGGACATTTTGACTTTCATGCTCCTTTTACCTTGGCAATACAAAAAAGTCGACCTGTGATGTCCATCCTTCAGGTTAAAATAACCTCCTGCGCGATTAAATTTCACCAGAGGCGGGTCTTGGTGAAAAAAAGCGCTGTTGGACGACAGATCCACCTTCATCATGTGATACTGATTTTTCCTAAAGGCGAGGACCTCTTCATCCTGTAAAGGCGGGTCGATCCCCCTGGTGAGAAAGATCTTCTTATACCAATCCAGGTACGCGGACGGGCTGGCTTGTTCGTTCATGAAATATCGGTACAGGCTCTTGTGCGAATCAAAACGCATGATCGGCATATCAGCGGAAAGCTTGTGATGTTCGTACCAGCTATCGGTGTAGTTGGGAATATCCTTTTTTCTTTCCTCCGTAACCAGATCCGTGAACAGCAGTTCGATCGGAACATCAACATTTACATACCCGGACATCGCTCAACCTCCAATTAATCGAATCATCATCATGGTGATGTTCAGGAACGTTTTAGTATTCAATAATATACTCTCTGCCCTATCGGCTTGACCCGACGCGTGACTCTATCTTTAAAAAAGACTTCTAGCAGCGGTGGGCCAAATACTTGAGAAGGAGAGGCATTCGAGTTGAAGATTCAACAACGTCGTCCCGATTGCGTGTTATGTGCGTTAACGGTAGAATAAGGGGAGTTACCAGATATTTCATCCAAGAACCCTCCTCGTGGTTAACGCCAAAGGTGGGTTCTGTTTATGTAGATCATGTGCAGAGGAATGTGGATATGACGGAAAACGGGATCGTGCTTGTGGTCAGCGTTACCCTCGTACAAGGGGATCAAGTGCTCATCATTCAAGAAAATAAACCTTCGGTTCGGGATACGTGGAACTTCCCGGGAGGGCGCATCGAGCCTGGAGAAACGATGTTTGAGGCGGCTATTAGAGAAGTGAAGGAAGAAACAGGTTATGAAGTCCAATTGACGGGCACTACAGGGGTTTATCAGTTTATCAGCAGTTTGAATCACCATGTCGTCATGTTTCATTTTACCGGAATCGTGACGGGGGGCTCGCTTCAATTGAATGCCGACGAGATAAAGGATTGCCGCTGGGTCACGCTGCCTGATATCTTCGCGGATGACAGCATGATATTCCGGGATGCCGAAGTCATGAGGCGGATTGTGGAGAGCCTCGAAAAAGGCGTACAGCACCCGCTTGCGTTGTTTCATCCGTCTTAACTGCTTCTAACTTCGGGGTCATCGCATAATCATAATTCTTAGCGGATATTTCGTATTATTTTTTTCGAATAAAGGAGCGAAAGAGGGATGATCCAACCTAAAAAAATCGCTTTTGGCGGATTCGTTGTCATCGGTATGTTCATATTACTGTACCTGATGACAGAAACTCATAATGAAATTCAAAGGGCATATACAGATTTATCTCCCCAGCAATTCTCGTTATTAAAGATGAGTTTATACGGATTCCTGTTCGGAGTTTTAATAGAGTGGAGAGCACTGGGTAGTTTAATTAAGGGGCAAGTTCGATTAAGGTGGCTGTTATTGCCCGCTGCTATACTTACAGTTATCATCTTTATTCCTAGTGTTTATTGGATCGAGTGGTTTGGACTTGGAAGGCTGTTCGTTATTGAGGTGTTTGGGAAACCGGAAATACACATGCTGCTTTCCGTGCTGTCAGGTATATTGTTTATAAGGTCTATCTGTGACTACAATCCTAGATCCAACCCATAGATAGGGACTGTTAATAGGATGGGGACATGATATTTCTTGTGCTGCAGCGAAACAAAAGATCATTTGTTCCATATATGAAGGGTACGATGATGTTTGGAGGAGGTAAGGAAGTGGTGGTCAGCATCCGTTATCCCCTGGGCTCCTTTGAGCCATTGGTGGAGCCAACTTTGGAGGACAGACAGAAGTTTATGCAGCAGATTCCTTCAATCGTACCGACGCTTCGGCAAATCATCATGAAGTGTCCGCTTTCCCAGCTGCACATGCCATACCGTGAAGGTGGCTGGAGCATTCAGCAAATCGTGCACCACCTCGCCGATAACGACATGAACGCTTACTTGCGATTTAAACGGGCATTGACCGAGGATGAGCCGCTGGCTAGCTCGTACCGGGAGGATTTATGGGCTGAGCTGAGTGATTACACGGAGGTACCCGTTGAGAACTCGCTTTCGCTTCTGGAAACACTTCATTTTCGTTTTCTTATCCTGCTTAAGGATCTACATCCCGAGGATTTCAAAAGAACCATGAGAACCCAAGTGCTCGGCAGCATTACCCTGGACATCGCCTTGCAGCGATTCGTATGGCACAACCAGCATCATATCGCACAGATTAGATCCATAGCGAACCGCGAAGCTGTGAAGTTACATAAGGAGTGAGCCCATATGAGCTGGAGATCCAGGACAGAAGAAGATAGATTCCAAGCCTTCCATGTCAGCATGAAGAACCAAACCAAAGGAGCGTAAAGCCATGGGAATGTCGGATTACTATAAAGATTTGAGAGAGAAGATCGGAGATCAGCTGATATTCATGCCGTCCGTTGCAGGCATTATCCGAAATGATCAGGATGATATTTTGTTCGGAAGGAAGCATCACGAAGAATTATGGGGCCTTGTAGCCGGTGCCATCGAGCTGGGTGAGTCGCCGGCGGAGGCGATGATTCGCGAGGCGAAGGAAGAGACGGGGCTTGATATCAAGCCTGAACGAATCATTGGGGTGTATGGCGGAAAAGAACGCCGATATACATACAGCAATGGGCACCAAGTGGAGTACCTCACCATTGTATTCGAGTGCAGCGTTGTGAGCGGTGAGCTGGACCGGGAGAATGACGAGTTTGCGGAGCTGGCGTTTTATCCGGAGGATCAGCGGCCGCCGACGGCTTTGAAATATCCGGAGCCTATTTTCATCAAGGGAAATGGAGAGCGAGCTCATTTTTAATAGAAAGCAGGCGCCTATGACATTAAAAGCGATCATCTTCGATCTGGATGAGACATTAACGGACAGAAGGGCAGCGATTAACACGTTCATCAAGCGATTGATTGCCAGGTACTTTCCCAGTTCCGATGAAGCTGCTCAAATGATGATAGCCAAGCGATTCAAGGAAGCGGATCATCATGGCTATCGGGATAAGCGCGAAGTATATGAGATGCTGGTCGAGCAGCTTCCGTGGGTGAATCCCCCGAAGGCGGATGAATACTTGTCATTTTTCAGAGGGGAAATCGCCAGTTGTATCCAGCCGATGGATCAGCTGGTTTCCGTCCTGCGCGAGTTGAAGACTTGGGGACTTAAGCTTGGCATCATCACCAATGGAACCGTTCAAGTCCAAGAGGGCAAGATCCATCAGCTGGGGATTCGCGAATACTTCGATTCTATCGTGATCTCCGAAGAGGCTGGCGTCAAAAAGCCGGATCCGGCAATCTTTACGAGAGCTTTGAACCAACTTCACGTAATGCCATCAGAGACATGGTACGTCGGAGACCATCCGCATAACGATATAATCGGGGCCGCTCAATGCGGTATCAAAGCCATCTGGTATACAAGAGACGGGAGATGGGACGACTCTTTGGACGTGAAGCCATACAGGACCATACATAAGCTGGAACAATTGATCCCTATATATGCCGAACACCATGAAGGCAAGTGCATAAGATAAATTTTATGTAGTTGGAGGTGCAGGTATTGAAGCGATTCAAAAGCAATCATGGACAAAAGCTCGTCTATGCATCCTACGACCGCCTGCTGTCAGCGTGGACGGTACCGTATGAGCAGCATAATATTTCTACTTCCTACGGTATGACTCACGTTATAACAGTAGGTTCTTCGGATCTTCCTCCGCTGCTACTACTGCATGGAACGGGCGATAACATCGCCATGATGTGGATATATAACGTGGAGGAGCTATCCCGTAACTTTCATATCATCGCGGTGGATAATATCGGAGGGTCCGGGAAGAGCGAGCCGAACGACAAGTATGCACGCGAATTCAATCAGGCAACATGGTTGGACGAGGTCCTTGAGGCAATGAATGTGGACGCTGTCTATATCGCGGGCGTATCCTACGGAGCTTATCTGGCCTACCATTACGCCATCGTCAGACCGGATCGGGTGAGCAAGATCGTATGTTTGGCCGGGAGCATTGCCGGAAGCCAGTTTGAAGTGATGAGCAAAATGATGCGGGCTTTTCTGCCGGAAGCCTTATTCCCTTCGGAACGGAATGTGCGTTCATTGCTTCGTAAGCTGTGCGGTACCCATGCAGATGCATTTGAGAACAACCCAGAGCTTATGCAGCACTGGTTCTACTTGCTGAAGTACTTCAACAATCGCTCCATGATGAAGCATGCGATTACGATCCATTCGCCTGCCGACATTCAGGCTATTCGCAGCAAGTCCTTGTTCGTCATTGGCGAGCGGGATTTGCTTAGTCATTATCCGCAGGCGGTTGCCAGATTGGAGACGAACGGGATGCGCTACCGCATCGTTAACGGGGCGGGTCACGCCATTAACCATGAGATGCCGGAGCTCGTTCATGAAGAGATTATAGGCTTTTGCAAGGAAGCTTGAGCGAGGTGTGCCGATATGAAAATGAGACGTTTTGCCGCTTTAATCATCATTGCACTTGCCGTGCTAGGCGTGGTTCTATTCGGCAATATGATGACGCCTCGGCCCGGCAGCAGCTCCGGAAACGGCAATCCTGCCATCCTGCTGCTCATCCCTTTAGGCATTCTTTTTCTTATGTTGGTCTATCAATGGATTCGTATTTTTAAAGACCTGAAGATGCCTTTCAGCTGGTTAAGCCTTGTGATCTTAGCTCTGGCTGGCTATATCCTAGCGGGTTATGCATATCAGCTTCATCGACTCGAAATCTATAGAGAAATCCTAGCGGAGGCTTTTCAATTGAGGTGGGGCCAAGCGGACTGGGATCACATCGAATCGATAACGTCCGGCGGACTCCTTTCGATACATATGAACAATCAATTTTTCAATTGGAACACGTATTTCATGATGATTGCCTTCTCGCTGCTGCTGTGCTTCATGTACAAACTGATACAGCACATCATGAACAGAAGACAAGGACCATCCGCGGAGAATTAATTCCGTAAGCGGGCTGGATAGGGGGAACAATCGTGTCTATTGATGAAATTTACGACAAGCAGGCTCAAGCCTATGAGGCCATGGTTAGCAGACAGCCTGATTTAACTGAACTTATCCATAGGGTCAAACCGTACGAAGGACTGGATGTCCTTGATTTGGGGGCAGGCTCAGGCCGATTATCCATGCTGCTTGCCGCCGATGCTAGATCATTGATCTGTACCGACATATCGCAACCCATGCTCGATATTTTGGACGATAAATGCTCTGAAGCTTTAGATTCTCACAATTGGACCACAATGGTTGCTGATCATCGCAATCTCCCGGTTGCTTCATCGAGTGTAGATCTGATTGTATCGGGCTGGAGCATTAGTTATCTGGCCGATTCCAGCCACGAGGAATGGCGTGAGAATCTTGAACTTGTGATGTCGGAGCTGCATCGAGTTTTGAGACCCGGAGGGACGATTTTGATACTGGAAACGATGGGAACCGGAACGGAGACCCCGAATCCTCCCGATTTCCTAACCGGTTATTACGCTCAATTGGAGCAGCAATACGGATTTAGCCATCAGTGGATTCGGACCGATTATGTTTTTGATACGGTAGAGGAGGCATTGCTACACACAGGCTTCTTTTTCGGTGAAGAGTTAACGGACAAGATCATAGCGAACCAATGGTCAACGGTGCCGGAGTGCGCTGGGGTCTGGTGGAAGCATGTTTAACTAGGAGGTGACGCGGCCTCGTGGAGCTTCTAGTTTATGTCGTGTTGTTCATCCTGAATATTCCGATCTATAAGTGGATCTTTAGACGGATATTCGATGACGTGGATGATCTGAAGCAGTCGGTGAAGTATTCGTTTACGCCGGATATTATCTCCTTGTTCCGCAGACGTTATTGGAAGGATCAGTTCGGGGAGCTGAAGCTGTCCGTTTTCTATTTTTGTTGTTTACTGATCTTCGTCATGGAGTGCGTGGTCGTGGCGAAGGTGTTTGGCGTGATCTTTCGATGATTCAGTAAAGGCTATCCAAGCGTCGTTTTGACCTGGATAGCCTTTTATTGTGCACCAACCGGTTACTTCCCGCTGACTTGATAATGATGCTCCACATATTCAATGAATCGTCTGGCCGCAGGCGAGAGGTAGCGGTCTTCCCTCCACTTCAAGCCGATCTCCCAGTACCAGCCTTCATCGGTAATGGGAATCCACGAGAGACCTTCCAGCATGAGGCCGGCCGTTTTCGGCAGAACGGAGACGCCAAGTCCCTCTTTAATAAAACCCGCAACGGTGGCCAAATCTTCTGCATCGTACGTCGAAGACAAAATAAAGCCGGTATGCTGAAATCGCGATTGAATCGTGGCTCGAAGGCCGCAATTATGCTTCAGACCGACGAACGGCTCTCCGGACAGATCCATCAGACTTAGGGAGGGACGTTTCGCCAAGCGGTGGCGGCTTGAAACCACGATATATAAAGGCATGGTTCTCATGACCAGCCAGTTATGATGATCCATGGTGGATTCTCTCGATGTAATCATGAGGTCCGAATGCCCTTTTTCCAAATGTTCGTCAATATCGCCGAGGTTTCCCTGATTCAATTCAAAACGAACCTTGGGATGAGCCAGCTGATAGGCCCTGACAAGGGCAGGGACGAGATCGACCCCTAAAATATTCAGGTAAGAAACCGAAATGATCCCCGTGTCCGGATTGGACGATTCTTCGATTTCCTGCATCCCGTTCTGAATGTCCTGAAGTGCCTGCTCCACCCATCTGGCAAACATGCTGCCATAGCGGTTAAGCTTCACATTACGGCCATTTCGTTCAAACAGCGGGACGCCCAGCTCGCTCTCCAACTTGGAGATGGCGTGGCTTAAAGCTGGCTGCGTGATGCTGAGCGCTTTCGATGCCTTCGTCATATGTTGAAGACGGGAAACCGTCAAAAAATACTCCAGCTGGGTAAGCTCCAATCTTCAAGCACCTACTTTATATGAATTTTATTTATAAATTTTATGATTATTATAAATTGGACGTTATGAAACCGTCAAGGTAAGATATCCTTGTCTTCAACCGGACCGGAGGAGGATAAGCGGCGTCAAGCCTGAGGAATATCACATCATAAGGAGTGAAGCGTTTATGATCGAGATAAGCGAGAAGCAGCTGCCGAGTGTAATTCGCACATTTATATCCGCAAGCAATGATCATGATACAAACCGGATGCTTTCATGCTTCGGCAAGGATGCTATAGTCGTCGATGACAGCAGGGAGTTCAGGGGCAAGGCAGCCATACAGAAATGGAGCGACGACGAATTCATCGGCGCACGGGTAAATGTCCGGGCGACAAACATTCATCATCGCCTAGACCAGTACATCGTTTCAACCGAAGTAAATGGTGATTATCCGGCAGGCCCTTACTATTTTGAATTTTGTTTCACGGTGCAAAGCGGTCAGATTTCAAAATTGCAGATATCTGAATCCAAGTAAGAAAAAATACCATATTCAAAATTTAAGCGTACGAATACTGGAGGGCAATTATGAAACAAAGACATGAAGGACCATGGAATGAGTTTGAAGGCAAAAGAGTGCTGGTTACTGGAGGAACCAGAGGAATGGGTCAGGCCATCGTAAAGCGGCTTTCAGACGGTGGGGCGGCTGTACTGACTACCGCCCGTTCCGAACCTAGCGTTCGGGTCGGCTCCGGCTTGTTCGTTCAAGCCGATATTGCGACGTCTACAGGCGTCGACAAGGTGGTTCAAGGTGTACAGGAGCACCTGCATGGAATTGACATCGTGGTGCACTGCGTAGGCGGTTCGACCACACCCCCTGGAGGGGCGCTTGCCTTAACCGACGAGGATTGGGTTCAAGCCTTGAATTGGAATCTTCTCGCAGCGGTTCGTTTGGACAGGAGGCTGCTGCCGTACATGGTAGAGCAGGGATCAGGTGCCATCATTCATATCACTTCGATACAGAGACGCCTGCCGCTCTATGAAACCACGCTGGCTTATGCCGCGGCGAAGGCTGCCCTTGCCAATTACAGCAAAGGGTTATCCAACGAGTTTTCCCCGCGGGGCATTCGAATTAACGCCGTATCGCCCGGTTTCATTCAGACGGAGGCTGCAGATGCCATGATCGACCGGATTGCGTCGGTATCAGGAAGCCGAGAAAGTGCGCTCCAGGAATTGATGGATTCGCTCGGTGGGATCCCTCTAGGACGTCCCGGGCTTCCGGAAGAGGTAGCCGAACTGGTGGCATTTCTTGTATCGGACAGGGCGTCATCCATAACGGGAAGCGAATATGTGATCGACGGCGGCACCATACCAACCGTCTAATGATAAGATCTAGCGTGAGAACAGTGGTACTTCATCATCCATAGGTAAAACAGGCTATCCGGAGAACTTTAGGCGCTCTGCGATAGCCTTTTTTTTCGAGTGGGTCCGTCGCCAGCGATCGGCGGAAAGTGGCCATATTGCATTTTAACAAATGGGTCGCTCCAGATGCGTTATATCCCGATATGGATCGGAAGATCGTTGTATAGTAAGCGCTTTACCCGCGCTTCTATAATGGTAGCAAGCTGTAAAAGGCGCTTGATGCGATAGCGTCCTGAATGCAGCACAGATGCACGCAGAAGGAGGCAATCCACAGATGTTAGGAAGCAGCGATACGGCGGTGAACGTGGGGGTGAATGCCGAAACTCACATTCGCTTGGCGAATGGTCTGGTGGCCATCGAGGTGGATTTGGAAAAAGGCGGTTACGCCTACGCAGGCAGCAGGGGATTCGCTCTGCAAGAAGTACGAAGCGGCTTTCGATGGCAGGGCCGGGAATACCATACGGGACATTACGACCGCCACTATATGATGGGGCAGCCGGAGAAGATCCAAGATCCGTTCGGTACCGGAATCCATGCCGTGATTAAGCATGAATCCGATCTGCTCCCAGGCCTGGAACAGCATTTTTATGTCTATGAGGGAGCTTCATCTTTCATCACACGGATCGTCATTGTCGGCCAAGAGGAAATGAAGGTAAACCGCATCGCGGTGGTGAAAACCGATAGCGTATCCAGCGGGAACGAGACGGTTCCAGCAGAAGCGCTGCATGTGCTGCGCGTGCCTTATGACAATGACAAATGGGTGCGCTATCTGACGGAGAAGGCCCCGCTGGAGACGGAAAGCTACGAAGTGACGGCCTTGTTCCAGCCGGATAGCCGCAATGGATTGATTATGGGATCGATCAGTCATGACGTGTGGAAGACCGGCATTCGCGTGAAAGGGGAAACCGCAGGCAAGCTGGATGAATTGGAACTGTACGCTGGCGCGGCCGACATCATGACCCGAGATTCCCAGCCGCATGGCTACGTAAGAGGAACGCGCGTCGAATCTCCGCTGGTTATGGTAGGGGATTACGGCGATTACCGGGCAGGACTCGAAGCGTATGGGGAAGCGAATGCGAAGATAGCGCCTGCTCTGAGCTGGGAAGGCGGCGTTCCGATCGGCTGGAACAGCTGGTCGGCTGCCATGAGCACGCTGGATTACGACCTGTATGTGGCGACGAGCGATTTTCTGAAGCGGGAGGTTCAGCCGCAGGGCTTTCATAACGAGAATACCCTGTACGTGAATTTCGATGCGTTCTGGGATCGCCTGACGCCTGCCGAGATGGAGGATGCCTTGAAAAGGGTCCGCGAGAACGGGCACAAACCCGGTACATACTGGACGCCGTTTGCTTTCTGGGGAAGTCCGGCTGGGTTCGGGAACCCCGTGGAGGGCACCGATGGGAAGTATACCTATGGCGATATCCTGCTTCGCGACCAGGATGGCGAGATTTTGCCGGATGTTGACGGCGGACTTGCGATTGATCCTACACATCCCGGAAACCTGGCGCGAATCGATTGGTTCACGGATAAATTCATCTCCGAGGGATTTGAGTATATCAAGCTGGACTTCATGGCGCACGGGGCTCTGGAGGGCAAGCATCATAACCCGGATATTACGACGGGGATCGCTGCATACAACTACGGCCTCTCGTATCTGACGGAAAAGCTCTCCCCGGAGCGAATCGGCAGACCGTTCTTCATCAACCTGTCGATTGCCCCGCTGTTCCCTTATTCCTATGCGCACAGCCGCAGAATTTCCTGCGATGTATTCGGAACGATTAAGGATACGGAATATTTGCTGAACTCGCTGACCCACGGGTGGTGGATGAACGATACGCTGTACCGCTTTAACGATCCGGACCATGCCGTGATCTATAAAAGCTACAATCAGGATTCGACGACCCGCCATGAAGGGCGAAGCCGTCTGACCGCGTCCGTGATCTCGGGAACGGTGCTGCTGCTGGGCGATGACTTCCGGCATGAGGAAGCGGCATGGCGCGCCAAGACCTGGTTGGGAAATGAGGCAATCACTGAGATTGCCCGATTGGGTAGAACCTTTGTGCCCGTAGAGGGGAATCTAGGGAAACAGTCTGCGGATACGTTTGTACTGACACATCCAAGCGAACCGGGAACAACGTATATTGCCGTATTTAACTTTGAGGGGGCCGAGTCCGTACAGAAGACGGTTTCCTTGGAGCGGTGCGGACTCGAGGCGCACGCTTCCTACACTGTCCTGGATGTGTGGGAAAGCACGACAGGTCAAGCGAACGGCACACTCATGGTCGAGCTGGCGCCAGCCGAATCGAAAATCCTGAAATTAAGTAGAAATCAATGAAAAGAAGGGGGAGAGGTTCAGTGAGTATTCATCCGTTCAAATTCTTCCAAAAGCCATTCATGCTATTCTTATCGATGCTGTTAGTGGGGTCTGTGCTAGGCAGCTCCTTTGCTTCGGCAGAACCGCAGCTTTCGGGTACGGCGACGGCGGGAAGCGACCTTACCTACGAGGCCGAGGCTTCTCAGAACTCGTTTACCGGCAATGCAGGTGCAGTCGATTGCGGCTTCTGTTCAGGCGGGCAAAAAGCTGGCAATCTGTACGGCGGCTCCACCCTGACGTTCAACGGGATTCAGGCCGATAAGGCCGGTATCTACAATATGAACATGTTCTACATCTCCGGGGATTCCCGCGCGGCTTCGATCTCCGTAAACGGAGCGGAGAAGGAGAACTTCAGTTTTCCGAAAACAGCAGATTGGAACACGATCGGCACCTATCAGATTCAAATTTACTTGAATCAGGGCAGCAACACGATTCTGTTCGATGATGCAGGCGGATACTCGCCCGATTTTGACAAGATTGAGCTGACCTTTGATTCAGCCGGCGATGACGGATCAGGCCCAGATGGCAGCATTGGCGATTTGGGCAAGCAAAAGAAAGCCACGAGTTATGGCTCCATCACCTTAACCGAATATGCCAACGGCTTCAAGGTATCCAATCCGACGTATGAGCTGCTGTACAACACCTCGACCGGGTTGTCCCAATACAATTGGAACGGCAAACCGGTCGCCAAGGGGTTATACAGCGAGATCCAGCTCGACCGGATGGTTGCAAGCAAGGATTATAAACATCATAAATTCTATAAAAATCAAGTGGTCCCATTCCAGGATGCCACCGGCAAGGGCATCAAGGTGACGGTCGTGAATGAGGATGGGGGAAAACCATCGCTCAGCCAAATCTATTACGTCTATGAAGACGGACCGTATCTGCTTACGGAAACAGTCGCTTCCCATCATTCCGCAATTTCTACGGGGAACATCGCACCTATCGCGATGGAAGCGAGAGGCGGCATCGACATCGGCAGCTATGACGATAACCGGGTCCTCGTCGTTCCGTTCGACAATGATGCTTGGTCCAGATACCAAGCGAAGTCGATGAATACCGGCCTCAACAACGGCCTGTATGTCAGCTCGGAGCTGACGGCCATCTATGACAATACGAGCCGGAACGGCCTCGTCATCGGATCGGTGACGCATGACACGTGGAAGACGGGCATCTATTGGAGCGGCTCGAATGATAAATTGAACAAACTGCGCGTATATGGCGGATTTACGTCATCCACCTCCACGTGGGATACGATTCCGCATGGAAAGGTAACGGGCAAGCAGGTTGCTTCGCCGAAAATCATGGTCGGCTATTTCGAGGATTACCGGACCGGGCTGGAGGAATTTGGCCGGGTGAATGCAGCGATCCAGCCTCCATTAGCCTTTGGCGAGGACATTCCTGAAGGCGTTCCGGTCGGCTGGAACAGTTGGGGAGCTTATGCCAGCGATTTGAGCTTTGACAAGGCGGTTTCCGTCTCGAATTATTTTAAAGACCATATTCAGAACCATTCCTTCAACAATGAAGGCAATATCTATATCAATCTTGATTCCTATTGGGATAACATGACGGATCAGCAGCTGACGGATCTGGTTCAGCTCATTCATAGCAATGGACAGAAGGCCGGCATCTATTATTCGCCGTTCGTGTACTGGGGCAACAATATGGAGCAGGAAGTCGAAGGGACGAACGGCAAATACAAATACGGCGATATCGTGCTGCGCGATATGGACGGCAACGTGTTGCCGACGCTGGACGGCGCTTATGCCGTGGATCCGACGCATCCGGGCGTGAAGCAGCGGATCGATTATTACATGAATAAGTTCAAGAGCAAGGGCTTTGAATATATCAAAATCGATTTTCTGAGCCATGGGGCAATGGAAGGCAAGCACTATGATGCCAACGTTCAAACCGGCATCCAGGCTTATAACCAAGGAATGGCTTACGTGAATGAAGTGCTGGACGGCTCCATGTTCATCAGCGCTTCCATCGCGCCGCTGTTCCCTAGCCAATATGCGCACAGCCGCCGCATCTCCTGCGATATCGACGGCAGCATCGGCAGCACGGAATATCAGCTGAACAATCTCACGTACGGCTGGTGGCAGAACGGAACGATCTACCATTATACCGATCCGGACTATATGCACTTGACCAAAGGCGGATCGATCGAAGGCGCGCAGTCTCGCGTCAATGCGGCCGCGATCTCCGGCACGGTCTTCCTGAATTCGGATGACGTAACGGATGCGACGGCACGGCAGTACATGGAAACGCTGTTGACCAACCCGGAAGTGAACGGGCTAGCGATGAAGGGTAAGGCGTTCCGGCCGGTAGAAGGCAACACGGGCACGCAGGCAGCGAATGTATTTGTGCTGGACGATCAGGGAACCCACTACGTAGCTGTGTTTAACTATACGCAAAATGCGGCACAGCACACCGTGGATCTCGTTCGTGCCGGTATCGCTTCGGAAGGGGCGGCGTCCTATACGGTGACGGATGTTTGGAGCGGCCAATCTCAGACGGCGTCTGGCTCTTCGCTGGATGTGACGCTAAAAGCGGCCGAATCCAAGCTTTATAAAATCGTCCCTAATCCATAACAAGTAGTCATCGATTCATCACGTACATCTGCAAGTCCATCGCGGTTCTCGGCTCCATCCGGGGATCGCGATTTCTTGCTTTTGCTGTAAGGGTAGTGCTTGTCTCGATATTGGAAAATCAAATGAAGAGGAGAAAACAACATGTCAGATATGAAGCTTTGGTATACGAAACCGGCCCAGGGCTGGTCGCAAGGGCTGCCGATCGGCAATGGCCGAATGGGGAATGTGGTGGTATCCACCCCTGACAGAGAGATATGGAATATCACCGAAACCACCTATTGGTCCGGCCGGCCGGAGCCGGCTCAAGGGCAAAGCAACAGCAAAGCGGATTTGGAGCAGATGCGGCAGCATTTCTTCCAAGGCGATTATCGCGAAGGCGATCGACTGGCTAAGAAGCACCTGGAGCCGGAAAAATTGAATTTTGGCACCAATCTGGGACTATGCCAAGTCGTTCTGGAGTTTGATCATAACGTGAAGCCATCCGAAGGCGGGAGACAAGATGCAGCAGCTGAGCCGCTGTTCCATCGGGAACTGGATCTGCAGGAGGCGGTGGCGCGTTCTTTCTACGAGATCGATGGAGTGGAGATGACGCGAGAGGTCTTTGCTTCCCATGCCGATCAGGTCATCGTTTCGCGGATCCGCAGCAGCTTTGGCTCGTCAGGCGTGTGGTTGCGCATTTCGATTCGAGGGGAGAATGGTCCTTTTCATGCTGTCGTTACTGGGAAGGACACAATCGAATTCCAGGGACAGGCGCTGGAAAGCGTACATAGCAATGGGGAGTGCGGGGTGTCCTGCCAAGGACAGCTGCGCGTCGTAACGGAAGGCGGGCAGGTGAGCTGCACGGATGACACCATAAACGTCTCCGGAGCGGATGAGGCGGCGATTTATTTTGTGGTGAATACGGATTACCGTCAAGAAGGCGAGAGCTGGCGGGAGAAAAGCGTGTTGCAGCTAGAACAGGCTGTGCTGCTGGGATATGACGCGCTGAGAGCCAAGCATCTGGCGGATTATCAGCCGCTGTATGCCCGCGTACGATTGGATTTGGGAAGTAGCCAGCATGCCAGTCTGCCAACGGACGAGCGGATCGGCAGGTTTAAGCAGGGCAAGCGGGACGATCCAGCGTTGTTTGCGTTGTTTTATCAATATGGCCGGTACTTGACGATTAGCGGGTCACGACAAGGCTCCATCCTGCCCATGCATTTGCAAGGCATATGGAATGACGGCGAAGCCAACAAGATGGCCTGGAGCTGCGACTATCACCTGGATGTGAACACCCAGATGAACTATTTTCCGACGGAGGCGGCGAACCTGAGCGAGAGCCATGAGCCGCTCATGCGGTATATTCAGCAGCTATCGGTCGCCGGTCGCTCGGCGGCGCGCCATTATTACGATGCCGAAGGCTGGGTGGCCCATGTATTCTCCAATGCCTGGGGATTTGCGTCACCGGGGTGGGGAACCTCCTGGGGGCTTAACGTGACGGGCGGGCTATGGATCGCCACGCATATGATGGAGCACTATGCGTACAACCGCGATCAGACTTTTTTGGAGGAGCTGGCTTATCCTGTCTTGAAGGAGGCCGCAGCCTTTTTCATGGATTACATGACCGTGCATCCGCAGTATGGCTGGCTGGTGACAGGTCCGTCGAATTCGCCGGAAAACAGCTTTTATACAAGCAAACCGGAGGATGGGCATCAGCAGCTGTCCATGGGCCCGACCATGGATCAGGTCCTGGTCCGGGATCTGCTGGCGTTCTGCGTGAAGGCTGCACAGACGCTGGGCGTGGATGAGGAGCTTCAGCAGAAGTGGCAGACGGCGCTGAATCAACTGCCTCCGCTGATGATCGGCAAGAAGGGGCAGCTGCAGGAATGGCTGGAGGACTATGAGGAGGCGCAGCCGGAGCATCGCCATCTGTCGCATCTATATGCCCTGTATCCCGGCAGCCAAATCACGCCGCATCGTATACCGGAACTCGCTGCGGCAGCCCGAGTGACATTGGAGAACCGGAACAGCCGGGCCGACCTGGAGGATATCGAATTTACTGCGGCCCTGTTCGGACTCTTCTACGCCCGATTGCATGACGGGGACCAAGCCGTGCAGCATATTGCCCACCTGATCGGGGAGCTGTGCTTCGACAACATGCTCACCTACTCGAAACCCGGCGTAGCCGGAGCCGAGTCCAACATCTTTGTCATCGACGGCAACTTCGGCGGCACCGCCGCCATTGCGGAAATGCTGCTGCAGAGCCACGAAGGCGAAATTCATCTTCTGCCCGCACTGCCGGCAATATGGCCGACAGGCAGTGTGAAAGGGCTGAAGGCGAAAGGGAATATAGAGGTGGATATGAGCTGGGAGAACGGGAAGCTGGTTGAGGCGAGGGTGAAGGGGAATGAGAGTGGGAGTGTGCGGGTGTTTTATGGGGGGAGGGAGATGGAGGTGGGGTTTGAGAAGGGGAAGGTGCAGGAATTGAAGGTGGAGTTGTAATTGTAAGCATGTTTCCGGTATTTGTGATACTCAAGGACTTTACGTAGTACTATCTTAATTGATACGGCGTCTGGATCCATGCTGAAAAAGCAATCAAGACAGTAAACTAATATAAGTTTAAATCGTTAAACGGTCTTTGTCCTGAAATCCATGGGTCTACTGGCCGTTTTGTTTTGCATGTTGATCGATCAGAAGGTAGTAAAAGTACGTGTTATGGACATCTTTTCCAAAATGATATGTATAAATAAAATAAGAGATATCGATTTAGAAGGGGGAAGTTGAACCTAATAAAAGTAAGCATCAGACAGCAGTAGCAATTATAAAAAGGGGGATGTAAATGAATGCAGGCTTTGTACTTCGTTTTAAAGCGTTTATGATCGATTATTTATTTATCTTAATATATTTAGTAGTTTTATTTCTATTTAATGCAGTCTTGTTCCCATCTTTGCAACAGTTTTTTACGGGCTCTCTTGTAGTCGCACAATTTAGAGGTTTTCTAATGGTGACATTACCAGTATCCCTTTATTTTATCCTTAGCGATTCGGTGATTGGCGGACAGTCATTTGGAAAAAGGAAGATGGGTATCCGAGTAGTGAATAGTAAACATGGGTCCGTTTCGGTTATAAAGATGGTTTATCGAACGGCATTAAAATTCCTGCCCTGGGAGTTGTCACACTTCCTTGTTTACCGTTTAGTTCATATAGGAGATGAAGCAGTGCCGCTTCATTATTACTTTATAGGCGGCCTAATTTATTTATTGATTTTGGTATATATTGCGACTACTATTTTGACAAAAGAGAAAAAATCCCTGTATGATATGATCTCAAGAACAAGGGTAATCAGGACAGGGTGAGTATTGTGCGTTTACTCTCCTTCTAATGAAACATGAAGAAATCGACCTTGGTAAAAATGGTGTCGAGCAGCCATTTCCAAAGTCGGTTTCTTTGTTGTTCTTTGATGGAGCAACTAGGAGTAACTTCATCTACCCATGGATGTGGAGATGACAATTCCTCGTAATTTTTAAGTCTATGAATCATCCAATCGCTTGGACGCCCCAATCTTTTTCACCGCTTATTCTGACAGAGAAAAATTATATCTAACTCTTGATAGCCCCCATCATAATCCCCTTCACAAAATACCTTTGCACAAAAGGATACACCATAATGATCGGCAGCGTAGCGACCATGGTCACCGCCATCCGGATGCTTTCGCTGGAAACCGGGATCCGCTTGGAGCCCTGCGCCAGCTGCTGGGCATCGGACATCATGCCGGCAGTCTGGAATTGGTTGAGGATTTTGACCAGGACGGCCTGCAGGGTCTTGAGCTCCGGCTTGTAGGTATACACATAGGAGTCATACCAGGAGTTCCAATGGCCGATGGCCAGGAACAGGCCGATCGTCGCGAGCACCGGCACGCACAGGGGCATGATGATGCGGAAGAACGTCTGCAGGTCGTTCGCGCCGTCGATTTTGGAGGATTCCTCAATTTCGCCGGGGATCTGCTCCATGAAGGTGCGCACCAGAATCATCAGGAACACGCCGATTAAGCCAGGGAAGATATAAACCCAGAAGGAGTCGATCAGCCCCAGGGATTTGATGATCATATACGTTGGAATCAGCCCGCCACCGAAATACATCGTGAACACAAAGAAGAAGGAGAAGTATTTCCATCCGAGCAGATTGCGCTTGCTGAGCGGATAAGCGAGCAGCGTGATGAAAAAGATGGATGCCGCCGTCCCGACGATGGTACGCAGCACGGTAATCTTAATGGCGCTCCAGATTTCCGGGTTCCGGAAGATGGTCAGGTAGCTCTCGATGGTTGGCACGCGCGGCCAGAAGTACAGATTGCCCCGCATCGTATCGGTCGCATCGTTCAAGGAGATGACCAGGATGTTCCAGAACGGATAGAAGGTGACGAGGAAGATGCCGGTCAGGAACAGGTATAAAGAGGCATCGAAGATACGCTCGGGCACGGTTTTTTTGCTTAACATGGATGTACCTCCTTATAGTTTAGAATAGGGACTGCCCGTTCAGTTTCTTCGCCGTATAGTTGACGATAACTACGATGATGAACGCCACCACGGAGCTGAACATGCCGACGGCTGCCGCATAGGAGAACATGCCGTTCTGAATACCGTAGCGGAACGAATAGGTGGACAGGACGTCGGAGTAATCCCGCGTCAGGTCATTGCCGAGCAGGAAGTGCTGGTCGAAGCCCGCGTTCAGGATGCCGCCAAGCGCCAGGATCAGCAAAATGACAATCGTTGGTTTCAGGTGGGGCAGGGTGATGTACCGGATCTGCTTAAAACGGTTGGCGCCGTCGACCTTGGCCGCTTCATAGAGCTCCTGGTTGATGGACGAGATGGCGGCCAAATACATGATCGAGCTGTAGCCCATATCCTTCCACGTATTGCCGAGCGCAACGATCCACCAGAAATACTTGCCGTTCTGCAGGAATAAAACGCTTTCATCGGTAATGTGTAGGAATTTCAATATGCCGTTAATCGCGCCGTCCGAGGAGAGCAGGGTCACGATGATGTTGGCCGCGATAACCCAGGATATGAAATAGGGAAGATAGGAGGCGGTTTGCACCGTCTTTTTGAACTTCACATTCTTGATCTCATTAATCGCGATGGCGATCAGGATCGGCATCGGAAAAGAGAAGAGAAGCGTGATCAGCGTGGAGGCCAGCGTATTTCGCATGACGATCCAGAAGTCGCCGTTGTTGAAGAAGTAACGGAACCATTCCAGGCCGACGAACTCGCTCGAAAACAGGGTCGACCAGAAACCGCCGAGCGTCGGCTGGTAATTGACGAAGGACATGTATAGACCAACCATGGGCGTATACGCAAACACAACGGCCCAGATCAGTCCGGGCAGCATCATCAGGAATAGATACTTCTGCTGCTTCAGCATGGCCCAGCGGCTTTTTCGATGAGGACTCAAGTTCAAGTCACTCCGCGTCTGTAAGGTTGTAGCAGGTTTCATATGGGGCACCTCGCATCTCAAGTTAACTCAAATTATAAGACTCCGAAAAAATGAGTGTCGATATGACAATGTAACGATCGATGCTTGAAAATAACTTACATTGCTTGTTCCCATAGTTAAAATAACGAAATCGCTATAATATTAAGGGATAAAGCCGACACAGGGGGTATGAGCATGTATAGCATTTTTCTCGTTGATGACGAAGAGCTAGAGCTTGAGATGATCCGAGATTATATTCGTTGGGAAGAGATGGGGATATATGTGGCCGGAACAGCCCTGAACGGCAGGGATGCCCTGGAGAAGATCGAGGTGATTCAGCCCGATATTGTACTGACGGACGTCCAGATGCCCGTCATGAACGGGCTCGATATGGCGAAACGGGTGAGTGAGTTATTCGACTGGATTCAGTTCGTCTTCCTGACCGGACACGATGAATTCAATTATGTGAAGTCGGCCCTAAACGTGGGAGCCGTCGGCTATTTACTGAAGCCGCTGGATCTGAGCGAAATTGTAAGCGTTATCGATAAAGTCAAACGGCGCTGCGAGGAAGTGCGGATGAAGAACCGCTCCATTCGCGGGACCAAATCCAATATTGTACGAGAGATGATGTTCGAGCAGAACGAGGAGCGATTCCGAAACCTCGCTGCCAGCTACCATAAGCTGTCCCGCCATACGGAGCCGAGAACGTATACCCTTACGCTGCTCGGCCTCGATGCTCCGCACGCTGCACAGCCGGGGCTGTCCCTCGAGGATGGCATGGCGCGTCTGCAGACGCATATGGAGGAGTGGCTTGCGGACAAGAAGCTGGAGGCGGATCTGGTCGTCTGCCGGGAAGGCGAGCTGGGCATCTTCATGGATGCTGCCAGTCATCTGAGCCGCTTTACGTGGGAGGATCTGCTGAAGCAGATGCAGGATGCGCTGGGCTTTACGATGACCGCGGCCGTGAACGAGGAGCCGGAAGAGCTGTCCCGCATTCAGGATTTATACCGGGAGACGCGGCTGATGCTGGAGGAGATGTTTTATGTCGGGAACGGGAGAGTCATCTATGCCAAGGACGTGTTGCGGCAGCTGGAGAGCCGGCAAATTCCTCCTTTCCAAGAGACGGCCTATTTCGAGGACATTCATCAGCTGGCATCCGAGCAGGCCGCGCAGAAGCTGCGGGATTATTTCAACCGGCTGGTGATGCTGCGAATCCGAAAAACCGAAGTGTGCGACTTTGCCATCGGACTGGTGGAGCGTCTGCTGGAGGGGATCCACGAGCCGATCACGGAGAGCCACAAGCGGGCGGAGCTTTACCATGCCATCTATCAGTGCCGAACCATGATTGAAATCGAAGCAATCATCATGGATTTTGCCGGGCATGCGATTCGGACGTTGGAACACCGGTTCATGGACAAAAATGCAAGGCTGGTGCATCAGGTGCGCACGACGATCGACCAGACCTATCACCAGGCCATCACGATCAACAGCTTGTCCGATCAGGTGTATCTGTCTCCCAACTACCTGCGTTCCATCTTTAAGGAGAAAACTGGCATGACGATCCATGATTATCTAACGAGAATTCGGCTGAACAAAGCCAAGGAGCTGCTGGCCGACGATTCGCTCAAAGTGCAGGACATCGCCCAAAGGGTTGGTTATGAGAGCACATCCTACTTCATTTCCTTATTCTTAAAAAGCCAAGGAGTTACGCCGAATGAATACCGCAAAAACATCTAGCCCGTCTGGCCCGTGGAGCCGTCTGGCAGGGGCTTTCCCATTCGCGCACTTACGCGCATACACCAATTGGCGGCTCCGGCACAAGTTCTTTTTCATCTTTCTGATCGTCATCATCCTTCCGTTCTCGCTGCTGATCTATTATTCGTATTCTTCGACGCGCAGCACGATTACGGAGCATACGTATACGGCGCTAGGCGGATCGCTGGCACAGATTAACACCAACGTGGAGAAGCGGCTGGAGTATTACAATCAGCTGTCAAACATCCTCTACATGGATGCGCAGCTCCGCAATTATCTGTCTACCGATTATGAGCAGGCGTACTATTATCTGGATGCCTTCCAATATATCAACCGGACGCTGCCGTCCCTGATGACCCTGAATGCCAACATTCTGGGCATCACGATTTATACGGGGAACCATACCCTCTATTCCGACGGCCAATACGTCAAATATACGGAAGAGATGCCTTCGGCGATGGAGGAACAGGTGCTGGATGCCGCCGGCAGTACGGTGTACTTTCATTCCGAGGATTTCAGGGCCAATGATGCACATATCACCATTGCCCGTTCATTAAGCTATTTCAGCCTGCAGCATCCGTACGGGATTTTGACTATGGACATTAACGCAAACGAATTCTATTCCCTGATCAAAATGGAGAACGACAACAAAAGCGTCTATATTATCGACGAGTTTGGCGGCGTGATCAGCACGGGGGATCAGAACCTCCAATCGAACCAGCTGTTCGACGTGTTTCCGATTCAGGAGCGGATGACCCAGGATGCAGGCTCATTCGATATGAAGATTAACGGCCAGGAGCGTTTTTTTACGTATAAAAAGCTCAGCAACGGCTGGTCCACGGTCATCACCGTGCCCTACGACGAGCTGCTGGCCAATGCGAATCAGGCGACCAAGAACGTCATCTGGTTCTCCGTGCTGGCGATTGGCATGGCCATCCTGCTGCTTTATTTTACGACCAAGGTCATGACCAAGCGCATCGAGGTGCTGCTGCAGCAGATCCGGAAGGTGGAGCGTGGGGATTTCCGGCTGTCGATTAAGCCGATGGGGCATGACGAGATCGGTCAGGTGTCTTTTGCGTTCAATAAGATGGCCTCGACGATACAATCCCTGATCCATGACGTATACGTAAAGGAGATTGCAAGGAAGGAGTCGGAGCTGAATACGCTCCAGGCCCAGATCAACCCCCATTTTCTATACAACACCTTGTCCTCGATCTCTTCTCTGGCAATCAAAGAAGGGGCTATGCAGGTGTACCAGATGGTCAATTATTTGGCCAAGTATTACCGGGTGTCGCTGAACAAAGGAAAACGCATCATTCTGCTGGAGCAGGAAATCAATCTGGTGAAGAATTATGTCGCGATCCAGAAGATCCGGTTCCGGGACAAGCTTCATATGCATTACGACCTGGATGAGCAGCTGTTCGGGAACACAACGATCAAGCTGATTCTGCAGCCCTTCATCGAGAACTGCATCAATCATGCCATAGGGGACGAATCGGGAATCAACATTAACGTGAAGCTCAGGCAGGAGGGGGACGATATCTTGCTCCAGGTCATCGACGACGGTATCGGGATGAAGCCCGAACAGCTCGATCACGCGCTGAACAAATCGGATAATCTGTCGGGCTACGGCGTGAAGAACGTGGATGACCGGATCAAGCTGACCTACGGGGAAGAATATGGCGTCAGCATCTTCAGCCGGCTCGGCATCGGAACCGCGGTGACCATTCGGATACCTGTAATCTCCGATAGGCATCCTGCAAACGAACGGGACCCGCAGCAGGCGTTACCTTGAATGAAAGACATTTTGCATCATGGATTGTAAGATTGCGTTATAGATCAATGAACTCCCGATTTTTACAATGATAGATATATTCGAGCACATGAATATGACGACCTTAGAAAGGGGTTCAGGGAATGAAGAAACTAAAATTGATTCTGGCAGCAGCGCTCGTTATGACAACGCTTTCGGCTTGCGGCGGCAACCAGAAGGCGGCATCGGGCGGAGACAGCGGCACGGAGACGGACAGCAATGCGCCGATCACGTTAACCTGGTTTGACCAAAACACGGGGGATGCCTTTACGAATCCGGTCGCTAAAGTGATAACGGAAAAGACGGGCGTCACCGTCGAGATCCAGCAGCCTACGGGCAATCCGGTCGAGAAGCTGAATCTGATGCTGGCCAGCGGCGATCTTCCGGACGTTATTTTGATGAGTCGTGGAAGCGATATCATGAACAAGTATATTACCTCCGGCGCGGTGATTCCGCTGAATGATCTGATCGAAGAGCACGGACCGAATATCAAAAAAATGTACGGCGACACGCTTGCCAAAACCCGAAGCGAGGACGGCAACAATTATTATTTCTCCAACTGGTACGGCTTGGAGCAGTACCCGGTGTTCGGCTTCATGATGCGCATGGACATCATGAAGGAGCTGGGCGTCGGCGATAAAGTGAACAACGGCGAGCCGTTTACCGCGGAGGAATTTGAGCAGCTGCTCGTCAAGTTCAAGGAGAAATATCCGACCATCGACGGCAAAGAAAGCATTCCGATGACGCTCAACGGCGAGAACGTCGGAGCCGTGACCGGCAGCTTCAAGGGCATGTACGGCATGATGCCGTATTACGAAACGAACGGGGAGCTGAAGAAGGACGTCCGCGATCCGCATTATCTCGAAATGGTCAAGTTTCTGAACTCCCTGTACCGCAAAGGCCTGCTCGATAAGGAATGGGCAACGATGAAGACCAAGCAGTTCGAGCAGAAGCTGGGCAACGGCAACGTGTTCGCCACGGCGGAAGCGCTCTGGAATGTGGGAAATGCGAATGCGCTGCTCAAAACCGAGGCAGCCGATAAGGCTACCGAGGACGAGCGTCAGTTCTACCAATATAAAGTGCTGGCCCCGGGCGTGAAGCCGGAAGAGGCCACTTACGGACCGAAGAGCTCTCTGGGTTGGGACGGCGTCGCGATCAGCCGCTCCAACAAGGATCCGGTGCGTACGATGAAGCTGCTGGATTTTCTGGCCAGCGAGGAAGGCCAGTATCTGCTGATGTGGGGAGTAGAGGGCGAGCATTGGGACATGAAGGACGGCAAGCATGTGCCAAGACAAGAAGTGCTGGACGCCTTCAAGAAGAATTGGGATGAAGCTTCCCGTACGACGGGCATTCGCAAGTGGACCTGGATGATCAAGAACGGTCCCGGCGAGGACGGAACCCCGTATGACCTGATGGGCCGTTACCAGACCGATCCGGTCACGGATCTGGCGATCAAGAACCTGGCCGATACGTCGTTTGATACGGCACCGTATGACAATCTGGGTCCGGCTGGCGGAACGCCGGAAGCCATTATGGAAACGAAGGTGAACGACACCATCAATAAATATTTCCTGAAGATGGCCCTGTCGCCGTCCGAGGACCAAGTGGTGGAATCCTATAACCAGATGATGGCCGAGATCGAGGCGGCTGGCCTGGCCAAGCTGGAAAAGATCTATACGGACAACTTCAACAAACGTCAAGAGCTGTGGGGCAAATAATCTGACCAAGGGGAGTCAAAAGATGCTTCGTCTTTTGACTCCTCCTTTTTTTCTTGCGCAGGCATAAACCAGATCAACACGAATCGGAAGGATGATATTCTGTGACCATTCAATACCAAGAACAGTTTCGCGTGTTTGCGATACAAACCGATAACAGCTCCTATCTGTTCGGCATCAACGACAGCGGCAACCTGCAGCATCTATACTGGGGAGAGTCCATCGCGATCGAAGACGCGGCGCCGCTGCTGGGGCCCAGATCGCACAGCTCGTTTGACGCGGAAGTCCATTCGGAGGTGGAGGAATACAGCTTCTGGGGCGGCGTCAAATACAGCGAGCCCAGCCTGAAGGTCCGCATGCCGGATGGCGTGCGCGACTTGGCGGTTCGTTATGCCGGGCACCGCACGCTGCAGACGGAAGGCAGGGAGACGCTGGTCATCGTCATGAAGGATGAAGCGTATCCGCTGGAAGTGGAGCTGTCCTACCGGGCGATTCCCGAGTCCGACCTGATCGAACGTTCGGCCCGGATCGTCAACCGCGGCGAGGCGGATATCGTGCTGGAAAATGTGCAATCCGCGGCATGGGTCATCCCCTATCTGGCGGATTACCGTCTCACACACGTGACGGGGAAATGGTCCGGCGAATTTCAGCTGCGCAGCACCTTTCTCACCGAAGGAAAGAAGGTGCTGGAATCCCGCAGGGGCTTTACGGACAGCCACGCTAACCCTTGGTTTGCGATGGATGACGGACATGCCACGGAGTCGGCGGGACAGGTATGGTTCGGCGCGCTGGCCTGGAGCGGGAACTGGAAGATCACGGCCGAGCGGACGGTGTTCGAGCATGTTCGGGTGACCGGAGGCATCAACGATTTCGACAGCGAGTGGGTGCTGGGAGCGGGAGAAGCCTTCGATACGCCAAGCTTCGTCGGGGGATACAGCAGCGGGGGCTTTGGCGGGATGAGCCGACAGCTGCATCGCTATCAATATTCGGATGTTCTGCCGGGCCGCGAAGCGAGACCTGTCCTGTATAACTCTTGGGAGGCAACATACTTCGATGTCAATGCCAAGGATCAAATGGCTTTGGCCGAAAGAGCCGCGCGTTTGGGTGTGGAATTGTTCGTTGTGGACGACGGGTGGTTCGGCGGGCGCAACCATGATCGCGCCGGGCTAGGCGATTGGTTCGTGAACCGGGAGAAGTTCCCGAACGGTCTGGGCGAGCTGATTAACCGGGTGCATGAACTGGGTATGGATTTCGGCATTTGGGTAGAGCCGGAGGCCGTTAATCCGGACAGCGACCTGTACCGGGAGCACCCGGATTGGGTGTACCATTTCGAGACGCGGGAGCGCTCGGAGCTTCGCAATCAGCTGCTGCTGAACATTTCGAAGCCGGAGGTTAAGGCTTACATTTTGCAGTTTATGACCGACCTGCTGGAGCAGCATGACATCAAGTTCATTAAATGGGACATGAACCGGACGGTGACCGAACCCGGCATGAAGGATCATCCGCTTCACCGTCAGAAGGAAATCTGGATTCGCCACGTTCAGAGCCTGTACGAGATTTGGGCGGAGCTGCGGCGCAAGTTCCCGCATGTGGCGTTTGAAACCTGCGCCGGCGGCGGAGCGCGCATCGATCTTGGCATCTTCCGGTATGCCGACCAATCCTGGCCGAGCGATAACACGGATGCCTTTGACCGCCTCAGCATTCAGGAGGGCTTCTCGTACACGTATGCTCCGCGGATGATGACCTGCTGGGTGACGGAGTCGCCGACAGGGATGAATCGCCGACAGGTCTCCCTCAAATACCGCTTCCACAGCGCCATGATGGGAACGCTTGGCATCGGCTCCAACCTGAATGAGTGGAGCGATGAGCTGATTGCGGAATCGGCCGAATATGTGGCGCAGTATAAATCCATTCGCCATCTGGTTCAGTTCGGCAGTCAGTATCGCTTGGACTCGATTCGGCATAAAGGCGTAACGGCTGTGCAGTACGGCAGCGAAGACGGCAGCGACAACGTGCTGTTTGCGTTCCTGCACAGCCAGAAGCTGGGCGAACCGCTGCCGCGACTGCGTCTGACCGGACTGCAAGCCGATCAGTCGTATGGCATCGAGGGGCTTGAAGGTACGTGGAGCGGCAGGGCACTCATGAACATCGGCGTTGAGCTGCCGCTGCGCGGGGATTTTGACAGCTTGGTGTATCGCATTCTGAAACAGGGATAAGATATCCTAAAATAGAAAGCGCCGCGTTGTCTAATAGACAATGCGGCGTTTTTTTGCCGTTGCCTTCCATGTTAACTTCAATGTTATGCATGATATTAGATCGCGAGAAAAAGCACCCGATACTTTCAGGTGCTTTTTGGTGCCACCGCTTCCGCGTGGCGGTTCTATCCAAACAAAAATAACAGCTTTGCGGCATGAATTACTCCAGGCTTTTGCTCAATTTGACAATCTGGTCCCAGCCTTCGTCGATGCTGATTTTACCGAACATGATCGACTGCGTGATGTTATCGTATTCCTTCGTGAAGTTGGCCCAGCCGCCCTTATTCCCGGGGCCGGGGTCAAACGCGGCCCCGTCCTTGGACACCTCGTTGATCAGGCCGAGGGAGCTTTTATCAACGTCCGTAAATTTGGGCTGGAGTGCATCGGCTACGGTTTTGTTGACCGGAATCCCCCGCGAAGTGCCCAAAATTTCTCCGGCTTCCTCGCTGTTGACAAACCAGTCGATGAACTCCTTCGCTTCTTCTTTATATTGGCTGTTGGGGCTGACGCTCCAGTACATGGAGGCTTTCAGCCAGCCGCCGGCCTGCGTTCCCCTCGGCTGGGTCGTTAACGCCATGACGCCGGGTTTTAAGGCATCCGTTCCGCCGAATTCCGCGGCATGCGCGCCCCGAAGCAGAATCTTTTCCTGGATGAGCAGGTCCATTTGCGCGTCCTGCGCTTTATCCGACACGGTCACGTCAGGGGGTGTTACGAGTTGGTCCTTGCGCAGCTCCACCCATTTGTTCATCCAATCCTTCCAGGTAGCCTCGTCATAATGGAATTTTCCGTCCTTGCTCATGGAGAAGCCCTTGCCCATGCTCAGCTGATACGACATGTAGAATGCGCCATCCGCGGTCAGGTCCCGCGTGAGGTATTGGTCCTTAGCCAGCTTCGGCTTCAGGTCGCGCGCCATGGCGAAAAATTCGTCCCATGTCTTCGGCGGCTGAACGCCGAGGCTGTCCATCATCGTCTTGTTGTAGACCATGCCCCAGGCGTTGTTGCCAAGCGGCATTGCGTACAGCTTGCCCTGGTAGGTGCCTGTCTCGAGCAGCACCTTATCGATATGGTCCGCCGGAATGGAGGAGAGATCGTCCAGCCGTCCGCTGGACGCCCAATCGTTGAACCAGGCAGCATCCATTTGGAAAATATCCGGCGTGTTTTTCCCCGCGGACTGGGTCGACAGCTTGTCTTGATACCCGTCGAACGACTGATACTCCGGTTCGAACGAGATACCCGGGTGCTTTTCAGAGTACAGATCAAGCGCTTTCAGAGTTGCGTCATGCCGGGCCTGAGAGCCCCACCACATGATTCGGAGCTTGATGGATTTGCCGTCTCCCGACACCGCAGATCCGGTTTCTTCTTTCTTGATCCCGCTGCAGGCGGAAAGAACCAGGGACAGTGACAGCACAGCCGCAGCGCCGGCGGCGAGACGGTGCCATGATTTTCTCATTGGAAATGAACCTCCCTTAAGTAACTGATCTTCTTCCTTTACCGTACCAAGTCCAGGGTCCTGCTCGTAGGGGACAAATCAACAAATCATTTCAGTATTTTACGATGATCGAATGAAGGGGGGCGAGATGCTCAGTCGCCAGGAGTAAACGGGACCATCCGTTTAGGCTTTGTGGAACTCGGTGGGACTGCGTCCGGTATGCTTTTTGAACAGGGTGGTAAAGTAGGGAACATTCCGATAACCGACCCGCTCGGCGATTTCGGCGATCAGCAGCTTTTTCTCGAGAACCATGCTCTTGGCTTTTTCCATTCGCACCCTGGTTAGATAATCGCCAAAGGTTTCACCTGTAAACTGGCGGAATAAGGTGCTGAGATAGTTTTTGGAGATATAGACCTGGTCGGCCACATCCTGAAGATGGATGTTCTCGGCGTAATGCTCATGAATGTATTGGATGATATAATCGACCGTTTCCTTATGCTTGAGGTTTTCATTCGGCGTGTAACGCGAACAGATTCGGTTCACTTTTTCCGCTACCCATGCCTTCCACTGCCGGGCATCTTCCAATTGCCCCAGTTCTTTGGTCAATTCGGTAAGAGATATCTCATCGTCGAGCCGGATGCCGGACTCGTACAGGGTAAAGGAGAGGATGGCGAACAGCTGCGTTCCGATGGCGGCAAGCTCGTCGGGCTGGAGCTGAGCCGCGCCGCCGTCCTTGCGGAAGAAGTCGTCCAGCGCCAGCAGCGCTCTGGGCTCGTCAAAGGTCCGCACGGCGTCGGTCATCTCCTGGAAAAATCGCACCGGCCGCACGTTCCGGGGTGCCGTATGCCGGAAGCCGCCTTCGTTATATACGTAGACACAGGGAAGGGCGACATCCGGTTCGCGACGCTCGGCGAGCGCTTGAAACGCTTCTTCGGTGGAGTCGGAGATGGCAAGCCAGTCGTCCTTGCGAAGACCGGCGCCGATGTGCAGCTTGACCTTGAGGAATCGATGCACGGACGAAATGATTCGCCCTGCCAGCGCCAGAACTTCCGAGCGGAACGCTTCCGTCGGCCAGGAGAGGGGCTTATACAGCAGCAGTGCCATATGGTGACTATGCAGCTCCAGGAAATAGCTGCGCAGCCCGTCCTGCCCGGCCAGCTCCTCCACCGTGTTGCCTACGGCGAAACGGAACAGGTGCCAATCCCGGACGGAGATGCCTTCCATGCGTCCCTGCCGCTTGATTTCCAAGGCCAGCATCATAAATTGAGCATTCTTCCACCCGAGCCGCTCCAGCATACGGGAGGGATCCGTCAACGGGGAGGAAGTCCCTCCGGTGAGGACAGATTTGACCCATTCCCTTTCCAGATACGGCTCATACTCCATGAGTTGGTTTTGAAGCTCCCGCTCCCTGTCTTCCAGCGCGCGGCGCTCCGCAAGCTCGCGGGTGACGCGCTGCAGCACCTCGCGGATCGTGGTCGGTGAGGCCGGCTTGGGCAAATAATCGTCGACCTGCAGCCGCAGCGCTTTACGAGCGTAGTCAAAATCCGAGTACCCGCTCAAAATGATGATTTTGCCGGTGTACTGCTGCTTACGGAGCTGTTCGATCATGTCGAGGCCGTTCATGACCGGCATATAAATATCCGTGATGACGATGTCGGGTTGGCTTGCTTCAATCAGCCTCAGTCCTTCTTCGCCATCCATGGCCTCCCCGGCGGGCCTTACTCCGAGCTGCTCCCAAGGGATCAGCCGGGACATGCCGCCGAGCACTTGCCGGTCGTCATCCACGATTGCGATGGTCCACATGTATTCTTCCCCCTTCGTGATTGCGCTGCTGATTCAGCTTGGGCCAATAGATCTCCGCTTCGGTGCCTGGCGCATCGGTACGGTTGCGAAGCGAAACGCCAAAGGGCGGGCCGAAAAAAACCTGAATGCGCTCGGTGACGTTGCGGATGCCGTATCCGCCCGTCGGATGGCGTTTTCGCGATTTCCAGTCTTTACGCAGCCCGATGCCGTCGTCCCGAATCCATATCCGGATGCCTCGGTCTTCTACCGCACAAGTCAGATGGATCCGGCCCTGGCGTTTGCCATGAAAACCATGCATAATGGCATTTTCCACAAAGGGCTGCAGGGTCAGCTTCGGAATCATCAGATGCTGTACTTCCTTCGGGCAATCGATGTGCCATTCCAATCCTTCGCCCCACTTGAACTGTTGGATTCTCAGATAGCAATCAACATGCAGAAGCTCTTCCTGAATCGGAATCATGGATTCGCCGCCCGACAGGCCGATGCGAAACATCTGCCCCATCAGCTCGAGCACGCGGCTGATCTTCTCCTGGCCGGCTTCAAGCGCCATCCAGTTCAGCTGATCCAGGGTGTTGTAGAGAAAATGAGGGTTAATCATCGCTTGAAGCGCCTTAATCTCCGCTTCGCGCTGCGCTTTATACTGCTGCTCCAGCGACTGATACAGCGTTTCGATCCGCTCGGTGAGCTTGCGGTAGCCGCTGAACAGGCTGCCGAATTCGTTGCGGTATTCCGTCGGCAGCGGCTGCCCGCGCTTCCCTGGATTGAACGCCTGCATCAGCTGAACCAGCCTCCGGATCGGGCGTGTGAAATTCCGGGAAAGGAACAACGTGAAGAATAGGGACAGCAGAATGGCGGCGGCTCCCACCACGGCCATTGTCCACGCCAGGCGGACACTCCCGCTGGTGATTTCCTTCCAGGGCGTAAGCTCCACCAGCATCCAGCTGCCCGGGGACGTCCGGGACCACACGGTAAGCATGTTCTTCTCCGGCAGTGAGCCGGCGGCGGCCAGCAGCTGATGCGCATGGCCGGTGTCCCCGCTGACCCGCTCCAGGATGGCATTGATTTCCCCGGGCGGCGGAGCAATCCGGGTGTGCATGATCATCCGGCCGCCGGAGTCGAGCAGCAGCCGGCTGGCCGAGGAGTTGTCTTCCGTCAGAATTTCCCGCAGAAATTTAACCCGGACATTGATGATCAGAATTCCCCGGTTCACACCGTCCAGCGTTGTGATTTTACGGACAAAGCTGATCACCTGCTGCTTTCCCTGCGGCGAACCGACCTCCCGCTGGCCGATCCAGAGAAAATCGGATTTGTCGACGGCCGGATACCAGCTCTCCCGGCTGGCCGAGGCGAGCGGGAGGTACTGAATGTTGGCGTTGGGATCGACCTGAAGCGGATCGCTCATATAAATCTGAAAGGAAAACATCGAGCGCGAGCTGTTCAGCATCGGCGCCAAATAATCCCGGTTCAGCTCGTCCCTGGCCGTCTTGCGTTCATAATAATCTCCTTTCATCGTTACATAGTTGACCAGAGGCGAGTTGATGGACACGGCGAGCGAGGTTTGCTCCACAGCGCTCATCTGGTCGGTAAGCTGTTTGTTGAGCTGCTGCAGCACCGCCTGTTGGTACTTGGAGGCGCTGTCCGCCTGCTCATCTGCTGAGAACCGATAGCTGACAATCATCATAATCGTGATGAGGATCGCGATAAAACCGGCAAAGCTGAAGAAAAAAACGTAATCGATGCGGAACGTGCGAAACGGATTCATGCGTTTTCCCCTTCCTTTGGAAGCCATGAGGACACAGCATTTCGCAATGCTGCCTCAATGCCCATGATGGCGGAAGCCGGATGATCGCGATTGTCCGGCTTAACCGTTACCTGAAGAAGAGCTGGAAATAACGCGGCACAGCTATCCGTTTACCGCTCTGAACCTTAACCTTTCAGCCCGGATGTGGCGATCCCTTCCACGAAATGCTTTTGCGCCAGAAAGAAAATGATCACCGGCGGCAGAACGGAGAGCAGGGATACGGCAAGCAGCTGCCCCCACGGAACGGCCGACTGGGAGTCGATGAACATCCTGAGCGCGAGCGGGACGGTATACTTGTCCACGGTGTTCAGATAAATCAGAGGCCCAAAGTATTCGTCCCAGCCCCAAATAAACGAGAAAATCGTAACCGTGATGAGTGCCGGCAGGGTCAGCGGCATGATGATGCGCAGATAAATGCCGAACCAGGTGCAGCCGTCGATTTTTGCCGACTCGTCAAGCTCCCGCGGAATGCCGCGGATGAACTGGACAATCAGGAAAATAAAGAACGCTCCGCCCATGGCCGACGGGACGATCAACGGCAGATACGTATTGATCCAGTCGAAGGAATGGAACATCGTATACTGCGGGATGAGCGTGACTTGTCCCGGAAGCATCAGGGTCATCAATAGGATGGAAAACCATAACCCCTTCAGCGGAAAGGACAGTCTCGCGAAGCCGAAAGCCACCAGGCTGGCTGAAATGACGTGTAAAATCGTGGTCGCCACGTTGAGCTTGAGGCTGTTCATAAAGAAGCGTGTAAAGGTATACTTGGGCAGCGCCATCCAGCCTTCCGTATAATTTTGCCACAACCATACTTTGGGGAACAGAGTGGGTAGACTGATTTCCGGCGTTGATTTGAAGGAGGCGCCGATCCACCAAAGCACGGGATAAAACATCACAAAACAGAATGCGATCATCAGCACGTGGACCAGCCAGTTTTGTTTTTTATGAGCACCTGTCATTTGCGGCCCTCCGTTTCGGTTTCGTAGAAGACCCAGTATTTGGATGCGATAAAATTAAGCGCCGTGGCGATGCCGATGATCACGAGCAGTATCCAGGCCAAGGCCGAGGCATAGCCCATCTGCAGTGATCCGAAGGCTTTGTTGTACAGGAACAGGGCAAACATCTCGGTTGAATTGACCGGTCCTCCATTCGTGACCACAAAAGCCGAAGTGAACATTTGGAATGCGTTGATGATGCCCATGATCAGATTAAACAGGATGACCGGGGATAACATGGGCAAGGTAATCCGGATGAACTTGCGGAGCGGTGAGGCCCCGTCCACGGAGGCCGCCTCATACAGCTCGCTTGGGATTTGTTTAAGACCGGCAAGGAAAATAATCATCGATGAACCGAACTGCCAGGCCGTCAGCAGCACCAGGGTGCCGAGGGCGGTGGAGGGGGTGCCGATCCAGTTTTTGGGGGCGATTCCGACCCATATCGCGAGCTGATTAATGAAGCCGTTCAGGCCGAAAATATTGCGCCATAGCACGGCCACCGCCAAGCTTCCGCCGATCAGGGAAGGCAGGTAAATGATCGTCCGGTAGAAGGATATGCCCCGGATGTTCCGGTTCAGCAGCAGGGCTACAACCAGCGCGACCAGCAGTTTCAGCGGCACGGAAGCGATCACGTACAGAAATGTCACCTTCAGCGAATTGAAGAAGAGCCGGTCTTGAGCGATATCCTGGTAGTTCTCGAGCCCGATCCAGCGGGCCGGCTCCAGCAGCGAATACTCGGTGAAGGATAGATAGAAGGACTGGATAATGGGCCACAGCTGTAAAATAAGAAAGCCCAGCAGCCAGGGGGCGATGAACAGGTAGCCGGCTATCGGCGCGTTCCAGCGCCCTTTGAGTGTTTTGGCAACCGCTTTCATGCCCTTGTACAGTCCGGCCTTGTCCGACGACTGTACCGTTTGTGCATTCATGATTAATCACCTCTCGCCTATTGATAGCTCCCATTGTATCCTGATGGAAATCGGGCCTGTAGGCGAAAGATGCACAAATTCTTTCATTATTGAATGATTAAGGAGCGAGTTCGGGAGAAAGTGCAGGGGCATGGTCCCTTCGAGGAAACGACGCCGGAAAAGAACAAGCAGCGACGTTACGAATAACGCGCTGCAGCTAAGAGGCAATAAGGGGCCTACCCCTTCCGGGTATCTCGGTATTCGGAAGGGGATTTTCCCATGATTTTTTTGAACAGCCGCGAGAAGTAGTAGGGGTCCTGGAAGCCGAGACGGTGGCTGATCTCCTTGACGCTCTGGCCGGTCAGGTCCAGATGCTGGCAGGCTCGCTGGATTTTGAGCCGCAGATAGTAATCGATGGGGGAGTAGCCCGTCGCTTCCTTGAACCGGAAGGTGAAGTGCGGGATGGACAGATTGGCGTAGGCCGCCAGCTCCTTCAGGCTCACATGGCCCTCCAGATGCTCGGTCATGAACCGAAGCGTCTGCTCCATGTCATGATTGTTATGCTGATCCAGCCCCCGCTGCGGTTGGAGCCGGGCGAGGCGGATGACGGCCGCCAAGTGGCCGGCGAGCTGCGAGACATGGATGATATGGTTCAGCGTATACCCTTTTTGCAGCAACTCGTAACTTTCCTGAAACAACTCCACGATGCTCCTTGACTGGTCGACCGGAACGATGGCGGGTTCGGCTGCGCCGGTAAAGCCCTCGAACAATAAACCTGCATGCGTCCCTTTCATGTGCCACCAGTAAATGCTCCAGGGATGAAACTCCGATGAAGCATATTCATGCGGCGTATCCGGCGGGATGACAACCGCCTGCCCCTTGAGCAGAGAATAGGTTTTGCCGCCGTTCAACCGGTACCAGCCTTCCCCCTCCACGCAGTAGATTAAGATGTACGCGCCACTGCCCTCCGGGCGTTCCCTGTAGTGATGAAGCGCACGCGGAAAGTATCCGATGTCGGTTATGTGCAGCGGTTCAACAAGCGGATGGTGGGCAGCCTCCTTCATAATATGATCCGGGAGGACAATGATTTTCTGGGACTCGAATCCGTCTGGTTTTCGTATGGTATCCATAGCTTTACTATGAATCGGGACGGCAGCCTTGTCAACCTGATGGAGGGCAAGATAATCAGAATATAATCCATCATGAACATGATATCGTCAATGGCTCTGCGTGCAGACGTGCTTATAAAATAGAGACATGAAGCAGCCAATGCTGATATCAATGGAGGGATGACGAATCATGACAAAACAGCTGCAAGTGAGCGTTCGGGAAGAGACCGTGGAGATTCCCACGTATGAAGTGGGGAAGCCGGACCTGAACCCGATGTTTTTGGAGAAACGGGTATATCAGGGGAGCTCGGGGCGTGTCTATCCGCTGCCGGTCATCGATAAAATTTACGATGAGAAAGTAGTGAAGCCCTACCGGATCATTTTCCTTGAAAATGAGTACGTGCAGATTCAGATCATGCCGCAGATTGGCGGCCGCATCTACCGGGCTATCGATAAAACCAACAACTATGATTTTGTATACCACAATCAAGTGATCAAGCCGGCTTTGGTGGGCCTTGCGGGTCCATGGATATCCGGAGGGATCGAGTTCAACTGGCCGCAGCATCACCGGCCGAACACCTTTGGCGAGGTGGAGTGGAGCTTAACGGATCACCCGGATGGCAGCAAGACGGTATGGGTCGGCGAGATCGACCGGATGTACGGCACGAAGGTGTCTACCGGCTTCACGCTGTATCCGGGCAAGGCGTATCTTGAAATTCAGGCGCAAATGTACAATCGGACTTCGGAGCCGCAGACCTTTCTGTGGTGGGCGAATCCGGCCGTAGCGGTCAACGATCATACCCAGTCCGTATTTCCGCCGGACGTTCATGCGGTGTTCGACCATGGGAAGCGGGACGTGTCCAAATTTCCGATCGCAACCGGCACGTATTATAAGAAGGACTATTCGGCGGGCGTCGATATTTCCATGTACCGCAACATTCCCGTTCCGACCTCCTATATGGCCTATCATTCGGATTACGATTTCGTCGGCGGATACGACCATGGCTTGAAAGCGGGAATTCTGCATGTCGCCAATAAACATATATCTCCCGGCAAAAAACAGTGGACGTGGGGGCACGGCGAATTCGGCCAAGCCTGGGATCGCAACCTGACCGACGAAGACGGTCCGTACATTGAGCTCATGACCGGCGTGTATACCGATAACCAGCCCGATTTCACCTGGCTGGCGCCGTATGAGGAGAAAAGCTTCAAACAGTACTTCATGCCCTATAAAGACATCGGGCTGGTGAAGAACGCGTCCATTGACGCCGCCGTAAATCTCGAAGTTCACGACCATAAGGCCGTTGTCCATGTCTATGCCACCTCGGTTAGGGAAGGGGCTCGCATCCTGGTGACCGGAGCGGGACGCACCTATTTGGAACGGAAAGTCAAGCTGTCGCCGGCCGACACCTTCCAGGCCGAGATCGAACTTGATCCCGGCGTCAGGGAAGAAGATGTGCGGGTGGCGGTATTCGCTGCGGACGGCAAAGAGCTGGTCGCTTACCAGCCCAAGCCGCGTACCTTGGAGCGAACGCCGGACCCGGCTACGGCAATTGGCAAGCCGGAGGAGCTGAAGAATACCGAAGCGCTGTTCTTGGCAGGGCAGCATCTGGAGCAGTATCGGCACGCAACCTATGAACCGGAAGCCTATTATGTGGAAGGTCTAAGGCGCGATGCGGGAGACGCAAGGCTGAACAATGCCTATGGTTTGCTCCTGCTGCGCAGAGGGTGCTTTACGCAGAGTGAGGTTTATTTTAGAAAAGCCATTGAAACCTTGACCCGCCATAACGCCCGGCCCTATGACAGCGAACCGTTCTATCATTTGGGCAAAGCCTTGAAGTGGCAGGGACGTTTGGATGAAGCGTACGCTTATCTGTACAAATCGGTCTGGTCGGGGGCTTGGCAAGGGGCCGGCTATCTCGCTATAGCCCAGATTGCCTGCGAGAAGCAGGAATATGAGGAGGCGTTCGAGCTGATCGAACGGTCCCTGGCTGCCCAGTACCGTAATTATAAAGCGCGGCATCTGAAGAGCATCATTTTAAGGAGGCAGGGGCGCTTGGCGGATGCCGCGTTATGGCTTGAGGAAACGCTGAAGCTGGATCCTATGGATGCGGGCGCGATGAACGAGCTGGCAGCCGTATATCAAGAATTGAAGCAAGAGGGCAAGAGCCGGCATGCTTACGAATCACTTGTCCAGCTCCTGCGCGATCATCCGCATAATTATATCGCCGTTGCTCAGGACTATGCGGATGCAGGCCAATATGGCGACGCTTTGGATGTGCTGCAGCGCCTCGAACGCCTTACGGCACCTGCTGTCTATCCGATGGTTTATTACTACCAAGGCAGTGCACTCATGAAGATGAACCGGGCGGAAGAGGCATCCGCTTGCTACCGATTGGCCTCGGAAGCCGATCCGTCGTACTGTTTCCCGAATTCCCTGCATGACTACGTGACGTTAAAGCTGGCGCTCAGCATACAGCCGCAGGATGCGAAGGCGATGTACTACTTAGGGAATCTGCTGTACGACAAGAAGCGTTACGATGAAGCCATAAGCAGTTGGGAAGCTTCCGTCGCTCTGGATGGCAGCTTCGCTACGCCGCATCGGAATCTGGCGCTCGCTTACTATAACAAGAGGCAGGACCGCGATAAAGCATTGGCATCCCTGCAAACCGCCTTCTCGCTGAATCCGGCGGACGCCAGGGTCTTCTACGAGCTGGACCAGCTGTATAAAAAGCTCGGTCATGCTCCGGCCGATCGCTTGAAAGGGATGGAGGAGCACATGGAGCTGGTCGAGCAGCGTGACGATTTATATCTGGAATATTTGACGCTGCACAATACGCTGAATCGTTATGAGGAGGCATTGGCATTGATTCTGAAACGCAACTTTCACCCATGGGAAGGCGGCGAGGGCAAGGTTCCGGCCCAGTATGTGTTGGCCCGGGTGGAGCTGGCGAAGCAGCTGCTTCAGGAGCGTCGCTGCGAGGATGCCGTAGAGCAGCTGTTTGCTGCCAAACAATATCCGCTCAACATCAATGAAGGGAAGCTCACGGGAGCGCAGGAGAACAACATTGACTATTACCTGGGCTGCGCATACGAGGGGCTTGGCCGGTCCGAAGAGGCGGAGGCGTACTTCATGAAAGCCTCGGAGGGGCTGGATGAGCCGGCCAGCGCGATGTATTACAACGATCAGCCGCCGCACATGATTTTTTATCAAGGGGCCGCGCTGCGGAGACTGGGCCGAGAGAATGAAGCCCGCAGCCGGTTTAACAAGCTGATCGATTACGGGGAGAAGCATATATTCGAGCCTCAGAGCATCGATTACTTTGCCGTATCGCTGCCGGACTTCCTGGTGTTTGATGAAGATCTGGACCGAAGAAACGAAATTCATTGCCGCTACATGATGGGGCTTGGGCATCTTGGTCTCGGTGACCGGCAGTCCGCGGAGAAGCTGTTTCGCGAGGTGCTGCAGCTGGAGTCTCACCATCAAGGAGCTGCGTTGCATTTGTCGCTTTGCAAGACGTTGATTTAGAGATTGCAACTTCATTCTCAAGGACCGTTATGAACGGTCCTTGAGCATTTGTGTATTCCGGGCAATGCCTTGACTTATAACGGAGGAGGATGACGAAGATGATCTGGAGCAAAGGGATGCTGGATGGATATGAGGTTTGGAAAGGGCGCACGGAGGTGATGGAGATGGCCGTGGTGCCTGAACTCGGAAGCAGGGTCATCTCGCTTCGCAATCGAAAGACTGGCCGGGAATGGCTGGTGCAGCCTGCTGGAGCTCTGGAAACGAACGGGTATGCAAGCTCCTTTGGACAGCGGGACGGCAGCGGATGGGACGAAATGTTTCCATCGATCAATGTCTGCCGGTATCCCGCGTACCCATGGGAAGGAACGGAGCTTCCGGATCATGGCGAGGTTTGGTCCATTCCATGGAAGGCGCACACCGAGGAAGAACAGCTGCACTGCAGCGTGCAGGGAATCCGAATACCTTATCAGCTGCGCAAAACCTACTCCTTCCCCCGTGAAGAAACCCTACGGATCGATTATGCCGTTCATAATCCGTGTCCGTTCCCGTTCTGTTTCCTGTGGGCCGCGCATCCGTTGTTTCAGATCGATGAAGGCGCAGAGATTATCGTTCCCAACGAGTTGAGGGAGATCATCGTATCGTACTCGGCGAACGGTCGATTGGGAGAATTCGGCGATATTCGGAAATGGCCGCAGCCATGGGATGAAAAGCCCCATATCCGCTTGAATCGAACCGAGAGCAGGCTAGAAGCATCGGCGGAGAAGTTTTATTTTGCTGGCGAGCTGCCGGATGGGCAAGCTTCCATTTACGATCCGGTTGCGAGGGAAGGACTCCGCATGATGTTTCCTAAGGAGCAGGTGCCTTATCTAGCGATTTGGGCGAACTATGGCGGCTATCAGGGACAGTACCATCTTGCGCTGGAGCCTGCGACGGGGCTGCTCGATGATCTCTCGTATGCCATGCATCGTCAGGCAGCGGCCGAAGTGCCGGCCGGCGGCACGTATACGTGGCACCTTGAGATTAGCTGGATCGACGGACAGAAGAACGAAAGAAGTGAAGTGAGGTCTTCTTGATCGACAGTGGACCGACAAACGCTTATACATAAGCCAATTCACGAATGCGCTGGTTGGGATTGTCCGTAAATAACCCGCCGTGGTAACAGATCACGTTGCGGATGTCATAGTGGGTGAGCTTCTGCAAGGAGAGCCGGGCTAACGCCAAATCGACAGTGGCTGCCGGATCCGGCCCGATCAGTTGTCCCTCCCTGACGTTCAGCGCATCCGCGGCAATCAGGGTTTTGCTCGGTATATGATATAAGCTGGTGTGGCCGGGGGTATGGCCCGGCGTCTGGATCGCGATGATACCGCCGCCAAACGGCAGCTCTTCGCCGTCGCGCAACATGCGGTTCACGGGTGCCGTGGGCGGGTTCTCCAGCGTGTGTTTAAACGCGTTCCTCCAATCCAGCGGCACGTTATCCGGCAGCGAAGCCAGCGCTTGCGCGATAGCCTCAGGCGACAATTTGACAAGCCTTGTATCGCCTTCGATATAAGGCTTTTCGATTTCGCTGGCGTACACTTCCGGGGCTTGTTTGCAGTGCTGGATGATAGCTGGCAAACTGCCGATATGATCCAAATCCTGGTGTGTTATAATAATTTTGCTTACATCCTGAACGGAAAAGCCGCAGTCCGATATCTGCTCCTGAATCAGCGGGAACTGGCCGGGATAGCCGGAATCGATAAGCACCAAATTCTGATGATCCCAGAGGAATGTCGGGTGGATCGTTTCGATGCGTCCCATCATGGCCGCGGAAATTTCCAGCATGGCAATGCCTTGATCGATTAGTAGCATGTTTACATACCTCCACTATATAGGAATGTCTTCTCCCAAATTCAATCTCCAGAGAAGAACGAGCAGAAGTAGATTATCAAATCAATGAGCCTAGCTGATCACAAGGCTAGATATCATCTTTCTATTGAGGAATATGTAATTGCTGGTATAATCCTTGAAAAGAGAAACGAAATGGCGCAGCAGATTGAAGAAGGAGAGGGAGCAGCAATGAGCAAGATGATTGAACTGGATGACGTAACCTGGAGAAGGGAGCAAAAGACCGTTCTTACAGGCGTGGATTGGACCGTGCAGCAAGGGGAGCATTGGGCGGTGCTCGGACTGAACGGCTCCGGGAAGACCACCATTTTGAATATGATTAATGGTTACATCTGGCCGACCAGCGGTACGGTTTCGGTGCTCGGGCATCGTTTTGGCAGGGTGGATTTAAGAGAATTGCGTAAATCGATAGGCTGGGTCAGCTCCTCGCTGCAGGAAAGAATCCGGCCGAGCGAATCCACGCTGGATGTCGTGATTAGCGGCAAACACGCCTCGATCGGCCTATATCAGAAGGTGGATGAAGCTGACCGGGAACAGGCCGAGCAGCTGATGAAGGATTTTAATTGTATTCATCTGCTGGGTCGTACATATGAAACTTGTTCGCAAGGGGAGAAGCAGAAGCTGCTGATCGCTAGGGCCCTTATGGCTTCTCCAAGGCTGTTGATACTGGACGAGGCCTGTAACGGACTGGATTTTCTGTCGAGGGAAGCGCTGCTGTCCAGCATTACGGCTCTGGCTTCAAAACCCGATGCGCCGACCTTGCTGTTCGTTACCCACCATATCGAAGAAATCCTGCCGATCTTCTCACACTCCTTGCTCATCCGCCGGGGCAGTGTCTTCGGGAAGGGGCGTTCCCGTGACATGCTGACCAGCGGCAATTTGACCTCGTTCTTTGAGACGCCGGTCGAGGTGAGCTGGCAGAATGATCGGGCCTGGATGTCCATTCCGGACTTGAAATCATAGCTTTTCGTCGAAACAATATTCATGGCCTGGGAGAGTGTATGGATGTGCTAAGTCAAACCATAGCGAATCAACGGCTCTACAATCAGCGCATAACAGGGATGAAGCATGTGAGCCCGGTAGAAGTTGTAAGAGAATTAGGCGCTGTTCAGGCACAGGATTACCACCAAGCGGTATGGGGAATCGGTCTACGTACGCAGTCCGCCAAACTATCCTATGTGGAGCAGGCCCTGAACGATCGCAAAATCGTGCTGACTTGGCCGATGCGTGGAACGATTTTCTTCGTGCCTGCCGAGGATACCAAGTGGATGTTGAAGCTGACGGAATCGCGTTTTCTTACGAATGATAAGAAGAAGCAGGCCGAACTTGAGCTTGACGGAAGTACGCTCCATCGGTGCAGGACGCTAATCAGCGATGCGTTGAGCGGCTGTACGCCCGTATCCCGTCCCAGACTAATGGAGCTGCTCGAGGATGCGGGGATCAGCACCAAGAATGGACGCGGCTACTACATTCTCGGATATTTGGGACGGACCGGCATGATCTGTTTCGGCCCGCATGAAGGCAAACAGCAAAGCTTCGTGCTGCTCGATGAGTGGGTCCCGAATTTAAGGGAGCTGACGCTAGAAGAATCGCTGGCAGAGCTTGCGCTCCGCTATTTTACAGGACACGGGCCCGCAACGGTTCAGGATTTTGCATGGTGGGTCGGATTGACGCTGACGGACGCTAAACGAGGCTTTGAGGCAGTCAAATCAGATCTTCGTTTAGATTTTGTCAACGGCACGGAATACTGGAGCTCTGTTACTGGGTCGGCCGGGTCCGCTGATACGGATTCGGCGGTTCTGCTTCCGGGTTTTGATGAATATTACTTGGGGTACAAGGATCGCAGCGCAATTATCGAGTCAGAGCATGATGCCCAAATCGCTCCCTTTCGCAACGGGATTTTCCAACCCATCATGGTCGCTGGAGGAGAAGTGGTCGGTATCTGGAAGCGGGAGATCAAGCGCAGCGGCATCGAAATCACGTTAAGCCCGTTCTCGCCGTTGGGCCATCGAGAAGAGGCGTTTCGGGAGGCGGCTAAGCATTACAGTGATTTCATGGGCCTGCCGATTACACGAATAGAATCATGAACGAGAAGGAGGAATAATGCATGGAATCCATTATGAAGCTGGAATCCTTGATTTCTGAAGTAACGGAAATTGTAACGGCAATCGACGAGGTGGAATTCAATCTGAAGCTTACGCCTGATAAATGGTCCAAAAAGGAGATCTTGGGCCATCTATGCGATTCGGCGGTCAATAACCATATCCGGTTTGTAAAAATATTGGTGTCGGACTACCCTATTGCGATTCAAGGTTACGCGCAGAACGATTGGGTCCAGGTGAACGATTATCAGAATCGATATAATCAAGCGGATGTTCTGGCACTGTGGCAGCAGGTTAACCGGATGATTCTGCGGGTCATGCAAAGAGCCGATTCATCCGACTTCCAGAAGAAATGCGTGCTGCCCGATAAAACGGAGGTCACGCTGGAGTGGTTGTTTAACGATTATGTCGATCACCTGCTCCATCATTTGGAGCAAATCGAGCTTTAATGCCTGTAGTATAAATAGGTGCATGACATGAAACGGAAGGTGTTCCTCGATGTTCAAAGTACTGAATCTCGCCCTCCGATTTATATTGGAATTGATTTTGTTGTTTTCGATAGGTTACTGGGGCTTCCATTTTGGTTCCGGACTCGTGGTACAGGTAGCTCTCGGGATTGGACTGCCGCTGCTGGCAGCCGTCATCTGGGGCATGACCATATCGCCGAAGGCAAAAGTCAAGCTGCCGCTTGCCGTCGTGCTGCTTATTGAATTTCTCATATTTGCGACCGCCGTTGCTTGCCTGATCGACTCTGGTTTTATAACCTTTGCCATCGTGTTCGCTATCGTGGCTGTGGCCAACCGCTTCTTCGTGATCAAGTGGAGGATGCAGCCTTAGCATATTGAAGTGCGCATTATACAATTACATAACACATTTATAAGCGCATGTGAAAGGCCGCCTCTCATCTGGTTGACAGATGGAGGCGGTCTTTTAGTATTGGGTCCAGGTTCAGGTTAAAAGACGAATTAAAGTCACGTCCTTTAGTCGTGCAGGATGATATGATGGGTGAAAGAAAAGCCTTTGTCCGGCTGCTGGATATCCTTAGTCATGTAGCGAATGGAAAAGCCAGCGAGATCATCTAAAATGCTGAAGGTAAAGGAGAATGAACTTATGACTATGAAAATCGGTATGATTGGTTTGGATACATCCCATGTTTCCATTTTTTCGAAAATGCTCCATGACAAGTCGCATCCATATCACGTTCCAGGTGCACGGGTGACGGCAGCTTTTCCCGGAGGGTCGCCGGACTTTGAGCTGAGCATAAGCCGGGTGGAGGGGTATACGAAGGAACTCGCGGCATGGGGAACGGAGATATTGGAGAGGCCGGAAGACGTGGCCAAACAGGTCGATGCCGTCATGCTGGAAGCGGTGGATGGAAGGTCGCATCTGTCTTTATTTCGCGCGATTGCTCCTTATTGCAAACAGGTTTTTATTGATAAGCCGTTTGCGGTGAGCAGTAAGGATGCAAGGGAAATTGCCGAATTAGCAGAGCAGTATCAGGTAACCGTTATGAGTTGCTCATCTCTCCGGTATGCGCAAGGATTACAGGATGAATTGGCTCGCGGCGGAGTGGATGATATCATCGGCGTGGATTGCGCTGGACCGCTGCCCCTTCAACCTACGCAGCCGGGATTTTTCTGGTACGGCATTCATGCGGCTGAAATGCTGTACCGCGTTCTCGGGCCCGGTTGCGTAAGCGTCCATGTAGCCGCAACGGAGCGGCATGAAGTGTTAACGGCGGTTTGGAAAGACGGGAGAATCGGAACGATACGGGGCAATCGGGCAGGCAACGACCGCTTCGGGTTGACCGTTCATCGCGCGGAGGCCAGCAGCTTCGTGGACATCATGAAGCACCCCAAGCCCTATTACGCCAGTCTGCTGGATCAGATTATGAAGATGTTCACGACGGGCGTTTCCGATGTTCCCTTGTCCGAAACGCTGGAGATCGTTCGTTTTCTGGAGGCGGCGAATGTTTCCCGCGAAACGGGAGAAAACGTGAGACTGGATGATAGCGATCGAACGTGAATGATAGCAGAACAAACACGGGATATACTGACTAGCGATATACTGAGGAAAGGATACATCATATTTCCATATCGGCCGCGTTGATTGTATGATAGACAGATCAAGTACGTTCGGCCGTTTTTTGTAAGCCGGGAGAGGTGGTTATGTGACGTACCACATACGAGTGAGACCGACAGCCTTGGTTCTGAGGGATGAGTCTGTGTTATTAGTCGAGTATGTAGATGAGAACGGATTGCATTATAATTTGCCAGGGGGCGGGGCCGAGCCGGGGGAGTCGATCGTGGAGGGAGCCTTGAGGGAATTGCGTGAGGAAACCACGCTGGAGGCGCAGGTGGGGCCTGTCGCATTCGTGTACGAGTATGCTCCGCATAAACAGTCCAGAGATAACATATCGGGCATCCATACGTTATACATCGTGTTCGAATGTTATCCGCTTTCCTTTCCGAAGCTTCCGGCTGCGCCAGATCCGAATCAAACCAATGTGAAATGGATACCGCTCGAGCAGCTGGACGACATTATTTTGTATCCGAATATTAAGAAACACATCAGACAGTATGCTATGGATCGCAGAAATATTGAAATGATCGAGGATTTTGTCTTGGACAAATATTCGTGAATTGCTGGGGAGATCTGTAATGAAAGCCCATATGCGATTAACGGCCCGCATTCTCCTTCTCGGATATACGTTGCTGTTGTCTTACTGGATGCTCTGGGGCTTCGGAAGGACAACGCAACCGGAATATAGTTACAACCTGGTGCCATTCTTGACGATGGCCAGTTATTTTCCCATTCGCGGAATGGATTCCTTGATCAATATTATTGGAAACATCGCTGTGTTTGTACCCTTTGGAGTGCTGATTCCGCTTGCATTTCAGGCTCGATTCCGTAAAATGCTGGGTTTCTTTTTGACCGGGTTATTCTTGCTCGAAATGATACAGTTGATCTCAAGGCGGGGCAGTCTGGATGTGGATGATTTTATGTTGAACTCGATTGGCGTTACCCTTGGTTATGGCTTGCTTGGAGTCGTCAGGAAATGGAGGAGCGGCTAGCTGCATAATCCGGCCAACGGCACAATAGTGTATAACAAACAGAATGGAATGGCTTCACTACAACGTAGGAGGTCATTCCTTTCTTTTGTATCGCGAATGTTGTTGCGTGTAAAAGTTATTTACTCCTTCGTTTGATGAAAACGGCATGGGGAAAAGTGGAAAAACTATTGTTCGATCAAGTACCGAAGCATACAATGATATCAGGGATTTGGAAAATGTTGTGTGGAAAGAGGCGTTCTATGAACCATAAAGCGATGGGTATGATCTTTATCTGCATATCGGTGTTCTTGTATGGTGTGCGGTATCTGGCAGCTGCCATATTCGGATCCAACCTGACGTCATGGAGCAAAGAGATGTTTGAATCGATGTTGACCTATGTAGGCAAAGGCCCGTTGGTATTAAGCTGGATCAGCCTGATTGTCGGCATCTTGTGTTTCTTAGGTCCGAGTATCGGCAGATGGCATTCGGAAGATTTGAATAAGATCAAGAAGAACTGGAAGGAATTCGATCCGCCTCATAACAAATGAAGTGTCGGCAGGAAGTCTTTTTTTTGAGTATGGAGTGAATTTAAGGGGGAGTCGAGATGACCGATAACCAAGTGGCCGGCTTTTGGATCAGGCTAGGAGCCAACATTCTGGATGGACTTATTGTGTCGCTTCCGCTAACGATCATAGCTGGACTTATCACGGGGAATTATGAGAACGAGCCGATCAGTAACTTGATATTCGGTTTATACGGTATCCTGGTACCGGTGTATTGGAATGGGTATACGATCGGTAAGCGCATGTGCGGCATTCGTATTCGCAAATTCGATTTTCTTGAGCCGCCGGGCCTCGGGACGATGCTGCTTCGCAACCTCGTGGCGGGAATCGTGTATGCGTTAACCCTTGGAATTGGAATTATTGTGAGCATCTTTATGGTTGCGCTGCGCGAGGATAAGCGTTCCCTGCACGATTTTATCGCCGGTACGGAAGTTGTCTATGACTAGGGAATGAAGGGGTTAACCTAATCAGGATTACCTAGCGGAGCAGCCATTCATGGCGTTACCATGACGGGAGTTGATTAGATATCGAGTTTAAGATAAAAGGGATTGTCTTTGATATGGATAACACGCTGCTGCATTCCAGCATTGATTTTGGTGCAATGAAGCGGGATATCTATGCCTTTTTGTGCGATCACAGCATTTTGCCCCCAGGCCTGTCCATGGATACCCATACCACCTCAACCATCATAGCTGAAGCCATGAATACGGGGCAGCTGTCGGAAGAGCTGAGCTGTAGGATGTGGGATATTGCCAAGGAACATGAAGTCCAAGGAATGATGGGAGCAAAACTTGAAGATGGAGCTTTGGAGCTTGTCCAGCAATTACATGGACAGCTGCATCTTGCTATCGTGACGAACAATGCGGTAGAAGCAGCGATGACTGCATTAGAAGAGAACCGGATTGCTCATTACTTCGATCTCATTATCGGCAGGGAAGCCATGGGCTTATTAAAGCCTGCACCGGATGGATATATGGCGGTACTCCAGCATTTTTCGCACACTTCGCCAAAGGAGTGGCTCTCTGTCGGAGATGCCTGGGTGGACGGCAAGGCCTCCGAGAGCGCCGGAATTCCATTTATCGCATATCGTGGGGACATCGTGAGAATGAACCGCATGGGAGTTTTTCCGTTTTCCGAGATTCAGGACATACAAGAAGTCGTGGGGTATCTTCAGCCGCGTATCACTAAATAATTTTCGGAGGTGCCAACCCTATGCTGAGTTTTATAAGGGAAATTCCTCAAAAGACTGGGGTCGTTCGCAGAGCCGGTATTCTGTCGGGCATGCTGGCCGAGGTTACGTGATGAGATGGTATTTGTCCCATGTGTCTCTGACATTGTTTATCTGCATCACCCTGTTCACGCTGTACAGCTTCATGTTTCCGCCGGAGGCAGGCAGTCCCTTACAGGGACTGTCGTATGCGTCGATTCTTCTGTTGTCGCCAGTGGGGATTCTATTAGCACTCATTAGCATTACTCGTGGTGAACTATCACGAATCGGTATTACAGCCATTGCAGGTCACTCCGTGCTGCTATTATTTCTTTTTCTATTTATGACACTGGGATACCTGATTCTCGGTGTGTAAGGTTACCAAAGAAAGGGTAAGTCATGCCTGCTCTCCGTTCATTCGTTCCCAATGCCTGCAAACAATGTATCCAACACCCGATGTACATACTCATTCTGCTCTTCATCGGACAAGGGGAGGCCTAGAAAGTTTAATTGAAAAGCATATTGATAGCAGCTTCCCAGCAGCATGTCCGCAGCGGATCTCGGTTTAACAAACTCCGATACTCTCCCGATTCGCTGCACCTTGAGCAAATAGGATTCAACGGCTTCATTTGCCCGGTGGGGGCCTTCATTCCGAGCGGTGAAGCCTTCTTGATGCTGGGCTAACAGTCCTGGCTCAGAAATAAACGTACATTGAAGCGAAATAAGCAATTAAGCTTTACCATCTTCATCTCGAAAGTTGTATAATCATGGAAGACGTCTAACTCACACGTATGGCCCAGTCTTGGCATGAGCTATTCTAAGGCTGGGTTTTGTCACATACCGACGGCGAAGGAGGACTGCTTCACTATGAAAAAAAGAGCATATATTACGGATCTCGACGGGACGCTTCTGCGATCGGATCAAACCTTATCACCCTATACGATGAACGTTGTCACGGATGCATTGGAGCGGGACTTGATCGTCACGTTTGCGACTGCCCGCGGTTATATTAGCGCTCAGAGCGTCGTTTCGGATATCCCGTGGAAATACCCCGTGATTCTATATAACGGCGCTTTGATATATGACGGGTCGAATCAAACCGTTGTGGATGGATACTGGCTGGAGCGCGACATTTCGAATGAGATTATCGGCGTTGGGAAAAAGCACGGCATTACACCCTTTTATTTCTCGCTCGATAAGGACCAGCGGGAGCGTGTTCTGCATGAGACGCTGCGCAGAGAGGGAGAGATGACCTTCTATGCCGGCCGCCCCCATGATCCGCGGTTCCTGGAAGTGAAGAACCTGAAGTGTCCGCCGGATTACCGGACGTTGGCTCTTACCTACATCGGATTACATGAAGAATTGGAGCCGATTCGGCAAGAGGTCACGGCATTATACGGCGACGTGATTCATGCGCATATGATGCCGGATTATTACATTCGCAACCACTACTTCCTCGAATTCAGCCATGCCAAAGCAAACAAAAGAGACGGCCTCCAATTATGGTCCGCCCACATGGGGATTGATCTGGAGAACACGGTGGTGTTCGGCGACCACATCAATGATGTCGGCCTGTTCGAGGCCGGAGGCACCCGGATCGCGGTCCGGAATGCGCACGAGACAATCCAGCACCTGGCTGATCATATTGTCGACTCGAATGAGCTGGATGGCGTTGCGCATTATATCGAGGAGCAGATGGAACTGGCGGGAATTAATACGATCATATCCACACTGGGAGGACCATGATGACGTTGAACTTGGCAAAGGAAATCTATGATGTAACCCATTTAACGGGAACCTTTACTTTACGCTCGGGTCAAACGTCTCATGAGTATTTTGATAAATACTTGTTTGAGTCAGATCCCGCTATTCTGGCCCAAGTAGCTGAGGAGCTGGTCGGGCTTATTCCTGAAGATACGGAAGTGTTAGCAGGACTTGAAATGGGGGGAATTCCGATTGCAACTGCGCTATCCTTGAAGTCAGGCACTCCGTCCGCATTTGTAAGAAAAAAAGCAAAGGAATACGGCACCTGCAAATTGGCGGAAGGTTCGGACATTAAGGGTAAACGCGTATGTGTGATTGAGGACGTGGTGACGACCGGAGGACAAATCTTGTTAAGCGTTCACGAATTGAGAGAAGCTGGAGCGGTCGTCGAGCATGTCATCTGCGTCATTGAACGTAATCCGGCAGGAAGACAGAGACTGGAGGAAGCCGGTCTTACTTTGCATTCCCTGTTCAAAATGGATGAGCTTATAGCTGCAGGGAATATTGATTAGGCTTGAGATGAACATTACGAAACATTTCAACGGCCAGACGATTTGTTCAAGAGGAAATATCGACTGCATCTCACGGCTGGATAAATGTCATGGTGATGTTCAGGCCTACGTATAACTCATGATCTTCCCTTCATCTCAAAATTGACCTTAACCAGCTCGGCAAAAGCAGAAAACGCCTTGTTCCTGAACCGGTCGTTGCGCCGGACCAGGCTAGTCGAGGTGTGCCGGAAGGCTTCCGGGACCTGATAGCTGCCCATATTGGCATATTCTCCGCTTAAGACGGAGCTGGGAAGCAGCGCAGCCGCAAGTCCTGACCGTACAATGCTGAGCTGGGTTTCCAACGAGGAGACCTCTATCGTATTGGTTAGAGGAATGCCTTCGCTTAGCAGCCATGCTTCAAGGGCGCTTCGAAACGGGCATCCCGCGGGGGCTACGGCCCATTTGGTCACCGCAAGATCGGGAAAGGGCTGCTCTTTGGATTTGGTCAGCAGCATGACTTCATCCTCTTCAATATAATCGGCTGCCAGCTTTGTCGGAATGGTTCCTGTCACAAAAGCCCCGTCCAGCTGATAGTTCAGAACTTGAGTAATCAGCTCCGAAGAGCTGCCAGTCAACAGCGACAGCGTGACGTCAGGGTACATGGTTTGATAGTCGGACAAGGATTGAATGAAGTGCCCGCAATGAACCGTGTCCACGACGCCAATGGCTAATGAACCGCTTGGATACGGCTGTTCCTGCACGGCTCTCACCGCTTCTTCGGACAGGTTGATGATGGTACACGCATAGTCCAGGAACATACGCCCTTTCTCCGTCAAGGTTACTCCATTGGAGTGCCTGTTAAACAAGGGAACCCCCAATTCATTCTCCAGTTTTTTGACCCGGGCCGTTACATTCGACTGCACATACCCAAGCTGCTCCGCGGCGCGGGTGATATTCCCTTCATCGGCAATCCTCAGAAAAACCTTCAGATCGGTAAGCTCCATCTAAACCTTCCTCTCTCCTTCAGGCATCACTAAAAATGATGACATCATTATTAATGATCATTATACGGCATGCCAAATTTGGATTACAATCACAACGACATCATAAACCGATTTAAACAAATACAGAGTGGAAGGGATGTTGGGGGATGAAGAAGGCATGGTGGCTCTTATTATTGGCGGGAGCGCTGGAGGTTGTCTGGGTATCCGGTTTAAAACATTCCGATGTATGGTGGCAGTGGGTCATCACCATCGCATCGATCGTATTCAGTTTTAAAATTTTTTTGGACTCCGCGGCGAAGCTTCCCATCGGCACGGTCTATGTGATCTTCACAGGACTCGGCACAGCCGGCACGGTGCTGGCGGAGATTCTCGTGTTTGGCGAGGAAGCGAATCCCGTCAAGCTCCTACTGATTGGCATGCTGGCCGCAGGCGTGCTGGGGCTTAAGCTGGTCACGAAGGATACGGATCGTCAAGCGAAGGAGAGTGGCATCTAATGGAATGGATCGCTCTGATTGCAGCCGGGTTGTGCGAGGTTCTGGGTGTTATTGCTTTAAGACGGGTAACCCTGCACCGCAGCTTGGGATCCTACGTTTTTTTAGCCTGTTCGCTTGGCTCCAGTTTCCTGCTGCTGACGTATGCGATGAATTTCATTTCCATGGGAACCGCCTACGCGATTTGGACGGGAATGGGGACGACAGGCAGCACGCTGCTGGGGATGTTCGCGTTTGGAGAACCGAAGGAATGGCGCCGTATGTTCTTCATCGCTTTGATTCTCGCTTCAGCCATCGGACTTAAGATCATGACGTAACCAATCGGGGTGTATAGAATTTCATAGACTGTGAAGGATATTCGGATTTGTATATAGAATTTACATATAGTTTGGTGATTTGAAGCCATGCGATCAAACGCCAGGATGCATTTTTTATTTTGGAAAGGACAGGTGTATCTTATGAAATTCAGCGAGTATCGCTATGAACGCCCCGACGTAAAAGCTTTTGAGCAAAAGTTCAAGGAACAACTGAACGCCTTCACCTCCGCCGGCACGTACGAGGAACAGGATGAGGCGATGACCCGTATTAACAAACTTCGCAGCGAGATGGATACCCTGAGTCAACTGGTGTACATCCGTCACTCGATTGATACGAACGACGAGTTCTATAAGGCAGAGCAGGATTTCTTCGACGAGAACGGACCGGTCATCCAGGAATACATAACGGATTATTACCGGGCCCTCGTGGATTCGAAATTCAGAGCCCAACTGGAGGACAAATGGGGACGGCAGCTGTTTCAGCTGGCTGAGCTATCGCTCAAAACCTTCAGCCCTGAGATCATCGAGGATTTGCAGCAGGAGAACAAGCTGACGACGGAATATGCGAAGCTGATCGCTTCTGCAAAAATTCAGTTCGAAGGCGAAGAACGCACCCTGTCGCAGCTGATTCCGTTCCAGCAATCGACGGATCGCGATATGCGCAAACGCGCAATGGAGGCTTCCAGCGGTTTCATGGCCGAGAACGAAGCCACCTTCGACCGCATCTATGATGATCTGGTCAAGGTGAGAACCAAGATTGCCAAGAAGCTTGGCTTCAACAATTATGTGGAGCTGGGTTATGCTCGCATGGCCCGCACGGATTACAATGCGGAGATGGTGGCTAATTTCCGGAATCAGGTGCTGGAGCATATCGTTCCGGTTGCGTCCAAGCTGAAAGAACGTCAGCAGAAGCGGATCGATGTGGATCAACTGCTGTACTACGACGAGAATTTTTCCTTCAAATCGGGGAATGCCACGCCGAAGGGCGACCCGGATTGGATCGTGAACAACGGCGCGAAGATGTACGAGGAATTGTCTCCGGAAACTCACGAGTTCTTCACCTTCATGCAGGAGAACGGCCTTATGGACCTGGTTGCCAAAAAAGGCAAGCAGAGCGGCGGATACTGTACCTATATCAGCGAGTACGGCGCACCGTTTATCTTCTCCAACTTCAACGGGACTTCCGGCGATATTGACGTGCTGACGCACGAAGCCGGTCATGCGTTCCAAGTGTACGAGAGCAGAGGTTTCGAGGTACCGGAGTATGGATTCCCGACTTATGAGGCATGCGAAATCCATTCCATGAGCATGGAATTCTTCACATGGCCGTGGATGGACCGCTTCTTTGAGGACGAGGCGGATAAATACCGCTTCGACCATCTGGCGAGCGGACTCATCTTCATTCCTTACGGGGTAACGGTTGATGAATTCCAGCACTTCGTTTACGAGAATCCGGATGCTACGCCGGCCGAACGGAAACAGGCATGGCGTGAAATCGAGCGGAAATATCTGCCGCACCGGAACTATGATGATAATGCGTATCTGGAGCAAGGCGGCTTCTGGCATAAACAAGGACATATCTTCAATTCGCCGTTCTATTATATCGACTATACGCTGGCTCAAATCTGTGCATTCCAATTCTGGAAGAAGATGCACGAGGACCAATCCGCGGCATGGGCGGATTATCTGCACCTCTGCCGTCAAGGCGGCAGCAAATCCTTCACTGAACTGGTGAAGGTGGCAGGCCTGATCTCTCCATTCGAGGATGGCTGCGTCACTTCCGTCATCGGCAGCATCGAAGCTTGGCTGGACAGCGTGGACGATGCAGCTCTTTAAATCGAAATAAGTTATGCAAAGACATGCAGGAGCACACGAGTGGGTACATACCCAGGTGTTTCCTGCATGTTTTTCATAGTAAGCATCTCCCAATGTGCCATACTTATTTAATGCCCATATACCAGGAGGAATAAAGAACATGATTACGTACAAACCGTTAAGCGAGCTTCCGATTCGGGAAGTATCCGAGCTGTGGAATCTCTCGTTTGAAGGCTATATGGTGAACGCTTCCATGCCGCTGGACCGCTTCATTGCCCGGATCGGGAATGATGGCTTATGTATGGAGCGCTCACTCGCTTGTTATGTGGATGGCGAACCGGCCGGCATCGTCATGAACAGCTTTCGATTGGATGACGGCGTAACCATTGCGCGTAACGGAGGGACGGCAATAGCTCCGAATTTCCGGGGCAAAGGAATCGGCAGATCCATGATGGAGAAAAACGACGCCCTCTATAAGGAGCAGGGCGTGCGTCGTGCCTATTTAGAGGCGATCAGCACGAATGCGGCCGCGATTCGCCTTTATGAAAGCGTCGGATATGAAATCATCGATCGGCTGCTCATCATGACAAATGAACAATCGTTAGAGCCGCAGGACCAGCAGCATTCGTCGACCTCGTTTACGTTGGTCAGAGGCCTAGCCGCGGAGGCCGCCTCCGCAGACTTCTATCGATCCGGCGAAGTCTGGCAGACAGACGCTGCCAGTATCAAGGACGGCGAGTGCGTGCTTGTTTATGAAGGGGAAGAACTTGTGGGCTACGGTTTGTTTAAGCGTGCGTTCGATGCTGCGGGCCGTTTGCAGGCGACCACGCTGTTCCGCTGCGAAACCGCTCCTGGTTACCGGGATGCCATAGCCGTGTTGAAGGCAGCAACGCTCGAGATGATGCAGCCTGGTTCCACTTGCAAGCGATCCGCATTCAATATCCGGGCTTCGCATAAGGAATTGGTGGATGTGCTGGAGGCGCTTGGGTTCGCCAGCTCGTTGGAGCAGGTGCTTATGGTTCGCGACTACAACGCTACTTAGGTTGCATGAATATCTGCAAGGCTGGAGGGATTACGCTTATGAGAAAAAGCACGGATCTAACCCTGTATCCGGCCCTATCGAATGATATCCATTGGGGCGTGGTGCGAGCCCGGTTTGCCCTGGGCGAAGATTTCGATGAATCGATGGTCAGCAATGTCACGATTATTCCATTCGCCGGGGAACGCTGCGTTATTTTTCAGATAGCGGACGGCAGCTGGGAGCTTCCTGGCGGAACCTTGGAGCCTGGCGAGGCTTATATCGAGGGACTCCGGCGGGAAGTGAGGGAGGAGCTAGGCGCAGAACTCGAGTCATACCGGGTCTTTGGCCAGTTTCGCTGCAAGTCCAGCAGCAAGACACCTTATCGGCCGCATATTCCCCATCCTCATTTTGTCCGATTGGTTGGGTACGGGGATGTACGCATCGTTGGAGAGCCGCTGAATCCCGAGGATGGGGAGCAGGTCATCGCAGTGGAGGCGGTTGAACTGGAGGAAGCCGTGAAGCGATTGGAGGAGACGGGCAGGCAGGATATCGCGGATCTTTACAAGCTGGCTTATGCCATACGACAAGGTGACCGCTTAGAGTAATCGACGATGACTCACTAGGTAGGGAGGAAGGAACATGAAAGAGACAACCACCATTTATCTTGTCAGACACGGACAAACCGAGTGGAACGTGCAGCATCGTTTTCAAGGTCATATGGATTCGCCGCTGACGAAGCTGGGCATTCAGCAAGCGGAATGGCTCGGCGAAGCCTTGCAGCATGAACCATTTGATTTCATCTTCTCCAGTACCAGTTCAAGGGCATACCATACGGCCGAGCTCATCAAGGGGAACCGGAATGTGCAAATTACGGCATGTGATGAATTCAGAGAGATTAATCTGGGGGGATGGGAAGGAGAGATGCAGGAACGGATCCGCGAAATGTATCCTCAGCAGTTGGATCATTTCTGGAATCATCCGGAGCTGTTCGGTGTCGAGGGGTGTGAGACGTTTCTCGAGGTCAGAGAGCGTGCGGTTAACAAGCTGAACGAAATCGTCGCTTCAAATCCGGGCTCTCGTATTTTGCTGGTCACGCATACCGTGGTGGTTAAGCTGTTAATGGCTTATTTTGAGGGGAGAAGTTTGGATCGGCTGTGGGATCTGCCTTACATCCATCCGACATGCCTGAGCAAGATCGAGCTGACCGATGACGTCCCTTCCATCCTTCTGCATGGGGATGTCAGTCATTATAGGGAGGAGCAAGGCGTCTAATGATCGTCAGAGAAATATGTTGCATGAGGAACTCCCCCCCAAAAAAAATTCCCCGAATGGAGGGGCAGTTGCTGAGTGAGACCATGAATCAGGATGGGGTTTTATAAGATCGATCATAGGGGGAGCGCGCTGATCAGAAAAGAGGTGTATAGATATTGGAACACTTATTTCAGGAGCTGTTACAGCATTATTTTCATGGCCCTGTGTCTTCGATCGAGACCGTGCCTTTCGGCATGACGAATGATTCCCGAATTGTCGTAATGAACCAAAAGAAATACGTCGCGAGAATATACAATCGTCACACGAAGAATGAAGAGAGATTACGGTTTGAGGTTGGACTAACAGCCTATCTGGAGAGTTGTTGCTTATCGTTTGATATTCCATGTTTCGTTTCCAGTAAGGATGATGCCAATTACGTGGTTCTATCGGATGGTTCCCTGGGCTCCCTGACACGGTTTATCGAAGGAGAGGTTCCTGACCTATCCAGCATGTCCGATGTCCTTAGTTATGGGCGGACAGTTGGGGAAATATCATATGCTCTTCAACAATTCGAATCGGATTCCGTTGATGTAGCTTATCCTGCGATTGCGTTCCATGATTTTTACAACCTCCATTCTCTAGCCAATCAGACGAAAATTAATGAGTTTTTGGTATGCCCTCCATTTGAGATTGATGCCGAACAGATAGCTGTATTGCAAGGATACTATGAATGTGGGTTTAACCGTGCACCTGAATTGAATGTACTGCCAAAGCAAATGGTCCATCATGATATTTTAGTTTTTAATCTCTTGATCGATCCCCAGTCCAGGGAGATGAGTGGTGTATTGGATTTTGATTTTGCCGCTAGGGACATACGGATATGGGAACTATCCATCTGTCTAAACCATCTTCTTCAGCATGAGGACCAGACCTTGACGAAGGTCGAATTATTTTTAGATGAGTATCGAAAAAAAATGAGGTTAACCCGTGCAGAGATCGATTGGATTCCCTATACCATGCAGTTATATTATGTTTCGTTATTAAGCATCTATATCGGACAGCATTTGGCCGGAAGGAACATCACCTCCTATTTTCAACTTATGTTGAAGCAACTTATGATCAGAAAAGAATGGATGGAACGGAATCAACATGAGTTTGTTGAGATGTTGTATTCGAAATGTTTATGAATGTGTCAAGCAAACAACTTCTAGGATGTGATTTATGCTGTGAGATTACCTTATAAAATAGGTTATGCCGTTACATTGGTTTGGCTGGTCTGGATTGTATACGGTTATATGAATTATGACGATATCGCTGAGCGCGGCCAGCTATCCATCGTTCTGTTAAGCGCCGTGATTGGCATCATCCTGCTGCCGATCTATTTTATATCCGTACTGCTGTATTCTGTTTACAAACGGGATCCGCGAAAGAAAAAGTAAGGGGGGATATCTTGAAGGATCGATATCTATTTTTGCTCGGTGGACATTCCTTTCAAGCCGAAGCGAATCGACAGTTTCTAGAGCAAGCGGGCGGTTCTCATGCCAGGATTGCGTTGTGCATCATGAACCGGCCGGGCTGGGAGGAGTATGTTCCGTTGTTTCAGCAGATGTGGACTGAAGCGGGAATGACCCAGAACGTGAGCGTGATCGTTCCCGATGAAGACGGGAATCTGGACATGGGACACGCTGAGCAGGTGCTGTCATGGGCCACGGGAATATTTATTGGCGGGGGTAACACGGAGAAATACCATCACTATTACGCGACGGGGCCTTTTAAAGAGCTGTTAATCGACCGCTATGAGAATGGCGTTCCGATTGCCGGCAATTCGGCAGGTGCCCTAATTCTTCCGGAGACATGCCTGATATCCCCGCTTGATAATGAACAAGGCATCATGATGTTTAAGCAAGGCGTAGGGCTGTTCTCGAATGTCTTGATCAGCGTTCATTATACGGAGTGGGACGACCAGTCCAACCTGCTGCTGGGAATGAAGACAGGGAAAGTGCGTCACGGCATCGGCATTGATGAGCAGGCATGCGCCGTTTTTATCAATGGACAGCTGGCGTCCTCGTTGGGGGAATCCGTCTACACCGTAACCTACGAGGATTTTGACGAGGACCGATATACGATAGTGAAGAGGACATCTTGAAGGATGTCTTCTTTTATAGTTCATCCGAAAAGCAGGTCACCTTGAAATCACGTACCAGGGATCTGGTTTTTCTATCGCAAGTGTGTCAAGATTAAACGGAAAATAGACGGAGGAGACTGGACGGAATGATCTATCATATTATTTCGAAGCAAGCATGGATGGAAGCGCAAGGTAAGGACATGTACGAGCCGCCAAGCCTGCAGACGGACCGATTTATTCACTGCTCGACCGAGGCGCAAGTCAGCGGCGTAGCTAACACAATTTACACAGGCAGAACCGATCTGCTCGTTCTGGGGATTCAAGAAGATCAGGTGGACGCGGAGATCATATTTGAGGATTTATATGAGCTGAATCAGCTGTATCCGCATATTTATGGCGGGTTAAACCTGAGTGCGGTTCGGAAGGTTTATCGTCTGGAGACGGATGAGGATGGCGTTTTTGCATTCCAGGCTTCTCTTGAGCTTGAGTATAAAGGATAGAAAAGCCGTAATACCTCAACTTAATACAAAGGGGGAAGCATGTATGATACTCGAAGTGGCCATGCTGCAGGTGAAGCCGGGACAAACGGCGGATTTTGAACGGAATTTCCAAGTCGCGTCAGGAATCATCTCGAAGATGAAGGGCTACATCCATCATGAGCTGAAGCGATGCCTGGAGGATGATCATAAGTACATTCTGCTGGTGAAATGGGAGACCCTGGAGGATCACACGATAGGTTTTCGGGAATCCGCGGAATATCAGGACTGGAAACAACGGCTGCATCACTTTTACGATCCGTTCCCTGTTGTAGAACATTATGAAGAGGTGTGAATCGAAGCAACATTTTTCATCGTCAGCGAATCACGGGGCTTTTTCGATCGTTGACTGCAAGTGGTGCTTTTTTGAACAGGTCCGGAACCGAGTGATATAAAGGAAAGCACTGTGTTTATATAGACATATAGCGATACGACTTACAAGGAGATGTAAATATGGTGAAATTCCAAGATATCGTGCCTTACATGGATCAGGTTCGTCAGAAATTAACGAAGGTGCTTGAGTCTTTCAGTCCGGATGACAAGGGGTTGCGCGAGGTTCCCAACGGTTGGAGCGTAACCGAGATTGTAGAGCATCTGGGGAAGCTTGAAACCATGATTCAATACCAATTGAAGCAAATGCTTGAGCGGGAACCCGTTCAGCCCTCAGAGCCATTGGAAGAAAAAGTGACTGATGTCAGCGAGATTCTGTCCACCAGCGGCATCATCGGCAAAAAGATTAAAGCCCCTGAACAGGCCATGCCCACCGGTGTATTATCTTATGATGAAGCGATGGATAAGCTGAATCGAGTACGGGAAACAACGAAGCAGATCATAACGAAGCTGGCCGAGCGAAATACGAATGATCTGCACGATCTTCACCCGTATGGATTCGAGCTGAATGCTGCACAGTGGGCCCACTTTATAGCGATACACGAGACCCTGCATATCAGACAGCTGGGACGTATCCGGGAGGCGAATCAGTAACCGTTAAGGCAGGTGTTCAAGTTGAACGTCGAAGAGTTGATGACAGAGGTATACGGCATTCAGCCGCTTAAGGTCGAGCCCATGTCATTCGGCCATACCAATCAGGTGTACAGCGTAACATTTCCGGACCGGCAAATCATTCTACGAACCAATCGCAAGCCCGACGTCCTGAAGCATACTGCAAACAACATAGCGATCCTATCATCGCTGGGCTTGCCGGTACCGAGCGTGATTCGAACGGATGTATCCCTTCAGAAGGTCCCCTATGCTTACATGATGCTAGAGCATGTTCCGGGCCGTGATCTGCGATATGAGCTTGAGGGCATGACGGATGAACAATTGGACGATCTCGCCGGACAGATCATCGTTTTCCAGCGCAAGGTGTCAGAGCTTCCCTTGGGCACCGGATTCGGATGGGTTCCGATCGGAGATCAGGGGCCTTTTACATCCTGGGCGGAGATCATCGATCGTGATATCCGCGATCATATCGGCAACATAACCGGTGAGGTTGCTCCGGACATCATCGTTCAATTGCAGCACATCAAGCGGCGATACGAGCCTGATTTCGACCGGATAGAGCCTGTCTGTTTCCTGGATGATCTCACGATCAAGAACGTGATTGTGTCCGATGGCACGCTGCAAGGTATCGTGGATTTCGATTGGGTCTGTTATGGAGACCCGCTGTACATGATTGCCCTCACCCAAACGGCGGTGGTCTCTGATATCGGAGACCGGGGAATGGCCTACGTAGAGGCGTTATGCAGGCAGTGGGGAGCGGACCGGGAACAGCGGACACTGATTGATTTTTACTCCGTCGTTCATGCGCTGGCATTTATCGGCCATCATCAGAGGGAGCAGAACGAGGTCTGCAAACAGCGCATGGTTTCATTCATAGTAGACAAAATAAAGCATGATGCAAACAGAACCGCATGAGCTTAAGAGCCCATGCGGTTCTTGTTGTTTTATCAAGAAGTTGGCGCAAAGCCCACTCTCGGTTTGTCCCGTTCCTTGGTATTCACCGAAACGTAGCGGATCGCGGTTAACGGTACGTACAGCATCTCGTATTCATCTTTGTATCGGATGAATTGTTCGCCTACTTCCTCCAGCGTGCCGTTTCGCACATAACTTCCATCCGTAAAATAGATGCTCACTTCCTGATTCAGCAAATTTTTCAGCATATACGGTTCACTCCTTGTGAATAAAATAGAGTATCGGGGTTAATCGGATCATGGGCATTCATCGGATAGCGTCACAGTTTGGTGACGATGTCGTCAATGATCCCGTATTCCTTCGCTTCTTCCGCCGACATAAAATAATCCCGCTCCATATCCTTTTCGACGCGTTCGACGGACTGACCTGTGCGCTCGGATATAATATGCGCCAGCTTCTCACGGGTTTTCAGGATGCGTTTAGCCGTAATGGCGATATCGGTGGCCTGCCCCTGTACACCGCCCAGCGGCTGATGGATCATAATTTCGCTGTTCGGCAGAGCGAGGCGCTTGCCTTTGGCGCCAGCCAGCAGCAGGATCGCACCGTATGATGCGGCGAATCCCGTGCAGATGGTGTTGACTTGAGGTTTGATTATCTGCATGGTATCGTAAATGCCAAAGCCCGCCGATACCGAGCCGCCCGGACTGTTGATGTACATATGGATATCCTTCTCAGGGTCCTCGGCCGCAAGAAACAACAGCTGCGCGATAATGCTGTTGGCGATGGCGTCATCGATGGCTGCGCCCACAAACACGATCCGATCCTTCAGCAGTCGGGAATAAATATCGTATGATCGTTCGCCACGGTTGGTTTGTTCAACAACATAAGGAACAAAATTCATGGTTTCATCCTCCATCTTCGTAAGGTTTTCGTGATTCAGCAAGTAAACGAAGAGACCGCTGCAAAAGATACTAAAGAAACCACGAAATATATTTTTGATGACAGCGTAACGAAAAGCACGCTTCATTCGTTTACCTATAAGATATCCTACCGAGATGTGGAAAGGAGTTGGATTCCGATGACGATCTATCGACCGAGCGCCACCACGGCGGCCGACCAGGGCCTGGCGGAGCTGAATGCTGCCCTGCACAGGTATTGTCTGTCCCTTACAAACTCCTCATGGGATTCCGATGATCTGGTGCAGGACACATGGATCAAGGCGCTGGAGCATTTGCAGCAGCGGAGCCATGCCAATCCCGAAGCTCTCCTGATTCGGATCGCCAAGAATACATGGATTGACCGGGTCCGCCGGGATCAAACCTATCGACGAATTCTGGATGAGAAGCTGGAGCACGTATTGCCTAAAGAAGAAGCCTCGAACGAGGACAGCAAGCTGAACATCGAGTTCGCCTTTCAATGGCTGATGGAACATTTGTCTCCCCTGCAGCGAACGGTGCTGCTGCTTCGTGAGGTGTACGAATATTCCATTTCGGAAACCGCGAATATGCTGCAAACGACGGACGGAGCGGTAAAAGCGGCCCTTCATCGAGCTCAAAAGGTGCTGCAATCGTTGAACCCGGAGGAAGAGGAGCTTGGATTGGCTATGCCGGAAGAGGCAGAGATGACCCTGAATCTTCAGGCATTGGCAGAGGCATACCAATCCGGGGATGTCGAAGCTGTCGTTAGGCTGATTCAATGGAACAGCAGCGGGGCATCGGCCATTGGAAGCATGGCTCCGATGGAGGTTCAATCGCCGACCGCGAGTTATATGATGTATGGCGGGTATTCGGCCGACATGCGAATGGCCGCGTAAAGCGAAGATCCAACCAGGTGGATCATACATTGCCGTTAAGGCCGGAGCAGAAGCTGCTCCGGCCTTTTTTGACGAGGATTAACAACCGGTGAATAGTGGCAACAGATATACATGAATCTCCGTCCATCGTATCGTCTTCCAGCGCTTGGGGTTGTATACTATAACCAAGCAGATCGGACAGGAATGAGGGATGAGGTTGCAGACCGAAGTGAAGCTGTACACCATGTGCATGATACAAGACGGAAGCAGAATTTTGCTGATGAACAGACCGGATGACAAAGGATTCCCCGGATATATTGCCCCCGGCGGCAAGGTGGATTTTCCGGAAAGCATTGTAAACGGAGCCATTCGGGAGGTTCGGGAGGAAACCGGCTTGATTGTGAAGGACATCATCTATAAAGGTCTTGAAGAATCCTGTGAACCGAATACGGGGTTTCGGTACATGGTATTTAATTATTTGGCCACTTCCTTTGAAGGGGAGCTGCTTGAGCATCCTCCCGAAGGGGAACTGTTATGGGTGGATCGAGAAGAGGCGTTGAAATTGCCCATGCAGGATTGGTTTAAACGAAGGTTTCCTTTGTTTTTCGAAGAGGGAACGTTTGAATTAAGCGAGATATGGGATGAAAAGACAGGGCACGTTCTGGAGGAAATTGTTAGGCGGTATCCGGTCAGAATACCACAGGCGGCAGGTCTCGCCGATTAACGAAGGGAGCGGAGGGTATGCCAGTCGAGGCGGTGTTCTTCGATTTATATGAGACGTTAATCACGGAGTTTGCAGACGGCAAGCGGGTATCTAAGAGATCCTATGATTATATGGATAGACTCGGGCTATCGGACGCGGAGTTTAAACAGGAGTGGAGCACTCGTTCGGAGCGCAGAATGAATGGGCATTTTCCCGACTATCATTCGGTGATCCGCGACATTCTGGAATCTCGCAGTTTGCCCTATCCTCAGGAACACGTGGAATTTCTATATCAGTCGAGAGTCAGCGAGAAGAAAATTCCTTTCCATACGATCTCGAAGGAGATCTTCAGGATGCTGGAACTTCTGCGGGAACGGGGACTGAGGCTGGGCTTGATCAGCAATTGCTCGGAAGAAGAGGTGGTTTCTTTTGGCCAGAGCGGATTGGCCCCCTACTTCGATGACGTTATCTTCTCTTATCAGGTTGGGGTAGCCAAGCCGAATGCAGAAATCTATCGATTGGCTTGTGAGCGCTTATCCGTAAGACCGGAGGAAGCCCTGTTTATCGGGGATGGCGGTTCAGATGAGCTGAGAGGAGCGGGCAGTGCCGGATTAATGCCATATCACGCCTATTGGTACAATACGTTTATGGAGAGCGGGTATGAGAAGATCCGTCAACCGCTGCATGTGCTGGACATCATTGAATCTATATAGAAAGGGAGCCGCCGAACAATGAATCTGCAGGCCATTAACCATATCTGCTTTTCGGTTTCGCACTTGGAACGGTCCATTGGTTTTTACAGGGACGTGTTTGGAGCCAAGCTTCTGGTCAGAGGGCGAAAGCTGGCTTATTTCGATCTGAACGGGCTGTGGATTGCTCTAAACGAAGAAGACGTGGACCGAAGCACGGCAAACAGAACCTATACGCATATTGCATTTACCATCGATGAGCAGGATGTGGAACCGACGCTGGTTCGCCTTCAATCGCTCCAAGTGGAGATTTTGCCGGGTAGGGCAAGGGACGAGAAGGATAAGAAGTCGATTTACTTCCTGGATCCGGACGGGCACATGTTCGAGTTTCATACGGGCGGATTGCAGGACAGGCTGGACTATTACCGAGCGGATAAAGAGCACATGACCTTTTACGATACCGAATAGTTGGGGGAAGGAACGATTCCAATTGCAGATCGAGGAGATGAGCCGATGAACCTTGCCAACCGCATAACGATAGCCAGAATATTATTGATTCCCGTCTTTATTTTATTTTTTGCCGAGTATCCGTTATGGTTGACCGAGAACAGCCGCTTCTTCGGATTCATTCATGCTTATGGAACCTACATCGCGCTGGGCGTGTTCATTCTTGCATCGGCTACGGACAAGCTGGACGGTTACATTGCACGGAAAATGAATCAAATCACGAACCTTGGAAAATTGCTGGACCCGCTCGCAGATAAACTGCTCATATCGGTCGCCTTAATCATGATGGTTCAATCCGGCATGGTTTCGACTTGGATCGCCGTTGCCATCATCGCCCGGGAATTCGTCATTACGGGACTTCGGATGGTCGCCTCCGAGCAGGGAATCGCATTGTCCGCTGATAGGCTCGGCAAATTGAAAATGGTCCTTCAAGTCACAGCCATTGCAGCGGTATTGCTGGATAACGCTCCGTTTACGTTCATCAGGATGGTCCAAGTGGACGAATTGCTCATGCTTGCCGCAGTAGCCTTAACGATTTACTCAGGCATCCATTATCTGTGGAACAATGTTAAACTCATTCAACTAAGCTGAGGAGTTTATTTTAATGAACAACCGCAGATGGGAAAATATCCTACTTTGTGCCCATTTTGGCTTCAGAAGGTAACGATTTAATCCGGGACTGTCGATATACAGATAGACTGGAAAAAAAGCCTGCGAGACAGAAGGTACAAAGGAGAGAAATAAATGAGCTTAAACAGAAAGACAACGAAGATCTTTCTTGTCGTTGTGATGATGTTGGCGATGGTTTTTCCAACCAGCGTATTCGCCGCCTCCGGGGACGTAACATCGATTGAATTTGACACGAACGAGAGCAAAATTTACTTAACCGTTAATGAAACAACGGAACAACTTCGCGTATTGGCTAACATTGAAGGATCTTCCACGAAGAAGGACGTAACCAATGAGACGACATGGACTTCGTCCAACACGAGAATCGTAAAGGTTGACGGCGGTCTCATTATTCCGCTGGAGAAGGGTACGGCTCGTATTACGGCAAAATACAAAGGCGCAATCAAAACGATTGATGTCGACGTCAAATTTGCCATCGACGAGTTCAAGCTGGATCAGCCGGATAAAGTGGAGCATAAGCTTGGAACGGAAGGTTTAACCGTTAAAGCACTGGCTGACGGAACGAACGACGTGACAACGGAATCGAAGTGGACCACTTCCGATGACAGCGTAGTGAAAGTAAGCAAAGGGGAACTGACCCTCGTAGGACTGGGCAGCGCAACCGTGACTGCGGATTACAAAGGGCTCAAGGCTTCCTTTACGGTCAAAGTCGTCGCTCCTTACCAAAAGCTTGCGATCGTTCCGGGCGAGGATCAGGAGCTGCTAGTCGGTGATGCGCCTGTGGATCTTAAAGTATTCGCCAAGCAGTCGGAGACCGATGCAGGTACGGACGTAACGGACAAGATAGAGTTGAAATCGTCCAACACTTCCGTAGCAACGGTTGAGGATGGCAAGCTGAAGCCGGTGGCATTGGGTAAATCCACGATCAGCGTGAGCTATCTGGGTTCGACTGCCAAGCTGGATGTGTATGTGCGCAATCCATATGAAGCTTTGATACTGGATCAGACGGATTTCGTCAAGAATCCGGTTCTGTTTATGAACGATTCGATTACGGTAAAAGCCAAGGTTCGTAATGCGGCTTCCCAATCCATCGACGTGGCCGGGGAATGGACCTCATCCAATCCGCTGGCGGTATCCGTCAACGGTGGCGTGATTACGGCAAGAGCTAAGGGAACCTCCACCATCAAGGTGAGCTACCTCGGAATCAGCAAAGAATTTACCGTTAAGGTGTATCCGACGGTAACCAAGTTTGAAACAGAGGACACGAAGGTGGATGTGCTGAAAGACGAATCCAAATCCTTCCCTAAAGTGACGGGAACGCTTCTGGACGACGAGGAAGAGGATTTCAGCAGTGCGGTGACCTGGACATCGAGCGATGAGAACGTGGTAACGACCGAAGACGGCAAAATCAAAGGCATCGATGCCGGTACAGCAACAATCACCGGTAAGATCGGTTCCAGAGAAGTAGCGACGCTGCCGGTTACGGTTAACGAAAAAGTGCTGGTGCTGCTGCCGGATGTTGAGGAGTATCAGCTGGTTATAGGCAGAAGCAACGCGCTGCCGAAAGTAAATGCCGTATTCGAGGATGGCGAAGAGAGCGATGTGACCTCTTCCATCGAATGGTCGCTGACAGGATCTGCGGCTGTCATTAAAGACGGTACGATCAAGGGCTTAACGAAAGGCTCGACAACGCTGAAAGGCACATATTTGAACAAAGAGGTCAAGATTCCGGTCGTGGTTGAACAGGAAGTCGTTAAGTTTGTCGTAGACCCGGAGAATATTGACCTCAACATCAAGAAATCCAAATCGATTAAAGTTACAGGCTACTACAGCAACGGCAAAACGGTTTCGCTCTCATCCAAGATGAATTGGAGTTCTTCGGACACCGCGATCGTAACGGTATCCAGAACCTCCGTTAAAGCGGTTGCCGAGGGTAAAGCAACGATTACGGGTTCATACCAAGGCAAAGAAGTCACCGTTAAAGTAAACGTGGTTCCGAAGATGACGAAATTGATCGCCAGCGAGAAGAAACTGAACTTGAAGCCCGGTGACGTCAAAACCGTAACGGTTACGGCCGAATATGATACCGGCGCAAAAACGAGTGTTGGGGACACCGCCGTGTGGACAACCAGCAACTCCAGCGTGGCCAAAGTAACGAATGGACGCATTGAAGCGATCGCGAAGGGAACCGCCCGCATTAAGGGGCAGTACAATTCGAAGACCGTAACCATTACCGTCTCTGTGAAATAGTTAGGACAGCATGCTGCAACAGCCCGGCTCTAAAGATGAGCCGGGCTGTTGTCTGTTCATAAGAATCTTTCTGGGTAAAGCGGGATAAGGTCAAATTCCAGGCTGCTGCGTTCTCAGAAACCAGGCAAGTATATGGCCGTTATAGATCTCCAGCGATTTCACCTGAAAATTCGTCGCTTCGGCGAGTACATATATTTCATCGATCGAATAATATTTCATCTCGGCATCAACAAAACCGTCTCCTATCCGGTAGTAAGGCATATCGATTAGATCAGGATCGTGACGAGCAGGCGCAAAATGCCGTTTCCACGGCGTTGAGATGAGCAGGCTTCCGCCAGGCATCAGTTTGTCATGGATTTTCCGGAGAACCGGTATCGGATTGTAATTCATATGCTCGAGCACTTCCGTAAAGAGAACGATATCGTACCGTTCGTTTCCCGGAATATCCTCGGCTTCTACATTGCACTGACTCCACCGGATCCCGTAGTCCTGTTCCAGTTCCACGGACCAGTAATCCGCCATGTGATCCAAGCCGTGTGCCTGAGCTCCGGACAATACGCTGTACATTAGCAGCGTACCGTAAGCAGCGCCGATATCCAGTACACGGGTGCCCCGGTGCACAAGCAACGAGTCCAGGATCGGAAGCAGCGGGTACCAGTAGCTGGCTTTTTCATCCTTATAAACAGACAGATAGTGGCTCCCATTCCGCTTGGCATGATAGGAAGAGATAATCGTTTGGGCACGGGACAGTTTCTCGTCAGGCGATAGATCATCATCAAGAGGCTGCCTGCATTGCCGCTCGGCAGCCTCGGGTAACGGTCCAACCGTTCCAACGCTGACGAGCAGGTATCCGGGCACATTGCGCTTCTCGTATTCAGGGAGTCTATGGTACCACATCGTCAGCCAATGCTTGACGGTCTGGGAATCCCGGATGAAATCAAGAAAATCCAAACTGTTCAAAAAGCCGATGCTGCTCTCCTCGATCAACGTTATACCACACCGCTCAAATTGATTTCTGAGCGTGGAGGCGGGATGCTCCGTGCCATACATCCAGGTGCCCAGCTGTTCGGCGGCTTCTTTACCCGCACGATACGGCAAACATTCCGCAAAAGGGGTGAGGATCAGCATCGTTCCTCCCGGCTTGGTAACCCGTTTCATTTCTCTTAATATCGCGATCCGCTCTTCTTCCTCAAAATGCTCCAGCACCCCCGCATTCCAGGTTAGATCAAAGTGCTGGTCAGGAAGCCGCATCTCCCTAATATCGGAGAGAACAAAGGTGCCCGGAACCTTCGCGCTATAAAAGGCGCTCCGGCTGTTGTACAGCGCATTCTCGGAATAGTCGACCAGCGTCACTTCCGCATGCTCAGCAGCCAGGCGCATCGAAATCTTGCCCGTTCCGGAACCGGCCTCGAGTATGCGCTTCCCTTCGATGCCTCCTGTAACCTCCATGATCTTATCGTAGATGGTTTGGCTTAGTGAATCCCAGTGATAGGATACCTCCCGGGACCATAGCTGATCCCAAATCTTCTTCTGGCGTTCATCCGGCAGCATATCATTCGGTCACCCCTTTGTGTTCTGGCGTGTACTTGCGAAACAGCCGGTGGAACTCACCGGAGCCGTTGTGAATCTCAGCCAGTTCTCTCAATCCGTACGCCCCGTATTGATGAAACAGGCCAGTCTCGTTCATGGAAAATTCGATGTATTTGTCCGGCATCGACATGCGTTGGGCCATGGTTGCATGGTATACCCAGGAGGCCAGGCAGCATTTCGGCCTCCATGCCGTGCGGGTTCCCATATAATACCGCATGCCCAGAAGCAGACTGTCATCCTCATAGCCCTGCTTGCCGGATAAGAATCGAGTATCATAACCTCCAATATGGCGAAGGGCTTCCGCACGGTGAACGACCGGATGCACGAATCCATCCGCAATCCCTTTTCTTGACAGCCGCTGGAGCGTTTCGCTGAGCTCACCTGGTGTTTTCGGAAGAACAATGAACTCACCCAAGGGCTGCAGTTCTCCGGTTGAGGTAACGATGCCGGGCGATACCATAGGTTCGTCGTTACATTCCAGATAACGAAGAAGAGGTTCGTGCCAATCCGGAGGAAAGAGCATGTCGACATGAATTTCGGAGATGTACCCCGCTTCAGGGAAGTGCTCCCATATGAATTCAAAACAGGCTTGCCTGGCGGCAGCGATACCGATATTCGCTCCGTTCCCGAGAATAACACCGGATAGGCCTGACGTTTGCAGCCATTCTTGCAGCTCTTCATTCGTAAGGCATCCTTGATTAAACAGAACCGTCCTATGCTCCCGGGAACGCTGCAGACTGCTTAACGCCAGGCTGGCCATGTGTAAATCATTCTTGCGCGAGCTCTCCCGAATGAATAAGGGCAGGGTATGAATGATTTTCAATTCTATCGCTTCCTCTTATGGTTATTCGTTATTCCATCCATTCAACAAGTGCAGGCGATTCCTCCAGAATGGAGTCGTACTGTTCTTTCGAGCCGAACTCCGCTTCAGGATCAAGCTGACGATAACGCTTGAGCTTCTCCAGCCTGTATTCCGGTTTGGCCCACCCGTAATGTTTAAGGCGAATAGCTGAAAGATGGTGGGGAAGATCGAATACATTCGCCGGGAACCTTCCACAGTGCTGGGCCGTCTCTTTCCAGCAATACTTCATTTCGGGACGGTAACGCAGAAGAAAAGGGCGATAGGTTTTATGCGAGCTCCAGAATTCATCGTCCCGGTAATGGGTTTCGTTCCAAAAATCATAAAGCCGGAAGCAGTATAAATCGAACTCGTTTTGCTTCAGCATGGAAGGAAGCTCGGCCGTAAAAGAAGACTCAAACCATTCGTCCGCATCCAAATTCAGAATCCATTCGGGATGAACGTTCAAGGTTTCGCGCCATTGCTGCTTTCGCAGCTCAACCTCGTTGTGAAACAAGGATGCCTCGTTGCTGATAAGGCGCAGCGGAATTCCCTTCAAAACTTCCATACATACATCCAGCGTGTTATCCGTACTTGCATCATCGATAATAACGGCTTGGTCAATGTAGTCCCGATGCCGTTCAAGCGCTTGACGCAGATAGCGTTGGCCTTCATTCTTCAGAACCATCGTCAGGGTGAGCGATGGGCGGGCCGTGCGGCGATTCGCATCAATGGGGTTGAGACAGCCCTCTTCTCGCTCATCGAGGCAGCTTCGCGTAACCTCGGGGATGGATGTAGTCTTATCCGTTGCCTTCAGGAACAGTCCGGCATGGTGAAGATCGCTTTCACGGTAGATATGGTAAGCCGGGTAGTGCGTATCTACATACAAGGTGAACCCCAGCGCAGCCGCCCGGATGCTGAAATGCCGATCCTCTCCCCAGAAGGACAAATTGTAGATGGGTTTATAGTTAACCCCGCGCACAAGAGCCCGGCGGCTGATTAAAGTGCAAGCTCCGAGTCCGCCGACTTCATACACGCCGGCCTCCGCTAACCGGCTCACGAATTGTTGATAGCGATGTTCCTTTTGGGCTTCGTCCAACGTTTCGCCCGCCTGTTGTTCGTATTGGGTATATTCATCCTTGAGCCACACCTGGGGTTGGGGACGTGAGTCCGGCTGCCAACGGGTCCAGAAGATTTCCGAAATGATCTCTTTGTCGGCGGCGATGAGGTGAATCAGGGTCTGCGGTGCCAGCAGCAAATCCGAATCGACCAGAAACAGATAGTCAAACCGTAAGTCAAGCGCATATTGAATGATCTTGTTCTTATAATCGGCTACCTTCCAAATCAATCGATCGTTCCAATAATGGGTTGTCTCGTCGCGGATATATTCGTGATCATCAGGCATATGGGCGCTGTGGATAACCACCCGGTTAACTTCTTTCATAAATCGGCTCAATCTGGCGCTGGATAATTCATCGTTGTTGTCATCGATAAAGAAGTAGCACAGCTCCAGGGAATTTTGTTCCAGCCGCAGCAATGAGGTAAGGAAATGGTCCAGAATCTCCGGTTTCTGCCGTACAGGACTGCCGATCAAAACGCGTCTTCGCCCCTGGGTCGTCATGAGCTCTGCCTCTCATCGTCACGCTGAAGCTCCTGCAGCTTGTTTCGAAAATATTCTTGGTTCGCCAGCATCGTCTCATCGCCCGGTCGGTAGGCAAGCGCCTTCTCATTATGCTGATTGGCAAGCGCATAAGCTCCGATTCGGTCGTAACAAACGGCCAATTGCAGATGGGGAAGCCATGTGGAGAAGGAGGGATTATGAAATCCCATGTAATCCGGAGGCAGCTCAAGCTCGGTAGCCAGCTTATACCAGTAGATGGCCGTATCATATTGGTTTTTCTCGAGAAAATGGTAACCGATGCGGCAGCAGAATTCGGCCCGCGGCGGCGCATATTGCAGGGATCGGAGAGAGGATTCAAATGCGGCTTGCCCGTTTCCGAGCTCGTGATGGCAATCGGACAGCCTGCTGCAGGCCGAGAGAACATCCTCGACCCAGCCTTTTTCCGTATGTAAGAATCGTTCGTAATAATCGATCGCTTTCTCGAAAAGACGGTGATCCTTTAGTTCATTCGCATAATAGAACAGATCCCGCGGGGTGAACGATTCGCCGGCTGCCTCGCGCTGCACATAGATTCTGAGATTCCGGCCGGTGTCCGGATCATGATTCGAGCTGAGATGGGTAATGGCAACATCGCTATTCAGAACATGACCGTACACCTCCAAATATTCGTGGACGGGCCCGATCCATCGAAAAGCCCGGCTTCGTTTGACAAGACGATTGCGCCGCAGACGGAAGGTGACATTGCCGAATTCGTCCGAGCTCAAATGATAGAGCATGGTCACGGAATCGATGTCGGGCGTAAGGTTTTCTTTAAGCGCTATTAGTTTCATCCGGTCTTCTTCAAGCAGCACGTCGTCGGCATCGAGCCACAGGATATAGTCCTGGCTGGCCTTGCTAAAAGCAAAGTTTCGCGCAGCCGCAAAATCGTCGATCCATTCAAAATCATAAACGACCGCCTGAAAGGACCGGGCGATTTCTTTCGTGCGATCGGTGGAGCCTGTATCCACAATGACGATCTCATCCACGATGTCTGTTATCCGGGACAGGCAGCGGTTCAGATGATGTTCCTCATTTTTTACGATCATGCATAGGCTGATAGCGATCAATACATCACCCCCGCGTATAGTCCATTCCAAAGAATATGCCAGATATATATTCAGGTCGGCTTACGAAATGAACCGTTGAGCGCCAAATTGAACCCGTGCGTATCAAAAAATGACGAATTATCGCATCATCAAGCTCATTTCTCTATAAAGAACCGGTCACATAGACCGTTTTTTTGCTTGCACGTCGTCGAGCAACGGGACCGGCGGAACGAAATTTGCCGGGTGAAGGCTGCTGATTGTAAATTTGGTCTGGATTTAACCCATGTCCAATGGTAAAATCTTCTCAAATTTTGTTCTCCATTTAAGTCATTATTGAAAGAAGGAACTAAAGGACATGAAATCCATAAATGTACTTCATTATGATGCATTCTCCATACAGCCTAATATGGGTAATCCTGCCGGCGTGGTCTTGAACGCAGACGAGCTGACAGAGAAGGAGATGCAGGCCATCGCCCATAGCGTAGGGTTCAATGAAACGACCTTCATATTAAAATCGGAGCAAGCAGATGTCCGATTAAGATATTTTACGCCCGGACATGAGATGAATTTGTGCGGCCATGCCACCATGGCCTCGATGTATGCCTTGAAGACCAAGGGGCTGCTCCCTGACAAAGAAACCGTGTGGATTGAGACAAGAGTGGGCAATTTGCCGATCGAATTTCAGGATGCTCAGGGAAAGCTAACCATGAAGATGAAGCAGGATCATCCTCAATTCCTGCCCTTTGAGGGAGATGTTGACCGCCTGGCATCATCCATGGGCCTGCAGCGCGAGGATTTGGATTTCGCAATGCCGATCGTATATGGAAGCACGGGGATTTGGACATTGCTGGTACCGATTAAGGGGCTGGAGCCGTTTAGGCGGATGGTGCCTCATAATGCCATGTTCCCGGATATATTAACGGACAATCCGAAAGCCTCTCTGCACCCTTTTTGCCTGGAAACGATCGACGAGTCTTCGTTCATGCATGCCAGACATTTCTCTTCACCGTACTCAGGCACCGTCGAGGATCCGGTAACCGGAACCGCGTCAGGCGTAATGGGAGCTTACTATTTAACCTATTTGAATCCCGAGGCCCCCTCCGCACGATTTATCGTTGAACAAGGCAAGGAAATGGGGAAAGACGGTAGAGTCGATGTTCAAGTGAATCGCTTTGAAGAGACCATGGACGTCTATATTTCCGGTACGGCTGTATTCGTTAAAGAATTCGAGGTTAGCTATGATTCATAACGATCGGATGATATCCTCTAGATATTGTAAATAGAAACAGGGAGTGCAAGCTATGCAGGAACAAGAAGAAATCAAGATTTATCCCAAGGTGACCAAAATGCTGGTGGGTTCCCTGGCATTTGTGTTGGTAGGCAGCGGGTTAGTGTACGGAGGGTTAACCTCGAACAATATCTTTATCGTATTGGTTGGAATCATTTGCGCGTTGTTTTTTGGCATGGGACTGGTGTTTTCCATCGTCAAGCTTGTTCAATCGGAGCCTGCACTCCTGATCCAGCGGGAGGGAATCGTTGATAGATCCTCCTATGCGAGCGCCGGAGCCGTCGCGTGGAGCGAAATCAAGAACATTCACATCTATCAGATTAAGAATGAGAAGTTTATAGGGATCGATGTATATGATCCTGAACTTTTGATGTCCAGGCATCCCGCCTGGAAAAGGAAGCTCATGAGCATGAATAAAGGCATGACGGGTTCTGCTATCCATATATCCGCATCAAGTATCTCATGTAATCTGTATGAGTTGTTTCCTCTGTTATATCGAAGATGGAATGCGTCCAGGAACCTGAATACGGAGACGAAGGAGGGGCAAGGGTTATGAAGACATTCAAGCCGGAGATGACTTTGGATAAGGCGGTAAGCCATCTCCAGCAGATTGAAGGAGAGACGGTGCTGAATGTCACCCCCATCGAGATGGGAGAATTAAGCAAGGTATTCAGTTATCGTAAGGGCGATGCCGATTATGTCATTCATTTTAAGGATAATGGGGACAGCCTTCATAAAGTAAACAAAATCTACAGTATGTACGGTGATCAATCCTTGCCCATTCCTCGAATCCATAAGATCGGAAGCGTGGGGAATATCCATTACTCGATCTCGGATAAAGTACCCGGTACGCCGATAAGCGCTCTTGAGCCGGCACAAATTCGAGGGCTGGTTCCCGACATCGTCCAGCAATTCATGCGGATCCTTCAGACCCCTACCGGAGAGTCCCATGAGGGCTTCGGGTGGATTACTCCGGAAGGCAAGGCCGCTCATCGTTCATGGCTGGACCACCTGACGTCTGTATTCGATGCGGAGCAAGAAGGTTTCTACCATGGATGGCAGAGCCTGTATGAGCACAGTTTTCTGGAAAAAGCGTTTTTCGAAGAGATCTACCAAACGATGATTGAACTTGTTCGCTATTCGCCATCGGAGCGCTATCTTGTCCATGGTGATTTCCATTTGGGCAACATGCTTGGAGAGAACGAAAACGTAACCGGTATCGTGGATTGGGAGATGGCCATGTTCGGCGATTTCATGATGGACGTCTCCGTTATTCATATGTGGTATCCGATGCTGGGATTTCCCAAGCGGCTGCAGGAAGCGATGGAGCAGCAAGGCGAGAAGATTCCCTATTTTGAAGAAAGGCTGCTGTGCTATCAGCTATTTCGGGCGCTGGACGGGCTTCGTTTCTATGCGAAGAAGGATGATCAGGGCAGCTATCAGTTCATGAAGAATCATATCACCTCATTATTAAATGGATAGATCCCTTCGGGGATCTTTTTTTGTTTATGAGCGAAATGTGTGCAACGAAAATGGTTAACTGACGAGTCCGGAATGGAAGGCCAGGAATACACTGGATTAGGTTGGAATGGAAGAGCCGGGGAGCGTCATGAATCGAATGATGAATATGATGATGAATTTGGGGCGTTAAGATTCCGAATGGAGGTATGGGAATGGGGACGTCAAACTGGCAGAATTTATCGTATTGCGTGGATCTGATCCGCTATGTAGCTCCCAAGTCCGTTCTGGATATCGGGGTAGGTTTTGGCCGCTGGGGCATGATCTGCCGGGAGTATTTGGACGTATGGGAAGGACGCGTATTTCGCGCGTATTGGAACACGCGGATCGAAGGAATCGAGATTTACCCTGTCAATATCGATACCTACCACGAATGCTTCTATAATAAAATCCACGTTGCGGATGCTTACGATCATCTGCAAACGCAGGTCCAGCCGGGACAATTCGATTTAATCATTCTGGGTGACGTTCTGGAGCATTTTACAAAAGAGCGGGCGCTCGTCCTGCTGCAGACCTGCATTGAAAAATCCCGCTTTGTCCTGCTTAATATTCCGATTGGAACAGACTGGCCGCAGGGCGCTGAATACGGCAATGAGTTCGAGACCCATCTGAGCGAGTGGACAACAGAGGAACTGGATCGTTTTCCCGTAGCTGACAAGAGGCATTTTAAGGATTACATTAACCGTGATTTCTCCACGTATTTGTTTTCGATGCCAAGGAAGTAGGTTTCGTACGAATGGAGCACCTTCTATGAGGAGGGTGTTTTCTTTTTATTCTCTATTGAAAAAATGGTATATTGGAAGAAACGATGGTCAAATGGAGTATATGATGTGGATAAAACATAGAGAAATGAGCTGATTTTATTCTATGAAAAAGATCGTTTTAGCTGGTGGAACTGGTTTTATCGGAACTTATCTTGCGAAAAAATTCACGAATGAGCAGCAAGCACAGGTACTTATGATCTCCCGACGGCAGGGTCATATCGCATGGAACGATCGCGAAGCCATCGTCGCTGCCCTGGAGGGGGCGGATATGCTCATTAATTTAGCGGGCAAATCCGTTAACTGCCGTTACAATGAAAACAACAAGGAGCTTATTCTGAAATCGAGAACGGAGACAACGAACATACTCGGCAGCGCCGTTGAGGCCTGCCGTATTCCTCCGCGTACCTGGTTTAATTCCAGCACGGCCACGATTTATCGCCATGCCGAAGATAAGCCGATGACGGAGGAGCAGGGCGAGATCGGCGAAGGCTTCTCCGTCGAGGTTGCCAAGGAATGGGAGCGCGCTTTCTTCTCTTTCCGATTGCCTCAGACGAGACAAATCGCCCTGCGCATTGCCATTGTGCTGGGACCTGGCGGCGGTGTCATGACGCCTTATGTTAACTTGGTAAAATTCGGGCTCGGCGGCGTCCAAGGTACGGGTAAGCAAAGGTTCAGCTGGATCCATGTGGAGGATCTGTATCGCATGATTCTGTTTTTGCAGGAGAAGGAAGAGCTGAGCGGGGTTTTTAATGGTGCATCTCCTTATCCCGAGACGAACAAGGAACTGATGGAGCAGCTTCGGCTTGCGTTGAATCGCAGAATGGGATTGCCATCGCCTAAATGGCTGCTTGAGCTGGGGGCCAGGCTTATACGTACGGAAACGGAACTCGTGCTGAAGAGCCGCTGGGTGATTCCGGACAGACTCTGCAAGGCAGGTTTTCATTTTGCATACGATACGCTGAATGAAGCGCTGGCAGACATCTTGAAACGATAAGGGAATCTGAGCGCGCGGCATGGCTTGACTTTGCAGAAAATAATTACATATGGCAACAGAACGGATAGAATGGGTTTAATAGATGAGAGAGGGAGTGTCCGATCATGAATCAGGAATTTACGATTGTGGAGGTCGACCGATTAGAAACCGACACGCATCATCAATTGACGGAATTATTGATTCGGGTTGTAGAAGATGGGGCCTCGGTGGGATTCTTAGCTCCGCTGTCTTATGATGAAGCTTCCGCTTACTGGAAGGATGCCCTTGGCCCAGGGGTTACCCTGTGGGCAGCCATGCAGGATGGGAAGATGATCGGCACGGTTCAATTGCAGTGCGCAACGAAAGCGAATGGAAGGCACCGGGCTGAGGTGGCGAAATTGATGGTAGATCCGGCTTCCCGCCGCGGAGGTATCGGCAGAACGCTGATGCTGCATCTGGAGCCGAAAGCGAAGGCAGAGGGCAGAACCCTATTGGTCTTAGATACCCGGGAGGGGGACCCCTCTAACAAACTGTATCAGTCTTTGGGTTATATTCAAGCTGGAGTTATACCCGATTATGCCATATCCTCTAACGGTGAGCTTGCCGGAACGGTATTGTATTACAAACGTATCTAAACCTTGAAGCGGAGGGATCGGATGGAGCGAGATGCGCGATTCTATCGCAGGTGGACGCAGATCCGGGGGAAGGGAAAAGGCAAATTCGTATTTTCCCGAGGACTGGCTCACGGCTTGTTTTTATATGCTGTATGGGCTGCCGCGACCTGGCTCCTGGATCAGGACAGATTTACCCCGGAACATTTTGTAACAAGATACTATTATTATTTTCCCATTTATATCGTGGTCGGCTTCATCATATCCAACGGGGCATGGAATGGGAATAACAAGCGTTATGATCGATTGACCAAAGTCGATGACAAAGAGCGCAGGAACTTGCCGTAGCGGTGAGTTCTTTTTTTTGAAGATATGAGAAAATGGTATACTGTTTTTTAACAGGCAATAGAGAAAGGAATGTGGTTATGGGTTACCAGCTGACCGAACGGGTGATCAAACTGTTGTGCGGAAAAACCTCCTACGATCGCGGCGGGGTTTTATATAGGGATGGATATGTATCGATGCTGAAGCAGGATCCGGACGCTCGAAAATACGAGGCTGAAGTGAAGGATCAGGAGTCGGGAATCGCCTATGCGGAGATTGACTCGAACGGGGACGTATACACGGAATGCAGCTGCATCGATTACGGATTTTCCCAAAAGCGGTGCAGGCATATTGCGGCACTCCTCCTGAACATACGGGATATTGAACAAACGGTCGAGGCTCCCATGCGCCCCTTTCCATCGTTATTACATCCTTCCGCCAACGTGAACATGGAAGAAGGACAGTTAACGCCCCGGCACTCGCCGGAATATGGCAGAAGCTCGAACGAGAGAGAACGGGATGCGCTGCTCAGCAGCCAGCTGCTCGGATTGTTCACGTATTCCGGAGGTCGGAGGGCTGCGGCGACGTCCCGCTTCGATACCCGAGAGGTTCTGGAGATGGAGTGCATTTTCAAGCTATATCCGTACGGGGACCGGAAATACCTGTTCGGCGTCGAGCTGCGAGTCGGGAATAAACGCTTGTACATCGTACAGCGGATTCGGGAGTTCTTAGCGTGCGTGAAACGCGGCGCAGCCTGCGTGTTCACGAAGAATTTCACCTACGATCCGGAGGTGCACAGCTTCAAAAAGGAGGATGACACGCTTCTGCAGGAGCTGATCCGTATTTCCGATCATGAGAGCATGTATCAACAGTCGGTGAACATCTACGCTCCGCTTGGCAAAAAGGGGAACGGCGACCGAATGCTGATCATTCCTCCTGCCTTTTGGCCTCAAGTACGGGATGCGCTCGGTTCTTCGGTTCGTGCCCTCTTGTCGATGGATGGAATCATGACGGATAAGCTGGAGTTCGCTCAGGAACCGATCCCGCTGCAATTCGAGTTCGATGAGGCTGCTGCGGATGATCACTATCTGATGAAGATCGATGGATTGGAGCGGATGACCGTGCTGGAGGGGTACGGGGTCGTCATTGCGGATGGCAGGCTGATACAGCTTGAGATGGATGCTTGCAAAAGGCTCGCCGAGATGAAGCTGCTGCTTGAACCTTCCAACACACCGCATATTCGGATACAGCCGGAGATGATGGAGTCCATCATGGAGCGGGTGGTTCCGGGGCTGATGAAACTGGGCAGCGTGCACGTGGCGCAGACCGTGTCCGACCGCATCGTCAAAACGCCTTTAAAAGCGAAGCTGTTTCTGGACCGTGTCCGCGGCCGGCTATTGGCCGGACTCGAATTTCAATACGGCGACATCATCATCAATCCGCTGGAGGGACACCGCGCCAAACGAAGCAGCAGCTCGATTCTCGTTCGCGATGGAGAGACGGAGCAGCGGATTCTGGAGCTCATGGAGAACGCCTCTTTTGCCAGGACTGACGGCGGTTTCTTCATGAATGACGAGGATGCCGAATATGAATTTTTGTATCATACGATTCCGCAGCTGGAGAAGCTGCTGGTTGTTTATGCAACGACGGCGGTGAAGGAGCGGGTGCTCACTGAACCGATGGGAGCCAAGGTTCGGGTGGAGGTCGATGAACGGACGGATTGGCTAGAACTGAAGTTTGACATGGAGGGCATTCGCGAAGCCGAAATCCGGGAAATCGTCAAATCGCTCGAAGAAAAGCGCAAATATCACCGGCTGCGAAACGGAGCGCTGCTTCCGCTGGAAAGTGCGGAGTTCCAGGCCATGGTTGCTTTAATGAACCGGGTGGGACCTTGGCTGTACGAAGGGGAGGGGACGCGGTTTAAACTGCCGGCGGTCCAAGGACTTCAGCTGCTGGATTGGGAGGATTCGGGATCATCGGTCCAGCTTGGCCGTTCCCTGCGCCGGATGCTGCAGAATGTGAAGAATCCGGATTATTTGGACTTTGCCGTGCCGGCCAGCCTGGAAACGGTTCTCCGGGATTATCAGAAGTTTGGCTTCCAGTGGATGAAGACGATGGCCCATTACCGCTTCGGCGGCATCTTGGCCGATGATATGGGACTCGGAAAAACCATTCAGAGTATCGCTTTCATTCTGTCCCTGCTGCCTGAGATCCGGGAGCGTAAAGAACCCGCGCTCATTGTGGCTCCTGCCTCCCTGCTCTATAACTGGTTTAACGAGCTTAAGAAGTTTGCGCCGGAGATCAAGGCCGTCATTGCCGATGGCACGCTGTCCGAGCGGGCGAAGGTGATCCAGAATATAGGCAAAGCGGATGTTGTCATCACTTCTTACCCGCTGCTCCGCAGGGATATCCAGCGATATGCGAAGCTGCCGTTCTTAACCTTGATCCTGGATGAAGCCCAAGCCTTCAAAAATTACGCGACGCAAACGGCTCAGGTCGTAAAAACGCTCCATGCCCGTTATCGGTTTGCGTTGACGGGCACGCCGGTCGAGAATCGCCTGGAGGAATTATGGTCCATCTACGATGCCGTTTTCCCGGCGCTTTTCGGAGATCGAAAAGCATTTCATGAATTGCCTAAAGAAGCAGTGGTGAAACGGGTGCGTCCCTTCCTGCTCCGCAGGCTGAAATCGGACGTGCTGAAGGAACTGCCGGAGAAAATCGAGACGATTCAGGCTTCGGGCCTGCTGATCGAACAGAAGAAGCTGTATACCGCCTATCTTGCGAAACTGCGGCAGGAGACGCTTAAGCATTTGGCACAGGACGGTTTCCAGAAGAACCGGATCCGCATCCTGGCGGGCATTACCCGCTTGCGACAGATCTGCTGCCACCCGGCTCTGTTCGTGGATGGCTACGAGGGCAGCTCGGCCAAGCTTGAGCAGCTGCTGGAAACGATCGAGGAATGTCGTCTTGCAGGGAGACGGATGCTGGTATTCTCCCAGTTTACAGGCATGCTGAACCTGATCGCCGGAGAGCTGGGATATCGGGGGGTTCCGTTTTTTTACCTGGACGGACAGACGCCGGGATCGGAGCGGGTGGAGCTGTGCGAACGCTTCAACGAAGGGGAACGCGAGGTATTCCTGATATCGCTGAAGGCAGGCGGAACGGGGCTCAACCTGACCGGGGCCGATACGGTGATCCTGTATGACCTGTGGTGGAATCCGGCTGTCGAGCAGCAGGCGATGGACCGGGCCCACCGTATCGGTCAGAAGAAGGTTGTGCAGGTCATACGCTTCGTTGCTCAAGATACGATCGAGGATAAAATGGTGGCTCTGCAGCAGAAGAAAAAGGATCTGATCGAGGAGCTGGTTCAGCCGGGGGAAGAGTCGCTTCCAAGCTGGTCCGAAGCGGAAATTCGGGAGCTGCTTGCCCTTCAGGGCTAATCGGCCGGATAAGATGAACCGCGTTCCAAAAGGATGACAAGGAGCTGTTGTTTTGAAAAAAGCCATGTTTCTCATACTGGCCGCCGTTGTGGTCGTCATCAGCTACCTGCCGCTGTTCCTGGACGGCTATGCATACAATGAAGAGCAGGCGATACGGCGCGTTCACCCTGCGTATACCGGGGATAAGCTGTACGAGAAGTCAGAGGATCATCATAAGCTGATCGTCTGGCAAGATGGCCATGTTAAGACCGTCAACGTCCTGGAGAGCAAATGGGGACTGCTGCATAAGATTACGAACGCGGTCGCGCTGGAACCCAAGTCCGAAGATGAACCTTTTGTACGAACCTGGTCTGCCAGTCATCGTGGTGACGGCATCTATGACACCCTGGTGGCAGTGGAGACGTCGGAACCCGAAAGCAAGAAAATCATCGTCACCAATGAGCCCTGGGACGATAAACCGATCGAAGATCTGGAACAGGTGAAGGCTTTGTCCGGGATTTACATGGAAATCGACGTGGAGCAAGGCTACGCCATCCATTATGAACAGCTGCCTGCCGACCAGACCGGCGGCTTCATATTTCGAAGCATCGATGCCGAAGGGAATATTCTTTCCGTTCAACCGTAGCGGATGGGCGCGAAGCATAAACGCTGATATAATAGGGTGTATGTGATGTATGCAACATATACTCCAGATATAGAATAGGACGGTTCTCGGATGATCTCTTTTTTGTTAACGTTAAAACGTCTCCTCAGCGGTTTGTTTCGAGCGTTCAAACAGCGGTATTTCATGGCGCTGTTTGTGCTAATCGTCATCATGCTGTTATCGGGCACGATGTTCTATACCAGACAAGAGGGCTTGTCGGTGCTGGATGCCCTTTATTTCTGCGTGGTGACCTTGAGCACGGTAGGGCATCCGGAATTCGTGCCGCAGACGGCGCTCGGAAAAACCTTCACCATGGTTTACATCGTCGTCGGGACGGGCTTGTTCCTCGGAATGGTCGGACAGTTGGCGTATGCATTAATTCGTACGAATCAAAGGGAAGAGAAGAAGACAACGAATTCATAATGGAAACGAAGAAACAGCCCTGGCGCCGGGGCTGTTTCTTTTTTATGGACAGACGATGCGGAAATGCTTGGTTAATCGATCCAGAGCACGTCTATTCAACCGTCACCGCAAAATAAAAGCTGGCTTCTCCTTGATCCAGAGGCCATGTGCAGTGAATTTCGTACAGGTACGAGCCGGCTTTCGATGGCACGGTATACCCATCGTTACCTGAATCCGTCAGGTTGAGGATGGAGAAGCCATGTATTCCGTCGGGTGGCGTCGATTGAATGTCGGCACCGCCTTGGACCACAACCGGCGTCATATCCTCGAGCCTGGGACGGGCCGCATCCGTCGTCGCGCAGTTATCCCCGTTGCACCAGGAATAACCGCCACGTTGCAGATGGATCTCGGTGCCGTCAATGCTTACCTTGGGCAGCGGAGGTTCGGCGGCCTTCACCCACAGGGTTTGAATGGCTTTGCGGGCATTTTCCTTCGAGATCGGTATTACGTTCTCCGATCTGGATCCGATGTAGTACCCGGTACCGAACACCATGATTAGAAGAAAAATGTATAACACCGGCCGCATTTTTTTCATGTCCAGCTGTCCCCCCTTTATATCCTTTGTCTCATAACTTGCTAGAAAATATGTTATAATTTTGAAATCAAGCACTTCCATTATAAACCAATCACGGATAGCAGGCGTTATATATTATGAGTTTCTTTGAAGAGGATGAAACCTATGACAATAAAATGGTTAGCGTGGGCCAAGGAGATGCAGGCCATCAGCCAGGCCGGACTGGAGTATACGAGGGACGTTTATGACAAGGAACGGTTTGAGCAGCTGAGGGAGCTCAGCATCAAGATCATGCAGGAGTATACCGAAGCAGGCGAAGAGAAGATCCGTACGCTGTTTGCGAGTGAAACCGGATACCAGACGCCGAAGGTGGATGTCCGCGGCGTTATTTTTCAAGACGGAAAGCTGCTGATGGTGAAGGAAAAGGCCGACGGGGCCTGGGCGCTGCCGGGAGGATGGGCGGACATCGGCTTATCCCCTGCGGAGGTCGTGGTGAAGGAAGTGAAGGAAGAAGCCGGCTACGACGTGCGTGCAGGGAGGCTGCTGGCCGTATTGGATAAGAAATTTCATAACCATCCGCCATCGGCCTTCCACGTGTACAAAATGTTCATTCAGTGCGACATTACGGGCGGAGCCGCAGGCGTGGGGACCGAAACGTCCGCGGTCGGTTTTTTCCCTCAGGACGAACTGCCGCCGTTATCCGAAGAACGGAATACCAGGGAGCAGCTGAAGAGAATATTCGAATTCGAGAACAACCCGCATTTGCCGACTTGGCTGGATTAAACCATATAACAAAGGAGCGTAGACAATGTGATCGGCTTTAAACCTTATAAAGACGTACCGGATGAATCAGAAACCAGGCGTAAATTCCATGGACGGATCAATATTTTCTTTTTCAGCGCATTTTTAATCTTTTGCGTCATTATCGTTCGCCTTGCCATATTACAGTTCGTGGAGGGACCGGAGCTGGCAAGCCAGGAAACCGGGGGGGAGCAGAAGCATTTCCCGCTGCAGCCGATCCGGGGGTCCATCATCGACGCGTCCGGCACCAAGCTTGCATACTCAACGGCTTCAAATTCTTTATATATCACGCTCATGAAGGATTACAGCAAGAAGACGGACAAAGGAAAAGAAAACCGGCCGGAAGCGGAGGAGATGGCGAAGCGGCTTGTCCAGGCGTTTAACAAATATGGGGATCCGAACTTGGAACCGGTGACCGTAAAAAAAGTGATGGACGACCTGGATTTGGAATATAACAAGCAGCATGGTTATGAGCCCAGACGCATCAAATCCGATCTGACGAAGGAAGAGATCGCTTATTTCATGGAGAACCGCGCCAAGTTTCCCGGCATCCAGATCGTGGAGGAGAATGTAAGGCATTATGATCCGGATACGGTGGCCGTTCAGACAATCGGATACTTAAGGAAGTTCAAAGGTTCTAAATCCGTAAAAGTATATGAGGATATCGATCAGAGCAACAAGGATCAGGATAATCCCGGCATGATCTACACGGAGGAAGAATCGGTGGGGTATGACGGTTTGGAGCGGATGTATCAGGAAGAACTGCGCGGTCAGAGCGGGTATCTCAGTATTCCGATCAATCCGCAGAATATGGTGGATGGCGTTCCGACGATGGTCGCTCCGGAAAAAGGCCATAATATTCACACCACGATTCATAAAGACATTCAGCTTGCTACGGAGCAGGCCATCATGGATCAGCTCCAATATCTCCATACTCATCCGGTATCGGGAAAGCTTCATAAGGATGCCGTAACCGGATACGCTGTGGCCATGGAGGTGGATACCGGTCATGTGGTCGCGATGGCCAGCATGCCGGATTACGATCCGAATATATGGGAAAGCGGAGGCAAAATTACGCAGGATGTCGTGGACGCGTCGGGAAACGGCACGATTACGATCTATGGATCAGGTCGCTCGAGAAACGGCTTTGAGTCCATGATTTTTCTCGGTTCCGTCATTAAACCGCTGACGGTGCTGATCGGGCTTAATGAGGGGTTATTTGGCATTAATGACACTTATCCTGATCAAGGGTACGCCACCATAGGTCGGGAAGGAAGCGAAACGAGAATTTCCAACTCGAGCGGTCATCGAAACGGACCCATCAAACCGCAGTTAGCGATTCAGCAATCCTCGAATGCTTTTATGATTGATATGATTGGCAAAAGGCTAGTCAGCAAGTATGGCGGGGAGAAGGGCGTTACGGTCTGGGATGAATATATGGAGAAGTTTGGTCTTGGCGTCGTAACGGGGAGCGGCTTGCCCAACGAGCATAAAGGACTGAAAAATTATACCGATACAAAAGCAGCGGGAAGTAATCTGGCGGCGTTAGCCTACGCTTCCTTCGGTCAGCAGGGTAAATACACCCCTCTACAGCTTGCTCAATACACCGTCATGCTGGCGAATGAAGGCAAGCGGGTCAAGCCTCAGCTAGTCAGCAAAGTCACGGATCAGGATGGCAACGTGGTCAAGGAATTCGGGCGCGAGGTCCTGAATGAGGTCGAATTCCCTAAAACGTACTGGCAGACCATTAAGCGGGGGATGAATACGCAGGGTCTCGCAGCCTTTGATGATTTTAAATATGACTTCGCCCGGAAAACGGGAACCTCCGAGCAGGAGGCTAAAGTGAATGGAAAGTGGCAGAAGATTGATAACGGCGTCTTCATCGCCTTTGCTCCGCGAGATAACCCGAAGCTGGCGGTGGCCGTCGTTGTGCCGGAAGGCGGCTTCGGATCGCAAAGCGCCGCGCCGATTGCGAGGAAGATATTCGACGCTTATGACGAAGTCTACGGACTTGACGGAACGCCGCATCCGAAGAAAACCGAAGATCAAGCTAAGGATAACGGAGAAGACGAGACAGGGGAGAATGAATAAACAGCGTAGACGCGTAATCGTGAAGATTAGCGATGGGAGACAGGGAGACTAAACCAATGATATGGGATGAAAGTATATCGGGTGCAGTCGGTTCATGTTTATCATTATTAATCAATACCATTCGCTTGTAAGGTGCAAAATCATTATAGGCAGGCTGTAGAGGCGAACTTGATCCTCTCCATCCTGCCTTTTCTATATCCCATTTAATCAATAAGGGTTATTTCTGATCTTCAGCACTTCCGCAAGAAAGGTCAATGCTAATCCTTGGCCCCAGCCTTGAATTCGCTTGTCGGGCACGCCTCTGTACCCTGCGGCGTCCTTCATGACGGCCGTTCCCGCGGAGACACCCGTTACGGTACCATCCTCGGCGATTTTGGCCAAGATGCCGTCAATCGATTTCTGCGTGTATTTATTATAAATGCGTCCTTTGGTCAGCAAGGCGGCGGCGATGCCGGCCGAGCCGGACGTTTCCAGCGGGGATTGCGGATCGGTCGTAATCGTATGCCACAGGCCGGATTCATGCTGCAGCCGGACCAGGGCGCTGAGCTGGTCGCGCAGCGAGCCTTCAATGATCATGAAGGACGGATGCGTGACCGGCACAAGCTCCAGGGCACGAGCCATCGTGATGGCGGCCCAGGCATTGCCCCGGCACCAGAAGACACTTGACATATGGTTGCCGGCGATGTTGTCCCAGCCGTGGTAATACAGATTCGTGACGGGATCCTGCAGGCAATCCTCATGGCCGTGATACTGCTTCAAGCCATCCTCGAAGTAATCCTCCCGGTCCAGCATCACGCCGATCCGAAGCAGGAAGTAGCCTGCCATGAACATCGTATCGACCCATGCCTGCTCCGGAAAGTTATACGTTTCGGAGTTCACCGTATGCTGAAAGATGCCATTGCCGAAACGCAGCGCATCATGCGTGAGATACTCGGCCATTTCCTTCGCCGTTTCGATATACCGCTCATCCTCATAAACCTCGTACAACGTCAGGAGGGAGTGGCCGATGGAGACGCCGTTGACGGACAGCTTGGGCAGCCCCTCTTCCATATTTTCGTCGACCCAGGCTTTCAGCTGTTCCAGATATTCCTTTTTGCCGGTGGCCTTGTAGGCTTCGCATACCCCGTAAAAGGCGACCCCGCCCGGCCAATCCCAGCTGAAATCCATGCGAAAGGTCCGGTCAACCACGCGGTCTATGACATTCTCAATCTGTTGATCATCAAATACAAGTGCAGGCATGATGAGAAACTCCCTTCATATTCAATTGAATCTATGTGTATGGATTACCCTTTTAATCCCGTCGTGCTGATCCCTTCCACGATGTATTTCTGGAAGATAAAGAAGACGATGACGACCGGCAGCAGCGATAAGGTAGCCATGGCAAACATGCCGCCCCAGTTATTAAGCGATTCCCCGTCCAGGAATAGCTTCAAGGCAAGTGACACCGGATATTTCTCCGGATTGTTCAAATAAATGAGCGGATTGATGAAATCGTCCCATCTCCAGTAGAAGGAGAAAATCGAACATGTAATGAGAGCGGGCACGATCAGCGGCACAACGACCCGGAAGAAGATCCCGTACTTGCTGCATCCGTCAATCTTGGCGGCTTCGTCCAGTTCCTTCGGAATCGTGCGGATGAACTGCATGATCAGAAAGATGAAGAACGGAATGCCGAAGAATTGGGGAACGATTAACGGCTTGAAGGAAGACAGCCAGCCGAATTTGGCGAACATGACATATTGCGGGACGATCACAACGTCATGGGGCAGCATCATCGTAATCATCATGCAGGCGAACCAGAACTGCTGTCCGAAGAACTTGGTCCGAGCCAATCCGAAGGCGACAAGCGCCGAGGAGGCGACGGCCCCGATGGTGGAGATGATGACAATGATGAACGAGTTCTTGAAGAAGGTGCCAAAGGTGGTCCCGGCGAATCCCTTCCAGCCCGTAGCATAATTCGAGAACTCCAGCCGGCTCGGAATCAGGCTGTAAGCCGTCGTGAATATTTCATGATTGGGCTTAAGCGAGCTGGCGACCAGCCACAGAATCGGATAGGTCATGCCGAGGGCGAATAATCCGACCAGGGTATGGTAGAGAACACGTCTGGATTTGGTCATAACCGTCAATCTCCTTTCGACTCGTAATGAACCCAGCGGGTGGATGATCTGAAGATGAGCAGGGTCAGGACACCGACGATAATGAGCATGATCCAGGCAAGAGCCGACGCGTAACCCATTTCAAAATGCGAGAACGCCTTGCGGTATAAATAGAGCGAATAGAGCAGCGTTTGATCCAGCGGGCCGCCTTCGCCGCGGGAAATAATGTAGGCGGGGGTGAAGGTCAGGAACGCCGAGATCGTCTGGAGCGTCAGATTGAACAGAATGATCGGACTGAGCATAGGCAGCGTAATCTTGAAAAAGCGATGGACCGCATTGGCACCGTCCACGCTGGCGGCTTCGTAGTAATCCTTCGGTATATTTTTCAAGCCGGCCAGAAAAATGATCATCGAAGAGCCGAACTGCCAGATGGACAATGCGATGAGCGTCCACAGCGCCGTGCTGGGATTCCCGATCCAAGAGGTCGTGGAATGGATTCCGAAGAGGGACAGGGCAGAGTTCACGAGTCCCTTGTCGCCGAAGATCTGCTGCCACATGATGGCCACGGCCACGCTTCCCCCAATGAGGGAAGGCAGGTAGAAGGCGGAGCGGTACAGCCCAACGGCTTTGGTTGCGGTATTCAGAATCATGGCAACGAAGAGGGCGAATATGAGGCGCAGGGGAACGCTGGCGAATACATAGGTGAATGTGACCTGAAAGGACTTGCCGATCTTGTCGTCCTCCAGAAACAACCGCTCATAATTCCCGAGGCCCAGCCATCTCGGCGCTTCCATCAGATTGTAATTGGTGAACGAATAATACAGGGACGACAGGATTGGATATAAGGTAAAGATGAGAAAACCAAGAACGAACGGCGCTGAAAACACGTAACCGGTGATGTGCTCGTTCTCACGGAGCCTCTTCATAATTTTCAACCCCTACGATTCAGATTTGGTTGCGCCCCGTGCAGGGGTCACTGATGTAAAAAGGCATCTCTTGCACGGGAAAGACGTGCGGGAGATGCCTTGTCTAGCCGTATCCTGGTTATTGCTGAGATCTGGCCAAGATGGCATTCGCTTCCTTGCGGAACTCGGCCGCGGCATCTTCGATCGAGATTTTCTTGAACAGGATGCGTTCGCTGAGATCTCGCAGCAGCTTCTCGATCTCTACCGCACCGATCGGATTAGGCGGATCTCCTGGCGTGCTGTTGGCCTCAGCCCAAGTGACATAGTCGAAAATTTTGGCTTCGTTCTCGGAGAGGAGCGGCTTCAGCGCTTCCTTTACCTTGGCGGACACGGGAACGCCCCGTTCGCCCTTGATCAGCTTGTTGGCCTCGATGTCGTTGATGAAGAAGCTGATGAATTTGGCGGCTTCTTCCTTGTGCTTCGAGGTTTCGGTGACCGAAAAATACATCGAAGGTTTCAGGAAGAGACCGTCCTTCGTTCCGGGACCCGGCATCGGATTCAGCTCCAGCGAACGGTCGGTTACTAGATTGGCCACGGCAAGGAACTGGTTGGACCAGCCGGTGCCCGAGATGGAATTGCCAAGGACGATTTCATCCTCTTCCGCTACGCCTTTCTTCTGGGCTTCCTTGTCGAGAGACAGGATATATCCGTTGTCGTACCATTTCTGGTAGCGGGTGAAGTAATCGATAAAGGGCTGGTCGTCGCTGTACCCGATCGTTTTGCCGTCAGCGCTGTACATTTTCTGGCCGATGGTTCTTAAATAGTACGGGAAGAAGACGTCATGCCGGTAAGCAAAACCTCCGATTTGCAGGCCTTTTTCTTTGGCTTGGGCCCCCATTTTGTCCATGTCGTCCCAGGTCCATTCCTTGGACGGAATATCGATGCCGTTCTTCTTCATCGTCTCGACGTCAAACGTGGTTTGGAGTGCGTTCACGCCGAGGTTCATGGCAACCAGCTTGCCGTTGACCTCACCGCCGCTCAACGCATTCTCGCTGACGTCCGCGACATCCAGTTCGCCGCTCTCGGTGAACGGCTTCAAATCCGCCAGCTGATTCCGGCCTGCATATTGATTCAGGTAGGAGATGTCCATTTGGATAATGTCCGGAAGTCCGCCGGCCACCGCTTGGGGAGCAAGCTTCTTCCAATAGTCATCGAATGGGGCATATTCAGGTTCAATGGTGACATGCGGATTCTGGGACTCATACATTTCGATGACCTTCAAGGTATAATCATGCCGGGACTGACCGCCCCACCACGCAATGCGGAGCTTGACCGGATCCTTGCTATCGCTTGCAGCCGCCGGCGGCGTTTCCGTTCCGGTTCCGCCGTTTGCCGGCGGTTCAGCAGCGCCGCCGCCCGAACAGCCGATCAAGCTTCCGATCAGGGAAAACATCAGGACCGCGTTTAACATTTTTTTCATTCCATTTCCTCCCCTTTGTTGATGGACCACAAATCAATGCTTCAAATGTTAGTGCTTACATTCCCAATTATCTAGTTTTCGAGGGGAAAGAGTAAGGAAAAAAACCGTGCAGTTTGTTTAAAAAGCAGAGATGTACGTACAAGTTAATCGCTCTTTTTCATATATTCGGAGGGCGTGCAGCCGATCTGTTTCTTAAACACTTGGCTGAAATATTGAGGATTATCGCCAAAACCGAGCCGCTCCGCCATTTCAAAAATTTTGATATCGGGATCGCTGAGCATCATTTCGGTTGCGCGTTTCATCCGAAGTTTCATCACGTAATTGGAGAACTTCTCGCCGGTCTCCTTTTTGAACAGCTTGCCAAGATAGTCGGCGTTCATATACAGCATGTCGTTTGCCACCAGGTTGAGGGTAAGCTCCGAGTTGCCCAGCTGGTTCTCGATGATCTCCACCACCTTGCGCACGATGGCATTGTATTGGACCTTGTTCCGTTCAAAGTTTCGCAGCGTGATTTCCCGAACCGTTTCTTCCAGTACGCCTTGAATTGCTTGGAGCGTGCTCATCTCGGCGATTTCCGGGATTCGTGCGTAACGTTCCTGCATCTGGTCCGGATCGGTCAGCCGGATGAGGGATACGTATTGCTGAATGATATAGGATTTGGTCATCTCGATGCTCAGCTGCGCACGCTTCAGTTCCTGAACGAACTCGGTCAGGGCAAGCTCCGCTTCGTTTCGATGGCCGGATCGTACGGGCATGCACAGCCGCTCCTCATCAAGGACGAAGCTTCCTTCCAAACCGCCGACGTGCAGCGTATCCTCGGTTGTGATCATTCCGCTTTCGTCCAGGTAGAACCGGTAGTTCAGGCACTGCAGCGTATCCCGGTACAGCCTCCGCGCCTGGGTAACAGGCCCGGGATTGCTGATCGCGATCGTGACGTCCATTTTGTAATACTGTTTAAAAGTGCAGCGGATATCCTGGAGCTGCTGATGAAGCCGCTGCTGATCGTTACGGTCCTCGATCAGCACCAGGACCTGCTGCCCGATCGTCGTACTCAGCAGCGTCGTGTCCAGCAGATCCTCGGCGATGTTCTTCACGGCGAATTGATGCTCGAATTCGACGGAGCCTTCCAGCTGGAACAGCAGAAGACGCACAGGCTGATCGAAATCGTATTCGAACAGGCTCCGGTACTCCTCCAGATCATGGCGCCCATAGGTCTTGTTGGTGACAAACTCCTTGAGCACCTGTTCTTTGACATGGGGCAGCACCTTCCGGAGCCGGTCCTTCATCTCCTGGACAAACGTTTCCTTGTTCCGGTCCTGGGTCAGCTCGTCGATGACCTCTTTCAGCGCTCCACCGATCTTGTCCTCGTCGGTCGGCTTCAGCAGGTAATGCTTCACGCCGTATTGCATGGCGCGGTTGGCATACTCGAATTCGCCGAAGCCGGACAGCAGCACGAATTTGATATGAGGATGGGAGGCGTAGGTCTTGGCAACGAGCTCCAGACCATCGAGCCCGGGCATGCGAATGTCGCAAACGACGATATCCGGGCTCTCCCTGACGATTTTTTCATACGCTTGAATTCCGTTCTGGGCGGTACCCGCCAGCTCGGTTCGGTATGCCGACCAGTCCACCATCTGAGATATGCCGTCCAGAATAATCCGTTCATCGTCCACGAGCAGTACTTTGTACATTCGAATCCCTCCGTTATTTGGGTAAAGACAGAATCACGCGGGTTCCAAGACCCGGTCCGCTGTCGATGGATAAACCGTAATGGTCGCCAAAAGCCAGCTTGATCCGTTCTTCGATGTTTAACAGTCCGATTCCGTTGCCGCTGGTGGCCAAATCGCCGTTTCGCAGCCGCGTCAGGGTATCCGGCGCCATACCGGGACCGTCGTCCTCGACGATGATGCAGAATGCGGAAGGCGTCTCCTTGCAGGACAACGTAATTCGACAAGGGTCAACGGATGGCTCCAGCGCGTAATGAATTGCATTTTCGAGCAGGGGCTGAAGGGACAGCTTGGGTATTTTGCGGTGCAGATCCTGCTCTTGTACATCCAGTGTAAATTGTAAGCGGTCTTCGAACCGGAATTTTTGTATGATGACGTAGTTTCGGACGATCTCCAATTCTTCCCCTAATGTCAGAATAGGCTCCTTCAAACTGACGGAGTTTCGGAGAAGGAAGGCTAAAGCCTGCACCATGTCGGAGATTTGGGACTGCTTGTTCATCTTCGCCAGCCAGTTCACGGATTCCAGCGTGTTATACAGAAAGTGAGGATTGATTTGCGCTTGCAGCGCTTTAAACTCGGTCTCTTTGATCAACAGCCGGTTTGAATAGTTTTCGGTAATGAGGGCGTTGATTCGCTCGATCATGAGACGGAAAGTGCGATGCAGCAGTCCCAGCTCGTTCATGGCGACGGGAGCTGCGTCCTGAGGCAGCACGTTGGCTTCCGCAAAGTTTCCTTTTTCCGCGAGTTTCATCCGGGTGATGAGACTTTCGATAGGACGTGTCAGCCCCCGGCTGAACCTGATGCCGAGCAGAATCGCAACCGCGAAAATAACGGTGAAAACGATGATGACAAGCTCTTTAATGAATATGATTTGCTTGAAGGTTTGGTTAAACGGCGTGACATTCATATATGTCCAGCCCGTGTTGCCCGATCGGTTATGCGCAATGAAGTAGGTGTGGCCATCGATTTCCCGGGTAAGGTACCCGTTTCCGGATGACAGGGAGGATTGAATGACCGCCGGATCGAAGTGCGGCGTTGCGGGATAGATCACATCCGCACCCGAGGTCACGATCAGGTCGCCTTCACCTCCGGCGGATTTCCGGACGATTTTGTCCATATTGATGCGAATGATGATTGTGCCCAAGTAGTTAAGATCGAATAATGTGCCGGAATAGGATCTTATTTCCCGGGAAAGCAGAAGAGCCGGATCACTTTCGTCCGGGTATATCCAGCGTTCTTCTCCATCCGCGTCCCCGGCAAGCTGAAGAATCAGTTCCTTCTTGGCAGGATCAATCGGGACGACGCTGCCGACGTCCTGTTGATGGTCATATGAATCGATCAGGTGAATGGAGTAAAGCATGGGCTCGGAGCCTACATAATTCAGGAGGCGGTCCACCAAATGCTGCCGGAGGATGAGCCTGTCATAATCGGATTCGCTCCCGGCGATGGAACGTAATATATTCTGGATCTGGGTATCCGTAATGATATTAAAGGATAACTGTTCGACCCGTTCGAGCTCTGACTCAATCGCGGAGGAAGACAGGTGAAGGACCTGGGACGATTTGAGGTACAGCTGCTCGTCGTAGATGGAGAAGGCATACTGCTGGACGATGACGGCGAACGCAAATGCCATGGCAACGATTAGGCTGATAAGAAGGGAAAGCTTGTTTTTGATTTTCATATTTTTATAGATCGTCATCCATTTTTGCACGGCAACGTCTCCTTGCGCTGGTCCTAAAATGTTGTGTACACATTATGTACCGGGTTGTAAACGCTGTCAATATGTGCGAGGTTATTCCGACACCCGGGATAATCGGGGCGGCTCTTCTTTAATTAGTCGGTTATTTGAACATGGAGGACGGTTATTTGAATGTATGTTCGGCGGTTACCGTTCCATAATGGACTTAGATGAAATTCGACCGGGAGAGGTGAAGTTCGTTGCAAAACATGTATAAATTCGATTTCGGTACGGAAGCGCCAGGCCATGAACATATCAAAATAACCACTGAGACCTTATATAGTCCTGAGCTTGGCTACGGATTCCATTCCCTATCCAACGTCTCCGCCGCGAATCGGGCGGGGGAAGAGGCATTAACGGGTGATTTTATCATACCGCTGAATGCTGCGTATCAGGTCGATGTGGCGGATGGCCTGTACACTTTGCATTTGTTGATGGGCGATGCCTGGTTTGATACGGAAACCTCCATTCGGGGGACGGAAGGGCAGATGCTGCTGGATGGGAAACTCATCCCGGCAGGCCACTTTGAACGTTATAGTATGACGGTGCCAGCGGTTCAAGGCAAAATCGTATTGTACTTTTCTGGGCGGGCTCCCCGAATTAACGCACTGGAAGTGCTGCCTGCACCGCATGCGTGCCAGGTGTTTCTGGCTGGGGATTCGACGGTAACAAACCAGCCTGCGGACGGATATCCCTATGCCGGGTGGGGGCAAATGCTGCCCGCATTCATAAAAGCGGATGCGGCCGTGAGCAATTATGCAAGTTCCGGCCGAAGCTCCAAGAGCTTTATTGCGGAGGGAATCCTGGAGCAAATCCGGGAGAAGATGAAACCCCATGATTATATGCTGATTCAGTTTGGCCATAACGATCAGAAGCGCGACGAGGGAAGGTATACGGAACCTAACTCGACATACAGGGAGTTTTTAAGACGGTACGTGGACGTTTGCCTGGAGAAACAGGCGACTCCGATCCTGGTTACCCCTGTTCACCGCCGCTATTTTGATGGTAAGGGAAGGCTGGAGGACACGCATGGCGATTATATTACGGCCGTTCGGGAGCTGGCCGCGGAGGAGCAGGTGCCCTTGGTCGATTTGGCGGCGCTGAGTCTGGAGTATTTTAACCGGTTGGGTCCGGAAGGGACCAAATCCGTGTTTATGTGGGGAAGGCCGGGGGAATTTCTTCGTTTCCCGCAGGGCGTAATGGACAATACCCATTTTCAACAGCGCGGTGCGGCCCAATTGGCCGATATGGTGGTTGGGGCTTTGAAGAATCTTGGACTCCAGCCGTTGTCCCTGTTTCTGCGGTAACATGCCGGGTCCCGAACCTGAAAAAGAGGAACCTCGACGCCCGCAGCGAATTTATTCAAAACACCCTAAATCATACGAGTGAGGAGCGAAACGCATGTCAAAAGGTGAACAACAATGGATTATTCCCGACGGGTATATCCCTCCCGAAAGCAGCGGAGAACTAACCAGTCATGAATCCGTCTGTGTTTTGAACTTAACCGAGCAGGACGTAGTGGTTACGATTCATGCTTACTTCGAGGATCGAGATCCATTGCTGGGAATGGAAACCATCGTGCAAGCAAGAAGAACCAAGCACATACGGACCAGCTCGCTTCAAACGGACGAAGGGAACGTCATTCCTTCGGGTATTCCCTATGCCATGGAAGTTATAAGCAGTGCACCTGTGTTTGTTCAATACAGCCGCCTCGACTCCACTCAGGCGGAGAATGCTTTAATGAGCGTGATGGCATACCCGGTAACCATATCCTAAAGGATGGTGATTGTATGAAACAAACTGTGTTCTATACCTCAGAGCCCCCAGAGGATTTTCAGCAACTGGAGGCTCTGTACGCTTCGCTTGGTTGGAACTCTATTCATCTGTCCGTTACCGAATTGAAAACGATGTGCTTGCATAGCTGGTATGCCGTCTATGCGTATGAAGGACAGAAATTAGTGGGCATGGGACGCGTGATTTCCGACGGGGTGATCACAGGCGTTATATGCGGATTAGGCGTACATCCGGATTATCAGTCCAGAGGGATTGGCCGACAGATTCTTCATCGATTGGTTGAACATTGCGAGAAGTCCCGGGTCTTCCCGCAACTAATGTGTGAGGAAGGTCTGGAACCCTATTACGAGAAACTGGGCTTTCGGCGATTCACCATCGGGATGAAGAAGAATATACAGCGGACTCATTCATCGGACGTCCCATAATCTTTGATCGTTATTTTGACCTCATGCTTGATCGGAACCTCGCTAAAGGTTTGATCCCAATCTTTTTTGGCTGTCTTCCATATATGAGGATACTTGATTCTCAATTTGTTTCCGAAACCGGAAACGTCTGTTTTGTATTCATGTTGAATTTTATCGAGTGCATTCTTTACCAAACGCTCAACCTCTTTTTCAATCGCTTTTTCCGTTCTTTTCAAAAACTCAGTTTCCATAGTTTTCTCCGAAACCACCCAATGCTCGGCGATTCTTCCTTCAGACTCAATTTCTATATTAAACGAGATGTCGTTTCCATCAACATGAGGTTTAATTTTACTTTTCATAGACAATATTTCGTATATAATAGGCTGGCCCGTCTTTTTATCCACGCTTTTAACCAAACCGCCTTTCCCCTTTCCGGTTATCCACGTTAAGCCTTCGATTTCCTGTTCATTTAAAAAACCGCGTAGTTTTTTCGTTTTCCCTTCAATGACGGCAGCTCCTGAAAATTTTATGTCTCCATTCGACGACGAGATGACATTTTGCAAAAGAAAGCTGGTCCCTGAATGCAGCTTCCCCTCAATCTTGGTCAGTGTAGTCGGGGGTAAAATCTTGGTGGTTCTTTCGTGACCATGTGTCATTTCAACGAGTTTAAACGCTGGAATTTCCATCGGCTTTTTCGATTCTAGCGTTTTGCTCGCACGGTTCTGAGCGATGAGAAGGAGTCCGCTTGGCCTCATCTCCTGTTCCCTGATAAAAAAATCCAAGATCTTTTGCAGATCCAAGGTGCGTGCAAGATCCTCGCCAACAATAATCACTTTGGAATGCTCGGCAAATGCGTGCTTTTCGATTCTTAAAACCATATTGCGTAAGGTCGGCAGGATCGTATCTCCTGTTTCGGAAACGTTGTTATAAGCTTTTTGTGGTGAAGAACCGGTTTTTGTGCCTTTGCCTGTTGTCTCTGCGGTGACAAATTGATTGGTTATCGTAATTCGATCCCGGCGAGGAGGCCCCCCTGCTCGTCCCGCAGACTCTTCCCGAGACTCCTCCTGTTTTTCCAAATCCAACGAAGTACCTACAATGAGGCCCAAATCTTCAATTTCTTTATTGCTCCAGCATCCAGTAAGCGGTAGGAGCGTAAGGACCAACAGCGCACTCAAGAGGGTTCGTATCGTCATGTGCTTCAAGCTTTTCCACCTCTCACGCTCGATACTAGAAGTAAGATGACCGGCAGTACGGTAAATAATACTAACGCGACATTGCCGACCATATCCCCAAGTTTAAATAGGTCATTGATATTTTTTGGAACCATGGCAATGACGTAAATAATCGGAACCAAGCCATATACAAATGGGTGAATCTTTTTTTTGAAGAGTTGGGCCAGCCCTAGAGCAGCCGCATAGTAGGTAATGGTAAAGGTCGTGAATATTTGCATAATCCATATGACAAGCAAGAAAGATTCAAACCGTTCAAAGATCAAACCGGGGATCTCAAAACTTCGCATAAGCTCCAGCGTAGGCCATGTACTCGTGACCACCCCATCGATCGATAGGGCTCCGATGACCATAACAACGGTGATGACGTAAAAGAGCAAAGGGATGAATACGCCAACTAGAACGACTTTTACGGCTTTGTCCGGCTGTTTCATAAACGCAACAAGGAGCAGCATAATTTCAGAACCTAAAAAAGCGAGAGCGGTTGTCTTTATTCCCTTTAGCATGGGGACAATTCCCAATCCTAACACGGGACGGAGATTATCCAGCTCAAATATGCCTAAACTCAAAAAGGCAACCAGTAAAAAAATGACGATGGTAATAGGGAATATGATTTCGAACAAACGGGCGATCGTGTTTATTCCTCCTATGATCAGATAAAGACCTATCCACATAAAAGGAAGGATGATGGCCCAGGTGGGGGTACCTTCCAGCAAAAAAAGGCCGGTTACTTCTGCCATCGTTCTGACTTCATATGCAGAAAGTGTAAAAAAGTAACCGATAATAAGTAAACTGAGGAACCCGCCCATCCATTTTCCTACAATTTCTTGGCTGTATTGATAGAAGGTTTTTTCGGGGTACCGCTGGTTTAATTTCACGATGATCAGCCCTACGATCATGGCGATGAGCCCGCCCAAAATAACGGTGATCCACACATCGGGTGTTTGCACCTTCTCCACGGAAGTGCGGGGAAGGGTGAGGATCCCGGCTGCAAGAATATAATTGACGAGGATAACCGCTGCCTGCAAATTCGTAATTTGGCCCTTTGAACTACCCATCATGTTGTTTTATTTCCTTTCATAAAGAGCTATCCTTAGCGGATGGAATCTTTCTTATGTATCGCCTTCCGAAAGCGTTTCATCTTCAGAAGCGGCATTCGAATCATAAAGTCTTTCCAATCACTTACTCGATAAGGAACGACCGGAGTGATAAAGGGAACACCGAAACTCTTCAACCTTACTAAATGGCTGCAAAGGAAAAGGAAAAACAGAACGACCCCGTACAATCCATAGACAGCAGCGAAAAACATGGCTACAAATCGAAGCATGCGAAACGTTATTCCAGCGCTGTATTGAGGGACGGCAAACGAAGAAATGGCAGTCAATGCCACCACGATCACCATAATGGGACTGACAATCCCCGCTTGTACGGCTGCTTCCCCTATGACTAATCCGCCAACGATACCCATGGCCGGACCAATAGGTTTAGGCAATCGCAAACCACCCTCACGCAGAATCTCGATGGCCACTTCCATGATCAGGGCTTCGATTATGGCGGGAAACGGTACGCCTTCCCTCGTGCCCATGATGGATAAGGCCAGTTTAGTAGGGATCAGCCCTTGGTGAAACGAGACAAACGAAATATACAAGGAGGGACCAAAAAGCGATATAAGGGCCGCGAAATAACGTAATAGGCGAATGAGAAAACTCGGCAACCAGCGATCATAATAGTCTTCTGGTGAGTGCAGCATCATACTTAATGAAACCGGAACGATTAAAGCGAAAGGCGTCCCATCCAACAAGATGGCAACTCGTCCTTCCATCAAGGCACTATAAACACGGTCGGGACGTTCCGTATTCTGTACTTGTGTAAAAGGACTGAGATAATTATCCTCGATGAGCTGCTCCACATAGCCTGATTCCGGTACATCATCTATATTGATTTTTTTGATTCTTTCCTGCACCTCTTCCACCAAGGCAGGATCCGCCATATCTTTGATATAGGCGATGACAAGTTCTTTTTTTGAACGTTCTCCTACTTGAAACTTGATGATGGATAAGTTGGTGTTGTCTCCATGCTGTCGTAAAAGGGCGGTATTATCACTTAACGATTCCGTGAAACCTAACCGCGGACCTCGAACCAATGGCTCCGATGACGGTTCTTCAACATTGCGCGATTTCCCTTTGGTTGTACCGAGTATGAGCACATTCTGCACGCCATCCACTAACAGTGCAGTCGAACCTGTCAATATTTTGGACACCAAATCATGAACATGAAGCGCTTCTGTTACTTCACTAATGGTAAGAACTTGATTTTTAATAAACTCTTTTGTGATGACTCCTTGCACAAGGGATGGATCCTGAACATTTTTTTCGAAGAAACTCGCCATAAGCGAATTCATAATGTGTTTGTCGATGAGCTCTTTATCCGACAATCCGTCTACGAATATGATGGCCGCACAAATGCCAGTGCCTCCAATGTAAAACTCCCTAATGCGCACATCCGAGTTATGGCCGATCTCGTTTCTCACCAGTTCAAGATCCAAGGCGAATTTTCCCGTAAAACGCTCTCGTAAGCTTTGAGCGGGATCCAATGTTTTGTTATTTTCATGGTCATGTTGTTTCATTGTGGATACCTGCCATTTCCTCAGTCTTCCTTTGAGTGATGAACCCATTTAAAAAACCTTGAGATGATATATGGAACCAAAAAAGCGATAAAACCTTGCATAAAAACCTTCCAATCCGGAATGTAGGAAAGCACCATTTTCCACATGTGAATCCCCCTGTTCAGGCGACAAGTTTCGGACATAGACCCTCTAGTTCCATTATTATCGATGCAGCAGCAGTTTAAACTAATGCATGGTTCCTCCGTTCCGGGGGAGGCCCACCGTTTCGTTATCCTCTTGCATATCACCACGAGTGCGTTGAACGATGTACATTGTGATCTGCTGAAGGAAACGGGATACGCGGGAGGGAAATAATGTTAAAATAGGTTTAGGCGAATAAAGGCAGGCTGAGTTGTGATTTCCGTGCCGGCCCCGGTAAGGAAAGTACATAGAACCAAGAAACGAAGGTGATGGACATGTTTCAGAATGACCCGCTTTTGCTCATCGCGGACCTTCCCGGTTATTCACCGGATATTAGCCGCTTGCTGTCGATGATGAATTATGCCAGGTTCACGACGCTGCAAGAGGTCAAGGGTTTAACCATGGAGCAGCTCGATTTCGTCGCAGAAAAAGGGGGGAATTCGATCGGTGCATTGCTGCTGCATGCTGCCGCCGTGGAATATGCCTATCAGGCCAGCACGTTCGAAGAGCGCGAATTAAACCAGGATGAGCTGCGGAAATGGGGGCCCGCCCTCAATCTGGGCGATGAAGGCAGAGCCGCAATACGAGGCCATGACCTCGATTATTATATTGAGCGGTTAAACGAAGTCCGAAACCGGACCTTCGACTTGTTCCGGTCGGTTACGGATGAATGGCTTTATATCGAGCAGCCATTCTGGTATAACAAGCAAGCAAATTACTATTTTAAGTGGTTCCACGTCTTTGAGGACGAGATCAACCATCGCGGGCAAATTCGTCTTATTCGAAAGAAGCTGAGCACATGACTCAGCGCCGTTTACAGATAGGCATGTGGGATCAGTTTACGGAAGATCGATGGGAACGGCTTGCGGGTAAGCATATTAGCGGGATGGAAATATGCAGCTTTCCGAATCGGGAGGCGTTGGTTGAGGTTAGCGATTTTTGCAGTAACCAGCGGATCGCGTTCGGTGTTCATGCCCCGATTCTTCGTGAAGCGGGATATCGGTTGCCTCAAGTCAATGCACCCGAACCCGAGGTCTTTCGGGAAGCGCTTGAACAAATCTCGGCAGAGGTTCAGTTAGCCTCCAGTGTGGGGGCAGATTATATGCTGTTTCATTATCCGTTTTATCCGGTCTTTCAGGAGCCTTTCACGCCGTACCCGAGACTTCCTGGCCCCGAGGATCGTTACAATTACAACCAATTGAGCAAAGAAAGATTCCGGGAAATGTCGAAGCGGTTATTCGAGTTTCTCTGTGAACTCCAGCTTCGCTATGGGCAGCGCATCGTGCTAGAGCATGATTTCTTTGGAGATTACGGGGATGTGCTGATCGATAGCTTTCATGCTTATCCCGACATCGGGTTTGTGCTGGATACGGCCAGGCTTGATATAGCTCGCAGGGCCTTTCAAGGTTTTGACCCATACCCGTTTCTCGATCGGATGGCGTCCCGGATTTATTTGGGCCATTACAGTAACGTATTATACGAGAATGACAAGTTCACGCATCATCTGCCGGTGCTGCCGGAGCATGATCATGATGCGGAATATGGAGAAGCCTACGCCTATTTGCAATACGTTGCCGCCCGTAATTCACGGTTCCATGTGACGTTTGAACATAACGCAAGCCTGATCACTCGGCAGCAATTGCAGCAGATCTATGACCGGACGGCATTCATGCTTCAAGAACAGGGAGGGCACGTACTAATCCGGCCGTAAATGCGATAGACATATAGGGAGAAACAGACTGCAGATTCAATCGATGACATGATATGGTACGACTTAGCCTGCACCTCAGGTGGGGAGGAACCCTCTATGATACAGAGCTTGATCGTTGTGTTTGTCCTGACGATGATTATTCATACGGCGGAGACGTTGTCATACTCTGCGAGATATGCCGGAGTGAAGTTGAACAAAATTGCGGTGGCGTTATCCTTGACCGGAATCATTGTGCTGGTTTCCCGAACGTCCAACCTGGTTCAAGCTCCGCTGACGGGCAAATTCGTAGATTACGCAAAAGTGGATCCTTCGTTTGACGTGCTCACCTATTTCAGGGCGATATTGCTGGCCGCATCCATCGGTACGATTGTCGCGATCGCATTGTTTCCTACCTTCGTCAATCTGTTCAGCCGCATTATCAGTAAACTGGAGGTTGCCGGATCCATCCCGAAGCTTGTATCGAGCGTGACCATTGGGCAGCTCAAGAATACACGGCATTACATCAGGAAGCCGAATTTGAAGTGGAGCCAGTTTCGCTACTTAGGCGTACCTAAACGGTTCATTTTGCTGAATATCGTGGTTACGGCTTTTTACACGGTGGGTGTCCTGGCATCCCTGTATGCCGCACATCTCGTGCCCCAGTACAGCACCATGGCCTCCCAAGCGTCCGGACTGATCAACGGGATTGCAACGATTATCTTAACGATATTTATCGATCCCCAGCTTGGTTTGATTACGGACAAAGCCACCCGCAATGAGGAAGCGAGGGAACAGCTGGGCAAGGTGTATACGATGCTGATGGTTTCGCGGTTTTTCGGAACGATGCTGGCCCAGCTCGTGATTATTCCGGCGGCTTACGTCATCAGTGAGATTGTGAAATGGATATAAAGACGGTGGTTTGGTTAGAAAACTAGAACGAGAGAGGTGGGGATCATGTTGACGCGTAAACGTCTGGCGATGGAATCCGTGCTGTTTGCCGCAGCGATATATATAGGCTATTTTGCATTTATGATGCTGCAAGGGATGGTGCTAACACAGAGACATGCGCAGGATCTGGATCTGGCCAAGCAATATGAACGGATGGAAACCCTGCAGACTCAGGTAACGTTTGGAATGATGGAGCGGAGCAGCGGGTGGCAAACAGCAGCAGCGATCGGAGGCTTCGTTCTATTAGGCGGCTTATATGGTTATATAAGATGGCAATGGACCAAACGGAGATTGCAGTCATAAATTTGAAGTCTTAGAGCACAAACCCTGTCATGGATTTTCGTCCTTCGTCCACGGCGGGGTTATTTATTATGTCCCATGGATCGCCATCTCGAGGCACTCAAGCGTCCAAAAGATCGGATGATTGGGTGACCCAATTATCCGGTTTTTACTGCCTTATAGGTCAAAACTACCGTAATTCTATCGATGAAAGCGCTATTTTTATGCTTGACAGCCTATTCAGATGCGTTTATGCTAAACGTGCGGTTAATTGGATCACCCAATTATCGTTTGCGCAAGTAGGGATAGAGAGGGTAGTCATATGACCATTAAGAAGATTAAATATCATCGGGTGTACGAGGATGTTATCGAACAGATCAAGAATCTGATTCTGGAAGGGAATCTGGCTCCGGGTGATGTCCTGCCGACAGAACGGGAGTTGGCCCAGTCCTTCGGCATTAGCCGCGGAACATTGCGGGAAGCCTTTCGTATTCTGGAGCGCGAAGGATTGATTGAAGCCAGACCGGGCGGCGGACGTTTCCTGAGCAAGGCACTGGACGTTGCCGAGGATCGCAGCCGTATTCTGGACAACATTGAACGTGCTACCATCATCGAGTTGTTAGAGGCGCGGGAATTGTTCGAGACGGGAATCGTGGAGCTGGCGGCAAAGCGCGCAACCGATGAGGATATTGCCGAGATTGAGGCCGCCTTCGCGACATGGGGACAGATCGATCAGAACGCGGAGGATCGCTCGAAGCCGGATCAGGCATTTCACCTGTCGATCGCCAAAGCCACGCATAACGTGGTCCTTGTCAATATGATTGAACTGCATATGGATTTGCTTCAGCGGACGCTGAGCAAAACAGCGAAGATACCGGGGCGAAAGAGCGAGGTCTACGAAGAACATTTACTTATTATGCAAGCCATTAAGGAACGGGATCCGGTAAAAGCGAAGTTGGCTTTGCTGAACCATCTTAGCCGGGTTAAAGAAAACATACAGAAAAACCACATTCATGTTTAAGAGGGGGAAAATGCACCCCTTTTAGCACAAATTGGATAATCCAATTATCCAATGGTCATGGGTGAATATGTGGGTAGAGAGGGACTGCAGATGAATACAGACATTCGAATTCTATCACCCTGCGGCATGCTGGGATATGGCTTTCCTGAACAATCCTTTATGAACGGAATGGACTTTGAACTGCACGGCATCGTCGTGGATGCAGGATCTACGGATGGCGGACCGCATAAGCTGGGCGCCGGCGTTTCGATCGTCAGCAAGCGCGCGGTTAAGAAAGACTTGGACATCATGATCACCCAGGGTTTGCCTCGGAAAATTCCGATTATCATCGGATCGGCCGGCGGCTCGGGAGCAAGGACCCATGTGAACTGGACGCTGGATATCATTGATGAGATTTTGGATGAGCGGGGTCTTCAGGCCAAAGTGTCCGTTATCTGGGCGGATTTTACGCAGGAGGAAATCCATCTGGCAAGCGAAGAAGGAAGAATCAAGGGACTGAGCCCGAACATACCGCCACTGACCCGGGAGCGAATTGATTCCACGAACAGCATCGTTGCTCAGATGGGACACGAGCCTATTGTGGAAGCGCTTAAACAAGGCGGAGACATTATCGTATGCGGCCGGGCTTATGATCCGTCCCCATTCGCGGCGATCGGGATCTATCATGGCAAGGACCCGGGGCTATCCTATCATCTGGGAAAAATATTGGAATGCGGCGCACTATGCGCCGAACCTGGCACAACCAAGGATAGCATTCTTGGCACGATTAGCGATGATTCGTTTACCGTTCAATCGCTTAACCCGAACCGGACGTGCAGCCCGACCAGCGTTGCCGCCCATACCTTCTATGAGAAGGAACATCCGTATATTCTGCATGGTCCCGGATTTACGCTTGATTTGGAGAACTGCCGATTCGAGGAAGTGGAGAAAGGTGTCGTTCGCGTGACGGGCAGCAGGTACCTTCCGGCGGAGAAATATTTCATCAAACTGGAAGGCGCAAGGCGCGTCGCGTATCGAACCTTCGTGGTTGCCGGGATCCGGGACCCAATCCTCATCGGGAAGCTCGAAGAGGTTGAAGATTATGTGCGCAACCAGGCGCGGGAATATTACCGGGAAATTCCGGAATCGGATTATCGGATTCAATTCTACAACTACGGCAAGAACGGCGTACTCGGAAGCAAGGAGCCCGAGTCGTTCGACGGGCACGAGATCGGCGTCATGTTCGAAGTGGTGGCCAAGACGCAGGAGTTGGCAAACAGCATCTGCGCGACGGTGCGTTCCACTTTCCTGCACTACGGCTACGAAGGCCGGAAATCAACGGCAGGAAATCTCGCGTTTCCGTTCGCGCCAAGCGACATCGAGTTCGGTCCTGTGTATGAATTCTCCGTCTACCACCTGATGGAAATGAAAAATAATGCTTTTCGTATAGAGCATCGATAAGGAGGATCAAACCATGACTCAACTCGGCGATTTGGCGAAGGTGCTGCGAAGCAAAAACTCGGGCCCTTTCGAAATTACATTAGACGTGTTGTTTGATTCCAAGGAGCAATATGACAGAGTGAAACAGTCCGGCATCATATCGAAACGGACCATATGCGAGCTGTATCAGATACGGGAGGAGCAGATTCATCATCTGGTGTTTTTCGACCAGGCGCTGGGTTTCAAGATCACGATGTCGCGGGACATATCGTCGGGCAGCGTCGGCGACCGCGACGTGTACGGTGCCCAGCAGCATGCTCCCCTCATGAAGTTATCCATCGAACACGGGGAGGAGGGGTAACCCATGAAGGTGTTAAGACGCTTAAGGCAGGATTGGGTATTATACGCGATGCTGTCGCTGCCTCTGCTCTACTTTTTTGTTTTTCACATCATTCCGCTGTACGGCATGAAACTCGCCTTTCAGGATTACCGGATTCTTGGGGATCATGTGTGGGTCGGGTGGAAGCACTTCAAGACGTTGTTCAGCTCTCCCGCCTTCACGAGCGTGCTGCAGAATACCATCATCATCAGTTTGATGAAAATCGTATTCGTGTTCCCGATTCCGATCATGCTGTCGCTTCTGATTAATGAAGTTCGGAGCTCGAAATACCGCAAATATGTGCAATCCGTGGTTTATCTGCCGCATTTCCTGTCGTGGGTCGTGATTGCCGGGATCTGGATCAGTCTCTTGAACCCAGCCGAAGGCGGAGTCAATCTGATTGCGAATTTCTTTCAACTGCCATCCGTGGATTACATGACCAGCAAGGAGCATATCCGCTGGGTGCTCGTATTCTCCGAAATCTGGCGAAGCGCGGGTTGGGATTCCATCATTTATCTGGCAGCCATCATGAAGATCAGCCCAGGATTGTATGAAGCAGCCAAGATCGACGGGGCGACCCGGCTGCAGCAGATGAGGTACATCACGCTTCCTCATTTATACAGCACAGTTGTAACCGTCTTCATTCTGAATCTGGGCTTCTTCATGAATGCTGGTTTCGATCAGGTGTTTAACTTTATGAACGATTCCATCATCAGCGTGGTCGATATTCTGGACACGTATGTGTACCGGATCGGTATCGGAAACGGGCAGTTTGCTTATGCAACCGCAGCGAGCCTGTTCAAGGGCGTGATCGGCATTATTCTCATCCTGGGCACGCATTTCATATCGAAGCGCTTCTCGGGCAAGGGCGTCTGGTAAAGGAGGGATTTACGATGAGACGGCTTGAAATTTCCAAAATCGTCATTTATCTGATGTTGTTTGTATTTACGCTCATGGTCTTGGTTCCTCTCCTGAATCTGCTGGCGCTGTCTCTGACCGACCCCGGCAAAGCCCATCTGATGGGCGGTCTGGACATCATACCGAAGGGATTCTCAACGATCAACTACCAGCTGTTGTTGTCCAATCCCTTGATCACGGGCAGTATTCTGAATTCGGTATGGATTACCGTGGCAGGCACATTCCTGAATCTGCTGCTGACCTCCATGGCAGCGTACGTGCTGGCCAGAACCGAGTTTATCGGGAAAAAGGTCGTGTTGTTTTTCCTGATCGTCATTATGGTATTCGAGCCGGGCATGATTCCCGAATACCTGCTCGTGAAGGATCTCGGACTGATGAATACGTTAACTTCGCTGATCCTGTATAAAGCGATCAACGTATACTATCTCTTTATTCTCATGCGGTTCATTCAGGACATTCCGGAGGAGATTCTGGAGGCATCCCGAATCGACGGCGCAGGCCATTTCCGCTTGTACAGCCGCATCATCCTGCCGCTCTCCAAACCGGGGCTGGCGACCTTGGGCTTGTTCTACGGGGTGTATCACTGGAATGAATATTTCCGGGCGACGCTCTATATTTCGGACCCGACCAAATGGCCGCTGCAGGTCGTGCTCAGACAGTTTGTTGTCCGTAAGGACAATACGTCCCTGATCGGGAACCAGAACATGTTCGACAGCTCGATCAATTTTGATTTCGCTTCCCTGCAGGCAGGTACGATCATGATTGCGATTGTGCCGCTGTTATTCCTATATCCGTTCATTTTGAAATATTACGCCAAAGGCGAACTGGAGGGCGGAGTCAAGGATTAAGCTAAGGAAGGCAGCTTAACTTAAGGCATGAATGTTCAAATTCAAAAAAGGGGAGAAAGATGAACATGAAAAAATTAAGCCTGTTATTAATCGTTGCCATGCTGGTTATGGTCATGTCGGCATGTACATCGAATTCGAAGACGCCGGGAGCGGGCCAGACCGAGCCCGGGACCGCGCAGCCTGAAGGAAGCGGTGATCCGGTTACGCTGAAGATCGTGTACAAGGATGAAGGAACGGCGAATCCCGTTTCCGTTAAATTCTTCGAGACCTTGGAGAAATCCCTGGCCGAAGACGAAGGCTTGAACGTGAAATTCGAGCTTGTGGATCTGGCACAGGGCAGTTATGCCGAGAACCTGAATCTGCTGCTGTTGGGCGGAACCATTCCGGATATTATCTACTTCCAAGGCGGCGACCAGCAAATTGCCGAACAAGGCCTGCTGGAGGATCTGACGCCTTACATTGAAAAATCCACTTACATTAAAGATATCATCGAGCCGCATAACCAAACGCGGATGGCAAGCTATCCGTATCTGCTGTGGATCAAACCGCTCGCACCGAAGACCCCGGTCATCCGGGCCGACTGGTTTAATGCCATGGAGAGCTCTAAAGCCTTGATGGAGAATCCGACCGTCGACAATTATTACGCCTTCTTCAAGGAATTGGTGGAGAAGAAGCCGGGTGAAGGCAAGCCGAGTTACGCGCTGACGGCAGCAGGCGATATTGCCGAGATCAATTTCATTTTCAATACGGCTTTCGGTTTGGATACGACCTGGCTTAAGAAGGACGACGGCACTTATGAATACTCCAAGGTTTCCCAGAAGGAAAAAGAAAAGCTGACGTTCTACAACAAGCTTTACAAGGAAGGGCTGCTGGACCCGCAATTCATTACGAAGCAGTGGGATACGAAGGAAGATGCCTTCTATAAAGGAGAAGCTGCCGTTATTACGGGCACAGCCGGCAAAATCATCGATTTGTACGACGGAAGAATGCAGGAGCTCGGCGGAGATGACGCTAACCTGATCGTGCTGCCGCCTGCCAAGGGTGAAGCTCAGGGCTTCGGGGCAACCGACGTGACGAAGGAATCCAGAGGACTTGCGATCTCTTCCCAGTCTCCGCATAAAGACGTGGCGTTCAAGGTCTTTGATTACCTTGCAAGTCCGAAGGGGCAAATGCTGGACCGTCTCGGTTTCGAAGACGAGCATTATAAGGTCGTTGACGGCAAGATCGAGCTGAACGAGAAATACTACAGCGAATGGTATGCGCGTTTCTGGGAGCCGACCGAGATCCAATCCGAGACGCCTTTGAAAACGCCGCTTTTGGGTGAGCCTGGAACCGAATCGTTGAAAATGGCTGGCGATTTCTACACGGAAGACAATAATTTCATCATCCCAGAGCAATTCATTGCGAACTGGGATGCGATGAACAATCTGTACAAGGAATATTCGACGGACTTTATTACAGGCAAGAAGGACTTGTCCCAATTCGACCAATTCGTTGAAGCCTGGAATGCTGCAGGCGGAGCAGAGATAACGAAATACGCCAACGACAACATCAAGTAAGGAGCCTATAACTATGACTTCGTTTCGTGACCGGGTGAGGGGCGTGGTGATATCCACCGCGCTCGGAGACGCAATGGGAGCTCCAATCGAGAAATTGACGTACGGGGAGATCAAGTCCAAGTATGGACGTGTGGAATCCCTCATGACAAGATGGCATAAGATGGACCTGCCCCCCGACGTCCGGCTTGGCCGGGTAAGGGGCGATGGCATTGTCACGGACGATACGCTGATGACCATTGCGCTCATGAACGTGTATCTTACCGAGGGCAGGCATCTGGATGCCTATGATATGGGCAACGAGTTCGTGAAGGAGATTGCGTTCCGCAAGACGTTTGTCCCTGAGCTGAATGAGGAAACGTTGATAATTGACCGATTGTTCTATCCGGAAAAATACATCTTCATGCGTCATGTGCTGGCCAATTGCGATCCGAGAGAAGGCGGCATCGGAAATATGGTGAACTGCGGGGCGGCGATGTACATCGCCCCGATCGGGATCGTTAATGCGGGCAATCCCAAAGCAGCTTATGATGAAGCCATCCTGTTTGCGATGGGTCATCAGAGCAGCTACGGCCTGGAAGCCGCAGGCGTGCTCGCCGCTTGCGTGGCGAAGGCCTTTGAGCCAGGGGTGAGTGTGGACGATATTGTCCGCACCGCCATCAGCCTGGCGAAAGACGGCACGAAAGCTGCCATTGTGGAGATGACGCAAGCCGCGCGCGATCTGCGGCAGGAGCGGGATGACATGGACAAAGTGATCGAGGTATTGCAAGCGATCATGGTTAAATATTCGCCGATGGGCGACGACGTGAGCCGCCATATCGACAAGATCGGCATCCCGAGCAACCATTATACGCCAAGCCGCCTATGGTCGATTGAAGAGCTGCCGATGGCACTGGCGTTCATCGTGCTCAATGACGGAGAGTACTACCGTTCGATCCTGGACGGGGTTAATTCCGGGCGCGATACGGACTCGATCGGCGTTATGGCCGGGGTGATCCTGGGCGCCATGTATGGCAGCGAGGTCATCCGCAAGGAGGATATCGAACAGCTGAATAAGGTAAATCGTTTGGACCTGTGCGCCATCGCCGACCGGTTCAGCGGCATTGCCGCGAAGATCATCGAGGAGGATCTTCGCATCAATGAATCTCGGAAGAATATTGTGAGTCCATAGTTTTTTGCAAGCCATTGGAACTCAGCGGATGTATAAGAATGGTTGAAACAGGAGGGAGAGCAAATGATACCTAAACATTATGTAGAGACGGTATATGCGGGATTCATCGGCATGAACATTGGCATAAGGCTCGGTGCTCCCATCGAACCGGTAGCCTGGACGTATGAACGCATTCGGGACGTATACGGCGATATCCGGGATTACGTGAAGCCGTACAAAACCTTTGCCGCCGACGATGACGCAAACGGTCCGGTTTTCTTTATTCGCGCGCTGTATGACGATGCGACGGACCGTGAGCTTTTGCCGGAGGATGTGGGCAAGGCATGGCTCAATTACGCTAGGGAAGGGATCGGCATGTTCTGGTGGGGCGGCGAGGATATCAGTACCGAGCACCGCGCCTATGTGAATCTGCGCAAAGGCATCCCGGCCCCTCGTTCCGGTTCGATCGAGGTCAACGGCACGGAGATGGCGGAGCAGATCGGCGGCCAGATTTTCATCGATTCCTGGGGTCTGCTGTTCCCGGGGCAAGCGGAAAAAGCAGCGGATTACGCGGAAAAAGCGGCCAGCGTCTCCCACGACGGCAACGGGCTGTATGGCGCCCGCTTCATGGCCGCTTGCATAGCCAAAGCCTTTAATGCTTCATCCATGGATGAGATTATCGCGGAAGGCCTGCGCATGATTCCGGATGACTCCACCTATGCGCGCGTGGTCCATGCGGTGATGGACTTCCACCGGGAGCAGCCTTCCGATTTCCGCGCTTGCCGCCAATATTTGGAGGACCACTGGGGATACGATAAATATACGGGCGTATGCCACATTATCCCGAATGCGGGCGTGTGCGCGCTTGCCCTTCTGTATGGCGAGGGAGATTTTGCGCGCACGGTCGAGATCGCGTCGATGTGCGGCTGGGACACCGATTGCAATGCAGGCAATGTGGGAACGATCCTCGGCGTTTACGGAGGTCTGGCGGGAATCCCGGATCATTACCGCAAGCCGATCAATGACTTCATCGTGGCTTCCAGCGTGTCCGGCTATTTGAATCTGGTGGATTTTCCGACATTCGCCAAAGAGCTTGCTCTGCTTGGGTATCGTCTTAACGGAGAGAAAGCACCTGAAGAGCTGGTTCGTCGGGTGAAGCAGGGCGAGGTATACTTTGATTTCGACCTGCCGGGATCTACGCATGGCTTCCGGACGAGCCATTCCTTCAAAACGCCGGTCGTTCGCCATTCGACGAAACAGGTTTATGACAGCAGAGGATCGCTGGAAGTGGTTTTTGACAGACTGGTTGAAGGCGACAGCAGCAAAATCTATTTCAAACCGTTCTACCGGCGCGCCGAGTTCAACGATGAGAAGTATAAGCCGACCTTTGCGCCGCTGGCCTACAGCGGACAAACCGTATCCGCCCACATTTATGTGGATCAGTGGGAAGGCGAACCGGTTACCTTGACTCCGTATGTGCGCAATACCTATACGCAGGAGGATGTGCGTTTGGCTGCGTTGACTCCCGTGTGCGGAGAGTGGAACGCGGTGCAATTCGTCATCCCGGATACGGATGGTGCCATGATCGATGAGATCGGCTGGATCTTGGAGAGCCCGTCGCCGCTCTTGAACCGTGCCATCGGAAGTTTGTTCGTCGGGCAATTCCGCATCGCGGGGGCTTCAGACTATACGATCGATTTTGCCAAGCAGGCCAAAGAGTTCGCTTCCGTCACCCCATTCTCGCATCATCGCGGGAAATGGGAACTGCGTGACGGTGCCCTGCATTGTTCCTCTGAAGGGGATACCTCGTCCTATTCCGGCAATTATTATGCCGGCGATATGGAGATTGAAGCGACCATCAAGCCGATATCCGGCACCAGCCATTGTGTTATTGCAAGGGCGCAAGGCGTCATGCGTCATTATCTGGCCGGCTTCGACGGCCCGAACTCCGTATCGTTTATCAAACAGGATTTCGGAATCAAGCGTTTGATTACGGCAAAATACGATTGGGCATTGGGTAAAGAATACCGCCTGAAGCTGGTGTCCGAGAGGGACAGGTTCATCTTGTATATTAATGGAGAGAATGTGCTGGAATGCAAGGAAACCGCCTATGCTCACGGCATGTTCGGTTTTGGTTGTCTGGAGGATGGCGAGAACGAGATCAAGGAAGTTCGCGTCCGTACATTCGAGCCGAAGCCGGTTTAACAGAAGGGAGCGGTTAAATTTGCGCAAGCTGGTTGTCATTGGAAGCATTAATATGGATGTTGTAAGTAATGTTGCGCAGTTTCCCCAGCCGGGGGAAACGATTCACAGCAGGGACGCACAGTTTTTTCCCGGAGGCAAAGGGGCAAATCAAGCTGTGGCCGCAGCCTTGGCAGGTGCCGATTGCAGCATGGTCGGCGCCGTGGGACTGGATCCCTTTGGAAGCACTTTGGTTGCTTCCTTGGAGGAGCGCGGCGTTGGCGTCTCGTCCGTTCTCACCAAGGCAGGCACATCCGGAATCGCGATCATCACGGTCAACGAAGAAGGCGAGAACTATATCGTGCTCTCGGAAGGAGCCAATGGGCGGCTGACCGAAGAGGATGTTGCCGCCGAAGTGAACTGGGACGGCGTATATGCGGTGCTGCTGCAGAATGAAATTCCGTGGGAGACGACACAGCATGTCATCCGATCGGCCAGCAAGGCAGGCGTTCGCGTCTGGCTGAATCCGGCCCCCGCGCGAACGATTCCGCACGAGGTGTTTCCGCTGCTGGATACTTTGATTGTAAACGAAACGGAAGCAGGCGTGGTTAGCGGGCTGAGGGTGGAGGACGCGGCTTCGGCCGAGGCTGCTGCAGCATCGATCATTGGAAGAGGCACTTCCAACGTGATCATCACCCTTGGCGAGTTAGGGTGCTTCTATGGAAATGCACGCGGCGAGCGATTTAACGTTCCGGCTTTCCGCGTCAAACCCGTGGATACCACGGCGGCAGGGGATACCTTCATCGGTGCTTATGCGGCGGCTCGCACGGAGGGGCTGGATACGGAAGCAGCGCTGCGGTTTGCGACCGCAGCTGCTGCATTGACGGTGACCCGTCCGGGCGCTCAATCCTCCATACCGGCTAAGGAAGAGATTGTGGCGTTTATGAATACATGAATCATGCTGCTTAAGAGAGGGCGTTTACGGATGCCTTCTCTTTTTGTTATATATTGCAAGATTCCATGGGAGCTGCCGACATGTTATGCCGAACCCTTTCATATATGTAAGAGTGACGATAATGAATCTATGAAATGGGGTATCTGTTCATGGCAAAACAAAAAAGAGGCAAATCCTTGTGGAACCTACCAACTCGCGCACGCGGCACATGCCCGGTGTGCAAGAGTACCCGGACCAAACTGTTGTATCCTCGGACCAAATCGGACGGGACTGCCCTGAAAGTGTGCAAGCGCTGCGACGGGGCATCGCAGGAGCGGGTGGATGCGGCTGTGTAAGCAGCTTCCCGATACAAGGAGGGACTAGAAGTCAAGGATTATTTGGAATATAATAGTTTTATCTAAGAGTGCATAGGCCGTTTTCCTCGTGAAGCGGTCTATGCTTTTTTACACGGATTAAGGTTCTCTGGGGCATACTCGCGCATATTCGGCGGGGTTCGTAAACGTGAGGGACCTGGAGACGACACAATTACAAGCAAGCTGGGATTCATATCAACCATTCATGGGCGGTGAAGGCATGTTAGAGGAACGGTTAAAGGGATACATAAGGCAGCACAAGCCATTGATGGCGGATTTGGGCATCGTTCGGGATTTAGCCCTGCCGCAATGTTATATTCCCGCAGGTTACATCCGAAATTATGTATGGGACATCCTGCATGGATTAGACGGGACGGACCGGCATACCGATATCGATGTCGTTTACTTCGATTCGGATGATGTGTCCGAAGAACGGGATGCTGCCCTGGAACAGCACTTAAGGACCTCGACGGCGAACCCGAAATGGTCGGTCAAGAATCAGGCCAGAATGCATGCCAAGAACGGAGACGAGCCCTATCATTCGACCCATGCAGCGCTAACCCATTGGCCGGAGACGGCCACCGCGGTCGGGGCCAGACTGAACGTCGCAGGGGAGCTTGAACTTTGCTGTCCTTACGGATTGGAGGATTTATTCGCGCTTCGGGTTCGAAGAAGTCCTAACTTTGATAAGCGGAGCTATTACTTGGAACGGGTACGCAAGAAACAATGGAAGAATCAGTGGCCGCGTTTAGCGATCATCGAGGATTAGAAAAGAGTTTGCCAAGTAAGAGATACGTTGTTCGGCAAGGATTTAGGCATTCTTATGTGGAATTTGTTAGAAAGCGGCTGATAACGGCAAAAACAAGGGGTTATAACATTGAACATATTCGACCGTGCGCGAGAAAAGGAAAAGTCGTATCACGAGAAATTGTATGAAGATGCCGTATTGTTTGAACCTGGGAGCTGGTTAGCCAAGCCCGTTCAGACGGTCCTGGATCATTTGGACTTTTTGCCGTTTCCGGATATGCGGGTCCTGGATCTGGGATGCGGCGTCGGGCGCAACAGTATCCCGGTTGCGCAGCGGATCCAATCGGCGAACGGGCAGGTCATCTGCGTGGATTTGCTGCCATCGGCTATCGACAAGCTGGTGCAGTATGCCGCGATGTACGGCGTAAGCTCAAGCATCGAGGCACTTGCAGCAGACGTAGAGTTTTACGAAATTACCGAGGCGTCATATCATTACATCATTGCCTGTTCATGCCTGGAGCATTTGAGCTCGGAAGAAGCCTTCGTATGTAAGGTCAAACAAATGCAGGCTGGAACCGTGGACCAGGGCATTCACTGCATCATGATGAGTACGGAAGTGAAGGAAATCGATCGGGAGACTGGTTTGGAGGAAGAAGGGTTAATCGAGTTGAATCTGTCGACCGAAAGGGCCCTTTCTATCCTTGACGAGCTGTATTCGGAATGGGAAATCTTAACGAGGCGGCAGGTGCAGCAGGATATTCAAGAAGTGAAGGATGGGAGAGACGTTCTATTCCGAAGTCGATGGATGACCTTCACTGCGAGAAAAGGAGGGGATTGACCATGGTGAAACATACGCATCTCGGCGTTTATGGAATACTGATTCAGCATGATCATATCCTGTTGATCCAGAAAGCGAGAGGGCCGCATAAGGGGAAGTGGGATTTACCAGGCGGCTCGATCGAGTTCGGCGAAGAGCCGGAGCATACCCTTCAGCGCGAATTTATGGAGGAAACCGGACTTGGTTCAATTAAGGGAAGCATTCGGACGGCCGTCTCTTATACGATCGTGTATCAGTATGAAGCGAATCAGATGGAAGAACTGCATCATATCGGCATAATTTATGATGTCGAGCTGCTGGATGACCAAGCTAGAATCCAAACGGGCGGTGACGGTCAAGACTCCTTGGGAGCCCAATGGATTCCGATTGACACACTGGGATTGCTGCCGTTAACGCCGTTTGTCGAGATGATGATGGAGCCCGATTTAGAGACGAATCCAAAAGCGGGGATCGAAGAATGACGATTATATATTTTGTGAGACATGCGGAATCCCCATTTATCGAGGGGAAGGAACGGTCTCGTGGATTGTCGGCGCAGGGATCGCTTGCTGCGGAGCGAGTGAAGGAGATGCTGCTGGATGAAGGGATTGACGCGATCCTGTCGAGCCCTTATCAGCGCGCCAAGGACACGGTCCAACCATTGGCGGACGCTTTAAGATTACCGATTATGGAGCAGCAGGACTTAAGAGAACGGATGGCCGGCGATTTTCAGGGACATTCCTTCCTTGATGCCAAAAAGAAACTGTTCCAGGATCCGGCCTTCTCCTTCCCCGGAGGGGAATCCGGTAAAGCCGCGCAAAGCCGTGCGATCCGGGCCTTCGAGATCATTTTGAATGCATATGGAGGCAAGCGGGTAGCGATCGGCACGCACGGCGATATCATGACACTCATGCTCCAGCGTTATGATGAGCACTTCGATTATCATTTTTGGCTGGGAACGACATTGCCTGATATTTACCGCGCCGAATTTGAGGAAGGGCGGCTTGTGAACCTTGCGCGGTTATGGAGCGAGCGTCAAGAGATAGGATGATAAAAGGCCAAGAATCTCGTTAGATTCTTTGGCCTTTAAGTTTAGATGCGATAAATGCGAGCTTATGTAGACTGACTCGCTGCTTAAAATTTGAAAATGTTGATGGTTTTCTGCAGCCGGAAAACGGCGTTATTCATCGCTTCCGCTTCTTCAGCCATCTTCTGGATCGACGAGATGCCTTCGTTCATGGAGGCCGACACTTGCTCCGTTCCGGCAGCGGATTGCTGCGTGATCGCGGATATATTCTGAATCGCGGAAGAAATGCTCTGCGCGCTATCCAGCATGGACTGGCTTTCCTTAGAGAAAGCGGCGATCTGATCCGAAATATACTGCACGCTGTTTACGATCTCCATAAACACAAGCTCTGCTTCGCGGATCATTTCGGTCTGCTGCCTGACGACCTCCTCATTGATTTTGATGTTTTGGGACGCGTGTTTGATGTCCGATTCGATGCTCCGAACGAGATTGAATACTTCCCGGGTTGAAGACGTAGATTCTTCGGCCAGTTTACGCACCTCCTGGGCGACAACGGCAAAGCCTGCGCCATGCTCGCCAGCTCTGGCCGCTTCGATGGATGCGTTCAGGGACAACAGGTTGGTCTGATCGGCAAGCTCGGAGATCGTCTCCGTAATCTTCGTGATTCCTCTGGCGCTTTGGGCCAGCGCATCGATGGATTCCGAAACCTTGGCCGTTGCATCAATGTTTCGCTGCATCCCTGCAGACTGCTTGGCTACCGAATCCCTTCCTTGTTCAACCAGTCCCAGCGTTTCGATCGACCGGGTATTCATTTCTTGGGTCGAATGCGTATAATTGCTGACCTTCTCTTCGATCTCACGGATGGAGTGCGTCATTTCGGATACGTCTTCCGAAATTTCGTTGGCGCCGACGGCCAGCTCGTTGGAGGAAAGGGAGACTTGATTCATCACTTGAATAAGCTCCTGGTTTTTAATCGAAATGCTTGAGCTTGACGTCATCACCTGACGGGTGATATCCGAGGTTTCCTGCAATATTTTGCGAAGCTTGTCCACCATGCTGTTGAAGGTTCTGCTCAGATCGTTCATGCCTCCAACCTCCTCCACCTGGAAGGTGAAGTCGCCTTTGGCGATTTTGGCGGAAACGCTGGAAATTTCCGCGAAGGAGTTCGTAAGCGTTTTCTCAATGAGACGAGAAAGAGGAAAAGTAAGCCCGGTTAGTACCACGACGATGACCACGCCAATGATTGCTTTACCCATCAGAATAAACGCAAGCAGCATGGGTACCGCAAACAAAGCGGCAATGAGATAACAGGCTGCGGTGATTTTTTGAGACATAGGGAGTCTGTTGAACCATGCCATAAGAATGAGTCCTCCTCAACAACATAGGATATATTTACCATGATTATAGCATCGACGGGCTAAACTAGATATAACGAATTGACAAAAAGTGTTGAATTAGGTCGAAAGAACTGAGTGTGATGGAAGTGAGGGGAAGCATAGCCATATGCAGATCCCCTCTTGATGCATAGAGATGAAGCCGGATTATTTCACGGCACGAAATAAGGCGGAAGCGAGAAAATCGGTATTATCCAGAATCATGCGGTCATGCTTGAACAGCGTTTCCCAGAGCGCAGCATCGAACAGGAGTCCTTTATCGCGCTGCTCAAACGCATCCAGATGACGAGTTTGCTCTTCCTTTAATTGCTCGTTGAAGTGGTTGTACTCCAAAAATTCTGCCTGCTTAAAACCGCAAGACATGAGGGCCCCCGCCCATTCTTCCTTCATCATCAGATTAGGAATGCCGAAGAATTCGAGCAGCTCCTTAAGCTTCGGCTCCGGCATCGGCTTATCCAGCAGCAGTTCCCTGTCCAGCAGGACGCCTCCGCGATCCAGAACGCGGTAATATTCGGGCAGCGATTTCGAGGTATCCGTAAATACGGTGACGGACTCGGCCATGATCAGATCAAACCGGTTGTCTTCGAAAGGCAATGCGCATACATCTGCCTGCAGGAACTCTACGTCCATACCCATGGCTTCGGCTCTTGCGCGGGCTTTCTTGATCATATTTTCGTTCAAGTCAATGGCGGTCACTTGATAACCCATCTCCGAAAGATGGCAGGCTGTTCTGCCGGTTCCGCACCCTACCTCCAAAATGCGGCTGCCCGGTTGAATGGGATAATTCTTCAGCATTCTGAGGGTTGCCTCGAATCCTCCCGGGTGGGCACTGCCCATGCCTAATCTGGAGAGCATGTGAATGTAATTCATCTCATCTATCCCTTCTTCCTTCATCGTCAATGCGGGTAATCGTTTATTTACCATATGATTCAGGTACGTTTGGGGTTTTCGTTGAATTTAATATTTTGAGCCCTTTTTTGTGGCGGATGAGAGAATTAATGGAGGAAACGTCCATGAGACTGGAACCGACGGAGGCAGCGATACGCGTCATGCAACGAAATTATCCCGACTGCTTGCTTGCCGTACTTGGCGGCAGCGCGAGCAGTGGCGAATATAATGAACAATCCGATCTGGACATCATCGTCATTGAACGGGACGGACATGACTTCAGCAGGAAGACGATCGAAGCGCATGGCTGGATCGCGGAAATATTCATATTGTCCTTATCCTCCTATCGCGAATATTTCGACGTGGGAGTGCTGGCGGCGAATCCGTCTTTACAGCGGATGGTCGCCGAAGGTACGGTGCTGCGTTCGTTGCCTGAGGGAGAAGAGGTTCGGGCGGATGCCCGGAGTGATTTGAATTACGGCCCCATGCCCTTGTCGCCGAGCGATATTGCCGAATACCGCTACATGCTAACCGAGTTTTTGCTGGACTTGACAAGTCCCCGCAGAGAAGGCGAAAAATGGTTTACGGTACACAAAATAGCATCGACTCTATGCGAATTCGTGCTGAGGGCAAACCGGGAGTGGACGGGTGAAGGGAAGATGCTGTTCCGTTTGTTCAACGGCTATAGCCCAGCCATGGGGGATCGACTGGAGGCAGCGCTTCTGGCGATTTATCGGGAGGACGATCCTTCGGACCTTATTGCAGTGACGGAGGAAGCCCTCAGCCCGTACGGAGGCAAGCTGCTGGTCGGTTATGAGGAATAAATAAGCCCTGCATAAAAAAAGAGGGGGGTACATTAGCCGTGACGCTCGCCCGCCACAAGCAATAAGATAATAACGTGATTAACTCACGTCATTCTTTTAAATCCAGGAGGGATCTTCATGAGCGGAGCATATGGCGGCGCATGGGGCAATTCAGTAGGAACTATATTGGTTCTCTTTATCCTGCTCGTAATCATCTTGAGTGCTTGGGTTTAAACACCGTCAATATTCTTGCCTGCAATCGATAAAGGCCCGGCGCTTGCCGGGCCTTTATCTGTTGGAAAGGACCTTAAGCTTTGGCTTTGGGAGATGGGCTGTGGGCCGAAACCACCGCGGTCATGACCAGATGGCTGCTGTCGGATTGAATCGCATGTTGGAACGCGTCTTCGAGTGATCCGAACACCCGGGACAACGCCCCGTCCAATCGGCTGGCGTAATGAACGCTTCCACCGAATGTGCCCGCTGCCTTCGCACGATCCACTTCTGCGTAAATGACATCCATGTAATCGGCGCTACCCATCGGGTAAAGCGCGAATTGGCAGGCCGTTTCGATATCGGCGTGTTCCCCGATATCGTGGTTTAAGCGGGTCGAATCCTCGTCCATATACGCATCGGCATCCGTATCGCCTGGGCAGCCGATAGAATAAGTACCGTTAAACACCGTGTGCACGCCGCTAGCCGCGGCATGAGCGAATATCGCTCTCGTCACATCAAACACATGCTCCGCACGTCCGCGAATACAAGTGCTTACATCATCCGTTTGGATCCAGACCTTTTCCGAATCCACGGAACGAAGCGCCTCCGTGATCACTTCCACGAACCGATCCGTCATGGGAAATACCGAGAACCGGCATCCCACGATCCGGCTCGTTCCGCATACAAGCTCATTCATAAATTTTTTTCCTCCCCATTGTTAAGTCCACGCAAAAAAACCGCACCCCATGAAGAAGTGCAGTTATGCCTACGCAAAGAAATAAACATAAATGCTACACTTCCCCACGCTAGTATGATCTAGATCGGGTGATAAGGGTTAACGGCAGCCCGCCGTCTCTCAGCACATGGCACCCCTAGTACAGCCAAACATCAAATATGCAGTTGGTAATCAAGCCGGCTCCAAGAACTTCCGAAGATCAGAAGGCGAAAGGCCTGCTTCCTGTGTTATTGTATCGTTTTGGCGGCAGGTTTTCAATGGCAGGGCACCATAAAAAAGCCGCCTGCTCCAATCCTCTGGACTTGGATAGGCGGCTTATGCCGGCTACGGCTTACTTGTATACCTTCACGCGATCTTCAAGCGGCGCAAATTCTTTTTCGCCCGGATCTGCAACCGGTTTGCCGAAAGGCATTTGAGCGATCAGCTTCCAGTTTTCCGGAATGTTCCATTCGGACTTCACTTTCTCGTCGATCAACGGGTTGTAATGCTGGAGGGATGCGCCCAGGCCTTCTGCCTCGAGGGACGTCCATACCACGAATTGCAGCATGCCGTTGGATTGGTTCGACCAAACCGGGAAATTGTCGGCATACAGCGCGAACTTTTGCTGCAGGTCGGCAACTACGTTATTGTCCTCGAAGAAGAGAACCGTGCCGTATCCAGCGCGGAATGCGCCCATTTTTTCAGCTGTGGATTTGAAAGCCTCTTCGTCTCCGACAACTTCTTTCAGAATGCCTTCGGTCAGGTTCCACAGTTTGTCATGCTGTTCGCCAAGCAGTACAACGACGCGTGCGCTTTGGGAGTTGAAAGAAGACGGAGTATATTTAACGGCTTCATTAACAATCTCCTGGATGCGTTCGTCGGAAATGACCGGGTCTTTGCTGATGGCATAATGGGAACGACGATGCTTAAGTGCTGCTGAAAAATCTTTAGACATTGAAAAAACCTCCTGATGTAATCATGTTTGCATAAGCCTGATAACAAAGATGTCCTTTAATTCAAGCAAATATGCATGTTGAGTTGAATTGCTGTCGTTGAATTATCATTTCACATTAACTTACGTTTAGTTAGAAATAATAATTATGTTAGCATATTAATATAACTTAGAGGTATTGTCAACGCTTCGAAGGAAAGTTAATTTATATTTTTTATACCCGGTTACTGAGAATTAAATCAGCTTCCAATATGTATGTATTTCGGGAACCCCGAATCTAAGCAGCTCAGCCTCAGCGATATAAAATTGATCTCGGCGAAACTCCATATTATGAACAAATCATGAACAAATGATACTTGGATGAACAAATTAAATGATTTTCATTCTCAATTATACTTGTCGACTGAGAATGAGAATGATATAATCCATATCAGAACGCAATTGATAATCAATCTCAATGAGAATGGTTGGGGAATTGCTGACTGCCGGGTTTCGACAGACATACGCATAGAAGGAAGAGCCATGAAGATTAGATACTTATTCGCAGCCGTTGTGGTACTCTCCATAATTTCGTTATTTATTGGAGTTAAAGATATCTCGCCACTGGAACTGTTCTCGATGACAGAACAACAACAGCATATTATGCTTGTAAGCCGGATTCCCCGGCTTGTCAGCCTCATATTGGCGGGTGTCAGCATGAGTATCTGCGGATTGATCATGCAGCAGCTCAGCCGCAACAAGTTCGTATCGCCGACGACGGCGGGAACCATGGACTCCGCCAGATTGGGGATCTTGGTCGCCATGCTCGTCTTTACGACAAGCGGCCCGCTTATCAAAATGCTCGTGGCATTCGTATTCGCGCTGGCAGGAACCTTTATCTTCATGAAGATACTGGATCGGATCAAGTTCAAGGACGCGATCTTCATCCCGCTGGTAGGACTTATGTTCGGTAATATCGTCAGTTCGGTCGCGACCTTCTTTGCCTACAAATATGATCTTATACAGAATATGTCGGCTTGGCTGCAGGGCGATTTCTCCATGATCATGAAGGGCCAGTATGAAATGCTGTACCTCAGCATCCCGCTTGTGATTCTGGCTTACCTGTTTGCCAACAAGTTTACGGTAGCCGGAATGGGAGAGGAATTCGCAACCAACCTGGGACTTCATTATCGGCGAGTCGTGAACCTGGGATTGGTCATCGTTGCGCTGGTTACGGCTTCCGTTGTGCTGACCGTCGGCGTGATTCCGTTCCTTGGTCTGATCATACCTAATATTGTCAGTCTGTACTTAGGGGACCACTTGAAAAAAAGCCTTTCGCATACCGCGCTGCTGGGGGCCGGGTTCGTACTGTTCTGTGACATCCTTGGCCGGATCATCATTTATCCCTATGAAATTCCGATTAGTCTGACCGTGGGCGTACTCGGAAGCGGTATATTCATTTTCTTACTGATGAGGAGAAAGGCTTATGACTTATAAAGCCAAACTCGGCCTGTTGGCCGCGGCGGCAATCATCCTGGTGGCAGTCTTTCTGTTCATTGATCTTGGCGGCAATTGGGATTACGCCCTTCCAAGACGAATCAAGAAGGTTCTTGCCATTATTCTGACCGGCGGGGCGATCGCTCTGTCTACCACGGTGTTTCAAACGGTCACGAATAACCGGATACTGACGCCAAGCGTGATGGGATTGGATTCCTTGTATATCCTGATCCAGACGACCGTGATCTTTGTCTTCGGTTCCTTCACGCTGTATAAATTGGGCAGCAATGTTAACTTTTTGATCAATGTCGGCGCGATGATCCTGTTTGCCGGGATCCTATATAAGATTTTGTTTCAGAGGGAAGGAAACAATATTTACTTCCTGCTGCTGATCGGCATGATATTTGGAACCCTGTTCTCCAGCATGTCTTCCTTTATGGAAGTGCTGATCGATCCGAACGAGTTTCAGTACGTGTCCGACAAGATGTTTGCCAGCTTCAACAATGTGAAGACCGAGCTTCTCATCCTGTCCGTCATTGTCGTTGCGCTGACCCTGCTGTATTTTGCCCGGTTTGCCAAGTACTTGAACGTACTGTCGCTGGGCCGTGACCAGGCGATCAACCTGGGCGTAAACTATGATTACGTTGTGAAGAGGCTTCTGATCGTGGTCGCGGTTCTCATTTCGGTGGCCACCGCATTGGTAGGACCGATCACGTTCCTTGGACTGCTTGTGGTCAACGTCGCTTATGAATTCATGAAAACATACCGGCATTCACACTTAATCACGGCGTCCATTCTGATTAGCATTATCGCCTTGGTGGGCGGCCAACTGGTGGTAGAGCGGGTGTTTACGTTCTCTACTACGCTAAGCGTCATCATCAACTTCATCGGCGGCGTTTACTTCATATACCTGCTACTAAAGGAGAGTAAAGCATGATCCAGGTTACGAACGTATCGAAAGTCTATGGCGGCAAAAAAGTCGTTGATAACGTGTCGGTTACGATCCCGAAAGGTCAAATTACGTCCTTTATCGGCCCGAACGGTGCCGGTAAGAGTACTTTGCTGTCCATGATTAGCAGACTAACGGGCAAGGACAGCGGTCAAATTACGGTGGACGGCAAAGAGGTCAGTCAATGGAAAAGCGGGGACCTGGCGAAGAAGGTTTCGATTCTGAAGCAATCGAACCATATCAGCCTCCGCCTGACGGTGCGCGAGCTTGTATCCTTCGGGCGTTTTCCATACTCCCAAGGCCGATTGAACGCGGAAGACGAGAAGTTCGTGGATGAAGCCATCTCCTATATGGAGCTTGAGGATATGCAGCATAAATATCTTCATCAGCTCAGCGGCGGTCAGACCCAGCGTGCTTATATCGCGATGGTCATCGCCCAGAACACGGAGTATATCCTGCTGGATGAACCTCTCAACAATCTGGACATGAAACACTCCGTACAGATTATGAAGATTCTCCGAAAGCTTGTCGCCGACCTGAACAAAACGATCGTGATCGTGATTCATGACATCAACTTCGCTTCCTTCTACTCGGATTACATCGTGGCCTTGAAGGACGGAGCGATTGAAAGCGAAGGGAAAACCGAGAACATCATTCAGAGCAATGTTCTTCGCGGCATCTACGACATGGACATCGAGATCGAAGAGATTAACGACAATCGGGTGTGCGTATACTACGGTTAATCGTCAAGGATTCGGGATTTGAAAATATGATATGGGCTCAGGGAGAAGCTGATGAAGCGAGCTCACTCCCTGCACAAGGACTAGGCCGCCTTGGTTAAAGGACGGCATGGTTTCCTCTGCCCAAAATGAATTACATATTCAACCATGAATTCAAATATATGTTGAATTATAAAGATTTTAAATATAAAAAATGGGGTGTTAGGAATGAAAAAATGGTTGGCTTTATTTATGGTAGCAATGTTCACGCTTGTGCTCGCGGCTTGTGGTCAGGACGATAAAACGAGCGGTGCGGCTGGAGGCGATGCTGCGGGAGAAACGCCGCCTGCATCCGAAGAAATCACGATTACCCATAAGCTGGGTGAAACGCCTGTCAAGAAAAATCCTTCCCGCGTCGTCGTATTCGATTTTGGCATTCTGGATTCCGTGGATAAATTGGGCGTTGAGGTTTTGGGTGTTCCGCAAGCGAATATCCCGGCATACCTGTCCAAATTCGAAGACGAGAAATATGAGAATGTGGGCAGCCTGAAAGAGCCTGACTTTGAGAAAATCAACAGCATCGAGCCGGATCTGATCATTATTTCCGGCAGACAGCAGGATGCTTACGAGGAACTCAGCAAAATTGCCCCGACGATCTTCCTGGGCGTGGACACAAGCAAATACATGGAATCCTTCAAAGAGAACATGAATACGCTGGGTCAAATCTTCGGTAAAGAAGCCGAAGTTGAAAAAGAGCTTGCCACGATTGACGAGAACATCAAGGCTTTGAATGAGAAGGCTACTGCAACCGGCAAGAAAGCCCTGATCATTCTGGCGAACGAAGGCAAAATCAGCGCGTACGGCCCAGGCTCCCGTTTCGGCATTCTGCATGACGTGTTCGGTTTTGGTGCCGTCGATCCTAACATTGAAGTCAGCACGCACGGTAAAGATATTTCGAATGAATACATCGTTGAGATGAACCCGGATTATCTCTTTGTTGTGGACCGCGGTGCAGCGGTAGCCACGGGTGAAGGAGAATCAGGCGCCAAAGCGGTTGTCGAGAACGAGCTTGTAAACACAACCAATGCCGCGAAAGAGGGCAACATCGTGTATTTGAACCCTGACTTCTGGTATCTGTCCGGAGGCGGATTGACATCCGTATCCGAAATGATCACGGAAGTAGACGCAGCCGTTAAATAGGTGAACGCTTAGCTATGAATATGGAAGCACTGGAGTTTCTTGACGAAGCTCCGGTGTTTTATTTTTTTGCATTAGGGTAAGTGGATATCGGATAATAGGCAGGACGGACCCTAAGTTAAATCATGTTTAGTCAATCATGATATCACATACTCTCAGTCTTGAAAAATCGATTAGGAGGTCTTTTGTTATGTTTCAAAATCAAATCTATATCAACGGTAAATGGACAGAGACCGAGGAGCAGATGGATGTATATAACCCGGCGGACGGCACGGTTATCGGTACCGTATCCAAAGGCGGGAAGAAGGAAGCCCGGCTTGCCGTCGATGCGGCCGCCGATGCTTTTCCGGCATGGTCCCGCAGAACGGCGAACGAGCGGGGAGAGCTGCTGCGCCGCTGGCATGAGCTGATCGCGGGACATACGGACGAATTGGCAAGGATTATGACCACGGAGCAGGGGAAACCGCTGAAGGAAGCGGCGGGCGAGATACAATATGCCAACAGTTTCGTGGCATGGTACGCGGAAGAAGGCAAGCGAATCTACGGTGAGACCATCCCCGGATCATCCAGCCGCCAGCGCATCATTGTAACGAAGCAGCCTGTTGGCGTCGTTGCCGCCATCACGCCTTGGAATTTCCCGGCCTCCATGATTACACGTAAGGTGGCGCCGGCCCTGGCTGCGGGGTGCACCGTGGTGATCAAACCATCCGGCGAGACGCCGTTCACGGCGATCAAGCTGGTGGAGCTTGCGGATCAAGCCGGCATTCCAGCCGGGGTCATTAACATCGTAACCGGGTCTTCCAGCGACATTTCCGGCGTTTGGCAAGAGGACAGCCGGGTTAGAAAGCTGTCTTTTACGGGATCCACCGAAGTAGGGAAGCAGCTGATGGCCGGCGCGTCGGCCAACGTCAAGAAAATATCGCTGGAGCTTGGCGGCCATGCCCCGTTTATCGTGACCGATCAGGCGGACCTGGATCAAGCGGCTGCCGGATTGATTTCTTCCAAGTTCCGCAACGGGGGACAGACCTGCGTATGTGCCAACCGGGTTTATGTTCAGGAAGGGATCGCGGAGAAGTTCGCTGCGAAGTTTTCGGAGCTTGTCAAGCAATTGAAGGTAGGCAGCGGAATGGAGAAGGGGGTTGATATCGGTCCCTTGATTAATCGGGAAGCCGCGGATAAAGTCGTACGACAGATCAAGGATGCGAAAGAGAAAGGCGGCATCGTCTTGGCAGGCGGTCAAGCCCTGCCCGAGCTCGGCGGCAATTATGTGGAGCCCACGGTCATCATGAACGCTACGGACGACATGGAGTGCATGAACGAGGAGACCTTCGGACCCCTTGCGCCGATTACCACTTTCGAAACGATAGACGAAGCCGTGCAGCGTGCCAATAACAGTCCGTATGGCTTGGCCGCCTATGTATTTACGCAAAATCTGGGTGAAGCGGTACGCATTGCCGAATCGTTGGATTACGGAATTGTAGGCGTGAATGATCCGGTGCCTTCGACAGCGCAAGCGCCGTTCGGCGGCTTTAAGGAGAGCGGGCTCGGCCGGGAAGGCGGGCATTACGGAATGGAGGAGTTCCTGGAGGTAAAATACATTTCGCTTGGATTATAAGAGTGGAACGGGCATCTTCACGCTCCCAGCGATAACCAAGCGGCAAGAAGCCTCTGACAGTGAAGCGGCTGCTTACTGCGCTGCATGAACAGAACGAAACATGTTGTTAAACGAAAAGTAAAAGGGCGTCCTCAAAGTCTGCAGACCGCGAGAACGCCCTTATTGCATTATGGCTGAATCGTTACAGGTTGGCCGGTCTCGGCGGATTCATTGGCCGCCAGCGTCACTTCCAGCGTCTTGAAGCCGTCTTCGTAGGATGCCAGCACCAGGCTCGGGTCATTGCTCCGAATAGCGTCAATAAAGGCATTGGTAAGATTTTTGTAAAAGTCCGTCTTGCTGCGGTAGACCACTTCCTTCTCCTTGTCTACGATGGAGAGCGTGGTTCCGTCCAGGACGACCCGGAAATCCCGGCCCATGATCTCGATACCGCTGCGGTGATCGAACTGGATAAACCCGGTTTGCATATGGCCGACAGCCCCGGAATCCAAGACGAATTGGATGGCGCCCACATCCGGAATGTCCAGGTCCGGAATGTCGTTGACCAGCAGCAGTTTCATATCGGCATACAGGCGGGTGATGTCGCCGCACAGGTAGCGGACCAAGTCCATGGTATGCGTGGATTGCTCAACCAGCTGTCCGCCGGACAATGCCTTTTTGCGCCACCAAGGAGTTGGCACAGGCGTTGTGATGTAGTGGGCGCGGACCATGCCGATTTTTTTGTCCTTGAGAAAATCTTTGGCGATCGCCACCGTATCCAGGTACCGCAGGCAGTAACCGGAGGCGGCGATGATTCCGCTTTCAGCAATGACTTTGGCTTTGTGGCGAACGGACTCGACGTCCAGCCCCAGCGGCTTCTCCACCATCAGATGAATGCCCTTGGCAGCTGCCTGCTCTTCAATGTCGCCATGGCAGAACGGCGGAATGCACACATACAGCACATCGAGCGGCTCCTGCTCCAGCATCGTGCTGCCGTCCGTGTAATATGCCGCGCCGTAAAGCTCGGCTTGCTGTTTGGCTAACGCTTCATTTGTATCGCATATCGCGGCCAGCTGGACATGTTCGTTCCCGTGAAGATTTTTAATGTGAACGGCGCCCATGCCGCCCGCTCCCATCACGCCTGCTTTAATCATAGGTTGCTTCACTCCCGATCGTATAAAATGTTGGCTTCAAGTTCCGGTAACTCGATTACTCACACGTGATTATAGCCCCGCCATCCATATTATTCAAGCATTCATTTGGGCCAGGATTTACGGATCCGCTATGAAAAAAAGCACAGAAGGTCTTCTCGTATACGACGAGAAAACGACTTCTGTGCCGGTTATCCAATCACAGCTCCGACATCGCGATCGTCCGCTTGTCTGCTGACGATCGGTAGGCGGCTACGGCCACGGCTAGCGCATGAAGCCCGTCCTCGCCGGTAACGGATGCCTCCGCGGCACCGGAGGAGATGGCATCTACGAAATCCCTGATCAGGCTGGCATCCATGCTGTCGCCCCAAGCCTGATGGCGGTATCCGGATTCATCGGTATATACGTGCAGCTTCTGACTGGTGGCATTGACGCTGAGGGTCCCGGCGGAACCGACGATTTCCAGGGTGACGTCGCCCCAGGTCGGGAACTCCTTGTTGCGGGACCAGCTGCAATCCAGCGTAGCAAATACGCCATTGTCGAATTCCATGGTCAGGATGCCGCTGTCATCAATCGGAGTTTCCGAGATGAGATGGTCGACCTCGGCGTACACTTCCTTGACCTCGGCACCGGTGATCCAGCGCATAATATCGGCGACGTGCACGGTATGGTCAATGACGGCTCCTCCGCCGGAGAGCTCCGGATCGATGAACCAACCGCCGGGATTGCGTCCGCGGTTGGTTCCCTTCATGGCCAGAATGCGGCCTAATTTCCCCTCATCGATCATCTGCTTGGCCCGCACGACCGTTGTATTGTAACGCACCGGGAATGCCGTTTGCAGCAGCACGCCGTTTGCTTTGCAGGCATGAATCATGTCCTGTGCATCCTGTATGTTGGTCGATAGCGGTTTTTCGCAGAGCACATGAACCCCGGCCGCAGCGGCGGCCAGCACGTGCTCCTTATGATGCGCGTTCTCGGATGTCACGATGACGCCGTCCAAGCCTTGGTCCAGCAGCTCGCGATAATCCCGATAATAGGCGGTTTCGAAATGCTCGGCGTATTTCCGGCCACGCTCCTCTACAGGGTCGGCAATGCCGGCAAGCTCCACGCCTTCAATTCCGAGAAGGGCTTTGGCATAACTGAACGCATGCATATGCGCAAAGCTGATCACTCCCAATTTCATGGCTTTCTCTCCTTGTTTAGTGATAAGAAAGTATATCCCGCAGAGGCTTGCCCTCCTTATCCAGCAACAAAATCTGCAGGCTGCGGGCTCTCCAGATAATACATCGATAGCGTTTATTTCATGTCGAGGTGAGGGTAAGCGCAGCGTCCCCGATAACCACTGGCTCGCCTGCGGCCATGGAGGCTAGAGCGGCAAGTGCGATGCGAAGCGCCTCATAGGCGTCTTCGGCGGAAACCAGCGGCTCGCTTCCGTCGCGGATGCACGACATAAAGTGTTCCAGTTCCCGGTAATAGGGACTGCGTTCAAGCGGGCTTTCCGGAACGGCGACGCCGGGAATCGTCGCGGCACTGCTCCGCGATTTGAAGAGAAGCGGGCTGTCCTTGGCACTATCATAGTCAATGATGCCGCTCGTGCCCGCCATCTCCAAATTCATGGAGAAGCCGTCATGTGCCCAGGTGCCCTCCACATGAGCGATGACGCCGCTGCGGAAGCGAAGGGTCACCAGCGAATAATCCAGCTGAGCCTGGTGGCGGCCGTTCAGCCCCTTGGCATAGACGCGCTCAACTTCTCCGAAGCACCAGCGCAGGTAATCAAAATCATGGATCATCGCATCCAGCGTAATGCCGCCGCTCGCTCCAAAATCGCTGTACCAATGGTTCCAGCCGATCGGATAACCGCCGCCGCGGCCAGCCCGGATGACAGCAGGCATCCCGATGCTGCCTTGATCGAGCAGCGCCTTGGCCTTCACGTATTCCGGGAAGAAGCGCAGCACATGACCGACAAACAAGCGTACGCCCTTATCATGGCAGTAGTTGATCATGAATCGCGCGTCTTCTTCGGTTCTTGCCAGCGGTTTCTCGCATATGACATGCTTGCCGATGTCCGCCGCTTTGACGACGTAGTCCTTGTGAAGCGGGGTTGGCAGGCAGACGTCGATGACATCGATCTGACCTGCACCCAAATCCTCTACCGCCGCTTCGATCGAACGATAGGCGCCTGCTTCATATTCGTCCGCAAGCTGCCTCGCTTTCTCCAGCCGGATATCGGCAATGCCGGCAAGCTTCACTCCCGGCATCGAGGCATAGGCGGCGGCATGGGTTTTTCCCATGGCGCCTGCACCAATGACTAACACGTGTAACATTTATCGTACACTCCTTTTTTACATGGTGGGCTGATTCAGTCGGTTATCCTTTGATCCCATTCATGGCGATGCCTTCAATAAAGTATCGCTGAAGGAAGATAAACAGGATAATGATGGGGAGCGTGGCCATCAAGGCCCCGGCCATCAGCAGCGGATAATCGGTGGAATGCTGCCCCTGGAAGCTGGATATCCCGATCGAAAGCACTCGCATCTCCTCGGAGCTCGTCATAATGAGCGGCCACAGCAGATCGTTCCATGAGGCTAAGATGGTGAAAATCGCCAGCGAGACGAGTGCGGCCTTGGATAACGGCAAGTAGATATTCCAGTAGATCCGGAAATAACTGCAGCCGTCGATTTTGGCGGCTTCCTCCAGATCCTTCGGCAGCGTCATGAAGAACTGTCTTAACAAGAACGTGCCGAAGGCACTGAATATGCCGGGTACGATGAGCACGTAAAACGTGTCGAGCCAGTTGAACTCGCGCATGATGACAAAGCTCGGAATCATAACGACTTGGGAAGGTACCATCAATACGGCCAGGAGGGCGAGAAAAATGGCATTCTTGAACGGGAACCTCAAGCTGGCGAAAGCATAGGCTGCCAGCGAGCACAGAATGAGCTGGCCCGCGGTGCGACCCACCGTCACGATGACGGTGTTCAAATAATAAGTGCCGAAATCAATGGTTTGGATGACACGAAGGTAGTTGTCCGGATGCCATTCCACAGGCAGCCATTTCGGTGGAACGGACATGGAGTCGGCAAAGGACTTGAAGGATGTCGAGATCATCCACAGAAACGGCATGATCATGAGCAGCGCCCCGACGGCTAACAGGATGTGTACCGCCAGGCGGCTTGCTTTTTCAGCTTGGGTTGAAGTAGTCACGTCTACGCACCTCCTGTTATTGGTAATGGACCCAGCGCTTCTGAATGTACATCTGAACCATGGTGATGATCAGAATGACCACGAAGAGAATGAAGGCTTGCGCCGAAGCGTACCCCATGTTGAAGTATTTGAATCCGTCTTCCCAGATGCTGTATACCACCGTCCGGGTGGACTCGAGCATCGTGGTCTGCTGATCCATCATGATGAAGATCAGGTCGAACACCTGGAACGAATTGATGAAGGACATGACCAAGACAAAGAACAAACTGGGCGTGAGCAGAGGCAGCGTAATCCGGAAGAACTTATACAGCGTCCCCGCTCCGTCAAGCGAAGCCGCTTCATAGTAGCTGCCGGAGATGCCCTGCAGCCCCGAGAGCAGAATGACGGCGTTATAACCGATGCTGCTCCACACGCTGACAAGCACGATGGAGAACAAGGCGAATTTCTCGTCAAACAGCCAGTTGGGCTGCGGCAGGTTCATGACGCCCAGCACATGGTTGATTAATCCGAATTCGGAATTGTACAACCATTTCCACACCATGCCGACCGCGATCGGCATGGTGATGACGGGAATGAAATAGAACGTGCGGTAGAAGACCATACCCTTGATCTTCTGGTTCAGCAGCACCGCCAGCACCGTTGCCAGTGCAACGGATAACGGTACCGTACCGATGGTATACAGCATCGTGTTCAGCATGGAGCCGGTGAATTTGTCGTCCTTCATCAAATTCGCGAAGTTATCGAGCCCGATGAATTGGGGGGCAGTCAGTCCGTCCCAGGAAGTAAACGACAGAAACAGGGAGGCGGCGGAAGGTGCCATGTAGAACAGACCGAGGCCCAGCACGACAGGCAGAATGAAGATGTATCCCCACATGGCTTCGTGAAAGGCAAGTTTCCCGACCTTTCGCTTGGCCGTCGTTTCAGGAGGTTTCGTGGTCACAGTGATGGGAGAGCTCACAGGCTGCACCGTCCTTTCTTAGGTTCCGTATTGGAAGGGCTGTTCGTTAATTGGTTTCCGTCGCAAGGATGGCATTCATCTGCTCACCTGCATTTTTCAACGCCTCTTCAAACGTTTTCTTGCCGAGGAAGGCGGCCTGGATTTCCTTCACTTCCGCGTCCTGCCACTCTGCGGTTTTTTGGGATACGGGATACGGGACGGCAAACTCCAGGCTGTCGACGAACACTTGCAGATCAAGCGAAGGAATGGATTTCAGCCAGCCACCCTCCGTGCCTTTGTAAGCAGGCATCGAGAAGCCCGAGTCAGCCAGCAATTCCTGTCCTTCCTTCCCGGATAGAATCTGAATCAATTCCCAGGACTCCTGCTCGACCTTGGTTTTGCCGTTGATGGCCCAGCTGAGTCCATGGACGATGGACGCCTTTTCCTTTCCGGCGGGCAGAACCGCGACGCCCAGCTTGTCGCCAAGCAGCTTGTGCAGTTCCGGAGAGTTGACGGAGATTCCCGGGAACATGGCGGCCTTGCCCGATCCGAACAGCTGGCGCGACTTGGTTTCAAGCTGCTGCTGCGCATTCGGAGAGTAGCCTTTTTCAATCAGGCTCTGCTGCCATTTGAATGCCGAAAGAGCTTCCGGCGTATCGTAACCGGACGTTTTTTTATCGTCGGATATCACGAATCCGCCGGCCTGGGCAATATAGTTGTAATAACCGATTTGACTGTCGATCGGCGTAATATAGCCGTAGATTCCGTTCGATTTATCCGTCAGCTTGGCTGCGTTCTCTTCTACCGTTTCCCAGGTCCAGGTATCGTCGGGATAGGGCAGCCCGGCCATGTCAAATAGTTCTTTGTTGTAGAAAAGTCCTACGGAATCCTGGAAGTAAGGAAGTCCGTGAAGCTTGCCTTGATAGGTATACATATCGACGAGCGCTTCGGTATAAACCGAGGTATCTAGCCCGCTTTGCTCGATCAGGGGGGACAGGTCTTTGATCAGACCGGAGGAGGCATACGAGTGAAAGTTGGGTCCGTTCATCCAGTAGACGTCGGGACCGCTGTTGCCGGCGAGGCTGGTTTTCAGCTTGGTCCAATAATCCGCCCATGGGGTGTAGGTCACCTTCACCTGTACATTGGGATGCTTCTCATTGAAAATTTTGATGGATTTGTCCAGCGTGTCCCGCACATTTTCGTCCCATAGGGCAACGTTGATAACCTTCTTGCCATTATCTCCTCCGGAGGCATTGCCGCCTCCGCAGGCGGACAGCAGGGCGGAGAACACGAACAGTACCGAAATCAGGACAGACATTCTTTTTTTCATCAAATAACCCTCCTTGAATTCACATGGTTTTTGATCAAGCGTGGTTGGTCGTGTGGCTTGTTCGAAGTGAATCGATCCCCCAAAGCGCCCCCTTTGTGTTTGAGTGTAAAAAGCGATAGTTATTCCATTAGTCGAAAAAAGTTAACATCTCAATGCTATCTTTCTTGACAGAATAACCAGCTTCTATTGCGAAAGATTATATAATTACCTTGTTTATTTTTCAAGATAGCGATTTCAAATCCTTTTAAATTCTTTTTTTCACAATATGAGAGAGTCATTATCAAATCTTACGCCGTATGTTATTTCGATGAATGGAATAAGTTTATATCCGCTTGTTGAAAATGTTATAGTGGTTCTAACCTCATTTTTCCGATACAGAAAGTCGCACTACAATGAAGAACCCATAGAAAGGTTGAACTTGCTTGAACAATATGAAAAAAGGCAATCACAAGCTGATCCAGGCGCTAAACCGGTCCAAGGTGCTGAACAAGATCCGTACGGAAGGCCCTATATCGAGAATCGAACTGGCCAAAAAAAACAAGCTGAGTCCCTCCACGGTGGCATCGGCCGTTCAAGAACTGATCAGGGAAGGCTATGTTTCCGAAATTGGAACAGGCTCCTCCAGCGGCGGGAGAAAACCCATACTGCTTAAATTCAATCCGGATAATCACTTTCTGCTAGCCGTAAGCATAACGAATTCGGTCATGATCCTGGCCCGGATGAATCTGGAGGCGAAGGTGCTCGCAAAGGAAACGCACCCTATAGCCGGACTCCAGGGAGAAGCGGTTATCGAGCGGCTGCTGCACCTGATGGATGATTTCATGGCAGGTCAGGAGGACCTGGAACGGTGCGTCGGCATTTCCATTAACGTCCCCGGCATTGTGAGCGACAGCCAGGGCGTCGTGCATTATAACACGAAACTGCGGATGACGAATGTTCCGCTGAAACGGATATTTGAAGACCGCTACGGAATGCGGACCTGGGTTGAGAATGACATGAATTCCGTTGTGCTGGCCGAACGCCGGTTCGGCGATTACGCGTTCGCGAATCTGATCTATATATCCATTGGGGACGGGCTTGGTTCCGGTATTTTGATTAACGATCATCTCCTAAGAGGCAAGCATGGCGGTGCGGGTGAATTCGGGCATACGAGCGTGAATCGCAGCGGAATCCGCTGCGAATGCGGCAATGCAGGCTGCCTCGACAGTTATATCAGCTGGATTGCTATGTATTCCCGCATTATTACGGCGATCGCAACGGGAAGGCCGACGCTGATCCAGGAGCTGAGCGGAGGGGATTACAGTAAAATTGTTCCGTCCGTATTCAAGGAAGCCCTTCGCAAGGGGGACAAGCTGGCGAGGGATCTGAATGAAGAAGTGGCCGAGCACTTGGGTGCGGCCATCGTCAACCTGGTGAACATGTTTAATCCCGAGGCGTTGATATTAGGCGGGGATTTGGCGCATGGAAATCCGGAATTACTGGACATGGTCAGCGCATATATCGACCGGCATGCGATGCCGATTCTGAAGGATGACATGGTTTTCGGCTTGGCTTCCCTGGGCGAGGAGGACAAGCTAATGGGTGCGGCTTCGGTCCTGCTGCAGGACCTGCTGGGCTTCTCTTTGATGGAATAATGGATTTGACAACGTTTCCATCTGCACGTTATCTTTGGTTAAATGCATAAGCAGAAAGGGGAGAAGATGCTTGGAGAAGTACATTCTGGCGCTTGACCAAGGAACGACAAGCTCGCGCGCGATCCTGTTTAACCGCGAAGGGCAAATCGTTCACTCCGCTCAAAGGGAATTTCCGCAGTATTTTCCGAAGCCCGGCTGGGTGGAGCAGAATGCCAACGAAATATGGGGCTCGATTCTGGCGGTCATTGCGACTTGCTTATCCGAAGCGGGCGTGAAGACGGAGCAGATTGCCGGCATCGGAATTACGAATCAGCGGGAGACCGCCGTGGTATGGGACGGCAAGAGCGGTGAACCGATATATCCCGCCATCGTATGGCAATCTCGCCAGACGGCCGGCATATGCGAGGAGCTCATTGCAGCAGGCCATGACGGGACGGTCAGGGAGAAGACGGGACTTCTGATCGATCCCTATTTCTCGGGAACGAAGATCAAATGGATCCTCGATCATGTGGACGGTGCGCGCGAACGGGCCAAGCGAGGAGAGATTATATTCGGGACCATCGACACCTGGCTGATCTGGAAGCTGTCGGGCGGCCAGGTGCATGTCACCGATTATTCCAACGCATCGCGTACGATGCTCTTTAACATCCATGAATTGAAATGGGATGAGGAGCTGCTGCAGCTGCTGGACATACCCAAGGCCATGCTGCCTGAGGTCAGGCCGTCATCCGAAATATATTCCAATACGGCATCCTATCACTTCTTCGGGCGAGAGGTTCCGATTGCCGGAGCGGCCGGCGATCAGCAAGCAGCGCTGTTCGGCCAGACCTGCTTCTCCGAAGGCATGGTGAAGACGACCTACGGAACAGGCAGCTTTATGCTGATGAATACCGGCGATAAGCCGGTTCAATCCGAGCATGGGCTGATCACCACGATCGCCTGGGGACTGGATGGCCGCGTGCAGTATGCGCTTGAGGGCAGCGTCTTCGTGGCGGGCTCCGCGATACAGTGGCTGCGCGACGGTCTTCGAATGTTCCGCGAAGCCAAGGACAGCGAGCCCTATGCAAGACGGGTCCCATCCACCGAAGGCGTCTATGTGGTGCCGGCTTTTGTCGGTCTTGGCAGTCCGTATTGGAACAGCGATGTGCGGGGGGCGGTCTTCGGCCTGACGCGAGGCACGTCGAAGGAGCATTTCATCCGTGCAACCCTCGAGTCGCTTGCGTATCAAACGCGCGATGTGCTCTCCGTGATGGAAGAGGATTCGGGCTTTCATATCGAATCCCTGCGGGTGGATGGAGGAGCGGTGTCCAACACCTTTCTTATGGAATTCCAAAGCGACATCCTGAACGTCCCGGTGGAAGTGCCGGACATTACGGAGACAACGGCGCTCGGTGCAGCTTACCTGGCAGGGCTCGCTGTCGGCTTCTGGAAGGATCAGGAGGAGATATGCAGCAAGTGGAGCATGGGGCAAAGCTTCAAACCAACCATGGAGGAAAGCGCAAGGGAGCAATTATACGGCGGCTGGAAAAAAGCCGTTTATGCAGCAATGGCTTTTCATTAGCATTTTATATGGTATAATGATCAATAAGTGAATAGATGTCTGGAGACTTGGAGAGACCACTAGGCGCGGAAACCTCATGATATGGGGTTGTTACCGCGTGTTCGTGGTCTCTTTTTTGCTGTCTTTTTTCTGGGGAAGGGTAACGATAGATAAAAACAGGGTAAAGCATACTGGGAGGGATTTAATGTGGAGCAGTCACAGTCGTTTTCAAGTTTGGACCGCGGGCATCGATTTCAAAGAATAGCAAAGGGCACCTACGATCTGATCGTGATCGGCGGCGGAATCACGGGTGCGGGGATTGCACTGGATGCGGTCACGCGCGGCATGTCGGTGCTGCTGGTGGAAATGCAGGATTTTGCGGCGGGAACGAGCAGCCGTTCCACCAAGCTGGTGCATGGCGGGCTGCGGTATTTGAAGCAGTTTGAAGTCGGCATGGTGGCCGAGGTAGGCAAAGAACGGGCCGTGGTGTACGAGAACGGACCGCACGTAACGACTCCGGAGTGGATGCTGCTGCCGATACATCAGGGCGGCACCTTCGGGAAGTTCAGTACCTCCATAGGTTTGATGGTGTATGATTTCCTGGCCGGCGTGAAGCGGGGAGAACGGCGATCCATGCTGTCCGCATCCGAGACATTGAAGCGGGAGCCGCTTCTGAAGCAGGAGGGCCTGAAGGGCGGCGGCTATTACGTGGAATACCGGACGGACGACGCCAGGCTGACGCTGGAGGTCATGAAGGAGGCGGCCGCCAGAGGGGCGGTTCTGTTTAACTACGCCAAGGCGGAGTCGCTGAATTATGATGCGAATGGGCGGATTACCGGGGTTACGGTAAGGGATATGCTCGGCGGCGCTGTGAAGTCCGTCTCCGGCACCAAAATCGTAAATGCGGCCGGACCTTGGGTGGACCAAGTGCGCGAAATGGATAAGTCCAGGAAGGGAAAGATGCTTCAGCTGACCAAAGGGGTTCATCTGGTCATCGACCAATCCAGGTTCCCGCTTCGCCAGGCGGTCTACTTCGATACGCCCGACGGCAGGATGGTGTTTGCCATTCCCCGGGACGGGAAAACCTATGTCGGCACAACCGACACGGTTTACAAGGCGGATCCCGTACGTCCCTTGATCACGGTGGAAGACCGGGATTATATTTTGAAGGCCATCCATTATATGTTTCCGGGCGTAAAGCTAAGTCCGGCAGACGTTGAATCGGGATGGGCCGGAGTCCGGCCCCTGATTCTGGAGGAAGGCAAGAGTCCGTCCGAAATTTCCCGCAAGGATGAAATTTGGGAATCCCCCTCCGGCCTGATCACCATTGCCGGAGGCAAGCTGACCGGATATCGGAAAATGGCCGACACCGTCGTTGACCTGGTAGCGAAACGGATTCAAGAAAGCGGCGGTAAGGCATATGGCGCCAGCGTAACGAAGAATCTGCCGATTTCCGGCGGTCAGGTTGGCGGTTCCAGCCAATTTCCGGATTTTGTCCGCAAGCAGACGGAGATCGGCGCGGCGCAAGGAATTGACCGCAAGCTTGCCGAGCACTGGGCGCGAATGTACGGCTCAAACGCAGCGGAATTGTTCCGTTTGGCCAAGGAAGGCTCCGATCAGGCGGAGGCATCGGCGCTTCCGGTGTCGGTATTGGTTCCGCTGATGTATGCCATTGAGCACGAGATGGCATCGAAGCCTGCCGACTTTTTTATCCGTCGCACGGGGTCTCTCTTGTTTCATATCGACTGGACGAGAAAATGGAAGGTGCCCGTGATCAATTATATGGCTACCGTACTGGGCTGGAGCGAACAGCAGAGAACCGAGTACACCAGGGAACTGGATGAGGAGCTGGCTTCGGCCGCGCAGCCGGCAGCCAACGAACCGCCGGCCCAGGCTCCGATTCCGCCAAACGCTTCAAAAGCCAAACTTTCGTCTTAAATGGCCGGCCGTGAGAGGGGGGATGGGTCAGCCCGTCTACCCCGAACATATAGAAGTAAGGGCACTGGTATGATAATCTATATACGTTCACACTTGAGAGGAGAGATCACCCGATGAACCACAAAGCGTATGAAGGATCGTATCAGGGAGAGCGTGCGGTTTGGCTCCAGCATGGCCCTTATGAAGCGGCGATATTGCCTGAAATCGGAGGCAATCTCATCGCTTTCAGGGATAACGTAAGCGGTTACCGGTTCCTGCGCGAGCCGGAAGAGAACGAAATGGAAGCATTCAAAGCCAGTCCGGGCGTTCACGGCATTCCTGTTCTGTTTCCGCCTAACCGATATGAGGACGGACGGTTTCCTTGGAACGGACAAACCTATCAATTCCCGGTAAATGAAGAAGAGACGGGCAATCACCTCCATGGTTTTTTACATACGACCCCTTGGAGTGTCGAGGATTATGGCAGCAGCGAGACCGAGAGTTATGTGGTGGTCTCCGTCACGGTTGACGAGAATCATCCGGTGTATGCCATGCTTCCGCACCGCTTCACCTTCCGTCTTCGCTACACGCTGAATCAGGACGGCCTGGCACAGCATGTGTTTATACGGAATCAGGGTACCAGCAGCATGCCGTGCCTGCTAGCTTTCCATACGGCGATCAATGCTCCCTTTGCCCCGGAAAGCACGGCGGATGATTGCGTCGTGAGAATCACCATTGGCGAGCGGTGGGAGATGAGCGACCGAATGCTGCCGACCGGCAAGTTCCAAGCGCTGACGGCAGAAGAAAAGCTGCTTCGCACGAGCGGCGTGAATCCCTATTTCGATTCGATGGACAACCATTATACGGCCGTTCCGCAAAACGGCAGAAACCGCATGGAGCTGACGGATACCAAGCTTGGCAAAACATTCGTTTACGATGTCGGCAACTCGTATAAGCAGTGGATGGTATGGAACAGCAAGGCGTCCCGCAAATTTTTCTGTCCTGAACCGCAGATCAACCTGGTTAATGCACCGAACACGGACTTGCCTGCGGACGAGATCGGTCTGTTCGGTTTGGCGCCGGGCGAGATTTGGGAGGCAAGCTCCCGTTTGTATCTTAAGAATTAGGGGAAGAACCCCTTCCTTAAAAAAGCGTATGGATCGAAGCACCCGAAACGACAGGGTGTTAACGATCCATACGCTTTATGTTTGTATGATGCCTTGTTCAACGCCTGTCGAAGACAAGGAAGCCGGCTCGCGTTTGCGTCGGCGGCTGCGCCTTATCCGATCCGGGATGGCAAAGAAGGCGACATGCATGAGGATAAACAGCGATAACGCGATAAGCTCCTCTACAACAATATAAACGGGATGCGGCCCCAGCAGATCGAGCAGCGAAGCCGTATCCGGCTTGCGCATCAGGAACATATAGTTCGAGCCGACAGCGAGGTTGACCAGTCCGACTAAAAGTGCGGACACGTTAAGGAAGACCATTGTCCAGGCGATGGATTTCCAGGTGGGACGGTACCCCCGAACCCATGTCATGTACAATGCCGTCATGATGATCGCGATATGGACAACAAAGAAATGAAAGAACCGGAAGTGCGGAAAAGGGTACCCCAAATTAGGTGTTAATACAGCTTGCAGGGCTCCCCCGATTCCCGCAAAGTAAACCAGCGGGTATAAGCGGCGTTCATCCGTAAGCAGGATCGCAATGGAGAGGAACAGGGTCAGACTGCACAATTCCAAGGGAAGCGAAGTGGCAGGATCCCATATTCCCGTTGACACATACCAGATATGAAGGGAAGCTTCTGGCAACGCAAGGGCAGCGAGCAGGCCCCATCTTACGGTCTTTTGCAGAGAAGGCTTGGAGGCGATGGCAGTCCTGAACAGGTACAGCAGCAGGCCAAGGATAATGCATATGCCAATGGCTATCCAATGTTCAACGGAAAAGGCAGCAAACGCTTCCGGGTATTGCGGATCAAAATAGGATTCGATGCATGACCACTCCTTATTGGATGTACTTAAGATTTTATTCGATATTACCATAATGTGGGCTATTCATATATACCCGCAGCGCATCGGGGAAGGAATTCGGCCGTGTCGCTAACGTATCTATGTAGAATAGACGCCAAGAACAAAAAGGCTGCTAAAATCATGCCAACGCAAGAAGATCCCGCCTCCGGATGTAACGGATACGGGATCTTCTCTTGTCCTGCGCCAGATTCAAGGTATACGCGCTGCTTGCTCAAACCGGCTGTTTGACTTCAGCAACCAGGCGCTTCAGCGATTCCTGCTTCCATCTGGGAATGCGAAGATGTTTAGCGGAAGGCGCCTTTTCCCCGAAATAAACGATGCCTTGCTCTACCGTAGTTATTTTGTCTACGTTGACGTAGCAGTTGCCGCCGACATGATAGAACTGTTTACCGGACAGCAGGGATGCGATTTTTTCGGCAGTCATTCTCTTTTTAATATTATAGTTCCTGCCGTGAAAGCTGACCAAACCGTGCGATCCGGTTTTAAAGAACAGAATGTCTGTCTCCACCACGAAGTCCTCATACATGTTGCGGGATTCCGATACGTGCTTCATCATTCTGCTTCCCCCTTTTCCAAGATCAACATTTGATAACGCTTACATTCTAACATGTTTTCCCTGGGGTTTAAAGAACTTTTTATTTCTCATGAAAAAAAGCCCGTGCCGCGAGGGCAGGGGCTTTGCCTGGTGTTCAAGGTGCAGCAGGTGTTAAGGTGTCTCTGTAGCATCTGCTGGTGCTTCTGCTGGAGCTTCTGCAGGAGCTTCTTCCAGGGTATTCGTGATGGTAGCTTTATCCTTCAGCTCTTGAATGTAGGCTGTGGATTCGGCATAGACCTTCTGGTTCTCAAGCTGGCTGCGGATTTCTTCCTTCTTGTCTTCCAAGGTAGGATTCGTTGCTTCCTTACGATCGGTAACCTTGATGATGTGGTATCCGAAGGAGCTCTTCACCGGTTCGCTGATTTCATCCTTCTTCAGTTTGAACGCCGCTTCTTCAAATGCGGGGTCCATTTCGCCGCGACCGAAGAAATTCAGGTCGCCGCCGGTATCCTTGGTTGCATCCTGGTTTTTCTCTTTAGCAATCGTTGCGAAGTCAGCGCCTTCCTTCAGCTGCTTCACGATGGCTTCGGCTTCTTCCTTGGTTTCAACCAGGATGTGGGAAGCGCGAACCTGCTCAGGCGTTGCGAAGCTTTCTTTGTTTTGGTCATACACTTCTTTGACTTCTTCGTCGGTTACCTTGATTTTGTCGGCCATCAGCTTTTTAAGCTCAACCTGGGTTTTGGTCTGCTCCTTCAGGTTGTCGAGCGTCATGCCGTTTTGCTGCAGAGCCATGTTGAATTGTTCCTCGGAAGGGAAGGACGCCTTCAGTGCATCCACTTCTTTATTCACATCGGCATCGGTCACCGTAATGGACTTGTTCTTCAGTTCCTGCTGGATCAATTCCTCTGTGATCATGGAATTCAGCGTTTGTTTGCCGCCTACGCTGACAAGCTCATCGTACAGATTATCCTTGGTAATGTTAACGTCATTGACTTTAGCGATAGCTTCATTGCCGGATCCCTTGGCAAACGGAGGTACGATCAGGACGACGATTAAGGCAGCCGCCAATACCAGCGACGCGATCATCCAGCCTTTGCTTCCGTTACCGCCGCCATCAGCAGGTGGCTGTTCATCGTAATGCGGTTGATCTCCCGAATGCATAACGGCTGGGCGTTCGTTCTCATCCTTGTATAGCTCGTCGGACTCCGGATAGGTGGAATCTATTCTTTCTTCTTCATGAGGCAAGCCGCCTTGATCTTGTTGGTTATTCTCTTTCTCTTGGGCTTGTCCCTGATCATCCTCGGGCTGTCCCGGATGGTTTGGCTGCAAATCGTTATCTTTCATGTAATGATTGACTCCCTTCGACTGCATATAATAATGAGTTGTTCATTCTTTTATCACTTTACCAGATAAGCCTATGGTTTACCTTAAGAAAAAATAAAAATTGAAAATATAAACGGAAAAGTGATTCCTGCCTACAAGATCAGCATTCCCGCCACGCCGCAAAGAATCCCAAGCAGGACGACGGAGGCAGTAACAAACCACAAAACTCTTTTCGGGAATGAACGCCTCACCATAAGCAGAGACGGAAGACTGACAGCCGGCAGCGTCAGGAGCAGCGCCGCGGCCGGACCCGCCCCCAGGCCCGCTGCCATAAAGGCCTGGATGATCGGGATTTCCGCCGCGGTCGGAATCACGAACAGCATTCCCATCACGGAGAAGAAGATGACGGCCAAGAGCGTGTTCCCCGCTGCCGCACCCAAATGCGGGAACATCCATGCCTGCATGGCGCCAAGGAGCAGCACGGCTATAAAGTAAGCCGGGACCACCCGAACCAGCATCTGCCCGATGCTGGTTAACCAGCGTTTCCACAGCGGACGTTCATCGGTTTGATCCGTGCTCTGAGGCGCATCGATCTCCACGGGATCCGCTTCCTTAGCGAAGCGGTTTGCCAGGTAGCTGACGCCGAAGGTTAGCAGGATGCCGAAGATCAATCGCAGCACGGTGAATTTCCATGATAAAACAAACGTCATGAAGACGAGCGTTGCCGGATTGATGGTTGGATTGCCGATCCAGAACGCGAGAGCAGAGCCGACCGACACCTTTTTCTTGCGCAAACCGATCGCGATCGGTGCGGCGCAGCAGGAGCACATCATGCCCGGAATGGAGGCGATTCCTCCAATCGCCGTGCTGCCGAAGGTCGTTTTTCCAAGGACCCGAAGCAGCCATTGGGAGGGCAGCAGCGACTGGACCAGAGTCCCGAGCAGAATGCCGAGCACCGCCGCTTTCCAAACCGCTTTAAAATAGGTGAGCGCATAATTCCAGGCTGCCTGCCAAGAAGGGGCGGCATCGGCCGGATCCATGCCTAATATGGAAGAGCCGATGCTGTGTTCCATAATCGCTTTGAGCGCTTTATCGTAGTAAGGCCACCACTTCACGTAGGTAAGGCCTGTTGCTGCTATGATGATGAAGATGGTGATGAGCCAGACGGTTCTTCTGCGATCCGTATGATTCAAGACCCTTCCACCGTCGCTTGAGTGATTCATAATCTGTATTCCCCCGATGTATCGTGAAATTATTTACATATCCAATCAAATAGTATATCACATTGTCGGCAGATTGCAGAAAGATATTCCCGGTAATTGCAAGAAATAGGAAGACCATTAGACTTGAAGCAGCCGATTTCATATAATATAGATATTGTGTGCTTGAACAAGTGTTAGCTAAACGGATGAATATCAGATGATCCCCGGTGTAGATGAGACGTTATCCAAGCATCCACGCCGGGGTTGTTGCATGTGCTTTGCCTAATATCACTCTTAAGACGAAGGGAAGACCCGTGATGAGTCAATCGGAGAAAATAAAACTAACCTCGTATTCCTCCAAAGGAGGCTGCGGCTGCAAGATCGGACCTGCCGATCTGGCGCAGGTCATCCGCAAGCTTCCGCAAGCCGAGCCGAATCCAAATTTATTGGTCGGTCTGGATACCAGCGATGATGCGGGCGTATACCGTCTCACCGATGATCTGGCCATGGTGCAGACCGTCGATTTCTTTACGCCGATCGTGGATGACCCTTATGATTTCGGTCAGGTGGCCGCAGCGAATGCCATCAGCGATATCTATGCCATGGGCGGCAAACCGCTGACCGCCTTGAATATCGTAGCATTCCCGATTTCGACGCTGGACAAGCAGGTCTTGACGGATATTTTGAGAGGTGCAGGAGATAAATTGAAGGAAGCGGGGGTTACCCTGGTTGGCGGACACTCCATCGATGACAAAGAGCCGAAATTCGGCCTTGCCGTGACGGGGACCGTGCATCCGGACCGGGTAAGAACCAATGCCGGAGCCAAGCCGGGCGATGCCTTGATTCTGACGAAGCCGATCGGGGTGGGCATTCTGACGAGTTCCATCAAGAAGGATCTGTTAAGTGAAGAAGAGATTCGCCGCGTTACCGCCGTTATGGCGGCACTGAACAAAACGGCTGCCGAGACGATGGAGCCCTATGATGTGCATGCATGCACTGACGTGACCGGATTCGGTCTCCTTGGCCACGCGCTCGAAATGGCCAAAGGCAGCGGCACGGGCATCCGGATTTCCAAGCCTTCCGTGCCTATTCTGGAACGGGTTCGGGAGATGGCCGACGGCGGCGTTATTCCGGGCGGCACCAAAAACAATTATGATCATGTGAAGGACGACGTGGATTTCCCGGATAGCATGGACCAGATCGATAAATGGATATTGTGCGATGCCGTAACATCCGGGGGACTCCTCATTGCCGTTGACGGCTCGCAAGCTGATCCATTATTGGCAGAGCTTCGCCAAGCCGGGCTGGAAGCCGGCAGAATCGGAGAGGTCGTGCATGACCATCCGAATCGCATTGTCGTTGAGGCGTAACATGAACCGGGTTTTGTTTGTGCAACCATAAAGGAGCGAACAGACATGTTTCAAGACATCACCGTAAAAGAACTATTGGAACTGCAAAGCAGCAAGAAGATTACTTTGATTGATGTCCGTTCCCCTTCGGAATACAAAGACTCCACCATTCCGGGGAGTCTGAACATTCCGGTCTTCAATGATGAAGAACGGGCGGAGATCGGGACGATTTATAAGCAGGTGAGCGTGGATGCGGCCAAAGAGCGGGGGCTCGCCATCATGTCGGCCAAGCTACCCAGCTTCGTGAAGCAGTTCAAGGAGATCGAAGGAGATAAGGCGGTTTATTGCTGGCGCGGCGGCATGCGCAGCCGGACGGCCGCAACGGTTCTGTCCCTGATGGATATCCATGTCAATCGGATTACGGGCGGGATTAAGGCTTACCGGAAGTATGTGCTGGACACGCTTGAGCAGAAGAGTCTGGAGGCGGATGCCTTTGTGCTTCACGGATTGACGGGCACGGGCAAGACGGCAGTGCTAAGGCAGCTTCAGCAGGAAGGCTACCCCGTCGTGGATCTGGAAGGGCTCGCAGGCCACCGCGGCTCGATCTTCGGGCATATCGGCCTGCAGTCCAACAATCAGAAGACTTTCGATGCGGAATTGGTTGAGCGGCTGAAACAATTGGAAGATTCGCCTTATTTGTTATTTGAAGCCGAGAGCAAACGGATCGGCAAAATCGTCGTTCCCGATTTCCTGATGAAGAAGAAGGAGTCGGGCGCAGCCATCGTGTTGGAATTGCCGATGGCGGAGCGTGTTCGCCAGATACTGGAGGATTACAACCCTGCGGCTTATAAAGAGCAATATTTAGCGGCCTTTCAATTAATCAAGAACCGAATCCACACTCCGATCGCCGCGGAAATTGGAAAATCTTTGGAGGAGGGAAGGTATGCTCAGGGAATACAGCTGCTGCTTGAGCATTATTATGATCCCAAATATAATTACTCCTTCAGTCAATATGAGGACAGCGTTCCTATCGTTGTGGCCGTAGATCGGGTGGAAGAAGCGGTGGAAGCCGTAAAAGACATACTGCGAAGCCGAATGCTGCACAAGACAGGTGCGTAAATGCCAGGATCGGTTGAGTGCGTAACGAGAAGGAGTTCGTTTGTGTCTCTTTATTTTGCGACCCGGTCCTGATTCGAATAGAACGACAGATCGCCCCTTAAGCATTAGCAGATACGAAGGTATCGCTTTTGCTTGAGGGGCGACTTTGCTTTTGAATATGAAATGCTCTTAGAGCGACGATAGAGCTTCCGAGATAGGCGTTTCGCCTGAAATCAAGTCGAAGGAACGCCGGAAAGTATGTTCTTCGTCCAGCGCCAACAGGATCGTTTTCGCCACATCCTCGCGCGGAATCGAGCCGCCCTTGATATTCTCCTCAGCCGTAATGCGGCCGGTACCAGGCTCATTCAATAATCCTCCCGGACGAATGATCGTATAGGAGAGGCTGCTGTGACGAAGCATTCGATCCGCGTAATGCTTGGCGGCATAATACGGTTTGATGTCCTCGTTCCAAGATTCTCGATGATGGGCCCCAATTGCGCTAACCATCACAAAGCGCGGGACCTTCGCCTCTTCGGCAGCTTCGACCATCTTGACGGCTCCGTCCAGATCGATCAGCAGCGTTTTATCGTATCCGGTAGCTCCGCCAGAACCAGCCGTGAAAACCACGGCCTGGCAATCTCGTGCAACTACCGCCAGTTCCTTGACCGATCCTTCCAAATTCGCTATAACGCACTCTATTCCCGCATCTCGATAATAGGCTGCCTGCTCCTCCCTCCGAACCATGGCTTTTACGCTATAGGCATCATGCTCATGCAGGAGAAACGTAAGCTGTTTGCCAATCTGGCCGTTCGCGCCGACCACTAGAACCTTCATCATGACATGCTCCTTTTCTTTTGGGTATATATTCTCGTAAAGAGTAATCCCAGCGATTTTGACATAGACTACGGGATATTTGTCATGTAATCCCTTTGGGACTTTCCTTTATGACAGGAAAATGATATTATCTTGTTTTACCAAATCGCACGGTTTCGAAACAAGGTCAAAGGAGAACAGAGAGTTGAGCGGAGAGAAGATATACCCTGCTTCAGGAAGACAACGCTGGATTTTCCTCATATCGATGATCAGCATCATCGGTTTTGTCATTCTGGCGGCGCTGGTAAAGCGGGAAAGCCTGGCAGCGCTTGATTTGGCGATCATTACGACGGTACAAGCCCTTGAACATCCGCTGCTTACGGATATTGCCATCGGGCTGTCGTTCATAGGCTCCATCGGACCGGTGATCGTGTTAAGCCTGATCGTGATCGCCGTGCTATATTGGATTCTGGGCCACCGCAAGGAGATTCTTCTCCTTATTGTGGTCGTCTTCGGTTCATCTATTCTGAATTTATTATTAAAATGGGTGTTTCAACGGGCAAGGCCGGACATCAACCGCCTGATTGAAATTACGGGATACAGCTACCCCAGCGGCCATTCGATGGGGGCCTTCTCGTTCTACAGCGTGCTCGCATACTTGTTGTGGAGACATGTTGACAGCAGAGCGGGGAGAGGGACGTTGATTGCCGTTTCCATCGTGATGATTCTAAGCATCGGACTTTGTCGAATCTATCTGGGCGTCCATTACCCGAGCGATATCGTTGGCGGATATCTGGCTGCTTGCGCTTGGCTTGGGTTCGTGATCCGATCTTACGAGAAAAGGATGGGGAAGCGGGCCACCCCGAATGATGTCAATGAAGAAACTGCATAACATTGGAAGCGTAAGGGTAATTCATGTAATAGCGGTTCAAACGGAGGAGTATGTATCATGGTGTGTAGGCATAGACGTGAAATTGGGTTGCGTAAGGAGGGCTGTCCGTGGCGTTTGGAGCAAGAATGTTCAAAACCGGCCTGGCCGTGACGCTGGCTCTTTATTTAGCCATGCTGTTTGACTTTAAATCACCTGTCGTAGCCGCCATCGCCGCGATTTTCGCGATGCAGCCATCCATATACAGGTCGTGGAGATATTTTCTGGACCAGCTGCAGACCAGTACGCTCGGTGCGATTCTGGCCATGCTCGGAGGGTATTTTTTATCGAATCAACCGATTTCCGTCGGTTTGGTCTGTATTCTAGTGATCATGATTTGCATGAAGCTGAAAATGGGCGAGACCATCGGACTTACGCTTGTTACGGTTATATCCGTGATGGAAGCTTCCGGCCAATGGGACTTTGCCCTCAATCGCTTTATTCTGACGATTATCGGCATCATATCTGCATTCCTCATCAATATTCTTGTGTTTCCACCAAAACCGAAGGAACAGTACATCACGCGGATTCATATTGTATTCGGCAAAATGTCGCTGCTGCTGCGTACGGCGATCTCCCATGAAATGAAGGATTCGGTCTACCGTGCGGAGAAGAAAGAACTGGAATCGGCCATCAAATCGTTGTCCGACAAATACAATTTGTTTGAGGAAGAGCAGAAGAAGCTGAAGCGGGCGAAATACAGTCAAGCAAGACAGCTCGTGGTGTATAAGCAGCTGCTCCAATCCCTTCGCAAGGGGTATGAAGTGCTGGATGCGGTGGAGAACCACTATTTCCAGGCGGATCGATCCGATGAAATCGACGAACAGTTTGATCACAATCTGGAGCGGTTAATGAAGTACCATGAGCATATTTTATGGAAATTCGAAGATAAACTTAAGCCGAACGAGGACGAGGCCGAGACCATGGCGGAGAACAATGAGGCTTTCATGGAGCAGGTGATGTGCGGGCCCGGCTCAAATCCCGGCGGTCTCCGGCTGGCGGTGGTAGCCGCCTCCATGTACGACTACGGCTATCAGCTTGACCGGTTGAATCGGGTGGCGGATCAGATCAGCCGAGTCGTGGATGATAAGGAGCAAGAGGATGCCATGTTCTCGTGGCTGCGAAAATAAGGAAGCTCGCCATGAGGATGCCGATCAAGATTTCACATTTGATCGGCTGTTTTTATACATCTCAGCAGGCAGCATGTTTGGCATTTGAAGCTCGGAATGGTATGGTATATGAACATAAAAAAACCGCCCCGGCGGGTCGGTTACTGAAATTCCATGTTGAATTATGTACGGCAGCTTGCTATAATTAACAATGCTTTGTCATTAAATATATGGTATGTGGTTAGAATATCACAATTGTATTTTATCACAATTAACTAGTGCTGTCAACCGGTGTATTAGGGGGATGAACAAATGGCTATCAGCGATCAAGATTGGAAAGAGGAACAGGCGCGGGTAACGGAAGTAACAGTAAAAATCGGAAATAAAATATCCCAGCTGGAAGCGAGCGTCGGCGATATCCGTGAAGTCGTCATTGACATGCGGAAGGACTTCTGGGACGAAGTTACGGTGAACTTCAGCAACCCGGACGATTTGGGCGAAACGTCCACCAACCTGAGACAGCAGTCGCAGGTGCTCGCCGAACGCGAGCATGCTCATCTGCAGTCCAGCAAGCTGCTTAAAAAGTACAGGAAGCTGGTGGAATCCCCGTACTTCGGACGCATTGACTTTCAGGAGGATGGAACTGCGGAGACGGAAACCATTTATTTGGGGACAGGTTCTTTTTTGGACGAAAAGATGGAGACGTTTCTGGTTTACGACTGGCGGGCACCGATCTCGAGCCTGTATTACGACGGTGCGCCGGGTCCTGCCCAATACGAGACGCCTTCGGGTACGGTCAAGGGTGAAATGCTGCTCAAGCGCCAATTCGTCATTCATAACGGCGAGATCAAGGTGCTGTTCGATACCGGCGTAACCATCGGAGATGAACTGCTGCAGCAGGTGCTCAGCCATAGCGCGGATGACCGCATGAAGAGTATCGTGGCTACGATTCAGAAGGAACAAAACGCGGTCATCCGTAATGACAAAACGCGCATGCTGATCGTGCAGGGGGCTGCCGGAAGCGGAAAGACCTCGGCGGCACTGCAAAGGGTGGCTTATCTGCTGTACAAGTACCGGGAGACGCTCCGGGCCGACCAGATGATCCTGTTCTCCCCGAATCCGCTGTTCAACAGCTATGTGTCCACGGTGCTTCCCGAGCTCGGCGAGGACAATATGCAGCAGACGACCTTCCAGTCCTATCTGGAGCACCGGCTCGGTAAGGAGTTCGATCTCGAAGACGTGTTCACGCAGACGGAAACCCTGTTGAACGCGGATGATTCGCCGCGTTACCGTGCACGCTTGGAGAGCATATCGTATAAATCCTCGGGGGCTTATCTGGACACCATCAGACGATACAAAGAGCTGCTGGAAAAGGGAGGCATGCTCTTTAAGCCGGTCGTATTCCAGGGGAAGGTGATTGTCAGCTCGGAGGAGATGGCATCGCAGTTCTATGGATATGATTCGGCGGTTAAGCTCGCTGGCCGCATTGATCTGATGAAGGAATGGATGCTTAAGCGCCTGTCGGAGTTTGCCCAGAGCGAGAAAGATGCCCCGTGGGTAGAGGAGCAAATCCAGCTGCTGGATACGGAAGATTACCAACGGGCCTTTCAAACGATGAGACGCAAGCAAAACCGGAAGGCAGACACGTTTGACGATTTCGATAAGGAAAAAGACGTCCTTGCGAAAATGGTGGTCAGCAGCCGGCTCAAGCCGCTTCGGCGCTGGATCAAGAGGTTCCGGTATGTGGACGTTAAGGGCATGTACCGAAAATTGTACACGGACGAATCATTATTCCGCCGGGCGGCGGGAAATTTGGAGATGCTGCCGGAACATTGGGATGAAATATGCAATCTTACCGTTGCGTCCCTGGACGACAAAGCATTGCTATACGAAGACGCCACGCCGTTTCTCTATCTGAAGGAACTGCTGCAAGGGTTCCGTACGAATACGTCGATACGCCATGTCATCGTCGATGAAGTTCAGGATTATTCCGCATTTCAGCTGGAGTTCCTGAAGCGTTTGTTCCCGCGGGCCAAAATGACGGTGCTGGGGGACCTCAATCAAGCCATTTATGCTCATGGAGAGGCACTCGGAAGCTTGGAGAATCTGGTGAGTCTGTATGGCAAAGAAGATACGGAGGTCATTAATCTGACCCAAAGCTACCGGTCGACGTATGAAATCGTTAACTTCACGCGACAAATGATACCTGGCGGGGAGCGGATCGTTCCTTTCAACCGGCAAGGCGAAGCCCCTCGAGTCGTTCGGGTGAACGATGAAGAAGAACTGCATGGCGCGATCGTATCCGATATCCGTGAGCTTCATGAGCAGGGATTCCAGTACGTTGCGGTGATCTGCCGGACAGAAGAGGAGAGCAGGCGCGTACATCAGCAGCTGTCGGCGGATATCTCCGCCCGCTTAATCACCAAAACCACGCCGGCCTTTGAAAAGGGAACGCTGGTGGTTCCCGCCTACTTAGCCAAAGGCGTGGAGTTTGACGCGGTGATTATCTATAACGGCGCCGAGGACGTGTACCACCGGGAAAGCGATCGTAAGCTGTTCTACACGGCATGTACGCGAGCCATGCATAAACTGCATGTCTATCATATCGGGGAGAAGAGTCACTTTATCTCCGGTCAAGCTTAAAGGAAAGAGGAGGTCTGCCTGAGCCCGTCCCAGGCCGGCCTCTTTTTGCATGATGTCTATATGAAAATCAAACCCGTTTTCATAACGGAGGTAAAATATGGAATGAGGTATTATAAGAAATTTGTGGCATTTGTTATACCATAAGGAGGGAGTTATCCAAAATTTATCAACATTTGACCGGTGATTAATAAATTTTTTTCAATTATTTTCGAGTTAAGCGATTTCACGGTAATCCTGCCTATTCACTCTTGACAGAAATTTGACGAAAAAAGGAATGGGGGTATATTACTTATATCAAAGGTCGGGTGCTTGCGGATGAAGATAAAAACAAAATTAATTCTTTCGTCTACGATACTTGCGACGGTTACGGCGGTTATCGTAATCATTGCGTTTATCACTTCGAATATGACGGAGAAGAGGTTCAGCAAGATTATTGAAGAGGACCAGAAGGTCATTTATAACCTGACGCAATTGGAGACCCTATTGACGGGCGTTTCCAATGATGAGCGGGGCTACTTATTGACCGGGGATTCGACCTTTGCAGATTCATTGAAATCGAAACAGGAGTCCGTCGTCAAACTCATGGCCGAAACCAAAGGCTTAATGACGGCTGAAGAAGACCAGAAGGTATTTAACGAGATTGAAGCCGGTTATGTCGTATACTCCGAGGCCATAGCCGAGGTATTGAACAAATTGGGGTATGACACCGGTTTTTACAAGGCGGTCCCGTTCCGGGTATACGAAGCTGCCTTTAACAAGGAGCGGGAAGTGCGCAAGTCATTTAGCGAGCTGATCGCGCAGTTTACGGTACATAAAAATGAAACCCTGGCGAAACAGGCTGATCAGATTGCGGCCAGCAGCCGGTTTCAGAATTTGATCATCATGCTGATCGGAGTGGCAGCTGTCGTTTATTTTGCCACACAGGGCTATCTCCTGACCCGCTCGATCCGTCCGTTGAACCAGATGAGCAGTCAGCTTCTGAAGATTGCCGAAGGCGGGGGAGATCTGGTTACCCGATTACACATCACAACGAAGGATGAAATCAGGGATGTAGCCGATGCTTATAATAAATTGGTCGATGGCTTCAGGGAGCTGGTCGTCCAAGTGCAGGATACTGCAGGTAAAGTGGGGATCGCTGCTTCGACGCTGCATTCGACGACAGAGGAAATCCGTCAGGCTTCCCACCAAACGTCCGGGATTATGGAAGAGCTGGCTGCCGGGGTAGAGAACCAGCTGCAGGATACGGAGGAAACGACGGCGACCGTTACGGATATGGCGGAAGGCATGAAGCATATCGCGCTTGCAGCCCAAGACGTTTCCGGACTGGCGGCAGCGGCGAACAAACTTGCGGCTGAAGGGGAACAGGCCCTTGTACATACGCTAACCCAGATGGAAGGCATCCGTACCAGCGTGGACCAATCTGCGCAATCCGTGCGTGCGCTCGGAGAGAAGGCCTCCAACATCGGGGCGATGGGACAGATCATCATCGAAATTGCGGAGCAGACCTCACTGCTTGCCTTGAATGCCTCCATTGAGGCCGCTCGGGCTGGCGAGCATGGCAGAGGTTTTGCGGTCGTCGCCGCAGAGGTCCGGAATTTGGCTGACCAGGCATCGAACTCCTCCGTCGAAATCAGACAGTTCGTTCACGAGTTGCAGCAAGACATCGTAAATCTGGCCGGCGTGATGGAACAGGGAACCCGCGAAGTAACCGAAGGCATGAACGTGGCGCAAGGAGCCGAGCGAGCCTTTAAGGAAATCGAGCAGTCGGTCGGCGAATTGAACGGCCAGATTCAAAGCGTCACTGCTGCAACCGAACAGATGAATTCGGGAGCTGGGGAGCTCGTTCACGCGATCCGTCGAATCCAGGAGGTCACGGAGACGACGGCAGGCGGTACGCAAAGCGTCAGTGCCGCAACGGAAGAGCAGCTGGCCTCCATGGAAGAAATCACAAATTCCGTTGAAGATCTTAACGTGATGTCTGGCAAGCTTCGTCAGTTGATGTCCGGATTTAAAGTATAATTAAGGAAAAATTGCATATGGGAAAAAACGGCCACCTTGCCGTCATGCATATTCTGGGCGAAAGAACCTACAATATGGATGACAGATAACGCAAAGGTGGTCTTCTCTCATGGAAAACAAGAAATGGGATCTGGTTGCCCTAGCATCCATACCACTCATCATGACGTTAGGCAATTCCATGCTGATTCCCATTTTGCCGCAAATTTCCAAAGTTTTGGGGATCAGCTCCTTCAATGTGAGTATGCTGATAACGGTGTATGCTGTTGTAGCCATCTTGCTGATTCCGATCGCCGGGTACTTGTCGGATCGGTATGGAAGAAAGAAGATCATCATCCCGAGTTTGATTATTGCGGCGTTAGGCGGAGCCGTGTCCGCGGTAGCTGCCTGGCTGCTAAGCGGGACAGGGGCGTATTATGTCATATTAGCCGGCCGTTTTCTACAGGGAATCGGCGCAGCGGGGGCCTTCCCGATCGTCATCCCGCTTGTCGGTGACATGTTCAAGGAGGAAGAAGAGGTTAGCAAAAGCCTGGGAATCATTGAAACCTCCAACACGTTTGGTAAGGTTGTCAGTCCGATATTGGGTGCGCTGCTGGGAAGCTTCATCTGGTTCTTGCCCTTTATATCGATTCCGGTTCTTTGCCTGATCTCACTCGTGCTGGTCATTTTTCTGGTGAAGACGCCAAAGTCGAATAACAATGATAAACAATCCCTGCGTGAGTTTTTGAAAAAAACCAAGGGGGTTTTGCATGAGAAGGGAAGATGGCTGTATGCGATATTCGCCATCGGCGGCATCGCAATGTTTGGCGTATTCGGCGTTCTTTTTTATTTGTCGGAGACGCTGGAAAGCACTTACAAATTACATGGCGTAGTAAAAGGATTGGTGCTTGCAATTCCACTGGCTTTATTATGCCTATCTTCTTATTTAGCCGGTAAATTTACGGGCAAAAACAAAGCGGCAAAGAAGTGGACCGGTTTCGCCGGCATGGTTATTTTGACGGCTTCCCTGATTGTCACCGGCTTTAGCGAACAGATCTATTTTGTCGTCGGAATGATGACGCTTGGCGGGATCGGGATCGGCATGGTGCTGCCGTGCATGGATACGCTGCTGACGGAAGGCGTGGAGAAGGAGCAGCGCGGCACCATCACCTCGCTTTACAGCAGCATGCGTTTTATCGGGGTATCGCTGGGGCCGCCGGTCGTTTCTCTCCTGCTGGGCGCGAACCATTGGGTGATGTTTGGCACGCTGGCAGCTGTTGCGGCTGTAGGCGGTCTCCTTACGTTATTCGCGGTGAAGCCGGAGGCAAAAGAAGACGATTCCGGAGGGAATTCATACCGGGTCGATTTCAAGAAACCGCAAGGATTGAAAAAGAAAGGTCTTGTCCATAAATAATGGACAAGACCTTTTCTCATATGCCGGGTCAGTTTGGCTGGCCGATCCCATTCCTTGTGGCTAAGCATCATCCCGGCTTTCGCGCATCCCGGCTGACGAAGCCTTTACGTTATCGCTTTGTTCGTTAACCTGCCACGGTAGCCTCGGTGTCCTCGACTGCCATGGTTGATTTGGAACGCGACTTGCCGGCTGCCTGCATGATGATATAAATCAGGATCAACAGCACGAGTGCAATTGCCGAGTATCGGTACATAATGGCATAGGAAGTGGATTTGGCGATGGCGCCGAGCGCGATCGAGCCGATGGCCACGCCGAAATCCAGGGAGTTAAAGAACATGCCGTTGGCCATGCCGCGCTGCAGCGGATGAACCTCCTGGATCATCCAGGTCTGGATGGACGGCTGCATCGCCCCAAAGCCTATGCCGTAGCACAGCGCCGATAACAGCATGGATCCCGTCGATGTGGCGAAGGTAAGCAGGAGCAAGCCGGATACCATCAGAATCGCAGCGGGTATAACAAGCGCCTTATGTCCATACCGGTCATAAATTCTGCCGGAGAACGGCCGTACGAGAATGATGGCGATGGCGTTGAACAAGAAAAAATACTGGGGATTCCGGAGGTGAGCCTCCGCTCCGAACAATGCCATGAAGCTCAGCAGCCCGCCGTACGTAATCGACATCAAAAAGTTGAGGGTGCTGGGGAGGATCAGTTTTTTGTTAAAGGAGCCCTTCGGTTTATTCTCAACTCGGGGTTGAACCGCTGCAGGGCGCTCCGCGTTCCGTTTAGCCGCTCTTGATGTCAGGAGGTAGGCGAGAGGGAAGATCAGAAGGTTGATGATGACCGTGATGAATACGAGCGGAGTGAAACCGCCGCTTTGCAGCAGCGTCAAGCCGATCATGGGACCGATCGACATGGCAAGCGTAGTGGATAGCCCGAAATACCCCATGCCTTCGCCCAAGCGTTTGATTGGAATGACGTCCGATGCCATGGTTGGAAACGAGGTGCTTGTCATGCCAAAGCCGATGCCGAACAAGATGCGCATCAGCAGCAGGAAGGCTATGCCGCTCGCCCAGTAATAACCGAGCGTGGCTGCCAGGGAAATCAGCAGCCCGACGTACAGCAGCAGCCTGAGCTTTCCTTTTTCGAGCGCTTTGCTTGATACGAAGCGGGACGCGATCGCACTGAAGGCGAACAGGCTGGTGATGAGGCTCACCTGCAGGGGGCTTGCCGTGAACGCATCTTTGGCGTATGCGGGCAGCGTGGTCAGCATCATCTGCAGGGTCAGGAACAGAAAAAGGTTGCTGACCATCAACGTGATGAATTCTTTGGTCCATAGCGGTTGTTTCGTGTTGATATCATTCATGTGGAACATCTCTCCTGTTGTTGTGTAAGTTGTGTATGTTGGCATTGATGCGTGAGAGTGTGTCCCAGAACATCTCCAATTGCTTCTCGTCAATGCCCTCGATTAATTGGCTTCCGCATTGACTTTCGATGGCTGTGGTCGCTTCAATCAGTTCCTTTCCTGTATCTGTCAAAAAGAGCTGAAAAGCTCTCCGGTCGTTAACCGATACGGATTTGCGAGTGTATCCTTTTTTCTCGAGCAGGTCCAGAATACGGGTTGTCGTGGGCTGGTCTTTGTCCGCTTTGGCGGCAACTTCCTTCTGATTCAGCCCCTCGTGCTCGCCGATGTGGTACAGAACCAGCCATTGCTCGGGGGTGATGTCATAGGGCTTCAGGGCATTAGCAAACAATTGGGATGCGCGCCGATAGGTGTAACCCAGATGAAAACCGATGGAAGGGTTGCGTTTAGGTATTTTCAAGAAAAAGTCACACCTTTCATTTCAAGCTTTCAAAAATACTTGTCTAAACAATTATATGCCTAACATGCAAAACGGTCAAACCATTTGAAAAATTAATGAGGACATGACAGGGTTTCATCAACCGATGTGGAATATGAAAAATGGAATGATAACATAGCTCTAACATTTGCGAGCTATATTTATAGTACAAAACAAAAACCTAATCACTCAGGAGGAAGTACAAATGTCACAATTGATCAATTTCGCACACCGCGGGTCATCGGCCATATGCCCAGAGAATACGATGGCTGCCTTTTCCAAGGGCTTGGAGCAGGGAGCTACCGGGATCGAAACCGACGTCCAAATGACGAAGGACGGAAAGCTGGTATTGATCCATGACGAGAGTGTCGCCCGCACGACCGGGGCCGAGGGGCTTGTCAAGGATTATACATACGATGAGCTGGCCAAGCTGGACGCAGGCTCATGGTTTGGTGCCGATTTCCAAGGCGAACGGATTCCGCTGCTGGAAGAACTGCTGGAATTAACCCAAAACCGCGGCACGATTGTTAATATCGAGCTGAAGAACGGAACGATCCAATATCCAGAGCTGGAAAAGCGCGTGATTGAGGCTGTAAGGCATTACAATATGGCGGAGCAAATCGTCATTTCGAGCTTCAATCATTATTCCCTGGTGGAATGCAAACATATTGATCCAGAAATTCGTACCGGGCTGCTGTATGGCGAAGGGCTGTACCAACCGTGGGAATACGCCAAATTGGCTAAAGCGGATGCCCTGCACGCATACCATCGGGCGGTTCTGCCGGAGTGGGTAACGGAAGCGAAGCAGCATGGCGTCGTCTATCATCCGTGGACCGTGAATGACGAGGGACGGATGAAAGAGTTGATGGATGCGGGCGTTGCGGGCATCATTACGGATTATCCGGATGTGCTGAACGGACTGCTGCAAACCAAGGGAGCGTGACTTTGTGAGGAAAACATGGCTGCTGGGCTTCGGCTTTTTCAGCATTAGCATTACCTGGGCGCTGTACAATGCGTTTGTGCCCTACTTTCTGGAGGATTACATATCCAGTGTCGCATGGATCGGTTTTTTTATGACGATCGACAATTACTTTGCCTTGTTCTTGCAGCCATGGATTGGAAGCCGAAGCGACCGTACCCATACCCGGTACGGCAGAAGAATGCCTTACCTGCTTATCGGAATGCCGCTAGGCGCTTTGTTTACGGCCATGATTCCGTTTCATAACGGAATGGCGACGTTGTTACTGTTCATGGTCCTCATGAACCTGGCCATGAGCCTGTATCGTTCGCCAACCGTTTCATTGATGCCGGATATAACGGAAGAGAAGCGACGCACCAGAGCCAACGGCATCATTAACTTTATGGGCGGCTTGGGGTCCATATTGGCATTCGGCGTGGGCTCGGTGCTGTACAGTGCCCATGCGTCGCTGCCTTTCATTGCAGCTGCCGGCGTAACGCTTGTCTCTTTATTCATTCTAAAGACGTTCATCCAAGAGAAACGCGACGCTCCGGGCTATCAAGCCCAGACGGCCGCCAGAGCCAAAATTTCCTTTAAAAGCCAAATCAATCGAACGACGGTGCTGCTGCTGGCTGCCATATTCTTCTGGTTCGTGGCGTACCAAGGGGTTGAGACGCTGTTTACCCTGTACGGGAAGAATGAGATGGGGCTGACGGAATCGCAGGCGTCCTTTTCCTTGACGTTTTTTTCGCTCGCCTTCGTTCTGTTTGCGATTCCCAGCGGATGGCTTGGCGGTAAATTCGGGAAGAAACGGCTGATCCTGATCGGCGTCAGCGGGCTGCTGATTGTCTTTGCGCTCGTCCCATGGGTAGAATCGCTGCTGCTGCTTCGCGTACTGCTGACCGTTGGCGGATTGTTTTGGGCTTGCATCAATATCAATTCTTACCCTTTCATCGTATCGACCGGAACGGAGGACAGCATCGGGACGCGGACAGGAATGTACTATTTGGTATCTTCGCTGGCGGCAATATCGTCGCCGCCTCTGCTGGGCAAGCTTATTGACGGTATGGGATATTCGATCCTGTTTTATTGCGCCGCCGGCAGCATGCTGCTTGCGCTGATCTGCATGCTGATGATTCGTCATCAGGAAACGGATAATTCCGCTAAAGCGCAGAACGCCTCCGCCAGCTTATCCTAGCCGTTGTCATTTGGATAACCGGGAGTTTCAGCTCCTGCCCGGATGTGCGGAATAACATTGACGAGTGCCTGCCGGCACAGGTAGAATTTAATACCAGAGAGATGGTCTTAGATTATGTCGGCGAAGGGCAGGAGCTGATTCCAAGGTTGACAACGATTTACGATATTGCGAAGAAAACAGGCTATTCGCCTACGACAGTATCCAAAGTCTTCAACAATTATCCGGACGTCCGGGAAAAGACGAGGGTCAAAATCCTGGAAACCGCTAAGGAAATGGGGTATCTTCCAAACGCAAATGCCAGGTCACTTACGACCAAGCGATCCTGGACGATCGGCATTCTTTTTGTTGAAGCCACGGGAGCCGGAATTCGGCATCCCTATTTTGGAGCCGTCATCGAAAGCTTTAAGAAAATCTCCGTATCCAAAGGGTATGATCTGATGTTCATTTCCAAGGATGTCGGCGGCCGAAGAAGCAGTTATGTGGAGCATTGCAAAATCAGGGGCGTCGACGGCGTTGTGGTCATCCTGTCGAGCAATGATGATCCCGATTTCCAGGAGCTGCTGGATAGCGGCATTCCGTGCGTCATTCTGGATTCGTCACCGGAGCATGTGCATTCGGTTTACTCCGACAATATCGGAGGCAGCATGCTGGCAATCCGGTATTTGCACTCGCTTGGACATCGCAGCATTGCCCATATTTCGGGCGGATTGAATACGTTTGCAGGCGAGCAGCGCCAACATGGCTATGTACAAGCGCTGCGTGAGCTGGATCTGAACCTAAGGGAAGAGTACATAACCGGCAGCGATTTTTACTCCACCGAGAGCGGATACGAAGCCATGAAGAGGCTGCTTGCACTCGAGGATCGGCCGACAGCCGTTTACGCCGCTGGGGATTTGCTCGCGCTTGGAGCGATTCGAGCCGTGCTGGACCATGGCCTTAGCGTGCCGGAGGACGTGTCGGTCATCGGCTTTGACGATATTGAAATGTCCCGCTACATTACCCCTGCATTAACGACGGTCCGCCAGGATACGGAGCAGCTTGGCAAGGTTGCCGCGGAGATCCTTCTTTCTTCAATCGAAGAGCGGGATACCGCCGTAAAGTCGGTTATGCTGCCAGTCGAATTAATGATCCGGGAGTCCTGCCGCCCGGTCACCTAAGGTGAACCTAAAGAGCAGGGTTCATTTTTAACCCATTTCGAAACCGGTTTCGAAATGGGTGGCTTCTTGATTTCAGCGAATGATGCACTCATTTAAAGGAGGATTTGAACATGTCCAATTATCGTTTTGAGAAGGATGCCTTTGTTATCGAGCAGTATGATCTCGCCAAGCCGTTTTCCAGCTTCCTGCCGGGGATTGCCGGATTGAAGGGGATACCGATGTGGACCTTTTACGTCAATCGGGGCCAAGGGATAAGCAGTTTCGGCATACGCGACAAGAATTCGCCGATCATGGAATTCTCGCCGGCCAATATCTCGTATAAGAACGTATCCGCCACCGGCTTCCGCACGTTTATCAAGATGGCCGGGACGCCGGCCGTATATGAGCCGTTCCAATCCTTTCAGCCGGACACGAAGGCACGGAGAACGATGCTGATTCGTCAGAATGAGCTGGTCATCGAGGAGGAGCATGCAGATAAAGGGCTTCGAACATCGGTCTCGTATTTCCAACTGCCCGGTGAAGATTTCGCCGCGCTTGTCCGCCAGGTCAGCGTGACGAATATCGGAGCCCGGACGGAATCGCTTGAACTGTTGGACGGTATGCCGGAAATTCTGCCTTACGGCGTCGAGAACAGCGGGTACAAGGAGGTCGGCAATCTGCTGCGAAGCTGGATGGAAGTGAAGAATCTGGACCGGGGCATACCGTTCTATAAGGTTCGCTCCAGTACGCATGATGAGGCGGAGGTTACCGAAGTTACGAACGGCCATTTCTATCTGTCGTTTGATCAGCACGGGAACTTGATCAAACCGATCGTAGATTTTGAGCTGATATTCGGCGGAAACACTTCATTGATCCACCCCGATCGATTTGCCGCGGGTTCGATCGAATCCTTGGCGCAAGCCACGCCGTATCCTGTGAACAAAGTGCCATGCGGCTTCAGCGGATTATCGGCGCGGCTTGAGCCTGGGGAGACGGCAACCGTGTATACGCTGGTTGGTCATGTGAACGATATCGGCAAAATCAACAAACGCTCGAAAGATTTGTGTTCGCCTGCCTATATCCTCGATAAGCGGAAGGAGGCATCGGCATTGACCCGGGAATTAACCGATGATGTGGCCACCAAAACGGGGTTGCCTGTATTTGATGAATACAGCCGGCAGTCCTATCTGGACAATTTCCTCCGGGGCGGTTATCCGTTCATATTCGATAACGGGAAGGAAGGAGCGGTCGTCCACCTCTATTCCCGCAAGCACGGGGATCCGGAGCGGGACTATAACTTTTTCTCGCTGGCGCCGGAGTATTATTCACAAGGTAACGGCAATTTCCGGGACATGAACCAGAACCGCCGAAATGATGTGTTTTTCAACCCCAAGGTGGGCACGTTCAACATCCGGATGTTCTTCAGCCTCATTCAAGCGGACGGTTATAATCCCCTTAGCGTAGAAGGCACGAAATTTCGAGTAGCCCAAGGCATGGAGGGGGAACTGGAGAAGCTGCTGCGCGCCTCCGCGGCTCAGGAGGATTATGATAAGCTCGCGAAGGCATGCGCCGGGGATTTCACCCCGGGCAAAATCATTAACGCGATAACGGATCAAGGCATTCGGCTGGCGATCGACGAGGAACGGTTCTTATCGGGATTGCTGACGATATCCGAACAGCATTTTGCGGCTTCGTTCGGCGAAGGCTTCTGGTCGGACCACTGGACCTATAACATGGATTTGGTTGATGGTTTCCTGGATATTTATCCCGACCGATATGAAGAGCTGCTGTTTGGCGAGAATGCCTATACATTCTTTGACAGCCCGGTATATGTGCTCCCACGGAGCGAGAAGGTTGTGATCAGCCGGGGCAAGGTTCGCCAGTTCGGCGCGCTGCTGGAGGACGAGGAGAAGCTGAATAAGCTCGGCAGAAAGCGGAACGCGGCGGAATGGCTGCGGGTGAATGGCGGACAAGGCGACATTTACCGTACGAATCTATTTGTCAAAATGATCTCGTTATCCCTCAATAAAATGGCAACGCTCGATCCTTACGGGATGGGTGTTGAGATGGAGGCAAACAAGCCGGGCTGGAATGACGCGATGAACGGATTGCCGGGTCTGTTCGGCTCCGGGATGAGCGAAACGATGGAATTGAAGCGTTTGGTGGCATTCATCGTGGAGGCTGCCGAGCGGTTCGGTCATCATACGGTGATGGTGCCGGAGGAAATCGCCTCTTATTTAGAGGGCGTATATGATGCCGTACAGCAATATCAAACCGGTGCACTGGACTCCTTCCGATATTGGGATCGGGTAGCTGGGCAGCGCGAGTCCTATCGGGCATCCGTCCGATACGGCATCAGCGGCCTGGAAGTTGAGATTCCAGTGAAACACGTAAAGAGGATATGCGCGGCTTTCCTGGACAAGATTGAAGAAGGGATTCAGCGTGCTGAGCAGCTGGGAGGAGGAATCGTTCCAACGTACTTCCGCTTTGAAGCGGAGCGATTCGAAGAAATCCGGGATGCGGAGGGCAGCCCGGTCATCACCCGCTATGGCTTGCCTGCCGCTAAAGTGCTGGAATTCAAAGCATATGCGCTTCCGCATTTTCTCGAAGCCCCGGCCCGGGGAATGAAGCTCGCCAATGAAGGCCAGGCGAGAGCGATGTATGATCGGATCAAGGCATCCGATTTATATGATGCCGCGCTGGGGATGTATAAGACGTCCGTCAGCCTGGAAGGGGAAGGCGATGAAATCGGACGCATCCGCGCATTCACGGCCGGCTGGCTGGAGCGGGAATCCGTATTTTTGCATATGACCTATAAATACTTGCTTTCCTTATTAAAAGCAGGACTGTACGACGAGTTTTTCTCGGAAATCAAAACATCGCTTATCCCATTTCTGGACCCGGCCGTTTATGGACGCAGCACCCTGGAAAATTCATCGTTCATCGCCAGCAGCGTCAATCCGGATCCCCATGTACATGGGCGCGGTTTTGTGGCAAGGCTGAGCGGATCGACGGCCGAATTCTTAAGCATGTGGATTATGATGATGGCCGGGAAAAGGGTATTCCGTTATGAGGGCAACCAGCTTCAGCTTCATCTGAACCCGGTGCTTCCGTCTTGGCTGTTTGACGAGCGGCAGGAGGTGTCGTTCACCTTCCTCGGTTCCGTCAAGGTAACGTATCGCAGCGAGCGCGCGGCAAATACGTTCGGGCAGGACGGTGTTGCGATTCAGCGATTCACCTTGACGACGGCGGGAGGAGACACGTTCGAGGTTGACGGCCTCCTCCTTACGGGCAAGTGGGCCCATGAAGTCCGTAACGGAAACATCCGGTCCATTCTTGCAGTCATGAGGTAAGTTTTACGGAACCCGAATAGACCACCCGATTCTAGCCGGGTGGTCTATTCTTTGTTCTTTGGCGTTTTCGTTTATTCTTGGGGCGGCTTTTTGTTCTTGTTTGTCATGGAGGAGCCGAACGATATGCCGATGGCAACACCGATTGCTATGCCTATAGCAATATTATTCATGGCCACTCCAATCGCTATGCCCACACCGATCCCCATGCATATGCCTAAGGCCATGTTGTTTTTTTTCTTTTCCATCGGGCAGTCACCTCCATCTGAGCAGATGTTGATACTAGGATTCAAACCAGCGCTTCCTTCGTCCTCAAGCTGCTTTTGTTCTTATTATATAGGATATCGGACAGGGATGCCGGATACCGAATTCTTCATCTTTTCGCCGCTTGCAAGTCCCCTGTTTGCAACCCATAATAGATATATCGATTCCACATACATAACGAATGTTCATCTTACCGTGCGAGGAGGGGGTTATCATGCAGTGGATCGCCATGCTGACGATGCTGATTGATCATATCGGGCTTGTGTTTTTTCCGCATCAGGAGATGTGGAGAATCATCGGCCGCATCGCATTTCCAATCTATGTTTACGCTCTCGTGCAGGGACACCGCTACACTTCATCGAGACCCAAGTATATCGCACGGCTGGCCGTTATTGCAGCGGTCTCCCAAATTCCGTACCAGCTTGCGCTGGATCCCGAAGGGCTGAACGTGGTCGTAACCTTGTTGGCCGGTGCCTTGGTTCTTTATGTGCTGGAACGATCGGATTCCCGGCTGCTATCATGGATGGTGGTTGTTGCAGCCTGTGCGTTGATGAGTGAGTTTCCGTTTGATTACGGAGCCTACGGCTTGCTGTTGATCTTGATTTTCCGATATGCTCAGGCCGGCTGGCTCGTTCCGCTTCATATGTTATTGAACCTGCTGTTCTGGTTCCTTAATGATTGGGAGCTGCAGATGTGGAGCGTGATCCCGACGGCCGTGATAGCTTATGGCCCTCATGTATGGAGAAAACTGGAGTCCGTCCGTGTGAGCCGCTGGGTATGGCGTTCATTTTATCCGCTGCATTTACTGGCTATTGCCGTATTGCGGGTGTTTATATAACTGAAGATTTTTAGGTTAATGCCTCATGGACTGATTATGTACAAGGAGAGACATTCATGCAGAATATCGCAATCGCTGCCTGCATCCTATTGTTCGCGGCAGCGGGTTACATCGCGTTTATGAATTCCAAATTAATTGCGGATAAAAAGCGGGAAGCATACATTCCTCCGCCTGCTTCGGAATATACCGTTTATATGACGCCTCAATTCACCGAGGAGGACAAAAGGACGCTGAGTCCGATCGGCGTCATGGAATTTCGCGATCCGCAAGGCATGATGAAGGTATATCTTTGCCGGGTCAAAAATGAATCCGAAGACTTGAAGCTGGAGCAAGCCGGCAACGTGTTTCTTCATCATCTGACCAAGGCCAGGGACACCGGCACGCTGATGTTTTATCGGACCGTGGAGGAAGCGCTGCAGGGACCGGAGGAGAAGAGCTTAACCGACCGTCTGTCTGCAGCCGCGAAAAAAAAGGCGAGGACAGAATAGGTCGAACCGGGTCAATCCACCCTCTTGCGGGGTAATAGAGAAATAAAAGACCGAAAGGAGATTTTCCGAAATGAAAACATTTAAAATCGGAAGGACATCGGTCTCCGTCTTTATAGGCGATATAACGACATGGACGGGCGACATTATCGTCAATGCTGCAAATTCGGGACTGCTGGGCGGAAAAGGCGTGGATGGCGCGATTCATAGCGCCGGAGGGCCGGAGATCATGGAGCAGTGCATGGAAATTCGCAAGCAGCAAGGCGGCTGCCCGCCAGGCAACGCCGTGATTACAGGAGCAGGCCGGCTGCCTGCCCAGCATATCATTCATACCGTCGGCCCGATCTGGGAGGGCGGCGGAAGGCGCGAGGAGCATACGCTGGCGGAATGCTACCGCAACAGTCTCCTGCTTGCAATCGAGGTCGGTGCCAAAAGCATCGCCTTTCCTAATATAAGCACGGGTATCTATGAGTATCCTAAAGCTCCGGCATGTGACGTGGCGTTAAAGGCGGTGACGAAGCTGCTTGAGGAAGATCTGCCGGATAACCGGCTGGAGCGGGTTGATTTCGTTTGCTTTTCTCCCGAGAATGAAGAGCTCTATGTCCGTTGGCTGGAGCGGTTCACGCAGGAGAAGGAGGCGCAAGTATAAGAAAAACCTCTATCGACGCACATTCTGAGAAGACAGACCGCATGTATAGGACGTTTTTCTTGCGATATCAGGAAGGCCCCTGCTTCGAAGTTTATACTTTCTGAGATCTTAAGAAAAACCTCTATCGAAGCACATTCTGAGAAGACAGACCGCATGTATAGGACGTTTTTCTTGCTATATCAGGAAGGCCCATGCTTCGAAGTTTATACTTTCTGAGATCTTAAGAAAAAACCTTGTGGTTATAGAATTGTTCAGCTCTGGCTGTAACATGGTGTATTCTATAATCTTAATAAAAAGCAGGGGCGCAAATGTGCGCCCCTGCCGTTTATTCGCCGTTTATTACATATGATAGGAACCGCTTGGTTCAAACAGCACCCATTCCAGCATGGTAATCATGTCGTCAAGACGGGCATCCTGATTGAGAAGGGAAGCGCGCTCAGGGCTGTCCTCTTCGAGAGAAGCCAGCCGGGTTTGCAGTTTTTTCTTTTGCATCGAAAGTTCATTGATTTTGGATTTGATCTGGTTCTCTGTTCGCATGGCATAATCCTTTCCTTTGGCATGAAAATGATCGCTGTACCCCATATTATAACATTTGATTCAGCTTAAGACGAAGGAGCGGGTCCTATGACGAGTGAAATTAATATGAAGAAAATAGCGGCTGAGCATGCCGCCAAGTATGTTCAGGACGGGATGAAGATCGGTCTGGGCACAGGCTCTACCGCCTATTACGCCATTCTCAAAATCGGAGAGATGGTCAGGTCCGGACTCTCGATCCAGGCCGTGGCTACATCGGACGCTTCGGAGAAGCTGGCGATGGAACAAGGCATATCCCTGACGCCCGTACACCAGATCGATCGCTTGGATTTGACGATCGACGGAGCTGACGAGCTGGATGATCAGCTGCGGTTAATCAAGGGAGGAGGCGGAGCCCTACTTCGCGAGAAGATCACGGCTTATCACAGCGAACGGCTCGTGATTGTGGCGGATGAGGCAAAAGCGGTTGCTCAACTGGGCGCTTTTCCGCTGCCGGTTGAGATTGTCCCTTTTGCCTATGAATGGACAATTCGGTCCCTGGCACAGCTTGGTTGTTCGGTCCAATTGCGCCGTCAGCCGGATGAAGGGTTGTATGTAACGGATAACGGGAATTATATTGCTGATTGCCGGTTTCAGGAAATCTTGATGCCGGAGGAATTGAGCTCCCGTTTAGGCACTGTACCCGGCGTGGTTGAACATGGTCTGTTCATCGGCATGGCCGATCAAGCGATTATCGGCTGCCGGGACGGTTCGGTACGGATACTGCATTCCGCGAGCATGCAGGCCAAGAATACATTTGACAGTTGATCCGGCGTTCATTAACCTTAAATACATGATATCTTTCGGAGGGTGAAGTATGTCGGATATTCAAGAACACGAGGATTACCCGCTGCATTTGCTGGTAGTCCTAGCCAGAGCTTATAACGCAGTGATGACGCATTCGCATCGAAGCATCAACAGCCATGGTTTGAATTCCACCGAATTTGGGGTATTGGACGTGCTGTACCACAAAGGTCCGCAGCCGCTGCAAAAAATAGGGGAGAAGGTGCTTATCTCCAGCGGTAACATTACATACGTGGTCGATAAGCTTCAGAAGAAAAACCTGCTTGTTCGCCGGGCTTCCGCTGAGGACCGCCGCGTGATCTATGCCGAGCTGACCGCAGAGGGGAAGGAATTCTTCGAGGCCATCTTCCCTCAGCATCAGGAATTGATGGTGAAGGTGCTTAGCGGATTGTCGGAAGAGGAAAGAGCGCAGGCGGCCATGCTGCTGCGCAAGCTGGGGATCAGCGCAGAGAAGATGCTGTAGTCCTACATGAGTTTAGATTGGAGATAGGTATGCTTAAAGATATAACGATGCAAGCGTCGCAGCCCGAAATCAAGGAGCTGCTCAGTTACTCGGTTTTCCCGGATCCGGAGGCGGTGGACGAGGCAGTCGCATTTTATCAGGGCGGCGACAGCCGGTTGTTCGGCTACGAAGAGGACGGACTTCTTCTGGGAGTCATCGGTTTTGATGTGAAGGAGGACGAGCTTATCATCCGGCATTTAGCGGTCCTGCCGGAGAATCGGGGGAAGGGATACGGACGCGGATTGATTTTGGAGCTGCTCCTCGAGGTGCAGCCTAAACCGGAACGAGTCATTGCGGAAACGGACGAAGAAGCCGTGAACTTCTACCGCAGTATCGGTTTCGAGGTTTACAGCCTGGGAGAGAAATATCCGGGCGTCGAAAGATTCCGCTGCATGTATGAGGTGGAGGAATCCGAAGAATAGCCATTCCTATGGATGCATGTAGCGTCTTTAGAGTGGAATTAAAATTGCCATTCAAGTTCATATACCCGTTTCGCACAGGAGGCATTCCTCATATAATGTCGTAACGAGCGGGGCAGGGGGTGAACATGTTGGTGTACCATTATACCGCTGTCGGCGATTCCTTGACCTTTGGGTTTGGGGCGATGCCTGGCAGCGGTTTTGTTCCGTTATACCGTCGGATGGCGGAGGAGAAGCTTCGCCAATTCGTGGCCCATGAGAATCTCGGGGTCAATGGATTAACCTCGGATGAATTATACGATCGGGTCGTTCAGCTTCCAACGTATCGCTATCATTTGCAGCAGGCCCAGATTATCACGATGTCGATCGGCGGCAATGACCTGATTCGTGCGGTGAAGTCCACGGGAGGTCGACCGAATCGGGAGGTGCTGGACACCGCCTTGTATCGATGCCAGAACCATGTGGCTAATATCGTCAAACATATCCGCAAAATAAAGTCACCGGCCAGCAAGCCTTATTTTATTCGCGCTATCGGTCTGTATAATCCATATCCGGCCTGGACGGAGGCAACGGAATACGTGATTCGGTTCAATCGGCACTTGATGGGGTTGAGCGACGGCTATTTTCGCGTTGCGGATATTTACGCACAATTTTCTGGCCGAGAGAAGGAACTGATGTCGGTGGACGGTTTACACCCGAATGGCCGAGGGTACCGGGTGATCGCGGAGCAGTTAAACCGGCTTGGGTACAAGCCACTTGCATAATAAACGGAAATTCACATGAAAAAAAGGGCGTCCCCGGGTCTCATGACCTCTAACGGACGTCCTTTTGGTTTAAGCATTATTAACACTTAGAATAAGTTCCTGAACCAGCTTCGAACCGCCCATTTGCGTTCCTGCCGTTTTTTGTATTTGGGCAGGGAGCGATACACGTCCATCGATTCCTGATAGGATTTCTTGGCATCTTGGGCTCTTCCCAGCGATTGATACATATACCCCAGCAAATAAAAGGCTTCGCTGGAGGAAGAGTGAATGGCATGGAACTGCTCTAAATAGTGGAGCGCCTTCTCGCGATCCGAATCCCGAAACGCCTCGGCAAGCCTAAGATAAGGCCGGCCATATTTGACCCTCGGATTGATCTGAAGGGCCTGGACGATATCAGCCTCTCCCTGAGCGATGCTGCCGGTATGCAGACGCGCGCTTCCGATATCGTCCCAGAATTCGGCGGAATCCTCTAAACTGGATTCCATGGTTTCCAGGAGCTTTAGGGCCTCTTCATACTTGCGGCGCTCCAGCAGCAATCGGGCAAGCTCGTGCCGGGAGGATACGTCGCTGGGGCTGACCGCAATCTGTCTGCGCAGCTTGGATATAGCCCTTGCACGCTTGAACGGCTTCGTCACACTGGGAAATACCCCGACAAAACGGCGATCCAGCACGTACACGATAAGAAGCAGCACCAGAATCGCCGTTATCGGATTGCCGAAAATGTAAAACAAAAATCCGAAAATAATGAGTTTAAACAAACAAATCCCTCTATTTCCTTGTAATGTCGTAGCCCAAATTATACCATATCATGGATTTATTTAGGGGGAAATGCGGTCGGTTCTATAGACCTTAAAAGGATGCGCATGTCGGAATAGGTCGCAGGTATTGAAAGTAGCCAGTTGATAACCGATATAGGTAGTAAAGAGGTGATAATCATGGCGAAAAAGGGACAGACATTCCATCATTACAGTTTCGAAACTAAGAAAAAGGCAGTCGCCATGCGGCTGGAAGGCATGACGAAGAAAGAAGTGGCATCCGCCTTACAAATATCAGACATCGGACGGCTGAAAGTGTGGATGCGCAAATACCGGGAGCTGGGAGAAGAAGGCTTGGTCGATCGCCGCAGACGAATCGTGCTTTCAGACCATGACAACGAACGGAATGAGAAAGTTCAGGTTCCGCAGCTGCAGAAAATACAGTAATTATAGTGAGGCGTGGTTGAACGACGGTTCCACCACGCCTCTTACATATGGGAATCATGGAAATCGGCGTATTGATACCCGCAGATGCGCTTGCATTTGGGCGGGTTCACTATTCTTATCGCGAACAGGCGGCAGCCCAGTTCATTTTAGCGGAAACGACATAACATGTGGTATGTTCAAAAAAGGAGGGATTGTTGTGAGCGGAGTAGGAGAAGGTTACGGCGGCGGCTATGGATATGGCTCTTCTGTAGGTGCTATTTTGGTATTGTTCATCTTGTTGGTGATCATTACTCGCGCATTTATCTAATCCATCTTTTGAGCGAACAAAACCAATGAATCAATAAGAGAATACCGGGCACCATGAGCAGTCACAAGGAAAGACCGTCCCGAAGAGGCATTGCTGCTTCTTAGGACGGTCTTGTTTATGAATAACGAGTTTTATTAAATTACGTCCCCTTCATGCTACATCATGATCAATATGGCTTTCCCGTTTACGAAAGATACGATATTGAAATTGGAGTACCCCCAAGTTTCAATGGTTTTTCCGCCGCCGGAGGTAATGTCTTTGGCAGCCGGGTTCCCCCATGAAAGCTGTACCTGCTCTTTCGTCATGCCGAGGGAAACCTGTCCGGCTTTGATCTGCTTCCAGACGGAGGCGGACCATTTGTATTTTTTATAGGGGTCGTAAGTTAATAACGAGGAACGGTCCGCAAACAGCTGCGTCACTTCGGAAGACCGCATAGGATAACTTTTTACCGTTTTCCCCGATGCCGATTTGAAGATTACGTTGAATTCGCCCTTGTCGTCAGGCAATATGTCGGTAACGGTCAATTTAGAGAAGCGTTCCAGATCTTCGAATTCGTTCACCCAATACGTTCGGCCGATATACTTAACCAAATTGCCCTGCATCGCTTTTTTGATCAATCCAGCCGTTTCGCTGGAGACGACGGTCATGGCCGCATCCGCGCCGAGGGAGATTTGAGCTTGCTTCCACTTGGCATCCCAGCTGGTTTTAGCTCCCAGAGCATCGGATAACACGGAGGCCGGAATGAGAAGCTCGCCCTTGTCGTTCACGGGTGCGGCTTTAAGCCGGATGGTGCTTTCATTCAGCTTGGCCTGGTTGCTGCCTGCTTTGAACGAAAGCAGGGTCTGGCCGAAGTTCGCCTCCACGCTTCCGTTTTTAGCCGAATAGGTGCCGCCCAGTGCCTGAATGACGGATTTAGCCGGTACCATGACATTGCCGTTGACCTGTTTCGCGTATTTCAAATTGTTGCGCAGGCTGGACGATACCGTCACCGATTTGGACTGGCCGCCTGAGGTTACCGTAATCTGCGTTTTGCCAACGCCGGCAGATTTCAGCGTGCCATTTTTCTGCATACTCAACAAATACGGCTTCTCGATATCGATGCCGGCGTCTTTAACCGGTACCTTGATTTTCGCCCCGTTCGTATAGGTTTCCTGGATGCTCACTTCCAGCGATTCTCCTACATAAGGCGTCGCATCGGATATGGCAACGGACAAACTCTTGACTACCGGTACATCGATGTTCTTGTTCTGTCCCTCCTTATGATGTACCCAGCTTCCATCACCCCGCTGCGCATAAAAGCCTTCCGACAAATCCTTTGCATCCCCATAGATGGATGTTTTTACGATCCCGCTAAGTCCGGTAATCTGCTCTTTGAGTTTCCAGCGGTCTTTATACTCGCCGGTAGTCCATACGGTTCCGTCCTGGAGCGTCACAATGAGAAGATCCGTCGGCTCACTCGATGCATAAACGATATGAGCTGCATTCTGGGCCACGGTAACCGGTATGATCCGCCCGTTATCGTCGAAGTTGGACGTCTCGTACACGACCACGTCGCCGTTGTCATGCAGCAGGGCAACGCGTCCGCTGTGTACCGTCATGGATTTGACGGCTGCCGTGTTTTCCACGATCCCGAGCTTTTTGAATTGCCCCTTTTTGTAGTTATCCTGGAGCAGCAGCTCTCCATTGGAGGATAATGCAGCGAATTCCTGATCCGCATTGGCGATCAGCAATATGCCGCTGAGGTTCTTCGCTTTTTCATCGCCGGCCCATACGGTACCGTCCGACTTCAGCCAGTAGGAACCGGCTATCTGCTTCACGCCGCTTGTTCCCGGAACGACCTGGGGCCCCTTGCCGATGTCCCACTCTACTAAGCGGCCCTCCTGCGTCATACCGATGCCGCCGTACTCATAACCGCTGATGGCTGCGACGTTGCCTGGTGTTCGAATGGCGTGGCGCCCGTCAATCAGGGACCACATGGAGCCGTCGCTCATCAGATAGGTGTTTCTTCCGGCAATGTCTTGGATCCGGAGCTCGGACCCGTCGGCAGAAGCGATGTCTTGCGTCGTCCCTGCAAAACCAAGCCCTGCCAGCATGCTGAATAACACGAGAACATACAACGTTCTTTTCACTTACATGACCTCTCTTCACTGTACAAATAGGAATATTTTTCAAACAACCTCATTGTTTTCGACAAAATAGGCGTTATTCCTGCAAGATTTAGGGAAGCGTTGATTAAAAAGGAACAAAAAAACGCTCCTGGATGGGGGCGTTTTGCAGATGAAGCTTGCAATTATTCGATGAATTTGTCCCGGCCCGACATATAAGATAAGCCGGTTCCCTTCAAGAGCAATAAAACCGCGCATGCATCATTTTTCACGATTTCGATTTTTGGGAATTTTCTGAACGTAACGATTGAAATTATTATGAACAGAGCATATTTCATTCTGGCGAGTTCTATTTCCTTAGTTTCATTGCTAATGAAACCATTCATAATCGAATCACCCCTCTTCATCAATGGAAGTGCCTTGTTAACGGAACAGAAGATATACAATGCCGGCTGCTGCAAGAAATACAATTCCCGCGAGAAAGAACCAGTTGGCCGACTTTTTTCTGGATGCGCGGTCGTCCTTGGAATCGGCATAGAAGTTGCCTCTCTGCTGGTACCCCGTTGTAAACGCTCCCGATAGGATTCCTGTCACCAAGAGACAAGCTATTCCTGCGTACAATAGCAGGTCCATCTTGAATTCCTCCCCTTATGCTCTTATATAATAAGAACGTTCGCAGAGCGGGATTGGTTATGCTTCATGACGCATATGGATTGCTGGACCAACAGACCGCGGGTCTGAAAAATATAAAAAGCCGCTCAATGTAGAGCGGCTGAACATAAAAAAAAAGAACAAAAGCCCCGTAACAACATGTTGACATTACAGGGCTTTTGTTCGGGAGCCACCGAAGTGACTCCCTCATGGGAGAGGAGAAACCGGACGAAGAGCTTATGGGGAAACGTAAGTCTTCTCCGCGGTTGTCTACGACATTCATTGATGTCGATATTTCAAGGATGCCCGGCTGGTGCAGAAATATACCTTGCTCTGAAAAAAAGTTGGGAGCTGTTACGTTTCATTTTTCATATACGGGATGATTGTGTTACGATAATCACTGTCCATGGCGTTGTCTGGGCATCTAATTTATAGATAATGAAACGGGTGAATGAAGCAGTGAGAGTAGTATCCGGAAGTGCAAAAGGCCGGCCGCTCAAAAGCGTGCCGGGTACAAGCACCCGTCCGACGACGGATAAAGTGAAAGAATCCATATTCAGTATGATCGGCCCTTACTTTGAGGGAGGAATCGCGCTTGACCTGTTCGCAGGCACGGGAGGCCTTGGCATTGAGGCGTTAAGCCGGGGGATGGATCGTGCTGTTTTTATTGATGTGGAACCGAAAAGCATCAGCACGATCAAGGATAATTTGAAGGCGGCCCGGCTTGAGGAAAGCGCAGAGGTATACCGCAACGATGCGGCACGGGCGCTTAAAGCGCTTGAAAAGCGAGGCTATGGCTTCGATTTGGTCTTCTTGGACCCGCCGTACAGGTTTAAGAACGGCGATGAACTGATGCTGGATATGGCCGAGCGAGGGTTGCTGCAGGATTCAGCCTTGGTGGTATTGGAATACGAATCAAGTTACAATTATGCTGAGGAATTTGGCGATTTTCATTGTATCCGAACCGCGAAATACGGAGAAACCGCCATATCGATATACCGTTATGACACAGCGCAAGATCAAGCGACGGAGCTTGATGAGGAGGAATTACACGATGACAAATGAGAATACTAGTACATACCGCGTTGCCGTATATCCGGGGAGTTTTGATCCGGTCACCATGGGACACATGGACATAATTACACGTGCTTCGAAGCAGTTTGATCTGCTGATCGTGGCCGTACTCAATAATTTAAGCAAGAACCCGCTCTTCACGGTGGACGAGCGTAAGGACCTTCTGAGACAGGCTACCGCGCATCTGCCGAATGTGGAAATCGACAGCTTCCGCGACCTTTTGGCGAACTATATCCGTCAGAAGAACGCCCAGGTCATCGTACGCGGGATCCGAACCGTGACCGACTTTGAATATGAACTTCAGCTGGCATCCACCAACCATAAGCTGAATCCGGATGCAGAGACCATCTTTATGATGACGCATCCGAAATATTCGTTCTTGAGTTCCAGTCTTGTGAAGGAAATCGCGCATTTTAACGGCGATACTACAGATTTGGTCAGCCCCGAGGTCGATGCGGCGTTGCGACGCAAATTCAGCGGGGATCACGCCCGATAAGACGGGAGCACAGCCAGAAAGCCGCTATTAATAACAAGCAGATCATGCCTTGAACCTGCAGGAAAGAAGGCAGTCCGCTCCAAAAATTGAAGAATTGCTCCGTATCGGCATGATCGATCGGTTCCGTTCGGAATGCCGGCACGATGCCCGCGGAAAGGGTGCTGACCGGTTTCCATATGGCCAATGTAATGACAAAGGCGAGTATCGAATGCAGGAATCGCTTTGCCATAAAGTAACGCCAGGAGAGACCGGCTTCCCGCATCAGCGACAGGCTTTGCAGATGGGCGCTGATTCCGCTCCATGCCAGTGCTGCCGATAGGACCGCCAGCTGCAGAGCCCCTGCTTGAAATGCCGAGGAGCTGATCGATTGGGCGGCCAGATGGGCTTCCAATATCCCGGGCACAAGATAAGATGGAAGCTGGGGGAGCAGCTGGCCGGTCAATACTCTAGTAAGAACGGCGAAGAACAAGATAAAGCCGCCCGTCATCATTAAGGTCTGTACCGAACGGGTAACGGATTCGCCAAGGAGTTTGCCGAAGCTTCGCCCATCCCGTCGATGGGCGTCCAGCGCGGCGGAGGCTGCCCGTCGAAGAATCGGACGCTTCGCCCATTCGTTCATCCGGTCATTAACGACGGGTGCGCCCTGCTTCCCGGCTTCTGCAGAGGGCGATTTGCTGAATAGACTGAATGTCCATGCGGCCAGCAGGCCGGATATCCAGTGGACGATCAGCAGCAGATAACCGGCTTCCGGTTTATGCAGCAGGCCGGTTCCGATGACAACGAGGATGGTCATCGGATTGCAAAAATGGGCCAAAGCGGCAAGCCTGCCGGCGTCAATGGCACGGAGCTCGCCTTGTTTGTGCATGCCGGCCGCGGCCTGAGCGCCTGCCGGGAACCCGGCTGTCATTCCTGTTATAAGAACCCAGCCGCCAGTACCGGGGAGTTTGAATATTTTTTTCATCATAGGGTCCAGCAGTACGCCAACCCCGTGGGCCCAGCCGTAAGCGATGAGGATTTCCACCAGCACGAGAAAAGGCAGCAAAGATGGAAATACGATATTCCACCACAGCTTGAGTGCTTGCAGGGTGGCTTGGAAGGCGGGTTCGGGCGCGCTGACGACGGCCAGTACAAGCAGGAACGCGGCGGCACCGAGAAGAATGGTGTTCCACAGCCCGTTGGATGACTTGACGGCGTTGTCTTTATTCATAAGGAATCTCCTTTCGGCGTAAACATGGCTAGTACAACTTTATGCAGAGGAGACAACCGTCAGACCAAACTTGGTGGAAGGCTGGATATATGAGGCGGAGGGAAGGAAAACCATGAAGAAGTCTGTAAAACCGAATGGCTTAAAAATTGCGCTGTATTTGTTGCTGGTCGGGGTCATGCTGTACGTTGTCGTTTATATGCCGACCCCTTATCTTGTATACCAGCCCGGGAGTGCCGAAGAGGTTCGTCCCATGATCAATGTCGAGAAGGGCGATCCGGCGGAAGAGGGTACGTTCATGATGACTACCGTGTCGGCAAGTTATGCCAATATGGCTTTGTTAATGCTGTCTGCGTTTAATCCTAATGCAGAGGTCGTGAAGAAGGCCGAAAAAATGGGCGATCAGAGCAAGGACGAGTATGCGGCCACGCAAGTGTATTATATGAATTCTTCACAGTCTTCTGCGATGGAAGCTGCTTATCAGGAGGCCGGAATCGATTACAGCATCGAGCCCGCTTACGTATTCGTGATGTCGATCTCCGAGAATTCGGCCAATGCCGAGCATTTTCGGCCTGGCGATAAATTGATCAAGATCGATGGTCAGCCAGCAGAGGATAATGAGAAGATTGCCAGCCTGTTAAGCGGGAAAAGCATCGGAGAAGAGGTTTCCGTGGAGCTTGAACGCAAGGGGAAAACCGTGAAGGAGCAGGTGAAGCTTGTAAGCATTAAGGATGAGAAGACCGGCGCGGAGCGTCCGGGATTAGGCGTCATGATTGCCACGATGCAGAACGTGGAGCCGGCCGATCCCGATCACACCATTCACTTTGCGAATACCAACATCGGAGGACCGTCAGCCGGACTGATCTTCACCCTTGAGATATATAATCAGCTTACCGAAGGGGATTTAAGCAAGGGTTACCGGGTAGCCGGAACGGGTACCATCGATAAATCAGGCGCCGTAGGGCCCATAGGCGGCGTGAAGCATAAGATCGTGGCTGCCGACCGGAAGGAAGCCGATATCTTTTTTGTGCCTCAAAAAAATTACGATGAGGCCAAGAAGCGCGCGGACCGGATCAAAACGGATATGAAGCTGATCCCGGTCGATGACCTGCAGGATGCCGTGGATTATTTGGAGGAGCTGCCGCCTAAGGGGTGAGCGGCGGCAGCAGGTAATCGCTGTAGTAGTTTCGTATTTGGGGCCTAGGTTGCCCGTTAGCATAGACGGCGGCTGCCGCCAGGTCACGCTCCAGCTGAGGATGCTCCAGCTTAGCAGGCTGATGAATGACGGGGAGTGAAGCGCTTCGCTTCATTCGTTTCAGCAGCGAACGCCCCGTCTCGCTGAAGCCGAGGACCCGGATATATCCCGGACCTTTGGCGAGCTCTTCACGATTCATCGATGCCTTGTCATGATTCAGCATGATGTGCATCAGCATGCGTTGAAGCTTGGTTCGCGTATAGCGCTTGGTCTTCAAGGCTTCCAGAAGGGCGTCAACCGTCGGCTGCTCCAGCAGCGATAGCGAGCGCTGAACACGATGCTCCAAGCCCTCGGTTACTTCGAGGAAGCTTTCAAGCTGAGCGGGTGTATGCGTGAGCAGGGCTTGGAACAGCGGCTGGCGAAACTGCTCCCAATGGACAGGAGCTAGTCCGCTCTTGATTTCCCTCTCCATGATGTCGTACGTGAATTCCGGCATATAGGGTCTGGCGGCTTCCAAGCCTTGTGACAGAATAATGTTCCGGATGGCGGTTGCGCTGGCAATGGATGACGTTCCCGGCAGCGGATCGTGGTAATGTGCGCTTACTCTTGGAATGGTATAGGGCGTAATGCGGCTGCCCAGGCGCTGGAGTGCGATCAGATAGTGCAGCCCCAGGGAGTTGTTCGGCTGCGTGAGCAGCTCTTGCAGCTCTGTCGTTGCCGTTGCCGGACCGGATTCACCGAAAAGGGCAGCGGCGGCAGCGCCGTAGGCAGATGGGAAGTTCATGCCTTCCCGGAGGCGCTTTTCGATTTCGGATCGAAGCTCGCCGGATTCGTTTGCGAGCGAACGGGACAACGGCAGGATCTGCTCCAGCGTCCCGCTTTCGGATCCGAAGGAAAGGCCATCCACGACGCCCGTAGCTTCCAGAATGGCTACCGCACCGAACGCGAACCATTCCGCAGGCTGCACGGCATAGGTTACCGGCAGCTCGAGGCACAGGTCAACACCCATGGCAAGGGCCATTTCCGCCCGAGCGCGCTTGCTTGCGATGGCAGGTTCGCCGCGCTGGAGAAACGGACCGCTCATCACCGCGACGACGGCATCTGCCCCCGATACTTCTTTGGAACTGCGATAATGCAGTACATGACCGTTATGTAAGGGATTATATTCAACGACTATGCCAACCGTTTTCATTCGTTTCAACTCCTTGATTAGAATATAACATAATTGCATGACGTTCCTGCAACAATAAGCGACCCTCCCGGGAGTGTTATAATTCTGGTAGTATGAAGAGAAATATCGGGTAACAATATAGAGGTTGTTAGGGTTATCCTGTTGACAAAACTCTCTGGGAATCGGTATAATAATCTTTGTTTGTTTGGAGTGATGGATATGCTAATTCAATTTCGTAAATTGACAACCAGCGATCAACCGTTACAGTTCCATCAAACCGTGGATGTAAGCAATGCCATTAAGGACCGGAAGGATATTGTTGCGGTTAAGCCATTAGACGTGGATTTGAAAGCAACTTCGTCGATTACCGGTTCGGTGGATGTTCGCGGACGATTGCAAGGCGAGCTGGAGATGAATTGCTCCCGCTGCCTGAAGCCGATCAGCGAGCATGTGCACATCCCTTTTCATGAAGTATTCCAGCCGGTGGAAGATCCTGAATCTGTGGTTCAGGATGAGGATGACGATACTACATACGTGCAGGGTGAGAGTGTGGATCTCACTCCCTATGTAGAAGAAGCATTTCTGCTCCACCTGCCGCTAGCTCCGGTTTGCAAAGCCGACTGCAAGGGACTCTGCCCGAATTGCGGCAAGGACCTGAATGAAGGCACCTGCGACTGCGATACGGAAGTGATCGATCCTAGGCTAGCCGGACTGAAGGACTTCTTTAAATGATGATGGATATGGCACCCGTGTTTTAGCGGGTTGAATTGATAAGGAGGTGGGAACATGGCAGTACCTCAACGTAGAACGTCCAAAACACGTCGTGACAAGCGTCGTACTCATTTTAAGCTGGCTGTGCCAGGCATGGTGAAATGCGAGCAATGTGGTGAATTGAAGCTTGCTCATCGCGTATGTAAAGTGTGCGGAACGTATAAAGCAAGAGAGATCATCAAACAATAGTTTCTAAATAAGTAGTACTTCATCTTTGGTGAGGTGCTATTTTTTTTGTCTCAAGTCCCTCTTTCTTTTTAACGTGACATGATTTATACTTAACATTAGTACCAGGTTCTAATATTTGCGACTAATTTACATATAAGTATGTTTGAAGATTGGCGGCTATCATAGCGGCAGAAGGAGTTGTTTCGTCATCGATCGTTTATCCAAGAAAGACCGTCACCAGCGGCTGATTCAGCTGATCGACGAGAATCCCTTTGTTACGGACCGCGAGTTGACTCGCCAGCTTAAAGTAAGCATTCAAACGATACGCCTTGACCGTATGGAACTGGGCATCCCGGAGCTCCGTGAGCGAATGAAGCAGATGGCGGAGCATTCCTATGACCAGGTTCGTTCCTTGTCGCTCGAAGAGGTGATCGGGGATGTCGTTGACCTGCAGTTGGACAAGAGCGGAATATCGATATTTGAAATCCGTGAGGAACATGTATTCAGCAAAACGCGGATTGCCCGCGGACATTATGTGTTCGCTCAGGCCAATTCGCTTGCCATTGCCGTGATCAATGAAGAAATCGCATTGACGTCTTCAGCGGATATACGGTTTTTGAGACAGGTGCGCCTCGGCGAGAAATGCATTGCCAAAGCCTACGTCAGGTCCATTGCCGGCCAGAAGGGGAAGGCCAAGGTGGAAGTGTTTACTTATGTCGCTGATGAAATGGTGTTTCAGGGGAATTTCGTAATCTACCGATCTGCAGGGGAATGACATAAGTGAAGGAGGAAATTTGGCATGAGAATTGTGGTTGATGCGATGGGCGGGGACAATGCCCCCCAGAGCAACGTCGACGGCGCGCTGATTGCCGCACGGGAATGGAGCGACACCGAGATCATCCTCGTCGGGGATGAGGCCCAGATTGGAGCCTTTCTGAAGGACAAGCCGTCCAATCTGAAGGTGGTTCATGCGAGCGAGGTCATTGAAGCGGAGGATGAGCCGGTTAAGGCCGTTCGCCGGAAGAAGGATGCGTCGATGGTCGTGGCGGGGCGGATGATTCGGGAAGGCGAAGCGGATGCCATGATCTCGGCGGGCAACACGGGAGCGCTCATGACGACCGGATTGCTCGTCGTGGGCAGGATGAAAGGGATTGAGCGCCCCGCGCTGGCCCCAATGATTCCTACGCTCGACGGCAAGGGGATGCTCGCCTTGGACCTCGGAGCGAATATGGACTCGAAGCCGGAACATTTGCAGCAGTATGCGCTGATGGGCAGCCTGTATCGCGAGAAGGTGCACGGTATCGCCAAACCTCGCGTCGGGCTGTTAAATGTCGGCACCGAGCCGGGCAAGGGCAACGAATTGACGAAGCACGCGTATCCATTGCTTGAGGAATTGCCTATTCATTTTGTTGGCAATGTGGAGTCGCGCGATGTCATGAACGGCGTTTGCGACGTACTTGTCTGCGACGGGTTCTCGGGCAATATTCTGTTAAAATCGATTGAAGGAACAGCCGGTGCACTCTTTTCGCTGTTGAAGGAGCAGTTCGGCAAGTCCCTTAAGACCAAGATGGCTGCCGCATTGATGATGCCGGAGCTTCGCAGCCTGAAATCGACGCTCGATTATAAGGAGCATGGCGGTGCGCCGCTGCTTGGTCTGGGCGGCCTGGTTGTCAAGAGCCACGGTTCGTCGGATGCGAACGCCATCAAGAATGGGGTTCGTCAAGCCCGAACGGCGCTGCAGAACCGGTTGGTAGAGAGTATTTCGAATGAAATCAGCGGGAAGTGAGTGAGGAAATGAACAATTTGCGTCCGGTCGGTATTATTGGCACAGGCAAATACGTGCCTGAAAAGATTTTATCCAATAGCGATTTAGAGAAAATGGTAGATACTAGCGACGAATGGATCGTCTCGATGACGGGGATCCGCGAGCGGCATATTGCCGCGCCGAACGAAGCGACTTCGGATTTGGCTTATCAAGCTGCTGTGAATGCGTTGAAATCCGCCGGCATGCAGGCTGAGGATCTGGAATTGATTATTGTGGCGACCATTACGCCGGATATGTTCTTTCCATCGACCGCTTGTTTGCTCCAGGATCGGCTTGGAGCCAAGAAAGCAGCGGCATTTGACCTGTCCGCGGCCTGCTCGGGATTTGTATACGGCCTGGCCACTGCCACCAACTTCGTGAAAACGGGCATGTACAACAACGCCCTGGTCATCGGGGTGGACTGCTTGTCCCGGATTACCGACTATACCGACCGCAACACCTGCGTCCTGTTCGGTGACGGCGCCGGAGCGGCGATCGTAGGCGAAGTGCCGGAAGGCCGCGGATTCCAGGCGTTTGATCTAGGCGCGGAAGGCGCGGGCGGGGCCCATCTGTATATCGAGGCAGGCGGCTCGAGATTGCCTGCGTCCGCTGAAACGATTAACACCAACAAACACTACATTTACATGAACGGCCGCGAAGTGTTCAAGTTTGCGGTGCGGGTCATGGGCACTGCCACGGAAGCCGTCCTATCCAAAGCAGGCATCGACAAAAAGGATATTGATTTATTCGTTCCTCATCAAGCGAACATCCGGATTATCAAGTCGGCCATGGAGCGATTGGAGCTTCCGGAGGAGAAGGTCGTCATCAATGTTGACAAGTATGCCAACACCTCGGCCGCTTCCGTGCCGCTGGCGCTCGTGGAAGCCCAGGAGTCCGGCCGCCTGAAAGAAGGGGACAAGGTGCTGATGGTTGGTTTTGGCGGCGGATTGACATGGGGTTCCTCAGTACTCATCTGGTAAACCGAATGGATTTAACAGGACTAGTGAAAGAAGAGAAGGGAGCCAACGATTTTGGGTAAAACAGCATTTATATTTCCGGGTCAGGGCGCTCAGTCCGTCGGAATGGGAAAAGACGCCTATGATGCGGTTCCTTCCGCACGCGATCTATTTCTAACCGCGGATGCTCAGCTTGGATTTCCGCTCAGCTCCATTATTTTTAATGGCCCTGATGAAGATTTGAAGCAAACCGTCAATACGCAGCCGGCTCTGCTCGCAACCAGCATGGCTTATCTGGAAGCCGTTCGCGGCAAAGGAATCGTGCCGGATTACGTTGCGGGCCATTCCCTCGGCGAGTACAGTGCGCTTGTATGCGCAGGCGTGCTCTCGTTCGAAGAAGCCGTGTCGATCGTTAGAACACGCGGCGAATACATGGAAGCTGCCGTTCCGGGAGGACAAGGCGCCATGGCAGCCGTTCTCGGCGCAGACCGGGAGGCCCTGGCCGAGCTGTGCAAGGGCATTTCGGCAGAGGGGCATGTCGTAGAGCTTGCGAACATGAACTGCCCGGGGCAAATCGTCATCTCCGGTTCGGCTCAAGGCGTTGCAGCTGCTGCAGAAAGAGTCAAGGAAGCCGGCGGCAAGCGGGCCATCCCGCTGGAAGTCAGCGGCCCCTTCCATTCTTCCTTAATGAAGGAGGCGGCAGAGCGTCTGGCCGGCAAACTGGCGCAGGCTTCGTTCAACGCACCTTCCGTTCCGGTGGTTGCCAACGTGACGGCCCGTCCGGTGGAAGATGCCGCTGCCATCCGCGGTTTGCTGGTGGAGCAGGTCTATTCCCCTGTGCTGTGGCATGACAGCGTGGAGTGGATGATCGCTCAAGGCGTGGACACCTTCGTCGAGATTGGCCCCGGCAGTGTTCTCAGCGGTTTGATCAAGAAAATTGACAAATCCGTCAAAGTCATGAATGTGAATAGTCTGGAGAGCGTCAACAGTTTGGAGACGGTTGTTTAAACAGCTTTTGATGTCAACCGGATCACTCTGGAAAGGAGGAATAGGTATGAGTGAAGCTCTAAAAGGACAGACTGCGCTTGTTACGGGTGCTTCCCGAGGAATCGGCCGGAGCATTGCTCTCGCACTTGCCGATCTGGGCGCGAACGTTGCTGTCAATTATGCAGGAAGCGAAGCGGCCGCAACCGAGGTTGTGGAGGCGATTCGTGCAAAGGGCGTTTCGGCGATCGCGGTTAAATCCAACGTCGGACGGACCGAGGAAGCCGATGCGATGGTTAAGCAGGTGTTAGAGACTTTTGGTCGAATTGATATCTTGGTGAATAATGCAGGGATTACTAGAGATAATCTAATCATGCGCATGAAGGAAGAGGAGTTCGATCAGGTGATTGAAACGAATCTGAAAGGGGTATTCAATTGCCTCAAAGCGGTGACGCGTCCCATGATGAAGCAGCGCTATGGACGCATTATCAACATATCCTCCGTTGTCGGAGCGCTTGGCAATCCGGGACAGGCCAATTATGTCGCGGCCAAAGCCGGCGTCATCGGTCTGACCAAATCAGCCGCGAGGGAGCTGGCTTCCCGTGGCATTACGGTAAATGCGGTAGCGCCAGGATTTATCGATACCGACATGACTCGTGAACTTCCCGAGGACATGCGCGAAGGCCTGCTTGGCGGAATTCCGCTGGCCCGTTTAGGCCAGCCGGAAGAGATTGCCGGCGTGGTGACTTTCCTAGCATCTTCCAGCGCGTCTTATATGACTGGACAGGTGCTGCATGTGGATGGCGGCATGTACATGTAGAGCCGCTGCTGTTCCGGCGCTTGACGCGCCGGGCGCTAAATCGTTTTCAAATGCCTTCTATGGCAATTTGAAGTCATATCTCGTATAATGACCAAGAGGAGGTGAGCCGGATGTCCGATGTATTGGAACGCGTAAAACGCATCGTTATCGACCGCCTGGGTGTTGACGAAGCCGACGTAACATTAGAAGCATCTTTCAAAGACGACCTTGGAGCTGATTCTCTCGATGTAGTTGAATTGGTGATGGAGTTGGAAGATGAGTTTGATATGGAGATCTCTGATGAAGATGCGGAGAAAATTACGACCGTAGGTGAAGTTGTAAACTACATACAATCTCATACCTAAGTCATTACAGTTAAGTCCCGTTCTTTAGCAAGGCGGGACTTCTCCACATTCAATCAAAGCTTTAGTTCTAACAAGTGATAGATTATTACTGCCTTGGTTCATCTTGAGTCCTTACGGTTTCATAGATGGACGGGCAGTCCATATAGAGGTGAGTCTGTTTGAAACAAAGAGTCGTTGTAACAGGAATGGGAGTCATGACCTCGCTTGGTCAAGATCTTGATACATTCTGGAACAGTTTGATGGAAGGCAAGTCCGGCGTATCCCGCATCGAAGCATTTGACGTGAGTGATTACACCACGCAGATCGCTGCGTCCATGAAGGATTTCAACCCGGAGGATTACATGGACCGCAAGGAAGCCCGCAAGATGGACCGATTTGTGCAGCTAGCTGTGGCAGCCGGTTCGAAGGCGCTGGAGGACAGCGGTCTTGATATCGGCGTGAATGCCGATGCAGAGCGGGTCGGCGTTTCCATCGGATCGGGTATCGGCGGTTTGGGAACCTGGGAGGATCAGCATAACATCCTGCTGGAAAAAGGCCCGAAACGTGTAAGCCCCTTCTTTATTCCGATGATGATCGCCAACATGGCCTCAGGGCAGATGTCCATCAATCTGGGAGCCAAAGGGCCGAACACCACCCAAGTGACGGCTTGTGCTACCGGAACGCATTCGATCGGCGATTCCTATCGCCTGATTCAGCGCGGCGATGCCGACGTCATGATCTGCGGCGGGGCGGAGGCGACCATTCGTCCGACGGGGATGGCTGGTTTCTGCGCTATGCGCGCAATGTCGACCCGCAATGACGAGCCGGAGAAGGCCAGCCGGCCATTCGATACCGGCCGCGACGGTTTTGTCATGGGTGAAGGTGCCGGCGTGCTCGTCATCGAATCCCTTGAGCATGCGTTGAAACGCGGAGCCAAGATTTATGCCGAGGTGATTGGTTACGGCCTTAGCGCCGATGCCCATCACATTACCGAGCCGGATCCGGACGGGGCAGCCCGCTGCATGAAGATGGCGATCCGCGACGCAGGCATTGCGCCGGAAGACGTGGATTACATTAATGCTCACGGGACTTCTACGCCGGTGGGTGACCGCTCGGAAACGAAGGCCGTAAAGATGGCTCTTGGCGACCATGCATACAAAGTGGCCGTGAGCTCGACCAAGTCGATGACAGGTCACTTGCTTGGGGCCGCCGGCGGTGTCGAGGCGGTTATCTGCGGATTGAGCTTGAAGAACCAGACCATTGCACCGACGATTAACCTGGAGGATCAGGATCCGGAGTGCGATCTGGATTACGTACCGAATCACCCGCGTAAAGCCGATTTGGATGTAGTGATGTCCAATTCGTTCGGGTTTGGCGGGCATAATGCCACGATTATCCTGAAAAAATACGCCGAGTAAGGGGACAGTGTGTTGAGTGGAGATCTGAAGCAGTTACAGCATAAACTTCAAATCCAGTTTCGCAATGCAATGCTGCTGAAGCAGGCCTTTACCCACGCATCTTATGTAAACGAGCATCGCTTCAGTCAGAGCCAGGACAACGAGCGACTTGAATTTCTCGGAGACGCCGTTCTGGAACTGACGGTCAGCGAATTCTTGTACAACCTTTTTCCGGACCGTCCGGAAGGCGAATTAACCAAGCTGCGGGCCGCTATCGTATGCGAGCCCTCCCTGGTGCAATTCGCTGTAAGTCTGGACTTTGGACGTTACGTTCTGCTAGGCAAAGGAGAGGAAATGACGGGCGGTCGAACCCGCCCGGCTCTTCTTGCGGACGTATTCGAATCATTTGTGGGGGCGCTTTATTTGGATCAGGGATTGGAAGCGGTACGCCGGTTTTTGAGCGACCACGTCTTCCCTACGGTGACCGTCAACGGTCGACCGCAGATGAGCGATTATAAGACCGAGCTTCAGGAACTGACCCAGCATCACGGCATGGGCGCACTGGAATATCGTATCGTAGAAGAGCGAGGACCGGCGCATGAGCGGGAGTTTGTCTCGGAGGTATACATGGGAAGCGAATGTCTTGGACGCGGAAGCGGCAGATCCAAGAAAGAAGCCGAGCAGCAGGCAGCGGCGGTAGCCTTAAAGCAGCTGAAACGTGCGGATGCCTAAAGCTTCGCTGATGTGATGACAAACAAAGAGCAAAGAGCAGTCAAGCGGATAACCGGACCCGGATAGGATGACTGTTTTTTGCTCTTTTCGTTGTCTGTCTTTTGTTTAAGGGGACAGCTGCTTATAACGTTGATGGACCTCGTCCAAAGACGGCGGTGAAGCCGATTCTACTTGTGGTACAATAGCAGGAGAGGTGATAGTTCGAATATGTTTTTGAAACGGATCGAGTTAGCAGGATTTAAATCGTTTGCCGACAAGACGGAGATGGAGTTTGTCCGGGGAATCACGGCCGTTGTAGGTCCGAATGGCAGCGGCAAGAGCAATATTTCCGACGGGATCCGCTGGGTGCTTGGCGAGCAAAGCGCTAAATCCCTCCGCGGAGGCAAGATGGAGGACATTATCTTTGCCGGAAGCGATGCGCGTAAAGCGGTCAACTATGGGGAGGTTTCCCTTACGCTGGACAATGAGGACCATGTGCTGCCGCTGGATTTTAACGAGGTGACCGTAACCAGACGGGTGCACCGCAGCGGGGACAGCGAGTATTTCATTAACAGGCAGTCCTGCCGGTTGAAGGATATTACGGAGCTGTTCATGGACACCGGGATCGGCAAAGAAGCCTATTCCATCATTGGACAAGGCCGCATTGAGGAAATTCTGAGTACACGATCAGAAGATCGCCGGGGGATTTTTGAGGAAGCTTCCGGGATCGTTAAATATAAGTCTCGTAAAAAAGAGTCTGTGCGCAAGCTGGATGAAACGGAGCAAAATCTGCTTCGCATCCATGATTTGGTCACCGAGCTGGAGGATCAGATCGGACCGCTCAAAGAGCAGTCCGAGAAGGCCATTCGCTACAAGGAGCTCCGGGAGGAGCTGAAGCACAAGGAAATTTCGCTGTACGTGTATCAGATCGAACAGATACATACCTCATGGAGCGAGGCCAATGCCAAGCTGGAACAACTGAAGGAAGAGCAGCTTGCCTTATCCACCGTAGTTTCCGCGCATGATGCCAAGCTGGAGAGCGACCGATCGGCCCTGCGCCAGCTGGAGCAGGAAGTTGAGGATCTGCAAAGTCAGCTGCTTCAGTTCAGTGAGCTGTTCGAGAAGAGCGAGGGTTATGGCGAGGTGCTCAAGGAACGCCGCCGCAACCTGGAACGTACGCGCGAGCAGCTGGAAGAAAGCTTGCACTCGGGCGATCATCGTCTGGAAGAGCGTGTAGGCGAGCTCGCGAGAATGAAGAGCAAGCTGCAGGATCTGCAGCAGGAGCTTACCCAGGTTCGGGATCAGCTGTCGGCGGAAGAAGCAAAGCTGGTTGGCGTAACCGGCGGTATCAGCCAGCAGCAGGAAGAGAGCTTGAAGGGGAATTTGCTGGAGCTTATGAACCAAATGGCGCAGGCGCGGAATGAAATTCGGTATGCCGACCAGCAGCAGGAGGCACTCGACCGGCGGATGAACCGGGCGCAGGAGGAATCCGGCAAATGGGAAGCCCTGAAAGAAGATCTGCTCCGTCGCAAAGATAGCATTGATCGAAGCATTGAACGTTTCGGCAAAGAAATTGCGGACCTTCGCAGCGGTTACATCAGCGAAAGCGAGCGGTATCAGTCCCTGCAGAAACTGCAGGAGGAGACGCAGGGAGCCCTTCGGAAATGGGAGCAGAAGCGGGAAGCGCAAATATCCCGCCGGGATACCATGAAAGAGCTTCAGGATGATTTTGACGGATTTATGCTGGGTGTTAAGGAAGTGCTGAAGGCTTCGCGCAAATCCGTGCTCCATGGCGTCCATGGTGCGGTGGCCGAGCTCATTCGCGTACCGGAGAAGCTGGAGCTTGCGATGGAGACCGCCCTTGGCGCGTCGGTTCAGCATATCGTCATGGAGAACGAATCCGTGTCGAGGCAGGCGATTTCCTTCCTGAAGCAGCGCCAGTTAGGCCGTGCTACATTTCTGCCCTTGGACGTTATTCGTCCAAGGAACGTATCGGCATCCGACCGGCACTTGGCGGAAGGGGAGGCCGGGTTCGTAGGGTTTGGCTCCGAGCTGGTGAAGTATGATTCCAGATACAGCAACATCGTCGGCAGTCTGCTCGGCAATGTCGTTATCGCCGAGACCCTGGAGCAAGCGAATAAGATCGCGGCCCGATTCTCCTATCGATTCCGCGTTGTCACCCTAGAGGGAGACGTCGTCAATGCAGGCGGCTCCATGACGGGCGGCAGTCAGCATAAAAAGACAAGCAGCCTGCTGGGACGCAAACGGCAGCTGGAACAGCTCGATCAGGAAATTTCGGAAACGGAGAAGCAGCTGGAGAAGCTCCAGCAGGGCATTGAAGGCGTTCGGAATCAAATGATTGAATCTCAGGATAAGCTGGACGAGCTTCGCAAAGCCGGAGACGACAAACGGATCGAGGAACAGCAGGCTGCGGGCGACCGCAAGCAGCTGGAGCATGAGCTGCGTCACGTTCTTGAGCAAGCCGAGCTTGCAGGCGAAGAGAAGAGCAGTCAAGAGAAGGAAGCCAAGGAAATTCAGCAAAGCCGTGAACGCGCACAGAAGCTGCTGTCTGAGCTGGAGGAAGAAGAGAAGTCCACCCATCTGGCGATCCAAGCGGCAGAGTTTGCCCGAAAAGCAAATGAATCGGCCAAGGAAGAGCTTCAGAGCCAGCTGACAACCCTCAAGGTTCGCGAAGGAAAGCTGGATCAGGAAACCTTCTCGCTGGAGGAGCAGCTGAAACGCCTGCAATCGGATGTTGACAACCATGAGAAGGAACAGAAGCAGAACCGCACGATGCTGGCCTCCGTTCAAGCAGACTTAAGTCAGAACGAAAGCGAGAGCGTGAAGCAGATCGAGGATCTGAACCAGTACAAGCTGAAGAAGGAAGAAGCCACGCAGCAGCTCGAATTCAAACGGGCGGCACGCACCGCGCTAAGCCGGAAGCTGGAGCTGGAAGAGAGCGAAACCAAGGAACAGCGCACCCAGCTGCGGTCCGTGGATGATCAGCTGCGCCAGACCGAGATTGGGGTAAACCGGCTCGATGTGGAGCTTGAAAATATATTGAAGAAGTTAAGCGAGGACTATGAGCTGAGCTACGAGCTTGCCAAGCAGCGGTATCCGATTCCGGAAGACATCACGGCCGCTCAGAACGAAGTGCGTGATTTGAAGCGGTCGATCACTTCCCTGGGGGACGTCAATCTCGGGGCCATTGAAGAATACCAGCGCGTCAATGAGAGATACCTCTTCCTGAGCGAGCAGAAGGCGGATCTGGTGGAAGCAAAAACGACGCTCTACCAAGTCATTAAGGAAATGGACGATGAAATGTCCAAGCGCTTCAAGCAGACCTTCGATGCCATCCGGCGCGAGTTCGGCACGGTGTTTACGAAGCTGTTCGGAGGAGGACGAGCCGACCTGATCCTGATCGATCCGGAACGTTTGCTTGAGACGGGGATCGATATCGTTGCCCAGCCTCCAGGCAAGAAGCTGCAGAATCTGCAGCTGCTCTCCGGCGGAGAACGTGCATTAACGGCTATGGCGCTGCTGTTTGCCATTTTGCAGGTGAAGCCGGTTCCGTTCTGCGTGCTGGACGAAGTCGAAGCGGCGCTAGATGAAGCGAACGTGGTACGATTTGCCCAGTATCTGCGCGAATTCTCTGAACAAACGCAGTTTATTGTGGTCACCCACCGCAAAGGAACGATGGAAGAGGCGGACGTGCTGTACGGCGTCACGATGGAGGAAGGCGGCGTGTCGAAGCTGGTATCCGTCAAGCTTGAGAATGAGGAAGCGGAGATTGCCTAATTTAACATAACGACATGGAGGTACGTATGAGCTTTTTTAAGAGGTTAAAAGAGAGCATTTCCAGCAAAACGGAAAACGTAACAAAACAGTTCCGCGACGGGTTGGAGAAAACCCGGAAGGGGTTTATCGAGAAAGTATCGGACCTGGTGATTCGCCGGAAAAAGATCGATGAGGAGTTCTACGAGGAATTGGAAGAGATTCTGATTGGCGCTGACGTCGGCGTCAATACGGTGATGGATCTGATGGACGATCTTCGTGCCGAGGTGAAGAAACGGCGGATCGAGGACGCTGCCGATTTGCAGCCGGTATTGTCCGAGAAGCTGATGGGACTTCTCCGTGATGACAGCAGCAACGAGCTGCGGGAGAATCCGGACGGAATAACGGTCATCCTGTTCGTGGGCGTTAACGGAGTCGGCAAGACAACAACGATTGGCAAGCTGGCGCATCGTTACAAGCAGGAGGGCAAGAAGGTTTTGCTCGCAGCGGGAGACACGTTCCGGGCGGGTGCGATCGAGCAGCTGGAGGTATGGGGAGAGCGGGTTGGCGTAGAAGTCATTAAACAGCAGCCCGGCTCAGACCCGGCAGCCGTCATGTTTGATGCGGTTCAAGCTGCCAAGCAGCGGCAGGCGGATGTCCTGCTCTGCGATACGGCGGGACGCCTTCAGAACAAAACGAATCTGATGGAAGAGCTGAACAAAATCTTCCGCGTCATTCAACGCGAAATTCCAAGTGCCCCGCACGAGGTGCTGATGGTCCTTGACGCGACGACGGGACAGAATGCGTTGAGCCAGGCGAAACTGTTCGGCGAGAAGAGCGGCGTGACCGGCCTCGTGTTAACCAAGCTCGATGGTACGGCTAAGGGCGGAATCGTCATCGCGATTCGTCAAGAGCTGAATTTGCCGGTGAAGCTGGTGGGCTTGGGAGAGAAGATGGGCGATCTCCAGACCTTCGATTCGGAGCAGTTTGTGCATGCTCTCTTTGCGGGTTTAATCAAAGAAGAAGAGAATGCCGCAGAACAACAAGGCTAAACTCTTGTCTAGCGAAAGCGAGCAGGTATATGAAAAGGACCGAAAGACTTACTTTCGGTCCTTTTTCATGTTCTGTTCGGTCCAAGAGCCATGCATACATATTCTTATGAAGAAACGATTCGAACGAATTCAATCGAGCGAAGCGGGATGATGGCGGTATCGGTTGGCGGGCCATAGATGATCGGCGGTACTTTTAAGGTGATGGTTCCCTCGCCCACTTCGTTCAGCGTGCCGATGATGACATCTCCCGACACCGTTACTTCGGTTTCCGAGCCGATAAATCCTTGCAGCCAATCCACGTAGCGCATATCGGTTAACCTCCTTGCCGTAAATGAAAGTTTGAATCCGATCTTCAGATCCCTAAGGGAATTACTGAACGGAAGTAATATTGGCGAACGGAATCAGCACGAGGTCACCGGATGCTTCACGAAGCTGAACGCCGTCTTCGGCGGTGGCCAAAACGACCCCCTCCAAGGTGACAAACGTTGTGCTTACTCGAACCTGTTGACCGGTGCGGACTTCGAAGTACTGAGTCAGTTCCGGATTAATGGTTAGCCCCGTGAGCACCTGGCTCTCCAGGGATTCCACCCTATCGGTCAATTGACTGGTTTCCTGGCTTAGAAGCTCGACCTGCCGCGTTAGTTTTTTTACTCGTCCGGCAAGCTTTCTGCAGAACAGGAAGCAACACATGCTCATTCTCCTTTCTGTATTACCAACGGTTGTGCTCTTCGATGTGATCCTTTAAATCGAGGAGCGAGGCTGTGCTTTTTTTCTCGGCTGCCCGAATCAGCGGCATCATCTGCTGCACGCGACCAGGGCCGTATTTTAGGAAGCTCTCGGTTTTATCCACCAGCACATCAAGCGGCTGACGGTAATCCGTAAAGTATTGGCCTAGATGAAAAGAACTCAGCAGGCTGTGCACTTTGCCCATGGTGCTGAGCGCCAGTACGGGTTTGCCTCCGCGTAAAGCGGCCAGCGATGGATGAAGCTTGAACGAGATCAGATAGTCCACGGATTGTATGAAACGGTAGGTGAGCTCAATATCCATGAGAAACGGCAGCGTTTCAATGGAAGCACCGGGTGTTAGCTCCCTTACCTTCTGCTGTAATTGCAGGCATGTGTTGTAATCGGAATACGCGTTCCCCGGATGATGAATGACCGGAATAAGGACGGCATGATAGCCTACTGCGACAAGATGACCCAGCAATTTGGTCATAATATCCATCGGGAACGATTCATAGGAAAACACAACAACGCCAATCGTTGGACGCTTCGAGAATCGTTTTACCGGGATGTCGGGCTGACGGTAGCCGAATACCATATCTGGGGCCGTTTCGACGTTTCGGTGAAAGCCAGCCCGCTTGGCGATGGCCGACGATCGTTCATCCCGGAACACCGCGCGTTTTGCCTGGGAGATCATCTCCCGGTAGGCGGACACCTGGTCTTCAGGCCAGGTGTGTTCCGGGTAGGCATCGACGATGCCGACGCCGTAAACCCAGGTAGGTTGTCCTTTGAGCTGCGAAGGGAAGTAATACGAATTGAACGAGTAAGGTGTGATCAAATCGCCACCGCCGATGATAAAGGCATCCGTCTGACCGGGATCCAATCGGGAATTCCAAGGATAGACGTGGTGTTCGTGGAATACTTGCCGAAGGGTGTGAAGAAACAAATCATCGCCGAAGTTTCCCATTCCGTAGTAGCCGGAAGCGGCAATATGCATGACGTATCACCTCCTTTTCAAGCGCTAACCCTGCATGGATTGCTTATACCAGGCTTCGAAGAGGCTGCTGCTTCGTTGGCTGGTGCTGCCGCCATAAATGACGCGATGATACAACAGCGCATCCACCATGATCGGCGAACTTTGTTTAAGAACGCGTGCGGTCACATCGATATCTTCGAAGATGCGTCCGAAACGATCCTCGCGATTTCGCCATCCGCCAACGGCGACCAGGGAAGATTTGCGGTACATTCGGGGAACGAGCGGGTGGCCGTGTTCATGCGATCGATTGAAGGACGGAGAGTATATCGAATATAGCTTGCCGGAGTCAACATTCCTTCTCCATAACGGACCGAGCTGCCGGGTTCGTTCCCAACATCCGTATCTGCCCGTGGCGATCAGCCCGTCCGGATTTTTGTCAAGCGCATCGGATAGGAGAGCAACCGCATCGGGTGCCAGCCAATCATCCCCGTCCAATTCCAGAATATAGTGACCTTTTGCTTCCGTAAGCAGCCGATTCATCATGATCGCCTTTCCTCGGTTACGCGATTCTGCTGTCACCCGTATTCGGCCGTCATGAAAAGCGCAGGCTTCCTTCAGGCTTTCGTCCTCCGAGCCGTCATCGCCGATTAACAGCTCCCAGTTTTCGTTCGTTTGCGCCAGTACGGAACGAATGCTCCAGCCTAAAGTGTCCTTCATGTTATGAATGCTCATGAGAATGGAGACTTCTGGCTGCTGAGACGATTTGGAGGATAAAGCCCCTTCGGGGTCAGCGGCGCTATCTAGCCTCCGTGTTGCAGACAGTATGGGGAGAATATACTCCAGTTCCTTTTGATACGGTGGGTTATGCGCCGCTTCCAGGTGTAACGTTAGGCTGGAATCGACTGGCAGGAGATCATAAGGCAGAAATCTGGCAGCGGGTAGCCTGTCATTCCAGCCGGCGAGGGCGGCAAGAAGCCAGGCTCTTCTCCAATAGATCGGGGCACCGCTCATACATATACAGACGATATGGTCCGGAATATGAAGCGGCATTGGGATCAGAGCCGACGATGCCCGATGGGTAAACGACAAGCTGCAGCTCCATAAAATCCACTCGCGGTCTGTTCCTGAGACTTCCTGAATGACCCGCTCACGATAAGATGCGGCATCGGTGGACCTATAGCCGAACGGCTGCGTACGAATCATGGCGTAAGGGATCACTGGGCATTCATGCTTTTGTTCATGATGGCTTGCCGGATCACTTGATCGGCTTTCAATCCGCGTTCAACCCAGCGGTTCTCTCTGGCGAAGGCTATGCGGGCGAGCTTATGCTCTGCCGTATCCGGGCGATCCAGCATGGCTGCCAGCTTGCTCAGGAAATCATCATGGGTCGTCGCTGTGGTGACGTGCGGCTCCATGGCAATGCATTCCGGCAGCGCCGTTGACAGCACCCGGACGCCGGAAGCCATATACTCGTATGCTTTGACCGGATTGGTAGCGAGCGTAATCGGATGGTACTGGAAGGGAATCAATGCAACGTCGATATGAGTAAGGTAACGCTTCAGCTCTTGGTGCGGCTTTTCCCCGAGAATATGCACGTTCTGAAGCTTCGAATAATCGCCGGAGCTGCCGTAAGGAGCACCAATGGAAACGAACTGGACGTTCGGAAACCGGAGGGCGGCCTTAGCGAACAGCTCATGGTCCACCCAATAAGCCCAGGCTCCGATATAAGCAACAACAGGACCCGGAGGGAGATCGGCGGGTCTTTCGCTGAATGGAATATGAAAAAATGAAGAATCAGCTCCATTCGGGATCAGGGTGAGCGGTTTATCCGGATAAGCCAGGGACAACCGGGTGTGGATCACCTCTGCGGTACACACGACATGGTCCGCCTCATCAATCATTTTCGGTTCATATTTAGCCCAATGCGGAAATTCGTCACAGCAGTCGTAGATCGTAATATCGGGCTTGAAAAGCGTGGAAATGCGCGTCCGGAGCTTAGACCAGGTGGTCCAGACGACAATGGGATGTTTTTTGCGGAGGGCAGGCAGCTTTTTGTGCAGAAACGTTTTGGTATCGGTGAACAGATACACGTTCGGTTCAATTTCTTTGAACTCGTTATCGAGCGGGGCCAGGTTTTCGAAGAAAACCTGATGACCAAGCGAGCCCAATTGCGCCATAAGCTGCTGCGGTCTCTGTTTCATGTACGACCAGTTCATCGTTCTCGGATAAATGATGACAGCCAAGAGGTTTCCTCCTTTCTTTTGTACTCGGGATAATATATGCGTTGCTAGCTTCATAGAATTGGACGAATGCGCCGAATCGCTGAAAAATGGTTGATTTCTACAAGCTTTCCCCTGGCCGGAACGAATCTATCAGCTTCCCATATATTGCTTAAAATATGACGTTTTCAATCCTGTCTTTTCATATAAAAAGAGGGAGAGTGAAGGTTCGTGAATTCCAAGAAGGTTCTTGTTGTGTTCGGAACGCGTCCCTACCGCAAAGAAGCCGATATGGGGGTCCGCTGGATTTTGCATGCCGGCAGAGCTTATAATGAAGTATAAGTCGGGTTCAGAAAGTCAGGTGTTCAGCACCGAAGCTTAAACTTCCGATGTGCGTTTATTCAAAACGCTTCAGTTGGATGAAGGTAGATGATGGCTTTTTGAAGAACCTCTATAAGATTTCAAGCGAAAGGATACTGTTATGGCCAATACTTACACTTATCCGCGCAGAGAAGAGATAGCGAACGCAATAACGCATGGCATAGGAGCCGCGTTAAGCGTTGCCGCGCTGGTGCTCCTGATCGTTTTTTCAAGCTTGAAGGGCACGGCCTGGCATGTTGTGAGCTTTACGATCTACGGATCCACGATGCTTCTGCTGTATTTGAGCTCAACGCTCGTTCACGGCTTGAGGGACGGGAAAGCCAAGGATTTCTTTGAGTTCATGGACCACTCTTCCATTTATTTGTTTATCGCGGGGACATATACGCCATTCCTGTTGGTCGCCATCCGGGGGCCGCTGGGCTGGAGTCTCTTCGGAATCGTATGGGGCATTGCGCTGTTCGGCGTCGTATTTAAAGCGTTTTTTGTCAAAAGGTTTCTGTTCCTCTCCACGATTTTCTACATTGCGATGGGCTGGCTGATCGTCATTGCCTGGAATCCGTTAACGGCGGTAGTCGCGCCTCAAGGCATGAATTTGCTTGTTCTTGGCGGCGTGCTGTACACGCTGGGTACCATTTTCTATGTATGGAGAGGTTTCCCGTACCATCATGCCATCTGGCATTTGTTTGTGCTGGCAGGCTCGATTCTCCACTTTTTTGCGATACTGATTTACCTTCTGCCTATCGGTTGAACCGCTGGGAAGACGGCTTTCTGAACATGATGAAGGATGACAAGGGAAATGGCTTGACATCCTTCTTCGTTTTTTGTATGATAAGGTTCGTTAAGCGAACTGTAAAGTGTTTTTCCTTGACGAGGGGGTGCCCTTAAATGAGTCAGGAGAATCGGCTCGAGAAGACGAACCGGATCAATTTGCTGTTCGATTTCTATGAGCAGCTGCTGACAGAGAAACAGCAGACCTTTTTGAAATATTATTTCCATGACGATTTTTCCCTGGGTGAAATCGCCGGCGAATTTGAGATTAGTCGTCAGGCCGTCTATGAGCATATTAAGCGCGCAGAGCAGGTGCTCGAGTCTTATGAAGAGAAGCTGGGGCTCCTGAGCAAGCATGAGGCGCGTGTCCGAGAGCTGGATAAGTTTCGGGAAATGGTGGAGACTAGCGACCTGGACGAACATGATAAGCATGTAATGACCGATATGGTCGAACGATTAAAAGTATGGGATTAAGTATGAACGGAGGTGGCGGATATGGCGTTTGAAGGATTGACCAGCAGACTACAGAATGTGTTCAGCAAGCTTCGTGGTAAAGGCAAGGTGTCCGAAGAAGATGTAACAGCCGCCATGCGTGAAGTTAGACTAGCGCTTCTGGAAGCCGACGTTAACTTCAAAGTGGTTAAGGATTTCGTATCCAAAGTAAAAGAGAAGGCCATCGGCAAGGAAGTGATGGACAGCTTTACGCCCGGCATGGTGATCATCGACATCGTTAACAAAGAGCTGACGGAGTTGATGGGGGGAAGCCAAGCCAAACTGGCGAAGAGCAATAAGCCGCCGACGGTCATTATGATGGCCGGTTTGCAAGGTGCCGGTAAGACAACGACCTCGGGCAAGCTGGCTAAGCTGCTTCAGAAGCAGAACAGCCGACCGCTGCTCGTGGCAGGCGACATCTATCGTCCCGCTGCGATCAAGCAGCTCGAAGTGCTCGGCAATCAGATCAATGTGCCGGTATTCTCCTTAGGAGACAAGACAAGCCCGGTTGAAATCGCGAAGCAGGGCCTGCAGCATGCCAAAGATAACGGCCACGATTATGTCATTATCGATACCGCCGGCCGGCTGCACGTCGATGAAGAGCTGATGGAAGAATTGAAGCAGATCCACAGCGTGGTGAATCCTGATGAAGTCCTGCTTGTCGTTGATGCGATGACAGGTCAGGATGCGGTGAATGTCGCGGAAAGCTTCAACCAGCAGCTGACGCTCACGGGCGTCGTGCTGACAAAGCTGGACGGTGACACCCGAGGCGGTGCTGCCCTCTCGGTTAAGGCCGTTACCGGATGTCCGATTAAATTTGCGGCGCTCGGGGAGAAGATTGATGCGCTCGAGCCGTTCCATCCGGAACGGATGGCATCGCGGATCCTCGGCATGGGCGATATGCTGTCTCTTATCGAGAAAGCACAATCGAACATTGATGCGGACAAGGCCAAGGAAATGGAACGTAAGATGCGCAATGCCGAATTTACGTTCGAGGATTTCCTGGAGCAGATGGATCAGGTGAAGAAGCTCGGTCCTCTGGATCAGCTGATGGATATGATTCCAGGCATGGGCAAAATGAAGCAAGCCAAGGATCTCAAGGTCGACGAGAAGCAGATGGGACGCATCGAGGCTATCGTCCACTCCATGACAACGGCGGAGAAGCAGCAGCCTGACATTATCAATCACAACCGTCGTAAACGGATTGCGGCCGGCAGCGGAACCTCGCTGGCTGAAGTGAACCGGCTCATCAAGCAGTTTGACGAAATGCGCCGTGTGATGAAGCAATTCTCGGATATGATGGGTCCTAAAGGCGGAAAGAACAAGGCTTTGAAGCAGCTGAAGGGCCTGACCGGCGGAAAAGGCATGAAGTTTCCGTTCCGTTAAGCCCCGGTTATATCGAATGGACATTTTTTGAAGGAGGTGAATTTTCAAATGGCAGTACGTATTCGTCTGAAACGCATGGGTGCTCACAAGGCTCCTTTCTACCGCGTGGTGGTTTCTGATTCCCGTTCCCCACGTGACGGCCGTTTTATCGAGGAAATCGGTTATTACAATCCGGTTGCTCAACCGGCTGAAGTTAAGATCGATGAAGAGAAAGCACTGAACTGGCTTCAAAATGGTGCGCAAGCATCTGACACGGTTCGCAACTTGCTTAGCAAAGCGGGCGTAATGAAGAAGTTTCATGAGCTGAAGCATCAGAAATAAGACTGATCGCGAGGGTTATCTATGGAAGAATTAGTTCGCGTTATTGCTAAGGCTTTAGTGGATCATCCAGAAGATGTGACTGTGAAAACCGTTGAGAAGGAGCACTTGATTGTATATGAACTGTACGTGCATCCTGACGATGTCGGGAAGGTCATAGGCAAACAAGGGCGTATCGCCAAATCATTGCGTACAGTCGTTACATCGGCGGCAGTTAAAATGGATAAACGGGTGACCGTTGATATCATTTCTTAAAATATACGAAAGGGGGTTAGGATGCATGTCCTAGCCCTTTTTCGTACATGCTGAAGAAATCAGCCGGTCATACCAGCTTGGAACGTTCATTAAGTGATGCAGGAGGAAGACCATGTCTGAAAAGTTGTATACCGTAGGCAAAATCGTGAACACGCACGGCATTCGCGGCGAAGTTAAGGTCATGCCGCATACGGATTTTGCCGACCAGCGTTTTGCCGCGAAGAGCAAGCTGTATATCGTTCCCGACAAAGGGAATAAGATTGAAGTAACGGTCGAAACATCCCGCTTTCATAAAAACATGTATGTCCTGAAATTCAAGGAGCTTCATGGGATTAACGAGGCTGAAAAATATAAGGGCTCGCTGCTGAAAATCACCGAGGATCTTCAGGAGGAGCTTCCGGAGAACGAGTACTATTTCCACGAGATCATTGGTTGCAAGGTGATGACGGATGAGGAACCGGCTGAGGAGCTTGGCACGATTTCCGAGATTTTGACGCCAGGCGCCAATGACGTATGGGTTGTCAAAACGCCTAAGGGAAAAGAAATTCTTCTCCCGGCCATACCGGATGTCGTGCTGGATGTCGACAAGGAATCGAAGCTTGTCCGCGTGCATCTGATGGAAGGGTTGTTATAGTCCATGCGGATTGATGTGTTGACGCTGTTTCCCGAAATGTTTGATGGCGTGTTCCATTCGAGTATTCTGGGTAAAGCGGCCGAGAAAGAAATCGTGAACCTGAATGCCATCAATTTCCGCCAGTATGCCGGGAACAAGCATGGGCAAGTCGATGATACGCCATATGGAGGCGGTGGCGGAATGGTGTTAAAACCGGACCCGATTTTTGCTGCGGTAGAGGACATCCTCGCTTCGAATCCGAATCATGGTGAGGGAGCTCATCCTCCCGGAGAGATTTCGGCTGAAATCACCGGCGCAGCCAAACCTCCGCGAGTCATTCTGATGTGCCCGCAAGGAGAGACTTTTACGCAGAAGAAGGCGGAAGAGTTGTCTCAAGAAGAGCATCTGGTGTTTATATGCGGGCATTACGAAGGTTACGATGAACGAATCCGCGAGTTTCTCGTGACGGATGAGTTATCCATCGGAGATTACGTGCTTACCGGCGGAGAGCTGCCGGCCATGGTGGTCATCGATTCCGTCGTCCGATTGCTGCCGGGTGTACTTGGGAATGAAACCTCGGCGGTGACGGATTCATTCAGTACAGGCCTGCTGGAATACCCGCACTATACACGTCCGGCGGAGTTTCGCGGCTGGAAGGTGCCGGATATTTTGCTAAGCGGTCATCATGCGAATATCGATGTATGGCGCCGTGAACAAGCGCTTAAACGGACATGGGAAAGACGCCCTGAATTGTTGGAGGGACTGGAGCTTTCGAAACAGGATAAGGCGTATCTTGAGAAATTACGTGCCCAAAGCGGCAAGGGAAAATGAAACGAATAACTTGGATGACGAAAAGAGAGGGCTTCTCGTAAATGGGCCTTCTCTTTTTTTGTTGCGGCTCAACTGTGAGATTTCGAACCTATTGTTCGCCCAGTGAATAGTCTGCAGATATGGGTGTTTGCTGAGTCCAGAGAAGCAGAACGAGGAGTGAAGCATATTGGATTCCCCACGGAGAGGAAATCGCGGCAAATTGAAGTGCACGACTTCACGAAAAACAGTGCCCAGGCGAACGAGGTTAAGAGAGCTTTGGTTGAGTCGCCTGGTTTGGTCGTTTCGCCAGTTGAGAGTACTTGTCCGCATATTCATTGAGCAACCGGTAAATGAAAACTTCATTCGGCTAAAAAGACAAGTTCAACGGATCCAAAAATTGTTGTCTTCCAATATGTCACTCTCTAGAAGCGAAAAGCGATTTATTCGTATGGCCGCTGAACAAGTATTGGTTATTTCTAATATGAACAATAGCAGAGAAATTATAGATCGAATAAACTTTTTTGCAGTACTTATCCTTTCTTATGCCGAGCGCATCGGAATAGGAAGATTGATTAGATCATCCGTTCTTGAAATTAGCAATTCTCTCAACAGATGGGGTTATGCACGAGAAAGAATGGATTTGATCCCATTACACAACTTAGTCGATAATCTCCCGTTATATATTGCGGACGCAGTGACGAATCCAGGGATGGAATCCGCGAATAGATTAGGAGTTGTTTTTGAAGACATCAATCAACAATTATCCCTTTTGGGGGCTTCAGCAGCGCAGCGGGAAGCTTTGCAGACAGCGCCCCAGGACGTAATAGCATCACTGGTGGAAGGCGCGTCTCCGATGCAAGTGAATGATCGATTGATGAATTATACCAATATGCTTGGAGAAACGGTAACAACTTTGGATATACCGACAACTGATCGGAATGGGTTGTTGTTTTCTTTGTTATCTGTTTCAAGAATAAGTGCCGAAAGCGTTCAAAGTATGATGGTGCAGGATTTCGCTGAAAATGTACAAGATCTAACGGGACCGACGGGTGAAACAGGAGCCGCAGGTCCCCAAGGAGTACCGGGTGTTCCTGGTGCAGCGGGGTCAACGGGAGCGACGGGTGCAGCAGGTGCAAGAGGAGCGGCGGGAGCGGTAGGTGCAACTGGGGCAATGGGAGCTACAGGTGCTACTGGAACAATAGGAATGACGGGAACGGCAGGAGTAACAGGTGCAGCGGGAATGACAGGCGAGATAGGAGCAACCGGAGCGACGGGATTGACGGGTGTGACAGGATCGACAGGCCCAACGGGAGTAACGGGAGTAGGAACAACTGGTGAGACGGGAGCGACAGGAGCCACCGGAGCGGCAGGAGCCACTGGAGCAACTGGGGTAACAGGAGCAAACGGAACAACAGGAGTAACAGGGGCAACGGGGGTAACAGGAGTAACCGGAGTAACCGGAGCAACAGGTGAAACGGGTGCAACGGGAGCTACAGGCGCAACGGGGGTAATCGGGGTAACAGGAGCCACGGGAGCCACAGGAGCGACAGGAGCAACAGGAGCAACAGGAGCAAGGGGTGCAACCGGAGCTACAGGTGAAACGGGAGAGACAGGAGCAACTGGGGCAACAGGAGCAACTGGGGCAACAGGAGCAACTGGAGCGACAGGTGTAACAGGAGCAACGGGGGTAACAGGAGCAACAGGAGTAACAGGAGCGACAGGTGAACCGGGTGCAACGGGAGTGACAGGAGTAACAGGAGCGACAGGTGAACCGGGTGCAACGGGAGTGACAGGAGCAACAGGAGCCACTGGAGAGACTGGAGCAGCGGGAGCAACAGGAGCGGCAGGAGTGACAGGAGTGACAGGTGAAACGGGTGCAACGGGAGTTACGGGAGCGACAGGAGCCACTGGAGCCACGGGAGCAACTGGTGCAACAGGAGCAACAGGTGTAACAGGAGCCACGGGAGCAACGGGGGTAACAGGAGCCACGGGAGCAACGGGTGTAACCGGAGAAACTGGTGCAACAGGAGCAACAGGAGCCACTGGAGAGACTGGGGCAACAGGAGAGACTGGAGTAACAGGAGCAACAGGTGCAACGGGAGCCACCGGGGTAACAGGAGCAGCAGGGGCAACAGGGGCAACCGGGGTAACAGGAGCAACAGGGGCAACAGGAGCCACCGGAGCCACGGGTGCAACTGGTGCAACAGGAGCAACGGGGGTAACAGGAGCCACTGGAGCCACAGGAGAAAGAGGAGTAACGGGGGCCACTGGAGAGACTGGAGCCACGGGAGCAACAGGAGCAACTGGGGCAACAGGAGCAAACGGAACAACAGGAGTAACAGGAGTAACCGGAACAACAGGTGAAACGGGTGCAACGGGGGTAACAGGAGCAACAGGAGCCACGGGTGCAACAGGAGCAACAGGAGCCACGGGAGCGACAGGAGCTACGGGAGCAACAGGAGCAACCGGGGTAACAGGAGCGACAGGAGCGACAGGAGCAACGGGAGCCACAGGAGCGACAGGAGCAACAGGAGTAACAGGAGCCACGGGGGTAACAGGAGCAACCGGAGAGACAGGAGCCACGGGTGCAACCGGGGTAACAGGAGGAACAGGAGCGACAGGGGCAACAGGTGAAACAGGAGCAACGGGGGTAACAGGAGCTACAGGTGAAACAGGAGTAACCGGAGCAACAGGTGAAACGGGAGCCACAGGAGCAACCGGAGAGACAGGAGCGACAGGAGCCACGGGAGCCACAGGAGCAACAGGAGCAACGGGAGCCACAGGAACAACGGGAGCCACAGGTGCAACAGGAGCCACAGGAGGCACGGGAGCAACAGGAGGCACGGGAGCAACAGGAGTAACTGGTGCAACAGGTGCAACAGGTGCAACAGGTGCAACAGGTGTAACTGGGGAAAGAGGAGCCACCGGGGTAACAGGAGCCACGGGAGCGACAGGAGAAAGAGGAGCAACGGGGGCAACGGGAGCCACGGGAGCCACGGGAGTAACAGGAGTAACAGGAGCCACAGGAGCAACAGGAGCGACAGGAGCTACAGGAATAACAGGAGCGACAGGTGAACCGGGTGCAACGGGAGTGACAGGAGCAACAGGGGTAACAGGAGCCACGGGGGTAACAGGAGCGACGGGGGTAACAGGAGCGACGGGGGTAACAGGAGCGACGGGGGTAACAGGAGCGACGGGGGTAACAGGAGCCACGGGTGTAACGGGAGCATCAGGGGCAACGGGTGTAACTGGAGTAACAGGGGCAACAGGAGTAACTGGAGTAACAGGAGTAACAGGAGTAACAGGAGCGACAGGAGCCACGGGTGCAACCGGGGTAAGAGGAGCGACAGGGGCAACAGGTGAAACGGGAGCAACAGGAGAAAGAGGAGCCACGGGAGCCACGGGTGCAACCGGGGTAACAGGAGGAACAGGAGCAACAGGGGCAACAGGTGAAACGGGTGCAACGGGAGCAACTGGGGTAACAGGAGCAACCGGAGAGACAGGAGCCACGGGAGCGACAGGAGAAAGAGGAGCAACGGGGGCAACGGGAGCCACAGGAGTAACTGGTGCAACAGGAGCAACAGGAGTAACAGGATTAACAGGAGTAACGGGAGCAACAGGAGGCACGGGAGCAACAGGAGGCACGGGAGCCACAGGAGTAACTGGTGCAACAGGTGCAACAGGTGCAACAGGTGCAACAGGTGTAACTGGGGAAAGAGGAGCCACCGGGGTAACAGGAGCGACAGGAGAAAGAGGAGCAACGGGGGCAACGGGAGCCACGGGAGCCACAGGAGTAACGGGAGCAACAGGAGGCACGGGAGCAACAGGAGTAACTGGTGCAACAGGTGCAACAGGTGTAACTGGGGAAAGAGGAGCTACCGGGGTAACAGGAGCCACGGGAGCGACAGGAGAAAGAGGAGCAACGGGAGCCACGGGAGTAACAGGAGTAACAGGAGAAAGAGGAGCAACGGGAGCAACAGGAGCAACGGGAGTAACAGGAGCTACGGGAGCAACCGGCCCAACCGGAGCAACAGGTCCGGTAGGCCCGACGGGTCCAACCGGGTCTACTACCCTCGTGGGCGGTAGTGTGATCTATGCCAGCAATGGAGTCATACAAAATGTGGCCACCAACTCGCCGGTTACTTTTTCAACAAGCACACTTCAAGGTGTAACCTTTAACGGTACCACGACGCTGACCATCGTGACAGCTGGCTTCTACTACTTTGACTGGCAGATTTCGCTGGAAACTGGTTCGACAGCGCCTAATACTTTCGGAATCGTTGTTAACGGTAATACGACAAATACGGCGAACATGAACTCGAATTCAACCAACGCCGAAGTTTCAGGATCTGCCGTCATCAATTTAAGTGCAGGTAATACCGTTGGGCTTTATAATTTATCGCCGGTCTCTAAATCGATAATAGCACCGCAAACCGCTGCAAGAATTTCTATCTTTAGAATTGGCTCATAGCCCAGTATTGTATACTTTAATGTCAACTTTTTTAATATGGTTGATGCATCGTCTCCTTCAGTGGGTAATATGTATCTGGAGAAACACTTGAGATTACTGGGAGGCATCTTGTCATGACAGAACATCGACAACAACAGGAAGCAAAAATAGAAGAAACAAACCATACTGAAGTTCAATTCCAAACGGTAGACGACATCCTTGAATACTATGGCAAGCGCCACAAAGGCTTGCATGACTCGAAAGAAAGCGTAAATTAAGTTCAGCCTAACCGCTTCCGGCATGATCTTCATGCTGGAAGTGGTTTTTTAAAGACCAGTGAGCGTTAAACGGATTTACAGAGAGGGTGTAAAGATAAAATACTTGATTCAGTCAGCAAAATATGTTATTATTTCTTTTGTTGTGAATACGGTGGTCCGCTGCGGATAATGAAGGAAATACATAGAGTTTCCGGAAGATGCAAGAACACCTGTGTGAGAGGAGGGAGTCCTAGATGAATATCGTTCAAGCGATTACTCAAGAACAACTTCGTAAAGATATTCCGAGCTTTCGTCCTGGTGATACTTTAAAAGTACACGTTAAGGTTATCGAGGGAACTCGTGAGCGTATCCAGTTGTTTGAAGGTGTAGTAATTAAACGTCGCGGTGGCGGAATCAGTGAGACTTTTACTGTTCGTAAAATTTCTTACGGTGTTGGTGTGGAAAGAACTTTCCCAATCAACTCGCCTAAAATCGATAAAATCGAAGTGGCTCGCCGTGGTAAAGTGCGTCGTGCGAAGCTTTATTATCTTCGTGAACTGCGCGGTAAAGCAGCGAGAATTAAAGAAATTCGTCGTTAATTACAAGGCGGCGGTAAAAGGGGGCTTGTGCGTATATACAAGCCCCTTTTGTATATCCAAAAATCGTTATCATGCGAAAGCGATCTATAGGGAAGGACGGTGGATTATGGAGAAAGATCAACACCAGGAGGCCATTGAAACCAACGTGGGGAAACCCGCCAAAAAGGCTAAGAACGAGCTTGTAGAATGGCTGAAGGCTCTTCTCATTGCTCTGGTTCTCGTCGTTCTCATTCGCTGGCTTCTCTTTAAACCGTTTATTGTGCAGGGACCATCGATGGAACCTAACTTTGTTTCGAATCAGAAGCTGATCGTCAACGAGATTTTATATGATATCCGCAAACCCGAGCGTGGCGAAGTTATCGTGTTCCATGTTCCTGACGAGGGAAGGGATTTCATTAAACGCGTGATCGCGGTTGCCGGTGATACGGTTAAAGTGGAAGGCGATAAAGTGCTTGTCAACGGGGAACCTGTGAATGAAACCTACATACAGGAAGCAATTGATCAAGCCCATGCTGAAAATCGATTATACAATAACACGGATTTTCCGAACTCGTTTGTTCAGGACGGCGTTGTCCCGGAGGGCCATGTGTTCGTGATGGGGGATAACCGCTCCAACAGTACCGACTCCCGAATGATAGGATATGTTCCTTTGGGGGATATTATCGGTCGAGCAGACTTGATTTTCTGGCCGATTAAAGACATAGGGCTCATCAACCATTAGCCAGCCGCATGGCGCTATAGAAACGATGAAAGTTTGCAGAGCAAAGTAGAGGTGACGACGTTTGACAATACAATGGTTTCCTGGACATATGACCAAAGCGCGCCGTCAAATTCAGGAGAAGCTGAAGCTGATCGATGCCGTTATAGAACTGATCGATGCGAGGCTTCCGCTCTCAAGCCGAAATCCGATGATCGACGAGATTTTGCAGGGCAAGCCGCGGCTCGTTATTATGAATAAAGCCGATTTGGCCGATCCTGAGGTTACAAGGCAATGGCAGGCCTATTTTAAAAAAGACGGACTGACGGCTTTTCCCGTCGATGCATCCACGGGGACAGGCGTTAAGGATATTCCGAACCAGATTAAGCTGCTGCTGAAAGAGAAGATCGACAAACAAATCGCCAAGGGCATGAACCCGCGAGCGATGCGCGTGTTGATTGTAGGCATACCGAATGTAGGTAAATCCACGCTGATTAACCGGCTTGCCGGCCGTAACATCGCGGAGACGGGAGACCGTCCGGGCGTCACGAAAGGGCAGCAGTGGATCAAGGTTGCCGGCGGTGAGATGGAATTGCTGGATACCCCGGGTATTCTGTGGCCGAAATTCGAGGATCAGAATGTAGGATACCGCTTAGCGGTAACCGGTGCCATCAAAGAGGAAATATTGAACGTAGAGGATATTGCCTTTTTTTCGATCAAATATTTCGCCAACTATTACTGGGAAACGATGAGCGAGCGCTTTGACCTGAAGGAGCGCCCGACGGATCTGGACAACCCGGATGAAATCGTCGCGGTCATGGAGGCGATCGGAAGAAAACGCGGCTGTATCGTAAGCGGCGGAAGAGTCGATCTGGAAAAAGCCTCGAGCCTATTCCTGCGTGAGCTTCGCGCAGGGAAGCTTGGGCGATATTCCATGGAATCGCCTTATTGATTCGTTAAAGGGAGAATGCAATGCCTCTCCAACCCCATTAAACCGAAAGAACCGTTCAGCCGAATACCGGCAGAACGGTTCTTTTTTCTTAAAAAGGATAAAACTAGTCTGTTTTTTCGGTAGATGCCCTGAAGATCGGCTTTGTTTGGATATGGGTGACTTGATAGGGCAGTGCCGGTTCTTTCACCCGTGACAACAGCATGTTAGCCGCAGCAATTCCCATTTCATCGCTATAGATATGTACCGTTGATAAATGGGGTTCAACGATGCGCGATTCAGGCGCATTATCGAATCCGCATACGGCAATGTCGCCGGGGATGGCGATATGGCTATGCTTCAAGGCTTTCATCACATTGACCGCAATAAAATCATTGGCGCATACAAAAGCGGACGGCAACTGTTTCATCTGTTTCAGCCGCTTCTCCATCCAGTCGGACTCGGAGAAAAACTCACGGTCCGGGTTTAGGACACACTGTTCCGGATCCAGCCGGACCCCCATCTCGGTCAAAGCCCGATTAAATCCCACCCAGCGTTCATTAAAGCTCTTGCAGTGCTGGATGTCCCCGATGAATCCCAAAGACGCGTTGCCCTGCTCAATGAGCAGCTTGGTCATGTGACAGGTGCTGTGTTCATTCTCCATCAGAAGCAAATCCGCCTGCAAGTCCGGGTAGAACATGTCAGCGGCACAATCGATAAATACGGTAGGCAGGCCCAGGCTTGTGAGCTCCTTGCTGTATTCCATATCAAATAACTCGATACATATGATGCCATCCACTTTGGAGGATTCAAAATTGTTAGGCAGCGTCCGAGAGCTTCGATCGATGTCGCGGACAATATGAATGGACAGGTTATATCCTTCCGCGCTGATTCGTTTCTCAAGCCCACTGATTAATCGCGAGCCAAAGTGGGAGGTGCTTGGAAGATTCGCCGTCAGAAGAGCGATGTTTCCCGGGTTTTTGGTCAGCAGATTGTCCGTCTCCATGAAAGCAAATTGTTTGTATTTCAGTTCAATCGCTTTTCGGATAACCTTGCTGCGCGTCTCGTCCGGAATACTTTCGCTCCCGTTCAGAGCCTTGGATGCCGTGTTTCTGGAGATCCCCAGTGCATCGGCAATATCTTGAATTGTGACTTTTTCTTTCGTCATGTATCTGATTTCACCTCAAATGATCAAGTTCATACGAAGGTCCGCTGTTTCTTCCAGTCGCTAATGACCTCTGAATATCTTAAATCAAATGTATAATAGATTAGCCCAAATAGCAACCTCAACTTTACAAATGCACAATCTATTTAACATTTAAACAGAAGAGGTTGAGTTATATTTCTGGTTTCCATTTATTTATATTGGCAGAAACATCATCTAACAAGGAAAAAATAATAAACACTTCCGACTTTATAAGGAAAACAGCTTGTGCTGCTCATTTTTATGACAGGAAGGGGAAATAAATGAACAAATAGTGTTGTCAATTGCACAAATTTATTTTTACAAATACTATTGACTGATGTTACATCATTTGATAAATTGTAAAAGCGATATTCAACATAAGTGAAAAATGAAAGCCTTTTCTGTAAGCAATATGTAAACTTCTCTAGAAAGAACGGGGGAACAGGTTTGAGACATTCAGTGGAACCAGCCAATCAGGGGGCAGGGGTAATCAGGGGACGGAGCTCCGCAGGGCGAACGCTCGCTTTCATCAAGAAAAATTATTTTCTATACATACTGCTGGCTCCGGCACTTATATTGACCCTTATTTTCAAGTACGTTCCGATGTATGGTGCCGTTATTGCATTTAAGGATTTCAGCCCCATTAAAGGAATCCTCGGGAGCGAGTGGGTCGGGCTCAAGCATTTTGAAAAATTCATCGCCTCGCCAAATTTTGACGTCATTTTTATGAATACGCTTAAATTGAGTTTTTTTGGTCTTATCTTTAGCTTTCCGGTGCCGATCCTGCTTGCGCTCATGTTAAACCAGGTTCGCAAAGCGGCAATCAAGAAAAATATTCAGCTGTTTCTGTACGCGCCCAATTTCATCTCGGTGGTCGTCATTGTCGGGATGCTGTTTATCTTCTTGTCCCCGACGGGGCCGATCAATCAATTGGTCATTTGGATGACGGGAAGTCCGCTGATGTTTATGTCGCAGCCGGAATACTTCAGGTGGATCTATATTCTATCGGATATATGGCAGGGTGCCGGATGGGCCTCCATCATCTATGTGGCTGCTCTTGCGAATGTGGACCCGGAACTGCATAACGCGGCCAGTCTGGACGGAGCTAATTTACTCCAGCGCATCCGACATATCGATCTGCCTACGATTAGGCCGATTATGGCAATCGTCTTCATACTGGCGGCAGGAGGCATTATGTCCATAGGCTTTGAGAAAGCTTATCTGATGCAAACCTCGATGAATCTTCCTACTTCGGAGATTATCGCTACCTATGTGTACAAGGTCGGATTGCAGTCAGGCGATTATGCATACTCGGCAGCCGTTGGTTTATTCAACTCCGTCATCAATGTCATTTTGCTCGTAACGGTGAACTTTATTGTCAGAAAACTCAATGAAGGCGAAGGCCTCTACTAGGAAAGGAGTCATACTCATGGCCGTCAAACATTCACGCTTCGACCGTTTCCTGTTGTCATTAAATGCGATCTTTTTAACGCTTGCCGTACTGGTCGTTGTCGTACCCTTGGTTTACATTGTGGTGGCCTCGTTCATGGATCCCACCGTTCTGCTGAATCAAGGACTGTCTTTTAAAATCTCCGATTGGAGCCTGGAAGGATATCAGATGATTCTGTCCAATCCCGCGATGCTCCGCGGATTTGGCAATGCCGTTTTGTATTCGACAGCCTTTGCGCTTCTCACGGTAACGGTTTCGGTCTGTGCGGGATACGCACTTTCGGAGAACCGGCTGGCCGGACGCCATTTTTTCATGACGTTGTTCATTATCACCATTTTTTTCGGAGGCGGACTGATCCCTACGTATTTGCTTGTAAGGGAGCTTGGCATGCTCAATACGGTATGGGCCGTGATCATCCCCGGCGCGGTGAATGTATGGAACATCATTTTGTCCCGAACCTTCTTCAAAGGGGTGCCTAATGAATTGAAGGAGGCAGCCAATGTGGATGGGGCTTCCGATATGAAAATCTTTGTCCGGATCGTACTGCCGCTATCCAAGCCCATCATCTTTGTGCTCGCGCTGTATGCCTTCGTGGGCCAGTGGAACGCATTCTTCGATGCCATGATCTATCTGGATGATCCCAAGCTGCACCCGCTGCAGCTCGTTCTGCGATCGATTCTCATACAAAACCAGGCTGCGCCGGGCATGATCAGCGACCAGCTTGCGATGGCGGAGCTGAAACGGCTCTCGGAAATGATTAAATATTCGGCGATCGTGATATCCAGCCTTCCGCTATTGATTATGTATCCGTTCTTCCAAAAGTACTTCGAGAAAGGTGTTATGGTAGGCTCTCTCAAATAGCGGGCCGCCTTCAACATAGTTATCCAAATACAGGATTCGGGAGGTCATTGATATGAATACGAAGAGATCCAAGAAACATAACCGTAAAAAAGCGGTAACCCTGACAGCTCTGGCGGCCGTGCTGCTCTTGTCCGGGTGCGGCAAGGGCGGGGAAGCCTCAAATGAGTCGCCGGACGGTAAAGTCACCCTGAACGTCCTGACGCAAAGTTCGCCGCTAGCGCCTGCTGACCCTAACGAGAAGCTGATCAACAAGCGCCTGGAGGAGAAAACGGGCATTCACATCCAGTGGAAGAATTATACCAGCGATGTATTTGCGGAAAAACGCAATCTGGCCGTAGCGAGCGGAGATTTGCCCGATGCCATCTTTGATGCGGGGTACGGAGATTATGATCTGCTGAAGCTGGCAAAGGACGGAGTCATCATTCCCGTTGAGGATTTAATCGAACAGCATATGCCCAATCTGAAAAAGGTGCTGGAGGAGGCGCCGGAATACGTCAACATGATTACGGCGCCGGATGGGCATATTTATTCCTTCCCATGGATCGAGGAGTTGGGCTCAGGGAAAGAGCGGATTCAATCGGTGGATAACTTCCCCTGGATTAACGTGGAGTGGCTCGACGCCTTGGGACTGGACATGCCAACTACGACGGAAGAGCTGAAAACCGTATTAAAAGCGTTCAAAACCCAAGATCCGAACGGCAACGGGCAGGCTGACGAAATACCGCTTTCCTTCATTAATAAACCGGGCGGGGAGGATCTGACATTCCTGTTTGCTTCATTCGGCTTGGGCGAGAACTGGGATCACACCGTTGTTACGGATGACGGCAAGGTGGTGTTCACCGCCGCAGAGGAAGGGTATAAGGAAGCCATAGCATTCATTAACGAATTATATGAAGAGGGATTAATCGACATCGAAGCATTCCAGCAGGATTGGAATACCTACCTGGCCAAGGGAAAAGACCATCGGTACGGCATGTATTTTACGTGGGATAAAGCCAACATCACGGGCATGAATGATACGTATGACCTGATGCCGCCGCTTGCAGGGCCAACCGGCGAGATCAATGTAACGAGGACGAACGGAATCGGCCTGGATCGGGGAAGATTGGTCATTACCAGCAGCAACAAGAAGCTGGAAGAAACGGCCAAATGGATTGATGCCATGTATGAACCGCTCCAATCGGTTCAGAACAACTGGGGAACTTACGGCGACGACACCCAGCAGAATATTTTTGAGCTGGATGAAGCCAAAGGGATGCTGAAGCACCTTCCGCTTGAAGGCACGGCTCCGGTAGAGCTTAGACAAAAAACAAGCATCGCGGGGCCGCTTGCGATCCTGGACGAGTATTATGGAAAATACACCACGATGCCGGATGATGCGGCGTGGAGGCTCAAACTCATGAAAGACGTCATGGTACCGCACATGAAAGCAGAGAATACATACCCGAAAGTGTTCTTCTCCATCGACGAGTTGGATCGCTTATCCACGATTGAAGCGGACTTGTTCCCTTACCTGGAAAGAATGCGCACCGAATGGTACCAGAATGGAAAAGCAGATCAGGAATGGGATGCTTATCTGAAGGAATTGGATCGACTCGGACTTCAGGAGTGGCTGACGATCAAACAAACGGGTTACGACAGAAACATGAAGTAACCGTGTGGAATGCAGCGGCCGTTCATGCATATCGTTGAAGTACGGCCGTAAACCCATGATAACGATAATGAAGGAGATCACAAATGACGAACACGGAACAGCAAAACTATCGAAATGCTTACCATTTTTCACCCCAAAAGAACTGGATGAATGATCCAAACGGCATGGTCTATTTTAATGGGGAATACCATTTGTTTTATCAGCATCACCCATTTGGCACCACATGGGGACCCATGCACTGGGGGCATGCGGTCAGCAAGGATCTGGTCTTCTGGGAAGAGCTCCCCATTGCGTTAGCGCCGGATGAGCATGGCACGATCTTCTCAGGCAGTGCGGTTGTGGACTGGAACAACACCAGCGGATTTTTCGATGAAGGGCCCGGGCTTGTGGCGATCTTCACGCACCACCATGATGTGCCGGGCGCACAGCAAATGATTCAGTACCAAAGCCTGGCGTACAGCAAGGACGAAGGAAGAACCTGGACGAAGTATGAAGGCAATCCGGTCCTTGGCCATGACAGCTATGTTGATTTTCGGGATCCCAAAGTGTTCTGGCATGAGCCGTCATCGCAGTGGGTGATGATTGTGGCATGCGGGCAGACGGTATGTCTCTATCGATCTTCAAACTTAAAGGAATGGGTATTTGCCAGCGAGTTTGGAGAGGGCATCGGATTTCACGATGGAGTCTGGGAATGTCCGGACCTGTTCCCCCTTGCAACGGAAGACGGTGGAGTGCGATGGGTCATGCTTGTCAGCATTGGCGATGATCCGGCCTACGTCGAGGGCTCCAGGACGCAATATTTCATTGGAGACTTTGACGGGACAACGTTTATGCCGGATGAACGCTCCAAAGGTGAAGTGCGGTGGCTGGATTACGGCAGAGATAACTATGCCGGGGTCAGCTGGTCGGACATTCCGGCAGCGGATGGCAGAAGGCTGTTCATCGGCTGGATGAGCAATTGGAAATACGCAAACCTCACGCCAACGGATGGTTGGAGGGGGGCCATGACCTTGGTGCGTGAACTCAAGCTGGAGACGCTGGAAGGCGAAGTTACGGTAACGCAGCAGCCGGTTCGCGAAATGGAAGCCCACCGCACCGAGTTGCTTTCCTTACATGATATCGCTGTGGATGAAGCTGCAGCCCGTTTAGCCGCTGTGCGGCTGGAGAGCTGCGAGATCCTTGTCCGCTTTGATGCAGCATTTTCGCTTGGTTTGAAAGTAAGGACAGGATTAGAGCAAGAGACCTTGGTCGGTTGGGATGCGGGGTCTGCCGAGGTTTACGTGGATCGCAGCCGTTCAGGGCAGGCGGATTTCCATAAGGATTTCCCGGGCAAACATACGGCCCTGCTTCAGACATCGGGCTCTATGCTGGAGATGCGGATTTTCGTGGATCGTTCGTCCGTGGAACTGTTCGCGGATCGCGGGCAGGCGGTGATCACGGATTTGATTTATCCTGATCCTCCTTCAACGGGAATAACCGTATTTGCCGATGATGAACGGAAGGTTATAGAGTCCCTGCATGTCTATGAGTTTTCTTCACCTGGTGGCCAGCTAAAGCAATATGAATGAGTAATAAGGAGATTCGGCGTTATGCGTATTGGAGCAATGGAAGCGGGCGGCACCAAATTTGTCTGCGGTATCGGAAATGAAGACGGAATCGTCGAGGAACGCATCAGCTTTCCGACAGGACAGCCGGAAGGCACATTATCCAGAGCCATTTCCTATTTCCAGGATCATGCGGTAGAAGCCATCGGCATCGGGTCGTTTGGACCCATCGATCTGAAGCTGGACAGCCCGACATACGGGTATGTAACGTCAACACCGAAACATGGATGGTCGCAGATCAATGTTCTCGGTAAGATGAAGTCGCATATGGATATTCCCTATGGCTGGGATACGGATGTCAATGCAGCTGCTTTGGGAGAGGCGACTTGGGGAGCAGCCAAGGGGCTGAACAGCTGCGCGTATTATACGGTAGGTACAGGTTTTGGGATCGGCCTTTATACCGAAGGTCGGCTGGTTCATGGATTGGTACATCCGGAAGGCGGGCATGTTCCCGTGAAACGCCATCCCGAAGATGCGTTTGGAGGAACCTGTCCTTACCATGGCGATTGCTTGGAAGGATTGGCAGCTGGTCCGGCGCTTGAAGCCCGATGGGGATTGAAAGGGGATCTGCTGCCCGCAGACCATCCGGCTTGGGAAATCGAAGCCTATTATTTAGCGCAGTCCATAACTGGACTGATTCTGACGAATTCCCCCGAGAAGATCATACTGGGCGGCGGCGTTATGCAGCAAGCCCAGCTGTATCCCCTCATTCGTGCAGAAGTGAGGCGTAATTTGAACGGATATGTGCTTGCCGACGAAATTGTACATGATATCGAGAATTATATAGTTCCCCCATTATTAGGCACCCAGTCTGGGTTATGCGGGGCATTGTCTCTGGGAATCCGGGCATGGCAAGATTCGCAATCCTAAACAGGCTCGTCATTAGGTGAACAGTCCGATTGTTCGGGCTGTTCCTCCCTAATATAACGCTTGGTAAAGAAACCGAAAAGAGGTGGATATATGAAATTATCGCAAGGCATACATACGGTGTTGCTGCGCACGATGTCTGCGATCACGATGACCTTGTTGCTGGCGACAAGCGTCATTCCGGGTTCGGCATGGGCGGCGTCAGCGATCCAAGAAGAGAATGCAGTTTTAAAGGAGAAAGGAGAAACCGACATTTTTGAAAGCGCATCCAATGTAAATACCAACCTCGAGGGGTGGCAGTTGAAAGGCAGCGGCAGAATGGAACAAACGGCAGAAGGTTTACGGCTTAGCTCCGATTCAAGTGAGAATGCAGCGGCAATCTCCGCAACCAGAGCGGATGATTTTGTCTATGAAGCCGATGTGATGATTACGAATATGCAAGCAGATGCTTCGCTGGTCTTTCGTTCAAGCGATGACGGCTGGTCGTCGTATATGCTGCAAATCGTGCCCAGCGCAGGTTTGGTTCGCCTCAAGGATGCCCGCGAAGGGAAGGGAAGATTGAAGGTGGAAAAAGCGGTCGCATTGAGCCAAGGGGAAATCGTTCACCTTAAGGTCAAGGTGGTAGGCGGCAATATCAAGGTATATTGGGGAAGCCAATATGAACCGATGATTGAAGTCGATGATACGGCTTATTCCACAGGATACCTGGGTCTTCATGTGTGGGACGGCTCCGCCCTCTTTCAGAATATCAAGGTGAGCGAGTGGAAAGGCAACCTGTTCGGTCCGGCAGCTACGAGCGGGGAATGGCAGCCTGACATCAAAGGGCTTAAGGGGTCGGCATCGGAGGGGCACGAAGCCCACAAGATCTATAAGAATGCGGCTGCGGATTATGTGCTGGAAGGCAATATCACCTTAGGGGGACAGGCTGAAGCGGGGTTCTATTGGAGAGGGAACGATCAAGGAACGGAGGGATACGAGGCCGTATTCAGGAGAGAGGATGATCAGGTGCGGGTAACGCTGGAAACTTCGGATGGAAAGGTGATCGGCGCATCGAGCCGTACCTACCCAAGCCTGCCCACAAGTGCGCATCATGTGGAGATCCACGTCTCCGAAGACAGCATTCAAATCGCTGTAGATGGTTACGAACCCGCTGCGATCCGCGTATCCGACAGTAGTTACGCGGGCGGATCGATCGGGATGAAGGTAAAGTCCGGAACGGCATACTTTCAGGACGTGTACGTAACCCCAATGGCGGATTATTATACGGAGGAATACCGCCCGCAGTATCATTATAGCCCAATCCGAGGCTCGGCAAGCGATCCGAACGGATTGGTCTATTTCGAAGGGGAGTATCATCTCTTCCATCAGGACGGAGGCCAGTGGGCGCATGCGGTAAGCCGGGATCTGGTGCATTGGAACAGGCTGCCGATCGCGCTGCCTTGGAACGATCTCGGACATGTCTGGTCGGGTTCCGCCGTTGCCGATACAACGAACGCTTCAGGTCTGTTCGGGGATTCCGGAGGCAAAGGACTCATTGCCTACTACACATCCTTCAATCCTGATCGGCCGGGCGGAAATCAGAAGATCGGACTTGCTTACAGCACCGATCACGGACGGACCTGGACGTATTCGAAGGAACGGCCGATCCTCATCGAGAACCCGGGCAAACAGGGCGAGGATCCGGGAGGATGGGATTTTCGCGATCCCAAAGTGGTTCGGGATGAAGCCAACAACCGCTGGATCATGGTGGTATCAGGGGGAGACCATATCCGCTTCTATATCTCCGACAATCTTGTCGATTGGACCTTAACGGACCGTTTCGGGTATGGGGAATATATCCGTGGAGGCGTGTGGGAATGCCCGGATCTGTTTCAGCTTGCCGTGGACGGCTCCGGTCAGCGCAAATGGGTGTTGATGATCAGCAGCGGCGCTAATCCGAACACCCAAGGCTCCGATGCGGAATATTTTATCGGCGATGTGACGCCAGACGGCAAATTTATGAATGATCATACGGCGGGGACCGTGCTGAAAACGGATTGGGGCAAGGAATTCTACGCCTCCATGTCCTTCTCCGACCTGCCGGACAATCGAAGAATCATGCTGGCATGGATGACGAACTGGGATTATCCCTTCAATTTTCCGACTTCGGGCTGGAAGGGTCAGCTGACCATCCCTAGGGAGTTGTCGCTCAGAACGACGAGTGAGGGAATACGTCTGCACCAGTCTCCAATCTCTGAGCTAGAAACCCTCCGGAATACGGTAATCCATGTGAATAACAGGCAAGTGACGGAGACCTCGCAGAATGTGTTAAAGGGTATTCAGGCAGGCACGTTTGAAATCGAGGCGGAAGTCAAGATTCCGACAGACAGCAGCGATCTGGAATTCGGCTTCCGGCTGCGGGAAGGCGGCGAACAACAGACGGTGGTCGGTTATAACAACTCCGCGCATCACATGTTCATTGACCGTTCGGCATCGGGAACCACGGATTTCTCCAGCTTGTTCTCGACCGAACACAAAGCATTGCTGCACCCCGTAGATGGAGTGGTCAAGCTGCGTATTTATGTCGATGAATCTTCCGTCGAGGTGTTCGGCAATGATGGAAAGGTTGTGTTCTCGGACGTCATTTTTCCGGATCAAGCCAGACGGGGGATGAGTTTTTACACCCAAGGCGGCCAAGTGAAGCTGAAATCCCTAAAGGTTCATGAACTGGATTCCGTGTGGAGGCCTCTTGATCCATCGGAGCCTGCTTCCCGCATCCTGTTGGATTCATACGAGTTGGACCTGTCCCAGGGACAGACCGAATCGTTGTACGCAGCCGTGGATCGTGTCCCGGGCAACGGGAAGAAACCTCTGGTATGGACATCCAGCGATCCCGATACGGTCCGGATAGTTTCATCCGATGAGACCCATGCCGTATTGAAAGCGGCGAATGCGGGAGAAGCCGTCATTACGGCCTCAACCCCAAACGGAAAAATATCGGCGAGCACCCGCGTGTTGGTCTCGAGCGGAACATTCAAAACGAATCTGACGGGATGGAAACCGGATCTTAAGGCCTCGAAGTGGGTCCTTACCGAGCATGGAATCCGGGGCAGCCATTCGAGTGATGCTAATTATATGGCGCAAGAGAAGGCAGGAGACTTCAGATTCGAGGGAGACATGCGGCTTGGGGAGGCAGGCGGTGCCGGATCCATGCTGTTTCGGGCAAGCGGGGACGGCCGCAGCGGATATTATCTGAATTTGGACCCTGGATTGAAGTCGATTCGGCTCTTCTATATGGTCGAAGGTCGATTCGAGGAACGTCAAGTCCTGGCCAGCGTCCCCGGCTTTATCCAAGGGGGAAGAACCTATCACCTGAGGATTGAAGCGAAAGGTCCGCATATTCAAGTCGGCGTGGACGGGAAGACGGTAATCGATGTGATGGACGGGACATTTGCCGAAGGGCATTTTGGGGTCAATGTGTTTGGCGGACAGGCTTCCTATCAAAATGTCTACGTCCGTCATTCGTCTGAAGCTCGACTGACGAAAACCAGCTTCACGAACGAAGCCGTGAACAAGGCGATCTATACCGAGAAATCCGTAAACGGCGAACCCGTTACCGTGAAGGAATCAACGGGTACGGGCAACCTGCTATGGGTATGGGTGCCGACAGGAGAGGAAGGCACGTATTCCATTCGCACGCCGGAAGGGAAGGCTTTGGATATGGATACCGGGCAGAACCGGATTCAGTTATACACGTATCTCGGTTATAACAATCAGCGGTGGAGAGTGGAACGTCAGGAAGATGATACGGTAACCATCCGATCGGTCCACGATGGACGGGCACTTGCTGTAAAGGCTGACGGTTCGGGGCTGGAATTGAATGAGCCGGATGCCGCTTCGGATCGTCAGCGATGGCGGCTTGGGCTTTGAAGCCAAGGATCGATAATCGAATAAAGGGAAGAGCTGCCGTTGCCGGCGGCTCTTTTTTTCGGGGATTATAACCGAGGGTTCGCCGATGGACGAACCCATTCCTGCCGGGATGCGGACGGGATAAAAGGGTGACGCTCCCTGGCGAGTATGATACTCTAGAAGAGTTACTAGATTGATAGAATAGATGCGATACACCGTGTGAACGAATAGGAAACAAACGGTAATTCGGAATCAAAGGGGTTAAACCTATGACAGATTTATTAATGTACGAGCGAGAGTATTGGAGCCGTTATATACATATTGCAGGCATCGACGAGGTCGGCCGCGGCTGTTTGTTCGGCGATGTGGTCGCTGCGGCGGTCATTATGCCGGAGGGGCTGGTCATTGAAGGAATTAACGATTCGAAGAAACTCAGTGCCAAGAAGCGGGAAACCCTTTACGACCTTATCATGGAGCAGGCGTTGGCGGTCGGCGTCGGTTTGGTGGATGCGGAAACGATTGACCGCATTAACATCAAACAAGCCGCAAGACTTGCGATGAAGAAGGCGATTGAGCAGTTGGCCGTTCCCCCGCAGTTTCTGCTTGTTGATGCCGAGAAGGTGGATTGCGATATTCCCCAGCGTGCCATCATTAAAGGGGACGCCAACAGCCAGTCCATTGGGGCAGCCTCCATCATAGCCAAGGTCACCCGCGATAGGCTGTGCGAGGGGGAATGGGAGGCGCGTTATCCGGAATACGGAATCGCCGTACATAAAGGCTATGCTACCAAGTTTCACCGGGAACAGCTGCAGCTGCACGGACCTACCGCCATGCATAGAAGAAGCTTTTTGAAAAATATGGAGATTGAGCAATTGTCCTTGTTCTAGATTTCGATGCAGCCCGCCCTCGTCAAAAGGCGGGCTGCTGCCGATATATAAGGTAAACAGAAGGTGTGGGAGGAACTATCGTGAACATCGGATCGTTGATTCGCGGACTCCTGGGCGAGCAGAAGCCGGGAGACGCCAAAGCGTTGGAACTTAAGCCGGGTCAGGTCGTTCGCGGTGTCGTTATGAACGTATCGGAGGGCGGGCAGGAAGCGGTGGTGCAGATCCAGGGCGTTCAAGTGAAAGCGAAGCTGGAAACGCCGCTCCGAGCCGGGGAAACGGCTCTGCTGCAGGTTCAGCCGCCGGGAGAGGGAGGGACAGCGGTGCTTAAGCCTCTCAGCCAAACGCCGGGACAGCCGTTGTCCCCGTCATCCATGGCGGAGGTGCTGGATTTTGCGGGTCTTCCGGATACGAAGGAAAACCGCGAAATGATCCGGGGCATGCAGAACGCGGGAGTTCCCCTGACGAAGGACAATATTGCCATGTTCCGAGAGGCTTTGGCCGTAAAGCCTCCTCAGATCCCGGCTGCGGAATGGGCGGAGTCGGCTGCGATCGCGTTTCACCGCGGACTGCCGATTAGCCCTGAAAGCGTAAAGGGACTGCATCAGGCCGTATTCGGACCCCAGCTGCATCAGCTGCTGCAGTCGCTGGAGCAGCAGCTGACGTCTGCTCTAAGCAACGGTAACGGAGGCGCAGCGGCTGCCGGGAAAAATGCAGCGTCCGCTGCGCCTTCGACGGCAGCTGGCGCAGAGGGTACCGCTGCCGCGCAGCAGCAAGCAGCAGCGGCGAACAACGCTGCTGGAGGTACCGCGCAGACCGGCTCAGGTCAGCAGGCGCTGCTGACCAAGCTGCAGGGCCTGCTGCAGCAGCTGCGCGGCGAGCTCGCGCAGCCATGGGCCAGCGGCGGCACGACAGCGCCTGCCGCCGGACAACCCGCCGCCGTGCCCACGGGGCCGGCGGCAGCTCTTGGCGAAGGGGCCGCAGGCCCTTCGCCAAAGCCGCCCACCCCCGGCGCGGAGCCGTGGGTGGGGCGGCTCTTGAAGCTGCTCGGTGCGGAGCACGAGCAGCAGGCCCTGCGCGGGGCCGGGACGGGCCCCGCGGGCGAAGCGGCGCGTGCGGGCAGCACCGCGCCGGCAGCGCCAGCCGGGCAGCCTGCGGCGACGCCCGGAAGCGGCACGGCTGCGGGCACGGCTCACGGCGCTGCCGCGCCCGGAGCGAATGCGGCCGTGCCTGCGTCGGCAGCTGCTCCAACGGCAGCTGGCGCGGCTGCACCGGCTCCGGGCGCAGCCCAGCCAACCGCTGCTGCGGCTGCCCAAGCTTCCCTGCCCGCCACTCCTGCCCCTGGCAGCGGTGGCGCAGCAGCGATTACGCCAGGAGCTTCCGCCACGCCAGGGAATGCGGCGAATGCGAACCAGCAGGCGCCGGCTGTTCCGAATGCTCAGGCCGGCGCCGCGAATCAGCCTGGCTTGACGCAGCCGGTAACGCCAACGGTGCAGCAGCAAATAACCCAAGGCGTACATCAGGCCGCCATGGCTTCAGGGCCATCAGGGGATTCGTCGCTTGCCCTGCAGGATACGCTGAAAGGGGTACTGCTTCAGGTGCTGTCCGGCCAGGATACGCCTCCGGCGCTGAAGGAAGCGGCTCAGCAGGTCGTTCAGCATTTAACGGGCCAGCAGCTTTTGCTGAATACCGATCGAACGGCGCCGTTCGCACAGGTCACGCTGTTCATACCTTTGCATGGCGCCGACGGGGAACAGACTGCGTCCGTACATATTCAATCCCGCAGAGGCCGCAAAGGCGAGCTGGATGCAACCAACTGCAGGCTGTTGTTCGACCTGGACATGAAGTTTCTGGGGCCGACCTTGATCGATGTGAAGGTTGTTGACCGGATCGTCAGCCTTAACTTTCGGAATGATCAGCCATTTGCCGCGGAGCTGTTCGAAGGGACCAAGCAGGAGTTGGCACAAGCCGTTTCGTCGATCGGCTACCAATTGCTCAGTGTCAAAACAGAACCGCTGCCCCTGGATTCGCTGCCGGTTGCAGAAGATTCCGTGCAGGGAACGGCAGCCGAATACACCCCTCAGGTTTATAAAGGGGTGGACATGCGGATATGAGCAAGCTAGAGAAAGAGGAAGGACCAATCCCTGCGATGAAAAAGGCGGTGGCGCTTAAATATACGCCCGGTGAAAGCGAAGCGCCGGTTGTGGTTGCCAAGGGACAAGGCAAACTGGCGGAGTCTATATTGGATAAAGCCAAAGAGCATGGCGTTCCCGTGCAGGAAGACGCAGCCTTGGTGGAGATTCTCTCCAAGCTGGATCTGGATCAGCAGATCCCGGAGGAGCTGTACCAGCTGGTTGCGGAAGTGCTGACGTATGTTTATCGTGCGGATCGCCAAGCGAAGGACGGAGGGATGATGCCGTCATGACCTCTCCATCCGGAAAAAAGGACAACCGCAAGCAAAAAGGAGCGGCTGCCGAAGAACTCGCGGCCGCCGCCCTGATTCAAAAAGGATATCGGATTCTGGACCGGAACTGGCGCTGCCGTTTTGGAGAATTGGACATCGTGGCGGAAACAGGGAAGACTCTTGTGGTGATCGAGGTAAGGAGTCGGAGCGGTACGACCCGCTTCGGCACGCCTTCCGAGTCCGTGAACGCCCGCAAAGTGATGCAGGTCCGAAACACGGCCCAGCAGTATGTTCACCAGAAGCGTTATTATGAACGGACGATACGGTTCGACGTCATTTCGGTTATGCTCCGGGAAGACATGACGGCAGATTCGATGGATCATATCGAGAATGCATTTTAAGTTGGATCTGATCCGAATCGAAAAGAATAACCATAAAAACAGGTGAGGGCTCCTTGATCCCTCACCTGTTTCTGCATGATGGCCGTTCTCTTTAATACGAGCAAACTTCCAGACAATTGTCGTCCAGGTCATAGAATGTAAAATAGGTTGCGCCGTATTCCAGGATGGTATCGACCCGTACGTTTTGTTTCCTCAGATGCCGATATGCGTCCTCCACATTCGGAACGAAAAAATTAAACATGGCATGCCGGCGTTCAAAGTATCTCTCTTCTTCTGTTGAGAAAAGGGTAAGGGAGGTCTGTCCGAACAGAATGCATTGATACTCCCCTTGCTCGCTCTCCCAGCCGATTCTGCCCCCAAGAACGCCTGTGTACCATTCTTTAGCGGCTTTTATATTCCTCGTGGGGACAAAGACGGTGTCAATATGCTGAAATATGGAAACGCTCATGCTATCCTACCTCTCGTCCTTATTCTTGCGCCAGATCATAATATGCTCTTGTTGCCCTGTATCGGGATCCACGGTTTCTTCAAGGCGTTCAAAACCGTTCTTCGCGTAGAAGCGGAGTGCCCTTTGGTTATCCGCATATACCCGAAGCTTCAACGTATCTCGAAGGTCCATGGCATAGCGAAGAAGGGCTTTTCCGCATCCTTGATTTTGGCGGTTTGGATCGATGAACAATGCCGCTAAATCCTCGCCTACAAGGGAAACAAAGCCCCGGACTTGACCTGTTTCCTCCAATAGATAAGTTTCGGCCATCGGGAGGTATACCTCCCGCATGTCCCCCTGCTTGGATTCCCAATACTCGGCCGGAATAAAATGATGGGCCTCTTTGGAAGCGGCTAGCCATATTTCGATAAGGTCATTTAGATCTTCATTGGTCATCTGTCTGATCATCATAGGGGTATCGACTCCATTTCATAAACGGTGGGTTTCTTCGGTTGCTATATATTGACGATCCAGTTGTCGGTATTGGATCGCTTCGGCGACATGCCGGCTTTGGATGCCGTCGGATGCCTCGAGATCGGCGATGGTTCGGGCCAGCTTTAGGATTCGGTCATATGCGCGCATGCTCAGGCCCAGCGTATCGATGGTTGCTTGCAGGAGCTCTGCCGACTCCTTGTCCAGCCTCGCATGTTTTCTCAGAAAGCTGCCGAACAGTTCACTGTTCCAGCTGAATGGGAGCCCGTCATAGCGTTTCAATTGAATCGCTTGTGCCGCATAGACCTGATCCCGCATGTGCTCGGAGGATAGGGGCGGCGTGCTTCCCGGCCATTCCTTGGGCCGAGGCACGTCCACTTGAAGGTCGATTCGGTCCATCAAGGGGCCCGAGATTTTCGCCCGGTATTGGGCGATCCGGGAAACGCTGCAGGTGCATCGCTGATGAGGATGGTCGCTGCCGTAGTAACCGCACGGACAGGGATTCATCGAACAAGCCAGCATGAAATGCGCCGGGAAGGTAAAAACCGCCCGCGCTCTGCTTATGGTCACTTCACGATCCTCCAGAGGCTGACGCAGCACCTCCAGCACATGCCTTGAGAACTCGGGAAGCTCATCCAGGAACAGAATTCCTTTATGGGCCAGACTGACCTCTCCCGGCTTCGGAATGGTTCCTCCTCCGATGAGGCCGCCGGCTGAGATGGTGTGATGGGGAGAGCGGAAGGGACGTCTCTTCATCAGTCCAACGGAGGGCTTTAGCTTCCCGGCAGCGCTGAATATTTTCGTTGTCGTCAACGCTTCTTGGTCGGCCAGCGGCGGAAGTATGGTCGGGAGGCGCTTCATCAGCATCGTTTTACCGGTACCAGGGGGCCCGATGAGAAGGATATTGTGCATGCCGGCCGCGGCGATGGTCAGGGCGCGTTTGATATGCTGCTGCCCGATCACGTCCCTATAGTCTTCAAGCTGCCTGCCCTGATGGCTGCCTTCTTGCGATCTGCTTGCATTCATCGATCGGTCATACCTGAGCTGTGAGAGCGAAACGGTAACAGTACCATCTCCTGCAGCATCACTACGGCGAGTGGTTTCTGCTGGTGGATTCGGGACGAGCTCATTCAAATGACCGAGCCCATAGACCTCGATTCCTCCGATTAAAGCTGCTTCCGCCGCATTTTCCCGCGGAAGAAGAACGCCGGCATACCCTTCTTTTTGAGCTTGCTCCACCATCGGAAGAACTCCCGTCACGGGCCTGAGCGTGCCATCGAGTGCAAGCTCGCCGATGATCAATATTCGATCGGCATTCGAGAAGGCCCACTGCTCGCTTGTCAGCAAAATGCCGACGGCGATCGCCAGATCGAAGGAGGAACCTTCCTTGCGCAGGTCAGCAGGGGCAAGATTGACGGTCACCCGTTTCAGTGGATAAGTAAAACCGCAGTTTTTAATCGCTGCCCGTACTCGCTCGACGGATTCGCGGATGGAGGAATCGGGCAGCCCGATGATGGCGGTTTGCGGCAGCCCGTTAGCGAGGTCCACCTCCACTTGAATGATGACGCCGTCAATGCCGTGCAAGCAGGCGCTATGAAGTTTTCCATACATTAAGAAAAGCACCTCTTTTCAGATATCAGTGGATTGTAACAAGAACGAACATCCAAGATTCGAAAAGGGTGCTTCCTCATTTTCGCTGGGTGATTCTAGTCCGTATTGTAAAAGTTTCCCTCCTGTCTGTCAATTCGAGAGTATGTACAAAAAGCCCCGGCGTACAGGCAGGAACCCGGACAGGATGCGGGGTTTCGGCGATGAATGTACCGTGTTTCAGATGATTGCCACTTTTTCAGATTCTGAGGTCTGGCCAATAACGGGAAGGATTGTGAATGGTCAATGAGCAGCTCCGGCAGGTACAATCAAAACCGTAAACGTCAAGACGGGTTGAGCGTCGAGCGTTACATTATCATACATAAGGGAGAGGGTTGCGTGAAAATTTGGAACCGAAAGCTGGGGCTGGCGGCATTGGCTGCCGTTATGACCGGCGCATTGCTGAGCGGCTGCTCGAAAGATAACGCGGCAAACGAGGGGAATCATGAAAGCGCTGATACTGGGAAGGAAATCACGTTAGAGATGATGACCTTTTCCCATACGAATTGGCCGTACAAGGAGAATTGGCCGATTTATAAGTATTTAAAAGAGGAAACCGGCATCTCCTTCAAGGTACAACCCGTCATGAGCGATTATACGACCACGATGAACCTGGCGATATCTTCGGGCGAGATCCCGGATCTCATGATGGTCAACAGCCTGAATGCCGCCAACACGCACGGAGCCAGCGGAGCGTTCGTCGACTATTTCGAGCATCTGGATCAGATGCCGAATTACAAGAAGTTTCTTGATGATCATCCGGAGGTAAAGGCTGCTATTCTGTCTCCCGAGGGAAAAAATTATTTTATGCCGTTGTACGGACTTGAGCAGCAATCCAGGCGTTCCTGGCTTTACCGGGACGATATATTCAAGAAACACAATCTGACGCCGCCCACTACTTACGACGAGCTGTATACCGTTGCGAAAAAGTTGAAGGAACTGTATCCGGACAGCTTCCCGATTGCCGTGTTCAACGGATTGAGCCCGCTGGTTAATATGGCACCTGCGTTTAATACCAACAGCAGCTATTATTACGATTTCGAGAAGAACGAATGGCGCTACGGACCGACAGAAGACAACTACAAGAAAATGGTCGAATACATGAATAAATTTTACGCGGAGGGCTTGGTTGCGCCTGACTTCATGGCACATAAACGCAAGCAATTTAACGATCTGCTGCTTCAGAACAAATCGTTTATCGCCAGCGACTACATTGGCATCATGGATGAACTCCCGTTGATGCTGGGGGATGCAACGTCTGAGTTCAGCCTTGATTACATGGTTCCGCCTATCGGCACGCCGGATGGCAAGTCCCATAACGTATTTGCCGGATTGCAGAGTGACGGCTTTGCCGTAGCGTCAAATTCCAAAGAGCGGGATCGACTGCTGCAGTACCTTGATTTCCTGTTCTCCCCCGAAGGAATTGAGCTGGCAACCTGGGGCAGGGAAGGCGAGACGTTCACGACGGAGAACGGGGTTCGCACGTTCAACGATGATTACAAAGAGTTTGGCGACTTAAGGACCAAAACGGGAATCGCGACGGTCGGGGCTCACTTGGTATTGGACATGACCGCATACGAGTCCATGTATTCACCAAAAATGCGGGAAGCGATGAAAATCGCACCAGACCATGAAACGAAGCCGCAGCCAAGGCTTGCGTATACGAATGAAGAGAATGAAGTGCTGAGCATGGTCGGCGAAACCGTGAAGAAGTTCCATGAGGAGCAGATTGCGAAATTCATTTTGGGACAGAAACCGATGGATGAATGGGACACTTACGTGCAAGAAGTGAACAAACTTGGCGTGCAGCAGGTGCTGGATGTTCATCAAAGCGCTTATGAACGGACGCAGAAATTCCTGAACGAAGCCAAGTAATTTAACCTGAACGCCATGCACCCAGATGAACTGTGGCGGCTCTCTTTTTCGGACAGGCTCTTCGGATGCTCGTTAAGCCTGGTTCCGGTCCGCAGGGGGAGCCGCTTATGAATACCGCATGGATTTCGCTGCTAAAGGAGGATACGTTTTTTGCAAGCACGGCATTCGAGTTTCTTGACCAAAGTGAAGCGGGATAAATACCTGCTGCTGCTGCTTCTTCCCTGTGCTCTGTATTACATCATTTTTAAATATGTTCCCATATTCGGCGTTTCGATCGCCTTCATGGACTACAACTTGTTTAAGGGAATCGCGGAGAGCGACTGGGTGGGGTTCAAATATTTCAGCATGTTTTTTAATACGCCCGACTTCTGGCCTGTTCTCCGGAATACTTTTCTGCTGGGGTTGTATAAGCTGATTTTCGGCTTTCCTGCACCCATCATCCTTGCGTTACTCATTAATGAAGTGAGCAAATCTTTCTTGAAGCGGTTTGTCCAGACGGTCAGTTATCTTCCGCATTTCATATCCAATGTGGTTGTCGCGGGGATCGCGGTCATGTTTCTGTCGCCTACAGGCGGGGTGGTCAACCAGCTGCTGAATGCCATTGGGCTTGAACGGATCAACTTTCTGGTGGAAGCCTCCTGGTTCAGGTCGATTTATGTAACGACGGACGTATGGCAGCATATTGGGTGGGGGACCATTATCTATTTGGCTGCATTGACGGCCATCGATCCGCAGCTCTATGAAGCGGCGCGCATGGACGGAGCGAACCGGTGGAGACAGACGCTGAACATTACGCTGCCCGGCATCGCCCCGGCGATTGTGATCATCTTGATACTCGATATCGGAAAAATATTGGAGATCGGCTTTGAGAAGGTATACCTGCTTGCAACTCCCGCTACGTACGAGACGGCCGATATCATATCTACTTACGTATACAGAGTAGGCTTAACGCAAGGCAACTACAGCTATGCAACGGCGATCGATCTGTTTACCGGCATCATCAGCTTTATTTTCATTATCGCGGCAAATGCGTTCAGCCGGCGAGTCAGCGGAAGCAGCATCTGGTAGAGGAGGAACGTGATGAAACCCAAATGGAATTGGTTTGACGCCCTGAATGCCTTGATATTGACAGGGGTCGTAGGGGCGTGTTTATACCCGTTTGTCTACATGCTGGCCGTGTCCCTCAGCGATTCCGCCTCCATTGCCTCGGGGGAGGTCTGGCTGTGGCCGAAGGGCTTCAACCTGGATATGTATCAGTATGTGTTCGAGGACGGGCGCGTGCTGAAAGGATATAAGAATACGCTGATTTATGTCGTTCTTGGTACGGCAATTTCCTTGATGGTGACGGCGCTCGGAGCCTATTCGCTCTCCAAGGCCAAGCTGGTCATGGGTAAACCGATATTGATGCTGATCGTGTTTACGATGTTTTTCAACGGAGGCATGATTCCGACGTTTCTGGTCGTGAAGGAGCTGGGCTTTGTCAACACCATATGGGGCATGGTGCTGCCCGGAGCCGTAGCCACCTGGAATCTGCTGATCATGCGGACTTTCTTCATGGGGATGCCCCAAGAGCTTGAGGAATCCGGCAAAATCGACGGTCTGTCCGAGATCGGAATTTTCTTTCGGATTGTGCTTCCGCTCTCCAAGCCGGTGCTCGCCACCATCGGATTGTATTATGCGGTAGGGATGTGGAATAACTTCATGGGTCCGCTCCTGTACTTGCGGGATGCCGATATGCAGCCGCTGCAGGTGATATTAAGAAACATCGTGCTGTCGGGCCAATTGACGGGAACGGATGGGCCTGTTGTAGGCGATATCGTGGTGGTGGAGGATGGTCTGAAGTTCGCTACCATCATGGTGTCCACCCTGCCGATCCTGCTGGTTTACCCGTTTATCCAGAAATATTTCGTAAAAGGAGCTCTGATCGGCTCCGTCAAAGGTTAAGCGGCCGGCCGCTCACCTGCCTTACCGGATCCAATTGGTCTTCCGGTAATCGCCTGGTGTTTGGCCGGTTATTTTTTTGAACATGCGGATAAAGGAAGTGACGTTGCGGTAGCCGATCCGGTTGCCTACTTCCTGAATCGGCATGTTCGTCGTCTCCAGAAGCTCTTTTGCTTTTGTTATCCGGATGGCATTCAATTGGTCGCTGAAGTTACTCCCCGTCTTCTCTTTAATATACCCGGACAGATAGGTGGGTGACATGTTGAGTTTATAAGCAAGCTGCTCGAGCGATATTTCTTCGTTGTAATGGGACTCCAGGTACTGAATGACATATTGGATGATATCGTAATGCTCCTCCCGTTTCCGGCGGATCGCTTGGGTTGCATGGGAGAGCTCGTCGAGAAGGACTTCCCGGTATTGGTCGGGAGTTACGCTGTATGCAAGCATATCGGCATCATTCGGAAGCACGTCGGTATTGATCTTCAGCAGTTCTACGGTTCTTCTCATGCGGACCGAGACCGAATTGGCAAAATGGCTCAGCTGATCCGCCGTAGCCTCCTGCCGCTGCAACCGTTCCAATGCCCGATCGATCAGCATTTGGCAGCTGCTCTCGTTGCCCGCCTGCAAATTCACGTAAAACTCGTGTTCCTGCTCGGCTGTGAAGCCCGTAACATCGCCGCGGAGTTCCTTCTCCCAAATAATCTGGGTTTCTTCAAGCGGCCTGGCTTGAAGCAGGAACGACATGGCTTCCGCATAGGCTTGATCGAACTCCGAGGTTTGCTGGAAGACGGATGAAACCGCGATATTCACGAGATAGGTGCTTTGATCGTGATCAAAAATCCGTTTGAGCTGGGTGAGGCTCTGCTGCAGCGTGTCTGATTTTTCCTGCGTGTACACGATGGATAAGATTTGTTTGCCCTCCATCTGAAGGGTGTGCGATAAGGGAAAAGCCTCTTGGATCTGCAGCGTGATGATGTCCTTGATTTTGCCGGTTGCCCGTGTCATCAAGGCATCAAGCTTTTGAGTCGGGTTATGACGGTACCTCAATTGATAGACAATGACCATGAATGCTCCTTCGCCGACCCAAAGTTCTTTGGAAGCGGCGGTATCGATGGCAATGTTCTTGAACTGTGCCAAATAATGATAGCTGGTTAAGAGCGGTTTGGTTTGGTCCATCCATTCCTTGATCATCTTGCGCTCGTGCTGCAATCCCTTCAGGTGGTTGGAAATGGCGCTGAATTCGGCGATGCTTCCTTGATAAAGCTCCATCTCCGTTTGGCCCAGCCCCGTCACCATTCTCTTCAGCGGTTGGTTGATATTGCGAGAGAAGATCCACGATGCCAACGTGCCTATTAGCAGCGTAGCGGCAAATAACAGCACGGCAATCCAGTTCATGCGGCTGATGCTTTGATTAAGTTCGCTGTGCGGAATGATGGAGATATAGGTAAGACCGGAGCGTGCCCCTTTTTCGAAAAAATAGTACGATCCCTTCTCCATGATCCAATCCGACTGGCCATCCCATACCGGCAGCGGCTGGGAAGCCGCGTCCGGCGAGGATTCATACAGTTTCGTTCCCTTCGGGTCCAACAGCACGAAGCGGGAACCGGCCATTCCTTTATAGGATTCATACCAGCTTTTCATATTTACGAAAGCTATGATTTGCCAGGGGCTTCCTTGCACATCCGCGACTAACGGCAGCAGCTGCACCTCGCTCTTCTCGGTCCCGATGGAGAAGGCGCTGCTGGGAAGCATTTGCATAAACCCATTCGCGCGCTCTGTCTTTTTCCAGAACTCGTACGGGTAGGAACTGCTTATGTAATAGTGCTTGAACATGCGGTCATCGTTAACGATGCCGTCCCGTTCAAGCAGAAAGGCATGATTCCGGTAGTAGATCATGACATTATTCAAGTGATAGTATGGCTGGCTTACCAGGGTCCGAATCTGATCCGTCACCATTTCAACCTGCAGATAATCGATTCCTTTCTTTCCGCCGGCATCGGCCTGCCTGCTGATATTGCCGACGAATTCGTTATGCTGAAGGTTGAGGAGGAGGCTTTTCCAGGTGGAATATTGCTTCTCGAAATTATCGACGGTGTTTCGAATCAGGGTCAGATTATATTTGACGATCTCATTGTTCACATTGCGGGAATAGAAGGTCATCGACCATAGGTTGTAGGAGGAGAGCAGGATAATTACGACGAGAAAATAGACCAACATTTTGACGAACAAGGAATGAAGCGGAAAAAACGATGTCAACCATTTCATGCTGAATCTCCTTATGAAAATGCCTACTTGTCTTTCTCTTTTCCAAATCATTCTACCGGATCGCACAGAAAGGATAAAGAGTTTTATATTGCGTCACAGTTCGATCTCCCTGAAAAGGGATTTAATGGTATAATAGTAATAGATGAACTAATTCTATGGGGATGGAGAGGGAATCGAAATGACAATATTGTGGGAAAATATCTTAATTATGCTTGCAGCAGGATTGCTTGGCATTGCAATTGTGGTGTTAGGCATTATAGGTTTGATATTTTACGCGCGAAAAAACAGATGATGATACATATATTTCCAATTTATATCTGGAAGGAATCATACCCATGCCAAATCGAGTGGATAAACGGTGAACTTTTTAAGGTAAGCGTTTTAAAAACATGTTACAATAGCTTGGGTTTAATATATAAAGGTTGACAGTGCGAACTTTCATAGATTGGTTCCGTGTCAGCCAGCCTTGTTCCAGTCATGTTGATAGGAGGATTCGAGAATGAATATCCATGAATATCAAGGAAAACAAGTACTGAAGCAATATGGAGTAGCTGTTCCGAACGGCAAGGTAGCGTTTACGGTGGAAGAAGCAGTTGAAGCTGCGCAATCTTTGGGCAGTCCCGTAACCGTTGTCAAAGCGCAGATCCACGCAGGCGGCCGCGGTAAAGCCGGCGGCGTTAAAGTGGCGAAGAACCTGGATGAGGTTCGTGCTTATGCCGAAGAAATTCTGGGCAAGGTGTTGGTGACTCACCAAACGGGTCCGGAAGGCAAGGAAGTCAAGCGTCTCCTTATTGAAGAGGGCTGCGATATTCGCAAAGAGTACTATATCGGGGTGGTCGTTGACCGCGCTACCGGCCGTGTCGTCATGATGGCGTCCGAGGAAGGCGGTACCGAAATCGAAGAGGTTGCAGCAGCAACTCCTGAGAAAATTTTCAAAGAAGTCGTGGATCCGGCGATCGGACTTCAAACATTCCAAGCGCGGAAATTAGCGTATTCCATTAATATTCCGAATGAACTGGTAGGCAAAGCCGTTCAGTTCATGCTGGCCTTGTATAAGGCATTCGTAGAGAAGGATTGCTCTATCGCTGAAATCAATCCGCTTGTCGTAACCGGTGACGGAAACGTCATGGCTCTCGATGCCAAACTCAATTTCGATTCCAATGCGTTGTTCCGTCATAAGGACATCTTGGAACTGCGTGATCTGGATGAGGAAGACGAGAAGGAAATCGAAGCGTCCAAATACGACTTGAGTTACATAGCTCTCGACGGCAATATCGGCTGCATGGTTAACGGGGCAGGTCTTGCCATGGCTACGATGGACATCATCAAGTATTATGGCGGCGACCCTGCCAACTTCCTTGATGTTGGGGGCGGCGCAACAACGGAGAAGGTAACGGAAGCCTTCAAGATTATTTTGTCCGATCCTCAAGTAAAAGGAATCTTTGTCAACATTTTCGGCGGCATTATGCGTTGCGACGTTATTGCTACCGGTGTTGTCGAAGCAGCGAAACAGCTGGGACTGACTCGTCCGCTTGTTGTACGCTTGGAAGGAACGAACGTAGACCTCGGCAAGCAGATTTTGGCTGAGTCCGGTCTCAATATCGTGCCTGCTGATTCCATGGCCGACGGAGCACAGAAGATCGTCTCCCTCGTTCAGTAATATTTCATTCCTGAAGGGGCATGGCACGATGGGCTTCTTAGCCCTGCCGTGCGGTTGCTTTCATTTTCAAATAACAATAGGGGATGTGAATCAATCGTGAGTATTTTGATCGATAAAAATACAAAAGTTATCACGCAAGGGATTACAGGTAAAACAGCCCTGTTCCATGCAAAAGGCGCCTTGGATTACGGTACGCAGATGGTCGGCGGAACTTCGCCCGGCAAAGGCGGAACCGAAGTTGAAATCACGCTGGAGAACGGCGAAACCGTCAAACTGCCGGTTTACAACACCGTTGAGGAAGCCAAAGCCAAAACAGGCGCAACCGCAAGCGTCATTTATGTACCGCCTGCTTTTGCGGCCGACTCCATTCTGGAAGCCGTTGATGCCGAGATGGATCTGGTAATCTGCATTACGGAAGGCATTCCGGTGCTCGACATGGTAAAGGTATCCCGTTATATGGAAGGCAAGAAGACTCGCTTGATCGGACCTAACTGTCCGGGTGTCATCACGCCGGGTGAATGTAAAATCGGCATCATGCCGGGTTATATCCACACGCCGGGACATGTCGGGGTAGTATCGCGGAGCGGTACCTTGACCTATGAAGCCGTTCATCAGCTGACGGCTCGCGGCATCGGACAATCCTCCGCCGTAGGAATCGGCGGCGACCCTGTCAAAGGGACGGAGTTTATCGATGTGCTGAGACTGTTTAACGAAGATCCGAATACCAAAGCGGTGATCATGATCGGCGAGATCGGCGGAACCGCTGAGGAAGAAGCGGCTGAGTGGATCAAAGCCAACATGACCAAGCCGGTGGTAGGCTTCATTGGCGGCGCAACAGCGCCTCCAGGGAAACGCATGGGCCACGCGGGCGCGATCATTTCCGGCGGTAAAGGAACAGCCAAGGAAAAAATCGCTGTGCTTGAAGCATGCGGTATCAAAGTGGCTCCTACGCCTGCAGAAATGGGCTCGACCTTGGTTAGCGTGCTGGAAGAGAAGGGTCTGTTGGAGTCCTGCACAACGCACTAAGGCTAAGACCTATCCATTAATAGGCCAGATTAACGTTATAACTTAAGGTAAGCAACCTTTTATTTCCTGATTAGGAAATGAAGGGTTGCTTTTTTGTTTATGATTTTATATTTTAAGGAGGTCGCGTGATGAGGCTGGACAGATTACTGCTGGTTGCATTGCATGAAAGCGAAGGCATCGGATGGAAGACCATCAACCGAATGCTACTGAACGGCGAGCTGCATGAAGGCTTGCTGTCCTATGATGCGCAGGATTGGAGAGCGTGCGGTCTGCCTGTCGAAAAAGCAAACAAGCTGGCCAAAGAATTCCCTATCGCCGTCGAAAGAAAGCGTGTCGAACTGTCGAATGACGAGGAGGTCGAGCTTCGACAAGAGGAAGACAAGGTATGGAATTTGACAAACCGCACAAAAATACGTATTATAACAGCCCTTGATGCTGTCTACCCGGACATGTTGAAATCGTCGCCGCAAGCGCCCTGGGTTCTGTATTGCATCGGGGATCCTCATTTGCTGTCCACGCCAGGGATCGCGATGGTCGGCACAAGAATGCCTACCGGCTACGGGCGCAAGGTTGCATCGATGCTGTCTGAGGCGTTGACCCGAGCGGGGCTTATGGTTGTCAGCGGCATGGCCAGAGGCATTGACAGCGTCGTGCACGAAACCGCTTTGCGAAGCGGCGGGCCGACGGTGGCCGTTCTCGGAGCCGGCATCGATGTCATTTATCCGCCGGAGAACCGATCACTTTATGAAGAGATCGCGGCTAAAGGGCTTATTATTTCCGAATACCCGCCGGGTACCAAGGCGCTGCCGGGATTCTTCCCGCAGCGAAACCGAATCATCGCCGGGCTGACGCTGGGAACCGTAGTGGTGGAAGCGGATGCCCGCAGCGGGTCGCTGATTACGGCCGATTTGGCCCTGGAGGCGGGAAGGGACGTGTTTTCCGTTCCGGGACCGCTAACTTCACCCAAGAGCAGAGGGACCTTGGATTTGATCAAGCAAGGGGCCAAGATGGTCACGGAAGCAGAGGATATAATAGAAGAATATGATTCCTGGTTGCCAAAAGGGGTCTCGGATACATACAATAAGGAGCGGCGGGCCCCTCGTCAGGAGCGTCCGGATGAACTAGCCGGGTTGACAAATGACGAGCGACAAATATACCATATGCTCGAACAGGGTCCCGGGTCGTTGGATGAGATGATCGAGCGTACCCGGTGGGATTTTGGACATTTGCATTCAGTTCTGTTATCTTTAATCATAAAAAAGCAGATTACCCAATTACCCGGTGCTATATATAAAATCATATAATGGGAAAGTTTGAATGTTGGAGAGGAGGATGAACCTGTGGCGGATTCACTCGTCATCGTAGAGTCGCCTGCTAAGGCGAAAACGATTGGCAAATATCTCGGCAGCAAGTATATCGTGAAGGCTTCGATGGGTCATGTTCGCGATTTGCCGAAGAGCCAGATCGGGGTTGAGGTGGAAAACGACTTCAATCCGAAATACATTACGATCCGCGGAAAAGGTTCTGTCTTAAAGGAACTTAAGGATGCAAGCAAAAAGGTGAAAAAAGTGTACCTCGCAGCTGACCCCGATCGCGAAGGGGAAGCCATTGCATGGCATCTTGCGCATGCGTTGGAGCTGGATGATACTCAAAGCCTGCGGGTTGTATTTAATGAAATAACGAAAACGGCCGTGAAGGATGCCTTCAAAACGCCGCGCAAAATTAACATGGATCTGGTTAACGCGCAGCAGGCCAGACGTATTTTGGACCGATTGGTTGGTTATAAGATCAGTCCTATTCTATGGAAGAAAGTGAAGAAGGGTCTTTCGGCCGGCCGGGTTCAATCGGTAGCCGTCAAAATCATTCTCGACCGCGAGAATGAGATAAGCGCTTTCGTTCCGGAAGAATATTGGACCATAACGGCCAAGCTGGCGATTAAAGGCTCCGCATTCGAAGCCAAATTCACGCAGCTAAACGGCGCGAAGAAGGAACTGACCAATGAGCAGGAAGTGAATGAAATTCTCGAGGCGATTCGGGATGCCTCCTTCCAGGTCGGCGAAGTGAAAGAGCGTGAGCGTCAGCGCCACCCGTCGCCGCCGTTTACGACGAGTTCCTTGCAGCAGGAGGCTGCCCGTAAACTCGGTTTCCGTGCCGCCAAGACCATGTCGGTAGCCCAGCAGCTGTACGAGGGTGTTGAGTTAGGCAAGGAAGGCACCGTCGGTTTAATTACTTATATGCGTACGGATTCCACGCGGATCTCAGGTACGGCTCAAGAAGAAGCGAAGGAATACATCACCGAGAAGTACGGTGATCCGTTCGTGCCGGAGAGCCCGAGACAATATTCGAAAAAAGCTGCCAACGCCCAGGATGCGCACGAAGCGATTCGTCCAACGTCCGTGCTGCGCGATCCGGAATCGATGAAGCCGTTTATGAGCCGCGACCAGCTTCGGTTGTACAAACTGATCTGGGAACGCTTTGTGGCAAGCCAGATGTCTTCTGCAGTACTGGATACGCTTTCGGTGGACATCACTGCCGGGAATACGGTCTTCCGGGCGACCGGTTCGAAGGTCCGTTTCCCTGGATTCATGAAGGTTTACGTTGAAGGCAACGACGACGGGACGACAGAGGAAGACAAATACCTGCCGGAGCTTCATTCCGGAGACATTCTGGAGAAGCAGGACATTGAGCCGAAGCAGCACTTCACGCAGCCGCCTCCGCGTTATACGGAAGCGCGGCTAGTCCGAACGCTGGAGGAGCTCGGCATAGGGCGTCCGAGTACGTATGCGCCGACGCTGGAGACGATCCAGAAGAGAGGCTACGTTGCCATCGAAGAGAAAAAATTCATGCCGACGGAGCTCGGCGAGCTTGTCATCGAGCAGATGGAGCAGTTCTTCCCGGAAATCCTCAATGTGGAGTTTACGGCGAACATGGAAGAGGATCTCGACCATGTGGAGGAAGGCTCCGAGGATTGGGTCAAGGTATTGGCAGAGTTCTATGAGTCCTTTGAGAAGCGGCTTGAAGTAGCAGAGGAAGAAATGAAGGAAATCGAAATCGAAGACGAGGTTTCCGATGAGATCTGCGAAAAATGCGGCAAGCCCCTGGTTTATAAGCTGGGTCGTTTCGGCAAGTTTCTTGCCTGCTCGGGCTTCCCGGATTGCCGGAATACCAAACCGATCGTGAAGGACATTGGCGTATCTTGCCCGAAATGCAAGGAAGGCCATGTCGTGGAACGCCGGAGCAAGAAGGGGCGCGTCTTCTTTGGCTGTGACCGGTATCCCGAATGCGACTTTGTATCATGGGATAAACCGTCAACGAAGCCGTGTCCGAATTGCAGCAGTTTAATGGTAGAGAAGAAAAGCAAGCAAGGCATCAAGCTTCAGTGTACCTCTTGCGATTATTCCGAAATGGTCGAGGAACAGGATGAAGCAGCAGATTTGTAAGGCATACAGGGGGTAATGACGTTGACAGATTCACAGAGGGTTACGGTTATCGGGGCAGGACTTGCTGGCAGTGAAGCTGCCTGGCAGATCGCCAGCCGCGGCGTACCCGTTACACTATACGAGATGCGGCCGGTCGTAAAGACGCCGGCTCATCATACGGACAAGTTCGCCGAGCTTGTATGCAGTAATTCGCTTCGGGCGAACGGATTGACCAATGCGGTCGGCGTATTGAAGGAAGAGATGCGGATGCTGAATTCCCTCGTCATCGGATCGGCTGACCGCAATTCCGTCCCGGCTGGCGGCGCATTAGCCGTCGACCGCGACGGCTTCTCCGGAGAAATTACGGAAACCTTGCATCAGCATCCGTTAATCGAGGTCGTAAATGAAGAAATTCAGCATATACCTGAAGAAGGCATCGTTGTTATTGCTACGGGACCGCTGACTTCGCCGGCATTGTCGTCGCAAATCCGCGAGCTGATGGGCGAAGACTATTTCTATTTTTACGATGCGGCTGCTCCGATCGTGGAGAAGGATTCCATCGATATGAGCAAGGTCTATCTAGCGTCACGTTATGATAAAGGCGAAGCGGCCTATCTGAATTGTCCCATGACGGAAGAAGAGTTCGACGCCTTCTATGACGCTCTTATTAATGCTGAAGTCGCGCAATTGAAAGAGTTTGAGAAGGAGATTTATTTCGAGGGCTGCATGCCGATCGAGGTTATGATGAAGCGCGGCAAACAAACCGCCTTGTTCGGCCCGATGAAGCCTGTAGGATTGGTGAACCCGCATACGGGCAAACTGCCTTACGCCGTGGTTCAGCTCCGTCAGGATAATGCGGCGGGTACCCTCTACAACCTTGTCGGCTTCCAGACCCATTTGAAGTGGGGCGAACAGAAGCGCATCATTTCCATGATACCGGGACTCGAGAACGCCGAAATCGTGCGATACGGCGTCATGCACCGCAATACGTTTGTCAATTCGCCAAAATTGCTGGAACAAACCTATCAGGTGAAAACACGGCCGAATTTGTACCTGGCGGGACAAATGACCGGCGTCGAAGGGTATGTTGAATCGGCGGCGTCCGGATTGATTGCAGGCATTAATGCGGCAAGAGCGGCTCAGGGGCGTGAGGGGATCGTATTTCCTCAGGAATCGACCATCGGAAGCATGGCTTATTACATCACCCATGCGGATCCCGATAATTTCCAGCCGATGAACGCGAACTTCGGTCTTCTTCCGGGCCTAGAGAAGCGGATTCGGAACAAAAAGGAAAAGAACGAAGCGCTTGCGAACCGTGCCCTTGACGGGGTACGCGTATTTATTAGCGAGCATGAACTAAATACAATCTAATCTTATTTTCTTAGGGAGGTCCTGCCATCATGGAAATGACTTTTCACGCCACGACGATTTGCGCAGTGCGGCACAATGGCACGGCAGCTATAGCCGGCGACGGCCAAGTCACATTCGGTGAAAGTGTAGTCATGAAGCAGACCGCCAAGAAAGTGCGCCGTCTTTACCGGGGACAAGTTGTCGCCGGTTTTGCCGGTTCTGTGGCGGATGCGATCACGTTGTTTGAGAAATTCGAAGGCAAGCTGGAGGAGCACCATGGAAACCTGCAGCGGGCCGCTGTCGAGCTTGCGAAGGACTGGCGTCAAGACAGGGTGCTCCGTAAACTTGAAGCCTTGATGATTGTTATGGACAAAACGGGGATGCTGCTGATTTCCGGCGGCGGCGAAATCATCGAGCCTGATGATGATGTGCTGGCCATTGGGTCAGGAGGCAATTTTGCCTTGTCTGCCGGACGTGCGCTTAAGCGCCATGCAGGGCATATGGAAGCGAAAGACATCGCCAGAGAAGCCCTTCAGATCGCTTCTGAGGTGTGTGTCTACACGAACAGCAACATTATTGTTGAAGAGCTGTAAGAGGGCCATGCAGCAACATATAGCCATATCAGGGGTGGAGGTATTCGCGATGAGTAAAGAATCGATGACGCCTAGACAGATTGTATCCGAGCTGGATAAATACATCGTAGGCCAGAAGGACGCTAAAAAATCGGTCGCTGTCGCACTTCGGAACCGTTATCGCCGGAGTCTGCTGACCGAGGACGAGCGGGATGAAATCGTACCGAAGAACATTCTGATGATCGGTCCTACCGGCGTCGGCAAAACGGAAATTGCGAGAAGGCTTGCCAAGCTGGTCCATGCACCGTTCGTCAAGGTCGAGGCAACGAAGTTTACCGAGGTTGGTTATGTCGGCCGTGATGTGGAGTCCATGGTACGGGATCTGGTGGAAACCGCGATCCGGATGGTGAAGCTGGAACGTACGGAGAAGGTTAAGGACAAAGCCGAGGAAATGGCGAACGAGCGGATCGTTCAGCTGTTGGCGCCTTCAACCAAAGGCCAGAAGAGCCAGCGTAATCCCTTTGAGATGCTATTTGGCGGAGGAAACAACGAAACCCAGGCCGATGAGGAAGATGCGGACGATAAGGACGTTAGTCTTAAAGAGAAGCGGAGACAGGTGCGCTTTAACCTGCTGTCCGGCAAGCTTGAAGACGAAACGATTGAGATCGATGTCGAGGATGCCGCACCGAATATGTTCGACATGTTTGCCGGACAGGGCAATGATCAGATGGGCATGAATATGCAGGAGATGTTCGGCAACCTGATGCCGAAGCGTACGAAGCGCCGCAAGCTGTCCGTCAAGGAAGCCAGAAAAGTGCTTACGCAGGAAGAAGCAGGCAAGCTCATTGATATGGATGATGTCATCCAAGAGTCCATACGCCGGGCCGAGCAATCCGGGATTATTTTCATCGACGAAATCGACAAGGTTGCCAGCCAGGGCCGTCAATCGGGTCCTGATGTGTCCAGGGAAGGCGTGCAGCGCGACATTCTGCCTATCGTGGAAGGCTCCACGATCATGACGAAATACGGGCCGGTAAAAACGGACTTTGTCCTGTTTATCGCTGCTGGCGCATTCCATATCGCGAAGCCGTCGGATTTGATTCCCGAGCTTCAAGGGCGTTTTCCGATTCGGGTAGAGCTGAACAGTTTGTCGCTCGACGATTTTGTGTCCATTTTGACCGAGCCGAAAAACGCATTGACCAAACAATACGTCAATCTGCTGCGTACCGAAGACCTGGAAATCGAGTTTTCGCCGGAAGCGATCCGGGAAATTGCCCAAATCGCGGCTTCGGTGAACCAGAACACGGAGAATATCGGCGCACGGAGGCTCCATACGATATTGGAAAAGCTGCTGGAGGATCTGTCGTTTGAAGCGCCTGAATTGACGCTGGACCGGATGGTGATCACCCCGCAGTATGTCCGGGAGAAACTTGCCGGCATCGCCCAGGATCGGGACCTGAGCCAGTATATTCTGTAGTTGCATTCGTATAGGTCTATCTGCCGGGTATGCAAAAAGGAGATAAATGTCGATATTCATCCCGGCCTTTCTTGCTAGATGTCGAAGCGCTTTCGCATGTTGGAAGGGATCGGGACGGATTTCGCAATTTTTTGTGAATATTCAGGATGGGAACAGGACCTACCTAGCGGGTAAATTCACTTAAAATTTACAGATTTAGTGGTACGATTTGCAATAATATAGAAAAAAATCGGATAAAAATGAACACAAAGCCCTTCTTTTTGGTAAAAGATAGGGCTTTTTTCTTATTGTAAAAAGTCCCAATCTTTAAGAAACTTAGTTTATGTGACATCATGTTGTCTTTTTCTACTTAAGACCTAGGTTAGTTCGTACGGATTATATTATTTGTCGAAAAAAGAGGGTTTAGCTAGGAAGAGTGGAATACCTTTCGGCAAATCCAGTCAGGAGGAATGAGCTAGTGAATCTGTTGAATAATAGTTCTTTTCAACGGCTTCAAAGCGGTTTGGATGCAGCGAATCTCAGGAACAACGTGATTGCAAACAACATCGCGAACGTGGATACACCTCATTTTAAGAGATCCGAAGTATCCTTTGAGAGTCTTCTGAAGAAAGAAATGGATGGAGCCCAGTTGTCGCTTCAGGGCAGAAGAACGGATCCCAGGCATTTTGTCATTGGTCCAACCGGGTCAATCCCGGATGCCTCGGTCATAAAGGACGGCAGCAGTTCCATGAATAACAACCAGAATAATGTCGATGCAGACAGAGAAATGTCGCTGCTTGCAGAGAATCAGCTCCGTTATAATTCGTACGTACAAGCTGTGAATGAGCAGATTCGAATGATGCGTACAGCTATTGAAGGGAGATAGGGATTCATGAATATTAGCAATAGCTTCGGAATTAATGCATCAGCTCTTACGGCACAACGGCTTCGAATGGATGTTATCTCCTCCAACATAGCCAATGCGGAAACCACGCGCGCGCGAATCGAGAATGGACAAGCCGTTCCGTATCGCCGAAAGACGGTTGTGTTTCAGCCGCAGCAGGAATCATTTGAAGGGCTTCTCAGAGCCCAGATGAACGGTCAGAATGCAGGGCAAGGGGTTAAGGTTGCGCAGGTGCGGGAAGATCAATCCCCGTTGAAGCAGGTATATAACCCCACACATCCGGATGCGAATGCGGAAGGCTATGTCTTTATGCCTAACGTTGATATTACGAAGGAAATGGTGGATATGCTCGCAGCTACCCGTTCTTACGAGGCTAACGTTACGGCGATAAACGCTTCGAAAGCGATGATCATGAAGGCTTTGGAGATTGGAAGATAATACGATGATATATACATAGACCAGCATAGTAGGAGGAGAGAGAGATGATTCAGAATGCAATGTTCAGTGTTCAGGGTGTACAGCCGCTGCAAATGCAGGAGCAAGTGAAAAATGGTGCGACGCCTTCCGAATCGATCCGAGATTTTGGCTCTTACCTGAATGAAGCACTGAACTCCGTGGCCGCGCAGGAACAGAACGCGCACGTGATGAGCGATAAATTAATGATTGGACAAGTAAACGTAGATCAGGCGATGATATCCGCCCAACAGGCTCTGTTGAGCATTCAGCTCACGACACAGGTCCGAAACAAAGTGGTAGAAGCCTATCAAGAGATCATGCGCACGCAAATCTAAATGTTTCTAGCAAAGTTTCGGATGGGGTGACAATGTGAACGAGAGAATTACCCAATACCGGGAGAGAATGACCCAGTATTGGAACCAATTCAGCAACAAACAAAAAATAATGTTAATCGCTACCGTAGCATTTGTTCTAATTGCTCTTGTCGTACTAACGATGCAATTCTCTAAGACGAAGTATGAGGTAGCATTCCGGGATCTGAATTCCAGCGACGCCGCAGGCATCATCAGCCACTTGGAGACCCAGGGGATTTCCTACAAGCTGAGCGAGGACGGCAGAAGCATTCTGGTTCCGAGCACAAGCGCGGCTAAAGTCCAGATCGATGTAGGATCACAGGGACTGGTGCAGAATGGCACAATCGGATTCGAAACCTTCGAAAAGAATGCGTCAGCCATCGGGATGACGGATAACGAATTCGAAGTGAAATATGTAAATGCACTGAATGGCGAAGTCGAACGGCTGCTGGAGAAGATGCAGGGCGTTCAGGACGCAACGGTATTATTGAACCTGCCAAAAGAAAGTGTGTTCGCGAAAAACGGAAACGAAGATCAGGCCAGCGCTTCCGTGGTTGTGCAGTTCAAACCGGGCTATCGTCCTAATCAGGAAGTCATAGACGGGTACTACAACCTTGTAAAAACGGCCATTCCCAATTTGCCGATAGAGAACATTACAATCACCAATGACGAAGTCGAGCTGCTCGCAACAGCTAAAGGCGGTCAAGGCGGATTGATCGGCAAGGTGGAAGAAAATTTCGCGCTTCAGAAAAAATTCGAAAACGACGTAAGGCAAAATGTCCAGCAATTCCTCTCGCAGTACATGGGTTCGAATAAAGTCAATGTTCTTGTAGCTTCCAAACTGAACTTTGATCAGGTGCAAAGCAAGGAAAACATCGTAACCCCTGTGGATGAAGAAGAAATGAAGGGGATTGAGCTCAGCGTTCAGGAGATCCAGAAGAACTACTCGGGAACCGGCAGTCCTACAGGCGGCGTGGCCGGCGTAGGCGAAGAGGCCGTTCCGGGATATCCAAGCGATTCTGGAAGCGGAGAAACGAATTCGGAAGAGCTCTCCAAAACCGTTAACTATGAGGTTAACCGGATTACGAAGGATATCATTGCAAGTCCATATACTGTTAAAGATTTAACCATTAATGTCTCGGTTGAACCACCTGCCGGGCAACAAACTTTGGATGATGCCACAAGAACGGCTATTCAGAACATCCTGGTCAATATTGTAAGAGCATCGCTTTCGGATTCAGACTCTACTTATACAGACGCTGATTTGTCCAAAAAAGTTTCGGTTATTTCGCAGGTATTTAATGTAAATGCGGATGAAAATCCGAAATCCGTATTTTCACAGCCTGTATTATGGGGAATCGGTATCGCTGCGTTGGCATTGATTGCGGGAGGAACCTATTTCTTCATCCGCAGACGCAGACAGCAGCAGGAGGAGCTTGAAGAGGATATCCAGCTTCCGCCCGTTACGGAATTCCCGTCGATTAATCTCGAAAGCATAACCAATGAAAGCCAGGTTCGTAAGCAGCTCGAAACCTTGGCGAAGAAGAAGCCAGATGAATTCGTGAATTTACTTCGCACATGGCTAGCTGAGGAATAGAGGTGGAAGCATTGGCTAAGGGAAATAACCAAATGTTAAGCGGACGTCAAAAAGCGGCTATACTGCTCATTACACTTGGCCCGGAAGTGTCTGCTCAAATATTTAAGCATCTTCGAGATGAAGAAATCGAACAATTAACGCTCGAGATTGCGAATGTTCGCAAAGTCGACAGCGTCGAGAAAGATAGCATTATTCAGGAGTTCCATCAAATTTGCCTGGCCCAGGAATACATCTCGCAGGGCGGCATCAATTACGCGAAGGAGATTTTGGAGAAGGCGCTTGGACAGCAAAAAGCGATGGAAGTGATCAACAGGCTGACGGCAACGCTTCAAGTAAGACCGTTTGACTTCGCCCGTAAAGCGGATCCGAGCCAAATCCTGAACTTTATCCAGAATGAGAATGCCCAGACCATCGCACTCGTATTGTCTTATCTTCAATACGAGCAGGCATCCGCGATCCTGTCTTCGCTCCCGCAAGAGAAGCAGGCGGAGGTTGCGCGCAGGGTTGCAGTCATGGACAGTACTTCGCCGGAAGTCATCGCTCAGGTGGAGCGCGTGCTGGAACAGAAGCTGTCGGCTACGGTGACGCAGGATTACACCAGTGCGGGCGGCATCGAGTCCATCGTTCAAATTCTGAACGGCGTGGACCGCGGAACGGAACGGACGATCCTCGACTCCCTGGAAATCCAGGATCCCGAGCTTGCGGAAGAAATCAAGAAGCGGATGTTTGTATTCGAAGACATCGTCAACGTGGACAACCGTTCGATACAGCGCATCATCCGCGACGTCGAGAACGCGGACCTGCAGCTTGCGCTCAAGGTGGCAAGCGAAGAGGTGCGGGACGTTATTTTCCGCAATATGTCCAAGCGGATGGCCGAAACCTTCCGCGAAGAAATGGAATACATGGGACCGGTGCGGCTGCGTGACGTGGAGGAAGCCCAGACTCGGATCGTAAGCACGATCCGGAGACTCGAAGAAGCGGGTGAGGTTATTATTGCCCGCGGCGGAGGAGATGACATCATTGTCTAACTTGATCAAATCGTCCCACTATAAACCGATGGATGTGTTGAAAGAGTTGGATCTTGCTCGTCGTTACGCTTCGCCAACCGAGGAAACGGTGGAGGAGCCTGCACCGCCGACTGCCGAGCCGGCTGCTGTACAAACGCTGGCTGAAGCCGAACGTTTGAAGCATGAAATGCTAAAGGACGCTCAGGAGTTTGCCGAAAGGCAAATCCGTGAGGCCTCGGAAGAGGCGCAGCGTCTGCTGACCGAAGCGCAGGAGCAGATTGAGGCTTGGTGGACCGAAAGAAGGCTTCAGGACGAGGATTTGTCCGAAACGCTGAAAATGGAAGGCTTTAATCAAGGATATGCGGAGGGCTCTGCCAAGGCGGAGCTTGAGATGAAGGAACTGATGGAGCAGGCGACGCTGCAAGCGAGCGAGCTGCTTCAGCTCGCGCACCAAGCCAAGGAAGATCTGATTCAGGAGGCGGAGCCGTTTTTGGTGGAGCTCAGCTGCAGCATTGCGGAGAAGGTGCTGGATCGTCAGCTTACGATCGAACCGGAATTCACGCTGGAGCTGATTCGAAAGAACCTGGCGCGCAAGCGGGAAAAAGGAATCATTTCCCTCTGCGTAGCTCCCGATCAGTTCGAATTCGTAAACGCCGCGCGGGAAGAGCTCGGATTATCGATCGACTCCCAGGCGGAGCTTCAAATTTTGCCGGACTCCACGGTAAAGGATCGCGGCTGCGTCATCCGTTCTTCCTTCGGAAGCGTGGATGCACGCATCGATACACAGCTGGCCGAGATCAAAAAAGAACTCGTACGGATCGCCCTTGATGTCGAGGAACGGAGAAATCAAGATGAAGAAGCTGAATAGCGCCCGGTACATGGACCATCTGAAACATTTGGATCCCGTTCGCATCAACGGCAAGGTTACGCAAGTCATCGGATTGATGGTGGAGTCCGAAGGGCCGGATGCCAGCATCGGCGACGTTTGCTACATCTATCCCACGAAGCAATCCAAGCCGCTCAAGGCCGAGGTCGTGGGTTTCAGAGACAATAAAGTGCTGCTGATGCCTCTCGGCGAGCTTCACTCCATTGGCCCGGGCTGCGATGTAGTGGGTACAGGCAAACCGCTGAGCGTGCAGGTAGGTTCGGAGCTGCTTGGCAAAGTGCTGGACGGATTGGGACAACCGCTCGACGGATCCATTATTCCGGCACGCATGCCGCATTATTCCACCCATAACGTTCCGCAGAACCCGCTTAATCGGCCCAGGGTTCAGGAGCCGATCAGCATCGGCGTGCGAGCGATTGACGGATTGCTCTCCATCGGCAAAGGCCAGCGTGTCGGCATATTCGCCGGCTCCGGCGTCGGGAAGAGTACCCTGATGGGAATGATCGCACGCAACACCTCAGCCGATGTCAATGTCATTGCCTTGATCGGTGAACGGGGACGAGAGGTGCTTGATTTCATCGAGCGGGACCTGGGTCCCGAAGGGTTGAAACGGTCCGTTGTGATCGTGGCCACCTCGGATCAACCGGCGCTCATCCGCATTAAAGGAGCCCTGATCGCCACCACGATCGCCGAATATTTCAGGGATCGCGGACTGAACGTGATGCTGATGATGGATTCGGTTACCCGTTATGCGATGGCGCAGCGCGAAGTCGGGCTTGCCGTAGGGGAACCGCCGGCGATGCGCGGTTACACTCCGTCGGTATTTGCCAGTCTGCCGAAGCTTCTGGAACGCGCAGGCACGGGTCCGACGGGTTCGATCACCGCTTTTTACACGGTGCTGGTAGACGGCGACGACATGAACGAACCGATCGCGGACGCGGTCAGGGGGATACTGGATGGTCATATCGTCCTGAACCGGAATATCGCGAACAAAGGCCATTTTCCGGCGATCGACGTGCTGGCCAGCATTAGCCGGGTCATGAAAGACATCTCGCCTGAGGAACAAATCGATGCCTCCGAGAACGTAAAGCGTTTGATGGCGATCTACAAGGACTCGGAGGATTTGATCAATATCGGAGCTTACCAACAGGGCTCGAATGCCGACATCGATGAATCGATCGAATACATCGGCCGCATCTGGGATTTTACGAAACAAAAAGTGAATGAGAAGACCACATTGGATGAGGTTCAGGAACGTTTGATTTCCGAGTTTTCAAGGAGATGACTTTGAAGAATGAAATTTCATTATGCATTCCAGAAAATCGTAGACCTGAAAAGCAACGAGAAAACGCAAGCGGAATGGATGCTGTCAAGCGCCATCGGGAAGCTGCAGGCGGAAGAGAAAAGCCTGAATGAGCTGTATGAGATGCGGGATCAAATGTACCGTGCTCAGCAGGAAGCGGCATCGCGGTGCGTGCCTGTCGCAGAAATCCGAAACATTCAGGTCTATGCAGAGCACCTGGAAGAATGCATTGAACGGAAACGGGATGACATACGGATCGCCCATGTCAATGTAACGAAGAAACAAAAGGTACTGTCCGACAAAATGCTTGACGAAAAAGTGTGGCTGAAGGCAAGAGACAAATCCCAAGAAAAGTTCCGGCATGAAAGTCTCCTTCGGGAACAAAACGAGCTGGACGAAATGGCGACGGTACGTTTTGCGATCAGAGCCCGTTAAGGTTTGCAAACACCGGTGGGTATGACCGCGAGGGAGGAATGAGTGTGGCACGAAAAGACATGCCGCTTGATAAGGAAGAATCAGGCGGAGGATTTGAACGGATATTGTTGATTTTGGTACCTGCTATATTCACGATCGTTCTGCTCGGAGCGCTCGCCGTATTTTTCAGAGCCGATGTCCGGGATGGGCTGCTCGAAGTAGCCAATAAAATTCCGGTCGTTAAGAACTGGGTCCCTGACCCGGTGTTGACCCCGGAAGAGCAGAAGCTCAAAGAGGCGAAGCAGCAGGAAGAAAGCGCAGAAGCGACGATTGTGGAACTTAAGAAGCAGCTTGCCGAGAAAGAAGAAACGTTAAACCAAGTAACGGAGCAAAAAGCAACGCAGGAAAACAAGGTGAAAGAGCTGGAAACCCAAATAGAATCGATGCAAAGCACATCCACGGGCGGCGAGGCGGAAGAGGAAGACGCGTATACCAAGCAGATTCGTGAGCTGTCCAAGCTTTATGCGGACATGAGTCCCAGCAAAGCCGCACCGATCATGCAGAACCTGACGCTGGAAGAAATGGTGCTAATGCTGAGCCAAATGAAGAGCAGCAACCGGGTTGCCATCCTTCAGAAGATGGATCCGAAAACGGCGGCGGATGCAACCATGATGCTGAAAGACGCGGAGACCTCCGAAGATATTGCCATTGCCGCTTTGCAATCCAGGCTAAAGAAGAACGACGCGGAGGCTGCGCAGAAGAAAACCTCCGAGAACCTGGATAAAAGCCAGCTGAATCAGACTTTTGCCGGAATGACGCCCGCCAACGCCGCGGACCTGCTGATGCAAACGTACAAGATCAGCCCCGCGAAAACGATGACCATTCTAAATACGGTGGACGATGCTACGCGTTCGCGAATTTTAAATGCAATGTCCTCGAAAGACGCGGAGCTGGCAGCTAAGATATTGAATCGCCTGATGGGCTCTAAATAAGCTCTGAAATGAATCTCCATCCTCAGGAAAGGAGGTGAAATAGACGATGACAATAACGGTACAAAGCAGTATGTCTTCTTCCGTTAGCAGTACCGCGGGAAGCGGAAAGACCAGCGCAGCCGGTCAAGCGGCAACGGGTGTTTCCTTTGATGCGACGCTGGCTTACCAGATGAACGGCAGCGGCAGCGGCGCTGCAACAACTTCAACAGAAGTCGCGGCCAAGCTGGAATCCCTGCTTGCGCAGTATTCAGCGGAAACCGACGAATCGCTTGAAGGCTTAATGGAGCTGCTTCAAGGATTGCTGCAGGAGCTAGATACCATGGACCAGGCGTTAGAAGAGGATCCATCGTTATTGCAAGAGCTGCAGAACTGGCTGACGCAAGCGAACCTTCTGTTGAGCGGAACAGCTCCTCACGCCCAAGGTAACGCTGACGGCAATGAAATGCCGCCATTGGCTTCCCATCCGGAAACGATTCGGTTTGCGGTACAGGACACGATCAGCCAGCTGGCTTCGATGCTATCCAAATCGGGTCAAGTGGACCTCCAGACGGAGGCAGCCGTCAAACAACTTGTCCAGTCCTTCCAAAGTTTGCTTGGTCAAGGAACGGGGACTGGAGAAAGTAAAGCAAGCGGCAGTTTTGCCAACATCCTGAGCCAAAAGCAGCCGGACGCGGTACAGCCTAACATTGCAGCGAATACTGCAGGACAGTCGGCTTCATCTGAGACAACGGGGCAAGCGAACGCTAAATGGTCTACTCTGGCCACAAGTACCCCGGTTGACGGCACAGCAGCTGAATTTGCGTTAAACGAAGGAGATTCCCTATTGGAGCAGGGAACGGTTACTGCCGGTCAGCTGGCCCTGCGTTCCGGAACCCAAGTTGCGGTGAAACCTGCAGCTCCGCCGGTGCCTGTTGAGAATTTTTCTAACGAAATGACTTCCTTCATTATTAATAAGCTCGAAATCGTGAAGCAAACCGGTTTTACCGAAGCGAGAATCTCCTTGAATCCGGAGCATCTGGGCCAAGTAGACATCAAGCTAACGATGCAGAACGGCCAGTTGATCGCACAGTTCATGACGCGGTCGACGGATGCTAAAGAGCTGATTGACCAGCAAATGGCACAGCTTCGAAGCGCATTGCTGGCCCAAGGCCTTCAAGTTGAGAAAATTGAAGTTACGCAGAGCAGCCAGCCATCCAATGCCAATCTCTATCAGGATGGACGTCAGCCTGGATCAGGACAGCAGCAGCCGCAGCACCGCTCGAAGGAAAAAGATAGGCCTTCCGACGATGCCGTTCTTGCCGCGAATTTGACGGAAGAATTGAACGATTGGATTGCCGAGCATCAAGCCGACGATGAGACCTTGCAAGCAGGAACATTTACCGCGAAAGCCTAACAGTGAGGAGGTGAGCTTGGATGGCAACAAATCCGGTATCTACGAATAATATGTGGCCCAATTATGCCAAAGGAAACGTCAGCACTAAAAACGGAAACGGCCAAGAGCTTGGAAAGGACCAGTTCTTAAGCATTCTGATTACGCAATTGCGGCATCAGGATCCGCTTCAGCCGATGCAGGACCGGGAATTTATTGCCCAAATGGCCCAGTTTACTTCACTGGAGCAGCTGATGAATATCAATACTCAATTAACGGCAATGAGCCAGTCTTTGGGTGCTGCTTCGAGTTTGATCGGTAAACAGATCAGCTGGATGTTCAAGCCGGAGGATGGCTCAGATTCCGTCATGAAGAGCGGTCTTGTGGATTCCATCATCGTCCGCGAAGGCGTCCATTACGCAAAAGTCGGTGAAAGTGAAGTATCGCTTGACCAGATCGTGAAAATCGAGAACGCTATGGCCGAGAATGATCCAGGAGCAACGGATCCTGTTCCTTCCGAACCTGAAGCAGGCAATCCGGATCCGGGAGAGCCTGAAGCCGGAGACCCGGGACAAGATGAAGAGTCTGGGGGAACCTCACCATGAGTGACCGTATGATGATCGGGCATTTATTTCCCGGGAAAATACATCCCGCAGCGCTTCACAATGAACGAAAAACAACGCAAGCTCAACATAATCCTCCACCCGGGACGTTTCAGGAGCTCTTAAATGAGAATCTCCTTAAAATTAGCAATCATGCGGCGAAGAGACTACAGCAGCGCGGCATTGAATTGAAGGGGGATCAGTTGGAACAGATCCAGAGTGCGGTGGATAAAGCCGCAGCGAAGGGGAGCAAGGAATCGCTCATTCTGATGAAGGACATGGCCCTTATCGTGAATATTCCGAATCGGACCGTAGTTACGGCGATGGATGGCAAGGCGATGAAAGACAACGTGTTCACGCAAATCGATAGTGCAGTTATTATTTCATAAATCTGGCTGGCCCGTGAGGAAGCCAGGCGGCCGCTGATCGACAGAAGCGGTCCATAACAGAAGGAGGAAAATCGATGTTAAGATCCATGTATTCCGGCATTTCCGGAATGAGAGGTTTCCAAACCAAACTTGACGTCATTGGTAATAATATTGCCAACGTAAATACGGTTGGGTTTAAAGCGGGACGTGTCATGTTTAAAGATATTCTCAGCCAAACGATGTCCGGCGTAACGCCGGGAACCGACGATCCATCCGGCGGCGTAAACGCAAAGCAGATCGGTCTCGGCGTATCCATCGGCTCGATTGATACTTTGCATACGCCAGGCAGTGCAATGACAACCAATAATCCGACAGACCTGAGAATTGACGGAGACGGATTCTTCATGGTGAAGCTCAGCGAGGATCAAGAAGTGCCTTTCTTAACTCGTGCTGGCGACTTCCATGTCGACGTAGCGCGTAACCTGGTCACTTCGGACGGTATGCTCGTTCTCGATTCGGCGGGTGACCCAATCCAGCTGGACGAAGAGGTTACGGCATTCACAATTGCTCAGAATGGCGCCATCATTCAGAAGATGAGTGACGGAACGACGGAAGAAGGAGCCATTATCGGCGTTGCGAAAATTCCGAATCCGGAAGGCCTGGAAAAAATCGGAGGCAATATGTATCGCGTGACCCTGAATGCAGTTCCGGATGGCGATCTGGCTGCCGTCATGTTTGATGGGAATAACGCGGAAGAAGGAACAGGTGCGATTATTGCCGGTCAGCTTGAAATGTCCAACGTTGACTTGACAGGCGAATTTTCTGAAATGATCGTCGCTCAGCGCGGCTTCCAAGCTAACTCCCGGATTATCACGACTTCGGATGAAGTGCTTCAAGAAGTTGTCAATCTGAAACGATAAGGATGGATAGGGAGGGGCCCTCCCCTCCCTAATTAAACAAGGAGGCTATCCATGATATCGGTAACGAGGTTAAATGGTTCGCAGTTGTGGCTTAACGCGCTGTTGATAGAAATGGTTGAGGAGACTCCTGACACCTACATTACTTTGATTAATGGAAAACGGATGATTGTGCTTGAAAGTGCAAATGAAATCATCGCTTCCGTTAAGGCGTATCACCACGAGGTAGGCATTCATCAAGCCACCATTAAAGTGCAGCAATTGGAGGAACCTTCATGAAAAAGATGCTCCCCTGGTTAATTACGATCCTGTTATCGATTACGCTGATTGTCCTGGCCATCTTCCTGTTGTCGGACAAGCTGCTTGGCGATAACGGAAAAAGTCAGGCTTCGGCCAATGCCGCGGCTTTATCCAAGTTGTCGGCCGACGAGATCGTAAAGATGACATCGGAAATAACCGGTATCAAGACGAATCTGGCAGATCCTGAATTTGTTGCCCAGATGGCCTTTGCTTTTCAGCTTAACGATAAAAAAGCAAAGGAAGAATTCGATAAAATCAAGGAAATCAAGATCAAACCAATTATTATCAAAACGCTGGCCGACACGAAACCCGAATTACTGAATGATTCCAAAGGGCGCGAACAGTTTATTGCCAAGCTGCAAAACCTGATCAATAAGTCGTTAACGTCCGGTCACTTGATTCAAATCGAAATGACAGAAGTAATGATCGTAGGTATCTAGACTGTTCGTCGGACGACCTGTAAGGGGGTGAGTAGATGGTTGATGTTTTATCGCAGAATGAGATCGATGCCTTATTGGCCGCTCTCTCTTCAGGGGAAATGGATGCTGAAGAACTGAAAAAAGAGGAAACGCAAAAGAAAATCCGTTCTTACGATTTTAAGAGGGCCCTCCGTTTTTCGAAGGATCATATTCGAAGCTTGACTCGGATCCACGAGAACTTTGCACGCTATTTGACGACCTACTTCTCGGCGCAGTTACGTACTTTTGTGCAAATCAATGTGGTGCAGGTTGAACAGCTTCCGTATGATGAATTTATTCGCTCCATACCAAAAATGACAGTTCTTAATATATTTGAAGCCGAACCGCTCGTAGGTCGGATGGTGCTTGAGGTCCATCCCAACATTGCCTACGCGATGCTGGACCGATTGCTTGGAGGAACGGGCATTGCTCCGTCTTCCATCAGCTCGATGACCGAAATCGAAACGATTATCATGGAGCGCATATTCAGCCGGGCGTTCGATAGCCTCCAGGAGGCATGGAAAACGGTACTGGATATATCCCCGCGCCTCGAAGCATTGGAAACGAATCCGCAATTCATGCAGATCGTGTCACCGAACGAAACCATTGCGCTAATATCCCTTAGCACAAAAATCGGCGATACCACGGGCATGATTAACCTGTGCATACCGCATGTGGTGCTGGAGCCGATCATGTCCAAGCTGTCCGCGCATCAATGGTTCATCTCGGAGAAAAAAGCGAGCGTTCCGGAGGAAGTGGATGCTCTTAAACAGCGCGTAAGCAAAGCCAAGCTTCCGATCGTTGCCGAGCTGGGCGTTTCGCAGCTTACCGTGTCCGAGTTCTTGGGACTGAGCGTCGGCGACGTTATTTCGTTAAACAAGCCGATGCATGACGGACTATCCATCAAGGTCGGCGACAAATTAAAGTTTATTGGCAGTCCCGGAACGATAAAAGACCGGGTTGCTGTACAAATCGATGAAATTGTCATCGAAGGAGCTGAAGAATTTGACGAGTAAAGATTATTTATCCCAGGAAGAAATCGACGCTTTGTTAAAACAGTCGGAAATGGCATCACCAGCATCAATTCCTTCGGCGGCGACTGTCGATGACGTATTAACACCTCTGGAGCAGGATGCGCTGGGTGAGATCGGTAACATAACCTTCGGCAGCGCTGCAACCGCCCTGTCCACCTTGCTGGGCAAAAAAGTGGACATCACGACCCCCAGAGTTTCGATCATTAAGCGAAGCGAGTTCGAGGAAGAATTTCCGAAGCCGCATGTTGCGGTACATGTTAAGTACGTGGACGGATTTGAAGGAATTAATTCGCTGGTCATTAAGACACGCGATGCACAGGTCATTGCCGATCTCATGTTAGGCGGGGAAGGCAACCCGGTGGAAGAGGAACTCAATGAGATTCATATCAGTGCCGTTCAGGAAGCGATGAACCAGATGATGGGGTCTTCCGCAACGAGCATGTCGACGATTTTCAACCGGTTTGTCAATATATCGCCGCCAGGCATTGACATTCTCAACATGGCGAACGGGGAAGGGGTCAACAACCTGCCGCCGGATGAAACACTGATTAAGATTTCTTTCCGATTAATTATCGGTGAACTTATTGATTCAACCATTATGCAGCTGCTGCCCGTTCATTTCTCCAAGGATATGGTTCACATGCTCATCAACGGGACAGAAGAACCGCAGCCTGCGAAGCAGGAAGCTGCTCCGGCGGTGGAAGCGCCGGCCAGTGCCCAGGAATCGGTACAAGCACCGGTTAATCCGGCACAAACCCAAGACATGGGTCAAGGCTACGATTATGGACAAGGCTACGGTCAGCCTATGCCAGGACATGGCGGGCCCATCCCGCAGCAATCCATGCCATACGGTCAGCCGCAGACGCCTTACCAAGCACAGCCGCAGCAGTATGGCGGCATGCCGAATCGCAATGTGAATGTACAGCCCGTGCAGTTCGCTAATCTGCAATCAGCACCGTACACCCAGGTGGATGAAAACAATCTGAACTTACTGATGGACATTCCCCTTAAAGTCACCGTAGAATTAGGGAGGACCCAAAAGCAAATTAAGGATATCCTGGAAATGTCGCAAGGTTCGATTATCGAGCTGGACAAGCTGGCCGGTGAGCCTGTTGACATCCTCGTCAATCATAAACTGATTGCCAAAGGCGAGGTCGTTGTCATCGATGAGAACTTTGGCGTGCGTGTGACGGATATCGTAAGCCAATGGGACCGGATTCAAAAATTACAATAGCACAAACATTTTAGGGAGGATTTTTATCAATGGCTAACCGAATTCTGATCGTGGACGATGCTGCATTTATGAGAATGATGATCCGTGACATATTGGTCAAGAACGGATTCGAGGTTGTGGGGGAAGCACAGGACGGTGCACAAGCAATCGAGAAATTTAAAGAACTTCGTCCAGATCTGATTACGATGGATATTACGATGCCGGAAATGGATGGTATCGCAGCGCTTAAAGAGATTAAAAAAGTAGATGCCAATGCCAAAGTAATTATGTGCTCTGCCATGGGTCAGCAAGCGATGGTTATTGACGCAATCCAAGCCGGAGCGAAAGACTTCATCGTTAAACCGTTCCAATCGGACAGAGTTATTGAAGCCATCAACAAGACGCTTGGCGTATAAGGATTCTTCTTATGATGATGGCAGCTTCTGACAGATTGGGCTCAAGTAGTACTACCGGGTATTATTTACAGTTGTTTTATGTCTTTATCGTACTTGCCATCATCATTGCGTTGATCGTGTTCCTGATTCGCTTTCTAGGCAGAAAGAATCAGAGCTGGATGCAGGGCCGCTCCATTCGTACTTTGGGTGCGGTTGGTATGGGCCCTAACAAATCCCTTCAGCTCGTCGAAATTGGGGGCAGCATCTATGTGATCGGAGTTGGCGAAGACGTCCGGTTGGTGGACAAAATTTCTGATCCCGCTGAAGTTGCGCTTATCCAAGCTGCATTTGAACAGGATTCTGGAATACATAATGGGGCACTGCCGCCTTTTATAACGAAATTGGCGGCAAAACTCCGTAAAGACAAACCACCGGAAGAAATTGAGTTGGACGATACATCTTCTTTCCATGAAGTGTTCGAATCCAAGCTGCGCAGCGTACCGAACCGGAAAGAAAAGGTCGAAGAATTGCTGCGGGAGGATCATAAGGATTCATGAATAAAAAGATCTCGTACGCTATCACGATTTTCATCATGTTTGGATTATTGTTTTCCCATACGGCATTCGCGGATCCGATTCCGAACATTGATATTCAAATCGGTAATGAGGGAGACGCACCGGGGACAAGCTCCTTGTCCTTGATACTCCTGATCACCATTCTTAGTATTGCACCGGCGATTCTGGTGCTGATGACAAGTTTTACAAGGATTGTTATCGTGCTCGGCTTTGTCCGTACTTCGCTCGGAACACAGCAAACACCGCCAAACCAAGTGTTGATCGGCCTGGCGCTGTTCCTTACCTTGTTCGTTATGGCTCCCACGTTGTCCTCGATGAACGAGGTCGCGCTGCAGCCCTACCTCAAAGGGGAGATCACTCAAGCGGAAGCACTGGATAAGGCTCAAGACCCGATGAAGAAGTTCATGTTCGCGCACACAAGGGAAAAGGACCTGTTGCTGTTCATGAATTACACCGGCGCGGAGAAACCCGAATCCTACGAGGACATTCCATTAACGGTTTTAGTTCCGGCATTTGCCATTAGCGAGCTGAAGACGGGTTTCCAAATGGGTTTTATGATCTTCATCCCGTTTCTGGTCATCGATATCGTGGTTGCCAGCGTGCTGATGGCAATGGGGATGATGATGCTGCCGCCGGTCATGATCTCGCTGCCATTCAAGATTTTGCTCTTTGTTTTGGTGGACGGCTGGTATCTGGTAGTGAAATCCATGCTGATGAGCTTTAACCCGTAGCAATAAGCGGCAAGCAATTCGAATACAGGGGGACTAAGCCGTGAGCGCTGAATTTATTATCGGTCTGGCAGGACAAGCGGTCTATATTGTGCTCCAGGTGAGCGCGCCGATGCTGGTTCTCGCACTGGTTGTGGGACTAATCATCAGTATTTTTCAAGCGACAACACAAATCCAGGAACAGACGCTGGCTTTCGTACCAAAAATCATTATCGTTCTTGTAGCGTTACTGCTGTTTGGTCCTTGGATCTTAACGACGTTAGTGGATTTTACGCACGGTATTTTGGACAATCTCTACAAATATATCGGATAGGCTGAGTGTCCATGGAATGGTTGCAGCAAAGTTTACCAGTTTTCATGCTTATTTTTTGTCGAATAACATCTTTTTTTGTAATATCGCCAGTGTTTGCTTCGCGCGGTATACCTTCTTCTTACAAAATAGCCCTGTCGGCCATTATCGCCCTGATCGTTTATCTATCGTTCGGGCTCGGGGAAGTGGTTCCGCAAGATCTGTCATACGTCATCTTAATCGTCCAGGAAGTGCTGGTGGGACTGCTTCTAGGGTTCACTGCTTATCTCATCATGGCTGTCGTCCAAACTGCCGGGGCATTAATTGATATTCAGATCGGTTTCAGCATGGCGAATGTCATCGACCCGTTTACGGGGACGTCCACCCCATTAATCGGGAACTTCAAGTATTATCTCGCTCTGCTGGTGTTCCTGAGCATGAATGGTCACCATTATTTGTTTGATGCAATTATGTACAGTTATGATTGGATCCCAATCACGGGTGACGTGTTTGGGAAGATACATGAGGGTAACGTAACGGATTTTCTCGTTCGGACATTCTCGCACTCGTTTGTATTGGCCATTCAAATGGCGGCTCCGCTGGTGGCAGCCCTGTTCCTGACCGATGTTGGGCTTGGCTTTCTGGCAAGGACGGCTCCGCAGTTCAACGTGTTTGTCATCGGGATTATTATCAAAATCATCGTTGGGCTCGTGCTGCTGATGCTGCTTATGCCGATGCTGGTGTCCCTGTTTGATCATCTGTTTGCCAAAATGTTTGAAGCGCTCCGTGAGCTGCTCGGCGTTCTTGGCGACGAGCCGACTTAAGGAGGATGGAGGTGAAGCGGATGTCATACCGGTATCCGGTCGACTTACAGCTGTTCGCTGGCGAAAAGACGGAGAAAGCCACACCGAAGAAGCGCCAGGATACGCGTAAGAAGGGCCAAGTTGCCAAGAGCATGGAGGTATCGGGTGCATCGGTTTTGCTGGCGGCTTTCTTCTGCCTGTTGATCTTTGGCGGTTATATGAGGGACCGCACCGTTCGACTATTCACCGATATATACATTAATCGGCTCTCCATGAATGTAACGAAAGATAATGTGATGCAGCTGTTCGGGGAATATGGCGTTCAAATCTTGCTTCTGCTCGCGCCTTTGTTCATTTCGATTTTCGTTATAGCGCTGGTCGCTAATTATTTGCAGGTCGGATTTATGTTAACCGGCGAGACGCTGAAAATGAAGTTCAGCAAAATCGACCCCATCAAGGGGTTCAAAAATATATTCTCGATGCGTTCATTGGTCGAGTTTTTGAAATCGGTCATCAAGTTGACCATTATCGGTTACCTCGTGTACAGCACCTTGTGGGCTGCCAGGGAGGATTTGTCCTCCTTATCGACGATGGGACCCGATACCATCTTTCATTTCGTGGCCGATATCACCATGTCGCTCGGTTTTAAGATTGCCGTCGGGCTGATCATTCTGGCCGTTCTGGATTACATGTATCAGAAATACGATTACGAGAAAAACATTCGGATGTCCAAGCAGGACATCAAAGACGAGTACAAAAAAATGGAAGGCGATCCGCTGATCAAAGGAAAGATCAGGGAGCGCCAGCGTCGGATGGCACTTCAGCGGATGATGCAGGAAGTTCCGAATGCCGACGTCATCATCACGAACCCGACCCACTTCGCAGTGGCGATCAAATATGACGGGTCCACGATGGAAGCTCCGCAAATCATTGCAAAAGGCCAAGATTTCATGGCCTTGCGGATTAAGGAAATCGCGAAGGAACACGGAATTATAACGATGGAAAACAAGCCGCTGGCACGCGCTTTGTACCAACGGTCGGAAATCGGGGATTCGATTCCGGGAGACCTGTTCCAGGCCGTAGCGGAAGTGCTGGCCTATGTATATAAACTAAAAGGTAAAGCGAAATAACTAGGGACCGGAGGCGTCTGTGCAGTGAAAATAAAAGATCTATCTGTCCTTGCGGGTGTCATTGGCATCGTACTCATGATGATTCTTCCGATCCCGATATGGCTGCTCGATGTACTTCTGATTATCAATATCTCGCTGGCGCTCATCATTTTGCTGGTGGCCATGAATACGAAGGAAGCGCTCGATTTCTCCATTTTTCCTTCCTTATTGCTCATCACGACACTCTTTCGAGTAGCGCTTAACATATCGACAACGAAGCTGATCCTGTCGGAAGCTAACGCAGGCGAAGTTGTTGCCACGTTCGGCAAATGGATTGCCAACGGCGAAATTGCGGTTGGCTTCATCGTCTTCTTGATCCTCGTCGTCGTACAGTTCATCGTCATTACCAAAGGCTCGGAACGGGTAGCCGAGGTTGCGGCAAGATTTACCCTCGACGCGATGCCGGGTAAGCAGATGAGCATCGATGCGGATCTGAACGCGGGTCTGATCAATGAGCAGCAAGCCAGGGAGCGCCGCAGCAAGATCGAGCGCGAAGCCGACTTTTACGGCGCCATGGATGGTGCGAGTAAATTCGTCAAGGGTGATGCCATCGCCACGATCGTCATCATGCTCATCAATCTGATCGGCGGATTTATTATCGGGATCTCGATTCACGGCATGTCGTTCGGAGACGCGATGAGCACCTACTCGATCCTGACGATCGGGGACGGATTGGTCAGCCAGATTCCGGCTCTCCTGATTTCCACGGCAGCGGGCCTGATAGTTACGCGTGCTTCATCCGAAGGAAATCTGGCTGAGGATCTGACGGGGCAGCTCTTCTCATATCCTCATCTGTTGTACATTGTTGCAGGGACCGTCCTGCTGCTGGGGATCTTCACACCGATTCATCTGATCACGACCGCGCCGATTGCACTCATACTTTTTATCGCGGCACGGACGATGCAGAACAATTTGGATCGCAAGCAGGTGGAAGTGGAGCAGTTGGAAGAGGAACAGCAGATCGAAGAGGTGCGAAGCCCGGAAAGTGTGATCAACCTCTTGCAGGTCGATCCTATCGAATTCGAATTCGGATATGGGTTGATTCCGCTGGCAGACGCGCAGCAGGGCGGGGACTTATTGGACCGTATCATTATGATCCGGAGACAATGCGCGCTTGAACTGGGGCTCGTCGTGCCGGTCATCCGAATTCGCGACAATATTCAACTAAAACCGAACGAATATGTCATAAAAATAAAAGGGAATGCTGTCGGCGGCGGTGAATTATTATTAAATCACTATCTCGCCATGAGCCCGGGATACGAGGACGATTCCGTAACAGGGATCGAGACGACGGAACCGGCGTTCGGGCTTCCTGCACTGTGGATTGACGAAGCCATGAAGGAACGGGCGGATCTGGCCGGTTATACCGTTGTGGATCCACCGTCCGTCGTTGCTACCCATCTGACGGAACTCATTAAGAGACATGCCCATGAGCTGATCGGACGCCAGGAAACCAAGGCATTGGTAGACAATATTCGAGAAAGCTATCCGGTCCTTGTGGACGAGCTCATTCCTTCCGTGCTGACCATCGGGGAAGTGCAAAAGGTATTGGCCAAGCTCCTCCGCGAGAAGATCTCCATCCGGGATATGGTTACGATTCTCGAGACCCTTGCCGACTACGGGCATTATTCGAAGGACCCTGATGTCCTTACCGAATATGTAAGGCAAGCCCTATCACGGCAGATTACACAGCAATACGCTCAAGAAGGAGAGGCGATGCGGGTCATCACGGTCGGACCGCAGCTGGAGAAGAAGATCGCCGAGAGCGTTCAGCAGAGCGACCAAGGAAGCTATCTCGCGATGGATCCGGCATCCACGCAGAGCGTGTTTCAAAAGCTCAGCGAGCAGGTCAATCGGATTATTCAGATGGGACAGCAGCCCGTGCTGCTGACCTCGCCGGCCATAAGAATGTATCTGCGGCAGGTCATTGAACGAAGCATGCAGGATATCCCGGTGTTGTCCTATAGCGAGCTGGAGCCTAACGTCGAAATTCAAAGTGTCGGAGTGGTGAACTTATGAGAGTGAAAAGGTATATCGTCGACACGATGCCTGAGGCGATGCAGCATATTCGTACGGATTTGGGTGCGGATGCCGTCATACTGAGCACGAAGGAAACCAAGGTAGGCGGGTTCCTCGGAATGTTCACCCGCAAGAAAATAGAGGTGATCGCGGCGGTAGAGCAGGCGGAGAAGCCCAAGGGCTCTGCCCCGGTCAAGCCCAAAGTTACGCCTTCTGTTCCCTCAGGGGCTGTACCCAAGGCCTACCAGCGAACGGCTGAAATTTCGAAGCAAGGCCCTAAAACCTCCCCGCTTCCAGTGAATAACGCGGATAACGCAGCGGATGCTCGGCAAGAGGCCGACTATAGCCGCTTTGCCGAGTTGCTTAGCCAGGTGGCAGCTTCCGAGGAGGTTGTGGACAGGCAAAAGGACGAGGTCAGCCAGACGCAGCAGACTGCAGAGGCCGATACGGCAGCGGTACGCAGCGATTCAACGGAAGCCGCTGCTTCTGTTGAAGCAAAGAAACCATCCCGCGGGGGACAGGAGGAGTCGTTAAGTTCACGACTGGGAATCAGCGAATCCGAACAGAGGGTCCTTGAAGAGCTTAAGGAAATGAAGGAATGGATCGCGCGATTATCCAGGCAGAATCTGGAGGCGCAGCATCTTCCCGAGCCGCTGCATGTTATCCGGGATCAGCTGCTGAAGCAGGATCTATCGGCCAAGCTGGCGGAAGAGTGGCTCGCGGCCGCGGAAGATGCCTGGAAAGCCAGCCAAATGCAGATGAGCGAGACCGAGCTTCTGAACGTGATTTATAAGCAGGCCGAGGCGTTCCTTGAGGGGCGTATCGGCGACGGCGTTCAGCCCGGGACGCGGATCGTATATGTCGCTGGCCCAACGGGGGTCGGCAAAACAACCACGATTGCGAAGATCGCTGCAGAGCAGCTGTTCCGTAATCAACGCAAGGTAGGCTTCATTACGTCCGATACGTATCGGATATCCGCCGTTGAACAGCTTCGCACTTATGCTTCCATTCTCAATGTGCCGATGGAGGTCGTGCAGTCGCCCGGCGACATGCAGCGAGCCCTTCAGAAGCTCCAGGATTGCGATTTGGTATTAATGGATACGGCCGGCCGGAACTATCGGAATGAGCTGCTCGTTTCCGAGCTTCAAAGCCTGTTCTCCCATTCCGATCAAAGCGAAACTTATCTTGTTCTCAGCCTCACATCCAAGAGCAGCGATATGATCGAAATCGCGGATCATTTCAGCAAATACGAGCTGGATAAGGTCATATTCACGAAGATGGATGAAACCGGAAGCTACGGCGCCTTGTTTAATCTGATCGATGCCCACAACCTTCGCCTGTCTTATATGACCAATGGTCAAAATGTGCCCGATGATCTGTTGATGGCCGACCCTGAACGGTTATGCCATCTGCTGCTGGGAGAGAGTCGTACATGACGGATCAAGCTCACTCGCTTCGCCAGTTGGTTTCGGCCCAGCAGCCCGGGGATAGCGCCAAGGCGACCTCCGCAAGAACCGCCAAGATCATAACCGTCAGCAGCGGCAAAGGCGGGGTTGGGAAATCCAATTTCACGTTAAATTTTGCATTGACTTTGCAATCGTTGGGAAAAAAGGTTCTGGTCTTTGATGCCGATATCGGCATGGCAAACATTGACGTTCTGATGGGTGTTACCTCTCGGTACAGCCTGTATCATCTCATCCGCCGGGAGAAGAGCATAGAAGAAGTGATCCAGTATGGGCCGGATAAGCTGCCTTACATTGCCGGAGGTTCGGGTTTGGCGGACATGATGTCCCTGTCCGAGGAAGAGATGGATTATTTCATATCCCAGATCGAGCGCATTGCTTCCGGGATGGACTACATCATCTTCGATACAGGGGCCGGCTTATCCAAGGAAAACATGAAGTTTATTACCTCCGCTGATCAATGCTTTGTCGTTACGACGCCGGAGCCGACGTCCATCACGGATGCCTATGCGTTAATCAAGGTGGTCCACGGCACGGAAAGCAAGGTTCCGTTCAGCCTGATCGTCAACCGTGCAGGGGACGAGGAAGAGGCTCGTGAGGCGGCGGGCAAAATTATTTTGACGGCCCAGCGTTTTCTGGACATCGACATCAAGCTGCTCGGCTCGATTGCCGATGATACGCATGTTGTCCAGTCCGTTAAGCGACAGGTTCCGTTTACGGCAGCTTATCCACGGTGTAACGCTTCCAGTGATATCAGACGGATCGCGCTTCGTTACTTGGCCGTTCCTGCTGTCGCGGAGCCGGAAACTCCGAAGGGAATCAAAGGATTTATGCATCGATGGCTTAAACGTACGAAATGATTCTTCGGTTGGATTAATGGAAATAGGAGTGGACATCTATGAAGCCTTTTCGTGTGCTCGTCGTGGACGATTCCGCATTTATGAGGAAAATCTTTTCCGATTTCATCGAGCGCGACAAGTCTTTCCAGGTTGTCGGGACAGCCGAGAACGGGCTTGACGCCGTTGAGAAAGTAAAGGAACTGAATCCTGACGTTATTACGCTGGATGTAGAAATGCCGGAAATGAACGGGCTGGATGCTTTGAAGCTCATTATGGATGCGGGACCCCGTCCGGTTATCATGTTATCCGGCCTTAATGAACAAGGCATGAGGGAGACCATTCTTGCCCTCGAGGCAGGAGCATTTGATTTTATACGAAAGCCTTCCATATCGAATGCGCTTGATATTGAGCAGGTGCGTTCCGAATTGATGAAGCAGCTGAATGCGGCGATGCAGGCTAAACAGCGGAGGGCCTTGTGGGAAGAAGAAGAGCAGAGACGGCGGAGTGCGGACATCACGCTTCCTCTTTCGCCAAAGCCTTCTGAGACGACGCCGAAAAAGAAGCCGCAGGTGAAAGAAACGAGACCGGCGGCCAAAGGAACGGATCAGCGCGGCAAGCCGGCTGAACCGCTTCGCATGCCGGTATCCCGCTCGGTCGGGGAGAAGGCGGCTCTCCCGGACGTACCGGAGCTTTCCGGTTTCAAGCGAAAACGGGTTGAACGCAAACCTGAAGCGGAGTCGGCGCCAGCCGTGCTTCCCAAGAACGAGAGCCGCCCGCCGAGAGAGGCAAATGCCCAGCCGTCAACCGACCTGAAAGATTTGGTGGCGGTCGGCTGCTCAACGGGTGGCCCAAGAGCATTGAAAGCTTTTCTCGAGCAGATTCCCGGCGACTTCCATGCCCCGATCGTCATCGTTCAGCATATGCCGCCGAATTTCACCAAATCGCTTGCCCAGCGCCTGAATTCATTCAGTCAGCTGGAGGTCATGGAAGCAGAACACGGCATGGTATTGGAGCCAGGCAAGGCATACATTGCCCCGGGCGGCAGCCACATGAGGGTTCATCGTTCGGAAGGCGGTGCGTACCAAATCAGGATAAGCCAGGATGAGACCCGCAACGGCCATCGCCCGTCGGTGGATGTGCTGTTCGAATCCCTGCTGCCGTTGACCTCGGTCAAGCGGCATGCCGTTCTGATGACCGGCATGGGGAGCGATGGAGCGAGAATGATGAAGGAGCTTTACGATGCCGGCGTGACATCCACCTTCGCCGAGAGCGAGCAAACCTGCGTCGTATACGGGATGCCGAGATCTGCCGTCGAGCTGGGATGCGTAAGCCACGTTTTGCCGCTTCATGAAATTGCACCGAGGATGGTTCAAGCTGTAAATAACGGAAAGTGAACTTGAAGAGGAGGTGTCTCTCAATGGACATGAATCAATATTTGACAATGTTTATTGATGAGTCAAATGATCATCTGCAATCATTAAATGAAAACATGCTTCAATTAGAAAGCAACCCGGACGATATCGGGATCGTACAGATTATTTTCCGATCGGCTCATACGTTGAAAGGCATGGCGGCAACGATGGGATTTGAAGATCTGGCTTCTCTTACCCACCAGATGGAAAACGTACTGGATCTTGTCCGGAACGAAAAGCTTAAGATGCAGGATTTTATCTTTGACACGCTCTTCAAAAGCTTGGACGCTCTTGAATCGATGGTGCAGGATATTACCGAAGGCGGCGACGGAAAGGCGGACGTGTCCGCCATTGTAGCCTCCTTGCAGTCCATTGTGCGCGGAGAAGGCGCCTCGACTAACGGGGGATCTGTCGAAGGGAATAACGCCGCTGTGGCCGTTCAGGGAATCGAATTGGATGAGTTTCAATTTTCCGTGCTGGATCAATCGATTTCAGAAGGTCATCAGGTTCTATATATCCAAGTGACATTGCGAGAGGATTGCCAACTCAAAGCGGTTCGGGCCTACATGGTATTCGAAACGCTGGAGAGATCCGGTGAAATCGTCAAGACCTATCCGGACGTTCAAGAGATTGAACAAGGTGAATTCGATCGCGTATTTTCGTTGTATTACATAACGCAAAGAGAAACGCAAGATATTGAAAGCCAGATTCTGGGCGTTTCAGAGATTGAAGCTGCGACGGTGGTGGCGCTCGATCATGAATCCTTGCAGCAAATGGTTCAGGAGAGCGCGGCTACAGCCGAAGCGGTGAAGCCCGAAGCTCCTACGGCAGCTCCGGCGGCCGGGGGTTCACCGGAAGCCAAAAGCGCTCCTGCGCCTGCCAAAGAATCCAAGGCGCCTGCGCGTAATGCGGGGGGAGGCAATCCTTCTAGAACGATCCGGGTTGATATTGAACGGCTGGATGTATTGATGAATCTGTTTAGCGAGCTTCTGATTGACCGGGTGCGCCTGGAGCAGCTGGCCAGCGAGTCCAAAAACCAGGAGCTGACGGACACGGTTGAGCATATGAGCCGCGTAAGCAGCGATTTGCAGAATATCGTCCTGAAGCTGCGCATGGTGCCTGTGGATACGGTGTTCAACCGTTTTCCAAGGATGGTGCGGGACCTTGCCAAAACATTGGACAAGAAGATCGACTTGATTATTACCGGGGCCGACACGGAGCTGGACCGCACGGTAATCGACGAGATCGGCGACCCTCTGGTCCACTTGCTGCGAAACTCGGCTGACCATGGCGTCGAACCTGTTGCCGACCGCATAGCAGCCGGTAAACCGGAGACCGGTACCGTGCACCTGCGCGCGTTCCATAGCGGCAACAATGTGTTCATCGAGATTGAAGACGACGGGCGCGGCATCTACCGCGATAAAATTTTGAAGAATGCGCTGGCCAAAGGCGTCGTCACGGAAGCTGAGGCAGCGTCCATGACAGATGACGAGGTGAATCAGCTGCTGTTCGCTCCCGGATTCAGCACCGCCGAGAAAATTTCGGATGTATCCGGCCGCGGCGTAGGACTCGACGTCGTTAAATCGAAGATTGTTGCCTTGGGCGGTAACGTCACGATCTACTCCACTCCGGGAAAAGGCACCAATTTTTCGGTTCAGCTTCCATTAACGCTGTCCATCATTGCAGCCATGCTGATCCGGATGGGATCGGAGAAATATGCGATTCCGTTGTCCTCCATCGTTGAAACGGGCATCATCAAGCGCGGGCAGATCAAGCATGTGCACGGAAGCCGCATGATTCAGTTCCGGGAGTCGATGATACCGGTGATCTCGCTTAGCCGTTTGTTTGAAGTTCCGGATTTTGATGAGGAGCGGGAAGAGGAAACGGAGATTGTTGTGATCCGCAAAGGGGATCGTTTGGCTGCGCTCACCATTGATGATTTTATCGGACAGAGTGAAATCGTCATTAAAAACCTGGGCAAATATCTGCCTGCCATACAAGGGGTATCCGGCGCTACCATTCTTGGAGATGGACAAGTGGCTCTTATCATCGACGCAAATGCATTTATCAAATAATGGGTTGCTATCAAGCACGGCAGGCCACACATTCTGAAGGAGGACTTATTCATGGGAGAAGAAATCAAGGTTATCGTCTTTAGACTTGGCGAGGAAGAATACGGCATCGAGGTGGACAAGGTTCAAACCATCGAAAGAATGATGCCCATTACGCGCGTTCCCAAAACCTTCGCTTTCGTAAAAGGGGTAATCAACCTGCGAGGCGTCGTCATCCCAGTGATCAATCTGCGCGGCCGATTCGGTCTGGAAGAGGTTGAAGCTACCGATCAAACACGGGTTATTATCGTGGCAGTCAATGATATGCAGGTTGGCTTTATCGTGGATTCGGCAAGTGATGTCATCGATCTGAATACGGACAGCATTGACTCTCCACCTGAGGTTGTCGGCGGAATCAAAGCGAAATATCTTCGCGGTGTCGCGAAGGTAGGAGAGGAGCGCCTTCTCGTCATGCTGAATTTGTCCGAAGTGTTGAACAAGAGTGAGATTATTCAGCTGGAAGGCCTTGAGGAGTAGACAGTGGAGCTGTTTAAGCATGGCAAAGAAATCAAAATGGATGTTTTGAAGGAAGTGGGAAACATCGGAGCGGGCAATGCGGCAACCGCCCTCTCCCGTTTGCTTAACAAGCCTATTGATATGGCGGTTCCTAAGGTTCAACTCCTGCCGTTCGAACAGATTGCCGAAAGCGTCGGGGGGAGCGAACAGCTCGTTCTTGCCGTATTTTTACGGGTTGAAGGAAGCGCTCCGGGGAATCTCTTCTTTATTATGAGTCCGGAAGCCGGGAAGAACCTTCTGCTGAATCTGGCGGGCATTGAAGTATCGGAGGAGGAGCCATTCTCCGAGATGGAGCAGTCCGCCTTATGCGAGATCGGAAATATTTTGTCAGGCTCGTACTTATCGTCGCTCGCTGACTTCACGAATCTGTCCATGACACCCACGGTGCCGGCATTGGCAATGGATATGGCAGGTGCCATCCTAAGTTATGGATTGCTGCAGTTCGGAGAAATGGGAGACGATGCCCTCTTAATCAACACGACGTTCCTGGAAGGGCAAAACGAGGTGGAAGGCCAATTCTTCCTCATACCTGATCCACAATCATTTGCTCAAATATTCGAAGCTTTGGGAGTGCCTTTGGAGCATGATTGAAGAACAAACAATAGTGAAAGTAGCCATGGCGGATCTGAACGTCGCAGGTCCGAACGGTATATTGCGTACAACGGGACTCGGCTCATGCGTAGGACTGACGTTATATGATCCGGTCACGAAGATTGGCGGCATGGCGCATGTCATGCTGCCATCCTCGGCGATTGCCAGGGAGGGGCAGCTGAATCTGGCCAAATACGCCGATACGGCTCTTCCCATCCTGCTGAACAAGATGAGGAATTTGGGGGCGTCTCCGGCACGGATGGTAGCCAAAATGGCCGGAGGGGCTCAGATGTTTGCTTTTGCGGGTTCGGGCGATACGATGCGCATCGGTCCCCGGAATGTGGAGTCATGCAAAGCGGGACTCGAGCAGATGGGAATCATGCTGATTGCCGAGGACACCGGAGGAAATTACGGGAGAACCGTTGAGTTGGACTGCGCAACGGGTAAGTTTACAATACGAAGCGTACAAAAGGGCATAAAGGAATTGTAGCGATGATGGGAAAACTCCGTTTTTATCTGATTACCGGAATTGCCGGGTTTGTGTTCACATTTATTTTCTCCATACGTAACAATTTGTGGATGACTAGCATGTATCGGGCGCTGATTGCATGCGCGATCTGGTTTCTTCTGGCGTTCCTGCTGAATTGGATGTTTGCTGCCATTACGGGGCCGCAAGCAGCCGAAAAAGGGGACGCAGGCTCGCAGCGGGAGCAGGACCGAGGAACCGTTCTTGACTTATCCACGCCTGATGAGGATCGGGAATTGATGGATTTGATCCATGCCGAATCCAGCAGCAAAGAGAATGGAGACTTTGTACCGCTGAATCCTCCTAAGCTGGTTTCAACGAAAGATCCTGAAGAACTGGCCAAGGCCGTTCGTCACCTTACGGAAAAATAAGGAGGGTGAAGGCAATTGGACGAACGTAAAACTTCCGTCCTTAACCATGCGGATTTATGGAGCGCATGGAAGGAAGATGGAGACCATGAAGCGAAGAAGAAACTTATCGAATATCATTTGCACATCGTTGACTATGTTTCAAGCCGATTGGCCATCGGTCTTCCGAAGAACGTTTCTAAGGGAGATTTGGCCAGCAATGGGGTAATGGGTCTGATTGACGCCATCGAGAAGTTCGATTACAAACGAGGGCTGCAATTCGAAACCTATGCCTCTTGGCGGGTGCGGGGTGCTATTCTGGATTCGCTGCGCCAAGGGGATTGGGTACCGCGTTCTGTCCGTGAGAAGGCGAAGAAGATTGAAACTGCATATCAGCAGTTGGAACAGAAGTATTTACGCAGCGTCAGTGATTCCGAGATGAGCGATTACCTTGACGTGACCGAGAAGGAGTTCCGGCACATGCTGCAGGAAGTGGCGGTCATGACATTGACATCTTTGGAAGATCCGATCCGCGAGGAGGAGTCTGAGACCCGAATGTCGCTCCTGGTTGATGAGAAAGCGAAGAATCCGGATCACAAGGTCCATGAATTTTATCTGCGAGAAGCCCTGATGAAGGGTATCGGTAAATTAACCCCGAAAGAGCGGACCGTAGTTTCCTTATTATATTATGAGGATTTATCACTCAGCGAAATAGCTGAAGTGATGTCGCTATCACCTTCACGAATATCTCAGCTTCATTCCAAAGCGATTTTGAGACTTCGGGGCGCGCTCGATAAAGATCGGGATTTGCTGATGCAAAACGATTGACGCTTGCCATTTATGAAGGGGGTTCCTGGATTGTCTGTAGATTATGCATTGGATCAATACTTTAGCGTTTCGCTATCGGATGACAAGGTCGTCGCCTATATACAGTTCACCAAGTGGGAGAAGGATTTTTCTTGCTCCGTCGAGGCTCTTGAACAGTTTCTCAGAAGCCATCAGATTCGGTATGGCATTCAATATGATACCTTGCGGCGAATTGCGGACCATGGGGAGGAATATCAATATAGCAAAACGCCGATTGCCATGGGAACGGAACCGACGCACGGACAGAACGGTAAGATTCAATTTACCGTTGATTTCGGGAATGAGACGAATCTGAAGCCGCTGGAGGACGAGGACGGCAAAGTGGACTACAAAGAAGTGATTCGTTTAAATAATGTAAAGAAGGGGCAGCTGCTGGCTACCCGAATCCCGCCTACGAAGGGTGTGCCTGGAACCGCGGTCACCGGTGAAGAGATACCGAGCAAGCCGGGAAAGGAAGCACATTTCAAGGTGGGAAAGAACGTGGTGGTCAACGCCGAGAAAAGCGCCATGTATGCCGCGCTTGACGGACTGCTCACCAAAACCGAAAAAGGCAAAATCAATGTGTTCCCGGTATATGAAATTAACGGGGACGTGGATTACAGCATTGGCAATATCGATTTTGTCGGTACGGTGGTCATTCGCGGGAATGTGCTGACCGGGTTCAAAATCAAGGCGGCAGGGGACATTCGAGTCACGGGCTTTGTGGAAGGTGCCGAGCTGGAGGCTGAAGGATCCATTGATATATCAGGCGGGATCATCGGTTATAACAAGGGTTACGTTAAGGCGGGCCAGGACGTCAAAAGCTCGTTCATTCAGGATGGCAACGTCGTTGCGGGCGCCAGCGTATTCGTGTCGCAGAGCATCATGCATTCCAATATACGGGCCGTCCAGAATATCGAATGCAACGGGATGAAAGGGCTCGTGGTGGGCGGCATTCTGCAAGCCGGGGAAAAGGTCGTTGCGCGCACGATCGGAAACAGCATGTCGACGGCTACCGTCATTGAAGTGGGCGTTCTTCCCGAGCTGCGGAATGAACTGGCGGATTTAAGGGCCCAATTGAAGCTTTCGTTAGAGAGCATGGACAAAACCGATAAAGCGCTTTATCTCTTGAACCAGTTGGCTTCCTCCGGACAATTGTCGCCGGACAAGCTGGCGCTGCGAATCAAGCTGAATGCGACCAAAAAATCCAACATGGCAGAGCAAGCCGACATTAAGGAACGCATGCTGGAAATCGAGAAGATGCTGGAGGATACCGGCAAAGCTAGAGTGAATGTGGTAAAGACGATCTACGGCGGCGCCAAAATCGTTATCGGGCGGTACACCCGATTTGTTAAGGATCCCACGCAGCGGGTCTCTTTTTACTATCATGAAGGAGATATCACCATGGTTCCGTTGTTGTAGGAATGAAAGACAATTACAATGCTTGCGGACATGATCCCTATACCATGAGGTGATTCCATTGAGTTTAAAATCGGTTGAGATGCAAATTGCGGTCCCGAGAACCAATGAAGCGGGCAAGGTTCATAACGAATTCCAGCAGCGGCCGCAGAACGAACAGATGCTGTTAGCAGGTGAACAAACCAAGAACAGCCGGGCCGAAGCCCAGCGAAGCACGGAAGTGAGCGAGACGGCCGAAACAGCCGTGCGGGATGACGGGAGCCGCCAGTCCTCAGGCCAGCAGCAAGGGCGGGGGTCTGCAGAAGCGGTCGAGACTTTGGAACAGCCGGCGGAGCATCCCTATAAAGGCAAAAATTTCGATGTTTCGCTCTAGATAATTTATAGGCACAAAGGAGTTAATGGATTTGAAACCGTGGATATATATCGTGCTGCTAGGCATTGCGGCCGTGCTGTATGCTTTCATGCTGCCGAAACGCCGGGAAGAGACCGTGTCCAGCGAGCGGGTTGTAAAGGAAGTCGAGAACACGCTTGAAGGATACATGGCGGAAATCCAGAACGAGAACGAGCAGCTGGTCGAGCTGGTTAGTCAAATGAAGAAAGAACTTGATGCCAAGCAGCAAGCGCATCAGGAGCAGGTCAGCGATTTGCGGCAGCGCATGCTGGCCATGGAGCAGAAAATGACCGAATCGCAAACGCGTCTTCGAACGGCTGAAGAGAAGCTGGCGCAGGCAGCTGCGGCGGCTTCTTTGTCTGCAGAAGCGGCTGCAGCGTCATCGGAGGCGGATCATGCCCCTCCGGTCCATTCCATCAAATCCAGATACGCGGAACTGTTTGATTTATATGAACAAGGCAAATCTATCGATATGATAGCCAAGTCCACGGGACTTCAGCGAGGCGAAGTTCAACTCATTATCCAGTTGGCCAAACAGGAGGAATCCGTGTGATCAAGAACCGAATGTTTATGATGGGCCTCGGGAGCGGTCTGGTGATCGCCGCTGTGCTGCTGCAGCTGATGTGGATCGGCCAAGGTGCAACCGCTTCGGAGACAAAGGAGTTAACGAAGGAGCAGCTGGTGGCTGCAGCAGAGGCTTTGGATATGCAGGTCGTCGAAGGTACGGACGAGCTGATGACGGCGGAGCAGTGGGAAGAGAAGAGGCTGGGCGAGGGAGAAGGCGAGTCCGAAGGTGCCGAACCGGTCGATAAGCCTGAAGCGACGAAGCCTGAGGCGCCGAAGAAACCGGAGAGCCCGGAGAAGCCTGAAACGGACGCGCAGAAGAAACCGGAACCTTCTTCCCAGGTAACGAATCCGGCCAAGCCGAAAACACCGGCTAAAGCGGAGGCGTCTATTCAAGTAAAGATTCCGTCCGGAAACAATCTCAGCGATGTAGCAAACAGCCTTTTGAATGCCGGCGTCATTGACAACAAACAGGCATTCATCAATAAAGCTACCGAGAATAAAATCAACACCAGAATCCTGAGCGGTACGTACTCGTTTACGATCGGCGAGAGCTACAATTCGATTATCACAAAGATCACAACAAAACCCTCCAACTAGCACTCCGGTTGAGAGTGGTTTTTTTCTTTATTGTTACTCTTCAAGCCCCTGATTGGCTTGAGCTGGTCATGCACACAAAAGACATTGCAACCTGCCCATGGTTATGTTATAGTAATTGACGGTGTTAAAACACACGCCAGAGTGATTCCGTTGAGGGTGCTTCCTGGAATGGGAGTCTTAATGGAAAATGATCTTGGCGGAGGGACACACAAAAACCAAACTTAGGAGGTGCGTGAAGATGGCAGTAATTTCCATGAAACAGCTTTTGGAAGCTGGCGTTCACTTCGGTCACCAGACTCGTCGCTGGAACCCGAAAATGGATAAATTTATCTTCACTGAAAGAAACGGTATCTACATTATCGACCTGCAAAAAACGGTCAAGAAAGTTGAAGAAGCATTCAACTTCGTAAAAAGCGTAGCTGGTGAGAACGGTACAATCCTGTTCGTCGGCACGAAAAAACAAGCTCAAGATTCCGTGAAGGAAGAAGCAGAGCGTTGCGGCATGTTCTACATCAACCAACGTTGGCTCGGCGGAACTCTGACTAACTTCGAAACGATCCAAAAGCGTATCAACCGCTTGAAGCAGCTCGAAACTTGGGAAGAAGACGGCACGTTCCAAGTATTGCCTAAGAAAGAAGTCATCCTTCTCCGCAAAGAGAAAGATCGTCTTGAGAAATTCCTGGGCGGTATCAAGAACATGAAGGGCCTTCCAAGCGCATTGTTCGTTATCGATCCTCGCAAAGAGCGCATCGCTGTTGCGGAAGCTCGCAAATTGGGTATCCCAATCGTCGGTATCGTTGATACGAACTGCGATCCGGATGAAATCGACTATGTAATTCCAGGTAACGATGACGCGATCCGCGCTGTCAAATTGTTGACTGGTAAAATGGCCGATGCCGTTGTTGAAGCTCACCAAGGCGAAGAAACAACAGCTTAATCGGGATTAAACGTATAAACCATGAATTAAATGAAAAGGGTGGTTGGTAGGTGTATAACCTCTCACTGCCCTTTTTTTAAGATGTCAGGCCGGATTGCGCTACGAACATCAGCTTCTGGCAGGGCAAGGGAAACAAATACTTAAGCGGTCCGGAATTCTTGGAGAGCACGTCGAAGGACGGCTGCTTCCAGATTCCGACCGCCATACTTGATCATACCAATATGGAGGGAATTCTAATGGCAGTAACAGCTAGTGCGGTAAAAGAACTTCGCGAAAGAACAGGCGCGGGCATGCTCGATTGCAAAAAAGCGCTCGACGAAACAAACGGTGATATCGAAAAAGCGATCGCGGTGCTTCGCGAGAAAGGCTTGTCCGCAGCGGCTAACAAAGCTGGACGCGTTGCAACGGAAGGCGTTGTCGAGTCTTACATTCACGGTGGCGGACGCATCGGCGTTCTCGTGGAAATCAACTGTGAAACAGACTTCGTAGGCAAAACGGATCAATTTAAAGAGTTTGCTCGCGATATCGCAATGCATATTGCTGCTGCAAACCCTAAATACGTTCGTCGTGAAGAAGTACCTAGTGACGAGCTTGAGAAAGAAAAAGAAATTTTGAAAAACCAAGCCCTGAACGAAGGCAAGCCTGAAAAAATCGTTGAGAAAATGGTTGAAGGCCGCATCAACAAATACTATGAAGAGTATTGCTTGCTTGAGCAGCCTTTCATCAAGGATCCGGACAAAACGATCAGCACGCTGCTTAACGAAAAAATCAGCACAATCGGCGAGAACATCTCCATTCGTCGTTTTGCCCGTTTCGAATTGGGCGAAGGCTTGGAGAAAAAACAAGACAACTTCGTAGAAGAAGTTATGGCCCAGGTGAATAAATAAGCCGGATAGGCTAATATAAGTTATAGAAAAGAGTGGAACACACCTGTGTTCCTTCTTTTTTAAGAGATATAAAGGCATAAGAGAGATAAGATTGTTATAAATTCGGAGTAAAGACTACCCTTATCTCACAAGAAAGAATGGACTTAGGTCTTGATTAGACGACCAGAAGTTTCTACTTGAGACGGATGTTTTTACCCGATTTTTATAAACCGTCAAGCAGTGCCGGTGTGTCTGTCTGTCGTTTTTCAAACGGGCGTCGTATACTTAAGGCGCCGTCTTAAAGTGGAGGGTTATCATTTGGAACAGCCTGTATATAAACGAGTGATATTGAAAGTCAGTGGGGAATCCCTTTCAGGGCAGAATGGATATGGTATTGATGCTGAGACGATCTCATCGATCGCTGAGCAGGTTCGCGAGGTTGTCGAGCTTGGTGTGGAGGTCGCGATCGTATGCGGCGGCGGCAACATCTGGCGCGGTATCGCCGGCAGCGCGAACGGAATTGACCGTGCGACAGCGGACTATATGGGAATGCTCGCAACGGTGATGAACTCTTTGGCCCTTCAGGATGCTTTGGAGCAAATCGATGTGCCGACCCGGGTGCAAACCTCGATCTCCATGCAGCAAATTGCAGAGCCGTATATTCGCCGCAGAGCCATTCGGCATTTGGAAAAGGGCCGTGTCGTTATTTTTGCGGCAGGAACAGGGAACCCATACTTCTCCACCGATACGACTGCAGCGCTTCGCGCCGCGGAAATCGAAGCAGAAGTGATTCTTATGGCGAAGAACAAGGTGGACGGAGTGTACTCCGCTGATCCATTTAAGGATGAAACTGCCGAGAAGTACGAGCAGCTGACGTATCTAGACGTATTGAACAAAAACCTTGGGGTAATGGACTCTACAGCTTCATCGTTATGTATGGACAACAACATCCCGCTCATCGTCTTCGCTATTACGGAGCAAGGTAATATCAAGCGCGTCGTTCTGGGCGAGAAAATCGGAACGATCGTTAAAGGGAGTGTAGACTAATGCCGCAATCGGTGAAAAAGAATGCAGAAGAACGCATGGAAAAAGCGATCCTGTCTTTGAAACGTGACTTGGCAACTCTGCGCGCAGGGCGGGCAGCGCCGGCGCTCCTCGACCGGATCACGGTGGAATACTACGGAGCGCAAACTCCGCTGAATCAGCTGGCTAACATCAGCACGCCGGATTCCAGAACGCTCATGATTCAGCCTTGGGACAAGTCGTCCTTGGCGGATATCGAGAAAGCGATCATGAAATCGGATATCGGATTGACACCGGCGAACGATGGTAATCAAATTCGTCTCGTCGTACCTGCACTGACGGAAGAACGCAGAACCGAACTGGTGAAAATGACGAAGAAATTCGGCGAGGAAGCGAAAGTGGCCATCCGCAACATTCGCCGTGATGCCAACGACGACATCAAAAAATTGGAGAAAACGGATATTTCCGAGGACGAGTCCCGGAGACATCAGGAAGATATCCAAAAAGCGACGGATAAATTTATCGCAGAAGTCGACAAAGTCCTCGTTGCAAAAGAAAAAGAGATTATGGAAGTATAAGAGACTTGTGGCCCCTCCTGTCAATGGTGGGGTTTGTCTCTTTTTTTGCAGAAAGATGCCTGGAGGAAATGGAATGATCAAACGGGTTCGATCGTGGTTGAATCAGGAGGACAGTCAGCAGACGCATCAGCTCTCTCCGGACAACATCCCGCATCATGTTGCCATCATCATGGATGGCAATGGGCGTTGGGCGAAACGGCGCGGCATGCCGCGGATCGTTGGCCATCAGAATGGCATGAAGGCTGTCAAAAGAGCTGCCATAGCCGCCGATGAGTTGGGAATCAAAATATTGACGATGTATGCTTTCTCTACGGAAAACTGGACGCGTCCGAAGGATGAGGTCGATTTTCTGATGAAGCTTCCGCAGGAGTTTCTGGCTATTGAGCTGGAAGAGCTGATCGAGAAAAATGTCCAGGTCCGCATGATGGGGCATCCGGAAGACCTTCCGTCCCATACCGTGTCTGCGATGGAAGAAGCTGTTGCGAAAACTGCCGGCAATGACGGGCTTGTGCTTAACTTTGCGCTCAATTACGGCAGCCGGAAAGAGATCACCGAAAGTGTCAAGGCGCTCGGACGGGAAGTGCGAGACGGAATTCTCCGTCCTGAGGACATTACAGAGGAACTGATTGGCCAGCGGCTCCTCACAGGCGAATTGCCGGATCCGGATTTACTGATCCGCACAAGCGGCGAGCTGCGGCTGAGCAATTTTATGTTGTGGCAGCTCGCGTACAGCGAGTTATGGTTTACGGATGCCTATTGGCCGGAGTTCACCAAAGACCATTTGGTGGAGGCCGTAGCCGATTATCAACAAAGAACTAGGCGCTACGGTGGACTGTCGTAGCCGATGGAGGATGGAACGTTTTGAAACAGCGATTGATTACCGGAATTATAGCGGGAGCGGTCTTTTTAGGATTATGTTTCATAGGCGGTCTGTGGTACCATCTTCTGATTCTGGCGATGGCGCTAGTCGGTTACTATGAGTTTGTGCGCATGACCCATACGGCACCGTTCGGGGGAACGGCATGGATCGGGTATGCGGGAGTGCTGCTGCTTGTATTTCCATGGGGTCCGCTTGATCTGAAACTTCCGATCCCATGGGAACATGTGCTTTGGCTCCTGCTGCTCTTATTTTTGCTGGCGACGGTGACCACGAAAAATACGATAGATATCAAACGGATCTCTTTATTGTTTTTGGCATCGGTCTATATCGGCATCGGATTTTCCTTCATAGCCGAATCTCGGCATGCTCCGGACGGGCATGGCGTATTTTGGACTTTTTTGCTGCTGGCCTCGATCTGGGCAAGTGATGCGGGAGCGTATTTTGTCGGCCGCGCCATGGGGCGCCATAAATTATGGCCTTCCATAAGCCCGAACAAAACGGTGGAGGGTGCGCTCGGCGGTGTGATCATCGCCGTGTTCACGTCGCTGCTCTTTTCATTCTTCTCAGATGGAATCCTGACGGCTGGACATGCGGTTCTGATTGGGCTTTCCTGCGCCGTTATCGGCCAGCTCGGCGACTTGGTGCAATCCGCCTATAAACGGGTGTATGACATCAAGGATTCGGGCAAGCTGCTGCCGGGACATGGAGGAATACTGGATCGATGCGACAGTTGGATCGTCGTATTTCCGTTTGTACATATATTGAGTCTCCTGCCTTACTGATGAAAGGAAAGATGAGCATGAAGAAGATCAGCGTACTCGGCTCCACGGGCTCCATTGGCACCCAAACCTTGGATGTGGTGAGGATGCACCGGGAACAATTTCAGATTGAAGGCTTGGCTGCGGGGAGCAATAAGGAATTGCTGCTTCAGCAGGTTCAGGAGTTTTCTCCGCGAAAAGTGTCCGTTGCGACGAAAGAGCTTGCTGACAGCATAAGGCATGATCTTCCTGCCGGAACCGAAGTGTTTCATGGCCATGAAGGCCTGATCGAGATTGCGGCAGCGACAGACGCCGAGCTGGTCGTTACTGCGGTCGTTGGAAGTTTAGGCCTTTCTTCTACGCTTGCGGCCATTAACGAGGGGAAGACGATCGGGCTTGCCAATAAGGAAACATTGGTTACCGCAGGTCACCTGGTTACCGCTCAAGCCGCTGCAAAAGGGGTTAAGCTCTTGCCGATCGACAGCGAGCATTCCGCCATATTCCAATGCTTGAACGGAGAACGGCATGAAGATATCGAACGGATTACGCTGACCGCTTCCGGCGGGTCGTTCCGGGATTACACCCGCGATCAGCTGGTTAACGTTACGGTGGAGGATGCGCTTAAGCATCCAAACTGGTCCATGGGAGCCAAAATCACGATCGATTCTGCGACCATGGTCAATAAAGGGCTTGAGGTCATTGAAGCGCATTGGTTGTACGGCATACCGTACGACAATATTTCCGTGCTTCTCCACCCGGAAAGCATCATCCATTCTTTTGTGGAGTTCCGCGATTCCAGCATTATCGCGCAGCTCGGCAACCCGGACATGCGGGTCCCGATTCAATATGCGCTGACTTATCCCGAGCGGTGGTCTTCGCCTGCACCAAGGCTCTCCTTGGCAGAAGCAGGAAAGCTGCACTTCCGGGAAATGGACCTTGAGCGTTTTCCTTGTTTAAGGCTCGCTTATGAATGTGGTAAAATGGGTGGTACAGCGCCAACGGTATTCAATGCGGCCAATGAAATCGCGGTCGCCCGCTTTCTCCGCGGCGAAATCTCTTTTCTACGAATCGAAGAGATTATCGAGGAAGTGCTGCATCGTCACCATAACGTGCCGGAACCGGCGCTGGAGACGATTGAAGAGAATGATCGGATTGCACGTGAAATAGCTTCCCGACTATAAGTTTTGAAGTGTTTTTGAAATCTCCCTTGAAAAAAAGCGGACAGCTTGTGATTCTCTTGTGGACGACAGGAGAATAATGATAATCTATAGGGACATACTGCGTTCTCAGAGGAAAAGGGGGATGTAAAGAATTGGAAATGGTTCGGGTCGTTTTTTTAACGGTGCTCATGTTTTTTGTGATCGTTACCGTGCACGAATGGGGTCACTATTATTTTGCCCGGCGTGCCGGAATCTTGGTACGCGAGTTCGCGATTGGATTTGGTCCTAAGCTGTTCTCATATAAACGCCATGAAACGCAGTTCACGCTTCGTCTTCTCCCGTTCGGCGGATATGCCCGCATGGCCGGAGAAGATCCGGAACTTGTCGAGATTCAGCCCGGTCAGACGATTGCGGTTCGAGTGAACGCAGAGAATCAAGTGAAAAAGATTTATCTGGATCAACTCGACAACCGTAAAAATGTCATTCGCGGCGAAGTCCAGTTTATGGACATGGTGGACCGTTTGTCGGTTAGGCTTGATGTGGATGGTGAATTTCAGCAGTACGAGATCCATCCGCAAGCATTAACGGTAGCTAAAGGTGTCGAGACGCAGATCGCACCGAGAGACCGCCAGTTCGGCAGCAAGACCGTCGGCCAAAGAGCGCTTGCGATATTTGCCGGCCCTGTCATGAACTTTATTTTGGCCTTCGTGCTGTTTGCCCTTCACATTCAGATGGCCGGTATACCGGTCGAGAATCCAACCTACGTACAGATTGGCGAGATTACGAAAGGCATGCCAGCAGACGAAGCGGATCTGAAAGAGGGCGACATCATCGAGAGCATCAATGGAACGGCGATTGGGGCCGATTATCAGAAGATGATCGAATTGATTGCGGCCTCCAAGGACAAGCCGATGGAATGGACCGTACGTCGGGGCGAGGAATCTTTCGATTTGACGTTGACGCCTCGGACCATGGAGGGCCAGGAAGGCGGCAAGGTCGGGATCGTTCCTGAGCTTCCTACCCGATCCGCAGGGCTTGGAGAGACGATTACCGGCTCCGGGACGGCGATGGTTGACACCACCAATATTATTTTCCAGGGCTTCAGACAGTTGATTCAGAAGTTTTCCATGGATGATTTAGGCGGTCCTGTGCGCACCTTTGAGGTCACGGGGCAAATCGCCAAACAGGGTATCGAACAGTTGACCTATTGGGCGGCCATTCTAAGCTTGTACCTGGGCATATTCAACCTGCTGCCGATTCCGGCGCTGGATGGAAGCCGGCTCGTATTCTTGGGGATCGAGGCATTACGGGGCAAGCCGGTTGACCCGAACAGGGAAGGCATGGTTCACTTTATCGGGTTTGCGATGCTGTTCCTGTTAATGATTGCCGTCACCTATAACGATATTTTGCGATTGATCAACGGATAGACCTTAAGGTACGGCTCGGTGCGCCAGCCGCGACGAAAGCCGTACCTTTTTCTATTGTTAGCGGAGTTTCACGCATAACTGAGTTGCTATAATACAGGGCGCGCTTTATAGCCGCGGCCCGTTCACACATATCGCCAATAACGTCCAGTCAAGCCGCCTGAATGAACGGCTTAGACCATGCGTTTTATTAATGGGAGGAACACGATTTATATGTCTAAGGAATCGAAGGATAAACAATTCGTGACGGAGATCACGCCGCAAGGAGAAGATTTCTCGCGCTGGTACATCGATGTCATCAAAAAAGCGGACTTGATGGATTATTCCCCAGTCCGGGGCTGCATCGTCTTTAAACCGGACGGTTATGAAATTTGGGAGCATATCCAAGCGGAGCTGGATCGGCGCTTTAAGGCAACGGGACATCGGAACGCTTATTTCCCGTTGTTCATTCCGGAGAGCTTTTTCCAGAAAGAGAAGGAGCATGTGGAAGGTTTCAATCCAGAGCTGCCATGGGTGACCGAAGCGGCGGGCGAGAAGCTTGAAGAGCGTCTGGCTATTCGTCCGACTTCCGAAACGATGTTCGGGCACATGTATTCCAAATGGATTCAATCCTATCGTGATCTTCCTGTGCTGATCAATCAGTGGGCCAACGTGGTGCGCTGGGAGAAGCGCACGCTGCCGTTCCTCCGCACCAGCGAGTTTTTATGGCAAGAGGGTCATACCGCGCATGAAACGGAAGCGGAAGCAAGAGGGGAAACCATGCAAATGCTCGATATCTATCAGCAATTCGTAGAGGACTATCTCGCGATTCCGGTGATCAAGGGGCAGAAGACGCCTTCGGAGAAATTCGCGGGTGCCGTGGACACGTTCTCCATCGAAGCGATGATGAAAGACGGTCGGGCTGTACAAGCAGGCACATCACACTACATGGGTACCAACTTCTCGCAAGCTTTCGATATTCAATATTTGAACCGTGAAAATACGCTGGAATACGCACATACGACTTCCTGGGGCGTCAGCACGCGTCTTATCGGCTCCTTGATTATGGTCCATGGGGACGACCGGGGATTGGTGCTTCCTCCAAAAGTTGCGCCGACTCAAGTGATCATGATTCCAATCGGGCCTCCGAAGACGAGAGACGCCGTCGTGGGCCGTACGGACGAGCTGTTCCGTGAACTGAAATCCGCCGGGATCCGCGTACGGGTGGACGACAATCCGGATGTGCGTCCAGGCTGGAAATTCAATGAGTACGAAATGCGCGGTGTTCCGGTTCGTCTGGAGATCGGGCCTCGTGATATGGAGAATGGCGTCTGCGTGCTCGTTTCCCGCATTACGGGCGAGAAGAAGGTTGTGGAGCAGGCCAACTTGATCCAGGAAGTGCAGAGCATGCTGGAACAGGTGCATCAGGAAATGTTCGATCGTGCGAAGCAGTTCCGCGAGGATCATTTCTATTCGGTGGAGACGCTGGACGAAATGAAGGACAGCATGGAGGACAAGCGCGGGTTTACCTTGGCAGGATGGTGCGGTTCGGAAGCTTGCGAAGACACCGTGAAGCAGGAAACCGGCGCGACGAGCAGAAACATTCCGTTTGAACCGGCCGAGAACAAAACCAAGTGTCTCGTATGCGGCGAGGATGCGAAGCATACGGTGCTGTTCGCGAGAGCGTACTAGGAATTCGATATTATGACTTTCCGGATTGCATGACGAAGGGCAATTGTTCGTCCGCACCGGGGATTCATCATCTGGAGTAAGCTTCCGGATGGCAGTATGACGGACGCTCTCTTTCTCGGGGCAGGACGATGGAGTGCTGCCGGCGGAAGCTTTATTCTGTTTTTTATCCGCTCAACGCGGTCTGTCTATTGTGGATGTACGTCGATAGAAGTTTTTCTTACAGCTTTATGTTATGCAGGGGGAGGGAACCATGGGCACGACTGAAGATAAAAGGAAGCGATTTGAACTGCTGATCAAGCAGGGAGAAGTTCCGGCCAATCTGGTGGAACCCTATTTTTTAGACGGTGTGATTGAACAAGTAGAGACCAGCAGGAACAGCAAGGACTGGAGGATAACCGTTCAGAAGGAGACCTTGGTCCCGGCTGAAGTTTATCGTACATTTTGCCTGAGGATTCAGGAGAAGATGGGACATATCGCAAAGATCAAATTTGTGTTCCGGTATGGAAGCGGCGTTCCGGAGGCCGATATCGTGCAGGAGTATTGGGGCTTGTTTCTGGAGTGGGCACATCGGGAGATTCCGTCGGTCAATGGATGGATGACAAGGGCGAAACACGAGGTGGAAGACGGGCAGGTCCTTCTCTCCATGTCGGATGGCATGTCGCTTGAGCTTGCCCGCAAGAAACAGATCGATGCCGCCATTACCCGCTTCTTCGGGCAGTACTTCGATCTGACACTGCGCGTGAAGATGCAGGTCGGCGATAACGGCCAGGCCGCTTACGAGGAGTTCGAGCAGAGGAAGCGCGAGGAAGAGCGCGAGGTTATCGAACAGATCATGAGCAGCATGGAAGCGGAGCTGGATGCCGAGGACGAGGAAGAAGGCGCCGTTCGGCTTCAGGTTGGATATGATATCAAGGATCAGCCGGTTTCGATTCAGGAGATCCAGGACGAAGAGAAGAAAATTACGATCCAGGGTACCATTTTCGGATTGGACCGCAAGGAGCTCCGAAACGGCAGCACGCTGTTTACCTTCAACTTGACCGATTTCAGCGACTCCTTGCAGATGAAGATGTTTGGCAAAACGAAGGATGACTTGAAGGTCCTGAGCCTTCTTGAGAACGGCAAATGGGTGAAGGCGCGCGGTCGCGTGGAATATGACCGGTTTATGCAGGTGCCGGAGCTGGTGATGATCCCGTCCGACCTCAATGAGGTCCAGTCGCCCCCTTCCCGCAAGGATAACGCCGCCGAGAAGCGGGTGGAATTCCACCTCCATACGACCATGAGCACGATGGACGCGGTCACGCCGATCGACCGGTACATCAAAACCGCGGCCGCATGGGGACATAAAGCGATTGCCGTAAGTGATCACGGCGGTGTGCAATGTTATCCTGACGCAGCCAAGAACGCCAAGAAACACGGAATCAAAATGATGTACGGCGTCGAGGCCAATGTCGTGAACGATGCCGTCAACATCGTGGAACAGGCACAGCCGATTGAACTGAGCAGCGCGACTTACGTGGTATTCGATATTGAAACAACGGGTTTGTCCATCACCGCGAACAAGATCATCGAGCTTGCTGCCGTGAAGATGCACGAAGGCAAGGAGATTGGCCGGTACGCCACGTTTGTCAATCCGCACGAGCGAATTCCGTACCATATCCAGCAATTGACGAACATCAATGACGATATGGTCAAGGATGCTCCTGAACTGGAGCCGGTATTGAAGGAATTTGTTGAATTCGTCGGCGATGGCGTGCTCGTGGCTCATAACGCGCGGTTTGACATGGGGTTCATTCAGGCAGCACTCAAGAATGCAGGCATGGACACGCTGGAGAATCCGTATTTGGATACGCTGGAGCTGGCCCGACTGGTCCATCCGGGACTTAAGAATCACCGTCTTAACACATTGGCGGATAAGTACAAGGTGCTGTTGGAAAGCCATCACCGAGCAATTGACGATACGATTGCGCTGGCTGGAATACTGAACGGGCTCCTTAGCGATGTGGACAAAACCAAAGGCGTCAAGATGCTGGACCGCCTCAATGATTATGTAGGTACGGATCTGTCCAATACCCGTCCGTTCCACTGCGGGATTTATGCTTTGAATATGACGGGCAAGAAAAACCTGTACAAGCTGATCTCCATGTCGCATACCGAATATTTCAAGCGGGTGCCCTGCATCCCGAAATCCAAGCTCCAAGAGATGCGGGACGGACTGCTGGTGCTGTCCGGCTGCGAAAAAGGGGAGTTCTTCGAAACGGTGCTGAACAAGACGGAGGAGGAAGCCGAAGAGATTGCAGGCTTTTACGACGTTCTGGAAATCCAGCCGTTGACGATGTATATGCATTTGGTGGACAAAGGTCTGGTAGGCAGCCCCGAAGAGATCAAAACCGCGATTTCCAAAGTCGTGCGCATCGGCGAGAAGCTGAACAAGCCGGTCATCGCTACAGGGAATGTGCATTATCTGGAACCGCGGGACAAGCTGTTCCGGGACATCACCATCCATGGCATTACCGGCTTCAGCCCGCTCAAGGATATGCGCAAGCCAGACGCGCATTTTCGGACTACGGAAGAGATGCTCCAAGAGTTCGAGTTTTTGGGTCAGGATAAATGTTATGAAGTCGTTGTGACGAACACAAGCGAATTGGCCGACCGCTTTGAAGAGCTGGAATTGTTCCCGGATAAGCTGTTTACGCCGATTCTGGATGGCGCTGATGAAGAAATCCGCAACACCTGCTACGACACGGCCAAGTCCATTTATGGCGAGAACTTGCCGGAAGTCGTAGTGGCCCGGTTGGAAAAAGAGCTTGAGCCAATCATTAAATACGGTTTCTCCGCGAACTATTTGATTTCCGAGAAGCTGGTTAAGAAATCGAACCGGGACGGCTATTTGGTTGGTTCACGGGGTTCCGTAGGCTCCTCCGTCGTAGCGACATTCCTCGGCATATCCGAGGTTAACCCGCTACCCGCCCATTACATTTGCTTGAACAGCGACTGCAAGCACAGCGAATGGTTCCTGGACGGCAGCGTGCCGAGCGGATTCGACTTGCCGGATAAGGCTTGTCCGGAATGCGGAAACATGATGAAAGGCGAGGGACAGGATATACCATTCGAAACCTTCCTGGGTTTTAAAGGGGATAAGGTTCCCGATATCGACTTGAACTTCTCCGGTGAATATCAGCCGCATGCCCATAATTTCACTAAAGAGATGTTTGGCGAGGAAAACGTATTCCGTGCGGGTACCATCGGCACCGTGGCAGAGAAGACAGCGTTTGGCTTTGCCAAAAAATATGAGGAACACAACAACAAACGCTGGCGGGGCGCGGAATTGAACCGGCTGGCATCAGGCTGTACCGGCGTCAAGCGGAGCACGGGCCAGCATCCCGGCGGTATTGTCGTTGTGCCGGATTACATCGAAGTGGAAGAGATTACGCCAGTGCAATTCCCCGCGGACGATGTCAACGCAGAGTGGAAAACGACGCATTTCGATTACCATGCCTTTGAAGCGAATTTGCTCAAGCTGGATATTCTGGGACACGACGATCCGACGATGATGAGAATGCTCCAGGATTTGACCGGGGTGGATCCAACGACGATCCCGATGAACGATCCGAAAGTAATGAGCATGTTCAACTCGACGGAAGCGCTCGGCGTGAAGCCGGAGCAAATACGCTCGCCGGTGGCCACCTTCGGCGTGCCGGAGATGGGAACCAAGTTCGTGCGCCAGATGCTGGTGGAGTCGCAGCCGTCGAGTTTTGCTGACCTTTTGCAAATCTCGGGCCTGTCTCACGGAACCGGCGTATGGCTCGGCAACGCTCAAGAGCTCATCAAGAATGGCACCTGCAACATCAAAACCGTTATTGGTTGCCGCGATGACATCATGCTGTTCCTGATTTACAAGGCCGGCATGGACGCCAGCCTCGCATTTAAGATTACGGAAAGCGTGCGTAAAGGCCGGGGGTTGTCCCAGGAATGGATCGACGAGATGAAGAAATGCAAAGTGCCGCAGTGGTACATTGATTCCTGTCTCAAAATCCAGTACATGTTCCCGAAAGCCCACGCCGCCGCATATGTTATTTCAGCGGTGCGAACGGCTTACTTCAAGCTGTATTATCCGATTGAATACTACGCAACCTACTTCTCGGTACGCGCCGAGGATTTTGATATCGAATTATGCTGTCAGGGCTATGAGGCGATCTACCGCCGGATTGAAGAGATCGAGCAGCTCGGCTTCGGAGCGAGCCCGAAGGAAAAAGGCATGCTGCCGATTCTGGAGATGGCGCTGGAAATGACGGCAAGGGGCTTCTCATTCAAGAACATCGATTTGTATCAATCCGACGCCTTGAGATTCAAGGTGGATGGGGACTCGCTCATTCCGCCGTTCTCTGCGCTTGCGGGAATCGGCGATAACGCCGCCCGCAACATTGCCGCCGCGCGTGAATTCGGAGAATTCCTCTCCATCGAGGACTTCCAGCAAAAATCGAAGGCAAGCAAAACCGCCGTGGAGCTGTTGACCCAAATGGGATGCTTCCGCGGTCTGCCGGAGAGCAACCAGTTGTCATTGTTCTGATTCTTGTCATTCTTTCATGGCCGTGACGCCTTGACAGTCAAGGAGTCATACTTGTCACTATTACCAGACTATGTTATAATTTTTTTGGTAATCATGGAGATAAAACCGTTGTGTAAAGAGTGGGGCAACCCACTCTTTACTCTTTGGTATATAGGAAATCAACTTGGAGGTTATGTTCTTTGAGCACATCAAAGATTAAAACGACTGTGGAAGAAATGGTGCAGCCGTATTTGGACGAACACGGCTTTGAACTGGTAGATGTGGAATACGTTAAGGAAGGAAGCAACTGGTTCTTGCGCGTGTTTGTTGATAAGGACGGCGGCATTGACATTGACGATTGCGGTTTAATCAGTGAACACCTGAGCCAGAAGCTGGACGAGAACGATCCGATTCCGACGGCTTATTTTCTTGAAGTCTCTTCTCCTGGCGCGGAACGTCCCCTGAAGAAAAAAGAGGATGTTGCGAAGTCAGTCGGCAAGAACGTGTTTGTTACGGTATACGAGCCGATTAACGGGTTGAAGGAATTTGAAGGCAAGCTGGAATCCTTTGATAACGAGGAGCTGGTCATTCAGACCGCGAAGAAGCAGCACGTGATTCCATATGCAAAAGTAGCCAGTGCCAGATTGGCCATCATTTTTTAAACGGAAGTTTTGAAAGGGGGAACCGATTTTCAATGAGTATGGATTTTATTGAAGCGATGAATGAGTTGGAAAGAGAGAAGGGCATCAGCAAGGATGTGCTGTTTGAAGCCATTGAAGCGGCACTGATCTCAAGTTACAAGCGCAATTTCAACACGGCGCAAAATGTACGGGTAGACATGAATCGCAACACGGGTGTTATCAAGGTGTTCGCACGGAAGCTGATCGTGGACGAGGTTCTGGATCCGCGCACTGAAATTTCACTGCATGCCGCACGCGAGATCAATCCGCATTTTCAGATCGAAGATATAGCGGAAATCGAGGTTACGCCGCGTGATTTCGGACGGATCGCAGCTCAAACGGCAAAGCAGGTTGTTACCCAGCGCATTAGAGAAGCCGAACGCGGCCTGATCTACAGCGCTTTTATTGACAAGGAAGACGATATCGTTACGGGTACGCTGCAGCGTCAGGATTTGCGCAACATCTATATCGACCTTGGCAAGATCGAAGCGGCGCTGCCGCTTACCGAGCTTATGCCTAACGAGAAGTTCAAGCATGGCGACCGGATCAAAGCGTACATTACGAAGGTTGAGAACACAACCAAAGGGCCGCAGATTATGCTGTCCCGTACGCATCCGGGCCTTTTGAAGCGCCTGTTCGAGCTGGAAGTGCCGGAAATTTTCGACGGCGTCGTGGAAATTCGCTCGGTTGCGCGCGAAGCGGGATTCCGCTCCAAAATTGCGGTGTATTCCCGCAACGATGAAGTCGATCCGGTCGGCTCTTGCGTAGGGCCTAAGGGATTGCGCGTACAAACGATTGTCAATGAGCTTCGCGGCGAAAAAATCGACATCGTGCGTTATTCCGACCAGGTCGAAGAATACGTGGCCAATGCGCTGAGCCCATCCAAAGTGCTTGAAGTCCAAGTATTTGAAGATGAGAAGATGGCGCGCGTAATCGTTCCGGATTACCAACTCTCGCTGGCGATAGGGATCAAAGGCCAGAATGCTCGTCTCGCGGCGAAGCTGACCGGCTGGAAGATTGATATTAAGAGCGAAAGTCAGGCGGAGCAGGAATTTGGCAGACCGAAGTCCCAATCAGGTGAAATGCACCAAGATTCCGTCTCTGTCGATTAATTCCAAATGACGGGGGGTTGTCGTCTTGAAACAGAGAAAGATACCGCTGCGTAAATGTGTGGCGTGTCAGGAAATGATGCCGAAGAAAGAGCTCATCCGGATTGTCAGGACTCCCGATGACGCTGTCCTGATCGATCTCACCGGCAAAAAGTCGGGACGGGGAGCGTATCTATGCGGCAAGGTTTCCTGCTTCAAGCTGGCACACAAAAATAAAGCACTGGATCGAGCGTTGAAACAACATGTGAAGCCTGAGATCTATGAACAGTTGGCACAGGATTTCATCAAGGTTGAGGATGAATTCCTGGCTGCAAAAGAGAGTGCTGCCGATGATGAATAGGGCGCTTTCTCAGCTCGGCCTGGCCATGAGGGCAGGCAAGGTGGTTACCGGAGATGAGATCGTGCTCAAAGCCATCCGGTCTTCTGAAGCAAAATTGGTTATTCTGGCGGGTGACGCCTCAGATAATACAACAAAGAAGTTCCGCGACAAATGCGGTTCTTACAATATCCCTCTGGTAATCGGATTTGACCGGGAAAGTCTGGGCACAAGTGTAGGTAAACCCGAGCGGGTTGTGCTGGCAGTTACGGATCAAGGATTCGCAGAAATGATCTCCAAGAAAATGGAGACAATGTCGGAGGTGGAGTATATTGAGTAAACAGGAAAACAAAGACAATAAACTTCGAGTGTACGAATATGCTAAATCGTTGAACATGAGCAGTAAAGAAATTATCACGATACTTAAGCGTTTGAACGTTCCGGTCAATAACCACATGAGCGTAATGGAAAACGATACGGTGTCCAAGGTAGAGCAGTTCTTCAAAGATATCAAATCGAATGCGGCAGCCAAGCGGGACAGTGGCGACGCTCCCCGAACCGAGAACCGCAAACCTTCGGGTTCCGGAGCGAATGCAGCCGCATCCGTATCCCATGCTAAAACAGAAGGCACTTCCACTAACGTGAGTGCAGACGGCAACCGTAATGGGCAGGACGGTATGCGTCAATCAGGACAACGAGTATCAGGACAACAAGGTCAAAGCCAGCCCAAAAAACAACAGGAAAAGCAGGTAGGTATGAATAGTAGAACGAATTCAAACACACAACATGCTTCAGGTTCCCAGCGTCCCCAAGGAGGGCAGGATACCCGAAGAAACCAATCTGGCTCCGCACAAGGAAGCCAGCAGAATAATCGCAGCCAAGGCGCAAGACCGGGCGGCAGCACGCAGACCGGATCCCGTCCGCAAGGCGGAGGTCAAGGCGGCGGGCGTCCGCAAGGCAATAATCAGGGCGGATCGCGTCCGCAAGGCAATAATCAAGGAGGAACGCGTCCGCAGGGCGGCAACAACCCGGGCGGAGCGCGTCCTCAGAGCAAGCCGGGTGGAACCGGAGGCGGATTCTCAGGATCCAATAACAGCAACGGCCAGAACCGCGGTTCCAGAAACAACAATAACAATCGTTCAGACTCCAAGCGTTTTGATGACAACCGTCAGGGAGGATTCCGTGGCAATAATCGCGGTGGCAAGAACAACCGCGGCCGGAATCAACATAATCAGCAGCCGCCTCGTGAGAAAATCGACAACACGCCGAAGAAAATTATCGTCCGTGGCAACATGACCGTCGGTGAAACGGCGAAGCTGCTTCATAAGGACGCTTCCGAAGTCATCAAGAAGCTGATTTTCCTCGGCGTGATGGCCACCATCAACCAGGAGCTGGATATCGATACGATTCTATTGCTCGCTGGCGAATTCGGTGTAGAAGTCGAAGTGAAAATTCCGGTAGAGGAAGATCGTTTTGAGACCGTTGAAGAAAACGATGCTCCGGAAGAACTGAAAGAGCGTCCACCGGTTGTTACGATTATGGGTCACGTTGACCACGGTAAAACGACGCTGCTGGATGCGATCCGTTCCACGAACGTCTCTAGTGGCGAAGCTGGCGGGATTACGCAGCATATCGGTGCTTACCAAGTCGAGATCAACAACAAGAAGATTACGTTCCTGGATACACCGGGCCACGAAGCGTTTACGGCCATGCGTGCCCGTGGTGCACAAGTAACGGATATGACGATCATCGTGGTTGCGGCTGACGACGGCGTGATGCCACAGACGGTCGAAGCGATTAACCATGCGAAAGCGGCAGGTTTGCCGATCATCGTTGCCGTGAACAAAATCGATAAGCCGGACGCTAACCCGGATAAAGTGAAACAAGAATTGACGGAATACGAGTTAGTGCCTGAAGAATGGGGCGGAGATACCATCTTTGTTAACGTTTCGGCGAAACAGCGGATGGGTCTGGAAGACTTGCTTGAAATGATCCTTCTGGTAGCAGAAGTGAATGAATATAAAGCAAACCCTGATAAACGCGCGCGCGGTACCGTGATTGAAGCTGAGCTTGATAAAGGCAGAGGACCGGTAGCACGCATCCTCGTTCAGCATGGTACGTTGAAAGTGGGCGACGCCTTCGTAGCCGGCAACTGCTTTGGACGTATTCGCGCCATGGTGAACGATAAAGGCCGTCGTTTAAAAGAAGCCGGACCATCAACGCCGGTCGAAATTACCGGTTTGACTGAAGTTCCGGGCGCCGGCGATCCGTTCATGGTGTTTGAGGATGAGCGTAAAGCGCGTAATATCGCTGATAAGCGTGCGATTACCCATCGTCAATCCGAATTGAACACGAATACGCGGGTGACGCTGGATGATCTCTTCCAGCACATTAAAGACGGCGAGATCAAGGATCTTAACGTTATTATCAAAGGTGACGTGCAAGGTTCCGTCGAGGCGCTGAAAGGCTCCTTGAACAAAATCGAAGTGGAAGGCGTTCGCGTCAAGATTATCCATAGCGGTGCCGGTGCCATCACCGAATCCGATATTATTTTGGCAGCTGCCTCCAACGCGATCGTAATCGGGTTTAACGTTCGTCCTGACGTTCAAGCGAAGCAAACCGCCGAGCAGGAGAAGGTTGATATCCGTCTGCACCGTGTAATATATAATGTAATCGAGGAAATTGAGCAAGCTATGAAGGGGATGCTCGATCCGGAGTATAAAGAATCCGTGATCGGTCATGCGGAAGTCCGCAACACCTTTAAAGTGAGCAAAGTGGGTACGATTGCAGGATGTATGGTGACATCCGGTAAAATTACGCGTAACGCAGAAGCTCGCTTGATCCGTGACGGCATTGTCGTTCATGAAGGCAAGATCGATTCCCTCAAGCGCTTTAAAGATGACGCTAAAGAAGTGGCACAGGGTTATGAGTGCGGTATTACCTTGGTAGGCTATAGCGACGTCAAAGAAGGGGACGTAATCGAAGCCTTCATCATGGAGACGGTAGAGCGCTAACGAATGAGGTGATCAGACCATGGCAAAAATCAGAACTGGGCGCGTAGGCGAGCAGATTAAAAAAGAGCTCAGCCAACTGATCCAAACGGAATTGAAAGACCCGAGAATCGGTTTTATTACCGTGACCGGCGTGGATGTAACTAACGACCTTTCCCAAGCGAAGGTATACCTGAGCGTGCTCGGCGACGACGAGCAGAAGGCGGCTTCCTTGAAAGGGCTGGAGAAAGCAAGCGGCTTTCTCCGCTCCGAGCTGGGCAAGCGAATTCGTCTCCGGCATGTTCCGGAGCTGATCTTCAAATTCGACGATTCCATTGCTTATGGCAGCCATATTGAGAAGCTGCTGACCGAAATCGTGGATCGCGAAGAGAAATAGAGTAGTTTTTGTTTATAAAGGAGAGGGCGAATGCAGACCTATGAACAAGAGCTGCAGCAGGTGAAATCGTTTCTGCTGGAGCACGATGATTATTTGGTTGTGTCGCATGTTCAGCCCGATGGAGATGCAGTCAGTTCCACCCTTGCGGTGGGCTGGCTTCTCTCATGTCTGGGCAAGAAATTCACGATGATCAACGAAGGGCCCATCCCGAAGCGCATGAAAAAGCTGTGGCATGCAGAAGACATTCTCAATCTGTCCGAACAGCAGCCGGGAAGGACGTTTTCAAACGTCATTTGCGTGGATTGCGCGGATTTTGCGAGAGTAGGTTATACGCAGCAGGTGTTTGCCGATCATGCGAGCATCGTTAATATTGACCATCATCCAACGAATGATCGTTACGGAGCCGTTAACCTGGTTGTGCCCGAGGCGGCTGCAACCGCAGAAATCCTTTATGATTTGCTGAATTTGTTTGAAATCGATTGGGATGCCGAAATCGCTACTGCGATTTATACCGGATTGTTAACGGATACTGGCGGTTTTCGTTATTCCAATACGTCGCCCAAGGTCATGAGCATGGCTTCCGATCTGTTATCCTATGGTGTGAACGGCCCCGAAATTGCGGAAACGCTGCTGGAGGAAATGACGCTGCCGCAGATGAAGGTGCTGGTTCAGGCGTTAAACACGTTGAGTCTGTCGGATGACGGTAAAATAGCCTGGGTGTACGTAACCCCCGAGCATATGGAACTATGCGGTGCCGTTAGCGAGGATCTTGAAGGGATCGTCAATTATCCCCGAAACATTCAGGGAGTCGAAGTCGGGATTCTGTTCAAATCGCTGAAATCTGGAATGGTCAAGGCGAGTTTGCGTTCAGCCGGCAAAGTGGATGTTGCCGCATTGGCCCAAATTTTTGGCGGCGGCGGCCATGTCCGGGCAGCAGGGTGCAGCATGGAAGGCTCCCTTCAAGACATCATCCCTAAAGTAGTAGAGCAGGTGAGATTAAAGCTATGACGCAATTAGAAGGCATCTTGGCCGTTCACAAACCGGCCGGATGGACCTCCCACGATGTGGTAGCCAAAGTTCGGGGAATGGTTCGTTTGAAGCGGATTGGACATACCGGGACGCTGGACCCTGAAGTGACGGGCGTGCTTCCGTTATGCTTGGGGAGAGCCACGCGGGTCGTCGAATATCTGCAGGAGCTGCCTAAAGAGTATCATGCGGTCCTCCGCCTTGGATACTCGACCGATACCGAGGATATTACCGGGAATGTGGTGGAGACTGCGGATGAAGTCCGCGTGACCAGAGACGAGGCGCTTGAAGCGCTGCAATCTTTTACAGGCCAGATCTCTCAGGTTCCTCCTATGTACTCCGCCGTCAAAATCAACGGCAAACGATTGTACGAGCTTGCCAGAGAAGGCAAGACGGTGGAGCGCAAAAGCCGTACCGTAACGATTCATGAAATCGAGATGACGGACTTTGATCCGGAAGGGGAGTATACGGAAATTTCTTTCCGTGTACTGTGCTCCAAAGGTACATACATCCGCACGCTTTGTGTGGATATCGGGAGGAAGCTCGGCCTGCCATCCGTCATGGTTAAGCTGGTACGTACGATATCGGCGGGAATCACCGAGGCGCAGTGCTTGACCCTGGAGCAAATTGAGCAGTTCATGAAGGATGAAACGCTGCAATCCCGGCTTATTCCGGTGGATCAAGCGATTCACCATCTGGCAAAGCATACGGTTTCCGAAGAGAAGGCGGAGGCCGCTCTGAAGGGGCAACGCTTGTCCTCCAGGGCGGTAGAACCGGCCGTCGACAGTTCGGAGCCTATCCGTTTGTACGATATAAAGGAAAACTTTCTGGGCATCTATAAGCGTCAGGAAGAGACGGGCGCTATCGTTCCCGTGAAAGTATTTTCCTAAGCATGACTGGATTTAGTGAGTGGAGGTGAGAAATCATGAGGATTGTTTCATTATCTTATCCTGTATCTTCCGACATCGTACGAGAAGCTGCCGAGCCCAAGGTAGCGGCAATCGGCCAGTTCGACGGTCTTCACCTGGGACATGCCAGCGTGCTTTCGGCCGCTGTCAACATTGCTCGGGAGAATGGAGTGCCGGCCGCGCTCATTACCTTTTATCCGCACCCGAAGGACGTAATCGGTAAGGGGAGCTACGAAGGCTATCTGACTCCCCAGCCTGACAAGCAGCAGCTGCTTGAGCAGATGGGCATCGATGTTCTGTACGTCGTCGAGTTCAACAAAGAATTTTCCCAAGTAAGTCCGGAAGCGTTTGTTGAAGAAATGCTCTTTCCCTTGAATCTTCAAACGGCGGTAGTCGGATTTGATTTCCGGTTCGGCCATAAAGGCGCAGGAGATGCAGTTAAACTTCAGGAACTCGGCGAAGGCAAAATGTCGGTCGTTACGGTACCGCCATTCCTGGTCGACGGCGAGAAGGTAGGAAGTTCATCCATACGGATTGCCTTGAAAACTGGACAGCTGTCGGACGCAAACCGCTGGCTCGGACGGAATTACCACATACGGGGCACGGTCGTTCACGGGGAGAAGCGGGGAAGAAAGATCGGTTTTCCTACCGCGAACCTGGAATTGACGGATCCGTTCGTAGCGCCTGCATTGGGCGTCTATGCCGTCCGTGCTCGCACGGATAAGCATCACGACTGGATTCCTGGCGTCATGAACGTCGGCGTGAAACCGACGTTCCACGAAGGGATTACAGAACCGATCTTCGAGGTCCATCTGTTTGATTTCGAAGGGGATCTGTACGACCAGATCATGACGGTGGATATCGTTCAATATATCCGCAAGGAGCATAAGTTCGAATCGGTTCAGGAGCTTGTGGAATGGATTCAGCGGGATGCCGTCGAGGCCCGCAAAATATTGAATGTCACCGAATAAAACGTTTGGGGACAAATTGTTCGCAAACGGATTTTCTTTTTCAGGTAAAGTATGCTATACTCTTAGAGGTTGCCCGAGGATCGGGCAATTCTAACCTTGGCTTGGATGTTCGATCTCACCGTCGGTACCTGGGCCAACGGCGATTATAATGAGGGAGGTGAACAGGATGGCATTGACTCAAGAACGTAAACAACAACTGATTGACGAGCACAAAACTCATGAGTCCGATACAGGATCCCCAGAGGTGCAAATCGCTATCCTAACGGAAAACATTACGAACTTGACTGACCACTTGCGTACGCACAAGAAGGATCATCATTCCCGTCGCGGATTGTTGAAAATGGTCGGCCAACGCCGTAAGTTGCTTGCATACTTGAAAAACAAGGATGTTAAACGTTACAGTGCTTTGATCGAGAAGCTTGGATTGCGTCGCTAATCATCCATAAGATGTGCCGAAAACAGCCTGGTTGTCCACTGTCCTTCTTGGAACGACAGCGGCACAGCCGGGCTCTTTTCTAAGTATTGTGCAATTTACCGTTACGAAAGCTTCCCCACAAAGTACTGCGTACGCTTCATAGCCTAAACTCCACTTTGTGGGGTTATCTTAATATAGATTCTTGTTAGATGGTAGGCGTGGTCTGTTCGCTAAATTTCACTTCATGGTATAACCGGGGCAATCTATACGGAGAATGTTTTCTATACGGTTCGGGTTGTTCCTGTACATAGGTTCGTGATATTCGACCGCTTCGATGACTCTGGTTAGGAAATGTGGACAGCGTTTGGCAAAAACTTGCTGATGATTAGGATTTCAAAAAAATTTATCCCCATGAGGAGGGATTACATGGAAACACGTGTTGAAATGCAGCTTGGCGGAAGACCCCTCGTGTTCGAAACAGGGCGCCTTGCGAAGCAGGCTAATGCGGCTGTTATGGTTCGTTACGGCGAAACGGCAGTCCTGTGTACGGTGACAGCTTCCAGTGAACCGAAGGATCTGGATTTCTTTCCATTGACGGTCAACTATGAAGAGCGCTTGTACGCAGTCGGTAAAATTCCGGGTGGATTCATCAAACGCGAAGGCAGACCAAGCGAGAAGGCGATTCTTGCCAGTCGTCTGACAGACCGTCCGATTCGTCCGCTGTTTCCGGAAGGATTCCGGAATGACGTTCAAGTTCTGAATCTGGTGATGAGCGTTGATCAGGATTGCGAGCCGGAAATCGCGGCCATGATCGGTACCTCCGCTGCCTTGAGCATCTCGGACGTGCCTTTTAACGGTCCGATCGGCGGCGTCGCGGTGGGGCGCGTTGACGGCAACTTTGTCGTGAACCCGAACATTGCGGAGCAGGAAGCAAGCGATATTTATCTGGTCGTCGCCGGCACCAGAGATGCGATCATGATGGTCGAGGCCGAAGCGAACGAAGTTCCTGAGGAAGTCATGCTGGAAGCGATCATGTTCGGGCATGAGGAAATCAAGAAAATCGTAGCCAAGATCGAAGAGCTGGTGGCAGCTTGCGGCAAAGAGAAAATGGCGGTTAAGCTTCATGCGGTCAATGAAACCGTGAATCGCGAAGTGCGCGAATTTGCGGAAGCCCGTCTTGTTGAAGCCGTTCGCATTGAGGAGAAGCACGCTCGCCAAGATGCGATTGACGCTATCAACGACGAAGCATACACCGTGTTCGAAGAGAAATACATCGAGACACCCGAGTTGTTGAAGGATGTTAAAGAGGTCCTTCACGATATCGTGAAAGAAGAAGTTCGCCGTTTGATCACGCATGATAAAGTTCGTCCGGACGGCCGCGGTCTGTCTGAGATCCGTCCTATCGATTGCGATACCAGCCTGCTGCCTAGAACGCATGGCTCCGGTCTGTTTACGCGTGGACAAACCCAGGCTCTTAGCGTATGTACACTAGGTGCTCTAGGCGATGTACAGATTCTCGATGGAATCGATCTGGAAGAGACCAAGCGATTCATGCACCATTATAACTTCCCGCCGTTCAGCGTTGGGGAAGCGCGTCCGCTTCGCGCTCCAGGCCGTCGTGAAATCGGTCACGGTGCACTGGGTGAACGTGCATTGTCGAAGGTCATTCCGAATGAAGTGGACTTCCCGTACACGATTCGCCTCGTATCCGAGGTTATAGAATCGAACGGTTCGACATCCCAAGCGAGCATTTGCGCAAGCACGCTTGCCATGATGGACGCAGGGGTGCCGATCAAAGCGCCTGTAGCCGGCGTGGCGATGGGCTTGATTAAAGACGGAGACCATGTTTCCATCTTGACGGATATTCAAGGGATGGAAGACCATCTCGGCGACATGGACTTCAAAGTGGCAGGTACGCCTGACGGGGTTACCGCCATTCAGATGGATATCAAGATCGACGGCATCGACCGCGCGATTTTGCAGGAAGCGCTGCAGCAGGCAAAAGAAGGACGCATGCACATCCTTGGAAAAATGGCGGAAGCCATTCAAAAGCCAAGAGAAACGCTGTCCCAATATGCGCCTAAGATCATTACGATGCAGATCAATCCGGATAAAATCCGCGATGTTATCGGGGCCGGCGGCAAAATCATCAACAAAATCATCGAAGAGACCGGCGTGAAGATCGATATCGAACAAGACGGCCGCGTATTTATCGCATCGTCCAACGATGAGATGAACAAGAAGGCTCTTTCGATTATCGAAGGCATCGTGCGTGAGGTAGCTGTTGGCGAAATCTATACAGGTACTGTAAAACGGATTGAGAAATTCGGTGCATTTGTTGAAATCCTGCCAAACAAAGACGGGCTTGTGCACATCTCCCAACTCTCAACTGAGCGCGTAGCGAAGGTAGAGGACGTGGTTGCAATCGGTGACGTCATTACCGTGAAGGTTACCGAAATCGACCAGCAGGGACGGATTAACCTGTCTCGCAAAGCCGTGTTGACAACCGAAGCCAGCAAGAGCGGATCTTAATTCGCGCTTGCAGGTATAACCGCATATCGATAGAAGGAAAAGAGGCAGAACCTATCATTCTGGCTCTTTTTTGCTCATCAGACGCCGGGACTTCCTATGTTCTTGCTCCGGGATAAGCCTCGGATCAGGCTTTCCCGGCTAAGGCCTCATGTTTCGGTACATATTTCCGTCAGATCGCACATAAAATGGGACAAAGCTTCTCTAGGGAGGATGGATATGCCCATGAATGGAAAAAAGATGGCCGTGCTGCTGACCGGTGCCGCAATGGTGTCGGCTGTTGCTGTGTTCAGCGGGGCTTGGAAATACGTATCGGGGCTGGAGAACAAACCGGAGGCGCATCTCGTCAGCGGTTCAGAGACGGCAGTGGATCTGGATTTATTGGGTCAAATTGAAGCCGCTGCGGCTAAATCGCGTATCGAGCCGGTGGATGCCAGGGTGGACTCGGTGTGGAAAGCGATTCCCGGATACAATGGACTCGAAGTCGATATCGAAGCTACATATAAAGCAGCATCGTCGAAAAAACGTAAAGCCGGCGATGCCATTCCCTACGTTTACCGGCAAATACCGGCTAAAGTCACGCTCGATGATCTGGGGGAACAACCGATCTATCGAGGGAACCCCAGTAAACCGATGGTATCGATGATGATAAACGTGGCGTGGGGGAATGAATTTCTGGTGCCGATGCTGAATACGCTCGATGCGGAGAAGGTGAAAACTACGTTTTTCCTGGATGGCAGCTGGCTGAAGAAAAACCCGGAGCTGGCCGCCGAGATCGTGAAACGAGGCCATGAGGTGGAGAATCATGCCTTTACGCATCCAAACATGAGCCGTCTCAGCAGGGATCGGGCGGAGATGGAAATCGCAAAGACGCAGGATCTGCTTAAAGAAAGCCTGGGCGTAGTAAATAAGTGGTTTGCACCGCCTTCCGGCGATTTCAATCAGCAGACCGTATCCATCGCGCATGCAAGAGGATTGAAGACGGTGCTGTGGACGCTTGACACGGTTGACTGGAAGCATCCGGCGCCGGATGCCGTCGTTCAGAAGATCACGTCGAAGGTAGAGCCGGGATTTTTGATATTGATGCATCCAACGGACTCCTCTTCCCAGGCATTAAAAGGAATGATTGACGGAATACGGGCCAAGGGACTGGAGATCGGGACCGTTAGCCAGACGCTTTCACCGGAGCGAATCATGCCAAAGGGAAGTTGAGCCGCATGGTAAAGTTTGATAGAATGAATGGATGGCATGAGGCTGATTGTCAGCCGAAGTGAGCCTTTGATGGAACAGTTAGGGGGGCCTATTCGTGAAAAAAATACAATTGTCTAACGGCCTGAGAGTGGTTATGGAGCAAATCCCGACAAGTCGTTCGGTTTCATTCGGCATTTGGGTGAAAACCGGATCCCGCAATGAATCGGAAGACATCAACGGGATTACGCATTTTATAGAGCATATGATGTTCAAAGGGACGGAGCGCTTTGACGCCCGTGCCATTGCTGAAGAATTCGATGCCATCGGCGGTAACGTCAACGCTTTTACGTCCAAGGAATATACGTGTTATTATGCCAAGGTGCTGGATGAGCATTTTCCGATTGCCGTTGACGTGCTGTCCGACATGTTCTTCAATTCGAAGCTGGATGCGGGCGAGTTAGCCAAGGAGAAAAATGTCATTCTTGAAGAGATTGCGATGTATGAAGATACGCCGGATGATCTGGTTCATGATCTGATGTCGTTGTCAGTGTACGGTGACCACCCGCTTGCTTATCCGATTCTCGGCACGAAGGAGCGGCTGGAATCGATGGATTCGCAAGCGCTGAGATCCTACATGGACCGGCACTATACCATTGAGAATACGGTGATTGCCCTGGCCGGCAACATCAATGATGAAGTGATTGCGTTATTGGAGCGCCATTTTGGCGGCTTCGCCAACCATGGAACGTCGGAGCCGCTGGCGGTACCGGCCTTTTTGGACGGCGTGCAGTTCCGCAAGAAGAAAACGGAGCAGAATCATATCTGCATGTCGTTTCCCGGCTGCTCGATCGGCGACGAGCTTCAGTATGCGATGGTTCTGCTGAATAACGCCATTGGCGGCGGCATGAGCTCACGCTTGTTTCAGGAAATTCGGGAGAAGCGCGGGCTGGCGTACTCGGTGTATTCGTACCACAGTTCCCACGCGGATAACGGCATGTTTACCATCTATGCAGGCACAGCGCCCAAACAGACAAAAGAAGTGCTTCAGCTGACCACGGAAATGCTCCATGATTTGGCACAGAACGGGATGACGGAGGAAGAGCTGCGCAAAGGAAAGGAACAATTGAAGGGCAGTCTCATCCTGAGTCTGGAGAGCACGAGCAGCCGCATGAATCGCCTGGGTAAGAACGAATTGATGCTGGGCCGTCATTTCAGTCTGGACGAGATCATTAAACGGATCGAACAGGTCGACATGAAGGATGTCAACGCGGTTCTTGACCGGATGTTCGGGACTCCATATGCACTAGCGATGGTAGGAACTTCAGATAAAGCACTGAATGTACTTAGGAGGAATGAATTTGTTGCACTACGTTCAAATCAATAGATTGCCAGGAAATGAAGATGTGAAACTTCCGGTGAAAATGTCCGAGCTGGCTGCGGGTTTCGACCTGCACGCTGCCGTTCAAGAGCCGGTGGTGCTAAACCCGGGTGAGCGCAAATTAATCCCGACCGGTTTTGCGATTGCCATGCCAGCCGAGCTTGAGGCGCAAATTCGCCCACGCAGCGGTCTTGCCTACAAACATGGCATTACTTGCCTGAATGCTCCGGGTACGATTGACGCCGATTATCGCGGGGAAGTCAAGGTGCTGCTTGTCAATTTGGGACAGGAGCCTTTTGCGATTGAGCGTAATGAGCGGATTGCCCAGATGGTGTTCAAATCCGTGCCTGCCGTAGAATTTACGGAAGTTGACGAACTGTCCGATACGGTACGCGGGGCGGGTGGATTCGGTCATACCGGCAAATAAACCATACCATGGAAGCTTAAGGGTATCATCAGGATCATGATATCAGCATGAACACCGCTCCGGTTGAAACGGAGCGGTGTTTTTTTTCGTTGATCTTCAACCAGGATGGACATGGAGCCGGACTTATCTCTCCTAACGTTATTTACTGCGTTAAGGCGGTAGTTTAAAGGAAATACGCTCACCTCCCCATAGGCGGCAGCATAAGATGCTTTATACGTTGGTTTGAAGAAAGGAGCGAGGCCTTCCATGCTGACTGGAGTCCGGACCGTCTTTGTTGGAGGAGACGCAAGGCAAATTGAAGTGATTCGCAAATGCGCTGAGATGGATGCCTCCGTCATGATCGCCGGGTTTGAGAAACTGCAGGATTCTTTTCAGGGAGTGACTCGCGAGCCGCTTACGCCAGAGCTGTTATCGGACGCCGATGCTCTGATCCTGCCTGTAGTGGGATGTGATGATGAGGGACGTGTCAGCGCGCTGTTCTCGGAAGGGCCGCTGCGACTGCAGGAAGAACATATCGCGGCGATGCCCGGACATGGAGTGATCTATACAGGCATGGCGAAACCCTATTTGCGCTCGCTATGTGACAAATATAAGATCAAGCTGGTAGAGATATTGGAGAGGGACGATGTGGCTATTTATAATTCCATTCCGACCGCCGAAGGCGCACTCATGATGGCGATCCAAAACACGGATTTTACGATCCACGGATCTACCAGCATGGTGCTTGGTATGGGACGGACCGGATTTACAATGGCTCGCAGCCTGCAGGGACTGGGTGCCAAAATTCGGATGGGGGTACGTAAATCGGAGCACTACGCAAGAGCTGAGGAAATGGGCTGGAAGCCCTTCCTGGTAAGGGATCTGGGTTCTTATGTGTCGGATATTGACTTGCTTTTTAACACGATTCCAACTATGATAGTCACAGCACAAATCATCTCGAAAATGCCTCGGGAGGCTGTCATTATTGACCTTGCCTCCGCACCCGGCGGATGCGATTTTCGCTATGCCGAGAAACGGGGGATCAAAGCCATGCTCGCACCCGGACTACCCGGAATCGTGGCTCCAAAAACAGCCGGCATTATCATGGCCAACACGCTGGTGGAGCTGATTTCTGAAGAAATCAAGATTCGGGAGGATGCGTAAATGAATTGGAATGGAATTACAGTGGGATATGCCCTGACAGGATCGCACTGCACACTCGAAGAAGTGATGCCGCAGATCCAGCGATTCAAAGACGGGGGAGCGAATGTGGTGCCGATTGTATCGAGCACCATCATGACGACCGATACCCGATTCGGCACATCGGAAAATTGGCAGAAACAGTTGAAAGATATAACCGGGAATGATATTATTTCTACAATTGTGGAGGCGGAACCGCTGGGCCCATCCAAGCTGCTTGACGTCCTGGTTATCGCCCCTTGCACGGGAAACACGACCAGCAAGCTGGCCAATGCGATGACTGACAGTCCTGTCTTAATGGCAGCCAAGGCGCAGATGAGAAATTGCAGACCGCTGGTGCTGGCGATCTCAACGAATGACGGTCTTGGACTGAATGCGGCCAATATCGCGAAGCTGCTGGTTACCAAAAACATATATTTCGTCCCTTACGGACAGGATAATCCGCAGCAGAAACCGAACTCGCTTGTCGCCAAAATGAATCTGATTCCGGAAGCTTGTTATGCGGCATTGGAAGGAAAACAGCTCCAGCCGATGATCGTTGAATATTCTCGATAAATTTACAGAGAACGGTTATACCCTGAAAGAAATGAAGATGGTCCGCGAGACCAAAAAAATGATGGGCGACGAATCCATTGAAGGGACGGATAGTGTACGCATCCCGGTCGTTAACGGCATTCGAAATCCGTGTACGTTGAATTCAAGAAGGACTATGATCTGGAAGTAGTTCATCGCCTTTTGTCGAATGCACCCTCCCGGCGTGACGCTGGTTGACGACCCAGCAGCGCCATCGTTTGCTGCGGGAGGCCGTTAAGGAACCGTGTGTGTTCGCAGGGCGGCTTCGCCGCGATCTGGGGCATGAGCGTCAACTTACCATCTAGATCGTTACAGATCATCTTCTGAAGGGTGCAGCATGGAATGCTGTGCAAATCGCAGAAATCATCGTCAACAAACGGAACGGCCAGGCTTAAATAGCCGGCCGTTTCAGTCGGTCGGCCCGCAATTTACGTCTCCTGGGCATATATAAACGGAGGAATATTTTATGCGCATCTTAGTTCAAAAATTCGGCGGCACCTCATTGTCTACACCGCAAGCAAGAACCCATGTTATTGGGCACATCCAGCGTGAACTGGCCAATCACTACCAATTGGTCGTGGTTGTATCGGCTATGGGACGCAGAGGGGAGCCTTATGCGACAGACACGCTCCTGGACTGGATCGGGCATAACGGAAACGCGCTTCCCGACAGAGAACGGGATCTGCTGCTCTGCTGCGGTGAAATTATCTCGGCTTCAACGCTGTGCAGTCTCCTTCAGCAAGAGGGGATAACCGCAACGGTGCTGACGGGTGCACAAGCCGGATTTCTCACAGACGATCACTTCGGAAATGCACGTATCAAGGACGTAAAACCTGAACGGGTTTTGAAAGAGTTGGAGAGTCATCAGGTTGTCATCGTTACCGGCTTCCAGGGGCAGACCGATTCCGGCGACTTTACCACGCTGGGCAGAGGCGGAAGCGATACTTCGGCTACAGCGCTTGGTGCCGCGCTTCGCGCCGAAATGGTAGATATCTACACCGATGTCAACGGCATTCTAACGGCGGATCCCCGCATCGTCGAGGATGCGAAGCCGCTTAGTTACGTGAGTTACACGGAGATTTGCAACATGGCTCATCAAGGGGCAAAGGTCATTCATCCTAGAGCGGTTGAGATTGCCATGCAATCCCAAATTCCGGTCAGAGTGCGGTCGACCTTCTCGGATAATGAGGGCACGCTGGTAACCCAGCCTGAGGGCTTCAGAGATATTCAATCCGGAATCGTGGACCGCTTTGTGACGGGAGTTGCCTATGTAAGCAACATAACGCAAATCTCGGTGGAATGCGATCGCACGGAAGGTCTTCAACTGAAGGTATTTAAATCGATGGCCGAGCATTCCATCAGCGTGGACTTTATTAATGTTACCCCTACCGGAGTGCTTTATACGGTGTTTGACAGCGATTCGGAGAAGGCGATCGAAGTGCTGCAGAGCCTGGACCTGAAACCGAAAAGCCTATCCGGCTGTGCCAAAGTGTCCGTCATTGGCGGCGGCATCAACGGCGTTCCGGGCATCATGGCCAAAATCGTGGAATCCTTGAGCGAGCACGACATTCCGATTCTGCAATCCGCGGATTCGAATACGACGATATGGGTACTGGTGAAAAAAGAAGATATGGCTCAAGCGCTGCGCGCCCTTCATCATAAATTTGAGCTTCACCGATAAAATTACTAAAGACGGATATTCCCTTAAAACGTTTGATAGGAAATAATATAGATAAGATTACTTACGAAGGAAGCATTCCCGCGGGAAGGCTTTAAGGAGGAATCATTGTGGATTTCGGAAGACTGATTACGGCTATGGTAACCCCTTTTGATCAGAACGGCCAGATCAATTGGGACGAGACTGCGAGATTGATTGAGCACCTGATAGTGGAACAGAAGTCGGATTCCCTGGTCATTGCTGGAACGACCGGCGAATCGCCAACGCTTAGCGAAGACGAGAAGCTTGAATTGTTTAAGTTCGCTGTGAAACAGGCGGGCGGACGGAGCAAGATCATCGCAGGCACAGGCAGCAACAATACGTCACATTCTGCAGAATTGACGAAGAAAGCCGAAAGCTGCGGCGTCGACGGCATTTTGCTTGTAGCACCATACTACAACAAGCCGAACCAGGAAGGACTCTACCAGCATTTTAAGGCGATTGCCGAGGCAACCTCCTTGCCCGTCATGCTGTATAATGTACCTGGTAGAACGGGTATCAGCCTAAGCACGTCCACCACCTTAAGGCTGGCACAAATTCCGAACATCGTTGCGACCAAGGAATGTGCTTCGATTGACCAGGTTACCGGCATTGCCGCAGGTGCTCCCGAAGGGTTCATCGTATATTCCGGCGACGATTCCGCGGCATTGCCTGCATTGTCGGTAGGTGCTTATGGAATCGTAAGCGTGGCCAGCCATATTGCAGGTGCCCGCATGAAGGACATGATCGAAGCCTTCGTGGAAGGGAACGTGAAGGAAGCTGCCAAGCTTCATCAATCCTTATTCCCGCTGTTCAAAGGCCTCTTTGAATGTCCTGACCCGCTTCCGAATCCTGCGGCGGTTAAATTCGCTTTGAACGAACGCGGCTATCAAGTCGGCGGGGTTCGCCTGCCGCTCGTTGCTCCAAGCGAGAACGAGGCTGCTTTTATCCGTAATATGCTGTCTTCCTTGTAAACTGCCGCTTACCTATTTTCAGGGCCACTACCTTCATCGAAGGTGGTGGCTTTCTTCGTTTTAAACCCTTCTGATTCTGGGCATCCTATGGTCCACGAAGGTGGCTGACTTGTGTTTTCACTTTTTCATCATGTATAATGAATTCAAGTGACTGGGTGCGGTATTTTTTTGAAATTTAATATAACAATGGTACGACGTCCAAAACTATAGGAGGGTTAGATACATTTGTCTAAGAAAATAAGCAGCGATAAACTATCGATTTTTGCCTTGGGCGGCGTCGGTGAAATCGGGAAGAACATGTATGTCATCCAGTATGCAGGCGACATCGTTGTCGTGGACGCGGGATTGAAGTTCCCAGAAGAAGATATGCTTGGGATTGATATTGTTATTCCTGATATTAGCTATTTAACGGAAAATCGCGACAAAGTGAGAGGGATTTTGCTGACTCACGGTCACGAGGACCATATCGGCGGCCTCCCTTACGTATTGAAACACCTGAACGTTCCTGTATACGGAACGAAATTGACGCTCGGATTGGTGGAAAACAAGCTCAGAGAAGCGAATTTGCTTGGTGAGACGAAACGGATTCTGATCCATGCGGATTCGGAAGTTCAACTCGGAAACACATTGAAAGCGACCTTCTTCAAAACCAATCACAGCATTCCGGATTCCGTGGGGATCTGTATCGAAACGCCGGAAGGCAATGTGGTGCACACGGGGGACTTTAAGTTTGACCATACTCCGGTCAATGACCAGTATGCGGATCTGCAGCGTATGGCTGAGATCGGAAGCAAGGGAGTATTGGCTCTTCTGTCGGACAGTACAAACGCAGAGCGCCCCGGCTTTACGCCTTCCGAGAAAAACGTAGGCATCGTGCTGGAAGACATCTTCCGCAAAGCCGAGCAGCGGGTTGTTGTTGCAACGTTTGCATCGAACGTGCACCGTATTCAACAGGTTGTCAACGCAGCCGAGTCCACCGGACGCAAAATAACGGTAATCGGCAGAAGCATGGTTAACGTTGTATCCATTGCCGCAGAGCTTGGATACCTGCACATTCCGGACGGCATGCTGATCGAACCCGAAGAGGTAAACAAAATGGCAGCGGACCGCGTTGTCGTATTGTGTACGGGCAGTCAGGGAGAACCGATGTCAGCGCTCACGCGCATGGCACGTTCCACCCACCGGAAGGTGGACATTCTGCCGGGAGATACGGTCATCATCGCGGCGACTCCAGTACCTGGAAATGAGAAGTACGTGGGTCGTACGATCGATGAGTTGTTCCGTCTTGGAGCAGACGTCATTTACAGCGGATCCAATTCGGGCGTCCACGTGTCGGGTCACGGTAGCCAGGAAGAGCTTAAGCTGATGCTGAATCTGATGAAACCGCAATTTTTCATCCCTGTCCATGGCGAGTACCGGATGCAGCGCCGTCACGCCCTGCTTGCGGAATCCGTTGGCGTGGATCCGGACAACATTTTTATTACCGATATCGGAGAAATCGTGGAGATTCAAGGCGGTTCGGCCCGCAAAGCCGGCAAAGTGACCGCCGGCAATGTGCTGATTGACGGACTTGGCGTCGGAGACGTAGGGAACATCGTACTGCGCGACCGCAAGCTTCTGTCCCAGGACGGTATTCTGGTCGTTGTCGTTACGTTGAGCAAACAAAACGGCTCCATCGTTTCCGGTCCCGATATTATTTCCCGTGGATTCGTATACGTACGAGAATCCGAAGGGCTTCTGGATGAAGCCAACCGTATCGTTTCCAGCACGCTTCAGAAGCTGATGAGCGAAAACGTAAATGAATGGGCATCACTGAAGACCAGCGTGAAAGACGCTTTGGGACGCTTCTTGTATGAACAAACACGTCGCAGACCGATGATCTTGCCGATCATCATGGAAGTCTGATACGAGACAATACAATAAATCAGGCACACAGTCGCCCCTTTTTCGCAGGTAATAATTGGACGGTTTCCGCGAAAGAGGGGCTTTTTATATGCAAATCATGAAACTTCTCCCGATGGGTTCGGCAGGAGTTTTTTTGTTTGTTATGAGCAAGGCCTAATGCTGAATGCTCTGCCCAAGCATAAAAAAGCCGCGTCATTTGCCATACTAAGGGTTAGCTATGTGTTTGTTGCAGCAGCTAGACATTAAGAATAAAAAGGCAGGGATGCGCGATGGACAACGATCAACGGATGACGGGCAACAGAAAAGCGGGGTGGACTGGCGAGACGGAGGCGCCTCCGGTCGTTCCGACCGAGGAAGGCAAGAAAGCGGCCGTGACGGAAACCATTCAGCAGCTGGGACAGACGGGGCTTCCAACCGGCGGAGAATCCAACGTCTTTTGCATGACGATTATTGGGCAAATCGAGGGTCATCTCGTGCTGCCGCCGCAAAATAAAACGACCAAATACGAGCATATGATTCCACAGCTAGTGGCAGCCGAGCAGAATCCGCGAATCGAAGGACTCCTGATCATTCTGAATACCGTTGGCGGCGATGTGGAAGCAGGGCTTGCCATTGCCGAAATGATTGCATCGCTCAGCAAACCGACGGTAACGGTTGTCATAGGAGGGGGTCATAGCATCGGCGTGCCTATCGCTGTTGCCGCAGACCATTCGATTATCGCAGAGAGCGCAACGATGACGATTCACCCGATTCGCATGAGCGGGTTAGTCATTGGCGTGCCGCAAACCTTCGAATATATGGAGAAAATGCAGGAACGCGTCGTGCGCTTTGTGACGAGCCATTCGGGGATCACGGAGGAACAGTTCAAGGATCTGATGTTCAAGACCGGCGAATTGAACAGGGATATCGGTACTGCGGTTTCGGGTACAGACGCCGTAAAGTATGGCTTAATGAACGAAGTGGGTGGAATCGGACAGGCATTAAGCCGGCTGAACAGCATGATCGCCGAGCGTAAAACGATTCAGCCCGGGGGGATTACGCAATGACTTGGTACAGCGTCATGCCCTTGGATCCGACGACCGGGCTGCTTCAAGTGGAGCAGGAGGTCATGTCCAGGGAAGTTCGAGTCGATGGTATTTTGATGGAAGTGAAGCCTGTAACGGAAGAACAGGCGAAAATCGTTCGTTTATTGGATTGCGGGCTTCATGATTACTTGAACCCGCGCTACGCGCCAGGGACCATGATTCGCTATATTCCGACCGTCGAAAATGAGGCTAAAGGCTGAAAACAGAACATAGGTACGCCACCGAATATTATGCTATAATATGGATTCGGGGGTGACACATTTGGCAAAGCGGAAAAGAAAGAAGAAGGCAGCCTTTGCAGCCGTATTGAAATATGAAATTTATGGAATTGTATTGATGACACTCTCGGTCATCGCGTTATCCGGAGAAGCACCGGTGGGGCGTTCCCTGTCCAAGATGTCGGGATATCTGCTGGGTAAGTATTATTTTATCATCCCCCTAATCGGCATTTATTACGGGTTAATGGTGATGATTCACCGAAAATGGCCCAAACGGTGGAACAGCAGGCGTACCGGTGTCCTTCTCCTGGTATTATCGCTCACCTTAATGAGCAGTATTGCGGGTCTGGAGTCCAAATTGGCTCCGATCGGACAATTGAATGCATCGAGTGCGATGAGCCAGATACATAGTGATTTGCAGGGCGAGCTCCTTCATGCCGGGGCGGATGACGGACGTCATCCTGTCATGGGCCGGGATATCAGCGGGGGTTATGTTGGAGCCTTGCAGTTTGCCCTCTTGTTGATGCTGTTTGGCAGCATCGGGGCAAAGTTGATTGTGATTGTCATGCTGTTTATCAGCTTCATGCTGATTACGAATCTGTCCTATGTTGATTTAATGCGGATGTTCCGCGTCAGGGTTGTGAAAGCCGGGGAACGAATCCAAAAGAAAATGAACAGCCAGCAGACGAAATCAAAGGCGGCGGCGAAGGCAAGCGCAAAGGAGCAACGCATACAGCTGCCGGAGGATCTGGATGAAGACGATGACCTCGACGATATGGAAGGCATGCGGCTGCCGAAGCGTAAAGCGCCGCAATTCTTCCAACTGTTTGGTTCCAAGGGCAACAAGCGGAACGAAGCCGCGGAAGAGGCAGAGGATGTTATGGATGAGTCGGCTCCGGTATTTACGGTTGGCAACGGGCATGATGAGCATGATAAGGGCGAGGTCGTCCTGTTCAGCCGAGCGGATCAATCGGAGGAGGGGACGGATGCTGCATTTTCTGCACCGGATCCTGTACCTTCTTCGCCGATTATTCGCGATTTCTTCGAGCAGGTGAAGCAAGAAGGACGATTGGATGACGATCAAGACGATCACGAAGCGGTGATGCCTCCTGCGCATGAAGACCCTTCGGGGAACGCGGCATCAAGTTCGGATGCCATGGTTGACCCAGAGACGCTGAACGGCGAGACGAATTCAGCTGTTATCGCGGATACTGGGGGGCAAGAAGGATCGGCACCGGCAGCGCCACCGGCTCCGCCGCCCAAGCCGTACAAGCTGCCTCCGTTCCGGCTGCTGTCCAAACCGAACAACGGCGGCAAGGGTGGAGATCAGAACGATTACATGCAGACAGCGCGAAAGCTGGAGGCCACGCTGGAAAGCTTTGGCGTTCGGGCCAAGGTTCTGGAGGTTGTCCGGGGTCCGTCGGTAACCCGCTATGAAATTCAGCCGGACATCGGCGTCAAGGTCAGCCGGATCGTGAATCTGACCGATGATATCGCACTCGCGCTTGCGGCCAAGGATATTCGGATGGAGGCGCCGATTCCAGGCAAGTCCGCCATCGGGATCGAAGTGCCGAACAATGAAGTTTCGCTCGTCACCATGCGAGAGGTTATGGAAACGCCGACGTTCCAGGACGCGGAATCGAAGCTGTCAATCGCGTTCGGCCGCGATATTTCGGGCCAGACGATTGTCGGTAATTTGGCACGGATGCCCCATCTACTAGTTGCAGGCGCCACGGGTTCCGGTAAATCCGTATGCATCAACGGCATTATTACCAGCATCCTGTATAAAGCGAAGCCGGATGAGGTTAAGTTCCTGATGGTCGATCCGAAGATGGTCGAACTCAATGTCTATAACGGGATTCCGCATTTGATGGCGCCGGTGGTAACCGACCCGAAGCGGGCATCCTTAGCGCTTAAGAAAATCGTCGTGGAGATGGAGAAGCGGTATGAACTGTTCTCCAAGTCGGGGACGCGGAATATTGAGGGCTACAACAATCTAATGAAGGATAATCTGCCTGCGGTATTGCCGTATATCGTTGTCATCGTGGACGAGTTGGCCGATTTGATGATGGTCGCGGCCAACGACGTGGAGGATGCGATTACTCGATTGGCCCAAATGGCGCGTGCAGCCGGTATCCATCTGATTATCGCGACCCAGCGTCCGTCGGTCGACGTTATCACCGGGGTCATTAAAGCGAACATCCCGTCGCGTATTGCCTTTGGCGTGTCTTCGCAGGTCGATTCCCGAACCATTCTGGATATGGCGGGCGCCGAGAAGCTGCTTGGCCGCGGGGACATGCTGTTTATGCCGATGGGTTCCTCCAAGCCGATCCGCGTTCAGGGAGCCTTCATGAGTGATCATGAGGTCGAGAACATCGTGGATTTTGTCCGGGATCAAGGACAGGCGGAATATGACGAGTCGTTGGTGCCTGAAATCGAGGAATCCGCTGGCGCGGACGAAGAAGAATTGGATGAGTTGTATGAACAGGCGGTGACCATCGTATTGGAAGCCAAGCAGGCATCCGTGTCGCTGCTGCAGCGGAGAATGCGTGTAGGCTACACCCGTGCCGCCCGCCTCATCGATTCCATGGAAGCGCGCGGGGTGATCGGTCCTTATGAGGGCAGCAAGCCGCGGGAAGTGCTGATGTCCATGGAGCAATATCAGCAGCAGCAGAATCGAATCAGCTAAGCGACTCATTGTATGATCACAACTAAAAAAGGAAGCGAACAACCCTGGACTCCTGGTGGCTCGCTTCCTTTTTTGCATGTTCAGGGGACGCTGTTGATTTTACGATATTGGCTTGCCGTCATATTCATGATTTTCTTGAAGGTCCGGTCAAAATGGGTGAGGCTTTCAAAGCCGATCGATTCGGCGATGTCCACGATTTTCAGATCCGTATCCGTCAGAAGGCGCTGCGCCTCGCGAATCCGGGTCAGGTTGAGGTAATTAATGATGGTAAAGCCCGTAATCTCTTTGAAGATCCGGGACAGGTAGAACGGACTGATGTAGAAGGTTTCGGATAATCCCTGCAGCGTGATTTTGTCTGCGTAGTGAACGTGAATAAACTTGACCACGTCCGTGATTTTCTGATGGAGCGGATTCATGGAGACGTTGGCAGGCAGCGAGGCGGAATGGGTTAATCGATAGGTTTTGATTAATAACTCCGTAAGCAGCACCTGCAGCATATGCTCATACGAAGCGGAGCGTTCCCGGATCTCATCGGCCATTTTATTCAGAATTTGCATGATGATCGCCTGCTCCGGCACGGTTAAGCGCAGCAGCGGCCGATCCTGGTTAAACATGCCGAGCAATCCCGATGCCAGCAAGGGATGGCCTTTGCCGAGAAAGGAATCGCTGAAATTAATGACGATACGCTCATGCTCCGGGTCTCCATGGCCCGAGGTTTTATGGACATCGAATTTATTGATGAGAATCAGGTCCCCCGCCCGGATGGAGTACAGCTTCTCTTTGATAAAATAATGGCGTTCCCCCGAAACCAAATAGTAGATTTCGTAAGTTCCGTGATAATGGTTATTGCGTTCAAAGGGTTTCGTGCGGTGAATGCGATGATAATAAAATTCTCCTTCTTCTTCTCCGTAGGATACGGTATGGGTTTCGCTGGATATGACAATCGCCCCCGCTTCGTTCAGATCATAACATCTTGGAGCCATTCCAATTAATTCAGCTCTATTGTATCAACTTCTTCTTGCAAAACAAAGCAAGATATGTTGAATAAACCTCTATATTCGCAATAAACGTGAAGAAATCCAACTGATGATGCCGTAACATAGTAGATAATCTACAGAAACGGACGGTGAAATCATGAGACCTTTTATGGATGAACATTTTTTGCTTCATAACGAGACTGCTCGCATCTTATACCACGATTATGCTAAAGCCATGCCAATCATCGACTACCACTGTCATTTGAGTCCGCAAATGATCGTTGACAATCACCGGTTCGAGAACTTAACGGAAGCCTGGATCAACGGTGACCACTATAAATGGCGGGCGATGCGTGCTGCAGGCGTGGAAGAGGCCTACATCACGGGAGGGCCGGGCGTGAACGATTATGACCGCTTCTTGGCTTGGACCCGCACCGTGCCGATGACGATTGGCAACCCCTTATTCCATTGGTCGCATTTGGAGCTGCAAAGACTGTTCGGCATATCGGACATCATTCAGGAAAAGAATGCTCCGCGAATTTGGGAGGCGGCAAACAAGCGTCTCCAGGAACATGATTTTACGACCAGGGGGTTGATTACGTCAAGCAACGTGAAGGTCGTGTGTACGACGGATGACCCGGCGGATAGCCTGGAATATCATATCAAGCTGACAGAAGAAGGCGATGCCGGATTTCAGATGCTCCCGTCATTCCGTCCGGACAAGGGGCTGGAGATTAACCGGGAGACGTTCGTTCCTTGGGTGAAGTTGCTCGCCGAGCGAAGCCGGGTCGAGATAGCGGATTATCCGGCATTTCTGGCAGCGCTGGAGCAGCGGGCGGAATTTTTCCATTCGGTGGGCGGCAGGGTATCCGATCATGCGTTGGATTACGTGCCTTATCGAGAGGTCAGCGAGGCGCAGGCGGGCGACATTTTCTTGAAAGCGCTTCAGGGGGAGAGGGTTTCCCGGGAAGAAGAGGAACAGTTCAAGACGCATACGCTGCTTCATCTTGGCCGTGTCTACGCCAGGCTCGGCTGGGTCATGCAGTTCCATATCAATGCCCAACGCAACAACAACACAAGGATGTTCCGGCAATTGGGTCCGGATACCGGGTATGATTCGATTCACGATAGTCCGATCGCCGTACCGCTCGTTAAGCTGATGGATCGGCTCGATCAAGAGTCGGCGCTTCCAAGAACGATACTTTATTCGCTCAACCCCAGCGATAACGATATCCTTGCTGCACTTATCGGGAGTTTTCAAGGGGACGGCATTCCGGGCAAAATCCAGTTCGGCTCGGCGTGGTGGTTCAACGACACCAAAGACGGCATGGTCGAGCAGATGAGCAAACTCGGCAATATGGGCCTGTTGAGCCGATTCGTCGGGATGCTGACCGACTCCAGAAGTTTTTTGTCTTACACCCGGCATGAGTATTTCCGGCGTATTCTTTGCAATCTTCTCGGCGAGTGGGTTACGCGGGGCGAAGCGCCGGATGATCTTCCGTGGCTCGGTGGCATCGTGCAGGATATTTGTTACAACAACGCCGAGCGTTATTTCCGGTTTGGCCAGACGGAGGGAGATAAACCATGGGTACGAGCACAGACCGAAGCGGATCGTTGAAGTTGGTCGGACGGGAGTTTCTCCAGCAGCAGGATATACGTCAGGACTCGGAGATGTTGAACTTCCCCGTGAAGGTGCTGCAAATCGGCGAAGGTAATTTTCTCAGGGGCTTTTTCGATTGGATGATCTATGAATGCAACCGGCAGGGGCTGTTTCAAGGGAGCGTCGCGGTCAGTCAGCCAAGACCCGGCGGAAGGCCCAAGCTAGAGCAGCTGCGGGAACAGGAAGGGATATACGGCCTTCTGACCCGAGGTATCCAGGATGGACGAAAAGTTGAGGAGGAGCAGTGGATTCCGGTGTTCTCGAAGATCGTGGATCCCTACGCGGAATGGGAGAACTTCTTAAGGATCGCCGAGCTGGATTCCCTGGATATCATCGTTTCCAATACGACCGAGGCTGGTCTCGATTATCAGCGCAGTGAATGGAATCCGGACGAACCGGTGTTGTCGTATCCCGGCAAGCTGACCATGCTGCTGTATCGGCGTTATGAGCATTATGAAGGCTCGCCGGACAAGGGCTTGATGATATTGCCCTGCGAGCTTCTGGAACGAAACGGGGATATCTTGCGATCCATTGTTTTGAGGCATGCACAGGATTGGGGGCTTTCGCCGGCCTTTCAGAGCTGGGTGGCGGAGCACAATCTGTTCTTGAACTCGCTTGTAGACCGGATCGTAACCGGTTATCCGGAAGAAGCGGAGCGTTATTTTGACAAATGGAGTCATCAGGACCGATTGCTCAACACGGCCGAGCCCTATTATTTCTGGGCGATTGAGGGCGATCCGTCACTGGAGTCCAGACTGCCTCTACGGTCGGCGGGCCTTCAGGTAAGCTGGGTATCCGATCTGACCCCGTATCAGGTTAGAAAAGTAAGGATCTTGAATGGAACGCATACCCTTATGGCTTCAATAGGTCTGCTCCATGGCTTGAACGAAGTAAAGGAGATGACGGAAAGTGCTGAATGGGGTGATCGCATCCGAAACGCGATGCTCGAGGAAATCGTCCCGGGGGTGCCTCTCCCGCCTGGAGATGTTGCGGCATATGCCGAAACCGTGTGGGAGCGGTTCCGCAACCCCTTCATTCGGCACAGGCTGCAGGACATCGCCATGAACAGCATCTCCAAATTTAGGGTTCGGGTTTTGCCGAGCTTAAAGGAATATATCAGAATGCATTATGAGCTGCCAAGCACCATTACTCTTGGATTGGCTTCCTTGATCCGTCTGTATCATGCCGGCACGAAGGAGGGGCAATGGTACGGCACGCGACTTGATGGTGAACAGCTGCCTTTAAGAGATGATCCGGATAACCTGATGACACTGCAGCAAGCGTGGCAACAGGTAGACGGCGGGGAGTGGACTATACGTCAGCTTGTGGCCTCCATTCTTGGTAACCAGAGGATATGGGGCGAGGATCTGAACCGAATTCCCGCTCTTCATGAAACGGTAAGCAGCTATATCGAAGAAATGGAGCTGAACGAGACATGAGTGACATCGTCATACTTCACAGCAAGGATGATGTCGGCATTGCGCTTCGTCCTTTGTCGGCAGGAGAACATGCCATCGGGATCTTGAATGGGAAGGAGCATGCCATCGAATTAACGGAGGACGTCCCGAAGGGTCATAAGGTGGCTCTGCGGTTGATTGAGGCGGGTAACCATGTTTTCAAATTCGGTTATTCGATCGGTCTGGCGAAGGAAGCCATTCTGCCGGGGACCTGGATTCATACCCACAATTTGAAAACAGGTCTCTCCGGTGAAGTGGAGTATCAGTATAAGCCAAACGCAAACCAAGGGCTTGAGCCTTCAGCTGCCAGCCACGGTTCGTCAACTTTCCAAGGATATGTCAGACCGAACGGCGAGGTTGGAATCCGCAACGAAATCTGGATCATCAACACCGTCGGCTGCATTAATAAAACCTGCGAGCTGCTGGCACGAATGGCAGGTCAGCAGTTTCAAGGGAGAGGGATTGATGGGGTTTATCATTTTCCGCATCCCTACGGCTGCTCGCAGCTCGGGGATGATCTGAGCCATACCCAGCGCCTATTATCCTCCCTGGCTCAGCATGGCAATGCCGCAGGCGTGCTCATTATCGGGCTCGGCTGCGAGAACAATCAGATCGATCAAATGCAGGCCATGATCGGGGAGCAGGACGGGAATAGGATCAAATATATGCGTGCCCAGGACATAGAGGACGAATTGGAGGAAGGGTTGTCCCTTATATCCGAGCTCGTGGAATATGCGGAGACGTTCAAACGAACGGAGGTTCCTCTCTCCAAACTGAAAATCGGGCTGAAATGCGGCGGGTCGGACGGACTTTCGGGCATTACAGCCAATCCGCTGGCGGGCCGCATCGCGGATACGATTACCGCCTATGGAGGCACCGCTCTTCTAACGGAGGTGCCGGAGATGTTCGGAGCCGAAACGATCCTGATGGATCGGGCTGCCGACGAGCAGGTGTTCCAGGATATCACCTTGCTCATCAACAACTTTAAACAATATTTCGTCTCGCATGGACAGGAAATCTATGAAAATCCGTCTCCCGGGAATAAAGACGGCGGCATCACGACCTTGGAGGAGAAATCGCTGGGATGCACCCAAAAAGGGGGGACTGCAACCGTATCCGATGTGCTCCGTTACGGCATAAGAACTACGAAGCCGGGACTGAACCTGATCGAGGGGCCGGGCAATGACCTCGTATCGGTTACGGCACTCGCTGCAGCCGGTGCCCACCTCGTGCTGTTCACGACCGGAAGGGGAACGCCGTTCGGGGGGCCTGTACCAACCGTCAAAATCGCGACCAATTCCGAGCTGGCCAAACGTAAAAAGCATTGGATCGATTTTAATGCGGGAGCTCTGCTGGAGGGCAAAAGCATGGATGAGCTTCATGCGGAACTCTTGGAGGTCATCGTTCATTTGGCCTCAGGCGTTGAGAAGACGCAAAATGAACGGAATGGCTTCCGGGAAATATCCATTTTCAAGGATGGCGTTATTTTATAAATTCAATCGCTTTTTAGTAATTGATTAGAAAGAGGAGGAGCACGTATGTCCAATCCCGTACAGCAGCAGGCACAGTCCGCCTTGTCACCAATAGAACTCGCCACCAAGGCGTGCCAATCGATCATGGAAACGTATTCGCCCGAGCAGCTTCCGCCTGCAGGCAGGTGGCATTACCATCAGGGCGTATTTTTGGTTGGGTTGTCTCAATTGTGGAAATTTAACGGGGACGCCAAGTTTTTGGATTATATCAAAGGCTATGTTGATCATCTGGTGGACGCTAACGGCAACCTGCTGCTGGAGCGGGGGGAGCTGGATTCCGTTCAAGCGGGCCTGCTCCTGATGGAATTGGATGCTGTGTTTCCCGAATACCGCTACAGGGCCGCAGCGGATAAACTGCTCCGCTTGCTGTCCACGCTGAACCGGACCACCGAAGGCGGCTATTGGCATAAGGACCGGTATCCATACCAGATGTGGCTGGACGGACTGTATATGGGCGGCGTATTTACGATGAACTATGCGAGGCAGTATAACGAGCCGCATTTATTTGACGAGGTATTGTTCCAGGAGAAGCTGATGCGCTCCCATACCAAGGATGAGGCTACCGGTTTGTATTATCATGCTTGGGACGAGAGCCGAACGATGCCCTGGGCGGATCCGGTCAGCGGGCAATCTCCGGAATTTTGGGGACGCGCCATAGGCTGGTATGCGTTGTCGCTTGTCGAGTTCCTCGATTTACTGCCAGAGCATCATTCGGCGAGGGAAGAGCTGGCTGCCGCGCTCCGTGAATTAAGCGAAGCGCTGGTGCGTTATCAGGATCCGGCTACCGGTCTGTGGCATCAGGTAGTGGACAAAGGGGGGCGGGAGGACAATTGGCTCGAAACCTCCTGCTCCAGTCTTTTCACCTATACCTTGGCAAAAGGAGTCCGTTTGGGTTATCTGGATCCTTCTTTTATGACGTATGCAAGACAGGGATATCAAGGCCTGGTCCAATCCGTATATCGCAATGACAAGGGAAATTTGGTCATGCCCCAAATCTGCATCGGCACGGGCGTAGGCGATTACAAGCATTATGTGGAAAGGCAGCAATGCGAAAATGACCTTCATGGCGTCGGAGCGTTGGTCATGGCGTGCGTAGAGCTAGGCAGAAGCGACGGATGAAAGCGTGTTTGAACGCTGCAACTGATACAGAACATTTAAGGAGCTGTTCCCTCATAGGAGCAGCTCTCTTTGCGCTTATAGGATCTTCTGCGCTCATGCCGTCTCAGGGAATAGGTGCATAGGATATTGGCAGGCTTGTCATAATAACGGTAGCGAGGCTTGTTAAACCACAAGAGAAAGGTAGAGCGCAGCATGAAAAACTCAAGAATCTGGATTCTGATCAGCATTGCGATACTGTTATCTGCCGTCGTCTTCGCCCAGGGAAGGCTGAAAGCGGATCACAGTTCGAGTCTACAGGAAGCTTTGCCGACCTTTAGCCAGCAGACCATCAAATTCGGTTCCACTGGCGAAGACGTGTATGAGCTGCAAGGGCGACTGAAGTATCTAGGCTTTTATCACGGCAAAATCGACAGCGTGTTCGGTTCCAAGACCCAAGGCGCCGTCAAGTGGTTCCAATCCGAGTTCGGCATGAAGGTGGACGGCATCGTGGGGCCGAAGGTCAAACTGAAACTGTATAACGCAACCAAGGATTTCCGTCCGACCGCTCCGAAGCTTCATGAAGGCGGAGGTGCAGCGGCCGGTGCTGGCGGAAACGGCGGCGGTACTAATCAAGGGAATAACAACTTAGCCTCATCGAATACTATGGGCCTGTCCGACAATGATTTGAGAATCATGGCGAATGCCGTTTACGGCGAAGCGCGGGGAGAGCCGTTTGAAGGACAGGTCGCCGTAGCGGCCGTTATTCTCAACCGTGTGAAATCGCCAAGCTTCCCCAACACGCCGCATGGGGTTATATTCGAGCCGAGAGCATTTACCGCGGTCGCTGACGGCCAGATATGGCTGGAGCCGAACGCCCAGGCGCGAAAAGCGGTGGAGCAGGCGCTGAACGGCTGGGATCCTACAGGAGGATGCTTGTACTACTTCAATCCGAAAACAGCCACCTCGCCATGGATTTGGACGCGTCCTCAAGTCAAAACCATCGGTCAACATATCTTCTGTATGTAGCTCAACCAACGGCAACCGGGGCCTGTCTTCGGTTGCTTCTTCACTTTGCGATGGGTTAGAATGAAAGTTATCTATGAAGTAAATTATGGCAACGACAATCCATGATGTAAGGGGATATGGACCTTGACGAAAACGGAATTTGAACACGGTACTGCCGGAGGGATACGGATTCACGTGTTGCCGACAAACCGATTCAAGACATTTGCGATATCGCTTTACGCCGGAAGCCCGTTAGCAGAGGAAACCGTGACCTCGACCGCGCTTACGCCATTTGTACTGCGCAGAGGGACGGTCTCTTACCCGGAAACCAGAGCATTCCGCGAGCAGCTGGAGCAGCTGTACGGCGCCGGATTTGGTTTTGACGTGTATAAGCGCGGCGATTATCAGATCGTGCACTTCCGCATGGACACGATCAATGACTCTTTTGTTAAGAGCCCTGAGAGCCTGCTGCGCTCCTCATTTGCTTTTCTGGGCGAGGCATTCACCCAGCCTGTGCTAGAGAATGGCGCATTCCGCAAATCTTACGTGCAGACCGAGCGCGACACGGTCCGCAAGAAGCTGGAGTCTATCGTAAACGATAAGATCCGTTATGCCGCTGAGCGCTGCATTGAGGTTATGTGCAAGAACGAGCCGTACCGATTGCATCCGCTCGGAGAGCGGAAGGACCTTGACGGCATCACGCCGGAGGGCTTGTATGAATCTTATCAGAAATGGCTCCAAGAGTCCGTTTTGGATTTGTACGTGGTTGGCGATACGAGTCTGGATGAGGTGAAGACGCTCGTCGAGGAGCATTTTAAACTGAATCGGACGGAAAGCCGGGATTATGTTCCTTCTATCACGCGGACGGCCGCTAACGAGACGCAGACGGTCGTGGAGAAGCTGGACATTAATCAAGGCAAACTCAACATGGGCCTTCGAAGCACGATTACGTACGGAGATGATGAATATGCCGCTGCGCTTCTGTACAACGGGATTTTGGGAGGTTATCCGCATTCGAAGCTGTTCGTTAACGTGAGGGAGAAGGAAAGCCTGGCCTATTACGCTTCCTCCCGATATGACGGTCATAAAGGGATTGCTACCATCCAGTCCGGGATCGAGGTTCAAAATTTCGAGAAGGCGGTCGACATCATTCGCCAGCAGCTCGATGACATGGCCAAGGGTGCCATCTCGGACATCGAAATGACCCAGACGAAAGCCATGATCCGCAACGTGATCAAAGAAATGCAGGATTCGGCCTTCGAGATGATTGCGTATGATTTTAACCGCACGCTGTCGGGACGGGAACGTACGCCGGATGAGCTGCTGAAGCAGGTCGAGGGCATTGCAGTGGACGATGTGAAGCAGGCGGCTTCGGCATTTTCCCTGGATACGATCTATTTCCTGAAAGGTCAAAAGGAGGAATAGCCGGTGGAGAGCATTCATTATGACAACCTGCAGGAAACGCTGTATTACGAAGTGATGGATAACGGTTTGCACGTGTATGTGCTGCCTAAACCCGGCTTCCAGAAAACCTATGCGACCTTTGCAACCAAGTACGGTTCGGTCGATAACCATTTCAAGGTCCAAGGCGAGTCCGAGACCCGGGTTCCCGACGGAATTGCGCATTTTCTCGAGCACAAAATGTTTGAGGAGCCGGAAGGCGACATTTTTGCCAAGTTTGCTTCCAATGGCGCCTCGGCGAACGCTTTTACCAGTTTTGACCAGACCGTGTACCTCTTCTCGGCCACGGAGAACATTCATGAAAATTTGGAGACGCTGATCGATTTCGTGCAGAATCCTTATTTTACCGACCAGAACGTGGAGAAGGAAAAAGGGATCATCGGCCAGGAAATCAATATGTATCAAGACAACCCGGATTGGCGCGTGTACTTCGGACTGATCGAAGCGATGTATAAGGTGCATCCGGTGCATATCGACATCGCCGGCACGGTGGAATCCATCGGAACGATTACGAAGGAAGATCTGTATACGTGCTACAATGCGTTCTATCATCCGAGCAACATGCTGCTGTTCGTGGTGGGCGGCGTCGATCCCGAGGAAACGATGAACCTGATCCGATCGAACCAAGCCCGAAAATCGTACGACAAGCAAGGTTCCATTGAGCGTTTATTCGATCCGGAGCCGCAGGGAGTCGAAGAGAAGCGGAGAGAGAGCCGCCTGGCCGTATCGCTGCCGAAATGCCTGTTCGGCTTCAAGGAGAAGCAGGTCGGTTTATCGGCCGATGAGCAGCTGCGCCGCGACCTGACGACCAAGCTGATGATGGATCTCCTGTTTGGCTCCAGTACGGAGTTGTATCAGAAGCTGTACGATGAGGATTTGATCTCCGACAGCTTCGGCCATGAATATAACAGCTCGCCTCAGTATGCGTTCTCCGCGGTTGGCGGGGACACGAAGGATCCGGATCAACTGCTGGAACGCATCCGCACCGAGGTGGATAAGCTAAAGGCAGCCGGATTCCAAGCCTCGGACTTTGAACGGGCCCGCAAGAAGAAAATGGGCGGATATTTGCGCATGCTCAATTCCCCGGAAAACATTGCCCATGAATTTACTCGCTATCAGTTCCGCGGCGCCGATTTCTTCAACGTTTTGCCGGTTTATGAATCCATCACCCTAGAGGATGTCAACCGCCGCCTGCAGGAGCATGTCGATTGGAACCAACTGGCCGTATCGATCGTTGTGAGTCCGTAATGAAGCAAGGCATGGGAAGAGAATTGAAGCCGATCGGGGAAATGACGGTATTGATTACGGGTGCGAGCAGAGGCATAGGGGCGGCTGTCGCCGAACGCTTTGCCTCGGTCCGCATGAATGTGGTCATCCACTACATGAATTCGCACGAAGCGGCCAACGAGGTAGCCCGCCGCTGCATGGCTTATGGAGCCAAGGTATTAACCGTATCCGCCGACCTGCGCGACAAAGAGCAGATATTGCGGATGAAAGAGAAACTGCAGAGTCATGATATGGAGCCGGATATTCTGGTTAACAACGCGGGCGTGTCCCATTACGGGCTTTTGTCCGACGTGACGGAAGAGCAGTGGGATACTTTGATGTCCATTAACCTGCGTGGGACGTTTCTGTGTTCCCAGGCCTTTATGGGGCGCATGGTTTCCCGGCGCTTTGGCAGAATCATCAATGTATCCTCGATCTGGGGGTTATCCGGTGCCTCCTGCGAGGTATTGTATTCGACAAGCAAAGGCGGCGTTAACGCCTTTACGAAGGCTCTTGCGAAGGAGCTTGCCCCGTCTGGCGTGACGGTGAACGCCGTGGCGCCCGGTGCGGTCGATACGTCCATGTTGGGGCATCTGGAGTCGGATGAAATTCGCATGCTGGAGGATGAAATTCCGGTCGGCCGGTTGGCACAGCCGGATGAGATTTCGTCGCTGGTGTATTTTTTGGCGCTGCCCGAGTCGGGCTACATTACCGGGCAAGTGATCAGCCCGAACGGAGGATGGGTGACCTAGATCTCGTTCGTGGTGCAATTCACCACTCATAAGGTATTGGTTACGGGGACATATTACTATTGTTACTTTAAATCTGAATTGCCACCACGCAAAAGGAGGATTTAATTCATGTCATCCGTAATCAAAAACTTTGATTCCTGGAAGAAATTCCTGGGCGAGCGCGTCGTTCAAGCCGAGAAAGCGGGTATGAGTGAAGACACTATTTCCCAGCTGGCTTATGAGATCGGTGATTTCCTCGACGAGAAGGTTGATCCGCAAAACTCATCCAACCGTGCACTGAAAGAATTGTGGGATGTAGGTAACGAGGAAGAACGCCACGTTATCGCGCGTCTGATGGTGAAATTGGCCAAGAACAACGCATAATCCATTAACAAAAAGCCCCCCGACAATGGGGGCTTTTTGTCAAGAAAAAAGAATGTAATTTTCATGTCACCGTTAATACTTGCCTTTCATTTTTATTTTATATATCATTAACGTGACCCATTTTTCATTTGACCTGTTTTTGCGTGCAATTTTCGCTGGAATTTGTCGAATATTGATGGAAAAGAAGTGCAAAGAGGTGTCTTTGTGGAATCGAATCAATGGTACATGGAATATAAGATACATAAGAACCGGCCCGGTTTGCTCGGTGACATTGCATCCGTGCTGGGTATGCTCGAAGTGAACATACTGACCATTAACGGCGTGGAAGGACAAACCCGCGGAATGCTGCTCGAGACGGATGACGAAGAAAAAATTGTTCTGATGGGTAAAATGTTAAACAAAATGAAAAATATTACGGTATCAGCCTTGAGGCCCCCGAAACTGGTGGATATTCTGGCTGTCCGTCATGGACGATATATCGACCGGGACTCGGATGATCGTAAAACGTTTCGTTTTACGCGTGATGAGCTCGGTTTACTTGTTGATTTTTTGGGTGAATTGTTCAAAAGGGAAGGTAATCAGGTCATCGGCCTCCGCGGAATGCCCCGCGTGGGCAAAACCGAGTCCATTATCGCCGGCAGCGTCTGCGCGATGAAGCGCTGGACCTTTGTTTCCTCTACGCTGCTCCGTCAAACCATTCGCAGTCAACTCTCAGAGGACGAGATGAATACGAACAACATTTTTATCATTGACGGCATTGTGAGCACGATTCGATCCAATGAACGCCACTATCAGCTCCTGCAGGATATCATGGGGATGGAGAGCACGAAGGTGATCGAGCATCCCGATATCTTTGTTCGCGAATCCGAATATTCCTACGATGATTTCGACATTATCATCGAATTGCGAAACAATCCGGAAGAGGAAATCGTTTATGATACGTTCACGGGCTCTTATAGTGACGATTTGTAATATTTTTGTTTGACCTTGACCACGAAATTCTAAAGTAGGAGGTGATGGCATGTCCGAACTGGGACAGCAATTAAGGGAGGCGCGTCTGCAAAAAGGGATGAGCCTTGATGATGTGCAGGAAATGACTAAAATACGCAAGCGATACTTGGAAGCCATCGAGGCAGGGGATTACAAAGTACTTCCCGGCAGTTTTTACGTGCGGGCATTCATCAAAACCTATGCGGAAGCGGTGGGGATTGACCCGGACGAACTGCTTGAAGGGCATAAACAGGATGTTCCTAAATCCGAACCGGAAGCAACCATGGAGCCGGTTATTCAAAAGCGCGCCAGCAGACCGACAGCCGAACGGAACATGAAATGGCTGCCTACGCTGCTGATGTGGACGTTCCCGATCCTGATCGTTGTTGTCATATATTTGGTGGCCATCAATTCGAATGAGCCTAAGGACGAACCGCCGGTCAGCAACAATGATCAGACTCAGACCGATCAGGCGCAGAACCCGCAAACTCCGGATAACACGGATCCCGTGACGCCAGGCGACGGAGCGCAGGGCGGCGACAACACCCCGGACGGCACGGTTAACGAAGGCACGGACGGGGAAGGAACAGACGCCCCGGACGGAACAGATGGCACAGACGGGACGGATGGAACGGACATCGATGAACCGGGTGATTCAACGCCTGGAACGGCTACGGTGACGCAGGACCGGACGGAAGGCAAGAACACCGTATTTAAGGTATCGGGCTCGTCCGTGAAGGTTGAGATCGTGGCCACGAGCGAAGGCAAGAGCTGGGTCGAGGTATACCGCGGCAACAATACTTCCGGGGAGAAGCTGGCTTTCCAAATGCTCGAGAACGGTGCTTCGCTGAGCTTTGACATGGACAGCCAGGGACTCTTCGTGAAATCGGGGAATTCCGCCGCAACGACCATTACGGTTGGCGGCCAGCCCGTAACGGATGGCAAGTCCACGTCGCGCATCGTGCTGGAGCCGGCCGATGGTTCCGCAAGCACCATGGATAACACGGGTGCCGGGGATACTACGGATACATCGGATACCACCGACTTCGAATAATTGCCTGTCCTCCAGGTCATCATAACAGCATGCAGCTGCATGCTGTTATTTCACTTCCCGAAAGAGGTGATGCTCTGTGACGGTCAATTGGATTATATTCGGATTAGGCGTTATCGTCAGCCTCTTGGGCTATTATTTGATTCCGAGCAGCTGGGGGTATGGCATATTAGGCTTTGGGCTGGCACATATTTTACTTGGCATACTGAGTATGTTCCGCCGTCCGGTGCATGATGAGAAAGCTAGCAGTTGAGGGAGCGGGCTTCGTTTTCGCCGGATGATGTTGGCGATAAGCGGAGTCTTTTTCGTTCCTGATCCATCGCGGATTCCTTACAGGATTAGACTTGTCTCTCGGTTTTACCTATAATAGAAGCATTATCGCCAAATGAAAGGAAGGATTCACCATGGCTTCAGAAAGCTCATTTGATATCGTATCCAAAATGGATATGCAGGAACTTACCAATGCGGTTAATCAAGCGGAGCGCGAGATCGAAAACCGTTTTGACTTCAAGGGCAGCAAGAGCAGCTTGAAGCTGGACAAGGACGCGCTGGTCATTGCCTCCGATGACGAGTACAAACTCAACGCCGTTATCGATATTTTGCAGACCAAGATGGTGAAGCGGGGCTTGTCGCTTAAAAATGTGGAGTACGGTAAGATCGAGCCGGCTTCCATGGGTACCGTCCGTCAGCGTCTGACCTTGAAGCAAGGAATTGACCAGGAAAATTCCAAAAAGATCAATATTTTGATCCGTGATTCCAAGCTGAAGGTCAAGAGCCAGATTCAAGGAGACCAGATTCGGGTAACCGGAAAAAGCAAGGATGATCTTCAGCAGATCATGCAGCTGCTTCGCAAAGCGGACCTTTCCTTGGATCTGCAATTCACCAATTTTAAATAAACGCTCCTCTTCCTCCAAGCAATGAGGCTCCAATTTCGGGTAGGCTCGGCTGGTTTGTTTCTTTTGACAGGGCGTCAACGGAAATATTATACTAAAAAACGATATATAAGGATTAACGTATACATAGATTACTGGGGGATGAAAATGACAGACAGCGATGCACGCTTCAAACCCTTTAGGCTCTTGGGAAGAGCGACCCTGATGAAATGCAGAAGGATAACCGCTGCAGGGTCTGCCGAGTTAACAAGACAACCCGTTGCAAGGGAGGTTGCCCCATGAATTTACCCAATCGTATCACGTTGGCCCGCATTTGCTTGATCCCTGTCATGATGATTTTCCTGCTGGTGGATTTTGATTTTTACCCGGATCCCATTGTGTGGAATGATTTTGTCCTGCCCTATAACCAATTGATTGCGGCACTGATATTCATACTTGCTGCAAGCACGGACGGGATTGACGGGTATCTGGCCCGGAAAAACAATATGGTGACGAATCTGGGTAAACTTCTGGATCCGCTGGCGGACAAACTGCTGGTTGCGGCCATACTCATATCGCTTGTAGAGATGGGAAAATGCGAATCCTGGATTGCTGTTGTCATCATCAGCAGGGAATTTGCGGTGACTGGCTTGAGACAAATTGCGCTTCTGGAAGGTTCGGTAGTCGCAGCAGGTCAATCCGGAAAAATCAAGACGGTGATTCAGATCGTGGCGATTGTCGCGCTTCTGATCAACAATTTCCCGTTTGTATTTTTGGGGATTCCGTTTGATGTCATTGCGATCTGGGCTGCCGCGCTGATTACGATCTATTCGGGAATCGAATATTTTGTCCAGAACAGGCACCTTCTCAAAGGTACCGGGGCATAACGGCAATAGGAGCCATCCTATTGCTTTTTTCTTCCGCCGGGCAAGGAATAACGAAGGCAGCTACTAACGAAGAGATAGAAGATACGGGAGGATCGATGAATCATGAAAGCAGAAATCATTGCAGTTGGAACAGAACTTCTCCTCGGACAGATCGTGAATACCAATGCACAGTATTTGTCCAGACAGCTTGCTTCAATGGGGATCGACGTGTACTATCAAACCGTTGTCGGGGACAACCTGGACAGGCTCAAGGAGGCCTTGCGCCTGTCCAGCAGCAGAGCCGATATTGTACTCCTGTCCGGCGGTCTCGGTCCCACGCAGGACGATCTGACGAAGGATGCGCTGGCTTCCTTTCTAAATCGTTCCTTGCATATCGACCGGATGGCCATGGACCGGATTGAACGCTTCTTTCATGAGCGGGGATCCGTCATGACCGAGAACAATCGGCGCCAGGCTCTCGCCATCGAGGGAGGAACCCCGCTTCCGAACGAGACAGGCCTCGCCGTCGGGAACGCGGTATCCTATGAAGGCACTCATTATATCGTTTTGCCGGGGCCGCCCAAAGAATTGATGCCGATGTTTGAGCAGGAGGCCAAGCCTTGGCTTCTGCAGCATGTGCTCACGGATGAGCTTCCCATCTATTCGAAGATGCTTAAATTCGCGGGCATTGGGGAGTCCGCGCTGGATCAGCGCCTGGAGGACCTGATTACGGCCCAGACCGATCCGACGATTGCTCTGTATGCCAAGGATGGGGAGGTCACCGTCCGCATCTCCACGAAGGCCTCCAGCGAGTCTGACGCGATGGTCCGACTGAATGAACTGGAGGCCAGGATCCAGGAGAGAGGGCCTGAATTTATGTATGCCAACGAGGATGTGCCTATCGAAAAGGTCATCGTGGACATGATGGCAGATCGAAGCTGGACCCTGAGCGCGGCGGAGAGCTGCACGGGAGGACTTGTAGCGGAGACCCTGACCTCCATTCCCGGAAGCGCATCGATGTTTCTTGGGGGGATCATCTGTTACACTAACCAGATCAAGGAGAAGCTTGTGCATATCCCTCATGCGCTGCTGGAGGGCGACGATGCGCCGGGGGCCGTCAGTGCGGAGGTTGCAGAAGCGCTTGCGGATCATGTCCGGATGGTAACCGACAGCGACTTCGGTTTATCGGTGACAGGCGTGGCAGGTCCGGGTTACGCGGAACGCAAGCCTATAGGGCTGGTCTACATCGGATTGTCCCAAAGGGGCAAAGAAACGGAAGTGCATGAGCTGAACCTCCAAGGCAACCGCGAAACGATCCGGCTCCGCGCAACCAAAGCGCTGCTATACCGGCTTTGGCAGCGTCTCGTAGCGTCTGAGCAGGCTTAGGCTTCGTGGAGAAAAAGGGACCGAGCATTTGGAAAAGTAAAAAATTTACACCTTGCTAAATAGCCGTTCTTGAATTTAGGAACCGTTGCAAGTATAATGGGAAATACGGAAGAACCGTGGCATATCGATTGATGTTGCCACGGTTCTTGTTCTTTATACATAGGGTTCGGAGCATGAACGGGAAGGGGAGTTGAATAAAAAAAACGAATGTATGTTCGAAAAAAAGCTTGGCAAACGTGTCAAAACAAGGTATGATAAGACTATCAACAGTGAAGGGTTGTGGAACAATTGTCAGATCGTCGTGCTGCGCTGGAAATGGCGCTTCGTCAGATAGAGAAACAGTTCGGAAAAGGTTCCATCATGAAACTGGGTGAATCCACCCATATGCAAGTTGAGATTGTGCCAAGCGGATCGTTGGCATTGGATATAGCTTTAGGAACCGGCGGCTTGCCTAGAGGCCGGATTATCGAAGTGTACGGCCCGGAATCCTCCGGTAAAACAACAGTAGCCCTGCATGCCATCGCAGAGGTTCAGAAGGCTGGCGGACAAGCTGCATTTATCGATGCCGAGCATGCTCTGGATCCATCGTATGCAAACAAACTGGGCGTTAATATTGATGAATTGCTGCTCTCCCAACCGGATACGGGCGAGCAGGCGCTGGAAATTGCGGAAGCTCTGGTACGGAGTGGAGCCGTCGATGTCATCGTTATTGACTCGGTTGCCGCGCTTGTACCGAAAGCCGAGATCGAAGGCGACATGGGTGATTCCCACGTAGGTCTGCAAGCCCGTCTGATGTCCCAGGCTCTTCGTAAATTGTCGGGTGCCATCAATAAGTCGAAAACGATTGCCATCTTTATCAACCAGCTTCGCGAGAAGGTTGGCGTTATGTTCGGTAACCCTGAAACAACCCCAGGCGGACGTGCTCTGAAGTTCTATTCCACGGTTCGTTTGGACGTGCGTCGAATTGAGAGCATCAAAATGGGCAACGATGTGGTGGGTAACCGCACACGGATTAAGGTTGTTAAGAACAAGGTAGCTCCACCTTTCAAACAGGCCGAGCTTGATATTATGTACGGCGAAGGCATCTCTAGAGAGGGAAGCCTGATCGATATCGGTACGGAGCTGGATATCGTGGATAAGAGCGGAGCATGGTATTCTTATGCCGGTGACCGTCTTGGTCAAGGCCGCGAGAATGCGAAGCAGTTCTTGAAGGAGAATCCGGAGATCGCAAGCGTGATCGAGAACAAGATCCGTGAAGCGAGTAATCTGACGACGGCTGTTCCTGAGCCTTCCGACAAGGAGAAGGAACAAGAGCAATTGGAAGAGCAAGAGTTGTTTAAGGTAGAGTAATAAATCGCTGGTTAACGATGACAGTGTTTGGGACCGTCCGGTGTGGGTAACGCCAGACGGTCTTCTTTGCATTTATTTCTGCCGAATCATTGGTCTTGACGATGTGTCGAGAAGCGTGCAGCAGTGAAGGGAGCGTCGTATGGATATAGAGAATAAAGAAATGTCGGGGCAGGCGGATTCCTCGGGAATTGGACATTTTCCGGAAGACGAGGATCTGGTCATAACTTCTGTCGAAATGCTGAAAAAGCCCAAACACCGGTATCAAATCGCGTTCGGTCCGTACCTTATGACCGTTCATGAAGACGTGATGCTTAAATATCGCATGTTAAAGGGAAATGTTTTTCGCAAGGAAGAGCTGCTGGAGATTGTCGTGGCAGATGAGCGGCAGCGGGCTTACGTGGAAGCGCTGAATCATTTGGCTCGGAAACCTAGGACGACTCAGGAGATCACGCAGCGTCTGCAGCAAAAGGGGTTCGAGCCCGGCAGCGTGGAGACGACGCTGGAACGCCTCGAGAAGGACAAGCTGTTGGATGACGCGCTGTACGCTAAGATGTGGGCAGAGCAGCGCATGACCAGCCATAAGAAGGGACGGCTGTGGGTTAAGCAGGAGCTGAGGCAGAAGGGGATCGGCACCGAGCTGATTTCGGAGGCTTTGGGCGAGATCAGCGCAGAATCGGAATTGGAGAGCTGCTTGGCCGTGGGACGAAAAAAATGGCAGCAAACCCAGGGGGAGCTGCTGGATCGCAAACGTAAAACCGGAGCATATTTAATGCGTAGGGGGTTCGGGGGAGAGCCTGTGCGTCAGGCACTCAAACTTCTGATTGAAGAGGAGCAGGAGAAAGGCGAATGGGACGAAGAGCCGTATGATATTGAATAAAGCGCAAGCAGGTGCGCATTTTTTCGCTAAAGAAATGGTTTCACTGGATGAAACTGACGTTTACCCATTGCTTTCCCTTGACAATATCTTTTTATAAATACTAAAATAAATATGAATCTTTTTATCATAAATTAGAATCCTTTTTCCTTCCAAAAAAGTGACTACTTTGTGAAAGATTCTTAAATCGCCAATTCATAGTGAAATGTATTCCGCTGGCTAAGGCGGGATTTGCGTACGGTCATTATGGCGTGCGCAGTATGGACGGCAGCTTCCACTGCCGGAAAATTTTATGTATGAATGAGTAACCTGACAATTGCACATTTTCCCAAGGAATGCCTTGGAGGAACCAACGAGGAGGTGATCAGATGGATTCCATTTGGTGGATCGTAATCGTTCTCGTTGTAGCCGCTATATTCTTTGGGTTCGGTTATTTTATTCGCAAATCCCTTGCAGAAGCTAAAATTTCCAGTGCCGAGCATGCCGCTTTGCAGATCGTCGAAAGTGCGAAGAAGGAAGCAGAAGCATTGAAGAAAGAAACGGTTCTCGAAGCTAAAGACGAAGTTCATAAAATCAGAGCCGAAGCTGAAAAAGACACTCGCGAGCGCCGGAATGAAATTCAACGGCAGGAGCGCAGATTGTTGCAAAAGGAAGAGTCGCTGGATAAAAAAATAGAATCTTTGGAACGTAAAGAAGAACAAGTGGCGAACAAAGAGAAACGAATAGAGGAAACCCAGCAGCAAATCGATGCCATTTACAAGAAGCAAACGACAGAACTGGAGCGCATCTCCAACCTGACGATGGAGGATGCCCGCAGCATCATTCTCAGCAATGTTGAGCAAGAAGTTCGTCATGAAACCGCTCAGATGATCAAAGAAATCGAGCAGCAGGCGAAGGAAGAAGCAGATAAGAAATCACGCGAGATCATCACGCTGGCTATTCAACGCTGTGCGGCTGATCACGTAGCTGAGACCACAGTTTCTGTTGTCACCTTGCCGAACGAAGAAATGAAAGGCCGGATTATCGGACGTGAAGGCCGAAACATTCGTGCGCTTGAGACCCTTACAGGGATTGACCTTATTATCGATGATACTCCGGAAGCTGTCATTCTGTCCGGATTTGATCCGATTCGCCGTGAAATTGCCCGTACGGCTTTGGAAAAGCTCGTGGCGGACGGACGGATTCATCCGGCTCGTATCGAAGAAATGGTGGAGAAATCCCGCAAGGAAGTGGACGAACGCATTCGCGAGTATGGAGAACAAGCCACTTTCGAGGTTGGCGTACACGGTTTGCATCCGGATTTGATCAAAATTTTGGGTCGACTGAAATTCCGTACGAGCTATGGACAAAATGTGTTGAAACACTCCATGGAAGTGGCCTATTTGACTGGCCTGATGGCCGGCGAACTGGGCGAAGACATCGTGCTTGCGAAACGGGCAGGACTGTTGCATGACATCGGTAAAGCGCTGGATCATGAAGTGGAAGGATCGCACGTTGAAATCGGCGTGGAGCTGGCGAAGAAGTATAAGGAACATCCGGTGGTTATCAACAGCATTGCCTCTCATCACGGTGATTGCGAAGCAACTTCGGTTATCGCCATGCTGGTGGGTGCAGCCGACGCATTGTCCGCTGCCAGACCGGGAGCACGCAGAGAGACGCTTGAGACGTACATCCGTCGTCTTGAGAAGCTCGAGGAAATTTCCGAATCCTTTGAAGGTGTTGAGAAATCCTACGCCATTCAAGCAGGACGTGAAGTTCGCGTCATGGTACAGCCGGAAAAAATCGACGATGCCGAAGCATTCCGCTTGGCACGCGACATTACCAAAACGATTGAAAATGAACTGGATTATCCGGGTCATATTAAAGTCACCGTTATCCGGGAAACCCGTGCGGTCGATTACGCGAAATAGAGTTTGGACCTTAAAAAGTGGCCGCATTCCGGCCACTTTTTATCTTTAAGATATCCGAAAATACATATCGGACTATCCATGAATCGGGAACCGACCTGCCTGGGATCAAGTCAGGACAGGATAGGACAGGCTCCCCTGAAGGAGTGATTGACATCAAAGTATTATTCATCGGAGACATTGTCGGCAGCACAGGACGCAAGGCGCTGAAAGCTTCCCTTCCCGAGCTGAAGTCCAAATATAATCCGCACATCATTATTGCCAATGGGGAGAACGCGGCTTCAGGCCGCGGCATCACCTCGGCCATAGCCAATGAATTTTTCAATTGGGGCATTCATGGCATCACCTTGGGAAACCACACGTGGGATAACAAGGATATTTTTGAATTTATCGACGACGAACCGCGCATGATTCGCCCGGCGAATTTCCCGCCCGGCACACCCGGCCGCGGATACACCGTCATTAAAGCGAACGGCAAACAGCTGGCGATCGTGAATTTGCAGGGACGGACATTCCTGCCAGCCATTGATTGCCCGTTCCGGGCCGCCGATGACATCGTGGATGAGCTGCGCCAAAAGCATAAATGCATCCTTGTGGATTTTCATGCTGAGGCGACCTCGGAGAAAATTGCCATGGGATGGCATCTGGAAGGCCGTGCCTCGATGGTGGTCGGCACGCACACCCACGTCCAGAGCAATGACGATACCATACTCCCGGGAGGAACGGCATACATTACGGATACCGGGATGGTGGGATCCAAGGAAGGCATCCTGGGCATGCAGCGCGATGCGGTCATGTATAAATTCAAGACCCAGCTTCCTGCCCGTTTCCAGGTCGACGAAGGCAAATGGCAGTTCCACGCTGTATGCGTGGACATGGATGAGGAGACGGGAAAAGCCCGGAAGATCCAAAAAATCCGCATGTACGAAGATGAATGGCGAATGGATTAAAAGCGTCAAAATCCGTTTAATTAAATTAGGTACGGATGGTAAAAAGCAGGAATTTTTTCCCCTCTCACGAATAACATCTAGTAAGCGGAAGCAAACCATCACTCAACATTCCCAGGGGAGGTACTTACCATGGAAGTATTAAAAGTTTCAGCAAAATCCAATCCTAATTCGGTTGCAGGGGCGCTCGCTGGAGTTCTTCGGGAGCGGGGCGGAGCGGAACTGCAAGCGATTGGGGCGGGAGCACTGAACCAGGCCATTAAAGCGGTAGCAATTGCCCGGGGATTTGTAGCACCGAGCGGGGTGGATTTGATATGCATCCCTGCTTTTACGGATATTGTGATTGATGGCGAAGACCGGACGGCAATTAAATTGATCGTGGAACCTAGATAAATTTCGAATGTTGAGGATGAGCCTGTTTACTCTGCTAAGCGTAAACAGGCTTTTTGCTGTGACAGGTCAGAAGGGAGATGAGCGCCGCGATGCGGACGGTTGATTTTCACTGCGATGCTTTGAGCAAAATGTGGGAAGATCCCAAAGCCTCTTTTGTGGACGGCCCGCATTTGGACGTAACGTTGCAGCATTTGGAGCAGGGGGATCTGGCGCTTCAGGTGTTCGCTGTGTTCTTGTCGGAGAAATTCGGGAGGCCCTCCTTTGAACGCGTATTGGCCCAACTGGAAGTATACCGAAGCCGCATCGTGAACGCGGGTCATCTGAAGCCCCTGCTTTGGCGGGAACAAGTCCGAGAGATGAGACAACGCAAGACGGAGCGGTACGGCGTGCTGTCGCTGGAAGGCGTTGACGGGCTGGAGGGCAATCTGTATTACGTTCAGCTTTTATTTGATATGGGCGTACGATTGATGGGAGTTACCTGGAATTATGCCAACTGGGCAGCGGATGGCGTACTGGAGCAGCGAAACGGCGGGTTTACGGAACGGGGACGTCAGCTGATCGAGCAATGTCATAGAACAGGCATCATTCTGGATGTGTCCCATCTGTCCCAGGCCGGTTTCTGGGAACTGGCGGAGCTGACTCAGCGGCCCGTCATTGCCTCGCATTCCAATGCGTACTCCATTTGCCCGCATCCCCGGAATTTGAGCGATGAACAGATACGCGCACTGATAGCGTTAAACGGCATGATCGGCATCACGTTTGTGCCCTGGTTTATCCGCAGCGGTGTCGAGCGCGTGAAGCCGGAGGACGTCCTGCCGCACATCGAAAAGATTTGTGAGCTGGGCGGAGAGAAGCACATCATATTCGGGTCGGATTTCGACGGGATCGATCAATGGATCGAAGGGCTGGAGCATCCGGGCCGGTATCCGGATTTTCAAGAGCTGCTGCTCAAGTTTTATTCCGAATCGATGGTCAAGGGCTGGATGTCGGATAATCCGCTGCGTTTTCTTGAACAGCATTTGCCTTCATCGCCGGTTCAAGAAGATGAACATGACGCATAACATCCTGGATTCGAGGATAACTATGACAATCCTGTTGCAGATCGTTCAAGAAACGAAAGAAGGCGGCCTGAAACACGCGGGTTGCCTTTTTATTTTTGGGTAATAGAGAGTATAATAGGTGATGGCATGTACAGCATATAGAGAAAAACAAGGAGTGAGACAGATGAGTAAAACTGTACCTGTGGGTGTATCCGCCCGCCATATTCATTTAACCCAAGAGCATATTGAGGCATTGTTCGGCCCTGGATATCAACTTACAGAGTTCAAACCTTTGTCCCAGCCAGGACAATTCGCGGCCAACGAAACGGTAGCGGTCATTGGAACGAAGGGACAATTCGATAAAGTAAGAATTTTGGGACCTGCGCGTCCTGCAACCCAGCTGGAAATTTCCCGTACGGATTCCTTTGCCATCGGCGTGAAAGCACCCGTGCGCGAATCCGGAAACATTGCCGGTACCCCGGGAATCACGATTAAAGGCCCGGCAGGTGAAGTAACGGTGGACGAAGGTGTCATCGTGGCCGCTCGTCATATTCACTTCCATACATCCGATGCGGAACAGTGGGGCATTAAGGACAAGGACCTGCTCAAAGTGCGCCTAGGCGGCGAACGCGGCCTCGTGCTGGAGAACGTCATTGCCCGCGTATCCGACAATTTTGCGCTCGACATGCACATCGATACCGATGAAGCCAACGCAGCCGGCGCCAAAAACGGAGATACTGCTGAAATTATTGATTAATCCGCGGCTATAGAAAGCCATAAGAACATACTGTATGTGTCACGCATGCGCAACTTTTACAAGTTCGCAGTCAAGAAGAGCCTGGATCGATTCATCGATGCCAGGCTCTTTTTTGGAAATTCCAAGTTTACGGGCGGCGTGCTGCCGAACATGGGAGAAGAAAATCAACGGCCAAGGAACGCTCTAATAGCACCAGGGTGGTAGCTTAGGCATAAAGATCATGATATAATTTAAAACAGTGCCTATTTAAGCAATATTGTCATGTAAACCAGAGATTTTGCGGATCTAAGGAGTGACCTAGCATGTCGAAAGAAAGTAAGGACTACTCCAAGTATTTTGATTTTTCAGGAGCCAAAGTTCTCTCGGAAGATGAACACGGGAAGAGAATTCGCATCAATGGCCGGGAAATCAACATTCTTTCGGAGCCTAATCATAGACAGGAAAAACAACGCGGCAAACAGAGTGTCGAAGTCCTGTACGATACCGAGCTGCCTGAGGAGTTCCGAAGCATCGGGGCTGGCAAGCATTATATCGTGTATACGTACGGATGCCAGATGAATGAGCATGATTCCGAGACGATTAAGGGATTGCTGGAGCTGATGGGCTACCGGGCAACCGAGGATCGCAAGCAGGCGGACATCATTTTGCTTAACACATGTGCCATTCGTGAAAATGCGGAGGACAAGGTGTTTGGCGAACTCGGCCACCTGAAGCATCTGAAGACGGAAAAGCCGGATATGCTGCTTGGGGTTTGCGGCTGCATGTCGCAGGAAGAATCGGTCGTGAATCGAATTCTCCAAAAGCATGGCTTCGTGGATCTGATCTTCGGCACGCATAACGTACATCGTCTGCCTCACTTGATTCAGGAAGCGCTCTTCAGCAAGGAAATGGTGGTTGAAGTGTGGTCCAAGGAAGGCGACATTGTCGAGAATCTTCCGAAGAAAAGGGAAGGTCTCCGCGGCTGGGTCAACATTATGTACGGCTGTGATAAATTCTGTACATACTGCATCGTCCCTTACACCCGCGGCAAGGAACGCAGCCGGCGACCGGAGGACGTCATTGCGGAGGTTCGCGAATTGGCCCGTCAAGGGTATAAGGAAATTACGCTGCTCGGTCAAAACGTCAATGCGTACGGCAAAGATTTTGAAGATATCCAGTATCGCTTCGGCGATCTGATGGATGATATTCACAAAATCGATATCCCGCGCGTTCGCTTCACGACATCCCATCCAAGGGACTTCGACGATCATCTGATCGAGGTGCTGGCGAAGGGCGGCAACCTGGTGGAGCATATTCATCTGCCGGTGCAGTCGGGAAGCTCGCAAGTGCTCAAGAAAATGAGCCGGAAATATACCCGCGAGACGTATTTGGAACTGGCCCATAAGATTAAAAAGGCGATTCCCAATGTAGCGTTCACCACTGACATCATTGTCGGTTTCCCCGGCGAAACCGATGAGCAGTTTGAGGAGACGCTGTCCCTCGTACGGGAAGTAGGTTATGACTCCGCGTATACCTTTATTTATTCTCCGCGCGAAGGAACGCCGGCAGCGGTGATGGAGGATAATGTGCCGATGGAGGTTAAGAGCGAGCGTCTGCAGCGCTTGAATGCCGCCATTAATGAATACAGCCGCAAGAGCAACGACAGGCTGCTTGGATCTACGGTGGAGGTGCTGGTTGAAGGAGTCAGCAAGAACAATGATTCCATGCTGTCCGGACGCACGCGCACGAACAAGCTAGTGCATTTTGAAGGCTCGACGGACCTCGTAGGCAGCTTTGTGAATGTACGGATCACGGATACGAAGACCTGGTATATCAAAGGGGATATGATCCCGGACGCGATTCCTGCCTCAGATGCGGTATAATGGAGGGGCAAGAAGCATGCCAATGCAGCATAGACCGTTACCCAATGGATCCATGCCTGCATATACCCATATAGATGATGAAGAATTGGAGCGATGAACCTTGGCACATGATCATGTTCGTATCAACACCTACGGTATGTCCACTTATAATACGCGTGAATTGATTATACGCGACGATATTCTGGCGAAAGCCGGCGAGCTGGCGGATTTGATATCCACAAGCGAAGAAGTTCAGATGTTTAAGCAAGCGGAAGAGAAGATCCAGAATCACGAACGGGTCCAAAACCTGATCAAAACCATTAAGAAAAAGCAAAAAGAAATCGTGGCTTTTGAAACGTTCCAGAACAAGGACATGGTGGCAAAAATCGAACGCGAGATCGAAGAACTGCAGGAGGAGATCGACGGCATTCCGCTCGTGATGGAGTTCCAGCAAAGTCAGAGCGACATTAATTATCTCCTTCAGCTGGTCGTGTCCGTGATTCACGATACCGTTTCGGAAAAAGTGAACGTGGAAACAGGTAAAGATACGCCGCCAAGCAGCTGCGGTTAAAGGAAACGAGGTGCGGAATGGTTCCGCACCTTTTCTGTTCTTGTTAAGGCATGCACAGAATGAGAATGTATAGGGCATAGTAAACTTATATAGAGATCGGGCTAGGAAATCCTTGACATCATTTTTAAATATGTCATAATGAAATTATCAAATTAATAGTTATGGTGATGGAAATGACGGATCGCGAACAGGCGCCAAAGAGCAATGCCAAGAAATACAGAACACCGGACGGTGTGCCCGCCGATATCGTGATGTTTACCCTGACGAAGCGGGAACGGAAGACTTTTACCAAGACACTGCCCATTCGGGAGCTTAAGGTGATGCTGATCCGGCGCAGGTCGTGGCCTTGTGCCGGCATGTGGGCGCTACCCGGCGGTTTTTGCCGTGAAAGCGAGTCGATTTACGATGCCGCCAAACGGGAGCTGAAGGAAGAGACCGGGGTGGACGGCGGACACTTGGAGTACTTGGGCGTGTACAGCGCGCCGGGACGTGATCCAAGGGGCTGGATTATCAGCCATGCCTTCTATGCACTCGTAGAGGAGTGGATGCTGGAGCACCGCCAGGCTGCCGATGACGCGGAAGAGGTTGGCCTGTTTACGGTGGCGGAAGCTCTGGAGGAGCTGGAGCTTGCCTTTGACCACAGGGATATTATGATGGATGCTTACCGCAAGATTCAGCTGCAAATGCTGCAAACGACGATTGCCAGGCAGTTTTTGCCGGAGCATTTTACGCTGAGCGAGTTATACCAGGTCATCCAGACAGTTGTGCCCGAGTTCAACGAACCCAACTTTATCCGTAAAATCACATCGACCCGCAGCAGGCAGGGGATACTGGAAGAAGCGCGGGATGAGAACGGCAAGCCGCTAAGCTCCAACCAATATTCCCAACGTCCGGCCCAATTGTACCGATTTACGGATCATGCGCCGCTGCTATCGATTTATACGTAGCAGGTCTATGATTCAACCGCTGTTATTTTATCGATCACATTAATCATGTCGTAGAGGAGTGTGTCAGATGAAAGCCTTAATCGTGATAGATTTCACGAATGATTTCGTGGATGGTAACCTGCCGGTAGGGAAGCCCGCCATCGACATTCAGAAGACCATTGCAGAGTTGACCCGGTTATACAGCGATCGCGGAGATTTTGTCGTCATGGCCGTTGACCTGCATGAGCAGGACGATGCTTTTCACCCCGAAACCAAGCTGTTTCCTCCGCATAACATCCGGGGAACCCGGGGGCGGGAATTATACGGCGAATTACAGCAGGTCTATGAGGATCGCAAGGATACGATCTATTGGATGGATAAAACAAGATACAGCGCATTTTGCGGCACGGATCTGAACCAGAAGCTGCGGGAGCGAGGGATTACCGAGGTCGATCTCGTGGGGGTATGCACCGACATCTGCGTGCTGCATACCGCCGTGGATGCTTATAATTACGGATACAAAATAACGGTCTATGAAGATGGCGTTGCCAGCTTCAACCCGGAGGGGCATAAGTGGGCGTTAAGCCACTTTCAGGGCAGTCTCGGGGCAGCCGTTGTGCGAAGCGAAGAATTTCTTAATCGATAGACAGCTCGAACTACCCGGAGGCATGGATGAACCGGGTCATACTGGAGGATGATCGTGATGCTGACAGCAGGATTAGCACTACATACGGACAAATACCAGATCAACATGATGTATGCGCATTGGATTAACGGCTCTCATCGTACGCGTGCGGTGTTTGAGGGATATTTCCGCAAGCTGCCGTTCGGTAACGGGTACGCCGTTTTTGCCGGACTGGAAAGGATCGTGCATTATATCGAGTCCTTGCGTTTCTCGGATGAGGATATCGCGTATCTGGCCAAACAGGAAGAGAAGTATAAGCCTGAATTTCTGGAGGAGCTTCGCCGCTTCCGGTTTCAAGGGAATATTGATTCCATGAAGGAGGGAGCGCTGGTATTTCCGAACGAACCGCTCATTCGGGTGGAAGGCACCATTTTCGAGACGCAGCTGGTCGAAACCGCGCTCCTGAACTTCATGAACTTTCAGACCTTGATCGCGACCAAGGCCTCCCGCATCCGTCAGGTGGCCGGCGGCGATACCTTGCTGGAATTTGGCACAAGACGCGCGCAGGAAGCGGATGCGGCCGTGTGGGGAGCCCGTGCAGCGTATCTGGCCGGCTTCCATGCTACCTCGAATATGCTGGCCGGGGAGAAATTCGGCATTCCGACCAAAGGCACGCATGCGCATTCCTGGGTGCAGACCTTCCGGAGCGAGCAGGAGGCATTTGATATTTTTGCCGAGGTCATGCCGGATCAAGTGACACTGCTGGTGGATACCTTCGATACGTTAAAGAGCGGGATTCCTCATGCCATCGCAACGGCGAAGAAGCTGGAGGCCCAAGGAAAGCGGATGAATGCCATTCGTCTGGACAGCGGGGATTTGGCTTACCTGTCGATTCAAGCAAGGAAGATGCTGGATGAGGCCGGTCTTCACTATGTAGGCATTGTGGCATCCAACGATCTGGATGAAGGTACAATTCTGGATCTCAAGGCACAGGGTGCCAAGGTCGATACTTGGGGCGTCGGTACCCAGCTGATCACGGCGGCCGACCAGCCAGCGCTCGGAGGCGTCTACAAGCTGGTGGAGCGGGAGGTTGACGGGAAGATGGTACCAACCATCAAAATATCGGGCAACCCTGAAAAAGTATCCACCCCCGGCAAAAAGGACGTGTACCGCATCATATCCAAGGGCAGCGGCAAAGCGATCGCCGATTACATCTGTTTCCCGGAAGAGGAGATGCCGCCGGAAAGCGGTAAGCTGAAGCTGTTTAATCCGCTGCATCCTTACATGCGCAAAAACGTGAAGAACTTTGAAGCGGTGTCCATGCTGGAACCGATATTCCAGAATGGCGAATTGGTGTATGAACTGCCGGAGCTGGAGGAAATCCGCAGCTATCATGACGCACAGCTGGGACAGTTCTGGCCCGAGTATTTGCGTAAGCTGAATCCGGAGATATACCGCGTGAACCTGAGCGAAGAGGTCTGGGAAGTGAAACAGCGGATGATGGCCGAGTTCATGGAACAGCATGAAGATTAGAATATAAAATACACCAATGAAAAAGACGCTTCCCCAATCTTGCCGCTTGGCAGGAGAAGGGAGCGTCTTTTTGTACTTGGCCTATAGGTCAAGTCGATCCACTATACTTCCGTTGACGTCACTCGCGGTGAGATGAACCTTGTCCTTGTTCTCTAGCATGTCGGGCTGGCGTTCGTAATACCATATGTACAAATCTTCACTGACATCCGGCCTCAGTTGTTGGTAGGGTATGGTATGTGCCGGCTGACCATTTATATGAATCTGAATGGGTTCTGTGCTTCTATACAGGCCAAATAAGAGTGATGAATCCATGCTTGTCTCCGAGAATACGGACGGAGAAGAGGGATTCTTGGGAGAAGGGTATAATATAGATACGGCGGACATCTTCCATCCGAACCATCCTTTGGTATAGGTGGATAATTGTAGTCCCGATCTAGATGTCACCACGAAAGAATAGGCCTTCTCAGAGATTAATTCGGATTGTATGATTTCAGCATGATTAATGCTGAAAGGTGCTTCAAGAAAAGCATGGTTCTCCTTGAATACCGCCGCTTCGATCGAGCGGTGTGTGCTTGTGTATTCGTAGATCCCTGTCATTAAAATGAAGAGGAGGCCGATTAGTACGTACACTTTGAGACCAGGCCAGGTAATCAAAGGGAAAACCCAGAAGACTACAGCGTTAGAATGAGACCCAAGCTTAGAAAGAACACGAGAAACGAGCCGGCAACGCCCCCTGATTGTGTATGAATACCAAGGGCTCCAAAAAACTGGCTGATCGGTTTATAGACGACCGGTAACAGAACTAAGGTCACCAAAGTGAGCAAGTACGAGAAGCGGAAGGATCTACGTTTAGATCCATAATCAAAATGAGTCATAACGTGGATTTCAACTCCAGCTGATAATTTTGTATAAAAGTATTCTTTTTCCATAATAACACAATTCTGATTATAAAGGACGATACTGGATCATTTCTCGGGAAAGCGCATAAGTCGCCATATTCCGAGAGCATGTATAAAGCTTCGACATATTCATAGTGCAAATCCAGATTGCTTTACAGCACCTAAACTAACCCAAGGAGTGATATGTGTGGACAACAAAACCGAATTTCAAGCCTATGTGCTTCGTCAAGATGAGCAAGGGGTTCGCGGCAGCGTGGAGAACATGAGTTTGGATCAGCTGCCGGAAGGCGACGTTATCGTGCGGGTGTTATACAGCGGGGTTAACTATAAAGACGGCCTGGCCAGCATACCGGGTGGAAAAATCGTTCGCAGGTATCCGTTCATACCAGGCATTGATCTGGCAGGGACGGTCGTGCATTCCGCTCATGCGGATTACAAGGAAGGCGATTCCGTCCTCTGTACCGGTTATGAGTTAGGGGTATCCCATGAAGGCGGGTTCAGCCAATATGCACGGGTAAAGGGAGAATGGCTCGTTCCCCTGCCGCAGGGCTTGTCTCCGCGCGATGCGATGGCCATCGGAACCGCAGGGTTTACGGCTGCTTTATCGATCGAGGCTTTATTGCGGAATGGGTTGCGGCAGGAGCAGGGTTCCGTCCTGGTTACGGGCGCGACCGGGGGAGTGGGCAGCTTCGCGGTATCCATCCTTAGCCAGTTAGGTTATCGGGTAACGGCATCGACAGGCAAATCCAGCCAGATCGACTGGCTCTTGAAGCTGGGAGCCCATGAGGTGATCTCCAGAGAAGAAGCTGCAACAGCCTCCAAGGGGGCCATCTCCGCCGAGAAATGGGCAGCCGTGGTAGATCCCGTCGGTGGTAATCATTTGGGCGCCATCCTGAAAAGCGTACAATACGGCGGAAGCGTCGCCGTTTCCGGCATGACGGGCGGCGGTGCGTTTGAAACGACGGTGTTTCCGTTTATACTGAGGGGAATCAATCTCCTTGGCATCGACTCGGTGTACTGCCCCATGGCCTACCGCCGAGCGTTATGGACCAAGCTGGCAAATGAATGGAAGCCGACATCCGTGCTTCAAGAAGGAATCGGCGAACACGGATTGACCGATTTGCCCGAAGTGCTGAATACCATCCTGCAGGGCGGGGCGGTAGGACGAAGCGTCATCGCCTTATAATATTTGGCCGTTTTTATCGAATAATGTTCCTCTCCCACAGGCATTCTAAGGGAAGGTAGCCTTTGACACCTAAGGAAGGGGGAGTGAACATGAAATACCGCAAAATCGTTACCGTGTTATTGCTCTGTTCCATTCTTGCCATATCGGTCGGCTGCTCCAGGCAGGTGGCCAGGGACGAGATGCGCCTATATAACATGAGGGCTTACGAGGAAGGCTCCAGAGAGGCCCGGATATCAGGACGTGGCATGAACGGAAAATTCCTTGAGGATCTCCAGGCCACGTTCAACCAGGCCGATATGCCTTTGACCAACGAAACCTATGTAGAGGACAACGTCGGCAATATCACATATCAATACCGGATCAATTATGATGCAAGCCAGTTTATTACCGTGTACGTCTATCAGAATCAAGCGGCAAGGGAAAAAGGGCTCAAGGAAATCTATGGCGTAACGGAAGGGGATGCCAATGCGGCCGGCGGGCATAATCTGATCATAAGTGACAAGGAAACGTCCATCGTCTATACGTCGACAGGCGACAAAACGGATAACTATTATGACCAGGTCAAAAAAATAGCGCCCTCCCTGCTTGCCAAACATCAACGACGCGCCAGCAGTTAGGATACAGCTAAGGCCGGATGCCCATATGCATCCGGCCTTTTGCATGGTGCCCGGCGTTAGTTGGTTATGATCGGTGTTTATCCAGCTCATATTTGACGTGCCGCAGCTCAGGCAGGAGGATACGGTTCATCGCAAGTTTTACGGCACCGCTGGAACCCGGCATCGAGAAAACGGCTGTGTGGCTTATCGTGCCGCCGATCGCGCGGCTTAGAATAGCCGCAGACCCGATATCTTCGGTGAAGCTGAGGAAGCGGAAGATCTCTCCGAATCCCGGGAGTTCTTTATCCAGCAGCGAAGAGACCGCTTCATAGGTGGTATCCCGGCTCGAGATGCCTGTTCCGCCGGTTAGTAACACGATATCGATCTCCGAAGCGCTGGCCGCGGAATAAATCGTTTCACGGATCGTTTCGTAGTCGTCTGGAACAATGCTGTATGCCACGACGGCATGTCCGGCTTCTTCGAGCAAGCCGATCATCAGTTTGCCGCTCTTGTCCGTGTCCTTCGTCCGCGTGTCCGAAACCGTAATCACCATACAGTTCACGGAAGCGGGGGATTGCTGTTTATGTTCTTGCGTTGAATTCATGCGTTATGACAACTCCTGTTCAGTTAATGGCGGGACGCTTGCGGTAGACGGATGAAATGTAGTACACTCGCTAGCATAATAAACAAATGTGCGCAAAGGAGTATGGAACGTGGAGCACGTAACACCCATTTATATTTTATCAGGTTTTCTCGGCAGTGGAAAAACGACATTGCTTAGCCGCCTCATTGCCTCCTTCAAGCAGCAGGGATTGCGGCCGGCCATTGTCATGAACGAGATCGGCGAGGTTAACATTGAAGGGCTGGCAGCCGATGAAGCGGTGCCGACGGCAGAGATGCTGAGCGGCTGCATCTGTTGTACCATTCGTTCCGATTTATCCTCCGAAATCGCGCTGCTGATCCAGCGGGAGCGGCCGGATGTCATCGTTATCGAAGCGACGGGAATCGCCAATCCGATGGAAATTCTGGACGCGACAGCGGAAGCCTCATTATATATGAGAATTGACGTGAAAAAACTGATCACTGTCGTGGATGCCGCGCATCTGCTGCATTTGAACATAGAGCAGAAGGGAAAGACCTACCGGTTGATGCAGGAGCAGATTCGCGCAGCCTCCGCGCTCGTCCTTAATAAAATGGACCTGGTCGAGGACCGGGACAGAGAGACGATTCGAGAGCTGGTGAAGCGGTGGAATCCTCATGCCTCGATTGTTCCTTCGGTGCGATGCGACTTGAATGTTGAAGATTTGCTGCAGAGCGATCCCGGGGATCGGAATGAGCATTCGATTGTACATCATCGAGAGGCCGGGGATGCCCATGAGCACAGAGACAAAAACAAGCAAGCCAACAGCGCTGAGCATGACCACAACCACAGCCACGAGCATGAACACAGCCACAGCCACGAGCATGACCACAGCCACAGCCACGAGCATGACCACAGCCATGAGCATGACCACAACCACGACCAAACACATGATCATGGCTCCCATGATCATGTCATGTCGTACACATACTACTTCAGCCATCCGGTAAACAGCGTGGAGTTCGAACGATTGATAGCCGGGCTGCCAAGGGATGTATACCGGGCGAAGGGCATTCTCACTTTCAGCGATACGAACAGCCGTTTTTTGTTCCAGTACGCGTTTCGCGAATCCGATTTTATGAAGATAACGCCCCAGGGCCAAGTGCCGGATGTGGTGGTGTTTATCGGGGAGCATTTTCAGAAATCGCTGCTAAGGGAGCAGCTTGAAAAGCTGGAGGGGAAGACAAGCGGGGCCTAAGTCAACCATTTTGCCTGATCATTCTGGGCAATTGTACCTTGGGACTTTCTGGCCGCGTTTGATTCAGAGGGCAGTCGAACGTTTAATACAAAGGCATAGCGTAATAACTACAAGGAGGATCTATCCAATGTTAAATGAACTCAAATATAAAGAATGCATCGAAGCATGTCTCCAATGTATGAACGCTTGCAATGTATGCTATGTATCCTGCCTGAAAGAATACGAACTGGCCATGCTTCGCGATTGTATTACACTCGACAGAGAGTGTGCGGATATTTGCGCGTTCGCGGCTCAAGCCATGTCCCGCAAAAGCCCTTACGTTAAGGAGATTTGCGAGCTCTGCATCAAGGCATGCCTGGCTTGCGCGGAAGAGTGCGAGAAGCATGATCATGAGCATTGCAAACAATGTGCGGAAGCATGCCGGAAATGTGCCGAAGCATGCCGCGAAATGCTGAGCCACGTTTAATCTAACGAGTTTCTATTGTGTGATATAACTAGGCCTGATTTCCGAATAGGAGGTCAGGCTTTTCATTTGCAGTTCGAGTAATGGATTTTACTAACTCCGAATTTTCCCCTATGATAGAGGTGTGAGAGGGCAAGAACAATTATGGGTAAAAAGAATGAGGTTGTAAGATGAACAGTTCCGTTGGCAAGAACAATCGGCATGTCAAAAACCTGAATCGTATCGGCATTATCGCGCTGCTCCGCGACTACGGCAGTTTAACGAAAGCGGAAATCGCAGCCAAGATGAATTTGACGTTTACCGCCGTGAACAATTTGGTGGATGAGCTGATGAAGGATCGATTGATTGCTGAAGCCGGGTTTTATGACGAGTCCATCCGGGGCAGGAAGCCCAAACTCCTCTCCTTGAATCCCGGTGATATTTACACGGTTGGCGTTCATATCAGCGCCTCCTTCGTAAGAGCGGCAGTCATTAATTTGCAGGGGAAAGCGATGATGGAGAAACGCTCCTCCTTTGAAAATAACGCCAATCGCGGCAGCGTGGTGAATGTCATAATCTCCACGATCCAAGACGTATTGGACGAGTCGGGCCTGAAGTCCCAAATCATCGGCATAGGGGTGGGAGCTCCTGGACCGCTTGATCCGGTCCAAGGCAAGATTCTGTCTCCGCCGAACCTTCCCGGACTGCATCAGGTACGATTAAAGGGACTGATCGAGGAGAATACGGAGCTTCCGACCCAAATCGAGAAGGACGCTAACGTGATGGCACTCGGTGAGTTATGGTATGGAAACGGCAGGCATTTCAACCATGTGGTATACGTGGATGCGGATATCGGGATAGGTAGCGGATTGATCTTCAACCAGAAAATATATCAGGGCTACCCTTTTGGAGCCGGTGAGATCGGTCACTGCACGATCGATATTGACGGTCCGCGCTGCAATTGCGGCAATACCGGCTGCCTGGAAGCGATCGCATCCGGTATGGCCATCGTCCGCAGGGTCGGAGAAGAGCTGCGGCGCGGAGCTGCCAGTTCTCTTCAATCCTCGTTTGATGGCAATGATCACGGATTGGACATCACCGATGTGATCACGGCCGGTCTGGGCGGAGATCAATTGGCTGCCAATATGCTGAACGAATCGGCTCGTTATGTCGGCATATCCCTGGCTAATGTCATGAATCTGCTAACCCCGGAGACCATTATCATCGGTGGAGTCCTTGCGAACCGGTACCCGGATTTCTTCACATATGTAAGAGAAACATCATATAACAGAAGCTTGTCCAGCTTTCACGATAAAATCGTGCTTCAGCCATCCAAGTTGAGAGAGTATGCGGGCGTCATAGGCGCCGGCACGATCGTGCTCGAAAAATACCTGAACGAAATACAAACACCAGAATATGTGAACAGGAGTTGAAGTGTTTGCAGGAACTGCTGGAATTGAACGGAGTACATAAGCGTTTCGGTAAGTATGCCGTCCTGCATAACATCACCTGGAGCATCTCCCGCGCTGAGTGCGTTGCGATAACGGGAAGCAATGGCGCAGGCAAGAGCACCATGCTGCATGTGATCGCGGGGCTTGCTAACCCTTCGGAAGGGTCCAGGATCGAATATGGAACATCGCTGCGCGTCGGCTATGTACCGGAACGTTTTCCTGCGCTGCGGTTTCGCCCTTCCGAATATTTGCGCCACATGGCCGGCATTCAGGGCATGGACAAACAAGAAGCCGCGAAGCGGATCGATGCCATGCTGAATGTGTTTCAACTGCAGGACATGAAGATGACGCTATGCTCCAAGGGGATGCTGCAGAAGGTCAATATTATGCAGGCCTTGCTTAGCCAGCCCGATCTGCTGCTTCTGGATGAGCCGCTTTCGGGATTGGACGAGTCCTCCCAGATGGAGATGATCGGCATTCTGACCGAGATCAAAAGACAAGGAACGGCTATCGTGATGTCCGTTCACGAGCCGCTGCTTATTGCTTCGCTGGCTGACCGGGAGACGCGGCTGCGGCAGGGGCGGATCGAGCGGGACGGATTGCTTGAAAGGAGTCCGCATTTAGAGCGGATGAAGCTGGAATTCACGCACGTTTCGCCAGACAACATGCTGGAGCTTGAACGCCGCCCCGGGTTTCTCTATTGGATATCCAGAGGCAACCCGGCATCGATGATGGTTACGCGGCAGGCAACGGACGACATGCTGCTGGATATTTTGCAGTCTGGCGGTTCGCTGATACGGCTTGAGCCTTGGCGCGGGGAGATGAAAGAGCCCGATCACCCCGGTTCGGGCAAGCCTATGGAGGGGGAGGGAGCATGATGGGATCCCTGATTCGTTACTTGCTTGCCAGTTACACAAGATCTTATCGATACTTCGCTCCGATTGCATTCATGCTGATCTCGGTGGTGTTCCTCTACTCCTACCGGCCTAACCCGATCATGGACAGTTATGCCGTGACGGCAGCCTTTCTGTTTGTCGGCTCAGCTTGGCTGGGGTTGAATTTCCACAATCACGATCAAGGGCGTCAAACGATGCTCCTTATTGTTCACAGCGGCAAGGCCCTACGATTTTATGCTGCCCAATATATCACGGTAAGTCTTCTGTCCATCCTATTCAGTGCATTCGCTGTCCTTTATCCCGTCGTGTTCGGGATGTTCGATAAGCCGATTACATTCTACGAGCTTGCACTTGGTTATGTGGGACATGCCGCAATGTCCTTGCTGGGCATTTCGCTGTCCTTATTCTTTCAGTTCGGCTTCATGGAGAACCAGGGAAGAGCGGCAGGGTTACTATTCATCGTGATCATTGTTTCCTTGGCCGGTCAATCCATTGTCCAGTTCGATCATGCTTATTGGGGAGTCATCCCTTACTTGCTGCCGCCTGTCTCCGTCATGATGGACCTGTTCATGCATGCCGACGAGCGGTCACCGGCCGTCAAACTCCTGACAATCGCCTATTCCTTCATCTACGGATTTATTTTACTGGCTGTTTATCTATGGACGGCCTCCCGCAAGGATGCAGCCTCCATGATCCGAAAAGTAGGTTGAAGTAGGAGGAGTCTTCCTTTACCATAGGAATATACACAAATAGAAACGGTAAAGACAGCCAATACTAGAGGAGGATACCATGAAACAAACTCGACTGCTGGACAGTGACCACTCCAAAGAGCTGTTTGCCTATTTCGGATTAGCGGTGTATTATTCACAGGCCCTTGAGCAGCAGCTCGCGAATTTGTTGATGCTGATCAAGCTTTCTCAAGGAAATGTGCCTTCAGAGGAAGATTTCACCGAATTATATCAGCGGAAACTAAGCAGCTCCCTGGGCCAGCTGGTCCATGAGATCCAGCATTACTTTCCGTTCTCCGAGGAAGAGACGCTTCAATTAAAAGAAGTATGGAAGCAGCGAAACTATATCGTTCATGATTATTTCAAAGAACGGATCCATGAGACGTTTAGCCCGGCCGGCCGTTCCCGAATGATACGGGAGCTGACGGCATTTAAGGACCAAGCCCAAGCGCTGGAGCAGAAGCTTCAGGGTTACTCCCGCGAGATGTACGTAAAGCTGGGCCTGGATAGCGAAAAAAGCGTGTAGAAGAAAATGCGCTTCAGATGAAACATATTCCAGCACCTCTGCGTCAGGAATAATAGGAGGTGTAACTATGAAAAAAACAACCAAATTATTAACCGCTATGCTTGTCACTTCGTCATTGCTCGGTGTCGGCGCCGCCTCTGCTTTTACGGATATACAAGAGGAGAAGCCATTGCAAATGGTGAAGGAACTGCAATCGAAAGGGATTATCCAGGGCATCAGCGCCGACAAATTCGCTCCGTCCAAGACGATAACGACCGCTCAGGCAGTGCAGATGGTCGTGAATGCAGCCGGCCTGGAGGTGCAGCCGAACTTTACGGGCCGCTCGTTCGACAGTGTTCCGAAGGATGCTTGGTTTGCCGAAGCCGTGAACATTGCGGCTCAGAACGGATTGTCGGTATCCGCGGACATGAAATGGAATGAGCCGATCACGCGCGAAGGGTTCGCGACCTTGCTCTCGGAAGCGATTCAGAAGACCGGGAATTATCCCGTGATCATGATGTATTTGCATGTGGCCGACGAGGATCTGATGAAAGAGGAGAGCCGCGGGGCCGTGCAATTCCTGCTGTTAACCAAAATCGCGAAGCTGGACGCGAACGACAAGTTCCATCCGACGAAGAGTTTATCGCGAATCGAAGCGGCAGAGCTCGTATACAATTCCATTCGATTCATTGAGGAGCATCAAAAGAACATGATACCCGAAAAGCCGGACCAATCTGAACCGGATGTAAGCACAAGCGTCGTCAAGGTGGACGAATCGCAGAATAAAGTCACGGTAACCAAGGAAGATCTGCCGAATCCGGGGTATGGCATTAAAATTACTTCGGTCGACTATGTTAGCGACACCGAAGCCGTAATCTACTTCAAGGTTGTGCAACCCGATCCGGACAAAATGTACCCGCAAGTCATCTCAAAATCGTCCGATGACGTACTCGTGCCGTCCAAGTACACCAAAATCACGGTCAAAGCAGCCGGTACTCTTGATTCGGCAAAGTAATTCTTGTTATGTACCTGCAGAATACGATGTAAAAAAGAAGGCTGTCCCCAAGCGAATGTTACATTCGACAGGGGACAGCCTTTTTAAAGTGTCAGAAAGTATAAACTTACAAGCCTGGACCTTCCGGATATCGCAAGAAAAACTACGATATTAACCGCGGTCTGTCTTCATATGACTGCGTTAGCTTCGCCTTACGTGGTCTATAAATGCCCTCCGGCCAAGTTGCTGTTGGAAGCGGCCAGCACCGTTTCCTTATTCTCTGGAACCGAAGCCGAGCTTCCTTGCTGGAGCTGGTACATTTTAAAGTACCTTCCGCCCAAGGCCATCAATTCGTCATGGGAACCCTGTTCCACGATTTCTCCGCGGTGAAGAACCAGAATCTGATCGGCGCTGCGGATCGTGGATAAGCGGTGAGCGATGATAAACGTTGTACGTCCGCGCTTCAGAACCTCCAGCGCGTCTTGGATCAAGGCTTCCGTTTCCGTATCGATGTTAGCGGTGGCCTCATCAAGGATCAGTATGGCCGGGTTGAACGCCAATGCACGGGCAAACGAGATCAACTGGCGCTGACCGGCGGAAAGCGTGCTGCCTTTCTCCAGCACCGGCTCATCAAAGCCTTGCGGCAGATGGGCCAGGAGCCGATCTGCACCTACGTCGCGAAGGGCCTGCTCTACCTGTTCCCGGGTAATGTCCGGATCGCCCAGGCTGACATTGGATGCAATGGTGCCGGTGAACAGGTACGGATCCTGCAGCACGATTCCCATATGCTTGCGGAGCCACTGCTTCGGAATATCCGTGACAGGCTGGCCGTCAATCGTGATGGTGCCTTTTTGCGGGTCGTAGAAACGGAACAGCAGATTGATGATGGAGCTTTTGCCCGAGCCCGTATGCCCGACAAGCGCCAGCGTCTGTCCTTGCTTCGCTTCAAACGAAATGTTCTTCAGCACGTAGTCCTTCTTGTAAGCGAACGATACGTCCCGAAACTCCACATTCCCCAAATATCGCGGCATGGAGCCGTCCGTTACTTTTTCGCCCGTTTCATCCATCAGCTCGAAAACCCGCTTGGCGGAGACGATGGAGGTATCGAGCGCGGCCAACTGGTTGACCATGCCCGTAATCGGCTGGAACATGCGGCCGAGCAGATCGACGAAGGCGTACAGCACGCCGATCGAAACGATCCCGGCACCGTTCAGCGATGCCGAACCGAAATACCAGAGCACGACCACAAAGGAAACGTTACGCAGCACATTGACCAGGTTGTGCGTGGTGAAGGAGTTCAGATTCAGCATTTTGTTCTGATGGGCCATATAATCCGCGTTTAGTGCCTCGAACTCGTCCTGGGTCGCTTTTTGGCGGCGGAATACACGGATGATGGCCATACCCTGGATGGATTCATTGATAATGGCGTTGATCTCGCTCAGACGGGAGCGGATAACCGTATTGTATTTGGTTGCGAATTTACGGTACAGGATGGTCCATACAATCAGCATCGGGATGACAAACAAACTGATCAAGCCCAGTCTGACGTCCAGAAGGAACAGGGCGACATAAACACCCGTGATATAGACCGCGCCGGAGCTGAAGTTGGATAATACCGCAACGAAGAGGTCCTTAACCGCTTCGGTGTCATTCGTTACCCGGGAAACGACTTTGCCAGCCGGCAGATTATCGAAGAAGTTGACGGGCAAGCGCTGTATATGGGCATATACATCGGTACGCAGCTTCTGGATGACCCGATTGGCTGCCGATTGGAGCCAGTACGTTCTGCCGAATACCGTTATCATGGAGATCAGAAGACAGATCAGGAACAGGCCAACGAGTTTATAAATGCTGGGCAGCTCGGGTTTGTAAAATTCAAACAGCTGTTCCTTGGTTAATTTGACAGCCGGGTATTGCAGCTCTTCCGAGGCGTAGGAAATCGTCAATACGCCATCCTGGAAGGAACGGTTTCCCTCGGTTCGGGTTACCGGCTCATCAATGAAATAGAAGCTGCGGCCTGCCTGAACGAGGCGCACTTGATGGCCTCGCGTCTCGCCTACCTGAAAGCGATCCTCACGTTTATAATAAGTTCCATTATAGGATGCGGCACCCTGAGCCTGCGTCGTCTCATAATAGGGACGCTCGATGCCCAGGATATGCTCGTCGATCATCGTTTTCGCGATGAAGGGTCCTGCCAGCTCGGCGGCAACGCCGATGGCCAGCAGAATCAGGGCGGTGATGAAGGTGCCCTTAGCCGTTAAGGCATAACGGAAGAGCCGTTTGGCAATTCCGGATTCATTCGAGATGGTTGTATCGCTTGGAGTCAATTAAGACACCTCCTCCGAGGTCAGATTGTTTTCCACCTGCTGGCGTTCGAATTGCTCGCGGTACCAGCCGCCGAGTTCCAGCAGTTCGTCATGGGTTCCCTGCTCCGTGATTCGGCCGTCCTCCAAGACGACGATTAGATCGGCATGCTGGACCGCCGAGAGGCGATGGGTGGAGATCAGGGTCGTTTTACCAGCGCGCTTGCTCCGGATATTATCGATGATTCTGGCTTCCGTCCGGGCATCTACCGCGGACAAGGAATCGTCCAGAATCAGGATTTCAGGGTCGCCGATGAAAGCCCGGGCCAGGGATACCCGCTGTTTTTGCCCGCCGGACAGCGCCACGCCTTTTTCGCCGACAATGGTATCAAGACCATCGGACAGGGTGACCAGATCGCGGTCAAACGCAGCGGTCGTAATCGCCTCCATGATCAATTCGTCGCTGGCATCCTTCTTGCCGAATTGGATGTTCTGGCGCACCGTCTTGGAGAACAGGATCTGCTCCTGCGGCACATACCCGACCCAGCTGTGGAGCTGATCGGTCGCGAGCCTCTCCATCGGCACGCCGGATATGAGGATATCCCCGGTTCCGGTAGGATATTCATGCAGAAGCTGCTTCAGCAGCGTCGATTTGCCGCTGCCCGTGCGTCCTACAACGCCCAGCGTCTGCCCTTTTTGCAGCGTAAAGCTGATATTTTGCAAATTTTCGATCGTTGATGTCGGGTAACGGAAGGTGACATCCTTAAATTGAATCGTGTCCGGAACCTTCACGTCTACGGGGTCTGCGACGTCGGCAACATCCGGCGGCGTCTTCAAGGTTTCGTTGACCCGATCCAGCGATGCGTTACCCCGCTGCATGATATTGATCAATTCCCCGATCGCAAACATCGGCCAAATCATCATCCCGAGGTACATATTGAACGATACGAGATCTCCGAGCGTGATTTGATTTTGGAACACGAGGTACACCCCGTAGGCCAAACCGATGACGTAGCTGAGACCGATGGAAAAATTGATGGTCGGCTCGAATAAGGCATCCACTTTGGTAACCGCCAGATTTTTACGATATACGTCATCCGTAATATCCTGGAAGCGCTGCTGATCGGCGCGTTCCTGCACATAAGCGCGGATGACGCGCACGCCGGCTACGGATTCCAGCACCTGGTCGTTCATGTCTCCGAAGGCATCTTGAGCCAGCGTATAGCGCTTATGAATGGCTCTTCCGTAGATCACCATGCCAATGGCAATGATCGGCATCGGCAGAATCGCAGCCAGCGTCAGCTTCCAGCTGACGATGAAGCCCATGGCGAACAGTACGACGATCAAGTAGATGGTGGAGTCCGTCATGACGAGCATGCCGAAGCCGGCGGTTGCAGCCACGGAGCGAAGGTCATTCGTCGCTTTGGCCATCAGGTCCCCGGTACGGTTGCGCTCGAAAAACGGAGGAAGCATCCGCAGCAAATGGTTCATGTACCGGGTACGGAGCAGGCGTTCCACGAGGTTTGCGCCTCCGAATAATCGGTGCATCCATATGTACGTGGCACAATAAACGACAGCAACGATGCCGAGAATCATGAGCAGGTATTGGACGAGGGACGCCCAGGTTATGGAACTGCTGACGATATCGTCAATGGCGTTTCCGAGCAGGAGCGGCGGCAGAAGCTCAACCAATCCGCAAAAGATGAGCAGGGCCAGGCCGATCAAATAACGTTTTTTCTCACGCTTGAAAAACCAGCCTAAATTTTTAAGTACGGCAAACACATTATCCCTTCCTTTCATATCGTTCTGGCATCATATCATCCGCAAAAACCAAAAAAAGCACATCATCCGACGACGGACGATATGCTTCATTAATTTTGAACTTATCATACGCACGGTGATCATGACTTCCGCGCAAAGGTCAGCTGCTTCGTTCTAATTCATTCCGACAACGAACGAACGAGGCTTGATGATGATGAGACAGCACCAGCGGGGAGTCGATCCATATTGAATTGTAGGGAATGATAATCCAGATGATCTTTATCCATCGCAAACAATTTCAGCATGTCACTCACCCTTTCTTCGTCATTTTACATTTTATTCAAATCGATCTCGTATGGACTGAATTTTATCACCATGAACTGGAATGTGTCAAACTTATTTTTTTGGATCCTCGCGAGTCATTCTTGTAATGAAGGAACGCCGGAACCTTATGTCACTATTTAATTATCAAAATGATTTGTATCCTAGCGTGCGTATGCGTTATGATAATATTGCAGCTAAATTTGGATACCGTCCCTATGATCTCCGGTCTGCCAAATAGATAGGGATCAACATAAAATAACGTCTAAGGAGGTGCACGACACATGCAAATTCAAGTCAGCGATCAGGCAGCACGTTGGTACAAGAAGGAACTTGACCTTCAAGCCGGCACGTTCGTTCGCTTCTTTCCACGCTATAGCTCAGGCGGCGGGCTCCATCCCGGCTTTTCGCTCGGTATTTCGGTAGAAGAGCCAAGGGAAGCAGGACTGACGGAGCGTTCGGAAGAGGTAACTTTCTATATGGAAGAGCAGGATCTGTGGTATTTGAAAGGGTATACGCTACGCGTGAAATATGAGGAATCCTTGGATGACATTTCGTATATTTATGAAGAAGAGGGCGCAGTAAATTAACCTGATGAGAGACTGCAGCGCCATCTAGGGAAAGGAGGTTCCCAAGATGAGCGTATATCACCGTGATATTCGCCAGTATATCGGCAAACGTTCGGTGGTCCGTGTGAAAGCGGCGGTGCTTGTGCTGAACGATAACGGAGAGATTCTGCTCCTGAAACGTCAGAACAGGGACGAGTGGGGACTTCCGATCGGAAACCTGAAGCCCGGCGAAGCTCTTGAAGACACAGCCTCCAGAGAGCTGTGGGAAGAGAGCGGCCTGACCGCGGACGATATGCGACTCTTGGACCTTGTATCAGGTCCGGAGTATATGAAGAAGCAGCTTGGTGGAGATGAGGTATATTATGTAATCGGCGTTTACGCGGCAACCGGTCTGCACAGCGCCATTCATTTGTCTCCGAATACGGAAGTATCTCTTAAATATTTTGATTTCCAGGCATTGCCCCCTATGGATGCGATCACGATCCGCTTGCTGGATAAGATAAAAAAGAAGAGCTGAGGCTCGTTCGTGGCGGCAGATGTGCATGCTTTAAATTCCCCGCACGGGGAATTTTTTTCGGTCAACATGAGGAGTCCCTGCCCCATTCAAACCGGGGAAGGGACTCCTTTTGCCTTGTGTAAGCAAGTACACAGGATACTTACGGCTGCCCGGATAACGGGACCTCCAGTGCAAAGTCAAAATCGTCGATATCATAGACCTGTACGGGAAGAGCGCTTTCAACGATGCGCTGAATCAACTCGTATTGATCCGTCAATATGGGAGCCTCCGCTTTTTGGGAAGCCAGCAGCAGTTCGGTCTCAATGGGATCGAAGGACTCTCCGTACGGTGCGGTGTCCATGGTGTTCATGACCGAGACCCGAGTGGTTTCGCTAACGGGAATGGTCGGACTTTTGGACCAGGGAACCTGGAGGGCCCGCTCGATTTTCTTTTTGTTCAGCGGCTCTTCGAAATACGATATCAATTCGCCGATCTTTATTTTGACGTGCTGGTCATCAGCACTGCTATTCATGAGATGTTCCTCCGTTGTATGAAGCTCATATAATTCCAAAATCGTGGTATATGGAATGATGTATTCGACGGGTTTGGGTGGTACTAACAGCTGACCGTAAATGGCCAGCATGACCGCCTCCGTCACGAAAATTCTGGTCATGACTAAATCCTCCTGCAGACATGATACATTTCATGAGTTTAGAACTAATAAAGCATTGAAGCTCTCAAATGTCAACTGCTCTTCGTCTGTCACAAGATGGATGTCCCTTGAGAAAGACCTCCATCGTTGCACCTTTACAGAAGGCAGACAGTGTTTAGAAGGGCGTTTTTCTTGCGATTATCGAAGGAGTTCACCTTCGCAGAAAACGTTGTGCATTCTATAATCTGAAGAAAGGGGCTGTGATTCACCTTTGAAGTCATGGAAAATCTATTATCCGTTCGTTAAGCCGTATATGAAGTGGATCATTCTCACCCTCATCATCGGCATGATCAAATTCGCGATCCCGTTATTGCTGCCCATGATCATGAAATATGTCGTGGATGATCTGCTGATCAATCAGCAGATGAGCATCGAGCAGAAAATCCAGGATCTGATGTGGATTCTTGGAGGCACGCTGGTGCTGTTTGTCATCGTTCGCGGTCCGGTGGAATACCTGCGGCAGTATTTTGCGCAGTTCATTACGAGCCGTATTTTGTTTGATATGCGTAACCGACTGTATGCGCATCTGCAGCGGTTGTCCCTTCGTTACTACCAGAATACCAAGGTAGGCGAGGCAATATCGCGTTTTATCAATGATGTGGAGCAATCGAAAAACCTGGTGGAAGTCGGTATGATGAACATCTGGCTGGATATGTTCACACTGCTGTTCGTATTAGTGGTCATGTTCTTCATGAATCCCGTTTTGACGCTGGTTGCCATCTCGATTCTGCCTCTCTACGGACTAGCGGTGAACTTACTCTATAAACGGCTTAAGCGCTTGACCAAAGACCGGTCGCAGGCTCTCGCGGGCATTCAGGCATACCTGCATGAGCGGATTCAAGGGATCTCGGTCATCCGAAGCTTTACCCTGGAGCGTTATGATCAGAAGAAATTCGAAGGCATCAACGGAAATTTCCTGAATAAAGCGATGGCCCAGACGCGCTGGAATGCGCTGACCTTCTCGGTGATTAACACGCTGACCGATATTGCGCCTATTCTGGTTATCGGGTACGGGGGCTACCGGGTGATCCAGGGAGATCTGACATTAGGCACGTTTGTTGCCTTCTTCGGTTATCTCGACAGGTTGTATGCGCCTCTTCGCCGCCTGATTAACTCTTCAACGGTGCTGACGCAGGCCTCAGCGTCGCTGGAGCGGGTCAAGGAGCTTATGGACGAGCCGTATGACATCGTGGACCGTCCGAATGCCAAAACGCTCAAGACCGCGGGACAGATCGAATTCGACCGTGTTTCCTTCAAATACAATGACGCTGCGGGATGGGTGCTTCAAGATATTAACCTGACCATTCAGCAGGGACAGACGATTGCGTTCGTCGGCATGAGCGGCGGCGGCAAATCGTCCCTGATCGGACTGATTCCGAGATTCTACGATGTGCAGCAGGGCGCTGTGAAGATTAACGGCCACGATGTCAGGGATTTGACGCTGGACAGCCTGCGCGGATCGGTGGGCATGGTCCTCCAGGACAACTTCCTCTTTAGCGGCACCGTCCGTGAAAATATTCTGTTCGGCAATCCGGAGGCGGATGAAGCTGCGATCGTCGCCGCTGCCCAAGCCGCCAATGCCCATGACTTCATTACCCAGCTGCCGCAAGGCTATGACACGGAAGTAGGCGAACGCGGCGTCAAGCTGTCGGGAGGTCAGAAGCAAAGACTGGCGATCGCCCGCGTCTTTCTCAAGGATCCGGACATTCTGGTGCTGGATGAGGCGACCTCGGCGCTGGATTTGGAATCCGAGCATCTGATCCAGCAGGCGCTGCAATCCTTATCCAACAACCGCACCACATTGATCGTCGCCCATCGTCTTTCGACCATAACGCACGCCGATCAAATCGTTGTGCTGGAGAATGGAAGAATTACGGAGCAGGGCACGCACGGCGAGCTGATGACTCTGGATGGAAGCTATGCCAGACTGTACAACGTGCAGCATTTGGAGACTTAATTACACGAAAGACCCGTCCTTCTTAGGCATGGCATTCGGCCATGCTTCAGGGGACGGGTCTTTTGATATGTTTACCAGTCTTATTTCTCTATATGTTTGAACACCGTGTCATAGGTCGTCTGAATATAGTCCAGAGAATGACCGTGCAGCACGATATTGTTGACCAGCGTGATGAGCAGGAACAGCGCCATGACGCCGGTGAGGACTTGTTGAAGCCGGAGGCTCTTCGTCTTGGCAATGAACAGCGCAGCAAGCACGAACAGCGCAAACAGATAATGTCCTGCGTAGAGGTAGAGATCGTAAGCATATGTGGCCAATCCGAACCCCACGATGATGTGCAGCAGAATGGCAAACAGAATATAGATGGAAAATGCCCAGGTATCGCGGGAACGGATGCCCTTGATGAAGGACAGAACAGCCAGGAGCAGTACCCCGATCCCGACGATATGGACATGGATCGGATACGGTTTGGCCAGATCTGTCACGAACGCTGCGATTCCCGGATCGATCATGGCAAGCTCAGGCGACAGGATCGGGCTTACAAACAGCATGTAGAAGACCCGGGAATGATGCTCCCATGAAAAGGGAGAAACATAGCTGAGCGCACCGTTCTGCACGCTTGAAAACACGTTCGCGATCCATGACTTACCGGAGAACAGCAAGTGCTGAAGCAGGGTGACGATCACCACCATCCCCAGAAAAATCAGCATAATGATGATAAACCTTTTGAACGTATCCATTCGGCGTCGATCGAACAGGCTGATCAGCAACGCTCCCGCGAACGTTGCCACATTCGTGGACGTGATCCCGAAATTAATCAGGGCCAGGGAGGCACTCGGCATGACGGCATACCGGTCCTCCAACCGGCTGTAGTGCAAATAAGCGGCCGACAAAATGATCATGAATTGGGCATACGCGTATGAATCCGGAATGAATGCCGTGAACAGCGAATATGAGCTGATACCGAAGAAAGCCGCCGTTACGAAGGACAGCAGCCAGCCGGCTCCGCTTCGCCGAACGATGTAATAAACCAAGGCTGCACTAAAGGCGTTCAAGACGGATTGAATCAGAAGATAAGGGAGGTTGGAGCTCCCGATCATCGTTGTTAGCGGACTCGTCAGAAAATTAATGAACGGATGGATGATCGAAATATTTTCCGGTCCATACTCCATCGAAGGGTCGAAGTTAAATAGATTCAGCGTAAAGGGCGCACCGTAGAAGGGACTGTGAGGCATCAATTCGGCTGCGTGATCCTTGATGTATGTCACAAAGGGAAGGTTTATGAACACATACCATAAGGCAAGGCAGACGCTTAGCCCGACCGCCGTGTAATTATCTTTTCTATTTCCAAATAAATAACTGAAAAAAGTCATGTTTTTCGTTCCACCAATCTATCCGTGATATGTATTGAAATTCGGCCTGGCGGCATTCGTTTACCAGATCAGCAGCAGCAATCCGGATATGATAAAGGCAACGCCTGCGATTTTTCGAATGCCGATGGTTTCCTTGAACACCAGTTTGGCAAATAGCAGCGCCCACAGGAACGTAAGGGCATTGGCCGGCATCACCAGCGTATACGGAAGTTTCCCAAGCAGGTAAATGTTTAACAAGGCACCTAATCCGTAGCTAAGAAAACCGATCAGCAGCAGCTTGATCCGTTTGCCCGCGGTATATCCTTTGAAGAATACGCTGCCCAGCGAGCCCAGCAAGGTCATTAGGAGCAGAAGCAAGTACGGCAGCACGTCACTTTTCATAGGAGGTTAATGTCACCCCGATTCCAAGCAGGGCCACGGCGGCCAGCTTTTTCAAGGTTAACGGCTCATCCAGAAAGAACTCCCCATAAAACAAAGCCACGATATAGCTGATGCACATTAGGGGATAAGCGACGGACAGCTTCTCCAGGGAAAACGATTTGATCATGAGGATGGCTCCCAGGCCGTAACAGACAAACCCGATTCCCATATACACCAAATTGGCGTGCCCCCATTTCCAGAACAGCTGGCCGGTCGCCGTCAAAAAAGCCGACAGGATCATAAACAGCTTGCCTAAGTGGCGCGGGGCGCTCTGCGCTTTTACTTGTTCCATGTTAATCCCTCGCATCCATGGGCGGACTTTTGATTGATCAAATATTTGTGCTTAACAAGCCGAAACATCGGCAGATCGGATAAGGAATCGGAGTACGCGCAGGAAGTGTCGTAATCAATGGCCAGCCGCTGCTCGCTTAAGTATTGCCGAATCCGGTTCACTTTCTCCTCCCCCTTGCAGTTGTTTCCTTCAATCATCGACGTGAAACGCCCATCCCGAACGGATAATTTGGTGGCAATGACCGCGTCGACGCAGGGCAGCTCCGCAAAGTATCTCATGTAAGCGTCGGGGGACGCGGTTACGAGCAGGACATGATAGCCCTCGCTTTTCTTCAGCTGCATTTCCTTCAGGGCATCCGGGAAGATGGCAGGCTTCAATTCCGTTTCGTAAAAATGCTTCAGGTCGGCGTCATCCAGATGGCGCATCGCATGAAAATACGCGCTTTTTGCCTTTTCGGCTTCCAGGAGACGGAGCTTGTAGAGCAGGGAATGCAGTACGACTTTCAGGATGACCGGTGTCGTGGAAGGGTGTTTTCGTATGCCGTACTTCAAAAATTGGAACATGGAGTCCGTATGGATGACCGTTTTGTCGATGTCAAAAATAGCGAATTTCTGATTCATAAAATTTCCCTCAATTGCCGTTTTTTTAATTACTCAAAATAGATCAATATTCCGATAACGCTGATGACATAGAGGATCACGGTGACCAGGATGTGCGAGTCCTCCAGGAGCACCCGGTCCGGGGCTCCGCCCTTTTTCTCGATATGAATCAGATAAAGATATCGGAACATCCCGTAGATGACGAGCGGAATGGTCCACATAAGATGAACGGTCCTGCCTGACGTAAAGGTAAAGAGCGAATAGCTGATGATGGTTGCCGTTGTAACGATGCTGCTCATCTGGTCGAGCAGATCAAACGAGTATTGATCAAGGACCTTGCGGTGAGAGCCCTTGTCATGCTGCAGCAGATGAAGCTCATGCCGTCTCTTGCCGATCGCCAGGAAGAGCGATAGCAGCATGGTACATAAAAGGAACCAGGGCGTGAACGGGACGTGAATGACGAGCCCGCCTGCGATGGCGCGCAGCACAAACCCGGTCGCGATAATCATGATGTCGATGATGACAACATGTTTCAGCCGGAAGGAATAAGCTACGTTCATGGCAAAATAGAGCAGCAGTAATGCGGTAAACAGCGGATTGAGCAGATAAGAGACGGCCAGCGAAGCGATCAGCAGCAGTATGCCGAACACGACAGCCAGCTTAGGCGGGAGTGCTCCCGAGGCCATGGGCCGGTATTTCTTCACCGGATGGTTGCGATCCGCTTCGCGATCGGCATAATCGTTCACAATGTAGACGCAGCCCGAAACGAAGGACAGCAGGAAGAAACCGATCAAGGTTTCAACAAGCGACCCCGGATTTACCGTTTCAAACGAGAAGAGGGGGGCTGCAAATATTAACAAATTTTTGGTCCATTGCTTCGGCCTTAGCTGCCTGAAGAGCAGCATGGGAAGCTGCTTTAACGGGGCAGCGGCCGATTCGGTATTCGTTGAAGACAATTGTGTTACCTCCTGATACATCCTAATTCGTAGGGAAATACGGGAAAAGCCGTTAAAATACGATAGCTATCATACCATAAAATAGACTATATATGGTAACGTCCCGTCCGGCATGGTACTTAAATATAGAACAAATAAACCTCCCTTAAGGTTCATGAAACCGGCAGGGAGGTTATTGGCCTTTATCCTATTTACCTATAAAATATCCTTTGCGCCGTGAGACTTCACGATTTGCCGATAAGTAAGGAAAGCAGGCCGGCTGCAATGAGCGGCCCGACGGGCACGCCGCGGAATAGGGCTACCCCGAGCACGGTGCCGACGAGCAGGCCGGCGACTACCGTAGGGTTGCTGCCCATCAGCGTGGCTCCGCGTCCGCCCAGATAGGCGACAAGCATGCCGACGGCGATGGCCAGAAGCGACTTCCAATTCAGGAAGGATTCACCGATCGTTTGGAGACTCATTTTGCCGCTCGCCAGCGGAGACATTACGCCAATGGTGAGAATTATGATGCCGAGGGTCAGCCCGTATTTCTCAAGCCATGGGAAGGCTTGCTGGAAGCCGGTGACGCGGATGAGCAGCAATGTCAGCATGGCTATGGTCACGGCGGAATTGCTGCTGATAATGCCCAGGCCCGCCATTGCCAGCAGAATGAGCGAGGTAACGTCCAATGGAGATCACTCCTTATGATTTAGATATCAGAAGGTATGAATGACCGATGAGCAAGCCTTCCTGATATCGTAAAAAACATCAATTACAAGCGGGTTGTCTTCCGGGAATATACGCTGAAAGACGTTGGTTACACCTTTGTGCCCAGATGCTCCGCGATCAATCGGCCGTGCAGCCTGCCGGTTTCAATGAACACCTCATTGGCATTACGGCCGGACGCAATTACGCCGGCGACGTACAGTCCCGGAACATTGGTCTCCATCGTATCCGGATTATAGAGAGGTTTCTCCATATCTTCATCAAGCTGGACGCCGGAAGAGGCGAGCAGTTTGCGATCGGGACGGAACCCGGTCAATGCCAATACAAAGTCGTTTTCGATGATCGATTCTTGTCCCTGATTCGAAAGGACGGTAATGGAAGACTCCGCGATTTGAACGACGCGGGAGTTGAGATGAAGCTGGATATGCCCTTTTTGAACCATGCTGTCGAACAGGGGCCGAACCCAAGGTTTAATGTTCTGCGAGACTTCCTCGCCCCGGTAGACCATCGTAACCTCGGCCCCGACACGGATCAGCTCCATGGCTGCATCCACCGCGGAATTGCTGCCGCCGATGATCGCTGTTTTCATGCCGGCATAAGGATGGGCTTCCCTGAAATAATGGGTTACTTTCTCCAAGTCTTCACCAGGAATGCCAATATAATTCGGATGATCAAAATAACCCGTAGCAATGACTACGTGTTTGGCTTGTCGAAGGGTCTCTTCACCGCCGCGGCGCCGCGTCTTTACCTGAAAGCTGCCGTCAGGCTGCTTGGTTATGGTGAGGGCTTCTTCGTATGGGGAGATATTCAGGTTGAAATGTTTGGCGACCCGACGATAATAGGCCAGCGCCTCGTGCCGGTACGGTTTGTCATTCGATATGGCGAACGGAACTTCTCCGATTTCAAGCATTTCAGCCGTACTGAAAAACTGCATATGGGTCGGATAGAGATAAATGGAATGGACTACGTTGTGTTTATCAATGATCTCGCAGCTGAGGCCCTGGCGGCCGCACTCAATGGCAGCTGCTAGACCGCATGGGCCTGCGCCGATAATTAAGACGTCGAGCATGATGAACCTCCTTATGTATTAACCTTACGCTATCTATCAGCATTATAATCCTACAGCAAATATCGCGATAAATCCAGAATGCAGGGAATCGCACTCCCGCCCCAGCGGGCCTGATGCAGAAAGAGATTGACAAACAATTGTAATTTAATTAATATCTAATTAGATTGATATTAAATTAGAAATTCGTTAAATTGTTTGCCGAAAAAGGAGGAGTCCATCATGGAACAGACTGCCCGAGAAGCCTACAAAGCATCCGTTCTTCGCAGTTTTATTGCTAAGGACGGATCCTTGCGGTCCATCCCGGCACAGTATAAAAAGAAGCTGGTCATCTTGGAATTTTTGGTGGAGCAGCTAGAGGCGGGGAGGGAATATCCGGAAAAGGACATCAATGCGTTTATCAAGCGCTATCACGAGGATTATGCGACGATTCGGCGAGAATTTATCAATCATCGATATATGAGCCGGGATCAGGAAATCTATATTCTTAACCCGCGCGAGGAATGGACGCAGTGGGATGCGCTTTAAACGAAAGCAAAAAAGCTGCCTTCACTGATTTGGTCAGTGAAGGCAGCTTTTTCGAAGTGCTATAAGAGTGAATACGTATAAGTTCAATTAAAATCCGGCAGCGGCCTTTTTAACAAGCTCAAGACCGTTCTGAACGATCATTTCCGCTTCGTCAGGGAACTGGTTGTGGCCTTCGATGATGAGGGTTTCGATATCCTGCACGCCCCATTGACGAAGATTGCCCATAACGAAGTTGACAGCCATCTCTGCTGCAGCCATAGGACCTTCGGAATAATTGCCGCCGCGTGCATTCAGGATGACGACTTTTTTGCCGGTCACGAGACCTACCACGCCTTGCGGTGTATATTTAAACGTTTTGCCTGCTTGGTTCAGGTAATCGATATAGGTATGAAGAACGGCAGGGACGGTCATGTTCCACAGTGGGAAAGCCAGCACGATTTTGTCTGCGGCAAGGAACTGGTCAAGATATTTGCTGACATTGGCAGCAGCCGCTTGCTCTTCAGGAGTAGCTTCCAAACCCTTGGCGGCTTTGAACATACCGTTGATGGCTGTTCCGTCGTAATATGGAAGATTCTCTGCGAACAGGTCAAGCTCCGTGATTTGATCTTCCGGATGGCTTGCTTTGAAGGATTCCAGAAACTCATGGTACATTTTTACGCTGACCGATTGTTCGATCGCTCTGTTGTTTGCTTTGATGAATAGTACATTCGACATGTATGAAGACTCTCCTTGTTGTATAGTTTACTTTATAAATTATAGTATATTTCATTTCTATCGTTTGTCAACAATGCCTTAGTGTACGATATCGATATGGCCGGAGTAGGTTTCCACTTGGATGGTATCGGTTGTTTCCTTCAATGACTCTGGCGCCGATATTGATCCGGTGAGCGACTTAAGGTCATAGAAACCGCGGAATGAAGGGTCAGGCTGCACTTTCACGTTGCCTGATCTGCACAGGATATTCACCGACGAAACGCCGAGCAATCCTACGTTTACATTGCCGGAAGTGACCTCGATGTCCAGGGGGCCTTCCATATCTTTCAATTCGACGTTTCCTGAATGATTGACGAGTTGAGTGGAGGCCTGAATGTCGGAGCCGCGAATACTGCCCGAAATGTTCTCTACGTTCAACTGGTCAGCTACGATTCCGTTCATGTTGATGTTGCCTGACTTTACGGAAATGGCAATCGACTTGGACGAAGCGCCGCTTACCTGGATGTTATTGGAGAACGTTGATAAATCGAGGTCCTCGAGTTTCGTGTTTGAAGGAAGGACAATGGTTATTCTCCCTTTCGGCGAATGAAAGTTCACGCTCATAAACTGAAAAGAATCAGAAGTACTCAGATCTAATTCGATTTCTTGGCCTACAGGCTCAAAAGCTTCAAGAATATCGACATGCTCCGGCTTTAACTTGCCGTCAAAAGCGATATACCCGTTAGCATCGGCGCTATCCTCGAAAGCGAAGCTGATATTCATGCTGCTGGTAATTTTTAATTTCTTCAAATTCACGGCATCCTGCAGATCCCATCGGTTCTGATAGCTGACCAGCTCTTCCCCGAATTTAAACTTGTTTGCGGCCATGCCGATGATTCCTACCAATATAAGTGCGATTGCTAAGCTGAACAACCATTTTCTGTTCACAGTGCGTCACGACCCTTCAACAAACGTGTATTCCATCTGGAGTACCTCAAGGTTAATGATAACAAACCGACCATGGCCGAGCGTGTGGCATAACCGAGGAAGATGCCGATTCCGATCAAGGAGATCGATAAGAATAATTTAGCCGGATAAAACGTTCCATTCAGGATGTAATCGAGCAGAACGAGCACCGGGCTCAGCAAGGTTGCCAGGGCTCCCAGAGCGATGGCGACGCCACCGGACCATAATGCCGCAAGGAACGGGACGGTCACTAATGCACAGAAGAACAAACCGGTTCCTATCGCATATTTGCCTATGGCAGACGGCCTTCTGACCGCCGCGGGAGCAGGCATTTCCATATCCACGTACCGGTCGCCTAACGCTTCCTTCGCCATTTCAAAAGGATCCCCAAGTTCCCGGGCAATCTCCTCTTCGGAACGCCCATTCTGCATGCCGATGACAAAATGGGACTCTACATCCTGAATGAATTCCCGGCGTTCCCCCGGAGGAAGCGCGGCAAGGCGAGATTCCAAAATCGAAATAAACTGTTTTTTAGTCATACAAATTCCCTTCCTCTATCAAATTGGTCACGTTGCTTACAAATGCTTGCCATTCCTTCACCATAGATCGCATATAGATCACTCCGCTGTCCGTCAGCTTATAATATTTACGGGGGGGACCCTCGCTCGATTCCTGGAGGTAGGTGGTGCAGTAGCCTTCATTAACTAGCCTGCGAAGGAGAGGGTACAGGGCGCCTTCGGCTACTTCGATATGCCGGGAGACGGCTTGAGCCAGCTCGTAGCCATATTGGTCCTTGCGATGGATCAGCACAAGCACGCAGAGTTCAAGAACGCCCTTTTTGAATTGAATACTGACATTCATACGGCGATACCTCCTTTCGTAAGTCCATGATCATGCTGTTATCACGAGGTAGTAATTAATATTCAGTAGTGGTCTACAATAAGATATCATTTAGTACTGAATAATGCAAGGTACTGATCATAAAATGGGTACAGCATCAAAAATCGTCGAACCGTGAGAAGCTTTGTATAACGGCGGAAGTCTCGTTTAATCTTGAAAAGGCACGGTTAATAGAAGTTATCAGAACATAGGGTCGTTTTTCCAAGACAAGAATGGAGGGATGAACAGTATGTCCATCGATCGGTTTATATTAAAAAAGCTGAGTAATTGCCAGGAGATCACAACGCGGAGAAATCTCGTGAAATTGTTCCAGATCCGAATTCAGCGGGCGCAGATAGCCGAGGATCGTTATTACGGGGTATAATGGAGACAAACAAAAAAAGGGCTACCCCTCTTTTATATTAAAAGAGAGATAGCGCAAGAGAGTCGTTTTCGCTTTTGCTGTGTAGAATTGCCTCGGATCCCTCGATTTCAATGCTGATGAGGGAGTTGAGGCATTTTTGCAGCGCCTTTTTGCCGGTTTGGATTTTATGGTCAAGCGCGCTGGTTAGCAGTTTCAATACCTTTTGAACCGGCTGCTTGCTATCCGTAGTAAAATAAACGGGAACCGGCTTGTTTTGGAACATGATCAGTGTTTTCATATCAATCACCTCACGAAAGTTTTTTCATGATATTTGCATTATAAATTGCCAATCTTAAAATAACCTTAAATTCATAGAATTAATCAGCATCATTTTTATGAGCGTGACATTTTTGTGAACGACGGGATTTTACTGACGGAAAACCCGGATTTACCCTATAATCAATACATAAATAGTTCCTCGGAACCAACAAATCCGCATCAGAAATAGGAAATAGGAAATATGACACAAATTGACAGAACTGTCCGTGGAATGATATTATTACAATAATGTAACTATTTTTTGCAACTATTGAAATAGGTGATTGGGCTTTCAATATGGAATAAACATAGGATTACCATCTTGAGGAAGGCAGGTTGACCAGATGATACTCACCGTGATCAGCGGTCGAAACGAAGATGATTGGTTTGATATCGACGTACCCGATGAATGCTCCATTGAACGGTTGAACGAGCTGCTGGGATTACGTCTTTTTCGCGAACCCTCGAGTGAAGGAATTCAATATATATTAGAAGCGAAGTTCCCGGAAGGCTTGTGGTTTACGGTAGGCGGCCACTCTAACCTGGTTGAAGCGGGATTGAGGGAAGGGTCCTACGTACGTTTGCAGCGGGCATTCTCGACAACCACCGATGAAGCTCCTGTCTATGGCAGAAGATCGTTGTTTCAAGAGAGCTGACATTGGGTAAGTAACCCATTGGTTTTGACTGAAACAGCAAAATACATAATTGTACATTTCAGATGCTTTGGATTAGGAGGAAGTGACATATGAACGTGTTGTACCAACGTTCGCCGCGCATTAGACCGGCTTTACCGAATGAAGACTTGGAAATTCTGAGACCCCCGTCCGAACCAAGCAAACCGTCGTTCTCGATGATTGCCATCATCATCCCGATTATTATGACGGCGGCGACGATCGGTTTCTATGTCTATATGAACGTAAGCGGTAAGATGGGGAATCCCAATTACATGATGTTCCAGATGCTCTCCATCTTTATGATGCTGACATCCTACACGCTGCCGTTCTTCATGTATTTAAGCAACAAGAAGACCTATCAGAAGAACCTGGCCGAACGCAATCAGAAGTACCGGGCTCAGCTTGATCTGCATCGGGAAGAACTGAAGGAGCGGCAGGAGGATCAGGTCCATATTCTGTTTGACATCCATGGGGATCCGGACGTCTGTTATAACGTTGTGAAGAACCGGAGCAGCAGCTTGTGGGAACGTTCCCCGGAAGATAAGGACTTTTTGGAGATTTGCGTGGGCAAGGGGGAGGTTCCGTTTCACATTAACGTGAAGCCTCCCCGTGCGGACGGGTATGATAAGGACCCGTTAATCGAAGCGGCCGAATTGCTGTCATCCGAGTTCCAGACGGTCGACGATGCCTCTATTGCATTGCCGTTATTCGAATCCAAGGTCATCGGGATCGTGGGCGGAAGAGAACGCGTACTAAACATGCTTCGCGTCATGATGGCCCAAACCGCCGTCAGGCACTCGCCTGACGAAGTGAAAATCGCCGCCTTCTACGAGGAGAGGGAAGCGAGCGAATGGCAGTGGCTGCGGTGGCTGCCCCATACCTGGGATGATGACCGTTCCAGCCGCTATCTTGCGGATCGACGGAGCAATGCGCATCAGCTTGCTGATGAAATATTTACCCATTTATACCGGCGTAAAAACAATCGCTCCGAACATGGAAAAAAATCGATTGAGACGCCGGCTTACGTCGTGATCCTATCCGCAGCCCAATTGATTGAGGAAGAACCTCTGCTGCCTCTGTTGATGGAAGATGCCGATGCGGCTGACGCCGTCACCATCATCTTGTCCGACCGGAAAGAAAGCTTGCCGATGCACTGCCAGCTTATCGTCGAAGTCGATCGGGAGCAGGCGGCGTACACGATTAAGAAACCGGACGGCACCGTCTCCAAGCAATCCTTCCAATCCCATCATATCAGCAGGGAACAGATCGAAGCATTGGCCCGGTATATGGCGCCGATTCGGCTAAAGCGGTCTTCTGCATCCGATATTCCTAGCGTTTTGGCACTATTCGAGATGATGGATATTCAGAAAATCAACGATTTGGATGTTTATAAACGCTGGCAGCAGAACCGATATCCGGATTCATTGCCCGTTCCCATGGGTGTGCGAGCGGGCGGAAAGAAGATTAATTTGAATCTTCATGATAAAATAGAGCGTCAAGGTCATGGTCCGCATGGCCTGATCGCGGGAACGACCGGTTCCGGGAAAAGCGAGGTTATCCAATCCATCGTGGCTTCCCTGGCATCGGAGTTTCACCCTCATGATCTAGCATTCATGCTAATCGACTATAAGGGCGGCGGCATGTCCAATACGTTTGTGAACCTTCCGCACGTCGTGGGCACCATAACGAATTTGGACAACAATCTGATCGAGCGGGCGAAGGTGTCGCTCAAAGCCGAATTGGTCCGCCGCCAGAAAATATTGAACGATGCGGGAAACCTGCAGCACATTGACGAGTATTACAAGCTGCTGCGAAATCGCCATGGCGAGCCGCTCCCGCATCTCGTCATTATCATTGACGAATTTGCACAGCTGAAGAAAGATCAGCCGGAATTTATGGATGAATTGATCAGCATCGCCGCAATCGGGCGAACGCTGGGTGTCCATTTGATCTTGGCGACGCAGAAGCCGGCCGGCGTCGTGGACGATAAAATTTGGAGTAACTCGCGCTTCCGCATCTGTCTTCGGGTACAAAGCGAAGGCGACAGCCGCGACATGCTGAAGATTCCGAATGCAGCCTGGATCAACAAGCCCGGACGAGGCTACTTCCAGGTGGGCAGCGATGAAGTGTTTGAAGAAATGCAATTTGCTTGGAGCGGCGCTCCTTACGTTGAAGAGAAGGATACGCCTGGCGCTGTCTCCATCCGCGAGGTCCGGATCAACGGGAAGACGGAACCGCTGCTTGCGTCGACTCCGTCCCTGGGAGCGCATCTGGAAGTGCCCAAACAGCTGCAGGTGTTTATCGACCATGTAGCGGAAGTGGCCAAGGCGCAAGGGATTGAGCGGCTGCAGGGGCCTTGGCTTCCACCGCTTCCGGAGAGCCTGGATTTGGAGTCAGTGCAATCCGGCATCGAGCAGCCGGTAACGTTCGGCGATTCGGCACTCGTGTCTTATGTCGGAATGGTTGACGATTTGCCTAACCAATGCCAGAAGCCGCTGGTGCTCAATCTGGAGCAAGGCCACTGGGCCGTATATGGGATGCCCGGGCTCGGAAAGACAACCTTTATTCAAACGATGCTTATGTCTTTGGCGAGTCGATATACCCCGGACTTTTGGCATGGATATATCGTGGACATGGGCCGGATGATGCGGGACTTTGCAGGACTGCCGCATATCGGGGGAGTCATGACCGCAGAGGAAGATGATCGGATCAAGCGCCTGTTCCGTTTTCTTGCGAAAACGGCCGCTGTGCGCAAAGACATGATCGCCGAGGCCGGCGTGAAGACCGTTGCTTCCTACCGACGTGGCAGCACGGTGACGGTTCCGCAGCTGGTCGTGGTTATTGACGGTTATCTGAACTTTAGGAATTCCTATCCGGACGAGAATGATATGCTGGAATATCTGCTGCGGGAAGGCGGCAGTCTGGGCATCACGTTTATCATCACGGCGAACCGGATTTCGGATATGTTCGAGAAGGTCCGGAGCAATATCTCGCAAGCGGTATCGTACGAGCTTGCCGATCCGGCCGACTATTATTACGCGGTGGGTCGTCCCACGAGAGCCCCGAGCCAGCTTCCGCCAGGAAGAGGACTGGTCAAAGGCCAGGTGCCTCCACTTGAATTCCAGACCGCACTTCCGGCTTCCGGCCAGGAGGAGGGGGACCGTTCGGCAGCGCTTCGCGACATGATTCGGGTACACCATGAATCATGGCATGGCGAGGAAGCCCCGCGGATCGAATCGCTGCCGGACAAGATTCCGCTCCATCAGCTGCTTAAGGTGAAAAAGCCTTATGAAGCGGCCGCAACGGTGAAGTATCAGGTGCCCGTCGGGGTGGCTACGGATGATCTGACTCCTTTTGCGATCAATCTCGAGGATGGGCCTCATTTTATCGTGGCCAGTCCGATGGAAGGCGGTAAGACGTCGTTCCTTCTTAGCTGGATGCTATCGCTCGCATATCATACTTCTCCGGATGAGCTGGAGATCTATACGGTGGATACGCGCTATGGAAGCAGCGGCCTGAGCCGGATGAACCATCTCCCGCATGTCCGCGGCCACGCGGAGAACGAGGAGGATCTGGGGCCGCTCATTACGAGCCTTTATGAGCGGGTTCAGACCCGGTCGAAGGAGAGCGAGGACCCGGCCATCCTGCTTATGATTGATGATGCCGACGTACTCAGCAAGCAGCTTTCGGATTTCACCTTGAAGGACCAGCTCTCGGCCATCGTCAGACAGGGAAGGGACCGCAGGGTTCATGTCGTCATTGCCGGCGTGCCGGCGGATTTCCCTACGTATGGCGTCGACTGGTTTACCGATATCAAGGCTGCTCAAAACGGATTTTTATTCGGGACCTTGGATTCCAACGATTTATCGTTCTTCCGGATTCCTTTTTCCGAATCTTCTAATAGTCCTGGAGGACTAAAAATACTTCCGCCGGGACAGGGGTACTACGTAAAACGTAAATTTTCCAGAATAAAAGGCGCAGTTCCGTTCGATGAGGAATGGAACGCCCAAAGATGGGTCACAGAAATTCGCGACCGATGGCATGTTGTAGTTTGAGGGGAGGTGGCTCATAATGTTGACAATTCATGCTTCCAAACAAGAAACGATCACGCTGAATGACAAGGAATTTTTCTTCTTGGCTGGAATTATCGGATCGGACCGATTACTTGGTGTTGAAGATCCTTTTGTAGGATATTTAACGGAAGAAATCGCGGTTGAGTGGGAGAAAACCAAACAATCGCTCCTAAGCAAGCAATATTTGATTCAAGAGGAAGGCGGGGAATTGTCGATTCCACCCGAAGTCTTCTCACGAGTGGCTATTGCCGGTCTTGCGGAACGGGCGTGCTGGTTGAAATATGAAAATCAGGATTCGGCGTTTGAAGGATATTTGCATGTTACTGACGAACGGGTAATACAAGTATGCAGAAGCGATGAAGACAACCGGTGTTACATGCTTAGCGAACTCGGTACCATCGAACAAACCTGCGATCAACTGGTGCAGGATCTGGCCCTCAGCGACCAAAACTGGGGAGATATTCCGGCTCTGTTGCTTAGCCGGAAGGAATTCGGCGATATCTACACCTCGGTTACCGAGCATAATTGCGACGATATCGGCGATCGTTTGGCCAGATTGACGGACGATGCGGAAGGTTCAATCGCTTTGGCGAAATGCATGAAGAACAAGGTATCTTCGGGGGAACTCCAGCTGTCGATTTGGAACGGTATCAGCTGGGAAAGTCAAAATGCAGCATTTATAGTGAACGAGTCCATGAATTGGCTGCTGCGTATGAGCCTGGAGGGAGACCAGGACTGGCTAACCGCAGCGCCAGCGACCAAAGAGCAGTTTCGTCATATGTTACTCATGTGGCTGAAACAGTAACAGAGCCTGTATGAAAGGTGAGGACCAATGCGTATTTCTGTCGAGCCGGAGTCTCTCCGGACGTTAAGCCGTCAGCTGCAGCATAGTGGCGATGAATATTTAGCGATAACGAGAACTCTCAACCAAGCCATGGAATCCCTTGTTTGGGAGACGTCTCTCAAAGCGGCGGTTATTGATGAATGGCAGTCTGCCCGGAGTCTTGGAGAGCATCTGGGAGCTCTTCTTGCTCAGCTGGGCAAGCATCTTCAAAGCAAAGCCGATCAATTTCAAGAAACGGATCATCAATACCATACGATTTTGGAGCATGCTATCGTAAGCACCGTATCACCGACGGCTCTGTTTGCCGCTTCCGGGATGGATGGGCGCTCGTCCATACTTCCGGAATATGGTAACTCCGGCACGGTTATATCGAACCCGAGTTCGGCAGCCGCAGCCGTGGGCATGTCCAGCGGAGACAACGGGGGAACGGCTAAACAGGCCGCATTAGCCGGGCAGAGCTGGACCTTTACCGATCCGTCTTCGTTTGGGATTGCCAACTAAATCCCTATCCCATTTGGGGAATTCGGGAAATTCGGGATGGAAAATGTTTCAAATTGGGACGTATAGGGTAACTCGAAATTAGGTCTGAGGACATTTTGATAAACCGAGTCTTCTGGGCTAAGATGTCAAGTGTCACCAGAAAACGAATTTCAAGGAGGTTACATAAATGGCAGGACGTATTTTAATTACGCCAGAACAAGTGGAGCAAGTAGCGAACCAATTTAAACAGAGCGGTGATCAAAGTCAGCAAATCGTTAACAGCCTGACGCAATCGATCAACGGAATGGAAGGTCAATGGGATGGTATGACGAAGCAGCGCTTCTTCCAGGAATTCCAGGAAGCAAGCCGCTTGATGAACTCCTTCGTACAAACGCTTGACAGCATCAGCAATGAGCTGAAGGCGATCGCTCAGAAATTCCGTATGGCTGACGAATCCCGTTAATATCATTCGGAGACTTTTGCTTTCTGATGCATTATAATAGTTTAATAGGCAAAATAAACCGGGTGGTAGGTAACCCGGTTTTCTTGCAATTTTGGATATTTAGAATGTAGTTAATCGTGAATCAATCGCGGTTCTATCGGTTAATAGAGTTATATAGCAAGGTAATGGAGTTAAGAGAGGGTGAAGTTCATGACATTTCAGCCAAACCCGGGCGATGGGATCGTTGTTAATGGAACGGCTTATACGGTAGGGCAGCATCCGGCTGCACCGGGCGTAGCTTATGCCCAGGCAGGGAGGCAAGGGATCGTCTATCAGCTGATTCCCGTGAATGGGGAGCTGCACGAAGCCAAAGCACTAAAAGTGTTTTTTCCTAAGTTCAGAATTCCGGCTATGGTTTATCAATCCGAGCATATGGGGAATTATCGCGAGATACCGGGTTTGCAGGTAAGCAGTCGAGAGGTGCTCACTCCCGAAAGAAACGGAGATTTGATAGCGGAATATCCGGATTTGCTCTACGCGGTCATCATGCCATGGATTCATGGATGTACTTGGTTTGACGTTATAAGCGATCAGCGTAATCTGGGACGTTCCGAAAGCCTGATGCTTGCCAAGGCTTTGGCAGCCATCGGCTCAAGCATGGAGCAGCGCGGATTGGCGCATTGCGATCTGTCTGCGCCCAATGTCATGCTTCCGTTTTTTTCGGAAGTGAAGCTGCCGGAAGGCGCTGCCGCCGTGGAGCTTGTCGATGTCGAGCAGATGTACAGTCCAAAAATGGACCGTCCCGACGTTTTGCTCGCCGGCTCGCCGGGATATGCGGCGCATCGAACGGTGCACAGCGGGTTATGGAGCGCGTATGCCGATCGTTTTGCAGGGGCCGTCATCATTGCCGAGATGCTGGGGTGGAGCGATCCGGCTATCGTGAATCGGGCATGGGGCGAAAGCTATTTTGATCAGCATGAAATGCAGACTCCGTGCGAACGTTATTTTTTGCTTAAAAAATCGCTGGGTCAGCGGTGGGGCACACGGATCTCGGATCTGTTCGGCAGAGCTTGGGACAGTCAGGATTTGAGCAGCTGCCCTACCTTTGGCGAGTGGCTCATCGCTTTATCCTCGGTTAGTGAGGAAGAAGTGGTGGAAGAAGCACCGGCTGCCACTGCCGCTGCGGCTGCCCAGGAAGAAAGTTCGGATGAATCCGGCTCTGAGCGTTCCCGGGAGGTGCCTGCAGACATCATGGCATCGCTTGGAATCGAGCCGGGCACGCGAGAGGTTAACGACAATGTGGTAGGACGCTTGTTTCATCAGGCGCGCGACTTGGAGAAGGCAGGCAATCTTTCCGGAGCATTGGAAATATTCCGTTCGGCGTATCACTTCGTCAAGAAGGACAGTCCGCTTGAAGTGGAGCTCGCCGCCGCCATACAGGGACTGGAGGAGCAGCTGCGCCCCGCTGAAGAATCATCCAACAAAGGGATTAAAGCCTTGTTGTCATCCCGCAAATTCATGCTCTCCACCGCTGCGGCCATCGTGATCCTGGCGGGTTCCGCGATTACGGTCAATCAGATTCTGGCTGAGAAGGCCGAGAACCGCCAGATGGATGCCCAGCGTTTAGCGGAGCAGCAGGCCCAGGAGAAAGAAGAGGCTGCGCGCAAGCAGGAGGAAGAAGCGCAGAAGCAGCAGGAGGAGGCTGCAAAGAAGGAAGCGGAGGCCAAAAAAGCCGAAGAGGAACGCTTGAAGGCGGAAGAGGCGAAGAAGGCCGAGGAAGCCGAGTTGGTGCGCAAAGAGCAGGAGAAATCCGAGCTTCAGGCAAAGTATGATAAGCAGGCGAAGTATGAAGCTTATCTGGCATCGCTTGAGGAGAAAAAGAAGAAGCAGGCGCTGCAGGAGAAATATGATAATCAGGCAAAATACGAGGCGTATTTAGCCCAGCAGGAAGAGAAGAAGAAAAGGCAGGCTCAGGAAGAGGCAGCGGCCAAGGCGGAAGCGGAACGACAGGCCCAAGCGCGGGCTGCTCAGCAAGCGCAAGCCGCCCAGCTTCAGAAGCAGCGGTCCCAAAACGTTGTCGAACTGGTTGCCTTATATAACAAGGCATATAATGCGCAGGTTGCCGGCAACAAGGACCGCGCGAAGAATGCCGCGCGTGAATTCATAGCGCTGTATAACAAGGACAAATCCTATTACAAAACGGTTGGCAAAATGAGCAGCCGCCTTAACAATCTGCAGCAATTCATCAGTGACGACAGCCACTGGATACCTAAACTGTAAAGAAGTAAACATGACAAATTGCAGGGGTGAATGTTATTCACGATGAACTATACCATTCAAGCATCACAGCGCACGCCAGCGCTCATTATATATCTGATTGATATCAGCGCGTCCATGAATATGCTGATGGAGGATCGCAGAAGGATTGATGTTGTTTACGAAGCGTTATCCTTAGCCATTCGGCAAATGGTGTTTCGTTCCACCAAGGGGAACCGGCTGACGCCGAGGTACCGGATCGCCATTCTTGCATACAGCGATGACGTATATGATTTGTTAAACGGGATCAAGGGCATTGACGAAATTGCGGCGATCGGCTCGCTTCCGGATTTGACGCCGAAGCGGTTCTCCGATTCGGCCAAAGCGTTTCTTCAGGCCGAGAAAATTCTGCAATCGGAGATTCCCAACATGCAGGATTGCCCTGCGCCGCTCGTATGCCATATGACGGATGGCGTGGCCACGGGAGAGGATCCGGAACCGATTGCCCGCCGTATCATGAATATGAGCGTTCCGGACGGAAACGTACTGGTGGAGAATATTTTCATCTCCGACCATCTGATGAACCAGCCGATCTCCGAACCACGCCGCTGGAAGGGGATATTGGCTGATACGCAGCTTGAGGATGAACACGCGCGCAAACTCAAGATGATGTCTTCCGTTCTTCCCGAGAGCTATCGAGAAATGCTGGTTGAGGCGGATTATCAGCTGAGTCCGGGGGCCTTGATGATGCTCCCTGGCACATGCTCCGAGCTGGTGTCCATCGGATTCCAGATGTCAGCCGCCACGCCGGTAAGGTAAGAGGTCACAGCCATGAAGCGATCATACGCTAGAAGCATGGAAACGTTGGGGATTCGCAAGCGGAAGGCTCAAACAGCGTCGTTTTATTACGAGAGCAAGCAGACCGGGGAAGAGCCGCTTACGAAGATTAGGGATTTGTTCACATGTCGTTATGCGTATGGCAGAGCGGCAGAATCCGTCATGCTCTCCGAGACGGGTCAGGATTTCATTGCATTGAAAATGGATGAAGAGGTCTGCCATTTTGTATTGTGTGACGGCGTCGGCTTGAGTTACCGAGGCGATGTGGCTTCGCGCCTGCTCGGTCAGGGCTTGATGAACTGGCTGGATACGGTTGAAGAGCCCACGTCCTCATCGCTGGAGCGCAAGCTGAAGGAACTAACGCATGAAGCAGATCGGGAAATGCGGACGCATTCGCTGAGCTCCGAAACCCCCAAGCTTCTGCGTGAAGTGCTGGAGGAGAAGCAGCGCAAGGGAAGCGAAGCCATGTACATATGCGGACGCATCGAGCGGTCAACGGGTTTTCGTCGAAAAGGAAGGCTGTGGCTTGCCTGGCAGGGAGACTCCAGGGTACGATTATGGCGTCAGCAGGACGAGATTACTTCAATATTCGGAGACCGCTTCCGAACGGCCGAACGCTGGTCTTCCCGCACCGGACCGATCGGAGGCAGTCCTCACGTGTTTACGTGCAAGCTGGAACCGGAGACCGGTTATCGCCTTCAATTATACAGCGACGGGCTTACGGATCTGGACCCGATGAAGGAGCCGATTCCCGATGAGCAAGTACAAGTATTAATGAATGCCCGCCATACAGGCGGTCTGGAAGATGACGCTTCCTTTCTGGAGATCGTATGGTAGTACAGAAATGACCGATTATATCGCGAGCCGGACCCATGAGGTCCGGCTTTTTTTTACTTGGATTCGAAAATAAACGGAATTGACGCGGTATTATTTAATGTGTATATTGTATATATACAATAAATACTTTATATACACATCATCAACATAACTGAACCCTAATATCAGGCACAGAAAAGGCGGTGAAATATTATTGCGATGATTCAGATTATTCTATCCCATTCCAGCGGCGAGCCGATTTACTTGCAAATTGAAAGACAGATCCGGCAGAGCATCATGCGCGGAGAGATGAAGCCGGGAGAGCCGCTTCCTTCTATCCGGCAGCTAGCCAAGGACTTGGGAATCAGCGTTATTACGACGAAGAGGGCATACAGCGAGCTGGAAGCCGTCGGCTTGATCGAGTCGATGGTAGGCAGAGGCTCCTTCGTATCGGGAGGCAATCAGGATATGATTCGGGAGCAACGCCTGCGCCTGATCGAAGATAAAATCAGGGATATTCTCGAGGAATGCCGAAGCATTCCTATAGAGGCCGAGGAATTGATCGAGATGATCCATACAATAAACAAGGAGGAATCCGAATGAAGAATGTAGACGGAATACAGGATCAGGATCAACCAGCAATGCAAATCAACCATCTGAGCAAGAAATATACATCGTTTGCGCTGAACGACATTTCCCTTCTTATCCCTAAGGGATACATTACCGGATTGATCGGCCCCAACGGAGCCGGCAAAAGCACGCTTATCCGCTCCATCATGGGGATGGTTGTCCCGGATTCAGGCCAGATCGCCGTGAATGGCCGGCGGCTTCGCTCGGACGATGCAAGTTATAAGGAAGAGATCGGTTTTGTTTCGGACGAGAATATTTTTTATGAGTATTTAACGCTGAATCAAATTATCCGCATGACGTCCCCTTTTTATAAGCGCTGGAACAGCACCAGAATGGATCAGCTGATGCAGATGTTCGAGCTTCCCGGCAGAAAGAAACTAAAGGATTGCTCGAAAGGCATGAAAATGAAATTTTCCATTGCGATGGCCATGGCTCATGATCCGCGAATATTGATTTTAGATGAGCCGACAGCGGGTCTTGATCCGGTATTTCGCAGAGAGCTGCTGCAATTGCTGAGCGATTTTATACAGGATGAGAACCGGACGATCCTGTTCTCAACGCATAATACGGATGATCTGGATCGAATAGCGGATTACATCACCTTTATTCACCGGGGTCGCATCGTGTTCAGTGAAGGCAAGGATGAAATTATCGACAAATATGTCATTGTCAAAGGCAGCAGCGACCTGTTGGATCCGGATGTCCGCAAGCAGTTTACCGGCCTCAAGGAAACGCCGTACGGGTTCGAGGCTCTCTCGGCAAACCGGGAATCCGCGCACAAGCTGTTCGGAGACAGCGTGTTATACGAGCGGCCTGCCCTGGAGGATATTATGTATTACACTTCGAAAGGAGACACTGTTCATGAGTCATATCGTTCCCCTCATTCATAAGGATTGGATGGTCATCCGAAAATATGCTTGGCTCTTTGCGATCTGGCTGGCGTTGTTTTCGTTTGGCAATGCCGTCGGCATCCTAGGTTATATGGTGGCCGGGATGATGATCATCGTCATTTCGAATACCGATTTGCATCCTTTCCATAAATATTCCATGAGTTTGCCGATACCGCGCCGGGACATTGTGTTGAGCAAGTATGTCTCTTCCCTCTTGTTTATGTTGATCGGGTTATTGGCGGGTTTCCTGGTCCAAATCGCTTATATCTGGTTAGGCGGGGATGGAGAAGGCGCTGTTCTTTATCAAAATATTGTGTCCGGCATTTCCTTGATCCTGTTTATTGCCGTTTACTATCCTCTCTATTATTGGCTGGGGCCCAAGGGCGGACAAACGCTGAAGCTGGTGCTGGTAGCGGTGTTGTTCGCGATTACGATGGCTATCAATACGCTGTGGTCGGATGGCCTGCAAACGGATTATCTTTGGTATGGACTCGGCATATCCTGCCTGGTGGTTTTCGCTTCATATCAGCTCTCAACCTATATCTTTTCGCGAACGGACGTGTAAGTCCAATCGGATCTTGCAAAAAATTAGAAATCATGATTATAAAACAACTCCTTTTGGGTAATCTTGTGACAGATGAACGCATAACGGATAACGACAAAAGGAGCGTGTTGGACATGAATGAAGGACACGGACGTTTTCATGGGAGAACGGCGATCATTACCGGTGCCGGATCAGGCATCGGAAAGGCGGCTGCCATTCAGCTGGCGAAGGAAGGCGCGAATGTGGCCTTATTCGATCTGTTGGATGATCGGACCCATCAAGCGGAATCGGAGATCAACTCCATTCGCGAAGGGGCGGCCAGAGCATTCGACGTAGATACAACCGATCCCGACAGGGTGGAAAAGGCAGTCCTTGAAACGGTGGAGATATTTGGCGGCGTCGATATTGTATTTGCCAATGCAGGGATCAACGGCGTCATGACGCCGATCGATGAAATGAAGCTGGAGGAATGGGCCAAGACGCTGAACGTAAATTTGAACGGGACGTTCCTGACGGTCAAATATGCAATTCCGCATCTCAAGAAGAGGGGGCAGGGCAGCATCATCATTACGAGCTCCGTCAATGGCACTCGAACCTTCTCCAACTTTGGCATGAGCGCCTATAGCACAACCAAAGCGGGACAGGTCGCTTTTGCGAAGATGGCTGCGCTGGAGCTGGCTCAATTCAAGATCAGAGTCAATGTGATTTGTCCCGGCGCGATATCCACCAACATCGACCAAAGCACGAAGAAGCAAGGGGATCTGGAGGAAATCGTGATACCGGTTGAATATCCGGAAGGAAGTCAGCCGCTGGCAGACGGGCCGGGGACGCCGGAAGAGGTCGCCGATTTGGTGGCGTTTCTCGCTTCCGACCAGTCGAGACATATTACAGGGGCACAGATATTCATAGATGGAGCGGAATCGCTGTTGTAATGTTGAAAGGGATCGGATGACCTGCGTGTGATCCCCTACATTTAGAACTTGGAATATCCCGCGGGCTGATTTATGATGAGAGGACGAAGGAACAGGAGGAGGCTGGATTTACATGAGCATCTTTTCCAGATTGGCTGAGCAGAAGATCGAGGAAGCGATCCGCAACGGAGAATTCGATAACCTGCCTCTTGCCGGCAAAAAACTCCCGATCGACGATCTTTCGCACATCCCGGAAGATTTGAGGATGTCCTACCGCATCATGAAAAACGCGGGTTACGTTCCTGAAGAAGTAACGCTTCGGAAGGAATGCGTCCAGCTCTATGATTTGCTCGGCGCTACCCGAAACGAGGGCGAGCAGGAGCAGCTCAAACGTAAGCTCAATGAAAAGCACCTTAGGCTGCAGTTGCTGCTGGAACAGCGGGGGTTAAGCGGTAACAGCGCGTTTACGCAGTATGAGTCCAAGGTCAGGGAACGATTAACCGGTAAGGAATAACGGAACAGCGCCAGTCTTTCTTCTCGCCACGAGAATGAAAGGGCTGGCGCTGATTGTTTTTCGCTAAAGTTAAAGCTCGAACAGCCGGTTTTTGACAGGATCCGAAATTTTTATGGGGAATGAAGAAACTTTCGATAAATCAAAAACAGGGATCAATTCCGCAGGAGTTGCTGCTTCCGGGTGATCCAGGAGGCCGGCTGTCCATGCCAGCCAGCCGGTTAAGCGTTCCGGCGCGATGCCCTGGCCGCGTAGAAAGGAGAGGCTGAGCCCCCGGGTTCGCTTGGCCAGCCGTTTGCCCTCCGCATCCACCATCAGCGGTGTGTGCGCAAACTGCGGCGGCTGATAGGACAGCGCTTCATACAATAGCAGCTGACGAGGGGTGGAGTCCAGAAGATCAGCTCCTCGGAGCACATGGGTTATGCCCATTAGCGCATCATCCGCCACCACCGCGAGTTGATACGAAATGATATCGTCGGCTCTCCTCACGACAAAATCTCCGCCGTCGGATAGTCGGTAACGCTGAACCCCGGCAATGCCGTCAACAAAGGAAACGATTCTGTGCGGCACCTTCATGCGCAGCGAAGGTTTCTTATGAATCTCTTTCAGCGCAGCTTCCTCCCGGGTCAGCTCTCGGCAGGTTCCCGGATAGCGAAAGCCCTCCGATGCAATGCCATGCGGTGCGCTGGCTGCCGCCGTTATATCCGCCCGGCTGCAATAGCAGGGGTACAGCATATTCGATTCCTTCAGTTTGGCGATTTCCCGTTCGTACAATGCGTGGCGAGCAGCCTGATGATACGGCCCGCAGGCTCCGCCAACGCCGGGGCCTTCATCCCAATCCAATCCGAGCCATTCCAGATCTCTCATGATCTCGTCTGCGAGCTCTTGGCGGGAACGCTGCACATCGATATCTTCGATTCGGAGTATATATTGACCGTTCATACTCCTCATTTGCAGCCATCCAAGCAAAGCGGTCAATGCATTGCCGATATGCATCTTGCCTGATGGCGTAGGGGCAAAGCGGCCGCGAAATGTGGCTTGCTGCTCCATACATTTCACCTTCCGACTAATTGAATCTTGATGTTTCACAGGAATGATATTCATATTGTAGCGCATATGCATCGATTCTCGCCAGCCAATGGCCTACTTGACGTAAATCGGCTGTTTAATATAATTAAGGGATTATATTGATATTCGATAGGATGACGGAGAGATATCCATGACTGAACTACCGATTCACCGAGTATTACCACAATTGAAAAAGGCTTTATCGACAGGAACTCATGCCGTGTTGATCGCTGAACCGGGTGCAGGTAAGACGACGCAAGTGCCGCTTGCTTTTCTGAATGAACCTTGGCTTGCCGGCAAACGGATCATCATGCTGGAGCCCAGAAGGATTGCGGCCCGCTCAGCGGCGGGATTTATGGCGGCCTCATTGGGAGAAGCGATAGGAGAAACGATCGGGTACCGGGTTCGGATGGACAGCAAGATCGGACGGGACACTCGGATCGAGGTCGTCACGGAAGGCGTTTTGACGCGGATGCTGCAGGCTGATCCGGAATTGACCGGCATCGGCATGATTATATTTGACGAATTTCATGAGCGGAATTTGCAGGCCGATGCCGGACTGGCTTTTGCGATGGAATCCCAAGCGGTCCTGCGGGAAGATTTAAGGCTGCTGGTCATGTCCGCTACCCTTGAGGCGGAGCCGGTTGCGAAGCTTCTTGGAGACGCACCGGTCATCGTCAGCGAAGGGCGTGCTTTTCCGGTAACGACTCACTATCTGCGCTCGTTCCCTCTGGATGAGATACATAAAGGTGCCGCTATCGCCATTACGCGCGCGCTCGCCGAACAGGAAGGCGATATACTCGTATTTTTGCCAGGTGCTCGTGAAATCAGGCGGACCGCGAATGAATTATTAAGAACGGGCTTAAATCCAGAAGTCGTCATTCGTGAATTATACAGCGCCCTTCCGGCGGAGAAGCAGGATGAAGCCATAAAACGAGATGTGAACGGACGGCGTAAAATTGTTCTGTCCACAAGCATCGCGGAGAGCAGCATTACCATTCAGGGGATCAAAACCGTCGTGGACAGCGGTTATATGCGAACAGAAGCATTCTCCCCGAGAACGGGACTGCCGCAATTGATCACGAGACGGCTGTCCAGAGCGTCTGCCGATCAGAGAAGGGGCAGGGCAGGCCGCGTCTCGGCCGGCGTGTGCTATCGCTTGTGGAGTGAGGAAGAGCACCGCCATCTGCCGGAGAGTACCATTCCGGCGATCCGCGAATCCGATCTTGCGCCGCTGGCCTTGGAATTGGCCGTATGGGGTGCGCGTGATCCGGAGCAGCTCGCTTGGCTTGACGCGCCGCCTCGGCTGGCCTATGCGCAAGGTCAAGCGTTATTGAAGCAGCTTTCGGCTCTGGATGATACGGGCAGCATCACCCGGCATGGCCGTGAGATGGCGCTGCTTGGAGTTCATCCGAGGCTGGCTCACATGCTGCTTAAGGCACAGGAAATCGGCGAGGCCTCGCTGGCCATCCGAATCGCCGTTCTGCTTCAGGAGCGCGATATACTGAGCCGAAGCGAAGCGCTTCGGGACCAGGATTTGCGTACGCGCGTGGAACGGCTTCTCTTGTTTGAACAGCATGGACAGCGATCCGCCCAGCAGGACACGGTGAACGAAGCCGTGCTGCAGCGGATGAAACAAGAGATTCGGAAGCTCCACGCCCAGCTGAATATCGAATATGCAGCTGACGGTGACCTGAACCTCTGCGGCCTGCTGCTGTCGTTTGCCTATCCGGATCGGATCGCGAAGAACAGGGGAGGCAGCGGGTTTCTCATGCGCAGCGGCAGGGGCGTGAAGTTGGCTGCGGTTCAGCCTATGAGCCGTGCCAGGTACATTGTGGCCGCATCCGTAGACGATCAAGGTGCAGACGGGAATATCCAGCTAGCTTCCGAAATGGACGAAGCCTGGCTTGAGCAGTATTATCTTGACGAGATGGAACAGCAGAAAGAAGTCGCATGGGATACAGCTTCCGGCAGCATCAGGGCCAGGCAGAAGCTGATGCTGGGAGCCATCGTTATCAAGGAACAAGCCTATCCCAATCCGACAGGGGAGGAAATAGCGCGCGCCTTGCTGCAAGGGATCAGGCAGGAGGGCCTTGGCTTATTTCAGTGGAGCAAGGCGGCCGTGCAGCTGAGAGAACGGATGGCCTTTATGTTCCGGCACGAAGCCGAAGGGGATTGGCCGGATGTATCGGACGAAGGATTGCTGGATCGCGCGGAAGCGTGGCTGCTTCCTTATTTGGACGGGCTGAGGAATCGTAATGATATCAGGCGACTGGCACCCGGAACGCTCTTGGAACATATGCTCAGCTGGGAGCAGAAGCAGCAGCTTCAAAAAGAAGCCCCGACGCATATCAAGGTGCCGAGCGGGTCGCAGATCCCGATCAACTACAGCAACCCTGAACAGCCGTTTCTGGCCGTTCGTCTGCAGGAGATGTTCGGGATGCGGGACACGCCGCGCATTGCCGGCGGGCGCGTTGCGCTGACCTTACATTTGTTGTCGCCTGCGCAGAGACCGGTCCAGGTTACCTCTGATCTGTCGAGCTTTTGGGCAAACGGGTATTACGAGGTGAAAAAGGATCTAAAGGGTAGATATCCTAAGCATTATTGGCCTGATGATCCGCTGGAGGCGATCGCAACAAATCGGACCAGACCCAAGGCATAACAAGGCAGCGCCACGTTTAATTTCCCCTCCCGTCGGGTAATGTTAAATATGAACGACCACCGATGAGGAGGGTTTATCATGGAGAAGAAAGTTGTTGGGGTATTTCGTTCGGAACAGGAGGCCGCTCAAGCTATAGAGCAGCTGCAGCGGCACGGAATTCCGAACGATGCCATTTCCATTATAGCGAAGGATAAACGCGAGGCGGACATGATAGCCGAGCAGACGGGAACGATGGCTCCCGAAGGAGTAGCTGCGGGTGCAGCAACAGGCGGCATACTTGGAGGCACGGCAGGATTGCTGGCTGGGCTGGGAGCCCTCGCCATTCCCGGCATCGGCCCGATTCTTGCGGCCGGACCGATAGCAGCGACCCTTACGGGCGCAGCAGTCGGTGCGGGAGCCGGCGGGCTGGTCGGAGGCTTTATCGGCCTTGGCATCCCGGAAGATGAGGCGAAGGAATATGAGTCCTATGTCGAGCAGGGACGGATTCTCGTCATGGTTGACGCCGATCAAGAGAATACCGGCATTTACGATATATTCCGCGATTACGATTACAGAAACGAGGGGCGATACGGTGCGGTTGATCCAGACCGGAACGACACACTGCCGCCGCGAGGAACTACGCTGCTGTAAGTAGCGTGAACCGGTTCCGATTCGGAACCGGTTTTTTTGCGGTCAGAAAGTAACCCTTCGTCATTTGTGCCTCCGAGATATTCGTTAGAAAAGAGGTCTCTACCTGCGGCAAGTCTTCCGTGAATGCATGCCGATAGAAGTTTTTCATTATATACATAATCATACGGGTGAATGCCAGGTATGGAGCCAGCCGTCATGGCCAGTAAATAATTGGATTAGCCCGTCACGGGAGAAGTCCCTTAAAATGAGGTTGATTCATATGAAGCCAGATGAAGGGGGAGCAGTATGTCCAAACAAAGAATTCCGGAAATCGAGCGCCTCCGAGGAATGGCCTTCCTGGCTGTGGTTTTGCAGCATTCCATCGCGCATTATTCGGTCGCGCCGGGGATGACGTCAAATGATGGCCTGATGATGGGCTTCCTTCTGATGGCGACGAAATTCGCTGTGCCCGTCTTTATTTTTATTACCGGCATGGTGTTGTTTTATAATGATAAAGGCGGTTTGCAATACGGCAGGTTCATCAAAAGACGATTCGGCGACATTTATGTTCCTTTTGCCGTATGGACCCTGATCACATTATTAATCAATCATAAGTTTAATCCCGCATGGATCGGGGACTGGAAATATCTTGGGGAAGTATGGTTAACCGGAAAAGCCAGCTCGCATTTTTGGTATATTATTATGCTGTTCCAATTTTATTTGCTGTATCCACTCTTCAGATCCGCCATACTAGGAATCAAGGAACGATGCGGCGTACGGACGCAGCTTACGATACTGGTTCTTTCCGGGCTGCTGTACGTGGGCTTGACGGGAGTTATCAATGATATCGGGCACTTGATGGGAAGTTTGAGCATACCGGTGTGGAGCGAGCTGTTCACAACCTATGCGGATCGGAATGCACTTTATTATTTCTTCTATTTTGCGCTTGGGGCAGCAGCCGGTTTATATCATGCCTATTGGATAAAATGGCTCAAGAAGGCCCGACCGGCCATATGGCTGGTCTTTGCATTTACGTTCGGCTGGATGCTCATGCAGGCCGTGAATGAAATCCGTTCAGCGGAGAATGGAGCGATCACGTTCTATTCCTTGTCGCTGCTGCGGCCGATGATGGCGCTTTTCCTGATTAGCTCCATCATGGTCATGTACGATACGGCCGGCTGGATTACCCGCCATGCCGGAGCGCGGACGAATGCGCTCCTAACCTCCATTGGCGTCTATTCGTACGGTGCTTACCTGATGCATTTATTAACGCTCCGGATAAGCTATGCAGTCGACGGGTATCTGCTGATCGGCATGCCATCTCTGGTGAGGATCCTTTCTTCATGGATCATCAGCGTGGCGATAGCGTACGCCGCAACTCGCCTGCTTGCAAAGCTGCCGTTCGGAAAATGGCTCGTCGGCATCGCGGGTGCACGGAACCCTCGCTCTATTCGGCCATACGGCAAATCGCATCCATCCGCCGGGACAACCACCGGCATGTGAAAACAAAATGAAGCCCACCCTTTAGGGTGGGCTTTTTCATGGGCTCGCTCCATCGTTCCTAAGACCCAAACGAACCAAACGACCGAATCAACAACAGGTGAAAAACTAAACACTATACAATTACAACATATGAAAAATTCACAACAGAAAAAGCATGGGCATCCCTGCCTCATTCCCATGCGACCATCACCTGCCAACGTTTCAATCCACGCCTTCTTGGTTTAAAAAGAGAAGGATGCTTCCTATTGTGCAAACTGGGAAACTGTGGGTTATAATAAGGTATATTATGGGACAAGTAGCTCGTGAAGGAGGAGGCGTCCGAATGGCATTTATGATCGCGCAGCGCGCTTTTATCAAAGTATATCTTATTACCATGGTGGAGCAGCAGCGCGGATATGGATATCAGATGCTCGAAGAACTACGGCAGGAATTCAAGAGCCATGGATATTCGCCGCCGCAAAGCGAAATCTATCGTGCTCTGCATGAATTGGTGCAGGAGGGGGTTCTATACCGTACCAAACAGCTTAAAGGAAACGATCCGCGGGTCGATTTCCAGGAAATCGTACTTTATCATTTTACTGACGAAGGTGCCGAGAAGGCCAAACTCTATAAAAAACAGGTTAAGACCGATTTGGATCGATGCTTGGGGATCCTTCATAAAGCCGTAAACGACAATTATTAAAAATAGATCCGGAATGCAGCCAAAGGAGGAATGACCTCGTGAGCAAGAAACTGCGCTTTGGGATTATGAGTACCGCTCGTATTGCAAGAAATTCAATGATACCCGGCATATTGAAATCGGAACGCTGTGAGGTTGGGGCCGTAGCAAGCCGCAATGCCGATAAAGCCAGGGAGCTCGCGGAACGATACCATATTAAAACATACTATGGTTCTTATGATGAGCTTCTGGCGGATCCTGACATTGATGCGGTGTATATTCCGTTGCCGAATCACCTGCATAAACCTTGGACTATCAAAGCCGCTGAGGCCGGAAAGCATGTTCTGTGCGAGAAACCGGCGGCCCTGACGGAAACGGATGTCCGTGAGATGGCTGAGGCAGCCAAAGCACACAACGTGCTGTTCGCCGAAGCCTTCATGTACCGCTACCATCCGAAGCACGCGCGTGTACGCGAAATCATCGAAAGCGGCGAAATCGGCCAGCTTCGCGGAATACACGGGTCGTTCACCTTCAACAATGCGGAGGATAAAAGCAATGTCCGCTACAGCAAGGATATGGGCGGAGGTTCGATCTACGACGTGGGATGTTATCCCATCTCGGCGGCGAGAATGATATACGGACAGGAGCCTAAAGCCGTGACGGCCCACGCTTTTTTCTCCGAGGAGCATGACGGCGTGGACATGATGGTACATGGAATAATGGAATTTGACAATGGACTGGGCCTGACATTCGACTGTGGCATGTGGACCTACTCCAGATGCTCGTTAGAGATTGCGGGAACCGACGGCAGGATTGAGCTGCCCTCCGCCTTCGGCTGGGAGAGAATGGAGGATATGGCCCAGATATTCGTTCATACGGCCAAGGGAACCCGCGAGGAAAAAGTGGGGATATACAACCATTTTGCCCTGCAAGCGGACGCCATGGCTGCTGCCGTGATGGATGGCGCGCCATTGCCATACGGTCCGGAAGATGCCATCAGCAATATCAGAGCCATCGAAGCATGCCTTCAAGCAGCGAGATCATCTTCACGGGTGGAAATTAAATAAAGCTGCGCTATCAAATATAAACGTTAGACCTTAAATCGCCAACATGGCGATTTATTTTTTTTGCCTATTGCATTCCTCTTCAAAATCATTAAAATAAACTTAACGTTAAAAAATATTTAACGTAATTATAATTTTAACGAACAAAAAAGTTTAATGAAACCATTTCATAACGAAGAGGAGAAAGAAACATGCAAAATGCCGCCGTTTTGGAAAAACAAGGCTTTGGCCAACTGTTGAAAATCCGCCCGTACCTGATTTATTTATCTGCTCAAGCCATTACCCGATTAGGGGATTCCTTGGATTCCATCGCTTACAGCTGGATGGTTTATATGCTCACAGGCTCAGAGCTGTTAATGGGGACCTTGTTCGCTTTTAACTTTCTGCCGGGATTGCTTTTCAGTTTGTTTACGGGAACCTTTGTAGACCGCTGGCCTAAGAAAAGAGTCCTCGCCTTAACCTACCTCAGCCGCGGCATCGTGGTGTCTCTGACGGCCTTTTTGTATGCGATCGGTTCTCTTGAAGTCTGGCATCTGTTTGTCTTCACGTTCCTGAATTCAACGCTCGAATGTTTCTCCAGACCCGCCGAAACCTCCATCGTTCCCCGGCTGCTCCCCAAGGAACAGCTGCTCGCGGGCAATTCTTTCTCTACATCCGTGAGCCGCAGCGCCGAATTAATCGGTCTGTCCATTGCCGGAGCCCTAATCGCCTTGATCGGAATTTCGGGAACGATCCTGATCGATGCCGTGACGTTTCTAATCGCCGCGGTTATTATCGCCTTTATGCCGAATCCCGAAGCGGCCGAACAGGCCGAATTCCCTGGACCGGTGTCCGAGAAAGAAAGAACGGTGCTCGGCGACATCAAAGAAGCGCTTCTGTTTGTGAAGCAGCATTCGCTGCTTCTCATTACGACGATTCTGGCGATGATCAATAATTTCTGCTTGGCACCGTTGAACGTGCTGCAGCCGGTCTACGTCAAGGAGACGTTGGGTGCCGGTGCGGGAGGTCTGAGCGTAATGGGAACGGCGCTTCTGATCGGTATGATTTGCAGCGGGCTATGGATTGGTCGCTACGGCAAGAGTTTCAAAAAGAGCACCTTGATCATGTCAGGATCGATCATGCTCGGGATCGGATATTTTGCTTTAGGGATTCCAGGGCATCTCCCGGCGTGGCGCGTGGAGTCCGCGGCGGTCTGCATGTTCGTTGCCGGTTTTGCCGTATCCATGCTGAATGCCCCGATCTCGACGTATCTGATGGAAGTAACGCCGCGGCATATGCTGGGCAGAATTGGCGCCCTGATGACGGTATTGTGCACGGCTGCAATTCCTGTCGGAAGCCTGATAACGGGACTTGTTGCAGAGCATCAATCCCCTCCCGTGCTCTTCTCGTTGATGGGATTCGTCATGCTGGTGCCCGTGCTGTTCCTGATTCGAAAGAAGAGTTTCCGTGCCATCTGAATCCGTCGTCGTTTTTGTAATTTCGTCATTCTCGGCCTATAATGAGAAGGTGAAAAATTAACGTGAAACTGAGGTGTACGGTGTGGAAACGAAGGAATTGACTACACTGGAAGAGATCAAAATATATTCAGATCCATATCGGCTCCAGATTTTGAATGTATTAAACAAGATGGATCGTCCGGCAACCGTAAAGGAGGTTGCGGACAAGATCGGGGATGTGCCTGCGAAGGTTCATTATCATATGAAGAAGCTGGAGCGGATCGGCCTGGTCAAGATCGTATCCACCAAAGAAATCAACGGAATTATCGCTAAATATTACGAGCCTTTTGTCGGTACGGTAAAGATCAAGCGAGGGGCGGATTCCGACGAGCCGGTCATCAAGGAATTGATTCGGTCCGAAACGAACAAATTATTATCCGAGCTGTTCGACCAGAATCGAGACCGTTTCTTTAAAAATATGAGCCAGGATGGCGAAGCGACGTCCATGTTGACCAATACCACCTTGTATATGAGCGAAGATGAAGCGCGCGAGTTATTTGTTGAGCTGGATAACATGCTGACCCCTTATAAAAAGAAGCGAGGGGAAGAGTACGACGAATACGAGTTTTTTGCTTCCAATGTTCGGAACCATAAAGAATCTTGATTATGCAAAAAAAGCTGGTACCCAAGCATCAGGTACCAGCTTTCCCTTCTAATTTGCCAAATCAATTCATACATTCTTCTTATAATCGTCTTGTCCTGGTTTAATGGACATGCCGGGCGATGTGGAGGTTCCGTAATCTTCCACGGCATCCCAGGCGCCGGCGTCATCAAATTTACCGTCGGCTGCTTGGCGGTTGACGCCGGCGCCTGATGGGGGCGGGGTCATGACATCCTCTTCAACCGGACGGTTGTCGTTGATGTCTTTTCGCGGAGTATGATCGAGGCAATAGGCCGTATAAGGCAAAGCTTCCAGCCGTTCATACGGAATTTCCCGTCCGCATTCGGCGCAGGTTCCGTATTCGCCTTGGTCCATACGCTGCAGGGCAGCATCAATCTGCTCCAATTCACGCTCGAGCGTCTCCTGAATGGCCAAGTCCCGACCGCGTTCGAAAACTTCGGTGCCCACGTCAGCGGGATGGTTGTCGGCAGCGCTCAGCTCTCCCGTGGAGTCTCGCAGGGAAAGATCCTTGTTGGTGTCTTCCCGGGACACCAATTGATTTTCCAACCGTTCTTTATCACTGAGCAACCGTTGTCTTAGTTCACTGTATTGTTGTTTTGTCATGCTGGTCATAGGAATAGTCGCTCCTCTCTGGGTTATGTGCACAATAGAACTTCTTATGTAAATTCAATACCCGAAAAGGATTGGTAACAATCACATGAAGGATGGGAATGACGGCCTGCCGTTTTTGGAACATTCTCCAAAAAAGCCCCGGAGTGTTTTAATCACGGTGCTTAATATGATATAAACAATGATAGAGAGAAGGCTAAGAAGAAGGGCTGCACCAATATTTGGAGGTAAATCATTATGGATGAACACATGAAACGCCGATTGGATAAACAGAAAAAGCTTTTTCGGCAGCTAGGCATTCAACTGGACGCTTTGTCTATCCATGAAAAGAATTTTTCGAATAAACTGCGGGGTTACGATCAGGAGGAAGTGGATTCCTTTCTGGACGAAGTGATCCAAGATTATGAGCGGTTCTATGCCACCATCTCCGATCTGATGGACAAATGGCAGGAGCAGCAGATCACCATTCGCGATCTGAGGGCTGGCGTTAAGCCGGAAGCTGAGCGTCCGGCACTGAATCCCGAAGAGATCGAAGAGACGGTGGCGAAGCTGGAAGCCGACTTGAGGCTTCTGAAGAAGCAGATCCGCCCTGAACAAAGATTCTATATTGATTAATGCCATACGATGCGAGCGATATCATTACATAAGAAGTGTCCCAGCAACAAGAACCACACGTGGCCGATCACCGGCTGCGTGTGGTTTTGTTGTTAGGTTGCCCGGTTTTGAGCCACGGCGGCCCCGGAATGGGCTTTTCCGAAGTCTCGCTCTCGATCCTGTCTTGAAGCGGGATGGGCGTAAGGAGTGTCTTCGTGGAAAGCTGCTTGTTCGGGTCGTCGCCTTCAAAGGCATCTTTTTCGTAAAGCGAAAAAGGCCATAAAGGTGCAAGGTCGATTTGGTGCGGATGCCCGGTTCGATAGATCAAGAGCAGGATCGTCCCGTGGGATAGCGATGTAATCCAGTGGCACCAACCGATCGGGGCATGCACCACCTGACCGGGTACGGCTTGAAACACGAGATTTCGGTGACTTTCCGGATCCACCAGGGAATAACTGATGTCTCCTTGAATGATGTAACACAATTCATCGGTATCCGGATGGCCGTGAGGCGAGAGGCCCTCACCGCGGCCGAGATGGATTTCCGACATGAACATGCCCTGTAGAAGGGGCAGCTCCAGGGACGACACGTTCGCTGCTCCTCGACCGGCAGTACGTTCAGCCTGTTTCCTGGAATGATATACATGCCTTGTCAACGCAGTGTCTCCGCAAACGCTGTTACGATCCTCATATGAGCGGTCCTCCTTTTTTAGCTGGAATATATCAAAAGTGTACAAGCACGTCCCCTAACAATATATGCCCAAACGTGTATAAATCTGACTGCCTACGACTAAAGAATCATTGATGACATGAAAACTGGTTTTGCTTGTAAACCATTTTCATAACAATTACTATGAGAATATGAGCAGACTTATACAGATCGAAAATAAGGGAGGTTAGCCGTTTGTCTAACAACCTGAAATTCAACATCCGCAGCAAGATTGTCATCGGCTATTTATTGATATTAATGTGTCTTGGAGCTTTTCTCTGGATTGTTTCCGACCGTATCTCTTCCCTGCAGCAAGAGGCGGATTTTATAGAGAAACATGATATCGAAGTACATAATCTCACGCATGAAATCGAGAAGAATATGCTGGAGATGGAAACCGGCCAGAGAGGGTACGTCATCACGGGCGATGAAACCTACCTGGAGCCCTTCAACCAAGCGCTGTCGTCCTGGCAGATCAATTATAACAAGCTGTACAAGCTTGTGAGCGATAACTCGGAGCAAGCCAATCATCTGGAAAATATTAAGGAGAATATCAAGGAGTGGATTACCAACGCCGGACAGCCTGCGGTTCAACTCATGCAGCTCGGACAAGATGAAGAGGCTCTTCATTTCTTTATTAACGATCCCGGAAAGCAAGCGATGAATTCGATTCATGAGCTGTTCCTCTCTTTTCGAAGCAAGGAACGGGAACTGACAACGAGCAGAATCGAAGAAATGAAGGAAAGCAATGCCCGTTTATTGAACACGATGTATCTGTTATGGGCCGGTGCGGCACTGATCACCATATGTGCGGCTTGGGTCATTTCGAAAAGCATCGTAAAGCCGATCAACCAAGTGACCAACGTCATCTCCGATATTGTCAATGGAGGGAATATATCCCAACGCATCCATGTGCATTCCAATGACGAGGTCCGCCAGTTGGCCGATACAACCAACGAACTGCTCGCACAGGTTGGCAGGCAGAACTGGGCCAAGGATCATGTCTCGGTCATGTCGACGATTCTTCAATCGTCCGATCGCGTGGAGACGGCCGTGCAATTCTTCATTCATAAGCTGGCTTTGATCATGAAGCTTCCGTATGGGGCGGTGTTTATTACCCGGTCAGGATCGGAACTGGTTAAGGCTGCTGCTTTTGCCGACCCGGACGGCGAGCCTTGGAACAAGGTCCGGGATCGTTTCCTGCCGGGCGAAGGTTTGGTGGGGCAGTGCATGCTGGAGCAGCGTATGATCATACTGGACGATATACCGCCCAACTATGTGCGGATCGAATCGGGACTCGGCGATGCCGAGCCTTCCACGCTGCTGCTGGCACCCGTGATGTTCGAGGGACAAGTTCTCGGCGTGATCGAGTTGGCCAAATTCCAACCCTTCGATGAGCTGGAGATTCAGCTCATCGAACAGTTGAATTTCCAGCTTGGAGTGACCTTGAATTCGATTCAAAGCAAAATGGAGATCCAGCAGCTGTACCATGAATCCCAAACGCTGAATGAGGAGCTGCAGAGCCAAACCGAAGAGCTGCAAGCTCAGACCGAGGAGCTTCAGACCCACTCCGTGGAAATGCATTTGCTGAATGAACGGTTGGGAGCTCAAAAGGAAGCAGCTCTGATTGCAGCCAGCGAATTGGAAAAATACGCGAAAGAGCTGGAGAAGAGCTCCAAATATAAATCGCAGTTCCTGGCCAATATGTCCCATGAGCTGCGGACGCCGCTGAACAGCATGCTCATCCTCTCCCAGATTTTAGCTGAGAATAAGCAGGGGAACCTGACGGAGGAAGAGCAGCATTATGCTACCGTCATTCATAATTCCGGCAGTGAATTGTTGAATTTGATCAATGACATCCTGGATCTGTCCAAGGTCGAGGCAGGTAAGATGCAGATCGAAATGGACTTGGTGAACTTGACGGAGCTGCCGGAGCTGATGCAAGGATACTTCTCCAAAAGCGCGGAATCCAAAAATCTGGAATTTGATATCGAGATGGCGGATGACCTCCCCGACATGATGTACAGCGATGGGATGCGCCTTCATCAAATTCTGCGCAACCTGCTCTCCAATGCGATTAAGTTTACGGAGAGCGGCAGCGTGAAGCTGCGGGTAAAGAAAATGAATTCGATTGTCACTTCGGATTTCATTATCAGCGGCGATGTCATTGCGTTTTCCGTTGAGGATACCGGCATCGGGATTGCGGCAGAGCACCTACAGCCGATCTTCGAAGCATTCCAGCAAGGTGAAGAAACCACGGCGAGAAAATTCGGAGGCACGGGTCTCGGCTTATCGATATCGCTGCATTTAGCCAAATTGCTTGGCGGGTATATAACCGTGGAGAGCGAGGAAGGGATCGGCAGCACCTTTATCTTATATTTGCCGCTCGTAACGGAGGGCGGTGAAGCCGACAGCCTGTTTATGCTGCCCGAAGTAGCTGCCACCGCAAGCGACAACAACTTGAGCGATATCCGGATGGAAGAGTACGAACAGGAGGAGCTTAGCCGGTTGGAGAACAAGACCGTATTGATTGTCGACGATGATATACGGAATGTGTACGCATTGACCAATGCGCTGGAGAAACTCCAGCTGACCGTGCATACAGCCCAGAACGGCTTCGAGTGCTTGGAGCTGTTAAGCAAGCATCCATCCATCGATGCGGTATTGCTGGATACGGTCATGCCTGAAATGGACGGCGTCGAAACGATGAAGCGGATTCGGGAGAACCCGGAGTGGAGCGATCTGCCTCTGATCGTCATGAGCTCGAATGCGATGAGGGATTCGGATCAATTTCTTGGAGACGGTGCGAACGGATACCTTCACAAGCCGCTCCAAATCCGCGAGGTCATCCATATGCTTCAGAAATGGATAGGGTAATAAGGGAGCAGGTCAAAATCCGGGAATGACGGCGCGTATGCGCTGGTTCTTACATGAGCATGTCGTAAGTTGACGAATGCAAGCGGGTTGTTTTATGATGGAATCATAGCTGAAACATAAAACGGCGTGTTACCTAAAACAGGGCATGAGCCAAGAAGAGACATCTTTTTATAGGGGGTCTTTTCTTGGCTTTTTCAATGTTCATGCGGTGGGAGTATTTCTTCGTATATGAATCCTATGGCGGAACACTGTTTAAACTTAAAGGAAAGGGGGAAGTTAATGAGCGGGATCGAGTTGTTTACAGTCGTTCGTGTTATTGGTAACAATGTCGTGATGGTTATTGGCGGTAAAAAAGAATCGGAATACGTTATCTTAGGTAAAGGCATCGGCTTCGGCGCAAAAATAGGCGGCACGATCGCTTCGGACGATAAGCGGATTGAAAAGCTGTTCAGGCTGGAGGATCGGGAACAGTGGAGCCAAGCTCACCATCTGCTGGAAGAATTTGATCCGCAGGTGATGGAGATTACGGATCAGATACTGAATCTCATCGGACAGGAATTTCCGGGCACATTAAATGATAAGGTATACTTGGCGCTTCCAAGCCATATCCAGTTTACGATTTACAGAATCCGCAAAGGCATGGATATTATTAATCCTTTCCTTGAAGAAACCCGCATCAGCTTCCCAAAAGAATATGATATTGCAGCCAAGGCAGCGGAATTGATCGGCAAGACCTTCGATATAGAGGTTCCTGAGGATGAGATTGGCTTCTTGACCTACCATGTGTATTCGGCCGTAAGTCATGTACCCGTTGGCCATCTGGTCAAGGCATCGAACGTAGTGGGAAGCCTGGTGAGGTATATTGAAGAGGAGCGGCAGGTGGTCTTTGACCGGGGAAGCATGGATTATGTTCGTCTGCTCATGCATTTAAGGTTCTCGGTAGATCGCATCTTGAATCAGGAAATCCATGTGGATAATCCGTTCGCGGAACAGATCCGCTCCAAGTTCACGCAGGAATACGGGTTGGCAACACGTCTCGCAGGCATGATGGAGAAAGAACTTGGCAAGAAAGTGCCCGAATCGGAGGTCTGCTTTCTAGCTATGCATTTATACCGGCTCTTTACAGGCCGACTACAGCAAAAGAATCAACCCAGGGAGGAATCTTAATATGTTTGATCGTTGGAAAAAGAAAAAAACAGCTACCGTCATTCAACTCACAGCCCCATTGTCGGGTAAAGCCGTGCCTTTATCGCAAGTGCCCGATGAGGCATTTGCTGCCGGACACATGGGCCAAGGCATCGCCATCGAGCCTTCCGAGGGCAAATTAATCGCGCCTTTTGACGGGACCGTTGCGCATGTCATCAAGTCCAAGCATGCCGTCATGCTGGAGGATCCAGCAACCGGTCTGCAGTATTTGTTCCATATCGGGATTAACACGGTCGGTTTGAAGGGTGAAGGCTTTACAAGCCATGTTCAAGCCGGTGATCAGGTGAAGACGGGTCAGACGCTCATCGAGTTCGACATGGCAGCGATCCAGGCCGCCGGTTATCCGACGATTACCCCGATTATCGTAACCAATGCGGATGAAGTGGCTTCCAAGGTGGACGGTCAGACCGGTGACGTCGTGTCCGGCCAAAATCCTGTTTTGACCATTGAAATGAAATAATTCAATTCTATAGGCGATTGATTGAAATTTTGGTTATTGACAGAACAGGAAGCCGTGAATTAAGATAACAACATCAAATGAATACGTTTTAAGGCGTGTTACCATAAACATGGGCATGAGCCAAGGAGAAACGGACTATTTAATGTATAGTCGCCGTTCTTCTTGGCTTTTTTTGTTGGCTTAGAAATGATGATGGCATCCATGCCGCCTTAAAATGAGGAATACAAGAGGCTCGCAAGGAGGAGGATTTCTGAGGTTTTTCTGTTCCGGAGTGAATGGGAAGAAAATGGTTATTATATCGACGCATTATGTAAACGGTTTCAGCGAAAGCTAAATTATTGAAGTTGAAAGGATGATTGACATGCTGGCTAAATTGCAAAAGCTGGGTAAATCCCTTATGCTGCCGGTGGCCACTTTGCCTGCGGCAGGTATCTTGCAGGGGCTTGGATTGATCGACTATCAAAAAGATATACCTTTGGGAGCTCTCGGAGCTTTTCTGAATCAATATGTAACTCCGTTCATGACATCCGGCGCGCTAGCCATTCTGGATAATCTGCCGATTATTTTTGCGATCGGCGTTGCGATCGGATTCGCAGGGGACGCCGTTGCGGGTCTCTCCGCGCTTATCGGTTATATGGTGCTTACAAGAGTGCTGGCGCAGGTGCCGCTGCAAATGCCGTTCATACCGGATGACGTGAAGCTGAATATGGGCGTTCTTGGCGGGTTCTTTGTCGGCCTGTGGTCCGCTTACCTGTATAACAAATTCCACAACATTAAAATGCCGGATTGGTTGGGCTTCTTCGCGGGTAAACGCTTCGTTCCGATTATCACGGCAGCCTCCACGATGGTGCTCGCGGTGTTGATCGGCATGATTTGGAGCCCGATCCAGGATGGCATTTCCGCCTTCGGCAACTGGGTTGTCGGTCTTGGAGGCATCGGATCGTTCATTTTCGGTACGGCCAACCGCTTGCTGATCCCTCTGGGTCTGCATCACGTATTAAACTCCATCGCCTGGTTCCAGATCGGCGATTACACGAATGCCGCGGGCGAAGTCGTTCACGGCGACCTGTGGCGTTTCTTTGCGGGAGACCCGACGGCGGGTATGTTCATGTCCGGTTTCTTCCCGATCATGATGTTTGCGATGCCGGCTGCGGCGCTGGCCTTCATGCATACCGCCAAGCCGTCCAAACGCAAGCTTGTCGGCTCCATCTTTATCGGTTCGGCAGTGGCTTCGTTCCTGACCGGTATCACTGAACCGCTTGAATTCGCATTTATGTTCATTGCCCCGGTATTGTATGTAGTCCATGCGATTTTGACAGGCCTTTCCGGATTGATCATGTATGTCCTGGATGTACATTTGGGCTTCTCGTTCTCGGCGGGCCTGATCGACTACCTGGTGAATCTGAAGCTGTCTACCAATGCGTGGCTGCTCCTGCCGGTAGGCTTGGCTTTCGGAGTCGTGTACTATCTGCTGTTCAGAATCCTCATTGTCAAGCTGAACTTGAAAACGCCTGGACGCGAGGAGGATGACGAAGAGGATACGGTTTCTGACGATGGCGATACAGCTGCCCCGGCTCCATCCGGCACGGTATCCAATGAGTCCAAGGCGGCCAAGGTTCTGCAAAACATCGGCGGCGCGGATAATATTACCAGCATCGATGCTTGCATCACACGCCTGCGTCTCGTGGTTAAAGACGAGAAGGCGGTTAAAGATTCGGAGTTGAAAAAATTAGGCGCATCCGGTGTTATGCGTCTGGGTCAAGGCGCGGTTCAGGTCGTATTCGGACCGCAGGCGGAATCCATTAAAGATGAAATCAAAAAGATGATGTAAATGTGGCAGCATCTGCTGCTAACGAGAGAAACCCTGTGCTTTTCCAAGCACAGGGTTTCTCATTTTTGCTCAAGTTCATTATCGGTTCAGGCTTTTTCGCTGTCCCCAGTATCGGATGTTGACATCAACATCAATCTCGAGTGCCGTTTCGTCGTAGATATCCTTTTTCTCTTCCGCTAATTTCTTCCAAAGTATCGGATCGACTCGGTACAATTGGAGGCATAGCTCATAGGGATCCGCGTGAATCAATGCTGCTTTGCGGAAGGTGTTCTGCAATTCCTTACGCAGGGTATCTTCCGTTGATCGCTTCATTTCTTTAATCCCTACCTGCTTGTATACATTCTGCACTGTCCCTATGACATTCAGCTTGATCCGATAAGACGCATCATCTGGCTTGCGGATCACTTCAATGGTGGATTGGGGCTTCTCGAGCCGTATGCTCCCGACTGCTTCACCGTTCGCCTGAACGACGACGGCAGCGTGAGTATTATTCGATGCTAACCAGCGGGTCCCCAGCAGATCGGATCGAGGGAGCCAGCCCATCAATTCCTTGTTCTTGATCAGAAAGCCGCCGTTGACTTCCAGAATCGGATGCTGCTTCAGATTTTCCGACCAGTTCTGCGTCGAAATATGAAGGGAGGGCAGCATCACGGTGGCTGCTTTTTCCCGGTAGAGACGAATAAAGTTCACGAATTGGATCGGGCGTATAAACGAGAATTGGACATAGCTTTCCCTGGGTTCATGAAGCAGCGAATGCAGGGGGGAGAGCTGAAAGAACGGGGATACCGTAAAGAGATCCTCCATCTTATCCTTGGTGCCGTAAACCCATTTCGTATACCGGATTTCCTGCGAACGGTTGGTCAAGTCGAACACTTGGGACAACTGCTCAGGTTTTAACACCGCTTCCGTAAGCACCAAAGCCGTCACATGACCCCAGGAGACCCGCTGCTGACTCGAGGTGTACAGATCAATGAGGGCTTCAGTCAACGTGCTGCCGGTTCCCCGGCCAATCCAAATGGGAGCTTGCTCCGTTTGTTTGCCGGATTCTTGTTTGGCAATCGTCGCGAAGTCAAGCATCTGCACATAGATGATATATTTCTCGTCCTTGTAATCGACGCCAAGCGCCGTGATATAGTTGATATCCTGCACTTCTTTGTTGTCCCAGCAGCCTGTGAGCAGCAGAGACGTCAGGCATACGAGTATCCATACCCGCTTCATAACGCGCCGCCCTTTTTACGTTTTCCCGGAAACCGCATGAGATTGCCCAAGATTTTGGATTTGGAGAAGGGGGAGAAGGGAGCAAGGTACGGCTGTCCGAAAGGATTATGGTTTGCTGCATATTGTACGATCAAGAAGACCGATATGAAGAAACCGAATAACCCGAACATTGAGGATAGGGCAAGGACAAAGAAGCGGAAGATCGTCTGACTGACAACAAAATCCTGATTGGAATGGGTAGATCCCGCAACAAAGGAGAGCGCAGCGACGACAGTCATTGTCGGCGAGAAGAAACCGCCCCGAATGGCCGCATCTCCGATAATGATACCGGAAACCACCGTAATGGTTGACGCGATCGGTGAAGGCATCTGCATGCCGGCCTCTCTCAGCAGACTAAGCAGAAACAGGATGATCAGCATCTCAAACCCGGTCGGGATCGGAAGGCCGAGCCTGGTATTCGCAACCGTCGCCAGCAGCGGAAAAGGGATTTGATCCTGGTGAAAGGCTAATAGCGTTATATAGAAGCCGGGAAGGAAAATGGAAATCAGGAACCCGACCATTCTTAGAATTCGCCAAGGCATAACGAAATAGAACGGCATTTGAGGGTCTTCAGCAGCGAACAGCAGCTGCATGAAGCTCGCAGGCGCAATCAATAAGACGGGACTTCCCTGCATAATAATGACCAAACGGCCGCGGGTCAGAGAGTCGTATGCCAGATCCGTCCGCCCGGTGTAGTCAAACATGGGGAGCACGCTGAACCTGTACGGAGTCAGATGCTCCGCAAGCTCACCGATCCCTACGGGAGGATCCCCGGTGTAATGGGTTAGCTTGTCCACGATGGCCGTGACCGTCTCCGGAATGACCTTGTCCTTTAAATACATGATGCCGACGGTGGTTTTGCTTTTATCGCCCAGCTTAAAGGAGGAATAGACAAGTCCCGGTGACTTCAGCCGTTTGCGAATAAGCGATACATTGATATCCAATTCCTCGACAAACCCGTCGCGAGGTCCTTTGACCGAGGTTTCCGTGGCGCTTTCTTCCGGCGTTCGGCCGATGGTTTTGCCGGCGCTGTACGAATACAATTTATCGTCCTTGGGGAAGTACATAGCAATGTAGCCGGAATAAACAATGTCATCGACGGACTCCATTTCGGCATCGGCAATATCCAGCGTAAGATAATATTCAAGGCTGGTCGGGTCAAACGAATGCTTTTGAGAAACGGAAGTATTCCATTCCTTGCTGATGACAGGCAAAAAGACCTCGGACAACACTTTCGAATCGCACATCATCGGGCTGTAAACCATAATCGCCCACGGCTCGGCATCCATTCCCGGATAGGACGTTATATGGACGTCATCGGAATCGGCATAACGATCGCGAAGCTGCTGTTCGGTTATGTTCATTGCGGTGTTTCTCCTTTCGTGGTACTGGCGTCCTGCGGCTCCTGCTGCTGGGGTTTACGGATCAGGAAGAACAACAGGAGGCTTAGGATGGTGATATAAACGGCGGATGCGGGCAAGAAATAGTCGGCCATGGCATAATACATTTTCAAATTGCTGATCGGCGAAGCGCACAGAATGACGAGCAGCGTGGAGACGGCTAATACGCCAACGCTCTGCCTGGACTTGGGAAGAAGGGTTTCGCAGAGCAAAAAAATCGAAATGGAAATGGAAATATAAGCTCCGCTAAGCCATTGGAAAATGGATAAAAAATCGACGTGCTCCACGAATTTGCCCAGCTTGACGAGGCGCCATTGTTCATAGGCAGGATATCGCTGAAACTTCATTTCTTCCGGACCAAATTCGGCAATGCCGCCGATCGTGGGTCCAAACGTGAGGAAGATGAGAACCAGATGGATGAGCAGGATTGTAAGGAAGCCGGGCTTTTTCTGCAGGTGAGGCCGCAGAAACAAGATCAGGATAAATTGGGACAGCCCACCGAACATGGTCGGGATTCCACTGAGCACCGGCATGAAGCCTTCCTCCAGGACAGGCAGCAAGAAACTGTAATTTTTCACCTTCAGGTTGGACACGGACACGAATATGCCCAGCAAGACGACGCAAGGCAGCAAGATACCGGCTGAAACGCCGATGGTTCTGATCCCGTGGTTAATGCTGATAAGGCACAGCATCATGAGCACGAATGCGGTCGCGATGACAGGGGTTTGGACCATGTAGGTCGATTTCGTCCAATCGATGACTTCCTTCAAGGTATAGAAGGCGAAAGCGAAGAAATACAAACCGGACATGCCCATCGCAAGCATGCGAGCCGACTTGCCGCTGCTTTCGTCCAATGCTTGCTTGATCGAACGGCTGCCGACTTTTTTGATGATTCCATAAACAAGCAGAACCCAGGGCATGAATAACACGGCCGACACCAGAATGGTGATCCAGGCATCCCGTCCGGACTTCTCCAGAAGCACAGGGATGATCATGACATGATTGGTCAAACCTGCCGTGAGCATCATAATCATAAACGCCTGGTTCGTCGGTATACCGCGAGCTGATGACATATATGGCCCCCCCAATTCTGCTTTCTTCCGTTTATACTTCTCGGGGAACAGCCAAAATATGCGAGAACATCCAGCCCCGGGCTGCATAAGCCCCTTGCTTGACTTCTCTTCATGAACTGTAAAGACATTTTTAGGCTGGGCGGCACGGTACATAAATCACGGAGAATCCCTTCATAATAAGGAAAGTTTTGAACGAACACATCACATTATCCGGAGGACATAACCGTGAACAGAGGAGCGAAGACGGAGGCAGGGAAAGTAAAGGGAAATCTGAGGTGGTGGCAGCTATCGCTGCTGGGGGTTGCATCAACGATCGGCACGGGGTATTTTCTCGGATCCGCGCTGGGTATCCGGCTGGGCGGCCCGGCTTTTCTTCTTTCTATTATATTGGCGGCGACGGCCACCTACTTCGTGTTTGATGTGTTGGCGCGAATGACGGCGGAGGATCCGCAAAAAGGCTCGTTCCGAACCTATGCCAAAAAAGCCTACGGCCGGTGGGCAGGCTTCTCAACAGGGTGGATGTACTGGTGCTCCGAAGTGTTGATTATGGGAAGCCAGATGACGGCACTGGCGATATTCTCCCGCTTTTGGTTTCCTGGCGTTCCGATGTGGATATTCGCATCAGGTTATGCCGTACTGGGGCTTTTTGTCATATGGATCGGCACCAAGGGCTTCGACCGCCTGGAGAATGTGCTGGCTGTCATTAAGATCGCTGCCATCGTCATGTTTCTTGTCATTGCCGCCGCCGCATGGATGGGATGGTTGAAAGGCGGGACAAAGCCTCAAGTTCCCGGCAGCATGAATGCCTTATTTCCGACGGGTGGAAAAGGCGTGTGGTCGTCCTTGATCTTTGCGTTTTATGCTTTCGGCGGAATTGAAGTCATGGGAGTCATGGCCGTCCGCTTGAAGAATCCAAAGGAAGCGCCGAAATCGGGCAAGGTGATGATTCTCCTGCTGTCCATCGTATATGTACTGTCTATTGGGATGGCCGTGATGATGGTAGCCTGGAATCGATTCTCTACGACGAAAAGCCCCTTCGTTGTGGCGCTTAGCTCGTATCAGCTGCCTTTTATTCCCCATCTATTCAATGCGGTCTTAATCATTGCCGGATTCTCGACAATGGTTGCGTCGCTGTATGCCGTAACTACCATGCTGGTCACATTATCCGAGGATAAGGATGCGCCCAAGTTCTTTTCCAAAAAAATGTTTAAGCGGGATACGCCCATCTTCTCCCTTTCCCTAACCGCCGCCGGGTTGATTGTGTCCATCGTGCTGTCTCTGCTCATGCCCGGCAAGATTTACGAGTATCTGACAACTGCGGCAGGCCTTATGCTGTTGTACAACTGGTTTTTTATCCTGATATCGGCAGGCCGGCTGATGGAGCTTACGGGATGGGGCAAGGTCAAAAGATACATCGGAATGATACTCATAGCGGCTGCCGTCAGCGGAACCGCCCTGCACCCGACGAGTCGGCCGGGACTGTGGATCAGTATCGGGTTCATATTGTTAATCGGATTGGTCGTATTATGCATGCGCTCCGTGTGGAAAAAATCAGGTCAGAGCCGTGCGATGGAGAGGGAAAAGCGTAAGCTTAGCCCCAAACCGGTCCGTTAGAATACGAGCGGATAAAGTAATGCCAGTGCTCGAATTCCGAAATAAACGCCAAACACGATTAATGAGATTCCGGAAAGCACTGAGATGAGGGAAAGCGCTCGATCGTTTAAATATCGGCGGAATACGCTGCCGAGCGCGGCCATGAACAAATCCCAAATCACGACCCCGGCGATGACGGCAGCGCTGTAGAGAAGCAGGCTCCCGGACCCTTCATCCGCCGCGGTTTTGACCAGGATGGAGCCGTAGATGCCGAGCCAGAACAGAATCGTCATCGGATTCGAGACGGACATGAGAAACCCGGAGAGCATGCTTTTCCATAACGAATCCTCGCTGTTTTCTTGACTGATCGTTACTTTATTGGCGTTCAGGATGCTTTCCAGCCCGGAATAGATAAGGACAAAAGCGCCGAACAGCCAGAGGAATGTCTGCATGAACGGTGTATTCAGAAAATGAACAACGCCGAGATAGACGAGGACCATATACAGGATATCCGCAAGGACCGCACCAATGCCAAACAGCCAAGCATGCCAGAACCCTTTCTTAATCCCCTTATCAAGCTGCGCCGCATTAATCGGACCAACGGGGGCTGATAGGGAAAGGCCAAGGATCATGTAGCTAATTAGAATACTCATCAACTTCCACCTCTCGTCTGGAACATGGATAACACAGCTTGTACCTGCTTGCTCGTACATTGTATTCGGCAGGCGGACAAACTAAAACCGGATTGGAAATTTTTTCTGCCTTGAAAAAAGACATGAAGAACCGCGCAGCTCCCTGCGCGGTTTTATTTGATTTCGTTTATTTGGTAGGATATAGATGAATGTCAGATGGCTGGTATTACAGCATTACATAACCATAAGAAGAGGTGCATCCCAATGAGTCGCCCATATCGGATTACGGTATTGTCAGACACCCATATGCCCAAAAAGGCAAAGGAACTGCCAGACCCGCTGCTTGAAGATTTAAAGCATTCGGATCTTATTCTTCACGCAGGAGATTGGTCCAATTGGGAACTGTATGAGCAGTTAAGTCAATATGCTCCCGTGGAGGGCGTGGCCGGGAATGTTGACGACGACCGGATTGTGGAACACTTTGGATATAAAAGACTGGTTGAAATCGAAGGCAAGCGCATCGGGATTGTACATGGGCACGGTCAAGGCGGAACGACGCCTTCCCGAGCCAGAAAAGCTTTTGCGGGCACGGAGGTGGACTGCATCTTGTTCGGCCACTCCCATATCCCCTTTAATGAGAATGTACAGGGGGTTCTGCTCTTCAATCCCGGTTCCGCTACGGATAAAAGGCGGCAGCCCCGCTATTCGCATGGAAGGATCGAGATCCTGGACGGAAACCTGGAAGCCCATCATGTTTTTTATGATCGGAAGTGAACGAAATCAAGGCATTGGTAAAATCAGTATGGGGCTGCCTGCTTTTGAAATCACCCGGATCAGGTTAATTAATAGAAGTCCCCGATATGGTAAATCATGTGGATGAGAGGATTGTTATGTCAAAGGAAGATAAACAAAAAGATGTGATTCAGGTAGGTTTGTCCGGGTGGGGAGATCATGACAAGCTGTATGACGAAGGGGCAAGGCCTGCAGATAAACTCGAAATGTACAGCAGGCATTTTCCCATCGTAGAGATGGACAATTCGTTCTATGCCATACCCTCGCCGGAACAAATGTCAAAATGGGCGGCAGCCGTCCCGGACCATTTCGGTTTTATTGTAAAGGCCTATCAGGGCATGACAGGACATGCCCGCGGACAGGGCAAGGACAGATACCCCAGCATAAAAGCGATGTTCGATCATTTGCTTGCATCGGTCGAAGAATTGCGAGCGGCGGACAAATTAAGGACCGTGCTTTTCCAATACCCGCCATGGTTTGGTTGCGAACGCAAGCATGTGGACACTCTGAAGCGTACGCGGGAATGGATGAAGGACGTTCCGATAGCCTTGGAGTTTCGCCATCAGAGCTGGTATGGGCCGGAGTTTCGCGAGAAGACCCTCGAATTTATGCGAAGCGAGGGTTGGATCCACAGCATAGCCGACGAGCCGCAAGCCGGTATCGGATCGGTGCCGGTCGTGCTTGAGACATCGGGCACGGAGGCCGTGATGATCCGGATGCACGGACGAAACGCCGATGGGTGGCATTCCAGCGGTCAGCCCAACTGGCGAGAGGTCCGGTATTTATACCGTTACAGTCCGGAAGAATTGGAACAGCTGAGAGGATGGATAGAGCAATTGCTAAAGAAAGCGAAGCAGTGCTGGATCATCTTCAACAACAATTCGGGAGGCGATGCTTCCGACAACGCCAAACAGCTTCTTCAACTGCTGGGGATGGACACCGGCCCCGAGCCGTTGCGGCAGATGGACTGGCTGGAAGAGGATATTTTTTCCGAATAAATGGGTTTAAATGGGACCCCATACAGGGAACTGGTGAATGAGTGTACAAATCGTCAAAAAATTGACGCAAATTCATCTGTTTCTGAGATCATTATTATATATAAAGGGTATTTTCGGTATTGAGGCCAAGTGTATTATAATGTAATCGTAAGAGAACGTTTATTTAATGTAAAATGTAGTATGCAAAATGTAAAATTAGAAATTCCGTCCTTGAGCAATCAAAATAATCTGACGGAGGGAGTCAGCGATGAAGACCCTTGACAGAATGACAGAGGGACCATGGCAGAAATATCACGGTCCGAACTTGGGGTACATTCAAGATCAGTATGAGAAGTTTTTGCAAGACCCGCAATCTGTGGAGCCAGGATACCGCGAGCTGTTCGCAAGCTGGGGACCGCCTCCATCTTTGGAAAACAATGAAAAGAAAGCGGATTCGCAGGGACAAGGTGTAAGCTACGACCCGCAATTGATGAAAAAAGGGGTAGCTGCCGGCAAACTGGTGTGGAACATTAGAACCTACGGTCATCTGGCCGCAGACATTGATCCGATTGGAATCGGAAACGAAGCTGACACGCGTCTGCTTCAACCGGAAAGCTACCAACTCAGCCAAGCGGATTTGGCCGCCCTGCCAGCAGAGATCGTCTGGGAGGAGGCTCCTGGCGATATCAAGAACGGCTTAGAGGCAATCCAGCGGCTGTTGCAACTATATACAGGCTCCATTGCCTATGAATTTAGCCACGTCCACGATGAAGAAGAACGCAAGTGGCTCAACCAGCAGGCCGAATCAGGCCGCTACTTGACGGACATGAGCGTTGAAGAACGCAGGGGACTGTTGAAGAAGCTGCTCGAAGCCGAGCAGTTCGAGGAATTCCTGCATCGCACGTTCGTAGGCGCGAAGCGCTTCTCGGTTGAGGGCAACGAGGCACTCGTGCCGCTGCTCGACGAGATCGTTCGCCAAATGGCCGAAGCGGATGTCAACTCCATTCTCGTGGGTATGGCGCACCGCGGACGTTTGAACGTTCTGGCTCATGTATTGGGCAAGGATTACGGCAAGATTTTCTCGGAGTTCATGCACTCTCCGAATAAACATTTGGTGCCGTCCGAAGGCTCCATGGGCATCAACTACGGCTGGACGGGCGACGTGAAGTACCATTTGGGCGCGGACCGTTACCTGAAGAAGGATGAAGCCCGGCAGGTTCGGATCACGCTTGCAAACAATCCGAGTCACCTGGAATACGTCAATCCGGTAGTAGAGGGCTTTGCTCGTGCCGCCCAGGAGGATCGCAGCGAAGCGGGTTATCCGAAGCAGGATGTGAACAAAGCGCTGAGCATTCAGATTCATGGCGATTCCGCGTTCCCTGGCGAAGGCATCGTGCCGGAAACCTTAAACTTCAATAAACTGCCGGCGTATCGTACGGGCGGATCGATTCACATCATCGTGAACAACCGCATCGGATTCACGACGGAAGGCAAGGATTCCAGATCGACCCATTATGCGAGCGATTTGGCAAAAGGTTATGAGATTCCGATTATCCACGTGAACGCGGATGATCCGGAAGCGTGTATCGCAGTGGCCCGTCTTGCCAGCGATTACCGAAACAAGTTCAAGAAGAGCATTCTGATCGATCTTGTCGGCTACCGGAAATATGGCCACAACGAGACGGACGATCCGGAAACGACCCAGCCGCTGATCTACCAGAAGGTGAAGAACCATCCAACCGTCAGCACGATTTATATGAAGAAACTGGTGGATGGAAACATTCTGACCCAAGAACAAGTGGACGGCTTGAAGAACGGCGTCGTGGAGGTCTTGAAGAACTCTTACGAGAACGTGAAGACGAAGGATCCGGTTGATCAGATTCTGCTCGGATTGAACCCTACGGACGGCAAATCCAAGACGGAAGCCGCGACGAATGTATCTGCAGAGGTGCTGCGCGGCATTAATCGCGAGCTCCTGCAGTGGCCTGAAGGCTTTACGGTATATCCGAAGCTTCAACGGATCCTCGAGCGGCGCAGCAACTCGCTTGACGAGGGCGAGAAGGTGGACTGGGGTCATGCCGAAACGCTGGCCTTCGCTACGATTCTTGCTGACGGCAAGCCGATCCGGATCACGGGACAGGATGCCGAACGTGCAACGTTTGCCCATCGAAACCTGGTGCTTCACGATGCGGTTAACGGAGAAACCTTCTGCCCGCTGCACCGGCTGCCGCAAGCCAAGGCATCGTTCGCGATCCATAACAGCCCGCTGACCGAAGCTGCGGTCGTTGGATTTGAATATGGCTACAATGTGTACTCTCCCGAGACTTTGGTGATCTGGGAAGCGCAGTACGGCGATTTCGTCAACTGTGCACAGGTGATCATCGACCAGTTCATTACGGCGGGCCGTTCGAAGTGGAGACAGAAGTCCAGCTTGGTGATGCTGCTTCCTCACGGCTATGAAGGAAACGGCCCAGAGCACTCCAGTGCCAGATTGGAACGCTTCCTCCAGCTGAGCGGCGAGGATAACTGGACGGTTGCGAATCTGACTTCGGCCGCCCAATATTTCCACCTTCTGCGTAAACAGGCTTCCCTGACCAACACGGACGATGCCAAGCCGCTGGTGGTCATGGCTCCGAAGAGCTTGATCCGTAACCCGCGTGTCGCGTCGCCTGTGAACGCGTTTAGCGAGGGCGGTTTCCAGAAGGTAATGGAACAGCCGGGTCTAGGTCAAACACCTAAGAAGGTGGAACGCCTTGTACTGTGCTCGGGGAAAATCGCGATCGACTTGGAAGACGCGCTGGATAAGCAGAAGGGTGAGGACCAAACCTGGATCCACATTCTTCGTGTGGAACAGCTGTATCCTTTCCCTAAAGAAGAAATTTCCCGTGTGATGCAGAAGTATCCGAACCTGAAAGAGATTCTGTGGGTTCAGGAAGAGCCTCAGAACATGGGCGGCTGGAGCTTTATGGAGCCGAGAATTCGTGAAATTGCACCTAAAGGCACAGAGGTCCGTTACAGCGGACGTCCTGAGCGTTCGAGCCCTGCTAGCGGATATCAGGATGTTCATGCTTATGAGCAACAGACCATCATTTCTTTTGCCCTTAATCGTAAAACTATAAATCAAGAGATCTCATTGGGGAGGTAGCGGCTGTGAGCGAAATTACTGTACCAGCTATGGGCGAATCCATCACCGAAGGAACGATATTCAAATGGCACGTAAAAGAAGGGGATAGCGTCAACATCGGTGATGTGCTGCTCGAGTTAGAAACGGATAAGGTTAATCTTGAAATTAGCGCAGAGTCTGAAGGCGTTGTGGAAAAAATCCTTCGTCAAGAAGGGGAGAACGTAACGATCGGCGAAGTGATCGGTCAAATTTCTCCGCAGGAAGGCGTTGCAAGCGCATCGGCGCCGAAGGCGGCTGAAGCTCCTGCCTCCGTGCAAACGGAAGCTGCTTCGGCACCCGCCGCAGAAGCACCGAAACCGCAAGCTCCGGTACCGGCTCAGAATGAGGAAGGAGCAGGTCTGACTGCATCGCCATCCGCACGCAAACTGGCTCGTGAACGCGGGATTGATCTGGACCAGGTACAGGGCCGCGACCCGATCGGTCGGATTTACCATGATGATGTGAAGAATCATAACGAAGCTAAGCCGTCTGCTGCGCCTAGCAAGCCGGCAGCTTCAACGCCTGCACCGGCAGCACAAGCACCTGCTGCCGAGTATGGCAAACCGGTTGAACGTACCCGCATGTCCCGCCGTCGTCAAACGATTGCGAATCGTTTGGTCGAAGCGCAGCATACGGCTGCCATGCTGACGACTTTCAATGAGGTCGATATGACCGCGATCCTGGACGTGCGCAAGCGTCGTAAGCAAGCATTCCAAGAGAAGCATGACGTAGGGCTCGGTTTCATGTCCTTCTTCACCAAAGCGGTCGTGGGTGCGTTGAAGAGATTCCCGCATCTGAACGCCGAGATCGACGGCGACGATATCGTCGTGAAGAAATTCTATGATATCGGTATTGCGGTATCCGCCAAAGAAGGGCTTGTCGTTCCGGTCGTTCGCGATGCCGATCGTCTTGGTTTTGCCGAGATTGAGAAGGAAATCGGCAATCTGGCTGCCAAAGCCCGCAATAACGCGCTGTCCTTGTCTGAGCTGCAAGGCGGTACGTTTACGATTACGAATGGCGGCGTCTTCGGCTCGCTGTTGTCTACGCCGATCCTGAATACGCCTCAGGTGGGTATCCTCGGCATGCACAAAATCCAGCTTCGCCCGGTAGCGATTGATGCTGAACGCATGGAAAATCGTCCGATGATGTACATCGCATTGTCTTACGATCATCGGATCGTTGACGGTTCCGAGGCGGTTCGCTTCCTGGTAACCGTGAAAGAGCTCCTCGAAGATCCGGAGTCGCTGCTGCTGGAAGGATAATCATCCAAGCCAAAGAGACTCACCTATATAAGAAGGCCGCATGGCAGTGTCCATGCGGCCTTTCTTATGTTGCACGATTATGATTTGGACTGGTTTTTATCGTCTGGATCGGGAAGATCCCGGGGATTCCAATTCTCAGCCTGAGGCTCCACATCCTGATGGTTCTTCACCTTGTCGCGTTGTTCCTGGGAGTCGTTCTCCGTGTCCTGATGATTGCGTACTTCTTCGCTGTTCGGTTGTTTCATGGGAATACCTCCTTCAGTCAATGTAATACATACATACCCGGTATGGCAAAAGACAAACAGGCTGCAAACGGCAAGTCATTTGATTTTCATCAGGGTTGAAGTTAACATGGTAACTGAAAGCATCACTACATAGGACATGAAATGATAGATATACGAGAGGAGAGATCGGATTTTATGGCGAATCCATCACAGCGTACACTGCTGTTTACAGGCGCGTATGCGGAAGATAATCAAAGCGGGGTATGTGTTTATGAATTTAACGAGGACAGCGGCGAACTGAAGCTGCTTGATGAAGTATCCGGCATTAAGAATCCCACTTTCTTGAACGTCGATCCGGATAACGGACGTTTGTATGCTATCGGCGAAATTGCAGATCAAGGCGGCAAAGCAGCCGAGGTCATCAGCTTTGAAATTGACCCTGTGGCAGGCAAACTGACCGAAATGAATCGTACCCGCAGTGTCAGCAGCTCCACTTGCCACATTCAGCGTGATGAATCCAGCAAGTATCTGATTGTTTCGAGTTATCATGGAGGCCTGGTAGGTCTTCATTCGATCGATGAGAATGGACAAGCCGGCAAGCTGCTGGATGAGAAGAAACATGCGGATCTCGTGACAGTGCGCGAAGATCAGCAATCCAGAGCGCACTCGGCGTTTTACAGTCCGGATGGTCAATATGTGTTCGTACAGGACTTGGGATTGGACAAGATTCTCGCCTACACGGTAAATGAGAATAAGCAAGAGCTGAGCTTTCACGGCGAAACCCAGCTGGACGCGGGCGTAGGACCCCGTCATTTGGCTTTCCATCCAAGCGGTGCCTATGCTTATGTCATCAACGAGCTGAATTCGAGTGTCACGGTGCTTCGCTACGATCAAGAAGCGGGACGTTTAGAGGTGCTGGAAACGGTATCGACACTGCCTGCGGATTTTGACGGGGAGAGCTATTGTGCCGAAATCGCCGTATCCGCAGATGGCAAAACGGTATACGGATCGAATCGCGGACACGACAGCATTGTAGTATTTAACGTGCATGAAGATACCGGTCGTTTAAGTCCGGTTCAATATATTTCGACGGAGGGCGGCCATCCGCGTCATTTTACGCTCATGCCGGGGGGGAAATACCTCATCGTTGCCAATCGGGACGGGAATAACCTGGTATTGTTTAACGTGAATCCGGAAGACGGAAAGCTTGATTTCACCGGATATACGGTTTCGCAATCCAAACCGGTATGCGTAAAGCCAGCGGTATTCCAACGATAGGCCTGGAAGACCCGCTCCTCTCATAGGAAATGAATGCAAAGAGATCGTTCTTACGGCTCGTGTGGTAAGGTGTTACCATGAGGCGGGGGACGATTTCTTTTTTTGTATCGGGTTAGGCATTACCGCTGGGATATGCTTGCTTGCTGCTTGCTGCATGGCAGGCTCGGATTGCCAAGATTCAGATACGGACTCGATGGGTTATCTATAATCATGAAAACTTAAACGAGGAGGTTGTGGCAATGACAACAAATCAACGTTTGGATGGTAAAGTAGCCATCGTTACCGGTGCTGGTTCCGGAATCGGCCGGGCCGCAGCCCTTCTTATGGCAGAGCAAGGAGCTAAACTCCTGTTGATCGACATCGATCGTGAACGCGTAGAGAAAGTGAAGAAGACCATAGAAGATGGCGGGGGCGAAGTGCTCACGGGCAACTGCGATATTTCCAAAGCGGAATCGCTGAAGGATTGCTTCAGTCAAGCCGCCGAGCAGTGGGGAAAGATTGATATCGTATTTGCGAATGCCGGTATTAATGGGACCAAGGCTCCGATCGAGATCATGGAGCTGGATGAATGGGATGCTACCATTAATACGAACTTGAGAGGAACGTTTGCTACGGTAAAATACGCGATTCCTTATTTAAAGGATCATGGCGGCAGCATCATCATTACGAGCTCCATTAACGGAAACCGGGTATTTACCGGGTTTGGTTTCTCCGCATACAGCACCACGAAGGCGGGACAGGTGGCTTTCATGAAGATGGCGGCGCTGGAGCTCGCTCGCTACAAAATCCGGGTGAACGCCATATGCCCAGGTGCGATTGCAACGAATATTGATGAGAGCACCATTGCGAAGCCGGAGCTGGACGAGGTGACGATTCCGATTGAATACCCTGAGGGAGACCAGCCGTTGGCGGACGGACCGGGACAGCCATCACAGGTTGCCCAGCTCGTAGCCTTTCTAGCATCGGATGATGCTTCCCATATTACCGGTACGGAAATTTATATCGATGGTGCGGAATCCCTCATCCATTGATCAAACCCTACGATCGATTTGACAAATTCATGCGTTTTCCTCATAATGAATGAACGAATTGTCAAATGAATAGTGGTGATAAAGATGGGGATGGGGATTGTTGTTGTGGAAATATGCGACAGCAACTTGATGAGTGCTTTGGAACTTGAGCATCTTGAGGAATTGTATCCCGAAATCGCTGTCCTGCGGGCGGATTGCATGAATCTTTGCGGTCTATGCAAGCTGCGGCCATATGCACTGGTGAATGGTAAACGTGTATTCGCGGCAACGACGGAAGAATGCGTCGAGAAGATCAAAGCTGCTATCGAAGCTGAATTGGCTGTTTTCCACGATATTTAATACGTCTGAATGCAGACGAGAACGTATAGTAAAAGGGCAAGGCGCGAGTGATTCGCGCCTTGCCCTTTCGTTTGGTTATTGATATATGTCTTGATTGGATTAGGAAGCATTGTGGCTCGCAGCCACAATTTCTTCGCACTCCGCGGAGCAGCAGCCATGATGAAGCTCCTCACACTCTTCGCAGCACACATGCTGCAGGTGGCAAGCGTCATTATCGCAGTTGATATACCGATCTTCGGGCTTTCCGCAATGGTGACATTTGCCCACGATAACATCCTCGTCCGTTTGATTGATCGGAACGGAAATGCGCTCATCAAATACATAACATTTTCCGTCGAAGAGACGGCCCTGTACTTCAGGATCTTTCCCGTAGGTGACAATGCCGCCCTCAAGCTGGGCAACGTCCTTAAAGCCTTCCTTGAGCATAAAGCCGGTCAGTTTCTCGCAGCGGATGCCCCCTGTGCAGTAAGTCAGGATGGTTTTATCCTTGTGCTCGCTCAGGTTCTCGCGAATCCATTCCGGAAACTCCCGGAAGGATTGCACCTCTGGTCTTATCGCATTGCGGAAATGACCGATGTCGTACTCATAATCATTCCGTCCGTCGATGACGATGACATCATCACGCTGCAAGTGTTCAAAGAATTCCTGGGGCGATAGGCGTTTTCCGCTGACCACGTTAGGGTCGAGTTCATCCTCGACACGGAACGTAACGAGTTCTTCGCGGTGACGGACAAACATCTTTTTGAAGGCATGCCCTTCGGATGGGTCAATCTTAAACACCATATCCGCAAATAGCGGATTGGCGTGCATATCCTGCATATATTGCTCAGTCTGTTCAATCGTACCGGATACCGTGCCATTGATGCCTTCGGAGGCAACCAGGATGCGTCCTTTGAGCCCGAGATCTTTGCAGTAATGCAGATGCTCGTCTTTGAACGCTTCAGGGTCCGGAATTTGAACAAATTTATAATAGAGAAGGATCTGATAGTTCTGTTGCTCTGACATGATTTAATCACCTGTTCTTTTTAAGATTCAGCCATACGTATACCTATAGAATTGTAGTGAATTCATTCCACATAGTCAACTTAAATGTATAGAAAGTTTGCCATGATATGTGAATTTAAGGGGTTTCACGAATGCTTGAAAGCGGTTATGATGAAGGGGTGAGCAGGTGAACACTTTCATTATTGGAGGCGTTGAACAGCATGGTACATATCGAGCAAAATGCACTCGTATTGTTTCAAGGCGACAGCATCACCGATTGCGGGCGAAATTACGAGGAGTCGGACAGTTTGGGGCATGGATACGCGCTGATGGCTGCTGCCCGGCTTGGTATGGAGCTGCCTTTGAAAAGGCTGCGTTTTGTCAACCGGGGAATCAGCGGCAACCGGGTCGTCGATCTGCGGGGGCGCTGGGAGAAAGATTGCATCGATCTGGATCCGACATGGGTATCCATCCTGGTCGGCATCAATGAAACCGGCAGGAGATTTAATCGCGGCGAAACCACGTCCGTGGAAGCTTATTATGAAGGCTACAGGGAGCTGCTAATCCAAACACGCGAGCTGACCGGCGCGAGTTTCATTCTCATGGAGCCCTTCCTGCTGCCCGTTACGGAAGCGAAGAAGGAATGGCGGGAGGATCTGGATCCCAAAATTCAGGCCGTTCGCGAATTGTCGCGAGAATTTGAGACGCTGTACGTTCCGCTCGACGGCATTTTTGCTGCAGCCAGCTCCAAGATAGAGATGAGTTATTGGGCGCCCGATGGCGTGCATCCATCGCCGGCAGGGCATGCTCTTATGGCAGAGGCTTGGCTTGCGACCATGCAGGGCCGTTCCATTCTGTAGAGGTTATTATAAGATTTTTTCTACTATATAAATAGGGTTTCGTTATACTGGCATCCCCGGAGACGTATGACATCCGGGGATGTTCTTTATGGAAAGCATCCTCCCTTAGAAAATCTTGATTGACGAATACAATTGGGTACATATAAAATGTTCATAATAGACCGTTGTTCAATAGGAACGACTTATTTTTTGACTTTAATGCTTTCGTCTATGAAAGCGGGGAAGCGTTGTCGCTTTATGTAGAAAATTATTGAAGCGGTTAATAAAAGAGAGGGGATTCATGATGAAGAGAAAAATGTGGTTATCACTTACACTCTCCGCGCTGCTGGTTACGGCAGTAGGCTGCGGGGACAAGCCGGAAGGCGGCGGTACGACTCAAACGGGCAGCGGCGGAGATGCGGAGAAGAAATCCTATAGCATCGCTATTTCGCAGATCGTAGAGCATCCATCCTTGGATGCAACGCGGGAAGGCATTCTGGCGGCTTTGAAGGAAGCCGGAATTTCCGAGGAAGACAATACGCTGAAAATCGATTACAACAATGCGCAAGGCGATCAAGCGAACAACCTGTCGATTGGCCAGAAGCTGAAGGATACGAAGTCGGATCTGGTGGTCGCTATCGCAACCCCGTCTGCGCAGGCAGTGGCTGAGAACGTGAAGGAGAAGCCGGTGCTGTTCGCAGCGGTGACCGATCCGATAGACGCGAAGCTGGTGAGCGACTTGCAGAAGCCGGGCGGCAACGTCACCGGTGCATCGGATACCAACCCGGAGGCAGCTAAACAGTTGATGGATTTCATCAGCACCAACTTCCCGAATGTGAAGAAGATCGGACTTGTCATTAATGAAGGGGAAGCCAATGCAGTAGTTATGGCAAAGACGGCTGAAGAGGCGCTCGCCGAGCATGGCATCGAGCTGGTGAAGGCGGCTGTCACAAACACTTCGGAAGTGAAGCAGGCGGCAGAGTCGTTAGTCGGCAAGGTCGATGCTTACTATATTACCTTGGATAATGTTGTGGTCAGCGGCGTGGATGCCATTATCCAAACGGCACAAAAGAATAAAATTCCGTTCTTCTCCAGCGACCGCGATACGGTGGAGAAGGGGGCTTTTGCAACCGTTGGCTTTAAGTACTACGACCACGGCTATCAGGTTGGACAAATGGCCGTAGAGATCCTGAAAAACGGCAAGAATCCGGCGGACATGGAAGTAACGAAGCCGGATAAGCTGGATCTGATCCTGAACACGAAGGTTGCGGCTGACTATGGTATTGAAGTGACCGACGCCATGAAACAGGAAGTCAAGGACCCGGACAACAACATCATCGAGTAACGGTAAGGCGCGGAGATAACAGCCCGCGCCTTACTTCTTAATTCTTAAGGAGGTCATGACATGCTGGATTTCGTGTTGAGGCTGGATGGTCCGATTGAATTGGGGCTTTTGTATGCGCTGATGGCACTTGGCGTGTATATTACGTTCCGGATTCTGGATTTTCCGGATCTGACGGTGGATGGAAGTTTTACGACAGGCGCAGCGATTGCAGCGATTCTGATTACCAACGGTGTGAACCCATGGCTTGCCACGCTTGCCGCATTTGCCGGAGGTATGTTAGCCGGTATCTGTACGGGCCTGCTGCACACCAAGGGTAAAATCAACGGTTTGCTCTCGGGCATTATTATGATGATTGCGCTTTATTCGATCAATATGAGGATCATGGGTAAGCCTAATATTTCGTTGAGCCAGGAAGCGAATATCTTCGGATCGATCGATCCGATTTATATTATGTTAGTGATTGTGATCATCGGCAAGCTGCTGCTGGATGCATTCTTCCGTACGGATCTAGGTCTTGCCCTGCGTGCGACAGGGGATAACAAGCGGATGATCCGCAGCTTTGGTGCGAATACGGACACCACAACCATTCTGGGCCTCAGCATCTCGAACGGGCTTGTGGCCCTATCCGGGGCCGTGGTTGCCCAGCAGTCCAGTTTTGCCGACATCAGCTCCGGCATCGGGATGATTGTGATCGGTCTGGCATCCGTTATTATCGGCGAAGCCGTTCTTGGGACCGGCTCGGTATTCCGGACGACGCTGGCTGTCGTCTGCGGTTCGATTATCTATCGCATTGTCGTTGCCGCTGCTTATGAGATTCCATGGCTCGAAGCTTCGGATTTAAAATTGATCACGGCGATCATCGTCATTATCGCTCTCGTGGTTCCGACCATCAACCGGGCGATGAAGCAGCGTTCACAGGCACGGAGGCGCTCAACCGAACTGCTAGCTACGCAAGGGAAGACCAAAGGAGGTGCGCTCTGATGCTGGAAATGAACCATGTGTCCAAGCTGTTTAACCCGGGGACGGTGGATGAGAAAATCGCTTTGATGGACGTCAACCTTCACTTGAAGCCGGGGGATTTCGTGACGGTTATTGGAAGTAATGGTGCGGGCAAATCCACGCTGATGAATATCATTTCCGGGGTAATGAAGCCGGACGCGGGTGAAGTGCGCATTGACGGCACTTCGATCGGCCATCTGCCGGAATTCCGTCGCAGCCGCTGGATCGGCCGGGTATTTCAGGATCCGATGGCGGGCACGGCGCCGCATATGACCATTGAAGAGAATCTGGCGATGGCATATCGTCGCGGCCAGTCCCGCGGGCTCAGCATAGGCGTTACAGCATCCAAGCGGGCCGGCTTCCGCGAACATCTAGAGCGGCTTGGCATTGGACTCGAGGATCGGCTCCGAGCCAAAGTAGGGATGCTGTCGGGAGGGGAACGTCAAGCGCTAAGCTTGCTGATGGCAACCTTCACGCAGCCGCAAATCCTGCTGCTCGATGAACATACGGCAGCGCTTGATCCGGCTCGTGCGGAGCTGATTACCCGCATAACCGATGACATCGTACGCGATATGAAGCTGACCACGCTCATGGTCACACATAACATGGAGCAAGCCATCCGTCTTGGCAATCGTCTCATTATGATGGATAAGGGGCGCATCATTCTGGATGTGGACGAAGAGCGCAAGAAATCCCTGACGGTGGAGCAGCTGCTTGGGGAATTTGAGCAGATTAGCGGCCATAAGCTGTCCGATGATCGTTTGGTTCTGGGGTAAAATTCTACTTCTAGACAAGGAATCTTTGGACTGAAGATTGATTAGAATGTTCTTCATAGAATTCATCAAAAAAAGCGCTTCCGAAAATTTCGGAGCGCTTTTTCTCATCGTGTCATTTCATTTGACGATATATAAATAGAACAAGATTTGCAAGGGAATTGGCAATTTTAAATCTTATTGGGTATATTATGTAAAAAAATGACGTAAATAAGTATTGACCGCTGGAATATTAATCAATATGATTACTGTATAGAGAAATATACTAATATTTGGGTTCTGATCCTGGAGGGTGGTGTTAGCTTGGAAATGACAGCCACGATTCGCGAACAAATGGAAGGATTTCTACATAAGAACGAAATGACGATTAATCGGTTTGCTGAAATATCGGAGGTCAACAGCGGCACACTCAGCAACATTCTGAATGGGAACCGCCCGATTTCCATGCAGCAGTTGGACCGAATTACGTCAGGCATGGGTCTGGAGGAGGGTTATTTCTACGAGTTGTACATAGATGAATGTATTTTTCATGCCACGCCGGATTGGCGTCGATTGGGACCGTTTCTTCACCGGTGCGCGGAGCTGGGGAAGCTGGATTGTTTGGACAAGGCTGTCCGAATGACGATGGATAATATTTCTTACTCCCCGCTGCTCTTTGAAACAGCCGAGCTTTTTTTCAAAGAGGGAAAGCATGAGGCGGCCGTGCTGCTCTACAGGAGCGTGGCTGAGAGCGAAAGATTCCAGCATTCGGAGCGGCTGGCCCTTTGCCAGTATCGGTTGTTTACGCTTGGGCTTACGGATGATCAGGAAATGAATTCGCGGGCTGCAGTGTACTTCGAACCTTATATTGATCGATTAGATGAAGTTTATCAATTGGATGCGCTAAAAGAGCTTATTAACTTAAATGTATCGTTAAATAGGTGGAGCAAAGTTGAAGAGTTAGCCCATAAGATGGGAAGAATTGCCTCAATTCAGTATCAATTTGAAGTAGGAAGGGTTGGACAAGAAGTTAGTGGGAAGAAACCAGTTGTTTTCTATATGTTATATTCATACTTAGTAAAAGCCACTGTTTGTTATGAACGTGGAGAAATTGATTTAGCATTGGAATATGTTTCAATGTACTCCGAACCGGAATGGCTCAAAGAACAGCCAAATGAAGAAGAGCGTCGTATTATTAATCAATTTAATGAGTGGGCGGAAGCAAACAGATTTCTTTATAAACTAATGGCTGGAAATAACGGAGCTCTTTCTGAATATGTAAATTACATTGCTGATAAGGAAGACGAAATATTTCTTGCAATTTGTAATATCATGATTGCTGCAAATAGATATCAACTGCAAGTTGACCATATTCTAGAAAGATTTAAGGGATATATTGAATTCAAAGAGCAAAGGAATCATATAGGGGAAATTATTCAACAAATTACTGCTGATCGATATACAAGGTTGTTAACAGAATTGGGAATATATTATTTGAATTTAAAGCACTTTGAAAAAGGGTTACAATTTATTTTAGAAAGTTTACAGCAATCAATAGCTATAAACAATGACAATGGAATGTTAAGATGTATGGCATTATTTGAACAATTCCGAGAGTTTTCTACAATTGACTTACAACAAAAATATAGAAAATTAGTATGTGAAGTACAGAAGTTGAATGAAGAAAAAATAGGTCTTGCCCTTAAGTATTAACTAAGAAAATCTCTTATCTTAATCTTCAGTCTAGATTTTTGTTATCATAATGTAGCATAATTATCTTGGAAAGCCTGGTAGATTCTATTACAATTATACAAGGCGTAATTCGTGAATATATGCGAAGTTTCGTCGTTTTCCACTAAATTGAACAAAAAATGCGATAAAATCAATTAGCGAGGTGAATACATTAATGAAAAGAAGATTGGCTTCTCTATTTATCCTCTGTAGCATTATTTTAACGATTGCAACTCCAAGTTTAATTGTAAATGCAGAAAGTAATATCCCTAATGAAATGATGAAGTCTTTAAGTAATCATGGAATAGGAACAACTTAAGTTTTTTATGCTTGCTTTTAGCTATCTTAATAAATTTTATAGAAGATGATCTCATAAAGTGATGGCTTCGGATATTCTGAAGTCATCTTTTATTTGTGTCTTGATCATTTACAGTTAAAGTGAGGAAGGGATCTAAACTATTTATTTCAAATTTAAATCATAAAAATGGTTGATTCTAATGTTATAAAATAATAGCATTTAATTACTAATATTTGGTTTTCCATCTGGGGGTGTTGTTACTTGGAGACGACAGCCACGATTCGCGGAGAAATAGTAAGGTATTTGCAGAATCATCGTATGACGATTAACCAATTTGCGAGGATATCCGGCATTAACAGCGGAACACTTAGTAATATTTTGAATGGTAATCGTCCCATGTCCATGCACCAGTTAGACCGGATTACCGAAGGGATGGGTCTGGAAGAGGGGCATTTCTACAATCTTTACATAACGGAAAGTATTTTCCATACCACTCCGGATTGGCGGAGGCTGAGGCCTTTTCTTGAGCGATGTGCTGAACTGGATAAATTGGATTCTTTGCATAGAGCTGCACGAATGACGTTGGAAAACATCAATTACGCATCAATGCTTTTCGAAATGGCGGAGGTGTTTTTTAAAGAAGAAAAGTATAAAGCTGCTGCATTGCTTTATGAATGTGTGGCTGAAAGTGAAAAATTCCAGCACTCAGAAAGGCTTGCACTATGTCACTATCGTCTCTTTATGGTGGGGTTAAGTGATAACGTGGATGATAACTTAAAACTGGCAGTATCATTTGAGCAATATATCAATAGGCTAGATGAAAATTACCAATTAGACGCATATAGAAAACTTATTAATGTGAACATTTCACTTCTACGGTGGGATACTGTGGAAGTCCTAGCTAAAAAAATGGGTCAAATAGCAAGACTGCAATATAAGAATAACTTTAACACTGCAATCATGAATGATGAACAGGAAAAGCCTGTAGTTTTTTACATACTCTATTCATTTCTCATTCTGGCGAGTGTCTATCGTGAATCTGGAAACTTTGGAGAAGCATTAAGTTACCTGTCCCTGTATGAGAACCCGGATTGGATAAAGACGCCCTCAGAACAGGAAATAATAATTATTAAACAGTTTAAAGAATGGGCGAGAGCGAATCGTTACCTATATAGGTTAATGTCTGGACATTCTGACGCTCTTTGTGAATATGTAAACTATGTTGAATCCAGAACTGATGAAATTTTTCCGGCCTTATGCAATATTGTGGTAGCAGCTAATCGACATCGCATCAACATCGATTATATTATAGAGCGGTTTCGGGAGTATCTAATATATAAACCACAACGAAATCAACTAGGCAAGGTAAGTGAGCAAGTTACGATGAATCAACATGCTCGCCTCCTTACCGAGCTAGGCATATACTATTTGAACTCCAAAAAGTTTAACCGTGGTTTAGTTTATATCGTTGACAGCATGGAGTACTCGATAAAAATCAATAGTGACAGAGGGATGCTGCGCTGCATGGGGATCTTTGAGCAGTTCCGCCATGCTGCAACCGAGGATATCCTGAACCGGTACAATGAATTGATTCGCGATGTCCAAAAATTATCCGTGTATGCCTGGAGCCCGGTTGTGTAGGGCTCTTCGGTGCGTCCATGCGTTATTACATGACATTGCCGCCAGGATGTTGACCTCCCGGGGCTATGGCCTAAAGTCCGGGTTTGTGATAAACTCGGATAAGTTTATTTTTACATATCGGATGAAAAGTAAGGAGTCCATGTCATGACATCAAGAACATCGATAGATCCAAACACCAATTCCACAGGGCGCACATGGTTGATCTTTGCAGGCATTATCCTTATTGCCATTAACCTCAGGGCGGCGATCACTTCGGTAGGTCCGCTGATCGGAATTATTCGAGAGGATACGGGAATTTCGAACACATTGGCAGGCATGCTGACAACGCTGCCGCTATTAGCCTTTGCTTTACTGTCGCCGATGGCGCCGGCCATGGCCAAAAAGTGGGGACTGGAGACAACCCTTCTGCTGAGTATGGTCGTGCTGACTTTCGGCATCGGCATACGCTCGATATCGTCTCCCTACACGCTGTTGATAGGTACCGCCTTTCTAGGTATGGCCATAGCCGTAGGGAACGTGCTGCTCCCGAGTCTGGTCAAGCGGGACTTCCCGCGCCATATCGGTTTGATGACAGGCACCTACTCTGCCTCGATGAACCTGCTCGCCGCGATTGCCTCGGGGGTCAGCATTCCGCTGGCTACCCAAGCCGGGCTTGGTTGGCAGGGCTCCCTGTTAATTTGGGGATCCTTGTCCATATTGGCGATGATCGTATGGCTGATCCAGCGCCGCAGTTCCGGAAAAACCGCTGAGGTCAGTTCGGCTGCTTCGAAGCAGCAGAGCGTGCTGAAGTCGCCGCTTGCTTGGTATATTACTTTATTTATGGGGCTTCAATCGTTTACGTTCTACGTGAACATCTCATGGCTGCCCGAGATTCTGAGAAGCCAAGGCATGGATTACAGCGCCGCAGGATGGATGCTCTCGATTCTCCAATTTGTCAGCCTGCCATTTTCCTTCATCATTCCTGTCCTGGCCGGCCGGAATCCGAACCAGCGTGTATTGGTAACGATCTCTGCATTGTCCATGCTGATCGGTTATGCCGGTTTGTTATCCGGCATGTCTTCGTTGAATCTCCTATGGGTGATGCTGGTAGGTATTTCGGGTGGGGCGAATTTCAGTTTGTCCCTGATGTTCTTCACCCTTCGTACCAAAACGGCCCACGAAGCCGCCGCGTTATCGGGCATGGCCCAGTCGCTGGGTTATTTGCTGGCTGCCGTCGGTCCGATGCTGATCGGGTTCCTGCATGACGCAACGGGAGGATGGAAGGTGCCTCTGACGGTGCTGTCCGCCGTTGTCGTGGTGTTGTTCATCTTTGGTTTTGGGGCAGCGAAGCCAGGTTATCTGTCCGTTCCGGACGAAACGAAGACGGAGGCTTAAAGCTGCAGAAGTCAGCATCCGGTGATGCATCTTGCTATAAGAACAATATGAAGAGCGATCCATGGAGATACTCCAGTTGGGTCGCTCTTTTTTAATGCATGTGCGGACTTTCGAACGATAGCACTCAAAGGTTCTGAAAATTTTACATTACGTTTACATAAATGGGTAGATTGATCATGAGAATATGGTATACTCTGAAATTTGATAAAGATGATCTGTATACTTAAGACTGAACGGGTTAAGAGTTCTATTACATTACACCAAGCAAACGGGGAGCGATGGTATCTTGAATCTACAGACAGATAAAGAGCAAACACAGTCTCAAGTTGGCAACAGCCAACCGTCTGGAAGGTGGCGTGCGCTCGGCGAAACCTGGTGGACTGCTCTGCAGTTGGGGCTTACTTCATTTGGCGGGCCGATTGCCCATCTCGGATATTTCCACCAGACCTATGTACGGCGGAAACAATGGCTGGATGAGAAAAGCTACGCGGATCTGGTGGCTTTGGCCCAGTTCCTTCCCGGACCTGCCAGCAGCCAGGTAGGCATTGGCGTAGGGGTTATGAGAGCCGGACTCTGGGGCGGACTTGTCGCCTGGCTCGGCTTCACGCTGCCGTCCGTGCTCATGCTTATGATTTTTGCCTATCTCATGCAAACCTTCGATCCCGGCTCGGCAGGTTGGATTCAGGGGCTTAAAATCGTCGCCGTAGCCATCGTAGCGCAAGCGGTACTCGGAATGGCAGGAAAGCTGGCCTCAGGCCCTGTCCGGGCGGCTGTAGCGTTAATCGCCATGGCAGTCGTGCTGCTGTGGCAGAGTCCCGTGACTCAAGTGGCGGTGATCGCTCTCGCCGGCCTGTCGGGACTGTGGCTATTCAAGCGTCAAGCAAACGAAGAGGCAACACCCGTGATGAAAATGCCGATCGGACGGAGAGCCGGACTCTTTTGCCTGGGAGCGTTTGTCGTTCTGTTGGTAGGTCTCCCGCTCCTTAAAGGGATCACCGATAATGGATGGGTAGCCATTGTGGACAGCTTCTACCGTGCCGGATCGCTTGTATTCGGCGGAGGGCATGTCGTTCTTCCGCTGCTGGAGAGCGAGACGGTACTGAACGGATGGATGTCTAAAGAGGATTTTCTAACCGGTTACGGGGCGACACAAGCGGTACCTGGCCCGTTGTTTACATTTGCCGCTTATCTTGGGGTCCTGATTCAGGGAATACCCGGAGGCATCGTTGCCACGCTTGCCATCTTTTTGCCCGGATTTCTGCTCATTGTAGGAGCCATGCCATTCTGGAACGGTATCAGAAGAAACCCGAAGCTGCAGGGCATGCTGACAGGCATGAACGCGGCTGTGGTCGGAATTCTGCTGGCCGCTTTGTACCATCCCATATGGACTTCCTCCATCCACGGCCCGCTTGAATTTGTGATCGGCGCGGGACTGTTCGGGATGCTGATGTTCTGGAAGAGTCCCCCGTGGCTTGTTGTCATCATTGGCGCATTAGCGGGACAGTTTCTCCTGTGAAGGCCTTATTGAATAGCCCTCGGCACGGTGTGCCGGGGGTTATTTGATTGATCAGGAGTAAATCGCATCGGATTGGTTAAATATTAGGGTGTATCTCTATTCGGGAAGCATGCGTTGATCACAAGAGTTTTCAGCTCTTAATTCGATACAGAAATGAGTGGATAAACCTACATGATGGACAGAGACGTGAAAGATTGCATTATTGTTGGCGGCGGAATTGCAGGTCTGCAGGCAGCTATACAACTGGGACGGTATTCGGCCTACGATGTACTGGTCATCGACCGGGGAACGGGGCGTTCCACCATCTGCAAGAGCTACCGCAACATACTAGGATGGCCGGAAGGGGTGTCCGGTGAAGAACTCAGACAGCGAGGGCGGAAGCAGGCGGAGGCCGTGGGCGTTACGTTTGCAGCCGATGATATACGGAAGGCCGAACGGGATGAAGCGAAGTGTTTTGTGTTAACCGGTAAAGACGGAACCAGGTACAGGGCAAAAAGCATGCTGCTTGCAACAGGCTTGATGGACCGCTTTCCCAAGCTGCCGGGCCTGATGTCTACGCTGGGCACCTCCGTTTTTGTATGTCCCGATTGCGACGGATATGAAATTCAGGATCGAAAAACCGTTGTGCTGGGATCGGGCGATCCCGGTGCCAATATGGCCATTTTGTTATCCGAGCGGGCGAAGGAAATCATCTATGTCAATCATGAAGGACAGCCGGCTTCGTCCGAGAACATGACGCAGTTAGCGAATCTTGGGATTCCTTATATAGAGAAAAGAGTAACCGAAATTCAGGAGGAAGGAGGCATCCTATCGGCTGTCGTGCTGGAAGACGGCAGCATCATCCGCGCGGAGCGCGGTTTCATATCCTTTGGCGGGAACATGATCTTTTCCGAATTGGCCGAGCAGTTGGGGGCGGAATTGGAGCACAATCGGCATGTGAAGACCGATCCCCGATCCAAAATGACGAGCGTCGAACTGCTGTGGGCTGCAGGCGACCTGGGCGTCCATTCCGAATTAACCACCGTGGCGATGGGGGAAGGCGCAACGGCTGCGATCTGGATCCATAAAACGCTGAAGAAGATGTCAAGCCAAGCCGTAACATAATGTTAGGAGTCAGGCTGGAACATTCGCATGGTCCAGGCCATGACATGATGACTAAAGAACCCGCCTGATCGGGCACGGGATGTAAGGGCGATACCGTGGATCAAGGCGGGTTTTCCGGTACTATGAGCGGATTGTCAACTTAATTCAAGTCGAGGGACTAGACGTTATGACAGACCGAATCTCGTGATATGATCTTCGAGTTTATATTTTTGCAGCAATTCCGTTTGCTTGGGACCGATCAGGTCAAAATGCGGATATGGCTGGCGGTGATGGATATACTGCGGATTTAATCCATTGGATATGCACCAGTCCTTCAGGCGCTGAATATCCGAGCAGCCTACTTTGGTTACGGTATGGAATTGCGGAAACCGCTTATCGTACCAATAATGGGTTAAAAACGCGATATCGCCATTGGCGACTTTCTGTTTCCATTGCTGTAATTCCTGCTTCGAGATGCCGAATGCCATGTTAGTCTCATCCTCATTCGTATATTCATTCTTCTCATTATACCAGCATATACTTGGACTGCACCTACTTGTTTTCATAGCCTGGTGCTGCGAAATCTGAAGCACTGCCTTACCGTTGATCGGATCGATGCGAAAGAGGGGGAACGTTATGATATTGGAATCTGCCATTCTTTATATTAAACCTGGGCTGGCAAGCGAATTCGAAAGTGCATTTCGGGAGGCTTCCGGCGTATTGCTATCCAAAAAGGGGTATGTAGGCCATGAACTTCACAAGTGCGTGGAGAACCGGGATGAATATATATTCCTTGTCCGCTGGAGCGGCATTAAGGATCACCTGATCGGCTTCCGCGGGCACCCGGACTATAAGAAATGGGCTGCCTCTCTGGAACCGTTTTATGCAAAGGGGCCTGAGGTTAAGCATTATATCGACATCCGGATCGACAGCCGCGAGCAGGCGGAATCGGAGCTGGCTAAACTGTTGATTCCGGAAAGCGGCTCGAATTCCACCGCAGAGGAGAACAGGCCGGCAGAGTAAAATAGGCTTCAACTTACCGGCTAATACAACACGGCATGGGTATCATCAGTGAAGGTGAATTCCCGGGAGCCGTCATTGGACGGCTTCTTGGCGTTTTTGGAAGAGACGCGCCCTGGTCAGTGAAGGCTTGGCCAAACTTGGCCAATCGGTCTTATTTTGTCCCGAATAACAGGAATTATGGGAGGTCGTGACGAACTTTGTTGTTAAGTAAAACTACATAAGGGGTGGTTACAATCATTACAGATTATCATGGCGTCCGCCGTCTTGCCGACGACATTCGGGCAAACGTTTCCAAAGTTATGGTAGGCAAGGAGCAGCTGATTGACAGATTGTTTATTGCCATGGTCACATCGGGTCATGTACTGCTGGAAGATGTTCCGGGAACCGGGAAGACGCTGTTGGCCAAATCCATCTCCAGGTCGATTGATTGCACGTTTAAGCGGGTACAGTTTACGCCGGATTTGCTGCCGTCCGATCTGAGCGGCATTTATTTCTATAATCAACAATCCGCGACGTTTGAATTCCGTCCCGGTCCGCTGTTCACCAATATCCTGCTCGCCGATGAAATCAACAGAGCGACGCCTCGTACGCAGTCCAGTCTGCTCGAGTGCATGGAGGAGCGCCAGATCAGCATCGACGGAGTAACCCATCAACTGAAAGAACCGTTTCTGGTCATCGCTACGCAGAACCCGTTGGAGCAGCAAGGAACGTTTCCGCTGCCGGAGGCACAGCTGGACCGATTTTTATTCAAATTGAACATGGGGTATCCTACCTCGGAGGAAAGCGTGAATATTTTGAAGCGATTCAAAGACGAACAGCCGCTGGAATCCCTGACGGCCATCGCAGCGTCCGACAGCATCGTACAAGCCAGGCATATCGTCAGCAAAGTACATGTCAGCGATGAGATGTTGGCTTATATCGTCGAACTTTCCGAGCATTCGAGACGGGATGAAGCCGTCGCCTCCGGCGTAAGCCCGAGGGGCTGCCAGGCATTATTGAAAGCGGTGCAGGTACAGGCCGTCCTGAACGGGAGAGAGTTTGTTACGCCTGATGACGTGAAGGAGCTCGCCGTGCCGACGTGGGCTCACCGCTTGAAGCTGCGGGGGACGCTCCACAACCGCGGCGGCGCGACTGCGTCAGAAGAAGTGATCGAACGATTGCTGCAGCAGGTTGCCGTACCGACAGAAGAAGGCATCTCGTCGTAGGGGGCGATGGCGATGGGAGCCTACTGGATATTGTTGATCGCTGCTGTGGTTGTAGTCGTGCAGGGCAAGATTTTCAAACGGACGGCACTCCAAAAGCTGAACTACAGCCGTTCCTTCAAGGTATCGACCTGCTATGAGGGAGATTCCGTGGAATTGATCGAAATCATCGAGAACCGTAAAGCGCTGCCGGTGCCCTGGCTTCGGGTAGAATCCCAGTTCCGCTCGGGCCTGGCGTTCGATAATCAATTGAACCTGGACATCAGCGAGGGGCAATTCAATCAGAACCATAAGAGCTTCTTCAGTCTGCTGCCTTGGACCAAGATCCTTCGAAGACATCGAATTACCGCGAAACGAAGAGGTTTGTACAAGCTGGGAACGGTATCGATGACGACAGGGGATCTGGTCGGCATGGAGTCGGTTGTCCAGAGCAAGACCCTGCCCGGCGGAATTATCGTGTATCCGATGCCGATGGATGCGTCGGACATGGAGCTGCCGGTTCAGACCTGGATGGGGGAGATGCTGGTCCGCAGATGGATCATGGAGGATCCGTTCCTGATATCGGGCGTCCGCGAATATCGGGACGGTGATCCGCTGAAGGATATCCAATGGAAAGCGACTGCACGGACGGGAACCCTGCAGGTTCACAGGCGGGATACGACCGCGGACAGCCGGCTCTTCATCTATTTGAATATTGAAGATCATGAGCAGATGTGGAGCAAGGCAACGCGTCCGGAGGCCATTGAGTATGGCATCCGCCTGGCAGCCGGCATTACGGCGCATTTATTGTCACAGGGCATGGAGATCGGAATGGGGACCAATGGAACCCTTGGCGAGGATTCAAACGATGAAGCATTCGTTCCGGTCGCAGGCGGCATGATGCAGCAGGAGCTGATATTCGAAATGCTGGCCAGACTGGAGCTGACCCGCCGGCTTTCTTTTCATGATTATTTGGCCCACGAGCTGTCGCGGCATGAAGAAGCTAAAGATATCCTCATTCTGAGCACTTACGTCAGTCCCAGGCTGGAAGAGATGTTTCAGCGATTCCGGGATAACGGGCACACGATCCAGGTATTCCTTCTCCGCGACGTGCCGTCTTCCGCGAAGGAGGTGTCCGCATGACCCGTCGAGGCTCCGGATTTATAAGGGCTTTTTGGCAGGGATTGGTGGAGTGCGTATTGTATTTCCCGGTGCTCTTCATTCCGGCATTCTATCTGCTGCCTGAATCGTACCGATGGATATGGCCCGCCCTGGTCTTAGGCGGGTACGTCATGGGCTACGCAGGTGCACATTGGTTCAACATGGATCGTCAGTTCAAAGCGTTCGTATGGGCTTGCCTGGTTTCCGTTGCTGTATCCGTTGCCTTTGTAGGGGTTGATATCGCCCTTGCTTACGTTATCCCGCTGTTGTTTATTGCCAGTATTCGCGGAAGCCGAATGGAGCAGGTGAACTGGAATTTGATGTTCCCGGGAACATACTTCCTGATCGGGTTGATTCTGTACGGGGTCAGCAGCTTTTTTCTCAGTTTCATGGACTCCTTCCGCGGCGGAATATCGTCTCTGACCTGGATGGGAGCGGCTGCGTTAGGATTGACCCTGCTGATCGTCAACCGGCAATACGTGCTGGACGAAACGCTGCCGGGCAATGACCAGCCCGTGCTGGAACGGCGCGTGCTGCGCTACAATCGCTGGTTTATCATCATTTTGCTGGTCCTTATTGCGCTGGTCGCTTTTCTTCCGCAGCTGCAGCAGTGGGTCTCCGACATGGCGAGGGGGATCGCTGCCTGGATATCCGGATGGTTCAGTTCGGGTGCAGAGCAAGCGCCGGAGCCGCCTTCAATGTCGGAGCCTCCTCCCGAGATGCCGTTTCTCGATGAAGAAACCAAGCCGCCTAGCCAGTGGATGAAAGTCCTGGAGCAAGTGCTGATTTATGGCGTGTTCACCGTTATCGGGATCGGTATGCTATACGTTCTGTTCCGGTTTGGTAAAGTGCTGCCGAGTCTCTACAGAAAATTCTCCGCATGGATGAACAGGATGATGAACAGGCAGAACGTCCAGCCCCAACTGGGCTATGAGGACGAAGTGGAGAATATAGAGCATGACCCGGCATCCAAGCGGCTGCGACGGCTGTTGTCCGGCGTGCGTATCGGCGGAAGGCATCGGGAAGGAGAAGGCCCGGAACAGCTGAATGAGAAAATCCGACAAATGTATCGTTTGATACTTTCCCGAAGCATCAGGGAAGGCTATAATTGGAAAGCGTCACTTACACCGCGGGAGACCGAACACGATCTTAAGGAATGGGACGGACGGAAGGATCGTGTTCCGCAGTCCTTGATCGAGCTGTACGAGGAAGCCCGATATGGAAACCGTGCCATTACAAAAGAAGAAGTGGAAGGACTGCAACTTGACCGGAAGCCTAAATGAGGAGTGAACATCTTGTCGGTACAAAAAGAAAGCAACGCTGTTATTCACTACGGAGATCCCGCGGTAACCGGGGGCGTCTCCGTTTTTGATAAGGAATTTGACAAGCTATTTTATTATGACGGAACCGACCTGGGGTTAACCTACCAAGCCCAAGAGTCCAAGTTTCGCCTGTGGGCACCCACGGCCAGCGAGGCCTACGTGCTGCTGTACCCGGATTGGCAGACGTCAGAAGCACGGCGTTTCCCGATGTCGCGCGACGTGAAGGGAACCTGGCTGCTGAAAATAGAAGAGAATCTTCATGGGATGTTCTACACCTACCAGGTGCTAATCGGGGATCAATGGAATGAAGCAGTCGATCCCTACGCGGCTGCCGTAGGCGTCAATGGAGATCGGGCTTACATCGTGGATATGGCCCAAACCGACCCCGAGCGTTGGACAGACGAGAAACCGCCGTTCCAAAGCCCGCTGGATGCCGTTATCTATGAACTGCATGTTCGTGATTACACCATTCATCCGGACAGCGGAGTGGAGCTTAAGGGCAAGTTTAAAGGTCTGACGGAGACGGGTACCCGGGGGCCGGGAGGGATTCGTACAGGACTTGATCATATCGTTGAGCTGGGGGCCACGCACGTGGAACTGCTGCCGATTTATGATTTTGCAACGGAAAGCGTAGATGAGACCAGGCTGCATGAGCCTCAGTACAACTGGGGGTACGACCCGAAGAACTATAATGCTCCTGAAGGCTCGTATGCTACCGATCCGTATGTGCCGGAGGTTCGGATCCGTGAATTGAAGGAGCTGATTCAGACCTTCCATGAACAAGGCCTGCGGGTCATCATGGACGTGGTGTATAACCATGTTTATGACGGGTATTTGGTCAACTTTACGAAGCTGGTGCCGGGATATTATCTCCGCTACACGAAAGACGGCAAATTCTCCAACGGATCCGGGTGCGGCAATGACACGGCATCCGAGCGTCCGATGATGCGGAAGTTCATTGTGGAATCCGTCCTGCATTGGGTGAAGGAGTATCGGGTGGACGGTTTCCGCTTTGACCTGATGGGATTGCTGGATGTGCAGACGATGAATGAAATCCGTGCGCGCCTGGACGAAATCGATCCTTCCATCATTACGATCGGCGAAGGCTGGGTCATGAAAACCGAGCTGGACGAGAAGAAACGGGCGAATCAGCAGCAAGCGGCCTTGATGCCGCGAATCGCGCACTTTAACGATGGTTTCCGTGATGCAGTTAAAGGGGATATCTTTTATTTTGATTATAAAGGCTTTGTGAGCGGCGGCGTCGGATATCAAAACAAGGTGAAGCAAGGCATCGTGGGCGGCATTCCGTATTCCCAAGATATCAAGGCATTTGCTTCCGAGCCGGATCAGTGCGTGAATTATGTGGAGTGTCACGATAACCATACCCTTTGGGATAAAATCATGCTGTCTACGGATGGGGAGTCGGATGCCGTTCGCCGCGATATGCACCGGCTGTCATCGGCCATGATTCTTACCAGCCAAGGCATTCCTTTCCTGCACGCCGGCCAAGAGTATTATCGCTCCAAGAACGGTGTGGAGAACAGCTACAATGCCAGCGATGAGGTGAACCGGCTTGATTGGGGAATGGCATCGGAACACCAGGACGGGGTGAAGTACATCCAGCGGCTCGTTCAGCTGCGCAGGAATCATCCGGGGTTCAGAATGAGGGATGCAGCGTCGATCCGAAAGCATCTTCATTTCGAGCCGTGCCCGGAGCATGCCGTTGCTTTCACGCTTCGCGATCATGCGGGCGGCGACCCGGCAGAGCATATTTATGTGATCTATTATGCCGGACGCAAACCGTCCTCCCTGACGATACCCGAGCTGGGCGATTGGAAGGTTCTGTTTGGCGAAGAGCATGTGAAGGGATTGAGCCGGGATTCCCTTGTGGTCGAAGGTATAGGCGCGGTCGTTTTAACTTGTTAAATCCTTGACCGTTGCCCACATTACCAAGAAATGCATAATGCCTGATTCTATCATCATCTGATATGCTGAGAATATCAGATGATAGAATCGAGGCGCCTCTTTGAAGAAATATATCCTGTCACTTTGTTTCCTTTTGTCTTTTACAGCGTTTATAAGCCCCCTTCAGGCATCAGCAGCTCAAGCTCCTAGCCCAACCGCTTTTCACGATATTTCGTCCAGCTTTGCAAAAGACGCGATTTACCGTCTGGCCAAGCGAGGCATCGTAAGCGGGGATGGCACAGGAGCTTTTTTGCCGCGAAATCCGGTTACGCGCGCCGAATTTATCGCTATGGTTGCCAGAATGCTGAACATGGAGCCTGTTCCGAACGATCTGCCCGCCTTTCAGGACGTATCCCGTTCAGCTTGGTACTACGGCTGGGTTCATGCAGGTCTTAATCTATCCATCGTGGAGGGGAACGGCTACAAGTTCTTTCCGAATGCTTCGATAACAAGACAGGAAGCCGCGGTCATCGTTATTCGTGCCATGAAGGATAGTGGATACGATAACGGATATTCCGCCGGCTACTATACGGATTCGGAATCGATCGCGGCGTGGGCTTGGCGTGCGGTCGGCCAAGCGACGAAAACAGGCTGGCTGCAAGGAAGCCAAGGCCAATTCAGACCGCTGGACCCGATCACCCGGGAAGAAACGGCGATGCTGCTGGACAGGGTCCTTCAATCGGGAAACGTGAAATCCATGATCGACAGCCAGCCGGCCGCGAATATTCATATGGGCTGGTTGTACAATGGCTCGACCAAGCAATATATCTCCTATGCCAAACGGGCCGGATTGAATGTGCTGGTGCCGCGGTGGTATTACATGGAGTCTAACGGGAAGCTGTCGGACAGCACCGACATCGAGCTGCTGAATTGGGCTCGTAACAATGGCCGGCAGGTGTGGGCTATGGTGGGCAACCGCGCGAATGCGGAAGGAACCCACCAGGTTCTAAGCAGTCCGCAGTCCCGGAAGTCTGTCGTAGACAGCATCGCTGCGAGCGTATCCCGCTACCGATTGGATGGGATCAATATCGATTTTGAGAACGTCATGCCTGAGGACAGGCAGAATCTGACGGCCTTCATCACGCAGTTATCCATGGAAATGAAACGGCTTGGAGCCAAGTTATCCATTGATGTTTCACCTGATCTGAATACGGATTGGACGGCTGCCTTCGATTATGCGGCGCTTGGCAGTCAAGTGGACTATATGGTGCTCATGAGTTATGACCAGCACTGGGGCGGTTCGCCGAAAGCCGGCTCCGTATCCTCACTGCCATGGAGCGAATCCGCGCTGAGCAAGCTGCTGACCCAAGTCCCGGCTAAGAAGAGCATCATTGCGTATCCGCTCTATACGAGGGATTGGCAGATTGCTTCATCGGTGTCCTCGTCGGATATCGGTTTGATTGAACAGGGACATCGCATCCGTCTGACCCAGGCTTCCTTAACTTGGAATGCCAGCGTGGCGCAATATGAAGCAGCTTATAGCAGCAGAGGCATCCAGCATCGCATATGGACCGAGGATTCCCGCTCCCTGTCATGGAAACATCTCATGGCCGCCAAATACCGAATTGCCGGGTATGCCTATTGGTATCCGGGAGCAGAAACGACGGACGTGTGGCAGGCGATTGACAATGCGGAGCGTTATGCTTCGTATTCGTTCCGGATCTAAGAGCAGACAGGTTACACCCAAGACCAATCCCGATGAATGGGGTTGGTCTTTTTTTGCTTGTAAAACGGTTATTCCGTGATACAATAATTGAAATTTAATTTGAATGATTTTCCTTTAGGAGTGATCAAATGACCGTTTGTGCGGAGGAACGTTTACAGCAACTGGGCATCAGCTTGCCAGAAGCCGGATTGCCGGCAGCCAAGTATGCCAACTACGTCATCGTGAACGGGTTGATGTATGTTTCCGGCAAGGGTCCATCCGGGCAGCCAAGGGGCAAATTGGGCGAGCATTACACAACGGAGCAGGGATACGAATATGCCCGGTTGACCGGAATCGAAGTCTTGGCCGTATTGAAGGAAGGCCTGGGATCGCTTGATAAAGTGAAGCGGGTGGTTAAGGTTCAGGGCTTCATTAACGCAACAACCGATTACGAAGAGCATCATATGGTCTTGAATGGTTTCTCGGACTTGATGCTTGAGGTGTTCGGGGATCAAGGGATCCACGCCAGATCCGTATTCGGCGCGGTATCCTTGCGGGACCAGCTGCCTGTCATTGTGGATTCGATTTTTCAAGTGGAGGGATAGCCTTGACGTTAGCATTAAGGGAGCTGCTGGAGAAGGAGGATGAGAGTCTTCTGCTTATGGTCCAGGAGATTGGTACCGGCGAGAACGGCTTTGTTAACGGCTTAAATAGCAGCAGCATGGAGGAGTTCTCCTCCAAGGTCCGTCGCAATTACGAAATGGCACGAAGCATCAATCTGCCGGATGAGTATGTTCCCCAGACGATTTATTGGCTGTATCATACCGGCAAGCCTGTAGGTTACGGCAAGCTCAGACACCGCTTGAATGAGAAGTTGTTGGAGTCAGGGGGGCATATCGGGTATGTCATCAGGCCGTCGGAGCGGGGGAAAGGATATGGCAAACAGATGCTGGCGGGGTTGGTCAAGAAAGCCTGTGAAAAGAACATAAGCCGGGTCCTTCTAACCTGCGATGAAACCAATCTGGCTTCCCGTCGCATCATAGAATGGAACCATGGTGAACTCAGTTCTATTGCGGACGGGAATTGCAAATACTGGATCGATACGGCTGCTAGGCTGGAATAGGGGGATAGATACCGAGCATCATGAACTTGAGAATAAATACGCCTTAACTTCGCTTCAACCAGTCGAACATCCGGTTGATCGCCGCTGCATGCTGCGGCGGCGGGAAATGATGTCCCAGCCCTTCGTACAGGTGAGCTTCGGGCTGGTGTCCCAGTTCTTGAAGCTTGTCCAGCATCCGGTAGCTGTGTTCAACCTGGACCTGCTCGTCCCGCGTTCCATGCACAATCAGGACAGGACATCGGATTCGATCCGCATAATGAATCGGGGACCGAAGAAGGTATCGTTCCGGAAACTTGGTCGGCGTACCGCCAATGACGCGTTTCATCATTCTGCGCAGATCGATCCGTTCCTCGTAGGTCTGCGCCAGGTCGGAAACGCCGCTCCATAGAATCATTTTGGATACATGAGATGACCGGGCGGCTGCCACGGCAGCATTGATCGCCCCGCGGGAGAAGCCCAGCAGATGCATACGGCTGTTGTCTATCCATGGAATGCGGGATAACCATTCCAAGGCGGTGATCACATCCATCGTATCGGCGCCTCCAAACTCATCCCTGCCCTCGCTGCCTTCGTTTCCGCGATAGGCCGGAGCAAACACGGCATAGCCTTGCGCCGCGAATTCTTCGACCCACTTCAACCTGACCGCGCCGATCCGGCCTATGCCTCCGCGGCAATACAGGACCAGCGGAAGCTTAGATTCGATCGAGCCGGAGGCTCCTTCCGGAACAGGCTCCTTATTCAAGGAGCATGCAAGCGTGCCGGTTATCGTAACGCCGGGGATGGCGTCGACCGCTTCGGACATTTTCTGGCTGCGATTAGGGGACAATTGCGGCGGCAGACCCAGATATCCTTTCACATGCAATCCCTCTGAGACGTAATCGATATGATAGATCATGGATGTCTTACCCCCTATGCTGAAATCATCATGTAGCAGCGTATGTGGACTCTTGGTCAGACGACGGAGTTCAAGTAAGTATAGTATTTACTCGTCGTTGAAATCAAGGGGCGATGTAAGAAATTACAATTTGCCAAACGGCTGAATATCTGATATATTATGATCTCGGGCATGATGACATGTCCATTGTCATGGTGGTCGTGGCGAAGGGGTTAACGCACCGGATTGTGGCTCCGGCATTCGTGGGTTCAAGTCCCATCGATCGCCCTTAAGTAGGTATACATAACGAGAAGGAGAGCCGAGAGGCTCTCCTTTTTCGTAAATCCTCCTCAATAGATACGGATGTCAGACGACATTTAAGATGGTATAATGGATTGAAATCGAGGTGAGTATTTATGGCAAAAAAGAAACGAACGGCCCCGGCGCCGCGAACGGAAACTGCCGATAAACCCGCAACGCTAAAAGATATGCTGGACCCTCAAGTTTTGGCAAAGCTGAAGGCGACAACCGATTCCTTAAAGGCCTCTGAAGCCGAGCGGCTGGAGAAGGAGCGGCAGGAACGGGAAGCTGCACGCAAGGCGGAACAGAAGCGTCGCGATAACGATTTTGAATATCTGCTGGAACACAGCGAGATGGATTGGAAAAAGTACAAATGACAGGCGGCGGCACGCTGTCTGTTTTTTAATATAGCTATCAGATAAGAATAGGTTTAAAAAACCAGGCCTATCTGGTAATGCAATAAACGATTGAAGTCTACACAGTGGAACCAAATGCGGAGGAAGAACGAAAACATGAATCATGGCCGTGCTATAAGGATCGGAATAGGCGGGGGGACGGGCAGCGGCAAAACGACGCTAAGCCTCCAACTCAAGGAGAAGCTTGTCGAGTATCGGGTGGCGCTCTTTCATATGGACAAATATTATAAGTCCGTCAGACCTATGTCTAAAGCGCCCTTTACGAATACAATCTTTGAGGATTTTAACCATCCGGACGCCGTCAACATCCAGCGTCTGACCGATGAGATAGAACAAGCCGCCCGTTGCGGTGACCATGATGTCATCGTCATTGAAGGGTTTCTTCTGTATCAATTCGAGGATCTTCGAGACTCCCTGGATCTGAAGCTGTTCGTCGACTGTCCCGCGGATGAAAGAATGCTTCGAAGAAACCGGCGGTTCATGGAGAAGGGTCATCGCGAGGAAAGCGTGATACAGGAATATTTGCAGCTTGTGCGATACAGGCATGATCAATATGTCGAGCCTACCCGTTGGCATGCGGATTTGGTGATGAACGGCTCCTTGGAGGGGAAGCTTGGCTGTGCGGTTGTGATGGACTGGATTCAGGCCAGGATACAAGATAGCAGGAAGCATCGCTGAAGGCTGTGTACCGTGAGCTCATATCATGGATTACCGTGCAGTATTGCCGTTTTCATATGTAGTGTTGATATCAGGGCGAAAGCGGGTTACAATTAGTAAGTTAGTATTCCTGCTCGCTAGGAGGCGAATGAAATGAAAGTTGAAATTTGGTCGGATTTTATGTGTCCGTTCTGTTATATTGGAAAGCGCCGGTTCGAATCGGCATTGGAGCAGTTCCCTCATAAGGATCAGGTTGAAGTGGTATATCGCAGCTTTGAGCTTGATCCGAATGCGTCGTATAAACCCGGGGTTTCCATGGACGAGTTATTGGCGGCGAAATACGGCATGAGCATAGAGCAGGCCAAGGCAGCTAATGCCAACGTGACTCAACAAGCGGCCAGCGTTGGACTTACCTACCACATGGATCGCGTGATACCGGCCAATTCATTTGATGCTCACCGACTGGTTCATTTTGCTGCGCAGCATGGTAAAATGAAAGACATGACGGAGCGGCTGTTCCGCGCCTATTTCACGGATGCCGAGAATCTGGAAGATAAGAACCTGCTCGCCGATCTGGCGGCGGAGGTCGGACTGGAGCGGGAGCAGGCTACGGCGGTGCTTGAAAGCGATGCTTTCCAATCCGAGGTACGGGCAGATGAAGCCGCAGCGACGAATCTTGGAATTCGGGGAGTGCCGTTCTTCGTGCTGGGAGGCAAATATGCCGTGTCCGGCGCACAACCGCTGGAAGTTTTCACGGATGCACTGGACAAAGCCTATCGTGAAGCGAATCCCCTAGTCATGGTGAACGAGTCCGACAGCAACGACGGCATGTGTGCCGACGGATCTTGCGATCTGCCGGGCAGCGCGAAATAAACCATACACAGCAAGCCTAGAGCCCGAAGCATCCGTACACGATCTTCGGGCTCTATTTATCACGGATCTTGAAAATTGAATACATAAAGCATAGGAGGTAACCATGCTGCATCTTCCATCCGAGGAGCTAATCCATCGCATTCAGCGTTCAGAAACGGAGTATATGTATGATCGAATGCAAGCCATCGAAGGCCGGACCGGAAATCCCGAAGGGATTGAGATGGTTCGTTTCGGCCAAGCGCTGTGCTTGTACAGCAAAACGATGCCCTGGCTTTCTTTTAACACGGTCAAAGGACTCCGTTCGGAGAATCTGAAGGATCTGGACGCAATCATCGACTTCTATCATTCGCGGGACCGCAAATTCCAGTTCGAGATCGTGCCCGCCATGGTGAATCAGGCATTTCTCTCGGCGCTTGCCGATCGCGGATTCTTCCAATCCGCCTTTCATAATTCCATGTATATGAACCCGCAAGAACTGGTGGACATGCCGGATCACGGAATTGTGATCAAAACAATAGACAAAGACGAGTTTGAAGATTATGCTAAAGTTCATTGCCTGGGAACAGGACTGCCGGTGCAAGGGATCCCTTCCGTAGCATTGAACAATCGCGTATTGCATGCAAGACCGGGCTGGAGGTTCTATATGGCTTATGTGGATGAGCAGCCGGCTGCGGCCGGTGTCATGCATATAAACCATTCCACGGCTTCGCTTACATTTGCCGCTACGCTGCCGGAATACCGTAGACGGGGGCTGCATCAGGAGCTGCTTCGCAGAAGAATACGGGACGCGAAGCGGGAGGGATGCAATCTGGTTGTCGGTCAATGTGCCTTCTTATCCCAGAGCCATCGCGACATGGAAACCGTCGGCATGAAGCTGGGCTATGTTCGGACGACCTGGACCGAGCGTCAACCTGAAAGCTCAGCGGAGTAGGGCAGGTGGGAAACAGCGATGCAAGAAGAGTTGGATTTTTTAAACCTGGAGTATTTACGTCAAGGTACAGCCAAGCAGCAGCAGGCAGCTTTGGTTATAGATGAACTGGAACTATGGGAGCATTTGAAATCCTGCAGCCCTATACTGGTGGGCACGATCCCGATCGGGATTGACATCGCTTCAAGCGATCTCGATATCATATGTCATGTGACGGAGTTTGACCTGTTCGAGCGAGAACTCAGGGCGTCATACGACCGACTTGTTTCGGATTTCACATACTCTTTCCGAGGTGTGGGGAACGTAGAGCGAGCAGTAGCGCGATTTCGGTACAAAGGTTGGGAATTCGAGATTTTTGCCCAGCCGGTGCCTTCCATGAAGCAGAATGGTTACCGTCATATGGTAGTGGAATACAAGCTGTTGAAGCGGCTCGGCGAAGCTGCAAGGGAAACTATCATCGAGCTGAAGAGGGCGGGTTATAAGACGGAACCTGCCTTTGCGAAGCTGCTGCATATACCGGGCGATCCTTATGGGGAGCTGCTGGAGATGTATCGCTGGCCGGAGGAACGACTGGACGCTTATATCAAATCATATATGGACAAGGAGAATGTATATGAATGACAAACAGCAGCTGTTAAACGAGTATTCGGAATGGATCGGCAAGGTGAAGGAGTTCGGTGACCTGGAAGAGGGCTATTGGAATTCCCCGATTGCGGATGGGAAATGGACCGTGCGCGATGTAGTGTGCCATATCATGCGATGGGATGAGTATTTTTTTAATGAGGCGATCGCCAAAATCTCAACGGGAGATGCATTGACCGTCCGGCATCTGGATTATGACGTCTTCAATGAGGAGGCAAAGCAATATGCCAAAACGCTATCGACGGAAGCGCTGGTGGACCGGACGATAACCGCAAGGGAGCAGCTGATTCGGGCCATTGAAGAGCTGCCGGAAACGAAGTATGAGGAGCGGTACGCGGACGGAGACGGGCATCCCTTTGAAGTGGCGCAATTTATGAGGGATTTCATCTGGCACGATAATCACCATCTGGCTCAGCTGCATCAGGTGCTGCAAGTCGGTTAGTACAAGCAATACTTAGCGGAAATGGGTGAAGTCATTGAATGGCTACTTGGACATCATGTCTTATTTTACACAGAGCAATCTGGAATGGTTTCTTGACCAGTTTCGAGCCCTAGGCCCTCTGCCGGGCATACTGCTGACTTTCTTGAAATCCTTTATTCCTCCGATGCCCACGATCGTGATCGTTGGCGTTAATGCAGCGGTGTACGGGCTGTGGGCAGGATTCCTTTACTCCTGGATCGGAATGGTGGCGGGATGCTTGACGACGTTTCTCCTCGTGCGGAAAATATCCGGGACTCCCCTGATCGAACGCTGGGCGAAAAAACCGAAGGTTCAGCGCGGCATGCGCTGGATTCAGCGCAACGGCTTCAGTTATGTTTTTCTGCTGGGCATACTTCCCGTCGGGCCTTTTGTCGCTGTCAACGTGGCCGCCGGACTGGCGAGAATGAACGTCATGTCCTACCTCATGGCCGTAACCTTGGGCAAGGGCATTATGGTGTTTTGCGTTTCGTACATCGGGGCTAATCTCTCGGATTTTATGGCGGAGCCCTTCAAATTGCTCGGTGTCCTAGCCTTTATCTTGCTGTCCCTATGGGGCAGTCGGAAGCTGGATTCATACTTTGTAAGAAAACAATCGTTTCACGATCAAGAAGCTGAGCTCAACTCCAATTGAGTTCCCAGTTCCTGATCGTTCTACGGGAATGGATGCGGAGTCCTTGTATTTGCTGTATAATGGTAAAATCTCCAGTATCGGCATGAATGAAAGGAGGAAGCATTTATGACCAAATTGGCCTCATCCATTCTGGAAATCATTCGAATGATGATCATGATGATGATCGTGACAGCGGTTCTGGGCAGCATGGAGCATCAGATCCTGAAGTCCTGGATTCCTTGGGAAGGGTTATATTTCCTGTTCCTGTTTGCGGGAAATGTATGTTGGTTCCTGGTCCTCTATCGCAATCGCCTGCAATTCAGCGGCTGGTATCGTTCGGCGGAGACGCAGCGCAAATTGTCCGGAAATGCAACGAGAACCATCGTAGCGCTTGGCGCGCTCCTCATCGCGACACCGGTTATTCTAACGTGGATAACTGCTTAGTAACTGCTTGATTATGTAACGGATATCGGCTAATAAACGATTTGCGTATATAAAAGGGACAGTTCCAAAGGTTGATGCCTTCGGAACTGTCCCTTGCTTGTTGATTACAATCTTTTTCGTTTATATAGAGTCACAAAAAGACATGAGAGCAGCAGCAGTACGAGGGAAACTCCTGCGTACAAGGCTTCCTGGGTGCTGCCTTGCTCCTGGGCTGCTTCGTTTGACCAATCGCCAGGCCGGCCCATTCCGCGTCCTCCCTGCATTTGACCGCCAAACTCACCGCCGAACCCGTTCCCCATCTGTCCTTGAGGGAAATCCGGCATCTGCCCTTGACCATTCTGAGTCTGCGCTTGCGGCATGGTCGGTTGATTGCCGCCTGTAGAGGGCTGGTTCGGAGATTGCGTTGAATCTGTTGAATTTTCCTCTGCGTTACTTTCCTCTGCATGACTTGTTGGATTAACGGCAGAAGCAGCATCCATCGCTGTTCTTTCGTCGGAACTGCTTGTGCCTGATCCAACCGCCGATATAATCGACGAGACAGATTCATCAACGTCAGGAGCGTCGCCAGAGCCTTCTCCAGTGCCGCTCGATGTAACATCCGCGTTGCCGGAAGCAGCAGAAGTAGCACCGTCGCTGTTGGCAGGCGTGTTTTCGCCAGAGATGTCTCCGCCCGGGGCGTCGTTAGGGACAACGATCCCAGTCCCGTCAGTCCCGCTGCCGTCTGTTCCATCCGGTGTCGTGCTTGTCCCGGTGCCGGTAGAACTCTCCGGGTCGGCATCATTGGAATTCGTATTGCCGTCAGGTACCATCCCGTTACCACCGGGTCGCACGCCGTCAGGCCTTAGACCTCCTCCGCCACCTGGCCCCATACCGCCGCCGCTGCCGCTTCCGTCGCCGGCGGAAGGGATCGTCCCATCCAGCTGCTGCTGGATATTATCCATGGACCCTTCCGCGAATGAGGTCAATGTCGGGAGAGATTGCTCGTACTCCTCATAGGAGTAGAACGGTCTGGGGTCTTGCTTGACGTGCTCGGATATCAATTCCTGCAATTGCGCTACCCGTTCCTCGAAATGATCCTGCTGCATGTATCCCTCCAGCATCTCCGACAGGATGGCATGGTAACGTTCCTTATATTCGTCAACCTCGAGCAGCTTGGCAATCAAGGGGCGTTCCGCCAAAGCACCCTGAGTGGGCTCGTCAATCAAGATGCCGGAGCCCCCAAACCCTCCGAACGCCATGTTATAATCCCAGGGCAGGACGGAGAAAATGCCGTTGTTCTCATACAGGTAGTAGTTCTGTTTGTTCATCCCCAGATAACTGTCCATATTGGAGGCAACGACGTTCAAGGCAACGTACTTGAGCACGTTATCCACATCCAGCACCTTCTCGTAATCGGTGCCGTTATTCAGCTCGTCGAGCATGTCGATCAATACATCGTCATTGGAGGACTTGGATTTCATGACAAGCCCGGTGTAGGAATCGGGGTCGCTGCCGAGCCAAGCGAGATCGCTGCCCGAGCCTGTCATCTCGGCTTTGTATAACGCGCCGTACGAATTATCGAAATGACGCTGCAGATAAGAATCGCCAATCTGTTCGATTGCGAGGTAGAACCCCCACAATTCATCGTTAACGTATACATTGACGTAAGAGAAGCCGGGTGTCGGCAGACCGACGGATTCCGCCAGCTCGTAGGTCAGGAATTCCCGCATATACGAGGCGTCGCTGTAGTTGTTGTTCAGATTGATTTTGCTGATCCCGTTCAAGGTTTGATTGAGATATTCATCAAAGGAGATCTTGAAGCTGTAGCGGTCGGAATCGGAATTGACCACGCTGCGCAGACTTAAATTGCCTTTGGTGCGAATGCCGACATGATCAAATTGCATGCCGTTGTAATTGACGGACGCTTCTTTGTATTCTTCAGCGCTGGCGTTGTCCAGCATATCCTGGAAATCCGCTTCGTCGATCGTGATTTTAACGTCAATGACCTTGTCCTTCGGAAAAACCGCGGAATCGACTTGCTCCTGCAGGCCATCGTTCTCAGAGCTTCCAGCCGTCCCGGCAACCTGTGTTGTCCATTGGCAGCCTGTGAGCAGAAGGATTATGGACAGCGCAAGGGACAGCAGGACTGTCGTTCTTTTCTTCATCATTTCTGACCACCGCCTGACTTAGGATACATAATCGCCGCTGTAACTGATCAGAACCGCATGTTGAACGCCCTGCAGCTGGGACAGCTTGTTCACGAATTGGCCTTCGGCATCGCGCAGCCGTACTTCCAGCGTCAGCTCGATGCTGCCCGGCGTCACGGTTTTTTGCTTCAGGTTGTAACGCTTCACAGCCTGACCGACTTGTCCTTGAACGGCTTGCTCGGCCTGCTCGTTATCGCAATGGACGACCAGCAGGTAAGGGGTATGGACCGTCGCTTTCTTAATGAAGAAGAACAGGATAAGACCGACAACGACGGAGCCGATGGCAGCCAGCGTGTAGAACCCGGCTCCGGTTACGATCCCGGCAACCGCGGCCCAGAACAGGAAGATCAGATCGGTTGGGTCCTTGATGGGCGTGCGGAAACGGACGATGGAGAGCGCGCCGACCATACCGAGCGAGAGCACGAGATTCGAATTGATGGCAATGATGACAACGGCCGTGATCATCGTCATCCCGATCAGCGACACGTTAAAGCTCTTGGAATACAGAACGCCGCTGAAGACCCTTTTATAGAGCAGATAAATAAACAGCCCGATAACAAAGGCAACGGCGAGCGTGATCAAAATTTTGGCGATGCTGATGTCGGATACGAAATTTTCCATGACGGATTTTTTGACGATATCCGAAAAATTGGTGGTGTTCGTATTGCTTGATGTCGATGTGGTATTCATGAACTATTGATCCTCCCATGTGTTATATTTCAGAAATTTACGGCACATTACATATTTGGATGCCGATTGCCGGTTGAGGCCGTCCAGCTGCAGCGCGATTTTGATGTAATCCGGAATGTACTCGTCGTATTTGACCTCGAGTATGATCAGATTCTCATCGATCGCCCGGATCGGCAGCAGGTTCCGATTGAACAGTTCCGTGGAGTGCAGACCGGTTCTCAGCTCCTTGTCAAACGTAATCCGCACATTTCCGTTAGCGCAGACGTAAGGCTCGCGGACATAATCGACAATGACCTTGGGCCGCAGCAGCTTATGCTTCATCTCGTGGTACAGCTCCATCATCAAAGGCTTATCCGGCTGATAGAGACAGTCGTATTGTCCGGCCATGATCTGATCGGTCATCTCCCTTGTGAGCGGCTCCTTCAGCTTGGCGATGTAATCCCGGAATTTGATTTTCTTCTCAAAATGGATCGTGTCATCGGCTACGTTATAAATACGGATTCGGTATTTCACCCGATCCCGGACGCCCGCCAGCTTCTCGTATAGGGCTTTATTATTGATATCATCAAAGTACAAGCTTCGAATGTGATATTCCCCGGCGGGTCCGGCATGCTGATCATAGGTCACCAGATTCTTCAATCGTTGGCGGATGATCCGATATTGGTGAAGATTCACGAAAAACTTCAGCTCGTTCCGGTATTTTAATGGGGTTGTCATGTTTCCACCTCGTTTCTCTCTGTCTTTCGTATGCTTGTTTGCTTACGAGATCTATCCTATCAATCGTTCCTGATATCTTTCTTAAGCGCGGCTGAATGTAAACTGAATGTTTTCGCAATGTAAAATGAAGGTATTGAAGAAAGAAACAATTTCATTTATCAGTGGTCTTTATTTCCTCGGCATGGGTAAGGAGGGAGGTCCCCCTGCTGGCGCAATTATGGTAGGATGAAACTATATTCGGGAAGAGAATGGAACGATGCGTCTTGATGTATTATGTGTTCGCGCTTTGGAGTGCAGCGGCGGTGCTGCTGTTCAATCAGCCTCGGAGCGAGGTGAACCGCTGGGCGGCTTTTTTCCTGTGGAGTGCAGGGATCGGGGGGTTGACGGACTGGCTTGCGCCTTCCGGTTTTATTGCGGCCGCGTACGGGCCGTGGATTCAATTCCTCAACCATACCCTAACGCCTTACGGCGTGTTGATATTTTGCATGGTGTATACCGGCAGACCCCGGCACCATAGGAGAAAACGTGATCTCAAAATAGGCCTGCTGCTGCCTGTGTTCGCGATGCTGGTCCAGGTGCTCCTTACGAAAGATTACCGGATTCATTACGGATGGCTGTTCGTATGGACCGGCCCCTATTATGTGGCTGCATGCGCGCTGCTCATTGGAGCCTTATCCTCTGAGAAGAACCCGCGGAAACGCAAAAGCATGTGGATTACCACCTGGATTATGGTGCCAACCTTGCTCGGTGTGATGCTGTTGATAAATGTAGGGAATGTCATCTGGCCCGGTTACGATTCATTCCGGTACGTGTCCCTGTTTATTCTGTATTCGATGGGCGTTGCCGTCATCTGTACCTTTGTGTACGGCGTCCTGGGCGTTCGCCTGAAATTCGAGCGCGATCCGCTGGATCGCACGATGCAAGCGGTCAGCTCAGGTACAACGATGCTGAATCATACCATCAAGAACGAGGTCGGGAAAATCGCCATGAGCACCGATAACGTGAAACGGCTGCTGTCGCCGGATAACGAAACGGCCCTGGAGCAGCTTGATGTCATCGCTAACGCTTCCAAGCATTTGTTAGCGATGACAGGGCGCATGCAGCAGCAGATGAAGGCGTTTAAGCTGGTGGAACAGCCTGTCCGCGCGGATCAGCTGCTTGCTGAACTGCAGCTTCGCGAACAGGAACGGCTGCGCAGTCATGGCATCGAATTAAAGGTGCTGTGCACACAGCGTCCCTGGCTGCTTGCGGATGCCGTCCACTTGAAGGAAGCGATCAGCAATCTCATAAGCAATAGCGTCGAGGCGATGCCTAATGGAGGAGTGATCGCGTTGACGGTAACGGCAGACCGCAAGGGTGCCGCGATTTCCGTCAAGGATAACGGCATGGGCATTCCGGAAGAGCAGCAGACGCTTGTGTTTGAACCGTTCTACAGCACCAAGGGCCACAGGAAGTCAAACTTCGGACTTGGCCTTACCTATGCGTACAACGTGATGAAGAAAAGCGGCGGCTCCGTGGGATTGGAGAGCCGCGAATCGGTCGGTACCGAAATCACGTTATATTTTCCCCGCAGCAAAATCATTCGTTTATCCGGGAGGGAAGAGCCTTGAATCGAATACACGTCTTTCTGGTCGAGGACGATCCGGACTGGATTAAATCGATCACCGTTTTTCTGAATGCGCAGGAGGATATGATCGTGGTCGGCGCGGCCGAGTCCCCCGCACAAGCGATTGCGATGGCGCAAGTCCTGTCCTTCGATATCGTGCTTATGGATATTCAGCTGACGGCGGGCCGACTCGACGGCATCTACGCGGCTGCAGAAATCCTTGAACGAAAGCCCGATGCCAAGGTGATCATGCTGACCTCACTGGATGACGAGTTGGTGATCACGCAATCCTATACGGCCGGAGCCGTCAATTACATTGAGAAATCGAATTTCGAGGAATTGCCGGCCGCAATCCGAAGCGCCGTACATCAACCGGGATCGATGGAGGTGCTGCTCAAGGAATTTGCCCGCCTCAAGCGGGAAGAACAGCTGCGGAGCTTAACGCCGGCGGAACGTGAAGTGTTTGATCTGTTGGATGAGGGTTACACCCATTCCCAAATGGAGAAGAAGCTGTTCAAAACCGAGAGCACGCTCAAGAATCAGATCAATAAAATTCTGAAAAAGCTCGGGGTGAGGAGCAGCAGGGAGGCCGTGGAGAAGGTCCGCCGAAAAGGGATCGTCAGAGAGAACGACAACTAGCTTCGGGACGGAAGACGGATCATATGGAAGAAATGGAAGAGGTACTACGAAACGTAGTACCTCTTCTTCGTTTGTTCTATAAAAGTGAGGTCTAACGGAGAATCCCCCTCAGCGGTAAAATGACTTGTAAATAGAGGGGCCCGGCTGTCATCGAGAAGGGTTATCCATTAGGAGCTGAGTGCGCATGAAGAGAAATCCGATCTATGTTGAACTCGACATCAAGACGGATATGGAAACTTTGTGGTCATTGACACAGAGACCCGAGCAACATCAACAATGGGATTTGCGTTTTTCCGAGATTCATGATTTGCCGCAGGCTGATTCGGACGTCCAGCGGTTTTTATACAAAACCCGCATCGGATTCGGACTGGAAGTTACGGGAACGGGTGCTACGAAAACGGCCGTGCACCCGAGGCCCGGGAACCGGATCTCGGTGCTGCGATTCGGCTCGGATCAGCGGATTTCCCTGGTTAAGGAGGGGAGTGGCTATTGGAAGTACGCCGACAGCGGCAATGGCGTCGTCCGTTTCTCGACCCAATACGATTACAGGACGCGGTTCGGCATGCCCGGGGCCTGGTTTGACCGGCTGCTGTTTCGGCCTTTATTCGGCGCAGCGACGGCTTGGAGCTTCGATGTGCTCCGATTATGGGCCGAGAAGGATATTCCGCCTTCGGTCACGATCCGGAAGGCAATCATCCACGCTTTAAGTGTGTTTATGCTGGTCGTTCTATGGTGTTATGAAGGACTGGTTCCGAAGCTTCTGTTCCCGGAAGCGGGAGAGCTTGATCTGCTGAGGCAGTCGGGCTTGGCAGGCGGACAGGAAGGGGTGGTACTAACTTTGCTTGGGATCACCGAGATTGGCGTCGGTTTATTAACATTGCTCTTTCACAAGAACCGGATGTGGTACAGGCTGATCATGTTCTTGCTTGCGATCTTGATGCTTGGAGCATGGATGACGGATGCCGAGTTAATGAAAGCCCCGTTCAATCCGTTAACGCTTAGCGGGTCGATGATTGGGTTCTGCTTCATGGCTTCGCTGTCCGCATCGGACTTGCCAAGCGCTTACCGTCCGGTTCGAAGACAAAGACCGGTCCGCGGGCATACATCCGGCAAAGGAGTGAAAGAACATGACCTCGATCTATGAGCAGGCGCTTGGAAGCCAGTTTCACAAGCTTCATCCTAAAATCCAGGAGCGGTTCGGGTTTGACAGCAAGGATAGCGTCGCTTCGATCGGCGAAGGCATCATGGAAGAAATCTGGTACGCTCCATGGGCGGCGCTGCCGCTTTATATAGGAACGATGCGGCATATCATGTTTCCTAGCCGAGGGAAAGGCATCCCGTTTCGGATTGAGAACTACGCTTATCGGGATGACTGGGGAAGAGAGACGGTGACGTGGTGCCGAAGCTTTGATTTTCCTGGCATACAAAGACGATTTGATGCCACGATGATTTATAGCGCACAGCGCAGCCGCGTCGTGGATTATTTGGGAAACAAACAGCACTTGGCAGTCGATCTTCGGATCGCTGCCGCGGAGCATGGCGGAATTCGCATTCGATCGGGGGAGCAGAGGTTTTATGAAGGGCGGCTGCAGTTTCGATTTCCCCGGTGGCTCACCGGAACGGCCGATGTATGCGAATGGTATGATGACGGAGATCAGCAATACCGGATATCCGTTGAGGTGGTCAATCCGTTATTAGGGCCTGTCTTCCGGTATAAGGGAAGCTTTCAGGCCCGGACCGTTGCTGCAGGCGAACGGGATGTCCCGCCCCATGTCAAACCGCTGCGGGTCGAGGCTAGAGAGTAGCGGAGGCATCCGGGGAAAGACCGCTGCCCTTGCGTTCGCGGAACATTCGGTAGTACAGGAACGAGGAAACGACGTACAGCGTTCCGGTAATGCAGAAGGTGATCGCGTATCCCCAATAGCTGCCGTAGGTGGTGACCAATTTCGACTGTACGGGCCCCATGGTCGCCCAGCCCAGCATAAAGGCGGTTTGCGTGACCGAATTGGCGATGCCTCTCCGGTGATCCGGTACGCGGTCGATCAGAATCGACGACTGTATCGGATTGGCCGCATTCATCAAGGCTTGACGGAACAGGAAGCCGACCGATGCGATGAGGAGGACATTCGTGAAGCCGGTTAACAACAGGAAGGGCAAGGATAGGACTTGAAAGAGAACCACGGCTTTGACGGCTCCTACCCGATTCACCAGCGTAGGGCCGATCAGCATGGATACGATCGTCATGACTTGTCCGAGCGATATCAGAATCCCAACCGCGGATAGCGATACCGAGAAACGGTTGGTAAAATACAAATTCAAATAAGGAACGACCAGTCCGGACCCGAGGCCGATTAACAGCTGGGCAAGCGCGAACTGCCCGATGACTTTGAAATCTCCGATCCCGGAGGCGGTAACCGCTCCTCCAGGGCGCACGGGTTGATCGGGGATGGGTGCATCCAGCGGCCATGCATGCGCGGCGTTCTTGTCGGTCGTGAACAAGAGCGGGATAAATGCCGCAAAGGTTGCCAGACCGCCGATGAACAGCGCTGTTTTCAAGCTGTCGACCTTGTTCAGGCCGAATGCCTGCAGGGCATCCGCCAGGAAGCCGCCTCCCATGCTGCCTAACACTTGAGAAGCAAGCACAAGCGAGGCATGGATGCTAAAGATGCGCATGCGAGCCGATTTCGCCGTATTTTCCGCCAGAAACGGAATCGCCAGCACCTGAAAAAAGGATGCGAACAGTCCGGTGTATACCGCGAGACCAAGCAAGCTGAACTCACTCGCCAGAAAAGCTCGGGCAATCAGTCCGGCGCCGCTTAACAACGCGCCAAGGACCAGGATTCGCTTGCGGCTTCCGCGGTCGCCGATCAAGCCGATCGGGATAAACATCAATGCCGTGGCGAGGGATTGAATACTGACCACTGTTCCATTCATGGAGTCGTTATAACCCAGGCCTTGTATGTACAAATTGTAGAGCACGCTGAACATGCCGGTACCGAACTGATACAGCACGTTAGCTAGAAAAAACAGCTTGATGTTGCGCGGCCAAGAACGCATTTCTTTTGCCGACTGTTGTATGAATCCCATGATGATACCCCCTAAATTTTACAGCAGCAACCTCTATTCTAGCAGGTTCCACGGGAGGGAGGAAGAAATATTATATCGTCGTGGGGCTAGATTGACATGATATAGACAAAAATATAAAATGTCTATATAAATAACTTTGGGGGAAGTGGTGTGTGCGATGGACCTTAATGAACGCTTCTGGAATGCTTCCATAGATGAACTTAAACAAGGCTATATCGACGAAGGCCCCGTCTGGGTATGTCTCTTGTGCGGCAAGACGCTGGAGAAAGGGATCATCTACCCGGATGAGGATGCGCTGTACGAATCGGAACGATACATGACCGTACATATCCGCCGGGAGCATGGCTCCGTGTTTCAGTATCTGTCCGGCCTCGATAAGAAGCTGACCGGACTGACCGAGCATCAGAACCGGCTGCTGCAGCTCTTCTATCAAGGCATGAACGACAAAGAGGTCCAGCAGGAGCTCGGCATCGGCAGCGCGTCGACGATACGCAATCACCGGTTTGCCTTGAAAGAGAAGGAGAGGCAGTCCAAGGTGCTGCTGACCTTGATGGAGCTGTTGAAGGAAAAGGACAGTCATGCTCCGGCGTTCGTGGGAATTCCCAAACAGGCCAAAATGATCGATGAACGCTACAATGTTACGGAAGAAGAGAGGCAATCGATCCTGGCCAAGGCATTCCCCGAGGGGAACGACGGCCCGTTGAAGACTTTTAAGCTTAAAGAGAAGCAGAAGTACGTCGTGCTGCGCGAAATCGCTGCCCGTTTTAAACCCGATGTCTTGTATTCCGAGCAGGAAATCAACGATACGATCGGAAGAGACAATCCCGATTATGTGACCATTCGCCGATATTTGATCGAATATGGTTTTTTGGATCGCAAGGATGATGGAAGCCAGTACTGGCTAACGACATAAATGAAAGCAAGAAGGAGGCGTTAAGGCCATGAATCGCAGACAGGAACTGAATCAGATGTACAAGGAGATCAAGATTGAAGCCGGCGTGTATCAAATTCGGAACACGAAGAACGGTAAAATATTCGTCGCCGGAACGAACAATCTGAAAACCATGAACGGCAAGCGCTTCGAGCTGCAGATGGGGACAAGCTACAACAAGCCGCTTCAGCAGGATTGGAAGGAGTATGGAGAGGATGCGTTTGTTTTTGAGATCCTGGAGAAGATTGAGCCGAAGGAAGACCCGTTCTTCGATTTGAAGGGAGCGGTCAGCAAGCGGGAAGCCTATTGGATCGAACGGCTGGAACCTTTTGGGGAAAAAGGGTATAACGGAGACAGAAAATAAGGCTTTTGTGTGGCGAACCCAGGCGTAGGACGCGAAATCGTCCCCCTTCCATTTGCAATGCGCCGCAAGGGTAAGATATGATGAAATGAGCGGCTTAAATCGCTTCCATTCCTACTTCTTACTACACGAAAGCGAGACGTGAACACGATCATGAGATCCATTGCATGGGTAACCGACAGCACGAGCACGATCGACCCTGAATTCGCCAAGAAGCATCATATTTACATTGTGCCTTTGAGGTTGATTCTGGGGCAAGAGGCCTACAGGGAAGGAATCGACATATCGGCAGAAGCCTTTTATGAACGGATGAAAGACGAGCCGAAAGTCAGCAGCTCCCAGCCTCCGATCGGTGAATTCATTGAGCTTTACGAAACCCTGAAAGTGAAGTATGACGATATTATTGCGATTCACTGTTCTTCAGAGCTCAGCGGAACTTTGAATTCTTCCCTGCAGGCGGCTGAGATTGCCGATGTACCCGTGGTTGGCATCGACTCTCAAGCGGGAGCGTTTCCGGTGCGCGAAATGATTATGTCCGGCATTCACTGGCACAGCCAGGGGGATACCGTACAGGTGATAAAGGATAAAATTCAGTCCATGGTGCACAACATGTCGTTCTATCTCATACCGGCAAGCCTGCATCGACTTCATATCAGCGGCCGGGTGTCCGGCACGCAGCTGCTGCTAAGCAATTTGCTCCGCATACATCTGCTGCTCCGTTTTGACGAAGGCAAAGTCATTGTGGAGGAGAAGATCCGGACGTTTAAGAAAGCCAAGCAGAAAATGATCGATATCATGAAAACAGACATACAGAAAATTAAGAAGGTGTGCATCATGCACGCGAACAACGTGGAAGTGGCCGAGGAGATCCAGAAGGAAATCAGCGGGGCTCATCCGTCGCTTAAGACCGAAATCATGACCTTTATCCCTGTTGCAGGCATCCATGCAGGCGAAGGCACCATTGCCATGTCATGGATCAAACACCATCCTGCCTATTCTTAGTTATACTTCAGCCCCAGCCTGCAGATACTATTTGCAGGCTTTTGCTTTGCTTATCGATTCTAATCTGCCCTCCATGGTTTTATTATGTAATAGTAGGGATGAACCCAAGGAAAGGAATGAGGCAGACATGAAGGTTATTATCACGCAAGCCGAGGCGATGCAAAAGAATATATGGGACGATATCATGCTGATGTTCGGAAGAACGGACGAGGATGAAGTATGGGAGACGGAGCAGTTTATATTGACGGAGGAGCAGGCCCGTCAGCTCGGACTGCTTAAATAGAAGAGGAAGGGCCGCCATCGCTGCGGCTCTTTTCTTCTTGTTTTGCAACGGGGCGCTTTCGTTGTGGTTCGTTTTGGCCCTTAACGAAATCATGTTATGATGGAAGGACTCTGCGGGACAGAGGGCGAATACAGTAGTGTGAACATGAAGGAAGGTGACAATGTTGAAGCGAAGGACACCATGGATGAGCTTAACGATGCTGGTTGTCATCTTGCTGCTGGTTCTGGCAGGTTGCCAAGGCCGTTCGGAGACGGGGAATGCGGGCAATGATGGCCAAGGAACTTCGCCATCGGAGCTAGGACAGGACCAGAACCCGCCTTCTCAAGAGAATGACAACGAAACCGAGCCTCCATCAGGCAGTGCCGACAATGAAAGCGAGAGCGGCAGCCTGCCTCCGAACGAAACCGAAGATGAGATCGCTGAACTTATGAACGACCTGACCGTCGAGGAGAAGATCGGCCAGCTGGTACTGGTCGGACTCGAAGGAACGGCCATCGATGAAACTTCGCGTAAATTGGTTAAGGATCACCATGTTGGCGGGTTTATCCTCTTCAAGGACAATATAGAGAGCGTAGAGCAGTCGGTAAAGCTCCTCAATGATCTGAAGGAAGCCAATGCTGCCAATCCGGTGCCCCTGTGGCTGAGTATAGACGAGGAGGGCGGACGGGTTACGCGTTTTCCCGAGGAATATGTTAAGCTGCCGTCAAGCGGCAAAGTTGGGAGCAAGGGGGATTTAGCGCTCACGAAGCGCGTTGGCGGCCTTATTGCGCAGAAGGTTGCGGGACTCGGGCTCAATATGGTATTCGCCCCGGTGCTGGACATTCATAGCAACCCGAACAATCCGGTCATCGGCGATCGATCCTTTGGCACTACGGCGGAGACCGTTACCCAGCATGGGATTGCCTCCATGAAGGGGATACAGGAGAAGGGAGTCGTTCCCGTCGTGAAGCATTTTCCAGGGCATGGCGACACTTCGGTCGATTCCCACCTCGGTCTGCCCGTGGTGGAGCATGACTTGAAACGTCTGCATGAAATGGAGCTGGTTCCGTTTCAACAAGCGATTAATGAAGGCGCCGATGTGGTCATGGTTGCGCATCTGCTCATGAAGAGCATCGATCCGGATACCCCCTCCTCGTACTCGAAGCCCGTGATCAACGATTTGTTACGGGAAGAGTTGGGATTTAAGGGAGTTGTCATAACGGACGACATGACAATGGGTGCTATATCCGGCAGCACGGACGTAGGTGAGGCCTCCGTGAAGTCCGTTGTCGCAGGAAGCAACATGGTACTGATCGGTCATGAATATGCGCTGGAGGAAGCCGTCATCCAGGCATTGACCAAGGCTGTCCGGAGCGGCGTGATCCCGGAAGAGATGCTGAACGAACGGGTAAGGGCGACGCTTGAGCTAAAGCACAAATATGAGCTAAGCGATGATCCCGTGAAGGCTCCCGATATAAAGCCGTTAAATCAGCATACGAAAGCAGTACTAGATCAAATGAAGTAAACGTAACATATGTAATAGGAATATATAAAAACCCGATCTCAGACCTGAGATCGGGTACAACGGACTAGAATATATTAGAAGTTGATATAGTCTATAAAATATGCTAGAATGAAGGATAAATAACTATTGGTTTAATGTCATAATGATCTAATGCTAGATTAGCATGAAAATATGGGATTGTCAACAGGGGGGCATAGAATGGAGAACCGTCAGAGTGCGGATTTTGCATTGGAACGCGAGGTTACGGATACAGAGAAATCGGCTAATTCTCCAACAGAGGATTTTTCGGTTCACGACGATCTCTCGCTTCCGCCAGGCATCAAGATTAGCGATCCAGTTCGCATGTACCTGAAAGAAATCGGTCGTGTTCCCCTCCTCTCAGCCGATGAAGAAGTGGAACTGTCCAAACGTATAGAGGAGGGAGATGAGGAAGCGAAACGCCGTTTGGCCGAAGCGAATCTTCGTCTCGTTGTTAGTATAGCAAGACGCTATGCCGGTCGGGGAATGCAGTTCCTTGATCTGATCCAGGAAGGCAACATGGGCTTGATCAAAGCGGTGGAGAAATTCGACTACTCCAAGGGCTTTAAGTTCAGCACCTATGCCACTTGGTGGATTCGTCAGGCGATTACCCGCTCGATCGCCGACCAGGCCAGAACCATCCGGATTCCGGTGCATATGGTCGAAACGATCAATAAACTTGTGCGTGTCTCCAGACAGCTCCTCCAGGAGCTGGGGCGCGAACCGACGCCGGAAGAAATCGGCAAGGAGATGGACATCTCGCCGGAGAAAGTGCGCGAGATCCAGAAGGTATCCCAGGAACCCGTGTCCCTGGAAACGCCTGTCGGAGAGGAAAGCGACTCCAACCTGGGCGATTTCATCGAGGATCAGGATGCGTTGGCACCCGCAGATGCGGCGGCTTTCGAGCTGCTGAAGGAACAGCTGGAGGAAGTGCTCGATACGCTTACCGAGCGTGAAGAGAACGTGCTTCGGCTTCGCTTTGGACTCGAGGACGGACGGACCCGTACGCTGGAAGAAGTAGGGCAGGTGTTCGGCGTAACGCGTGAACGCATCCGCCAGATCGAAGCGAAGGCGCTCCGTAAATTGCGTCATCCGAGCCGCAGCAAGCGTCTCAAGGATTTCCTCGAATAAATCTTGGTAACGGATCATCTGATGATGAATGAATCCCTGGTTACGGTCTACAGGCCGTAATCCAGGGATTTTTTGCTATATGGCCAGGATTTCGCCCCAGATTGACACCACCCGAGTAGTTGGATCATAATGATGTAACATCCCCACATTTAGTAAGGATTGTTGTGCCTAATGTGAAGAATAGGGAGTGACATGTCTACGATGACTTTACATACATCTGCTATTGACCGATTGTGCAAGCGCAATGTGGAGCTGTCTGCCTTTTCGACGTACGGGATCGGCGGCTCAGCCAATTATCTGGCCATGCCTGAAACGGCAGCCGACCTGGCGGATCTTCTGCAGGATTGCAAGAAACGCGGACTGCCTTGGTACATTTTCGGAATGGGCTCCAACATCCTGTTCCCGGATGAACCCAAACGCGATCTGGTGTTTATCTCGCTCAAAAACCTGGTGGAGCTGCAGGTTTCGGGAGACAAATGGTACGTTTCATCCGGAACGCCGATGTCCCTGCTTTCCTTGATGGGGTTAGTGGGCGGAACCGATTTGCTCGACTTTACTTTTTTGCTGCCGGGCTGTGTAGGCGCCGGCATCTATATGAACGCCAAATATAATGCGCGCCAAATCTGCGATATCCTGGATACGGTATATTATATCGATACGATGGATCCGGGCCTGAAGGTGCAGTCCATTGCGGCGGGAGACTGTTTATTTGCATACAAGCAATCCATCTTCCAGCAGCATCCGTGGATCATCGTAGGCGCCGATCTCAACATACCGGTCAGCTCGGAGGAGCAGATCCATTCGACTTCGGCGCTGCTCACGGAGTGGAAGAGCCGCGGCAGCCATCCTTCCTCGCTTCCGTCCTTTTTCTCGTTCTTTCTGGGCGAGGTCCATGCTTTGGCTGGAAGGGGAATCGAGACGCCGCAGTCGATGCTCGACATCATCAAGTACCGGACGAGTAAGCGTCATTTCGACTATCCGTCCTGCGGTTCCGTATTCAAGAACAATTACGATTACGGGGTAGCCGTAGGCTCGCTCGTGGACCAGCTGAATATGAAGGGGACCGAATACGGAGGCGCCATCATATCTCCGCACCACGGCAACATGATTCTGAACCAGAAGCATGCAAAGGCAACGGACATTCTGTACTTGATGAATCTGATTTCGGAGTCGATCAACAACCATTTCGGGTTCGTTCCGGAACCGGAGATTGTATTGGTATAAACGCTGTCCGAAAATAATCTCTGTAAAGGAATTGGAATAAGTAGAATTTAACGCTATAATCAGATAGGTGATCATCTGTTTATTGGTATAAACGATGAAATTCATGTTGCGAGAGGGGCATTAAATATGGCTAAAACTTTAATTTTTGGACACAAAAATCCGGATACGGACACCATCTGCTCTGCTATTGCATATGCTGACTTGAAGAACCAGCTTGGTCTTTCGGCCGAGCCCGTGCGTCTTGGCGACGTGAACGGCGAAACGCAGTACGCGCTCGATTTCTTCAAAGTAGAGGCGCCTCGCCTCGTTGAGACGGTTGCAAACGAAGCGCAGGACGTCATTCTCGTGGACCATAACGAGCGTCAGCAAAGCGCCAGCGACATTGATCAGGTTCGCGTAATCGAGGTTATCGATCATCACCGCATCGCTAATTTTGAGACAAGCCATCCGCTGTACTACCGTGCGGAGCCTGTCGGCTGCACGGCTACCATCCTGAACAAGATTTATAAGGAGAAGGGCGTAGCCGTTCGCAAAGAAATTGCCGGCTTGATGCTGTCCGCGATCATCTCGGACTCCCTCTTGTTCAAATCTCCAACCTGCACGGACGAGGATGTGGCTGCTGCTCGCGAGCTGGCTGAAATCGCCGGCGTGGATGCCGACAGCTATGGTTTGGACATGCTCAAGGCAGGTGCCGATCTGAGCGACAAAACCATTGCTCAATTGATCTCCCTCGATGCCAAGGAATTCCAAATGGGCGGTGCCAAAGTCGAAATCGCCCAGGTCAACGCGGTGGATACGAATGATGTATTGTCCCGCCAAGCAGAACTCGAGGATGCGATTCAATCGATTATAACGGACAAAAACCTGGACTTGTTTGTCTTCGTGGTGACGGACATCCTGAACAACGATTCCATCGCGCTGGCGCTCGGTAAAGAGTCCAAAGCCGTGGAGAGAGCGTACAATGTATCTCTGTCGGAGAACAAGGCGCTTCTTAAAGGCGTGGTTTCCCGTAAATCGCAAATCGTTCCGGTTCTGACCGAAGCATTCAACCAATAATAGCTGGTTATAGGAACAAGCCAGACCATCGACTGAGGAATCAGCGTGGTCGGCTTGTTTTTGTTTTGCTGTTTTCTCGGATTCTGGATCATGCAGTCCCGCTCCAATCTATATGAAGCGCTTACGAAAATTGAAATATTGTAATGAATTTACATCGAAATGACATCCTTTTTACGGCGGCGATTCGTATAATGAAGGAAAGAATTAGGAACCACAAGTACATACGTGTTTCAAATCCCAAGAATTGGGTTAATGACCATTAATGTTTGTTGAGTCGGATTCCGTGGTAGAAAGTGATACAAATCTAATCTATCAGTAGAAGTATGGAGAGGGAGCGATGAGAAGATGAAGAAGTCGGCTTGGAAATTGGGAGCAATGATGCTGCTTGTCCTGATCATGATGACAACCGTCGGTGTAGCCTCAGGCAACAATTATGAGCCGGTTCCGAAAGCTTCAAATCAGGAAGCTGCCTACATAAACGGACTGGAAATCAAAGACGGCAAGGTCTTTCTTCTAGTAGATCCAATCGAGTGGTATGAGGGAGAGGAAGCGAATCAGGTGTTCCGCGAACGGGAGCAGGACCCTGAGATGACCGAGGCCCCGGACGGCTATTATATCGTGAACGATACGGAAGAGCATAAGGAACTTCCAGTAGCGGACGATGCAGAAGTGCTGCTCCAGCTGTACGACCATACCGGACGATATGAGGATGCCCAGATTTCCTGGAATCAGCCGGTGAGCCTGAGCAAATTCGCGGACATTTACAATAAGGATGATATCGTGGACATGAAATGGTTTCCGTTTCATATCACCGTTGAAGACGGCGTCGTCGTGAAGATCATCCAACAGTATGTACCTTAATTTATCATGAAAATAGAGAAGCGAACTGATGAAGAGCCGCTCCATTTCGGTTAATCCTACCGATGGGCGGCTCTTATGTTTGTTTCTAAGCCTAACGGCAAGCGTTAACCGGCATCTTTGCTGTAGTGCTGGTGTTTCATCGGTTTGATTTTACCGTTGACCACGTCGCTGACGAAGGGTGCTATCTTGGATTTCCGCTCCTCGTATTCTTCCTTCGTCACCTTGCCCTCGGACAACTTCCGATCCAGGCGCTTCGTGAGTGCCTGGACTTGCTGATCAATGACGGACTGGACGGGCACGCCTTGCTCCTTCGCGATCTGGGCCAGCGATTTTCCGGATTGCAGCGATGCCTTAAGTTGGTCCGGCGTTGTCTTCAGCAGCTTGGCCAGCTCGTCGCTATCCGAGATCAGCCGGCCGTGCCGCTGATGCATCCGCTGCTTGTGCCATCCGCCCTTGGCGTCAAGCAGCTTATCCGCCGCCGCGGAGTAATCGATGGATTTGCCCAGCTGCTTTGGATGCGAAGCGATTTTCTCCTTCAGCAGCTCCATGATCTTGGCTTTCATGGCTTCTCTCGATACGCCTTGCTCTTTGGCTATTTCCGCGAGGGTCGAGGTTTTGAGTTTATCCCGGAGAACCTGAGGCTCCAGCTTCAGAAACTCGGAGATGGCCTTGAACATATGGCCGGGTTTATGTTGCCCGCGTTCGTCCTTGGACGAAGGAACAGCCGGTGATTCCGATTGCTGTCCGATCGGTTCCGCCGAAACCGAGACGGGAAGATAAGCGAGGCCCATGACTACAGCGATGGCTAGCAGCACCAGCCGCTTCACTGACTTCAAGTGGGTTGTCATTGTTGTTTACCGCCTTTCATGTTGTTGGTCTTACAGTCCATCATTCTTTCCCGCTAAACTGAAATCATCCTTAAAATAACCTTAAAATAGGATGAAAATACATAAATTTCATGATGAGTGGTGAAAAGTGGCCATTCTATGAAACTATCGACTCTTCTCTGCTAATATGCTATCATGGAGTCTTGATAACGTATTAAAGTGAAAAAGCAGTTATGCATAGGACGAGGATTGATATAGATCCCAGAATATGACTGCGCTTAACGTCTACGAGGGGGATTTTTTGGTGAAAAAGATAGCATCCGTGTTAGCAGGCTTCATGCTTTTATTAACTGTCGTCGGCTGTTCGAGCTCGGCAAGCGGGGGGAATGAGCTGGTGGTCGGAATTGACGACAAGTTCGCGCCCATGGGATTCCGCGACGAGAGCAATGAGATTGTCGGCTTTGATATCGATTATGCCCGCGCAGCCGCCGAGAAAATGGGCAAGGAAGTCAAGTTCCAGCCCATTGATTGGAAAGCGAAGGAATCCGAGCTTAGCAGCGGACGCATTGACTTGATCTGGAACGGTTATACCATCACCGATGAGCGCAAGGAGAAAGTGCTGTTCACCAAGCCTTATCTGGAGAACAGTCAGGTCGTCGCGGTGCTGAACGATTCGGATATCGCAACGATCGGCGATTTGGCCGGCAAACAGGTCGGATTGCAGTCGCTATCCTCGGCAGCCGACGCGCTGAGCGCCAATGCCATTCACGAGCAAGTGAAGAACATTTCCGAATTTCCCGACAATGTGCTGGCATTGAGCGATTTGAAGAATGGACGCGTAGACGCCGTGATCATTGACGAAGTGGTCATGAAATACTACATGTCCAAGGAAGAGGGAACGTACAAGATTTTGGAGGAGTCCCTGGCACCGGAGCAGTACGGGATCGGAGTGAAGAAAGGCAATGAGGAACTGCTGGAAAGCCTGCAGAAAGCATTGGACGACATGAATGCCGACGGCACGGCCGCCAAGATTTCCGAGAAGTGGTTCGGGGAAGACAAAGTGTTGAAGTAAGCATTCCCATGAGGTTGGTCATCCAACCTCCCATAGGTATTCCAAGAAACCGGACTTTGACCAAAGGCTCCGGTTTTCTGTTCCAATCGATCGGTACAATGAAATCATCGGAGAACTTCGGCATTCCGGAAGTTTTTCCATTAGGAGTTAAGCAGATATGAGTATGGATTACATCGTTCAAATCGGCAAACCGATGCTGGAGGGCGCGCAGACCACGATCCTGTTGTTCTTGATTTCCATTCTGGCCTCCATTCCTCTTGGGTTTGTGTTCACGTTAATGGTTCGAAGCGCAATCAAGCCGCTGGCTTGGTTGGCTAATGCCTATATATATGTTTTTCGCGGTACCCCGCTGCTGCTGCAGCTGCTGTTCTTTTGCTTTGGTCTGCCGGTGCTGCCGGTGATCGGAGAATATCTCGTTTTGGATCGTTTTGTAGCCGCATGTTTGGCATTCGTGCTGAACTATGCTGCTTATTTTGCGGAAATCTTCCGCGGAGGACTCTTGGCGATTGACAAGGGGCAATATGAAGCGTCCAAGGTGCTGGGCTTGAACCGCTGGCAGACAACCACGAAAGTAATTCTGCCTCAGATGTTCCGCGTAGCCCTGCCGGCGGTATCCAACGAATCCATTACGCTGGTGAAGGATACGGCGCTGCTGTATGCCGTCGCGGTGCCGGAGCTGCTGCACTTCGCGTATACGGCGGTCAATCGGGATTTCACGATTATGCCGTTTGTTATTGCGGGCGTGATATACCTGCTGATGACGCTTGTGTTAACGCTGCTGTTTAAATTTCTGGAACGCCGATTCAAATATGAATAGAAGGACTGTCGCGCAATGGCAATTATCGAAGTAACCCATATGAAAAAATCCTTCGGCTCGCTGGACGTGCTGAAGGACGTCAGCTTTGAGATCCAGAAGAATGAAGTGATTGCCGTCATCGGGCCTTCCGGTTCGGGAAAGAGCACCATGCTCCGCAGCCTGGTGCATCTGGAGGAAATCAACGGCGGATCGATCAAGGTGCAGGATCAGTATTTGGTGAAGGACGGCGTATATTCCAGTCCGCACCAGATCAAAGCGATCACGTCCCGGATGGGCATGGTATTTCAGCACTTCAATCTGTTTCCGCATTTGACGGTACAGGAGAATCTGGGCCTTGCGCCCAAACATGTCAAGAAACAAAGCAAAGAAGAAGTAAGAACGAACGGCGCCGCGCTTTTGCAAAAGGTCGGTTTGTCCGATAAAGCGGATGTACACCCCGGAAATTTGTCGGGCGGTCAGAAGCAGCGCGTGGCCATTGCTCGAGCGCTTATGATGAATCCGGACATCATGCTGTTTGATGAACCGACATCGGCGCTGGATCCCGAGCTGACCGGCGAGGTGCTGGCCGTCATCAAGCAGCTGGCCGAGGAGCACATGACGATGGTGATCGTGACGCATGAGATGAGTTTTGCCAAGGAAGTGGCGGACCGGATCATCTTCATGGATCACGGACAAGTAGTCGAAGCCGGAACGCCGGATCAAATATTTAACCAGCCGAAGATGGAGCGGACCCGCGAGTTTTTAAATCGGGCATCGCGTTAAAGAGGACTGGCTCAAAGCTGGATCGAAAGATCGGCTTGGGCTGGTCTTTTTTTTGGCGAAAAATAAGGCTATATTGTGAAAGCGTTTAAATTATTGGTTGACGGAATCGGAATTGATCGATATCATTGTTTTAAAGATTTATAAACTGTTTCATATAAATATCTATAAAATAATAGCGAGGAGCGGAAAAAGTCATGAGTCAGGTTATTACCATTCATTCAGACGTATCCAAAGGCAAAATCAATCGCAATATTTATGGACATTTCTCCGAGCATCTGGGCCGCTGCATTTATGAAGGAATCTGGGTGGGCGAGGATTCGCCGATACCTAATACGGAAGGGATCCGCAATGACGTGCTGGATGCGTTGAGACAGCTGAATATACCTGTTCTGCGCTGGCCGGGCGGTTGTTTTGCCGACGAATACCATTGGAAAGATGGCGTCGGGCCGCGGGAGAATCGGAAACAGATGGTCAATACGCACTGGGGCGGCGTTGTGGAGAACAACCATTTCGGTACGCACGAATTCCTGCGTCTCTGCGAGCTTTTGGGCTGCGAACCCTACATATCGGGCAATGTCGGCAGCGGCACCGTTCAGGAGATGTCGGAATGGGTTGAATACATGACCTTTGACGGCGTGTCGCCGATGGCCGCATGGCGTCAGGAGAATGGCCGCGAAAAGCCGTGGAACGTGAAATATTTTGGTGTCGGGAACGAGAACTGGGGCTGCGGTGGAAATATGCGGCCGGAATATTATGCGGACTTGTATAGACGCTATCAGACTTACGTCCGCAACTATGGCGAGAACAAGATCTACAAAATTGCTTGCGGACCGAATGTGGACGATTACCGCTGGATGGAAACCGTCATGAGGGAAGCGCATCCGTACATGGATGCCATAAGCCTTCATTATTACACGATTCCGGGCGAATTCTGGACAGGCAAAGGACCTGCCACCGGATTCAGCGAGCAGGAATGGTTCACCACCATGAAGAAAGCGCTCCATATGGATGAATTGATCACGAGACACTCGGCGATTATGGATCAGTATGATCCTAATAAGCGCATCGGGCTCATCGTGGATGAGTGGGGCACCTGGTTTGATGTCGAGCCCGGCACGAACCCTGGCTTCCTGTACCAACAGAATACGATCCGTGATGCCCTGGTGGCGGGTTTGACGCTGAATATTTTCCATGAGCATAACGATCGGGTGGTGATGGCCAACATCGCGCAGATCGTCAACGTCCTGCAGTCCGTCATCTTGACGGAAGGCGAGAAGATGATCCTTACCCCGACCTATCATGTGTTTGATATGTATAAAGTGCATCAGGATGCCGAACGTTTGGCTACCCATCACAGCGGGGTCGATTATGAGATGAATGGCGAGAAGATCCCGCAAGTATCCGTGACGGCCTCGAGGGATGAAGCCGGAAAAATCCATGTAAGCCTGTGTAATGTTAGTCACGCGGAGCAGAGCGACGTGAAGATCCAGCTGCGGGGATTAAGCGGTGCGGTGAAGCAAATCGTTGGCCGGCAGCTTGCCGCCGATTCGCTGGACGCTCATAACACCTTTGAATCGCCGGAGGTTCTCAAGCCGGCTGCATTCACTGCATTTGAACAGGAAGGTGACGTACTGCGTGCGAAGCTGGCACCGATGTCCGTTACCGTTCTTGAGATCACGGCGGAATAAACGAAGGTCATGGCGGATAATCGGTGTAAAGGTTGTCATGACGATTACCGGGTCAGCGATGAGCAGATCACGCGCGTGCTGTCCTCCCCGATGTTCTCATCGGACCGGTGCGTGCCGGATGACGAGTATGATGCCCGTCTTCGTGCGTGCTTCACATGCCCTAAGCTGCAAGGGGACACCACGTGTACGCAGTGCGGATGCATCGTACAGATTGCCGCGAAGCTGAAAGACAAGCGCTGCCCGTATCCGGGGCAAGACCGTTGGTCGATCACCGTTAGTGCTTCATAGAAAATACCGTATAGTCATCGGCCTGTTCTCATGGATGGATCATGGGAGCAGGCTTTTTTAGAACGGGAATGGTTCATTATCTTTACAGAAACTTACAACCTATTAAGACAACTCAAGCCGGCTTCAGCGGCAGAAGCGGGAGGCAGCTTCTATTCATGAGATCACTAGAAAAGAGCTGTACGAGTCTCATTCCTTTCGGAACGAATCTGCGCACAGCTCTTTTTCATGGGATTGCCGCCACGACGACCCGAAGGAAGCTCTTGTTCGCGTTAGGCTTTGTTCTTCTTGCTGAACAGCGAATCAACCGAGAGCAGGCTGCTGCCGCTAAGAACAAGATGTACGGCCATGGCCAGCAGCGCGATATCCAGTTCATAACCACCCAGGAAACCCATGCCCAGCTTCGCCTGAAAAATCGCCACGACAAGCACGACCCCAAGAACCAGAGAAGCGATTCTTGTTCCCAAACCGATAATCAGCGCAATCCCTCCCACGATTTCGATGATGGCTACAACGGTAGCCATAAAGGCAGGGATTCCCAGACTTGCGAAGAATCCTTCGATATTCCCGATGCCGCTCTGGAATTTATCCAAACCGTGAGCCATAAAGATGACCCCCAGAATCACCCGAATAATGAAAGTGCCTGCCGAAGAATAATTACCCATGAGATAGACCACTCCTTGTCTTTTTGGTTTAAAATGTTATCAACTAACTTAAATATAGCTGAGAACTATAGGTTGTATCATACTCAATTTAACTATTGAATGTCAAGTAACTAACTAAAAATACTTGGATTTTACAATATCCGATCATGATGCCATATGAATTGATGAAGTTCAGCCAATACAGAAAAACAGCCATCCTCAAAGGGATGGCTATTTTTGTGGTACTCGTTATTGGAGGTTCTTTAATATGCTTATCATGGCTTAGTGCCTGGGCCGGTATTCCGTCGGCGACTGCCCGGTCCAGCGGCGGAATTGCCTGGAAAAATGGCTGGCTGAGCGAAAACCGAGTTTGTCGGCGATTGCGTTCATCGGCAGATGGGTCGTGACCAGCAGCTCTTTGGCCAGACTGAGCTTCTGGCGGCTGATATATTGTCTAGGCGAGATCCCGTACACTTGGCGGAACAACTTGGAGCATTGGCTTCGGCTTAAATTAAGCTCTTGGGACACAGCCATGACCGATATCTCTTCGGTCAATCCCGACGACAGCTTCGCTTCGATGGCATGAGCCGCATCCGCTGCAAGCAGGGAGGACGGTTTAGGGGGGCCTGTTGCCGCAAATAAAGCGCGGGGCGGCTTCAGCGCATCCTGCATCTTCAAGAGAGAGAGCACATCATGGATGATGAGCAGGGTGTAGGACTGGAGCAGAAGCCTGTCCTCAAAAGTGAGATTGTAATCGCTTGGCTGGTTCTCCGGACGGACCGAATGGGCTGCCGGCTGGCTGCGCCGGACGATTCCCTCCAGCTCTTGAACGTGGGCAGCCAGTTTGCTGCGCTCGCTTTCGTGCTGGCGAATATGTCGGAAAGGGGCAGCGGATAACGAGCTTCGAATTTCTGCATCATCCAGATCGAAATGAACATTGAAGTACCCATACTGCTTGTTGGATGCATTCGAGGTTTGATGGGGCACCCCGGATTTGATCAGAAGCCATTCCCCTTCGCGGAGCTGAATGGAATCCCGATGAATTTCCTGCAGGACTTCGCCTTCCAGACAGTATAGCAGCTCGAACAGGTGATGGTGATGCCTCGGATAACTCCAGCCTGGCGGCTGGGAATCAAAATGGCATCCGGTTACCTGCAGCGTTTGAATCATATTGGGAAAGCGAAAAGCGATATCCATGACAGCTGGCTCCTTTTGGGCATACAAAACGCCGATAATGATGCCTTATATTGTATCATAACGATGATTCGGCACAAAAGGTATAAAGAATGCCCGATTTGGAGATTGAGCAGCATGGGATTTTGATAGATGATGGCAATAGAAAGCAAATGAAACGTGTTAGGAGGAAACAAGCTATGAAAGCTCAATTGAAAGCGGTTAACCAACAATTCCTGCTGGGGGATGAGCCGATTCAGATTTTGTCTGGTGCCATCCATTATTTTCGGGTGGTTCCGGAATATTGGGAAGATCGCCTGATGAAGCTGAGAAGCTGCGGATTGAACACGGTGGAAACCTATATTCCGTGGAATTTGCATGAACCGAAGGAAGGACAATTTGTGTTTGATGGCATTGCCGACCTGGAAAGGTTCGTCCGTATCGCCGGCGATCTCGGGCTGCATGTCATCCTTCGGCCGAGCCCTTACATATGCGCAGAATGGGAATTTGGAGGACTTCCATCCTGGCTGCTGCAAAATCCGGATATTCAGCTTCGATGCATGGACCCGGTTTATCTGGAGAAGGTCGACCAATATTATGATGAGCTGATTCCGCGATTGGTTCCGTTACTGACCTCCAAGGGTGGTCCCGTGATTGCGATGCAAATCGAGAACGAGTACGGGAGTTACGGAAATGATACGGCATATCTGGAGTATCTAAAGGATGGCTTGATCAAGCGGGGCGTGGACGTGCTGCTGTTCACTTCGGATGGCCCCACGGACGGAATGCTGCAGGGCGGAGCCGTTCCCGGCGTGCTTGCCACGGTCAATTTCGGATCAAGAACGAAGGAGGCTTTTGATAAACTGCGGGAGTACCGTCCGGAAGATCCTCTGATGTGCATGGAATACTGGAACGGTTGGTTTGATCATTGGCTGAAGCCACACCATACCCGGGACGCGGAGGATGCTGCTGCCGTGTTCAAGGAAATGCTGGACTTGAATGCATCCGTGAACTTCTATATGTTTCATGGCGGAACGAATTTCGGATTCTATAACGGGGCGAATTTTCACGAAAAGTATGAGCCGACGCTAACCAGCTACGATTATGATGCGCCTCTCTCGGAGTGCGGGGACGTGACGGCCAAATTCGAAGCCATTCGAAGCGCGATCGCACAGCATCAGGGAAAAGAGCTCTCCGATTTGCCAAGCCTCCCGCAGCCTGTCAAGAAAATAAGCTATGGCTCGGTGAGCATGACGCACTATGCCGACCTGCTGGAGCATCTGCCTGCGCTTTCCGAGGAGCAGAAACGCACGGCACCCGTACCGATGGAACGGCTGGGCCAAAGCTATGGCTTCACGGTTTACGCAACGCATATATCCGGGCCGCGCCAAGGGGAGTCCCTGCATCTGCAAGAGGTGCATGACCGGGCACAGGTATTCCTGGACGGAAAGTATCAAGGGACGGTGGAACGTTGGGATGCCAAAGCCCTGCCAATCGATGTTCCGGCAGCCGGCGCCAAGCTGGAGATCGTTGTCGAGAATATGGGACGCATCAATTACGGGCCGAAGCTGAAGGATTATAAAGGTATCACGGAGGGAGTCCGAATGAACAACCAGTTCCTGTATGACTGGTGCATCTATCCCTTACCGCTTGATCATCCGAATGCGGCACCGTTTCAACCGCTGGAGGGACCTTTGGAACAGCAGGATCGACCTACCTTCTATCGCGGCGAATTCTTGGTGGATGACATTGGCGATACGTTTATCCGCTTAGACGGATGGGGAAAAGGGGTCGTCTGGGTCAATGGCTTCAATCTGGGGCGCTACTGGGAGCAAGGGCCGCAAGCAGCGCTGTATCTGCCTGGACCGCTGCTGAAGCAGGGACGGAATGAAATATTGGTATTTGAGCTGCATCATACCGAAACGGCAAGCATCGAGCTTGTCGACACACCCGACTTGGGTTAATTCGGCCGGAACAGACCGACGATGGATAAACAAAAAGGGAGCCTTCTTGTAAACTGAGAGGGCTCCCTTTCATGTTGGAATGAGTATCAGATTAATTGCTTGCGGACTTTTAAATATCGGTACAAGACGATACCGAATAGCGAGCACAGAACGGCACATAATCCAATGAAGCCATAGCCGGCCTGGAGCCCGCGCAGCAGGCCGAGCTCTGTACCGCTGCCGTACATTTGCTTGAATCCGTTCGTGATCGCGCCGATCGCGTAATTGCCGATGACGCTGCCGATCCCCATCATGGTGACGGTGAACGTAATCGCGGTGTCGCTCTCATTCGGATATCTTTTGGCAATGAGAGCCATAACCGTCGGATAGATCGGGGCAATCCCGATGCCTGCCGCCGCAAACAGGAAGGCGTAGGATTCTCCGCCGAAAATCGCGACAAACGTACATACTCCGGTCAATCCGGATAGAATGATGATGGACAGCGTGAAGCCGATCCGGTCCGTGATCGGGCCAAGCAGCAGGCGTGCCGCCGAGAAGCAGAGGAAGAACGCGGATAGCATGCCGGCTGCCGCTGCAGGTTCCCATTTGTACGATTTTTCAAGAAAGTTGACGAGCCATCCGCCAACCGCCATCTCCGATACGACGCCGAAGGATAGGATCATAACGACCAGCCACAGCGCGGGATCTTTGACCAGCAGCTTCAGCGGAGTCCGTTCCGTTTCGGATAGATTGTCCCCGGGAAACTTACTCATGAGTGCCGGGATCATGGGAAGTATGGATAACATCAGCATGGCCAGGTACATGCCCCGCCAATCCAACGTGTAATTAAACACGGTAACGGTCATGAGACCGGATGCAATCATCGGGGCCACCGTTGAGCTGATACCGTAAAAGAAATGGGACAGGTTCATCATCGTGCCCGTATTGCGCAAAAAGATCCGGGCTGACAATATTGCGAGGCCGATCTCCAGCATACCGTTCCCAATGTACATTAAGAAGTAGGATGCGGTGAACAGCGGGTAGCTGTGGGACAGGAAAATCAACACGCCCGAGATGGCCATCGATCCGAAGGCAGCCATGCTGACCCACTTGATTCCGATCTTCCGGGTCAACAGCGCGGTGAAGGAGCACGCGATCAGATACCCGAGTGCGTTCAGGGAGAGCAAGGTGCCGATCTGCATTTCATCCAATCGAAAATCGAACTGGATCCGCGGAATGGCGGGCCCCTTAATATTCTCCGATATCCCAAATATGATAAAGCCGAGAAAGATCGTTGCCAAATGCAGGGTGTAGTCTTTGCTCAATTTAGGTTTTGTTTTTGGTTGAAGGTCAGTATTCACGGTTAATCCCCAATCGTCATTGTTGAATTTTACATTGCGCTTGTATCGGATATCATCATATCCAGAGCGATCCGCTGCAAGCCGGCTAGATAGTCGTGTTCCCAATCGCGAAGCAGCATTTCGGGAAGATGCCGCTCCGGCACGTAGGCGGAAGCACGCTCTTTAATGGAGAGCAGGGCGGAGGGCGAGAGGTTATGCTCGCACCACAGAATGGCATCGGGATTGAGAATCGCGGCGAAGGCGGCACTTAGCCGGCTTAACGCATCGATTTGCTCCTGATCCGGCTCGATGAGACTGCTCAACACGGAACGATTACGTTCCAATATGTCTTGAAAATTGCTGCCCTCGCTCATCGGGACGAAGCCGATCTCGCCCGTGAAGAACGAGCGGCCGCGAACAACGTTTCCATTAATGAGCAGTCCGGCCCCCGGCCCGTTGTGACCGAGGTACACGTATATGAGGGAGGCCTCCGCCGAGCCGCTGAGATTGTGGTAACCGAGCACGGCTGCATTCATGTCATTCTCTATGATGACAGGAATGGAGAACAGATCCTCCAGGTAAGATTGGAGATTGTAATCCTGGAATGTTCCATACGACGGCACATGAAAAATAATACCGTCCCGCACCGCCGCCGGCATGCCAACGGCGATGGAGCGAATCTCTGGATAACGGCGGGTCCAGTTTGCCATTTGGGAAGCCAAGGCTTCCGGTCCATGATGAAGGATGCCGTCTTCAGCCTTCCGCTCGAGCAAGTCGCCGTTCCAATTAAAAACAGTGTATACGCTCTGCTCTTTCTCATAATAAACGGCGAGACCGAGCATGTAATCCGGATTAAAAGCATAGCGGTTCGCACGTCGGCCGCCGCTGGATTCATCCAGTCCGAGCAGGTTGACTTCACCTTCCTGCACCATGAGCTCCACAACTTTGCTCACCGTCGGAAAGCTGATGCCGAGTCTTTCGCTGAGCTCGGCTTTGGTTCCGCTCCCCAGCTCCAGAAGCGACGAACGGAGCGCGCGCCGGACGGCGAATTTCATGGATTGCGGCGTAGGCAAAGCTTCTTTGCGCGTATGAATCACCTCTTCCACTCTTTTTAAACGTATTTAATAAGTCTATGGGGATGATTATTGCACATCCGATAAGACGGTGCAAGAACAATATGTAGGTTTCAAAAAGAATAGGATGAATGATGGGAAAGCGGTTGACAACTGCCATGCTCCATGAGAAAATGTACGCGCGTACATAAATTTCAGGAGGTTTGATGATTATCGCTAGTCGTAAAGAGGTAGCACAGCTGGCCGGCGTTTCGGAAGCAACGGTATCCCGCGTCCTGAACGGGGTCGGGCCGATCAAGGAGGAGACCAAGCAGCGCGTGCTGGAAGCGGCGGATCGGCTTGGATATACCCCAAGCGCGCTAGCCCGAAGTTTTGCGCGGCGCAGGAGCGGTAATCTTGGTGTGGTTATGCCTTACCTGCCGAAAGCTCGCATATTCTCCGCCTATTATTTTTCGGAGATCCTAAGCGGTATCGGCAGTAAGGCGCTGGAGAGCAAGCATGACCTGTTGATGCTGTTCCGTGAACCCGGCGGTTCGATGGATTACTTGAACCTGTTTCGTACCCAGAAGGTGGATGCCTGCATCATTCTCGGCGCCCGGGACGATGAAGGCGAGCGCGCAGCCATCCAACAGCTGAGTGAAGCGGACCGCCCTTATTGCCTTATTAATCAATACTTTGACGGCGAGGCGTTTCATGTCATGGATGCGGATCATGTTGAAGGCAGCTATCAAGCCGTTCATCACTTGATCGGGCAGGGGTTCCGGCAGATTGCTTTTCTTAATGGCCCGCCCCAGTATTCCAACAGTCGCGACCGGCTGAAGGGGTACACCCGGGCACTGAACGAAGCGGGAATCAAGCCGGATGAATCCTTGCTGTTCGAGGGCAACTTCAGCCGCAAGAGCGGGTATGCCGCAGCCGAGCTAATCGCCGGGAAGCTGGACCGGATCGAAGCGGTGTTTGCGGCCAATGACCGCATGGCGATCGGATTGCAGCAGGGCCTGCGCGCGTTAGGTATTGCAGAAGATCGAATGCCTGCCTTTGTCGGTTATGACGACTCGGAGGCTGCAGAGCTCTGCACCCCGTCGCTTACCAGCGTAAGAGTTCCTTTCTATGAACTGGGGTGTCTTGCCGCGGAGCATGTGCTCCGCCTGCTGGACGACTCCGATTCGCCGGACGGCAGCGGATCGAACGCCGCGCTGCATCGGCAGCTGCCTACTCGCCTAGTGGTCCGCGCATCTTCGCTTCATCGAAATCAATGAACCCTTATTCAAGGAGGAATGAAAGATGAAACAATTACGTGTCGGCATGATCGGATATAAATTCATGGGCAAAGCCCACAGCAACTCATATCGAAGCCTTCCGATGTTTTTTCCGAAGGCGCTGAAGCCTGAAATGGTGGCAATCTGCGGCCGCAATGCGTCGGCCGTGCAGGAAGCGGCGGATCAGCTGGGCTGGCGTGAAAGCGTTACCGATTGGAAACAGCTCGTGAATCGGGAGGATATCGATCTGATCGATATCAATGCTCCAAGCGACGCCCATAAGGAAATTGCCATGGCCGCGGCGAAGGCCGGCAAGCATATTTTTTGTGAGAAGCCGCTTGCGCTGACCTTGGCCGACGCCAGAGAGATGCTGCAGGCTGCGGAAGATGCGGGAGTTACCCATATGGTCGGATTTAACTACAGATTTTCTCCGGCCGTAAGACTGGCCAAGAAATTGATTGACAGCGGCAGATTGGGCCAGATCTATCACTTCCGTGCCTGGTTTCTGCAGGACTGGATCATGGACCCGCAGTTCCCGCTGGTATGGCGGTTACAGAAGGAAGTGGCCGGCTCCGGCTCGCACGGGGATCTGGGCGCTCACCTGATCGACCTCGCGCATTATCTGGTCGGGGATATGCAGGAAGTAATCGGGATGAGCGAGACCTTCATCAAGGAGCGTCCCATTGCCAGCGAGATGACCGGATTAAGCGCAAAAGGAAGCGAAGGCGGCCCCATGGGCCAAGTTACGGTAGACGACGCTACGTTATTCATGACCCGCTTCCAGAATGGGGCGCTGGGCAGCTTCGAGGCCACGCGGTTTGCCGCGGGACATCGCAGCACCAATTCCTTCGAGATCAACGGCAGCTTGGGCAGCGTGAAATTTGATTTTGAACGAATGAACGAACTGGAGGTTTACTTCACGACCGACGATGAGGACGTTCAGGGCTTCCGCCGGGTACTGGCTACCGATCCCGTACACGATTATATGGAAGCATGGTGGCCGCCGGGGCATACGATCGGTTTCGAACACACCTTTACGCATGAAATCCTGGAGCTGTCGAACGCGATTTCGGAAGGACGGCAGCCCGTGCCTAATTTCGCGGACGGCGTAAAATGCCAAGCCGTCCTGGAAGCCGTGGATAAATCGATTGAAGAACGCCGCTGGGTGCAGCTGTCTGAAATGTAATCATAGTCATTCGGCCAGGGCTTGGCCGGACACATAAAAAAGGAGTGCTACGCATGAAAAAGGCTTTAATCGTATGGGGCGGCTGGGACGGACACGAGCCGGAGCAGGTTGCCGGCATTTTCGCGGAATTGCTTCGGGGCGAGCAGTATGAAGTGGAAGTATCCGACACGCTGGATGCATTTAACGATGCGGAGAAGCTGCAGGCTTTGGATCTGATCGTGCCGGTATGGACGATGGGCGAAATATCGAAGAAGCAAGTGGAGAACGTATCGCTTGCGGTGCAGAAGGGAACCGGCTTGGCCGGCTGTCATGGCGGGATGTGCGATTCTTTCCGCAATAATGTGGATTGGCAGTTCATGACGGGTGGAAACTGGGTTGCGCATCCGGGGAACGACGGAGTGGAGTACCGGGTCGAGATCAAATCCAGCTCTAGTCCGCTTGTGGAAGGGCTGCAGGATTTCACCGTGGCATCCGAGCAGTATTATCTGCATGTGGATCCGGCCGTCGAAGTGCTGGCCACCACCCGTTTTCCGGTTGCGGCAGGACCGCATCTGCTGAACAAAGCGGTTGACATGCCGGTGGCGTGGACGAAGCGCTGGGGATACGGACGGGTCTATTACAATTCGCTGGGTCATCATGCAGATATCGTCGACATGCCGCAGGTGAAGGAAATGATGCGGAGAGGACTGCTGTGGGCCGCCGAGGGCAAGTCATTGTATGCCGGCTCGGACATGAGTTTCTTTACCGAAGGTCAGGGCTACACAGGCATGGGAGACAGCCAATAAAGGCAGAAGGAGACTGGGATCATGAAGAAGGTAAAGGTAGGCATTATCGGCTGCGGTAAAATCAGCGGCATTTATATGGAAAACTGCCACAAGTTCGACATCCTGGAGCTGACGGCCTGTGCGGATATCGATCGAGCCCGTGCCGAGGAACAGGCCGTCAAATATAATATCCCGAATGTTTATACCACCGAGGAGCTGCTCGCGGACCCGGAAATTGAGCTGGTCATTAATCTGACGATTCCTGCCCTTCATGCGCAAATTATGCTGGATGCATTGGAAGCCGGCAAGCATGTGTACGTCGAGAAGCCGCTGGGCGTAACCCGGGAAGAGGGCAGAGCGGTGTTGGACATGGCAGCAGCCAAAGGGCTGCTGGTAGGATGCGCGCCCGAGACATTCCTTGGAGCCGGTATCCAAACGGCCCTGAAGCTGATTGAGGATGGACGTATCGGCAAGCCGATCGCAGCAACCGCATTCATGATGAGCCGCGGACATGAGCATTGGCATCCGGATCCGGAATTTTATTATGCCGCCGGCGGCGGGCCAATGTTTGACATGGGGCCTTACTACCTGACGGCACTGGTCCAATTGCTGGGACCGATCCGTGGCATTAGCGGAATGACCGGCGCTGCGCTCGCGGAGCGGACCATTACCAGCGAGAAGAAGCAAGGGCAGAAGATTAAGGTAGACATTCCTACGCATGTAGCCGGACTTATCGATTTTCAGAATGGAGCCATCGGCACGCTGATTACGAGTTTCGATGTTTTTGGAGGCAGCACGCTTCCTAATATTGAAATTTACGGCACCAAGGGTACGCTTCTCGTTCCGGATCCCAACACCTTCGGCGGGCCGGTAAAATACCGATTGACCGGCGAAACCGAGTGGACGGAAGAACCGCTGCTGCCTGGATACAACGAGAATACCAGAGGCATCGGTCCCGCCGATATGGCTTATGCCATTCGGAGCGGAAGAGCTCATCGGGCGAGCGGCGAGCTTGCCTATCATGTGCTTGAAGCCATGTGGGGGTTCCATGATGCTTCCGATGACGGCAAACGGTATGAGATGTCCAGCACCTGCGGCATTCCGGCACCGCTTCCGCTTGATTTGCCGAAGTATACCCTGGATCAATAATATTGCGTTACATGTTCATAGCGGCTTACCCCAAAGGTCAACTGGACCCGGGGTAAGCCGCTTTACACTGTGTCGGGAACTCTATATCGCACCTGGCTAACCTGTCTATTCCGAACTGGAATGGAGCGACAAGAGGTTATTCTTTTACGACAAGCCCGAATATTTTGGTTAGCGGGATGGCTTGATGCGGCGAAATAATGCAACCTTGAAGATCTTCCAGGGTCGCGCCGATATGATGGAAGTCCGTTCGGCTTAGATCGATTCCCGCAAGCTTCGTGCCGGAGAACTGCGATTGATCGATCTGGCAGTCCAACAACTCTACCTTGCTTAACTCGGAATGATAAAAATCCGATTTGACGAGCGATGTCGATTGGAAGGATACCTGTTTCATGTTGGCAAACCGGAACGTGGCATAGTCGCCCGTACAATGATCGAATACGACATTACGGATGGTGGCGGCCGTCAGGTCGAGCCCCAATATTTTGCAATGATTAAATTGTACCCGATACATGATGGCCTCGCTGAGATCAACATTGGACAAGTCGCAGTGGTTGAACACGAGGTCTGTCAGCTCGGCATGATGGAGCGTGACGTGTTGGAACGTTACGTTATCAAAGATCATTTGGTCGAACTGAACCTTGTTGGCCGTAACATAGACAAGCGTCTCGTCCTGACAAGCGGATTGAACGAACGAGGATTCGTCGTCAATGCCGGCATCGGACAGGATCACAGGCTCAAGCTGCTTGGGGAGCTTCGGTTTCACGATTTTGATCGGTGCCGCTGAACCGGCCGTATTGGGTGGTGCCATGATTTTTTCCTCCAAACATAGGAATAAGGATTGAAATATAACTTAACAGAACAAACCGCATAGGTTTGAATAGAAGTATAACATGTACTTATCCCATTGTCCGGTCCCTCGAATTGATGGCGGCGTCCAGGGTTCCGCCGTGCCGATTCGGGGACCATGCCAGCAGACTGACGCGGCTGTTGCCTGATAGATCAGCAAGAAAAGGCGTCGTCTGTTCTCCGGCAGCCCATGGCCCATAACATTCCTCCTGCCGCCCGAAGGCTGTTCCCGAGCTGTACAGGATGAACCATTTCCCTGAAGCAGGTTGAACGAGAACCAAATCTTCTAGCCCGTCTCCATCGACATCCCCTAACACCACGGACAGTGGCGAACCCAAGGGATCCTTGGCGGAATACCAAACGCCGGCATGCCGAAGCCGTGTACCGCTGCTTAGCCAGACCTGACATGCTCCGGAGGCGGAGTTCCACACCACCAGATCATCCAGGCCATCGCCATTTACATCTCCGATGCACGGTATCATATCATTGCTCTGTACGGAAACCTCATGTTGAATAAGGGGAGGAGAAAAGCCCTCCCCGGAACTGTAGGCGATGGCGGCTTTACCGGTGGCGTCATCCCATAGAAATAAATCATCTCTGCCGTCCCCGTCAAAATCTCCCGTTAAGGATTTCCAATTCAGGGCTCCGGGAGCGGACAGCCAAATCCCGTCAGGTGCCATACGGCTGCTGCCGGCGCCCAAGGCAACATGGCATATCCCAAGCTCTGCATGCCATACAGCCGTATCGATGAAGCCGTCCCCGTCGAAATCGCCTGTCATCGCGGTACCGCTAAGGGTTGGCGGCCAATCGGCCAATAACGGACGTATCGAATGTATGCCGTTATGGATTCGGAGGGGAGATCGGATCGCAAGATCCATGGCGTACCAAATGTTGCTGGCCTCGTCCCGAATGATCCAGCGGTTTGGGAGCTTGTTTCTTTTGGCGTGCAGAAACTTGGGACGCTTCATGCTCAACCTGTCCGACAGCCGGGTCTCCCTGAAATCCGGTATGAAGGGGAGAATGGAGGTTAAGGATACAAACGATTTACGCTCCCTCTCGAAGAACCGAAGGATCCGTCTGAGCGGCGAATCTTCGTCATAATGCACGGTACCGTCATCAAGGAATCGGATATAAGGAAATTCAAGATAAGGGTGGTAAAAGAACGAGGCCAGTTCGCGTTCACCCGTGAAATCTTTTAAAGTCCGTTCCATGCGAGCAACTTCGGCTTCGATGTTATCGCCTGAAACATAATAAAGCGGCGTGGGTACATAGATCGTTCCGTTCGTCGACGGATCGTCCGGGTTGTGCCGGAGCACGGCTGTCTTCGCATTCGGTTCGTCCGGCGGAGATTCGTACAGGACCCCGTTGCAGATCTCGATGATCTGCCGCTGAACAGGCGATGCGGCATAATGCGGCGTCTCGAACCAGGCGGCGGTAAAGCCCGCCGTTTGGAACGCTTGATGCCCCAGCTGAACCCGCCGATAGGCATAGGATTGCTGCAGCTGCAGGAGCGAAGTCACAGCCTCAGGGGGATCTTCCGGCGGACAATCGGCGGTGCATTCCGAATATGCGAATTCGAATCCGTCGCCGCTTGCCGATCCCCCGTACTGATGCGTATAGCCGTGAATGCCAAGCGAGGCGTCGAGCGCTGCCATCGTGCGGAGCAGCCGAACAAACCGAAGGGAAGCATCATCCTGCAGGTCCGTTATCGAACGGTCCGTATGTTGCGCCGGATCAACATATCGGGGAATAACGGCCAGATGAAAGGGGATTTGCAGCTGGTGCAGGAATCTTGCGATGACAAGCAGCTTCGCTTGTTGTTCTTCCGTCCCGTACCATCCGCCAGGTCCGATATCTTCAAGCCGTATCATTGCTTTATTCATGAACAAGCCCTCCTTTCACGGGCAGCCTTAGGGTCATCGCGAAATCCTGATAATTTTATTTATGCTAGTGGTGGGCTTAGCGTCATAAGGGATGAAGCAAACAATGATAAAAAGAGGATCTTCGAGCCTCTCCGCGAATACCAAGAGATCAAGAGAGGAACAGGAGGAAGTGTAAGACCATGCAGATTCGAATTGCAAATGAGCATGATGCCGAAGGCATTGCTAGCGTACATGTAAACAGCTGGAGAACGACGTACAGGGGGATCGTCGATGATGACTTTCTGCAGAAGCTTTCCATTGCGGACCGCGTAGAAGGCTGGCGCAGGAAGCTTGCCAATATGCCCGAAGACGAACAGCTACTGGTTATTTCAGACGAACATGGCGAGGTTTACGGGTTTATGTCGTACGGGACGGAGCGAGAGCAGAAGATCTCCCATGAAGGAGAACTCTACGCAATCTATCTCTTGGAAGAAATTCAAGGGCAGGGATGGGGAAAACGGCTATTTGCCAGGTTGAAGGAATTTCTGCAAACGAGAGGATATCGTTCGTTGTCGGTTTGGGTGCTGGTAGGCAATAAAGCCGAGCAATTTTATCGATATATGGGAGCTCAAGAGCTGAAGCAAAAAGAGATTGTCATTGGGGGAAAAAGACACACCGAATTGGCATTGCTTTGGAGCTCCCTTGACCAAATACGATCATCCTCCTAAAGGTCTTCGCTTGGTTTTACATTAATGAGAGAATCCACTATGATGGAGATATACCCCGGCGGGTAAATCGTTTTTGCATTTTGCCGCACTATAGGAGGTTCGCATTTGAGTATTATTCCGATAGGCCCGTTGATGATTCGAGCCGATATTGTCATATTTCTGATCTGCGCGGCGGCCGGTTTCGTCGCACTTCGCCTTCGTTTGCGTCACACGAAGCAGCGGGAATGGATCCTGGACACCTATTTATCCGTCATCATCATAGGATTTCTCTCATGGAAATTCGGGATGCTGGTATTTGATCCGATCCGCACCCTCCAGCATCCGACCTCGCTGATCTACATGACGGGGGGAGTCAGAGGCTTATGGCTCGGGGTTATTCTTGCTATCGTCTATGCTGTACTTCGTTGGAACAGGAAAAGGGAAGAACCGGGACTGCTGCTGAAATCGGCGCTGTTATCGGCCTTTGCAAGCGGAACGGCAGGGTACCTGTTTCATTGGCTATGGGCGGACGGCGCGCGAGCAACGACTTCTTTATTCTATGTTCTGCTGTTCGGCGTCTTACTGACGGTCACCTGGCTTCGCTTCAAGGCGCCGCTGTCTCAATTCCTTACGCTGGGATTAGGAAAAAACAGGGCAGTCCTTGTTGTGATGGCGGCTCTCTTCGCCTGGGTCATCTATGATTTCGCTTCGGACACGGCCAGCGAGCAGGAAGCAGCCGCACCGTCCCACCAAGAGGGGAGCCAGGAAATCGCAGTGGAAGGTTTGAAACCTGGGCTTCGCGCGCCGGATTTCACGCTGACCGATTCAGAAGGCAGGGAGATCAAGCTATCCGATTACCGCGGGCAAACCGTACTCCTTAATTTTTGGGCTTCCTGGTGTCCGCCTTGCAAGGTCGAAATGCCTTATATGCAGGATTTTTACGAGAAACATCAGGATGACGACGTTATCATACTGGCCGTCAATATGACCCATCTGGAAAAAAGCAAGAGCGAAGTACAGTCTTTTGTTGAGAAGAACGGCATCACCTTTCCCATCCTGTACGACCAGCATGGTGAGAACACCGGGCGGTACGAGGTGGTGGCTTATCCGACCACCTACGTCATTTCGCCTGGCGGCATCGTATCCGAAAGGTTTCAAGGCGCGATCGACGAAGATATCATGGCCAGAGCTTACCGCAAGGCTAGCGATTAAGTAAGGTTAATGGCGGAATTTTGGTTGCGTGGACTTCTATCTCTGCCGCCTTCTCCCCAGGAGGAATATAATACACAAACGCTTGGGAGGGGGAGAAGGATTGCAGCCAATACCAATTTCGGCAGAAGGATGCAAAGGTTACGTCGGCAAAACCGTTTGCGCTGTCATGCATGATGGAAGAGAAGTCGTGGGGACGATTCGCGGTGTACATGATCGGGGTCTTGAACTCGAATTTGCGAACCCATCCGCATATATATTGTCCGCCAAAGGGAAAAAGGGCAGAAAATCTTCGAAGTCGACCAAAGGCGGTGCACAAACGTCCGCTTTTGGACCGTACGGCTACGGCGGTTTTGGACCATATGGAGGCTACGGTTTCGCAGGCAATGTGCTTGCTTGGGAAGCCATTGCCTTGTTGTTCCTCATTCCGTTTTTATTTATCTAAACCCACATCAGGATATGGATCAATGGATCAAGGCCAGCAGTTATCGATGAGACAGTCGGGGAAGGTTCCCCATACTGTCTCTTTTTCTATGTCCAATTTATAAATTTCGCGTGGATTGGGTACGGTTGAAAGGTTCGGCGGATGCATCGGATTGACTGATCAGCCATATCACAGGCGTGAAGGCAACGAGAAAACAGCTGCCGGCCAGAATCGGGAGCAAGGACCATTCCGCCAAGGAGTAACCGAGAAGCGTCTGCCATCCAATGGCGATCAGTCCGAATAAATAGGCGAGACCGCTGATATGGATGATTATCGGTTTGACGGCAGCATTGACGGATTTTCTCATGGACAGCCAGGCCACCAAAGGAATGGCTTGCAGTGCATGAAACCCAAGTCCGTGCAGCCAAATGATATTGCCGTCGATCCCGGTGAAACGACCCGCGTTGATGGAAATCCAGATGCCTGCCGCAAAAGATACCAGCACCGAGATCATGGCATAACGGATGCCGAGACCAAGCTCCGGATGGGCCTCTATTACACGCTTGCGGAAATATTGAGCCCCCAGGATCAGGTAGAACACGATGAGCAGAAGCGCAACGGCAGGAAAAATCGTGGAGATGACATGATCGAAGGATGAACCGTTCTGAACGAACCTCGGATCAACGCCGCGGAAATGTTGTACGGTCTCGGCGAAGTAGGAGAACAACACAAGGGGAATATAACAGCAGCGGTAGATCGATTGGCTTCGCGGCCGCATGCCGGAAACCGGTAGAATGCTTGCGGTGGATAGGATGAATATTCCCAGGGCCGCGTTGAAGGAAAAGGCTTTGGAGACATCTCCGTCCGGCGAGACGGGTCCGCCATGGAGCAATACCCATACCCCGCAAATTCCGGCCAGCAAAAAGCCGAGCAGACCCGTCAGCATGAGCCATGTCTCCTGTTTATACAGCCGGTATGCCCCGCTGGCCGCTTCGCGTGCAAGTTGGTTCATAATGAATACCCTCTTTCGGAAAGATGAATTGTTTCTAATGTACAAGAGAACGGGAGCTGCTTTAACGGGCTGGGGATGTAATGGGCACCGTACCCCGGAATGATTTCATGGCTGGGCTTAAGCCGGGGATGAGATGTCTGTTCATCCGCATGGGGGATGAGGAGGCCAGTGCTTTTTTACTAGATCGGGACCTGATGAAAATGAATCCTTCGCTTGATTGTCCCTTTCCTGTATACCTACTAAAATTGAAAAATGTGGTTATTCGCTTGGTAGATCGGTTAAATAGTTTATGGAATTGAAATTTGTTGCTAGACTGCCTGAAGAAGCAGGGCGGCGAGACAGAAGGGGCGTCCGTATTTATGTCCAATCGAATATTAGTTACACCCGAGCGGCTGGAGCAGGTATCCTCGCAATTTGCCCAATCAGGGCAACTTAGCGGCGATATGGTGCAGCGGCTCCAGCGAAGCATTCACGAAATGGAAGGTCAGTGGGAAGGGATGACCCGCGAGCGGTTTTACGGGGATTATCAGCATGCCAGGACGACCATGCTCAAGTTCGTGGAGTGCTTGCAAACGATATCCGCCGAGCTGAAGCAAATATCCGTCAAATTCCGTTCCACGGATGAAATGGTGAACGGTGCTGCAGCTGGAGGAGCCTTAGCAGGCGCGGGCATTATGGCCGGGGCGGCAACCGGGGCGGGAGTCGCTGCGGCGGCAGGCGCTCCATCCAAGACTTCCGGCGTGGCCGCTAAATCCTCAAGCAACCCGCTGGACGCAGCGCTCAAAGGAGTAGAAGTGGAAGGCAGCGTAATCAAGCACGAAGAGAATGGACTTTATGCCAAAGCAATAACAGGCAGCGCAGGAGCAAGCTTATCCGAAGGAGCGCATGCCAGCGGGGCTGTTGTTGAAGCAGGCTATGCGAATGATCATGTCGAAGGATCGGTTAGCCTGGTGAAGGCCGAAGTCGAGGCGGCAGTCAAGGACGGTACGCTTAGCGTCGGAGCTGAGGCTACATTAAACAAATATGAGGGCGGCGTGAATATTCCGCTTCCTTGGACGGATAAAGAGCTGCACATCGGAGGTTCCGCTTCACTGGGCGTGCTCGGCGCATCCGCGGAGGTGGGCAAGAGCGGTTTGAAGTTCCACATCCCGTTGGGACCGGGAGCAAGCCTCGTCGGAGTCGGCGGAGCGATCACGGTAAAATAGAAGGGGGCGCACGGCCGATGAGCGACAGACAAAAACGGTTCAAATACATAATGGTGATTATTGCTATCGTCGGCGTTCTGGGCACGGTGATTCCCAATCTGCTGGACACGAGTTACGCGGCAGCGGAAAAAGCCGTCATCTGCCTATCCTTTCTCATTGGAGTACCGCTCGTAGTGTCGATTGTCTATTGGATCGGTAAAAAAATAATGAAGGGTTGATCAACATGGAACAGCATGAGCAAACGGAACAGAAGCTGCTGCCAATCGGATCTGTAGTCAAGTTCAAGGATTGGGACCAGACGCTGATGATCTATGGCCGAATGCAGAACGACTCCAAGACGCTAAAGCGTTGGGATTATGTTGCCTGCTTCTATCCTCACGGAAATCTGACCGCCGATTCCAACATCTTTTTCAACCACAAAGACATCTCGGAAATCGTATTCACGGGCTACGTCAACGAGGAGGAAATTGCATTCCGTGATGCATTGCTGGAAGGAATTGCAAAAGCAGATCAAATGGCAGCCGCGGGTTCCGGCTCTGACCATTCATAAATCATATATAGCAGCTCGGTTCGTAAAGCAGCTCTGACAAGAGCTGCTTTTTTGTTTGTACAGGATTTGCATTTAAAACCAAACAAACAAATACAATATCTTTGTTTATTTTTGAAAATATACTATTCAAAAATAAACGGGCGTGTTAATATGGGAAACAAATGAAAGCAAATTCATATGGTCAATCGGAGGGGAAGCTTCATGGTTCAGAGCTTATGGGAACAATCAAAGGCACAGCAGGCACAAAATACATTGGATGAGCTTGTCTATCGCTCGAATTTGATTGGTGCCGACCGGCGCGTATGCAACTGGGGCGGCGGCAACACATCCAGTAAAACAACGATTCAGGATTTTCGCGGCAACGACGTCGAGGTAATGTACGTGAAAGGCAGCGGATCCGATCTGGCCACCATGAAAGCGGGCAATTTCACAGGCTTGCGCATGGAGGATATCCGGCCGCTGTTCGAACGAGATTCGATGTCGGATGAGGAAATGGTGGCATACCTGGGTCATTGCATGGTAGATGCGAAGCACCCGCGAGCATCCATTGAAACGCTGCTGCACGCGTTCTTGCCGTTTCGGCATGTGGATCATACGCATCCGGATGCCATTATCAGCTTGTGCTGCGCCCATAACGGCAAAGAATTAGCCCGGGAAATTTTCGGCGATCGATTTGTGTGGGTTCCATATGTCCGCCCTGGCTTTACGCTGTCGAAGATGATCGCGGAAGGGGTGCTGGCTAATCCGAACGCCGAGCTTGTGCTCATGGAGAAGCACGGCCTTGTAACCTGGGGCGACACCTCGGAAGCTTGTTACGCACAGACGATTCGCATCATAAGTGAAGCGGAGGCGTTCATTGAAGCCCGAGTGAACAACGACAGACTGTTCGGCGGCCGGAAGCATGCGCCGCTGGCCGCGGAAATCCGCCGGAGCATCGCTGCGGAAGTGATGCCTGCCGTACGCGGAGCCGTTAGCGACGCGAAGAAAATGATCCTGTCCTTCGATGATCAAGATGATGTGCTGGACTTCGTCGGCGGCATCGATTCGCCGAAGCTGTCCCAAGTAGGCGCCGCTTGTCCGGATCATCTGGTTCATACCAAGGTTGTTCCCCTCTTCATCGATTGGACGCCGAACGCTGAAGATATCGAAGGCCTTAAGGCGAAGCTCATCGAGGGTATTGCGGCATACAAAGCGCAGTATCAAGCCTATTTTGAACGCAACCATCATGAAGGCGACGTCATGTTCGAAGCGGCTCCGCGCGTCATCCTGATTCCTGGAATCGGAATGATCAACACCGGCAAGAGCTGGGCGATGTCGCAAGTCAGCGGCGCCTTGTATCATCGGGCAATCGCGGTCATGCGCGGCGCAACGGCGCTCGGCGACTTCGTATCCCTGAGCGAGAACGAATCCTACAACGTGGAGTATTGGCCGCTGGAGCTGTATAAATTGAGCCTGGCACCGGCCGAAGCGGAGTTTTCGCGGCAGATTGCTTTTATCACCGGGGGAGCCGGGGGGATCGGCAGTGCCGCGGCGCGCAGGCTGGTAGCCGAAGGAGCCCATGTCGTGCTGGCGGACTTAAATCTCGAAGGCGCGCAGCAGGTTGCCGAGGAAATCAATGCAAAGTACGGGGAGAATCGGGCATTTGCTGTTAAAATGGACGTAACCGACGAAGAGGCCGTGCAGCGCGCCTATCGCGAAACCTCCGTAACTTATGGCGGTGTCGATATTATCGTGAACAATGCGGGCCTTGCAACGTCCAGCCCGTTTGACGAGACGTCTCTAAAGGAATGGAACCTGAACATGAACGTGCTGGGCACAGGTTATTTCCTCGTGGCCAGAGAAGCCTTCTCCTTGATGAAGGTACAGGGGATTGGCGGGAGCATGGTGTTTATCGGATCGAAGAACTCCGTTTATGCCGGTAAAAATGTGACCGCATACAGCTCCGCGAAAGCGCTCGAGGCGCATTTGGCCCGCTGCATCGCTGCTGAGGGCGGGGAATACGGCATCCGAGTGAATACGATCCTGCCTGACGCGATATTGCAAGGCTCTGCGATCTGGAACTCGAACTGGAGAAACGAGCGGGCTGCAGCCTACGGGATCGAACCGGATCAGCTGGAAGAGCACTATCGGAAACGCACGACACTGCTCGTGAACATCTACCCGCAGGACATTGCCGAAGGCATTGCTTACTTTGCTTCGTCCAAATCATCGAAGACGACCGGCTGCATGCTCACGATTGACGGTGGAGTGCCGGCAGCGTTTACTCGTTAGTCGAATGAATGAGTAATAGACCTAATGCAAGGAATCAAGATTTCTTATTAAGATGGGGCGCTGGGTTGATGCAACCCGGCTGTCCTCATTCATATGGGAGGATATGCGATGAGGCAGGATGTTGCAAGGAACTTTGAGGAAGCTAAACAGCTTTATGGGCAGCATGGCATCGATGTGGACCAAATCTTGACGGAACTTGAGCGCATCAAAATCTCCATCCATTGCTGGCAGGGAGATGATGTTCGCGGATTCCTGTTCCGTGATCAGGACCTGTCCGGCGGCATTTCCGTGACCGGGGAATATCCCGGGGCAGCCGAAACGCCGGACCAGCTGAGGGCCGACCTGGAAAAAGCGTTGTCGCTCATTCCCGGATCCCACAAAGTGAATCTCCACGCGATTTATGCGGATACCGACGAGTCCGTTGATTTGGATCAGCTGGAGCCGAGGCACTTCCAGTCCTGGGTGGATTGGGCCAAGGAGCAGGGGATCGGACTCGATTTTAATCCTACCTGCTTCTCCCATGACAAGTCGAAGGACGGGTTTACGCTGAGTCATGCCGACCCGGCGATCCGTCAATTTTGGGTTGATCATTGCAAGGCTTCGCGAAGAATCGGGGCATATTTCGGAGAACAGCTGGGTCAGACCTGCGTGACGAATATTTGGGTCCCTGATGGTTACAAGGATATGCCGGTAGACCGAATGGCACCGAGGCAGCGGCTGAAGGATTCGCTGGACGAGATTTTTGCCGAGGAGATCAATCCGCAATGGAATTTGGATGCCGTCGAGAGCAAGCTGTTCGGGCTCGGCTCCGAAGCCTACGTTGTGGGCTCGCACGAGTTCTACATGGGGTATGGCATTCGGAACAACAAGCTGATCTGCCTGGATGCGGGTCATTTTCATCCAACCGAGAGCATTGCCGGCAAACTGTCGTCGCTCGCCCTTTTCACCGATGGACTTCTCCTTCACGTCAGCCGGCCGATGCGCTGGGACAGCGACCATGTCGTCATCATGGACGATGAGCTGACCGAGATCGGACGCGAACTGGTTCGCAACAATTTGCTGGATGTCACCCATATCGGACTGGACTTCTTCGATGCCAGCATTAACCGCATCGCCGCGTGGGTTATCGGAACCCGCAATACGATCAAGGCGCTGCTGCGTGCCAAGCTTGAACCGGTCGATCGGTTGAAGCAGGCTGAGCTTGAAGGCGATTACACGACCCGCCTGGCGTTGACCGAAGAGTTTAAATCCTATCCGTTTGGAGCGGTGTGGGATTACTACTGCGAACGTTTGGGGGTGCCGGTCAGAGAAGAGTGGCTGTCCGAAGTGAAACAGTACGAACAGGACGTATTGCTGAAGCGTTCGCAGGCATGAGAAGAGATGGAATAGTCATCGGGTTCATGCCCGAACCGTTGATTATGATCTGACAAGGAGGCTGGGGAGCGTTGAGCGTTCTTGCATTTGATTTGGGAGCAAGCAGCGGCCGGGCGATGCTGGGCCAGCTGAACAGCCGCACCATCGGCGTGACGGAAATTCACCGATTCCCGAACGATCCCGTTCGAATCGGCGACCGCTTTCAATGGGATATCTTACGGATCTACCATGAGATGAAACAGGGATTGCTCAAGCTGAAGGGGAAACATCGCCTGCCGTCGAGCATCGGCATTGATACCTGGGCGGTGGATTTCGGTCTCCTGGATCGGAGCGGGGAGCTGCTCATGAATCCGTATCATTATCGGGACACGCACACGGATGGCGTGATGGAACAGGTCTTCCGGGAGCTGACGCCTGGAGAAATTTTTGATCGGACGGGAATTCAATTTCTCTCGTTCAATACGATGTACCAGCTTGCTTCGCTCCAACGGAAGAAACCCTATCTGCTTCAAGAGGCTGAGCGATTCTTAATGATCCCCGATTTGCTGCGCTATTTCTTGACGGGCGAAATGGCGAACGAATTCACGAATGCGACCACGACGCAGCTGTATAACCCGCACTCGGCCAGCTGGGATGATCATATATTAAAATCATTGAAGATCCCTCATGGGTTATTTCATCCAGTGGTTCAACCCGGTACCCATATCGGAGGGTTAAGGCCTGCCGTAACCGAGGAGCTGGGGGTTCCATCCATCCCGCTTTATGCGGTTGCGGAGCATGATACGGCTTCCGCCGTAGTTGCGGTTCCTGCTTTGGAGCGGTCGTTCGCCTATTTGAGCTGCGGCACCTGGTCGTTGATGGGGACCGAGGTCGACCAGCCGGTCATTCATGAACGGGCCCGTCAGCTGAACTTCACGAATGAAGGAGGCGCATACGGCACGTACCGGCTGCTCAAGAACATCATGGGGCTGTGGATCCTGCAGGAATGTCAGCGGACCTGGGGACGGGAAGGGATGTCGTATTCGTATCCCGAATTGGTTCATATGGCGGAATCGGCGCCGGCATTTGCTTGCTTCATCGATCCGGACGATTCCATGTTTCTCCCTGCGGGAGACATGCCGAAACGGGTAAGGGAATATGCGGCCCGAACGAACCAGGGCGTTCCGCAGAACGAGGGCGCGCTTGTGCGCTGCATTATGGAAAGCTTGGCCATGCAATACCGATATGTGCTGGAGCTGACCGAGGAATTGTCCGGACGGAAATTTCAGGGCTTGCATATGGTAGGCGGTGGCATTCATAATGAAACATTATGCCAGTGGACGGCGAACGCCATTGGGAAACCCGTCTGGGCGGGTCCTGCGGAAGGCAGTGCCATCGGCAATATGGCCGTACAGTTCATTGCGCAGGGCGAGCTGTCCGATATATGGGAAGCGCGCGCAGTCATTAGGGAATCCTTCCCGGTCAAGACCTACGAGCCGCAGGATGCTCCCTTATGGGAGGAAGCTTACGGGGTGTTCGGTCTTCGGACCGGGAAGAGATAGAATATACGAACAGTAAGGATGGGCGGTATGATGCTGGTTGCAGAACGATATGAGAAAATAGTACAGTTGGTCAACGAAAGAGGGAGCATCCGCGTCTCCGAGCTGAGTCAGCTCTGCGGCGTAACGGAGGAAACGATTCGCCGCGACCTTGACAGGCTGGAGCAAGCAGGGCGCCTGCGCCGTTCCCACGGTGGAGCGGTTAGCGTGAAGGATCAACCGGAAATTCAGCGGTCTCAGCCGGAAATACCGTATGCTGAACGGGAAATCATGCATGCGCTGGAGAAGCAGCGAATCGCGGAGGAAGCGGTCAAGCGAATCCATCCGAACGACCGCATCCTGCTGGATGCAAGCTCAACCGCATGGTACATGGCCAAGATCATACCGGACATTCCGATTACCGTGCTGACGAATTCGATTAAGGTGGCCGCTGAGCTGAGCACCAAGGAGCGCGTTCAGGTCATCTCAACGGGCGGTATTTTGGCTCATCGCTCCTTGTCCTTCGTCGGTCCGCTGGCGGAGCGTTCGCTGGAAGCTTACTACGTGGATAAAGCCTTCCTCTCCTGCAAGGGCGTCCACATGGACAGGGGCTTGAGCGAATCCAATGAGCTGCAGGCGAGAATCAAGCAAAAAATGATCGGGATGACGGATGAGACCATTCTGCTTGCCGATGCCAGCAAATTCGGCACGCAGGCTTTTGCGCAGGTCGCCGACCTCGCCGAAGTGAACCTGATCATCACCGACCGGAGATTGACGGAAGAGGAAGCGGCGCCTTATCGGGCGCTGGGTCTTCGAATCGAATCCGTATAGAGCAAGCTGCTAGATCATATCAACATGGAATCCCCCCGTTCCGGGGGGTTCTTGCTAGAGGCCGACTCATCGGCCTATCCTGACGATTAGCGGGGTGAAAAGGTTTGAAGATTTCATTGTTTGTCACTTGTCTCAGCGATGCCTTGTTCCCGCGGGTAGCTGAATCGATGGCAAGACTGCTGGCAAGGTACGGCGTGCAGCTGGAATTCCCGGAAATCCAGACCTGCTGCGGCCAACCTGCCTACAACAGCGGTTATTGGGAAGAGGCGCGCATTAGCGCCAGGACGATTTTGGACGCTTTTGACGACAGCGACTTTGTAGTGTCCCCTTCGGGGTCCTGCACGTATATGATTCATCATTACCCGGATCTGTTCAAGGACGATCCCGTTTACCTGGATAAAGCGAAAGCGCTTCAATCCAAATGCTATGAGTTTACGCAATTCCTCGTCGACGTGCTGGGCGTGGCCGATGTTGGCGCCGTCTATCCGCACAAGGTAACTTATCATCCTTCCTGCCACGGCAGCCGCCTGCTCGGGGTGAAGGACGAACCGATGAAACTGCTGAGTCACGTCAAAGGGCTGGAGCTCGTCCCCTTGCCGTTTGCCGAGGATTGCTGCGGGTTCGGGGGAACGTTTGCCGTGAAAATGGCGGATATTTCGGGCGCGATGGTAACGGAGAAAAGCGATCATGTGCTGGAAACCGAGGCGTCCGTGCTGGTCGGACTTGACATGGCCTGCCTTATGAACATTGCCGGCAATCTGCGTCACCGGGGCGAGAAGGTTCAGGTCAAGCATTTGGCCGAGCTTTTGTACGAGGGGGTGAGCGTGCATGAGCACAGCTGAGACGAAAGCGAAGACGGTGAAGGAGCGCGCAGGTTACGCTCTGAACAACGATTTTCTGCGCAATGCGGTGAAGTTTACGACAGAACGGCTGCGGCTTGGCAAAAAGCTGGCGTCGGAGGAGCATGGCAACTGGGATGCGTGGAGGGAACGGGGGCGCCAAATCCGGCTCCATACCATTGCGCATTTGGATTATTATTTGAATGAGTTTGCCGAGCAGGCCAGGGCGAACGGAGCACATGTCCATTTTGCGGAGACGGCAGAAGAAGCGGTTGCGATCTCCCTGCAGATAGCGGAGCATAAGTCGGCCAAATCCGTCGTCAAATCGAAATCGATGGTGTCCGAGGAGCTGCACCTGAACAAGGCACTGGATTCCATCGGGGTGGAGGCCGTGGAAACGGATCTCGGCGAGTACATCATTCAGCTTGCGGATGAAACGCCTTCCCATATTATTATTCCCGCCATCCATAAGAACCGTTATCAGATCGCAGAGCTGCTGTCCGCGGAGGCGGGCGAAGCGCTGCCGCCGGATACTGCGATTATGGCGGGTTTCGTCCGCATGAAGCTGCGCGAGAAATTTCTCGAAGCGGACATTGGCATGACGGGCTGTAATTTTGCTATCGCGGAGACGGGGTCGATGGTCCTGTTCGAGAATGAAGGCAATGCCCGGATGGTGACGACCGTGCCGAAGACGCAGATCACCCTAATGGGCATGGAGCGGATTATTCCCTCATGGTCTGACCTCGAGGTAATGGCAACCTTGCTGCCGCGGTCCGCGACCGGCCAGAAACTGACGGTATACATGTCCGGCATCAGCGGGCCGAAGAGAGAGCTGGATGCCGATGGACCAGACGAAATGCATATTATCATAATTGATAACGGGCGCTCTCTCCAGCTCGGCGATCCGGAATTCCAGGAGCTGCTCAATTGCATACGATGTGGCGCCTGCCTGAATGCTTGTCCGGTATATCGCCATATTGGCGGGCACGCCTATGGAGGCACGTATAGCGGCCCAATCGGTGCCGTATTAACGCCGGCCTTGAACAAGAACGTCGCGGAATGGGACGATATCGCCAACGCATCCAGCCTGTGCGGCGCCTGTTATGAAGCATGCCCGGTCAAGATCCCGCTGCATGACATGCTGGTATCCTTGCGCCGTCGGAAGATTGAAGCCGGACGCGGCGATAAGCTGGAAGCGATGGGGATGAAAGGCTTCTCGGCGGTCATGGGTAATGCCAAGCGTTACCGCAGCGTGGTATCCCTCGGAAAATGGGGCCAGAAGCTGGTCGTGCGGGGCGGCGAGATCCGAACGAGAATCGGTCCTTTGAAGGGATGGAATTCGTACAGGGTGACCCCAAGCCTCCCCAAACATTCCTTCCGTGATCGATGGCCCGAAATGGAGCAGGATATTCGCAGAACCTCGGGGACCATGGATCCTGTAATCGCCGATCGGTTGAGCGAGCGGCTTCGCCAGCAGAAATCCGGAAAGGGGGAGAACGCGCATGACTAACGAAACCGATCGCGGCTGGTTAACCCGTTTAGAAGAACAATCCCGCAGGAAGCAGGAGTTGTTCATGGATGGGATCGCCGCGAAGCTGGGTAGAGATCGTATTCGCTCCGCTCCGGAGCACCTTTTCCGCGGTGCCCCGGATTTCTGGAAAGAATTTAATTGGCCGCTCGAGGAGAAAATTACGCAGTTTACCGCGAACTTTGAAGCAGCCGGAGGCCATGTGGTCAGACTGAGCCATCGCGATGAGGTCACCCGGTTTATCAGGGATAAAGCGATGGAGATGAGCGCAGCTACGATTCTTCGTCAGCAGGAGGACGCGCTGGATCGACTGGGTCTGGAAGAGAGTCTGCCGGATGCGCTGGTTCTCTCCTGGAACGAAGCGGCTGACACCGACTGGAAGGCAGTCGCTGCCAGAGCCGACTTCGGCGTTGTCATGGCCGATTACGCTGCGGCTTACACCGGTTCGATTACGGTGAAGTCTGCCCCGCATAAGGGCCGTTCGGTCAGCCTGCTGCCGACCGTGCTGATGGCTATTATTCCAATTGACAGAATGGTTACCCGATTAGGCGAGATTCTCGTTCAGTTCGATCAGGCCGGACGTGAGCAGCTGCCAGCAGGAATCCACTTCATATCGGGTCCGAGCCGTTCCGCCGATATCGAGAACGATCTGACGATTGGCGTTCACGGACCCGGCATCGTATACGCCTTGCTGGTAGATTCCTACGAAGCATAATATTTATTCTTAAACGCAAGATGAGCCCCAAGCCGCGAGCATCCAACGGACTGCTCCCGGCTTGGGGCTCATTTAGATTATAGAAATACATACGTTTTCAGAGAAACTGAAAACTCGATTCACACCTATTCCTTCTTCCGTTTCCGTCTTCGGTGAAAGTAGATGGATAGCTGCTTTTCTTGCGTATACACTATTTGCCTTTGCGCGTCAGCTCGGCCAGCCGATCCCACTGCTCATGAGTCACTTCGGCCAGGTCGTTGAACTGTCCTGCCCCCTGCAGCCATTCGCCGCCGTCGATGGTGATCACGTCGCCATTAATATAGCCGGCATAATCGGAAATCAGATAGGCGGCGAGATTAGCCAATTCTTCTGGATCGCCAACGCGCTTGAGAGGGATGCGGTCGATCATTTTCCGTTCCAGTTCCGGCGTAGGGGATAATCTTGACCAGGCGCCTTCGGTTGGGAACGGACCCGGGGCGATGGCTACCTGGCGTATGCCGTACGGGGCCCATTCCACGGCCAAGGAACGCGTCAGCGCAAGAACGCCTGCTTTGGCAGCCGCGGACGGGACAACGTACCCTGAGCCTGTTGAAGCGTACGTGGTGACAATGTTGAGCATCGTCCCGCCTTTGCCTTGTTCAATCCAGCGTTTGCCGACCTCCAGGGTGGCATAGAAGGTGCCGTGCAGCACGATATTGAGCACGGCATCCACAGCCCGAGGAGAAAGGCGCTCCGTGGGGCTGATAAAGTTCCCGGCCGCATTGTTGACAAGCACATCAATGCCTCCGTAATGCTGCTCTGCCGCTTCAACAAGAGCCGAGATTTGCGCAGGGTCGCGAACATCGCAGCTTTTGTACCATACCTCGCAGCCCTTCTGCTTTAATTCCTTAGCGGTCTGCTGCAGCACTTCTTCCCGGCGTCCGCATATGGCGAGCTTGGCGCCCAGCAGCGCGAATTTCTCACCCATGGCACGCCCCAGGCCCGTGGCTCCTCCCGTAATCAAAACGACTTTATCGCGAAGCAAAACGTCGGTGAACGGTCCCATCGAAAGTTCCCCTTTCAGGCAGTTATGGATCATCGGATCGGATCCTTTGTCCGCGTCCTTTATAGAACAGGCTGCATACATCGTCATGCTCCTTTTATGCAACCGCTTACTTTAAGCGTAACATGGTTAGCGAATCCAGTCACCACTTTGTTTGGTGTTTATATGGTGCGTACGGGTTGGCGGAAGCTGGCAATCCAATGACTATGAATGGAATTAAATCCCGATCGAAGAGGGGTTAAAACATAAGTGTTTAAATAGGCGTCTATTTTTCGTTTTAATAGGTTTCTGGAAAAGAATGTCCCCAGGGATGATCGAACACGTTTCAAGGTGTTAGAAAGCCCTTTCTGTGGGTCTGAAAGCTATATTGACCTGAGGTTTAGGGCGGTTTATATTATCTAGGAACGCGTTCAAATAACGCCATCAATGAGGAGTCGATCGGATGCAATTTGTTTGGTATTTGGCATTAATCATCATCTGTACCAAAATCGCAGGTCACATGTCTGCAAGAATCGGACAGCCGGCTGTGCTAGGAAAACTTATGGTCGGCATTGTGTTGGGGCCAGCTGTGCTTGGATGGATTGATCATAATGAATTTGTACATTACATCTCCGAAATCGGTGTTCTGTTGTTAATGTTCATTGCCGGATTGGAAACGGATCTGGAACAGTTGAAGAATAACTGGAAGTCGGCAGTGGCTGTTGCGGTCGGGGGAATCATTCTTCCTTTTATCGGGGGGTATGGCGTAGCGGAGTTGTTTGGTTTTTCCGTTAACTATGCTTTGTTTATGGGCATATTGTTCAGCGCAACTTCCGTAAGCATCTCCGTTCAGGTGTTAAAAGATATGGATCGCCTGGGTTCAAGAGAAGGCACGACGATTCTTGGAGCAGCGGTAGTCGATGATATTTTAGTTGTCATTCTGCTCGCTTTCATGATGAGTTTCCTGGGCAGCGGCCAGGAGGTATCCTTGGGCCTTCTTATAGGAAAGAAAGTTCTATTTTTTATCGGTGTCGTTATGGCGGGCTGGTTTATCGTACCTCGCGTGATGAACAAGCTCTCCGGTCTGAAGGTAACTGAGCCTGTGATATCCATGGCTCTTGTAGTGTGTTTTGGATTTTCTTATTTCGCCGATTGGTTGGGAATGGCCGGTATAATCGGCGCGTTTGCCGCTGGGATCGCAATCTCGCAAACAGGCTTAAAGCACACGGTTGAACAGAAGGTTGAGCCCATTGCGTACTCGATTTTTGTTCCCGTTTTTTTTGCGAGCATCGGGCTTCATGTATCCTTTCAAGGAGTACCTCAACAAATCGGCTTCATCGTTGTATTGACCATAGCCGCTGTTCTGACCAAGCTGCTGGGTGGCGCTATTGGAGCAAGAATCACGGGTTTTAGCAACTTATCCTCATTCGCGGTCGGAGCTGGCATGGTGTCCAGGGGGGAGGTTGCATTAATCATAGCGTCCACAGGCTTGCAAGCAGGACTTCTGTTGCCCGAATATTTCACATCCGTGGTCATGGTGGTTATTTTGACGACATTAATCGCACCGCCATTATTGAAGATCCTTTTCCAAGGGCATGCAGTGAACTCCTCCAAAGAAATCGGACTGTAGCTGGAGACTGATGCCCGTTAGGCACGTCATCATGGCCTCAATTAGATAGGAATGAAAAGCGAGCTATCCGTCGATAGTTCGCTTTTCTATTGAAGAAACATGCGGATATCAGAGTAGAATGCAGCGAGGTGTTTATCATTAAGGAATCCGGCTTTTTCAGTTTCAGAAGGCCCTTGCTTGGTTAGGTTAATTAGAAATGCTGGTTAAAACGATACATAGTCGTAAATTCTACATCTTATACATCACGCTGCCACCTGACCCTGGGTATATGATTACATCACGAGATGAGGAACCAGACATGATTCTACAATCACTGACGGATCGGCTGATATTAAAAAAGATTACGGGCAGTACTTCCGCGGATATCACGAACCTGGAAACAGATTCAAGAGAAATCCGGCCGGGCGGCGTGTTCGTCTGCGTACCGGGATTTCACGTGGACGGCCATGATTATGCCGAACAGGCGATACGGAATGGGGCTGTTGCCATCGTGGCCGAGCGGGAGCTTTCGGGACTGCCAGGAAACGTTACGCATATAACGGTGCCGGATACAAGAAGAATCCTGCCGATTCTCGCAAACGCTTTTTTTGGCGATCCTACGAGGCAATTGAAATTGATTGGAATTACCGGGACGAACGGCAAAACAACGACGACTCATATGGTAGATCAAATACTTAACGACGCCCGCCGCAAAACAGGGATCATCGGCACCTTGTATATGAAAATCGGAAATCATGTGGAGAAGACGCTGAATACGACGCCGGATACGATCCAGCTCATGCGTTATTTTCATACGATCATCTCGCATGGGGGTGAATACGGTGTTCTGGAGGTATCTTCGCACGGATTGGATATGGGAAGGGTGCGCGGATGCGATTTTCAGACGGTCGTCTTCACGAATTTATCGCATGATCATCTGGACTTCCATCAGACTATGGAGAGCTATCGCAATACGAAGGAGCTGCTGTTCGCCCAACTAGGTAACAGTAACCGTGACATGCAGAAGAAGGCCGTCTTGAACGCAGACGATGCCGCATCCTCTTATTACGCAAAACGGACATCCGCACAAATCATAACCTATGGCATTCAGAATCAGGCGGACGTCCGGGCAACGCAAATTCATCACTCAAGGGAAGGCTGCGTCTTTCATGCAGAAACGCCTTGGGGAAGCAGCGACGTTAATCTGAAGAAGGTGCATGGAGCACATAATATATACAACGCGCTGGCCGCCATGACGACCTGTCTGCTGGAAGGGATACCGCTGGAAGAAATCCGCGGAAGTTTGGAGCAATTTGCAGGGGTTCATGGCCGGTTTCAAGAAATACAAACAGGACGCCGTTTTGGCGTGGTCGTCGATTACGCGCATAATCCGGACGGTCTTAAGGCAACCTTGCAATCCGCCAAGGCCATTACTTCAGGCAAAATGATATGCGTGATGGGCTGCCGGGGCGAGCGGGACCGGTCGAAAAGGCCGATCATGGCCGATATTGCAGCCTCGTATTCGGATTATGTATTGTTCACGGCCGACAATCCGTTCTCGGAGGATCCGGAGCAGATCATGGCCGAGATGCTGGGCGGCTTAACTTCCCGCGAATCGGGGAACTGGGAGGTTGTCTTAGACCGTAAAGAAGCGATTCAACGCGCAGTGGAAATGGCCGGTGACGAGGACAGGATCATTATAACCGGACGAGGGCACGAAACCCGTTATGTTGCGGGCAGCCGGATCGAATCCTTTAGCGATGAGGATATCGTGATGAGTTCTTTGCAGGGCATAGGGCAGGACATCCAGATGATGCACCGGAGCCCTGAATAAACCCGGGAGGTGCAGGATTTGAAACAAAAGATGTTCGGCGTGATGTTTACAGCGGCGCTGCTGTTTCTTGCTGCATGCACAAGCCAGTCGTCCCCTTCGGCTGAAGAAGGAGCGCAGGAGGAGCGGGGGGAGGCAGCTCCTGATTCTTCCTATCAGGTGCTTGCGGAGCAATTGAGAACGCCTTGGTCCATCGATTTTGACGGCGAGACGATTTATATCAGCGAGCGGGAAGGGAATATCGTTCAGATCAAGGACGGCACATTGAACAGACAATCGGTACATACCGAGAAGCCGGTTTCCCATCAAGGAGAAGGGGGGTTTTTGGGCTTCGCGTTGGCGCCTGATTTTCGGGATTCCGGAAAAGCCTTCGCCTATCACACCTATGATCAGGGTGGAACACTCTTGAACCGGCTGGTTCTGCTGGAGTTGAAGGGAAACCAATGGACGGAGTCCCAAGTCTTCCTTGAGTCCATTCCAGGCTCCAACGTGCATAATGGCGGCAGAATCGCGATCGGTCCCGATGCGATGCTCTATGTTACGACGGGAGATTCGGGCGAGGGCGAGCTTGCGCAAAATCAGGAGAACCTGGCAGGCAAAATATTGCGATTAACGTTGAACGGGAAAGTCCCGGCGGACAATCCGACGGCAGGTTCTTACGTCTATACGTTAGGGCATCGGAATTCACAGGGCTTGGCCTGGAATTCAGATGGGGACTTTTACAGCTCGGAGCACGGGCCTTCCGGCACGCCGGGCGGACACGATGAAATTAATGAAATCACGGCCGGCAGCAACTACGGCTGGCCCGAAATTTATGGCGATGATGCGTTGGAAGGCATGGAACTCCCGCTGTACCATAGCGGCGAAACGGCAATTGCTCCTTCCGGCATCGCTTTTGACGAACAGGATCGCTTGTACGTGGCGACCCTTCGGGGACAGAAGCTGTACCGGTTCCAGCGGGAGAAAGCCACGCTCGAGACCGTACTGGAAGGCGAGGGCCGATTAAGAGACGTTAAGGTCCATAACGGCAGAACCTATGTCATTACCAACAATACCGATGGCCGGGGCGTGCCGTCCGATCAGGATGATCGACTGCTTGTACTGGAATAATTCCGAGAAACATACATGTCTCGTGATGCAAGAGAATAGGATAGGACAAGTGCTATAAGAAAAAAGTCTATCGACGTACTTTCTCAGAAGACAGACCGCATATAGCGGAAGTTATTCTTGCGAGATAAGGCGGGTAAGCCTCTGAAGTTTATACCTTCTTATCTCTTAACAAAAAAAGGGCCCCTTCCCGTATGGAAGGAGCCTGAAGTGGCAATAACAGATATTATGTTTGTTTGGCTTCGGCTTGTTTACGGATCCGGTACACGCATTTCTTATCGCCTTTGGCAAGACACTCGGTACGTTCCACATCCGCTCCCAGCAAGGATTGAAACAGATCAAGCTCGCAGCGGCATGCATGCTGGTATCGGTTGGCTACCTGGGAAATCGGGCAGTTCAGTTCTTCAAGGACGTATTCTTCATCCGTGACTTTTTGGTAATCCACCATATATCCGTTGTCATTCTGAATCTGGGCAAGGGCTGCGACCCGATCTTCGAGAGTTTCGGCTTTTACCGTCGGCGTGTACTTGTTCAGCAACGTGTCTTTGCGCTTGTCGAACAGTAAAGATATCATTTCGTCCCCGGCCTCGTCCTGGAGCTCGTTAAGCAGATCGAGGGCAAGCGAATGATAGTTCTTAGGGAAAAAATCCTCTGCAGATTCAGTAAGACTGTATAGGGAGACGGGTCTTCCCATCGGCTGTTTCACGGTTCGATACGTGATGTACCCTTCATTCTTCAAGCTCTCCAGATGACGTCGGACGGCCATGCCCGTAATGCCCAGTGCCTCGGTAATGGATTTCGTGCTGAGTTCACCATTTATTTTCAACATTTGCATGATATACTCGCGGGTGCTGTATGCAACTTCTTGATCCACTATAATCACCGCCTTGTTTCTCGATGAATGCTTTCTTTTGCAACAAAAAAGGTTAAAAAGCAATATGTCTCATCTTATGTCTTTACCTTCTATAAGTCAACCGGAATGGCCGTTTTCAAGGCTGTTCTCTCGCGGTTTGTTGACAACTGGCATGATTAACCACATAATTAAGATATATTTTAGTATAAAAAGTATAGAAACCAAGCAATGAATGAGTAATCGGCTTTTTGTTATGATAGCGCATCGTAGAATTTAGAAGATTCTTATTACACTTGGGAAGGTGGAATCACGGATGTATGTTATTGGCTCAGCTTGTATCGAAGAGAAGGCGGGCGAATGCGTTGACGTTTGCCCAGTGGATTGCATCGAAGAAGGGGACGACCAGTTCTACATCGACACCGATATATGCATTTCCTGCGGTGCCTGCGAAGCGGCGTGTCCGGTTGCGGCCATTTACTATTTTGAGGACCTGCCTGAGGACGAAAAGCATTATTTCGATAAAGCGGTGGAATATTACAAAAACAAGTAGGGCGCTGGGGTTTGAGGCTATCGGGCGCTCCGGTTTGAGGCTATCGAGTGCTCCGGTTTGAGTCTATCCGCTCTGTTGTCCGCCCGTTTCCGGAATGGAAATAGGCAGGGGAGAAACGGACTCCCAAAGGATCGGCTATCGGGCGCTCCGGTTTGAGTCTATCCGCTCTGTTGTCCGTCCGTTTCCCGAATGGAATTAGACAGGGTAGAAACGGACTCCCAAAGGATCGGCTATCCTCAAACCTCCGCTGGTGGGAAAGATTAAAAGACTAAAGATAAATGATAAGAAATTCAAGTGATTAAGAGATTAAGATTAAAGATAAAAGATTTAAAAGATTATAAGATTAAGAATTGAAGTATGAGGATTACGAGCGATTAAATCTATATGTTATGTGTATCAAAACAAATCGGTTAAGATCAATAGCGTGCAAAATAGAGCGACTTGAACTGCGCTCATGCATCGATCTATACATAAGCCATCCGGGATTTCGAGGCCCCCTCGAATTAATTTCTCGGGTGGTTTAATTCGTCTTAGGCGGATCATTCAGTGAAGCACTTAACGACCTGGGACAGCACCAATAATATCATATATTTACTCCACTTATAGCCATTCGGGATGAAGAATGTTCCAATCATTCTTTTCTCGGGTGGCTTTATTATTGGGGTGAAACGACGTTGTTACCTACATTTTAGGAGGTTATACGTCATGTTCATGTCATGTTGTGCGTGATAGGCGGTCAACTGTATGTATGCAGGAGATTGAATTTCTTTCGTAAAAAAGTGAAATGCTTACATTTCCAGAATCAAAAAATTATTTATTTAAATGTGTCATATATATTGACACTTTTACAAAACACGTTTTATTATTAATATCACTGGAGAATAAAAATATTAAAACTGATAATAATCACTGTTTTTTGATGATTTCGGATCTTTTTATTTGGAAAATTGATCTAATTAATCTACTGGTGAAATTAAATAGGAGATGTCTTCATGAAAAAGCATGATCAAGACTTTATGAAGCGGCAGAACAGACTCACAGTATTTCAAATCATCAAGAATGAACAGCCGATTTCAAGAGCCGTCATTGCCAAACAGACGGGCATGAGTCCGACAACGGTCAGCCGGATCGTATCGGAGCTGACGGAGGAAGGATACGTTCACGAAACGGAAGAGCAGGCCTCGGCCGGCCGCGGAAGAAAGTCTTCCTTAATAAGGCTGCTGGATACGGCGGTCATCTCGATCGGCGTCGAGCTGGATCGGCATCAGGCGAATATCGGATTCATTGATGTTCAGGGTAACGTATTGTGCAGCGGAAGCTTTTCAAGATCATCCGATGAAACGGCAGATGTCACGGTGACCCGGATTGCGGAAACCATAGAAGAGATGATCGCCGAATGCGATATCGACCGAAGACGGGTGGTCGGCATTGGCGTTGGACTGCCGGGCATCATTGATGTCGACGCCGGCATCGTCAATTTTTCGGTACAGCTGGGATGGAAGAATGTGAGCCTCGCCGAGAGGCTCAAGGAACTAACCGGGCTTCAAGCTGTCGTGGACAATGAACTGAAGGTGAAGGCGTTGGCGGAGCAGCTCAAGGGTTCGGCCTACGGCTCCAACCGTACGGTGCTCCTGGGCTTCGGTAATGGCGTCGGATCGGCGCTCATTCTGGAGGGGGAGATTTACCGCGGGGTGACGAACAGCGCCGGGGAAATCGGTCACACGACCGTGGACCCTGAAGGCATGATGTGCGACTGCGGGAAAGCCGGATGCCTCCAAACGTATATCAATATACCGTCCTTGTTGTCGGAAGCCAGCAAAATCAAACCCGTTCGCACGATCGAGGAGCTGTTCGCGGAGAGGCGGGCCGGAACGCGCTGGGCAAGCTATTTGATCGATCGGGCCCTTGCCTATATGGCGATTACGATCAACAACGTCGTCAGCATGTACAATCCGGACAGCGTCATTTTGAGCGGCGAGTTTCTGGACAAGTTTCCCGAAGTGTACGAGGAGATCACCAACCTGTGTTACTCGCAGTATATCTGGGAACCGCTTCAAGAATCCTTTGCGATAGTTCGCTCGGAGCTTCACGAGCATGGGGTCATCATCGGGTCGGGACTTGTCGCACAGGATCGTTACTTTCAATTGAATTAATTCATCTGGAGATCGGGGGAGCATGAACATGGGATTTGTGCCATTGGTAGAGGAATATCGCGGGAACGTATTGGAGAACGTGCACTACGGCGCGATCAGCGTCGTAGATGAGAAAGGAATGGTTGTATACGCAGCGGGCGATCCGCATCACATGACCTTTTTAAGATCGGCAGCCAAGCCGTTCCAGGCAATTCCGGTAATGAAACGCCGGATTGACGAAGTGTACGGACTAACGGGGGAAGAAACGGCCTTGTTTGCCGCCTCCCATCGGGGCGAGCGATTCCACATTGATGCATTGGAATCCATTCTGAAGAAAACCGGGATTCGGGAAGAGAACCTTCACTGCTGCGCGACTTATCCATTGAACGAGGATGCTAAGGCGCAGCGCCATCGCGATCATGAGGAGAAGCGCAGAATTTTCCATAACTGCTCCGGCAAGCACAGCGGCTTGATTGCCCTATGCAAGCATATGGGCTGGGACGAAAGCACGTATTACAAACCGGAGCATCCGGTTCAGCAAGAGATCCTCGAGACGCTGGCTTATTTTGCCGAGGTTCCGGTTTCCTCGATCCCGCAAGGCATTGACGGCTGCGGACTTCCCATCTTCGCGCTTCCTCTGGATCGCATCGGGTATTCCTTCCTCAAGCTGGCATGCCCGGATTTGATCGAGGATCCAGAGACTGCAGAAGCAGCTGCCAGAATGGCGAAGTTGATGAATGAGTATCCGGATATCATTGCAGACACCAAATTTGTGTGTTCAGCTTTGCTCCGGGACCACAACCTGACAGCCAAGGGCGGCGCGAAGGGCGTGTACGGCATCGGTCTTCGGAAAGAACGCTTGGCGATTTCGCTTAAAGTATCCGACGGCTCCGAGCAGGTATGGCCATGCATCATCGCTTCCATCCTGGAGCGTCTCGGCTACAGCGATCAGTCTACGATTGACCGGTTGTATGAGCTGGTTCCGAATGCAATTTTCAACGATGGGGGCACGCTTGTCGGTGAACGGCGCGCCGTGTATGAATGGAATGCTTAAACGGTGAGGAACTCAAGGCGGCAGGCAGGCTGTTACATGCCGAAGCGGCGAGTGAATCTATAGATATTCACTACATCAAAGGGGGAGTAAAACAATGAGATTCAAAGGTAGAACATGGTCACTGCTCATGCTGCTGCTCGCATTTACGATTGTTGCGGCAGGCTGCGGAGGAAACAGCGGAAGCGGCAAAGGGGCAAGTGAAGGCGGCGGCGAGAGCAAGCCGGTGACAAAAGATAACAAAGATGTTGTCATTGCGATTAACGCCAACTTCATAACGCTTGACCCTCACAATGCCGGAGACACGCACTCCATCTCCGGTGCTCGCACGATGTATGAAGGATTGATGGGCTTCAACGAGAAAATGGAACTCGTTCCTGTGCTGGCTGAAGATTACAAGATCAGCGAAGACGGTCTGACCTACACGTTCAATCTGCGCCAGAACGTGAAGTTCCATGATGGAACGGATTTCAACGCAGAAGCTGTAAAAGCCAACCTGGATCGCATCATGGATGAAAAGAACAACCTGAGAATGCGCAAGAGCTTCTCTACAGTAGCCGATGTTCAAACTCCGGATGAACACACCGTTGTCATCACCCTTAGCCAGCCTTACAACGCTTTCTTGAACAAAACGGCCATGGCGCTGATGATCAGCCCGAAAGCACTTAAGGAAAGTGCCGACATCACGAAGAACCCTGTAGGTACGGCGGCTTACAAGTTCAAGGAATGGATTCAAGGCGACCGACTTGTCGTTGTGAAGAATGAAGATTACTGGCAAGAAGGACTTCCGAAGGTGGACAGCATTACGTTCAAACCGGTACCGGAGAACGGTTCCCGGATCGCGATGCTGAAAACGGGCGAAGCGGACTTCATCTATCCTATGCCGACAGAGCAAGTGTCCGAAGTAGAAGGCGATTCCAATATCGTCATCGATAAGACTGATTCTACGATCGTGCGTTATATCACGCTGAATACGATGAAGAAGCCTTACGACGATCTGAAGGTGCGTCAAGCGATCAACTATGCCATCGATAAAGATGCTTACATTAAAGTCGTTAAATCCGGACTGGGTTCGAAGCTGACTTCTTCCATGTCCTCGATGACCCAGCATTACTCCGAGCAATCCGGTTATGATTATGATCCGGAGAAAGCCAAGGCTCTTTTGGCTGAAGCAGGATATCCAGATGGATTCGAAGCTGAGATTTGGGGAGAGAATGATTCCGAAACGGTAAAAGGCATGCAGTTTATTCAGCAGCAGCTTGCCCTCGTCGGAATCAAAGCTGAACCGAAGTCGATGGAGGGTGCAACCCTGTCCGATCAGATTAACTCGGCTACGCCGGAAAACGCAAAAATTCAAATGTGGTACGTAAGCTGGTCTCCTTCGTCTGGCGATGCCGACGGTGCGACAAAAGGTCTGTTCAGCAGCGAGTTCTTCCCGCCAGCGGGTTCCAACACCGCTTACTACAAGAACGATAACGTTGACCAATGGATCAAAGATGCTAACGCATCCGTCAAAGCTGAAGATGCCAAAGAAATCTATGCCAACATCCAAAAACAAATCTGGGAAGATGCTCCTTGGGCATTCCTCGGAGTCGATCAGGTCATCACGGGCAAACGTGCTTACCTTGAAGGCGTGAAGGCCCTTCCGGACGGATCGATCAGCGTGATCAACGCGGAAGTCAAATAATCAGGCAGCGAAGAGCTTGCTAAACGTATACCTTGTGGTGGGCCGCCTCTTGAATCAATAAGGAAGCGGCCCATCGTATTTTAAAAGCTGGCATGTTGAAAGGAGGCACATCCTTTGGGAAGATATGCAATTCAGAGGCTGCTGGGTGTAATCCCGCTGTTGTTCGTTGTATCCATCCTTGTATTTATGTTCATTCACCTGATTCCTGGAGATCCGGCACGGCTTGTTGCAGGTAAGGATGCCACCCTTGAGGAGATCAACGGGATTCGAGAGCAGCTAGGCTTAAACTTGCCGCTATGGCAGCAGTATGTGAACTACATGAGTGATCTGTTGAAGGGTGATTTGGGTGTATCCGTTACTTCCGGTTTGCCGGTGACGGACATGTTGGAAAGCCGCTTTTTCCCGACGATTGTCCTGACCTTTACCAGCCTCGGCTGGGCATTGGTCATTGGTCTGATCATTGGTATCATATCAGCAGTCAATCGCGGCAAATGGCCGGACTATATCGGGATGCTGACGGCTATATCGGGTATTTCCCTGCCAGGTTTCTGGCTTGGTCTAGTACTGATTCAAATTTTCTCCGTTGAGCTGGGCTGGTTCCCTACAGGGGGCGTCGACAGCTGGCAATCCTATATTTTGCCTTCCTTTACGCTGGGAGCGGGGATTATGTCCATGTTGGCAAGATACTCCCGTACTTCGATGCTCGAAACGATGCGCGAGGATTATGTCCGGACCGGACGCGCGAAGGGCTTGCGGGAATTCGTCGTTGTCGGCAGGCATGCGCTGCGCAACTCCCTGATCCAGGTCGTGACCGTAGCGGGCCTTCAGTTCGGATTTTTGCTGGGCGGCTCGGTTATGGTCGAGACGGTATTCAGTATTCCCGGCATGGGGCGTCTCTTGGTAGATTCCATCGCGTTTCGGGATTACACCGTGATTCAAGCGCTTCTATTGCTGTTCGCAGCCGAATTTATCCTGATTAACCTGATTGTCGATTTATTGTACGGTGTACTGAATCCAAAAATCCGGTATGCATCGAAATAGGAGGGGGAGCTCATGAGCGACAATTCAACAGTGACGGTCCATTCCTCCGCACCGGAGGATATGCTTGCAAAGAGTCAGGCAACTGGCAAATTCAAAGCGTTTACGTCTAAATTCTTGAAACAAAAGCTTGCCGTTATATCAAGCGGTTTTATTTTGTTACTACTTGTGCTGGCGGTGATCGGTCCGCATATCGTTCCGTATCCTCCCAATGAGCCAAACTATGATGCGATGATGCAAGGCCCGTCTGCTGCTCATTGGGCAGGCACGGACGAGTACGGCCGCGACATTCTCAGCCGCTTGATCGACGGTACACGGTTGACCATGTCGGTCAGCTTAAGCGCCGTATTTATATCCGCCGTGCTGGGCACGATTCTCGGATTGATCAGCGGGTACTATGGCGGGTGGCTGGATCGCCTCATCATGCGGGGCAGTGACGTCATGTTCTCGTTCCCTGACCTGCTGCTGGCCATCGGTATCGTGGCGATACTGGGACCGGGCTTATCCAATGTAGTCATTGCGGTGGCGGTCTTCGGGACCCCGTCGTTTGCCAGAATCATTCGAAGCGTGACGCTCTCCGCAAAGGAATCTTTATATGTAGAGGCAGCACGGTCCATGGGTGCCAAGCATAACCGGATTATCTGGAAACATATTTTTCCCGAGACGGTTCCCAGCATTATCGTCAACGTATCGATGAGAATCGGCGGCGCCATTCTGGCGGCTTCTTCGTTAAGCTTTCTCGGCCTCGGGGCCAAGCCGACGGAACCGGACTGGGGCGCCATGCTCAGCATGGGTCGGGATTACTTGAGTATTGCACCCCATATCGTGTATTATCCGGGGCTTCTCATATTCCTGACCGTGCTCGCATTCAACCTGATCGGTGACGGACTGAATGATGCCCTTGATCCGAAGACGAAAAACTAATAGGGGGGATAGATCGTGACGCAAACATTGCTTGAAGTTAAAGGTCTCAAAACCGAATTCAAACGCGATGGCTCATCGGTGCTTGCCGTAGCAGGAGTGGATTTTCATATCAATAAAGGCGAAGTGCTCGGGCTCGTGGGTGAATCCGGATGCGGCAAAAGCGTGACCTCCCTGTCCATCATGAGGCTTCTTAAAGACACGCCCGGCCGAATATCCGGGGGCTCGGTAAGCTTTGAGGGCAAGGATCTCGTGCAAATGTCGGAAAAAGAAATGCGCCGCTATCGCGGAAATGAGCTGGCCATGATCTTCCAGGAGCCGATGACGTCGCTGAATCCCGTCCTTCGGATCGGAAAGCAGCTGGAGGAAGCGATTATGCTGCACTTGGGATACGGCCGCAAGAAAGCGCGGCAGCATGCCATCGATTCGCTCAAACTCGTCGGCATTCCGCGGGCGGACGAGGTCGTGGACGACTATCCGCACCAATTGTCCGGCGGCATGCGCCAGCGGGTCATGATTGCGATGGCCATGTCGTGCAATCCGAAGCTGCTGATCGCGGACGAGCCGACAACCGCCCTGGACGTTACGATTCAGGCTCAAATCCTGGATCTGATGAATCGACTCAAGACGGAACAGGAAATGGGCATGCTGCTCATTACCCATGACCTCGGCGTTGTGGCTGAAATGTGTGACCGGGTGGTTGTCATGTACGCTGGCCGAGTCGTCGAAGAGGCGACGGTCGAGGAATTGTTTGAGAACCCGCAGCATCCCTACACCAAAGGACTCATTCATTCGGTACCCAAGCTTAGACAAAAGGTGCGCCGCTTGGAATCCATTCCGGGGAATGTGCCGGATCTGCGGAACATGCCGCAAGGCTGCAAATTTGCTCCGCGGTGTCCGTTTGTCATGGAGCAGTGCCTCTCCCGGGAGCCAGAGCTTCTCCCCGTTGTAAATGAAGAACATCGCAAAAGCCGCTGCTGGCTGACACAGGAAGGTCACTCGAAGGGAGGAGAAACCGCATGAAAGAAACACCTTTATTAGAAGTAAAAAACTTGCAGAAATCATTCACGGTGAAAAAAGGGTTCTTCGGTACGTCCAAGCAGCTCCGTGCCGTGGATGGCATCTCCTTCGCAATCCATAAGGGCGAGACCTTCAGCCTGGTTGGCGAGAGCGGCTGCGGCAAATCGACGACCGGCCGGCTGGTGACCCGCCTGCTGATGCCGAATAGCGGCGAAGTGATTTTTAACGGAACCGACATTAGCGGATACAACGAAAATCAGATGCGTCCGCTGCGCAAAGACATGCAGATGGTCTTTCAGGATCCGTACGCTTCCCTTAACCCAAGAATGAAAGTCAAAGAGCTCGTAGCGGAACCCTTGCTGATTCATACCAAGCTGAGTTCCAAAGAGCGCGATAAACTGGCTTGCGAGCTGTTGGAAACGGTCGGTTTGAACAGCTTCCATGCCGAACGCTTCGCCCATGAGTTCAGCGGCGGGCAGCGCCAGCGCATCGGCATTGCCCGAGCATTGTCCGTGCGCCCCAATCTGATTGTAGCCGACGAGCCTGTATCGGCACTGGACGTATCCATTCAATCCCAGGTATTGAACCTGCTGCAGGATCTTCAGGAAGAATACGGCCTGACCTATCTGTTCATCTCCCATGATCTCAGCGTGGTTGAGCATATCAGCGACCGGATCGGCGTCATGTATCTGGGCGCGCTCGTGGAGACGGCCGATAAGGATACGCTGTATGATCGCCCGCTTCATCCTTACACTCAAGCGCTGCTGTCGTCGGTGCCGGTTCCGGATCCGAAGATGAAGAAGGAACGGATCATTCTGAAGGGGGATCTGCCGAGCCCGGTCAATCCGCCGACAGGCTGCCGATTCCATACCCGCTGTCCTTCCTGCATGGAAGTATGCAAACAGATTACGCCTGTATACCGTGAGATTGAGCCGGGACATCAGGTGGCTTGCCATTTATATGACGAAGAAATCATGAAAAAGGCGTAACAGGCATCGATTTTCTCATAAAAAGGAGGTAAGGGCTAGATATGAACATCACCATCGATGAAGTTCAGTTGGCAGATACTTCGATTTATGCGGTTTATGAGGGGGAAGAGTCTCATTACCGCGTAACGGAATCCCGGAAGCAAAGCATGACGCTGACTTGGTTCTATGGACGTTCCGAGCACGAGTCGGACGATCTCGTTGCCGGAATGGGGCCACGTTCTAACCTGACTTCGGAGCAGGTGAGAAGAACGGGCGCTTCAGCCGCGAGAGCGCTGCTCAAGGAGAATAAATCAAGCGCAGTGCTGATCCGCCCGGCATCCCGCGATGTCGGAGCAGCTTCGCGGATTTCGGCGGAGGAAGAACTCCAAGCGTGGTTGGAAGGCTGGCTGTACGGATTATATCAATTCAATAAGCATCGCGGGGTTACGGCCAATCTGCAAGCCCTGTCCCTTCATCTTCGACAAGAGGACTGGGAGGGGCTTTCCCGTGAAGATATGGAAGCCATCATCCGGACGGCGGAAATCCGGATCGAAGGAACGCAGCTCACCCGAGACTTGGTGAATGAATCACCTGAGACGTTAAATCCGGAGGCGTTTGTTGCGGTCGTTGAGGATCGTTTCAAAAAAGCGCCCGTAGACCTTCACGTATACCGCGGACAAGAGCTTCATGACCGGCAGATGAACGGACTGATCGCCGTGGGTGCCGGCAGCAAATACGAGCCAGCGATGATCGAGATTTCCTACAATGGAGCGGAATCCGGGAAGGAAAGCCCTCATATCGTGCTTATCGGCAAAGGCGTTACCTTTGATATGGGCGGCATGAACGTTAAGATCGGCCGAGACATCAGCGATGCCCGCATGGATATGGGCGGCGCAGCCGCCGTCGTGGGCGCCATGGATATTCTGGTGTCGCGGAAAGCTCCGGTACGGGTTACGGCATTGATCGCCGTAGCGGATAATTTATCGGGGCCGGATGCGATGCTTCCCTCTTCCGTCGTTCACTATCCGAACGGCCTGAGCGTTCAGGTAGCGAATACGGACGGAGAAGGAAGATTGATCATTGCGGACGCGCTGTTGCACGCAGCCCATCTTAACGCAGATAAGGTGATCGATATCGCTACTCTTACCGGCAATGTCGGTGCGGCATTAGGCTTGGAGATTGCCGGCATTTGGGGTGATCAAGAGATAACGGCCGATTTGGTCGAGATCGGGGAGCGCAACGGAGAGCGCCTATGGCCCATGCCGCTAATGGACGAGTATGAATCCGAGCTCAGAAGCGATTATGCCGACCTGAGGAATGTAGGCACGTCGACTTTGGCAGGCGCGATAACGGCTGCGTTGTTCATCCGTCATTTTGTTGCGGAGACCATGAAATGGGTGCATATCGATATGGCAGGCACGGTCCAGTATAAACGGGAATTCCCTCACTCCGCGGCAGGGGCTACCGGCTATGGAGCCAGGCTGCTGGCGGACTATGTGGAGAAGCAGTTTCGCCCTGCATAAGCGAACCAACGACAGTAAGGAGTGAAGAACATGCTGCTTGAAATTATCGCAACATGCGTGGACGATGCCATCACAGCCGAGAAGAATGGCGCGGACCGTCTGGAATTGATCACGGCGATCACCGAAGGCGGGCTCACGCCGGGCATCGGTCTCGTGGAAGAGGTCGTGAAAGCCGTTCAGATTCCGGTCCATGTGATGGTAAGGCCCCATAGCAGATCCTTTGTGTATAACTCGCTGGATATAGCAACCATGGTTGCGGAGGTGAAGGCGATCCGCAGGGCGGGTGCGGCTGGCGTGGTCCTTGGCATGCTGACTCCGGAAGGAAAGATCGACGAGGCCGCCTTGGCCCAAATGCTGGAATGGACGGGCGATATGCAAGTGACATTCCACCGGGCTTTTGATGAATTGGAGGATCAATTCGAAGGGCTGCGTACGTTGCAGAAATACTCGGCCGTCACCCGCGTCTTGACGTCGGGAGGACCGCAGCCGGCACCGCAAGCAATCCCAAGGATCCGCGAGCTTGTGGAACAAGCCGCAGGCAGCGGGCTAAAGATATTGGCCGGGAACGGCCTGAAGTGGGAAATCATACGCGATTTCATCGACCAGACCGGCGTGAGCGAGGTTCATTTCGGCTCAGCTGTCCGGTATGGCCGATCAGGGCTGAAGCCCATTGATCCGGTCGAGCTGCGATCATTGGCTGATAGCTTACATCAATAGAAGTAGCAAACCTATCGGAAACAGGTGAACAAAAATTGCAAACCGAATGGAATAAACAGCAAGAATTTGTGGTTGGCGTTGACCTTGGGGGTACGAAGATCGCGGCAGCGCTCTTTGATTCCGAAGGACAGCTGCTGAACCGGGAGCAAATGGAGACAGCCGGAGCGCGTACGGCCGAGGAAGTGGTCGCTAGAATTACGAACATGATTCGCAGCGTGTCGGGCGGCCACCCGCTTCGAGGCGTAGGCATGGCTTCGCCGGGAACGGTTAACAGCCGGGAGGGCATTGTCATTCACGGCACGAATTTGCCGGAATGGACCAACGTCCCTCTCAAAGCCTGGATGGAACGTGATCTGAATACGGAAGTACAGGTGCTGAATGATGCCAATGCAGCCGCATGGGGCGAATATGTAAGAGGTGCCGGCCGAGGGTCGACGAATATGGTTTACGTGACGCTCAGCACAGGCATCGGATCAGGCATCGTGCTGGATGGCAAGCTGTTTCTGGGCAGCAATTCCTTTGCGGGGGAGCTTGGGCATCATATCATTGATCCCAGCGGTCCGCAGTGCAATTGCGGCAGCCATGGCTGCTGGGAGGTGTTTGCTTCAGGAACGGCCATCGGCCTGGCAGCATCCCAGCGGATGCTTACCCAACCCAGCGTTATTTCCGAACTGGCCGCAGCCGATGGTGGCGTGAACGCCAGGCATGTATTCGAGGCTAAACGTCTTCATGACCCCGTCGCAATAGAGGTCATCGATCGCGCCGTCTATTACATGGCGCTTGGACTGGTTAACGTCATTCACAGCTTCAACCCCGATCGCATCGTGGTTGGCGGGGGTGTGAGCAGAGCAGGGGAGCTCCTATTCCCGCAGCTGCGGGAAATGACGGATAAGCTGGTCATGCCGTCCTATCTAGGAACGTACGAGATCGTTCCTGCGGGACTGCGGGACGATGTTGGCCTGGTGGGAGCCGCAGCCTTGTTCCAATAATATATTCATAAAGAAAAGGCAACAAAAGCCGCCCTTCAAGGGCGGCTTTCTGATTATTTCATGAAGAGAGCGGGAAACGGAGCGATCCTATTTGCGTAAGAGAAGTCCGTAACTTGTGACAGGTGATAGGCGTAAACCGTAAGCCGTCATCCGTTTTCACTGGAGTCGAGTTTTTGGTTTCCTATTAGGTTTGTTTGTATCCGACAAACAATAAGCGGTTGCCCGCACTTTCCCGCCCGCCGACGGTAACCGCCGGCTCCAAACCCGCACGCGAGGCGGCCTGCAGGCTTGGAGCCGGCGGCTTCCGCTATTCCATATATTTTGATGCGTCGAACGTAATCATGCTCGTATGGTTAGCATGTTCGATCAGTGAGGAGAGCCTGGTCACTTCGCGTTCCTTCTTGCGCGCCTGCGCCTGATAAGCTTCCGGATCGTATAAGGCCACGTTAAACAGCGTTACGGCGCCATCTCCGCTTCCCCGGCTGCTCTGGCGCTCCAGCTTCTTGCGGGAGCCGAGATGGGCAAGCTGTCCGATATCGCTGCGCATTTGTTTGGCGAGCTCGATCGCCTCCATGATGGTCATGTCGGAGCCGTTCCAACTAATGGTCTGCGTCGTGTTGGAGATTGCCATCAGCAGATCCAGCTTTCTGTAATCCCCTGCGGCGGCTTCGATCTCTTCCGTAATGGCATCCACGCTGCGTGCAGGATACTCCGCCGTTTCCCCTTTTTCAATGATCGTGCTGCTGTTGTTCAAACGTTCCGACATCAATTGATTCATAAGACGGTTGATTGCTGCCCGGACTGCCAAAGCTTCAGCCATCGTGATTTGACTCATAAGCGAAGGATCACCTCTTTGATTTCTTGTCTGAATATGTAAACGTTCCGAACTGCCAAAAAGTTGCACGCCCTTTAATAAAACGTCGCCGGAGGTTCGATGGAGAGTTACATAATTGTCATGAGTATGTGAGATGCTGTACTGAAAATACATGAAAATTTTCAGCCCATACGACATTGATTAACATATAGTGATAGATTTCTAGGATATTATTGACAGCATCCTTGCTTGTATACTATATTAAGAGAAGGTTACAAAATGTTAATGAATTTTGCCGAATTTCGTTTGTGAAAACGGGGGAACCGTCTTGGGTGAATTATTCTTGTACCATAGAGAGTATAGGGAACCTTCAACCGAACCCTTAGCTAACTCCGTAGGCATCGAAGGAGAGAACATATTTTGAAGAAGTTTGTCATCACATTGCTTGGGTCTGCAATTATTTTTTCTTCAGGTGCCGTATCAGCCTATGCTGATCAACAACCGAATTTTCAGCATCAAGTGAAGCAATTGGTAGGAACGCCTTATAAATGGGGCGGAACAACGACAAGCGGATTTGATTGCTCCGGATTTATTCTGTATATGTTTAGAAATTTCGACGTAGATCTTCCACGCACATCCCAGAGTCAGGCTAAAGCCGGGGTTCATGTGGATCGCGAGGACCTGAGAGTCGGAGATTTGGTATTCTTCAATACAAGCGGCAGCGGCATTTCCCATGCGGGCGTTTACATTGGAGATGGACAATTTGCGCATGCTTCCAGCAGCAAGGGCGTAAGAATCAGCAAGCTTAGCGACTCGTATTACGAACCGCGTTATGTTACGGCGCGCCGCGTATTGAGTCAAGAGAATTATGCCAAACTGGTAGGAAGCGCAAGCTAATTGGAACAGGTAGTTTAGAGTTCGATACATAACCGGAAAGCCTGACAAGAGATGATCTTGTCAGGCTTTCTTTTTTTAGAGAAAATTATAATTTGGGATTCTGCGAAAAGATTCACTAGATTATTCCTTTACGACAGAGGCATTCACGGCGGCTTCCATGCCATTATTATAGGAACGGAACAAGCCCAGACGCCAGAAGGCGGCACCTTTCAGATCATAGCGTTTGGCCAAGCCGAGCTTATCGTCGACGGATGTGGCGGTTTCGCTGCTTAAGCTGATGCCGAGCAGGAGCTTCTGCTTAGGAACGCCTGCCTGAAGTGCCTGCTGAATGGCTTGGTCCACCAAACTGTTGGGCTCAGGAACCTGGGCTTTGGTGCCGACCGGATTGTACTGATACGCCATGACGATAAGATCATCGGCAAGGGAGGCCAGCGTCTTGTAATCATAGCCTTTATAGGCGCTGTTCAGTGGCGGGACCGCTAAGGACAGAGCAATGTCGCCGGGCAATGCCGCTTTCAATTGCTTGACGTAATCATTCAGCAGCTTCTGCTGCTTCGCGGCATCCAGTTTAAAACCAAGCCCTTCGAAATCAAGCACCACGCCGCCGAATCCGTTATCCGCCACCGCGGTCGTGATGCCTTCAATGGACTTTTGGCGAAGGCTGCTGTCGCTGAGGACTTTGGTTAATTCGCCGTTTCCGTCCAAAGCGTAAACCATAAGGTACGGTTTAATCTCCCGATCCGCTGCATCCGCAACAATCGATTGCGGAGTCACGTCGCCGGCCGCCGCAGGCAGACGATACTCGTCGCCTTGAAGCGTAAACTGACCTTCCCGATCAATGCGGCTCCAGCCGAAGGCGACTGAATTCATGGATGGTACGAGATCCCGCTCTTGGAAAGATTGCAAAGCGTAAAAGGCTCTTAGATGCATTTCGCGCTGCGGCGACACGAGGGAAACCGTGCGAGTCGCCTGATTCCAGCCGACATTAACGCCGAATTGGCTGCTGAACGAGCTCAGCGGAATCAGAACGCGGCCTTCCCGTTGGACAGGGGGAGCGGCTAGCTTTACTTTTTTACCGTTGACGGTTGCGCTCGAGCTCCCGACTTGAAGCAGCACTTCCGTCGGTTGACCCTTCACCTTGCCAATGGCCTTCACCGTTTGCGTCTTGCTGTTCCAAGTGATTTGAATGCCCAGCGCTTCACCGACCGTCCGGAACGGCACGTAGGTGACCCCTTTGTCTATCCTGGGAGCCGCGTCGAATGTAAGCGCAACATCATCCAGCGTTACCGAAATGGCAGGCGCAGCGTGTACCTGGCCGATATGGGGCGCGGTTCCGAGCAGAGATAAGGCAAGAACGGCAGCGACGGCTGTTTTTCCTATTCGTCTATGCAGCATGCTAATGTTTCCCTCCAACCCAATAAAATAATAGAATGATATTCATAGAATATGGAATTTGCTCTAGCATACGCTAGTATAGCAAAATTTTCATAGAGTTCCAATTGCATGATGTCATAGAATCGATAAGAGTAAGCTTGTTGATTTTTTAAACTTTCCAGTATAATAATTGAAGGAATTCATACATAACCTGATGATTACATGCATAGGGGGATAAAGGCGTGTTTAAATTCTGGAAAAACAAAAAGGGCGGGAACAGCGGAGAGAATTCGTCGCTCCCGGCAGCGGAAGAGAGAATGGAAGCCGTGCCGGACCAGATCATCGAGCTTACGGGCCGCGAGGTTCAGCGCAGCGTGGCCCCTGTTCTGGGCATAACGGTGCTTGACTTGGCCGAGCGGAATGAGGTGGATTGGAACTCTTTTTGCAAAAGAGGGACGTGTGCGCGCTGCCGCTGCATGGTGGTGGAGGGAATCGAGTATCTGTCCGAACCCAATCTGGCCGAAGAACGGCGCCTGGATCCGGAAGAAATCGAAGAGGGGTACCGTCTCGGATGCCAGAGCAGGATCGAAGCGGTCGGCCCCGTCAAAATCAAGCATGCTCCATACTTTTGACGATATAGAAGGACATATAACAGTAATATAAATAAAGCAGGCAGCCGTACCATTGCGGCTGCCTGCTTTATTGAAAGGAAAACAAACTAAAATTCCTTCACTCCACGGCCATTTTGCTCTGTTCCCGGAACGAGCTTGGCGTTTGACCGGTAATTTTCTTGAATAACATCGAGAAATACTTGTCGTTGCCGTAGCCGACTTGGGAAGCAACCTCATGCACCGGCATTTCGGAATCCGCCAGCAGGCGCTTGGCCTCTTCAATCCGGCGGGATATCAAGTAATTGAAGGGGGAATCGCCGACTTCTTTTTTGAACAGATGGGATAAATAATGCTGGCTGACATACATCGTATCGGCGATGTCCTTGAGGCTGATGCTCTGGGTGTAGTTGGCGTCGATAAAGTGCTTGGTCCGCAGCGCGATTTCATTCTTGCCCTTCAGGGATTGGAATTGGTGTTTAACGTCCACGATGCGATAAATCACGGTAATCAATGACATCAGCAGGTTCGTGCTCAGCGTTTCATATCCCAGTACCTGCGAATCGCATTCGCGGAGGATCTCGGAAAGATAGCTCTCCACTTTATAAGCGTATTTCTCGCAGGATATGACCGGCTCGACATAGGCCGGCAGCAGCATCCCCTGAGGCACCCCTTCAATGTGAAGCGAATCCACGCCGCAATAGATGACCTTGAATGGCCCGTCCGTGATGGATTTCTCCTCATGGGGAATGCCAGGGTTATAGATGGCGACATCGCCTTTGTTAAGCTCATATACTTTACCTGCTATGGTGAATTCTCCGCGTCCTTCAACCACATAGATGATCTCGCAGAAATCGTGGATTTGCGGCGGGCCATAAAAGAAGTCCTCGTCGACGACCTGGCCGGCAAAGAGCAGCTGCGGATTTTTGATGAAGCGGAAGTGATCGCTTTTACTATGCGAGATTTCGATTTTTGGCACGGTCTCGTCCCTCCTGAAAGCAGCATCCTTTTCCTATTATAATGCATATTGCTCCTCGATGCCGAAATCGTTTGCAGCCCGCTTACGCATAGGTACACTGTCTTGCTGAAATTGGGGACCGATATAACAAAATAGTGGGTTATCCTTGAGCCCGAATCAACTTACAATGATGTCATAATCCTTATAGGGAGGCGTGACATACATGACAATTGAAAACGATTACAGATGGCGGGACGGATTTCCGAAAATCGGCATTCGCCCTACGATAGATGGCAGAAGGAGAGGAGTAAGGGAATCCCTTGAGGAACAAACCATGAATCTGGCCAAGGCCGTCGCCGAGATGCTGACGAAAGAGCTTAAATATCCGAATGGCGAACCGGTTGAATGCGTGATTGCGGATACTTGCATCGGCGGCGTTGCCGAAGCGACCGCAGCGGCCAAGAAGTTCAAGAATGCCGAGGTCGGCCTGACGATAACCGTTACGCCTTGCTGGTGTTACGGAACGGAAACGATGGATGCGGATCCTTCGCGTCCGAAGGCGGTATGGGGCTTCAACGGAACAGGGCGTCCGGGCGCGGTGTATTTGGCAGCCGTCTTGTCGGCCCATGCGCAGAAGGGACTTCCCGCATTCGGCATCTATGGCGAAGACGTTCAGGATGAAGGGGATACCCGCATTCCGGATGACGTTCAAGAGAAGCTCCTGCGTTTTGCGCGGAGCGGGCTGGCTGCGGCCTATATGCGCGGACAATCGTATTTGTCCATGGGCTCCGTGTCGATGGGCATCGCCGGTTCGATCGTGGACGACAGCTTCTTCCAGGAATATCTGGGCATGCGGAATGAATATGTGGATATGAGCGAGTTTACGCGCCGTTTGGAGGAAGGGATCTATGATCCTGAAGAGTATGAAAAGGCGCTTGCTTGGGTGAAGGAGAATTGTACGGAAGGACCGGATAACAATCCGGATCATCTGCAGAACAGCCGGGAGCGCAAGGATCTCGAATGGGAAACCGTCGTCAAAATGACGCTGATCACCCGTGATTTGATGATCGGCAATCCGCGATTGAAGGAGCTTGGTTTCGAAGAGGAAGCCCAAGGCCACAGCGCGATCGCTTCCGGCTTCCAGGGGCAGCGCCAATGGACGGATCACTCCCCGAACGGAGATTTTCTGGAGACCATCCTCAACTCCTCCTTCGATTGGAACGGCAGACGTTCGCCGTATATCGTGGCAACGGAGAATGACAGCCTGAACGGAGTCGGCATGCTGTTCGGATACCTGTTAACCAATACGGCACAGATTTTCGCGGATGTGCGGACGTACTGGAGTCCGGCTTCGGTAGAACGGGTTACCGGCTATAAGCTTGAGGGCAAAGCGGAAAACGGCATCCTGCATTTGATCAATTCCGGTTCGGCCGCACTGGACGGAACGGGCGAGCAGGAGCTTGACGGCAAGCCGGCCATGAAACCGTTCTGGGATATCACGGATGAAGAGGTTGACCGCACGCTCAAGGCCACGCAGTGGAGACCGGCTAACCTGGAGTATTTCCGTGGCGGCGGTTACTCGACCGACTACCTGACGCGCGGCGGCATGCCGATGACGATGTTCCGCCTTAACCTGGTGAAAGGGCTTGGTCCCGTCCTGCAAATCGCCGAAGGCTATTCCGTGGATCTGCCGTCGGAGGTGCACGATACGCTCGATAAGCGTACAGACCCGACATGGCCAACGACCTGGTTCGTACCGAACCTCACGGGAGAGGGAGCCTTCTCCAGCGTTTATGAGGTCATGAACCAGTGGGGAGCCAATCACGGCGTGATCAGTTACGGACATATCGGAGCAGATCTTATCACCCTGGCTTCGGTGCTGCGAATTCCGGTCAACATGCATAATGTGCCCGCTAATGAGGTGTTCCGTCCGCGTGCATGGGGCATGTTTGGAACGTCCGATCCGGAAAGCGCCGATTTCCGCGCTTGCCAGAACTTCGGTCCTCTATATAAATAAGGTCATTCGAGAGGAGAGCGAATCATGCTGAATGTAGAAACGAGAAACGAGCTCTGCAAGTATGCCAAAAAAATCGTCGACAACGGACTCGTTGTAGGGCCTGGAGGGAACATCAGCGCCAGGGCAGGGGACAAAATGTATTTGTCCCCGAGCGGTTTTGCGCTGGAGGAGATCGAGCCGGAGCAATGGATCGAAGTGGATATCCCGACGGGCGATATTACCGATATTGGTCTGCGGCCTTCCTCCGAAGTGCTGATGCACCTGTACGGATACCGCAGCAACCCTGACATCGGGGCCATGGTGCATACGCATCCGTCCCATTGCATTGCCTTTACGCTGGTGGAACAGGAGCTGCCGGTGATGTTCCCCGATCAGGCGGCATTGGTCGGCCGTACGGCTTATATCCCGTACATCATACCAACGACGGATTTGTTAGCAGATGCCGTAGCGGAGAAAGTGACCACGGCCAGCTCCATACTGCTGGGTAATCATGGACTGGTCACAACCGGCCGGAATCTGCGCGAAGCGTATTACCGGACCCAAGTGGTTGAAGAGAGCGCCAAAATTTATCTGAGCGCCAAGGCGGCCGGCACGCCGGTGCCGCTGACAGATCAGGAAGTAGACGATATTGCTGCTCTGGAGAGCGAGGATTATCGGATTCAGCTTCTGCAGAAAATGAAATAAATGTCGAGTTAAGGCTCGGATCTCGGATAGTTGGAATTTGAATCGGTATCGTACTAAAGGTGAGAAAGGATGCGGCGTATGAGCAATTCATCTGCGGTGCTTGCGTTTGACTTGGGGGCCAGCAGCGGCCGGGCGCTGCTGGGCGAAATCACCGCTTCTGATCATGACTCCCCCGGCATACTGAAGATCACGGAGATTCATCGTTTTGCCAATACTCCTGTTCAGATGGGAGATCATCTGCACTGGAACTTCCCGATGCTGCTCCAGGAGGTCAAGCACGGCATCCGTAAAGCGTTTCAGGACGGTTATCGACCGGTCAGCTATGGCATCGATTCGTGGGGCGTCGATTATGGACTGATTGACCGCAACGGGGAGCTCATCGGAGTGCCTTATCATTACCGGGACCTCCGGACGGAAGGGATGGTGGAGGAAACCTGCAAGCAGGTTGGCAGAGAGCGGCTGTTTCAAGAAAGCGGCCTGCAATTCATGCCGTTTAACACCATCTTCCAGTTGAATGCGATGCTTAAGGCGAAGTCGCCGATGCTGGATATCGCGGACAAGTTCCTGCTCACGCCGGATCTTCTGAACTATTTTCTTACAGGGGTTCAAGCATGCGAGTTCACCATGGCAACCACGACCCAGCTGTATCATGTTACGAAAGGCAAGTGGAATGAGCGGTTAATGGATGAGCTGGGACTTCTCTCGTCCTTGTTCCTTGAACCCGTACAGCCGGGAAGCGTGATTGGCAGGCTGCAGGATGCCGTAGCGCAAGAGCTTGGCGTTCCGGCGATCGAAGCGATTGCCGTGGCGTCGCACGATACGGAATCCGCCGTGGTGGCCGTTCCGGCGAATGCCGCCCGGTTTGCTTATCTCGTATGCGGGACCTGGTCGCTTCTCGGAACCGAGCTGCCGGAGCCGCTCGTTCACCCGGACGTGCTGGAAGAAGACTTCTCCAATGAGGGCGGGGCTTATCAGTCCTTTCAATTGCTGAAGAATATCATGGGCCTCTGGATTCTTCAGGAGTGCAAGCGGCAGTGGGAAAATCAGGGACTGAAGTATTCTTATGCAGAGCTGGTTGAGCTCGCGGAGGACGCGGAGCCTTTCCGCAGCCTCATCCATCCCGATGATCTGCGCTTCATGAATCCGGCCGATATGACGGCTGAAATTCGGGATTATTGCCGGGAGACCGGGCAGCCCGTTCCGCAAAGCGCCGGTGATTATGTCCAGTGCATACTGCAAAGCCTGGCCCTAAGATACCGGGAAGTGCTTGAACGGATGGAAGTCCTGACAGGGCAGTCGTACGATGGGCTTCATATGGTTGGCGGCGGCATTCAGAACGAGCTGTTATGCCGGTATACGGCGAATGCCATGGGCCGTACGGTGTGGGCCGGTCCGGTCGAAGCCAGCGCCATCGGGAACATGCTGGTTCAATTTGTGGCCAATGGCACGCTGCGCAGCAGGGAAGAGGGAGTCGAGCTCGTGAAGCGGTCTTTTCCGCTGGCCTGGTATCAACCCGAATCCCGTGAGGATTGGGAGGCAGCGTTCCTGCGTTACAAGTCCTTGATCGGGCAGCAGCAGGCACAGCCGTGATCATAAAAGCGTTCAGGGACTGACAGCTCCCTGGCTCAGATTCTCATCTTGCTTCAAAATCTGATAAAGAAGGATGTCGTTCCATGCTAAAAGGCATATCTCATTTGCTCTCGCCTGAGCTGCTGAAAATACTTATGGAGATGGGGCACGCGGATGAAATCGTTCTCGGCGACGCCAATTTCCCTTCAGCCAGTCACGCCCGGCGGTTGGTCCGGGCAGACGGACACGGAATCCCTGCGTTATTAAACGCCATATTGCCGTTATTTCCGCTGGATACGTACGTTGAATCCCCGGTAGCCCTGATGGCCGTCACTCCCGGAGATAGCGTGGAAACGCCGATCTGGGAGGATTACCGCCAGATTGTGAAGGAGTTTCACGCCGTTCCCGTTGAATTCGATGAGATGGAGCGTTTCTCGTTCTATGAACGCGCCAAGAATGCGTATGCCATCGTGTCGACGGGCGAACAAGCGCTGTATGCCAATGTTATCCTTAAAAAAGGCGTAGTCGTTTAGGCTGCCTGGTGCAATAGTTAGAGAAGAGATCGCTGCGGCGGTCTTTTTTTTCGGTTTCCAATGGTCTAAGTGGTTTTCATCATCTGTGTAAAAAATGAACACAACACCGCCGGATTGATCTACAATGAGCATTAGGCCAGATTGAACAAGCGGGAAAGTAAGACGCCCAGATGATTCTGGCAAATACATACCATCATAAAAATGAAGGTGAGATATTGTGAGAGGAACATACGCATCGTTATCGGTCGTATCAACGGCAACCAATTATATTATGGAGCAAGACAATGTAATGACGCGTACCTATCGTACCTATATCAAACCGAGAGAGTCCGGGCAGCTTGAGCTGAGATTCTGGCACAGCAACTCGGTAGATTCCACGTGGGATGTGGGCTCGTTGGCCAAAGGGAGTATGCCAGGGGGAGCGTGGCGGATTGAAGCGGCTTATGCTGCCGATGGCGGCACCGGCCGGAATGGGCAGGTTGTGCCTGGGACAAGCGTGCAGGTTATGTTTGACGGGAATCCGGGTAAAGCGGTAGCTCCCGGCGAGACGTTTTGGAGCGATCCGTTGCAGATCGAACTGCCCAAGGGACATGATTTGGCGTTCACTTGGACCATAACGACGCTTTCATCAGGTAAAACGGTGCCATACAATACGGAGGGGCTGCTTGTAACGGCTTATGAAGCTGAAGGGAATAAGGCGGATGACGAGTTTGGAGCAGCGTTCGTGCCGGCAGCGAGCCGCTTGGTCATGCCTGCTTTCGCCGGGTATGCCAGAACGGTCAAGCAGCGGATGATCTTCCAAGGTGACTCTATTACACAAGGCGTAAGAACTGCGAAAGACGGTTACCAATACTGGGTGTCCCGCATTGCGGATGGCCTCGGGCAGGACTACAGCGTATGGAATATCGGTTCCGGCTGGGCAAGGGCATATGATGCATCGGCAGACGGTCCGTGGCTCGCGAAGGCAGCCGAAGGAGATATTGTTGCCATAGCGCTTGGGGTAAACGATATCGATATCGGAGCGAGAAGCTCCCGGGAACTGCTGGATGATTTATCATCGATTGTAAGGCGTTTGAAACAGAGGGAGGACGGAACAAAAGCTCGGATCATTCTCTTTACAGTACCCCCGTTCAATTTTATGGAAGACAGGGAAGCAGTATGGCGTACCGTCAACGAATCGATTCGCACCCGTCCTCCGGAAGGCGTGGACGCCGTGTTCGATATCGCAGATATTCTGTCCCGTCCTGCTCCCGAGGAACATCGGATCGAGCCGAAATATATGAGTTCTTCGGATGATCCGCATCCGAACGGCCTAGCAGGAGCGGTGATTGCTGAAGCTTTCTTGAAGTGGTTTGAGGCGCAGCCGAAAAACTAAATCCGCATAGGCGGTTGAAAACGGAGATTTACTCAGAAGGAAATGGACGGGTCGGTTTCATGCCAATGGTTGGTGGAGAAAACAGCGCCAGTCAGACCGTAATCGGTCTGACTGGTCGTGGCTTCTTCAAACTGCAATAAGACGATAACTGGCTGATTGGCGTCGTTCGTCACTGTATCGGTTATACCACCACAGCTGTTCCGCTGACGGCCACCATCAGCATTCCCTCACGAATGACCTCATAGTCGATGTCCACCGCTACGATAGCGTTGGCCCCCATTCGCTCAGCCTTGTCTTTCATCTCGGCAAACGCTACATCCCTTGCTTCCTGCAGCTTGTTCTCGTAGGCACCCGAGCGCCCACCAACAAAATCGGTAATGGAGGCCATAAAGTCCCTCACTACATTAGCGCCCATAATAACTTCGCCGTTCACAATGCCGATATACCTTTTAACCGGGTAACCTTCAATGGTAGATGTTGTTGTCATAATCATATGATATTCCTTCTTTCAAATAATTTTTATATAGCGTTTACGAATAAAGACACCTTTCACCTGATGCTGATTTGGATTGCAGTACTAAGAAGCATACGATCGATTACCAGCGTGGGTGCTTTCTTTTAGTACGCCGACAGAAGAGGATTGGTTTCATGAATGGGCGGAAGAAGACAATTATACGATGGAAAATGCTCATTGAAGCTGCAAAGCAGGTGGCCAATAGGCGGTTGTTTCCTAATGTATAGTAGTCACGCAAACAAATCTTGCATTGAAACCTGTAAGCCTGGATAAAGTTTGGATTCCGCAAAAGAGCCATGGGCTTGCGAGAAGTAGTTCACATCCGCGATCTCGCCGTCGGACAAGGAAAAGAGGATGACTTGAGCTTTCATCCGATCGATGATCCAAATTTAAAAGTAGGATGATTTTTTCGAACAGTTTGCTTCTGCTGCAGGATCTAAGGCTGCATTGAAACTCACGGATTTGTGGCGGACGGTATTTCTCGCGCCTTGCAAAGTCTTACCTGCGCTTTCGGTACACTTTAGGAGATAGGCCATACACCTTCGAGAACTGTCGGGTAAAATAATTGCTGTCATTGAATCCGCTCTGATAAGAAATGTCCGAAATCGGAAGGGGTGTCGTCTTTAACAGCCTGCATGCATGCTCCAAGCGGAGCTGCAGAAGATAGGCGAAAGGCGTTGTTTGGTAATAGGATTGGAATATCCGATTCAAATGCCTGACGGATATATTGGATTTGGCCGCAATTTCTTCACGGGAAATAGGCTGCAAATAGTTATCCTCCATAAAGGAAATGGCTTTCGCCAAATGCATCAGATTAATTTGGGCTCCGTGACGCTCTTGCTTTTCATATTGCCGTGACAGCTGGACGACGAGCTCCATAAATCGCGAACGCAGGATGGTCTGGTAGCCCTGCAGCTTGTTCGCGTATTCCTCAATCATGAAGTCAACAACGGACGATATGTAATCCAGACTTGAGATCGGCAGGCTCATCTTGCTCAAGGCATGGTTGATATTGCGGTAATACGGTTCTAGAACGAAAAGCGCCTGATACCCGTTCGATCTTTTGAACTCAGGACCTGCCGATTCCAGCATCTCGGGCTTATACATGATGTTGCAAATACGAAACTCATGCGGGTCTTTATATCCATGGGAGGTTGTGCCGTTAATGACAAAGACGTCCCCCTTCTTGATAAACGATTCCTCTGTGTTGACGATATGGGTGGCATGACCATGCAAAACGATAACGAGTTCGGAGAAATCAACATGGTGATGTACGTACATGTCCTCTTCGTGTCCGCCATATTGGATAAAGAACTTAAAATGCTCATCCGTCGTAAACCAATCCAAGTGTACGCTTCTCATTCGACTACCCTCCCAAATATATTATGCAGTGTCTTGATGTCCTTATCATGCTATATTCAGGCTCTAAGATCAAGGAATAAGGACAAAACTAGAAGATATAATAGGATCTGAAAGTGAGTCGCTCTAAACCATTCATACAAAAAAGCCTTGAAAAAATGTTCTGCTGGCGACTGACAAGAAGATATTGAACAGGGGGTAATGGCATGAAACACTGGAAGGGATTATCGCCGCTCTTGGCTATGATGATGCTGGTTACGTTTATTCTGGCTGCGTGCAGCAGCGGTGACAACGGCAATTCCGCAGGCAGCGAAGGGGGAGATTTGAAACCGGTTACAATTACATATTTCAGCGCCGATTCGAACGCGAACTGGGCAAGTATGCAGGATGCTGTCGGCAAAAAGCTGACCGAGACGACCGGCGTTACGATCCAAGCCGAATTTGCGGTTGACGGTTCCAATCAGAAGCTGCCGCTGATGGTAGCGAGCGGTGAATATCCGGATCTCGTTTACGCTAAAGGCGATGCGAATCTGTTCGTTGATTCGGGCGCTTTTATCGACCTTACCGATTTGATCGAAGAACATGCACCGAACCTGAAAAAGCTCTATGGGGATTACATGAACCGTCTGAAGTGGAGCAACGAGGATGAGTCGATCTATGTTCTTCCGACGCTGAATGCGGTGGATCATCAGCAATTGGATGCTGGCGGAAACTTTCATATCCAGCATGAAGTGCTGAAAGAGCTCGGTTATCCGGAAATCAAGACCGTCAAGGATTTTGAGAAGGCGCTGAAGGATTATTATGAGAAACACCCGGCGATCGACGGTCAGCCAACGATTCCGTTGACGCTCAATGCGGATGGATGGCGATTCATGATCTCCGTAACGGATGCGGCCGTGATTGCTACCGGTTTGTCAGGGGATGGGGAGTATTATGTTGATCCGGAAACGTATGAAGCGAAATTGCACTACAGACGTCCGGAGGACAAGGAATACTTCCGCTGGTTGAATCATCTCAACGCCACGGGCATATTGGACAATGAAACGTTCGTTCAGAAGACGGACCAGTACGAAGCAAAGATCGCCTCAGGCCGCGTTCTTGGCGTCATTGACGCCGATTGGGGGTTTGGAAACCCGACGAATGCGCTGAGAACGGCCGGCAAAGAGAACCGTACCTATGCGAGATTCCCGATCCAATTGGATGAGACGACCAAGGACGCTTCGTTCCAGAATGCAGGGTATGCAGCAGGCTGGGGAGTAGGCATCACGACATCCGCGAAGGATCCGGTAAGGATCATCAAGTTCTTGGATTATCTGGCTTCCGAAGAAGGGCAAATTTTGATGAACTGGGGCATTGAAGGCGAGCATTACAATGTCAAAGACGACAAACGCGTCATTCTGGAGGACGTGCAGGACCGCAAAGTTAACGACAACGCCAGCTTCACCAAAGAGAGCGGAATTGGATTATATAACAGCTTGTTTCCTCGTTATGGCGACGGCGCGAAGGATTCGACCGGAAATTATTATACGACCAACTTCCCGGAACAAATCAAGGCCAATTATACGCCATCAGCCAAAGAAACGCTGCAAGCGTATGGTGCGGAAATGTGGAAGGATCTCTGGCCAAAGTCGGAGGAATTTCCAACGAAGCCGTGGGGTGCGGCATATCTTATTTCCCCGCCGATCGACTCCAATATTGCAATCACCTACAAGCGGGTTGAAGAGATTGTTCGCAAACGCATTCCGGAGATCATCCTTGCGGAGCCGTCCCAATTCGATGCCCTTTACGATCAGTTCATTCAAGATCTGAACGCTGCCGGGGCGGAAAAGATGGAGCAGGAATATTCGGAGCTGGTTCGTGATCGGGTTGAGCTGTGGAATAACTGAACCGTTTGATTTGAGGGGCAGGCCCAAAAGCTGCCTCTCTTTTATGCCAATCTGGTTTCACCATTGTTTCTTAGACATAAATAAGAAGTGCAGAGGAGTGTTTTGTTTCATGAAGTTTAGCAACCCCATCCTACCGGGCTTTTATCCGGATCCAAGCATTTGCCGAGTTGGCGAAGATTATTATTTGGTGACGAGCACATTTGAGTATTTCCCGGGCGTTCCCATCTTTCATAGCAAGGACTTGGTAAATTGGAAGCAAATTGGCCATTGCCTTACATCGGAAAAACAACTGTCCCTTAAGAACGCCGGGAGCTCAGGGGGAATTTATGCCCCGACCCTTCGCTATCATGAGGGCTGGTATTATATGACGACAACCAACGTCAGCGGAATCGGCAACTTTTACGTCAAAAGCACGGATCCTGCAGGTCCTTGGTCTGATCCGATCCCTGTCGCCCAGCAAGGCATAGATCCTTCGCTGCTATTTGACGACGATGGTCGCGTCTATTTTCAGACGGCTTGCTACGGCGACGAGGGAGAGGGCATTTATCAATGCGAAATCGATATTGCAAGCGGCAAGAAGCTGACGGAAAGCCGTTTAATCTGGAGAGGAACCGGGGGAGCCAGTCCGGAAGCCCCGCATTTATACAAATTGGACGGTCTGTATTATTTAATGATTGCCGAGGGCGGAACCGAGTACGGACATATGGTCACGGTCTCGCGAGGCCGACATCCTTACGGGCCGTTTGAGCCTTGTCCCCACAATCCGATTCTGTCCCATCGAAGCAGGAGAAGCCCCATTCACGCGACAGGGCACGCGGATCTGGTGCAGGCTCAGGATGGCACGTGGTGGGCCGTTTTCTTGGGGATCAGGCCGGTTTCATACCCGATGCGCCATCATCTCGGCAGAGAAACTTATCTGGCTCCGGTAACATGGACGGCGGACGGTTGGCCGAGCATCGGTTTCGAGGGAAGGGTCGAGCAGGTAATGGACAGTCCTCAGCTGCCGGAATGCAGGTGGCCCGAAAAGCCGTCCAGAGACGACTTCGATCACGCCTCCCTCGGTTTGGACTGGGTCTTTTTGCGCAACCCCTTACCAGGGAGCTGGTCGCTGCAGGAACATCCGGGATATCTCGTGCTGCGGGGCAACCCATCATCTTTGAACGACGCGGCATCCCCTGCTTTCGTCGGGCGACGATTATGCCACTTTTCTTGCAATATATCCGCTGCTCTGGACTTTGAGCCCGCAAACGAGGGGGAAGAAGCCGGATTAACCGTTTTTATGAATGAAAGGTATCATTATGATCTGGCCGTAAAGCTTATAAACGGGGAAAAAACGATCGTATTCAGACGTACCGTGGGGTCGCTTAGCGTAGAACAAACCAGCCGATGTCCGGAGGGGCCTGTCGTGTTACGAATCGAAGCAATGCCGGAGCATTTCCGATTCTCCATGGGGCAAAGCACCTCGGAGGTCCTGAGTATGGGATCAGGTGAAACCCATCTGCTTGCGACGGAAGTAGCCGGCGGATTTACAGGATTAATGATTGCTATGTATGCATTCGGCGACAACGGAACAACCCCTGCGCTGTTCGACTGGTTTGATTATGAAGTCATCGATAGCCGGGCCGAATAGTCGAAATCGAAATGATGAAAGAGATGGGACCGTTTATTTCGGTAACATGTTAAGAAGCAGAAAAAGACATCTCCCTTGCGGCAGATGTCTTTTTCGTGAACCTTGTTACCCGCCGCAGCGGGTTCTTTGCTCACCGTTCAAGCCACCACCTGAACGGTGAGATACAGCACCTCCAGCAGGATCGGCGTTCCGGCCAGAAGCACATCGCCGGGAGAATACAAGGTTAGTGCCTCCGAAGTGATGGTGTAGATACGGCCTTCCTGAATCATACCGTTGATATACACGGTCGAGGAGCTGTTCGGACCTACCATAATGCTCTGAAATGCCTGGTTACCGTCGTCATCCGTAAATTGTCCGGCAGATATGACGAAGGGATCATCCAGATTAACCTCGGACATCAATACGTAAAAATAGCGAAGCGTGGTCGGCAGCACGTTAATCTCCGGCACGATTACGCTTCCGGGGATTCCTTGAGGGCCTTGCGGCCCCGTAGGTCCCTGGATTCCAGCGGGCCCCTCCATACCTGGGTTGCCAGGAGCGCCCTGAGGGCCTTGGGGCCCCATCGGTCCGGGAATGCCCGCCGCCCCCTCCGAGCCAGGGTTGCCAGGAACACCCTGAGGGCCTTGAGGTCCCACCGGTCCGGGAATGCCCGCCGGCCCCTCCAAGCCTTGGGTGCCAGGAGTGCCCCGAGGGCCTTGGGGTCCCACCGGTCCGGGAATGCCCGCCGGCCCCTCCAAGCCAGGGTTGCCAGGAACACCCTGAGGGCCTTGGGGTCCCACCGGTCCGGGAATGCCCGCCGCCCCCTCCGAGCCAGGGCTTCCGTGAATGCCCTGGGGTCCTTGAAGCCCGGCTGGCCCCGCCAAGCCCGGGTTCCCAGGAACGCCTTGAGGGAATTGAGGTAATAGTGTCGATAAGAAGTCTTTCGGACCGCGTCCCACTTGACGTTTATGCTGGACAGCTGAGGGGGTGGTCCGATGAGTGGATCTGGGGATGCATCTCCATTTTCGTTTGCCTGCTGACACAACTCGTTTGTATTTTCGCTTCTTGCAGGTCCTGCGTTTTCGATATTCTGCAGCTTTTAGAATTCGATTTCGTTTTCGCTTGATCACGGGAGTTTTCAGTCTTATCCCCCCTCCCTCCGGATGAATGTCTGTACTTAGTTTATGTTATGGGGGAAGGACTCGAGTGGACATTTATCCTTTCTTCGGTGATATATTGGCCTGAGCATGGATTCATTCACTGTTTGTTTTTTTCAATATTGGGAGAATGTCAGAACCAAATCTCAAAATCTATCATTTAATGATAATGTGGCACAGCCATATTTTTTCTATCTAAGACAAGAAAGGAGTGAAGATGATGCCAGTTATCAAACCTATCATTACCGCGGTCGCATCGGTTCCCGTTGCTACGGGGGGCACGATCACCACGACGGTAACGCCAACCGTAACCCGTTATTTTGCGCTGGTCGACGAAGCGATGATCGGTGCAGACTCGATTACCATGCCGGCCACGAGTTTCATCGATGATGCCGAAGCACCCGTGACGGCATTTCCCGCATTGACAGGCGCTGAATATTTTAATGTGTATATTAACGGGATGCTGCAGCAGCAGGCCTTATCGACTTTAACGACCGCCAGCTTGGTGCTCGATACGACGGATGTGCCAGCGGGGATACCGGTTTTATTGGAAATTGCCAGCTTCACGAATACGGCCTCCGCCATCACGACACAACCTACCATTTCGGCGCCGGTCATTACGATCATCAGTTAAATAGGTATGCAAAGGGCTGCTCTGATTATCTACATGGGGCAGCCCTTTGGATTATGTAATTTCTTTAATAAGGGATAAAATCCTATTATTAACTATAAGATATTATCCTTGTAAGAAATGATAATTATAGTATATTGAAATTATCTTACTAGCCAGCTAGTTAGCATAAACCACGTACACCCCTCAGAAATTGAACCCGCTTACAAATGACTCGGCTTAAGAAATTGGAAGATCCCTGCAGCCAGCGTTCAACACATTCCGAAGCTTTTTGCATAGCAACACCTTTCATATAAATGAATGAACTTCATGACTTGAAAGGAGGTGAGCATTTATGTGCATTCTTCGTCATACTTCCTGTAACACTACGGAGCAATGCGGACGCGACAAATTCGGCGTTCGTCTTGAAGTATGGGACTGCGGCAACGGTTCCGAAGAGAGATATACTTGCGGCTGTTAATTTTTTTTGTAAACGCATGAACTCATCCTATAAACAGCGGAACTTCTTGTTCCGCTGTTTATATTTCACGAAGAGCATGCGGCTTCCTATTATGGTTGAAGAGTGAGGGGTCGAATATGGTTTTGGGTCCATTACATTATGATCGGGTGAACAGCGAAGAAGAACGGTCAGGTGCAGTCCAAGCAAGATATCAAAGTCATCGAATGGGGGCTTGGTCCCCCTGGTTGTCGGGAAGGAGAATGAACCGTGTCCATGAGCGCGCTTTGCCTTTTGTTTCTGACCTTGGTGTTTGTGTTTTCGGGAGTGTCGAAACTGTTATCGTTAGCGGATTTCAGGACGACGATCGAACGGTTGCAGATGCCTGCAGGCCGCATACGGATTGTACCTGTTCTCATCTGCGCCGCTGAGATTGCAGCCGGGGCGGGTTTATTGTTTTCCTGGAGCAGAGCCGCTGCGCAGATCGTGATTTTTATTTTGCTGGCAGGGTTCGGCTACGCCGTTTATCAAGCCAGGGTTGTGCGGAATCAGGAGATCAAATGCAGCTGCTTTGGCTCATGGTCTAGTGAGGCCCTCGGCATGAATACGGTCGTTAAGATTGCATGCTTAGGTTTTTTGAATGCGCTAATTTGGCTTTTGTCCGAACCCGTGAATCTCTTCCTCATGCCGGCTCAAGAGGCGGTTCTTACCTTGCTGTCCGCCGGCGGCATTGCCGTTATTTCGTTGGTGGCAGTGAATGCGTATACTCTTGATTCATTACAGGCGAAGGAGGGAACATATCCATGAATTTGATTACGACCGTGCTCGTAATTCAGTATGGCTTGATATTCAGCTTGGCTTTTTTCATGTTCAGACTGTACCGTCAGGTTCGGGAGTTGAAGTTGAAGCCGCAGACAGTCGTGACCGGGCATAAGGAGCCTGCGGTTCCGAAGGAAGGGCTCGAGCTTGGCACGCAGATTCCTCGGACAGCCTATACGAGCATGGCCGGCGATACCGTGAATTTGTACGACGGCAAGCCCAAAATTCTATTGTTCACGATGAACCATTGCAATGCCTGCAAAGAAACGTACGGGGCCATCAAAGCGTTTATGGCTTCGCATCCGGATCTTTCGGTCACGCTATTCCTGTATGCCCAGGATGCGGATGAGGCCTCAGAAATGGCGGTTTCCAATGAGTTAACCGATATGCAGGTCGTGTGGGCAGACCGGGCTATGATCGATTCGTTTAAAGTGAACCGGTTTCCGTTGGCGTTCTACCTATCCGAGGAGCAGCTCGTCATCAACAAAAGCGTCACGAATTATTTGCATCATTTAGAACAAATGATCAACCAGCTGCCTCATGCTAAACCTTCAGCCCTAAACAAATCGGCTTAGCGACGAAGGAGGCTCTAGGTTATACAACATGAAATATGCGAACCTGATGTTCGAGGTTATGAAGCAGGTGTACCGCGTCTCTCCGCGGATGTTCACCAGATCGACCATGATTTATTTAATGCAGGCCTTTTTGCCCGTTGCCCAGATTTATATTACGGCTCAAGTCATAGACGCCGTTACCGGCGTGTTGATTCGGGATCAAGCTCCATACCAAGCATTGTATTGGCTGTTACTCCAGATGGCGGTCATTCTGATTGGCCTCGTGCTGGCATCTCTTCAAAAGTATACCGAGCGAAAGATGAATGCTTATGTATCCTACTGGTTTAATCTCCAAGTGTCGGAGAAGTTAAGCAAGCTTCCGTTCGTATTCTTTGAATCTCCGGAAAGCTACGACAAGCTGCAGCGTGCTCTTCGCAATCTGAATATCTGCGGAATTAACATGGTGTTTTACATGTTCTCGATAATTCAGAACCTCATCACTCTGACGGGTTTGCTCGTGCTCTTGTTCAGCTTTCATTACATATTGCCAATCGTTATGCTGCTTCTGATCGTCCCGCTGTTGATCATCCAGAAGAAAGAGGGGACTTCCCGCTTCGTGGTCATTCATCAGCAGACGGCTTCGTCCCGAATGGCGGCGTATATGATCCAACTGCTGCAGACGAAGGAAGCGGCCAAGGAAATCCGGCTGTTTCATGCCAAAGATTATTTATTGAACAAATGGCGGGGCATCTATTTCAAAAATACGTATGAAATGCTGGGCGTCGAGCGGAAAAACATGAAGAATCGCCTGATCGTGGAAGGGGCGGTGACGATTTGTTCTTTTAGCATTTTAGCCGTGTTCGTCTGGCTCGGCTCACGCCTCAAACTAACCATCGGCAGCTATGTCGCCCTCTATCAAGCGGTCCAGGACACGCGATACTCCATCCAGAACATCAGTCAGAACATCGGGCAAATCTATCATGACGGTCTGTTTATCAACGAATTGTTCGAATTTCTGGATACGCCGGTTCCGCAGCCGGAAAAAGCTCTGCCGATGACCACGCCTTTGCGGGAAGGAATCGAAGTCGATCGCGTTACCTTTTGCTATCCGAATCAAGATAAGCCCGTGCTTGACGATTTGACGATTCGCGTCAAGCCCGGAGAAAAGGTTGCCATTGTCGGTGAGAACGGTGCGGGGAAGAGCACGCTCGTAAAAATCATGCTAGGCTTGTATGAACCGACGCATGGCGTTGTGCGCTATGGCGGCATCCCGATCCAGGATTATGATGCCGTCAGCTTCCGCAGCAAAGTAACGGCGGTGTTCCAGGATTTTTACCGATATGAATGGACCCTTGAGGCTAACATTTCGCTGCGTGAGCATGATCCGGATGACCGGCAAGCCCATCGCCGATTGAATCATGCCATGGAGAAGGCCTCGATGACATCGCTGGCGGATTCGCTGCCGGACGGAGTAGCAACCCAGTTGGGAACGCGCTTCTCCGGCGGACGCGAACTGTCTCAGGGCCAATGGCAGAAGGTCGCGATCGCCCGGGCGTTCTATCGGGATTTCGAAGTGATCTATCTGGACGAGCCGACAGCGGCCGTAGACCCGCTTACGGAATCCACGATATTCGAGAGCCTAATGTCCATGACCGAAGGCAAAACCGCCATCTTCATATCGCACCGATTGGGAAGCTGCAGACATGCGGACCGCATTCTCGTCCTCAAGGAAGGGAGAATCGTTGAAGAGGGAAGACATGAGGAATTAATCGGGCAGGGAGCCCATTATGCCGAGATGTTCAATAAGCAGGCCCAGTGGTATCGTTAACAGTGGTACCGCTTTGAAACGAATGCAAAAGTTAAGCGGAGCGGATCAAGAAGTCTTTCTTGGTCCGCTTCCTGCGTTTAGTTTACGTTAGGAGGGGCAAGCCGCCATGGGAGACGAGAGAGCCGTTAAGATGCCGACCGATTGCCTGCCAGGAGGAGTTTCGTGTCTGAATCCCGAATTGAATAGGGACTTGAAACGTCTGGAGGCTAAAATATGAAACGTTAAACCCCACACCTGCCGCAAGATCAGAAAAATAAGGGGGACCATATATGAGCTTGGATAAAAAAATATGGATTGTGGAAGCAACCATAGCCGATATGCAGCATGCCATGGAAGAAGGCTGGGTGTCTTCGGTCGAACTGGTGCAATTGTATCTGGAACGGATCGGGTTATACGATGGATGGCTTCGCTCGATTCTAGAGGTGAACCCGGATGCGCTGCAGATGGCCCAAGAGCTGGATCAGGAGCGCAGAAACTTGGGAGCGCGGGGACGGCTGCACGGGATTCCGATACTGCTCAAAGACAACATCGACACCGGGGATCGGCTGCATACGAGCGCCGGCTCCATTACGCTGGCCGATTCGTACGCCGCCAAAGATTCCTTTGTAGCCGCAAAGCTCCGGGAGGCGGGGGCCGTTATTCTGGGCAAGAGCAATATGACCGAGTGGGCGAATTTCATGTCCTCGACCATGTGGGCAGGATACTCGTCAAGACGCGGGCTTACTTTAAATCCCTACGGTCCCGGCGAAATGTTCGTCGGAGGTTCGAGCTCCGGTTCCGGAGCCGCAGTGGCGGCGAATTTGGCTGCGGCAGCCATCGGCACGGAAACTTCGGGATCGATTATCAGCCCTTCCAGCCAGAACAGTCTGGTTGGCTTGAAGCCGACGATCGGATTGGTAAGCCGGACGGGGATCATTCCCATCACGCATACGCAGGATACGGCAGGTCCAATGACCCGATCGGTGGAAGATGCGGCGATTCTGCTTGGCGCGATCGCGGGTGCGGATGACCTGGACGAGGTGACCAAGACAGCTGCTGAAGCAAGGGTAGAGGATTACACGAAGTTTCTGGACGCCGGTTATCTGAAGCGGGCACGAATCGGGATTCCCCGATACTACTATAAGCACCTGGATCGGGATAGACTAGATATCGTAGAATCTGCCATTGATGTTCTTCGCGAACAAGGCGCGACCATCATCGATCCGGTGGAACTGCCATGCCAGGGCACCCGATGGGATGCCAACGTCCTTCGCTATGAATTCAAGAAATACGTCAATGATTATTTGGCGAATGTAGATCCGTCGCTGCCGGTTCATTCATTAGCTGAGGTTATCGCTTATAATGAGGCACACGCCGACATCGCCCTGAAATATGGACAGGATACGCTGATTTGGGCCGAGGAAACAAGCGGTTCGTTAACCGAAAAAGAGTATTTGGAGAGCAAGCGGAAGAACAAGGAAAGGGCGGGTGCCATGGGGATTGACCATGTACTGCGGGAGCATCAGCTGGACGCGCTGCTGTTTCTGGGTAATGAATATGGACCCGATCTGGCTGCCCGTGCAGGGTATCCTTCGGTTACCGTTCCCGGCGGTTATGCCGAGAATGGGATCATAGCTCCGGGAGGATACAACACCAAAGGTCCTCAGGGCGTTACATTCATCGGGACGGCTTACAGCGAGCCGGTGCTGATTCAGTTAGCCTACGGCTTCGAGCAGGCCACCAAGCATCGCGTACCGCCGAAGCTTTCATCCCAGTCATCATAGTAAAGAGAGGTGAAGTTCCATCATGCCGCGCAATTTGGAGTATGTCCCATACGGCTACGAGCCCCCGAAGCCGACAACGAAAGGCACCTTGATATTCTACGATCTTTTTGAGCAGGATCAGGTGGCCCTCGAGCAGGCGACTGCCATCTTTGAGGAACGCTCCTTCGCAAAGTTGGTGTTGTATCCGCTGCACGAAGAGACGGTGAAGCGGATGTTCAAGGAGCCGGTGAGCGCTTATTACAAGCGGGAGAAACAGCTTCAGGAATGGATTCAGGAGCACGTTAGATCTTCGGTCGTGATTGAATCGTTCGAGTCGAAGCGAAAAAAATACACGCCGATCGATACGGCGCTTCGACATCTGGTCGAGAAGTACGGAAGCCCCCATTTTCTTCTCCTGACTCCGGAGGTAGCCAACGTGTTTGCTTCGTTTTCTTCCTTCGAGGAATGGATCGTGAAGCTGAGGCTGATCTTGTTGTCCGAGCCGCCGTATCTGCATCCGAGGCTGGAGAAATTCCGCCATCGATGGGATGTAGCCGGGGCGAAGCGGGAAGAACATTAGGGTACAATCAAGCCCGGCTGCAGCTCGTTTGCAGCCGGGCCTTTTCTATGGTTAAGGCAAGGTGGGAAATGAGGTGAAAATGCCAAACAGCCCTAAAAACGGTGACGCTGGTCCGTGACCCATCCATGCAATATGAAAAGGACTGTACCCCGTGGGAACAGTCCTATGTTAATCCGTGCGGAGACCGTTAAACCTCATCGGTTCAGGTCCCTACGCGGGTAAGTTTACTTATGATCTTGCGCACGCTTTCTCCAGACAGGAAGTAGGTCCGTTCCAATTCCTCAATGGACCGTCCTTTGCAGTAAGCGCGATACATTTCTTTATTGCGACTTTCGATGCGTTGTTTGGAACCGCTTAACTCTCCCCAGCCGGCTCTTTGCTCGCTCTGTTTCGGTATGTAGAGTAATTCTCCGTCTATATACTGTTGAATTTGCTGCAGCAGCTCGGGGGGAAGCACTTCTCTTCCGTTCTTGTAATGGCCCATCGATGCCCTCCTCTTTCTGTATACATATTTAAGCTATCGCTGAGTTTCAAAACAATTGCATTGATCATGCTTGCCCTCCTCCTTTCGTGAAATTGGTTTTTTTAGATTTTGGATTTATTGGAGTTGAAAATAGATATAGGGAGCCCGCGGCGGGCTCCCATTTAACGGATATTCGCTTTACGCGAATACCACCTCACGGATCTGAATCATTGCAATCAGCCTCCTTTCAGCTCATTTCGTCGGCCCGACTTCTATATTAAGCCATATGTAGGTGGAAATTTGCAAGAGATAAAACAATATTAATTGTTTTTTACCACAATTCATGGGATGAATGATCTGCACCGGCCAGGAATTCCATTCGGAATTTGGATGGTGCGTGACAGGATTATATAATATAGTTACTTCAGAATGCAAAATAAAGAAGGAGCTTGCTTGTATGTCCACTCACGACCCGCATATCCAGGAGTTAATCACGTTGAAGACGATTGCCGAAACGCTGAACGAATCCAATGAGTTAGCCCCCATGCTGGACGTTGTTATCGGCAAACTGCTGGAGCTGACCGGACTTACGACCGGTTGGCTGTTCTTGGTGGAAGAGAAGAGAACGCATGAATTCGTAGCGGGCCGGAATCTGCCGCCTGCTCTGAGACGGGAAGATAACGAACCTATGAGGTGCGGCAGCTGCTGGTGCCTGGAGCGCTACGATGACGGCCGTCTGAAAAATGCCGTGAACATTTTGAATTGCAAACGTCTGGATAACGCCGTTCGTTATCAGTGGGGCGATACGGAGGGAATTACCCATCATGCTACCGTTCCGCTGCGTTCCGGCAGCCGCAGGTTCGGCGTGCTGAATGTGGCCGCACCCGGGAAGCTTCATTTTTCCAAGGAGGAGCTGGCGCTGCTGGAATCGGTAGCCTACCAAATCGGCAGCGCCATTGAGCGCATGCGTCTGTATGCGGCTGAGCAGCGTCGGGCTGATTTGTTCTCCCGGCTAGGAGAATATAGCAGCGCGCTAGGCGTTTATGCATCCCAAGCGGTGAGCCGGGCCGAATTAACGGAGCAGGTGATGAGTTTGCTCGGCCGTTATTTTGATTGGCCGGTTGCGGCGCTGCTTGAACCGGTGGGCCAGGAAATCACGCTGCGTGCGCTTTACAGCGGTGGACAGACCACGCTGCCCCATGCCAAATTTCCGCTAGCCGACATAGCTTGGACCGGTCCTGATGCAGTGAAGCGCTCAGCAGAGCCGGTCGGCGATCCGGATGGGCAGCAACTTGCGGATCAACTGATTGAGAAAGGATGGATAGCTCCCATTCGTCGAGCCGTTGCAGTGCCGCTTACGGTTGCTTCGGACTCCTTAACCGGGTTGCTTTTGGTGGGCTATGATCAGTATGGAGATCAGCATCGGGCGGACATGGAGGTCATCGAGGCCATAGCGGAGCATATCGGCATGACGCTTCAGCGCATCCGTCTGGAGGAGAACCGGCGGGAGCTCGCAAGGATGGATGAACGAAATCGCCTGGCCCGGGACCTGCACGACTCGGTAAGCCAAACCCTGTTCTCGCTGGTGATGATGTCCAAAGGTGTAGGGGGAATGATTGCTGCTGAACCGCATGAGCAGAAAAGCTTGCTCCAGGACACGATCCACGATATCCAGTCATTATCGCAAAGCGCACTGAAGGAAATGCGGGAACTGATCATGCAGCTTCGCCCGCCCGGACTTGAGGAGGGACTGATGACAGGTCTTAAGCAATACGGCGAACGATTGAAGCTTCACGTGCGTACACATATCAGCGGGGTGCGGGAGCTTCCGCGGATTGCGGAAGAGGCACTATGGAGGATCGGGCAAGAGGCGCTGAACAATGTGAGCAAGCATGCGGATACGAAGGAAGTAACGATCGCGTTATCCTTGCAGAACGACGAAGCGGAGCTTCGGATCGAGGATCAAGGGCGCGGGATAACCAAGCAGCGATGGAACGAGCTGACGCGGCATTCCATCGGACTGTCCAGCATGCGAGAGCGGGCCGAATCGCTCGGAGGCCGGTTCCGTTTATACAGCGTGCACCGGGAGGGAACCATCATTGAGGTTACGATACCCTTGAAGGCAGTCACAACAGAGAGAAAGGGGGGATAACCGATGATCCGATTGTTAATAGCTGACGATCACGCCATGGTACGGCGGGGCCTTCAGGTTTTTCTGGCGACGCAGCCGGATATCGACATGGTGGGAGAAGCCGCGAATGGCGAAGAGACGCTGGAACAGGCCAAACTTCTGCTGCCTGATGTCGTGTTGATGGATTTGAATATGCCTGTCTTGAATGGCATCGATACCACGGCACGTTTGAAAAAAGAACTGCCTTATATCAAAGTGATCGTATTGACCTCGTTTGTTGATTACGATCATGTTCTGCCTGCGATTCGAGCGGGTGCTCGCGGCTATCTCCTGAAGGATATTGAGCCGGAGGAATTGGTAGCCGGAATCCGACGCGTGTTCCAAGGTCAGGTCGAATTGCATCCGGATGCTGCCGGCCTGCTCATGACGCATGTTACTTCCCCGGCGGGAGAGGATGAGGCCAATGGATCCAGCCATCAGGAAGCTGCGCAGCTCAATAAGCTTACCCGCCGAGAGCAGGAAGTATTACAGCTGATTGCATCGGGGATGAATAACAGGGAAATCAGCGAAGCGCTTTATATTACCGAGAAGACGGTCAAAACCCATGTCAGCCACCTGCTCGATAAGCTGGGGGTTGCCGACCGGACACAGGCAGCGATCTATGCGCTTAAGCATGGAATCGTATAGGGTTTGGGATATGCTGCTTATGCTATATAACCGTACATAATGATCATTTCTAAGACTATAGTCGTAGAAGCTCTCAGCCGAAGGCATGAGAGCTTTTGCTCGTAAAATCACTCGATATGTTGACGATTCCATGGCGTGCCTCCTCTACAATGTACTTAACAAAACATTCGAATACGAATAAGGGAGGCATTAACATGAAGATCGTAATGATTGCAGGCAGCAATCGCAAAGAAGCGACAAGTACCATTTTGGCCAAAGCCTTGGAAGCGCAAATGAACCGGTTGTTCGTGGAAGTGAAGCTGTTTAATTTGTATGAAACGCCGCTCCCGTTCTATTCCCCGGACGAAATATTCAACCGGCATGAGGGCGTGCGTGAGCTGCAGCGTTTATTAATGGAGGCGGACGGCGTCATTTTGACTACCCCGGAGTATCACGGCGGGATGAGCGGAGTGTTGAAGAATGCTCTGGATCATTTGGGGCAGATGCATTTCTCGGGTAAACCCGTCTTATCGGTAAGCTCGGCAGGCGGGGCGGTCGGCGTAAGTTCACTGCAGCAAATGCAGGCCACCATACGCAATTTGCATGGTATTAATAGTCCGGAATGGATTTCCATCGGCGGATCTCAACGGGCCATTTACGAGTCGGAAGCGGCTGAGGGCACGATCGTGCTGGATTATCGGGCGAAAGAGGCGCTTTCCATCTTTATGGAGCTGGTTAAGAAGATCAGCAATCAAGTGAAGGCTGAAATCTCATGATCACCCATTTCGCCGGATTAACATTAAAGACCGTCTCCATCGAGGGAGTGAAGCAATTCTATCACGGATTGCTTCAATTCCCGGTCGTCAGAGAAAGCGAGGCCGAAATTGCATTTCAGCCTACACCCGATTTCACGTTGGTATTTGAAGAGGTGTTTGAACCCATAGCCCCTGCCCATATCGCGTTTGAAGTGGCTTTCTCCCAATTTGATTCCACCGTCCGGAGCCTCGCGGAGCAGGTGCCGTTGTTGAAATGGCCGGACGGCAAGGTGGTCGAATCCTTCGATTCCGGCGTGAACGTATACTTCAGGGATGGAGATGGAAATTTGCTGGAGTTTATCGCCCACAAGGATCTAAAGGAAGGGGTTCTGACCCCGAGCGGTAAATATGGCGTCCTCTATTTGCGGGAAGTGGGACTGCCTGTCGAGGATCCGGTAGCTGCCCGACTGTGGATGCAGCGGACGCTCGGATTCACCATCGCCAAGGAATCGGAACAATTTGCTTTTGTCATCGGCGGAACGGCCCATGCCGTTGTGGTATCCACGAGACGCAAATGGATCCCGATCTCCATGTACGCGCTGGCACCGACGCTGGAATTAACGTATGGCGTCACCGACGAGCGATTTATAGACCGGGTCCGCTCGGCCCTGGATCGGCGGATGATCCTATCGGATAACGATGAGGGACTGCGTTTTAGAATGTACGGCTACAGCATCAGGTTGAAGATAACCAGCTTTCCCAAGGACATTGCAGCCAAACTGAATCTGCCGAGTGCCGCCGAAGGGGAGGAGGTGAACCCGGTCATTGACGACCAATATTTGATAGACGGTCTCACGGCTTTGAGCCGCGGCGGCGAAGTCGGTTGGTTTGAAGGGCATGTCGGCGGGGCGTATTTGGCAGCGTATTACATGCAGAAGGAGCATGATCTGCCCCAAGATGTGCTCCATGGATTGGCTGCCAATTGCCGTCATCTGCGCGCTCAGCATGAAGATTGGTTTGAACCGTATCCATCCGAGCCCGCACAGCCTGAATTGATGGATCAATTGCTGGAAGGGCTTTTGCCCAACCTGACAAGCTTGAGCACTTCGGGCCACGGCGTAACCCTGGGCGTACTCGGACTGAAAGCACTGCGGGACCGTCCGGACTTACTGACTCCGTCCATCGTGAGAGGTTTGCTTAAACTCATGAACGATGCAGCGAGTGAACATAAGCTTGCAAGGTATTACGGCATTGAGGATTATACGAAGCTGGATCTATCGGAAATCTCGCTCTCGGAAATACCGCCTTACCGGGATGCGTCCGATTTGGCATGCCGTGCACTTGCCGAGCTGGATCTCGTGCTGCCGGATCAGCACGTGGAAGGCCGATATTATTTTTTTGCCGGTGAACTTGAGCATGGCGTTACCCACGCCCACGCGCTGATTGAGCTGGAACGGCTCGGTTATGCCCAACTGGCCAAGCTGGGCCAAGGCAATCACCGGCTCCAAACGAAACTTAACCGTCTCAGACCTCAAACGCTTATGGCTCAGGGGATCGAGGCGCCTGACGAGGCTTCCATCACGGAATCGGCCTATTGGGGCCGGCTGTATGAAGATCCGCATGCCATCAAGGTACCTTACGCCGCCATGGCGCTGCTGCGGCATGTGCCTGTAGAAAGAAGGGCAGACCTGGAAAGAGATGTCTGTAAGCTGCTTTCCCTGATGAAGTAGGACTAAGGTATTTTGACAATGGTAAAATATGGTGATAGGCTAAAATAAGTTACCCAATAACTGAATCATGTGTGCTGGAAAGGCATAGAACTGGAGGATATCATGAACGTTGCAATCGTTGTGGGAAGCATTAGAAAAGAGTCGTACAATCGAAAACTGGCGGAATATTTGAAGCAGCGCTATTCGGATCAGATCGCCTTTGATATCGTGGATCTTCGCGATCTTCCGTTCTACGATCAAGACACGGAGTTGGACCCTCCTGCGGCCGTCAAGGAATTCAAGGAGCGGATTGCCGCTTCCGATGCCGTATTGTGGATCACGCCGGAATATAATTATTCTATACCGGGCGTGCTCAAGAATGCGCTGGATTGGTTATCGCGCGTCGATAAGGTCATGAACGGGAAGCCTTCATGGATCATGGGGGCATCGATGGGACAGCTCGGAACGGTTCGCGCCCAAGAGCATCTTCGGGACATTCTCTTCTCCGTTGGCATCACCTCGCCGCTGCTTCCTAACAATGAAGTTTATATCGGCGCCGTGCACGAGAAGATGGATGAGTCCGGCAAGCTGATCCATGAACCGACGATCGGTTTCATCGATATCGTGGTGAACAATTTCATGACGTGGATGAATGCCCGCAAATAAAACATGAAGTTCTGGAGCCCTTTGGCAGTTGCCTGCCGAAGGGCTTTTCCTGTATTATTCACCTCGTAACACGATAAACCAGAGCAAAGGGGATTTGCTTTTGAACGGGGGAGGCTTTGATTGTATACGATTCTTATTGTGGACGACGAACCGATCGTAAGGGAAGGGATCCGAAACCGGATTCAGTGGTCGGAGCATGGCTATGAATGCATCTGGGATTGCGAGAATGGCAGAGATGCGTTGGAGGCCGTAACCCGTCATCAGCCCGATGTCGTGTTAACGGACATCAACATGCCGTACATGGATGGCTTGGAATTGTCCCGTCATATTACGGAACGTTTTCCTAAGACGAAGATCATCATCCTGACCGGGTTCGACGATTTCGAATACGCCCAGCAGGCGGTGAAGCTGCAGGTGACGGATTTTATTTTGAAACCGGTTACGGCGGCGGAATTAAGGGACATGCTCGACAAGCTCAAGCTGGAAATGGATGAGGAGCGCGGTCATACCGAACACTTGAAGAGGCTCAAGAAGCAGTTGAACGAGAGCTTGGTCCTGCTTAGGGAACGTTTTCTGGAACGATTGGCGTCATCGCCGATGAAGCGCTCCGAAATGGAGAGCAGGCTGTCTTACTTCGATATTCCACTGCGCGGGCCGCTGTATATTGCCATGGCGGCGGATATGGATGAGCTTCGCTCGGATGAACAGCACGCCGATAATGAATTGCATGCTTTTGCTTTATACAACATCATGCAGGAGATCCTGGCGGGTGAGCCTGGAGCAGCCGTTTTTCGGTATAAAGAGAATAAGGTTATGACCATTCTGTCGGGCTCCGACGAGGAAATGCTGCACGCTCGGGCGCAGGAACTGGCGGAGGACATTCGCGGCTCCACCAAGCAGTTCATGAAATTCACGGTCACGGTTGGCATCGGAACGATCTGTCGCGAGCTGCAGAACATACGTTATTCCTGCAAGGCCTCGGAGGCCGCCCTGGAGTACCGGCTTCTGATCGGCCGCGATCAGGTGGTCCATATCACCGATCTTGAAAAACGCGGGAGCGGTCCTCTCTTGGATGGTATCGAAACGGAGACGGCGCTGGTTTCGGCAATCCGGGCGGGCACAGGCTCGGAGGTGAAGGCGTGCATCCGGCGGCTGATCAGCGAACTTGGAAGCGCTTCAATTTCAATCGAGCTCTGTTACGTGCGGGTCCTTCGGGTCATGCTTGCCGTGCTTCAAACTTTGATGGAAATCGGCAGCAATGGGAATGAGCTGATCGGCAAGGAGAAGAGGCTGCTCTCCGATCTGTATTCTTTTCGGTCCTTGGATGAGATTGAGCGCTGGTTAAACGAGGTATGCGAGCAGGCGTTAAGGGACGTAGCCAAGACCAGAAAGGATATTACACGCTCCCAAATGCTGGAGGCGGTCGATTTCATCCAGCGGCATTATGAGGATGCGGAGTTATCGATTAAGACCGTGTGCAGCCGGATCTTCATGAGCACGAGTTATTTCAGCGCCTTGTTCAAGTCGCATACCGGGAAGACCTTCGTCGAATACGTTACGGAAGTCCGCATGGAGAAAGCGAAGGAACTTCTGAAGCATTCCTTGTTAAAAACCTATGAAATTGCGGCGAAAACCGGCTATCAGGATCCTCAATATTTTAGCGTGCTGTTTAAGAAACATACCGGAGATACCCCGACGGAGTACCGGAACAAAATGGCGTCTGGCGGGGTACAGCCATGAAGGCTCCGCAGCGAATCAAAAGCATTCAGTCCCGCATTGCCAGTTCCTTCGTGATGCTCGTACTGTTCACGGCACTGCTGCTTATCTTCATCTCCTATCGGCTGTCCGAATCGGCTGTTCGGGAAACGGCGGAAAGTTATACCTCCGAGCTGATCAATCAAGTCAATGCGAATATCCAAACCTACATTACAGGCATGAAGGACATCTCGCTGGCCGCGATGAACAATCCGAACGTAAGAGAATACCTGGCCTCGGCCGAAGAGCTGGAGCCTGCGCAGCTGGCGGTATTAAAGGCGAAGATATCGGATTATTTTCACTCGATTCGCGTTTCGCGCAAAGACATTGCTTCGATCAACATCTTCGGGGCGGGAGGGACCTTCATTTCCGATCGGTCCAATGCGGAGTTAAATCCTTATATTGAAATATCCGATCAGCCCTGGTATCGGCAGGCGAAGGAAAACCAAGGACAGACGGTGATCTCTTCCTCGCATGTACAGCCCGTCATTAAGGGAGAGTACCGCTGGGTTGTATCGTTGAGCCGCGAGCTCAGCGGCATGGATTCGACCCAAGGGCTTGGCGTCCTGCTGATCGATCTTAACTTCAAAGTGATTAATGATATGCTCAGCAAGCTCGATCTGGGGAACCGTGGTTATGTATTCGTTATTGACCGCGAAGGTCGGATTGTTTATCACCCCCAGCAGCAGCTGCTTTACAGCAATCTGAAAACGGAGAGATTGGACCAGGTGCTGCAGGACAAACATGGAAGCTTTGTCGTGAAGGAGGACGGTGCGAGCCGGATTTACAGCATTAAGAACACGGATTTTGGCTGGAAAATCGTGGGCGTTTTTTACGAGAATGAGCTTGTGGACAATAAGAAGCAGATGCAGCTGTCTTTTGCTATAGCGGGATTGTTATGCCTCGTCGTCGGCGTGCTGTTCTCCGTCGTCCTCTCACGCAATCTGACGCGTCCCATCAAGAAGCTGCAAGAGAAGATGATGGAGGTGGAGAAGGGGAATTTCGACATCCGGGTCCCGGTGGGGCACTCCAGGGAAATCTCCGGACTTGCCCGCAGCTTCAACGTGATGGTGCTGAAGATTAAGGAATTGATGTATCAAATCGTGGTAGAGCAGGAGATTAAGAGAAAAAGCGAGCTGAATGCCCTGCAAGCCCAAATCAACCCCCATTTTCTGTACAATACGCTGGATTCCATCATATGGATGGCTGAGAGCAAGAAGCATGACGAGGTGATTTTGATGACATCGGCTTTAGCCAGGCTGTTTCGGGCTTCGCTCAGCAAGGGGAGGGAATTGATACCGATTGCGACCGAGGTGGAGCATATTACGAATTATTTGAAAATACAACAGATGCGTTATCAGGACAAAATCACTTTTGCCCTGGATATCGATCGCGGGCTTTACCCGTATCTGACGCTGAAGGTGCTGCTGCAGCCGCTGGTGGAGAATGCCATTTATCATGGCATCAAAAACAAGGAAGGACCGGGAACGATCACGATTACAGGGGGGCGTCGAGATCACCGCATCGAATTTCAAGTCACGGACGACGGCATCGGGATGGATCAGTCCACGGTGGAGACGCTGCTCACGTCCAAAGAGGGCATCCCATCGAGAAACAGCGTTGGCATTGCGAACGTTCATCAGCGGATACAGTTATATTTTGGAACGGAATATGGTCTTAGCTATGCGAGCGTGCCCGGATCGGGTACAAGCGTAACGTTGGCCATTCCGGCCGTTCATGCAGATGAATGGCAGCGTGTGGAGGGGGATGTGCCTTGAAGTCGTACCTGCGAATGCGTTATATGGTACTGCTGCTGATTCCGTTGCTTATTCTGGGTTATGCCGTTTATCAGTGGTCCAAGGATGACCCCGGCCCCAAGAAGATTATCGTCGGCGTTAAAGCGCTGGACGAGAATGAATTCTGGCGGGTGCTGATTGAAGGGGTGCACACGGCTTCACGGGAATTCGGCGTGGACGTCTCGGTGGTAGGACCGTCTCAGGAAATCGAGGTTGACTTGCAAATTCAATTGTTGGAGGAGGCCGTCGAGCGGAAGCCGGATGCGATCGTTTTGGCCGCCGGTGATTATAACCGATTGGTTCCCGTTGCAGAGTCGATTCGTAAGGCTGGCATCCCGCTCATTATGATTGATTCCGCCGTGAATGGTGACTATGCACAGAGCTTGATCGCGACCGACAACGTGAATGCGGGACAGAAGGCCGGCAAGGAGCTGTCGTCGCGCCTGCCGGAACAGGCCAAGGTTGCTATCATCAGTTTCGTGCAGGGCACCTCGACGCAGATCGAGAGGGAGCAAGGGGTTCGAAGCATTCTGGAGCAGCGCGGCGGCACGGAAATCGTAGGCACCTACTACAGTGAAGGCAAGGAGGAGAGGGCCTACGAAATCACGAAAAAGCTCCTGCTTGAGAGGCCTGACCTGAATGGAATCGTCGGACTGAATGAGCCTTCTACGGTGGGGGCCGGCAGAGCGATTCGGGAACTGGGGCTGGTTGGCAAAGTCAAGCTGGTCGGATTCGACAGCTCGGTGAAGGAAGTCAAGCTGCTCGAAGAGGGAGTCCTGCAATCCACGATCGTTCAGAAGCCCTTCAACATCGGTTATTTGGGCATCAAAACAGCCGTATCCGTTATCGAGGGCGACAAGATGCCCCGGCATATATACACCGATTCCGTTATCATCAATAAGGACAATATGTTTACCGAGGAGAACCAGAAGCTGCTCTTTCCCTTTGTGGAGGAGTAGCTTCTTCTCTTTTGGATTTTTGCGGCGGATCATAGATTATTCAACATCGATCAGAGAATATTCCATTCCTTCACGCGGAAGCAGTTTGTACAATGATTCATAAAAGGTGCCAGCTAGAGAGGTGAGGGACGTTGAGCGAATGGCTGATACAGATGGAAGGAATCATGAAGGAATTTCCGGGTGTGCTTGCATTAAATAACTGCCGATTCGACCTGCGGGCCGGTGAAGTCCATGCCCTTATGGGTGAAAACGGCGCGGGCAAGTCAACCCTGATGAAAATCCTGACCGGCGTTTATCAGAAGGATGCAGGAACGATCGAATTCAAAGGGCGGCCCGTTGAGTTATCGAACCCGAAAGTTGCTCAGGACGTTGGAATCAGCATGATTCATCAGGAGCTGAATCTGGCCCCTGACCTGACGGTCGCCCAGAATATCTTCATCGGGCGGGAGCCGCGGCGAAAGCTCCGATTGTTTCTGGACGACCGGGCTCTGCACCGGCAGGTGAAGGAGCTGTTCGAACGGATGGGCCTCGACATGGACCCCTCCATCAAGGTTTCGGAATTAACGGTTGCCAAGCAGCAGATGGTGGAGATTGCCAAGGCATTATCCTACAACGCCGATGTGCTGGTCATGGATGAGCCGACAGCGGCTTTGAGCGAAACGGAGATTGAGGATTTGTTCCGCATCATACGACAGCTTCGCGAGAACGGAGTTGGAATCGTTTACATTTCCCACCGGATGGACGAGATCAAGCAAATCACGGATCGCATTACAGTGATGCGCGACGGGCAGTACATCGATACGGTATCCACGGCTGAAGTCACGACCCAGGACATTATCTCGAAGATGGTCGGTCGGCAGATTTACGAGACCTCGAAGCCGGAGAGGATGGCTGGTGAGCGCGAGACGGTATTGGAGGTTATCGGACTGAATCAAGGCAGAACCTTGAAGGACATTAACCTGACTCTGAAAAAGGGAGAAATTCTTGGCATTGCAGGCCTCGTCGGCGCGGGACGGACCGAGCTTGCCCGGGCCATCTTCGGCGCCGACCGCATCCAATCCGGCGAGATCCGCGTGCACGGCCGCAAGGTTACGATCAAGGGCCCGCACGATGCGGTGCGGCAAGGGATCGGCTATCTATCCGAGGATCGCAAGCGCTATGGATGCGTCGTCGATCTCGACGTGAAGAGCAATGTGGCGATCGCCTCATACGGCAGCTTCCTCCGTCCCGGCGGCTGGATGAATACGGCGAGGATTCGCGAGCAGGCGGAGGATATGGTGTCGCGATTGAAGGTCAAAACGCCGCATGTCGATCAGGAGGTCAAGTTCCTCTCCGGGGGCAATCAGCAGAAGGTCGTCATTGGCAAATGGCTGACGAGGGATTGCGACATCCTGATCTTCGACGAGCCGACGCGAGGAATCGACGTTGGGGCCAAGAGCGAAATCTACCGATTGCTGAACGATCTTGCAGTACAGGGCAAGTCGATCATCATGATCTCGTCGGAGCTGCCGGAAATTCTTCGGATGAGCCACCGGATTCTCGTCATGTGCGAAGGCCGGATTACGGGCGAGCTGGATCATGAAGAGGCGACCCAAGAAAGCATTATGCATCTGGCTACAGCGAGGATGTAAGACACCGTCGCGTCATCTATACACGTCAGGAGGAACAAGCAGATGAACATTCAAATCAAATCGGGCGCGCTCCAGCAAGTGCTGGCTCTAGCCAGCTTGGTCGTTCTCGTCCTATTCTTTACGTTCTCGTCCAGCAATTTCTTTCAGTTCTCCAACATCGTGGGCATTCTTCTGTCCACAGCGGTAATCGGCGTGCTGGCTTTGGGATCCACCTTTGTCATTATTACCGGCGGCATCGACCTGTCCGTCGGGACGGTCATGACGCTGAGCGGCGTTATGACAGGGGTCTGCATCACCTTCTGGGGATTGCCGGTCCCCGTCGGCATTCTTGGCGGCATCTTGACCGGCGCCCTGTGCGGGCTTCTGTCCGGGACGGCGGTGGCGAAAATGAAGATTCCGCCTTTTATCGCAACGCTGGCAATGATGATGATCGCCAAAGGTCTCGCGCTCATCATCTCCGGGGCCAAACCGGTCTATTTCAACGACGCCGAAAGCTTTGCCGAGGTGTCCCAGGGCAGCGTGCTGGGCTGGCTGGTGCCGGGGCTCGATATTCCCAATGCGGTCGTCATTTTCTTCATTGCGGCGATCCTCGGCTATCTCGTCTTATCGAAGACCATCCTCGGGCGGTATAACTTTGCGTTGGGCAGCAACGAAGAGGCGACCCGATTGTCCGGCGTCAATGTGGGCTTCTGGAAAATCGTGATCTACACCTTAACCGGCGCATTTACCGGTTTGGCGGGCGTCATGATGGCATCGAGGCTGAACTCGGCCAATCCGGCGCTGGGTGCCGGGTATGAACTGGAAGCCATCGCGGCGGTCGTAATCGGGGGAACTTCGCTCAGCGGAGGGAAGGGTACCATTATCGGAACGGTGATCGGGGCGTTGATCATGAGCGTGCTGACGAACGGATTGCGCATTCTGTCCGTGCCCCAGGAATGGCAAACCGTTGTTGTAGGGTTCGTTATTATACTCGCGGTGTATGCGGATATTTTGCGCAGACGCAAAGCGTAAGTTCTCTTTAGGGCCTGCTGCCAGTGCTCGGTTGGCCGTAGGTTGGCTTGATCTCGATAGAAGCTTCCGTAACGGAAGATCTATAGCTGTACCAATATGTCTAAACAAGGGGAGATTGCATTATGAAAAAGCTTTCCGTATTAGCTCTGGTTCTTTTGCTGACTGCAAGCATGCTGGCGGCTTGCGGTTCATCGGGCAATAACGCTGCCGGAGGTACCGACAGTCCAGGCGAGGGCGGATCCGGTTCAGGAGCCGGTTCTGCAGCCGAAGGAGAGATCTACATCCCGATCATTTCCAAGGGCTTTCAGCACCAGTTCTGGCAGGCGGTGAAAGCCGGTGCCGAGCAAGCAGGGGATGAGCTTGGCGTGCGGATTACCTTTGAAGGCCCGGAAACGGAATCCCAGGTGGATAAGCAGATCGAAATGCTGCAGGCCGCGCTCGACAAGAAGCCAAGCGCGATCGGCTTTGCCGCATTGGATAGCCAGGCCTCCATACCTTATCTGAAAAAAGCCCAGGAAAACAACATCCCGGTCATCGCCTTCGATTCGGGCGTGGAAAGCGACATTCCGGTAACGACGGCTTCAACGGACAATATGGCTGCATCCGCGCTCGCGGCTGACAAAATGGCGGAGCTCATCGGGAATGAAGGCAAAATCGCCATGGTGGTCCATGACCAGACCAGCGTAACCGGGGTCAGCCGCCGCGACGGCTTCAAGAAGCAGATCGAAGAGAAGTATCCGAATATCGAGATCGTGGACATTCAATATGGCGGCGGGGATCACCTGAAGTCGACGGACCTGGCCAAAGCGATGATGCAGGCGCATCCGGATTTAAAAGGGATATTCGGCGCGAATGAAGGCTCCGCCGTCGGCGTCATCAATGCGGTGACGGAGATGAAGAAGGAAGGCCAGATCATCGTGGTCGGATTCGATTCCGGAAAAGCGCAGATCGACGCGATCAAGAACGGAACGATGGCGGGAGCCATCACGCAAAATCCGGTCGGCATCGGATACGAGACGGTAAAAGCTGCCGTGGCGGCCGTCAAAGGAGAGAAGGTCGAGCCGCAGATCGATACGGGATTCTACTGGTACGACAAAAACAATATCGATAGCGACGAAATCAAAGCCGTAATCTATGAATAAATGTAATGAAGGGGAGCCCTGTGCGGGGCTCCCCTTAACGCGGCATCCGCTTACGCAGATGCCACCTCCATATTCTGAATCAATTCGTTCAGCCTCCTTTCCGATCATTTGGTCCAGCCGGACATCTATATTAAACCACGGCCGGCGGCAGGACTGAAGTGAATAAACAAGCTTAATTGTTTTTTACCAGGAAGTCCGGTCGTGAAGATGCAGGGTTTAGGTTAATGGATCTTCCCCACATCCCAAATCCGTTTCCAAATCTCTTGGACGGTCTCTTCGGGAGTTAAATCGGAAGTATCCAGCCAGAGGCCGATTCTTGGCGTTTCGTCGGTTAACCGCCGGTTCAGCTCATGTATGCTCCAGACCCCGTAGCCTTTTTTGCCTCGATTCTGCTCCCGGGCAAGGATGGTATCCTCGGAAGGATTGAGCACAACAACGTACACGGGAACGTCTGTTAACATAGCGGTCATTTCTTGCAGCGCCGGGCCGAGAATGACGTCCTGCAGTACGACATGAAAACCGGCCTCGGCATAAGCTTTGGCAGCGGAGGCGGATAATCTGTAGCGCAAGGCAAGCTGCCGTTTCGCTTCGTCGGAAGCATCCGGAAGCATTTCTTCCCTGCCCCTGACCATCATTTTCCGAAACGAGTCACCCCGCAAATGGACTCCGCGATCAAATTTCTCGGCCAGCAGCTGGGCTACGGTCGACTTACCTGAAGCCATGACGCCGGTGACAACGATAACGGCAGGTTGACGTGAATAGGACATCATGTTACCTCCGGTTCTGTGGATTTCAAACGAAAGGGAGCCCTGGTTACGGGGCTCCCCTAAACGTGACACCCGCTTACGCAGATGCCACCTCCATATTCTGAATCAATTCGTTCAGCCTCCTTTCCGATCATTTTATCCGGCCTGACAACTATATTAAACCACAGCCGAAGACTTGACTAAAGTGAACAAACAGGCTTAATTGTTTTTTACCAGCATCGAGACGAAAGATTCGCAAATAAATGAAAACCTGGGAACCCTTGTCCCTCCGTATTACTTACTTCCACGTAAGTATCTCACTTATAAGTACGTACTTCCGTAAAGTAAACTGTCTACTCTACAATGATCTGTAGTTATTAACCAATACGCTCATAAGGAGAGATTGACAATATGGAACTTCAATTGGCATTGGATTTGGTGAATATTCCGGAAGCAAAAGAAGTCGTGGCAGAGGTAGCGGAGTTTATCGATATCGTGGAGATCGGCACGCCCGTTGTTATTAACGAAGGGCTTCATGCCGTCAAAGCGATTAAAGAGGCGTTCCCGCATCTGCGCGTGCTGGCCGACCTTAAAATTATGGATGCCGGCGGTTATGAAGTGATGAAAGCATCCGAAGCCGGTGCGGATATCATTACGGTGCTTGGCGTATCCGACGATTCGACGATCAAAGGCGCGGTAGCGGAAGCCCTCAAGCAAGGCAAGCAAGTGATGGTGGATATGATCAATGTAAAGGATATTGAAGGCAGGGCGCGGGAGATCGATGCTTTCGGCGTGGATTACATCTGCGTTCATTCCGGCTACGACCACCAGGCGGAAGGCAAAAACTCATTCGAGGAATTGGCAGCGATCAAACGTGTCGTGAAACAAGCCAAAACTGCCGTTGCGGGCGGAATCAAAATGGAGACGCTCCCTGAGGTGATTCAGGCAAATCCCGATCTCGTCATCGTCGGCGGCGGAATTACAAGCCAAACCGACAAGAAGGCCACAGCGGCTCAAATGAACGAGCTTGTGAAGCAGGCATAAGTCGCCATGAGTCATAACATCTTTCAACATGCATCCGTCATTGCCAAGGAGTTATCGGAATCCGTACAGCAGGTGGATGCTGGCCAGATCGAGGAATTGATTGAACGGATCGTGCAATCCGATGCCGTCTTCTTGGCAGGGGGAGGCAGATCCGGCCTGATGATCCGGGCTTTCGCCATGCGGTTAATGCAGATGGGATTTAAGGTTCATATCGTCGGAGATACGGTAACGCCGGCCATCGGAGCGAATGACCTGCTTCTTATCGGTTCAGGCTCCGGCGAAACGCAAGGATTGGTATCCATGGCTCGGAAAGCCAAAGAGATCGGGTCCGCGGTTGCGGTCGTAACCGTGAGACCGGAGTCGAGTATCGGCAAGCTTTCGGATGCGATGGTCCAGCTTCCGGGAACAACGAAGGAGCAGAATCAGGATACCCTAGTCACCGTTCAACCGATGGCTTCATTATTTGAGCAAAGCATGCTGATCATGCTCGATGCGGTTATCCTGAGATTGATGGAAAAAAGCAAGCTTCGCTCAGACCAAATGTTTAGCCTGCATGCCAATTTGGAATAAGAAGAAACGGTGATGATAAGTTTGCCGCTTTGATGATATCCCCGCAACCGTTGTATACTATAGGGAAGAAGGGGTGATGCATTATGGCAAACGAGGTCAAGCAGCGAATTAATCTGAAGGAAATAAACTGCCATAAGGAGTTAACCCTGGCGGTCATCGGCGGCAAATGGAAACTGATCATCCTCTGGCATCTCGGTTTGGAGGGCGTGAAACGCTTCGGTGAACTGAACCGAATGATTCCCCACATCACGCAAAAAATGCTGACCAATCAGCTTCGTGAATTGGAGGAGGACCAGCTGGTCCACCGCGTGGTTTACCCTGAGGTTCCCCCTCGGGTGGAATATTCGCTTACGCCCTACGGGGAAAGTTTGATGCCGATTTTGAAATTGATGTACGATTGGGGAAAGGATTACGGCGAACAAGTCATCTGGAAAGACGGCGAGTTGCCTGAGAATAAAGACGATGTACAGGCATCGGAACAAGCAGTCGCCCAAAAGCTGTAATTTTTCTCGAACCTGCATGCGAATGCAAGTAGGAAAAACCCTCCTTAAAATTTAAGGGGGGTTTTCGAGCGTAATGATGCTGCATTCTGAAGACTTAAAAAAAGGCGAACCAACAGGTTCGCCTCGGCTCGCTTGAGCTTCCTTAATCGATGTAATTATTGCTGGCTTTCAAGGTGTTCAGCGAGTTGATCAAAAGTACCGCCAAATCCTTGTTTCACCATTGGAGCCATTTCATCAAACGCTGCCAGTTCTTCCGCAGTCGCGTTTACGGGGCCTCCCTGCATGGTAAGCGTAGTTTTTCCGTCGATTTCTTCAAATGTGATGATATTCATAATTTCAAGCGGCCAGTTTGCGTTAAAAGGTGCGCGTATCGTGTTCCCTTCCTCATCTGAGAATGATTGAACGAATACCAGCTTCCCAGGTACGATAACTTCCTGATATACAAATTTACCCCACATGGCTTGACTGCCGTCCGGAGACTTCTGACAGCCTAGAAACATGCCTCCGGAACGTACATCCATTTTGATAACGTCCAAAGAAAACCCTTGAGGCCCCCACCATTTGCCGAAGTGTTCAGGGTCGGTCCAAACTTTAAAAACCAGTTCCCGGGGGGCATTGAAAACACGTGACAGAAGTAAGCCTGGTTTGCTTTGCTCGGTCATTTGAATTCCTCCTAAGAAGAAGGGTAGCGGCAGCTACCTTTTCTTTTGTATTTTTTCCAAATAATCCTCAAGTTGATCTAAGCGCTTTTCCCAAATGCTGCGGAACGAGTCCAACCATTCGTCCATTTCTTGAAGCGGTTCAGGGCGTAGTTTATAAATTCGTCGATTAGCCTCCGCTTGGACTTTTACCAGTCCAGCTTCATGCAATATTTTTAAATGTTTGGAAGTCTGAGGTTGCCGGATTTGAAGACGTTCAGCAATCTGATTGACGGTTAAAGGACCTTCTCGTAACAGTTCGACCATCTGTAATCGGTTAGGTTCGGCTAGCGCGTGCAACGTTGTCTGTTTCATGGGACCTTACCCCCGATCTGGTTATTACAACGAACTTGATGCTTGAACTAATAATTCGGATAGCTGTTCATAGTCAGGAGTATCGTCTTTTCGAATTTTGAGCCATTTCCGTTCGGGTGGACCATCGAATGTTGGAGGGACTTCTAGGTTGGTTGTGTTCATGATCATAAAGGCGATTGCATCTTTGGATGGCGAAATCACGGCTGCATAGTGTCCGTTTTTGAGAAAATGCGGTTTTTTGTACTGAATTCGTTCTTCTACCTCCGGAATGGCTTCATGGACCATGAGTCGAAGCTTTTTGCCGACTTCTGCTTGCCAAGGCAAACTCAGGTTTTCAATGAACGAAATGACTTCTTGGCTCATAACTTATCCTCCTTATTTGTAAAGATTAACCAATGCCTAAATATAATATACCATCATGAGAATATTCCTGTAAAGGAATATTATGAAATTGATTGCCGGAGATTTTTTTGCTTGAAGAAATGTTTTTAAGCGTGAAGGATTGACAATTGAATGGAGGAGATATATCATCATACCGTATAAATCGTAATTATTACGATTAAGGAATGGAGGAAGTTCATTAGATGAATAACAACAGTAGAATTCCGGTTACTGTCCTTAGCGGCTACCTCGGCTCAGGCAAAACGACGGTGCTGAATCATGTGCTTCATAATCGCGAAGGATTGAAGGTAGCGGTCATCGTGAACGACATGAGCGAAGTGAACATCGATGCGGATTTGGTGAGAGGGGAAGGAAGCCTGTCCCGAACGGATGAGAAGCTGGTCGAAATGTCCAATGGCTGCATCTGCTGCACGCTCCGGGAAGATTTGGTGCAGGAAGTTCAGAAGCTGGCTCAAGAGAAGCGTTTTGATTACATACTGATCGAATCGACGGGAATCAGCGAGCCCGTGCCCGTTGCGCAGACCTTTGTTTACCCGGATGAGGTGTCCGGCGTACAGCTGTCCGATCTCGCCCGGCTGGATTGCATGGTAACGGTGGTGGACGCGAACCGATTCTGGAAGGATTTCTCTTCGGGGCAAAGCCTGCTTGATCGGAAGGAAGCGATGGGCGAAGAGGATACGCGGGAAGTGGTGGATTTGTTAATCGACCAGATAGAGACTTGCGATGTGCTGCTGCTGAACAAATGCGATCTGGTAAGCGAGGACGAATTGGCCAAGGTAGAGGGCATACTGCGAAAACTTCAGCCAAGCGCCAAACTCATCCGCACCGTGAAGGGACAAGTGGCACCTGCGGAAATTCTGAATACCGGCTTATTCGATTTTGATAAAGCCAGTCAGTCCCCCGGCTGGATTCAGGAGCTTCAGAAGGAGGAGCATGTGCCGGAAACGGATGAATACGGCATCAGCTCTTTTGTCTATCGGAGAAGAAGACCGTTCCATCCGGAGCGGCTGGCGGCATTCATGAGTTATTGGCCGGAAGAAGTCGTACGTGCGAAAGGGATCGCTTGGCTGGCCGTGCGCGAGGATGTTGCGGCAAGTGTAAGCCAGGCCGGGCCTTCGATTCAGTTCGGGCCTGCAGGATACTGGGTCGCGGCTTTAACCGAGCAGGAGCAGCAGGAGCTGTTACGAAGTGAGCCGGATGTGCGAACGAAATGGGATAACGTCTGGGGAGATCGGATGACCGAGCTCGTCATGATCGGGATTGGGATGGAACAGGAACAAATCGAGCGGGAGCTGGACGAGTGTTTGTTGACCGACCGGGAAATGCAGCTGGACTGGTCAACGTTTCACAATCCGCTGCCATGGATGGCCATCGAAGAGCTATCGCTGTAATGCTGCTAATCTGTATGGAGTGTGGGTAATAGTATTAAAGAAGCCAACTCGTCTAGACGAGCTGGCTTCTTCATACGGATGGTAGTCTGTTTCATTATTTGTTGATCAGTTGGCCTGCATAGGCTTGCACGTTTAGCGGAGCTGTCAGGTAATTTGGGGCTTTAGCCACAAACGCCTGAAAATGGCTGCTCGCATTGTGGAGCCCCACAGCTTCCTGGTCTTTCCACTGTTCAACCATGAGATACGTGTTATCCTGCTCCGTATCTTTGAGCAGCTTATAAGATTCATTCCCTTGTTCCGCACGGGATGCTTCAATAAGCTCTTTTACGGATTTCAGAAATTCTGCCTCGCGTTCGCCGTTTACTTTCATTTCTGCATGAATAATAATCATCGCTATGCCTCACTTCCACTCTGCAATACGATCAATAGGGAGACGAGTCGTCAAACGCGCTTCTTTGGCAGCTTTACCTACCGAGATGAGCATGACCGGCACATAACGTTCCTTCTCCATACCAAATGCTTCTGCAATTCGGGATTTGTCGTATCCGCCGATAGGGTTCGTGTCATATCCACGGGCACGGGCAGCAAGCATAAGCTGCATGGAAACCAAGCCGCTATCGATAAGGATCATTTCGCGGAAAGCCTGTGCCGGAATACGTCCGAACAGATCGGTATAGTTCGCCATCAGCTGATCTTTTATCTCTTGCGGCAGATAACCGCGTTCCACAGCAGTGCCCATAATTTCATTCGCATTGTCGAATGCATTCATATCTCCAAATACCGCAATGACTGCCGAAGAAGTTGAAACTTGTGTTTTGTTCCCTGGTGCAAGCTCTTCAAGCGTCGCTTTTCCTTCCGGGCTATCAACGACAAGAAATCTCCAAGGCTGAAGATTAACGGATGACGGGGCCAAAGTCGCTTCTTCCAAAATTTCAGTCATCTCTTCACGGCTGATTTTGACCGATGGGTCGTATACCCGCACAGAGCGGCGGGAAGTAATAATTTCTTTATAATCATTGTTTAGGGTCGTTACAGACATGATATTCTCTCCTTTAATCTCTATAAGTTAATCGGTCTTACTTGGATGTTTCATCCGTTGAATCTGGCTGTTCAGCTTCTGCAAAGCATGAACAAGCGCAAGTCGTTCTGATTCCGTGAGGTCTGCCTGCAGTTCCTCCATAAATCGATCTTTCTCCGCCTTAAACGCTGCTACTTTACTTTTGCCCACATCAGTTAGCTGAACCAACGTAATCCGGTTGTCATTCTCGCATCTCGTCCGCAGAAGCAATCCTTCCGCTTCCAGCTGTTGAACATGACGGGTCACCGCAGCCGGATCGATAGACACTGCCTTCTGGAGATCCGACTGGCTAATTTCGCCGCCGGTCAGTTTGCAGAGGAGTTCCAGCCGATTGGGACTAACACCGGCACATCGTTCAAACCGAGTCGCAATGTGCTTATTCAGATGCATGAGCAAGTACAGCAGGTCTTGTGTATGGCATGTAGAGATGATAAAGACCTCCTTCAATTCATTGACTCGTCAATGGTTGATGGGTCAATCATATATGTTTATTTTCTGAAAATCAAGTCTTTTGTATAAAAAAGCGAATCGATTCCAGAGGTCCTTAAATAATCTGAATCCTGGGAGAGCCCAAGAATTCTGAATCGCATTTGATGTATAATAGGTAGTAGATTCCCAATTCATAGAATGGATGAAAGATTCGTTTTCATTGAGAATGTAATGCTGACGCATGAACAACATAAATCAGGAGGACACGATTATGGCAAAAGCAAAAGTTCCAAAGCGACCCACTAGGGATGAGTTTGTACTGGAAGAGCTCGGAAATCAGCTAACGGAAGCTTATCAGGAGGAATCGGTCATCGTACTGACGGTCTGGGGATGGGAAGAGGCGGTCCGCGGACAAATCGATCTGATGGACTCCCGCACAGGGAAGGTGCATATGAAACAGAACGGCGTCATTACGAAGGTTCCTTTTATGGATATTATGGAAGTGAATTATCCCAGGGACTAATCATAAGCGAACCGAAAAAAAGGAGATCCCTGGGGATCTCCTTTTCTTTTTTCATATCGCTGCATACATTCAACTGTCACTGCACCACGCCGCTGAGCAAGTCCTCCCACTCCTGGACAATGCGCGTTTTATCCAGGCGATGGCCGATTAACGTAAGATAGCCGCGCTGCAGCTTCAGCGTGCTGGGCTCGATGGCAAGCTGTGAACCTGCCCACTGAACCAGGGAGGGACCCGTGGAGAGCTGAATATATCCTTTGGCCCGTAGCAGGCCGGAGCCGCGTGTGGCGAGAAAGGTTTCGATGAGGCTGATCTCAAGCGGGAAAGGGGCTGGAGCCGATAGAGTCAAGGTATCCAGGCCGGTATAGGAATGGCTGCCATGCCCGGCCTCCTCTCCGTGACCATGACGATGCTCATGATGAATGAAAGCTCCTTCATGGTCGCGGCGCCCCAGCTTGCTCCGATCTTCTTCGCTGGTCGAAGCGCTGCCTTGCAGGCGATCCGCAGGACTCCTTTGCCGGTTCGAAGAATGAGATGAATGACTATGATTCTCCGTTGGCTCTAGCTGAAGGGCCGCAAACATTTCATGCTCATCCAAACGGCTGTAGTCGGTTACGGACAGGCTTGCCGTCGTATTTATTTTTCTAATGGAGGTAATGACTTTATTGATCTGTTTCTCTTCGCATTCTCCCGCCTTGTTCAGGATGATCCGGTCCGCGAAGCTGATTTGTCCCCGAAGGGTGCGGACCAGTTCGCGACTGGATGCAAAGAAGCTGTTGTACTCGAGAAATTTGCTGCAGTCGGCCAAGGCGATTTTACCCCGGATCGATATTCGATCCACCAGTGACGGATCCTGCAAATCCTCAAGAATCTGTTCAGGATTCGCCACTCCGGTCGTCTCGATGAAGACGAGATCAGGCTTCCGATCTAACAGGCTTTTCAGGGCTTGCCCCAGCTCGTCTCGTTTGGTGCAGCAGATGCAGCCGTCAAGCAGCTTCTCGATCGGAAGATCAGGCATTTCACCGGATAGGATATCGCCATCCACGTCCTGTTCGCCCATCTCATTCATCAGGACGGCGGTCCTCCATTGCCGTTTGGCGGCATACGCCAGCAGCCTGAGCAGCAGCGTGGTTTTGCCGCTCCCCAAAAAACCGCTAATCAGCACGACGGGTATCTTGTTCATTGTTGATCTCCTCCTTGGTCTCGATATCATTCGAATACAGTTCATCAAACTCTGCGACAGAGTCCGGATTCGTAAAAATGTAAGGGGATGACGGCTGTTCGATCGGCTGAATCCGTTCCGCTTGAATCTGCAGCGATTCCTTACCGTCCACGGTGGTGACCTGGATCGTGCCATCGATCTGAACCCACGCGTCATTCGCGAACGACGAAGCATTCGCGGCGCGCACCATGACCCCGAACGGGACGGCGTCTGCCGTGCAGCACATTACGAGGAAGCGGCTGACGGCGAAGGTGTCTTCGTTCATATGTCCATCGCGGAAAACAAATCCTTGGACGGTGATGGCCTTCCCTTGAAAATGCTGTTTGTAAATATCCATGGCCCCTACGGTCTCCGAGAAAATGTCCGGCTCCACTCGGATGACGGGTAAGGTATATAAGCGCTTGGCCAGCTCCGCGAACTCCACGCTGTAGATGTCTTTGGGAACAAAACGCTCGTTCAGCGCGATGTCCTCCGCTGCCGTCTGGTCATCATTCGTTCCATGCTTCTCCATGCCCGAAACGGCGGGAGCATTCCGCTCCTCGGTTTTACGGCGAACATCGGGGTTCGGATAGGTGTAGATCATGCCTTTTTTGGCCGCCATATCGCTGCCGAGGGCTTGGTCCGGCAGGAGCAGGCCGAACAGCAGCGGCACCGTGAATAACCCGTAAACCGATATGTTTTTGATCAGTCCGCTGGGCAGGGGGTGCTCGCAATCGCACACCTCGCCGGAAGCTCCCGCAAGGGCGTGCCACAGCATGCCGAAAGCTATGAACAACAGCGGCACGGGACAGAGCAGAAGCAGGGTCTGCATATGGGGAGCCAAGTAATAGTCCAGCGAATTTGATGCGTTTAGATGCATGATATAGGCGGCAAGAGCTGCGATTAGCAGCGACCGCAGTATATAGTGGCTTCGCAGGCTCAAACTGGGCTTCACGTCCCGAACACCTCCAATCTCAAGTGGATATCCGAAGGCATAACAGCCTGAAGGTAGCGTTATTCCATCCGTTTTTGTGTATTGCCACTCCAGTTTGTTTACTACGCCTAACCGCCGAATAGCGCGTCGACGGCTACAGAGCCGATAAAGACAAGGGTAATCACCAGCAGGCTTAAGCCGATCACGAATTTGGTCTTGAAGGTAGCCGACAGCATGAGCAGGCTTTTGAAATCCAGCATCGGTCCGAGGACCAGGAAGGAAACCAGCGGGCCGACGGTAAAGGTGTGCGTGAATGCCGATGCCACGAAGGCGTCCGATGTTGAGCAAAGGGACAGGATGAAGGCAAAGCCCATCATGAACAGATAGGAGGCGGCAGGACCGTTCCCCAGAGCCAGCAGCTCCTCCCTCGGAATGAAGGATTGGATGCAGGCCGTGAGGAAAGCGCCCAGGACTAAATATTTGCACATCTCGATCAGCTCGTCTCCGGCGTGGACAAACATGCTTCTCCAGGTTTTGGGATGCTCATGCAACAAACGTTCCCCCTTGCTGGAGCCCTGTTCGGCGAACTCTTGAAAGGAACGCTTCAGGGGGCTGCTTCTTGAAAAAACATAGACGAGCAAACCCGTCGTCACCGCGACTGCAAAAGCCAGTCCCATTCGTCCGATCGTCACTTCGGGATGCGAACGGAAGGCCATGATCGTTGATGCGAATACAATGGGATTCAGAATAGGACCGCTGAGGATAAAGGTGACGGCGATATAGGCGGGCATACCTTTCAGCATCAACCTGCGAACGACCGGGATCATCCCGCATTCGCAGATGGGAAACAGGATGCCGAGCATGGAAGCGCCCAGGACGCCGACCACCGGATTCTTCGGCGTGAGACGCCGCACCCATTGCTCTTGTACGAACAGCTGCAGAAGGGACGACAGCAGCACTCCAAGCAGAATAAAAGGAAGTGCCTCAAGGAAGATGCCCGTAAAGACGGTTTTAACCTGCTGTAGGTCTTGGCTGGATATGGGGTTTAAGTCCCTCTGCAGCCATATCGTCAAGACCGGAATCACGAATACAAGCGGCAGTATAAAGGGCAGCATTTTGAAGATCGCCGGATATCTCATCAAGGCCTCCTGGAGCGAATTGTTCTTAGGACATTCTATGCTTGTACCATCGGCAACATACGTGATTTCAGACAATAAATCAAAAACTTTACGATTAAAGGGCGGCCGCATAGCCGGTGGCGCGAAGTCCAAAGTCGTGATATATTAAAAAAAGTTATCCGTGTGTTACTGGCGTAGCTTGGGTTACCAAGAGGGAGCACATGGGATCATATGCCGTACGCCTGGGCAAGAGGTAAGGAGACGTTCGAGTCGCCTTGCCTCTTTATGTTTTTTAATACAATGGCGAAGGAGCGGATTAGCATGAGTAAGGAACCCGTAATTTTGGATGGAAAAAAAGTATCCGATGATATCAAGGCAAAGCTGGCGGTGAAGGTACAGGAATTGAAACAGCAAGGGGTAACCCCTTGTCTGGCAACGATTCTGGTTGGCGATGATCCTGCCTCGGCAACCTATGTGCGGATGAAGGGAAATGCGTGCGAGCGGCTTGGCATCATATCCAAGAAAGTAGTGCTGGAGACATCGACAACGACGGAGGAGCTGATCGCCGCGATTCAAGCACTGAACGAGGATCCGAACGTCCACGGTATTCTGCTTCAGCACCCGGTACCGCATCATATCGATGAGCGGGAGGCTTTTGATGCCATCGACATGAAAAAAGACGTGGATGGAGTAACCACGCTCGGGTTCTCGCAAAATGCGTTTGGTTTCGCCGATTACCCTTCATGTACGCCGGCGGCGATTATCGCGATTATGGACTATTACAGCCTGCCGATCGAAGGGAAGCATGCGGTGGTGGTCGGACGCAGTCCGATTTTGGGCAAGCCGGTATCGATGATGCTGCTCAATCGCAACGCCACGGTTACGATCTGCCATTCGAGAACGAAGAACCTTGGGGAGATTGTGTCCCAAGCGGACATTGTGGTTGCGGCCGTAGGCAAGCCTAATTTCATTCAAGGGGACTGGATCAAGCCGGGTGCCGTCGTGTTGGACGCCGGTTACAATAAAGGAAATATCGGGGACTGCGATTACGAAGCCTGCGCCAAGGCGGCATCCGCAATCACGCCGGTACCGGCGGGCGTTGGCCCCGTGACGATAGCGACATTGTTGAAGCATACCGTCGAATCGGCCGAGCGAACCGTCCAAGCCTAGGGGAATGCACTTGACCATTTATATGTGAATTAAGGGTGCGCCCGTGAATTATCCCCTTCAAATCGCTGCGTGACCATGCAAAAGTCTGTGACGTGGAAGAGATAGGCCTCTGCCTATAGGCTTGGAACCCGCATTTCACGGACCCCTGGACGTCATGGTATAGTTAGGAATAAGCGAAATACGAAGGGGAGAGATTCATGTTTATACGAATCATGGCCTGTTGTGCGGGACAACAGGGAACTGCAGAGAATGATCCGTTCGACGCAGCGCTGCTAACGGTTCCGGAGATCTTGGCATGAAGAACACGATCGCCGATATTGCCCACAAAGCCGGAGTTGCCAAAAGCACGGTCTCCCGTTTCTTGAACGGAGGATCCGTCAGTCATGCGACACGCCGCAAGATTGAACAGGTTATTCAGGAAACCGGCTATATCCCGAATTCTTTTGCGCAAAGCCTCAAAGCGAAAAAAACGAGCATGATCGGCACCATTATGCCGCGTCTGGACTCCTTCTCCGCATCGCAGACTGTCGCCGGCATGGACGAAGAATTAAGAAAACACGGATATCAGCTTCTGATCATCAACGCAAGCCAGGATTTATCCAGGGAGATCGAAGCGCTGTATGATCTCGCCAGACAAAAAATATCAGGCATTATTCTGTTCGCCACGCAGGTGACGGAAACCCATCTTGCCGCGATTCAAGAGATCGGCATTCCGGTCATTCTGCTCGGACAACAGCATAACCATGTCCACAGCATGATCTATAACGATTATGCCGCAGGCTATGACATGGGCCGGTACGTGCTGTCGATGGGACATCGTCAAATTGCCTATATCGGGGTGACGGAAAAGGACGTAGCCGTCGGAGTCAAGCGGAAGGAAGGGTTCCTCAAAGCGGTAAGCGAGTATGATGAGGCGGAAGCGGTTCTCTACGAGAGTGGATTCAAGATGTCGGATGGTGTTAAGACGGCATGCTCCCTTTTTGAGTTGAACCAAACATTGCCAACGGCCGTGGTCTGCGCCACGGACAACATAGCGCTGGGCGTGATGAAAGCGGCGCACATGAAAGGCATCTCTATTCCCGACGAACTTTCCGTTACCGGATTTGGCGGTTACGACGTAACCGAGGTGATTCATCCCGGGTTAACAACGGTGAAATATGGATATTTCCAAGCGGGCCACCTCGCGGCACAGCATATTATGAAGCTGGTCAACGACGAGCCAGTGGATTTCCTGACGGTCATGAATTGCGAGATGATTCATCGGGAAAGCGTTGACAATCTGAATTAGGTATTTTATACTTCAAATAACGGAACCGGTTCCAATCCGAGTGCTTGCTTGGTATTGGAACTGAGTTCATTATTTTTACCTATGATTGGAACCGGTTCCACCGCAGTTGAATTTATTCGCGTGCACGCGCAGCATGATCTGTTTGATTTTTCGGCAAGACCATTTATAAGGAGAAGAGATATGGACAGAGAACTGAAATACCGACGCCTGGATCAGGCTTCTCCCGAAGAGCTTTCCTCCTTAAGGAAGAAAGTGCGATTAAGCGAATGGAGGCAGAAATTTCACGTACAGCCCATCATGGGCCTGATGAATGATCCCAATGGATTTTCTTATTACAACGGAGAGTATCACTTGTTTTACCAATGGTTTCCTCTGGGCACGTTTCACGGCTTGAAATACTGGTACCATACTTCCTCGAAAGACCTGGTGTTTTGGCAGAACCAAGGCATCGCTATTGAACCCGGTCACCCGCATGATGCTTATGGCGCTTATTCGGGCAGCGGTATCGTGAAAGACGGCAAACTATGCCTAATGTATACCGGGAATGCCCGGGATGAGAAATGGAACAGGCAATCGTATCAATGCATGGCTGTGATGGACCGCGACGGATCCATCACGAAGCTCGATAAGCCGCTGATTGACCATGTGCCGGACGGATATACCGAACACTTCCGGGATCCGAAAGTATGGCAAGACAAAGACAAGTACCGGTTCGTCATCGGTGCCCAAAGGGTTAATCAGACAGGTGCGGCTGTCGTCTATGAATCCTCGGATCTGTTGGTTTGGGAATTCAAGGGGGAGATACAAACCCGTCTTGAGCATTTCGGCTATATGTGGGAATGCCCCGACTATTTTGAATTGGAAGGCCAGGGCGTGCTACTGTTTTCCCCGCAAGGGCTGCTTCCGGAGGACGATCATTTTCGAAACATTTACCAATCCGGCTATATTTCAGGCAAGCCGCTCAATAGGGATACGCTGGAGTTTGATCACGGTCCTTTTTGCGAGCTGGACAGAGGGTTTGATTTCTACGCGCCGCAGACCATGCTGGATGAGAAAGACCGGCGCATCATGGTGGGCTGGATGGGTTTGCCGGATATCGGGTATCCCACCGATTCGCATGGCTGGGCCCATTGTTTGACGCTTCCGCGTATGCTTACGTTCCGTGAAGGCAGGCTGATTCAACAGCCGGTTCCCGAGCTTCAGGCGCTCCGCGATCATGCCGCTCAGGCAGAGGATACGCTTCACAGCGAAGTGAAGACTTACGAGGGGGTTCAAGGAACCGCATTCGAAATGGTATGCGAGTTCCAAGCCATCGAGGCGGACGTCGTTGGCATTGAATTTCGGGCTGGCGAAGGGGAACGAACCGTTATTCGATATGAATCCGGCAAACGGAAGGTTACGCTGGATCGCTCTTCTTCGGGTGCAACGATTGTCAGTGATTACGGAGCGGAACGATCCTGTATGCTGCCAACCGAAAGAAATTCGATCAAATTTCATCTGTTCGTGGACATTTCTTCGGTCGAGCTGTTCATCAACGATGGCGAAGAGGTGTTTACAAGCAGAATTTTTCCGAAGTGGAACAGCCGAAACATTCGATTTTTCGTACAGAACGGCAGTGCCGGCTTGAAGGTCGAGAAATGGGATCTGACCGAAGCCGTAAAAGATAAAGAAGGGGCTGAATGAACATGGCAGCGGATAATCGGGAAATCGCAAGGCAGGTAGTGGAAGCCATTGGCGGCAGGGAGAACATCGCTTCCTTTGCCCATTGTGCCACCAGACTGAGAATCATGGTTCATGATCAGAAGAAGATTGACCAGAAGAAGGTCGAGCAGATCGACAAGGTCAAAGGAGCCTTTTTCAACTCCGGGCAATACCAGATCATTTTCGGAACAGGAACCGTCAATCAGATTTTTGAAGCGGTCGAATCCCTTGGAATGGAGAGCACAAGCAAGGAAGAACTGAAATCTCAGGCGAAAAAGTCGGGGAATCCGTTTCAGCGGGCGATTCGTACATTCGGTGACGTGTTTGTGCCGATTATCCCGGTATTGGTCGCCACTGGCTTGTTCATGGGATTACGGGGGCTGCTGACCCAGGATACCGTGCTTGCCTGGTTCGGTGCGACGCCGGATGATATCTCGGCTAATTTCCTGCTCTTCACCCAGGTACTGACGGATACGGCTTTCGCTTTCTTGCCGGCCTTGGTGGCTTGGTCCGCATTCAGGGTGTTCGGAGGCAGCCCCGTGCTGGGTATCGTCCTGGGATTGATGTTGGTTAACCCGGCTCTTCCTAACGCGTACAGCGTGGCGAACGGTTCGGCTGAGGCACTCATGATCTTTGATTTCATTCCGGTTGTCGGGTATCAGGGCTCGGTCCTGCCGGCATTCTTCATTGGACTGCTGGGCGCGAAATTCGAGAGATTTTTGCGAAAACGCATTCCTGACGCCATCGATCTGATCGTTACGCCGTTTCTAACCTTGCTCGTTATGATAACCCTCGGCCTGTTTGCGATCGGCCCCGTGTTCCACTCCCTGGAAGAGGTGGTTCTGAACGCGACGACGTTCCTACTGGAGCTGCCGTTCGGTATCGCAGGTTTGGTCATCGGTTTCTTTAACCAGATCATTGTGGTCACCGGCGTGCATCATATTTTCAACTTCCTGGAGATCCAACTGCTTGAGAAGACAGGGAGCAATCCGTTCAATGCGATCGTGACCAGCGCCATGGCAGCGCAGGGTGCAGCTTGTCTGGCTGTCGGACTCAAGACGAGAAATAAAAAGCTCAAGGCATTATCCCTGCCATCGGCATTCTCCGCCTTGCTGGGAATCTCCGAGCCGGCGATCTTCGGGGTCAACCTCCGTTACGTCAGACCGTTTGTTATCGCCTTGATCGGCGGCGGCGTGGGCGGTTTCATGGCTTCCATCTTTCAGCTTGAGGCCACAGGCATGGCCATTACCGTCATCCCGGGCACGCTGTTATACTTGAACAGCCAGCTTCCTCTTTACATTTTGTGCAACCTGACGGCGATGGCGATTACGTTCGTGCTGACTTGGATGTTCGGATTCAATGATAAGATGCTTGAAGAGGTCCGCTCGGAAGCGAAATAAAGCCATATGAGAAAGGTCTGCCCTGAACAGGCGGGCCTTTTTTGGTCCGGATGCTGGTAAATCGTCATGGCTGACCGGCTTTCTTGTTCATTAAAATGGATATCTTGAAAAGAGTGCTCCCCTGCCCGTTTTTGGCGTTAACTGGACGTGGTCCCAGTAGGCTTGGTAAAATTATCGCTTGCTCTGAAATGCTTTTCATCATTTACAATACACTTATAAGCTTGAATATACGAAAAAGAGAGGCGAGCGTTATTGATGAAGAAGATCCTATTTTTTGATATTGACGGTACGCTGCTGGATCATGAGAAGCAGGTTCCGGCGACAACGAAGGAGTCCATAGCTGAATTAAAGAAGGCCGGCCATATCGTAGCCATTGCTACGGGACGCGCCCCCTATCATTTTGAAGAGCTGCGGGAAGAGCTCGGCATCGATTCTTATGTTTGCTTGAACGGTCAATATGTGGTTTATGAAGGGAAACCGATCTACGGTCATCCTCTGGCGGAGGATGCCTTACAGGAGCTGACGGAACAAGCCGTTCTGCTGGATCATCCGATTATCTATGCCGGCAGCGAAGCGATGAAGATGAACGTAACCGAGCATGTCCATATCGATTCCAGCTGGGGGGAGCTGAAATTGACCATCCCGGAATACGATCCGGAATATTACTTGGGCCGTGATATATATCAAGCCATTGTATTCTGTACCGAGGATGAGGAGGCCGATTACGTAAAAAGATTCGAAGGGCGGTTCGATTTCGTGCGCTGGAGCCCCTATGGAATTGACGTGTTACCGGCAGGGGGCTCCAAAGCCGAAGGAATCAAACAATTGATTCAGCTGCTGCGCATCGATCTCGAGGATACCATCGCGTTTGGCGATTATCTGAATGATCTGGAGATGCTGTCGTACGTGGGACACGGCGTGGCAATGGGCAATGCGCCGGAGATCGTGAAGCAGGCGGCCAGGCATGTCACCCGCGATGTCGGCCAAGACGGAATACAATACGGACTTCGAATGCTCGGTTTGCTGGGCAAGGAGCCACAGGAGATTAAGTAACGGGTTTAACGATAAAAAGCCAGGGCAGCGTGTCAGTCTAAACGCTTTTGCGGTGCGTGAGGACTGGCATGTATTTCCGTTCCGTATGCTAACGCCCCATCGCAGGTTTGACGACGGAAACAGGGACTTGCTATTATTAATAACTGACAGTGACCCGCTATATGGTACAACGAACCTTCTGGCGGAAATATACCGGAACAGGTGGAGGCCCTATGTCAGCCGATCAAACGCGACAACTCATCACAAGTTGGCTATCCTTGACGCAGATTCATGCATTGATTTCCAACGAGCTGGAACAAAAGCTCCAGCAGAAGCACGATTTATCGCTGAATGAATTTTACGTGCTGTTATTTCTGTCCGAGGCTCCCGAGCAAAAGTTAAGGCTTCAGCAGCTGCAAACGATGGTGGGGCTAAGCCAGAGTGCGATGTCGAGACTGGTCAGCCGCTTTGAAGCCAAAGGCTGCGGCGCCATGCAAAGGGCGATATGCGAGGATGACAGAAGAGGAATCTACACGTCACTGACTCCGATTGGCGAAGAGAAACTGCAAAAAGCCAAGAACACGGTCCAAGACGTGCTGGAGCAGCAATTCGCAATGCCTAAAATGAAGCATGGTCTGGAAGATGCATTGAAGCATATCCGAGGGTAACTAGATCGTTCAACAGCCATTCTTGACGAATGGTCTTTGTTTTGCTAATTTAGATGCATGTGCATGCATTTTTTTATAGAGAGATCAATATCATGAGGATAGAGGGAGCGTGTCTCTGAATGGAACATTTATTCAGTCCATACAAATTGAAATCGTTAGATCTGAAAAATCGGGTCGTTATGCCCCCGATGTGCCAATACTCTGTAACGAACAAAGACGGCATTGCCACCGATTGGCATTATTTGCATTATACAAGCCGGGCAATCGGCGGAGCCGGACTCGTTATCGTGGAGATGACGGATGTGGAACCGGACGGCCGTATTTCCGATTATGATCTTGGGTTATGGTCGGATGAGCAGATTCCCGCATTGGCCCGCATAGTTGAAGCGCTACACCAGCATGGCGCGAAGGCGGCGATTCAGATTGCGCATGCCGGGCGCAAAGCGGAGGATGCGGAAACGCCTGTTGCCCCATCAGCTATTCCTTTCGATGAGAACTCGAAAACGCCAAGGGCACTCACAACCGAAGAAGTTAAGCAGATGGTGGAAAAATTCCGCGTGGCTGTGCGCCGTGCGGTGAAGGCCGGTTTTGACGCAATTGAATTGCATGGTGCCCACGGCTATCTGATTCATCAATTCCATTCTCCACTGACCAACCGGAGAACGGATGAGTACGGCCAGGAGCTAACCAAGTTCGGCCAAGAAGTGATTCAAGCCGCAAAAAGCGAAATGCCTGAGGACATGCCATTAATCATGCGAATCTCGGCTAGAGAATATGTAACGAATGGTTATGGCATCGAAGAGAGCATCGCATTCTCCAAGATATATCAGGCTGCAGGCGTTGACATGTTCCATGTCAGCGCTGGCGGCGAGGGACCCATCGCGGCGGAAGGAAGACCGGGCACCCACGTTGCCTACCAAGTACCGCTAGCCAGACAGATCAAAGAAGCGCTGCAGGCACCCGTCATTGCCGTGGGCCGTTTGGATGAACCCGCCTTGGCGAATGCGGTAATAGGCAACGAAGACGCTGATCTCGTTGCTGTTGGAAGAGGAATGCTACGCAATCCGTACTGGACATTAGAAGCAGCAACGGTGCTTCAGAAGGAGATCGCGATTCCAGCACAATACCAGAACGGTTTTCCCAGAAAATCGAGATAGGCAGGCGGCTGAACATATAGCTGCCAACGAACTAGTTGGCTTATCATTCCCTGCAAGTGAACATTATCAGGAACCCGGTAATGGGTGAGCGTAATTAGAGAAGGTTATCCTACGGACCGTCACGGCCGTTGGATAACCTTTTTTGCGTACAAGGAAATGCTCGAATTATGGTAGCCATCAAGCTTGGCAGCCGTTAACATAAGGCTATATAAAATATTTTTAAAAATTTATTAATTGTTTATTTACATTAGTGTGCGGCGTACAGTATAATAATTTCCAGGAGATGATGATATGCCAGAGGATCAGGATATTTTAAACAGTATGGTGCAGGAGCTTCGGCGGGGTACGATCATCCTTGGTGTTCTCAGTCAGTTGTCCGAACCGCAGTATGGATATTCATTGGTGACCATATTGCAGGAGAGGGGGATCAACGTGGAAGCGGGTACGCTCTATCCGTTGCTGCGTCGGCTGGAGAAACAAGGCTTGCTTAACAGCGAGTGGGATACGAATGAAGCCCGGCCCAGAAAATATTACATCATAAGTCAGACAGGCAAGGATATATATCGGCAGCTCTACCATGAATGGAAGGATATGATGACAAGTCTGGAGGGACTTGTGAAAGACAAGGGGGACTAAGGTGATGGATCTTATTAACAGGTATATTTATGCGGTGACCCAGAAGCTGCCGGAATCGCAGCGGGCGGATATTGAGAAGGAGCTTCAAGGACTCGTCGAAGACATGCTGGAAGACCGGGGAGTCGGCGTAGAGGCCGCAAGTCTGGAAGAGGTGGAGCAGGTGCTGCTTGAGCTCGGGCCGCCCGGGGAAATGGCAGCCAGATACAGAGGAAGGGAAAGGTATCTCATAGGTCCGGGTTTGATTAACAGCTATTGGTCCGTCCTGAAGATCGTACTGTATTCGATAGCCGTTGCTCTTGGCATCGTCTACATCATTGATTTCTTTACAAGCACGGAACACACTGCCGAGAAGCTGCTGGAATTTCTTGTTTCGCTGCTTAGCGTGGGAATCCACGGATTTGCATGGGTTACCGTTATTTTTGCCTTTATCGAATACCGCGGGGCTCGCCAAGTCCCCAATGATCCATGGAAACCCTCGGAATTGCCTGCAATTCCGGAACCAGCCGCTCGGATTAAACCGATCGAGCCGGTGCTCGGCATCCTGTTTTCCGTGCTGTTCTTCGTCCTGTTCACGTTTTCCATTAACCTGATCGGTGTTCACCGATTCGATGAAAACTCGATCGCCATTCCGGTGTTTGAACAGGCTGCCTTTGCCAAATATTTACCGCTGATATGGCTTCTTACCGCCTTCAGCATATTCAATGAAGCCAGGAAATTAATCACAAGAAAGTGGACGCCGCAGATTGCCGTCATGCACGTCATATTTAACGTTGCTTCCGTTATCGTTACGGTGATCCTGTTCTCCGATATGACGATTTGGAATCCGACATTCATGGATCAGCTCGTTCAAGCGGGTTTCGTAACACCGGGGGATGAAGCGTATGAGACCGTAAAATCAATTTGGGATCGATCCAGGGATGGCCTCATTTACATCATTGTGATCATTACCCTTATTGATACCGTATCTGTCGTAATGAAATGGTTTCGGGGAAAGGAAGGCAATACGGCGTTAACCAAATAAAGACAAAAGTGATGAAGCAAAGGGTGTCCCAACGGATCTTGGATCTGGCGGGATGCTCTTTTTTGTTGTCAGGAAACAAACCGTGTATTTATATGGTTGGTTGGACCATGAACGACACGACGCGAAATGGATAAGCATAGGATAAGGAGCGAGGCAAATATTTTTTTGACAAAAATGTGAATGATATGTGTCAAAATTATGTACAATGGTGTTATAATAAGGTAAGAGCTGAATGAAAACCCTTACAGATTGAACGGAGCTGATTAATCATGAAATATGCGATCCATTACTCTACCAGAATGAAAGACGTTATTTTGTTTTCCTTTGTCCTTAGCATTATCCTGTTTCAGGTAGCCACCTTGACCGAATATTCCTATCCTTTCTTCTTCTATATGCAGATGGCCGTGAATGTCGTTGTCGTTGCGGCACTGGCTATTGAAGGTTATGCGAGATTGGTGAAGCGGGAAGTGAATATTCAGGAGAATTCGGAGACGATTTCGATCAACGGCATCGAGATTCACGCAGAACAGATCCGCGAAATCAAGGTTTCCGGTTGCCATAAAGCCGCTTTCCAAATTAGCCTCAAGGATAAGAGCGTAAATCCGATGTACTGCTGCTTTAAATTTGAAGAGAAGAATTGTGAAGGCATTCGGAGTCTCACGCGTTGGGCCGAGCAAAATCAGGTTTCCGTGCGCAAGGTCGGACCGCAAACCCGTTCCGGCTTGGTACTCACATCTAACCATTAATAGGCTGTATGTATATTAAGAATAGAAGCATCTGAACCTTGACGAATGGGTTCGGGTGCTTCTTTGTTTTAGTTGTAGAGGAAGAGTGTTTTTCCGGGCATCTGTACCTACAGGAGCTGAAAGTTTAACCAATGTTAAGCTCCTGTTTCAATGCAGGTTCATTTCGTCAGATATACTATGAACAACATTGGATTTGAAATATGAAGGAGGTTTGAATATGGTAGATGTTTCTGGATTCCTGTTGAATGGGGAACATCGCAAGCTGTATGAGCTGTTCGGAGAGGATTTGCGTTTACTTGTAACGATCGAACAATTTGAAGCGATGGCAGTGGAATATACGGCAGGCGTAAAAACGTTCCATATCACGTTGGACGACACGCTCAACCAAATCCGATTGATAAACTGGATGGATGATAGCGGGCAAAAAGGCATTCAAGCGATGATCGATGAAACGGGTACCATTGTAGGTCTTATGTTATCGCCTATTGAGAGGTTTTCTGAATCGGATGCCAAGCAAACCGTCACGGTTTTCCGAGTTCCGTTTAAGGGAAAATGGTATGTGTTCTGGGGCGGCGAGAATGTTATGGATAATTACCATTACCCAGAGGAAAGCCAGCGGTACGCAATAGACGTCATCAAGACGGAGAACGCCATGTCCTATGAAGGAGATCCAGCCATGAATGAGAGTTACTTCGCGTTTGGAGAGGAGATTCTTGCTGGTGCCCGCGGGAAGGTGGTGGGTATCGAGAATAACATCAGGGACAATGAGCCTGTGGGTGAGACCAACGAAACAAAGCCCGTCGGTAACTATGTCATCATCGATCATGGACATTCAGAATATAGCCTATATGCACATTTAAAGCAGGGATCGGTATGCGTGAAGGAAGGCTCTGAGGTCGAAGCAGGTGATCTGATAGGTCTATGCGGAAATTCCGGCAACTCAACCGAAGCTCATTTGCATTTTCAAGTGTCGGATCATCCGGATTTGTTTTGGGTTAATACGAAGTCACTTAATATTAACTGGCTTGGCGATATCAAGGTAAGACGAGGCCAAGTTGTATATGGCGGGGTTTGAACGCTGGATAAAACAAAAAAGCATGGGCCAGAATTCTCAGGTCCATGCTTTTGTTCGATTCATTAATAAGCAAGCGCTCTTGTTAAATTTGTATTTAGCTGCTGCAGCCGCCTCCGCAGCTGCTGCAGGACGAACCGCTGCTGCAAGAGGACCCGCTGCTGCAGGAGGAGCCGCCGCCTGATGAACCATCGTTTGACGATCCGTCATGGGAATCCGAGCCGCCTGAGCCGCAAGCCGAAGCATAGGTACAGGAGGAGCTGCTGTTGTTTTTATGAAGCTCGCGCTCATCCGGGATCATATGATCAGTGAATTGATCCGGTGCGTTCCAGGCAAAATAGACGGCCGCTGCCAGGAGCATATCGCTATTCTGAAAGTTGACCCTCTTCTCTTGACGCCGCGGCTCGGTTTGAGCGGTTCTGACCCGATCCTGCAGATCCCGGATCATTGCATCAATGGCCATGCGTGCTGAAGGAATCTTCTCATAGGTCCAGGCATTAAAACGCTTCTGGCCATGATTCACGGCAAAATGGGGGGAGGTGCAAATGTCCAGCTCTTCACGCGGCAGCGGGACGCGGAAGAAAGCCCCCCATAGCTTGGCACTGTATTCATGCCAGCCGAATAATTGCACATATACGGTATCGAACCAGGCCCGTTCATTCGGAATCGGCACATGCTCGGTACCGGTATTGGGAGCATGGTGAAGCATCCGGCCAAGAAAGCGGTCCGAGAATTGTTGATATTCGTATGTATACATCAGCATTTCATGCCAGACCTCATCGACGTCCTTGCTGAACATCGGTACGCGGTCCAACACGGCGCACATGATAAAGAAACGTTTAAGCTCCTGCCATCTCCATTCATATTCCTGTTCGGACATGTCAGGATGCTCACTCATCACGCGCTGTTTCAGCATGCTCTGATAAGTATCGGGCAGCGCGGCCTCCAGTCTGCCGACAAGCTCGCTTGCCGGGCTTCCGGCCTTGACGATCGGCGGCAGCTCCGGTATTTTCCCTCGTCGAGGCTTATTTCCATCAGGGACCAGCTGGCTATTTTGTTTGCGTAACGAGCGTTTAACGAAAAAAGAAATAATCCATACATCCACCACGATGAATACAATGAGCAGTATCCAGGTTGTTGAGTTCATACATGCTCCTCCTGTCTATTTTGGTATGCGGAGGCGGACTATCATTTCTCTCCATGTGTAAATTATTGCAAATGTATCGCAGGTTGGCAATCGAAATTCTGGATTCGGCTATAGCGGCCATAACTTGAATATTAGGTGTTCTTTATGATACATTCCGTGTGTGCCGGAGAGTTTGTTGATCATGAAGGTCTACGATCATATGGGCGGCAATTATGTTTACTTATAGGAGCATACATATGTTAACAGGTTGGAAACTATCTGTATTAGGTATTATTATTGTGGGCATTACAGGCATTATAGCGTCCGTTACCGGTCTGATCGAGCCTGGCCGTGCCGCCGCACTCTTCGTGGTATTCGTGCTTTTTATCGGGGCGCTGGAGCTGCTGGAACGAATGAAGAGCCGCAGGAAGAAGAAGGGAGACCTGCGATCTTCCAAGTGAGAATATGAAGACAGCAAGGAGGGAGCTTGTGAATTGGGTAGCCGTACAGCCGTACTACAAAATCAACCGAATCGTGGACGGCATTGAACAACGAACGGAAGAGCAAGGGCGGGAGATGTTCCTGTACGAGGATCGAATCGTAACCCAATACCGGGAGTTTCCGATCCGGCAGGTGTTTGACCTGTCCTATCGGCCGATGGGAGACGGCGGAGGTTTCTTGTACCTGCATACCCAGCAAGGGGTGTATTCGTACACGGTGAAGGAGGATCCGGGGTCCTTCATTTCGGCGTTTAAAAATCTCTGAACGAACATAATCCCAAACAAACCTGGTCTCAGGTCCAGTTCATATCCTCGTCTACAGCACGTTTGCGAAGGCCGCGTTGTCGTATAAGCTGATATATATTCCAGGGACGGATTAGGGGGCCAGGGCGTGGATACGCTATTGAATTTTATTGAACAAATCGGGCATTACGCATTATTCCTTGTATTATGCCTGGGATTGGTCGGGCTTCCCGTGCCGAATGAAGTCGTGGCCATGACTGGCGGAGCGTTGGCGGCATCCGGGATATTATCGCCGGCCCCGTCTTTTATCATGACCTTTCTCGGCGTGTGCTCGGGATCGACGGTCGGTTTCATGCTTAGCCGCTTTACCGCCAGCAAGCTGTTAAACCGCGTAGGGGAAAAGTCGAAGATTCGCCAGTTTCTCGATGTATCCGAACGCTTGACCCGCCAATATGGCAATTACGCCATATGCATCAGCGCCTTTTTGCCCATCCTGCGCAATGTTACTCCGTATGCGGTCGGGATGAAGGGAATGCCGTATCGCCGGTTTGCGATCTACTCGTATACCGCGTCCTTGGTGTGGACCACCGGTTATTTTTCTTTGGGCATGTTCGTCGGCGATCAGGTCGTCGATCATATTGGCGTGCTGATTAACCGGTATGGATATTATGCAGCTGGAATCGTTGCGGCGCTGGCCGTCATCCTGATCATTTCGTGGTGGATGCGAAGAAATAAACGAAGCAAGGAGAATAATGAGATCCAATTTCATGGATAGTCCTACGGATTGGGTTCTGCGATAGCTTAAGGCTGATCCGGCAAGGTCTCGGGTGAATGGCGAATGATTTTCACGTATTCCCGAGGAGAGAACAAGAGGGATCCTCCTTGGGAATGCTGCATGTGATATACGCCGTTTGACGGGTTTTCCTGAAGGTAGGCGGACTGCGTGCGTAGATTCGTCACGATGGCCGCCGTCAATATCACGAGAAAGACGAAGGCGCAAACTGCCGCTTTTTTGATCATCATGGGAACCACTCCTTTACATACAGTAATTTCCCGAGAGCCTCCACTTCATTCCCCGACATACCCTTTGACAAAGCTTTGATCTCAAGATATACTGATTTTCAGTGTGATTCGAAAAAATACCATATGGTTTTACCTGGAGGAGCCTGCCAACAGCGGGCTCTTTTTGTGTTTTTTTGGACTTATGCCTAAATTATGGGGAAATACTACTAATGAAGGAAAAATCGGACTATAGGAGGAGTAGACTTTGTCTTTGCTGCACATCGCCGTTTTGGCACCTTTTATCGTAGCGCTTGTGGTTATGCTGACCTACAAGCTCATCGGCCGCGTCCACACCGGATGGGTGGTTTTGCCGGTCCCGGTTGTCCTGTTCGCCTATTTTTTGGGACTTATCCCAACCATTCAGGGAGGTGAACAGCTCCAAGCCGTCCTGGAATGGATCCCAAGCGCGGGAATAAACTTTACCGTTTATTTGGATGGATTAAGCTTGATTTTTGCACTATTAATATCCGGCATTGGTTCCCTCGTTGTCCTGTACTCTATCTTTTATATGGATAAAAACAAGGAAGCGGTCCACAGATTCTATGTGTACCTGCTTCTGTTCATGGGCGCCATGCTGGGTGTCGTGCTCTCCGATAATCTGATGGTGCTGTACGGCTTCTGGGAACTGACCAGTATCTCGTCCTTCCTGCTGATTGCATTCTGGCATCATCGGGACCGCTCCAGATACGGAGCCTTGAAATCCATGCTCATCACCGTATTCGGCGGACTTGCCATGTTCGCGGGGTTTATCCTGCTTTATGCCATGACAGGCACCTTTAGCGTACGGGAGATCGTCGCCGATGTAGGGAGCATTGCCGGAGATGCGATGTTTATTCCGGCCATGATTCTGATCCTGCTCGGGGCCTTCACCAAGTCCGCGCAGTTTCCGTTCCATATCTGGCTGCCGGATGCGATGGAAGCACCGACCCCGGTAAGTGCTTATCTGCACTCCGCGACCATGGTGAAGGCCGGGATCTATTTGGTGGCCAGGTTTAGTCCGGTGTTTGCCGGGCAGGCGTCCTGGTTCTGGATCGTAGCGATAACGGGCTTGACCACGCTGATTTATGCTTCGATCCGCGCGATCAAGCAGACGGATCTAAAAGCGCTGCTGGCATTCTCCACCATCAGCCAATTGGGGCTGATCATGAGCTTGCTCGGCCTGGGCTCTGCCGCCGCTTATTATGGAGACGGCGTGGACACGCTGCTCTACGCGAAAGCGACGACGGCGGCCATCTTTCATCTGATGAATCATGCCATATTCAAGGGCGCCTTGTTTATGGTCGTCGGCATCGTGGACCATGAGACGGGCACCCGGGATCTGCGGAAGCTCGGCGGGCTGATGTCGCTCATGCCGATTACGTTTACCGTGGCGGTCATAGGGGCTTTTTCCATGGCCGGGTTGCCTCCGTTCAACGGATTCTTGAGTAAAGAGATGTTCTTTACGGCGGTCCTTCAGGCCTCAGACATGAATTTCTGGAATGCAGAGACCTGGGGCATACTGATCCCGGTCGTCGCCTGGATTGCCAGCGTGTTTACGTTCCTGTACAGCATGATCCTGGTCTTCAAAACCTTCACCGGACGCTTCCAGCCTGAAAAGCTGGAGAAGAAGCCGCACGAAGCTCCGCTGGGAATGCTGATTCCCCCGGTCATTCTGGCATCGCTCGCCATCGTGTTCGGCTTGTTTCCGAACCTGTTGTCCCAAACGCTCATCGAACCGGCGATGGCCGCGATTCATCCAGGGCTGCTTGGGGCGGAGGATCGTTTTCACGTACACATCGAAATGTGGCACGGCTGGACGACGGAGATTTTCATGACCATCGGCATCATTGTTCTCGGTACCGTGCTGTATAAGCTTCACGGCAGAGCTCGAATATTGAATACATCGCTGACGAAGCGATGGACATGGAACAAGCTGTATGACGGGGGATTGCGAGTCCTCGAAAGAGGCGGCGAAACGCTGACCTCAACCTACATGACAGGCTCTCTCCGTCATTACGTGATGTATATTTTCGTTTTTTTTATAGCCGTTCTTGGCGGGGGGCTTCTGCTGGTCGACAATATCGGGTTTGATAGGACCGCTTACGCGCCGATGTCCTTCTATGAGGCCGTTGCCATACTCGGCCTGGTCATTCCGGTCATCGCGCTGCCGTTCGTCCGGACGCGACTGATGGCGATCATATTGACCGGTGCTGCCGGTTACATGGTGACTCTGTTCTTCGTCCTGTTCCGGGCGCCGGATTTGGCGCTGACCCAGATGGTCGTCGAGACGGTATCCGTGATGCTGTTCCTGCTCTGTTTCTATCATCTGCCGAAGCTGAAGCGGGAGAAGGTGCCGATGAGCTTGAAATGGAGAAATCTGCTTATTTCGGCAGGCGTCGGTGCTGTCGTGACCTTGATCGCCCTGGCGGCGAGCAGCGGCAGGACTTTCGACTCCATCGCGGATTACTTCATTCAAGAAAGCTATCGCTCCGCCGGCGGCAAAAATATCGTCAACGTCATTCTGGTGGATTTCCGCGGCTTTGATACCCTGCTTGAAATCACGGTTCTGGGCATTGCATCCCTTGGAATTTATGCCTTGATCAAAATCGATTTGGGAGAAGGGATTCTGGGAGAGCGGGATCGTTATGAAGGGGCATATCTGCCCAACAGCAATGATGTCATTCTTCGAACCGTATCCAAGGTGGTTATCTTTATCGTGGTAACCTTCTCCTGGTTCCTGTTCAACTCGGGGCACCATGAGCCGGGCGGCGGATTTATCGGAGGTCTGATGACCTCTGCGGCACTGGTTCTGTTATCCATGGCTTTCGGCATGGATATGACCCGCAAGATCGTGCCCTTCGAGTTCCGAAAGGTTACGGCGGCGGGGCTTGCCATCGCCCTGCTTACGGGGATCGGCTCCTTTGCCTTTAACGCACCGTTCTTAAGTCATTCCTTCGGTTATTTCAACCTGCCGCTTCTCGGGAAAACGGAGCTGGCTACTGCGGTTCTCTTCGACCTCGGCGTTTATTTGGCCGTAGTCGGCGTGACGATGACCATCATCAATTCGATCGGGAGGGATAACTGACCATGGAACTATATATGTCGCTTGCCATTGGAATTATTTTCGCGGTTGGGATCTACCAGATCTTATCCAAAAGCCTGCTGCGGATCATTCTCGGCACGTCGCTGTTAACCCACGGCGTCCATCTGCTGCTGCTCACCATGTCAAGGCTGAAGACCGGGGCTGCCCCGCTGCTTGGCGAGGAGGCTTCCTCTTACGTTGATCCGGTTCCGCAAGCATTGATACTGACGTCCATCGTCATCAGCTTTGGCGTCACGTCGTTCTTTTTCGTACTGGCTTATAAAGCATATCAACGCTTGGGCACGGACAACATGGAGGAGTTAAGGGGGACGGACGATGAATAACGTGATTGTGCTTCCGCTCCTGATTCCTTTGGTTACGGCCGTCATTCTTATTTTCTGTTCCAAATACGTCCGCGCGCAGCGGTGGATCAGTGCGGTTAGTATTCTAATCAACCTGCTTGGCGCCCTGTTCATCGTCAACCAAGTGAATAACGAAGGCATCCAGACGCTTCATATGGGCGGATGGCAGCCGCCGTACGGGATCGTGTTCGTGGCGGATATGCTGGCGGCACTGCTGGTGTTTACGACGCTGATCGTTGCCGCAGCCTGCCTGTTCTATGCTTTTCGGAGCATCGGGGAAGAGAGAGAGAAGCATTACTTCTATCCCTTTTTTCAATTTTTGCTGGCCGGCGTGATCGGATCGTTTCTGACGGGGGATCTGTTCAACCTGTTTGTCTGCTTTGAGGTCATGCTGATCGCTTCCTATGCGCTGATCGTTCTGGGCGGAACCAAGCGGCAGCTGAGGGAAACCTTGAAGTACATGCTGATTAACATTATTTCATCCACCTTGTTTGTTGCAGCCGTAGCTTATTTATACGGCACGGTCGGCACGCTGAACATGGCGCATCTGTCCCTGCGCGTGGGTGAAGTGCAGCAGGACGGAATATTGTCGGTCATTGGCCTTTTGTTCCTGATCGTATTCGCACTGAAGGCGGGCTTGTTCCTGTTCTTCTGGCTGCCCGGTTCCTACAGCGCACCTCCGGCGGCCGTAACGGCTCTGTTCGGCGCCCTGCTGACGAAGGTCGGGTTATATGCGATTATCCGAACCTTTACGCTGATCTTCCATCACGATACCGGCAACATTCACGCCGTCATCGGCTGGATGGCTGCGGCCACGCTCGTTCTGGGCAGCATGGGCGCGGTTGCGTATAAGGATCTCGGACGCATCCTGAATTACAACATCATCATTAGCGTGGGCTTCATCGCCTTTGGTGTAGCAGTGGCCTCCTCCGATTCCTTAAACGGAGCCGTGTTCTATTTGATGCATGATATGATCGCTAAGGCGCTGCTCTTTATTCTGGGCGGCATCATCATGGCGAGCGCGGGCGCGAGCAAGCTGAGCGATATGGGCGGCCTGATGAAGCGGCATCCCCTGGTGGGGTGGATGTTCTTCATCGTGGCGCTGGCGCTGGTCGGCATCCCGCCGCTTAGCGGATTCCTTGGCAAGGTCCTTATCGTTCGCGGCGGACTGAGCGAGGGGCATTATGCGCTGACGGGATTGGCGCTGGCATCAAGCCTGGCGGTGCTCTACTCCCTGATCAAAGTGTTTATGGGAGCATTCTGGGGCGAATCGCCAGGGCCTAACGAATCGCGGCCGGTCAGAATCCATCGGACCGCTTATGCGGGAGCGATCGGGCTTGCGATCATAGTGATTGTCCTGGGAGTCGGTTCAGAATGGGTATATACCTATACCTCCCAAGCAGGCGCCGTATTATCCGATCCGTCACTATACATTCAAGCCGTATTAAAGGAGTAGTGGATATGGGCCATCAAATCCTGTTGAATATCATCATTGCCATTGTCTGGATGTTCCTGAACAGCAACTGGTCTCCCCAGCAATTCATTGTTGGGTACCTGATCGGCATCTTGCTCATTTATATGCTGCGGCGCTTCTGGCCGAACGACTTCTATTTGCGCAAGCTGTGGTCCATCCTGATGCTGCTGCTCCTGTTTCTAAGCGAACTGTTTAAATCGAGCGTCACGGTCATCGGTCAGATCATAAGACCGAAGCTGAACGTTCGTCCCGGCATCTTCGCTTACTCCACGGAGCTGAAAACCGATTGGGAGATCACGGTGCTATCGTGCCTGATCTGCTTGACGCCAGGAACGCTTACCCTGGAAGTGTCGCGCGATGGTCAGACGCTTTACATTCATGCGATGGATATCGAGGACGTCGAAGAGCTGTCGAATCAGATTCGCGGTACCTTCGAACGGGCGATCAAGGAGGTGACCCGCACATGATCCAGAGCATGCTGATTGCTTCGCTGGTGATTTTGTCGCTTGCCATCCTGGGCTGCTTGTATCGCTTGATCAAGGGACCCTCCATGAACGACCGGATCATGTCGCTCGATACGATCGGAATCATCCTGTTGTCCATGATCGCCGTGTTATGCATGCTCTTCCGGACAACGGTCTATTTCGACATCATATTGCTGATCGGAATTCTAACGTTTATCGGAACGACCGCACTCGCCAGATATATCGAAAGGGGTGACGTCATTGAACGCACAAACGATGAGTCAGATCGGTGAGTTTCTGATTGCGCTGATGGTGCTGCTCGGAGCTTTACTCGGCGCATTGAGCGCATTCGGCCTGATTCGCCTGCCGGATGTGTACATGAGATCCCACGCAGCCACGAAGAGCGCTACCCTTGGCGTCCTCTTTATTCTTGCGGGCGCATTTCTATATTTCACCTTTTACTTGGAACATGTCAGCGCGAAGCTGCTGCTGGGGATCGTGTTCGTATTCATTACGGGTCCGGTTGCAGGCCACTTGAACGGGAGGGCGGCTTACCGGTCCGGCGTCTCCATGTGGGAGAAAAGCGTTCATGATGACCTGAAGCCTGCTCTCAAGCGCGAACGTGAACGCATGCGCGATTCCCGGAAGGCCGAACATTCCGAGAAAGGATGACCGCGAACCGTAAACAAGGTCCCGATGAATAATCGAGAAGATGAGATGGGCTTTCCAAGCATATGGGAAGCCCATTTCTGGTTTCATGCTTGGCTCACGGACATCATTTTTGTGGTAAAATTGACCAAAACGGGTTCGCGGAGTGGTTGGATATCACGCTAGGAAAGCTGATCCTGAACAAGGAGAATGTGTACAGATGGTATTGGATACAGATCAAACGAAATTAAGAGAGCTGTCTTCCTTTCTTGCCCGAATGAACGGGGATCGTCATCATCATGTCGGATATTGCGGCGAACAGGAAGGGGAGATTTATAGCACGCTGCTGGAAGATTTTTCGGAAAATGGCCGGCTGAACAGCCAGCGATTTACCGTGATCTATGATCAAGATCAGATGGTAGGCGCATTGGGATTCGATGTGGACGAAGAAGAGGGAACTGCTGAGATATGGGGACCTTTTATCGATGCACAAGGCGAGCTTTGGCATCGATTGGCGAAGGAGCTATGGGTTGAAGGAACAACGAAGCTGAATGGCGATGTAACACGCTATTTCGGATTTTATAATGCAGCTCATCTGTCCGCTGCGAGGTTTATGGAGGACAAAGGGGGAAGAAAGACAGGTGTGCATCATGTACTGAGAATCCAAAAATCCACCTTGTTAACGAATGCCGCGTCTGAATTGCAGGATATCACGCCCGAGTATTGGGATGAGTTCGCGGATCTGCATGGCAAGGCCTTCCCGAATACCTATCTCGGCTCGGAGTCTATTTTGCAGAAGCTGGATGAGGATCACCGGCTCTTCATACTTACGGAAGAAGGCCGTTTCGCCGGGTATGTGTATGTGGAGGGAAACCCTGAATTTCAGGAAGGAAATATAGAGTACATCGCGGTATCCGAACATTTTCGGCGCAAAGGCTATGGCCGGATCCTGCTTGATCAAGCGCTCCATTATTTGTTCCAGGTCCTGCAGCTGGAAGAAATCTCGCTATGCGTGGACCAGGACAATGCAGGGGCGCTCCAGCTGTATCAACGTTCGGGCTTTGAGACGGTACATAAACTGGCGTCATACGTATTGGAGTGAACATGATGATTTCCAACATAGCACGCCCATAAATAACAAGACCCGCCCATCCCAGCAATCGGGACCGGCGGGTCTTCTTGTTAAACATCTAACGCTTCTTCTTTTTACTGCTGATGACGACGCTTCCGGGCTGATCATCGTGATGGTAACGGTTTTCCATCTTTTTGCCGGCCAGCCACAACAGCCAGAGGACGACGGCCGCGATAAGAATGCGCCAAGGCTGCTGGATAAAGGCCTGCCAGTCATGTCCAATGAATGCCACCATGAAGATCATCACGGATTTGCCTGCCATAACGGCGATCGTGAACGTTGTAGCCGATACCGTGCTAATGCCGGATGCGATATTGATCAGCGAGGAAGGCGTAAAGGGAAAGCAGTACAGGATGAAGATCGGCGTAAAGCCCTTATCTTCAATCCAATGGAAGAAACGCTGGGATCCCGGCATTCTTTTTTGTATAAGCAATCCCAGTTTGCCTCCCAGCTTGCGAACGATCCAAAACACCGTGACGGATCCAAGGCAAACGCCGATCCAGGACAGCAGGAATCCCCACCATAAACCATAAGCTGCGGAGTTTCCCATCACCAGGACGATGAGGGGCAGAAAGGGGAGAAACGCCTCTATAAATGGAAGCAAAATACCCGGAATGGGACCCAGCCGCGAGTACTGCTGCAGCCATCCCTGCACTTGATCCATGTCAATTTCTTTCATATGGGTCCACACGTTCTGAAGCCATTCCAACATGATGAGTAAATCCTCTCCCTGCCTGGGGTAAAATTATGTATTTTCTCGTCGATCGCGGATGGAATATATTATAGCATAACCGGAATCAATATTATAAATTGCAAGTATTGGCCCTACCTGGTTCCAGTCGATTCGGTCATGCCCCGCAGCGATGGGTCAGGAATAGATCGAAAGGTTGATGGGGCGGGACTGTACTCCTTAGTCCGGGGAACCCGACCATGGTCTGAAAGATCCATGTGACATGGTGTGTCAACATTGACACGCCATTCCTTTTTTTAATACAATGGTTCTTCGACAGGCTTTATCGTGTGAAAAATGATACAAAAGGAGAATGGCATGGTCAAAAATCACAAAAAACTGACAGTCGGCGAAATTTTGAAACGGTTCATCTTTATCACCGTCGGTGCAATTCTGATGGCCGTGGCGCTTGAGATCTTCCTGGTGCCCAATGAAATCATCGATGGTGGAATTACCGGTATTTCCATCGTATTATCATCGATTACGCCCATCAAATTGGGGGTATTCCTGTTTATCATCAACTTACCGTTTCTGTTTATCGGCTACAAGCAGATTGGCAAAACGTTTGCGTTTTCCACGCTGTACGGGATCGTGGTGCTGTCGGTAGCGACAACCTTCCTGCATCATGTAGATCCGTTTACGAACGAGAAGATTTTGGCGGTATTATTCGGCGGATTGGTCCTGGGCCTCGGGGTCGGTCTCGTCATCCGTTACGGCGGTGCGCTTGACGGGACGGAGATCGTAGCCATCCTGCTGTCCAAGAAGCTGCGAATGCCGGTCGGTCAGATCATCATGATCATCAACGTCTTTATCTTCATTACCGCAGGGTTTGTATTCGGTGCAGATTCGGCGATGTATTCGATCTTCTCATACTACATAGCGGCAAAAGTAATGGATATTGTGGTAGAGGGCTTGGACGAGTCCAAATCCGTTACGATTATATCCAACGAATATGAGGAAATTTCGAGTGCCATCATGCAGCGTCTGGGACGCAGCACGACCATGATCTATGCCAAGGGCGGATATTCGAAAGAGGACACGCAGATGATTTATTGCGTCATCACCAGGCTGGAGATTGCGAAGCTGAAGACCGTGGTGCAGGAGATTGACAAGAACGCATTTATATCGATCCAAAATGTAGCGGACGTGCTGGGCGGAAGCATGGCAAAGTCCGATATTCATTAGGGACACGATTACGCTATCGTTTTGATATGCTTATTAACAAGCGGCGGCCCTCTGCAGATTTGGTTCTGCAGAGGGCCGCTGTTTTCGTGTTCGGCAATCCGGCGGATCACTTCCGTACTTCAAAAAACTCGCATTCGTCCCGCTTGTGATAGCCGAGCGAACTGACGCTGGATTGCGTAATGACGGTATCGTCGGTGAAACGGATGACAAGACTCCCCGAATCAATCAAATGATTATCCTTGAAGATGCGTATACGGATCTGCTGCTCCATGACTTCCTGAAAGTCCTGGTCGGTCAATAACGGTCTGACGATCGGCATGGATGACCAACTCCTAACGTAAAAAGGTGGTTTGATTGCGATAACGTCTTATGCTAAAGGGGGATTGGTATGGCATTTGCGGCAGACAGGGAAGTAGGTATCATTCCCGCCGATCAGGATCTGTTCGCCGGCATAGACGGGCTTGCCGTCGATGACGCGAAGGTTCATGATCGCTTTGCGCTCGCAGAACCAGCAGATCGTCTTCATTTCCTCGATTTTATCGGCGTAAATCAGCATCCAGCGGCTGCCTTCAAACAGCTCGTTGCGGAAGTCGTTCTTTAGTCCGAAGCCCATGACAGGCACGTTAAGCTCATCGACGATCCGAACGAGCTGGAGGATGCTGTCCTTGGACAGGAACTGGCATTCGTCAACAAGAACGCAGTAGGGCTTCGGCTGATGATCCTTCACGATCCCGTAGATATCGGTCGTATCGGATATAGGTATCGCTTCACGGCGCAGGCCGATTCGCGACGATACATAACCGACGGCATCCCGGTCATCGATAGCGGACGTAAAGAGAAGGACCGGTTTGTTCTGTTCTTCGTAGTTATGGGCGACTTTCAAAATCTCGATGGATTTGCCACTGTTCATGGAGCCATACTTGAAAAATAATTGAGCCATGCTTTCGTTCCCTTCCTATAGGTGCAATGTTGCTTTTATAAGCGTAATGGTGCCAATTTCGTTATTCTTACTATATAAGATATGACATGCAGAGTATATTGTCGCATTATTGGGCAGTATTTGTCCATTGCTGAAGGTGAATATATTCTGACAAACCTGTTAGCAGGGAACGAAAAAAAGGTTTGACAACCATTACCAGCAGTTGTAATATAACGGCATACCAAATGAATACCAAGATTATCGACCAGATAACTGGAGATATCACGCGAAGGAACAAGTACGACGGTTGAGCGTACTTTGACCAGCGTGATATCTCTTTTTTTTTCATCATTAACCAAGTAAACAGGTGTGAATAATTATAATACGGGATGGTGAGGCAAATGTCAGCAGAAACATTGATTATTCAACAGGTTAACAAAATTTTTCAAGCACCGACAGGGAGTGTTACGGCGCTGAAAGGCATTGACTTGCGGGTTCGTAAGGGGGAATTCATCACATTGATCGGACCGAGCGGCTGCGGGAAGAGCACCTTGCTCAAAATCGTTGCGGGCCTGGATACATCGTACGAGGGAAGCGTCCTGCTGAATGACAAGCCGATATCGGGCCCAAGCATCGAGAAGGGGTTCATTTTTCAAGAGCCGCGCTTGTTTCCATGGCTGACGGTGGAGAAAAATATCGCAGGCAATTTATCGCTGAAGCAGAAGGACGTCCGCAAAAAGGTGGATGAATTCATTGAGCTCGTTCGGCTGAAAGGCTTTGAGAAGGCATATCCCAGGGAGCTGTCGGGAGGGATGGCCCAGCGGGTAGCCATCGCCAGGGCGCTGCTGCGGAATCCGGACGTGCTGCTGCTGGATGAACCTTTTGGCGCGCTGGATGCGTTCACTCGCTCCCATATGCAGGAGGTGCTGCTGGACATCTGGCAAAATAACCGCACGACCATGCTCTTTGTTACCCATGATCTGGATGAGGCTGTGTTTCTTGGCGAGCGGGTCGTCATTATGAACCCGAGACCGGGCCATATTCGTTCCATCCTGCCGATCGATCTGCCGTTTCCGCGGAAACGGACCGGATCCTCCTTCCAGGAGCTGCGAACCAAAGTGCTGCGAGAGTTCGAGAAAGTGGAAGAACCGGAGTTCGATACCGGTGCAGGAATTTAATCGGTCCAGGGTTATCGAGCGTCAAACCAAATGAACGATAGAGAACAGAGGAGAGAATCTGATCATGCATACAAAGAAAAAGAACGTCGCCATTATGCTATTGCTTATCCTTTCCGTCTTCGCATCCGGCTGCGCCGGAGCAAACAGCCAGCCCGCGGCTGGAGCCGTTAAGAAGGGAGCAGACGGCAAATACACAGATTTGACCGTACGGCTCGGGGTCCAGGGAAGCGGCGGTTTGTTTGGCAAGGCGCGCGAGGAGAGATGGTTCGAGGAGGAGTTCGGCAAGCTAGGCGTCAAGGTGGAGTGGGCAGAGTTTCAGAGCGGTCCTCCCATGACCGAAGCGATGGCTTCGAATCGTCTGGACTTTGCGGGGCTTGGCAATATGCCGATTATCGCCGCCCAGGCGGCCGATATTCCGTTTAAGGTCATCTCCCAGAGCTTGCACGGCCAGAAGAATGTGGCCATCATCGTGCCGCCGGACAGCCCTGCGCAGACCCTCAGTGATCTGAAGGGAAAGAAGGTAGCGGTAACCAAAGGGAGCAATGCCTTTAACTTTTTGTACCGGGGATTGGCGGATCAAGGACTCAAGGTATCCGACATCGAAATCATTCAGCTTCAGCCCGACGAAGCCCAGCCTGCATTCGAATCGGGCGGCGTCGATGCTTGGGCAACCTGGGACCCGTACATTACCTTGAACACGCTGACAGGCAAAGGCAACGTATTGGCGGACGGCGAGCAGCTTGGCGTCCTGTCGCCTTCGTTCAATATCGTGCGGAAGGATTTTGCCGATCAATATCCGGATCTGGTCACGCTCTATCTGACCGTGCTGAACAAAACTCTCGCCTGGGAGAAAGAAAACGAAGCGGAGGCGATTAAACGTTATGCCGATGAGCGCGGCATCCCGCAGGAAGTCATTCAAGGCACGTTTGACCGTTCAAGGTCGATCAACATTCCCGTAACGGATGACATCATCGCGGAGCAGCAGAAAACCGCCGACTTCCAATTCGAGCAAAAAACGATCCGCAAAAAAATCCAGGTCAAAGACGTGTTTGATAATCAGTATATTGAGGCTGCAACCCAATAAGCGGCACATCATCTGAAATTGAAAGGAGGTAGCGCTTATGCTCCCGGAAGGGATCAGCAAAGGGGCGGTTGTCGTGACCGCCGACCCCGTCGAAACCCGTCTCCGTCATAAGCGGATTGACCGCAGGTTCCTGTTTAAACTTACCCATGCATGGATCGGCTGGCTTGTTCCGCTCTTTATCATCATCGTGTGGCAGGCGGCTGGGGCCATGGGTTGGCTCAATCCGATCCTGCTTCCGACTCCACTCGATATCTGGAAGGAATTCGTTCATTTAACAAGCTCAGGCGAGCTGATTCGGCATCTGGGCATTTCATCCTGGAGAGCGCTGCTCGGGTTTCTGCTCGGCGGCAGCCTCGGTTTGGCCGCGGGGATATGGGTTGGTTTCTCGTACAAGGCCGAGCGGCTTGTCGATCCTCCCTTGCAAATGCTGCGGACGCTTCCCCATCTGGCCATTGCGCCGCTGTTCATCCTATGGTTCGGTTTCGGGGAAACCTCGAAAATCCTGCTTATTGCCAAGGGCTCGTTCTTTCCGCTCTACGTGAACACATTCCTCGGCATTCGCTCCGTTGACAACAGGCTGTTTGACGTAGCCCGCGTCCTGCAATTCAGCCGTTGGGATATGATCCGCAGGCTGATCGTTCCCGCTTCGCTGCCCCATATTTTCCTCGGCATCCGCCTCTCGATCGGGGTGGCATGGCTTGGCCTGGTTGTGGCGGAGCTGATGGGTTCCAGTTCCGGCATCGGTTATATCATCAATGACGCGCGTTCCTTCTCCTGGACCACGGTGGTCTTCGTCGGAATTTTGGTGTTTGCGCTCGTCGGGAAGCTGTCGGATTCCCTCGTCAAAGGGCTCGAAGGCAGACTTTTGCGTTGGCAGGACAGCTATAAGGGAGGCGACCCATCATGAGAAGTCATGCAGCCACCTCAGAAACAGGGGGGCGGGACTGGCTGAAGGCCATTCCAAAGCCCCTCCATGCCTGGCTTGTGCCCGCAGCGGTCTTGGCTTTATGGCAGGCAGCCGGCGGATTTGGCTGGATTTCGGCGTCCCTGCTGCCTACGCCGCTTACGATAGCCAAGCAATTCGCGAGTTTGGGGGCCAGCGGCGAGCTGTGGGAGCATTTTCGGATCAGTCTCCTTCGAGCGCTATCGGGCTTTTTGCTGGGCGGCTTGACGGGGCTGGCTCTGGGATTGTCCACGGGGCTTGGCAAAATGGCAGAGCGTACGCTGGACCCTTCATTTCAAATGCTGCGTACCGTGCCGCTTTTATCGCTGATTCCGCTGTTTATTCTATGGTTCGGCATCGGGGAATTCTCGAAGATTCTCATGATTTCCCTCGGAGCCTTTTTCCCGATCTATGTGAATACCTTCCTTGGCATTCGCAGCGTGGATGCAAAGCTTTATGAAGTATCGAGGATCTTTCAATATTCCAAACTGCAGCTGCTGATCCGGTTGATCGTACCGGCTGCACTGCCGAACATCCTGCTTGGCATCCGCCTGTCGCTCGGCGTTTCCTGGCTTGTACTGGTCGTAGCGGAGATGATGGGGACCAGCGCGGGCATCGGATACATGATTCAAGACGCCCGAGCCTATTCCCAAACGGACATTGTGTTTGTAGGCATTATTATTTTTGCGGTCGTGGGCAAGCTGTCCGATTCCGTTGTACGCCGGCTGGAATCCAGGCTGCTGGGCTGGAGAGAGACATATAAGGGCTGATCAAGGATGGTTGGCTGACTATTTTATATGAACAGGAGTGGTACGAAGATGGGGACAACCAACCGCAGAGCTCATCAGATGCACTTGGGAGCGTTTATCTATTATGCTGGACATCATCACGCCGGGTGGCGTCATCCAACCTCGGACGTGGAGGGCATGTTTGGCATTGAGCTGTATAAGCAGCTGGCAGCCACGGCAGAGCGGGGAAAGTTCGACATGATGTTTTTTGCCGATTTGCTGTACGTGACCCAGGTCGAAAATTCCGCTTCCGGCATGCTGGACCCGTTAACGCTGTTATCCGCACTCTCCGCCGTGACGGACAAATTGGGGCTGACCGCCACGGTCTCCACAACGTACAATGAACCGTATAACGTGGCTCGGAAATTTGCTTCTCTCGATTGGATCAGCGGGGGAAGAGCGGGCTGGAACATCGTGACGTCCCAGCTGGACATCGAAGCCCACAATTACGGCAAGCCGAAGCACCCGGAGCATGGCTTGCGTTACGAAATGGCACGCGAGTTTGTTGAAGCGGTTACCCGGTTATGGGACAGCTGGGAAGACGATGCCCTTGTGCTGGATCGGGAGTCCGGGAATTTTGCCGATGGAGCGAAGGTGCGTCCCGTGGACTTTAACGGGCAATGGTATTCCACGAAAGGCCCGCTGAACGTTCCGAGGCCGCCGCAAGGCTACCCCGTCCTGATACAGGCCGGTTCTTCCGGTCCGGGACAGGACTTTGCCGCCCAATATGGCGAGGTCATCTTTACGGCACAGCAGTCCAAGAAGGCAGCGCAGGCTTTTTACGCCAGCGTGCACTCGAAGCTGTCCCATTATGGAAGAGCAAGCGGAAGCCTGAAAATCATGCCGGGCCTGTCGCCTGTCATCGGCTCAACCGAGGAGGAGGCACGGCGCAAAGCGCACGAGCTGCTGGAATTGATTCCGCCAGCTTCGGCGATCGCCGTTCTGTCCGGGTTCCTGAATTACGACCTGAGCGGTTATCCGCTGGACCAGCCGCTGCCAAGAAACATCCCGGACCCCGTGGCCGCCTCCAACGGCATGAAAAGCCGGGTCCAATTATATATGGACATGGCTTATCAGGATAATCTGTCGATCTTAGAGTTAGGGAGGAAGATACTGACCTCGAGAGGTCATATGCCATTTGTCGGGACACCCGAGCAGCTGGCCGACATGATGCAGGATTGGTTCGAAGGTTATGCCTGCGACGGATTTAATATCATGCCTCCGGTGCTGCCGGGAGATCTGGACGAGTTCGTGGATGCGGTTATCCCGGTGCTGCAAGAACGGGGCCTGTTCCGTTCCGAATACAGCGGCAATACACTGAGGGAGCATCTGGGCCTAACGCGTCCTGAACCGGGACATTTTCGCCGGGAGGCTCAACAGGCCGCCGCGGATGCCATATAAGCGTGAAAAGCCGGAAAACGTTCCAAGCGACCGAGGGTGCAGGTCAGCTTGGGACGTTTTTTTGTCGCTTCAAATGCAAAAAAAGCTATAATATTTCTCGGGTGATATTGTCAGAAATGACGATCTTCTCAAGTCATATAAGTAGTCAACGATACGAAAGAGGGTTCGAGCAATTGGAAACGACTGCAGACTTAGCGATTCAATGGGATGAGATGGAAGATGACGAGCTGGTGAAATACTCGCAGGCAGGGGAACGGGAAGCATTCGGGGAGCTTGTTCGGCGCCATCGCTCCAAGGTGTATGGCTATGCCAGAGCGATAACGCGGGAGTCTTACTTAGCAGAAGACGTGGTGCAGGATGCCCTGATCCGAGCATTCATGCATCTTGGCAAATTGGTGGATGCCCGGCGGTTCCTTCCATGGATGCACCGCATCGTCCGGAATCAGGCCTATACCCGCCTTAAAGGGAGCTCCGCGTGCAAAGAGCAGACATTCACCGAGCTAGAAGGCATGGGAAGAGTCAACGGTTCAGGGAGTCTGGAGCAATGGAACGATCTGGACAGCATTCTGGGCAGGCTCAACCATTCCGCAAGCGAAGCGGCCTCGGGTTATAACGTACCGGAGGAGCGCATCGTGCAGCAGGAAACGCTGCGTGCTTTAACCGGCATCATTCAATGCCTGAAGCCGCGCGAAAGGCTTATTTTCGAATCCCATTTTTTCGATCAGCTGTCCCCGCAGGAAATTGCCGACTTGTTTCAGCTCTCTTCGGCCAATGTGTATCAGATTATTTCGAGATCACGGAAAAAAGTGATCCAAGAAAAAATCCGCGTTACCGTTGACTCTTATATTAAGACGAGAAGGGACTTGGGAATTATGAAGAAGAACATATTGCCTTACGAAGGACCGATGAAGGAAACCAAAACCTGGACATCCGCAGCGGACGCCACGTACAAAATGCTTCAGTTTACAGACCGCAAGCTATCGCTGCCAATGGTCATGGGGCTGACTGGGCATGCATTCCGGATCAATATCATACCGAATGATGTCCATATCGCGGGCCCGACCGCCTATTTTTTCGGCGAATCTTTATCCCGCGGCCTTCATAATATCGGCTTCCATTCCAAATTCGTCGACGGCATGTCGGACGGCATCGGGACAAACGCCAATCTGCTGGATCCTGCCCTTATGGAAAAGGGAGCGATGAATAAACGCAGCATTCATCAAGAGCTGCCAAGAGCCCTTGATTTGATCCATGCCTCAGTGGATCGCGGATATCCCGTCCTGGCCTGGGATATTTTCTTTCCGGAGTTCGGAACGCTGTACGGGTACGATGACGAGACGAGAACCTTATATGCGGAGGAGTGCGGAAGAGTTGATACGCTGCCATACGAAAATCTAGGCAAGAGCGTCTTGGAAGAAATATTCGTCCTGGCGATTGAGGGTTCCGTGGATTTGACGCTTCGGCAGCAGCTGCGACTGGCACTGGAAACCGCCACCGCGTTATATGAAGGAAAGGAAAATGCGGTGCCGACGGCTGTGAAGGGAATTGCGGCCTACGATGCTTGGATAGAATCGCTGCATGGTCGTGAAATAGAGCCGAATGGTCATGCTTACAATATCGAAGTGCTGCGGGACGCACGGTACTATGCCGCCGAGTTCTTCAAGGAACTGGTGACCGCCTGGCCGAAAGCCATGGAGGACGGGCCGGATCTGACGACATCATTCGAAGATGCCGCTGCGCTGTATACGGAGATTTGCAAGAAGTTCACCGTTTTGCATGGGATGTTTCCATTTCCGAAGGGGGGCGAGCCTAATTCGGCAGAACAAGCAGCAACGGCGATATCGCTGGTAGAGGAGATCAAGGCCTTGGAGATCGAAGCTGCTGCAAAATTGAGCCAGATTTTTGCTGGATTGTCCTCCTGATTCCAGGTTGATTTAGCGGCTTAATCCTTGCCGCAATGATTGGAATGAATAAGCATAAGATAAAGACGCCTGCAACGTTTGTAGTTGCGGCGTCTTTTTGACGTTATTGCACTAAAGTTGCAGTCGCACCTCAATATCAACTACTATTTAAAGAGGGACAGAACTTCTAGAATGTTGCAACGCGTTTTGTTTTTATTTACTACTCGAGTCGTCACGGCTCTGAATCACACAATCGAAAGGAAGTATCCCATGAATTCTTTGCAAATCGAACAGCTCAAAATCATTCGGAACGAAATTACCCGATTCATGATGAAATACAAATTCGCCTTAGATGAGATCGAAACCAAAATGGAGATATTAAAAGAGGAGTTTCAGGCTCTTCATGACTATAGCCCGATCGAGCATACGAAATCCCGCCTGAAATCGCCGGAGAGCATCATGAAGAAGCTGCTTCGCAAGGGCGGAAACATATCGCTTAGTTCCATAGAAGATAACATTAAGGACATTGCGGGTTTACGAATCACCTGTTCATTCATTACCGACATTTACAAAATCAGCGACATGCTGCAGAATCAAAGCGATTTAACGGTCCTGAACGTCAAGGACTACATCAAGAATCCGAAGCCGAATGGATACCAAAGCTTGCATCTGTTAGTGGAAGTGCCCGTCTTTTTCTCTGACCGGGTGGAGAAGGTATGCGTTGAAGTCCAGATTCGAACGATTGCCATGGATTTCTGGGCGAGTCTGGAGCATAAAATCTTTTACAAATATAATAAGTCGGTTCCCCAGCACCTGCTCGAAGAGCTTAAAAAGGCGGCGGATACCGCCAACGCGCTGGACCGTCAGATGGAGCAATTGCACCGCGAAGTGCAGGCCATAAAGGATTCGGAAAGCGACGATTCGCTGCTGGAGGAATTAAAAAGCATCCAGATCAACAACCGCAAGTATGAGCTCCCGGCGGGCTTGCTCGAAGTATTGACCGAGGATAGTTAAGACGTACCCAGGCGGCGCAAAAAGGAATCCCTGACCTGTTTCATCGCCCATGCACCGGGTATATATATCCTAAGTGGGAAGTGGAAACACATCAACACCAGACGGATAACAAGACGTTAAGTCGGAATTACCGAAAGGATTTGATACCCATGTACAAGGAAACAAGGAATAAGGACGGCACAGCCTGAATTATTCCGGCGTACACCTTAAGCTAATAAAGCAATGGAATGATAGCGTCAGAAGGATATAACCGCTTCCCACGAAAAAAACTCTGCGAGTGATCTCGCGGAGTTTTTTGCTGTCGACAACCATCCCAACACCTGGATAATGAGTGCAGCACGCACAATGTATGGATTGTTCAGGGGCGATGTCCGGGAAACCGGTGGCTGTGTGAACGGTTCTGTTCACAATATTGAGGGAATGGCACCCAACGAATGAACGGTCACTATGATATACTTAGGAATTGGATACAATGGTAACGTAACATTATATATTTTTGATATAAACCTACATAATAGAGGTGTATGTACAGTGACAACTACCGTAGTCATCGGCGGCGGCATTACCGGACTTTCGACCTTATATTATCTGCAAAAAGAGATGAAACAACATCGACGGGACATGGACTTGGTGCTGATTGAGGCAAGCGAGGCGCTGGGAGGCAAAATCCGAACCGTCCAGAACGGTGAATTTATTATGGAAACCGGAGCGGATTCGATCGTATCCCGGAAAACGAATGTGGCGCCGCTTCTGGAGGAGCTTCAGTTAACGGACCAGGTTGTGTACAATGCCACGGGGACTTCTTTCATATATACAACCGACGGCCTAAAAAAAATCCCCGAGGAGAGCGTATTTGGCATACCGCTTAGCTTGAAATCCTTGGCCGAAAGCGAGCTGGTATCCGCGGAGGGGAAGGTGGAGGCGCTCAAGGACTATTATACGCCGAATGAGACGTTCACCAAGCATGATTCCCTGGGAGAATTCCTTGAGTCCTTTCTAGGGAAGGAAATCGTTCAGAACCAGATCGCACCGGTCATATCGGGCGTCTATTCCGGGGAGCTCCATGACCTGACCATCGCGTCCACATTCCCCTATTTGCTGGAGTACAAAAATACCTACGGCAGCATCATGGGTGGTTTGGCCGAGAACAAACAGAAATTCCTTGGCACCGGCAATAAGAAATTCCTTTCCTTCAAAAACGGTGTCTCGGTGTTGATTGACGCACTGGAACGGAGCGTGACAGAAGCAGGCGCGAAGATTTGCAAAGGCGTTGCCGCAGAGAAGCTGGAGAGAACGCCTAACGGCTATCGATTGATGCTGGCGAACGGCGACCAGCTGGAAGCGGATTTTGTTGTTTTAAGCACACTGGGATCAAGCGCGAAGGAGCTGCTGGAAGATCCGCGGCTTCACGAGGATTTTGACCAATTGTATACCAAGTCCCTCATCAGCGTGTATCTGGCCTATGATATTCGAGATGAAGAGCTCCCATACGACGGTACGGGGTTCATTACGGCCAAGGGGACGAAGCTGAAGTGTGACGCATGCACATGGACAAGCCGGAAATGGGAGCATACCTCCGAGAATAATCGCTTATTGATGCGATTGTTCTACAAAAGCTCCAGTCCGCATTATGACCAATTGATTCGATTGTCGGACGAAGAATTGAAGCATGTCGGGATGGAGGATATCCGTCAGAGCTTAGGTTTAGAGGCTGAGCCCGTGTCCTGCGAAGTTACCAAATGGCATGAGAATATGCCGAACTATCATCTGAAGCACAGGCAGGTCGTGGAGTCGCTGGAGCTCGCAATGGAAGACCTTTATCCTAACGTGATGCTTGCCGGCTGCTCATACTATGGCGTGGGGATCCCGGACTGCATCGCGAACGGGGAGAAGACGGCAGGCATGATTATGGAAAGGATGCTCAAATGACCATCTATATCGCTTTGCTTCGAGGAATCAATGTCGGCGGACACAATAAAATCAAAATGGCCGATTTAAGAAAGATGCTTGAAGGCATGGGCTTAGCCCGCGTGAAAACATATATTCAGAGCGGAAACGTGCTCTTCGAATCTGCGGATTCCAAGGAAACGCTGCAGGTCCAAATGGAGCAAGGAATACAAGAAGCGTTCGGCTTCCCGATAACCGTGATACTCAGAACCTCGCAGGAAATCGAGGGCATCGTCCGGCATTGTCCTTTTTCGGAAGAAACGATACGTGCTGCGGAGGCAGCATCGGAGTTTGAGAGTCTTTATGTTGCCATGCTGCCGGAAGCGCCAGCTCCCGATGACGTTGAGAAATTGAGGCTCTACGTGAACGATAAAGAAACTTTTGAAGCGATCGGAGAAGAAATCTATTTACTGTTTAAGGAAAGCGTTCGGAATTCCAAGCTGGCGGCACAAATGGCAAAGTTCGGCGTACCGATGACGATGCGGAATTGGAAAACCATGAACAAGCTGGTAGAGCTGTCCCGAACGATGCAAAATGAACAGCCGCGATAATGGTTCAAGGTGACGGAGTAGACATAGGCGGCATCCATTTCGAAGGAAATTTGGGACGGCATGTTTCACTTCCCGTGGATCGGGTAAATATAGAACAAGTGGGAAGTGGTATTGTCAATCGACGGACGGAAGAACATCATGTCATTCCGAAAGGCAGTTGATTCGCCATGAACACTCGCAAAAGGAGAAGGAGAGCGAAGTTTCTTCGATTCTTTTCAGGTAAGGCACCCTAGCAATTGGAAAATTGCTGCATAATGAATAATAAAATCGCTTCCCACTGATAAGGATCCTGCGATATCATTCGCGGGGTCTTTTTTTGTGCGGATAAAGCAATAGTTACAGTATGTAAGATACGGCGGATCGGGAATCAGTTGCTCAAAGATGAATTGAAAATAAGCCGTTCGTAGTGCTGAAGTATCGAACAATAGAGGTTGTTGGATCCCGAAATATGTACCTTGAGAAACGGGTAAGCCATATGCCATGGACAGAAAGACGCGGCGTTAAGTTGTCCTATTGTACTAGATGTTCAGCGAATATCGGGACCTTTATATCATTTATCAAATTTTACATAAAGTGGTTTAAAAAACGATCGGAATATGCAATTATTGATCTTGGGAGGTGAAGAGGAAAAGGACCCCTCAAGGGGAAAAGCCTAGTTGGAAATCGCGAGGGATTTTATGTTGAAAACGCTTTAATTATAATTTGGGGATCCCATGGAGACCTGGAGAATTGGGAAACTGAATTGATTGCTCAAAAAATCATTTCTAGGAGGTTTTCCATGTCTAAGATCGCCCTTAAACGATTTATTTCCTGTTTCTTGATTCTTTGTATCGTTATGTCTGCCTCGTTTACTGCTCTCGCGGGACAAGCTTCCGCCCAGACATCCACCGCGCTTAACCCAGTGCCCGAGCTGCTGATCACCGAGCTTGTGCCTGATTCCACGAACGTAGGAACCGCCGACGGTTACGAATTTATCGAGGTTTACAACAATACCGATCAAGCCATCGATTTCAGCAATTATAAGATACGCTACCGTTACTTGGAGAGCGACACCCTGTGGGCTCATGTACCCGACGAGGTGACTATTCCATCCGGGAGCACGCTGGTGTTCTGGATCATAAACGGTCAGAACAGCAAATCCACGATTGCTGATTTTAATCATAATTACGGCACCAACCTGAACGAAAGCACCGATGTCGTCAAAATATTCTCAGGCGGCATGTCCAATTCGCGCATGCGGGAGCTCGTGGTCGTAACGAACACCGGACGCCCGATCGTGTCCGCGTTTTACAACGACGGTGACGTTCATAACGGTCCCGATCAGGGCATCTTCTATAAATATCCCGAAGACGGCAGCCTAAAGATGCAGCGGATCTCCCAGCTGGAACATAAGGCTACGCCGGGTTCGCTCGCGCACTCGGAAGTTCCCGCGATGCCGGTACATATCGACGTGACCAAGGAGCCGTCCGTTGTCAATCGGACGACAACCACGAACGTGGAGCCGGGAGACAATCTGGAAATCGCCGCGGAAGCGCACGATGACCGTATGGTGACATCGCTCGCGTTATCTTATCGTGTCGACGGACAGAACGATTACAAGGTCGTACAGCTTCGGGAAGGACAGCAAGGCTACCATCATACGATACCTTATCTGGAGCTGCTGGGACATGCCAAGCTGGAGTATTTCTTCACGGTGTCCAACACGTTTAAGAAAGTGGAGAGCCCTAAATATGAGGTTGATCTCACGGGCAGCGGCGCAAGCGCGAGCCTGAACGTTAAAGATCAACAAACGGTTACGGGCATCACGTATATTCGGGGTGCAGCTGATGGGGCTGGGCCTTCCGATTTGGAGCTTCAAGTGGACGGAACGCCGGTTCAAGGCACTCCCGCCATGGAGCATTCTGCCTATTTTATATTTGAAGGCGACGGCATTGACGATGGAATCAACACGGTAACCATCGGCAAGGAGGTTCTTTTCGAGACGGAGGCGAACATTGACGGTTATCAAACCATCGTGGTCCCGATCGAACCGCAGTGGCTGAAAAGCGGATCGAACGAAATTACCCTTCGGGCCGGCGATAACGAGAAGACCTATTTCGAGGACGACAAGCCGACGGGCAATATGGATGATTTCAATGCACGCAACGTGCGGCTGCTCCTGGGTGACGGAACGGAAATCCGGGATCCGCAATACAGCGATCCCGCACGGATCCATGACCTTGGCGACGATGGACGTTTCCTGCCTTTCGTAGCTTTTCAATTCGACATTCCTGCCGAAAAAGTAAATGCATTGTCCTACGCATGGGATACCTCGGCCGTCTCGGACGGAACGTATTCCATTCAATTGAAGGTCAAAGGTCAGTCTGAAGCAGCTGCCGATGTTCAGGTAGATAACCACGGACCGGAAATTAGCGCAACCGTTGAAGAGGCCAAGAGTTACAAGGGCGGCATCCCGATCGATGTGACCGCCACGGATCGCGTATCGGGCGTGGACCGGGTCGAGGTTACGCTCGATGGACGCGCCATCCAGTTGCCGTACAATACTTCCTCGGCCGAGCTTGAACCAGGCGATCATAAGCTGGAAATTCGCGCAGTGGACAAGATCGGCAACCTCTCCGAACGAACCGTGACGTTTCACACGGCTCAGGAGCATCCGAATAAACCTGTATTGGTGTCGCCGGCAGATAAGGAGAGCGGCACCGGGCTGTCGCCGGAGCTGAAGGTTCAAGTCAGCGATCCATCGGATGACGAGCTCGAGGTCTCCTTCCATCAGGCTTATTCGTATCATGCTTTAAGCGGGGATCGGGTGAAATTGTCCAAGAACGCTTCGGACGAAGAACCTCCTAAGGACAGATTCCCTGCGGGCGAAACTGTGCTGACCGAAGAGGAATTGAAGCGGGTATCCGAATCCAACGATGAATATGTCACCGTAGATTCAACGTCTCAATTCCCTTACATCCGGTTCGAGGCAGAGCTGGAGCATGCCGTCGAGCCTGGCGACAGCGTCGAAGTCACTTGGGAAGGACACACGGTGTCCGGCCGCAAGGTCACGATGTATGCGTGGAACCACAAGCTGAGCAAATGGACGGAAATAACCAAGCATATTGCCCAGTCTGAAGATGATTTTACGCTTCGAGGCGAACTGACGGCAGCGGACTATGTACAGAACAATAAAGTCGATGTGATTGTACAGGATGAAATTCCTTCCCGAGGGGATTATGATTACACCTTTGTATGGGTATCCGATACGCAGTTCTTGACGGAGCTCTATCCTCATATTCAGCAAAAGCAGTTCGACTGGATCGTTGATTCCATCGATGAGATGAACATCAAATATTTGTTCCATACCGGTGATATCGTGAATGATCCAACAGCCGAATACCAATGGAAACGTGCCGATGCGTACATGAACATGCTGGAGGATGCCAAGCTGCCGCACGGCGTGCTTGCCGGGAATCATGACGTGGGCAGCTACGATTGGGATTACACGACCTACGGTCAATATTTCGGGGAAGACCGTTATAAGGATCAGCCCTATTACGGAGGCTCCTACAAGAACAACCGGGGACATTACGATCTGGTCTCCGTCGAAGGCAACGACTTCATCATGATGTATATGGGATGGGGCGTCGAAGACGAGGATATCAAGTGGATGAACGAGGTTCTGGCTGAATATCCGGATCGTATCGCATTCCTGAATTTCCATGATTACATGCTCGCGAACGGAACGCGTTCCGGCGTAGGCAACAAGTTGTACAAGGAAGTAGTCGTCCCTAATCCGAACGTGGTTGCCGTACTGAGCGGCCATTACACGGGAGCCAGCCTGCTTAAGAACGAATTGGACGATGATGGTGACGGCAATGCGGACCGAACCGTGTATCAGATGCTGGCAGACTATCAAGGACATGCGGACGGCGGCAGCGGATATTTGAGACTGCTGCATTTTGATAAGGAAAGCAATCAGATTTACGTGAATACGTACTCTCCTTATTTGGATAAGTACAATTATTATACGAATCCGGGCGTGGATGAATTTGCGATGAACCTGGATCTTGAGCCGAAACTGAAGCGGGTAGCCACCGATTCGATCCAGGTGAATCATCTGAGAGGAGAGGCCATCGGTACGCCGCAAAAGGCAGCGAGCGGCACGGAGGTTACTCAGCCGTGGGCAGGACTGTCATCCAACGGAACCTATTCCTGGTACGCCGTCGCCCAAGATGAATTCGGGGGAAGAACGGTATCGGACGTATGGACATTCGCAACGGATGAAGGGGATCTCGCGGCCCCAACCAATCTGAAAGCACTTCAGGTCACGACGTCCTCGGTTCAAATCGGCTGGGACCCTGTGAACCGTCCGGACCAGCAAGTCGTGATCTATCATGTGTATCAGGACGGACAGCAAGTGGCCACCGTTACGGACAGCGTATACGAAGCGACAGGGCTTACGCCGGATACGCCGTACGAATTCAAAGTAACCGCCTCGGATCAGCATGGAGCGGAATCGCCACCAAGCGAGATCTTAACGGTGATCACGAGTGCTGTAGACGTTCCGGGTGCGCCGGTATGGACGCCCGGGGAGTTGGAATTTTCGGAGATCTCATCGAGCCATGTAACCATGAGCTGGCCGGAGGCGGCTGCAAGCGATGGCGTGGACGGATATCGCGTATATTTGAAAGGCCGGGAGGAACCGGTGGTTACCGTAACCGGCGATGTGTATTCGCATACCGCAGCTGGGCTTACGCCGGATACGCGTTATCATTTTACCGTCAAAGCTTATAACGCTGCTGGCGAGAGCGTGGGACTCCATAACTCGGTCACGACTTCGGCTGCAGGAGTGGACAAGAGCGAGTTAATCGGGTTAATCGCCTCGGCGCAGCAAAGGCTCGACGAAACACGGGAAGGCTCATCGCCAGGGCAGTATCCGGCAGTCGCAAGGTCAGCACTCCGTGACGCGATTGCAAACGCCAGCGCCATAGCGCAGCAGGATCATGCAACTGCGAAGGATGTCAGGGACGCAATGACCGCACTGCAAGCCGCGATCCGCGCCTATAACGCTTCGGTGATCCCTTCATCCGAGAATCCTCCGTCATCGGGATCGGGATCGGAATCCCCTGGCGGTGGAGTCCCATTGTCCGGAAACAATCAATTAAAAGCGCTGGAAGTCATCATTGGCGGCGTAGCGGCTGCATTAACCCCTGCGTTCAACGAGAGCACGACGGAGTACCGGCTTGAAACGGATGCGGAATCCGTGCAGCTTCGCATTGGGACGGCGCATGGCAAGGCCGCTGTCCTTCTGGAAGGAGAGCCTCTGAAGAATGATCAGGTCATCAAGCTGAAGGAAGGGGATAACGTCCTGAAGCTGGTGGTTCGGGCCGAGAATGGTGCGACCAAAACCTATCAGTTAACCATACACCGTAAGGCGAAAGCAGGGACAGAAGAACCGAAGCCGGAACCCCAGCCGGTGCTGTTAACCGACATCGGCGGACATTGGGCTTCATCTGCAATTGAGCAGGCGGTTTCGCTCGGCATCGTTGGCGGCTATCCGGATCAGACCTTCAAACCGGACCGTCAGGTCACGCGTGCCGAATTTATGGTGATGATGGCCAAAGCACTGAAAGGTCAAGCGGGGTCTGAGAAACTGAGCTTCAAAGACAGCTCCTCCATCGGATCCTGGGCGCTTGAAGCGATTCAATGGGCCGTATCCGAAGGCATCGTGAAAGGATATCAAGACGGGACATTCAAACCGAATGAATCCGTTAACCGTGCGGAAATGGCGGTAATGATCGCACGCTATCTAGGCCTTACCCAGCCAGGTGCCGGAACGGACTTCCGCGATCAGCAGAATATTCCGGCTTGGGCAGAGAAGGAAATCGCAGCCGCGGCCGAGGCCGGCATCGTGAACGGACGTTCGGGTAACCGGTTTGCACCTCAGGAATCTGCGACCCGTGCGGAAGCGGTCATGATGATACTTCGGATGCTGGAGCATGCAGAGTAAAGTAACCATACGAATGTAGAACATAGAAAAAGGCGGACATGGAGCAATTGCTCCAGTGTCCGCCTTTTTTACAGTTGTAGGCTTAAAGGGTTGCCCCCGGTCATATGACGCCAAAAGGCACGCTGGGAGCCCATTTTACCCAAACGAACCTTAGACCCACCGTCCACCGCGGAATACGGGTTCAATCGTACCGTCCGCCAGCACGCCGTCAATGTCCAGTTCAGCGGAACCAATCATGAAATCGACATGCGTCAGACTGACATTGGCTCCGCGAGCCAGCAGTTCTTCCTTGCTCATCTTGGTGCCGCCTTCGATATTCACGGGATAGGCGCTTCCCAGCGCAAAGTGGCAGGAGGCGTTCTCATCGATGCCGGTGTTATAGAAGACGCGGTTTAGCTGCGAGATCGGCGAATCATGCGGCACGAGTGCCATCTCTCCAAGATACGAGGCGCCCTCGTCCGTTTCCAGCAGCGTCGTGAGATGCTCCCGTCCGGATTCGGCTTCATATGCGACAACCTTGCCGTCCTTGAACGTGAGCTTCATGCCTTCCACCAGGCGGCCGTTCAGATTCAGCGGAAGGGTACTGGATACGGTCCCGTTCACGCCCGTACGATGAGGCATCGTATAGATTTCTTCGGTGGGCATATTCGCTACGAAATACACCCCGGCCTCATTCTCGTCACCGCCGCCGAGCCAGAGGTAACCTTCCGGCATGTCGACGCGCAGATCCGTTCCCGGCGCACGATAGTGGAAACTCTTGTAGCGTTTGGCATTCATGTGGTTCTGGCGCAGCTTCAGTCCGGCGATATGAACCCGCCACGCGGCTACCGGATCTTCGCTGCCTACCCGATTCATCAGGAATACGGCATCCCACATCGCTTGGATGCGCTCTTCTTCGGGGAGGTCCGGGAATACTTTATTGGCCCAGGCTCGGGTAGGCGCCTTAATCAGCGACCAGCTGATCTTATTGTTGCGGACGTATACCTGATATTTTTCGTTAGCCACGGCAGCAGCCTTAACGGCTGTAGATACTTTTACCGAATCAATGCCGCGGAACAGCTCGGGATCCGGAACCTTAATGCGCAGAATGGCTCCTCCGCCTTCAGCGAGCTGCTGCATGGCGTCGGCCTGCCACTGCGGATAATATTGAAAGGAGTCTTCCGGTGCCTTCTCATAGCGAATTCGGGTGATTTTTTCGTCCTCCCAGTCGACTTGCACATATTTGGCGCCTGCATCATAAGCTTTGGCCACGATGTGGCGTGTCAACTCTACGGTCTCGATTGGAGCATTGACGATCAGCACTTGGCCCGGTTGTACGTTTACGCCAACCTTCACGACCAGCTCCGCGTATTTCTCCAGATTTTTCTCGAAATTGTCCATATGTAGATATCCTCCATTTCAGATGTACACTTCATTCTATCACGTTGCGGAGGGTTGCTGCTGACTCTTCTTTTTGCCAAGGGTCAAAGAGATTTGCCTTTCCAGCAGGTGTTTCAATTCATGGAGCGCTGCAATCTGACTGTCCACGCTGCTTAATTTGTCCTCATAAAAGGAGAGCATTTCTTCGCAATATTCATAATCGTCCGGCGAAGCGACTTCACCGCGAAACAATACGCGAATTTGATCCGTGGTCAAGCCCAGCTTTAAGTACAATTGGATCATTTTGACCCGTTCGATGGCGGACGCGTTAAAATGGCGGTAATCATTATCGAGTCTGTCGGCTTCCAGCAGGCCTTTTTGTTCATAATGCCGGATCGAGCGTGCGCTGACCTGGCTGCGCTGCGATAATTCACTGATCTTCATATCACATGACCTCCTTGGCATGAGCTAAGATAAACCGATTATACGCTACCCCGCATGCGAACATAAAGCCGTTAGGCTGCTTGAATAAGAGCGTTTGATAAAAAATAACGGAATCGGGGACAAAAGTGTGACAGTCACCTGTCATACTTTTCGAATTACAATGACTGCAGTACTAAGGAAACCTACTTAGAAGGAGTGTATGAGAACTTGAAGACACAAACAGCCAACAACAACAAACTGCCCATCGTGCTTGCCGGCCTGCTGCTCGGCATCTTGATGGCCTCCATGGACAATACGATCGTAGCAACCGCCATGGGAAACATCGTCGGGGAGCTCGGAGGACTTGATCATTTCGTATGGGTGACCTCCGCGTATATGGTTGCCGAGCTTGCGGGGATGCCGATTTTCGGCAAACTGTCCGATATGTATGGACGCAAAAAATTCTTTGTGTTCGGGATGATTGTATTCATGCTGGGCTCCGTGCTGTGCGGTACGGCAACCTCCATCACGGAACTGGCGCTGTATCGGGCCTTGCAAGGCGTAGGGGGCGGAGCCCTCATCCCGATTGCTTTCGCGATCATGTTCGACACCGTGCCGCTCGAGAAGCGCGGAAAGCTCACCGGTTTGTTCGGAGCCGTCTTTGGATTATCCAGCATTTTCGGGCCGCTCGCAGGCGCTTATATTACGGATCATATTACCTGGCAATGGATATTCTATATTAATTTGCCGATTGGCATCGTGGCCTTCCTGATGGTGACGGTATTCTATAAGGAATCGCATGAACGTTCCAAACAGCCGATTGATTGGAAGGGGGCAACCACGCTCCTTGCGGGCGTGATCTGTTTCATGTTCGCGCTTGAGCTTGGAGGGAAGCAATGGGCATGGGATTCCTGGGTCATCCTGGCTTTGTTTGGCGCTGCCGCCGTCATGCTTGTGCTCTTCGTGCTTACCGAGAGAAGGGCGGAGGAACCGATCATCTCGTTTCATTTATTCAAGAATAAACTCTATACCTCAAGCGTGATGTGCGGCTTGTTTAGCGGAGGATCCTTCATCGTGGCTTCCGTTTACATTCCGATCTTCATACAAGGCGTGCTCGGCGGAAGCGCCACGAACTCGGGGCTTGTCCTGCTGCCGATGATGGTGGGCTCGGTCGTCACGGCGACGGTCAGCGGTTTTCTGATGAGTAAAATCTCGTATCGCAGCATCATGATCCCGACGCTGATCCTGTTTACGGGAGGGATGGTACTCGCTTCGACGTTGACTGCGGAATCCAGCAGGTTCACCGTTACCCTGTACATGGTTCTGATCGGGCTTGGCATCGGCGGATCGTTCTCCGTGCTGGGAACGGCGGTCATGCATGGCTTATCCTATAAACAGCGCGGGATGGCGAGCTCGACCTTCAATTTCACGCGGTCGCTTGGAATGACCATTGGCATTACGGTGTTCGGGTTGATACAGAGCCGATCCTTCACCGGTTCCTTAACATCGGGATCGGGCGTGATGAACACCGGTGGGCTTCCTGAAGGATTCGATCTTAAGGATCCTCACATCTTATTGGCACCGGAGACGAGATCATGGATTCCGTCCGACCTGCTTAAGCCGATCTCGGACACGCTCGCTTCCTCCATCGCGGCTACGTTTGCCTGGGCTATCGTTCCTGCAGCGTTAGCGCTTCTGGCAGCAGCCTTAATGGGACGTAAGAAGCTGGATGAAACGGCAGAACTGAAACGGGAGGAGACAGCCGATTCAACAGAAGAGGCAGGGACGAAAGAAAATGAACAGCTGGTCATGGTGCCGTAGCGCGTACGTCATGGACGGGAATATAGAAAGGAGCTGCCTGCCAGGCATAACACCTGGAGGCAGCTCCTTTGCCGTTAACTCTTAATCGCGCCTGCGGCGATATCGGAAATGAATTGCTTGCTGATGAACAAGAACATGACGATCAGCGGGATGACGGCGAGCAGCGTGCCGGCAATGACCATTGAATAGTCGGTGGTATATATTCCGTTTAATGATGATAACGCAACCTGCAAGGTGAACTTGTTCTCATCATTTAGAATGATGAGCGGCCACAAATAGTCGTTCCATACCCCGATGAACGTGAAGGCGGCCAAGAACGATAAAGCGGGCCGCAGAATCGGCAGCGATATGTTCCAATAGAGGCGGAAGAAACCGCAGCCGTCGATTTTACCGGCATCGAGAAGCTCCGAAGGCACCGATTCCTGTGCATACTGCCTGATCCAGAAGATACCGAAAGCGTTGACCATTCCCGGAATGATCAGGGCCTTGTAGGTGCCCACCCATCCGAATTCTGCCATAATGACAAACGAAGGCACCAAGGATAATTGTGCGGGCGCCATCATGGTGGCAAGCAGCAGCACAAACAGCCATTTTTTGCCCGGGAACTGGAATTTGGCGAACGTGAATCCGGCCAGGGAATCGAAGAATAAGACCAGCAGCGTACAAGCGGAAGCGACGAACAGGGTATTCCAGAAGGCGCCGAAGAAGTCGATGCTGCTCAGCACCCTCGACACGTTATCAAGCAAGTGCGGACCGAACCATAGTTTCGGAGGAAAGCTATAGATATCCGAAGTGGTGCGCGTCGCCATCACAAGCAGCCAGTAGAAGGGAAAAATGGATAAGATCAGTCCGGCGATCAACCCGATGTGCAGCAGAATGGATTTCCATTTGAACATACGATTCACCCCCATTTTCAGTCATTGGAAGGACTGCCCTGCACCATTTTCCAGTTCACGATGGAAAAGAGGGCGATGAGCAGGAACATGCCCCAGCCGACGGCAGCGCCATATCCGAAATAGTTGTTCACGAAGGCTTCGCGGTACAGGTAGAGGACGATAGTCATCCCTCCGCCGCTTACGCCGCCGTCATTGCCGACCAGCACTTGCGGCTCGGTGAAAATCTGCATGCCGCCGATGGTTGACGTAATGACCGTAAAGAGAATGATGGGCCTTAGATTGGGAATGGTGATTCTGAAAAAGGATTGAATGCCGGTGGCTCCGTCGATCTTGGCTGCCTCGTACAGTACCGTCGGGATGCTCTGCAGCCCGGCAAGATAGATGATGGCGTTATATCCCGCCCATCTCCATATAACCATGACCGAAATGGCTAACTGAATGCCCCACGTCGTATTCAACCATTCGACGGAGTTGAGGCCGAGCAAGGACAACATATAGTTGAGGAGACCGTAGTTGTTCGAGAAGACCGTACCGAACACGATGGCAACCGCAACAAGCGAGGTGACGTTTGGCAGGAAATAACCGATGCGAAAGAAGGTGCGGAAACGGACGAACGATGCATTTAGCAGGAAAGCCACGACCAGCGCGATGAACAGCATCGGTATCGTGGAGTAAATCCAGATCAGCAGCGTATTGCCAACGGCTCTCCAAAATTCCGGATCGGTCAGCATGAATTGATAGTTATTGAGACCGTTATAGGTCATCTCCCCGATGCCGTCCCATTTTTGAAAGGACAGGAACATGGAAAAGGCGATCGGGAACAGCCCGAAGATGGCAAATAGAATGTAAAAAGGGGATATCGCCAAATATTCTTTGCGGTGCTTCCATATCTGTGCAGACAGTCGGTCTTGGGATTTCGGATGCTTGGGAACAGGCTTCTGTTCCACGGGCGTGCGATTCAGCATTGGATTATCCATCGTACTGTACCTCCTGTAACGGTTGGTATTTAAGTACTCCTAACAATCGGAAAGCCATACCTCACAAAACAAGAACCTTGGTCAGCGCAGCAGTTCTTTTTTGACCCTGGCCAGCGCGTCGGCCCAGGCTTTATCGGAATTTTTGCCCTGAAGGGCAACCGAGGACAGCTCTCGATTGACAATGCCGTTGACATTCGCGAACTTCCCGCCGAAATAAGCCGGCTTAACGTTTCGTGCAGATTCCGAGAACACCTCGCCGGTCGCCTGATTTCCGAAAAATTCTTCAGGTTCCTTCATGACGGGTGCATCCAGCGCGTCCTTGGCGGAAGGGAAGAGGTTGATCTTCTTAAAGGACTGAACCTGATTTTCCGGGTTCTGAATGTATTTCATGACATCAAATGCTTCCTGCGGATATTTACTTGTCTTCATAATGGCAAGGAAGGAACCGCCGTTGTTGCCGTCACCGCCAGGTGCACGGGCCACCCTCCATTTGCCGGTGGTGTCCGGCGCCGCCTGCATGAGTATTTCCTTCATCCAGACCGCACCGACAAAGGAAGCAACCCGCCCGTTGTTCATGGCGGCATTCCACTCTGAGGAAGAAGTGTTGACATTGGCGCTCAGCTTCATTAGGGAGGCCTTTACCGCCGTATCCCAGGCCGTTTTCATCGAAGATTCCGCAGACTCGCCGATGAACGTTCCATCCTCGGCAAAATAGATGCGATCGGATTGGGCATTGATTTGGGTATAAATGTTCGTGATGTTATCAAGCATTTTCACTTTTTGATCAAAATGCTCCTGCAGCTTCTGTCCGGCCTCGAAATATTGATCCCAGGTGCCGAGCTGCTCGTGGACATCTTCCGGTTCGGTCGGAAGTCCGGCTTCCTCGAACAAATCCGCTCTGTAGTATAAAGCCGTTGGCCCCGTATCGATCGGCAGGGCGATCATGGCGCCTTCCGGAGTAACGCCGAGCTTCCATTTCCAATCCAGGAAATCCGGTTCGATTTCTTTGGCGCCAAGCTCATACAGATCGTAGAAGCGATCCGAACTCGTAAACAGCTCCGCCACCCAGTCGTTAAAAGCGACGATGTCCGGCCCTCCGGAGCCGGCGGCCAGCGTTGTTTTTAATTTCGATTTGAAGTCGCCTCCGATTTTTTGCGCATCGATGCGGATACCCGGAAACTCCTTTTCAACAGACTTAATCAGCTCATCGTCCAGGCTTCGGTTCCAATACCAAAGTGTAAGCGTTTTCGTTTTTTCGGTTGAAGCATTTCCCGTACAACCGCTGATGATCAAGACAAGAATCAGTAACCCTAAGCTAACCATCCTGCGTGTATTCACTATCGTCAGCCTCCTAACGTGGTGAAGTCGGTGATGCTTAAATCTTATTCAGTTACCAAGCTTGCGTGAGTAAAAATATATGATTACCTTAATACAATAGACTAAAAATTAAAACATCCAAAATAAGGATTTGGCACGTTCCGGCGTATAATTGCCTCCTTCCAATGCACGTTATGTACTGCCGATGTAGTTGAAACACGCATCGCGTGCCCGAACGCTTCCGGACGGCAATGCATGGAACGGCATAACCTCCTTCCTTTGACTTTCTTTTAGAATAGCTTCAAACTATTTTCATTATAAGTTAATATTGTATGGAAAATGAAGTGCTGGATTGGTAAATCCAAAGACCTGATTTTGGGGCACGGCATGAATCGCTGAACTGGTTCATCCCTGGCTAAAAAGAGACATAGGATGAATATACGAAAAGCAACACCGCCATAACCATAGCAAACCGAAATAAACAAAGTTTGGAGGCCGGCTGATGGCGCAATTTGCATTAATCTCCGACATACACGGAAACATCCCTGCACTGGAGGCGGTTCTTAGGGATATCCAACGCCGCGGAATCGAAACCATCTATTGCCTGGGCGACTTGATCGGCAAGGGCCCGCACGGCGATGTGGCGGTGGATATGGTACGAACCCATTGCCAGCAGGTCATTAAGGGGAATTGGGACGACTTTATTGGCAATGAGACCGATGATCCGTCGCTGCTATGGCATCAGCATAGACTCGGAAGCGAGAGGCTCCAATATCTTGCCGGCCTCCCTTATGTCATAGAATTCATGATGAGCGGTAAATGGGTCCGGCTGTTTCATGCTTCGCCGCGAAGCGTGTACGAACGGATCCAGCCCTGGGACGACCAGGAGAAGCTGGCTACCTTGTTTCACAGTTCCCCGCTGTGCGGCAGCCCGAGAATCGCGGACGTCGCCGGTTACGGCGATATCCATAATGCCTATCACCAGCATCTGGACGGGAGAACGCTGTTTAATACCGGCAGCGTCGGCAATCCGCTTGAAATGCCCGAGGCGTCTTACGTCATTCTGGAGGGAGTTTATGGAAGCGAAGATCCCGCGCCGTTAAACATTCAATGCATCCGTGTGCCGTATCCGATCGAACAAGCCGTGCAGGATGTGTTAAAGTCCGGCATGCCCCACCCTGAATCGTATATTCTCGAGATTCGAACAGGGCGGTATCAAGCGCGAAAAGACTAACGGCATCGGAGACAAAAGGGATAAGGGAACGCCGCAGGCGATCTTTAAGTCCGCATTGCGCGTGTTCGTCTACTCCTGGGTGATAGCAAATTTCGAAGAACCGGCTAAGCCGGCTCTTTTTTATTTTAACGGCAGCATAGCATAACAATATGTTCCATTTTAGGATGAGGATGATGGATTGAATAGGAATGGGTGTTCTTAAATAGGTCTTTAGAAGGGTAGGGAGCAGGGCGAAGATTCGATATGATTAAACGTAATGGATATTATTGCTGTTTTTGAACGCAGCGATTTGATTTAGGAGGGTATGAGTTTGGTTGAGATTACAGAGACATGGATCGATTCGCAGGCACCGAATAGCGCGGCCATTAAGAACGGGCAAGGTCTAGTAAAAAAAGGACGTTTCCTCAAGCTGCATCATTCCGAGGATCAAGCCGTGTTGTTCGGCACCTGTGCCGGCAGCGGAAGTTCCGATTACCAGCCGTCCGCCGATTTTGCGGTGCCGGAGAAGCCGGTCATGCGGTGCACCTGCCCGAGCCGGCAGTTTCCGTGCAAGCATGTGCTTGGACTGCTCTATGCGTATGCAGGCGGAGCATCGTTCACCCCCGCCGAGGTGCCGGAGGATTTGGCCGCCAAGCGGGAGAAGGCGGAGAAGCGGGAAGAGCGCAAGATCAAAGAAGCAGCCGAAGGAGCAGCACCAAAACCGAAGAAGGTTAACAAATCGGCGTTAAAAAAGAAACTCCATGCACAGTTGGAAGGCTTGGATGTTCTGGAAAAGCTTATACACTCATTGATCCGGAACGGACTCGGGACATTGGACAAAAAAGAACATAAGCGGATCCAGGAGCATGTGAAGCAGATGGGCAATTATTACTTATCGGGTGCTCAGACGGAGCTCCGCCGCCTGGCGCTGGTTCTGTCATCCGAAGACCAGGAGAAAGCTTATACATATGCGGTGGGGCAGCTTGCCGTCATGAACGCAATGATCAAGAAGGGCAGACAGTACCTGACCACAAAACTTGAGGATCCGGATATGAGGCTGGACCACGAGTCGACGATAGAGGAATGGCTGGGGCATGCATGGCAGCTGACCGAGCTGCAGAGCTATGGGTTAGTGAGCGAAGGAGCAGAGCTGGTGCAGCTTTCATTTCTGAGTTATGCCGACGATGCGCGGCTGGAGCATGTGGATACCGGATACTGGATCCAGAAGGACAGCGGCGAAATTCACCGGACGATCCAGTACCGTCCTTATAAAGCCGCCAAGCTGATGCGGGAAGAAGACAGCTTCTTTGATAAAGCCCATGTCCCTGTACTGTATCGCTACCCGGGAGATATGAACCGGCGTGTTCGCTTTGAAGAAATGACCTCAAGTCCGGTAACGGAAGAGGATCTGGAGTGGATTCGCAACCATGCGGCGGGTTCTTATGCTGAAGCCGTTAAAAAGGTGAAGAACCAGCTCAAGAATCCGCTTAGCGACAGCAACCCCGTCATGCTGCTGCTTGTATCCGGGATCGGCCGGAACGCGGAAGGGCAATATGCCATTACGGATGAATCCGGACAGTCGATCGGGCTGGCCGATGTGTATATGGAACCAACCGTGCCGATGCTGCGGTATTTGCCGGAGGAGAAGCTGAGCGGCGTATCCATGCTGGTTATGTTTGAGCACAACCTTGCGACGGGCCGTCTCTGGGCCCAGCCGTTAAGCATCATTACGACGAACGAAATCATCCGGCTATTGTACTAAGCAGGGTTAACGAAGGAGGAAAGCGAACATGAGTACGGCATTACTGCAGGAGCTTAACCAAGAGGTTAGGCGTTTATATATCGCCGGCAGCGAGCTCGCGGCAGGCGATTTCCGCCTGAAGCGGCTGCTGCCGCAGTTTCAACAGCTGGGAGAACGCGCTCCCGTGTTCAAACGATTGGGCGAGGGGATCCTTGCCTTGATCGAACCGGATTCCGGGAAGGAGAACCAGTCCGCACAGCTGCTTCAGGATATAAACCAGCTGCTGAGCTCCGTGCTGCATACGCAAGGAACGACAGCACCCGAAGGAGAACTGTTTCCGGTAGACCATCATCCGGTTTCGCTGTCATCCCATCTATCATACCGCAAGCTCTCAGCAGTACAGACCGCCCTGACCACGACGGGCAGCGGCCGTTACGAGATCATAGAAGAAGCGTGGAAGGAAGAGGTGTTCCGGGATTTCCGTCTGGTATACCTTGCAATCGAAGCGTTGAATGACCCTTACGTCGAGATTGGCGAGCTCGCGGCCAATGAGATACTGCCGGCGTACGGCCCGGAAATCGTTCCGTTTCTGATGGAAAGCTTTAATCCGGCGGGCGGAAAGCCGGAATCACGCAAGCTGAAGGTGATGGCGGCAACAGGCGGGAAGGAAGCGCTGGAGCTGATCCGCCAAGCGGCCGAGATCGGCAGCGACGAGGTGCGGTGCATGGCGATTAAACTGCTTGCGCGGCACGAAGAGTTTGAAGCGGATCTGATGGAATGGAGCAGGAGCAAGAAGAAGGTCATCCGCGAAGCGGCGTACGGCGCGCTGGCCGAGAACGGTTCCGATCAAGCCGTGGGGCGGTTGTATGAAGCCGCCCAAGGAAAAGACAAAGAGCTGGTGAATCCTGCCTTAGGCAGATGCCGTTCCGCCCTGTTGACGGATTGGCTTGTACGAGACTTGTCGGCGGAGCTTCAATCGGTTTCCGAATCCCTGGGCGACAAGCAAAAGCTGGAGGAGAGCTGGATCAAGGTGAAGCGCTGTTTGTGGGCCCTGCACGACAAACAAAATCCGGAGCTCGAGGAGCTGTACCGGAACGTGCTTCAGCAGTATGCCTTATACATCAAGTCTTTGGGCTGGACCTATCTGATGAATGAAGCGGTCATCTACATGAATCGCGTGGATTCCGGGGAAGCCAGGGAACTGCTGCGCCAAAATGCGGAGCATGATATAGAGCAATATAGACACAACGGCTCTTATGTCCGCGAGGTATTCCAAAAAGCAACGCGCGTGCTCCCGCCTGAACGCGTATATGAACAATACAAGGACGTTCTGTTACAAGGCTTCGCCTCGTCCCCGCTCAGCAACGCGGCCAAAGAGCGGAAAAAGCTATTGGATACCCTATCTGATCTGGTAATCCGCAGGCAGTATAAGCCTTATGAGGAAGTAATGCCGTTTGCGGGCAAGGAGAGCTACACGTATTACGTGGAGATGCTCCCGCAAGAGCAGCTGCTGGCGTGCTGGGATGACAGATGGCTGGAGCTGTTGATCGAGCAGGATGAGCTGGCGCTGGTCAGCGCGTTCGCCCGCCGGGGACATCGGGGCGCCGAATCGTATTTGCTGGCAAAGCTGCAGAATTCGCCGGAATTCCGCAACCGGTTTGCCAATCTGATTATTATGGGTCTTGTTCGTACCGGCATAAAGGATGAAGAGCTGTATGAAGCTGTTGTGGCCGCTCTTGAGGATAAGCGCAATCAGGACTGCTACATGATCGAGCCTTTTATATTCTCGCAGCTGTGCCGGTTGCCTGCAGATTATCATGACCGCGTCCATGCGGTGCTGGGCAACTACAAGGACAACGCCGAGGATCAGCTTCGATATATCCTTCGCCAGATGAAAGAACAATAAATATTAAGGAGTGGAACCCATGGGAGCAGGTCAAGAGCAATTGGAAGATATCATGCGTCAGCCCGCGGAAATACTGTTTCGTCATGAGCTGGAAGCGCTGCGCAAGGAGGATACCGGGAAAATTCCTGCCGGATGGCAGATGTCCCCTCAATCCGTACTTAAATTCATCGTTGGCGGCAAGGCCGGCAAGACGGAAATCACGCCTAAATATATCGGAAACCAACGTCTGATCGAGATGGCGGTCGCTACCCTGGTAACCGACCGCGCCCTGTTATTGATCGGGGAACCGGGCACGGCCAAATCCTGGCTGTCCGAAAATCTGGCGGCAGCAATCTATGGAAATTCCGGATTGGTCGTACAGGGCACGGCTGGAACGAGCGAAGAACACGTTCGGTATTCCTGGAACTACGCCATGCTGCTTGCCCAAGGCCCTACCCCCGAAGCGCTGGTGCAGAGCCCGATCATGAGGGCGATGGAAGCGGGCGGGATCGCCCGGTTCGAAGAGATTTCCCGCTGCGCCTCGGAGGTACAGGATGCCCTCATCTCCATTTTGTCCGAAAAGACGATATCGGTGCCTGAACTCGGAAAAGAAATGAATGCCCGAAAAGGCTTCTCGATTATCGCTACAGCGAATACAAGAGACCGCGGGGTCAATGAGATGTCGACCGCGCTGAAGCGCCGTTTCAACATCATCGTGCTTCCGGCTCCTGCGGATCTGGAAACCGAAATCGAAATCGTGAAGAAACGGGTGTCGGAGATTGCTTCCTCTTACGATCTTCAGGCTGCTGCTCCTGCAGATGAAGCACTGCTTAAGGTAGTTACCATCTTTCGGGAGCTGCGCAGCGGCATGACCCTGGATAAAAAGGAAAAGGTGAAGTCTCCTGCCGGGGTAATCTCGACCGCTGAAGCGATTTCGCTCCTGACCAACAGCATGGCGCTGGCAGCCAGCTTTGGCAGCGGGGAGCTCACCGACGAGGATTTGGCAGCAGGACTCCAAGGCGCGATCGTGAAGGATGATGATAAGGACCGGCTCGTGTGGAAGGAATATCTCGACAACGTGATGAAAAAGCGCGGTGCCGAGTGGCGGGGCTTATATCAAGCATGTAAGGAGATAAACAAGTGAATGCCGCCGGCATCCATGTGTTTGGCGTTCGGCACTTGTCACCCGCCGGTGCGAAGCATCTATTAGACTTTCTGGATGAGATTGATCCCACCGCCGTCCTCATTGAAGGACCGTCTGATGCAAGCGGGGAAATCCGGCATCTGGCCCATGCTACGACAAAACCGCCGGTTGCCATATTGGCATTTACCGAAGAAGTGCCGGTACAAACCGTACTTTGGCCTTATGCGGTATATTCTCCGGAATATCAGGCGATGAAATGGGCGCAGAAGCATGGAGCCTATGCCGCATTTATCGATCTGCCGTCGTCCTCTGCCGTATGCCTTCAGGAGCTCCGCCGCAGCCCGGTAGGCGGTTCTGGCGGGGAGGAGTCCGAAGACGAGAAGCCGGAAAGCGTTTCAGGTGCAGCAGAGCCGTCGGATGATAGCCTGCCGGCCGGAACATCCGTATATGAGCGGATTGCCGAGCTTGCTGGCGAATACGATTACGATATGTACTGGGAGCGGAGTTATGAACATAATTTAAACGCGGGGTCTTACCGGCAATCCATAACGGCTTTTTCCGGGCAGATGCGAGAGCTTTCGGAGGAGAGAGAACGGCTTGCGGATGCAGTGGAGTACGCCTACAATGCCGTCCGGGAGTCTTACATGCGCCGTCAGATTGTTGAAGCGATTGCGGCGGGGCATGAGCCCGAACGCATTGTCGTCGTCTGCGGGGCATACCATGCCCCTGCCCTTAGCGATTTGTCAAACCCGATGAGCGACGAGGAATTAACTCAGCTGCCTTCCCGGGCAACCAAACTGACCCTGATGCCATACTCTTACTATAAACTGTCGTCTATTTCCGGCTATGGCGCCGGTAATGCGGCTCCCCATTATTTTGAAATGATGTGGGAACGGATGCTGAAGGGCGCGTTAACGGAATTGCCGCACCAGTATTTATCCTTGGTGGCAGGCTCGATGAGAAAGAAAGGGACCCACCGGTCAACGGCAGAAGTGATCGAAGCCGTCCGGCTGGCGGAGTCGCTCGCCGCGCTCCATGGGGGCGGTATTCCCACCTTGCGGGATTTGCGGGATGCGGCCCAGACGCTGTTTGGGCGCGGTGAGCTTGCCGTCGTGGCAGAGGAGCTTGCCCGAACGGATATCGGCACGGCGATCGGCGAGCTGGCCGAAGGCGTCAGCCAGACGCCGATCCAGGACGACCTGAACCGCCAGCTCAAAAGGTTGAAGCTGGAGAAATATAAATCGGTTGTGGCCAACGATGTAATTCTGGATTTGCGCGAAAACCGGAGGGTTGCTTCGAAAGAGTCCGCCTATCTGGATTTGAACCGTTCCTTCTTGTTTCACCGCTTGAAGCTGCTGGGGATTGACTTCGTCAGCGCGAGACCGAGCGGGCAGGAGCAGGCGGCGTGGGCGGAGCACTGGGTTGTGAAATGGACGCCCGAGGTTGAAATCCAGGTCGTGGAGTCCACGCTGCTGGGAGAGACGGTAGAAGTAGCTGCCGCTTATATGCTCCAACAGAAGCTGGCGGACTGCAGCTCGATTGCCGAAGCCTCTTCGCTTATCCGAATCGCCTATGAGTGCGGGATGATTCACCAGATGGAAGCAGGCAGGCAGACCCTGCAGAAGCTGGCTGTGGACAGCCGTGATGTCGTACAGATCGCGGCCGCTTCCCGGTCGTTATCCGTGATGATCCGTTATGGCGGGGTCCGGCGAATGGATACGGAGCCGTTAGTGCCGCTGCTTCAGCAGCTGTTTATGCGCGCTTGCTTGTTCCTGCTTGATGGCAGCCAGTGCAGCGATGAGGTGTCCGGCTCGATGATCACCGCTATGAATGAGCTGAACAGCGTTGCGATGGAGCATGCCGAGCAGGTAGACGAGGAGCTTTGGCTGCAAGAGCTTCGGCATTTGTCGGAAAGGGATGACCTCAATGCACGGCTGTCGGGGTATGCATGCGCGGTCTTAATGGAGCGGAACGCGATTTCCCCGCAGCAGTGCGCCGAAGAAGTTTCGCGCAGACTCTCCCCCGGCATTCCGGCCGATTTGGGGGCGGGATGGTTCGAGGGTTTATCGATGCGGAACCGTTATGCCCTGCTATCACGGTTAAGTTTGTGGGAGCAGCTGAATGAATACATCCTGTCCCTGGACGATGAGGAGTTCGCGCGCGCCCTTGTCTTTCTGCGCAGGGCGTTCAGCAGCTTCTCGCCAAAGGAAAAGACGATGATAGCCGAGCTGCTTGGCGAACTTTGGGGCGTGAACGCAGAGCAGGCTGCCGAGATTTTGACCGGTGACTTGAAGGAGGAAGAAGCAAAAATGCTGGACGAATTGAATGATTTTGATTTTGAGGATTTTTAGGCTATGAGCAGTATGCAAGAATCCAACCAAGTATCGCGATGGCGGCTCATTCTGGGCCAGTCGGCAGAGCCTCAGCTAGCGGGCTTCAGCCCCGGCGGGAGCATTCAGCTGTCGGAGGAAGAACGCATCATGGACCGCGCGCTTGCTGCAATATACGATAATACGGACGGCGGGACGGATGCAGGCGGCGCGCCCTCGGGACAGCGGGGAGCCGGACAGGGAAAGTCGGCCCCTCGGCTCGCGCAGTGGCTGGGTGACGTCCGCTCCTTTTTTCCGGAAGACGTGGTGTCCATCATCCAGAATGATGCCATGGAACGAAAAGGGTGGAAGCAGCTGCTTTTTGAGCCCGAGGTACTGGCTACGGTCAAGCCGGATATACAGCTGGTCGGCACGCTGCTGTCCCTGAAGGGGAAAATCCCCGAGAAAACGAAGGACACGGCACGCCAGTTGGTGAAGGCGGTTGTGGATGAGCTGGTTCAGCGCCTTCACGAGGATATCCGCCGGGCGGTGACCGGGGCATTGAACCGCAGGCAGCATACGCCGCTCCCTTCGCTCAGCGGGATCGACTGGAAGCGGACGATACAGCGCAATCTGAAAAACTATGATGCGGACCGCAAACAGATCGTGCCGGAGCGTTTTTACTATTTTGACAGAGCCAAACGGAGCAAAGAATGGACCGTCATCGTGGATATCGACCAAAGCGGTTCCATGGCGGAATCCGTGATCTGGGCTTCGGTTATAGGATCCATATTTGCCAGCATCCCTTCGCTGGACACCCGCGTGGTGGTGTTCGATACGGAAGTCGTTGATCTGACCGAACAGTGTGCCCATGACCCGGTGGATATGCTGTTCGGGATCCAGCTCGGCGGCGGGACGGATATTCATAAATCGGTCGCTTATTGCGAGCAGTTTATCGAGGAACCGAAAAAGACGCTGTTCATCATCATTTCAGACCTGTATGAAGGCGGCAATCAGGCCGGACTGATCCGGCGCATGCGAGAATTGCGGGAAGCGGGGGTCAAGACGATGTGTCTTCTCGCTTTATCCGACGAGGGTAAACCCTTCTATGACGAGCAGGTAGCCAAACAGCTGTCCCGGGACGGCACCCCTTGCTTCGCATGCACTCCTGCGCTTCTTCCGCAGCTGGTGGAGGGCGCCCTCAAAGGGCAGGATCTAGCGGAACTCGCGAAGCGGTTAGGCACCAAAGGGATATAAACGCTGATCCAAGGCGGCGTGGTTTAAACCACATTAAGACCATAATTCGGTTTGCTTGTTAGATGACCGACTAAAAAGACCTCACCGTGATCCCGTAAACAACGGATCATACGTGAGGTCTTCTGCATGTTATTATGATTGGTTTTCGGTGTTTTGTCCCGCATTAGGCTGCTGCTGTTCAAACACCTCGGCTGCTTCTTCGGCAGAGAACTCGGTGTCAAATTCACCTGGAACCGGCATTTTGTTCAATTTCGTAGTCTGGACTTCCGCTTTTGTCGGTTCGTTGCTGTTGCGGTTTTGTTCGCTCATTGTGGCACCTCCTTATGCTAGTACGACTTCTGTATTTTGCCAAGGATGCCTAAATTTTATGCAAAAAGGGCAGCAATAGATTCGGCGGCATGTTCGGCACGGAGCTGCCCGTTTCTCATGTTCATCGATGATTATAGAATTTCGTATTCAACGAATGCCTGTTTCTCTGCTATCATAGGGATAACCCATTCGGGATAGACGGATATCAGGCAGTACATACAGAACGGAGGATGTACGATGAGCAAGTCCTATACGCTCTACCCCCTTGGGGATTCGGCCGTCCTCATTCAATTTGCGGACTTCGTGAGCGAGAAGGTGCATCGTCAGGTCACAGACATGACGAGGCGATTGGAACGGGAGCCATTTATGGGCTGGATCGAATGTATCCCGTCGTTTACGAGCATCGCGGTTTACTACGATTTTCATAAGATCGAAAAGCCTGACGGATTCGATACGGTATATGCATATGTATGCTCGATGCTGGAACAGCGGATGGAGGCGAACACGGCGGACGAGAACCTGAGGCCTTACGAGGTTGCAGATATTCCGGTTTGTTACGGAGGCGAATATGGGCCGGATTTGGAAGAGGTGGCCCGGAAGAATCATCTGTCGCCCATGGATGTCGTCAAGATTCATTCCGGGCAGGATTACTTGATCTACGCCATCGGTTTCGCCCCCGGGTTTCCGTATGTCGGAGGAATCCCGGAGCAAATCGCAACGGAGAGGAGAAAGACGCCCAGGCTGCGAATACCGGCCGGTTCCGTTGGAATCGCCGGGACGCAAACCGGCATCTATCCCATTGAAACGCCGGGCGGCTGGCAGATTATCGGCCGGACGCCGCTCGCATTGTTCCGTCCCGGTGCCGAGCCGCCAACGCTGTTGAAGAGCGGGCAATATATCCGGTTCCGGCCGATTCAAGCCGAGGAATACGAACGGTTAAGGGAAGTGAGCCTATGAGCATGACCGTCATCAAGCCGGGTCTGCTGGCGACTCTTCAGGATACAGGGAGACGGGGTTACGGCAGATACGGTATCATCGCGGCTGGAGCCATGGACGGCTATGCCTATCGGCTTGCCAACCGACTTGTCGGCAATGAGGGTGAACACGCCGTTCTGGAGATCACATGGTCAGGATTGGCCGTTGAATTTCACGACGATCGTTGGATTGCCATTACAGGCGGGGATTTATCGCCGCTAATCGATGGCGTAAAGGTGCCCATGTGGCGCCCGGTGCTGGTCAAATCGGGCCGTGTGCTGAGCTTTCAACAGCCGGCAGCGGGGTGCCGCGCTTATATGTCCGTATCCGGCGGATTTGATGTCCCGCCGGTCATGGGCAGCCTCAGCACGTATTTAAGGGCAGGAATCGGCGGATATGAGGGAAGAGCGCTCAAGCAAGGGGATACGCTGCATGCCCATGCTTCCCAGCTTCCGGTGGATTCGTCTGAACGAAACCTTCATGTTGACGATTACGGCGGCTTTCTCACCGCGAAATGGTCCGTTTCTGCTTCAGGGTATGACTTCACCGGGCAAGATGCGGTGGTACGCGTGCTGAACGGGCGTCAATTCGATGCTTTTGACGACGACAGCAAGCAAGCGTTGTTCCGGGAACGGTTCACCGTCACTCCGCAATCGGATCGGATGGGCTACCGATTGACCGGTCCGCCGCTGACGTTAAGGCAAGCAAAGGAATACATATCCGAGCCGGTTGCTCTGGGAACGGTACAGGTTCCCTCCGATGGCCAGCCGATTATTCTGATGGCGGATCGGCAGACGCTTGGCGGCTATCCCAAAATCGCGCAAGTGGCTTCGGTCGATATTCCGCTGATTGCCCAGCTGCCGCCAGGCGGCAGCATCCGATTTGCGGAAATTTCCTTGGCGGAAGCGGAACGGCTATACGCGGCCCGCGCTCGGGAGCTTCGAATGATGGAAGCGATGATCAGGCAGAAATTAAAGGAGTGGTGATTTCGTCATGGTTCGAGTGGACCTGAACTGCGATATGGGAGAGAGCTACGGAGCTTACAAGCTGGGCAACGATAAGGAGCTGCTTCGAAGCATCACCTCGGCTAACATCGCTTGCGGGTTCCATGCAGGCGATCCGGCCGTCATGCGGGCAACGGTGCGTCTGGCGGTCGAGAGCGGCGCCGCCATCGGCGCGCATCCGGGCTTGCCCGATTTGGCCGGTTTCGGAAGAAGAAGGATGGACATTACGCCCGTTGAGGCTTATGACATGGTCACCTATCAGGTGGGGGCCTTGATGGCTTTTGCGGTACAGGAAGGGGCCGGGCTTCAGCATGTAAAGCCGCACGGAGCCCTTTATAATATGGCTGCAGCCTCCAGGTCTCTGGCAGACGCGATTGCCTCCGCCATCAAACAAATCGATCCGACCCTCATTCTGTTTGGATTGGCAGGCAGCGAGCTGATCGCGGCAGGGAAAGCAGCAGGGCTTCGAACGGCCAGTGAAGTGTTTGCGGATCGCACGTACCAGGACGACGGCTCCCTCACGCCGAGGAATCGGCCGGATGCCGTCATCACCGATCCCGAAGCTTCCGTCGCGCAGGTGGTGAGGATGGTCAAGGAAAACATGGTGGTATCCTTGACCGGCAAGCTGATCCCGATAACAGCGGACACCGTTTGCATACATGGAGACGGTGCGCACGCATCGTTATTCGCCACCACCTTGCGATCCCGGCTTGAAGGCGAGGGCGTCAAGGTACAAGCCATCCAATCGTAATGATCAGTAAAATATTTACGTATGACCCAGGCAGCTTACATAACGATTACAGGAGATATGCCATATGCTAAAAATATTAATTTCAGGCTTTGAGCCCTTTGGCGGGAGTTCCGTCAATCCTACGGAGAGACTGGTTGAAGAGATCCGGCAAGAGGTCTTTCCTGGCGCCGAGATCCGGACGCTGCTTCTTCCCGTGCATTACGACGAATGCGCGGACATTCTGCTGCAGGAGATGAAGGCATGCGAACCCGATGCGGTCATCGCTTGCGGTGTGGCGGGGGGCCGGACCGCCATTACGCCGGAACGGATCGCCATTAACATCAAGGACATACCGTCGGAATCGACGATGACGGATAACCGGGGTGCACGGCCCCAAGACGAGCCTATAGACGTTGACGGACCGGACGGATTATTCTCAACCCTTCCGATCCGTTTGATGGTCGACCGGCTGAAGGAAGCAGGGATACCGGCATCGGTATCCAATACAGCCGGAACGTATATTTGCAACGATACGATGTATGCGATTCTGAATGAAATCCGGCGCGAGCAACGGTCTGCTATTGCCGGCTTCGTGCATTTTCCGGCTTCGACGGAGATGGCCGTGGAGAAGCCGTCCCTGCCGACCCTATCGCATGAAACGATGCTGAACGGCCTGCGAATCATCGTTCAAGCAACGATCGATGAATTGAATGGACGTGCTTAAGCCTTTTTGAAAGCTCGTTCACCAAATGTTACTACGAACCAGGCCATATTCAAATAAACCATAAATCCCGCACCCCGTCTTCCATGGAAACATGGCATGAAGGGATGCGGGATTTTTTTAAGACAACGGTACGTATAGATTCGTAGAAAGGACCATGCGGATATCGTCGTTAGTCGACTTCATCTTCGATCACCGGCACGCAAGGAGAGAGGAACGCGTCGCGCTGCTCCTGTAATTGTCCGCGTGCCAGCACTTGAACCCGGAACTCGTTATCGTAGCCTTCCAAGTTCTCATCGTCCCGGGTGTACAGCAAACCGTATGAACCGGGAGCGATTTCGCCAATCAATTGGTACAACGCTACAATCTCGGCAGCTTCGGCTCCCTTGCGGTTGGTAAACCCGCCGACATGAAGATAATATGAGCCGTTGGCCGCATTTAAGGATAACAAGCCGCTGCCCCATGCGAATTCGGTAATTTTAAGCTGTATTTTCTGAATGATCATATCGAGCTGCCCGGCATCCGCTTCCGCAGGACTCTCTTGAATGGTAGCCCAGCCGTGAAATTCATACATGAATGCTCACTCCTTGTCGTTATAATGGATCGGTATCGATGTGGACTTCTATTCCATATCTTTGGCTGTATTCATGCAGTTTGTCAATAACCGATTGGGCAGGCTCCCCTTCAAAATGATAATAGACCTTTCTGCCGGTTTGCTCGGCAGCTTCGAAGGTCGCTTTCATTTGATCGCGTACCTTTTTGTTCACCTGCTGAAGGGCAGGCTTGGTCTGGGCGACGTATTCATCGCTAATCGCGTCGAATTCACGGCCGATGGGATCGGAATCAAACTTCATCCTTGATTCTCCGCCAAGGCGCTCCGCCAGCGCATCGGCGGCTGCGTCCGGCTTGTTGACCTTCTGCAGCTCACCGGAATATCTCGGTGCCTCTTGGGGGGTGTCGTTTGATTCGTCCGTCTTTTCGTTATCGGGTTTGTCACTCGGCTTATCCTCATCGGGCTTTTCGTTATCCGGTTTATCTTGATTCGGTTTGTCTTCGTCCGGCTTATTATTCTCATGGTCATCGTCAGGCTTCCGCGGATTCTCTCCCGGTTGTTCATGGGGCCGATCCGGCTCATCGCGCGTCTTCGAGCCGAATTTTTCGGTGAGCGAATCCAACCATCTTCTTGCCCGCGGGCCCAGTTTATTGGACAGCCACGAGAGGCCTTTGCCGACCGGGATCCGGCTGAGGATCACGGCTAACACGGCAGCGGCCGCATTCTGAGGAGAAAGCAGCTTCTTCGGATCGCGGATGTATCCCGCGATTTCGTGTCCCCCGGCGGCAATGCCGGCACCTGTCATGGCGATGCCGAGTGCCGGCCAGAAGCTGACAAACAGCAGGGACAGGGCAAAGGCGCCTAGTATGATTCCCGCTTGTTCCCAGCCGCTAAGCCGATCCCACCAATTCTGGAGGGAGTCGAACAGGCACGCAAAGCAGGAGGAGTCCGCAGCCGTCATGAAATCACCAACGCCGGATAGGATCCCGGCAGCTAGCATGAGGAGTCCGATGACTCCCAGAACGGCAGAATACTTTCTTACATTGTCCTGAACCTGATCACGTTGGCCCGCGGCTTCAAGATTGCCGTACAGCAGAGAGTATCCGAGCTCGCGCCGCTGGCGGTAGAAACCGAGCAAGTAGCCCAGGCGTTTCCGGTCCGTAAACAAAGCCCGCGTCATCTGCCAAAGCTCCGTTAACGGATTGATGAGGGGTTCCCCCTTAAGCACAGGCAGACGGTCGCGTATTCGATGCAGGTCCCAGTAGTCGATGAACAAGCCGAGAACAAGCAGAGTCAGGAAGAATCCTTCGGTTCGGTAGCCCTCCCCGGTCCACTCATGAAGGGTAAGTATCCAATCCGGCAGCCGATTCTGACCATTCCAGGCCGCATGATTCAGGATAGCCCAGAGCAGCAGGATCGCCGGAAAAGCATAGGCCCATCGGGTGAGGCGTTTGGAGAACCGAAAAGCGATGCCGATGCCGAGCGCGATCATGGCACTATGTACGGGATGCGTAACATTCATCATGGTAGGAATAAAGCTTTCCTCGAAGTAGCCGGGAAACCAATCGAAGAACTCCCAATGCAGCGTTTTGCCGCCAAGAAAAGAAACTCCGTAATTGCTTTGGACCAGGCGCCTAGACAGCTCCTCCATAAATTGAAAGCCAATGCCGGGAGCAGCGCCCAATAACACGTAATCGCCTAGGCTCAATGAAGTGGCTCTTCTTGAAAAAAACAAATATACTGCCAGCGGCAGCAGCTTGTAAATTTCTTCTATGATGGGGGTCATGACGGCAAATGACCATGTGTCGGTCGTACGTCCCCCGAATATCATATGCAGTCCCTGCATGGTTCCGTTGGTCAAGGGAATGACCAAGAGAACGCCCGAGAGAACAAACAAGCTGACCTGCTTCCAGGCGACCGTTTTGCTTCGGCATAACAGCCAAAATTGAAGCAGCACGTAGAAGGACCACAAATACTGAACAAGCATGGTACGCGATTCTTCGATCAGAACCAGACTTACAATGAGCACCGCCAAGGAAATCCAGGAAAACAAGTGATATACCTTGGAAAGGATAGGATATTTTCCGATCCATTCCCTCAAGACCCCGTATATCCGCTCCATGGTGTCCCTGACTCTCGTCCGAATAACCGCTATTGACGATGTAATGGAATTCACCCCCCGCTGAATCAACCACGAACTTCCCATGCTCCCTATAGACAGTTTGCTATATATTTACACAATTGGTCCTCATAGTGAAACATTTCTTTGATCAGCATATGCGGTTTGAGACGGAGGTAGTGCTGCTCATAAAATAAAACTCCTCTGGCGGCCGGCGGAAGATCCGGTTAGCCAGAGGAGAGGGGTCATTATTTATATTTTACGACGATGGCATTGCTGATCTGACGGCCCGGCGTCGTTAAGTAAGAGCCGTTATAATACAATCCGCTGGAAGCCCCGCCATCTAGATTCATCGCTTGGTAGGCACCTGCCTGCTTCATGATTTCCGCCAGTTGGGGAATGGTAGCGCCGCCTGTCGTCAACAAAATCAGCTTGTGGTCCTTCGTGATGCCAAGCGCGCTTCGCGCCCCGCCGCCCGTCAGTATCTTCGGATCCTTGAATCCTTCCTTCTTGACGTCCAGCGTCACCTTGCCATTGGTCAATAGACGCGGACCCGCTTGAAGTGCTCCTTCCATACGGCCTGTTTCATATACGGATTTGAAGTCGAGTCCCGGCATCATCGTCGCCAGATTGTTGCTGTCATAGGTGAAAATCGTTCGGTTATCTCCCGAGGCCTTGTGAAAGATATTGCCTTTGCTGACCAAATAACCGTACGGAGCTTTGTACGCTCCCGAGGTATAGGCGTCAAAGAACGTCCCGTTGATGGCAACCACGGCGTTGCTGCGCTTTGCTATGCTCCGCAAGTCTTCGACTTTGCCTGCTTTATTGCCTGCCAAAACAACGTCCAGCTCCACCTTCGGATGGAGCAGCGAAACGGTGACGACCTGTGCGCTGAAGGAACGTGCTCCCACTTTAAATGTTTTTTTGGCCGACGTCACGGCCTTGGATGAACGGGTCATCATGTTCCCCGAAAGGACGGGGAGGGTGTTTGATACGCCGCCGTCCGTAATGTTCAAGGTGGATCTGTTATTGCTCCAGGACAGCTTAAGGCCAAGATGTTGGCTGACAAATTGCAGCGGAACATATGTGGAGCCGTTCTCGGAGAACGGCGCTGCTTTTGCCTGCACTTTTTTGCCGTTAACATAAGCATTCCGACTACCCAGGTATAGCGTGAGCGCTGTATCATCTCGTGTGATGTTGAGTTTCTTCTCAGCAGCTGTATAAGCTACCTTTACACCATCATAGGTCTTGAGTACCCCGACCGAGATGAAGGACTGGCTGTTCTTGTCCACGTAGGCCAAATCTTTGGGGGCGGATGCGGCATAAAGCGGCGTTATGACCGTCAGCATGGCCAGTACAACGATTGCAATGATTCTTTTCATGTTTCCTCTCAAGCTCCTTTGTGTCTTTATCTGTATTGGGCGTAGTATTAGTGCCTATATTTTATCGGCTTACATGGACTATTTGTTTAGGACAAAAGTCTATGTTTCCGGCAAGGCATTGTAAAAATATTCCGATCACCCATTGACAAAGGAGTTCGTTTCTTATATGGTTAATTACATGAGTAACTAACCAATTATGCAATGAGGTTATAAACGAAAGTTGGTGAGGTAAATGGCATTTCAGATTGATGACAGCAGACCGATATTCATGCAAATTGCCGACAAAATTGAAGACGACATCATCGAAGCACGACTGCCTGAGGAAACGCAGGTTCCATCAACGAATCAGTTTGCAGCCTTTTACCAGATCAATCCGGCTACAGCTGCCAAAGGGGTTAATCTGCTGGTCGATCAAGGAATTTTGTACAAGAAACGGGGGATTGGCATGTTTGTAGCTTCTGGAGCTCGTGAACTGCTGATGGAGAAGCGCAAGACGGAGTTTTATGAACAGTACGTGGTCGCCATGGTTAAGGAAGCGGCCAAACTTGGGATTACCAAAGATCAATTGTCGGAAATGATTCGCAGAGGGGAGCAAGACTGATGAGCCAAACCGTGATCGAGGTTAAGAATTTGAGCAAGGCATACAAGGATGCGACGGCTGTCGATAATGTAAGCTTTACTATCGAGGCGAACAAGATCTATGGATTGCTGGGCCGGAACGGGGCGGGCAAAACGACCATCATGCAGATGATAACGGCGCAGCTGTTTCCGAGCCATGGGGAGATTCGCGTATTCGGAGAGCATCCATACGAAAATCATAAGGTGATCCGGCAGGTATGCTTCATTAAGGAAGGCCAGAAATATCCGGATATTTTTACGGTCAAGGACGTTATGGGAATTGCAGCTAACGTTTATCCGAATTGGGATGCGGCATATGCGAACAAACTGATCGAGGTATTCCGGCTGCCTATGAAACGACTCGTAAAGAGATTGTCCCGCGGCATGCTCTCATCGGTAGGCATCATCGTCGGACTTGCCAGCCGCGCGCCCGTAACGATCTTTGATGAACCTTATCTTGGGCTGGACGCCGTGGCCAGAGAGCTGTTCTATGATCATCTGATCGAGGATTACACGAATCATCCGCGCACGATTATTCTGTCCACGCATTTGATCGATGAAGTCAGCAGATTGCTGGAGCATATTATCGTCATTGATTCCGGCCGAATCTTGCTTGACGCTGCTACGGATGACTTGCGCGGACGTGCGTTTAAGATCGTCGGTCCTTCCGGAACGGTTGAATCGTTTATCCAAGGGCATGAAGTGATACATCGGGAATCGTTCGCTTCCATGTTGTCCGTCACGTTGATGGGAAGCGCGACATCGAAGCTGCAAAAAGAGGCGGAGGAATTGGGCTTGGAAACAACCCCGGTGTCCCTTCAACAATTGATCGTATATTTAACTAAGCACGAAAAGGTGGGGATCCAACCATGAACGGAATTCCTGGCGTAATCCATATTTATTCGAGACAGAAACTATCCTGGTTTTATTTGCCCTGGGCCATCACGGCATTCAGCTTTCTGGTCAACTACATTATTAGCGTATTGGTTAATGGTGAAGCGATCTATGCCGGGGGTTTGGCAACGATCTTTATCTATGTGTTTATCGCGGCTCTGGTATCGGTGCTGCAGCTGTTTCCCTTCTCCCTCGGATTCAGCATTCGAAGAACGGACTTCTATCTGGGTTCTGTTCTGATGGTGGTAGCGTACAGCGTCCTAACGTCGGTTATATTATTGGCATTAGCCGAAATAGAAAGCTTAACGAGTTCTTGGGGAGACCGGTTATCGTTTTTCAAACTGCCGTATTTGAATGACGGCACGTTATTCGAACAATTCATCATTTATTTCATATTGCTTCTTACATTTGCCTTTATCGGGATAGGAATCGGCGTGTTCTATCTTCGTCATCGCGGCATTAAGACCTTTGTCATGATGGCGGCCTATTTCATTCTATTGTCGGGGGCCAGCGTTCTGGTCACCCATTATGGCTGGTGGAGGCAAGTGATTGACTGGGTTGTCAAACATACTGCCTTTGAATTGTCCCTGTGGCTCTTTCCCATCTCGGTTATCCTCGCACTCGTCAGTTACCGCTCGATTCGTAAAAGCTCGGTGTAAAGCAAAAGACGTCCGATTACTCGGACGTCTTTTTGTTGTCCTTCCGTTTGTTTAACGCCTTCGATCCGGCAAGGGTCGTGCCCGGCGGGTACGAGAGCCGCGGGTGTTTGGAAGTGCCTATAAGCTGCGATGTGTATATGCCGGAGTGACCGGAAAAGAGGTAACTGATGACGCAGGCCATAAACATATACACCGCGCCTTCCCCGCCGAACAGCTCGATTCCCATGATAAAGCAAGCAATCGGGGTGTTTGTCGCTCCGCAGAATACCGCGATGAAGCCTAAAGCAGCCAGGAAAGGGGCATGCAATCCGATCCACCCCGACAATGCGCTGCCCAGTGTTGCCCCGATGGCAAACAACGGGGTGACTTCGCCTCCCTGGAACCCGGCTCCAAGCGTCAGCGAGGTAAAGAGAATTTTGCCCAGAAAAGCAAAAGGCGAAACTTCGCCAGCGAAGGCCGCTTCAATCAGCGGAATGCCCAGCCCCAGATAATCGCGGGTTCCGAGCAGGTAGACCAGCCCAATGATGATGACGCCTCCTGCCGCGCTTTTGAACATCGGATTGTGAAAAACATAACCGTACCATCGCTTGAGCGAATGGGTTAGCTCACTGAACAGCCGGCTTGTCAGACCGAATAACAATGAGGCCAAGACGACCTTGATGATCACCATAAAACCCATTGCCGGAATATCTCCGATCGGATAATGCAAATGGCTGACGCCCCATATAGAGGTAGCGGTCAGGTTTCCGACCATACTTGCAGCGAATGCTGGCAGGAGAGCCTGATGCGAGACCAGCCCGATGGCAAGCACTTCAAGACCGAACAGCGTGCCGGCCAGCGGCGTGCCGAAGATCGATCCGAAACCGCCGCTGATTCCGCAGATCAGCAGTATTTTTCGATCCGCCGGCGTTACGCGGATAAGCTTGCCGAACCACTCCGACAGGCTTCCCCCCATTTGAACGGCAGTGCCTTCCCGGCCTGCTGACCCCCCGAATAGATGGGTAATTAACGTGCCAATCAGCACTAACGGCGCCATTCTCAATGGAATGGTTTCGGTTCCGTCATGAATTTGTTCCAGAATGAGATTATTTCCCTTGGCACTGCTCTTGCCGAACTTGTAATAAAGGAAGCTGACTGCAGCGCCTCCCAAGGGAAGGAGGTATAACAGCCATGGATTTCCCATGCGTAGGGAGGTCACGTAGTCCAGACTGTAGAGAAAGAAGGCAGAGGCACTGCCCGTCATCAACCCCACGAAGCCTCCCAGAACGACCCATTTGACGAAGTAACCGGACAACAAGGCCAATGACCATTTCTCGGCGCCTTCAAACCACTTTTTCATCATGCAAGCTCACCCGTTTCTATAGATTCGCCGCTAATCCCTCCATACACAAACAGACTCCTACCAGGAAAGCGACCTCTGGTAGGAGTCATTAGCTATGGAAGCGGTTATGGCGAACTCCATCGCCTCATTCAATTAGAATTTATTGTAATGGACTGTCTGCTTACATGTCAACAGACATCGAAATTGAGGTCTAATGGAACAGTTAAGCCAGATGACTGCGAAATGAGGCTGGAAAAAAGTGCTTGACTTGGACATGGACTTTTTTTCAAAAAGAAATTCGAATTGTCCATGGACGAAGAAAGGGGTCTATTTTATAGTTACCAATGATAATGATAATCAATATCACAAAATTGAGGGGAAAATGATGTCATCAAACACGTCCAATCCAAGTTTTACGGATGAAAAGACCCGCGCCAATATCAAAGGACGCCCATGGGCTGCGACCCTGATTCTTACCGGGGGCGTGGCAGCATTGGTGCTTGGCATAGCTTTATCCATATCGCTCGGCGCTGCCGACATTGATCTGCGAAATGTATGGGAAGCGGTGTTCTTCTTTAATCCCGATGTGACGGAGCATCAGATTATTCAGGAGCTTCGGCTGCCGAGGGTCCTCGGCGGAGCGATGGTGGGAGCCTGCTTTGCCGTATCGGGTGCGATTATGCAGGGGATGACCCGAAATCCGCTCGCTGATTCGGGTCTGCTCGGATTAAATGCGGGAGCGGGATTTGTTATTGCGATCTGCTTTGCATTTTTTCCGGGATTGCCGTATATGTACCTGATTCTGTTCTCGTTCCTGGGGGCTGGCCTGGGTGCCGTGCTCGTGTACGGAGTCAGTTCCATGGCAAAAGGCGGTCTTACACCGGTTCGCCTCGTTCTGGCGGGTGCGGCGCTGAGCGCTCTGCTAAGTGCGCTGAGCGAAGGCATCGCATTGTATTTTCAGGTCGGACAGGACATGGCGTTCTGGTATGCCGGCGGTACGGCCGGGATTAAGTGGGTTCATTTGAAAATTATGCTGCCTTGGATAGCTGCTGCTATATTGGGCGCTATAGCATTGTCGCGTTCCATTACCATGCTCAGCCTCGGCGACGATATCGCCAAGGGACTCGGTCAGCGAACGGGACTTGTCAAGCTGGGCGGAACGGTAATCGTGCTGGTGCTGGCGGGGGCTGCCGTCTCGGTTGTCGGTGCGGTAGGCTTCGTCGGTCTGATGATTCCGCACCTTACCCGGAAGCTTGTCGGCGTCGACTACCGGCTCATCATTCCCTGCTCGGCCGTACTGGGAAGCTTGCTGGTCGTCATAGCCGACCTGGCGGCAAGAATGGTGAATCCCCCATACGAGACGCCTGTGGGCTCGATCATCGCACTGATCGGTGTGCCCTTCTTCCTTTACTTGGCACGCAAAGAAAGGAGGGAGCTGTAGATGGATGCCGTTACCAATACCATGCACGAGCGTAAAGGCAGGAAGCGCAAGATCATGACGCTGTCTATCCTGGGCGCACTAATCATACTGGTGTTCCTCATTAGCATGAACACGGGGGTCATTCGCTTATCGCCGCTTGAAGTCATAAAAACCTTGTTTGGCGGCGGGACGGACAAACAGGAGCTGGTGCTGTTCGAATTCCGCTTGCCGCGGATCGTAATTTCGCTTCTGATTGGTGCCGGGTTGGCGATATCCGGCTGCGTTATGCAGGGCATTTCCCGTAATGAGCTGGCGGACCCCGGCATTTTGGGGATCAATGCGGGAGCCGGATTAATGGTTATGCTGTTCATTTCATTTTTTCCGAGCACGGCGGCGGCTCCGGTCTTTCTGCTGCCGGTACTCGCCCTGATTGGAGCGGGCGGCACCGCAGCATTGATATGCGTACTGGCTTACAAGAAGAATCAGGGCTTTAAGCCGACGGGCCTTCTGTTGACGGGAATCGCCGTAGCGGCCGGCATCAGTGCGGCTATGATCGTGCTGACGCTGCGTTTAAGCCCGGAAAAATATCAGTTTGTTGCCACCTGGCTAGCCGGCAGCATCTGGGGCTCGAGCTGGAAGTTCGTCCTGGCATTGCTCCCATGGATGCTTGTGCTGCTGCCCTTCGTGATGTACAAAGCGCAGGTGATGAACGTTCTCAATCTTGGAGAGCCGACGGCGACCGGACTGGGAGCCTCTGTTACAAGGGAGCAATTGAAGCTGCTGGCAGCGGCGGTCGGATTGGCTGCCTCCTGCGTCGCGGTGAGCGGCGGCATCGGATTCGTCGGCCTTATAGCGCCGCATCTGGCCAGGCGCTTGGTCGGTGCGAAGCATCAAATGCTGCTTCCGGTAACGGCGCTGGTCGGTGCCTTGCTGGTCATCACTGCCGACACTTTGGGCCGCTGGATCATTCAACCGTCCGAGATTCCGACCGGGATCGTGGTTGCCGTGATTGGCGCTCCGTACTTCCTGTACCTGCTATCCAGGACAAGAGCTTAGCTGCCCAAGATCGCAGGGATCTAGCGCAAACTTGCGACGGGTAAGGGCTTGCACATTTATTACCGCCATTACGGATTTAAGGAGGTCCTTATGCTACGCCGATTTTTTTCCTATTACAAGCCTTATAAAGGGCTATTCATATTGGATTTTTGCTGCGCTATCTTTGCGGCTTTACTGGAATTGATATTCCCGGTAGCCGTCAACCGCGTGATCGACGACTTGCTGCCAAGCGGGAACTGGAAGTGGATTTTATACGCTTGTCTTGGGCTTCTCGGCATTTATGTCGTCAGTTCTTTCCTGCATTACGTAGTCACGTATTGGGGTCATAAACTCGGCATCAACATTGAAACGGATATGCGCAAAAAGCTGTTCGATCGGGTTCAGAAGCAATCCTTCCGTTTTTTTGACAACAACAAGACGGGACATCTTGTTTCGAGAATGACCAACGACCTGATGGATATCGGCGAGATTGCCCACCATGGTCCGGAAGACCTGTTCATCGCCGTCATGACGCTTGCCGGAGCGCTGGGCATCATGCTCGGGATCAACTGGCAGCTTGCCGTGATGACGTTTGTGATCGTTCCTTTGATGATCTATTTATCGCTGTATTTCAGCGGGAAAATGTCGGCGGCGTTCAAGCGCATGTTCTCCGATATTGCCGATTACAATGCACGCGTGGAGAACAACGTCAGCGGGATCCGCGTGGTTCAAGCCTTCTCGAACGAGGAGCATGAAATCGCGCGTTTCGCCGAGAACAACAACCGCTTTCGCGTGACAAAGCTGATTGCTTACCGCATCATGGCCTGGAACTCGTCGATCAGCTTTATCCTGATGAAATTCATCTCCCTGTTCGTGCTGGTATGCGGCACCTGGTTCGTGATTGAGGGCCGAATGACCAACGGGGAATTTATCGCTTTTGTCATGCTCTCTAACGTGTTCCTCGGTCCGATTAAACAAATCAATGCGGTCATTGAGATGTATCCGAAGGGAATCGCCGGCTTTAAACGGTATTTGGAGCTTTTGGAAAGCGAACCCGACGTCGCGGATATGCCGGGTGCCAAGCCGGTCGGCCATGTACGGGGTGACATTGCCTTTCACGGCGTAACCTTCGGGTACGAGAACAAAGACCACGTCCTGGAGGATGTCCATTTGTCCATTCGCGCAGGCGAAACCGTCGCGCTTGTGGGGCCGTCCGGAGCGGGCAAGACCACGCTGTGCTCATTGCTGCCCCGTTTCTATGACATGGAAGCCGGACGGATTACGATCGACGGGATCGATATTCGCGACATGTCGCTGCAATCCCTTCGTTCCCATATTGGCATCGTCCAGCAGGACGTGTTCCTGTTTGATGGCAGCATCCGCGAAAATATCGCTTATGGCAGGCTGGATGCTGACGACGGCGACATCATGAAAGCGGTGGGCCGTGCCCAGCTTGAAGAGCTGGTTGCTTCGCTTCCGGATGGGCTGGACACCTTGATTGGCGAGCGGGGCGTGAAGCTGTCCGGTGGACAGAAACAGCGACTGTCGATAGCCCGGATGTTCCTTAAGAACCCGCCGATCCTCATTCTCGACGAGGCGACGTCCGCGCTCGATGCGGAAACCGAAGCGGCGATCCAACAGGCGCTTGCCGAGCTCTCGGAAGGACGAACGACGCTGGTGATTGCCCACCGGCTCGCAACCATCAAGAATGCGGATCGCATCGTGGTCGTTGCGGACAAAGGCATCGCCGAACAAGGAGTCCATGAGGATCTGCTCGCGGCTCGCGGCATATACAGCCGTTTGCATCGAGCTCAATTCGGGGCTTGATTCAACCAACAACATACTTAGGAGGATGTAAAATATGTTCAAGTCAAAATTACGCGTCATGCTCGCCATGCTTGTCTTATGCTCGATCTTCATCTCGGCATGCGGCGCAAATGGAAATACGGCGAATCAAGCCGGTTCCGCAGGCGAAACAGCAACAGGGACGGATACTGCAAAGACTGAAGCCTCAGCCCCAACAACCAAAAAGGTGCCGACAGTTAACGGAGACATCGAAATTCCGACGGATCCTCAGCGAATTGTAGTGGATGCCTACTTGCCAACGCTGCTGCTGCTCGGAGAAAAGCCGGTAGGCGCTACAGCGACGGATCTGGAGAACGTCCATATCCAGGACCTGATCGATGGCATAGAGAACACCGGGGAAAGCTCTGCGGAGAAGATAGTGGAACTTAACCCCGACCTGATTATCAGCGCGAACTCGGACCCGGAGCTATACGAGAAACTGTCCAAAATCGCACCGACCGTCATTCTTCCTTATGAAACCTATCGAGGCGTGCACGAAGAAGTAGAGGGACTCGGCGCAATCCTTGGCAAGGAAGAAGAAGCAAAAGAATGGCTTGCCGGTTTTGATGAAAAAATCGAAGCGCTGCGCACAAAAGTGAACGGCGTGTTGGAAGAAGGGGAGACGTTCTCGATCTTCGGCGCATTCGGCAAAACCTTCTACCTGTACGGTGACGGCATTTATCGCGGGGGCTTGGCCATCTATAAGGAACTCCAGTTAACGCCTCCGGCAACGATCCAAAAGGAATTGATTGATGCCAACGTGACTTACAAGGAGGTTTCCTTGGAAGTGCTCAAAGATTATGCAGGCGATTATATTTTCTTTGATGAGTCTAACGGGGCCGAGATGGATAAGAAGGATAAGGTGTGGACTTCGATTGAAGCGGTGAAGCAGGATCGCGTGTTTTATCTGGATGCCAAGCGATTCTGGCCGTTTGATCCCATTGCGGTCCTGGCTCAGGCCGAGGAAGTGACGGACATGATCGTCAGCCAAAAAGAAAAGGAGAATGCGAAATAAACCGCGGTATCGGTGCTCCCCGGAAGAAAGGCGGGCAGGATGGAGGTGACGTCGATCCTCTCTTCATGAAGCAGCGAAATGGCAGCCCCTGATGATGAGGGTGCTGCCATTTGCATTTTCCGTGGAAATGACGAAACGCAAGCCATGCAGAAACCCATCATGCCTTGGCGTGGTGAATAAGACGGTACCTCAGATGCGTTACACCGGGAGATTCGATGACGGTTGTCCGAGCGAATTCGATATCGGAGGGGAGATGTTCGAACAATTTCTGTCCGTTGCTTAGAAGGATCGGCACCAGCGTGATCAGGAGCTCATCCAGCAGGCCTGCTCCCATATATTGTTGTATGACGTTGGCGCCTCCGGCGATTTTGACGTCTTTGCTCCCCGCCGCAGCTTTTGCTTGCTCCAATGCTCGTTCGATCCCTTCCGTGACAAAGGTATAAGTCGTACCGCCATCCTTCGTTTCTGTCTGCCGTTCTTCATGAGTCAGTATAAATACCGGCATATGAAAAGGGGGCGTATCTCCCCAAAAAGGTTGTCCATGATCAAACATCGTGCGGCCAAGAATGACAGCGCCGGTCCTGCGACCCGCGTTATGATTAAATTTCTTATCATTTGCTAAATTCATGGTGACGCAAAAAAACAGAGATGCAGGATGTAACAAGGGCAAGGTCCGCGCATGCGGTCCTTGCCCTTGGTTTATTACTGTCATGGAGAAAAGAAGATTCACTTGAAGCTGGCTCAACCACAAGATAACGCTATAATCGCGGCATGCGGTCTGGTTTTATCGAGCATCCGTCGGTTCGTCCACGGCTTTCAGCTTATCGTTCAATATGCTGTCCTCCAGCACGCTGAATTTGTCCCCGTATATTTTCGTGATATGTTTTTCGCCCCATGCACAGAGCATATCCAGAATTCCGCTTAAACTTCTGCCGTACTCGCTGAGCTCATATTCCACTTTAGGCGGCACTTGATTATGAATAATGCGATTGATCACGCCATCTTCCTCCAGCTCCCGCAGCTGCTGCGTCAGCATTTTTTGGGTGATGTGCGGCATGAGGCGCTTCAGCTCGTTGGTTCGTTTACGGCCATGGGTCAGATGGCAGAGGATCACGCATTTCCACTTGCCCCCGATCACTTCCAATGTTGCTTCGACGGCTATATTGTATTTCTTCGTTTGCATATGGAGCCTCCTATTCTTGATAGGCACCGAAAAGTGCCTAGGGTACTGCCAGGTACCTACATTACAAAAAAGTACGTTCTTCACACAATGGATGATATGAATCATAATAGCATTTGCCAGCTGGATTACACCATACGTCATATTTTTACAATATACAAGCAAGCGAATAGGATAGGGGGAAAATAGGAACATCATGATTATAGATAAAAAAAGAAGTTTGCTTGCGCTTATAGCGCTTGCCGTCAGTGCCTTCGCCATCGGAACAACGGAATTCATCAGCGTAGGGCTGCTGCCGTTGATTGCGGAGGATATGAATATCTCCGTGACGACAGCCGGATTAACCGTGTCGATGTATGCGCTGGGCGTAACCTTCGGTGCGCCGATCCTCACGTCGCTCACATCCAGGATGTCCAGGAAGACGTTGCTGCTCTGGATTATGATCATTTTTATTATCGGTAACAGCTTGGCTGCAGGCGCAGCTTCCATTGGCGTTCTGCTTGCAGCACGCGTCCTGTCGGCCTTCTCACATGGCGTGTTCATGTCGATCGGCTCGATTATTGCCGCAAGCGTGGTGCCTGAGAACCGCAGGGCATCAGCGATCTCCATTATGTTCACGGGCCTTACCGTAGCCACGGTCACCGGCGTTCCGCTCGGAACGTTTATCGGTCAGCAGCTGGGCTGGAGGCTTGCTTTTGTCGCCATTGTGGCGGTCGGCATCGTTGCGCTGATTGCGAATAGTATCCTGGTCCCTTCGGACCTGCCTAAGGGAGAGCGCACTTCATTCCGCGATCAGGCTAAATTGATGACGAACGGAAGACTGCTGCTCATGCTTCTGATTACGGCTCTCGGTTATGGCGGGACCTTTGTTGTCTTCACTTATTTATCCCCATTGCTTCAGGATATAACAGGCTTCAACGAAAATACGGTGGCCGTCATTCTGCTTGTCTATGGGATCGCCATTGCAGTCGGTAACGTGATCGGTGGAAAGGCGGCCAATCGCAACCCGCTTAAAGCCTTGTTCTATATGTTTATAGCCCAAGCGCTGGTGCTGTTCACGCTTACGTTTACCGCACCGTTTCAAGCGGCGGGACTCATCACGATTATTCTTATGGGATTCCTGGCGTTCATGAACGTGCCGGGGTTGCAGGTTTACGTCGTGATGCTGGCCGAGCGCTTTGCGCCAGGAGCCGTGAATATGGCGTCCGCGCTGAACATTGCCGCATTTAATGCCGGCATTGCCATCGGCGCTTTTCTAGGCGGCTTGATCACGAATTCCATGGGCTTGATTCATACGGCATGGATCGGAGCCCTGATGGTGGCCGGTGCGGTCGTGCTCACGGGCTGGAGCTTGAAGCTGGAACGAAAGGATTCGGGAAATCCGGATACATCGGATAAGCCGGGTATGCCAGCGGCATGAAACAACATTTTAGGATGAAGGGAGGTGATGGCCGAGCCGATCATGGGAAATACTGCACAATAGGTTCATCCACTTTTTCACAAACCAAAAAATTTCGGAGGTTTATCAACATGACTGCAAAACACTTACAAGATACAACCATTTTATATAATGGCGTCAACATGCCTTGGTTTGGACTAGGCGTATTTAAAGTTGAAGAAGGACCGGAGCTGGTGAATGCCGTTCGTACGGCCATCCAGCACGGCTATCGGAGCGTGGACACCGCCGCCATATACGGCAATGAAGAAGGTGTCGGGCAGGGCATCCGCGAGGGATTGGCAGCTGCCGGATTAAAGAGAGAGGATCTGTTCGTCACCTCCAAGGTGTGGAATGCCGATCTGGGTTATGAATCGACTTTGAAGGCTTATGAGGAAAGCTTGCGAAAGCTGGGATTGGAGTATTTGGACTTGTACCTTATACACTGGCCTGTTGAAGGGAAATATATAGAGGCGTGGAAGGCGCTCGAAGCGTTGTACAAGCAAGGACGCGTGAAAGCTATCGGCGTGAGCAATTTCCAAATCCATCATCTGGAGAGGTTAATGAAGGAAACCGAAATCAAACCCATGGTGAACCAGGTGGAATATCATCCCCGATTAACGCAAAAAGAATTGCAGGCGTACTGCCAGGCGAACGGTATTCAGCTAGAAGCGTGGTCTCCCTTAATGCAGGGTCAGCTGCTGGATCAGGAGGACCTTCAGATCATCGCGAAGAAGCATCATAAATCCATCGCGCAGATCATTCTTCGTTGGGATTTGCAGAACGGCGTGGTGACGATTCCGAAATCGACCAAAGAGCATCGGATCACCGAGAACTCCGATATATTTGATTTTGAATTGTCCTTGGAGGATATGCAGCGCATCGACAGCTTGAATCAGAATCACCGAGTGGGACCTGACCCGGACAATTTTGATTTCTAAAAAATCGGCGTTTATAGCAAGAATATAGGTGTAATGAATAGTGCGACTCTCCTGAGCTTTCTCCACCGCGGTGGGGATCGGGAGGGTCCATTCCTACATAAACGAAAAGGAGCGAGGATCATGAACTTGGATTTGCAGGGTAAAGTCGCATTGGTCACAGGCTCGACATCGGGCATCGGCAAAGCGATCGCCATGTCGCTGGCTGCCGAAGGGGCGTCCGTCATTATTAATGGAAGACATGAGGATAAGGTGAAACAGACGATCCATGACATTCGCGCCGTCCATCCGGATGCCGAGCTGCGTTATGCCGTAGCGGATCTTGGAACCGAAGAGGGATGCCATCAGGTCAGGGAAGCCGCCCCGGTCGTTGATATTCTAATCAATAATTTAGGAATCTTCGAGCCTGCCGAATTTTTCGATATATCGGATGCGGAATGGTTCAGGTTCTTCGAGACGAATATCATGAGCGGCGTCCGTTTAACCAGACACTATTTGCAGAACATGATCAGCCGCAATGAAGGCCGAATTATTTTTATCGCGAGCGAAGCCGCCGTCATGCCGTCCCAGGAGATGGCGCATTACAGCGCAACCAAGACGATGCAGCTGTCGCTTTCCCGGAGCTTGGCCGAATTGACGACAGGAACCCGCGTCACGGTGAATACCGTCATGCCCGGCTCCACCCTTACGGAAGGCGTCGAAACGATGCTGGATACGCTGTATCCCGATGAGAATCTACCCATCGAAGAAGCCGAGCAGCGGTTTATGAAGGAAAATCGCCCAACTTCCATTATTCAGCGGCTGATCCGTCCGGAGGAAATTGCCGATTTCGTTGCCTACCTTAGCAGTCCTAAATCCTCCGCGATCAACGGTTCGGCGCTCCGGATTGACGGCGGCTTGGTTCGAAGCGTATTCTGAGCAAGCCACCGGCCTAACGCATTTGATGGCATTCTATCGGGATGAACGGTATTTCAGCCTGAAGGAATTGGGTTTAAACCCGGTATAGCGAACAAAGCAGCGAATGAAATACGGAAACGAGCCGAATCCCGATTCCTCGGCTATCCGTCCGATCGGCTCGTTGGTATAGATCAGCAATCGCTTGGCTTGCTCGATCCGATGCCGCGTCAGAAACTCCAGGGGCGTGCAGCCGAACGTTTTTTTCATGCAAATGGCAATATAATTCTGGTGAAAGTGCATGGCATCGGACAATTGCTGGTAGCTGACCGGCTCTTTGTAATGTGCTCTTAAATAGTTGGCCGTTCGTTCGGCAATGGCATAATGAGGATGATGCTGCTGGATTCCTTCTTCTTCGGCTTGGAACAGCAGGAGCAGCTCATGCATCAACTGCTGCTGCTTCCAGCGTGCCGCGGAAGATAGCGACTGCTGAAGCACCTGCAGCTGTTCAATCAAACGTCCGGCCTGCTCTTTCGAGGACAGTTCTCCATGCTTGGGGATATAGAAAGAGAAATTATCGAACGGCACATGAGGGTGATCCGATTGCGATAAGGCAAAAGGGATCCGTTCCTCCGCTTCAATCCACGGTCCGACCGTCTGAAAATGCAGCCAATAAAAATGGGTTTCCTCTTCACAGGGCAGGTATGTACGGTGTGCAGCATCGGGTCTTAGAATCAGATAATACCCTGCCTTTACACTGTAAGAAGCTCCGTTCTCTTCCAGGAACAACTCCCCTCTGGTTACGAGAATCAGATCAAAGACACCAAGGTTATACCGATCCGGATGTCGGTCTCCCTCCTGATAGGTATCTTCACCGCAAATCATATAATGCGGCAATGGCGGAGCGGTAAAATGGAAGATCATCCGCGTCCGGTCCTCCTTCTCCAACTAGCTTTTCTCCATCATAATCGTTTTGTTCCTCCGTATTCAATCCATCATGATGTTGTAATCGGATAAAAAGATGTTGTTTCTGTGTATAGGGTATCGCTCGGTTGAGATGTTATATTTTTACCTAAGCAATCACCTATAAGACAGAACAAGGAGCGTGGGTATTGTATGCTGCATCAGACGGCATTCAACAGTTTGCCGCTTAGAGCGATCAAGCCGGCCGGCTGGCTTAAGAATCAGCTGGAGATTCAAGCAAGCGGGTTTACCGGACATCTGGAGGAACAGTGGAAGGACGTCGGAGCAGACAACGGATGGCTTGGCGGCCAAGGAGAAAGCTGGGAGCGGGGACCGTATTATGTCGACGGCTTGCTTCCATTAGCTTATTTGCTGGAGGACGAGTCTTTGATCACTAAAGCGAATCGCTGGGTCGAGTGGTCGCTTGCCAGCCAGCAGGAGAACGGCATGTTCGGTCCGGCGCGCATTACCTCCGTGAATCAGGATATCGATAAGGATCAGGATTGGTGGCATTATATGATCATGCTGAAAGTGATGATGCAGCATGAGGAAGCAACGGGCGACGAACGCATCATCCCGTTTCTGACCAAGTTCTTTACTTACGTCCATTCGGTCATTGAGGAGCAGCCGCTGCGAGGCTGGGCCAAAACCAGGGGAGCCGAGATGCTGCTGTGCATCGTGTGGCTGCATAAACGAACGGCGCAGCCTTTCCTGCTGCAGCTTGCCGATACCATCGCCGAACAAACCACGGACTGGAGCGGTATTTTTCATGATTTTCCGTTCTGGCGCAAGGTTGAAGAGTGGGATTGGACAACCCATGTCGTGAACGTGGCAATGGGCATCAAAACGCCGGGCGTGCTGTATGAATTAAACGGAAATCCGGTGGAGCGGGAAAGCGTGCACCGGGGCATCGATTCCTTGATGACGTACCACGGTCAAGCGCACGGCATGTTCTCGGGCGACGAATGGCTGTCCGGCACCCATCCGAGCCAGGGGGTTGAATTGTGTGCCGTCGTCGAATATATGTTTTCGATGGAGCAGCTGACGCGCATTTTCGGGGAGGGACGCTTCGGGGATATTTTGGAGAAGGTCGCGTTTAATGCGCTGCCCGCCGCCATCTCTGCGGATTGGACCTCGCATCAGTATGATCAGCAGGTAAACCAAATGATTTGCAACGTCGCTCCGCGGGCATGGAGCAACAGTCCCGATGCCAACGTATTCGGACTGGAGCCGAATTTCGGATGCTGCACGGCCAATATGCATCAGGGCTGGCCCAAGCTGGCCTCGCATCTGTGGATGAAGGACCAGGAGGACGGGCTAGTTGCCGTTTCGTATGCTCCGTGCACGGTTAGAACCACGGTTGGCCGTCAGGGCGTGTCTGCTGAGGTTGAGGTCACCGGCGAATATCCGTTCAAAGATCGCGTTCAAATCCATCTCTCGCTTGAACGGGCGGAATCATTCCCGATATCGCTGCGTATTCCGGCCTGGTGCGACCATCCCGTCATTACCTTGAACGGGCGCGAACTGCCGATTCAGGCAGAGTCCGGTTATGCCAAAATCGTGCAGACCTGGCAGAGCGGCGATCTACTGGAACTGTACCTGCCGATGGTAGTCAAGACCGAGTCGCGCAGCATGTACGCGACCAGCATTACAAGAGGACCGCTGGTGTACGTGCTGCCCGTGAAGGAGAACTGGCAGATGATCCGGCAGCGCGAGATGTTCCACGACTGGGAGCTCTATCCTGCTTCCCCATGGAAATACGGACTGGTGGCCGATACATCGTTTGAGGTGCTGGAACGGGAGGTGGCCCGTCAGCCGTTCCTGGCTGCCGATGCCCCTGTCCGGGTGAAGGTGAAGGGCCAGCTGATCCGGGATTGGAGAATGGAAGGCAACAACGCCGGAAACCCTCCGCTGCATCCGAACACGGACGGCCAGCCCATTACGGAATTGGAGCTGGTTCCGTACGGAAGCGCGAAGCTTCGGATCGGAGAATTTCCTCTGATCGGGGATCGGATCAGAATCGCTAAGAACTGAGCAGGAATATTACCACGTCCGAAAACCGCGTATACCGCGGTTTTTTTATTGTTCGGATTTATGTTCAAATCACCAAAATGAATGGGCAGAAATATCGAGATTACCTCTGAAAGATGTCGTAATCTTTGCTCCGTGGTGCATGAACAATGCGAGCAAGCGGCTAGCAGCGCAGGTATGTATTCATGAATGCGGGATATGAATCCGCTGCGGGACGGCCCTAATATTTCCTTTACCGTCAGGTCAGTGCGAAAGAACCGAATCAAGGCAGACGACAATTGTGGGCTATACTTATGCGGGCTCTTTTCTACATCGCTGTTTTCATTTTGTCACATAATCGGCCTCATTCCAGTCTTGTTTAATGACAACGCATGAAGGAGGTTTCTTCGATTGATTGCAAAATATGATGTGGCCATTGTTGGTGGAGGTATTGCCGGACTGACCGCAGCTCTTTATTTAGCAAGAGACCTGACAAACTCAAATATCTAGAGGAGGTAGTGAGATGAGAATCATCGAATTGGAACTGAGAACCGCCAGGTTAGCTGAACTGAAGGAGTTTTACACAGAAAGACTTGGATTTGCTCTAGCAGAAATCACGGAACATTCCATCACGATCGTTGTCGGTGAAACGAGGTTGACTTTCGTTCGCGAGGAGGACGAAGGGGTAATGCCGTCCTACCATTTGGCAATGAACATCCCCGAGAACCAAATTCGCGAATCGAAAAGCTGGCTCTTGGCCAAAGGCTGTCAGGTGCTTTCCGCTGCACCGCTTCCGTTCGCTGGAATCGAGGCAAACGAAGATATCGCCTATTTCGAAGGAACGGATGCACATGCCTTCTATTTCGAGGATCCTTCGAGGAATCTGGTGGAGTTCATCGCTCGGCATCGAATGGATAATGCCTTATCAGAGCCTTTCGATCATGAATCCATTCTGAATGTCAGCGAGATCGGCTTTCCGCTCCGCGGAAGCGTATCCGAGGCCGTTCAGCGCCTAGATTCTCGATTTGACGTCACGCGTTATATCGGGGACGGAAAGACGTTTCAGATGCTCGGTGACGAGTACGGAATGTTCATCCTGGGGGATATGGCCATCGGATGGTATCCTTCGATGAAGATTCCGGAAGTTCATCCTATCGGAATGACGATTCTCGATTCCAAAGAAGGGGAGTTTCAATTGGATCCGTACCCTTACACCATTCGAGCGGTTTCCGAAAGGTTAGTCTAAGGGAGGAATTAACGATGGAAGTACAAAAAATAACCGCAACCCGCTCTTCGCTGCCGGCAGCCGCTCAATATGCGCGGCTAGGTTTTAGTATATTGAACGTGCTTTTTGCGATCTGCATCGCGTTACAGGTGTTCTTGGCTGGATTCGCGCTGTTCGTGGATTCGTCTCAATGGGGGATGCATGGTAATTTCGCCATGTACTTCGCGCCTATCCCCGTATTGTTGTTTATATTGTCTTTTCCGGCCAGACTGCCCAAGGGCATTAAAGTTAAGAGTTTGGTGCTCATCGGCCTAATCCTTCTGATCTTCGCGACGGCTGTCTTTTCGGAAGAAATCGGTTTTGCGGCAGCGGCACATCCCGTCATCTCGCTGGGCTTATTCTTGAACGCGTTGTTGATTATGAGGGAGATGACGAAAGGATAGATGAGAGAGAAGGAAAGAAAGCATCTGTAAATAAATTCATTAGATTAAGCAAATTTATAGGGGACCCTTTAGAGTTAGCCTATAAATTTGCCATAAACAATGATAAAGCAAAAGCTGGAAAACGCGAAGTCACGTATATATACCTGTTTCCCCAATCGACTTTATGAATAGAGTGAAAACAAATTTATATATAATTGTATAAAAGTAAAACTATGGTATTCTGAGAGTATAAGGATGAGGTTGTTCCTCGAACGGGACCATTGTTGAGTCAAAACTTGATATCAAAAATTTAGGAGGATGAAAAATGAAGGTCAAACGAATTGTTACTAATGTTGCGACGCAGGACATTTCCAAAGCTTCGTATTTTTACGGGGAAGTACTTGGACTTGATCAACTAATGGATATGGGATTTATTGCAACATACGGTTCGCATGAGAAAATGGGCACTCAGGTTAGTTTCCTATCAGAGGGAGGCTCCGGTGCACCTGTGCCAGATCTGTCAATTGAGGTTGATGATCTTGATGAGGCGTTAACCCGGATAAAAGAAGCAGGAATTCCGATTGAGTATGGACCAACCGAGGAGCCGTGGGGGGTACGGCGTTTTTTTGTTAGGGACCCATTCGGGAAACTTATTAATATTCTTATCCATCTTTAAATCATCAATGGAGCAAATTGTTGCATGGGCAGCGATAGCCCGGCAATGGAACTCGTCCAACCAATGGGGCAGACGTATGGAGAACTTCATCGTTACGGGCTCCTTTATGAAGTATATTCATGCCGGCAACGGACAACGCTTAAGGTTAAGTAAATCTTATGTGGGAGGTCATAATTTCTTGAAATTTGAACTAGGACGTTGCTTACTGAATGAACGATTGGTGGAATCCGGGAAGTCAGCGGAATGGTTGGCAAAAGACTTGCTTATTAAACCGGAACGAGTTTGCGACTTTATGGAGAACAAAAGAGTGATGCCACTCAAAATTGCCATATCGATCGCCGATTCCATCGGTTGTGACGTTCGTGCTTTATATGAATTAATTCCGCACGATAATGAAGCAAAGGGAGCTTCGCGGAATAATGGGTAGGCTGCACTAAGACTATAAATGTGATCCATTGATCCAAGTTAACGGGAATCGATAGCTCTATCCAAATTAGAAGGCAGCTGATCATTTGTGATCGGCTGCCTTTTTTTTAAACTCTCCGCAATTCATGAACCGATTAGATAAGCATTTAGTTATATTTCACTGTACATAGTTCATTAGCTAACACGGGCAGGATTACTCAATTAAATCATAGAATACCTAATATGGGATTTGATCATAGGAGGGCGGATATGAATTTCACATTTATTCGGCACGGTCATGGAGAACATCTCAACGATTATCCAAATCGGTTGAATACGCTGCATCCTAGTCTTACAGAGTACGGCAAATTTCAAGTAACGCAGCTACGAAATGAAATTACAATGGATCCCGATGATTTAGTTCTTGTAAGTCCCACTAAACGTACAATTGAGACGGCAACGATTATAAAAAATGGCATGGACTTCATTATTTCTCCATTGGTTGGTCCGAGAATGTTTCCTCAGAACTCCGAACTTCCTTTTTTAGCTTGCGATCACATCCTTTCTAAAACGGAAATTACCGATCTGTATGGAGATACTGAAATTCTTGATTTCAATTTGGATTGCTGGAAAGAAGGGATCAATAGGATCGAACAAGATATTTTTGAAGGATACGCTGCGCGGTTATTAGAGTGGATCGGGGAAAGCTATAAAAAAATATTCATTATTTCACATGATGGTACGATAACGAATTTTCGGATATTGCTTGGAGAAAAAGGATTGACCAGAAACGATTTTCTCGGTGAGGCTGGGGTATATCGAATGAGCTTGTAACCTGTTGGTACTTTTGTCAAAGGAGATCTTCATGAAGAAAAAAATAATAGTGGTCCTATTGCTTGGTTTTGTTGTTCTGGTAAGCGGAAATGCTCAACGGGATTCAATCGTTACGCCCCTTTACGAGGGCCGAAGCCTCGTTATTGGTGTAATTGGAGATACACCGCAAGTAGGGGAGAAGGAGCATGTGGATTTTCGGGACGTTACGTTTGAGCAGCTAGAGGATCCGTACTTTTCCTCAGACCTTGACGCCATTTTCATAACGAAAGAACATTTGGCTAAAGCATCCGAGCCTAAGTATACGGAAATTTACCAAAAGGCGGACATACCCTTTTTCTTTATCGAGTCCAAGAAGTCCCACGTCCCCTTCACCGTTAAAGAATTGTCCTATAATGAGGTTCCGGATCTTTCACCGGATACGTACGTAACAGGTTTCTACGGCAAGAAGGCTCAATACTGGGATTATGGCTTACATAACGATGCAATGAATGAGACCAATATTAAGGCAGCGTATTCCAATATGTTTACGATCATCGAGTCGCTGCACAGCGAAGATTATCGCCCTGGAGGGTAAGCCTGGGGGTTACATTGGTCATGCAAATGATCTTCAATCTGTGTTAAACCATAGAGACATCCTTTGAAAGGCTGTGATGAACATCGGAAACCCATTGCGGGAAATCAACTGGGTGGAGAAAAGCAATACCCTTGAAGTTTTGCTCGAGCATGAAGGTTCATTTCATACAGTCTCCTTGGATTCGGGGCTGGAAGCAGAGGTAATCAAAATTGCCGCGCCAACGGCAGACTACGTAATGAAAGTATGGAACAAAGCGTCCAAGCCGAATGTACATGCTCAATATCAGATTTTGAATGCTTTGTTCACGCATGGAAGTTCGGTTTCTGAGCCCGTGGGCTGGGGCACGGACCGAAATGGCGATTCAACATTGCTGACCAGTTATGACGGAACGCCCGTTCAAGCGGTCGATCAGCGTAAACTAACGAAGCTGGTGAAGATTTTAGCGGATATACACAAGCTCCCGCTTGAAGATTTTATTGGTGACCGATTACCCCGATATGAGTTCATTGATTATTTTTTTCCTCGCATCGAGAACCACCCCGATATCCGAATTCTTCTGGAAGAACTACTTCAGCGTGCGGATATGAAACAATCTTGTTTGATCCATGGCGATTACCACCTGGGCAATATTCTTGAGACTAAAGACAAGCTGACGGTAATTGATTGGACGAACGCCCAATGGGGGGATCCCAGATATGATGTTGCTTGGTCGATTATTGTAATGTGGGTATTTGCAAGCGAAAAGCAATCCTCCATCTATCGTGCCGCATGTTGTGCCGAGTATCGTTACGATGAACATGACCTTGAGTTGTTTGAAGCCATAGCCTGTTTGAGAGGAATCATGCTTTTTAAGGCGAATGATTTACATATCGGTCATCGTACCAGCTCAAGGTTTAGGTCCATATTGTCGAAAAACGAATATTTAAACGATCAACTGCTCTAAAACCGACCTAGATGAATATCACGCAGAAATGTGTGGTAGTATCAGGTTATATTTAAAAGTTTTGCTAGAGAGCATTAGAAGAGGTTACGAAGGAATAGCGTACGGGGACATTCCCGTATGTCGATTTCACCGCACTTATGGATAAAGGAGAGTTGTTGCCCATTGGAAACAATCGCTTGCGTCACGGGAGCCGATCGGGGGTTGGGATTGAGCTTGGCGAAATGGCTTCTTGAAAACGGTTACACCGTGTTTGCTGGACGCTATATGGAGGATTGGGACGCCTTGGATCGATTGCTGGAGGATTATCCGGACCAGTTGGAGCTGATTCCGCTTGATATCGGCGACGATGCCAGCGTACAGCAGGCAGCCAAGCTGATCCGGGATAAGGCGCCGCATCTGGATCTGCTCATAAACAATGCCGGCATCACGAAACGGTCCGATCTGGCGAACATTCAGGGCGAACTGGATTTTGCCGATATGGCCCAAATCTACAATGTCAATACCCTTGGACCTCTTCGGGTAAGCCATGCTCTTATCGATCTGCTGCTTCAAGGAGACAACAAGCTCGTGGTATCTCATCCGAAGCCGGCAGCGTTAGCAGAAATAAACGCAAGGAGATGTACGGCTACTGCATGTCGAAATCCGCGCTCAATATGCAATCCTCGATACTGCATCAGCATCTGTTAACCGATGGAGGGCAGGTCATGGTGTTCTATCCCGGATGGCTGCAATCCTACATGAGCGGCGAACTGAATCAAGAAGCGGCCGTGCCGCCGGACGTGTCTGCCGATCGCATCATGAACCTTGTGATGGACCATAAGGCATACGTTGGCGAACAGCCGATTTTTCTGGATTATGAAGGACAAGTGTGGCCCTGGTAAAAGGGTGGGAGAGGAGACTGCAAATCAATGAAGGCCATTGCGCTGGGACAATACGAGGGAGCGAAATATCATCCGTTTACGCAGATTGACCGCGAGCTGCAAGCCATTTTCGAACCTGCGATGGACGTGGAATGCACGGATGATTACGCCGTACTGCAAAAGGATAAGCTGGAAGGATATGATCTGCTCATATCGTACGCAGAGTTTTCGGATGAGGAGATACCTGAAGAGCAGGTACAAGCGCTCATATCCTATGTGCGCAACGGCGGGGGGCTGTTAGTTATCCACAACGGCATCTCGCTGCAGCGGAGCACGGAGCTGGAAAAGTTAATCGGCGGGCGATTTACGGGACATCCGGCATATACGTCGCTGCCCGTTCGATATCAATCGGGGAGCCATCCGATCGTGGAGAGCTTAACCGATTTTGCGATCGATGAAGAACCCTATCGGTTCGAATTGAGTCCGCATGAAACAACGGTCGTCTTTGCGGAATACGAGCATGACGGCCAGCGTTGGCCTGCGGCGTGGGCACATCCATACGGCTCCGGCCGGGTGGTATATCTGATGCCAGGTCATCATTTGCCGTCTTTTCGGATAGAATCCGTTCGTCATCTGATTCGGGAGAGCGGGCTGTGGGCTGCCCGGAAGTGCGTAGACTAGAAAATCGGCACGCATCATAGGCATTCCATCACCGCCATCGAAGGCGGTGATTTTTAATTTGCGCGGAATAGTTCCTGCTGCAAAACGCATTCGTTCCGTCCGGATCTGTATTTCCGGAAAATTCTAAAAAGAGGGTTGACAGCAGCATGTCCCTTCTTGTACTCTGTGAATGTAATCGTTTACGTAATCGATTACATACTGGATCAGGATGATATTTTGAGGTGAACGATGATTGGCAAAAGCAACGATTAAACAAGTAGCAGCGGCAGCAGAAGTATCTACGGCAACCGTTTCAAGAGTGCTTAACAACAGCGATTACGTAAGTGATGAAATTAAAGAGCGGGTGATGGCGGCCGTGAACCGGTTGAATTATCGCCCGAGCGCCATTGCCCGAAGCCTGAAACAGGACCGCACGTACATGATCGGCGTGATCGTGCCCGATATATCAAATCCCTATTTCATGGGAATATCCCGAGGCATTGAGGATATTGTAGGCAAAGAAGGCTTTCAGTTAATATTTTGCAGCTCGGACGAGAACCCGGAGAAGGAGAGACGATTGCTAAAGCTTCTGCAGGAAAAGCGCGTGGATGCCGTCGTATTGGCAACGTCGGGCGGGAACGATCCGGCGATCAAGCAGATTGCGGATTCCAACATGCCGATCGTGCTCGTGGACAGGAAGCTGGACTCGCCGGAAACAGGATCGATGCTCGATCTGGTAGCCGAAGACAATACCGAGGGGGCCTCGCGTCTAACCCGGAAGCTGCTGGAGGAAGGACATACAGCTATCGGCGTAGTTAACGGGCCAACGAGATCAAGCACGGGGAGGGAACGTCTTGAAGGCGTCCGGAACGCAATGAAGGCATTTGGGCTGAACGAGGGCCCCATGGTGTATAACGGAGATTTTTCCACGGAGGACGGAATCCGAGCAGTTCAGCAATTTCTGATCGCGGAACGCAGGCCAACCGCCATCATTTCCCTGAATAACCGCATGAGCCTGGGCGTCCTGCTCGAGATTGTGCGCAGCGGCCTGAAGATTCCTGCCGACATGGCAGTAGCTTCTTTTGGCGAGGTGGAAGCCGGGCCTTTACTCAAGGAATCGGGGCTCTACTACATGGAGCAGCATCCCTACGATATGGGAATCAAGGCCGGAGAAATCCTTCTAAGCCGAATACGGGAAGAAGCCCGGCAGGATCCACCGGCTTATGAAATATACAGCAATGAAGTCAAACAGCTGAACTGATCGATCGAATGGACCAAGCTCCGGAACTTTTTGACGGACTGGAGCCGGATCCAACGGTTACAGGGCATGCGCAGCTCATGGCCCTTTATACATAGGAGGCAGACGACATGAAACAGTTATATGCCATCGGGGTTGATTTCGGTACGGAATCGGGCAGGGCCCTGCTCGTCGATATCTCGACAGGTCAAGAAATTGCAACGTATGTGACGCCGTATACGCACGGGGTTATGGACGAGGTGCTGGTTCACTCTGGCTTGAAGCTGGAACGGGATTGGGCGCTGCAGCATCCGGGGGACTACATGGAGGTTCTTGCGCAATCCATCCCCCGCGTGTTGTCGGAGGCTGAGGTTTCGCCTGAACAAATAATCGGCATTGGCATCGATTTTACGGCATGCACGATGATGCCGCTGGATGCAGGCGGCACCCCGCTCTGTTTGACGGAAGAATGGAGGGACCATCCGCACAGCTGGGTAAAGCTGTGGAAGCATCACGCAGCGCAGGATGAAGCGAATCGGATCAACGAAGCCGCGGCTTCGCGGGGGGAGAAATTTCTTGCGCGTTATGGAGGAAAGCTGTCCTCCGAGTGGATGCTTGCGAAGTCTTTGCAGATTCTGAATGAAGCTCCCGAGCTGTATGAACAGGCGGTATTGTTCATGGAAGCTGCCGATTGGGTGGTCATGCAATTGACAGGCCAGCTCGCGCGGAGCAGCTGCACCGCTGGTTACAAAGCCAATTGGCATAAACGGGAAGGTTATCCGTCCAAGGCGTTCCTGCATTCGCTTGATCCAAGGTTCGGAAATCTCGTCGAGACCAAGCTGAGAGGTCCCATCAAGCCCCTGGGTTCGAAAGCAGGCGGATTAACCGAAAGTATGGCGGCGATGACGGGGCTTCTGCCGGGAACCGCGGTAGCCGTAGCCAATATCGATGCCCATGCCATGGTACCGGCCGTCAGCGTCGTAACCCCGGGGAAGCTGGTGCTCGCCATGGGAACCTCCACTTGTCACTTGATATTAAGCGACAAGGAAGTGACGGGCGAAGGCATCTGCGGCGTCGTCGAGGATGGGATCATTCCGGGCTATTACGGGTATGAGGCAGGACAATCGGCCGTAGGCGATATATTCGCCTGGTATGTGGATGAAGCTGTTCCGGAATACGTTCGCCGCAAGGCTGCCGATGAGCGGCTTGGCATTCATGAGTGGCTGGAGAAGGAAGCGGCCCAATATGCTCCTGGCCAGAGCGGATTGCTCGCACTGGACTGGTGGAACGGAAACCGTTCCGTGCTGATGGATGCCGATCTCAGCGGCGTCATGCTTGGCTTGACCTTGCAGACCAAGCCGGCGGAAATATATCGTGCGCTGCTGGAAGCCACCGCCTTTGGAACGCGGGCGATTATCGACGCGTTTACCGATAGCGGCGTAGAAGTCCAAGAGCTTTATGCTTGCGGCGGATTGCCGCAGCGAAACCGGCTGTTGATGCAGATTTATGCCGATGTAACCGGCAAAGAAATCAAGGTTGCGGACACCGTCCAGACGGCCGCTTTCGGCGCTGCCATGTTCGGTGCGGTGGCGGCAGGCAAAGAGCAGGGAGGATATGACAACATTGTGGAGGCTTCAAAAGCGATGGCCCGCGTCCGGGAAGAAACATTCAAGCCCATCGAAGCGCATGTACGGGTGTATGACCAGTTATACAAAGAGTATAAAGAGCTTCATGATTATTTGGGTAGAGGCGAGAATGGAGTCATGAAGCGTTTGAAGTCATTAAGAAGCAGCTTATGACCTTAATGAACGATCGGCTTCCCCTCTGGTGTGTCCTTTCTTAAACAAAAAGGGTTGCGGTACGGATACGATATCACGAATTGAAGGAGCGATGACTTATGACGAACTTTAACGGACTCAATATGCACCTCGGAAATTTATCCCGGCTGTCCAATGCGCAGACGAGATCCATCAGCGCGGAGAACTTTACCGGCGAGAAAGGAAAAGGGGGCATGGCGACGGACGGCACGGGTGCAGCGGCTTCCAGGGATTTGGGCGCGGGCTGGAAAGTGTCTCCTTCCGTAGAGATTATGCCGGGAGAAACCTTTACCATGGGTGACATTCAAGGCCCAGGTGCCATTCAGCATATTTGGCTGACCTGTCATCCGTCGCTGTGGCGCAATCTGATTATCCGCATGTATTGGGACGAAGAGCAGGACCCTTCGGTTGAGGTTCCAGTGGGTGATTTGTTCTGTAACGGGTGGGGTGAACGAAGCGATGTCAATTCGATTCCGGTTGCCGTCAATCCGGCCGGCGGCATGAACAGTTACTGGCAGATGCCTTTTCGCAAGCAAGCCCGATTGACGATGGAGAATCGCGCGCCGGAAAAGGCGGTCCTTTACTACCAAATCGACTATATCCTGACGGACATCCCCGAAGACGAGGCTTATTTTCATGCACAGTGGCGGAGAACGAATCCCGTTCCTTATAAGGACGTTTACACGATCCTGGATGGCGTGAAGGGACAGGGGCACTATGTAGGGACTTACCTTGCCTGGCAGGTGAACAACAGCGGCTGGTGGGGCGAAGGGGAGATCAAGTTTTATATGGACGGGGACCAGGATTACCCGACCATCTGCGGTACGGGAACGGAGGATTATTTCGGCGGAGCGTGGAACTGGGAACAGCCGATCGGTACGTATCGAACCTACTCGACGCCTTATCTGGGGATGCACCAAGTGCTGAAGCCGGACGGATTATATCGCAGCCAGCAGCGCTTCGGCATGTATCGATGGCATGTCATGGATCCGATCCGCTTCCAAAGCGATCTTCGCGTCACGATCCAGGATCTCGGCTGGAGGTCCGGAGGCAGATACCTGCCGCAGCAGAGCGATATTGCATCGACGGCGTACTGGTATCAGGCCGAGCCGCATGCGCCTTTCCCAGAGCTCCCCGATAATGACGATCGGGAAGTTATATAGAGACGGTGTTATTGCTCAACGAATCATGATCGTAACTAGTGCGTCGAACCCGATCGCCAAAATGCAGGTCACATTCGCTCCCTATCGCTCGCATGCATCATATATCGAATTACCGCCGTCTGATGAACAATCGTATACATTAAGGGATTATAAGTTTTATGATAAGGATGGCGTGCTCCTCGAAGAATGACATGCTCTAACTAACGTAGTTCTTAGTTTATAGCTTCTCGGCTCAAACAACCTAAAGTCCCCAACCTTCACGCTTGCGTGATCGGGTTGGGGACTTTGTTGTGTGCCCAGGATTTTATAGGCCGCAATGAGTGCGGGAATATTATTTGAAGTAATTATTATTACTCTTAGAAGTAAATAATCGTTGACATATAGAGTAATTTAAAATACTTTATAAAGTAACAGAGTGAGGGGATTAAGATAAATGGGCACTCTGATCATTTGTGTGAAGGGAGAGAAACGGGTGTCAAAGATCCATAGTCTTCAACCGGATATTCACACGCTTCACGGATTTTTTAGCAAGGAGCTGGAACCGGCCTTATATATTCAGTCCGGGGATACCGTGGTGTATCGAACCTTGGATGCGGGATGGGGACTTGCAAAGCGCTCTGCTCCGGGAGCGCCGAGAACAAAGTTTACGGAGCGTGCGCCGGAGCGGGTGGAGAAGCAGTTCGGGCATGCCTTATTGGGTCCCGTGCATATCCAAGGGGCTACACCGGGGCTTACCTTGGAGATTCAGATCAACGAGGTCGTTCCCGGGCCGTGGGGTTGGACCTCTGCCGGAGGGTTTCCAAGCTATTGGAACGAGAAGCTGGACATGACCGATACCCAGGAAATGACATTGGACTTTGAATTGGATGCCAAAACAATGACTGGCAGGAGTCAATTCGAAAATTTCAAGTATAGCGTCGGACTGAAGCCATTCATGGGGATTATGGGCATGCCGCCGGAGGAAGAAGGTCAGCATACGACTTTTGTGCCGCGCCCTCATGGAGGAAATCTCGATTGCAAAGAATTAACCGCCGGGAGCACCTTGTATCTGCCGATTCCGGTAGATGGCGGGCTGTTCTCAACAGGGGATGGACATGCGGCGCAAGGCGACGGCGAAGTTAGCGGTCCCGCTTTGGAATGCCCCATGGAGAAGGTGAGCCTAACCTTTCATGTCCGTGACGACATGCCCATCAAGATGCCCAGAGCAAAGACGAGTACCGGTTGGCTTACGATGGGATTTCACGAGGACCTGGACGAAGCGATGTGGATGGCCTTGAGCGGAATGCTGGATCTCATGACAGAGCTTTACTCCATTTCGAGAACGGAGGCGTACGCATACGCCACCTTGACGGTGGATCTGAGAGTAACCCAGATCGTGAATATCCTGAAGGGCGTGCATGCATTTTTGCCTTTTGGCTCGCTGAGGTGAAAGAATGCATCAAGTGTTGGCCCAGCGACTGAAATGGGAGATATCCCGATGATTAAACTTCATAAATAAATGTCAATTTTATAGGAGGGCTCATGCATGCAGTTATACGAAACGATGGTCAATAACCATGGGGTACATATTCACGTGACGGAGGTACATCGGGAACTTAGGAATGAACAAAGCTCACTGGTTATCATCCCGGGCCTTTCCGAGTCGGCCGAGGATTATATCGACATTATGGAAAAGATGGTAACGCTGTCGCCCAGGCATATCGTTGTCATTACGCTCCGAGGCCGTGGCCAAAGTGATTCTCCTGCTTCGGGATACACGCTTGAGGATCATATCAGCGATCTGGATGCGGCCATTCGCCATCTTGAACTGGAACAGTTCGTACTCATGGGGTACTCACGAGGGGTAGCCTATCAATTAGGTTATGCCATTCGGAACCCGAAACGCATTGAAGGTCTGATCATCGGAGACTATCCGGCGATACATACCCAGCTGCCAGCGGGATGGGTGGATTTCTTTGCAACGCTTCCACCTTGGAGAGGGAAGAAGCTATTTGACCGGATGAAACCATCGGCCCTGCATGCCCTGCAGAAGGATTCCGCGAAGGTAGAATTTTGGAACGACCTGTCACGATTCACATGCCCTGTTCTCATTATACGTGGCGTAAAACCGCATCCCGGGTTATCATTAGAAGCAGTGGAACAATATAAGCTATCGCTGCCTCAGGCACGAATCGTGGAATTCGAGCAGCATGATCATAATATTTTCGAACCGGATGCGGACGAGTTTGTTCGTACCGCAGACTCTTTTCTGAAAGAGATTAAGAAGAAATCAATAAACTATCACAAAAAGGGTGTACGGACTTGGACAATCTGAAGCTGAATGTATCACTTTTACGACAAAGGGTTCCGAACCTGACCAGCGCGGCCAAATCCGTCGGATTGCGGCCCGCCACGGTTTCCAATCTATGTACGGGAAAAATACCCGTAGGCCGGGCGGAAGTTCGCACCATAGCCGCTCTGGCAGCCTTGGCGAAATGCAGCCTTGACGAACTGATCCTGCGCGGGGAAAGCGTGGAGATGATCGAAACGGGCATTAAGCCTCTTGATCTATTCGCTCCTCTGGCAAGAGGCGGTACCGTCGGGCTGGTAGCTCGTCCCGGTATGGGGCAGCTGGTGCTGCTCGGGGAGTTGTTTCATCACTTCAAGCAGGAAGGGTATATGACGATTCTGCTGAAGCCGGAAGGGGACTATCCGGAGCTGCAGGATATGCTGAATGACGTAGAGCGGGTTGCTTCTTCAATAGAAGAAATTTATTCTATCGTTGCGCATGCGAATACCGATAAAGAAATTGTGTTTGCCGCGGACCGGGAGCATGTCTTAACCGGCAAAATCTATGATCTTCAGGAACGTTTTCAACAGGAAGGCATGCAGCAGATCACGACTTTTCTTGTGGACCTTAAAGGCGCGGTCGTTGATGAAGACATGCCTTACGGACCGCTGGAGACGCTGTGGTATTTCGATGCCGATCTGGCGGCAAGACATCTGTTTCCTGCCGTGAACCCGTTATATTCCACCTCTTCCGTATTAGAAGGCGTTCATCTGGATCAGGCTCACTTAGCAATCCAACAGCGGGCTCAGAAGCTGCTTCGCCGCTATCGGGAGCTGCGTTCGCTGGTTCAAGTAAGAGGATTGGAGGCCATTCCGTCATCCGAAATGGAGGTTTATGAGCGTGGAGAACGGCTCGAAGCTTATCTAACGCAGCCTTTTTACGTTGCCGAAGCTTATACCGGGCTGCCAGGCGAGCGGGTCCCCTTGCAAGATACGCTGCATGACGTGCAAGCCATATTGAACGGCAGCATGGATCATCGTTCGGTGGAGAGCTTATCGTGGATCGGGACAATAAAATAAGAACTTAGTTAATCAAAGCTGGATTCTCATAGTTTGTTCATCGGGAATATCGGCTTTTTTACATGATTTTGCATAATTTAATCCGTACGTCCCATAGCTGATACGCAAAGGTCAGTATATAATATGTGCTAGTTTGTACCGTACAGTTGGCAAAGAAGTTGTATTGAACTACTGAAACTCGGCTGATTCCGTACGGACACGAGACTATACATAAGGGAGAAATGGACATGAAAAGAAAAGGTTGGCTTATCGCATTTGCAGCGGCATTATTGTTAACGCTTATCGTAGTACCGGTTCAGCAGTCCTTTAGCGCAGAGGGCAATCCGACGGCAACGGCCATTACGCAGAGTGCCCTGAACAATCAGTTCCACTTGGATCACGTCGTGAAGATTTACGTGCCTTCCACCGTGAAGGGGGATATTCCCATCACGGATGCGGCTCATCAGAAGTTTGTCGATCAAGCGTTGACGAAGCTGTCCGGCTGGTTTGGCGGGGCAACGGCAATACCGGGCGAAGGGGCTTGGGTGGATAACAACAAAACCTTGATCAAGGAAAAAGTAACCATCGTGTATGCTTTTGCCGAGAAACTCGACAAGGATTCGCTCAATCAAGTGGTGGACTATGCGAAGAAGCTCAAGGAGGATCTTGCGCAATCTGCCATTTCGCTTGAGGTTGACGGTAAACTGTATTTCATTGAATAACGGATTCTCGGATCCATGATGTGTTCATAGGGGAGGTCTCCCAGCTGTCTGTTGCATGGCAGAAGAGGGAGACCTCCTCTTTATTTTGTGTGGACTTGTTAGTAGAGAAACCTCCACAGATAAAAAGTGGCGTAGGATTCCCAGTCCGCCCATCCTGCGGACAGCGCCAGAATCTCCTTCTTCGTCGGTTTCGCCTCCAGACCCAGCAGATGTTTGATGGCATTATGCAGTCCCACGTCATCGATGGGAAAAGCCGCCGGCATTCGCAAACAGCGCATCAGCACATAATTGGCCGTCCACGGGCCGATGCCGCGGATGCCGACCAGTTGTTTCTCCGCTTTCTTTAAGCTGCCAGCTTCCAGCAGCAGTTCTTTCGTTAATTTTCCTTCCGTCATAAGCCGGGCTACTCCGAGGAGATACTCGCATTTTTTCACGGTCATCCGAAGTCCGCCCAGATCTTCAACACGCAGCTGCGCAATGTCCTCAGGCCATGGAAACATCCAGTAAACTTCGCCTTCACACTCGATGCGTCTGCCGAAGGCCTCGACGAAACGCCTTTTTAACGTATAAGCATAAGCCAGGTTAATCTGCTGCCCCAGAATGCCCCAGCATAAAGCCTCGAACAGATCCGGAATGCCCATGTTGCGAAGCCCGTAAAAGGACTGGACGGCTTGACTGAGCATGGGATCTGTCTCGGCCATCGAATAGAACGGCACGAGATCGGTGTTTAGATCAAACCAGTCCCGGACATAAATGGCTACGTCCGCCCGCTTGCTTGGTTCGGTTGGGGTGGTATTCCCCAAAAATCGAACAAGGATCGCTTGCTCTTGCTTCTCGGCACTGACTTCGATCACGGCAACGTCATCTTCAAGCGGGATCGCCCGATAGATGCTGTCGTTTCGGATCGTAAAGAGACATTCATTCGGCGATCTTTGCAAATAATTGAGGTTCTCCGTAAAGCTGAATTCCTTCGGCACGAATAGCTTTAGCGTATGGATATGATCCTCCCAGCTGTCCTTGGGAAGCTGTTGTTGTTGGTCCATGGTATACGGCTTGTCGCCGGGATTGTGGTCGGATTCATGCATGGTCATCGTTTCCTTTCGTTCCTGATCTACTCTATACTAGTTGTACCATAAACGCGGACCACATAATTTTGTTATCTTGCTCTTCTATTCCAAAAAGCGTACAACCGGATCTTCCTGTGGTTATAATGTTAGCGGAGGTGAGGAAACGTGGCAAACCGGATACAACCGACCGAAGCCCAGTGGAAAGCCATTATCGACAATGACAAGGACAGCGACGGCAAGTTTTTCTACGCGGTGCAGACGACGAAAATCTTCTGCAGGCCATCCTGCAAATCCAGGCCCCCGAAATTTGAAAACGTGCGCGTGTTTCAATCGGCGGATGAAGCGAGGGCCGAGCGCTTCCGGCCATGCAAAAGGTGCAAGCCGACCGGCGAGCGCCTGCCGGACCACGAATGGATCGAACTCGTTACCGAGTATATCGATGCACATTATACGGGTCATTTGACACTGGATGTCTTGGCGGATGTGAGCCACGGCAGTCCGTACCATCTGCACCGGATTTTTAAGCGGGTCAAAGGGCAGACTCCGATGGAATACATTCAGGATTACCGGATCGGCAAGGCCAAAGAGCTTCTTGCGAATACCAGCCTGGCTATTTCGGATGTCGGCCATCAAGTGGGCATAGAGAACACGGCTTATTTTATCACGCTGTTTAAGAAGAAGACGGGGATGACCCCCCTAAGTTATCGAGGGCAATATATGAACAATACGAGTGCGGAGGTGCACGATCATGAAATCTAATCATTTGTATATTAGCTGGACACGATTGCGGCATGAAGACTGGAACGTATATATCGCGGCCACGCCGCAAGGTTTATGCTACATCGGATCACCGGATAAACCGTTCAAGGAGCTGGAGGAATGGGTGCAGGCGAAATTTCCTCGCTGTGAACTCGTCCAAAATGATGCAGGCATGCAGCAATATGCCGCCGAGCTCGCGGAATATTTTCAGGGGAAACGGGAACGGTTTGAGTTCGCTATGGATTACAAGGGTACCGATTTCCAGATGGCGGTATGGAATGCACTATGCCAGATCCCGTATGGGCAAACCTTCACGTATTCGGACATTGCGCATCAGATCAGCAAGCCGGCGGCTGTGCGTGCCGTTGGTGCGGCTATCGGGGCGAACCCGCTGCTTATCACCGTACCTTGTCATCGGGTGATCGGCAAAAGCGGCGCATTGACGGGGTATCGCGGGGGACTTGAAATGAAGACAAGATTGCTGCAATTGGAGCGAATGAACGTCTCCGTGAGGGAGACGAAGGAGTATGCCTAATCCTTTGGAGCAGCGTATAAAGAATCTGGATTGGCCTGCCGTACAGGCAGCTTTGGATGAACAGGGATATGCGGTCATTCCCAAGCTGCTCTTGCCCGAGGAATGCACAGAGATCATAGGCACGTATACGGAAGAGCAGCGTTTTCGCAGCACGATCCAAATGGCCAGGCACCGGTTTGGACTGGGGGAGTACAAATATTATCGTGCGCCGCTTCCCGAAACGCTGCAGCAGCTCCGGGAAGGCTTGTACCCCGAACTTGCGCTGACGGCGAACCGCTGGTTGAACCGACTAGGGCATGAAGAGAAGTATCCGGCAAGTCTGGATGAGTTTCTGGGGATGTGCCATGCCCAAGGTCAGGAGCGGTCAACGCCGCTGATTTTGAAATATGAAGAAGGCGGATATAATTGCCTGCATCAGGACTTGTACGGTGATGAGTTCTTTCCGTTCCAAGCGGTCTTTGTGCTGAATGAGAAGGAAGTCGATTACACGGGCGGGGAGTTTCTGCTGGTGGAGCAGCGGCCGCGGGCACAGAGCCGGGGACATGCGATCGCCTTGGATCAGGGAGCAGGACTGATCTTTCCGACCAACCATCGTCCGGTGCAGGGAACACGGGGATATTACCGGACTACGCTCCGGCATGGCGTCAGCACGGTCACGTCGGGGAGAAGATACAGCCTGGGGATTATTTTTCATGACGCTAAGTAAAGGAGCTGGGTGCGCATTGCCTCATTCACTCTTTCGTTACGAGAGGAGGGAAGTCGTATAATAGAAGAAAGTATAGGAATGAGGTGTTCCAGGTGAAACATGAAGTGCTTTATAAAACGCCGAAGTCCCTGCTCAATAAAGGAACCGGCTTCCTGAATGGATACAGCCATACCTTGAATCCGTATACAGGCTGTACCTTCGCTTGCTCCTACTGCTACGTCCGGCAAATGCCGGTTTCGATATTCCGAAATCAGGAATGGGGGAGTTGGGTTGACGTTAAGCTCGAATCTGCCGCCATTCTGCGTAAAGAACTGAAGCGTGCCAAGTCCAAGGGGCCCGTCACGATCTTCATGTCATCCAGTACCGATCCCTATCAGCCGATTGAGGCCAAGGAAGAAGTGACCCGTGCCTTGCTGGAGGCCATGGTTAGCGAGCCGCCGGATTTCCTGCTGGTGCAGACGCGCAGTCCGTTGGTCCGACGGGATATCGATTTGCTGCAGCAGTTAGGAGCACGCGTGCGGGTAAGCATGACGATCGAAACCGACCGTGAGGATATTCGCAAGCATTTTACGCCTTCCGCTCCGCCGATCCAGGCCAGAATGAAAACCCTTGAGCTGCTGAGAGACGCAGGAATACCAACGCAAGCAGCGATTGCTCCCGTCCTTCCAAGCACGGAGGCATTTCCTCAGATCCTCAGACCGCTCGTCAATCGCGTGTGCATCGACGATTATTTCATGGGGGACGGCAGCGGAGGCAAACGTACGAAACGGCTGCCCGTTCAGGCGTTGTACGAGAAGCTTGGTCTGGAAGAATGGTATGATCCCGCCGCCTATCAGGTGGTCTACGATCGATTCAGCAGGGCGTTTCCGGAAGAGCAGCTATTTGTCAGTCAGAAGGGTTTTGAACCTTAAACGTTAGATACTCGTCTAGCAGTTGAGCGCTTGCTGTTTGGATGTTAAATGAAAGAGTTTAATGGCGAGGACCGGGAGGTAGCTTCCGGTCTTTTTATCATGCCCAGCAGTAGATGATTATGGTATGATAGGCGAAAATAACCAGTCAAACGTAGAGGAGCGAATGAACAATGAAGTTGGATTTGACGAATCAGATTGCATTAGTCACCGGTGCTGCGGGCCAATTGGGCCGGGTCATGGTCCGAACTTTGGCGGAATGCGGCGCCGATGTGGTTATCCATTATCGGGGAAGCCTAGCCAAGGCGGAAGAGCTTCAGCGCGAGGTGGAGTCGATGGGCAGACGCGCGTACACGGTGCAAGCCGACGTGACGGATCAAGCATCCGTGAATGCCATGCGGGATTCGGTGCTTGAACACTTTGGCATGCTGCCTCATATCATCGTTGCGAATGCCGTGGAATCCTATCAATGGACGTCTGTCTTGGAGCAGGCTCCGGAAGATTACGAGAGCCAGTTTCAATCCTGCGTCATGCAAAGCGTCTACCTGGCAAAAGCCTTCGTGCCGGCCATGATCGAGCGAAAGAGCGGCCGCTTCATCGGGATCAACACCGAGTGTTCGATCCAGAACTTCCCGAGCCAATCCGCCTACGTAGCAGGCAAGCGCGGCATGGACGGCGTATACCGCGTACTCGCCAAAGAAATCGGCGAGCATGGGATCACCGTCAATCAAGTCGCACCCGGCTGGACGATCAGCGACCGCGATCGGGAGAATGGTACCGAGCATAGCGCCTCCTACGAAGCCTCCGTGCCCCTGAAACGCCGCGGAACGGACCAGGAGATTGCCAATGCCGTGGCATTCCTGGCTTCGGATTTGTCGTCATTTATCACAGGAGCTTATATTCCGGTATGTGGCGGCAATGTGATGGTGGGGATTTAGCGGTCCGAGACATGGATTGTAAGTGGGAAACGTCCACGAACTTCGGATTCGCATTGCGATTAAGGGAAGGCGAAGTTCGTGGAGGTGTTATGCGGACAGTCCCTCGTAAACAGGAATACATAGATCTCACGAATTCAGTAAGATATAAGGAGACGAGACGATGACGGCAAAACCACAACTGGTATTGGATTTAGCTGGCGTATTGGTGAGTAATTTTTCATCTGCTTTTTGGCTTACATTAGCGGAGGGCTCCGAAATCTCGTTTCAAGATATCAGGGTACAATTTGATGAGGTTCGAAAAGACTTATGGACAGGAAAGATGAAGGAAGATGAGTTTTGGGGATGGATGAGCCTGCGAATGAAGCAGATCAACAAAGAGGAAGCCAGGGAGTTAATAACTCAATCGTTGCAACCGCTTCCTGGATTAAATCACTTGGCGCAATGGAGCGAAATCGCGGATATCCATGTACTAAGCAATCATTGCAAGGAATGGCTGGAGCCGATATTAGAAAAAGTAGAACCTTATGCTAGGAGCATTACCATTTCGAATCAAGTAGGTTTAAGGAAACCTGACCTACAAATTTATAAACATGTTGTGAAACAATTCGAACGTTCCGAACTGATGGTTGTTTATGTTGATGATCAGGAAAAGAACCTGAAACCGGCTATCGACCTTGGATGGAAAACCTTGCTGGCCGATCAAGAGCATAAATGGATACAACAAGTGGGACCTATGTTGGTGACCAACGTCTTGTAAGACGGGCGAGAACCACAGGGAAAAATGATATTGGAAATGTAGTCAATGAAAAGTGAGGAATTCTAAATGTTTGGACGAGGGAAACAACAACGTCTTACGATTTTTTGATGAGTAGCACTCTTCATGAAAGCAATCCAGAAATTTGAACGAAGCATCAAGCATGCAGGGAGGACGCCATGTAAATGATCATATTAATCAGCGGAAACAGCTGCACGGGAAAGACATATATGGCTCAACAATTACTTGAAAAGTATCACATGCCTTATCTGTCTATCGATCATTTGAAAATGGGCTTGTACAGAGCCGACATGAACTGCGGTTTCACTCCGATGGATTCAACCGAGCATATCGGTGAACAATTATGGCCGATAATCCAAGGGATCATCATGACAAACATCGAAAACAAGCAAAATTTAATCATCGAAGGCTGTTACATACTGCCTCATCATCTGCAAGATTTTGAGCCGCCCTATTCGCAACACATCATTTCCGTGTTCTTAGGATTCTCCACCACGTACATCAGGCAGAATTTCCAAACCAATATCGTTCAACACCGCAATGCTATCGAAGCGAGAATGTATCCTGAAGAGAGAACTGTTGCCGAGTATATTCATGAGCATGATGTGTTCCGTGAAAAGTGCGTGGCATCGAATGTCCCTTATTTTGAAATTCGAGAGAACTATGAAGAGGAAATCGCTAATGTATATGCCTACATAGATCGTGAGAAGAAGATACTCGATTATGAACAGCGATAATTAAAATTTGGAACAAACCATAACATAGGTTGACGAAGAAAGGACAGTCGCCATGGATTTACATCTATATCATTATTATGATGCGGCAACAGGGCCCTTTCAAAATCTATCCGCGTTGTCCATCGAAAAGGCGATGCAGGTACAGAGGAGGCTCAAACAAAATAAAAATGGGTTTGCGAGTCAACGTGCGGATGATTATATGACCATCCGTCGCGATCTGGAAGCACGCGCGAGAGCTCTATTCACGGCCAAAGGCGGTAAACCAACAAAAGAATATCCGCATTATATGACGCTTGGGCCTTGCGAATGGATTAAGGAATGGTATCCGAATGGAAAAGAAATCAGGATTCTGCTGGATGAAATGGATCCCGAAACGTTGAGTTTTACTTATGGCGACTTATTTCCTACCATGCGGTATCTAGACGACAAGCCTTATAGAGGAACGGTATATGTAAAAAACGAGATCCTTCAACTTGTAGACGAGTTTGGCTGGCCGCAAGATTGGAACAAAGATGGTCGTCATGGACCCGAGCGGTATATTGAAGTGCAGGTTTGGGACGATCGGGCACTCGGTCCTTTTATGAAATCCTAGATTGGATGAAATGATAAAAGAGGCGATGGAATCGTGCTAATTTCACAAATGCAACCGGAAGCATTAACGAGAGAACAGATCACAAGGTTGGTGTTCGGCACAGTAGAGGAAGTGGATGACGGTAGGCAGACCGGAGACTGTATCTTTGTGTTTGGTGGAAGAAACTTAGACCGGGTGTGGAAAGCGGTCGAGTTATACAACATCGGTCGTGCTCCTTACATATTATTCACGGGTGGTGACCGATTCGGCGAGTGGGAGCAAACCGAGGCGGCCATGATGCGTGATGAAGCGATGCGAATGGGGATTCCGGCGGAAGCCATCCTCATGGAAACGATGTCCAACCATACAAAGGAAAACATCATGGCTTCCCTCATCGTCCTCGACCGAGCATTGGGCTTGGAACGAATCCAGCGCATCTTGCTGGTCAGCGCATCTGGTCATATGCGCAGATGCCAATTGATGCTTAAGACCTTTATGCCGCCGTGGTATGAGTATGTGTGGTGCCCGGACGATCGTTCACATGGGAGGCGGGACAATTGGTGGATCGATCCAGAGGAAGAGAAGCGGGTGCTAGGTGAACTGAAGAAAGTGATCGGCGGGGTTAAGGACCGATATTTTGTTGATGCGGATATTGATATTTGAGAAAATGAATTTTAAGGAGTAGTTTAACGTGATGGCAGAGAAGCCAAATGGTCGCGCGATACGCTTTCCAGTCTCCAACGGAGCAGGCGGAATCATGGTGGAGAAGCGAAGCGGTCCCCTTTGTCCCCGGATTTCCACCATACAATAGGATCATAAGAAATCTGGGGGCAACAGGGATCGGAAGCATGATCCGCATGCGTAGTGCTGCATTGCTTAGAAAAGAAATATAGTGACCGTTTACCCCGCAATATCTGAGGGGGAACGGTCATTTTTTGCTGCAGACAGTGGAACAGCAATACGCCCCGGCCTAAGCCAGGGCGCATCTTCTATTCTGATTATGGGATTTTAATCCGCCATGAAATACAAACCGCGTTTCACGGCTCCCATATCACCGTTGGATACGGGAGTTGGTCATAGGCACTTGCCCAGTAGTAGGAGTCCGCCATGATTCGCCTCGGCTGGAAGGCGATCTCGCCGCGGGATACGGAGACAAGCTCGGACTGCGTTTGGAATATGCCTTCCGCACTCGTTGCGGCCGTAACGTATTTGCCTGCCATATGGGTGAATCGTCCGCTGATCTTGGCCGCAACAGGCATTCTTGTCTCCATATCGACCATCTTAAAAGTGACTTTGGCGATGCCGGCGGTGTAAGTGATGTTCATCTGGTCGATCACCATCGATTTCATCGCAGACGGCATCGTCGTTGCGGATGCAGCCAAACTGGGAGCTCCTTCATTGCCGCTGATATCGACCGCAGTGATTTTGTAATAATAGGTGGTGTCCGGCAGCAGCCCTGTATCTTTATAAGAAAGTCCTTTCGAGGTTCCGGCGTAAGTAGCGGGTCCGATCTCAAATCCGGCTTCGGTCCCACGATAGATCCGGTATGCATTTACGGCACTGTTATCCATTGCCATATCGTAGGTTACATTGATCCGTTGATAATCAAATGCGATAGCTGCCGCTCCGCTGACCGCGCTTGGCGGTTCATGGTCGGCAGGAGGCTGCCAGGCATAGCCGCCGGGTCCCCATTCGCTTGGAAAATCCAAGATCGAGGAGTAGTGGTGGAGGGCAATGCCTCCAAACGCCGGGTCATGCTGAACAGCGTCGTACACCTTGTTTAACTCCGACTCCATATAAATTCGTCCTTCTTCATGGAAGCTGATGGTTTCGGGGTCCCCGCCATCCGCGATGTCCTTTGTCTCGACACCGATCACAACCGACTTCGGCTTGCCGATCAGATTGGCGTAGGTCAGCTCATTCAGCGCTTGCGCGATAATGCCTGCACTGCCATCCGCCTGATCGCGGTAATTCATGATCGAGATGTAATCGGCGGTATCCTGAATGTGTTCAGACAGCCATTTGGTTTGCCCGTTCCACGGGATATTGCTCGCATCGGCCGAAGTGTCATACCATCTCGGGATCGCTGCGCCAACCGACAAGGTGAGTCCCGATGCTTGTTTGCGTTCCATGAGCAGCTGCAGCATATCCAGATACTGAATCTGGACGGATGGCTTTGCGGTTTTGAAGTCCGGCAGGATATACGGCTCGGTATCCACGTTCACGCCGTCGAAGCGAGCGGATTCGCCGGAAGCCAGGTTGTAATTCAGGATTTGCTCAAACTCCCGCACGGCGTGAGTTTGATATCGGCTGTAGGCTCCGAAGTAAGGCGGGACGGTGCCCCCGGCGATTAAGGCTTGAACATAAAAACCCTCGGCGTGAGCCCACTCGACGAACTGTTGGACTTCGCTTCGGTAATCCTCCAGCATTTTTGCTCCGTTATATTGCCCCACAGCCAAATAGAGCGTCGTGATGGGACGTTGATGGAAAGTCGTAACATCCTTCGCCATGGAAGAGAGGACGGCTCGGGAATTCGGATTCAGGACCAGGGGATAGGAGGCATTTTCCCAGATCCAGATCGCACGATCCTGATCCGGCAGCGGTTCCAGGCCATAAGTGCTGCTGGTCACCGTCTCAGGATTCGTCGCCGAGGGATTGTAAACATCATCCATTCCATTAGCGAGAGGTGGGTTGATATGATCATCCGCCATATAAACGGTATTCGTAACCGTTGCGAAATCCTGATCTTGCTGAGCCGACGTCTGTCCCCCGGTTCTTGCATAGACCGTTAGACTATAACCTGTATTGCCGCGTGTATCGGTTGCCCTTGCCTCGAGACTGTGAACCTGGCGAGGGAATTGACGTAAATCCAATGTATATGAATATCCGTTCTTGGCAGGGGGAACCTGCAGCCAGTCGCCACCGTCGATGCGGAACTCAACCAGCGCAATCGAATTTTTGCCTTCTGCGGATACGTTGATTTTCATTTTGTTGCGCTGCAGCGTAGACTCGGCAGGGCTGGTAATCTCCACTTCCGGTGTATGAGCTGCAGGATTATCGGTGATCAAGTGAATCCAAGGAGACCAGATGCCATAACGCGTTATCGCGTCATTGCCTTTCAGGACCATTTCGACGGGGCCGTCAAGTCGGCTTGTGTCGAGTTTATAGGACCAGTTTCCGCTGTCATCGCCGTTTGGATCCTCCATCTGAACATCCGTTACGAACTCGCCGTTCACGATGAGTTGAAGCTCATATACCCCGGAATAGGTTCCGAATAACTCCGTTACTCCCGGCTGCAGTGCTTGCCCGTCCTGATGGGAGTCAATCGTAATGAACGCTGCCGCTTTAGCCTGCGGTAATGGAACACAGAGTGTAGTATACAGAACGGCCGCCAGAAACAAAAGCCCGCACCTTCGTAAATGTGAAAACCTCATCTTAGTCACATCCTTGTCAGTTTGATGTAAACCAAATGGACTCAACGGCAGCCATCATGATCTGAAGAGCCTAAAAATACTATGTTTCGCAAAATTAAAGCGCTTACTTTTTTAATATTACGAAAATAATCGATTAGAACCGATCCTGGCATGTGTCAGGTTATTTTTGTTGTGCTCGAATGAGTGTTCATTCAATCGACACGAGCAGTTTTAAACGGGCCTCCGCCCTGAGACCGAGTAAAACTCTATACCTTAGGCGGTGTGAACCTGCGCAGATCTCCATTAAGATGTGAGTAACGATTTTTTCCTGACTAATGATTGAACGTAATATTCATCAAAAAATGGGGTGTTGGATCTGCTGCAAAAATCACTTAAAACCTTCATGCAAAGCACATGGATGATATGGGAACGTTTCTTCAGCTTTATTTCCAAATTCCGCAGCTCGCATATCTCGCGCTTTGGCATATGCACGGTCATGATCAAGAAGCATCGAGGGGAGCGCATCGTCTGCGAGGATTCCACGGTCATTCAGGAGGGGGATCTGGTAGGCGAGCTTCATTTGGATAATGAGACGATTCTGAAGCTCATTCGAGCAGAAGGGCCGGACCGCGCGGCCCTGAAGATTGCGAGGCTTGGAAGAAAATCCATGCAGCAGATTAGCCGCGCCTATGAAAGCCAATCCGAGTTCAACGAGGTTAACGCATTGGTCGGGATTACGCTGCTTCACCGGGGATTAACGCATGGGCTTGGTTTTGAGCATCAAGCAATGAAACCGGATTTGTTCCAGAAGCTGACCACGTCCTATCTGCGCATACTGTTGTCCGTGATGCACCCGGAGGGTAAGAGCCGCATCGATCGAAGAACCGAATTGCTCGTACCGATGAAGTTGATTCATACCCGATCCTCTTTAAGGAAACGATTTTCGATGGGAGATCGGAGACAGCCACATGAAGAGGGGAACGCGGTCTTGGTATCGGCTGCGGTCGAAGGTTGAGTATAAGGGCGATGTATCCATATAGTAGACCGGTATGCTGTTTAAACGGGAGAACATGAAGAAACGGGGAGAACGTACATGGAAGAATGGTATAAACTTGACCACGCGGGAAAGCTGTTCCCCGCGGTTGCGGGGAGGGAGAATTCATCTACCTACCGGCTGTCGATGATGCTGACAAGCCGGGTGAAACCAACGGTTTTGCAAGAAGCGCTCGATAGCGTAATTAAGAGATTCCCTCTATTGAATGTCGAGCTAAGAAATGGACTGTTCTGGAAATTTCTGCGGGAGAAGGAGACACGCTTGATGGTGGAGCCGGAATCCGCCTACCCCTGTGCCCCCGTCACTCTTTCGCATGAGAACGGAAGCTTGGTGAGGGTTCTGTATTACGGCAGCAAGATCAGCGTGGAGATTTTTCATGCTTTAACGGACGGGGGAGGGGCATTGGAGTTCCTCAAAACCTTGGTATTTCAGTATTTATCTCTTCTCGGCGAGGACGTGGAGGACAAGGAAGGCCTGATTCTGCCGCCTGCTTCATTTGCCCGTTATGCTGAAGCTCAAGATAGCTTTCAAGCGCATTATATTTCGGCCACACCCGATGCCAGGATGCCGGATGCACTTCAGATTCCGGGCACCCGTTTCTCGCCTTATGGACACAACGTCATACACGGGATGGTTCACGCATCGCGGCTGAATGCGGCAGCCAAGCAGAAGGGAGTAACCCTTACTGCTTACCTGACGGCAATTTTGATTATGGCGGTTTACGATACCACACTGCCTTTCAATAACGATAACCGGCCGATCGTGATCAGCATGCCGGTGAACCTGCGAAAAATCTTTCCTTCCAGCAGCCTCCGCAACTTTTTTGCGGTCATCAACATTGGCGTGCAACTAAAGGAAGGCATGACATTCGAGCAGGTGCTCGAAATCGTTCATGCACAGATGAAAGAGAAAACGACCAAGTCTTATTTAAGCCAAGCGATGGCCGGCAGCATGAAGTACGAAAAAAACCTGTTTTCCCGCTTCACGCCGCTGAAATTAAAGGATCTGGCAATCCGTTACGGCTTCGACCATTTCGGGGAAGAAGCCAAAACGCTTACGCTTACCAACCTAGGCCGAGTCGACATTCCAGCGAGCATGGCATCCCATATCGAGGCGATGGAAACCACGATGTATCCTACAGCCAAAAGTCCCATGAACTGTGCCGTCAGCTCGATCAACGATCAGCTCACCATCACGTTTGCCCGAAATATCGTCGAAAGCGATGTGATCATGCGCTTTTTTCGCCAGCTTGCCAGCCTGAGCGAATTGGACATTACGATTGTCAGCAATGATTGGGGGATGGGCGCATGAGATGCGAAAGCTGTGGCGTATCCGTAGATCCGGCGCATCAAGCGTGTCCCTTATGCCGAAGGAGTGTGCAAGGTAAAGATGATAAGCACCTCGTAAGTAATTCATGGTATCCCGTCTACGAGGCTGCCGAGGAGCAGCATGCGAGCAGCAGTCTTGTATCCAAGTGGCTTACCTTTCTTGCCGTATCCGTCATGGGGATATCCGTCCTGATTAACCTACTTGGGAATCGCGAGGTATGGTGGAGTTTAACCCTCATGCCCTGCGTGCTGTATGCGTGGTTGTCCATCAGGCACACCCTGATGTCCGGGTCGCATCTCGGCGGCAAAATTATTGTTCAGCTGCTTGGGCTGTCCGGTATGCTGCTGTGGATCAACTTGGCGTCGGGGACGTCTTACTGGTCGACCGGTTATGTCATTCCGTTCCTGATGATGGCGGCAACATTGCTCATTACCGTCATATGCTGTTCGCGAAAAATGGGCTGGCGGGAGTTCGCAGGTTACTTATTAACACTGATCCTTCTTGGTATCGTTCCCTTATTGCTGTATGCCGTTGGCATGTCGCACGTACTATGGACAGCCGTAGCTGCGGCGGTGTACGCCTTGCTGACATTCGGCGGGATGTGCCTGATTGCAGACAAGGGATTCCGCAAGGAAATGAAGCGCAGACTACATTTTTGACAGGAGGTAATCACGATGTGTTCGATCACGGTTCGAAGCATGGCCGATTACGAACGCGATGTTCGCGGCGAAGTGTCCGAGGTGTTTGTTAACGGGTATTATAAGGAGTTGTCTTATTTCACCCGAGACCGGAACATGCTGGAGAACGCCTTACGGACGCTGTTCAGCCCGGAGGTATTTTATGTGGCGGAGGTTCAGGGAATCATAATCGGAATCTTGGCTTGTTCCCATAATGGGCAGCGGGCCATGCCGGTCGCGTTAGCCCCGCTTCAGGATGCTTTTGGAGACAAGACGGGAGAGCTTGCATATAACGTCATGAAGAACGAATTCAACCCGGCATTGCCCTATGATGACGAGACCGGATATATCGAATGCGTGGCCACAACCGAAAAAGCACGCGACCGGATTTATATGGAGTGGAGAAAGCCTGTTTAGTTTCAAGTTACATGTAGATGGAGCACCATCCTCAAGCTAAATGAGCGTCTTATGGGAATAGCCTTCGATTGCAAATGGAATTGCAGTCGAAGGTTTCTTGTTTTTTGGGCTTTAGACATGATACTTTAATATGGATCGCCAGGTTTAATGCTAGAAGCGAGATGAGTACTTGACTAATGATGGATTACGGGGTGATGCCGTGTTTGAACTGCTTATTACGATGACCGAGCGGATCGGAATTATTGTGACGATTGCATTTATCGTAACCCGGCTAAGGTTCTTCCGGACGATGATAAGCCAGGACAAGCTGTCACCTGTTCAGCAGATGCAAGCCATGCTAGTTTTTGGGGTTTTGGGTATTATCGGGACATACACCGGAATTACGGTCAGCACCGACTCCCTGGAAGTCGATAAATGGATGGTGCAGGTTTCCGCAGACGAAGCGATTGCGAACTCAAGGGTTGTCGGCGTCGTCATGGCGGGGCTGTTCGGAGGCTACAGGATCGGATTGGGTGCGGGATTGATCGCAGGGCTCCACCGTTTTACGTTAGGGGGATTTACGAGTTTGGCGTGTGGGCTCGCAACCATATTAGCAGGCCTTCTGGCCAGCTTGTTTCATAGAAAAAATGAGCGCGTTCGCTTTTCCGCTGCGCTGATCATGGGCGCATTGGCTGAAACCCTTCAAATGCTGATCATACTGCTCTTGTCCAGACCATTCGAACAGGCAATATCTTTGGTCGGATATATTGGAGTTCCGATGATTGTGGCTAATGGGATCGGTTGTGCTTTGTTTCTGCTCATCATCCGATCCGTATTAAACGAAGAGGAGAAGGCAGCGGCCCAACAGGCCCAAGCTTCTCTTCGTATAGCTCGCAGGACCATTGGATACATGCGCCAGGGTATGAATGCGAAATCTGCTGAAGGGGTGTGCCAAATATTATTCGAGGAAGTCAATGCCACGGCGGTTACCATTACGAATGATCGAATGATTCTGGCCCATGTCGGAACGGGGGATGATCATCATGCGCCAGGCCGTCCGCTTCAAACCGAAGTGACGCGGCGGGTAATTGAACAAGGGGAGCAATTGATCGTGGATCGGAAGCGCATTCAGTGCCAGGAGCCGGATTGTCCGCTGGGAGCGGCCGTCATCGGACCTTTGAAACAAGGGGGGCAGACTGTAGGGACCCTTAAATTTTATTTTAAGAATTCGAGAGATATTACCCACGTGACAACAGAGCTGATGTCAGGTCTAACGATGTTGTTAAGCTACCAGCTGGAGGCGGCCCAGTTGGCGGAAACCAAGGAGCTTGCCAAGGAAGCAGAAATCAAAACGCTTCAAGCTCAAATTCACCCGCATTTTTTGTTTAATGCATTAAACACCATCCTATCCTTGACACGGATTGATGCGGTGAAGGCAAGAAATCTGTTGCGAAGTCTCTCGGATTATATTCGGCAGAATTTGTCGGCGGCTACAGCCGAGAAATCAACGCTTCAGGATGAGCTTCAACATATACGCTCTTATATGAGCATTGAACAAACCCGATTCGAGGATAAACTGCACATTCGATATGAGGTAGAGGAATCTGCGCTGAAAGCGCTAGTGCCGCCGCTGACCTTACAGCCGTTAGTGGAGAACAGCATACGACACGGTTTCAGGAACAAAACGGACAATTGCGTCATTCATATTCTCGTACAGGGTCATCCTGACTGGGGGGTGTCCGTGACCATCCGAGATAACGGCGAGGGCATAACTCCAGAACGGCTTCGGCACTTGGGCCGTCAAATGCTCGATTCGTCTTCGGGCACTGGAATGGCTGTATATAATGTGAACAGAAGATTAACCTTGATGTATGGACAGGAAGCATCATTAAACATCAATAGTAATCAAGCGGAAGGAACCGAAATCAAATTTCAGATTCCAGCTGCTGTAAAAAGGTAATACTCCATTCATGAAGGCAGGGATTTTCAAACCATGAGCGAACGAATTCGAACACTCATCGTAGACGATGAACGATATAGCCGCGAGGAGCTTAAATATTTGTTAAAGCAGCATCCTGCATTAGAGATCGTTGGCGAAGCGGACTCGGGTGAACAGGCGGTGTTAAAAACCTTACAGTTGAAACCGGAAGCCGTTTTTCTTGATGTCGAAATGCCCTTGATGAACGGCCTTGAAGCTGCGAGCGCGTTAATCGGGTTAAAGCTCTCTCCGAAAATCGTGTTTGCTACGGCATACCCTCAATTCGGAGTAGAGGCTTTCCGGTTTGAAGCACTGGACTACTTGTTAAAGCCCATAGACGAAGAACGACTGGCGGAGACGGTGAGGCGTCTTGAGCAGTCATTACGGAAGGATGAAATTACATTGCCGGTTCCGGCCAAATCTTGCGGAAAGCTCTCGCTGGAAGCGGATGGGGAAATTGCATTCATCGCCCCCGATGATATTATCTATATTTCGCGCGAGGATGCATACTCCAAGATTGTCACGGCCAATAAGGAATACCATGTAAAGACTCCACTGAAGGAGCTGGAGGCAAAGCTTCGGCAGTATCCGTTCTTTCGAATTCATAAAAGCTATGTCGTGCACCTTGATTACGTCAAAAGCCTGGTTCCATGGTTTAATGGCGCATTTCAGCTTGAATTGAAGGGATGCAGCGACAAACTCGCCGTAAGCCGAAATTATGCAAAGGCATTTCGAGAAGCTCTGGAGCTATAGTGCGGGACAAGTCATGAGGATGTTTTTTCCCGATTATGGCAAGATGAGTGGCACGCGGCATACAGAATAACCTTATTTTTTAACATCTTAATGCGCCAAATCGACGTGTCAGCTCAAAAACCCCCAGGGGCCTGCATCATTTACTATAATGAATGTAAGCGATTTCAGTTAAGGGGGCGAAGGCATGTACACCTTCATCATATCGATCATTATGCTGGTAGTTGGATATTTCACCTATGGAAAATACATCGAAAAAATGTTCGGAGTTAAAGAAGAACGGGCCACTCCCGCTTATGTCAATCAGGATGGCGTCGATTACCTTCCCATGAGCTCGAACAAAAACTCGCTTATTCAGCTCCTCAATATAGCTGGAGTAGGGCCCATCTTTGGTCCTATAATGGGAGCACTCTACGGTCCGGTTGCTTTTATTTGGATCGTGCTGGGGTGTATTTTTGCCGGTGCGGTGCATGATTATTTAACCGGAATGATCTCGATTCGCAACCGCGGCGCCCATCTGCCAGAGCTTGCGGGCAAGTTTTTGGGAAAAGTGATGAAGCACGTTGTAAACGCTTTCGCGATACTGCTGCTGATTTTGGTGGGCACGGTCTTTGTTACCTCACCAGCCAGCTTGCTCCACAATCTAATGAACGGAAAAGTCAGCTTGGTAATGATCACCTTGGTCATTTTCGCCTACTACATTCTGGCTACGCTGCTTCCGATTGATAAAATCATCGGCCGCTTTTACCCGATATTCGGAGCCCTGTTACTCATAGCATCTCTTGGTGTCGGCGGGATGTTAATCATTCAGCAGGTACCGATACCGGAATTAACCTTAGCGAACCTCCATCCGGACCAAATGCCAATCTTCCCGCTGCTGTTTCTGACGATTACTTGTGGTGCCTTGTCCGGATTCCATGCAACCCAGACACCGATTATTTCCCGTACGACGCAGACCGAGAAGCAGGGACGGAAAATCTTCTATGGAATGATGATTGCTGAGGGAATTATCGCCATGGTATGGGCCGCAGCGGCCATGAGTTTGTTCCAGGGCTCCAATGGTTTGAACGAGCTTCTTGCTACTGGCGGAACGGGTCTTGTAGTAAGCGAGGTCGCTAAGGTGACGTTAGGCGCCGTTGTGGGCACGCTGGCTGTTTTGGGAGTTATCGTGCTGCCGATTACCTCGGGAGATACGGCATTCCGAAGTGCACGGATGATTATTGCCGATTATATCAAGCTACCCCAATTTAGCATGAAACGGCGCCTCATCATTGCAGTTCCTTTATTTTTAATTTCGATTGCTTTGACGCAAATTGACTTTAATATCCTTTGGAGATATTTTTCTTGGGCGAATCAAGCCACTGCCGTCATTGCTTTGTTTGTAAGTGCAATGTATCTGTTTATCGCCCGTAAAAATTACTGGGTTGCTCTGATCCCCGGTGCGTTCATGCTTTACACTACAACGGTGTACATTCTAAACGCCGAGATCGGGTTCAGGCAGTCCATGAATGTCTCGTATATCCTGGGTGCCGTTATCAGTGCCGTATTGGTCATTGTATTTTTTAAAGCGGCGCAAAAAGCACGCGCAGCCGAAATGCCGTTGGAGGTTGACGTATCGGAGTATCATAAGGTTGCGTGATCCATACGGGAAAACGTTCAAAAGGCACGCAGGGATTCAGCCGTCCATGGAGATCATCCATGGACGGCTTCTTTTTTTCTGGATAAGATAGCCACGGGCAAACATGTCCAAGCCATCGGAGATTCGTGCAAATAATCGACAGGCTGTCGCTCATAAGATGAAGTGTTAAGGATTCATTTAACGGGATGGTGGGGAGGTGGCATGGCATGTTGACGATGCTGCTCTTTATGTTTGCGGTAGGTGCCGCAGTGGCCAGCGTGGATACCACCTGCGGACTGAACGTGCTAGGCAGCCTGGACAGCACGAAGGTCAGTAAATTCAAATATGCATTGGTCTATATCGTGACCTGTACCCTTGGCGGTACCGTAACGGGGCTTGCGGTCGGGGGCATCAATTATGTGCTGAAATTAACCCCCGCGGGCTTATATCAAAACTACGTCATCGTTGTGCTGTTGGTCGTGTTTCTGGTCTTGGAGTTGATTCAAAAAACGGGGATCCTGCCCTCCGGCAATTTCATCGTTCCCTCGGAATGGATCAAGGCTGCAGGGTATCGATCCGCGGCGTTATGGGGCCTGATTCTGGGCTTGGGTTTCATCACGCTGCAAGTGGGCGTCCTCTTTCATGCCTACTTCGTGGTTTCCTTGTTTGCGGCTCCCTGGTGGTTGAGCCTGCTGGCAGGTGCGACGTTTGGAATGGTTCGAGGCACCGTGTTCAGCCTTCCGCTGATCCGGTCCATCGTCTACCGCATGCTTAAAAGAAGAGTATACAGCTTCACGCTGCTGACCGCGGTGCGGCTGGCGGTTTCCATGCTGCTGATCATGGGAGCCATCATCTGCATCATCATCTGATGAAGCTAAAAAGGAGCATACAGGTCCATGTACGATGTTCTCGCGATATCCGTTACGCTTCCCATGCTATTGTCGGTGGCAAGTTATGTCTGGGCCCGTTCCTTCGGTGATCCGGATCCATTTCCCGGGGGCGCCCGGCTGCATTTGCTGCTCATTCTTCTGCAAATTTTGACGGTGACCTTGGTATACAGCTTTCCGTCGTTGATCAGCTTCCTAGGCATTTCCTTGCTCTATTTCATTCAAGGACTGGGCGTGGCTTATTTTATTCGTAAAAAAGGAAAGGTGGACTGCGGCTGCTTCGGGCCTCAGATCAGCTCCAGGCTGGGGCTACCGTTGATAGGGTTTAATCTGGCGATGGGCTTCGCGGGATTGGTTTGCAGCTATACCGCAAGGCTTGCGTTTCATCAGTCGTTCACAGTAACGGGTCTTCTTATGGAAGGCATGATATTACTGCTTGCGCTGTTTGTTGTTGTAGGGGTTCCGGATGCCTTACACGCGATCCGAATATACTGCGAAATTGCCGCACCGCATATTTCAAAGATAAAAAGAAGGTAGAGGAGGGAGCGATGAACACGTTCTTCTGGATCTCATATGCCATACTGTGGATTTTGGTCGTGCCTTTGGTGATTCTGAACTTGGTCCTGTTCCGGCAGCTCGGAATCATGGTGATGGGTACCGCAAGAGGAGTGAATCAGTCCGGTATCCCGGTCGGCAGCAAAATGCCTGGAGCCACAACGACAACCTTGCAAGGAGCGGCGTGGTCCACCCGCGAGCTGATTGGCACGCCATCCCTCATGCTGTTCGGATCCCCGACGTGCAGGGAATGCGCCGAGATCCTGCCGGATTTTCAGCGGATCGCCATGATGAATAACGTGAAACCGATCCTGCTGTTATTTTCGTCCGCGGATTTGGCTTCGGATTATGTCCGCAAAATAGCATATGATGATGAGGTGCTAATCGTAAGCTCGGAGTTCGCAAATCACTTGGATGTACAGGTCACGCCTTACGCCTACGCGGTGGATGCAAACGGCATCATCAGGCATAAGGGTCTGGTCAACAGCCGGGAGCAGCTTGAAGCGTATGCGAAAGCATCAAGAGTTTCCTAAGACGAGGTGAGAGCATGTGGAGGAAGCCGGAAAGCAAGGACGAAGAGACGCAGGTGCTGATCAGCCGGTTTACCCGGAAAATGAACCGCAAGACGCTCCTGAATAAATTCGCGCAAAGGACGGCCGAGGCGCTGGCCAAAGTGTTGGTCCGTCCCAACGATGACGATATCCTCAAACACGCGTTTGCCGCGGGGCCCTGCAGACCTCCGCACGGACAATATTGCACGGGCTGCGGCGCAGATGCCTCCTGCCCGTCCGATTATATCATTTGCACGCCCAAGACGGTAATCAATGATTGCAAGGGCTTATGTCCGTATCCTTCCGGGTGGTGGTATACAAGCGATCCGGTGGGACATCGGGCCAAGTGTCAGGATTGCATCTCGCAATACGTACATCCTTATGTCGGACGGGACTGGTGTTACCAGGGGGCCAGAGTCTATGGGCGGTATGTAATCTGTGCATGCCGATCAACGGAAATGTATTGATCGAAGAATGAGGCATGCATAGAATAATTGTTATGAAATGGGTGGGGATAATAGTTCAGGCAGCAGATTCAGCAGCTTTACCAGCGTATGTGCATCCCCGTAATTCCAACAATCGGCTTCCAGCACGTGAACAAGGCCGTTTTGGACAGCTTGCAGGTTGTGCCAAATCGAGGATTCCATCAAGTTTTCCGCTGCTTGCTTGGATATGGGGTTGCCGGGAAGAAGCATAAAGATACGATCGCCGGCATATGCGGGCAGAGCCTCAGCCGATATTTCCTTATAACCCATCCCGTCGCTCAGAACCGTACGGACAGGTTCCGTCGGCTGAAAACCATGGGTGTGGTACAGCCCCGTCGATAAGCCGGACATTCCCATAACGAAGAGACGGGACCCATGGTCAAAAACGAGGACGGTTGCCGTTTCGCCAGGCTTAATCGCTCGCTGAAGCTCCCTCCACATCTCTTCCGACTTGGCCCGGTACCATGCCAACCATTGCTCTGCCTCGCAGGTCCTTCCAAGCCAATCGCCAAGCGTGCGCAAGCGGTGGGCGAGAGGAGCGAATGAATTGAATGTGACGGCAGGCGCGATTCTTGAAAACCACCGATACTCTTTTTCATCGGCATGCGCCAATAAAATCAAATCCGGTTTCCATTCCAAGGTTTTAATGGAATTCTTCTGATGGCTGATTTCAGAAACATACTGCCTATCGGCCTTTGAGTTATGGGCTTTAAAGGTGGGTTTGCCCATCGGCTGCATCCCGATCGCAAGCAGATCGCCGAAAGTCTCGCCGTAATACAGAATCCGTCGGGGTACCAAGGGGTATCGACTTCATGTCCGGTCCAGTCTTTTACGCGCTTGCTGACGTCCATGTGGTCGGCGTATTGCTTCGGCGACATCCCCGTGATCTGGCGGAAACGGCGACTGAAGTAGTACTCATCCGTGTATCCCACAGCAAAGGTGTCAAACATAAGCGTTGGTGCAATCTTGGACAGCTGTTCGTAAGCCGTTTCGTCCGGATTCGCCACTATAATCAGATCCGGATTGAGGGCGAGCACCTTCTCCAAGCTGGTAGGAAAACCAATATCTTCGACATGTTGTATTTGATCTTCGAAGACCGACCCTTTCATCCGGTTCGTATCGGTACCGACAGCTTTAACGTCCAATGCCAGCAAATCACTGAAGGTTTCCCCGGAAAATATGATGCGATTCGGCGATGCGGGGATCTCAACTGTGTGCCCTTTATAATCCGTATAGGAACGTTTGGCAGCTTCCGAGCCTGCATCGGATGGAGGTGATTCGTTAGAGCCGGTGGAAGGTTGAGTGGCCGTGGCAGCCGTTTGCTGCGTTACGAAATCGGTAGCACCGGTTCCATTGCAAGCCATCAGCGTGAGGCTCATCAACGTTAGGATGCTGATGGTTACGGGTAATTTTTTTGAAGGTTTCATGATTTCTCCTCCACAATGGTATTCAATGATTCGATAATGATAATCATTCTCGATAAGAGCATCATAACGGATGCTGATTCCGGACTCAATGGACAAAAGAAAAGGTGCCCTTTCATTTTGTACAAGCCGTTTAACCCGGATAACGAATGTGACAAAATTCATTTCCATGGCTTCGAGTATCGTTCATACTTGGGTTCCGAAGACTTTGCACGTCGGGAGGGAGCACCTTGTCCAGAATAAGACGCGGAGATATGATTTTATTCGCCATCATCCTGATCCTTGGATCCTTCACGGGGCTGCAATGGTGGAAGCATTGCCACGTGGAATATCAGCAGGGTCAGCTGCAGGCGCTGATCACGGTGAATGGCAAAGAATACGAAACCGTCCCGCTGAACGGGGACGAACGCATCATCGACATTAAGACCAAGTTTGGACACAATACATTGAAAGTTTATGACTACGGGATCCAGATGATATATTCGGATGCTCCGAAGCGAATCGCGCTGGACATGGGTTTTATCTCGGAACCTTATCAACAGATTATTTGCGTGCCGACCAGGGTCGTGGTAGAGGTGCTGGTACCTGAGCATGAACGGAACGAGTCCGAACTGGATGCCGTGGTGGGCTAGGCTCAGGGAGAGTAGTAAGCATCATAGGCTTAAATGAAAGAACCGGGTTTTGAACCGGTTCTTTTTGTTGTTTAGGACAGCTGGTAGAATGCAAGGATAGCGTAACTTTGTCGCAGAAAAGACAGTTATAATTAATGATGGGATCAAGTTGCGTAACCATGTGCTTCCAGAGCATAGGATCCGTAAATCTTAGGTCGACGGGATGCCCGGTCGCAGAGTAAAGGTGGGGAGTAAACATGGATATGGTCGCACTGATACTAGTTGTGGGCTTTTTGTTCGTTGTGGTATATTTGAGGGCAATTTGGAACGTGTTGCTGGACATTCGAAACGAGTTAAGAAGAGATGGCGACAGAGGGGCGTGATACTTTTGTTGAGCGAGAAAAATGACTACTCCCATGTATACTGGATCGGAGGCTCCCCCTGCTCGGGCAAGTCGACGATTGCCGAAAAATTGGCGAAGGATTACAGCTGCACCTATTATCAATGCGATCTATTCAACGAGAAGCATGTGACCAAATGCCATCCGTCGGAGCACCCCACCATGTCCCGATTGAAGGATATGTCCTGGAATGCATTGTGGTCGCGTCCGGTGGAGCAGCAGGTTGAGGAAGAATTGGAGTTTTACCGCGAGGAATTTGGCATGATTATGGATGATGTTTCGGCCCTGCCGAACACGAGCCCCACCATCGTTGAAGGTGCGGCTCTATTACCGGAGAAAGTCGAGCACCTGGTACCCAGCCCCCATCATGCGATATGGATCGTCCCGGTTCCGGCATTCCAGAAGGAGCATTATGCCAAACGGGAATGGATCCACGAAATTTTGGAATCATGCGATGATCCCGGCGCCGCGTTTCGAAACTGGATGGACCGGGATATCGGTTTTGCGAGATACGTGGCCAAGGATGCCATGGACCGCGGATTCAAGGTGATATTCGTGGATGGGAGCCGAAGTGTTCAGGAGAACTACGAAGAGGTCAGGCGTCATTTTATGCTATGAAAACAACAGGGAATCCAATGAAGAAAATTAAAATCGCATTGTTGGTTTTGCTGGTGCTTGTGCTCCTGTCTCCCTTTGTGTATGTTCAAGCCAACAAAATGATCTATGCCAAGAAGGTGAAGACCTACCTGCTTGAAGAAGAACATTATACGCAGGATGAAATCCAGTCGGTCCAAGGCATCTGGGGCGTTAAGCTGCCTCCTTTTTATGCCGTCGTGGTATTCAAAGACGAGCCTGAAGTAGAGTATATTTATTTTGCCCATGATACGATTATGCAGTTTGAATACCGATTGACTCCTGAGGGGGAAGCCCGCGGAATTACACGATCCATGCTAAAGCATGATATCCCAAGGGACTGATATGGTGTTGCAATTTTTAGTTTAAAGCTGTTCAGGGGGGAGCTTCGCATGTCCATAACGCTACAAACTTCACGTCTGCAGTTGAAAACCGTGGATCGGGAACGGGCAGCGGATGTGTTGGATTTTATCGTCAGGAACGATCAGTTTTGGAAGATTTGGGAGCCTGCCAGGGAAGCGGAGTTTTATACCCTGGAGAAACAGGCTGAGATTCTGGCAGCGGAAAGTCGAAGCATCGCTGACGGTTCCTTGCTTAAAGTGTGGCTGCATCAAAACGATGAAATGATCGGCTCGATTGCGATCAGCAATATCGTGCGGGGTGTTTTTCAATCGGCTCATGTCGGGTATAAGCTGGCGCAATCTCATACGGGAAAAGGGTATATGACCGAAGCCCTGAGCGCCGTGGTGAGCTATTGCTTTGATACGCTGGAGCTGCACCGTTTGGAAGCCAACATCATGCCGAGAAACAAAGCTTCGATGAACGTAGTGAAACGACTGGGCTTCTATGAGGAAGGGCTGGCGATCAAATACCTGAAGATAAACGGTGTATGGGAAGACCACCTTCACATGGTGCTCCGTAACGAACGTATGGAGTAAATCTTATGGAAGAGAGTCTCTGCACTTATTCATCTCGTTTCATCATGACAATATCAAGACTGGGACTTGAGATTCCATGTAGGAAGGGTCTGAGTTTTGTGTTTTGATGAGTAAGGGATAAAGTGGAGAGATTCGTACAGAACACGGCTGCGGAGTTGAGCATATTATTGGTTCCGGAAGGGATCCATGTACAAGGAGGTTAGGCGTGTTACTGAAATACATACGACAAACGGGTTCGTGGATCTGCATCCTATGGATCGTGTTGGCATTATGCTCTTGTCAGAACGGAGGGGAGCGGGTAGAGCACATTGAAGCTTTTATCGTTGAAGATATGATGATAACTGCAGATGGACTCAACATGCCTTCAGGTTATAAAAAAGTGAATTCGATAACCAATCATGAAGATAATCAAGGAGCCACGCTGTCGCGTATACGAGCGATTGAAGACTATTACGATAGCGAAGGGAAGTTTATAAAAACCAGGGTGTATGATCAGAGTCATAAACGATGGAAGAATATACCCAACGAGGATTCCAGCAGCCAAGAAAAGGAGCTTGAAACACCTCTAACCATCCACGTACCCGACGATCATTCTTGGACACCCGTTCAGCTAACGGATCAACAAAAGGATGAAATAAAAGCCCATGTTATCAAACACACCCAAAAATGGTGAGTCTATTTGTAATTGACGATAGGAGGAGGACTCCTCATGTTTCATGTAGAGATTAGGCGGCCGAATCGTAATGATATGAAAGCGATGGAGCATTTTTTCCGGTTCGTGATTACCGATACGTTTGCCAAAGAAGGCTTGGCAGATTTATCGGAGGACATCGAGCAGGAGATTGACAGCAAAATTAGGTGCTTGAACGCGGATATTGCATCGAACGGAGAGCAGAGGTATTTTCTGATCGGACTTATAGACAACGGCGTTGTAAGCAGCATCGAGTTTGGCCCGTCCAATGCATTGATACGGAAAGGTTCCAATGGAGACCTGCATGACGTAGTTGAAATCGGAACCGTATTTGTGCATCCTGATTACCAGCAACAGGGAATCGGCAGTCTGATGCTTCATATCATGTTTCTTACGCTGCTCAATAAGGGGATAACGGAATTTTGTTTGGATAGCGGATATACGCGTGCTCAGAAAATATGGAAGAAGAAACTAGGTGAACCCGATTACGTCCTTCAAGATCATTGGGGGCGCGGAGTCGACCATATGATATGGAGAAGAAGGATGACGGACGTTCCCATTGTGTTTAGTATCGCCGATAGATCCAAGGAATTAGCAGAATCGAGTGGCGTGCAGGAGACATGAAGAAGATCATTTAGGTTGAATAATAATACAAATATATGTATATTAATTCCTATTATACGGTAGGAGTGGTATACGTGCTAAAGAGAATCGAAGAACTTGCCTTAAACGCTTGGCCGGCGCTTCAAACCTTGACACACCATGGGTGGCTGTTACGTTTTGCAGACGGTTATACGAAGAGATCCAACTCGATTAATGCCTTATACACGGATCCATCGACAGACCTTGACGCCCAAATTCATGAATGCGAGCGATTATATGTTAAGGCAGGGCTAGACGTCGTATTTAAAATCACCCCGTTCAATCCGCAGGAGCTGGACCGTATGTTGGATTCCAGAGGTTATTCCATACTCGATCCAACCAGTCTGAGGGTGTTAGATCATCTGGATCATCTGGAGCTTCCAACGCATAAGGAGGTTAAGATCGAAGAACGGCTGACGGATGAATGGCTGAGCGTGCTGACCGAGATAACTGGAATATCCGAGAAATATAAGGCTGTAAAAAGAAAGCTGTTTAACTATTCCGTGATTCAATACGGATTCTTCATCCTATATGATCGTGGTCAACCTGTGGCATGCGGGATCGGGGCAATAGAGCAAGGCGTCGTCGGCATATTTGATCTCGCTACAGCTCCGGCATGCCGAAATCGCGGGTTCGGAAAGCAGTTACTGTTGCATATTCTTCATTGGGCCAAGAAGAATGGAGCCGCAAGCAGTTATTTACAAGTGGTCCAGAACAATGTTGCTGCAAACCGATTGTACGATCGTCTTCACTACAGGGAGATCTATTCCTATTGGTATCGACATAAGCGTATCGAAGGATAAAGGCAACCACCCCTAGCGTTTGTAACAGTGAATCTACGCTTAACGGATCAGGGGTTACCCAATCGAATGAACAGTTGTATAATCATGGAAGATGCCAGCCACAGAGGACCCGGCCTTAGATGAAGCTGTCTAAGTTGGGTCTTTTACCGTAGAAGAGATGATCAGGGCATTTCGGGAAGCGGGACTGGATGTGGAGCATGATATGCAAGGCTTGATCTGAAGAGGCATGTATATTGCCCGAATAGCTTAGTAAGGAGGACATCAAGATATGTATGCGCATAGGCCGCTGAGGGACGAGGATTTGCAAGCGATTTGCAGTTTTCCTCAAACGCCGGAAGAACTGTTTTACATGAGCCCAAGATCGGAATTCCCTTTGACGCCGGATCAAATCCTGAGTTTGCTTGAGAACCGCTTTGATCCCACGGTTATCGTTGAAGAATCCACCGGGCAGGTCGTCGCCTACGCGAATTTTTATGAAGATGCGGATGGATCGTTGTGGCTTGGCAATGTCATTGTTGCTCCGTCGCACCGTGGACTCGGTGCAGCGCAGAAGCTGTTGCGTACCATGATGGACATCGCCAAAGAAAAATACGATATGGAACGTTTTTATCTAAACTGTCATAATACCAATTCCAGAGGGCTTGTTTTTTATCATAAGTTGGGGTTCGAGCCGTTCGATGTCCGCATCACAGCGTTAGATGACGATCGGAAAATGATTACTATTCAGATGAGGCTGGATTTGGTCTGAGCAAGTCGTGTTGTTCAGTCGGATTCTGAGGTGAAAGGGGAGCTTTGGGATGAACACCATACAAGCGGTGCTGTTTGATTTCGATGGTACTTTAGCAGATACGCTGCCGCTTTCGTTTAAAGCGTTCCGGGCGGTTTTCTTGAAATATGATGGCCAGCGGTTGACCGATGCCGAGATCGTTCAGACGTTTGGGCCAACGGAGGAAGAGATCATTGCCAATCATCTTTCAAATCCGGCCCATATTGATGAAGCCGTAGAATATTATTACGAAGTGTTTGAGCAGGATTTTCAAGAGCATGTGCAGGTATCGGAAGCCGTACAGGATCTAATTGTGAAGCTGTCGGATTTACGTATATCCATGGTTATTATCACGGGCAAGAGCAGAAGATGCCTGGATATATGTTTAAGAAATCTGAAGCTGGACGGGTATTTTGTAGCTACCATTACGGGAGATGAGGTCGAACGTTCCAAACCGGACCCGGAAGGGATATTCAAAGCCGTTCAGCTGTTGGGTCTGAGGACATCGGACGTGGTTTTTGTCGGGGACAGCGATGCCGACATTGCGGCTGGCAAATCAGCTCAGGTATTAACCATCGGGGCGCATTGGTTTGATACCGTTCAGAATGCACAATTTGCGGTGGAACCCGACTACATTTTTACACGGACCGATGAGTTGATAACATGGATCATGGCGAGGAATCATTGAGCGAATGAAGGCAGGGGTTATATTGAACAGCAAGACAACTATCGAATTCCAGGGTAAGCCCTTTACGATTGAATGTGAGGACATCTTCCTTCGGGAATATTTGTTGGAGGATCTGGATGCGATCTGCAAGATCACGCACGAACCGGAGATCAGACATTTCCTGCCTGGCTGGGATGTATCAAGGGAACAGCGGCGAGAGTGGTTAACCGATTATGAAATGCCGGAGAATCGGCGGTTCCTGCAAGCCGTTCAAGACGGCGGGGATGTGGGGCAGCTGCGTCTGCGGTTAGCCATCGTCTTGAAAGAAACAGGGGAATGCAGCGGCTGGTGCAATACCGGTCCTAAGGAGGAGCTGCCCCCGCCTAACCGAGAGATCATGTACGGAATCTCCAATCGGTATTACAATAAAGGATATGCCACCCAAGCCGTGCGGGCGTTAATCCGTTATTTGTTCCGGAATACAAGGGAGCGAGAACTCAACGCAATCGCCGTTGTTCATAATCATGCTTCCAATAAAGTAATCCAAAAGTGCGGGTTTGCCTATATCGGCGAGATCGAACTTGAGCAGGAGCAGTATCATCACTATAAATTATGCGATGAAAATTAGGGAGGCCCAATGAAACAGCTTGCCCTTGGAGCGGGAATCTTCATTGTGACGGAATTGCTTTTGATCACGCTCTTAGGCGTGGACGAATGGGCAATGATGGTGTTCTCAGCAGGTGTAATCATTACGATATTATTGTTAATCTTCATGCGTCTGACGGAGTTGGTGAAGAGTAACAGAGACCGTCTAGATCATCAACAAAGGCAGAGGATCCAGGAATTGAACCGACAATCCAGATTAACTTCGACACCCGACAATGGTTCGATGAATCCGGATGAATAAAATGTTATGCTGGGTAGCGAAAGGTAATGGTTGAAGTTAAGCAGCAAGAGAGGAGGCCCAGCCTTGCGATATAACGTTATTTTATTTGATGCGGACGATACGCTATACGACTATGCCCAATCGGAGGCGTTTGCGTTAGCCGGCGTATTCGGCGAGATCCATCAGGAGTGCACGAATGCGATCGTAGACAGTTACAGGCGCATAAACCAGCAGTTGTGGAACGATTTCGAGCAGGGGATCGTGACGCAGGGCGAATTGCGTACGGCCCGGTTCGAAAGACTCCTGGCAGAACATAGTATCGATTGCGCTTTGGACGCTGAAGCTTTTAGCAATATCTACATAAAGTATTTAGGACAGGGCTCCTTTCTGATGGAAGGGGCAGAGAAGCTGTGCAGTCAACTGTCCGAGCGCGGTCAACGCATGGCCATCATCACGAACGGAATCAAGGAAGTGCAGTTTAATCGTATCAGCCGCTCGGCGCTGTGCGATTCCTTTGAATGTATCGTAGTTTCGGAGGATGCAGGATCCCAAAAACCGCACGAAGGAATATTCGATTACGCCTTCGATAAGTTAAACCACCCCGACAAAAGCGAGGTGCTCATTGTTGGCGATTCGTTAACCTCCGATATACAAGGAGGCATCCGTTACGGGATTGATACCTGCTGGTATAACCCGCAGCGAAAGGCCAATCCGACGTCCATTCACCCCAAGTATGAAATACATACTTTGGAGGAGCTCCACGACATCATTTCTTCCGAATGACCGTGCTTTGGCCAGATCGATGAAGTGGGGAGTACGCGGTGCGGTTTCGTCGAGGTATTCAATCCCGATGTCCTCCGCGGACATCAATCCGGAGTGCTGGGTACGGTGCTCGATCTCATTTGGGGTTAACTAACAGAACATTCAGCAAAGGAGCATGAACATGATACAGGCATTTATTTTTGACATGGACGGGGTCATAATTGACAGCGAACCGCTGCACTTTGAAGTGGATATCCAGGTGATGAACTACTACGGATCATCGATAACCCATGAACAGTTGGAGAAGTATGTAGGCATGACCAATCCGGAGATGTGGGCAGCCATTAAACATGAGCATCAGCTTGCGCAATCCGTATCGGAGATTATCGAATACCAATTGTCCAATAAAATCGAGATGCTCACCTCACGGGAAATGGAGCCGATTGACGGCATCCGGGAGCTTCTGGCTGAACTTAAAGCACGACGTATCCCTGCCGCGATTGCATCATCCTCGCCTCCCGTATTTATTACGGCCGTCCTGCGCAAGTTTGATCTCCTGGATCAATTCGAATGCGTTGTAAGCGGTGAAGAAGTGGAAAAAGGAAAACCGGCGCCGGATGTGTACCTTAAGGCTGCCGAATTGTTAGGCGTGGAGCCCGAGCACTGCATGGTGCTGGAGGATGCACGGCATGGGGTTGCTGCAGCGAAGGCGGCCGGCATGACATGCATCGGCTTCGTGAACCCGAATTCGGGAAATCAGGATTTGTCGCAAGCCGATCATGTCGTGGATTCCATCGGGGACGTTCTGAGGATTTGCCAATTTGAATAGGATTTGGTCTTGGATCCTGGCAGTTTGGCCGCATATTGCGGCTGAGCTGTTTTTTTGTTTTTGATTCAAACGGTTATAAACCCAACTTATTGATCATAAAACTCGTTTATACTATATCTACTCTATTATATCTACTATTAGGATCTAGACCTAAGTCTAGGTTCATTATCGTCTGAAGACGGAAGGCATCCTCCTCCATTCGTGATATCCTTGCATTAACATGATACGGGAGAGGAATGTGAACCGATGATTTCAAATTCGAATGTAACCAACGATATCGCACGATACACGGCCTGCCCAAGGGTCAGCCAAGCAGAGGAGATTAGGCCTGATGGATTTTTTACGTAATTTAGGCGATATCGGATTATTCATTCATGCCATGATCGACGCGATCATTTTTCCGATTCCGGCACTGTTCTCGCAGTTGTCCTTAAGTGCCTTGAGTCCGGACCGTGCGATCTGGCTCGCCACGATCGGGTTTGTCGGGTGCTTGATCGGAACGCCCATCGGATATGGAATCGGCAAAGCTTCAGGTCATTTGGTGTTGACCAAGATCATGAAGAAAAAATGGTATGATTCCGCCACCGCTTTGTTCACCAAGCATGGCGAAGCCGCTATCCTGGTCGGTGCGTTTACGCCGATTCCCTTTAAAATTTTCACCATTCTATCCGGCTGCATGAACTATCCTTTATGGAAGCTTATCAGCTATGCAGCGCTCGGACGCGCCGTGAAGTTCTACACGGTGGGTGTGCTGTTCTACGTATATGGCCGTGCTGCCGAGAATATGGTGGACAGCGTGCTTACGATTATTTTGTTATCCGTAGGTGCTCTGATCGGGGGCATATGGCTGACGGTGCGGCTTATCAAGAAGCGCAGGAAAAAACGTTCGGAGGTCCCCGTCATCCAGGGGCCAAAAGATTCAATTGACGTAACGGCAGGTGAAGAATGAATGATAAAGCGACTGCAAAGTTTTGATCACCGGGTATTCGTCTGGTGCAACCAGACGATCAGCAACCGAGCCTTTGACCGGTTGTTCGGCGGCATCACCCATCTCGGCGGAGCCACCTTCACCATTCTGAGCGCATTGCTTATCGCCTGGGCAGCATTCGAAGCTTGGGATATAACGGCATATCAGAGTGCCATTGCGTTAACCGTTAGCCATCTGATCGTGGTCCTCATCAAGAGAATCGTCAGAAGAGATCGTCCCTTCCGGGTTTTGGAACAGGTAAAGATCGGAAATTTTCCGCTGAAGGATTACTCCTTCCCTTCCGGTCATACGACGGCGATTTTTGCAGTCATTACCCCGCTGCTGTTTCTGGTTTCGCCGCTGCCGACGATACTGCTGATCATTCTGGCTGCGCTGGTCGGTCTGTCCCGTATCTATTGGGGATATCATTACCCGACCGATTGTCTGGCGGGAAGCCTGATCGGATTCGGGTCGGGATGGCTGGTCGTTTACCTGATGCATGTCTTGGGAAACACATAACGTTAGATAAGGAGTAATATCAATGAGATCCATAAATGAGCAAAAAATCATCATATTAACCGGAAGTCTGGGAGAGGGTCATAACCAGGCATCAAAGGCCATTGTGGAATCAGCAAAAAGAAAATACCCTCATCTGCGCGTTAAAGTCATTGATTACATGGAGCTAACCCATCCGCGGCTGCATGTGGCCGGACAGTTTTTCTTTGTGCAGTGGATGAAGCATTTTCCATCCGTTTACGGTTATTTGTTCCAAAAAACGCGCGAGGAAAACACGCTCATTCAGATGCTGAAACGCTTCAGTACCTTCAGTCTTCAAAAACTGAGCGCGATGCTGGAAACCGAAAAGCCGGCTATCGTAGTCAGTACGTTTCCGCCGGCAGCGGCAGGCATGTCCCTGTTGAAAGCGATGGGTTACACGGACGTGCCCACGGCCACCGTCATGACGGATCATACGGATCACAGTTATTGGATCCATTCGCATACGGATTATTACATGGTCGGTTCCGATGTGGTTCAGGTTGCATTGGAGCGCAAAGGCGTGCCGAGCGAAAAAATCTCCGTGACCGGAATTCCCGTCAACCCGCTCTACAGTCAACCGGTGGATGAGGAACGGCTGCGCGATTATTATGGCTTGAAACCATCCGAGCAGGTCGTGCTGATCATGGGCGGCGGAGAAGGGATGATCGATAAAGAAATTATTGAGCTCTTGAAATCCAGGGCATACCCGCAGGATGTTCGGTTTATGGTCGTGTGCGGACGCAATATGAAGTTATATCAATCACTGCTGGAAGAGTTTGCGGAGCATCCGCAAATCACCGTCATGGGTTATGTGGATCGTATGCATGAATTGATGGCGATGGCCGACTTGATGGTGACGAAGCCGGGAGGTCTCACGATTTCCGAAGCATTAACGATGGAACGTCCCATGCTGTTGGTTAAACCCTTGCCGGGCCAAGAGCAGGATAATGCGGACTACCTGGTTGGCATTGGCGTGGCACGTCAAGCTATGGCGGGAGAACTGCAGCATCAATTCATGGCGCTAATGACGGATCCGTCCCTGCTGCAAGAGATGAAGCGAAAAGCGGCCATTAACACGCACAAAGATTCGGCTCTATCGGTTCTGACTCGATTGATTGAGATTCAACGGCGTTACCGCCCTTCGCGAGAATGGGCCGAAGAAAAGAACCCGGTGCCCTACGAGGTGCTGAACAGGGAAGTTTATGAGAATGAAGCCCTGCACCACTACCATGACAGTTATCGGTAAGACGAAGGAGTTTTCCCCATGAATTTGTTTGAATTGGTTGAGCGGTTGTTTGAACAATATGGTTATCTGGTGTTATTGATTGGGCTCCCTCTTGATTTTATTGCTCTTCCAATTCCTCCAGGAAACACTACCCTGACTTATACCGGGTTCCTGACCTATAAGGGGGTCATCGACATGGTTCCGGCCATGGGATCTGCTTTTATAGGAGCGGCAATGGGACTGACCATTACCTATATCCTCGGCCACCGGTTAGGGATGCCGCTGATTGAACGCTATGGAAAATGGCTGTTCATCAAGCCGTCCCTTGTGGAGAAAACACAGGCGTATTACAGCAAATATGGGAACAAGCTGCTCATTGTCTGTTTTTTCATTCCCGGAGTCAGGCAGTTTATCGGGTATTTCATCGGCATGATTCGGGTTCCCTATCGGACGGTTTGGATCTATGGATACACGGGAGTGGCTGCATGGGTATTGGCCTTCTTCAGCATAGGTTTTATATTCGGGGAGCAGTGGCAGTACATTCTGAATGTGGTGGAGCATTATTTAAAAGTCATCTTTCTCTGTCTGGCAGGTTCGTTTCTCGTTCTGCTGGTATGGAGCCGCGTGAAACGCGAGAGGGCTAAGAAACTGACCAACGTGACAAGGAATGAATAGTTTGGATACATGACCCAGCGAAGGATCATTGGTTTGCTCGGGTTTATATAAGATAGGGACGAGCTGTGACGTGATTTGTGATACGATCTACAATAAGTCAACAGCAGCACATACATAATGTATACGAATGATGAGAGGAGGGAGGGGCTGACATGAGCAAAATCATACCGTTGTTTAGGGTGTTCGACGAAACGAAGGCAAGGGAATTCTACATGCAGTATCTTGGTTTCACCTTGGACTGGGAGCACCGGTTTGACGATTCGGCGCCGCTTTACATGCAAATCTCCAAAGGTTCGTTATTGATCCATTTAACGGAGCATTACGGCGACTGCTCCCCTGGAGCAGCCATTCGCGTGGAGATCGCAGGAATTGAAGCTTTTCACGAACAGCTGTCAGGCCAGAACTATCCGTATCAGAGACCCGGAATCGAGATCGCCCCATGGAACAGCAAAGAGGTACGTGTAACGGATCCGTTCGGCAATCGAATCACTTTCTACGAGGAGATGGAACCCGAGTGATGAAGCTAAACGAGATACGCTGGGAACAAGCAAGGCAGTATATGCTGCAGCGGGCCAGAAACCTAGAACGGGCCTTGTTTCGTTATGAATTCGAGAACGGGTCGTTTACGGATGTGCTGATTGAGCTCTCCAGCTACCAGAACGAGGATGGCGGATTCGGTCATGGTCTTGAGCCCGACCTTCGCTGCAAGGAGTCATCCGCCCTGGCGACGACCAGAGCGCTGGAGATTCTTCGGTTACATCCGAATCATCCCGAGCGGAACGAACGGGTTATTTCCGCGTTACAGTATCTCGAGCATACGTATGTGCCTGAACGCTCAGGCTGGGACATTATCCCCAAAGAAGCGGAGCAGTCACCTAGAGCGATTTGGTGGCAATACGGCGCTTTTAAGGACCATTGGGGCAATCCCAATGCAGACATCATCGCTTATTTTATCGATGAACGGGAGCTGTATCCTCTGGAATCGCTGGATTTCTTGGTTCGTTATGCTCTGGACTACCTGAATCGAACCAGCGATTTAAAAGAAATGCATGAGCTGTTTTGTTACTTGCGCTTGAATGAGCGATTGCCAAAGGAACAGGCATCCGAGATCAGGGAGGCTTTGGAGGCTTTCATGGACAACTGCATTAGCCTGGACCCCGGCAGCCGGGAGGGATACGGGGCAACACCGCTGAGCATAATGGACACGCCGAACTCTCCTTATTTTCCAAAATATCGAGCGCTTCTTCCGGCGGAGCTGGACTTGCTTATAGAGATCCAGGGCGAAGATGGTGCCTGGGAGCCGAATTGGAGCTGGTTCCAATTCGAAGAGGTATGGCCGTCGGCCAAGGAAGAATGGAAGGGCGTTATGACGCTGAATGCGCTTCGGACGCTGCGTAATTTTGACCGGATTGAGGGGATATGATGGCAAGTTCCTGAGGATGAAACAGATATGGCTCGGTTCGCCGTAAAGCGAACCGAGCCATTGTTGTTTGGAGAAGGGAAGATATGCCCGGGAATCAAGATGGATCCCTGTAAGGGGAAGCAAATGAGTAAAGCCTGCTTAAGCCTTCTTCGATCTCTTCCGTCGAAAGGTTTCCATATCCCAGTACGATCCCTGTTGAACTCGGAGGACGCGATGGCGAGATTCTGTAATTAGAGGCAGGCTCGACGCGAAACCCGTATGAGACCGTATCGTTCCATGGGAGGAGAGCGTAAGCTTGAGGACCGAATATCACATGAAGATGCATCCCCGCATCATCGCCGACAATGGAAATATCCTGCCCGAACAAGTGATGGAGCCGCTCCGTTAATACATTGCGGCGTTTCTTGTACACTTTTTTCATCTTATGGATATGCCGTTCCAGATGGCCGTCCAGAATGAATTGGCTTAGCGCTTGTTGAATGACGGCTGGGGTATGTATATTCAGTTTATCTTTCATCTCGGTTATGGAATCGGTTAGATCCGGCGGCGCGATCATGAATCCGATCCGGAGGCTCGGCGTTAAGGTTTTGCTGAATGTTCCCACGTAAATGACTCTCGAAGGCGAGAGCGTCTGCAGAGGAGGCACCGGGATTCCTCGAAGCCGGAATTCGCTGTCATAATCATCTTCGATCACGAAGGAGTCGGCTTCCTCCAGCATCCGGATGACCTGATGTCTGCGCTGGATGGATAATACGCTGCCGGAAGGAAACTGATGTGACGGCGTTAATAATACCAGATGACCTGGAGCGAAACTCGTCACGGCGTCGATGCGCATGCCGCTGTGATCCACCTCAACCGGCACAAGCCGATAGTTCATCATCTGAAAAATATCGCGGGTAATATCGATCGTGGGGTCTTCGATATAGATGGAATGAAACCTGGAAGCTAACGATTTGGCAAGGAGGAGCAGCCCTTCGGAAGCGCCGGACACGATCACGATTTGATCGGATGAGCATTGAATGCCCTTGGACCGGAATACATAGTCGCAAATGGCAGAGCGCAGCATCTTATCACCTTTGATGTGACCGTAATCATGGTTTGCATTAACGGAGTCCTCAGCTGCTTGTTTCAAGTACTTGGCCCAGATGTGCCTTGGAAACATCTTCTGATCGGGAATGCCGGCGGCAAAATCGATCATGTGCGAATGTTCAGTCGATGTATCTTTATGGATCGGCTGCTCGCCGACAGATGGCTCGTTTCGTGGACGGGGAGAGGGGATAATCCCGCCCGCTACATAGGTGCCTGATCCTACGCGCCCTTCCAAATATCCCTCGGCCGTCAGCTGCTCATATACCTCGATGACTACATTGCGCGCAATGCCCCACTCTTTGGCCAGAACCCGGGTCGGAAGCAGCCGTGTTCCCGCTGCCAGCTGTCCCGATTCGATCAGCCTTCGCAGCTGCTGGCATACTTGATGGATTGCGGATCGTTTCGATTCACGGTCGATATAAATGCCGTACACCGTATCCCTCCTTTAATTGGTTCCTCCAAATTCATCATCATTGGATCTCATCACAAACCATTTTCCTAATTATAATGAAGGCGAACCAATTCGAAAAGGGAGGAACTATCATGGATAGAACGTTAGGCAGATCGCAAATCCCTGTAAGCCCGCTTGGCTTAGGCTGCTGGGCAATGGGCGGGAATTTTACATTGGACGGCTTGTCCGACGGATGGGGTGAGGTGGATGAACGTGAATCCGTTGCAGGGATTCATGCCGCCCTGGACAGGGGCGTTAACTTTTTTGATACGGCAGATGTATATGGTACCGGGCATAGCGAACGGGTGCTTGGCCGCGCATTAAAAGGAAAGCGGCACGAAGCCGTGATAGCCACCAAATTCGGATATACCTATGATGAAAGAACGAAGGAAGTTTTTACGCGTTATAATGTTACGCCGGATTATATCCGCTATGCTTGTGAGCGGTCTCTTCAGCGACTCGATACGGATTATATCGATCTCTACCAGATTCATGTAGGCGGATTACGCCCGGATGAGGTGGAAACGGTGATTGATGCCTTAAACGCTCTTCGTCAAGAAGGGCTGATCCGTACATATGGCTGGAGTACCTGGGATACGGCCAATGCCGAGTTATTTGCGGAGCGATCCGAAGCGGCAGCCATTCAGCACGTGCTGAATGTTCTCAGTGACGATAAGGAGATGCTTGCCCTTTGCGAACGTCATGGTTTGGCGAGCATCAATAATACGCCTTTGGCAATGGGGCTGTTAAGCGGGAAATTTAATAAGGACACCCGATTCAGTGATCAAGATGTGCGGGGAAGCGGTCACGATTGGGTCGCCTATTTCAAGGAGGGGAAAGCCGTACCGTCGTTCCTCGCTAAACTTGAAGCGGTGCGGGAGATTTTAACGAGTGAAGACCGTACTTTAGTGCAAGGAGCGTTAGCATGGATTTGGGGAAGAAGCCGCGCGGCGATTCCGATACCGGGTTTTAAAACGAAAAGGCAAGCGGAAGAATTAATAGGAGCCGTTGCTTCTGGACCTTTAACGGCTGGACAGATGAACGAAATCGAAGGAATACTGGGCTCCTTGTAGTCACATTCCAGTTATGTAGCAGGAGAGAAGCCCTTGGCAGATGCCGAGGGCCTTTTCGACGGGAAATAAGCAGCATCCATCAGGAGTGCAGACACTATTATTTTTCGGCGGAGATGCTAAAATCATGACATGGAATGATCTCAAACGTAATGGAAGGGAGAGAGGGAACATGGATTTGAGGTATCCGATAGGACAGTTTGACTGGGGAGGCAGCACGTCGCCAGAGCACAGGAAGGTCTGGATCCAAGAGATTAAGGGAATGCCGGAGAAGCTGAGGGCAGCGGTCCAGGGGTTAAGCCACGAACAACTGGATACGGCTTATCGCGAGGGCGGCTGGACGATCCGCCAGGTTGTTCACCATCTTGCTGACAGTCATATGAACAGCTATATCCGGTTTAAACTTGCGTTGACGGAAGAGAACCCGACGATTAAACCTTATGACGAACAGAAATGGGCTGCCCTGCACGATTCATTGACACAAGACACCGACGCTTCGCTTGCATTGATCGACGGATTACATGCCAGATGGGTCGCATTATTGGAGAATATGAAGGATGGGGACTATCTGAGAACGTTCTACCATCCCGAGAACCAGCGAACAACGAGTTTGGAATACGCCGCAGGCATGTATGCATGGCATGGGAATCACCACATTGCCCACATCACTTCTGCTAGAGAACGATTTGGGTTTTAGTCGAAATCACATCGAACTCCGTCAAACGATGGGGTTCTTTGTGTGCGGTCATGTCGTGATTTCTAACTTGATTGTCGCAATTTTACACTGTGAATCAGGCGGTACGTGTGATAGATTAATGGCATGATGTCTTAATATTAGATACTGAGGTGACTAGAATGATCAGAATCGGAAAAATTAGTTATTGGCATGTGCACGCATGGGATTATACGAAACAAGCGCAGGAGCATCCCGATGCTCAGATCGTAGCGGTATGGGATGAGAATCCGGAGCGGGGAAGAGAAGCCGCCGAGAAGCAAGGGGTACGTTTTCATGAATCGCTGGATGACATGCTGCAAAGCGACGATATTGATGCCGTGATCGTGGATGCTCCGACATCCATGCACAGAGAAGTCATGTTGAAGGCCGCAGCGGCAGGCAAACATATTTTCACGGAAAAAGTAATTGCTGCAACCCTTCAAGAGGTCAATGATATCATGAAAGCCGTGAAGGAGAATCAGGTCAAATTCACGGTATCGCTGCCGCGGCTGAATGACGGTTATACGCTGGCGATCCGTGAGGTATTGGAGCAGGGATTGCTGGGAACCGTGACGCTCGTTCGCGTTCGCTTGTCCCACAATGGCGCAACCGCCGGTTGGCTGCCTGAGCATTTCTACAGCCTGGAGGAGTGCCGCGGGGGTGCCCTGATCGATCTGGGCTGCCATCCGATGTATTTGACGCGCCTGTTCCTTGGCGAGGAAGCCATTGACGTCCAAGCGAATTTCGGATACATAACGGGCAAAGAGGTGGAAGACAACGCCGTTGCCACGCTCTCTACGGCAGCGGGTGCCGTCGGCGTCGTGGAAGCCGGATTTGTTAACAACTTCTCTCCGTTCACGATCGAGATTCATGGCACGGATGGAACCATCCTGTACGGTACGCCGGATAGCAAGCTTCTGATTCGTTCAACGAAAAAAGAAGAGTACAAGGATGCTTGGGTTGAGCTGCCGGTGCCGGCGAACCGCGCAAGTGCTTTTGAACAATGGATTTCTCATATTCAAGAAGATACCGTTGCCGAAGAAAATATCGCATATGCGGTTGAATTGACCAAATTGATGGAGGCAGCCAATCGTTCGGCCAAGGAGCATCGTGCTGTAAGATTGGATGAACTTCAAGCATAAGATACAGGGATGATGCACCGGGATGAATAACCATTTTCCATACGAAATGATGAAAGAGCGGCAGGATGCCTTGGAGCGGCTTGATCTTAGGGTCTATTGGGGACGTTACGAGATCCGGGTCCTTCGGTTTCATCTCACCACCTTCCCGCCCGGGAAGATTGTCTCCTTCCATAAGCATGCGGAGTATGAATTTCATTTCATACCCCGCGGCAAGGGGACCGTTATTATGGAGGATGAGCCGTATGCACTGCGGGAAGGGATGTTCTATTTAACGGGTCCGAACGTGCTTCATTATCAGGAAGCGGATACAGCGGAACCGATGGACGAATTATGCCTGCACGTCGACATCATTGCCCGCGATGAGATTTCCGAGCATGAGAGCCCGGCACTGCCTGTTTCGGATCCTTGGGAAATGGCGGAAGCCGATGACTGCATGGAGAAGCTGAGAGAATTGCCGAGGAAGCCGACGATGGACATCCATCGCGCGATGCCTTATTTTCTTGAGGCTTATCAGGCTTCGCAGGAGAAATATTCGGGTCTGTACACAACGATTAAGCAATGCCTTATTCAGATCTTGCTGCGCGCTGTGCGCGCATATGAATCCGAGCCATCGGAAGCGGAGCTGCCTTCGCGCGATATGAAGGCTTACCGTTATCAATTGGCGCTGGAATATATCCATGCGAATTCTTCGGGAGAGGTTGTGCTGGATGACGTCGCAGAGAAGCTGCATATCAGCTCAAGGCAGCTGCAGCGAATATTCAAGGAGCAAGCGGAAGGTCAGTCCTTCAGCGAGATCCTGGAGCATGTCCGCCTGGAAGCCGTGTGCAGGAAGCTGATCGATACCAATTGGTCGATTGACAAAATCGCCATTCATGAAGGCTTCTCCAGCGGCAGTTATCTGCATACCGTTTTCCGAAAGAGATACGGATATACGCCAACAACATACCGAGCCATGAATGTGAAATTGTAGGGGGAGTATCAGCCATGGGCAAAACCATTCGAATTGGAATTATTGGAAGCGGCGGCATTGCGGGGGAGCATGCAAAGTACTATAAACAAATTGACGATGTGCAAATTGTTGCCGTAGCTGATATTTTACCCGGCAGAGCCGATCAGTTTATTGAGCGCTGGGGATTGCAGGGAGCCATCGGATTCGATGACCACCGCAGATTGTTGGATCTTGACCTGGACGGCGTAAGCATCTGTACGCCGAACGTCGCTCATTACCGAACGACGATCGATGCGCTGTCGGCGGGCAAACACGTGATGCTCGAAAAACCGATGTCGGTCACTTTGGATGAAGCGATCGAGATGGTGCAAATTTCGAAGAAGACCGGGAATATGCTGAATGTAGGCTTTCAGCCGCGATATGACCCGAACATGGGCATCATTAAGAATTTGATCCAGAACGGCGAGCTTGGAAAAGTGTACTATGTGGAAACCGGGGGCGGCCGCCGACGGGGAATGCCAGGCGGCACGTTTGTTCGCCAGGAGATTGCAGGGGCAGGCGCTATGGCGGACATCGGATGCTATTCCCTGGACATGGCGCTGAACGCTCTCGGATATCCCAAGCCATTAACGGTATCCGCTTATACGTCGAATTATTTCGGGACGAATCCCAAATACCATGCGGAAGCCGGAGCGTTCAACGTAGAGGATTTCGGGGTAGCCATCATTCGGTTCGAAGGCGACCTTGTGCTTAACTTTAAAACATCCTGGGCAATGCATATGGATACGCTCGGGGCAACGATGTTCCTCGGGACGGATGCGGGCATGAAGATTACGCCTGCAGGCTCAGGACCTTGGAGCGGTGTATGGGACGGGAAGGTAGGATCGATTTCCTTGTTCCACGATATCCAAGGCCATCATACCGAAAGCGCAATTCCGCTGATCAGCCACGAGCTGAATGTATTCCAGGAGAAAATCAAGGATTTCGTTAGCGCTGTGCGCGAAGGCAAGCCCGCTCCGATTCCGGGTGAGCAGGTGCTTCGCAATCAAGCGATACTGGACGGCATTCTGCGATCCTCCCAAAGCAAAAAAGAAGTGGAAATCCATATTCCGGATATGGATTAAGATGATGAAAGCCGTGCAAACAGCGCGGCTTTTTAGTTGCAATTTTAATTATTTAATTCGTGAATATAGTATTGCAAATGCTTCCATTTTTTAGATGGATATGATAGTATGAATGCGAACAATTGTTCTTCGAGAGAGATGAATTGGTATCCATACATAACATATCCGGTATGAAGGATGGTGCAGACCTGATGGCTGATCGATATGCTGAAATCGATGAAGTAATCGCTTATATTCACAAGAATATTTACGAGCCTCTCCCGTTATCAACGCTTGCGGATTACATAGGGTACAGTCCATATCACTTCTCGCGTATATTCAAGGATCGAATCGGGCTGCCTCCGTTATATTATGTTTCATCGCTTCGTCTGGAGAAGGCAAAGGACTTGCTGTTACATACGCATCTAAGCATACGGGATATCGCCATGGAGATCGGCCAGCAGAGTCTGGGGACGTTTACGACGCGCTTCACGGAGAGGGTGGGGGTGACCCCTTCGCAATTCCGGAACTCGAAGGAGGAGGCCGACGAGCATCTGTTAGCCCTGCAGAAGCTGAACAGCTGGCGCGAGTCCATGCCGGTAGATAATCCCGATTTGATGGTTGAAGGCACCATCGAGGCCGCGGCTCCCTTTCAGGGCGTAATCTTGATCGGGCTGTTTGCCAAGCCGATCCCCGAAGGGTTTCCCCTATACGGTACTTTGCTTTCATCCGTCGGCTCCTTTCGTTTCACCGACGTCAGACCCGGCACTTATTATTTGATGGCTACTTCGGTCCCATGGGGCATGCAGGCGGTCGATTTCCTGCTTCCTCAGTCCACTACGCTGCGTACCCGTTCCAAGGAGCCCGTTATCGTAAAGCCGTACGCCAGGACGCCGCATCTTCATGTTACGCTCCATGTTCCCCGACTGGATGATCCGCCCATTCTGATTTCCCTGCCGATATTAATGAATCATTTCCTTAAGAGGGTTGCTCCCATGCTGAGATGAGTCATGATGGAGAGAAGCGGTTTGGTTCGTATATTGGATACGCTTTTGGCATTAAGGGCTTCCAAACACTACGGCAGCTCTTCATTGCATTTCGTTGACATTTGAGTTCTGATTCATGATACTTGAAAGAGGGCGAACGGCTTCGATTGTAAGTTTGTATGAACGAAAGATTTGAGGTGGCATCTGTGATTGTTGTAAGCTCATGTTTAGCCGGTATGAAAGTTCGCTATAACGCGACTGACAGCATGGATACGAATATTCAGCTGCTTGTTGAAGCGAAGAAAGCCGTAACCGTGTGTCCCGAACTGCTGGGTGGATTCACTATCCCTCGAGAACCTGCGGAGATCGTTGGAGGGAACGGGGATGATGTACTGGCGGGAAATGCCAGAGTGGTGGAGCTATCTGGCAGAGACGTGACCGAGATGTATATCCAAGGTGCATACGAGGCTCTTCGAATGGCACAAGAGCTTGGAGCCTTGCTGATCGTCCTGAAAGAGGGAAGTCCTTCCTGCGGAAGTGCCATGATTTATAACGGAGAATTTGACAATGTGAAACAGGCCGGTTATGGCGTGACTACGGCTCTTCTGCGCCGGGAAGGCTATACGGTTATATCTGAGCACGAGCTAAGCGTTTATGCGGCACAGCCGGAATACGCAACTCTCTTTGCCGAGAGATAATTTTGTTCATCGGTTTTGAGGGTTTTCGTCCTGCTCAATAATTATGATAGAATTATCATATCGACGCTTATGGCGTAGTGATTCTTTATATTGGAGGGAAATATGGAACTCATAAATCAAACTGAAGTACAGCAAATGATCGATAAATTGAAGGATCAGGATTTATATATCCATCTTGAGATGACGACCGGCGCCTATGCTGCCCACTATGACAGCTCCAAACACCCGGCGGCTAATTTTATTACGAACGCAACCATTCGTTACAGTCATGGTTCCATATCCGGCAACGGACCTTACCGGGTCGGATTGAAGATGGGCCAAGGCTGGGTATATACGGAAGGACTCACCCACTTCGAACAGACGGACACCGAGCGGCTCATCATGGCGGGTCATGACAGTCAGGGGAAACTGGTTGTCGCTTTGCAGCTGAGCCGGGAGCCTTTTTAATAGAGAGAGGAGACGAGGATCGATGGAGCAAAACATACTGGTCGTATTGCCGCATCCGGATGACGAGGCTTTTGGTTTGTCCGGCACGCTGGCTAAATATATCATTGAAGGCGCACATGTAACCTACGCCTGTTTAACGCTGGGAGAGATGGGGCGAAATATGGGAATTCCTCCCTTCGCGAATCGCATTACGCTTCCAACGATACGCAAAGCGGAGCTGGAAGAATCCTGCAAAGCCATTGGCATACAGGATCTGAGACTGCTTGGTTTCCATGATAAAACGATTGAGTTCGAGGATCAGGACAAACTGGACGGCGTGATTGCTTCTCTGCTTCAGGAGATCAAGCCATCGCTGGTGTTCACGTTCTACCCTGGATACAGCGTACACCCCGATCATGATGCAACAGGCGCGGCCGTCATTCGAACGATTGGTCGTATGCCTGCCGAAGAAAGACCCGTGGTCCAATGTCTGGCTTTCTCCAACAACTGTGAACAGGAACTGGGTAAACCGGATGTCTACCAAGACGTATCCATGTTTATGGTGCAAAAGCTGAACTCCATCCAAGCTCATCGTTCTCAATTCCAAGCAGCCGAGCTGCTAGGCAAGAAACAGATGAAGGCCAAGGAAGTGGAGCAGCGCTTCGGAACGGAGCGTTTCTGGACCTATACCTTTGCATAAAGTTCCATCAATCGGTTGGATCCATAAAAAGAGCCGCAGATGCTAAGTCTGCTGCTCTTTTTTTTCTAGGTTTAGTCGAATGAGTTAGGCCGGCTTAGGTTTCTCTTCATTTGCATATAGGAAGCAGAATGAACCAAGGACCAATGCTAAGGACTGCTGATGGATAAAGGATAGAGTGTGCCCTTCATGCAGAAGGAGGTTCTCCCGGTCTCTTCCGATACAACGAGAATCAAGGCATCACTGATCTCGGATAGGCCTATGGCTGCACGGTGGCGGGTTCCGAGCTTGCGATCCCCGTAGGTTTTGGCGGTTAAAGGCAGCACGTTCGCAGCCGAAATAATCATATCTTTGCGCACGAGCACAGCTCCATCGTGGAGCGGACTGCCCGGAACGAATATGGATTCAAGCAGGGGGCTCGTGATTTCTGCCGACAAGGGAATGCCGGGCGTTATTAAGGAATCCAGGCCGTCCTCCCGTTGAATAACAATTAACGCACCCAGATTTTTTTGGCTGAGATGGTATATGGATTTCGCGATTTCTTGATATTTGCTGGTGAAGGGGAAGAGAAAACAATTGAGATAATACGTTGATGAAATCGATTCGGCTTCCATGAACTTGGTCCGTATCGAATCCAGCTCGCCCAGCAGGCAGGAGCCTTCTTGATCCAAATTGACGATAACCTGCTGCAGATGGCCCGTGATATCCGAAAGCTGTTCCTTTAATTTACGTTTGAGTGGCGTAAAATTGCAGTCTTGATTGTGCATCCGATGTCTTCCTCCTTATCATTGGTATCATTACCATTCGGAGATGGCGATATTCCCAACATTCGGCTTGCTTCTATCCAGCAAACATCGGAATAACCGATTTATCAGGAAAACTGATAAATGCTATAAGAACATTGTAATTGACCGGTCCCCTAAGCTGTGATAGGTTCAGAGGAGCAATAAAATTAATTGTATCGCAATAGTAGGAATTAATAATGTGCGCTTTTGAGAGGTGGATATTGTTGGAACTTCAAGTAACGAACAGTCCTTTTAATCAGGAACAAGTGGAATTGCTGAATCGCTTACTGCCTACACTGACGGAATCCCAGCGGACGTGGCTGAGCGGCTTTATCGCTGCTTTGCAGGGAACGGCAGCCGCCGCGGCAGTTGCTGCTTCACCGCAAGCGAGTGCGGCGGCCATATCGGCACCGGTCGTGTCAGCTCCTAAAGAAGTCACCGTCCTATATGGGTCTCAGACGGGCAACGGTCATGGATTATCGAAAAAGTTATCGAAGAAGCTTGAAGAAGTCGGATTGCAGGTCACCATGTCCTCGATGAGCGATTTCAAGCCGAACAACCTGAAGAAATTACAGAATCTCCTCATTATTGTAAGTACGCACGGAGAGGGCGAACCGCCGGATAACGCGATTCCATTCTATGAGTTCCTGCATAGCAAGCGGGCACCTCAGGTGGAGAATCTTCAATATTCCGTACTGGCGCTGGGGGATACCTCGTATGAATTTTTCTGCCAAACGGGTAAAGATTTCGACAAGCGCCTCGAGGAACTGGGCGGCAAACGGCTGACGCCAAGAGTAGACTGCGACGTGGATTTTGATGAATTGGCCGCGGAATGGATGAATCAGGTCCTCCTATCGTTGAATGAGGCCGGAGCGGGATCGTCCGTTGTTGAACATGTAAGCGCGGTAGCCCTGACCGACAGTACGGAATCGGAATATTCAAGAAGTAATCCGTATCAAGCCGAGATCCTCGAAAATCTAAATTTGAACGGAAGAGGGTCTGACCGGGAAACCCGTCATATCGAAATATCGCTTGAAGGATCGAATCTGCAGTATGAGCCTGGCGACAGTTTAGGCATTTATCCGGAAAATCATCCGCAGCTGGTAGATGATCTCATCGCTGTCATGGGATGGAATGCAGACGAAGCGGTCGTTGTAAACAAAAGTGGCGAAGCGCGGACGCTGCGGGATGCCTTGCTCCGTCATTATGAAATCACGGTTCTCACGAAACCTCTTATTGAACAGGCGGCTAAGCTGCCCGGGAGCGAAGGACTTCAGAAACTGCTGGAGCCTGGACATGAGCAGGAACTTCGTGCCTATATCGAGGAACGGGATTTGCTGGATCTGGTACAGGATTATGGGCTGCAGCAAGTGGCGGCAAGCGATTTTGTATCCATTCTGCGCAAGATTCCGGCTCGTCTGTACTCGATCGCAAGCAGCTCCAAAGCGTTTCCGGATGAAGTCCATGTCACCGTTCGGACGGTCCGCTATGAAGCACACGGCCGCAACCGCTACGGGGTGTGCTCGGTACAATTGGCAGAACGACTGGAAGCTGGCGATTCATTGCCGGTATACATTCAGCATAACCCGAACTTTAAGCTCCCCGAGAATCCGGACACCCCGATTATTATGATTGGACCCGGCACGGGCGTGGCCCCTTTTCGGGCTTTCCTTGGGGAACGGGAAGAGACGGGCGCAGAAGGGAAATCGTGGCTGTTCTACGGCGATCAGCATTTCACGACGGACTTCCTCTACCAGATCGAGTGGCAGCGCTGGTTGAAGGATGGGGTGTTGACTCGCATGGATGTTGCCTTCTCACGGGATACAGACAAGAAAGTGTACGTACAGCACCGGATGCTGGAGAACAGCAAGGAGCTGTACCAGTGGCTACAAGAAGGGGCTTGCGTATATGTCTGCGGCGATGAGAAGAAGATGGCTCATGACGTACATTCCGCGCTCGGGTCCATTCTTGAACAAGAAGGCGGGATGAGTCCGGAAGAAGCTGCGGAATATCTGACGCTCATGCAGCAACAGAAACGTTATCAGCGGGATGTGTATTGAGGTCATCCCTGTGGTTTTCGAGAGGAGAAAAGGAACATGTCTGATAATAACCTGGTATCACCGAATAGTGCGCCGCATAGTGACGTCGAGGATATCAAGCGTCGAAGCAATTATCTGCGGGGCAGTCTTGTAGAAACATTAGAGGATCGCATTACGGCATCGATTCCCGAAGACGATAACCGCCTGATGAAATTCCACGGCAGCTATATGCAGGACGACCGGGACTTGCGAAACGAACGGCATAAGCAAAAGCTGGAGCCCGCTTATCAGTTCATGCTGCGCGTGCGCGCAGCGGGTGGTGTCGTGACGCCGGAGCAATGGCTGATGATGGACCGCGTAGCCCAGAAGTATGCAAACGGCACGATTCGATTGACAACGCGTCAATCCTTCCAGCTTCACGGTGTATTGAAGTGGAATATGAAGAGCACCATTAAAGAAGTCAATGAAGCCATGCTTAGCACGTTGGCCGCTTGCGGTGACGTTAACCGTAATGTCATGTGCAATCCGAACCCCGATCAATCCGAGATTCATTCGGAGGTATACGAGTGGGCACGTATGCTAAGCAGTCATCTCGATCCGCGTTCGCGTGCGTATCATGAGATTTGGCTGGACGGCGAGAAGATCGTAGACAGCCTGCAGAATGGGGAGGAACAGGAGCCGATCTATGGCCCGGTGTATCTGCCGCGGAAATTCAAGATTGGGATGGCCGTGCCGCCTTCCAACGATGTCGATGTTTATTCCCAGGACCTCGGCTTCATAGCGATCGTTGAGGACGGCAAATTAAAAGGCTTTAACGTCTCGGTAGGCGGCGGCATGGGAATGTCGCACGGTGATCCGCTAACTTATCCTCAAGTGGGGAAAGTCATTGGATTCTGCAAACCCGAGCAGATCGTGGACTTGGCCGAGAAAACGGTGACGATTCAGCGTGATTACGGAGACCGCGCAGTGCGCAAGCATGCTCGATTCAAATATACGATTGATGACCGAGGAATCGATTGGTTCCTTAGCGAACTGACCAGCCGTCTGGGATGGAAGCTGGAGGAGGCAAAGCCGTTCCATTTCGAACATAACGGCGATCGTTACGGCTGGGTAAAAGGCAGCAACGGCAAATGGCATTTCACGCTGTTCATCCAGAACGGTCGCGTGAAAGACGAGGCCGATTACCTGCTGATGACGGGTCTTCGCGAAATCGCCCAAATCCATAATGGCGATTTTCGATTGACGGCCAATCAGAATCTGATCATTGCCAATATCAGCAGCCACAAAAAGAAGAAGATTGAAGAACTCATCAAGCGTTACGGGCTGACGGACGGCCATCATTATACTGCGCTGCGCAGAAATTCCATGGCATGCGTAGCCTTGCCGACTTGTGGATTGGCCATGGCCGAATCCGAGCGATATTTGCCGACGCTATTGGATAAAATCGATCCGATCCTGGAAGAGAACGGACTGAGCGAAGAGGACATCGTCATCCGAATGACAGGATGCCCGAACGGCTGTGCCAGACCGATGCTGGCCGAAATCGCGTTTATCGGTAAGGCACCGGGCAAATACAATATGTACCTGGGCGGCGGATTCTCCGGACACCGGCTGAACAAGCTTTATAAAGAGAACATCGGGGAGGCTGAGATTCTGGACTCCCTTCGCCAGATCATGAAGCAGTATGCACAAGAACGCGAGATCGGCGAGCGCTTGGGCGATTATGTCATTCGCGCCGGTTACGTGAAGGAAGTATTGGACGGTCAACAATTTCACGCGTAATTCTACTCAGTTAGTAACAAACCGGAGCTCTCTTAATGAAAAGCTCCGGTTTGTTACGTTTATTTCACCTCTTTGTCCGTCTCGCCCATATTTCAAACCAAAGAGCCGCCTCTTGAAATGAGAGGCGGCTCTTTTTGTGCTCATTGCTCCAATACGCCGGCGGTGCTCGTTTTCTTTTTAAATAATGGGATCAGTAACGCCGATCCTGTGAGGAGCAAGAGAGCACTGACCGCATAGACGAAGAACAGGGACAGCTGGTCTTTGAGCAATCCCCCCAGCGACATGCCCACCACCATCATGCCCATAAAGATCGGGGTAAGGGCGCCGCCCACCCGACCAATATATGGCCCCTCCGCATTGTTTAGGATCAGGGTGTTGATTCCAATGTGGATGGCGGGGTAAAAGAATCCGTTGAGCACCAGAAGCAGCAACGTAAACATGATGTTTGTTGACCAGCCGATACCGAGATTACCAACAGCACTAACGGTCAGACCGAGAACCAGTAAGGTTTGAGGGGTTATTTTCTTGGCAAATGCCATGACGAAGCCTCCTCCGATCAGCATCGCCGCCCCATTGACCGTTAACAGCCATTGCAAGAATGACTTATCCTGCCCGAGGTTCTCAATCGTCACAAATATCGCGAGCGGCTGAATAAGTCCCGATGCCAAGCCAGCGGCGGCGAAGGTCGCACCTAGTGTTCGGAGCGTTTGATTACTCCATACATAACGAAGGCCTTCAATAAGTTCTTGCTGGAGATTCTGGCGCTTGGATTGTGTCTCTTCCAGCATATCGCGAGGCAGTAAAGTCAGAATCAAGCCAGAACCCAGAAATAGGGCGCCTGTGGCGATCAGCGATATTTCAATGCCGTATTTCTGGTATACAAATGCGCCTGCGATCGGACCGATGACCGTAAAGAAAGCAACCATGGATTGAAACATGGCCATTACGGACTGCAGCTGTTCAGCGGGCACATGCTGTTTGAACAGCTTCATCGCCGAGGGCTGGGAAAATTGTGACACGGTGGCAGAGAAAAACGTGAGTACCAGCAATGCCTGATACGACCCGTTATGAACGGCGATCAGCACGAGAAATGCCGATAACGCCGACAAAATATCCGAACGGACCATGGTACGTTTAGGACGCCAGCGGTCCGCGAAAGTACCGCCGATGAAGGCAAACAGGAAAATAGGGGCAAATTCGGCTACGGATATGAGAGATACGTACACAGGATTATTGCCTGTCATGTCCGTAACGTATAACAGAATGGCGAAGTTGCGGACCCAAATGCCGAGGTTCAAGAGTACGCGTGAGAACACAACGGTTCGGACATACGGGTTGTTAAGCATCATGAAAGACTCTCCTTTCGTGACCTGCATTGTGCAGGCCGGACATCGTAAAAACAAGCGAATGCGCATTTCGTTGGTTATTACATAGACATAATAATATTTCGTCTATAAATAATCAACATATATTTTGTGTTGTCTATAAATCGCTCGCCAAAAAGGCACTTCCCGCATTGGATCATGCGCTTGAAGTGCCTTCGAACCTGATGATTATTACGGGTATGTGTCTATTTTCCGGATCTACGCTCTTAACCTTGTTCAAGGGACTTAATAGAGATATAATGGACAGGGGTATTTATTGAATACCGGCTTCAGATTCAATGATGAAAGAGAGTCGAAACGTATGGGCCGTAAATGGAATAATATTAAGGAAAAGAAAGCATCCAAGGATGCTAATACAAGTCGCGTATACGCGAAATTCGGTGTGGAAATTTATGTTGCCGCCAAAAAAGGCGAGCCGGATCCTGAATCCAACCGTGCGCTGAAGGTTGTTCTAGAGCGTGCCAAAACATATAATGTGCCGAAAGCGATTATTGACCGCGCCCTGGATAAAGCCAAGGGCAGCGGGGACGAGAACTATGAAGAGCTTCGTTATGAAGGCTTCGGTCCGAACGGATCGATGATCATCGTCGATGCATTGACAAACAACGTCAATCGGACGGCGCCTGCCGTGCGCTCTGCCTTTAACAAGAACGGGGGCAATATGGGCGTCAGCGGTTCGGTGTCCTATATGTTTGATCCAACCGCCGTCATCGGAGTGGAAGGAAAGACGGCAGAGGAAGTCATGGATCTGCTGCTCGAAGCCGACCTGGATGTCCGCGATATCTTGGAAGAGGAAGAAGCCGTGATTGTCTACGCTGAACCGGATCAGTTCCATGCGGTTCAGGAAGCATTCAAAGCTGCTGGCATAACGGACTTTACCGTTGCCGAGCTGACGATGCTGGCACAGAATTTTGTGTCCCTGCCGGAAGAAGGACAGGCGCAGTTCGAGAAGCTGATCGATGCACTGGAAGACCTTGAGGATGTTCAGCAAGTTTACCACAACGTCGAGTTTGAGGAATAGTCGATAGGGATCGATATCCTATTAAAAAACCATCGTATTCAGGAGTCCTGTGTACGATGGTTTTTTGCTGCATAGCTTATTTAGTTTGGATCAACCCTTATTGGCCGGATTGAACAATGATGACTTCGGCTGAGGTGATGGCTGGAATCGACTTGGTCATGATAGGCGAGTGGTAGGCCACGACCTTCGTACCCGGTTTCAGTTCCGATTCCGTGCTGAGCCCTGCAATCACTTGCGTGTCTTCGGTAACGTTAAGAATGACGTCATTCTCCGTTGATTGGTCGGACCCTACATTGATATACAGCTGGTCTTTGGTCGTGCGGTCGGATGCTGCAACGGTGCCTTCGATTTTGGGAGCGGTCGTTTCCGAAACCACGATCTTATCAGCGTGAGTCCGGGCAGGATAAATCAGGGTCATCACTTGGCTGTAATAGGCCTCGATGCGGAGATCTGCTTTCAATGCTTCAGCCGTCAGCGGTTTACCCTTCGCATCGACGATTTCCGTGTTCTCATCTATGGTAAGGATCACGTAATTGACGCCGCCCGACTCCAGTGCCTGACCCATGAGGGTGATTTTGTTATCTGCCGTGTCGGTAATGATTCCGTTCGTGCCGGCAGGTTCTTCTTGTACAGGCTCTTCTGCTTGAGCTTGAACCCGAATGTAGTCCGTTGACGATTGAGGCGGCATGCTTAACGCCACATAAGGTCCGTAGAAAGCGCGAATGCTCATGCCGGCTTCCAGGTCACCCGCATTGAGCGTGCTTCCGTCTGCATTGATGATTTTCGCTTTTGGATCCAGATGAAGCAGAATCGTCTCTTCACCGTCGTTATACAGATTGGTACCCTCCACCAGAATGCCTTGCTTGGTCACCTCAGCGATGGTTCCATCAATTCCTGCAAAGTCTTTATCCTGAACGATGATCGTAAGCGCTGAGCCTTGAGCAGGCAGACTCTTGGTGATATTCGGGCCGTAGAAGGCTTTAATTGCTTTGTTCTTGTCCACAATCGTTTGGAGTTGGACTTTGTTTCCTTTGGCATCGATGATTTTAGTATCCTTGGATATGGAGAGCCTGATTTCTTGTTGATCGGTGGCACCGAGACCGCGGCCGGTGACCGTAATCCATTTGCCCGTTTTATCGTTTACGTATTCCGTTATGTAACCCATGCTTCCAGGAACGCTTTTCTTTGCCTGGTTCACGATGCTGCCTTGCCCCGTATGGACTGAAGCAGGAGGGACGTCCTGTGCATTAGCGGCTGCCGGCAGTGCTGCCATCGCCAGAAGTGTAGCGGTAGTTAGTACCTTGTAAATTTTGTTCATGATAGGTATCCTCCAAGTGTAGATTATCCTAAAGGCTAGGATACAGCCAAGCCATGCGAGAATTGGTAAAATGTACTTGCTGCACCTCTATAGACGGGAGATCTGTAGAAATGTTGCAGCACGGGCGAAAAAACGTGCTGAAGGATTCCGTTGTTTATCTAGTAAACGGGGGCTGCGGCGTGAATCGTTCAAGAATCGAGGGATGGATCCATGAATCTTCATGCACTCCGCATATTTAATGATGTGTCCAAAACGGGAAGCATCACGAAATCGGCCGGCAATCTAATGTTAAGCCAACCGGCCGTTACCGCCCAAATCCGCAATCTGGAGCGGGAACTCGGCTTGAAATTGATTGAGGCGAATGGGCGCAATATTCAATTGACGGAAGCCGGTGAAGCGTTGGCCGCGCATTCCCGGCGGTTATTCGCGATGGAAGCCGAGATGGAAGACATGATGCAGGCCATAAAATCTGGCCGGGAGGGAAATTTGCGGATATGTGCGACGGAGCTGCCGGAGACCGCCTTGCTTCCCGGTTGGCTGGTTGGATATAAACAACAGAATCCACGCGTGAATGTGGAGCTGCTGAAAGGGAATTCCAACACAGCCCTGCAACGATTACGGGATCATTCGGTTCATATCTCGATCGTTTGCGGCAGTTGGTCCATAGAAGACGAGGTCATTGAGTCCTTTACGATTATGGAGGACGAATTGATTTTTGCCGTACCCGCAATTCATCGCCTAGCCGGCAGAGAAGTTACTCGATTCGAGCTTATGGAGGAGTCTTTTGTGCTGAGAGAGGAAGGGAGTTACACACGAAAACAGTTCATGTCTCTGATTGAGGCCTCAGGCATCCGGGGACCTCGTTCCTCCATCACGATCGAGGGATTGAAGGAAACCATTGAGGCGGTTAAAGCGGGTTACGGGGCTGCCCTGGTCCCGGCTCTATCCATCAAGACAGAGCTGGCTTCCGGCGAACTTAGCAAGGTAAAGGTAACAGGCGTAACGATCCCGCATCCCATACGGGTGTGTACCAAAAAGCTAGAAGCGATGCCCGCACACATCCGTTCTTTTATTTCCTATATCCAGGCGGATATCCGTGAAAGACACTACGATATCCGTGGATGATGAACGGCTCGCGCCTGATTCATCCATTTTTTTTATGAAACGAAGGGTAATCGGTATTATTCCTTTTTTATCATATGAGGTACACTCGGTTAAGCGGATGCTAGATCAGATGAGAAGGAGCGAGGTACATGCGGTCATACCTTTTTGAACATTTGGAATTTGTGCGTGCACAAACTTTGAATATTGTAAGGGATATCCCGGACGATATGGCGGAATGGATTCCGAGCGGAATGAATAATCACGTGAAGTGGAATGCAGGACATATTTATTTGACGCTGGAACGGTTTGCGTTCGGCGTGAATGGCGAGACTATGCACCTCCCCGAGCATTATACCGAGCTGTTCCGGACGGGCTCCAGACCAAGGGAGATCAACGCTTCATGGCCTTCCATGAGCGAACTTATCGAACGGCTTGAAGGTCAAGTCCAGCGGATCGAACAGAGGTACACAACACATCTGCAAGATACCGTCTTGTCTCCCTACACGACATCCAAAGGTTTAAAGTTATCCAGGATAGAAGAATTCTTAAGCTTCTGCTTATATCACGAAGGCATGCATTTTGATAAAATCAAATCGATATTAAGCCAAAATATCCAGTAATTTTACAATTAGTGAAGGAATTTCATACATAAAGTCGAATAAAGTATAAACAGCCTGCAGCAAGAAAGAAGGTGACCCGGCGTTATCAGGAAAGACAAAGAAAAGGATAAACGGCGAATCGCATTTGTCCCTGTATTGAAGTGTGAGCAAAGAGGACACGGAAATACAACTTGAAGAGGAGTCGGGCAAATGTATATCGTTACCGAAAGATTAGTGATTCGCGAGTTTGTACCAGGAGATTGGCAGGATGTTCTTCAATATACATCCGATCCCTTGGTGATGTTTTACATGACGGAGCCGGTGCATACGGAAGAGACGGTAAAGGAATTTCTGGAGCAGAACAAGGGCGGGCAACCGCATCATTATGCCGTCATGCTGCAGAAGGAACAACGCGTGATCGGACACATGGTGTTTCATCCTTGCTTCGGCGAACATACTTACGAGATCGGCTGGGTCTTTCATTCGGCCTACCACGGTATGGGGTATGCTACGGAAGCAGCCAGAGCCTTGCTTCAGCATGGCTTCGAAGCATTGGGAGTACACCGGATCATCGCGACATGCCAGCCAGAGAACACCCCTTCGTATAAGGTGATGGAGAAGCTTGGCATGAGGAGAGAAGGCTGCTTTAGGCAGTGTATCCCTCGAGGCGAGGTTTGGTGGGATGAGTATTACTATGCTATGCTAGAGTCTGAATGGCGTACAATTTCATAGAACTGTTGTTATAATATGCTGTGCCCAATGTATCTCTTTATAACAATGAGATGCATTGGGCATTTGGTTTTAAATCTGTGAATAAGGGAAGTTGATAAGCAATGACTGAACAGGATGCACTTAATCGAAAGTTACTGACGGAGGGCGATTATGTAACGGATGAACCGATCGACCTGACCAATTGCGAAAAAGAACCTATTCACATTCCAGGATATATTCAGCCCCATGGCGTACTGCTTGCCATTAATCCTATCGACGATTTCAGGATCGCGCAGTGCAGCCGAAATACGGAGCAGCTGCTCGGGATCAGCGTCGAGTCCCTGTTGGGACAGAGCCTTGAGGAGCTTATCGGAAAAACGCAATTTGAGCTTATGATTCGCCGAGATCTTCAAGCAATAGCGACACCGGACTTACAATATATCAATCTTACGATTTCGGTTGCCAATGAGCCGATTGAATTTATCGGAATTCTTCACGAAAGCGAAGGGCTTATTCTGCTGGAACTGGAGCCGGTTTCGGAAGATACCGTGCCCTTTACGGATGATTTTGAATGGATCCAGACGTTTTTCAGTCGGATGAAACGAACCGAGAATCGGGTTGAAGCAAGTCAAGTGGCTTGCGAGCTCGTGAAGGACATTCTGGGTTACGACCGTGTGATGCTGTATGAATTCGATGATCAATGGAACGGAAAAGTGATTGCCGAAGCCAAAGAGCAAGGGCTGGAATCCTTCCTGGGCCATCATTATCCGGCATCGGATATTCCTCGGCAAGCTCGTGAACTGTATTTGAGAAATTGGCTGCGTACGATTGTTGACGTGGGTTATACGCCGGTCGAGATTATCCCCACCGTGCAGCCTTTGACCGGAAAGCCGCTGAACCTCAGTTTATCCGTACTGCGCAGCGTGTCGCCGCTTCATATTGAGTACCTTCATAATATGGGGGTCGGCGCGACCACCACGATCTCCCTTATCCATGACAACCAGTTATGGGGATTAATCACCTGCCATCACTACAGCCGAAAATACGTATCTCACCGCACCCGCAACTTGTGCAATTTTCTGGGATCCTTTTTCTCCAACGAACTGTATCAACGTCAGCAGCTCGACGATTACCAAACCGAGCTCAGGCTTCGAATTTTATCCGCCCGTTTTACCGAAATCTTCATCGGCAACACCGATGTCTATCAGGTGCTTGAGCAGCTTGAGACCGAAGAGCAGGGCCTGCTGGATTTAATGAGCGCTACCGGTGCCGCCGTCTATTACCAGGACAATTTGATGCTGTACGGCACGACGCCCACCTCGAAGCAAGTCATGGAGCTGGCCGGCTGGTTATCCGCCCAAGCAGAGGATTATACGTACCACAGCTCGAAACTCAGCGCAGAGTATGAGCCTGCCAAAGCATTCAAGGATGTGGCTTCCGGCGTATTGTATCTCGCCCTGTCGCCAGGTCAACAAAACTATGTCATGTGGTTTCGGCCGGAGGTTGTTGAAATCGTGGATTGGGCTGGCGATCCGGCCAAAGCCGTTATACAAGAAGAGGATAAGATACGTTTATCCCCTCGAAAATCGTTCGAAAAATGGAGGCAGGTGGTGGAGGGCACTTCATACTCATGGAAGGCTCAGGAATTAAGCGTTCTCCCCCAATTGAAATCGATTGTCCGCAAGCAAACCGATTTTCAATTAAGGCAAGCCAAAGAACAGGCCATTCAGAATGCACGCATATTCAGGGAGAACGAGGAGCGGTATTTGCAGCTTATGGGCCACTCCCCCGTAGCCTTCTTGTCACTGACAACGACGGGAACCATCGTGTATTGCAATTCGCGGGCCGAGACGCTGTTCGGCGCAACGAGGCCCGAGGAACTGCTCCAGGTTGAAATATACACTTTAGCTAGCGATGATTCCCGCATGGGTCTTAAAGAGCAGATCAAACGGATGGATCAGAATCAAGCCCAACTCGTTTCCGGCAGCGGCTGGTTCGAAACGCTGGATGGAAAGGGAATCGAACTTGAATATATGCTGGCAGCCATCCATCAGGGACGCAAATCATCCATTATGGTCATTTTGAGAGAGGGCACACCGGATGGAGGCCCCGATCGCGTATATTCCGATGTATTGAACCAGCTTCAGAGCTACGTGACAACTGATCCGTTGACCGAACTGCCCAATCCGGCAACATTCGAAAAAGAACTGGCGACGGATTGGAAGGAATGCATTCAGAATCAGGTTTCTCTGGCCTTGTTGATGGTCGATATCGATGATTTCCGGGTGTATAACACGCTTCATGGTTTATACGGCGGGGATTTATGTTTGCAATGGATTGCCGACGCACTGAAAATCATAGGTGAATACTATGGAGCCGCCGTTTCGCGTTACGGCGGCGGAACCTTTATATTGAAGATCAAAGATACCGATCCCGACCGAACCTATGAATTGGCTGAGAAGATACGTCAAGGCGTCCTGGCGCTCAGCATCCCCAAAGACCGCACGGAGGAAGACGGGTTTATGACGGTAAGCGTAGGAGCGGCTTGCCTAACGCCTACCTCCATGCTGAGTCTTACCCATTTGACCGACGAAACGGAGAAAGCCATGCATATTGCCAAGAGCAAGGGGAAGAACAGAGTCACGCTATATGGATATGAAACGGATTGATGTCCGTTGGAACCAAGAGGAAGTTGGAATAATCAAAAGCCTGCAGCTCCATAATGGAGCCGCAGGCTTCTTTGCTGTATTATATTCCTGTACATATGATGCTAAAATGAAGGCTGGAGTTGAACGAGTGGAAGTTGGAGGTGTTACATGACCCGATTGATGCAGCCGCGGAAAGCAGGAAGTAGAAGAAAGCGCGTATTGTTGAGAGTTGTGCTGGGACTGATAGCCATCATGCTGGTTTATTCCGTTAATGTGGGATACACGATTTGGAAATATGCAGGGCGAACGGTGAATATTCCCTCCGATGCAGCGATCGTGCTGGGTGCCGCAGTATGGGAGGGGAAACCTTCGCCTGTGTTTCAGGGGCGCATCGATCATGCGTTATGGCTGTATGATCAACAATACGTAGATAAGCTCATTTTTACAGGAGGACGCGGATCGGAAGATGAAGTGGCCGAATCGGAAGCTGCCAAACAATATGCCATCAAACACGGCGTTCCCAAGAGGGACATCTTGGTAGAGACGACTTCGGCGATCACCGAGCAAAATCTGTATTATGCCGACAAGATAGGTGATGCGGCAGGGCTCTCCTCGTATCTCATCGTGAGCGATCCGCTGCACATGAAGCGGGCGATGGTGATGGCTGAAGATATGGGTCTCGAAGCCAATCCTTCACCCGCGTCACGGAGCGCTTACCAAAGCGTAAGAAGCAAGCTCCCCTTTTTATGCAGAGAAGTCTTTTATTATATCGGTTATCATCTGACTAGACCCTTTCGATAAAAGATCCGATCATGCGCAGTTTGCGTGTTAGTCCAGACTTCCGAGATCGTTGGCAAGCATCTGATGGCTTTCCTTATCCGTTACCTTGTCGAGATAACTTGCCGCTTTTTGCTTGGATGCCAATGCATGCTCCTTGTTCCCCAGAACCAGATAGGCCCGCGCTTCCGCTTCGTATCCGTAACCGATGTAGAAGGGTTCGAGGTTAGCCGATGACCCGATCGTGATGCAGCGCTTGGCGTAATGCAGTGCTTGATCGCCCTGACCCGTTACCGCGTATACTCGGGAGAGCTGCCAATACCCGATGGACAGGTTGCGCTCTGTATGATCCGCCACCCGGCTCCAATGCCAAAAGGAAGCATGACACATGTGAATCATGTTCTCTTCGTCTTCCCGCGTCCGCAGCTTCTTCTCCAAGATATCCCAGACCTGATTGAAGCAGTTTATTGCAAATTGTTTATGTAAGTTTGAATCTTGAATGTCCATGCCTATGTCCTCCGATATATGTACGCATTATAAAGCAGGTAAATGGATCGTAAAGGTTGTCCCATGATCAGGAGTGCTCTCCACGTTCATCGTACCGCCGTGATTATGAATAATATTCTTGGTAATCATGAGACCGAGTCCCGTGCCGGTGTCTTTCGTTGTAAAAAAGGGCTGTCCCAGTGATTGGATCTGATCCTGTGTCATCCCAACTCCTTCATCCTGCACGATAATTTGCACCTCGGGCCCGCTGTGCACAATGTCCAAGGTGATGCTTCCGCCGTGATTCATCGCTTCCATCGCGTTTTTCAGCAGATTGATGAACACTTGCTTGAGCTGGTTGACTTCGCCCTGTACATAGATCGGAACCAGTGGATAATGGGGAATGATCTCTATATTCTTGAGAGCGGCTTGCACCTTCATCAGCGTAATGATCTGATCCAGTATGGCCGACACGTCGATGGGTCCGCTCACGTGGGCGCCCTGCGGTTTGGAGAGCACCAAGAGCTCATTGACGATGAGCTCGATGCGTTTGAGCTCCGATTCGATGATTTCAAAATAAAGCTCGTTGCTGCGTTCCGCGGATCGCAATAGCTTCACGAATCCATTAATCGATGTCAATGGATTTCGAATTTCATGAGCGATGCCGGCGGCCAATTGGCCGGCGGTCGTCAGCTTCTCGGATTGCATCACGCGGTCCTCTTCCATCCGCTGCTCCGTGATGTCCTTGAAGATGCCGACGGCCGCATTCTCGCCTTCATATTGTATGATTAACGTGAATCCCGTGACCATCTTCTCCTGCCCGTCCAGACAGCGTATCAGGTAATCGACGCTTCCGATTTCACCGCTCTCGGCATACGTTGCCCTGCGTTTCATCAATGCGTGATGATATGATGCGTCGACGATCACGTCGGTTGAAATGCCCAGCACGTCACGGGAGTGCATCGCATTGACGAGTCGGATTCCGGCAGAATTAACATAGTGAACAATGCCTTTTTTAGTTATGAGTACGGAGAGAGGGAGCTCTTCCAGCAGCTGCAGAAACGAATTTTCCTTCTCGTTCAGCTTCTGTTCCTTCTGCTCCAGCTGTTTCATGAGCTGTCTCAGCAGCGTTCGATCCTCGAATTGTACCAAGTATCCCTTGGGCTCCTGCTCCGGATCGTGATCAACGCTGCAGCGTGCACTAAGGTATAACTCGCGATCAGACGGATGACGGTAAGCATATTCAACCGGGGGGACGAATGGCTGATGGCCCTGGGCAGCCCTAGCGTTCTGAATCACTCGATTCAATAACCCACGGAGGCTGTTTTCTTCTTGCGGCGCCCCGGCAGTTAACTCCTGCGGCGAGTAACCCAACAGATCACATAGTGCCGAATTGACCTTAAGAATCGTTCCATCTAGCGATACCAAAGCCATACCGATTACAGATTGTTCAAAGGCAAAATCATGATTAGGGGTTGAATAGGGCAGCACTGCAAGTCTCCTTTCAAATTTCTGGGAGGAATTGAATGTACCCATATTATAAGTGGGGCGATTTCATTCATCAATCCTTTAAATTGATAGATCTAAGCAGAATTTCTTTTTTGTGTAAAATGTCAGTATCACCCATCCCATTCTCTGCTGATTGAAAGCATGAGCCCCCTATAGCATCGAATCATCCATTCAAGAATGGCAAGGAAGCGATGCGTTCCGCCACTCTTGAGGAGAAACCTGTTGCGTCCATGATTTAAAGTTTCTCAGCCTTTGAATGCTTGATCCAAAGATAGCTTGAGCTCATCCGTAATGGGGCCCATCGGCAGGCGCAGGGTGTCGGATGAGATAAGGCCTTGCTTGGCAAGCAGCCATTTTAGCGGAGCGGGATTGGATTCTGCGAACAACTGATGAATAACGGGAAGCAGCACTTCAAACTCCTTTTCGGAACGAGAATAATCCCCCTGGACAGCTAATTGATAGACACGAATAAAAGCCTCGGTATTCACATTGGCCGACGCCAAAATGCCCCCCGATGCACCATGACAAAGCATCTCATGAAAGCGGACATCGTCTCCGCATAGAACAGGCTTCGTATCGTATGGAGACAAGCTTCTCATAAGCTCTGTACTCGCAGTGCTGTCCTTCATTCCGATGACACCGGGGATCTCCATGATTCTTCGAATGGCATCGACCGGTAAGGAAATTCCGGTGCGCGAAGGAACTTCGTACAAAATAACCGGTATCCCCACCTCCGCGACGTTGCGGAAATGTTGTATAATGCCCTCAATCGAAGGGCGGCTGTAATACGGCGTGACCACCAATACCGCGTCTGCCCCGATATGTCCTGCCCATTCCGTCCGCTTCATGCTGGAGAACGTATCGTTGGTACCCGTACCAATAATGACCGGCAATTGCCGCCCATCCAGACCTTTTCGCGTTTCCTCCATCACCTGAACGACCTCTTCCCAAGTTACCGTCGGCGCCTCTCCGGTCGTGCCGTTGATGATCAATCCTTGAATGTCATGGGATAACAAATTCTCCAAATAACGATGATAAGACGGAACATCCAATGCGTATTCATATGAAAAGGGAGTGACCACCGGAACATAAATACCTCTCAAATCTTGCGGACTCAACATGATCTTTCCTCCATTTCATGAATTGTGGCTTTACTTTACCATGGGAATCGGGATCGGTGTTATCTATAATAATAGATAGTTATTATCAATATTATTGATGAGGAGAGAGCGATGGAACTGATCTATCTGCAAACCTTCAGGGAGGTTGCTGTTCGAAAGAGCTTTACTAAAGCTGCTGACGAATTGGGTTATGCACAATCCAGCGTTACCACCCAGATTCAGAAGCTGGAGAAGGAATACGGCGTCAAGCTGTTTGAACGGTATGGCAGAGGCCTGCGCCTGACGAAGTCAGGGGAGGAGCTGTTCAAGTATGCTATCCAAATGCTGGATCTGTTCCACCAGTCTAAGGAAAAGCTGACGAAACAAGGCGGGGGCGTCTTATCGATTGGAACGATCGATTCGCTTGCCGCATATTTTCTTCCATCCGTCCTTCATCGGCTAAGACAGGAGCATGAAGATCTTGCCATCCGCTTGCAAACGGATCGTGAAGATAGCATCGTCAGTAAGGTAAGAGAGGGTGAGTACGATCTCGGGCTTATTCTGGAGAACAAACCGGAAGACACTTCATTGAATTGGATCTCGATCCGGGAAGAGCCCCTCCATCTGATTGCCCATCCGGATCATCCGCTTCGCAGGTTGCCCGTCATCGAGCTGGAGCATCTGGCTAATTACGAATGGATTATGACCGAGGATACTTGCAATTACCGGATCATGTTGGAAAAAGTGCTGCGCGCCAGTGGAGCTCCCGTCCGTATTGGTTTGGAATTGGGCAACCCCGAGGCGATCAAAAGATATATCATGTCCGGTACCGGCATCTCACTATTGCCGAGAATGGTAGCAGAGGAGGAAATCAAGAGGGGAGAGCTGGCGATTCTTCCCTTTCAACACCCTGACATTCGACTGGACATCCAGATTGTCATTCATCCTAAGAAATGGCTGTCACACTCGCTTCAGGATATGATCGAAATGTTGAAATCTAAATCTTAAAGACGCAGGCTGATATTGCATTTAACGAAAAGATTCAGTATCATTTATGTAACAATGTATAGGTTTATGTGTGACTGGCGTAGCATGGGGAACCATGAGGGAGCACATGGATGACAACGGCCGTACGCCTGGGCAGAGGTAAGGGAGTTTATTTCCCTTACCTCTTTATTATTTTCTTGGGCTTCTATCGTCTCTGAAACTATGAAAAGGGGATAAAACAACGATGTTCAAAACGAAAAAAATATTGCTGCTGGGATCCGGAGAACTAGGGAAAGAAGTCGTAATTGAAGCACAACGATTGGGTGTCCAAACCGTAGCCGTCGATCGTTATGCCGATGCTCCTGCCATGCACGTTGCCGATCACAGCCATGTGATCGATATGCTGGACGGAGAGAAGCTGCGCGCTATTATTGAGTTGGAAAAGCCGGACCTGATCGTTCCGGAGATTGAAGCGCTGGCTACTTCGGAGCTGGTGAAGCTGGAGGATGAGGGGTATCGGGTGATTCCTACCGCCAGAGCCGCAAAGCTTACGATGGACCGTGAAGGGATCCGCCGGTTGGCATCAGAGGAGTTGGGACTGCCGACTGCGGACTATCGATTTGCCGATACCTATGAGGAATTCAAGCAGGCTGTCCTGGACATGGGTTTTCCGTGCGTGATCAAACCGCTGATGAGCTCCTCCGGCAAAGGTCAGAGCGTGTGCCGTTCTGAAGGGGATATCGAGTCCTGCTGGAACATCGCCATGGAAGGCGGCCGCGTGCAGAACGGAAGAGTGATCATTGAGGAATTCATTTCATTCCAGTCGGAAATCACGCTTCTGACCGTCCGCTCCGTAAATGGAACAAGCTTCTGTGCGCCGATCGGGCATATTCAGGAAAGCGGAGATTATATCGAATCGTGGCAGCCGCACGACATGTCTGAAGCGCAAATCGTGGAGGCTAAATTTATTGCGCGGAAGATTACCGACGAGCTTGGCGGATACGGCTTGTTCGGCGTTGAATTATTTTTGGCCGAGGATAAGGTGTACTTCAGCGAGGTATCCCCGCGTCCGCATGATACTGGGCTGGTTACGCTGGTCACGCAAAATCTATCCGAATTTGCGCTTCATGTCCGTGCCATTCTCGGGTTTCCGATACCAGAGATCGAATTGATCACGCCGGGAGCCAGCCGCCCGCTGAAAGCCGGCCGAGAGCTGGAAGACTACACGATTACAGGCGCCGAGCAAGCGCTGGCCGTTCCGAATACGCAGCTTCGCATGTTCGGCAAACCGGTAACCAAGGCCGGAAGACGAGTAGCAGTCGCGCTGTCAAGCGCCGGCGATGTCGAAGAAGCGCGGTCACGCGCGAAGCTGGCATTGGATAAGCTTGCCGTCGAAGAGGCATAAACATCGGAATTCCATAGGGATATCACATGTCATCATGTTGAAAAGGCCAACCGAAATGACCGGTTGGCCTTTTCGGTTATAGAAAAATCAAGGATCCAAATCGGGTACAAACTCTTCTGATCTCGAGTACTTGCTTTTAGTTTTGATTTCGGGAATAAATAGGGAGAAATTTATGTTCTTTCATGATAAGATACACAAGAATACAAACGACCCTCACCCATTATAATGTTTCCATTCGATGCGATAAGCGCTGCTTGGAGCATAATATTTCAAATAAACCTCTAGAGGAACGTTTATTGACGGCATAGGAGAATCTACATGAGAGACATGACGCAAGGAAGTCCGATCAAGCTGATTATCATGTTTACCATCCCGCTTTTGATCGGTAATATTTTTCAACAATTTTACAACATGGCAGACACCCTTATCGTGGGACGTACCATTGGCGTGAACGCACTTGCAGCCGTTGGCTCGACAGGCAGCATTTTGTTTTTTGTCATCGGCTTTGCCCAAGGCTTGACGGCTGGTTTGTCTATCATAACCGCACAGCGTTTTGGAGCTAAGGATATCGCAGGCGTCCGCAAAAGCGTGGGAACGAGCGTATGGATCAGTCTGGTGTTCACGGTATTCCTCACCATCGTGAGCGTTATATTTACGAGGCCCGTCCTCGTCATGATGAACACCCCTGCCGAGATTTTGGATGATGCGTATTCGTATTTGATCGTCATTAACTGGGGCGTCGGCGCTGCCGTTCTGTTCAATTTGCTGGCTAACCTGCTCCGTGCTCTCGGCGACAGCCGGACCCCGCTTCTCTTCCTGGTCGTTGCAAGCATTCTGAACATCGTGCTCGACCTCTTATTCATTCTTGCATTTAAGATGGGAGTAGCCGGAGCCGGACTTGCCACGGTTATATCGCAGCTGTTCTCTTGCCTGCTCTGTCTGATCTACATTCATAAGAAGGTCCCGCTCCTTCAATTCAAGAATGCCGACTGGTCCATCGATTGGAAATTTATACGCCAGCATATGTGGGTAGGTTTTCCGATGGGCTTCCAAGCCTCCATTATTGCAATCGGAGCCATCATTCTTCAGATCACGCTAAACGGTCTCGGGGCAACAGCCGTTGCGGCTTATACCGCGGCTCAGAAGATTGATATGCTCGCGACGCAGCCGATGAGTTCCTTCGGGATTACAATGGCGACTTTTGCTGCTCAGAACTTCGGAGCGAATCGCATAGATCGGATCAAGCTGGGGGTTAAGCAGTGTATTTGGCTCTCAGGATCATTCAGCATCGCCGTGGGCCTGCTGGTTATATTCGCGGGTCCTGCCGCCGTCAGCCTTTTTGTGGGTCAAGGCCAAGAGGAATTGCTGTCGCTCAGCAGGCTGTATTTCTTATCGAACGGCAGCACCTATCTGCTTCTGTCGCTGCTCTTCATCTACCGCTTCACGCTTCAGGGGCTTGGTCAGAGCTTAATTCCCACTGTGGCGGGCATCATGGAGCTGATCATGCGGGTACTGGCTGCTATCTTCCTGACCGCGCAGATCGGCTTCCTCGGTGCAAGCCTGGCAAATCCGCTGGCTTGGCTGGGCGCCGTCATCCCGCTCGGCATCGCTTACTATCTGAGCATCAAGAGGTTGAGCACGCCGGTAAAACCCGTCTCCGTACCCGTTCAGGCGTAAGGAATGCTGCACAATCGAATTCGGAACGAATCATGACTCCAGGAACAGGGAAACACTGTTTCGCTGGAGTCGTGCATTCGTTCTTTTTTTGTTACAAAAAACATAATGTGGAAGATTCCCAATTTGGGTGCGGCGAGGTAAGATCACTATAGATTCAGTTTGCAACCGAACAGGACAGAAACGGGAGGGGTCGCATTGTATAAAGTGCTGTTAGTGGATGATGAAGCCGATGTGAGAGAAGGCCTCGTTCAGGAAATCCAATGGGAAGCCTGCGGATTCGAGATCAAGGGGACGGCGGAGAACGGAAGAGAGGCCGTGGAGGCTGCGGAGCGGTTGGAGCCGGATGTCGTTATTACCGATATCAGTATGCCCTTTCAGGATGGACTGCAGCTGGCCTCATGGCTAAGGGAGCATCAGCCGCTGTGCAAAATCGTGATTTTGACCGGCTATGACGAATTTGATTACGCCCGCCAAGCGATTACGCTCAGCGTGGATGAGTATTTGCTCAAGCCGTTCTCTGCCGAAAGCTTCATGGAGTTATTAGGCAAGATCAAGGACAAAATCGATATGGAGGTGGCGGAGCGTGAGGACGTGCGCCAATTAAAGGAGCATTACCGGACAAGCCTGCCTTTGCTACGGGAATCGTTCCTGGTTTCGCTGTTAACCCGAAAACTGCCCCGCTCCATCATTGAGGAGAAAACTCGGAATTACGGCCTTCCGCTGAACGGCGCCTGTTATCTCGCCGCGGTGTTGGCTTTATATCCGGCGGCTGAGCATAAGGAGAGTGCTCCATCAAGCTCCCTGCGGCATTCCGGCGATATGGACTTGATGCTGCACGCTATGCTGAACATTGCGAAAGAGCTGATGGATCCCCTTTCTTTTGGAAGCGCATTCATATACCAGGATAGCATCGTGTTCTTGATTACGAATGACGGCTGCGAGGACGAGTCGTGGTTTGGCGACCTGCAGGTGGCACTGGACCGTTTGCTCAAAAGCATTCTTCACTATCTGAAGCTGCCGGTTACGATCGGCGTGGGTTCCAGGGTCCGGACTCTGTCCGATCTTAAGCACTCCTACCAGGATGCGCTGCTGGCGCTGGACTACCGGCTGATTCTCGGTGCAGAGAAAGTCATCTTCATCGATGACGTGGAGAGTCCGAGGCAGGAAGGGATCCGTCTGGACGAATTGCAGGAGCAAGCGCTGATCCGCAATCTTAAGCTCGGAACCGCGGAGGAATTAAGTGAATCGATTACGCACATATTCGATGAGCTGATCGGAGCATCCTGCACGATTCAAGAGGTTCAGATCTATCTCCTGGAAGTCGTAACGGCCATACTTCGAACGGCTAAAGAATCCGGGATCGAGCTTGAGGAGATGTTTGGAGCGGGGTATCAGCTGCATGCCGAGATCTTCAAGTTTTCCGGACTACAGGAGGCTAAAGCTTGGCTTCAGGATGTCAGTTTGGCCATCCGCAAGCAAATCTCCAACTCCAGGCAGCATGCCTATAAAGACATCGTGGAGAAAGCGCTGGAGTACACGCGGGAGCATTACGACGACCCGGATATATCGCTGCAGAAGCTGTGCATGCACCTGCATATCAGCACAGGCTATTTTAGCGGCGTATTCAAAAAAGAGCTCAAAATGACCTATGTGCAGTACTTAATGCAGCTGCGGATGGAAACGGCCAAGGAGCTTTTACGTTCCACCGACCTGAAGGCTTTCGAAATTGCGGAGCGCGTCGGGTTTGCCGATCCGAATTATTTCAGCTTCTGCTTCAAGAAGCAGGTCGGCGTTTCGCCTAAGGAATATCGGGCACAAGCGAGGGGGTAGGGCATCGGTGAAAATCACGTATACGAAGCGATACTCGATTCTACCGTTCGTACAACGATGGGTTAAGCGATTCCGAACGCACAGCATTCAATCCATCATCATGTGGTCCTTCTCGGCGTTCATTCTGCTCATTGTGATCGTGGTAGCCGTACTGCTCTTCAATAAATTCTCGCGATCGGCAGAGCAAAGCGTATTCCTGAATGCCCAGCAAATCGTGGACCAGGTTAGCTATAATCTCGAGGATTACGTGGACGGGATGGCGCAGCTGTATCGGGCGATCGAGGAAAATATGCTGGCAGACGGGCAGTGGGACGATGAGCAGGTGACAAAACAGCTCGATACGATCATGCGAAGCCGAGATGACATCGTCTCTATCGCTTTGTTTAATGATCAGGGCGACCTGCTGCGGAACCATCCGGCCATTCCGGTCAAGTCCAGCGCCAAGGTGACGGAACAGAGCTGGTTTCACTCGGCCATGAGAGTCTCCGACCATCTGAGCTTCTCGCTGCCCCATGTTCAGAATTTATATGACCACACGTTTGAATGGGTTGTCACGATGAGCAAAGGCATTACGGTCGTTCATGACGGGGAGCCGATGTACGTCATTCTGCTGGTGGATATCAACTTCAAGAAGATCGACGAGCTGAGCAGCCGCATCAGTCTAGGGAAGCGCGGGTATGCGTACATCATCGACGAAGGAGCGGGAAATATCGTGTACCATCCGCAGCAGCAATTAATCTACATGGGGCTTCGGAATGAGAGCGTTGAGCGTGCGCTGACCTCCTCGGAGAGCTACATCGATGAATCGGATGGGGTCAAGCGGCTCAATACGGTCAAATCGGTCGTCAACATTGGCTGGAAAATCGTTGGCGTATCCTATTTGGATGAGATCATGACCACAAGAGAAGAGGTCAACCGTTATTTGGTCCGGGTGGTTGCCATTGTCTTGGTGCTGGCCATTGCGGTATCCCTGATTCTTTCGGCCATGCTCACCCGGCCCATTCGCCGCATGGGCAGAACGATGAAAGCCGTGGAACGTGGCGATTTCGACGTGGAGCTCCCGTTGCAGGGGCCGCTTGAAGTAGTGCAGCTGTCCAGCCGTTTCAACCTGATGCTGAATAAGATCAGGCAGCTCATGAAACAGATTGTGAAGGAGCAGGAATCGAAGCGTAAATATGAGCTGGAAGCCTTGCAGGCCCAGATCAACCCTCATTTTTTGTACAACACCCTGAATTCGGTTGTTCGCATGGCAGGAATGAGCAAGAAGGAGGAGGTCATTACGATGATTACTTCCTTGTCGAAGCTGTTTCGTTTGAGCTTGAGCAAAGGGAAGACATCGATAAGCGTCCGGGAAGAGCTGGAGCACGCACGGCATTATTTGACCATACAACAGATGAGATATAAACAGAAATTCGATTTTGTAATCGAAGCGGACGAAGCCGCGCTATCCTGTTACACCCTCAAGCTGGTGCTTCAGCCTTTAATCGAGAATGCCATCGTGCACGGCATCGAGTATATGGTGGATCAGGGGCATATTCGCATAGGGGCAGCCGTAAAAGGCGAATTGTTGGAAATGACGGTTACGGATAACGGGGTTGGGATGACACCCCAGATGGTTGAAGGGATCTTGGACGCTAAAGAGACGCCTCATAACCCGGCTCCATTTATCAATACGGCCGGTTCAGGCGTGGCCGTTCGAAATGTTCATGACCGAATTCGTCTGTATTACGGCAAACGGTACGGGCTGGAATTCGAGAGCGAGCAGGAGGCGGGCACTACCGTTCGCATACGGATTCCGGTCATTCACGATATGGACGAGGAGGAACGCGAGCATGATTAAAACTTTTCGGCCGCTGCGGTTACCGATTGGACCTAGGGGCTGTTTCGCTGCACTTGTCGCAGTCCTGATCCTTTTAACATCGTGTTCATCCGATACGGACCCGGATGAGGAGCCCGAGCTTCAACATATTGCCCTTGTGGCCCCCGTACACGCCGAAGAGCAGGGGGATGCGATCCGTTTAGGCGCCGAGGCGGCCGCCAAGGAATACGGATTGGCGCTCGATTATGTTTTCCTGGAGCCTAGCGACGATGAGGATGAGCAGTTGCAGGCCGCTTTGAAGATGTTGGAGAAGGGTGTCTCCGCGATCTTGATCGACCCGGCATCGGAGGCAGTGCTGCAGGAATTAGGCGATAAGGCAGCTGCAGCGGGTACCCCCGTGATTGCATTGAATGATGAACGAATGACCACAGGCATCTTATCCGCGATCGCGATCAATAATGAAGCTGCCGGACGCAAGGCGGGCGAGCAGCTGGCCGACTTGCTTGAAGGTCGAGGTACAGTAGCCATCCTGCGTTCCGACAGGGAGGACCCCGACTTGATCGCCCGCGAAGAAGGAGCCAAACAGGCATGGTCAGATATCGGCGGAATTGAAATAGCGGGCGGCGCGGCTTGCGGCAAACGCGAGGATGCATGCTGGCAGGCCGCCAAACAGCTGCTGGATCAGGGCGCCGTCGACGGAATTCTGGCACTCGATATTCAGGCTTCCTTGGGAGCGGCTAAAGAAGTCGCAAGGCGGAAGGTCGAAGGGGAGATCAAGATTGTCACCTTCGGCAGCGATCTGGAACAGCTTCAGCTTCTTCAGGATGGCGTCCTTCATAAACTCGTGGTACAGAACGGCTTCAGCACGGGCTACTTGGGCGTAGAGCAGGCTGTGAAGGTAATGGACGGTTCGAGATATGATAAGCCGATCGTGCTTGAGACCAAGGTGATTGATGCCGACAATATGTTCTGGATGGATAATCAGAAGGTGCTGTTTCCATTTGTGAAGTAAGGAAGTCACGAAACAAAGGTAAAGTAATGAGAATTTTGCTAGAAATCAGGAGAATTTTGAATTCGAATATCAGAGTCATTCCGGCATAATGGCGGTAGTCAGTGAGATACGGCTTCCGAGTTCCGTAGCCAGCACTGAAATATCGAATGAATCAGGGAGGTCAACCCAAGTGAAGAAAAAATGGCTGTTTGTCCTAATGGCAGGCATGATGCTCGCCACTGCGGCATGCAACAACGGCGGGAGCAGTTCAACCGGCAGCGATAGCACGGGCGGCGACGTGGCAGGCGGCAGCACGCCTCAAGTCGGGGTGGCGATTTACAAGTTCGACGATACCTTTATGACAGGCGTTCGGAATGCGATGTCCGATGCAGCGAATGGCGTAGCCAAACTGGATATCGTGGATAGTCAAAATGCGCAGCCGACCCAGAATGAGAAAATCGATCTGTTTATCTCGAAAAAATACAGTTCCATGATTATCAACCCCGTAGATCGCACGGCAGCGGGCGTCATTATCGACAAGGCGAAAACCGCCAATACGCCGGTGGTTTTCCTGAACCGGGAGCCGATCGCGGAAGACATGAACAAATGGGATAAGGTTTATTACGTAGGGGCGAAGGCGGAGGAATCCGGCACGATCTCCGGCCAGCTGATCGTAGATTATTGGAAAGCGAATCCGAAGGCAGACAAGAACGGGGACGGCAAGCTGCAGTATGTGCTGCTGCAGGGGGAGCCGGGCCATCAGGATGCTGAGCTGCGGACCAAATTCTCCGTTCAGGCGATTCAAGACGCCGGCATTGAAGTGGAAGCGCTTGCGGTGGATACCGCCATGTGGGACCGCGTGAAAGGACAAGAGAAGATGCAAACCTTCCTCGCGTCCCATGGCGACAAGATTGAAGCGGTGCTGGCCAACAATGACGATATGGCGCTCGGAGCGATTGAGGCATTGAAAGCGGCAGGGTATTTTAGCGGCGACAAGTACATGCCGGTCGTGGGCGTCGATGCGACGGCTCCCGCCGTCCAGGCGCTGGAAGATGGCACTCTTCTCGGAACCGTGCTTAACGACGCCAAGAGCCAGGGCAAAGCTTCCGTTGCCATTGCGGCCGCGCTCTCCAAAGGGGAAACGCCGAACAAGGAGAATACCGGATTTGATATTACCGACGGTAAATACGTGTGGATCGCCTACAAAAAAATAACGAAGGACAATATCGCCGACGCGAAATAATGGCAGGGTTATAAGAAGGGGCAGCGGCTCATCGTAGCGTTGTCCCTTTATATTGGACTCTTTTGGCCCGGAAAAGCGAAGGAGGTATTCAAAGTGGCGGAATCATATGTGCTGGAGATGCGGAATGTATCGAAGGCGTTTCCAGGCGTTCAGGCATTAAGCGACGTAACGTTCAAGGTAAGACCCGGAACCGTGCATGCGCTCATGGGCGAGAATGGGGCCGGCAAATCAACGCTGATGAAATGTTTATTCGGCATCTACAAGCCTGATGAAGGCGACATTTACTTAAACGGCGACAAGGTCGCCATCAACAGCTCCAAGGATGCATTAAATCACGGAATATCCATGATTCATCAGGAGCTTCATCCCGTGCCGCACCGCAATGTGATGGAGAATATATGGCTGGGGAGATTTCCGATGACGGGCTTCTGGCCCTTGAAATTCGTGAACGAGAAACAGATGGCAGCGGACACGCTTCGGCTGTTCCGCGAGCTTGATATCGATATTGATCCTAGGGCAAGAACAGGAGCGCTTTCGGTGTCCAAGATCCAATCGCTTGAGATTGTCAAAGCGGTGTCCTATCACTCCAAAGTGATCGTAATGGACGAACCGACCTCATCCCTGACCGGGAACGAGGTGGAGCATCTGTTCAGCATTATGAACAGGCTGCGGTCGCAGGGTGTGTCCATCGTCTACATCTCGCACAAAATGGAAGAAATTCTGCGCATATCCGATGATGTCACGATCATGAGGGACGGCAAGTACGTGGGAACCTGGCAGGCAGGAGAATTGACGACCGATTTGATCATTACCCGTATGGTGGGACGGGATTTGACGGAGCGCTATCCTGAACGGACGAACATGCCGGGCGAAACCCGGATGCAGGTCCGGCAATTAAGCTCCTCTAATCCGAAATCGTTTCAGAATGTATCCTTCGAGCTGAGAAAGGGCGAGATTCTGGGCATTGGCGGCCTTGTCGGCGCTCAGCGTACGGAATTGGTTGAGGCTCTCTTCGGGCTTCGTCCGGTGGCCTCCGGAACCATATCGATTAACGGGAAACCAGTGAAGATCAAGTCGCCTTCCGATGCGAAGAAAAACAACATGGCACTGCTGACGGAGGAGCGTAGAGTCACCGGCATATTCCCGGTACTCTCGGTCTACGAGAATACGGTCATTGCCAATCTTCAAAGGTATCAGAATTGGGCGTTCCTGCTGAATGAACGCAGAGGCATCGAGGATGCGCGAACGAACGTGGAGAAGCTGAGAACCAAGACGCCGTCGGTCAATACCCAGATTCGAAATCTGTCGGGCGGGAACCAGCAGAAGGTGCTGCTGGCGAGATGGCTGCTTACGGAGCCCGAGATCCTGCTGCTGGATGAGCCGACCCGCGGGATCGATGTTGGCGCCAAGTTCGAGATTTATTCCATCATTACGCAGCTGGCGACGCAAGGGAAGAGCATCATTATGATTTCCTCCGAAATGCCCGAGCTGCTCGGAATGTCCGACCGGATCATGGTGATGAGCGAAGGGCGGATGACAGGAATTCTGGAAGGGCAGGAAGCAAGCGAAGAGGAAATCATGCGGCTGGCCGCACAGCAGCGGTCGGCCGATCCGGGAGGGGAAGTCGATGAATTCGCAAGCCATCGTTAAGGTTAAGGATTATTTGGCGCAGCGCGCCATATTCGTAGTATTGATACTGCTCGTCATCGGGATTGCCGTCGCAGATCCCAACTTTCTGGCCTTTTCCACATTGCGGGATATTCTGCAGCAATCCTCGACCAGATTGATCATCGCGCTGGGAGCGGCATTCATTCTGATCACCGGCGGGGTAGACCTTTCCGCAGGTCGCGTCGTAGGCTTAACCGCGGTCGTATCGGCTTCGATGCTGCAAACGGAGGTTTATGCGAACCGATTCTTCCCGGATTTGCCCCAGGTATCGGTTCTATTGCCGATCCTGATCGGCATCATAGCGGGGCTTATCGTCGGTCTAATCAATGGTTTCATCGTAGCCAAGCTGCATGTGCCGCCGTTCATTGCGACGCTCGGTACGATGGTCGGGATATACGGCGTCAATTCCATCTATTTTGATATGGAGCCGAACCAGTCCCAGCCGATCGGCGGCTTACGATCGGATTTTACCGTGTGGGGCAGCGGCTACATCGACTTCGGCGGCGGTTACTCACTCCCATACATCGTCATCATCGCTATCTTTGTTGCGTTCATCTGCTGGGTCATCTTCAACAAGACCCGGCTCGGCAAAAACATGTATGCCATTGGCGGCAACGTGCAAGCCGCGCATGTATCGGGGATCAATGTCGCTCGCAATCTCATCGCGATCTACGCCATTTCCGGTGCACTGTACGGCATCGCCGGCGTGCTGGAGGCTGCAAGAACCGGTGGTGCGACCAACAACTATGGCAACATGTATGAACTGGATGCGATAGCGGCATGCGTGGTCGGGGGCGTATCCACGGCTGGCGGCATCGGCACGGTGCCTGGCGTGATGGCCGGGGTTCTGATCTTCGGCGTTATCAATTACGGTTTAACCTTTATCGGCGTCAGCCCTTATTGGCAATTGATCATCAAAGGGCTTATTATCGTAGCAGCGGTAGCATTTGACATTCGCAAATACATGGCAAAAAAATAAGAGGGAATGTGGCCGCAGGAGTATATCCTGCGGCTTTTGCCATAGATTATAGAATTTATTAGTTTTCAGCGGAGCTGAACAATTCAATAATCGGAAGAAAAACTTCCTCTAACGCGGTCTGTCTTCTGAGAAGTACGTCGATCGGCGTTTTTCTTATAATCATCAACTACAGGAGGTGCTGTCATGGCCGAGAATAGAAACACATTGAATGTGGCGGTGCTGGGCTGCGGCCCCATATCGCAGTACGGACACTTCGAAGCTTGCCGGAGGGCGCGCAATGCACGCCTTTATGCGATATGCGACGTCGCGGAGGATTTGCTGAACCGCATGGCCGAAATCCATCAGCCGGTACGAACCTACAAGGATTATGACAAGATGCTGGCAGATCCCGAGGTGGAAGCTGTCATCATTGGCATCGCGGATCAATTTCACGTGAAAGCCGCACTTAAAGCCATCGAAGCAGGAAAACATGTTCTCGTGGAGAAGCCGCTTGGCGTCACCGTAGAAGAGTGTGAGGAATTACAGCGGAGAGCAAGGGATTCCGGTTGTGTTGTCCAAATCGGAAACATGAAACGCTTTGATCCCGGCATCGCTTATGCCAAACGGTTTATTGAGCAAGAGATGGGGGAGATGCTGGCTCTGAAAGCATGGTACTGCGATTCCACCTACCGGTATACGGTCACCGAAAACGTGCAGCCGCTGGTGCGGCTTAGTCCGAATGCCCTGAGGCCGGAAGGTAATCCGAAGCTCGATAAGCTGCGTTATTACATGCTGACGCATGGCAGCCATCTGGTGGATACGGCCCGCTTTTTAGGGGGGGACCTGGTGAGCGTGACGGCATGGAATACGCAGAAGTTCGGCGCATATAACTGGTTCGTCACCGTTCAGTTTGCATCGGGCGCTGTAGGGCATCTGGATCTTACGGTCGCCGTCCGGATGGACTGGCATGAAGGCTTTCAAATTTACGGTGAACACGGAAGCGTTGTTGGCAAGACCTACAATCCGTGGCTCTTCAAGTCAAGCGACGTCGAGGTGTTCTCCTCGCGCGACGGTTGTTATCACAGGCCGCTAGGCGAAGATGCGCATTTCTTCAAGCTGCAGGTGGAAGGCTTCGCGGATACGATTCTGGAGCAGGCACCCATGCGAGGAGCCGATCTGGATGACGGAGTAGCAGCCATGCGCGCGATGGCGGCGATTGCCAGATCCGTTGAGAGCGGCAGGACGGTAAAGCTGGCTGAAGTATCGGGAGGCGTATGAGTGATGAGATTGGGCATATTCTCCAAGACGTTTGAGAGGCCGACACTGGAAGAAAACTTGGACGCTGTTATCGCTGCCGGATTGGAGGTCATCCAGTTCAATCTTTCCTGCGCCGCTCTTCCGTCGCTGCCGGAAGCCGTCGACCTGGGGACCGCGGCACATATTCAAGCAGCGTGCGAGAATCGGCATCTTCAGATGGCCGCCGTATCCGGTACCTTCAATATGATCCACCCCGATCGGGGGAAACGGCAGGATGACATTCGCCGGTTTCGCCATTTGGCAGCGATGTGCCAATCAATGGGGACGACCGTCATTACCCTGTGCACAGGCACGAGAGATCCAATCGACATGTGGAGAAGGCACATGGACAACGATTCGCCGGAAGCATGGGATGATCTGCTAAGCACCATGCAGGTATTGGTGAATATAGCAGAAGAATTCGGGCTTGAGCTGGCCGTTGAACCGGAGCCGGCCAATGTGATCAGCGATGCCGTCAAAGCCAGACAGCTGCTGGACACGATGCGTACTCCACGGTTGAAGGTGGTACTGGACGCAGCGAATTTGTTCAATCCGAACGACGGAAAGGCTTTGACAGAGGTGGTAGATCAAGCGCTGTCACTGCTCGGTGAACATGTTATTATCGCTCATGCCAAGGATTATTCGACAGTAGATGGATTCCGGTACAGGGCTGCCGGAACCGGAGAACTGGACTATGAAGCATACATTCAGCTTCTGCGCGCTTATCGTTTTGACGGACCGCTGATTCTTCACGGCTTGCATGAAAGCCAGGTGACGCAAAGCGTCTCTTATCTGAAGTCTCTTATAAATGCCACGTGATGAGACGACAGGCTACCATGAAGCCCAAGAAACGCATGGGCTTCATGGACCATCTTGTTGATCCTCATGGAATCTTCACAAGTTTCAGTTACAATGGGGACTTATGTTACAGTTGACTTGAACTGATGAAGGATTCTATAAGGAGATACCAGAATGAAAACCATATTAATCGTGGATGATGAACCGAATATTCGAGAAGTTCTTGTATCTTATTTGAACAAAGAACGTTACTTGACGCTGGAAGCGGCGAACGGTGCGGAGGCATTCGATTGCCTGCGAGGACAAGCCGTGGACCTTGTCCTATTGGACCTCATGCTGCCGGATATGGACGGTGAACGGATATGCAAGGAAATTCGAACGTTTAGCTCGGTCCCCATCGTGATGTTAACGGCTAAGGTGGCTCAGAGCAGCCGGATCGGCGGATTTGCGATCGGAGCCGATGATTACATCGTGAAGCCGTTCGACCCACGGGAAGTCGTGGCAAGGGTCAAGGCTGTCTTGAGGCGGGGGGATGACAGCAAGCTGCTCGCGGACGTCATTGTGTATGATGAAGGCGCATTGGTCATCCATTCGATGAAGCATGAGGTCACCAGCCATGGACAAATCGTGAATTTGACGCCGAGCGAATATAAACTGCTGCTGCTGTTGGCCAAATACCCGCAGCGGAACTTCTCCCGCGAAGAACTGGTCGACCGGGTGTTAGGTTATGATTTTATCGGTGATATCCGCATTATTGACCAGCATATCAAGAATCTGCGGCACAAGATCGAATCCGACCCGAGGCAGCCGAAGTATATCCTTACCGTTTACGGATTCGGCTACCGCTTCGGAGGTGACGGGGCTTGAAGCATCGGCTTGACCTGAGGCTCGCCGCCATCATTATCAGCATCACGGCAGGGATCCTGATCGTGTTTACCGTGATCAACATCGTGACGAACCATTACCATATCGCGATGTACCAGCAGCAGTCCAGCGGGCACAGCGGAATGGATGAGCTGAACTATCATTTGGAGCAGGCGCAGATGCAATCGATTATCTTAACCTGCCTGTTATCGATTGCCATAGCCTCCATAATAGGAATCTATGTAGCAAGAAGGATTTCGGCTCCCCTCGTCCAGATGAAGCGGGCGGCAGAAATGATGACGCAGGGAAAATGGGATATCCGCGTGGCAGCCGGGGGGTACGATGAAATTGCTGGGCTTGGTGCTTCGCTGAATGAGCTGGCCGTGCAGCTGCAGAAACAGGAGTTGCTTCGCAGGAACATGACGCAGGATATCGCGCATGAGCTCCGAACGCCGCTAACCACGTTAAAGAGTCACACCCGTGCACTCGAGGACGGGGTATGGGAGCCGACTGCAGAACGTTTCCGCACCTGCTTGGATGAAATCGACCGTTTGATTCAGCTCGTCACGGAGCTGGAGGAGCTGCACGATATGGAATCCCCGGAGTTTCAGCTGTCCCGGTCCGAGCAGGATCTGAGCCATATTATGGAGAGAGCCGTCACGTTGGCGAAGGCGATGTATCATGAAAAAGAAGTGAGTCTGCATTATGCCAGCAGTTCGTCGATCACAGCCGAGGTGGATCCAGACCGGATGCTCCAGATTCTGATCAATGTGTTAAGCAATGCCTTGCACTACACCCCGTCCGGCGGTACGGTGCAAGCCCATCTCGTGGACGAAGGGGCCGATGCCCTGATTCGGATTCGGGATTCGGGACAGGGCATCTCCCAATCCGATCTGCCGTATATATTCGAAAGGCTGTATCGGGGGGATAAGTCGAGGAATCGGTTAAGCGGCGGAAGCGGAATGGGGCTGGCCATCGTCAAGCAGCTGGTTTCCGCTCATGGCGGCCACGTGTGGGCCGAAAGCGGAGATGAGCATGTTGGCGGCAGCTGCTTCTATATTCGGATTCCGAAAAAGATTAAATAAACACGACAAAAAAACCGGATCAGAAGATCCGGTTTTTCCATCCCATTAGCTTGGCTGCGCTCTCAACATAATAGTAATCGCCATAAATGAGCGAGACGTTTATATTTTGTCCGGCAGGCAGATGCCCGGTGGCCTCTTTCAGTATGCCTTCATAATCCGGGTCATCCCATTCGGCGTAACGGTTCGTCAAGGAGTCGATGATACGCAAGGCACTGCTGCGGTACAGAGCGCTTTCGGCTTGCGGGACGAGGTCCGCGATTTCAAGCAGCCCGGATGCGGCGCAGGATGCCGCGGATGTATCCCTTGGCTCCGGTGCCATTGGGGATGTATCCGTTCCATCATGATCGGGGTATTCCAAATCCTTGCGCTCCGCCCGAAAATCCCAAAGCGGAATGGAATCTTCCTGAAGGGAAGCCACGAAGTAATGAGCGACTCGCTTGGCAGCGTCGAGATACCGAATATCGCCGGTATACCGATAGGTGTTCGCCATCCCGTGCAAAGCCCAGGCTGCTCCCCGACTCCAGGCCGATTCCGGTCCAAAGCCTTGTCCGCCGAGCGATTCCATATATTCGCCCGTCAACGGGTCAAACCGGCAGATGTGCCGAACCGAGCCGTCGGGTCTTATGAAATGCTCGACAACCGTATTGGCCTGCTCTCTGGCAATATGAGCGAATCTCGGATCACCGCTCTCCTCGGAAGCCCAGAACAAGAGGGAGAGATTCATGGTGGAATCGATGATGGACCAGCCTTCGTTTCCGTGGTTCCACGAGGTAGGCTTCACCTGATTCCAAGCGCGAATGAATCTGCCGACGGGGTTATACCTTCCTGCGAGCAGGGTAGCCGCCAACAATCCTCTCCGCCTGGCATCCGGATCGCCGGTCAGTTTATATTTGATGACGGCCGTCGGCAGAAACTGAAAGCCTACATCGTGATGAAAGTTACTGTCCCCGATCAGCGCCTGTTCAAGCCGAACATCCCATTCCCAAGCCAACTCCTTATACTGCGGCTGCTTGGTCATATCATACATCATCCATAGCATCCCCGGCCAAAAACCGGAGGTCCACCAATCGATCCGGGTGGAATCATAGATCCCGTTCTTTGTCGTATGGGGAACTTTGCCTTGTAGCTGACCCGTCATACGCATTACTTTCTTTTCTAGTTTCCCCCATAACGACGCATAGGTCGTTTCCTCTTCCTTAACTTGACCGTTCATCGCAAAGCCTCCCATAACTGATGGCATCGAGCGGCCCGAGTTGGCTGCTGTTTGGAACCATTGTTCCACAGAACGCCTCGGAATTCTATACCAACCGCTTAAGAACTATTGAAATAACAAGCCGATCTTAAAAAAACACAAGCCGCCGATGCACCTAAAAAAAACACAAAGGAACCGATCTTCCTCCATTGCTGTCCGGTCATAAAAACTTATAGGATAAGGATATTCATCACATCCATTTCCTAAGGAGGCGATCAGCCGATGCCGCAAATTACGATTAAAATGTACGAAGGACGCACGGATGAGCAGAAGAACGAAATCGTTGATGTTTTTACAAAGGAGCTGTCGCGGATCATTGACCGGGAGCCTGAATTTATCAGCATCCGGTTTGACGAAATTCCGATAGATGACAACGCACCGGCCCATTTGAGAAACAAGAGGTGATGACAGATGGCCGAGCCAAACAAAGCAGCGGTAAGCCCGATTCTGGAGGGAAAGCTTGATAAACGGAGAAAGCTGCTCGGATTCATGTGGAAATACAGGGCGCTGTACTTCATATCGCTGCCGGGACTGCTGTTCTTCGGATTGTTCAAATATGTTCCGTTAATGGGCTCCGTGATCGCATTCCAGAACTACAATTTGTTTAAGGGCGTAACGGGAAGTCCCTGGGTGGGCCTTGAGCACTTTGGGCGAATGTTCCAGCACTATGATTTTCTGAAAATTCTGCGCAATACGCTTCTGCTGGGTACATATGACATTCTGTTTGCTTTTACGGCCCCCATCGTCCTGGCTTTATTGCTGAATGAGGTTCGCCAGGTCGTCTACAAAAAAATTGTCCAGACGATATTCTATGCGCCGCATTTTCTGTCATGGGTTATTGTAAGCGGTATCTTTGTGGGCATCCTGTCCCCGTCATCGGGGATCGTGAACGTGGTGCTCGGGTGGTTCGGCTTCGAACCGATCTATTTCCTCGGCGAAGATTCCTACATTCGAACGGTATTGGTGGGCTCCGGATTATGGAGAGATGTCGGCTGGGGAACCATCATCTATCTGGCGGCGCTCGCGGGCATCAATCCGGATCTTTACGAAGCCTCCGAAATCGACGGAGCGGGGAGATGGCGCCAGACCCTCAGCATTACGCTGCCAGCACTGCTTCCCGTGATAACAATCCTGTTCCTGCTCAAGATCGGGGATTTCATGGATTACGGGTTTGAACGCGTATTCGTGTTTCAGAACCCGCTTAACATCCAGTCCAGCGAAATTTTGGACACGTACATTTACAAAGCCGGCTTGCAGCAGCTTCAGTACAGTTATGCCACCGCCATCGGGGTGTTCAAGTCCGTTGTCGGCTTGTTCCTGATCACCATTGCAAACACCATCAGCAAGAAAGCGACCGGCGAGTCGCTGTATTAGAGGGGAGTGACCACCAACGTGAAATACGACAGTGCAGGCAGAAAAATGTTTCTTGTATTGAACTATATCATCCTTACCTTTCTTGCACTCACCATGCTGCTCCCTTTTCTCAATGTCATTGCCCAGTCGTTCAGCAGCCCTGGCGCTATCGATCGCGGAGAAGTGATGTTCTGGCCGGTGGAATTTACCTTTGCATACTACAAGCATGTATTCAACGATGTTTCCATCTGGAGGGCATTCGGGATCAGCGTCTATATTACGATATTCGGAACCTTCATCAATCTGGCAGCAACCGCTTCGCTGGCGTACCCGCTCTCCAGGCCCGAATACGTCGGCAGAAAAACCATCATGATAATCATCCTGTTGACCATGATTTTTACGGCACCGCTCATCCCCCAATTCATACTGATGCGCGAGCTGAATCTCGTCAACACGCTGTGGTCCTTGATGCTGCCATCGGCGATCAGCGCATTCAACCTGTTTGTGCTTCGCACGTTCTTCACCCAAATTCCGGGCGAACTGATCGATTCGTCCCGAATCGACGGATGCAGCGAGGTCCGTACCCTGTGGAGCATCGTGCTTCCGTTATCCAAGCCGGCGCTGGCGACGGTAGGGATATTCTATTCCGTTACGAATTGGAACAAATATATGGATGCCCTTTACTATATCAATGACCGCAGTAAGTATCCGCTCCAGGTCAAATTGAGGGAGCTTCTGGTGAACGAGGGCCTGACCGATACGGGCAACATGGCGTTCGAAGCAAGCTCCCAGTCCGTGCAGGGCATTCAGATGGCGGTTATTCTGGTAGCCACGCTGCCCATCATTCTCTTGTATCCGTTTCTGCAGCGCTTCTTCATTCACGGGATGATGATCGGGTCGATCAAAGAATAACCCTAAAAAAACGACAAACCGAGCCAAAGACATTCCTTGTTCCCGCCCAGACGGCTCTCTATACTGATATTAAGTTTGAAAGCGCTATTATAAGCGACTATATTAGCTTGAAAAGAGGGGTATTCATGAGAAAAAGCTGGACACGTGCGCTTACGTCAGGTCTTGTACTGGCCATGCTCGTCGGCTGTGCGGGCAATAATGGCGGAGGCGGAGGAGCCAACGCCGGGGGCGACGGCCAAGGCGGGAATGAAGCGGGAGCCACGAAATTTTCCATTTCGATGCGGACGCTTAACGTTTCCTACGTTGAGAAGAATCCGGATATCAACCAGGATAAGTACGTGCTGGAGCTAGAGAAAATGACGAATACGGACCTCGAAATCCGTCTCATTCCGCATAACGAATATCAGGATAAAATGGTGCAGATGTTCGCAACGAACGACATACCGGATGTGGTGCAGGGAACTGGCGGAATCAGCGGTCCCGAGCTGGCGGGTGCCGTGGAGAACGGAGTCTTTCTTCCGCTCAACGACCTGCTGCAGGAGCATGGGCAGGACCTGCTCAAGTTTATCCCCGAGGAAGCCTGGAAGCGGATGACGGATTCCAAGACGGGCAATATTTACGGGATTCCCGAAATCTTGTCCAATCCGTCCAGACGGGCGACATGGATTCGGACCGACCTGCTGGAAAAGGTAGGGAAGGAGATCCCGACGACGGTGGAAGAAACGATGGATGTTCTGCGCGCGTTCAAGGAAGCCGGGGTGGAGCAGCCTTATGCGGGACGTCAGAATTTCAAATATGCCGATACCTTCTTCGGGGCGTATGACGTGCTGGGTTATCTGAACCAATTCAAGGTGTTCCCGGACGGGCAAGTAAAGCCAACCTTCTTTGACGAAGAAAATATGAAGCAGGCAATTCAGATCTATAAGACGATGCATGAGGAAGGATTGATCAGCAAGGAATTCGCGACCATTGAAAGCGCGGATTTCAAATCCATCGTCACGAGCGGCAAAGCCGGCATGTGGTCTATGAATGCCAACGAACTTCCGATCTGGGGAACCCAGCTGAAGGAGAATGTGCCGGACGCGAAAGTGGCGCTGATTCCTTCGCCTGTAGGACCTGACGGTAAAGGGGGATATGCCCATTATAATCCGGTCACGCGTTCATTCTTCATCAACGCGAAGGCGAAGGATAAAGCGGAGGATATCGTGAAGTTCTTCAACTGGATGGTCAGTGAGGACGCGGAATTGTTCTTCAGCTTCGGCATCGAGGGCGAGGATTATCAGGTAACCGACGGAAAGCCGGTCTTCGAGGTACCGACGGACGCAGCAGGCGCGGATAAGATGCGTTATTTGAACTACTGGCTGTGGCTGGTGCAGGACACAACGTACAACAAACGCGTATCCGAATTGTCCGATTCCGGCAAAGAGCTGATTGATGCTTTTGATAACATGTTATCGAATGAGGGCCGCCGCGGAATCGAATTCGACCCGAGACTGGAGGCGATGGTGAAATATCCGGAGCTGAATCCGAAGTCGGATGAACTGCCTCCGCTGATTCTGGAGCATGTGCTTCGCATGGTATACGGCAGGGAGCCGATCGATAACTACGGCAAGGTGCTCGAGGAGTATCTGTCCAAGGGCGGTAAAGAGATTATTGAGGAAACAACGAAACGATATAACGAAAAAGAAAACGCTTTCGAATAAGCGGGGCATGTTTTAGTATAGTGTTGAAGAATGACTCCTCTGCTTGTCTAAGCAGAGGAGTATCTTGCTAAAGCTAAACTACTCTCGCTGTTTTGAAAGGGGAATGGGTGATGTACCGCATTCTGGTCGTTGATGATGAACCTATGATAAGAATGGGCTTGGCGAAACTGATCACGCAGACAGATCCGGCCATGATTCAAGCGGAAACGGCCGGAAACGGCATGGAAGCGTTGGAAGCGATCCAGACGGCACGACCGGACTTCATATTTACGGATATCAAGATGCCCAGGATGGACGGCCTGGAGTTAAGCAAGCAGTTATATGAAGCATACGGCGATATCACGGTCGTTGTCATCTCCGGATACGGCGATTTCGAATACGCCCAGAAATGTATGTCGTATGGGGTTAAGGAATACCTGCTCAAGCCCGTGACCAAATCGGTGGTACATAACACCATGAACAAATTGATGGCGGATCGAAAGTCCATGCAGGAGAAGCAGCGGTTCTATTTTCCGCTTTCCAAGCTGGAGGATTGGCTGGAGCAGCTGGAGCTGGCCGTATGGCATTTGCAAATGAACGATATCCAGATGAAGCTGCAGGAAATCGAGGATTATTGCAATGAGCGCCGGTTCGAATCGATCCAGCTTCAGGAGCTGCTGGATGAGCTGTACGCGAAGTTGATCAAGCAGTTAAACGGCAGGGACGTATATTCGTTCGAACGCATGACGGGAATATCGGGGCCTGCGCCCGGAGGGAACCATCATTATTTCGAGAGATTTCGTCTGGCCGTGAATCAGACGGTGAAGCTCATACGCGAGAAGCGAAAAGGGAATGCGAAGGAGCCTGTAGAGGAAGCGAAAGCCTATATCGAGCGCAACTTGTCCCGCGATCTCTCGCTGGATGAGGTGGCCGACATGCTTGGACTCAACCCGTCCTATTTCAGCCAGCTGTTCAAGCAGATGACGGACGAGACCTTTGTCCATTACCGGATCAAGAAACGAATGGAGAAGGCGAAGAAGCTCCTTGCCATTCCGCATTATAAAATTACGGACATTTCGTTCGAAGTGGGGTATGCGGATCATCCCCATTTTACCAAAACCTTTAAGAAGGTCACCGGTTACACCCCTTCCGAATACCGGGAGATGCTGGGGATCGAATGATGCGGAAGAGCCTGTCCCGTCAAATCTTCCTGTACTTCTTCATCGTCGTGATGTTCTCGCTTACCACGGTCGGCGTCTTCTTCTACATGAAATCATCCGAAGCGATTGACGAGCAGGTCGAGAAGTATATGACCACCGTCATCACGAACGCCGCAAGGCAAACGGATAATCAGCTGAAAATGTTCGAGCGGATCAGCAATACGATTTTGCTGCAGGATTCGGTGAAACGATTCTTGGATATGGATCCCAGCGACAGCTATGAGCATTACCGGTTCACCCATCTCATCCGAAAGGATGTTTTTCAGAAAATCTTCATTCAATACCCTACGCAGACCCATTTGATGTACATCCTGGGGTTCCATGGCCGGTCGATTTTCGATCAGAACCAGAATTTCTCCGCCATGTCGATCGATCCTTCGGACCGTCTTCGTGAATTGACGGAGAAGACGCCGGGGAACGGGGAGATCGTCATCTTGAAGACCAGCCTGCTGGAACAGGATCGCGACAACGTCATTACGGTTGCCCGCAAAATCCGGGGAATGAATTCCTACGACGTTAAAGGCGTGCTTGCGGTAGAGTTCAATGAAGATCAGCTGTCGGGTTTATGGAATGGCGTCGACCTTGGGGAGCAGGGCTTCTTTTTCATCCTGGACCGCGAAGGCGAGGTCGTTTATGCCCCAGAGCACGTGGATATGGAGGGAATCACGACCACGGACCTGCCGAAGCGCATTATCGCCAAGGGCGATCATCGCTTCATCGAACCGGTATTAGGCGAGAAAGCGATGATCATCTCGCGCCAGTCCGAATATTCGGGCTGGAGCCTCGTCATTATGATGCCGCTGGATGAGCTTCGGGCGCCGATTTCGGGCATTCGCTCCACCACCATTATCGTAGGCTTTGTCACCTTGTTCATTGCGCTCGTTCTGGCATACAGATTCGGGAAATCGATCGTGAATCCGATCCGCAATTTGAAGAACGGGATGAGGCAGACGGAGAAAGGGAACTGGACGCACATCACCGACGTGAAACCGCGCGAGGATGAAATCGGGGGATTGATCCACAGCTACAATCTCATGGTCAGCCGGTTGTCCGACATGATCGAGCAGGTATACGACACGGAGCTCCACAATCAGAAGACGCAGCTGGAGCTGCAGGACATACAGCTGGAGCGCCAGCGGGCCGAGTTTCAGGCGCTTCAATTGCAGATCAATCCGCATTTTTTGTACAACACGCTGGAAACGATCAACTGTTACGCGATCGTTCAGGATTCGGACGAAATTTCGGACATGGTGGAGGCCATGGCTTTCATGCTTCGATATTCCATTCAGACCAATCTGGAGGAAATCACGATTGCCAACGAGCTGAACCATGTGCGGCATTACATGATGATCTTGAAGCATCGGATCGGGCGCGATTTTGAGATCGAGGTGGCAACGCCGCCCGAGCTCCTGTTGGAGAAAATGGTCAGGCTCTCCCTGCAGCCGATTGTGGAGAATATTTTCCAGCATGCCTTTCCGGAAGGAATCGAGGCGTGGCATTACATTCGGATTGATACGAGAGTCGACGGAGACAATTTGCTGGTCATGGTCGAGGACAACGGGGCAGGCATTGCGGACCATAAGCTTCATAAACTGCGCAAAAGGCTCGAGGAAAACCGCTTGGTCGATGATGAAGAGGGGAAACGCGCCCGGCGCAGAGGCGGCATCGGCATCGTGAACGTCCATCGGCGAATTCAGATGGTTTACGGCGAAACGTACGGGATAACGGTTCATAGTTCGCCGAGTCAAGGCACAAGCATCGTCATGACGATGCCGCGAATGGAAAGAATGCGTGAGCAAGAAAACAGGCTGAAACAGCTGCAAACCTAATCAGGAGGGATCAACATGCAAATAAATCTATCGGGTAACGTCGCTTTAGTCACAGGATCTAGCGGAGGAATCGGTCGGGCGGTTGCCATCATGCTGGCCAGAAGCGGAGCCAAGGTAGCGCTGAATTATTTGAACAGCAAGGAGGCTGCCGAAGAGGCCGTTGCCGAGATCAGAGATTTTGGGGGCGAAGCCCACGCTTTTCGCGCAGACGTTGCGCAAGCCGAACAGGCGGAGGCGCTTGTGGCGGAAGTGGAAAAGGCATTTGGCGGGCCGGTAACGATTCTGGTTAACAATGCGGGGCATTTGGTCCAGCGGCTGGCAAATGCGGAAATGACCGAGGAGCTCTACGCCAAGATCATGGACGTCAATATGAAAAGCACGGTATTCGTGAGCAAAGCGGTCATTTCGGGGATGAAAGCGGCCGGTCAAGGGCGCATCGTGAACATGACCTCCGTTGCGGCGCACAACGGCGGCGGACCGGGCGCTAGCATATATGCGGCGAGCAAGGCTGCCGTCCTGAGCTTTACCAAAGGCTTGGCGAAGGAGCTTGCTTCAAGCGGAATCCATGTGAATGCCGTGTCCCCCGGCTTTATCGGGCAAACGGCGTTTCACGCGACCTTTACCCCGGATGATGCGCGCAAAGCCACCATTCAGGGCATTCCGCTAGGGCGAGAGGGCACGCCGGACGATGTCGCCGGCTCCGTGCTGTTCCTAGTCTCGGAGCTGTCTTCTTATATAACGGGTGAGACGATCGAAATCAACGGCGGCATGTTCATGCGATGAGGGATTGGATGAAGGTGAAGTCGAAGCTGAACTCGTACGCGTGGAGCGTGCAAACGATCGATATCCTGAAGGCCGAGCTGGACCAAGTGATCGACCGGAAGCTGGATGTTCCCCTCGAGCCCGGCGGCTGGTGGCACCAATTCGTTTGTCCCGAACATCACACGGAGCTGGTGTTTGATCCTCTGGAAGCCGACGGCAGCACGTTTCGCTGTCCGCATGGGTGCGAATGGGAAGGAGAACCGTATCGGGGAGCATGGCTGGTATTCAAGCATCAGGCCATGGCACGATATGCTCTGCAATCCGCAGCAGTCTATGCCGGCACGGGGGAGGAGATTTACGCCGATCTTGGAAAAAGGCTGATCGTTCGGTATGCGGAGCAATTTCCGCTGTATCCTGTCCACCCGGATGCGCAGCCATGGATGCTGAAAGGGAGAGCATTCCATCAGGCTTTAACCGAAGCCATCTGGGCAACGACGCTTCTTCGTGGATATCTGCTTCTGCGGGATGAGGGCGTATGGTTTGATGAGGTGGCCCTTCGGAAGATTGACCGGTTCCTGCACATGCTGGAGAGCAGCATGACGGAATATCATCATATTTTGTCCCGGGAACGCGGAAATCCTGAGAACAATTATACCGCTTGGCTGATCGCCGCTTTGTTCTGCATCTATGCGGTGCAAGGCGAAACGAAAAAGCTGAAGCAGCTGGTTGAGCAGGAAGGCGGGCTCCGCCATCATCTCACCCTTGCCGTCAAGCCCGATCAGCTTGAATTTGAAGGCAGCATTTACTATCACGTATTCGTGCTCCGTGCTTACCTGATTGCTGCGGAAATGGGGAGCAGGGTTGGTGAAGAGCTTTTTTCCCTGAGAGGGGAGCAAGGCCAATGCATGCAGGGAATGTTATCGGTCCTGGTCCGATTGTCAGACCCAAACGGCTTCCTGCCTGCACTTCACGATGGTCCTTATCGCAGGGCTCCATACGCGCGAGAAATTGCGGAAGTTGCGGAGATCGGCTTATCCATATATGGGGATAAGAGCTATCGACGATTGCTTGGCCATGCCTATCGGGAACTGAACGGAGCAGCCGGCAGAATCGGCATGCTGGAGGCACTGCTGTACGGTACGGGATCATGGGATGGCCGAAACGGAAGGGCAGCTCCCGGCAAGGGGAACTCCCACATGTTGAAATCGGGAGAGATATGGGAAACGGGTGATGTTATCGAAGTACAGGTCACGCGTGAGGTCCCAAGACCGGGAGACGCTATGCAAGCAGATCGTGATCCGACAGCTCATGAAGCGGGGGGGATCGCAGGCGTTACCTTGAACCATGCGGACGGCGATGCTCCTTATTCCTTTGTTCTTCCTCAAAGCGGGTTCGCCCTGTTAAGGACGAACCATCCCCAAGGCCTTCAAGCTTTGATTGATTTTGGCCCTCATGGCGGATCGCATGGTCACTTTGATAAATTGAATTTGATGATTCATGCCGGGGATCAACCTCTTTCGCCAGATCGAGGAACGGTACCTTATGGATCGGTTCTAAAGAAGGAATGGTACCCTCAGACTGCCTGCCACAACACCGTATCCGTAGGCGGCCGCTCGCAGAATCCGGCCGAAGGCAAATGCATGCGGTATGAATCCGCTCCAAACCGTTCCTATATTTGGGTTCGGACCGATGAGGCCTACGATCATGGCATTCTGGACCGGCATTTGATCATGGCGGAAGATTGGCTGCTGGATTGGTTCGAAGTTGAATTGGAAGAACCGGCCGCCGTGGATTGGTGGTTTCATTACGTCGGCACGGGGCAGCTTCACGAAAGTTCGGATGAGGTTCAGATCAGCGGGTCGGCGGAACCTGGAAACGAGGACGGACACGCATACGTAAAAGAGCGCTCCTCTAATGTATGGTCCAGAGACGGTATGCAGGTGGACCTTCATATCGCTAACGAGTCAGGAGCGGTTGCGGTAGCATCCTTTGCCACCTTTGAAGGAATGGTATGTTCACGAGTGGAATCACCTGGGCTTGCTGACGATCCCAGCCGTCCCATGGAAGGAATCCAGCTTCACCGAATGGATTCGAAAGCCCGCTTCATCGTCGTCTATCGTGCCGGCAATGAGCCGATATCCTTGGGATGGACGCATGCTGCGGACGGGGATTGGCTCCATTTGTCCGATGGAAGAACGGCAAGAAGCTATACAATGACCAACAACGGGTTGAAGGAGAGGGAGCTCGATGAAAACCTTGTTTGAACCGAAAAGCGGATTATTGTCCGTGCCGTATCAACCGGACGAAGGGAGTAAGCTGCTCGAGAATCCTCCCCGTTTCACCTGGATGCCGGGACAGCTTGAGGACGACCGTTATATGCTGCAGATCTCGACTTCACCCTCGTATGAAACGGGGGCCACGACGACGATATCGCCGATTTCCTATAACTTATACACTCCGGATCGACCGCTGGAGCCCGGTACTTATTATTGGCGTTATGCCTTGCTGACCGGGGAGCAAGAGGAGACTACCGCGGACTTGGAGCATACCCGTTCATCTTGGAGCCAATCCCGAATGTTTCATGTCCCGGAGGGGCTGCCCGAAACTCCCCTGCCTGGCAGAGCGGAAAGGTACGAACGCACGTATACCGGTCATCCGCGGTTATGGTTGGACGAAAAGGGGATTGAGGCGTTCCGGGAAGGTCTCCGCAAGGATGAAGATTACTGCGGCTGGCAGGCCTTTTACGAGAAATCGGTCCTCCCATGGGTGAATAAGCCGTTAATCCTGGAACCGGAGCGTTATCCGGGCAACAAGCGCGTCGCGAAGCTGTGGAGACAAATGTACATGGATTGCCAAGAAACGCTCTATGCCATCCGGCATTTAAGCGTGGCAGGGGTTATATTGCGGGATGATGCTTTGATAGCCAAAGCGAAAACGTGGCTGCTCCACGCGGCCCGTTGGGATACGGAGGGAACAACGTCCCGAGATTACAACGATGAAGCCGCTTTCCGCATGGTCGGGGCGCTTGCCTGGGGGTACGATTGGCTTCACGATTACCTCGGCACTGAGGAGATTGATCTCGTCAGGGGCGCTTTGCTGCGCCGTACCGAGCAGGTGGCCTTCCATGTGATGGAGCGCTCGAAGATCCATCATGTCCCTTACGACAGCCATGCGGTTCGTTCGTTATCCTCGGTTCTGGTCCCGGCCTGCATCGCCATGCTTCATGAAGAAGCGAGCGCGCGGGTATGGCTGGATTACACGCTGGAATACTACGCCTGCCTCTACTCCCCATGGGGCGGAGAGGACGGGGGCTGGGCAGAAGGGCCGCTCTATTGGACAACCGGCATGGCATTCGTGATCGATGCGCTCAATCTCATCCGCAATTACGTAGCGATCGATTTTTATAAACGTCCTTTTTTCGGGCGCACCGGCGATTTTCCGCTATACTGCAGCAGTCCGGATACGATTCGGGCCAGCTTCGGCGACCAGTCCTACCTCGGAGAACCTGTCAGCCTGAAGACGGCTTTCAATATTCGCCAGTTTGCAGGCATTACGGGAAACGGGCTGTATCAATGGTATTTCGAACAAGTGGCCAAATCGGATACGGATGCCGACTCCAAATTTTATAATTACGGCTGGTGGGATTTCCGGTTTGACGATATGCTGTATCGGCATGACTATCCTCAGGTGGAAGCCGTTCCTCCATCGGATACCGTACCCTTTGCCTTATCGGACGCTTCAGAACCCAATGAAGGGGCTATTCAATCCGTCAAATGGTTCCGCGATATTGACTGGGTGGCGATGCATCACCGGATGGATGATCCGGATGAGCACATCATGCTGCTGGCGAAGAGCAGCCGATACGGCTCGATGAGCCACAGCCACGGTGACCAGAACGGGTTCCTGCTGCACGCATACGGCGAGCCTCTGGCAATCGAGAGCGGGTACTATATCGCCTTCGGCAGCACGATGCATATGAACTGGCGGAGGCAGACGCGTTCCACGAATAATATTCTTATTGATGGCCATGGTCAGTATGCGGGAAAAGACAAGGTTCTCTGCATCGAGGCCAGCGGCAGGGTGGAGCACGTCGACGCTGCATCAGGCTTCGGGTACACCCGCATGAACGCAACGCAGGCCTATCGGGAGAACGTGCCCTACCTGGAGCGTTATGTGCGCGAAATCTATTTCTTCGACGAATCTTATGTTGTGATCGTGGATACGGTGGAGCTTGCCAAGCCAGCCAGCATCGAGTGGCTGTTCCATACCTTGAACCCGATGAAGCTGTCGGGGCAGACGTTTCGGGTAATGGGCAGCAAAGCGGAGATGGAAGGGCGATTCGTGTACTGCTCCTCAGGCGATCTATCGCTGAATCAGCATAATCAATTCACCGGCGTCGATCCGGAAGAGATCGAAGGGCTGGATAACCAGTGGCATCTGCATGCGGAGACGAAGTCAGCTTCAAGCCATCGCATCGCGACTCTCCTGGTGCCGATGAAGGTGGATGAGAGCAAATACGTCTCGTATTTTCTGGACGATCAGGACCATGGGGTTCATATCTATTTCACGAACGAAGACGGGAACACCAGGAAAGTGGAGGTGCCCAAGGCGTATTAAGCGGGGTAGCGCCGATGCGATAACGAATGCCAAAAGACTCAACATACAGCAGCCTTTGCTGGAGTTGAGTCTTTTATTATTTAGGATGCATGGTGCCAATTTATCATCGAGCAGGGGAGCAGCTTGAAATACAGCCAAGGAATCAGGATCAACTCGCAGCTTTATATCATTCTTGCCTGGGAAGGCGTCATGCCCTTGTACTGTTTATACAGCTTGGTAAAATAATTCGGGTTGCTGCAGCCGACGATGCCGGCAATTTCCGTGATGGTCAACCTCCGTTCGCGAAGCAGCCGCTCCGCTTCATTCATCCGGGTCAGGTTGACGTAATCCACGAAGGTGCGGCCCGTTAAACGCTTGAACATTTTGCAAAAATGAAACGGATTCAAACCGACTTCCGCAGCGGCGGCCTCCACAGGCAATTTCTCGCCGATGTTGTTCTCGATATGCTGTATCAGCTTTTTATAACGCTCCCGATTGGCAAAATAAGGCTCGTTCGTTTTCTCCGCGAGCTGTGCGGGCATGAATGTGCGCGCCAACAGAACGAACAGGGTGTACAGCTTCGACTTGGCAATAAGCTCATAAGCCGGACGGCGGACGGCAAGCTCTTCAATGACTTCATCCAGCAGCGGATAGCATTCTGAGCCAGCCGGGTCACTCTCCGCTGGCTTGACGGGGAAACGCAGCCGGCCTTCCATATATGGAGCGACATAACGCGCGTGTACCGGATCATGAAGCGAATCGTTAAACAGGGATGCATTCACAACGACGCAATCAAACCGTACATCGCCATCCTCGAGGGCATAACCCACATGCAGGCTGCCGCCCGGGATGATGATGAACTCTCCAGCCTTAACGACATAAGGGGTAGTATCAATATGGAAGACGGCGTGACCTTGGCGCATGCATAGGATCTCAAAGTGCTCATGCCAGTGGAGATAGAGGATGCAATCCTTCGTTTTGGCACCGGGACAGCGGTTATGAAATACCTGTACGGGATACGCCTTATCGCCAAGCCTGGTATTCTCATGAAGCTCTCTAGGATAGGACATACGAAATCACCTCGAACCGCAAGATAAGAGTGGTATTGCACAAGGTTGTATAGAGATATAGTTGTGTATCGCCATTATAATGAAGTTGCTTCATCTACATTAAGCCAATATTGGAATGATTACAACCACAAGGCGATGAATTGAAAGCGGTTAACCAAACGATGACGTATTCAGGGGGAGTAATGGAAATATGACCACGGCGTTTAAAGTTGTTATCGCGGGATGCGGGAGCATGGCGAATACTTGGGCGGATTATGCAAAAGGGCGGGAGGACGTTGAAATCGTGGGTCTCGTGGACATTCAGGAGACTTTCGCGAAGGCATTTGCCGATCGGCACGGTCTTTCATGTCAGACGTATAACAATATTAACGATGCACTTGCTTCAAGCGGTGCGAATATCGTATTCGATGTGACCATTCCCGCCAGCCACTATGGGATTAGCACGGCGGCGCTGAAGCACGGGTGTCATGTATTCAGCGAAAAACCGTTAGCGGAATCGATGACGGAATGTCTGGATATCGTGAAGTTGGCGGAGTCTGCAGGCAAAACCCATGCCGTCATGCAAAACCGCCGATTTGATCCGCGAATACGGGCTTTCAAGTCTTTGATCGATAGCGGAGCGATCGGAAAGCCCGGTTTCATAGGGGCCGATTTCTTTCTTGGCGCGCATTTCGGCGGATTTCGGGACCTGATGGACAGTCCCCTGCTGCTTGATATGGCCATTCACACCTTCGATCAGGCCCGCATGATCAGCGGAGCCGATCCGGTATCCGTATATTGTCAGGAGTTCAACCCGCCCGGTTCCTGGTACGCCGGCAATGCGATGGCGATATGCATCTATGAAATGTCGGACGGCTCCGTGTTCAATTACCGCGGGTCCTGGTGTGCCGAAGGCGCTCAAACCTCCTGGGAAGCCGCCTGGCGCGTCACGGGTGAGAGGGGAACGGCAATCTGGGACGGACATGACGAGATCTATGCGGAGGTCGTGGCGGAAGGGGATCAATCGGGAAGCTTCATTCGGAAGTATGAGCGGATCGAAGGCATGCTGCCTGCCATGGCGAAGACCGGACATCATGGCTGCCTGGAAAATATGTTTCACGCACTGGAAGCCGGCATCAAGCCGGAAACGGACTGCAGCGACAACGTATACAGCATGGCGATGGTGCTGGCTGCATTGGAAAGCGCCAAGACCGGACGGAAAATCATGATCTCGGAGTTCATGAACGGAATGGGCGTTTAACCTTGGCTGAGCAGTACTCGAAACGTAATCCTGCCTCTGAGCTCGAATAGCTTTGCAGTTCGGGCGGGTCGTGGACATAAGCATAGAAGAAGTCGCGATAATCGCGGCTTTTTTTATTGTAACAATGGATGTCCTCATTTCATAGCTTTATCAGCGTCCGTCTTTCGAAGACAGCCCTCTTCCAGGGAGGGACACGGACATGCTACAATATAGCACAAGCATAAGTAAAACGCTTAACCTGGAAGAGAAAGGAATGACTTCTTTGCAGCAAAACTGGTACCGCAAGCTGCTTCTCTCCTATTTTCCCATATTCCTCGTCACGATTACGATCCTGGTGTTTCTTTCATTCATCATGTTTAATGAGGCCTCGCGCGAAGAGGCAGCCAAGGCGAACGGAATTTCCACGCGTTTTATTATGGAAGATCTGGATCGTTCCATCAACGCCATCGAGATGAACGTGCTAAACGAAGTGGAGACGAGTGCCCTATACTCAAGCTATCTGTTCAGCAATCCGTCATCCGACCAAAATTTGATGTACTCGCTTGTCAAACGTCTCCGCGGGTTGCAATCGGGCAGCGACCTGATCGAATCGGTCTATTTATACCGTCATTCGGATCAGTCGGTGCTGACCACCAGCGGCCAAAGCCCGCTCTCGACTTTTCCGGACCGTTCTTATATCGAGTTTGCCGTGAAAGAGCACGAATACCGGGGGTGGTCCGCCGTTCGATCCATGACGGGACTCGGGGAGAACGAGCCGAAGCAGGTCATCTCCATGTATAAAAATTTGCCGCTTCCCTTCGGGAGCCAAGGGCTGCTCGTCATTAACGTAAGCATGTACCGGGTGGAGCAGATGATCAATCCGATGATAAATGACAGCGTTTCCTTTTTGAATATTTTGGACTCCAGCGGAGATCTCATATTTGAAGCATCCCAAATCGGAGAGGATAAGCGGGCCAAAGAAGGCAAGGTTCTGACGAGGCTGCAATCGGATCAGCTGGGATGGACTTTTGAAAGCGGTCTCCGGGTCGGGCAGCTCTATGCCTGGGTGTCGGTCGTTTCCTACATCTGGATCGTGATCGGCTTCGTAACCGTTGTGCTTGCCGTTATTTATATCGTTTATGTTACCAAGCGGAATTATCAGCCGATCAAAGCCATGATGAACCGCATCGAGTCCATTCAGCTCAACATGCCCCAGGCCGCCAAGGATGAGCTTTCCATGATCGATAGTGCGCTTGAAAGCCTGATCAGCCGGTCCATGGACTATGACAAAAAGCGGCACGAGAATCTCCAGCTTCAGCGCAGCCAGCTGTTCATGGACCTGATCAGCGGGCAGAAGCCCGAAAAGGAACTGCTATCCCGGATGGCAGAGCTGACGCCGATGAAACTGCCGGAACAGCCGGCGGGTTACGTCATCCTGCTCGGTGAAATCAATGATTACAGCGGTTTTCAGGACGTTCATACCGTCCGCGACCAGAACGTGCTGAAGTTTGCCTTGATGAACGTGTTTCAGGAGCTTGCACGCAATGCCGGCTTCAACAGCTGGATTGAATGGATCGCCGGCAGCCGCGTAGGCATTCTGATCGCGCTTCCGGGGATGAACGAGGAGACGCGTTCTTCCCTGATACGCGCAGCGGAGGAGTGTCGGGGCTGGGTCGAGGAAAAGCTTCGTTTGTCGGTGAGGTTCGGGCTGGGCAGCACGGTTGCCGGGCTGCATGAAATAGGCGCTTCGCACCAATCAGCCTCCGAGGCGCTCGGGCACAGGCTGGCGATGGGCGATCATGCCGTGCTGGTCGGCGACGAGCTGCCCCGGGGAGATTTAAGCCGCCTGCTTCCTTACCTGAATGAAATTTCGGAGCTGGTCAAGGACTTCCGATTAAATAATGAAGGCTGGAGAACCCGGCTGAAGGACATGTTCGCTTCATTCAAGGCAGAGCGTCTGAAGGACGATACGATCCGTTCACTGGTCAACAGCATGCTTCAGCTGCTGTCCCGGGAGGTCGGTGTATTATCCGATGAGCTGAGGAACCAGCTGTCGGAGGGCAGGGAGCATGTACTGGCTGGAGCCGCATCCTTAGAGGAGCTGCAGAGCAGGATCACCGATCAGTTAACGGAAATTTACCGCACCTATGTAGCGCTTAGCGAAACCAAGAGCTACCGTGCCATGATCAGCGAAATGAAACACTATATTGAAGAGCATTTCGACGATCCGAATTTGTCCCTGAAGCATCTGAGCGACCGTTTTCAGATATCCGGTAAATATGCAAGTTATCTGTTTAAAATGGAATACGATATGAAATTCGTGGATTTCCTGGTACAGCTGCGCATGAAGCGGGCGGAGGAGCTTCTGGCGCAGACCGACCTCTCGATACAGGAAATTGCGGAGAAGATTGGATACGCCAACTCCATTACCTTCGGGCGGGTGTTCAAACGAACGTCGGGTGTGACGCCGGGCGACTACCGCAAGCTGCAAATGAAGCCTGCACCGGGGACGGAGCTCGGATCCTAGACAGGCTTCGATAACGAAAACGGTTTATGAATATAGTTTATCCAGAAACGGGTGCAGAAATTTCCGGCCGGAAGCAGCACCCGTTTCGCATTTTCTGGTGAATGTCGGTATGCGTTCCGAATGCAACGGGTTATGTGGAAGGGTTCAGCAAACGGAACAAACACCGGATATATCAAGCACTACAGTCATATTAGAAAACGGTTTAGATAACGAAAATAGTCATTTTCCTACGTTAAAACCTTGTAACGAAGCGGGTTGTCACGTTTGGAATTTGGTTTATTGTCATCCGCTTGCCTCTGAGGCATACTGAGAACACCCGAAAGGTTAAGCGCTTACATAACAGGGTCCGAAGCAATTCGGATGAATCCGCAGCTTTCTATCATGAATAAGATCGGCGCAAATCGGCAGGGACATAATCCAAATAGAAAAGGGGATGTAATGATGGCAGCAAGCAAGAAAACATGGGGCAAGCTCGCAAAGCTCACGCTGGTCATGCTGATGGTCGGAACGGTCGTATTATCCGGGTGCTCCTCAGGCTCTGGCAGCAGCACCAATGCTTCGGACGGGGATTCCGGCTCCAATGACGGCAAGCAGGTTACGCTGAAGGTCGAAATTTTTGACCGCGGCAATACACCGAAACCTTATACCATCACCGACAGTTATCTTACCCGATATATCCAGGACAACTTTGGAACCCCGAACAACATTAAGATGGAATTCGTACCGGTCCCCCGTTCCGAGGAGATCAAGAAGCTGAACGTTCTCATGGCCAGCGGCGGCAATGTGCCGGATATCGTATTTACGTATGACACGCCGACCTTCAACCGCTACGCGGAGCAAGGCGGGCTGACGGAACTGACGGATTTGATCAACGAGCACGGTCCGAATCTGAAGGAATTCCTCGATGAGGACGCGATGAGTTACGGCCAGTACATGGGCAAGCAGTTCGCTGTTCCCGGCAAACGGGCCTTCCTTGGCAAGTATTCTTCCTTTATCCGCGCCGATTGGCTGGAAAAGCTCGGCATGAAGGTGCCTCAAACGACCGATGAGCTGTACGCGGTTTTGAAAGCTTTTAAAGAAAAGGATCCGGGCGAAACCGGCGGGAAGGTGATTCCCTTCGGCATGACGATCGAACCGGCTCAATATGATCCGCTGATCTGGTCCTTTATTCAGCCGACTACGGAAGAGCAGAAGTATACGCTGCTGCAAAAGCTCGGAGCCAACGACTATCCGACGCTGCTTCCGGGCTTTAAGGATGCGCTGCAATTTTTCAACAAGCTTTACAATGAAGGGCTGATCAGCCGCGACTTCAGTTTGGACGAAGACAAGAAGCAGTTGACACAGGACGTGACCAACGGTCTTACGGGCTTCCTGACGGAGGATTATCCGAACATGTACTACGCGGACGGCACCTATGATACGCTGCTCAAAAACCAGCCGGACGCCAAGCTTACGCCGATTGATCCATTCACCAACTCCGAAGGCAAGCATGCGAAGCCGGAATACGCGCCAAACGGCATGTACATCATGATTCCGAAAACAAGCCAACATGCTGAAGAAGCGATCAAATACCTGAATTGGATGGCCGACCCGGACAATCTGCTGGCGCTGCAAAACGGCGTGGAAGGCGAGAACTACGAAATGGTGGACGGCATTCCCGTCATGAAGACCGACGCCCCTCAAGAGGTGATTGACCGGCTTTACAACAGCGGCGACATTGCCATTATCGCCAACGGTAATTTTGTAGGCGACGAAACGCAGAACCGGGAGAAACTGACAACCAACTTCCCGGAAAAGTTTCAGGATCTGCACCGCAAGGCCGTGGAAATCTCGGCAACGGATACGTTTAAGCCGGTCAACTTCGACCGTCCGATCGAGGCCGAGGCGAAATACGGCACGAACCTGCAGGCCAAATACGAAGAGATGATCGTGAAGACGGCCATGGCGAAACCGGAAGACTTCGAGAAAACATTTGAAGCGACCATGAAGGATTACATGGTCAGCGGCGGCCAAGCCATTCTTGATGAGCGGACCAAAGTTTATCAGGAAATGCAATCCAAGTAAAGCAGCGGGAAAAGGGAAAGAACGGCTTCATCAAGAGGCCGTTCCTTCGCTCCCGGCGTCATGAGCAAGGAGAGGATGATACAGATGAGAGGAACCGTTTACCTGCGCCGGTACTGGCAATTATACGCACTGCTTGTTCTGCCTTTGGTCTATTTCATTATTTTCAAATACGGCCCGATGTGGGGCGTGCAGATCGCCTTTAAGGACTTCAACTTCTTCCAAGGGATCACCGGGAGTGAATGGATTGGACTGGATGCCTTTCGCGAGGTTTTCCAGACCCAGGATTTTTATAAAACCCTCCGCAATACGCTGATGCTCAACCTGCTGGACCTTGTGGTTTCATTTCCCGCGCCTTTGATTCTCGCCATCATGCTTCATGAACTTAGAATCCAGTGGTTTAAACGTTTATCCCAAACGATATTGTACATTCCCCATTTCATTTCATGGGTTATCATAGGCGGCATCGTATACCAGGTGTTCGGCACGCAATCCGGCATGATCAACAACATGCTGATGGCGCTCGGTTTTGAATCGGTACCTTTTTTAACCGAAAAAAACACGTGGCTCATTACGTACCTGGCAACGGGGGTGTGGCAGAGCGCCGGTTGGGGAACCATCCTCTATCTGGCTGCCTTGACCGGCATCAACAAGGAGCTGTTTGAAGCGGCGGAGGTGGACGGAGCGGGCAGATTCAAGCGCATCTGGTTTATCACGCTGCCGGGCCTGAAAACGACGATTGTGACGCTCCTCATCATCAACCTCGGCAATATGATCTCGATCGGCTTTGACCGTCCGTTTGTCATCGGCAATAAAGCGGTCATGGATTATTCCGACGTGCTGAGTACCTATGTGTACCGGACGGGTCTTGAATCCGGGCAGTACACCCTGGCAACGGTTGTCGGTCTGTTCCAAGCTGTTGTCGGGCTGGTCTTTATCCTCGGCGCGAACTATGCATCCAAAAAACTGACGGACGAGTCCATCATTTAACGTTTGTTGCAGAAAGGAGTTTCACTCATGAGCGAGCGTGTGTCGAACCGCGTTTTTGATTCCGTGAACATGATCCTGCTGGCGGTTTTCGTACTTCTTTGTCTGGCGCCTTTTTTCCATATTATCGCGATTTCCTTCAGCTCCAACCGGGCGGTAACCTCAGGCGAGGTGACGTTGTTTCCGGTGGAGTTCAGCCTTCAGGCATATCAATCCGTATTCTCTGATTCCAGCATGCTCCGTTCTCTCGGCTTTACGATTATGCTGACGCTGCTGACGACGGTGCTGTGCATGGTCATGACGATGATTGCCGCTTACCCGCTGACGAAAAAGAAGCTGAAAGGACGCAAAGTGATTATGTTTATCATCATTGTGACCATGTTCTTCAGCGGGGGCATTATCCCGGAGTACATTCTCGTGAAGGATCTGAACCTGCTGAATACGATCTGGGCGCTTGTTCTTCCGGGGCTGATCAGTCCGTTTTATCTGATTATCCTGATCTCCTTCTTCAACGGAATTCCGGAAAGTCTGGAGGAAGCGGCCGAGATCGACGGTACAAGCCAAATCGGAACGATGCTTCGAATCATTCTGCCGCTGTCTTTGCCGGTCATCGCGACGCTGAGCCTGTTCTACGCGGTCGGTCGCTGGAACGGATTCCAAGACACGCTGCTCTATATTACGAAGGAAGAGCTGTATCCGCTGCAGCTGAAGCTGTATCAGCTGGTTCAGAACAATATGATTACGGATTTGACCCGCAACGAGGGACCGGCAGCCGGTGTCAGAGCAACCACGGAAAGCCTGAAAGCGGCAAGCGTCGTATTTGCCACGGTGCCGATTCTTGTTGTGTACCCATGGCTGCAGCGTTACTTCGTCAGCGGCGTGATGCTGGGTGCCGTGAAGGGTTAAGGATGATGGATATTAGGAGGATCGTTGATGGTGAACAGGGTTTTTGAAGTCAATGACAGCTGGGTGCGGGAGGGGATGGACCGCCAAATCTTAGAGGAAACGCATCGCTGGCACGGCGGGGTTCGCACCATGGAGAACGGTTTGCCATCGCCCAACCATAACACAGGGACACCGACCGCCATGGCGATATGGGCAGCAGCACTCTGCAATCCGGCATCCGCATATTACCGCGATAAGCAGCTGGCACACAGGTTTGCGCTTTCGGCCCGTTATATGCTTGCGGCTCAGCACGGCGACGGTACGATTTCGCCAGGCTGGACGAATTTCCATTCCCCTCCGGATACCGCCTTCGTGGTGGTCGGATATGCGCAAGCCGCACAGCTGATTCTGGCTGACGGTTGGGCGGAGCTGAAGGGAGCGGCTGCGGATATGCTGCTGTTTCTGGAACGCAGCTTGCCTGCGCTGATTACCGGAGGCTGCCATACACCGAACCACCGATGGGTGATCTGCGCGGCACTGGGCTTCTTGAATGAGCTGTTTGATTCGCCGGGTGCGTTGAAAAGGGCGGAGGAGTGGCTCGCCGAAGGTATGGACGCCACCTTGGACGGAGAATGGACCGAGCGCAGCAACGGGATCTACAATGTCGTCAGCGACGTCATGCTGATTCACGCGGCCAGGCTGTTGAAGCGTCCGGAGCTGCTGGTACCGGTACGGGCCAATCTGAAGATGATGACGTATTTGGTCCACCCCGACGGGGAGATTGTCACGGAATATTCCGGACGGCAGGATTTCGGACACAGTTTTGATATGTCGGGGTACTTCCTGCCGTGTCTGATGATGGCGGCCCTGGACCGTGATCCGGTATTTCAAGGGATGGCGGAACAGTCGCTGTCTCTGCTGCAACATCCCGGCGGAGCACCGACCAACGCAGCCGTTCGGCTGCTATTGGATCCGGGTCTCATGCGCGAGGGCGCAGAGACAACGCCCATGCCGGAGCATTACCGCGTCGTGCTGAACGGCGAATTTCCAAGGGAACGCTACTTGTCCGGATTTGCCGATGCCGGCCACCACGGCGTTATCCGATACAGCCGGATGCACACGGATTTCGGCGCTCCGGTTGCGCGAATCCGTGAGGGCCGAACCAGCGTGACCGTGAGCACGGAGATGTCCTCCTTCTTTTCCCTGCGTCATGGAGCGGCACGCCTTCTGGGCGTGCAGTTCGCTTCCTATTTCGACCCCGGCTTTGTCAAGATGAGCCGGCTGACGACGCTGGAGCAGGGATACCGGCTATCCGTCGAACAGGAAAAGGGCTATAACGGACCCGTGCCGGAAGCCGATCTGCCTGAAAGCGCGAGGGAAGGCGTCAGCCCTTGGTATTTGCTGCCGCATCACTGCCGTCCGCAGACGCATGTTCAGCGGCACAAGGTGGAGGTGGAAGTGGTGGAAGCGAGCGACGGCTGGAAGCTGATCGTTTCCTCAACGGAGCCGGAGGAAGTCGTGTCCCAAATCTCGCTGATTTTTCCGGCGGCCGGCAACCTTAGCGGCGGAGAGCTTGCTCCAGCCGGCGCGGATGCCCAGTTCTGGATGGAAGGGAGCATTCGTTACGAGATGGACGGCGATTGGCTGGAAATCAGCGGCGGCGGATTGCAGCACACGGCGGCTGGCGTTCGGGAGGCAGCTTATCCGCTCGGATTTCGAACGCTGCTGCTGAATGTGGTGACCCCCTTCGTGAAGGAAATTCATATCAAGCTTTCACAAGCGGCAGGGCTTGACCGAACGGAAAGGGGAGAACCATCATGACAAGCTATATCGAAGCCCGGGAAAGCATCCGGTATTGGATGGGCGACGATGATGCCGGAATACTGAAGACGATCGCAGGACGCTATATCGGGGCGAACCCGGAAATTCCGTTCGCGCTGCGGCCGTTCGCCGAAACGGGCATTCTTCAGACCGAGGAAGGATATTATGACTTCAACTTCGGCGACCGGTTCCGGGAAGCGAAGCAAGGGGAGGCCGCCTACGCCCTTGGTCTGGTGTGGAGCGACGATGAACGTTCGCTGGATGCCGCGATCATGCCGTTCAGCCCGGTGCGCTTCTATCTGAACGAGCGGCTGATGTACCGTTCGGGTGCCGAGGACGAGATGAAGCCAGATGCAAAAATCGTCATTCCGCTGGTGCTGAGCCCGGGCTGGAACACATTGTTGATCGAGGTCCGGAGGACCGAAGCCGGATTCGGCTGCCGCTTCGGCGCCATGGAGGGCAAGGTCCGCATTCTGCAGGTGCTGTCTCCTTTTGCAGACCGGAAGGACACCGCCGGTTGGGCATATGCCGGACCGCTGGCTGCCGGCACGCTCGGCGAAAGCGGCGTCTTTCCGGACGCTCACGGGATCGAAGAAGAGACCGGCACGGATTGGCTTCCGCGTACAGCCTGGAGTGAGGGGGAAGCGGATAAACCGAACTTCGAGAGGATATTCGGCCTGCCGGAGGCACCGGCTGCCGGGTATGCATGGAGCCGGCTTAAGGTGCCTACCGGCGTTGACCATGTCGAGTTCAAGGGCAGCGCTCTGGGCAGGACGGAGATCTGGATCGGCGGTGATTCCGTCATGGACATTGAGAGGGGCGTCTTCGGTTTCAAGCTGCCCGCTTCGGTCTGCCGAGGGGATCTGTTGGTACGAAGCTGCGGCGGGCCGTCAGGATGGGGGGTTGAGCTTCATGCCTATACTTCGCAGGGAGAGCTGGAGTTTGTGCTTCCCGTCCCGGTACAAGGCGCCCCGTCTCCGTGGATGTATGCCGGGCCGCTGGCCGCAGGGGAGGAGCAAACGCCGGAGGAGGTTTGCTCGGTCAAGAGACTGTTTTCGCGCGCGGACGGCCGCGGATTGACCGGCTGGTCCCTGGATGCGCCGGGCTACCGGGTCAGGCCGTTCTATGAGAACGCCATGCTGAGCAACAAATGGACCTCCGGGTCCGCCACCAATTTCGGTCGCTGGGACTATCCGATCGGTGTCACGATGTATGGACTTCTTCAAGCATCGCGAGCGCTGGGGCGGCCCGATATCGCGGAATATGCCCGGGCGCATATCGATATCTGCACCCAATGGTACGAATACGCCGTCTGGGACCGGGATACCTACGGATTTCCGTCCGTGAACCATCAGCTGGTCCTGATTAAGATGCTGGATAACTGTGGTTCTTTCGGCTCGGCGATGCTGGAAGGCTATAAGGAAAGCGGCAAACCGGAGGTTGTTAAGGTCGCGGAGGTCATTGCGGATTTTATCGTGAACCGCCTGGAACGCCGGGAGGACGGCGCTTTCTATCGTCTGTGCGTCTCGGAGTATTCCGCGGATACGATGTGGGCGGATGATCTGTACATGAGCACGCCGTTCTTGTCACGGTACGCCGGGATGACAGGCGACTCCTCCTATCTGGACGAAGCGGCCAGACAGTTTTCAAGGTACCGGGAGTATCTGTTCATGCCCGAGGAAGGCGTGATGAGCCACGTATTCGATTTCAAATACGGGAAAGCGACCGGAATTCCTTGGGGGCGCGGTAACGGATGGAGCCTGTTCTCCTTATCGGAGCTGCTGGAACGCTTGCCGGAGAAGCATAAGGACCGGCCTGCGCTGCTTGAGTTTTTCCGTGAACTGTGCGCCGGAATTGCTTCCTATCAGGGGGAGTCGGGACTCTGGAGGCAGGTTATTACCGATTCGGAAGCGTATGAGGAAGCTTCCTGCTCGGCCATGTTTGCCTATGCCTTTGCCAGAGGCGTGCGGTTCGGCTGGCTGGAGGAGCCTGCACCTTTTACCGTTGCAGCCATTCGAGCATGGCAGGGTTTGACCGAGCAGGCCATCGACCGTCACGGCAGCGTGCACGGAGTGTGCAGCGGATCCCGTTATTCGTTTACCGGGGATTATTATAAGCATGATCTGCTCACGGTGATCAATGACAACCACGGGATCGGGATCATGATGCTGGCGTGCGCGGAGATCATGAAATTGAAAGGCATGCTGGGCGGCAAGTAAGGCATACACTTTCATTAAAGCGCTTAACCGTTAGCTGGTTAGGCGTTTCGGTACGCTGGGTTAAGCGCTTAATTCAGAAATGGCTTTCTTCACAGGATATATTGACGATGAAAAGGAGATGAACCGGTTGACAACGACTCGATTAACGATGGCACAGGCACTGCTGAGGTTTTTGGACGCACAGTATGTTTCCGTCGATGGGGTGGAGACGAAGTTCGTGCGCGGGGTGATGGGAATCTTCGGCCACGGCAACGTGACCGGCCTTGGCGAGGCCTTGGAACGAAGCGCAGGGGATCTGGTATATATGCAGGGCAAAAACGAACAGGGCATGGTGCACGCCGCGACGGCGTACGCCAAGCAAAAGAACCGTCGGCAAATCTGGGCCTGCACTTCCTCCATCGGACCCGGCGCGCTGAATATGGTCACCGCAGCGGCTACCGCAACCGTGAACCGTATTCCGGTACTGCTGCTGCCTGGGGACAATTTCGCCTGCCGCCAGCCTGATCCGGTGCTTCAGCAGATCGAAGCCTCGTCGGACTACACCGTGTCGGCCGCCGATGCATTCAAGCCGGTGAGCCGGTACTGGGACCGGATCTCCCGGCCGGAGCAGCTGATCGCGGCGGCCCGGCAGGCGATCCGCGTTTTGACGGATCCGGCGGAGACGGGAGCGGTCACCCTCGCGCTGCCGCAGGACGTGCAGGCCGAGGCTTACGATTACCCCGATTCGCTGTTCGAGAAAACCGTGCACGCTATCGACCGCCGACCGCCTGCGGCACAAGGACTGATGCGGGCGGCGGCACGGTTTGCAGCAAGCAAGCGGCCGCTCATCATCGCAGGAGGCGGCGTGCACTACAGCGAGGCTGCCGGGGATTTGGAAGCCTTTGCGGAAGCCTTCGGCATCCCGGTCGCAGAAACGCAGGCCGGTAAAAGCGCGCTTCCCTGGGATCACCCCCTAAACCTGGGGGCGATGGGCGTAACCGGCTCGCTGGCGGCGAACCGCGCAGCGGCAAAGGCCGATCTGATTATCGGCATCGGCACCCGCTATTCGGACTTTACGACGTCCTCCAAATGGGCGTTTCAACGGGAGGACGTATCGTTCCTGAACCTGAACGTCAACAGCGCGGACGGAGCCAAGCTCGGCGGCGAAGCGCTGATCGCCGATGCGAAGGAAGGGCTGCAGGCACTGAAGGGGGTCCTGTCTCAAAAAGGCTATCAAGCCGGGTACGAAAAAGGCGAGCTTGCCGGGCTGAAAGCCGAGTGGGACAGCGAGGTAGACCGTCTGTACGCTGAGGAGCATCCCGACGGCTTGTCGCAGACGAGGGCGCTCGGCGTCATTAACGAGGTCATCTCCCCGTCATCGGTCATCGTCTGTGCGGCAGGCAGTCTTCCAGGAGATCTGCACCGGTTATGGAGACCGGCCGAACCGAAGACGTACCACATGGAATATGGTTTCTCCTGCATGGGGTATGAGGTGAGCGGCGCTTTGGGCGTGGCCCTGGCGGAACCGGACCGCGAGGTTTATGCACTGGTGGGCGACGGCAGTTATCTGATGATGCACTCGGAGTTGGTCACCAGCTTGCAGGAAGGCCGCAAGATAACGATACTGCTGTTCGACAACCACGGCTTCCAATGCATTCACAATTTGCAGCGGAGCAACGGCAGCGACGGCTTCGGCAACGAATTCCGCCGCCGCGAGGAAGGCACGGGACGACTCACCGGCGATTATCTTCCGATTGATTTTGCCGCCCACGCACGCGCGCTTGGCGCCAAAGCCTACAAGGGCCGTACGCCGGCGGAGCTGCGTGAAGCGCTGCTTCACGCACGGAAGGAAACGGTGACAACGCTGATCGAAATTCCGGTCGTTCCGGGAACGAACACCGACGGTTATGAGTCCTGGTGGCGCGTAGAGGTGCCGGAGGTGTCGGCCTCAAGCAAGGTAACCGATGCGCAGCGCCAGATGGCGGCTCGAAGCAAGGAAGCTAGGCCCTACTAAGCGGCTGCACTGGAAGGCCTTTAACTTATAGCCTAGAGATGTGGTTGACGACCGTCATCCAACGCGAAATATCACGCGCCGGAGAAAGCAAGCGCGGAACGGACAAGAAAGGCTGTCAAGGTAGCCTGAACGACGGATGGCTATGAAGGTGTTCAAGGCAAGGAAGCGCCTGCTAAGGGCAATTGAGCAAGGAAGCAGGCCCCCACCATACAAAGCAAAGGAGTGCTGAATATGAGCAACAGGCTGTTTAAGCTTGGGATCCATCCCATCAACTGGGTCGGCGAGGATGTAAAAGAGCATGGCGACGGCACGGCGTTTGAGACGATTGTGGATGATATTGCGGCCTTGGGCCTGACAGGCACGGAGATGGGCCGTAAATTCCCGAAGGATCCTGCGGTTCTGAAGCGGGAGTTGGATGCCCGCGGGATCCAGCTGGTTTCCCAGTGGAAGTCGGTGCTGTTCTCCGATCCCGATTACCGGAAGCAGGAGCTGGAGGACTACCGCCGGCATGCGGAGTTTCTGGCCGGGTTCGGCAGCAAGGTCATCAGCACGGCGGAGGTAGGCGGCTCGCTGCATTTCGATCCCCGCCGGACGCCGAATGAGAGCATCGTGCTGCGGTTGGATGAGGCCGGATGGAAAAGCCTCGCGGAAGGGCTGAACCAGGCAGGAGAAATTGCGGCGAGTTACGGCATGAGGCTGGCTTATCATCTTCATGGCGGTACGGTTGTGGAGCAGCCTTACGAGATCGACCGGCTGATGGCCATGACCGACGCTTCGCTGGTTTCTCTCCTGTACGATACCGGTCATGCCTATTACGGGGGGAGCGACCCGCTGGAGCTGCTCCGCAAGCATTATGACCGGATCGCATATATCCATCTGAAAGATATCCGGCTTGATGTGCTGGAACAGGCGAGACTGGACAACTGCGATTTCGTAAGCTGCATTCGCAGGGGCGTGTTTACGGTTCCCGGCGATGGATGCATCGATTTCGCGCCGATAATCGGAGAGCTCGTTGAACGCGGCTATGACGGCTGGGCGATGCTGGAGGGTGAGCAGGATCCGGCGCTGCATCCGGCCAAGGAGTACGCCCAACGGGCGATTGAATACCTGGACCGCCTGGACGGACTGACGAAAATGCAGAGCTGAAGTCCACGGCTCGAGGGTCGAGCTTGGCTCAAGGCGACGCGACTCTCATTTGAGGGTGGAATCATAACATACTCATCAGGTATCCGTAACTCACTCAAGAGCGGATAGAGCCGAGAGTGTTTACCAGTGGGAAGTTAATGATAACTGAAAGTCTTACGAGCTGTAAGTGATAACGGTCCATAGAAGAGCGGAGCCATGGAGTCAGAGTCATATGGTTGCTCGGACAGGGCCGATCCGAACGAGGAGGTTTATCCATGAGTGAAATCACGTTCAATAACGAAAAAACGATGGATTTCGTGGCCGTAGGCAGACTGTGCATCGACCTGAACGCCAATGAGATTAACCGGCCGATGGAAGAGACGAGCACGTTTACCAAATATGTGGGCGGATCCCCCGCCAATATCTGTATCGGGATGGCCCGCCTGGGCCTGAATACAGGCTTCATCGGCAAGGTGGCGGACGATCAGATGGGGCGTTTTATTACCAAATATTTGGAGGATAACGGGATTGCGACGAACGGCGTGTCCACCGACCACACGGGTGCCGTAACGGGTCTGGCTTTTACCGAGATCAGGAGCCCGACCGACTGCAGCATTCTGATGTATCGGGACAACGCAGCGGACTTGCTGCTGGAGACGGGGGAAGTGAGCGAGGAGCTAATCGCATCCGCCAAAATGGTACTCATCTCCGGGACCGCGCTCGCGGCCAGCCCCTCCCGGGAAGCCGTGTTTCTGGCTCTGGACTATGCCAAGCGCCACGGGGCCGTGATCGCGTTTGACCTCGATTACCGTCCATACACATGGAAATCCCCGCAGGAGACGGCAACCTATTACAATTTAGCGGCGGAAAAATGCGACATTGTCCTCGGCACGCGCGAGGAGTTCGATATGATGGAGCAGTTCGGCGGCAACCCGGAACGAAGCGACCGCATCACGGCTGCCAAGTGGTTTGATTACAGGGCCAAAATCGTCATTATCAAGCACGGGAAGGAGGGGTCCATCGCTTATACCCCCGGCGGTGCCAGCCATACGGCCCAAAGCTTTCCGGCGAAGGTCATCAAGACGTTCGGAGCGGGGGATTCGTATGCCGCCGGCTTCCTCTACGGCCTGATGCAGGGCTGGGCCATCGAGCGCTGCATGGAGTTCGGCAGTGCGGCAGCGAGCATCGTCATCTCCAGCCACAGCTGCTCTGATGCGATGCCGACAAGCGCAGCGGTTCTCGATTATATCGAGCGCTGCAAGCGAGGCGAAATTACCGCCAATTCTTGAAGCAGCATTCATTATTTATTCTGATTGATTCAATCGAAAGGGGCCAACACGCATGACGCAAATCCTGAACAATTATATCGGCGGAGAATTCGTGCCATCCCGATCGGAACGCAGCGATCCGGTCTATAACCCGGCGACGGAAGAAATCCTTGCTTACGTTCCGCTTTCCACCAAGGAGGATGTGGACCAAGCGGTGCAGGCCGCCGCCAAAGCCGGACGCGACTGGGCCAAGACCGCCGTGCCGCGACGCGCGCGGATTCTGTTCAAGTATCAGCAGCTGCTCGTGGAGCACTGGGAGGAGCTGGCTCGCCTGATTACGGCGGAGAACGGCAAAAGCTATGCCGAAGCCTACGGCGAAGTCCAGCGCGGCATCGAATGCGTCGAGTTTGCTGCCGGCGCGCCGACGCTGATGATGGGCAAGCAGCTTCCGGACATCGCCACCCATTTGGAATCCGGCATGTACCGGTATCCGATCGGCGTTGTGGCCGGCATCACGCCGTTCAATTTTCCGATGATGGTGCCATGCTGGATGTTTCCGCTCGCCATCGCTTGCGGCAACGCATTCGTGCTGAAGCCTTCGGAACGTACGCCGCTCCTGGCCCAGCGCCTGACAGAGCTGTTCGCGGAAGCCGGCCTGCCGGACGGCGTCCTGAACCTCGTTCACGGCGCCCATGATGTAGTCAACGCTTTGCTGGAGCATCCCGGCATCGCCGCCGTGTCCTTCGTCGGCTCCCAACCGGTGGCGGAGCATGTGTACAAAACCGCCTCTGCCCATGGCAAGCGCGTGCAGGCCTTAGCCGGAGCAAAAAACCACAGCATCGTGATGCCGACAGCCGATTTGGACGCCGCCGTGACCCAAATCGTCAGCGCTGCCTTCGGCTCTGCCGGTGAGCGCTGCATGGCCTGCTCCGTGGTGGTGGCCGTGGGGGACGTAGCGGAGCCGCTGATCGGGAAGCTGAAGCAGGCGGCCGATGAAATCTCCATCGGCAACGGAGCGGACGAAGGCGTCTTCCTGGGGCCGGTAATCCGGCAAGCTCACAAGGAGCGTACGCTCTTTTATATTGAAGCGGGCGAGCAGGAAGGAGCGAAGCTGATTCGTGACGGTCGCGAGGACGAGGCGGTGAACGGAACCGGATATTTTGTCGGACCGACGATTTTTGATGAAGTGACAAGCGAGATGAAGATTTGGAAGGACGAAATTTTCGCCCCGGTGTTGTCCATCATGCGGGCAGAGACGCTGGAGGAGGCCATTGACATATCGAACCGCTCCGATTTCGCCAACGGGGCCTGTCTGTTCACGCAGAATGGCAGCGATGTGCGCCAGTTCCGCGAACATATCGATGCCGGCATGCTGGGCGTGAACCTCGGCGTTCCAGCGCCGATGGCTTTCTTTCCGTTCTCCGGCTGGAAAAACTCCTTCTATGGAGACCTGCATGCCAACGGCACGGATGGCGTGGAATTCTATACCCGCAAAAAAATGGTGACGGCGCGCTGGTAGCCCAGAAGCAGAGGAGACGTTTATATGAAAACCATTCACATCGGAATCATCGGTGCCGGACGAATCGGCAAAATCCATGCGGATAACCTGCTGCGCTTGCCCGGGGCGAAGATTTCGGCCATCGGCGACCTGTTTGCCGGCGACGAGCTGCGGGCCTGGGCGGCGTCGCGCGCCATCCCCGTCGTCACAAACAACAGCATCGAGATCTTGGAACGCCCGGATATCGATGCCGTGTTGATCTGCTCTTCAACGGATACGCATGTCCCGCTCATTAAACAGGCAGCCGCAAACGGTAAGCATATTTTCTGCGAGAAGCCGGTCAGTCTGAGTGTGGACCAGACCCGCGAAGCGCTGGCGGCCGTGAAAGCGGCAGGCGTTAGCCTGCAGATCGGCTTCAACCGCCGGTTCGACCACAACTTCAGACGCGTTCGGGACATTGTATCCGAGGGAAGAATCGGGGAACCGCATCTGATCAAGATCACCTCGCGCGATCCGAACCCCCCGCATCCGGATTATATTAAAGGTTCCGGCGGCCTGTTTATGGATATGGCGATTCATGATTTTGACATCGCCCGTTACCTGTCGGGCAGCGAGGTGGTCGAGGTGTTCGCCCAGGGCGCAGTGCTGGTGGACCCCGCCATCGGCGAGCAGGGCGACATTGACACTGCCGTCACGACGCTTCGGTTTGAAAACGGCGCGCTCGGCGTCATCGACAACAGCCGGAAAGCCGTCTACGGGTATGATCAGCGGGTGGAGGTATTCGGCTCGGGCGGCAGCGTCACTGCCGACAACGATTATCCAAGTACCGCCGTGGTCAGCGGTCCGGAAGGCGTTACCCGTGACAAGCCGTTGTATTTCTTCCTGGAACGGTACACGGAAGCGTACATGAACGAGGCGAAGCAGTTTATCGAAAGCCTTCAGAACGGCACGCCAGTGCCCGTTACTGGTCACGACGGCCTGCAGGCTGAGCTGATCGCGCTGGCGGCTAAACGCTCGCTGGAACAGGGCTGTTCGGTGAAGCTGGCCGAGCTGACCGCCGGTACTTCAGTGGGTTAATACCTTCATGATTTGCTGATCTGATCCACGACAAAGGAGGAGAAAGACCATGCCGAACTTAATAGTGCCCTCAACAACACCGGACCGGGACGGATGCGTGCTGTCGATTACGCCGCAGACGGCAGGATGGGAGTATGTAGGCTTCCAGGTTTTCCGTTTGAGTGAAGGCCAGACGCTGAGCCGGGCCACGGGAGATCAGGAGGCGGCCCTTGTCCTACTGTCGGGGCGGGCCGACGTAAAGGCCGGGGGAGATAGCTGGGACAACATTGGCAAACGCATGAGCGTGTTTGAGAAGACGCCCCCCTATACCGTTTATGTGCCTTCGCAACAGCAGTATGAGGTCAAGGCTCTTACTGAAATGGAGCTGGCGGTGTGCCTTGCCCCGGGCCAAGGGAATCATCGGGCACGTCTGATTGAGCCGCAGGATGTGGGCGTCGAGAACCGGGGCAGCGGAAGCATGTCGCGTCTGGTGCACAATATTTTGCCGGAGCAAAATCCGGCCGACAGTTTGCTGGTAGTCGAGGTGTTTACGGATGGAGGCAACTGGTCCAGTTACCCGCCTCACAAGCATGACCGCGACGAGCTGCCGGAGGAGTCGCTGCTGGAGGAAACCTACTATTTCCGGATTGAGCCGGAGCAGGGGTTTGCCGTGCAGCGGGTCTACACGGATGACCGGTCGCTGGACGAAACGATGGCGGTCAAAGACGGCGAGGCCGTGATGGTGCCCGAAGGCTACCATCCGGTCTCCGCCCCTCCGGGTTATGACGTGTATTACCTGAACGTCATGGCAGGTCCGAAGCGAATATGGAAATTTCGCAACGACCCGGATCATGACTGGCTGATGAGATAAAGTCGGGTAAGATCCAAGCAAGGGTTCTTGGATCACGAACCTTAGTTGAATGTCTGCAGGCGGCATTAACGATAAATCGGCCTTGCGCTAAAAGAGAGGAAGGCGCATAATAAATTGAAATTCCAAAATTAAACAAATGGAGCACAAGGGATGATAAGAGCGACTATTTATGACGTTGCGCGCGAAGCCGGCGTCTCCATTGCCACCGTTTCTCATGTCATCAACGGCAAGGGCAAGATCAGCCGCGAACGGCGTGAGGAAATTCTGGATATCATGAAGCGCCTGAACTATCGGCCGAACGCGATTGCTTCCGCCCTCGCCGGCAAAAGAACCTTCACTCTTGGATTGCTCGTTCCCGATATCTCCAACCCGTTTTTTGCGGAGATTGCTCGCTCCGTCGAGGATCAAGGACATCAGCTCGGTTACAGCGTGATCATCTGCAGCACGGACAACCAAGAAGAGAAAGTAAAGCGCTACGTTAATCTGTTGAGGCAGAAGCAGGTGGATGGCGTGATTATCGGGACGGGTATATCCCATGGCGAGCTGCTTAAGCCGCTTCAAGAGCATTCGCTCGAGATAGCGCTTATTGCCCGGGACAATCCTGCGCTTGATGCCAGCAGCGTCCGGGTTCATGACCTGGAGGGAGGACGGCTGGCTGCCGAGCATCTGTTACATTTAGGTCATCGCAGACTCGCAGTGCTTGCTGAGAATGAGCGGGTGACAAGCAGCAGCGAGCGGGTAAGGGGGTTTGTTGAAGCCGCCGCCTCGTACGGTTTGGAGCTGTCCCCCGACTGTATTGCGGCCTGTGACCATAAGATCGAGGATGGTTACCGACGAGCCAAAGCCATGCTGGAGCTAGCGGTACGACCCACGGCACTGTTCTGCTGCAACGACCTGCTGGCGATCGGTGCCCTTCGGGCGGCCCGCGAGCTCGGTCTGCGCGTACCGGAGGATTGTTCGGTCGTCAGCTTTGACGATACGATTCTGGCCAGCGTAACCGATCCGCCGCTGACCGTTATTGCCCAGCCGATCGAGCAAATGGGACGCATGGCGGTTGATCTTGTGGTAAGGGGGCTGTCCGGCAAGGGAGATCCTGCCCGGCGAATCGTGCTCCCTCCGGAGCTGATCGTCCGCCAATCGACGGCCCTGCCGTCGGCATAAAATGTTTCGATCCTGCCGGTACTCATAGCCTCCCGTCCGTTTGCTACAGCAATGGGGGCGTTTGATCACGGTTTATTGAGGAGGATCGGCAAATTGGTTCTGGTGCAAAATGGATCGGCATTCAAGAATAGGCCGTCTCCGAGGGGAGTTCCAAACCTCCTTTTGAAGACGGCCTTTGGCTTTTCTATTGAATTGCGCAAGTTAACGACTATGTTGCTTGAGTTCGCAGTCATTATACTAAGTTCAGCATTTTTTACCGAAAATTTCATGTTCCAGCAATGGGCGGCCGATGGCTAACATATCCGCTCTCCGATGTCAGGCATGGTCCGTCCGCTTGATCTGCGTCCTAACGCTTCTCGGCCTCCAGTTGATCATAAGAATCAGCTGATCCCTCATATAAGGGACGGAATAATGGAAATTGTTCTCGATCCAGTGGAATACCAGGCCGATTAGGGCGTTCATATTATAAATGATGAGAAGTTCATGGTTGAGCTCCTCGCTCGGATAATCCAAATCCTCTAAGGCGATTTGCTTTAAGGCGGTGAACATTTTATCCCGGACCAGCGGCAGCACATCGCTTTTGAACAGGGACGTATAAACGCCGGCATTTTGATGGATATGATCGAATATTTTGACCGCGTTCGCGGGCAGCTCATCGATATGAAAAACGTCGACATCACCGTATGGAGCTCTAAATGAAGCGATCAGCTCCTCCATGAGGGGGGTCAGGATATCATCCAGAAGAGCCTCTTTGTTGTCATAGTGGGTATAGAAGGTACCTCGATTGTAATTGGCCGATTCGACGATTTCCGTGATGGAAATGCTGGAGAAGCTTTTTTGCGAGAGCAGCGACAGCAGCGATTGCTTTAAAGCCTCTTTGCTGCGGACGATGCGCCGGTCGGTTCTTTTTTTGTTCGTTTGCATAGGCAAGGGTCCTTTCGGTGAAAATATAACGAATTTAATTATTTCAAATATAAACAGATCCACACATTTTGTCCGTTAACGCACACTTTTGCGTTTTTTAATGATTGTGACGTATATCATACTTTGATTATACTAGATTTGACATATGTCTGGTATTGAACAGCTGTTGATATATCGTGCCTGATTCTGAAATATGATCAATGACGAATAATGGGGGTATGAAGCATGAGATTATCTGGTAAAGTTGCGATTGTAACCGGGGCTGCTTCCGGAATGGGAAAAGCGACGGCAGAATTGTTTGCTGCCGAAGGCGCAAAAGTGGTGGTGTCCGACCTTCGGCTTGAGGCGGCGCAAGCCGTCGTGGACGGAATCGAAGCGAATGGCGGCACGGCCTTGGCTGTGGCCGCGAATGTTGCCAAGGAAGAAGAAGTGCAGCAGCTGGTTGACGCCACCGTTAAAGAATACGGAACGCTTGATATCTTGATCAACAATGCCGGCATCATGGACAATTTCGTACCGGCAGCGGACGTGACGGATGAGCTGTGGGAGCGCGTATTTGCCATCAACGCAACGGGGCCGATGAGAACCATTCGTAAAGCATTGCCGATCTTCTTGGAGAAGAAAAGCGGAGTCATTGTGAACATAGCTTCTGCCGGTGGACTGATGGGGTCCAGAGCAGGCGCTTCGTATACGGCGGCCAAACATGCCGTGGTCGGCTTGACCAAAAATGTCGGCTTCCAGTATGCGACGCAGGGCATCCGCTGTAATGCCGTTGCTCCGGGCGGCGTCAGTACCAATATCGGCACCACCATTAACGCGCCGAATTCGTTCGGCATGGAACGAGCCATGGCCGGCATGAACCTGAACCCACGCGCGGGCGAACCGGAAGAGGTCGCGAAGGTCGTGTTGTTCCTCGCTTCGGATGAAGCCAGCTTTGTCAACGGCACCGTCGTTACAGCCGATGCCGGCTGGACTGCTTATTAATACGAAACGGCAGGCTTAATAGGCTTCCTAAAGGACACTCTTTAGGGGGCCTTTTTATGATCCGGGCAAAAGGCTGAAACTTTACCGCGTCATTAATAAACCATCGGTATTCTACACAACCTAAACCCGTCTATTGAAAGGCAGTGAATGTTACATAGAATGAATCCTCTCGGAAAGGAGCGAATGCAGGTGGAAATTTTTTTAATGGTCCTTATTTTTCTGGTTTTGATCGCGATATCCAATATGATCCATCGATTTCTGCCGTTCATTCCGGTCCCGCTGATCCAGATCGCCCTCGGAATCGGGGTGGCCTATGTCCAAGGTTTTCATCATGTGCCGCTGAATCCCGAATTGTTCATGGTTTTGTTCATCGCACCGCTCTTGTTCAATGATGGAAAGCTGACCCCGCGCGACGAATTATGGAAGCTGAGATCATACATCCTGCTGCTGGCGCTGGGTCTCGTATTTGCTACGGTCTTGATCGCGGGGCCTTTCATTCACTGGCTCATTCCGGCAATCCCGTTATCGGCGGCCTTCGCCCTGGCAGCGATACTGTCGCCTACGGACGCGGTAGCGGTAGGCTCCTTGTCGGGAAAAGTGAAGCTGCCGGGTAAAATCATGCATTTGCTTGAAGGCGAAGCGCTTATGAATGATGCATCCGGTTTGGTTGCATTCAACTTTGCGATTGCAGCAACAGTGACGGGTTATTTCTCCCTGACGAAGGCCATCGGCAGTTTTTTGGTTATCGCGGTCGGAGGAATCGTCATCGGTGCATTGCTGGGTTTTCTTGTGATCTGGTTCAGAATGCTGCTGCGCCGGCTCGGTATGGAGGACGTCACTCTTCATATGCTGATCATCATCCTGACGCCGTTCATCATTTACCTCATAGCCGAGGAGTTTCATGTATCCGGGATTCTGGCCGTCGTTGCCGCGGGCGTCACCCACGCAGTAGAGAGGGATCGCATGCGCTCGGCGTCCATCAAGCTCAGAGTGGTATCGGACAGCACCTGGTCCGTCATTCTCTTTACGCTAAACGGATTAGTGTTCATTCTGCTGGGGCATGAAATCCCGGGCGTCGTGAATCAAATATGGAGCGACCCTGCCTATAATAACGGACAAGTCGTCGGTTACATATTACTGATAACGGCTGTGCTGATATTGCTGCGATTCGCATGGGTATGGGTATCAACGAACCGTCAGTTCAAATCTTCCCTGCTGACGGCCCTCTCGGGCGTTAGGGGAGCATTGACGCTGGCAGCGGCCTTCTCCATTCCGCTGACTCTGGCGGACAACCGTCCTTTTCCGGAGCGAAGCTTGATGCTGTTTATCTGTGCGGGCGTCATTCTCTTAACTCTGGTGATCGCGAGTGTCCTGCTCCCGCTGTTAACCCGGGAGAAACATGCCGATTCGGCGACGATGATCGATCATGGAAAAGAAGCACGGATTCAAATGCTGCAGGCGGGTCTTCGCACCGTACGGGAAGAAATGACCGACGAGAACAAGGAAGAGGCGGTCCAGCTCATCTATGCGTATACCAAGCGGCTTCAGCAATCTCATATCACGGATAAGAGCGACATGAAGCAGTTCTGGGAAGCCACGATCGCAGTTAGAAAAATCGGCCTGGCGGCGGAGCGAAGCGTTGCCGAAGCATGGCTTAAGGAACATAAAGCCTCAACGCGAGCAGCCGAGCTGTTCCTATCCTCGCTTGACAGAGTCGAGATGCTGCTTGCCAGCCGATACAAAATCAAGCTGTTGATGAGAACATTATGGCAGAATTTGAAGCGATTGCTGACAAACAACGAGCCCAAAGAAGTGCCGATGTCTCCGGATCATCCGGATTGGAATCAGTATAAGGCGTTGAAGCTCGAGGCCATTCGCGCGGCGATCGGCGAGATTCAAGCGGTGAAGCCGGCGGAGAAGAAGGAAATCTTGCAAGCGGTGATCGCGGATTATCGTGCAATGGAGCATTTTCTCCAGAACGATCGCGTTTGGAGCCGAAGAAAACAGAAGCTGAGCAGTGAACGCATGGAACTGGAGCTTAAAGCGATTCAATCCGAGCGTAACGAGATTCAGAGCATGTTCGAGCAAGGCGATATCGACCGGACGCAGGCAAGCCAGCTTAGAATGGACGTGAATTACCGGGAGGCGAATTTGTTTGAGTCGCAAGCGCTGGTCGAGGACGAGGGCCATTAAGCAGCGGCCCTTATGTTCTTGAAGGAGTGTCAGGTTTACGTTACAATAATGAAAAGCTGGATGGAACATCTGCTACTGCCGGTGAGTACCCATTCAAGGCTTTTTATTCATAAAAGGGGGTAGGAATCATGAGCGTAAATAAAGAAGCGGCCTCCAAAAAATCGACAATGGCCTGCCCGTCCACCTATAAAACCTTCAGTATTGCCGTGCAAGCGCTTGTGACCCTTGAGCGTCACTCCGGGAAGTGTTCTAGCGGCGATATCGCATCGTATCTCCACTCGGAGTCGACGTTGATTCGGCGCGTGCTGAAAACACTTGCTCAAGCCGATCTGATTGAATCGCGCGAAGGAAGGGACGGGGGATACCGTCTGAGGAAGAACGCCCGCGATATTTCGCTGGCTGAAGTATACTCGATACTTCAGGTTCACAGCTCGATTAGCGAAAGCATGCTGGACGCCGCAGCGGGGCATTGTTTTGCCGAGGAAATCAAGGAGTCCTTTGCCGGAATCTTGTCCGAGATTGAGGAGAGCACCTTGAAAATACTGGAGTCGCGCACGATTGCGGACATCGCTCAATGAACCCTTCTAAATTGGGTTGACAAAGAAATTAGGTGTGCTTTATACTGTGCATTAAACAACACAGTTAAGCCGCGATATAAACTGTGCAAAATATTGCACAATATAAATTTGGAGGGATAACCATGTCTACAACAATGACAACAAAACCCGATTTTCAAACGGTGATTCAGGAACGCCACTCGGTTCGTCAATACGACCCATCGGTGAAGATTCCAAGAGAAGAGATGGAAGCGATCTTGAAGGATGCTACACTGGCGCCTTCTTCAAGCAACCTGCAGCCATGGCGTTTTCTTGTGATCGATGATGCGGACCTCTTGAAGAAGCTGCATCCGATTGCCAACAATCAGGAGCATGTTCTTCAAGCCTCGGCCGTCATTGCCGTATTGGGCGATCTGAAATGGTATGAGAAGGGCGAGAAGATTTATTCCATGTCTGAAGAAGCCGGTTATATGACCGAAGAGGTGAAGCAGCGCTTCATTCATACGGCCGAAAATATGTATGCGAACCTGGATCCGTCCATAAAGGAAAGCATCGTGGACGTGGATGCCGGACTGATCTCCATGCAGCTGATGCTGAGCGCTCGCGCCAGAGGATACGATACCGTTCCGATGGGCGGATATAACAAGGTTCGGTTTGTGGAGGAGTTCCATATTCCTTCCCATTACCGGAGCGTGATGCTGATCGCCATCGGGAAAGCAGCCGCCCCAGGCCGGCCGACGGTAAGATTGCCGCTGGAAGACGTTGCTTTCTGGAATGAAATCTAAACAGGCACCAAAAAGAACGGAGGTCATCAACGGACCTCCGTTCTTTTTGGTTGTAATCGTTGAAACTCTTCTCGCCAAGAAATTTGCCCGGTCATACTGAGCTTGGAATTACACATCGATATTTTCATTGGCAGGTCTTACAGCTCCATGCAGGAATAAATCAACGATGTCCACTGCCATATCACGGGAGCTGGCATAACCGCTTCGAGTGTCTTCACGATTGCCCAGCATCAGCATGGCCGAGAAAGCCTGTGCCATCAGCAAGGCGTTCCCTTCCCGAAGCTCGCCGGATTGCATGGCTTGATGAATCTGTTCGGCAAGGACTTCATGAATCCGCTGTTCCGCCTCACGGATAGCGGCCATTTGCTCCTTAGACAAGAAAGGCTCCGCTTCCCGCATCATGGTCTCCATTTCGGCATGAGGCTTGGCAATCTTCGCTTCGGCTACCCGGATCAATCCTGACTCTAGGGTATCGGCTTCCTGCAAAAAGCGATGTGTAGAAGCATAAGCTTTATCTAGAATCGTGGTTACCGCTATTTTAAACAGCTCGGGTTTACTTGTGAAATGATAATAGATGGAAGCCTTGGTCACTTGGCAAGCCTTCGCGATCTGCTGCAACGATACGGACTCGTAGCCATTCTCCATGAACAACTTGGAGGCGGTCCAGAGAATCGTTTCCTGGATGGGAATCTGATCGGCAGCTGCTTTGGGACGTCCGGGATTTCGGGGGTTACGTATTTTTGTCATGATGACCTCCTGTGTATAGTGTAAGACATGAGGGGCGCATTTTCAAAATAAATATTGAAAATTAACCTACCGGTATATATAATTAATTTGCAATGTTGAAATATCAAGGTTTACGAAGGAAGAATCATGATGGAGTATAAAGACTACGTAGGAATGGAGAGGATCTGCATATGCACGGATCAGGACCGAATTACGGAAAATGGGTAGCGGGAAAGCGAAGCAAATGGGTCACGCTCTGTGTATGGATACTCATCGCGCTGGCGTTGAATTTGCTATGGCCGGCTGTGGGAGATAAAGAGGATAACAATGCCGCCAATCTGAAGGAGGATGTTCCGTCCGTCGTAGCGGAAGCGATGGCCGACAAGGAATTTCCGAGCAATGGCGGCGTGCCGGCACTCGTCGTATGGCATAAAGAAAACGGCTTAAACGAAGAGGATCTGACCAAGCTGCAGGAATTGACGGCAAGCCTTGAGTCCGATCCGCTCCCGTATCAGACGTTCGTAGTTCCTTTCCATCAGCTGCCTCCGCAAGCCTTAAGCGCCCAGTTATCTGAGGATCAGAGCACGCTGGTGATGCCTGTATTTTTTGAAGAAAATCAGGAGACGGACCAGCTTAAGGAAGGAACGGCCGAGCTGGAGAAGCGGTCGGAACAATTGCTGGGCAGCAATCCGTTTCAGGCTGCCGTCCAGAGCGGAGATGGAATCAGCGCACGCGTGACGGGACCGGTGGGAATTTCTATTGATGCGACCGGTTTGTTCGAGGATGCCGACGTATCGCTCATGATTGCAACCGTGCTTCTTGTTCTGATATTGCTGCTGCTAATATACCGTTCGCCGATTCTTGCCCTCATTCCTTTGGTTGCGGTCGGCTTTGCGTATATGGTAACAAGCCCGATTCTCGGCTTCATGGCGGATCAAGGCTGGATCACGGTGGATTCCCAGTCCATCGCCATTATGACCGTGCTGCTCTTTGGAGCGGGTACGGATTATTGCTTGTTCCTGATCTCGCGATTCCGCCAGCTGTTATGGCACGAGCCCGATAAACGCAAGGCTTTGTTTCAGGCGATTACCAGCTCATCAGGCGCTATTGCGATGAGCGGCTTCACGGTTGTATTGTCTCTATTCGCGCTGCTGCTGGCTCAGTACGGGGCATATCAACGTTTTGCCGTGCCTTTCAGTTTGTCGATCCTGATCATGTTTATAGCTAGTCTGACACTGGTGCCCGCATTGTTGGCTATTTTCGGCAGAGGTTCGTTCTATCCTTTCATTCCGAGAACGCCGGAGATGCAAGCGGAACGCGCCCGGAAAAAAGGAAAGCCGGCTCCTGCCCCTCACAAGGAGAAGGAGAGCCGGATCGGCCGCTTGGTGACAACGAAGCCTTGGACCGTCGTCCTGGCAGCATTGGTATTATTGGGTGGACTTGCGACGTTCTCGTCCCAAATCAAGTTCACTTATGATCTCTTATCCTCTTTCCCTGAGAATGTGCCTTCGCGTGAAGGCTTCGCCGTCATCGGCGAGCAGTTCTCGGAAGGAGAGCTTGCGCCGGTTCGCGTGATGGTGGACAGCGGGGGGCAAGCTTTGGACCTCGAGGAGCGGCTGAAAGCTCTGGATTACGTGGATCGCGTATCCGAGCCGCAGAATGGGGCCGAAAATAACGATATCATCGGTTATGAACTCGAGCTGTCCATGAATCCTTACTCCATGGAAGCGATGCAGCATATTCCGGATCTTCGGGAGATCGCGGAGTCTTCACTGGAGCAGGCAGGTGTCGGCAATCCGGCCGAAGCCGTGTGGATCTCCGGTCAAACGGCTACCCAGTACGACACCGAGATCGCGGGCGAGCATGATGCCAAATTGATCATCCCCGTCGTTATCGGATTGATTACGCTGCTCTTATTGGTGTATTTGAGATCCGTTGTAGCTACCGTTTATCTGATTGCAACCGTCATTTTGTCCTACTTCTCGGCCCTCGGGCTTGGCTGGATCATCATTCATTACGGCCTGGGAGCCGAAGCCATCCAGGGAGCGATTCCGTTGTATTCATTTGTGTTCCTGGTTGCGTTAGGCGAGGACTACAACATCTTCATGATCTCGAGCATATGGCAAAAGCGGAAGCAAATGCCGCTGAAGCAAGCGATCAAAGAAGGCGTCGGAGAGACCAGCTCGGTGATCACCTCAGCCGGTTTGATCCTGGCAGGAACCTTTGCCGTACTGGCCACGCTTCCGATTCAAGTGTTGGTACAGTTTGGGATCATCACGGCCATCGGGGTTATGCTGGATACGTTCATCGTGAGACCTTTCCTGGTACCCGCAATCACAACGCTGTTGGGCAAGTGGGCGTTCTGGCCGGGCAAAGTTCATATGGCGACTGAGGAAAAGCCCGCCTTGAACGTTGAGAACAAAGCATAAACATTAATAAGTAAGCAGCTTGTGACACCCGCCTCATCTTTAGGTTATGTATAAGATGAGGTGGGTGTTGCATTTTGACCAGTGCGGATGGCGTCTGATAAGATAAGGTAGGAAACGCGGATAAAACTCCAGAGGGATGTGTCCCATGACAACGATACAACAAGCCATTGAACTTCGCGCCGAAGGCAAACCGGAGGAAGCGAAAGCAATTCTCCTTGAGCTGCTGCCCCAATCCCCGGATGACCCGGACATCCATTATCAGCTGGCCTGGGTGCATGATATGATGGGTCTTGAGAGCGAAGCGGTTCCATATTACGAGAAAGCCATATCCTCAGGACTGAAGGATCCCGAACGGTGCGGCGCCTTGCTTGGACTTGGAAGCACATACCGCACATTGGGGATGTACGGCAAATCCAAGGAGATATTTGAGCAGGGACTGCGGGAATACCCCCGGGCGCGGGAGTTCAAGGTGTTCTACGCGATGACCTTGTACAATATGCGACAGTATGACAATGCGATGGAACTGCTGTTAAGAGAAATAAGCGAAACCAGTAATGACGAGGGAACCAGGAGCTACCAGAGAGCCATTGCTTTTTATTCTGATAAGCTTGATCAGGTTTGGAAATAAACGTTGTCGGCATAACTTTATTATTCTTGTAAGACGAACGTTTCGTTCGAGTCTCCTGAAAAAACAATGTTATGCATCCAGGAAAAAGAACGGACTATCATGAAATTGATCTTATCATCACTTGCTTAACTGGATTTTAGCTTGCTTTCATCTCTCACTAAGGTTCGGACCTTATACTAAGTATGTCACTACAAGTGATGAAAGGAGCAACGCAGATGAACAAGAAAAACAAAATGAGTATGTGGTCGATCGGATTGGGAAGTGCTTTTCTGATGATGATGTTAGCCAACCATGATAACGTTCATGATGGTCAAGCCCAAACCGGTATCGCTTCGAATGGAGTCAGATCCAACGTAGCCATTCAATCTGTCAACAAGAACGCAGCCGTAACAACCATGCCTGAGAATCAGGAAATAACCCCTGAAATGATCAATCAATTCTTGAAAATAGTTGCAGAGACATAAGAAATTTGATTCCTATACGTAACCTGTTAGAAGACCAGCTCCCATGCCGAGGGGCTGGTCTTCTTGGCGTGATCCAGGCGTTAGGACTTAGGTATTTCTAGGTGCTGGCTCGTCCCGTAACTATTCCTTGTAATTTTTTTAAATAACGGGAACCCACGTTCTTGTCATATCTTACCAAGGAGCTTATTATTATCAATAGGGTTAACCGAAGCGGAGGGATTATAAACGAAATGCAAAGCGATTACACGTTAAGAAGCAAGCGAAGGACCACGGGGATTGGCATGTATCGGAAGATGCTCGTCAGGTATGTACTCCCGCATAAGAAGCTTCTGGCAGCCCTGACGGTGCTGCTGTTATTTTCCATTGGGCTCCAATTGATAAATCCGCAGATCATCCGGTATTTCATCGATACGGCTCAAGGAGAGGGAAGCCTGACCACCCTTTATTATGCGGCAGGATTTTTTATTCTCTTTTCATTGCTTCAACAAGGCGTTTCCATAGCGGCTGCTTATTATAGCGAGAACCTGGGCTGGACGACCACCAACAAGCTTCGTGCCGAGTTGGCGGAGCACTGCCTGTCGCTGGACATGAGCTTTCACAAAACCCAAACCTCCGGATCTCTAATTGAACGGGTGGATGGCGATGTGAATGCGCTCGCCAATTTTTTCTCCAGTTTCATTATCCATCTGTTCGGCAATCTGATCCTCATGCTCGGGATTCTGGCTTTGCTGTATCGGGAGAACTTTTGGATCGGATTTGTCATGACGGTGTTTGTGGTCGGCAGCATTTACGTCATTCAACATATCCGTCGATTTGCGATACCGGTCTGGAAGCGGTGGCGCGAGCTGAATGCGGATTTCTACGGATTCATCGGCGAGCACCTTGAAGGAACCGAAGATACGCGTGCCAACGGGGCGGCCGGATATGTCATGAACCGATTTTATGAGATGGCCAGGCGGATGCTGCCGGTTCGCGTTCGTGCGTTCATCGGATTTTTCTTGATGTGGAGCACCACGATTTTGGTGTTTGCGCTTGGCAATGCAGCCGCTTTTATCGTGTGCGCCATACTGTGGAAGAACGGACAGGGCGGCTTGACGATCGGCTCCATCTATCTCGTGTTTTATTATACGGAGCTGCTGGCCAAGCCTATTGAGAAGATTCGTACCCAATTGGAGGATTTGCAAAAAGCGGATGCCAGCTTGATGCGGGTCCGCGACCTGCTGGCAACCGAGCCCCGGATCAAAGACGGCCCTGGCGCGCCGCTTCCTTCAGGTCCATTGTCGGTGGAATTCCGGAACCTTAACTTCGCTTACGAAGAGGGCGGGCAGGCTACGCTTGAAAATCTGCAGCTGCGCCTTGAGCCGGGCCAGACTCTTGGGCTGCTCGGCCGTACGGGCAGCGGCAAAACGACGATCGCCCGCCTGCTGCTTCGCTTTTATGATCCACAGGAGGGAAGCATCGAGCTGGCGGGAACCGATATTCGGGGCTGCAAGCTCCATGAACTAAGGCGGAAGGTCGCCATGGTCACGCAGAATATTGAGATTCTTGAGGGAACCGTCCGTGATAATCTGACCTTGTTTGATGAAGGCATAGCCGATGCCCGCATTATATCCGTGTTAGAAGAGCTTGGACTAGGGGATTGGTATGGCTCGCTTCCCGAAGGGCTGGATACCAATCTGGCTTCTGGGGGCGGAAGCCTGTCAGCGGGCGAGGCCCAGCTGCTGGCGTTTGCACGCGTATTTTTGACAGATCCCGGTCTTGTCATTCTTGATGAGGCATCGTCTCGTCTAGATCCGTTAACGGAATACCGGATTGAAGCAGCCATTTCGCGTCTGCTGCAGGAGAAGACCTGCATTATTATTGCCCATCGTCTGGCTACGGTTCAGCGCGCCGACCGGATTCTTATACTGGAGAACGGAAGAATGCTCGAAAGCGGCCGCAGGGAAGAGCTGGCCTCAGATCCGCAATCGCGGTTCAGCCGCATGCTTGCCGTTGGAATGGAGGAGGTGCTGGCATGAAAACTAGGCATTTTTTCTGGCGGTTGATTATGTACCGGCCGGGGTTGTATCTCATCAACCTGTTCGCGTGGTCCCTTATCCATATGGCACCGCTGGTTCCCGGACTCTTAACCAAGGCCTTCTTTGACCATTTGGAAGGCACTTATTCTTTTCCTTACGGCGTGTGGGCGATTGCGGTGCTGCTTATCGGCGCTGCCTTGGCACGGATTGCGCTGATCTTCGGCGGCTTCATGACCGACGTGCATTTCCGCTTCCGCATCAGCACCTTGCTCCGCCGCAATATGCTGTCGCATGTCATGAAGGAGCCCGGAGCGCGAGCCATCCCGTGCTCGCCCGGAGAAGCCATCAGCAATTTCCGGGATGACGTGGATCAGGCTGAAGAAGCGACGAGCTGGTCAGTAGATACATTAGGGCTTGTCGGTTTCGTTTTTGTCGCCAGCTGGATTCTCATATCCATCGATCTGCAGCTAACGATTCTCGTGTTCGTACCTTTGATTCTGGTGGTGACCGCAGCCCAAATCGCAACCGCGCGCATCCAGAAGTACAGGGCGGCAAGCCGGGAATCGACCGCCAAGGTAACCGGGGCGATTAGCGAAATGTTTGCCAACGTGCAGGCCATCCAGGTCGCAGGGGCGGAGAAACGCGTGGTGGAGCGGTTCGTAAGTCTGAGCGAGAAACGGCGCCAATCCATGGTGAAGGATAAACTTCTGACGGAAACGTTGTCCTCCGTATTCACGAACTCCGTTAATCTCGGTACCGGGCTGATCCTCGTGCTCGCAAGCCTTAAGATGCGAAACGGCGATTTTACCGTCGGGGATTTGTCCCTCTTTGTATATTATTTAACATTTGTTACCCAGCTCATATCGAACGTAGGCAATTTCATGACGTATTACAAGCAGATGGGCGTCAGCTTTCAGCGCATCAAATCCATGCTGCAAGGAGCACCGGCTTCGCTGCTTACCGCAGCCCATTACATTGGTATCGGCAAGGTTAAGAGCAAGCGAGCCCATGAAGAGAAATCGGGTTATCATGCCGCAGGAAATGGGCAAGCGCATGGGGCTTCCAATCGCGCTGCCGGCGCTCCGGTCGAAGACGGGATGGAAACGGCATATATCGAGGCACCTCCGCTCTCGCTGCTGGAAGCGCAAGGGTTGTCGTACCAGTATCCCGAAACCGGAAGGGGCATTTCGAATATCAGTCTGACGCTCTCGCGCGGCACCTTTACCGTCGTTACGGGGATGATAGGCAGCGGAAAAACGACGCTGGTTCGCACATTGCTGGGCTTGCTGCCAGCCGAAAAAGGTGAAATCCGATGGAACGGCGAAAGGGTAACGGAGCCGGCTGATTTCTTCATCCCGCCGCAAAGTGCTTATACTGCACAGATCCCAAGGCTGTACAGCGACAAACTGCGCAACAATATTCTGTTGGGTATATCCGAGCAGCCGGGCAGTCTGGAACGCGCGCTTCATGCGGCCGTAATGGAAGAAGATATCAAGCATCTGCAAAATGGGCTGGAGACGATGGTGGGTCCGCGCGGAGTCAAGCTGTCCGGCGGTCAAGCACAGCGGACAGCCGCGGCAAGAATGTTGGTTCGGGATGCGGAACTCTACGTATTCGACGATTTATCCAGCGCATTAGACGTTGAGACGGAGCGCAAGTTATGGGAGAGGCTGTTCAGCGAGCGCGGAGGTGCGACTTGTCTTGTGGTATCGCATCGGAAAGCCGCACTTAACCATGCTGACCATATCATCGTGTTGAACGGCGGTGAGATTGAGGCCGAGGGCACGGCGGAGCAGCTGCTGGCTTCCAGCGAAAGCTTCCGACAGCTATGGTACGGCGGAGAAACTGGATAATTGGGCGGGAACCAATTTTCAACGCGAAGAAGACTTGAATAAATCAACGTCACCTTAGACAGAGGAGTGAGGACCCATGCCAAACGCAGAAATTCAGCTTGTTGTCCGCACGGCAGAACATCAGCCCGTCTTGAAAGAATTCGAGCTTCCGGATGACCAAGTCCAATTCACCTCTCATCCGAAAGAAGTTTTAAACCTAGGCGAAGGTCAGTTCCCCATCGTCATTTTAGCTGATGGTCATCCTGTCGGTTTCTTTGTCCTGCACGCTACGGAGCGCGTCAAAGAGTATACAAATCATTCTCATGCGATGCTGCTGACCGCTTTATCCATTGATCGTCGACAGCAGCGTAAAGGTTACGCCAAACGAGGAATGCTTGCGCTGCCAGCATTTATTAGGAGAGAATTTCCTTCATGCAATGAGGTGGTGCTGGTCGTGAATCATAAGAATGTTCCGGCTCAGCAGCTGTATGCTAGTGTTGGTTTCAAAGATACAGGCAGAAGAAGGATGGGGCCGATCGGAGAGCAATGGGTGATGAATCTAACCATCTGATATAGCAGCAGCTTTTTTTGCTGAAAAAGTGAAAAACATGCTGCAATCTTCGATCAACGTTGGAATCGGTGCTTATGTTCATTCTAGAATCGGATCATCATAAAGGAGCAATGCCGCAAAGATCCTATGTCTTTGCGGCATTGCTTATTTAACCTGATTCATGCTTCGCCAGGTTGCTTCCAATTGCGAAGCGATATATTCGAGAATCGGTTTGCTGTAGAAATATCCGCTGTGCGACAACGGATTCCAGCTTGTCAACCAGTTTCCCACGTTAACGGATATGTCTTGGCGTACCGTGCGGTCATACTCTTCGTTAATGCTTTTGAGGGGGGAAGCAAGGATATCGTCTTTATCATAGAAATTGACCCATTCACCCAGTAGATGTTGATAATAGAGCTGCAACTGTGCTGAAGGAACCTCGATCGGCTTGTCAAAGTCACGATAACGGATGCTCCACAGCGGCAAGGTGGTTCCCAGCGTATAGAACAAGGTCAGAAGCTCTCCGCGCTCCAGCGGTGCTTCGGGATTAACGACCAGACGATGCCCGCGGGAGGAAAATTGCAGATCGTAGAAAAAATTGCTGGCGATCACGGACCCCAAGCTATGGGAGATCACGCATAACGGAGCATGGGGGCCGGCTGACAGGGCAAGGCGGTGCAGCGCCTCGCTGATCGTACGATGAATGGCCTCGTAGTTCTGATCTTCGGATTCCACGGGCTGATAAGCCACGGCATCCGCCAGATGGTTGATTACGTACTGCCGGAGGTGCTGATAACGTAAACGGTAAGGTTTAATGCTGCTGCCGATTAATTCATCCTCGCGTGCCGCAAAAACATCGGCCCAATGCACGGCCTCCATGGCCAACTGCTCATGCGGGATGCCGGAGGTCCGGGAGAAGGTGTCCCTCAAGTTTTTCATGAATTTATCCGCATAACTTTTCTTTTGTGTTCCCAATCCGTGTACAATGATCACTGCAATTTTTTGCGTCATCCAACTGCAGCCCCCTTCATCGGAAATGGAATGAATGGATATCTTTTACTCTTTATAAGCGATTAGCACTTGAATTGTAAATAGGTTATTACAGCACGAGAGAATCCGGCGATTATTCGTAGCTCTATTGAGTCATTCCGCTCATGAACGATTTTGGTTACAATGTAGGGATAACCAATGGTAACATGGTAGGAAGAAAGGCGGGTTCACTTCATTACTTTTATATTGAAATAGGAGGCAGGGTATGTCTTATAAACAAATGAAATGGTTGATACTCATCATTCCAACCTTGACGATTGGCATATGGGAATATGTTCGCCATGAGTTCCTGCTGCCTTATATATCGATGGATCTTGGCAATCTGCTGGCGCCTGTCATCGTGTTTTTGGTTTCCATACTGTTTCTTACCCAGTTATTTTCGTTGATTGAACGGAATCAAGAGGAGTTGAACCGATCGAGGGCATTGCAAGCAGCCATGCATGAACGGGAGAAGATCGGCCGGGAGCTCCATGACGGAATCGCCCAATCCTTGTTCCTGCTGAACGCCCAGATCGACCGAATCGAGAAGTCAGGTCGTACGGGAGACATTCCGTATCAGGAAATCAAGGAAAGCGTTCATCGTACCAACACCTACGTAAGAGAGGCTATTGCGAATCTCCGCTACCCGGCAGATCCGCAAGCTATTCCGTGGATGCACAGCATGAGCAGCCTGATCGAGGAAATCAAGCAGGAGACAGACCTGCATTTCGACATCAAGTGGGGAATTCCGGACGCCATGCTGTCAGCCAAAGAAAAAGTGGAGCTGCTGGCTTCGATCAGGGAATCCTTATTGAATATCCATAAGCACGCGGAGGCAAAACACGTCAAGATTACGGCAAATACAACGGATTCGGGCTGGCATTGCACTGTCACCGACGATGGAAAAGGCTTTGATCTGGACAAGCCGCTCGGCAGCAACCGGTATGGAATCAAAATCATGAAGGATCGGGCCGAGGCCATGGGCTGGAAGTTCAAGATGGAAAGGCAGCACAACCAGACGATTATCAACATTCGGAAGGAGAGCATGGCATGAACAATCAACCTTTTCGCGTGTTAATCATCGATGACAGCGATCTGGCAAGAGAAGGAATTCGCACCATTTTGAGCAGCGATCCGACCTTTGAGGTCGTGGCCGAAGGGCAAAGCGGTGAGGATGCGCTGGAACTGACCGAAATATGGATGCCCGATATCATCCTGATGGATATTCAGATGCCCGGCATGGGCGGCTTGGAAGCGACCAAGCGGGTGAAGGACAAATTCCCTTACGTTAAAATCGTTATGGTCACGGTGTCCGACGACATCGCCCATTTGTTTGATGCCCTGAAGCGCGGGGCCCAGGGGTATTTGTTAAAGAACTTGAATCCCGAATCGTGGCACGAGTACCTGAAAGCCATTGCGGTGGACGAAGCACCGGTGAGCAGGGAACTCGCGTTCCGAATCCTGAAGGAATTTTCGCAATACGACAAGCCGGACCCGAGCAAAAGTCCCTTAACGGCGCGGGAAAAGGAAATTCTGGGACTCGTCGCCGAGGGATTGTCTAACCGCGATATTTCGAGCGACCTTTGCATTTCCGAGAATACGGTCAAGAACCATTTGAAGAACATTTTGCAAAAGCTGCATTTGGAAAATCGGGTACAGCTGACCCGCTATGCCTTCGAACAAGGCTGGATGGGGAAGAGACAGCGATAACCATGGTACCGATCGTCCGAAGGATGTTAACGAAGAATGAATTTAGGCAAAACAGGCATCCGTGCGCCAGAGGCGCTCATTTCTGCTTCACCAGAAATATCCCGAGCGCAATAATGGCGATCCCCGCCCAGTTTTTCCAGGTGGGTACCTCCTTCAGGAACAAGTAAGCCACACCCAACGATATCAGGATCTCCAGACATTTGGAGAAGATCAACGTGTACCCCAGCTGATCGGTGGCTTTGTAACCAAAGCGGATCCCGTACCCGATGCACATATTGGCAATGACAAAGAGCGGAAGCATCCATAACTGAAACTGCAGGGTAGGCCAGAACAGATGCTGAATATGCTTGGTTTGGTACGAGAAGACCAGATTGATGATCGACAGTCCGCCGAAGAGCAAACCGACACTGTAGATATAAAACATAAAACCCTCCTGTAACGATGGTCTTTGTAGTACGCCATTAATGTTTCCCTGCAACAACTTTCTTATCCATGGACAATTTGCAAGGATTTTATCAACACTTTTCTGATTGCTCAAGATCAGCAGGATGCTTCTTATAGGTGTGCGGCAAAAAAAAGGATGACTCCCTTTCGCTGGGAGCCATCCTTTTCAGTATTAATGCGGGATGTTCATTTCTTGCAGGTGAATCTTCATCCACAACCAAACCATTCATCGGCTTCATTAGTGAACTTGGTGAAGCCTGCTGTACGCACCGCCGGAGTGAATCAATTCCTGATGCGTACCCTGCTCGGCAATGCCTTCCGAATTGACGACGATAATTCGGTCCGCGCTCTGAATGGTGGTCAGTCGGTGAGCGATCACTAGCGTTGTTCTGCCGACGGACAGCTCGGCCAAGGACTTCTGGATTTGCGCTTCCGTCTCCGTGTCCAGTGCCGAGGTGGCTTCGTCCAGAATCAAGATCGGCGGATTCTTCAAGAACATTCTCGCAATGGACAGACGCTGCTTCTGGCCGCCGGACAGCTTAACCCCGCGTTCTCCGATGACCGTCTCCATGCCGTCCGGCAGGCTTCGGATCAGTTCATCCAGCGAAGCGCGCCGTGCGGCTTCCCAGATTTGATGGTCGGTTGCATTCAAGTCGCCGTAGGCGATATTGTCCCGGATCGTGCCGGAGAACAGGAACACATCCTGCTGCACGATACCGATATGCTTGCGCAGGTTTTGCAATTTGATATTCCGGATGTCGATCCCGTCCACCGTGATCGCACCCTGATCCACGTCATAGAAACGGGGGAGAAGGCTGCAGATCGTGGTCTTTCCAGCACCGGACGGCCCGACGAACGCAACCGTTTCTCCGGCACGGATCGCAAGGGAAATGTTATTCAGTATCGTTCGGGAAGGCTCGTACCCGAAGGTTACGCCTTCGAAGCGGATATCTCCCCGTACCGATGAAAGGGATACGGCATCAGGCACATCGGCGATCTCCGGCTCGGTATCCATGATTTCCAGGTAGCGTTTAAAGCCGGCAATGCCTTTGGGATAACTCTCAATGACCGCGTTGATCTTCTCGATCGGACGGAAGAAGATGTTGGAGAGCAGCAGGAATGCCATGAATTCGCCCATCTCGATTTTGCCTTGAATGAAGAACCATGCGCCGCAGATCATCACGAAGACCGTGATCAAACGCATCAGCATATAGCTGACGGACGTGCTTTTTGCCATCGTTTTATAAGCCAGCAGCTTGGTGGCGCGGAACTGCTTGTTCTCTTCCTGAAACAGCTTATTCTCATGCTCTTCGTTCGCAAACGATTGAACCACGCGGATGCCGCCGACATTGTCTTCGATGCGGGCATTGAAATTCCCCACGTTTCGGAACAATTGACGATAAGTCGTGGTCATTCTGCCGCCGAACTTGATGATCAGCCATGCCATCAGCGGCACGATGATAAAGGTCAGCAGCGCAAGCTCCAGGTTGATGTAGGCCATCAAGGAGAAGGAACCGAGCAGCGTCATGACGGCGATGAACACGTCTTCCGGGCCATGGTGGGCCACTTCGCCGACGTCGTTAAGATCGTTCGTGATACGGCCCATCAGGTGGCCGGTTTTGTTGTTATCAAAAAAGCGGAAGGATAACTTCTGTATGTGGGAGAACATTTTCTCCCGCATGTCCGTCTCGATGTTGATGCCGAGCATATGTCCCCAATACGTCACGATATACTGCAGCGCGGTATTTAGCGCATAGATGGACAGCAGGACGATGCAGGCAATCAGGATAAGCGGCCAATCCTGGCTCGGCAGCAGCTCGTCGATGAATTTGCTGACGGCAAGCGGGAAAGCAAGCTCCAGCAGTCCCGCAATGACGGCGCACGTAAAATCCAGAACAAACAGTCCCTTATAGGGCCGATAGTATGAAAAAAACTTTCTAATCAAAAATCATCACGCTCCAAGTCCTACCTCTGTCATGGTTATTGGTTTATGAATGGCCTGGGCCATTATTGCTGGCCGTCCTGAGACTGCCTCGTATCATACAATTCAAAAGCCTGAATGTACTCCTGAATGATCTGGTCCACCGCTTTCAGCTCTCCGCTGACCACGTCCCGAATGGCTTGCAGGTCCGGATCATTGACCTGTTTCTTCAGGGTCTCCCGCTTCACAACCAGGTTGTCCAGGAAAGAGAGCGCACGCCCCCGGCGGAACGTTTGCGCCATCTTCCCGCCTTCCCTGCCGCCATGACCTTCCTCGCGCCGTCTTCCGTGCCGTCCGCCGTGCCGGTGACTGCCCCGGTCGCTGTCCCGGTCGCTGTCCCGGTCGCGATGCTCCGACCGACTCTGGCCCGGCGTATTTGGTTCCTCTTGTCGCATGTAACCAACCTCCTTCAACATCAAATGTATACGTTTGTATACCATTACTCGTGATTGTATACGTTTGTATACAGTTCGTCAATCCATTTTAGTGAAAAGATTGGAAAATGAAGGAGATCGTAAGAAGATATGCTATGATGAGAGTTAGCCGCCCGGTTGATCAGGATGGTTTGATTACGCACGCCGGGATCGGGATGAACATGGGAAGGGAGCTGTACATAATGAGTGATCATAATCATGAGTACTGGATGCATCAGGCGATTGCAGAAGCCCATCGAAACGTTCAGCACGTGGAAGGAGGTCCTTTTGGGGCGATTGTGGTTAAGGATGGTCAAGTGATCGGCAGGGGCCGGAATTTGGTTACTGCGCTGAACGACCCTACCGCTCATGCCGAGGTGCAAGCCATACGGGAAGCCTGCCTGCATTTAGAGGATTTTCAATTGAAAGGTTGCACGATCTATACCAGCTGCGAACCCTGTCCGATGTGTCTGGGGGCTATCTACTGGTCAAGGCCCGATGCCGTTTATTATGCAAGCACGAAGCAGGATGCGGCCGAGATCGGGTTTGATGATCATTTCATATACGATGAAATCGCCATGCCGATGGATCAGCGTTCCATCCCCATGAAGCAGGTTCGGACAGCGGATTATTTGCTGCCATTCCAAGCGTGGAGCTCTGCGGAGCGCAAAATTGAATATTAATCGTAAAAACCGGGCTCCCTGCTAGGGAAGCCCGGTTTATTGTTATTTATCGATAGGGATACCGAAATAAGTATGAAGCGCTTCGGCATATTCCTGTGGATTTCCCGGTTTAAAGGTGTGGACGCCGCCGGACTTGTAGATTCTGAACTCGTCGTCATCCACGGTGTTTCTGCCTTCAGCGGTACGTATGGATACCCGGGCCGTTTTATTAAACGGCGAATCGGGGGCATGCTCGCACCAGAAGGAGGTGGTGATGAAATCTTTCGGTAAGTTAGGTTCTTCCGTAAAAGAGAAGACCGGATCCCAGGCATCTTTTTTCCACTCCTCGAGCATCCAGCCATAAGCCTCGGTCTGAACCAGCCGATAGGTTTCGTTCCCCTGGGTTTGCTCCAGGCCATCTACCAGCTCCAAAGGGTGGCGAGGTCCGGCGCCACCCACTCCGACGTCGGCAATATATCGCTGCTCTTCGATATCCACCTGCAGGATATGGTGCCGCCGCTTAGCAGGCGTATCGGTCTCATCCCGCCAGAAGCGACCGAAGTAATGAGTGACCTGAAAGCCCAGTTCCTGCAGCAGCCAGCCAAACAACGCATTGAGCTCGAAGCAGTAGCCGCCGCGATGGCGGGTGACGATTTTATCGTAGAGATGGGGAACATCCAGGGAAAGCGGAATTCGGTCAAGGATATCGAGATTTTCATAGGGGACGGTATGCACATGCTGCTCCTGCAGTCTGGCGAGCATATAAGCGCTGTTCACAATCGGGCCCGTATATCCAATACGGTCAAGATACCGGTTAACATCCAGGCCATGTGTCGGGTTACTCATTCGATCACCGCATCTTTCGTAAATTGTCAGCTTGGTAGAAGTAAGCCGTATATAATTATATACTTTATATCATAAAATAGAGCTTTCTAATAGAGAAGGAAAAGGAGGCGAAGCGGTATATGACCATGGATGTCCAGGCACTCCGGGCAGCTGCAGGAACGATCACCTTCATACCTGAGCATTATGAACTTGTTATGGAGGATAACACCCCTAAGGGGTTCGATGAAAAAGAGAGAACGTTTATTTGGGAGGACCCTCATTCCGAGAACAGCCGAATTGAGGTTTCATTAAGCCTGGAGACCGGTCAGCTGATGAGGCTTCAAATCGATCAAGAACGTGATGACACAATATGGGGAAGCGCGATAGAGGCAGGACGCACCACAGAGCAGGCAGCGGACATAGCTAAAACCTTCATGATCCGGCATCATCCGAATTATGCAGCGCTTACCTGGATTCGATCAGAGATCAAACGAAACTATGTTGAGATTGAGTTTAGGGCAGAAACCGGCGGATTGCCGCTGCCGCGCTCCGGTTGTGAGATCCGCCTTGACGCCGATTTCAATATCGTGCTTTACAAGGCGGAAGAATTCCCGGGAATGGAGCTGCCGGTTTGGCCGGACAGGCTCGTTAGTGCGGAGGCTGCGAAGCAAAGGATCCTTCAAGATATGGAGATGCAGCCCATCATAACCACACTGTATCCCTCTATATATGACATGGAGGGGGAAGAAGATCAGCATCGGCTGGTTTATGAACCGATTCAGGGGCGTCGTAAGATCGATGCCGTTACGGGTGAACCCTTACATAACCTGCAGCATGATTTGCTGCCGCCGACTGTTCCAATCACGCCTGCGGATCCCGGTAATTTAGATAACGTCTATCCCGTTAAGCCTGTTCTCCCATCAAGGACCGGAACCGAACATTCAAGCTCAGATGAAGATTCAGATTTAATTCCGTTCTGGGAGGCCCAGCTGGGCATTGATACGGAGCGGTATGTTCTGGATAAGCCTAGGGGGGACGATCAAAACCTGATTTTATTGTACTTTGACAAAAGCGATATGAACCAGGATGAAGCGGATCAATCGGCGACCGATCCGTTATCGGTGGACCGATATTTTGAACGGCGGTGGGGAAAAACGCTTCGCAATCTTCAGGCAGCTTACATGATACATATAGATAAGGCCACTGGCAGCTTAGAGGCGTACCATTATAAACCGGAAAGCTCCGGTGGAGAGGCGGTGCTTACTCGAGAGCAATGCTGGGAACGAGCAGAGCTATTCTTGCGAAGATTTTTTCCGTCATACGCCAAGTATTTGCGGTTGGAAGTGAAATGGGATTTGGAGGCCGGGATAACGGACAGTGAGCAAGAGGGGGATGAGGGCGAAGCTGAGCCGCGGGATCGGGAATTCTTCCACTTGCCGCTATATATCGATCAATACCGGGTACGTCTGGAGCGTGTAAATATTTGCGTAAGCACGATTACGGGAGAAGTGCTTTTGTACCGCAGTGTGTCTTATGAGAAAATCCGTGAGCTGGAGGCTTGCGGGTTTAAGGCTGCGGTTTCTGCGTCATCGGCGCTCGCACGATATGCGGAACAGCTGGATGTGTCGCTCAGGTGGTATATGGATGGTGACGACGGCACGGCCCACTACCGGTTAATCTATGATCCCGTGTATAAGAGACGAGCAAAAACAGGAGTAAGCGTATCAGAGTATCTTTTGGAATTTATTGATGCCGTTAGCGGAGAATTGATATGGTCCAAATTATGAGCCATTGAGCGATGCTGAATCGTTGGCATGGGTAGTACCAGGAATGACAGTAGGTTTATTGAGATAGATGCACAGGGCCAGCGCAAGTCCCTAGGGTGTCAGAGCATCATATGAGGGCAAGTGGGCTGCTGCTGTGTCTGAGATCCAACGGATGTATTAAGCTAATATTATGCAACATAAAAAGGGTGTCCCTACAGCCGCTACTACGGTGAGGGACACCTTTTCTTAAGAGATTAGAGAGCATGAATTTCAGAGACGTACCACATCTTTAGCTTGCAAGAAAACAGCCGCTGTATGCGGTCTGCCTACTGGGAAAGCATGTCGATAGCTGTTAAGCGATTATAACGGATCAACTCCTGCGCTACCCGCAGGTGCAGTTTAATACCGGCTTGCGCGCGGCCGTCGTTTCGTCGAGTCGCTTCACAACCGTGGTGTAAGGGGCGTTAATGACAACGTCCGGCGTAGATTCGGCTTCTTTTGCGATCTGGATCATCGTGTCGATGAAACCGTCCAGCGTTTCTTTGCTCTCCGTTTCGGTCGGCTCGATCATAATGCATTCCTCCACGTTAAGCGGAAAATAGATGGTTGGCGGATGATATCCGAAATCGAGCAGCCGCTTGGCAACGTCCAGGGTTCGCACACCGTACTCCTTCAGCTTTCTGCCGGACAGCACGAATTCGTGCTTGCATAAGCCCGGGTAGGCTACTTCGTAATAAGGAGCCAGACGATGCATCATGTAGTTGGCATTCAGCACGGCGAGCTCGGACACGCGGCGAAGTCCTTCCGGTCCATAGGTGCGAATATACGCATAGGCACGAACCAAGATGCCGAAGTTGCCATAGAACGCCTTCACGCGGCCGATCGACTGGGGACGGTCGTAATCCCAATAGAAGGTGCCGTCATCGCGCTTGGACACGATCGGTTTCGGCAGGAACGGGATCAGCAGGCTTTTCACGCCGACAGGGCCTGCGCCGGGACCGCCTCCGCCATGGGGTGTGCTCATCGTTTTGTGCAGGTTGAGATGGACCACGTCAAAGCCCATGTCGCCTGGTCGGGTAATTCCCATGATGGCGTTGGAATTGGCTCCGTCGTAGTACAGCAGACCGCCGGCGTCGTGCACGATTTCCGCAATTTCCACGATCTGCTCCTCAAACAGGCCAAGCGTGCTCGGGTTCGTCAGCATCAGGGCCGCCGTATCCTCACCAACGACGGCGCGGAGGGCATCCAGATCCACCATGCCCCGCTCATTGGATTTAATCGTGATCGTGTCGTAACCGGCTACCGTTGCGCTGGCCGGGTTCGTGCCGTGAGAGGAGTCGGGTACGATGACCTTGGTGCGTTTCTCGCCGCGGCTCTCATGGTAGGCGCGAATCAGCATCAGCCCCGTCCATTCGCCATGGGCACCCGCAGCCGGCTGCAGCGTTACTTGATCCATGCCGGTCAATGCCGCCAGGTCGTTCTGCAGAGTAAACAGCAGCTCCAGTGCGCCCTGAATGCTTTCCTCAGGCTGGTACGGATGAATCTTGGCAAAACCGGCAAAACGGGCAACGTCCTCGTTGATCTTCGGGTTGTATTTCATCGTGCATGACCCGAGCGGATAGAAACCGTTATCGATGCCGAAATTCCGTCGCGACAGCTCGGTATAATGACGGATGACATCCACTTCGTATACCTCCGGCAGTTCGGCCGGTTTGCTGCGCAGCAGGCTCTCCGGTATGAATGAAGCGGCGTCGGTTTCCGGTACGTCGCATTCGGGCAGGGAATAGGCGACGCGGCCGGGCTTGCTGAGTTCAAATATCAAGGCTTTTTCCGGTTTCATACAATCGCCTCCAATTCACCAATAAACTGGTCGATTTCTTCCTTCGTCCGCCGTTCGGTCACGGCGATCAGCATGCATCCATGAAGCTCAGGGTACGTAGAGCCAAGATCATAACCGCCGATATAACCGGCCTCCAGCAGCTTCGAGTTGATCTCCTTCACGTTGGTTCCATCCGGCAGCTTCACTACGAATTCATTGAAGAACGGAGAGCTGAATGGGAGGGACAAGGAGCCCTTGGCGACAAGGTCGGCAGCGTAATGGGATTTGCGCACGTTCAGAAGCGCTGCCTCCTGCATGCCGGCTTTACCCATCGTAGACATATAAACGGAGGCACACAGCGCGAGCAGCGCCTGGTTCGAGCAGATGTTCGACGTTGCTTTTTCCCGGCGAATATGCTGTTCCCTTGCCTGCAGCGTCAGCACAAAGCCGCGTTTGCCGTCCTTATCGACGGTTTGACCCACGATCCGGCCGGGAATGCGGCGCATCAGCGGCTCGGATACCGCAAAGAATCCGCAGGTCGGCCCGCCGAGGGAGGCGGGAATGCCGAGCGGCTGGGCATCACCGACAACGATGTCGGCCCCAAGCACGCCAGGGGATTCGAGCAGCCCAAGCGACAGCGGGTTTACGCTCAGCACGAGCAATGCTTTTTGATCATGAACCAAGGGCTCGATCGATCTCACGTCCTCAATGCAGCCGAAGAAGTTCGGCGATTGCAGAAGCACGGCTGCCGTGTCATCCGTAACGGCAGCGGCGAGCGCATCCGGGTCGGTAACGCCGTTAACGATGCCGACTTCAACGACTTCCAGATCGAGGCCGTGGGCCGAAGTCAGAACGATCTCGCGGGCTTCCGGGTGAACGGCTCGGGAAATAACGATTTTCTTTCGTTTAGTTGCCCCGCTGGCAAGCGCCGCTGCTTCAGCCAGTGCCGTGGAACCGTCATACATGCTGGCATTGGCTACTTTCATGCCGGTCAATTCGCAGATATAAGATTGAAATTCAAAGATCGCTTGCAGCTCGCCTTGGCTGATCTCCGGTTGGTAGGGCGTGTAAGCCGTATAAAATTCGGAACGGGAAATCACATGATTGAGGACGACGGGAATGTGGTGGTCATACAATCCGGCTCCGAGAAAGCTGGTATACCGGTCGAAATCGGCATTGCGGTCCGCCAAGCGGCGCGTATGCTTCAGCAGCTCCGGCTCACCCAGCCGTTTCGACATCGGGAGGACGCCGTTGTATCGGACGGATTTAGGGATATCGGCAAACAGGTCTTCGATGGTCTCTGCTCCGACGGCGGCAAGCATGTCGGCCTGATCTTGATCTGTCATTGGCAAGTAACGATGCTTCATGATAAGGCAGCTCCTCTTTTATAGAATGGTGTCTTAACCACTTTGGCTTTTAATTTCTTACCGCGAATCTCGACCCATACCTCGGAATCCAAGCTTGCATAAGGGGTTTCGATCAAAGCCAATCCAAGATTTCGCTTGAGCGAGGGAGATTGAGTACCGCTGGTCACTTCACCGATCGGTTCACCATTGCCGTTGAATACAGGGTAATGGGACCGCGGGATACCGCGATCAATCAGCTCAATGCCAACCAGCTTACGCCGCACACCGTCTTGTTTCTGCTGCTGAAGCGCTTCCCGTCCGATGAAATCGCCGCTGTCCAGCTTCACGAAATAACCGAGGCTGGCTTCAAGAGGTGAGATCGTGCTCGAAAGCTCCTGCCCGTACAATGGCAGTTTCGCCTCGAAGCGGAGCGTATCGCGTGCACCAAGTCCGGCCGGAATGAGTCCATGGTCTTCCCCTGTGGTTAACAGGCCTCTCCAGATATCCGGCGCATCCCCGGCGGAGCAATAGATTTCAAAGCCGTCTTCACCGGTATAACCGGTCCGTGAAAGCAAGGCGGCATGGCCGCATACTTGCGCGTTCTGGATAAAATGGAAGGAGGGGAGATCGCCGAGCGTCTCCGAGGTTGCCTTCGACAAGATGTTCTCGGCGGCAGGTCCTTGGAGTGCAATCAGTGCCGTCTCCGCGGATACGTTCCGGATGGCGACATCACCTGTGACGTGTTCATGAAGCCACTGAAGATCCTTATCGATGTTGGATGCGTTCACAACCAGCATGAATCGATCCGACGACAGTTTATACACAAGCAGGTCATCGACCGTACCGCCGTTGTCATCACACATTAGCGTATACTGGGCCTGACCGACCGAAATTCGGGTGACGTCATTCGTGGTCATGTTCTGGATGAAAGCTTGGGCGTCTTGTCCGCTGATCATAAATTCACCCATGTGGGAGACGTCGAACAGGCCGGCGTGCTTGCGCACGGCTTCATGTTCTTGCACGATGCCGGAAAATTGCACGGGCAATTCCCAGCCGCCGAAATCGATGCAGCGAGTAGAAGGAAAATCGGAATAAAGCGGGTAAAGCGGTGTACGTTGTAATGAACTCATCTCTTCACCTCTTTAATTGGCATGGTCAATCGGGAAACACCAAAAAAGGACAGACAGAAGGATAACAAGCCGTGCCCAAAAAGCCCGCTCGTTGCGTAATCCTTCTGCTCTGTCCTTTGTACCTGAGAGTTACCCCACATGTCATGTTAGTATTGTGTCAAGCGTGTGTGAGTTTCCCCGTGGGTGATTCCTTATTCAGAATTCTCTCCAGAGGTGCGTCCGGTAAAGGTCCTTTTGCCTGAGAGATTCACCGTGATCCGGCTTACTCCTTCGGCGCTACCTGTCAGTCTGTCGGTAATCTCTCCCAATACCATCATCCGCGTGAAACATATTGAGTTGTCATCTTCCTACGTTCTTGTGATTATTATAAACGTGTCTCTCCATAAAGTGTCAACCTTTATTTCATCAAAAATAGGATCATGTTTAAAATTTTTGTTAGAAATCTTGACATCGACTCGTCCCTGTTTTATTCTGTGGGAGAATAAGCCAACCGAATATGCGAATGACGATGGATGGGAGAGACCGCTAACGAGTTGGAGATAACCCGTGCGGCACCGAAGGAGCAAACCGTTATGCCTGCCGGGCTGACGAGTAATCTCTCAGGTAAACGAACCGCCATCCGACGCAGCTCTGGAGAGTGCGCAAGCCACCCAAGGGGAAAGATCGAACCGTTAAGAGGCGGCCGATCACAAACTCTCAGGTACCGAGGACAGAGAGAAGGCGAAAGCCTTTTTTCGCGTCCTTTTTTTCATTCACCTTAATTTCATTTTTTAAGAAAAGAGGAGTATTCGAAAATGAGCGAAATCAGAGAGAATTTGGTGTACAGCGACGATCATGAATGGGCATTGAGGGTTGATGGAAATGTGGTGCGCGTCGGTATTTCCGATCATGCGCAGTGCCAGCTGGGCGATATCGTATTCGTAGAGCTTCCCGAGACGGGCGCTGCGGTTTCCGTAGGCGATAGCATTGGCACCATTGAGTCGGTCAAAACCGTTTCGGAGCTGTATTCCCCTGTTTCCGGAACCATTACGAAAGTGAATACCTCCTTGGAAGACCAGCCTGAGCTTGTGAACGGAGAGCCGTACGAAGGCGGATGGATTATGGAGGTAGAGGTGGAAGGTGATCTGGCCGAAGCACTAGGCAAACTGCTGACCGCGGATGCTTATCGTGCCAAAGTGGATTAGGAATCGTAACATAACAATAGCATCACATAGCATAACGGCTGCGACACGTAACGAGAATTACGGGTCGCAGCCGTTTCCATTTGTCCATTCATTCGAGGAACCATGCCACGCTTTATCCTGAGCTTGATGCCATGCGGCGCGACATGAAACGTGTCCGGAGCTCGGGCAGATTCACGATCAGAATCCCGCCGATAATGAACAAACTGCCTAGGACCGAATAAAGTGAAATCGTTTCGCCGTACAGAAATGCACCGAGTCCCAGTGCGATGATCGGCGACACGAAGAGCCAGGTGGACGGGAAAAAGGCATTCGTCGCTTTTAGCAGCCAGGCATACAGGCTATGGCCCAGCATCGAGCCGACGATTGTCAAATATAAGACGGATCCTATGGCAGGCATCGTTGTCAGCCCAGTCCATTGCCCGCGTTCACTGAACAAGGATAGAAGCAATAAAGCCAAGCCCCCATGCATCATCTGCACCGCATTGATCGTAATCGGCGAGATATCCGGCATGTCAAAGGACAGTTTGCGGGTAGCAAGCGAGCCCACGCTATAACCGATTTCGCCTATAAGGATGACCATGCAGCTCAGAATCCAGATGAGGTCGCTCCCAATCGCCAGCTTGGGCATGATGAGCACGCACACGCCCGCAAATCCGACCGCGCAGCCCCAGTAATCGCTGCGCCGGGCTTTTTTCCGCATGACAACGGATTGAATCATCAGGATCATCATGGGGCCCGTAGCCGACAGTATGGCGGCAATGCCAGAAGCTACATGCTGCTCGGCCCAATACAGCGTCGCAAACGTCAGAAACGTGCTGGTCATCCCGATCAGAAGGAATTCCTTACGCAGGAGCAGGCTCGGTTTTGCCTTGCGCTGCAATATCATCCATAGGAAGATGAAGGCGCCCGCCAGAAGAAATCGAAGCCCCGCCGAGAGGAATGGCGGCAGCCCAGCCTCCACGCCGATTTTAATCGCGAGAAACGTGGTACTGAAAATGGCGCACATTAATAAGTAGTTAAAAATAATCATGCTGCATCCTCCTTTTTCTATACTATAATAGGTAGTTAATAGAACAGATTCGGGTCTGCTAGAACAGATTCGCCTGCAAATAGATCAGGGGGAAAGAACGGATGAAGCTTTCGATGATGGATGAAAAGGCAGGAAAAGGAACATTGCAGCAGCTGGTTTACGATACCGTTACGAAGGGCATTGCAACAGGGGAGTGGAAGGAGTCTGACAAGCTGCCGTCGGTTAGGGTTATGGCGGAGCGTTTGAAGGTTCATCGATTAACGGTATTGAAGGCTTATCAGCAGCTCCTAGAGGATGGCATCGTGGAAGTTAAATATAAATCAGGGTATTATGTGGCAGGTAAGGCAGAAGACGTTTCGGCGGAATCCCTTGCATTCAGCCCGCCTTGGGAATATCAGGCCAGATCGCTGTACGTCAATCGCAGCCGCTTGTCCGACATCCACAGGCATCAGGTCGATTACCAGATGTCGGAAGCGCTGATCGATCCTGCGCTGCTGCCGAATGCATTCTTGTCCAATCACGTCAAACAAGTGTTTGACATGTATCCGAAGGTATTGAGCACTTATTCTTCGGTGTCCGGAGATTTGGAGCTGCGCGAGGAAATGGCCCGGTATTTCATGGAGAAGCAGGGCATAGCGGTTCATCCGGAAGAACTGCTGATTACGACGGGATCCCAGCAAGCGATTGATCTGATTTCGCGTTCGCTCGTCAAAAGCGGAGATGCTGTATTGATCGAACGGCCGACATACAGCCCGGCGATTGATGTTTTTGTTCAGCAAAATGTCAATCTGCTCCCCATCGAGATTACGCCGCAAGGATACGACCTGGAACATATCGAATATATGATGCGGACGGAGAAGCCGAAGCTGTTCTACATGAACCCGACGTTTCAAAACCCGACAGGATATACGGTACCGATAACGCAGCGCAAGGCGCTGGTTGAACTAGCCGAACGATATGAATGCATTCTGGTGGAGGATGAGGTTTATCACGACATTTATTTTGGAGATCCGCCGCCGCTGCCCTTTTTTTATTACGATACCGAGGGCTACGTCATTCATATTCGAAGCTTCAGCAAATATGTTGCCCCTGGCCTGCGGATATCGGTCCTGGCCGCTCGTCCGGAGCTGATGAAGGTAATCGTACCGGTCAAGGCTCTTTCGGACAACGGTACGCCCTTGTTGACGCAAAAGATCTTTCAGCATTATTTCTTCTCCAGCAGGCTGCAGGAGCATGTGGCCAAGCTTCGGATTGCGCTGGAGCTTCGAAAAACGAGGATGGAGAACCTGCTGGCGGCTACGGATTGGAGCTGGAGCAGCCCGGGAGGCGGCTTGAATCTATGGATACGGCTGCCGGAAACGATCAACGTGGATGCGTTATTGCAGCAATGCTTGGCGGAATCGGTAGCGTTTGTTCCTGGGCGGATATGCGATCCGCTGGATCGGATGGAATCGTGGATCAGGCTCAGCTACTCTTATATCAGCGAAGTTCAGCTGGATGAGGGAATACGTCGCCTCGTTGAGATATCGGACCGTGTGAAGCAGGATTAGCGCAACATATTGGCATGATTTCAAGGATGAATCGGACATCAAAGAGAGTTTTTATGGGGCTTGCTGATGAAGAGCAGTCAGTTTCCCTAAAAAGGTTGGCAGTCATGTCACAAAAACAGCCCCATTCTCGTGTTATGTGCAAATCGCATAAACCAAAGGAGATGGGTTGTTTTGATAAAGGATTTCACATGCGTTGTCGTAGGTGGAGGCTTTGCCGGCATACATGCCCTCAAAGCCATTCATAAAGGCTGCCAGAAAGGGCTGAACGGAAGAAAGCTGCGATTGTTCCTTATCGATCAAGGGTCCGCCCATGTGCGGAAAGTGCTTTTATTCCGCCCTGCCGTAAGCGGGGATAGCATAACCGTCCCGTGGGAACAGGTCATGCCGGAAGGCACCCGCTTCATACAGGGCAGCGTGACTAACATTGACAAGGAGAGCAAGCTGCTGAACTTGGAAGACGGCAGAGGGCAGGGGCATAGGATGGAGTATGATGTCCTTGTGATGGCGATTGGAAGCGTCGTGCGCCAGGCAGCACCGGAACAAGGCGGCATATCGCTGACAGGCATGGAAGCGGCGGAACGTATCCGGGAACGCTGGCAGTCTAATCTTAGGCTGGCGGCAGCAGAAACGGATGCGCAAGAGAAGCAGCGGTTGATGAGCATTGCCGTTGCCGGTGCAGGCATTACCGGAATCGAGACGTCGGCCGAGCTGATTCACGCGATGCGGGCTGAGGCGGGTAAGCTCCGTTTAGACCCGGCACATATTCGGGTGCATCTGTTCAATGCTCAGGATCGCTTGTTCCTCGAAGGGCCTGCCAAAGTAGGGAAACGGCTTGAACGATATCTAACCGAGCTTGGCATAGTCCTTCATCAGGGGAGAAGAGCGCTAAAGGAGGAACAGGGGCAGCTTCATTTTCTTGAAGGAGCTCCTATCCCTGTCGGCCTTACGGTGTGGACGCTTGGTCTGGCTCCGAATCCCGCCCTGCTTAGCCTGGGGCTGCCCGTGACGGCGGACGGGCAGATCGTTGTGGATGAAAGCTACCGTGTCAAGGATGCGCCGGGAGTATACGGCATTGGCGATTGCGCGCATGTGGTCGATTCCGTAAGCGGTGCCGCAGACCGGATGACATGCAAGGAAGCGATTCCGCAAGCGGCGCGGCTTGGCGGCATCGTGCAGGCGGATGTAACCGGAACCCCAGCCGCCAAGCACAGGAGCGTAAATGAAGGGTATACGGTTGGATTGGGACCCGGACACGGCCTGGTGTGGTCACGTGCCTGGGGAATGGATCTGATGATCACAGGAAAGCTGGCTTACAAGGTCAAAACGTTCATGTGGAATTATTCCAGCATGGTTCGTTAGATAAGGGACAATCCAGCTTGAAAGGATGAAAAGACGGTATGTTAGAGCTGTATGAACAGTATAAGGGTCTTCTGTTTCATCTGGCGTATCAAATGACCGGAACGGTTACGGATGCAGAGGATGCGGTACAGGATGTGTTCGTGAAGGTCCAAAGCCTTCCCATCAAACAAATGCGGGAGCCCAAAGCCTATTTGTGCAAAATGGTGACGAATCGCTGTCTCGACGAGATCAAGTCAGCCAGAAATCGGAGAGAGCAGTATTTCGGTCCTTGGCTTCCCGAGCCGATTCCGGAATCCTACAGCGAGACCTATGAGACCGTCGAGAACCAAGAGCTGCTCTCTTATGCCATGCTGGTTCTGCTCGAACGGCTGTCTCCCTCGGAGCGGGCCGTATTCGTCCTGCGGGAAGCGCTGGGATTCGATTACCCGGAAATCGCCGGGCTGATCGATAAAACCGAGGCCAACTGCCGCAAGCTCATGAGCAGGGCAAGAGGAAAAATGGGGATCACGGAGGAGGACCTGATTGGCGTAGGGTCCGTCGAGGAGGAATGGGTAAACCGATTCTTCACGGCCCTGTCCGAGGGAAACGCCGAACATGTCCTGTCCCTGCTGGCGGACGATGCCGTCCTTCTGTCCGACGGCGGCGGTAAAGTGATCGCCGCGACAAGGCCGGTCGAAACCCGGGAGCGGGTTGCCCGTTTTCTTAGCGGCATTCTGCGCCAAGCACAGCTGGAGGATGGTGTTGCGCCGGAGATCGAGGTCAGGGAATTGAACCATCAAACCGGGGTTGTTTTCCGGCAAGCCGGGAACGTAACGGGCGTCGTTTTCTTCAATATCCGGAATGGATTGCTGCAGGATATCTATATCGTGAGAAATCCGGATAAACTGACAGGGATTTAAGCCATTACAGTTTTACATTGCGGCCGACCTCTGAAGAGGGAGGCTGCTTTTTTTATTGGCAAGGGAAAGACGTTGAATGTCCCGGCGCTAAGCCTGCAGCTCGATTGCATGAGCTTTTTATGAAGGTCGCATGAAACTGGATTCGTATTCCATATTGCAGGGTAATTAGATGACGGGTTCGCAAGCGGATCTGTTACCAAGGGAAACACTCGTCAGAGACTCATCTACTACATACCAGGAGGTTCCGATCATGGACAATTCAAATTCCAATTCGAATGTCAACAACAGCAACAACAAGACGAGCAAGGACCAACAGCTGGAACAATTTACGGTAGACAATGATGGTAAGAGCTTGACCACGAACCAGGGACTTACGGTCTCTGAGGATGAGCATTCGCTTAAGGCTGGCGAACGCGGTCCGACGTTAATGGAGGACTTCCATTTCAGAGAGAAAATGACGCATTTCGACCATGAGCGAATTCCTGAGCGCATTGTGCATGCCCGCGGTTTTGGAGCCCATGGTTATTTTCAGTTATATGAATCGATGAAAGATTATACCAAAGCCAAATTCCTGCAGGATCCTTCCGTCGTGACGCCCGTATTTGTCCGGTTCTCGACGGTGGCGGGCTCCAGGGGCTCAGCCGACACCGTGCGGGACGTGCGGGGTTTCGCAACTAAATTTTATACGGAAGAGGGCAACTATGATCTCGTTGGCAACAACATGCCTGTATTCTTCGTACAGGATGCGATGAAGTTTCCCGATTTCGTTCACGCGGTAAAGCCTGAGCCTCATAACGAGATACCGCAGGCGCAGTCCGCTCACGATACGTTCTGGGATTTTGTAGCTAACAACACGGAAAGCGCGCACATGGTGATGTGGGCGATGTCCGACCGTTCGCTTCCGCGAAGCTTCCGAATGATGGAGGGCTTCGGCGTGCATACCTTCCGTTTTGTGAACGAGGAAGGAAAGGCGCATTTTGTGAAATTCCACTGGAAGCCCGTGCTGGGCACTCATTCTCTCGTGTGGGACGAAACGCAGAAGCTGGCAGGAAAGGATCCCGACTTTAACCGCCGCGATCTATGGGATGCCATCGACACGGGGAACTATCCGGAATTCGAATTTGGCGTTCAAATGATCGGGGAGGATGAGGAATTCAATTTTGATTTTGATATCCTCGATCCGACGAAGATATGGCCGGAAGAGATCATTCCGGTCAGAATCATCGGAAAAATGACGCTTAATCGCAATACGGATAATTTCTTTGCGGAGACGGAACAGATTGCATTCCATCCGGGCCATGTCGTGCCCGGCATCGATTTTACCAATGATCCGCTGCTGCAGGGACGTCTGTTCTCCTATACCGATACGCAGCTGTCCCGTCTGGGCGGGCCGAATTTCCATGAAATTCCGATTAATCGTCCGATTGCGCCGGTTCATAACAACCAACGGGACGGAATGCACCGCATGACCATCAATAAGGGGCCGGTCAGCTATCATAAGAACGGCATTGCGGGCAACACGCCCAAGCCCGTTCCAGCCGAGAGAGGCGGCTACGAGCATTATACCGAGAAGGTGGAGGGTCGCAAAGTTCAAGCGCGAAGCGACAGCTTCAAGGATCACTTCAGCCAGGCGGCTTTGTTCTGGAACAGCATGTCCGAGGTGGAGAAGCAGCATATCGTATCCGCATTCCAGTTCGAGCTTGGCAAAGTGCAGCGGAAGGAAATCCGCCAGCAGATCGTCGACCTGTTTGCAAATGTGGACAGCGAACTCGCGACAAGAATTTCGGAAGGGTTAGGAACCATTCCTCCCCAAACCAGCGGCTCCGCTTCCAAAGACTCCTCTCCGGCTCTCAGCATGATGAACACCGTGAAGCTCCCGTTAACGCGAAAGGTGGCTGTGCTTGCAGGCAATGGATTTACGGACGAGCTTCCGTTCGTGCTTGCGCAGCTTCAGCAAGCCGGCATCATCACCGAAGTGGTTAGCCCGAAGCTTGGCGTCATTACAGGCAAATCCGGCGGAGAACTGGAAGTGAAACATTCACTCCTGGGGGCGGATTCGGTGTTATTCGACGCGGTGCTTGTCGCGGGCGGGGCGCTAAGCGTGTCAGAGCTCCTGACGGAGCAGAAGGTGCTGGACTTCATCAAGGAAGCTTATCAGCATTTCAAACCGATCGCGGCCATCGCCGAAGGCATGAATCTGCTTCCGGCGGCGAGCGGTGAAGGGATCGTGGTCGCTCAAGAGAATGAGGATTCGAAGCTGTTCGGACAAGCCTTCATTGATGCGATTGCGGCCCATCGCCATTGGTCCCGAACCATCTAAGAGGAATTGCCCTTGAATATATAGATCAGCTGCGCTATAATTCCCCTTAATCAGTGGCTTAAAGTGAAGGGGATTATGACATGAACAGCATCAAATCGAATCAACTTCATCATCACAAGCAGCGTTAGCACGCCTGTAATTCTACAGGGCGGGCTAACGCTGTTCGCGTTGGCCTCCCTGCCGCATACCAAGCGCGCGGGACCATGAGGTCCGGCGCGTTTTTTATTTTCTCGGGACGAAAGGATGAGCAGCGATGCAGAACGTAAAAGGGACATATGATTATTTTGGACAGGAACAGGCTGTAAGGAGAACGGTGCAATCGACGCTTCGCGAAGTGTTTGAATGTTACGATTACGCGGAGATGGAGTCAACCATCCTGAATGAATTGGAACTGCTGTCTTCCAAGTACGCTGGAGGAGAAGAAATACTCAAGGAGATGTATCAGCTGACGGATCAGGGAGCCCGACAGCTGGGGCTGCGCTACGACCTGACGATACCGTTCGCCAAGGTGATCGCGCTGAACCCTGGCATCAGTCAGCCATTCAAGCGATATGAATTGGGGAAGGTATTTCGGGACGGCCCGGTCAAAAGGGGCAGATTGCGGGAGTTTCTGCAGTGCGACGTCGATGTGGTGGGGGTTGCGGGTCCGGAAGCAGAAGTGGAGCTGATGCAGCTCGCAGCCGAGGTGTTCCGAAGACTTGAAATTCCGATCGTCCTCAGGTGGAACAATCGTGGCTTTCTGGGTGAACTCCTGGGAGCTATGGGTGTACCGGCCAACCTAAGTTCGTCCGTCATGCTGACACTGGATAAGCTGGACAAGATCGGGAGGGAAGGGGTTCGGAAAGAGCTCGCGGATAAGGTGATTGATCCGGAGATTAGTCGCCGTATCCTGAGCTTCGTAGATCTCAAGGAACCGACGTTTGAGCAAATTACCAGAACATACAACCTGGAGCCGGGGCGGGGCGCGCGCGAAGTTCAAATCCTGCAAAGCCTGCTGCAGCGTGTCGGTTTGCAGGACGTCTGCGTATTTGATCCGTTTCTTTCCCGGGGCTTGTCGTTTTACACGGGAACCGTTTACGAAATTTACGACGCGTCCCATGCTTTTCGTTCAAGTCTGGGCGGAGGCGGCAGATATGACGCGATCATCGGGCAGCTTGTTGGACGGGAAGATATGGCATATCCGACGGTAGGGCTTTCGTTCGGCATGGAATCCATCATGGAGATGCTTCGGGACCGGGTGGTTGAAACGAACAGGCCACACGTTGTGGTCATCCCGATAGGAGATGCTGTCCCGGAAGGATTGATGGCTGCTGCGGCACTTCGGAATCGCGGGATTCGTACCCGATTGGCTACCTTGCGGCGCAAATTGAAAAAGACCTTAGCCTCCGTTTCGGCCGAAGGCATCCCTTATGCCATTCTGATCGGCGAAGATGAAGCGGCGGCTGGCGTGCTTCGGTTGAAGAACATGTCCGACGGCATGGAGCTTACATTAAAATTAAAGGAAGCGGAGGAGTTCATAAGCCGGAACTTGATGGCTTGATATGAAACGAAGGGCTTCTGTTATGTAATAAGGATGTGCGGTTTAAGGCTAACGGTTTAGGGCGAATAGAGCCGTTCTTTTTTGAATATAATGGATTTCTACCGAAAAGGTACTCGCGCTCGAAACGATCTCCAAGTAGAATAAACGTATTGGATTTTACCAAGGGGGGAGCGGATCGCAATGCTGTACGAACAATTTTTCATGCTGCACCGGAAGCTTGCTGTTAACGCTCCAGTCCATACCGCAACGGAAGTGACGCTTGAGCAGATTGCCGACACGCTTTATTGCACGACGCGCAACGCGAAGCTCGTTTTGCGCAAGCTCGAAGAGAAGGGCTGGATTCTATGGAAAGCCGGACGCGGGCGAGGAAACCGGTCCAAGCTGACCTTTCAAGCGGATCAAGCAGAGCTGCTTCAGGAAGCGGCACAGCAGCTCGCGGAAAAAGGGGAATACAAGCAAGCCTTTGAGCTGCTTCGTACCTACGGACAAGGCATTCGGACCAACGACTCCTACGTGGAGTGGATGAACGGGCATTTTGGCTTTTGCAAGGAGATGAAGGAAGGGGAGGAAGAAGCCAGGGATTCGCTGCGGCTGCCGGTATATCGGCTGATCGAAACCTTGGACCCCGCCGAGTGCTATTACAGTTTTCAAGCTCATATGATCCAGCAAATATTCGATCGATTGGTGGTATACGATAAAGCAAAGGATCAATACATGCCTGTGATTGCGCATCATTGGGAGAGCAGCGAGGATGGAACGAGCTGGACGTTTCATCTTCGTAAAGGGATTCTGTTCCATGACGGCAAGGAATTAACGGCCGAGGACGTAAAATTCACGGTGGAGCGCTTGGGTCAAGATCGACGGAATGCTTGGATCGTGCGTGAACTGCACAGCGTAGAGGCGGTGTCGCCCCGCGAGGTCCGATTTATCCTGAATAAGCCGAATCGGATTTTTATCCGGTTTCTCAGTTCCATATGCATGTCCATCCTGCCTAAACATCTGCTGATTCACGATGAAGAACAGTTCTGGAGGCTTCCTGTCGGAACGGGGCCTTTTCAGGTGGAGGAATGGACCGAGGAAAGGCTGACCATTCACGCGAATGCCCACTATTATCAAGGGCGGCCGCATTTGGACAGCATCCAAATCATTATGATGCCGGAAGATGCCGAGCACTGCAACGTCAGTTGGGAGCGGCTGCTGCAGGATTCGGAGCAATTCGGTCATGGCGGCGACAATCATGCTGTGGATATCATAGAATCCTCCGAAGGCTGCACGACGTTGATTACATGGAATATGAAAAAACAGGGGCCGTTTCAATCCGTCGAATTTCGCCGCGCATTCAATCTGATCCTGAACCGTTCGGAGATGATCCGGAAGCTGGGCGACAATCGTCTTTATCCGGCCAGAGGGTTCATTATGGATGAACAAGCGCCTTACCGCAAAGACCGTTATGATCCCGAGTTCGCCAAGTCGCTGCTGAGACAGTCGGGTTACGACGGTTCCCCCGTCATCATGGCAACGCTGGCCAATCATATCAAGGATGCCGAATGGATCCAGAATCAGTGTGCTTCCGTTGGGATTTCATTGATGATCCGGGAGATACGTATGGATACCATGCTGCACCCCGACGTGGTGAACAGTATGGACTGCATTTTGCACGGCTTAGTTCTTCCGGGCGAAGAAGTATGCATCATCGAGAATTACGAGCAGGAGGGCAGCATTGTCAAAGAGTTCCTGGATCCGTCCCTGCAGGATTGGGTAAAAGAATGCATCGATGACGCGCTTGCCAGCGAACGGTGCGAGGAGCGGTTGAGCATCTTATCGAACATTGAGGAGAGGCTGCGGGAGGAAGCGCATGTATCATTCCTGATTCATACGAAATTCTTCGCAAGTTTACATCCTTCATACAAGGGAGTTGTCATTAATAATCTAGGATGGCTGGATTTTAAGCAGATCTGGCGGGCGTGATTCCCGTAAAAAAAGAGCAAGCGCGTACAACGGCGCTTGCTCTTTTGGCTTATAAGGATTTTGAATGGGTTTTTCGTGATCTCCGCTTTCGAAAGAACCCGTAAAGCTTATCGATAAGTCGAAGATTCCTCGCATTTAACTCCGATTCACCAACACCGATCTCATCATGAATAATGAATCTTCCTTGACGATCCAGTTCGTCCCAATGTGCTTGCCGATATTCATTTAGCTTCTCCAACGTATATATATCGTTATTCATGGCAACCTCCCTATCAGACATTCAGGATCTCGTGGTAACTTACGTAGAATGTCTTGATAGTCTCATTATGGAGGTCAACCGAGCTTGTAAAAAGTGTAAACCTCGGCAGTTGAATTTCCCCTTTTCATGAACGGAAAGACTGCCGTAGGAACCAGATCACACTTTATTTTCTTTATGAGAGATGGCGCTGTTCTCAATCTGGATGGTTGAATGCTCTATGTGGAATCGACTTTCCAGAAGATCAATCGCTTGTTGAAGGATTTCATAACCAGTCACGTCATCCTTTACGACAAGATGGCAGCTCAAGGAGTCGAAATTGGACGTAATCGTCCAAATATGGAGATCATGGATGCCCGTGACTCCTGGAATGGACAGCAGGGATTTCGTTACCTCATCAGGGTTAATCGCTGCAGGTGCACCCTCCATCAGGATATGAACGGTATTCTGTATAATTCTCCAGGCGCTTTTCAGGATCAAGATCGAAACCAGAATGGAAATCATAGGATCTGCAATATACCATCCAAATGCAATCATGAGAATCCCGGCGACAATAGCACCTACGGAGCCAAGCGCATCGCCGATGACATGAAGGTAGGCGCTTCGCAGGTTCACGTTGTTCTTCACATCGCCCATCCGCATCAAGAACCAGGCACTCAGAAGATTAGCCAGCAAGCCGATGGATGCAATGAGCATCATGCTGCCGCTGGCAACGGCCGGCGGGTCATCAAAGCGTTGAATCGCCTCCCAGACGATAAAGCCGGCGATGACAAACAGGGCGACGCCATTTAATAGTGCTGCCAGTATTTCGAAACGGTAAAAGCCGTAGGTCTTGTTCGGCGATGAGGGCTTTGCGGCAAACCATAAAGCGACCAGACTAAGTAGCAAAGCGCTGGCATCGCTTAGCATATGGCCGGAATCGGATAACAGGGCCAGACTGTTGGTAAGCAAGCCTCCCACAAATTCTAGAATCATAATGCCGAGCGTGATGATCAAGGCGATGGCAAGACCTTTCTTATTCCCTGAGCGGGCGTGATCATGGTGACTGTGGTCATGACCGTGCTGGTGGTTGTGATGGTGCATAATCGAAAACTCCCTTCAGATAACCATAAGAATGTTGAACGAATGATTCAAAAAGCTGAGTGAATTTTTATATGAACACATGCTCATATACAATGTTATTTCAGACTTCCCCTGTTGTCAAGTTTTTCCGAAAAGTTAGGTCATTAAAATTATTTTTCACTTGCTCATTTATCTAGTATGCTTAATGGGTGGTTCATTCAATGTAAAGAGTTTAGGCTCAAAATCGATGGAACAAGGGGAGTTATTGCGTAATGGGAGATCAACGAAAATCGCTTGGCGAGGCTTACGGCGAAACAGCATACCCATTGATTGGCCATAGCCGCAGGAATGTTGAAATGCTGCTCGAGGCATTTCGCAGCGCGGATGGGTCGCAGATGGGAGATACATACGGCAAGGGCGCCATCATCGAAGAGTTTCAGACGCGAATGGCAGAGGTTCTGGGTAAGGAATCGGCGGTATTCTTTCCCAGCGGAACGATGGCGCAGCAGATTGCTTTGCGGATCTGGTGCGATGAAGCGGATCTGAAGCGAGTGGCGTATCACCCGCTTTGCCATTTGGAGATTCACGAGGAGGACGGGCTTAAAGAGCTGCATCATATCGAGCCGATTCTGCTTGGCGATCAGGAGCGTTTGATTACGCTTGAGGACGTGCAGCGTTTGGATCGTGACATTGCATGTCTGCTTCTGGAATTGCCGCAGCGTGAAATCGGAGGGCAGCTGCCTGATTACGCGGAGCTGGAGGCCATTTCGGCCTATTGCCGTTCTCAAGGCATCAAGCTGCATCTGGACGGGGCAAGATTGTTCGAGATTACACCGTATTATCAGAAAACGGCTGCAGAAATCTGTGCTCTTTTTGACAGCGTGTATGTATCTTTCTATAAAGGCATCGGCGGGATTGCCGGCGCCATTCTGGCTGGCGGGACCGATTTCACGGCAAAGTCCAAAGTGTGGAAGAGAAGGCATGGCGGCGATCTGGTCAGTCTTTACCCGTATATTATCAGCTCGGATTATTATTATGCGGAAAGAATAGGCAGCATGGGCCGGTATTACGAAGAAGCCAAAGCGCTCGCAGCGATGTTCGGCCAGTGCCGAGGCGTGAAGACGAAGCCTGCCGTGCCCGTATCGAATATGTTCCATGTGTACTTTGAAATGGATAAGGAACAGCTGGAACCGATCCTGATTGATGTGTACCGTGCGACGGGCGTCGGATTGGTCGCTTATCTGAACGAGGCAGGGGAAGATCAGTGTTATTCGGAGGTCAACATCGGGGAGAGGTACGGCAAGACGCCAAAAGAGAGCATTCACGAAGCCTTCCGAATGTTGAACGAAAAATTGCAGGAAGCTGCAGGTATATAACAACAAAAAGGACCTGATTCAGGTCCTTTTTACGTGTCGCATTTCAGCTTATCAGCCCCATATAGACCAGTTCCGATGGATTGGCCGGATGCTGAGCGAGGCCGATGGTATCACCGGTTCTCGGAATTTGCAGTTTCGATACGAGCGTTTCCAGCGTTTTGGTATATTGGTTTCCTCCGTTCTCGGTGACATCCAGTTCAAGGATGACGACCGGATCGAAATTGATCAGCTTTCCGGTATCCCGTACGGATCGTACGTGGGCGGTCGCCGTTAACGAAAGGGCGCCGGTCGCTGCCATCTGTGCCTGTTTCGCTTGCTCCAGACTTTGATTGATGGCGCGTCGATGTTCTTTCGGCACGAAACCCTTCATCATCATACCCGTCAAACCTTTGTTCATCATTTGATCTGCTTTCTCCAGCGCATCCTGCGGACTTTTCTTTTTGCCAAACCATCCCATAATCGAGCACCTCGCTTAGAAGAATTATTTATAATTCAATGTTAGCCTCGGGGAGCTGTGGCGACAATGGTTTGGCAAGGAAACAAAACTTCGGGCAATATGATGGAATGAACCTGATCGTTTCGGAGAAACTTTTGCGGTATTCACAGGGTTCATTCAGGTTGATTCGGTTGCAAAGCAAATGAAATGTAAGTCATGACGAAAGTTTTGCGAATGAAGGTGGTCGTTTCGACCTTCTAACGCATGAATTATTTGTTTCGAAGCAGGTAGACCAGCTTTTTATAATAAACGGTGGACTCCTTGTATTTCCTTGATTCCTCCGATACGGCCGCCAATGCTTCATATAAGGATTCTAGTCGCATGGTGAGCTGAGCGGATTCGTAATACGGCAGGCATTTCAGGGCATATTCCAGAAATTCTTCATGGTGTCCATGAGCCAAGGCGAGCTGGCATTGATAAAAAAATGCGGACATCTCTTGATCCGTTGTCAGCTCCAACGATTTGAGCTCTTGTATGTACTGGGTTAACAGCCCCCATTGCTTTTGAGCCGCAGCCGACTCGCAGCGGTAAATCAATAGGATCGGACGGAATTGCTCCCGTACCTCCGCCGATTCCCGTTCGAGAAGTTCCGCAAAGCGCCGGATTTCTTCCTCCGCTTTTCCATGCTCTCCCTGCATCGTCAGCATGATGATCCGGTTGTTCATAATGGTGGATAACATATTCCCCTGGTTTACCGCATACACCAGATTGGCTTCCGCCATCGAGAGGGTGACCAGCGCTTCCTGATACAATCCCATCGAGTAACAATAACCGCTGTAAGCGATGTACAGATCGGTCAAGCGGTGAAATAGCCGTTCTTCATAAACGCGTCGCATCGTTCCTTCAAACACCTGCTTGGCCTGGTCGTATAACTTCAAAAAAATGCTGGCCTCCATCTTGAAGTTTTGCGTTGTCAGCCATAAATCGGTCCCTTCCCGCACATATTCGCTTAACCGGTTCGCGTGGCTTAAAGCCTCATGATAACGGTTCTTGGACCGGTAGAATTGGATTTTGTAGAAAAGCATCGCTTTCTTCGCAGGGAGCGGGAGCTCGGCATCATCGGGACGCCCATACTTCTCGAGGTAAAAATTCAGGTAGTTCTGGTGCAGGTAATCATGGGATACCGCATCATTGACTTGTTGGTAATAGACGGCTTTCATCAAAGCTACGGTGAGCTCCACCGTTAAACAGTCATGACGATCCGGAAGATCGTGGATACGCTCTTCTGATAGAAGCGAAGCCGCTTGGGAAAGCTCTTCAAAAATGCGATCTGCGGTCTCCAGCGTATCTTGATCGGTGTTTCCGGCCTCTACCAAGTAGGAAGGAGACACTTGAAGGCGCTGCGCCAGATGCCCGGCAAGATCTTCGGGCAATGGATATCGTTCGGCAAGAATGTTCGCAAAGTGGGCGGTGGTCACATATCCTTCAACCAGCTCTTTGCGGGATATTCCTTTTTTCTTGCACAAGTAGTCAATGCGTTCTTTTAACACGGTACAGGCTCCTTAATCACGAAATTGTTGGGAAGAGTATACCATGCTCGGAGTCCGCCGGCCGGAATGAACGTTTAAATGAGGAGAAAGGTCCTAGTATTAAGATTCTGAAATAAAACGTGCTTTGGCCCCAGCCTGGGGATTAACAGAATTTATGGCCTGTAACGTTCAATCGGTGCTTGACCGGAAGAGTGTATGCGGGTGCGTAAAAGCGGGTTAAAGTCGAATGGTTGTAAGTGACACTATTTGAGTATTGGTGCTGATTAAGCGCCATGAGAACCGATAGCGCAGCAATGTTCCAAACAGGTCGCACGTTCGAGACTAACCCTTTGGTCAAGCACCGACGGCTAGGCTGAGCCGCAAATCCTCCGGCTAAACCCTTGTTATTCGCAAGCCGATGTTTTATATTGACATAAGAGTAGGTCAAAAATAAAAGAGGTGAACGGACGAGATGACTCCACGCACGAAGGAACAAAACGAAGAGATCCGGCTGCGGCGTCTGGCGCAAATCCGTAAAGCCGCTGCCGATGTGTTTTTGAATAAAGGGCCTTTACTGGAAATCCGCGATGTGGCTGCGCAGGCGGAACTCGGCTATGGAACGGTATACCATTATTACAGCAATAAGGGTGATTTGCTCCACGATCTGTTGTGGGACGCATTGGAGCGGGCCGGGGAATGGCTGGAGGTCCCGCTGAACGCCCCTTCGCAGGTCTCGCCGAATGCCCAACGGGAGGCCCCTCCGAAGGTCTCGCGCGCCTCGGTTTCTGGGGAGGCGCCGGCGGGCGGGCCTTTCGGCTTGGCTGCGGCGGCGGACATCGGGAATTCGGCTGCCGCGGATTCCCGCAGAGCAAGCCTCGAAACGGCCGCTGGCGCAGAGCTTGGCCCCGTCGCCGCCGCCGGCGTCCGGCTGCTGCAGCTTTGGGCGGAGGACCACGCCCTATTCCTGCTGCATAAGCTGGCCGGTGAGGGCTTTGCCGCGCTGCCTGAAGCGCGCTCGGCCCCGCTCTCGGCCGCCTTTCGCCGGGAGGTGCTCGCGCCGCTTGCCGCGCTGCTGGAAAGCGGGCGTGCGGCGGACGAGGCTGCCGCTGCCGGCGGAAACGCGGCGGAGCTGCCCTATCGGCTGCAGCATGCGGAAATGCTGCTGGCTGCCTTGGTCGGCTGCGCCTCGCTTTCGCTTCGCCGCGGAAAGCTGCACGAGGAGGCCAGGGATATCGTGCGGTTCTTAAAACTATAGAGCTGATAAGGAGCGAATGAACATAGATGATTATTTTAAAATCACCCAGGGAAATCGAAGAGATGAAGCCGGCGAGCCAAATCGTTGCGGACTGCTACCGCGAGGTGGCCAAACTGATCGAACCTGGGATTACCACGCGGGAAATCAATGACTTTGTTGCCAGACACATCACCAAGCTGGGCGGCAAGCAGTTTACGAAAGGGTACAACGGTTTCCCCGCCGAAACCTGCACTTCGGTCAACGATGTGGTGGCCCACGGCATTCCTTCGAACCGGGCGCTGATGGATGGCGACCTGCTGAAGCTCGACATCGTCGTGGAATACGGCGGATGGTTCGGCGATTCATGCTGGTGCTATCCGGTGGGCAATATCCGGCCGGAGGCGCAAAAGATCATGAAGGTGGCGAAGGAATGCCTGGATCTGGGGATCGCCCGGGCACTCCCCGGGGGCCGGCTCGGCGATATAACGTCGGCGATTCAACAGCATGCGGAAGCGAACGGGTTCTCGGTCGTACGCGATCTGCTGGCGCACGGGATCGGACGGAGTCTGCACGAGGAGCCGAACTACGAGCATGTCGGCGTAGCCGGCAAAGGCATTCGGTTAAAGGAAGGCATGGTGTTTACGATTGAACCGATGATCAACGAAGGTACGTTCCGCATCACGATCGACGACGATCAGTGGACGGCGAGAACGGCCGACGGCAAGCTGTCGGCGCAATATGAGCATACGATCGCTATCACGCCGGACGGACCGCTGATTTTAACGGCCCAGTAAGTTTTTTTTACATCTGTTTGTCTACTTGGTTGCTGGGTGGGTGAGGGATCGGGAGAACTCGTCATATCGTTATTCGAACCTGACACAAGGGAAATCGAATTTGTTACAATAGAGGGAAGCGAATGAACTTTGTATCATCCAATCGGGCGAGGTGAAAATGATGACGACTCACGTTAGGAGCACGACCGTTCAAGTGGTTAAATCAGGCTCCGGGCAAAGCTGCACGGAAATATCGGGCAGAGAAATTGTTCGGAGCCTACTTCCAAACATGAATTAGCCGCTCTAATATTTCATGTGCTGGCTTTGCTCACTATTTACACGATTCCATGTAGATAGGGGCAAGGAGTATGAAATACGAAAAAGCACAACATATTTTGCCGGAACACGTAATCAAAACCATTCAGCAGTATATTGATGGAAGTTATATTTATATCCCCAGAAAGTCTGAGAACCGCAAGGCCTGGGGAGAACAAACCGGAGCCAAGCGAGATCTGGACGAGCGGAATCGGAACATTTACAAGTGTCATATGAAGGGTGATTCCATTCGTACCTTGTCTGAACGTTATTATTTAACGGAGCAATCGATACGAAGAATTATTCGGGCTGAACGAAGAATACGTTAGAATGCAGCGATATTTGAAGGATCGGTGGCGATCTTCAGGTATCGCTTTTTTATGGGTGTTTGATCCTGTTTAAGGCAGAAACAAACATAAACTTGAGAACTACGCATGAAGGAAGTAAGTTTAGAAGAGATATTCTAGACGAAGGAAGTGCTATAACGGTGATGACGCAAAACATTTATGATGATGAAGGATTCTTTCAGGGTTACAGCCAATTAAGTCGTTCCGTTCATGGCTTGGACGGCGCTCCGGAGTGGGAAACGCTGCGGTCGATGCTGCCGGATCTGACCGGTGCCAGCGTTCTTGATTTAGGCTGCGGGTTCGGCTGGTTCAGCCGATGGGCGAGGGAGCAAGGCGGCGCCGAGAAAGTGATCGGGGTTGACGTGTCCGAGAATATGCTGGCACGGGGAAAGGCCGAAACGCAGGATCCTAACATTAGCTATATCAAAGCGGATCTGGAGACGTTGGAGCTAGATTCTGAAAAGTATGATCTGGTGTATAGCTCGCTCGCTTTTCATTATATTGAAAACTTGCAGCGCCTCTTAAAGGAAGTGCACCGTTCACTTAAGCCCGGCGGAAGCCTGGTATGCTCCGTCGAGCATCCGATATACACGGCTTCAAGCCGTCCCGAATGGATTCAGCATCCTAGCGGTCATCAAACTTGGCCGGTTGATCATTACCAGCAAGAAGGACCGCGTACAACGAATTGGCTTGCCGAAGGCGTAATTAAGCAGCACCGGACGATGGGCACCTATCTCAATATGTTGATCGGGCTTGGCTTTACCATAACTCATGTTGAGGACTGGGGTCCTTCTGAGGCACAATTGGCGGCACATCCCGAATGGGAGGAAGAAGGTCACCGTCCGATGTTTATGCTGATGTCGGCTAGAAAGTAGCAGAGACCGAGTTTTTTGCTTAGCAACAGGGTTATTTGAGGTAAAAATCGGGCAGCGGCCGGGACATTCGTCTTGGCCGTTTTGATTTCATGCATCAATTGCTTCGGAATGATTTACCAAGTTAAGGAAAAGCATTAAAATAGAGGTTAACGGTAGTCACCATACCAATACATAACAGCGAGGTAACCTTATGGACATTACATTGAAAGTTTTGGATAACGCAGACCTTAAACGTATTTGGAAAGAAACATTTGAACAGCAAAAGATACAACGCTCGGATGAGTATTATGATCGTTGTGAATTTGAAAACCAAATCGGCATACGCATCACGTTGTTGGCTTTTGTACAGGGTGAGCTGGCCGGCGTATCGCATTTGAAATATGAGTCGGCTTATCCGCTTTTTCGTGATCAGAACATTCCGGAAATCAATGATCTGAACGTGTTTCCCGAGTATCGGAGAAACGGGATCGCCAATCGCATCCTAGAAGAATTCGAGATCATCGTGAGCAAGAAACTGCCGCGTATCGGCATCGGGGTGGGATTATACAGGGACTACGGTGCGGCTCAAAGAATCTATGTACGGCGCGGTTATATTCCGGACGGCAACGGGATCATGTACAACAACGAACCTGTGGTGCCGGGCGACATGGTATGCGCGGACGATGATCTGAATTTATATTTGATTAAAGAGCTGATTTCATAAAGGGGCCTGCCGTATAGCGGCTACAGTTGAATGCGTGCCAGGGGAGTGGATATGAACTTCATCATTCGATTAAATATAGCGGGTGCTTTGTATGCGCTGTTCCCTTTTGCCGGGATTGAACTCATGGTCAACGTGTACCGGATTGGCAGATTGACAGGGTGGGACCTGGATCACGTGAATGCGCTGACCTTAGTCTGTTGCGCTGCTGGATTCATTCTGTCGGGTTGGGGGGTTCCGAGGCTGGTCCGATATTGGTTGAACGGTCGCAAAGCAAGTTTTTTTGCACTAATTTTATGGATTCCCTATTTCATGATGCTGATTTACATTACGGCTGCATGGTTCCCGATCACGAATCCGGCCGACAAACCCAGCCCTGTAACAGGACTCATTGCTTTAGCGGGATTGGCGCTTTACCCATTCTACTTAGCGGTTCTCCATCTGTTTGGCATTGCGTCATTTTCTGGAGATCCGGGAGAAGATCCGGTCACATGAGCTTGGTAAGAAGCATCAGCTGGATAATGACGAGAGGATCATGGAGCGACTTGATCTCATGATCCGGGAATACGGGAAATGAAGGATAAGCAGTTGATTCGATATGAAGAGGGCTAGAACAGGAGATAAGGAGATAGAACCATGAGTACAGGGTTTTCCCATTGCTTGCAAATCTTTCCGGCATCTGATATCAAGAGGACAAGTCAATTTTATGAGGAAATCGGGTTCCGTGCCGTGAACTATCTTGATGCAGACGAACCGCATGTGTGCCTATACAGGGATTCCATTGAAATCGTATTAACGATGACAGATGTGGAGGTCGTGCCGAATCGAATCCGTTACGGTTACGGGTACGATGCCTATTTTGTTGCATATGGACTACAAGAGATCGAGCAGGAGCTCATGGAATTGAACGTGAAGATTGTCAGACCGTTAACCATGACGGATTATAACAATCATGAGCTTGTGTTTGAGGATGTGGACGGGCGCTGGATCGCCGTTGGCAACAAACAATAATCACTGAAGGATGTAAGTGAGGGACTGCATATGGTTGAAATTATGGTCGTCAGACATGGACAGTCGGAAGCGGATATTCTGAATCGGTGTGAAGGATGGGCGGATTATGCTTTAACAAACCTCGGTCAACAGCAAGCACGACTGCTGGCGGATTGGATTCATCATGCATATGCGTTGGATGTGATTTTTTCCAGCACGCTTCAGCGGGCCAAGCAGACCGCTATCATGATCGCCGAAACGACAAAAGTACCCGTTACCTATGATCCTGATTTGATGGAGCAAAATAATGGAGTTATCGCGGGTATGTTGAGGGAAGAGGCTTTGATAAAATACCCTCTGCCCCTGGGCGGAAGGAAACGGCATGATGCCATTAAAGGTGGGGAATCTGAAGTGCAGCTCAGAGCAAGGGCCGAGCAATTCATGTCCAAGCTGTTTACTACCCTCGATAACGAACCTGATTTGAAAAGCGTCTGCATTGTTTCTCACGGCGGGATGATCTCGATGTTATTTCGGAGCTTCTTGAATCTTCCTTATCATACCGACATTCATATCCCGACAGGAGATACGGGTCTTCATCAGTGGAAATATGACCCGGCAAGCGGGAGAAAGGTTATTGCGGCTACGAATTTGCAGGAGCATCTGAACGTCGAACAATGAGCTCGGTTGATTACAATGTCTATATTGTATATACCAAAATGGTGATGAATCGGAACCTTAGAAAGATTAATAGATTTATGAAATCTAGGAATCTATATGAATTCTGCCGTGTGACCTGTTAGTCCCGTTACAGCTTTGATGCTGTTTCGGGATTTTTTATAGGTTTTTAACAAAGTTCTACATCATCTTAAATATTCTTCACAGTTCAGAGAAACTTTTTTACCAAAATTTACGTCTAATAGTATGACCTCATTAAAATATCAAAAAGGATTAGAAGGAGTTATGGAATGAAACTGAAGAAACGATCATTGCTAACCGTATTGGCTGTTGCCCAATTGGCCGCAGCTTATCCGGCGAGCGCGGATGCCAATGCCGCAGACCAAACGCAACCGTCAGTCACCCAAGAAGTGTATGAGCAAAATTCAGCGGCAACGAAATCACTAAAATCCGGGGGTACAAACGCTGCAGGCGCTGCTCAAGAGACATCCGATACGACAGTGACAGAAGGAACTCAAGCGCCGGATGAAGCAGGAACCACTGAAACAGGTACAACCGAAACAGGAACGACCGAAGTGCCGGTGGAGGAAACCGGTGAAGTCCAAGAGCCGGCAACGACTACGGAAGGGCAGGACAACCAGAATAACACGCCATCCGCGACGGGCAAGGAACTTATTCTTTATTTTAATAGCACGAAGATGGTCCAGGACGGCGTTACCTACAATGCACCGCAGCCGATGCAAGTTAAGAAGGGAGTATCCTATGTTCCCATTCGTGCCCTTGTGGATCGTGTAGGCTTCAAGGTCACTTACGATAAGAAGACCAAAGAAACGATTATTACCAAAGGAAGCAATGAGCTCCGCTTCAAAACGGACAGCAGCAAGTATACCGTCAACGGCGTTACCAAAACTATGAAAGGCACCTCTTACCAAACCAAGAGCACCTTCATGGTTCCGCTGACAGCCATCACGCAAGCGCTGGACATTCAATATAAAGTGGACAATGTTGGCAAGCGTGTCATCATGAGTCTGGAAAGCAAGCCGGTTGCGAAGTTTACGGTAGGACCTAAAGAGATCTTTGCAGGGCAGACTACAGTTACCTATACACCTCAGGTTGAGAATGTACAAGGTGAAATCATCGACGAACGTTGGGAAGGCAAGCAAGATATATTTGATGCGCCAGGTCAATACATAGTCACTTACTCGGTTCAGGATTCGACGGGAGCTTGGAGTGAACCATACAGCCAAACGATTACGGTCGTTCAGCCGAACCTTCCGCCTGTAGCCATGTTCGAGACCGACAAGATGGAATATAAAATGGGCGAGCTGATCACCTATACGGATCAAAGCTACGACGACCAGGACAAGAACGAGGACCTGACGTACAAGTGGGAGAACAAAGAGTATGCCTTCTTCTCGCCTGGCGTGTATACCATCAAGTTGACCGTCACCGATAAGAAGGGACTTAGCTCCTCCTACGAGACGACCATCAATGTAACGAACGAGACGTTGTATGAGCAAGACGATTTCAATATGCTCTTCATTCCGGAAGGAGAGAAATTCTCGTTCCTCGGTAACGTCACTTCGCGTCCGAAGATCAATTATGATTTTTACGACGAGCCAAGCACGCTGATCCGCAGTAACAGCCCAGAAACCGTAAACAGCGAGGGCATCGTGTATCAAGAGACAGCGGTAGGCGACATGCGCTTCATGATTCACCACGTGAACAATCTGAACAAAAACGTGAAGATGTACGTGATTGCAACTAACAAGAACAGTACCCCGGTAACGCTCAGACAAGATTACTTGGGATTTGCAGGTCCATCGCCGATCGCGACGGCAGCAGGCAAAAAGTCCGTGCTGAACTATTTCCAATCCATGCAGGACAATTCGAAGCGAACTTCCGTAACGCTTGCACCTGGCGAACAGAAGCTGGTCATGACGGAGCTGAGCGAGATTCGAATGAAGCAGGGGCATGTCATTTCCCTGTACTCGGACATGTATAGCGACCTGCCGATCCAGTTCGACGTCGTAATGATTGACGAAAAATCCGATCCATTGAAGGTGCTGAGCACGCTGCCGATCCTGGATCGCGATGGCGTTCATAACCGCGGAACCTATCCGGATTCAACGCGGATCATTCGTTATTCCGAGCTGGTGGGGGCAGAATCCCAGCGACTCGTTCTTGGAGACAACCAGGATGATCCTAACCTGCAAGGCATGGATCCTATGGTTGGAGATATTACGCACAATACCGGCAACTTCGGCGTCCTGTATAAAATCACGCTGGATCGCGTAGCGCCGAATACCCTGATCTCGTTTAACCCGCGGGGCGGCAAGTACTCGGGTTATGCCATGATGAATGGAACGATCGTACCGATTTATTCCCTAGGCCAGGTATCCCCTGGAGAGCAAGCGGTTCTCTACCGTACGGGCGATTATGAGCAAAAGGTTGAAATCATGCTGACGGCCGCGCCGGGAAGCAATTTGCCGGTAAACCTGCTGTTTACCCAATTGCCGGAAGTGATTCATTAAGATAGTAAGGATATAGGCTTTGCTGCTTGAGCATCTGCTTGAGGAGTAAAGCCTTTTCTTTTGAGCGTATCCCGTCGACGAGATGCGTTGAGTTGAGTTCAAAAGTACGTAAGCTGGCGGGAGCATGGATTGTCATTCTCTATTTTTTAAGAGCGTGATGATTTATAATAGGGACACAACACAATATGAGTGTTCAACACGGCCTTTTTCTGTGATAGCGTGAAAGTCGTACGGGATTATAAATGTAATCGAGGAGTTTGCAGACTGATATAAAAACTTTGGAGTGATGGCTTGTGATTAAAGCGGTGGATGTACCCTCCTGAAATAGAACGATTTTATTTTAGGAGGGCAAAAAATGAATTTCCATACCATTGATATTGAGCGGTGGAACAGATTGCCGTATTTCGAGCATTACACAAACGTAAATCAATGCACCTACAGCATGACTGTAGACACGGATATCACGCTGTTGCTTCAAGCGCTGAAGATTCGGGGGTATAAGCTTTACCCGGCTTTTATTTACATGGTGACCCGGATTGTCAATGAACGCGTAGAATTCAAAACCTCGTATAGCCCAGAGGGGCAGCTGGGGTACTGGGATTCCATGACGCCGAGTTATACCTTTTTTCACAAGGATGATCATACCTTCTCGAGCTTATGGACTGAATTTGCGAACGATTTTGATCGATTCCATGATCTATATGAGCAGGACATGGAACGTTATCGGGATGTCAAAGGGATCTTCGTTAAGGAGAATCCACCACCCAATACGTTTCCCATATCCATGATCCCCTGGGCAAGGTTTAGCGGGTTCAACCTGAATATTGCCACTAATAAAGAATATTTGCTGCCGATCATCACGGGCGGCAAATACGCCGAGCAGGGAGGGCGCATGCTGCTTCCGGTTTCATTGCAGGTGCACCATGCGGTGTGTGATGGTTACCATGCCAGCATGTTCTTTCAAGCTTTGCAAAAAATGGCGGATTCCTGTGAGGACTGGCTAAAATAATAGGATGTTCGATGAATGATCCAACTCGAAGTATATTAACGGGAAATGGTGCATTCATGGCATCATGAAAAAGGAGAGACGGCTGCTGTGCAGTCGTCTTTTTTAATCTAATCTAATTACACCTTTAAACGCGGCTGCTCATACGCTCCGAAAAATCCTCATAGAATCTTCACAAGTTTTGGTTAATAACATACAACCTTGGTACAAGGTAATCCTATAATCGCTAACACCGAAAGGAGAATGTTGTATGCCACACGAATCATTTCAAAAATGCATCGAGGAATGCTTGCGCTGTATGGTAGCTTGTAACCATTGTTACACCGCATGTTTGGAGGAGCAGGACGTTGCGATGTTGAAGGAATGCATACGATTGGATCGACAGTGCGCGGATATTTGTAATTTTGCGGCTCAGGCCATGTCCACGAACAGCATGTATGCCAGAGAGATATGCAGGATCTGTGCCGATGTTTGTGAAGCTTGCGGTAACGAGTGCAAGAAGCATGACGCTAAGCACTGTCAGGAATGTGCGGAAGCCTGCTTCAGATGTGCAAAGGCATGCCGGGAGATGGCGGCTTAAGCAGGGGTATCGATCGAGCAGATGGACGATGCGGAGGCTCGCTATAGCTGGAATGGGCTAGTTGAGGGGTGCATGTAGACTGAGTGGGCTCCGCTCATGCTGAAAATTGCCCCAAATGGAGCTCATGAGGACAGAAGATCCGCTATTTCGCAGAAATGGGCCTATAATGGCGATCAAGCGGACAGAGGATCCGTTATTGCACCATAATCACGGATGAATCCCCGCTAAATACTGCAATAGCGGATCTCATGTCCGCATAATGCCGCGAGATAGGTAAAAACAAAGGAATAGCGGAACCAGTGTCCTCTAAAAGCCTAAATCCATGGCGTTAAACAAAACTGGATCTATGGCGGTAGTATCCTAATGAGTGAGTCGGTAATACGACGTTAATCTAGGCTGTTATATTGGTGATCGCCGAATAAGGAGATTGTGAGGACAGCGGATTCGCTATTTGCTGGAATCGGCATGATATTGGACTCATGCCGATTCCTGCCAAACTGAATAACAGCATAACAAAAAGCTTACGCCGTTACTTAACGGGTAAGCTTTTTGAATTTCAAACGAGCCTTGGATTACTTGACCATCGAATGAATACGAGTTTACTGTGCCGCTTTAGTGATAAGTTATCTGTTATAGCGAGTATGGCCTTTTTCCGCCGTCCAAAAATATCTCTCGTACCTGCAAATGAGTGCGTTCTATGAAGCTTTAACCGATGTCAGGAGCATTAACTCCGATTGCTCCTGATCGAGCTGATGGCAGCGGGAAGTTATGACAAAAGCTCCGATAGCGAACGCAACTGCGGCCCACGGCAGGTAGGCCAGGCCAATGCTGTCCACGACCAGGCTGCCCAGAAGGGAGCCGAGCGCAATTCCCATGTTGGATGCAACCGGCATGAGCGTGGATGCGAAGTCCTTGGAGCCGGGCGAAGATTCATCTGCCAGGTCAATCAGGTATAACTGAACGGCGGTACTGAGCGCAAAGGAGAAGCAGGCGACCAGCATCAAGGATGCCAATGCCATCCACGGGAGTGATAGGGTGAGAGCCAGAGCCGTCATAATCATCGCTTGGATGGTGAAAATCACTTTCAATTTTACACGGGAATTGCCTTGCGCTACCTTGGCGCCAAGCCAGTTGCTTAGAATCGTGAAAGCGCCGTAAGCCAGCAGGACGGTGCTGATCCATTGCTGAGGTATCCCCAGCACGTTCTCTAACAGCGGCGTGATGTACGTGTATACGATAAATACGGAGCCTACGCCGAAGACCGGAATGAAGAATGCAAGACGAATCCGTTGGTTTTTGAATAAGGCAAATTGCTGCTTCATGGAGCTTACGCTAATCGTATTGCTCTTGGGCATAACGACTAACATTAACGCAAGCGGGATGATCCCCACAAGTGAGGTAACGATAAAAGCGGTTTGCCATCCAGCCAATTGGCCGATCTGCGTTCCGACGGGAACGCCCAGGACATTCGCTATGGAAAAACCTCCAATGATCCAGGCAACCGCGCCAGCCCTGCGGGAAGCGCTCATATGCTCGCTGGTTGCGGCAATGGCCAGCGACAAGGTCAATCCGCACAGAATGGCGGTGATGATGCGAATGAACAGCATGACAGGATACGTGGTGGCGAAGATGGTCAAGTAATTAAACACCAACACCGCAATGTACGCTGACAGGATGGTAACATGCCGCGGAATGCGTCCGAGCAGCGTCACTGCAAAAGGCGTTCCGAGCGCGTAAGCGATAGCAAAGCAGGATACGAGGACACCTGCAGCCGCAAGCGAAATGCTGAGAGTTGCGCTAATGTCCTTCAATAATCCAACAATGACGTATTCGGTGGTACCCAGCACAAAGGCTGCAAACGTAAATGCGATAATAAAAATGGTTTCTCTCAATCTGGTCATGGTTGTCTCTTCTCCTGGTTTCTCTTTTTATATGGTTCGATCTTACGTTATGAAAGGCTTTTCAAGTCAAGCCCCTAGATCGGAATTCCAAGAGAAGCTTAGCCGGCATCATGCTATAATGAAGGAAAAAATAAAGTGGAGTGGGTGGATACCATGACGAATCAAACTTCAAAGCGATCATGGCGTGCAGACAAATTATCACAGATCGGTTCTTCGATATTTGCCGAGGTCAGCGAATGGAAACAAGAAGCTGCCCAGGCGGGAAGACATATCATCGATTTGAGTATCGGCAGTCCTGACCGTGGTCCTTCTGACGATATACGCGAGATCCTGAGCCAAGAAGCGCTAAAAGAAGATAACTATACATATCCGGGCACCAGAGGAACCATGGAATTCCGAGAGCAGTCGGCAGCGTGGATGAAGCACCGCTTCGGCGTGAACGTCGATCCCGATACGGAAATACTGGCCTTAATGGGCTCTCAGGACGGATTATCGCATCTGGCCCAAGCCATATGCAATCCGGGGGATTTGGCTATTGTGCCGAATCCGGGATATCCGATTTATGCCGGAGCCCTTGCGATCGCAGGGGTAACGCCTTGGTATTTGCCACTGAAAGAAGAGCGGGGGTTCGTGCCCGATCTGGACAGCATACCGGAGGAGATTTGGGTGAAAGCGACCTTCATCCTGCTGAATTTTCCGGGGAATCCGATTGCGGTTCAGGCCGATCTTGCTTTTTTTGAAAAGCTGGTCGGTTTGGCGAAAAAATGGGACGTGCTCATCGTCCATGACCTGGCCTATTCCGAAATGGGCTTTGACGGTTATCGTCCGATAAGCGTACTGCAGGCTCCAGGCGCCATCGACATTGCGGTGGAGTTTCATTCCTTCTCCAAAAGCTTTAATATGGCAGGCTGTCGCATCGGTTTTCTTGCCGGTCATGAGGAAGCTGTCGGCGCGCTAAGGGAATATAAAAGCAACATCGATTTCGGCGTGTTCAAGCCGGTTCAGACGGCGGCGGTCCATGCCTTGCGTCAAGCCATGGCTGCTTCCCACGAAGAACGAGGTGTTGCTTCGCTGTATGAACAGCGCCGTGATGTCCTCGCAGCTTCCCTGGCCGAAGCGGGATGGGACGTCCCTAAACCGCAGGCCACGATGTTTCTATGGGCTCGGCTGCCTGAAGCTTTTCGCGAGGAAGCATGGAGTTCGCGGCGGTTCGCCCGCGAATTGCTGTTGAATACAGGCGTAGCGGTTATTCCAGGAGATGCTTTTGGCTCTGAAGGTGAAGGCTACGTGCGAATCGCGCTGGTCCAGGAAGAGGAAGCACTGCGCGAGGCGGCGGTGCGCATAGGGAAATTTATTGGAGGTGTTTCGCCGTAAATGAAATGGCTTGGAGTCGGCTTCGCCATGTTTCTGGCGTTGGCGCTGTTCCCTCAGAGTGCAGGCGAACTCGTTCATCATCATGCATCGTACATAGAGGAAGTTGAGGGTGCTGACAACAACACTCCATTTACGGTGCAATATATAGACTTGGATAAGTACCAAAGCGTCAATGCCTATGAAAACACGTTTACCACCATGCCGGAGCAGGGCAGCAAATTAACCGTTAAGGTTCATAACAAGAACAGCACTGGCCACGTGATGCTGAAGGTCTACCGGGGAACGGAGGAATTCGGATACGCGGATGTCAAAGCCGGCACGGAGGGAACCCGGACATTCGCCATGCATCATGGGCGTGGAGTAACGGGGGATTGGAAGGTTTACATTACGTCGCGAGACGGTCAATTTATGAACCTGCAGATTCAAGCAGGACAGCATGATTGATAGACGCTAAGACTACATTTTTCCGTTCAAGTTGTTTGCTAATTCAAGCATAATTAAGGGTGAGCGCATTGCGGAATTTTATGCCTGTACAAGCACCGGCCATAGAGATTCAATCTCCTGCTTCAGATTATGCCTATACGGAATATAGGCCGTGCCAGCCATTGATGCCATATGTAGCCTGTTATTGGAGCTTGGAATACCGAGTTACGTCCATTCAAGCTCCGCTCCATCGCATCCTTCCTGACGGTTGCGTGGATATCATATTTAATTTGAAGGCACGGACCGCCTCGGCCTCCGGCTTCGTTACGGGTCTGATGTCCTGTTATGAAGCGGCGATACTCACGCAGGAGCAGTCTCTGTTCGGTATTCGCTTTTTTGCGGAAACCGTTCGCCCGTTCATCCAATTTCCCGCTTCCGAATTTAGGGAGGGGCCCGTTCTCCTGGAAGAAGCGTGGGGGGCACAGGTGAATCAATTGAACGAGGAAATGGTTACAGCTCTTGACTCCGCCCGACGCATCGAGCTGATTGAGACGTTTTTATTCAACGTGTTAAGTCGGAGCAACGTTTGTTCCGAGCCGCTGGTGGAGCAAGGCATGCAGCATGTATACGCCTCCAAGGGGAGAATAACGGTTCATGCCTTGGCCGAAAAACTGAATTACAGCGAGAGAAACATAAGAAGAACGTTTCAGAAGGAATTGGGCATGAAGCCGAAGGAAATGTCGGACATCATTCGATTTCAGAATTTGCTGCAGGAGATGCGCCGTTCCAAACCTCACCGGTTTCCAGATATCGCTGCCCAATACGGATTTTATGATCAGCCTCATTTTATCAACAGCTTCAAGCGATTATACGGCATGTCGCCGAAACAGGCGTTTCAACCATAAATTTGGTATGCATGGCGGCGGCAAGGTTTGTCCGTTTTTTACAATCTTTCTTTCGGGTGTTGAACGACAATGGGGTAGAGGTAACGACGATGATCTACAGGAGGTAACGTAAAATGAGAGCAAGCATATCCGTACTTACAATCGGCGTTGATGACCTGGAACGATCCCTGAAGTTTTACCGTGACGGGCTCGGGCTTCCGACCGAAGGAATCATTGGCACTGAATTCGAGCATGGGGCTGTAGCATTTTTTGACCTGCAAGCAGGCGTGAAACTGGCGATATGGAATCGCAAGGATCTGTCGGTTGAAGCGAATGTTCCCTTATCGTCCCCAAGCTCTTCGGAATTCACGATCGGCCACAACGTCGGCAGCAAAGAAGAAGTGGATGAGGTGATGGAGCAAGCCAGTAGAGCGGGCGCGACCGTAACCGTACCGGCACAAGACACCTTCTGGGGAGGCTATTCCGGTCATTTTCTCGATCCGGACGGGCATTTGTGGGAGATTTGCTGGAATCCTGCATGGGAGGTTGATCTTTCGTAACGGATGTGATAAATTAATCAACGATTGTTGTGCAACTGAATATTTTATTTGAATGTATAACCTCATTAATATGGTCTGAGGGTCTCTACCAGGAACCGTAAAATCCTGATTACAGAAAATGATTGTCATTTTTTGTAATCGGGATTTATTTTTTTTGGTTGACTATAGGCAATTTAACTTCGTAGAAAGGGGATTTCATTCCAGATGAATCTGAAAGTATTAATTCTAGCGATTTCGACGATATCCGTCGGGCTGGTTGAACTTATTGTTGGCGGGATACTGCCGCTCATTGCGGACGACTTGCATATTTCACTCGGTACAGCGGGTCAGCTGATTACCGTGTTCGCCCTGGTCTATGCGATAGCGGGACCGGTGCTTCTTGCGCTGACGGCAAGAGTGGAGCGCAAACGGCTCTACATGATTTCCTTGTTTATTTTCTTTATTGGTAACTTGCTGGCTTATGTAAGCCCGAACTTTACGCTGCTCATGGCAGCCAGAATCTTAACCGCGATGAGTACGGCGCTGATTATCGTGTTATCTTTGACGATTACCGCCAAGGTGGTTGAGCCTGCACATCGCGCTAAAGCCTTGGGCGTTATCTATATGGGGATTAGTTCGTCATTGGTGCTAGGCGTGCCGCTCGGCATCCTGATCAGCGAGGCTTTCGGATGGCGGGTTTTGTTCCTGGGTATCGGCTTCCTGTCGATCGGTTCCATGATTCTGATCTACATGTTCCTGGACCGAATCAAGCCTGAAAATGTTACGCCGTTATCCGTTCAGATCAAGGCGCTGGGCAAGATGAAAATCGCCGGTGCGCATCTGGCCACCTTGTTCATGCTTGCAGGGCACTACACCATATATGCGTACTTTACGCCGTTTCTTGAATCGGAGCTTGGTCTGAGTCCTTATTGGATCAGCATCTGTTACTTCCTGTTCGGACTATCCGCCGTCGGTGGCGGGGCGTTCGGCGGCGCGCTTGCGGATCGGCTCGGATCGCATAAGAGCATCGTGATCATCATTACGTCATTCATGCTGGTATTGTTCGTGCTTCCGTTATCCACATTTTCGATTGGCGTGTTTTTAGTCGTGATGATGGTATGGGGAGCATTAAGCTGGAGCCTGGCTCCTCCACTGCAGAATTATCTGATTCAAGTGGATCCGGGTTCTTCCGATATCCAGCAAAGTTTTAACAATTCCGCTCTGCAAATCGGCATCGCATTGGGCTCTGCCATTGGCGGCCTCGTGTTAGAGCAGGGAGGCACCGTAGCCAGCACGGCCTGGGTCGGCGGGGGGATCGTCATCGTGTCCCTGGTTTGTGCCGTTTATTCCTTGACGAGACCTGCGCTAACGTTGAAGACTAGCAAATAAATAGCCGTACGTTTTTCGCGAATTATAGAAAAGACAGCCGCATCCATGCAGCTGTCTTTTCTTTTTCAATCATTTTGTACATCGTGCGAACTGCTTCCTGTGCGCACGATGCGTGGTTCGAGGCATGCTTGTATGGTGGGAGGGGTTTACATCTTGGCGACGGAAGAACGATAGATGATCTTGCCCTTCACGACAATTCTGCCGAATTTGGTATCAGGGGTGCTGATTTTGCTTAAGATGGACTGGATCGACGTTTGAGCCAGCTGCTTCATATTGACCTCAACCGTCGTCAGGTGCGGGACGGTCAGTGTAGCGTAGATATCGTTATCAAAACCAACGACGGAGCAGTCATCGGGAATTCGGTAACCCATGCCTTGCAACTTCTGCACAACCAAATAGGCGACCTGATCACAATTACATACGAAAGCTGTTGGCAATTCATCCGGAATCTCGATGTCGATATAATTGCCGTGCTCATTCCGGTCGTTGATCACCCAGTCCTGCCGAAGTGCGATATGATGCTCCAGCAGCGATTTATAGTAACCCAGGAACCGATCCTGAATGCTGCTTGTGGCATGCAAGCTGCCCACATAGGCAATGTTGCGATGTCCTTGCCGGATCAGGTAATTGGTAAGTTCATAGGCACCGTAAAAATTATCGGAAACCACCGCGTCGATATCCGAATGGTCATCGTAGAAGTCCAGAAACAAAATCGGCGGTTCGATGGCGTGCATGATCTCGATGTAAGGCTTGCTGATCTGTCCCAGCAAAATGAATCCGTCCACTTTGCGATCATAATAGATGCGCGGCAGCTGCAAGGCCTGTTCATCCGAGCTGCTTAAAATATGAAGTATGCCGTAATACCCGTAGTCTTCCAATCCCTTGGAGGTTTCTTGATAGACGCGCAGATAGAACGATTGGTCGGGTCCGGTAAAACGTTCGGGAATGATGACGCCGATGTTGTAAGTCAGCCCTTCGCGCATGGACCTGGCAACGGTGTTCACCCGATAGCCCATTTCGCTGGCGACGGCTTTGATTCTTGACTTTAACTCGTCGCTTACGCCTTCCTTGTCGTTCAGGGCTTTCGAGACGGTCACCGTGCTGACGCCAACTTGCTCCGCGATGTCCTTCATCGTTATGTTTTTGTTCATCGCGCTTGTCTCCTTTTATCTACAGTCGAAGTAGAGCATCTGTCCGAGTATGTATGCAATCATTCCATGATTCAAGTACAGTATACCTGCTCGTCTGAGACAAATAAAGGCAAAGGCGCATTTCTGATTGTTATTCTGTTAGAGCTTGCTGCTTATCTGTTCGATTCGATTTAAGATTTCCAAGCAAAATCGACTGTTATGATACGGACATTTCCATGGTCCGGCCATCTCATGCTGATCCGGTTCTCCGTTCCCATTAACGGACCAAAACCATTCGCTGCCGGGGCGGGAATCGATAATATATTTTTCCGTATAATTCCACATTCTGAAGACCTGTTCTAGAAATTGAATATCTCCCGTACGCTGATAGGCATTGAAAAAACCGACCATAGCCTCAGCCTGGACCCACCAAATTCTGGAGGTGTCCAGATGTGAGCCTTCTTGCTCATTCATAAGCGAACCATCCTGCTGCACGGCCCGTTCAGAAACGGCATAAGCCAAGTCCAGAACCATGCGCTTATAATCCGGATTCGTGCTTCCGATAACATCAAGCGCCTCGTCAATCAACCAGCTCGCCTCGATATCATGGCCAAATGAAGTGACATCCACGAGCGGGTTCCAATCCTTGTCAAAAAACACCCCTAAACGTCTCCGATCAGCATCGAAAATATGATGGTACAGAATGGACAGCAGGTTATGAAGCGATTCTCGGACCACCGCCTCGGGCCAAGCCCGATAAAGCGTGGAGTAAGCTTCCAGGACGTGAATATGCGTATTCATCGTGATATGCGCGACCACGCCGTTGCCGCTAAGCATTTCGTTGGGCTGCTCGTTCCACTCCCGGTCGAACTCTTCCTTGTAGGCCTGCCGTTTCGCATCATACCCCTTACTCTCGATCAGACGGTACAGCTCTTTGGCCAGATCCAATGCCTCTTGGTTCCCGGAAGCGCGGTGGTATTCGCTTAATGCATATACCCCGAACGCTTGATTGTAGATATGTTTCCTGGTATCTGTCGGGACTCCCTTGTAATCCACCATCCAATACAGTCCGCCATATTGGCGGTCAATGAGGTGGCGCGCGAGAAATTGAAAGGCATGCCTGGCATTCTCTACGTAGATTTCGTGCCCCGTCGTCCGATAGGCTGCGCTAAAGCTCCATAAAATTCTTGAACAGGCAATCCCGCCTTTGGCTGCTTGTTCATCGATCTTTAAATCGGCGTTCACTTGGCCGTAAAAACCGCCGTTGGTTTCGTCCTTCAATCCTCCCCAAAAAGGCAGGATATGCTCAAGCCATTCTTTTCGGATTTCAGAACCCAGGGTATGTAAAGTCAATGTCATATAAAGCCTCCGTTTTAAGTTATCGTTAACCTTAGGAAATATTTTAAGAAAGAGTATTGTTCGATGTCAACGAAATCTTTTGTACGCAACATTATAATAAACATGTATACACCATTGACAGGTGAAGGTGAGGCATATAAAATTCGAATTATTACTTTAACGATTACCTAAATATTATCAGAATATAAGAACAATCTAAACACTTCGGTTATGATCCATCACCAAGTACCGAGGCTAGAAATCAAATACTATGAATCCAGAAGGAGGAAGATGATGTTGATATGGATGCAGGGATGGAAGTCTATTCTAGTCGCGATCCTGGCGTTTGTGTCATTAGGCGGTGAACTTCCTAGTTCAGAAGCAGCCACAGGATTTTATGTAAACGGTACCAAGCTGTATGATTCAACGGGCAAAGCCTTTGTGATGAGGGGTGTAAATCATCCCCACACCTGGTACAAGAATGATCTGAACGCCGCTATTCCGGCTATCGCGCAAACGGGAGCCAATACCGTACGAGTCGTCTTGTCGAACGGGTCGCAATGGATCAAGGATGACCTGAACGCCGTCAACAGTATCATCTCGCTGGTGTCGCAGCATCAAATGATAGCCGTTCTGGAGGTTCATGACGCGACAGGCAAAGATGATGATGCTTCCCTTGAAGCGGCTGTCGACTATTGGATCGGCATCAAAGAGGCCTTGATCGGAAAAGAAGACCGCGTCATCGTCAATATTGCCAATGAATGGTATGGAAATTGGAACAGCAGCGGATGGGCCGAGGGTTATAAGCAGGCCATTCCCAAATTAAGAAATGCGGGCATTAAGAATACGTTGATCGTTGATGCAGCGGGATGGGGTCAATACCCGCAATCCATCGTGGATGAGGGGGCAGCGGTATTTGCTTCCGATCAACTGAAGAATACGGTATTCTCCATCCATATGTATGAGTATGCCGGTAAGGATGCCGCTACGGTGAAAACGAATATGGACGATGTTTTAAACAAAGGATTGCCTTTAATCATTGGGGAGTTCGGCGGCTATCATCAAGGTGCCGATGTCGATGAGATTGCTATTATGAAGTACGGGCAGCAGAAGGAAGTGGGTTGGCTGGCTTGGTCCTGGTACGGAAACAGCCCGGAGCTGAACGATCTGGATCTGGCTGCAGGGCCAAGCGGAAACCTGACCGGCTGGGGGAACACAGTGGTTCATGGAACCGACGGAATTCAACAAACCTCCAAGAAAGCGGGCATTTATTAATGTCGGATTAGGGTGGATGAGATTGCTTGTTTACAGCAAGCACAAACATAGGGATGCATGCAGGCTGTCGAGGAACCGTCTCGACGGCTTTTTTCTATAGGATTTTCTGAATCGACATACAGCCTATTCTTGCATCCTCTTCGAGACCTATCGACAAAGAAGAGGAACAACCTTTATGCGATATCAATATGCTTGGCTTTGGAGAAACCTGCATCTAGTGCGGGGTTTTGTTTTGATGGTTTAAATATATGTTTATTTCCTACTTGACAGGTGGTATTAATTGGTTTAATCTAGCCACAAGCAAATTCATTCAGTCCTCATTAAATGATCATTCATTATCTTAGTATTGAACGATATATCAGCCGATTGGTCCACCAAAGGCTCCTGTTTACTCGATTTCGTTATTTTAACGGAAGGGGGAATAGGAGCCTTTCTGTATTTTCCGGACATCGTTACGGATTATGAGTTGGAGTCTGAGGCTATCGTTCCACGGGAAGGAGCGGCATGGAAGAAACGGATTGGGCCTTAATGGAAGAGGCGGATTGGCATTTTCGCAAAATGGTGCGGAGATTTGTCAAGGAGCGTGACAAAATCTCGATAGAAGGCGTATCGCTGCCAGGTTTGTTGATCCTGAACACCATATTACGGGATGGGGAGCAGAAGCTTGGGGAGCTTGCGGAACAGCTCGATTTTACGTCCGGGGCGGTAACGGCCTTGTGCGATAAACTTGAGGCTTGCGGGTTCGCGGTGAGAAGACGTAGCAAGAGCGATCGGAGATCGATTGTGCTGGACATCACGGATGCTGGAAGAGAAATGCTGAAGCGTAACCAATACATAGGCGGGCGTTCGATCGAACGAATATTCGGAGTATTCTCGCACGAGGAGCTGCGGGATCTGATCCATTATTGTGAACGGTTGAACGATCATCTGGAGGGCTTCTCTGATTTCGTGCTACGGCCGCCCCGTCCATCTTTCGATACGCCGGCAGCAAATGATCAAAGCAATCCAGGCTCACTGAAACGCTCGAACAAATTCATTTCTTACTAAAATTCATATCAGAAAGGAAGTTGAACGATGGGACATCCAACGATTTATCCAACGGGTACAACCGTATTTCAACCGGGGAAGGCGTGGAGTGGCTACACAATTTATCAAGCTGCGGATACCGGCGCCCTTCTGATTGACATGAACGGCAGGGAGGTTCACTTATGGAAAGGGCTCCGGGGATTTCCGAACAAGCTCTTTCCCGGAGGTTATGTGCTTGGGAGCACCTCAGAGCGCGATCCGAAATACGGGTTTCAGGATGAAACCAATCTGGTCCAGGTCGACTGGGAAGGCAATATCGTCTGGAAATTCGATCGTTATGAATACATAGAGGACCCGGGTCATCCGGCACAATGGATGGCTCGCCAGCATCATGATTACCAGCGGGAGGGCAATCCCGTCGGTTATTATGTACCCGGGCAGGATCCGAAGGTAGATTCCGGCAATACGCTTATTCTAGCTCACAAAAATGTGAAGCGTCCCGAAATTTCCGACATCGAACTGTTGGACGATACGATCATCGAAGTGGATTGGGAAGGCAATGTCATTTGGGAATGGGCCGTCAGCGATCACTTTGATGAACTCGGGTTTGATGAGGACGCGAAGCTAGCGTTATCCCGTGATCCGAATACCCGCGGCTTCGGAGCCCATGCCGGCGATTGGATGCATATTAACTCGGTATCTGTGCTGGGTCCTAACCGGTTTTATGATGCGGGGGACGAACGCTTCCATCCCGATAATATAATCTGGGATGCACGGGAAACGAACATTATTGCCATCATCGATAAAAGAACCGGGAACATTGTCTGGAAGCTTGGCCCCGACTATTCCACGGAGGAAACGAAGCATATTGGCTGGATTATCGGCCAGCATCATGCTCACCTCATACCGAAGGGACTTCCGGGCGAAGGCAATATTCTGATCTTCGACAACGGCGGCTGGGGCGGATACGGAAAGCCGAATCCGGAAGCGGCAGATGGCTTGAAAATAGTGCGGCGCGACCATTCGCGAATTCTGGAAATCAATCCCGCAACCTTAGAGATTGAATGGCAGTATACGCCGACGGAGGCCGGCTTTCAGGCTCCGCTGGACTCATACCGCTTCTACAGTCCGTATATCAGCTCAGCACAGCGTCTGCCCAACGGCAACACCTTGATTACCGAAGGAGCCGACGGCCGAATATTCGAGGTGACAAGAGAATTTGAACTGGCATGGGAATATATATCGCCTTATAAAAATATCCGCAACTCCAATATGGTCTACCGCGCATACCGGGTTCCTTATGAATGGGTGCCACAGCTTGAATTGCCCATAGAGACCGAGATTGCTCCGCTTGATGTGGCAGATTACCGTCTGCCAGGTGCCGCACCGAGAGGTGCCGTTACGACCGTGGAAGTAGAAGGCACGATCTCCTATGGGGAGGGTGCGTTATGCGTGGCCAGGACCGATGAAATAACGCAGAAAGAAAGGGATCGCGATGCGTAGACCTTATTTGAAACGATGGCATGCTTGGTTTCTGATATCGATGCTCGCAATGAGTTTGCTCAGCGGATGCGGTAAGGCCAGCGGCGACAGTCAAGAGAGTAAATTTCATTTGAAAATCGCTGATATTTCCACGAATGCGGTGTTTCGTATAGCTAAGAGCAAGGGGATCTTCGACAAACACGGGATTGATGCCGAGCTGGTGAACTTCGCAACGCCGGCCGAAGGCGTGAACTCCTTGTTTATTAAGCAGGTGGATGTTGCCTTCGGTGCAGACTTCCCACTCTTGAATGCTGTTAGCAAAGGCGATTACTCTATATTCGCCTCAACCGGAACAGCCACGGATTTGAGCGCAAGCGAATGGAAACTGTTCGTCCGCAAAGAGATTGCCAGCGCTGCCGATCTCAAGGGCAAGAAATTGAGTTTCTCCAGAGGCACATTCATTCCCTATCTGTGGGATGTTTATCTCGCCGATAACGGAGTTGCATTGTCGGATGTGGAGCTGATCGGGCAAGGAGGCTTCGACGAGGCCTACGTGGCGCTGAAAAAAGGCGAAATTGACGCCGCTTGGGTATATGGCGCGGTGCTGAACGAAAAGTTCGGTGCCCTTGCCGAAGCCAGAGAGCTATCGGATATGTCGAGGACGCCGGTAAGGCTTGGCACCGGTTTGATCGCTTCAAATGAATTAATCAACAGCAACAAGGAAGGATTCGTAGCGCTTCTGAAAGCGCTGGATGAAGCGTCGGCTTATGCCCAAGCCCATCCGGAGGAAACAGCGGATTTGATGTACGAAGAAGTCAAGCAGCCGAAGGAAGCAACCTTAAAGGATCTGCCGAAGAATCCATGGAGCATTGGATTTACGGACAAAGCCTATGCGGGATTGCGGGGGCAAAAGGAATACATGGTCGCTAACGGTATCATCGAGAAGGATTTCGAGCTGAATGATAAATTGAATCTGGATTTGGTCAGAACAGCCTTCCCGGATCGAGTCATTGATTTGAAGTAAGGAGATGATGAAAATGAGAGCAGCGTCAAGGCAGAATGAAATCCATATTGAACAGTTGAATAAAAGTTACACGCAGGCATCAGCATCGGCAGGCGGTTTACATTATATCATCCAGGACGTCAACCTGGCGGTTAAAGGCGGGGAGTTCTTCGTCCTGCTGGGACCGAGCGGGTGCGGAAAGTCGACGCTGCTCAGTCTGATCGCCGGCTTCATCTCCAAGACATCAGGTCAAGTAAGGGTAGGGGAAAAGGAAGTGGAGCGCCCCGGCCAGGATCGTGCCGTCGTATTTCAGCAAGCCGACTCATCCTTGTTTCCGTGGCTGACGGTTAGGGAGAATGTGGAGTTCGGCCTCCGCATGAAACGGATGCCAGCTGAGATGAGAAGGGAGATATCCGGCGAGTTTATTGAGCTCGTGGGCCTTGCGGGACATGAAAGCAAATATCCGCGCGAGCTGTCAGGCGGCATGAAACAACGGGTACAGCTGGCACGGGTGTTGTCCAATGATCCCTCGATCCTGCTCATGGATGAACCGTTCGGCGCATTGGACGCGATGACAAGACGCACGATGCAAAGGGAATTGGTCCGCATATGGCAGGATACGGACAAAACCGTCATCTTCGTGACGCACGATATTCAGGAGGCACTTCTGCTGGGAGGACGCATCGGCATTATGTCTGCTGGACCTTCCTCGAAAATAACGGATATCTATGAGGTGCCGCTTGCATACCCGAGAGATTTGTCGGACCCGGCCTTCCATGCCCTGTACAACCAAATCCAATCGCATTTTGACGAGTAGTGAGGAGGCGTTCGCGTGAGCAATTATCTTAAAAAATGGTCCCTTCATATCCTGTTATGGATGGTTGGACTTGGCGTCTGGCATCTGCTGTCCCTTGCGTATGGCCCGGAAATTCTGCCGGGTCCCGTCTATACGGCAAAGGGCGGATACGAATTGTTGACGGACGGCACCTTGATTCAATATATCGGAATCAGTTCGTACCGCGTGCTGCTTGGCTGGACGTTTGGCAGTCTGCTGGCGATCCCGGTCGGAATCATGATTGGGAAGGTCGGACCGATCCGGGCTTTCGCCGAGCCCTTCCTCAATTTCATTCGGTTCATTCCTCCGATTGCGTTCATAACCTTGTTTCTGGTCTGGTTCGGCATCGGGGAGACTTCGAAGATCATGCTTATTCTGTATGCAACCTTCTTCATCGTGGTCTTGAATACGCTGACGGGCGTTTTATCCGTTGAGGAGGATAAGATCCGCTCCGCCCGCAGCATGGGGGCGTCCGAATGGCAGATTGTGCTGCATGTCGTCATTCCTGCAACCGTCCCTTTCATGTTCACCGGCATTCGGCTTGCCATGGGAACCTCGTTCATGGCGATTATCGGGGCCGAGATGATTGCATCCAATGAAGGCGTTGGTTATCTTATATGGAATTCACGATTGTTCTTCCGTACAGATTGGATATTTGTCGGCTTGATCTGCCTGGGGTTAATGGGGTTCCTGACAGACCGGGCCGTGGGGCTGCTCGGCCGCAAGCTGCTGTCCCGGTATGGGGTGGTCAGCGCAATTTCGCTGCGTCGGTAAAACGTTAATAATACAACAGTATCAAAACAGCAACGGCACCCTTCATGAAAAGGGTGCCGTTGCTGTTTACCATCGACATCATGATCCGGAATAATGGATCACCATGCTTAACCGGTTCAGGGAATCCCCGGAATTGTGATAAACATGTGGTTTGTCTGCCTTGAAGCGGATGGATTCACCTGGCTTTACCGTATATTCCTCCTGATCGACACGAATGGTGACCTCACCATCGAAAACGGTAATAAACTCTTCCGTACCCTCGATATGGGCCTCTGCACTTAAATAACCGCCATGTTCCATTTCTAATGAATACATCTCGAAGCGCCGCCCGTCTTCATACGGGAAATACGGATAAATTCGAATCCGGCCGTTATCCTCAACCAGTGCCTGCACCTCTTCCCGTGATACCACGACAGTACCGGAATGCGGCTCATTGATCAACGACGAAAAAGAAAGCTTTAATCCGTTGGCAATCTTCCATACGGTGGTTATGGAGGGGCTCGATTCCCCGCGTTCAATCTGACCCAGCATCGTCTTGCTGATGCCGGTCATTTCCGCGACTTTATCCAAACTCAGCTTTCTCTGCTCCCTGAGCAGCTTTAAATTGTTCGCCAGTATCAGATTGATGGGTTTCAAATGATGGTTCTCCTCTAAACTGTAAATATTGTGCGTTATAACATACATGATATATAATAATAACGCACGGTCGCTATAACGACCGATTGAAATCACTATAACATACAAACAAGAAAGGAGTTAAGAGCTTGTTTATCCTTCCGCTGTTGACCTATGCCATTGTAGCTTCATTTACGCCCGGTCCCAACAACATTATTTCGATGACCAATGCACGAAGTTACGGTTTTCGAGCAACGATGCGCTTTATCGGCGGGGTTGCAGCCGGATGTTTGATCATCATGCTGCTGTCCAGCTACTTCAACTTGGCAATGTATCAATACATCCCGAAGATTCGATTGGTTATGAATATGATCGGTTTCCTGTATATGATTTATCTTGCCGTAAAAATCATGCGAAGCAGGCCGCAGGGGGATGCAGATGATAAGCCAGGTGGATTTAACAGCTTTACGTTCGGATTCATATTTCAATTCATGAATCCGAAGGTCATTTTATACGGGATTACGGCCGTATCGACCTTCGTGATGCCAATTGCAGCAACCCATGTGCAGCTGTTATTATTTTCGATACTGCTCACCATCGTTGGCATTTGCGCCAATATGACCTGGGCGCTATGCGGTTCGCTGTTCCAGAACCTGTTGTCCCGATATGAACGTACGTTCAATATATGTATGGGACTGCTTCTGATATACAGCGCATTCTCAATTTATGCAGCGAATGGATAGGAACCGGGCCTCGTCGTGCACGGACGCCATGCCAAAAGAACAAGGCTTTCCGAAACGTTCGTCCGGAAAGCCTTGTTTGGGTTATTCGAAGATTTTGGAAATCTGTTCTTTCAGTTTGTTAGCGGAAGCATGGAATTGGGTCAATTCCTCGTCGTTAAACTCGAGGCTAAGAATTTCCCGAACGCCGGTGCGGTCAACCACGCAAGGCACCCCAAGATATACGTCGGACACGCCATGGTAGTCTGTAAGCAGCGTAGACACATTGAGAACGGAACCCTCGTTTTGCAAAATGGAGACGATGATCCGGTCAAGCGCCAATGCGATAGCATAGGAAGTGGAGCCTTTGGCGTTGATGATTTCATATGCGGCGTTCTTGGTACGATCAAAGATATCATCTCTTTCATCTTCCGTCAGATCGATCCCGATACCGGCAATGTTGGCGATGCTCCAGAGCGGCAGCTCGGAATCGCCGTGTTCGCCGACGATATGGGCGTGAATGCTGCGCGGATTAATGCCTTTGTTTTGCCCGATCAAATAACGGAAGCGGGCGCTGTCGAGCAAAGTACCTGAGCCGATTACCCGATTAACCGGGAAGCCGCTCTTTTTCAATGTGACGTAAGACAGAATATCTACCGGATTCGTAGCGACGAGAATGATGCCGTGATCATTGTATTTCACGATATTTTGAATAATATCGTCAAATATGGCCGTATTCCGCTTCAATAAATCGATTCGCGTCTCGCCCGGTCTTTGGTTGGAGCCTGCGGCAATGACAATGATGTCTGCATCCTTGCAATCGCTGTAATCTCCAGCCCAAAGTTTCACCCCGCCGGCAAAAGGGAGGCCGTGGTTCATATCCAAGGCTTCGCCAAGAGCCTTGTCATGGTTGGCATCGATCAATACCAGTTCAGATACTCTTTCACGCAAGAATAAGGTGTACGCAGTCGTTGCTCCTACAGCTCCTGTACCGATGATCACGACGCGGGACGGGCGCTGAGCTTCATTTTTTGTCATCAATGTTTCTCTCCCTTGCACTCAGTTAATGAAGTCCTACAGATGGAAAGCTTCTAATTACTTACCCTAATGAACAGCTGTATACACAGCAACTCCATTAGGCGCTTTCGATAGTAATGATAACATATTCAGGAAGATTTAAGCAGTGGGAGTGTGATTTAAGTTACGTTCATGCTCACTATAGAAGGATTTGATTGCACATTACCTTTCATATGTCCTAGATGTCGATGTCGAACCGTCGTCGGTGCGATTCCATTTCATGCGAATGAAGTAAACCGCTCCTTTAGCTCCTGAAGCAAGACCTTCCGGTATTCGTTCCCGTCATGGTAGAGTTCACCGATCCTTGTGTAGACCTGATCCCATTGTTCCTGATATGAACCGGCTTGTTGATCATCGTAATTTCTTCTTTTGAACTCGTCCATGACGTTTTGGATGTATGCCGGTCGTGCGCCCCATTGTCCAAGAACCGCGCCGGTAGCCGCATTAAGGAAGAGGGCGATCGGTTGAGCACGGCCACCATCCGTAAGAAAGAGATCCATCGTTTCCTGATGCTCTTCCATGATAAGCACTTCGGTCGGTATGCGGCTGTATTCCATTACCCGGAACAAGACGGGAACATTCCAGATCACATCCGGACACCAATCCGTACAGAGGATAAGGCAGTGGAGTTGGCCGCGCTCGTTACGTCCAGCGAAGAACCGTTGAACTTCTTCATCGTCCCATTGAAAGCGGTCATATACTTGCCTAAACTGTTCCTTCGTATTGGGGATGCTGCTCAGTTTCATTTCCCGGCTCTTCATGCTCTCCGTAAATTGACGGGGGGATAGGCCTTGCCCTATTTTGTGCCGAAGATGGATAGGCGTTGTCATTGGCTCATTCGTCCTTTCGTACTGAACGGGTAGTTTTGGTGTACATTCAGCCTATAGCTAGCTTAGAATATATTTGACCACACAGAAATGGTCACTTTGGAGCTGTTTATGCAAGTCAGTTGAATGGAATGTGGGTCTTGAATTTATATTAAAAAAGCCTGAGGTGGTCCATTTTTGTTTGATATCCTTTTACCTGAGCAGAGCGAGTTTCCGTTATACCAGCAGTTATACCTTCAACTTCGTGAGGGTATCCGAAACGGCGCAATTCCCGACGGACAACGATTGCCATCGGTACGATCCCTCCAGCTTCAGCTCAATATAAGCAAGACGCCGATCGAGACGGCTTATCAGATGCTGACAGCAGAAGGGTATGTGATCAGCAAACCAAGGTCGGGGCTTTACGTCCTGAATCCCTACAAGGAATTCCCATACTCCCAACAGCATCAACAGCCGCCCTCCATGACCACGATGTCAGTCATCCATTACCACGCGCATACCAATCCCAATGTCATCGATTTTAATCCAACCCGATTAGATCAAGCTGCCTTTCCGGTACGAATTTGGAATAAAATGCTCAAGGAAGCGCTGGACCACCATTTATGCGAGATCGGAATGTATGGGGATCCACAAGGCGAATACGCCCTTCGGCGCGTGGTTTCCGAATATCTGCGGAATTCCAGAGGGGTCAATTCAACGCCGGATCAAATTGTCATTGGTGCCGGAACGGCATATAGCATAGGCCTACTCTCCAGGATGCTGAAAGGGATGAAGCATGTTGCCGTCGAGGAACCGGGTTACAGCCTGGTACGGGATCAATTCCAGCTGAATAGCTGCGAGATTCTTCCGATATCGCTTGGCGATAAGGGGATCTCGCTTGACCGATTGGAGCAAAGCCATGCAGAGCTCGTGTACGTAACGCCTTCTCACCAATTCCCGACGGGAAGCATTATGCCGTATCCGGAGCGGGAACGATTGCTGGAGTGGGCGAATGCGAAAAATGCATACATCATCGAGGATGATTACGACGGCGAGTTTCGCTACCAAGGCAAGCCGATTGCTTCGCTGCAAGGATTGGATGATAACGGACGGGTGATTTACGCCGGCACCTTCTCGAAAGTGCTCACCCCCGCACTGCGAATGAACTATCTGGTTCTTCCACAGGCACTGCAGCATCAATTGACCCAAATGCAGCAGGAGGTGTTTTTTGCCCCATCGCGTGTGGAGCAGTGGGCGATGACCGCTTTTTTCGAACAAGGGCATTGGTTTCGCCATATTCGCAAAGTTCGGAACCTGTACAAGAAAAGACATCATCGGTTGATCGAGCTGATCGAGACTCATCTTGGCAAGTTTGTTGAAATAACGGGTCAGAATGCCGGGCTTCACCTTCAACTGCTCGTCAAAAAAGAAGCTACCTCGGAGGAATTGATTCAGGAGGCTGCGAAAGCCGGCGTGAAAGTATATGACTTGCGGAAGACGTGGATAAAGCAGCGTCAAGACGCTGGACAGTACCCGAGGATATACTTGGGATTTGCCAGCTTGAATGCGTCCGAAATGGAAACGGGCATTCGGCTGCTGCAAAAAGCCTGGAACATGAACTAACCACTCGGGAACCCTCCTGTCTTTTATAACACCAACAAACTGACCATTCCATGCAGGTCAATTTGTTAGTTATGATAAGCAAAAAAACAGGAGAAGGAGAGCAGGTTATCCATGATCACGCATAGCGAGGTAAAAGCGTATTTGAACCGATTAGGCATATCCGAAATCAAGGCTCCGACAAAGGAATATTTATTCGAGCTGCATAAAGCGCACGTGGCAAGAATTCCTTGGCAGACCCTGGATATTTTTGCCGGAAAACCGACTCCCATGGATATCCAAAATTCGGTACAACTGCTGATCCATCAACGAAGCGGTTATTGTTTTCATTTGAATGGAGCTTTTACCGCTCTTCTTCGAGCCTTGGGGTATGCGGTTAGTTGGCATAAGGCCGGCGTACAGCCCTTAGGACAAGAGCCCCGGATTAACGGCTTCCATCTCGGGTTAACGGTCAGCCTCATGAACGTAGAGATTGGGGAAGAAGAGTCTTGGGTTGTCGACGTTGGTCTCGGGGATATGCCATGGGAGCCGATCCCATTGAAATTCGGGAAATACGTACAGGGGCCTTTCACGTACGTGCTTGAGCCGTCTTCCGTAACGGATCAGGGCTGGCGGTTGATTCATGATCCCCAATATTCCTATGTAGGGGTAGATTACGCGCCTGAGGTTGTAAACAGCTTGGAATTATTTAAAACAAATCATGAATTTTACAGCCGATCGCCGGAATCCCCTTGGATGGATCTATTGGTTGTGAGGCAGCGGCACGATGTGGGCATGAACGAGCTCAAAGGCTGCATTTGGAAAAAATGGAACGGCAGCATTCTGGACACCGCAGAGGTCTCGTCGAAATCGGAGTGGCTCGAGATCCTGGCGGACGTATTTAACGAGCCGCTCGTCAACTATTCCATTCTAGAACGGGATCTGATTTGGGCAAAGGTGTGCAAGCAGCATCAGAAATGGTTGAGGCTTTTGGAAGATCAACGATCTTAGAGGGGGCAATCCGGCATCTCGTGTGACTCCTAAGCTGATGTCCTTCGTCGTAGAACGTTCTAAACCAATCTGTCTCTTGAATGCCTGCAACCCCAGGTGATAAAATGGTACTTAAATTTCATGTCGCTAAGCACATGAACATGTTCCATAACCTACCTGTAAGGAGTTAAATGCATGGCAACCATCGATGATTTTACCAAGCTGGATATTCGCGTCGGGACGGTCGTGGAAGCAGAGCCTTTCCCGGAAGCGCGCGTTCCCGCCATAAAAATGAAGATTGATTTCGGCCCGCTGGGGATCAAGCGTACAAGTGCACAGATTACGAATCGCTATGACGCGGATAGCGTTGTAGGAAACCAAGTAGTGGCCGTCGTCAATTTCCCGCCTAGACGCATTGCCGGCTATCAATCTGAGGTGCTTGTGCTCGGCGGCGTACCGGAGCAGGGGGACGTGGTGCTTCTGAAGCCGGATTTCGATCTGCCGAATGGAACGCCCATCGCTTAAGCTTATTCCATTTACCGATCCAAGCTTCGGTTTTATGGCGAAGTTCTGCTCATAAATGCGTTCCGGGACGGTCGCCTAACCGTCTTCCTTTGAATATATCTGAAGTATCAGATGATTCAAGAGAGGATGTTGGCTTTGCAAACTGTTTCCCATGGTATCGTCCAAGAGTGGATTGCCTACACATCGAACCGCGGCGGATCGTTCGACATATGGCTGTACCGCCCTCGGGACGGTTTTGATTTTCAACTTACTCAAGGGCTCGGCGCGGAATTTTCGGTTCCCTATTGGTCGCCCGACCGGAGGAGAATCGCATTCATCGGTATCGGCAATGTGGTCCATGTGCTGGATACCTTATCGTTCACAGTAGCAAGAATTGATCAAATCGAACCGTACACGCTGCTGGACTGGTCTCCCGATAGCCGGTCTTTGGCGTATGTCAAGAATGATCGGATCGTCATTTATGATACGGCCTCACATCGAAGCTATTCCATCCCGGAGACTGGAGCAAAGGATGCCCAGTGGTTCCCTTCGGGCATGGAGCTTCTATTTGCGTCTCCTGATTCTGGCGGGGTTATGCAGCTCTACCGCATTCGGACCGATGGCACGGAACGGAGACAAATCACACATCTAACGGACGGACCGCTCCACGACGTTCGGATTTCCCCGGATGGAACCTTCGCGCTGTATACATCCCCTGGAGCAAGCATCTCCATGATTTCGACGGTGGATTTGGCAAACGGCACCATCTATGCATTGGAAGGCGGCCCACTCGCGAAAAACTATTTTCCCGTGTGGTCTCCTGATTCTAAAAGCATCGCTTACAGCGCAACAACCTACATCGAGCCAAATTACTATTCGCTCATCCAGATTGACAGCCGTACCGGTCAGGATCAAAGGACGGTTGCAGTTTCCAACTGTTTCGCCACGCCCGTCGATTGGTCGCCGGACGGTGCCAAAATCGCCTATTTGTCCGGGTGCACCGTTGAAGAATTCGCTAGTCAGCTTTGGATCGTCGATATCAGGGAACAGATGCCGATGAACGTCGTTAGCGGAGGCCGGATTACTGCCTTGCAATGGTCCCCAGGCGGCAGAAAAGTTCCGAAAAGCATGTTCACAAGCCTTGTATACCGGGTGTCCTTCCCGTATCCCGCAAATTGGCGGCCGGTCAGTGAAGAGAGATACGAGGGCTTCGACGGTTTCTTCCAGGTATCCGCGATTTCGTCCGGCGACCGGATTGCCGATGTATGCAGCTCCGAAGCTTTTCATCCATTAATGCCTTACGGTTCTTCTCCAAGGATTGTCCCTGCTATGATACAAAATCAAGAAGCGTGCTTCATTTATCCTTCAGCTGACCAGCCAACGGAGATGAATAACCAAGCAGCCCTTATTGTGAGATATCCAAGCCCTGTCCAAATCGGGGAAATGTTCTACCCATATTTCATCTTGTGGGCAGACGTTAACCATATCCGTCAAATCGGCGCGAGGCTGTCGTTCATCTAGCGTTTGAGCAATAAGTTGCAGGAAAGTGCCCGCCGGCCGTTGAATATATCCGAATGCTGCAATAATGATCAGGCCTTTTCAGGAACACTTATAGCCGCAGGAGGAGAACAACATGAAGTCGATCACCGTTCAAAGTCTTACGGAGTTAGTTCATTTGGAAGTGCTTGCTGGCGCCAATCGCATGGATCGAATGATTACCCGTCCGCAAACGCACAGACCGGGTCTGGAGTTTGTCGGGTATTTCGATTTTTTCCCGATGGAGCGAGTGCAGGTGCTCGGCCGTAAGGAGATTAACTATTTATTGACGCTTAGCATAGAAGAACGCAAGCTGCATATCGGGAATATCGTCAAATATCACCCGCCGTGCTTTATTGTCACCTCAGGACAGCAGGAGATCCCTTATCTGACTCTATTCTGCAATCAGGAAGGCATACCGTTGTTGAGGACAACCGAGACGACAACGGAGTTTATTGCCAAGTTGAACAGTTATTTGGTGAAGACGCTGGCTCCGGAGATGTCGATCCATGCGGTGTGCGTGAATGTATCCGGCATTGGGATCCTGCTCCGGGGGAAATCCGGTATTGGCAAAAGCGAAACGGCCCACACCCTTATCCGCCGGGGCCACCGGTTTGTGGCGGACGATATCGTGGTGCTCAAAAAGCTGGGCCCTTCGACTCTTCTTGGAACGCATAATGAGACAACCCGGGAGTTTCTGGCGCTGCGAAGCATCGGGTTGATCAATGTGGTGCGTCAATACGGGCGCACGGCTTTTCAAGATGAGACACGAATCGTGCTCGACATTGAATTGGTGCCTTGGCGTGAAAATTCCCTAAACAACGAGCTGGAGGCCGTGCCTCAATTTACGGAATATCTAGGCATCCAAATTCCTCATATCGAGGTTCAGCTACAGCCGGGGCGCGACGTAGCCAGTCTGATCGAGGCGGCGGCCAACAATTGGTATCTTAAACAACTCGGCTACAGTGCGGCCGAAGACTTTATGAAACGAATCGAAAACGAGATGCAATCGTGAGGCTTAAACGACTTTCCGCCATCTGATAATAAAAAACTTACGGAAACGATGTTGGTGATAGATGAAAATCCAAGTAGGAGAACAACAAATCGAATGTCATGTAGAATACGGTCCACGCAAAAAGCTATCGATCCATGTCCACCCATCGGGTTTGGTAACGGTGAAGGCACCGAATCGTACAAGCGATGAGATGGTGATCAACGCCGTAAGGCGGCATGGGAGTAAAATCGTGAAGCAATTGCAAGAGATCGAGGCAGCCCGAACGGCTCCGAAGGTCAAGGCATACGAGGATGAGGGCAAATTCCTTCATCTTGGGCAGTATTATTCGCTTCATGAGTTAATCGAGACGGACGGGCGAGCGGAAGAGGAGCTTCAACGGGATCTGAAGAAATTTTACTTCGCAAGCTGCAAGAAGGTGATCTCGGAACGCATCCGAATTTATCAGAAGCAGCTGAAAGTCACGCCGAGATCCTTCATGATCGAGGAGTCCAAAACGAAATGGGGCAGCTGCAGCTCGGCGAAGCATCTCACTTTCAACTATCGCCTCGCGATGGCGCCCATCGAGGTCATTGATTATGTGGTCATTCATGAACTCTGTCATCTCTTGCATATGAATCATGACCGATCCTTCTGGCGATGCGTCGGCAGCGTGATGAAGGACTACAAAGATAAGGAAGCCTTCCTTGCGAAATATGGACATGCCATGACTTTGTAATGCATGGATTATGAGTCATAGAGAGAGTAAAGACACTGCCTGATTTGGGCAGTGTCCTTTTTTTTGAGTGGATGCTGATCGGCTGATCTGATTCCATGATCCACTGGCAGCGTAGGCGCCAGGGCAGCTGCTCACTATGATTAACGGATTCCTGGTATTCGGCACGACTGCCGTCTTGTCGACCGGTTATGATGGCTGCTGCTTGCGTTGATCATGACATCTATTTACATTAGAGTAATGACACAGAAAAAATGAATCTTACGGAGGCAATGATGAAAACAATTGGACTCATCGGAGGCATGAGCTGGGAGAGCACCGTGATGTACTATCAGATTATAAATGAGGTCGTAAAGGAACAACGAGGTGGACTGCATTCCGCAAAAATTTTGTTATACAGCGTGGACTTCCAAGAAATCGAAGAATGCCAGGCCGTTGGGAATTGGAACAAGAGCGCAGAAATTTTAGGAGATGTTGCCGTAAACCTTGAAAGGGGTGGTGCGGATTTTATCGTAATCTGCACCAATACGATGCATAAGGTTGCTCCAATCATTCAGCAAAGAATCCGTATTCCCATTATTCATATTGCAGATGCCACTTCGAAGAAGCTCATAGAAAGCGGCATAGATCACGTAGCTTTGCTTGGAACCAAATACACGCTGACTGAGGATTTCTACAAGGAAAAACTGATTGCAGCCGGCATTCATGTCCTGATTCCTGATGAAGATGACATACTACTTATCAACCATATCATTTATGACGAATTGTGCTTGGGTATTATTTCTCAACAATCCAAGAACGAATATTTGCGTGTGATCAACCAATTACAGAAGCAAGGTGCCCAGGGAGTCATACTTGGCTGTACAGAGATTGGTCTTCTTATTAAACAGGAAGATACGAATATCCCTGTTTTTGATACGACTCAGATTCATGGAACAACAGCAGCTCTATTTGCACTTGAAAAATAATCCTTGATGTTTATTGTCGTGGGAGTTGCTGTTCGTTTCGTTCGATGTATAATGTTCATATGGGTTCATATAAATCCATTTGAGTTCATTATATGTCTTGAACAAGGAGAGAAGGATCATGCCAAGAATCAAAATTGAATTGCTGAATCGTGAACAGAATGTGAGGGTGGAAGGTGACCGTCATTCGCAATCCTCCCATGACCGCGTGATGGAGCGGGAAGACGAGGATTTCACTTATCTGGCTTGTCAACAGCTGGAGTACGCCGCCGGCGACAAATTTAGAATTACGACGGAGCACCCGAATCGGTATTTGGTGGTTCAGTTGGATGAGGCACTTTTTCCGTCCCTGGTATATGTCAAGGGCACCAGCTGGGAATACGAAATTCCATTGTCGTTCAAGCAAGCCTATCCAGAGAAGGCATTTACGGGGACAAAACATTATGTTTCGGTACGCTATGCGGCGGAAAGCGAAATTACCCAATATCGAAATCTGGCATTGAATACCCATGACCAGAAGCATGATTCCAACGCTTACCCGCATGCTCACGCCAACGTGGAAACCAGAAATGATCCTACCTTCTTTGCACGCAATGCGATCGACGGCATTTATGCCAACTGCAATCACGGCTCCTATCCGTATCAATCCTGGGGAATTAACCAGCAGGCGGATGCGGAGCTGACGCTGGATTTCGGGCGAACGGTTGAGCTTGACCGGATCGGTCTTGTTTTACGCGGCGATTTCCCTCATGACAGCTGGTGGAAGGAAGTCACGATTGCATTCTCCGACGGTTCAACGGAGCAGCTCTATCCCGTGAAAAGCCGAAGCATCCAGTATTTTGATATCCAACCCCGCAAAGTGGAATGGTTAGTCCTCAAACGATTGATCAAAGGCGATGAGGCGCTTTTTCCGGCATTAACACAGCTTGAGGCCTATGGCAAAAACGTAGACGTAACGGAGAAGTAAAGCAGAGTAAGGATTGGTGGATTCATAACCGTCGTAATTCATCCGGGGACGGTACGGATAATCCCAGAGCAATTGACAACCCTCAGCAACAAGGTATGATCAAATAGATATTAGTATTATGCCGAGGAGGGAATATGATGAATTCGACTCAACGCCAGGGAAGGCCGAATGTGCTGCTCATTACGGTCGATCAGATGCGCTTTGATTGCCTTAGCATAGCAGGTCACCCTGTGGTGGAAACGCCCAATCTGGACGAGCTTGCAAGGAGCGGCGTAAGGTTCAGCCGTGCGTATTCTGCCACACCCACCTGCGTACCTGCAAGAGCGGCGATCTTCACCGGCCAATCGCAGCGCGTTCACGGCCGCGTCGGCTATCAAGACTGCGTCCCGTGGAATTACAAGGAGACGCTGCCTGGGGAATTGGCTAAAGCCGGTTATCACACGCAGTGTATCGGTAAGATGCATGTTTACCCTGCACGCAATTTGCTGGGGTTCCACAACGTAATGCTTCACGATGGTTACCTGCATCACAACCGCAATAACCACGGCATTCCGATGCAGGAGCATTACGATCAAGTTGACGATTACTTGCAGTGGCTCCGCGAGAGGGTGCCGGGCGCCGATATGACCGATCTTGGTTTGGACTGCAATTCATCAACCGTCGCTCGTCCTTGGCATTTGGCGGAAATGCAGCATCCAACCAACTGGGTGGTAACGCAGTCGATTGATTTTTTGCGGCGACGGGACCCCGGGAAGCCGTTCTTCCTGTGGATGTCATTCGTCAGGCCGCATCCTCCGTTCGACCCTCCGCAGGCCTACTTGGATCTGTATGAGGATGTCGATATTCCGGAGCCGCCGGTTGGCGATTGGGCGGAGACGGAGGACCCGGATCTTGCAGGATACTCCCCTATAACGGGGCGGGGGCTGGTCCCGAAACGCCGTCTGCGTAAAGCGATGGCTGCCTATTACGCCCTGATCACGCATATCGATCACCAAATCGGACGTTTTTTGCAATCATTAAACGAATATGGGGAGCTAGGCAACACGGTGGTCCTGTTTACTTCCGATCATGGCGAGCTGCTGGGGGACCATCATTTATTCCGAAAGTCTCTTCCGTACGAAGGCAGCACCCGCGTGCCGTTTATCGTCAACGATCCCGGCAACCGTTTAGGCCTGAAGAGCGGCACGGTTTCAGATCATGTCGTGGAAATGAGGGACATCATGCCCTCGCTGCTGGAAGCGGCCGGCGTGCCTATACCGGAAACGGTCGAAGGCGAGAGCATCTGGAGACTAGCGTCAGCAGGAAGGGATGGAGGAAGCAAGCAGGATTGGCGTCCCCATCTTCATGGAGAGCACGCTCAAGGGCTTCAGTCCAATCATTGGGTTACCAACGGAAAGGAGAAATACATCTGGTTCTCCCAAACGGGCAAGGAGCAGTTCTTCGATCTGGTTGAAGATCCCAATGAGCTGCACAACGCGATCGGGGACGAAGATCGGCAGGAACGAATCCGGTATTGGCGTTCGGCCCTCATCCAAGAGCTTGAGGGACGCGAAGAGGGTTATACGGATGGCCAGCAGCTGATCACCGGCCGAAAGCCGGTAGCCGTATTATCCCATATTTTGAAATAGCACGAGACCAGAATTACATTCAGAACCGATTAGGAGATAACATGCTAACGACACAACAGCTAAACGACATTGAGCGATTGCAAGCCGAGTGCGAACTTCATGACCATGTCCAATTAAAGCTGAATTGGGAAATGCTCAGAGAACGCAACATGGGGAATCTGGATTTTTTTCATTATGAGGAAAAGGAACTTGTAGCGTTTCTAGGGCTATATCCTTTTGGCTCGACCGTCGAAGTATGCGGCATGGTAAAGCCTGCCGAACGACGAAAGGGGCATTTCCAGCGATTGTTTCATCTCGGAATGGAACAGGTAAAACTCGCCGGATACAAGAAAATCTTGTTGAACGCGCCAGCGGGATCCGATGCGGCTAAGGCTTTTTTGCATCAACTAGGTGCGGAGCATTCTTTTTCGGAGCATCAAATGACGTGGCAGGAAATGCCGCTTGAGGATTCGGACGGTATTCTTCTGAGGCAGGCAACATGGGAAGATTATGAAACAAGCGTGCGCTTATCCGTGGAAGCATTCGGATTGGACGAAGAGGATGCCAGAGCGATGGAGAGCCATCATTTTGCTGATAATACGGGTATGTTCATGATTGACGTAAACGAAGAAACGGTCGGGAAGCTTCGAATCAGCCGCGAAGAGGGGCAGGCGTGGATCTATGGTTTCTCCATATTGCCAGAGTATCAAGGCCGGGGAATAGGCAGAAAAGCGTTGCGACGAATCGTGAAGGAACAGAGCTCTGCCGGATACTCGGTACACTTGGAAGTCGAAACGAAAAACGACAATGCGCTGAGGTTATACGAGTCGGTTGGATTTCAAGCAGTGCACGCACAAGATTATTATCAATATGAATGCAGATGATAACAAAATAGATGTGCAAGAAAAGTCGCCGTCATGGCGGCTTTTTGATTTTCACGGCATCATTCAAATCTTATCGATGATCTATTGAGGTCTATTTTTTCTGCCGATAAAGAATGGAGCATGCATATTTGATCATTCAGGAGGAATTATCATGAAAAAAACAGTCATCCTGCTAACCAGCGCGGCCCTGATGTTTGCGACCGCCGCAGGCACGATCTCAGCCAAACCAAGCAACACGCCCCCCGGCAAGACAAGTAACGCGGCATCGCCAAAAGGACCAAAAGAAAAAGAAACTCGTAATGACAAGTTGCAAACCGAGGAAGTCGAGTCCTCTGATAAGTCCAGCCAAGTAGAAGACCAAGCTCAGGAATCCACAACGCCGGAAACAGAGCAAACAAACGATCCTTCCTCCGATAAAGTCGATTCCAAGAACAATGGTCACAAAGGATACAAAGGTTTACTAAATGCCATTCAAAACGTTGAGGATAAACCGGCAGGCGCCGTTCTAGCCAATATATTGCTTACCGAATATGCGGCCGAGTTAACGGACGAGCAACAAAAACAGCTTGAGGCCATTATTGAAAAGGACAAGGCGTTAGAAGCGGCGGCGGATATGCTCGAAACAAACGGCAGCGTGACTGAAGCCGTATATTTGCAAGAAGAAGCCATCAAAGCCAATTTTAAAAACCTGGATCTTTACAAAACCATGGGAAAGCTCAGTGAAAAGGCGGGTAAAAAGAATGGAGTTAAGCTGTATGTGAACGGCGAAGCTTCGGACACCGAACCGTTTGTTAAAAAAGGCAATACATATGTTCCTTTTCGCGCCATAGCCGAGGCTTTGGAGGCCGAGGTTATATGGAATCCTGAAAAGCGCTCCATCACCGTCTCGAAGGACGGAGTGAGCATCCAACTCCTGGTCGGCAGTAAAACAGCGACCGTCAATGGCAAGAAAATTTCGCTGAATGCCCCAGCTACTGTTACCAAGGGCAATACGTATGTGCCCGTACGCTTTATAAGCGAGGCCTTGAATGCAACCGTCAAGTGGGAATCGGAAAGTCAGACCGTTGTTGTCTATGAAGAGAAAGCAGAATAGGTGAATTTCTAAGCCGCTAATCCGGAATGAGATCAGCGGCTTTTTTCTATTCATAAAGTCTTTGATAAAGAAGGCCATTTCGTCTGTCGTAATGCTGAATGAGAATTAGCGCCATGCATGAAAGGCTAAATATGTATACCATATGTTAAATTTTTTCAGTGTCTTCTCCATTGTAAACGCTTTAATATCGATTTATGACCGACTGACAGGAGGGGAAGTTATGAAGTTTGCAGGACGTTTCTGCATGGTGTTATGGATTGTCGTCATCATGGTGTCGGCAGCCGGATGCATGGCGGGGAGGAACGGGGCCGACAGCAGAATGTCTCACCAACCGGAACGCCCGTTTGACAATGTGCGGATTACCGCATATATGGCTAAAAATCCGGTTGCGGACATCCTTCGCGCCCATCTTCCCGAATTTGAGAAGCAGACGGGTATCAAGGTGGATTTTCAAGCGTTGACCAATGAGCAGCTCAGCCAAAAGATGTTCGTACAGATGACGGTAGGTAGCGAAAGTCCCGATGTGTTCATGATCCGGCCGTTGGAAGAGCTAAGTCTGTATGAGAATAACGGCTGGTTAACGCCCTTGGAATCGTATGCCGTATCGGACCCGCGTTACGACTTCGCCGATTTCTCTTCAACGGCGCTGGAATCGGTAACGGTGAACGGGAAGCTGCTTGCCGTCCCGCTATCGACGGAGCAGCAGATTCTATACTATCGCAAGGACCTGCTTGAGAAAAAGGGGATCGAAGTCCCGCAGACCTTAGAAGAGCTGGAAGCAGCGGTTAAACAGGTGCATGATCCCGAGCATGGCATGTACGGATTTGTCGCTAGAGGGCAGCGAAGCGCTCTCGTAACCCAGCTATCGTCATTTGTATACTCCGAGGGCGGTAATTTTCTAAGCGCAGATAAAGCGGCATTGAACACAAAGGAAACGCTCAAGGGGATTCAGCGATACGTTAGGCTGCTCGGAAACTATGGACCGCCCGATGCGCTCAGTTACAGCTGGCCGCAATCCGCAGATCTCTTTGCGCAAGGAAAGGCGGTATTTTTCACCGATGCCAGCGCGATCTACTCCCTGCTAGCGCAATCGGGATTAGCTAAGGAGAAGATCGGGTATGCGCTCTTTCCGGCAGGTGATGCCGGTCGCAAGCCGTACAGCACCACTGCATGGGCCATTGGCATCAATGCGAATTCTGCCCGCAAGGATGCAGCCTGGGCTTTCATCGAGTGGGCTTCGGGCAAGGACATGGTGCTGCAAGCCCAGAAGATCGGTAATCCGGGAGCACGGAGCTCGCTGTGGCATGACAAGGAAGGAATCTCCGGCTTTCCGGATGAGCTGATTCCGGTGATCAATGAATCCATTCCGATCGGAATGAGCTACGACCGTCCAAAAGTCATTCACGTGAAGGAAGCACGGGACATTATCGGCGGTATCGTGGTGAAGGGACTTATCGGTGAAGATGTCGGAGCTGCCGCGGAGTCGGCAAACGTCCAATTGCAAGAACTGATCGACAGCGAGAAGTAGAGCGAATCGCTCTGACACGGGGGTATGCATTTGATGAAGCGGTTAAGAACAAGTACGTTTGCGAAGCTTACGACATTGCTGGCGGTCCTGGTTATTCCCATTATTTTGCTGTATGCCTACTCCCATCAGGTCAGCATCAACGTCGTCCGTTCGGCTGTGGAGGAGGGCCAGCGGAACCGACTGACGTTTTTCATGAGTCAGATGGACACCATGATCGACCAGCTGACGAAATATTCGGTGATCGCGAGCAATGATGACGGGATTAAGAGTTATCTGGCGGAGCGCTCAGATAGCACTCCCATGGAACGAATCGACAGCCAGCAGCGGATCACGGATATGTTGAACATGCAGATTGCAACTAGCAGCTGGGACAGCCAAATCCTAATGTACCTGACGCAGTATCGTGAATTGCTGACAACCGACTTGTCGGCAAGGTATGATGCCGAATATTTGGCTCATGCCCATAAGCGGAACTGGACTTATCATCGGGATTCGCAAGGACAAGCTTTTTTTAGCTGGATGAGAACGTCCGCTTCTACGCAGGATCTGATCGTGGAGGTCCGTTTCACCGACCAGAATCTGGTCAATATGCTGAATCGGTTGAAACAGGACGGGGACAGCGAGCCATTCCTGTATGCACCTGACGGAACCGTTATTGCCAACAGCACATCGGTCGAAGAAACGATACAAATGGCCGCCGGCACCTTGAACGAATTGCAGCTTGGGGAAGAGGGCAGCCGAATCGTGCAATCGGGGCGGGGCAAATATGTAATGAATTACGTCTTGTCCAGCAGTTTGGGCTGGTATCTGGTGGATTTCGTCCGGCTGGACAGCGTATATTCCCCGATCACCTTAAGCAGCGCCCTCTTTTATATTTCCGTATCGCTCCTGCTTGTTCTTGTCTTACTGCTGACCTTGTTGTTGTACCGTAATGTGCAGCGTCCGATTTCCCGCCTGCTTCATGCGGTGAGAAGGATCAGGGACGGTCAATACATGACGCGCCTGAAGGATGTGCCGAAGAACGAATTCATGTATCTGTTTCACTCCTTCAACAACATGGCAGAGCAAATCGAGGAGCTCATCGAACGGGTGTACAAAGAGTCTTTGCGATCCAAGGAAGCCACGCTTAAGCAGCTCCAATCGCAAATTAACCCTCACTTCCTGTATAACTGCCTGTTCTACATCAAAAACATGGCCAATCTTGGCGATAAGGAAGCTGTCGTGGCCATGGCCCTGAACTTGGGGGAGTATTACCGGTACACGACGCGACTGGAAAAACCGACCGCGCCCCTTGAAGAGGAAGTGAAGCTGGTTGACAATTATTTAACGATTCAGATGCTGCGGCTTCAGCGACTAACCTTCGAGATCGAAGTTCCTGACAACATGATGCAGCTCGAGATTCCGCGTCTTCTGCTTCAGCCTATCGTGGAGAATGCCGTCATCCATGGTGTTGAGGATCAGTTGGATTTCGCGATGATTCATATTTCCGGTGAAATCGAAGGGAGTCGATGCAGGATCAGAATTGACAACAACGGCCAGGGCATGGACGTAGGCATCATCGACAAGTTGAATCGACAGGTCGAAGAGCCTTTGAACGAAAGCGGAGGATTCGGTCTATGGAATATTCATCAGAGACTGGTCACCCGGTACGGCAAACATGCGGGCTTGACCTTTTCAGAATCGCCGTCAGGAGGACTTCGCGTGGAAATATGCTGGGAAATACCGAGTAGGGAAGGGAGGGATAACGTTGTATACATTGCTGATCGTTGATGACGAAGCAAGCGTGGTAGAGGGGCTTGCGCATACGATACCTTGGCAGAAAATCGGGATCGAGGAGGTGCGCAAGGCATACTCCGCTTTCGAAGCGCTGGAAATACTGCAGACGCAGCCGGTCGACATCATGATTTCCGACATCACGATGCCGCGGATGAACGGTCTCGAGCTTGTCGAGATCACGAAATCGAAATGGAAGAATGTCAAAACGATCCTGCTGTCCGGGTATGCCGATTTTGCATACGCGAAGGAAGCCATTACGCTTGGCACTTATGAGTACCTGCTAAAACCCGTCAGCGACGAAGTCGTTCTGGAGAAAGTAGGCGGAGCAGTGGAATCGCTGCGGCAGGAGCGTGAATCCAGCGAAACCTATCATCGCGCGGTTCAGGCTTTTCGGGTTAATCTTCCACATATTCGAGGCGAATTCCTGAATCAGCTGCTTCAAGGCATGAAATCACCAGAGAACGTTTGGGCCGAAAAACTGGAGCTGCTTGAAATGAAATCCGCCATCGGAAACCAAGCGGCTTTGATGCTTGTACGTATGGAGGACCGTCTGACGGAAATGAGCCCCTATGACTCCTCCATCATGGAGTACGCGATCGGAAACATGGCGGACGAGATCTTCGGGGAACGGTTTCGATTGTGGCGATGCAGGGACATACATGGATATCTCGTCTTTTTTGTTTTTGAAAGCGATGATTCGGCGGCTAGGATGCACCCTTATGAGCATACGGAGGAGAATGAGCTCAAGCATTTCGCTGCACAGCTGCAGATGAACGTCAGCCGTTACCTGAAAGGAACAATCTCCGTCCTGATAGGAAAGCGAGGTTCCTTCCCGGAAGATGTCCGAAAGCTGTATCAAGACAGTCTTTTCGCTTTGCGCCGCCATATCGGCAGCCACAGTGATATGTTCGTTTTCGCAGAAGATGAGGAGGAGCTGCATCCGGTCCGTTCCTTGCAAAAATGTTATGAGCCTCCGCTGCTCCATCATCTGTTGGAATCCGGCAGTTGGAAGCAAATCCAAGAGAAACTTGAGCAGATCCTGAAGGAATTGTCGCTCGCGCACAGCCAATCGCAAGAGCATGTAATCGAAGCCTTTTTCTTTATATATTCCTCGCTAAGCGCATATGCGCACAAGAACGGACGCAGTCTTGCCGATATCGTCGGAGCGTCCCTTGCGGATGTAACGGGACTCTCGCAATGCACGACTGCGGCCACGCTCGGCAAATGGGTGGGCCAAGTTCTGCCTCTTCTGGAGTCAAGCGCCGAACAGGCAACGCGCAGCGACCGGAGCGCTGCCGTATCCCGGATGAAACGGTTCATACGGGATCATCTGTCTCAGGATATTTCCCTGCAAGCCATCGCGGACCATATGTATATGCATCCGGTTCACGTGTCCCGCCTCTTTAAATTGGAGACCGGATTCAACGTGAGTGATTATGTGCTCCGGTTGAAAATGGAGCAAGCGGCCGAGCTGCTGGCCGACCACTCCTTGAAGAACTTCGAGATTGCCCTGAAGCTGGGATACCACAACCCGAACTATTTTATTCGGGTGTTCAAAAAGTATTATTCCGTGACGCCGCAAGAATACCGAAAGAGCTTGGAAACCGGAATGCCGTAATAAAGCCTGTAATACCGTCCGTTTTCAGCCATGCATTTGGGCTGGAATCGGGCTTTTTTTGTTTGATTCGGCGCTGCTTTCGATTGCGGCATCATGTTAAGTAAGGAGAGCGGATGTTAAGCCTATATCATTTAACCCAGTTTATGAAGCCCTTACAATGAATGGTGTAAGGACATTCCACTATATGCTGAGGGGTGAAGATGATGAAGATGAAGAAAAACTCCATACGATGGGTAACGGCAGCTTTAGTCATGATATTGATGGCAGGATGCAGCGAAGGGGGAACGGCTGGCAGCGGATCAGGGAATGCCGAGCCTGGCAAGGAAACCCTGACATTCTGGATGAAGAAGCAGATGTTCGAAGAGCAAAACCAGATGATCCAAGAGAGGGCAAAACAGTTCGGGGAAGAGCATGGCGTGAATGTCAACGTGGAGTTTATTGCGTACGAGGACTTTTATCCGAAATGGTCGGCAGCCATCGAATCGGGTACTACACCGGACGTCTCCTTCTTCGGCTACCAGGAAGTCGGTCAATTCTATGCCAAGGACGTTCTTGAGGATGTTACCGATGTTGTGGGCAGCGTGGAGAACACAAACGGGGAAATACAGGACAGCCTGAAAACCTCCGTGACGTTCGAGGACAAGTTATACGGAGTGCCGTTCTGGACCGAGTCCACGGCTTTATACTATCGCAAGGACATGCTTCAGGCAGCCGGTTACAGCGAGCCGCCTGGAACCTGGGAGGAATTCCGCGAAATGGCGAAGGCACTCACGGATTCTTCCAAAGGGATATACGGCGCAGGACTCGGGTACGGGAAAGGCAATTCCGATGCCGAATGGCTGACCCGGGCGATCATCTGGTCCTATGGCGGTTCCCTCGATACCGAGGACGGCAAGAATGTAGCGGTGAATACGCCCGAAACTCTTCAGGCGGTTCAGTTGATCAGGGACATTTTCATCGAAGATAAGGTAACGCCTCCAAGCTCCATCGGATGGGATGACAGCGGCAACAACAAATCGTATTTAAGCGGCCAATCGGCCATGATCTTCAACGTCGGCAGCTTGGCTGCGACGATCAAGAACGATAATCCCGAATTGTACGAGAATACGGGGATCGCCATGCTGCCCGCAGGACCGAAGGGAGCGGTAGTGCCTGGCATTAGCAACAATCTAGGCATATTCAAGGCTTCTGCGAACAAGGAGCTTGCCAAATCCTTCATCGAATATATGACGGACAAAGCGTGGTACGGCCAGTGGGTGCAGAATGGAGCTCCATTGACCGGTCCGATTTATACGGACCTGGCAAACGAATCCGTATGGCAGGAGGAGAAGAACAAAGGATTCGTCGACTCCATCGCACATTTCGCTTTCCTTGGATACCCTGCGGAGTATAGCCCGAAGGCTGGAGAGATTTATAACCTTCGATATGTCAACGACGTCTTCCAAAAGATGCTTCTGGATTCCGGCTTCACGGCTCAACAAGCTGTGGACGAATTACAGAGCAAGATCGAGGCGGTATACGCGAAGTAGGGTTATGACTTAACCGCGCGCAACAGGCTCCGCAGTCCGAATACAAGCATCGATGCAAGGTCCGTGGCTGCGGATGAGCCTGAGGCGCCAGAAAGAAGGTGCTCTCAATGAAAAGCTTGGAAGTCCAAACAACACCGGAGAAAACCCGGGCACCTAGAATGGAACGAGGGGATACGAGCAGCAGGCTGGCTTATCTTCTCATGAGTCCGGTGCTAATATATTTGCTGGCTGTCATGGCGCTCCCTTTTTGCTGGGCGGTCTATCTTAGCTTGACGAATAAAGTGGTCGGCGTTCCCGAAACGTTCATCGGCCTGCGAAACTATACGGAGCTGTTTACCGATTCCGTGTTTTGGAAGGCGGTATGGAATACGGTTGTCTTTACGATGGTGGCCGTCATTTTGAAAGCGGTGTTCGGGATGATTATGGCGCTCGTGCTCAACGAGAATATCGTTGCTCGAAACTTTTTCAGGGTGATGCTGTTTCTTCCATGGACCATTCCGACGATCGTCTCCGTATTTACCTGGCAGTGGATTTATTCCGACGTCGGCGGCGTGCTGAATGCCATGCTCCTCAAAACAGGGCTCATCGACAGTCCCGTCGGCTGGTTGGCCACACCGGACCTGGCCATGTTCTCGGTCATTCTCGTCAACGTGTGGCGGGGCATTCCGTTCATGGGCATTGCCATATTGGCCGGCCTGCAGACGGTGTCCAAAGAGATGTATGAAGCCGCTATGCTGGATGGAGCGGGAGCGATTAAGCGCTTTTTCTACATGACGCTCCCCTCGGTAAAAGAAGTGACCATTCTGTCTTCCGTCATCACCACCATCTGGACGCTGAACGACTTCGAGATTATCTGGCTGCTGACACGCGGCGGCCCGGACAACGGCACGCAGGTGCTATCCACGCTTAGCTATACCGTCGGCTTTCTGAACATGAGTCTCGGCAAAGCAATTGCGATTTCCCTCATTACGCTGCCGCCGCTGATCATGCTGATCCATTATGTGACCAAGCGTTCGCTGGCGTCCGACAAGTAAGGAGTGATCTTAAATGAAGAATTCGCTCGGCAAGCAAATTACGGTATACTCGACGCTCGCGCTGCTGCTAATATTCGCGCTCTTCCCTTTATATTGGATGGTGATCACCTCCTTCAAATCCAACGGAGAGATCTATTCCATGACGCCTACGTTTTGGCCGAAGGAATTTCTCGGAACCGCCTACGATAAGCTGATCAACGAAAAGGGCTTTATGACGAATATCAAAAACAGCATGTTCGTCTCATTGATCGTATCCTTGTTCTCGATCACGGTCAGCATGCTGGCTGCGTATGCGATCTCCAAGCTCAGGTTTCGAGGAAGAAGCTTCATCTCCAAAAGCATTCTCTATGCGTACCTGATGCCGAGAGCCGTTCTGTTTATCCCGCTGTACATGCTGGTGACGGCCATCGGCATCAACAATTCCATTTACGGCCTCATGCTGATTTATCCGACGATCACGATTCCGTATGCTACGTGGATGCTCATTTCCTATTTTAAATCCATCCCGGACGAAATCGAGGAAGCGGCCATGATCGATGGATGTTCGCGAATCCGTACGATGACCAAGATCATTTTTCCGTTATCGGCTCCAGGCATTGCGGCTACCTTCATTTTTTCGTTCACGTTGTGCTGGAGCGAATATTTGTATGCTTTGGTTGTTGTCACAAAAAGCGCTGACAAGACGATCACGCTGGGACTTTCGGATATGATCGTCGGCGACGTCTTCGCATGGGGACCCCTGATGGGTGGCTCGATTATTGCATCGATTCCGGTCATCGTGATGTATCTGTTTACATCAAAATATATGGTAAGCGGAATGACGGTAGGAGGAGTTAAATAATGAAGGCGAAGAAAGTGTTAGTAACGGCTACGAATTACTCCAAACTGTGCGCGGATGCGAAGCGGCTGCTCGAAAGCCATGGATGCGAGATCATCGAGAATCGTTTCGGACGTCCGCTAACGTTCGAGGAACTGAAGGAAGTGGTGGGATCGGTCGACGGCGTCATTGCCGGCGTGGACACTTGGAATGAGGAGATATTCAAGCTTGCGCCGCAGCTTCAAGGCATCGCCCGTTTCGGCGTTGGCGTGGACAATATCGATTTGGAGGCTGCAAGGAAATACGGAATACAAGTAACCAATGTACCTCGAGGCAATGCCAACGCGGTAGCCGAGCTGGCGATCGGATTGATGATCTCGGTCCGTCGGCACATTCCCGCGCTGGATCGATCGACGAAGAACGGCAGCTGGGAACGCTTTGTCGGCTCCGAGCTTGCTGGTGGAACAATCGGCCTTCTAGGGTTCGGGAATATCGCCCAGCTCACCGCGAAGAAGTTGAAGGGCTTTGATGTCGAAATTATCGCTTATGATAAATATCCAGATACGGCTAAAGCGTCGGAATACGGCGTTACAATGACAACTTTCGAGCAGGTGCTGGCGCATAGCGATATCGTCAGCATGCATTTACCCAGCTTGAAAGAGACGCACCATATTATGAATGACAAGGCTTTTGCCAGGATGAAACCATCCGCCATTTTCATTAACACCGCGAGAGGAGCCGTCGTGGATGAACAGGCGCTTTCCCGGGCACTGTTGTCCGGAGTCATCGCCGGGGCGGCCATCGATGTCTACGAGTCCGAGCCCGTATCCGCTGACCATCCGATTCTTCAGATCGGGAACCTGATAACGACGCCGCACACCGCAGCCGAGACTTTCGAGACGTACACGCGGGTCAGCATGATTACCGCTCAGGCATTGCTGGATATATTCGAAGGAAGGGAACCGCCAAATATACTGACTGCAAAAGGATAATGTACAACCAATGATACGAACCATTCAGGAGGGGACGCAAATGTATCAGATCATTACCGACGGCAATTGGCCGGTTATGCTAACGCCGTTCACGGAGCAGAACGAAGTGGATTACGAGGCCTTGGAGCGGCTTATCGACTGGTATATCGACCGGGGAGCCGACGGCCTGTTTGCCGTATGTCAATCCAGCGAAATGTATACTTTGACTCTGGAGGAGCGCGTATTGATCGCAGCCTTCGTCAAAGCGAAGGCTGCCGGCCGGGTACCGGTCATTGCATCGGGTCATGTATCAGATGCGTTTGAGGATCAAGCAACGGAGCTGAACGCCATGGCGGAAACCGGCGTCGACGCCGTCGTGTTAATCACGAACAGGCTCGCAGCTGCCGAGGAATCCGATGATGTGTGGCTGGCGAATCTCGATAAGCTGCTCGGGCGATTACCAGAATACGTCCCCCTCGGATTGTATGAGTGTCCAGCCCCGTATCGGCGGCTTCTGACGCCCGAGATGCTGAAGAAATGCTCCGATACCGGACGCTTCCGGTTTATCAAGGACGTGAGCTGCGACCTTCAGCTGATCGGGGATAAACTCAAGGCGGTCCGGGGCGGAAGTCTGAAAATCTTCAACGCCAATACGGCGACGCTTCTGGACAGCTACCGGCTCGGCGCTTTCGGCTTCAGCGGCGTGATGGCCAACTTCCACCCCGAGCTGTATACATGGCTGTTCCGGAATTGGGAAAGCCAACCGGAAGCGGCAGGGGAACTGTCTGATTTTCTCAGTGTGTCGTCATTTCTTGAGAAGCAGCTCTACCCGGTGAATGCCAAGTATTACCTCATGCTGGAGGGCATACTGACAAACTATCGCTGCCGTTCGAGAAATCATGAGGAGTTCAGTGCCACCCAACGGCTGGAGATCGAGCAATTATACCGGGTGTCCAAACAATATGCCCGGAAGTATCCCATTTTGGCTTAAAGCGATATCGGAAAAATACGTTGAAGTGTAAAGTCGCCTATCATGGCGGCTTTTTTTTGTAGTATTGTTAATTCAAGATTGTCTGCCCGGATACAGCCTTCACAGGATTTCATTTTGCCAAACGAGCTGAAGAGTGATTATACTATAAGAATGGATTGATGCAGCAAACCAGTTATGGTAAATAAAGGTGGTCTCATATGGCTAAGTCCGACCGGTATACGTATCAAAATAAAATGAAGCACATGGTCACCGACCTGCGCCAACAAATTAAACGCGGCACTTACGCTCAAGGCGAATATCTACCATCGGAGATGACCCTGATCGAGCTGTATGGACTGAGCAAAAATTCCGTCCGGCAGGCGCTGGATCAGCTGGTTCAGGAAGAATTGATCGTGAAAGTGCCCCGCGTAGGCACCCAAGTAGTTGCAGCTTCCCGGCAAACCCGTAAGATTCGTTTCGGTTTGTACCCTTCCCTATATGCAGAGGCCGAAATGGAATATGTGCTCGCCTTATATCATGAGCGGCATCCGGAGATAGCTGTGGAGATTGTGGACCTTCCCTACGAACATCCGGAAAGCATCGCCAATCTGATGAGGCTTGGCATTGTGGATGTGCTGTCCGTCAACATCCAGGATATGATGCATTTTCAGGAGAACGGCAGTACCGGTCTGTTTCATCGTCAAGAGCCGCGCGCGTCTACATATACTTTTTTGCACGGCCCGTTCATGGATGCCGAAGGCCGGCTGGCGGCGCAGCCGTTCATTCATTCTCCCGTGCTCTTGGCCTACAATAAAGTGCATCTGCGGGAAAAGCGCCAGTTCGAGCCGGACAGCAGTTGGGGCTGGGACGATCTCCAGCGAATGCTGCGTGAGCTGAGAAGCCCCGGGCGCTACAGCTTGGCCCTGCAATTGTACTCGTTGAACCGCTGGCCGATATTCCTCATGCAGCGAAGGGGCAATGCGGAGATCGATGCTTCGTGGAGCCGTGCGGTCGAGGGGCTGTCTTGGCTTCGCGGACTGATTCACGAGGACGGCATGTTCCCGCTGGCCTTGGCCCAAGGCGCTTTTGAAGCAGAGAAGCTGTTCCGCGAGCAAAAGGTCTCTGTCATTCTGACGACCTATTATCTGCTCAACCAGCTGAAGGAAGCCACCTTTGAGTATGACGTGGCGCCTCTGCCGCATTTTGATCATGGGACAACCCTTCTATTGGGCACCGGAATCGGGGTCAGCGCGTGCTCCAAGGAGCGGGAGCTGGCTCAGAGCTTTGCCGATTTCCTAGTCTCTGACGAAGTGCAGGAATACATTCGCAGGCATACTTACAGCATTCCGGCGAACCGTTACATCACCGAGAACGTAGATCCGGAGATGGAGGGACGGCCGTCCCGCCTCAATCTGCACCGAGAAATTGCCCCGCTGTATAAGACCTGCAGAGATGTAGGACTTAGCCTGGACGAGATGCTGCTGTTCCGGGAACGGCTGAAGCAATATTTCTCCTACCTTGTAGACGAAGGGGAACTGATATCCGTGCTGCTGAGCAGGAAAACGGCAGGGACCTAGAGTGGGGACGAAAGCGGCGACCAATGAGGTCGCCGCTTTTTTTTGAGTTATCGTTTTCTCTATGAATAACCAGATAAGAACCAGTTGACAGACATGGGGGTGTATGCTAAATTCTTTGCAAACATATGAACTACATAAATACCAGAGAAGCATGAACAACACTTCATAACGGAGGAGGGATGCCGCGATCCTTGCTAGGTAAACGCTCGAGTTGCCCTTATAGATCGGTCCATTTGATTGATTTCGGCAGTACATTCCATACCAGAAATGAGGATGAATTAATGAACGTTACCCACAGCAAACCTCTAGCGAAGAAGGGACTCCGTCATCTATGTCTCGCCATTTGCGTCACATTGCTGACTACGGTTTTCTTCTCGACAAGCGCCTCGGCGCAAATCGGCAAAACCTACAGCGACCCTATCGATTTGGGCTCCCCGATGCAGAGCGTTGCCATATATGACGGGGCCTTTGGCATACAGGACGGACGGGAGGTTATTTATACGACGGTGTCCGGCAAGCCGGCTATTTTTCATGTCATTGATCTCAAAACTAAAGAGGTGCTAAGCACGCATCCGCTAACGGGTTCCGAAAGCTCGTGGACGCATTTGACGACCCCGGACGGCACGGTGTATATCGGAGGCAACGGCACGCTGTACGCCTACTCTCCGGTCACGAAACAGCTGAAAAATCTGGGCGGCATCGGTGAGCAGGTTGTGTACGGCCTGTCCCACGATGAACAGGGTCGTGTCTACTTCGGTTCTTACCCGAATGCGAAAGCGGGCCGCTACGATCCAGCTACAGGGGAAATGAAGGACTACGGCATCGTAGGCACGGGCCAAAGCTACAGCCGTTCCACGGCATATCATGGCGGATATCTGTACGTCGGCATCGGGATTGAAGGCAGCATTGTAAAAGTGGACGTAGCGACTGGGGAGAAGGAAACCATCCAGCTTCCGTCCTATAACGGAGCGGTAGACATCGGCATGGTGAACCAGCTGGACGTTGCGGGCAAATATTTGGTTGCCGGCATCGGCAAAGGCAACAGCGGGCTTCTGTTCTATGACCTTGAGCTGCAGCAATGGAGCGATACCTACCATCTGAACAATAAAGGCATCCGCCTCTCTTACGGGCCGGAGGGCAGCAATAAAATCTATTTCGTCCAGAATAACCATCTGATGGAAGTGGATTTGAATACCCTTGCTGCTGTTGACACCGGCGTCGTGTACGGAACGTTCCTGCGCAATACGGCCTGGGTGGAGGTGCCGAACGATCCGGATCTTCCGGGTGTTTCGCTTGCAACCGTTCAATTCGGAGGCAGCGTCGCTTACATGAATCTGACGACCAAGCAGGTCAAAGCCGTACCTTATCCGGTGAAAGGCAATCCGATTCCTGTTCAAACCATGGAGAACGGTCCGGATGGACGGCTGTTTATCAGCGGTTACCCTGGCGGCACGGGGTCCGCGTATTCCATCCACACCGGAACCTTCGAGACCTTCCCGATGGGTCAGTCAGAGGGCATGGTCGCCATGAACGGCAAGATGTATATGGGCGTATATCCGGGTGCGGATATTTTCGAATACAATGCGGAGAATCCGACCCAGCGCAAGAGCCTGTTCAAAATTACCGGTCAGGACCGTCCGTTCATCATGAGAGCAGCGGAAGGTAAACTGTTCATCGGCACCATTCCGGACTACGGCAAGCTGGGCGGCTCCCTGACGATCTATGATCCGGCGAACGGCAGCCAGTACACCGAATACAAGAACGTCATCAACAATCAATCGATTGTCGGCATTGCGGTAAAAGACGGCAAGGTATATGGCTCAACCACCGTTGCTGGCGGGCTGGGCATCACTCCTTCCGAACCGGCTGCCAAAATGTTTGTCTGGGATATCGCGACGGGCAAGGTGGAGAAGGAATGGGTTCCTTCTATTGAAGGTGCTTCTCCTACGCCGCATATTATTAGCGGAACCAGCTTCGGTCCGGACGGACTGCTGTGGGCGGCTTACGACGGAACGCTCTTTGCCGTAGATCCGGATACCCAGGAAATCGTAAAAAGCAAAACGATTTACGAAGGCGTGGAGAAATACGGCAACTGGCGTCCGGTGTATATTCGCTGGAGCGAGGACGGCCTCATGTATCTGACGCTTGCCGGTCACGTCACCGTGGTTGACCCGGAAACGATGGAGCATCAGACGCTGGCGGAATCCCAGCATGTGAATCTTGGACACGACGGGGATATTTATTACACGAACGATACGCGATTGATGAAGATTGAAGTGTCGGATGCTGCAGCATCGGATACGATTGGGTCTCTGATGGACGATATTCAGTCCTGGAAGCAACAAGGCGATATCAGCCATCCGCTGAGCCAACAGATCGGCAATGCGCTCAAACAGGCGGAGCTGAAGCAGAAGCAAGGGAAGCAGGAACAGGCGGTGAAACACCTGAATGATGCGCTCAAGCACCTGAATAAATCTAAAATCGGCGGGATTACCGAAGAGAAGCATTCGGAAGTGGAGCAGCGCATTCAAGCGTTCATTGATGGATGGTCCTGATTGAATCAAGGATATGGTGGTAGGTTGTACCTCCCCTAACCATAAGGGATTATTCATAACAAAAAGTCGCCAATCTGGCGACTTTTTTGTTCCTGCGATGCAAGTGCTTTCCTCTGGGCGAAAAGAAGAGAGAACCTATCAACACAGCCGTCCAAGGTGATGGCTTATTGTTAACCGAAGCCAATGAAAGGAGATTTGTGTGTTAATATAATAACGTGTTTAGCTGAGGAGCATTCGGTCGGTGAACGTTCGATACCAGAACCTTAATAACCAGCTTAACGGCGAGAAGGAGAAGGGTACATATGGATAAGCAGACGTATGCACGGTATCTGCTCAACCTGATGGATGAAGAAGCAGATTCCGATGAGGCCGTGATTGAAGAAGCAGCGTTATATGGATATTTTCAAATGTATATGCCTAGCGGAAATGGGGTGGAGGCCACCTTTGAGCCGCTTGAGGATGGACATGCTTACTTGCGGCGGATTTCCCGGATTTACGAGATGCTGGACCCGGCGGATTTTACCAGAGGAACGGTGCCTGCCTATTTTAACGGCAAAGGGGAGGAGGCATCCGAGGATGCATTGAGAGGGTATGGCGAGCAGTTTATTCGGGAGTTAAAGCAGCTGCTGGATACTTTTGCGAAATGGGAACGTGCAGCGGAAGCGGTCGCCTACCTGGATGGAATCGAAAAAATCGAGCTTCTTCCTCCAGGGAAAATCGACACCGTTCGCGAATCCTATGATCCCGATGTCTATGAGGCGCTGTCCGAAGTGATTATAGAGCACAAAAATGATGAGGAGCCTATAGAGATTCTGGATGAGGCTTATTATTCGATTGCCTGCGATTACTGGACTCCTACTATTTGCAATGGCACCGTTACGGGCTAAAAGGCGACCCGTTCGCGCCGTATTTCGAGCTGCACAGGTTAGGGTATTCGGCTGTTTTCTCAGGCGAGAAGCTGTATATCGGCACATAGCATAGAAGGAGGAGAGGATTCTTGATGACAGCGGCCGAGATGCTTTCGATGATCAGCGCAGGCAGCTTTTTTGAAAATGTCTTCGGAATTTTCCAACATGATCCTAATAATGAAAATGCAATGTATATTAGAAGGGCTAGCAGACACTTGAAATAGGAAGTTGATGCCCCGAGTAAGAGGCTGGGTATAACTTTGGCAATCATGTTGCAGAGTCGGTTACCAGCCTTTTCTTATTTGAACGAAGGATTGGATAGAGGATCACGAAGCGTTGTCAATTGCCGTCGTTGTTACACCTGAATTTATGGATAGAGGAATGGATGATTACTGGTAGACAAACTAATAACGGTATAATATAGTACTTATTATAAGAGTTATAAAAACTATTTGAGGTTTTGGTTATGAACTCCATTACAAACAACACCATGTTGGTTAAACAAATGAATCAGGAGAAAGTTCGCCAGGCGCTCATAGCGATGAGAACGGCTACGAAGGCCATGGTTGCGCAGGCTACCACCTTAAGCATCGCCACTTGTAATCATATTCTTAACGAGTTGCTGGATGCTGGCGAAGTGTTGGAAGTGGCTATGGATGACTCGAAGGGCGGGCGTCCAGCCAAAATGTACCAGTATAACATGCATCATTCATATATTATTGCTGCCGTTATCAAAACCGAAGCGGGATCCCGCTCTCTTACATATGCAATCGCCAATTTGGCCGGGGAGATTGTAGACCAAGGGTATGAAGAACACAATCGAATAGATCCCGCCTTCATCGATCGGGTAATCGAGAGGCTTATCTTGCAATATCCGCAAATCCGGGCGGTTGGGATCGGCGTCCCCGGTGCAGTCGACCAGGGGGTTATCAATGTCAGTGATATACCGGAACTGACTAACGTTCCTTTGGAAGCGTTCATTCGCGAGAAGCATAAGGTTGAGGTCATTCTTGAAAACGACATGAACTTGACCGTATATGGCTTCTACCATAAACAAGGATATGATGAGAAACAGACGGTTGCCGTCGTAACTTTCATCGATGGCAGCTTACCCGGTGCGGGCATGATGGTGGATGGGCGTATTCATCGAGGTTTTACACGATTTGCGGGCGAAATTGCTTTTTTGCCATTAGGCATATCCCAAGAGGCTCAATTCCAACAGCTGCACGATCGGAAAACTTTTCATGTACTGGCTGCGCGTTCAGTGGCAAGCCTGATCGCCATATTAAATCCAGAAACGATTGCTTTGACTGGGAGCCTGATGCAGCCTGCTGATGTGAATATCATCCGGCAGGAGTGTCTGAAGTATATTCCGGACATGCACATGCCTCAAATGATATTGCTAGAACATCCGGATCAGGACTATATGTACGGGTTAATTGCCCGAACCTTGGAAAGCCTTGCTTATTCGCTTGAGCTTGTGGAGAAGGGGAAGTGATATATATCTAAAAACTACTTCCTTCTGGGGGTGCTTTTTATTGGCAGAGAGAGCTAAGCCGCTTTAGACAGGACGGACGGATTACAGAACTAGTTTGTCGGACAGAGTCTTGACTTCAAGATGAGAGAGGATTGGATTATCAGGATGAAAACAGAAAAACAAAAGATGCTGGATGGAGAACTATATATCGCTTCCGACCCTGAACTAATGCGAGACCGGGCATATGCAAGGCGAATGACACGGCAGTTTAACCAGACTACGGAGATGGAAGATCAACAGCGAATTCAAATATTGAAAGCCTTGCTGGGGTCAACAAGCGATAACATAGGAATGGAGCCCAACATTCGTTTTGATTATGGCTACAACATACACGTAGGCGAGAACTTCTTCGCGAATTTTGATTGTACCATCCTGGATGTGTGTGAAGTGCGAATCGGCGATAACTGCATGTTCGGCCCAGGCGTTCATGTGTATACGGCAACGCATCCGGTGGACCCGTTCGAGAGAATTAAAGGGCCGGAATATGGAAAGCCGGTAACCATCGGAAACAACGTATGGGTCGGAGGACGTTCAACCATCAATCCAGGCGGTCACGGTAGGCAACAATGTCGTGATTGCTTCGGGGGCGGTGGTTACCAAGGACATACCGGATAACGTGGTCGTCGGGGGCAATCCAGCCAGGGTGATTAAGGAAATCGAAATCCGAATGACGGAAGCGTGAACCGGATATGTCCAAGAAGGGGATGTAGAATGGAATCTAATCAGAGAATCCGTTTGGCAATTGAAGAATCGATCCAATTCCTTGAATCTACTTCGCAATGGGAGACGGCTCACGGCGAGAACAGCCGCCATAAATGGGATGGAGCTTGGTGGCATATGGCCGCTCTATACGAAATGGGAGAGGTGAAACTGATCCCGGAATCGGTTATCGCCAAGGCTAAACATCTACTCGAAACCAAGGTTTGGCGGACCTTCGTCATTACAGCCGATGACCAGCCAACCAAAGATAGTGACCGGTTGAAGATGGATTGCTGTCATTGTGAACTTGCCGTATTCTATATGATTATGAAAGCGTACGGCTGTGATGTGGACACGGAGCTGCCCTGGATTCGCGAATGGCTCTTAAAGCATCAGCTGCCCGACGGCGGATTGAACTGCGAGCCGGAAGCTTACATTCATTCAAGAAAAAGCTCTATCATTTCAACGCTTCCCCCGCTGGAAGCGATCTTATGGCATACAGACCGTGAATTCACCGAACAGGAAGCCGCTTTTTTGGATGAAGGCGCCCGGTATTTGATCGAGCATCGTCTAGTGTGTTCGAAACAGCATGGCGGCGTTCTGGACATGGATTGGCTGAAGCCTTGCTTTCCGCGTTTTTTTGAATATGATATCCTACGCGGGATGTCCTTCTTGGCAGAATGGTCCCGGCGCAGAAACAAAGCGCTGCCGGTCGACCTGCTTGTGGAAGGTGTGGAACGATTGAAGATTTACATCGAAGCGGATGGCTTGCGGATCGGCAGACAGGTCCATGGTCCACATGGCCCTTGGGGTGGGCAAACCTTCCCCTTGTTAGAAGCATTAGCCGGACTGGGTGAGGTCTCGCCTTATTTAACCGGACAATTGGATCGAGTTATCGAACGGTTGGGACCGGAATATGCCTACGCATAACACAGGCTTGAGTATTGCCTCATTAGTCGAATAGCATTGCACAGGAGCACACAGCCTTTTTTCACTACGGGAGGAACTCAAAATGGTGCCAAATAAGTCGCGGAAATCGCGGCTTTTTTTGTTATAAGCGCTGTTCTAATGTCGCTGATTTCTTCGACTAGGGTCTAGGTCGAATTCAGCCTCAGGAAGGATTTGGAGTAAACGAGCCTAAGGTACAATGAGATGTATGAAATCCTACATCGAATCTTCCGCAATTTACTTCAAACTTTTAGCAGAAAGGTGTCCCAAGACCATGAGAAAATTGAAGAAAACATTGAAAATTATCGGTGTAACACTAATAGTGCTACTCATAACAGCCCTATTTTTTCCTACATGGACATCGTCCATCAAAGGCGAAAATAGTATAAGCATATTAGAACAAGTAGAGATCAATGGAAGCAAGCAAGAAATGATGATACGCGGCAATGACAAGGATAATCCTGTGATTTTATTTGTACACGGTGGACCTGGAGCCCCGGAGATACCATATGTCGATACATACCAGGACCTGTTGGAAGCCCGATTCACGGTTGTTCATTACGACCAAAGGGCAAGCGGAAAATCCTATCATTTTTTTGAGGATTACGCTGATCTTTCATCGGAACTGTTGGTAAATGACTTATTGGCTATAACGGATTATGTTTCGGAACGCCTTGGCAAAGAAAAGGTAATCCTCATGGGACATTCTTATGGCACGTACATTGCTACTCAGGCGGCCCAAAAGGCACCCGAAAAATACGAGGCTTACGTGGGGATTGGTCAGATGGGGGATACCGTAACAAGCGAGATGGACAGCTTGACCTACTTAATCAGCCAAGCTCAACAGGCCGGCAACGCGGAAGACGTCTTATATCTGCAAGGACTAACCGATAAAATAAAAAAGGGCGAAATGTTCACTCCACGAAATTATGTCATTCAATACGGAGGAGCTTCAAGACTTATTGACAGTCCCGACGGCGATAGCCTTGGGATGCTGTTAAGCAGCGAGTATAACTTAATGGACGTCATTCGATATAACGTCGGGATATCTTTTTCTCAAAGGGTTTTGTTGCAGGAAGTTATAGAACATCCGCTGCCAACACTTGTAACGAAACTTGAAATACCGTGCTACTTTATCATGGGCGATTATGACTATATGACGTCCTCCCATGCAGCAAAAGAATTTTTCGATAAGCTTGAGGCCGATCAGAAGGAGTTTATCGCGTTTGATCAATCTGCCCATTATCCGCAATTTGAAGAGAAGGAAAAGTTTTTTGAATGGGTATCCGAGACATTTCTTTAATATGCATTCCAGAAGTACTGGTATTGGGCAATTCACCTATATAGGCAATGGCAATATAATGTAGTATTTCTTTTATGTAAAGGAGAGCTACCATGTACAAACTCACTTTAACAACGGCTAAGAAGTTGTTGGAAACTGCTGAACACCAAGCACGACAAATGGGTCTTAATTCTGATGTAGCGATCGTCGATGAAGGGGGGAACCTCATTGCTTTCCATCGGATGGATAACGCGAGAATAGCAGGCATCGATATCGCCATTGGCAAAGCGTGGACCAGCGTAGCGATGCAAATGCCGACGGCGAATTTAGCGCAATCTGCGCTTCCGGGCGGAGCTACATTTGGCATTAATACAACGAATCAGGGTAGAGTCGTTATCCTTGGCGGGGGGATTCCGCTCGTTCACGAAGGCAGGGTTGTCGGCGGCATTGGTGTAAGCGGAGGAACTAGCGCACAAGACATCGATGTAGCCAATGCCGCTGTGCAGGCGTTCGAAAATATGAGATATCAAGAAAATCAATATTTAAGTGCACGGATTGGCACAATCCAGCAGTCATTTACTTATTAACGGGTTCTATGCATCGACGGTAAGGGCTGGCTGCTTCAGGCAAGAAGGAGTCTATCTTCATCCAAGCTATGAGTAGTGACTTACATCACAATTACCGGGGCGGGAAATGTCGAAGAGCTAACATATGTCTACTAAAAAAACCATGATGATCGTGGTTTTTTTAGTTTTTATAATAACATAAATAACTTATAAATACTTATTGTTTGTTAATAATTACTTATATATACTTATAAATATGATGTGAATGCTTAAACAGAGGAGGGATGAGATGTGTTCCAAGAGGAACGACTCGTAAAAATCCTGGATTATTTAAAACAACATAAAACGATGAGTGTTGGCGAGATCTGCTCGTTTTTTCAAGTGTCGAGGGATACCGCACGCAGGGATATTGTCAGATTAGTTCAAGAAGGAGTGGTTGTTCGAACACATGGAGGAGTATCCTTGCCTGATCTGCAAAAGGAACTGACTTCTTATCAGGAACGACTTATTGATGAGCCCGCGGGCAAGAACGTGATTGGCGAGCATGCCGCTAAACTGATTCGGGACCACGAAACGGTGTTTTTGGACGTATCTACGACCGTACAATTTGTTGCGGAGCATATTCAAGCCAAACAGATAACAGCGGTTACGCACTCCATAGATAATGTAGGGATACTTTCCAAACGAGAAGATCTGAGCATCTACGTGCTCGGCGGTTATCTGCATACCCAAAATCGATTATTATACGGTCCTTCCGTCATCGATAAAATAAGTGAAATCCGTGCCGACAAAGCGTTCATCGGTGCAACGGCAATCCGGCCAGACGGACTCTATTATCCATATGAAGAAGATGTCCGGGTGAAGAGGGAAATGGCCCGGCGCTCGGATCAGGTCATACTTGTTGCGGATCATACCAAATTCACGGTGAAATCAAGGTTCAAGCTGGACTTTGATCATGTGGATATTATTGTAACCGATCAATCGATTCCCGTTGACATACAAGAAATATTAGACCAGAAAAATATTACGCTAATAGAATGCCAGACTCATAACCCACAGGACGGAGTTGAGCAATAATGAACAACAAAATCATTCAACATGTCAAAGTCCACCTGCCTCATCAAATACTTCCTTCTGCAACGGTTTGGATTTCGAACGGAAAGTTGAAGAGAATAGAACCAACGCAAGAAATTGAAACCATCGAAGGCGATGATGAACGGATTGATGGAAACGGGATGTGGCTTATACCGGGGATGATTGATGTTCATATCCATGGGGCCAATGGGTATGACATGATGGACGGAACCGAGGACAGCATACAAGAAGTGTCACGCGCTTGTGCGGCAACCGGCTGCACCTCGTTTCTGGCAACTTCCGTGAGTTCAACGATAGAGGATCTGTTGAACATGATTCGCAGCGTAAAAGGTGTCATCGGGCGAGAACAAGGGGCTAAGATTGCCGGCATTCATCTGGAAGGCCCTTATTTGAATCCCAAGCGTAAAGGGATGCAAAACGAGAAATATCTTCGCCACCCGAATCTGGAAGAAATGAAGTTGATTTTTAAGGAAGCGGGTTCGCTCATTAAAATGGTAACGATCGCCCCGGAATTGCCTGGAGGCTTGGAGCTTATATCCTTCCTGAAAGAGCACGGCGTCGTGATCGCCGTAGCTCATTCCGATGCCACTTACGAGGAAGCAAAGCTGGCTTTTACAGCCGGAGCGAGTCATGTAACCCATTGCTTTAACGGCATGAGACCGATTCACCATCGAGATCCCGGACTGATTGTAGCCGCGTTCGAAGAACCGCATGTAAGCCTGCAAGCGATTGTCGATCAAGTCCATCTTCATCCGGCCATTGTCAGATTAATGCATCGTCTCAAAGGGCCGGAAGGCATGGTGCTTATTACGGATGCGCTTCAGGCGATGGGATTAGGTGATGGGAATTATATGTTTGGTGGTCATCAGGTCACCGTTTCCGAGGGGATCGCCAGGCTCGCGGATGGCACTTTAGCATCGAGTACCGTGACTATGAATGAAGCGTTGCGTCTGACCGAAGCCAACGGCATTTCGATGGAGAATGCCGTGCGCATGGCTTCAACAACGCCGGCCCATATTCTAGGTTTATCTTACAAAGGAAAAATCGAGGTCGGATACGATGCGGATCTCGTTCTGATGGATGAACGGTATCAAGTGCAGTGGACGATGATTGAGGGAAACATTGTACCGATGAAGGACACGTAACTTCTTATTCATATACGTAGTATCATACGTCAGGAGGGGGCGCCCCAGGTCAATGGTCCTTTTGGGTCCCCCTTTTTTTACATCCAAACTTCAACCGCCTTTTGTGCGTTTTGAATAGATACAAACATTCAGTCTATAGTCGATTCGATCTTAAGAGCTCGCCCTTCGGGTATATGCGCGGGCTGATCATGAACGATGGTTCCATCTTCTAGATGAAGCCATGTTTCAAAGCTCCGCTGGCCTTCCGTTAATTGGATCACCCTTGCTCCGGGTTGAAATGGTCGATCCAGATAAGCATTGCGGGACGTACGACCATAACAAAGACGGATTCCATGCAGCGTCCCCCAGAAATCGTTCCCATGGTCATGGCCAACAAAAGTTCCCATGATATCGCCCATTTCCAGCATGGCCGCAAAAAATCCGGTGTTGATGAGCGGTGCGCAGCAATAGGCGTCTAACTTCTGTCCGTAACAGACCGAGAAATCCCAGATGTCCTTATACTCCGGCAGAGGAATATGAAAGAAGCCGAGTGAAGGGAGGGGCTCACCTCCGTTTCGAGCGGTCAGACGATGAGACGCTTCCGTATACCATGCGATCTGACTTCGGCGTATCCAGTCATAGAATCCAACCCGCAGATGCTCAAGCGGTGAGTAGCTCCCCGAATCCAGAAAAAACAAGGCGGCAGCTGGCTGGTGAAGCCCGTCCAGAATTTCAAGCACATAATTGCCTACCCCATGGACATTCGGCGGATCGGGCTGTGCATAACAGTACCGATGTGATAGCTGGAGATAGTGCAGCTGCTCACGTGTCATTTCAGCAGCTTCGGAATCATGATTGCCGAACACGGCCGCCCATGGAATTTGCATTTCTTCGGGGACCGATACCGCATCTTTAAAAGCTTGAACGGGATTCGGACTTTTATTGCTTGCAATGACATCCCCGGTATAAATCACCAAATCCGGCTGCTCCTTCTCCAGTATTCTCTTCATCATGGCCTTCATCTGTAGTTCTTCCTCATCCGGTTCACAAAACTCCGTATCGGTAAACTGTACGATCTTAAACGTGCCATTCGACTTAAAATGCAATGACTTTCTCATTTCGGCCAACACCCCTTATTCATTCAACCATCCGCCCGGATCTTCATATGAACCATGACAGCGATTACGCCCCTAGCATAATGAGTCTGGTTGAAGCTGTCAATCGCCATTTGAAAGAAAATGGGTTTCTAGTAAAAGAAGCATTATTTGAAACAACTGAAATTGTAATACTTGAGGTTTGTTTCGTAATTGCAATAAAAAAATCCCATCGTCTGAATCTGGATGGGATTTTATTATAGAAGGTTTGAATGGACTAATAGAGGGTTATGCCTTGCCTTCTGCCTTACGGATGCTCCGTGAGACTGGATAAAGGGACGGTCATTTCCTGCTCCGAGTTGCCGATCGGATAGACCCGGGCGGTTTCATCCTCATTCACGTGCTGGATATAGATGGGAGTATCCTGATAAGTTACATGTTTCATAATGGCCGATTCCGAAATTTCAATCGCTCTTTGTTTGTTCATGACAATTCTCCTTATTCCGAAAGGTCATCTAATGGATCAGCCTGCCGGTTAGCGGCTTTTTTGATTTCCCGGTCCAATTTCGGCGTTCCTTGAATTTCTTCGGCAGCCTCCATTTGATGATTGAGCTGCTGCTCGACTTGTCCGATCCCATGTGCTTCCTGCTGTTGTTTGCTCTTTGCCAAAATGATCCCTCCATGTGATGATATATCCATTGTAAAAAGCTTCATTACTACAATGCACCAATATGTATGAACCTATGCAAATTTATATAATTTCGGGAACTTTCATCGACTGTACGGAGTCTGTTTTGGTGAGGGGGGAGAACTGCTTTGAAGGAAATGCAGATGCAGCATTCCGCGGAGCTGAAAACTTCGGACATTCGGATGCTTATGGAATCCTACGGGGAGGACGTCTGGAACTATGCTTACGTCATAACTAGAAACACGCACACGGCGGATGATGTCGCGCAGGATGTGTTTATTAAAGCCTATCAACATTTTGCTTCCTTTCGGGGGGAGGCTTCCGTCAAGACCTGGCTTTTGAAAATCACGCGCAACACCGCGCTTTCCTATCTGAAGCGAGCGTTCCTGCGCAGAGTGGTGCTGATGGGCGAGCAATCTCCCGGCACCGGGCAGAAGGGGACCATGCGGACCCCGATTTCGCCATCAGCCGAAGCGGAATATTTGGAACGGGCAGAGGCCGATGAATTGTGGAAGCAGGTACTGAAACTGCCAGCTAAATTTCGAGATCCGCTTGTGCTTAGTCTGCATCATCAGCTATCCATAGATGAAATATCCGCCATTACAGGCCTTTCGCCAGGCACGGTAAAGTCCAGAATATACAGGGCCAAACAGAAGGTGGCCGCCGCATGGAAAGGAGCGATCGGGGATGAATGATTGGAGACCGGATTGGAATCGAAGGCTGGCTGATCCGCCATATAAGAACCAGCGTTTCCGGACGGATATGATGGAGGCTGTGGAGGAACGTCTTCAGGCTGTTGAAAAGAAACGATTCCGCAGGGATTGGAACCGAGCTATCGGTGCCTTTGTTCCCGTATTGCTGCTCTTGTTCGGGGTTGGAATCTGGTTCGGTTACCAGGCTGTACCTAACGCTAATACGGTAAGCCCAGGTCCGGTTGTACCAAAGGGCGGGACGTTCCAATCCAGCTTCGTATCCGGGTCAGGAGGCGATTTCGATTGGTGGAACCTTGCGGATCGTGAAGTCTCGCAGGAGAGCGACCGTACGATCTTGAAGCTGGCAACAGCGCTTTTAAAGCGGGAGATAGGCATCTGGGGCGGCCCGACGCCGGACATCTGGGAGCATCCCGAGGTGAAATGGCCGCTCGAACGCTATGATGTATCCAGTCCCTGGGTATATGAAATATACGTAAACGAGATTACGACAGATGCTGAACAAACGGTATACAAGCTCCGTCTGCTGCTCCGGGATTCGATTCCGATGGTGTATGAGGAAACGATAGATGTCACGATTCGTAATGATACTCACCAAATCTCGCAAATCCAACTAATAAGCACTGACGAAACGGGAACGCCACGGGACGATTTCGAGGCTGGAGACGAACAAGGAACAACCGTTACTTTAAAGGAAGATGCAGCCTTGGATCTGAAGATTACGGGTACTCTGTTCAAGGAGGCAGGAACCATTCGTTCGGTCAATGTGCAATATGGCGACACGGAACGAACCTTTGCAGATTGGAGCAGCGTGAGTAACGAATCCTATTATCCGGAAACCGCGATACTGTCCGCAAACAGCAGCGGGAAGGAGAAGGATATATTGGCAATCGTTTTGACAACCGATTACGGAACAGGGATGCGCGAATCCGCATTGAAACTTCTTACCGACGATCTCATCGAAGTGAAGGCAGCCGACCCGGTGCTTGCGGCACAATCCAGACTAAGCTACCATATGACGGCGGAAGACGGGAAAAGGATATTTCAACTTACGTTGAGCGGCGTAACCCGCAGCTTTGAATACAATGAGGAGGACGCCGGGTTTTGGCTGGACCAGCCCGCGCTTGGCAGCATTGTCAGGTATTCCGTGGAAGAAAACACCCTCTATGCTTCGGTGCCGATCCAGGTATCGCCGGGCAACTTCCCGGCAGAGGTCCGGCTGCGCTACGAATACGACGGGACCGCCTTTCTTGTGGCGGAGGCAACAGTAGAGGAGATGTAAGAATGACGCAAAAAGCGGGAACCATCATGATTGTCAGGCTGACAGGGAAAAGAGGAAACTAAAAAGCCGCTTTAAGCGGCTTTTTTAGTTTTCATTATTCGGGTTCAAGGTTTTATTAGCTGGCGTGTCCCTTTACGACAGTCTGCCAATGTTTGTTTGACCCGGATGGGATTCGGCAAAAGGCTAACTCATTCAGTTCCGAAAAAACTCAACCTGATCGATATCTGCCCACTGGGAAGAGGAGGAGTTCGACACGTAAAACCCGATCGTTGCCTTGCCCGCCGTCACTTGAATATTCGAGATCGTGACAGGCGTCCACGCCGTCGTTACCGGGCAGCCCGTTTGGCGCATCCCGCCGCCATAGTCCTTCACTTCCATGACGCAGCTGTTCTGGCCTCCGCTGCTTCGCATGCGGGCCCGCATCGTATACGTACCGTTATCGAGACCGGTAATGGTCTGGCCGACATACGCGGTTGCAGGCCCGCTGATGCCCGCAAGTCCAACAAAGTATGAGCCTTCCGCGGCGGGAAGCCCGACGCCGTCATTGGCTCCGTGAATCAGAATGCGGTTCGGGTAATCGTCGCCGTACGTGGTCCAGCCAGCTACGTTCGCCGTTTCAAAGCCGGGGTTGTTAACGAGATTTGTCTGCGAAGGAGTAACGGTATAGCCAAAGCGCAGATAGATTCCGCTAACCGGATCAGTCGCGCTCGTCACGGCTGCGACGCGGGTCGAATCGACGGTCATCAGGGAATTCCAATTGGAAGACTTCGTATCGGATACCGGAAAAACGTTGGTTTTGTACTGCCATGTCGCGCCGTTGTCGGAACTGATCATGGTAAACATCGAAGTGTAGGGATCTCCTGTATTGGCGCTGCTCTCATCGGTTTGGAATGCGGTCATCAGACGGCCGTCGGGAAGTGTTACGACAAAGGGAGCGCCGGCTTTTTTGCCGTTGCCGACCGGCACGTACAGCGTTTGGCGTGGAACCGACCAGTTCAAGCCGTCCGGGGATATTTTATATTTAATGACAAAAGGGTGGCCTGCAACGTCCGACGCTTCGAATACGGTCATATAGCGGCCGTCTTGCATCCGCGTGATGACCGGCATGCCATCGCGAGAACCGGCGGCAACGCCGTCGCTGACCGTAATCCGGCTGCCCCAGCCGCTTCCGTTCCACGTTTTCATGTACAAATTTTGCCGCCCGGTCGTACCTACCGTCGCCGGACTGTCATCTGCATAAAGAACGGCGATCGTGCCGTTAATCATTTCCAAATGCGGCTCCCATAGACCTTTAAAACTGGAGGCGGTTGAACTTCCGATCAAGCCTCCCGGCAAATCGCTCCAAGTATACCCGCCGTCGACGCTCCGCCGGACGTTTAGCTGGATATCATAGGTCGAGCCGCTCTGCACGACATGACGGTAGGCTAACCAAATTTCACCGCTCGGCAGCCTCAACATTTGTCCGTTACCCACATTGCCGGCGCTGCTTGAAACGGCCGTAACCGGATTGCTCCAAGTGTAGCCGCCGTCCTGCGTACGGGAAACCACGATACGGGTGTTCCCTCCGCCGGCGTTGGTGTCAAACGATACGAGCCATTCGCTCGGCGTTAGTTTGAGCAGCCGAGGATACCATACGCCTCCTGAAGGCGGCGTATAGACAGCAATCTTCTGCGAAGCCCATGCCATACCGGATGAGGCCGCATGAGCCGGCGACAACGGAAACGACGTTAAAGCAAGCGCAAGCATCACGATAAAGGCAAGCGGTTTCTTCCAAAAGCGTTTGTTCCGTTCCATAAGCAACAATCCTTCCAATCCAGATTAGAAAGCGCTTTCTAAAATGGATTGTATCGCAGTTAGTATAAATTAAGATATACTAAATATATATTATTTTTCAGTTTGGACAGTCGTAAAAAGCGAGGTATGACATGGAGCATCCATTATATAAACAAATACAGAACGATATACGGCGCAGTATTCAGAGCGGCGAGCTTCCGGCAGGTGCCTTGGTACCGTCGGAGAAGGAGCTGGCGCAGCGGTACGGCGTAAGCCAGATCACATCCAAAAACGCGCTCAACGGTTTGGTGGAGGAAGGTTTACTGGTTCGTTACCGGGGAAAAGGCACCTTTGTCCGGGAGCAGGGTTCTTCGGAAGTGCAGCAGCCCGGGAAGGACATGAAAAAGACGATCGCGATCATATTGCCAACGATGAAAACCAAGATCGACCAACAGCTGCTGGACGGCCTGGAGCGCTACTGCGCGGAAAGAGAATATGATCTGTTGATCCGTATCTCACGCGAATCGCAGGAGGTAGAATCCCGGGCGATCGAGCAGTTCCGGGAACGGGGAGTCGACGGCTTCTTGATATTTCCGGTCGAGCAGGAGAGCTACAATAACGCAATTTTACGCTTGTCGCTTGACCGGGTACCCCTGGTGTTGGTCGACCGTTTTTTGAAGGAAATCCGGACCTACAGCGTCAGCTCCGATAATTACGAGGGCGTACGCGAAGCTATATCCGGTTTGCTTGCGGAGGGGCACAGGCGCATTGCCTTCCTGTCGCCGGAGATTACGAATTCGGTTACGGACGAAAGAGCCAAAGGCTTCGAAGCCGCATTTCTGGAGCAGGGCTTGCCGATAGACAAAAGGTTATGGTGCTTGCTGGATTTGGTTACGATTCAGGAGGGACACGGACCGCAGGAGGTCCTTCGTTTTCTGCAGGGCTGCAGTGATGTAACCGCGGTCTTTTGCGTGAATGCGGAGCTGGCCCGCTATGCCCATTACGCCATGCGGGAAATTTGGCCGGCGACGGAGAGAAAACCGCAGCTCGCCGCCTTTGACGATCCGGATATTGAAGACATTCCTTATATCCGGCAGCAACCGGACGAAGTATCCCGGCGTGCCGTCGATCTGCTGTCGGAACAGCTGGCCGGCAAGCACGAGCCACGAAGGGAGGTCGTCCCGGTCCAATGGGTTTGGCCGGAATGATCTGTTCCTCAAGAATCCTTGCTAGAACTATAAGCGAAATATTCTCATGAAAACGGTCTGAACTTCGTTCAGGCCGTTTTTTCTTTTCCATATTTTTAAGGCAAAGCGCTGCTCTGTTCAGTTTTTTTATTTACAATTCGAAAGTTATATTATAATAATATACTAAATATACTATTTACAATATAAAGGTTGTGATGCGCGTTGAAATCGTTGCCGCTATACAAAAAAATCCAGGAAGACATCAAGCGGCTGATCGCCATCGGCAAGCTGCGGGAAGGAGACCGGGTCCCTTCCGAGAAGGAATTGTCCGAACGTTATCGCGTCAGTCAAATTACAAGCAAGAACGCGCTGGTCGGACTCATGGAGGAAGGCTTGCTCGTCCGGATCCAGGGCAAGGGTACCTTCGTGATGAGCAGGCCGGAGAACGCTTCGGCACTCGATCAGTTGGGCGAATGGTCGGAAGGTCCGGGCAGAAGCGGGCGGATCGGCCTCGTACTGCCCACGATGAAAACGAAAGTGGACCAGCGATTCTTGGACAACATCGAGAAATATGCGACCGCCGCCGGCTTTGAACTGATGCTGAGAATTACGCGAGAATCCCAGCTCGAGGAGTCCAAGGTCATCTCGTCCTTCCTGAACCAGGGAGTGGACGGCATCATCATTTTTCCGGTTGAAAACGAGACATACAATGATTCGATTTTAAGACTGTCGCTGGACCGTTTCCCTTTTGTCCTGATCGACCGGTTTTTGAAGGAAATCAAGACGTACAGCGTAAGCTCGGACAACGTAAACGGTACCAAGGAAGCCGTAGAGTATTTAATTAACAATGGCCATTCGTCCATCGCGTTCATCTCACCGGAGATTACGAATACCGTGACGGACGAGAGAGCCCATGGGTTCGAGCAGGCTTTTCTGGAACGCGGGATGTCGATCGACAAAAGCTTATGGTGCCTAATCCCGTTAGAGGAGATCGCCTCGGGCAACTCCGTCGATAAAATCAGGGAGTTTTTAGACGGCAATCCCGAAATTACCGGCATCGTTACGGCCAATACGGAGCTTTGCCGAAGTGTTTATAAAGCGGCGGTTGCATCCCGAAAGCACGTACCGGAGGATCTCGAGCTGATTACGTTCGATCCGCCTGATTTGCCGCACGTGCCGTTTATCCGCCAAAACGAGGAGGAAATGTGCCGCCTGACCGTGGAACTGCTGATCGAGCAAATTGAAGGCGCCTTTGAGGCGAGAAGGGTTATGGTGCCGGTCATGCTGGTAAAAGAATGAAAGGTTCATCCGCGAAGCCGATGAAAAACCATTTATTTTATAACAAATATAGTATATAAAATTATAATAATATAAGTTATTATGATTCCGTAAAGCGCTTACAACAAATTCATTTTTTAAAAGAAGAGGGGGATCGCATGAAAACGAAGAGCAAATTTGCAGGTATGGTGATGCTGCTGCTGGTGTTCGCGTTATCCGCTTGCAGCGGGGGCAGCAATGGAACAAACGGAGGGGCTTCTTCAAGCAACCCGGACGCGACAAAGCCAAGTCAGGAAGCCTCCACTGGTACGGACCAGAAGGAACCCGTCACGATTGAGTTTATGGGACACGGCAATCCGAACGAAAAAAAGATTTTCGAAAAGCTGATCGCTTCCTTCGAGGAGAAATATCCGCACGTTACCGTTAAATACACTTCGGTGCCGCCGGGTGAATACTCGCAAAAGATGACGACGCTGATCAGTTCAGGCAAAGTGCCGGACGTATTCTATGTCGGCGGTCCGGAATTTTACCGTTTTGCCGAAGCCGGCACCCTTCTCAACATCCAGTCTTACCTGGATCAAACGTCGCTCTTTAATTCCGATAACGTATGGAAGCAGGCAATGGATCGCTATCGCTACGATGGAAGCAAGGTAGGAGCTGGTGACTTGTATGGGTTGCCAAAGGATGTAGGTCCGTGGGCTTTTGTCTACAATAAAGATTTGTTTGACAAAGCGAATGTGCCGTATCCTTCGGCCAAAGCCGGGGAATGGACTTGGAATGATATGCTGGAAGCAGCCAAAAAGCTGACGGTCGACAGTAACGGCGACGGAAAGCCAGATCAGTACGGAGTAGGCGCATACAGCCTGGAGTCTGCGGTATGGGCGAACGGTGGAGAATTTATCGACTACGAAACCGGAACGGTAAAAGTGAACGAGCCTGCATTTTACGAGGCGATGCAATTTGTGGCCGACCTGAACCAGAAGCATAAGGTCAGCCCGAATCAGGAAGCCGAGCAAGCGATGAATGCATATACCCGCTTTATTAACGGTCAGCTTGGCATGTTCGCGATGGGCCCATGGGATCAACCTGCATTCTGGGAGCTTCCTTTTGGCTGGGATATTGCGGCGTGGCCGGCAAGCCCGCACACGGGACAGACGGCAACCTGGCTTGGCTCGATGGGATTTGCCGTATCCGCGAAATCCAAGCACCCGCAGGAAGCCTTCGACTTGGCGGCATTCCTGTCTTTGGATGAGCAAGGGCAGCGAGAAAACTACCAGCTTGGCCAAGCGGTTCCCAACTTGATCAACATGGCAGAAGGCGAATTTAAGGAAATGGACAAAGGACCGCAGACGCGCCAAGTCTTTCTGGACATTATCCAAGATTACGGTCGTCCTAACGTCATAGCCTTCTCAAAGGACACGCAATGGTACGATACGTTTAATCAGAACGCATACAAAGTTTGGAACGGTGAGATGTCAGCGAAAGACTTTACGGCGCAGATCCAGCCGAAGATGCAGGAACTGTACGACAAAGGCAATAAATAATGAAGCAGGCGGGGCGCCAGCCATAAATATTGGCGCCTCCGGCCATACCGAAACGTCCTGTCAATCGAATACTGGCGAAGGTGGAATGGAATATGGGTACCAAGCTTGGCGGGTATCGCAGAAGAGAACTGGCATGGTTGTATTTGTTCGTCGCTCCGCCGGTTCTCGGGTTTCTTTTGTTCGGCCTTGTGCCGATCTTGTTCTCGATATATATCAGCTTTCACAAATGGGATATGTTGTCCGACCCGCAGTGGATGGGACTCTCTAATTATAAAGAGCTCCTTAGCGATGAAAAAGTGTTTAAATCGATGTACAACACGGTGTTTCTAATGATCGGCATTCCGATCGGCATGGTGCTGTCGCTCTTGCTGGCGATTTTGATGAACCGCAAATTCGCGGGCATCTCGTTCATGCGGACGATCTATTACCTTCCGGTCATCTCGCCGATTATCGCGGTATCACTGTTGTGGCAGTGGATATTGAATCAGGATTACGGGCTGCTGAACAACTTCCTATGGGAGGTGTTTGGGATAACCGGGCCTAACTGGCTGGGCAAGCCGGAGTGGGTGAAGCCTTCCCTCATCCTGATCGGGCTGTGGGGCGGAATCGGCGGAAATATGGTGCTGTATCTCGCGGGACTGCAATCAATCTCCTCATCGTATTATGAGGCTGCGGAAATCGATGGCGCCGGGGCATGGCACAAGCTGACGCGAATTACGATTCCACTGCTCACGCCGATCCATTTTTTCGTCATCGTTATGGGCCTCATAGGCGCATTCCAGTCGTTTAGCCAAATTTACGTGCTGGCGGTAGACGGCGGACCGGAATACAGTGGCGCCACGGTGGTCTATTATATTTTCCAGCATGCGTTCCAGTACTTTAACATGGGTTATGCCAGCGCGGTTGCCTGGGTTCTGGGCATTATTATCTTTATCGTCACGCTGGTTCAATTCAAGCTATCCAATCGATGGGTTTACCAAGACTAGGGGGGAAATCTGTGAATCGAAAAAAAATGACGGACCTCTGGTCATTGCTGTTGCTGCTTTGCGGTTCGATCTTTATGATCGCACCGTTCATATGGACGATCTCGACTTCGTTAAAGGATAAGCGAAACGTATTCGAAATTCCTCCTGTGTGGATCCCGGATCCGATTTCGTTCAGCAACTATACAAAGGTGTGGCAGGAATCGCCCTTACTTCACGGATTCATGAACAGCTTGATCATCGTGGTGATTGTTCTGACCATCGGCATGCTGGTATCCGCGATGTCGGCTTATGCATTCGGTAAATTCCAGTTTCCATACAAGGGCGTCCTGTTCATGGGATTGCTCGGAACGATGATGATTCCATATTCGGTCGTGATGATTCCGCAGTATGTTGGTTTTTCCAGGCTCGATTGGGTGGACACCCTGCTGCCGCTCATCGTCCCGGGTCTGTTCGGCAACATCGTCGTCATTTTTTTCATACGGCAATATCTGCAAAGCGCGATGCCGACCGAATTGATCGAAGCGGCGAAGATCGACGGCTGCAGCTTTCCGGGCATCTTCTTCAAGATCGCGCTGCCGATCATGAAGCCGGCGCTCGCCGCCCAAGCCGCCCTCGGCTTTATGGGCATCTGGAACGATTTTCTCGGCCCGCTGATTTACCTGCATACGCCCGAGAAGCAAACGATTCAAGTACTGATTGCTTCCATGCAGGCGATGTACATCGGCCAGTCGGATTATCCGATGATCATGGCCGCAGCCATCATTGCCATGGTGCCGGTGATTATCGTGTTCTTTTTCTGCCAAAGGTACTTTATCGAATCGATGGCAATCAGCGGAATCAAGGGGTGAGGCGCATGCCGATAAGAATGCAGCGCCTGTCAAAAATCGCATGTTGTATCGGAACGTTAGGTTTAGCGGCCGGATTGGCATTGTCGGGATGCGATACAATCACGAAACCGGAGGCGGTCGATATGGAAATATACAATGAAATGTATGCCAATCCCTTTCCGTCGTTGGAGGAAGAATGGGAGGATTACGGCAACGGGGATCCGTATGTGCTGCGGCATGACGGCCGCTATTATCTGTATGTGAGCACGAAGGATCATCGGACGGGAATCAAGGCTTGGGTGTCGGATAATCTGGTCGATTGGAGCTATGCGGGTCTTGTAACGGAAGATCCCGTATCGACCGGGGCCTATGCCCCCGAAGTGATCTACTCGAACGGGTGGTTCTATCTATACACTTCTCCTGCGGGAAGGGGACATTACGTGTTCCGAAGCGAATCGCCGACAGGCCCGTTCGAAAGAATCTCCGAGAACGTCGGGATGAGCATCGACGGCTCGGTGTTTATCGACGATGACGGCACCTGGCTGTTTACCCATGCTGGGACGTCGGGCATTGTCGGCGTTCCGATGGAAGGACCCGCCGAATTCAGCGTCGGTCAGACGATTCCCGGGCCCTATCTGGGGCATTGGACGGAAGGATCCATGATCATCAAGCGGAACGGTACCTATTACATGACATATACCGGCAATCATGTATTCAGCAAAGGCTACCGCATTCATTATGCCGTGTCGCATGATTCGCCGCTAGGCCCATACAGCATTCCGGCCAACAATCCGCTCGTCATCAGCACCAAGCCGGACTTTTACGGGCTCGGCCACAGTTCGACGGTGATGGGACCCGATCTGGATTCCTATTATCTTGTCTATCATAACTTGACGGGAAGATCCCAGGAAGGCCCGCCAGTCCGTCGCATGAACATCGACCGTCTGGTATTCAACGGAGACAAGATGGAGATTCTGGGTCCTACGAATTACGATCAGCCTATCCCGAGAGGGCCCGTCTTTGCCGATAGGCTGGACGCAGATGCCATTGATGAGAACCGGTGGGAAGCGGCGAAATCGGAAGAAGGCGGTCGAATCATCAGCAAGGCGAGCACGGATCGCATCTATACGGCGGAATATAACCTGGTGCCGTCGAAGACGCGGGTCGCCGCATTGTTTGCCTATGAGGAGGCCAACCGTTTTGGGTTCGCCGAAATCGATCCTGAACTAAACCGGCTATCCTTGGGCAGGATGGACGATGGCAACCGTAAAGTGCTCGGCACCGCGGAGCTTCCGGAAGATTCGGATTGGTCGAAACTGCACACGATTCGTATCGAACGAGGGAACGAGCGGCTTCGCATTTACCTGGACGGTATTCTGAAGCTGGATGAATCGGCGGAACCGTTCGGACCTGGCCATATCGGGTATCAGTACGATGAAGGCGCTCCGGGATTGTCGTATACCGCATTCTCGAATCAAGCCGACGGCAGCAGTGACTTCGAAACGGCCAAGCCGCTTCCCGGAAGCATGGAAGCCGTGCATTATCTTAGCGGCGAAGGCAGAGGATATGCGGTCCGCCAACCGACGGAAGCCGCCGTTTGGCGTCAATCGGACGGAACCGAGATCCGGCAGGCGGAGGATGGGAGCTATTCGGCTGCGCTTACGGAAAAAGGCGACTGGCTGCGTTATGCAGTCAACGTTTCGGAATCCGGCACCTATGCGCTGGACTTGTCGGTCAAGGCTGACGCTGGGCCGGCAACCTTTAAGCTGCTCGTGGACGATCAAAAAGCCGGAAGCTTTAAAGTTGACAGCAGTCATGACGCCAGCAGCGAGCCTTGGATTAAAATTCGGGTTGGATCTCTAAAGCTAGAAAAAGGATTACATAGCCTTGCGATTCAACTGGACAACGGGCAGCTGGAGTGGAAAACGATGGATTTCGAGCTGGTCGACGAACAAACGTTCAAAGTAGAACGTCTGCTGGAACAAGCAAGCTCAGAGGATGTTCACGGACCATGGATCGAAACCGCCGGCAGTTATGCCGGAGCAGCCGATGCCGATGCCAAGATGTACGGAGGCAGCCGCCTTTGGTCCAACTACCGCATCAGGACGACCGTAACGCTGGGCGATGATCCGTCCGGTCAAGCGGGCGTACTCTTCCGGGTGACAAACGAGTCGGATTTCAGGGATCAAGTGAGCGATTCGCTGATGGGATATTTTCTCGCGGTTACCGCCACGAAACTTGAACTGTACAAACATAATTACGATTCCGAGCTGCTTCAAAGCATCAAAATGGAGCTGGAACGGAACAAGCCCGTCAGCTTGCGCATAGAAGCAGTTCACGGCACGATCCGCGTCTTCGTAGAGGATGGAGAAGAGCCTGTCCTGACGTATGACGATCCCCAGGCCTTCATGCAGGGGAGGGTCGGCATTCGATCGGTTCATGCCGAACAGATCGGGCTTGGCGATTTAACGGTAGAATCCATAGGAACCAAATAGAAACGATAAACTAACAGAAGATGGAGAGTGGAACATAATGTCTAGCTCGCACAAATATATAAAGGACTATCCCAGACCTCAATTGGTACGCGAGGAATGGGTAAATCTGAACGGGGAATGGGATTTTCGCTTCGACGATGCTCTGGAAGGAGAAAGCGCCAAATGGTACGAACGCCTTCAGGCTGACCGTAAAATCACGGTGCCTTTTGCATATGAAACGAAAGCAAGCGGCATCGAGGATGAAACATTTCATCCTTGCGTATGGTATGAACGAAGTGTAGCCGTACCTGCGGAGGTAGAAGGCAAACGGATCATTTTGCATTTTCAAGCGGTCGATTACGCGGCGACCCTGTGGGTCAACGGCAGCAAAATCGGCATGCATGAAGGCGGATACGCGGCCTTTTCCTTCGACATTACGGAAGCAGTCGAGTATGGACGCGAGAACAGGATTACCGTACAAGTCGTGGACGGCAACAGCTGCACGCAGCCGCGCGGCAAGCAGCGATGGATGAAGGACAACTTCGGGTGCTGGTACGTGCAGACGACTGGAATATGGCAAACCGTATGGATGGAATACGTGAATCCGATTCACATCAGCCGGGTGAAGATAACGCCGGAACTGGAACGCGGGTCGGCGAATTTCGGTTATGAACTGGGCAATGCCGCGCACGGCTACGACGGGTTAACCCTCCAGACCATCATCCGGTTTGACGGGAAGCTGATCCGTTCGAGTGAAACGAGCGTGGAACGCGGAACGGTAACGGTCGATGTGAGCGTCGTAAACGAAGCTGTGGGCGAATGGAAAGTCAAGCCGTGGCATCCGAACCATCCGAATTTATACGACGTCGAGATGATCCTGAAGCAAAACGGAAAGCCGATCGACATCGCTTATTCTTATTTCGGCATGCGGAGCATTCGGATCGCGGGGGATCAAATCATCTTGAACCATACGCCGATTTATCAGCGTCTGCTGTTGGATCAAGGATACTGGAACGATACGCATCTGACGCCTCCGTCGGAGGAAGCGCTGCTGGAAGACATCGACAAAACGATTGCACTCGGCTTTAACGGCGTGCGCAAGCATCAGAAGCTGGAGGATCCCCGTTATTTATATTGGTGTGACCGCAAAGGATTGTTGGTGTGGTCGGAAATGCCGTCGACTTACGAATTCGGAGACGATGCGGTCGAGCGGTTCACGCAAGAGTGGATGGACGTCGTCCGGCAGCATTACAACCACCCCTCTATCATCACCTGGGTACCGTTCAACGAGTCTTGGGGAATTTCCGATATATCGACCAATCGCAAGCAGCAGCAATTTACGGAATCAATCTATCATCTGACCAAGGCTTTCGACCAGATGCGGCCAGTGATCGTGAACGACGGCTGGGAGCATACCGTTTCGGATATCATTACGCTCCATGATTATGAAGAAATCGGTGCTATGCTGGAAGAGCGGTATCGGGACAAGGATGCGCTGTTAGGCAACCAAATCGCGCATAATACACATCGTTATCCATTCGCGCAGGGTTACGGCTATCGAGGCCAGCCCGTCATCATCAGCGAATACGGCGGCATCGCTTTTACAAGCGAAGAGGGCTGGGGCTACGGCAATCAGGTTCGCAGCGAGGATGAATTCATGAAACGGTACGAAGGAATCACACAAGCGATCAAGAATTTGCCTTATGTGTGCGGATTCTGTTATACGCAAATTACGGACGTGCAGCAGGAAGTGAACGGCTTGCTGACGGAAGACCGCAAACCGAAAGTAAGCGTAGAAGCGATCCGAAGCATCAATCTGGCATGATTCTCAGTCTGAGACGTATTCGGTTACCCGCGCAACATTGTAAAAACTCACCCAAGGGTGAGTTTTTTTGTTACGTGTACAAAGAAAATACAGACCCATCTTTTGGATGCTAACCGTAAGTTCGATCGATCGTGCAAACATAATCCGCCATACAAGAGAATGTTGGAACGGGACATTTTTTGCGGTTTTCCTGCAAAACAAGAAATGACCCAAAAGATACTGTTCTAACCTTGTGGCTCTGTCAGGTATAGGGGACCTCGCGCTGGATTAAGTCCCATGCGCGGATCGGACATATTTTTCCTAACGCGTTCATGCAATAATTGTCCCTGTTCTGCTGCCCTCAGCTTCATTATGGTAGACATACACCACAAGCAAAGGAGGGAATGCGGATGAAATGGTGGTCAACGAACCGTCTTCGATTGATTCAAAATAATCTTCGCGAGACGGACGCCGATATGGATGTGGATCTTTTGATTCGCGAGCTCAAGTCGTTCCAAGCGAATGTGCTCATGATGAATGCCGGGGGCATATTTGCGTTCTATCCATCATCGCTTATGCATCAATATGTAACGCCTTATTTAACCAAAGACCTTCTGGGGGAAGCGGTAGAAAAAGCCCATGCCAATGGAATGCGATTTATTGCACGGTTCGATTTCAGTAAAGCGCATGAATCGTTGTGGATGCGGTATCCCGAATGGTTTTACCGGGACCGGGAGGGGAGGGAGGTCAATTATCACGGCATCGTTCATACGTGCCTGAATGGAGCCTATCAGCAGGTGAAGTCGCTGGAGAGCATTCAAGAAGTACTGGAGCGTTATCCGGTGGATGGGATTTTCTTCAATATGTTCGGCTACCAGCATTGGGATTACAGCGGAAATTTCTATGGACCTTGCTATTGCCCAAACTGCCGCTTGCGGTTTCGCGAAGTGACCGGTGAAGATTTGCTGGCGTATACCGGGCCCGAACATCCCATGCACGAGCTGTACCGGTCCTTCCAGGAACGGACGTCAAGGGAAGTGTTGGAGCGCATTCACGGATTCGTGAAATCGCTGCGACCCGATGTAGCCATTAGCACGTATCACCCACACCGGGTCGATATCGTCCGCAAGGAATCGAATACGTCGCTGACAAGGTGCAGCCCGCCTTGGCTGTATTCAGCCTCGGAGAATGTCGCGTCCATACAAGACAGCTGGAATGACAAGCTGATCAGCAACTGCAGCATTAACGCTATAGACCTGACCTACCGATTCACAGGAGTATCCGAGAATGAAAATGCGATCCGTTTATATCAAAGCATCGGAAGCGGATCGGGGCTGGATTTCTGCATCATCGGGGCATTTGAAGGATATCCGGACCGGGCAAGCTTCGAAACGGTAAAGGAGATTTTCCGATACCATGCGGAGCACGAAGAGCTCTTCGGACAGCTCGGTTCCATGGCCGAAGTGGTGCTCGTCAAGCCAGCGGCCCCCGAAGCGGCAGCGGAGTATCACGGTATGTTCAAAATGTTAAAGGAAGAGCACGTCCTCTTTGACGTGGTGATGGAAGAACAGCTGGTGGCTATGGAGTCCAAACTATTGCTTATGCGAGCGGTTATTCTTCCCGGCGTTCAGGGATTGTCGGTGAAGGCGGCGCGAACGCTGCATCAGGCGGCGGATGCCGGCGCGGTGCTGGTCGCAACGGGAACCGCGCTAGAGCGACAGCCGGAGCTGCTTAAGGAGTGGTTTGGGGCCTCGTTCACCGGCGTGAAACAATCGAAACCTGGCGCTTATCTGGACGTTTCGGACAAGTCGCATTTCCCCGGCGTTGCCCATGGCCGGGACTGGATCGTCGCCGGCAGAAGCTTTGCCCGCGTTGCCTTTGACCCGGATACAACCGAGTGCCGATTGCCATTCATCGAGCCTTCCACGTTCGGGCCGCCGGAGCGTGCCTACGGTCACCGCATCGGAACAGATTACGGTTTGGCGCTGAACAGGCGGGTCGGCAAGCAGGGAACTATCCGAACCGGCGTGTATATGCCTTGGAATCCCGGCGAGCTCTACTATCGCCACGGGTTCGAGGACTACAGGCAGGTAATGGCAGACGTGCTACATGACATCGTGCCGAATCGGGTTGCTGCTACGAACGCGCCCCCATGTCTAGAGTTGTTCGTTCACCGTTTGAAGGAGGGCGGATGCCTGGTCCAGCTGCTGAATCTATCCGGATATAACGGGACGACTTTTATGAATCCGCTTCCATTATATGATGTTCAGGTGGAACTGACCGTTGACCGCGTGGACGAAACCGCTGCAGCGAGTGCTTCGGATTCTTGGCCGCAAAAGTGGCGGCTGCCGAGAAACGCGGAAGCGAGGGGTAGGCTGCTCCGTGCCGATTCCGATGCGCTGGTGGAAACCTCGCAAGATCGCGTGACGGTGACGCTGCCGCAAATCGGCCGCTATGAAGCGGTTTGGCTTCAGGCCGTGCCTGTCGGCGATCGAAAGGAGTTGATCTCCAGCGATGTCAAAGCCTAAATCTGCTATACCTGCCCAAGGGGCTAACGGTGTCATCAAGCCGGGCCTAACGCTTCGCCCGGGCAGTCTCGCGTCCCGGATCGTCAAGCACCGGGTCATTTATTTACTGCTGCTGCCCGGGCTCCTCTTCTTCTTGCTGTTCAAAATCGCTCCGATGTGGGGGATGCTCCTGGCCTTTAAAGATTATAATCCGTTTCTTGGCTTTGCCGGAAGCGAATGGGCTGGATTTAAGCACTTTGCCGATCTGTTCTCTAGCTCCAACTTCTACATTATGTTGCGGAACACGTTTGCAATCAATATGATCGCGCTGATCTTCCATTTTCCGCTCCCGATCCTGCTAGCCCTGATGCTGAATGAAATCAGGCATGAGAGCTTCAAGCGCTTAAACCAGTCCATAGTTTACCTGCCGCATTTCCTGTCGTGGGTCGTCGTGGCCAGCATGACGTTCTTTCTGTTGTCGACGGACGTGGGGATCGTCAATAAACTCATCGCCGAAAGCGGCAGGGATACCGTTTCCTTTCTGTCCAATCCCAATTACTTCTGGGGACTGCTGACGGCGCAAAGCATGTGGAAGGAGGCCGGATGGGGAACGATTATCTTCCTGGCGGCCATGGCGGGCGTGGATCCCCAGCGCTACGAAGCCGCTGTCGTGGATGGGGCGGGCAGGTTCCGCCAGATCTGGCATATCACACTTCCGGCCATCCGGCCAACGATCATCATTTTGCTTATACTTCGGCTGGGCAGCATGGCCGACACTGGATTCGAGCAAATTTTACTGATGATGAATCCGCTGGTGCGCTCGGTGGCGGAGGTGTTCGATACGTACTCCTACACGCACGGCATTCTTCAAGGGAAGATCAGCATTGGGGTGACGGTCGGCATGTTCAAGGGACTGGTGGGGCTCGTCTTGATCGTGGCCGCCGACAAAATCGTAAAACGGCTTGGCCATGAAGGCATTTATTAAGCCTCCAACGGCGTCTGCCGCCTACTCATTATGCTAAACGAAAGGAGGAATTCCACGTGAGCTTCGTTATCCGAAAAAAAGGGCTAAGCTTGTTCGATTGGGTCAACTACAGTCTAATCACCATGTTCTCGGTCGCATGCTTGTTTCCGTTTCTTTACGTGTTCAGCGTTTCCTTTACGGATCCCGAGGTCTATGTTCCGCTTAAATTTTATTTGTTTCCCGAGCAGTGGTCCTTGGAGTCCTACAAATACATTCTATCTACCAACAGCTTTATGAATGCGTTTAAGAGCACCGTTTTCATTACGGTCGTCGGTACCGCGCTCAACATCGTCGTTTCCTTTACGATGGCCTATGCGCTGACGAAACGGTCCATGCCCGGCAACCGCTGGGTAATGGGGCTCGTCATCTTCACGCTGGTGTTCAGCCCGGGCATCGTGCCCAACTACTTGCTGGTCAAGGAACTAGGTCTGTTGAATTCCTACTGGTCCATGATCTGGCCGGGCCTGACCAACGCCTGGAGCTTGATCGTCATCAAAAGCTTTCTGGATTCGCTTCCATCCGAATTGGAGGATTCCGCGAAAATGGACGGCTGCTCGGATATGGGCGTGTTTTTGAGGATGATAATTCCGTTGTCGATGCCGGCGATCGCCACCTTCACCCTGTTCTTTGCGGTCGGGCATTGGAACGCCTATTTTAACGCCTTGATTTACTTATCGGATTCCAGCAAGTGGACGCTTCAGCTGTTGATTAAAACGCTGGTCATCGATTCCAATTCGGTGGCGGTGGCCCAAGCCGGGGCAAGCGACGAAAATGTGGTGCCGCAGGAGACCATACGGATGGCCTCAATTGTACTCGCGATGGTACCGATCTTGGTTGTTTATCCGTTTCTGCAAAAGCATTTTGCCAAAGGAGTCATGCTGGGATCGATTAAAGGCTGATGAAGGAAACGGCGCATCGATGCCCTCTGCATCGGATATGCGGCCGATAGGATTTAAAGCGTTATCCTGCCGCAATAGGCGGGAAGGAGATAGGACTCTGCTTCAAGAACAATAGATGGATGATGAGCATCCATAAGGAGGGGTTTACATGAAAAATACATCAAGTAAGGGAAGCTCGCAGAAATACTGGACATTCTGGCTCGCAGCCCTCATGACCGTAGTCATGCTGGCCGGATGCGGCGGCGAGAAGCCGCAGACCGCCGGGGGACCGGAAGCGGAAGACACGGACGGCAAGCCGATGACAATCAAAATGTTTGCCGGGCTCTATAACGAGATCCCCGACATGAACAATGACTATTGGAAGGAATGGGAGCGGCGCACCAACGTCAAGCTGGACGTGGAATGGGTGCCGTCGGGTGATTTGGACACGAAGCTGGATTTGCTTCTGGCTTCCGGTGATTTGCCCGAGGTCGTGGCATATCAAAACCCGATCCGCCCCACGCTGATTACGGCGATTCAGAACGGCGCGTTTTGGGATTTGACCCCGTTACTTGGGGATCTCAGCGAGTATCCGAACCTGAAAAGCAATCTCGCCCCGGATGCACTGAAATATTTGTCGGTGGAGGGGAGCATCTATGCGGTGCCGCGGTCCCGGTCCAGGATCGACGGCGGGTTGAAAATACGAGAGGACTGGTTGAAGCAGCTGGACATTCCGATTCCTACCGATTTCGACGAGTATAAAGAAGCGTTGAAGAAGATCGTCGATGCCGATATGGATGGCAACGGGAAGAAGGATACGGTAGGTCTCCTATATATCAATAACCCACCCGCATCATTCCAGGCCGGTTTCGGCGTATACAATCCGACCTATACCGATGACGGCGGGCTGATGAGTCCGTCCCTTACGCCTCAGTACGTCGAGATGGTGGAATGGCTGCGTGGTCTGTACGCAGATGGCCTAATGTCCAAGGAATACGCGGTCATGAAGGAAAGCCAGGCTGAAGAGCTCTTCAAGACGAACCGAGCCGCTTCCTATGGCCGTCCGATCTGGTGGGATCATGAATGGGAGCAGGCCATGAAAAAATCCGGTCAACCCGGCGCGAAAATCCTGAACGTGACCTTGAAGGGACCGGGCGGGGATTATGCGGTCGGTTTGGAAACCGGCGTTGCCGGCGGCTTCTATATTTCCAAGAAGGTGCCTGAAGAGAAGGTGAAGCAGCTGCTGAAATATTTTGACCAGACGGCTTCCCAGGAAATGACTGATTTTGCTTACTACGGCATCGAGGGTGTCCATTATACCGAGAAAGACGGGCAGAAGGTGCTGACGGAGCAGGGGGTCAAGGAAGTCAATACGACGAGCAAGGGTGCGGGCGTACTGGCTTATGCCAAGTGGGGCAAGGTGATTAGCGCTTCCGGCGATAAAGCCTTTAACGATGCCAAAATCAAAGAGGTGGAAAATTACGACGAGATCGGAAAAATCGACCACTATCGCGTCATCACGTCCGAGGGCTGGCGCAGCACATGGCCTAAATACAGCGACGAATATGCTTCCATGGTGACAAAGGCGATTGTCGGGCATATTCCAATGGAGGAGTTCCGCGCATACGTCGATAGGCTGAACAGCCAGCCGGACATTCAGGAAGCGTACCAACAAATGGCGGAGGCTTACAAGCAGTTCAACGGGGAGTAAGGAGAGTCTGCTCGGGCGGTCTCGCAGTCTGGAGCGAATATGCCGGAGAACGGGGAGAGAAAGCATCTTTGAAGTCTCTGTTCCACCGGATGTCTCCGTCTTGCGAATCGCCCTCTGTTGCCAGTTTGAAAAGAGACGGAGGTAAGGCAATGACGAAGGTTAAAGAGGAACGCTTCTGGTGGCACAAGCCGCTGCGCGTCATCCAGCCCAACATGCAGGTCCGGGATACCACCTGCATCGACCCGCCCCGGTTAGCCGCACAGCTGAAGGAGATGGGGGCTAACGCGATGGTTTTCAATACGGGAGGTATATATGCCTGGTATGATACGCAGGTTCCGTACCATACCGTGAACGGATATCTCCCGGAGGGGCGCGATCTCCTCGGAGAGCTTGTCACGGCCTGTCACCTTGAAGATCTTCGCTTTATAGCCCGGTTCGATTTCAGCAAAGCGGATGACAGCGTGTACCTCCGGCGGCCGGAATGGTTTGTTCGCAAAGAGAGCGGCCGTCCGGAAATCATCGGGGCCGAACGGCCCGGACCGTGGCCGCTCTTGATGTCGACCTGCATCAATGGCGGCTACCGCAATGCGGATGTCGCGGTTCCGGTGCTCCGGGAGGCACTGTCGCGGTATCCGATCGACGGTATTTTTTTCAATAACCCCGGTTATGTGTTCTGCCGCTGTGAGCGGTGCCGTCGCAAATACGCGGAACGGTACGGCAAAGACCTCCCGGACTCCCCGCAGGAGATGGAGCCGGGTTTTGCTGCAACATGCTTCGATGACAATATGGAAGCGATGTATGGCCTGATCAAGCGGGAGAGGCCGGAGGTGCCCATGATTCTATACTACAACCTCCACCGCGACAATCTGTCGAAGCGCGTTCAGATCACTGATATGCTGTGTACGGAGCCGCAGGATGTGCTATCGCTCGGCCACGCACGGATCCCTGAATTCTGGAAGCCGGCTCTCAGCATCAAGGTGGGGAGGTCGGTTCCGGGCAGGCCGGCTCCGTTTGGCATCGTGCATTCCTGCCCGGGCATGGACTGGCGCCATACCGGGCTTCCGGTAGCGGAATACCGCTTCTGGCTGGCCCAAATTCCGGCCAACGGCGGTCAGATCTGGCATTCCGTCACGGGCATACCCGATACGATCGAAGACAAGCGGATTTTGAAGATCGTAGCCGAGCTGAATCATCATGCCGCCAAGCTGGATGCTTATATGGACGGGGCCGTATCGGCTGCGGAAACCGCCCTGCTCTGGAACGAGCGCGGCGAGGCGCAGAGCTGGGCCGAAACGATGATAAACCGGCAAATCCCGTTTGACGTGCTGCTTCCCCAGAGCAGGAAGGATTGGGAGCTGGGCCGCTACCGCGTTGTACTGATTCCCGAGGGAACGGGATTTACCCCGTCCTTGATCAACGACTTGCGTTCGTACGTACATGGTGGGGGACAACTGCTAACGGAAGGGGCGCTTCCTTCCGCTGCAGCCGATGCCGGCGTAAAGCCGTTACATGACCTGCTCGGCATTTCGGATGAAGTCTTCAAAAGCGAATACCTGATTGCCTCCTATTTGCGGTTTCAGGAGCTGCCTTGCGAGATCAATCCGCTTCAACAGGGAATGGATACGACTTCGTTGATCGCACACCGCGGTTATGTGACCTATGCTCATCCGCGGAATGACGGGGTACGGGTGCTGGCGACGCTGGTGCCGCCGTTTTCTCCGCAGGAAAGCGTGGGAGCGCCGCCGGAACGGGCATCGTTGCCAGTATCCCGTACCGAACTGCCGCTTGCGCTGGAGCATTCGTGGGGTGCCGGCCGCGCCATGTATTTCACGTTCTCGCTGGGTACGCTGCTTCGTGAATTCAAGCTGCCCGAGCACGAGATGCTGCTGGCTAACGCAATCGACCATTTGCTCGACGGGAAGCCGCAGCTGTCGGTAACGCCGTATCCCGGACTGCAGGCGACCCTCTTCCGAAGCGGCAGTGATCTGCTGCTCCACTTCGTGAACGGAGCCGGCCGCCGGCCGCTTGCAGCTGCGCTGCCTCTGCACGACATCGAGGTCCGGCTGAGACCGGGGACTAGTTGGCCTACGGGTAACGGCTTTAAACTAGAAACGCTGATCAGCGGAGGCTGTATAGAAGGATCCTCAGCGAACGACGTATTGAACTTCACCTTGCCGCGGCTGGAGGTTTGGGAGTGCATCCGGATCCCGCTGAATCCCACCGTTACCGCTGTTGGGGAAGGATAGAGGAATCGGGAGGACGAAGTATAACAGGGTGTAGGATCATCCGTAGAGAGTTGCGGATGGCACAGAGATCCGCAGGGCAGTTCCTGCCGCGGGAACCGGAGGTGAAATCGTGAAGTCTCTTTGGCAGCATATTCAGGCATCGTTCCTCCGCTGGTTCTCCGCGAACCGCTATCTGAAGCGTCTGATTTGGCTCGGATGTCTGTCGGCCGTAATTCCGGTGATCCTAGCCGGAAGCGCGTACTATCATTTCTCCATGAAAAAGCTGACGGTCCAATTCCAGGAAAATAATATGGCGTCCTTGATGCAGCTGAAGGATCGCGTCGAAAATATCATAACGAGCATCGAGCATGAATCGCTTCAGCTTGCCAGCGGTCCGCTGATTCGCAGCGCGCTGGAAAATCCCGAATATGAGACGGACTACATGCAGCAATTGGATATGCTCAAGCTGTTTCAGCTGCACAAAAATACCAATAACCTGATCGAAGACATCCTGTTTTATGATGTTCGGCACAGGCTGCTCCTGTCGCATTCCTATGGCCTGGTCCACCTGGACGGCTATAAAGGAAAAGAAGATATTGAGCAAGCCCTGGCGAGGGAAGGCGGAGCGAGGTGGATGCACCTCCCGATATCGTCGGAGAACGGATACATCTCTTACGTCCGCCATCTTCCCGTTATGGTGCAGGGCCAACCGAGAGGCACCATCCTAATACAGGTAAAAGAGGAATCGCTTCGCAGCCTTTTGAACAATTATTCCCTTTCCCTGGAGGAGCAGTCGCTGGCCATTCTGGACTCCGATCACCGGGTCCTGCTGCATACGGATGGACGCAGCGAGATCGGCAAAACCGCGGATGAAGACGCCATTTTGAAATCTCTGGTAGAGAGCGGGGAAACGTCCAGCCATGACGTGATGACCGGGGAGGACGGCAAGGAACTGATCGCTTTTTACAAGACGTCCATGGGCCGTCTATACGTGTCCCGGATGCCGGAGCGGGAGATGATCGAGCAATTGAGGTGGATTCGCGTCCTGCTCGTCATGTCGGTGTCCGTCTTCATGCTGATCGCGGTATTGCTCACCTGGTTTTCGTCCAAAATCGCGTACAATCCGATCCAGCAGCTACTTCGTTACGGGGAGCATTTGAGAAGAAACGGCAGGAGCGGGGTGGATAGCTCCGTCAAAGAGAATGAAATCGAGTACATCCGCTCCTCCCTTAGCTACTTGAACGAGCAGGCAGAATCCCTGAACAGCTATATTCGAAAAATTCAACCGGATTTACGGGAACGGTTTCTGCAGCGTTTGCTGCTGTCCGGAAGCTCTTGGCGGTACGGCATACTGGAGGAGGGGTGCGCGAAGCACAAGATCCCGATGAACAGACCATATGCTACGATGGTGGTGAAAGTCGAGAATCCGGTGAAAAAACGATTCTTGCCTAACGAAGGTCCGGTTATCGTGTTTGCGGTCAAAAACGTCATGTCCGAGCTTCTGGCAAACAACCGGCAGCTGGAGGGCTACGTGGTGGACCGGGAGGATCGTGAAGCTGCGGCGATCCTGAGGCCGGGAGAGTCCGGGGCTTCCTCCCAGGAGTTCCGAAGCCTCCTCGCATGTTATGCGGAATCCGTCAGCCAGTCCCTGGTGCGCTATCTTTCTTTCTCCGCGTCCATCGGCATCGGCAATACTGGTGCATTGAGCCGGGCGGCAGAATCCTATAAGGAGGCGCAGCTTGCTCTGCAATATCGCTTGTTCCATGATGCGGATACCGTACTGTTCTATGAAGACATGATCCGCATCGAGCGTAATCCCGTGTTCATGTATCCGAAGGACATCGAATCGGAGATGATCGAATATTTGTGGAACGGAGATCTGCCGAAGGCCGAGGCGTCGCTTCATGAATTTTCCCGGCGGATTCGGGTGTCGGAATCGTACAACGTGACCTCCCAGAGCTATTACGTGCTGCTCTCGGCCATTGTCCAGTCGATGGAGGAGAAAGGTCCCGGCGTGCTGGAGCTGCTGGGGGGTAATCTGTTCGATCAGCTGAAGGAGAACCAGACCTCCCGAGAAATGCATGACTGGTTCATCGGCGTCCTGTTCCCGCTGTACCAGGAAATCAGCCATGACCTGCGCACCCGATCCACCCGCCTGATCGTTCAGCGGGTATGCGGCCATATCAGCCGTCATCCCGATGGTGCTCATTCACTGGCGGAATGCGCCGAGCTGGTGGGTGTGAGCCCGTCGTACCTCAGCCGGCTGTTCAAGAAGGAGATGGGCGTATCCTATGTCGAATATGTCATGAACTTCAAAGTGCAGAAGGCGAAACAGCTGCTAAAAGACACGGATTACACGGTCATGGAGATTGCTGAAATCGTCGGTTATTCCGAACGGAACCTGAACAGGGCCTTTCAGCGTTTCGTGCAGATGTCTCCACGGCAGTATCGGCTATCGGTAAGATAGGAAAACCAATGAAACAGGATTAGGCTTATACAGAAAAAGGAGAGGATCACATAATGACAATCGCACCGAAACAAACGACCGTAGGATTTATCGGCTTGGGCGTAATGGGCCACAGTATGGCGGGGAATATTCGGAGCGCCGGCTACTCGCTTCACGTTTACACGCGAACCGCCTCCAAGGCGGAGCGGCTGGTGTCGGACGGCGCCGTTTGGCACGATACTCCGGCAAAGTTGGCGCAGGCCTGCGACGTAATCATTACGATGGTGGGTTACCCGAAGGATGTCGAGGAACTCTATTTAAAGCCGGAAGGACTGGTGGCGCATGCTAGGGAAGGGACATATCTGATCGATATGACGACGTCCAGTCCGCAGCTTGCCCGCCGCATTTATGAAGTCGCCTGTTCGAATGGGCTCCATGCTATGGATGCTCCGGTCTCTGGCGGTGACGTGGGTGCTCGTGAAGCGAGGCTGTCCATTATGATTGGCGGGGAAGAGGGAGACGTCAAGGCGGTGCAGCCGCTGCTGTCGACGATGGGAAGCAATATCGTCCACCAAGGGCAAGCCGGCGCCGGGCAGCATACGAAGATGTGCAACCAGATCGCCATTGCCTCTAACATGATGGGAGTCTGCGAGGCGATGGCCTATGCGGAGAGCGCCGGATTGGATCCCGAAACCGTGCTCAAGAGCATCGAGAGCGGAGCGGCGGGCAGCTGGTCTCTTAGCAATCTGGCTCCGCGCATGATTGCTGGGAATCTGGAGCCGGGTTTCTATATCAAGCATTTCATCAAGGATATGGGAATCGCACTGGAATCCGCTAAGGCGATGAACTTGGTTACACCGGGCTTGTCCCTAGCTGAATCGCTGTACAGCCAGCTGGCCGAGAAGGGATTTGAGGATAAAGGCACGCAGGCTTTGATTAGATATTATATGGGTGAATGAGATTCGGATTCATTTGCCTCAATAACATAAACAGTCTCGATTTCTTCCGGTAGGACGGATTGAGGCTGTTATTTATTTTGACTTAGGGAAACTTATCAGGATAAGTCATGGAATCCTCAAGCAGGCGGAAAACGATTCAAGATTCTAGCGCTAGCCTGTAGATGATGCTACGATATGATGTATATTGAATGTTAATTGGAACTGGAGGTCATTCTTACATATGAAAGACATGAATGAATACGATACCTTTATTCAAATAGCCGAAGACTGCCCTGTCAGCGAGGCTGTCATTCCGAAAGCAAAAGGCGAGTCTAAGACCATACCGGTGATTCAGTATGAGATGCTATCGAACCACCCATACCAATACACGCAAGAGGATGTGTTGTTCGAAGTGTTTGCTGAGCGCAATCATATCTCGGAAACGGAAAGGGAAGCCGCTCGCGAGAAGTTTTTTTCGAAAGGGCAGCCATGTCTCCGAACCTCGTCCTTAGGAAAGCGCTATGGCTGGGGGATTCATCATGACGCTGAAGGGAAAGTCGCGATCTATGCTGTAGAGTCAGACGAATACCTCAGATTCATGAACGATAACAGCATAACTCAATGTAAAGCGATGCGCTCAAAGAAAGCCTAGGGGATGCACCGGAAGGATAAACTTTAACGGTAACTGAACTCAATTAGGAAAGCTTCTCTATCATATACGTGCATACCAAGTCGCCTGATAGGCGGCTTTTTTTGTTTGCCAAAAAGAAACGAGTTTCATTCCAAAGATTTAATTTTCAATTAACAAAAACCTGCATTCTATTCAATTATTCTTTTTTAAAATCAATCACGTAGGGTTATTAAACCGGTTTAATGATCAAGCGCAATCCATCAGAATCTGCTAGAGAAAGGAACAACGATAGATGGCTACCATTGATGACGTCGCCAGAATGGCTGGAGTTTCCAAGGGGACCGTGTCCAGTGTGTTCAGCAAAAAAAGGCCGATCAGCCAACAAGTGACGGAACGGGTACTGGAGGTAGCCCAAGAGCTGGGATATTTTCCGAATCACCTGGCCCGGAGCCTGGCGATCAAGCGAACGATGAGCATCGGCCTCAAGATACCTCTCCCGCCTGATGGGACGATGACGGCATTCGATACTCAGCTGATAAACGGTGTCATTAAGGAATGCTCCAAGCAAGGGTACCGCCTAGTTCTGGACACCTTGCCCGAGCAGGAGGATCCCACATTATATTCGCAGGATCCTGTCGATGGCGTCATTCTGCTCAACCCCCGGAAAAATGATTTGCGAATTCAACGGTACCTGATGATGGGCACTCCTTTAGTGCTGGTGGGGCGGTCGGACCCTTATGACGATACGATCAGTTACGTGGATAACAACAATACCAACGTGGCTCAACAGGTTGGAGATTATTTGCTCCGGGGCGGACATCAAACCGTGCTCTTCCTGAATGCATCCTCCGATATGACCGTGTCCTATGATCGAAAACATGGCTTGGCGGAGGCATATAGCCAACACGGCCTGCCGATGCCCGAAGAGTATGTGGTGTACTATGACCACAAGCTGCATGCCAACGGCACGGAATACGGATATATGTCCATCATGAACACCTATGGAAACATGAACTATACGGCAGTCATTACGGATACGGATCGAGTGGCGCTTGGCGTGCTGAGGGCTGCCAGGGAGCTGGATATCGAGGTGCCCGAACAGCTATCGGTCATCGCTCTCAGCAATGATGCTATTCTGGCTCAGGATATGAATCCAAAGCTGACATCCGTGGAATTGTCGGCAGAGACGCTCGGAGCGGAAGCGGCCAAGCTGTTGTTCGAGAAAATAAGCGATAAACGTATCCACAGGCAAATCATCATACCCGCACAGCTGGTTGTAAGGGAATCCTGTAAATTTCTATCTTAACGACAATGAAGGAGTGGTTAGCTTGGTAAAAAGAAACAAGATCATGAGTGCAATCATGGCTGTATCTCTGTTCGGCGGGCTGCTTGCGGGGTGTTCCCCGAACGCAGGCAGCAGTACACAGGAAGGCGGCAATGCCGCGTCCCAGGCTGCATCGAATGCCGAAGAACGCACGCTCAAAATCATGACGGGTGTCATCGGCGGCAAAACGCCTGAAGAGAACACGCAGTTCGAGCAGGAAATCGAGCGTCTAACCGGTATCAAGGTAACGATGAACAAGCCGGCGGCTGACTATGACCAGAAGCTGCTGGCAGCCATCGCTTCCGGGGAAAAGTTCGATCTGCTGCAGATCAGCAAAGAAAAAATGTCCACTTTTATAGATCAAGGAATCCTTACGCCGTTGACCAATCAAGTGAACGGCTCCAAGGTGCTTTCGGATCCCAATGTCATTCCCGCCAAGGAGTGGGAACAAGTCAAGACGAAGGATGGCGAGATCTACGGCGTGTTCACCAAGTACCAAGGCGGAACGATGCCGATCGTTCGCAAGGACTGGCTGGACAAATTAAATCTGCCCGAGCCTGAAACCCTGGACGATTATTACAACGTCCTCAAAGCTTTCACCGAACAAGATCCGGACGGCAACGGCAAGAAAGACACGTACGGACTCAGCACGGCCGGCATGTACGAACTGCAGGGCTTCTTCAGCGCCGCAGGCCTGAAACAACGATACGTGGAAACCGCTGACGGCAAGCTGGACGTTCCGTATTCCACGGATGCGGCCATCCCGGTTTATGAATGGCTGAACAAGCTGTTTGAGGAAGGCATTCTGGATCCGAACTTCACCACGAATGACACCGGTAAAATGCGCGACCTATTCCTTGCGGACCGCGTTGGCATGATTACGTATTGGGACGCTTGGGTAGGCATGCTGAACAACACGCGTCATGAACAAGACCCGAATACGGAATTCGAAGCGAAGGGCTTGCCTGGTGCTGCCGATGCAAACGGCAACCACATGCTGCGCAGGGGCGATCCGGACGTATGGGTTATTCCCGTGAATGCGGAGCATCCGAAAACAGCCTTCGAATTCATTGAATGGTGGCATTCGGAGGAAGGGATTACCCTGGGCAGTCTAGGGATCAAGGATGTGGATTACACGGTTGACAACGGCAAGTATACGCTGACGCAAACCGGCAAAGAGCATGCTTCCGACCATGGCGTTCCTTTCTGGTACAACCGTAACGTCGAAGCGCCTTTCGGTAAACTCCCGGGCGTGCAGGAAGCGCAGGATCTCGTCGATCAATACGCTGCTTTGGAATTAACGCCTTCCCATTGGGCGGATGCCGAGAAGATCATCAATGAACATTCCTTCAAAGCGATCATGGGCGAGGTGCCGGCAGCCGACGCCGTAAAGAAAATGCGGGAAGCACTGAAAGCCGGCGGGTATATCGATTAAAGCTTTAAGAGCGGGGGCGGTGATTACGCCGCTCCGTCTTTATTTTTCGATCATGGTGGTGATATTCCGTGAAAGCCATATTCAAATACAAAACCCTATATTTTATGATGCTTCCCATCTTGGCCTATTTCCTCATCTTTTCCTTTTATCCGCTGGCTCGGGGACTAGCCATCAGCTTTCAAGATTACCGGCTGATCGGAGACCGGCCCTTTATCGGTTTCGATAACTATCTGAGGGTACTGAAGGATCCGGTATTTTGGGAAGTTTTTCAGAATACGATTGTGATCGGAGCCGGAGGCTTTATCATCAACTTCTTTTTGCCGCTGATTCTTGCGCTCTCCTTAAATGAAGTGGCTTCCGCCTGGTTCAAAAAAATGACCCAGATGATCGTCTATTTACCTCATTTATTCTCTTGGGTGGTCGTAGGGGGGATGTGGATTCTGCTGTTGTCTCCGGATACAGGCATCGTGAACCAGATCATTCAGCTATTCGGCGGCCAGTCGGTCGGGTTCCTCTCTTCGGATCGTTATGCCCGCATCGTCATGATCCTTACTTCAGGTTGGAAGGAGATGGGGTATACCTGCATTATGTATTTGGCCGCCATCGTAAACATTAATCCCTCGCTGTATGAGGCTGCTAGCATGGACGGCGCCAGTCGATGGCAGAAGGTCCGTTACGTTACCGTTCCGATGCTTCGTTCCATCATGAAAGTGGTCATCATGTTAAATGTATTGGGTATCCTGCGTTTATTCGATCAAATATTCGTGATGAGTAATGGCGCCATTGCCAAGAAAGTTGACGTCATTATGATGTACACCTATCAAAAAGGGATATTGGAATTTAGCGTTGGACCTGCAACGGCGGCCGGCTTCCTGGTGATTTTGGCAACATTCACGCTGACGTATGTAACAAGAGCGGTGATCCGCTACGATGAAGGGTGAGTCGGTATATGAAATCGATGAATAAAATAAGCCTGCCTGGCCGTTTGTTTGATACGATCAATGTTCTGTTCCTCCTTTTGCTCGTTTTAACTATGGTTATTCCGTTTATAAATACACTCGCGCTTGCATTCTCATCCAATTTTGCTTCCATGCAGCCGGGGATCATACTCTGGCCCAAGGAATTCAGCCTCGAGGGATTCTCCACCGTATGGAACCGCATGAAGCTTTATTTGCCTTTTACGAACAATGTCATTGTGACCGTTGTCGGTACCTTAGGTCATGTCTTCCTAAGTTCCATGGCGGGCTATGTCCTGATACAGAAAGGTCTTCCCGGAAAAAAGTGGATGTTATCCGCGATCCTGCTGACGATGATGATTCCAAGCGAGGCGATCATGATCCCGCTGTATATCGTGAATCAGGATTTAGGACTGCTTAACACGCTGTCCTCATTGATACTTTCGGGTTTCGTCTCCGGCTTCAGCGTCGTGCTCATGCGAAATTTCTTTTTGAGCGTTCCCTACGAGATGTCGGAATCGGCCCGGATCGATGGTGCGGGGGATCTTCGGATCTTCTTTACGATGTATTTGCCGCTTGCGAGCGCAGGACTGGCAACGGTCACGCTGTTTGAGTTTGTCAGTCGCTGGAACCAATTCACGCCGGCTGTGCTCTATATTAACGACTCGTCCAAATATACGCTGCAAATCGCGCTGAAATCGCTCATCGTCGATACCGATTCGACCTCGAGCAATTTCATGATCACGACCAATGTCCGAATGGCGGGGATTGTCATTGCCTTGCTCCCGCTCATCATCATCTACCCATATGTGCAAAAATATTTTGTCAAAGGAATGTTTGTCGGCGCAAATAAAGAATAGGCAGAGAAGAGGAGGAAGCAATATGGCACAACTCGAGCGGAAGATCAGCACATCGGTTTTCAAACGATACATTGAGCATTCGGAACAAAGCTCGTACATTGAAATTCCGTTCCAAATGCCACCGGATGTCGAAGAAATCCACGTAAGCTTTCTGGTGGATTCCCATGGCGGCGCCCCCGCCGAAGCGGTTATTGATCTAGGAATACGGGACGCGGAGATAGTAAGAGGCTGGAGCGGAGGGGCTCGTCAGGAATTCAATATCGGTCCGAATACAGCCACTCCGGGTTATCTGCCCGGACGGTTGGTCACAGGTGAATGGGCTATTCTCCATAATGCCTACAAGGTGCCCGCTCAGGGTTGTTTGGTCACGATCGAAATCGAATTTACCTACAAGACATGGCGCTGGCTGAAGGGAGACCTTCACACGCATAGCGTTCATAGCGACGGCTCTTATACGCTGGAAGAAAATGCGGCCATCATGGAAAGCCTGGGCTGCGATTTTATGGCTATGACCGATCATAATACGAGCAGCCAGAACCTTGCTTATCCGAGAGGGACCTCTGTGCTTATGATACCGGGTACGGAGTTTACGACGAATTATGGTCATAGTAATTTCCTTGGCGTGACGAGCCCCATGGATGATTTTCGCGTATCGGGCATATCCGATGTTCGCGAGAAGTTTCGAGTCGCCCGCGAGCGGGGGGCCAAGATTGTGCTGAACCATACGCACTGTGATCACTGCCCGTGGGAGTGGGATTTCGATGTGGATTACGACGGGGTAGAAATTTGGAACGGGCCATGGAGAGAGCACAACAGACGCGCGCTTTCTTGGTGGCAGGAACAGCTTGTCGCAGGGAGACGCCTGGTAGCCGTAGGCGGAAGCGATGTGCATCGCCCGGATTCCTATGTGAAGCATGCGATGCCATGCGTATGGGTCTGGACCCATGAAAAAACGGTGGAAGGCGTTCTAAACGGTATTAAGGATGGCCGCGTCGTGATTACCAATTCGCCTGACGGCCCTTTTGCCAACCTTCAGTGCGGTGACTACGGCATTGGTGATGAAGTGCCATATGAGCAAGCCGTTCACGAGGTGGTCGTTCAACTGGATGATTTAATGGCGGGCGATCTGATTCGCCTTTACAGCGAGCGGGGTCTTGAGGAAGAAACCGCTGTGGACTCGGAAGGTGGAGTTATACTAAATTTTGACGCTAAGCATAGAAGCTTCTTACGGGCAGAGGTTTGGCGGCAGTTCGGACAGGCGGCTGGCATGTCGATGGCGGCCGTGACAAACCCCATCTATTTTGCTTCGAATGGAGGTACGGTGAAAATAACGGATTAAAAAATACTGGAATGTTCGTTCCAGATAGTTTATACTCGTGTTGAGAAGGAGGATGTATGAATGGGACGGACCAAAGAATTTGACCGTGAGCAGGTGCTTCGCAAAGCGATGATCGTTTTTTGGGAGAAAGGGTACGAGGGGGCAAGCATACCGGATTTATTGCAATCCATGGAATTAAGCAGATCCAGCATGTACGAAACGTTTCAGGATAAACAGACGCTTTATTATGAGGCCATCCAGCAATACAAAAAAATGTCGCAAAAAAAACGCGATCTGATGAACCAAGCCCCTTCTGCGATCACCGGGATCCGCCAATATTTTGAGCTGCATATCACGAACGCGTTTGCGACGCACGGTGAAGCTTATCCGAACGGATGTCTGATTACGAACGCTTCCGTGGGTCTGGATGCCATGGATGAGCCCTTGCAGAATACGATTCGCCAGAGCTTTACGGAGCTCGAGCAGCTGTTCTACGAGAAATTAAAAAAGGGACAGGAAACGGGTGAAATTTCCCCCGAGAAAGACATAAAAATGTTATCGTTCCTGCTGCTTAATCTCAATCACAGCATCAATGTGATGGCCAGGATACAAAGCGACAGCGATAAGGTCCGCGGCATGATGAACGCCGTTATCGAGTCGCTGTAAAGCTTTTTTTTCATCATTCCGGAACGATCATTCCAATTGATTCCTCCTTGCTTAAGCATGGAGGGGGAACGTATTCTCATTTTGGAATGAACGTTCCAATATAGTTACACTATCATTTTTATAATAAAAGGAGTGCTTATTATGAATGCAAATGGACATGCAAAGGGAAAGTTGGAGATCACCGCATCGCCCTGGATTATGTTGATTCTTGCTGTTGCGTGCGGCTTGATTGTTGCCAATCTTTACTATACGCAGCCTTTAGTTGAGTCCATCAGCTCATCTATTGGATTATCTTCAGGAGCAGCGGGGGTCATCGTCACGCTGACCCAAATCGGCTACGGGATCGGCTTGCTGTCCATCGTTCCTTTGGGAGATTTGCTCGAAAATCGCAAATTGGTGGTTACGCTGCTGATTCTGACGGCCGTGGTTTTAATCTTTGCTGCCGCAGCCCGAAACGCCGCTTTGTTTCTTGCCGCCTCCTTGTTTATCGGCGTGGGGTCCGTTGCGGCCCAGATCTTGGTCCCATATGCAGCGCATCTCTCCCCGGAGGAGACGAGAGGACGTAATGTCGGTAATGTCATGAGCGGGCTGCTGTTAGGAATCATGCTGGCCCGTCCGGTTTCGAGTTTGGTGGAAAATTATTTCGGCTGGCACGCTATCTTTCTGATTTCATCCGCCATTCTCTTCGTATTGGCTCTGGTTTTGATCAAAGTATTGCCGGCAAGAAAGCCGCAGACGTCCGATCAATATCCGGCTATCATCTCATCCATGCTGCGGCTGCTGAAAACGACGCCGATTCTACGTCGCAGGGCGCTGTATCACGCTTTTCTGTTCGGGACGTTCAGTCTGTTCTGGACAACGGTTCCGCTTGTATTAACAAGTCCGCTGTATCATTTTTCCTCTGCAGGCGTTGCGTTGTTTGCTTTGGCGGGGGTATCAGGCGCGGCCGCCGCGCCTCTTGCCGGCCGTTTTGCGGATAAGGGCCTGATCCGGCCTGCAACCGGAATATCCATCGTGCTGGTGATACTATCCGGACTTTTGCCGATCGTGTTTGCCGGCGATTCTCTGCTCTCTATCGTAATCCTGGTGCTCGCCGCCATCCTGCTGGATATGGGCGTGTCCGCCAATTTGGTGTTGGGACAACGCGCGATCTTCACTTTGGGAGCCGAGGTACGGAGCCGGCTGAACGGCTTGTATATGGCGATCTTTTTTGCCGGCGGGGCCATAGGCTCCGCAGCAGGGGGATGGGCATACGCTATGGGCGGCTGGAAAGCGGCAATGTGGCTAGGCGTTCTTTTTCCGGCCTTGGCATTGATCTACTTTCTGACGGAACGCAAGGTGGAGCGCGGCAGCAAATAAGAAAAGGCGATACATGTTTTCATCAAGCGTTTTATAGGATAACTTAGAAATATTCTGTAGGATATATGGATCGCGGATAACGCATAATGAGCAATTAAGAAGAAATGTCGCCTGGCGTTAAACGTTATAATGAGTGTAATTCGCGGTAGCGAGATCATACGAAAGGGTGGGACGATGTCAGAAACCGAAGATGCTCAGAAAATCCATTGGAAAAGGAACATCATTCTCTTTTTAAGCAGCCAAACACTTTCGCTGTTCGGGTCTGCCTTGGTTCAATATGCCATTATGTGGCACATTACGCTGACGACGCAGTCGGGCATCATGATGACGCTGTATATTATTTGCGGATTCATTCCGACGTTCCTGCTGTCGCCTTTTGCCGGGGTATGGGCGGACCGCTTCAACCGTAAAACGCTCATTATGATCGCGGATTCTATGATCGCGGTGGTTACGCTGATGTTGGCCATTACGTTTATGCTTGGCTATCAGGCGGTTTGGCTGCTGTTTATCATTTCCGCCGTACGCGCGCTCGGGGCCGGGATTCAGACTCCAGCGGTCGGAGCCATATTGCCTCAAATCGTGCCGCAAGATAAGCTGACGAAAGTAAACGGTATTAACGGCAGCCTACAAGCGCTGATCATGTTCGTAGCGCCCATCGTCAGCGCGGGATTGCTCACTGTAGCAACGATCGAGGCGATTTTTTTTATCGACGTAGTTACGGCTGCGATCGCGATCTTTACATTGTTTGTCTTTCTCAAAATTCCGCTGCACAAAAAGGCGTCGGACACCCAAAGCACGGGTTATCTGGACGACTTCAAAGAGGGCTTGGTCTACATTAAACAGCATGCTTTTCTCAAGTCGTTTTTTATCTTCTTCGCCTTTTTCTTCGTGCTTATGGCGCCTGCTGCCTTTCTGACTCCGCTGCAGGTTACCCGCAGCTTCGGGGACGATGTATGGCGCTTGACGGCAATCGAGATCGCGTTTTCCGTCGGCATGATGGCTGGAGGGGGGATCATTGCTTCCTGGGGCGGCTTTAAAAATAAAGTGTACACGATGGCTATAGCCAGCTTCGTCATGGCCGTGTCCACGTTTGCGCTCGGCATTGTGCCTGTATTCTGGATTTACTTGGCCATCATGGCTGTATTCGGAGTAGCGATGCCCATATTTAATACGCCAACGACCGTCATGCTGCAGGAGAAGGTGGATGAAAATTATCTGGGCCGTATATTCGGTGTCTTCGGGATGATTTCGACTTCCATGATGCCCATCGGGATGCTGATATTCGGTCCGCTTGCCGACGTGGTCAAAATCGAATGGCTGCTGATCGGTACGGGGCTGTTGATGCTAATACTTACTGTTTTCTTCATGCGCAATAAGCGATTGGTTGAAGCGGGCATGCCGCTGCCGCAGGAAGAAGCCTCACCGAATTAGTTTACCGGATCTCATCTCAGTAACATATAAAGCCGCATGACATATGCGGTTTTTTTGTTCTTTACGCATGATTAAGCCGTTTTGTATACCAGGTAAAGTAGTATATCATAGGGATAACATAGATTAAGATGAAACATGTGTGCAGGGGGGCTTATGAAAAAAGCAAACGCTAACTTAATGAAAGAAATCAATTTAAATATTGTCCGCAAAGCCATGAAGCGAGTAGAAACGGCGACGAAGCCCCAATTGGCCTCATTGACCAAGCTGAGTGTGGTTACGGTGAATTCGTTGGTCAAGGAGCTGTATGAGCTTGGGGAATTGTTTGAAGACGATATCGTTCCGTCCAACGGCGGGAGGCCCGCGCTAACCTATAGATATAATTATAATTTCAGCCTGGCTCTTGTCGTTTATTTGAAGGAGAAACAGGGAGAAGAGCTGATCTCGGCAACCGTCGTGAATTTGGAAAATGATCAGTTGGCCAAAGAAGAATACACCATGCCTGTATTTGATCGACAGCGCTTCTATGAAATCATTGAGCATTACATTGGGCTTTATCCCTCCATCAAGGTGATTGGTATCGGCATTCCGGGACAGGCCGTCAATGGAGAAATTACGGTAAGCAGTCATCGAGAATTAACCGGGTTTCGCATGATTGAAGAGATCGAATCTCAATTTGGGCTGCCCGTAATGGTCGAGAATGATGTGAATGCTGCCATTAGCGGTTATTCGATGAAGGAGGATTTGGAAGGTGACCAGTGCGTGCTAGGCATGTACTTCCCTATGAAATATCCGCCTGGCCTAGCTATTTATCTCGATGGGAGGATCGTTAAAGGGAAGAACGGCATGTCGGGCGAGATCAAATTTCTGCCCATTGGCCTGGATTGGAGTCAAGACATGACAACGGAGAAGTTTGTGCATGCTGTGTGTAAAATCATACATACTGTTAATGCCGTCCTGGCACCTGACAAAATCGTGATATATCAATACCGAATGGAGGCGGAAGCCTGGTCTCAGGCTTGGGAAACTTATCGGCTTCAACATCCCATGCCTTCTTATCCTGAAGTGGTGTTGAAGCAGACGTTTCAAGAGGACTTTGAAGCAGGCATGCGCTGGCTAACCCTGCAAGAATTGGAACCGACCCTTGATCTTGCAGTTGACCGGAACCCTCGGAATTGATATTCCGAGGGTTTTTTGAGTTTTGAATCTTGACAAAAAAAAGATGCTGCTGCATATTAAATAAATACACTTTATAAAGAAGATTTATTTAGTGAAACAAAGATGTATTTACATGGGGAGAAGGTGTACGCTTGGCAACTTGGTTTTTGATTATCATTTATCTGGCTTTTATTAGTTTGGGACTACCCGATTCTTTACTAGGATCCGCCTGGCCGGTGATATGGCCCGACATTGGGTCTTCCGTCGGCTCTGCAGGCATCGTGTCCATGGTTATTGCAGGAGGAACCATTGTTTCGAGTCTGGCAAGCGGCTCTATGATAAAGCGGTTAGGAACAGGGAGAATCACCCTGTTCAGCTGCTTCCTGACTGCAGGAGCTCTGCTTGGTTTCTCCTTGGCTCCCTCTATGGCTTGGCTTGTCGTTTTGGCCATTCCACTGGGTTTAGGGGCGGGTGCTGTGGATGCTGCTTTGAATCATTATGTTGCTGAGAATTATAAGGCGCATCATATGAACTGGTTACATTGCTTTTGGGGTGTCGGGGCAACAATGGGGCCCATTATTATGTCCTCTTACATTGCAGATCATAACTCCTGGAGAAGCGGATATACAACTGTATCCATAATCCAGTTCTCGCTTGTAATCATTTTGCTCATTACGCTCCCGTTATGGAAACGCGTCGCAGCAATGCGGGAGATTGACCGGCCGCAAGCCGAAAGCGTAGTCGATAATGAAAAGCGCCAACAGGAGCAGATCGTAAAAACAGGCATATTTCGAATCAGAGGCGTTAAACCAACACTTACGGCATTTTTATTCTATTGTGGAGTCGAAACCACGGTGGGGTTGTGGGGAGCTAGTTACCTTGTCGGTGCTAAACATATTTCAGCCGATACGGCTGCCATATGGATTTCTTTATATTACGGAGGTATTACGCTAGGAAGACTGATTACCGGCTTTATCACGCTGAAGGTTGCCAATCGTCTGTTGATCCGCTATGGACAGCTCATCACCATTCTAGGTGGGATTATCCTTGTGCTACCTCTTAGTGCTTCCTTTTCTCTGACGGGATTTATGCTGATTGGACTTGGCCTTGCGCCCATTTATCCTGGACTTCTTCATGAAACGCCTTCTCGGTTCGGAAAAGAACATTCGGCCAAGCTGATGGGTTATCAAATGGCCGTCGCCTATACGGGGACCACGCTGCTTCCCCCCATGTTTGGATTGGTCGCTTCGCAGACAAGCATCGGATTGTTCCCATCCGTTGTCCTTGCCTTCCTCATCTTCATGTGGCTGAGCGCCGAGAAAGTGAACCGAATTTTGAGCAGTGAAGCGAAACAAGTGCCGTAATTGTTGGCGTCCTCCACATGATAATTTAAAGTTTACCCAATTAATATTATGTCAACTAATCGAAAAGACAGAAGGCTGCCGAAGAGGCAGCCTTCTGTTCATTGTCGTATGGAAAATAACTTTACGCACCATGATTCGCGAATTTCTGACACTAGCCAGTCTTTGCATTTGGGTTATCCAAAATATTGAGACCTTACCCTAAATATGGAACCTATTCATCAGATTAGGAATTCGATAGAATGAAGACGTCCTCAGCTGTAAGCGTTTTCCTGCAGGTGCTATTGCTGAGAGCACACAATATGAACAAGGGAGGGTATTCATGAAGAGATCTTACACGACGGAAAGGCGGTACTTGCAAAAGGGATTGAGTTTGTTCTTCGCGGTTGTCATGCTGGCTAGTGTCGGATTATGGCCAGCTTCGAAGGTCGAGGCAGCAGATACTTCGGTGACCTCGATGGATTACTTTTCGGCGGCTGACGGACCGGTCATCTCCAAATCAGGAGTCGGACAGGCCAGCTATGGCTTTGTTATGCCCATATTCAACGGAGGCGCAGCTACTTGGAATGATGTAGCCCAAGACGTGGGCGTCAAAGTGAAAGTGGGCGGCAGCTGGGTCGATATCGATAGTGTGAGCAGCTTTATTTATAATCAGAATTGGGGACATTGGAGCGACGGAGGATTTACAGGTTATTGGTTCACGCTTTCTGCAACGACGGAGATTCAGCTGTACTCGAAAGCGAATGGGGTTACCCTGGATTACAGGCTGGTGTTTCAGAACATTAACAAAACCACGATCACGGCCATGACGCCGACCCAAGGGCCGCAGATTACTGCTAGCTTTACGGGGGGCGCCGGTTTTACCTACCCTACGTTCAATAACGATCCGGCCGTGACCTATGCAGCCGTCGCTGATGATTTGAAGGTGTATGTGAAGCCTGTTAACAGCAGTGCTTGGATTGACATCGACAACAACGCTGCAAGCGGCTGGATCTATGACCAAAACTTCGGACAATTCACGGACGGAGGCGGCGGGTATTGGTTTACCGTAACGGAGTCGATCCACGTCAAATTGGAATCGAAAACGTCCGGAGTTAACGTCGTGTATACCATCACTTTTAATGAAGCCGTACGAAATTCGTATGTCATTACGCCTTATGAGGGAACGACCTTTACGGCAGATGCTAACGGTTCTATCGGCATTCCGCTGCCTAAGATTGACGGGGGAGCGCCGATAGGTAAGGAGCTTGATAATTTCGTTTACCAGATTAACGTCAACGGGCAGTGGGTTGAGCTGGGGAATTCCGGCCAGAGCGGATTTACATACGCTGCCAATGGCTACAACAACATGTCCGATGCGAATCAGTGGGGATACTGGGCCGATTATATTTACGGCCTGTGGTTTCAGCCCATCCAAGAAGATATGCAGATCCGGATCGGCTATCCCTTGAACGGGCTAAAGGGAGGCAGCGTGGGCAGCAATTACGTTAACTACACATTGATCGGCAATCCCGATGCTCCTCGTCCGGATGTAAGCGACCAAGAGGATATTGCTATCGGGACACCAAGCGACCCGGCCATCCAAGGCATGAATCTCATTTGGCAGGATGAATTTAACGGCACGACATTGGACACAAGCAAATGGAACTATGAACAAGGTTACTATCTCAATGATGATCCAAACACCTGGGGCTGGGGCAACGCGGAGCTGCAGCATTATACCGATAGTGCGCAAAATGTGTTCGTGCAGGACGGGAAGCTGAACATCCGCGCATTGAACGATCCCAAGTCTTTCCCACAAGATCCAAACCGGTATGCCCAATATTCCTCCGGTAAGATTAACACGAAGAATCATTTTACCCTGAAGTACGGACGAGTCGACTTCCGTGCGAAACTGCCGACTGGCAATGGCGTATGGCCGGCACTATGGATGTTGCCGCAAGACAGCCCTTACGGAACATGGGCAGCATCCGGCGAAATCGACGTGATGGAAGCAAGAGGGAGATTGCCAGGCTCGACGAGCGGTGCCGTGCACTTCGGTGGAACATGGCCGGCGAACCAACATATTTCTGGCGAATATCATTTCCCGGAAGGGCAGAACATCAACAATGATTATCATGTCTATTCCGTCGTATGGGAAGAGGACAACATCAAATGGTATGTGGATGGCAAGTTTTTCTTCAAAGTGACGAATGAACAATGGTACTCCTTGGCCGCGCCAAACAATCCGAACGCACCTTTCGATCAGCCTTTCTACCTCATCATGAATCTGGCGCTCGGCGGAAATTTTGACGGCGGCATTTCCCCGAATCCGTCCGATATTCCTGCTACGATGCAGGTCGATTATGTGCGGGTTTATAAAGAAAACGGCAGCGGTAATCCTGGAAATGTGCCGGTTACCGGCGTCACGCTGAATCCAACCACCGCACAGGTGGAAGTGGGTCAGAGTCTTCAGTTAAACGCCGGCATAGCGCCCTCCAATGCAACGAATAAGCAGGTGACTTGGACCGTTTCGGGTGCGAGTGCTGCCTCTGTGAGCCAGGAAGGCGTCGTGACGGGGCTCGCTCCGGGTACGGCAACCGTTACGGCTACGACCGTCGACGGCCAGAAAACCGCTTCTTCCACGATCACGGTGGTACCGGCGCCATCCACCGTGATTGTCATCGGCGATGAGGTGAGGGGACTGAAAAAAATCGGCAATGACCTGCTGTTCTATATTAACGGCGCTACCTTTGCCGATCTGCATTACAAGATCAATAACGGCGGGCAGCTGAACGTAGCCATGACCCCAACGGGGAACGGCAACTATACTTACCCTGTAAACAATCTGAAGCAAGGGGACACCGTCGAGTACTTTTTCACCTATAACCCGGGACAAGGAGCCTTGGATACCCCTTGGCTCACCTATATCCATGGCGTGACCCAAGGAACGCCGGAGTAAATTGATACTTCGACAGATCATGCTTTTAACTGGAGATACGGTTATTTATTTCGGTTGCAGGAGTGCAATTCACATCCTCTAACAGGCGGGGGCGAAGTCTTACGACTTCCCTCCGTCTGTTATTTTGTTTTTTCTATAAAGCATTGCACTGGTACCGGAACTCGGCATGATGCATCGTGACGAAAAGCACAGGTTCAATAACTGCTTGTCATGAGCCATTTTTTCAGTCGTTTTACCTAACGATAAGCCTTGTATTTTGGTATAGTTATGGAAGAAGCTGCCGTGAACACTCGAAAACATTCTTGAACTTTTATGATCAACCACGAGGGAGGAGATGCGGGTGAGCAAGCGCTTTTGGTATGTCTTTTTGGCAATCTGCGTCCTGCTCCTGCTTAGCGCGACGGTATATTCGGCAAGTCAAAACCGCACCTCGTTCAAGGAGCTGGTTCTTGATCAGTTGAAGGAGTCCGGCGCGATCCGTGAGCTGGACATTGTAAGAAACCGGAACCGCCCGAACGAGCAGCGGCTGAAAATGACGGATCAAGCGGAGATTGACCGCATCGTGAACAGCTTCTCGGATCTCAAACTGCGTAAGAACAGCGTAAGGGATCACAGCGGCGACGAATATGAGATCCTGTTGAGTACCGAAAACGGGCCGACCTTCACGCTAGTCGTTTATAGTCCGGACCATATACGGATTTATAACCATTCGAGCAAGCATAAAAGATACGGCAAGGAGTATAAAATCGTAAGCGATTTCGCTCCAGGTAACCTTGAATCCTTGTTCCGGTGACATTTTATGGATGAAAGCATTCTTCGTAATGAAGAATGCTTTTTTTCAATTTCAGAATAAAAAGTATAATCAATTAACAGTAATAATATAATAAAAAACAATAATAAATTATTGTAAAACGATAAATTATGTGATAAAGTCAACAATGAAAATATCGAAGTGAGGTGCTTTTGATGAAACAAGTTTCAACGCTCTTTTTAAAGGTGGCTGTTATTCTTATCGGTATTCCGATTCTTGCTTTGTGCATCTTTTTGGTGCCGGAGATCGCGAATTTTGCTGCCGAGCTGTATCCGGATATGAGTTATATTAAATATCTCGTATTCATCGATTTTTATGCCGCGGCGATCCCGTTTTACTATGCGCTGTATCAAGCCTTTAAGCTTTTAAGTTATATTGATAAGAACAAGGCGTTCTCGGAATGGTCCGTACGAGCTTTAAAGAGTATAAAATACTGTGCAATCACAATCAGCAGCTTGTTCGTGGTTGGCCTGCCGCTGTTCTATCTTGTCGCGGAGAAAGACGATGCCCCGGGCATCATCTTGATCGGATTGATCTTGATTTTCGCCTCCATGGTGATTGCCGTTTTTGCCGCCGTCCTTCAAAGGCTGTTACAAGAAGCGATCGATATCAAATCGGAAAACGACTTAATAATCTGAGGTGAACGACATGGCCATAATAATCAATATCGATGTGATGCTGGCTAAACGAAAAATGAGCGTTACGGAGCTTTCTGAGAAGGTTGGAATCACGATGGCCAATCTCTCCATATTGAAGAACGGAAAGGCAAAGGCGATACGATTATCGACTTTAGAGGCGATTTGCAAGGCTTTGGAATGTCAGCCCGGAGATATTTTAGAATATCGAATGGACGAAGACCGTCTTGAATAAAAATGGAGCAACCTAGTTTAACGCGAAAAGGCTTAGGACCCGCCATAAAGGCTGTCCTAAGCCAAACTTTTTACCCGGCGAAACACCATTTCCTATCCTCCGCTTAAAGACTCGAACGATACTTATACCCTCTGAATGATTTTTTTGTCCTTGATTTCATATACGGTATCGGCTACATTGTCGATCAAACGGACATCATGCGATACGAATATGATGGTTCCCGCATAGTTCTTCATTAATTGTTCCAGCGCTTCCACCGCAGGAAGATCCAGAAAATTGCTGGGTTCATCCATCAGCAGTATGTTGTACCGTCCTAACAGCATTTTGGCAAGCTGCAATTTCATGATTTCTCCGCCGCTCAACACGGATAAAGCCTTGCGTACATCCTGTTGAGAAAATCCCATCGATGCCAGAACGGCGCGAATGTCCGACACTTCATAATCACTGTCTTCCTTCATGAACTCCATAACCCCTTGATCACGGTCAAGCTTGTAACCCGTTTGGGCAAAATAGCCGATTTCCGCTTTAGGGGATACGGAAATACCATGCTCACGATGGAGTATCATCTTGAAAAGCGTCGTTTTGCCAGATCCATTCGCACCGGTGACCGCGATCTTGGCACCCAATGGAAATTGGAAGGAGGCCTCCTCGAAAATCGCCTTGCCTTCAAACTGTTTGCAAATGTCTATTCCAGTAATTGGAAACGGATGATGAAGCTCCAAGGCTTTGCTTTGCCAGAAACGAATGGATCGCATGGCTTCAGGAGGCTTTACCTCACCAAGTGCCTCGATTCGATGCTCCATATTTTTAGCGGCATTATGGAGCTTTTTCTGTTTGCTGCCCGTCGATTTTTGATGAGCCAGGCGGCCGCCGCCATCGGAGCTGTTTTTTCTTGGAGCGCCTTTAGCCTTTTGATCCACTTTTTGAGCCTGGCTAAGCTTTTCGGTAATGGCTTTCTCCAGCCGCTCCCGTTCCGCAGTAAACTGCTTATATTTTGCAGCCTGACTATGCCGCTCCTCTTCCTTAAGGCGCAGGTAATCGGAATAACCGCCCCAGTACTCCGTGATTTTCCCCTCATTCAACTCCCAGATCTTGTCGACGACCTGGTCAAGGAAATAACGGTCGTGACTGATGATGAGTAAGGCGCCGGAGTAATATTTAAGCTGGTGGACCAGAAAGTCTATGCCATCCCGATCCAGGTGGCTCGTCGGTTCATCGGCAAAAATTCCGTGCACCTCTCCGGAGAGCGCCTGGGCTATTTTTAGCCGTGTTTCTTCACCGCCGCTCATATGTTCCGCGTCACAGTGCTCGATTCCCAGCTTGCCGATTAAAGCGTAATCTTGAATCTCCTGCACAATGACATCATCCAACTGGGGAATATAATGGAAGCTGCCTTCCCGAATAACTTTACCATGGGACAAAGGAATTTCCCCCAGCAGCGCTTTTAGCAGTGTGCTTTTGCCTGCTCCGTTCACGCCAACCAGTCCGATGCGATCATAGCTGTAAAGCTCCAGTTCATCAATGTCCAGAACATCTCGTCCCGAATATTCCACTACCATATCTTTTGCTTTGATCAAGAATTCCATATTGATTTCCTCCTTCAAAAATCGCAGTTTCTGTTCGCAGGATCGCCTGCGATTGAAGAAGAGAGGTTTAAATAAAGAAGTACCAATGCATGGATCTCATAAGATTTGCCTCATTTCATATTGATTTGTCTAAATTTCGGATAGATGGAAGCAGCACGCTTCTTTTTTGGCAATAAAAAATACAGATCCGAGTCCACAATGGGGCTTAAATCTGCATGGATCACGAGAGAAGATGGCGATATAAAGGCATAGCTAAAAAAAGCTAACCGTGTCGCAATCCATGTCTACATACGCAGGAAATAAGCAACTCAAAAAAAGCCCACATTCGTGGTTGGAAAATCCGCTTTTTTATGGCCGGCTTATCTTATACGCATGGAATGTAACATAGATCACGAGCCTCCTCATCAATGATACGTTGAATTCTAGCATTGACGGCTATACCTGTCAATGAAGATCGGCTCAGTCCACCATAAGGAGAAGCGGGGTGTTTTCAAAGAGAAAGGACGATCATGGTTAACTTTGGTTGTAAGGCTGCACAAGCCGACTTATGATATAATTTTTCGTAATTAATATATTTCCATCCTTACCCGGATATCTACGTGATTTATGAATGAATACTGTACAAAAAAGGAAGTGGATTATATTGGAATTCGGCGTGGTTATGCAGGAACTGGAGGCACTCGGCAAGGAACGGATTAAGAAAACCTATATGAGCAATGGTGCACACGAGCCGCTTTTTGGGGTTGCTACTGGTGCCATGAAGCCGTTAGCAAAGAAAATCAAGAAAAATCAACCTTTAGCAGAGCAGCTTTACACCACCGGCAACTATGATGCGATGTATTTTGCCGGCATTATTGCAGACCCCATGATCATGACGGAAGCAGATTTCGATCGTTGGATGGATCGTGCCTATTTTTATATGCTGTCAGATTATGTGGTTGCCGTGACTTTGGCCGAAACGGAAATTGCTCAAACAGTTGCCGATAAGTGGATCGCTAGCGGTGAAGAGCTTAAAATGTCGGCAGGCTGGAGCTGCTACTGCTGGCTTTTGGGTAATCGTGCGGACGCTGCATTTGATACCGTCAAGATCGAGAGCATGCTCGAACAGGTGAAAAACACGATCCACGACTCCCCTGAACGAACGAAATCCGCTATGAACAATTTTGTATACACCGTAGGGGTTTCTTATTTGCCAAGCCATGATAAGGCGGTAGAAATCGCGAAGGCCGTCGGCCCAGTCGAAATCAAAAGGGACAAGAAGAAGAGCAGCATCCTGCTGGCTTCCGACAATATTCAAAAAGAGATCGAGAGAGGGAAGATCGGATTTAAACGCAAATATGTAAGGTGTTAGGCAAGTCTGCAATAAGAAGAATCGTAATCGAATAGGGGCAAAATATAAGCATGCATAAGTCGCGGGAAACGCGGCTTTTTTTGTTTATGGTATCGGCAAGGTTAGCGGCAAGTTATCACCGAATATCCGGAGTGTCCCATTACTTACTATAATTACCAAGAAAATCAATACATCATATTTAATTTGTTAATATTTATGTAACCGCTATCATCCTATAATTTGTTTAGAAAGGAGGTAAAAGTAAAAAACAGAGAATCATTCGACATTCGGTTGTACAGAGCAAACACAAAAGAGGAGGTAGATTATGATTAAGTTTAGTAAAAAGGTAATGACGCTGGTGCTGGCAGCTTCCATGAGTTTTGGTTTGTTTGCAACAACCTCAAACGCAGCGACGGACTACTGGCAGAATTGGACCGATGGCGGCGGAACGGTCAATGCCGTTAACGGCTCCGGAGGCAATTACAGCGTAACGTGGCAAAATACCGGGAATTTCGTTGTCGGCAAAGGCTGGAATACAGGATCGCCGAACCGGACGATTAACTACAATGCCGGCGTCTGGGCGCCGTCCGGCAACGGGTATTTGACGCTCTACGGCTGGACGAGAAACTCGCTGATCGAATATTACGTCGTTGACAGCTGGGGTACTTACCGGCCTACCGGAACGCATAAAGGCACCGTGACCAGCGATGGGGGCACCTATGACATCTATACAACGATGCGATACAACGCGCCCTCGATTGACGGCACACAAACATTTGCCCAGTATTGGAGCGTTCGGCAATCGAAGAGAGCTACAGGCGTAAACTCCAGCATCACGTTCAGCAACCACGTGAACGCATGGGCAAGCAAAGGAATGAATCTGGGAAGCAGCTGGTCTTACCAGGTATTAGCGACAGAGGGCTATCAAAGCAGCGGGAGCTCCAACGTAACGGTGTGGTAACTTCCCAACCATCAATCATAAGTAAGCCGTCATCCTAACCAATCCGTTATCCGGATGCGTTGCAGGCCGTTCTCTGTTTGAGCAGCGGCCTTCGACGTTGCCGGAGGCGAGCTGCAGACCGGGGCATGACTTATCGATTCTTCTATCAGCTTAAAGGAGATCTATCCATGAGAAAGCTATGCTTGTTTCTTTTTATAGCAGCAATGCTTGTGATCGGCGCTTGTTCGCAGGATAAACTTGATAAGAAGGAAGATCTTGTGTTCGTAGAAGGCGGGCCTATTAAGAACAACAAGTCCAACTACGCTGGACAAAGCGTGTCGTTATCAAGCTTCTATATCGGCAAATATGAGGTCACTCAAAAAGAGTGGGAAGAAGTCATGGGGAGCAATCCATCGGAATTCGTTGGAGATCAACTGCCGGTTGAAATGGTGAGTTGGTATGACGTTGTGGAATACTGCAATCGAAGAAGCATACAGGAAGGATTCGAACCGTATTACAACATCCACAAGAATAAGAAAGACGCAAATAATAAGAATGATAATGATCATATAAAATGGACCGTCGCGATCAATGAGGGAGCTGACGGCTATCGGTTGCCTACTGAAGCGGAGTGGGAATATGCTGCTAGCGGAGGGCAGGCGAGCAAAGGCTACGCATACAGCGGAAGCCATAATGCCGACGAGGTTGCATGGTATTGGAGAAACGCCGGAGATCAATACTTATCCGGAGATTGGAACTGGCCCGTCATCGAGAACAACCATAATCAAACCAAACCGATCGGCACCCAGAAGCCCAACGAGTTAGGCATTTACGATATGTCAGGCAACGTTAGGGAGTGGTGCTGGGACTGGTATGGCGACTCGAACAGCCAAAGCGGCACCTTTCGGGTGGTGAAGGGCGGCGGCTGGATCGGCGACGTCAGCAACAACGAGATCTCGTTCCGAGGCAAATTCGATGCCAATGGCTTTGGTCCGGATCAAGGTTTTCGGGTCGTTCGCGGAGCGTAGTCGGGGAGCCAGCCGTTCCGATTTTAATCGTATTGATTCTTTACTCCCCACTCGCATAACCCTTCCAAAACGGGTAATAGCGTTACCGCTTTATCCGTGAGGCTATACTCGACTTTAGGGGGGACTTGAGGGTATTCTTTCCGTTTCACGAGTCCATCCGCCTCCAATTCCTTAAGCTGCGAACTCAATGTTTTGTAAGTAATGGCGCCGATCTGTCTCTTCAGATCATTGAAGCGAACCGTTTGGTTTTCTGCAAGAAGGTAGATAATGACCATTTTCCATTTGCCGCCGATCACGGACACCGTATAACCAAAAGGCGTATCTTGAATATTCTTAACTTTACCTTTAAATTCAGCCATGCTCATATTTACACTATCCTTTCGGGTAGTACCTTTCAAATAAGTGCGTACTACTTTTTTATTTGTGCTCAGTCTATACTAACCTTACTTTGAAGTAAAGGAGACAACAGCATGACTAAAAAAACGAAAACGATACGCCTGTTAATGCCGCAATGGCAAGGGGGGAACAACCCCAACTACTCTTTTGGAGCCGAACTGCTTGCTTGGCTGGCTCCGGATAATGATCAACCCCTTATCCATGTTCCCGTCCAAGCCTATGATGGAACGCCTCTTGAAAACGAGAACGGTATGAATGGCAGAACACAGCTGCTCGAACAGTTAAAGGCGGCTCATCATCTGATCCATGCCCATAAACCGGATCGCATTGTCATGTTTGGCGGCGACTGCTTGGTCGAACAAGCTCCTTTTGCTTATTTGAACGAACGATACGACGGGGAGTTAGGTTTAATCTGGATCGATGCTCACAGTGATTTGGTGAGATATGTAGGCTATGATAACGGGCATACGGTACCCCTGGGGAATCTGTTGGGAGAAGGGGATGAGGAGTTTGCCAAACATGTGAACATCCCTCTAAAACCCGAGAACGTCTTTATTGCAGGATTAGCAGCGCCTACCGAACAAGAAGCCAAGGTGATCTCGGAAGGATTCCAAAAGCTAGGCATCGGTTTTGCGGAGCAGGACACAGACATGATTCAAAGGCTGGGCATTCGAACTGCTGGCACCGAGGAGTTGAAGAACAGTACTGCGCCTATTAAAGCGTGGATTAAAGAACGCGGCATTAAGCACCTGGCGATTCACCTCGATCTGGACGTGCTTGATCCCAAGGCATTCCGGTCTTTGCTGTTCGCGAACCCTGAAGAACCCTTCAATTTATCTCCTCAGGGAACCATGCAATTGCCGCAGCTGCTTCATCTGCTGAAGGAACTGTCTGAAGAGACTGATGTCGTGGGTTTAGGGATCACGGAGCATCTGCCATGGGATTCTATCTATTTGAAGAAACTACTGGCTGAAATGCCTATTTTAAATAACTAAAAGCCACAAACCGTTTTATCATAGATGAATCATACGGGACAGAAGTCGCACTGATCAAAAAAGAGGTTTCCTGCAGCGCTTATTAGGAAACCTCCTGTATCGACATTCAAACCCAATCGCCGAAAATCGCGCGGGCCTTGTTCCAATCGACGCCCAAGCTGCCTTGCCAGCCTGCCCAAGGCATCTCCATGTCGGAACGGCCCTTGGTGTTGTCCAGTTCAAACTCGGCATGGATGATTGTTGCCGTGTCCGTCCAGCGGTCCGGAGAGAGCTCCAGGATGCGGTTGGGGAGCACGCCGACCCTGGCTAGCGCCTGGAGCATGCCACGGCGAATGCCGGCGTGACCCTTCAAGATTTTTTCGCCGGTTAACCGCTTCTCATACTGCCCTGGCGTTTCGCCAGCCTCGGCCCGGTCCAAGCTCTGCAGCAGCTGTCTGAAGGCGTGCTTGTCATTGTCCGTTGCCTCAACGGGCTCTTGCTCCAGCAGTTCGACCATTTCGGCCATATCCACGTATGCGCCGAAGCTTGATCCGCTGTAATTGTTGCCTAAATGCATCGCGTAACGTATGTAAGACAGATTGTCCCAGCCTTCATGGCTGTGGCTGAAGCCACAGACCTTGCAAGCCCGAAGCCATTCGGGTTCCTCGTAAGCGTGGGGGCGTGCATGAATCATGGCGTGATAACTGGCCAGCGTGGATATGCCTCGGGGCCAGCTTCCACCCACCCCTGCAACAAAGGCATTGCCAATGCTGGACCAGGTCAAGCGAACGTTCGAACGCAGCTCGACCAGTCGGCCTATGATTTCGTCATGCCGAATATACTGCAGATCGTTTACGACCCATCCGCTGGCTTGCAGCAGCTCCTGCTCTGCCGCAGTAAGTGTTTCTGTATTATATACGCTTACCTCACGCTCCCGGTCATAGTTGTAATTGGTATGGTGATACAGCTTTTTCAACATGCGCATTTGTTTGTTGTCCATGATTGCTCCTTTCATTCGACGTGGTTGCATCCGCTTTTCCGGTAACGGCGGGTTGTCATTATTACATTATAAACGGATCAAGCAGCGTAGGACATGCGCTTAAAGGACCAAGCAGGAAATGAGCGAGAGATGAGCGATCCAATGAGCTTCTTATTGCCTTGAAGGTCCTGGGTTTCACGCGAGTAGAACGCGTGGTGTTGTGCATCCTATTTTCATGAATGAACCAAGCCGGGGAATGACAATATAAGATGGTAGTATACATCTCTGTTTCCAAAGGAGGATATCTGTCATGGCTCACCAGAAGAGAAGGAAAGAAGCTGCCTGGAAGTCGCGTAAGCAAGAACAGCATCCCCATGGTAAAATCAAATCGCTCAAGGAACTGTCCAGCGAATAGGTTGGAGAGCATACTACTTGGAAATCAAAAGACTGCCCGGTGAAAGGTACCGGCAGTCTTTTTTTATCCTCAACAATCCTATTCGCGACGTTTGTTTGTTCTTCTAATCATGGTGGCACTAGTAGGTCTGAATGAGATATGACATAAGGTAATGGTGATCTCGTAAAAAAGTGACTTGACACTGGAGTTTACTCCAATGTTATTTTGAATGCATGAAACAATTATACTCAATACAAGAAGTTTCGCAGATCCTTGGAATTCCCAAGGATACACTTCGCTACTATGACCGAATTGGAATCGTATCGCCGGCCCGGGAAGACAATCGGTACCGCAGGTATTCGAGGAGTGACCTCATGGATTTAATGAATATTCAAATCCTGCAGTTTGCTGACTTGTCGCTTAACGAAATCAAGGGGAAGTTTGGATTCCACAGAATGGAGGATGTTGACCCAGCAGAATGCCTGAAGGTAGCTTCGTTCCTTGATGCCAAGAATGCGGAAACGCGCGAGAAGATTGCTCATCTGGAAAAGGTCAGTCAATTGCTTGAGTTAGCAGCCGAAACGCTAAGGGACCTTAATCATGAAAGCGACCGGCGGCTGGCATCGTTCGTTCGGGAGATTTACCAAACGATTCGCAGGAAGGAGAATGGAATATCCGAGGAGGGATGTCTTGGACATGAAGATTAAGAATCTATATTATTTAATTGCCGGTATTCTTGCCGTACTTTTTGCCATTACGCATGCTTGGAACGGGCAATCCGCTGTACTGCCGATCCTTCACGCGAGCGAGATCCCCTTGGATTCCGAGATCATATTCACGTATGTCTGGCATATCATCACAGCGGAGAATCTGGTCTTCGGTATCGCGTTCATTTGCATGGCATTCCAAGGCGAACGATCGAAAATCCGGGCCGTTGCATGGATGATCGTATCTCTGTTGATCGTACGACTGATGGTCATTTTAGGCATAACGGCAGTTCAAGATGTTTCGGCATTAACGGACACGGTAGTCGATTCGGTTGCCATCGTAATTTATGTCATCTTCATCCTATTGGGCATTAGAATGAAACCAAAAGGGCTCAAGGATTCAACGCTAATGACAAGTAAGCGATCCCGGCCCTGATTTGGCCCCGAGCATATCGATCTATGTTCGATCAAGAGATGTTACCTTCAGCCCCCAAAATGTGGTTTGGTGTTTTAGGACCGCCGAATAATGCGAAGCGTTTTGTTTCAAAATAGCATAATCTATAAAATTTTTTTCATTATGATGCCTAATGAATGAAACGAGACATTACTTGACAACGTAATAACGACAGGGAGCAGCGGTGCAATCAAAATTCATTAGCTGAAACGTGGAGCTTGAAGCAACAAATGGGTCCTGAACATTCTAAAATAAGAGAGGGGAAGTACCGTTGGAATCACTTTGGTTGGAGTATGCCTGGGCATTACTGATTCTTATCGGTTTGGAAGGTTTGTTATCGGCGGATAATGCCCTTGTGCTGGCGGTTATCGCGAAGCACTTACCGGAGGAACAAAAGAAGAAAGCCATCAATTACGGAATCATCATGGCCTTTGTATTTCGCTTCGCCGCCCTGTTTGCGATATCGTTTATCGCGAACGTCTGGCAAATACAGGCGATTGGAGCGGCTTATCTCCTATACCTCGGATTAAAGCACATCATCAAAGCCCGTTTTGGCAAGGAAAACAAAAATATTCGCGAGGACATAAAGAAAGATGCCGCGGGAAAAGGCTTCTGGCCGACCGTTGGAAAGATTGCGGTTGCGGATCTCGCTTTTGCGATTGATTCCATTCTTGCTGCTGTGGCTCTGGCACTGGGCCTCCCGGATTCGCCGCTACCGGATTTCGGCGGGATGGACGGAGGACAATTCCTGGTTGTCGTGCTTGGCGGGATCGCAGGGCTTGTCCTGATCAAATTCGCGGCCACATGGTTTGTGAAGCTGCTTGCTCAACGGCCGGCACTGGAGACCACGGCATATGCCATCGTGGCATGGGTCGGCGTCAAGCTCGCTGTGATCACCCTGGCCCATGAAGATATTGGCGTGTTGGCTCATCATTTCCCGCACAGCACAGGCTGGACCGTCGTTTTCTACGGGGTCTTGGTCGCGATAGCCCTTCTCGGTTGGTTTGCCCCCTCGAATAAAAGGCACACTCAACCTGATCCGCTTTAGGTTGACCTAAGTAGACGAGGCAGTGGAATCGAATTCCACTGCCTCGTTTTATACTTTTCCGATCATAAAAATCCCGAGCGCGATGGATTGACATGACACCAAATGGTGACCTATAATCGAAATGTCACTAAATGGTGTCCGATTATTGAAAATATCGAAAGAGTAGAAATTCAACACCGAGGACCAGCTTATCAATGATAGGGTTACACTTTGACCAGACGGACACAGCTCCATTTCATGGACGCGTGTCAGGATACGGGGCTTTAGGTTTGCCGTTTATTTGCTGCTTCAATTCGCAAGGAATCGCCCCGCGAACGCTCGTCCGAAGGGCCGCACTCTATAGGGATGGAAAATGAACGGCTGTCCCTCGGCAGTAATATGGAGGAGAGGGTGTTGTGAACGAGAACTACCAGTCTCGCGATGTGTTTAACGCCATTGCAGACCCGACCAGGCGCCAACTGATCCATCTGTTGGCGGAAGCCGATGAGCTGCCGCTGCATGAGTTAACGGCACAGTTTCCAATGGGCCGTACTGCGGTGTCCAAACATTTAACCATACTTAAGGAAGCCGATCTGGTACATGACCGAAAAGTCGGCAGAGAAACGCGTTTCAGGCTTAACGCCTCGCCGCTCCGAGAGGTTCAAGATTGGGTGGCTTTTTACAACAAGTACTGGAATGCCAACATGCTGCGTTTAAGCCAGCTATTAGAGGAGGAAGATGAATGAGCTTAACATTGTCTATGGATTTTCCGTTCAAGACATCGATCGAGAAGCTGTGGTTAGCCATCACTGATTCAAACCAGCTTGCCAAGTGGATCACGGAAAATGATTTTAAACCCGTCGTAGGGCACCGATTTCAGTTTCGCCATGAGCCGTCCGAATGGTGGGATGGGATTGTTGAGGGCGAAGTGCTTATCGTGGATGAGCCGAATCTTCTATCCTATACCTGGGCCACCGGTGAGGAAAGACATACGGTAACCTTGACGCTGCAGGATTTAGGAAGCGGAAAGGTTAACCTTCATCTCGAACAAATCGGATTTTCCAACGTTCACGGGCTTGAGGGGGCTAAGCATGGATGGAGTGCATGGGTCGTCAAGCTTGAAAAGGCATTGGCAGATTAACCACATCCATATTAACGTTCCGCACCCAAGCGCTAAATGAATAGAGGACGTTGATTGAACCTGCCGGCCGCGTCGATATCACCGGCTGCATGCTGCTTGCAGCCGGTTTAAGTCATGGACGATTCATTCGAAAAAATGCTTAAATTACCCATTTCGGAAGGATGTTATGCATGAGCGAAACAAATCAGGAGTATATCGTGCTCTCGGGTGCGAGGGAAAACAATCTTAAGAACGTATCCCTGCGCATTCCCAAGCGGAAGATCACGATTTTCACCGGTGTATCCGGATCCGGCAAATCGTCGATTGTCTTCGATACGATCGCCGCAGAATCCACGCGACTGCTGAATGAGAACTTCAGCATGTTCGTTCGTACGTTCCTGCCCCGCGTTCCCCAGCCGGATACGGACGCAATCGAGAATCTGAGCATGGCCGTTATCGTGGATCAGAAGCGGCTTGGCGGCGGTTCCCATTCCACGATGGGCACCATTACCGATATTTCTCCCATTCTCCGTCTTTTATTCTCCCGAGTGGGTCAGCCCCATATCGGACCCGCGCATCTATTCTCCTTCAACGATCCGCAAGGCATGTGCCCGGAGTGCAACGGAATCGGTCGCAAGCTTGGCGTCGACATGAGCAAGGCGGTGGACATGACCAAGTCGCTAAATGAAGGCGCTCTGATGCTGCCGGACTATTCGGTAAACGGCTGGGAGTGGAACATGATACTGCAATCGGGCGATTTTGATCCGGACAAAAAGCTGAGCGATTATTCCGATGAGGAATTGGAGCATCTCCTGTATGCCAAGGCAAGAAAAGTAAAGATGGATTTCGCCGGTAAGGCAACGAACATTACGGTGGAAGGCGTCATGGAGAAGTTCACCAACAAATACATCAAGCAGGATGTAAAAACGAAGTCCGAACGCACGCAGAAAGCGGTGATGCCATTTATCACGGAGGGTCCGTGCCCCAGCTGCCGCGGCGCAAGACTCAGCCAAGCGACGCTGAGCTGCAAAATCAATGGACTCCACATTGCGGAGATGTCCGCCATGGAAGTGGGCCAGCTGATTCGCGTTATACGCGAGATCGATGATCCGATCGCGGCACCGATCATCAAATCGTTAACGGAACGTCTGCAGCATCTGGTGGATATCGGCTTGGATTACTTGACGCTGGACCGCGAGACGGATACCTTGTCGGGCGGCGAGTCGCAGCGCGTCAAAATGGTCAAGCATCTGAGCGGCAGCCTCGTGGATGTCACTTACATCTTCGATGAGCCCAGCGTTGGCTTGCATCCCCGCGATGTGCACAGGTTAAATGAACTGCTTCAGAAGCTGCGCGACAAGGGCAACACCGTGATTGTCGTTGAGCATGATCCCGATGTGATCAAGGTGGCGGACCATATCGTCGACGTTGGGCCCTACGCCGGCAGCCGCGGCGGTACCATCGTATATGAGGGAAGCTACTCCGGACTTCTGGAGTCTGCTACTTTAACAGGGACCCATATGAAGCGGCCGCTCCAGCTGAAGCACGACTGCAGGCAGCCATCCGGCAAGCTGCCCATCAAGGATGCTACGCTGCACAATCTAATGAACGTGAGCGTTGATATCCCGACCGGAGTGCTGACCGTTGTTACGGGTGTCGCCGGCTCGGGTAAAAGCACCCTGATCAACCAAGTATTTCTCAGCCAGCATCCGGATGCAATCGTCATCGATCAATCGGCGGTAGGCGTATCCACGCGCTCGAATCCAGCCACGTATACGGGCATAATGGATGATGTTCGTAAAGCATTTGCTTCGGCAAACAAGGTGAACCAGGGTTTGTTCAGCTTCAACTCGAAGGGAGCATGCGAGAACTGCCAAGGGCTTGGCGTATTGTATACGGACCTTTCTTTCCTCGACAGCGTAAAGCTGCCATGCGATGTATGCGGAGGAAGACGCTTTAAGGATGAGGTGCTTGAGTACAAACTGAACGGCAAATCGATTGCCGAAGTGCTGGAGATGACGGTCGAGCAGGCTCTGGACTTTTTTGAACTCAAAGAGGTTGTTCGCAAGCTTCAGGCCATGAGCGATGTAGGATTGAACTATATTACGCTCGGCCAGCCGCTCAGCACGCTCTCGGGCGGGGAGTGCCAGCGCATCAAGCTGGCAAGCGAGCTGCATAAGAAAGGCAGCATTTACGTGATGGACGAGCCGACCACCGGTCTGCATATGTCGGATATCGGCCACCTGCTGGAGATCATGAACCGCCTTGTGGATGCCGGCAATACGGTGATTGTCATCGAGCATAACCTCGAGGTGATCAGCCAAGCGGACTGGATCATCGACATGGGACCGGACGGAGGCAGCAAGGGCGGGCAAGTGGTGTTCGAGGGCACGCCGGCGCAGATTGCTCAAGCGGAGCAGTCGATTACGGGAAGATACTTGATGTAACGAGGGGTGAGATCATGGGTTTTATTAAAGATTTTCTATCCATATTCCAAAAGCGGGAATTGATATTTATAGAGAGCAGCAAAGAATCGGAAGATGTGTACACTTTTTCATTCGAAAAAGGACACGATTTAACATGGAAAGCAGGGCAATACGGTTTATTCAGCATTACGCATAAAACCATGAAGAATGCTACAAAGCCATTCAGCATCAGTTCTGTTCCCACAGAGAACGTTGTTAACATAACAACGCGCATCGGGGACAACCCAAGCGATTTCAAAAGGGCGCTGCTGGAATTAAAACCAGGCATGCATTTGAAAATGGGCGGTCCTGTAGGTTCCTTTCATTTGGATCCTGAGAGCCCCTCGCTCCTGATCGCGGCCGGAATCGGAATAACGCCTTTTCGGTCCATCTTAAAGCAGGCGGCAGCCGGGAATGGTGAGTTGAAACCCATCCACCTTCTCTATTTAGATAGCAAGAAGTCCTATCTGTATAAAGATGAACTTGATGCAATCGCCAATCATCCTTCGATCCAGGGATCTTATCTTGATTCAAGAAATGATTTAGATCAGGAAATCGACAAGTTCATCGCCCGGCATAAGGGACATGGCAAATATTTGGTTGCGGGACCGAAGTCCATGGTAGAGTCGGTTACTGCGTACTTGCAAAGTAAGAATGTGTCCAAGCGGAATATCAAAAAGGATGCTTTTTTTGGATATTAGCAATGGAATGTACTGATCGTAGAGAGCGGAATCCATGAATAACAGAGAAATCGTGAGATAGTGAATAGCTTGAGCATGATCGCCACATAAGCTGGCGTCATTTATAGAAGGAGGATACAACATGGAGGTTTTTGCAGATTTTTTAGCGAAAATCGATAACCCGCAGCATCGGGCGAGAACCGAAGAAGTTTTGGGGTGGGTCGCTGAGAAATTTCCGAATCTGATGCCGAAAATTGCGTGGAATCAGCCAATGTTCACTGACCACGACACATTTATCATTGGCTTTAGCGTTGCCAAACCTCACTTGGCGGTTGCCCCTGAAAAGGCAGGGATACATCAATTTTCGGATGAAATCGTCCAGGCCGGCTATGATCACACCAAGGAGCTTGTCCGCATTCGGTGGGATCGTCCGGTTGATTACTCATTGCTAGAGAGAATGATCGAGTTTAATATGCTGGATAAGGCAAACTGTACGACGTTTTGGCGCTGAGAAAAAAGCGTCTGCCCGTAGAAACGGGTAGACGAAACTTTACTGAGCACAAATAGTTGCGCTGCGATGCCATAGCAAAACTATACTTTGGTTGAAAGGAGGGAACCAGATGGATTGGCTTATGAGGATGAATCGGGCATTGGATTACATCGAGATGAATTTATCCGAAGAAATTGAATTGGGTGAAGTGGCTCGTAAAGCTTGCTGTTCGTCACATCAGTTTCAGAGAATGTTCTCGTTCATAACGAATGTGACACTCGCGGAATATATACGGCGAAGACGTCTCACCCTTGCGGCTTTTGAATTGCAGAATAGCGACGCCAAAGTCATTGATATTGCCCTGAAATACGGGTATGAATCACCGGTTTCTTTTGCGCGGGCTTTTCAAATGCTGCATGGTGTCAATCCAGCAATAGCTCGTCAAGAAGGGACCGCTCTAAAGGCGTATCCTCGGATTTCCTTCCTCATTTCAATCAAAGGGGCAGAGGCTATGAATTATCGTATTGAAACGAAGGAAGCCTTACAGATCTTTGGAATCGAAAGAGTGTTTCCAATAAACGGAGATGGCGAAGCGGTGGCTTCGCCCGCAGAATTCTGGAAGGAAAGCCATGCTAATGGCGAGGTTGAAAGACTTGCTGTCCATGCAGGCGACTTGCCTTCTTTTTTAAGCAAGGATTTATATAAAGTACATGCGGTTTGCAGTTACAGAAAAACGGAAAATGACTCTTATCCGTACATGTTGTGCGCATTTAAAAGTGACTCCAGTGATACAAACGGATACACGAACATAACGATACCCGCGCATACTTGGGTTGTTTTTTCATCGGATCCATTCACGTGGGACAGCTTTGATGAGATCATCGAGACGTTATATCGACGATTCTTCTCAGAGTGGCTTCCTACGGCGGGTTATGAACAAGTCGATGGAATGGAATTTGAAATCTACGGCGGTAGAGACGGTCTTAATTACGTTGAACTATGGATCGCTGTAAGGAAGATAGCTTAAATTTAATTTCTAAGCTGTCATTAAGGAAATAATGGATCGAGAAGAGACAACATATTATGACTCAAAAAAAGTCGCGTAATACGCGGCTTTTTCGATTCAAGAACAATAAAGCTATCATTTCATGGCGGCCGGTCTTTGTGATCGACCGCCTTTGCCATGCGATAGGGCAGGTGTAAATTGGATGGCTCTTTATAGCTATTCTTAATATTCGAACACCTTCATACAATTTATGGACGAGCGATCCCATGAACGAGCGCCGGAGGTGAGCGAATATGAAACTGGAGCAATTACAAGTAAGTGGTATGACATGCGCGGCTTGCGCAACCCGAATCGAAAAAGCGCTTCGCAAGGAGAAGGGGGTTCAAGCTGTTCATGTCAGTTTGGCTTTGTCTCGGGCTACCGTTCACTATGAACCGAGGGAAATTGGAATGCAGGCGATCACCGCCAAAATTGCAAAGCTCGGCTATAAAGCAACGGGCAAGCTCTCGCATCCCCAAGCAGGAATAGAAGCCGAAACTCGCGCCTATCGCACCCGGTTCGCGATCGCTGCGTGTTTGTCCATTCCGCTTTTGTGGGCGATGCTGGCCCATATTTTCATGTGGTTTCAACCATGGACGCCGAATTTATTCATGGAGCCCATGTTTCAATTCCTGATTGCGACGTTACTTCAGTTTGGCGTGGGCTATCCATTTTATTACGGCGCTTATCAAGCCTTCATCCATCGCAGCGCTAACATGGATACCTTGGTTGCCATCAGCACGTCCGTTGCTTACTTCTACAGCCACTACGCGATGTTTCATGCCGCACACGATTCCTCTCACCCCACCCTGTATTTCGATACGATTGCCATGATTATGACCGTGGTTTTGTTAGGCAAGTGGCTGGAGACCATGGCCAAGGGAAAAGCGCTGAAACAACTGAGTGCCTTGTATTCGCTTCAGGTGAAGCTGGTTCGGGTGTTGCGACAGCATGGCGAAGAATGGATTACGGCAGATCAGGTACAAACAGGGGACTGCATTGTGGTGAAGAGCGGAGAATGGATATCCGTTGACGGTGTGGTTCATTCGGGAACGGCGGATGCGGATGAATCGATGATGACAGGCGAAAGCAGGGCGGTGACCAAATGCAGCGGAAACCGCGTATATGCCGGAACCCGTTGTTTGGTCGGGAGTCTGCATATCATGGTCGATAAGAAGCATAAGGAAACCCGACTTTCCCAGATGATTACACTGATCGAAGCCGCGCAGCAGAGCAAACCGGCCATTCAAAGAACGGTTGACCGTATTGCGGCGGTTTTTGTACCGGTTATGCTGGGCTGTGCGGCGGTAACATTTGCAGGATGGCTATTGTTTTCCCATGGCCCTGATCTCTCTGAAACCGCAATGCGTCACGCGTTATCTGTTTTACTGGTCGCCTGCCCCTGTGCGCTTGGACTGGCAACCCCGATTTCCATCCTGATTGCAACCGGATCATCTGCCCAAAAGGGCATTCTGTTCAAAGAGGCGCGCTCCCTGGAAAGGTTGCGGCAAATCGATGTCGTATTGCTGGATAAGACGGGAACGCTGACCGAAGGCTTGCCGCAGCTTGTTGCCATCCAAGCGGCCGGACAACGTGACGCCGATGTACTTCGTTTGACCTCGGCTCTAGCTTCTCTGTCCATGCATCCACTGGCGCAAGCCATTGTGAAAGCGGCGAAAGACCAACAGGTCCTCATTCCGGAAGCAGCCTCGTTCCACGAACGGCCGGGAAAGGGAATGGAAGGCGATGTGGAAGGAAACAACGTATGCGTGGGGAACCGGAAATGGCTGGAGGAAATGGGCATTCGCTTTTCGGAGGATAAAAGGTTTGGATTACATCAGGAAGCGGCCTCCGGTCATATAAGACTTTATATAGCCATGAACGGGACATGTATCGGTACGTTTGATATGGCTGACAAACTCAGACGGGATGCGCGAGGCGTCGTGCAAGAGCTGAAGCAAAAAGCCGAAGTGTGGATGGTAACTGGCGATGAGGAGCGAACGGCGCTGACCGTGGCTGCCGCGACAGGCATTGAGCTGGTACGCGCCGGCATGCTTCCTGAACAGAAGCTTGCGTTCATACGCGAGCTCCAGCAGCAAGGTCGTTCCGTGGCCATGGTCGGCGACGGCATCAATGATGCGGCTGCGCTGGCCGCGGCCGATGTCGGCATCGCCATGGGCGGCGGAACGGATGCAGCCAAACAGGCAGGAGACGTCGTCCTGATCGGAAGCAGGCTGTCCCTAATTCCGGAAGCCTACACCTGGAGTCGTTATACGATGCGGAATGTTCATCAGAATCTACTCTTTGCACTATTGTATAACGTCCTGACCGTACCTTTGGCTGCATTCGGATATTTGGACCCGCGCATCGCATGCATTGGAATGGCGGCAAGCTCGCTGCTGGTTGTCGGTAACTCGCTGCGGCTCCAGCTGTGGGGAAAACGGGGGGCGAGAGCATGGCCTTGACCGGAAGCGGATTACCGTTAGTGGCATTGGCAGGATTAATGGGGGCGCCGCATTGTCTGGTCATGTGCGGGGGAATCGTTTCTTCTCTGGCACTTGGAAACCAAAGCTCTCCGCTGAAATCCGTGTTGGCTTACAATGCGGGCAGAGTTATCACCTACATGGCCATTGGCGGTTTTATGGGAGTGGTGGGCTCCTTCCTGGATGTGGCCGGCAGCTTTGTCGGCTTCCAAGGAGCAGCCAGCATCATTGGAGGAATGCTCATTCTGCTGTGGACCTTTCGCCGCTACACATTGCCCATATATAACGCTCATCTGCCGAGACATCCATTTTTTCAGAATAAATTGGCACGGCTTGGTCAGCGTTATGAGATGCTTGCGACTTTTTTAACCGGCATTCTGCTTGGCTTTCTTCCATGCGGCTTAACCTATGCGATGCAGATGAATGCAGCGGCATCCGGATCCGGCCTGGAAGGTATTATGATTATGCTGGTGTTTGGACTTGCGACATTTCCGATCCTGTTCGTGGTGGCGATGTCTGCCGGCAGCCTGACGAAAAAATGGCGCAGGGGCATGCGCAAATTCGGCGGATTTTTAGCTTTCCTGATGGGAATCCTGTCTATTTTAAAAGGACTAAGCGCCAATGGCTGGATACCGGGCATTCACCCGTGGCTATGGTAAGAGGAGCTTAGCGAACTTTGAACAGCGTCCTTACTTTGACATGGCGATCTTCCCAACGCAGAACGGCTTCGGCCTCCCAGAGGCCTTGCATCACAGGGATTGCCGTCGCGCTGTAAACGCCTGGCTTGGATTCGACGATCTCTGCGGGGAACACCCCGCAAAACATATCCGGCATCGCGATGTGGAGTTCAATGTCAGCATCGGTAATCGGCTTCTCGGGAAGCTCGGTCACGAAGAGCTCGAAAACGGTTTCCTGCATGGGTTCAGCAGCAGACGAAACGGTTTGTATTTCCATACGCAGCTGTCCATCGGCATAAAGATCCTCCGTTGGAGTACGATCCTGAACCTGTCGAAACATTAGGATGGCCGCGATCGTGCAGATCAGCAGCAGAGCAATCCCCCATCTGGTCTTCATTCTATCCCTTCCTTCACCTGAAAGCATAAGTTTCCCTCATAGGTATGTAACAAATGCATAGAACATGCAAAGTGGGTATTCATCAATGGAGTGTACAAACTAAAAAAGATTTTGTCCCAATTAGCGGCAAAATCTTTTTTTTATTCGCTGGTTTACTTGATACGTTAACATGATGTGTCCATTCACAGAACAAGCTGGCCAGAGCAGCTTATAGCCCAAAGGAGCCATTTTATTATATTTATAATTAAGCGAAAATGAGAAATGTCATCACGTTCATTTCGATATGATGTCGAAACACCAATAGAAGGGACGAAGTTTGAAACCATGAACAAAACCGGAGTTTGGTTGTTTTTTGCATGGACGGTCGCCACAGTGGCCACTACCGGAAGTTTGTTTCTAAGTGAAGTTTGGCATTTTACGCCTTGCGTCTTATGCTGGTACCAAAGAATTTTCATGTATCCATTAGTCATTGTGCTGGGAATCGCAGCTTACCGGCAAAAAACAGATATCGTGCCGTACGTCCTGCCACTGATTCTCATTGGGGGAGGGATATCGACATACCATATCGTCATCCAAAAACTTCCGCACGATCTGAGCGCGGCAGCATGCGGGCCGGTGTCCTGTATGGACGACTACTTGAATTGGTTCGGTTGGTTGACCATACCGATGCTGGCACTCGCAGCATTTATACTCATAACCTTTGCATTGCTACAGGCTAAGCGCTCACAGAAACAAGAAGCCGTTCAAGGATGAATTTGCAATACCAACAGATGGATGTTTATCCGTCATCTCGAATAAAATTGCACCTGTAAGAACCCGGTTTCTTGACCCGCTCATGTGGGCTAGAAATTGGGTTCTTTTTCGGTTGTATACCACTGCCGCGAATACCATGTATCGTCTGACAATGCAATGGCTCGAACGAGTGGTTTTCTTGTTTTTCACCGAGATGTCAGAAAGATTCGATCCTTTCATGAACGGAGCGCAGTCGTGATTCATTTGTGATCATGCTTCGTTATAATAGCCTTTGAATATCGGGTAAGTATAGGTTAGGGTCTGACCCGATTCGAATGAATTGCGTTTGAAAGGAGACATTCTGGCATGGTCGTAGATACGGTGCTGTGGAGCAGATGGTTAACAGGGTTGACCTTGGCATTTCATGTCATATTCGCCACGGTCGGCGTCGGTGTTCCATTAATGATTGCAATTGCCGAATTCGTCGGCATACGAAAGAAGGATTCACACTACATTCTTATGGCCAAGAGATGGACGAGAGGATTTGTCATTTCCGTGGCCGTCGGCGTCGTAACCGGAACGGCGATTGCCCTGCAGCTGGCATTGGTATGGCCGAACTTTATGCAGTTGGCAGGAAACGTGATCGCTCTTCCGTTATTCATGGAGGTTTTTGCGTTCTTTTTTGAAGCTATTTTCCTCGGCATTTATTTATACACGTGGGACCGCTTCCGCAATCCGTATATTCACTGGCTGCTAACGTTACCCATTGTGGCAGGCGCAAGCATGTCCGCTTTTTTTATCACGTCGGTGAACGGTTTTATGAATCAGCCTGACGGCTTCGTTATGGAAGCCGGTCACTTTACGGCGGTTGATCCGCTGCAGGCGATGTTTAATGCGGCAACGCCCTCCAAGGTGTTCCATGTATTATCCTCGGCCTACCTGACGGGGGCAGCCCTGCTGGCGGGCATTGCGGCTTATATTATCCTCAGAAAAGGCGCGTCGGCGTATTACAAAAAAGCGTTGAAGCTGATGATGGGCGTGGTGCTGGTCTTCAGTTTGCTGACCACTATTGCCGGCGATATGTCCGCAAAGTTTTTGGCGGAGCATCAACCGGAGAAGCTGGCGGCCGCAGAGTGGCATTTTGAAACGGAACGCGGCGCGGATCTGATCCTGTTGGGCTGGCTGAACGCCGAGCAGAAGGTCATGGGGGCTCTTCACATTCCGAAGGCGCTCAGCTTCCTGGCCTTTGGCGACTTTAATGCCGAGGTGAAGGGGCTGGAGGAGTTTCCGCTCGATGAGCGCCCTCCGCTGCTCGTGCACTATTTGTTTGATTTGATGGCCGGCATCGGCTTTGTGATGCTCGGCGTTGCGTTCTTGTATTTCTTGTTCGTGATGTGGAAGAAACGAAACGAGCTCAACAAGTGGCTGCTTCGGGCCATTGTTCTTAGCGCGCCGCTGGCGTTCTTAGGGGTAGAGCTGGGCTGGTTCTATGCCGAAGTCGGTAGACAGCCGTGGATTATCCGCGGATACATGCGGGTTGAGGAAGCTGCCACCTCCTCGCCGAATGTGAGGATTCTCTTTTTCCTTTTCCTCCTTCTGTATATCGTGCTGGGCGTCATGTGTATTTTTGTACTGCGGCGCTTATTCCGTAACAAGCCGGCAGAAGCCGAGCTTGAAGAACTGTCCAAAGAGAAGCAAATTCATTCCATGGAAAAAGGGTGAGCCGTTATGATCAGTTACGAGTTGATAGGCATTTCCGTGCTTTGGCTGTTTTTGTACGGCTATTTGATTGTGGCCTCCATCGATTACGGCGCCGGATTTTTTGCCTTCTATGCCCGCTTGACGAAGCAGGACCATCTGCTCAATCGTTTGATCTCTCGTTATTTGTCCCCGGTTTGGGAGATCACGAATGTGTTCTTTGTCTTTTTCTTCGTTGGCATCGTCGGTTTTTTTCCAGATACGGCCTATTATTATGGTTCCGCGCTGCTTGTGCCGGGAAGCATCGCCGTCATTCTGCTGGCCATCCGCGGGTCCTTCTACGCGTTTGAGAACTACGGCTCTAAAGAAAACATCGTGTATCTGTTTTTATACGGGGCCACGGGATTGCTGATCCCGGCATCGTTGTCGGTGGCACTGACCCTTTCCGAGGGCGGCTTTATCGTGGAGGAAGGCGGGGCCGTTTCTTTAGAGTACTTGTCGCTGATGACAAGCCCGTTGTCGTGGAGCATCGTTGCATTGGCCATTGTATCGGTGCTGTTTATCAGTGGTTCGTTCTTGTCTTATTACGCTTCCCGGGCGGACGACCAGCCTGCGCTCAAGCTGATGCGGACCTATGCCCTGTTCTGGAGCATGCCAACCATCATTGCCGCGCTAACGGCATTCATTTATCTCTCTCAACATAATGAGCGGCATTTTCAAAACATGATGGACTTATGGTGGCTGCTGGCGCTTTCCGTTGGTTTTTTCATGATATCCGTATGGCTTCTATACAGCGGGCGGCGCTACGGACTGGCCTTTATTTGCGTGATGCTTCAGTTTTTCTGTGCCTTTTTTGCTTATGGCATTGGACAATATCCGTATATTCTGGATCCGTATATTACCATTCAAAGCGGTGCCACGCATGAGTCGATGGGCGTTGCGCTGGTGATCGCCTTTATCGGCGGACTGTGTCTGCTGATTCCGTCCCTTATACTGGTCTTCAGGCTATTCCTGTTTGATGCGGATTATGTAAAAGGCAAAAAATAAACCGATGCGTTGTGAAATTATATACAGAGGTCGGCATGAAGGAGGGGCGTCATCATGAAGAAAAAAACGGGACTGATCTCCCAGCAAATGTCCGCGCAAAGAAAACCCCTTGTTCTCCTGGGGGGCGTGTCGCTTGCGCTCGGTGCCGCCATCGTGGGCCAGGCCGTGCTGCTCGCGGAATCGGTGGAGAAGATATTTGTGCAGCGTGCTTCGTTGTCGTCGGTTGCCTTCATTCTTGTTATTCTGCTGGGCGTCATGGCTGCGCGTACGCTGCTGTCGTACGGCAATGGACGAATCGGTATGCAGATGGCTGCCCGGGCCAAAACGGATATGCGGGCGGCCGTGCTGCGAAAGCTGACCAAGGCTTCCATGCCGACGGCGCTTCGCGGGCAAACAGGCGGAAAGGTGAGCGTGGCGCTGGATGCCGTGGATGAGGCGGACAGTTATTTCAGCCAGTATGTGCCGCGAATGATGGAAGCTGCCATCATTCCTATTTTAATCTTAGCCGTTGTATTTACGCAGCATATGAATTCCGGGTTCATTATGCTGGTTACCGCTCCCTTTATCCCGATATTCATGGTATTGGTGGGGCTCAAAACGAAGAACAAATCGGAGGAGAAATTCGCGCAGCTGGCCGAATTTTCCGGCACGTTTCTCGACTCTCTGCAAGGACTCGTTTCGCTGAAGCTCTTCGGCCGTGCTCGTCATCATCAGCAGGACATCGAACGCAGCAGCCTGGGGTACCGGGATGCGACGATGGACATTTTGCGAATTGCGTTCACCAACACCTTCATGCTGGAATCCATCGTCATGCTCGGCATTGGCATCGTTGCGCTTGAGCTGGCGCTTCAGCTCCTGGTCTTCAAATCGCTTTCCTTCCACACCGCCTTTTTGATCCTGCTGCTGGTGCCCGAGTTTTATAGTTTGTTAAAAAACACGGGAACCGCCTTTCACGGGGGCCGCACCAGTATGGGGGCGATCCGTAAGGTGGAAGAGATGCTTGAGGAAACTCAGGATGAAGAAGCGGCAACCTCTCGACGTGAGGGTACTGATCATAGGGAGGGAACAGGCGAGTTAGATTGGACGACTGCAGTGGACAAGCCAGGGACAGCCGGTGGGGGGTTCATTCAAATGCCCCCGACCATCGAGCTGAGGGACATCCGGTTTCAGTATGCGCCGGATTCCTTCGAGCTTGCGGTGGGTTCCGCATCGTTTGGACCAGGGGAGCATATTGCGATTGTCGGTAAAAGCGGATCCGGCAAAACAACCTTGCTGCATCTCGTGGCCGGGCTGCTGAAGCCGGTATCAGGTGAAGTGCTGGTGAACGGAAGGGCGCTTAATTCAGACGATGAGGCTTCATGGTTTGATCATGTCAGCTACATTACCCAGCATCCATATATCTTTGCCGGCACGTTTGGCGAGAATATTGCGATTGGCGCGGGCAGGGATGTCTCTAGAAATGACGTCGAGCAGGCGGCTGAAGCTGCCGGACTTGCTGCGGTTGCAGCCGAGCTCGAGCAGGGCTATGACACCTTCGTTGGCGAAGGGGGCAGGGGGTTGTCAGGCGGCGAGAAGCAGCGGCTTGCGCTGGCGCGCGCTTTTTTGAAGCGGCCAGCCGTCATTTTGTTTGATGAGCCTACGGTGGGATTGGATCTCCACACCGAACGCGTGCTGCAGCTGTCCATTGCCGAGCTTGCAAGCAAAGCGACCATGATTACCGTGGCGCACCGCTTGTATACGATAAAAGATGCCGACAAGATCCTGTTTATGGACAACGGAGCCCTGCTTGGCTGCGGGCGCCATGAAGAGCTTCTTGTTCGGCTGCCGCAATATGCCGAAATGGTGGATGCCCATCGGAAAGGGAGGTTCGCATGAATGAGCTGGCAATTCTAACAAAAGCGATGATTGAGGAACGAAAGGATATTGCCATGGCGATCATCGGCGGATTCATAGCCGGCATCGCAGGAGTATGTCTCTTTTCACTTAGCGGATACCTCATTTCGCAGACGGTTTTTGCCCCGCCGCTCTATACCTTGATTGTGCTGACGTCTCTGGTGAAAATCCTGGGTCTGCTGCGGGCGGGCAGCCGTTATGCAGAACGCTTGTATTCCCATCGGGCGACGTTTTCACTGCTCAGCCGTTTGCGCACATCTTTTTTTGCCAAGCTTGTTCCGTTAACGCCAGGGATACTGGGCAAGAAGCGGAGCGGTGAGCTGCTCGCGCGGATCGTAGGGGATGTGGAAAGCCTGCAGCATTATTTTTTGCGCGTTGCTTATCCGCCTATCATCGTTGTTATGGTGTTTTTGGCGACGGTGTTGTTTACTTCCGCTTTCTCGATCTGGATTGCCTGTTTGTTTGTGGCGGGGATGCTGGCAACGGCTTTTGTGGTTCCAGCGCTGGTATTGCTTGGACAGAGAAGAATTCATGGTCGCGTTCGCCGGCAGCGGGCGGCATTTTCCACGGAAGTGACCGAACTGCTCTACGGGTTCCGTGATTTAAAAGTATATGGGCAGCTGAAGCAGCGAGAGAAGCTGCTGCAGCATGCCTCGGCAGTTTTATCAGCGGAGCAGCAGGCATCTGCCGTGCACCTGCTGCGAGGGCAATCGCTGCATACTTTTGTGACGTATCTCATTTCTTGGGGCGTGCTGATTCTCGGTGCTTATCTGATTATGGACGGCTCCCTTGCCGGCGTGTTTCTCGCCATGCTGGTCATGGCTTCGCTTACGGTGTTCGAAGAGGCGGCGCCAATGGCCACGCTGCCGGCTTATAAGCAGGACAGCGAGCACGCGGCCAAGCGGCTGGCGGAAATCGTTCATGCTGCCGATGTGATGTCGCCGCAGCCGAGCGGCTTTCTATCCGGCAACGAAGCCGTTTCGGTGGAGCTGCGCGGGGTTTCGTTCCAATATGAAGATGAATGGCGTCCTGCACTCCAAAACGTGTCCCTCCATTTTCCCGCTGGTTCCAAAACGGCCATTGTCGGACCGAGCGGGTCAGGGAAAACAACGATCGTCGAATTGCTGCTCAAGCTGCGTACCCCTACAGAAGGCGAGATTCGTTTGCATGATGTTTCGATTCAGGAATTGGATGAAGCGAGCATTTGGCAAGCGTCGAATGTAGTGCTGCAGCACAGTCATTTCTTCCGGGGAACCATTCGAGACAACCTGCTGCTGGATGCCGAACATCACGACGACCATGAGTTGTCCACTATACTGGATAAAGTCCAACTGCCGAATCAATCTCTGGACGCTGCGGTATATGAGAAGGGCGAGAACTTGTCCGACGGAGAAAAGCAACGGCTGGCCTTGGCGCGGGCCATGCTCCGGAAAGGGCGTTTGTGGCTTTTGGACGAACCGACGTCTTCATTGGATTACATCACCGAGCAGCGCGTTTTCAGACAATTGCTGGCGCAAGCGCAGGATGATACGCTTATTCTCATATGCCATCGGCTGACCGGCTTGGAAGAAATGGACCGGATCGTGGTTATGGATCAAGGCAGAATCATGGAAGCAGGCTCGTATTCGGAGCTGATGGAGCAAAAGGGCTACTTCTATGAAATGAAGCAAATTGAGCGGCAAATGATAGGCGAAGCCTGATCTTGCCATTGAAGTGTCGGGGGAATCTCTTCGCGTCACCGACATGTAAGGCTAGCAAAGTAGAACAACGCAAGATCCCTAAGTAAATATCAGAAGCACAGCCGATTTTCCTCCGGAGGAAGATCGGCTGTATAACCTTAACGGAGATATTGATTTCAGACGATTGGTGGAATAGGCGACCGTTTTTTTATATGTGGGCTATGCTCAATTTTTGCCAGCGGCAGTGTGCCAACCGCAGATAGATCAAAAAAAGGGCATTGCATATGGGGAATGAATCATATATTATGGATAACGTAGATCTGTGATTAAAATTTTTGTCAGTATAATGAAACGGGAAGTAATATACTTCACATGCGTGACAATTATGGATATCAAATATCCACAATTGTCATACTATGCACCATAAACCATAACGGAAAGCGAGAGGGATGTCTTGAACGATTTTTTTAATGAAGCCCTATGGGAACAAGCTTGGAAGGAACATGGCGACACCGTCATCAACAAAATGAAAAAAGCTGGAATTGAACCGGCCCGAGCGTTTGATCATAAGGCCCGGATCTTCAATGAGCAATCATTTAATGAAGAAGGGAGAAAAAGGACTTCGCGCATCATGAACTGGCTTGAAGGGCAAGGCATCCGATTCGATAATGCCTCCGTTCTGGATATCGGGGCCGCTTCGGGCGTGTTTTCGGTTCCGTTTGCGGAGCGCGGGGCGGATGTAACGGCCGTGGAGTCTTCGCTGCCATTGATCGATCTGCTGAAAGAGAATATAACAAATTTTCCACAGGATCAGGTGAAGATCGTTCCCGAACGTTTTGAAGATATTGACGTACAGGCCAAAGGATGGAGCCAGGCGTTCGATCTCGTTTTTCTCTCGATGTGCCCGGTCATCGTGGATTGGCAGAGCGTGGAGAAGGTACTGCAATGCGCCCGGGAGTTTTGTTATATCAGTATGCCCGCAGGTTCCACCGAGATCAGTCTAATGAATGAAATCTGGCCGCTCATCACCGATCAGCCTTACCGATCGAAACATATGGAATTCGGGTATTTGCTTCACCTGCTGTATCTCAAAGGGTATTCCTACGAGTCCCTTGTAACGCGGGAAACGAAAACGACGGAAGTCTCAAGCGAAACTGCGCTGCAGGAAATCATGAACTGGCTTCGCGGTCATGGTGAAGCCCTAGATGATCAGAAGCGGAAATTGATCACTGATTATTTGGAGCAAGCGTATCCGTCCGGCAAAGTCACCATCCGGCAGAGTGGGCGTTACGGCAAGGTATTGGTTCGATTGCAGGATGAACGCATGTACTCGGGAGAACGGACTTAAGCATTATCCTGATAAGTATTCCAATGACAATCTTTCCCGGCTCAACCAACCATTCTTGAACCTGCCGGGGATCAGATGATATGGTAGTAGAGCGTGAACCAACGATCCGGGAGAGGCGGGAAGATGTATGAAACTGAAATTTACGCACGTAAAAACGGTGGAAGCAATCGCTGAGGTTGCCCGACTGGCGGCAAAAATTTGGCGCGAATATTACGTATCCATCATTTCAATGGAGCAGATCGAATACATGATCGGCAAATATCAAGCAGTCCCGGCGATTACGGATCAGATCCGGCATCAGGACTACGAATATTACTTGATCCATTCGACTGACTCCTCCACCGTCGGTTATATGTCGGTCAGACAAGAAGAGGACAAGCTCTTCCTGAGCAAGTTTTACATTAGCAAGGAGCACCGCGGACGCGGCTATGCCAGTCAAGCGATGACATTCCTGGAAAAGCTGTGTAAAGACCGAAGCTTGAGCCATATTTGGCTGACGGTTAATCGACATAATGAATCCAGTATCACCGTATATGAGAAAAAAGGCTATCGAACCGTGCGGGAACAAATCGCGGATATCGGGAATGGATTTGTAATGGACGATTACATTATGGAAAAGGAAATTTCGGTTTCATAAGGTGCACGGCTTAAAACCCATGTTGAAATAAACGAAGCAACCCAAGCCCATTCGCTTGGGTTGCTTTTACTTTTATAAAGGGGATGGCTAGCCGGATTTTCAAGATAGCAATCCATAAGAAATCCGTTCTTGGTTGTTTTGCTATGATTGAAAAAAAGGAGTTGAATGAGGATGACAGTCAAACTTACCCCTTATTTAAATATGGAAGGGAATGCAAGGGAAGCTATCCGCTTCTATGAACAAGCATTAGATGCCGAAGTCCTTTCCATCATTACATACGGAGACATGCCGGAAATGCCGAACACATACACGGATGCATTAAATCAGCTAGTCGCACATGCGAAGCTGCGGATTGGCAAAGCTGAACTGATGTTCTCGGATGCACCGATCGGCACCTCGATTCCGAAAGGCAAACAGGTCACCATCTGCATTTCAACGAACAGCGTGGAGACATCCAAACGATTTTTTGAAGCCTTGGAGCAAGAGGGTCAAGTGAATATGCCGTTCGAGGAAGCCCCTTTTAGCCCAGGCTTTGGCGATGTAACCGATAAATTCGGCGTGACCTTTCAGATTTATACTGAGGTTTAATGTCTTTTCATGAACGGCGAAACTGACTTTAAGTACTAAACCTAGTCCGTTACCAAGGCTGGGTTTACTGCTTTTTACAGAGTATCGCTTGAGTGGGAAGACATTCCTCGGCGATAAATTTGATATAATGCTGCGAGGGGTTTTACATGGACAGAATGTGAGGTGTTTGCATGGACAACAAATATTTCGACCGCATCAAGGGTGGACTATACGGGGTGGCCGTGGGCGACGCTTTGGGCGGGACGACGGAGTTTATGAGTACGCGGGAGATCGAAGCAAAGTATGGTTATTTGACGGAAATCATCGGCGGCGGGGTCTGGAATCTGGAACCGGGAGAAGTGACCGACGATACGATGATGACGCTTTGCGTCGCGGCAGGCATTATCGAGAATCCTGCAGAGCCGATGGAAGCGATCGGGCGTTTCTTTATGGAATGGTATCAATCGCGGCCCAAAGACATCGGGAATATCATCCGGCATGTTTTTCAAACCTACGACGGGGATTGGCTCGAAGCGGCTTTTGTTGCGCATATGGATATGGGGCAAAGCGGCGGGAATGGATCCCTCATGCGCTGCCTGCCGGCGGCACTGGCCTATAATGATCTGGCGGATATGGAACGAGTGACGATTCTGCAGTCGAGGATGACGCATTACGATCCAAGGTGCACCGATGCCTGCCTCATGTACAACCGAATCGCGCGGCGCCTTTTACAGGGTGAAAACTTAAGGGCTGCCGTCATGGGCGAGGTGGCGGGAAGCGAATACGAACACAGGATTGAAGCCGAGCCCGATTGTCCGGCGAGCGGTTTTGTGGTGCATACCTTCCGCTGGGTACTGCATATTTTGCTCAACACATCCGATTTTGCAGGAGTCGTACAGAAGGCGGCCAATCTAGGGAATGATTCCGATACGATCGGCGCCATCGCCGGCGGGCTGGCAGGTATTTACTACGGGTATGAAGGCATACCAGCCCGATATGCGGAAGCGATCCTCATTAAAGATCGGCTCGACGGGACGGTTTCGCAGCTGTATACGTTGAAAACGTCTTAATATGTCTGTCTCGAAGCGACGATTGCTGAACAGTTACCGAATGAAGGGCATTCGATATCACGCGCCATGCTTTTTATAATCTCGGATAATGACATCCATCACGTGCTTCCCCCAATTCGAGGCTTCCGAGCCACGCTCATTCCAATCGAAGGTGATGAGTGCTTTCCACAAGGCCCATCCTCGTGCGCGATGAACGGTGTTATCATCAAAATTCATGCGGTTTAGGAAAATCCGGCGACTGTCGTCGTCAAAAAAGTTCCATGCCATCACGAGGTCGCTTGAAGGATCGCCGACACCCATAGTCCCGAAGTCGATAACGCCGCACAGCCGTCCATCCTTTACGAGCAGATTGCCTACAGCAACATCGCCGTGCAGCCACATCGGTGCGGATTGATATTTTGTCGTAAGGGAGAGTTCCCAAATTTCCGTCAAAAGCGCTTGATCGTATTCGTCGGATAGAGTTTCGATTATGGATCTGGTCTCATTGTCATAGACGGCAAGGTTTCCTCCGCGATGAAAATTTTGGGTGCCTGCCGGCACGCCGCCGCTTGCGTCGATCGCCTCCAACTCCTTCAAAAATGCAGCGAGGTCTTCGGCAAATTCGTTAACATCCCGAATGTTGGCATGCGTTACGGTTTCGCCTTCAATCCATCGATTGATCGACCATGGAAGAGGATACTCTTCCGTAGGCTCTCCTTTTGCAACCGGAGCCGGAATGGGCAAGGACAATTGGGGTTTGAAGACCGGGAGCCATGTCAGCTCTTTCTCGACAGCTGAAGCGTAGCGTTCGTGACTTGGCAGACGAACGGTCATATCGTTACCCAGCCGATAGGTACGATTATCGTGTCCGCTTTTTTCCACTGGTTTGATGGTTAAATCCTTCCATTGGGGGAATTGACTATGGATTAACCGGCGTACAAGTTCGGTGGTAATTTCAATCATACGTTCAACGCCTCCTGGGGTGAATTTTTTATAAAAGTCAGCAGTTGGTTTATTCAATACACACCGTTTCAGTTTCTGGATTCCGTTGGCATCCATTCACCGAAACTGCCGGTTGATGCAAGCAAGCTTACGGAGTTTATTCAACGAACTGGCGTGGTACCATCATTATAATTCCCGATTCCGAACAGATACAAGGGAGAGAATGGATATAAAAGAAACTGTAATTGAACGGAATTTAGCGGAACTACATAAGTGAAAATTCAGTCTTAAGTAGGAGGTGAACGATGATGCGGTCCGTATAATTAGATCATGAAAGGAGAGTCATTCCATTACACAAGAAATGCATTTTCATTGACAAATTGGAGGTAGAAAAGATTGACTAGGCACGATAAAAGCACCCAAGCACCAAGCCTGCTTCGCAATCGGTTCCTGCAGACGATTTTATTATCCAGCGTGCTCCTGCAGATCGGGATATGGGTACGTAATTTTGCTATTCTCCTGTACGTTGCGGATCGAACGAATAATGATCCATATGCGATCTCGTTAATCAGCGTAGCAGAATTCGCTCCTATTTTTGTTTTTTCGTTCATCGGGGGTACATTTGCCGACCGCTGGCGGCCTAAGCGAACAATGATCTGGTGCGACTTGTTATCCGCGGTATCGGTATTCGTTGTCCTTCTGACCTTACATTACGGTTCTTGGCATTCCGTCTACCTCGTTGCGTTTATCTCGGCTATCCTTTCACAATTCTCGCAGCCGTCAAGCATGCGTTTATTTAAGTATCATGTGGCTGAAGAACAACTGCAGCAAGGGATGGCGTTATTCCAATCGCTGATGGCCATCTTCATGGTGCTTGGCCCTATGCTTGGTACCTTCGTTTACAGCACGTTCGGCCTTGAAACATCGATTGCGATCATGGGCGCGGTTTTTCTGCTGTCCGCACTCGTCCTTGTTCGTCTGCCCGAGGATAATATGAAGCCGCAGACCATCGCCGCCAAAGGCCAGTTCCGTAAAGATTTCGTTGAGGGCTTCCGCTATGTTTGGCAAAGCCAGGTGCTGCGAATGCTTGGACTCGCGTTTGTTCTCGCAGGACTTGCGGTCGGCGTTGCTCAAGCCCTCAACCTGTTTATCGTAACCGAGCGGCTGGGCAGGAGCGAGGAGTTCCTGCAATACCTGCTGATGGTGAATGGTGCAGCCATGCTGATCGGCGGCGGGATCGTAGCCGTCTTTGCGAAGCGGGTACCGCCGCAATTACTTCTTGCCATAGGCATGCTGTCTGGCGCCGTCTGCACGACAATTGTCGGGTATTCGACGAGCATTCCGTTGACACTGACCGTTCAATTTCTAAATGGGCTTGTGTTCCCTTGCATTCATATCGGGATCAGCACGATGATTCTGAAATGGTCCAATGCTTCCATCGTCGGACGGGTGAACGGGGTTTTGAATCCGATGTTCGTTGGCATGATGGTCATTTCGATGTCTTTCGCCGGCGCGTTAAAGGATGCCTTCACACTGAGCACGATCTATAGCGGGGCAGGACTATTATTCCTTCTTGGCTCACTGGTCATGGTGCCGATCATGAATCAAAAAGCGCCGGATCACGGACATCTTGCACATCAAACCTAAGCCTTAACAGTTTCATGCGGAAGAACCGGCCAGGATTATGGCCGGTTTTTTTTCGACATCTGATGTTCAGAAAATACAAATCAAGCTTATTCCATAATCATGTAATTGTGGAAAACCTATCATGAAGATGTTAAGCTGATAATGACTGCTACTTTTTGAAAGGGGGACCTCATGAATGTTCCTCATGACACTCATGTTGTATGCGATCATCTTCATTTGCGGCTACGTTTGGATCAAAAAAAAGCTGAAGGTCTCCTCCACGTCAGACGGACTGCTATATAAGCATATCAATCGATTTCATTTGATTGGAGAGATCATCCTAGTAGTCGCTTCCCTCATTGCTATCTTCGTTATGAGATATGTATTGGAATGGAGAGTGTGGGCTCATCAGGATGTTATTCTTGTTGTTGCAATTCTGCATGCGTTCCGTTCCCTTGTAGAAAGACACTATATGAAGGACACCAAACAACATTTCCTCAGTGCTTATGCAAGTGTTAGCGGTTTACTGCTCTTTCTTGGCCTGGAGCTATTTGCATAACAAGACAAGAAGAACGGAATCCGATAACCTACTATGGTCGCCCTGTTTGATAGGATAAGATTAAACATGCATAAAAAGCCGTGGAAACCGCGGCTTTTTTTGTTTTAACGATGGACGTTAGCAAATTTGCTTTAACCATATCTATGTATGTTATCATAGTAATAATTAATATAAAGCTGAGTCTGATACTTGGAGGGAATACTCATTAGTAACGTTACCCTGAATGAAGCGATGATCATGTTAAAGAAGACGAGCCGGACTTTTTATATTCCCATAAGTTATTTGGAATTGGGATTAAAGGAGGCTGTTACATCTGCCTATCTATGCATGAGGGCAATTGACGAAATCGAGGACCATAAAGAACTCACGGACGAAGTGAAAGTGAAACTGCTGCTGGGCATTCATGATATATTCAAATCCGAGGATACGATGGTAACCCGAACACAGCATTTGCTTTCACCTTACCAAGAAATACTACCGGCCGTTACGATGCAGATCGATGACTGGGCGCATCTTTGTCCGTCGTCATGTGCCCCAATCGTATATCGCTACATCGCCAAGATGTCGTTGCATATGGCGCAGTGGGTTCAAAGCGGGTGGAATATCCATACGGAAGAGGATTTGGACAGATATACCTATAGCGTGGCTGGGATGGTTGGAGAATTGTTATCCGAGCTTTGGCTCTGGCATGACGGGACGCAGTCTGATTCAACCAAAGCAATTGCCTTCGGAAGAGGACTACAAGCGGTAAATATCCTTCGCAATAGAGAAGAGGATCTTCATCGTGGCGTCGACTTCTATCCGGATGGTTGGGGATTTAAGGAGATGCAGCAATACACACGCCGCAATTTACAAATTGCCGATTCTTATATTGCCGATTTGAAGGATGGTCCAGCATTGAAATTTTGCAAAATTCCATTATCTTTAGCTCATGCCACAGTAAATCTTATATCTGCTGGCGGAAGCAAATTAACGAGGGATGCCGTACTGAAAATCGTGAATCGCGTAACCGGTTAATCGCATTGTTCGAATGTATACCGGGAGTGATAATAACTTAGTGACAGGCAAGTGAATGAACTGCAAGAAATCCGATAGATCCATATTGAGTAGGCAGCCGACACGTAATCGGCTGCTTTTTTGTTAAGTACTAATAAATTCCCTCCATGAAACGGACGGATGGACCGATGGTGAGAAGTGGATACGCGAAGGGACAAGGATTTATGAGGGAGAGCGGAGAAGTTCATCATATGCAGAAATAAAAAAAGCTTGGCCATAAGCCAAGCGACAATAAAAAAATAATTGAACATGAAAAAGACGCTATGTTATAATCAATAGCGCAATTGAAAAAAATCAAGTTAACTGGCATTATCATTACTATTCCTAATTTGATTGTACACCAGTGACCTCTGATTTGTCAATGCTCTTTTTTATCCCCATAAAATGGTAAAGGGAGTGTGTCAGCACATCATGGAAGCAAAAGAATGGCAGACAGAACAAGAACGGCTGGAACAGGTCAGGGAAAAGCTGAAAGCAAGGATTGGCGAGTTGGAACCTGTGGTTACCGGGCTAAGCGACCAGGCCGCTGAGATACGCAGACGATTCTGGGAAGAAGTAACGGTGAACACAAGCACGGATGAAGAATTCGAAGAAACATTCTATACGATCAAACAACAGGCCGCGATATTATCCGAACGGGAACGCCGGCAGCGGCTTCTGACCCAGCAATGGAAGAACTTCAATCAGTTGTTGCCTTCTCCCTATTTCGGGCGCGTCGATTTTCTGGAAGACGGCATGAACCTGAGCGAGCAGATTTATATCGGCGTATCATCCTTCATCGATGAAGATGGAATGAACTTTCTGGTGTATGATTGGCGTACTCCCATCGCAAGTCTTTACTACGACCACTCCCCAGGCGCGGCCTCATACATCACGCCGATGGGGCAGATTTCGGGTAGGATGGAGCTGAAACGGCAGTATCAGATTCACAATGGTCAAATTCGAAATATGTTTGATGCGAACCTGACGATCGGCGACGAGCTGCTCCAGCAAATGCTTGCCAAAGGCGCAGATTCACAGATGAAAAGCATCGTATCCACCATTCAACGGGAGCAAAACGCCATCATCCGAAACGATCGCAGCCGGCTTCTGATCGTACAGGGCGCGGCCGGCAGCGGGAAGACCTCTGCGGCCTTGCAGCGCGTGGCGTACTTGCTGTATAAAAACCGCGATTCGCTGAAGGCTGACCAGATCGTTCTTTTCTCGCCGAATCCGATTTTTAATAGCTATGTATCCTCTGTTCTTCCCGAGCTCGGAGAGGAGAACATGCAGCAGACGACGCTGCAGGAATATCTCGAATACTGGCTGGGTCCATCCTTGCGACTGGAGGATCCCTTTGATCAGATCGAATATGTGCTGACCGCACAATCAACCCCGAATTACGAGACACGTCTTCAGGGAATTCAATACAAGGCATCGGAGTCTTTCATGAAAGCCTTGCAGAATTATGCGCAGTGGCTGGGCCGGGAAGGGATGCTATTCAAAGGCATTCGATTCCGGGAGCGTGATCTGATTACGGCGGAGCAAATGAGGACCCAATTTTACAGCTACGAGCCTTCCTTGAGCTTGGCCAATCGGGTCGAGCAGCTACAGAAATGGCTGATGAAGGAGTTATCACTACTGGAACGCAAGGAGCTTAAGGCGTCCTGGGTAGTCGAGGAGCTGAGTTACCTCGATACGGAGCTCTATGCGGAGGTGTTCGACGAGCTGCACAAGGATCGGGAAGTCTTTGACATTGCCGAGCATTACGCCGTAGTGAACGAGATAAAAAGCAAAAAACGCCGGGGAGATGAAGGCGACTTTGACTTCGCCGGACGGGAAGAGGAATTGCTCAGCCAGCGGATCGTGAAGAAGAGCTTCAAACCGCTGAGGCAAACCGTGAGGAAATTATCGTTTATCGATGCCCATGGCATATACGTCCAGTTGTTCGGCGATGTAGCTGCATATCGGGAAAAAACGAAGGAGTCCGATGTCCCTGCAATGTGGCCTGAAATCTGCAAGCAAACCAAAGAAAAGCTGGATCGGCTCGAATTATTCTATGAGGATGCGACTCCTTATTTGTATTTAAAAGAATTGATCGAAGGCGTTCGGACGAACACCGAGATTCGGCATATCTTCGTCGATGAGGGACAGGATTACTCGCCGTTTCAATACGAGTATCTCAAAAAACTATTCCCTCGTGCCCGCATGACGGTACTCGGCGATTTCGGGCAGGCGATTTTCATGCAGTCCACAAAGCTGCAAGGGGACGATTCGCCTCTGCTTCGGCTTTATGGTGAAGCCGATACAAGCTTGATTCGTCTAGTGCGCAGTTATCGTTCTACACGGGAGATCGTGGAATTCACGAAAGAACTGCTTATCGATGAGTCGGACATCGTACCCTTTGAGAGGAGCGGACCGAAGCCTGTTCTTGCTAGGTTTGAAGGCAGAGAGAGACGTGATGCGCAGTTGCTGAAAGACATCGCGGCACTTAAAGCCGAAGGCATCGACTCTATTGCCATCATTACGAAGACTGCGGCCGAAAGCCGGCAAGCATTGGAATCATTACAGTTGCAGGGATGCGAAGCCTTGCAGCTCATTACGAAGGAGACCGTCACCTATCAAAACGGGGTGATGGTTATCCCCGTATATCTGGCAAAGGGCATCGAGTTCGATGCGGTCTTAGTCTATGATGCTTCGTCTGAAGCCTACGGCAGGGAAAATGAACGCAAGCTTCTTTATACGGCCTGTACGCGGGCCATGCACCGCTTGCATCTTTACGCGACGGGCGAGTGGTCTCCGTTCGTGCAGGCAGTGCCTGAGCGTTTGTATGAGAAAACAACATAATTTGCTCGTATGTCAATAACCTTGGCCATTAAATCGACCAAGGTTATTATTTAGTTGATTTTGTTAGTCTGTCCAATACATCTTTAGACGGGGCGGGACTGTTCCTCCCTGGCTTGGCGCTGAGTGACTTGTCACAGGACAAGCTACGGCTTAAGGAGCTCTCGGTGCATCCTGGGGATTAATTACCTCCGTTGACACGACACTTAACGGTGTCATACAATGAATTCGTCACCGAATGGTGTCGTATAGTAGGAGGCCGTGGCCAGATGCCGTTTTTGAACTACCAAACGCAGAGGAGGCACCTTGATGACAAAAGGTGAAAGGAATACAAAGATTGATCCGTATTTTAATAAGCTTAAAAAGTGGAAGGAAGAGTTCGGGCTATTGAGAGAAATTGCGCTGGACTGCGGGCTGACCGAGGATTTTAAGTGGATGCATCCTTGTTACACGTTCGACGGTAAAAATATCGTGTTGATCCACGGTTTTAAGGATTATTGTGCGCTTCTGTTTCACAAAGGCGCATTGTTAAAAGATCCCCATGGGATCCTGATCCAGCAAACGGAGAACGTTCAGGCCGCGCGCCAGATTCGGTTTACCAATGCTCAAGATATAGATGAAATGCAACTGATCGTGAGAGCCTATATTACGGAAGCCATTGAAGTGGAGAAAGCCGGTCTGCAAGTAAATTTTAAAAAGAATACGGATTACACCATACCTGTAGAGCTGGAGAATAAGTTCGAGGAAATGACTAACCTAAAAGAGGCTTTTGAAGCATTGACGCCAGGTCGGCAGAGAGCGTACATTCTGCATTTCTCTGCACCCAAGCAAGCCAAAACACGAGAGTCAAGGGTTGAAAAATATATCCCGCATATCCTGAATGGTAAGGGATTAAACGATTAGTTATTTTTACATATTGGGGATTAAACACTGCGCTAAGCGCAGAGTTCTTCCAAACAAGAATACACGCCGAGGTAACAGGCTGCTGGTTCATCCAACCGGCAGCCTGTTTTTTTATTATTAGAATATTGACGCAAACCAGAATGCCACTTAAACTATTCAATATATCAATTGAATAGTTTATTGCAGGAGTGTTGAATCCATGAACGAAAGAGAGCTTAAAGACGAATTATACAGGGAATTTACACGAATTGGAAAATGCCTTTCCAGTCCAAAACGTTTAGAAATTCTGGATGTTTTGACACAAGGACCAAAATCCGTAGAAGCTATATCGAAAATTACATCCATGTCTATAGCGAATGTCTCTCAACACTTGCAGACACTCCATTATGCCAAACTAGTCGATTATAAGAAACGAGGGAATTTCGTTATTTATGAAATCGCTGATCCTGCAGTCTTGCACTTTTTAGACTCTCTGTATGGTTTATCTGAAAAACAACTAATTGAAGTCCAGCATATTAAAAACGAATTCCTGGGTCAGCTATCGGATATAGAAGAAGTATCGTTTGAAGAACTCATGAGCCGCATGGAAGCAGGGGAAGTGACGCTGATCGATGTTCGTCCACAGGACGAATATGAAGCTGCTCATATTCCTGGCGCTATCTCGATACCTATAGAAGAGCTGGCCGAACAGCTACATGTATTGCCTGAGAAGGCCAAAGTCGTAGCCTATTGCCGAGGTCCTCACTGTTTAATGTCTGTCAAAGCCATCGAGATACTAAAGTCCAAAGGAATCGATGCGGCTCGCTTAAGCAAGAGGGTTCAGGACTGGGAAGCATTTACGAATAAGCGAAACAGCGAAGAGCAGGCCATTTCGTGAAACAAGCTTCCTTCAATTTATCAATTCACTCAATCATGAAGGTATACGACGACGAATTGGAAAGCTTAAGGTCTGTGGAACCGGCCTCGATTCAAGGTAATCAGAGGGGCAACTTCATATCGCATTTCTACGGAAGGATGTCATTTGAATGTATTCGAAAAAAGACATGACGAAGCTGCCGGCTTCGCTGCAAGGCTATGTGGATTCACCCGAAAAACAACGTAAATTGTACCGGCGGACACTAAACATCGTTGTTGTTTCACAAATTTTCGGGGGCGCTGGTCTTGCGGCAGGCATTACCGTAGGGGCGCTTTTGGCTCAGGATATGCTGGGAACCGACAACTTTACGGGTATACCAACGGCACTGTTTACGTTAGGCTCAGCTGGTGCGGCCTTGCTGGTTGGCCGTCTTTCCCAACGATATGGACGCAGTTTGGGATTGGGACTCGGTTTTCTGACGGGAGGCATAGGAGCGATTGGAGTCGTATTAGCAGCCATGTTGAATAGCCTGACTCTGCTCTTAATCTCATTATTGATATATGGCGCAGGCACCGCAACGAATTTGCAGGCACGTTATGCCGGGACGGACCTGGCTAACTCTAAGCAACGAGCAACCGCAGCTAGTACGGCCATGGTATTCACTACCTTTGGTGCAGTAGCAGGCCCGAATCTAGTGAATGTCACTGGCGATTTCGCCCTGTCGGTGGGGATACCGAGTTTGGCCGGGCCCTTTTTATTGGCAGCTGCAGCATATATCCTTGCGGGCATCGTTTTGCTAATTTTTCTACGTCCCGATCCTTTGTTGGTAGCAAATGCTATAGCACTGCAGGGAAAATCGGATAAGCATGCCGCTTCGGCAAAAGAAATGGGTACTGCAGGATCAGGAAAGCGTGGAATCGCAATCGGCGCTGTGGTTATGATCTTAACGCAAATTATCATGGTAGCAATTATGACTATGACGCCCGTACATATGAGACATCATGGTCATGGACTAAGCGAAGTGGGTCTTGTCATTGGTTTTCATATCGGATCGATGTATCTTCCATCCCTGATTACCGGTATCCTGGTCGATAAAATCGGACGTAAGGCAATGGCTATGGCTTCTGGAGTTACGCTACTGCTTGCAGGGGTCATTGCCGCCATAGCACCGGCTGATTCCATGACCGTATTGATTGTCGCCCTATCTCTTCTAGGGTTGGGATGGAATTTTGGCTTGATCAGCGGAACGGCATTGATCGTAGATGCAACAACCTCAACAAACCGTGCGAAAGTGCAAGGGTCTGTTGACGTATTGATTGCCCTTGCGGGGGCATCAGGTGGTGCCCTTTCAGGTATGGTGGTTGCTCATTCCAGTTATGCCACACTTTCATTTGCCGGGAGCATACTCGCCCTGCTTCTGATCCCGGTTATGCTATGGCAAGGTCAGGATAAAAACGAAAAATCCATCTCTTTCTAACGCGAACCCGACGTTGCAGACTAACCCGTAAGAAGCTCTCCTTGTGAAAAAGGCGGAGCTTCTTTTCGTTGATTCTTCACCTTTTAAATGTCCGCATGTTTCTGACGTAGGGGGCCGTCTTCACAATCCAAAAGGCGAGGAGGCTTCGGATTTTGCCAGTCCTGTCCTCGTTTCGTTATCTACGGTTCAAAGCGATTCGTAAGCTAGCAATACACAATCATGCAAAGGAAACTCCGTGATTAATACGGTGTTTCTTTTGTTTATGTGGTTTAGAGTCAAGGGGAGCATCATGAGCGTTTATTGCGTATTGACTTAGAGTTAACTCCAAGTGATAGACTTAAGTCAGAGGAGGGATAATTATGGAGTATGTGAAACTAGGGAACACCGGTCTCGACGTATCCCGGATCTGTCTTGGATGCATGGGATTTGGCGTAGCCGAGCGCTGGATGCATCAATGGGTGTTGAATGAAGAGAGCAGCCGTCCTATTATTAAAAAGGCACTGGAGCTTGGCATCAATTTCTTTGATACGGCGAATGTCTACTCGGACGGTACAAGCGAGGAAATTGTCGGCCGCGCCTTGAAAGAATATGCGAATCGCGACGAAATCGTCCTGGCGACAAAGGTTCATTTCCGTATGCACGAGGGACCCAATGGGATGGGGCTGTCCCGGAAGGCAATCATGAGCGAAATCGACAAGAGCCTCAAGCGGCTGGGTACCGATTATGTTGATCTGTACCAGATTCATCGATGGGATTATGATACGCCTATCGAAGAAACGATGGAGGCGCTTCATGATGTGGTGAAAGCCGGAAAGGTTCGCTACATCGGAGCTTCAGCCATGTATGCATGGCAGTTTCTCAAGGCCCAGCATACCGCTGAAAAGAATGGCTGGACCCGTTTCGTTTCGATGCAGAACCATTACAACCTCATTTACCGCGAAGAAGAGCGCGAAATGCTGCCGCTGTGCAAATCCGAAAAAATCGGCGTGATCCCGTACAGCCCTCTCGCATCGGGACGATTGACGCGCGATTGGTCAGAGACGACGCATCGCTCCGAAACCGACATGACTCAGAAAGCCAAGTATGATGCCACGGCGGATGCCGATCGGGCCATTGTGGAACGGCTTGCAGGCATTGCGGAAGAGCGTGGCATTCCCCGTGTTCAAGTTGCGCTCGCCTGGCTGCTGCAGAAAGAACCGATCACGGCTCCCATTGTCGGCGCGACCAAAATATCTCACCTGGAGGATGCCGCAGCCGCGCTTACGGTCAAACTCACGCCGGAGGAGATGGCTTCCCTGGAAGAGCCGTACATACCTCACCGGGTTGTGGGTGCCTTATAGCTTTAACAACTGACTAATTCAGGAAAAGGTATTGAACTAAAAGTAGGTGAATCAAGACATGGCGGTGACGATTAAAGAAATCAGCGAAAGGTTCGGGCTTTCCCAGGATACCCTGCGCTATTATGAGCGCATTGGGTTGATTCCTCCTGTAAACCGGAACAAAAACGGTATCAGGGATTACACGGTGGAAGACATCAAGTGGGTCGATTTTGTTAAATGCATGCGTCAAAGCGCGGGGCTTCCGGTCGAGGTGCTGATCGAGTATGTTTCGCTTTTTCAACAAGGGGACGACACACTCGAAACGCGAAAGGGATTGTTGATGGAACAGCGTAATCGACTTGGGGAGAAGATCGAAGAAATGACAAACACACTGACGCGTCTGAACGATAAAATCGCAAGATATGAACAGACCATCATGACAAAAGAAAATGCGCTCAGGAAGCAGGCAGACTAACTTATACAAAACCGGGTTTCGGGAGGGTTCCCGACCCGGTTTTCTTAGCGTTTAGAATACTGTTGACCTGGTTTCTTGATTATAAATAAATGATCGTTTATTATAGTTTCATGAGACATAGAGATGATAACAAAGTGGAAGCCATTTTTGATGCAACAATTCAATTAGTGAATGAGATTGGTTTTGCGGAAACGTCGATTTCCAAAATAGCTAAAAAAGCTAATGTATCGGCTGCAACGATCTATATTTATCATGAGAATAAGGAGGATCTGCTGCTTAAAACTTACTTAAAAGTGAAGGGCAAAATGAGTAAGAGCATGTTACAGGGATTCGATGATACGCGATCCGTTAAAGAACGCTTTGAATCGATCATCCGCAAGTATGTTGAGTTTATACATACGCACAAAGACTATTTTTTATTTTTAGAGCAAATCAAGGCTTCTCCATTACCCCAGAAATGGTGTTTGGACGATACCGCAAGCCTATTCCAGCCTATTTTCGAGATGTTTGAAACGGGAAAGAAGCAGAACATATTGAAAGCGGAAGATGTGGATATGTTGATCGTATATTCGATCTTACCCGTAGCCGAATTGGCGAAATCACATCTGAAGAACGGAGCCCGATTGGGTAATCGGGAATTGGAAGCAGCTATAGTTATGAGCTGGGATGCAGTGAAAGCTTAAACGTAAGAAGTAGCATTAAAATTAATGTAATCCGATTCTTTTCTTACACCGGATTGGACAAATCGAGGTAGAACCTTATGACCATTTTCCTGATATGCGCAGCTTTAATTTTATCCATTGCATTGTTTCTGAGATATTATCTGCCATTCGGCCAAAGAGTATCTAGGGAGAAACGAAACGAATTTCGCAATCTCCCGAATTTTGACCGCAAACGTTTTGTGAATCCAATCCATACCTCCATGAGGATGGGAGCAGCGGACTTCAAGTCACTATTACGCGATTACATGAAACGTAATCCCAATCGGAAGCCGACTTCTCCATTACCGATTAAGCGAGTAGATCCCGCAAGTATACAACAACAAGCCCTAACACGTGTGACGTGGTTTGGACATTCGGCATTCATGCTGGAAATCGAGGGGAAAACGCTGCTGTTCGACCCTATGTTAGGAACGTCGCCATCCCCAATCCCTGTTTTTGGGAATCAACGTTATAGCAGGGATATTCCTATTGATCTGGACAAGCTTCCTCCCATTGACGCCGTCGTTTTGTCTCATGATCATTATGATCATCTGGATTTCAGTTCCATCCAGAAGCTAAAGAAGAAGGTTAAGCATTTTTATGTGCCGCTTGGCCTTGGTGGTCACTTGGAGCGCTGGGGGATCCCAAAATCGAGTATTACCGAACATAATTGGTGGGATGCATCCGGGTTGGACGGTCTACAACTCATCTGCACGCCAGCGAGACACTTTTCAGGGCGAAGCCTGTTTGACCGCGATTCGACCTTGTGGTCGTCTTGGGTCATTATCAGCAACAAGAGCCGAGTGTATTTCAGCGGGGATAGCGGGTATGGTCCTCATTTTCAAGAGATCGGTGAAAAATACGGACCATTTGATGTGACGCTCATGGAATGCGGTCAATATGACAAGCGTTGGGCGAACATTCATATGATGCCTGAAGAGACGGTGCAGGCTCATCTGGACGTGAAAGGGCAATTGTTGATTCCGATCCATTGGGCAGGGTTCACGTTGGCCTTGCATGACTGGAATGAACCAATCGAACGCGTGACTACGGCTGCTAAACAAAAGCACGTGCACATACTTACTCCTCTAATTGGGGAGTCGTTAGTAATAGCTCCATCGGAATATTCAACGGAGCCTGATCATGCTGTCGTTTGGTGGAGATAACAAAAACAGCGGCGATTTATCAACGTACATGCATTATTAATCCGCGGAATCCGCGGATTTTTTTGTTTCACCGATGAAGCCGCACCCGATTGCTGCGAAAGATTTTTCTGTAATTGCCTCATCCATATTGATCACTAGATTATGCCAATTTGTGTTAAAATCGAAAAAACTACTGTTCCGGATCGGAACCGTGGAATGGATCAGAGCATGCTCAGGAGGACATAGGATATGCAAAAACGCATTCTGCTCGTTGAAGACGACAACGACATCAATCAGTTGATTGAAAGCCAGCTGAAACAGGATCATTACAGCGTTGCATCTGCACGCGACGGCGAGGAAGCACTCGCGCTTTTTCAAAAAGAGAAGTTCGATCTGATCTTGCTCGATTTGATGCTCCCTAAGGTAAACGGCATGGAGCTGCTCAAACATATTCGAGAGACCAGCAAAGTTCCTGTTTTAATTATTTCTGCGAAAGGCAGCGACCTCGACAAGGCCATGGGCCTTGGGTTTGGCGCGGATGATTATATAAGCAAGCCTTTCTCCATGATCGAATTAACAGCCAGGGTTCAAGCTGCCATTCGGAGGGCAACGTTATACGCGGAAACGGAAAGCAAACCTGCCGAACCCCCCGTCATTGCATTTAAGGATCTCGTCCTGGACTTGCATTCGTTCTCCGTAAAAGTCAAAGGGAAAAGCGTGCCGCTCACCGCGAAGGAATTCCATATTTTGAAGCTGCTCCTAACCAATCACAGCAGGGTATTCACCAAGGAGCAAATCTATCAGCTCATTTGGGAAGAAGATTATTATGGGAATGAGAACGTGATTAATGTACATATTCGGAGACTCCGGGAAAAAATCGAAGAGGATCCGTCAGGTCCGCAATACATTCGGACGATTTGGGGAATCGGATATAAAATGGGGGATTAGCACATGGTCCTTCTTTTATCCGTCATCATTGCGCTATTGGTTGCAATCATCGCATGGCTATTTGTTTCAAAGAAGAAACAAAATCAAAGCATCCTCGAGACAGCGAATAAAATCTCCGATATTCTGGACCAGGACACAGCAGAGAAAGTGTTGGTGCCCACGGGCGACGATGCCGTCAGGCAGCTGCTCACACAGATTAACCGTCTGCTGGATAACAAACAGAAGGTATTTGCGGATTATGCCAGAACGAAGGACAGCCAAAAGAAAATGATCTCAAACATGTCCCATGATTTGAAGACGCCGCTGACGGTCATTCTCGGCTACACGGAAAAACTGAATCAGAAGAATACGTTGACCGCGCAAGACGAGGAGCAAGTCATTCAACGTTTGAATGAAAAAGTAAACAGTCTGATCGCCTTGCTTAATCAATTCTTCGACCTTGTCAAAATCGAGTCGGAGGATTATGATATTCCGCTTAGCAAAATATCATTGAGCGAGGTTTGCCGGAACAGTGTTCTTGAGTTTTACGACCTGCTGGCTTCGAGAAATCTTCGAGTTGAGATCGACATTCCGGAGCTGCCCTTTTATTTCCTTGGCAACAAGGATGCGCTGCATCGAATATTGAGCAACCTCATATCGAATTCCATCCGCTATGGAAGCGACGGAGGCGTGTTCGGGGTGACGGTTCGGGAAGAAGGAGAATACGTGGCCGTAGACGTGTGGGACCGTGGCAAAGGGATCGCTGAGGTTCATCACGAACGCGTATTCGAAAGGCTCTATACCCTGGACGATGCCCGGAACCCGCAATTTCAAGGAAGCGGGCTGGGACTCAGTATCTCCAAGCGCCTAACGGAAGAAATGAACGGACGAATCAGTCTAAGCAGCTCGGAGGCTGACAAAAAGACCATTTTCACATGCAAATTTAAGCAATTAACCTACTAATCTTAATCCATGAGATGTTGTCCTCTTGTTCAACGTCTCTTTTTTATTTCAGCCGCACGTTTCGATTCATTCTTAAGAAACATGTAAGGAACGGGAAAGGAATAAGTCCATTTTCAGGTCTATGATAAAGATAACAAAGGAAATCAAATTGTGAACACGGTGGTGGTCTTCGTGAATTACGTTATTCAAACTTCGGATCTGAGCAAAACCATAAAAGGGATGTCCATTGTATCGCGTGTCAATCTCAATGTGAGAAAGGATGAGATTTATGGCTTGCTGGGTCCAAACGGCGCGGGTAAAACAACCATCATGAAAATGCTGACGGGACTCATTCTTCCGACCTCCGGCGCGATCATGCTGTTTGGCAAGAATTTTTCAGAAACCTCCAAAGAAGGCCTCAAGCGGGTCGGGAGCATTATTGAATACCCGATATTCTTCGAGCACATGACGGCCATGGAGAATCTCCAAATTCATTGCGAATACTTGGGCTATTATGATAAGAGAGCTATACATCAAGCCCTGGACCTGGTCCAATTGGAAGGAATCGAAGATAAAAAAGTGAAGGATTTCTCGCTCGGCATGAAGCAGCGTCTTGGCATCGCCAGGGCCGCCATCACCAAGCCGGAATTGATCGTGCTGGATGAACCCACGAACGGACTGGATCCGATCGGCATTAAAAACATGAGGGATTTGATCCGAACACTGAACCAGGAATATGGGATTACATTTGTCCTGTCCAGCCATATCTTAGGGGAAATTGAGCAGGTTGCCGATAGGATCGGCGTCATTCAACGCGGTCAATTGGTCGACGAAGTCACGTTGTCCGATATTCGAAAGCAGCGTACCGATTATATTGAACTTATGACCTCGAATGTGCAGAAAGCCGCCTTTTTACTTGAGCATGAGCTTCGTATATCCAATATCAAAATCGTACAAGATCAGCGAATCCGAGTCTATGATAAGGACGTATCGACCAGTCAAATTACCAAACTGCTGATTGCGCATGAAATTGAAATCGAGGAGATCCAAAAATATAACAGTACATTGGAAGACTATTTCTATCATCAAATTCAGGGAAAGGAATGAATCCAATATGTTGAAATTAATCGAGCTGGAATGGAAGAAGCTGGATCGTAAGAAAGTGATCGGTGAAGCGATTACGTATTGGATCATTCTTATGTTCTTGCCGGTATTTTTTCTCAAGGTCGTTTTTGCCGATATGCCGATGATTCGTTTTGGAGAAAGTTATGCTGCCGCTCTGGAACTGATGATACCCATTCAGATGGGGTTTATATTGTTCGGAGCGTCCCTGATCAATCATGTATTCATTGAAGAATATAAGAATAAGACGATGGCTCTTTCATACGGATATCCGCTCAGCCGAAAAAGGCTCGTGATGGCCAAGGTGCTGTTCATTGTGTTGGCGGTTTTCTTCGGTACGCTGGTGTCCTTCGTACTTGGCGGTGTTACGACTTATGCGCTCAACCAAGTGATGGATGTCATCCCGGGAACGCCGACGGCAACTGACCTGGCGAATTATGCGATCCGAATGACCTTACACTCCATCGTTGTCGCGCTTGCCTCATTGATTCCGCTATTTTGGTTCGGGATATGGAAAAGAGCTGTCATCCCTACGGTCATTTGCGCCGTCTTCCTGATGCAGTTCCCTAATTTTCTCGGATTGCTGCGGATTACGCTGCATCCTGACTTTTTATATGCCATTTTCAGCGTATTGGGTGTGGCAAGCGTCATTTTATCGGTTAAATTCGTGAATAAACTAGGGGATTTGTAAGGAGGGGATGGCATCATGACACTTGAAGTGAAAACTGCTTTGTTACCTAATGGAGAAACGCTGAGTTATAGAGAAAGAACAGGTACGGAACCCTGCATGCTGTTGATTCACGGGAATATGGCTTCTTCGGAGCTGTGGGAACCCTTGTTGACGCATGCCGATATGACCCAACGCTTCATCGCTGTAGACTTGCGTGGTTACGGCGAGTCCAGCTATCAGAATCCCATTGGTGACATGAAAGACTTTTCCTCGGATCTGCATCAATTCGTAGAACAGCTTGGTCTGCGCCATGTTATGGTTATGGGCTGGTCGAATGGTGGAGGCATCGCCATGCAGTTTGCGGCAGATTATCCAGATCGCGTAAGAAAGTTGATTCTGCTTGCCTCTATCTCGACTAGAGGATATGCAGCCGTGAATTCCGATGGAGATCGTCTGAAGACTAAAGAGGAAATAGTCAAGGACCCAGGACTTGCCATGACGTTTCAAGCAAATCAGAGGCAGGACCGGGCTTACTTTGCTCAGGCGATGGACTACCTTTTGTTTCATGAACGTGAGTCTGATGCTGCCACCCGTGTGAAGTACATCGATGCCTGCATGAAGCAGCGTAACATGGTGGATGCTGCCGATGCCGCAAACCGATTCAATATCAGTTCCGTATCCAACGGACTCGCGGATGGAACAGGAGAGTTGGAGCGTATTCAATGTCCGGTCCTCGTCATTTGGGGCGTTAAGGATTTGATTACCACGCAGCAGATGACGGAAGAAATCAAAGAAGACTTTGCAAGTCATGGAAAGCCAGTTCAGTATGTATCCTTGGATGCAGGGCACTCCCCGCTAATCGATGATTTACATGGATTGGCCGCTGCCGTCCAAGCATTCATTGCTCAGCCATAGAAGGCTGAGCAATGATCTTGTCATACTGCTCGAAATCTTAAAACAAATACAGGGTCCTGACGATCTATTCGTCAGGACCCTATTACCATATTATGTCCGGTGGCATGAATCTCCAATCTTTATTCTGTATCTCTAAAGTTGTAAGGTAATCAATCAGATGTGACGCAAATTCTTTATTAATTATTCAAGATCTTCATCTTCTCCAATGTTGTCAGCGTTAATTGCTTTGCGAATGTACCGCTGCCGGCTGCATTCGTTGCGAACACCCAGGTCTCTTTCTCCGTTTCGATATATCCGACATACCAGCCAAGCCCCATATCGGACAGCCTCGAACCGGTTTTTCCATGAATTGTATATTCATCCTGTTCATCGTCGATCATCATCCGCTTGACCGTTTTCATCGTTTTCTTCTGAAAGGGCAAATTCTCTTCAACGAGCTTTTCGATAAATTCCGCTTGTTCTACGGCAGAGATCTTCAAACTGCTGTTCAGCCAGAATGTATCGATGCCTCCGGTTATGTCGCGATTACCATAATGGATTCGATTCACGTATTTCTGCATCAGCTCTTGGCCGATATCGCGAGCCATCGCCTGGTAATACCAAATCGCTGATTCCCTCATAGCCGAAGCGAGTGAGTGATCCCGATTCCAAACCGGAAACTCTCTTACGATACCGTCCCATCTTTTGACTTCGTATTCGTCAGCAACAGACTTGACTTCCAAACCGATGAGGGCATTTGCCACTTTAAAGCTGGATTCCGGAGTAAACCGCTGTTTACTTCTTTCAGAATTGAATGTGTATACTTGATCGGTCTTCAAATTCTTGAGGACCAGTGTCGCGTGGGACTTCCGGAAGATTTGTTCCAGTTCAAGCCCATGGGAGCTTGGCTTTGCATCGGCACTTGGCGAGTATGCGAACAAGCAAACGACTGCAAGAAATATAAAGATAAAAGCGGATAGGCGGTTTTTCTTATTCATCTGTAACATGGCTGCATCACTCCTAGAACATCTTATTTCGGGAATGGTCTCGATGGCCATCGAACAGAACAAATTCCCCATATCAAATGCATTTTGATACTATTAGTCTATGGTTACAGGTGCCGCAAGTAAATCTGATTATTTAACGTTTGTACCTATACAGATTGAGGAGAGGAAGAGGAGGCCATATGATCTATGCCGAGGTCATGAAGAGCATCGAGCAGCAAATCGATAATGGAGGGTTGAAACCCGGGAAGAGGCTGCCATCCATACGGGCGTTAGCCAAGCAGTTCGACTGCAGTGTGAATACCATCATCAAAGCATATTCAGAATTGGAAAAAAAACATAAAATCTATTCCGTCTCGAAAAGCGGTTACTATGTTGTAGAGCGGGTGCCTTTCGGACATTCAGGTTCAGCTAACACGGGAGTCATAGATTTTCTGTCAGCTGGCCCCGACAAGAATGCCATGCCTTACCGGGACTTTCAGCACTGCATCAATCAAGCTATCGAAGGTTATAAAGAGGAGATGTTTACCTATTCGGAGATCCAAGGGCTGCCTTCGTTAAGAGAGGAGCTGGCCCGGCATCTGCGAGAACTGCAAGTGTTTACGGTTCCTGACCGAATCTGCGTGGTATCCGGGTCACAGCAAGCGATTCATCTATTGATTTCGCTTCCCTTTCCTAATGGCAAAAAAAATATCTGCGTAGAACAGCCTACTCATGTCAGTATGATCGAGTCGATCAAGGTTCAGCAGGCCACGACTTACGGAATCGAAATAACGGAGAGAGGAATCGACATGGAACGGCTGGAGCATCTGTTCAAATGCAACGACATTAAATGTTTCTACACCGTGACCAGGTTTCATAACCCGACAGGCTGCAGCTATTCCAATAAGGAACGACGAAAAATCGTGGAGCTGGCCCAAAAATACGACGTTTACATTATCGAGGACGATTATCTAGGCGATCTCGATCCTGACAAGAACCAGGATCCGATGTTTGCTTACGATCCATCCGGAAGGGTCATATATATCAAAAGCTTTTCCAAAGTAATGCTGCCCGGCTTAAGATTGGGGCTTGCTGTTATTCCGAACTTCCTGCGTGAATCATTCCTTAGCGCCAAATTCGCTACCGATCTCCATACCCCGGTCCTTATGCAAGGGGCTTTGGAAATTTACTTGAAGAGCGGCATGTTCAAGGCTCATATCCAGCGCATGAGATCCGTCTACAGCAGGAAAGCGGCCTTATTGCAAAAGGCTTATCAAGAGAAGCTGCCGTCAAGCGCCGCATATTCGGTTTCTCAATCGGGATTCTATTCAACGATCCGGTTACCTGGTCTGCTTAAGGCCGGGATGTTGATTGAGGATTTGAAGAAGGAAAACGTATACGTAGACGATGCCCGAAAAATGTATCTTCCCGAGTTTGCCCAGGATTCGGTGATTCGCTTAAGCGTTTCGCAGGTAGAGGAGGAGCACATCGTAATCGGAGTCCAAACCATAGCTCGCGTTATAAAAGAGCAACTTAACAAAATGCCGCAAGTGAAATTTATATGATATGAAGAAACAATGAGATATTCATAGGAATGACATAGCAAATAAAAAGAAATATCAATTCCTTAATTCTATTATGATGAATATGAGTTGATTTGAGTGTGAAGGGGTGTATGTATGAGGTCTTTAGGGTCGTTGAATGTTGATGTAATTACATTGTTTGTGGAGGATTTGCACAATGTGAAGGTGTTCTATCAAGAAGTCTTTGGTTTTTCCGCTGTTTATGAGGACGATGTTTCTGCGGTGTTCAATTTCGGAAATATGAGCATTAACCTCCTGAATATCTCCGAAGCCCACGGTCTGATCCATCCTGGAACAGTCGCGAGCCGAGAATCCGGATCTCGGTTCCAGTTTACTATCCGGTTGGATGATGTAGATGCAGTATGCAGCGAATTGAAAACACGCGGCGTTACCCTGCTTAACGGTCCAATGGATCGGCCATGGGGTGTCCGAACCGCTGCCTTCACAGATCCGGCAGGGCATGTATGGGAGATTGCTCAGCAAATAATTTGAAAAAGTTAGTGAGTTTAATTTTAGGGGCAGCATTTGACACAAAAATGCTGTATTTATTCGTTAAGAAAAGCCTGATAACTCAGGCTTTTTGATTTCTTATCCAGCATATGAACAACTGAAAACGGAAAGATCCCTATCTATGAAGACTTCGAATGACGGATGGCTGCCTCGATGTAAGCCCTCAAATTTTTGATGAATGTGCGCATGGCATATCCCATAAATCTGTCGCTGCGGTAGATCAGACAAATGTCCTGAGAAGGCGTAGGATTCCTTAGATGCACGACTTTGATTTCTGTATTCCGAAGATTATCCAGTAAAAGTCGCGGCAGAACGCACGCGCCAACTCCGCTCTGTACCATCTGGAGGAGGGAGGATAATGTTGTTGTCACCATATGAGGCTGCACTGCAAAGCCGTTGTCCATGCAGAAGCGGTCGATCAGCTTGCGGCATTGATGATCGGGTGGAAACATGACCATATTCATGGAGCGCAGCCTGTTCAAGGGGATGAAGTTCTCCCCGGCAAGAGGATCGTCCCTATGCACAGCCAATGAGAATTCCTCGTGAAACAGGGGAATTGAAGTGAGACGTTCATCGATAACGGGTCCGATGGTTACGCCGATATCGATGCTTCGGTCCAAAACTTGTTCCGTTACCTTCATGGTTTCCAGAAGGGACAGCGAGATGGTGGGATAGGTCTGATGGAAATCCAGCAGCAAGGCATTAAACATGAGATCCGCGTCACCGGGCAAGACCCCAATCGATAGCGATCCACCTTGCATCTGCTTCAGATCGGCAATGGCATCGCCCGCTTGCTGCAGATGCCCGAACACGGCGGCAGCATGTTCATGAAGAATAGCTCCAGCGTCCGTAAGAATAATGGTTTTTCCCACGCGATCAAACAACAGAACCCCTAATTCCTCTTCCAATCTCCTGATCTGTTGGCTTACGTTGGGAGCACTGACTCCCATTTTTTCTGCTGCTCTCGAGAAGTGAAGCTCTTCGCATATAGCCATAAAATATTGCAGTTGTTTTAACTCCATCCTGCACACCTTGCCTTCCCTTGCATCCTTGAATGGATGTTTCACGAATATTGTGGCGTTATCTTCCTGATCTGTCAATTCATTATCGTTAACTTATACTTAACGTTCCGGTAATGTCCACTGCATTGATGTAACGTTCCGTGCGACCTATACTTGGGAGCATAACAAACGTTTTTTATGACAAAGGAGGAAATGAACATGTCCGAAGCGATAATCAATACGGCGAAGATTGGACGTCAAGTGGTGCTGCAGCAGGTGCAGGCTATACCGGAGGAGCGGTTCGACATACAAACTTCAGGATTTAACAACACCATCCGTTGGAATGTCGGCCATATCATTTATTGGATGGATACGTATACTACCCTGAGCTTTGGTTCCCCATCAGCCATACCGGACTCGTATGCTTTACTGTTTAACTCCGGGACCAAGCCCTCGGAATGGAAGGTGGCTCCTCCATCGAAAAAAGAGCTGGTCGAGATGTTAACAGCTCAGCTTTCACGCCTATCTGTGCTGAATTCGGATATGCTGGACGAGAAGCTTTCAACTCCGTACGTCATGGGACCGTTCCAATTCAGTACGGCTGGGGAGCTGTTCAACTTCGCGCTGCTTCACGAAGCCATTCACCTCGGAACGATATCAAGCCAGCTAAAGGTTCAGACGCGCTAATCAAAGCTTGGAAAGCGTAAACAAAGGCGAATGATCGACAGCTCCATGAATGGAGCTGTCATTTAAACCATAAGGAGGAAGCCTACATGAAAAAATCTGTAGAATCCGTATCAACCCGAACAACTGAAAGTTTTGAAGCTTTTAAGCAGGCATTAGAAACAGGGCATACAGCGGATTTTCTTGATAAGGTTACAGATGGTTTTCATTTCTTTGTTCCGCTCCCGCTAGATGGGTGGGATCACAAGCAGCAAGGCAAAGAGCGGTTCGAGGAATTGGTCAGGTTCGAGCGCTCCGTATTTCAGATGCAGCTGATTCCGCTCGTCTTGATTGAGAATGCGGATCACGGGATGGTGGTATTTCGCTCAGAAGGTTTGTTGAATGGCCGGTCTTTTAGTAATGAGCTTGCCATCGTATTCGAGTTCGAGGGAGAGCGGATCGCCTCCTTCCGCGAGTATGTAGGTATGCCGTTAAAAAACTATGAGGCCCCCTAAAACGCATGAAAAGCCGCCAAAATCGCGGCTTTTTTGGGCTAAAGATGATAAATAAAGCGAGTAGACAATTTGCAATATCAGTCACTCAGGTATCATGGGAGATTTACCACCCGATACGGATGATCAGGCCTTTCGGGTCGCCAACTTCAAGGTAAGCGGCCTGGCCGTTGACATCGTCATACGGAAAACCGTAGGCCAAGCGGTTAATGCTGTGGTCGTGCCAGAATTTTGCGTAATAATTGGCCGGGGCGGCTTGATAGTAATTCGAAACGTCATTCCAGTCGTTGGCCGTGTATACATGACGTTGAATGGCGGCACAAGTTGCCGCATCCGTTAAAGCGCCGTCGCACCGGAAAATATCCTGCGTGCTGTATGGAGCGTACCCGCCGAAATAGTTGCCATTCGCGCCACCCTGGGCAAAAGAACCGTGAATCGGCGCGACAATGCGATACGGTGCTTGAATCGTGGCCAACGATATGAAGGCGGCAGGAACTTCCGCCTGGAATTTGGCGAAGATACCGTTTCGGGTTTCGGATTCCAGCTCGCCTACAGTCTGGTCGAAGGAGCCGGATTTATTGACCAGACGATGCTGAAGGGGGAACCCGAATCCATCCGACGCGTGTCGTATTGCCGTGGTAGCCGGCGGCGTCAATCGTGAATTCAACGAAATCAAAATAAATATCGCGGTTTGGGTCGGTCGGATTGTTCAGATCGGGGCCGGCGAATCCATCGTTAAAGGTCTTCAAGTACAGAGGAGTGCCGACGCTAAGGAACATTCGGCCCGATGTGATCTGGGGCAATGTGACCCAAGAAGCATCGCTGACCTTATGATAAATGTTGGCGTAGTTGATGCCGTTCTTGGTTAAATGTCCTGGCGCATCATTCAAGGCGCTGGAGATCGGGATCAGATTGCCGTTAAGGTCCAAATAGCTCCACTGGTTGTTGACGGGATTGATGCCGAGAACGCCCCAGTATATTTGCTGGTCGGTATAAGCGCCATGGGTCCCGTTCAAGATCTTGACCGAGACGGCACCGTTTGGCGGCATGGGGATAGTGGATGGAAGAATGTCATATATGGAGCCGGAAGAAGAGGGAGGCGGCGTGGAACCGGCAGTGTGAGAAAATACACCGGTGTCATAGGCAGGGATCCCGTTATTGTAAGTAAACGAATACGTAATCACGTGGCCGGCGGCAATGCCTGTGATGGCCTGCTCATATCGGGATTTTCCGGCATGGTAAGACATTCTGAAATTTTGCTGTTCGCCGCCGTTCACTCGATAATGGACATCGACCCAGCTAGTGTTGACGGCGGATTTGAACCATACGGTGGCTGCGCCGCCGGATAATTCAACGCCCTGTGTATAGTCCGCAGCTTCGGCTCTCGTACCGAAAACGGACCAACTGGTCAGCAGCAGCGACAGAACCAACAGGTAACGCATTCCCTTCTGCATCATCAAAATTCCTCCTTTGAACTTAGGATTAAAACAACTTCGCAATTGGGACTGAAACGGCATCCCTCCTTTATTTTGGCTGATAGTTGGCTGACTGTAAGTGTCAATCCATGCGATGACAAAAAGATTATAATTCCGTTTTCCAAAATTTAGTAGTAGCGGAATTTCGGGATGGGGTTCGCCATTTCGGAAATGGAAATATGCGCGTGGTAATGACAATGGAAACATACCAAAAAGCAGCTTATCCTATGGATGAGCTGCTTTTTGGTATGCTTCGTTCATGTTTCTAAGATGTATAGGATAGGGTTAACCCAATCCCTCGAAATCGTGCAATCTGCGCACGCGGTAAGCGTTCATGGCGAATTGGCGCAGCTCCTCAAGTATGGTGTAATTCGCCCATGCGCCTGCGAAAGCGCCGATCCCGGGCACCATCTGCAGCATTTTCCGGAAATCCATGGCATCTCGATACTCGATCTGAAAGGTTTCCCAGTCCATATTCCGGGCATATTCGGTATCGGAGCGCCATTGTTCCTTTTCAATATGCCAACGCTTGACGGAATCGAGCAGTCTGGCACGGTTTTCGGGCCCCGAAAACGTCATTTGAAATACCTTGAGGATGAATACCCGCTCGGAGAAGTGTTTGGTGTCATAACCGTAAACATGCGCCAGCTCGAACAAAAATTTCATTTTGATCGCGATTAAAGCCGGAAAGTCTACCATGCTGAACATGATGCCGCCGGCTCCGGTACCCGCTCCTTCGGCAACCGCGATTTTTTGGTACAGAGCAAACAACTCTTTCGCTTCTTGATCGGCAGCTTCCAGTTCCAGAGTACGCTGGACCGACCGGCTAGGCGTATATTCCGCACCGAACAGTGCCGTACGCACGATCGATCGTATGGTGGTCGTGATGATGGTGTGCACCTTCGGGGGAATCCAATGATTAATCCGGCTGCCAATGGTTTTCGATGTTTTTTCCAGCCAACCCGGCGGTTTGAACATCTGGCGTTCCCAGTCGGCTATCTCCCTCTGTACTTTATGCTCGTAATTCATGATCAATCGCTCCTCTAAACGTCTTCGCTATATTGTAACGAATATCTCCGCGATTCGGAACAGACCACGGCAGGTAACAGACCTCGACTAAAGTCCAGTATCGGATTAAGGGTACAAGTCATGTTCACAGCTTTCTAATAACTTATAAATGGTTGTTAAAGCGGTTTTTAAGTCAGAAGTTTTGCATTCGTATCTGCGGTGTATCCATAATTTCAGTATCTTGTGCTCTTACTCGATATTCCCCAGAACATCTCTAAATTTGTGATACATTACCCTAGAAGCTTATTATCGAGGAGAGTGAATCTGTTATGCATAAAGTAATTGAACCCAAAATCCTTTACTTCGGGACTTCGGTTGTGCTCATCAGCACAATGAACGAAGACGGTACGTCCAACCTGTCTCCGATGTCGTCAGCCTGGTGGCTCAACCAATCGTGTATGCTGGGTATGAGCAGAAAATCGAAGACGGTTCAAAATTTGATCCGTGAACGGGAGTGCGTACTTAGTCTTCCGTCGGTTGACTTGATTCCTGCTGTGGATCGGCTGACGCTGTTGACGGGGAGCAACCCAGTCCCTGATTCTAAAGCAAAAAGGGGCTACAGGCATGAGGCGGATAAATTCGGAGTCGCTGGCTTAACACCACTTCCATCCCTAATCGTTCAGGCTCCGCGCGTCAAAGAATGCCCTGTGCAGCTGGAAGCCAAGCTTGTGAAGCTCCATGCATTTGAAGAACCAAGCTCGCTGGTTGCCATAGAAGTTCGAATTGAAAAAATCCATATCGAAGAAGAACTTCTTGTGACTGGTAACCCCAATTATATTGATCCTGCGAAATGGAATCCGATGATTATGAATTTCTGCGAATATTTCGGTCTGAGCGAGCAATTGTCTGCATCAAAATTGGCGCCGGTATTCGGACCGGATCCCGTAAAATAGTTGTTTATGGACAGTATAAGCTGAATCTTTCTTTCAAACCTTCTACGACTTGTTCAGGTATCTCCCTAACCTTGATATCCCCACCTAGAAATAGCAGCCAATTTGTGATTTCGGTCAATTCTTCCACCTTGTTCACATCGATAAAAGCCTTAAGAACGGCTGTGGTTTGGTAAGGATTCGTATATGCAATGGAAAACTTTACGGGATGGTACTTTTTGAACTGGGCTATCGCCTTTGGACCAAGATCAAGGACAAGGTTGATGAACTCTTCCTGCTTACTCAGCTGCTCTAAGATCTTTTTCTTGCCAACCCTTTTTTTCGTATGGAATCGTTTTATGTCAGAGAGATTGTCGACAGGAATAATCCGTCTCTTTTCTTCCGCTAAGTCAAAGCCTTCAATTAACCATAAGCTTTTTTCACGATAAAGGTGCAGGAGATAAATGGGATAAGACTTTATTTCCTTCTCTTCCTGGACGGAAACCAATAAATAGTTGTCCAGCAGAAGGAGTTGGATGAGTTTTTCTAACATCGGATGGGGCAGGTCGGACAGATCAAGCAAGTCGGGATTATGAGGATTGGTTCCTTCAAACAGCAATATTTGATTTAGTAGAACAAGATCGTCTTGCTGGTTCTCCGAGATGAGGCCGAGTAATTTTTCAGCCAAAGAATGGCGACTCTTTAGATAAGGGAGCTGTTGATTTCGAGTGGCCATAAAGGCGATAAACAAGGCTTTGATTTCAGTGTCGGTAAAGCGGACCGTGGGCAGGACGGAGTTGTTCATGACAAAATAACCCCCATCCCTGCCAACTTCAGCGACAAGCGGCATCCCCATGGCTTCGATTTCTCGAATATCTCGAATCGCCGTCGAGCGAGAAATGTTAAATTCGCGCATAATTTCAGAAATGGTAAAGTGGGCGCGGTTGTTGATATACCGCATGATGGTATTAATCCGCTCAACTTTTTTCATCGGACTCTCCTAAACAGTATCATTTTTTGACATGATTTAAGGTTATTATAAACCTATCAAGTGAAAAGACAAATCATTTGAAAAATTTTAAAAAAGGAAGGTTTTGAATATGGGGAATTATACGCTTGAGGAAAAAGACAGCTTTATCGTATTAGGTATTGGAACCGAACTTAAAAGCGATTACACGGATTATGCCGGCATCAACAAGGAAAAAACGGAATTTTGGGAGTCGGTGAAGCAAGACGGAAGACTGGACACCTTAAAGGCCGTAGCTGCTAATGATTACATTTTTGCCGTGAACGAGGCAGTCAATAACAAGATGATGTATTATGCCGGCGTCATGACGGAGGAGTCGTTACCAGAAGCTACTAGGGTAATTCAATTTCCTAAAGGCGAATACCTCGTTGTAAAAGGGGAAGGGAAAACCGCGGATGAGCTGGGCCATAAACTTACCGGCATTGCCTTTGGTCAAGTATTGCCGTCTGCCAAGGATTTTGCCTATGTCGGCGGGCCGAATGCAACGGTGGAGATGGAAGAGCGGGACGGCTTCGTATGTGGCGAATTGTGGATTCCCGTCGTAAGGAAATAAATAAGATCAAAGGAGAAGCGGCATGGCTTATATCGTTGATTTTAAAAATGTATCTACGGTTGGTTTGGAGTCTTCGCCCGCAGCGGAAGCGCTTGCTGGTTTACGAGCGAATGAGGCGCGTTACTTCATGAACAAATATAAGCATGAATTTACGGTTGTACCAGCCGGCGATAGCCAGGAGACTTTGGATTATGTGAACCGGATATTGAAAGAAGAACGAGATCTTGAGTTTGCGGCCAAACCTTTGGAGACGTCGCGTTTTCAAGTGGAAAACATCCAATGGGCTTTCGTCTTTTATGAGGATGGCCTCGCGGTCAATGTCATGTATACGGTTGATGATCCTAAGAAGCGGGCTGTCGGTTTTAAGCTTTCGGAGGGGATGGAGGTACCGCAGGAGTTGGAAGGGAAGTTTAAGTTTGCAAGGCAGAAGTCCAAATTAGCCGGAACCATTCGGGGCTCGTTCTTTGTAATTAAAAAGGAATACTAAGCGGTGAGCAGTCAAATAAATAACGAAAACCCAAAAAAGAACCTGAATCCTCTGATTTCAGGTTCTTTATTATTGCAATTACATAGACACGATGATACAATCGGAATGCGACACATTCGTGTATAAGGGTATAAATATCTCATCTTACAATTTAATTGTACCACGCTAAAAATACCCTTGTCAAATGTTTTTTTTCTCAATTTAATGGTTAGGAGAGATGTTGAATGCGTTCTTTGGTTCTCGATTTTCAAGACATGGAACAAAACCAGCTGTTGCTCGTTGGCGGAAAAGGAATGAATCTAGGGGAATTAGCAAAAATCGAAGGAATACACGTACCGGAAGGATTTTGCGTTACAACCGCGGGATATCAAAAAGCCATCGAACAAAACGAAACCTATCATGATTTGCTGGGACAGCTAGCCATGCTAAAAGCAGAGGATCGGGAGCGAATTGGTGAAGTCAGCAGGAAGATCAGGCAAATCATTATGGACGCAGAGATTCCTGCCGACGTCGTGAAAGCCGTAACTCATTATCTCTCTCGGTATGGCGAGGAACATGCTTATGCCGTTCGTTCCAGTGCGACAGCTGAAGATTTACCTCATGCCTCCTTTGCCGGTCAACAGGACACCTATTTAAATATCATCGGGACAGAGGCCGTCTTGCAGCATATCAGTAAATGCTGGGCATCCCTATTCACGGATCGCGCCGTGATCTACCGGATGCAAAATGGATTTGACCACAGTCAAGTTTATTTATCCGTTATCGTTCAAAGGATGGTTTTCCCGCAGGCTTCAGGGATACTATTCACAGCAGACCCGATGACATCCAATCGAAAGCTGCTCTCCATCGATGCCAGCTTTGGACTTGGAGAAGCGCTGGTCTCCGGTTTGGTATCTGCCGATTGTTACAAAGTACAGGATGAGGTCATCGTCGATAAGAGGATAGCCGCCAAAACATTGGCGATCTATGGACGACAGGAGGGCGGAACGGAGACCCGGTCGATTGCCCCCGATCAGCAAAAGATCCAAACCCTTACCGAACAACAAATTTTACGGCTGGCACGCATCGGAAGACAGATTGAAGCTTATTTCGGCCGGCCGCAAGATATCGAATGGTGCCTGGCCGATGACGTGTTTTATATCGTTCAGAGCCGGCCGATCACGACGTTATACCCGATCCCTGAAGCGAGTGATCAAGAAAATCGCGTCTATATCTCTGTTGGTCATCAACAAATGATGACGGATCCCATGAAACCGCTGGGATTGTCTTTTTTCCTGCTAACGACTCCTGCACCCATGCGCAAAGCTGGCGGAAGATTGTTTGTTGATGTCACACATCATCTGGCATCGCCTAACAGCAGAGAATTTTTATTAAATAGCATGGAACAACACGATCCGCTCATGAAAGACGCACTTATGACCATCATAGATCGAGGAGATTTTATAAAATCGTTACCCGATGATAAAAAAGAAGCGAGCCCCGTTAAAAGCAGTAATGCTATGCCGCCTGCCGGTGCTCCCCCACAATTCGAAAACGAGCCGACAATCGTTAATGATCTGATTCAACGAAGTCAAACATCGATCGAAGAGTTAAAACATAACATCGAGACGAAATCTGGGACGGATTTATTTGATTTCATTGTGGAAGATATCCAGCAATTGAAGAAGATTCTGTTCGACCCGCAAAGTTCGGCTGTCTTTATGGCTGCCATGAATGCTTCATCATGGATCAATGAAAAAATGAACGAGTGGCTAGGTGAAAAAAACGCAGCAGACACGCTTTCTCAGTCTGTACCCCATAATATTACTTCGGAAATGGGTCTGGCGCTGCTCGATGTCGCAGATGCGATTCGTCCTTATCCGGAAGTCATTGATTATTTGCAGCAAGTCAAACACGATGACTTTTTGGATGAGCTGGTTACGTTTGATGGCGGGCGAGAAGCCCGAGACGCGATCCGTGATTTTCTCAGCAAATACGGGATGCGATGTGCCGGAGAAATCGATATCACTAGAACACGTTGGAGCGAGAAACCCACTACGCTCATCCCATTGATTATGGGTAACATCAAAAACTTTGAGCCTAATGCCAGCCATCGAAAGTTTGAGCAAGGGCGACAGGAAGCGCTGAACAAAGAACAAGAACTCCTGGAACGATTAAGCCGATTACCGGATGGTGAACGAAAAGCCGCAGAAACCAAACGAATGATCGACCTTATCCGGAATTTCATTGGTTATCGGGAGTATCCGAAATACGGCATGGTTAATCGCTACTTCGTATATAAGCAGGCTTTACTGAAAGAAGCCGAACAACTTGTAGAAGCGGGCGTTATTCATGACAGAGAAGATATATATTATCTCTCTTTTGAAGAGCTTCACGATGTCGTACGCACAAATAAACTGGATTACCGAATGATCAACAAACGAAAAGACGAATACAAATTATATGAAAAACTGACTCCTCCGCGTGTGATCACATCGGATGGCGAGATCATTGTTGGTGAGTACAAACGGGAAAATATTCCTGCTGAAGCCATTGTAGGGCTGCCAGTTTCTTCGGGCGTTATTGAGGGAAGAGCACGTGTCATCTTAAACATGGAAGACGCTGATCTGGAGGAAGGAGACATCTTAATCACTGCCTTTACGGACCCTAGCTGGACGCCATTGTTTGTATCCATTAAAGGATTGATCACCGAAGTGGGCGGACTGATGACCCACGGGGCCGTTATTGCGCGTGAATATGGATTGCCTGCCGTAGTCGGCGTCGAGAATGCAACCAAAAGGATCAAGGATGGACAGCGCATTCGCGTGAATGGAACAGAGGGGTATGTGGAAATATTATAATAAACACCAACATGAAGCCGCGATTTTCGCGGCTTTTTCAATTATTGAACAACATCTAGGAAGCAGATGCCTTCCATGGATACTAATCGGCTGGGGTGATTGGCGGACTTAGGAAGCATATTATAAGTTACGTTTTATTCATGCAACTCTAAGGTTGCTTATTGACAAGCAACCCTGGGGTTGCTTATAATTGGACTATGAAGTGGGACAAAGACGCAATATTCAAAGCACTTGGTGATCCAACTCGGCGGCTTATGTTAGACGAATTATCCGAACGTAATGAGCTGACGTTGTATGAACTTACGGTACGTCTCATCATGAAGCACAACCTTTCCATTTCGCGGCAAGCGATAGCTAAACATCTTGCTGCATTGGAGGATGCCGGACTGGTCATAACAAAGCGTAAGGGGAAATATCGAGTCATTATCTTTAACAACGAACCACTGAAGAATTTGCTGAAAGGATGGATAGAGTAATTTTTAATTTTATAATGCTGGAGGAGGCCATAAAATCATGAAAATCATTGTAACCAGTATATTCGTGCAGGATCAAGACAGGGCAGTGGAGTTTTATTCAGAGAAGCTCGGATTTGTTATAAAGGAGGATGTTCCTGTCGGAGAATTCAGGTGGATAACGCTTGTTTCGCCCGATGTTCAAGACGGTACTGAGCTTTTGCTCGAACCGAATGAACATCCTGCTGCAAAGGAGTATCAAAAGAAGATCTTTGCCGAAGGCATCCCGGCAACCATGTTTGGCGTTGAAGATATTCGCAAAGAGTACGAGCGGTTAAGGGGAAAAGGCGTGAAGTTTACGATGGAACCGACAAAAATGGGCGAACTCACAATAGCTGTCTTTGACGATACCTGCGGGAACCTTATTCAGATCGTGCAGAAGTAACTTACGGATTTGTTAGATAACCCTGACTCTTCTGAATCGTGTAGGACAACAAGAACATGAAGACGATAAAAGCCGCATCGTATGCGGCTTTTTATTTATTTAGCATGCAAATTGCTGCCGTAACTCCTTGAGAAGAACTTGTCTACTCCCGCGCGGCGAGGTTCCATGAGCGAAGCATGCGGCAAACGAGCTGATCGCTCGGCCCCGGTGGTGACAGCTACGAAACTTTTTCTCGGTAGTCTTAATACCTTGCCAAGAATTCATGCTCAAGTCTCAAACAGGACCTCTCCTGTACGGGATACATCAAACCCCGGAATCGAACGCAGCTCCTTTTGGAAGGTGCCCGATTGCAGAATTTGCAAAAGGGCGGGAATCCAGGTCTGACTCCACGTGGTTTTAAGTATCACAAGATCATAACGCTCCTGAATCAAAGGAATAAAATCAATTTGACCGATTATCGAGGCTGCTTTCTCAATTCCAACGCCAACATCGGCTTCACCGGTAGCAACTTTCGTCGCCACACCGAGATGATTAGTCTGTATATGATCATAGCCGGAAAGCTGCTCCGGATTGATTCCGTGAAGGCGGAGCTGTTCGTCGAGCAATACGCGGGCGCCTGATCCCTTCTCGCGATTCACGAATCGCAGCCCGGAACGGTCTAAATCAGACCACCCTTTAAGACCGAAGGGGTTCCCCGGCTGGACATATAACCCTGCGCTTCTAGAAAGAAGATTGACGACCACATAGGAAGAACCAACGAGCAGCTTTCGAATATACGGAAGATTGTACTCACCGGTATCTCCGTCCAAGAGGTGCGTGCTGACGATATCAGACTCGCCTCTGTACATAGAGATTAAGCTGTCGAGGCTGCCGACAAATGAACGCAAGGGCCGAATGGCGGGGATTGTTTGTTCCATATGTTTGGCCAAGATATCTAGGCTAATGTCATGTCCGGTAATGACGATCGGGCGATTCCCACTGGTGAATGTAGGCGGTTGAATAGGTGAAGGCGAAAGCGCCTCAACAGGTTGGTTGGATACCGGAACCGTTCTCGTCCTTTGTTTGTAGGCCTCCAGGTCAGCAGCATCCACCCGCATTTGTTTGCCGACCCGATAAGAGGGCAGCTCCCCTTTTTTGATCAGATCATACACGGTAAGTTTGGATATTTTTAAGAGCTTGGCAATTTCCTCCGTTGTATAAGACATGTCATTGGACATATCATGTTCCTCCCGGTTAACTGTTTAAGTTGTTTAACATTTGAGGCTAATTATAACACAATTGAATGAATTCAAACGATTCTCCTGATTTCTTCCCTTTCCAGATTATATAGATATCATTAATTAGATATAAATAGATATATTTGGTTTACAAATAATTGCGCCTGAAAGTATAATGTTTATGCTTGATTATAACTAAATATAGTTTTTGGAGGAGGACCCATGATTAAACCGGCAAAGATTAGCGTGGTTTTATCTCTTGTATTAACCATGATATTAGTAATAGCGGGTTGCGGTACGGCAGCAAAAGACCATACCGATTCTCAAGCTGCGGATAAGAGTACGCCAACTTCGGCAGCAGCAAAAACGGTTGAATTGACCGTATCTGCGGCAGCAAGCATGACAGATGCTCTAAAGGAAATCCAGGAGGATTATAAAACAAAGAATCCAAATATCACATTGAATTTTAATTTTGGCGCATCCGGCGCATTGCAGCAGCAGATTGAGCAGGGAGCACCAGCCGACTTGTTCCTGTCAGCCGCAGCCAAGAACATGGAAGTGCTCGTGGATAAACAACTGATAGATGCAAATCAACAAAAAAATGTACTTAACAACGAGTTGGTGGCTGTCGTGTCTGCGGATGGAGAAGTACCGGTTGCAAGCTTTGCCGACTTGTCCAAGTCCGAAATAAAGAATATTGCCATTGGCATTCCTGAAAGTGTGCCTGCGGGAAGTTACGCTAAAGAGGCACTTACAAAAACGAACTTCTGGGATTCGCTCCAATCCAAGATCGTACAAGGTAAAGACGTACGTCAAGTTCTTCAATATGTAGCAACGGGTAATGCAGATGTCGGGTTTGTGTATAAAACGGACGCATTAACCTCTGACAAAGTGAAGATTGCTTTTGCTGTGGATCCCGCAACATACACGCCTGTTGAATATCCGATTGGAATCGTAAAGGCAACGAAACATCGAAAAGAGGCTGAGGATTTCTACACTTATTTGCAGACTCAAGAAGCGCTGGACGTCTTTGTGAAGTACGGATTCTCCGTTCTGAATTGATTAGGGCCAATATGAATTGGAACGAATTCTGGTTACCGATTAAACTGTCACTACAGGTTTCCGTACTGTCCAGCCTAACGGTTGTCCTGATTGGAGTGGCTGCTGCCTGTTGGATGTCACGCAAATCCTTTAAAGGCAAAACGATTCTTGAGACCGCCTTTATGCTCCCGTTAGTTCTTCCGCCAACCGTGGTTGGTTTTGTGCTATTAGTCATACTAGGTCGAAAAAGCTGGTTTGGACAATGGATAGAATGGCTCTTTGCCGCGCCCGTCATTTTTTCTTGGTGGGCTGGCGTGATCGCTTCGGTCGTCGTAGCCTTCCCGCTGGTCTACCAAACGATGAAGGTAGGATTTTCTTCTGTCCATCGGGATGTCGAGGAAGCAGCTCGATCAAACGGAGCTAATGAGTGGCAGGTCTTCAGGTATATAACGCTTCCTTTGACTTATCGCTCGTTGGTAACTGCCTATATTCTTGGATTTGCTCGTGGACTTGGTGAATTCGGAGCAACGTTAATGATAGCAGGCAATATTCCGGGCAAAACGCAGACCATTCCTACGGCCATATTCGTTGCAGTTGATGCGGGCAATACGACGATGGCATGGGCTTGGACAGGATCCATGATCATGATTTCCTTTATAATGTTGCTTCTTACGAGGCGAAGTGATCAATAAAAGTCGCTAAACTGGTCATAACCCTGTCAAGTAGACAGTACAAAAAAGACAAGATTTAAGCTGCGGCCGTTTCCCGGTATTCTACCGGGGAACGGTCGTTTAATTTTTTCTGGAATCGGTTCTGGTTATAGAACAGAATGTATTCACTCACTTGCTGTTCAACCTCAGCTTTGTTTGCTGCCTCATTCAAGTATATTTTCTCGCTCTTCAAATGAGAGAAGAAAGACTCGATACAGGCATTGTCCAGGCAATTTCCTCGCCTAGAGTGACTGCCTAGCATGCCGAGTTGTTTCAGTTTACGGTTAAATGGTTTTGACGTGTATTGAAATCCTTGATCTGAGTGTAGGATTACCCCACTCACATCCACGTGCTGACGGAGTCTATCCAGCGTTTCATGAACCAAAGCGAGGTCATTTCGTTCCGATAAATGCCAAGCTACAATCTCGTTATTGTATAAATCCTGAATCACAGACAGGTACACAAATTGTTCTCCAGCACGAATATAGGTAATATCTGTGACCAGTTTAGTTCGTGGCGTATCCGCCTTAAACTGGCGTTGAAGCCGATTCGGATTCACCACGGAAGCTTGTTTTCCAAAGAATCGACGCTTCTTCCGAATGACAGAACAGATTTCTAATTGTTTCATTAATCGATACACCTTTTTGTGGTTGACCCTAATGCCTTCCCTCCGTAAAGCTACCGTCATTCGAAGATAACCAAAGTAGGGATGAATGCGATGGATGGCAAGCAGATGGGATTCCAATTCATGCTGCTTTTGTCTACGTTCTTTTGCCGCTTGCAAGCTCTTTCTCCACTTGTAATAGCCTGAACGGGAAACCGCGGCTAACTTCAAGAGCCAAACAAGACGATGGCGTACTCGCAAGTCCTCTATGATCTGAAATCTAGCAGCTTTACTCGTCACTCCTTGTGCAGATTTGGATACTGCTTTTTTAAATATTCAATCTCCGCTCGCAAGTATGCCATCTCTTCTTCCATACTGGAAAACTTCGTTCTGGGGCGTCCCCGTTTGGATGTGGCAGGTTCTAGGCTCATTCCACGTTTCGTTTTCGCCGCCCATACTTGTACTTGAGATTTATTTTGAATACCTAAACGTTTTGCTACTTCACGAATACTCATATGTTCTTCATTGACCAGTCGGGCCGCCTCCAATTTTAATTCCAAGGAGTACCGTTGGTAAGTTTGTCCTTTTTTAGCCATGAAAAAATCCCCTTCGTTAGGCAAGATTAAGTCCATCTTAACAGATGTCTTTTTTCTCTTGTCTACTAAAAGGGGATAATACCAAACACAGCGGCTTTTTTTCATGTCTCGGAACTTCATGAATATTGATTTCTTTCAAAAAAAGGGTAATTATTAGTTAAAGCACTTTATTTATCCATCACATCAGGTTAAAAAAGTGCTGAATACGTGCAAAGCGAAAGGAGGATTGTGATTAGCTGTCGTCAGCCATTTATTCCTGTTTCATATCCACCCCGGTGAGTCATCATGCCAAAGGAGGTATCTTAATGTTTCATGAGCGCTTTGCTCTCAGCGGTAGGAATTTGAAGATTTTTACGTCTTTCATTCTCGCCATTCTTTTACTTATCATGCCGGTCCTGCCGGCTGCAGCTGCATCACCAGGCAAAACCGTGAATGCTTCGGCTAAACTCGCCTATAATCTTAAAGGGCTTAAGCACAATGTGGCCGTACAAAAAGCATATATTGCAGACAAGTATGTTTACGTTACGCAGCGGTCTAAGGGTACATGCTATCTTTCCAGGCTCCTTATTAGCGGGAAAGACGCGAAGTACGTAGACCAAATGACCGTCACAAATACCGGCCATTGCCAAACGCTTGATATGTATACGTACAAAGGGGAGAATTATTTCTACTTCAGTTCCAAGGCCGATCCTTCTACTAAGCAATTCTGGTCCCTCCAAGTGGCAAGACTAAAATACAAGGCGGGATCAAAGGTCGATTATACGAAGCTGGACCGGTTCGTCTATATGAATTATGCAAACAAGACCGGCAAACGATTAGGCACAACCTATAGGGTCGACGGGGGCGGCAACAGCAAATATACGTTCTTCCGCGTACAAACCAAGGAAAAGACCGTTACCTGGTCCATTTACAGCACAGCGTCCCTGAACAAGCTTCTGGACAGCAAAAAGCAGGTTCGAATGGACAGTGCCGCCGCGGTAAAAGCGAGCATAGCGAGTTTCACTCAATCCGGCAGCCGTATTATTAGACCGAATGGATCGTTTCAGGGTGCAGATATGCTGGGGAACTCCAAAATTTACACCTCGGGAGGCGCCGAAGGCCAAACCCCGCAGATCGCCATGATGACCAGCTCGGGAGCCTACAAGAGCCTTGTAAAAATTACGAATGTGGGAAAGCATGAAATCGAAGGCGTTCAGACCAAGAACGGGAAGGTTTATTTTACGATCGTGACGGATCCCAAGAACAAGAAAAACACACAGAAAATTTACTATGTGCCGGATACGATTTTTTAAATGTTTTACGAAAAAGTCGCCATGTAATGGCGGCTTTTTTCGAGATTGTAACTAGTATGTCCGGTCCCCAGCAAGTATAAATCGTTTCTTATCACCGTCTTAAAATCAGAGAACAATGTGAGATTGTGTGTTTTTGTGGTATTCTGTACTAGTAATTCAAACACGGTAGTCGTTTATTGGAGGAATATTGAATGCTTGCACATGATCGGCATCAACAAATCATGAAACTGCTTCACGAAATCCAATCGGTCAAGACAACGGATTTAATTGCGCAATTCGGAGTTTCTTTCGAGACGATTCGAAGAGACCTGGAATATCTGGAACAAGAGGGCTTCTTAAAAAGGGTTCATGGCGGGGCAACCTTGCCGGCAACGGACTATCAGAAAGAACTGCCTTTTACCGTGCGGGAAATGAAGAGGCTTCAAGAGAAACGGGAGTTGGCCCAGATTGCCCTCCGCTACGTGGAAGAAGGGCAATCCTTGTTCATGGATGTAAGCACCACCAATACCGAATTCGCCAAGGCATTGATGACCCGCTTTGATCGATTGACGATACTGACCAATTCCTTTCAGATCGCATCGATACTTATGGAGAAACCTCATTTCACGATCATCTTTGTCGGTGGGGTGGTACGTAACTCGGAACATTGCGTGGTCGGCGATTTTGCCGAATCCTTTGTCACTCAGTTTCATGCCGACCTTTTCTTTATGAGCGTGAGCGGCATATCCCTGACCGAAGGCTTGACGGATTATGGGTTAAGCGAGATTCAGTTGAAGAAGAAAATGCTGGCCCGGGCACACAAGGTCATCGTGCTTGCAGACAGCAGTAAGTTTAACGCGGTTTCGCTCACACCGGTCTGCGGATTGGATCAGATTGAACGGATTGTGACGGACTCCGGGCTAGGGCAAGATGTCCTTAAACTATATCAGGAGGCAGGAGTCAACATCGATTTCCAATAAATTCAAAGGAACAAGAAGAGCCTTCCGACGAGGTTCTTTTTTTTTGCTCATCATATCAATTGACAGTAAGAATTCCCCATGATACGATCAATCTCGAATTGTATATATGTGTATTTATAAGCATAATATTGTGTAAAACAGTGTTTTCGAGGGGGTGCAATAATTTCAATTGCAGTTTTATTGGTTATAGGCTCTGGCATGGCGCATGCGGTATGGAATATGTTGGCAAAGTCGAGTGGGAATAAGCAGTTGTTTTTATTTATGATATATATCCCCACCACGCTTATGCTGCTCCCGGGCTTTATGATCGAAATCGTCACAGCGAATCCACCCATGTCAGGTTATCTATTGTTATTCCTATCCGTGCTCATTCAAGGGGGATATGCCTATTTCTTGTCCAAGTCCTTAACCTATGGCGACCTATCCCAGGTCTACCCGATGATGAGAGGCATTTCCACATTCTTGTTGCCTCTTTGCGGAGTCATTCTCCTGAACGAGCGGTTATCCGTCTGGGGATGGCTGGGACTCGGATTGATTGCATTTGGCTTCTTTCTATCAAGCGGCATCTTTATGAGGAAGCAAAGATTTCATGCCCCTCACAGGGTTCTTTTCTATACTGCAGCCGTGGGGTTTTGCACGATGGCATATGTGATGGTAGACAAAGTGAATCTGCAGCATTTTTCGCCAACGCTGCTTTTGGAAATATCCAATATCGGATTTATGCTTGGGCTGGCCCCGTTTATCCGTTTTGGCGAAATCGGCTGGGTAAGAGAGATAAGAGAACATGGAAAATGGCTTGCGGTTGGCGCGATTCTTTCTCCAGGCTCATATTTGTTGTTCTTGTTTGCCATGAGTATGTCCCCATTAATATACATAGCGCCTCTTCGGGAAATTGGAACCGTATTCGGCACTTTGCTGGGCGTATTGCTGCTGAAGGAAGGTCAAGGAGGGCTGCGGCTCATATCGGCCGGCATTATCTTTATCGGAATCTTACTCGTAGGCATGCTGGGCATATGATTAGCAGACGGCATTTACCGTTGCGGTGAACATGGGGATAACGCGTCGGCCATATTCGACATCATTTTGAAGGAGGATTGAGTAGTTTGAACAAGCGGAATCAAGAAGGAGGAAACCGGAACGAGGACGTGCTGCTCCGATTTCAGGTTATCACCGATACGCACGTGAAGGCGGACCCCGGACATACCTACAATTGTAATTTGGCGAGGGCACTAGAAGATATTAAACGAATGGTGCCGGACAGTGACGGCGTTATGCACGCAGGCGATTTAACCGACCAAGGGAGTACGGAGGAATATGCGGAGTTTCACAGAATATGGCGGGAGCATGGCGCAGGATTGCCGGTCAGTTATTTTGCTACAGGCAATCACGATGTCGGTCTGGGGCATTGGCCTTCACGTTTGGGAGCTTATCTGGATGCCACGGGGATGAGCGGACCCTATCACGATCATTGGGTTAACGGGTACCACTTTATCTTCCTCGGAACCGAGGAGGGGCTGGAGCTGTTTGCTTCCTTGTCCGAAGCTCAGCTGACATGGCTCGACACTAAGCTAACGGAGAGCAAGAACCCGGCTCAACCGGCTTTCGTCTTCCTGCATCAGCCGCTTAAAGACACGGTTGCAGGATCTTATGAGTCGCAGCGGTGGTACGGCGTTGCTCAGGACGAAGCGCTCAAGAAAGTTCTGGCTAAGCACCGGCATGCCATTCTGTTCACGGGGCATACTCACTGGGAGCTGGAAGCGCAGCATACGATGTTCGATGGACAGGAACAACTGCCTTATATGTTTAACGGATCCTCTGTCGCTTACCTATGGACGGATAAAGACGAGCATAAAGATGGGAGTCAGGGGCTGTTCGTCGAGGTTTATGCAGATCGTGTAATCGTCAGAGGCCGGGATTTCGCTGCAGGCAAGTGGCTGGAGAATGTCCGGTTTGAATGTAACATCCCTGAGCAATCCGAATAATTGAAAACGCCTACAACAGAACCCTCCATTCAACGACATCGGTTCATTATGATTGAACTCGGCTGTCGGGTAAATGGAGGGTTTTTCCGTCTCCGTTGCAGGATTACCAAATGAATATAATTGTTTTCACAGGAAAAAGATACTACAACTGGATCGAGGCTTACATATCTGTGTTTAGATTTTGCTCTTGTTCAAATTGACAGCTAAGAGAGTAACAGAGGGGGAAACTTGGAATGAAAAACAATGAACTAAAGAGGGGGCTCGAAGCTCGCCACATTCAGATGATTGCTTTGGGCGGCACCATCGGTGTCGGGTTATTTATGGGTTCGGCAAGCACGATCAAATGGACAGGACCATCGGTGATGCTTGCGTATGCTATTGTAGGGATTTTTATATTCTTCATTATGCGCGCAATGGGGGAAATGCAGTACATAGAACCGAGCACGGGATCGTTTGCGACCTTTGGCCATAAGTACATTCATCCCTTGGCGGGCTATGTGACGGCCTGGAGCAACTGGTTCCAATGGGTGATCGTCGGGATGGCGGAGATCATTGCCGTTGGGACCTACATGAAGTACTGGTTTCCGGATTTGCCCGCTTGGATACCAGGGCTCGTCGCCATGGCGATTCTCGGTGCAGCCAACCTGTTCTCCGTGAAATCGTTTGGTGAATTTGAGTTTTGGTTTGCCATGATTAAAATCGTAACCATCGTCTTGATGATTGTTGCCGGGCTCGGTCTGATTTTGTTCGGATTAGGCAATGGCGGAAATGCGATCGGATTTTCCAACTTGTGGCAGCATGGGGGCTTTTTTACCGGCGGATGGTCAGGCTTTTTCTTTGCTCTCTCGTTAGTGATCGGAGCCTATCAAGGCGTCGAGCTGATAGGGATTACGGCAGGTGAGGCCAAGAACCCGCAAAAAACGTTAAAGAGCGCGACGCAAAGCATTATCTGGCGCATTTTGATCTTCTATATCGGCGCGATTTTTGTGATTGTTACGGTCTATCCTTGGAATCAGCTGCAAGCCCTCGGCAGTCCGTTCGTTGCCACGTTTGCGAAAGTCGGCATTACTGCGGCAGCCGGAATCATCAACTTTGTTGTCATCACCGCCGCCATGTCGGGCTGCAACAGCGGGATATTTAGCGCAGGACGCATGCTTTATACATTAGGAGTCAATGGACAGGCACCGATAATATTTACGAAGCTGTCCCGTAACGGCGTGCCCCTGCTGGGAACGATCGGCGTACTCGCGGGGTTGGGCCTTGGCGTGTTATTAAGTTATATCGCACCGGAAAATCTGTTTGTGCATGTGTACAGCGCAAGCGTGCTTCCCGGCATGGTGCCGTGGTTCGTCATTTTGATCAGTCAAATCAATTTCAGAAGAACCAAGGGGAGTGCCTTGGATGATCATCCGTTCAAAATGCCTTTCGCACCGGTGACCAACTATGTGACGATTGCCTTTTTGCTTATGGTGCTGGTCGGTATGTGGATCAACGATGAAACTCGGATTTCCCTGATTACAGGCATTGTTTTCTTGGGTATTGTCGTGATCAGTTATTATGCTTCCGGGGTTAACAAGGCACAAAAAAACCATGAGTCAAGCAACAAATGAATTGGCAAAACATCCAATAATGAAACAAATCAACATCCCATTCTCACCAAAGTGGAAATGGGATGTTTTCATTTTGAGGTACGAGCTCGAGTGATTTTATGTAGGATTCAAACAGGATAACCAATCTATACGTCGAAATTGAAAAGGTAAGTTTGTCTCCCGGTATCGGACCTCATGGATAGGAATACGACGCTGAACAACTCATGATTGATATAAAACGAAGGTGGGATTCTATATGCAATATGGGCCAGACCCTAACGCAATCTACCCGAATGAGGCGATTAAAAGTATTTGCTATATTAAAAACGTAGTGACACGCCCCAATATTATTGTCGGCGACTATACCTATTATGACGATCTAAACGGCGCCGAAAAATTCGAAGAGCATGTCACGCATCACTATGAATTTATTGGAGACAAGCTGATTATCGGGAAGTTTTGCGCTATCGCAAAGGGGATTGAATTCGTCATGAATGGCGCCAACCATAGAATGGGCAGTGTTACTACCTATCCATTTAACATCATGGGCAACGGTTGGGAGAAATCGACTCCGGCACTGGCCGACTTACCCCTTAAAGGCGACACCGTCATTGGCAACGATGTCTGGATTGGTCAAAACGTCACCGTTATGCCCGGTGTACACATCGGCGACGGAGCTATCATAGCAGCCAATTCGGTTGTTGTAAAAGATGTCCCCCCTTATCATATTGCAGGCGGGAACCCTTGCAGGGTTATTAAGAAAAGATTTGATGACGAACTCATTGACCATCTCCTTGCCATCCAATGGTGGGATTGGCCTGCTCGGAAAATTTTTGACCATCTTGAAACGTTATGCAGCGGAGATCTGACTGAAATCAAGGAAATATAAATTGCTCAATATAGCATTTCATGGGTGAACCTACTTATCGAGCGGCTTTGCAGAATACCAGGGCACCGTGAATATGATCCTCTGCATAAAAATTGGAACCTTACATCATAATAATACAGCCTATTTTATTCCAACATCTCAGAGGAGCAGATACGTGTGAAAAACAAATGGTTGCTAGCGTTAACCCTAGCGTTCGTAATTAGCATGACTCAGGCTGTAGCGCCCGTACAAGCCATGGTGGGCGAGAATCCGGATTGCATAAGTCCCAAAGTAGTCCAATTGAAAGGCGAAATGGAGAAGGTTTGGATCGACCATACGATATGGACAAGAAGCTATATCGTGAGTGCCATATCTAATCGTCCTGATCAGAAGGACGTTCTGGACCGGCTTATGCGAAACCAGCAGGACATTGGCAACGTGATCAAACCTTACTATGGGGAAGCCGCCGGGAATAAGCTTGCCGATCTAATGAGAGAACATATTCGGATTGCAGTGAAAATCGTGGCTGCGGCCAAGGCCGGCAATCAGTCGGAAGTGGACAAATTAGAGGCGGATTGGCACAGAAACGCTGACGATATCGCCAAATTCTTAAGCGCAGCGAATCCGAACTGGCAGTTTAAGGAGCTCCAGGATATGTTGTATACGCATCTCCAATTGATTACGGAAATCGTCGTTAGCTGTATCAAGGGAGATTGGAAAGCGGATATTGCTGCAACCGACAAAAACGAGATCCACATGATTCATTTAGCGGATATTCTGACAGAAGGCATTGTCAAGCAATTCCCTGAGAAATTCTAAGGATTACTCGAGTGTGAAAATCACATTAATGAAGATTATACAATTACACTAGCCGCATCCTTGCGGCTTTTTGTAATTGCCAAAGCAGGAGCTTATGATCATTAACGGTAGGATATGATCTATTAGCCGTTTTTCGCTTTCCGCAAGAGGGAACCCAAAACATTATCGTATACATCCCTCTCCCAACGGGTAATAACTAACAGCACAGCAAAAACGTGACGATCAGTGGGAAAGGGGCTTGAAACGAATGAAACGCAAACTATTGATAACCGGAGCGGCAGGCACCATAGGGAACGTAATCTACATGGGGCTGCAAAAAGACAGCCGGTATGACATCATCGGTGCGGATATAGAGGCGGACGATAGGCAGGGTATCGTGCAGCTGGACATCGTGGACGAGGCGCGGCTGGCAGAGCTTACGCAAGGAGTTGATACGGTGCTCCATTTTGCCTGGATTAAGGACAACGGGGATTTCCTCGGTAAGGTACTGGAAGGAAATGTGACCGGCGCGTACAAGTTGTTTGAGGCAGCAGTGCAGAATGGCGTTCGCCGTATGATATTTGCCAGCTCCAATCATGCGACCGGTTATTACAAGGTTTACGAAAAGGTAGAGCCGGACGATCCGTACCGCCCGGATAGCTTTTACGGACTCAGCAAATGCTATATCGAATTGCTGGGGCGGCTTTATTCCGATCAGGGCAAAATCTCTTCCATTAATATTCGAATCGGCAACTTCCCCGGAGACGATCGACCTCATTCAGAGCGTGCGGGGCATATCTGGATATCGGAACGCGATATGCTTCAACTGATCGTTTGCTGCATTGAAGCAGATGACAAACTACCGTATTTGAACTTGTACGGCACCTCCGCCAATACGGATAACTATTATAACATCGATTATCTGGAAGGATTAATCGGATACAAACCTCAGGACGACGCGGCAAAGCTGCTTGAGTTAGCCAAGGCGGCGGGAAGCAAAGTACGTCAGGACGAGACGGTCTATCAGGGAGGCCAGCAACAATAACAGCTTCGATGAAGGGCCTGTAAACCTGCGTTTCCGTAGATTGGTGATGCCTGATAGAGATTTGCATGCGTACAAAGCCATGAGGATAGGATGAACGATGAGAGGCTTGTCTTCTGAAAGTCGCGTTAATAATGCGGCTTTTTTTATTTTTCAGGATTATCGTTCGTGTCATTCCCACTTGACGTACGTTTCGATTACTTGATCAGCTGCCCCGGCGGCACGTACGCCGATTAAAGGCTTCTATCTAACAAAGTACCCACTTGTTTGGCCATGACTTGCGGCGAGTAGGGCATTCCATTTCGGATCCACCATTCAATGACCCCGACATAAGCAGTCCCGGCATATTGCAGCATCACATCTTCGTGTAATTCCGCATTTTTTCCGCTCTGGTTGTCGATCTCACCTTTGAATCCTTCCATGAAAGACGTAAGCAGCCGCGTTCTGAAAGAGGAAGGGGCGCCTTTGGACGCTAACATGGTTGAAAAAAGCACATAATTCTTTTCAAAATATTCGAAATACGGTACGAGAGCATCCGCCCATTCCATTTCACACGCCCATGTATCCATCTCTTTTAATTCCTGAATGTGCGCCTCCATGATTTGATTCAATAAATCATACTTGTCTTGATAATGCAAATAAATCGTGCCGCGATTCAAATTTGCCTGGTCTGCGATGTCTTGAATGGTTATGTCATCGAAGTTTTTTTCGGCCATCAATTCAATGACGGCTTTTCTTAAGGCTTCCTGCGTTTTTAGGATTCTACGATCCACTTTTGCCATCTTGTATTATCCTCCTGACCTTACCAACATAATGAACACTTTTGATGATCTTGTTGATATCTCAACAAATCGCGCTGATTTAACCATTGAACTTCAACTTCTATCTCCTATAATAATAGACATGAGTTGATTAAACAACTTAATTTGTTTATTCGCTTTTCGTGGATTGGGTCGGCTAAGGAATTCCCTATTTTACGCCAACTCGACTATTTTCTAAAAGAGACTAGTTGAGAAAATTGATACTACCTGGAGGTTATACATGATGAATGCTAATGCACGTGCTGTATTCGGTCCGCAAGGTCCGTTCCAACTAACAACAATTGAGCGCAGGGATCTTAAGCCGCATGATGTGCTCATTGAAATCAAATATGCAGGAATTTGCCACTCGGATATCCATACCGCTCGCGGAGATTGGGGGCCGGTCCAATATCCTCTCGTACCGGGACATGAAATCGCCGGCATTGTCGCCCGGGTTGGCTCGGATGTCACAAAGTATACGGTTGGTGACCGAGTAGGCGTCGGCTGCATGGTTGATTCCTGCGGAGAGTGCGAGAGCTGCCGCAGAGGAGAGGAGCAATATTGTCTGAATGGACATACGGGTACTTACGCAGCTACCGACAGATATGGTCAGTATACACAAGGAGGCTATTCCTCCCATATCGTCGTAACGGAGGATTTCGTCGTACGCATTCCTGACGGCATTGCTCTTGATGCCGCTGCACCGCTCTTATGTGCCGGAATCACAACCTACTCGCCGCTTCGCCATTGGGGTGCCGCTCCTGGCAAGAAGATCGCAGTTGTTGGATTTGGCGGGCTCGGCCACATGGCTGTAAAGCTGGCTCATGCCATGGGAGCCGAAGTCACGGTTTTATCACAGACCTTGAAGAAGAAAGAAGACGGTTTGAAGTTAGGCGCAGACCATTATTATGCTACCAACGATCCAGAGACATTTAACAAGTTGGCCGTCACGTTTGATCTCATCGTGAATACGGTGAGCGCGAAGATTGATTTGAATGCTTATCTCTCGCTGCTGGCAGTGGACGGTACCTTGGTCAACGTCGGTGCACCGCCGGAGGCATTGCCTGTTCAAGTATTTTCTCTAATCCCGCATCGTCGGTCGTTTGCTGGATCGGCAATCGGCGGCATTCGAGAAACGCAGGAAATGCTGGATTTCTGCGCTGAACACCACATAACGCCTGAGATCGAGGTCATTTCCGCAAATCGGATTGATGAGGCTTGGGAACGCGTGCTGGCTTCGGACGTCCGGTATCGATTTGTCATTGATATCAGCACGATGGAGAACGAATAAGAATTCATTGCATCCTTTGAATCATGAAGGGCACGCCGAGTGGTGTGCCCTTTAGTTAAATGAGGAACCGGTCGAACGAACGGTTACCTGCGCAATTGTCTTAAGCAGATACGTTATCTTATAAGAAAATATCTCATCAGTCATAGGAGTTAGAGAAATGAAATATAAAGCTCAACAAAGTTCTCTCGGTTTTGCCCTAATCTTGGCGACATTTTCGGCATTGGGGCCGTTTACGGTCGATATGTACCTGGCATCGCTTCCGCAAATCGCTGTATTTTTTGGAACAAGCGCAGCCGCGGTTCAAGCGAGTTTAACCACCAGCCTGTTAGGATTAGGATTGGGACAGTTGATTATGGGGCCTTTAAGCGACATGTATGGAAGACGTCCGCCTTTGCTGACCTCCATGATCTTGTACATCTTTTCCTCGATTGGATGCGCTTTTGCGCCAAGCATTGAGTGGTTCATATGTTTAAGATTCATTCAAGGGGTTGCGGCGTCGGCCGGACTCGTGATTTCGCGAGCTATTGTCCGCGATCGGTTTCGCGGCGTAGAAATGACGAAGTTTATCGCGCTCTTAACGATGATCAGCAATGTGGCACCGTTAATTTCGCCAACGCTCGGAAGCGCGGTCATGTCATACAGCTCATGGGGAAGCGTATTTCTGTTCTTGGGGGCGCTAGGCATAGCACTGACCGCGATAACCTTAGGAGGGTTAAAGGAAAGCTTACCTGTACAGCAGCGAGTTCCAAGCAGTTTCAGCACGTTGATAAAAAATTATAACAGCTTGTTCCGGGAGCGGTCGTTTATGGGATATGCACTAGTTAACGGCATACTGTTCGCAGGCGTCTTCGCTTATGTGGCGGGTACCCCGTTTATTTATCAGAACATGTACGGCGTGTCGCCACAAATGTTCTCGATCCTCTTTGCGTTGAATGGCCTTGCGATCATTGCGGGATCACAATTCGTTAAATTGTTTGCAGGCCGGGTACCGGAAAACCGGCTATTCAGGATCGGATTAATCATTGCATTCATATCTTCTGCAGCGGTCTTGTTCGTCGTATTGGTACATGGAGCATTGTCTGCCATGTTTATCTCGATCTTCTTATTCGCTTTTTCCATTGGGATCATTGGGCCGATCTCCTTTACGTTAGCCATGGAGTCGCAGGGGCATATTGCAGGCAGCGCTTCCGCCGTGCTCGGCTCCTTACAATTCGCATTAGGCGCCGTTACGTCTCCGCTTGTGGGAATGGCGGGCGAAAATTCCGCGATTCCTTTTGGAGTTGTCATCTTTTCCACCAGTGTGTTATCTATTGCCGCCTATCTCATCCTGATTCAAGGGGGACAAAGATTAACCGGCGGTGAAACCAGCTCTGAATCCAGCATGTGAATGATGTGTTGAGCTTGTGGCATTATGGGTTGTTAGCCATGGATTGGCTATTCTTAACGTAACGAGCATAGACGTTATAATAGCAAGCCACATGCACGAGATTGACAAGCGACCATACAACAAGCCAGATGATCGGTGACGATAGGGTAGTCCAAAGACCGGACCATGGCAGCACGCGCCCTCCGCCGATAAACGTCAGCAATGGGGGGAGAGACAAGAGGATGAGGACCGGAATCAGCCTAATGACCGTTATGAGAATGAACATGCCGATCGTAAGGCGTTTTTTCTTCCGACGAATACGAATAGAAGCATAGGCGCCCCATACAAGCGTTGCGAGAATCAACGCCATCATGATCATAGACATGTTTCGATCGTTAAGAAAAGAGATATTGGGCTGTTCTCCCCTCATCATAGCCGCGACCCCATCGATGATTCCCGAGTAATTCACAAATGCGTTCAATCCCGAATTAAACATCACCGCGATCCCCATCTGCTCGTCCAAATAAACCGTTTCTTCCGATTTGTACGTCCAGAAAATGCCGCTGTGGGAGATCGTTCGGCCGCGCGATGGATCATGGTCTGCGAGCCAACCCATGCCGTACGGCGAAGCTTCTCCGGCTGAATGAAATTGATTCATCAGCGCCGGGGGAAGAAGGTTGCCGCTATATTGGGCAATCATCCACCTGGACATGTCTTCCGCGGTTGAAACGATCCCTGCGGGACCGTCAATAAACCACAGCGGCTCCGAGCGACTCACGGAGCGGCCCAGAATCGAGTAATGACCCGGCGGGATAGCTTCATTCTCATTGATTTGATGTGTCGTGCTGACACTGTAGGTATGGTTCATACCCAGGGGTTTAAAAATATGACGATTCAGGTAATCCGAAAATCGCTCTCCACTGATGCTTTCCACGAGGTTCGCCAACAGCACGTAATTGGGATTGTGGTAGCTGTAAGTTGTTCCAGGTTTATGGGCGAGTTCAACCTCGTTTAATAACCGGTTCGCCTCTTGCAGTGCTTGGAATTGCGGAGTCCTCGTCATATCGGGATTGGTTCCATCCGTCAGGCCGCTGGTTTGATTCAATAAATGCCGGACCGTTATGTCATGAACTCGGGGATCCTGTGGCGTCAGTTCGGGAAAATAGGAAAGGTAAGCCTCATCCAGATCAATCCGGCCTTTATCCACCAACTGCAGTACGGCTAATGCGGTAAAGGACTTGCTAAGCGAAGCAATGGGTAGAGGGGTTTCGTCCGTTATGCTTTGGTTTTCACCAAACGTACCATAACCTTTGGCATAGAAGGTCTTATCGTTTAAGGAAATCGACAAGGACGCACCTTCGATATGGTTGGCCTTCATGCTCCGGCTCATGTATTCGTCAATGTCCCGCCAAAGTTCCGTGCGGTCTTGGACCTCCCATGCAGATACGGACTCCGCCATCACGGTCCAAGATAGCAGCAGGCAGGTAATTACGGTAAACATTCTTTGTATTGTTTTCGCCATCATAGCACTCCTTCATTCAAGATAAGGATATGCTATCGGATAATTTTCAACTATTTATCAACTATGATCCAAAACTTGCGGTAACGCACCCGCCGCCTTGAGGTCCGTTTTCGACCTGCAAGCTCCCGCCATGTATTTCGCAAAGCACCTTGCAAACATACAATCCTAGTCCGCGATGTTCGGTTGCATCCCACATATCCCCGCGGTAAAAAGGAAGAGCTGCCTTGTCTAGGGCTTCGTTCGAGAAACCGGGTCCGTCGTCCGTGACGGCAATATCCATAGAGGCTTCCCGAATGATAAAACGAGCGTTCACCTGACTGGTTGCGTAACGCGCCGCATTGGCTACCAGGTTCTCGAATACCTGCATGACGACATTAGCATCCAGGCTGATTTCACAATCAGCGTTATCAATGGAAGAGGCAAAGTTAATGCCGAATTGACTAGCTATTTGTTTGGCGCTGTCGTTCAACAAAGCCGTGAAAGGGATGATATTCACGGGATCGCGATGCACCGGGGTATCCTCCAGCTTCTGAATCGAGCTCATGGCCTCCGCATAGTTCTCCAAGCGAACGATGTGAAGGTTCATGGTATGGATCAGATCCAGAATCTTCTCTTCCGACAATTTCTTCTCGGGAACATAGGTGGCGAGAAACTCGGCGTATCCTTTCAGCACAGACAGTGGCGTCCTCAGATCATGGGCAAAAATTGCATTGAGCTGCTTGCGCTCCTCGACCGAACGCCAGAGCGACTTTAAATTGATTTCCAATTGTGAGCGCATGTTTTCAAATACGGCGATCAGCTCGCCCATCTCGTCCCGGCTGCCATAGGAGATACTGAAGCTTAGATCGTTGGCCGAGATCTTCTTGGATGCTTGCATTAGAATCGTCAGCGGTCGTTTTAGCTTCCAACTGTAAAATAGAACGGCCATGGCGACAATTCCTGCGGCTACCGTCAACAGCACCGCCGCGACGAGGGAGGGCAGCAACCAATCGGGCTCTCCAAAACGCTCCCGCAGGATCTCCGCCCAGGCAAATTCCAAGGTGATCATGGCCAGTACGGCCAAGAGCGTGAGAATGCATAACAGGATGAACGATTGCAGCAAATTAAGTCTTTCTAGCAGCAGCCTATTTACGAGTTTAGCCATTTGTATCCTACTCCCCACACCGTCTCGATTCGATCGGTGCTGCCTTATTCCTTGAATTTGTTGCGAATTCGCCGAATATGCTCCGCGATGACGCTGCTATCGCCTTCTTCGTCCAGGCCCCAAATTTTCTCGTACATTCGCTCCTTCTCGAATACCATGCCGGGATTCATGGACAGCAATTCGATAATGTCGAACTCTTTTTTGGCCAAAGGGATTCGTATATCCTGGAAATAAAGCTCCCGGGCCGTATAATTAATGACCAAATCAAGGTTAAACCTCACCGAGGCTTTGGTTAGGATTCGCTGTTCCCTTCGCAAATGCGCTTCCACCCTGGCGCCAAGCTCGCGAATACTGAAAGGTTTCAGGATATAGTCATCGCCTCCTGCCCGAAAGCCGGCTATTTTATCGGCATCTTCGATTCGAGCGGTCAAAAATAAGATAGGGCACGAAACAAAACCTCTAATTCTTTCGCATATTTCAAGGCCGTTCTCCTCAGGCATGTTGATATCGAGCAACACGATATCGGGTCCTTGTTCCACTTTTTGCATAGCTTCCCGGCTGTTCTTGGCCGTCATGACAAAATATCCATTAATTTCAAAGTAATCAGTCAGCAGCTTTCGAAGATCCGCCTCATCGTCCACGATTAGTATCTTATGCATACATGCTTCATCTCCAGTTTCATGTGTTTAATTTCAGCATATCAAAGAAATTTTCGCATACCAATCGGATTTTAATTGAACGGCATGAAAAGTCTAAGGCAGAGTAGACGAGGTTCACCAATCGTGGTATGAATAGTATTGGCTGAGTCGGTGGCGCTTCGACACCACCACCGTTAGAGAAGGGATGAACAAGGAAAGTAATCGATGGTACACGTTATTTTATTTTGGAGGATCAATCATGAATCAACGTTTTCGGATCACGAGATCCATGCAACCCAACGCTGGCGATCAGGAGATTTCATTGGAAGAATGCCAACTATATTTTTCAACCAAAGCTGATTTTATTTATCAGACGGAGCTCACTGTGAGAGGGGAAGAGAGCACCATGTCGGTAGAGGGCGATTTCTTTATGTGGAAACATGGGGAAGCCTTGATTCCATTCAGGCACTACATGGGAGAGCTGTATGTCGCCGTTTCCCATCAAGACCTTGTGCCTCTCATGATCGAAATTGCAACTGATTTGCGGGCGGATATCGTAGAAGGGTAACCGAATGGATCCTGTAAGAGCTTCGTAAGATCTTATTATTAGATATGTTAGGCTGTCGGGATTAGAAAGCAAAATAAAAAGCGCTGATGAGCTTGGTTAGAGATCTTACCGAGCCCATCGGCGCTTTTTTTGCGAAGTCCATTTTAAATGGGTGCAGGATGGTTTGGTGTAGGATGCGATGCCTGCGGACTATCCGCGAATTTTTGCCCCAATCCACCAAGTAGATGGCGGCCGTTAAAGCAAACGCAAGCGGGCAACGGCGATGCCCAAGCGGATAGGGAAGGGCTGAAAGAGAGGGGCGGTAAGAGAATGCAGTGGAGGAAGGGTGGCTTGCTTCATATCATGGACTCTGCACGCCGTCCCTCATTTTTTGTGGAACTTTTTTACCAGGAGATCTACTTTTTGGTGTAAGTGCCGCAGTTCTTTATTGTAATGTCTGTAAGTTAATACACCGAGAATGGATTTGATGCCCAAAAAGACGATGGCAGCAATGACAATCAGCAAATAATTGTGAGCCAGTTGTCCAAGCCAGCTGTTGATGTTAACCATGATGACCCTCCTTCATGAATAGTATTTGTTTTTCGACCAGGAAGTTATGCCAGAACATGTAAAGTAACGGCAACCCGATGATTTCTGACGGCCGGTCATTACAGGAGAATATAACCATATGATCGTTCCATTTGTTTGCCTTATCTTTGGTTGATGGTTATCCCGTAGGGCTTGATGTTTGATGAGGATCTACGAGCGCTTATTATTGTTGTAAATGCAACAAAAATAGTGTACTATTTTCTTACTGCTTCATTAGAATAAATTCGAGAAGAGTGGAGTTGCAGATATGAAGGACGTTCTCCGTGAGATTGGTATGATCGCCAGGTCATTGGATTCGATAAGCAATATTGAGTTTAAGCAATACGACCTGACAAAAGGACAGTATTTGTACCTCGTGCGAATATGTGAACACCCAGGAATTATTCAAGAAAAGTTATCTGAAATGATAAAGGTCGACCGAACAACAACGGCTCGGGCTATAAAGAAGCTTGAGATGAATGGGTTTATTGATAGAAGAGAAGATCAATATAACAAAAAAATCAAAAAACTGTTTCCAACGGAGAAAGGGAGCAATGTGTATCCTTTAATAAAAAGGGAGAACGATTATTCCAATTTGGTTGCACTATCCGGATTCTCTGCAAGTGAAGTAGAAGTCATGTTTGAGTTTATCCAAAGAGTCCGACACAATGTGGAAAAAGACTGGGAGTTTGTTAAAAAGGGTAACAAGCGACACTATTGATGTATTCAAAGGAGGACGAAGCAAAGTGACCACAACTATAGAAAAGTGCACGATTGAAGATCTGGGCTTGCTTCAAGAAATAAGCATTAAAACATTTAACGAGACTTTTAAGGATCAAAATTCGCCTGAAAATATGAAAGCCTACTTAGATAGAGCTTTCCATTTGAATCAATTGGAAAAAGAATTATCGAATATCTTTTCGGATTTCTATTTTATTTACGCTAATGGGGAAATTGCAGGATATTTAAAAATAAACACCCATCATGCTCAGTCCGAAGCAATGGGCGATGATTGCCTAGAGATCGAGCGGATCTATATCAAGCAAAGCTTTCATAAACAGGGGCTTGGCAAATATCTAATGAATAAAGCCGTAGAGATCGCGTTGGAACGGAATCTAAGGAAGATCTGGCTAGGGGTTTGGGAAAAAAATGAGAATGCCATTACCTTTTATAATAAAATGGGGTTTGTTCAGACGGGGACCCATACTTTCTATATGGGGGATGAAGAGCAAATCGATCTTATCATGACCCAAGCACTCAAATAATAGGAAGCACAGCGGATCGAACTTAGGACTCATGGGCAGGGCGAGGGTCAGTGTTCTTATAATCAGGACTACAATGTGACTGAGTGGAATCGATCGCCTCCAACGAATAGATCATCCTTCGTCTAACGCTTCTCTGCCCGCCGCTGTTCTTGAAGTTTTCATGCGTGGGGTTGCCAATGGTCATGCCGACGATAGCTTCACCAGCTTAATTGAAATGTTTAAAAAGCCTTCATAATCGCATAGTCCGACCGCATTCCATTCGTGGTATGCGGTTTTTTGTTTATGCCCAAGAGTAACGAAACGGTTTTTTCAGTATTGAGCCGAGAGTTGACAGAATTGATTTTATATTTTAATATTCATCCATGACGTTAATCGTAAGGATTACGAATAAAAATAATACAGAGTCGATTGGCTCGGAAAGAAGAGAACATTACCATGCAAAAAGGGATACATCCAACATTTCAAAAAGTCATATTCCTAGACGCGAGCGTTGGCTTTTCATTTCTTAGTGCCTCCACGAAGACTTCGACAGAAACGATGGAGTGGGAAGACGGTCATACCTATCCCGTGATTCGCGTAGATTCCAGTTCGGCTTCACACCCTTTCTTCACGGGCAAGCAGAAAAATACCGAAATCGGCGGGCGTGTCGATAAGTTCAAGAAACGATTAAGTTATAAACGGTAGAGAGGATAACGTACCGAATCAGAAAAAGAACGGTCACGCCATGATACTCGATTTATGCAGTGAAGGAGCAGCAGTTGATCATGAGCAAAAGCAATGCAAGCCAGCGTATTCCGCGTGCCAAAGGGATCGATATGGCAACCGTGTATTCACCTAAGGAGTGCGGCAAAAAAGCGAGGCACCTGATATTGCCGGATTTCAATCAGAGAATTGTGGATGAGTTTATAGCCATTTTAGGGATGAGGGAGGAATTCGAGGAGCATCACGTACCGATTCCTAACAAGATCGTCATGTACGGTCCTCCGGGAACAGGAAAAACCTTAACGGCCTTTTATATGGCCAGCCTACTGGAGCTTCCACTCGTCCTGGCTCGTCTGGATGCTATCATTCATAGTCATCTGGGCGAAACGGGGAGCAATATTCGCAAAATCTTCGATTATGCAGACACATTTCCCTGCGTTCTTTTCCTTGATGAGTTCGATGCCATTGCCAGGACGAGGGACAGCAACGATGAAGTGAAGGAGATGGCCCGTGCTGTTAATACATTGCTGCAGTGTTTGGATGATTTTGGGGACAAGAGCATCATGATGGCGGCCACCAATTTGGAGAAGGAATTGGACCAGGCAATATGGCGCAGGTTCGATACTAAGATGACGTATTCCCTGCCGGACTTTGGCAGAAGGCAGCATTATATCGAAATTCTTCTCGGAGATTTCCGGTGTGAGGCGTCAGCGTTGACGGGGGCATGTGACCTGCTTGCAGGGTGCAGCTTTGCCGACATGGAGCAAATAGTATTGAAAGCAAAGCGAAAAGCCATTATTGAACGGCAACCGCTGCTGAAAAGCCATATAAAAGATTCCTATGATGAATATAAACCTGATCTGGCGAAGCTTTAAGGGGGATGGCTGTCCTGCTGCCGGGTTGGAAAAGGGATTGCAATAGGATACACCGGGTTTCATGCTGAATAAAACAGTTTTTCTGTCACAAGGAAGGAAGAGATGGGGAAATGTTATTGTCTTCCATGCGCGACGTTATGTTTGGATACGGGGATCAAGCTGTCGTTGAGAATTTGTCGCTCGACATTCATAGCGGACAATTCATCGGTATATCCGGTCCAAATGGCGCCGCAAAATCAACTTTGCTGAAATTGATGCTTGGTTTGATAAAGCCCTGGAGCGGGTCCATCGTTTTCAAGCGAGTATTGGAGGACGGATCCAGGATATCTGTCGGATATGTTCCGCAGCAAGTGACCTCGTTCAACGCAGGCTTTCCCAGTAAAGTGATTGAGCTTGTACGATCGGGCCGTTACGGACGACTCGGATTGTTCAAGCGTTTCACATCCGTAGATTATGAGATCGTTGAGCGAAGCCTGAAGGAAGTGGGGATGTGGGAATATCGTCATCGGAGGATCGGCGAGTTATCGGGAGGGCAGAAGCAGCGAATATGCGTTGCCAGAGCATTGGCCCAGCAGCCGCAGGTATTGATCCTTGACGAGCCTACGACAGGGATGGATGTGTCGAGTCGTACGGATCTGTACCGACTATTAAACGATTATGTCAAGGACAAAGGCAACACGGTCATTATGGTTACCCATTCGCTTGATGAAATCGGTCCATATCTGGACCAGGTCGTCCAGTTGGAGCGAAAGGAGAATGAGGGATGGCGATGCTCGGTTACGAATTCATGCAGCGCGCGTTTTGGGCAGGAGGCCTGATCGGCGTGATCGGTCCCGTTCTGGGCGTGTTTTTAATGCTCAGGCGCCAGGTTCTCATGGCGGACACACTCTCTCATGTATCCTTGGCGGGAGTCGCATTGGGTTCTTTTTTGAAACTGAATCCCGCACTCAGCGGTTTTGCAATGGCTATTGTCGGGGCACTTGTGATTGAACAGCTTAGGAGAGCGTATCGTACATACACCGAGGTTCCGGTTGCCATAATTATGACGTCCGGGCTTGCTCTGTCGGTGGTCCTGATGAGCTTGAATCAAAATCTGAGCAAGAGCTTCAGCTCCTATTTGTTCGGGTCGATTGTTGCGGTTAGCGATACGCAGCTTCGGCTTATTGCGGTGGTAGCAGCAGTAGGGATCATCTTTTTTGTTGGTTTGCGCCGGCCGCTTTATAACTTTGCTTTTGATGAGGAGACCGCTGCGGTATCCGGTATGCGTGTCTCTCTCCTGTCTTTTTTATTCGCCGTGTTTACGGGAATGACGGTTGCCGCCGCAATGCCGGTAGTCGGCGTGTTGTTGGTTTCGGCGTTAATTGTGCTGCCGGCCTCGATCGCACTGCGGATGGCAACAGGTTTTTTAGCAGCCATGGGGATCGCCGTCGTTGTTGGGCTGAGCGGTGTTTTTTCGGGCCTTGCTGCTTCATACTATCTCAATACGCCGCCAGGAGGTACCATTGCCCTGATTCTATTAGGATTTCTAATCATGGCCGTAATCTTTCAAAAATTGCTTCGGTTACAAAATCGAAGATTGATACAAAAAATAAATAGAAATAGGAGTCATAAGAATTATGAAGAGATTTAAGCGAGTATTAACCCTACTATCCCTATCCGCAGTATTGGCTATTGCAGGCTGCGGCTCGGGTAAACCGACGGTTTCTCATGATGGAAACGGGTCTTCCGCCAGTAACCAGACGTCTGATGCTTCCACAACGGAAGCTACAAAGCTGAAAGTTAAAACCAGCTTCTATCCCATGTATGAATTTACTAGACAGGTAGCGGGCGATCTGGCAGATGTGGAGAATTTAGTTCCTCCAGGAATTGAAGCGCATGATTGGGAGCCGACACCCCAGGACATGGCGGGGATTTCCGATGCCGATGTGCTGGTGTATAATGGCGCCGGCATGGAAGGCTGGGTCGATCAGGTTCTGGAGAGCACCGGGGTATCGGCAATTGAGGCCAGTAAGGGAATAGAGATCATGGAAGGTACCGGTCATTCTCATGATCATGGTGAAGAGGGGGATCACGGCCACGATGATCATGCCCATGATCATGCTGAAGAGGGCGATCACAGCCACGATGATCATGCCCATGATCATGCTGAAGAGGGCGATCACAGCCATGATGAGCATGCCCATGATCAAGAGGAAGAGGGGCATCACCATGACCACGGTGGACTGGATCCGCATGTATGGCTCTCGCCGGCCATGGCTGTCAAACAAGTGCGCAACATCGAGGCAGGTTTGGCCGAAGCAGCTCCGGAACATCAAGAGGCATTCAAAGCAAACGCAGATGCTTATGTTAGTAAACTGGAGGCATTGGACAAGGAGTTTCGAGACGGACTGAAAAATGCCAAACGAAAAGACTTCATTACGCAGCATGCTGCGTTCGGGTATCTAGCCAGAGAATACGGTTTGACTCAAGTGCCGATTGCAGGCTTATCTCCGGACCAAGAGCCCTCGGCTGCTCAAATGGCTGAAGTGATCGAATTTGCCAAGGAGCACAATGTAAAAACGATATTCTTTGAAACGCTTGTGTCGTCAAACGTTGCAGAGACGATAGCCTCTGAGATCGGCGCTTCGACTTCCGTACTTAATCCAATCGAAGGATTAACCGAGGAAGATATCGCGGATAACCTTGATTACATTGCCATTATGCGTCAAAACCTCGACGCTTTAACAAAGGCATTGAATGAATAATCGCGAATAGGAAAGGGAGGTGTGTTCCAAGTGGCGAAAAAATCGAAAGTCTTGAAAGAACTGAAAAGACAACAGATGGTTGCTAAATACGCGCAGAGGCGTAAGGAACTGAAAGAGAAGAGGGACTACGGAGCTCTCCAAAAACTGCCCCGCGACTCCTCCGCGACCAGGCTTCATCATCGCTGCGCGGTCAGCGGCAGGCCAAGAGGTTATATCAGTAAATTTGGCGTTTCTCGCATTGTTTTTCGGGAGTTGGCCCATAAGGGGCAAATTCCTGGTATAACGAAGTCCAGCTGGTAACTACCTTGTCAACTGCTATTGTTGGACGACAAGAACAGATAAACATGGATAAGCCGCATAAACTGCGGCTTTTTTCATATATTCGCAGCTTGGATTTCATTTGATTGACACGCGTATTGCTTCAATGTTACTTTTTAATAATACCCATTTTATGGGTCATCATTTAAGGAGTGTTTTGTATGAGGTTACCCGTACATGAACGATTCATTGAACAGGCAATAGCGTATTTTCGCCAAGATCAACGATTTGCTGGTTTGCTCGCAGGCGGTTCTATGGTGTACGGCGCGATGGATGAGTACAGTGATTTAGATTTAATTGTGGTTTATCGTAATGAATTCCGAAGTGAGATCATGGAACAACGGCTTCAAATTGCTGAAGGGCTGGGTAACCTGCTGTCGGCATTCACGGGGGAGCATGTTGGTGAGCCTCGTTTGGTTATTTGCCTATACGGCCCCGATCCGCTTCATGTCGACCTCAAATTTGTACACCCGCAAGAACTCGAATCTCGAATCGAAGATCCGAGAATTCTATGGGAGAGAGGTTCTGACATTACAACGATACTGAACAAAACGACGATGTCTTTTCCTAACCCTGATCCGCAATGGATTGAAGACCGCTTTTGGGTATGGGTTCATTACGGTGCAACTAAATTAGGGAGAGGCGAATGGTTTGAAGTAATAGATCTTTTAACATTTATGCGAAGCGCCGTCTTGGGGCCGCTCATTCTCATGCGTAACGGCCAGCAACCGCGAGGGGTTCGAAAATTAGAGAAATACGGTGTCCAGGAATTAGAGGAGCTGAAAGGAACGATTTCCCTCCACAACTTTGATAGCTGCTACCAGGCTTTAAAGAATACGATAGCGTTGTACCAAAGCTTACGCCAGGCATCGGAAATTGTAACCAAAACGGAAGCAGAACGTATCTCTATCAAGTTTCTTGACCATGTCTATTCAGCCAAATCTCAATAAAAAAGGTCGGACGACAATAAAGGTAAATTCATTTTACTAGGAGTACTATATATAAAATTTAACAGATGGGATATGGTGTAATGTCGAACTCCGTTGAGTTGGTGAAACCTACAGCTGCATATAAGAGGGAGTATCTGTCTTTTTACGAAGATTGGATGTCGGATGAACAGGATATTACCCCGTGGGTAGTGAGGAAAGATCCTTCTGATTTTGATACCATGATCGAATTTTTATATGCGGAAGATACAGAAGAGAAGCTACAGAACAAGAGCTTTGTCCCTCATTCTACGTACTGGCTTATCGACAGCTATTCAAAAAAAGTAATGGGTGCAGTCAATATTAGACACAGACTTAATGAAAAACTCTTGAATAGCGGCGGGCATATCGGTTACGGAATACGTCCGTCGGAAAGAAGAAAGGGCTATGCTTCCGTACTCTTAGCATTAACCCTTGAAATCACGAGAGATATGGGACTAAACAAAGTGCTGCTGGTTTGTGATAAAGGAAATTTGGCATCGGAAAAAACGATTTTGAAGAATGGTGGTCAGTTTGAGTCGGAGTATGTGGAGGAGAATGGGAACGTTGTAAGACGATTTTGGATATTCTTATAGACTTTATGCATTGAGGATTTTACCCATCATATCCGGACTCCAGGGCGATGGATAAAAAGAGGTCGACCAGCAAGCTCTGGTGACCTCAGCTATTGATGTTCTATTCGTTAGTACGAAGCGCTAACAAGCGTTTTAAGTTATCATCTATAAATTGATTATCGGCGCTGTTGATTCCGCGTCCGGCAAAATGACCCCAGATCGACTCAATGGGCTTAAATAGAGCATGAGGTATAAGATTAGCCTCGTATTCATTGTCGTCCGCCGGGCAGAAGAGATCCGTGCTACCCGGCATGATGCAGGCAAGCGCCGAAATGCTTTTGAGCGCTTTATCGAAATCTCCGTCATAGGAGGGGTTCGCACTTATGTCTGCATGTTGACCTGTCCATAACATGGCCAGGACATTGTGCGGATCCATCTTCATAAAGCTGTCTTCCCAGACGCCTGCCATAAAATCTGCCAAAGAGTCAAAACCCATCTCACGATAAAGTTCCTCCCTATAAAACGCCTGCGATACGCCCCACCCAGCATAGACGCGACCGACGGCGCGCATGTCTTCTGTAGTCAACTTGTTTAGTTTGCTCGAATCGAAGCCGACTGCAGCCATGAGCGGAGCTTTCATTCCTTCCAGGACCACGTATGTTTGGGGCCAAGTCTTGGCAACGCCGGCAAAAGGGGCGATTCGCTCCACCATGTCGGGATAACTTGCACCCCATTGGAATGCTTGAATGCCTCCCATGGACCACCCAACGACAAGAGCGATCTTGTGAATGCCGAATTTTTCGGTCACCAGCCGATGCTGAAATATAACGTTATCATAGATGGTTACCTGCGGAAATTGAGCCCGGTCGAATGGGGGAGGCGTGTTGCTGGGGGAGGAAGATAATCCGTTACCCAACAGGTTTGGAACGATGATGAAATATTCTCGCGGATCCAATGCCATTCCGTCTCCAATCAACCATTCATTCTGTATATGCTGGTCTCCAAAAGCAGTTGGATAGACGATGACATTATCTTTCTTCTCATTTAATCGTCCATATGTCTTATAAGCAAGAAAAGCATCCGGTAACGTCACTCCGGATTGCAAGGTTACGTCACCCAAATCAAAAATTTCATAATCCATCCTATCGTTTGCTCCCTTCAAAATGAATCCATATATTTAGATTGTCGTTCTTGTACTCAGTATAGGGTCATGGTACTCTCAATAAAAGTGAATAGAATTCAAAACAGTATTCAATAAAATTGAAAGTAAGAGGGGCATCGTATATGGAATTACGCCAACTGATTACGTTCCGCACGGTGGCGTCCACATTAAATTTCAGTCGTGCTGCGGAAGTGCTGAGCTACGTCCCTTCCAACGTCACGATGCAAATGAAGGCATTGGAGGATGAGCTGGGGGTTCGCCTGTTTGACCGTTTGGGCAAGCAGCTCGTACTCACAACGGCGGGTAAACGCTTTTTAACACATGTCCAGAGTGTTCTTGACCAATTGGAAGAAGCTAAAACCGTCGTTCATGACAACGAAGTTCTAAGCGGCACCCTAACGATAAGTGCCAATGAGGTGATTTGCGCCTATCGGCTTCCGGCTGTGTTTCAGTTATTTCGTTCGCGCCATCCGGGCGTGCGTCTCATCTTCCGCTCCGTTCCCAATCAAGAGCTCAAACAAACACTCTTTGAAGGAAGCGCGGACGTCGTCTTTATGCTGGACGAACCCATTCGCTCAAGCGGACTTGCCGTGGAACCCTTGCTGGAAGAAACGTTCCGCTTATTCGCCGCTCCAGACCACCCGCTCGCAAAACGGACTGTGCTGCGGCTCGAAGATTTTCACGAAGAAGTGTTCTTGACGAATGAAAAGGGTTGTCCCTATCGAACCATGTTTGACCGGTCCTTTGAAAAAGAGGGCATTGACAGTATTACGTATTTAGAGTTTCAAAGTGCCGAAGCCATTAAACAATGTGCCATTTCGGGAATCGGCATTGCCTTTCTTCCTGAAATCGTAGCGGAAGCCGAAGTTGAACGAGGCGAACTGGTTGCCCTTCCATGGCAAATTCCGGATTTGCACGTGTATACACAAATGCTGTGGCATAAGGACAAGTGGCTTTCACCCATCATGATGTCGTTCATAGAAGCGGCAAGGGAACTTCTTGCTTCAGAGGAGGATAATAGGTCATAGGAAAAAGGTGAGGAATGTCCTCTGCGCCGGTAGGAGGCCACTCTTCACCTTTAATTGTACCCACCCACTTTATTACAAAAAAATCCCAACATGTTGAGTTGGGATTTCTTTTAATTAAGAATGTAATGGGAGCTGCACCGGAATTTGAAAAGAAACCGTAGTGCCTTGATTCATCGTGCTCTTGATGACCAGCCCGCTGCCAAAGGTTTGGAGCAGACGACGATTCGTGTTGTAGAGACCGATGCCGCCTGTTCGATGGTCGGGTGCATTCAGGAGTTGGGCAACCTGGTCGGGTTCCATCCCAAGCCCGTTATCCGTCACTTCAACGACGATAATGTCCTCTTGCATCGCAATTCTGATCCGTATCGTGCCGCCACTGGCCCTCTTCATAATGCCGTGCCGAACCGCATTCTCCAATAATGGCTGGATCGCCAGCGGCGGGATGAGGACGTTGAGATCCCAATCAACTTCCCAGATTACGTTCAGGCGTTCCCCGTACCGTTCCTTCTCTACGTATAAATAGGCTTGGATAAGCTCAAGCTCCTGCTGCAGCGGTACCAGCCGATCCTGATTCCGATAATGGAAGCTGATCTGCAGATAGGAGCTGAAAGCCTCGCCAAGGCTTCGCATGCGATCGATGTCCAATTCGCTAAGCGCCATAATCGAATTCAAGGTGTTGAACAAAAAGTGAGGGTGGATCTGTGCCTGCAAATAGGCTGCTTCCATGCGCAGACGATCATCCACCGTATGCTTCAGCGTGATCAGGGAATGGATGCGGTATCTCAATTCTACAGGATCAACCGGCTTCGTCACATAATCATTTGCGCCGGATTGGAAGCCGGCATACACATCGGCCGATTCGCCTCGAGCCGTCAGCAGCAGTACGGGCAGCTCCGAGGAGTTAAAGCGCTCCCTTACGGTGCGGGTGAGCTCGTAGCCGGACATCTCCGGCATCATGACATCCGCTATGAGGAGATCCCACGGCTGCGAGCCGAGAAGCTCAAGCGCTTCGGCAGCCGAGGCAACGACATTCAGGTTGTACGGCTCTGCCGAAAGAATGCCGGCAAGGATGCGCAGGTTTACAGGATCGTCATCCACGGCCAGGATACGGACGGGATGCTCTTTCGACCATAACTTCGTTGGTACCTGCATAGGGGTACCTTCTGTTGCGACGTCCCAGCTGGCCGCGATTTCATTGTATACAGCTGTGTCTACAACGGGTACGGGAACCTGCTGCGAAGCAGAATACTCTGCGTTTGTGTCCGCAAGCGGGAGTGTGAATGCAAAAGTCGTTCCTTTCCCTAATTCCGATTCGACCGTCAGCTGGCCGTCATGCAGCTCAACGAGCTCCTTGCTGATGCTAAGCCCTAGGCCGATCCCCTTCGCGTCATTTAACCCTTGATTCCCCTGTTCGTACGGAAGAAAAATACGGTTTAGCGTTTGAGGGTCCATCCCGATCCCGGTATCCGTTACCGTGATCGTCATTTTACTGCCCTTGGTAGAGGCGGAGACGGTAACGGAGCCCTTCTCCGTGTATTTGATGGCGTTGTGAATCAGATTGAGCAAAATTTGAACGAGTCGTTTTTCATCCGCCTGTACGGCAGGAAGGGTTTCGGGGATATTCATCTTGAACTGAACGGGCGCGCCGTCCGTCATAAATTTTACGATATCGAATACCCCGTTCACGACGGAAACCAGGGAAACCCGGCTCGGCTGCAGCTGAATTTGCTTCTCCTGAAGACGGACGGCATCCAGCAGATCATTTAATAAATGCGACATTCGACGGCTGACCGTAATCAACAGGTTCAAATCCTCGCTGCTCTGTTTGCCGAGGGTTTCTTTCTCCCGTTCAGCAAGGCTTATGGCGATATTCAAGATTCCGTGCAGCGGCGTGCGCAGCTCGTGAGACGTGTTGGCCAAGAACCGGTCCTTCATTTGATCCGCGTGCTTCAACTTATCGTTGAGTTTGCTGATTTGATGAAGGTTGCGGAAGTATCGCTTAAACCAATAGGCCGAAAATCCGATGATGGCCGCGAGCACGTCAACCGGATAATACACGGCTGGGAGCTCCCAATATTTATTAAGCGCTCCCCATAGGGCGCTTGCCAGCACGCCGCTGGCCGACAGCAACAGGAATATGGAATCATCCTGGCTGTTAAAGACCATTCGGGTAAACAGGAACAGCGACAGCAGCATCGGCAGCAGGTAAAAGGCGCCGAACACCCGGTATTCTACGAGCCAGTGAACCCAAGACACAGGAGCGGCAAAGACCACGACCGTATATAGAGCCAGAAGCGTGCTGAATGTGATAAACCATACGTTACGTTTCCGGTCGGTAAAGGTGCGGCTCAGCTTCCATATGAAATACGACAGCCACGAATAGGAGAGAAAGGTTGCTTTGACCTCCCATTCATAGTTTAAAGGCACCCATTTCAACAGGAGACTGTCGTGGGATGTTACGACGGTTAAAGCGGCCGATACTAGCAGCAGGAAAAAATCGAGCAGCGACCTTTCCCGCGGATTGAATATGTATAGAATGAAGGCGTACAGTCCGTGCAGCATCAGGACGACAAACATAATCAGCTGAAGATCAACGGAAACGCCGTGCTCATCCTGGATTGCCTGGTGCGATCCCAGCTTGATCGGCTTTGCGATTCCGCCTAGGTAAGGATGCTCATAATTCGCCACGCGTATGATCAGATCGAGCTCTCTAGCGTCCCGGTCGGGAACATAATCGACAACGAAAGAGGTACGGTTCGGCAGATAGGAGGCTTGGCCGGGCTCGCCCGTCCTTCCCATGGAAGCTACCGTTTCGCCGTTGATGTCCACGGTAGCCGCGGATTGAATCTCCTGGATCCAGAACGAAATAGGGGCCGAAAGCGGGCGATCCAGCAATATGCGAAGCCGGTACGTTCCGCTGCCAAACGAAGTGTTTGCCTTATTCGTACGATCATTATTCCAGTCCCCAGGTACATTTACGTAGGAAAACTCATGAGAAGGCTCCATTTCCTGCTCTTTAGCCAGGATGTCGGCGTAGAACTGCCACTCTCCGTCCAAGTTGATGGATTTTGAGCCCAACAGATCCCAGCCTCTCAAATCGAGTATGCCATTGGAGACTTTCGGTTGATCTGCAGGAGGGGCATAGGTTTCAAGCCAGAGCCAACGGATCCCCAGCAGCATGCTCAAAAAAACGACAAATGCCGCAAAATGCGGGAGTATTTTGATAATTTGAAATCGTTTGTGGTTCTTAGCGGGTATGGTTGTCACCGTTCACGTTCCTTTTTAAAAGTCTTACCTTTCAATATACGCAAAAATAGGATAGCCGTACAGCACTTAATGTTAGGTTGATAAGGACTTGGACTTATATCCTTTGCCGAAAATGATTGGTGTGAATGAACTCGGAAGAGCTCTCGCGGCTAGCAATGTCTCAATCATGCTAATCCATGACAGAATAATCAAGGTCCGGTCATTTCGATCTCCTTATAATTGTAGATTGGACAGTTCATAACATCATGGAATGTGAGGAGTTTGATCATGCAAGCAAGAGGAGATTTGGGGAACGGCACTTATAGAAACCCGATTTTGGCCGGTGATTATGCGGATCCTAGCGTGGTCAGAGTCGGAAACGATTATTATATGACGCACTCCAGCTTTAAGTTTGCGCCGGGATTATTGATTTGGCACTCTGAAGACTTGGTGAACTGGGAACCCATCGCCAAAGCGTTAACCGATTATGCCGGCGATATTTGGGCGCCTGATTTGACGTACTACAAAGACCGGTTTTATATCTATGCTCCCATCAATGAAGAGATCATGGTGCTGACGGCGATGCATCCACACGGACCTTGGAGCGATCCGCAAAAGGTGGGGGTGCAAGGAATTGACCCGGGACATGTCGCGGATTCCAATGGAAACCGGTATTTGTTTTTTAGCGATGGTTATATGGTAGAACTGGCTGAGGACGGTTTGTCGGCTGTGGGCACTCCGCGCAAAGTGTACGACGGCTGGGCGTTTCCGAAGGAATGGGTCGTGGAAGGAAACTTTATGGAGTCTCCCAAGCTAACGTTTCATAACGGATATTTCTATCTTACCGTGGCGCAAGGAGGTACCTCGGGGCCTTCGACCAGCCATATGGTCGCTTCTGCGCGATCCAAGGAGCCATGGGGGCCATATGAACACTCCCCCCACAATCCGATTATCCGAACGCAAAGCCGGAATGAACGATGGTGCTCCAAAGGGCACGGTTCCTTGGTTGACACCCCGGACGGCGGCTGGTGGATCGTTTATCATGCGTACGAAAAAGGATACTACACACTCGGCAGGCAAACGCTGCTCGAACCGCTGGAATGGACGGAGGACGGATGGTTCCGCGTCCCGCTTCATTGCAAGACAGATGAGCCTATTCCAAAACCGCCGGGAGATGCCGTTCCGCATGGCATGACTTACGGTGAATTTCAAGAAGCGTCCGGCGGGCTGGGGTATCCGTGGAGCTGGTATCAATCCAGCAATGATATTCAATATACTCTGCAGAAGCAAGCGATAACGATCCAAGCTGCTCCCGAGGTGGCGCCCCTGGTTATGATGCCGGAAGACCATTCTTATGCGGCGCAGGTGGAGATTGAGCTCTCCGAAGAATCGGAAGCCCAGTTATTATTGTTCTATAATGGATCGACGTATAGCGGATTCGGCATATCCCAAGAGGGGCTTTATGGGATTATTCGCGGCTGGGAGACGCCATCAAAGCCTTTTCCGCATCGGCGTGTCATCGTTCGGCTTGAAAATAACGAGCATGAAGTCGTCTTCTATTACAGTGCGGATGGATCGGTATGGAATAAATTTGAGCATTCATTCGAAACCTCAGGCTGGCATCATAACACATTGGGCGGATTTCTTGCATTGCGAATCGCTCTTTGGGCGAAAGGTTCCGGCGAGGTTACGTTTAGAAACTTTATCTATCAGAAGCTGTAAATATGAAGCGACGTGCCTTTAATCCATAGGTGCGTCGCTTCTTCCATTGGCGAGGCGGCGCGTGTGGAGAAAGAACCTGTATGCCGCGCGTGGGAAGCACTTTACCTATTTGTTCGGTATGCTTTTGGAGACTGCCCAAAGATCTTCGAGAACTGACGGGTAAAATAATTGCTGTCATTGAATCCGCTCTGATAAGAAATGTCCGATATCGGCAGGTTAGTCGTCTTTAACAGCCTGCATGCATGCTCCAAGCGGAGCTGCAGGAGATAGGCGAAAGGCGTTGTCTGGTAATAGGATTGGAATATCCGATTCAAATGCCTGACGGATATATTGGATTTGGCCGCAATTTCGTCACGGGAAATGGGCTGCAAATAGTGATCCTCCATAAAGGAAATGGCTTTGGCCAAATGCATCAAATTACTTTGGGCTCCTTGACGCTCTTGCTTTTCATACTGCCGTGACAGCTGGACGACGAGCTCCATAAATCGCGACCGCAGGATGGTCTGGTAGCCCTGCAGCTTGTTCGCGTATTCCTCAATCATGAAGTCAACAACGGAGGATACGTAATCCAGACTTGAGATCGGCAGGCTCATCTTGCTCAAGGCATGGTTGATACTGCGGTAATACGGTTCAAGAACGAAAAGCGCCTGATACCCGTTCGATCTTTTGAACTCAGGACCTGCCGATTCCAGCATTTCGGGCCTATACATGATGTTGCAAATCCGAAACTCATGCGGATCCTTATATCCATGGGAGGTTGTGCCGTTAATGACAAAGACGTCCCCTTTCTTAATAAACGATTCCTCTGTGTTGACGATATGGGTGGCATTCCCGTGCAAAACGATAACGAGTTCGGAGAAATCGGCATGGCGATGCACATACATATCCTCCTCATGTCGGCCGTATTGAATAAAGAACTTAAATTGCTCATCGTTCGTAAACCAATTCAAATGAAACCTTCTCATTCGGACTCCCTCCAAAAGCATGGCTTGCAGTGACCTGATTGTCCTTATCATGCTATTTAAAGTATTTAAAATCAAGGTTGGAGGACTAGTGTGAATAATTGGGGAAGCGTCAGGTTGATCCTGCTTTACAAGGAAAAAGCCAATCAAGTTGATAAACCAGCTACTTTGTGTTACGATATACCGGTAATATGTCACACTAATTACCGAGCCGCGGAATGTGGAGAATAATTTTAGTAAAACAGTTGACACTCCATCTACTCTGTAATACAATGTACCTGTAGTAAGTAATACTAAATAGTTCGATTTATAAAAGCTGTTAGGTAAAACATCCCTTAGTACTATGTTGTACTGAATATTGGTCAGACTAAATAGAGGAGGGACGAAAAAGAGGAGGCTTTGAACATGGAAAATTTAACTGAAATGCTGAAGGGTTCGCTGGAGGGCTGCGTGCTTGAAATCATCAGCCGCCATGAAACCTATGGCTATGAGATTACCCGCCGATTGAACGATCTTGGATTTACCGAAGTCGTGGAAGGGACGGTCTACACCATTCTCGTGCGATTAGAGAAGAAGAAACTGGTGAACATCGAAAAAAAACCGTCAGACATGGGACCGCCCCGCAAGTTTTACACGCTTAATGAAGCGGGCCGCCAGGAACTTGAGTTGTTTTGGGAAAAGTGGGATTTTGTATCATCAAAAATCAACGTCTTGAAGTCGACGTAGCTTCATAAGATATTCCGTCCGATAAATGGAGTGTCGGGTTCGGCTTTATAAAAAAGGAGGAACAATAACATGATGGAAATATTCAAAAAAATGATCGGCGATAAAAAAGAGTACAAGATGATGATGGCACGCGTTGAAGCCCTGCCGGAAGACTACCAGTATGTATTTAAGAAGATTCAAAATTACATGTGGAATTTCTCCTCAGGCAACGGGATGGATATGCTGCATATGCAGTATGAATTAATCGAATTGTTCGAAGCCGGTGCGGCGGAAGGCAGACCAGTGCTGGAGATCACTGGGGATGACGTGGCATCCTTTGCCGACGAGCTGGTTGCTAACGCTAAAACCTATGTCGCGAAGTATCGTGAAGATTTGAATCAGAGCATCATGAAACGATTGGGTAAGAAATAAATTCATTACAATAATACCGACTGATTAGCTGGTTACACGTGTGAATTGCCACCTTCGCTATTCAGTTATATTTTTAGCCCAGTAGTAAGTGATACAGATTATCAGTCAGACTAACTAGTTGCGTTGTAGCACTCAAGGCACTTAACCGTAATTTTCGGAATTCTCAAGCGCGGCCTAATCGGGCTAATTATAAGGAGGAAAAAAATATGAGCAATGCGGCGATTTCTGTAAAAGGATTGAAAAAATCCTTTAAAGACAAGGAAGTCTTAAAAGGGGTGGATTTTGAAGTGCGGCGCGGCGAAATTTTCGCGCTGCTGGGCTCCAATGGAGCCGGCAAGACGACGACGGTCAACATCCTCTCGACGCTGATGAAGCCCGATGGCGGCACAGCTAGTATTTGCGGCTCTGACGTCCAGCGTCAACCGGATCATGTTCGTCAGAGCATCAGCCTGACTGGGCAGTTTGCAGCTATTGACGGCATGAACACAGGAAGGGAAAACCTGATGATGATCGCCAAGCTCAGGGGAGTTTCCAATACTGCACAAGTCGCCGACAATCTGCTTGCAAAATTCAGCCTGACCGATGCGGCGGGCCGCCGGGCGGACCAATATTCCGGCGGGATGAAGCGCCGGCTTGACATCGCCATGAGCCTGATCGGGAGTCCAGCCGTCATTTTTCTTGACGAACCGACCACAGGACTTGACCCTGAAGCACGCATTGAAGTCTGGAATACCGTCAAGGAGCTTGCCGGCAGCGGCACAACCATCTTGCTGACGACCCAGTACCTGGAGGAAGCCGAACAACTGGCGGACCGTATCGCCATCCTGCATGGCGGAAAAATCATCACGACCGGCACCCTTGCCGAACTCAAAGAGATGTTCCCACCGGCAAAAGTAGAGTATATCGAGAAGCAGCCGACATTGGAGGAAATTTTCCTCGCAATCATCGGCAAAAAGGAGGAAATGTAAATGAAAAGCAAAACAGGGGTATTATTGGGGCGTTTAATGCGCAACATCATGAGAAGCCCGGATACGATTATCACGGTGGCGATTACGCCGATAATGATGATGCTGTTGTTTGTCTACGTATTTGGCGGCGCCATAGAGACAGGTACGGCCAACTACGTCAATTATTTATTGCCGGGAATTTTGCTGATGGCTATCGCATCCGGCGTCTCTTATACTGCCTTCCGGCTGTTCGGAGATGTAAAGAGCGGGCTGATGGCGCGTTTCATTACCATGCCGATCAAGCGCTCGTCGGTATTGTGGGCTCATGTGTTGACATCGCTTGTTTCCAATGCGCTAACGGTCGTGGTGGTTTTCCTCGTCGCTCTATTGATGGGTTTCCGTTCCGGCGCTAATATCCTGGATTGGCTCGCGGTAACAGGGATACTCGGGTTGTTTACGCTGGCGCTGACATGGCTGGCGGTCATTCCCGGCTTGACAGCAAAGACGATGGAAGGGGCGACGGCCTTCTCGTACCCGCTGATATTCTTGCCGTTTATCAGTTCGGCCTTTGTCCCTACCGAAACCATGCCTAAAATTGTCCGTGCGTTCGCTGAGAACCAGCCCGTGACTTCCATCGTGAATGCGATTCGTGCCCTCTTGCATGAAGGATCTGTCGGCAACGATATCTGGATCGCGCTTGCCTGGTGCGTCGGCATCATGGTCATCGCTTACTTTTTCGCCAATAAAGCCTTTAAGCGCCAGTTAGGATAAGTACACCGAGCCTCCTCAAGTGATCGGAGAACACGTAACATCTTTCATCGAACAGAATGGCCATGGATACTTTAAAAGCCGCATGAAATGCGGCTTTTTTTCGTTTGAAGAATATACGTTTTACTTGAAAAATTGTATGTATCTCATCATTTCGGATATGCCATTCATTTGCTTTTCCAGTTGCTCATTCAGCTTCTGAAGAGCCACTTTGAAGGAGCGTTCAATCGTAGTTAGATCATGTGTCTCTAAAGCTTCAAGCAGCTGTTTCATGCTTTCAATGAAAAAGACGGTTTTCCTTAAACTGCTTAGCACAATAATCTTTTTTAATTCCTGAGACGTAAAGACTCGATATCCGTTTTCCGCGTTTCGCTTAGCGCGAATAAGCCCCTCCTTTTCCCAATGTCGAATAGCGGAGGGGTTAACGCCAGCAATCATGGCGACCTCCCCGATTTTCATTTCATCCGTGACCTGAATATTTCTATACTTGGAGAAATCGGTTTGATGGATGAGCCCCATAATCTCCTCGACTCGTTGCTTCTCTACCTGAATGTTGTACTGTTGCACATTGATCATCCAAAGTGCTTGTTCAACATGCCCCTTCTTTAATAAACTCATGACCTCGTAGGCGATAGGCAGATCGAATCCTTGAACCAAGGATCGTAAAGCAAGGAATGCTTGATCATGGAGCGGCGTGTAATATCTTCTGTTGCTTGAAGTCCGAGGTACGTCAGGCACCAGGCCGAGATTTTCATATCTTCGCAAGGTAGTGGTGCTGACATTAAGTTTCTTGGCCATCTGTTTCGGAGTAAAGGTTCTGTCCATTTGCGTGCACCTTCCTTAAAGTCAAACTCTAAAGTACGGCAACAATATTATAAGAGACAAAGAGCCTCCAGACAAGGATTCCCGGTATATCAAGCGAAATCTTGCATGAATGTTATATGATCGAAGCAGGAACAAAAATCGAGGAGGTAAAGGCGTCATGGAGAAAGGGGATTATGCTTTAGCATCCTATCGTAACCTACAGCCCGGCGAATTCATTACGTTCGGCACGTATCCGCAGTCCGTGGACGGCAAAGAACAGGCGATTACTTGGCGTGTTCTTCAAAACTCAGGAAGCCAGCTGTTGGTAATGAGCGAGTATATTTTGGACTGCAAGAGGTATCACGGCAAGAGTGCGGATCTGACGTGGCGTGATTGCATGGATATATCGTGGCAGGACTGCGACTTGCGCGAGTGGCTGAATCATGAATTCTATAACGTCGCATTCAATGCTTCGGAGAAAGAACTCATCAAGACGACGCATTGCACGGACAATGGAAAGGGCTGCCCGGATACGGAGGACAAGGTTTTTCTGCTCAGCGTTGCCGAAATAAACGATGTATCTGAGACTCACGGCAAGGATTGGAGACGCGCTGTCGGAACCGATTATGCCAAAGCGAAAAAGCCCGATGGATGCAGCTTATATGTATATGATAAAACGAACAAAGACAACTATGTCATCATAGACGGCAAAGAAGCCGGCTGCTCCTGGTGGTGGTTGCGAACGCAAGGAAACAAGCCTTCACGTGCGTTTTTTGTAGGGACAGGCTGCAGTGCTCGCAGCTATGGAAATAACAGTATAGACGGTTATGGCATACGCCCTGCTTTAAATTTGGATCTATCCGAGATGGAATAGGATAACTTTCCGGATGAAATATCGGAACTCATACTTTTCGAGGAGGTAAGACATGGATTACACTTCCCAGGCAGAAGCGGCTTTCGAAGTAAAACGGTGGCCCAAACATACCCTAGCGGCGGGTCGACGCCATTCCGTGGCTCTTCAATCGGACGGCACGGTCACGGCCGCAGGAGATAATCATTACGGCCAATGCGATGTCAGCAGCTGGCGCGATATCGTAGCGGTCGCGGCCGGGAATGTTCATATGGCAACGAACACGGGGAATGCTCATACCATCGGTCTTAGATCGGACGGTACGGTGGCGGCTGTAGGTTGGAATAAGCATAATCAATGCGATGTCAGCGGGTGGCGCGATATGGTTGCGGTTGCGGCGGGCTGGCGCCGCACCGTCGGTCTTCAATCGGACGGCGCAGTGGTGGCTGCGGGACGAAATAATGAAGGTCAATGCAGTGTAGGCGGCTGGCTTGACATAGCGGCGGTCGCCGCAGGTGACTGGCATACGGTCGGTCTAAAAACGGACGGCACGGTAACGATCGCGGGGAATAATCGGTACGGCCAATGCAATGTAAGCAGCTGGCGCAACATCGTGGAGGCATCGGCGGGCTACCTTCATACCGTCGGGCTTCAATCGGACAGCACGGTGGCCGCTGTAGGTTTAAATAAGCACGGACAGTGCGATGTAATCGGTTGGAGCGGCATAGTGGCGGTCGCGGCGGGGAGTTATCATACCATCGGTCTTAAATCCGACGGTACGGTCATTGCCGCGGGCTGGAATAAGCATGGACAATGCAATGTAAGCGGCTGGCGCGACATTGTAGCGGTAGCGGCGGGATGTGCTCATACGCTCGGCCTTCAATCGGACGGCACGGTCGTAGCCGTGGGTGATAATGAATATGGCCAATGCGATGTGAGCGAATGGCGCGGCATCCAGCTGCCCGGCAGGTATTAATGTTAATTGCTTAACTTTTAGGAATTGATCACAGGCTTTTGGCAAAAATTCGAATCAACAAGACGTCGGAATGTGTAGTCAAGATTAAATAGCAAGGCAAAAAGAGGCGGCACCAAATGGAATGTTTGGTGCCGCTTTACATTTGGGTTTCGCCTTACCGGACGCCGCAAGTCAAGGATTGAGATTAACAACAAGGATTTAAAGTTGGAAATAAATATGGTTGCAGTCTAACGCTTTTGAAGGGCAAGTTTCCTTATAGCAGGCCATATGAGGGGGATTTCCTTCCGATTGATCATGTTGCAGTTGGACGAATACAACAAAAATTTGAATTGACAGATCATTAAAAATACAAGTAATATACATGTATATAAAAAGAGAATACAGTTGAAGCATGCAACCAGAAGTTATGTAACGGCGGATGGCTTCGATTGGCGCTTTGTTGCAGAAACTTATGACAGCGTTTTCTTGATCGATTGCAAAGAAAGAAACTCACTTATTAAAGGAGGAGCTTGCGATTGTTGCTGCGGATGGAATTTATTAAGCCCTCGCTGCTGGAGCCCGGGGAGGAACATCGGCTTAACTTCATGCTTATGCACCCCTGCGGAAGAATGGAGCCGCAATCGGATACGGCCTTTAGCATGACTTGCAGCGACCCGGAGATCGTTGAGGTGAACGGCAGCGTGATCACCGGGTTAAAGCCGGGCGAGACCGAAATTGCCGTAGACTTTCTGGACGATAGATTTTCAGAGTTTAAATGGAAGGTTCTTGTAAGGCCGGCTGGTCAACCTTCGAAATTGAAGCTGAAGGACCGTCCGAGGATTTTGTTTTCGATCGATGAGCTCGCGGATTTTCGGGATCGGGTTAAGCGGGATGAAGGCAGTTCTGCGAGGGAAATCGATGCATCCGGGCTATGGGCCGGATACTTGGCAAAAGCGGACGACTATGTGGAGGAAGATAGCTTCGAGGTGCTGTATCCGTCCATAACGGATCAGTGGAAGGTTGCGATGCCCCTAACGGAGCCTAATCGAGTACCAGAACCGCAAGGCCATACCTTCTTCCCGTTCTGGACGATGTATGCCAGAGCGATAGAGGATCGGCTGGTCGTCATGTCCACGGCCTTCCTGGTGACGGAAGAGAGAAAGTATGCGGTTCGAGTGAAGCAGCATCTGTTGTCCTTGGCCTCATTCGGAAAATGGTATGAGTTCGACGAGCGGGGCGCGGAAGGAAATCTGAGCAACGCCCATCTGCTGCTAGGCGCTTCGTGCGCCTACGATGCCATTCACAGCTTGCTGACGGAAGAAGAGCGGCGATCGATTCGCCAAGCCATTCTGGAAAAAGGGCTGCATCCGCTGGCCATCGATATCGGAAGCTGTGATATGCACAACATCGTGGCAGCTAAGCAGGTGGCGATGGTGTACGGCGCGGCGGCCATTATGGATGAGAACCCGTTTGCGGCCAAGTATCTACAAGCAGGACTTACTTATCTTCAAAGCTATCTGGACCGAAAAGGGGTGTCCGGAGAAACAGAGGGGCTGCTGTACGACAATGTGGCTGCGCGCCATGCCTGGATGGCGGCGGATCTTTATCGGAGAATCAGCGGCGATGACAGGCTGGTTCAGCATCCGTATTTGCGGGAAGAGCTTCCTGAACGTTTTTTTCGGCTGCTGGCACCGGGAAAAGAAAGCTCGTTCCCGAATCTGTCGGATTCGTTTTACAAGCTCGATATCGCTTTCCTCATGGCCATGACAGCTACCCATTACGACCATCCGGCAGCGGCTTGGTACCTGCACAAGCATGCTGCAACGCATCATGCATCGCTTCTTTATTTACGGAAAGAGACCTCACCTGCAAGTCCTACGGAGCTGTACGGCAAGCGCGCTTCCGCGGTATTCCGGAGCGTAGGCTGGGCCGCCCTGCGGTCGGGATGGGGCGATGAGGATCATCTGCTGTGCTTTACCTCAAGCAGCTCGGCGAAGGACCATAATCACAAGGACCATAATCACAAGGACCAGAACAATCTGGTGATCAATGTCGGCGGAGAGTGGCTGTTGACCAATCCCGGCTACCAGGATTATGTACCTGGTCCGAAGGCGGATTACACTACCGGCACGGTGGGTCATAATTCGCTGCTCGTCAATGGTCAGGGGCAGATCCGCCTGGGTGGAGGGGGTCTCCGGGAGGAGTTGTTGCTCCCGTCATTTGAGGCGGTTGTCGGGGACGCTGCCGAAAGCTATGGCGGGCTGCTGAAACGCTACCGGCGATCTGTTCTACATATCGATTCGTCATATTACTTCATCGTGGATGACGTGGAGCTTCATCAGGAATCGGATGAGGCCGAGCTGCTGTTTCATACGACTTCGGCGGTTCTCGATGGAGAAGAGCCCAAGGCTCCGGGCGAGAATCTGGGAAGTGAATCCGTTGTATTCCAGGGACAAAGCGCCGCACTGCAGCTCATGTTTCCTTTTCCTAAGGAGAAGGTGCTCACCCTCCGCGAGTACCCCGGTGCTGAAACTTATGGTCCTTATGTAGCTGTCGGTGGCACGCGAGGGAAGAGACGGCGGTTCATCACGCTGATCAATCCACGGGTCTATTACGACGAGAGGTTGACCATCCATCAGAAGGAGCAGGAAAGCGGAAGCCTGACTGCCGGGTTAACGGTGGAAAGGCCGGGCGGGGGGGAGGATATCTGGCTGTTCTGCGCTGACGCTGTGGAAGCCCGCTACCGGGGCATGTCCTTTCTGGGAGAAGCCGCCCGCATATCGGGTAGCGGCCTGCTTAATTTGTGGAAGGCTGAACGGTTGTGCGGCGGGGACATCGATTTTGAAGCGGAGCTGCCTCTGAGTCTATACAGGGATGCCCGCCGTTCAACCTGCATTGTGCATAATCCCCACCCAGTGGAGGTCTCCTTCAAGCTGAAGCAGGTAACTGCTGGCGTGGAAGTCGAACAAACCGCACCGCCCGGCTATTATGAATGGAATCTTATGGATATCGACAGAGGTGGTCGGGCCGAAGGGAGAGAGGCTGTATGGAAACCGTGATATCGGAGGTCAATCCATCCGCTCCCGCCAAAAAGAGCGCTTGGAAGCGAATCCGGACCCGAATGTGGAGGGACCGTTATCTGTACCTGCTGCTGCTGCCGGGCCTGCTTTACTTTATCGTGTACCGGTATCTGCCCATGCTGGGCATATCGCTTGCCTTTAAAGAATACAGCCCGTTCCGGGGGTTCGCGGAGAGTCCTTGGGTCGGATTCGCAAACTTTGCCCGGATTTTCGAAAGCCCGGAGGTTATCCAGGTTATATGGAATACGCTGACCATTTCCTTTTTGCAAATCGCGTTCGCATTTCCGGCGCCGATCATTCTGGCCATCATGCTGAACGAGGTGGCAAATCCGCTCTTGAAAAGAGGGCTGCAGTCCATCGTTTACCTGCCGCATTTTCTGTCTTGGGTCGTGGTGGTCGGCATCGTGACGATCTTTTTCCGCAACGAGGGCTTGATCAACGACGTGCTGCGCGAATGGTTCGGCTTGCAGCAGACGATCCCTTTTCTCACCGAGCCCGATTATTTCCGAGCTTTTCTGATTTTGGAGGTCATCTGGAAGGAAGCCGGCTGGGGAACGATTATTTTCCTCGCGGCGCTGGCAGGCGTCAACCCGGCTCTTTACGAGGCGGCCGTCATGGACGGCGCAGGGCGCTTCCGCCAAATCTGGCATATTACGCTGCCCGCTATCCGCAGCACGATCATTATCATGCTGATCATACGTCTGGGCGACGTGCTGGAGGTCGGCTTCGAGCAGGTGTTCCTTCAGCTGAACGCCTTTAACATGCACATCGGCAATACGCTCGACACCTTCGTGTATTACAAGGGGATCCAGCAGTCGGACTACAGCTTCTCCACCGCGGTCGGCGTATTCAAGGGTCTGGTCGGTCTTGTGCTGGTTATGGCCGCCAACAAGCTGTCCAAGCGGTTCGGCGAGCAGGGCGTATATTAGGGGCTTCGATTCTTTCCGGGAGGAGATCTGACATATGAAGCAAAAATCCATCGCGGACCGCTTGTTCGGCGGCGTGAATATCACTCTGCTGCTTGTCATATCCGCAGTCATGCTGTTTCCGTTTGTATATTTGTTCTCGGTTTCATTTTCCTCGTTCGAGGATTTTCTGGGCAGCAAACTGCTGCTCTGGCCGTCCAAATGGACGACCGACGCCTATGAATATATCTGGGCCTCCAGGACGTTCCGGCAGGCGCTGCTGAACACGTCGCTGGTTACCGTGCTCGGTACCATCGTCAATCTGTTGTTTACGGCGACGATGGCATACGCCTTGTCAAGACCGATCGTCGGCCAGCGTACCGTCATGTTTATGGTCGTATTTGCGCTCTTGTTCTCGGCCGGCATGATTCCGACCTATCTGGTCGTCCAGGAAACGGGGCTGCTTGATTCCATCTGGTCGCTTATTTTGCCGGTGGCCATCGCGCCCTTCAACCTGATTGTCATCCGCCAATTTTTCATGAACATACCAAGCGATATGATCGAGGCGGGCATCGTGGACGGCGCGAATGACCTGCAGATTTTCGGGCGCATCATCCTGCCGCTCTCGAAGCCTGCGCTGGCGGCTTTCAGCCTGTTTTATGCGGTCACGCACTGGAACAACTATTTTGCGCCGATTCTGTACATCAATGATCCGGCCAAATGGACGATACAGGTCGTGTTGAGACAGATTGTGGTGGTGGGGGAAACGACGGGCACGCTCGGGGGAGATAACATGTTCCTCGATAATCCGCCGCCTCCCGAAACGATTCAGATGGCCGCCATTCTGATGGCGACCCTGCCGATCCTGATCGTGTATCCGTTCCTGCAAAAGCACTTTGCCAAGGGCGTCATGCTGGGCGCCGTCAAGGGTTGATGATTTCGAACGGGCGGATCATGGAGCTGTCCGAATCAATCATAAACGGAGGTCACACTCCAACATTGATAAGAATGGGGGAAAGTTCATGTTAAAGAAACGCAGACTTACCGCAGTGATGGCGGCCTTGCTCTCCATCAGCGTGGCAGCATGCGGCGGCCAGCAGAAAGCGGAGGAGAAACCTGGAACGACCACTCGGGGTGAGGAAAAACCGGCACAGACAGAGCAGACGTATGAGATCACAACGATTGATTTTCGCTACGGTGATCCGCCACCGACTTCAAGTCCGGGGCTTGACATGATCAATGAGAAATTTAAAGTCGACTACAAGCCGGTTTTTGTGCCGAATACCGCCTTTGATGAGAAGATCAACGCTGTGTTCGCCTCAGGTAAAATACCCGATGCGATCGGACTTATGTCGGCTGACATCAAGAACCGCTACAATAAATTTGCGAAGCAAGGGGCTTTCCTGGACATCGAGCCTTATATCCAGGAGTATCCGTCGCTTAAAGTGGTGCCTGATTTCATCTGGGATGCCATGCGGGTGAACGGCAAGATTTACGCCATCCCGCAGTATTCTCCGAAGTATCAGGTGGTGACGGTCATCCGTAAGGACTGGCTCGACAAGCTGAACCTGAAAACACCAACGAACTATGAGGAACTGAAAGAAGTGGCGCTGGCATTCACGAACGGAGATCCGGACGGCAACAGCAAGAAGGACACCTACGGGATCGCCATCGGCCAGGACGTTAACCCGAACTTCAACCAGGGACCGTATTGGGACCCGGATGCCTGGTACCACCAGGATGCGCAGGGCAACTACATCCCAGGCATTATCGGTGAAGGCCGCCAGGAGTTCATTACGATGCTGTCTGAGCTCTACAAGCAGGGAGCGATGACGAAGGACTACGCCATCCTGAACTGGGGAGACACCAACAAGGAGTTCTATTCCGGTAAAGCAGGCATCTTTATTGGAACGCCGCGCGGCATGTCGCAGGATTACATGAACGGCCTGCTCAGTATTCATCCGGATGCCCAGTTTATCAGTCTTGGCCCTTTCGAGGACAAATACGGCAACAAAGGGCTTACGTCCGGGGCGGGCTACAACGGAATTACCGTGCTGAGCGCCAAACTTGCCGATGAGCCGGAAAAGCTGAAGAAGATTTTTGAAATGATTGATTTCGGCCGCCAGTTCTATCCGCAGGATCAGCGGAATGATAAAAACGCCGATTTTGATTGGTGGTCGGGCAAAGTCGGTGTAGGTTATGACATGAAGGACGGCGTGCAGGTCAACAAGGAGAATTTCGCATCCGACGGACTTGCGCCTTCCACTTATTTTGTTGATAACACTTCGTGGGCGCCTCAGGATTTCGATAATGATTACTCCATTACGTATCAGACCAAGCAGCTGGTCGATCTGGTGGAGGAGATCGAATCCATGTATAGGGAAATCAAGCTTTATGCTAACCCAATCAATGGCCTGGAGTCGCCGACCGACAACTCGAAGGGCGCCGAGCTGAGAAAGTATGTCATGGATGAGCAGGTAAAAATGATTGCAGGCACCCGTCCGGTTTCGGACTGGGATAAACTGGTCCAGGAGTATCTGGACAAAGGCGGTGCCCAGGTCATCCAGGAATACAACGCGAATATCAAAGAGAAGGATCCGAAGGCACTGTTTAAGTGAGACTTTTGAAATGACGCTTTTATACATGATCCGTAGGACGGCGGGGCAAATCTTTTTGCCCCTGTTCTGCATTGGAATAACTAGCGCCTATGGGAATGCGAGCTGTGGAGGAGGGAGACCTGTATCATGGAAAAAACAGCGAAAATCGGTCTGTGGTTTAACAGGCAGTCGGCGGAATACTTCTGGGGACACGGCCAGGACCTGTTTCAGCTTTATGTGGAGGAGGTGCTTGGTCATGCGGGCATTCCTTATGTAAGGTTTGATGATGCCGAAACGCTCGAGTCATATGAACCCGATATCATCGTCGTACTGCACCCGGGGGAGAAGGAAGAGGACCTGAACCGATTGGAGCAGTGGGCCCGCCGAGGAGCGACGCTCATCAGTTACGGCGGATTGAACCGTATGGCCGGACAGATGGGCTGTACCCGGTCTGTCATCCGGGATGCGGTGTATGGGGACCTGACAGGGCTAAGCTATGCGCAAGGCATACCGGTTCTAAGGGCGGTAAGCAGCGATCCGTGGATGGTGTCGGAGAAGTCCGTCATCCCGGTTCAAGCGGATGGCGTTCTGCGCCGGCTCCGTAAAGCTGGTGCTGAGGCAGCCGCAGCCGTTCTGGAGTTTTCGCTAGGTGTCGGCCGGCTGATCCGCTGGAATGTGGACATCCCCGCGAATATCGTTCTGCTTCAGCAGGGCGGCGGCCCGGTCGTCCAGGACGGCATCCCCGCACCGGACGGTACGGGAGCGGTGGACGAAGGCATTTTGAAGGCCGATGACCGGTGTGAGTTGGACTGGAATGAAGACCGCTCGGTGACGGAGACCGGGATGCCGTACTTTGATACGCCGTATGCAGACTGGTGGCGCGAGGTGATTGTCCGTCAGCTGATGGAGGAAGCAGTTGCGCTGGGAATGACGCTTCCGTTTCTGGACTATTGGCCGGAAGGCGTCAATCAGGTGGCCATGATCTCGCACGACAGCGACTTCAACATAGAGGAGGCGGCCCAAACGACTCTGAGCGTGCTTCAGGAAAACGGCGTCCGCTCGACCTGGTGCATGATCGAACCGGGCTACTCCCCGTCGCTCTACAAAGAAATTCAGGCTGCCGGGCATGAGCTGGCATTTCACTACAATGCTTTGGAGCAGGAGAAGGGGATATGGAGCGCCGAGGAATTTGCCCGTCAACTGAACGTAATCCGGAGCACCAGCGGCGCGCCGATCATTTCGAACAAGAACCACTATACCCGCTTTGAGGGCTGGGGAGAGCTCTATGTATGGTGCGAGCAGAACGGCATCGAAGCGGATCAAACTAGAGGGCCGAGCAAAAAAGGAAATGTCGGCTTTCCGTTCGGTACCAGCCATCCGTATTACCCGATCGCTCGTTCGGATGACCGCAACCGGCTATACCGTGTGCTGCAGATCGGCTTTCTTACCCAGGACCTGGAGCATCCCACGCTTTCGGATGCGTCGGTGATTGCCCCGTTTCTCGAAAAGGTGGCGGAAGTCCGCGGCGTCGCCCATTTTCTGTTTCACCAGCAGCACATCCATCATCTAGGGAACGTTCGGCATGCGTTTTCGCAAGCGGTCGAAACCGCGAAGCGGCTCGGTTATGCGTTCTGGACGAGCGAGGAGATCACCCGCTGGGAGCAGGCCAGACGAGCTGCGGTGCTCCGGGTAGGCGCAGACGGTACCCTCATCACCGAGAATCTTCCGCAGGGAGCGGTAGTGAGCCAGCCGTTGGATGCGGTGGCGGACCCGTCAGCTACGCAAGCGGTCATTCGCTTTGGGCGGCCGTGTACAGGAGCGGCGAGCATTATGAAAGCAGCAGCCGAATAACGGCAATGAGGAGGAATCAGACAGTGGCAGCGTTAGCGATCCATGGAGGGGCGCCGGTCAAGACCGGTCCTTTTGGCACAGGCAAAAGATTCGGGGAAGAGGAGGCCGCGCATCTGCTCGAAGCGCTGGAGCAGAACACGCTGTTTTATCATTTCGGCACCAAGGTTAAACGGTTTTTGACCGATTTCAATGCGATGTACGGCCGGGAATACAGTGTAGCGACATCCTCCGGCACCGCGGCGATTCATGTGGCGCTGGGCGCGGCTGGCGTCTCCGTAGGGGACGAGGTCATTACAAGCCCGATTACGGACCAGGGAACGCTGATCGGCATTCTGTACCAGAATGCGATTCCCGTGTTTGCCGATCTGGAGCCTTACACTTACAATCTGGATCCGGCCTCGATCGAAGCCTGCGTTACGCCGAGAACGAAAGCGATCCTTGTCGTCCATCTGGCGGGATATCCGTGCGATATGGACCCGATCATGGAGATCGCGAGAAAGCATGGCATCAAGGTCATTGAGGATTGCGCACAGGCTTATCTGACCCGGTATAAGGGGAGGCTGACCGGCACCATTGGCGATTATGGCTGTTTCAGCACGAACGATTTTAAGCATATCTCCACCGGGGACGGAGGCATGGTGCTGATCAATTCGGGAAAGCGCGAGGATTACGAAACCGCTCACGCTTTTGCGGACAAAAACTACCGCCGTCTCGGCACCACGGTTGACCGGGGAACCAGCTATATTGCGCCGAATTACCGGATGACCGAGCTGCAGGGAGCCGTCGGAATCGCCCAGCTCAAGAAGCTGCCCTGGATATGCGGGCGGCGTCAGCAATATGGCGACCGGCTCAATGAAGGATTGCAAGGAATCCAGGGCGTCATTCCGCCGCAGGTCGACCCGGAGCATGACTGTACATACTGGTTCTACATGCTGCGACTTGACTTGAATAAGCTGACCTGCAGCCGTGAAGAGTTCTGCAGGGCGCTGGAGGCAGAGGGAATCCCCAACCGTGCCGGCTATATCCCGCAGGTATGCTATTTGCAGCCGCTGTTCCAGAACCGGCAGGCTTATCAGGGGAGCCATTTTCCGTTTGACGGCAGCAGCGTCTCTTATGAGCCTGGCCGTTGTCCTGTCGCGGAGGCGATATTAGACACGACGGTGCAGATTCCGATGAACGAATTCTACACGCCCGAGGATATTGAGCATATCATTCAGGCGGTTGCCAAGGTAGGCGCTTATTATGCGAAAAGCGATGAATAATACGGAAGAAGTGAACGACAGCAAGGCAACGGGGACGATGGGGGTTTTTGAGCGGATCGGCGTACCCGTTGATGTCGACGAGAGCAGATCCGCGGCGGTGTGCCGGAGAGCCGACGGGACCGAGCGCATCGTAATCGCAGCCCGGGGATATGTGCTGATCGCGGATCCGGGAACAGGAAACAGCACCCAGCTTTATTTTCCAGGGGGCGAGGGCCAGTACCCGTTTGCGTCGATCAGTGATTCCCGAGGATGGTTCTATACGGGAGCAGGCCGCTATTTTTACGTTATCGATCCGTTCACCCCGGCTTTTGTCGGGCAGCACCGGGTACCTGAAGGGGAAGAGGGAGCCGGCTTTGCATTTGCCGTGGATGGAGATGGTCGGGTCTACGCTACAACTTACCCGGGAAGCTATCTGATGGAGCTCGATGCTTCGTCAAACTCCTCGCGAACCTTATGCAGGCTGGATGCCGAGAGGAAGTATGCCATGACGCTCGCCTGCGGAAGCGGGGGAAAGGTCTATGCCGGACTGGGCACGACGTCGCCGGCCATCGCCTGCTTTCATAAGGAAACCGGAGTGTTGGAGATCGTTCTGGAGGGGTCGCCGGATACGACGGGCAGCGGTGCCGTTCACCAAGGCTGCGACGGCGCCGTTTACGGCTGGCTGCCATCCGGAGAGAACGGAGACGGCATATGGTACCAGCTGGGCGAGCGGGGGGCAGAGCAAGTAGCGGCGGCGGAGGTCAACCTGTCCCTGTATAAGGGGGCAGGTTACAACAAGCTGCACCGGGACCTTGATGCCGGTCGAGTGCTGCTGAAATGGCAGCTGTCCGACAGGCAGATCGAAATCATGGAAGCGGACGGAAGCCTGAGCCGGATTCCGCTTGCCTATAAGGGAGGCGGAACGTCACTCTCTCCGCTGTTCGGAGGTCCGGACGGCATTCTTTACGGCACTTCCAATCACCCGCTTCATCTGTTCACGTACGATACCGAAGCCGGGCATCTGACCGATTGGGGCGGCGATATCGTGGAGCGGGGAGGCGGCGGCAATATTGCCGCTTACTCGGCTCAAGGCAGCATCCTCGTGGGTGCGGCTTATGCCGGCGGCATGGTCCATCTATTGGATACGGCGAAAGAATGGTGTACGGAACCTGGACCTCATCGGAATCCCCGGCTGATTTATGATAATGCCGCTGTCCACAGGCCGAGATGCGCAGCCGCGCATCCGGACGGCCGCCATGTGTTGTACGGCGGCTTTCCCGGTTATGGTGCGGCCGGCGGCGGGCTCGGCATCGTGGATGTGCTGGCAGGTCGGGTGGAGATGCTGGAGAACCGGGAAATCGTCAGCGGGCAGAGTACGATTTCGCTTGCCGTGCTGCCGGATGGCAGGGTATTCGGCGGCACCAGCATCGAGACGCCCGGCGGCGGGATCAGCACGGCCGAGGAAGCGGTGATGTATGAGTTGAATTGGCCTGACCGACAAGTGATTCGGCGCTGGGTGCCGGTTCCGGGCGCCAGGGAAATCGCTCAGCTGATTTCCGGGCCAAACGGGCTTCTCTATGGCTTGACCTCGGAATCGGTGTTCTTTGTTTACGATGCAGGACTGCAAAAGATCATTCATTGCCGCGGTCTTTCTTCCTGGGGAGGTATTGTCCGGCAGGGACTGCTCATGATAGAGCGAAAGGGGCATCCATTCCTTCTGGGTCTGCTGAGCGGGGCTTTGTTCACCGTAAATACGGTGAATATGCAGCCGGAACTGCTGGAAGTGCTTCCGGTCGAAGCGACCAGCGGAATCGCCTGCCTGAATGGATACGTGTATTTCGGTTCCGGTGCTGAGCTGTGGCGGTATCGGATGGAAGAGGAGGGTGATTACTTTTATGACTCGCTTTAATGGGGAAATTGTGCCGCTGTTAGAGGGAATCCATACCCTTGAGGCCTGGATGGAGAAGGAGTCCAGGCTGAAGGCACGCTGGCTGCAGCTGCTGGGAGAGCCCCCGGAGCCGGTTGATTATAAGCCGAGAGCCGTCGCAGACAGCGGGGGCTTCCGGGTGCTTTCCGTGCATGAGGAAGAAGATCACACAAGACAGGCGATCATGTACGAATCACCGGACGGGGATTCGATCCCGGCTTATCTGTTGCTCCCTTCAGGAACGCCTGCTGTAGGAGGATTCCCCGCTGTACTTGCCTTTCACCCGACAACCGAGAATGGAAAAGACGATGTATGTCTGGCTTCCGGACGGGTAAACCGGCAGTATGGTCTAGAGCTGGTACAGCGCGGCTTTGCCGTGCTGGCTCCGGACTCCATTACGTTCGGTGACCGAATCTATGAAGGGGAAGCGCCGTTTCAAACGGCTCCATTCTATCAACGGCACCCTGCGTGGACCGCAGTCGGTAAAATGATCTCCGATCACATGGTAGGGGTCGACGTGTTGTCCTCGCTGCCACAGGTGAATCCACGCCGCATCGGCGTCATCGGCCACTCGCTGGGCGGCTATAACGGCTGGTTTCTGGCCGGAATGGATAAACGCATCAAGGCCGTCGTCTCGAGCTGCGGATTTACGATGTTCCGCGGCGATCCGGAGCCGAACCGCTGGGGCCTTCGGGAATGGTTTTCCCATATCCCATCCATTACAGACAGTTTGAGCAGCGGCTCCCTGCCGTTTGAGTGGCATGAAATCGCGGCGCTTGCAGCTCCGGTGCCGATGTTGATGTGGTCCGGAACGCGAGACCCGATTTTTCCGAACTGGAGAGAGATTGTCACGGGATTAGGGGAACTGGATGGTTTGTATGATTTTTTGGGTGCTTCATCTGCTTTCGAGTGCTGGTTCGGTCATGAAGGGCACGACTTTCCGCCGGATATCCGGCAGCGAGCCTATGCTTTTCTTGAAAAACAGCTTGCGGAGTAAAATATATACGCGTTCTTAATCCGGAGTGCATGGAATCCTGATGTCCCTCATGATATACTGATTGTTATAGACATGTATAGGAGCGGTATATATTGTTGCGTAGAAGAAATGAATTTCATGAGCGTTATGAACGCTTTGTCCAGGAATTAAGGAATGAAATCGTTGCCGGTGTTCTTCAGCCGGGTGAATTTATTTTGCCGGAAAACACGCTTAGCCAGAAATATGAAATGAGCCGGGTATCGATCCGGAAGGCGCTGGATGAGCTGGTGAACGAAGGATTGATCGAGAAAATCGCGGGCAAGGGCAACCGGGTGAAGGTGCCGGATGAGGACAGAACGCCTGTCGTGCTGAGACTCGCCTGGTTCTCTTCTTCTTATGAGATTCCGATTATCGAAAAAATGATCGAGGCGTTCGAGCGGAAGCATCCGTTCGTTCAGGTGGAGATGGTGCTGTATTCCGAGGATTTCTACACCGAAACCATCATCCGGTCCATTGAGGACGGTCAAGGGCCTGATCTGTTTATCATGTCGGATCAGCATTTCCGGGAATGGACCGAAAGCGGGCGCACGAATCTGCTGACAGGGTATGTTCCACCCCGTCTGATGGAGGAAGGGGTCAGCTATCCGCGGGTCTTCGAGCTGTTCAATCATGAAGGCGGCATGCTCGCGGCGCCGTTTGTGTTCTCACCGGTAGTCATCTGTTATAACCGATCGATCTTCCGTCAGCACGGCCTGTCTCACCCCGTCAGTCTTGGCGACTGGCAGCAGCTGCTGGAGGTGGCCAAAGCCAGCACCTCGGCCCCGAACGAAGACGGAATGACCGATCATTACGGCTTCTGCTTCTCTTCGTCCCCCAACCGCTGGCCGGTCTTCCTGCTTCAAAATGACGGCAGCATCATGGCTGCAGACCGCAGCCGGAGCACGATGGCGGACGAACGGAACATCGAAGCGCTGGAGTTTTGCGTCTCGCTGATGTACAAGGAGCATGTGTCGCCGATCTTTTCCCATGGCAGCAGCCATTTAGCCGAAAGCCTGTTTATGAAGGAACGGGTTGCGATGATCATGTCCACTTATTATTTCATGAATGAATTCCGCGACCATTCCATCGACTGGGATGTGATGACCTTGCCGAAAGGGACCAAACCCGCCACTATACTGCTAGGCGGGGGGCTGTCGATCAACGCTGCGAGCAGTCATCGGAATATCGCCGAAAAACTCGTGGATTTTATGACGGGCGAGGAAGCACAGAAACTGCTAAAACAGTACGGATGCACCATTCCGGTGTTGCGGTCTGTTGCCGAAGATGACAGCCTGCTGAATCCGGACATTCATCCGCAGCACTATAACCGTTATCTCGAGGTGCTGCCGCATGCTTATCCGCTGCATATCCTTAACATGAACCAATCTGAAATATTGACGCTGCTGGATGAACTGAATCTGCTGTGGGCCGGCATGGAAACCCCGGCGGATACCTGCACCCGGATCGAGCAGCTCTTCAACTCCCGGCTGGGCTCTTGAAGGCGCCGGTACCGGGATGGAGAAGTGAAGAATCGGTAAAGAAGAGCACCTTCAGGAGAACGAAGCCATGTCGTAAGATATGGAGTCGTCTTGAAGGTGTTTTTGTGTTGGCAGCAAATATGCATCTATCTGTTAGAAGTTGCCGACATGTTCATTTGAAAGGATCTTTTAAGAATATTTATCGACCATTTTAAGCAAATAATTGCGAAACTCCTCTACGTATGATTTCGGTTCTACGATTTCTAGATTTGTACCGAAACTTGCTAAAAACTGAAATCCAATAGGGTTCCGAGGAATTTGGATGGTAGCCAGGAAATATTCAGAACTATGACTTTCAATACTCTTTCGACCGTACCTTTCAATAAACTGATCTTTTATGCCGGGCGCAATCAACGCTTTAATGGCGACTAATTGCGGCTGATAACTGGCTGCGTCTTGTTCTAATGCATAATCTCTCGGGTTAAAGGTTTCTTCATTCATATTGAGATTATCGATCCTGGATAATTTAAATGTTCTATAGCTCTGGCGATGTAAACAGAATCCCTTCAAATACCAACTGATTTCGCTAAAATGAAGCTGATACGGCTCGACGATTCGATTCGTTATCATGCCATTTTTATCTATATAATCAAATGAAATTAACTTTTTCCCTATGATCGATTCTTGGCATGTCTTCAAGGTTTGAAGAATATCGGACCGACCCTCCCAATCATAAAATGATAGACGGACTGAACCTTTCAGTGACATGGGGTGAACCATGGCCTCCATTTTTTTAATCGTGATTTCAACTTCCTCGCTAATTAGAATTTGTTCCAATCCGCCGAGCGCAGTCAATATATTTTCTAAGTCGGAGCTGTTTAGAAGTCGCTTATCCACCTTGTATTCATCCATAATACCGTATCCGCCATGAATTCCATGAACAGAATAGATGGGGATATTGGATAAGCTCAGTGTTTCCATATCGCGAAGAATCGTTCTTTTGGAAACGTTGAATAATTGTGCGAATTCTTTTGTTGAAACGATATCTTTTTTCAGCAATATCATGATAATGGATATTAATCTCTCAACCTTCTCCATAACGGCCCCTCTTTTGGTACAAATTTTTAAATGGTGACATGCGTCTGTCACCACTAATAAATTATACTTCATCTATCAAAAGAAGGAGGTACAACTTTATGTCAGCTATTGCCTATTTGAACTTTGATGGAATCGCCGGAGAAGCGATTGAATTTTATTCGGAGGCTTTACAGGCGAACGAGGTAAAAAAAGTGAAATTTAAGGATTTTCCGCAGGATCCAAACTATCCATTGCCAGAAAATGAACTCAATATGATCATGGAGTCCTCGGTACAATTTGCAGGCGGGAAAATCATGATGTCGGATATTTTGCCCTCCATGAAGGCGGTAACGGGTGAGTTGGTGAAAGGAAACAACATGCTTATTAGTCTAATCATGGAGGATAAACAAGCATTGGAAGAATACTTTAACCAATTGTCTGTTGGCGGCCATGTTGTGATGCCATTATCCAATACTCCTTGGTCTTCGTGCTTTGGAATGCTGGTTGATAAATTCGGAGTTGCCTGGAAATTTAATCGTGACGCAGACCGCTTCCTGGATAAAGTCATTTCAAACAAACAGTAACGCATTCAAAACATGGCCTATCAATGAAAGGCCATGTTTTGATATTCTCATTAGAAAGGAGGAGGATGGGTTTTAGCTATGAAAATCGAGCATGTCGTTCCAGCAAAATCGAGAGAGGATCTAAGGATTTGGCTGCTGAACCATGGCACGACCGAGAAGTCTTGCTGGGTCCTAGTTAGTATGACGCCAACCCCTGATATGTTGTTATATTTGGACGTCGTTGAGGAAGCTTTATGCTTTGGATGGATTGATGGCATGAAAAAGAAAATATACCAAACCGAGCTGGCCCAGAGACTGTCTCCTAGAAGTAAAAAAAGCTCCTGGACCGAATTGAATAAAGAACGTGTCCGCCGCCTCGAAAAGTTGGGCTTCATGAGTGACGAAGGCAGGAGGGTTCTTCCTGACATGGATCCCGGTTCTTTCAGAATAGATGGAGTGATAGAACAAAGGCTAAAGGAGGAAAAACAAGTATTTGAGAATTTCATGGCATTTCCGGATCTTTATAAAAGAGTTCGGATTGACACGATACAAAGCTATAAGAATCAGCCGGAATTATTTAAGGGCAGATTAGACAAATTCATAACCAACACAAGAGAAAACAAAATGTACGGTCAATGGAACGATCATGGCCGTCTGCTGGATTATTAACATTCCCTGGGCCGAAGGCCAACAACCTTAGTATGGTTGAGTACCGAACTAAGGTTGTATGCATTGCCTTTTTATCACTGGAACTCTATTGAGTTCGACATAATCAATTCCAAAAACTCTTCAAGATTATGTGCCGCTTGTTCAACTTCTTCAAATTCAGGTTCATATCCGCGCACGATAGCACCAATGTCATTGGTTAAATCAATCGCATAGAAGGAATACCCTCCATCAACTGACATCACGATCGGCAGGTAGGAATCCCACCACGCAGTTATTTCTGATTTCCATAGTTCATCGTCCCTTGCTGCCTCCAAACTGAGCATTTCAAATTCATTCCATTTAAATTCAGCCTCGGAGCGATTATTGTATTCATCCTCGCATAGAAACCAGGTCTTCTCATCAGGTGTGATGCATCGTTTTACAACACTTAAAAATTCCAAATAATCATTAGGGATTTCCTTATATCTTGATAACAAGCTGCCAGCTAAATGTAATTGATGATCCTCATTCTTAGTTATCGTCCAACCGTTTTCTTCAGCCCAAATCATAAATTCATTTATTTTGTCATTCATGGTCTATCTTCTCCCACCGTATTCAATCCAATTTCTTATAGGCTCTGATTATTATTCTAGTCAGACAGTTCCATATCCTTCTGGAACTCAATGTGCATTTCATATTTCGATAGGTATCGAATAGTATTCGGTTTATACTATATACAAAAGTACGCCAGTCGATAATAGATGGGGAGAGGTATAGTATGGACATGATAAAACAGCTTGAAAAGCTTACCGCCTTTAAAAAGCTTCACTCTAATTTCTTTATTTTGCCCAATGCATGGGATGCTGCAAGCGCGAAAACTTTCGAGAAGTGCGGCTTCAAGGCCATTGGCACGACAAGTGCCGGCATAGCGGATTCCCATGGGTATGCGGATCGGAATATGCCCTTCGATCGGATGCTGGATACGGTCCGCAGGATCGTGCAAACCGTGGATATCCCGGTTACCGTGGATATGGAAGACGGGTATGGACAGACGCCTGATGAAGTCGCAGAATCGGTTAAGCAGGTGATCAAGGCAGGCGCGACTGGGATTAACATAGAAGACAGCAGCATGGATCGACAAGCGCCGCTGCATGATATTTTGCTCCAGCAAAACAAATTAGCCGTGATCCGAGGGCTGGGGAATGCCATGGGGTATCCTCTCTTCATCAATGCACGGATCGATGCTTACTGGATCAAGTCTATGCCGTCTGCTGGGAGGCTTGAAGAGACGATCAAGCGGGCCCATGCCTACCAGGAAGCCGGGGCAGATTGTATTTTTGTCCCCGGAATCCAGGAAATCTCCGACATCCAAACACTGCGCCATGAAATAAGCTGTCCGATCAATGTATTGGCCGGGCCGGGAATGCCTTCCGCAAAAGAACTTGAAGCGCTGGGGATTCAGCGTATCAGCACCGGCTCAGGACCTTTTCGCGCCGCAATATCGCTTCTGCATCGCATGGGCCATGAAATTTTGGAGGAGGGAACTTTTGAGCACATGACTTTGGGAGTCCTTTCTTACGACGATTTATCGGAAAAGCAGCCTTGGTAGCAATCAACGGAGATAGCGCCTGCGTAGATCTTCATTTCCGCAACGCTATGGCTGCCGGCGAATCGGTAGCGATGGAGAACAGTTAAAATGTATCCCTGGAGAGTGGGCTTGCCCCACTCCTTTTTTTATGGGCAGGGATTATAATCCATCGTGACAGTGAGAAGTTTGGATGGAGGGGGGAGTGAACGTCAGAAAGCGGGCTGCTTGCTTCCGATAAAATGTTAGCGCCTTCACAAAAAAACAAGCAAGAATACAACCGGGAGAACAGAAGCTGCGGTGCCTTATTATCGTGTGGCAGATGAATAATCTTGAGGAGGTATTTATGCTTACCATTACAAGAAAAACAGTTAGTCTGTTGGTCGTGCTTGCCGTAATGATCACAGGATTCTCACCCCGAACAGCGGATGCAGTAGAAATCGATAGCTATTCAATTTCTTCAATGGATATGACGGATGCCGCTGATCCGGCATCTTTGGCACAGACCGCCGCTGATCCGGCCACGATACAAAATTACCCGATGCCATCCATCTATACCGCATCCAGCGTGTTTTCGTTGAAAGCGAATAACGAAGCGATTCCTGTAATCAGTTATCTGGCTGATTATGATTATGCTCAATTTTCTTTTTCCGGCACGGTCCGTATCGAAGTTACCAATAATGTGCCGATTACATCATACTCCATCAGTCCTCAGGCTAAAAATATCGAAGGCACGGTCAACGGGAACAAGCTAACGTTCTATCTTTCATCCTCAACCTATGTCATCGTGAAAATCAATGACCAGAGGAAGAAGATTGTGATCGCAGCAGATCCCTTGGAGACGGATATTCCCCCGTCCACAGGTGCCGGGATTTATAATGTGACGCAGTCGCCATACCATGCGGATAACACGGGTACAACGCTGGCATCGGGTCCGATTCAGCAGGCGATCGATGACGCCCATCAAGCCGGCGGCGGCGTTGTATTCATACCGGCCGGTGTTTATAAGAGCGGGAACCTGACATTAAAAAGCAACGTAACCTTTTACCTGGCCGGCGGCGCCGTCATTGTCGGCACGGGCAAAGGGGAAGACTACGTGATTGATTTTCGCAAGGATTCACGAAACGCGGATGGAACGTATTTTATTCGTACTGCCGTAGATTCCACCAATATTACGATACGGGGACGGGGAACCATTGATGGAAAAGGCATTGCGATGCGAGAGCGAAAGATGCCGGCGCCGAATAAGAATGAAGGGTTCCTCAATAACCTGCTCGTTCCGATCGCAACATCCAATTTTACTTTTGACGGACTAATATTGCGGGATGGCGGTTTCTGGTCGTTTATGGTGGTTCGTTCCGACAATGTGACCATAAACAATCTTAAGGGATTCCAGGATTTATACAAAATCGAGAATGACGTTATCGATATCAATGAGAGTCAGAACGTGCTTGTTCAGCATTCGATTGCCATATCAGATGATGACACGTATTCCACTAAAACCTGGCTGCAGACGGGGATGTCCAAAGACTGGCCGGGCGAGCTTGAACATTTGGAGAATGTGGTCTTTGATGACGCTTTTGCATGGACAAGATGCGCGGCTTTCAAGATTGGCATGGGTGTAGCCCAGCCGCAAATCGGCGTAACCATCCGAAATTCGTATGTGTATCAAAGCGCCCGAGCATTGCTTATTGATCATGGATACCAACTGAATACCCTCCCGGAGGAAGGTTATGCCCAAAATATTACGTTTGAAAATATCGACATCGAACGCGTCGGCATCAATCAATTCGGGAACTATTGGCTTGGAGTGTCCACCAGCACTTCCGGCGATGTAAGCAATGTTGTAGTCAAGAACATCAATGTTCGCGAGACCGGCACCCAGAAATCCAGAATTTCCGGGAATGCCACGAAAGGCGGAAGGGTTAACGGCGTCACGTTCACGGATGTTTATGTTGGAGGCAAACTTGCAACAACCCTGGACGACTTGAATGTTACCGTTAATAACAATGTATATGGTATCGTTTTTGCCAATTCCAAACCGCCGCTATTCAGCGACAATTTCGAAGATGGAAATACGGCGGGGTGGACGTCGATGTCCGGCGGCTGGACCGTCCCGACAGTCGGCACGAATCACGTGCTGTCCAGCGGAAATCAGACAACCACCTCCCTGATTACCGCTAATAGCGGGGGTTCATGGACGGATTACGTTTATGAAGCCAGATTAAGAATGCCCATCACCAATGCCAACGCGGGCATGGTCTTCAGGGTGCAGGATGCAAACAATTATTATATGTATCGCATTCATTCATCGAATCAACAGCTGGAGTTGTTCAAATCCGTGAATGGACAGCTGACGCTTGTAAACAGTATGCCGTTCACGGCCATTGAGAAACAGTGGTATAAGGTTAAGGCGGTTATACAAGGGAACACGATTTCCTGTTACGTGGATGGAGAATTAAAGATGGAATGGACCAATCCTGCAACCGAATTGACGGCTGGGGGGATCGGATTCCGGACCACCTCGGCCGGCGTCCATTTTGACGATGCCGTGGTTAGTCTCCTCAATAAAGCGCCTGAGGAGATTGCCCTTTCACACAACAGTGTTGTTGAAAACACGACGGCGGGAGGCATGGTCGGAACCTTTTCCACCAGCGACCCTGATGCGGAAGAAACATTTTCTTATATGCTGATAGCAGGGGCAGGGGATGTGGACAACGGCAGCTTCACCATTTCGGACAATAAGTTGTTCCTAGCCGTAACGCCTGATTACGAAGCCAAGGATAGCTACAGCATCCGGGTGAGGAGTACAGACTCAGGCGGACTGTATGTTGAGAAGACCTTTACGATCCATGTCACGGACGTGAATGAACCTCCCGTGAATCCGGATCCTATGGTCATTGTATTCAGCGACGATTTCGAAGATGGAAATGCCGGAGGATGGACGTCTGCTTCAGGTTCCTGGGATGTAACAACGGACGGCACAAAAGCCTTGATTCAGAATCAAGCTGCCACTGCAGTCATTGCTGCCGGCGATTCGTGGACGGATTATACGTATGAGGCCAAAGCGAAAATGCCCATCACCAATTCCAACGCAGGCATTCTCTTCAGGGTACAGGATGCGGGTAATTTCTATATGTTCCGAATCCATTCCGCAGCCCAAAAGCTGGAGTTGTACAAATCCGTGGACAACGTCATGACCCTTGTATCCAGTACCCCGTTTACAGCTCAGGCGAACCAGTGGTATACGATGAAGGCTTCTATTGAAGGGAACGCAATAAAAGGTTATGTGGATGGAGAATTAAAAGTGGAATGGACCAATCCCGAGACGGAACTGACAGCAGGAAAAATAGGATTTCGGACCACTTCGGCAGGCGTAGCTTTTGATGATGCTGTGGTACTGGCACCTGATTCGATCTAACTTGAAGGCATCCCGTACCGTGTCAATAAAAGCCGATCCACAGGTCGGTCAGCGTTAAGAGGATCATACGAAGGAGCTGCCCCTAACGCCATGATTGGCTGCCAGGGACAGCTTCGTTTTTTTGCATTGTCGTACAGGGGATGCAGTGACATAATCAAAGAATAGAATTTAACGGAAGGCGTGAAAAGCTTGGAGTATCTCCGCAGGCAATCGTTCCGCAACAAACTCAAGGTCGCTTTTCTGGCTGTCATCGTGCTTTCTGTCCTGATGACCGGAGGGTTGTCTTATTATATCTCGGCTGCCACGCTGGAAAAGAATGCGCTGAAGCTCACGCAGGATACGGTGGTCAGATCCGCGCAGATCGTGGATGAGAAGCTGAACAAACTGATGCTGATTATGATGACGTTTATGATCAGCCAGCCTTTTTACGACATGCTGAAGGATGCCGCCTCCGGGGATGCCAGCAGATATTACACGCATCTGAACGATCTTGATAACGTTTTCTCGCAGGCGCGGATCGCCGAGCCGCTTATCCAATCGATCTACGTATTTACGCCGATTGGCGAATTTTATCCTTCGTCCATGAACCGCAATCGGCTCACCGAATTCGAGGATACCGTTCTGTATGCGCGCATCGAACAGGAGAAAAAGAACCTGTGGGTGGAGGGTCATGAGGATATGCTCTTCTCCGGCAAGGAACGCGTCATTTCGCTTATTCTGGAGCCGATCTTTGACACCCCGGTCAGCGGTGTTTATATTGTCGTGAATATCCGTGAGGACGGTTTCCGCAAGCTGGTCCAGGGGAACACCGCGGAAGGGGCGTCCAGCTTCTTGCTGAACGCTGATGGAGAGGCGGTTTACCCCGTGAAGGAACCGCTGGTCAGGCAGGCGGTGGAGACGGGTAATTTGAGTGGCATGATGAGCCGCTCGGAGGGAAGTCAGCCCTTTGAAATGGAAGGCCAGACCTATCTGCTTAATTATGCCCGTCTCGGCATTGCGGATTGGACCATGACCACCATCCGTTCCCGGGCCGACGTGCTCCAGGACATGGTGTATGTCAAATGGCTGATCGCCGGGGTTACGCTGGCTGCTTTTACTGTCACCACGTTGATTTCGGGTGCATTTTCACGCTATTTGCTAAAACCGCTGCAAGGGCTGCTGAAGGTGATGAAGCGGGTCGAGAACAACGATCTGACCGCCCGTTTTGAGAGCGGCAGCGGAGATGAGCTGGCTCAGGTGGGATTTCGGTTTAACCGGATGCTGGAACAGATTGTGGTGTTGATTGATGAGGTAACGGAAGCCCAGACGCATAAGCGAACTGCAGAGATCAAGGCGCTGTCGGCGCAGATGGACCCGCATTTTCTGTACAACACGCTCAACACCATCTACTGGAAATTGAAATTGAAGCAGATCGAGCCGTCGCAGCAAATGGTCATGTCGCTCTCACGCCTGTTCCAACTCGGATTGAACAATGGCCAGGAAATTACGACACTGTCGAAAGAACTGGAGCATGTTCGCCAGTATTTGGAACTGCAGTTAAGCTGCTATGAAGGCTTATTCTCTTATGAGATCCATGTACGCGAACCGGAGGCGTCATCGCTTTCGATTCCGCGCATCATTTTGCAGCCGCTGGTGGAGAACAGCATTTTGCACGGTTTTCGCGATCTGCAGAACGGCGGCCTAATCGAAATCGAGATTAGCGGGGATGAGAAACGCTGGACGATAGCCGTACGTGATAACGGAAAGGGAATGGACCAGACCCAAGTGCGCGAACTCTTTTTGCAGGAGTCAAAGAAGGGATATGCGGTGTCCAATCTGATCCGGCGGCTCCGGCTCTATTATGGGGACGGTGCGGAATTTCGCGTAGACAGTGCGCCGGAGCGCGGAACCGAAATACGGATTTCATTGCCCAAGAAAGGGGAGCATTTGGATGAGCAATCCTGAGGCGATCAGTCTCTGCATTATCGACGATATTAAGAGCGTGGTGGACGGACTGACCGCGATGAACTGGGAAGAGCAGGGGATTCGGGTCGCAGGTGTATCGAGCAATGGGGAAGAGGGGCTTACGCTGATTGGCGGGCTGCGTCCGGATCTGGTTATTACCGATATCCGGATGCCGATTATGGACGGGTTGAGCATGCTGCGTTTGGTGCTGGAAGAGAACCCCAGCTGCAAGGTCATTCTGATCAGCGGCTATGCCGATTTTGAATATGCGCAGCAGGCGGTGCAGCTGGGGGCGTTTGATTTTGTGGTGAAGCCCTTCACAGAAGAAGATATGATGTCGGCTGTGCTGCGAGCCAAAGCAGAGGTTATGGAAGAGAGGTCCAAACGGATAAGTTTGAGGGAAATGGAGAACAAGCTTCGCGAGAGCATGCCGGCGCTGCGACAGGAATACTTTGCGCTGCTCATAAGCCACCGCACTTCATGGGAAGAGGCCTCGGAACGGTGGGAGTTTCTGAATATTGAGCTGGAGCCGCGCGGCTTCGTCGTGATGCTGATTGAAATTGATCGTTTCCGGGAGCAGGTTGCCGAGCAGTCCGTGAAGGAGATGGAGCTGATCCGGTTCTCGCTGTTGAATATTATGCAGGAGACGCTTGCCCAGTATGCGCACAGCGTTCTTTTCCGTGCCCGTCATGATCAGTACCTGGCCGTACTGAACGATTCAGGACCGTCCAGTCCGATCGAAATTGCCGAGCAATGCTGCCGGAATATTGAACGGTACACCAAGTTTACGGTCTCGGTCGGGGTCGGCGGCAGGGTGGAGGAGATCAGCGGGCTCCCGGATTCCTATCGCCAAGCTCATCGGGCGCTCTCCCATCACCTGTTCACCGAAGGCAATGCCGCCATTGAGTATGACGATATCCACCAGAGCGGAAGCCAGGAGCCGCTGGCACTGGAACACAAGGACGAGCTGCTGCTGGCCCTTCGTTCCGGAAATGCTGTCCGGACGGACGCGTTTCTGACCGCGATTTCGGAAGCGCTGCAGAAACGGATTTCCCGGCAAAATCCGGATTATCTCCTCAGCCTGTACGATGAGCTGGCTGCTTCAGCGATCCGCACGCTTTACGAAATGGTTCCCTATTCGGAGATACAGCCGATGATTCAGAAATTCAGATCGGTACAAGGGACGGCGGGGCTACCGCTGGCCTCTTTGCAGCGTCATCTGCATGCCTTGTGCACGGAGGGAGCCGAGCTGGTTCGCCGGAACAGCTTATCCGAAGGGCAGAAGGTTATTTATAATGCCATAGGCTACATCAAGGGCCGCTTGTCCGAGGATATTACCGTTGGCGAATGTGCCGCGCATGTGCATCTAAGCGCCAGCTACTTTTCCAGCTTATTCAAGCAAGTAACCGGAATGACGGTCACGCAGTATATCACCTCGGAACGCATTCAAAAAGCGAGACTGCTTCTGGTGGAGGGGGCGCAGGTGCAGGAGGTGGCTGCGGCGGTAGGTTATGAGGAGCGCAGATATTTTAGCGAGATGTTCAAGAAGATCACCGGCCAGACACCGTCGGAATTCAGGGCGGGCTATCACATGGAGTCGCCGGAGGCTTGAGGTGCCTGCTGCAGGAGACCATAGAATTCTATCCCTTGAGAGTGAATTTGCCTCACTCCTTTTCCGAGAACGGGATTCTATAATAAAAAACGAGCTCACAATACAAACGTTAATCAAAGGGGTAGAATGTATGCGAAAAAAATGGTTAAGTCTCGGCTTGAGCCTCATTCTGGCAGCCGGAATCGCAGGCTGCGGCGGGAACGACAACAGCAGCAATGGCGGCACGACGAATGGCAAGTCTGACGGTGGAACGGCAGCACCATCAACCGAGACGGGCCAACCCGTACAGCTTAAATACTGGACTGACGACCGTCATGACCAGGAGTATATCAAGGAATTGATCAACAAGTTCAATGAAACTAACGAAGATAACATCCAGGTGGAACTTACGGTCATGTCCGAGAATTACGCGCAAAGCGTCGACATTGCCTTCTCCAGCAACCAGGCGCCGGATGTGCTGCGTCTCAAGAGCGCCAATACGTCCGGATTCGTCAAAAAAGGGTATCTCGCCCCAATTGACGAGTATCTGACCGATGACTTGAAAGCGAAGTTCGGCAGCCTGCTGATCGACGATGTTAACCGTTTTGACGGCAAGGTGTACTCGCTCGCCAATACCGGCCTCACCATGCGCCTGGTCTACAACAAGGATCTCTTTACCAAAGCGGGCATCGAGAATCCTCCGAAGTCGCTGCAGGAAATGGTGGAGGATGCCAAGAAAATTACCGAAGTCGGCAAAGCCGAGGGCATCTATGGTTTTGCGCTGAACTTCAAAAATCCGAAGCAAGCATTTGACCGTTCCGTCCGGGAGATTCTTTCCTTGAGCGGTTATCAGGGACTTGGCTTTGATCTGAAAACAGGCCAATTCAATTTCGAGCCTTACTCGCAGGTCATTGAATATTTCAAGCAAATGCATAAAGACGGAAGCATTCTGCCTGGCGCGGAAGCGCTGGACATCGACCCGCTGCGCGCCCAATTCGCCGCAGGCAAAATCGGGATGTATCTATCCTTCTCGACGGAGCCCGGCGTGTACATGGATCAATTCCCGACCGAAATCAACTGGGGGGGCGCATTGGCTCCAACGCTGGACGGTCAGATCAAGGGAACTTCCGAAATCGTGTCCGCCGGAACGTGGCTCGGCATCAGCGCCCAATCGGCCAATAAGGAAGCGGCTTGGACATTCATGCAGTATATGTACGGCGATGAGGTTCTGAAGACCTATCATGAAAAAGGCTTCGGTATTGCCATAGTGCCAAGCATTGTAGAACAGGCTAAAGATCCGGAGATGGGTGGCATGGAAGGCTTCCTGGTCGGGGAACACGACTCGCTCTGGCCAGCTTCGCCAAACGTTACTCCGGAGGGTACCACCTATGCGGACGCTTTCTTCAAATATATCCTTACCGATGAAGACCTGAAAGCGATTACGGAGGATTTAAACACAAGATACAACGCCGCATTGTCCAAGGCGGTGGAGAAAGGCGAGGTCACTGTAACGCCGAACCCTGCCTTTGATCCAACCAAACCGCAGGGAGAATAACAGGCAAGGATGGGGCTGCCGCACACAATTTGGCGGATGCCCCTTTTCTTTCCCCGAAGGAGGAACGAATCGTGAGTATGAAATGGAAACGGCTGGGGGAGAATGCTCTGTTTCTGTCCCCCAGCATCATTTTGACGTTGGCTCTGGGCATCTATCCCTTGTTATGGATGCTGCGTTATATGTTTTATGACTATGCGGGATATGGCGATGCGCTGTTCGTTGGTCTGGACAATTTCCGTCGCCTGATGCGCGATGCGATGTTCTGGGAATCGGTTGGCAATACCTTTATCTATGCCGGGGGCAAGCTGCTGCTGACGCTGCCGTTGTCCCTGCTGCTCGCGGTCATCCTGAACGGCAAGATGCGGGGCGGAAATCTGCTGCGCGGGATCTATTTTATGCCGACGATCATCAGCACCGCGGTTATCTCCGTGGTGTTCTATACGATCTTCAATTCCTATAACGGGATGGTAAACACCGTATTGATGAAGCTGCATCTTGTCTCGCAGCCCATCGACTGGCTCGGCCCAAAGCATGCGATGCTTACGGTCATTCTTGTGGCGGTATGGGGCGCGGTCGGTAACTATATGCTGCTGTTTCTGGCCGGATTGCAGAGCATTCCGCAGGATTTGTACGAAAGTGCGGCCATGGACGGCGCGAATGCCGGAAGACGGTTCTGGAGCATTACGCTTCCGATGCTGGCTCCGGTTGCCCAGTTGGTCATTATGCTCGCGATTATCGCATCCCTGAAAGGCTATGAGAGTATTATGCTCATCACGGAAGGCGGACCGATCGGCAAAACGGAGGTCATGTATCTCTATCTGTACAAACTGTTGTTCCCGGTATCCACGGGTTCTCCTGTCGAGCAGCAGCTAGGATACGGCAGCGCCGTAGGCTTCGCCACCGCTGTTATTGTGGGAGCGATCACGGGCTTGTATTTCTTATTAAGCCGTAAAATGAATAAGTTGTATTAGAGTTTCTTTTAAAAAGCCCACTTAACATGATTTTTGAACATGTACTATAAGCGACATTAGACGTCAATTTAGCGAAGGCCCTTACGATTTGACAACAACGCCGCAGATCGGTTGATCATGAACGGCTGCAGGCGTGCAGGAGGATCAGCAGATGAACGAACAGGTATTCCCCCAACAGCCGGATGCGCGCGGCAAAAACGCCGCCCGCCCGCCTTCCGGTCACACAGGCAGAATTGTGGGCCGTACGGTGATGTGGCTGTTCTTATTGATAACGGCGATACTGACATTGTTTCCCCTGTTGATGACATTGTCCGGTTCGCTCAAGACCGGCGCCGAAATGATGACCGGTGGCAGCCTGCTGCCGGCCAAGCTGCAGTTCGTCAACTATGCCGAAGCCTGGAAGCAGGCTAATTTTGCCCGCTATACCTGGAACAGCGCTTTTGTCAGCATTATGGTTACCGCAGGCACCCTGCTGGTAGCTGCCATGGCGGCTTATGTGGTGGACCGTCGCCATTTTCCCGGCAAATCCCTGTATGTGACGACGCAGGCGTCGATGATGTTTATATCCGTCGGTGCCATTGTGCTGCGCCCGCAATTCGATTTGATGGTCGCGCTGAACCTGAATACCACGCTGTGGGGCGTGATCCTGATTCTCATCAGCGCCCATTCCAGCACCTTTTTTATGCTGCTGGGTTTCTTCAAAGCGATTCCCCGCGAGCTTGACGAAGCGGCCATGGTGGACGGCTCCGGGTTCGTCCGAACCTTCTTCCGGATTATTCTCCCGCTCCTGACACCAGGGCTTGGCGTGGCCGGGCTGTTTGCTTTCCGCCATGCCTGGAACGAATACATTCTGCCGCTGGTGTTCACGATGACGAATCCGCAGCTGCAGACGCTCACCGTCGGGCTGGCGAATCTTCGTTACGGTTCTTCCGCGGCCATGCAGATCCATTTGATGATGGCGGGAGCATGCCTGTCGATCCTGCCGATGCTTCTCGCTTATATTGTGGCGAACAAATCCTTTATTCAAGTGACGGCGGGTTCAGTCAAAGGTTAATTTCATAATTCCATATACAAGGAGTTTGATGCAAATGAGAGATTCAATCGTGGGACCTTTGTTTTCCAGCCCGATCATGACCCGGCATGCCGCGAATCCGATTCTGACTCCGGGTGATGTGCCCTACGGTCCGGCGATGGTCTTTAATGCCGGAGTTGCCAAATTCAAAGGCAAATATGTGATGGTTTTTCGCAATGACTACGGTGATGAACTTAAAGGGATTGTTGCTCCTCATCATACGACGAATCTTGGTCTGGCCTTCAGCGATGACGGCATAAGGTGGGATGTGCAGCCTAAGCCGTGCTGGTCTTGGCATGATGAAGAGATCATCCGCGTGTATGACCCGCGTCTAACGGTAATCGGCGAACAATGTTATATGTGCTTTGCGGTCGATACCAAGCACGGGCTGCGCGGCGGCATCGCCGTCACCGAGGATTTCCGATCCTTCGAGGTGCTGAGCCTGTCGCTGCCGGACAACCGCAACATGGTATTGTTCCCGGAACGGATCGGGGGCAAGTACGTCCGGCTGGAGCGTCCGATGCCTGTATACAGCCGGGGCGGGATAGACCGCTTCGACATGTGGATGAGCGACTCGCCTGACCTGAAATACTGGGGAAACTCCAAGCTGCTGCTGGCGGTTGAAGATGTAGCTTATGCCAATGACAAGGTTGGCCCCGGCGCTCCGCCCGTCAAAACGGACAAAGGCTGGCTGACCCTGTTCCATGCCGTGGACATCGATCCCAGCAGGGGCAAGAACGGCTGGGAGGACAGCTGGAAGAAGCGCTATACGACCGGTATTTTACTGCTGGATCTTGCCGATCCCAGCCGGATCATCGGCAGGGCGGAGACGCCGCTGCTTGCCCCGGAAGCCGATTACGAGACCGATGGGGGCTTCCGCAATCATGTTATTTTTCCGGGAGGCATGATTCTGGAAGAAACCGGGGAAGTCAAAATCTACTACGGCGCCGCCGATACCGTAGAATGCCTGGCAACTGCGCATGTAGACGATTTGCTGGATCTCTGTCTGAAAGGCACAGTCCATAAGTAATTTTGACAGGTTAAAGCTATACAAAATGGGGAGGTTTCTATGAAAGGACATATTACGTTGCCATCCGCCAGCATTCCGGTTGCCCGCGAGGTGGATGTGCTTGTCATCGGCGGAGGTGCTTCCGGCATCGCCGCCGCCATTGCCGCTGCGAAAGGGGGGGCGCAAACGATGCTGGTGGAGCAGCGAGGGTTCCTTGGCGGCATGGGCACGGTTGCGCTCGTTCCGGCTTTTTGTCCCTTTACGGATAAGCGGAAGCCGATTATCCGCGGTCTCGGCCTTCAATTGATGGAACGGATGAAGCAGGCATGCGATCCTCAGTACCGCGAGGAATATCAAGAGATGCTGGATTGGGTGCCGATCGATCCCGAAGTGCTGAAGCGGGTTTATGATGATGCCATTCTGGAAAGCGGTGTGACGCCGCTGTATCACACCTTTGTTTACGATGTTGTCCGGTCTGAGGACCGCCGGAAGGTTGAAGGTGTCGTTGTCGTTAACAAAACCGGACGGTCTTTCATCCCCTGCAGGTATATTATCGATTGCTCGGGAGATGGGGATATTGCCGCACTGGCGGGAGCTCCTTTTCAGAAGGGCGGGGAAGCGGGCGAGCTTCAGCCCGGCAGCATGTGCTATTTGCTTGCGAATGTAGACCGTCCAAGGTTCAAACAGTACTTGGAGGAGAGCGGGGATACGGGCCAACTGCACAAGACGGTGGAGCTGGCGATCGAGGACGGCGCGCTGCCGGAGGGCCGCAAGTCGATCTCCGGCCTTGCTTGGGTCAGCGACTATTTGGTTGGCGTCAACTTCGGCCATGTATTCGGCGTTGATGGCACCCTTGCCGAGGATTTGACGCGGGGGGCGATTGAAGGGCGCCGCACGGCGGAACGCCAGCTGCAGTTCTTCCGCCGCTACGTGCCGGGCTTTGAGCACGCCCATATGGTAGCGAGCGGGGAGCAGCTCGGGATCCGGGAGACGCGACGGATCGAAGGGGACTATATCCTGACGGTCGATGACTTCCTGGCTGCGCGCTCCTTCCCGGATGACATTGCCCGCAACGCGTACTACATCGATATTCATCTCGCCAACAGCAAAAGCGAGATGACCTTTAATCACCTTCCGCCAGGGGTTTCACACGGCGTACCGTACCGGATCATGCTGCCGGTTGGCATCGACAACCTTTGGGTTGCCGGACGCTGCGTATCCTCGGACCGAGCAGTGCAAGGCTCCCTTCGGGTGATGCCGAACTGCTTCTCCATGGGTCAGGCCTCGGGAACGGCGGCTGCATTGGCGCTGCGGGACGGTACCGGCTCGCGCGGCATTTCCGTAGCCGAGCTTCAGCAGCGGCTGCTGGAGCAGGATGTATGGCTGGGAGAAGATTTCATTCCGGCTGATAAGCAGAAGGAAGGGAATGCGCCGTGAAGCAGCTTCCATTAACGGACGAGTGGTTTCACGGTGCCGTGTCGCTCGAACACCGGGAGGATGGTATCAAGCCATGGCGGATTCCTTACATGGATTACGAGCTGTACCCGCCTGCGGGAATCGATGGCAAAGCCGAGATATGTGCCGGTATTCGCCTGCGGCTGCGGACGGATTCCACCGAGGTGGCAGTCTCTTTTGCCTCGCTTGCGGACGCCGCCGCCATGGATTGCGTTGTAGGAGGTAGACTATGCCAGACGCTCAGCCTGCCCGGCGGAGCAGTAGAAGCCTTGTTCAGCGGACTTGAGGACGGGATCAAGGATGTGGAAATTTGGCTCCCTCAAAATATAGGAATGACCTTAACCGGCCTGCGGATTGGGGCTCAAGCTATCGGAGTCCCGCTGCCGGACACCCGGCCCCGCTGGATTACGTACGGGAGCTCCATTACACAGTGCGTCGGGGCTTCCAGCCCTTCCCGCGCTTGGCCTGCCATTGCCGCCGAAGCCTGCGGCTTCAGCTTGACCAATCTCGGCTTCTCGGGCAACTGCCACATGGAACCGATGATCGGGCGTCTGATTCGCGACTTGCCGGCCGATTTTATCTCGATATGTGCAGGCGTGAACATCTATGGCGGGGGCACCATAAGTCCACGTATGTTCAAGCCGCTGCTGATTGGACTGCTGGAGACGATACGCGACAAACACAGGGATATCCCGCTGCTTGTCATTTCTCCGATTTATGGCACCGTCCGCGAAACGCAGCTCAATTCGTTGGGTTTCACCCTGCCCATCATGCGGGAATTCATCCGCGAGACCGTGGAGCTGCTAAGGGCTCGAGGCGATCGCCAGTTGTTCTATCAGGATGGCTTGAACTGGTTCGGTCCGGAGGATGAAGCCTTTCTGACGGATGGTCTGCACCCTGGAGCCGAGGGGTATGAGCTGCTGGGCCGGCGTTTCCGTGATCTTCATGAAATTGCGTTACGGGCTGTACATCGAAACGCGGAGTGAGGAGTTTCTATTATATTCGGGATAACCAATGGGAATCATGGCAGATCATTTTTGAACTTTATTTTGGTTGGACGAAAAGAACTTTAAGACCTTAAAGCCGCCTCATGTGCGGCTTTTTTGGTTTGTAGTATATAAATTCATCACTTGACCGATTAGATTAACTACTGTCAGATGCATTTACTGCTTATTTAGCTAGCGGGAACTTTTATGGAATATATTATCCATTTATGGTTGATGAATGGGTATGCTAAACTAATTTTTCGACTGCCTTATGAACTAACATGTGCAGAAATAAACTAGCGACTTCATATGCAGCTATTGAATAATCCTAATCATAATGTGAATGTATCAGAAAGGAAGTACAGCTTTGCCTAAGCACATAAAGATCTACGCACCAATACTTATTATTATCATCTTTATAAACGTTGCGGTGTACAGGCATTTGGAAAACCAGGCATCTGTTAGATACAACAGCCTCCATTCCCTGTATCAGCTGAAGAACGACTCGGCATTTGCCTATTTAGTGAAGCACGCTTCTGAAACGATTCCGCTTGCTGATACGCTGATGGCGATTTGCGAGTCGAAGGAAAATGAAGATCCTGCCAAGATACGGCAATGGATCGATAAGGCGAAGATCCAAGCGGAGGAAATCGATGAGCAGCTATTAATGATCATTGAATTTAGCGATACCTTCCCAAACAACGCGGTTCCCAAGCTTTCAGTTAATAATACGGCAATGACAACGGATACCCAGGAGGACCTGTTTATTCTCGCTTTTCAGGCAAGGACATGGCGACCGTTATAACAAATAAGCTATTCGTATTGGAAGTCTAATCCTAAAACAATTGACGCCAAGACCAGAGAAACCTTGCGCTCGCTGGCGACTGAGCTCCGTGCGTTAAACCAAACGATTATGTCGTTTAAGGATGCCGCGCATCGCATGTTTTTCGAGGATCAAATAGAGTCCTATAAAGCGGAAATGCTGCGGCAGTTGAAACCACATCTTGAACGATTGAAAAAGATCCAAGATGACTTTACAGGTCAAAAATAAGACGAATGAATGGAATGGGCAGCATGTTACGCCTTAATATAATGAAGATAATGGGTTTTATAGAAAAATAAACCTCAGCCTGGTAAACTACCAATATAAAGTTTGAGGAGGAACCAGGCTTGAAGAGTTTTGTGAAAAATTCTGGCCGCATCACTATGATGTTGTTCATTGCATGTAGTGTCGGTTGCAGCGCAAGTGAACAAAGCAATCCACGCACCCCAGAAGAGATAGCAACAAAGGAAGCTGTTGAGTCCATGAATATGAACCCCCAGGCTGATTCAGGAACCGAAGAATTAAGCCAAGCTGGAGAACGGTATGGGTCTAATATTATGTACTCCATTAAGATGTATCTCGAAAGACCGGAAGTTTCTCAAGCATTTCGCAATCAACTTGCCGAAACGATAGAGCTTGGATATGACTTGTATCGAAAGAAGGACATTCCGGAGTTCGAATCTTTGGTAGTCCATATAAAAAATGATAATCGATCAGAGGTAAAGGAGATATATGAGAAACTTATAACGATTTACCCTCTACCCACCAGAACAATCAAAGGCGCAAGCTTCAACAGCACTAACGATGAAACAGTAAAGGCCGTTGAATCCTATTTTTGAGCCTGCCTTGACCGAAATATAGATCTTGTGTTAAATTTTTTCATGTAATAACGATGATGAACAATGGGAGGGATAAAGTGATGACTGCTTCTGAGATTGTAGATGTAAACGTGAACCTGTCATGTAAAGCGATGTTTGACAAGGTTCACAAAATAACAAATCAGATACCGGAACTTTATCCTTCTATGCATATATGCAGTTCGTGACTTATTTATAGTTAGTCTCTTATTTTTGTATAGGTATAGTTAGGTTAATGTACGCAAAAAAGCACCGGTAAGCTGGTGCTTTTTTGCGTTTTCTCCGTTTAAAGGGAGATAGAAATGAAGCATTTATCTAAGTATGAAAAAATACGTAAGATCTTATCGGCTCTAAATCAACCGAATTATAGATATTCGCAAATAACAGAGTCAATCTTCAAGAACAAGATCGGAAATTTCGAAGCAATGAACAATTTGCCTAAGCCTTTAAGAAATGAATTAATCAAAGAGCTTGGAAACAATGTGTTAAGCATCACACCAAAAATGGAGCAGAAATCCAACCAAGTAAGCAAAATTCTGTTTGCTGTCCCAGGCGATGAATACATTGAATCCGTAAGGTTAAGTTATCAAACGGGCTGGGAATCCTATTGTATCTCTTCGCAGTGCGGTTGCGGATTTGGTTGTACATTTTGCGCTACGGGAACACTCGGTTTGAAGAGGAATCTCACAACGGATGAAATAACGGATCAACTGCTTTATTTTACTTTGAATAACCATCCCTTGGACAGTGTGTCTTTTATGGGGATGGGTGAGGCACTTGCAAATCCGTATGTATTTGATGCTTTGCATGTGCTGACGGATCCTAAACTTTTCGGTTTAGGACATCGAAGAATTACGGTTTCTACCATAGGTTTAATACCTGGAGTAAAAAAGTTGACGAAGGAATTTCCACAGATTAATTTAACGTTCTCGCTTCATTCACCATTTCATGATCAGAGAAGCGAGTTAATGCCCATTAACAATCATTTTCCATTAGAAGAAGTTATGACCGTGTTGGACGAGCATATTCAGCAAACAAAACGAAAGGTTTACATTGCTTATATCCTGCTAAGGGGTATCAACGATTCAACTAAACATGCTGAAGCCGTTGCTGATTTGTTGCGTGGAAGAGGGCCATGGGAACATTTATATCACGTCAATCTAATTCCATACAATTCCACTGATGCCACATCACAAAGTTTTGTAGAGTCGGATCAGAACAGCATCAATATGTTCCTTAGAATCTTGAAGTCAAAGGGAATCCATGTCACCGTGAGGACCCAATTCGGATCGGACATCAACGCAGCATGCGGCCAACTATATGGATCAAACGGTAACATTTAATAAGTCGATCAACTAACCAGGAGGAATACAATGTTCTTAAAAAATACATCTATAACACATGTGATTCTCCATGCAGAGCCGGTTTTGAGTATTTGCATGGAGCAGCTAACACAATAGAAACTGGCTTTGCTGCTTGAACAATAATTTCAAGGAGTGAGTCGTTCGTGAGATATATTAATGCTTCTGTCGTCTTGCCGGAAGAACTAGTTGAACAATTACAGGAATATGTCCAAGGCGAATACCTCTATATACCAGCCGGAAAAAATGAATTTAAAGTCTGGGGAGAGCTGTCGGGCGCACGAAAAGAGATTAACCAAAGAAATGATGCTATTGTGGATGCGTATTTATCTGGCGCTTCAGTCGAGGAACTGTCAGAATCATTCTTTTTATCCACCTATGCTATCAGAAAAATAATTTATCAGAAATAATTACCTACGAATCCCTTCAAGCGTGCTAAAATCCAGCACTGTTACTTGAAGGGATTCTTTAACGCAAAGAAGAAACCGGGCATGAGAGCAGCCACTTACATGTGATGCAGCTTGCAATGGGCGGGCTACGGAAAATATACGATATCGAATTTACGGCCGCTTGCCTGCAGTCAAAGCTTGATGATAAAGACCACGGGAAGGGACGAATGAAACGGGTAACAATCGGTATTGGATTTATGATCATTGTAGTTTTATCCGTATTGCTGGCTGTGGGCCTACCTGGAGGGGGAATTGGATTTGCAGTTATTTCGCAGCTTTTCACTGGGTTTGGCATCGGTCTGGCACATCCAACCACCGGAGACATTGCGCTGCAGCACGCAAAAGCAGGGGAAGAGGGGGAAATATCCGCCAGTCTTCAATTTACAGATGCCTTTAGTCCTGGCTTGAGTATTGGAATCGGCGGAGCCCTCGTTGCGATTAGTCAGTCGCTGAATTTGGGTATATTAACGGGGATCTTATTGGCTTTGTCCCACCAATTTATCTTCGTGCTCTTGAGTTTTACGATATCCTTCCGCATCAAAGATACTTAAGAGGATTTTAACCATTGGATAATTATAACATTGACAACTGCAGGCTTTTCCAAAATAATAGAATGTAATTGAATACTGGTACCTTTAATTCAGTCCAGAGAGGCTGGCAAGGGCAGCGGATTTTTATAATCACGCGTGATTCAGTGCATATCCCGTCAGGGATGCCCTGTGTCTTTGCGCGGGTTATGATGTGATAAAAGAGGCTACTTGTCAGTGAAGATTTGACGAGTAGCCTCTTTTTTCTGCTTCTTTGGTATCAGAACACTTTAACCTGGAGGTATTCTGATGAGCAAACAAGATCAAGAGTTTTCGTGGCAAGCGGTACCGAAAACGCAAAGAAACCATTTTTGGAAGACGTTATCCGTCATGTTAGGGTTTACTTTCTTTTCGGCAAGCATGCTGGCAGGGGGGACATTGGGCGTCGGCTTGACGTTCATGGAGTTTATTGGAATCGTCCTTGCGGGTAATTTGGCACTCGGTATCTACACAGGAGCGCTGGCACATATCGCTGCAAAAACGGGCCTTTCCACGCATTTGCTGGCAAAATACGCGTTCGGTGAGAAAGGGTCGTACCTGCCATCATTCCTGCTTGGCTTCACGCAGGTCGGATGGTTCGGCGTCGGCGTGGCCATGTTCGCAATTCCGGTTGCCAAAGCGATGGATTGGAACGTGTATCTGTTGATCTTCCTGTTTGGTCTCGCCATGACGGCATCGGCCATCTTCGGCATGAAGTCCCTGGTCATTCTGGGTTATATCGCGGTTCCGGCCATTACCATTCTCGGCAGTTACTCCATGTTCAAAGGCGCGGATATGCTGGGCGGTCTGCAAGGCTTGCTCGATTACACGCCTGAACAGACGCTCACCGCGGCAGCGGCACTGACCATTTGTATCGGCTCATTCATTAGCGGTGGAACCTTGACGCCCGATTTTGCACGGTTCTCCCGGACATCGAGGCAGGCGGTTACCGCCACGGTCATTGCGTTCTTCCTGGGGAATTCGCTCATGTTCCTGTTCGGTGCGGTTGGCGCCATGGCTTATAACCTGGCAGATATCTCGGAGGTCATGTTCCTGCAAGGACTGATCATTCCCGCGATCATCGTACTGGGGCTGAATATTTGGACGACCAATGATAACGCTCTTTACGCTTCCGGACTGGGATTTGCCAATATCACCAAAATATCGAAAAAATTCTTCGTAATCGTAAACGGCATCGTGGGTACCGTATTGGCCATGTGGATGTACAACAATTTCGTCGGTTTCCTTAATGTGCTGGGCGCGGCGGTACCGTCCATCGGAGCCATCATCATCGCGGACTACTTTTTTGTGAAGCGCAGAAACTATAAGCCGTTTGCCGACATGACTTTCAAGAAGGTAAACTGGATAGCGATGCTGGCTTGGGCTATTGGCGTGGCGTTCGCCCAGCTTGCTCCAGGCATAACGCCATTGAACGCACTAATCGGTACGGCGGTGGCCTACATTGTGTTGATGCTGATCGCTTCTGCGAAAGAATCCAAAGAAAAGGGGAAAAACAATGATTATACAGAACGCAAAATTGCGGGGTAAAGAAGGTTTGTGGAATATCGTCGTGAAAGACGGTAAGTTTGAGCTAATCACGCAGTCGCTGGAAGCAACGGCGAATGAGGAAGTCATTGACGTGGGCGGCTCGCTTGTGCTGCCGCCGTTCATTGAACCTCATATTCATCTGGATACAACGTTAACGGCAGGCGAGCCGGAATGGAATTTAAGCGGAACGCTGTTCGAAGGCATTCAGCGTTGGTCTGAACGCAAGGCATTCCTTACGCATGAAGACGTCAAAACGCGCTCCAAAACGGCACTGAAGTGGCAGATGGCACAAGGCATCCAGCATGTTCGGACGCATGTGGATGTCACAGATCCAAGCTTGACTGCGGTAAAAGCGATGCTTGAAGTGAAAGAAGAAATGGCACCCTACATCGATATTCAGCTTGTCGCTTTTCCGCAGGAAGGCATTCACTCCTACCCGAACGGCGCGGAATTGCTGGAGGAGTCGCTGAAAATGGGCGTTGACGTGGTTGGGGGCATTCCGCACTTCGAATTCACGAGGGAATATGGCGTTGAATCGATGAAGGTTGCGTTTGACCTCGCTGAAAAATACGACCGTCTCATCGACATCCATTGCGACGAGATTGATGACGAGCAATCCCGTTTCGTGGAAGTCGTCGCCAAAGAAGCCTACGAACGCGGGCTGGGCTCTCGCACCACGGCAAGCCACACGACGGCGATGGGCTCGTACAATGATGCATATACCTACAAATTGTTCAGATTGCTGAAGATGGCGGACCTTAATTTCGTCTCCAATCCTTTGGTCAACATTCACCTGCAGGGACGATTTGACACGTATCCGAAAAGAAGAGGCCTGACTCGCGTGAAAGAGCTGCAGGAAGCTGGTCTTAATGTGTGCTTCGGTCACGATGATATCTTTGATCCATGGTATCCGCTAGGCACGGGCAACATGCTGCAGGTGCTGCACATGGGCATCCATGCTTCCCAGTTGCTCGGTTACGATCAAATCGTGAATTCGATCGATCTCATTACGAAAAACAGTGCAAGAACGCTGCATATCGAGGACGTGTACGGTATTGAAGAAGGCAAGCCTGCGAACTTCATCGTTCTTGAAGCCGAGAACGAATATGAGGCTATACGCAAACAGGCCGGGGTGCTCTACTCGTTCAGAGGCGGCCGCAAAATCGCCGAAACGAAACCGCGGGACACGTCAATCATTCTTGAGGGCGGTTCGGAGAAGGTCACTTTTAATAAATGATGGATTGAAGACAGGTTCTGAATGAATCGTTGATATTCCATTTAAATTATAAATAGGTTACTTGGCAATTTAAAGCCATCGCGTACTTAGCGATGGCTTTCTTTATATTGAGGATTCGTTTACGAAACACGCGATTACATTTGATACTCGCTTGACCCTTGTGCTTTAGGATTTTAGAGGAATAAAGCATAGAGGAGGAGCACATGAAGCGAAAATGGATCGCTGGTTTATTGTCCGGCATATTGATTGGCAGCAGCTTGTTTGAGCTTGCGCTTGCAAGCACCCCGGTTTATGCGGCCCCTTCGGGAGCAATGCCGGTGTTGATCTCGGAAGTTTATCCCGATGACCGGTCGAATCAGCAGATGATCGAAGGCGCGGGCGGGGCCGACCTGTTCGAATATGTGGAGGTTTACAATCATTCGGGAGCGCCGATCTCGTTTAATGACGAATTCAACATGCGTTACGACTACAATACGGGCGTGAAGACGTTAACGGTAACGGACACCGTTTACGGCAAGCCGGATGGGGTGGTCATCCCGGCGAACAGCCCGGCCGTGCTCTGGGTGGAACGGACAAGCTCATCCATTACCGGAGCAGCCGCTGCTTTGACGGAATCCGATTTCCGCCGGTATCATTCGGTTCCCGACCATGTACCGGTATTTAAGCTAAGGGGACAGGATGGTCTCAACAATACGGACCGAGGCTTATACATAACCCGAAAAGGCGACGATGCCGCCGTGATCAGCGGCTTCTACTATACTGCCGACGATGTCGGCGACGGCAAGAGCGTGCATCTTCAGCTGCCTCCCGGCGGTTCAGCGATGATTCCTTACGCCAGGGAAGCTGCGCCTTCCGCCGGAATGGTCGACTCGGGTCAGCTATCACCTCTCGACAACCGCGCGCCGGAAATCAATCACATTCCGGTCGGCTCTGCCGAAAGGACACAGCCGCTGACCGTCAGCGCAAGCGTCTATGATGCGGACGGAGATGCGATGGTAGTTAAGCTGTACTACAAAACGGCAGTCAATAGTCCCTACAGCCAGATCGACATGATTGATCGCGGCGGTGATCAATTCGATGCGGTCATTCCGGCCGATCAGTTGACCGGGGATAAGCTGCAGTATTATATCGAGGCAGCGGATGGGCTTCAGCAGTCAAGATCTGTCGATTATGAAACGGCTTTAACTGGAGCCGGTGCAGGCGGGGACGTACCGCGTATTCTGATCACCGAAATTCTTCCGAACCCGGCCGGGGATTACCGGTGGGGAAGCGGCAACCAGTACGAATACGTTGAAATCTACAATAACTCGGATCAGGTTTTGGACCTCAAGGATTACACCCTCTGGTATCTATATCCGGGCACAACTGCGCCTAAGAGCTGGAAGGTACCGGATCATACCTCAATCGAGCCGTACAGCGCAGCCGTTATCTGGTTCGCGAAGGAGGCCGTGGCAAACGGCAAGGGATTTACCACGACGGCGGACTTCAATCTTCATTTTAACAGCACGCTGAACGACAACGATATTATTTTCTACGATAATTCGAAAGCTTCGGATTTCAATCTTCCGAATTCGCTGCATCGCGGGATTGCCTTGTCCGCGCCGGGACAGGCCAATTCGTACATCGTACAGGCCTGGTACGATCCCAGCACTCCGGACAGCCCGGACAGGCTGGTCAACGACGTCCGCAATGCGGTCGTTCGATATGCCTATCCGGATACAGGAACGACCATGAAACGTCTGGATAATCGGATGTACGCCAATCCTGGCAGCATTGATCCCGTCCAGGTGCCGTCTGTTGCAGGCGTCGACATGATTGCCCCGTCGCTGCAGCATGAGCAGACCGCCTATAATTTGGGCCAGGGACAGGCTTATCCGGTTTCCGTGATCAGCGATGAGTCTCTTGCTTCCATCGAAGTGCTGATTGGAGCGGCTACCGAGGAGCCGACAGCGTTTACGGACAAGCATGCGCTGACGCTTGCATCCCAGGAAAACGGCCTTTACGTCTACCAAGGCTCGATTACGCTAAAAGAGATCGGTGTCTATCGGTATATCATTGAAGCTGCCGACGGCAGCGGCAACCGCACTCGGGTTCCATATAACTCCCGGGGCGGCTTGCTAACGGTTAACGAAGAGAATACGGGAACGGAGCTGCCGGAGCCGGGGGTGTCCTTATCAAACGGCAGCATGATTAGCGGAAAGTTTTCCTTCTATGCTTACGGCTCCCGGGCTGAAGACGACATCGAAGTTCGCTTTGACGCCAATCCGTTGCCGCTTCGCAAGGCACTTCCGGATAAGGTACAGCTGGGTATGCAGACCCGGGGGATCGATCAGATTTACCAAGCGTCGGCAAGCGCGCTGGATGCAAGCGCGGAGACGGTATTTTTCAGCCGCATCCTGCCCAAATACATCGACGGCGCCTGGTCGATGTTCGATATGGCTCCTGACCTCTTCGTCACCGGGACAACGGTTTCCGTGCATACCGGAAATGAGAATGCGCCATATCAAGTCAAAGACCATGACAAGGTATTCGGCAAGAACAACCATGATGATTTTGAAGTGATGAATCTACATCTTGTGCTGCCGGACGGTTCGGTGGTCAAACCGGATAAGGTACTGAACTACCTAGGCAACCTTGGGCAATCGACCGTGGATTACCGGGAGGATACGTACTACGGATTCGGCGATGCGGATTACGGCAGCAACCCGAACAAGCCGATGATCAGCGACTTCCACTTTCCGATTCCGGAGGACAAGTTCACGGCAAGATATGCCGAACTCGACACCGCTTCGGTAAAGGACGGGGTATATCCTCTGAACATGTCGATGAACGGTCAAGTCTTCAAGACCATCGACGTGACTGTGGACAACACCGCACCCGAGATTGAAGGGATATCGTATGGGGAAGGGCAATTATTGACTGACGCCCTGCAGCTCAAAGGGCCGTTCATGCTGGATGTGGTCGCTTCAGACAATTTAACAGGCGTAACGGGCATTGCGGCGGAGCTTGATGGCGAGCCAATCACGCTACCTTATGAAACATCTTCCACGCTGCTTGCGCCGGGCGAGCATACTCTGAATGTGACCGTACTCGACGGGGCCGGCAATTCGGCGGAGATCTATCGCACCTTCATGATCGAAGAGGAGAAACCTCTTCTTCCGGGCGAGGTTTCCCCAGCCGATTTCGCGGAGAATGTGGGTTTGAATCCGAGCCTAAGAGCACGACTCAGCGATCCGAGCGGAGATTCGATGGACGTTCGCTTCTTGGAAGGGGATAAATACGACTTTGCCCGAGAAGACGGGATCGAAGGCCATTTCAACGTTGCAGACCGGGAGCCTCCGCTCGTGCTGGCTCCGGACGGAGAGAAAGGGATCGGCAAGGAGGAGGCCGAGAAAATGGCTTACCCGGACGGAGAGTATCTTATCACGGATACGGATTCCGGGTTCCCTTATCATCGATTCGAAATCGAGCTGGACGAAGCATGGTCGGAACAGGATACCGTAGAGATGCACTGGCAAGGGCGCACGCTTCCGGGCCGTATCGTGACACTGTATGCTTGGGATTATGAGACCGGCAAGTGGACGGCACTGAAGTCGGCCACCGGTGACGAAGCCGAATCCGACATCGTCTTGACAGCGGAAGTGGATCCTAGCCGTTACGTGCGAAACGGCAAAATCCAGGCCATGGTCCAAGATGAAGTGAAGAGCGCGAATGCGCCGTTCAACATTTTATGGTTTACGGACACGCAGTATTACGCGGAATCGTACCCGGACATTTTCGATAAGCTGGGCGATTGGATCACGGAAGAATATAAGAAGGGCTTGTTCAGTTATGTCATCCATACCGGCGACATCGTGAACGTGGCCGACGACGAAAAGCAGTGGGCCGTAGCCGACCGCAACTTGAAGAAGCTGGACGAAGCGGGCGTACCGTATGGCGTGCTGGCGGGCAATCACGACGTCATCATTGACGGCGTGGATTACTCCTTCTACGGAAAGTATGTCGGGGCCGACCGGTACAAGAACAACCCATGGTATGGCGGTGAAATGGATAACAACCGCAACCATTACGACCTCGTATCGTTCGGAGGCCACGACTTTATTTTCCTCTATATCGGTTTTGGACTGGAGGATACGCCGGAAACGATCGCTTGGGCCAACGAGGTGCTGAAGAAGCATGCGGACCGCATCGCCATCGTGGGCATGCACGCATATCTGGAAAGCAACGGCACCCTATCCAATATGGCGCAGCGCGTTTTTGACCAGGTCATTGCGCCGAACAAAAACGTGCAGCTGGTGCTAAGCGGACATTATCATGCTGCCAACCGGGTCGTGAAAACGGTGACGCATCCGGACGGATCTACAAGACAGGTCATCGAAATGCTGGCGGATTATCAGGGAGGGCCGAACGGAGGAAACGGTTATCTTCGTCTGTTGAAATTCGATCCAACCTCCGGCACGCTGGACGTGGATACGTATTCGCCTTACTTGGACGATTATAATTTCTTTGACGAAGCCATTGAGGATTTTACGGAGCCGTTTGCGTTCAGGGATATTCAAAAACGGGTGGCAACCGATTATTTTGCGGTCAACGTGTACAAAGATACGCTGATCGGCGAGCAAAAAGACGTGAAGTCCGGAGAAATTGCTTCTGCCGTATGGAATGGACGAGAAGCCGATGAGACGTATTATTGGTATATGGATATTACCGATGAATTCGGCGCAAGGCAGCTTAGTCCAATCTATCGTTTTACGACCTCAAAGAAATCCTCTCCTCCAGGTGGCGGCAATAACGGCGGCGGAAACAATGGGGGTGGCGGCCATAACGGAAACAACGGAAACAACGGCAATAACGGAGGCGGCAGCAATCAAACGGGCCCTAGCAAGCCAGGCGGCACACCGCCGACCACTGGAGCTTCCAGACCGGGAACGATTACGGCGGAAGTCGCGATAAACGGTCAGAAGGCTCAGGCAGCCATCAGCGAAATGGAGCTCAGCGAAGCCTTCGAAAGCGTAACAGCAGATGGGCGGGGAATTAAGACGGTCACGATTCAACTGGACGAAAGCGCACGAACGTTCAACGGCGAAATCGTCATCCAGGTACCGTCAGCGTACTTGAACCGGAACCACGCGCGGGAACGGATCGAAATCGTTACCCCGCAGGCAACCGTGACGGTGCCTTCCAATATGCTGAACAATCTGAAGGAAGCAGGGCAGTTCACGGGCCTCGTGATTCGTCCGGGCAATCAAGGCGGGCTTTCCGGGGACCGACTTACCGGAATTGGGAACAGACCGATCGTCGAGCTGCTACTGCAGATCGATGGCAAGACGGTAAAGTGGCCGGGAAGCAGCACACCTGTAAAGGTATCGCTCCATTATGAGGCCAAGGCTGAGGAACGATTGGATCAGCTAGTCGCGTGGGAACTGGATACAATGGGATCCGTATCAACTATCCTAAACGGTTATTACAATGCAGAGCTTCGCACCCTGAATTTCGATACAAGCAAACTTGGCATGTATGCGATCGCATATAAGCAAGTATCTTACCGGGACGTGGACCCCAGCAGCTGGTATGCAGACGCCGTTCATTACCTCTCTGCCAGAGACGTTGTAAAAGGTGCAGGCGGAGGGCGATATCTTCCGCAGGAGAAGATCAGCCGGGCCGATTTCCTGGTCATGGCCATGAATGCCTTCGGCTTCAAACCAGGGAAAACGGATGATGCCATGAATTTTGCCGATGCGGGGAGCAGGTATTATACGCCGTATTTGTCCGCTGCGAAGCAGCTGGGACTGGTCCGTGGAACGGGAGATAACCGGTTTAGACCGGAGGACTCGATCACGCGTCAGGATATGGTCGTCATGCTCCATGCGATGATGGAAGCGGCCGGAAGCGAGTTGCCGGGCGGAGGAGACGGCACGGATCGTTATTCCGATGCGAAGGACGTATCCGGTTATGCGCGAGAAGCGATGGACTTCATGCTTGAAGCCGCATTGATTCAAGGCACAGGCAGCGGCAAGCTGTCTCCAAAGGCCGTTACCAATCGGGCAATGGCAGCCGAGCTGATGTACAATTATCTGGCCAAAAGCCGGGAAGCCTCATAAACATAAAAATGATGAGAATCAGGCAAAAGGACATGAATTAGATGTGCTCACAAAGCAAGAACGGGAGAAACCTCCCGTTCTTTTTTTGTTGCGCGTATTCTTGTAAGCACATGATTACAAGAACACATATGCATAAGAGATGCGAGAATCGAGGCTATCTTGTCTCATTGCTGCAAGCTCTTGACCGGAGTTGAGGATAAGAAACCATGTGATGGATTTCATCCGATTTAACTTTTTTCATAAGCCCTCTAAACAGTATCATTTTTTGACATGATTAAAAGTTATGATTAACCCATCGAACGAAATGAAAATTCAAAGAAAAGGAAGGGATTGAAAATGACAAATTACATCCTCGAGGAAAAAGACAGCTTTATCGTTTTAGGGATTGGAACTGAGCTTCAGAGCGACTACACCGACTATGCGGGCATTAACAAGGAGAAGGCCGACTTTTGGAAAGCCGTGAAGCAAGACGGAAGGTTGGACACATTAAAGGCCATCGCCGCAAATGACTACATTTTTGCCGTAAACGAAGCGGTGAACAACAAAATGATGTACTACGCCGGCGTCATGACAGAGGAATCGGTGCCCGAAGCAACCCGCGTTATCCAATTTCCTAAAGGGGAATACCTCGTTGTAAAAGGGGAGGGGCAGTCGGCTGATGAATTGAGTCAATTGCTTGCTGGCATCGCCTTTGGTCAAGTATTGCCGGAAGCCAACAATTTCGCGTATGTCGGCGGTCCAAATGCCATGGTGGATATGGGACAGCGAAACGGCCAAATATTAGGCGAAATGTGGATTCCTGTTGTTCGGAAATAAAGAGCCGTGAATGCTTTCGATGCGAGCTTTGCCCATAGTAGAAGTAAAGCTCGCAAAATCATTAGGAGGGATGATCGTGTCCAATATCGTTGATTTTAAAAATGTATCTTCAACTGGTTTAGAGTCTTCGCCCGTAGCAGAAGCGCTTGCTGGTTTACGAGCGAATGAAGCCCGTTACTTTATGAACAAGTATAAGCATGCATTTACGGTTGTACCAGCTAGCGAGAGCCAGGAGACCCTGAATTATGTGAACCGAATATTGAAAGAAGAGCGTGATCTTGAGTTTGCGGCCAAACCCTTGGAAACGTCACGTTTTCAAGTGGAAAACATTCAATTTGCCTATGTTTTTTACGAGAATGGTCTTGGGTTAAACGTAATGTATACAGTGGATGATCCTAAGAAGCGAGCCGTTGGTTTTAAGCTTTCGGAGGGGATGGAGGTGCCCGAAGAGTTAGAAGGGAGGTTTAAGTTCGCTAGGCAGAAGTCGAAACTGGCAGGAACGATTCGAGGCTCGTTTTTTGTAATCAAGAGAGATTATGATGAAGAGGTGGAAACCAATGAATAAGGTGATCGGTGTAGAAACAAGCATGAAAATAAATACCCGCCCGCTAGGGAAAACGGTTGCTTATTGGTCAGTCACAGGACTGCTCGCAGCAGCTATTATGTTAAGTGGTATCGGACAGTTGATGCAATTTGGGGGAAACCTCGAATTAGTGACGAATCTGGGCTATCCATTATACGTATTGACCATTCTCGGAATATGGAAAGTGCTTGGAGCCATCGCTCTCCTCGTCCCAGGTTTACCTCGACTTAAAGAATGGGTTCACGCCGGCATCTTCTTTTTAATGACGGGCGCGGCATTATCTCATGCATTTGCTAACGATTATGGGGATTACGGGTTTAATCTTATCCTACCGCTTTCTTATGCGGCACTTAATATCGTTTCGTGGGCGCTTCGGCCACCGAAGAACCGCTTATCTTAAGAAAAGGGTGAAGTCACGGATATCTGAACGGGGTTATTGGACAAATACGACGGGGTGGACTTCACATCCAGCGATCTGGGTAGGTCCACCCCGCTTATATCATCATAGATGCGTCAGGTTAAGGAGCGGGGGAGGAGACGGTTCCGATTGCAACGATCGATCGTTTTCTCCTAGCTCCAGCACTGCTACAACCCGCTCCTCCGGCTGAATGCCGAACCCTTTGTACTGATCCTGGTCATAAATCCATTCCGGTATCGATCGGCGTACGTTCCACGGCTTGGATTTAACCAATAGTTGTACGTTCTGGATCAAACAGCATATCGCCGCATAATCCTCCTCCTGCTTGTGGGGATCCTCTTCATGCTCTGCGACCATCAGGAGAAAAGCCGATGATGTATATCCTTCCGAATTCGAGAGCTTTGCGGCCGCTTCGCTGCCCGTCACATAGATAAAGCGCCACGGTTCTCTTAGTCCGTCATTCGGGGCCCAGACAGCGTCATTCAGCACTTCCAGAATGCTTTGCGCTGAAATCCGGCCGCTTTCCGACCGAAGCCCTTCCGCTTGTCGGCCTTCGCCGATGGCGGTCCATTTCTGCTCGGCCGGCGTTCTTCTTCGAGCTCTCGGCGCTTTATCGAAATATCCAATGTGCAAAATCCCGGCAAACCTTTCACCTTCCTGCAAACCGATTTCCGCAAGAAATGACTCGCTTTGAAACATGGGGTCTGTGTCCCATAGCGCCCCCAATCCTCGTTCCCAGCCAAGCAGCTGAAAATTTTGCATCACACTGCAAACTGCAGCGAAGTTTTCGTCGCTCTGTCGCCGATCGGAGGCGGATTCCGCGATGAAAATCAGGTGTGCGGGAATATCCGTTACTCGTTTGATGAAAAAATCAATCATTTTAGGGGGCATGAGCTTAACGAATCGGTTTTCCTTCATCTTGGTCATCATGCTCTCCACCAATCTATCACGCGACTTCGGCGTACCTGCGAAAAGACAGCGCCAGCGGGGCGTACCTTTGTCTTCGTACAGGTTGACCGCATCGTTCAACAAGGATACGACCAGTTCAGGCGCTACCGTCGTTGTGTTGAATCTCCGGATGGTTCTGCGTTCTCTTATCGTTTGGGGAATATTCAATTTGATTCCTCCTAATTTAACATTGTTTACTGGTAAACAATAATACCAAAAAAATTTACTTATCTCTCGCTTATATACCGGGCCATCCCTTGAAAAAACTTCAATATCGTCTGCAGCTCGCTTTCGGAGTAATCGTCCAAAAATCGCATAAAGCGCCGCTCCTCTGCTTCGTGCAAAGCCCGATGCAATTCGAACAGCTGCTTTCCTAGGGGCGTTAGACGAAAATAGACCTCTTTGCGATTGTCGTTAAGCTGGGTCCGATGAATAAGGTCAAGCGCAAGCAGCTTCTTGGTGATCTTGGTAATGCTTGCCTTCGACAATTTTAATTTTTCGGCAATCGCAGAATGATTGATCGGTTCATGTTGGCCGATGCAATCCAGGACATGGATGGTCGATAAATTTCCAGGTACGCCTTTCAGTTGATGAAGCTGGACCATCTCTTTGATTTCTTTAAGTTCCAGCTCCATTCGCTGTTCATGCAAATGAGAGAAGTGAAGCAGCTGTTCATAAATGATGGACTTGATACGATCAGGGTAATCCATAGATCCGGTTTCACACTCCATATTGTTTACTTGGAAATTAAAATATCACAGTTTGTCGGATTCAGCAAGTGCCGCATGCATCTTGCATGTGATGTCCGACAATCAGCTACTGAGCATTTTGAGCGTAGGGGATAAGCGAAGTGCGTTATTGACGATCTGAATGCAAGAGTTGGAAGAAACGCATTGTGCAATGGCGCCGCTCACTGTAATATACAGGTGATAAGATCGTTAAGGGCGCGTTAGCCGCGATTGCCAACATCCATCCGCTGCTGTCTTGAGGCTTTCATTTGCGGCCGCGAAAATGGCGATGAGCGGTGTGTGATCCAAGGGCTGGAAGCGCTGATTTGCTTCCGCGAAGCAAAGGGGCAAAGGAGAGGATGGCATGAAAAAGCATATTAAAGGCATGGCACACCGGGGGTATCCAAGTAAATACCCTGAAAATACGTTAATATCTTTTCAAGCAGCTTGCGATTTGAATTTCACTCACCTGGAGCTAGATGTTCAATTAAGCAAGGATGGCGTTCCGGTGGTCATCCATGATCCTTCTGTCGATCGTATGACTGACAACGGTGTGGGGCAAGTGAAGGACTTGACGCTGGCCGAGCTGAAGCAGCTGACGATTAACGGGACGGAGCGCATTCCAACCTTCGAAGAAGCGCTCGATTTATTAAAGGACCGGATCATCGTTGATATTGAATTGAAGCAGATGGGAGATCTATACCCGGGGATGGAACAGCTTGTGCTGGATATGGTCAAGAAAAAAGGAATGCAGGAGCAGGTCTTCATCACATCTTTCGACCACTATTGCCTCGAAAGAGTGAGACAGCTTGACGATACAATCGGCCTTGGCTTGATCAACATTGGGGCTTCGCCGGCATTTTTTCCATTTGCCAAAGAAATCCATTGCGGCTACATGTCGATTGAACATCAACATATTACGGAGCCTTTCATCCAACGCTGTGCAGAAGAAGGCATTCAGCTCATCTCCTGGACAGTTAATCAAGAAAGCGACATGAAATTGGCAGCCCAATATCCTTCCTTGCTTATCTGCACGAACGAGCTGGAACTCTGGGCGAAGGTATCCGGCCAGAACGGGTAAGTCCTGGGGTATGGCCGTGGACCGATACAACATATATGCTTAAAAGTCGCGTAGTTGCGGCTTTTTTTGTTTTCCGTAAATGAGGACGATTTCCAACTTTCCGAGCACGCGGCAGCCCTGAACAAGGAGGGCATGAACAGCACGGACTTTACCGCCGAAATTTTTCATGGGAGTTAACTCATCGTCTTTACCCCCACAGGTCTTTTCGAATTATATAAGCGCAGGCTTGGGTTCGCGGATGCTCCGAATGGCCTCCATTAACAATAAAGCTGCCTTTCCTAGGACTTTTTTGTTTTTATAAGCGATGCCTATCGCAATGACAGGATTCAAATCGGCTATAGGTCGTATAACCAAGGAGCCTTCCTGTTCCAGACCGCTGTATATCGGAACAATCCCGATACCGAGCTCGGCCTTGACCATATGTTGAATGACAAAGAAGCTTCCAACCTCCATACAAGAGAACAGGTTCTCCCCAGCCTCATAAATCGCCGTTTCCCAAAGCTCCCGATAGATACAAGTCGGTTCTTTCACTAGAATGGTATGCCCTGCGAGGTCGCTCGCCGTGATGCTATCTCGATCGGCTAATGGGTGATTCATATTTAACATGACGCCTAATCTTTCTTCGAACAACGGCTCAAACTCCAGCATGAGCTTCGAAGGTGGGGCCGAGCAGACACCAAAATCGAGCTCGCCGGCTCGAACCCTCTCCGCAATGGATCTGCTGCCGCCTACTTCCATGGTTAACTCCACTTTCGGCCGAGTCTTGCAGAAACGGGCTATCACGGCCGCTAGCTGCTGGCTTGCGACTGGCTCGATAGAGGAAAAACGCACCGAGCCGTTATCTCCCGTTGCAATTTCCGAGACGGTCTGCCTCATGGTTCCGACCGATTTCAGTAAAGCCGAGGCCTCATGATAGAGCCATCGGCCGGCTTCGGTCACAATCACGCGTTTTCCGTCGCGCACGAACAAAGAAACGCCAAGATCCGCTTCGAGACGCTGTATCTGAAGGGTTACCGTAGAAGGAGCATATTGGAGTTCCTCGGCGGCTTTCAAAAAATGTCCAAGACGCACGCAAGCCTCAAAGGTCTTTAAAGCTCGAAGATCCATCCTTGTCATCACCTTTATTTAATATTCATGAATCATTCATTCATATTATTCAATTTTACAAAACATTTCCGGGATTTTACAATAGGGTCACCGGTATTTTGAATGAAAAGATATTACAGAAGGGGGATTTACGATGTCTAATTTGGTCATTACTCGCGGCAATCCGGCGCTTTCTCACTGTGCCTTTACGTTTGATGACGGACCGATGCGGCTTCCTGTTGACGCATGGCTGGATGCTTTGGAGCAGGGAGGCGCGTGCGGAACGTTTTTTTTAACGGGCGAATGGTTTGATCGGTATCCGGCGAAAGCAAGAGAAATGATAGCCAGGGGCCATGAGCTTACCACGCATACCTACCATCACCGCAGAATGGCAGACGTGACCAAAGCCGTATTCTTCGAAGAGTTGAAACGGGCTGAGCTTGCTTATCAAGAAGCAACGGGAAGGCCGGTTCCGACTTTCATGCGGTTTCCTTACGCCTCCTATCGGGATGAGAATTTGGAATGGCTTCGGGAGTGGAACTATCTGGTCATCGAGGGGGTGGATACGGTTGACTGGTCGGGACCGCCAAGCGCGCAGCTTATGGAGCGGGTGATACCTAAGCTGGATAATGGGACGATTTTGATGTTTCATGCCAATGAAATCGCCAAAGAAACGCCGCAGGCCGTAAAATCGCTTGTACACCATGCTCACGCCAAAGGACTTGATATGATCACCGTATCCGATCTGCTTCGTGCCAATGGCATCAGGGCAGGCGAACGCAGCTGGCAAGTCCGCTTCAAACCGACTCTCCCGAACTCTTTCCAAAGTGAGCAATGGAAGAGCGTCGCCGACGAGGATGAATTGCGGAAGCTGGCCGCCGATTCACTTGAATGGGGGAACCCGAAAGCTCCGAGGGGGTCAGGCGCTTACGGCAAATGGCTGCAAGCGCTCTCCATGCAGTCTCCGTCGGACGGTGAAACTCGTTTTGTCGCCCGCAGCTTTGCCGGCCGGCACTGGGCATACGTGCGTGCTTCGACCCGCGGCGGCGCGCTGATACTGGAGGACTTCGCCACGAAGGAAGCGCATGCGGATGCTATAGTCTATATTCTGCAATGGGCGGCTCACGAGGCATCAACCCTAGGCTGCGAATGGATCACCAGCACACAGGACATGCGCCGGATTCACAAGCTGTGCGAACAGATGGGCGTCGAAGCCGAGATTGTATTGCTGGAAGGGTAGCGGTTCATGGTCCGCCTTATTATTTGGGGGGAAGATAGGGAATATGGGTACAAAATCGGCATGGAATTGGATTACGCTATGGGCATCGTTATTATTTGTCGTGATACTCGGCTTTTCCCGGCTCTCCTACGGCATGTTTTTGCCCGGGATCCAGAGGGTCATCGGGGGGAGCTATGGACAGTTGGGTATTCTCGGCACCGTCAACTTTATCGGCTATCTAGTCGGGACATTGTGTCTTTCCCCGTTGATTTCGCGGTTTCCAGACCACAAGCATGTCATTAATCGGATGACGTGCTTATTGCTCGGATTGACTTTAATCGGCTCGGCATTTAGTGATCATTTTACCCAGCTTGGACTTTGGCGGTTCGTCATAGGCTTGTTATCAGCTTTCGCTACCGTGTTAGTCCTGTCCATTGCAATGGATGCCGTTCGACCCGAGGAACGGGGAGTGGCATCGGGTCTTATATGGCTGGGCGGATCTGCCGGCATTCTAGTGTCAGGTTTATTCGCCCCCTTTACCATAGATCCTTCACACTTGCAGGGTTGGCGGTATGCTTGGGTGATCATGGGCGTATTCGGTGTAATTGCCGCGCTTGGTTTCGAGTGCGTTGTTACCAGAGAGAGGGGAGTCGTAAAAATACCCGCGCAGACCGAATCGGAGTCACGGGACCAAGAAGACGATCATGTGTATCGTCTCCTGTTGAACTCCAATAAGCTCTTGTTCCTAATCGCTTCTTATTTCTTCTTCGGCTGGGGATACATCATCTATTTCACGTATTTGATTCCCTATCTGGTGAACCAAGGCATTCCATCCCTCTATGCCGGGCTGGTATGGTCCGGTATCGGATTCGCGGGTATGTTTAACGGATGGATCGGAGGCAAAGCTATTGACCGCTGGCCGAGCGGGTATACGCTGGCTTCGGGATTAACCTTAGGAACGATCGGAGCGTGTGGGGTAATCACTAATAATATGTTCTTTACTGTACTTGGAGCCACCACGATTGGGCTGGTTTCCTTTATTACTCCGCCGCTGATGACAACTGCGCTTCTTCGTCGTCATGTCCCTCACCACGCGTATGCGCCAAGCCTCAGCATAGCCACTGCCTTTTTTGCCTCTGGGCAGATCATCGGTCCCATCGTTGGAGGCTTGATCGTCGAACAATACGGCTTGCCATTCGGCGTGGCATCCAGCGCCATCTTTATGGCGATTGCCGCTGCGTTGGCTGCATGGTATGGACTACAGCAACGAAAGCTTGAGATTCGTCATTTGCCTGTCCGTGGTTGAAGTCGAAGCATCATATTGAGGCAGCTGGTCAAACGATCAGCTGCCTCATTCATTGTGGTAACGGCTTTTATTTTTCCTATTGCGTTGGTACACTATCAGAATGAAGATGGGTCATAAATTCAATCATAACGTTAGGATGATCTTTTTGGATATGAAATTCTTGTTAGTGGAAGATGATAAAACGATTGCGTCCGGTCTGGAATATTCGCTGCAGCAAGAGCGCTATTCAACCGTTATTTGCCATGATGTCGCATCTGCAAAACAGGTGCTCGCCGAAGACATCGACCAGTTCGCTTTATGCTTGTTCGATTTACAGCTTCCGGACGGAAGCGGCTATGAATTGTGCAAGATGGTGAAGGAGCGGCGTGACATTCCGGTCATCTTCTTAACGGTGATCGACGATGAGGTTAATGTCGTGATGGGGCTTGATATGGGAGCCGATGATTATATTACGAAACCTTTTCGGGTTCGCGAACTTCTTTCGCGGATCAAGTCCGTCTTGCGAAGATATCAAAAGCCGTCCCAAGTTAACAGCATCATGGATATTGATGATATCCGCATCAATACGCTGGAAGGGAAAGTGTTCAAGAACGGAGCCGAGATTGCGTTGACCGCTTTGGAATATCGCTTATTGCTCATCTTTGGCAATCATATCGGACAGGTTCTCTCAAGAAATCAGCTTTTGGAGCAAATTTGGGATGTGGCCGGCGATTTCGTGAACGACAATACGTTAACCGTTTATATTAAAAGGCTGCGGGAAAAGCTGGAAGATGATCCTGGACATCCGACATTGATCAAAACCGTACGCGGACTGGGATATAAGGTTGGTGATTAGATGCTGCGCAATCGAGAAATTAAGATGTTATTGTTCGTCATGGGTTCAGTCAGCCTAGCGGCGATTGTTGCAGCTCTTATGATTTCTCCTGCCGCCGCGGTGCTCGTTTTCTTTCTATCGATTTTGCTCATTGGCGGCAGCTTGTTATTTACGAAATGGAGATACCGCGAAATTGAAAAGCTGTCCGTCTATTTGCGGGAGATTAGCAGCGGCAATGATACCCTGGACGTACGGGACAATCAAGAAGGCGAGCTTAGCATCCTAAAGAATGATATTTACAAAGTGACGCGCATGCTGTCGGAGCACCGGTCGCTATTGCAGCGGGACAAACTTCAACTGACGGATGCCATCTCCGATATTTCGCATCAGCTCAAAACGCCGCTCACCTCCATGACCGTCATGGCGGATCTTCTAAGTGCCCCTGACCTGCCTCCGGCCAAAAGAACGGAGTTCACCCACCATATTCGCATCCAGCTTGAACGGATCGACTGGCTTGTTTCTTCTTTATTAAAGCTATCGAAAATGGACGCGAAGACCATCCCATTCAAAAAAGATCGAATACCCATGAAAAGCCTTATCCAAAAAGCATTAGAGCCGGTAATGATTCCGATGGATATTAAGGGACAGACGGTTTCCATCGAGGGGGATGACAACGTCTCTTTTGTCGGCGATTTCAATTGGACTGCTGAAGCGGTTATCAATATTTTGAAAAACGGAGTGGAGCATACGCCTGAAGGCGGTGCAATCGCCATCTCATTTTCCGAAAACGCGTTATATACGGAAATCGTCATTGTCGACAACGGAAAAGGCATTCCGAAAGAAGATTTGCCGTATATTTTCAAACGTTTCTACAAAGGAAAGAATGCTAGCGAAGGGAGCATCGGCATAGGGCTTGCGATGGCACAGAGCATCATTGCCAGTCAGAACGGCGTGATCGATGTGACAAGCGACGCCGAGAAGGGTACGCGGTTTCGGATTAAATTTTATAAGCACGTGATTTAGCGGCACACCGTAAGTGACTGAATTGTCACCTCCATCGTCACTGAAAAGTCATTTTGGACAGATACAATGAGATCCATCAGATGAACGATGGAGGTACGACAATGCAATCGAAGCAACAGCGTAAGCTTATTTTTGCCATCACGATATTTTACACCCTGTTTATTCTTTATTTTTTGTTTTTCGCTTTCGGCAGGGTAGGTAAGGCAGATCAAATCAAGGGGTACACCTTTATTTTTTTACCGGACGATTTTTTTAGGCTGCCAGGTCTATCCGACCTTCTACATCCGACCTTGATGGATTTAGTGGGTTTCGGGAACGTCGCCGCTTTCATTCCTTTTGGCATATTGATTCCGTTGTTATATCGGACTAGCTTTGTCCGCTTTATGACATTGTTTATCCTATCCATCCTCCTGCTGGAGACGATTCAGGCACTAACTTTCCTCGGCAGCTTCGACATGAATGATGTTATACAGAACTCATTGGGCGCAGCCGTCGGCTTCGGGGCGTACAAACTTGGATTTCGCACAAAAAACTACTGGAGAAATATTGTTTATATGGGTTTATCAAGTTTAGTCCTCATGCTCGGGGTGTGGGGGGTCTTCGGGATCTTTGACCAAGCGTTCACCAAAGAAATGGGTCCCTTTGTAGCGATAAACGATTTAAGGGATAGTACGGGGAATCCTTCAACAGGAAACAAAACGGCCAGTTTTGAGATTGGCGGTCAAGACGTGGAACCCCAATATAATGTGTACAGTTTCGAAGGCAAAAACAAGGAAACGTACAGGTACACGCTAGGCAATAAGAAGGAGGTGTACCTCTTCTTGAATTATGGAATTCCCGATCAGGAGGATTCCCGAGGCAGCATTAGGGTTACCACCGATGGACATGAGTTCCTGACCGTATCTGTAGAAGCCGGACGCCATGAGCCGGAGATGAGCTCCATTTATTTCCCTCAGGCCAATGAGCTTACGATAACCATTGATGGAAATGTAACCCTGTGGGATGTTGGATATAAAGAGATGGTATATAGCTGGAATTGAGCATGAAGGGAGGTAGGTACGGCAATGGAAATTTTAAAAATCGAGCATCTGTCTAAAATATACGGCACAGGCGAATCGGCGGTAAAGGCGCTTGACGACATTTCTTTTTCGGTTCAAAAAGGCGAATTCGTCGCGATTATCGGCCCGTCCGGATCGGGAAAATCAACCCTTCTTCATCTGCTGGGAGGCGTCGATCGACCGACGAGCGGCAAGGTTTTCGTTGAAAATACGGACATCTATGCATTGGATGAAACGCGTCTGGCCATCTTCCGGCGGCGGCAAATCGGACTGATCTACCAGTTTTTCAATCTGATTCCCACCTTAACGGTGAAAGAGAACATGACGCTGCCGCTCTTGCTGGACAACCAACAGGAAGATAAGAAGCAGTTCGATGGGCTCGTAAAGACGCTAAATTTGGAGCGTCGTTTAAACCACCTGCCTAATCAGTTATCCGGCGGACAGCAGCAGCGGGTTTCGATCGGCAGAGCGATCATCAGTAACCCTGCCATCATGCTGGCAGACGAGCCCACCGGGAATTTGGACAGCAAAAATAGCAGCGAGATCGTCGATTTGTTGAAAATGTTGAATAAAACCTATCATCAGACGCTGATTGTCATCACTCACGACGAACGAATCGCTTTACAGGCCGACAGGATCATTTCAATTGTAGACGGGAAGGTTGCCAAAGACGAGGTGATCCGTCGATGAATATTGTCTACAAACTTGCCATCCGGAATTTAAAGCAAAACAAGAGACGAACACTCGTGACCATCATCGGCGTCATCATTTCGGTTGCCATGGTGACCGCTGTCGCTACGCTTGTGTTCTCCTTCTCGGATTTAATGATCAGGCAAACCATCGCGGATAGCGGGGAGTGGCATGTTCAATATCAGGATGTTACCAAAGAACAGCTTGCGGCGATACAAGCCGATGAGGCAACCCAAACCGTTGCGATTACAAGGGATCTTGGATATGCCCCATTAGAAGGGGGACAAAATCCCAACAAACCATACTTGTTCATCAAGGAATATGATGCGCAAGGTTTCACACAATTTCAGGTTGAACTAAGCAAGGGGCGTCTACCCCGTACGGACAAGGAAGTCGTTATCTCCGAGCCCGTTGCAACGAACGCCAAAGTGAAGTACGAAATCGGCGATCGTCTAGCCCTTCGCATCGGCGAACGATTCGAACAAGGGGGCGATCATCCCTTGGATCAGACCGAACCGCTGCGTAGGGAAGACGGCACGTTGACTGAAACGTTGCAGCATATCGAGACAAAGGTTTATACGGTGGTCGGCTACATCAAGCGTCCCGTATGGGAAACGGCTTGGGCGCCGGGTTATACGATTATCAGCTATGTCGATGAAAACTTTATCGGGTCAACCGATCAAGTGAATGCGGCGGTGGTCTTGCAGAAAATCAAACCGTCCTTGTTCGCTGATGCGGAAAATGTGGCAAAGAGGAACGACATCGAATCGGTCCAATACAATAACGACTTGCTGCATTATTACGGCTTGTCCAAAAACAAAGAATCGTACAGCATGATGTACACTTTATCGGCGATCCTGATGGCGGTCATTATGATCGGCTCGGTTTCGCTCATCTATAATGCTTTTGCGATATCCGTCTCGGAACGTTCCCGTCATTTAGGGATGCTCGCGAGCGTCGGGGCTACGAGAAGGCAGAAGCGAAATTCAGTGCTTTTTGAAGGTGTCATTATTGGCTTGATCAGCATTCCGATTGGCATTCTATGCGGTCTTGCCGGGATCGGAATCACCTTTTGGTTCATGAACCCGATGATTGAGGGGGCATTATGGAGCAGTGAAAAGCTGACGGTCATCGTCACGCCGTTATCACTCTTGATTGCCTGTGTTGTTTCGATGCTGACGATTTTCATCTCGACGTATCTTCCGGCGTTCAAAGCATCCAAGGTTTCCGCCATGGACGCGATTCGCCAAACGTCCGATGTTAAGCTTACGGCGAAAGCCGTGAAAACGTCGAGGCTCATTCGCAAGCTCTTCGGCATCGAAGCGGAAATCGGATTGAAAAACTTAAAAAGAAACAAACGGAGATATCATGCCATTGTATTTTCACTTGTCATCAGCATTGTTTTGTTTTTGACGGTATCGTTTTTTACCGCCGGCATGAAACAATCCCTGGAACTGTCGCAGGAAGGCGTCAATTATGATATTCAAGTGTCGTACAGCAACGGAAAAAGAATAGACGACCGGTTGCTGCAATCGATTGTATCCTTAGATGGTGTAACGGAATACAACCTGATTCAAGAGTTCTATAAGCAGGCTTGGGTCGATGAAGCGTACATCGCCGAAGAATTGCAAGAGATGGTTAAGAAGGATAAGAGTTTACTGCAGGACGGAAAATACCCTTACGAGATTAAGATCCATGCATTGGACGATTTGAGTCTGCAAGCCTATGCCGATGCCGTCGGCGCAAAATACGAACAGCTTAGGGATCCGGATCATCCTGCCGCGATCGTGATGGATACAATCCGCTACCAAGATATGGATGCCGGGAAATATGTCCAAACGAAGGCCGTGTATACGAATGTCGGTCAAAATTTCGAACTAACGAATAGCTATAAAGATAATGCGGAAGAAACGAAGGTAAGCCGGGTGACCGTTGCCGCGCTGACGGATCAAGCTCCTATGGGGATGAGCGGGGCAGGCGTAGGTGGGTTAAATATGATCGTGTCGGAACGCATCATGGATCAATTGGCAGACGACGAGGAACTGGCTAACGTTCAGACATACCTCTATTTGAAAAGTACGGAGCCGATGAGAACACAGCAGGAAATCGAAGAGATGTTTGAGACCAATCTGAATGTCTACAATGTATATCAATCCAGAAAAAGCGAAGAACAACAGATTCTATTGACGGCCGTCTTTTCTTACGGTTTTATCGTATTAATCTCCGCGATTTCCATTGCGAATATTTTTAATACCATCTCAACGGGCTTATCCCTTCGTAAGCGAGAAATTGCGATGTTAAAATCCGTTGGCATGACGCCAAAGGGCTTTGCGAAAATGATGAATTATGAGAGTGTTTTTTATGGAGTCAAGTCGCTGCTGTTCGGGCTTCCCGTCAGTTTCGTCGTGATGATTCTAATGTATAGGTCATTTGCGAACAGATTCAGCTACGGATTCACCGTTCCCTGGCTAAGTGTGCTTTCTGTTGTCGTCGCCGTATTTGTTATTGTCGTTTCTGCGATTATTTTTTCCAGCAGGAAATTAAAAAAGGAAAACATTATTGATGCTTTAAAGCAGGAGAATATATAGGCAGATCGAAATTGACTATTAGGAAAGCCGCATAAGTTGCGGCTTTTTTGCTTGAAGTATAGAAGTTCTCGTTATAACGCTCACCGTATTTCCTTCCTGTGTTAGACTAACCTTATACCACTTGTTAGGAGTCTGTGTGAAGATGAAGACATTCACGATCTTGTACATGGAAAACGATCAGGAAATTAGCACCTGGTCCAGAAACCTTCTATGCGGACAAGACTATGAGGTAATCTGGAGAACAGGGCTGGACTCCCGGTCCCCTCAAATGATGAAGACGATTCGCCGCGTCGGATACCGAGTGAGAACATGAGGATGCGCACCTCGTTAATGAGCAAATACCTGGCTCTGATGATGACCGCATTGCTGCTGTGGCCGGTCATTCCAGCGATGTTTTATTTACCGGGTTACCTATTCAGCGAGCATTCGATGTATCGTCCGGAAGAGATCACTCGTAGGTGGCAAGAGGAGGCCATCAAGCTGAAAGGTGCAGGAACTGGGAAGATTCGAGCCCAACTGGGCGAGTTGAGCATGGAATATCCGGAAGCAGAGATGTTCTGGGTCGACTCGTCGGGTAGAACGAATGCGATCAAGGTCACCTCGAACGATATCCCGGCGCAATGGAGTTATGAGGATATGCTCTCGCTTCAAACACAGGATAGCAACCAGGAAGCGTTTACCTTGACGGCCCTCATCGGAAACGATCCAAAACAAGGCTTTATGGTGATGAGGCTTCCCGAATCTCATATTATATCTGCGGAAATGTCGTTTCCAGAAAACATGCCGTTAGCCATTATGTTCTTCACCGTCTGTCTATGCTTCTTGGTACTGTCATTTCTGTTCTTCGTGAATCTTCGAAAAAGATTGATTAAACTTCGATCAGCGATGAACTTAAGCGGGAAGAGCGGCTTCCCGAATGAAGTCGTTATTAGCAAGGAAGACGAGATTGGAGAACTTGAAGGCGCCTTTAACCGGATGGTCTGCGAGCTTAAAGAAAGTCAGCAGCGGGAGCGGGAGGAGGAGGAACTGCGTAAGCAATTCATTTCGAATATATCCCACGATCTTCGCACTCCGTTAACTATCATTCGGCAGCATGTTCATTCCGTTCGAAGTAATCCTGCTGCTTCCCAGGAACAGACGTCGCTTTCTATCATTGATCACAAGCTGGATGAAGTCGACAAGTTGATGGATAACCTGCTGTCATACTCACTGCTATCGGCGGGGAAGTATCCCATTAACATCCAATCGATCGATATCACTGAAGAAGTTCGTAACCGCGTGGCCGAATGGTATCCGATCTTCGAGGCAAAGGACTTTAATGTTGTTGCCGAGCTGCCTGATTGCCCGATCCTATGGAATGTAGACCCCGTGTGGCTTCATCGGATCATGGACAATGTGTTCCAGAACGTGGTGCGTCATGCTGGGGCAGGCCGATACATCGGCATTCACATCACGGATTATCCAAATCAGGCTATTATCGTACAAGACAAGGGTTCCGGCACTTGTAACGAGTCTCCTGAAAAGGGAGCTGGAATTGGATTGTCCATTGTATCCATGATGACTAGGGAGATGGGTTTGCATTGGGAGTTGAAGTCCGACGCAAACGGAAGCTCGTTTTATCTTTGGAAGGATAGCGGCTTGAGCGTATAGATTACAGTGAAGATTACATCTTGTAAGCCCTGAAACCAACGAACCTGATTATGCAATCATGTTGCATGCAGTTTCTTTATGATCAACTACCTCGCGCAAGGCTGCTTTTGCAGAAATTTAACCCATTCTTAAACTTAAGGTCGCTTTACTTTTCGAATCAGAAGATAGAATGGGATATGCAAGCAGCGTTATTTAAGGAGGTAAGTAATCCAACATGAGGTATGATAACATGGCAATATCGAAAGAGCTGCAGACGCCGTTATGGATGAAAATGCGTCGTATATGCGGCTATGGAGCAGCCATATCGGTGTTGCCGTATCTACTGATCAAAATCGCTTGGACTTTAGGTTTCTTCATGCCGACCGAACAAATGGGCGATGTTAGCTGGCGTGCGATCAACGCAGCTACCGTAGTGCTCGCAATGATCGGAATCCTGCTGGCGCTGGCGTTCAGCATGCCATGGGGCGAACGTCTTCCTGCTTGGCTGGTTGCCATCCCCATTTGGATGGGTACGGGTCTGCTGGTTCCTATGCTGCTCTTGGCACCGGTACTAGGACCGGCAGCCATGACTCGGGATAAGGAGGCAGGCGCCGCCGATGTTTGGGTTTATGAACAGCTCTTCGTCATGATATCGCTGGTTGGTGTCGGCATTTGTTTGCCTCTTGCCCTAGCAGGTTACGCCCGAACACGCTGGCCGGAGGCCTTCGGCACATTCATTGATTATCGTGATTTATCCGGGAACACTTTGAAGCTGCAGCAAACATTGGCCAAGTTTGTTGGAGTTGGCTGTATTCTGCTCGGCACCATCAAGGTGTATTGGGCTGCGGGAGGGACCTTTGGCATTGACCCGGCAAGAGTGGATGAACGCGATGTGTGGTGGCACCTGCTGACGTTTAGTACCGGAGCATGGTCTATCGCTGGAGCGTGGGGAGCTCGGGTTCTAACTTCGAATAACGGATCGCGAAGGTTCCTCCCCCCGATGGCAACGGTATGGATTTCGTCGGGAATGTTATTCTCATACAATCTCTTTTCCGCCATACGCACGGACTCCCAATTTTCGCCGGAGTACCCGTTGCTGCGGACGTTGACCACGGAAGCGGGGATTATTTTGGGGATCATAATGGTAATGATCATTCTTCTAGTGCTGAACGATCGGCGGCGAGTCTTGTAAACTACCCGTACCGCTAGTTTTTGTCAAACGACAAGAGCATGAATACACTGAAAAGCCGCATGTATGCGGCTTTTTTGTTTGAAGAATCGGCAGCATTCGGACCGACTCAAGTGCACGCCTTTGGAATATCCTCTAATATGATCTTTTCAGCATAATGGTGATGAATCCAATTCAGCATTATGGTTCGTTTCTTAGCTTTGAATAGAGACGCTTCATCCAACAATACATGATATGTTAGAGGTAAACTCGGATCAGGAATCTTCATAGAGGGAGGATAATATGATTAGATCGCGAATCATGAGTAGAAGCAAAAGTTTATGATTACAGGAGGCTATGACATGTTGAAGCTATTCGAGTATAACTGGCAAGTTCGCCAAGATTGGTTTGACTGGTGCGATACAGTGAGCGAGGATGAGTTGTTGAAACAACGCACCGGTGGCATAGGAAGCATTCTCTACACACTGCATCACATCGTGACCGTTGAATATGCTTGGCTGTGCATGGATTTGCAAGGAAAAGAGCTGGATATCCCTTCGTTCGAGGATTGTGCCAGCGTCCAAGGATTAAGAGATTATTCGGCCCGAGCCCACGCGGAAATTGCACCCTTCGTCTACGATTGGAATGATAGCTTGGAAGATCGCATCATGGTCGACACGAACCAGGACGGGGAACAGGAAAGATTTACATTCGGTGAAGTGATGCGTCACGTGATCGCCCATGAAATTCATCATATCGGTCAATTGTCTATCTGGTCACGAGAAATCGGAAAGCAGCCGGTTACTGCAAACTTGATTCATAGAGGGTTATTCGATATTAAATGCTGATGTATTCTATTGAACGATAAACATGCCAGGGTCAGCATATGGACGAGGTCACAGCTATGCAATCGGCAAAGATGCCGAACAGCGTATCCCCAACGAATGGCGTAAAGAGCAAAAAATCCTTCAGTTCTAGTATGGAACCGAAGGATTTATCTTTTTCTTCTTACTCCATCTACTTGATATCGAGCCATATCCTATTGGGTTTAGCGGTTTTTTTCTCACATGTTTTTAGCTTACACAGTGGTTGTCAAAGCTTCTCTGTTCCGAGTACGTAATCGAATATTACTATAAAAAATTCCGCCCAGAATGATGATCACACCAATCCACTGAGACCAGCTTATGGTTTCTCCTAGAACTAATGAGGACATGGCGATGACAACCGGCAATTCGGATGACGTAAGAATGGTTCCCAATCCCGAACCGACATGCGGCATTCCAATCGAATACAGAAGAGGGGGGAGGACGCCTCCGAATATACCCAGTGCCAATCCGTAAGGAATGATCCCCACAAATACATCCAAGTCCAATAAAAACGTTGGCGGAAAAACGATAAATACGGTCAATACGCCTCCCGTGGAAAGTAGGGCGCTTTTTAAAATGGGAGGCGTTTCCTTTTCGACCGACCCACTCAAAAATACGAATGCGGAAAAGGACGATGCCGCAAGCATTCCCCAGAGGCATCCCTGCCATGATAACACTATGGGTTCTTGGAATAGGATATTGGCTGCCAACACGGAACCCGCCAGAAGCAAGGCGATGGAAATGAGTTTCGTCTTGGTTGGCTTTTTCTTGTGGAATACCCACTCCAACAAGGCTCCGATCCAAACAAATTGGAACAAAATAACGATTGCTAGAGAGGCGCTTAACGTTTGTAGGGCTTGATAATAAAATATGCCCGTTAACCCGAAGGGAATTCCAGAAAGGATAAGCTTTGAAGCTTGGATTCGAGTCAGTTTTTTCTTTTTGATAAATAACACGGCAAGCCAACAGAGCACAACGCCGAACAGATACTGTCCTCCGGTTACTGCGGACACGGTGAAACCTGCTGCATAGGCCAATTTAACAAAGGTGGACAAAACCCCATAACTGCAGCCTCCTAAAAAAACGATCAATGCATAGTGCCATAATTTCATCAAATCCTTATCCTCCTTAGTTAAACGCAAAAAAGCCACACAAACGACCGTACGGCCTTTGCGTGGCGAAAATGGAGAGATAACTCTCCAGAAAAGTCCACATCATCCCAAATAGGTTTTAGGTAAGATATTAAGTTTCATTTAACAGTATAAAAGCATACTTTGATCCATGTCAATTGCTATGTATAAAAATATTAGGGCTGCGCAACAGCCCAAAGTAAATGTCGATCAAGAAGCTTCCATAAGTTTAATGTCTACAAGTATGGACTTCAAATCCTCTCTGGCTGAAGGATTCAGTGGTTGTAACGGAAGAGGCAGGCTGGGACTTGAAATCAAGTTATCCATTTCTGCTGCTGCAGCTACAACGCGAAGACTACCATATTGGCGAAATAACGTCCAAATCGGTTCGAGCTGTTTAGAAAGGCGATTGGCTTCGTCAGCAAAGCCTTCCAAAGCCAATCGAGTCATCCTCATGCATGTCTTTGGAAATAAGCCTCCCAGCACCGAGTACCAAGCTTCACAACCTGCATTCAAGCCGGTGGCTGCAAACGGATCATTGCTTACTCCGATGGTTACGCTGGAAGGAATGAGCTCGCGAAGATGGCTTACTCGTGTCTTGGCTGCTTCAGGTTCAGACGGCACTCCAGGGATCTTGATTGAACGTACACTGGGGAGCTCAGCAATTCGGCCATGCAGTTCATCGCTAAAATGAAAATGCGTAGTCCCCGGATTATCATAAACGCAAAGCGGGATAGAGAGTGAGCATGTCACATGTTTATATAAGGAGTATACTTCTTCATCCGTTAATGCTTGGTAAGAAACAGGAGCCAACAGCACCGCGCTTGCTCCTGCTCTTTGTGCGTCTTCTGCCAAACGAAGCACATCAATCGTGCGCAATGCGCTTATGCTTGTCATCACGGGAATGCCCTCAGCGTAACCGACCGCAAGCTGCAAAACCCGAAAACGTTCCTCCCGGCTTAGATAGGCATAGTTACCTGTCGAACCCAGTGCCCCGATGGAGTCTACGCCTGCTGCTGCCAATCGCTCAATTAGCTTCACAAATTCATTTTCGTTAATTCCTGTTTCATTCATTGGGGTCAGTGGAAATGCTGATAATCCATGGAACATGAAGCTACACTCCTCCAAATGTTAACTTTCATAAATAACACAAATTATATAAATCAACTGGACTCACTTAAAGATCCAATTTCAAAACATTCAATAAGGCCAATTTAATTAAGACATCATTAACGTTAGCGGTTATTCGCTAAGATGTTGGCGGATAAGAACGACTCTATTCATTAGGTATTGACTATCTCGCAAGGTTAAGAATTATGATTTTAGAAAAGAGGGGGTTATGAGCTGTAAGGAGGGAAGTTTGTGTCGAGTACTTGTAATAAATGCGGAGCCCGTCTCCCAACGGGGAATACATGTCAATCGATTTTCAACGAATTTATGGCACTTGAATTCACTGATCCTAGCTATGGACGGGTTCATTTTCTCACGGTTGCATCTTACATGGTTCAGCATGAAGGTTATAGCGATGAGATGTATGTCTGGATCCAAACCGCATTAAGGAAGCATCTGGAAGAGGGCTACCCTACGGAATTGATTCGCCAAGACATGAACAGAGGACCAGGGAGCACCAAGGGGATTCGAAGGCCAGTGAATGCGCCGCCTCTCCCCAAGGTGGCTTGGACCATGACGATTGCCGACGTGGCTGCACAGATGAATGATGCCGAAAGCTATTGTAAGCTCATTGAGCAATGGGGACGTACGACGCTTAAAGAGATGGGACCGCTTGTTTTATGATGAATGCAGCGAATCAGAATCAAATCTCACGGCGTACGGTTATGATGAGCATAACCAATGTGCCGAATGTGGGGTAATTAAAGAGTCTTTAATGAGAATATCTTACTTGGACAACTAGAGATCACTTGAAGTTAAGTGTAGAACCCCTTGAGCCTATGTAATGGCTTTTGTTGAGTCTTACGATAGATTGGAAATTAGAAAATGTAGAAAATGAGACCTTTGCTATCGGCTGCAGTTTGGCTGTAAAAACGCCGGATTTCGTTAAAATGCTGCAGCATGAAGTCAAAGAACGCGTCGCCATCCTCGTTTGAAACCATGCCAGGCTCAAGCGGATAAACCTCCTCTTTGATCATGGTCGGGAAATCATAACGCAAGCGGAGCTGTTCTTCATCCAGCTCAGACATAGCCTGAAGCGCTTCTGCAACTTGCTCGGCGCGCAAGAAAAATGCCCCGAATGAGCCAAATTCGATGCCTTTGTCTGATGTTATCGGAACAACATAGCCAAGAGGGGGCTCTCCATCGGCGATATCTCCACATAGCAAGTAGTGAATCGCCTCCCAGGTTCTATCGATGTCCAGCCCGGGATAATCGTCTAATTTCAAATTCGCCAATTCAATTTCGCCTGCAGCGATTTGCTGCACAAGTTTATCATCCATAGCAACGTAATATCCGTACATTCCCATATTGTCATCTTCCTTTCTCTTATAGGGTAGTTACTAAATTGCACGATCTAAATGTAACATCCTGGAATTGTGTGTTTCAAAGAACATTGGATAAAAGCCTCAAAACTAGGTATAAAGACTGCATTAATTTTATTTTTGTTCTCGCTAAACGGAACTTGTCTCCAGCATATAGTAGTCTAAAAAGCTATCATTGATAATCATTCTCACTATTCATATAATTAGGCTAGACAAAGCTTTGGAGGCGGGAGGGGAACATGATATGAGGATGAAAGATCAGATGATGCTTTGGGACAGCGCTTCCTTCCAAATTTCAGATATTCGCCGCAGGCGCCTGCAGCCGAAAGAGCGGCTGGAATACCGTGCACCGGCGGAGCTGTTTCTTGTATCAACTGCGGGGAAGGCTCGAATTGAAACGGAAGGCTTCAACCTTTGGTCGGTGGATGCGTCGATCGTACATCTTGGCAAAGGGGCCGAGTTTCGGATCGCTGAAGCGACGGACAATTATGAATACTTTCTGATATTATACAAGGCATTGTTGCCGGATGGCCTGCCGAAGAGCCTTGATCAACCTCAGCTAGCCGTCAGGCAGTTCCATTCCAGTTATGCGATTCCGGTCGTAATGAATGCTGCATACCGCAAATTGGTTCGCGAGATGGAGCAAATTTGGGGGCAGGAACAGGCGCTGACCCGTTTGGAGGCAAAACAGCAATTTTATGCGTTCGTACATTTATTCTTGTCGGAGATGGAGCAGCTGGAAGCGGGGAGAGCAGTGCACGATGAAGATCCGGTCGAATCGACCGTGCAATATATGGAAGCCCACTACGCCGAGCCGTGGACGCTCGCTTCGCTGGCAGAGCGGCTTGGGACCAATACACGCAGGTTGCAGCGTGGCTTCAATGCCCGCTTTGGACATAGCCCGCTCGAGCATCTGATCGAAATCCGTTTGAAACGGGCAAAAAAGCTTCTTGAAAATAGCGAGCTTCCGATTTCGAATATCGCGGACGAGGTCGGTTATCCGGACAGCTATTATTTTAGCAGGCTATTCAAAAAGTACGTCGGCTTGCCTCCAAGCGATTATAGGGTGAATCGTAAAAATGAACAACGTATGACGGACATGAACTGTCGGATTTCTCCAGCATTGCCGTCGCATACGATCATTGTCCCGACGGACTGGGCTAGGTATGATCAGAGGGGGAGCGTGTTACAGGATTTTCAAACGCTCCTGACCATGACCTTAATGTGCACCGGAGGGCTAGCCCATGTCGAAGGGAAAGTTCGTGTGCCCCATTTGCGCGGCGTGCTTGAATTAGAAAGGATACCCGAGCGTATCGCCGTGCTTGATTACCAGTATGTCGACCAGCTTCTCGCTCTTGGCGTTCAGCCGATCGGCAGCGTGGTTTGCAGTGTCGAGGTGCTCGGCCTTCCGATTGACTTGGCCAGACCATTGAAACGCATGGCCCATTTAGGATCGAAGGAAGTACCCGATCTGTCCGCGATTACGGCAATCGAGCCGGACTTGATTATATGCACGGGGTTTCAGGAGCATCGCTTCGAGGAGTTGTCCGTCATCGCCCCGACGATCATGCTCGATCGCAATGAAGATTGGCGGCAGTCGCTGCTTCGACTCGGCGCTTTGTTAGATCGCCAGGTTCGGGCGTTGAGCGAAATCGATGCTTATGGGGCCAAGCTGAATACCATTCGAACCCGCCTGCAAGCGGCGGGGGATGCGCAAACGGTCGCGCTCATCCGGCCGCGGGACGGCAAAATCCGGCTGCACAGCGAAAAACATCGCACGGCGCGCCTGCTGTACGATGACCTTGGACTGTCGGTGCCGCAGCTTCCCGGTATGAGTCAAGGAACCAGCTCGATGATTCCCTTGGAGACGCTGCCGGAATTGAAAGCGGACCGATTGTTCGTGCTGACGGACGACACGAATCGGGAGCAGACCCGCATGTACTTGCGGAGCGAAGCCTGGAATAGCACCCGCGCCGTTCGCAGCGGCCAGGTCCGCCATGTTCACACGGCCCTATGGATCGGCTATTACGGCCCGCTCGGAATGAATAGGGTTGTGGACGAAATTGCAGCGGCAATATTGCCGAATTAGCTGAATCATCCCAATAATCCTATCCGGATAATGAGGGGCCTATGCCTGTGATAGAGATTAGAGAAGACCCTGGTAATATGTTTTAGCTATTTTATTGATAATGATTATCATTACAGATTAGGAGAAAAGCCTATGAAAATATCGATATACAACCCCGCTCGGGACGGCCGGTCATGAATTACCTGGTTCCGTTAGGAATGGAGGAACTTGCAGTCCTTCAACAAAAATACGGATTTAGGGTAGCTGCTTCGTCATATAGCGAAGATGAAAGCGAAAGCATCCCGGGCAACGAGGGTATGATTCCATTGAACGCATTGTTGGATCCGGGCGGTTGCACCGCTTACCTTGACGGGTTGGCCGCCCGTCTCGGCACGGATTCCCGGCCGATCGCTGCCTCCATGTTCGCCAAGCGGTATGCCGCGATTGCGGTTATGCCTTATTTCCATGCGCTTACTTGTTATGACAAGGCGTTGGAGCTGACTTTTCAGAGCATGCGACTGCGCAGCGGCAAGCACTGGCTGGACGGGATTACGTTCGATCTTCCACTTCGGGCAGTTCCGTGCACGGAGCGGAGAGAGGCATGGCGTTCTCACGCCGCCGAAAGTTTGATCCGGCACCATTTGAGTTCGCTGTGGCAGTCTCTGTCCAGCTGCTCGGGATTGCCGATGGCGATCATTTGGGAGAACATGGCGGTCCGAATTTATTCGCTGTACGAGAAAAAGCTGCGGAACTGCGGCGAAGTTTCGGCAGCTAGGATCGAAGAAGATTTTTGGTTTTTGCTCCATGAGCTTCCTGCCGAGGCTTTCATGCAGCGCAGGCAGCCTTTCGCGCGTTTTTACGGCGACGGTGCGCCACCCGAGGAGGCGCGGAATCATGGATCAGGGGGGACACGCACTAGATTGACCTGCTGTCTATATTATCGGGTTTCGAAGGGCGGCGAATATTGCGACGCTTGTCCAAAGCATGCCCGTTAACGAGTTATCCAACGATCATCGCGAATGGAAGACTAAGGAGATGAGGAATTAATAGAGAGAAATGGAATGATTGTTAAAGATCTTGTCGCAAATATCCAGATCGGCTGACGCAATCGTTCATTTTCATGCCAATCTCTTCATGTAATAATGAGAATCAATATCAATTAGTTGCTGATAGAAAGAGGGAGGTTCTTGTTCATGTTTTTCAATGTTCACTTTACGCTTCGAAGAAGCTTCGGAATCATCATGCTTACAACTTGCTTGGTCGCGATGGCCGTACTGGCCGGATGCGGCCAAACCGACGGCGGAGGCGCATCCTCACCGCCCAACGCCCAGAGTGCGTCCGCGGGGGAAGGGGCCTCCCGGACCGGTACGGCAGAGGCTGAACGGAATATTCAGCATGCCATGGGGGACACGGTTGTGGCGGGAACGCCGATAAAGGTCGTCACGCTGTTCCAAGGAGCGACCGATGCCGCGCTGGCGCTTGGCGTGAAGCCGACCGGTGCCGTCGAAGCTTGGATCGAGCAACCGTGGTACAACTATATTCGGGAACAGATGGAAGGCGTCGTTAATCTTGGCTCGGAGAACCAACCCAATCTGGAAGAAATCGCTGCCCTCAAGCCCGACGTGATCATCGCGTCCAAAACGAGACATGAAGAGATCTACAGCCAGCTTAGCGGCATCGCGCCGACCGTCATGACCGAAGAAGTACATATCTGGAAGGAGTCGCTTGCGCTGACTGCCGAAGCCTTGAACAAGAAAAAGGAAGAACAGGCGTTTTTGCAGCGCTGGGAAGGCGAAGTCGCCGACTTCAAAGAAAAAATGGGAGACAAGCTGAAGATGGAAGTCGGCATCCTGGATTTCCGCGCAGACCATGCGCGCATCGTTCACACCGGTTTCTCCGCCTTGGTTCTGGATGAGCTCGGCATCACGCGTCCGATGGAACAAAAGGGAGAAGAATGGGGCGTCAAATTGGTGTCAAAGGAAAACATACCGCAGATGGACGCCGACATCCTGTTCGATCAAACGAGCACTTCCCGCGACGATGGGCGGCTGGATCTGCGCAAGGAGTGGACGGAGCATCCACTGTGGAAGAATTTGCGCGCGGTTCAAAACAATCGCGTGTACGAAGTGGACACCGCGGTTTGGAATAACGGCTCTGGTCCGCTAGCGGCAGAGCAAATGCTGATCGATCTCAAAGAAATTTACGAATTGGAATAATCAGACAACTAGAGGAGGGTACGGGTTGAAGCCGCTTTTTCAACGAAATGGCAGTAAACTGCTGGGCCTCGCCGCCGCCATGCTGCTATTGGCCGTCGCCTTCATCGCCAGCATCGCGTTCGGGACAACGCCGATCAAACCGTCCACGACGCTCGAGTCCTTACTTCGTTATGACTCCGCCGACAACGAGCACGTCATCATCGTGACGACGCGGGCACCGCGTGCCGCCTATGCGCTTGCCGTCGGAGCTTCGTTGGCAGTCGCGGGGGCCTTGATGCAGGCATTGACTCGAAATCCGCTGGCTTCGCCCGGATTGTTCGGGATCAATGCCGGGGCCGTGCTTGCGGTTGTGCTGGCTCTGACGCTGCTGCCGTTGACGGCCCTTTCCCAGCTTGTCTGGGCCGCTTTTGCGGGTGCGGCCGCGGCAGCGCTGCTCGTTTACTGGTTAGCTTCGCTAGCGGGAGGCGGACTGACGCCGATTCGGCTGGTTCTGGCCGGTTCGGCGCTGAGTGCGCTTTTTGGCGCGCTGACGCAGGGCGTGCTGGCCCTGGATGAGTCCGGACTGCAAAACGTGCTTTTCTGGTTGGCCGGTTCGGTCGCCGGAAAAGAGATGACGATGCTGCAGCAAGTGTTGCCTTATATGACGGTTGGCGGAATTACGGCATTGGCGTTGTCCTATCCCTTAACCATTCTTGGGTCAGGGGACGACGTGGCGAAGGGGTTGGGACAGCGAACGGGATTCGTTAAAATGCTTACTGCGGCGGCCGTCGTGCTCCTGGCCGGAAGCGCAGTGGCTGCAGCAGGAGCTATTGGATTCGTCGGTTTGGTCATGCCGCATTTCGCGCGTTATTTGGCCGGAACGGATTATCGTTGGGTCGTGCCATACTCTGCGGTACTAGGGGCAATCCTGCTGCTCTTGGCCGACCTGGCCGCCCGGTTTCCGGTGCAACCCGGGGAGCTGCCGCTGGGAGTCGTCACAGGTCTCATCGGTATGCCGTTCTTCATCTACATTGCTCGCAGCGGACTACATGCGAGGGAGGGCACCGGATGAATCGTTTATCTTTGTTCCAACGTTCCAGGCAAGGCAGCTACAAGCTGACCAGCCAGCGTCCCTTGCTGACGCTATCGCTCCTATTAACCGTGCTGCTTACCGTATTTATATTGGGCGCTTGTCTCGGTAATACTTGGGAGTCGCCGCTCCAAGTGCTGCAAACCATCATCGGCATAAATGGGGATTCCGCCTTCGTGATTGGCACGCTGCGTTTGCCTCGCCTAGTGCTCGCGGGTTTGGCGGGGGCGGGTCTCAGTATGGCAGGTGCCATCTTACAAGGACTCATACGCAATCCGCTCGCCGCACCGGACGTGCTGGGAATGACGGGAGGAGCTTCCGTTGCCGCGGTTGCCTTTATTGCGTTGACGGGAGGAGCCATCGGAATCGGATGGCTACCGGTCGCCGCTATGTTCGGAGCGCTACTATGTTCCGGATTGGTTTACGTGCTGGCCTGGAAAAAGGGTGTTGCCCCCACACGGTTGGTGCTGATCGGGGTAGGCATGTCGGCAGGTGCCAGCTCACTGACCATGCTGCTTCTAGCATTTAGTTCCATCACTTCGGCCAGCAAAGCCTATATATGGCTCACCGGCAGCGTATATGGAGCTACTTGGAACCAAGTGCTAACGCTATTGCCGTGGACGGTGCTCTGCGGCGGGATCGCCTGGTTGAATGCTCGCCATTTGAACATTCACACGCTTGGGGAAGGGATCGCAACCGGCATCGGCGCGGCTGTGCAGCGACAACGCCTATGGCTGCTTCTCATTGCCGTGGGACTTGCCGGATCATCGGTCGCTCTGGTCGGAGCCGTGGGGTTTATCGGCCTGATTGGACCGCATATCGCTCGAAGAATGGTCGGAACTTCTTATGGCGTCTTACTGCCGGCTTCTGCTGTTATTGGCGCACTTTTGCTGTTGTTGGCCGATGTGGCAGGCCGTACTTTGTTTCAGCCGCTCGATGTTCCGGCAGGCGTATTCACGGCGGCTATCGGTGCTCCTTTTTTCATCATGCTGCTTGCGCGTCAACGACGTATGTGATCGGGATGCCTATCGTTTCTGATAAGTCGTCGAAAGGCAGATTAGTGGGTAGACTGAAATAGCTAAAAGGATAAGCCGTCACGATACGATTCGTTGGCGGCTTATTCGTGTGAATAACAAAGTTCAACTCACAGTATAATTCTATGATATGGTATTCTACTTACGAATCAAATCCGGACAAGAAACCGTTCGAGTCGGTTAAGGAGGATCGTATGAACATTACCGGTATACAATCTGACTGGAAAGTGGAAAAAATCGAATTCGCCAAGTTAACGGGTGAACGAGCCAGAAGCGCGGGGGCAAATGGCAGAATCGGCGTCCATGGCAAAAGCTGCACTGTGGATATCGCCAGAATTACGATCGATGGACAAACAGGTTACGGCAGCTCGATTCATATGACACCGGAATGGGCCGAAGACATAATAGGCCGCCGATTGCTTGATTTATTCGATGACCGGGGCAGACTGCGCGAAGCGTATCGATTGCAATTGGAATATCCTGTGCTCGATTGGTTAGGACAGAGACAAGGCAAACCAGTGTATGACTTAGTGTCCGGTGCCCACTTGGAAAGGGGAGCCCCATTGGCTGTCCCTTGCTATGATACCTCTCTGTACTTCGACGATTTGCATTTGCCGGATGAGAGGACCGCGGTCGCGCTGATGCAAGAAGAAGCAATGCAAGGTTATGCGAAGGGCCAACGTCATTTTAAGATTAAGGTTGGCCGAGGCGGACGCCATATGCCGCTCTGGGAAGGGACGAAACGAGATATCGCGATCGTGCGCGGGATCTCGGAAGTGGCAGGTCCCGCAGGCAAGATCATGATCGATGCGAATAATGCCTATAATTTGAACTTAACCAAAGAGGTCTTGGCGGCTTTATCGGATGTGAATCTATATTGGCTGGAAGAAGCGTTTCATGAGGATGAAGCCTTGTACGAGGACCTGAAGGAATGGCTCCTGCAACGTGGGCAGAATGTGCTTATCGCGGATGGGGAAGGGCTTGCCTCACCTCATCTTATTGAATGGGCGACTCGCGGCCACGTGGATGTACTGCAGTACGATATCATCTGGCCCGGTTTCACGCATTGGATGGAATTAGGCGAGAAGTTGGATGCCCATGGTTTACGGTCTGCGCCTCATTGTTACGGCAATGCTTATGGTATTTACGCGTCAGGACATTTGTCAGCCGCAGTGCGGAACTTCGAATTTGTGGAATATGACGACATTACAATTGAAGGAATGGATGTATCAGGCTATCGTATCGAAAACGGAGAGATTCATATTCCGGCAACGCCTGGTTTCGGAATCGTCTTCGACGATGAACTTGTAACAAACCTTGTAAAGCGATCCGGCTGGTCCTAAGAAGCCGTTAATAAGCCAGAGAATATAATGATGCTGGACTACAAATTTCTATTATATTATGGATAAGCGCTGTTGCGATGCAAAAGCGCTTATTCGTGTGGCTGCATATGTCGGACACAAGAACATGCACACTCTATAAGTCGCATTATGATGAGTAACGAATAAGGAGGAATATAATGAACCTGAAGAAGGACAACAAGATATTGCGCAAGTCATTTGAGCAATCCGCGAGCTATTATCAAAGGGCGCGTCCGGATTACCCGGAAGAATTGTTCGATGAATTAATTCAGGCGGCCAATTTGCATGCAGGTGATCATTTGTTGGAAGTGGGCTGTGCTACAGGTAAGGCTACTCTTCCGTTAGCCAGGCGTGGATTTAAAATCACGTGTGTAGAACTTGGTGCTGAGCTCGCTATAGTTGCCCGTCAAAACCTTGTCGGCATGGACGTCGACATAATCACGGGAAGTTTCGAAGATTGGCAGCCAGAGATGGAGAGAGAGTTTGATTTGGTATTCGCTGCAACGGCTTGGAAATGGGTTGATCCCGAAGTTCGATACATCAAGGCATGGCAAGCCCTTCGTCCAGGCGGACATCTGGCATTTTGGAACGCAGATCACGTTTTTCCAGAGGGTGGGGACCCATTCTTCCGTGAAATTCAAACCGTGTACTATGAAATCGGCGAGGGTAAATCAGTAGACCATAACGAATGGCCGCGACCAGGAGAACTACACGAGCAAAGATATGAGATAGAGAAAAGTGGGCTGTTTGAGGTTGTTCATGTTAGACACTTCGACTGGGAGCGCATTTATCATGTTGATGAGTACATTAAACTCCTCGAAACTTTTTCCGGACACATCCTTATGGAGGAATGGAAACGCGACAAGCTCTTCAATGAAATCCGAATTCGCCTTAAAAGCCGTCCAGAAAAGTCGGTTCGTCGCCATTGGGGCGTTGTTCTCCATGTAGCCCTTCGAAAGGATTGACACGCTATTGGCCTCTTTAGCCGTCGAGGGACAAGATTATAGTCGCATTAGAAGTCGCCTAGATGGTGGCTTTCGTATTATTAGGTCAGCCAGAGATTTCTGGTTGGCCTATTTTTGTAGGCATTATACGATGGTGGTAGCCGGGAGAACGAAGGTGGCTTAGGGACACAGATCCCGTCAAAAAAACGGTTCTCTCACTACCGTCCAACGACTATGTTTGAGCTGGTAGAGGCTTTAGACCTCGCATCACAAGCGAAGCTATGGGGTTGGAGACCATGTGGGAAGGCCGGTAAATCGAATCAAGGAGGTTATTATGCAGCCAGTAGTAGGAATAGACGTGGCCAAAGGGGTTAGCGTTATCCAAGCCTTTATCGGTCGCGAAAAACCCTTCGGGAGGATGGAGAAGCTTCATCATGGGCCGGAAGGTTTTGAACAGCTAGGGGAACTGTTAGGAACACTCAAACATAAAAGTGGCGTTGAGCCCGTTGTTGTCCTCGAGGCGACCGGACATTACCATCGAAGTCTGGTAGGGTATCTTAAACGCAGTGGATGGACTCATTACATCGTCAACCCTCTGCAAGCCAAACGATCGAAAGGCGCGCAACTTCGCAAGGTGAAAACAGATGCAGCAGATGCATGGCATTTGGCTGAGATGTACTACCGAGGGGACGTTAAAGCGCATCGAGAGTGGGAGGAAACCTACACCGAACTTCAACACTTAACGAGGCAACATGAGTTTGTAACCGCGATGTACGTACAAGCCAAGTTAAACAGCAGAGCTTTGCTTGAGCAGGTGTTTCCGGACTTCATCGGATTATTTCATAATTTGTATGCGACCACATCATTAAAAGTGCTAAAGCGATGTTTGGAGAATAAGGTCGAAGATGTGGGTGATCTCATCCTTGAATGTGTAGGTAAATCCCACTCCAAAGGATGGATTACGGAGAAAACAAAACGGTTGAAAGAACTCTTGTTGGGCTGGAAAACACAAGAGAGGAGTCAATCTCAGAGCATAGCGTTGACTAGCATGGTCTCCCTGCTGTTGGAATTCGATAAGCAGTTAAATTATTTGGAAAAGCAGATGGAAGAACTGGCTAAGGAGTTGCCTGAAGTGGAATTGATCAAAAGTATCCCGGGTGTAGGGAACAAACTTGCGGCAGCCATCGTAGCAGAGCTTGGCGATGCAAGTCAGTTCAAGGATGCGAAGCAACTTGTAGCCTACGCAGGATTAGATCCGGGGATCTACAGCTCAGGAAAATTCACGGCTACAAGCAACCGGATCACGAAACGAGGCTCAAAAAGACTACGGCGAGCACTCTATCTTGCCGTACAGTGCGGAATTCGCAGACATGCAAACCGCAGGATAAGTGATTACTACGACAAAAAAAGAAAAGAGGGCAAGCCCTACAAGGTGGTCGTGATCGCTTGCGCCAACAAGCTTCTCCATCACATTTATGCCATCCTAAGTAAAAGCGAACCCTACAAAGCCTAAAAACCATATTTTCCCATAACCTTCACGCCAATGAAGGTTATTTGTGCTGTTTAGAAAAGTATATCAGTATTCTATTATTTAACCAAGTTGTAATGCTTGACAAGTATTAGCTGGTTTTTTTGTTCCTTTTGCCGAAAAGGGCGAAAGCAATTAAAAAGTTTACTGGATACATGGCGGTTGTGGTGCAGGCAAGCTTATAATGACAAAGAAATTTGTTGATAACATCCCAGGTCTCCTCTTTTCGGGGGAGGTAGTGTAATAAAGGGCCCAAGGGTATAATAAAACATACCTTGTTTCTATAACTAGCGAAATATGAAAAAGGATGCCGATGATCATGCCGATTAATTCGTTTGAAAACTATCCAATGAGCTGGAAACCAACGATTGATAAAAATCAAAAACCCATTTATAAAGCACTCGCAAGGCAATTGTATCAGGATATTGTAAACGGAGTTTTATTACCAGGAACAAGATAGCATATGAAGTCGCCATCAGGCGGCTTTTTTGTTTTAGTTATAAGAGCTTTCCGAGCTGAGGACAAGACTAAAATGCCACAGCGGGAATATCAACTGCTCGAAGAGGAGCCGATGTTCGAAGCACGGTTGACCCAAACGGACGCAAACCAACATTTTTTTAGCCCGCTATCCACGTCTTACCACTCGTTTGCCGACTTTGCACTTTCTTTAAAAATGCCGAATATCAAGGCTTTTTTACTCTTCAAAAATGTCTCATTGCCGGAAAAGAAAGCGCTGCTGCATAATTAGGCCACACCGCTCGCGAGGCGATGAACGACATATGGAGGTGGAGACTGATGAAGCAAGCTACGGCTCGAAGGGATTTCCCGCAACCGTTCAAGCGGGCGGATCACCGCACAAGCTTCGCGGCAAGGCTTCGCAGGGACAAATGGCTATACCTGTTGCTGCTCCCCGGCTTGCTTTATTTTTTGGTTTTTAAATACGTGCCGATGTGGGGGGTCATGCTGGCATTTCAAAACTATCAGCCGTTTACCGGATTTTTGAAAAGCGAATGGGTGGGCTTTGAGCATTTTCGCCTGTTTTTTAACAATCCCGAGTTTATGATGCTGCTGCGCAATACGCTGTTGTTATCATTTTATAATCTCATCTTCTTTTTTCCCGCTCCGATTATATTGGCACTCCTGTTAAACGAGGTAAGGCTTTCCTTCTTCAAGCGCACGATTCAAACGATGATTTACGTTCCGCATTTTATTTCGATGGTAATCGTGGCAAGCCTAACGTACGTGTTCCTAACCACGGAAGGCGGCACCGTCAACGAGCTGCTTTTCCAATATACGGGGAACAAAATCCAATTTCTGTCCGATCCGTCATGGTTCCGCCCCGTTATTATTTTGCAGACGATCTGGAAGGAATGCGGCTGGGGAACGATTATATTCCTGGCGGCGCTGGCGGCCGTTGACGTGGAGCAGTACGAGGCGGCGACGATTGACGGGGCAAACCGCTGGAGGCAAATCTGGCATATAACACTGCCGGCGATCCGCAGCACCATCGTGATTCTTTTGATTTTGCGGATGGGCAGCGTGCTGGACAATGGCTTCGAACAAATATATTTGATGCTGAATCCGCTCAACCGCTCGGTAGGCGAAGTGTTCGACACCTACGTATACGCGATGGGCATCACGCAAGGCGCTTTTAGCTACAGCACGGCTGTCGGACTGTTTAAATCGGTTGTCGGCGTCACGCTTGTGCTCGGTACGAACTGGCTGGCGAAAAAGTTCGGCGAATCCGGGCTGTACTAATAAGCAAGAAAGGGGAATCAATCTATGGCCAAGCATTACAGAACTGCGGCCGGTGTCACGTTCGACGCTGCCAATTATATCGTGCTAACGTTGTTCGGGCTGGCTGCCGTGCTCCCTTTCATTTACGTGATTGCGGGCTCCTTTGCATCGGACGCGGAGTTAACGTCAAGAGCGGTATTTTTCATACCCAAAACCTTTACTTTGAATGCTTACGAGTTTATTTTTTCGACGGATACGATCATGAAAAGCATCGGCGTTTCCGTCTACATAACGGTCATCGGCACGCTCGTCAACTTGTTTTTCACGGTCACGATGGCCTATTCCTTGGCCAAGAGAGGATTGTACGGCCGGAATCTGGTGTTGAATCTCGTCATCTTCTCTATGCTGTTCGGTGGGGGGATGATACCGACTTATCTGGTCGTCAAGGAGCTGCACCTGCTTGATTCGCTTTGGGCACTCATGCTGCCTGGCGCGATCAGCGCATTTAACCTGATCATCGTCAAAAACTTTTTCCAGGAAATTCCGAAGGAGATCGAGGAGGCCGGCCGGATCGACGGCTGCTCCGAGCTTGGCCTCTTAGGGCGGATCGTGCTGCCGCTTTCAATGCCTGTCCTCGCTACATTTACGTTGTTTTACGCCGTCGGGCATTGGAACGACTTCTTTGCGGCACTGCTGTATATTAACGATCCGGAAAAATGGCCGCTGCAGGTCATGCTGCGCCAGATCGTTCTGCTGTCGCAAGCGGCCGCAGGCGATTTGAACTCGATGGACCCTAATTTTGTGAAGCCGCCGGATCAATCGATCAAAATGGCCGTGATCGTCGTCGGCACGATTCCGATCTTGTGTGTGTATCCGTTCCTGCAAAAGCATTTCGCCAAAGGCGTCCTGCTTGGCTCGGTGAAAGGCTAACGTTTGTTTTTCCAAGTGTGTGATTCCAGCTGGCTCTGCTGTTTATACCGAGACCCACGGGTTGTTTTGCTTGGAGCTCGCGCGGTTTTGCAATATGATTCTAATAATAAAGGGAGGCTATTTAATGAAGAAAAAGACAATGAAGGCGAAGCGTGCTTCCACATTCCTAATTCTAGGCACGGTTTGCATCGTATTGCTGGCAAGCTGCTCGTCCGGCAAAAACAACGGGGGCGCAGACTCTTCCAACAATTCGACGGCAGCTCCTCCTGCAAGCGCTTCCACAGAAGCGCAAGAAGCGTTTAAGCTGAACATCATGCTCCCTATTTTTAAAACGAACTATCCGAAGGACGACAGTCCCGTAGCGGCCGAGCTCGAGAAGCTGACGGGTACGGACATTCATTTCGAATGGGTGCCTAACGCTTCGTATGCCGACAAATTCAACATTACGCTCGCATCCGGCAATTTGCCGAAAATCATTTACGTACCCGACTCGAAGGGTCCCAGCTTCGTGAGCGCAGTGAAATCGGGGGCGTTCTGGGATTTGACCGACAAGCTCAAAAATTATCCAAACCTCGGCCAGGCCAGTGAAGTCATCCTGAACAACTCCTCGATTAACGGCAGAACGTACGGCGTATATCGCGGACGCGAGCTTGGCCGCAACGGCGTTTATTACCGTCAGGATTGGCTGGAGAACGTCGGCCTTGAGCAGCCGAAAACGATCGATGATTTTTACAACATGCTGAAAGCGTTCAAAGAGAAGGATCCGGACGGCAACGGCAAGGACGACACCTACGGACTGGTTATGGTGAAATGGACGGCCGGCTGGGGAGCGGGCTTCGACCAGATCAAACTGTGGTTCGGTGCACCTAATGTATGGGGTGAGAGGGACGGCCAGCTCGTACCGGAGTTTGAATACGACGAATATCTCGAAGCGCTCAAGTTTATGAAAAAGCTGTATGACGAAAAACTCGTCAACCAAGATTTTGCCGTCATGGACTCGGCGAAGTGGACGGATCCGCTCGTTAACGGGCAAGCCGGCGTGATTATCGACGTCGTGGACGGAGCGGCTCGAGTTGATGACAAAATCAAGGCGGCGAACGTGGCAGCAGGTACAGACTCAAGAGAGCATTACATGGACGTGTTCGGCGCCGTAACCGGTAGGGATGGACAAATTCGTACGCTGCCTACCTCCGGTTTTGCTGGCCTATTGGCCATTCCGAAGTCGAGTGTAAAGACCGAGGAGGAGGTCGACCGCATTTTGAAATTTCTAGACCAGCTGAACGAGCCTGACCTGCAGACACTGACCAGCTTCGGGCTTGAAGGCGTGCATTATACAAAAATCGATGATACAACACTGGAAAGAAGCACGGATTCGGTGCTCCTCGAGTCGGAAGTCGAAGGACTAAACCAAATGGTACCTTACATTCCGGAAGGCAAAGGACTGCAGGTGGCTCAGACGCCACTTCGATTAAAGCAAACAGAGGTCCAAATGAAAAACCGGGAAACGATCGTCACCAATCCGGCGGAGCCGTTTATTTCTGAGGTGTACTCGCAAAAAGGACAACAGCTAGGCAATATTATTAACGATGCCCGCATTAAATTCATCGTCGGCCAAATCGATGAGCAAGGCTGGCGCGATGCAATTGAATTGTGGAAAAAATCAGGCGGGGACGATTACGTTAAGGAAATCAACGAGCTGTACGCAGCATCCAAATCCTAGGTGAAGTCATTCTAAGCAGTTTCGTTCAGAGGAAAAAGAGGCCTGGTGCCTCTTTTTTCTCTATAAAAAATTATCTTTCCAGGGCCCCAGCAAAGTGAATGTATCCGATAAGCAGCCAAGACACACCTTATGGTTTTGATTTGGATTCCTCTGTTTTTTGAACAATGTACTCTGAAAATATGCAGGTTTTATGGATAGGACCGCGTTATCCTTATTAAGGAAGTCGTTTTTTCTTTAGTTTTGAATACGCTTACATATCTGAAAGGGCAAAGAACCGCCTGACGAGGAAGGCAAACTAATTTTAGATATGGTTGGTGAGCAGACGATGAATGGATGGAAGACGTTAATGGCCCGCTTATCCGGCAGATCGAGCAGCTTCTATAGGAAAAGCTTCATCATGTTCTTGTTCGTTGCCGGTATTCCCGGCATCATAACGGGGGTTCTCGTTTATTCGATGGCGGGTGGTAAGCTGGAAAAGGAGCTGTTGAAGCTCCATAATAACCAGATTGAGCAGCGGTCGCAGAACCTGAATAAACAGCTGTCCAATCTCGAAATGATGCTGGCGCATTGGGCATTCGATACGAGCTTCGATTATTCGCTCAGCGATCGAGACTTCGTGCGCGATTTCGAGAAGACCCGCGATATTACGAATACGCTGCTCGTCATGCAGGGCTCCAATACGATGATTCGTAACGTCAGCCTCTATTTGCACGGAAGCCAGCCAGTATTGTTTTATCCGGAATATTCCGCTTTGAATGACGCAAGTGTCATATCGCTATACGACCGTCTGCTCGACGAGGGAAAAACGACTTATTGGACACAGTTAACGCTTGATCCCGATCAGCCGGGAAAACGGGAATTGACGTTTGTACATCTTGTTCCCGGCGGCAGCCAAAAACCGATGGGGGCTTTGATCGTTCGCTTGGACAACGAACAAGTTTCGGAGGCGCTGCAGACCATTACACCTTATGCCGACGGCGAAAACTTTCTCATGGAGCCGGGCGGAGATATATACGTATCCGCGAACGGGAGCTCGATCGACTCGACGTTTGTAAAGGCAGTCAGAAGCGAGGTCGAGTCAAACGGGAACAAGGAAGGTTCGTTTCTTTATGAATGGAACGACAAAACCTATGCGGTCACGTACGGTTATTTCGCACGAATTATGGATAACTGGCTGTACGTGTCGGCTTCGCCGATCACCAATATTACGGCCCCGGTCGTTTTTATCTCCAAAGTCATTTTGACGGTTAGCTTGAGCGCTCTCTTGCTGGCAATGCTGCTTGCTTGGCTTGCATCGATCCGCATGTACTTGCCCGTCAAACGGTTGATGATGAATTTGCTGCCGACTGCCTCCTTGGCGGGAGGAGGCCGGGAGGACGAGTTCACGCTAATTGAGCGGCAATGGCAGCATTTAAACAGGGAGAGTCGAGAGCTGAACGCAAAGCTGCTCGAGCAGCTGCCGCACGTGAAGGAAAGCTTTCTCCATCAACTGCTGCAGGGCTATTTGTACGCCTATACGGAGGAGGATCTGCGGTCAAGGATGGAGCGTTATAAATGGCAGGTATGCGGCAAGCAGTTTATCGTGCTGTACGTACAGCTTACCGGAATTGCGAGCATGGAAGGGAAATTCAAGTTTGGCGACGAGGGACTGGTCACCTTTGCGTCCGTCAACATGATCGAAGAGCTGGCGGATTCGTATTTCGAGCAAAGCAGCACGATCAACTTCCATGATCTTGGATCGGGAGTGCTGCTGATCTTGCCGGAAGGGGAGCCATATGCGGAAGCAATCAAATCGTTCAGCGAAGAGCTGGCACAGACGGTTAATCGTTTGCTGAACATGGTGGTGACGGTGGCGATCAGCAGGGGTACCACTCGTGTGAGCGACATCCCGCTCGCATTTGAGGGTGTGAAGCACGCAGCCAGCTTCCGCAAATTCGATAACGACAACCAGATCATCGAAATGGAAGAGCTGAATTTTGAGGATTCGTCCGAATCGCAGTATCCGTTTACGTTGGAAAGAGAAATTCTTCAGGCGCTTCGGACCGGGCAGGAAGCGGACGCCCATGCCTTGCTCGTCGAGTTCCAGAAAGCGCTGTCCGCTAAAGGTGCTAAAGCGATAGACGTTCAGCAGGGAATGCTTCATTTGCTAGGTTCCGTTCAGCATGCGATTCTAGTATCCGGCATTCAGCCGAATCGCCTGTTCAAGGGTGCCAATCTGTATGAGCAGCTTTCCCAGATCAAAGAGCCTGCAGGTGCAAGGGAATGGTTTCAAGTGAAGGTGATCGCACCCTTCATGAAGGAGCTGACGAGCAGGACGGATGGCCAGGTAAAACGGCTGATCGAGCAAGCCATGATTTATTTGCAGCAAAACTATATGCGTGACATTTCGCTCGACAATTGCGCTGAACACATCGGCACGAACCCGTTTTTCCTGAGCAAATCATTCAAACAGGTAACGGGCAAAAACTTTATCGATTATTTGACCGAGCTGCGCATGGATAAAGCGAAGGAGCTTCTTCGGGAATCGGAGATGAAAATTAACACGGTCGCCGAACAAGTCGGATATCGGCACAGCTATTTTAATCGGATCTTTAAAAAGCTCGAGGGCATGACGCCCACCCGTTACCGTGAACTAAGCCGGGCGGAGTAGGAAGTGTATTGCAGAAATAAAATCGTAGGAGCAGCCGGCAGCAGGTTCTTGATACGACCGCTGCCGGCTTTGTTGTAATGAGTAAGGCCGCGAAGCACCAGGGCACTAGAAGAACCCTATCGTGCAATAAAGTGCAATTCTCGCGAAAACATGCAATATAGGCTGGCGGATGTCATCAAGAAAGTGCCATTGCCGGGAAAGCCGCAGCTCTCTACAATGAGGGCGTTGCAGCAAGACGGAAACCAACAAAACGTTTAGGAGATGATTCCATGAACGACACGCGAGTCACACTGCGTTGGTTAAAGGCAGCCGCAGATATTCCGGCTGGGGTGACATGGGGAATGCCGTGGAAGGAGGGAGAGCATTCGCGGGACGATCGGTTGTCGCTGCACATGGAGGACGGCACCGCCCCCGCACTTCAAAGCTGGCCGACTGCTTATTGGCCGGACGGCAGCGTCAAATGGACGGCGCATGCAGCCGCTTTTCAGGCTGGTGCACCACGGGCATACTCCATCGTGAAGGGAGATCCCGAAATTTTCAAGGCAGCGGCTTCGTTATCCGTACGTGAGACGGAGGATGGCTTTACCATCGACACGGGCGTTCTTTCCTTTCGGGTACCGAAAAAGGGCAACCAAATGATCGCGGATGTTCACCGTAATGGCGTCAGCATCAGCTCCTGCGGCGAGTTGATTGCCATCAAGGAAAGCATAAGCGAGCTGACCGGCAGCCGAACGATCCGGGAAGAACGATATCATTCCCAAATCTACGAGGCGAAGGTGGAGCAGGCAGGTCCGGTACGAGCGGTCGTCAAGCTGACAGGCCGACACCGGGCCGTAAACGGAACCGGTGAATGGCTTCCTTTTTCGCTTCGCCTGTACGCTTACGCCGGTCTGGAGTCGATCCGGATCGTGCATACGTTTTTTTATGACGGCAATCCGAATCAGGATTTCGTGAAGGGACTCGGTATCCGTTTCAGGCTGCCGATGCGTGGGCCGCTGTACAACCGCCACATTCGGTTCGCAGGTGATACCGGTTTTTTAAGCGAATCGCCGAAAACGCTCCATTCGCGGCGCACAAAAGGCAAATATTTGGAGCTGTTCAAGCGTCAGCTCAACGGGGAAACGCTGACCGACGAAGACATGGACGACGAATACTTCATGAGCCTGCTTGGCGACTCCGCATGCTGGGACGGCTTTAAGGCGACACAGTTCTCAGCCGACCATTACTTGATGGCCAAGCGGACCAAGGCAGGCTGCAGCTGGCTCAAAGCCGCCGAAGGCCGCAGATCACGCGGGGTCGCGTACGTCGGCGGACCACGCGGTGGTTTGGCTCTTGCGATCCGTAATTTCTGGCAAAAGCATCCTTCCGGCTTGGAGGCACACGGCCTTACAGAGGACGAGGCGCAGCTGACCGCCTGGTTCTGGTCGCCGGAAGCGCAGGCCATGGACATGCGCCATTACGATACGGATACGCATGTTGAGTCTTCTTACGAAGGCGCAGAAGAATTGCGCGCAACACCTTACGGCGTCGGCAATACGAGCGAGCTGACGATCTGGTGCCGGACGTCGACGCCGTCGCCGTTTGAGTTAGAGGCATATGCGAGCTATAACGAATCGCCGCCGCAGCTTGTATGCGAGCCTACTTATTTACGAAGCCAGGGCGCATTCGGCATCTGGAGCTTGCCGGACCGGGGAACGCCCGCCAAGGCCCGCCTTGAAGAGAAGCTGGACGGCATCATCGCCTTCTATCAACGGGAGGTCGAGCAGCGGCGCTGGTACGGGTTCTGGGATTACGGCGATTTCATGCACAGCTACGATCCGGCCCGTCACGTCTGGAATTACGACCTCGGCGGCTGTGCGTGGCAGAATACCGAGCTGGTTCCGAACATGTGGCTGTGGCTGATGTTTTTGCGCTCCGGACGCGAAGATATTTTCCGGATGGCGGAGGCGATGACACGCCATACGAGCGAAGTCGACGTCTATCATTTCGGTGAATACGCCGGGCTCGGCTCCCGGCATAACGTCGTCCATTGGGGCTGCGGCTGCAAGGAAGCCCGGATCGGCATGGCCGGCCTGCACCGATACTATTATTATTTGACGGGAGACGAGCGGATCGGTGACATGATGGACGAGGCGAAGGACGCTGATTATACGACCGTTCATATCGACCCGATGCGCGCCTATTTTCCGAAGGACGAGCATAAGACACATATCCGGGTCGGTCCGGATTGGGCGGCATTCAGCTCCAACTGGATGACCCGCTGGGAGCGCAAAGAGGATACGTTTTACCGCGACAAACTGCTTGCCGGCATTCAATGCATTAAACAGGCGAATTTCGGTCTGATCTCCGGTCCGACTTACGGTTATGACCCGAATACCGGCTTGCTCACGTCGATGGGCGACGACAATTGGGGCCGCCATCTGGCGTTATGCATGGGCGCGCCGCAGGTGTGGTTCGAGCTGTCCGGCATGCTGAAGGATAAGCAGTGGGATGAAATGATGGCCGATTTCGGTGTTTTCTATAATCTCTCGCAGGAAGAAAAGGATCGGATTACGGGCGGTGCGATCAACACGAAACGGTTTGAGCATCCCGTCCTGACGCTGGCCCTCGTCGCTTACGGCGCTTGGTACCGTAAGGATAAACGTACAGCCGATTTTGCCTGGTCGACGCTGCTGAAGCATCCTTTTGCCACGACCGACCTCAAGAAAGACGGAGCTGATGTTACGTACGTTGACGAGCTGAAGGAGATTGAATGGATGAACACGAACGAGGCGTCGCAATGGTCGCTGAACACGATCATTAGCCTGGAATTGATCCCCGATGCATTGCCTGACCATACAGCCTCCGCCCGCCAGGAAGCTAATGCCTAACGCAGCGCGGTTACCGCTGGTCGCTGGATTGCGATTACCCAGACCTGGGAAGAAAGGAGCATGAATACGATGACAACGGGTCAACCAACCGAAACAGGGGCCATGCATGCTGCTAAAAGCCCGCTTATTCCCGAAAGTTGGCGCGCGATATATGCAAACCCGCTCGCCAAGCCCGAGCATGTCGCGGATTTTCGGATGGAGGGAGAAGCAGCCGTTACGTTTCCTTTAGGACGGATGCGGCTCGAAAGCGTCCGCGACGAGGCGGAGGGACAGCGCGCCAATTTCGTGCTGTGGTGCCCGGAGGATTTTCCGGCGGACGCTGCTATCTCATGGGATTTTTGGCCGGTCCGCGAGCCGGGCCTGGCGATTATGTTTTTTAGCGCAAGCGGCACGGAAGGCAGGGATTTGTTCGATTCTTCAATCAAGCCACGGACAGGAGAATACGACCAGTATCATCACGGCGAAATGAATGCCCTTCATGTTTCTTACTTTCGGAGGAAGTGGGCGGAGGAGCGGAAGTTTCAAACATGCAATTTGCGTAAAAGCTACGGTTTCCAGCTGGTCGCGCAAGGTGCCGACCCGATTCCAAGCGTCATGGACGCTGTCGGACCATACAAGATGCTCATCGTCAAGGACGGCCATCGCATTACGTTTGCCATTAACAGCCTTCCGGTTTTCTCGTGGGAAGACGACGGCGAGACGTACGGGCTTCCGATCGCTGGCGGAAAGCTTGGTTTCCGCCAGATGGCGCCTATGATTGGAGAATATGCGAATTTAACCGTTTATGCCGAAAGCAAACCGTAATTTTCACAGCGATCTCCATCATTGCTGCCAAAGCCACTTGCATCTCAGCAGGGTCTTGGCCAATATTTCCGATCGTGGACGGGTGCTTAATGGATCCGGTGGAACCGCCGTCGTGAACGAGATCGGGGGTTATCTCGGCGTGGATAGGAAATGGGCCCGGAGCTGGGGGTAGGGTCTTGCGCCTTGCCTTACTTTCCGCAGTAATCGAAAAGACCAACACGGAAGAACAGGAAAACGGATACAGGTTCACATTAGGAGGGGTGTCTATTTATGAAAACCGTCCATGAGCAGCACGAATATGAAGCAAAGAAGTTATACGGGGTGCAGCTGGAATATCTGAACCGGGGGTTGGTTGCAGCTGCGACAACGGAAGGAATATTTCTCAGCTGGAGATTGCTCGGGAATGAAGTGACCGGCTATAGCTGTAACGGAATGATCGGCACCCATTTTAACCTGTATCGCAATGGCGCCTGTATCGCAGCTATCCACGACAGTACCAACTATTTGGACCCCGGCGGGACGCTAACATCGGTTTATTATGTTTGTGCGGTTGTGGATGGACGGGAAGTTGACCGTTGTGCCGACGTCACTCCCTGGGTGGGTCCATACTATGATTTACCTTTGCGAAAACCGGCTGACGGAGTCACGCCGACTGGCCAAATCTATACCTACGCGGCAAATGATATGAGCGTCGGGGATGTAGATGGCGACGGTGAATATGAGTACTTTGTGAAATGGGACCCGTCCAATGCAAAGGATGTATCGCATTCCGGCTACACCGGTCCGGTATACATCGACTGCTATAAGCTGGACGGAACGCTGCTCTACCGGATTGAGCTTGGTGTGAACATTCGGGCGGGTGCTCACTATACACAGTTTCTGGTCTATGATTTTGACGGAGACGGGAAAGCCGAGCTGATGTTTAAGACAGCACCCGGTACAAAGGTCATAAGGTACGATCAGGAAGGAAGAGTATCCTCTGAAACCTATATAACCATGCCTCGGGAGGATATAGCTGCCGGGTACAGTCATCAGGACGACTATCGAATGAGCAGTATGGACTACTATAAGCATATTGTCCATATGTTCATGCGCTGGCACTCGCATGAGGAGGTCGTGGCGAAGCGATGGCCCTCCACGCTTGAAGAGTGCTTCGGGATCGAGCGTCGTTACACTTATCCATTGTCAAGGGAGGATGCGGAGCAGCTTGCCGATTACTTCCTCGACGTGTATGCTCCCCGTCGGAGCGGGCGCAACAACTTGAGGTCATTTGAGGGATTCATTCTTGATGGGCCAGAGTATTTAACCGTGTTTCTTGGACAAACAGGCGAAGAATTGGAGACGATCCACTATAAACCGGGACGGCATGACGATGGCCTGATGTGGGGGGATTACTCGTGGAATCGCATTGAGCCAGGCAATCGTGTGGATCGATTTCTAGCAGGGGTAGCCTATTTGGACGGTAAACAACCGTTTGCGATCTTTGCTCGCGGCTATTATACTCGAGCTGCTGTTGCAGCCTACGCTTGGGATGGAACACGCTTGAAGGAGAGCTGGTTCGTTGACAGCGGCTGGGTTTCGATGAATAATCCTTTTCATGATACGCTTCGTCAGGAAGACGGCCGAAATGAGAATTTTGGCAGCCTAGCTAAACAAGGGGCGCATTCCTTAAGCATTGCAGATGTGGATGGAGACGGCTGCCACGAAATTATTTACGGAGCCGCTACCATTGACCATGACGGATCCATTTTATACAGCTCCCGGGGCATAATGCCACCGGAAAGCAAGGCACCTGGTAAAATCGCCAAGCTTGGTCATGGCGACGCCCTTCATGTAGCGAACGTTGATCCAGACCGGCAGGGATTGGAGATTTTCATGGTGCATGAAAGCGGCGACTCGGGACCTTACGGATACACGCTGCGTGATGCGGCTACCGGCGAGGTATTTTACGGCGGCTTCGCAATCGATGACGTGGGGCGCGGGATGATCGGACAGGTTGATCCGACCCATAGGGGACTTCAAATATGGTGCAGCGAGGGTTATGAAAGCGATGAAGCCTTCGGTTTGAGGACATGTAAAGGAGACCAAATTGCAAAACAGATTCCGGGCACGAACATGAGTATCAAGTGGTCGGCCAACATGACAACCCAGATCATTAACGGCAGCTTTGACGAGCCTGTTACGATCGACGATTGGAAACAAGGCAGGCTGCTTACAGCAGAAGGTACGGTTTCCAATAACGGAACGAAGGGAAATCCTTGCCTTGTCGCTGACGTTTTCGGAGATTGGAGAGAAGAGCTGCTGGTCCGAACAACGGATAGCTTGGCGATTCGGATCTACCTGAGCACCGAGGTAACAGACCGCAAATTGTATACGTTAATGCATGATGCGCAGTACAGAACCGGTATCGCATGGCAGAATGTCGTATATAACCAGCCCTGCTACGCAAGCTTTTATTTTGCATCCGACATCGATTGGGCGAAGGTTCCAATCCCAAGTCTATATCTACCCCGTGTATGCGAACGTAATTGCAACTAACGACCCGTGAGGTCATCCATGTTTCTTGATGTAAATGCTTTAGGTCGTATAGCTAGAGGGTAGATGATTCGATTTCGGGCCGTTTCTCACTGAAACCAGGTTATCGTCTGCTGGCTCCGCTCATTAACAAATACGGAAAGTTGCAGAAGTATGCCTGCAGTGGAGCTTATACGTAAAGGAGGAAAGAGGATGTCGAACATTTTGTTGTGCTTTCCGGAAGGGCGGCACAAAGCGTTAACGATGAGTTACGACGACGGCCGCTTCGCCGATCGGCGGCTGGTAGACATATTTAACCGGTATGGGCTTAAAGGATCTTTTCATATCAATTCCGGACTACTCGGAACGCCGGATAGGGTGGGTGCAGATGAGGTCAAAACGCTCTATGATGGTCATGAGGTGTCGGCGCATACGCTGACCCATCCGACGATCGCTCGCTGCCCGAACGAGCAAATCGTGCACGAAATCATGGAAGATCGGCGTCATCTGGAACGTATCGTGGGCTATGCGGTGCGAGGGATGTCGTATCCGAACGGCTCTTACAATCGCAGAATCAAAGAGATGCTGCCGGGTCTCGGCATAGAATATGCAAGAGTCGTTGCCGGTTCAGGGCAATTCGGAATGCCGGACGATTTTCTGGAATGGCAGCCGACATGCCATCATAATCGTGAGCTGATGAAGCATGCGGAAACCTTCGTCAGCTTGCACAAAAAACAATACCTATATCTGATGTACGTATGGGGCCACAGCTACGAATTCGATAATGATAACAATTGGGAGCTTATGGAACAGTTCGGCACCTATATGGGAGGCCATCCGGATATTTGGTATTGTACAAACATTGAGTTTGTTGATTACGCCAAGGCATTCGAAGGACTGAAGTTTGCAGCTGACTTGGATTTCGTCTACAACCCTTCAGCGTTAAGCGTTTGGTTGAACGTGGACGGAGAGATCGTCGAAGTGAAAGGCGGCAAGCAAATCAAGTTGTAATGAGAAGAGAGGAATGGAGGGATATCGGATGAACCAAGTGATGACAAAAGAACCTTTGCTCATCGGCATGCTGGATATACGGGCGGCAGGTCCACGCTGTAAAATGCTGCTCGGCGACTTAAACGGAGATGGCCGGATGGAGATGCTGCTCGTGCAGCCCGACAACCGCCAGGACGTTCGTTATATTCCCCATCAAGTGCAGTGCCTCACTGCGTTCGATCTGGAGGGGAATCTGCTCTGGCAGACGGGAAAGCCGGATCCAGGAGCAGGCAGTCATGGCTCGGATTATCCCGCACAAATTGTCGATATCGACGGAGACGGCCGTTTGGAGGTGCTGTGTGTTATGGACAGCCGGCTCATCGTCATCAACGGGCACGACGGAAGCGTTAGGTCTTCCCATGAGCTCCCGGACCCTGAGGCGCACGACTGCATAATCATTGCAAATTTGACGGGCGGCCCGCATGGACGAGATTTCATTCTAAAGGATCGTTATCACCGCATGTGGGCAATGGACCGGAACTTCAATTTGCTCTGGACGCACGAGGGCAACCCTGGCCACTTCCCTTGGGCATATGATCTGGACGGTGATGGATACGATGAAGTGATGGCCGGTTATACGCTGCTGGACCATGACGGCACGCCGTTATGGAGCTGCCGTGAATTGGATGATCACGCCGATTGCATTTGGATCGGTGATGTAAATGGCGACGGAGAGCCGGAGCTTGTAATCGGAGGCAGCGTAACGGTCATGTATGACCGTTACGGCAAGGAATTATGGCGCTACGAAGGCTCAATCGAGTCACAGCATTTAGCTCTAGGGCGCTTCCGAAGCGACTTGCCGGGAATGCAAATTGCCGGACTGGATCGACTCGTGAGAGAGGACGACGGTAAGGGCTTAATTGGCAAGGACGCCTTGTTCCTGCTGGACAGCAGCGGACAAGGGGTGTGGAAAGAAGACCGTAAGACACCCGGCTGGCTTACGATCATCGAGCCCTTGAGCGGGTGGGCAGAAGGCGCCCCAGACTATATTTTGGCATACCGTCGCGGTGGGGGCATCTTCCCAACATTGTATGACGGTCATATGAACGCCGTCGTGGAGTTTCCTTCCGAGGGTTATGCCGTCCATGCCGACCTATGGGGCAGCGGTACGGAGCAAGTCATTATTTACAACAGCGAAACAGCGTCCATATTTTCGAGCAAACCTGCTGATCTGAGCGAGCTCCCTTCGGGTATTCCGCAGCCGCAGCCGAAACGCTTGTCCAACTCGACATTGTATCCGGGCGGGGAAGTTCCTCTGTTCTAATTTGCAAGCTATTTACCTGAGCGAATAGAGCGGACCTACATGATATGACTCCTGATCGAAAACATGATGGAAAATCCTTCGCAACGTCGACGGCGAAGAGACCAGCAAGGGAAAAACAGTATGTGACAGATCACAAATATTCAGAACGGTGGCGATAAGGGCAAGGAGAACTTGTGTCGGACGATAAAAACTTGATTACTTTGAAATGAAGTCGCATCATATGCGGCTTTTTTGTTATACGTGTATAAGTTTCTTGTCATTGAGTTACGGCAAGGCCCTAAATATCATGTCCGACATTGCGATGACAGGGGAGAGTGGGGAAATTATACCGTTTCCGAGCCGCCCCCATTTTCCAGAAGAGTGCGAACAGAGTCGTGATGATGGTATGCGAGAAGCCTATTTCTAAACGGGCAGGATCTTTGAAATTGTAATATCCGTGTCAGAGGAAATGGAATTGACAAACCATCTACTACGTGTTACTTTATAGACGTAATAAGTAATACTTCATACCTGTGATACAGAATAGTAAAGGCAGCTTGAGGGCTGTGTATTTGAATTTATAAGCCGCTAGAATAAATAAATTGGTGAAGTATCACCAAGAAGACGGCCAATAAGGGAACGCCGCGAAAGTTTTTCGCGATTAACGCGTGGGGAGCGAGGTGCTGCGTGGGTTCTGGGAACAATGGAGTCCGTATCATCAAAAAATAACGAGTTAAAGGAGAAAAATAATGAATTTTTGGGAAAAAATCACCGGCAGCGACATGACTAAACAATTTAAAACTTTTGAATCACGAGCCAAAAAGCTGCCAGCTGATTATCAAGCGGCATGGAAAGAAATTAATGCCAATCTTTGGCCGCACTCCGATTTCACCGGTCGCAACCTCATGCCGATTCTTGACGGTGTGCTTGGCCTGCTCGAAGAATCGGCTGCGGAAGGTCAGAATGTCCAAGAGGTTTTGGGTAACGATATCAAAGGCTTCTGTTCAGCGTTGGCCGGCGAAGAAGGTGCAAAATCTTTTCGCGACAAGTGGCGCGAGCAGCTCAACAATAATATCGCTAAAAAATTAGGTGAATAGGAGGATAAAATGAGAATACAAGATATCATCGAAGGCAAAAAAGAGTGGCGAGCGCACGTGGCGCGTGTCAAAGCGCTCCCGCAAGATTATCAGATTGTTTATAAGGAGATTCAAAAATATCTCTTTAAGGTCGGCCCTGTCGAACTAACCGACGGGACGGGGATACTCTCGGGGATTATCGATCTTTTTGAAGAGGGCGCGGCCGTGGGAAAAGGCGTTCTCGAAGTAACGGGCAGTGACGTAGCGGCTTTCTGCGACGATCTTATTAAAGATTCAAAAACTTACGCTGATATCTATCAAGAATCATTAGACCAAAAAGGTAACAAGGCATGAAAAGGGTTACGGATAAAACGAAGTAAAAGTGGGATACAGGTGACTTTGAGATTCGAATGATAGTCGGCTTTATTTGTTAGAAGTATACAAGTGCTCAAATAACGAAGGGAGCTGGCCAATGCTAGCTCCTCTCGCTTTTTGTCCCTTCTTGAGTCCATGTCGTCATACTGGCAAAAAGATCGTCCATATGATTCTCGGCAGGGAGGTGTACCCGTAGGGACGCGGTCTGGAAACTTGCCTGACTAAGTGATTGCGGGGAATCTGACACCCTTTGAGTTCATGGTTTTCTAGTCTTCTTGAGTAGAGGCATGGTTTGTCACTTTCCAAGACAAGGCATGGTAAGATGAAGGGAGTGGGATTTAAGATGACTAGAACATTAGGATACACAGAATTTGTACCGCTAAATTTGAAAGCTGTATTTACGAGTGTAGATTTAAGCGTAAAGAAAGTAACTACTAATATCATCTATCAAGATCAGACAATTGCCACCTTCATTTTTAGCTTACCTGCAAATATAATTTTAGAAAGCGGAGATATTAATAGCATGAGAGGCTTACAAGAAGTTGATATTGATGAAGAGTATGTGGTTTGGAGACTTAAACCAATATGGCACTCGATATTGGAACATGAGATTTCCGAGCCCGATGATTTTCTTGTTTAGTTATCAAGTTCAATAAAACACGAAGCAGCTGAGCCTTCTATTGTTTGAAACAAAATAATTCATTGTAAGTCGCTATATTAGCGGCTTTTTTGTTTGATCGTTACAAGTTCTTGTCCCGATCGCCGATAAGGGAGTTCCTTTTTACCGATTAGAGAAATATATTCTACGACAGTTACTTCCTTACTCTTACGAGTTAAGTGGTATAGCATATAATTGAAACCATTTCAAATGGAACTTATAACTTGTGCCCTGCGTCATATTATTTAGAACAAACGGAAGGATTGGAGGTTATACATTGTCGCTAACGCTGCCCGCGCTTCATGTCATGGGGGATATCACCGTCAACAAGGGATCCGTTCTGGGGGTGCGAACGATTGATGATTTCGAATTGGTATTCTTTCCGACGGGTTCCCGAACCGTTTACGAAAACGACCGGGGCGAATTTCTGCTGGATCGGCCCGGCATTGTATTCACCTGTCCCGGAGAGCCGCATAGGTACCGGTTTGATCCGCTCGTTCCCACCAGGCATTTATATGTCCACTTCGAATATGCAGCGTTCCGGGAAACCTTCTGCAGACAAGACGATAGCCGAGGGGAATGCCAGGACTGGTCGGTGATTGCCGGGGGAAGTCTTGTTCCCTCCCTGTTGAAACAAATGCTCAAAATTGTGCATGTAAAACCCCGCGGCTGGCAAAGAAGAGGAGCCATTTTGCTGCTGAGCGTTCTGGAGGAATGGCAGGCGATCGATGAAGACGATTCGCGCTCTTCGATGAACCTGCCTGCCCCGATTATCAAGGCATTGGATTATATGGAACAACATCTTCATCACCAGATTACCATTGAAGAGATTGCCGGCAGTTCCGGCTGGACTCATGAGCACTTTACCCGAATGTTTGTCCGCTGGATTGGGATCCCTCCCCAGAAGGCCTTGATGGAACGCCGTCTACGGAGAGCGGAACAGCTATTAATCCAAGCGGAGCGAACGATCAAACAAATCGCTTACGATGTCGGGTTTGCCGATGAGCACTATTTCTCACGCATGTTCAAACGGACACGTGGCGTCACTGCCGTGGAATTCCGCGATCGATTTGCGGATCCGTTATTTCGTCATTTGGCCATGACCGAAGAGGAGGAGTCCGCTTATCCCTTGAACCGGCATTTTGTCGCTCTGAATCAGGAGCGGACATGATAACGGATATCAAATCAGTCCACCGTTTTCCGTGTCCTCTCCATTGAGAACGCTTTCGGAATCCTTCACACTTAAGATAATCAATTCATGTGGAGGGATCAGCATGGGACAGACTTATGTACCTAAGGCCAAACTAAGAGAAGGCCGTTTTTATGTAACGGTAGAGCAATACAAGCACTATCACAGGGATGGTTACCTTATTGTTGAAGGACTGTTGGATGCGAAAGAAATAGAACAATACGCAGCGTGGGCAGAGAGACTGCGGATTGAACATGAGGGGAAACGTGAAGAGGCATCTAAGGAAGATAAGGATCCTCTCAAATCGGAGTTTGCCGAGAAAACGAGGGTTCATATGTTCTCTCGCGTCCATCCGGAAGGGGAGCAGCTGATGCTTCATCCCCGGATTTTGGATGTGCTTGAGGCGCTTATTGGGCCCGATGTCTATGCTCTGCAATCGATGATGTTCTTTAACCCGCCGGGAAAAGGGGGGCAAGGTTGGCATCAGGATGCTTATTACATCAAGACCCACCCCGACACATTAATCGGAGCCTGGATTGCCCTGGAGGATGCCGATGAAGAGAATGGGTGCTTGTGGGTCGTTCCCGGTTCCAATCACGAACCGATCTACCCACCACCAGGGGATAACGGCGGCAGTGTTCATGCTAAAGAAGCATTCACCGATCTCCATTCCGTGGAGAATGTCAGTCATCTCGACGATGAGGTCAACACGTTATCCAAAGTGGTGTCCAATTATCCGGCTCCCATTCCAGTGCGAATGAAGCCTGGAGATGTGCTATTCTTTGATTCCCATTTATTCCATCGTTCATATCGGAACCGAACGAAGGACCGTTATCGCCGCTCCTATGTGTGCCATTATTGTAACGCTCGGTCGTTCGTTCCGTGGGACCATGACGGTTATGAAGGCGAAAGCGGGAATTACCGCCAGATATTGGCCCGCGGCCGGACGCATCTTGCTTATGCGGAACCGATATTTGATACCCCGGTAGATATTACGCAGCACGATGAGATACCCGAATCATCCAGCGTGACGTTGATGGGTATGGATGACGGCATGATGCTGCCGGTCGTACAAGAGAAAAGAGAATAGGACTAGCGTTGGAAATTGCATAAGAGGAAGAGTCCCTCCGTTCAATCATTGAGCGGAGGGACTCATTTTTTGCAGACAGAAACGGACTAGCGTTAGACCATACGCTAGTCCGTTTCTGTCTGCATCGAGTCACAATACGCGCAGGTTGATTACTTTTCTGAAGTAATGAGGAGAGAAAATAGAATTATTGCCTACCATCAGCCCTTCCTCTGTATTCACTCGGAGTTAGTCCTACGTATTTTTTGAATTGCCGCATAAAATGTACATCGTTCTCATAACCGCATATTCCAGAAATATGGCTGATCGCATACGATGTGTTTTTCAGTAAATAGGAGGCGTATCCTAGTCTGTTAAGGATGATATCGTTAATTACCGATATGCCAAAGATTTGTTTGTACATATGCTGGAAATACGACCGACTCATATTCATCTTGTCCGCCAAAAACTCGACGGTAAACCAAGTAGAAGGAGAACTGAAAACTTCATTTCTGAGGTTCAGGAACTGATCATAGTATTTACTAATCTGATGGTGTGGACGATCATGCGGAATCTTCAGGAATTAAGCGAGTTGGGCGTTCCTTTATACTCGGAATTCGGACCTCAAGGCGGTTTTCACGTATTGGGGGAGGCGAATCTGCCATCCATTTCATTTACCGATGACGAAGCTGCAGCCATTTTCTTTGCCGTTTACGCCTTGCGCCATAATATTGATTTTCAATATAAAACAGAGTTTTTTACGGCGTTGAACAAGTTTTATAACATGATGCCAGAAGATGTCCGAAATTTATGCCGCAAGATGTCCCAAGAGGCAGAACATTCTGCTAATGGGAAAAACAATTACTGAATAAACCAATGTAGCGGCTGGTCGAAACGATGGGCTGTTTTTCATTGTAGTGATGGGCAAGTCCGAGGCATTTAAGCTAAAGATGAATCGGCGATTAGAATGGTTTCTGATTGACTTGATAGCATCCCTATTGTAAAATTTTGTTATATTAATATCGGTTAATACATGTACTCAAAAGTAAGGGGGATGATTGATCCATGATTCATCAGCGTGAATGTCCAGTCGAAACACTCCTGCATGTTTTAGGCGGCAAATGGAAGCCCTTGATTTTATGGCATTTGATTGAATCCAAAAAGCGCTTCAACGATCTGGAAAAGCTTATACCTGATGTTTCACAGAAAATGCTTTCCCAACATCTCCGAGATTTAGAACATGAAGGCATAGTTGATCGAACGGTCTACCCTGCTATCCCTCCAAAAGTAGAATATTCCCTTAGTGAATACGGCAGAACATTGATTCCTGTAGCGGAAGTCATGTGTGCTTGGGGAGAAAATCATAATAAGCGTAAATATGAAGAGCCAGCGTCATAAAGCTGATTTATTGAAATTGAATCTAATTCAGTCAACCCATAACAAAAGCTGCCACGGAATTCCGGGCAGCTTTTGTTCGTCTACAGTCGCACAATCTGCCACAAGAATTTTCCTTTCCTCCCAACCTCTGCGCACAATATGTTATCCCTTTCTGTAAAGCTTACTTTTAAGTAAGTACCCTACTTTAAAGTGGGTTCTTAACATCATTTTGAAGCGATGCTAAGCTTGAGTTAACCCAATATTGGAGCTGTTAAAGAGGAGGAAAGAACAATGAACATTATTGTTTTTGGAGCGACGGGGAATACGGGGAAAAGAGTGCTGGCACAAGGAATAAAATTGGGACACAAAATGACCGCGTTTGTGAGGAATTCTGAGAAGCTATATGATCAACTAGGTCAGCATTCCGCAAAGCATGTGAAGGTGATCGTGGACGATATGTTGAACCCAGTGAGCGTCAGTGAGGCGCTTGCGCATCAAGACGCCGCTATTATTGCGGCTGGTCATGCGGGCCAGGGGGAAGAGTTTGTTGGTATCGTCGATAACATTATAAGCCAATGTGAATTGGAGCCTAGTTTCTCTGGGCGGGTATGGGTCATGGGAGGAGCCGGTCTGCTGGATATTCCATATACCAATCTGATCGGCAACCATTTACCCGGCTTCCCGCCCGAGTATATAAATCACAACCTGAATTTCGAAAGGCTGCAACGGACTGGGCTCGATTGGTCCATGATGTGTCCGGGAACCATGATGGATTCAAGAGAGCATCCCGAACCGGTTCATCTACATGTAACAACGGAAACCTTGCCCGTTCCGATGTCGGAGACGATCAAGGAATATTCCGAGGCAGAAATAGCCGGTCATTTGTTCAGCCGATTTCAAGAGCTCAATGTTGCTTATGACGATGTTGTAATGTGTATGCTCAACCATCTTGAGCTCGGAGGAGCATTTAAAAGGAAAAGGGTCGGGCTAGCCTATCAAAGCAAGATTTCGGTGCGCTGAGGAGAAGGGGGAGCATGGGTTTGTTTGGATTACTGCTCGTTTTGCATATATTGGCTTCGATCGCCATCATTGGCCCAGCTTTCGTGATGCCCATCATTCGAAGATCCGCTAGAACCGTTGGCCAGCTGCACTTTACTTTTGGTATAACGACCAAACTTGCCATCATACCTAAAATGGGCGGAATTCTACTTATTATAACCGGTGTTTGGCTTATGATCATAACCAAGATGGGGATATCCCAAATGTGGCTGAATGCGTCCATCCTTTTATCGCTCCTCATGATCGTCCTCATCGACGGATGGATCGAGCCGCGTTTGAAAAAGATCATCAAGCTCATATCTGAAAATCAAGGCCAGAGTAATGAAATACCCGCCGAGTTCGGACTGCTGATCAAAAAGATCGTACCCATCGAGACGGCAGCACAGCTCATGATGATTGCCATATTGGTGCTTATGGTCGTAAAGCCTTTTTAAAAAGCCGATGGAGCGTCTACTTTTATAGCCGCATGATTTTGGTGATATAATTAGGAAAATGCTGGGCTAAGAGAAAAGGCGGTGATTGGAATAGGGAGTTTAAAGGTGATGGTGCGTTCTCAGATTTGGACGACACGACTTCACGAGCAGTCTGATGTCTTTCTTCACCACTTCCCAGAAAAAGAAGCAATCATTCGCACGCTGCTACATTGGATAGATGAACCGCCTAAGGACCGTGAGGTTGTGTATGAGTCGTTTAAGTTTGAGGGGGAGTGGGCGGGTGCCAACTTTTTAAATGAAGCCAAAACTCACTGATAGTCTGAACTAAAGAACACCTTGTTCCGTTAACGAGCGGCGCCAGGGGAGATAGCAAATGATTTTGGAGGTCTTTATGGGAGAAGCGAAGGTTCTAACAAAAGCGAAGAATAAGGCAAGAGAAATTAAACGGAATGTTTTTGTTTTGTTCCTGGCCTATAAAGATCCAAGAGTACCTTGGTACGCAAAGTTGTTTGCGGTGTTAGTGGTTGCCTATGCTTTCAGTCCGATCGATTTGATACCGGATTTCATACCCGTTTTAGGTTATCTTGATGATTTGATTATCGTGCCTTTAGGAATTACGATCGCCCTTAAAATGATTCCACAATCGGTTATTGATGAATGTAGAGCTAAAGCGGAGGAGATCAGGAAGCAGGGAAAACCGAAAAACTGGGTGACCGGCGCGTTATTCATTTTGAAATGGGTATTAATCGCCGTATGGGTCGGAAGCATCTGCTATAAATTTTTCACTTACGGTAGGTTATAACTGCTCTCAATTGCTTTTTTTCTCCTTTGATCGGCTCGCTGTTTACGGATTACTGCCAAGTGCTCACTTGCTATTTATCATGCCTGCGAGATACCGATAAAAGTCGCTATAATAGCGGCTTTTTTTGTTTTGTCCATACAAGATCTAGTCCCTAGCTGAGGACAAAAGCGGGTGTCGATTACCAAAAAGCTTTGTTCATGCTCCGTTCATATTGCATTCATTGAGAGGACATCTTGGTTGGCTAGACTTGCATTAGCGGACCCCATGGCCAGTGTACAGATAGACAAGAAGGAGCTGAAGAGTTTGACGCAACCAGCAGGAAAGGAAGTAAGGAATAGTACAAAAACAAAGAGAGTACTACATATTTTGCTTAAAATAATCGTCGCAGTAGTTATAGCCATCCTGCTTTTTATCGCCACCGTGTATTCCGTAAATAAAATCAGCAGTCATGCAGAACTAAAAAGATTGGAGCCATACGGTCAGCATGTAGCTGTAGATGGAAAACAGATGAATGTTTTCATTCAAGGTCAAGGTGAAGAAACCATTGTGATTCTTCCCGGTTATGGAACAGCGGCACCTGCACTTGATTTTAAGCCGCTCATATCAGAGTTAACCCCTTATTATAAAGTCGTCGTGATTGAACCATTTGGTTACGGTTTGAGCGATCAAACCCAGAAGGAGCGCAGTACTGCAAATATCGTAAGTGAAATTCACGAAGCGTTACAAAGTCTCCAAATCAATCGTTATATCCTCATGGCTCATTCCATTTCGGGGCTCTATAGTCTGGATTATGTGAACCAATATCCAGATGAAGTGCGTGCGTTTATCGGGCTGGATAGCAGCGTTCCGTCACTGAGCGAACAGAAGATTGATTCGTCAGACACAGAACCGGTTAAATGGTTCCGCAACTTGGGCTTCGCCCGGTTACAATTGAAACTAAGCACTGGCCCTTATGAAGGACGGCCGTATGATCAACAAACCAAAGAACAATTGAACATTATGATACGCAAAAACATGTATAACAACACGCAATTAAATGAGGCAGTGAGCATGTATTCCAACTTTAAAGCAGCAGAACAGATGAATTTTCCTCCCGATTTACCTATTCTTTTCTTTGTTCAAGCGAATCACCCTGTGACGGACCAATGGATCCCCGAGCATGAGAAGCAATTAGAGGAATCTGTACATGGCGAAATGGTTTTATTGGACGCGGGACATTATTTATATCGTTCTCATCCAAAAGAAATCTCGGACAAAATAAGGGATTTTACAGGCGGGATAAAATAATTAGATCACATCTTGGTGTAGATCGATTGCATTACCAAAAATGAACTTGAACGAGTTGAATGAAAGGGAGCAGATTGCGCCAGCAGCTGCTCCCTTTTTCAAATGAAGAAACGGGCAGGAAGAGGTAATAAATGAATATATCTATAATCGGCATATCCTCGTTGTCTTCTATTCAAATATGATGTTTATGTATTACGGTTAGAAATCGATCGTAGCCCGTGCATAAGTCTCTCTATGAATACATAACTAGGAGTGATAGAAATGAACATAAGAACATTGCGTTCAGACCATATTTATCAAAAAGTTGCCCAAGCTTCGCCCGAGGAAAAGCTTGAATTATTCAGAAACGAAATGATGGCTCCCTTTATGAAACAATGGCAAATTCAACAGATCCCTTTTCGAGCGGAAGAAGCGAACGGTTTTGACGTTATTACGTTTAATAGCATAATGCATCGATCTCCTGATCAGATTACCCCGCAGATTTCACATGAGGTAGAGCTGATTTCGTCAGATTCTTTTTGGTTAGAGTGTGAGCACGCCGTAAGGAAAAGCCTCCAACAATTTATGGAACATGAAATAAACCTTCCTGTTTCCGAATATTTATTTACCATTCAACTAGGGAATCCGGAAAGCCGTGCCTTAACCATAAACGAAGGTTATAGCGGCTTTGGGGGCATTCCCGGGTATATCTGGGGTACAATCTTGCCCAATGCCTACACGATTCCTCGAATGAAGGCTGCGCTCGCGCACGAGTGCAACCATAATGTGCGATATCAATTTATTCAGTGGGATCACACCGTTCATTTGGGCGAGCTCATTGTAAGTGAAGGATTAGCCGAAAACTACGCTACGTTCATGTTTGGAGAAGAATTGCTCGGCCCTTGGGTAACGAAAACAGACGCAGAAACACTGAACAGGCGCATAAAGCCTGTGCTTAAAGAGCAATTGCATTTAACGGGTTTTGATAATATCGCTACGTATCTTTATGGTGACGAGATCGCCAAACTTCAAAAGTTTAAACCGGTCAACATGCCTTATAGTGCCGGATACGCGTGCGGATATTATCTAATCCAATATTATTTAAGGAAAACAGGTAGAACGATTTTCGAGGCCACCATAACGCCTGCCGCTGAAATATTAGACGAAGTAAAAGAATTTTGGAATGAAGACACGGTGATCAGCTCTTAAGATCGCGTTCAAATAACAGATACCATTTGGAACTTACATTGCCCACGTGTGGGGCAGAGGGACAACGACATGCTCCCATTAAAAGCCGCTATTTTAGCGGCTTTTTTGCTTTAACTGGTACAAGTTGGTATCCAGAGTCGCCTGAAAAAACGACTTTGTTCTGCTCGTGATTATCTATTTTCGTCGAGGTTGCTAGTTAAGACCGTTAACAAGGAGAACTTTTCTTTACTGCTCAACACGCCAATCAACCTTTTTCAAGATCAATACGATGGAGATCAGCGAGAAAAACAAGAGAACAAGTGTGTTCCAGGCGACAGAGCCGGACCAGCCCGATATCAATACCTCCCGCATGGCCTCAGCGGCGTAAGTGGTTGGGAAGATGTAAGAGAACCATTGCAAGATCATAGGCAATTGATCCATATCCACCATGACAGGCGTCAAAAACGAGATGAACATCATGAGCGCCTGGACCAGCATGTTGGTCAATTGATGGCTAGGTGACCAGAAGCCGATCAGTACACCCGCGCCAACCACGCTAAAGACGGTGAGCAGCAATACAGGTACAAGTCCCCAGCTGTAGTGAAATTGAATGCCGTAAGCAAGTTGACCAATCATCGCCAGGATAATAAAAGACGGTACGCACATGATCAAGCCGCGCAGCAGATTAGCGAAGATGAAGTTTACCTTGGCGATCGGCAGAGACGAATAGTACGTGAAATGGCCTTGATGCTTCTGCCAGGATATCTCTTGAGCCATGGAATTGAGTCCCATGACGATTAAGCCGAATAGCATATTCCCCGTAATAATACGTGTCATGACAGCCGGCGTTGGGTCGACCGTAAAGAATTTGAGAAACAACAGCGTCGTTAACGGAAACATGCATGCCATGATGAAAATCCAAACCCATGCCTCGCGGATGATCGTAAATTGAATGCGGGCTAAGATCAGCCATTCCGTGATTCTGCGCTGGATTATGCTCTGCTGTTCGTGCCCTTGGAGAAAGACGGCTTCTTGCAGCTGCAAGTCATGGCTTTGCATGGATGGTTTTATCTTTTCCATGGTTAGACCACCTCCGCTTGGGCAGGCTTATCCTGATCGTCATCAATATGAAAATAGACATCTTCCAGATTCGGAGGGACCAACGAGTATTCTTCAATCGGTAATTGCAGCTCAGTGAGGCAGTCGATCGCGTAGCTGGCGTTTTGCTTCTCGATCAGTGTCCGGATTCGATTTTCTCCCGTTTTGGTCCACTGCCCCAGAGCGCTTAAGCTTCGGCAAACATAATCGCTTTCGCCAAAGGAAGTCGTAATTTCCAGCTTCATCCGTTGATCGACCCTTTGTTTTAAGACACCGACATGATCGATGGCCAATAGCTTGCCGTGGTTTACGACAGCAACTCTATCCACGACCTGTTCGGCCTCCAGCACGTTGTGTGTTACCAAGATTACGGTTACTCCTTGGCGATTGCGTTCCTGAATCAGATCCCATACGAGCCTTCTCTTTTTAGGATCTAGTTCATTTGTCGGTTCATCCAGGATCATGACGGGGGAAAAGCCGATCAAGCAAGTACCGATCCCGATTAAACGCTTTTGTCCGCCGGAAACGTTTTTCAACAGCTTGTGACGGAGGTCTTGCATACTAAAGCGTTCCAACAATTCCTCTGTTTGCTTTAAGGCGGACTCCTTCGTCAACCCACGCAATCTTCCTGTAAAATACAGAGCTTCCCAGGTTTTCAAACTGGTCAGGGCGTGAGGCTCTTGTGAGTAGTAGGCGACCTCCTGGGCAACTCGCTTTGTTTGCGTCTGCACGATGGTTTCTTTATAGCGTACCGTACCTGAGGTGGGAGCAAGGTGGCCTACCATCTGCTTAATTAGCGTGGATTTGCCCGCTCCATTCGGACCGAGCAAACCGAGAATTTCCCCTTGTTGAACGTCGAAGCTTATGTTTTGATTGGCGACAACCTTTCCTTTTTTGTATGTTTTATTCACATGCTCTAATTGATAGATCAGCTTCATCATGCTTGCCCCTTTCAGTTCGAACTATGTTTTTGCTGCTGCGTGTTTAAATTCAAAGAGAATTTGTTGACTGTGTAACGGTATATCAACAGGCGTTAATATAACGATAACTTATTGCTCTGAGAAGAAGTGAGGGACGGCAGAATGGTTTTCGTCTCCGTCTCAGGACGGAGATTGCATGCCGAGGACAGATGGCAGGCAAAACAAGAGGTGTGTCGACGGACAAGAACATGGCCCCATTGAAAAGTCGCTAATTTAGCGGCTTTTTTGTTTATCGGTAAAAATTTTATTTACATGTATTTTACTTGTATACGAATGAAGGGATATGTTAAGATGAGAGCGTAATGAAAGCGTTTACTATCCGTTTAAAAATTTATTCGCAAAGGGGAGAGTTTAGTGAGAAGCAAGTGGAGGAGCCGGATTGCCGCTGCCCTAACAGTCATCATGATGTTCGCAAGTATCGAGTGGGCAAAGTCGATCACGTATGCAGCAGACGAAGGATTGACAAACGTTATGATCAACGGCGGCTTCGAGGATTCTGAAGAAGATGGACGCTTGCCGGGCTGGCAGCCCGATGAAGACGCTGCTGTCATTACAGTAAGTGAGTCCGTGTACACAGACGGGGAACGAAGTCTTCAAGTGGAACGCCTGTCGCTCGGCGCAGGCTACGGAGTTGTGAGCGATGCATATGCCGCCCAACCATTCGGCAATGTCATCATGACAGCAAGCGTGCTATCGGATGAAGGACAAGGCGGCAAAGCAGACCTCAGGTTTTATGATGCAGGCGGTAAGCTTGTCTCCGTAGTGAGTGGCCTGGTCGGTGAACCATCGGGCAAATGGCAGAGTTTAAGAGTGGCTGCTTCTGCTCCGAAAAATGCAGCGGAGGTCAGGGTAGCCTTTGATTTTAATGGTGACCGAACCGGCAGATATTTCGTGGACAGCGTCACATTGGAGTCGCAGGCTTCCTTCCCGTACTTAACGAATTTAGGACCGCAATCTTCAAGTTTAACCTTAATGACGGCTGCATTCGGTAAAGATAGGAATGGTCAGGATGCTTTGTTTACGGTCGCACAGGGTGATCCGGCACAACTCATCGTGATGGATGTTGCTTCGAAAGAAGTGAAATCCACTCATCCACTTGTTGCGCTTGACGGGAGCAACGTTTCGGCAGCTTGGGCGATTGTGACAGCCTCCGACGGAAAGGTATACATCGGAAGTACGCCGAACGGAACGTTGTTTCAATATGATCCGGCAGAGGATAAGCTGCGTGCCATCGGGAAACCTGTTCCTACCGATACCGTCATCTGGACGCTTGTAGCCGGGGAAGATGGCAAAGTGTATGGAGGAACAGGATATTCCCAATCGCTGTTTGAATATGATCCCGTTACCGACCAGACTCGAATCCTTAAATCCTTCAAGACTTCATCGAAAGAGGCTCATATCCGCAGCCTTGCTTACGATTCCGATCGTCAAATGATCTATGTGGGGGGAGCCGACGTCGCTAAGCTTTATCAATACGATCTTGCTAGCGGCACGTCGATTGCGCTTCATCATCCTGAATTTAACGGTAAGACTTCGGTTTACGATCTCCAGTATGCAGGAGGTAAATTATTCGTGCGCGTGGATCCCGGACCGGTAATGTTCGTGTATGATCCCGATACCGCTAGCTGGCTCGTTAACAATAATACAGCCTATAATGCACGAGGATTTTCACCGTTATCGCCTGACGGCGGAGAGGTATTCTACACCTATTACGAAACCCTTCCAGGTGGCACGCAGCAATGGTCTCTCTATTCATACGACTTGAGAACGGGAGTTTACGGCTCGCTGGGTGTCGATGTCAAAGGAGCAGGCGTAGCTTTTGGTTATGTACAGCTGGACGAGGCAAAGTATCCGGGCTGGACATTAGTCGGATTGGCCGGAAATGGCGGAAGAGCATTTTATTACAATCTGGAAACCGGTTTGATTGAAACGCCAGAGCTTCCATTTCCGGCACAGTTTGTGGAATTGTTTAACATCGGGAAAAGCACAGACGGGCAGATACTGTCCTCTGGCTTCATTTCAGGAGGGGGAATGGGAATTTACTCGCCAACCCGTAACGAGACCGAGCATTATCCTCAAATCGGCCAAGTCGAAGGATTCGGTTCCTTGAACGGGAAAATGTATCTCGGCGTTTATCCTAGAGCGACTATCTTTGAATACGATCCAGCCAAACCATGGAATCGAACGGACCCATCAGAACCGAATAATCCGCTGCGGCTTGGTCAGCTGGGTTCAGAGCAGGACCGGCCCGTTGCCATGCTCGGGGTCGAGGAAGAAAACCTGTTATATATCGGTTCTTATCCAATCGCAGGCAAAACAGGCGGGGCTCTTACCGTCTACAATCCCGTTACCGGAACGTTTGATGTGAAACGTGACATTATATCCGGACATTCGATCAATTCGTTGCTTTACAAAAATGGAAAGTTGTTTATGGCCACCGGCTCGATGACAGGTGGAGAGGGGAAGCTTGCCATTTACGATACAGCATCCGGCCGAGTAGAGATGGAACAGATACCTGTTGCGGGCAAAAAAGCAGTAACCTCTTTGATATGGGGCCCGGACGGTAACATTTGGGGAATGGCGCTAGGGTCTCTGTTTATCTATGATCCGGAGCGCCAAGAGATTATTTACAGCGAAGATATGTTCCCTGCAGCAGATTATGCACACAGCAATCCCCGCTTAACCGTTGGAACCGACGGCAATGTGTATGGTACCATTTATACGGGATATGTTGCTGACCATACGTACACTAGCAAAATGTTTAAGATTGACGCTGCAAGCAAATCGCTGTCCATCTTGTTGGAGAGCAATGCGGAAAAACTGGCCCAGGACGATTTTGGCAACTTATATTTCAAATACGGTAGCGAGCTGATGAAGTATAGCGATCCGAATCTGGTCGTGCAGCTAGACAAAGTACAGCTTGAGGCTGAATCGCTCCAGCTTCACCCGGGAGATGAAGTCGGTTATTCCTACAAAGTATCCCTTGATAAAGGAAGAACGACTAAGGAGTTATCCGGCGCAGCCATTGAGTATTTGAGCAGCCGTCCGGACAAGGCGGAGATCGACCCGAAAGGAAAGATTATCGCCAAGCATCCGGGGCAAGCCGAGTTGTCGATTCGAATTACATTGAACGGGGTAACGGTTGAATCCAATAAAATCAAGGTGAAAATAACCGGCCCTTTTTAAAACGTGTATGTTATAGCAAAATGAGATGTTATCACGAGCTAGCTGCCGGGGACGATCAAATGGGAATTTAATGAAAGAAACTCCGAAAACCCACTATATTCAAGGGTTTTCGGAGTTCTTTTTTTTAGAGTCAACCCAGTACAGGGGTGGTCTTCATTTCATAGATTTTTTGGAGCGTATGGAAATGCTTCGTCTTTTCGTCATCGTCCTCTGTGTGGAGATACCACTCCACAAGCCTGTATCCGAAGCCGAGAAGGATCAGCTCGTAGACGCAATGTTCGGTGATAGGGGGAACATCCGCATATTCTGAAAAGCCTTTGTAATACGCGGGGACACATCGCTGGTAGTTTTCGACCATGTGATCGATATCCGCTTCATCCGCAATCAGGCTTGCGAGATCCTCGCCCAGGTAGCCCCATCCGGATGTATCCCAGTCAATGAGTGCGATTTTCTCGTCGGCATAGATCAGGTTGGTCACCCAGAAGTCCCGGTGGCATAGCACGAGAGGCAATTTTTCGATGCGATCGAGAATCTCGTCTGCATGCTCATCGATGTCGATGATCATTTGCCGCACGTGCTGCGGGAAATCGCAGTTCTCCGAGCGTATATAATCGTAGACGACCGGCCAAGACCGGTAATGGAGATACGTATTCTTCATGAGATCCGCATGGCTCAGGTTGGTCAGGCTCTGCAGCACAGCGGGCTGCTCCGCATACAGCTTGCCTTGATAGCGTCCTAACTCCAGCGCAGCCTGTTCATACATGTCAACGGTCAAATCTAAACCGGTTACGCCATCGATATATTCCAGCCACAGCTGGAATTCATTTTCCTCGGCATTGATCTCGGCGTGATAACATGTCGGCCAGCGGAAGGCATCCGAGAACGTCGCTCCCAAGTCAGACGCATAAAGATCATATTCCCGGCGCCATGAACCGGGATCGCCGTAACGCTCCCATTTCTGCTGGATTTTGAGCACGATACGGTACGGCCATTTTTCGCCATCCGCGGTATCGGCGATCCCCGTTACCAGGTACACATTTCCCACAGTTCCGCCCTGTAACGGCTTGGTTTGGCAGTCGGCCGAGATGATATCCTTCTTGAACTGTCGGCTCAAGGCATTGATCAGCGTTTCGAATTGAATATTCATATCTTCCATCCTCCATCCTCCGTTTTTTTTCGTTTGCTTGCTCCACATGGCGTTCGTTTTGTTTCGAGCTCTCTTGTCGATGAGGTAGCTGGTTTTATCCTGGACATGCTTGTTCTCATGCTGCCGGGCCACATAATGCTCCCACCGTTCACGCGGCAATGAACCGTCGGCAAGCGCGGCAAGAACAGCACAGCCCGGCTCGGCCTGATGGCGGCAATCCGTAAATCGGCACTGCGGGAACCATGCCTCCACATCGGTAAAGCTTGCGTGTAGGCCTTCGTCTGCATCAATCCCAAGCTCACGCATACCCGGCGTATCAATGAATGACCATCGTACCGGAGGGCAGCATGAACAGCTGACGGTGCGTTGTCGTATGCCGTCCCCGGCTGTCGACCTCCCGGATTGCCTGAACCTTCATTACGTCCTGTTCTATCAACGCATTGAACAAAGACGATTTACCAACGCCGGACATGCCGAGAAAGACGACCGTTTTATCAGGCATCAAGTAGGGATCGAGTTCGTTCATCCCCAGGCCTGTATGATTGCAGATCGCGTGAACCGGTACATCGGGGATGATTTGTGTGACTTCTGCGAGCAGGAGATTATAATCTGGGGCGAGATCAGCCTTGGTCAGAATGATGACCGGCTGGCCGCCGCTCTGCCTGGTTTGTGTCAGATACCGCATGATACGGGTAGGGTAACATTGAAATCCCAATTCAGAGAAGAAAGGATAAATACATAGTCAATAAGCCGCCTTGAATTGCTTCTATTTCTGTGTAGCCATAAGTTTTCAAATCCATCATGGTTTTTTGATAGCTCCTTTAATGTTTTTTTTGGACGCAAAAATGCCACGGACAAGCAGCCTCTAAAGAAGCTGCTGTCGCGCGGCATCAGGACGCAAAAAAGATACGACCTTCATCGTATCTCGCAAACAGCAATATTCACGAAAGGTTACTTTGAATGGCATACCAAATAATACGGGCGTTGTCCCGCTTTATTCCCGTATGCCTGCTATTCAGTTTTAAGACCAAACCACCATATAAGTAGTCGCCATTAGAACACATCTCCCTTCGTGATAGGAACTAGCTTATCGCTAAGCTTTCTATAAAATAACCTATTTTGGAAAAATAATCAATGACTAACAGCGCAGAATGTGCCAGCTTGCTCCATCGGGTCTGCGAACGAACGGAAAACGATGGCTCAGTATACAACTAGAATCGAACAAGAGCGTGACTGTCTGCTATCGGACACGAATTATTTGCTTTACTTAAGCGAGGATCGAGGCGTATAATCCGTTAAGACATCGGAGCTAGAAGAGGAGAAATCATAATGAACAATGGGTTGGTTAACGCTATTATCGCGTATATCATGTGGGGGGTTCTCCCGCTTTATTGGAAGTTGTTTGAAAATGTGCCGGCAGGCGAAATTCTGTCGCATCGGGTTGTCTGGTCGTTCGTCTTCATGGGTATTCTCGTCGCCGTCCAGCGACGCTGGGGAGACATGAAGCGGGTTGCGGCTAGCCGCTCGCTCCTGCTGTCGCTCGCCGCCAGCGGACTGCTGATCGCTGCGAATTGGCTCATTTTCATCTGGGCGGTCAACAACGGCCATGTTGTCGAGACAAGTCTCGGCTATTATTTGAATCCGTTGCTGAACGTACTGTTAGCGGTCGTCTTCCTTCGTGAAAAGCCTAACCGCGGCCAATGGCTCGGGATTGCCATCGCTGGTGCCGCGGTGCTCATCATCGCCATCGACTACGGGCGGTTCCCGTGGGTCGCGATCTCGTTGGCCGTATCGTTTGGCTTGTACGGCCTCGCGAAGAAAAAGATCGTGCAGGACGCTTCTGTAGGCTTGTTGTCGGAGACGGCTGTAATCCTGCCCGTTGCGCTCGGTTACTGGATCTATTTGGCTGCCGTGGGCAAGACGACGGCATGGACGCTGCCTGCGCCGGTGTTCGTCGAGCTGCTTCTTTCCGGCGTGGTAACGGCGCTGCCGCTGCTCTTCTTTGCGCGGGCGGCGGCCCGGATGGCGCTATCCACGCTCGGCTTCGTACAATACATCGGGCCGACGATCATGCTGTTACTGAGCATATTCGTGTTCAAGGAATCGGTCTCGCCGGTTCTGCTTATCGGCTTCGCGCTCATCTGGACAGCGCTCGTTGTATACGCTGTGGCATCGGTTCGCAGCACGAAACTCGCGAAGGCGAGCTGACGGTAAGGGCGCCAAGGTACAGACATAACGGCCATTTTCGTCCGATAGGGGCGGAGATGGCCGTTTTCCGTTACATATTCCGTTTCTCTGAAGTTGCTGACGTCTGCGCCGATGATAATTACATTGTCAAGGATTCGAGAGATGGCGGGAAGAGATATCAGTTATATCAGACGTTAACGACGAAGTGTTTTGGCAATGAATCCAACGATGAATCCCCAAATCGCATTTATAGCAAAGACACTTACAAGAGCAAACGGATTAGTTAATGGACCTTGTAATTTTCCATCAAGAAGCGGAGAGACTATGCCGCTAAGGATGACGGCATATAAGGCATAACTCATACCCGCAAAAATAAGAATGACCACTGGAGAAGCGGGTTTCTTAATTAATACGATAACCAGCCAAGCTAAGGAGATAAGGATCGTCATGAGAATGCTGCCGAATTGTTGTCCGATCAGATCCATGATCCCCGTCATCTTCATTATGGGTCTCACTAGAGCTAATGCGCCAAGTCCAAGAATAAACATCAAATTTTCTTTCATGATATCGATCGTTTTCATTATAAACAATTCCTTTCTGGTGTGATGGAACGATGTGAGGACCAAAATTCTTGATTTTCTCGAAAGCGGATGGGGCGGCCTAATGTTCATTTCTGAATTTCTAATCCGTAGCGTTCTTGTTTACCGTTATAAAATAACAAATTCATGTTGTGAACTTATGACGATACATTGTGTTTTACGTGAAATTTCGTCTGTTTGAAATCTTTATGAAAAACTACCATTCGAAGGTCAGCCATTAAGGGGATATTTGTAGAATTAAAAAAAGACAACCAATTAATGAGGTTGTCTATACATAGGATAAACAATGCACATGCGATGGGAGGAAGGATTCGTACTCCCTGCGCCTGTTTTCAGTATATTTTTATATTAATGTAAAGAAAATGGCACGGATCTCTGAAAGCTGTTTCATGGGTGGGGGAGCTACTCTTTAACCGAACCCAGCGTAATTCCGTGAATGAAGAAGCGCTGGAGGAACGGATAGACGATGAGGACAGGCAGCATGGCGATGAAGATCTTGGCGGCATCGAGTGTCCGGTTGGATAACTCAGACAAGCGACGGTACTGATCCTCGGACATCGTCGATGGATCGACCGAGACGACAAGCTGCTGGATATACGTTTGGAGTGGATAGAACTGCTCACGGGACATGAAGATCAGACCGTACAAGAATTCATTCCAGTGATACACGATACTGAACAGCGAGACGGTCGCCAGCACCGGCACGGCCAGCGGGATATAGATCTTGTACAGGATGTACCATGGTCCCGCGCCGTCGACAAGGGCGGCTTCGTCCAGCTCTTTGGGCAGGTTGCGGAAGAAGTTCATCGTGAGGATGACGTTGAAGACGAGTGTCTGCGCACCGCCGACCAGGACAAGTGCCCAGATGCTGTTCAGCATGTTGAGCTCTTTGACCGTCAGATACAGCGGGATCAGACCGCCGTTGAACAACATCGTGAAAATGAGAATCCACATGAACACATTGCGTCCCTTGAACTCTCTCGCTGTCCGCGAGAGCGGGTAAGACATGAGCACAACCATGATAAAATTGAGCATAACCCCCAACAGCACTCGCTGGGTCGAGATCCAGAAGGACCGGAAGAACTGTTGGTCATTAAGAATCTGGGCGTATGCGTTGAGATTGAAATCGACCGGCCATAGCCAGACCTTACCGGCCGCAGCGGCAGAGTTGGAGCTAAGCGAAAGGGAGAGGGTGTACCAGATCGGCAGGATGCATGACAAAGTAATGCCTATCAGGACAACAATTAGTATAATATCCGTCACACGGTTGCCGAACGTCCGGTCTCTGACCACGGTCAGCACCTCCTACTCTAGTTGGAATGGGATGGGTTTATATAGCTTTGCAACAGGATGAATCCTTAGAATATGCGATAGTTAACAAAACGGTAAGCCAGATAATACGAGACGGATATCAGCAGGAAACCCACAACGGACTTCAGCAGGCCGACGGCGGTCGCAAGTTCATATTGCAGGTTAAGCAAACCTGTTCGATAGACCCAGGTATCAATAATATCACCTGTAGAATAGACGAGCGGGTTGTACAGATTGAAGATCTGGTCAAAGCCCGCGTTAAGCACATTACCCAAGCTGAGAACCGTGAGCAATACTGCTGTCGTGCGGATCCCGGGCAGCGTGATATGCCAGAGACTTCTCCAGCGTCCTGCTCCATCGATGTTGGCAGCTTCGTACAGTGCCGGGTTGATCCCGGTAAGCGCGGCAAGATAGATAATGGTGCCAAAACCGAATTCCTTCCAGACGTCACTGCCGACAACGAGGAACGGAAACAGCTGGGAATCGGCAAAGAACAGTTTGGGCTGGAATCCGAACAATGCAGTCAGTTGATTGACGGGTCCGTTATAGGAGAACAGATCGAGTACAATGCCCCCCAGAATAACCCAAGACAAAAAGTGGGGCAGATAGACGATAGTCTGAATCCAGCGTCTAAGAATCATCAGACGCAGTTCATTGAGCATGAGTGCAAACAACAGTGGCGCAATCAGATTGGCGACAATCTTCATGGACGCGATGACAAGCGTATTGCTGAAGACTTCCTGTGTATCCTTCAGCAATAACATATATTTGAAGTGCTCAAGCCCTGCCCAATCCGAGCCCAGGATACCTTTGCCTGGATTAAAATATTGGAACGAAATGATGATGCCGAACATTGGAACGATGCTGAAGACGAACAGCCATAGAAATCCCGGGATCAGCATCAGATAATAATGTTTGGCGAAGCCTTTCATACGCATGACAGCACTCCCTTCCCCCGAATCTTGCATCGAGTGTTCCAGAGCTCCTGACGGGTGCCGGGAGCTCTGGCTATGTGGTTCTTAGTATGCCTTAAGATCACTGCGCAAGCGCGTCCTTAACCTCCTGGGTAATCTGGTCGCCGCCTTGACGTTTCCAGTTCTCGACGAAGGAGTCGAATGTCTCCAGTGGAGCAGCACCCATGATGATGCGCAGGAAAGTTTCGTCCTCTAACTTGCGCAGATTCACCCAACGGCTCTCCATTAACGGTGTCTGCTCATACAGAAGACTGGGCACCTCCTCAAACTCGGTATCAACCAGCGGCCTGCCGCCCACCATGATGGAGTACGATCGAGTCCATGCTCCCCAGTTCGCTTCAGGGTTCCATGTTGAAAGATCCATAGAATCGTAAGGCTCGTTTTTGATCGTCTTGATGCTTGCGATGTCCGAAGGCAGCAGTTTGTAGGCCTTGTCATTTGCAAAATCCTCGGCGGTTTTATTGCCTGCCAGCACATCACGGAGGGCTTTGACTGTAAATTCAATTTCGTCGGATGGTGCGTATACCACGCGGAGCGGGTAGTAACCAGGACCGCCTTTGCTCGGGTCAAAGGTGTTCTCTTGCTCGTTTTTAAACAGATTGTTTAGCAATTTCATAGGAACTTCCGGATGCTCGTAATCTTTCCGAACCACCACAAACTCAGTAGAAGGTGTAGCAGCATGTGGTCTAAATTCGCCATTTTGATTCAAAGGCAGAGCATAAGCCTGCCAATTGGCTTCGGCATCATTTTTTACGGCATTGGTTAGCGGGCCGTAAGCCATCCACCATGGCGCAAAGAACATTCCGGATTTTCCGGCGATAATGGGCTCATCTGCTTTGTTACGAACCCCCATCTCTGGATCAATAAGTCCCTTGGAATACAAATCTCTTAAACTAGCTAACGCCTCACGAGTCTCCGGCAGGATTGAGCCGTATACAGGGCTGCCATCCTCGCCCTCGAGCCAGTATCCAGGGAAGGAGTCATGCGCGGAGAAGATTGCGTCAAAACCGTATAAATTGTTCTTCGACTCAAGGAAGTTCGCATACAGCTTGCCACCACTTTCAGGTCCGGTGATCCCAATCGTATCGCGCTGACCGTTACCATCAGGATCTTTTTCGACGAAAGCACGGGCGACTTCCTCAAGTTCTGCCATCGTGGTTGGCGGTTCAAGGTTCAGCTTATCCAGCCAGTCCTGCCGGATCCACAAGAGGTGAATGCCATCGGCATTGGCTTGCACACCCGGAAGGGCCATCATTTTGCCATCGAATGTTACCGCATCTAAGGCAGCACCGTTGGTGTTTTCAATGATTGTCTTTATATCCGGGGATGCATATTGTTCATACACCTCCGTTAAATCGGCAATTTGGTCGGCTTCGACCAATTGGCGCAGCTCAACGGCATTGACGACCATAGCATCCGGCAAATCGTTACTTGCAATAGCGAGACTAATTCTCTGACGAAGATTCTGCCCAGAGGCAGCAAATTGATGATCGACGTCCACATTAAGCGCTTCCTTAATCTGACGAGTGTATTGATTGTTGAGCGGCGTGTCGCCAGGAGGCAATTCATTATCGGTGGGATCGATTTCAATACTGATGCTGATCTGGACAGGTTCTTCGTAGCGGCCAAATGGATCGGCGGGTTCGCTTGACTCCGCGCTTTTCTCCGGTGCAGCCGGCGTGTTATTCGTTGTATTGCTGCAAGCTGCTAGAACGAGAAAACAGGCCAGTAACAGCGCTAACGTTTTTGACATGTTTTTCATAATTACACCCCTTCTTTCAGATTAATGGAATAACTATTCGTATGGACCATTTAACTGTAACACAATGAAACCGCCTTCAAGGATAGAAGGTGGTTTCTTAATGAGGGGGTCATATGTACAAAAATTTACGGCTGTTGCGGGTGGTTGGACATTTCACACACTAAGGAGAAGACATTTGTCTACCCGTGATTTTTTCAATTGAAAGATAACGGCTTTGGCACCTGATTTATTGAAATCTCTGCTCAATAATCATTTTAATTTGTGTTATATTCTAGAAAGATTTTCCCGCCTATTTCTGATTATGCACGTCATAGACCATATGATTCAAAGAGAGGAGGAGCCAATAATCGATGGGGATGAAACGATGAAACCGGAAAAGGATTGGAAGTCCCGCCTGAAGCGATTGACCTTGAAAAATCGAATTCTTTTACTGTTTGCCGCAGCAACATTGATCCCTTTCATCTGCACCTGTTATCTGTCATACAACACCATTACATCCATTCTGAATACGAAGCTGCAATCCGGCATTCAAAGCAATTTAAAGCAGGTCCGATTGTCGCTTGAGAACACGCTGGACAACCTGAATCACGTTTCCCAACAACTGACCTTTAAGGGGAACGTCGGTAGGCAGCTTGAGAAGTTTTTGATGGCGAAGCAGCCGTATGATCGGAGTTATCTGACGGATGAAATCAAAAACCAGCTGAATCTAATCACGTTCACCAATCCCAATGTCGGATTAACGCTGTATTATCTACGCGACGATCAGACCACTCTTTTTGAGAATACAGGCATGAAACAGCCATTCGATATCGATGACCTTCCCATCCTAGCAGCGTATTATGGCATCACCTATTTTGGACCGCATATCAGTAAAGATCGATTCAACAATCAGTATGTGCTTTCCGCCTTGAGAAAGGTTGATTTGCCGGAGAGGGAGGATGCCTATGTCTACATTGAGTCCGGTTTCAAGCTGACGCAGAGCATTCTTGATTTGGATGAAGTCAGCAAGCATACCAATCATTTAATACTGGACAACAACGGAAGAATTTCATACAGCGAGCTTCAAGATATCTTTCCTGAAAATTCATTTTTTTCGGACTCTCTAGCGCCTTCCCTGGTGACAGGTATTACGTCCGACTATTATTGGTATCGACAAGTCAGCAATCAGGGCTGGAGTGTGGTCTCGCTTATTGCTAAATCCGACTACAACCGCGAGAAAAATCGCTGGATGATACAGATGCTGGGGCTGGCGCTGCTGTTCGCTGTAGTTAGTCTGTCGATTGGCTGGCTTCTATGGAAAATGGTGTACCGGCCGCTGTCGCGCTTTAATAAGGAGATCAAATCGATTGCGGGCAGCAATTTTAATGCGGCTGCCACGCAATCGCGCATCCCGGAATTTGAGATGGTGTTAAACCAATTTCAACATATGAAGGTTCAGATTACGCAGCTGTATTCTGAAGTCAAGGCCAAGGAGAAGCGCAGAGCGGATCTGGAGATCGAGAAGCTGCAGTATCAGATTAATCCGCATTTTCTGATGAATACGCTAGATACCGCGCACTGGCTAGCCGTTATGAACGGTCAGGAGGAGATCGACAGGCTTGTCACTTCGTTAAACAAACTGCTTTACTACAATCTCCGCAAAGGCAACAGTGTCGCGACCATCAGAGATGAGATTGATTCACTGAAGCAATATCTCATTCTCCAGCAGATTCGATACAATTTTCAGTTCGATGTCAATATTCACGTGGACGACGCATTACTCGAAGTGACGGTTCCTAGATTCATTCTGCAGCCGTTGGTTGAAAATTCGCTGTATCACGGGCTCGATGATAACGGCAGAATCGAGGTGGTGGTTAGAAAGAATGACAGACTTGAGATCGAAATTCGAGATAACGGTGGGGGGATCTCTGAGGAAAAGATTGAGGCATTGCTTGAGCAGGAACAGACTGAGCGCCATCGAGTGGGGATGGGAATCGGACTGAATTATGTCAAACGAATGTTAGAATTTCATTACGAAGGGAAAGCGAGTCTTACGGTAACAAGCGAGCTTGGCAAAGGTACCCGCATCATCATTTCGATACAAATCGAGGAGGAGAATTTAACGAAATGATCCATGTTCTCATCGTAGACGACGACAAGCTTGTACGTAAGGGACTGATGTCTTTTTTGCCATGGGAATCGTTCGGAATGAGAGTTGTAGGCGAAGCTGCCAACGGGGAGAAGGCGCTCGATTTTCTGAAGGCGAATCGGGTAGATCTGTTAATGACCGATCTGGCCATGCCGGTGATGTCGGGCATCGAATTAATTCGGGTTGTGCGCAAGCAATATCCGAATATCGCGATCGCCGTGCTGACTCTTCATCAGGATTTTGAATACATCCAGGAAGCGCTTCGACTGGGTGCCATTGATTACATTGCCAAGGTAGAGCTTGAAAAAGAACAGTTCGAAGAAGTGTTTCAGCGCATTCACTCCCGCATTGTGGAAGTGAAGCAGAAGCACAAGAATGAGTCGGATTCGATAGTAGCGGCTTGTTCTTGCGATACGGCCTATGCGCTATTGACGTACCCGGATGAGCCATTAACAAGCAGAATGGTAGCGGATTGCGTTTCATTGGGCTGGATAGCCGAAGCGGATGGATCCGTTCTGATGTGGCTGACGGATCTTTCCAAGGAGGTTCAGTCTCATGGCAATGACGATGAAGACCCGTTGCCGCCGATTCCAGACGGAACGCGCAGCACCGGATGGCATATGGTACGACTACGGCATACAGCCGATTTATCTCCATCCGAGCTGCTTCAACGAATACGGGCCTACAGGAGCAGAGATTTTTTCTACGACTGTGACGGCAATGAGCCCTATCCGATCGAGAAGTCTGTCATGGAGCTGACGGCGGAACTTCCTGAACCGGGAGAAGAAGAGACCGCCACTGTGAAGGAATTACTGCACGCCTTCACCTGGGTCCATGACGATGAAGCCTTTGATAAGCTTTGTAGTCGATTGAAAAAACTGCGTATACCCGTCTCCAAGCTAATGCAATGGATCTATGGCTGTATGGTTGACTGGAACCGGCTTTATAGAGCGATACAACCTGATGATATCAAGATGCCTGATACATTTACGTGCTGGCGGGAGGTTGCGGACTGGCTGAAACAATTCAGGGAAAATGGGATAACGCTGTCAGGCAGCCTGCAGTTGAGCCCCGAAGTGAGCGGCAGCATTATGACGGCGGTCAAAATCGTGCACGACGAACTTGAGTTTCCGTTATTCGCTATCGATGTCGCGAAGCGGGTCAATCTGAGCCGAAGCTACTTCTATCAATGTTTCAAAGAAATCGTTGGCTATTCCTTCAATGAATATCTGCGCAAGGTACGGATCGATAAGGCGAGGGAATACCTGGAACAGACGGCCAGGCCAATTGTCTGGATTGCCAAGCAAACCGGATACGAGGATGAGAAATATTTCAGCAGAACTTTTCGAGAGCAGACAGGCATGCTGCCGAGCGAATATAGACAGCGGTATAAGGCGAGGTAGGCACTAGTTAAACTCCTGAAATACTAAAATTATTTTGTTACAAACAATAACTGTGATAAAATGTAATTATCAATAAATGGAAGGGATTGATATTATGAACTTATCAATCTTAGCTTTTATTTTTGTTGGGATCATCACTATCTATGCTATTGCATTTACAATGATAATTAAGCTACTTGGCCGGAAATTTAAAGACAAATCCAATATGTATTTTCTATATGCATCGATTATCTTGGTTATCCAATCATATCTTATAATTAAGGATTTTTTAGGAAAACAGCCTCTAAGTTCAGTCAATACTTTATTCTTCTTAATGGCGTTCATGCTGATTTTCCAAGGAATAAAAAGAAAAAAATCAAATATGTAGCAAGATCAATAAGCCACTTGGAAAGGAACCAGGTGGCTTATCTATGTCGTGTACAATTTTATCAAATATGATAAATATAATAGCCCCCCATTTTTACAAACGCTACAGCGATATCTTTGAAGGGGGAAGGGAATTCGTTGAAGGTTACTCCGGCAAAGGCTTCAGCAATGTTGAGGAAGGATTAGTAATCTATCGGATCAACATACACCCCAGCCTAGGAGAATATATAGGCTGGGCTTTTTATTTGCACTAGAGATTTTGAGGGATAGTTTATATAATATGTAATATATTAACATTCCATGTGTTAGAAAGGCGAAGCAGGTCCTAGATTTGCGAGAATGATAAAGAGATAAATTATTGAGCTGAAAGGTGGAAAAAGGTGATACTAAAAAAAAGAAGAGACCGGATGTTCTTTGTATTTATCAGTGTATTGTTTATCCTCATTACTGCAGGATGTTTTGCATCACAGGAGGCTCATCAGCTTGAGCAAGTGAAAGAGCAAGTGAAAGAGCAAGTGAAAGAGCAAGTGAAAGAGCAGAAGCAGGGGCAGGAGTACGACCAAGGAAGTGGAATGAAATTTTCCAGCCTTTCTGAACAGAAGATCGAGGATATCGCTAAGCTCAGTAAGGTATGGGGATTGGTGAAATATTACCATCCTAAGGTTGTATCTGGGGAAATAAATTGGGATTATGAGCTTTTTCGTGTGATGCCTTCTATTATAGATGAAAATTCGGATGTGAACTCAATCCTCTATGAGTGGGTTCATACGTTAGGTAATGAGAGCATTTCCGGGGATCTTGAACAGCAATACCAGTTTTCCGATGATTCCATACAAATCAGTCCAACCACAGATTGGTCCAAGGATGAGGAATATCTTGGAACAGATCTGAGTCTTGAATTATCAAAAATTTTAGATTCTAACATTTCAGAACGAAAAAATGCATACGTTAGCTTTAATGATGAATCACCCTTAGGGATTATGCATAATGAAAACGCTTATACTAATATGAAATTTGATGACACGGGCTACAGGTTGCTTGGTTTATTCCGCTATTGGAATATTATCGAATACTATTTTCCTTATAAAGATGTCATCGAAGAGGATTGGGATCAAGTGCTTATAGATTTTATTCCTAAAATGATAGATGGATCTGATTATCATTCCTATTTCATGACATTAGCAGAACTAACAACTAGAGTACACGATTCTCATGTTTATTTGAGTGGCAAAAATAGAGAGTCCATTACTGAGTATTTTGGAACGTATCGGCTTCCCGTAAACTTTGTTGAAATTAACAATCAGATTGTTATAAGTACAGTCCATAACAAATGTGGACTTGAGGTCGGAGACATTGTACTAAAAGTAGGTGATAATAATATTGATGAATTATTAGAAGATAGAAGAAAATACATCTCACAATCACGAGAAGACACGTCAGGACATGTCTATAATGCAATATTCCGAACTCATCAAAAGAATATGGACGTTACTGTCATTCGACAGGGAAAAACAATGAACATAAGTGCGACGAGCAGCCTAGAAGAGAATAATTACTTTGTTTATACGAAATCACAAGCAATGGAGAACGGAGAGATCTACTATATTAATGCCGGTCTGTTGGAAGATGGCGAGATTGATAGCATCATGAAAAAATGGTGGGACACTAAAGGTCTGATTGTTGATCTTAGAAACTACCCTTCTAGCTCAGTTGACTATAAATTGGCCCAATATCTGATCCCTTCTGAGGAAGAGTTTGCCAAAGTATCACTTCCTAATCGTGCAGTACCAGGTGAATATTATTTTGAACCTCTTACCTCAGGGAAGCCTCAACGGACAGATGACGAGGTTTTTAAAGGGAAAATTGTGATTCTAATCAATGAACATACGATTAGTAACGGTGAGTTTACAACGATGTTGCTTAGAAAAACAGAAAATTCAATAGTTCTTGGGAGGCCAACTGCTGGAGCGGATGGCAATGTATTTAATATTACTCTTCCAGGAAATATAAAAACTGGCATAAGTGGAATTGGTGTATTTTATCCAGATAAAAAACCAACGCAAAGAATAGGAGTGCAGCCTGATATTCGTCTTGATCCAACCATTGAAGGAATGATGGAAGGTGGGGACGAGTATGTTGAGAAAGCCGTAGAAATAATTAAAGATGGTGATTAAACTAAGGCGAGGCAAATGGCTACATGCATGGAGCCTAAAGGTAATGATTCATCCACGCAAACAGCGTGTACCGATAGGTACACGCTGTTTAGGCTAATCTCTAGCATCGATTTTCAGCTGTCCAATTGTTGATTTAAGATATTCAGCAGGTCCGCAGCCTGGAGCAGCAATGCCTCTTTGGCTGCCGGAACGATATAGGCATTCATTTTCGGATCCGCAAGATCTCGGGTGAATTTCTCAAGATGGTGGATGGCCTGAGTCGTGTGTTTTTTGAGCAATTGATGTTCGGTCTGCTTCAGGCTGTTCGCCAATTGATTCGCGAGCGGCTTAAGAATCTCGCCCGAAGCCAGTCGAAGATTGAATTCCTGTTGAAGTTTCTCTGATAATTGTTCCGCAGTTGCATTGACTTCAACCACTACCAAGTTGGAGAGCACGGTGATACCGTTCAAAACAACCGTGGCCTGTAGTTCTGCCCTCCCGGCACCGACAGCTTGTATGGTACCAGAATCGGAAACGGTGATGATGCCTTCGTCAGAGCTCTTGTAGTTGATCGAAGCTTGGGCCAAGTCTGCGGATTTTCCATTAAACAGGGTTCCGCTCAGCATAAGCTGTGCCTGATCTCCAACAGTGAGTAACGATTCATCCAAATTCAATGCGACTTCTTTTAAGGCAATTGGCAGCTTCTTGAGATGGGAGCCTTCCGCATAATAAATTCCGCCATCTTCTGCCAAGGTCATGAGGTTGACGCTGTCCGCTATTTTTTTGGAATCCATTGTTTCCGGATTGATCACCGTTAGAGTACGACCGACCGTGGTGTAGAGCAGACCATCGTCGCCAAAACGGAGAAAATAAGGTCTCCATGTACTTCCGGACGGGGTATTCGGATATAACAGCCTGCTCTTTTTGATCACCTGTGTTACTGCGTCCATGGCGAAGACCGAATATACGGTGGTTCCTGAAGCTGTTTTCCCCCAAGTCACACCCCATAAAAGCCCGTCTGGCCCTTCCTTCAGGTCACCGATCAGCTGGTGGGATGTCATGCCGGGGATCGCAGGAGAGAACTCCTTGACTTTGCTTTTGGTTTTGGGATCAAAAATAAACATTTTGGCTTCCGAAGCTGCGGGGGTCGAGCCTCCGCCACCATGGATCGTTGTTCCTCCATAGACCAGACCGTCTTTATAGGCAACGGACATCACGCTTTGATTCTCCACAATATCCGGAATGGTGGTCCAAGTATCGGTTGGTTCATCATACATGGTCAATGCCCCTTTAACGAGACCATAATCGGCGATCGTTCCGATGAACAGCTGATCGTCGCCTGATGCGAAAGCGAACGGCCTGCTCTGACCATCCTCAATATTGAATGCGAGCGAAGGATTGACGTCTTTCTTGTATGGCTGAGAGGGATCATATCTATAGATGACAGCGCCCCCATAAGTGCCGAAATATACTTTGTCGTTTAAAAAGCCGATCCCTTCGATTTGAGGAAAGACACGTTCCTGTAGTTCATACGCATTGGAAACTGGATTAAAGATGGATAAGGCTGTATGGAAGCCTCCCATATACAGTTTCCCTTCCGGCCCCATCTCCATGCTCTGAATATCAATGCCTTCCGCTTCAATTTCAGGCATAATGGTTTCGACAGACCGATCTTCAGGATCAAATAATACGTATTCCAGCTTTTCTGTTACCATGGCCAGCAAGGTTTTGCCGGCTTTATGCCCGGTTTGAGGAGTAACCCAATCATAGGCCCGCACCGTTGAATTTGGCAGAACGACACCCTCTAAAGGGATGATTTCATTGGTTGCCGTATTATAGGTGACTAGTTCACTGTTAACTACATTCCGGAAATACACCAGATCTCTGTCCAGTGGGGAAGGAGGGGAGATCATACTGTCAAAACGGGTTGGAGAAGGCCAAGGGAGAGATTGAAGCACTTCTTCGGTTTCTTCATCCAAAATAAACAGGGTAGTAGCACCGGACCGTACGAACAGCTTTCCATTATACGACCAGATGTCGGCGATCATGTCATTGGCTCCTGAGTTCGGGAGCTTGACTTCAGATTGTTCACCTGTATGACGATCAATCTTGTATAAATAAGCAGGGTTTCCCACCCCGACATAGATATACTGCTCGGTCACACCGATTCCTCGAGCGTACATGACGTCCTCACGAACACTTCCGAGATCACGGAATTGATTGGAGGCAATATCATACTCGAAGATTTTGGAGTTTGGGTACGTGGCTCCGTAAATTTTGCCGTCCGAGGTGGCTGCCAAATCCCAGACCAGCTTTTCAGATGGATTGACGCCTACAGACTCCAATGTTTTTGCGGCAGGGGAATAACGATACAGCATTCCGTTCTCCACGCCGGATATGTAAACATTGCCGTCGGAACCGGCTGCTACACCGTATACCGTGTTCACGCCATGGACCGGAGAGGAATAGATGACTTCGCCGGTTGCGGCATCCAGAGCATAGAAGGTCGAAGGCGTTCCATTCGTTGCAAAGTAAACCTCGCCATTCGCCATGGCGGCCCCGCTGGTTTTGACCGTTTTCGTCGCTGCCCCCAGATCAATCGGATCCCCGAAGGCAACGGGGATATCTGCTGCAGTGGATGCGGACACGGTCATATGGTCGAAATAGGCGGTACTGTAGCCGGCAGTACCGGAGTACAGCATAATCTTGGCTGTAACGGCACCGGCTGGCGCGACGCTTTCATGCGAAAAATCCAACCAATCGCTGCTTACGGAGGAGAGGGAGGAGCGGCTGTTGCTGATTTCCTTATTATCGGCATCGTAGTAATATACAATCATCGCCACCGAGCCCTGTTCCAGCCAGGTTTTCACGGAGGTGACATAACGGCTTCCTTCCGTGACCGGAAAAGAAGAACTGATTAACCCCAGTGACTTTGGCCCTCCATCGACCATCTTTAAAGCGTAGTTTCCCTCATAGCTTTTGGAATCTGTGATCGAGATGGAATATTCATCAGTCAGCGGTGACCAATAATAGGTCCAGCCCGGTATTTCAGTACCACTTCCCAAGGTTTCAAAGCCCGCGTTGTTAATGACGGGAGAGGAATTGGAGACCATCATGGTGGAGCTCTGGGCAGATCCAGAAGCGAGAGGTACAAGTGAACTTAAAGTTAAGGAATAAGTGAACAGGATGGCCGTTTTTTTAATCCAGGAATTCATGAATTTCCTCCTTTTATGTGGTGAATTTCGATAAGCTATTTGATTTTGTTGTTTGCTTTCTCCTTTCTGGTTCAATAGTGGTAAAAATGTAAATAGATTATATGAGGGGCCATATATAATGTCAATGTCTTTAAATTCTCTATAAATATGCTGTCCCTATACTCTCCCAACAGGGAGTGGCGGCTAAACACATCTGGATAAACTTCGTAAATGCGTAAAAAAAACGGGCTGAAAATGCAGGATTCAGCCCGTTTTCTGTTCGATTTGTATCAAAGTATGAGATCAGTTTATTTATCGGTTAAGCTCCTTCAATCATATCCCGTTTGCGATATCCCACAAAGCCCAAAACCATGAAGGCAATACCGATTGCTGTGATTGCAATAAACGTTGCAGCATCAAACGGATCTACCGGCATCCGTGGAATCCAGCTTTGAACGGCTGTTTTCGAGAACCATTCCGGCAACTCCAAAATGCCGCCAAAGTAGTTTAGAGCAAAGGAATAGCCGAGGTAAGCATATACGCCTTTGCCTAGTCTTGGTGTCCAACCTAAAGCCAAAGCGGCAAGTCCCGTAAAAAACAACACGGAGGGCAGGAAGTTATAACCAGCGACGAGAAAATCCCCCATATTCATGGGCGAGCCGTCACCCATGGCAGCAATGGCTGTCCCGCCAAGACCGCTTGAAGCGAGCAAAATACCCACGATTCCAGCAACGTTGGCCAATATGACAGTAATCCAATAGAGCTGAGCTCGCGTCACTTTTGTAGCATAAAGCTGGCTTAAATGCCGCCGCGTTTCTTCCGTGAATAATTTGTTTACGATCGCAATCGGCAAAATGGAAACCAATCCCATCATGACCATGATTATGGTCCCGGTAAAGGCTGCTTCTATGGAAACGCCGGATATAGCAAACATTTGATTCATGATTTCATTGCTTTCAAGGAATGTTCGCATATCTCCATAAATCGAACCATAGGCTGCTCCCATGATGACGAAAGCAATCAACCAGCTGATCATTACGCCTCTATTCAACTTCGTAAACAGGCCGGATACGGACAGCAACGATTTTTTTGCCGATTCCCGTCCTTCACGTTCGGGCAAATAACCGGCTCCCATATCTCGGCGGCCTTCAAGGGCAAAAGCGATGATCACGACTATGACGCTGAAGACTATCGCCACAATCAGGGGGAGCCAATGGTTTTCCGTAAAAGGATAGGTTAGATACGTCCAACCCATCGGATTGATCATGGAGAGATCAGGATTCGACACATCCGTACCGGCGCGAAAAATATAAAGCAAGCCTATAATTCCGAGTGATGAACCGGTTGCACCGGATGAAGTCGGCATTATTTGTGCCATGACTAAGGCAATCACGGCGCCCAAGATCCCGGCCATCCCGATGGATGCGCCAAACAAAAAGGCTCCTTCGGCCGAAATCGTATCTGCTCCATAGCTAGTCATCATTCCGCCAATCACAAGCGCTAATATCATATTGATCACTAGAACTTCGGCAATTACCGCAAGCGAGTTGGCTTGACGGCCCACTTGGAAGGAACGGACGAGTTCAGTAAGCCCAAGATCTTCTTCTTTGCGAGTATGGCTTACTACATGCAATGCAGCGATAATCATCGCAAACAAACCGCAGAATAACAACATTTCGTGCGCATACATCGCGCCCAAGGTATAATCTGCTGATATCTCAACCGGTGTCGGACCAACCATGGAAATCATGGCAGGATTTTGCAAGGTTTCATACATTCCTTGCAAACCTTGCCCCTTGCCGATTTCTTCAAAAGCAGGAACAAATCCGGCTGAAAACAAGCCTAAACCTAAAATCCAGATGATGATTTTTTTCCAATCACGTTTCAGAAATTGGACGAATAGTACATGCGATCGCGCAAATTTTTCTTGCATTATAATTTCCTCCGTTTCCGCCCTTAGACTTCATAATGACGCATGAATAAGTCTTCCAGCGTAGGCGGCACGGACTCAAACTTCTTGACGCCCAACTTTGCCGCTTCGGACAAAATTTCATTGATACATTCGTTATCCGCGGAAAATGTCGCTTGATTGCCGGATTGCTTGAAATCATGGACACCGTTAACGGATGCCATTATAGCCACATTGTCTTGCGTTACCATCGTTACCGTCGAACGGGTTAAGTGACGCAACTCATCCAATGTCCCGGTTTCAACCACTTTGCCTTGGCGAATGATGACCACTTTATCGGCCAACCGTTCCACTTCGCTCAAAATATGAGAGGACAGTAAGATGGCTTTTCCCGCAAGCTTGATTTTTTCGACCTCATCCTGGAAGACGGCTTCCATCAGCGGATCAAGACCGGAAGTCGGTTCGTCGAAAATATACAAATCGGAGTCAACGGCCAAAGCCGCAATCAGGCCGACTTTTTGCCGATTTCCCTTGGAATAGCCCTTGGCTTTCTTCTTCGGATCCAATTCAAACCGTTTAATCAAATAGTCGCGTTTATTTTTGTCTCCGCCGCCATGCAATTTCATAAATAAATCAATGATTTCGCCGCCAGTTAAGCTGCCCCAAAGCGCCACATCCCCAGGAACATAAGAAATTCGTTTATGAATCTCAAGGCTGTCTTTCCATACATCCTTGCCAAAGATCTTCGCTTCCCCGGCATCCCGACGGATAATCCCAAGTAACGTACGAATTGTTGTGGATTTCCCCGCGCCGTTCGGCCCGATAAATCCGACAACTTCCCCGGCATTTACCGTAAATGATACGTCTTGCAACGCTTTGAACTTCCCGAAGCTTTTTTGCAAGCCTTGCACCTTTACAATGTTTGTCATAGCACTAAAACTCCTTCTTAACCAGTTTTAGTAACGTGCTTTCCAGTTTAAAGCAAAGCTTCATCTTGATAAATAACGAACTAAATATTTAGATAAAGTTCATATATTCGCTGAAAATGCTTTGTTTTAAACCAAAGTTCATTTACAACTTCAGTTATACACCCGATTATGGTCATAGTCAACGCAAATAAAGCTAAATTTAGAACTCTGATACGTTTGATAATTCATAATTTCGATATATAATAAATAGGAAGGGAAAATACGAACTAAATTCCTCTTTAAAAATTTTTTTTAGTCATAATAGCCAGAAAGCAGGAATGAGGAATGAATGGTTTTGAAAAGCGGACGCAAGCGAAGAAAAATCAAGTCTTTGAGGCAACTTTTAACTTGTTGAATACCGAAGCCGGCATAGAAAATGTAACAGTGGATGAGATAGCTAGACATGCCAATGTCGGTAAAACGACGATATTTAAATATTTTGGGAGCAAGGAAAACCTGATCCATGAGGTGTTTAAATATTTTTTAACTCAAATGGGGGAAAATGCCCGAAAAATCATGGCCGATAATAAACCCTTCGAAGAAACGATCATTGCCATGAGTCAGATCAAAATTCATTTTCTGGAGAAGATCAACAAGCAGTTTTATTTCGATTTAATGGATTATTTTACGAAGAAGGACGATAACGGATTATCACTGATGATGCAGGAGTACGTCAACGAAAGCTACAGTCTTATGTTGGATTTATTTCATCGTGGGCGCAAAGAAGGCAAGGTTGATCTGAAATATTCGGATGAATTTCTTCTGATATATTTCCAGGCCCTGGTTGAAGGGATATCCAGCCCGCATATCTACCAAAGGATACTCCCTTATACCGCCCAGTGGACGGAATTGCTGGTAAAAGGGATTGCGCCAAGCAAATAAAGGTAGAAGAATGAGAGAGTAAGGGCAGGATCGTTTGAGATCATTAACGGTGGACCGTACCATCGATCGTGATAGAGCAAAGAATCGACCTGCAGGTCGATTCTCTGCTGCTATATTCACTACTGAAACATTGAATCCAGCTTCGGCAGATGCTGGTTTAAAAACGACCGATCACAATAAATACAGTTAACACAAAGAAGACAACGTTTACGCCTATTTCTCGATGCTCCTTGCGTGCAACATGGTATAAGGCGCCAAGAAGAACGATTGTGGCAAGACCTGCAGCGGCAATAGGCGTCAATATGGGCGCGATATACATCGCTAGTGGCAGAATGAGTCCGAAAGCTCCTACCAATTCTGCTACCCCAATAAAGACGACGAACGCTTTGGGAACGTCTTTCACCCATCCCCAAGACGCGTTGGCTTTTTCAAACTGAAACGCCTTTAACCATCCTGAGTAAACAAACCCCAGCGCAGCAAGCCCTTGAATGATCCATAATGCGATATTCATGAATGGTGCTAACCTCCTTATTACTTATTTGCGTTCTCTGAGGTTATAATAGTCTAGTAATTGGGTTCAATGAAGTAGGCACTTTATCTAAACATAGTGAATAAAAAGTTACCTAAGGTACAGGGAAGCGGGGAGTTCAATGAAAGAGTATTGCAAATTTGAATCAGCGCTTGATATTTTGGTGGGGAAATGGAAGCCCGTCATTTTACTTCAACTGATTTCCAACGGTACCATGAGATTCAGCGAGCTTCAAAAATCGATACCGGGTATAAACAAAAAAATGCTTACCCAACAGTTAAGAGAGCTTGAGTATAACGATATTGTACATCGAGAGGTTTATAACCAGGTCCCTCCAAAAGTAGAGTATTCAATTTCCGAGTATGGCAAAGGTTTAAGCACGGTGCTAAAGGCATTGAACAATTGGGGAGCGGCTCATATGGAGCATATGAATACGCTCTATGGAGTAGATCGTTTCAGGTATGAAACCGGGTCAACCGATTATAAATGAGGCGATGCAAGTCTTCTTATAATATTCCTATTTCCCGCTCCACCGGAAAAACCGTGTAGCAAGCACAACAGATACAATGGCAATGCCAATCAAAACAGCAGCTTCAAAGCCATACTCCGTAATTGGCGCTTCTGTCCACGTCCCCCGCAGCAACTGAATGACGTAATAGAGCGGTAGTATTTTCGCTGCATATTGAAGAACCGTCGGCATCATTTCCAGCGGGAATGTCGCTCCTGACAGGAACAGCATCAGGTTTAGAAATAATGAACTGATTGCGGAAGCAGCCTGAGTGTTTTTTGCTAATGAGGTCAAGAATAAAGCAAATGGGAAAAAGGCGAGGATGCTAATAAGCAATGAAAGCAGGGTGCTTCCGATGTAGGCCGGCAGGGTCAAATCGTAGAGCAGCATGCCAAAGACCATCAGGAGCATGGCGGATATAGCAAAGATGACGGTTCCTTGAAAGGTATGGGCGGCGAGGATTTTCCATGGCTGGAGCGGTGTTGATTGATATCTTCTTAATACGCCCGTTTCCCGGTAATTGGTTAAAACAGTTCCCAGTGTAAAAAAGGAAGTGGTTACGATATTGACGCCAATCCACGAAGGAACAAAATATTCCGCAAAAGCCCTTTTGCTCATGTTATCTCCAACAAACATGGATCCAAACAGTCCAATCATCACAACGGGAAAGAGGAATGTCCAAAACATGCTTAAACGGTCTCTAAAGAACATTTTCGTTTCTAAACTGGCGAGTTTTACGATTGCCTTCATCCGATTTTCTCCTTTTCCAGGTACTGGATAAATAAATCATCGAGAGAGCCTTTCTCAAACCTGAAGCTGGACAATGGGATGCCTTTTTCCTGACAGTAACTGAAAATGTGATAAGCCGTTGTCTGCTGGTCATCACAAAACACTTTGAATTCGTCTTGATTCTTTTCAACGCGCTCCACGCCGGGAAGCGAGCTTAGATATTCGGGGGCGAGTCCTTCACTGATAAAGGTAAGACAATTAGCAGCACCTTCGTTTAATAATTCACGAGGGGAGTTTAAAGCTTTTAATTGGCCGCTGTATATCATCGCGACCCTGTCGCACAGCTGCTCAGCTTCTTCCATATAGTGCGTGGTCACCACAATCGTACTTCCACGGTCCCGTAACAGCCGGATCAAAGACCACATTTCCCGCCTTGCCGATGGATCAAGACCCATGCTCGGCTCATCAAGAAATAAGATTTCAGGCTCATGGAGAGTGGCTAAAGCAAGAGTTACCCGCTGTTTCCATCCGCCGGATAAGTCATCAAATTTTACGTTCAGCTTTTCGTTTAAGCCAAGCAATTCTATGAAATGATCTTTCTGCGTAGCGTTATCGTAAAATGAAGAAAAGAGATCCAGCGCTTCTTTTACTTTCATTTTCTTCTGGATCGAAGTGGCTTGAAACTGGACACCAATTCTCTTATTTAACTCCCGAAGCTGCTTATTGGGGACAAGTCCAAGGACTTCAACCGCTCCCTCGCTTGGATCGGAGATTCCTTCCAGGATTTCGAGGGTGGTCGTTTTCCCTGCGCCGTTCGGTCCGATAATCCCGAAGATTTCACCTTTGTAAACATCAAAGGAAAGATTCTTTACTGCCTTGGTCACGCCAAAGTTTTTCGATAAATTGTGAACTGTAATGACACTCTCCATGCGTATCCTCCTTTTATTCAATGCTTTCTAAGATCGTTATTCAGCTTTTTTGATTCATTTTTAAAATAAAGATAAAACCCAATCCATCCGATGGCATAAACGAAAATAGAGATTGCCAGGTATATCAAAAAATTCTTTACATCAAACGGAATCCAGCCAACCCATAGGCTTAATATAAAGTAGAGTATGGTGACTGTTAGAAAGTGCAGAGCGGTCTGCATGGGCAGGGCAAGTGAGCGGATTTCAAAGTAGAGGGGGGTGACAGTAAACAGCCAGCCGCAGAATATATAACCCAATGCATTTTTAATAAAATGCATTCCGTCTATTGTCGATTGTCCGCCAAAATAAATAAGCGCACTTGTAGTCATTACAGCAATAAAGGCCCCGAAGAATATACCGATCATGCTTCTGAAAAAAAATGCATTCATTTCGTTTCCCCCCTGTTCATTCTTAAAACTTCTTTAATTCGGCCAATGTAATGTCGCGAAACATATTCTTTTTCACCTGATTTAAAGTGAACACAAAGGGTCCCGTTAAATGATGGTTCGAAATGGCTCATTGCATAGAGGTTTGCAATGACGGACTTTGAGATCCTGATAAACCGGTGGGAGGGAAGGGAGTTCTCGAGCTCATATAATTTTTCTTTTACTTTAAAGATTCCTTCTGAGGTGGCGGCTGTGACCACATCGCCTTCTGTACGAAAGTAGTGTATTTCCTCGTGCTTAATTAAGTGCTGGTTCTCTCCATCTTTTCCGACGATCAAATCCGTGTCATTCTTATTGAGGTACTCGAGGATCTCCTGGATGGCTGGGGTCAATTCTTTGCAGTGAATCGTCACCGTGGTTTCTTCGTTGCGCGGGTCGATGTCGAGTGAAATTTTCATGTATAGACGGCTCCTCCATTCCATACGCTTTATAGGTTTAGTATAGATGGCGATTTTTCAATTGTCATTAAAACAAAGGCGACACGCAGGACGCGGGCAGTAAGATGCATGTATCGGCGTCCGACCTGCAGCGAAGCAGATAAAATACTACACGAAAATGGCTTATACCTTCTAAAATGAGTTATCGAAATGAGTTCATCGGGCGTACAGAACACTTACCAAAGAGGATATTATCGGGGGTGTTACACAGATTTTATTTAAATGCTTGGAAAGTTAATGTTTGGGCAATTTCTCAAGAGAAGTTGGATAAAAAAGAAGGCAGCTGATCAGAGCGATCAGCTGCCTCTTATGTTAACGGACATATTAGTTTAATATGATACCGCATTATACTCGATTCATCCTAAATCATGTTAATGCTGCAATTTTCGGAAGACCCAATAGCTTCTTTGAGCGCATTCGGAGATGGCAATGGGGTGGAAGCCACTGACATCGGCATACAACGTATCGTTTAGCGGCGAGATCCACTTCTCAGGAAGTGCCGCCGCTCCAAGCGATGCGCCAAGAATGGAGCCGACGGTGGCGCCATTGCAATCGGTGTCCCAGCCTCCAAGCACGGCTGTCGTAATGCCTTTTTCAAAATCGCCTCCGGAATGAATGAGCGCAGCCGCGCATAATGCAGCATTATTGTTCGTATGAACCGGGTGATAGTGCTTAAACGCTTCCCATATTTTACTCACCAATTCTAATGTGTCTTCCGTTTCCTCAGCAATGTTGACCGCTAATGCGATATCTTCTGCAAGTCGGCTGCGTTTCGGAATTTCACTCAATCCGATCTCAACAATTCGCTTCATGTCACTTTCAACGAATGCGGCGGCAATCATTGCCGAGCAAAACATGGCGCCGTAAATCCCATTCTTCACGTGGGAGAAGGAAGCGTCACGCCAAGCAAGCTCAGCTGCAAGCTGGGGCTGGCCGGCAGCACCGTATGCATAGCCGTCTACACGGATTTGGGCGCCGATCCATTCGCGGTAGGGATTCAAATAAGAACGCCCCCAGAGGATATGTTTCTCCCAGTCATCTGGCCGATCGCCGCTAATATGTGAAGTGACACGAGCGAAATTAAGATAGGACTGAGCTTCTGCCGTGAATACCTGCCCGAATGACAAATGACGATGCCACAGCTTGCCTACATCCCAGGAGTTGAAATCAAATCCGCGTTCCTCAAGCATGAGCAGACCGAGAACGGTATATCGAACATCATCGTCCGTTTCCATAAAACGAATGTTATCCCGGCAGCTGGCCAAGCTGCTCCACCTTGCTATCTCGATACCGTACTCGGCTTCTGCAGTTGAATCGCCCGGTGTATAGTGGCGAATCGGCCATTGCCCTGCGCCTTCGAACCACAACTTAATATTGTGCCAGCCGGGTCTTCCGCCCGAGCCTTGCATGAATGCAGGAGCCTCGAGAGGTTTTCCGAGCGCGCAGCCAGCCGAACGGCCGAGCCACGCACCATGAAATTTATCCTGCCATTTAAGCTCATCCCAGTTTCCGGACAGGAGTCTCGGTCCATCCGGACGTTCGGCGCGAATGGCCTCCAATTCCGACGGCTCGAAATACTTGAAATCCGCATGCGGTTCAAGAGCCATTAAAGCCTGGTATACTTCCATAAGCTTTGCTTCGTTTGTGCCGGCTGCTTCCAGACGTTCGGTCATCCCCTCTACATGACAGCCTTCTTCTCCGCGCTGTTTTATTTCGTCGCGAACTATTTCCCTCAGTCCAATCCATTTCGTCATCACAGTTGCCCTCCTGAAATACATGAAATCAACATATGCCTTGATTATAACCAGCCATGCCGGCAATGACTTCTCAAATTAGGAAAGCATTATTCTCATTTTTTGCTCACTCCGTAATCCCCATAGATTGCCGATAATGGACCGGGGACAGACCGACATTCTCTTTAAATACGCGGTAAAAGGTCGGCAAGCTTTGAAAACCGCATTCGAATGCAATATCAGCAACAGCTTTGTCCGTTCCTGCCAATTCACGCTTGGCAGCCTGGACACGAAGCAAGGAAACATATTCCGAGAAACGATAACCGGTCGTTTCCAGAAATGCCCGGCTCGCGCGCGAGACGCTTAAACCAAGTTCATCAGCCAATTCCCCTAAGCTAACCGGCTCGTGGTAACGATGCTCGACCAAAGCGGCCAACGATTGCGCTTGGCGAACGGAATGTACCATATGATGACGCTCCTCATCGGTTAGCAAACCGTTGTAATGTCGAAGAAGACGGCCGCACAGCTGAATGAGCGCGCTTTTGGCCATGACCACATAACCCGGGGATTTCTCCCGCAGCTCTTCCGCTATAGCCAGCACCCAAGGCGTAAGCAGTGTGGCGAGGGGCGAGCCGCCCATAATATGATTGCAAAAATGAGTGGAGCGATAGGAGAATGGCAGCAGCAGACCGGGCTCTTCCGCTAGCAGCAGCGCGGGATCAAAGTTAATAAAAAGATAGCGGCTCGGGTCGTCGGGGGCAGATTGGGCAATATGCCGTTCTTCATTATTGACCAGAAATAAGTCGCCAGGTTTCGCTGCATATTGTTTGTTGCCAAAGTAAAAATAGCCTTTGCCTGTTAAACAGAGGCCGATCTCCAGACTTGCGTGCACATGAGGCGGCTGCCGATAAGTGGCAGGTGTCCATTCGAAAGCATTGATAGCAATGGGATGGTCATAGGCAATATGAAGTTTCATTATGATCCAACGCCTCCAGACAAACATGAATTTGTATGCTAAGTATATAGACAAGGCATGCCTTCAACCAGATACTGTTATTTACTTTCATACATACATTTTGAGGTGTTTCAATTGAAAAGTAAACGCCGCCGATGTATAAGTGAATCACGGTAATTATTTGCTTTTTGCCTGGTGTCAAGAGGTGTATACGAAAGTAAAGACTAGTATATAGAACAGCGGGGGGCTTCTTTCTATACTGGAATTATGAAAGACTGCAATACAATTTGCAGAAAACTAAACGAAATGTACCGGAGGGGTAAAATTTGAAGAGCAAAAAGGCACTTGCAATGATCTCCTTGACGCTTGCATTGGCGATTACAGGCTGCGGCTTCAAAACGTCGTCTGAGCCAAACCAACCACCTGGAAATTCCAAGGAACCAATCCAAACGCCAGGCACAGGAAACAGCAATGATATCGTTGAGGTTTCAACGGTTTCGCCAAGCGATCCTTACTTGAAATTTGACGAAGGTGAAGACTTCGACAAAAACTCAGTTTATGACGTTTATGAAAAAGATATCGGTGTCAAAATTACAAACAAGTGGATTGCCGATGTAAGCCAATTTAAAGAGAGAGTAAAAATTGCGATCGCATCCAACGATCTTCCGGATTTCTTGCTTGTAAACGCCGCACAGCTTAAAGAGCTTACTGAAGCGGATATGATTATGGATTTGACAGAGATTTATGATCAGCATGCTACGGAAGAGACGAAAAAGTTTCTGACCATGGACGGCGGCATGCAGATGAAAACTGCGATGATCGACGGGAAAATGATGGGGATTCCAAGCTCATACAACCCGTTCAACTATCAATACTTGTTCGTTCGTACAGACTGGCTGAAAGAACTTGGCTTGCCTGAGCCTAAAACAATGGATGATTTCATAAAAATCGCCGAAGCGTTCAAAACCAAGAATCCTGGCGGCACAAAACAAGCTTACGGTATTGCGGTCAGCAAAAATCCATTTAGTATCGAGACAGGCGTTACCGGTCTGAGAGCGTTCTTGAACGGCTATCACGCTTATGAAAACATTTGGATGGAAGATGGGAACGGCGGTTTGATGAACAGTGATATCCAGCCCGAGATGAAGCAGGCGCTTGCAGCGCTGCAAGACATGTTCAAAAAAGGGTTGATCGATCCTGAGTTTGCGGTTAAAGATACGGAAAAAGCCGCTGAGCTCATCTACGACGGCAGCATCGGCATGGTATTTGGTGCTTCCTGGACACCGGCGCAGCTTGTGCAGGGCGCTGTGAAAGACGGGAAGGTTGTTCAAGAATGGGGAGTGTTCCCTATCCCTTCCGTAGACAACAAGCCTACATTGAATCAAATTGGTCTTGGTGTTGACGAGTACTATGTGATCTCTAAACAAGCCAAGCATCCTGAAGGCGTTATCAAATTGCTGAACCAATGGATCGTCGTTGATAATACGATGAATCCGACAGATGAGCAAAAAATCTATCTGTATGGTAAAGACAAACAAGAAAAAGGCAACAACTACTGGCTGCTGAACCCGCTTCGCGTAGGCAAACAGATGGATAACAACGGCGAAATTCTGCCGAAAGCGATCGAAACGAAAGATCCTAGCATTCTTCAAACTGCAGACCAGAAGGGTCGTTATGAACGTGCGATGAAATTTATCGATGGTAGCGATATCAATATGTGGTGGGAAGTGCTGATTTCGGGGCCGAACGGAGCGGTATCGCATAACCCAAAAATCCAGCAAAACAAAGAATACCTGCAAAACAAATTCTACGGCGCACCTACGCCGACGATGGCAGACCGTCAAGAAATTTTAACGAAGAAACGTGATGAAATATTCATCAAAATCATAATGAACCAAGTATCCGTAGACGAATTCGATACATTCGTTGAAGAGTGGAAGAAGCTTGGCGGCGATGAAATCACGAAAGAAGTTAACGAGTGGTATCAATCGATGAAATAGGATCTGTAGCGCAAAGGAGGGATTGAATCTATGCAATCCCTCCTTTTTTCAAGAACAATCAGGTTCTTGAGCAAGGAATGCGCACAACATGAAAAGTGAATCAGCGAGGTGAAGATATGAATAGTCTGACGCGCATGTGGAAGAAGGAATGGCCGCTTCATTTGATGTTGCTGCCGGGTTTAGCTATGATTGTTATTTTTAGTTACATTCCTATGACAGGAATCATGATGGCTTTTCAAAAATATGTGCCGAATAAAGGGTTGTTCGGCTCCCCGATTATCGGATGGAGGAACTTCCAGCTGTTAATGGATTATCCGGATATCGGCCGCATCTTCTTTAATACGGTATACATTGCTGTAATGAAAATCGTTGCCGGTTTGTTCGTGCCAATCACGATAGCAATTTTGCTTAATGAATTGCGTAGAGAATGGATGAAAAGAACGTTCCAAACCCTGGTCTATCTGCCCCATTTCTTATCCTGGGTGCTGCTGAGCGGGATTTTGGTCGATATTTTGTCTCCTTCCTCCGGCATATTGAACCAGCTGCTTGGATGGTTCGGCATGAAGCCGATTTTCTTTCTTGGCGACAATAACTGGTTCCCTTATGTCATGGTCATCTCCGATGTATGGAAAGAATTTGGATTTGGTACCATTGTTTATTTGGCAGCACTGACAGGAATTAATCCTACGCTTTATGAAGCCGCTCAAATCGATGGTGCGGGCCGCTGGAAACAAACGCTTCACGTGACGCTGCCGGGCATGATGCCGATCATCGTTCTTATGCTGACGCTTAATATCGGCAATGTGCTGAATGCGGGATTTGATCAAATCTTTAACCTGTACAGCGCGCCGGTTTATGAAAGTGCCGATATCATTGATACTTTTGTCTACCGTATGGGGATCCAGCAAGCCCAGTTCGGATTTGCCACAGCTGTCGGCTTATTGAAATCCGTCGTATCCTTTATTTTCATTTCCGTATCCTACGTACTCGCATACCGACTAGCGAATTACCGTATTTTCTAATAGATGAAAAGTCGGTGATTCAGAAAGGAGACTGACCGTGGTTATTAAACCGTCATTCGGAAGAAGGGCTTTTCTAGTTTGCAACCTAGTCTTTCTAGCGTTTATATCTTTTTTATGCTTAATGCCGATCCTTCATATTTTGGCGATTTCGTTTAGCTCGGGTTCGGCGGCGGCAGCCGGCAAGGTTGCGCTGTGGCCTGTAGAGTTTACAACGGCGGCTTATGATAATGTGTTCGGCAAGCCTGAGTATGTAAGAGCCTTTGGCATTTCGATTCAACGGGTTGTTGTCGGGACGGTATTAAGTATGTTGTTAACGATTATTACAGCTTATCCTTTATCCAAGGATCGCAATACGTTTCGTCTAAGAACCGTCTATGCATGGATATTTGTTTTCACGATTTTGTTCAACGGCGGACTCATTCCTACCTATTTGACAATTAAAAGCTTGGGACTTATTGATACTCTCGGAGCGTTGGTGCTACCTATGGCAATTAACGTGTTCAACGTCATCCTGCTATTGAACTTTTACCGCAATCTGCCCAGGGAGCTTGAGGATGCTTCACGGATTGACGGAGCCGGGCATTTTGCAACGCTTTGGAAAATATATGTTCCGCTATCGTTGCCCGCACTGGCAACAACGGGGCTGTTTACGATGGTAGGGCATTGGAATAGCTGGTTCGATGGCATGCTTTATATGAATCATCCGGAAAATTACCCGCTGCAAACCTTCTTGCAAACCGTTATTATTAAGATGGATTTCCGATTTCTTAAATCAGAAAATGTGGAACTCATGCTGCAGCTGTCTGACCGTACAAGCAGGGCGGCACAAATCTTTGTTGCGGCTTTCCCGATTCTTATTGTCTATCCATTCTTGCAGCGGTTTTTCATCAAGGGCATTGTGATGGGAAGTGTAAAAGAATAGACAAGGAAAGTCGTAGATCTCGGGCACAGGAGAACAAACGATGAAAAGTATATTCTTATTACAGGATTCCTCCATATTCAAAAAAATAATGGCTGCCTTTTTGGCAGCCTTACTGCCGCTTATGGCAATTACCTGGATGATGAATGAGCAAGGGGCCGATCATATCCGCAGTGAAATATCCGATTCGATTTTGAATACGACAAGGTTTTATTTAGAATCCCTGGATCAGGAAGCAGACCGGATCAGCCGATATTTGCCTAACTACGTCATGGACAGGGATTTGATGGAAGTGGCGGCGACAGGCGAGCAGATGAACTCCTATGAGCGGTCGTATAAAATATTGGATATTCAGCACCGCCTGGATTTAATGAAAAATTCCAGTCCGTTCATTCGCGAGGCGAAGGCGTACATTCCGCTAATCGAGCGCACTGTGCTGAGCAACAGCTTTGAAACAAAGCTGAATGCGGAAGAATATGAAGCGATGCAGCCGGACAAGAAGCTTTATACGGAGCCCTTTATTTACTGGCAGGACCGACTGTTTATTACGATGCAGTACCCTGCAAGCAAAAAAAACCCGCTCTATGTGGTAGGCGTAGAGCTCTCAACCGGCAAAATTAAAGAAACCTTAGCGCAAATCGGCAATAGCAGGGGAGGCCAGACCGTATTGTTTAATCTGGAGCGCGGCTGGGAAATCAATAGCGGCTCCGACCTTGAATTACATGATCTGATGAAGCAGCTGGCTTTTGAGAAGCAGGCAGCGAAAATAGATGAAGGCTATGATACGGTTCATTATAAAAACAAGCGCTTTCTAACCGTATTCAAGTATTCCAGTCTCTGGAATTCATACACGGTAACTTGCATACCGGAAGAGATGATTCTCGGTTCATTGCAGGTATATAGGGCATTGTTTTGGTGGGCTTGCGCGCTTGCTGTTTGTATTTTTTTATTTTTTACCTATTTTATCATCCGATTAATATACCGTCCGTTGTTAAAGCTGGTGCGTTCCTTCCGCCGCATGCAGCAAAACGAGCTGGAGCCGATCTTGATCGACCGCAGGCAGGATGAGTTCGGCTATTTATACCAGGCTTTTAACGATACCGTGAAATCTTTGAAAACACTGATTGAGGAAAATTATGAGCAGCAAATTCGCAATCAGCGTTCGGAGCTGAAGCGATTGCAATCGCAAATAAATCCTCATTTTTTATATAATTGCTTTTTCGTGCTTTGCCGCTTGATTAAATCCGATACCCAGAAGGAAAAAGCCTACCAGTTCTGTTTGTACATCGGGCAATATTTTCAGTTCATTACTCGCCATCATGATGACGACATTCTGCTGGAGATGGAGCTTGAGCATTCCCGCACTTATGTGGAGATGCAGTCGATTTGTTACGGAGATCGAATCCAAGTGCTGTTTGAAGCCGAAGCCCAGCCGATTGAAGTCCCCCGATTGATTTTGCAGCCGATTATTGAAAATGCTTATAAGTACGCCCTCGGCAATATGCGCGGCAAGGGCGAGCTATGGGTGCACAGCAAGCTGGGAAATGATGCTTTGTACATTTATGTAGAGGATAACGGCGAGTTCATTACGGACGAGGAGATCGAAGCGCTGGGCAAGAGGCTGCGTTATTCAACGAACCAGATGGAGGAGACAACCGGCCTGTTTAATGTTCATCGCAGAATTCAGCTTCGTTATGGAGAAGAGTATGGGATTACCGTATCACGTTCTGAGCTTGGCGGGCTTCAAGCTATTATTAAACTGAGTTTGAGCTAAGGAGGAATCGCCATGTACAGGCTATTAATCGTGGATGATCTGCCGATTATTGTAGATGGTCTTCTGGAGTTGTTCGAGAAGACGGAGCATTTGGAGCTTGAGGTCATGAAAGCCTATTCCGGCGAAGAGGCCCTTGAGGTGCTGTCCCATCATCGGATGGACATTGTGATTTCGGACATTAAGATGTCCGGCATAGAGGGCATCGAGCTGCTGCAGGAAATCAAATCGCAGTGGCCGGCGTGCAAAGTTATTTTATTGACCGGGTTCAATGATTTTCACTATGCGAAGAACGCCCTAACATTCGGCGCCTTTGATTATTTGCTGAAAGTGGAAAGCGACGAGAAGATCATTCATACCGTTGAACGGGCGATAGAGGAAATAGAAGAGGAACAGGGTCAGGCTCAAATGATCTTGCGGGCCCAGTCCAAAATGAGAATAGCGATGCCTTCCCTGCAGAAGGAATATATCTGGGGTTTATTACAAGGCAAGACGATGACGGGGCAGCAGCTTCGGGACGCTTTTGCGGAAATGGACATTCCGCTCGACGCATCGCTGCCCGTCTATTTACTGATTGGCCGGATCGATGCCTGGAAGGAAATGTTCACGGCGCCGGACAAGGCTTTGCTCGCTTACGCCCTTCAAAATATCGGCGATGAGTATTTATCCGCCCATGTGCGCTGCTTCTCCGTCGTATTTGATATGAACAAAATGGTATGGATCTTTCAGCCTAAAGCCAGTCCGGAGATAACGGCGGATACCCGTACGATGGAATGGACCCGGGCATACCGCTATGTGAGCGGCAATTTGGAGACGATCCAGGCGACCAGCAAAAGGCTGCTGAACCTCTCCGTATCTTTTCTTATTGGCAGCGAGGCTGTCCCATGGAATCGGCTGTCGGATCGTTTTCATGCGATGAAATACGGTCTTATGCAAGGCCATGGCTTGTTCCATGAGGTCATCATGACCGATCAAGATCTTCAGAAGTCCGAAGAAAAAGAGAAGGCGAAAAGCTATCATGACAGCTTTTTTCACGCTCGCGTACAGCTGCTGATGAGCTGTCTTGAAAATAATCACCGCGAGCAGTTTAATCATCTGTTTGTTGAATTGACAGATATCTGGAACGATCCGGATACTCCTTATGAGCGCAAGGTTGAGTTGTACCATTTCCTATCTGCGGTATTTCTGGCACATTTGCACAAAAATAAAGATATGCGAGACTATATGAACACCCAGATTAATTTGGATCTGCTGTTCCGCCAGGAGGAGACCGCTTCATGGACGGAACTGATTCCATACTATTGGCAAATTGCGGACAGCTTTTTTGAATGGAATGCGCTTCGAGGGACGGAACTGCCGGCGGAGGTCGTCAATAAGGTGCATCGTTATATAGAGGAGCATATTGCGGATGATATTTCCCTAACCGCGATCGGGGATTATGTCAGCTTGAATCCATCCTATCTCTCAAGGCTATACAAACAGATCACGGGAATTGGTCTTTCTAAATACGTAAATGATTACCGCAATGTCATTGCAAAAGATATGCTGCTCAATACATCCATGAAGGTCAATGAAATCGCCGCCAAGCTCGGTTACAATTCAGCGCTTGCCTTTATCCGCTTCTTTAAGAAGCAAAATGATATGACGCCGCAGGATTTTCGGACGGCCCGTACCGAAACGATGCAGCAAGGTCAATAAATGTATATGGAATGTAAGCAATGATCTATTTTGATGCGCGGAGTCACCCCTTACAATGAAATTATAATGCAATTGTACATGCAAGGGGGACTAACATTGAGAACATTAACGGCTGTACTATTAGGCGCAGGCAGTAGAGGAAGATACATCTATGGACCGTATGCGGAAAAATTTCCGAATGAGCTGAAATTTGTTGCTGTAGCCGAGCCGGATGATGAACGCAGACAGCGTTTTGCAGAGATTCATCAAATCGCCGAAGAGCATGTTTATCATTCATGGGAACAAGCATTCGAGCAGGGAAAAATAGCCGACGTGATGATCATCTGCACGCTTGATCGGATGCATTATATACCGACAATGAAAGCGTTGGAGCTTGGCTACCATGTCATGCTGGAGAAGCCGATGTCACCGAATGCACGGGAATGCATCGAACTGGAGCAAGCGTCCCTTAAGTTTAAGCGTTTGCTGGTGGTCACGCATGTGCTTCGCTATTCCCCGTTCTGGTCGGGCATCAAGAAATGCATCGAGGATGGGGAGCTGGGTGCAATAGGCACCATTCAGCTGACAGAGAACGTAGGCTATCACCATATGGTTCATAGCTACGTACGCGGCAATTGGCGCAATTCCGAGGAAACAAGCCCGATGATTCTGGCCAAATCCTGCCATGACCTGGATCTCATCTCCTGGCTGATGGATGAACCGTGCACAGCGGTCAGCTCCTTTGGCTCATTGCTTCATTTTAAAGCCGAGAACGCGCCGGAGGGTGCAACAGACCGCTGCATCGATGGTTGCGAGGCGGAGAGGGAATGTGCCTTTTCAGCGATTAAAATGTATTTGGAGCAGCCTGCCGATCATTGGGCGCGCTATATGACGCATGATTTATCACAGGAAGGCATTATCCGGGCGCTCAAGGAAGGACCGTTCGGCCGCTGCGTCTATCGCTGCGATAACAATGTGGTCGATCATCAGGTCGTCAATATGGAATTTGTCAGCGGCGCTAATGCTAACTTTATTATGTCGGGATTAACCCAAAGCGGTACTCGCCGTGTGCAGATTATGGGCACGCAGGGAGAGATCATTGGCGACATGGATAAGGGCTCATTTACGCTGTACCGCTATGCGACGGGCGAAGAGATTGAAATTAAATGCAGCGTGCAGGGCGACGGCCACGGCGGAGGCGATGAGCGCATGGTGAGCTCTTTCCTCAAAAATGTACATAAGTTCGACCCCAACCCGTCTCAAGGCCTTACATCGGCTACCGCTTCCTTACAAAGCCATTTGATTGCCTTCGCTTCCGAACGATCCCGTTTGCAGCAAGGCAGAAGCATCAAGCTGACCGAGATGTATCAGAAGGAGGAAGCGGGCGTTTAATTGTACACAACTGCAAAACGATGCGGGATTGGCAATATGAAACGGAATCACTTGCTGCGCGGTAATTATGGCGGACATCCGCGGCGTTCGGGCTTGGGAAGTGCGTACCCCGGATGCCGTACAAGTCTGCGAACAAAGAAGGAAATGAGGAATGAGAAATCTTTGTTTGTGAAAGCGGTTCCAACGATGGCGTTTGCCGAATTTCGTGAAAGGGGGGATCCATTTAAGTATCCATCACAAAGCGGGTAAAGATTTCAGGCATTTCTACACTTGAGATTAAAAAGGAGCTGACCTAATGACTATGAACAAGAAATGGGGATCCGTCCTGCTGACAGCAGTATTGCTGATTTCCTCGATTTCTGCGGTGCAGGCTAAATCGCCTGCTCCGGGAGTGGAGGATACGCAATTCCGCAATCTTGCGGCCGGCCTCCCATATGAATGGTCTGAGGAGCCAGAAGCGTCGCATCCTGACGGCGATTACAAACTTACGGATGGAAAATATGGCACGTTGGATATGAATGACCCGGCATGGGTAGGGCATCTGCGTGGAAAAACGCGGGAAGTCGTCTTTGATCTCGGTGAGGAAAAGTCAATCGGAAAGATTACCGCTCACTTCTTCCAAGATTATCCTACCAACTCAATCCTCGTGCCTTTGACCGTATCGATGTATGTCTCCGACGATAAAGAACATTGGGGCCTGCTGTCCCATAACGCCACCCAGCTGCTCTGGGGGGAAGGACCGCCAAGGCAGGAGAACTTTGAATGGGACGGCAGCCGGGATGGAATCAAAGGCGGGAATACGGACGGCAAGCTGGCTTATGCGCGTTATGTTAAAGTAACCTTTACGATGCATCCTTCGCATTGGGAATACATTGACGAAATCGAAATTATAGGTACGGATGGCAAGGCTCAGGGGGCGATAAAGGTTCCTGCCGAACAGCCACGTTTTTTGGAGCCGGGGGAAGCTACAGCCGGTATCCGGAACCTGAATCTGCTGTATAACGGACAATATGCAGATGGGTTGGGCGATTGGAACAAGGAACGGATCATCCCTAACATCAGTTACGTAAATCAAGACGGCGAGCCTGTCGACTGGCTTTTTGATGGGATATTATATCTCGGACTGGCTTCGCCTGCCGGCCGCGACTTCGGTGTCGGACAGACGATCCTGGAGGACTGGAACTGGTATTTGGATAAAACCTTCGCAGCCGCGGGGGATATGCAGCAGTTGAATGAGGCTACAGTGGAAGTCGGAGCCAAGCTGAACCAGCCTGATCATAAAATGAAGGTTGTGCTCATGATTCCGAACCCGGGGGAATACGTAAACGACTTTGGCGACGTTGACGGTGACGGGGTATCCGAAAGCTTTAACGACTCGGTTGTCGGCAAAGAGAAAGCGCTCGAAAACCGGATAAAAGTGATGCAGTGGTGGCTGGATCAGGTTCGCCAAAGATGGCAGGAGGCGAACTATTCCAATCTGGAGCTTGTCGGCATGTACTGGCTGGAAGAACAAATCAGCACAAGCGATACAGGCCCGGATTTGCTCAAAGCTGTAAGCGGCAAAGTTCATGACATGAACTTGAAATTTTTCTGGATTCCTCACTCTTTGGCTTATAAAAGCTTTATGTGGAAAGAGGTAGGGTTTGATGCCGTGGCGCTTCAGCCTAACTATTTCTTCGGCGGAATGGATTCCGACCGCTTGGAGGATGCCGCGAATCTGGCCAAGCAATATGGGATGTCGATCGAGCTTGAGTTCGATGACCGGATGCTGACGGAGGGCGTATTCCGCGATCGTTATATCGAATACTTGAACAGCGGTGTTGACACCGGCTTGATGCAGAATGGATTTAGGGCGTATTACCAAGGTAATAATGCCGTTTATAACTTAGGGGTAAGCAAGGACCCAAGCTTGCGTTTAATGTATGACTGGCTGTACCAGTTCTTGAATGGAACGTACACGATTGACAGCAGCCCGACGCCGGAGACAATGGAAGAGCTTGTACGCAGTTACGTCGCGTCGAACGAAATCAATTCGGTTTTTGGCAATGAGTTATTGTACCGTTTGCAAAACATCAAGCTGCTTCTGGAGCAAAACAAGCCGAAGGACGCCGTAACGTATATGCAGGATTTCCTCGCACACATTCACGACCCGGCCGTGCAAGCACAAGGGTTGATTTCGGCACCGATAGCAACGGTGCTTGATACCTATGCCCAAGTTCTCATGGGAATTTGGTCAGACGACTGGGGCCTCGGCAATTTGGCTCAAGGACTAAGCTATACCATTTCACGACCGCCGAACAGCAGCTATCCCGATTCTGGGAATGAACTGACGAACGGCCTATTCGGCGGAACGGATTTCAGCAACGAGCAGTGGCAGGGCCATGCGGGAAGCACCTACCCTGAAGAACGAAGCCGCACCATCACATTGGATTTGGGCCGCAACAAATCGATCGGATCAATCAGAGCCCATTTTCTTCAGGATCAAGGACCCGGCATCTATTTCCCTCAGAACGTTGATTTTTCCGTTTCAACGAACGGCCAAACCTGGAGCACGCTGGCAACCGTTTCAACACCACCGGCACTTGATGCTGCCTCTGCCGAATTCGTGAGATGGAGCGGGTCAGCAGACGGCGTGCCGGGGAAAGCGGGAGCCGATAAAGTATACGCCCGCTACGTCAAGATCGAATTCCCGGTCAACGTCTGGGTCTTCCTTGATGAAATCGAAGTTCTCGGCATTGACGGCAAGGCGAATGGAGCCGTCGTTTTGCCGCCGACGCCGTAAATACCGGGCATCCGGTAACGGCAGGGAATTCCATGACAAAATTCTGTCGCGCCATAATGCATGGTGCCTTATGATTCCTAATAAATAGCCATGGGCGCATCGTTATTTTTCACGCTGTGACCCATGGCTTTTGCTTTTGAATCGGTCCTGAATGCCCCATGGGGATGGAAAAAAATGGACTGCAACTTTTATAGGTTATAAGCGTCATTACCATAAGACACCAGTAGAAGAGGGGATAGGAACGAAATGAATAAGGTTTTATCAGGGCTTGTATTCGTTTTGGTAATGATGCTCAGCTTACCGGGACAGGCATCTATGGAGCAGGCTTCCTTGGAAGTAAGTTTTCAGGATGAGCAGTTGGAGCAAGCAATAAAAGAAATTATAAAAAAGGATGAAAATGCGGCTGTTACACAGAAAGATATGGAATCATTAACATTACTTGATCTTTCAAGACGAGAAATTAAAAGCATTCAAGGCTTGCAATCTGCTTCGAATTTGAAATATCTTGACTTGTCCAATAATGAAATTGACGATATTACGCCACTCAAGTCATTGACTAAGCTTCGCGAACTTGATATTGCGGACAATCAGATCGCTTCAATTCAGGAGTTGTCCGCCATGACGGATTTGGAAATGTTGATCGTAAACCGGAACCAAATTTCGTCGATTGATGTGATCAAGCAGCTTGGGCGTCTGCATTCATTCGAAGCGAACGATAATCAAATCTCGAACATTACGGCATTATCAATGGCCACAGAATTAACATGGTTACAACTGAACGGGAACCAGATCGCGAAAATTCAGCCCTTGAGCCGTTTAACCAAGCTAAAGAATTTGGAACTAGCGAGCAATCGATTCTCGGACCTGAGTCCACTTAAGCCGCTCTCCAAAAGTTTAATGAGCCTTAACATCGGAAACAATCGAATTTCGGATCTCCGTGCGCTTGAAGGAATGACGCTAATGAGGGTTCTTTCCGCGGACAACAATCAGATCAAGAAACTAGACCCACTGAAAAAAATGTCTAGCCTGTCTTCCTTGAGTCTAAACTCTAATTTGGTTTACAACCTTGAGCCTTTGAAATCCCTAAAGGAACTTCAATATTTATATCTAAAGGATAACCGTGTATGGAGTTTGGATCCCATTCGAAATCATTCGTTCGATACTCATTATGACACGGGAGCGCTAAGATACGCGTTGCAATTAAGCGGTAACTATTTGGATTTAAGAAGTACGACTAAAACGTATCAGCTTCTCAATAAGCTCGGTGGAGATGGATCCGTCTATTCCCAACTGAAAGCCCAGCGATTAGTGATCGGGAGTAGAACTGCTTACGTAGGAGAGAGTTCTTTTAAGTTAAGCGAAGCCCCGTTTATTGCATCGAGCCGCACCTATGTCCCGATTCGATTTGTATCCGAGCGATTGGGTTCTAAGGTAGGGTGGAACCAAAGCAAACAAGAGGTAACGATCAGCAAAGACAACACAACGATCCGTTGGAAAGTGAATGAAAAGAAAGCAAACGTGAATGGAAAAACCGTTTTATTTGATACGCCTTTACTGTTGAAGAAGAATAGTTCATTTGTACCCGTACGCTTCGTGTCCGAACTGTTAGGATCTCCCGTAGAATACATGGCGAATCCCAAAACGGTAATCATATTTGAGCAAAAATAGCTACATTACGTACTGCCTGATCCCTCCGGCGTAAATTGCTGGAGGGGTTTGTTTTAAAAAAGCAAGGATTGAGTTAAGGTCAAGGAAATAATCGAACCGTGGGAGGAGTTATCTATGAAAAAAACAATACTCGCACTAACACTTTCTTTAGTGTGTACATTACTGATCGGTAATCCAGCGATAAGCTTCGCTAATAATTTATCGAACACGATTGACAATGGAAAAATCGAAAATGGACGAATGCTGATTCCATTACGTGCTGTTTCAGAGAAATTCAATTCAGAAGTAACTTGGAACCAGGCAAAAAAAAGCATTACGATTATTCGTGGCAAACGAGAGCTATTGCTGCGTGTTGATTCTCGCACAGCTTTATTAAATAACGCTGCTTTCAGTCTTGATGTGCCAGCAAAAATCTATAAAGGAACGACTTATGTGCCCGCACGTGTTTTTGCTGAAGCTTTTGGCGGAACCGCGCTGTGGTCCAAACAAGAACGAAAAACAACCATTACGATCGGTCTGCAACAGGTCTTTATCCATACCGAGCCGCAGAAGTCTTGGAGAATGAGTCAAGAGAGAATAAACGTACTTAATGAAAAGATAAATGAAGCCACCGATCTCTCAAGCTTTTCCCAAATCCGAACACATTTCAGACCTTATTTCACGGGCTCATTTATAAACAAGATCATTCACAGTAATGGCATTAAAAATAACGCTATACTAACAAAAAAGGCCGATATTACCTACAGTGGTACCACAGCGGCGAGAATGCACCAATCGGCTTACTTTGAAAGCGGTCCTATCAATCTTGAGCTCGTTGATCGCTTTGTATTCTATAAATTTGAAGATAACCAATGGAAGGTAGACGATGTGAACGTGGGCAGACAAATTATAGAGCCATAATACGGACGAGAGCAGGATTAGCGCCAGAAGAATTAAGATGTCGTTGCATGATATTTTTACAGAAGGTTTAAAAAAACAGCCGATCCACGTGGATCGGCTGTTTGTGTTTGAGCTAACGAGCTACCGATGGACTAATACTGCATACACCGATCAATGCGAAAGATTTTTGTGAGCTGAATATCTTAAGGTTTGCAGCCAAAAATAGGTCAGCATGCCCAGAAGCGTAATCATTCCACCTACGAATTGAAATGCGGAGATCGTTTCTCCCAAAAACAGATAAGCCAGCATAATGGCCAAAACGGGTTCGCCGATAATGCCTACGGATACCGTTGTAGCACCAATGGACTTAAGCAGCACGTTGAAAACATATTGGCCAAAGATCGTGGGAATGATCGCAAGCAGAAGGAAGTATGTCCAATCCGAAGCGTTGTAATGGGTCAAAGAATGGTGATTCCACAAACTGTAGACGAGCAGGACACTCCCCCCAGTAAAGAAGACGACAACACTGTATAGATTTGCATTGATTTTTTGGCTCACTTTCTGTCCGACCAGCATATAAGCCGACACCAGTATGGTTCCTATCAGTGACAAACCGTCCCCGATCAATGCCTCTCTTGAAACACCAATATCTCCCCAAGCGATAATAAGCGAGCCAAACAAGGCGGCAACCAAGCAGAGAACGGTCAACACACTCGCTCGTTCCCTAAACATATAGTACGAACCGATCATCACAAACAAAGGCTGTAGCGCCAGGATTACCATGGAACTCGCCACGGAGGTATATACCAACGACTCCATCCAAAACAGGAAATGCAGTCCCAGAAGCAGGCCGGCTAATACAACGTTTCCCCAATCCTTTGAGTCCAGTTTCAAGGAGCGGAGTGTTTTCCAGGGGACAAACGGAAGCATTATGATTGCCGATAGATAAAGTCTGTACATACCGGCTACAGCGGTTGGTGTATCCGAAGATTTGATCATGATCGAAGATACGGATACCGACAGAATAGCGATAAATAGCAGTATATAAGGATGTAGCGGTAGCGATGATTTATTTGTTTTCAACTATAACCCTCCAAGAGGGCCTATCCGATCGTCTGTGCACAGGCTAGTGATAAGCCAAATTCATGATATAATAATATCATCGTATTATATTTAATTGTGCAAATATATCTTTCATTAATATAGATATATCGTCATAGAAAGGAGCTCCTTGGAATGACTAAGCCGCTGCATGAGACTATTTTGTATCCCGACGATGCGTTTCCTTATATCATGTACACGCATACGATTCATAAAAGTATTCCCGAAGGAAGAGGATTCAACGATCTGCATTGGCACGAAGAGCTGCAGATCACGTTGGTGACGAAAGGAAAACTGAGTATTCAAGTAAATGGGACGGATCATGAGCTGGAAACCGGTCAGGCGATTCTGATCAATAAGGGAGTTCTTCATGTGGCGAATCAGCTAACGCATGACGGTCAATATGTGAGTTTCAATTTTCCTGAAAAACTGCTCGCCTTTCACGCGGACAGTGCCATGGAAAAAAATTATGTGTTCCCTTTTACCAATTCTTCTTTCGTTTCGCTTGTGATCATAGGAGACTCGGAGTGGGAGAAGCAGGTATTGGACATGCTTTGGGAAATGAGAAAGAAGTTTAATATAAGAAAAAACTGGGGATGGGAGTATGAAATTTCGATTCAAACCGTACAGCTGTGGTACATCTTGATCTCCAATATATCCGTCTCTCCCATGGAAGCACCGAAACACGTGAAGCGGCAACAGGAGAGACTGCAATTCATGCTTAGCTTCATACATCAAAACTACTCGTTTCCTGTAACGCTTCAAGAAATTGCCGATGTTGCGCATCTGAGCATCTCGGAGTGTACCCGATGTTTTAAAAAAACGGTTCATATGACCCCCTACGAGTACTTGATCAAATACCGGATAAAGAAAAGCAGCGAATTATTAATATCAACGGACGACACCATAACCGAGATAGCCCGCAGGGTAGGGTTCAATCATGTCAATCATTTTATTCAGTCTTTTAAAAAGTACCACGAAAGAACACCCAGAGATTTTCGAAAGCTTAGAGCTGAAATGAAACAGTCCAAAGTTTAACGTATATCCATTCAGTTTCATACTTTAACAGAGAAAACGATAGAGAAATCGGCAATCTATCGTGAGGTCATGTGTATGTCGGTTCTGAAAAAACGTAAGTGGATTTTATGGTTGTCAGCTTTAGTCCTGATCGCTGCAGTTCCAATAACAATTTTCATGCAAATCATCATTCATTCAAATATACCAGAACTTGCGGAAGGCAGCATTGAGCAGCGGTATGCGCAGAAAGGAAGCTATCATGTAAAGGTAGAAGAAGTTAAGAGAATGAGTGGGGAGGCTTTATTTAGAGTATACTACCCGGCATTTCAAGAAGACGAATCCTATCCTATTATTTCATGGGGGAATGGAACAGATGCCACGCCAGATCGTTATGATGAGCTCTTAACTCATCTAGCTAGCTGGGGATTCATAGTAATAGATTCGTATAGCAAGACAACAGGAACTGGCAAAGAAATTGTGGAGGCTATTGATTATTTGAAAAATGAAAACGAACAGGCAAACAGCTTGTTTTATCAAAAAATACAAATGGAACATATTGGTGTGGCTGGACATTCTCAAGGGGCTACAGGGGTTATTAATGCACATACCAACTATAAAAGTGGTTCGTTGATTAAGACGGTTGTTTCCATCGCTCTCCCGGATTTGAAGCATTGTGATCCAGAAGATGTGTACGATACAGCACGTATTACCGCCCCTTTTCTCATTATGGGAGGTACACGAGATTTTCTAATCTCACCGGTATCAACGAATCAATTAGCCTTACATAATACTCATCCGAACACGCCTGTTATGATGGGGATGGCAAAAGGTGCCGCTCATACAGCGATTGAAGGTAATGGTGGCAATCATAGGGGGTACTTGACGGCTTGGATGAGATATCGGCTGTCTGATGATCAGGAAGCGATGAAGGCATTTCATGGGGATTCTTCCGAGATGATGCATAATGCAAATTGGGTGGACGTTGAACAAGCTAATATGGATGATCATAAATTCGTGAATCCATAACAATCAATCATGTTTCGTTATATCCCCTCGTGGGATTATGATCGTGGGATTTATAGGACTTTCTCTCTGGCAGAGTGCTTTTTTGATTGTATAGACGAAAAGAATCATTTTTCCGGGAAGTTTGATGAAATGGGTATACGACCTCTGTTGAATATAATACGATCAGTCTTATTACGTAACGTGTTCGAATTTACGACAACGGAGGGAAACGCTTTGAAGTACATTAGGACGATTATGATGATAGTAGGCGGCATCTGCTTGTTGGGCATTGGCTGTACAGTTCAGAAACAAGAATCGGAGATTACCCTAAGCGAACTCAAACAATCCGATAACAATATTCGCGTACCACATAATGAGCGACTACATATGTCTACTGATCAGAGGTGGGTTGAGGAAGAGGGGCATCAGTCTGATCTGATTCGCCTTCAATGGACGGCGGAAAGGGCTAAACCTGCCATCGTGTGGCTCGACGAGAAGGGAATGAACAAAACGGCGATCATATCGCATGACAAGGCTAACAATCCGGAGCAGCACGACCATAAGCATATCTCATTCGAAACCACGATGTCGCCAACGGGTGAATATCCGAACCAACTGTTTACCCGGTTTGAAATTCCTTACGATACTGACGTTAGCGAGATTCGTACGCATTCTTCCAACTTCAATGTAATGAGCGGCATATTGCGAGTCGCAGGGGAAAAAGGGACTAACCGGGATATCCAGTTCAGTGTAGCCGGCAAGGAAAATGAGACGATAACGAGATGGGCCCTTCGGGCAGATAGTTCCGAAGAACCGGGGGACAATTCCGGAGCCGACATGCAATTCGTTCGTTATGACGATGACGGCAACGTCATTGATTCCCCGCTAACCATAAAGCGCAGCAGTGGTAATGTCGGTATAGGTACGAATGACCCCGATACCAAATTAGATGTAAACGGGGATATGCTTCGAATCCGGGACAAATTTACGCCTGCCTCATCCACAGATGCCTGTAGTCAGGGTCAGATAGCATGGGACGACGATTATGTATATGTTTGCGTTACCGAAAACAAGTGGAAAAGAACAGAGCTCTCGTCGTGGTAACATTGGATAGGGGATAGGCGAAAAGGGGCAAGTACGGAAAAGAGTTCTTGTCCTTTAACTGTATATGTTCATGGAATGTCGCGGCACAAGAAAAGCGGATAAAAAACCATAGTGGGAGTTACGGCATAGCAAGCATCATCGATGCGGGTAGTTCAACAATCAAAGAAGAACTCCTGCAAAATGTGTTATCCATATTTAATTTTGTCGTGTATAGCATCCCATTCACTCTTTCTTTTTTTTGAAGAAATCGAACTTGATCACATAATCAAAGAGAAAGGTGATTGCAACAGCCCCAAGTGGAATCATTGCGTATGCCCAAGGCGGATTATTTGGAGCTTCACCAGGGGGTGCATCAATTAAAATCTCAAAAAGAACAACACAGTAAATTACGGCGAATACAATACCTGTTACGTTCCTACCTTTTTTACGCAAGGCTATTTTTCACCTCCCTTAACATGAACAACCACTGAATATAAATCCTCTTATTGAAAACGTTGAGAAGCGGGTCTTCCGGAGCTTGAAGGTCTGGATAAGCTAAAGTGAACTGTCGAAGTAGGGGAGTCGGAAAGTCATGTCCAGCATCATTTTCCTGATGAGAAATCTGATGACAGCAGTAGTAGATTAACCCGACGTTACGTAACAACCGGCTTTACAATATAACAAAATGATCTTTACGTTAGAAAAGGGGACCGGGGAATCCGTTCAGACGTGCGATGACGCCGATTTGACCGACATGGTACGACTCATGCTCGAAAACATGATGGAAGATCCATCGCAGTGTCGGCGCCGAAGGCGGTTCCCAACCGTCTGAAAAACGAGGGAGCTGTATGGCTGGTTCATATTCATCGTAAACCATGGAATTGAGCTTGAGCTCCGTTTGGTTCCGAATGTCGATATAGGCCTGTAAAATTTGCTGCGAGTGATCCAAAGACTGCGGAAGTTGACATTTTCCCTTAGAACTAATCACGTTAATCCATTCGTCTTCGCTGCGCGCGATGTGCTCAACGATCCAGGCGATAGAGTTGGGATGGTCGGGATGCGTTGCATACCACTGTTCTTCCGTCAATTGGTTTAAATAAGGGATCAGGACTTTCCTTACATCATTTCGATAAGGAAAAAAAGCAACTAGTTTCATGATTCCTCCGGTAAGAAAATAGAATAAGAAGTTGAATTTCGATCATCGTAGAGGTTCATTATAACTTAATATATGAACGGGAACAATGGAATCTCAAGTGAATGGGAGGAAACCTGAACTAATGGGAAACGATAGTTGAGGAGAACAGATGGAGCAGTATGCCGGTCGGCAGCTGCTTCGTTTTCATTGCTCATAGTTTAATTATAATTGTTTTCTCAATCCTGTTTATACGTTGAAACTGTTAAACTGTAATTAAATTGAACGAATTGGGGAATTAGAGATGAGCAAAGGGAAAATCGTGTTTTTGAACGGAGTAACCAGTTCAGGAAAAACATCTATTGTAGACGCTATTCAATTAAAATCGGACGAGTTTTATTATGTTGTTGCAAACGATCTTTTTGAAAATACAATTGGCGACCACTATCTTCGAGAAGACTATTGGAAATATTTAAGTGATGCCATTATTATGATGTATCATACCGCCAAACTATTTTCTGACCATGGTAAAAATGTGCTTATCGATGGCATCTTGGTAGAAAGACCTGAGTTAAAGCCGCATTATGAAAAAGTTAAGGACATATTTGCTGGGTACCCCTTTTATATGGTTGAAGTGTTTTGTCCCTTGGAAATTTGCCGCCAAAGAAATATTGAACGTGGAGATAGAGCTGAAGATCAATCAGACTTGCAAAACAAAATGATGGCAAAAGATATACAGTACGACTGTACTGTCAACACACACGTAAATTCTTCAGAAGAATGTGCAGATTCGATTCTAAAATGTTTGCATGGTAGGTCTGAGGATTAATTAAGTTACGCTCACGGGAAACGATAGCTCAATGACAACAAGAAGGCAGCCGACCAATGTGATCGGCTGCTTTTTATTCAACTGACGTGCTGAGTATTCTGTAGATAGGAATTTAAATATAATAGCAAACCGTATAGCGCCTTGTATACGAGTTCTCGATAATGCGAGCTAAAAGATGTTTTTCTGACTTAGAACAAAAACTTAAAGCTTTCTCAACTCATGCAGAATGTCTTCCGGATCCAATCGCTGCATAAAATCCGGATTGACATAGGCGGAACGGATAATTCCAGATTCATCGATCATGAAGGTGGAAGGGATCGGCAGGACCCAGCGGTTCATCGCATTGTATTCCGTTAGGTCCATGCCTATTTGTTTCATAATGTCCTGGATGTAGTCCGGAACGTCGTAAAGAATATTATAGAAAGCGGCCACGAGACCGTTTGTGTCGCTGAGCACTTGGAAGGACAGCTCTTCTTTCTCTTGCTGGGAAAGCGTGTTGTCCGGACTTTGTGGGCTGACTGCGATGAGCTGACCCCCAAGGGCTTCAATATCCGGAAGCAGCTTCTGATAGCTCTTAAGCTGAGTGTTGCAGAACGGGCACCATCCGCCCCGGTAGAAAGTTAGGACAACAGGTCCTTTGGACAGTTCATCATAGAGGTTAACCGATTCTCCCAAAGCATTTTTGAGTGTGAAATCCTTGGCCTTCTGCCCCTCCTGTCGACCGTAAGCTATGCCGGACTCCTGTTGCTCCTGGATCTGTCGGAACATCTCCGCTTGGATCTCCAAAGGGGTATGCGCTATAAATTCCTGTTTTACAGTGGCTAATGCTTGAGTTAATGACATGTTTTGCTCCTTCTCTTTAGTTAATTAGCCTCTCGGTTTTAGCCTTGATTCATTATCTTCCTGCTCACATCTTAAGCAGACATCTCGGTTGACGAGTCGAAAGTATCCAGTCTGTTTTGCTTGCGCAAATGGATGATTTGTGCTGTCAAACCAACGATAAAAATGACGAGGAGAGTGGCTTGAGCACCAAGTAAGACTGGCGAACTTAGATCGGTGACTAAGGGGTTGCCGTCTGGAACACGGGTCAGGATTTCAGTAACAGTCGGCAACAACAACAGAAACGCCGTCAGGCTGAGGAAGATTGTCTCAAGGTACTTGCCGGAACGCCCAAAGCTTGTAATACGCCCGACGCCGTATCCGCCGAGCAGCAGCAGGATCGTTGCTGTGCTAATGACATAGCTTACCGACTGATGAGCGATGGGGAATACCGTGATGGCGCCGATCATCATCGAAATGAAGTAGACGACACCAAGCCTTGACCTAGGGACAATCCGTCCGTAGCGAGCAAACATATATGTAGCCAGCGGAATGGCGGGCAAGCTGCTGAGCGTATGCACCCAGCCGAGTGGTGAAATTCCAAACATAACTGACTCCTTTCAGTCCTTAAGGACAAGGGTGACTTGTTTTGTTCTGTCGATAGATTTACGCGAGCCAATACTAGCGGATGACATCATCTCTGGACAACTAGATGACCTATATCGGCTCTTAGCGGATATGACGCGATTCGTTCGTCAATAGCGAGCATATCCTCAACAGTATGTAGCCTCCTCTCTAGATGACTTAAAGTAAGGGGTTGAGTTAATCTCTTGTCATCTCGATAATGGTTAAAATTTTCGCCACTGGACCAATCACAATGGAAGTGCGAGTCGCTCCAATAGCGGGTCTGTCACGAAGCTGAACATATTCGGATCGCCATAGGCCCGCGCCGAAAGCATAGCTCCGTGAACCGTAGCCATGAATGCTTCGGCCTCGGCATGGGGGGTACTTCTAAGTTGAAGTTGCCCAAGCCGCGATCCGCGATCCAGCACGGATGTCAACCACGTTGACAGATAGCGGAAATGCTCCCTGACCTCCATGGCAACCTCCTCGGGCAGGACGGGGAGCTGGCTTGCCAACAACGCGCAGACACAAATCGGAGCACTAGCGTCTGCGATGCAGGCTTTCCAATAGCTAACGTAAAACCGAAGCTGTTCAAGAGCATCGGGTACATGGAGTTCAATATTCTCCATCCCCGCTTCAGCTTCTTCCCGATACCTTGCAACCAGTGTTCGAACCAGATCGACCTTGCTTGGAAAATGGTGATGGATGCTCGCCTTACGAATCCCAACCACGTCAGCGATGTCGGCATAACTAAAACCGTTGTAGCCGCCATCGATGATCAAAGAACGAGCACAAATCAGGATGTCATCAGAAGTAGTAGGTGAATTTTTCATATCATTAGTCTACCTACTAGTAGGTAGACTGTCAAGTGACTTTCGAAAGCATTTAAAAACTAATAGAGGTATGTCCATGGAAAAGTGAACATTAGCAATCCATGAGAAACTGTGCCTGTTATTGGATGATAAAATGTAGACATAAGGAGGCTGCATATGGGACGTATAATTCTGATGATGAATGTGACACTGGACGGCTGCTGTGACCACACGCAGGTGATTGCGAATGAGGAACTCCACAAGTATACGATGGACCTGATGGACGAGTCTGATGGTCTGCTTTTTGGACGTGAAATCTACCAGTTGATGGAAAGTGCGTGGCCAGCCATTGCCAGTAGCGGTGACGGACCTCAGTTCTTGGTCGACTACGCACGCATGCTCGATCGGAAACCCAAGTATGTCTTCTCGCGGACGCTGAATCACTTGTCGTGGCAGAACTCTTACCTGTTGAAGGGGCCTGTTTCAGAGGAGGTGCCACAGCTTATGGCAGAAGGGAAGAACCTAGTCGTTAACGGCGGTCCCGGCCTTGGTTCCACCCTGGCACAACTAGGCTTAGTGGATGAGTATCACTTCCTGGTACAGCCCATCGTTGCCGGACGTGGCCCCCAATTATTGGGGGGAGTTCATGATCGACTGAATCTAAAGCTGATCGAGACCCAACCCTTCAGCTCCGGCGTCGTGGTGCACCGCTACACGTCCGTTCGTTAACTGCCTGGCTGATCACCACGCCTGGCGTAGCCAAACGAATATTAATGAGCATAAGATGCAGCCGACAAACATCTGTCGGCTGCTTCGACCTGGACTTTTTCTTGCTGAACTAACGAGCAAAGATACAAGTCATACAGAGGTATAAATTGACATTTTACAGATTAATGAATACAATTGAATAGAACAATTGTTCGCATAATTCTGAGTAGGAGGAACAAGTTCAATGGATTTGATTATTGAAAAAACTAGAGATCTTAATGCAAGTAAGAAAGCTGTTTGGAAGGTATTGACTGATCCTGATTACATTAGAGATTGGTTAGGTGTACATATTGAAACGGATTGGAGAGAAGAGAGTCCGATCACATTTTCATTCTCATGGGACGGACAAAACCTTACCGATAAGGGACATATATTGAAATTCAAGGAACCGGACACTTTCTCTTATGATTATTGGAGTGGTTTTTCGGGAACTCCAGACACTCCAGAAAATTACTCAATTATTACGTTCCAATTATTAGGTAATCACGATAGTACAACACTTGTTTTAACGCACCGTAACTTTTCAACACCAACGATGTATGAGCACTCGGATAAAAACTGGGAAGAGACTTTAGACAAAATAAAGCTATTAGCAGAAAAGTGATATGATAGATTCAATTAACTTTTCGGGGGGGACAAGAGCATAATCCCATTGAAAGTCGCTAATTTAGCGGCTTTTTTGTTTTATCGGTACAAGTTCTTGTCCCGAGCCATGGATAAGTGATATTAAAAGATTCACAGAAGCTACTCCTCATAAGCAACCACTCGGCTTGACAAGCCAACAAAAATCAGCGAGCAGCTCCGGGCATATTACGGAACTGCTTTCTTTGAGTTTGCGAGACCAAAATAATAAGACAATGAAAGCTGTTTATTTAAAAATGACAACGCTTTCTTAAGAATGTTAGCTTACGGCGGTAAGATCCGGGAGGATACACTAGATGTAAAGGAGGAGCACAGATATGGAACTGAATAGACAGCTTACGAGCCCCACCGCAGGAGTAGGTCGGCGATCGCAATTATGGAAGCGGTTCAAAAAGCAAAAAGTACTTCATGTATTTGTCGGGCTAGGCATGATTTTTCTGATGATTTTCTCGTACACGCCGATGTTCGGTATTCTCATGGCGTTTAAGGACTACAGCATTTCAAATGGCATTAAGGGAATCTTCACTAGTGAGTGGGTCGGGCTGCGATATTTCGATGAATTCATCAACGATTATCAGTTTGCCACGTTAGTCCGCAATACGCTGGTCTTAAGCTTTCTGAAGGTCATCTTCGCTTTTCCAGCTCCAATTCTGCTTGCAATCCTGTTGAACGAAGTGAAAAACATGGCGTTCAAGCGATTCGTGCAGACCATCAGTTACTTGCCGCATTTTATTTCATGGGTTGTTGTTGTTGGGGTATCTTACGCCTTCCTATCCGCGGATGTTGGGATGGTAAATAGAGCACTGACAGAAGCCGGTTTCATTGATAAACCGCTTCATATTTTGACGAGTCCCAATTATTTCTGGGGACTTGCTGTCGGAAGTGCAATTTGGAAGGAAATGGGCTGGTGGACGATCATCTTCTTGGCTGCCATAGCGGGAATAAATCCTTCGCTTTATGAAGCTGCTGAGATTGACGGTGCCGGCAGGCTGGCACGGATTCGTTATATTACACTTCCAGGTATGAGAGGGACGGTTGTTGTTGTGCTGGTTCTGACGATCGGCAGCATACTCGGAGGCGGTCTGGTCGGTTCAAACTTCGAGCAGGCATATCTGTTTGGCAACAGCATCAATAATCCGACATCGGAGATTGTCCAGACCTACGCTTTCAAAGTCGGCCTGAGTGACGGGCGTTTTTCATATGCGGCGGCGATTGATCTTATTCAGTCCGTCATCTCGGTAGTCTTGATTTTTTCCAGCAACTTCATCGCTAAACGTGTGTCGGGGTCAAGCTTATTCTAAAAAGGAGGGTTGGTGGTGCTGAAGAGCCAAAGACAGAAGGATATTCTCTTTGATAGCTTTATTTATATTGTGTTGTTTATGATGGCGCTCATCTTGCTGTACCCGTTCTATTATGTATTCATTGCCTCGTTTAACAAAGGCTCCGATACACTCTTGGGAGGCATATATCTATGGCCCCGAAGCGTCACTCTGGAGAACTACAAAATTTTCCTGGAAGATCCAAAGTGGTATGGTGCCTTTTTGATCACGGTTGCCCGTACAGTTTCTGGCACGGCTTTGGGGTTGCTGCTGACAAGCCTGGTCGCTTATGCCCTTTCACAACGTGATTTGTTGTTCAGCAAAACGTATTTTACAGTCATCATTTTCGCGATGTATTTTTCGGGCGGATTAATACCCTATTATGTCGTGCTGCGCTCGATCGGACTGCTAAATTCATTTGCGGTTTATATCGTGCCGTCCATGCTCAACACGTTCTTTCTGCTCATTGCCATCTCGTTCTTCCGCGAAATTCCCGGCGAACTGAAGGAGTCAGCCCATATAGACGGCGCTGGTGAACTCAAGATTTTTTTTCGGATCATTCTGCCTGTATCGACGCCGGTACTCGCCACGATGGCTTTATTCATGGGTGTCGGTCAATGGAATTCTTGGCTGGATTCTGCTTATTTCGTTCAATCCGAGAACTTGAGAACGCTTACTTTTCGGATGATGGAAGTGATCAACAAGAGCAACTCGCCTATGGATTCTCTTGCCGTTGCAAACAGCGCTTCGGCCTCGGCCGGAGTGACGAGCTTCTCGCTGCAGGTGACGGCGATGGTCATTTCCATCGTTCCGATCATATGCGTATACCCCTTTTTGCAAAAATACTTTGTGCATGGAATTATGCTAGGCTCAGTGAAAGGGTAAATCGTTGTTTCTATATTTAACCGCTTACATTAAAATACCAATATATTATATGGAGGGGTTCACTTGAAAATATCTAAGAAGAGCTATAAACTGCTCGCTGCGGCACTATCGGCGGTGCTTGCGTGTACGCTGCTCTCCGCCTGTGGGAGCAGCGGCGGTGGAGTTTCGACCGCGAAGCAGGATGGTGATTCTTCGACAACAGCAGGCGGTGTGAAGGAAATGTCGCTGTTCATCGATGCGCCATGGTATCCGGTTAAGGAGTGGAAAGGCCCGGTAGCAGAGAAAATTACAGAGGAGACGGGTGTCAAGCTGAATGTAACTGTCGCAACCGACGATAAGCAGCTGCCGCTGATGATTGCCTCCGGAGATTTGCCGGACCTCGTCTTCACGTATGCTAACATTGATCGGATGTCGGATTCGAAGCTGTCCTACCCCTGGAATGAGCTGATCGAGAAATATGCGCCGGGTTTCAAAATCGATAAAACGAGAATAGCGATCCATACGATGGACGACGGCAACTTCTATACGGTTCGAAATGCTTTTGCGACGCAGGAAGAAATGGCTCAAAGTAAATATTCCATTGGCAGCGATGGCAATCCAGGGATTGCCGTTCGGGAAGATATTCTGAAGGAACTCGGCAATCCACCGATTCAATCGCTGGACGATTTCGTAAAGGTTTTAGGCATGGTCAAGGAGAAGCATTCCGATTTGGTCCCGCTAGTCCTGGATAAAGAATGGATCGAGCAGTACTTTATGCAGCAGTTCGGCACAGAGGCTCTCATCGACGGCTGGTATGAGAGAGACGGATTAGTCGATTATGCGATCAGACAACCGAAGATGCTGGAGTATTTCAAGTTCATGAACAGCTTATATCGCAATGAATACATTCTCGCGGAAAATTTTGCTTTTGCAAATGATCAGATTGATGATCAATACGTGACAAGCGGCAAAGCCTTCGCCCACGGTTATACCGTTTCCGCTGCGGAGGCGGACAACAATAAAATCAAGAGTAACGGGGACTCGTTTACGTTAAAAATGCTTCCGAGCGTTTTGTCGAAGGATGCTAAAGCCGTGAGTACGGGTTTGGGATTTGCTGGTACTTTTATCACGAAGAAAAATAAGGATCCGGAAGCATCCATCAAATTTATTGAGTACTTGGCGAGCGACGAAGGCAAAAAACTGACCATGTTTGGAGTCGAAGGCGAACATTGGACATGGAATGAAGCGGGTTATCCCAACCTCAAATACGACCCTTCCGATGCCGACTTCGTTAACGGCAACGGGATAAAATGGTGGTACCTATACAACGATGGAGTCACCGAAGGCATGCTGTCCTATGTTCCGGGATCGCAGAAGACACAGGCTTTAATGGAAACTAAGGCCGTAACTACCTACAAGCCGGCGATCGGTCTTATTCAAACGCAGCCGGATTCCCAAGAAAAGACGCTCAAGACAAAGATCGACGAGATGATTAAAAATGAGAAGGTGAAAATTTATTTGGCCAAATCCGAGGAAGAGGCGGTTGCGAATTATGAAAATATGGTGAAGACTGCCGAGAATATGGGCTTGCAGGAGCTTGTCGATTGGGCAAACGAAACATACCAGAAGAAGAAAGATTTATTCGAGTAATTGGATGTCACAAAGCCGGTAGGGACGTAAAATCTCTACCGGATTTTGCTTGCCCATGATACGGTTAGTAGAAATCAATCGGCAGCGGGGGGATTCCTGACCGTGAGTATCATACGTAAAATCATTATCGGATATGTCTTCCTTGTCTTTATCCCGGTCGTTACGTTTGGATATTACTATTAAGTTCAAATTTACGGCAATCTGACCCAACAATTCATGGAAAGTAGGCAAAAGATACTGGAACAAGCCAGGGCAAATATGAAGGCGGATCTGACCCGGATCGAATCCATCCACCGCTTGCTGCAATATAATCCGTATGTGACGGACTATCTGAGCGGAGCTTATGAATCTGATTCCGAAAGCATCTACGCATACAACCGTTATATCAGCCCGATCATGACACAGTCGCTGTTTGCCAATCCGGAAATCGAGTCGCTTCGAATTTATAAGACCAAGGCACAGGTGCTTCGAATCACCGACCGGTTTCTCGAGATATCGTCCCTTGATTCGAAGAACAAGGAGTTAGTAAGTTTGCTGAAACCCGGTCAAGGAGCATGGATTGTCCCCGATCCTGGAGCTCAGGAACCGCGGCTTGTTTTTTATCAGTACATATATAACCCGGAGTTTACCGAGATCGTCGGACTTCTTGAGCTGCGCATCGGCAGGGGTCTCATGCAGAAATTTTACAAGGCCATCGGCATGGAAGGAGACTGGGAAGCGATTCTGTTACCGTTTGGTGCGGCGATAATTGAGGATACGACTGCCCGAATGGATGAGGAAACCCGGAAACTGCTTGGAGCAAGCGACACGGAGCCCTATTATATTAATCGGAAAACGATCGTGAATCATCTCTCCATTGAGGAGCTTGGGGTCCGACTCTTCGTTGTCGGAAAGGTAGACGTCGTGTTTCATACGATTAAACGCAAGGAAATCATTCTGATTTCAACCGTTGTTGTTTTTTTGGCGGCACTGTCGCTAGCGTATTATGTACTTGCATCCACGATCACAAAGCGCATTCTTCGCCTGGCTAGACACATGCGTAACCTGAACGACAACAATATGAGACCGTACATCAGCAAGCACGATAATCCGAACCGCCAGGATGAAATCGGGTTTCTGATCACGACTTACAATTCGATGATTCAGCGGATGGACGAATTGATTAACAATGTCCACCGAGCCGAGTTGCGAAACAAAGAAGCTGCATATAAAGTGCTTCAAGCCCAAATCAAACCGCATTTTCTATATAATACGCTTGAAACCATCAGAATGCTGGCCGAGTCAAATAACGATAAGGAAATAGCTGATATTTCCTTCTGGTTCGGGAGGCTGATGCGTTACAGCTTGTCTTCCAAGGAGGATCAAACGGTTCTCGCCAAGGAAATCGAGACGGTCATCTTCTATCTTAATATACATAAGATGCGGCTCCGAAACAGACTTAGCTACATGATTGACATCGACGTTGACGCGGATCAAATCGCTTGTCCCCGGTTTATACTTCAGCCCTTGATTGAGAACAGCATCATCCATGGGGCTGCAGCAACGCTTCGCCCCGTTCATATCAGCCTTCATGCTTCAGAAACCGCCGATGAAATTCGGATCTGCATTTCGGACAATGGAATAGGGATTCCGGAAGACAAGCTGTCAAGACTTCGTTCAATGCTAACGGAAGGAGACGATATCCATCCCAGCAAAGAGAACGAGGGGGGCGGGGTTGGCCTGATTAACGTGAGCGAGAGGGTCAAATCCTTTTTTGGCGGTGCTTCACGACTGGTTCTTGATAGTGAGCAAAGCCAGGGAACACGTCTCACGATCATCATAACGAAAGGGGCGGCGGTCAACGATGAAACTATTAATTGTAGATGATGAGCCGATTATTCTTGAGGGATTAGTCAAGGTCATCAAGGACGCGGCTCCGCTCGGTACGGAGGTGCGCGAGGCAGGCGACGCTTTTGAAGCACTTGAAGTCATGACGGGGTTTATGCCGGATGTTACGGTTACGGATCTTCATATGCCGGAAAAAAGCGGATTCGAGTTGATGGAGGAGGCGAAAGGAAACGGACTTTGTACGCGGTTTATTATTCTGACAGGCTATGACGAATTTGAATACGTTAGAAGAGCACTGCGCAGCGGCGTGGTGGATTATTTACTTAAACCGCTGGACAAAGACGAAATTGCAAAACTGCTAGCACGTATCGATGATGAACTGCCTTCCGAAGCTGATTCGGACTGTGAAAGGCACACGAAACGCATTCTTGCTTATACGCAAACGAATTTTATGAACGATCTTTCCTTGGATCACCTTGCCGATTTGATGAACCTTCATCCGAATTACATCAGCAGCCTGTTCAAGAAGGTGACAGGGGACACGTTTGTGAATTATTTGAACGCATTTCGTATCAAGGAAGCGCAGAAATTGCTGAGGACGCATCGGCATCTTTCCGTAAGCGAGGTCGGTCGGCGGGCCGGGTTTGAAAATAAACATTATTTCACCAAAGTCTTCAAAAAGTATACAGGGATCACACCAGGTGCCCACCGTGAAAAAGATGATATGGAAAGTATAGAGATGGATTCAAAAGAAAGATGTTAATCGACGAGGTGTTAGAATGAATGGAACGGAGGAAAAGGCATGATTAACAAAAACGGTATAGCTGGCGTAGAACAAAAGCAGCGATTATGGTATCTCCAGCCTGCCACAGATTGGAACGAGGCTTTGCCTATTGGGAACGGCCGGTTGGGTGCCATGATCTTTGGGGGAATAGCCGAGGAAAAGCTTCAGCTCAATGAAGATTCCGTATGGTATGGAGGTCCGCGTGATCGCAATAACGAAGACGCCCTGCCGCATTTACCGGTAATCCGCGAGCTGGTTATGAATGGGCGTCTGCATGAGGCGGAGGCACTGGCGGGAATGGCAATGGCCGGACTGCCCGAATCGCAGCGGCACTACTTGCCGCTCGGCGATCTTCTGATTTCGTTCGATCGTCATGAAATGGCCAAGGATTATGAGCGGGAACTGGATTTGGAGCACGGCGTATCCCGGGCCAGTTACCGGATTGGAGAGATCCGATATACCCGTGAGTTGTTTGCCAGTTACCCGGATCAGGCGATCATCATGCGGATTTCGGCTGACAAACCGGGGGCGGTATCTTTAAAGGCAAGGTTTAATCGTCGAAATTGGAGATACATGGAGAAGACAGATAAATGGGACCAGCAGGGACTTGTGATGCAAGGGGAATGCGGCGGCAAAGGAGGCAGCTCGTTTTGCGCCATCGTGAAGGCGCTTTCAGAAGGCGGAGTATGCAAGACTATAGGTGAATATCTTTTGGTTGAAAATGCTGATGCGGTAACGCTGCTGCTTACCGCGGGTACGACCTTCCGGCATCCTGATCCAGAGCTTTACGGCAAACGACGGTTGGAGGAATTGAGCCAAGTTTCCTATACTGAGCTGCTGGTCCGACATATTAAAGATTACACTGAACTGTTCGGGCGGGTGACCCTAAGTCTGTCGGAAAGCCCGGGAAAAAACACGCTGCCGACCGATGACAGGCTGAATCGGTTCCAACATGGCGAGGAAGACCACGGCCTGATCGCGACCTATTTTCAATTCGGCCGATACTTGCTTATTTCCTCCAGCCGGCCGGGTTCTTTGCCTGCGAACCTTCAAGGCATCTGGAACGATAGCTATACTCCGCCATGGGATAGTAAATTCACGATCAATATTAACACGCAAATGAACTACTGGCCGGCAGAAAACTGCAATCTGTCCGAATGCCATGAGCCATTATTCGATTTGATCGAAAGGATGCGTGAGCCCGGGCGGGTCACGGCCAGCGTCATGTATGGCTGCCAGGGATTCACGGCGCATCACAATACGGACATATGGGCGGATACAGCGCCGCAGGACACTTATCTTCCGGCTTCATTCTGGCCGCTCGGCGCCGCCTGGCTGTGCCTGCATTTGTGGGAGCATTACCGTTTCAGCCAGGACCGTTATTTTCTGGGACAAGCCTATGAAACGATGAGAGAAGCGGCAGTCTTTCTGCTCGATTATTTAATCGAGGATAACGAAGGTGGTCTGGTGACTTGTCCGTCCGTCTCCCCCGAGAACAGCTACAGGCTGCCCAATGGCGAAACAGGTGTTCTCTGTGCCGGGGCCACGATGGATTTTCAGATTATCGAAGCGCTGTTTGAGGCTTGCATCCGCAGCGGAGAAATCATCGAGAAGGATGAGGCGTTCCGCGAGGAGCTCGCTGCCGCCTTGAAGCGGCTGCCCAAACCGCAGATCGGCAAATATGGGCAAATTCAGGAGTGGATGGAGGATTACGAGGAAGTGGAACCGGGACATCGCCACATCTCCCATCTGTTCGCGCTTTATCCGGGCGAAGGTATTAACGTGGATTCCACGCCGGAGCTCGCCGCAGCGGCTCGGACGACTTTGGAACGAAGGTTGGCTAACGGCGGCGGACACACCGGCTGGAGCCGGGCGTGGATCATCAACTTCTGGGCACGACTGTTGGATGCCGACAAAGCTTACGAAAACGTTAGAGCGATGCTTCACTACTCAACGCTGCCTAACCTTTTCGACAACCATCCGCCGTTTCAAATCGATGGTAATTTCGGCGGCACAGCGGGCATTGCCGAGATGCTGCTGCAAAGCCACGATGGTTTGATCCGTCTGCTACCCGCTTTGCCTAACAGCTGGAGCGATGGGGAAGTCAGAGGGCTGCGGGCACGAGGCGGCTTCACCTTGAATTTCACCTGGACGAAGGGACAGGTTACTGAAGTGGTCGTGTCCTGCGCAGTCTCCGGTCCATGCCGTATAAAAGCACCTGGACTTGACCCTGTTTCGTTTACAGGGGAAGCCGGCCGCTCCTACACGTTCACCAAGAAAAGGGATGAGTGAGCATCAATTAACTTTATTGCTCGAGATACGCATTCTTAATGAGGTTACGGATCCGGCTCATCATCTAATGACTGCAGCTGGACTCAGTTTCTGTATTCACTGGGCGCCATCCCGGTCCACCGCTTGAATTGGCGGCTAAAATGCGCATTGGTCTTATACCCCAGCATCATCGCAATATGGTCAATGCTTAGGTCGGTTTGCTTCAACAGTCGCTGGGCTTCGTTCAGGAGGGTTTCGGATAAAAACTTGCGCGGTGCTCTGCCGTGAACCTCCCGAAAGATCCGATTGACTTGCGACGGACTAAGGTTCAGCGACTTGGCGATGTCTTGGATCCAGGTTCGCTCGCTCTCCTGAATTTCACTGTGAAGATGGATATATCTTACGGAGTCCTCGATTTGCTCCGCGATCTGACGGGCGATGGTTTCTTTTCGGGATAGGGCGACGGATGGGGTCTGAGACAGCTGTCCGACCAACGAGCCGAGCAATTCGAATACGGCGGCATGGATCTTCATCTGTTTGGAGGCCGGCAGCGGGCTGGATAAATGCTCTGTTGCCAGATTATACAATGTAGACAGCGAAGAGGACAGTCCCTGGGTTAAAGCCGAATCAGCCGGATAATAAATGTCCTTGCAGCGGTTGAGTTCTCTGCAAAAGGATGTATCGTGGACGCTGAAATGGACGGAAAAGTAAGTGAAACCTTGCGGACCGGCGCCGGTGCAGGAATGGGTCATACCGGGGCGGATGAACAACAAGTCTCCAACGGACTGCCTGTGCAGCTGTCCGTTTACCACCATGTTCATCTCGCCGTCCAGCATCCAGTGAATTTCGTACATGGAATGTTCGTGGGACGGATAGGTCCAGCGGGAATCCACTTTTCTTGCATGCAGTCCCAGTAATTGAAACGACATGCGAACATCGGGCAGACGACCTAAATATGCGGCTTCTGAAAACATGGTCACAGAAAACCTCCTCGGTATGTCTATATTCCGTTATTCATAGACTCATCATAACAGAAATATCATGCGTGAAAAGGGTAAATCGTCGTAGAGATTAGCGCATCGTCATGAACCATCGGTGGTGCTATGGTAGTAATATCAACCCGATGGGGAAGAAATGGGGCAAGCTTGAATGCGAATTATTCGATTTCTAGACGGACAACAGAAGCGGCTGGCAGCCGTTACGGATGATGAAAGAGCCTATCGTCTGCCGCAGCCGGATTTTATGACGTTGATCCATCAAGCCAGGGAGCGCGGGATTTCACCTGTCCAACTTGTTGAAAGCGCTGTTACACCGGCAAACGAGCTGGCTGGCGATTGGACTTCGCTGCACCTTATCACGCCAGTGGAAGCACCCGAAGTATGGGCGGCCGGCGTTACGTACCAACGAAGCCGGGAAGCACGAAATTATGAAGCCACGGATGGAAAGCTGGATGCATTGACATTCTACGATAAAGTTTATGACGCAAAGAGGCCGGAGATCTTTTTCAAATCCACGGCCGCCAGGACCGTCGGACCGAATGAGACTGTTACGCTGCGCAGCGATTCCACATGGCAGATCCCAGAGCCTGAGCTTGGATTGGTGCTTGACGCAGATGGCAGCATTACGGGCTACATCGTCGGCAATGACATGAGCTGCCGCGATATCGAAGGGGAGAACCCGCTGTATTTGCCGCAAGCAAAGATATGGCGCAAATCCTGCTCCATCGGACCGGCCATCCGGCTTGCGGAAACGGTGCAGAATCCATATGCATTCAGCATCGTCTGCGAGATTTACCGCAAGGGGCGTATGGTCGTTAAGAGCGAGGGCAGTACGAGTGAATTAAACCGAAAGCTGGATGAGCTGGTCTCCTTTCTGGCAAAGGACAATGACTTGTTCGCGGGTACGGTGCTTTTGACAGGCACCAGCATTGTGCCGCCTAATGATTTTACGCTTGAGCCCGGGGACCGGATTGAAATAACCATTGGCGGCATCGGTACGCTGGTGAATCCTGTCATTTCAAACTAGTTAAATATAAGGAGGATAAATACCATGACCGCATTTCAGGTTGAGCAGATATACAGGAACTATATCAACGGAGAATGGATGAAGGCGGCGTCCGGAGAAACCGAACCCAGCATCAATCCGGCGAATCGGAATGAGGTAGTCGGTTATGTACCGGTTTCCGGTATAGAGGATCTGAACCGTGCTGTCGCAGCGGCCAAAACAGCTGGCCGAGCCTGGCGGAGATTAACCGGCGCGGAACGCGGCAATGTTCTGTTCAAAGCGGCGAATGTGCTGGAACGCCGGGCCGAGGAAGTTGCCGAGGCGATGACGAGGGAAATGGGCAAGACGCTAGCCGAAGCCAAGGGAGAGACGATGCGCGGCGTCGCGATCCTAAGATATTACGCCGGTGAAGGGATGCGAAAAGTCGGCGATGTCATTCCTTCGACGGACAGCGAAGCACTGATGTTTACGACTCGGGTACCGCTTGGTGTTGTGGGCGTGATTGCTCCATGGAATTTTCCCGTAGCGATTCCGATTTGGAAGACGGCCCCGGCTTTGATTTACGGCAATACGGTTGTATTAAAACCGGCACAGGAAACGGCGGTCACAGCGGCTAAAATCATGGAATGCTTTGAGGAAGCGGGAATTCCGGCAGGGGTTCTCAATCTTGTATGCGGCAGAGGATCGGTGATCGGATCTGCGCTTGCCGAGCATCCGGATGTCAATGGGATTACGTTCACCGGTTCCAACGAAGTCGGAAAACGGGTCGGCGCCGCCGCATTGGGCCGAGGGGCCAAATATCAGCTTGAAATGGGCGGCAAAAATCCGATCATCATTGCAGCGGATGCCGACCTGGACTTGGCAGTCGAGGCCACCATCAGCGGCGGCTTGAAATCCACCGGCCAAAAATGCACCGCCACCAGCCGGGTCATCGTTGAACGAAAAGTATATGAAGCCTTTAAAGAAAAGCTCCTTTCGCAAATCCAAGAGATCCAGCTGGGCGACGGCATGTCTTCCGAAAGCTGGATGGGCCCGTGCGCGAACGAAGGACAGCTCGAAACGGTGCTGAATTATATTCAAAAAGGACAGGATGAAGGTGCCGTACTGCTGACCGGCGGAAAAAGAGCGGACGCTCCAGGGCTTAAAGAGGGATTCTATGTCCAGCCGACCGTATTTGAGCGAGTCGAACCGCATATGTCCATAGCCCGGGAAGAAATCTTCGGCCCTGTGCTTACGTTGATCGCGGCGGATTCCCTGGAGGAAGCCATAGAGACTGCCAATGACAGCGACTTTGGCTTGAGTGCCTCCATCTATACGCAAAACGTCGGCGCAATGCTGTCATTCATCCGGGATATGGATGCCGGATTGGTCAGGATCAATGCGGAAACGGCCGGCGTAGAGCTGCAGGCGCCGTTCGGCGGGATGAAGATGTCAAGCTCGCATTCCAGGGAACAGGGTCAAGCAGCGATCGAGTTTTTCACTTCCATCAAAACGGTCTTCGTGAAGTCATAAGTTGCGGGAGGGTGCCATGCACGAACAGATTATGTCGATTATGGGGGAGAAAGATTCAAGCGGTTACGATATTATAACGCATGCTCCCGGGGCGGCGGGACGTCTGCCTTTAACGGATGATTTGCTGCGTCACGCTCCGAGCGGCGACTTGTTCGGCATGTCCCAGAATGTCGGAATGGGCTGGAAGCCCGGGGAATTGAACGGAAAACAGTTTCTGATCCTGAGCACGCAGGGCGGAATTCGCAATGAGGACGGCAGTCCTGCAGCCCTCGGTTATCATACGGGCCATTGGGAGGTCGGCCTGCTGATGAAGGCTGCGGCGGAAGAGATATCAAGCCGCGGAGGGATCCCGTTTGCCGGATATGTCAGCGATCCTTGCGACGGCAGATCACAGGGAACGACAGGTATGTTCGACTCGCTGCCGTACCGAAACGATGCCGCTCTCGTGTTCCGCAGACTGATTCGCTCCCTGCCGACGCGCAAAGGGGTGATCGGCGTCGCCACCTGCGACAAAGGTCTGCCGGCGATGATGTTAGCGCTTGCGGGCATGCCGCAGCTGCCGGGAGTAATCGTTCCCGGGGGCGTCACCCTTCCGCCTGTCGATGGAGAGGACGCCGGCAAAATTCAGACGATCGGCGCACGATACGTCATCGGCGAGCTCTCCCTGGAAGCGGCGTCGGAGCTCGGCTGCCGGGCATGCGCCACCCCGGGAGGAGGCTGCCAGTTTCTAGGTACGGCGGCAACGGCCCAGGTCGTCGCCGAAGCGATGGGCATGACGGTGCCGCATGCCGCGCTTGCGCCTTCCGGGCAGCCGATCTGGATCGAAATGGCTCGGCAATCCTCACGCGCACTGATGGTCATGGAGTCCGAAGGGCTGAGAATGGCGGATATTGTCACGGATGCGGCGATTCGCAATGCGATGGCCGTCCATGCCGCGTTCGGCGGATCTACCAATCTGCTGCTCCACATACCCGCCATTGCCCATGCAGCCGGTTTGACCATGCCTGCGGTGCAGGACTGGATCCAGGTTAACAAACATGTGCCGAGACTGGTCAGTGCCTTGCCTAATGGCCCAATCTTCCACCCGACCATACGGGTTTTTCAGGCCGGAGGCGTGCCCGAAGTGATGCTCCACCTCAGGCAGCTGGGCGTGCTGGATGAGTCCGTGCTTACCGTAACAGGTACGACGCTGGGCCAGGTGCTCGACTGGTGGGAATCGTCGGAACGCCGTCATCTGCTGCGGAAGCAGCTGAAAGAGAAGGACGGGGTTGACCCGGACGGTGTCATTATGAGCGTGGAGCATTCGCAGCGTCTTGGCATTACTTCTACCGTGACGTTTCCAACCGGGAATATCGCTCCGGAAGGCTCTGTGATCAAATCCACATCGATCGACCCTTCGGTACTGGATGACCATGGCGTGTATCGTCACAAGGGCAGGGCAAAGGTGTTTACAACCGAACGCGAAGCGATCCATGCGATCAAGACCGGCGGCGTTCTGGCCGGCGACGTCGTCGTACTTCTCGGGCGGGGTCCGTCAGGGACCGGGATGGAGGAGACTTACCAGCTGACGTCTGCGCTAAAGCATCTGTCTTTCGGCAAATACGTGTCGCTCATTACCGACGCCCGGTTTTCCGGTGTTTCCACCGGGGCATGCATTGGCCATGTTGGTCCCGAAGCGCTGGCAGGCGGGCCGATCGGCAAGCTTCGGAACGGTGACTTGATCAATATCGTCGTGGATCGCAACTCGCTGGAAGGCAGCATTAACTTTGTCGGTGCGGGGGAAATCGAGGTTTCGCCGGAGGAAGGCGCTCTCATCCTGGCACAAAGGCCCTTCCATCCGGATATGCGCCCTGACGAAGCTCTGCCGGATGATACCAGGCTGTGGGCAGCGCTGCAGTCCGTCAGCGGAGGGACATGGAGAGGGAATGTGTACGATGTGGAGCGGATCATAACCGCTCTGGAAGCCGGTAAAAAAGCACTGGGCTGGTCCTGAAATTATCATTTTTTGTACAATTATCATTATCATGCCGGAGGTTGCTTAAATGAATATGATCACGAACCCCATTCTTCGCGGTTTTCACCCCGATCCCTCCATATGCCGGGCGGAGGAAGATTATTATATCGCCACGTCCACCTTTGAATGGTTCCCGGGCGTACGGATTCACCATTCCCGGGACCTGGTTCATTGGAAGCCGATAGAAGCTCCGCTGACCCGGATATCGCAGCTGCATATGGAAGGCAACGTCAACTCCGGAGGAGTATGGGCTCCCTGCCTTAGCTATGACAACGGCGTGTTTTATCTGATCTACACGGATGTCAAAAGCCGGGTCGGCGCTTTTAAGGATACCCATAATTACCTTGTGACGGCGACGAATATCGAAGGCCCGTGGTCCGAGCCGGTGTATCTAAACAGCAGCGGGTTCGATCCTTCCTTATTTCATGATGAGGACGGACGCAAGTGGTTGGTCAATATGATCTGGGATCACCGTAAGGGAAAGAACCGGTTCTCGGGCATCGTACTCCAGGAGTATTCCGTTCAGGAACAAAAACTGATCGGGCCCTCCGTGAACATATTCAAAGGCACGGCATTAGGGCTGACGGAAGCGCCTCATCTGTATAAATACAAGGATTTATATTATTTAATAACGGCTGAAGGAGGAACCGGTTACGAGCATGCAGTGACGGTAGCGCGCTCCCGCACGTTACAAGGACCTTATGAGGTCGATCCTGCCAATCCGATCCTTACTTCATATGGCAGGCCGGATATAAAGCTGCAGAAGGCCGGCCATGGCAGCCTCGTCGAGACACATACCGGCGAATGGTACATGGCCCACCTGGTCGGCAGGCCCGTCAATGGGCAGTTTTGCACACTTGGCCGTGAGACGGCTCTTCAGCTGTGCATTTGGAGCGAGGACGGCTGGCTGCGGCTTGCGAGCGGTGAACGATATCCCGAGGTTCGGGTGCCTGCACCGAAAATCAAGCCACATCCTTTTGAACAGGCACCGAAAATGGACCACTTTGATCAAGCCATACTCCGGAGCGATTGGAATACGCTTCGTATTCCGCCGGACTCAACGTGGCTGAGCCTTGCAGAACGTCCCGGGTACTTGCGCCTGCGCGGAATGGAATCGATGAGCTCAACGCATAGGCAAAGCATGGTCGCCCGAAGATTGCAGGCTTTTGCGTGCGAAGCCGAAACTTGTCTGGAGTTTGCACCGGACCATCCGCAGCAAATGGCAGGGCTGATTCTGTATTACGATACGAAAGACTATCTTTATTTACGGGTAACTTATCACGAAGAGAAAGGACTGTGCCTGGGAATCATTCAGTCCAGATACGGGGTTTACGATGAGCTGCTGGAGGATATCCCGCTGAAATCGGTGAACGGGATCCGGTTAAAGGTTGTGGTCGATCATGACCGTGCCTGCTTTTACTATGCGTTACAGGATGATCCGTCCTGGCATCGGGCAGGCGGATGGTTCGATATCACGAATCTGTCCGATGAATCTCCTGAATATATCCGGTTTACGGGAACCTACATCGGCCTTTGCGTCCAGGATCTTGGCGGGACCCGGAAACATGCTGATTTTGATTACTTTGTATACAAAGAGACGAACAGCACAACGGTCTAAGCCGATACTGATATCATCCCCAGTAAATAAGTTCCTCGCCTCTTGTCTAGCAGTTTTGACAAGAAGGCGAGGAAGGTTTGTCCGTTCGACCTACTTATGTGAAGTATAAGTTGTTCCGAAAAGCAATTCTTTGCGGCTGGGCTCGTGGTATTCCGTTTTTTTTGACGATGTCGAAGCCGACAATAGCCATATGTTCGCCTGGGACAGGCCCTTGCTGTTGTAGCCCTTTAATTTATCCGAAGGCCACAATGTCATTGTGGCAGAAGCAGGCCGTAGGTTTGTCTTGCAGCTCTAGCACCATGGAGATCGTCTGTCCCACCTTCGCGATTGGGAAGCGAAGGGATTAGAATCCCAACGTTTATACGAATTCGAAGCGCCCGGCGTCAAGAATTTGATATATAACATGCATTAAGACAATACGATTTCAGCAACGCAGCAGGCAGGAAGGTGCATATCCATACGGTTGTCCTTAATGGGAATAACCGGCATCGTTCTTATTTCGACTTGTGGGGGATGTCCGAACGCGTTGTGGCTCGTCATGGTCCCAGATATGTAACGAACTTCGGCAGAGGAAAACGCTTGACCATCTAACACGCAAAGGAGCTGCTGGGACTCATCTGCGGACAAGTTCACCACTGTGGCGTGAACGCGGCCGTCCGCCCGTTTCGATGCGCTGACGTGCAGAGCCGGCACCTCGGCTTCGGTTGTCCCCGTCAGCTGCGGTTGTATATAGCTTTCGATCAGTGTCGAATCTTGATGCCCTTTATAGAGATCGAATACATGGTACGTCGGTGTGAGCACCATATCCTCGCCTTCCGTCAGGATGACCGATTGGAGAACATTGACCAGCTGCGCCAGATTGGCCATTTGAACCCGATCGCTGTGGGCGTTAAATATATTCAGGGACACTCCGGCGACAATGGCGTCTCGCATCGCATTTTGCTGGAACAAGAATGCCGGGTGAGTCCCAGGCTCCACCTCATGCCAGGTTCCCCACTCGTCGATAATGATCGACACCTTCCCTTTGGGGTCGTTGCGATCCATGACATGTTTATGCCGGGTAATTAATTCATCCATATACAACGCTCGGCGCAGGGTGCGATAATAGGTCGGTTTGTCGAACTCCAGAGCTGGACCTTTGCGCTCCTCGGGATATTCGTCAGATTTGTAATATCCCGGCATGGTGTAATAATGCAGAGACAATCCATTCATATTGGTGCCCGCTTCGCGCATCAAGGTTTCCGTCCAGGCATAATCGTTGCCGTCGGCACCGCAAGCAACCCTGAAAATCCGATGATTGCCGTAATTGCGAACATAAGTGTTGAATTGCTTGTACACATCGGCATAATATTCCGGCCGCATTTGCCCGCCGCAACCCCAATTCTCATTTCCGATGCCGACATATTCAACCTTCCACGGTTCGTGCCTGCCGTTCTGGCGCCTCCAGTTGGCCATTGGCGAGTCTCCGTCAAAGGTCATGTATTCAATCCATTCGCTCACTTCTCTAGGGGTACCGGAGCCGACGTTGGCGGCGATATAAGCCGAGCAGCCGATCTGCTCGCATAGATCCAAAAACTCGTGGGTGCCGAATGAATTGTCCTCCACGACGCCGCCCCAGCCTGCATTCACGATGCGCTTGCGCTCAGCACCTACGCCGTCTTTCCAATTGTAATATTCAGCGAAGCATCCGCCTGGCCAGCGCAGCACCGGCACCCGGATATGCCGCAATGCCTCAACAACGTCGGTGCGTATCCCGCGGATATTGGGAATTGGGCTGTTTTCGTCGACAAAAATGCTGCCATAAATACCTCGTCCCAAATGCTCTGAAAAATGCCCGTAAACATTCTTGTTGATTTTTCCGTACTTCCGCCCTGAATCGATGAACAGTAACGCCATAGCCTTCCTCTCCATTCGGAAAAATATATGTTGCTAGACCTGTGAACTTCCTTGCGATGATCCATTATAGCGCTTTCATTTTAGCGGTTCAACCCGATTTCATGCTCCCGAACGAGGTCGTAAAGAAATGATAAACTTGTTGAAAACTGCGAGCATGGGGAGAGACAAAAGCGTAAACAAATGTTAGAAATGTAACAGCTCGCCTGTATTCATACCTAAATTTCAGGGTTAAAATGAAACGTGATTCAAAGCAAAAACGATTTCAAGGGGGTTATGAGCATGAAACGAAGGGTTTATCCGAAAGTCGTCCTCATCTTAGCGACAATACTTTTAACAGGAGTGATCACCGCATGTAGTTCCGACTCAAACAATCAACAGTCAACCAATCCGTCAGGAAGCAGTTCAGGCCAATCATCTGAAGGGGGAGCCACCGCAGCGGAAGGACCGTTCGGCAAATATGAAGAACCGCTCACGATTCGATTTGCCCGCGATGTAGACAACGATATGCAGGATAACATCATACCCAAAACACCTGGCGAAACAGTGGAAGACAACCGATGGTTGAAAGCGTTCTCGGAAAAACTGGGAATCAACGTAAAATACGATTGGACGGTCAGCGGCGGGGATGCTTATACCCAAAAGGTTAACGTAACGTTGACATCTGGGGATATTCCGGACATGATCCGCGTCACAGCCGCACAAATGAAACAGATGGCTGAAGCAGATATGATCGAGGATCTCACACCGTACTGGAACGAATATGCTTCTGACCAAATGAAGGAGCTGTACGCGGTGCAAGGGCCTGCGGTCCTCCAGGCCGCTACGGTTGATGGTAAGATGGTGGGCCTTGGTCCGCCGGAGGGATACGGAGACGGCGTATTTATCTGGCTTCGTGCCGACTGGTTAGAGAAGCTTGGGCTTTCAGAGCCCAAAACGATGGATGATGTGATTGCAATCAGTAAAGCGTTTACCACGCAGGACCCGGACGGGAACGGGGTCAATGACACCTACGGTCTAGCAATTACGAAGGATCTGTACGGTGGAGCCATGGGGCTGGAAGGTTTTTTTGCCGGCTACCACGCGTACCCGAACATGTGGATCGATGATGGATCGGGAAATCTGGTTTGGGGCAGTACGCTTCCTGAAGTAAAGGAGGGATTGAAAGCGCTGTCTTCAATGTATAAGGCTGGTGAAATCGATAAGGAATTCGGAGTTAAGGACGGCGGCAAGGTGGCTGAGACGATAGCCGCCGGCAAGGTGGGCATGGAGTTCGGGCAACAATGGAATCCGATGTACCCGCTCATCAGCAACTATCAGAACGATCCGGGTGCAGATTGGAAAGGCTACGCCTTGGTTTCGGTGGACGGGGAACCGGTGCTGTCACCGCAGAAATTTGCCGCATCGGAGTTCTGGGTCGTCAGAAAAGGATTTTCCAATCCGGAAGCCCTGGTGAAAATGTTTAATTTGCACATTGAGTTGAACTGGGGAGAAAGCGGAGATTTCGATTATTATTATATGCCTTCCGCCAATGACAGCGTTGGCGTGTGGAAATATTCGCCGGTACAACCCTATCCACCATTTAAAAACGTGAATGCGTTCCAGGAAATCGAGGAGGCACGTAAGAATAAAACCTTGGATCAGCTAACCGGTGAGGCACTGTCGATTCAGAAAAATATGGAAGCCTTTAACAATGGAGAAACCACTTTATGGGGATGGCCTAAAATTTATGGGGAAGACGGCGTGTTCCAGCATAGCGTGAAGTACCTCGAGAACGACCATTTCATGCTTGAGGCGTTTGCCGGACCGCCTACCCAAACTATGGCGGAAAAGCAGTCCACACTAAAAGCACTGGAAACCGAGGTATTTGTCAAAATCATTATGGGTGCCACTTCGATTGATGAGTTCGACAAGTTCGTAGAGAATTGGAATACGCTTGGGGGAGCCGATATGACCAAAGAAGTCAATGAGTGGTACGCATCTGTAAAATAAGTACCTAGGACCATGGAAAGGATGCTGCATTGATCAAGAGCATCCTTTCCCTTCCTCATTCTCATCTTAAGAAACGGGTGATTTATGATGCAAAAAAGAAGCTGGAAAAGGGAATTGCCTCTGCATGTTATGATTTTGCCGGGTTTTCTTTTTTTGCTGGTATTCAATTACCTTCCCATTGGCGGAATCATTATTGCGTTCCAAAAGTTTATACCGGCGAAAGGTTTGTTCGGCGATCAGGACTGGATTGGTCTGCGCAACTTCGAATATGTGATGAACCTGCCGAGCTTCGATAACATCATGTGGAATACGTTTTATATCGCGATGATGAAAGTGATTCTTGGACTGCTTGTGCCCATTGTGATTGCGATTCTTTTAAACGAGGTCCGGCATATGGCATTGAAGAGAGGAGTGCAGACCGCGATTTACTTGCCCCATTTTTTATCCTGGGTAGTATTGGGCGGAATCTTTATCGAAATTCTGTCACCGAATGACGGCTTGGTCAACCGGGCACTTCAATCGTTCGGGATTGAACCGATCTTTTTCCTTGGTGACAATCGTTGGTTCCCAAACACCATGATTCTGACGGACGTATGGAAAGAGTTTGGATACGGGACCATCATCTATCTGGCTGCGCTTACAAGCATCAATCCGAATCTGTACGAAGCGGCACAGATTGACGGAGCGAACCGCTGGAGGCAAACGCTACACGTGACGCTGCCTGGGATGCAGATGGTTATCGTATTGCTTATGGTTCTTAATTTGGGGAATTTGCTGAATGCCGGATTTGACCAAATTTTTAACATGTACAGCCCGATGGTATATGAAAGCGGGGATATTCTCGATACCTTCGTATACCGCATCGGTCTGCTGGATGCGCAATTCGGCGTTGCAACCGCAGTGGGATTATTTAAGTCCGTTATCGCACTTGTTCTCGTGTCCGTCTCCTATTACATCGCGTATAAAGTTGCGGACTACAGGATTTTCTAAGGAGGGACTGATATGCCTGTAAAAAAGAGGCTGGATTGGTTTGTTGTGTGCAATAGTATATTCTTGATCGCAGTCGGAATGCTGTGTCTGATTCCGATGATACACATCCTGGCCGTGTCATTAAGCTCCAGCGCTGTCGCTGCAACAGGAACCGTAACCCTGTGGCCGAAGGAATTTACGTTGAAATCCTATGAATTTGTCGCACATCGTTCAGCCTTTTGGCAATCGATGCTCGTTTCCCTGGAGCGCATCGCATTGGGAGGGACGCTGAATCTCGTATTGATCGCTACAGTCGCATATCCGCTTTCGAAAGAAAAGGGAGAATTCCGGCTGCGCACCTTTTATTCATGGGCCTTTTTTATTACAATGATATTTGGGGCTGGATTAATTCCGACGTATATGGTTGTCAAACAGCTCGGGTTGATCGACACGATCTGGGCGCTGGTCTTCCCAACTGCGATTCCTGTATTCAGTGTCATTTTGCTGTTGAATTTTTTTCGAGCAGTGCCAAAGGAACTGAGTGAGGCCGCGTTTATCGATGGTGCCGGACATTGGCGAACGCTGTGGCAGATTTACGTTCCGGTATCCTTACCGGCTCTTGCGACCATTCTGCTATTTTCACTGGTCACGCACTGGAACAGCTGGTTCGATGGGTTAATCTATATGAACGATCCCAGCCATTACCCGATCCAGAGCTACATTCAGACGATCGTCGTTCAGCGCTCGTTAGCCACGATGACGCCGGAAGAGGCCAAGCTTATGGCGGACATTTCGGATAAGACGCTGCGTTCGGCCCAGATTTTCCTTGGAGCTCTGCCGATCATCTGTGTGTATCCGTTCCTGCAGCGTTTCTTTGTCAAAGGAATTGTACTCGGGAGCGTGAAGGGATAAACACGAAAGGCATTACCTCGTTTCCCGCAATAATAATCGTGAATAAGGGAGGGAGGACAGATCAAGAACAGCATTTTCACACGATTGATCGCGTCCTTCTTATTGGCGATCGTCCTAATTATTTTCTTGGGCATCTATATGTACAATTGGAGCCTGAACACCGTAAAAAATGAAATTATTAATTCTTCGACTGCACAGGTTTCGTTTTACCTTACAAGCCTGGAGGAGGAGATCGAACGCATTAAAATTTTGCAGCACGAAAGCTTGACTGATGAATACCTGGGCAAACTCGCGGTACGGTATTCCATCATGGACGAGTATGAAATCATGGAAAGCATGCGAAAGCTCCATCAGCGTCTCGTCACTATTCATAACAGCAGTTCCTACACCTCGAATGTAAGCGCACACATCTTGCCGATTCAAAAAACCATTTCCTCCACCGCTACCGTAAGCCCGATCGATATGGACAAATTGGATCAGATTCGCGTTCCGGCGGGGGAAACTGGCGCGCAGCTGGTGCAATACAAGAATAATCTTTACATAACCACTCTTCATGCCGGTAATGCCGGCTTGCCTCAAAAGTATATGATCGAGATTGAACTGGATATGGCTGCGTTTCAAGAGGCGTTGGGCCAGTTTCATACCTACGACAACAGCGGATCCTTTTTAATTGATCTCACACACGATATCGTCATTAGCGGCAAAGGCAACGATGCAAATGTACGCTTACAAGATTTGGTGGGAAACTACCATGAACTTAAGAGCGGGAACGTCACATACAGCAACATAAACGGTCAGAAAATGTATGTGGTGTCTGTCAAATCGGATTATTTGAATATCCTCTTACTGCGTTATATTCCTCAAGAGCTCATCTTTGTGCCGCTGCGGGATTTTTATATCTGGCTGTGGGTATTCACCGGTGCAGGCGCATTGATTATGTTGTTTTACTCCATCTACACCTATAACTTAATTCACAAGCCCATGCGTAAGCTTGTCGGATCGTTCCGACACGTCGAGAGCGGAAATTTTAACGTCTCGATCCACGTAAACAGCAAAAACGAGTTCGGTTATCTTTATCAAGGCTTTAATTCGATGGTACAGAACGTATCTGCTTTAATAGAGCAGGTATACAAGCAGAAAATTCTAAACCAGAGAGCGGAGCTAAAGCAGTTGCAATCGCAAATTAGTCCGCATTTTTTATATAACAGTTTGTTTTTGATTAACACGATGGCTAAACTAGGGGACGATAATTTAATCCCCTTTACTAAGCTGCTAGGTGATTATTTTCAGTTTATTACAAGAAATGCTTCGGATTTTTTGCCGCTGCGTGAGGAAATGGAGCACGCACGGACCTATAGCGAGATTCAGTTCATGCGATTTCCAAGCCGGTTGACGATCCAATTTGAAGATCTTCCGGATGAGGTTAAGGAAATACAGGTGCCTAGATTGATTCTTCAACCGATTCTTGAAAATGCATTCAAATATGCTGTGGAGCAAACCAAGGTCAAAGGCTTGATCACAATCCGCTTTCAGCAGGACGACCGCGGATTGCGTATTATCGTAGAGGACAACGGAACGGATCTGTCGGAGTCCAAATTATCCGCACTCCAAAAGCTCCTTTACGATACGTCCAATATCGAGACCTCAGGACTGATTAACATTCATCGCCGGATTCGGTTGATATATGGTGACGAACACGGCCTGATTTTGGAACGAAGCGCGATGGGCGGCTTGAAGGTGACGCTGCAACTTGACCCGAAAGCGAGTGTGTAAGAAATGTACAGACTGCTGATTGTCGATAACGAAGAGATCATAGTGAATCATCTTTATGAAATTTTTCGAGGATTTGATCATTTGGATCTCGATGTCTATAAAGCCTACGGTGGAGAAGAAGCCATCGAGTGGCTCAACCGCACAAGAATTGATATCGTGTTGACCGATATCGATATGCCCCATATCGACGGTCTGCAGCTCATGGAGGAGATTTATCGAAGCTGGCCTCAGTGCAGAGTAATTTTTTTAACAGGGCACAGTGAATTCAGATATGTATACAAAGCGATTCAGTATCAGGATGTCAGCTATATCTTAAAGACCGAAAATATCGACAAAGTGATTCAAGTGGTTGAAGAGACCGTATCAAAAATCCGCCAGGAAATCAAAACGGAAGATCTGATCCGGGAGGCCAAAGAGCAAATTAACATCGCGCTTAATTTGTTTCAAGAAGATTATCTTCTAGACATGTTAAAAGGTAATCGTGGAATACTGGCCAATCAAGCACAGTTTGAAGAAATGTCGATCCCGCTGAATGTTCAGTGGCCGGTTGCCCTGGTCGTGGGCAAGATAGATAAATTCTCTGACTCAACCGGTTATATGCAGAAGATGCAGCAAATCTATGCCGTACGTCAAATCATGCAGAGGTATTTAGCCACCCGTGTGAATTTTATGATTGTGCTCGATGACAGCCACAGATTTGTGATTTTTATTCAGCCTAAGGAGTCGTTGTCCGCTACCGGTACTGTGAATGAGGAAACGATCCAGCAGACGTTCAATAAAACAGTATCGTTTCTTAAAGGAATATTGGAGGTCATCCAGTCAGCATGCCAAGAAAATATCGGAATTCCGATCAGCTTTACGATCGGCAGCCAAGCGGATGGGTGGGAATCGGTTTCCAATAAGTATCACTCGCTCCACCACTTGCTCAATTACCGGATCGGACTCGAAAATACAGTTCTTCTTATCGATGATGTGGTTCATGATGAATCCGATGAGGCAGGCAATGTTCAGGGTTTGAAGGAAGAGGATCCCGAAGGAGCAAGGCTTGCGCGGGTGCTTAAGTCCAACGATCTTTCGCTTATCGAGCAATATCTGGAGGCAGGACAAAGGAGCAAGTATTTTGAAGCTTTGGAGCTGCTTCTTGGTCCTATCAGAGACGTTCGCACGAAAAATAATGCCTTTGCCCAGGAAATTTATTACACCGTGTCCCTGTATTTGATGTCCTATATCAATCGATGGGCACTTAATGAGAAGATTGAAGCTCAGGTGGGTCAAAACAGACTGATGCGGATCGATTTTTTTGACACCTGGAGCGAAGCTTCCTTATTTTTGACGGAGTTATCGTCTGTGTTGTTCGACATGCAAAAAGTAGAACAGAAAAAACGAGCGGATCATATCATCGATTTTTTACAGGAATACATTCGCAATCATTTGGATGAAGACCTGTCGTTGGTACGATTGGCCGAACAAGTATATTTGAATCCGTCATATTTATCCCGCATCTACAAACAGGAAACCGGAAACAATTTGACGGAGTTTATTGACTTCACCCGTCTGATGCAGGCCAAGCATTTACTTAAAAACGAGAATCTCCGAATCGGTGAAGTTGCCCGCCGTGTGGGCTACGAAACCGCATCCTCCTTTACTCGTTTCTTTAAAAAGGCTACCGGCTGTTCACCGCAGGAGTACAAGGAAAAACATATGATCCAAAAGCCATAGCCGGCATGCCGTCGGGGTGGGTAGAGCTGACTTTAGGAATATCCCAAATTAAGATGTGAAATTTTGAGATGATATCAGTGGGAATAGAAAGTTAGCATACCCGACAACCAAGAGAAATTGCTATTTTGTCGAGGGACAAGATTAGCTCCCATTGAAAGTCGCTATCTTAGCGGCTTTTTTGTTTTATCGGTACAAGTTCTTGTCCCGAGCCGAGGACAAGAACTTGTACCCATTGCCGTAAAGGACAAGAACATAGTCCGGTTACCGATTAGATAAGCATCTAACTACGTACGTTTCCATGCAATTTCATTAAGCTAACGGGCAGGAAAGCGCGTCGTCATGCCGAATACCTAGTTTTAAGTTGATTTACCTGTTTATTACTGGTGAATCAACACAAAGGTGCGATAGGCTGTGTTTATTAAAGTTTATGATTACCGATTCACTTTGACAAAATTGAGGAGTACTTGGATATTCAGGTTAACCAATGATCAAATAGATTCAGGACAAAAACCAGCATATTAAATAGGAGCGTTCATATGGAAGATAAACTGAACTGGGCCGGGAATTATCGCTATCGTTCGATGGAGTTGCTTGAGCCTAAAAGTCTAGAAGAAGTTAAGGACCTAGTAGTTAGCCGCACAAGCATACGCGTGCTTGGCTCGTGTCACTCTTTTAACGGGATTGCCGATACCGGGGGCAGCCATCTTTCGCTTCGAAAGATGAATCGGGTAATCGATCTCGACCGTGTACAGAGTACCGTAACCGTCGAGGGTGGTATTCGGTATGGCGATCTGTGCCGCTATCTAAATGATCATGGCTATGCGCTGCATAATTTAGCATCGCTGCCGCACATAAGCGTGGCTGGCGCCGTGGCAACAGCCACGCACGGCTCGGGCGATCTGAATGCAAGCCTGGCGTCTTCTGTACGTGCTATCGAGCTAATGAAATCGGACGGAGAAGTTACGGTGCTCACGCGCGGGACAGACCCCGAGTTCGATGGGGCGGTTGTCGGACTCGGCGGACTGGGAGTCGTCACAAAGCTTAAATTGGATTTAGTACCTTCGTTTCAGGTAAGTCAGACCGTATATGATCGTCTTCCTTTTTCTGCACTGGATCATGGCATAGACGAAATCTTATCTTCCGCATACAGTGTCAGCTTGTTTACGGACTGGGCAGAGCCCATATTCAATCAAGTGTGGGTAAAACGAAAGGTGGGAATAAACGGGGAAGATGAGACATCTCCCGATTTCTTCGGGGCTTTACCAGCTCCGGAAAAACGGCATATGGTACTTGGCCAATCTGTGGTGAACTGCAGCGAGCAGATGGGCGATCCTGGACCATGGTATGAACGGTTGCCTCATTTCCGCATGGAATTTACCCCCAGCGCGGGCAACGAACTGCAAAGTGAATATTTTGTTCCGAGGCGGCATGCGGTCGAGGCAATGCGTGCGCTAGGCAAACTGCGTGATAGAATTGCGCCTCTGCTCTTTATCTCCGAGGTTCGAACAATTGCATCGGATACCTTCTGGATGAGCCCATGCTACCGGCAAGACAGTGTTGGGTTGCATTTTACATGGAAGCCGGATTGGGAGCGCGTGCGCCAATTACTTCCGCTTATAGAACGTGAACTCGAACCGTTTGCAGCACGCCCGCATTGGGCGAAGCTGTTTACGATGGAGTCGGAAATGATACAAGCTCGGTATGAGCGGTTAGCGGATTTCCGTCAGCTGCTACTTCGATACGATCCAATAGGGAAGTTTCGAAATACGTTTCTGGATCATTACATTATGCATTGATGTTAAGGATTAATCACCATTTTAGAAAAGTGATCTAATGGAATGAAACACAATGTTAATTCGTTGCATTCGTTAAGACCTCCACCACTTGCAATAAGGGTTGGAGGTTTTTGGTTAGCAACAGAATATATATTCCTATACGAATGAAACATTTTATCAATGACTAAGTTAAACCACATTGTTGATAACTTAGACAAAATAAAGCTATTAGCAGAAAAGTGATATGATCGTTCAATTAACTTGTCGGGGGACATGAACATAATCCCATTGAAAGTCGCTAATTTAGTGGCTTTTTTGTTTTATTGGCTCAAGCTCTTATCCCGATTGCCGAAAAGGACAAGAACATGTTCCGATTACCGATTAGATAAAAATCAACTACTTTTCTCTGCTCTAATTCATTAAGTTAACCGGCAGGTTAAGTTATTCATAAGCATTCTTGATCACCATAAAAAAACACCCTTGATCAATTATGTAATAAAAGTGAAAAAAACTGGGGGTTATATTATACTTTCTGAAGAAACAAGGGGGGATGTATGGAGAGTTCCAGGATCGTAGAAGTCACAATGATGACAACGAACCACTCAAGGTATATATGTTAAGGAGCGTGAATAATTGATGACCTATGAAGAAATCATGCAGGCATTGGCTGGAATGGGCAGTGAGCAGACGAAAAACACTTATAATCGCCATGGTGCGAAAGAGCCGTTCTTTGGCGTCAAAATCGGGGACATGAAGAAGCTCGTTAAGCATGTGAAAAAAGACCAAGCTCTCGCTTTGCAGCTGTATGAATCCGGCAACTACGATGCGATGTATCTAGCGGGACTTAGCGTCAATCCGAAGACGATTACCAAAGAACAATTGCAGCATTGGGTGGCGGGAGCCAATTGGCATTCGCCTGCCGAGTATACGGTAGCGAGAGTAGCGGCAGAAAGTCCTTTTGCGCATGACCTGGCGTTGGAGTGGATAGATTCGCTGGAGGAACTAATCGCTGTAAGCGGATGGAGCACATATGCCAATTATGTATCGATTGCGCCAGACGAAGTGCTCGACATGGAGGAGATACGCAGTTTTCTCACAAGAGTGCGCGACACCATCCACGGCGAGCGCAACTGGGTCCGATATGTAATGAATACTTTCCTTATTTCGGTCGGCGCATACGTTGAGGCGTTAACGCAGGAAGCGAAGGCAGTCGCAGAGTCGGTCGGCAAAGTGCATGTGGATGTCGGCAATACTGCATGCAAAGTGCCGCTTGCAACGGAATATATCGGCAAGATCGAGGCGATGGGCCGAATCGGCAGCAAGAAAAAGACCTGCATTTGTTAACCGTAATAGCGGAGGCGGATATGCGATCTAGGCTGTATAATTTCCTCAGGGCTGCCATAAAGCTCAAGGCAGGCAGCTAACGATCAGGGAAAGCTCGGAACAAGGAGTGTATTTGTCTTATCGCTTCCTACTATTGAATAGAGGGGATTGTTACAGGCATTAGACCCGGTTCGTTTTCCGGTAAGCGGAAGGACTGACTTTCATCAGCTTCGTGAACACGCGGCTGAGGTAGAACCCATTGTTGAAGCCGCAAGCTAATGCGATCTGCTCTAAATTCAGATGGGTATCGACGAGCAAGGACTTTGCTTGCTCCAGCCTAATATGGCTTAAATAGCGTGAAGGAGTCATCCCCACACTTCGGTTGAATCTGCGGGTGAGCTGAACGGGACTGATGCCCAGCTCGTCCGCAAGCATTAGTAAGCTCATGTCCTTATAGGCGTTCTGCTGGATATAGAGCCGTGCTTGTTCCATCAGAGGATCGGCAGGTTTTTTGTCTTCGCCAACCACACCGACCGCTATCGACTGCAAACAAAAGAGCCAAATATCGTTCAGCGCATGGTTTTGCCAATAGCTCCGCTGATCGATCTCCGCGGCAGCTTCGTCCTGCCTCTTGAAATATCTCAAATTATCGGCAAACCTCTCCTTATGCGCGACGGCGGGCTTGTAGGCAGAAGCCGCTAAACGATGGTGGACGTCCTGCACTGCCTCTTGCCCTTCAACCGCCTCTCCCGATATAAAGCCTAACGAAAATCCGATGAAATGAAAGGACGGCGCATGGATAACGTCGCGATGAAAATCGATGCCCGGCGGACAAACGATGACGTCGCCCATCTGCGCCGTACCTTCGCTATCGCCGATCCCATAACGGAAGCTGCCGCCCTCCACCGCAAATAGAACCCAATGTCCGTAGGTGTCCACGCTGTATTGAAATTGCTTCTTATGATTCCAAAAGACATGATGCATTAGACTAGGATATAGGATGGGGCTTCGATTTAACATCATCACGGCAATCCGCCTCCTGAATGAAATAAAGTATATGCCAATATGATAGCGCAGTGCATGTTAAATAACGACCCCCTCGATTAAGATGATAGTAATTCTAAGCATGGGGGGATTCGATTGAAGTTTGAATTAGTAAAATCCGACATTACCGTTATTGGCGGAGGCCTGGCCGGCGTATGCGCTGCCGTTGCAGCGGCACGTCTTGGCCAAACCGTGTCGCTCGTGAACAACAGACCCGTACTCGGAGGCAATTCTAGCAGCGAGGTACGGGTGTGGGTATGCGGTGCTACGGCGCATGGTACGCAGCGTTACGCGAGAGAAACCGGCATCATGGGAGAAATGTTCGTCGAGAATCAATTCCGGAACCCGGATGGAAATCCGTATTTATGGGATCTCGTCGTACTCGAGACGGTCCGAGCAGAGCCGAACATTGCCTTGTTTCTCAATACGGATGTGCACGAGGTCGAAGCGGAGGGCACGGAGGAGGAGCGCATCATGAAGTCGGTCACGGGCTGGATGATGGGCTCCGAGCGGAAAATCCGGTTTGAAAGCGATATGTACATAGATTGTACAGGAGATGGCCTTGCGGGTTTTCTGGCAGGCGCTAAATATCGGATCGGCCGCGAGGCCGCAGAGGAATACAACGAGGACTGGGCACCTGAGACGGCGGACGATATTACGCTTGGCAGCACGCTCCTGTTCTATACGAAGGAAGCCGATCGGCCGGTCAAGTACATTCCGCCGAGCTTTGCGAAGGACATTACGCAAACGGCGATCCCGATGAAGCGGGTCATTCGCAGCGGCGACTCAGGCTGCCACTATTGGTGGATCGAATGGGGCGGCGAGCTGGATACGGTGCATGATAATGAACGAATACGCGATGAGCTCTGGTCGGTCATTTACGGGGTATGGGATTATATCAAAAACTCCGGCAATTTCGATGCCGATTGCATGACGCTGGAATGGGTCGGGTCGCTCCCTGGCAAACGGGAGTATCGCCGATTCACAGGAGATTATATGTTGAACCAAAACGATATTATCGAGCAGGTGCCCTTCACCGATCGCATCGCCTTCGGAGGCTGGTCGATAGATCTTCATCCGCCGCAAGGCATGTATTCGACAGAGAGCGGTTCAAAGCATTTATTTTCGGACGGCATCTATCATATTCCATTTCGATGTCTGTACTCCAGCAACGTCACCAATCTGATGTTCGCAGGCCGCGATATCAGCGCAACTCACGTCGCATTCGGTACGACGAGGGTAATGGCAACCTGTGCCGTCATCGGCGAAGCAGCCGGAAGCGGTGCCGCACTGTGCGTGCAGAAAGGGATATCGCCGAGTGTGTTGCACCGTGAACATATGAACGACCTGCAGCAGACGATGCTCAGGCAGGATGCTTCGATTATCGGGATCGCGGCAGACGACCCTTACGATCTCGCCAAATCGGCCCGAATTACGGCATCCAGCACAATGACCAAAGTGTCGCTGACGGACTCAACCTATACACACCCGTTGGACAAAGAACTGGGCATCCTGTTTCCCGTGAATCCCTCGCTTGAATCAGTGGCGCTGCTGATCGATGCGGCAAAGGCTGCTACTCTTGAAGTGGAGCTGTGGCATACGGAAAAAGGTGAAAATTACGTGCCAAAGCAGATGGTGGCTGAAGCATCGGTGTCAGTAGCCGAAGGTACCAGGCAGTGGGCTAAGCTGGACTTAGTTTGGCAGCCCAATGCACCCTGCAATGCATTCCTTATTATTAAAGCAAACGAAGCGATTCATCTTCACGGATCGGATTCTCCGATGACCGGCGTGCTGTGCTTTGAGAAAGGGCCAAAGCCGATCGTCTCGACTCTTTTAGAGGATCGTCAGCCGGATCAGCCGGTCGTACAGTGGAGCATGCGCCGTTGGAACCGCAAGCCGCTATGTCTGCAGGTTACGCCAAATACGGAAGCGTACGCTGCCGCAGCGGTGACGGACGGGTATATTCGGCCGTTCGCCGGTCCGCATTTATGGATGTCCGAGCCGATGTCTCCAGGCAAACCGGAATGGCTGCAGCTGGAGTGGGCTGAAGTGCAATCGATCGCCGAGATCCACGTCACCTTTAACGACGATGTTAATGAAGACTTAATAAATTTGCACCATCACCGCACCGCTTTCGAAGCGATTCCCGAGCTCGTCCGAGCTTATCGGATAGAAGCGCTCATCGGTGAGGAATGGGTCACACTGGCTGAAGAGAAGCACAACCATAAGCGCAAAAAAGTGCATAAGCTCAGCCGTTCCATCTCGTCGCATACGATTAGACTATGGATCGACGAAACGAACGGAGGACCACGCGCGGAGGTTGCCGAAATAAGAGTCTATGCTCTATAATGGAATAAACAAAATGACAGCGCTTTCATTTTGAGCTAAAGGAGAGGATATCATGGTCATAAAGCCGCTTGGCGTATTGATCGTCGAAGATGAAATTCCTCTGCGCCAAGAGCTTCGGATCTTTCCATGGGAGGCGTGCGGAGCCGAATGGATAGGGGAAGCGAGCAACGGGTCGGAAGCGATGCAGCTATGTGCTGAGCGCACGCCAGATGTCGTGATAACGGATATTACGATGCCGGTTATGGACGGCATTGCTCTCATACGTGAACTCCGGAAGCGGCACCCGAACGTTCAGATCATATTGTTAACCTGTCACAGCGATTTTCATTACGTACAAGAAGCGCTCCGTCTTGGAGCGCTTGAGTATATCTTGAAGGTGTCATTGGAGGAAGAAGAGCTTAAACAGGCGATGGACAAAGCGAGAGCTGCGGTCGTCAAGGAGCGCATGGTGCACGAGCATGCGAGAAGGGAACAGAGGCAGCTGCAAGCCGCCTTATTCGGCAAGCTTCTTCACGGGCAAGAGCCAACCGGCTCCGATTGGCAATCGATGACGCTAAGCGTAGATCGTCCAATTCGACTGGTACGACTTCAGCTAGACATTCCTCCATTAGGCTATTTGCCTGTGAAGGACACGGTTCAACAGAGGCTGACCGAGGAGGAAAAAAGGGATCCAAACTGGCTGACTTGGCTGACGGTACGGGAGCGGGAATATTTTGTTCTGCTTGAAGGCAGAACTCCTACCGATGCTGTTCTTGAGTCACTCCGCACGTTCGTTCAACACTTGACGGAGCTATTGAATCGGAAAGAGACCAAGCAGGAGCACTGCGCGACAGTATCTGCCCTATTTAGCCAACCGCTCACATCGAAGGAAGAAATTGCATCGGCGCTCGCCTATTCAAACGAGTGGAAAGTTGCGCTGTTTTACGACCGATGTCCCGAGGAAAGCGCTGTGTACGCGCAGCATTCGTTGCCTCTAACGGATCTGACGGAAAAGAAAACGAAGGAATTAAACGAGATGCTTAGAAAAGCATCATTGTCTCCTGCGAGCTTAAAGGAATGCTTGCTTGGCGAGTTCAGGGATTGGTGCATCGCAGAGCGAGTGAAGCCAAGTCAACTGAAGGAACGGATACTCCATTGGCAGGTTGATTGGCACAGGCAGCAAGAGGGCGCTGAGTTAAGCGCAGCCCGAATGGGGATTTTAATGGACGCAGGAACGTTAGCTGAGATGATCGCCAATATTGTTGAGGATATGGAAGCTGCCGAGCTAGGGAAGTCGCGTTCGCGCTTTGAGATTCGTTTGGCCGTGCAATGGATCAAAGACCATCTCAAGGAGCCGATTTCGCTGCCCATTATCGCAGAGCAGGTAGGGCTGAGCCCACATTATATCAGCAAATTGTTTCGCGAGGAAACGGGGAGTACGGTCAATCAGTATATAACCCGTCTTCGTATGGAGAAGGCGATTGAGCTTCTTAGGCATTCGAATAAGAAGGTATATGAGGTCGCGGAAGAGGTCGGCATTCCGAGCTACCGCTATTTTACCGTTACGTTTCGAAATTGGACCGGGGTATCGCCGACGGACTATAAACGGAATGGCTGATAGCACGGGAGCGTGAGAACGGGCGCGAAAGAAGGGGGATAATGACGAAACTGTTTCATTGGTATGCCAGCCTTGGTCTCGCTACCAAGCAGTTTATTTATTTGTTCATCGTGACGCTGCTGCTCGTTCAAGTGCTTGCATGGCGAAACCTCAACGAGGCTGAAAGTCTGCTTCAGAATCAAGTCATTCGCGATGCAGAGCTGCTCGTCAGCCGGACGAATCAATATATCGATGCAAGTTTGGACAATGTGGAAAATATGCTGCTGCTACTCTCGACCCGCGCCGATTTGCTGGAGGAAGGGAATGAGGTGGCAGCCGTCGAGACGCTTCGCAAGTTTGCGGGAATTAACAACTCCATCGCCAGAACTTTGTACATGATTCGAGCTGACGGCCAAGTATTTGCAAGCTCACAGGTCGTTTATGACATCATCGGCAATCCAAATCTGAATCAACTCTATGAGCTGGCGCTTATTAACTACGGGGCCATTAACGTGAGCGAACCTTATGATTCGCCAATGTCGGGGCGAACGCTTGCTTACGTACTGCCTATTGCGGATGCTGGCAAAAAGGTGAAGGGTGTCGTAGTCGCCGAACTTAATCTCGATTTGCTCACGGAGCGTATTGCGCCGATGATCTATCAATCTTATATACTGTTCACGAAGGAAGGCAGCGTCATTAATCGGCTGGATTCCCGCGATAAGCTGCTCCCCTTCCAAGCCGCCTCGTATCCGCCGAAGCTGGAGGAGAGCTTTCGCGGGCAGCTCGCCTTGCTCAAAGTCGGCGTAAGCGGCATAGAAGGGGATGGGGATTCCTTGAATCCGCTCGTTGCCGTGAAGTCGACCAAAAACCGTCTAGGTTGGTCGCTTGCGGCGTTCATCGAAGAGGATTATTTCTATCAGGACCTTCAGAGGCTGAACAACAACTACCGGACCGCGAGTATCGTATGGATCATTATGCTTCTGATCAGTGCGTATCTGCTCAGCCGATCGTTCACACATCCGATTCGCCGATTTGTCGAGAAGATGGACCGTCTTAACAACTTTGAGGTTGTGGCGAAGCTGCCTGTTACGAGAATGGACGAAATCGGCAGGCTAACGCAGAGCTACAATGCCATGCTCGAGAGGATTCAGAGCCTGCTCCAAAAGACGAAACATGCGGAGGAGCAGAAGAAGGAATACGAGCTGAAGATGCTGCGAAGCCAGATTGCGCCCCATTTTCTGTATAATACCCTTGCCTGCATAAGCAGCTTGGCAAAGCAGCAGCGCATCGACGAGCTGCGCGATACGATTCGTTCACTGGTCAAGCTGTTAAGCTTCAGCTTCGACAAGCAATCAGAATACGTATCCCTTGAGGAGGAGCTGGAAGGGCTGCGAATGTACATGCATATTCAGCAGGTGCGCTTTGGGGAACAATATCAGTTTAGGATTGATATCAATCCTGACCTTCTGCAGTATCGCATACTTAAGCTTACGCTGCAGCCGCTCGTAGAAAATGCACTCTTCCATGGACTAACGCCGAATCACGGCGGGCTTATCGTCGTGAATGGCGGGCTGAGGAAGGGGATTCTGAGACTCTATGTGCGCGATAACGGGATAGGCATCAGGCAGGAGAAGCGGAGGAGGCTGCTGTTGGAAAATCAGGACGGTGGGCAGGGCTCCATGTACCGGTTTACGGGCATCGGGCTGCGGAACGTACATGAGCGGATTCGGATCCATCACGGTGAGTCGTACGGCTTGCGGATCGGAAGCGCGGAAGGGGCAGGTACTGTTGTCCGCGTCGATATGCCCGTCCTGACGGAAAGCGACGAACGATTAGGTATTTGGCGTTAACCAATAACGATACCAAGGCTGTCACGTGGTTTCTTCAGACCATTCGTGACAGCCTTTACTCATTTATCGTTGATATTGATGCAGATGGATCCATATTCGATGTTAATGATGATGAAGGAAATGCTTACATTTTTTACGTTTTTGTGTATATCGAGGAGACGCCAGGACCTTTATACTTACCTTAATTGGAAGCGCATTCAAACTAGGGAGGGATACGATGGAAGCCAATCATAGCCTAACGCCAGCCCCTCGGATACGGTTATCTCCGCGGACAAGGCTGCTCATGTTTTTAAAGTTAGCCTGGCGGTTTAAAGCCTTTTACGTCATGCTGCTGCCCGGCATTATTTATTTTGTCATATTTCGGTACTTCCCGATGTACGGAGTCATTATCGCTTTCAAAGATTTTGCGATCCTGGACGGCATAACGGGCAGCTCGTGGGTTGATCCGTGGTATAAGCATTTTCAGAGCTTTTACGAGTCGCCTTACTTCAGCCAGCTGCTAACCAATACGCTGTTGATCAGCCTCTACAAGCTGTTATGGGGGACGCTGCCGCCGATCATGCTGGCCATACTGCTGAACGAATGCCGCGTTCGCTGGCTGAAGTCAATTGTACAAACGCTGACCTACATGCCGCACTTCTTGTCTTGGGTCATTATTTTCGGTATTCTTTTGACGCTCTTCTCCCAGAACGGTGGTCTCATCAACCGCTGGATTGTGGAAGCGGGGGGAAGCTCGATCCCGTTTCTGACCTCGACGGAATATTTCCGCAGCATACTGGTTGGATCGGAGGTATGGCAAAATCTCGGCTGGGGTGCGATTATCTATTTAGCCGCGATGGCGGGCATCGATCCGACGCTTTACGAGGCGGCGAAGGTGGATGGTGCGAGCCGAATGCGAATGATCTGGCATATTACGCTTCCTGGCATTAGAAGCATTATCGTCCTGCTGTTCGTTCTGAAGCTTGGCCATCTGCTTGACGCAGGCTTTGATCAAATTTACATTCTGTACAATATTCAGGTATACCCGGTTGCGGACATCATCGACACATGGGTTTACCGAACCGGTCTGCAGCAGCTTAATTTCAGTTTGGCGTCGGCAGTCGGATTGTTCAAATCGGTCATCGGACTCATCCTTGTGCTAGGTGCCAACCGTGTGGCGAAGAAATGGGGTGAGGGCATATGGTAAGAGGCCTCGATGATAAAATTTTTAACGCTATCATATACGTCATTCTCGGAATATGCGGACTTGTCGCCATTCTGCCGATCCTTTATGTCGTATCCGTATCCATCACTCCGTTCGGAGAAGTACTGCGCAACGGCGGATTCATATTGTTCCCGAAAGAAATTACGTTTTCCGCTTACCGCACGCTGCTGACGGAGTCCAATATTCCGAAGGCGTTCCAAATAACCGTCCTCATTACGGTGATCGGAACAGCGGTCAATCTCGTCTTGACCGGACTGATGGCGTACCCGCTCAGCCGCCGGAATTTGCCGGGAAGAAACTTTTTTCTGCTCATGATCGTGTTCACCTTGTTGTTCAGTGGAGGACTTATTCCGACCTATCTGGTCGTTAAGTCAATGGGGCTGCTCGATTCTATCTGGGCGATGATTTTGCCAAATGCAGTCTGGAGCTTTAACGTTCTTATTATGAAAAGCTTTTTTGAAGGGCTGCCGGAGGAGCTGTTCGAGTCGGCCCGAATGGATGGAGCGAAAGAGTTCCGCATCCTGCTGCAAATCGTTACGCCGCTTTCCCTTCCTGTATTGCTGACGGTTGGATTGTTTTACCTGGTCGGCCATTGGAACGAGTTTTTTCAAGCGATTTTTTATGTGACCGATCGCACGCTGTATCCGCTGCAGGTCGTCGTCCGTGAAATTCTGATGCAAAGCCAGCAGCCGCTGGAGAACGCGGAAAATATGATGCCGACGCAGACGATGCAGATGGCATCCGTCATGATTGCGAGCTTGCCGGTCATCGTGATCTATCCGTTTCTTCAAAAGCATTTTACAAAAGGGATGCTGCTTGGTTCGATTAAAGGTTAACCGATGAAACCATTCAGAGAGGGGTTAAGATCATGAAGAAATTAGGGACTTTGCTAGTAGCCGTTTCATTAGTGGGGGCCATGCTTACGGCTTGTTCGGGGGGGAACAGCAGCGATAATCCGGGGAACCAAACGGGCGCTACAGCCAAGCCCGGAGCGGAAACGACGGAACAGCCTAGCGGCAAACCGGTTAAGCTCGACATTATCGAGACGGGGAACAATCTTCCGTCGCCCGATAAAGACATGATTAAGCAGGAATTGGATAAGGCGCTGAATATCGACCTGAACTTGACCGTGTATCCAGCAGCGGACGATTACAACAATCAACTAAACGTTCGGATGTCCTCGGGGAACTTTCCCGACCTGTTCATGGTCGACCGGCAGCAGCTAATTCAATTTTCCAAGCAAGGGCTGCTGCTCGATCTGACGCCGTATATGGATAAATTGGAGCAAACGGTAGCATTCATTGGGGAGGACAGCGTCAAGAAGGGGATGGTCGACGGGAAAGTATATGGCATCTCCAAATCTCCGCAAATCCCTTACAACACCTTATGGATCCGCAAGGATTGGCTCGACAAGCTGAAGCTGGAAGTGCCGACCACCGTGGAACAGTTGGCTTCCGTAGCGGAAGCGTTCACGAAGAACGATCCGGATGGAAATGGCAAGCCGGACACCTTCGGTCTAACGGGGGGCAAGTTGAGCGCATTCTCGACCGTTTTCGGAGCCTTCGGCGTCGGAATGCCAGGCAACTTCTACGAGAAGGATGGCAAAGTCGTCAATTCGCTGCATGAACCGGCAATGAAGGATGCTTTGGCCTTTATTAAGGACATGATTGGATCCGGATCGGTTGATCCGGAGCTGCTCGCCAATAGCGGATTGCAGCATCAAGAGAAGGCGATCAAAGGGCAGGCAGGCATCGTCTATATCGATTGGCCGAACATGACGAAGGAGCAGTTCGTGGAACAGATCAAAACCGTTAATCCGAATGCGGAATGGCTGCAAATCGCCGCTCCTTCGGGTACAGGAGGACAATTCGACGGTTCATGGGATATCGGCGCGGCGCCTGGGAGGTATGCCATTCCGAAAGCGCTTGAGAAAGACCCGGAGAAGCTGCAGCGGGTGTTCGATCTGCTCAACTATATTTCGAATCCGGACGGAGGCTCGCTGCTCGTGCAGTTCGGGGTGAAGGATACGCACTTCACACTTGAGGACGGCAAGCCGTTGATGACGGACAAAGCGGGCGAGGTTGGCCATTCTTGGCTGTACCAATTCACCGGCAGACCGGAAATGGAGTATTTGCAAGCGAAGTTCGCCGCACAATCGGCTGCAATCGAATTCGCGAACGATCAACCCCGTATTGAAGCGTTGAACGGATTTATCGACAATCCGGAAGGGTATAACCCAGCCGATGCGAACCGGTACATGGAAGAGGAGATCGCGAAGTTCATCTACGATAAACGTCCATTGACCGAATACGATGACTTTATCAAGACGCTGGAAACGTCTATGAACTACAAAGCGTTAGTGGACAGCGCAATGGAACAGCTCAAGGCGCTCGGTTACGGGGGCTAAATAACCGGAACGAAAGGCCGACCTCATTCGATGCAGGTCGGCCTGTTCATCATACGCTATGTGTTTTTCGGTACGACGAAGGATTGACGCCGCACAGTTTTTTGAAGCTTTTGCTTAAATGATGTTCGTCGGTAAATCCGCAGTGCTCAGCGATTTGGGCAAGGGTAAGCGAAGAGTAAACAAGGAGCTGCTTCACCTTGTCCATTCTAAGATTAGTCGCGTAGGCGCTTGGCGTTATGCGGAACTCGCGTGTAAACAGTCTTGTCAGCTGAACCTGGGTTAGACCAAGCTCCACAGCGACCGACTTCAACGATAGGCCGAATTCTGCTTGCTGCTGAAGCAGATGCAGGGCTCGCCCAAGGGTCGGATCCTCGCTGAACAAGGTCATCGTATGCTGCTCGGATTGCTCGATCTGAAGCAAATAGAGCAGATCCCTGAGAAGATGTTTCTTGTACGTATGACCAATCCCTGCATGCAAGTATTGGGCTTCGCGAAATTGAGAGAGGGTGGATTGGAAGCGTTTGTTGTTCAATAGCCGAAGTTTGCCGAAAGTCGGAAAGTCCGCCGCTCGCGGCGGCTCCTCTAGGGAATTGATCCATTGAAACCCCATGAGATGGAACGATAAACCATCCGTTTGCCGGTAGAAGGTTAGATCGGGCGGGCATAACACGATGTCATCCTTGACCGCCCTTCCGCTTTGGCTGCCCATTCTGTAATTGAAAGCGCCTTCTTCGACGATGAACAACGCCCAATGATCATACGTATCATGCGTTTTCTGAAATTGAGGGGTATCCTTCACGTAGACATGGTATTGCAGATCGGGATCCAGAAATCGGCTGAACTCCATTGCATGACAACACCTTTTCAAAAGATTGAAATTTTATACAAGGAAAATCAATTTTTCTTACATTATAACATGATGGTTCCCCAAATATAATTAAATTAAATACAAGTAGGAGGTATAAAGGATGAAGACAGCCCATTTGGAAATAACGAAATTAATGGAGCAATTTCATGAACAGGGGTATTTGGTTATACCAGATATTTTGTCGCAGGAACAGGTGAGCCGGCTGAATGCCGCGATCGACGAAATTGTCTTGATGGAACCAGAAGCGCTTTCACATAATATTTATAACAGCGTAGAACGCCATGCCGAGATCGCTGCATTAATCGATCAGCCTGCCATTCTTCCATTAATCGTTAATTTGCTTGGCCACAACATTCAGCTTCACATCTCCCACCTCACGATCAGACAACCGAATCCAAGCGAAGCCCAAACGGCCACGCACAGCTTTATCGATTGGCATCAAGACGGTCCGCATCCGCAGTTTCCTGTCATTAACGGCTTGACAGCAACCTATTATATTAAGGTTTGCTATATTTTGAGCGATATGTCGGAGCCGGATCGCGGCAATACGAAAGTGATTCCGGGCAGTCACAAGCAGCCGTACAACCCGAATCACAAGGATGTGCGCCAGCAGCTTGACGGGGAGGTACAAGTGTGCGGAAAACCAGGTGACGTCTTCGTGTTCGCCCAAAACTTGTGGCATGCTGGTTCGCCGAATCGTTCCGCATTCACAAGAAGGCAGCTGTTCCTCGGCTACAGCCCGATCTGGATGCGTCCAATCGACTATCATTCGGCGTCTGAGAGCCTGCTGAAGGACGCCGATCCGATACGCCGCCAGCTGCTTGGGCAGATCAGCGACAATAAATTCAATTATTACGTTCCGCAGGATTCGATGGTGCCTCTCAAATCCATGCTGATCCATCCATCCACCCAGTAGCTATCACGATCCATTCGAATGGGAAGGATCCAAGATCCGTTCGTCATTACCGATACCTCGACAGGCAATTATTACTTGTACGAAGGCTGAAGCCCGCGCTTGTTTATTTCAGATTGTATTGAGCTGATCAGTCCTAGGCCCGTTATTGATTGGCAATCATCTTAGTGCTCATCCGCAGAGAAATCACACAAGATTACGGAAAAGCTTGATTTCATTTCGGAGAACATAAAGACATAAAAAGCCGCATAAATGGTATTATCCCCTTTTAGTAGACAAGAGAAAAAAGACATCTGTTAAGATGGACTTAATCTTGCCTAACGAAGGGGATTTTTTCATGGCTAAAAAAGGACAAACTTACCAACGGTACTCCTTGGAATTAAAATTGGAGGCGGCCCGACTGGTCAATGAAGAACATATGAGTATTCGTGAAGTAGCAAAACGTTTAGGTATTCAAAATAAATCTCAAGTACAAGTATGGGCGGCGAAAACGAAACGTGGAATGAGCCTAGAACCTGCCACATCCAAACGGGGACGCCCCAGAACGAAGTTTTCCAGTATGGAAGAAGAGATGGCATACTTGCGAGCGGAGATTGAATATTTAAAAAAGCAGTATCCAAATCTACACAAGGAGTGACGAGTAAAGCTGCTAGATTTCAGATCATAGAGGACTTGCGAGTACGCCATCGTCTTGTTTGGCTCTTGAAGTTAGCCGCGGTTTCCCGTTCAGGCTATTACAAGTGGAGAAAGAGCTTGCAAGCGGCAAAAGAACGTAGACAAAAGCAGCATGAATTGGAATCCCATCTGCTTGCCATCCATCGCATTCATCCCTACTTTGGTTATCTTCGAATGACGGTAGCTTTACGGAGGGAAGGCATTAGGGTCAACCACAAAAAGGTGTATCGATTAATGAAACAATTAGAAATCTGTTCTGTCATTCGGAAGAAGCGTCGATTCTTTGGAAAACAAGCTTCCGTGGTGAATCCGAATCGGCTTCAACGCCAGTTTAAGGCGGATACGCCACGAACTAAACTGGTCACAGATATTACCTATATTCGTGCTGGAGAACAATTTGTGTACCTGTCTGTGATTCAGGATTTATACAATAACGAGATTGTAGCTTGGCATTTATCGGAACGAAATGACCTCGCTTTGGTTCATGAAACGCTGGATAGACTCCGTCAGCACGTGGATGTGAGTGGGGTAATCCTACACTCAGATCAAGGATTTCAATACACGTCAAAACCATTTAACCGTAAACTGAAACAACTCGGCATGCTAGGCAGTCACTCTAGGCGAGGAAATTGCCTGGACAATGCCTGTATCGAGTCTTTCTTCTCTCATTTGAAGAGCGAGAAAATATACTTGAATGAGGCAGCAAACAAAGCTGAGGTTGAACAGCAAGTGAGTGAATACATTCTGTTCTATAACCAGAACCGATTCCAGAAAAAATTAAACGACCGTTCCCCGGTAGAATACCGGGAAACGGCCGCAGCTTAAATCTTGTCTTTTTTGTACTGTCTACTTGACAGGGTTATGACCAAAATTGCGGCTTTTTATTATTACGGGCAGGTTAACTTAATGTAACAGCAGAAAGCGTAACACCTTCTTATTTTTGCGGAAGACTTCTTCAACGCAAACCACGTCAGATTTCCCTCGACAAAACTTACATCAGCAGCCGATCTGCACAATTTCCTCAGTTCGTAAATAGGATCTTCAATTAGTTTATCCTACAAATCAAATTTATCCATGTAAACTTCCTTATTGGCAAAGGGACGACAAAGCGTACTTTTTTCTAAATTACCAACCAACCTTACCGTAAAGTAAGGTAACTGTAAGATAAACCATTGGTTTGTTTTTATCTTATTCAATATGATATTTACAACCATGGAACTGCAATTCCCTTCTGAAGGCGCATTACATTCAAAAATTAATCGTTTGCTTCATAGTAAATTGCATGTACAAAGCAAGCCAATAACATTAAGAAGGGATCAATTATGACGAATAACCAATATATTAAAGCTTTTACGACAATATCATTTATATTCTTGTTTGCTTTTATCAGCCTTTATATCATTGTTCCTCCAAGTCCAGATAAGAAGACGGATATCTCGAAAAATTTCTCCGCGGATCGAGCTGTCCAACACTTAAATCACTTAGCAAAGACTGCTCATCCAAGCGGATCAGTAGAAAATGAAAAAGTAAGAAATTATCTTGTAAAACAACTAAAATTAATGGGACTACAACCAGAAATAGAGCATTCCAATCATGCTTCTCTGTACCCCAAAATGTTAACTGGCGGAGATATGTACAACGTCCTTGTTAAACTTGAAGGTACTGGAAGTGATCATGCAATGATGATGTCTGCACACTATGACTCCGTTCAACAAGGACCAGGAGCTAGTGATGATGGAAGCGGAGTAGCCGCTTTATTAGAAACCATACGTGTATTAAAATCAGCTCCTCCTTTAAAGAATGATATCTATTTTGTGTTTACGGATGGTGAAGAGCAAGGACTAATGGGAGCAAAGGAATTTTGGACGAAATCAAAGCATAAACAAAAAATGGATCTCATCATTAATTTCGAGGCAAGAGGAACAAGTGGTCCGTCGATCATGTTCCAAACCAGTGATGAAAACGGTTGGATGGTAAAAGAATTTGCCAAAGCAGCCCCACGTCCCGTTACCTCATCCTTACTAGGAAATCTATTTGAAATCATGCCAAACGACTCGGACCTAACGGTTTCCAATGAAAATAAAATACCCGGACTGAATTTTGCGTATGGTGATGGATGGACCGAATACCATACACCAATTGATGATGTCAAACACCTAGATATACGTTCGTTAGAGCACCAAGGGCGAAACGCCTTAGCAATGGCTAGGCACTTCGGTCAATTGGATTTACATGATATTAAGAAAGAGAATGCAGTGTATTTTAACTTTTTTGGCGTCGTCATTTCCTACTCCTATTATTGGGTCTATCCCCTTACAGGACTGATTCTGCTTTTATATGCAATGGTTACGATCCTTGCAGTCAAGAAAAAGTGCGCCACTTACAAAGGGTTAGGAATAAGTTTGCTAGCAATCCTGTTAGCTGTCATTTCTTCGATCCTCGCAACGGTACTGATTTGGAGGGGGGTAAACGCTTTTTGGGCTGAAAAAATGACCTTATTTAGTGGCGCAATATATGACAGCTCTTTTTATCAGTGGGTATTTCTATTAATCACTGCTTCAATCTGTCTCCTGATCTGGAGGAAATTTCGTTCGGTAAATGAATGGGAAATGACTTTGTCCGCAATCTTTCTTGGTGTCCTATTTCTCATCTTGTTAACACAATTTCTACCAGGTGCTAGCTATCTGTTTACTTGGCCATTACTTGTATCCCTATTGATGCTTGGGTGGGGAGTATGGAAGAATAAAATGGATACAATAAGCACCAATACATGGATGTTATCCCTTACATCCTTCTTACCAGTAGTACTGTTCGTCCCACTGCTTAAGTTACTGTTTACCTTTTTTCCGGTTAGTTTTGTACCTTTTCTCATGTTACTTTTGGTTTGGCTCTTAGCTTTGTTATTCATGCAAAGTAAACAGCTAATCCAATTAGGACAATGGGTGCCTTATACCCTGTTAGGAATCGCGGTAATCATATTATCGATTAGTTTTTTCAGGGCTAACCCAAGCGCAGATCTACCTATAGATAGTAACTTATTCTATGTCGTGGATCAGGATAAAAAACAAGCACAGTGGGTTACAACCCAGCCACCAGATGATTGGACGAAGAAATATATAGCTTCAACGAATATATCCAATATTAAATCTATCTTACCGTTTAATTATGATAAAAAAGCATGGGTAGGAATTGCACCTGTACGAAACTATCAAATGCCACAAATAAAGCTAGTAAATAGAGAGACAAAACAAGGAAATAAAATCATTCATTTTCGATTTACAGGTGGAACCGATGTGCAAAACATGTATCTGTCCATACCTGGTGGTCGCGTTCAAAAAATAAAAGTTGGTGAAGAAACCTTTACCATAGCTAAATCAATGGAAACTTTTTATTACAAACAAGCAGGTATTCCAAAACAAGGTTTGGATGTCTTTGTAGAAATTAAAGGGAATCAGCCTGTAGAGTTTACATTTGGTTCTGAACAACATCCGGATCCAGAAATTCGTTCCAAACGTCCGCCACATCTAATTACAAGTGGACTGTTTGACGAAAGTATTTTTGTGATTAAACGTGTAACTTATTAATCCTTAAGCAAAGAAGATGTTATCCTGATTCAAAAATTTTACCTTAGGAGAGTGACATTATGAATGATACCTGGAACCCCGAATCGCCAGGCGTGCTGCGCCTTCCTTCAGGTCGACTTGTCCGCGGCCGAGCACTAAGGCATCCTCTTCCCCAAGGTCTTGAGCCCACTTTTGCACTCTATCTGCTCGGGCGACCACCAGCGCCGGTTGCCTGGGATAGCCGCTGGATTCCTTGGCCGGACTTCTGGCTGCCAAAAAACAAGCTTGCAGCCGCCGACGCGCTTCGCGAAGCATGGACTCGCTCTGAAGTTGAACGGGTTGAAATCGCCTGCGGGGGAGGGATTGGACGAACGGGTACTGCATTAGCCTGTCTCGCTGTGATTGATGGCTTACCAAATCATAAAGCTGTCGATTATATTCGCAAGCACTACACACCGCGTGCTGTTGAGACGCCTTGGCAACTCCGCTTTGTCTCTCGTTTCTAAGGTCCTGCATGGTTTATCCTACATAATAGAGAGATATAAGGGGGGATTCTCAAGTAAAGTGATCGAACTATATAATCGTAGAATACTAATATCAATTTGATGTTAGGCAGACGGATAAGGGAAATCATACGTATTCGGCACGTTCATGGAGAACATCTCGAAACAATCGGAAAGAGTCTTGAATAATGGAGTGTATGCTATGAATGGAACTATAAAAATATTGGTTATCGAAGATGATAATGAAATTAACCAGTTATTATGCGAAATCATAACCAATAGCGGATACGTACCGCAGCCGGTTTTTTCCGGCACAGAAGCATTGTTGTATTTGGCCAATGATCGGGAGTGGAGCATGGTATTGCTCGATCTGATGCTTCCCGGTCTTGCCGGGGAAGAAATCCTTCGGAAGTTGGGTCCGGATCGCCGCCTGCCGGTTATCATTATATCGGCCAAAAACGAGCAGCAGTCCAAAGTCGCCGTGCTAAGAATGGGAGCGGACGACTACATTACTAAGCCATTTGATGTGGAAGAGGTAGCGGCCAGACTCGACATCCATCTCCGCAGATATAGACGTGCAGCAGAACCCGATCTGATCCGTCAATTGACGTACAAGGACATTCATTTGGATAGCGATACGAAGGCGGTCACGGTTAACGGTTCCGGTGTGGTGCTGACTGCGAGGGAATTTACGGTGCTGGAACTCCTCATGTCTTATCCGAAGAAAGTATTTACAAAGCAGAATCTATTTGAAGCGGTGTGGGGAGACGCCTACTTGGGTGATGACAACACAATTACGGTACATATGAGCAACTTGAGAAAGAAGCTAGCGCAGGCAAACCCGGAGGCCGAGTATATTGAGACTATATGGGGTATGGGATATCGGTTGAGAGGATGAATTAATGATTTCTTAAGATGTTGGTTAATATCCTATTAGGATCTGATGTTTAGAATGAAAGAACATCATATCGTATAGGAGAATGTGCAATGAAAAAGATTTTAATCGCAATAATAGCAACAATAACGCTTTTGGCCCCGTTTCTGTATTTTCCTCCGTCAACCCATGCCGCGTCTGTTCTCGACAAGGGCGCAGTGGACGACTATGTTGAACGTTATTTGAATCGAAACGGGCTGCCAGGCGCCTCGATTGTTATCGTCAAGGATGGCGGGATCGTCCATGCGCAAGGCTATGGGCATGATTCCGAAGGAAAACCCCTGACGGAGCATTCCTTACTAAGAATCGGTTCCGTCTCCAAATCATTTACCGCCTTTGCCGTACTGCAGCTCATAGATGAAGGAGCTTTCGGACTGGACGATCCGATCGTCCGGCATTTGCCCGACCTGAAGATGAACGACCAAAGAGTCGGTCAAGTCACCATCCGCCATCTGCTTAGCCATACTTCCGGAATATCCAACCCGACCATCGTGTCCAAGGCGGATACCTTGGAAAAAGGCGTCAAGCGTGTGCACCAGTGGCAGCTACAGTCCGATCCCGGTGAGGGGTACTCCTATAGCAATGCGAACTATTGGATCCTGGCATGGCTGGTGGAGAACGTAAGCGGCATGGAGTTCGCTGCGTATCTAGACACGAAGGTGTTCTCTCCGCTCGGCATGGACGATTCCCTCTCGCCCGTGAACTCTGGCGATTCGGTTCCCGGGCTGCCGCACGGGTATGTCACGGCCTTCGGAACGGCAATTTCCATATCCGAGATGGAACGAATGTTCACCGGTTCGGGGGGAATCGTAACGACAGCGGCGGATATGGGAGAATGGCTTGCGATGCACACCCGTAACGGCGTAAGCGCATCCGGAGAAAGATTATTATCCGAATCCTTGCTGGGGGATTCCTATTCCCCGCAACCCGGAAGCGAGCATTATGGACTAGGCTGGTCGCTCAGCGCTTCGGATATCGCGCCGAAACGCGTGCAGCATAGCGGAGCCTTATCCAGCTATCAGGCTCAACAAACCATCGTACCAGAGAGCGGCTATGCAGTAGCGGTCATGCTTAATAGCTTCACCACCACTTTCGAGCATGCGTATGCGATAAGCGACGGCATTATCCGACTCACCGAAGGACAAGCGCCCACAGTGAAGACACCAATACCGACAATTATTGATTTCTCCGTTGGATTGCTGACGTTGCTGTATGCTGGTTTGGGAATCAGAGGGATCCTGTTCGGCAAGAAGTGGTCCGATCGACGCCGACACTATTCAGCTCTACGCTATTATCTGCGGTTAATCCCGCAAATCATTCCGATCGCGGGGATCGGTTGGTTACTGTTTATCGTCCCGGAATTGCAGGATAACAGTACGACGATCCTGGATGTATTCCGCCTGTGGCCGGCCTTGGCGATTCTATTGTTCGTCATCTTCCTATGTGCCGTGTCCATCACCGGGACACGAATGTATCATCGGATCAGAGGGGGTATCTCCCAGTGAAGGAATCTGTTTTGACAACGATCGACTTGACAAAGAAATACAAAGAACAGACTGCCCTTGATCGTGTTAACATGGTTATCGAAAAAGGTGATATATACGGTTTTATCGGGCAGAACGGGGCAGGCAAAAGTACGTTGCTGCGCATGGTGACCGCGCTGGCCCGGCCAACGAGCGGAACCGTAAGCTTGTTCGGGGAAAGCAATGAAGCGGGGTTGATTGAAGCCCGAAAGCGCGTAGGAGCGATCATTGAAAGCCCGGCATTACATCCCGATATGTCGGCCCACGATAATCTGGAAGTCCATCGATTGCTCCGGGGGATCCCTGGCAAGGCGTGCATAGCGAAGACGCTTGCGCTCGTCGGACTGCAGGATACGGGGAAGAAGAAGGTAAAGAACTTTTCACTCGGCATGAAGCAGCGATTGGGGTTGGCTATCGCCTTGCTGGGTGACCCGGAGCTGCTTATACTCGATGAACCGACGAATGGCCTTGACCCAGGAGGCATCGTGGAGCTTAGAGAGCTGGTCAAGAGGCTGAATCGCGAGATGGGACTAACGATTCTGATTTCCAGCCATATCTTGAGCGAGCTTCATCAGATGGCAACGAAGTACGGCATTATTCATAGAGGCAGACTGTTAGAGCAATTGACCCATGAAGATTTAAATGAGAAGTGCAGACAGCATCTTCGTATCCGGGTCGATGATCCAAGCAAGGCAGCAACGGTTCTCGAAATGGAACTGGGCACACCCGATTATGAAGTTTTGCAGGATGGCACGATCAAGCTTTACAGCCTCGATCACGATGTCAGAAGGGTATCAATGGCTTTGACAAGCAGCGGTCTGGTCATCGAATATTTTGCGCCAGGCGGGGATGACTTGGAAAGTTATTTTACCAAACGGGTCGGGGGAGAGCTTCATGATTAATTTATTACGTGCGGAGCTGTTCAAACTCAGCAAGAATAAAGTATTCTGGACACTGACCATCACGGTAACCGTTGTTTTTGCCCTCATGCACTATTTAATCACCATCGGATGGTGGAAGATGAATAACTTGTTCATGGATGCGGGACTGGAGCAGTTCTCATCCCTTGCGCTGGCTACAACCCCGTTCTACTTCATGTTATTCTTGTGCACATTGGCCGGATTTTTTGTTGCGAATGACTTTACAATAGGGGTCGTCAAGAACATGGTCATGAGCGGGAATCGCAGAAGTCATATCTTTTTAGCTAAGCTCGTCATATTGGCACTCGGTTCCGTGATTCTGGCTGTGGTGTGCCCGTTAATTGTAATCATGGGCGGAAAGCTATTGTTTGGATTTGGCGAAATGACAAACCCGTCGGCATTGGGCTACTTGGCAAGAGCACTGGGTTTGTTCCTCATTCATTTGATGGCCCTCGTTGCCTTGTTGATGCTGATCGCGCTGCTTGTGGAAGATAGCGGGAAAACCATTATAATCTCCGTCGTAATCGCATTATTCATTTCCGTAGCAGAAGTTCTGAGACCGCTACCGGGGATCTTGGAAACATTGTATCATTATTCGATATTCCATCATCTTATTGATTCCTTCCGAATCAGGACGTCCGACGCTGATATTATCCAGTCTTTGTCGGTTGGAATAAGCACCCTTCTAGTTCTGATGTTGTGCGGGAATTTGGTGTTTAACAGGAAAGAGATTAAATAAAGGCCGTGAGGTGGAGAAAAATGATCTATGTAACGATCACTGCAGTTCTGCTAATGTTCATTTTTCTCCTTCGTCTTGCGTGGATCAAGAAAGAAATGAGACGTTTATCGGTCCAGGTCGAACGCTTTCATCAAGGCTTGAGCGGGAAGAAGGTCGATATTGCTTTACTGGACAAAGATATCGAAGAGCTCGCTGGAAATATCAATCAATTAATCGATCTGGCGGTCCAGTCGAACAGGGATCGAATACGCAGTGATCGCGAATTGAGACAAGCGATCGCTAATATGTCCCATGATTTGAGAACACCGCTAACGGCTATTATCGGATATACCAAATTATTGGAAGTCAGTTCTGTCACGGACGAGAAACGACAGGAATATATGTCTATTATCAGAGCCACTGCTGATCGATTACATACCTTACTGCATGAGTTTTTCGAGTTGTCTCTTGTGCAATCTACAGAGTATCACCTTAAGCTTGAACCGGTACAAATAAATGCATTGTTGTGGGATGTGTTGACCGGTTTCTATGATCAATTTATTGAGAACCAAATAGTACCGGACCTTCAAATAACGGATGAACCGCTCATTGCCGACGTGGATCAGTCAGCAGTCGAACGTGTATTCGAAAATTTAATCAGTAATGTGATCCGTCATACGACAGGCAATGTAGCGATTAGTTTGAAGGAGAATGAGGGGAATATTCTGCTTATCATCAGGAATCAAGCGGACAACTTAAGCGAGAAAGACATAGACAAACTGTTTGATCGCTTCTACACAGCGGATCGGTCAAGATCGAGCCGCAGAACTGGTTTGGGGTTATCCATTGCTTATAGTCTCATGTTAAAGATGAACGGGCGATTGACTGCTAGGCTCCAAGATGGATGCTTGGAGATGAGATGCGAGTGGAAGCGAAGCTGATTCGTATTTACAGGAATTCTAACGGGCAGGATTGCGTGACTCAAGGGCGAATAGAATAAGCAAAAAAATTTATCTAAAACAGAAATGGAAGGATGAGCTGAGCGGTATGAGCCTATCGGCAACAATCAGCAATTTGGAAAACGGCAAACATCAGCACATCGTCGTTTATGGAACGAGTCTAACCGAAGGCGGCGCTTGGGTCAGCGGATTAAAGGAAATTCTGGATCGCCGGTTTCCGGGACAAGTTAAGTTGACCAACAGCGCCAAAGCTGCACAATGGTCGGGCTGGGGACTTGAACATTTGGAGGAACGTGTAATCGCTTTCGCTCCCGACGCCGTTTTTCTGGAATTCGCTATAAATGACTCGTATTTGCCTTATCAGACGAGCATTACGAAATGCGGTGAAAACCTGAATGCTCTTATTGATCGATTACGTGCTGCCAACAAGAATTGCGAAATTCTGTTGATGACCATGAATCCGCCGGTTCGGGAACACCTAGAAATTCGTCCTCTGATTGAGCAATATTATCAGGTGTACAGAGATACGGCTCGCTTGCGCGGACTTTTGCTCATCGATCATTACCCGGTTTGGCGGAGAATGTTAGACGAGAACCCCGCCGAATTCGACCGGCTTATTCCGGATGGAATTCACCCTTCGGACGAGGGCTCGACTACAATAACGCTTGCCGAAATCGAGAAGACCTGGTTGTAGCAACATGAGGTATTAATCATTGGGAATAGAAATCATTACGGTAACCGGTAACGGTAGCTTAATAAAACCATTAAAGCAGCTGGCCAAACGTGATCAGCTGCTTTTGTTCAACTAACGGTCAGGCTAGTTTAGTTTTAAAAGTACTTTCCAAAAAAGTGTGTGGTAAAATGTTCGAAGCTCACCACACATGAGGGGGGATTGAAGAAACTATGGAAAACTCTGTAGTTAGACTAGCAGAACGAATTGCAAGCGATTTTCTTCTGGAACAAGTAAAATCTTCATATCAGATCTTAGGCAAGGGCATCACAAATCAGGTTTGCGTAGTTGAAACGGAGAGTCGCAAAGTTGTTGTCCGCATGAACGATAAAGATACATTTCCAAGCTATATTAAAGAAAAATGGTGTATCGAGCAAGCAGCCGCAGTTGGCGTTCCTGGACCTGAGGTATTGTTCATTGGTATAGTTGATGAAACCGCTTATATGATCCAAGCATTTATTGAAGGGGACAACGGGCTAGACAATACTGTTCCCACGTCCGATGTTTGGAGGAAACTGGGCGAATATGCCAAGCTTATTCATTCGATCCAAGTGAAGGGATACGGAGGTAATCTGATTGATCCACTCCAGGGTGATTTTCAATCACCTTCTCATGCCGGATCAGACGGCAGTTGGCAAGGGTATGTGCAGTATAATATCAATAGTTTGACAGAGGATGACCCCTTGATTGAGCTTGGAGTAATCACTCAGATGGAATCGCAGAAAGTAAGAAAACTGTTTGAAAATTTGAAGAGTGAACCGTTCCACTTCGGTTTAAACCATGGGGATATCTCTTTAAAGAATACGATTGTCAATCAGTCGAGCCAAGTTATATTGCTGGATTGGAATGCAGAAGTTAACGTGGTACCGCATGCAACTGTTGCACAATTAATGCATTACCAAATCCTGGGATTAGAAGAAAGCGCAAGTGTTGAGGAATTCAAAGCGTTCATGGACGGGTACGGAATAAGTGAAAAAGACCTTTCTGAAACGAGGCATTTGCTGCTATTAAGGGCTTTCGATAATCTCAGGTGGGCTATTGATCGGAGTCCTGATCTGATCGAACCCTATGCTGCTTTTGCGAAACAAGTCATTGACATGATTATGGATTAGCAGAAAAATAGTTAATATTTTTTTAACTTTATGTTTCAGTAATCAAATGTGCACCGTATTCTCTATGCCCTCCTCCAATCAAACTCCATAAGATCTGCAGTTTTGACAGCTCTATTTACGCCCAGTAATTTCTCTACAACATACAACGAAGCATCGATGCCAGCGGATACTCCGGCGGATAATACAATTTTCCCATTATCAACAAAGCGATTTTCTTCAAATATTTCAGTAGTAGCAGGTACAATCTTTCGCAATTCATCAATAGCCAATCGGTTTAACCCCAACCTCCAGGAACCACCAATACATCAGGTTTAGGGCAGGTATATATAGTATAGGTTGGATTGATGCTTAGACCTCCTTATGCCGTAATCGGACTTGCTTTTTCCGCCACAGTGTAAACATTGAAGTCTTGCCCCCTGTTACTTCCTGAAATAAATACCTCGAATGGTCCTGAAAAATCCAAAGCTTGCTGAAGCATGACACCACGCAAGGGCTTTATGACGCCAAGGTTAGTTTATAGCGAAAACAGCTTGAACGGTGTGGATATTCCGATCTATGCCGAGAAAGACCCCGGAAAGCTCCCGTGGAAATAAGAACGAACTTAGATCATTGCTATCGAGTATAAACAAAAGAAGAGCTCATTAAGCTAACGGGCAGGTTAGCTTAATGAATAATTTACTTAACTGAAAGACAAGAAGATGGTACCTAATCCTTCAATCATGTCAAAAGCTTTTTGGATCAGATATCCCCGGAACCCCAGTTTCACGGATTGTCTTTGCTGCTATTACTTGAGATCAGATGTTCTGACCACCCGAGACTTCGATTCTCTGCGCATTAACCCAGCGATTGTCGGATCCTAGTAGGTTGGCCACTACAGGACCAATGTCCTCGGGTACGCCGACTCGACCAAGGGCAGTCATCGAGGCAAACGTGTCATTGTAAGCAGGTATGTCACGTACAGAACCTCCCAGAAAATCGGTTTCGATTGCTCCAGGTGCAATGGTATTAGCGGTAATACCTCGGTGACCCAGTTCTTTGGCCAAATAGATGGTTAGAATCTCGACCGCGCCCTTTGCGGCAGAATAGGCGGAGAATCCAGGAAAAGAGACGCGAGTGAGTCCCGATGAGAAGTTCACAATACGACCACCATCTGCAAGAAGCGGCAGAAGAGCCTGAGTCAAGAAAAATACGCCTTTGACATGCACATTGAACAGGCCGTCGAACTGAGCTTCTGTAGTTTCGGCATAGTCTATCATTTCTCCGTGGCCAGCATTATTCACCAGATGATGGAAAGTGGCACTATCCCAAGTAGACCGCAGGGTCGAACGAACTGTCTCAACAAAGGCCGTAAAGCTGGCAATATTACCAACATCAAGTTGTAATGCCACTGCTTTGCGACCCAAAGATTCGATCTCAGCAACAACAGACATTGCTTCTTCTGCTTGGCTACGATAGGTCAAGATGACATCACCGCCATGACGCGCAATACTGATGGCAGTATTGCGACCAAGTCCACGGCTACCACCGGTGACGATTGAGATATTATTCATTGTAACTTCATCCTTTCAGGGCTCATTTCTAATTACATTGTTATCATAGATTATAAAGTTCACTTTAAGTCAAGACTTTTCCACTGAGAAAAAAGTGTATAATTAAACCGTGGAATATTTGATTTACTCCCATCTTCCTCATCTTTTATAGCGAAAATATTGGATTTTTTATTTGATATTCCAAAAAAACAATTAAAGTTCACTTTAATAGGAGGCGATGATTTTATTTTGTTGACTATAAGGGAAGTTACTGAATTGACAGGGATGGCGGCTCCCACACTTCGATACTACGAGAAGGAGGGGCTGCTTCCACATGTGAAGAGAAATGAAAATGGGAAGCGGTTATATGACGAAGATGATATAAGCTGGATTCACTTCGTTACTGCGCTTAGAGCTACAGGAATGCCGATTGCTCAAATTCAGAAGTATGTATATTTGTATAAGGAAGGGGATTCGACGATTTCGGAACGAAAAATGATGATGCTTCATCATAAAAAAGAAATTGAGAAAAGCATAAAGGAACTTTATATTAACTTGGATAAAATAAACTATAAACTTGCTCTATATGATGTAATAGAATCTCAGATTGAACGAACCAACATCAAAATTTGATTATGTCCAAATACAAAGTCGCTAATGTAGCGACTTTGTATTTTTATATAAGGCTCAAACATACAATTTCCAAATAGCCATACCTAGAGAGATCAAGGAAAGGGCCATGCCGTAAAAAGGATGGCCCTAAAACATGCATTTACACTGCGTTATAGACATATTTAACTCTTATTATTCCATTAAGCTAAAGGGCAACAAGGAATAGGTGCTTGGGAGTTTATATTAAGTTTATTTACGTGTGCTAGAGTAAGAACGATCAATTTAGGAGGGGTGAAGAGCAGTTGAGAAAAATACTAAGTCCCATCACCGACTGGGTATCAACCAAGCGGGGGATGTGGATTACCATTGTGGTCTGGCTGGTAGCCATGATCGGCTTAAGCGCAGGCCCAAGGCTGAGTGAATACAAGGTGACTAACTTTCAGTCACTCCCTGATGAGGCACAATCCATCATAGCGGAGAACAAATTGGAGGAAAATTTCCCCAATCAGCAGGGAGCGCCAGGCATTCTCGTATTTCATAACGAGTCAGGCGCCATCCATGTCAATGAAGTTAAACAGATCTTGAAAGGCATTATTTCGGCAGATATCGAAGGGGTCGATTCCATTGTCGATATCAGCGCACTGCCGCCACAGGCACTGGCAGGCTTCACATCGGAAGACGAATCCACCATAATAGTCCCGATGAGTCTTGAGGCTGGACTTGGCAACAGCGAATACTCCGAAATTAATGATAAGGCCTCAGAGATCGGCAATGAAATTGCGAAGGATCTCGACACCATATTTTATATTACGGGACCCGCCGGAATTGCTGGTGATACGGTCAAGCTGTTCGAGCAGGCTGACGTTGTCCTGCTGTTGGCCACGATTGGCATCATCCTGATATTGTTGATTGTCATTTACCGTTCCCCGCTGCTGGCGATTATTCCGCTGCTGGCCACCGTCATTGTATATCAGGTGGTGAATCAATCTGTAGCTTTGATGGGCGCAGCCGGACTCGAGATTAATAACTCGACGACCTCTATAATGAGCATCCTGCTCTTTGCGGCTGTAATCGACTACTCGCTGTTCGTATTTTCGCGCTACCGTGAGGAACTGAACAAACATGAAAGCAAATATACCGCTATGCAGTACGCCATGCGTGCAACCGGAGAGCCTGTGTTTTTTGCCGGCGGTACCGTGCTGGCAGCCATGCTTATTTTATTTTTCACAGACTTCCGTGATTATCAGAACTTTGCACCGGTGTTCGGGCTGGCCATGTTTATTATTATGCTGGCTTCTGTGACCTTGGTTCCAGCCTTGTTTACTCTGTTTGGTCGTAAGGCATTCTGGCCTAAGGTACCTAAATACGGCCAGGAGCATGAGATCAAACACAGGATATGGGGGCCAATCGCCAAATTTGTAGTGAACAAGCCGCTTTTAACAGGCGGAATCGTTGTTGTCTTTATGATTATTACGGCGCTGAATGTGTTCAACCTGAAATATGAGTTTGACACCGTTAAAAAGTTTCCTGAGGATTTACCTTCCCGCGTCGGTTACGAGATTGTGGAATCCAAATATAACAAGGGAGAGCTTGCACCTTCCACTGTCCTTCTGGAATCCGAGACGGCACTGTCCGAAGATCAGATCGGCCAATTTATAGAGAAGCTGAACAGCCACGAGGAAATCAGCTCGGTACGTTCGTCCGGCATCAAGGAGGATTATACTGCGGCCAAGTTCAGCGTCGCGCTGACCATGAATCCGTATTCTACCGAGGCCATTGATTTTGTCGAAGAGCTTCGGTACCAGTCCGATGCCATACTAAACGAATTGTCCTTACAGGGAGATGTTTACTACGGCGGCGTGACAGCCAAACTAGTTGATGAGCGAGCTGTTAACAATAGTGATATTATCAAGGTGGTTATTTTAGAAACGATTCTGATTCTGGTACTGCTTATCGCACTCACCCGTTCATTAAAAATGTCGATTTACATGATGGCGACCATCCTGATATCTTACGTATCCGCTCTGGGGCTCGGCCTGTTCCTGGTGGATGCTCTGTTCGGATACGAATCCATCAGCACCCGGGTTCCGGTGTACGCGTTTATTTTCCTGGTGGCGCTCGGCATTGACTATAACATCATTATGATTTCCCGTTTCCTCGAAGAGCGAAAAACGAAGAATGTAAAGGAAGCTCTTGAAGTTGCTATTCGTAATACAGGCGGCGTCATTTCCTCGGCAGGTGTCATATTAGCCGCTACATTCGCGGCTCTGACAACGATGCCGATTGCGGATCTTTTCGTGTTCGGGTTTATGGTGGCGATCGGTATACTCATAGATACATTCCTCGTCAGAGGGATGCTGCTTCCATCCTTAATTTTGTTCTTTGAAAAAGATAAGGATCCGCAAACACGTTCATCTTAAGCGCATAAGGTAAGGAGGGGATTTTCATGAAAATTTTAGTGGTGGATGACGATTATGATATCCTGCAGCTCGTGACGATTCATCTGACCCGCGAAGGCTATGAGGTTTTACAGGCCCAAAACGGCCAATATGCCCTTAAGCTTCTAGAGGAGACTGAGGTGAACCTCGCCATTGTGGATGTCATGATGCCCGGGATGGACGGTTTCTCCTTAACTAAAATTTTAACCAAAGAGCTGGAAATCCCCGTCATTCTGTTGACTGCAAAAGGGCAGCTGTCCGATAAGGAGCAGGGATTCAGATCAGGCTCCGAAGACTACCTTGTGAAGCCGTTTGAGCCGAAGGAATTGCTGTTTCGGGTGGCCGTGGTTCTGCGCCGCTATGGACGTGCTCTGGAGAGCGTCTTAAAAGTTGGTAACGTCAAAATCAACCGGAATGACTTTGAGGTCATCATTAATGATGAAACGATCCTCTTTCCTTTAAAAGAATTTGAGCTTCTCACAATGCTCGCAACCCGGGTAAACAAGGTCACACCTCGGTCGCTGCTGCTCGAACAGGCATGGGGCGAAAATTATGAGGGGCATGAGATGACGTTAAATACGCATATGAACCGGATCCGCGAACGGTTGAAGCGATACGGCGCGGCAGTCGAAATCCAAACGATCAGGGGCATCGGCTATAGATTAGAGGCTGTTGAATGAGGACATTATACCGTGAGTTTATTTCAGCCATTCTGCTCATTTTAGGAATCAGCATGCTGATCGGCTTTGTCCTGGCTAACGTGGTTTACGTCGTATTTACCAAGGACGAGATGACCCAGCAAAATCTAGAGGTGGCCGAGCAAATTGTTCATGTTCTAGAGAACATGCATATGGTCGATCATGCTGTTCAACCTTTTTTGCAGTCCATCGGACAATTAGGGTACCAGATTTATTTCGTTGATCCATCCGGAGGAGGGACTACCTTTGGACAGTCTTTTGAACAGAGCAGTCTCCCTCGCCAGACGCTGGAGCGGGTGCTGCAAGGAGACCGCTACATGGGCAAAGAGGGGACATGGGATCAGTTCTGGATGATGGGTCATTTCTCCAATGATATAAGAAATACAATCGGTCTGCCCGTTCGGATCGACAATGAACCCCACGCTTTATTTGTAAAACCGGACAGCCAAATTTTGTTCTCTGATATTCATATGATGCTGGCGGGATTCATCGTTGCCATTGCCCTTGTAAGCGTACTGGGGGTTATCATGATGGCTAAACGGCTGACTCACCCGATATCCGAATTGTCCGAGGCGACCAAAGCGATAACCAATGAAGATTTTACGTACGCCTTGAATATCAGTCGGCAGGATGAGATTGGCCAGCTGGCCGGCAATTTCTTGAACATGCAGCAGCAGCTTATGCATAATGATATCGCCAGGAAGTCCTTTATCAACAATGTATCTCACGATTTTCAATCACCCTTGATGAATATTCAGGGCTACGCGGATCTGCTCCTCAGCACGGGCCTGAATGAGAAGGAACGGCTCCAATACGCTGGCATTGTCAATGATGAAGCCCGAAGATTATCGAATTTAACGAAGCAGCTTCTGCTGATTACCTCTTTGGACCAATCCGGGTATCCCGTAAAAAAGAGCCCTGTTCGTCTGGATCTGCAAATTAAGGAATCCATCAAGAAACACCAGTGGAGCCTGCAGGACAGGAATCTGACCATTTCATACAAACTGGATGAGGCAGTATTGTTCTCGGACCGCGAGCTGCTTGCCATCGTGTGGGATAATCTCATTACTAACGCTATTAAGTATAATCAGCCAAACGGCCATGTCTTTATTACCTGCAGCATAGAGTCGGATATGATCCGGCTAGCGTTTCAGGATACCGGCGTTGGCTTGTCTGAAGAATCAGCTGAACAGGTGTTTGAACGCTTCTACCGGGTGGATACTACTCGCAAAAAAGACGGGACAGGCCTCGGCTTGTCCATTGTAAAAGAAGTCGTTACATTATTAAACGGAACCATATCGCTCAAGAGCGAACTCGGAAAAGGAACCACCTTTACCGTCATGTTTCCTCAGGAAGGAAATGATAATTAGATGGAACAGACCTGGAGTATACGACTCATACGCTTTGCGGCGCTCTTCGGCATTCTCGGGACCTTTATCGGGTCCCAAATGTCCGGCAATATGGATTATTCCATGCGGCCGATTCATGCACATATTTTGCTGGTAGGATGGCTGTCGGTGTTTGCCTGGGGGATCTTTTACAAGGTAAACAAGGTGAGATATAAAAAGCTGGTGGCCATCCACGGCTGGCTGGCCATGCTGGGCGCATTCGGCTTGACGTTTGGCATGTGGATGTACAATTTAAACCCGTTCCAATGGGATGAGACCTTTGTGATGATCTTCTTTATTGTGGGCGGTTCGCTCTTATTATTAGCCTTCTTGCTGTTCGCCATTATTACATTCTTAACAGAAAAAGAGTAGATAGATACGTAAGCCCCTTCTCCAGCGGAGAGGGGGGATTTTAGTATTGGGCTCAGCAAAATGAAAACTGTTGCTCGTATAAAGGAAATGCCGAAAGAATACCTAATAGATAAGAACAGACTCCCATTGAAAGTCGCTAATTTAGCGGGATTTTGTTTTATCGGTACTCCCGTTATTTAGGTACTCGTCCATTTTTTTCGATATTGATGCGGCGTGATTCCCATTTGCGTTTTAAACCATTTGCAAAAATAAGAGCTATTTGTTAATCCGATCTCCTCCACAATAAGCGAGATCGGTTTCTTTGTAGTCGCTAGGAGTTGTATGGATTGATGAAATACTTCATCGGAAGAGCAGGTAAAGATTATTTTACGGACAAAGCGCCGGCTGCGAGCAGGCGGAGGTGCTCCACAGCAAAGTCGGAAATTATCATTCGGCGAACTGATTCTCGACTGCTTGAATCGAAACGAGAACGCCATGTCCCATGCACACGCTTTTATGGCGGCAGAATGGTGTCTGAAAGCGCAGCAGAAAGCTATGCGGATAACGTAGTGATTCAAGAATGCATATAGAATAGATAATCGAATAATCATAAACTTCCGGTTGTGATTGCGCCTGCACGCTCGTAATTCACGACAATAACGCCATTCGGGGCGACTTTGCTTTCCGTCACCTTAAATGCCGCCGGGGTAGTGCCTCCAGCAAACAACCGCTTTCCACTGCCCAACGTTATTGGATATATCATCAGCCAGAACACATCGACCAAATCATGCTTGATAAGCGTCTGAACGAGATCACCGCTTCCCCAAACATGCAAATCTGGCCCTTGCTGTTGCTTGATTTGAGTGATTTTCCCCACAATATCTCCACTTAAAAATACGGACGGCTGCCATTCGCCAGATGTCATGGTGTTCGAGACGACGTACTTGTTAGCCTGGTTGGCCCTCGGCCATACGTCCGCATGTTGCGGCCAATACGGTGCCCAAATTTCATAGGTTTTGCGCCCTAACAACAGATCGAACGGCATGTTCATCTGCCTTCTCAGTAGCGTTCCAACGATCTCGTTAGAATATGGCGCTGACCACCCGCCATATGCGAAACCGTCGCTGACATCTTCGTCTGGCTCTCCTGGGGCTTGTATGACGCCATCAAGGGAGACATGTTCAAGCACAATAATTTTTCTCATAATTGAGTTCCTCCTACATCTGGATTACAGACTATTTTAGCAATTTTTTTATTTTATCGGTACAGGTTCTTGTCCTTGACTCGGGACAAGAACTTTACCGGTTGTCGAAAAGGACAAGAACATGAGCCGATTACCGATGAGATAAGTATCTAACTACTTATCTCTGATGGGGTAGTAATGGCCGTTATTAAGTATCACACCTTTACTTCTAGGGCCTCGATCAAAATTGAGGACCTAAAGGAGGGCTTATCCCCAACCTTCGTTAAACTAATGGGACACGTTAGTTTAACGAAGACAAGAAGGCAGCCGATCAAAGATATCAGTTGCCTTTTTTAAGCTAACGGGCAGGGGTTAATCAACCGCCTTTGTACGTTTTTGATTATTTATATGATGCAGTAACAAACGTGCATTGGAGGGTTAGGCGCTGCGGTGATACATATTTTGCCGGTAACCACATACAGATAACCTTTGCCGTAACATCGCACTCAGAAGAATACAACGTGAATTAGGAAATAAATAAAGGAATTATATGGAAATGATAAATCAAGTTGACCTATAATATATGCCTTGAAAGAGATGATTCTATTTAATTATGTCGGGAGACATAAGCCAACGCGCAGTTTAGACGGGTCTCATTTTTAACGAACGTTAAAATTGTCTTAAATGGAAACCATATTTTAGATTGTGTTAATCTGTCTAATAGAGAACCCCGAGTAGAGAGAGGGATGTTAATTGAAAAGAAGCGTGTTATATATTGAAGATAACGAGAAAATAGGCAGTTGGGTAAAGGAAGAATTGGAGCAGCGAGGGTTTTCAGTTCAGTGGCTGCTAACTGGTGAAGGAGCCGAAAAAGAAGTCAATCAGCACGAAATCGTTATTTTGGATATCATGTTACCCGGTTTAGACGGATTTACTGTGGGAAGACGATTAAAGAAGACAGCTCCTGCTATTCCTATTTTGCTGTTAACTGCTCGAACATCGATAGATGATAAAGTAGATGGTTTGCAATTTGCTGATGACTACTTAACGAAACCATTCCACACGGATGAATTAGTTGCAAGAATAGAAGTATTAATCCGTCGTAATGGTGGAACAAAACCCGATCGCATTTCATTAGGAAATCAGATTGAAGTAGATCCAGAAGGTCAAATGATATTTGATAAACACACAGGAGAAGAAATAATATTAACAGGGAAACAGCATCAAATCTTAATGTACTTCTTACGCCACCCTAATCAAGTTTTAACAAAAGAACAAATTTATGAAGCTATTTGGGAAGAAGCTTATATAACAGGCGATAAAACACTAATGGTGCATATCCACCGACTGCGTCAAAAGCTGGAACGCCATCCCGATTCCCCGGAGATTATTGAAACGTTGAAGGGAATTGGCTATAGGGTGAAATTATGAAGCAAAATAGATCATTATTTCGTCGTTTTCTAAAAGTACATTTTCTATTTATCTTTTTTCCTCCGATTATGATTATTTTCATCAGTGCGTTTTTTGGGGTTTCAGATATCCATGATAAAAATGTAAATGCGTTAAATCTGTTTTACGTTACCGTACTAGTGTTTGGTTTTATTATTGTCGCATTCGTGATCTTATCCTGGCGGTTCTTCTTGAAACTTCAAAAACGTCTCGCCCGCTTACAAGAAGTCATGTCATTATCAGCTAAAAACAACTCATTTCCTAAAACCATATCTGTTCAAAGTGATCATATGGATGAGATAGACCAGTTAGGAAGTTCTTTTAATTGGATGATTCAGCAGCTTGAAGACAGTCGCAAGCGAGAATATGAAGAGGAGTTATTACGACATCGACTCATTGCGAATTTATCTCACGACTTACGAACGCCGCTTACCATTTTGAGAGGACATGTCACCCGCTTAAATAAAGAACCCATGAGTTTAGAAGGACAAAACTCGTTAACAGAGATCAACCATACGATTACAAGAGTCGGAGATCTAATGGATGATTTACTGTCCTATACATTGCTTACCTCAGGAAAACATCCTTTTGTGCCCGTTTCAACAGATATTGGACGTCTAGTAAGAGCATCTGTTGCTGCGTGGTATCCTGTATTTGAAGAAAAAGAAATTCAGCTTGATGTTGATTTACCGGGAGAGGAGACTTTTTATTGGGAAGCAGATCCTAATTGGATGAAACGGGTTTTGGATAATTTATTTCAAAATATTCTACGCCATGCAGCAGAAGGGAAATATGCAAATATTGTGGTTGATATAGAAAAAGAACAGATCATTATTGCAGACAGAGGTCCAGGCTTGGATAACTCTTCCTATGAGCATGGGGCAGGGATTGGTTTATCGACTTCAAATTACATGTTGAAAAAAATGAAGCTGAAAGCTGACTTTACATCAAATGAAAATGGCACAAGAGTAGTTATTGGTAGAGCGTAACCCAAAGGTAACCCAGAAGTAAACGCCATGATAACCGCGATGTAACTTTGCTTCTTTATAATGAGAGCCATAACAGAAAGGGAGTGTTATGGTTGCTTACCATTAATAACGTAGTCAAACATCGCGGAACTCAAGAAATCTTATCAGGTATCAGTTTTAAAGCGAGACCTGGCAGAGTGACTGGTTTTTTAGGTCCGAATGGGGCAGGTAAAAGTTCTACACTTCGCATCCTGCTTGGATTAGATCGTGCCACATCAGGGAGTGCACTCATAAATGGCAAGCCATTCTCAGAGTTACATAATCCTCTAGCGACAGTAGGTGCTGCACTTGATGGATCTGGGGCCCATCGTATGCGAACAGGGCGGGCACACTTGCGCTGGATTGCTTGTGCCGCAGGATTGTCTCGCTCACGTGTCGAGGAAGTTTTGGAAATCGTAGGTCTTACTAATGCAGCTGACAAAAGAGTTGGAAATTATTCGCTTGGTATGGGGAGAAGACTTGGAATGGCCGCTGCACTACTGGGTGATCCCCCAATATTGGTACTAGATGAACCCGTAAATGGGCTCGACCCGGAAGGAATTCGTTGGATCCGGACATTCTTGCGTAAACGGGCCGAGTCTGGCAACACGGTGTTACTATCCAGTCATCTTATAGGAGAGCTTGCAGAGACAGTCGATGATGTGGTCATTATTAAGCAAGGAACAATCGTTGCAGATGGAACATTGGATGAAGTAATAGGTAACCATTCCACGCTGGAAAAAGCTTTTTTTGCCCGGACATCTGAACATGCAGGTGGTGTTGTATGAGAGCATTCAACGCGGAACTATCTAAATTGTTCTCCCTGCCGGGCATTTGGCTTGCCTTTCTTGTTGGAGCATTTTCTCCTGCGGTCATAGCCGCCTTAGACAGTATAGCGCAAAAAGAGGAGATTATAGCTGGAGTTAGCACACGGCTATTGGAAGTTGGCTATATTGGATTAGCCCTTGGTGTACAAGGTGTCATCATCCTTGGTGTGCTTGCTGTCAGCAGCGAGTATTTAACAGAGAGCAGTGAATCTGGCGGAGGACAACAGATTACAACAAGTTTAACGGTTGTTTCGTCAAGACTTCATTTTTTGCTGGCAAAAGCAGGTGCTGTGACAGTAATCAGTATACTGCTTTGTATCGTTGCTATAATGACAACTGTGTCAGCTACGCATCTTGTTCTTGGTGAGCATACCCCTGCATTAGAATGGTCGAAGCTGCTCGGTGCAGTTTGTTACTGGACATTCACTGCTCTATTAGCATTCGGGATTACTGTACTGACTAAGAATGGCACGATTCCGCTTGCTGTGCTCATCATAAATACATCCGTTGTTTCATTTAGTTTCCTGCTTTCTAAGGTTACAAAGTTAGCGTTATACTTACCGGATCGGGCTGGCCTTGAAATGTTTATGTTTCTGAGCGACAGATTTCTCACTCCGTTCACAGGCGGTATAGTCATGTCAGCCTGGGTAGTCGTTCTTTTCATTGCTGCAGCTATTGTATTCCATAGGAGGGACGTTGCAGCATGAGTGTCCCTTCTATTAGAAAAAAAACACAAATCCTTCGTGCTGAACTGGATAAATTAGTTACATTACCATTGATATGGCTCACTCTTATGGGTACATTCATTCTTAATTTAGGATTAGCCGCAGCTTTTACGTCTATTGGTCTACAAGGGGCAATAGGATCGCAAAGTATACTGAATATTGGGTTTGCTTCGATGGAATATCTTCAAGCAGGATTCATTATACTTGGGATCTTAGCTACTTGCTCAGAGTATACCGGTGGACAGATTCGAACTACGTTAGCTGCGATCCCTTGTCGTGGGATCCAACTATCCATGAAGCATTTGGCATTGGCAATCATAACCGTTCCCGCGGCCTTTATTATCGCTGCATCCGGTGTACTATATACTTATATGATGATGAGAGACACAGCAGCAGTGATTGGTTTAGATACCATGGTAGAAGCATTGGCAGGTGCAGCAGGCTATCTAACATTAACCACACTTCTCAGTGCAGCTATAGGTGCTTTATTAAGACGAACCACCCCTGCTTTAGTGGTACTGCTTGGTTATTATTTCATTGTCAGTCCATTATCGAGAGATTTTCTACCTAGTATTACAATGTATTTTCCGGATACGGCAGGATATTATATGTATATGCCGCCGTCCTCTGATGAAAGAAATGTCCTTTCACCAATGCAAGGGACAGGGATTTCAATGATATGGACACTGAATTTTATTATAGCAGCTATTGTATTTTACCGTAAACGTGATGCCTGAGTATAAGGTTCATCTATTCAAAAATATAACGGTAGTGATTTTTTGAAAAATTTCTGAAAAAGTACGATGGTCTGATATGATTGATGTGACAGAGTACAAGGACAAAGTCTCATTGAAAGTTGTCGATGGACAAGAACCTAGACCTCTAGAAAGTCGCTAATTTAGCGGCTTTTTTATTTTATCGGGACAAGTTCTTGTTAAAACACAATGACAAGAACTTGATAACATTCCCGACTGATGACAAGAACATGGTTACATTCCCGATATCACGTAGGCAGACGCCCTCTATTTAACGAACGGGCAGATTATATTAGCAATCTGTAAGAAACAATCCGAACTGAAATGTACTATATTGTAGTTTATATAGCCCCCCCAAAGTCTAAAAGAATAAACGACAGACGCACACAAAGGAGTGAAGTTATGAAATTATTACTCACATCTGCAGGCATTAATAACAAAAGCATACACAACGCGCTAGTTGACATGCTGGGCAAGCCGATCGCCGATTGCAACGCTCTGTGCATTCCCACCGCGATGTACGGACACCCCTGGGTAGGCCCCGGCGTCAAAGCATGGCAGTTCATCAGCGGGAATTCCGAGAATCCAATGGTCGACCTAGGCTGGAAGTCCGTCGGCGTGCTGGAACTCACAGCGCTGCCAAGCATCGACAAAGACCGCTGGGTACCGCTAGTAAGGGAGACGGACGTCCTTCTGGTTGCGGGCGGCGACGCCCTCTACCTGTGCCACTGGATGCGGCAGTCCGGACTGGCAGACCTCTTGCCGTCTCTGCAGACAGTTTATGTGGGACTGAGCGCCGGGAGTATGGTGATGGCACCTAACATCGGGGAATTCTTCGTTGGCTGGACTCCACCCACTGGCGGCGATGAAACGCTGAGTTTCGTTGATTTTGCAATATTTCCGCATCTGGACCATGAAATGCTGCCGAGAAACACCATGGCTGATGCAGAGAGATGGGCCGCCGGGATGCAAGGGCCAGCGTATGCGATCGATGATCAGACCGCCATCAAAGTGATCGACGGAGTGGTTGAAGTTGTCTCCGAAGGGAATTGGAAACATTTTTCGCACCTCCTATAAGAAAGAGTGGAGATGAGCACAATGGAGAAGAGATTTCCGCATTGTCCTCTAGTATTTCACCAAGCTACACCAGAGGAAATCATCGCATATAACCGTGGTTTGATATAAAGCTAGAATAAGCTAAGGAATTTTACGAGGACGATCTTTGTATCTGAAAGGATGTAAAGGGATGATAAGCTATGCAGGCAAATGAGGAGTTCAAAATGGAAGAAGGGCTGGAAGGCATTACGGGAATTACTTGTATTTACGTACCAGTAAATGATGTTTACGAGTCTATTAAATGGTATCAAAAGAATTTAGGGTACCAACCTGCAACCAACGATCGTGTTGAGCCTGGGATGGTGATGGCTGTTTTGAATTTGCTGACCCTGACGGTAACATATGGGAAGTTTGGCAGCCTTAATCGATTAATCAGATCAATTTCGCTAACGTGAGCTGAATAAAGAAGAGGAGGCAGCTGGTCAGAGCGATCGGTTGTCTTTTTTAAATGTCGAGGGACAAGAATATGGTCCATTGAAGTCGCTATTTTAGCGGCTTTTTTATTTTATCGGTATAAGTTTATTGTACATGGCTGGGGACAAGAACTTGTACCGATTAGATAGACATTTTTAAACGATCGGTCGTTAAATTATTGACAATACATTATGATAATCCTTATAATGGCATTAATTCAGATGAAGGGAGCCTGAAGGTTATCAAGAAAAGAGAGATTACATCAAGTCATATCGTCCAAGCAGCATATGAGCTGTTTGCAGAGCATGGGATAGAGAGAACGAGTTTGGGCTTGATTTCTAAAAAAGTAGGCATAACCAAATCCTCTATATACTACCATTTTGCAACAAAGGAAGAGTTGATCAGCCGAACATTTGACTATATTTTTAGGGATCATTATTTTGCTGCTTACTTTGATGCTGAATCCGTTAATAAAGACAATTTTGTAGAGACGATGATTCGGGGCGGTTTAAATATGCTGCCAAGCGATGATGAAGAGTATCGTTCAACATTAAGAGTGCTTAGTGAGTTCACCATGCTAGCCGAGCGTGATGAGCAATTTAGGGCTCCCTTATTGAAAGTTCAACAAGATTTTATCAATGGTTTCTATAATTTATTATCAAAAGGCAGTGATCTGGGTCTAATTGAACCTACAAAAATCGAAGTCAGTGCTAAAATTCTTGCCCTTCTTATTGATAATTTGTCTAGATGTAAGATGATGAAGATGGATTTGGAGTATCAGATGATTTGGGAAGAGACTGTTAATAGAATCATTATTCGAGAAAATACATAGTTAACTTATAGGGAGGGATCCGGTTGAAACATATATTGATTACAGGTACATCAAGAGGTATTGGTGAATCGTTGGCTAATCAATTAATCGATAAGAACCATCACCTTATATGCATTTCTAGAACTTCGAACCAACGGATTATCGATCTAGCCAAGGAGAGGGACTGCAGAATTGATTATTATAATTTTGATTTAACAAACATTGGCGAGATTGATCAACTGTTCGAAGACATCTTCCGTCAAATTGAGCTTTATTCCAACGATGATGCGATCTATCTTATCAATAATGCTGCCATGTTGACTCCTGTGAGCCAAATTGAACGGATAGAAACGGATCAAATAATTGAAAACATCCATTTAAATCTATTAGCACCAATGATAATAACAGCTAACTATCTTAAACGTACCAAAGATATGAATGTGGACAAAAGAATTCTAAATATATCCTCAGCATCCGCAAAATATTTATTACCCTCACAAAGCTGTTACAGTACTGCAAAAGCCGGCCTTGACTCATTTACGAAGAGTATAGACATTGAGCAAAAGCTCGTGACATATCCAGCAAAAGTAGTCGCTGTATATCCAGGTATGATCGATACCAATTTACAATCGGAAATTCGATCCGTAAGCAATGATCTTTTCCCTTATGTTAATGAATTCATTCGACTTTCTGAGGAAGGGAAGCTACAAACGCCTGAATACACTGCGCACAAATTAATAGAGATTCTGCTGAGCGAAGATTTTGGTAAGGCTGTTGTTATAGAAAGCATGGATCAATAAACGCGAGAGGAAGAACGCCTGCGACGCTTATGGGTGTGATTTGATAAAAGAAGGAGGAGAGGCATTCCAGCGCTTCTCCTTTTCTAATTTATGCTTCAGTTATCAAAACAACATAAAGTTAAAGCGTTTTGGATTTCGAGAGGCTTATTTAAAGAGATTACTATTTCAATTTCTTGAAAAAACTCCTTTTGTGATTAGCAATCCGTAAGAAACAACCCAAGCTGAAATGTCCTATAATGTAGTTAATGTAGATATCCCTCATGAACAAAGGAGAACTGGAAATGAGAAAACTTGTTCTATTCTTGCACGCATCGCTTGACGGTTTTGTAGAAGGGCCGAACGGTGAAATGGACATTGGCTGGGTTGCTTACGATGCTGATTTGGAGAAGCACGCAAAAGAAATTCTGAGTACTGCCGACACTGTCATTTGGGGACGTGGAACTTATCAGATGATGCACAGTTACTGGCCATCTGTGCCCTCGAACCCATCAGCTTCGCAGCATGAACTTAATCATGCCGAGTGGATCGAAAAGACAGCCAAAATTATTTTTTCCACGACGCTGGAGAAAGTCGAATGGAACAATTCCAGACTGGTGAAAGAAGATGTCGAGGAAGAGATCAAAAACCTCAAACAGCAGCCAGGCAAGGATATGGTCATCCTCGGCAGTCCTAGGTTCGCACACTACCTTATGCAGCTTGATTTAATAGATGAGTATAAAATTACGGTTTCTCCCGTCCTGATCGGCAGCGGGTTGCCGTTTTTCCAAGGTCTCAGGGAGAAGATCAATCTTAAACTTATCGAAAACAAGACATTTGATTCTGGAGCCATAGGCCTCGTTTACCAGACGATTAGATGACTCTGACTTTAAAAGTAGATTACGTTAACGGGACATGATATATCTCAATGAAGACATTGAAGGTAGCCGACTCCAAAGCCGGCTACCTTTTTCGATATCTATTGCCACAGCTGTGATGAATAGGGAGAAGCCGGCTTGTTATTTAGGGAAAGCCGCTGGATTCCTTGGCCGGACTTCTCGGCCAGTAAACTAAAGTCGAATATATATGGATAGAGCTAGAGAGTACGGTTTTCTGGAAACCGTACTCTTATGTTCTATTGTATATCTTATTAGGGTTTGACTTTCCCCTGCACGGGAGACTGTATACTCACATTATGATATGGATTGGAGATGATACTTTGTTCAAAATCAGTGCATTTTCCAGGCTAAGCAAGCTCTCCCTAAAAACACTGCGTTATTACGACCAGATTGGCATACTTAAGCCGAGAAAGGTAGACCACGATACGGGTTACCGGTACTATTCTGCAGATCAGCTTCTTGAGCTCAATCGAATTTTAATTTATAAGGAATTGGGTTTTACATTGCCCCAAATCACACAGCTGCTCGAGGAAGATATTACATTAGAGAATATTCAAGGCATGTTTAAGCTGAAAAGAAGCGAAATTCAGCAAAAAATCGATTCGGAACAAGCCAAACTTGTCAGGATTGAGGAGCGTATGCAGCTTATAGAAAGAGAGGGGCAATTCGAAACTGGCCAAGATATACGAATCAAATCCGAAGGTGCACAAACATTTCTTTTTCAAAAAGCATACGGAAGAGAAGAAGACATACCAGGGTTATTTCATCAATTGGATCTGTTATTAACAACGGAAATTCGCCAGTTGATCCAAGGCCCTCAAGTTGTTTTGTGGAAAAACATAGACGGAAAAGAGGAAGAGTTTGAGTTTGATGTCGGTTATTTCTTAACCTGTGAGCTCCAATCATCTCTAGAGCCTTGGCACTAGCCGTTTTTTTGATTGGAACCATTGAATATATTATTACAGGAATCATTGAGATGATTGCTGTGGACTTGGGAGTATCAACTTCCGAAACTGGGTTACTGGTGACTGTGTTTGCTCTTGCCGCGGCCATTGTCGCTCCGATTTTGATTGCAGTGACGATCAATGCAGATCGGAAGAAGCTGCTGATAGCCACCCTAAGTGTATTTATTGCCAGCAATGGATTTATGTTTGTAGATCTTCCTTATGAAATAGTACTATGGGTACGAATTATACAAGGAGCTAGCGGAGGAATCGCAACCGTAGTGGCCATGGCAGTAGCGACACGACTCGTTGAAAAAGAAAAAGAAGGCAATGCTATCGGTATTATTTTGATGGGACTTAGCAGCTCGCTGGTGCTTGGTGTTCCCATGGGCACATTTTTTAGTGAGATGTTTGGCTGGAGAGTTCTATTTATCTTAATTGGTTTATTAAGTGTTTTTCCATTACTTATCATCTATAAAAAGGTTCCGGCAATCAAAGAAGAAGAAAAGGTTACCCTCAGAATGCAGGTCTCCATTTTAAGGAATTCATCCATTCTGACCGCCTTGGTTATTACTTTATTGTACATCGGCGGCTATTCTACACTGTTCACTTATATTACGCCTTTCTTGCAGGCTACATCTTCTCTTTCCATAGCCCAAATTAGCGGTGTTTTATTCCTGGCGGGAGTTTGCAGCTTTGTCGGCTCAAGAGTGGGTGGACAATTGGCAGATGCAAAGGGATCGAAGTTTACCATATGTCTCGGGCTCCTGTTACAAGGGGCGACTCTTCTTTTATTCGCTCTAGCCGGTGTCCATCTCTTGGTATTAATTTTGAATTTAATGATTTTTATGTTAGCAACGTGGAGTATTTCCCCTGCCCAGCAACTATATTTGGTTACTCTAGCGCCTCGAAATCCAGACATCGCCCTTAGCGTAAATACCTCGTTCATCCAATTTGGTTTTGCATTGGGATCTGGATTAGGCGGGGTTGTCATCAGTCGCACATATGTCCTGTATTTAAATTGGCTGGGTTTGGCCGCTGTAAGCATAGCTTTACTTCTTTCCATCTTGTTATTTAAAAAAATGAGCAATAGGATTAAAACTCCTATGGCTACTTAATAAAAAATGGACTGGACTCCGATTGAGTCAATCCAGGAGACGGTGCGCAGTTTCGTCGGCTTGAAGCACCGAATTCGGCGGGTGGCAACCGTGGGCGACGTGCAGTATTGCAACAATACCAAAGCCGGTTCACACCCTAGGCAGTCTAGATTTCCTTCATTATTGGGCAGCAGAGAACTTGCGGGAGATTTCCCGATATGTTGTTGGTGACATGCCTTTTTTAGCCGAAAATTGTTTTATGAAGTAAGTGTCATACTCAAATCCGGTAGCACGTGCAATTTCATTTAAGCTCATATCTGTATGAGTCAGCAGATTCCCCGCAACCTTCAAGCGGTGCGACAGTAAGTAACCCATCGCTGTGCACCCGCATCTTTCCTGAAACATCTTATTAAGCGAAACGCGGTTCAAGTACGCGCATTTTGTTAAATCTTCCAGGATGATTTTATCCGAATAATGGGTGTGTATATATTCCAGAACTAAATCTACAGGTGATTGCTCGCTGTGACGGTTTAAATCTTCAAGAACCCCCAATATTTGTATAAAATATTTTTTTATTCTACATGCCCAGAGTGCATCGCTTTGGGCATACACTTCTGTGCCAAGCACAAAGAACCACTCAAATAATTGTGGATATGCCTTCTCGGTTATGCGAGGTATCCCAGTTCGTTCAGGAGACTTACGAAACAGCGAAAGACCTGTTTGTATTTTCAAATCGGACGGAAAGTAATCTTCTGTTTCAGAATGGGGAGTCGAGTTAAGAAAATCCGGATGAAAACAAAATGATGATGCTGAAGCGTTGTGTTTTTCTATAACTTGTATCGTATCCTCTGCAGACAAACAAAGAATCGCTGGTGCTGAAATAGTGACCGGGCGTTCGTTAAATATCCCTTTTATACTTCCATTCGTAACAAAAACGAGAGTAAACCGCTCCGGGTAGGGAATATGTGCAAAATCCTCGGCAGCTACAAATTCGATATTTACCGTTCTGTTTTTATGGCGGTCAATTTGTGGCATGATTCTCACCTGACAGATAGTATAGTTAAATGCTTCACTTATGACAGTGTATCACAAAAATTCAAGGGATATAATTTGGATACTGACAGAAAGGTGGTTATGATGATGGCAATTAACATCGCAATTAACGGTTTTGGCAGAATTGGCAGACTTGCATTTCGGCAGCTTTTTGATACTGAAGGATATAGAGTTGCAGCCATTAATGATCTTACAAGTCCGCAGATGCTTGCGCACTTGCTGCAGCATGACACCACGCAAGGGCGTTATGATGCCAAGATTTGCTATAGCGATAACAGCTTGAACGTGAACGGTGTAGATATTCCGATCTATGCCGAAAAAGACCCCGGAAAGCTCCCGTGGAAAGAACTGCAAATAGACGTTGTTCTGGAATGCACGGGCTTCTTCGCATCAAAAAAAGCGTCAGCAGCACATATTGAAGCAGGTGCCAAAAAGGTGCTTATCTCCACCACCGCCGGGAACGATGTTCCCACTATTGTTTTCGGTATCAATGAACATACGTTGTCTAAGGACGATACCATTGTTTCGGCTGCTTCCTGTACGACGAACTGCCTTGCGCCAATGGCGTATTTCTTGAACGAGCTTGCACCACTCAAAAAGGGATTTATGACGACCATTCACGCTTACACAAACGACCAGAATACCTTGGATGGACCCCATCCCAAAGTTGACCTGCGGCGGGCGCGTTCTGCGGCGGGCAATATCATCCCGACCTCAACCGGTGCAGCAAAGGCAATCGGGCTAGTGATCCCGTCCTTGGATGGCAAGCTGGATGGAACATCGCAAAGGGTGCCGGTCATGGCGGGCTCACTGACAGAATTAACCGCAGTGGTAGGCGGCTCCGTGACAGCAGAGCAGGTCAATACGAAGATGGAACAGTCCCAATCGAAGGAATATGGGTATACAGATGAACAGCTTGTTTCGTCTGATATTATCGGCATGACTTACGGCAGTTTGTTTGACGCAACACAGACAAAGGTAACAGAGCTAGGAACAGATACATTGGTGAAAATTGCTGCGTGGTATGATAACGAGAACTCCTTTACCACCCAGTTAATACGCACTGCAAAATACTTAGCCCAATTATAATGTTTAGCGGGCTAAAGGATACTAAGAATGAGCGAATAACCACAAGCGCTGCCATAAGCAGTGAAACAGGACATATCACACACGGGAAAAGGGCTGTACCCAAATTGTTCGAATGACGTGGGAACATAACTTCTAAAACATAAATAAGGATCTCAAATTCACTGTATTGTGAGGACGCGACTAACCCCATAACGTGAGAGAAATTAAAAACACCTTCAAGAATGCCATCATATCGTAAGATATGGAGACTACTTGGAGGTGTTTTGTATAACAGACCATAAGTAACGGCAAGTTTTTCGGAATCGTCAACATGCTCATCCATCCGTTGCTTGCGAGCATAGCTCCTGAAGATGGCGGCTGACGATCTGCTCAACGGTCTCCAGTGTGTATAGCTCCGGGCGGAGCAATGCGAGTATCGTCAAACCTTCGACAATCGCGGCCAATCTTAAGGTTTCGAGTTGAATGTCTACCGAAGAGGGGAGAAGTTTCGCCTCATCTAGAATTTCGAGGACGGCTTTAGTCAGGTAGTGGAGTCCGTCCGTGAGCTCGTCTTTTTTAGCTTGTAATGCCAAACTCGTGAGGGATCGGATGGCGAAGATCCACCAGACGCCGCTGGCAGTTCGTTTTTCCGCATCTAAAGGGAGCAGTTGTAACAGAATTTCCCTCGCTGCATTCATCGGAATAGGGCTTATTTCCAGGCGCTCTTCTGCTCTGGCAACTCCTCTTGTCAAATAATAATCCACGATAAATAACAACAGCTCATCCTGTGTTGAAAAATAATGCCGCAATGCGCCCGGTGACAACCCTGCCGCACCTGCAACGGCACGGATTGACGCATGTTCGACACCTTTTTCTTTAATAATATTCCATGCAGATTCTGCGATCAGTTTTCTCTTTTGTTCATGGTCCACGACTTTCGGCAACGGTAAACGCCCCCTTGTTTTATTTAGCACAATGAATTAAAATAAATAACACACTGTGTTATTTAGAATTTATTTAGTTATATCGTGTTGCAGTTATCATGTCAATAATCTGGACTTTGTCGTGATTGACGGGAGGGGATGCAATGCAAGAGCAAAGCGATGGGTTTTTTCGTCTTCATTGCACCTGTTATAGTTGCAGAAGAGAGTTTTATGTCATTGAGGGGACTCAAGATTACGACCGTGTGAAACGAAATTCTAAAGGAATGCATGTCTGCGAAGATTGCAAAGACAGGATCGAGCTTGAAGCACGACTACAGTTAGGGAGACGACTGTTGACCGGCAGAGATTAGGTTTCAAGACAAAAATGACAAGAGCATGAGCCGATTACCGATTAGATATGTATCCAACCATGTTTCATGCAATTGCTTTAAGCAAAACGGGCAGTATAGTTTAAGATCCATTCAACATTCAATCAAATCCCATTAAATAACATAATTATGTTATAATTATAATACTCCATCAATTTGGTGATATTGGATATCTAATTTAAATTTTTTATCTAGGGGGCAAATAATGAGAAATGATTATGAAACTCCTGAAAAAACAAGAGAAAGACTAAGACAAGAAGAACTGGAAAACAATCCATTTGGTCATATGAATCACGGAAATGGTAGGTCTCAGTATGGTTTAGTCGATTTAGTAGGTAGTTTAGGTTGGAAAGGCACTGTAGTATTAATCATTGTTATTATTGTTGGTCTTATAATTGCCCAATATTTTTAAGTAAGAGAATTTTATTAATGGTTTTTGTTTTTTGAGAAAGCCTGTCTATGAATGCTCAGACTTCTTTTTCTTAATAGGATCGAGTCATCATCTTATGTTTGTACTTCTTATGTGAGTAAACCAATAAGTTTTAGCCCGCAGTACTGAATACTGGGAAGACTAGAAGCTGGCTTATTTGCCAGCTTTTTTGGTTTACTACTATGGTGGAATTTTACATAAAAACAGTTGCAATAGCATTCTATATGGAATCTGAGCGAGTAGTAGGAGATGAAAGAATGAGTGGGAACGGAGGGGCAGGCTTGAGCGAAGAGCTGTTGACATGGTCTGGCGTTACTATGCCTCTCATCGATTCGGGGGGGTAGAATTTCAGTTGAACGGCAATGAAATTGGGCATCTTCACGGCAACCGTTGTTTGACCTGTTCATCCCGAAAACGGAACGTGATCGATGGATTGAAGAAGGGAAGGCAAGGCCGCATCATATGTATCCCGATTCGGGCTGGGTATCCGTTTATTTAATTACCGTGCAAGATGTTGCACATGCCATTGAAATCGCACGTTCTAAATATGATCAAATAAAATTAGGAGGATGTAAATGATGATAGCAAATCCGTTCATTGTAGTGGAGAATTGCAAAGACGAAATCAAGTATTATCAAAGCGTGTTTGGTGGTGAGATTGCCATTCTTCGCAAGCAAGGGGAAGAGGTGCTTAACGCGGACCTGCATGTAGAGGGGGTAACCCTTAAGTTTGCTGATACTCAAGCGGCAAAGCCGGTAATGAAAGGCGATTATGTGAGAGTTTTCTTAAGAATCGAGACGGAGGAAGCGTTCCAAAGGATCTACGGAGAATTTGCGGCCGAAGGGATTATTAACTCGGAAGCATATGAAGCTCCGTTTAACGGACTATTGGCTATCGTTACCGACCGAAACGGCGTGTGCTGGGTGCTGTCCTATTATCGAACATAATGCTGAGAAGTCGAGATGCGGAGTCGTCCTATTGGGCGACTCGTAGACTCTTTAAGAACAGTAACAAGTATTGTTTCCTGTCGAGGGACAAGAACATGGTCCCGTAGAAAGTCGCTAAATTAGCGGCTTTTTTTGTTTTATCGGTACAAGTTCTTGTCCCGAGTCCAGGACATGAACTTGTACCGATTGCCAAAAGGACAAGAACATGAGCCGATTACCGATTAGATAAGAATCCAACTATGTTTCCATGCAATTTCATTAAGCTAAAGTGGAGGGTGGTTAAGATCAAGCTCGGCGAACCGTATCACACATAGAGGCAATTTCTCTGAAATTATTAATAAAAAGAACTACTGTAATCCGCTAAATCGTCATATCGACGGTTTAGCGGTTTTGTGCAAAGATGAATTAAATCAACTTATACATAGCAACCGCACCTCTAAATCGGTAGACTCTAATTGAGGTTGTTGTGATGAAGGACGGCCGGCTCATACGAAGGGGTGTAACGAATGAACGAAATCATAAAGAAGAAGCTGCTGGACAAAAATGAACTGCTGATCAACATGGTGATCGAACGCGCAAGAAGAGATTTTCTAGACGATATCGCAATTATTGGGCTTACAGGTTCGTTTAGCACCGGGGACTTTCACGAAAAGAGCGATCTTGATTTAATTATCATAAATAATACAGAAAGAGGATGGGGAATATCCGATTGCTTCATCTTAGAGGACGTTGGCTATGACATCTATTGCACACCATGGGATACAAGAATACACGCACAATCCATTTTAGAGAGTCCCAACGTATCGAGCCTAACCGAGCTCAAAATTCTCTATTATGGAAAGCCTGAGGATTTGGAGAAATTGAACGACTTTAGGCAAAAAGCTCTTGATGCGCTTGCGGAGCCGATAGGAGAAGCGTGTCTTAATCGAGCAAAAAAATGGATCGATCTGGCTAAGCAAGCGTACAGCGATACGATGCTGGGTGATAATATCGGTTCAGTGAGACATGCATCTGCCGACGTTCTGTACAATCTGGTCAATGCCTTGGTCAGTATGAATAACACGTGCATCAAACGAGGAATCAAGCGTTATTTAGAAGAAATACGCTCGTATCGCTATGTTCCAGATGATCTCGAATCCTTATACATGTCAGTCATCGAAGCTCATACCATTGAAGATATCCGAATTGCCACATTTAATATGTTGAACAGCGTTACGAGGTTACATACAAAGATGTGTGATAACTTCATTGTTAAACCCGCTCCGACTTTTGATAATCTGAGGGGAACTTACGAAGAATTGTGGTGCAACTACCGCAATAAAATCTTGAACAGTGTTAAAACGAACGATGCCTCTTATGCCTTTCTTTCGGCCTTTGGAGCACAAGGATATCTTGATGAAATGGCTGCGGAGAAAGGAACCAAGAAATTTGATCTCATGCAGTACTTTGATGCAAGTGATTTACCAGTAATGAAAGAGAAGTTCCTTGAAATGATGGATGAATATGTAGACGAATATGGTAAGGTCGGTAGAGAAGTCGAACGTTTTACAACCTTCGAGCAATTATATGACCATTATATCAATCATTGATCTTATATCTCTTAAATCCCAGTTCGTAATAAGTCCGGCGGAAACGTGACTGTTGACAATCTATCCAATAAAATGGGATTTTTGAGTGTTACTATCTTCGATCATGCTTGACACGGCCTTCCTTTCTTATATATGGTCCATATAATTATCAGGCGCATTCCCGTTATTTAAGTACTCGTCCATTTTTTTCGATATTGATGCGGCGTGATTCCCATTTGCGTCTTAAAGAATTTGCAAAAATAAGAGCTATTCGTTAATCCGATCTCCTCCGCAATAAGCGAGATCGGTTTTTTTGTCGTTGTTAGGAGCTGTATGGATTGATGAATCCTTCGGGCTGCTATGTATTCCGTGATGCTGATCCCTGTCGCTTCTTTAAAGAGATGTGACAAATGGTAGGGAGATAGATGCAGCGACTTCGCCATATCGTCCAATCGGAAAGGAATCGTATAATTCGTTTCAATCCAGGTTAAGATGTGCTCCACCCGATGATTTTTACGGGTTTGGTAAGTTGAACTCCGTTCTCTCCGCTTATCCCAGATTGGTTTCAAGGAGCGAAAAAGTGCAACAAGAAACAGCGAAATTTCTTCATATTTTTCCGTGTTGGACAGCGTCGGGAATCGATCGTTCATGCTCTTGTATGCACCGTCCAGGTAAGGGTCGTCGACCTCATATAAACAAGGGAAAGGAAGATTGCCTAGATAAATATAATTGTAAAATTCATGGAGAGCGGGCCACTGTTTAAAATATGCCTCAAACACGGTCGGTTCAAAAATCGCAATCGAACGTTCGAAGCATTGATGATCGTCGTATTCAAGCTTTAGGTGGTGGAGTTGACAGGGCTGAAATATACAAAGCATGCCCGGCTTAATCTCATAGCTGTTGTTGTTAACGATCATGGTTCCCCTTCCTTGATGAATGAGCAACACTTCAAGGCCAAGATGGGAATGGAAAGTCTCTTTATGCTCGTAATTTTCGCTTTTACGTCTATAGGCAAAGTACAAGGGAGAGATACTGTAGTTGCTTGCAACCAATGACAACTTGTTTGCCTCCTTCTTCCTCGTCTTCGTACATGCATTGAATATACCATACAATCCGCAATCTAGCGTTATTTTTCCCCCATAGCCAAACACATTTACAAGGCTGCACCGGATATAATTTTTATATAAAAAATAAAGTGGGGAGGCAAAAAATAACGTATGTTAACGGTTGCGATTATAGGTACGGGTGCAATTTCGCCCAGTCATATCGAAGCCTATCTGCAGTTTAAGGACCGCTGTAAAATTGTTGCCTTATGCGATCTTTACCCAGAGAAGGCTGAAGTGAGGCGGGAGCAGTACGGACTGGAAGCTAAAATCGTACACGATTATAAGGAACTGCTTCAAGACGGAATCGATCTCGTGTCCATTTGTATGCCCCCGTACGTTCATGCGCAGGTTGCGGTCGATTTCCTGAATGCAGGAAGCCATGTCATTGTAGAGAAACCTATGGCAGCGTCGCTTAAGGAATGTGATGACATGATTGAAGCGGCACGGAAAAACGGCAAGGTGTTGTCCGTGATCGCCCAGAATCGATTCAGAAATCCGATTATGAAGCTGAAACAAGTGCTGGATAGCGGTCTGGCCGGCAAGATTCTGCATGCCCAAGTGGATTCTTACTGGTGGCGGGGCCATTGTTATTACGATTTATGGTGGCGCGGCACTTGGGAGAAGGAGGGGGGGGGCCCTACGCTGAATCATGCCGTACATCATATCGATGGATTGCTGTGGATGCTTGGTCGTCCTAGCCACATACAAGCTTACATGGCTAACGTCGCGCACGACAATGCCGAGGTTGAGGATTTATCCATCGCGATGATGAAATATCCGAATGGAGCTTTGGGACAGCTAACCAGCTCGGTCGTCCACCACGGAGAAGAACAGCAATACATCTTCCAAGGAAAGTATGCACGGATTTCTGCCCCGTGGCGGGTAACGGCTTCCACTTCCTTGCCGAACGGCTTCCCTGAACGCGATTTGGAACTGGAAGAAAAAATTCAGAAATACTATGACGAAATGCCGGATTTGCCGTACGAAGGTCATACTGGTCAGATCGACAATGTGTTGAGCGCGATCGAGCATGGAACGCCCGTGCTCATCGACGGAGAAGACGGTCGCAGCACTTTGGAGTTGATCATGAGCATCTACAAATCCGCAAGCATGGGAGAGAACGTGCAGCTCCCGCTACAAAAGAATGATCCCTTCTATACGCAAGAGGGTGCTCAACAAAACGTTCCTTATTTTTACCAAAAGGGCAAGAGCATTGAGAATTTTGAGGATGGGAAGATCACGACAGGAAGCAATTATGGCGAAAAAAAATGATATGGGTGGGAGGCTTATCATGATGCAGAAAAGCGACGGAATGAACTATGCCCCGAAGGGGAAGCCCAGTCCGGTGGTGAAGCCGGGCGAATTTATCATCGCCGCTGTTGCGCTCGACCATGGACATATTTACGGTATGGTGAACGGGTTGATCGAAGCGGGAGCAACGTTAAAGTGGGTATATGACCGCGACCCTGCCAAAGCCGAGGCATTTGCGCGGACCTTTCCTCAAGTCAAAATAGCTTCATCCGAAGACGAGATATTCTCCGATGATGACGTTCACCTGATCGCAGGGGCGGCTGTTACATCGGAACGCTGCGCGCTCGGACTTAGGGCCATGGATGCAGGTAAAGATTATTTTACGGATAAAGCGCCGTTTACGACGCTTACGCAACTGGAATCGGCCAGAGCAAAAGTTCGCGAAACCGGAAGAAAGTATATGGTGTACTACAGCGAAAGGCTGCATGTGGAATCGGCGGTTTATGCCGGACAGCTTATCCAGCAAGGCGCGATTGGCCGAATAGTCCAAGTGACAGGGTTCGGTCCGCACCGCCTGAATGCACCTTCCCGGCCGGAATGGTTCTTCCAAAGGGAACGCTACGGAGGAATCCTGTGCGATATCGGCAGTCACCAAGTTGAACAATTCCTCTTTTATGCCGGCTGCGAGAAGGCGGAGGTGCTCCACAGCAAAGTCGGTAATTACCATAGTCTTGAATACCCGGAGCTTGAGGATTTCGGCGACGCTACGCTGTTAGGGGATAACGGAGCCACGCATTATTTCCGAGTTGACTGGCTCACACCGGACGGGTTAGGTACTTGGGGGGACGGTCGTACGCTCATTTTGGGTACGGAAGGATACATCGAGTTAAGAAAGTATATCGATATCGCTCGCGACCGAGCCAGCGATCATGTTTATCTAGTCAACAAAGAAGGAGAGTATCATTTTCAAGTGTCCGGTAAGGTTGGATATCCCTTCTTCGGCGAACTGATTCTCGACTGCTTGAATCGAACTGAGAACGCCATGACCCAAGCGCACGCTTTTATGGCGGCAGAACTGTGTCTGAAAGCGCAACAGAAAGCTATGCGGATAACGTAGTGGAAGCATCTGCATTATTACATTTCAAGACTATGTGTTTACATGATTTCTCTCCTGTGTGATGGAATGCACATTTACTCATTTCGATTCAATATACAATTTGACATGCTGTCATACCCATACATAGCCATGCATATATATCCCCGAGAATGTAGGTATGGGAGGCGGATCATGGACGGTAACAAAGCTAACAATCAGGCAAACGGTCGAAGCTGGCAGAGAGACAATGCTCAATCACAATGGAGCGTTATGCAGTCGCCGGAACACCATTCGCAGACGGTGGGTGAACGGGGACCGATTCTGGAACAGGACAGCATGCTGCATGAAACACTTGAAACCTTTGTCCACGAAAAGATATTAGAGCGTCCGGTCCACGTGAAGGGGTTTGGTGCCATGGGTTATTTTGAAACCCTTCACTCGATGGCCGCTTATACGAACCTGTGCTTCTTGCAGCAGCCGGGACAACGGGTACCCGTTACAGTTCGTTTCTCACTTGCAGTCAGCAATAAAGGGACACCAGATACATCCCGCAACGTGCGTGGATTCTCGACGAAATTTTATACCGAGCATGGCGTATTCGACCTGCTCTGTAATCATATCCCTGTGTTCCTCGTACGAGACCCGATCCGGTTCCCTGAATCAATTCATGCTTTCCTGCCATCACCAGTTAACAATCTCATCGATCCGAATCGATTCTGGGGTTTCATTGCTACAGCGCCAGAGGCAACCCATTTCGTTGTACGTCTGTACTCGGACGAAGGGACGGTCAAGAGCTTCCGCCATACGCCAGGACACAGTGTTAACACCTATGTTTGGAAAAACGCACAGAACGTTCGCTTCTACGTCAAATATCGCTGGATTCCGTTGGCTGGAGAGCAATATATCGATGCGCAAGAAGCAGCTCGTTTGGCCTGCGAGAACCCGGATTATTCGGGTAAAGATCTGTATGACACGATTGCCAAAGGCACACCAGTCCAATACGGGCTGTATGTGCAGTTGATGAACCCACAGGATGAGGCGATGCTGTCGTTCGATCCGCTGGATGACACGAAAGTGTGGGATGTGAATCTTTTCCCTCCGTTGCCAGTGGGTCGACTCGTATTGGATACGAACCCTACTAATTATCAGGAGCAGATCGAGAAGCTGGCATTCTCCCCGTCAAATCTTCTGGATGGTGCCGAGCTGTCCGATGATAAAATGCTGCAAGGTCGCAGCAATATTTATTGGGATTCACAGCGGCATCGCCTTGGATCGAATTTCCGCAAAATTCCGATTAACCATCAAGCAAACTGGTCACCGACTGAACAGGTAACGAGCGGGGCAGGTCGCTATGTAGCCGGACGGCTCGTTCGATCCGATATTCCGAAAGCCGATAATTTCACGCAAGCGGGACAATTCTACCAATCGCTCACACAAGTTCAGCAGGATCATCTTGTTCAGAACCTCGCTGGTGACTTATCGGCGGTTTCTCATGAGATTCAGAGGGTTGTGTTAGGCTATTTATTCCAGGCAGATGCAACATTAGCCGATAGGGTAGCTCGTCAGATCGCCGCACCGAAGAAGGGATGATTCACGCAATTACGTGAAGGAGAATGAGGTCAACCAATTCATTCGGCTGCCTTTTTGGATCATAGCTATAGGTATAAGTGCCAAATAAAGAAATCATGTCGAGGGACAAAAACATGGTCCCATAGAAAGTCGCTAAAATAGCGGCTTTTTTGTTTTATCGGTACAAGTTCTTGTCCCGAGTCGAGGACAAGAACTTGTGCCGATTGCCGTAATGGACAAGAACATGAGCCGATAACCATTTAGATAAATGTCTAACTGGTTTCCATGCCAATTCATTAAGCTAACGGGCAGTTTTGCGTAATGGGTGGCCATTATTATCAGACAGATGGGGAATGTTTCCTTTATAATATTAGGTGACACTCCATTGCACTAACGAGACATGTTAGTGCAATTTAACACAAGGAGATCAAGATGAGTGATTGGCTATTTTTATCCTCAATTTAATCCAATGGGTCAGTGAATATTTAACTAGGTTTAAGAAGTTAAAAGGATAAGGGTGAATGATGTGCCAATAGGGTAAAGCCAGAGAAGAGAAGGAAATGGTGGAGGGATTCAAATGATAAACATAATTGAAGAGCTTAAGAAGATGTCCCAAAAAAGAGGGTATGAAAATAAAGACGATTTTCAACAGCTGCTGGAAAGATGTAAGGATATAACGTTGTCAAATGAAGATGTTGAATTTTTAATAGAACTGTATTTTAAGGCTAAAAATTTGTACATTCGCAACACAATATTGAAAGCACTTGTGTTCTGTGAAGATATTGATTTAAAGGAATTCTTCTTAAAAGCGTTTAAAAAAGAGCGCTACCTGGATATGAGATTGACTGCAATTCGAGGCTATGCAAAGTATGCAACTGAGAAAGAAGTAGAGAAACTGATGACTAAATTCATAGAAATTCTGATGAAGCGTCCTGAAAGCACGCCTTATAACTATCAAGAATATGAACTGCTTCGTTCTGCTTTTGGGCTGCCGTATTTAGTAAATCAATATGGATATGCTTGTTTTGTCCAGGCATATGAGCAGGAAGAAAAACAATATAATGCCATGCCAGATGCTTTCAAAGGTCATTTTACTTTAAATGAAAGAGGGGATATTGTCCAACTTCGCTCATTAGGAGAAAGCAAGAAGACGCTTGATGATTTTTGGAGCAGAGGTAATTGAAGTTTGAAAGGAAGTGACACTAATGATAAAACAACAACTGTTATTTAAATTCAACAGATTCTCAGCAAATGAAGTTTTGAAAGCATGGGAAAACGCGGATAAATCAAAAGATGTAATACTATTAGAATCCGCCCATTCGGATTGGTCAATAGAAGTAGACGGTATCCAAAATATCTCTCATCAAATGTTTGAACACTTTCTATCTAAATTGGATGTATTTGATAATGGAGTGCAGCTTTATTGTAAAGAGGTCTATGAAAACAGTAATTTTAAAATAGAACATTTTATCGTGTCATTGCAGTGGATTTCATTACATGAAAACTCAATTACACTGGGATATTGGGGAGATTATGTAAACGTAGAGTTAAGATCCATCATAGAGTGTGACAATGGAATCTGGAAGCAGATAGACATCTATTATCAATAGAAGCATGATGCTTATCTCAACGTGATCAGCTGCCTTCTTGTTCAACAAATGGACAGTGAGACCCTGGTATATTAACGGGAGGTTTACTTTGAAAATAAGGATTAAACATGTGATGCTTTTGGCAGTTAGTATTGTTTGGGTTGTTATCTTAGTCGGGTGTGGCAACGACAATGAGTTAACGATTGATCAAGTAGACGTTATGGCCAAGGTAATGGCGGACGGGGATTTATATGTGGAAGAGCTATTCACTTACACAGTACAAGGAGAGTATGAAAGAATTCCTAGATATATGGATAATTTCGGGGGAGCGAATATTGAATTTTTTGAAGCTTACGTACCACCGAATGACCGAGAGCTCGGTAATCTTGGTTATGTTAATTTGGAGCGTTATCCGGTCTTTTTAAGAACTAAATCAGGTTCTTATTACATCGAATTACAAGTTAAAGATGAAACGAGGCAGATCTATTATCGCTATAGGCTTGATCGAGAAGCTGTGAAATATGACGATCGTGGAGAGCTGGATTGGACCGTACTCAAAGATAACAGGTTTGATCATCACAACGTAACCGTTAGGGTATATACAGAACAGCCTGCAAAAGAGAATTTAACTGGATTTGCTTACGATCGCTCAAGAGGCAGCTTGACAGAAGTAAACAATCGTTGGATCAGGTACGAAAACACGCTATTACCTGAAGGGGATAGTGCGAGGCTGAAGGTGTATTTCCCCCCAGAGGTGCTGACGGAGAGGGAAACAGAAGAGCCCTCAGCCTCACTCTCGGAACGACTATTAGATGAACAGAAGCTTCAGCAAAGATTCGAAAAGCGTGAACATTTACTGAATGCGGGTCAACATATCAGCCGCTGGCTGACCTATGCAGCCATAGCAGGTATCGTTTATTATGCCCTTTCGCTGCGAAGGATCTCATCCTGGTGGAGTGGTAGGCGGATCAGCTTCGAAGATCTCTCAGCGATGGATCCAATCGATATGATTTACCTTTTCCGGAAAGGAAAGCTCCGACTTGCAGATGGGCTGGCCGGTGTATTTTCGCTGCGCCGTAAAGGCATGGTGAGTGTTTCCTTAGTGCCATCAGGTATGCGATTCCAGGAAGATTCGAGAGCGCCGAAGAGGCTTCCCGAGTTTACATTCAAGGGTAATCGTACAGCCCTGAAAAAACCAGACCGTTACTTGCTTGGTTGGCTGTCTCACGGTACGACTGTCCTGAACCTGGATAAATTTTCTGGCCCTACGAAAACAGAGCGCAGGAATAAAGCGACTATGGGTAAGTACATAAAGCGCATGAGAAGTCTTAAAAAGGGACTGAACCGCTGGCAGGAGCTTGTGGAGACTGAGAATAGCAAAGGGATCATCTACAAGGAATACGCGGCGAGAAAAGTCATCATACCGGCTCTAGCTCTCATACATCTGGTTTTGCTCATTTATCTGTACATTGCAGACGTAACAACTTGGGGATGGGTAGGAGTATTGGCCATTATTTTGGGCGGCGGACTCTTGTTGGCTTCTTTTCGCTGGCGCCTCAAAAGATACATCATCATCTTTTTGGTCGTTTGCTTTTTCGTTGCAGCTCCAATTTTGTATGGTCCCTTGGTAGACGAATACTTGAACTTCGTAATTCTTTCGTTTTTACTTGTTGGGTTTTTACCCCGAGGAGCATTAGATCGGCGTTCGGCAGCTTACCGAAGCGCTATAAAGCGGTATCGACGAAAGCTGGCTAGAGGCGGACATGACGTAGGAAGGGCTGGTAATAACATCAAATGGCTGGAAAAGATGAGGGAAGATGCGCTATTACTTGGTGTAGGAGAACGTTTTATGAGGAATGTAAGCAAAGAAAACCCGGATTTTACTTTCTCAGAGGCTTCTTCTCTGTTTGATAACGATGTGGATACCGCTATCGATTATGTCTTTAATCGTTCTTGGAAGGGAATACCTGGGAGGACATCTTACGGGAGAACTTGGAGCAGTAATAGTGACAGTGGAGCAGACGGGGGGAGCTCATACGACTACAGTAGTGACGGTGGCAGTGATGGAGGTTCGGGAGATGGCGGTGGGGGAGGAGATTGACTAAGTTAGTAAAAATTGTCGGGTGACAAAAACATAGTAACATTAGAAGCCGCTGATTATGCGGCTTTTTATATTTAGGTTATCAAGTTCTTGTCAAAATGCAATGACAAGAACGTTGTTACATTTCCGATTTGATTTCATTGTGGCAGCAGAAGTCTTTTTATTAAGTTAAGGGGGAAGGGCGTGTCATATGACATTTTGACACTGTTGTACATAACAACGAGTGCAGTAGGATACAGAAGAGAGTTCTGGGAACTAGAATATATCTCATCAAACCAAATCACATAGTATTTAAGGAGAGGATTTTATGAAAAAGAAAATGGGTATCGCAATTGCTGCTTCGATGATCACACTGGCTGGTTTTACAGGAAATATTCATGCAGCTTCGAAAGTAGGTGCTTCTCTTATAGCTCACTACAACTCAAATCAAAATGCCGAGCAGATAAACTGGTTAGAAAAGCATGCCATGCCATTAAAGTCAACGGATCCAACAGCATCTCTTCAGGATTTAAGACCGCTTAAGGATATGATCGGATCAGCTACAATTGTTGGTTTAGGCGAAGCGACGCATGGAGCTCACGAAGTTTTTACCATGAAACATCGCATTGTTAATTATTTGACAGCTGAAATGGGCTTTAAGGCCTTAGTGTTAGAAGAGGGATGGGACAGAGCATTGGGACTCGATCGCTATGTTCTTACGGGTAAAGGGGACCCAAGCCAATATCTAAATCCTGTATTTAACACGAACGAAATCATAGATCTGCTTCAATGGATACGCCAATATAATGCTGATCCAAAGCATAAATCCAAAATACGGATCATCGGAATGGATATCCAAACCGTAAACGAGAGTGTTTATAACAATATCCTAGCGTATGTAAAGAAATACGATCCAAAACTTGTCTCTCGCTTCGAACAAAAGATGAAAGGCCTTATTCCTGTAACCAAGGATTTAGATACCTTTGGCGGTCTTAAGAAAGAAATGAAAGCACGGTATGTTTCGGATGCGAAACAAATCAGCGCTTTATTAGAGCAAAATAAAAATAAACTGAATGGAAAATCCCCAGAGTTCGCATGGATCAAACAAAATGCCCGTATTATCGAGCAATTTACGACAATGACAGCCGCATATCCTGATAACCTGGAAGACTTTTATTTGAAACACGATATTGCCATGTATGAAAATGCAAAATGGACAGAAGAACATATAGGAAAAACAATCGTGTGGGGCCATAATGGGCACATATCGAAAACAAACATGATCCCTTTCGTATACCCTAAAGTAGCTGGGCAGCATTTAGCAGAACATTATGGAAAACGGTATGTATCCATTGGAACATCCGTCTATGAGGGACGTTACAATGTTTACAACAGTAACCAAGAATACGGACCCTATGGAACATTAAAATTAGATGACCCGAATAGTTTCAACTATACCTTTGGACAAGTAAAATACGACCAGTTTTTTGTTGATTTACGTAAGGCAAGCGGAGTGACTAAAACTTGGCTAAACGAGCAACATCCCATTTTTGCCGGAGTAACAACGGTAGGTCCAGATATCCCAACAACTGTTGATTTATCATTAGGTAAAACATTTGACATCCTCGTTCAAATTCAAAAAGTGAAGCCATCTCAATTGAATCAATAAAATTCTAATTATGTATGCTTAAAAGTCGCTTAGTTGCGGCTTTTTTGTTTTAACGATATATGTTTGTCAAATGGCGTCAAGGATCCATCTTGAATATATGGCTCCATGAAATGGACTGCTGATATGGCATAGTGCTTTATTACTTTTTTCCTTGTAAGATAAGAATGCTTGGGGATTGTACATATTATTTTAGGTTAAAGTGTGACTTAAAGAAAAGTGAAGTATGTGGGGAAGATACGGATTTATTCTGGTTAATTGAAATCTCGAAAAAGGTGCAGGTAAGCGTAGCGTAATAGCATCGTATAAGAAAAGACATAATGAGTTGTTTGTACCTGTATTACTGGCAAACAGGGGTCATCCTGAGTTTGAACAATTCTACTGTGCAGTTGGTCATGACCGTAGCTCACACTCCGTTCATTTTATGTCATATGACATTTTGACACTGGCAGATTTGACATCAAGAGCAGTAGGATACGTTTACTACTTGCAAAGGATGTGAGCTCTTGATGGCAAGAACCGTCGCCTGTTTTGTTCAAAACGGCTATTTCCTGCTGTTTGCTTTCGTCACCGGATTGTTTTACTTCTGCTTTTATCTGGTTGCCATTATTCTGGGTTTGAGTCTTTCGTTTACTGTCGTGGGCGTTCCTCTCCTGGCTAACCTTTTGCGAACGACAACTGCCTTCCTGCAATTCGAACGAGTACAAACCAAGATCTATATGGATATCACGACCGAGCCTTGTATTAAAGCCGTCAACCCGAAAGTGTCCAACTGGCTCCAAGCGAAAAAGGAATTGCTGAACCGACGCAACTGGATCACTATTGGCTGGCTGATGTTGAAGTTTCCGGTAGGGATTTTAAGTCTGATCAGTGCGGCCTTACTCTATGTGGCGCCGCCTGTATTGATTGCGGTCCCGTTCCTCTATTCGTTTATCGACCTTTCCTTTATGGGCGCAACGGTAGACACGTTTGCCAAAGCTATGATGGTATCGGGCACAGGGGTCGTACTGATGATGATGAGCTACTGGCTTGCGGACCGCTTGGCACGCTGGATAGGCGGCTACACGCGTCTAATGATCAAGCATGTGAACCGGTAGACGAATGCCCGGCCTCCCCTCATAAGTCGGCAGAGTAGAGTGTACTCTATAGCAGTTTACTTTATAATAGTTACGTAATGTCATACTGAAAGTCTTTAGGGGATGATGGTTTTGTTCGATATGGTCAAGCAATGGTACTGGTACGACTGGCTCATGTTCATAATCCGCCTGATAACCAGCATTTCTCTCGCGTTTACGACAATAAGTCTGCAACAATATTTCACGCTGCCGATTATGGTCCTTGTACTATGGCAGTTGATTGCTTTTTCCGTTCCATGGCTTTGCTTGCAGCTCGATTATAAATACTACCTGTTTACCGAAATCGTGATCTCGGGCGGGTTGTGTTTGTATCTGGCTTCATTTTTTCCGCAAGCCTACATAGCATTCCTGCTGTATGCATTTTTTATTGCTGCCCACAGCGCGCATAGGGCCTATCTCTGGTCAGGGCCTGTATCGATATTGCTCCTGCCCGCCATAATCAAGCAGCTTGCAGAGCAGAGTGAATACTTGGTCATGGCCGTTCACATCGGGATGGCGTATATCTTCGGGTTCTCCTTTCATTTACTCGTGCTCAACCATCGTCAAGGCGAAACGATTCGCGAGCAAAATGCGGTGTTGGAGCAGTACCTGTCCCAAATCGAGCGTATCACGCTTGCCGAAGAACGGAGCCGGCTGTCCAAAGAGCTTCATGATACCGTCGGTCATGCCTACACTTCGCTCATTATGGGACTGGAAACGTTGCGTCCTCAGATGGCAACGGATACGGGAACCGAAAGTCTCGATTCCCTATTGAACCTGGCCCGCCAAAATATGGAGGAGGTCAGAGGCTACGTGCATCAAATCGAATCGCCGCATGAGGCGCTCCCGCTGCTTCAATCTTTGAGGAAGCTGGCGGTGGAGTTTCAGGAACATGCCAAGGTGCGGGTTACTTTTCATGCCTACGGGGAGGAATACCCTGTAATGAAGCAAGCGAAGACAGCACTCTACCGCTGCCTGCAAGAGTCGTTGACGAATGCCGTGCGCCATGGACACTCGACAGAGATTAAGGTTTCCATGCAATTCGAGCCCCAGCAGACGAGACTGGAAATTCATGATAACGGCCGCGGGATGGAGCATGGAAGGGAGGGCTTTGGCCTCAGCGCCATGAAGGAGCGGGCGATGGCTTTGCAAGGTCATGTGGCCGTCTATACGGAGCGGGGAAAAGGCACTCTCGTTACCTGCACGCTACCCAGACAAACGGAGCTTAAGGATGAAGTCATCCGCCTGTTGGTCGTCGATGACCACTCCGTAATCCGTGAAAGCTTGCGGACATTGCTGGAAGAGCAGCAGGATTTTCAGGTTGTCGGGACGGCAGAGGATGGCGAGCAAGCGATCGAGCTGTGCAGGCAGGTTAGGCCGCAGCTGGTGCTTATGGATGTTGAAATGCCGAATGTGGATGGAATCTCCGCATCCCGTGCGATAAAAGAATCGTGGCCCCACATCCGGATTCTGATTCTCACCACGTTCGAGGATACCAAACAGGCTCTGGAGGCAATGCGAAGCGGGGTGGATGGATACCTATTGAAGTCCATGCAGCCGTTAGAGCTGGCTGAAACGATTCGCACCGTCCACCGCGGGGGCACGCTGATCGATCAGGGCATGTCGCACAAATTATTTGCCCAACTGGAAGCGGACAATGGCGGTGATGATCCTTCGTCAATCAAAGTGTCCTCGGCCTATGATTTAACGCCGCGGGAGCTTGAAATTTTACAGTTCGTGTCCGAAGGGCTGCGATATAAAAGCATTGCTTCCAAATTGTATTTATCCGATGGTACGGTTCGAAACTATGCGTCATCGGTTTATATGAAGCTGGGGGTTCGCAACCGGGAGGAAGCGGTGCAAAAAGCCAGGGAGGCTGGGCTTCTGGAATAACCCCAAGTTATGTATCCTGGTGGCGGGTGTCGATCATAGGGAGTGATTTACTCCTTATGATCGACACCCGTCATTTCAATTTTTAAAGGCCATTTTTACTTTAACATGAGCGATAAGCGATTAGATAAACATCTAACTATGTTTCCATGTAATTCATTAAGCTAACGGGGCAGTTTAGTTCCAATATGTGGTATTATCTATTTATTAACTTAATGACCGCGTTACTTTAATATCAGTACGGATGGGGGCGTGAAACATTAAACAGAAAAAACTTGTTGGATTGTTCGCATCAATATTTCTCATTGTCTATGGTATATGGAAACTTAATCATTTTTTCGAACCAAAAGTTGGTCCAGTAGGTAACGGTCTTAGTGATACTGATGTGAAAATAGTGTGGATATTGTTTGGGATATCAATGATTTTAGGTGTTGGTGGAGTGATATATTTTTCATATTCTATTTTTAAAAGAAATGATTAATATAAGGACTGTAAAATATAGGAGGTTTTAGCGATGAAGAAATTGGTATTACTTTCTTTTGCTGTTCTATGTTCTTCGCTTTTGTTACTTCCAACCAATGAGGCAGCCGCAGCAGTAAAAAGTCCAAAAGGAACACAAGTTGTTGTGAATAATATTGACTTAGATTCAAAAGATATTCTCATTATGAACAATCAGGTATTTTTTAGTCTGACTTCACTCAAAGGTTTAGGTGGCTTAACGTTTGCCTGGAATAATACTACTAAGCAAGTGACAGTGAAGGGGGGCGACACAAACTTGCAGTTGACTATGAATAATAAAGTAGCACAAAAAAATGGAACTTCAGTTTCATTAAGTACTGCTCCATTTATTCAAAACGGTAAAACAATGATTCCCTTACGTTTTGTTGCAGAAGCGTTGGACGGTTCGGTAACTTGGAATCAAAAGACCCAAACGGCGTTTGTTTCAAAACCAAGCACGAAACTGCTGACTGACTTTAAGAGTAGTGCATTAAGCACGGCCAGAAATGCTGCAATCAATCTTCCTAGAGTTTCACAGCTCACGGAGGACTTTGAACCATTTATGGAAGCATCCAGTCTTCAGTATTATTTTCCGGAAAACACCAATGACCGATTCATCGAGGTCAATAATAATGTAATCCGCTATTATAAAATTACGAAGAACACAGCTTACCTTAAGTGGCAAGCATTCATTAGCGAAAAGACCACTACGCAAAATAACCTTTATTTCATAAACCGCGCCTTTTCAAAAGAGAATGGTTCCCTACCAAATTTTAAAGATACGACATTCGCCAACTTTCGCTGGATGCCTCATATTACTTCTACTGGATATGGTTTAATCACTAAGGAGAATTGGAATGATGTTGTTTTTAAACAAGCCGAACTGCCTCAAGTAAATCTAAAAGAAAACTATATTATTGTTGACATTCCAGAAGAAAAATAATTAGAAGTTGTCATAAAAAGGAGTTTGCAGTTGACGCAATTATTATCGTAACGCCGCATGTCAGTATCGGTCCTTTTCGGCTAGGGATGTGCAGGGAAGAGGTGGAGCAGGCTTTCCAAAATATGGGGCGTCGGAGAGCTGATGATGGCATACCCGGTTATCCTAGCTTTTTAGAAAGATGGTATCGCAGTGACCGATGAAATCGGTTGGAGCAGCTCCTATTTTTCGTTAGTAAACAATCTATACAATTCAGAATTATATTTAGGTGACACTCCATTGAACTAACGGGCGGTTTAATGCAACTGAAGGAATTTCGGGAAATATGGGGAATTCTATTTTTACCCCCTATGGGAGATATTAGTAAAGTGAGGGAGATACGATGAGTCAAACCGTAAATAAATTTGAAAAAGAAATAACAAAAAGAGTACGGATGAAATACCTCTTACATTTACCAGATCATCATGAAAAAGAATCCTCAATTAAGTGGCCTTTAATCTTATTTCTTCACGGGGCAGGTGAACGTGGAGATGATCTGGAGTTGGTAAAAGCACATGGAATTCCTATGATAGCAGAACGCGATCCTTCTTTTCCATTCATTACGATTTCTCCTCAATGCCTGGAGGATTCTTTTTGGAATGCTGAACAAGACGGATTGATGGCATTAGTAGATGAGATCATTGCAAACTATAACGTAGATCCAGATCGGATATACTTGACGGGGCTAAGCATGGGTGGTTATGGGACGTGGCACTTAGCAGCAGAATATCCAGGAAGGTTCGCAGCAATCGCTCCAATATGTGGTGGAGGTAACCCCAACCGGGTACATGAACTAATAGGAACACCCACCTGGGCATTCCATGGCGCTAAGGATGATATAGTGCCCATTGCGGAATCAAAAAAAATGGTAGACGCACTTCGCGAAAACGGTGGAAATGTCTCTTTCACCATTTATCCTGAGTCGAATCATGACTCCTGGACAGAAACATACAATAATCCGGAACTATATAGCTGGTTTCTAGGTCATTCTTTAATGATAAGGAAATGAAGTTGTTTTACACTAACGGGACACGTTAATTTAAAATAGCATGGAGCAGTTCGCCTGTTGGCAGCTGCTCCTTTTTTTAGCTAACGGGCAGGGTGATTGAAGATCAAGCACGTTGAACCTTACCATAAGTAGGGCAAAATTTTTGACCTGAAACGCACAAGGGAACAGGCAAGGAATTCAGAGTGGAGAGAAAGATTTAGAGGGAGTTAATTTCCTCATGAAAAAGTCATTTGATCTGATGCTTTTTGTTGCATCATAAGTGATATCAGAATGCGGCTTTTACCGACCTCTCATTTACGTACGTTAAGCGAGCGATTAGGATAAGCAAGCGAATGAGTTTAAAGGACAGGAGCTCCGGTCCTGTCCTTACTTAATGGAGAAGCCGGACCAAGATTTACAGTTCGACTCTCCAGTTGCCCATCATCTTGGCGACTCCCGGATCGCGGTACGATAAGAATAGGCTCTCTCGAGTATCGAGAGTGGAAATGTGTTCCATATCGACCGCGCCCAACTCAAAATCAAAAATGTTGAAATTTTCGACGATCCGCTCTTTTCGTACTGACTTTGGAATGACAACCACTTCTCGTTGAACAAGCCATCGCAATACGATTTGGGCGACGGATTTGTTGTGTTTTTCCGCGATCGAGGTCAGCACTTCGTTGCCGAACATATTGTTTCGTCCTTCAGCGAACGGCGCCCACGACTGATGTTGCACGCCCTGCTCCTTTACGAAAGCAGCGCTCTCTGTCTGCTGGTAGAATGGGTGCGTTTCAATCTGGTTGACGGCGGGCACAATTTCGTTATGCACAATGAGGTCCATCAGACGATCGGGCATGAAGTTGCTAACCCCGATGGCCTTGATTTTGCCGTCACGATACAGTTCTTCCATCGCGCGCCATGTGCCGTAGTAATCGCCGAACGGCTGGTGAATCAGGTACAAATCGAGATAGTCAATCTGCAGCTTCTTCAGGGATTTTGCAAATGCAAGCTTGGCACTCTCGTAGCCGGCATCCTGAACCCAAATCTTGGTCGTAATGAACAGCTCCTCACGCGGTACGCCACTGCGCTTGATCGCGCGTCCGACCGCTTCCTCGTTAAGGTAACCGGCGGCGGTGTCGATCAAGCGGTAACCGACCGACAGCGCTTCGTACACCGCGTTTTCGCACTCATCAGCATCGGGAATCTGGTAGACACCGAAGCCTAGGATCGGCATTTTCACACCGTTGTTCAAAGTTACAGTTTGCATTGCGATTCCTCCAATTGTTCAAATGTATAACAGCAACCGGCGCGTATCCCCAACATCGGGGACTGGAGCGGGAATTCCGATTACGACACAGTTGCGTTACAATAAGCATAGTACCTTCGTGTTACACGAAGGCAAGAGGCTCTTATTCTTTTTATCCAAGGGGGATTCCACATGTATACGGTCAAAGAAGCCGCTCAGATCACGGGGCTCACTGAGCACGCCGTGCGCTTTTATACGGATAAAGGTCTGGTGCCAAGCGTACAGCGCAATGAGAATAATATTCGATTATTCGACGAAGAATCGATCAACTGGCTGCATGGCATCAAATGCCTCAAGCAATCCGGGATGCCGATCGATGTCATAAAAATGTATATCGATTTATGTCTCGAGGGGGATTCTACCATTCCACAACGCTATAGACTCATGATGGAGCATAAAGAAGCAGCGCTCGCTAAGCTCGAAGAAGCCAAACAGCACGTTGCCCATTTGGAAGAGAAGACAGCACTGTATCAGGCCATTCTGGAGAACCGCTCTCCAGACACGATGAATCCCGCCCACTGGGGCAGAATTCAGCATATGCATGGGGACGTGTTTTACTCGCGCTCTGCTCGTAAGGCGTGAGATCGTTATGACGCCTATTTTATTGGTAGGTATTGACAAATTCACTTCCTACGGATTAATTGTGAATGCACGATACACACAATTTTTCGGGGAGGGGGATGTATGAATTGCTTGCATTAGCAATTTGAAACGTATATAAGAGTTACCCCAATTTTCAACTTATAAATGTATCGTTTCAATTGGAGAAAGGCTACATTATGGGTTTTATTGGTGCGAACGGCGCAGGGAAGACAGACGCAATGAAGAAACTTGGTGGTTATTCCATGGAAACAAGACAAGATCAACACATCAAGAAAACAGGCAGTCTGGGATTGTCGGTCAACCATGCGCTTGGCCGAAGCGGTATTTATGGATTGAAAAGGTAGGAAAGGGTAGAGCTGGTATATCCGAATGCCAATACAAATGTACTATATCCCTGAGCAGTCCTGCCGACTCTGCTGGCAGACCCTGAGCCGGGAAGCCATCTGCTTCTATCGGCGGTATGCGGGGAGACGGCAGGCAGCAGAGCTGCCCATTCTCCGGAAGAAGCTTTGCGTGAACTTGGCATCGCGATAACACAAGGCGGAATTTCTATCTCTCGCAAGGGAGAGGCGGAAATAGGTATTCCGTTCATTTTGGGCAACTTTTTCATGGAATAGGACGTCTAAATGAATAGGACTGGAACAAATTAGGGCTGATTTGAGGGGGAGAGCATTTGAAAAAGTTATTGATTAGCATATCGACGGTCATGATCTTTTTTCTTGCGAACGTCATTCCAACACAAGCATCAGGCAATGAAATAATCGAGCATGGTATTCTAAAGAACAATCGAGTGCTGATCCCTATACGGGCAGTATCTCAGAACTTGGGTATCGATGTGAAATGGAACCAATTTCAAAAAACAGCTCAATTGACCAAAGGCGAGACCGTAATCACACTTGCGGTTCAATTCAAAAGGGCCTTAGTAAACCACGACCGCGTTGATTTTGATGCTCCGGTTGAGCTCATCCAAAACACAACTTATGTACCTTTAAGGTTCGTTAGCCAAACCATGGGAGCAGATGTGAAGTGGGATCAGAAAACCAAAGAAGCCACCGTTATCCTCGATGGCAAGCAAGTCGTCGTTAAGTTGATGAAGCCGAAGTATCAAGTACCTACCAACCAACGACTAAGTGATTCTCGTATTGCGCGGTTATCGGAGAAATTGAACGAGGCATCTGATCTATCGAAAGTGAAACAGGTTCGCACTTACTTCAAACCTTTTTTTACGGATCGTCTAATTCAGCAAATCATAGAGCAGGAAGGGCTTCACTTTAAAGAAATGAATTTTGATATGAATACGGCAACGGTAAACTATGCAAGCAATACTAGCGCGATCCTTATTCAATCCTATATTCCAGGAAATATATTAACGGGCGAGCTGCATTATGTTTTTGATCGGGAAGCGCACATTATTTATGCTAATGGAGCTTGGAAGGTGGACAAGGTAAGCGATCATTTGAGACAGATCCCTAATATGAGCCTGGAACCCGATCATCAGTAGTGATATCTAACCCAATCATGCCCAGCTCAATGGATAGAGAATCTGACTTAGTCATTATCCATGTAAACGAAAGAAGCTGCAATATGAGAGGTTGAAGAACTACTGGAATGAACAAACTATGTAATACTGGATACAACAAGGTGCGTTCATTTCAAGCGGTGCAAGAGTTTACCGTCGTTGCACGGCAGCTGCTGGATTCTCTGGTGACTCAAGCCGAACCCCGCAATCGAGAGGTCGAGATCGCTCGGGCCCGGACACGAGCCGCTAAGCGATTCGGGGAATCCTAAGCGGGTATAGACGGAATCGCATTAGAGGTGCCTAAGTTTTTTGGGAACTCGATCGTTTTGACTCCTGAACGTATAAACGCTGTCGAAATATTGAAACTCCGCCTAAAGCTTCATTGTTTCCACGGACAAAAGAAGACGTTCAACATAAAAATGCCAGACGGGGGTTAATTGTTACCATTCGGGATCTCTCAAGTATTGTATGGGTGGAGAATGTTATCAAGTTCTAGTCATCCGACTAGCCCTGTCGGGGGACAAGATCATACTCCCATAGAAAGTCGCTAATTTAGCGGCTTTTTTGTTTTATCGGTATAAGTTCTTGTCCCGAGTCACCTTTATGGTTGTGTCAGGTGAACCGATTCCAGATGGTAAGGAAGTTGATGAAATTAGATTATTCCCCATAGACGAACTACCATCACCTGTCAAATTTCACTGAATAAAGGATAAAAGATGCAGTCCAGTTCCAAGGTAAGGTCTTTACGAGACAAAATATCCGTACGTAATTATGTAAAAGACGATACAAACGGACATTAAAAAGAAAATGGCACCCTTTGGGTGCCGCTTGAGCGTGTTATGGTTTTAATAACTGTTATATTTTATCCGGGTGATTATGTCTTTAACACCGTCGAAGACGTTGAGTTTAAGGCTCAATTACTCAACACCGCCAGATCAAGCTGGCGTACGCGTTTTGGATCGGAGATTAGGTCGACCTCGGCAATCTTCCCGTGACTTATCGTAAATTTGAGTACATAAAGCAATTTTCCTTGAGGGGCCGCAATGATTCCTACGGTTCCATTCACCAAGGCTAGTTGGGCTGCTTTCTGTGCACGTCCCGATACTTGTTTGGCTAAAGCGATCGCTCCTCGCGTTACTCTTGAAGATTCAGTTTGACGATCGTCACGAAGTATAACGTCCGGATCAAGCGCAGCTATTAGCGTATCGAAATCGCCTGCATGCGCAGCAGCAAGAAAAGCTTGAACAACTTTGCGTTGATGAGCAATGTCGACTTCCGATGCTTTCACCCCTCGAACCCGGTGACGAGCCCTGCTCGCAAGCTGCCTTGTCGCGGCTTCCGATTTTCCTACAATAGGAGCAATTTCATTAAAAGGCATGGCGAAAACATCGTGCAGCACGAACGTAATGCGTTCCGCAGGTTTCAAATTATCGAGCACGACTAATAGTGCAACACCGATAGAATCAGCTAATATGGCCTCTTGTTCAGGGTCGCTTATATTCTCTTGGCTGTTGAAAGAATCGGGCAAATGAGCTTCGATCGATTCTTCGCGCCTAGATTTACGCAATCGTAACATATCGAGACATACACGCGAAACAACGGTGGTCAACCATCCCCCTAAGTTCTCAATGCCTCTTGCATCCACACGACTAAGACGCAACCAAGACTCCTGTACCGCGTCTTCCGCCTCGCTTAATGATCCAAGCATTCGATAAGCAACAACCTGAAGGTTCTTCCGATGCGTTTCGAATGTATTTGCCAACCAATCCTGTTCGCTCATCCTCAAACTCCCTCGTACAAAAATAATAAACCACTATAAGTACTGACGAATGAAAGCTGAACAATGTGACAAGACGTCGCATTCAACTGATTTTTACGTTTCTCAAGAAATATTGTCACACATCCCCAGGTCAGATCCGTCAGCATATTGGAGAGCCAAAACCGGTTCTACTCTTAATTAAAGGAGTGTTTCATTTGAAATCAAGAATAGATAGTCCTGCCACGATCGTACCCGATGCGACTCAAGCCTTACAAGCCCTTGGCAAAGCCCTATTTGAATCCGCAGAGCAAACAGGTATTCCCAAGCGCACGCTTTTTCTCGCATATCTTCGGCAAACCCAATTAATGGGGATAGTGTATGCGTCGAACTTCATTCGCGTAATGCATTGGCGACAGGTGAATCTGCAGAGCGACTTTTGGCCGTGTCGGCATGGCGTGAGACGCAATACTTCAATGACTCCGAGCGTTCTACACTTGCGCTCAGTGAAGCTGTTACCCGACTCAATGACCGAGTGGACCCAGTGTCGGATGAGATCTTTAACGAGGCAGCCCGACACTTCGATGTGCAGGCATTGGCCACGCTGATCGCCGGGATTGCTACGGCCAATCTCTGGAATAGACTAAACGTCTCTACAAGGCAGATCGTAACAGTTTCCGAGGGCAAATATTGAAGGAGGGTATTGTCATCATGGCAACAGTTTTGTATATTACGGCAAATCCACACGATCATGAAAAATCATACAGCATGTTAGTAGGTAATGAGTTTGTACAGGCTTATCGATCTGCCAATTTGAATGATGAGGTAATTCATCTTGATCTATATAAAATGGATATACCACAACTTGATACTGATGTTTTTAACGGATGGGACAAACTGAAGGCGGGCACTACATTTGAAAAATTGACGGAAGCAGAGAAAACGAAGCTGAGCCGAATCAATGAATTGGCTGATCAATTTGTTGCTGCAGATAAATATGTATTTGTTACTCCAGTTTGGAATTATTCGTATCCACCCGTTATGAAGTCATACATTGACTCCATTTGTATAGCGGGCAAGACCTTCGAATATTTACCAGATACTGGCCGAATCGGCTTGTTGAGTGATAAAAAAGCCGTCCATATCCAAGCTAGCGGTAGCTTCTTGTCACCAGGCTCAGATGATGCAGATCTAGAAATGGGTCATCGCCACCTGAAAGTCATTATGGATTTCGTGGGGATTCCTAGTTTTGAGGGGATTTTTGTTGAGGGAATGGCTGCAAAAACCGATCAGGAACCCGAGATTAAAGTAAAGGCGATACAACAAGCGCGCGAAATCGCTTTAAATTTCTAAGTTTGCCTCAATTATATCATTAAGCAGACAGCAGGAATTGATACATTCTCATCGATAGAAAGCATAGCTTACCTTTGAGGAAATCGAACTCTTATCCTCAAGAAAAGTTCATACTAGAGGAACAAGTTACGAACAAATAATACTCGGATATAGTTCAGTTTACTTTAAAAGCTAATTTTGACGGATACAAAGTGATTAGTTTTCTTGCTGATAAACCTTGGTATGCTTCTCTTGTTCGAAGAAGAGGACGGAAGTCGCATGGCGATGGGCACGTTAGCTACCAATTGCCGCTATTTTTGTCGTGAGGCTCATGAGAATGAAGCGGGAAACGACATACTAGGCGAGACAGTGGAACGATCAAACCTTGGTTGATTGACTCATTCTAAGGTGGAAGTTTGAAGTCGATGAGGCGCCTTAAATAAACGGGATACGATAGCAGAGGAGCTTGCTGCGATGTGGCTCCTCTTTTCTTATAGATGTAACGGGCAGTTTATCGTGAAAGGATCTCGATATGGATTTTGATAACATCAGATTCTAATAATGGAGATATGGAAGAGGAAGATTCACGATTCGCAGGAATTCATAATAAAGAATGCATGTAAGAAGTAGGGACAAGGAGTTGCGAGTTAGGTCTTACTGTATAATCATAGTTCTATATTACTACTTTCTGTCTGTCCTATTGGACCTAGATCTGTTATTATAAAACAAATAACGGAAAAGGCGAGGACATCAGCATGGCTAAAAAATTGAATATCTTTTTATCTTTTCTAATATCTATTATCATCGCGTTCAGCTGCGGTGTGTATTTCTCGGAAGACTTGGGTTATAGTCGGAGTGAACCAACTATAGTTAAAGCTGGGCAAACAGTGGATGCCGAAAACGAACCTTCCAACGGAAATGGCGAAAAAGGCGCAACGATTTCCACGGCTCAGAATCAAGGAGGTAACGAAACGGCCAACGACGAACCCGAAGCTACCCGAGTGACAGCGGAAAATCGTTTCAGTGACCCAAGAGAGTTCAGATACAGTGTCAATTCAGCGGACGGTATCACGCTGACGTGGCTCGTCGATAATTTGACCGGCAAAACGATCAACTACTATACCGTGAAGGTCAGCACATTTAATCCCGTAGGAGACCCTTCGTATGATGAGCACTCCGGAAAGAACTCATTCAATCTTCAATATGTCGGTCCGGTCATACCGGGGTTAGAACTCGGTGTGTTTGAGCTCTTCACGTATCAAGGTGCTTTGGATTCAATACGTATCGACGAAGTTGACCTGGAATACGCGGACGGCACCAAAGAAACCGTCGTCTACAATCGCACGACTAAGGACGATAGCGGGCTCAATAATAGATAGGAAAGTTTATTGCCACTTGCATAGTATTTTTGTTAGAGGAAAGATCATACATATCCATTTAAGTCCGCGTTTTACGCGGCTTTTTTTATGGTTTGAATTTTGTTGTATCTACAGAATCCTATGAAAGTCAAGAAGGGGGAATGTTATCAAGTTCTTGTCATCCGTCTACATAGTTAAATCATATAGAAAGAGACCGATAGGGTTACAAACATCGGCATGGTAGGTAAATTACCTTTGATGAGGAACGATAGTTGAATAAAATACCACGGCATCCTCGAGACGAATTTCGCCATTCAAAATACCAATGGTCAAAAATCAGATGAATAAATTCCTTCTACCAGTAAAAACTAATCATATTCACGGGGGGGGGGGATAAAGATGCTTATCGGTAGTCATGTATCCATGGGAGGAAAGGAGATGCTTCTTAAAGCCAGTAAAGAAGCAGCTTCCTATGGTGCAAATACATTCTTAGTCTACACCGGTGCTCCACAAAATACGAAAAGAAAACCAATCTCTGATTACAATATTTCAGAGGGTCATTTACATATGAAAATGCATGGAATCAGCAATATCATTGTTCATGCCCCCTTTTTGGTCAATCTGGCCAATTCAGTAAATAACCAGGTATTCAGCCACAGCATAGCCTTTATGCACGATGAAATAGAACGAACAAGAGCATTAGGTTCCAAACAGATTGTTATGCATCCCGGATCGCATGTTGGTGTGGGGTTAGAGAAAGGACTTAATAAGATAATTGAAGGTCTTAATGAAGTTCTAACACGAGATGATAAGGTTCAAGTCTCGTTAGAGACGATGGCTGGAAAAGGAACGGAATGTGGCTATCGCTTTGAGGAGCTGGCACGTATTATAGACGGAGTAACATATAATGAGAGTCTCTCAATTTGTCTTGACACTTGCCACATTCATGACGCTGGGTACGATATTATCAATGACTTTGATGGCGTTCTTGATCAGTTTGATCGCATAATTGGGTTAGAACGATTAAAAGTACTCCACATTAATGATTCCAAGAATGAGCGCGGATCTCGTAAGGATAGGCATGAGAATATCGGTCATGGATTTATAGGTTTGCGTTCTTTGGACTATATTGTCCATCATCCTCAGCTATCTGAATTGCCCAAACTTCTTGAAACCCCATCTATCGGACCAATTAAATACAAGAACCCTCCCTATAAACATGAAATCGCCTTGCTAAGAAGAGAAATAACAGAACCAATCAAGAAGTAGATTCCAAACATTACACATTCATATCATTTCCAATTCATCGTTCATTTACATAATTACAACAAATTTCATGTATGCGAAATATTGATTTCTATTTTGAGGTGGATATTATGGAGGTCACATGTCTTAGGGGGTGGGAATAGTTACTGAAGGCCTAATGTCATCCGTCACATATTCGGACGACATGAATTCTCCAAGGAAACTTAATTCTGCACAAATAGTTGCGATATGAAAACTTAGTATAGCTATACTTTTGTTAAGAGCAGGGAGATGTAAACAATGTTGTCGGGGGACAAGAACATAGTCCCATATAAAGTCGCTAAAAATACGATAGGTATCAAAAGAACAACGGTGAAAGGAAGGGGAACGATGATTATGACACAAAAGAAATGCTGTTAATTGTACAATCACAACTTGGGTCTCGCCAACAAAACGCGGAAAACGTACGCTAAGCGAAAATATCCTCAAACAAGCCGGAAATTCCGTACGCTAAGGAATCCGGCTTATGTGCAATGGATACGGGAAATCAACTTCTAGTGTAATACCGGCGATATATTTCTCTGCGCTGCTCACCTCGCAGCTGGGCATATATTAGAGTGGTGAACGCTCTTTCGTAGCCAAGCATCTGCCATTCCTGAGCTCCGGCCATCTTGACCGCGATACGACGATCATTTCTTGGGCGGATCTACTGCCGACCCTATGTCTGCGCGGAAGGAGCTGCAGCGGTCCAGAAAACTTTTATTGGGGGACCGCCAACATTTTAACGAAAATATACGTTAAGTTTTTAAACATGACCGGTTGTCGTTATTTATTCCTTAAAAGTGAAAAAGTGTAAACTTAGATTTAGAGTCTAGCCGTATACGTTTCGGATGATTAATTCTAATTTTGAACGGATGCGCCCCGTTTACACCCAGGCTTAGTTCGGTGAAAATATGAAGCGATTCTAAGAGTTAGAAGGCACATTGAGCGTGCATCATTTTCTTCCAAATGTATTTCTATGCAGAAGTATTTTCTAGTAAATCATCGTTGCTCCCTGTTTTGCAAGCATTTAACCGTCCCAATGAAGCCTGCCAGGCCAATTATAAATACCAGAAAATAACTGATTCCTGCCAAGGGAAATGATGCGACGCCGTTTTCCTCCAAATGCAAAGCAGGTACAGACCAGGGCAGATACGTGCCAATGGTAGTAGACCCGAATACCAATGCCAACATCAAAGTTGTAAAAGCAAAGCCGATCGGCACAAGATAACCGCGCGATATACAGGCCAATAGGGCAAGAGGGGCACTTAATAATAGGTGGAGAGAGCCAATGATAAGTATTAGGAATAAATAATGTTGTACAATCGCAAACGAAAAGCCAGGAAGTCCAATAGCAAAACCAAGTACTAAGGCATAAGCAAAGCTAATCAACATCATAACAAAACACCAGAAAATAATTGCGACATATTTGGCAATCGCTATTTTACCGCGCGATATGGGCAAAACGAGCAAATCTTTGAGCGTCCGCTCAGAATACTCACGGCCAAATGTCCAGCTTGTCACCAATCCAAACCCCAGCAGCCCAAACACGGATGCATACAAAAACGCAGTCCGTTCAAAAAAAGAAGGCCAATCGGGCTGCCCCAAGAACAACGTAATGACAAACAATATAAACAGAAGCGTGCCCCATAAAACAAAGGATCGACGCAATTTGTAAATTTCAACGCTACAGGCTGTCAACAATGGTCTCATTTTCGTTTTCCCTCCTGGGCTCCGATTACTTTGAGAAAATAATGTTCCAAATTCTCTTCTTCAACGTTAAGCATGGTGAGCGGCACTTCGTGATTAGCAAGCAATTTCGCAATATGTTCGGGATGCTTCACGGCATGATCATCCGGTAGTGCAAGGCAGTTATTCGAAGTCGAATGTACCGCATACCCGGAGTCTGAAAGAATAGCTTGAGCCTTCCGAGTATCCTTCGCCCCGATCATCAACTGCTTTCGGCGAATGGTTTCAAAGTCTTTTGTTGTCAGTTCTTCAAGCAATACGCCTTTGTGAATAATGCCGATTCGAGAAGCCATTTTGGACATTTCCTCAAGGATATGGCTCGAGATAAACACGGTAACCCCTTGTTGAGAAGCTAGAGCTTTCAGCATTACCCTTATCTCGACAATTCCGGCTGGATCAAGCGCATTGGTTGGCTCATCAAGAATCAGAACGTCCGGCTTATGAATTAACGCTTTGGCCAATCCAAGTTTCTGCGCGTTACCAAGTGACAAATCTCTTGCCTTACTATCCGCATATTGGGTCAGATTCAATTGCTCCATAATTTCGTTAACTGCCCTCGGAACCGGTAATCCTCGCAACCTGGCCATCAAACTCAAGTTTTCCCTAACCGTAAAGTTAGGGTAGGCATAAGGAACTTCCACCATATAACCTACTCGTCTCGACAAATTGGGATTCCCATTCTCCCAGCGCTGACCAAACAAATACACTTCTCCGGAAGAAGGCTTACTCATTCCAAGAAGAGCTCGAATGGTTGTCGTTTTTCCTGCGCCATTCAACCCCAGGAATCCATAGATTTCACCTTTTTTAACGGAAATCGAAACGCGATCTACAATGACTTTATTTCCGTATTGCTTTGTCAGGTTAACGGTTCGAATAATTTCTTCCATAAAAAACAGTCCTTCCCGTATCATCAATTTAACTCAGTTCATTAATAGTGCCAGCGGTCACCTGAGATGTTGTAAAAGAACGCCGACGGTTTTTCCAAATCAGTTTTCGCGATAAATGAAATTCAAGTAATTCAAGATCGATACGGTATCATCAATGGAGGTACGCAGTGCGATGTAACCGTCGGGACGAATCAATACGAGTTCTTCGCTTGCCACATCGTAAATTCGATAGGCATTCCCTGCTGCGTCGATTATGCCTTCCGCTCCCTCCACATGCGATGGCAGGATGCAATGCACATGGAGTTCGTCGTAGGTGAAGTTCTCCAAAGAAAGATGATCTGTGCGGTTTACAAAAGCCAAAAGCGTCCAGTGTGGGCCGCGCAACAGGTCAAATACATTTCCTGCAAACCCTGAACCTTGCAGACCCTCGGCATTAGGAGCACGATCCCCGGGCAATGAACGGGTAACATTCAGTTGAACAGACGGGTGGGTAAGAGAACTTGACCGATAGGAAATGAGAAGTCCGCTCGTCAGATCGTCGGATATGGTGCTCAAGGATTGGGATAACGCTCCGCGTTCAGTGGCCGTCTCTACGACCCCACCCATTTTTTTCGTGCTGTCCTCGAGCACGGCTTGAGCTACGGGGCGGCGCTCCTCATCGTACGTGTCGAGCAAGGCGGTGTCAGCTCCGCGAACGACGGCTTCCAGCTTCCATCCGAGGTTGTATGCGTCCTGCATCCCCGTATTCATGCCTTGACCGCCGGCCGGCGAATGAACATGAGCGGCATCGCCGGCAAGGAAAACCCGGCCGTTACGGTAACATTCAACCATGCGGACGTTGATCCGATAGATGGACAGCCAGGAGGCATCCGTAAGCCGAACACGTCCGGCTCCTGCGCGACGGTCAAACATGGCTTGATACACCTCTAGCGTCGGCTGCTCTGGTTCTTCGATGTCTGCCGGAATGGTAGCCTGCAGCTGCCAAATGTCGGATCTTGGTATCGGCGTCACCCCGACCATCCCCTCTGGAGAGGTCCAGATATGGATACGGTCACGATCCAGCCCTTCCAATCGTACATCGCCAAGATACCACCGCTCATGTTCGTGTGTTTCTCCAACCAGCGGCAAATGGATAAACCTGCGGATATTGCTTTTGCCCCCGTCAGCGCCGACTACATAACGAGCGCGAATTTGCTCTTCTCCTTGCGGTGTATTCACGGTTACCGTTACACCATCCAAATCCTGAACAAGCCATACAGCTTCTAAGCCTAACTCGATTTGGCCGCCAAGCACCGCATAGCGGTCGCGCAATGCTTTTTCCACATCAAATTGAGCAATCCAGACCGGATCACGATAGGGTGTCTCGAGTTCAGCGCTGGCTGCAACGGTAATCGCCGGCTTATCCACACTCCTGCCATCTGCGGTATAATAACGAACAGGCAAATCCACGACACCTGTGTCAATAATGTAACGAACGGCCTCCAAATCATCGACGACCTCTAGCGAGCGGGGCTGGATTGCTTTGGCGCGAGACGCTACGTTATATAAGGCGCTTCGTTCAATAATACGATGGTCGACGTTTCGACGGGCAAGGTCGCAGGCAAGTGTAAGCCCTGTTGGTCCGGCCCCGACAATGAGAACATCAACAAAAGACTGCACGGTTTTCATGGATAAAATCCTCCTTGATCATTGATTTTGATACGTTGCATTGATTATACTACACCGTACAGTGTAGTTTGTAAAGTGGAACTCATTTTTGATAGTATACCTGTAGGGGGGAAACGTAAGCATGGATAATACGGAAAACAAAAAAATCCGCAAAGGCTCTTCAGACAAACGAGCTAAAATTATTGCAGCGGCACGAGAACTGTTTCTATCAGATGGGTTTGATCGCTCCAGCGTCGATGCGGTCGCAGCTAAAGCGGGGGTTTCCAAAAGGACCGTTTATGATTATTATGGCGACAAACAGAACTTGCTGCTTGCTGTTGTGGAAGAAACCAGTCGGGCGGTTCTGGACATGATCAAGCAAGGGATATCAGACTACCTCTGGGAATTCGAGGATCTGGAGCAGGCGCTCGTCTTATTCTGCGAACAATTCGTAGCTTCTGCGAACGGTTCGTCCGATTACAGCGCTCTGATTCGCCTGGTTACAATGGAAGCCGCCAACCTGCCAGCCTCGTTTTTAGAAAAGCTGGATAACGCAACGGAAGAGGGGATTATCAGGAGGTTTACCGAGTTTGGACAAAACGGACTGCTCGATGTACCAGACCCTGTAATGGCTACAAAGCACTTCGCTGCCTTAACGTTTTTATTGGTATTTGATCAACCGATAAAAGCAGGCAATTTGGAGGAGGAACAAACCAAACGTATCATCTCCGAAGGCGTACGCGTCTTTCTTTGCGCTTATGGAAAACGCACCGTTCAAAACGAAAATCAACTATCAAACTGATTGCGATTTTGCTTAACGATAAAAGACTGGTGGAGCCACAATTTAACGTAAATAAACGCTAAGGACGTGTTGGCATTTCAAAACTGATGACCGATAATGTTCAGAAAATGTTGGCGGATCCAATATAAAAACAGAGCGAAGTCCTATTTGGAGGGATCGCTCTGTTTTTTATACCCGATAGCGTGGGACGATACAGATCTCGACTGTCGCCGGCGTTTTAAAGAAAGTGGAGGCAGCCGTGACTATCCTAATTAGGCTACAGGAATTCCGACAAAACTAACCCTCAACTTTTATCGGGATTTTATTAAATATTGAACTTGTGAACAATTTAGGTGCGTTAGGGAAGTATGGAAATCCACTGGGCTTACACGTGGTATCGTATGGAAATGACTCTAGATAAACAATATACTAGCTATATAGTTTTTTGTTGAGGTGAATATCAAATGGATGAAATCGATGAATCAAAACAAATTGTATTACAAATCGGCGGTGCATTGAAAAAGTACAGAAAAGAAAAAAACATGACCTTAGACGACTTATCGGAATTAACGGGCGTAAGCAAACTTACTCTGGGAAATATCGAACGTGGCGAAACAAATCCAACTTTGGCAATTATATGGAAAATTTCAAAAGGCATATCTTTACCGCTATTGGCTTTGTTCAAATCAGAGAACCCTGTTAGTTTGTATCGAGCAGGCGAAGGATTACGGTTTTCTAATGATGAAAAAAATTGGATCATCGAACCAATCTTTAAAAGCAACGATATTGAAATGTGTCGGGCATACTTACAGCCAAATAGCTCGTATTACCCAGAAGGTCATCATGAGAATACAACTGAAATTGCGACAGTAATGGCTGGTTCCATTGAGATACAAGTCAATGGAGAGATTTACACATTGAATCAATATGATACGATCAGTTTTCGTGCGGACTGTCCTCACTCTTATACCAATCATACGAAAAGCGAAACAGTGCTCCATATATCCTTAAAATATGGTTTCTAAAAGTCGATAAATTCTACTTTTTAAATACAACTCCGAATCCCTTAACGGGAATTCAGAGTTGTATTTTTATTGTTTAGATGTATTTTAGTATATTAAAAAATATTTATTGTTTATTTTAATATATTATAATATACTTTTGTTGTTCGCGCGGATGTTATTCTCATATAGAAACAAATAATTAGTATGATTTCAGGAAGGAGAAAAGAAGAATGCCGAAAAAACATAATAAAAAATTCGTGCAATCCTCAATAGGACTGATCATTCTCGGCATTATTGTTATTGCAGCTAATTTACGTACTCCCTTAACCTCAGTCGGTCCTTTAGTGAGTCTTATAAGGGATGACGTTCATATTTCAAATACATTAGCAGGCCTGATCACAACGGTACCCTTGCTCGCCTTTGCTTTATTATCGTCTCTAGTACCAAAATTAGGACGAAGATATGGGGTTGAGCGTATCATTTTGATTGCTCTAATCTTTCTGACTGCTGGTATAGTAATACGTTCATTATCTGGCGCACTTAATCTGTTTATTGGGACAGCTGTTCTTGGATTCGCAATTGCCGTATGCAATGTATTATTGCCAAGTATAATCAAAAGGGATTTCCCAAATAAAATTGGCTCCATGACGGGTGTTTACTCCATTTCAATGAATTTATGTGGAGCAATCGCATCGGGAATCAGTGTACCGCTAGCCGTGAACGCAGGTCTAAAATGGCAGGGAGCATTGGGAATATGGGGGATTCTAAGCTTTGTTTCGATCCTCTGTTGGATACCCCAATTAAGAAATCAAACAAAACAAACAGCCACGACGAGTCAAAGGATGGTCAGCTACGATGTGAATGTTTGGCGATCCCCGCTTGCCTGGCAGGTAACCTTGTTTATGGGTATACAGTCCATGGTTTTCTATGTGTTGATCGCTTGGTTGCCTGAAATTTTAAAGCAGCAAGGAATTGACTCCAACCAATCAGGATGGTACCTCTCGATCATGCAGTTAGCCATGCTTCCATTTACCTTTATTGTCCCCGTAATTGCTGGGCGCATGTCTAACCAACGTTTGTTAGTGGTCATTACAACCATTTTGCTTCTGTCGGGAACGCTCGGACTTCTTTACGGGAGCTCCCATATCATTCTGTTGTGGATCATCTTACTCGGAATTGGTGGAGGCTTCGCCTTTAGTTTGTCCATGATGTTATTCGGGTTACGTACTGAAAATGCGCATCAAGCAGCGGAACTGTCTGGCATGGCCCAATCGATCGGATATCTTCTTGCCGCAATCGGTCCAGCCCTTATAGGATATCTGCATGATGCGACAAATAGTTGGAACCTGCCGCTTTTCATTCTGCTAGGGGCTTCGGTCTTACTCTTTTTAGTAGGTATAGGAGCAGCAAGTAATCGTTTTGTAGGTAGCCGAAATAGTTACCAGCTGCCACGGAAAGGATGATCACTATGTTTGACAAAATTATGGTGGCCATTGATAAAGGTGAAATAACGAACAAACTCCTTGATGCAACCGTTGAAATAGCCCATAATAAACAAACTCAAATTACCTTGGTAAATGTCAGCCAGGATTATGTGTCGAACGGAATGACATATGTACCAGAGAATTTTTTGGAAGACATACTGAACGAAATGGAAAAAGCGAGTTTGGAGCAGTTGCACCAAGCCAAATCTAAATTAAAGTCTGCGGGGATTAACCCGAAAACTGTTCATCTTAAGGGAGATCCTGGGTATGAAATATTGAATTATGCAAGGGAAACCGAGCAGCAACTTATTATTATCGGAAGCCGTGGGCTAAGGGGCGTAAGAGGAATGATGCTTGGAAGTGTCAGCCACAAGGTTTCGCAGTTATCAAGTTGCCCAGTCCTCATTGTACATTAACTCCTTCGGGAACTGCTGAGATGATGCATTGTTATACTGGCGGGGGAGTGTTTATAGTATGAATCATACAGCGGCATTCTAGGATATTTGTGTCCTACAATGCCGCTGTTTCTATATCTCTTAGTTGCTCAAATGCTGACGCTAAAGATGACGGGAGGGAGGACCTGTCACACACGGTGCTCCACAACGATCACCACCGTAATGGCTGAAAGGTGATAAGGCCATAGACATCTGTCGAGGGACAAGAACGTGGTCCCATTGAAAGTCGCTTTTATAGCGGCTTTTTTGTTTTATCGGTCACAGAAAATCTAAGAGGGAAAAGGGCAAGTTACTGTACCGATTACCGATTAGATAAGTATCTAACTATGTTTCCATGCAAGCAGTTTAGTTGAAGATTAGTCACGGAGAACAATACCATACGCGCCGGCAAAAAATAGGGGGTGTGGATAGACTTAAATATCCTTTTGGACTACCTCGACTACTCTTGTGAGTCTTGCAGATTAAGCGTACGCAAGTTCGACATCAGGAAGGGCAGCACATGCTCGATGAATTGTTCCACCGGCTCTTCCTGCCGTTGACTCCACTTCACAACCACCCCATAAATTGACCAACTGATCATCGTTGCTACCCATTCCATTCTACGCTGCTCTTCCGCCGGTAGATCTTTGACATGCGCCATGCAAGAGATGATGACATTGTAAAGTTGTTGCTTGGCATTGTCCTCCATCGCCTGCGAAAGGGTTCGCCGTGCATTCAGCTGCTTCGTCGTTTCAATCTGCCACTCACAGACTGCCAGCATCAGATTGCGCAACAGCTCTGTGCCCTGCATTTGCGTACCGGGAGGAATCCGTGTTGATAGAATCTCCGTAAATGCGCTGGTCATGGTTAACTCAAGCAATTCATATTTATCTTGATAATGGTTATAAAAGGTGGCTCGGTTCAGTTCAGCACGATCCATAATATCCTGAATCGAGAGGTCTTCGAAGTCCATTTCTACAAGCAAATCCGTAAATGCTTTCTGAATATATTTCCTCGTTCGCTTTGCACGAGGATCATTCGGGTTCACTATACCCATCCCTCACCATCTCCTTGTCTCGCGACCTGTAGCCGGGAAGAATACAATTTGGATCTATTGTTGTCTACACAACAGATCTGCTCTTTTGCTGATTGATTCGCATTGGAGATTACTATTAATATGGTAATTGACAACTGTTGTCTAGTCAACATTAATAGCTTAATTCATATGTGGGAGAGTGGGAAGGTGAAGGACTTATTCGTAGCAGGAGGTACTTCCGGGATGGGCAAAGGGCTCGCCATTTACTATTTACGCCAGGGCAGCAGAGTGACGGTGACAGGCAGCAACCGTCTCCGGGGTAAGGAATTTCTAGACGAGGCTGCACGACTTGGCGCCGCAGAACGGGCATCCTTTATTCAAGCTGATCTATTATCATTGTCTGAGAACCGCCGGGTCATTCAAGAGGTTCAACAACACCATGCATCGCTTGACGGACTGGTGCTTACAGCGATGCAACAATTTCCTAAACGGAAATTGACTCCGGATGGTTTTGAAAGCACTTTTGCGCTCTATTATGTCAGCCGATTTATTCTGAGTTATGGTTTAACGGAATTGTTGGAGAGGGGGATCAATCCGGTCATTGTAAGCATCGGAGGCACTGGAATGACGAAGGGAGCCGTTCACTACGATGACCTTACACTTCAACAGGGGTATGGTCTGCTGAAGGCGACTCTGCAGGGAGGACGGGCGAATGATCTGCTGGGGGTTGCGTATGCTGAGAACCACAAGACCGGGAAGACACGTTTCATACTTAACCATCCCGGATATACCCATAGCGGTACGAATCATTTGGCCCAGCCTTTCAAGGGAATATTGCGCGTTATGGGCAAGCTCTTCGCACAGCCGGTGGAGAGGAGTATTCAACCGATCATTAAGCTGATGGATAATCCTCCATCCCAGCCCCTCATCGCCTGGGACCGAACCAAGCCCGTTGATCTCGATCTCCCGACGCTTAGCAAGAAGGACGCACTAAAATTATATCAGTTGACCAAGCATATTCTTTAACATTTGGCCGAAATTGATGTTGGATAGGCCGCTATTGATATCTATTTGAAATACAAAGAATGAATGATGAATTGACAGGTGAATAATTGCAACAGTCAGACCTTACATATTAGGTCTGACTGTTTTTTTCTGTGTAAAGCGAATAGCCGAAAAGGGTAACCATCCGACAAATATAAATAATACTGACATGTCGGGGGACAAGAACATAGTCACATTGAAAGTCGCTAAAATAGCGGCTTTTCAGTTTTATCGGTACAAGTTCTTGTCCAGAGTCGAGGACAAGAACTTGTACCGATTGCCGATCAGACAAGAATCTAATTATTTTTCCATGCAATTTCATCAAGCTAAAGGGCAGGACGGTTTAAATAGATAGCAGAAAGAGGATGCCGGAATTATGGCATCCTTTTGTTCTACATGAGTTACGAATCTTTATGAAATATTTTGTGTAAACCGTTCGAGAACTTGCTGCTGCTTACTTATATTTTGTTTTTTCCTGTTTCTTGTTGTAAAACCTATTTAATTACCGTAATCTTATTTTTATTGAAATTTTTTTTTGAATAACTCTTATTATTAGTTTAATAAGGTAACTTGTTGAAAATGGAGAAAAACCTTTCATGAAGTCATCAGATTTGACCCGTCCTTTTTATTTCCTGTGGACGACCCAAACCGCGGCGAATGCAGCTGATGTGCTTTACATTATGGCGCTTACGGTGCTGGTCCTTGATCGGACCGACTCTCTCGTATCTGCGGCACTGATGCCGCTGATGCGCAGTGGGGCTCAAATGCTGAGTAGCCTGATTGCGCCTCTGCTGATCAATCGTTTCAAGTTGTCCAATCTTCTTTTATTGTCGCAAGTGGGGCAATTCCTGCTGTTCGTTTGCCTAGCCGTTTATTTACAGCTTAGCGGAGAGGCTTCATCGCTTGTTTTGGTATTTTCACTCGTATTTGTGATGTCCTTTCTCGACGGATGGACAAACCCGGCCCGAAATGCACTTATACCACGTCTAGTAATGCGTGAGCAAGGTCTGCTTAAAGCCAACGGACTGATTAGCGTCAGCGATCAGATTGTGCAATTCGCAGGCTGGGGATTAAGTGGCATCGTCGTTGCATTTATGGGAGCTAGCCCTACGTTGTTGCTGACGGCTGTTATTTATGGTTTTGCCGCGGTATTTACGCTGGGCGTCAAAGAACCTACGGAATTGGAACTTGGAGACAAGGAATTGGATGCGCCCACTGACAAAATATTGGCACTTGGCACATCCAGATGGCATACTCTAACCGAAGGCTGGAAAATGATATGGAAAACGCCTCGCCTGCGGGTGCTTACCTTTATGGACATCATCGACATGCTTGGCGCTTCGATTTGGGTAGGCGCCTTTACCCTTGCTTTCGTTCAAGTTGCACTTGGACAAGGCGAAGAATGGTGGGGATTTATTAATGCCGCTTATTTTGCAGGGACCATAGGTGGTGGGCTGCTGGTACTGGCACTAGCACGGGCCATAGGTAACCGCTATCTAGCGGTGATGATGATCGGCATGGCCGGTTATGGGGTTCTGACCGCACTTTACGCGCTCAATACAGAGCCCTACGTTGCGCTTATTTTCGTTATGTTGATGGGGCCTTTCGCGGAGCTCTCCGTTATTAACCGGCGCACCTTAATTCAGCACAGCGTAGCCAAACTTTTGCTGCCCAAGGTGTTATCTGCCCAAGCTTCACTTATGCATCTAGTATTTTGCATTTCGCTGCTAGGCATGGCTTCGCTTGCCGAATACATCGGGATTGTGAACCTCTACCTGTTCGCGGCCGGCCTGACCATGCTAGCGCTCTTGGTAGGCTTGTTGAGTCACCGGGCTTTCCGGGACAGAGCCGCTCATGGCAGAACAATCGGTTAAGTCCGAGGAGATGAACCTTGAAACCGCACAAGCTTAAAGGAAGCATAAACTTGCCATGAGTATTTAGAAGCATAAAGTGCATTTAGGCAGACTTATAGTTTATTTCACAATCATGGGTGACTTAACCAAGCATAAGTCTGCTTAAAGTCATAATCGGAATAAAATTGTGTCGAGAGCTTCAATAGGACATTGAAAGGTAATTCATACAGACAGCTGGCTAATTAGTCAGCTGTCTTTTTTCAACATATAGGCAGGATAGCGTAATATTTTCTCTCTATCCTAGTATCCACTATATGGTAAAATAGCGAGTGGTTTGGGTTTGTGAATTAATTTATTGAAGGGAGCGTATTACATATGCAAATTATTTTGATTCGTCATGGTGAATCTGAAGCTGATATATTGAGAGTTCATGAAGGTAGAGCCGATTTTTCACTAACTGAATTAGGTCGGAAACAAGTAAGATTGATGGCTGATAAAGTAAAAACACAATTTCCTCCCGATTTCATTTGGGGAAGCACCTTAAAAAGGGCAAAAGAAACTGCATCTACACTTGCTGAAACGATTGGGTGTGACATCCAATTTGAAGATGACTTAATGGAACATAATAATGGGATATTGGCAGGCTTATCCTTTGAAGAAGCAAAAAAATTTCCCACCCCCAAAGAACTGCATTGAACGAGTCGATAATGGGGAATCAGCAATCGAATTTCGAATGAGGATAGAAAGCATTTTTTCAAAAATAATAACATCCCCAAAATATGAAAGGATTGCTATCGTAGCACACGGAGGTGTGATAAATTGTCTACTTCGTTCATTTTTTAAGATGCCTGTTGAAAAGGAGTTTTGGTTTAATAGTGGTGATACTGCAATTCATCTTATTGAAATAGCTGCAACGCAACGTATTGTACATTTCCTTAACGATATCTCTCATCTAGATGCATTGAAGTAAGTGAGACAATTCAACCAACGGGAAACGTTGGTTCAAGAAGACAAGAAGGCTGCCGTAAACGATATCGGCTCCCTCTGTTGAGCTAACGACCAATCGGGAAGGGTACTGAAGCTTGCAAAAGAGGTGAATGGTGGATAAAGCCGTTGCTCCTCATCTAGTGAGTCCATTTCGTTTCCCTGACATAATCTAAACAACAATAAATCCCCACAGGTTATTTGACCTGCAGGGGAACTTGAATACCGAATTCCATGCATATATAATATATTAGATATTGGCCGAATCTTAAATGTACCTGGAGGTGCCATGAATCTTAATTTTCAATTCGAACTAGATCCGGTTTTTGAAACGCTAGGTCTTCTGTATCACAGTAGACATGCCGATAAGGTCAAAGAAGCAAGCATTAGTGAACTCAATAAATTCGGTGTGGATGGAGAAATATTTTATAATAAGCATTTGAAATCGTTTGACCAATTCATTCGAGCCTTTTTAAAACATAGGGAATGGGATGAACAAGCTGAGTTTTTCTTTGGTGATGATGACGACCAATTTTTCCATATGCTCGTTCGCGTCGTATGCGAGAATCCAAATTGGATGACCGCACCCAATATGATGCGTGAAGAGGCAGTCCGACTCGAGATGCTAGAGCTGATTGCCAGAGATGAGGAAGTCCATGCGGCTTTACCTGAGAATCTCCGGCTTGAAAACATACAAACACTAGATGAGATCATTTCCTTCTTGGACAAAACTCCTTTCGATGAAAAAATGAAGTGGAAGCTAATGATCCTGGTAAACGATCCCCTCGAGCGGATTCAGACGCTGACGGCTATTGTGAATCGTCACCTAGCGGCATTTGAACGGGCGCGGCTGGAGATTCAGAAACCGCTGGACAAACTTATACAAAAGCATCGACAGACTGTGCAAAAGCAAGAGGGGGGCCACTTTTTTAAATTTGTTGAGGTATTCGAATACCAAAAAGCCTGTGTATATCCAACCTTGATCATGCCGTTGAGTCAGATCTTGTACAGGGATTATTGTTATTACGGCCTTTTGGTCGATGCACTGCCGATTCAGAATACAAAGAATGACGGCTCCGAGGACTTGCTTCTTCTCAGACTAAAGGCGATGGGGGACAAGAGTAAATTACAAATTCTGGCTTCCCTCAAAACCAGTCCGAAATACAATCTCGAAATCGCCGAACATCTGGGGTTGACGGCTGCTACTATGTCCCACCACATGAATGTACTGCTCGCTTGTGGATTGGTCGCGATCGAAAAGAAGAACGGAAAAGTGTATTACCACCTTGACCAAGAAAAAATTAAGAGTTTCCTTGGTGATTTAGAGCAGTTTCTGCTCTGACCCGTTGTGCTGTCTTTAGACATCTCCCTCATAGAAGAGGGAGATTTTTTTGTTCTGCAATTAGATATTTATCTAATACATTTGACAAATATTTTATGTGTGTTATATCCTTGTATTATAAATTAGAAAGTTATCTAACTTTTGGGGGAGTAGCTATGAGAGAAGCTTTATTAAAGAATAAGGGGCTGATCACGCTTACCGTGTGCTTTAGCCTCATTGTCTCGTCAGGAAGCGTGTTTGTCGCTATATTACTGCAGAGAATCATTGATGCCGCTGTAAAAGGCGACATGGGGCTTTTTCAACAAACTTTGATCGTCTCCATCATTTATGTACCTTTGCTGGGCCTTTTTGGGTATCTGTATTCCATCTGCAGCAAGGCATTGATTCGGGGCTGGACGGTAACTCTACGGGAAAGAGTATTTCGGGGGATTCTAAGAAGAAATTTTGAAGAATTCTCGAATACCAATACGTCTGACTATCTGTCCGCCCTGTCCAACGATATCAAGCTAATCGAAGAAAACTATGTCCAGCCTCTTTTGATCACGCTGCAGAACATCATCATTTTTGTCGCATCCCTCCTCATCATGCTTTTTCTCAGTCCGCTGGTTACTGGGATTCTGGTCGGCTGCATGATATTGATGTTCACGGTTCCTTCCCTTTTCGGTAAGGCCCTGCAAAAGAGACAAATAGCCGTTTCCTCACAAATGTCTGTATTCACTTCAAGGCTTAAAGATATGCTTTCCGGCTACGAGGTCATTAAGTCTTACTCCATGGGCAACCATGTGGAAAAGAAATTCGCGCAAGAGAACGAAACCGCCGCCAACACCAAATTTTCGGCTGACCGCACGCTTGCCCTTAATGAAGGCGTGTCCGAAATTCTCGGCAGCTTAACCCAATTTGCCGTCGTCTTCATCGCCGCCTTCTTGATCCTTACAGGCAAACTGTCAGCAGGAAGTCTTGTCGCTCTTGTTCAACTAAGTAACGGGTTTGTTGGCCCTGTCATGATGATCATGCAGAATATGCCAAGAATTCAGGGTGTCAAGCCGGTAGTGAAGCGAATCGATGCTCTGGCTGATTATGAGGAAGCCTCTTTCAAAGGGGAGATCGAACCCAGATTCCACGACAAACTGCAGGCTGCCGGGTTAGGCTTTGCCTATAAGGAGGGGAGGAGCGTGCTTTCAAATATTGATCTGATCGTGCTTAAGGGTAAAAAATATGCGCTCGTCGGACCAAGCGGCTGTGGCAAGTCCACGCTGGTCAAGCTGCTATCAGGCTGCTATGCGGGCTACCATGGAACGATTACATATGACGGTATCGAGCTCAAACAGCTGGATAGGAACCGCTTACAGAAATTGACATCGACCATCCATCAGCAGGTGTACATGTTTGATACAGACATACGGGAGAATATTTGCTTATATGAGGCTTTTTCAGAGAAAGAGATCCAGTCTGCCGTTCAAATGAGCGGGATTGACAAATTGATTGCGCAACTGCCGAACGGGTTGTCGTCTGCCGTCGGAGAAAACGGCTCCAACTTTTCCGGAGGTCAACGCCAAAGAATAGCTGTTGCGCGGGCGCTGATTCGAAACATGCCGATTCTAATTCTTGACGAGGGCACCTCGGCTGTGGATATGCAGACTGCTTATGAAATCGAAAAGAGGCTGCTGGATGTCCCGGACCTAACATTGATCACGATCACCCATAACATGAATCCAGACTTACTAAGTTTATATGATCAGATCATATACATGGAAGAAGGACACATAGTTGAAATGGGCAGTCTCGAGGAACTGCTTGAACGGGGTGAGGGGTTCCGCCGATTCTTCACTTTGGAAAAATCCGTAGCAGAATAATCCGAAACTACCTAACTTTTAATTGAACCGACATAATGCCCTACATGCTTGCACCTACACATCAGAGTTCCCGGATAACTATCGATGTGGCTAGCTGAATGAATTGCCACAGTACCCCTGAAATGTCATCGAGAAATCAGGATCTCAAGAATACTCAGGATTCATTAAAATGTAATAATTTAACTTTAGGAATAGGAAGGAGGAAATCAACAAAAATGAACTGTATATAATCGCGCTATTGATTAAATAATAAAAATGTTTGATCAATATGAAATTAACTTACATGGTGAAAATACATGATACCAACTAATCCAAAATTTATTCTAATCATGTTGACAATGCTAGGAGTATTTCATTCAACTACTCCTGTCTTGCCGATTATACATGACCAAAGCAATCTTGAGATTGCAATTTACCCTGAGCGTCACAAATTACTTGTACGAGAACATGGACAAATAATTAAGACCTACTCTGTAGCAGTCGGTAATCCTTCAACACCGACTCCAGTTGGAGATTTTAGAGTTGAATATAAAGGTACCAATTGGGGACCCTCATTTGGTCCACGTTGGATAGGATTGAATGTACCGTGGGGCAATTTTGGAATTCACGGTACGAATAAGCCCTATTCAATTGGTCAACACCTTAGCCATGGTTGTATCCGAATGCATAACAAGGATGTCATTGAACTGTACGAATTAATTCCGATTGGAACCAAAGTAACGATATACGGTCATGTACTTGGAGAAGACAATCAAAACCCGAGGGATTTAGCTGAAGGGGATGTTGGTGGAGATGTGCAGCTTATTCAATCCCGACTAAAAAGTGCAGGATATTACAATGGGGAATGCGACGGGAAGTTCCGCTTCAATACAACCGAGTCACTTAAGAAATATCAGAGTGATCATCACCTTATTCCAAATGGTGTTGTTTCTAGTAAAGAATATGAAGAGTTAGGTTTGGTTGAATAGATGAGAATCCTAGGCAAACCGACCGGAGTATCATTCCTTGTGGAAAGTAAGAAAATGGACACTTATGTTTTGGTCGAACCCCCGCGGGCTGTTCTTCCTGCATTTCTAGGGATATGACGAACCTGAAAAATTGACCCGAGATCTGAAAGAGGCAGTGGATAAAAAACGAATCATGTGAAAAACAATAGAGCTCGTGAACAAAAAGCCGCCGAGAGGCGGCTTTATTGCTTTATTCGAATAAGAATTAGCGACCTAATCTGTGATGTTAGTTTTTCAGACTAGATATACTCGGGTTCGTTGCTTTACAAAGTCCGCTTATTCCGTGGCTTCTTTTTTAATATGAGAGGTTGAAGAACTACTGGAATGAACAAATAACGGGTAACGATAGCTCATTGAAGACATAAAGAGGCAGCCGGCTTTTGGGTCGGCTGCTTTTTCTCAACCAACGGGCAGGATATTTCCAATATGTGGTGTATATGATTTAATGCCCATAGTGCCCCATAGTTTAACGCGTTAGCATGAGGAGCAGATGTAATTGAATTCAATTCGCTTTGTAAAAGGGTTATTAACCCATGAACCCTGACATAATGTAGTCAGAGTTCATGGATTATTATAAGTATATCAGCAAAACAAACATTTAAAGGAGGAAGTTCACATGACAAATACAAGACCTATTATTTCCGAGGAAAGCACAGAAATTCAGCCGTTCCGTATCTCCGTAGCGCAAGACGATCTAGAGGACCTTCGGTATCGTTTATCTCGGACTCGTTGGCCGGAAAAGTTAGGTGAAGCGGGCTGGAAATATGGGGTATCGCTGGATTATGTGAAAGAATTAGCACTCTATTGGGAGAAAGAATACGATTGGCGTAAATTCGAAGCTCGCCTGAATGAGTATCCTCAATTCACTACGAATATCGATGGTGCCAACATTCATTTTTTACATGTTCGTTCGCCAGAACCAGACGCATTTCCACTACTGCTTACCCATGCATGGCCTAGCTCGATTGTCGAGTTCTTGGAACTCATCGGTCCGCTTAGCGATCCGCGCAATCACGGTGGCGATCCGGCTCAAGCGTTTCACCTAGTCATTCCTTCCGTTCCTGGATTTGGGTTTTCAGGGCCAATTCTTGAATCGGGATGGGATATCGCTCGTATTTCAAAAGCATGGGATGTCTTAATGAAGCGTTTGGGATATAAGGAATACGGTACCCACGGCAGCGATTGCGGTGCACTTGTATCCAGAGAACTCGGCATTCTGAAGCCGGAGGGTCTTCGTGGCATTCATGTACTGCAGCTGTTTTCGTTCCCTTCCGGAGATCCGGCAGAGATGGCTGACTTAACGGAAGAAGATCAGCGAAAACTTCAATTCCTTGCCAATTTCCATGAACGGGCAGGCTTTAATTCGATTCAATCCACACGCCCGCAAACACTCTCCTATGGGCTAACAGACTCGCCGTCAGGTCAGCTTGCTTGGATTGCCGATTTATTTTGTGGCTTTGGTGACCATGTGGATTTTATCGACAGGGATGCATTTCTGACGAACGTCACCTTGTATTGGTTGACCAATACGGCGGAATCATCTTCTCGCTTGTATTATGAGAACGCGCACAGCCAAAGTCAGGAGCCGCAGGGACCGAATACGACACCGACAGCAGTGGCCGTGTTCGGAGATGATTTCAAATCTATAAGACGCTTTGCTGAACGTGACAACACGAATATTGTGCAATGGTCAGAATTTGAGCGCGGAACCCACTTTGCCGCAATGGATGCACCGGATCTTCTAATCCCTGATATTCAGTCTTTTTTTCGGAGATTCCGTTGACACTATTTAATATGGTTATACAAGATAGGAGCTATTCCACGTGAGTAAGCTGAACAAGAGCAAATCCAAGACGCAGTATCGATCAAAAACCCAGTAAATTTATGGTAATCCCGACTAGAATCGCTCGCTAGTACGCATAGCGCGTCAGACCCTGCACCTAGACGCTTCCCGTAACGCATTGCAATTACGTCCCTTGCTGCAGCCCGGAGGCTGCAGCGGGAGTGGTTCGGAATAGGGTACCGTTAGTGCAAATCACTCGGCGGGGCATATGGGAAAAAGGTTTACCATATGTCGGAGGACAAGAACAAAGCCCCATTGAGAGTCGCTAATTTAGCGGCTTTTTTGATTTATTGGTACAAGTTTTTGTCCCTATTCGAAGACAAGAACTTGTACCGATTGCCGATTAGATAAGCGTCTAACTATATTTCCACGCAATTTCATTAAGGCAACGGGCAGGATTACTCTCCAATCTGAATTGATCGAAGAATCGCTTGTGAAATGTGAAAGATACATTAAATAAGACCTTTAAGATAATTGTGAAAACCTAGACAGGAAAAGGCTTCAGCAGTTTTAATCGGATCTCATCGGAAAGCAGTTCTATCGCTGGCAGCGATGAGGTCAGGGGTTCGATCCCCCTAAGCTCCACCAAAATGCCGATAAACCCTTACGTAAAAGTTTTTTTTTTTGTTTCTCTCTGTACGTTTCGGTTTTTGCGTACGTAACATTTTTGGCTTGTGTCCTCACTTCTTGAAAAATAGATTTTTTAGTCGTGGCCACACAATTGGCCACACTAAGATATTTTTTTGGCTGCGTTACGACTTTTTCGAAAGCGAGCATGCTCCGCAGACCATTATGTTTCCTTAAAGCAAAGCAACCGCCCTGTCCTCTGTCGAAGGCAGGGCGGTTCAATTTGTTCTGTTCCGAATACTCCGATGAAAGGCGGTCAGAATCTTGAAGGCGAATTATTGAATCGTCGTTGACGATTCAGAATTAGAATCGAACAAGCTGCTCGAATGCGTTTCTTTATGCGCCTTAAACCCGAATTATATAAAGGAATATTTCAAACTGACGGAATCTATAGAAGGATTCGATATTCCATAACATGAAGAAAAGCCACTTCTATTTAACGAGACTCGAATAGTACTAATGTCCGAGTTTAGTGGAAGCGCACCAGTTATGATCGAAATACTGGCATGCTTAGCCTTGATTCACCGTAGAAGGCCAAATGTCCACATTTGTATATAGAATGTAAACACATGTATATCGATGCTTCATTGCCCTCTACTTATAATGAAGTTGCCGCAGCAAATAGCATGGAAGGTCATGCGGGTTGCTTGTGGTAATTCGTGCAAATGATAAAGGGAGGGATATTCGTGGGTTTACGGCAGAGGGTTATTTTTTTAGTTATATTTGTTACCGCTTTCATTATGGTGACCACCCTTTCGGAGAGGTCCAATGCCGCAACAGGGAATATGGCTCTAGGGAAGACGGCTTATTCGTCGTCGAACGAAGTGGATTTTTTCGGACCTGAGAAAGCGGTCGATGGGGGCACCGAACATGCAAGCCGCTGGTCTTCGGAAAGAACGGACGATCAGTGGTTTTACGTTGATCTGGGCGAGCCTGTAGAAATCGGAAGAGTAATCATCAACTGGCAGACTCCGGCGGAGCAATATCAAATTCTCGTATCCGACGATGCGGTATCCTGGCGGAGCGTATTCGCGGACAACCGCGTGCTCGTCGCATCCGGGCCGGGTGAAGATACGATCGAATTCGAGCCGACAGTGGCGCAATACGTCAAGTTTCAAGGGGAGACGCGACGTCCTATTGAGGGCGTTTATTACGGATATTCCTTCTGGGAATTCGAGGTATACAAAGGCAGACCGCAACTGCAGCCAATCATGGACGCGGTGAAAAACAGCATCGTCGTTTCCGAAGGGGACACCCTGCTGAATCTGCCCGCTGTACCGGAAGGTTATACGCTGACGCTGGTGAACACGGACAGCTTGCCGGTGATCGACGTGCAGGGCAATATTCATGCGCCGCTTGTCGATACTCAGGTTCAGCTGCTGCTGCAAATCCAGAGCGATAGCGATCCGACATATCTCTTAACGGATAATGCGCTAGTCACCGTACCCGGTCTCTACGAGCAGACGAGCGATCGGAACCCGGAGCCGCGCGTCATTCCTTCTTTGCGTGAGTGGCTGGGCGCAACCGGCGAGTTCCGCTTGTCGGACAAATCCAAAATCGTCATTCGCGCAGATGATGAAGCGGCTCTGCGGGGGACGGCTGACATTTTGCAGCAGGACTTGTTGGATTTAACGAAGTTGTCACTGACAGTTGAGGTTGGTTCTCCTCAAGAGGGAGATATCTATTTGATGCTGGATGCCGCGCAAGCGGGGTTGGGGAAAGAGGGATATGAGCTGAATATCGGCGAGTATGCTTCTGTTGCTGCGTCCGAGCAGACGGGAGTCATGTTCGGCACGAGAACGATCTTGCAGCTGCTCGGCCACGCTGCCGATCATAAGGCGATGCCTAAAGGGCAATCGCGCGATTATCCGAAATACCCAGATCGGGGCTTTATGCTCGATGTCGGCCGCAAGTTTTATACGATCGAGTTTTTGCAGGACTATGTCAAGCTGATGTCCTACTATAAGATGAACCGGTTCCAGATTCACCTGAACGATGATGTCGGCGATGTCGGTTACTTCCGTCTGGAGAGCGAGAAATTTCCGGGAGTGACGAGCAAGGACGGCTATTATACGAAGCAGCAATTCAGAGACTTGCAGCTGCTTGGGATGGAATACGGCGTAAACGTCGTGCCGGAGATTGATACGCCGGGCCACTCCGGCGCGTTCATTGCCTACGATTCCCGGTTGGGCAGCAACAATCAGCTGGATATCAATCGTCCAGAGACGCTCGACTTCATTAAAGCACTCTTTGACGAGTATCTCGACGGCAGCAATCCGACCTTCGTCGGCCCGGACGTGCACGTCGGCACGGATGAATATTTCGGCGACGACAAGGAGGCGTTCCGCAGGTACGCGGATATGCTCCTTAACCACATTAACAGCAAAGGCAAACGCGCCCGTCTATGGGGCAGTCTGTCCGCATACGACGGCACGACGCCGGTCAGCAACAATGCGACGATGGACATCTGGTATGAGCCGTACGGAAGCGCTCAGCAGGCCGTGGAGCTCGGCTACGATATTATCAATACCAATACGAATTTGCTCTACATCGTTCCGCAGCTGTACCGCAGCTATTTGAATTACGATTTTATTTACAACGAGTGGGAGCCCAACGATTGGCTGGAGACGAAGCTTCCTTATGCACATCCGCAGGTCAAAGGCGGCATGTTCGCGCTCTGGAACGATGTGTCCGTAGAGAAAGGCGTATCCATGGCGGACTCGCATCAGCGGATCTTGCCTTCCATGCAAGTGCTGGCGGAAAAGCTGTGGAGAGGCAACCGCATCGATCGGAACTTCGCAAGCTTCCAGGCGGATGCCGCAAGGTACGTGGACCCGCCGGGTGTTCATCAGTCACACAAGCTTCAAATCGACAATGAGCGGCATCTCGTGCTGGATTATACCTTCGACGAAGGCTTCGCGGACCGTTCGGGGAACGGCTTTGACGGCAACGCGGTGAATGCAGGCACAGAGAAGGGAATCTTCGGTCAAGCGTTGAGGCTAAACGGCGGGGCCAGCTACGTGGAAACGCCGCTTCGCACGCTTGGTTTCGGCTGGACGATGTCCATGTGGATAAAACCTGACGCTGACAACCCGCAAGGAGCTGTGCTGCTGGAATCTCCGGACGGACAGCTGAAATACAACATTGGGGGCAGCGGCAAAATCGCCATCACAAAAGAAAATTACGTCAGCGAATTCAATTATAAGCTGCCGACCGATCGCTGGACCCATGTCATGATGATCGGCGACGACACGGGGACCTCCATCTTCATTAACGGCAGTGAATATACGGCTACTCTCAAAGACGGCTCCAAACTGGAAACATTCGTTCTTCCGGCAGCCAAAATCGGCAGCGAAACGAATGCTTTTAAAGGCTTGATTGACGAACTCATCGTAAGGAACACCTACTTGGATCTGCTTGGTAATTTGGCTTTGCATAAGCAAGCTGAATCCTCGCAACCGGAATCCTCATCCTACACGGCGGATAAAGCGGTGGACGGCAGAGGGGATACCAGATGGTCCAGCGAATGGGTGGACGATACCTGGTTCATGGTGGATCTAGGTGAAGTGAAGAACATTGATGCTGTATCTATTTTGTGGCAAACGGCTTATGGTTCGAAGTACCGCATTCTCGTGTCCGAGGACAAGGAGAACTGGACGAACGTTGTGAAAGACAACAACGGGGAGATTAACGGAAAGCCGGGACGAGTCGTGACTACCTTCCAGAGCACGCCAGCCAGATACGTGAAGTTCGAAGGCGTGTCCAGAGCTACTATGTTCGGCTATTCCTTTGAGGAATTTGAAGTGTACGGCGAGGAATATAAGCTCGGCAATCTACGGCCGATTATCGACCTGTTGACGGCTATCGAGGCCGACAAGCTTGTGGAGGACAATTACTCTCCTGAGGGCTGGGCCCAGCTTCAGCAAGCGATTGGGCAAGCGACCGCGGCTATTCAAACCGCCCAGCTGTCTCGTCCTGAGGCCGAACAGGCGTATGCAGGGCTGAGCATTGCGCGTGATCGTCTAACAATCGAAGACGTAATGGATCTGATCGAGCTTAATGTAAACGGAAGTATCGCATCCAACCTTTACCTCCCGCAGAAAGGGCAACTCGGTACGCGCATCGTCTGGAGCAGCTCAAAACCCGACTACCTGAATGCGAATGGACAGTTGTTGAAACGTCCGTCAAGCGGGTCAGGCGACATGGAAGTCGTTCTGACCGCGACGATCAGCAAGGGAGCTGCATCCGCGGAGAAAACGTTCAAGATCAAAATCAAAGCGCTGCCTGGCTCCGGCGGCGGAGGATGGGTTCCGACTCCAGTAACTCCTGATCGGGAAGAAGGCCAAAACGGCGGTTCGAATACGGGAGGTGAAGATCCAAGCAATGGCAATCAGAACGGCAGCGGCAACGGCGGGGAGTCCGGCGGATCGACAACGGTTCGGCTGAACGATATTGCGAGCCATTGGGCAGAAGCGTCCATCAAACGGGCGGTTGAGCTTGGATTCGTAGCGGGCTACACCGACAAGACGTTCAAGCCGAATAAGACGGTCAGCAGAGACGAATTCGTCGTCATGCTCGTCAAAGCGTTGAAGCTGCAAGATGCGAACAGTTCGCTGGACTTCGCGGACGCAGGTTCGATTCAAGCCTGGGCGAAGCCGTATATTGCGCAAGCCTTGGAATCCGGCCTGATCAGCGGCTATGCGGATGGGACCTTCCGACCGAAGGTTTCGATTAGTCGAGCAGAACTGGCAGCAATGATTGTTCGTGGCTTGGGTCTGAAGACTGCAAAAGGGCATGAGCTCTCTTATGCGGACGCGGATCAAATCCCGGCTTGGGCGAAGCCGTACGTGGCAGCAGCCCAGGAGGCGGGAGTGATGAACGGTCGAGAGGACAACCGGTTCGCGCCGGCCGCCTCGGCGACGAGAGCTGAAGCCGTGACCGTTATTCTGAATATGCTTGATGCGCTTGCGGAGTTGAAGGAACAGGAGTAGAACTAATTATGCTAGAAAGGGAGCGTGAGTTTAGGTGAAAACCAGACGAAGTTTGACTGCTTTGCTGCTTGTCCCGGTCATGCTGTTATCGTTAATATCGTCTGTGAATGCGGAGGAGGCGGGCAGAGAAAGCACCGGCTTTTATAATCTGGCCCAAGGGAAAACGTACACATGGTCGGAACAGCCGGAGGGCGCTTTCCCGGATGACGGGACGAAGCTGACGGACGGCAATGCCGCCGACCCCTCGCGTGACAGCGGCAACTGGGTGGGCCACCGCAACAAAAAATCCCGTTCGGTTGTGTTTGATCTAGGCGAGCAAAAGACGGTTCAGGAGGTGAGCGCGCGTTTCCTGCACGATTGGCCGATCAACGAAACGCTTGTGCCGCTCACCGTTTCGTTCTACGCGTCGGACGATGGGGTGAGCTGGGGCGTATTGTCTCATAATGCAACTCAGTTGTTATGGGGCGATCAGACCAACATCGAGACATTTGCTTGGGACGGCAGCCCTGAAACTGGAGCTGTCAAGCGTGGCGATTATACCGAAGGACTCGTATACGCTCGGTACGTGAAAGTGGTGTTCTCCATGCATCCGAGGGCATGGAGCATGATCGACGAGGTGACGATTACCGGTGCGGATGGCTTGATCGTTGGAGCGCAGCCGGTACAGCCTGAGCCTTACGCCCTCCTGCAGCCTGGAGATGCTACTGGCGGGATTCAAAATCTGGGCTTGCTGTATAACGGACACTACGCGGACGGCACAGGAAATTGGACGAAGGAACGGGCTATCCCTAATATCAGCTATGTGAACGAGCAGGGAGAGCCTGTCGATTGGCTGTTCGATGGCGTGCTGTATCTGGGCTTGACATCGGATAACGGCAGAGGCTTCGGAGCGGCGGAAGCGGCCGGCAAAGCCAGAAAACAGGAATGGGAATGGTATTTGGATAAAACGTTTAACGCTGGCGGCGATATGAGCGCGTTGAACGAGGCGACGGTCGAGGCAGGCGTGAAGCTTAGCGAGCCCGACCATAAGACGAAGGTTGTTCTGATGATTCCAGAACCGGGCGAGTATCAGTCCGACTTCGGTAGCATTAACGGCGAGGAATTGAACTTCGATGTAGGTGCGGTCGGCGATGCCGCATCGCTGGATAACAGGGCCAAAGCGATTCAGTGGTGGGTCGATGAAGTGCAAGCCAGATGGACGGCTGCGGGCTACTCGAACCTGGAGCTCGTCGGCATGTATTGGCTGGAGGAACAAATCAGCACGCATGCGACCGGGCCGGAGATGGTCAAGAGAGCGAGCGACATCGTTCATAACGCAGGCCTGAAGCTGTTCTGGATTCCTCATTTTATGGCCTATAAGGCATTCATGTGGAAGGATGTCGGCATTGATGCCGTATCTCTGCAGCCGAACTATTTCTTCGAGAAACTGGACCCATCGCGTCTGGAGGATACAGCGGATATGGCGAAGCGGTACGGCATGTCGCTGGAGCTGGAATTCGACGACCGGATGATCAACGACGCCGTCTTCCGCGAGCGGTTCATCGAGTACTTGAACAGCGGCGTGGATACCGGTCTGATGCAGCATGGATATAAAGCTTACTATCAAGGCAACAACGCTGTATACAACGCGGCGAAAAGCACAGACCCCGCTACCCGCGTGCTTTACGATTGGCTATACCAATTCTCTAAAGGCACTTATCAGAAGCAAGACGCTGCTCCGCCTGATGTTGTAGCGCTCATGAACGGGCAGCCGATCTCGGAGCATACGATCGTGTCTGATACGACACAGGCTGCCTTCACCTGGACCATTCCGGGAGATGGCGGGAGCGGGATCGTTAAAGTTACGGCCAAGTATGACGGCAAGCCTTATACGGAAGGAACTGTTATAGATCTGACGGGTAAGCCGGGCAAGCATGTGTTGGAGCTGACGGTGGCTGCTGCCAAATCCAAGACGGTTAATTTCGTAATAGAAGCTCGTTTGGGCGCTGAAGGCCTATTGGCTCTTGTTGATAAGTACGCGGACAACAAGCAGCTTAGCAATGCCGATACGGTACGCGCTATGCGCAGCGCCTTGATCATGATGGAGCGTACGCAAGAGAGCGACCCTGAGCAAGCCAGGGACTATTTGCTGGCATTCAATGCGAAGCTGGAAGAAGCTAAAGGCCTTGAGTTCGTAACGGAAGGCGCTTATACGGCGCTGAAGGAAGGCGTGTATTACGAGGCTGGCAGCATCGCACAAGACAAAGAAGCAGAGGCATCCTCGACGGAGGCCGCAGGTCTGGAGCCTGCGAAGGCGCTCGACGGCGCACCGGCCACGCGTTGGGCGAGCGAAGTGCGCGATACGGCTTGGTTCCAGGTTGATCTGGACAGCCAGCAAACCTTCGATACGATCCGCATCGATTGGGAATATGCGCGCGCGGACCAATACCGTCTGAGCATCTCGGATGATAAGCAGACGTGGGAGCCTTTGAAAGTCGGCAACAATGGCGTGGTGAAAGCTGCCGACGGCAAGAACACCCTGGTATTCCCTGCGACGACGGCAAGATACATCAAGTTTGAAGGATTGAATCGGGCAACGTTTTACGGTTACTCCTTCTATGAATTCGGCGTGTACGATCTTGCCCCGCAGCAAGAGCTAAAGACGTTGGACGGCATACAAGCCGCTGTGGACGCTTCCACGAAGAAAGTCACGATTGACGGTTTGGTCATGAACGGCAAGAAAGAACATGTGTATGTGAAAGTGCTTGACCCAAAAGGCAACATTCAATATACCGGTCAGACGGGCACTGAGGATGACGGAAGCTTCCGCATCACCCTTACGTTGACCGGAGAAGAGCAAGGGAAGTATACGGTCGAGCTGGAAACGGATGACATGACGACTCCCGAGCTGGTAACCTTCGAATACCGCAAGCCGCCTACGAGTGGTGGAGGCAATGGAGACAATGGAGGCAATGGTGGTGGCAGCGGTGGCGGCGAAGGAGGTAACGGTGGAGGCAGCGGCGGTGGCAGCGGTGGAGGCGGTCAGGCGCAAGATCCGTATTCATTGCAAGCGGACGGTTCAGTCAAAGCCGTGCTTGTCCCGACGATAAACGGCCAGCAAGCTGCCGCTGCGGTCGGGGCATCGGATCTGAATGCCGCCATTCAGAGGGCAGTGGCCGACAGCAAAGGCAATAAACATGTTCATGTTGAATTGAAGTCGTCGAACGCGGCTGGGAGCTATGCTTTGGAGCTTCCGGCGGCTAATCTGACGAACCAGTCTAATCTGATTCTGCATATCTCCACGCCGTACGCTCAGCTTGTTTTGACTGGCGACATGCTGGCAGGAGTCAAGGAGAATGCTGGAAAGCTGCTCGTAATCGTAAGCGATTATGCGGGCGAGTATCGCAGTAACGAAGCGGCCGGGCGGATCGGCAGCAGGCCAATCGTAGAAGTTGCATTGCAACTGGACGGTGAAGCTCTGTCTTGGAAAAATGCGAAGGCACCGATTTCGATTGCCATTCCGTATTCGCTTCAAGCGGGAGAGCAATCTGTTGATCTGCAAGCTTTCGAGCTGATGGGCGACAGCGCGGCGGCAATGAATGGCGCGTCTTATGACAAAGACAAGGATATGCTGCGATTCTCCATCGACCATGTCGGCGTCTATGCTATCGGCGGCAAGAATCCGGCAGCATTTACCGACCTTGGCAAGCATGAATGGGCGCGCGAGGCGATCGAGAAGCTGGCCGAAAGAGGCATCGTCAAAGGCACCTCGATCGAAAAGGGCACGTTCAACCCCGCAAATCAGGTAACGCGAGCTGATTTTATCTTGATGCTGGTGAACATGCTTGACCTGCGTGCCGAAAACGCCTCGACGTTCGCCGATGTGAAGCCGAATGATTATTACTACGATGCGGTGTCCATCGCCAAGCAATTGGGAATCGCTTCAGGAGTGAACGAAGTTAACTTCGCACCTCGTGATTCAATCACCCGCCAGGATGCTATGGTTATGCTGACCCGAGCGCTGCAAACGACGGGGGCAATAAAGCCGTCCGCATCCGGTGGGGCGCTTGAGGGCTTCCGTGATGTGAGCCAGATTGCGCCATATGCTGCGGACAGCGTGGCAACGATGTTCGAGTATGGGCTGGTTACGGGCTCTAACGGCTACATGAAGCCGAAGAGTACGACCAGCCGGGCTGAAGCGGCAACGTTCTTGTATCGCGTTCTTCAATTAATCGAGGAGCAGCAGTAGTAGACGGGGGAACAATTGATTTAAGCACATTCCGATTAGCGCGGCAACGCGCCCGGGATGTGCTTTTTCGAAGATACAGAATAAAACTTCGTAAACGGAGGGATGAACCGGTATGCCGCCCTTCGCGCATGGCCGACGCCGCTTCTTAGTGTCCAATGACACAAAAGCCTGCTCGGACGACAACCCGCGCACATGCCTTTTGAAGATCCTTACACCCGGTTACGCTTCATCCATGTGGCTGCCCAGTCAACCAGCTGTCTTTGGCGGATCAACCTGACAAACGCGTCCCCTACCTGATGCACCGCGACACGGTGCTTCTGCTCGAATTCGGCGCCAAGCGGGACAAAATCCCGATCGTAAACCTCTTGCGTCGTATAGGTTACCCACCTACGCTCCTCGTCAATGATCATGGCGCTGCTTTCTTCCGTATACGTCTTTCCGGGATAATCGGCCCTGGTTTCTGCGAGATGGAGCGAGGTGTTTTTCTCATGCCCGACACCGATGAGCAGTACATAGCCATCCAGTTCGTACAGCTTGTCGAGAGGGGAGCCTTGGCCAAAAACATGACTTAAATCATGGCTTTCCGTCAAATACTCCGCATGCTTGCCGACGGCCGCGAAAGACCGCGCCGGATGGTCTGAGCGCCTTGCTCCCGGCCATGTGCGGAGCATCTCGGCAACAACGCCCATCCCGATCGCCGGAGTGATCGCCTTATCATAAGCGGGCCATTGCTCCCGGATAATCGGCCACCAAGCCTCTTCCGCATCCCAGTGAACGCCGGTCACCGGATCAAGATTTTTCCACGTTTGCGCCGGCACCATCACCGTCCCTTGCTCTCCAATGAGCGTGAGCAGCGCGCGGATGAACGTTTCCGCACCGCCTACAACATAGCCGAGGCTTTTCAAAGAAGTATGGACGATTAAGGTCTGTCCTGCTGACACCCCGCACCGTCCAAGCTGTTCGATAAGGTCTTGCTTCGTTAAAATCATTCTCGGCTGTTTTGCCTGCTCCTCCATGTGATCCCCTCCCGAAATGACAACATAAAAAAACAACCCCGCTGCATGAGCGGGGTTGTTGCTGGCTGCTCGCCAGAAAAGCATAGCCCTTATGTTGTAGAATAAAGTTCCTCCCCGAATTATACATAGAAGGTCTGAAAAGTACAAATAAGTCCTATGGAAACGTATTTGAACCAATATTGGGAAGAGTACAGGAACTGAATTAACAAAAATGGGCCGTCCCGTAAGGAGTGGCCCTTTTTTATATGAGGGGACAGAATGGGCAAGCTCTTCACACAGCCGGTTGAGAGGAGTATTCAACCGATCATTAAGCTGATGGATAATCCTCCATCCCAGCCCCTCATCGCCTGGGACCGAACCAAGCCCGTTGATCTCGATCTCCCGACGCTTAGCAAGAAGGACGCACTAAAATTATATCAGTTGACCAAGCATATTCTTTAACATTTAGCCGAAATTGATGTTGGATAGGCCGCTATTGATATCTATTTGAAATACAAAGAATGAATGATGAATTGACAGGTGAATAATTGCAACAGTCAGACCTTACATATTAGGTCTGACTGTTTTTTTCTGTGTAAAGCGAATAGCCGAAAAAGTTAATAATGAGCTTCTCGGAGATTGTCGTTGTTGATTATGAGGATGAGACGATATTGCTTAGCCATGACGGGCCGTTTCATGGGACGGCAGACTTAAGCTGATCATCAGTGAAGTAATATCGACCGAAGGCCCCATTATGCGGATCGGCAATACTCAGACCCCCGTTAAGTTCAGGCAGCATCCGGATGGCTATATGGCCAGCTGGTTAGCTGAGGCCCCGATGTCGAGACGCTCCCGTATACGGGCTGCATTAATAGAACGAGCTATAGTGATGGAAGCGGAGCAACTCTGCGTTACCCTACTATGAGACCATTGTGGCGTAATATGCCAAGGATGTGGAGAGAAGACAGGGCAAATAAGAAGTCTGATGGATGGAATCGGCCTGTGTTACTCGCCTATGACTCTTATCGATGGGGTAGTATTGACCGGGCTCAAGGTGTGACGACCATTCGCTTTGGAGTCTTGAAAACCCTTGTTGTACTTGAATCTTAAGTATATTCTTGAATAAGGGAGGTGGCCAGATGGAGAAGAAACGTTCCACCAAATATAACACACCAAAGGATTCACGTTTGCTTGAATCAGACAAAGAAATTCGTTTCGAGCTTCCTTACGAGACCGAATTTGAAAATTTATCTTATATCGGAGTCGTTTTATACGAAACATGGCATGTGCCCGGTCACCATCATGAACATTTTGAACTGTGTTATGTAGAAAGTGGGCAAGGGTGGTTTACGATAGACGGATCTTACTACACGGTTAGTCAGGGAGATCTTTTTATAACGAAACCAGGCGAAAGTCATCAGGGAGCTGCCGCTGGAGACTTGCCGTTTAGGTTGTATTACCTTGGCTTTAATCTCGAGCAGATGAGAAGCTTGGAAGTGGAATATTACAAAATCGGTTTTAATCGGGTGGAGAAGGACGAAAATGGTCTCATAAAAAGCATATTCGATAACATTTTTGATGAACTGCGCATGAAAATCTTTTTAAGTAAAACGATGGTACAAGGATTGTTTATCCAATTGCTTGTCTCCATAGTACGAATCTATAAGGCCTCATCGCAAGAAAGAAATCATGGAGCGAAAAAACTGCCTTCGGACATTATCGAAGTATTAAACTACTTGCATGCTGAAATTCGTGCCGATCTTACAATCAATGACCTTGCGCATCAGTTCCATATCAGTCGTTCACATCTGGCCCGGGAATTTAAAGAGCATTTGGGGGTAACCATCGGGGAGTATATTCGTTCACTCTGTTTGGACAAGGCGAAGCACTTGCTGCTTGAAACCGGCGAATCGGTAAGTTCCATCGCCGTGAAGCTGCATTTCACATCGATCCATACGTTCAGCATATTCTTTAAGCGGCACAGTGGAAAATCCCCCCTCGAGTTCCGAAATCACAATACCTCTCGTTGACCGGTCCATCCTGCGCAGTGCAAGACGCAGAAGAGAGTTTAATTGGTGAAAATGTTTAAATTTAAAGCAATTATTTAAAAATACATTCCGCAGTATCACAAGTATAATTACAGCAGATTCAAAAAAAGTTAGGATGAGGTGTTGACAGATGGTAAATCATCATGATGTACGTGTGAATTGTCTTCCATCGGAGCGGGATGTTGCTTTTTTTGACGAGAATGGTTATTGGATGTCTCCGGTCATCTTCTCGCAGGAAGAGCTTGCTCAGATTAAGGAACATCAAGACAAGATGTACAAAGGTGAATACGAGACGGGGAGAGAACCGGTATGCAATTGGTTGGAAGGTCAGAATAACCCGAAAGCGTTGCGGAAAACGGATAACTCTCATTGGTCCGACAGGACGCTTCGTCAGGTTGCGACCGACCCTACCATCGGAGCCATTGCCGCCAAACTGATGCATGCCGATGCGATTCGGCTGTTTCACGACCAACTGCTTTATAAACCGGGCAGAGGTAATGGTACAGAAACGGCTAATGTGGGCTGGCACCAAGATTATTCGTATTGGCAATGCTGTAAGGAGCCGTCGCTCATTACTGCGTGGGTGGCATTTACCGATGTGGACTTGTCCAATGGGTGTATGCAAATGGTGCCGCGAAGTCATAAATGGGGGCTTCTGAACGTGAGTGATTTCTTCGAGCAAAACATGGAGAAGCAGCAGGAAACGATGGATATTCCGGAAAATGAAAGCTTCACTACAGTTCCGATGGTGATGAAAGCCGGTCAGGTAAGCTTCCACCACGCGCTGACCATTCACGGCAGCGGACCTAACATAACCGAAGGCGCTCGCCGCTCGATGGCTGTACATTTGATGACGGGGAAGACGAGATACACCTACACTCCAAGAGGAGATGGCCATTTTAATGCGCAAATGATGGCAGGTAAAGATGGAGAGCTATTCGAAGGTGAAGCCTGGCCTGTGCTTTATGAGGCCAAGTTCTAATGAAGGTCGCGATATATAAGGCTTTGTGGGGCATGACCGGCAGTTGGGAAGAAAGCTTCAAGCAAATCGCTGAAGCGGGATAAGATGGGGTTGAAGCTGGCCTTCCCGGCCCGCAGGATCAACAGCGATTTATGGATTTGCTGGAACAGTACCAGTTAAAGTTTATTGCTCAAATTTATACCCATGGTAATCATAGTGTTTCATTTGAAGAGCAGTTACTGCGAGCGAAACATTTTTCCCCAGTAAAAATTGTTTCGCACAGTGCGCAAGACTGCATGCCGTTCCGAGATCAGCTGCGGTTCTTTGGCAGAGCCGTAATGCTGGAAGCCGAGCTGGGTGTCCAGGTCGCTCACGAAACCCATCGAGGGCGGGCCATGTTCACACCCTGGAATACGGCTAGATTGCTGCAGCATTTTCCGCAATTAAAGCTTACAGCAGATTTCAGTCACTGGTGTGCTGTGTGTGAATCGCTTCTCGAAAACCAGGTGTACAATGTAAAGCTCGCGATCTCAAGGTCCGTCCATATTCATGCCCGTGTCGGCTATGCGCAAGGACCGCAAGTTCCGCATCCGGCCGCTCCCGAATACCAGCAGGAACTCTTAACTCATACCCGTTGGTGGCACGAGATTTATCAACATCGTAGTAAAGAGGGAGCAGAGTGCTTGTCGGTTACGACCGAATTCGGCCCGCCAAATTATTTGCACACATTGCCTTTCAGCAATGAACCTGTGGCGAATTTACGGGAGGTGTGCGACTGGATGAGACAATTTATCGCTGCTGAGATTGCACGCGAATCCTTCAATGAGTAACGATCAGCCGACATCATGTTCAAGCGTATTCTCTATTACAACGAGAATGCGCTTTATTTGTGCTTCCGTACCATAAGTAACTTTTGTTCAACTAATAGGCAGGATAGTCAAATATCCAGATGTGTTGATGGTATCCTTATCGACGATCCGACGATCCGACGATCCGACGATCATTACCTTACTGGCGGTCCAAACGATACTATTGATCCGCGTTAATTATGAGCTGACATTTTGTTCTAGCAAAATGGTAGTTGTTGGGAAGAAGATATGAATGATACACCAATGCATAAGCAGTATATTATCATTTCATTAATCTTACTTACACCAGTCTTACTCGCAATTTGGCTTTTAGATCGAAGCCAACCACAACTCTTAATTGCACTTCTGTTGGCAATACCCTTTTTTTATCGTGGTTACATGGAGTGGAAGTATGTTAAAGAAACGAAACGACATAGAGTATCATTTATATTGGCATTCACACTACTCTTTGAGGTAATAGTAGTGAATAATAAAAGTTATTCTCGGTCCCAGTTGTAGTCCTTAGTATTTCGTTGGTAATGGGGCGGGCTTACGCTTTTGGGTCTGGGAAAATTGATATTATCAATTACGATAAGCTAGATTTATGTATAAGCCATCCTTTTTTTCAAATTCTAAAATTCGATCGAGCCTGTTGATCTTGTTACCAATTATTACATACCTTATAATTTCATTATGTGACAATGCGTGCACAGTAAGAAAAAGAACAAATTCAAAAAGATAGGAAATCACCCATGAGAAAATTGCTAGTATGCACGTTAGCTATCATGCTAAGTTTAGCTGCGTTTAGCCCCGCTATTTACGCTTCTGAAGTCCAAGTATCCGTGGATGGGCGTGATGTACATTTCCCGGATGAGCACCCATATGTCGATCAGAGATCCAACCTTACGATGGTTCCACTTGCTTTTTTATCCGACAAGCTTGGAGCTGCTACGAAATGGGACTCAAAATTAAAACAAATCACGATCACGCTTAACCGTGACACTGTTATTTTGGTGATTGGCGATCACCATGCACTGGTGAACGGTAAAAGAGTAGACTTTGAAGGGTCGGCAGTGCTCAAAAACGGCCGCACGATGGTTCCGTTGCGTTTTATAAGTGAAGCCCTGCATGCTAATGTGGAGTGGCAGCCCACGCGCAATCTGGTGAGCATTATGACCTCCGTGGCCAATGTTCCGAAAGGAACATGGATATGGGACAGTCACATCATCAAACAAGATCAAGAGAAAATTATAAGCTTCGCAAAAATGAAGGGTGTGACATCTATTTACCTTCAGGTGAATAGAGATATCGATCCAGCGATATATGAAGGTTTTATACGAAAAGCCAAAAGCGAAGGAATTCAAGTGGAAGCACTTGAGGGGCGTCCCGAATGGGTCTATAAGTCTAAGCAGGAGGATATTCGAAAATTCATCACGTGGGTTAAAACCTATAATTCCTTTGTTGGCCCGGAAGCAAGCTTTACAGGACTGCATTTCGATATTGAACCTTATGCGCTAAGCGAATGGACAAAGGACAACAAGGCGATTATTGAAAGCTGGATGGACAATTTGAGACTGATCGAGAAAGAAACCAGAGGGAGCGGCTTGAAAATTGCTATCGATGTTCCGTATTGGCTGAATACGATTAATGTTCCGGGGAAGGATTACAGTATGAGCGCATGGTTGCTCGAGAAGTTCGATTGCCTCGTCATAATGAATTATCGGAATCATGCATTAGGCAGCAATGGAATTGTGGAAAATGCGCAGGCCATGCTGAGAGAAGCATCCACTCTGAAGAAGAAAGTGGTTGTTGCTGTAGAAACGGTCAAAAGCACAGAGGGTCCGCGGGTCTCATTCTTTTCCATGAGCAATGAAGTGATGGAAAAGGAGCTTCAATCTGCCCATAATCAATTGGCTCGCTACGCAAGCTATGCCGGCTTTGCCGTTCACGATTTTAAAAGCTGGCAGGACATGAAATAAGCAGCTGGTGTTTATCTAATTGTCTGACGTTTAAGTCGAAGGGCATTAAAACGGCTTGCAGCTCGGGGAGAATCGAAGCGAATGTATTTCCGCATCGCTTTTAACATACTTATGCTTGCCAGCTACTAGATAACGGTGCCCCCTGGATTTCATCCAAGGTATGTTGGGTCATGAAAAAGCATTAGCCACACATATATATGCTTAGCTCCGTGGCGAAAGCCGGAGGGAACTTTACCGCATTTGCCATAGCTCATAGCACCCCCAAATAATGAAGCTAACGGAAACAATTTATTCAATACAAGATAAGATGGCAGCCGTAAGCGAGATCGGCTGCCTTTCTTAAACTAACAGTCAGGATAGCGTAGCCCCTCACAAACGCTATAAAATGGACGTTTCGTTTTAACATTAGAAGCCGCTAATTATGCGGCTTTTTATATTTATGTTATCAAGTTCTTGTCAATACACAATGACAAGAACTTGATAACATTCCAGACTGATGACAAGAACATGGTTACATTCCGGATTTGATTTCACCCCGCACACGTTCTCAAAGAGGTCCAATGCCGCAACAGGGAACATGGTCCGATTACCGATTAGATAAATATATAACTATGTTTCCATGCAATTTTATTAAGTTACGAGAAGTTTAACAAAACAAATTTATTCCAGGTTCGTCTAAAAAGTAGGTTGGATTTTGCGAAGAGGAGTTGAAATGTTGAGAACGTTAGTTTTAGGAGCAGCTTTAGTACTTGCCGTAATGAAATCCGATCCCCCGCAAATTATAGCTGGTCAGATAGAAAGACTTAAAGATTGATGAGATTATTGTAACGACTAAACAATATTTTATTACTGATCTGTCGATAAATCGTCAGTCCAGGCCTTGAGCCGTTTATTTATGACGGTATCAAGATGGATATGGTACGAGGCATGCGTGCATGAAGGGAATCTAATGGGCAATGGAGCGACCAGCGCTGAGGTTGATTACCGGTATACGCCGGCCAACTATGTGGATGTAATGACGTTCCATATCAAAGATGCAAAGATTGACCGTATTCGCATAAACACGCTTTTGGACTGAGTAATTCAATTCACATAAGAGCGTCATTTAAGAAAGGTATCTTAAGGTTCAACCTAGCTGGAAGAGGGTTGGACTAGTAGATGGATTTTTCCCACCTCCAACGTCACTTTAACCTTGAGATCAGATGGAGGACCGAGGCTCACAGATATACAGAAACAGGACGCTAAAAGGGAAACGGGGGCATTACAGTTGGCGAGGTATAACATTCAGGGTCCTCAACAAGGATGAACTTTTCAAGGAATGTCCATGATCAAAGAACGATGATTAGGTGGATGTTTGATCGACACCAAGCTAATCGTTGTTGAGTATATATTCGATTGACCAAGACATGAGTGTATGGAGCGAATTGGATGTTAAAGCATATTCACCGTTTCCAACTAGAAAGCGCCATGCAAGATAAACTTTCAAATAGGGGACCGCAAAATTTTGAACGGATGGGCCCGTTTACACTCAGACGCATCCTTGGATTTGCTACGTTGATTTTGTCAAATGTTGTATCGAAGCCGCAGATCGCGCTAAAATGGCTTTAAATGTAACGCTCAAAAAAACGGGGGCTTCGCCGTGACGATGAAATGGATCGACTTGTCCAGGAATGCGATAGACTTATACGAGCAGAAACATAGGGGCGGGCATCACGTGTCCGAGCACTATCATCAGACGCACCAGCTGCTATTTGTGCTGGAAGGGGAAGGCACGATCCGGCTAGGGGGTGAGGTTCGGAAGCTGACGGTCGACGATACGGCGCTGATCGTTCCGTATTCCGTCCACTCCGTCATGTCCGACTTCAGGCTGACCTTGTTAGTGTTGGCGTTTGACGAGGCAGTGCTCGATCCGGATATGAGGGAGCAGCTGCTCCACGCCTACTTTCCGGCCTCCTGCCTGATGAAGCCGGGATTGTTTGCTGCGAGCGAACTGCGTCAGCTGCTGAGGAAAATGCTGTTCGAGCAGTCCAGGGAGCTGTCGCCGCTCGTCCGGCTTTCGCTCAAAGTCCAGCTGTCCCAGTTGCTGCTCTTGCTGGTTCGATCGTCCGGAACGGAGGCCGCCGGAGCGGGCTCCGGCTCCAACAAGCTGCGCGCCGAGAAAATTCGCAGCTATATCGATTCGAAGTATTTTGATCCTCTGACCGCGGGGGACATCGCCTCCAAGCTGGACATCAGCACGCGGCACGTGAACAACATCTTCAAGGAACGGTACAACATGACACCGATGCAATATTTGACCGAGGTACGCATCCGCGTCGCCCAGAAGTTGCTGGTGGAAACGGGTAAGGACATTATTTCGATCTGCTTCGAGGTCGGCTACGATTCCGTGTCTACGTTTTACCGGTCGTTCAAAGCTGTCGCCAAGCTGTCGCCAAAAACGTACCGGGAGCTGAACGCGCCCGAGCATGCTGAGTAGGCAGGGATCCTTCCGTCAAATGGACAGCGAGTGCACAATGTGCGATCAAAGGAACAAGATAACGATCAAAGGACGTCCGGCCGATTGATTGAAACATATTTTTCCCTTCATCCCCCATCGGCTAAACGTCGGCGGGGATTTTGTTTTTCGCTCGAATAATTCGCTTCCAAAATTGAGAATCGTGTTCCCGTAATCGTAAGAAAAGCGGTTTCGCATCGACTACAATACGGTTATACGAAGCGAAGGGAGCGATGAATGTGGCAGTTCGCAACATCGGCATTATTATGAACGGCGTTACCGGACGGATGGGAACCAACCAGCATTTGGTCCGTTCGATTCTTGCGATTCGAAAGCAAGGGGGCGTCGCGCTACCGGACGGAGACGTCATCATGCCCGACCCGATTCTGATCGGACGGCAGGAGAGCAAGCTGCAGGCGCTGGCCGCCGCCCACGGCGTCGAACGTTGGAGTACCGATCTTGAAGCATGCCTCGCCGATCCGTACTACGAAATTTATTTCGACAGCCAGACGACGGTGCGCCGCGCCGAAAGCATCAAGCAGGCGATCGCCGCGGGAAAGCATATTTATTGCGAGAAGCCGACGGCCGTCGATTTGGAAGGGGCGCTTGAACTGGCCCGCATCGCCGCTGAGGCCGGGGTGAGAAACGGCGTCGTGCAAGACAAGCTGTTTTTGCCAGGATTGCTCAAGCTGAAACGCTTAAACGACTCTGGCTTCTTCGGGCGTATCCTGTCCGTGCGGATGGAATTCGGCTATTGGGTGTTCGAGGGCGACTGGCAGCAGGGTCAGAGGCCATCGTGGAACTACCGCAAGGAAGACGGCGGCGGCATTATCGTCGACATGTTTGCACACTGGCGCTATGTTCTCGAGAATTTGTTCGGGGAAGTGAAGGCTGTTTCCTGTCTTGCCGCTACGCATATTCCGAAACGTCTGGATGAACAGGGCGTTCCGTACGATTGCACGGCGGACGATGCGGCGTACGCCATATTTGAACTGGAAGGCGGCATTATCGTGCAGGCCAACTCGTCCTGGGCGGTGCGCGTAGACCGCGACGATCTGCTCACGGTTACGGTCGACGGCACCGAAGGCAGCGCCGTGGCGGGTTTGCGGGACTGCAAGACGCAGCATCGGGTCAATACGCCGAAGCCGGTATGGAATCCGGACATTCCGAACCCGTTCCAGTTCCGTGACCAATGGGTGGAGGTGCCGGACAACGCATCATACGACAACGCGTTCAAGGTGCAATGGGAACTTTTCTTGAAGCATGTCGTCATCGGCACGCCGTTTCCGTGGGATTTGCTCGAAGGCGCGAAGGGCACCCAGCTTGCCGATCTCAGCTTGCAGTCGTGGCAGGAACGCCGCTGGATCGACGTGCCGAAGCTGAGCCTGTAAAAATAAATACTAAAAAAATCGGCTTTTCAGCACCGAGAAGGTTGGATGAAGCTAGGGACTGAGCAACGCAGCGTAGGTGGGCCTACGTGAGTAGCGGAAGGCCCGGCTGAATTCAAGATTCGACGTCGAGTAAGCTTCATAGCTATACTTCGTGATCAAAAGCCGATTTTTTAATTACCTCTTAAGGAGGGGAATACAGATGGCCAAATCGTTGCTCCTCCCCCGCGCAGGGGGAGCGTTGTATGAATATACTCCGGGCAAAGCAGGCTCGTTCTCCGTGCCGGCCAAGCCGTTTACGGGCCGCATCGCCTTCTCGGCCGCCCATGTCGTCTGCGATCCGTTTGCGGACGCAGATCCGCTGCATCAATCGCAGATTGATTGGAACTTGACGCTCTCCTACCGGCACCATCTGTGGTCGCTCGGTCTGGCCGTGGCGGAAGCGATGGATACCGCCCAACGCGGCATGGGCCTCGACTGGAACCGCTCGAAGGAGCTTATCCGCGCTTCGATCGCGGAAGCGCGCTCGGTCGGTGGCAAAATCGCCTGCGGCGCGGGAACCGATCATCTGTTTCCGGGACCGTCGATTACGATCGCCGACGTGGAAGCCGCCTATGAAGAGCAAGTCGGCTTCATCGAAGGCGAGGGCGGTCAAGTCATTCTGATGGCGAGCCGCGCGCTTGCCGCCTGCGCGAAAGGGCCCGAGGATTACCAGCGGGTGTATGGGCGCATTTTGGGACAGGTGAAACAGCCGGTCATTCTGCATTGGCTCGGCGACATGTTCGATCCCGCTCTGGCCGGCTATTGGGGATGCAAGGACGATCTGGACGAGGCGATGGACGTTTGTTTGCGCGTCATTCGGGCAAACACAGAGAAGGTCGACGGGATTAAAATCTCGCTGCTCGATGCCGGCAAAGAAATCAAGATGCGCCGGCTGCTGCCGGAAGGCGTCAAGATGTACACCGGCGACGACTTCAACTACCCGGAACTGATCAAGGGTGATGAGCAGGGCTACAGCCATGCGCTGCTCGGCATATTCGACGCGATCGCGCCGGCCGCCGCCCAGGCGCTTCATGCGCTAGACGCAGGGGATCTGGTCAGTTATGAGGCGATTATGGAGCCTACCGTTGCCTTGTCGCGTCATATTTTCCAGAAGCCGACGTACGCCTACAAGACGGGAATTGTGTTCATGGCCTACTTGAACGGCCGCCAACCGCATTTCCGCATGATCGGGGGAGCGGAGGGATCGCGCTCGATCGTCCATTTGGCCGAGCTGTTCGTGCTTGCCGACAGGGCCGGGCTATTGGCCGATCCGGAGCTTGCCGCCGAACGGATGAAGCCTGTCTTGGCGCTGGCGGGTATTCGGCCGTAATCATGTATAGAGATGTTTGAAATCCGGGAGGGATCAGTATGGAACCGCTTCGTTCCATAGACAGACTCAGCTTGAACCAGATTACGACCGATCGGCTGAATATGCGTGAGGCCGTGGAAGCATGCGTTCGCGCCGAAGTGCCTTGGATCGCGCTGTGGCGGCATAAAGTGGCCGAGACCGGCCTGGCCGAGAGCAAGCGGCTTGTGCGGGACGCGGGCCTGCGCGTCTCCAGCCTGTGCCGTGGGGGTTATTTTCCGGCGGCCACCGCGCCTGCGCGCAAAGAGCGGATGGACGACAATCGCCGCGCTGTCGAGGAAGCGGCCGAGCTCGGCACCGATGTGCTCGTGCTCGTTTGCGGACCGGCGCCAGACCGGGATATCGATTTCGCCCGCAAGACGGTCGAAGAAGCGATCGCGGAACTTGTGCCGTTCGCCCGCTCGCACGGAGTCAAGCTCGGCATCGAGCCTTTGCACCCGATGTACGCCGCTGAACGCTCCGTCATCAATACGCTGGCGCAAGCCAACACGCTCGCGGAGCAGCACGACCCGCAAGACGTCGGCGTCGTCGTCGATGCGTTCCACGTCTGGTGGGACCCCGAGCTGTACGCGCAAATTGAGCGGGCCAGGGGGCGTATACTCGGCTTCCACGTCTCCGATTGGATCTTGCCGGTACCCGACCTGCTGATGGGCAGAGGGATGATGGGGGACGGCGTTATCGAGTTGCGCCGGATGCGTCATGCCGTTGAAGCGGCCGGTTACGTGGGGGCGATCGAGGTGGAAATCTTCAACCGGCAGGTATGGGATATGCCGGGAGACGAGGCGCTCACGCTCATCAAGGAACGTTATTTGCAGCATGTATGAATTATAAATTTGCAGCTTTGGCGGGCCGGGAGAATCGTTTCCGGCTCGTCAAGGCATAGCTTTGGAGGGAAGGAATGTGAAGATTTGTCGCACCGCGCTGATCGGGATCGGGGGATTCGGCGCTGAACATGTGAAAGTCATGCAGAAGCTGGTCGAAGAGGGTAGCCTGCAGGTTGCTGCTTTTGCGGAGCCGAATGTCGGCGCTCATCAGGAGTCTTACGGCAAGCTGACCGCGCTTGGGGCCGTCCATTATATAGACTACGTGCAGATGCTCACGCTGCATCCGGATATCGATTTCGTCGTCCTCGTCACGCCGATCTCCTCCCACAAGCCGATGTGCATCCAGGTGATGCGGATGGGCTTTCACGTGCTGGTGGAGAAGCCCCCGGCGGTAACGATTCAGGACTTGGACGAGATGATCGCGGTGCAGAGGGAGACCGGGCGCTTGTGCCAGGTGAACTTCCAGAATACGTCGGGCCAGGCATTCCGAACGCTGCTGGAAAGGATCGGCTCCGGTGTGCTCGGGCAGGTGGAGCATGTGGTCGGCATTGGCATGTGGAAACGGCTTCGCTCTTACTACGATCGAACCCGCTGGGCCGGCAAACTGGTCAGCGACGGCCAGTATGTGCTGGACGGGACGTTCAACAATCCGTTCGCTCACTTGCTGCACCATAGTTTGCTGGCGGCCGGAGGAGGCGCCGCAGACTTGTACCCGGAATCGGTGCAGGCCGAGCTTTACCACGTCAATGGCATCGATGGGGACGATGTCTCCTGTATTCGCGCCGTTATGGCTAACGGTGTGAGCGTTCATTTTTACGCCATGCTTTGTCACGAAGTCAGCGAAGTGCCTTCGATTGCCGTGTACGGAACGCGAGGGGAAGCGCATTGGAATTACCAGAACAAGTTGACCATTCGCGCACAGGACGCCGAAGAGGATTTGGCGTTTGGTCCGACTGATTTGATGTGCAGCATGTATCTGAACCTAATGGAAGCGATCGAAACCCCAGGGAAACCACTCTTCTCGCCGCTCAAGGCAAGCCGAGGCTTCGTGCTGGTATCCAACGGCGCCTTTGAGTCGGCTCGCGCCGTTCGTGCCATTCCCGGCCGATTCGTGACCGAGCGGGAGGATGGAGATTCCACGGTGCGCCTGCTGCCCAGCTTGTCCGAGAAGATGAGAGACGCGGCAGCGAAGCGGCAACTGTACAGTGAATATCCGCTTCCTTGGGCGACGCCGACCCGGCTGTTCCGGATGGAGGGCTACAACCGATTCGAGCTGCCTGCCACTATGCGCACAAATAACGGTAGACCGACCAATTAGAGGTGTTCCTTCAGGGCTCTTCTTTTTACAATGTCGAGGTTTAACCTAATGTATTTTTGGAGGCATGTTACCTATTTAAATGAATCAGGACCAAGTGGTCTCTGGTTCTTTATTTTTTTCCTAACTAATTCCTCACTCTTCAGTTTACATACAACTACCTTTTTAAGTTATTACCAAATTGATTTAAGGGAGTACATTTTTTTATTTCATCCTGAAGGTAGAATGATAAACATGAGAGCTCTTTATTACAGTCGGAGGGATGGGGAAAATGAAAGCGGTTTTAGACAGCTCCCGAAAGTACGGCGCAACAAAAAGGAAAAAAAACTTTCTGTACTACATCAAAAGAGACGGTCTGTTATATTTTCTTTTGTTGCTGCCTATGGCCTATATCCTGATTTTCAAGTATGCTCCCATCTATGGCCTTGTGATGGCATTCCAAGATTACAACATTTTTGAAGGAATTGGAGGGAGCGAATGGGTAGGACTGGATGTGTTCCGTTTTATTTTTGAGCAGGACAGCTTCTACCGTGCATTGAAGAATACGCTGGTCCTGAATGTTCTGGACTTGATCGCGGGTTTTCCAGCGCCCATTCTTCTGGCGATTTTGCTCAATGAAGTAAGACAAGCAAATTTCAAGAAAATGACCCAGACCGTGTTGTATCTGCCCCATTTTTTGTCCTGGGTTATTATTGGCGGTATGGTCTATCTGATGTTTTCTAACGGCGGCATGATCAACAATTTCCTGTCGAGCTTTGGTTTGGAGAAGATCGAGTTTCTGTCGCAGAAAACACCTTGGTTGATTACTTATATTGCCGTTGGCGTATGGCAAAATATCGGATGGGGCACCATCATTTATTTGGCGGCCATAACCGGAATCAATAGGGAGTTGTATGAGGCCTCCGATATTGATGGCTGCAGCAGGCTTCGCAAAATGTGGCATATTACACTGCCTGGCATTAAGTCAACCATCAATATTTTGTTGATTCTCCAAATAGGAAGAATGGTTTCTATCGGATTTGACCGTCCCTTTGTGATGGGGAATTCACTGGTTAGCGATTACTCTGATGTTATCAGTACTTTCGTGTATAGAGTTGGTATTAGTTCGGGTGATTTCTCCCAGGCAACGGCGGTAGGATTGTTCCAATCCGTGGTCGGCCTGATCCTGCTGTTATCTGCAAACTTTGTTGCGAAAAAATTAGGCGAGGATGGGATATGGTGAGGGTGGCGAGCAATAAGCGCAAGATGAAAAAAATGACTGTAGCGGATATGGCCATCATTGTATTTATCGTGGCATTGTCCTTCACATGTATCGTACCGTTCCTGTACATGATTGCGCTTTCTTTCAGTTCCAACGAAGCGATTATTTCTCAAAAGGTAGGACTGTGGCCAGTAGACTTCACAGCAGAAACGTACAAAACCATATTGAGCGATATGGATATGCTATATACGCTTGGATACAGTATTGTGCTTACGATATTCTACACTTTGGTATGCATGTTCCTGACCATATGTGCAGCGTATCCGTTAACGAAGAAGCGGCTGAAGGGAAGAAACTTTATTTTGACGGCGTTGGTCTTCACCATGTATTTCAGCGGCGGTTTAATTCCCTCCTATATTCTGGTTAAAAACCTGGGCATGATGAATTCGGTCTGGAGCCTGGTTTTGCCGGGTGCCATGAGCGTGTTTAATATGATCATCCTGAAAACCTTCTTCAGCAATCTTCCGGAGAGCCTGGAGGAATCGGCAGCCATTGATGGGTGTTCGGATCTGGGCATTCTCATCAAGATTGTGCTCCCCCTTTCGTTGCCATCGATCGCCACATTAAGCCTTTTCTATGCGGTGGACAGATGGAATGGATTCCAGGATGCGCTGTTCTACATAACGAAAAAAGAGCTGTACCCTATGCAGATGAAGCTATACCAGATCATTTCGGCCAATCAGCAGTTGGATAGCCAACAAGGAGGGGAAGGAAGTGTCGGCTCCTATATTGTCCCTGAGTCTTTGAAAGCGGCCAGTGTCATGTTTACAACGATTCCGATTTTGCTGATCTATCCTAAACTGCAGAAGTATTTCGTGGATGGTGTGATGACTGGGGCTATCAAGGGGTGATGGGGAAACAGATTATGATGAAGGGGGGATCCCGGCTCGCGGATGATTTAAGAGAATCAATCACAAGAACGAAAGGGTGGTTAACGTGTATAAGGGCTTAAAGAAGAAAGCAGCAATTCTATTTAGCACAGTGCTTCTAGCCGTAGGAGTGGCAGGCTGTGGTGGCGCAGGCAATAACAATGGGGAGACGGTATCAAAAGGGTCCAACGCATCGGAAACGGGCTCCGGTTCCCCAGTAACCTTGACAGTGGAAGTGTTTGACAGAGGTATTCAGGGACAACCGGACTTGAACAACAACACGTGGACCAAATATGTCAATGAAAAATTCGGAAAGTCTAATAACGCCATTGTAAAATTTGTTCCTGTCCCCCGTTCCCAAGAAGTCGACAAGCTGAATGTGTTGATGGCTGCCAACGAAGCTCCTGATATTTCCTTCACCTATGACGGGAATACCGTAACCCGTTTCGCAAAAAGCGGTGGCCTCTATACACTGGATGAATTGTTGGAGAAGCACGGCCAGCAATTAAAGTCTTATCTGGGCGAGAACGTTCTTTCCTACGGGAAATATGAGGGCAAACAAATCTCGATCCCAGGCAAGCGGACTCTGATCGCTTGGAACGGCATGTTTATCCGCAAGGATTGGCTGGATAAGCTGGGAATGCCTGTTCCAACGAATCGGGATGAATTATATAATACCCTCGTTGCTTTCCGTGACAAGAACCCGGGTAATGTGGATGGCGTCATTCCGTGGGCAACTGCTGCTTCCGGCATGAACTACACCTTTGGCAACCTGATTCCTTCGTTCTGGGGTCCGATGTCGGAGGAGGAATTCGTTACCACCACCAATTGGCTGAAGCCCGGCACCAAGGATGCGTATAAATGGCTGAACAAACTGTACAATGAAAAGCTGATCAGCCCCGACTTTGCGCTGGATAAAACAACCAAACAAGCGGATGCCGATGTGACCAACGGCAAGGTAGGCTTCTACGCCGCCAACTGGGATTATCCACTATCACAAAAAATTCGTGAACCCCTAAAACAAAATGCACCTGATGCCAACTATGTTGCTGTAGATACCTTCAAAAACGATGAGGGGAAATACCTGAAAGAGATGTACAACGAAAACGGGATTTTCTCCTTCATCCCGAAAAGCAGCAAGAATGCGGAGCTGGCCATAAAGTATCTGAACTGGATGGCTGATCCGGAGGTGATGTTCTTCCTTCAGTTTGGCGAAGAAGGCGTCAACCATAACCTTGTAAACGGCATCCCGCAAGGGATTGCGCAAACCGGCGAAAATATGCAAACGAGCAATCTGAATATGGATTATACTCTAATTGTAAACGGTGCAGAGCTGGGCGATACCGAAAAGAATGTCCGAACGTACGCAGCAGCCTTAGCAGCCGGAGATCAGAGCTATGAAAAACTGGCTGTCGATTCATACAAGATCAATACGACGGATGGTTATACAGGCTTCTATTACGGCGTCTCGAACGAAGCTAGTATCAAGTACGGCAAAACGTTGGGTGACATGAACAAGCAAATGAGTGATAGGCTGGTCGTTGCCAAGCCGGCAGAGTTCGACGCCTTGTATGACAAGCTGGTGAAGGAATATATGGACGCCGGCGGTCAGGCTGTTCAGGATGAGAATATTAAGAACTACAGAGAAATCAAAGCACAGAGCAAGTAATCCATGGCATAAGGATAAACCAGTCCGTGGTTTATCCTTATTTCGTTGCTGTCCCCGAATAATTTTGCTATTTATTCGGGGAAATCCATATGTTCAGGAGGATACCCATGTACAAGGTCATGATTGTAGATGATGAGCCGTGGGCAATTAAAGGAATCCGCAACGCCTTCGATTGGGATAAATATGGATTTGAAATTATCGGGCAATTTAAAAGCGCTTACAAAGCATGGGATGCCATAAAAGCGGATAAACCAGATTTGGTATTTACGGACATCCGTATGCCTGAGATATCCGGACTGGAACTGATGAAGAGGGCCAAAGTAGAAGGGCTGGACATTGAGTTTGTCATCGTAAGCGGATATGCGGAATTTGAATACGCCCAGAAAGCGTTGCGCTACGGCGCGCTGGATTATTTCCTGAAGCCTCTGGATATCGATAAGGCTGACCCCTTCATTGCGAAGCTGGCCATGCATTTCTCCCGAAGAAGCACCGCACGGAACCAACTCCTTCTGGATGCGCTGACCTCGGCGAATGAGGACGCGATAAAGAGCTTACTACCGCTTCCCGATGATGCAGCTGTGTATTATTATCAGGTGTTGACCATCTATTTCGAGGGAGAACATAAAAATATAAGGAACATGCTTTCTTTGGAGGGAAAGCCTGTTCATGTTGTGGAAGTTGAAGCTGGAGCCCGAAAAATGCTGGTTGTCCTGATGACGGAGCATAGGGACTATCTGGAAGGACATTCGGATAAGTGGGCTCTGAATAAGACGGGCATCCATGTTATGGGCGTCAGCAGCATCTCTAATCAACTAAAGCACATGAGCAAGCTGATTAAAGAAGCAGACCTGTCCGCTTCCCAGGTTTTTCTTGAAGAAGCTGGGGGCGTCGTTCACTACGAGCCGAAGCTTCATCTGGTGAAGCCATGTATCGATGAAATCCACCACATCCTACAGGGAAATCAATTTGACGATGTGGATGCGTACATTAAAGGGCTGCAGGCATATTTCAGGGATCATCATCTGGGCATGTCTGAGGTTGTTTACCTGTGGAATCAAGCCGTCGGGATCCTTATAAAAGCATATTCTGAGGAATTGAAGGATATGGAACTGGAATTCCTGAATTATTCCGAGATCAAGGAACGATTTGAACACTTTGAGTCGCTATGCAGCTTTTTACATGAGGTTCTCGACTCCATCAGGATAGGAAACAGCCGCTCTTTGCAGGAAGGGGACATCCAGTCCTGCTTCAACAGGATGATAAATTATATCAACCATCATTTTGAGCAGAAATTGTATTTGAAGGATTTATCTGCCCAGTTCTTCATTAACCAGGTGTATTGCTGTCAATTATTCAGAAAAAATCTGGGCAAAACCTTCTCTGAATATGTGTCGGAGCTGAGAATCAAGAAAGCCCGTGAGCTCCTGAAGCGTACGGATCTATCCATTGAAGAAGTGGCCATAAAGGCCGGGTATGTCGATTATTATTATTTCAATAAAGTGTTCAAGAAGCATTGCGGGATGACCCCCGCCAAATTCAGAAAAAGTTGATATGAACGGAGCGGCGGGCCATGAAGATCAGTAGACTGAAATTGAAGCATCAGATATGGCTTATCTTTTTTTTCTCCATCATCATTTTTACTGTCATGGAATTTTATTATTATTATAGTTTCTCTAATTTGACCCAGAAGAGAGCCGCCCATTACAGTAACCAGATGATAGAACAAACACGCCGCAAAATTGATTCTGCATTTAGTGATATCAGGGTCAGCACCAGCATTGCGGTCAATAGCAGACGGGTTCAGGAATTTTCTGTAGTGGATGATGATTACCAAAGGGCGTTTAATAGCGGTCCAAATGCATTGGATCTCATGGAATATATGAGATCCTTTAATTCGTATGTGGACGGAATTGTAATTAATGATATTCGGGGAAGACGGCTTTACAGTTTGGCATCAGCAAGCGGAGATATTTTTTTTCTCAATCGTTACGATACCTTTATCCAGAAGTATAAGGAAGATCCCTCACTGCGGGACAAGGGGATGTTCACCTCGATTCTAAAAGACGACAGAACAGGAACGGAACAGTTCTTTTATATAGCGCCGATTGTGGAGGCCATCGGGGGAATCTATTTCTCCCAAATTACGGGTTACTGTACCGTTTTGGTCAATATGGACAAAATGCAAGGGCTTGTAGAAAATACGGAATTAACGCCCAACTCTACCTTATACATTCTGAATAGCCGGGATGAGGTGATTGCTTCCACCAATTCCAATGCCCGAGGTGCGTTATTCAGAGATGTTCTGTCTATGGATAAGGGCCTCCTGCTTAAAGGGGTCAAAACAACGATCGATGGGGAGGATATTCTTGTCCAGGTTAAGGGTTTGGAGCAGGCAGACGGGTGGCGGGTAGTGAGTATGATTCCAGTGCAAGAGCTTACCGCAGACATGAACCCTATACGGAAAATCAGCATTATCGTGGGGATTGGGATGATTCTAAGCATGCTTATCATGGGCAGTTTCTTTATGAACAATCTGATGCGTCCGGTGATGGGACTTGTTCTGGATATGAAGAGAGTGGGGAGCCGGGACATGGGCTTCCGCATTAAAGTCCGGTCTACCAATGAAGTAGGCATGCTGGCCTGCGACATTAACCGGGTAATCAATGAAAGGGAAGAGATGGCAAGAGATATGATCAATACCCAAGCCAGATTATATGAATCTGAGCTGAGTCAAAAACAGGCGGAGTTTGCTGCCCTGCAAAGCCAGATCAACCCCCATTTTCTCTATAATACGCTCAATTGCATCAGCAGCATCGGATTGGAATACGGAAGCAGGGAGATCGCGCAAATTGCATCTTGCATGTCCAAAATATTCCGGTACAGTATAAGAAAAGATGATCTTGTACGGATAAAGGAAGAGCTGGACTGTATTCAGGCTTATATGAACATTATCGCCATCCGGTACGAGAATAAATTTATCATCGACATCGATGTGGACGAGGGACTCCTGGAGATGCAAACCCCCAAGATGATTCTCCAACCCATTGTGGAGAATGCGGTCTATCATGGGCTGGAGCGGATGGATCAAGGGGGCCGGCTTCAAGTTACCGGGAGCATTGATGCGCATGGGGACGTGTGCTTCCAAATCACGGATACCGGGAAGGGAATGGACCCGGAGCAATTGGCTTCCCTTCAGGCTAAGCTGGGCATGGCATCCCCGGAACCTGCACCAGATGGCCAACCTGCTACAAGCATCGGACTTTCCAATATCCATAACAGGCTTCGGCTATTGTTCGGAGAGGGTTACGGGATCGCTATAGAAAGCCAGCTCGGCCATGGGACGACCGTGACCGTGAGGATTCCAAAGCTGTTAAACAACCGCAAACATTCGGAAGAGTAAGGTTATGTCGATACGTCGGACACACTACCTACAATGTAATGTTTTTCTTCAGGACACATCCCTTAATTGGGGATTGTGTCCTTTTTTTTTTCGGATTCCCGGCGATAACAATCAGACGTTGAGAGGGTTAAGTACAATCCGAAGGTAAAGACACCTTTTCTAAAACGGTTACCAAAACAATTTAAGATAGTACATTTTTTAAATTTTCTCTGCAAGTAGAATGAGGACATGGCTGAAAAAATCAATGACAGGGGGATGGATGAGGTTGAAAGCGGTTTTATGGGATAGGAAAAGATTCAGGTATTTGCTGTTTTGTCTCGCAGTGCTGCTGATGCTGCCGCAATGGAACGGAGCGGCTATGGCGGCAGGGGAACCGCCAGATAGGGCGGTTTTGGCATCCCGACAGGAGGGAAAGGATATGTCTGATTTCTACAATGTTATCATGCAGACAGGGGCCGACCCTTGGGTTTACAAGCATACGGACGGCTACTACTACAATGTGTTTGTCAATGCCAGCGGCATCATGATCCGCAGAGCGAAGACGATTACCGGCATTGATGCGGGCGAGAGAAGCTTAGCCTGGACACCGGTTAAAGGTACCATGTACAGTTCCAATGTTTGGGCGCCTGAGATGCACTATCTCAAAGATAGCGATGGCCTATTCAAATGGTATATCTACTTTGCAGCCGACGACGGAACCAATGCAAACCACCGCATGTACGTGCTGGAGAACGCCAGTGATAATCCGATGACGGGAACCTGGGAGTTCAAAGGGAAAATTACCGATTCCACCGACCGTTGGGCAATTGACGGCACTGTGCTGACTTTAAATGAGGATCACTATTTTATTTGGTCCGGCTGGGAGGAAACCGACGGAAGCTTTCAAAATTTATATATCGCAAAGCTGAGCGATCCACGGACCATCAGTTCGGAACGGGTCCTGATTTCAACGCCTGAATATGACTGGGAAACTTCCCCGGGGAGGATCAATGAAGGGCCCGAGGTCACTGTAAAGGGTGACACGATCAATCTGATCTATTCGGCCAATGGAAGCTGGACAGACAGTTACTCCCTCGGGTTGATCACGGCCAAGATTAGCGACGATTTAATGAACCCTGGCTCCTGGGTAAAGCGGGATAAGCCGATCTTTTCTAGCGCCAATGGTGTTTACGGCCCTGGCCACCATAGTATCGTCTCGTCTCCTGATGGTGTGGAGGACTGGATCATTTACCATGCTGCCCGCTGGCCGGGGTCAGGCTGGACCCGCAAAGTCTACGCACAGAAATTCACTTGGAATGACGACAATACGCCGAACCTGGGAGAGCCGGTAGATCCGAACATACCGATTGCCATACCTTCCGGCGAGCCGATGCGGAAGCGCTATGAAGCGGAACATGCGTTGCTGGTGAAGGATCCGATTGGAGAAACTTCTCCGGCTGTCCGGCGGGAAAGCACGGCATCAGGCGGGATGAAAGTCGCGAGAATTAAGAACGCTAATGATTATGCCCAGTTTACAGTAAATGTGCCGGAGGCGGGATTCTATAACCTGTCCGTGCGCAATGCCAACGGCTCCCCCAATGCGGCGGATGCCTCCCATATATTGTCGGTGAACGGCAGCTCCGGTGCCAAATTGAACATCGTCTATTCTGGTCCGAATCGTTGGGGAGCCTCCACGGCGAAAGTCTTCCTTAAGGAAGGCGACAACATCATCCGCTTCTCGAAAGGGAGCAATCTGGCCGAGATCGACAGTATGGATCTATTTAAGCTGGATACATCGGATATTTTATTTGAATCCCCGGGATTCACCCTGGGGTTGAACGAAACCCGCCGTTTGCCCCTGTATACGGTAACGGGCGCTACCTATACCGCTATCGATACAGGTGCTGCCTTCAGTTCTTCCGACACGAAGGTAGCCATTATTGATGAAGGGGATCAGATTAAAGCTGTCGGGGCGGGCAGTACGACAATTACCGCGACTTATAATGGGAAAACAACAACGGCCGCGGTAACCGTAGTCGCAGAGCCCAGATCAGTGCAGTCTTTTGACATGAGCGGATTGGACAGCGTCCTGACCAGCGGACAGCGAAGCCTCCCATTACAGGTAACTGCTCGCTATAACAATTATGAAATGAAGAATGTGACAGCTGATGCTCAGTATACCAGCAGCGATCCCGGGGTGGCCCGGATTGATACTGTCTCGGTCACCCCTTCGGTATACGCAGATAAACCGGGTACAGCTCTTATTACAGCCGAATACAACGGCAGCAAAACGGCAATCCATTTGACGGTAATCAAGGCTTCTGACGCGGTTCAGGTGGTTTCCGAATTGAGGACTCCTTCCGGAGTGACTCCTGATTCGCCCAGCGTTGTGGATGTTGTATACAATAGCGAGTTGATGACGGCGGAAGTTGTCAGCTGGAAGCCGGAGGGAATGGACTTCAGCTCTCTTGGTACGGTTCAGGTGCCAGTCATTCTGAAGGTGGATGGCCGAGATATTCCTTCCACTGTATCCGTAGTAGTTGTTGCAGGATGGGGCCTTGATGACATTGTGGACCAGCTCCGCAATAGACTGGCGAATTTCTCTTATCCGTTGGGCACTGGGTTAGGCAACTATAGCCAATCCAAGTATGACGCTTTTGTGTCCGAGGTGGATAAAGCGGAGGAGATGGCCTCCAACCCGGATCTGAGCAAAGAGCAGTTTGACGGGCAGCTGGATAATCTCGCTCAAGCGGAAGAGGCTCTGTTAGCTTCACTTAACCTCGTACAGGATGGCGTTGCCTATAACGCTTACCGGGATTTCTCCGGCGATACGGTAGGCAAATACCCTTACGGTATCACCACCGAAGATCTGACCAATGGAGCTACCGCAACGGTAAAGGAAGAGGATGGGAATAAATTTCTTCGACTGACCACGACCGCTACCTCGGGCAAGGCAAACCTGTTCCTGCCATATACAGGGGAGGTAAAAGCGGAGGGGGATCAGCGCATCGTCATCGAATATCGCGCCAGATTAAACAGCAGCTTCCAATACGCGAATGGCGCCATGATGAGAAACGACAGCGGTACCGGCAATTATTCGATGGTCACTGCTTTTGATACCGGTAAGTTTATTGTACAGAACGGCGGATCCAAGAAAGCAGTCCAAAACGTGTCCTACAATACATGGTACAAAATCAAAATGGTGGCCAACTGGGATAACAAAACCTACAACGTCTACCTCGACGATGTTCCGGTAGCTACGGATTACAATTTCCGCCATACAGGCGGTGACAAGCTGATCGGACAACGGTTCGGGATCGACGGATACGCCAATGCCTCCATCGATTTTGATGATTTCAAAGCTATGGTCATCTTCCCATTCGATGGGCCCATGCCTATTCAGGAAGAAAGGTAAATGTTTTAGTTGTCATGTATACACAAAAATAAATTTAATGCAAAGGAGAAGCTTTGGTTTGTAATCTCAATGTCTGTTAGAATTCAGCCAATTACTAACATCTTCAAGTGTGTTTTTCAACGCTGAAAACACCGCTTACCATCTCAAGTAGAAAACAATCCCTGAAATATGAGAGAGCCGATAACCGCGTAATAGGGTTATCGGCTCTCAGTCTGTACGACTAGCTCTTTGACATGCGTTTATCAGCGACCTCTTGATTATGTCACTTGTTGCTGGTCTTCTTGATCAAGTCCACGCCATCGTATGCCAGACTTTCCACGCTTGCAGCATTCTGCAGTATGTAATGATCAAAAAAGTTCTTCGTGTAGTCTGTAACAAGATTTCGCATCTCCATAGCATCCCGTTCGCCTCTGAGTTCCTCATTAACACTGGTAAACACGATGTCGCAGTAATCTAAATGCGCAACACGATCAACAGAGAAATAATAGGTTTCCATGCTATTGTTAGCGCCAATTATCGCATTCATGTTATAGTTAGGTTCGCAAAACAGTAGCAAGAAGGGTTTCTTAAGGTCGCTGCCCTGAAGGCCGAACGCACCGCTATCCAAGCCAATCCCGCAGGCGAACCGGTCGTCGTCCCGGCAAACCATCGCCGTCGTAGGCCCTCCATAAGAATGTCCGACTATGCCCATGCCGATGTCAAGCAACAATCTGCCCTTAAAGATGGAATTCAGCTCTCCAGAGTCCAGTTTATAAAGATAATCGGCTATATACCTTACATCTTCTGCCTGTAATTCGCTATACTCTGTTAACTTGGCAAGTATCGGCAGTGTAAGCACGTTTTGGCACATCTCAATGGCTGTTTCATCGTCAGGCCGCATCTTCATCTTACCAGCCAACGCCATCATCTCTGGATCTTCAGAAAACGCCATAATGACATCCGAAAAATCCTTTGATACATTAAACAGGCGCCCATCTTTACGCTTATACATCGTGCTATTCGGATGCCCGATGCTTACCACAACATATCCCATGCTTGCCAAGTCAGTACAGATCACGGTACCCCATTCTGGAGAACCGCCCCCGCCGCAAACATAGAATAATACCGGATAGCGCTTTTCCTTCCCGGAGAGAGCAAGATCGTCGTAACACTGGGTCTTGATATCTATAGAGTAAGCATCCTTCAACGGAGCGAGAAGTGGCTGCTCATCAAGCATTTCGTAGACTTCAGGAAACATGTACGTTGATGTAGTCTTACCTTCGCTACTGTCGGACGGATAGTACACAAACGCCGTCAGTTCTCTTTTTGAATGATCTGATGCCGTATACTCAAAATCCATCTGGGTTCGACCGACAGCATAGCTGCCGATTGGTTCCGGAAATGCGTCAAAAGTTTTCATTTTCTTGTTCCCCCCTAATACTAAAAGTGGCGAATGTGAAATACATACATTGCGCTATGAGCGCTTTTCAAAACTGTGAAACGATTACATCCAATCCTCAGTGAATCTTATCTACTCCTTGGCTTTCTTGAGATCGCTAACCATTTCAGTATATTTATGATCTTCAAGCAGCCCATGACTCATAAAGTCAGCAAAATACTTGCTAATCTTATGTTGCAGCTTAGAGTCCTTAATATCGAATTCCCTAAAAAACATGACTAAATTAAACTGCATCGACTCAAACATAAAAGAAATCAGGTCGTCGTCAATATCAGGTCGGAGATATCCATCAACCCTCATTCGGCGTAAAATATCCTTGATTAAGGGGAATGACTCCCCCTTTAGCACATTCAGATATATTTTAAGCAAAATGTTCTCAGGAATGTATAAAAGTGTTTCAGTGAGTTTGATTTCCAACTCATTCAGTGGCTCGGTCACAATGCCATTAACGTTACCAAATAAGCCAGTAAGGAAAAACTGGAGGAGGGAATCTTCATTACTGTTATTAAAAAACGCAGCTCTTTTCTGGGTCACATTACGTATTAAGAGACAATATAGGTCATCTTTGTCTTCAAAATACCGATAAAATGTTCCGGGATGCATGGACATACGATCCAAAACCATCTTCATAGTTATATCCTCGTAAAGATGATCAACAAAAAGATGCATAGCGCTATTAGATATTTCCTCGCGCCTTGCTTCATCTAAACGAAAGAAAGTACTTTTTGGCATAGATAACTCCTTTATGTGGGGTGTGAATTGATTCACACTATAACGGTAATTCATTCACGTGTCAAGCAGTGTTGCGAAATATTAATATCATAATAAAAGATTTATATGGTGTGAAAAGGACGGGACGAACGGTTACAGAGTAAAGTGTTCATCTTATGACCTGGCAGCATCTTTATAAAAAATATCTAATGAACGACGGTATCGGTTTCCGCCTCTTTTTTGTTAACGTCTTCGGAAATGGTACGCCGCGTGCTAGAGCGAAGAAGATGAGCAGGGCAATAATCGAGCCAACGATGGCTGGAATAATATGAAATCCGCCAATCACCAGCCCCTTGATCCCAGCAATTCTGTTCCTAACCAGGAACCGATAAAACCCGCAATCATGTTCCCAAGTACACCGCTCGGTACGTCCCGCCCAAACAAGTTGCCGCTTAACCAGCCAATAAGTCACCAACAATGAGTACCCAGAGCAGATCCATGGATTGTTCTCCATTCTTCGGGTTTACTTACTAGTTATGTTGAGCTCAGTGGAAAATACCTCATCTTCCAGTTGGTGGAGGAATCTAAAGTGTCTGTGCTAAGATGAGGGTAAATGATGATTCAAGCTGGGGAACAAGGCTAGAAGGGGTGCACATTGAAGAAAATACTTGTCATTGACGATGAAGCCGCAATCAGGGATTTAATTGAGCTCGTACTGAGAAGAGAAAACTACGTCGTTCAAACGGCTGAAAACGGAAAAATAGCCCTGCAGCTGCTGGATGCTTTTGGACCGGACCTGGTGGTGCTTGACTTGATGCTGCCTGACTGCTCCGGATATGACCTGTGCAAGGAAATCACCGGGAAACGTGCCGTTCCTGTGATCATGCTCTCTGCCAAAAATGAGGTGATCGATAAGGTGCTGGGACTAGAGCTAGGGGCGGAAGATTACATGACCAAACCCTTTGACAATCGTGAATTGCTCGCTCGGATCAAGGTGATTCTGAGAAGAAACGAGAGCAAGGAGGAATCAAGTGAAGGAACAGAAGTGAAATCTACACGCATCATTCATGAAGAGCTGACATTTGATCTGGAAAGCCGAAGGGTGCTGAAAAACGGTGTACCCGTGTCTTTAACGGCCAAAGAGTTTAAAATTCTGGAAACGTTACTCAAAAGGCCGGACAAAATCTTTACCCGGGATGAGCTGCTGCAGATCGGATGGGGATATGACTTTATGGGAGACAGTCGCAGTGTGGATATGACCATCATGCGATTACGGAAGAAGCTGGAGGATAACGCGGACGAACCGAAGTATGTCAGGACGATCTATGGATTTGGCTATCAACTTGGAGGTGGCGAGGCCTGAAGTATGCAACCCGGTTACTGCTGAATTATTTATTTTTCTCCGTGCTGTCCTTTGGCATCATCATTTTTGCGGTGAATAAAGCCATCGATCACTACAGCTTCATTACCATTGAAAAACAGATGATGGAGAAGGCGGATCTGTCCGAGTTGTCGTTCCGTGAGGTGTTGGCACAGCATAGATCATCGACAGGAGAACCGCAGACAGAAGAAATCGTCAGACTTGCTCTGGAGAAGCTGAAAGCTTCAGGCAAGGAAGTACGCATCTATGATAGCTCCAAGCAGCTGCTGGGCTTGGCTGTGGATGGCATCATCATTAATGATGGCAAACCTCTTATTTTTGAAAAGAATATCGAGAAAGCCCTGAGCGGCAGTTACGCCTACACCGTAACGGAAGATCATCTGCTTTATTTTGCCACTCCCATTCAGGATCAATACTACCAAAACGCTTATGTGTATGAGTTCGTGGAGGACATTTCCTACTTTTATGCGATTATGGATCAAATCCGTTATGTCCTATTTGCGGGTGCAGGCGGATTTATTGTACTGATTACGTTATCCAGTCTGTGGATTGCCCGCAACACAACCAAGCCGATTAAGCTGTTGCTTGGCGCTGCGCAAAGTTTCTCTAGACAGGAGTTTCGGAGAGTTCATCTAAACCGGAAGGATGAGCTGGGCATGCTGGCGGATGGGCTGGATTCCATGGGGCGGCAGCTTCATGATTACATTCAGTACCAGAAACAATTTGTCTCGAACGTATCTCACGAGCTAAAAACACCATTGGCTGCCATTCGTGGTTTCTCTCAATACTTGGTTGAAGGGGAGAACGAGAACAAGGAGCTGCAAAAAGTCTATGCTCATCTGCTGCAGGAATCGGATCGGCTGACGCGCTTGATTAATGAACTGTTGTTGCTATCCCGATTCGACAAGGCTGGTTCTAACGAACTGGAAGTAGAGAAGACGGAAATGAACGAACTGATTCAGCAAGTCGCAACGAGTCTGGGTGCCAAGGCCAAAGAGAAAGGAATCGAGATTATGTTCAGGGAGGCGGAGGCGGAAGCGGAACCGGAGGATAAGCTTCTGACGAGAGTCCACGCCAACGTGAATCCAATGCTGATGTCCCATGCGATCGCCAACCTTGTGGACAATGCCATCAAATATTCAGGCAGTCCATCGCTAATCGAATTGAAGCTTACACATACGCCAAGCGAGGTCGTTATACGAATACGTGATCAAGGTATCGGTATCGCGGGCGATGAGCTGGAGAGAGTGCAGGAACGCTTTTACCGGGCGAAAAATGCAAGCACAGCGAACGGTTCAGGTCTTGGACTTTCGATTTGCAAAGAGATTGTAGAGCGGTTTAATGGATATATCGACATGGAAAGCCAAATCGGGGAAGGAACGACCGTTACGATCGTGTTACCCCGTGCGTAAACACGCGCGAAAATAGTTAACGTTACAAGATTGATACAATTCTGTTATGAGACTAAAAAATGCTTTTTTTATAATCACTTCATAAGAAGAAATCACACATTTATGGAGGGATCATGATGAAATTGATAAACAAAGCTACAGCTGTTATCCTGCTGAGTATTTTGCTAACGATGGCGATGACGGGCTGTTTGTCCAATGGGGCCAAGTCGCCAGAAGCGGTGCAGAACTCGGCTGAAAAAAACACGCCCGACGAACAGGCCAAAGGCGAAGGAGCATCCAATTCTACTGCGCCTGCTTCAGAAAATTCGGAAGGACAAAGTGCTGAAGCTATTAAGGAAGGTTCCATGGAGAAGGAAGGCAATGTGGTGCTGAAGGAGCTTGCTTTTGTCTATAATGAGCACACCATTGCGATTTCGGATACAGCCAATGAAGATCAGATGGAACAGATGCTGGGCAAACCGGAAAACCTGAAATCTCATACGTACCGTGCCGGCGATGGAACAAACATGGATACGTTAATCGGTTTTACAGAAAAGGTTTATACGTATCCTGGTCTGGAGATTAAAACAATCAGTATACCGGAGGGGAAACAAGACTCCATCTTTCATATCGAAATTACAGATCCTAAGTACGCGACAGTGCGAAACATTAAAACAGGAGATAGCCTGGATACACTCAAAAACGCCTACCCTGAGGGGAAACTGCTTGGTGATGGAGCCCCTAATGAGGAGGATGACTTCCGTTACGAGCCATCCAATTATGTGGATGTGATGTCGTTTCATATCAAAGATGGCAAGGTGGAGAGCATTCAGATCTACAGCCTCCTGGACTAATATTTAGTGATCGATGTTGGTAAGCCATTCATACGATTCACCTTTAATACCTGCCCGGGAGAGGGGCAGGTATTTTCACGTTTATTGTCGGTAGACAAGAATATAGACCCATTGAAAGTCGCTTTATTAGCGGCTTTTTTGTATTATCGGTACAAGTTCTTGTCCCGAGCCAAGGACAAGAACTTGTACCGATTGCCGAAAAGGACAAGAACATGAGCCAATTACCGATTAGACTATGTTTCCATGCAAACTCATTAAGCTAACGGGCAGGATAATTGAAGTTCAAACACATTGAGCCTTACCACAAGTGACGGTGAAATTTTTGGCTTCACCGTGTATAAAAAGGCAGGAGGTGCCCTTATCCTGCCTTCTTGCGTGTTTTAGATTTTGGTTTCTACTGTACTAAATTATCAAAATCCGGCTGCAATTTGTTCCGCAAAACATACAGCATGATGGCACCGACAAGGAATGCGACGACATCCGCAATGACGAGCGACCAGATCACCCCGTGAAAGCCGTTCATCCAATTGGCGATATAGAGCACAGGAATCAGAGTAACTCCTTGAATAATGGACATAATAAACGCGGCCGTTCCTTGCGCTGTTGCTTGGAAAATCCCCGTAAATAACGTGGTCATTCCTGTAATGAACAAGGATAAGAATGTCACATGCAAAATGTAGCTGCCCATTTCAATTAATTGCGGGTCATTCGTAAATAAACCGATTAAGTGGTCGGAAATCAGATAGACGATGACACCGAATACGACGGCTAACGCCACAATCGTTTTGATCGTAAATCCAATGGTTTGCTTCATCCGTAATTTATTCGCTGTAAAAGAAAAGGCAATGAGCGGTACGACTCCCTCGCATAAGCCCATCAGAATAAACTCAGGAAATTGCAATAAACGTGATGAAATTCCGTAAGCCGCTACGGCTGGATCTCCATATTCAATAAGAAAACGATTTAAGATGAGCGACATTGCACCCAAAAAGATACTCATAATAAAGACGGGAACTCCGATTTTGAATACATTGCTCAGAATCTCCTTGGAAGCCTTGAACCATTTTACGGAGACGGTTAAGAATTGGCTCTTGTATCCAATATGGAAGGCGTAGAATACACTAGCAACCAAGTTGGAAATGACCGTAGCAGACGCTACACCAATCACATCCCAATGAAAAACGAAGATGACGAACGAATCGAGAATAATATTGACGACCACACTGAGAATCATACCGATCATCGATGTGATGGCTGCACCCTCCGAGCGCACGATATTCTCCAGCGTGAAGAATAATACGATGATTGGTGAACCGATAAGCATAATCGTGACATAGTCCTTCGTGAATCCGAAGGAGTCAGGCGTTGCCCCCAGACCATAAACGATGGGATCGATCAACGGAAGACCGATGGCCATCACAATCAGACCGAGAACCAAACTGCTGTAAAAAGCGAATGAAGATACATGCTTTACATCATCATATTTTTTCTCACCCAGCAAACGGGAGATGAATGTACCGCTACCCATGCCAATCAAGTTGCCTAGCGCCATAATAATTGCGAATAACGGCAAGGTTAATGCGAGTGCGGTTAACATGGCGGTATTGTCAAGTGTACCAAGGAAATAGGCATTCAAGATGGAATAGATGACACTCATTGACGTGCCTAGCATCATAGGTACAGCGAAGTGAGCTACGGCTTTTGCGACCGGGGCTTTTTCAAAGTAATGGAGGTTTTCTGCATCCATGCGGGTCACTACTTTCTTTATTTATTCTAGGTCCACTCTTACAGTGTTAGATTGAACCTTACAGTGTTAGATGATATCATGAACCTATGAACCTGTAAAGAATAAACTTACACTGTTAGATAAAAGGACGGAGAACGATGAAAAAACAGCAACCTCAGATTTCGGAGGATAGGATTTTGGAAGCCTCGTGGGAGTTACTTGGTGAGGAGGGGATCGAGAAATTCAGCATGAGACGATTGGCCGTTAGGCTAGGGATTCAGGCTCCCTCTATATACTGGTATTTTAAGAGCAAGCAGAATCTCTACCAGCGTCTGGCCAACCAGGTATCGAAAATCATTCTGGAGGAGTACCACTCCGAGGGGGACTGGAAGGAGCAGCTGAAGGGACTTGCGGTAACGGTCCGAAGCGTGCTCAGCCGGTATCCTTGCTCCACGCAGCTCATGATGTCGACGCTGCCCCACGAACCGGACATCATCCGGTTCACCAACCGTATGCTGCTCTGCGTGGAATCGACGCCGCTTGAGCAAGAGCAAAAAATACAAACGGTTCTTACGATTATGAATTATGTCTTCAACTTCGTTCTGGATGATTATGAGCACCAGCGCAATGTCTCCGCGATTCTTAAGGACCATGGAGCGGGAGCGCTTCCGGGTGAGGAAATGACTCGCCTTCTGGATTCCATGAGCGAGACGGATGCGGGACTGTTCCGGAGAATGTTCACGAACGGGCTGTTCGAACTAATGGGTACCGACAAGGCGTTCGAATTCGGCTTGAAGCTGATTCTGCTCGGGATTGAGCAGGTGATAAAGGAGCAAGAGAAGTAGGAAGTAAGAAACGCCCATCCGGTGATCGGATGGGCGGTTTTGAATAGGCTTACCATTTAGTCGCACCAAAATTCGCGCTCTAGATGATACGTTGAACCGTATCATAAGTAAGGGCAAGTTTTTTGCGGAATTTCTAGGAAGCTATGGATTTGTATATATGTGTGCAGGTTCCGGAATATGGTAACGTTTGAAAAGGTACATAGGGTTATCGTATTTTGGAGCATCCTCGTTACATCGCATTAGGGCCTTTTGTGATTAGAGCCATCACAGTGATGTTCATCTGAATTTTAGAAATTAAAAGATAGGTGGATTAATGAATCTTTGGAGGTTCAGACTTCATCGTATCGTTAAGGTGGGTCACAAAAACACCTTCGTTCGGGCCAGGGTTATTTCGAAACATTTTCGCTTCTTCGACCAGAACTTCGTCTGTATCCATACCAAGTACTTTTATCGTCGCATCAATGAATGACGAAAGTGGCATCGCACGCGGTTCATCGTTGTTGCTCTGAACCCACGGTGGCACAACTTCTATCACTTTTACCGAAGTGTCTTTGAGCATGTATCTTTGAGACAGCGTATAGTTATGAAGCGCTGCCTTTGTTGCGGAATATACAGCAGTTGCGGCTAATGGTACAAAACCAAGGATCGAAGTCGTGTTGATGACAAAGGCTTCTTTTTTGGACTTCAAATGGTCGATTAATACAGAAGTTAACCGAATCGGACCTAAGATCCCCGAGGCTCACAAATACGCAGAAACAGGACGCAAAAAGGGAAATGTGGCCATTACAGTAGGCGAGTGTCGGGTGACAAAAACATAGTAACATTTGAAGCCGCATAATCAGCGGCTTTTTATACACCATTTAAACTAACGGGCAGGATTACGTAACACCAGTATGAAATATAAATGGACTTGATAACGGATTAAGGACTTTAAATTTGATGAGACAAGGAGGATGAATATGGGGAGCTACGATAGTTATGCTGAGCAATATAACGGTATGGTGAGCTCGGGGGGGCCAGAGGGTTCCTACAGATATATTTGACAACAACTAAAGAATCTATCTGTTCTGGCCGACCTAAGAATTTGTGACATCGGTTGTGGTCAGGGTGAATTAGCCTACCGTTTATCCGAGCTTGGAACAAAAGTAACTGGAGTCGATTTGAGTGAAAATCTTTTAGTGTACGCCCGAAACCATCGGAAGGCTTCTTTATATTTCTTTTGCATATTCAGTATTTTCAAATGCCATCGTAAGATGCGGCAAAGGTATGCCTAACTTTTTTGCTTCTCTCACAACTTCAAGTACCGCAAAACCTGCTTTACTGTTGTTGTATTCGACGAAAAGTCGCGGTAAGCTGCCCTTTGCAAAAATAACCTTGTTAAAAAGCGGGCCGAGAAGTGCCGGTGGAATCTTGGTCAGCAGTAGAGTAATCGCGTCCATCTTTGCGCCTCTTGCTTTAAGTATGGGCATCATTTCCCTCATATGCTTACCAACATTTGCGAAGGAGTCACTATGATTCATAAGTGCTGGAAAGCTTCCGCGTTTTAACACCTCGGCCTCCATCGCCGCATTCATGGCAAAGTGATTCCATAGCCAGCTTTGCATATCCTTGATCCAACTGATTTTAAAATGGGCACTTTCAAATAGTTCTTTGATCTGGTTGTTCATCTGTTCCGTGCCTGCCCGTGGTTTCTCCAGAAATATCATTTTCAAAAAGCCGCCTCTAAGCTTATTGTCCGTGATGCCGCCCCCTGCTCCTGGAAATCCAAAGACCACCTTGTTCATAGACAATGGCGAGATCGCTGATTTTAAGTCTTGCCAAAGATTATTGAAGATGAGGATCGGGGTGTTCCCGGCGGCAGTCGATAGGAGCTGTGCTGCTGATGGAAGTTGCTCCGTGTTGACACTCGCAATAATGAGATCGTAATTTGGCCATATCTCCTCATGTAGTGTGACGTTCCAGTTTTCATTTATGAGCTGTTTCCCTTTTCGTGCGTCCCACATTTCAAGCGCGATATGGCTTCCGAAGGTTTCTTTTCTCCCTTTTCTAACGTAAAACTCAACGGTATGCCCTGCCTTTTCGAATGCCCAAGCATATTGGGTAGATATGACGCCTCGACCGAAGAATAAAATTCTCATGTTAGCCTCCCTAAAATAGTTGATAATCCTTGTTGATCATCCAACAACGTGTTGTATAATGTTATTGTATAGATTCACTATAGGGTCATCAACCATCAGATTTTTAAGATCTGTCGCATAATCGATGAAACAGAACATGGAGGCCAATCATGAATAAGCAACCTGAAATGACGGACAAAACGAGGCAAACCTTTATTAATGTATTCTGCGATTTGTATTGCCACAAACCAATTGAAAAAATATCCGTTCAAGAGATTGCCAAGCAATCAGGATATAATCGCAGCACCTTTTATCAATACTTTACGGATATTTATGCGTTGTTGGATTTCGTTGAAGAGCGTGTCTTAAAATCCATTCACGAGGAAATGGCAAGCAGGGAGCTTTCTACGCATACTTTACAAGATGCGCTTCAATGCTTGGAAAGTACAGAAGATATTTCTGTCCTAAAAGCTCTCCTCGGTGACTATGGTTCTGTTCATTTTGTTGAACGCCTGAAAAGAGAAATTCCCTTTGAAAAATTGATTGCAGACTTCCCAACAAATGATGTCTTAGCGCCATACCTGGTTGAGTTTTACATATCAACATTACTATCTTTGTTTCGCCTTTGGATACGCAACGGAAAAGATTTATCGTCGGAAGAATTGGTCAAGCTAATCGATAGCCTATTTGCAAATGGGATAAAACCGTATTACATCTTTGGCACGGTCAATGAAGGGTAAACGCGGATCAAAATGGTATTCTATACTCTATAACATGTGGCAATCAAAGGTGAGGTTTATGTTATGCCAAGTTTTTTCATAGACTGCGAAGCACGATTTTTATCGGGTGGACCTTCTCCTTCAGCACAAGAAAACAGAAGAAGTTATGACCTACTTCCGCAAGAGTACAATGTAGATAATAAGAAAGAATTTATTGAGGTTGTCAATCAACACAGTCTTTCAAAATAGCTAATTTAAGATAGCAGATGATACTTTGAAAGTCGCATAATATGCGGCTATTTTGTTTAGGCTTTAGCCAGTTGAGTGCGTGATGATCAGGGCATAGAGAAAGTAAGCACAAGGTTTACACTTCCACAAAGAGCCTATAGAAAAGGGTACACTCCAGATCATTTTTCCGTTCAAAAAGCATGGAAAGATATGTTCTTCAATGAAATCGTTCTGAATCATAGTATGGCAATTGCGTTTCTCCTTGAAGAAGGGGGATCATGAATTATTTGCAACAATCCAAAACAAAAGAATCTGTAAATTTTTTGATAATTATGATGAAGCATTTATTGGGTTGAATGAATATCCGATTAAGACCCTTATGGAACTCAGTTGTACTCAATCAACCAACTGGTGTCTGGTGGGTGCTGCCAATGGAAATCCTGCCTATCAAAAAATGGTTGAGGAAGGGCAATTGGCCCACTATGAGCGTGAGATTAAATTTCTAAATGATAATTTTGAAGACTGGATGTAGAACTAATCAATAGATGAGTTTCTTGGATAGCAAACAAGAATTCAAAAGGACTTGGAGATTGCAGTATTTTGGGAAGATAGAGTTTCTAACATTGTTTTAATGTTAGCTGCGGGCTGAAGGATATTTGAAGTGTATATATTCATGTCAAGGTTAGCAATCTCATCGATTTCCTGCCATTAGTTAGTCAAAGGGGGTATTAAAACTAAAATAATGAGCAATGTGACAATAATGTAATACTAAATTGAATATTGTTATGTTATTCGATGGGAATACATAGATGTCTCCCTTATACTGGAAATTATTAAACGAGGTGTAGTTTATTGCCACCAACCAAATTTCCAAAAGGGGTATCCACAGATGACTGAGGTAATTAAAGCAATAATACTTGGCATAATAGAGGGGTTAACAGAATTTTTACCAGTATCGTCTACTGGACATCTTATTTTAGCAGGCAATTTACTTAACTTTGAGGGAGACGCCGCAATAACTTTTAAAATCGTTATACAATTGGGTGCGGTGATGGCAGTTCTAATTCTTTATTGGAAAAGATATTTGGAGATTGGTACTAATCTGATTAGATTGGATTTTTCCCCAAGTAAAGGCTTAAATGTAGTTCATATGATTTTGGCTATGTTACCAGCATTAATTATATATCTTCTCTTCAAGGACACGATAAAAAGCCAATTATTCGGCCCAACCCCCGTCTTGATAGGTCTAGTTGCAGGTGGCTTGTTGATGATCATCGCTGCACGCAGTAGTAGAACTGAAAGCGCTGATACGATGGATGGGATAAATTATAGACAAGCTTTCGGGATTGGACTGTTCCAATGTTTGGCTTTGTGGCCGGGATTCTCGAGATCGGGTTCAACGATTTCAGGTGGTCTTTTGCTTGGTACTAGCCAAAAAGCCGCCGCAGATTTTACGTTCCTTATTTCCGTGCCTGTTATGTTTGGTGCAAGCTTGTTGGATTTGTACGATAGTAGCGATTTGCTGAATTCTGAGGATTTCTATCTAATGATAATTGGCTTTACGACATCCTTTCTTGTGGCAATGATTGCAGTAGTGACGTTCATCAAACTGATTAAGCGACTTCGATTGGAATGGTTTGCTCTATACCGTTTTGTCTTAGCAGCGCTCTTCTATTTAATCGTCATACAGTAACCATATTTTTGTATTTGATTATTCAAGCAATCTACCACAAGGAAACGTTAGTTTAATTGTGGGCATGGGGAAGAAGGATAAGATGAAACTTAGAAAAGTCCATTAAATGGGCTTCTTCTCACAGGTAACAAAAAACTTGGTGTTATGGGTGAGATGGGTAGCTATTAAGCTAACAGGAAATGATTCGTTGTCATAAGATGGTTAAAAGAGAGAAATGAGAGGATTAAACGATGTTCGTAGATAAGACGTTATATGTAACTTCTGATGAGCATATTTAAGAGCGATTAGGACTTGAAGATCGAATGAGATCTTCTGAAATGCGAACTTTACAAACCGATGGTCGGTTTTTATAATATGTATATTGATTTTATCGTGTCAAAGGAGGGACGGATTTTAAAGCAAGTGGAACGCAGGTACCTAGGTCAGTTGCTGGTAACGACCAAAGCGTTCATAGTGGAAAGGAATTTCGGTCTATCACAAAACAGTTGATTATGGAGGTAATGCGATGGAACCCCTAATTGTGCTCATCGTTGTCACCCTTGCCGTTTTCGTTGCGGGAGCGGCGGGAATACGACGTTTACGTTCTTGGCCGGTTGCACTTCGGGCGGGAGTTTCCGCCATGTTTGTGCTGACCGGTACGGTTCATTTTGTTTGGATGCGGGAGGAACTTATAAGTATGGTGCCGTCCAGCTTGCCCTATCCCGGCCTAATCGTTACGATCACGGGGATATTGGAGTTGACAGGAGCTATCGGATTGTTGTGGCGCGCAACTGCGCCATGGGCAGCTGGAGGGCTCTCGCTACTATTGATCTGCATGTTCCCCGCAAATGTTCATTATGCCCTATCAGGACTCGCGACTAAACCGGAAGATGCTTTAATTCCCCGCACCCTGATGCAAATCGTCTTTCTGTCCGCGCCCCTTGCCATCATGATATCTTACTTCCGTCGTCGTCCTGTGCGGCGAAACCTAACATAGAAGGAAAGAGTCATATCAAAATTATTGATCATGATTTAATATTAAAGAAGGGGCCGTCTTGCAAAGGACGGCCTATCGCTTACCGTTGCAGCCGCGCGGTGAGCCGTATCCCATGTAAGGTCAAGTACACAGATCATCGCCCAGGAGGGGAAACACGGTTATTCAACGGTGTTTTTCTTGGCCTTATACATATTATCTGTGTATTCGTCGATTTCATCTCGTGACATGCGCAAGCGGGCTACAGAAGAACCATATCCAATTTCCTGTTTGCCATTTGCTAATTCGTTGAAGATAGCATCCGTAAAGGCATCCAATGGTTCGCCATGCGTATGCAATCCCGCACCGCCTAAATCTGTATTAACTGCCGGAGGAGCAACTTCTATGACTTCAACGGACGTATCCGAAAGCTGATGTCTTAGACTCATCGTAAACGAATGAAGTGCCGCTTTCGTTGCTGAATAGATCGGAGCCATCGCAAATGGTGTAAAAGCTAACCCAGATGTTACGTTAAGGATCGTCGCCGATTCTTTTGTTGCAAAAAACGGAGCGAACAACATAGAGAGATGGAGAGGTGCTTCAAGGTTCGTTATGATTTCTTTATTGAAATAGCTCCAATTGTTCTTCGCATCTGCTTTCAACACGTTAAAACGTTGTTGGATCCCTGCATTATTAACTAACACACTCACTTCTGGATAGTTCGCTGTTACCCAATCAAACAATGCTGTACGCTCGGATTCCTTATTTAAATCACTTACATGAGTTACAAGACTTGGAAGTTTTTCTTTCGCATGTTGAAGTACATTTTCTCGCCGTCCAGTAACGATGACTTTATTACTTGCATTTATAAACCTTTCTGCAAAAGCTAATCCGATTCCAGCACTTCCACCTGTAATAAGTATTGTATTCCCTGAAAGATTCATGATCGTTCCTCCCCAACCCGATTAGTGTAGCGCTTTATTTTTTCATCGATACCTTGCAAAGAATCTGTCATTAATGAAATCTCATCCAGCACGGCCTGTTTGTGTTTCTTCATCATTTCAAGTCGGCGTTCAATTGTGGTGTCTCCTTCTTGGATCCAATCCATATACTGCCTAATGTCCCTTATTGGCATTCGAGTATTTTTTAAGCAAATTACGGTTTGAAGAAGCGCCATTTGAACTTCTGAAAATAACCGCCTGCCTGCTTCATCACGCTCAACTAGCGGCAGCAGTCCTTTTTTTTCGTAATAACGCAACGTTGATTCTGGAATATTGTACATGTCTGAAACTTCGCTAATAGAAAAATACTTCATTTGGAGGCCTCCAAATCTTACATTTCAATGTCGACATGAATAGGATAAGACTTAAACCATGGTTTAAGTCAACTTTTATTTTCTCCGTTACAGACAGGCGGTGAACCGTATCATAAGTAGCGGCAATTTTTCCCCTATATGCCGATTCTAAGTCATGGCAAATACTTCTATAACTATTCTTACACACACTAACAACAAGTGGGCATGCCAATTATATAACTATACCAAACACCTTTAGCTATTGTGACTAAGCTAACGGGAAACGATAGTTGAATAAACGACCATGATGAAGCTGCCGGTACTGATCGGCAGCTTCGTTAATCTAACGGGCAGTATAGTGAGAGAAAATTGACCTGGTTATTGTTGCAATCTTATACAATCAACCTATGTGAAGAACGGCTTTGCCGGAGAATTTCCGTTCCATCATATTACGGGCAACGATATCAATTTCGGTCCAAAGCGCCTCCACTTCGATCCGGGGGATTAACCGCTTATCTGTGACCAGCCGGGCTAGCAAACTCAGATCGTCCGCGGCTGATTGACGAGTGAGTTCCTCGCCTAGAAAGAAGCCGTACAAGGTTCTTCCTCCGCTGGTCACCAGATTCATCATATCGATCGTTGCGGTATTTGAAGAAGAAAATCCTACCGCAACGCAAATCCCTTGGGGCGCTAGCTGCGGCAGCAACACCGACAGTGTATTGCCGCCTACTGAATCGATAATCAGGTCGTACGGCCCGAATTTCCGGGCTGATGAAATTGCGGAATATCCAATGATTACTTCGTCGGATCCTGCCTCCCTAACAAGATCGGCCTTCTCTTCCGTGCTTGCCGTACCTACAACGAATGCGCCGGATTGGGCCGCAAGCTGATGAGCGAATAGCCCAACCCCGCCGGTAGAGCCTGTAATGAAAATGCGTTTGCCAAGCAGCATGCCTCCTTTGCGGAGTGCATAAAGCGCTGTGAGTCCTGCTACGGGGAGGGTCGCCGCCTCCGTAAAAGTTAGCTTTTCCGGGATTTCGGCAAGCATCGATACGGGGGCGGCAACTTGCTCGCTCCAAGCTCCCATCGGGAGTAAACCAACAACCCTGGCCCCTTTTTGGGGACCTTCGCCGCTCTTGGCCGGCTCGATGACATTTCCCGCGAAATCCCAGCCGGGGCGGCTGGAAGCTTCCTGATCCTTAGCGTCTTTCACTTCACCACGATTGAGAGAGACGGTCTTCACTTGCACGAGCGCTTCCCAAGGCTTAGCCTGCGGGGCATCAACTTCCTTGAACGCTAAATATGACGGAGCAAGCGGATCAACTACAATGGTACGAATCATATGGTTTCTCCTCCATGTATGGTTGTATGTCATTAGATGACTTTCAATTTCAATGAGGAGTATACTTTAAATAAATGTTCGGCCCAAGTGTAGAACTACACTTCATAATAGGAGGGAAGAGAAGATGGATATAGATACGGAGAAGTCCAGACATAGAATCGTAATGGGAGAAATTGAAGCACTGCGGATGAAACGACAGCAACAGCTAGCAGACCGACCTCACCCGTCCTTGAAAAGATTTACTCAACAAGAGCTGAACGACGAGGCTTTTACTTCTTATAAAAATCTGCTGGTTGGACGTACCCGCCGCATACCGGATCGTCAGACGATTATAAATATTGCAGAATATCTTGAGTGTACATCCGACGAGCGTAACGATTTGCTTTTGGCTGCTGGTTATCTTCCGATCCAGACCGAATTGGAGGGGAGGGCGTTGGAGCGTGCATTGGAGTGGGCTCAGCAAACGATGAGGAGCATTCCTTTTCCCGCCATGATCGTAACACACACACAGGACATCAAGGGGGTTAACGAGCCGTTTCGTCATTTGTTCGATATCCCTCTCGACCGTTCATATGACGGTTTAATGAATAGGATCGATTTTCATTTTAATTCCGATTTGCCTATCCGGCCTCGCTCCACTTTCGACAACGTGTCGTTTGAGCAGTGGAAGGTGCACGCGATAAACGGGATACACGCCTTCAAGAGGGAGCACATGCTCTCGCGTTATGATGCGTGGTATCAAAAATTGTTTGATAGAGTTCAGAAAGAGGACGAATATCTTAATGAACCTGCTTCAAGTGCAAATGCTGATCAGACACAAACCATATTAGCCAGAATGGAAAGCGACGGCGAGCTTGTTCCCATTCGGTACAGACAGGTTTCGATTTCCGCGGGCAGCCGGGTATATCCGCAAGTTGAGGTTTTCCTGCCGGTAGATTCTGCCGCTCGTACAGTTTTCGAGAACCTGGGATGTCCAGCTGATTGTGCATTCTTCTAATCCGCTCATGACAGATTGGATGCGGGGAAATGCCACTGGGGATGCATTGATCCGTGCAGGTGCACCAACAGGCTGGGAAGTCGATGATAAGAGCGGGGCAGGAAGCTATGGAACGCCAAATGACATTGCGATTTCAAACTTAGGTTTTTAAGCCCCAAAAAACAAAATGGACAAGAAATTGGTACTATTGCCGATACTGACCAACGGGATTAAAAGCGATGATGGGGGGGCGAAAAGAGCAAGTCTCAAGGCTGCTGGGCAGCAGTTACAATATTTTAATGATCCCAACTGTTGTCGGGGGACAAGATTATGGTCCCATTGAAAGTCGCTAACTTAACGGCTTTATTGTTTTATCGGTACAAGTTCTTGTCCCGAGTCGAGGACAAGAACTTGTACCGATTGCCGTAATGGACAAGAACATGAGCCGATTACCGATTAGATAAGTATCTAACTATGTTTCCATGCAATTCATTAAGCTAACGGGCAGGTTGTGGAACAAGTTGTATAAAACTCTTTTTCACACTAAAGCTTAGAACTGCGGTATAATGCGGTAAAGTATTAAATGAATGGGTGAGTAACTTGATCCTAAAGCAAAGGGGAAAGTGGTTGGGGTGATCGGTAGCCCGTAAAGCTAACGGGAAACGTTAGTTCATTACAAACACAGCGATTGAAATTTGCTATTAAATGAGCTGAAAGTGAAATTTTGAAAAGCAAACCTGCGGAAGATCGCTCTAAATAAAGATAAAGATTATTTTATTGAAATATTTTCTAGGGTATGTCGATTTTTTTATATACCGTTCGTCAATCAAATAGAAGCAAGAAAGAATGCTTCAAACTCACACGTTAAAGGAGAAATGAAATGAAATTTCTGTGCTTGGGTTACTTGGAGTCAGATAAAATGGATGCCCGCCCAAAGGATGAGATTGATGCTATAATGAACGAATGTCCGCCCCACCTAGAAAATTTCTACAAGAGCGGCCAAGTGATTATCGATGCTGGTCTCGCATCCGAAACGAAATGCTTACGGCGGGCGAATGGGAAAGTGAAGGTTATGGACGGTCCTTTTATCGAAACGAAGGAGATGATCGGTAGTGCTTTTCTCATAGAAGCACGGGACATGGAGGAAGCTATCCGGATTGCTTCCTTACATCCAACTGTACAAGTGGCATCAGGCGAGCAGTTTGGATGGGGGATTGAGATCCGGCCGATCAATTACTTTGAATCGAGAGACTAGAATCAACTGTTTCTACGGAAACGATCGTTCAAGTAAGGGCCATTCCGCAAGGAGTGGCCTTAAAAAGTTGCCGTTACAGTCAGTGCGGAGATCCCATCCATAAATGAGCTTGTAACTTATTGGTGTCTAATGACACAAAAGTGAATACATTTATGATCTGAGAAAAGCTTGATTTATCAGGCTTTTTTTGTTTTATATAGAATAATTTGTGTCATCAAAAAATGCACAAAAGTGGCCACATTGTAGGATTTTGACTCAAATGTGACTACATTATCGGGCAGCCTCAATCAAACATTTGCTCAATTTCTCTATTAGACTCTATCTCACTGGTTTGAGCAAGTGTATCATCCAATTTCTGTACTCTTGAAACAAAACCAGTTCGAATTAACCTCAACTTCTTTTTTACTGATTAAGTTTTCATTTAAAATAAAAGTTGAAGCATTAATCAATAAAACGACAATGACTAGAATATTTTATCTTCGTCATTAATTCAACGTGTGGTTCAGTTTAATTAACCTTATGTGGAACTTACAATATTCTGTCATGTTGCTTTAATGGACACATGTGTGATGCACGATATATAAGCTATCGGGAAACGAAAGTGCAATAACTAGGGAGCAGAACGCCGCTCGGCAGGCTGCTCCCTGTTTTCATAGATTCTCTGGGCACCCTATTCCCAAATGTCAATATATCTCTATCTTAGTAGCGAGCTAATCCGTTACGCTTTGCTTATCAAGGAACGCACACCATTAACGATTAAGGCGATGGAGAACACAATCACAGATATGATGCCTGCTGTGTCAAGTACAGGTTCCAGGCTTGGCAGTAATTCCGAAACTGGGACGTAAATCAGGCCGAAACCACCAATGACTCCGCCGAGATAGCTGAGAAACTTAGACATAGCGTCTTCACCTCCTCTATTAATAATACTTAGCTTATGCATGCAAGATCGGTAATGCGATAGACATATGAATGTTTAATATTCTAGAACGCGATAGGAGCCCTACAATCTAAAACGAATAAATGGTTCACGAGCGTTATTGCTAACCAGCAGGGAAGCCAATACAATGAGGTTGTGAACAACCGACAAGTGGGTGGAACCATGAGATCCTTTTCGCTAAGCAAAAAGATTATCGTTATGTTTGTCATTCTATGCATACTGCTGACAGGGGTGGGATTTTACTGGTATCGCATGACCACGCTGACGATTCAGGACAACACAATAAAATTGAGCCGACAAATTACGAATCAAATGAGCAGCCGCGTGGATACATATTTTATGGAAATGGTTAAACTGACGCTGCCCATGACAGCCCAAAGCGCATCTGCCCAATTTTTGGACAAGTCTGGCGAAGGGCCGTATGAGCGACTGCTCTATTCAAGACCGGTCAACAAAATGATCTACAATGTCATGGTTGGTCGGCCGGATATTTACGGAATATCGATCGTATCACAGGAAGGGGTTGCTACTTCAAGCTACAGCAATTTATTCGCGCAGAAACGGTTTCCGCAAATTGTTCAGAGATTGGAACAACCGGGGAATTTCGAGATCGTGGGCATGGAACAATATAACGATGTCAGGCTGCTAACGATGGCCGTGAAATTTTTCAGCCCGGGTACACAGCATTGGGGTGTTCTCATTGTGGATCTCAGCCTGAACAATATAAGCAGCATTGCAGAAGACGTGACTTTAGGCGACACAGGTTTTGTATGGATTGCAGATCGCGAGGGGCGGTACTTGTATTATCCCGACCATCGCAAATGGAGAGAAAACATCCCTGAGTCATATTGGAAGCGTATTCAAAACAGCAGTGAAGGCGGTGATATTGAGCATGCCACAGGTGAAGAAATGCTTGTTACCTACGGCAGGTCCGAATTAACCGGCTTCATATTCTTCTCGGAAACGCCTCTGGCCGAGGTGAACCGTGATTTGGTCAAGCTTAGGAATACGACCATTATCATTGGGTCTGTCGCCCTCACAGTGGGGATTGTGGTTGCGTTATCGGTTTCCTTTTCATTATCGAGGTCTATTATTGTACTGCAGAGGCTCATGAAGCAGGTGGAGATTGGGAATATTGACGTCCACGCTCCTGAGAATAAAAGAGGGGAGATCGGATATTTATACCGCCGATTTAATGCGATGGTGAACGAAATCAACAATTTGATTCTCACGGTAACTGCTTTACAGGTGAAGGAGAAGGAAATGGAGCTCAAACAGCTGGATTCCAAAATGCAAGCACTCCAGTACCAGATCAATCCTCACTTTTTATACAACACACTCGAAATTGTGAATTCTTACGCGATCGTTGAAAATATTCCGGTGATTAGCCGGGTCGTGCATTCTTTGGCGCGAATCTTCCGTTATAGTGTAGAAAACCATGCCAAAACCGTCCCACTGTCCGTAGAGCTGTCTCATATTAATGACTATCTAGATATTCAAATGGAGCGTTTTGAAAACCTGCGGGTCCATATTGAAATGGATGAAAGCTTAGTAAGCCGGATCATGGCTGTACCAATGATGCTTCAGCCCTTGTTGGAAAATGCATTCAGGCACGGCTATCAGAAACATAAGTTGGAACCCGGATCCTTGCATATTCGTGCTGAACGGCACCTTGAGCTCTTTATTATTGATGTGGCGGATAACGGCCATGGGATGGAAACAGAGGTCAGGGATTATTATAATCGTCTGTTTCAAGGTGGGATTGAACATGAAACATTGGATGGAGCACGCTTAGGCCTATGGAATGTCCACAGCAGAATCCAACTGTTTTATGGACACGCCTGCGGACTGCATATTGTCCGTTCGGATATGAATGGTACAGTGATCCGTATTACGCTACCCCTTTAAGTAAGTGTTCAAAAAGGTCGGTTTTCAGCACCGAGAAGGTTGATTGAAGCTAGGGACTGAGGAGCGGAGCGTACGCCTTAGTACGTGAGCACCAGAAGGCCCGGCTGAATTCAAGATTCGATGTCGAACCCGCTTCCTGATTCACTTCGTGATCAAAAGCGGACTTTTTGAACAACCTCTTGAGTTCAATCTAGGATCGGAGTGAGGCATATGTTCAATATCATCACAGTTGACGATGAAAAAATGATCAAACGGAGCCTGCGGGCTTTGATCGAGCGTGCGGGTACAACTTACAGCGTCATCGGTGAAGCCACCAATGGGAGAGAAGCGCTGGAGCTGATACATTATCATCCCCCTCATCTTCTTATCACGGACATATGCATGCCGGAAATGGACGGGCTGGAGCTCATTGCTGAAGTCAAACAGCGTTATCAGCAGATGGAGATTATCGTCATATCAGGCTACGGGGAATTCAGCTATGCACAGCAGGCGCTCCGTCACAATGTCACTGATTATTTACTGAAGCCGATCCATCCGGACGAGTTTCTGTCAACGCTGCAGCGAATCTATGAAAGGCATGAGAGAGACGCTCAGCGATTAGCAGGCCGCAGCCAACAGATGTGGAGTTTCTTGGCTCATACAGAACAAATCATCCAATCAATATGGACTGTGCAAGAGAAGGGACTCCATGAAGAACTCGAACAATTCCGTCTTAAGGTAGAAGCATCCGGTATGGATGCTGTTTTGGCTAAACAGATTTATGTCGATCAGCTGGTTTATATATCGCAGAAGGTATCGGAAATGAGCGGCCTGTCTTTGAAGCCGGCTTCAGCCATGGAGCCCGAGCAGCACCATTCATTGGAGAAGCTATACGAGAAATTCCAAACCGCATGTTTGGGTATGCTCACGGAGGTTATTCAACTCCGGAACCTGGGGCAGTCTCTACAAATCCGGAAGGCGATCCGATATATTAATGCGAACTTTCAGAACAGTGACTTGTCCCTCGTAAGTGCAGCAGACAGCGTCTCGATGTCGGTTACGTATTTCTGCCGTTTTTTTAAAGAGGAAACAGGAATGAGCTTCATGAAGTACGTGACGGGTCTTCGCATGGAAAAAGCCAAGCAGCTGCTAACAAATCCGGAGAATAGGGTTCACATTGTGGCGGAACGGATTGGCTATTCGGATTATCATCATTTTGCCAAGGCATTTAAAAAAAATACCGGCATGACACCGAGCGAGTTCAGAAACACACACGTATTCATGGATATATAAAAGGGAGCGAGTTTTCGACTTTTTTGACTCCTTTTATAGAAACCATGAAAAAAGCCCCACGATTGTGGGGTTATTTTGTGCAAGAAATGATACATGACGTTAAGAATTGCCATATACGCTGAAAAAGCCCTCATGTACCATGAACGTATCATTGATAATTCTAGGAGGTGCGGTATGAAGAAGGGTATGATCTTGGTGCTGGTATGTGCTCTGGTATGGACGATGCTGTCCGGATGCTCCAAAAGCAATAACGAGGGGGAATCGGCTGTAGATCCAGGCCAACCTGCAGCTGAAACCGGCGGTGAAGAAAAGACAAACGAATATGGCTGGAAAGTTCCGAACAAGGCCTTGGAGATCAATTTTTATGCGGGGCAGGATAATCCGGAAACGGTAAAAGAGAACAGTGTAATGATGCAAAAGTTCCTTCTGGAGAAGTTTAACGTGAAGCTGAATAAAATTGTTTACGACGTAGATATGAACGAGAAGCTGAATCTAATGCTTGCCTCAGGTGATTATCCCGAAGTCATTACAGGCCTAAGTGACGAGCAGGCTGCCAAGTGGATCGCACAGGGCAAGGCGGTTGAACTCAGCCAGTATGTTGATAAAGCTGCGCCTAATATAAAAAGTCAGCTGGGCGATCTATATAAGACTTTTCTTAATTCGAAAGGTGAATTGTATGCGCTTCCAAGTTATTGGGGCATCCTGCCGATACCAGGCGCGTCAGCCCATATCCGCTATGATTGGTGGAAGGAAATGGGGTCGCCTGATTTTAGTACACCGGAGGAGTATTATCAGGTTCTGAAAAAGATGCAGGAGGCGCATCCGAAGAACAGTAAGGGTGAAAAAACGTATGCTTTATCCGGATACTCTCCGATGTATACGACAGTGGTTCCGACCCTGGCTGGAATGTGGGGGTTGAAAGCCGGCTATAAAATTGCGGAAGACGGTACCAATACGCACTGGGTCAACACGTCAGAGGGGCTTGAATTCACCAAGTTCATGAATCAGATTTATCGTGACGGGATGCTTGACCCGGATAGCTTTATCAATACTTTCGATGATTGGAAGGCGAAGTTTTCGGCTGAACGGATCATGGGTCATATCGGTTCTTGGTGGGTGTCATGGAATGCCGGTCATGAGGTATGGCAGAAGGCGAATAAAGATTGGACCGATGAGCAGCGTTTCATTCAAGTGAAAGCAAAAGCAGCGTCCGCAGCATCAGCGAACCTGACTGCCCTGAATGGCAGAGGTTCTTATCGTACAATCATTACGGACAAAGCGAAAAACCCGGAAGACATCATGAAGTGGTTCAACTTCTCGATCACGGATCTTGGAACCCGAATTATAGGGTGGGGAGTTCCGAATATAGAACAGTCGGTATGGACCTACAAGGACGGAAAAATCGAATGGGTAGATGCCATGAAGAAGCGCATAATTGATGGCACTTATGATTTTAAAAATAGCGACCTGGTTGGACAAGGGGTCTTCACGCTGGTTGAAGGCATTGGGACGATGAAGGATGACGGAAAAAGCACCTATTGGTTTGACCAGAACTTTAACAACGAGGCGAAGTGGAAGAAGCTGATGAACGATAATTTAAAAGATACGATTTATGATAATACGATGGGCGTGATCCAGATTCCAGGTAACGATCCCCTTGCTGTGACCAACACGCAGATCGATGAGCTGCTGGAGACGCTTTGGGCAAAGTCGGTTATGGCGACTAGCGAGGCTGATGCCGAAGCCAAGTTCACCGAGATGCGCGATAAGCTGAATAATGCGGGTCTGCATGATATCGAGGGGTACCGTACCAAGGAATATCAGAGACGAATGAAGGAATGGAAGTAGTACGGAGGCAAATTTGAGGGAGGAGGCTCTAGGAATGAATGATCCAATGCTTAGACACACCCCCGAGACTGGAGTTCGCTCAGCGAAATGGGCATCTTGGAAGAGAACATTGTACCGGGAGCGAAATCTGTGGCTCATTTGCCTTCCGTTGATCGCATGGGTCATCCTGTTTAATTATGCACCGATGTACGGGATACTCATGGCTTTTGTTGACTATATACCGGGCAAATCTATTTTATCGAGCGATTGGGTGGGACTTAAGCATTTTAAAGCATTTTTTGATTCTCCCGATTTTGGTTATGTTCTGCGCAATACGCTGGCCATTAGCGGATTAAATATCCTGTTCGGATTTCCTGCACCCATTATATTGGCTCTTCTGCTCAATGAGCTGCGCAAAAAAAGGTTCAAGCAAGTGGTTCAAACCATATCCTACCTGCCGCACTTTATATCCTGGGTCGTCGTAGCCAGTGTTTTATTTACACTTCTCGGCAACGAAGGCATTCTAAATGATATTCTGCTCCGTTTGGGATGGATCGACAAGCCGGTCTCTTTTCTGGGGGAAGGAAAATACTTCTGGGCGATTATCACGTCTGCAAACATATGGAAGGACGTCGGATGGTCAACGATCATTTATCTGTCTGCCATGGCTGGTGTGGACTCAGAGGTTTATGAAGCCGGCAGGGTGGACGGATTAGGGCGCCTGGGGGCGATGTGGCATATTACGCTGCCTGGCATTCGAACGACGATTGTATTGCTGTGGATTTTGGGAATCGGCGGCATTTTGAATGCGGGATTTGAACAACAGCTGTTGATCGGTAACGCACAAACCCGCGAATACTATGAAGTCATTGATACGTATGTCTACAAATACGGTATCCAGCTGGGCAACTATTCCTACGGGGCCGCCGTAGGACTGATGAAAGCCGTTATTGGCGTAAGCCTGGTGTTCGGTGCGAACCGAATTTCTAAGAAGGTGCTCGATACTTCAATATTTTGAGGAGGGAGAGGAATTGGAGCAATCGTTCTTGAAGCCCAGCCTCAGGAGCAGGGTATTCGACCTATGCAATGTGGTTTTTATGCTTGCTTTGTCTTTTTTGATGGTATACCCGTTTATCAACCTGCTGGCCCTATCTTTAAACGACGGGGCTGATGCGGCGCGAGGGGGCATTTATTTCATTCCCCGCCAGTTTTCGCTGGACTCCTATATGCTGCTGTTTCAAAATACACAACTGCTCTCGGGATTAGGCATTTCCATTCTCAGGGTTGTTGTCGGAACAACGACCTGTGTATTTACGACCGGCTTGCTGGCTTATATCGTAACGATCCGTGGTTTTTCAGGGCGAAGAATGATGCGACTGTTGTTTTTATTCACGATGTATTTTGGCGGGGGGCTCATTCCGACTTACATGCTGATGATGAAGCTGGGCTTGATTAACACATTTCAAGTCTACTGGATTCCAAGCCTGTTAAACGCTTATTACATGCTTATTATGGCGTCCTATATGCAGAATTTGCCGGAGTCGCTTTCTGAATCAGCACGAATCGATGGGGCAGGGGAACTTCTCATTTATTTTCGCATTATCTTTCCGGTCTCTCTTCCGGTATTCGCCTCCATTGCCGTGTTCAGCTCGGTGGGACATTGGAATGCCTGGTTTGACGTGATTTTGTACAATTCGAACGGAAACTGGGATACGCTGCAGGTTTACCTTCGCAGGCTACTGCTTGAGGTCGAGGCTTTGCAGCAGGTTGCCGACCAGCAGCTTGCGTACAGCAAGTACCGTAATATTTCTCCACTGACGCTGCGTGCGGCAACCTCTATGGTGGTGACGCTGCCCATTGTGTTCGTCTATCCATTTTTTCAAAAGTACTTTGTTGGGGGCATTACGCTTGGTGCGGTAAAGGGATGACTTGATTGAAGCCAAGGTGGGTGCTACTTAAATGTGCGAGTTTAAAAAGGTCGGTTTTGATCATGAAGTGAATCAGGAAGCGGGCTTTTTAGACAACCTCTTAAAAAATGAAGGAGGCTGTAAATAAATTATGAAATTGCAGTATAAGCTTGATTCTGTCGAGCCGCCATGCGGTCAGGCCAACCATTTCCTGGACGAGGGAACGAACCAGTTGAAGTATGAATACAATGGGCTAACGATCATTTCAATTCAGCTTCCCGGCGAGGGCAACCAATATTACCGCCGTGTTTCGGATGGGAATCTACAGACCCATCCTTTCATTCAACAGTTGTATCTGGCCTTTGATGAGCCACAGACTGTACGCGTGCGATTCGAACTTAGCCGTGATGCATTAAACATGCGGCCCCGGCGTGCGGGAGATGGAGAAGCGATACTTGGGCAGAGTGGGAGGCCGACCCTATACGGCGCCAATGGATTGTACGATGTGCTGCAGGATTTGTTGATCGACTGGCACGGCGGCGAATGGCAATGGGTTCATGACCGGATTCAAAGTACGGAGGACGGGAATTCCTTTGCTGAAATCGATGTTAAAGTCGGCACCACGCCGTGGGTCATCAATCTGCGCATGCAATATTACCGTAAGCATCTGAATTTCACTTACCATAAGCCATGGGAATGGCGGCCAGACTTAAAACCTGTGGCAGGATGGTGCTCATGGGAAGCATATCGCTTTGACATTCGGGAGGAACATGTTATAGATGCAGCCCGCTTTGTCAGTGAGCACTTCAAGGCTTATGGGCTTGAATACGTGCAGTTGGATGACGGCTACCAGCTTCCTCTGGTTCCGCCTGAAGCCACTGGTATTGTTGCTGATTCGTGGCTGACAACCAATGAAAAGTTCCCCTCGGGACACGCAGGCTTGGTATCTGGGATTAAAGCCTATGGACTGCAGGCGGGGATTTGGACGAATGCGGTTGTGACCAATCCGGACTTTGCATCTTTAGGGAATGCTTGCATCAAGGATGCAGATGGAAGACCGATTAAGGGCAAGTGGATTCAGTATGTGCTGGATTGCTCTCCCGAAACACTGGCCAAGCATGTGGCTCCTTATTATAGAGGTTTGAGGGATGCCGGGTACACTTACTTTAAAACCGATGCTATTCGTCACTTGATATTTGACGGACTGCATGAAGCGGTTCGGGCTGGACTGATTACAAACGATGAGGCGCAGGCGAAATTCAGAGCTTTTCTGGAATGCGCGAAGGAGCATATTGGCGAGGATGCATATCTGCTCTCCTGCTGGGGTGTGCTTAGCGAGGCCGTGGGTCTTGCCGACGCCTGCCGTGTAGCTACGGACTCAAGTCCGAGCTGGCCGGCAATCCGGATGCAGCTGGTGGAAACGGCGCGCTGGTTCCATACGCATCGGATCCTCTATCTGAATGATCCGGACCATGTCTGCGTCCGGGCACCGCTGGAATGGGCCAAGTCGGTTATATCCCTCGTTTCGCTGACGGGAGGCCTGCTGATGATCAGCGACAAGCCGGAACATTATAATGATGAGAGAATCAACATGATCCAGCGCAATCTTCCTCCGCTTCAAACGGTTACCGCGGAGACGGGAGCGCTCGATCTGAGCATTCCCGCTTTTGCCTGGACACGTGATAAGGGCGATGGAGATAATCTGAATAAAGCGGAAATTCATCCATTTAATACCTTGTGGGCTATTCATATGCAAACGAATGACAGAAGCTGGTGTGTAGCCGGTCGATTTGCTACAGAGGCTCTACAGGCCTCATCTGTGGAAATGGAGAAGCTGGGACTCGAACCGGACCGGGAGTATGCGGTATTCGATTTTTGGCAGAAGCAGTACCTGGGCAGGTATACCGCTTCAATTCCGTGTCGAGAACTTGAGATAGGCAGCTGCCAGTTGCTGGCTGTCCGCCCGGTGATCAGGCATCCGATGTTGATTGCATCTTCGCGTCATGTAAGTATGGATGCGGTCAGTGTAGAAGCGGAGCAATGGCAGCACGGAGAGTTGACACTAAAACTGAAGGGCGTGACCGGTACAGCAGAGCAATATTGGATCTATGTCCCTGATCATTTTGCAGTTGCCGATCAAAGCGTCACAGGAGCCCGTTGCCAGATAACGCCAGAGGGGGAAACCTTAAGGATCACCGTTCATTTTGACCAGGAAAAGGTTGATGTGACGCTTGCATTCACAGAGCCCACTGCCTAATTGACTTCGGGATCAAAAGCGGAATTCTTCTAACGTTTCTTACATTTACATGAGGGATTTAGGTAAAGCCTTGGATTCATCTGATACGAAAAACCGTATACAAAGAATAGTTGCCGATGTAAAGAGGTACGCACATCGAAAGCTGATCAAGATCATCATCGGTGTCGTGATGCATATGTGCAGTAGACTCTCAAGAGAAGTCGCAATGGGAACTCCCTGTTGGGGTGTACCGCGCCAAAGAAATCGTCCGCGAAACATGTGTTTTACTCGAGGCGGTTTGCTTACAGCTTGGAGACTCTGCAGCCGCTGATTCGCTGCTAAGGAATCTCCAATCCAGCTTAGGAGTTTCCGGAAGGTAAGCCGTGCTGCCGTTGGCCTTAATCGCCTCGGGAAATGAAACGAAACGACGGTTCCTCGATCAGGCCCAAAAAATCGGAAACACGTTGTCAATCTGGGCTCGAGAATATTATTCAAGATAGCTCAATAAAAACAAGAAGGCAGCCGATCAACGTGAGCGGTTGCTTTTGTACGTATTTCTCCGCCGATACGGGAAAAACATCGAGAAACCAATTTGTTCTCCATGCTACAATGAACGTCATGGAGGGGTAATACCAGCGTAGCTGACACCACCTGCAAACACATGGATAAAAATGTAGGAACCCTTCACGTTAGCTGAATGACCTGTCTGTAAACTATGGTACGGTTCACCGTACCGCTAAAGCCGCGATATCCCTGAAACCTCAAAGAACGCAGTAGGAGATTTGTTTTCTTTGTTCCAATTTGTGCTGCTAATATTTCGTTCAAACTGTATTTGAGAAATCTTTTATTATTCACCCTTTGGATTTCCTGTAAGATGATGATATGAGAAAAATATTATCTTTCATGGATTGGGGTATATTCGCTCTTCGTTTATACCATTATATTTTGCTGCTGTCCCGGGTTTTGGCAGTAAATGAGTTTTCGAACCGAACGGTATTAAACGTAATCTGGCTGAGCATAGCTCTTGTCGTCCCGTTGCTGTTTTGGTTTCCTGGGCGCCGGATGAACAAAGTCTGGTTTTGCATATTGGAGCTATTGCTTGGCGGTTCTTATTATGTGAATTCTGTCATTCATCCGGATCTGACTTCAAAAGCGGACTATTTACTGCCGAGTCTTACAATGGGGTACTTATTGACTAAGCAAACCCTTTGGATCATTCCCGTAGTTGTTTTCATTCCTTTTTCCTTTCAGTCTTACCTAAGGTTATCTTGGGAGCAAACCCTAAGCATCGGAGCAGACAATCTGCTGTTCTGCTTCATCGGCATGTGGGCAAGCTTCGTCGCCAATGCATATGATCAGAAGAATAAACTGGTAGCCGAAGTGGAGCAGCAAAATAAGTTGTTAACTCACTACACGGCCGAGATCGAGAAAATGACTTTGCTTGAAGAGCGCAACCGCATGTCCAAGGAGCTTCATGATACACTGGGGCATTCCTTTATCTCACTTATTCTGAGCCTTGATGCTTCTATTGCCCTTATGGATAGCAAGCCTGCCGAGGCCAAAGATCGGTTATTTCGCTTAAGAACATTGGCTGAGAAAAATCTCGACGAAATGAGAAACATCGTACACGAGATGGGGGAAGAAGAGGAATCAAGTCTGATCCGACAGGTTGAATCCCTTGCGGTCCGTTTCCGGGAGCACACGGGTACGGCCCTGACTTTGAGTCTGCCGGAGACAGAGCGGTCCATACGTTTTGAGGTACGGCAAGCGGTCCTTCGGGTCATCCAGGAATCCTTTACAAACGCACTGAAACATGGAAAAGCATCTCAACTGCATCTGGAGCTTAGATTATCTGAGAGCAATCTGCAATTGTCCGTTCGAAATGACGGCAAACCGATCGACAAGCTAAATTATGGCTTCGGCTTGACCACGATGCATCACCGGGTCGAGCGGTTGGGAGGCAGCCTACACCTAACATCTGGAGAGGGAACTCCAGCGATAACCGAAGTCAGATGCGAAATCCCGCTGAAGGGAGTGATTCCACATGGTAAAAATTAAAGTGCTACTTGCAGATGATCAAGAGTTAATTCTCGAGAGCTTACATATCGTCCTGTCCATGGAAGAGGATTTGGAAATTGTCGGTTTAGCCAAGAATGGGGAAGAAGCATTGAAGGGCTGCGAGCAGTTTATGCCGGATATTGTGTTGATGGATATCAATATGCCAGTCATGGACGGCGTTGCCGCAACGGCCTTGATTAAAGAACGAATACCTGCAACCAAAATCATCATGCTGACTTCCTATAAGGAAGTAGAATATGTGTTAGCCGCGTTAAGCTATGGAGCAGAAGGATATCTGCTCAAAGCCCTTCATCCCAAAGACCTGGCTGCAGGCATACGGGTGGTTCAGGCGGGAGGGACTTTAATCTCGCAGGAAATGGCGAGTAAAATGATCAAGAGCATCAACAATACCACCTCTACGAAAAATAATGAATTCGGGCTTACTGCCCGTGAAATAGAAGTGCTGCATAAGCTGGCTTCTGGCCTGCGTAATCAAGACATTGCCGAGGCGCTGTATCTTAGTGAAGGGACGGTTAAAAATTATATCTCAACGATTTATTCGAAGCTGAATGTGAAAGGAAGGCGGGAGGCCGCCCGTAAAGCCCGAGATTCGGGAATTATGGATCATTAAAAAGCCGATCCCCAAGAAGCTGGTAACTTATTAGGGTTGCCGGCTTTTTTTGAATATAGCCATAGAATAAATTATGACAAAAGCGCACTGTCTCTTTATGACTTTTTCAGCCTATACTCATAGCATCAAACAACAGAGGAGGCGATACAAGACATGAAGAAAAAAATGTCTGAAAATAAAGGGATGCTGCAGAATGGCAGGAATTTAAGGGCTCGGAGTTCATTTTGGCGCTTTCCAATCGTCTGGATGATTGCGGGGGCTATCGGCATTATTCTCATCGATACGTTATTCAGGCAGCTGTCAGCGCGAGTAGAGGGGACAGTTTCCCTTGTTTGCACACTAGTGATGGGATCTCTAGCCATCTTAGTTTATAAGCTCACGCTGACATACCTGGCGCGGCGGTCCACTCCAGAGATATCCAGACAGCGCGCAGGGATGGAAACGGTTTTGGGCGTACTAACCGGGGCGATTTTTATCACAGGGTCCGTTTTTATTATTATGGCTCTGGGAGGGTACTCCTTTCAGTGGGCAAGTTCTGCGGATACGAGTTCTGTTCTAATCTCCTCCCTTGAAGCAGCCTTAGGGGCAGCCATTGTCGAGGAACTTATCTTTCGTGGACTTATGTTTCAAGCCATTGTTCAATTGGGGGGAAGACCGCTCGCGCTTGCTGTGACCTCTCTATTCTTTGGAGTTGCCCATCTTGGAAATCCAGGGGCAACATTATGGAGCGCGTTCGCCATAGTCTTGGAAGCGGGTGTTCTGCTCGGGGCCGCCTTCTTGTGGCGGCGGAACTTGTGGTTTACCATGGGACTGCATTTTGCATGGAACGCTATTGAAGGCTTGCTTGGCATTCCTGTTTCCGGACACCCTGCTGCCGGTCTCTTTACTGTAAAGGTGAATGGTGCCGCACTTCTCACAGGGGGCCACTTTGGACTCGAGGGCTCTATTGTTCCGGTTGTAGTCAGTCTTCTGATTTCCATCCCTATGCTAATTGGGACTGCACGGAAACGAGGGGATGTGGCCCGGAACCTTCCTGTATCAAAGTAAACGACAGATGAATGAATGCAAACATCATTGCGGTTGATTGATTGGTGATTTTCGGGTAGATGCCTGAACCTGTCTATACGAAAGTGATGTTGGACTTTGTCTGTAAGCCCGTTGGTGGGCATTTATGTACATCCGAAGAGACAGCGGATTGCCATTGGGTTGGGCAACAACGCGCTTATCATGCCGATCACTGTCGGGGGGACAAGATTATGGTCCCGTTGAAAGTCGCTAAAGGTAGACAGCTTCCATATTGAAAAGATGTTATACGAGCGGTGGAAACCCCAATGGCAAGCTGCTAAGGGGAACGAACAGTTTAGAGCCACCTTCGGAGAATACATACCCAATGGGTTCGTTACTTAGCTGAAAACGGTGTTCGCACCTCATTGCCAATTCAAACAATAGAAGGCAACATGACGAAAGTATGCATAGATCGTGAAGAATGTTTTATTGCCGTCGTTTTTGAGGGGATTCCTGGAAAGTTCTTTGATAGTGAACCAGAATTATGGGGTTCACGTTTGTTTAGTAAATGGGGCGCGACTATGGGGGCCATCCATAGTTTATCAAGATCATATGATGTCGGAGTACAAAAACATAGTCCCATTGAAAGTCGCTATTATAGCGGCTTTTTTGTTTTATCGGTACAAGTTCTTGTCCTGAGTCCAGGACAAGAACTTGTACCGATTGCAAATTAGATAAGCATCTAACTATGTTTCCATGCAATTTCATTAAGTTAACGGACCAGGTTAGTGTAACGGTTAACAATTTATCAAGATCTACTGTACTTAGGAAAGCGGAGATTAGGAGGTGATGGTATCGCAGTTTCGAAGAAACCAATTGGAGCAGCTAGTCAGCTATAAAACATGCTACTCAAATAACAACAATTCGAAAGTTATTATTATTTGAAATACAGAAAAAGAGCCGCAACCGCGGCTCAAATAGATTAGAAATTAAGATGTAGTAATGGCTTAATATGATCAGCAGCAGCACTAAACTGATCAGAAAATGCCTTAGAATGCTCGTATTCTTTTGGCAAGTTATTCAGGAATAATTTGATCTGTTTAACCACTTTTATGTGTACATCGGAATCTACACGATTACCTTCTAATTGATCTTTTACAAGATAACCATATTCATCTCTAAATATTAAAAAGTCATTGATGAGAACATTTATATCAGGGAAACTTTTAGTGTTTTCTTTAAGAAGAGTTAGTCGGTCATTCACTAAAATAATGGAAGTATACACATCAAACATTTGCTCAATTTCTCTATTAGACTCTATCTCACTGGTTTGAGCAAGTGTATCATCCAATTTCTGTACTCTTGAAACAAAACCAGTGTAGTAACTCGAATTAACCTCAGCTTCTTTCTTACTGATTGAGTTTTCAATTAAAATAATAGTTGACGCAATAATCAATAAAACGACAATGACTATGATGATTTTAGAATATTTTTTCTTCGTCATTAGTTCAACGTGTGGTTCACATACGCATAATTTGACCACAATTTAATAGGAACTATGGTGTTGGCTGTATATAATCCGTACTGTACTCGAGCTTGAGGTGCAACGTTAATTTGATTTCCATCAGCCACAGTGAAGTGAAATTCAGCAGCTGCCCCAGAATTATTTTTGGAGCCTATAACTTTATTAGCATCCTTCCAACTAATATTGTTTGATAAACTAGCGTTAGTAGGGTTTAAAAAAGTTAAGGTACCATTTTTGGGATTTGATAAATTTTGTTCTGTACCAGAAGTAAAACCATTCGCATAGTTTTCAGCTAGTTTGCCAACCAAACTCACCCCAGGAATTTTATAATCAATTAAATCAAAAATAAATGTATCCACCGAATGTTTCTTAACGTTATGACCTGGATTAGTTTGGATTAAATAAAAGTCTCTATCGCTATTTGTTGTAGTTGTTTTCATCTTGGTCTCTATGGCTGCAACTGCTGGCGCATAATAAGGACTATATTGAGCTTTAAGTGTATCAAGTCTTGCCCAGGCTTGAATCGATGTGTACCCTAGACTGCCCTGACTAGCCATTCTTGATGAAGTAGCCATAACGACGGTACTCCAGCCATTTATAGCTTGATTTCCACTGTCGTAATAACTGCTATAAGCATTCCCTTTGTGATAATATTGCCCCATATTTTGGGCATGGGCAGGTGTTGAAGAGACAATAAAAATCATTATTGCTAAAACAAATACGATATTAAACTTGTTCTTACCATTCATTAGAGAACGTCCTCCTCAATGTTGGCTTGCTCTCTGATTATGTCACGAATTTCTTGCGTCGCGAAATTATCATCGCCAAAGATTAGTACTACTGGTCCCTCCTCAATGGTACCCATAGTTACGCTGTAAATTCCTTCACCGGTTTCGACTATACTTGTGAAACTAACAGTAGAAGGAACTAAAGTACCACTATCTTGTTGGATTTCAGTTTCGAAACTACCAGTCAATAGATGATTACCATTTTTTAATTAAAATGAGAGACCAAAGAACTCAGGATTGGTAAGTTATGCTTCTTTCCCTCAATGCTAAGTTCTATACTACCGCCGTTGCCAATTAGATAGTCTCCATCATTTCTAAGTTCTTGATTTACAGTTATTGAATCTTTATTAAGTGGAGATCTCAATTTTTCATTAAAGGTAGAATCTTCACTTTGTGCTGTCATAACATTGATGCCTAATTTTTTGCCGGTTTCAACATTTTTTTTCTTATCAAAGCCAGGCGGAATTTTTTTGGCATTGTAGTTTTTCTTCATATTAAATGTAATCGGAGTTGAAGCATCAAATGTAACAGTTTGTTTAGAAGCAGCTTCCGCCCCTGCAAATAAACTAAAGCTTGCAACGAGAACTAATAGCCCTCCCAATAAAATTAAAATTTTCGTTTTCTGCAATTAAGTATCCCCAAAATGTTTTTGTTTGCTATGTACACAACATTAGGTATATTATCAGAATAAACGGGAATAGATCTATCTGTACAATTTACCAATTATGTGGAACTTAATTACATACTCTATCATTTTGCTGTAATGACATAGTTGTGAAGCTCGATATATATCTATAAAGACCAACAGGCCATCTTAAAAACTAACGCGAGAAATTATAAAAGGTTTACTCTTCAAGAAGCGAATGGAGCATACGGAAGCAGCTTCGGGTTACTGTTGATGTAACCAATACCGGAACTTGTACAGCTCAGGAAATCGTGCAGGAGTATGTTCGGGACAAGGAGAGCCTCATGATCCGGTCAGATAAGGAATTAAAGAGAGTAATATGATGACTATGTTATTAATAGAGGAACCGGGAGCACACTTACATCCCCATCATCAGTATAGAAGTTATAAATAGAAGAGGGCGGCGAAATTGTGTCAATCTGTCGGGGGACAAAAGCATGGGAACAAATCACGCCTGAGGCGATTCAATCGAAGCTAGAATATTTATTAGCTTGGTCATCTCATTCTTCATTTGTCGGGTGACAAAAACATAGTAACATTAGAAGCCGCATAATTGGTATTATCCCCTTTTAGTAGACAAGAGAAAAAAGACATCTGTTAAGATGGACTTAATCTTGCCTAACGAAGGGGATTTTTTCATGGCTAAAAAAGGACAAACTTACCAACGGTACTCCTTGGAATTAAAATTGGAGGCGGCCCGACTGGTCAATGAAGAACATATGAGTATTCGTGAAGTAGCAAAACGTTTAGGTATTCAAAATAAATCTCAAGTACAAGTATGGGCGGCGAAAACGAAACGTGGAATGAGCCTAGAACCTGCCACATCCAAACGGGGACGCCCCAGAACGAAGTTTTCCAGTATGGAAGAAGAGATGGCATACTTGCGAGCGGAGATTGAATATTTAAAAAAGCAGTATCCAAATCTGCACAAGGAGTGACGAGTAAAGCTGCTAGATTTCAGATCATAGAGGACTTGCGAGTACGCCATCGTCTTGTTTGGCTCTTGAAGTTAGCCGCGGTTTCCCGTTCAGGCTATTACAAGTGGAGAAAGAGCTTGCAAGCGGCAAAAGAACGTAGACAAAAGCAGCATGAATTGGAATCCCATCTGCTTGCCATCCATCGCATTCATCCCTACTTTGGTTATCTTCGAATGACGGTAGCTTTACGGAGGGAAGGCATTAGGGTCAACCACAAAAAGGTGTATCGATTAATGAAACAATTAGAAATCTGTTCTGTCATTCGGAAGAAGCGTCGATTCTTTGGAAAACAAGCTTCCGTGGTGAATCCGAATCGGCTTCAACGCCAGTTTAAGGCGGATACGCCACGAACTAAACTGGTCACAGATATTACCTATATTCGTGCTGGAGAACAATTTGTGTACCTGTCTGTGATTCAGGATTTATACAATAACGAGATTGTAGCTTGGCATTTATCGGAACGAAATGACCTCGCTTTGGTTCATGAAACGCTGGATAGACTCCGTCAGCACGTGGATGTGAGTGGGGTAATCCTACACTCAGATCAAGGATTTCAATACACGTCAAAACCATTTAACCGTAAACTGAAACAACTCGGCATGCTAGGCAGTCACTCTAGGCGAGGAAATTGCCTGGACAATGCCTGTATCGAGTCTTTCTTCTCTCATTTGAAGAGCGAGAAAATATACTTGAATGAGGCAGCAAACAAAGCTGAGGTTGAACAGCAAGTGAGTGAATACATTCTGTTCTATAACCAGAACCGATTCCAGAAAAAATTAAACGACCGTTCCCCGGTAGAATACCGGGAAACGGCCGCAGCTTAAATCTTGTCTTTTTTGTACTGTCTACTTGACAGGGTTATGACCAAATCAGCGGCTTTTTATATTTATGTTATCAAGTTCTTGTCAAAACACAATGACAAGAACTTGATAGCATTCCAGACTAATGACAAGAACATGGTTACATTCCCGATAAGATTTCATCGATGGCAGCAGACACCCTTTTATTAAACTAACGGGCAGGATTACGTAACACCAGAATGGAATATAAATGGACTTGATAATGGATTAAGGAATTTAAATTTGATGAGAAAAGGAGGATGAATATGGGGAGCTACGATAGTTATATTGGGTAAGATGCTGCACTTTTTATATAGTAGATTCCCAACTCCTTGAATTAAATTTATGAAAATTTCCAAATATTATCCAACTTTTTTAGACTCTGTGGTGAATATATAAATGAGAAACAAAATACTTAACTAAAGGAGGAATCTTTCAATCAAGACAATTATCTCTGAGTGTTAGGGAAAGAGTAGTCGCATCGACTCAATTCTTTGTCGAATAATAGGACAATTTATCACAAAATTTGATTAGTGTTATGAATTACATTAACATATATATTATGGTAAATAACCCATAATCAAGGAGGTTGGTTGAGCTTTTCAAAGTAGAGAGGGTTTGACTTCTGATGGGGTGGTAGGATCAGGAAGTTTGAACGCAATGAATAAATATGTTACCACTGTTGTGACTGATTACGAGTTTTATTTTTGGGGACCTCATAGTACAACCTATTATGTAAGCTATGTTCATCCTGGTGGTAATACTTCAACTTTAAATTACTACCTGCAGTATAAAAGCAATTCTAGTACCGTAAACTCTGGAAGAGTTTATTAAAGGAGGATTTCTTATGAAAAAACAATTAGCTATTACGGCCTTAGCGAGCGCACTGGTTCTTGGCGGTGGCGGTTTTGCTTACTATTCATATGCTTCTGGAGCGGAGCAAGAAGTACAAAAAGATGCTGTTGAAGCGTCCTCACCGTTGGAGCAAACCACTAACAGCTCAGTTGGGGATGATTCTGTATCTACAGGCCAAGAAACAATTGAAACTAAACCTGAAACAACAGTTGGTCCTGGGATACCGCATGAAGGGTTGGTTGATATTACAGAAATACCAGCAGAGGATATACACATTCCGCTTTCAGGCGATATAGCATCACTCCAATCTACAGGATTGACTCAAGAGAATGTCCAAGCATTTCAGAATGAGTACGGACTTCATATTATGTCCTTATTCAGATCTGCAGATGGAGACGAAATACTTGTAAACCAAACTGATACGACAAAAGATATCCCATATGTCATTGAGAGCTTAAAAGATGATTACTCCCTTGAAACAGTTGAAACAACCGAAGTTAATGGCATATCAACGCTGTATGTCGACGGGGAAGCTAGAAAAGTTGTGCATCTGATTACGAATGACCACCTGTTCAGTATAATTTCCAACACTGCCACAATTGATGAACTGATGGATATCGCAAAACAAATACATGAATAAGCACTCTTAATCGGGCTGCTTTTTAATGACTTCGCTGTTAATAAGGGGAAGTTTATGTCAATTAACAATTCAAGTTTGCATACATAGTTGTCGAGCGATAAGAACATGATCCCATATAAAGTCGCGCTAATTCAGCGGCTTTTTTGTTTTATCGGTACAAGTTCTTGTCCCGAGTCGAGGACAAGAACATGAGCCGATTACCGATTAGATAAGTATCTAACTATGTTCCCATGCATTTTCATTAAGCTAACGGGCAGTTTAGCGTAACTATTGCAACTTCTAGACCGCAAAGGTTTAGTAGCGTGCTAAATTGATATTCAAAAAGAGAAAAATGTTTAAGTATCGTATCCAAATATTCGGGAATAGCAATCCATGAGAAATCTGTTCACATGTCTCAAGCTAAAATATATTTCGTGAACAACGAAAAATGCAAGTGCGGAAGGATTAACCAAGTCGTGGAAATAAAAAAAATGGGACTTATCTTCGCGGGACTGATGCTGGGCTTGTTTATTGCGACAATACCTGGTACAAATCAGCATTACTCGTGCTATCGTACAATCAGACAGACGGATAGTATTGATAAAAAAGGAGAATGAAAATGAGAAAAGTAGTTGTATCTGAGTTTGTATCGCTGGATGGCGTCATGGAGAATCCGCAGTGGACGATCCAATTCCGTAGTGAGGAAACAAAGCAATTCAAGTTCGATGAACTGAAAGCAAGCGACGCTCTTCTGCTTGGACGCGAAACGTATGTTAATTTTGCAGCGGCTTGGCCTAATTTGATCGAGCAGGAAGGGGAATATGGCCGGATGATGAACGGTTACCCCAAGCACGTGATTTCAACAACTCTGGAAAAAGTGGAATGGAACAATTCTTCGCTGATCAAGGGCAATATCACGGAGGAAATATCCAAGCTGAAACAGCAGCCTGGTAAGGATATCTTGGTATTTGGCAGCTGCGCGCTCGTTCAAACGCTGATGCAGCTTGACCTCATCGACGAATATCGGCTCATGGTTTTCCCAGTTGTGCTTGGAAACGGAAAACGTCTCTTTGGAGAAGGGATCGATAAGAAAGTGCTGAAACTGGCGGAAACAAAGACATTCGGTTCAGGTGTCGTTGTTCTGACTTATCTTCCGGCAAGATAAGATTGATCAGGAAAACAACTACGAGCTTGCGGAAAAACCATCTTTCGGCAACATGGCGTGATGCTGACGGACTGAAAACTAATTACCAGTTACTGACTTGAACTGCGTAGGTCATGATAAGAATACCCTCAGGGAATTTTGCTCTGACTTTCCTTTTGAGGATATCCGAAACACTGTATTCGTACCCATGCACTCCTTTCTAAACCTCCGGGTACATTTCTCCTCCACACTGTTCACATGAGAATTTAGGTGGGACACCTGGGTCTCCTCCATCCATACGGTCAAAATCCTGCTTATTTCTCCACCGATACCTTCACCTACAGCGATCTGAACGCAAAGGTTTAGTAGCGGTGCTAACTTGATATTTTTATATCAATACTTATCGTTATTGTCGCGGGCTTGGTGGCGGCTATCTTGTTTAGAAAAAACTTAACAGATAGAAAAATCATGGTTCATTGGTTTTGAATTTATTTTGCTTGGATTTATCTTTTCAATGATTGTAGATTTTCAATGTCATTATCCAAGCTTATCTAACATTACAATTCTCCTTGGAATGGTTATAAGCTTAATTAGATTAATAAAGAAAGGGTTAGCACAAGATAATTATCATGGAGGAGTGGCTTCGTATGGCGACTTCTCTTTAGTTTATTGAACTAACGGGACACGATAGTTGAATAAAGAAGAGGAGGCAGCTGGTCAGAGCGATCAGGTGCCTTTTTAAGCTAACGGGCAGGATAGTTGTAAACAAAAACAGCATTGATTGGTGTTTTAAGCTTTAACTAGACTAGCAAGCAAGGAATCATTGTTTTAACGAAGACGGCAGCGGTTGAGTGCTGCATCAAAGGGATACGCGTTAATGCCGTTTGTACAGGTACAATACATACGGATTGGTTGGAAGAGTCACTGATAAATTAAATAAAGCCCATCCAATCGGGAGGTCGAAGCAAATAAAGCTTACTATGTAGAAGGACTGCGAAGAGCAGCTAACAATAGGTGATTAAACTAACGGGAAACAATAAATCATCTTTCCAACCACTGGTGTCGGGGGACAAGAACATGGTCCCATTGAAAGTCGCTAATTTAGCGGCTTTTTTGTTTTATCGGTACAGTTCTTGTCCGAGTCGAGGACAAGAACTTGTACCGATTGCCGTAAAGGACAAAAACATGTTCCGATTACCGATTAGGTATAAATCCAATCGGTTTCCACCCGCTATTCATTAAGCTACGGGCAGAATAGTCATTCAGTATCTCGAACACCTCAACTCGAATCCAGAATTGTTGATGTCTCAACCATTTCTCAATCGTCCACCCCCTACTGCAGTACTTTTAATCGATATGCAAAATTTGCACTTCTCCTTCAGTGAATGTTTTATCGGCATAACCGTCACCCCATTGACAAAGCGCTCTTAGAATCGGTTCAAGCGATTGCCCAAGCTCTGTGGTCGAATATTCGACCTTCGGAGGGACCTGATTAAACATTTTTCTGCTTACAAGTCCATCAGCTTCCAATTCTCTAAGGGTTTGGATAAGCATTTTTTGAGAAATATTATGCACAAGCCGCTTTAACTCACTCGTTCGTTTTGGACCATGTATCAAATAATATAAAACTAGTCCTTTCCATTTCCCTCCAATTACCTCCAACGTAACTTCAAGGTTACAGTAATAAACTTTCATTTAGTAATCTCCTCCAGCGTCAATTATTACTTTTTAGTTACTATATCACAAAAAAGTGGGTACTTCTATTATTGTTACTTTTGATACATAATTTAATTTGTGGGATCCGCTTATCTTGTCATCAGCACAACAGAGGTGTTAGCCACAAATCGACGCAAGAAGGGAGAAGTTTACTATGCAAAACAAATCTGTTGCCTTAGTCACCGGGGCTAATCAAGGAATTGGTCTTCAGATCGCAAAGGATCTCGTGGCACACGGCTTCACTGTACTGGTCGGGTCGCGCAATATAGAACGCGGCGAGGCTGCGGCCAAGGAGGTTGGGCCGGATGCACACGCGCTCCAGCTCGACGTGACGGATCAGGCTTCGATCGCCGCAGCGGCGGAGCGCATCCGGAGCGAAATCGGACGTCTCGACGTGCTCATCAACAACGCGGCCATCTCGCACGCGGGCAAGCCGGGCAGATCGCCCGAGGAGATCACGAAGTCGAGCCTCCCGAGCAACGTGTCTCTCGATGAAGTGCGTGCGGTGTGGGAGACCAACGTATTCGGCGTCCTCGCCGTTACCCAGGCGATGCTACCGCTCCTACGCGAGGCGCCAGCAGCCCGCATTGTCAACGTGTCGAGCGGCGTTGGCTCGCTGACGTTGAATTCGGACCCGTCGTTCCCCTTTCGTTCGCACTTCAGCCCTGTCTACCCTGCGTCCAAGACAGCTCTCAACGCTATGACGCTCGCCATGGCTATCGAGCTGGAGCCGACTGGAATCAAGGTCAACGCCGTCTCCCCGGGCTACACCAAGACGAAATTCAACAACTATACGGGCACGGAGACTGTCGAGGAGGGCGCCAGCGAGGCGGTTCGCGTTGCGCTCCTTGGCTCGGAAGGCCCGACAGGTACGTTCACGCACGCAAACGGAACGTACCCGTGGTAATGTAGTCTCAAGGCGCTACACAACTGCTCTACAGGCGGACACTCATAATGTGTTCGCTTTTTTATTGAACAAAGCGATATCAAAGTAAAGGCCACACCTCAGGGGTGGCCTTAAAACTGTACGCTCATGTCCTGGCGCAAAGGACACTTAGAGCTAATGCAGAAGACACGTGCAGAATTGTCGAGGGACAAGAACATGGTCCCATTGAAAGTCGCTATTTGAGCGGCTTTTTTATGTTATCGGTACAAGTTCTTGTCCCGAGCCAAGGACAAGAACTTGTACCGATTGCCGTAATGGACAAGAACATGAGCCGATTCCCGATTAGATAATCATCTAACTATGTTTTAGATGCGGTTTCTTTAGTATTACCGGGGACTCGAGACCTGCTTAAAATCGCAGAACATCCTTAATTCATAAGATTGCGGTACTGAATAGGCGTCAGACCTTCATTTCGTTTGAATTTACGAATAAAGTTAGTGGAATCAATATAACCAACCTCGTAGAGAATATCTTTCAGCGTAAGGTCAGTTGTTTTTAACAACTGCTTAGCCTCCTGCATTCGCAAGCAATCAATATAACGCATTAGGGGTTCACCGGTCTGGTTTTTGAAGAATCGAGTAGCATAAGAAGCCGATATGCCGAACTGGTCAGCAATGCATTTTAGAGAGAGTGAGTGGTCTTTGTAGTTTTCCTCAATATATGCTTTAATCTCATCAAGCAGTTCTGTATTCCCGCTTTCTTTCTTACTGCTGGTGGTAATGCAGACTCGAAGGCAGATGTCAGTGATTAATCGCTCCAACTCCTCAATCGTTTCCAGATGGGGAACGAATAGTTTACCTAATGTCTCGTTGGTTGCTTCATCAAGTTCGATCTCCAACTCCATGAGCGTTTTGGCCACATTATTAACGATATCAAAGCAGATAAACAAAGCGACTTCCACACTCATGTTCTGATCACGGATGTATGTCATGGCTTTTTGAACCGCATCTATCACCGCCAGTTGATCGCCCTGTCGAATGGATTTTACCAACTGATCCAAAATCTCAACAGGATAAGACCGCTTGGTTACATGGTTTTGGTCAATGTCAGGGTAATAAATGATCCGACAGCCGCCATGCATCAGCCGATAGCGCGCAGCATGGTTTGCTTCGATAAAGGACTGTGAAATCTGATTAACCTCCGGATAAGTGCATCCAACACCAATTGTGACGGTAAATCGGAAATAATGCCGGATGAGAGACATAACTTGTTCGGCGTATTCACGCAGAATAGCTTCTGTATCCTGGCCGTCTTTCAAATTCAATACGAAGACCATGCTGCGTCCGTCTAAGAGCTCTGCGCCGCAGCCTTGACCGATACCGTCGTCCCCTTCCTCCAGGACCTTTATGAGGCTGTCTTTAAGATGGCTTTGCATAGTGTCTGAATATTCTGCACGGAATGATTCATAATCATCGATATATAACAAAAAGACGGCAAAGAATGGATCATACATCGGCAGGTTTGCGGAATGCAGGTAGCTATTAATTTCTTCTCTAGTCTTGTATTTTCCCCGGATCAAAGAGAGTACGAATTGTTCCCGGAGTGAAATAGCTTGATGATGCAGCTGGTGGATCATCCCTTCATTTTCGCGGATCATATTTGCGACAGCGGTTGAGATAACATCCAGTTCGTCCTTTTTGCCTGACGGTGTAGGCAGCTGTGAAGCCGGATTTTGGGCAGCAATCACACCCATAAGCTTCTGAAGTGGTTTATAATTCCGAACCGATAGGGCAGTGGCTAAAGCCACACCGAAAATAAAGATGCCAAATACCGTCAGGTTATAAATGTCTTTTACTTGATCCACTTTATACATAATCTGATCCGATGGAAGGGCTGCGAGGTAGCGGTAGTTCCTTGCTGTGGAATCCTTTTTGGTAACCGTGTACTCCTGATTCTGGTAATGTATATGATTAATGCTCCAGGGGTTTTGGGTTCCGGGCATCATACCTGTTAAAGTATTCATCAGGCCGGCATCAGCTGTGCCGCGGTTATAGGTATAGAGATTCTGGCCCTGGTCACCCAAAATATACACGGAACCGTTATAATCGCCAAGGACATTAGCGGCAAGCTGGTTAAAAGATTTTTCAGGAATAAGAAACATGACTGTACCGTAAGGAGTATCGGCACTGGCTACCAATGGGACCGAATAAACGACATAGTTCTGTTCTGCAACCTGATTTACGAGCAATGCATCCATTGGACGCATGACTGGCGATAATATGGAAGCGCTATCAATTAGAAATTGATTTTGGTCCCAATTTTTAAAACGAAAGATATCGTTGAAAAAATGGTTAATATCATAGGTCCCGCTGGCGGCATAGAGGGTGTCTACTTTGCGGCTGTTATAATGGATGACAATATCCGAAATAAAACGGTTGGTGGTGAGGAACTGTTTCAATTCATCGATCGCTAGGTAGGCGCCGTAGCCTGTTGACGTTGTTTTAAACGGAGTGAGATCTGTATGCTTCGAAATCTGATGCGCCATCCGGTCCATTTCTTGGATCCTCTGATCCAGGGCATTCCGGAACTGATCGAGTGAATTTATCATGGCGTGGCGGACTTCATCACGCATAGAACTTAATACCAGGTTGTATACTACACCGCTCATGATCGACAGAGAAATTACCGTTATTAATATGTATGACAAAAAATATCGGTAGAATCGCTGGCTTTTGATCATGCGCATCACAGCCTCCCGTCATAATAGATGAGGATACGGCAACGATCGGGAAGAGAGAGGCATCCCGATCGTCAGCTGTACCGTATAATTAATCCTGTTTATAACGATTATACGCATTCTTGTAAATTTCCATATAGCGCTCTAGGCCCATTTGGTTTATAGTGCTTACGTAGTTATCCCACTCATCGAAGGAGGCGCTGCCGGAAACAAATTTGGCTCTCATCTCTGTTACGTAGCTGTTGATGTCTGCTCCCAGCGTGCCCATATCCTCATTTTCCTCGGCTGTAAAAGAGAAGGCGGGCCATACTTCTTCAGGAACATATGGATCGTATTTTTCAGCGGTTTCAACTGCTTCCGGCCGGCTCTCCGCACCCTTGAAAAATTTCTCTTGGACAACATTCGGATAACCGCCGCCCGGCCATACAACATACTTAATCAATGCTTGCTCGAATGTAAGTCCGCTCGGGTTCTTGGTGATTTCATCCGTATATTCAAACTGTCCGTCTGCCGTGACATTATAAGATTTTCCTTCAAAGCCCATGAAGAACATTTTGCTGCCATCTTCACCGTACAGGTAGTCAATCCAGCGAACCGTTTCAATCGGGTTTGGATTTTTGTCGGTAATGACAAAAGCACCAGGAGTAGCAAGGGGTGAACCGATTGCAGCCCAGATTTGGTCGCCGTGCGGCCCTTTTAATGCGGTGGCTCCAATATAATCATCCTGGTTCATCAAAGTATAAGGACTCGTCGTTATGGTTGCTCCATAAACACCTTCCGCACCCTTAGCATAATATTGATTAGCTTGGACAGTAAAAACGTCCTCTCCGATCAATTTTTCCTTATACAGCTTGTTCATGTACTCCAACATTTCTTTATATTTCGGGTCGGTTGGAATAAAGCGGAGTTCTTCGGTTCCCGGCTGGAGATCTACATTGGCATTACGGATTCCGTGATTGCTGAGGCCCCAAGAGCCCTTTAAATAGTTCATCAGGCTATCGACGCCGACACCCATGTAAGGAATTTCGTCCTGTTGTCCGTTTTTGTTCGGATCCTTTTCTTTAAAAGCTTTCAGCATGTTGTAAAAATCATCCGTCGTTTGAGGCTCCTTCAGGCCAAGTTCATCCAGCCAGCTTTGTTTGACCCACATTTTTGCAGAAGAGAGCACAGATTTAAATTCGGGGTCGTAAACGCCAGGGAAGGAGTAGATGTTGCCGTCCGGCATCGTAAGTCCTTTTTTTACGTCAGGGTATTTTTCTAAAAGCGCTTTCAAATTTGGTGCATGTTGATCGATTAAATCATTGAGTTTGATGAAAATGCCCTGTTGACCATATTTCTGAAGATCAGCCAGCGGAATGCCTGCCGTGAAAAAGGCGTGCGGATAATCGCCGCCAGCAAGCAAAATGTTACGCTTTTCCGTCATCGTGTCATTCGGAACCATTTCCCATTCGACTTTGATGTTGGTCATTTTATCATATTCCTGCCATAGCATTGTCGTGTTCCAGTCGGGTGCCGTGGTCGGCGCCTTGCCGGCAATCATCTTCAACGTGACGGGTTCCTTAACAATCGGCAGACCCGTTGGGTTAAAGTTGTTTGAAGCTTCTGGAGCTTCTCCCTCCGCAGGTCCATCAGAACCTCCGCCGCTGCAGCCCGCCAGGATGGAAAAAGACATGATGGCAGCCAGCGTTACTTTGAGACCGGATTGAAACAGATTCATGGACTTTCTCATAATATGCCCCCTTAATATATGAATAAAGATTGAATAAAGGTTTAACCTTTGATAGCTCCGATGACCATGCCTTTAACAAAATAGCGCTGAAGAAATGGATACAGTAGTAAAATGGGCAGATTGGCCACAATGACAAGTGCGTATTTGATCGACTCCGCCTCCATAATCGTTTTGGCTAGCGACTCCTCACTAGTCTGAATCATATCTTGCATATTGCTCTGAATTAGAATTTCTCTAAGAAAAAGCTGAAGCGGGTATTTGTCCCTCTCTGTCAGATAGATTAATGCACTGAAGAAGGAGTTCCAGTGAGCAACACTGTAAAAAAGGGTCATGACAGCCAAAATCGGCATCGAGAGAGGTAGGATGATTCTCAGCAAAATTTTGAAGTTACCGCAGCCGTCAATTTGGGCCGATTCCTGAATTTCAAATGGAATGCTCTGCTGGAAGAAGGTGCGCATAATAATTATATTCCAGACAGCCACCGCATTAGGGATAATCAGTGCCCACATCGTGTTGGTCATCCCGAGGTCCTTAACGATCAGATAAGTTGGAATTAAACCGCCGCTAAAGAACATGGTGAAAACAAAAAGCGCAGTGAAGATATTCCGCCCGCGAAAATCTTTTCGCGACAGGGGATAGGCAGCCAATATGGTCATCCCAACATTCACGATCGTGCCTGCAACGGTATAGAGAATTGTGTTCATATAACCGTTCAGAATTTCCTTGTTCGCAAATACTTTTTCATAACCCGTGAAATTTATTTCCTTGGGCAGAAGCCATACCTCTCCTTTCACAACGGCAGCCGGGTTGCTGATAGACGCAACGGCCACAAAGATGAGAGGGTACAGAACAATGATCAGTACGATGGCCAGAAGAATATAGTTGATGATGTCAAAGAGGCGGTCGCCCGCAGATTCCTTTACCATAGGCTTGTTTGTCCCACCTTTTTGGATATGAAGTTGACCGTAACGAGCAAAATGAAGTTTATAATCGAATTAAACAGTCCGATGGCAGCAGAGAAGCTGTACTGGGCGCCTAAAATCCCGCTTCGGTACACATATGTCGCGATAACATCTGAGCTGTCCCGGTTAAGATCATTTTGCATAAGGAAGACTTTCTCAAACCCTATAGCCATAATGGAGCCGACATTCATAATAAGCAAAATGATAATAGTTGGCATAATGCCAGGCAGATTGATGTGCCATATTCGTTTTAAACGAGAGGCGCCGTCCACCTTGGCTGCTTCATGAAGCTGCGGATCGATGCCGGTTAGGGCGGCTAAATAAATGATGGAACTCCAGCCCATGGATTGCCAGACACCTGAAAAGACATAAATGGTCTTGAACCATCCGGGTTGAGTCATGAAGGCAACCGGGTCACCGCCAAACAATCGGATGATCGTATTGATCATACCGGAATTCGGATCCAGGAAGATGAATAGCATACCGACAAGCACGACAGTAGACAAAAAGTGGGGGGCATAGGTTACCGTTTGAATGGTCTTTTTAAAGCGCTTACTTCTTACCTCGTTGATCATGAGTGCCAGCAGAATAGGGACAGGGAAGCCCACCGCTAGCTCATAAAGTCCAATCTCCAGGGTGTTCATAATCAATCTCTCAAAATAGTAGCTGTCAAAAAAGCGTTCAAAATGTTTAAAGCCTACCCAAGGACTGTCGGTAATCCCTTTTGATGCGATGAAGTCTTTAAAGGCGATCTGCACTCCATACATGGGTACATAATGAAAAATAATGTAATATACCACAACAGGAAGGATGAGCAGATACAGCTCCCAGTTCTTCCAGAGCGTTCTGGCACGGGAGAGGGAACGGGCGGCAGCCGGCTTTTCTTGGTGTGGTTGTTGCACTTCAGTTTTAATCAAAAACCTCATCACCTCCTACTCCTGGTTTCAAAATGTGTCGAGTTATTGAAAATTAATGTACAGGAGAATGTTTTTTTTGTACATCTGCAGTAATTTCGGTATCGGCTTTTCTTTACAACTGACATGAATTTATGGTGAAAAACAAAAAAATAAGGTCATGTTGAATGAAAGTGATCATATTCAAAAAAAGTTGTTGACCTTAGTTTGACCAGTGTGATTATCGACTGATTCGCCGCTGAGATATGGTGAACAAAATAAAGTATCCAACAAATTGTTTGTGAAGTGCCGATTACCAGATAAGTGTAGATGAGCAAGAGAATATTCTCTTAGTTAAACTCGTGATGGCGGGTACCGTAAAGGAGAAGACTTGTCCATGAAAAACTCAAAGATTTAAAATACGTACCGGAGTATAACCCTGACGGCGAAAAAGAGAATAATAATTGAAAGGAGTCGTAGCGAAGATGGGCGAGAAGTAAGTATGATGAGGAAGCCAAACTCATCGGGGAAGCAGAAGTCTCCGGAAGCAATATTACCCTTACCTATGCCTATGTCTATGACCTGTACGGTCAGTTAACGGCAAGGCAGGACCGTGCCACCGGGAAACTGCAGTACTACCAATTCAACGGTCACGGCGATGTTGTCGGTCTGGTGGATGAGCAGGGTAAGCAGCTAAACAGTTATTCTTACGATATTTGGGGTGGGTCCGGTTGAAACCGAAGAAACCGTCCCGAACGTAATGCGCTTTGCCGGCGAGTATTGGGATGAAACGACGGGCCTAGGGTAATGCAGGATACAAAGATAAAAGGTTATAAGGTGAGCATGGATGTAGAAAGGGGAGGTTCAGGTTTAGTAAACATTCATGTGAAAGTAGATAATACAAAATATTTTTATAACGCTGGTAAGGGTATGTTCCTTGATGAGTATGGAAAAAAGTTACCTAACTCTTTGCGTGGGAATCAAATGATTGTCTATGCTCTCAAAAAAGAAAAAAAAATATGAGAAATTGATTGTGTTAAATTTTTTAAGTATAGTCAAGATGATATTTTAGAAATTTTGACGGAGTACATCGCAAAAGAGCATGGCTATGGAACATTTTATTCTAAAGCTGAAATAAAAGGTTCAGTGGGAAAGGATCTACGGCTGTTAATGGTAGTTGGCACACTAGATGAGGATGAAAGAGTTGAGAATGTAATGACTTGCTCTTTCTTGTTAAGCTAACGGGAAACGTTAGTTCAATACAAGACAAGAAGGCAGCCGTTAACGAGATCGACTGCCTTTGTTCAACTAACGGGCAGTTTAGTGTGAATTGGTGTTGATGCATACAGCGAGGAAGAGTATGGTAGTCACTTTCTCATCGATAGACAGCATATCTTACCTTTGAGGAAATCGAACTCTTATCCTCAAGATGAGTTCATACGAAAGGGGACGAGTTACGATAAATTCTTAATCGGATATAGTTCATTTTACTTTTAAAGCAAATTTTGACGGATACTTTCATACTGTTAGTCATTCATTGAACTAACGGGAAACACTTACCTACATATGTACAAAATACGAGTTTTGTGAAACAGATGACAAGAAAAGAATCGCTACAGCTGATTTTCATTTAGATTCGTATGAGTCTGCTTATAGTTTTTGCTTTCTGTTAAGCCGTTATAATCCTTTTTTCTTGCGCATCTTCTTTTTATCAAACAACAACTTTAACTGTTTTCAATTGGATTCTTTCTTCATTTAGATTCTTGATTCATTCGTTTGAATTACAATTCATCTAATCTAAGGCTTTAATTAAACTTCAATTAATGTCGTCCAATATCGTCATTAAACGATTATTTGTACAAAATCATCGAATTTTGGTTATTTCATTATTATTACGATTTCGCTTAACACATTTTAGCTGAATTTCCCTACTGAGATATTTTAACCTTTCGTTGTGGTTCTTAATCGTTTTGATTTTTGCTTGCTTGTTATCATCCTTCTTCCTAATTTTTTTAACCCTCCCCTCTCTACACCTTTATGATTTACCATTATATGTTATTTTATGTACCTTGGAATATAAAAAAAAACCGGCCATATTCGGTCGGTTTTTCTCCCGCATCATCGGGACAATGCACGATTTACTTAATATTGGAATATATTGTGCTGTTCGGCTCATATACTCATCATGATTAGCCCGTCTCTTCAAAGTCAGGGACAACGTGTAAGTCAACCACGCTTATCAAACCCATGCACCTGTGCAGTCCCCTCCTGTTTTTACTTCAGATTCGCAGACCACTTCTCGGCACGAGCCTGCAGATCATCCAGAAACTTCTGAATATCCGGAGCATTACCGGACGCCGCCTGGCTGATAAATCCGTTTATGGCTGGAGCGATGTCGCTCATATAGAACGGATTGGCTTCATCCATGAGCTCCGAGTGGCCAACATCTGCGATTTCGAGAGCTTTTTTCACAAACTTATCCTCCGGAGTTACGAAATCAGCGTTTTTAAGTGTCGGGGTACTGGAGAAGTTCTCATACATGTATTTTTGCGTCATGTAGCTGGTCAAGAACTTTAATACTTCCCATGATGCATCCACATCTTTGGCGTTCTTTGCCATGATGAACGGGTCAACCGCCACCCAGCCTTCGCCTTTAGGACCCATGTTCAGCACAGGTTCAAAACGGTCCAGCAGCTCCTTGTTCTGCTTCGACCGGTATTCACTCATCGTGGAGCCGCCGGTGGAATCCAGCGCGATGGCAATATTGTTTTTCTCGAGCCCGAAATTCTCGGCACCCTGGGCATTCACGAACCCGGCCGGTGGCAGCTGTGCGGCCTCCTTCAGCCATTCCAGCACTTTGACCATTTCCGGAGAATTCAGGTGCCACTTGATGTTCTTGATATCCTTCAGTGACCCTTCCGCTCCTTTGGCGCCATATGCAAGGGTTAATGCAACAAAGGTAGATCCGTTTAATGAGTTGCCGCTCCAATACAAACCGAAATTGTCTTCACCGGTTTTCGGGTTTTTGCCGGTCATCTGCTTGGCTTTCTCCAGAATTTCATCCGGTCCCGGCTGTGCCGAGAGTGTTTCAACGCCCCAGTCTTCAAACAGCTTCTTATCATAAATCGTCATCCGGCGGCCAAGAACGGCAGGAATTCCAAATTGTTTGCTTCCGTCCGGCGACTTGGTGCTGTAGGAATTATTCATAATGCCTTCCAAATAGATGCTTGGGTCAAACGAAGTATCTTTTGCAATCAAGTCGTCCAGGTCACGCAGCAGCCCTTCTTGGTACCATTGCGATGCAAAGGCTCCCCCGGTATACAAGACATCCGCATCGCCGGAGAGCAGCATGGCCGTTTGTTTGGCTTTTACGTTCTCCCAAGGGATTTGATAAACCTCCAGTTTGATGTTCGGATACATTTTTTTGAACGTTTTATCCAAATATTCGTTGAGTCCGATGGTCGGGTTGCCTGTCAGCGCATCGATCCCGTTATCCAGCTGCCAGCCTGCCAGCGCAACGCGAACCGTTCCTTCCATATCCGATACTTTTTCAATTGTAACGCCGCCTGTCACATCTTTACCTGAACTGCCTGAACAAGCCGCCAATGTAAACACCAGCACGAATGACAGGATCAGCAGCACAGCTTTTTTCATCACATCAACACCCCCGCATAATTTTAGCTTTACTTTCTGAATTACTGCTTGATACCGGACAGCGCAATGCTTTCGATAATATAGCGCTGCAGGAACATATAGACGACGATAACCGGAATGAGACTCGTGGTTGTGGCCGCCATAATAATGGATGGCTGTTGGTTAATACCGTTGTTGTACGTAAACATGGCTAAACCGATCTGGATCGTGTACTTGGCAGCCGATTTCAAGATCAGCAGCGGCCACAGCATATCGTTCCATACGCCCAAGAACAGCAGAATGATCATGGTGGCGATAATCGGCGTACACAGCGGCAGATAAACCCGGCTGAATACCGTAATTTCCTTAGCTCCATCCAGTACGGCCGCTTCCCTTAAACTGCTGGGCAATTGATCAAAGAACGCTTTGGCTAAAAAAGTACCGAACGCATAGTTCATGGCCGGCAAATAAAATGCCAGATAATTGTCGACCAACCCAAGTTTACTGAACAAAAGATACTGCGGAATCATGGTCATTTCGAACGGAATCATCATCGTACTTAACGCCAGCAGCAGTACGAAATTAGCTCCTTTGAAGCGAAGCTTGGATAAGGCATAACCGGATAATAGTGCGGACAACGAGCTGATGATAATGACCCCTGCGCTGACAAGCGTGGAATTGCCGATATATCGAAACATATTGATGTTGGTGAAAGCGGCTTCATAGGTTCGGATCGAAGGCTCCTCCGGCCATATTTTCGGTGGAAACGAAATGTTTAATCGTGCAGCCCAATCGAAGCTCGTTACCAGCATCCATAAGAATGGCACTATCATGATGAATGAACCTACCAACAGAACCAGTGTCAGGATCAGCTGTTGAGGTGTGATACGTTTACGGCGCACATGCTCCTTGGGCAAGGCTGAACTGCTCATAGTTACCCTCCTGTCTTCTGGAATAAGGTTCCCCCTACGGATCCGAGAATAGATAATGGGATTAATCCAAGCTGTCTTTACGTCGGTTGAGCAGCATGAGGAACACGGTTAAGATGAGTATGATGACGAATAACAGATAGGATACGGCCGTAGCCAGCCCCATCTGCGAAGAGAGAAATGCATTTCGGTAAATATACAGCACCACGGTCATCAAGCTTCCCCCAGGATTACCTGCGGTTCCGCCGATTAACCATACATCCGTAAACCGCTTCATTCCGCCGATGGTTCCCATGATGAGCATGAACACAAAGATCGGACGCAAGTATGGAATCGTTATATACCACCATTTCCGGTACGTGCCTGCACCGTCGACCTCGGCTGCCTCATAGAGATCCCGCGGGACGCTTTGCAAACCGGCCAGAAAAATAATGGTGTTATACCCTAGTGCACCCCACAAGCTCATCAGCACGATACTGTAACGCGCAACTTCCGGGTTCGTGAACCAGCCGACCGGATCGATGCCGAACAATCCAATCACGAAGTTGATCAGCCCTTCCTTGGAGGGGAAAAACAAGAAGGAGAACAACAAGCTTGTAGCAACGCCGGACACGACGTTGGGCAGAAAATAGACCGCTTTGAAAAAATTGCGTCCCAGATGCCATTTCAGATTATTAATCAGGCTTGCCAGAACAAACGAAAGCGCGATCCCTAGCAATACGGACCATATCCCCATGACGAACGTATTTGTAAGCGCTTGCCAAAATAAGGAATCCTCTAATGCGTAACGATAGTTGCTCAGGCCCACCCAGTTCCCGGATAAATTGAGCCCGGATGTCTGATGAAAACTCATAAACAGTGCGGCAAACATGGGATAAATGGCAAATACGATGACGCCGATAATCAGAGGGGCGCTGAATAGATAGCCCATCCAGTCATTGCGCGTAAATCTGAACTTTCGTTTTGCCCATTTTCCATGTTCCGCAGTCCATTTCCCTTCTGGGGTGGATGACAAACCGATCCTCCTCCTTTCGTTAGTAACCGGATCCATTCCGGCAATCGGACAAGACGTTCATGTCCATTCTGTACATGGTTATGTGGATGAATCCGGATTATGTGTTATTCTTTTTTTCACAGACGTGAATGAAAGATCAACACCTTAAAGCGATTCTTTATCGGCAGTGTATGCAGCTGCCCGCTTCCGGGTGTATGCCTAGGTTGAACCCCATATCGATACGCATAAAACAAGCACAGCCTCCAATAGGCTGTGCTTTATATATTCAAAGGGCTTAAACTTCGATAATGATGGGCAGAATCATCGGCCGTCTCTTGGTCTCACTGTATATGAATTTGCCGACATGATCCTTCAAGGTTTGCTTGATCAGATTCCATTGGGTGGATCCGGTTTCAGTCAAATCCTTCATTGAAGACGAGACGATATCGTGGATCTGACCCATGAATTCCTCCGAATCTTTCACGAAGATAAAACCCCGGGATATAAGCTCGGGCTTGGCCACCATCTGCTTTTCCGTTTTGCTGAGCGTGGTGACGATAATGAGCATCCCGTCGGAGGACAGCTGCCTGCGGTCCCGCAAAACGATATTGCCTACGTTGCCGATCATCAATCCGTCCACTAGGCTGTTGCCTGAAGGGATTTTAGGACCTAACGATGCCATTCCCTGCTGGATTTGTATCGTATCGCCATTCTGAACGATAAACACGTTCTCATTCGGGATCCCCACGGACTCTGCCAGCTGACGATGCTGATAGAGCATTCGGAATTCACCGTGAACGGGGAGCAAATAGTCCGGTTTCATTAAGGTGAGCATCAACTTCAATTCTTCTTGGCTGCCATGTCCGGATACATGCATCCCAGAAGTTACACCCGATCCATAAATGACCTGGGCTCCCAGCACATATAAATTATCGATGACATGAGCCAGATTCCGCTCATTACCCGGTATCGCCCCTGCCGCAATAATGACGGTATCGCCCGGCAGAATTTCGATATGGGGATGCTTGGAGTTGGCTAGCCGCGATAAGGCTGCCATAGGCTCCCCTTGGCTTCCCGTGCATAACACTGCGATTTGGTCCGGCGGATAACGCTCGCTGTCTCCAGCATCGATCAGCAAATCATCGGGCATGTTGAGATACCCGTGCTCCTTGGCCACCGCAACGACATTAACCATGCTCCGGCCGAGCAGAATCAATTTCCGTTCCGTTTCTACCGCGGCATCGATGATCTGCTGGACACGGTTGACGTTCGAAGCAAATGTGGAGATGAATACCTGCTGTTTGGCCTGGGCGAAAGCCTCCAGGATATGACCGCCAACCAAGCGTTCCGAAGGGGTAAACCCGGGTCTTTCGGCGTTTGTGCTTTCCGATAGCAGCACCTTCACGCCCTGCTTGCCGATTTCTGCCATTCGGTGCAGGTCAGGATAAGGTCCCTTCACAGGAGACATGTCGAATTTAAAATCTCCCGTGTGGACGACATTGCCTTCCGGAGTTTGAAAAACGATGCCCACGCAATCCGGAATGCTGTGACTGGTCGAAAAAAAAGAGGCATGGATGGCACCCGCTTGAATAGTGGAATTCGCATCGATCGTGTGGAGCTCGGAATTACGCAGAATACGATGCTCTTTAAGCTTGATTTTAATCAGCTCAATCGTAAGCTTCGTCCCATACACCGGGATCGGCAGCTGCTTCAGTAAATAGGGAATTCCACCAATATGGTCTTCATGTCCATGAGTGACGACAAGGGCTCTGACTTTATCCGCGTTGTCCAGCAAATAGGTGAAGTCGGGTACAATCAAGTCGATGCCGGGCAGGTTTTCGTCAGGGAATTTCGAGCCGCAATCAATCACCACAATATCTTGATCGTACTGTATGAAGTACATGTTTTTGCCAATTTCATTCACACCGCCAAGCGCGGCGACCAGCAGTTTCTTTTCAGCTATATTCATGGCTAGGTTGCCTCCTTGTCTCTACTCGCCTAGGTCCATATCTTTCGATGCATGTTGTTCCTCCTATATTATTGAAGTTCTCGCAAAACTTATACACCGTGGGTAACAATGGCTTCGCCAGTCGTGATGCGAAGTAACGACAGAAAACCCGCCAATCTGAAACGGTATGCCATTTGTCTTTAGCGATTTCAGTTGCAGCCAGTTAGGAAATCAGACCTCATGCTTCTTTATAAGTAGAAAAAAATGAAAAAAAGACTGCCGGACAATCGGCAGTCTTCTGAATATAGCGCAAGTCGCGTCTTACGAATGCTTCGCCAGTTGTTTAGGAGCTTTAACCGGCTTATCGTCAACGCTGACAAAGATCGGATTAGAATAAAACCACAGGTCGCTGTAATTCCGTTTATTTATTTCCGCAAATCGCTGCTCGTTGTCTTCAATGTCCGTTTTCGGATCCATGAGCGGATCGCCATGGCTGGTTTCACCGGCAACATTCACGCCAAGGTTCGTTCCTCTTAACCGGAAATATTGGTCCTTTGTAGCTTTCGTCCGATATGTGATCACGTTGTATCCATCCCGATCGGTTGTCCAATCCTTGCTCGTAAACCGTTTCACCACTTTGGTCGAATCGTTGGTGCTCTTGCTGTATGCCGCCGTACCTGGTTGTGCTTTACCGGTGACATCACCCGAGATCAAATCGACATGATCCACGGCTACGGGGTCGCCGTTGTTATTTTGTTTCGGGCTTTTGAATCGGATCGTAATTTCGATAGGATTCCCTTGTTTCACTTGAAGTTTACTCCCCATCTCGGCCTGCTTATTTCCATGGCGAACGCGGAAATCCAAGGCGTTGATTAAATCGCCGTGCACGGAGAACGATTTGCCTGAACGCATGCCGTTCAGCACGCTTTGCATATCCTTTCCGTTCACCCATGTGTAATTCTTGGCGTATTGTCCGGGCCAATAACCGCTGGAGTATAAACGGTTATCACTTATCTCAAAATGAGAATCCGAGTTCGCAAAGTTCCAAAATTCGCGTCCTTCGCCGAGCAGCGCATCCCATACGCCGCCAACTTTGGCAATCATGTAATCAGCGCCACCATAGGTTCTGTTTTCCGGCGTAGTTAAATTTAGCCCCCCACGATCAGGTTCCATCTGATTCCCGGGCATTCCCTCCATCCCGAATACGACATTCGGCGCGATGTTGTTGAAATCCCGTATGTCAGCGATCGTATAAACGGTTTTTCTGGAAGGATGGTTGAGCAATGCATAACTGCTGTTGGCGTAGTTTTTTTGGAGCCAGGCCAGTGCCGTTCGGGCATCTTCGGACGTCGTAGAAGCCCGGCTGCCTGTTTTTTTCCAATCGGCGACGTCTTTGGGATCAAACATCGCTTCATCCCGATCCGTAAATAGATACTCGAACTGACGGGCTGCCTTAAGGCTCGACTCTGAACCCAATGCGCCTGCTATAATGCCGACTCCCACATGTTCGTATGTAGGCATGTCCCATTCAAAACCCGAAAAGATAATGTTGTTCTTGTATTTCCCTGCTATCTGAAGCTGCTGGATCTTGGGAATCTGGTACAGTGCCATTCCTTGGGAGAACGGAACAGGTCCGGCGGCAAGAGGATTTCCTTCATCATCCCGTTTAGAAACTCTAAGATGGTCCGAAACGGCGATCCAATCCAGGCCGTACTTATCGAACCCGTTGTCCAGCAATTCCTGCAAGGATTGACTGGCATCATCGGATTGATACGTATGCGCGTGATACTCCCCTGTCATCCATTTGCCGTTGCTTTCCGGCTTAAACTTAGACCCATCCGCCTTCGCATGAACAACCATGCCTTGCGAAAGGATGGACAAGCTGAGCGCCAAAACCATGATGGTTTTCTTCTTTAGCTGCATTTCATGGCACCTCCGAGTTGATATCAATCGTAAAACTACTTAAGTGTAAGCCTTCTTGATTAAGAGAATGTTATGATAAATCGATACATTTGTAAGAATGGTCCTCGTTATTCTCTATGTCCAATAGAATAAATAAGCTGGCGTCTTTGTAACTCGAAATAAGCAGCTCTTTACCCATTAGGTTACATATATTATATTATGTAAACCATTAATAAACAGAATGACTACAACCTGCATTCGTTGTAGTCATTTCGATGAACTTCCTCTAAGATTACATTTCTTTGGATAAAGTTCGACGTACCAGCTTCACCTGTCCATTCACCCCTGAAGGCAAAGCATTCTTGCCATACAGGTTCTCCAGCGTATTGGCTGCACGTATGGTAAGCTGATGGAGCCCCTGTTCCACATACGGCGTGATGTTCCAATGATACGGAGGCCACAGCCGGATGCCAGCGTTTGTATCATTCACATATAGGCAAGCCGTCTCCCTAATATCTTCGGCTTCCAGCCACAACTCCTCGTCCGGAGCTAAGCTGACCTCCGTCAGGTCTACCTGCTGAGAGTAATCACCCGCCCCCGCAAAATAAGGATAGCCGGCAGAAGCCCAAGAACCAAACATATGTTCCGAACATGCGTTTAACCTCACCCCATCTTCTATTTCAAACGGCCCAATCAAATAGGCTGGGAATGAAATTGCCGGCATCGGCTCCAATAAGGAAACCGTCAATATCTCGAGCTCGTTCTCGCCCGCCACCAAATGAGCCGTGATATCCAGGCAAGCATAGTTTGAATCCTGCCAATCGGATGGCTTCAGTGCATTCTGCCTGACCCCATTCACGAAGATTTCAACATTGCGCCTGCGCTGCAGGAAGCCGATATGGGCCGGTATTTTCTGATCCACATCGTCCAGAATCAACTCAAGCCTCGGCAATGGACGGACATCTGGTGAATTAGAACGATCTCGTCCACTCGGTGATAGCAATTGTTCGATCAATGCCTGCGTCACGGTAAACGTGGTACGGTATGTGTTCACTTGCCCAGGCATCGTGGCATTCATCCTGGAGTTTCGGTCATTCAGCGTGACCTGCCACTGGTCCAGTAATAAAACGTTAGGTTCAAGTGATTGGAAACGCCACTTATCTTCGAGAACGATAATATCCTCGGTTTTTTGCACCTCTGCGAACATTTGTTCCGTATCACTAACCGGTCTCACCTCAGGATCGACCGATAGAACTCGCAGTTCTCCAGGTGCAAAGGTAAGAACGGAATCTCTGGCTAACTGGTGTATGTTCCCGCTTTCCAGGTCCCACTCTTCAATAAGGTGCCCGGTTTCTCCTGCGTCAAGCTTCATGGCAACGCCATGCTCCGTCCAGTTCATAAACCATACAAATACACGGTTACCGAACACGCGTTCTACATAGATCAAATCCTCATATTGTCCTTCAAGCAGCTTCCATCGTAAGGCAGAAGCTTTCATTAATAACCTGCTTACCGTTTCACACAAGGGCTCGAGCAGATCTGGAGCTTGCTCCTTTATACGGCCTCCGGACATCTCTGGATCGGCAAGTATCCGCTTTTCTCCGGGATCGAGATGATCCTCGATCCATGTGTCTTCGTGGTCCGTTTCCTCCAACGAATAAAATAAAGCATACCCTTTGCCAACGGGGCGTAAAACCCCATGCTGAGGATTCGGGCTAAAAAGCTCATGCATTTGCTTTGCCAGCTCCGGGTCCTGACGCACGGTCTCGCTATGCCGCGGAATTGCTCCTACGGCAACCAGCGTACCGCCTTGCTTAGCATAGGCAACCAGTAGAACGGCAATGTCCCTCGACATGACTTCCACCTCGGGCATAACCAAAACCGAATATACGTTCCCATCGTTGCTAAATCGAATCCCTTCCCCATCAACAAGGTCCGCATCGCGAAGCTGACACTCATCAACATAGTCATAATCAATGGAATGGCGCAGCATGCGATCCGACAAAAGCGAGAACAAGGTATCGGATGAAGGAAACCGGTTAGATTGTCCAGATGCGAACATATTTTCGCACACCGTATGAATAGGCGATAATAGAAGAACCTCCGGTGTACGTTTACCGCTCGTGCCCAGCAGACTCAATCGACCGATATAATCGGCAAAAGCGCGATAATGCGGCCAATGCGGCGCATGTTTGAACTCTGTTGGAGGAAAATCGGTTTTCCGATACCCCGCAAACGAATAATAGAACGCATGCGGGATAAACAGATTAACGCCCAGGAAAGCCATGAAATTGGCATCGAGCCGCCTTTGACGCATGGAATAGCCGTGACCGCTGGCGCCAAAGGCCTCGCAGATCACGCGTTCTTTATTATCCAGCCCGGCTACGGAAGCCGCCGTCTTCACGGACACGATCCGATGAGGATTCTCTTTGGTGCCGATGCCGGGTGTTAAATAATCCACGCCTGCATAGTGAAACTGCTGCAGGACGCGCGTCTGGTTGCCCTGCGACCTGGCTTGCCCCCAGACCGGCTCCTCCAGCGTATGGCCGATGTACAGCAGTCCATGCCCTTCGCACCATGAGGAAATCGCTTGATGATAGCCCTCCACATACCAGCGCGTAATCGTATCATAATATTGCTGTTTCGTTGCCCGGCTGCCGTCTGCCATGTTATATAGCAAAGCGCCTAATCGTGGGATAAGATCATACCCGTTCTCTTGCCGGTACCGCTCACCCATTCCTTCAGACCAAGCAAAAACCATGCCAGGCAGGGTAGCGCCTACATCGTGAACAGCCGTCCGGATCGCTTCCACACCGAAGAAACCATCGTGGATCATGAGCCCCGGCTCGTCGGTAAAAACGCCTTGTATCGTCGTTCCGAAATATTTCTGCAAAGACAGAAACGGTTCATAGGACATCTGGATGAACGCCTGGACCGCCTCCGGATTCAACGTATCCAAGTAGTACCCATTGGCAAACGTAATGCCTTCCGCAATTTCACAGGACCAGCAGGCCAGCACGACATAAGAGTCTTCCGCATTCGGCGGCGTCCAATCCCGTCCCCATTCATGCGTGAGATCCTCGGATGCTTCATGGAGCAGCCATTCCCCGTCAGACTCGACGGCACGATAGGCCAAAATGGCAATCAGCTCATTGTTCTCATAGCGTGCAAAATCCAGCTTCAAGCTTTCTTGCCCGGAACCGCCGATATATCTCTTTTCCTCGACTCGTAAGTAACGCATGCGAAATTCCGGATGCTGGCGAGTCAGCTTGCCGCCCACCGTCCCGCTTGGCCAATTATCCTCATCGTACAGCCAGACGACCATATTGCGTTTTTGGCATTCCACGGTGCAGAATTCCAAAGCTTCCATAAAGGCCTGCGACAGGTATGAGGCTTGCATTCCATGGCGCGCATGCAGAACAACGCCTCCGACGCCCGCTTCAAACATCGATTGAATCTGACTTTCCAGCTCCGCTTCCTTGAGCTCATGATTCAGAAACCAGAAAGGCTGCGGGCGGTACGTTGCGTCCGGATTCTGGAATTGCTGCTTCAACCGCATGAGATCCATTTCGATTTCTTCCTTAACATGAAGGCTGTTCACACACATCACCTGTCTTTGTTCTAATTTGATCTGGATCCTGACATGAGTAATCGAATGAAGAATCCCCCGACGACGGAGCGATTCTGGAAGTTCATTTGCTTGCCGCTGATGGTGTCATACCAATCGGTCACCGGAACACGCGCGGAGGTTTCATTCATGAAATCCCATAGGGGCGCGATCATGGACTCAAACCCGGCCTGCGTGGTGCACATGGCTGCACACCATACCAGCCAATCGGATTTCGTATACGTATCGCGGCTGTCCAGGGGAAGGCCGTAACGATTCTGATGATGCTGGTAATACTCCAGCTCCCGTGCAGCCACTTCTGTTGGAAACAGGTTGAACGCCAGCAGCCGATCCCACACCAGATTGTATTTCATGCTCCAGGAATCGTCGGCGCTGTCGAACGTAAGCTTATAATGGTCGCCAGCATCAGCCATGGACATCCATTCATTGGCCATGTTCCGTGCAGCTTCGAGATAAGCTGCGCCTTCCTCTAGACCGAGTCGATCGCACATGTAGGAGTAAGCGGCAATGCCCAAGATCGCCTTGATGGACAGATTGGCATTATGCGCCAAATGTCCGGCGAAGTCATCCGTGCACAGCTGATTGTCCGGATCGAGTCCATTCTTCAGCAAATACCCTGCCCATGCGGTAAGTGGCTCCCAGTGCTCCCTGGCAAAATCCGCATTGCCTTCATACTTGCATACCGCAGCCGCCATCAGGAGCATATTACCGCATTCCTCAATCGGCATCTGATACTCGAGCTTGTTCTCGCCATACACCTGACCGTTGGCTTTCGGGTACGTGCCCACGTCATGAGGCGCAAAATCGAACGTCCAATCCTCGCTCATCGCATACTTAAAAATGGGACGCATCATGCCCTTGATCAGTTCAGGGTTATATCTCAGGAACAATGGAATCGACGGGTAGCTGACATCGACCGTCGCGATGCATCCGTTGCTGAAATTCTCCTTGGAAAAGAACAACACACGTCCCGCTTCGTCGGCAACCAGTTTATGCGCGGCAATCGCCTGCCGATAGGTCAGCGCCAAAATATCCCGGTACCGATTGCCTCCTGCGGCTTGGCTCTCCGTCATGAGCTCCCGGTTAAATCTCTCGCATCGCTGCATGATCGTTTCATACTGATCGGCTGCCGCTATCAGCATGTCATGAAAAGTCCATCCGTTTCGCTTCCAATAAGCATCCAAAGGCTTGCGGAAATATTCGATCGCATGGATATCGTCATACGCTAGCATCAGATATTCGGATACCCATTCATCCCCGACGGTCCCGCATTCGAATTCGGCTGCCAAGACGGGAACGTTATCGGAGACGGGGCGCGGCTTCTGCGAATCATCTTGGGCAGGTAATTGACCTGTCCTAACATACTGCTCCCGGGTCGTTGCCGAATGAATCACCGTCTGTATCCGCGATGAACGCGGCACCGCCAGCACCATATACCCCCAATCGATTCGTGTGTCATCGCCGGCAAGCTGCAGGATCGGCTGTTCGACTGTACCCATCGACATCGTATTCAATCGTCCGTCGATCACGCGGTGCTCCCAGCTCACCTGCTGATCCAGCGTATTGACGCACCATTCGCCCGTTACATCGATGTAAATCTTTACGTTATGCCCTTGCCCATCCAATGAACGAACGTGAAAGGTCAGATAGGTGACGGGCCGGGATAACAGATCGAGATCATCCAGCAAGAGCGGGGTGGTAAACTGAACTTGAAGTTCAATGCCTCCCCCTTGAAACGTATACCGGGTCGTTACGGGCTCAACCGTCAGATCGGTTTGCTCAAGCGCTTCAGGCTCAAGTCCTTCGGACGGCTCCTCCGTGTGTGTGATAACTTTTCCCATAAATCGCCGCGGCGCGCCATCAATGATGGCCACTCCCGTCATGCCCTGAATATTGTTCGTCCAATGCCGGGTATGGTCATCATATAGACGGTCTGCAGCGGACCATACACTGAAATAAGGATCTACGGTAACCAGCGGCACGGATGGAGGTCTGAAATTCGTTGTCATCTAACGTCAACTCCTTCATGTTTTCTTTATTCTTCAAGCTGCCTGAATCTCCTTGCGGTTTGGAAATATAGATTCGAAAAATAGCGAAGGCTTCGCCCCCTTGGATGACAAGGTCATGCGAAGCCTTCCTAATTAACGGGCTCCCTTTAACATGGATATGATTAGTTCGGCATTTGAACGGTCACGACGTCTTTCCCTTTCAGATTTTCGTTCGTGAACTGCATCGCCTTATCGTATCCGGTCTTTCGGAGCTGTTCCCGCAGTTCGTTGATAATGCTCATGGCGGCTTCATCCGATTTGCCAAAAACCGCTTCCTTCCACGCATCGCCCATCCGATCCATCGAAGGCTTCAGCATTTCCCATTCCGGCGCTTTGGTGATGACATCGCCGGGGTTGTACGCCGTAATGACCTGAATGCCGTTCGGACGAAGGATTTTGCGAGCATTCTCCATCGCGTCCAGCCTTTCTTGTTCCGCCCAGATGTCTCCTCCCGCAGCGGAATTGATGCGGTCAAGCCCTGTCAGCGATTCCAGGCCGATACTGATGCCTTCATTCTTGCGCAGCTTCATGTTGGTATCCGTGCTGAATTTGTCAAACCATTCCTGATTCGCAACAGGCTTGCCGTCCTTCATGTCCCAGTGAACCCCCTGCACCCCGTACCTAGCCAGCATGAAGCCTTCATCGGAAGCCATGAAATCCAGGAATTTCAGCGCAGCATCGACGCAAGCCCCTTTACAGTTCTTGGTGATCGCCGTCACGTTGTTGCCCTGAATTCCGAGATCCACGGGCCTGTCCGGTTCAACGTCAGCGCGCTCCAGAGGGCCGAGCGGAATGTAGTCGCTGCCCGGATGCGAAGAGACATACTCCTTGGAAGCATCCAGGATCGCCGGATAGTGCGCGGCCAGGATGGCGATGCGGCCTTGATTGATTTTTTCCTTGGCGATCGGGTCCGTCTGGGTGAAGGCTTCAGGATCCATCAGCCCCTCTTCAACCAATTTCCGGTAGAACAGCGTATATTCTTCGTAGCCCTTCGTGAAGAAGTTATGCTCAAGCGTGCCGTCGCCTTTGTCGACGTAACTCGCTCCGGAATAAAACATGGTGTTGCCGATGCCGACGGCCCAGCCGTTGCTGAAACCGCCCAGCGGAAAGACCGGCTGGCCGTTCTCCTGCAGATTGGCATCCTTGATTTTTTTGAGGAAATTATAGAAATCGTCCTTCGTCACGACGGATTGCGGATCTACGCCAACCTTCTCGGCGATGTCTTTGCGCACATAGAAGCCGTAGAGCCAGTCCATCCCGTCTTCGTTGGTCGCCGGCTGATTTTGCAGCAGCAGATACTTTTTGCCGTCGTAAGCGTTAATCGCTTTTTCATACAATGCCGGCGGCACATTTTCTTCCGCGATGGATTTGGACAAGTTCGGATAATCCTTCAATTTGTCGGAGATATCGACCAATTGTCCTTCTTTGGCCGCCTTGATGATCCCGTCCAGCTCCCCGCCCCAGGCAGGTCCGGTATAGATATCGGGCAGATCCTGGGTCGCGAAGATCTGATTGACCTTCTCCGTCTCGCTGCCCTTGGTATATTCCCACTCCAGCGTAACGCCCGTCTTCTCTTTGATGACTTCCTCCACCGGCGTGATGGCATCGGAACCGTTTGAGCCGTTCCAATTGTGCAATATTTTGAGTTTGTATGAATTCTCTCCTTCTGCGCCTTCCCCGTTATCTCCGTTCCCTGATGAATTCGTGCAGCTGATCAGCAAACCTCCAACCATGATGGACACGAGCAATGCGGATACGCCTTTCGACCAAATCCTCTTCAAACCAATCGCCTCCTGGAATATGGATATCAATGATCTTGGTAAACCTTTTGACAAATTCCGGGTCAGGATGACCTAACCTTTAACCGAACCGATCATAACCCCCTTTACGAAATATCGCTGCAGGAACGGATAAATGCACAGGATCGGGAAGACCGTGATGACAAGCAAGGCCATGCGAAGCGATTCGGGCGTCGCGCCTGCCCCGCTGGTTCCGCCCACCGTCTGACCACCTTGCTGCGCTGCGCGCTGCATCGAATTGGATAATGCTTCTGCTTCGGTCAGCATTTCTTGCAATAAGGTCTGCACCGGGATCAAGTCTTTGTTGGATACGTAGTATGCGCCCGAGAACCAATCATTCCAATGGGCCACCCCGATGAAGAGGGAGATGGTTGCCAGCACCGGTCCCGAGAGCGGCAGAATGATCCGAGCGAAGATTTGAAAATCGCCGTAACCGTCAATGCGGGCGGATTCCTCCAGCTCCTCGGGTATGCCTTGCAGGAACGTGCGGATGATCACGATGTGCATGAAATTGAACAGCATCGGCAGCACGTACACCCAGAAGGTGTTGATCAGATGCAGCTTCTGCAGCGTAATGAAGAACGGGATGAACCCGGCGCTGAAAATCGTCGGCAAAAAGATGTAGAAAGTGAAAAAGGAACGGCCGGGCAGCGTCTTCTTGGAAAGCGCATAGGCCATGAGCGTACACAGCACCACATGCAGGAAGGTTCCGAGCACGGTGCGCATAAGCGTAATTTGGTATGCCTTCCATATGCGGGCGTTATCGAACACCTGAGCATAATTCTCCAGCGTGAATTTACGGGGAAGGAAATAGATGGCCCCCATCATCGAATCTTTCCCGTCATTCAAGGAATATGCCAAAATGTAAATGAACGGGTAGATCATGGAGAAGCCGATCAAAGCGAGAAACGTGTAGTTAAACACCGAGAAGAAAGACCACTTTCGATTCATTACGTCACCTCCTTAGAACAGGGATACATCGCTGACTTTGCGGGCGATCCGATTGACCGTCAGAACCAGGATGAGCCCGATGATGCTTTGGAATAGCCCGACGGCCGCGGCATAGCTGAGGCGTCCTTCCCGGATACCGGAATTGATGGCGTGCACGTCCAGAACGCTGCCCATGCTGGCAGTCGCCGGTCCGTTCAGGAGCAGGAGCTGTTCATACCCCGCGCTCATCAGATTGCCCACCGCGAGAATGAACAAGATGATGGCCACATTGCGGATACCTGGAAGCGTCACGTGCCACATCTGCTTGAAGCGCCCCGCGCCATCCATCTTGGCAGCTTCGTAAAGCTGCTGGTCGATGCCCGCAATGGCGGCCATAAAGATAATCGAATTCCAGCCGATGTTCTTCCAGATATCGGAACCTACAATCATCTGGTAGAACCAGGTTGGATTGTTTAGGAACTGGATCGATTCGGCCCCGAATGACCCCAAGAGGTCATTGACCGGACCGCCGTATGGGGTCAGCAGCCGCTGCATCAAGGTGACGACCACGATCCAGGAAACGAAATAAGGCAAGTAAGACAGGGTCTGAATCGTCTTCTTGAATTTCATCTTCCGCACTTCATTCAGCAGGAGCGCAAGAATGATCGGCATCGGAAATCCGATCAGCAGCTTCATGAGGCTGATGATGACCGTGTTGCGGATGATGTCCCCGGACTGATAATAATTGAAGAATTGTTCGAAGTACTTGAACCCGGCCCAAGGGCTGCCTGTAAATCCGCCTATGAAGGTGTAGTCCCTGAAGGCAACTTGAATTCCGTATAAGGGCACATAGGAAAATAGAAAAAACCAGACGATGCCGGGCAGCATGAACAAGTAAAAGAGCTTGTGCTGCCAAATTCGTTTGAATATTCGGTTGCTTGTCCAACGTGACTTGTTCACATTCCCACCTCTCCTTTCTAACATGGGGCGGCGATGCCGCCCCGTCCTCTATAGTTCTGGTACATTCAGGCGCAGCGTGATGATTTCAAACGGCGTGAACGATAGCGTGACCTCGGACGGATCGTTCATCGGCAGCTGCGTAAGGCAGTTTTCCATCAGATCAGCGATCCAGGCCTCGGCGGCTTCAAACCCAAGCCGAAGCGACGTGTTCGCGTGCGTTCCTGAAGCTTCATACAGACGAACGATGACATCGTCGCCATCCTCGGCTTTTTTGACGGACTCTACCATGATGTGCGGATGATCAGGCCAGATAAACGATTGTGATGGAGGCAGCTTTGTTGTCACCTGATCCGATACCTCAGGCAAGGACATCGTGCGAAGCGGGACGTTCAGTTCATGGCCTCTTCGGTAGATTTCGGCTTGCACATGATTCCCTTGGTGCGGATACAACGAATACGTGAAACGATGCTCCGCGCGATCTGCCTCCGGATCGGGATAAGAGCTGCTGCGGAGCAGATGGAGATCCAGCACGTTATCGATGGCGCGATGGCCATACTTGCAATCATTGAGCAGCGCGACGCCGTAATCCGGCTCCGATAAGTCCACCCATTGATGTGCGCAGATCTCATCCTTCGCAAAATCCCACAACGTATTGCGGTGGGTCGGTCTGCTCAGGCTGCCGAACTGGATTTCGCAGTGAACCTGGTCCGTGCGTACATTCACGGGGAACGACGTTCTTAACATCTTGCCGTTCTCCCTCCAATCGACGTCCGTCTCGAAATCGATTCGCCGGCTGCCCGCCGTTAGCACGACGGTCTGGGTCAGCGAGGACTCCCCGTAACCGTACTCGAAGACAAGCCCGATTCTCGGACCGTCCCGAAGCTCCCGCATGCTCAGCAGGTGTAACGGTGTACCCGGATTCGCCGCATAGTCATGGCGGAAATCCCATGCGTCCCCGACGTCATGATATACGCGAAGATCGTTGCCTAATCGTCCCTGCTGGATGACTTCGCGGTTATCCGCTATATCCAGAACCGATAGAATTGCTCCGTTCGGGTCGAATGTCACGATGACCTTGTCGTTCTCCAGGCTTCGTCCTTCAGCCGCAGCGTCTGCGTCCGCCCCTGGCGTTTTAGTCAAGATTTCTGAGGAGGATGCGGCTTCTTCTTCCGTTTCCAGGCCGGCGTCATTCGATAAAACGGCGTATCCCATCGATGGAACCTGCACGTGATGCCAGCGTCCGTTCATGCGCAGCCACTCTCGTCGCTCCCAAGGCAGCGAATTGAAGATGACGGTTTGCGCGGAAGCCGTTTCATTGTGTGCTATATGATTAGCTAAATAGCTGTAGGTATCGGCAATCATGGTCTCCGTATGCCCAAGCAGCTCTTCATACCGCACCAGCGATTCATCGTATACCCGCTTGATCGAAGATCCCGGAAGAATATCGTGGAACTGATACAGGAGGACTTCCTTCCAGATCGTCTCCAGCGTCTCGGATGGATAAGCCCGCCCCAGCCGGGCTGCCAGCACGGAAGCAAACTCCAGCTCGCGCAGCGCTTTCTCCATCTTCCGGTTGTAACGCTTGCTCCGCGCCTGACTGGTCAAGGTTCCTTGATGCTTCTCCAGGTAGAGCTCCCCGCGCCATGTCTGGAACGACTCCCGCTCTTCATTCAACCGTTCGAAGAACTTCCACGAAGGCTCTTGCTGGACGGGAGACAAACCGAGCAGGTTTTTCTCGCGAGCCAGCCGTTCCAAATGCTCTTCGCCCGGACCTCCGCCGCCGTCTCCAATGCCGAAGAGCATCAAGGCATGGCCGGATACGTTCTTATCCAAATACTCCCGCTCTGCCTTGGCGATGGAACGTGGGGCTGCCGGACTGTTGTACGTATCTTCAGGAGGCATATGGGTCAGAACGGCGGAGCCGTCGATGCCTTCCCAGAGGAAGGAATGGTGAGGGTGCCGATTGTACTCGCTCCAAGAGAGCTTCTGGGTCATCATGTAATCCACGCCGGACTTCTTGAGCAGCTGCGGCAGGCTGGCGGAGTAACCGAACACGTCCGGCATCCAGAGCGATTTCATCTCCAACCCGAATTCTTGTTGAAAATATCGCTTGCCGTACAAGATCTGACGAACCAGTGATTCCCCGCCCGGCACATTGGTATCCGATTCTACCCACATGGCTCCCTGCGGTTCCCATCTTCCTTCACGCACCCGTTCCTTGATCTGTTCATACAGTGCCGGATAATGCTGCTTCATCCAATCATATAGCTGGGGCTGGCTTGCGCCGAACACGTAGTCCGGGTAGCGTTCCATCATGCGAAGCACGGTCGAGAACGTTCTGGCGCCTTTCCGGATCGTTTCGCGGATCGGCCACAGCCAGGCCAAATCGATATGCGCGTGACCCACGGCGCTGATTGTTAAGACAGGATCGCCGCCCTTCAGGCTCAATGGTTCAGCCAGCTTCTTCTTCGCCTTCGCGATGCGCTCCGGCGAGAAATCCGTGAGCCGCAGCGAAACGTCATACAGCGCCTGATAGATTCTCTCTTTGCGCGCGGATCCCGTCGGGAGGTGCTCGGCAGCTTCCAAGAGTACCTCGACATCGTAATATAGGCTCCGGATATCTTCCCGGCAGATGGCGATGACAGCTTCTTTCAAAGTTCCTCCCTGGTATTTGCCAAAGAGATCGTTATTGCCCGCATCGGCCCATACTTCAATATCGGATCCGGTCAAGAACATGTCATGAAGCCGGACGACACGCTTGCCGGGGAGCCCTAAGGAAAAATCGAATTCCGAATTCACGGTGGTCAATCCCTGTACTGGCGATCCGTTCGGATCCGCCAAACACAACTCGCCGTTGATGTCCAGCAGGAGGACGAGGTCCTCCTTCCGGCTATGCTCCGGAACGCTGCCGGCAAAACGGAACCAGGCACAGTCCCACAAGCTGCCCCATCGCTGGCCATGGACAAGCGTCATTTTCGTTCCTGTCTTGCGATCCATGTACGATACAGGCTCAGGCGTAACCCATGCCGTCACGTCCAACTCGGCAACCGGCTCATATATGGCTTCCCGGAGTTTGTTTAGCATTTGTTTTAACGGCTCAGGCCTTATAGGTTCGTATGGCATGATGATTCGCTCCTCTCTATTGCCTCAGTCGGCTGCAGGTTCCGGCACGGATTGGGTATTCCAATCAACCTGAATCACGGCCTGGTTCGCGGCGCCATGTTCGTACTGCAGCAGGACGGTTAACGACTCCGTATCCCATACCCAGACGGCAGGCATCGTTTGATTCCCGATGACGTACTGAACGGATGCCGGCTCGGTCGGACAATACAGCCTCGCGCTGGCCTGCATATTGGCCGGTCCCTTGGCCGTGAATCGGAACCCGGCGTCCGATTGTTCAAGCTCCTCGATTCTGGAAGAGGCTGCGATGACGGAAACCTTGCCTCCGGAAGGACGTCCGGCTTCAACATCATAGAGAAGCGCTTGTTTCCCGGGGCTTATCGTAATCTGATCATGGACGGAGAGTTTCGAATCGAACAAGTCCACGACAGGACCTGAGATCGTCAGTTCTTCATCGGTGACCGACTCCTCCAGAACCGAAGCGATGATATAAGGACCGCGCAACAGCTTGAAATAATGCTTGGAATGCCACCGCGATTCCGTGCCGAGAAGTGCCTCCATCGTGGCCTGAACGGAGCGGCGCAGCCGGTCTGCCCCTTCCTTCGACAAGGTCAGGTCGGCCGGATGCTGATTCAGCCAGCATACGACGCCTTTTCCTGCCTGATGGATACCTTCCGCTGCTTCCTTCAGGTCAAGCTGCTCAAACAGATGCTCCCGCGGGGAATTATACTTCGAGCTGAATGATCCGCCCCCGAGCTCCTTGTTCCACCAAGCGCGTACTTTATGGTACGGGTCGCTGTCATCGCCGACATAGATTAGGGCGCCGCCGTCCCGCACCCACTGCGCGAGAGCATTATGAAGGTCTGGATATTCCGGCTTGAAGAATTCATAGCTCAATACGAGGACGCGGTAAGGAGCCAAATAACCCGGATATCGCCTTACGTTATCAAGCTGAAGCGGGCGCACCGGGATGCCATGCTTCAACAGCGGCAGCGACAGACCGTAAAAAGGAGAGAAATCGAGAAGCTCCGTGTCCCCCGATTCCTGAAATCCTTCGGGGTCCGTGCCGTCATATTTCCCGGCATCTGGCGCCTCCGGCTCAGGCTTCATTCGTTGAAACATGGCCGAGTCTGCGATGAGAACGCCGACTTGCAAGGCGTCTTCCTCCGGTTCGTTCACTTTCTGGTCCATATTGCCGAGCGTATGCATGACCTGGATCAGCGTCGTTGCATAGTCGGACGGGATGGACTCTTTGCCAGAGCCGTCCTCGGAAGGGTAAGTCCCTTTAAAGATTCGCCGCGGCCATGGCGAGACTTCATAATGGGAGACCCCGGGATGCAGCAATGAAGCGACCACGGTTTTTAGATAGTTCTGCTTGTAATCCGCCCACGTGTGGTTCGGATTGTCTTCGATCGGATCATGCAGGAACCACATGCGTCTGTCCGTTCCCCGAACCAGCTCCTGCATCACGCCGTATTCGAGGTAAGCGGTTTCAAACGTACGTTCCTTGCGCAGCCCTTCATATACATTCGGCGTCCGGGAGGTCCCCGTCCAGATCTGAGCAATGTACCCGTCTATGGACGGTAGCTCCACGAGCGCCGATTGCGGACTGACGATCCGCCATTGGGTATAGTTGATCAGACTATGGGTCGGAACATAAAAGCGAAGAATCCGATCATAGCGCTTTAACGCGTAATCCTTCATCTCTGCGCATAACCGGTCGAGCACGCGAGCATATAAATACGCTTTCAATTTGGAAGCCCGGTATTGTGCGTCCGGTGAAGCATGTGGCGGAATCCATGGCTCCTTGTAATACAGCTGCCATTCCCGCTTGAACGCTTCCGAATAACCTCCGTTCACCCAAAATTCTGGCTCTTCCAGATGAATGGCCTCCACGCCCGCATCCACCGCGATGCGTATTCGGTCCGCGATAAAGCGGCCAAAGGAAATCGTAGGCACCATGTAAGGAATGACCGGTTGCTTGCCATGCAGGATCATTTCCCCATGGCGATCCATCTGGGCTTCATCCCAATGGGCTGCGCCGTCTACCTCCCCATCCAGGTAGCTGTTGTATTGCCCCCATGCGACTCCGGTCATGAGATGGACGACGTAACCTTTCTCTTTCCATTTCCGAATCCGCTCAGGCATGGTTTCGTCAATCCCGTAAACCATCACGAAGTCTGTCTGAAGATCATAGTCGGGGTGATACGGCGCAGACTCTTGAAACCCGGTTCGTTCTTCCCTGCGATCTCTCGGCACGTTTTTTATACCTCCCTGCTCAAGTTACATGTACTTGCACATCAAGAAGCTCCATCATTTTCTAGAATATAATATATAATATAAATATATTCAATATGTTTTTTGGACAAACCAAAAAAGCCTTCTCCGTTGAATGACGGAAAAGGCTTATTCTTGGCGTGTATTTTAAGTTCGTGGAACTTGGCCGGAAGTTTGGCGGATCACAAGCTCGGGCTCAATCAGCAATTTGCTGTAACTCTTGGCTTCACCTGAGCCGCGCAGCACTTCCAGAAGCTTTCCGGCGGCTTGATATCCCATATCCCGCTCAAACTGCTTGACATGGGTAAAAATGCTGAATTCCTCCACGATGGAAGTCGGATCGTCAAAGCTGACGATCGATACGTCCTCAGGCACCTTGAGCCCCGCTTGCTTTGCCATCTGATAGATCTGCACGCCCAGTCTCCCGTTAAGCGAAATATAGGCGGTTACCATGCGATTTCGGATGTAACGGTATAACGGGTGGGCTTCCGCATCCTTAAGCACGTTCAGCGGTTTGAAATCCGTAATCATATGCGCCGGATTGATGAGCGCGCCTTTGTCCTTCAATGCATCGATATACCCTTCGATCCGCTCCTGAACCGTAACGGTCTGAAGTGGAGAATCCGAGCAGATGGCGATATCCCGGTGCCCAAGCTCCCATAAATGCTCAACGGCGAGCCTGGTGCCCCGCCTTCCATCGGCGGCAATATAATGGGTCTCGACACCAGGCAAATAGCGGTCGATCAACACAAAAGGAAAACCGGACAGCTTCATGCCCAGTATCTCCTCGTTGTAGTTCTCCTCGTCGATCGGGAAAATCAGCAGGCCTTCGGCTCCGAGAGCCTTCAGATCCTTGATGGCGTCTTTTTCCTTGTCGAGTTTGCCGTCGGTCAGCATGATCATGCTGCGGTAACCTTCGTCACTCAGAGCCTGCTCGATCCCCTCAATGAGTCTCATGGCAAAGTAATCATGAATGGTGGGCATAATCACGCCAATCATGCCCGTTGCCAGCGTCCTCTCTCTTCCCTTGTGTGACGAAGCCGACGGCTGCGCTCCGGGTAAGAAGTCCGCCTCTTCTGCAACAAAACTTCCTTTGCCCGGCACGCGGGCAATCAATTTCTCATTCGCTAATCCCGTCAGTGCATTGGCAACCGTGATCTTGCTGACATGAAACTGGTCCATCAGCTCCTTCTCTGTCGGAATGCGATCACCGGGCTTCATATTTTCTGATGCTATGACGTGTCGGATATAGTCCTGGATTTGCTGATACAACGGAATTCGATCATTTGTACTCATTCTAATCACATCACCAATTCATTCATGATATTTGAAATATATAATATATCCTTACACATACAAGCGCAATAAACAAGCATGAGCTGACAACGACTGTGACGACAACACCCTTGATGCGATAGCGTTTAACATGCCTGATTTGCAAGAATTATAGGAAGTTTTGTCGAACCTCTTGTAAAGGGATATTTGAATATATTAAATATGTGTTGGTAAGCAGTGTGCTGCACGGTATGGTACCGAAAAAAGGAGGTTGGATGTTTACGGATTAGCACGCGCTTCCAGTTGACAACAGAACATAACAAGGAGTGAATTCGCCATGGCCCGTAGATTCACGATTCTCTGTTTAGCCATCCTTTGTGCTTTTTCATTAAGCGGCGGCGCAGCTTATGCTTCGGGAACGGATGCACGGCCAGCCAAACCCGACGGCTCCAATAACCGCGAGCTGCCAAGTTTCAAGAAACCGAAGCATTTGGATGCCGCAGATATTTATGATGCTCCAGGTGACATTAAATTGCTGTTAGGGACCTTGCAGGGAATCGTTAACAGGGAACAGCCCCGAATCTATTTGATTGAGTCCCAGGAAGAAGGGAAAATGACCTGGCTTGAAGATATAAACGTGCCTTATACGCTTCATGAAGATTATTGGGACGTATTCGCTGCTTATCAAGGCGAAGCCAAAGGCATGATTGTTTATGATCCGGAAGTTCCCGACACGATTAATGTCGCCACCACCCTCGCAGGACTGAAAAAGGCTGTCGTTGCCAGCCCGGAGCTGGCCGCCAAATTGTCCAAAGCCCCTTATAACTTGAAGACGCTGGACGATCTGCGCGGCAAATTCGATAACCGGCTCGAAGCTTACACCTGGCAGTACGAGAATCTGTGGAAACAGACGAATCATCAGATGTTAGTCGGACTGGATCCGGATACGGCGATCCGAATTCCTTCGGGTCTGCCGGAATCGTTCGTGACGATTGCAGAGGAGAAGGAGCAGATTCGCGATGCAAGCAATCGTGATGCTTACCAGCTTGATTTATCCTCCCTCTTGGGAAAATCAGAGGTATATCTTCGGTTCGACGATGCTTTCACCCAAGATGGCTGGGGCCCTGCCGTACACGAAGTAACGGTTAAGGCCGACGGCAACGTGATTGCGAGTTTCATCGCAGGTACACCGGAAGAAGAGACCTATCTATATGATCGGCAAAATTCCAAGTTCAGTGAAGGACAGGGCGGTCACCGCTTCGCCGATAACGGCAGTTATTTTGTGTACGAATTCACCCCTCCTGCCGGAACCAAGAACCTGACCGCCGAAGTGGATATGTGGAACCAGTATAAGGTTTCAGCTGGAAATATCCGTCCGCTATCCGCTGAGCAGCAGGAACCTTATGGTTACTTAAGAGATTACGCCGTAGCCAACAAAGCGATGGTCTTCTGGCTGGATTCCAATGTGCCTGAGCAAAAAGCGCTGTTCGAAAAAATCCTGTCTGATGTGAAGCCGGGAACCCCGTATCTCGGCTGGTTCAGCAACGATGTGGAAGGCGAGTTCAGTTCCGTCGAGATCGCTTCCCGTTATGGCGTTTATGTTCTGGCGGCCGACTGGTTCAGCAATCTGACCGTCTTTTCGGGAACCAAGCCGAATTTCAAACTGGCGAAAACACCTCCACAGCCGGACCTGGAGAACAAGATTTACGTAACGTATACTTTTACGGAAGGCGACAACTTCCAATACAATCAGCATCGCATGCGCGTCATGTGGGATGACCCGGCTCGCGGCAAAGTTCCGATCAACTGGACCTCCAGCCCGCTGCTCTATGAAGGTGCTCCAGCGATATTGAATTATTATCTCAACTCGGCAACAGAGAACGATTTGCTGATTGCCGGGCCGTCCGGTGCAGGATATTTTTACCCAAGCCCTTGGCCGGATGCAAGCTTTCAGCAGTTCTTGCGGTCTACCGAGAAATACCTGAAAAAGACGGGAATGACGATTCCTTATGTTCTGAATCGAGTCGACAGTCAGAATGTGCCGTTATCTCCGTTTAAAGCAAAAGCATATGAGGAGGAATATAACGTACCCGGTTTATTTATTAGCTATGAAGACAGATACGGGGTTGAAATCGTTGGCGACAGCCTGCCCGTGTCAACGATCCGCGGGATCAGCACCGTGCAGGACGGATTGCAGGTCCTGAATGAGGCCAAAGCGAATTGGGACGGCAAGTCACCGCTCTTCGTTTCCCTCGGCATGCTTGCCTGGAGTATGACTCCATCGGATGCGCTGGCTCTAACCGAACAGCTTGGAGCAGACTTCAAAGTTGTACGCGCCGATCACTATTTCTCTTTGATCCGTGAAAGCTACGGCTTGCCGGCAAGCAAGAAATAATGATTTCTGGTTAAACAACCGCCTATTTCTTAAGGCAGCTCAGGCCCCATCCAATGGGGTCTGAGCTGCCTGTTTTATTATCGCTTCTCCCCGGGTCTGTCGATATATTTCACAGCATTCACTATATATAGTTAATATCATTAATTAAATATAATTAATTCCATGAATTAATTGATTAATTAATGTTGTTAATTAATGAGTCCATTTGTCTTTCATGCAATCTGAGCTGTGCCTCCTATAATATCCTACTGCCTTCAGAAAGTACTCTGTCTCTCCCCGCACCATTTCATCTCTTCACCTCTTAAAAGGAAAAAATGATGCCTTTCCTGCTCGGAGCCTGGAAATAGGATAAATTATTTCTTGGGTAATCGCAAAAACCACATCGTTTCGACAGCCGATCTGATGTCCGATTCGCTTCCCTACTCTATTGCAGTCGACAATCACATGGTGATAAGATCCTCTCCCCCATACGATTCGCATGCATATTACGGCTGTGCTTCCTCGCTCCATACATAAAATACGGCAAATGGTGAATACTCACTGTATCGAATTAGCATGTATTCCCTCATATGGAGATTAGTATTATGGCCGCTACTAAAAAGATTTCCCTGCTCGACGTTTACTTCATCATGCTGCTGTCCCTGGGCATCACCAATCACGTTGTCCTGATCCCGCTTCTTCTGCAGAAAGCGGGCCGGGACGCATGGATGGGCACACTGCTAACTATAATCCTGCATATTGGCTGGGTGTACATCTTGTTTTTCATTATGAAGCGGACCCGTCAACAATCCATTTTCGCATGGTTCAAAGACAGCTTCGGGCCCGTGATTGGCTGGATCTTCGTTAGCATAACAACGCTCTATTTTTTCTGGATGACCATGGTCATCATAAGAGAAACGACGACATGGATTCGGGTCACCTATCTGCCGTCAACGCCCAAAACCGTCATTTCGCTCACCATTATGCTGCTGTGCGTTTATGTAGCGAACAACGGTATTCGCTCGATCGCCATCATCTCCGGAATCCTGCTTCCGATTGTATGGGTATTGGGGCATTTTGTGGCCTTGTCGAATCTGGAATATAAGGACTATTCATTGTTGACCCCCCTATTCCTGGAAGGTTATACGCCCATGCTCAAGAGCATGCTCGTGGCCGGCGGCGGATTCATGGAGATGATTGTGCTGATCTATCTTCAGCATCACATGAAACGAAGAATGAAATATCTCTCGATCGTCATATTGTCTATTTTGCTGGGAGGGCTCACCCTCGGACCGTTGATGGGAGCTATCGCCGCATTCGGGCCAATTCCCGCGATGGAATCCCGCTATCCTGCCTACGAGCAGTGGATGCTGGTCACCATTACGAAATATATAACCCATGTCGATTTTCTGGCTTTGTACCAATGGATATCGGGGACATTAATCCGTATTTCGCTGTTCCTGTTTATCATGGCGGACGGTATTCCCTTTAAAAAACCCAAACGGCGCTTGTGGTATGTGTTAGGGATGGGTGTTGCCATATCTATCATCTCGTTGATCCCGGTTATCGATCGGCAAATCGAATTATTCGTGTTGGGCAAATATTCGCCGTCCTATCTGGTCTTCCTCTCCGCACTGACGCTGTTGATTGCCATTGCTGTCACATTTCGAGCAAATACCAAAGGTGGGTAGAAGATGTCAAACTACAGAACTCGAAATAGCATGTTCCGCCGAAAAAAGAAACAACCCCCGTTCGACGTGGACCGTGAGCCCGCATCCGACGCTTTGGATGAGGAAGCCCTGCGATCCATGTTTGCCAATTCCGCGGATGTCATCATCAAATCTTTCCCGGGAAAGCATGAAGATGCTATCCCCGTAGTGCTGCTGTATAGCGAAGGAATGGTTGATGCCATGGTGATGACCCAATATGTGCTGCCGGATCTGGAAGAAAAACTGGAACACTTCAGGGATTGGGAGCCTTTAGCCAGAGAACTGGATAAATCGATGGAATGGAGCAAATTGAAGCAGCCTGCCGATGTCGTTAAGCTCCTGTTCGCGGGACGTATGATCCTATTTTTTTCACGAGAGAAATGCTTTTATTCCATCGATATCGCCTCGCTTCCCAATAGACAACCAGAAGAGTCCAATACGGAGGTCTCCATTAAAGGGGCTCGAGATGCATTTACGGAAGATATATACATGAATGTGGCACTCGTACGAAAAAGATTGCGAACGGCTACGCTCCACAATGAGCAAATGATGATCGGCGATCGCAGCCAGACCCGGGTAGCCCTTCTGTATATTTCCGATATCATACGACCCGAAGTCATCAACGAGGCAAAAATGCGCTTAAAAGGCATCCAAGTCGATGCGCTAGTAACCAGCGGTCAGCTGGAGGAGGCACTTTCCGATTCGACCCTCTCCCTGTTTCCGCTCATGGATTACATTGGAAGGCCGGATTTTGTCGTGGAATGCTTGCTTAGAGGTCGTTTTGTCATCCTTGTGGACGGGTCGCCGATGGCATTGATTGCGCCTTGCAACTTGCTGGAGTTGTTAAAATCGCCGGAAGACTCCTATTTTCCTTACCACTTTGTGGTATTTGAACGGCTTCTAAGGTTATTAGGCTTATCTCTCGCCATTATGCTGCCGGGATTTTGGGTTGCGCTGACAAGCTACAACATGGATCAGCTCCCATTTCTGCTGCTGGCAACCGTTACCGTTTCCCGTTTCGGGCTCCCATTGTCCGGTCCGATGGAAATCTTATTGATGCTGGGCATGTTCGAATTATTTAGGGAAGCCGGGGTCAGGCTGCCTAAAGCCGTTGGTCAAACCATTGCAGTATTAGGAGGTCTCATTATCGGGGATGCTGCCATACGTGCGGGTCTGACATCGCCGACCATGCTCGTAGTCTCCGCGACGACGGCAGTTGCAACCTTTACTTTGGTCAATCAGACGCTGAGCGGAACGGTCAGCATTATTCGGCTGTATGTGCTGATATGGTCTTCCTTGCTCGGCATGCTCGGATTCTTTATTGGACTGTTCAGTCTCCTTGCATACCTCTCCGTATTGGAATCCTTCGGACTTCCGTATCTTGCACCTCTATCGCCGCTGACCTTCAAGGATTTGATGAATTCCCTCTTGAAAAAACCGTGGGCTTTCAACAAAAAACGACCGGAAATGCTGAACAATATTGATAACACTTCTGAAGAAAGGGAACCTACGTGAGATGAAAAACTGGATCAATATCCTAAAATTAATATGGTTAACGGTTATGCTCAATATGTTAACGGGCTGCTGGGACATCAAGGAGATACAAGACATGAATTACATCACCGCCATCGGCATCGATCAAGAAGACGGTGATTTTGTTGTTTACACCCAGATGATGGATTTTACGTCCGTAGCCAAAAGCGAAACGGGAAAGTCGGAAAAGCCACCGCAAGTATGGACTTCCAAAACTAGGGGCAAAACCTTTGACATGGCGGTCAATGCCATCTATGATTCAGCGCAGATGCGTACAAGCTGGAGCCATATCTCTTGTATTATCATCAGTGACACCGTCTTGAAATCGAAAGTTCTAACCAAATTGGATACGATCGGCCGATATCAGGAAATTCGTATGACGCCCTGGGTATTTGGAACAAAAGACTCCATCGAACAATTATTTAATGTTCCTGCTTTCTTCAATCTCTCCCCGTTAAATACGTTAGCTCATGAACCTTCGGAAGAGTATAGACAGAAATCCTATATCGTACCGATTCGATATTTTGATTTCATGGCGCTGATCACCGAACCGGCCAGCACGGTACTCCTTCCTAATCTATCGATCGATAAAGGGACCTGGAGCCTGAAACAAAAAGAAAATCCGAAACTTGTGATTAACGGAGTATACGCTATATCCGAGGTCGTATCGAAAGGTTTTTTTACCAGCGACAAGCTCACCGGTCTACGCTGGATGGAAACCGATACGAAACGCTCCCACGTCATGATTACAAATAAGAGCGGTGAGTACGCAGGGATCGTCGTTTTGTCGAATCCTAAAATTCGCAAGAAAATGAACATTGTCAACGGAATGCCTCAATTCCGCATCAACGTGAAGTTAAATGGTAACGTGGTAGAAGCGCTCGACGACATGAATAAGACCGAAATGGAAAAAAGGGCGGCCGCGGAAGTACGGGAGGAGATTATATCTACGTTTAAGAATGGAATTGCTTCAAAAACAGATCTGTACAGCTTGGAGCACGTGTTGTTTAAGAAAGACACCCGACTTTGGAAAAAAATTCATCAGTCGTCTCTCCCATCGATGGATGCAGGTTCTTTGGAAACGGTACATGTCGAAGTCCATCTGGATCATACCGGCATGAAACTGCTCCCCCATCAAGATGGCCCCACTGCGCCTACGACCAAAATAGAGGCTGACTCCTGACGATCTGCCGGTTAAATGAACCCATAATTAAGGCAGCCGGTTCTTGGAAACAAGAACGGCTGCCTTTGGTTTGAAGCAGATAGTATTTCTATGTCATATATGATAAAGATGAAATTAACGTTGTTTAAAAAATTGTTCCTACGCGATTGGCTACACGATAATTTCCACACCTTCATCCTCAAACAAGTCATCATAAGCAACGTAGAGGCCTATGGCTGAGGCGATTAATACCAATATGGCTGCGATAAACGCCAATTGTTTAACCGTAGCTTTGTTGGATTTTCCTTGCTGTCTTCGTTTGCGTTGCACTCCTCGGCCCATACTGCATACCTCCCGCTTTCATGCCGTTACCATAAAATATGATTCGGACATGAAAATGTTGTTAGGCAAAGCACGCTTATTAAAGCGTATGGATGATAGAGGATGCTTGTAAACCGTTATGATTGGCGGTGAAGCATGCTGAAAAACGCTCTTATATCCTTAACGAGTGACTCCGGATCGGACATGGCAACCATATGGCTGCCGCTTTCCAGATTCGACCAATGCACGATATTGTTTTTGGCTTCGGCAATGCGCCGGAAGATTGAACCTCCTCCGTGGGAAACCCCTGTCGGTACCTTTGTTTGATCTGTCGGCATCCCGGCTGCCCCATCATAATACGTCCAAGACGAGGAGGCTGCAGTCTCCGTCAACCAATATATGGTGGCGTTTGTAAGGAGCAAATCTGCAGGGATAGGTTCCCGGGGGATAACATCCTTGTTTTTGGGCCATCCGTCAAATTCCTTATAGCGCTCGGCAAGATATGCAAGCGCAGCGACCGGGGAATCGTGAAATCCGTAACTGAGCGTCTGCGGCCGATTGGACAGATAAGGGGCATAACCACTACCTCCTGCAAACAGCTCAGCCAAATGAGTCACTTCCGCTAGCTCTTCTTCACTAGCTCCTTCCAGTTCGCTCGGATCTCCCATGGGGATGCCCAGACCTCCTGTAATATGTACACCGATCATGTGTTCAGCATCCAGGATAGCCAGCTCCGGAGAGACTAAGGCACCGGCATCGTTACCGTGCGCACCATAAACATCATACCCTAGTCTGTGCATCAACTCGGCCCATATGCCGGCAACACGTTTGATGCTCCACGGTGATTGATCGGCCCCTTGCGGAAAAGGTGAAAAGGCAAACCCGGGGATTGAAGGTGCCACGATATGAAATGCCATCTTCGGATCTTCTCCATACGCACTTGGATTGCTCAGAGGACCGATGATATTCATGAATTCAGCAACGGTGTTCGGCCAGCTGTGCGTCATGATCAATGGCAAGGCATCTGGCTCAGGGGAACGTACGTGTAGAAAATGGATCGGCTGTCCATCAATGTCCGTCATAAATTGCGGGAACGCATTTAATTTCTGCTCATATTCGCGCCAGTCATATTCCTTAAGCCAATAATCCGCGAGCTCCTTAAGATACGCAACCGGAATCCCTCGCTTCCAGTCGCCTCCAGGTAACTGGGATGGCCAACGCGTATTCGCAATACGTGCCCGCAAATCGTCGATATCCTTTTGAGGGAAGTGTACGTGGAAGGGACGAACGGAAGCTTCAGAACGCGGATACCCGCTTACATCTTGATGGTTAGGCATTTCATATTACCTCGCTCTTCTGTTTTTACTTTATAATAAAAACGAAACACTGACGACTTTATGTCAGTGTTTCGGGGTTTCTTTTAATATAAATGCAAGAGCATGCTTTATGGACCAACTATAGGTCGTTAAAATGAAGCACCATGCCCGTCTTGTCATCGGATTTCTTGAATCTTGCATGGGTTAAGCACTCCGGGTCAGCCTCTTCGATATCCTGTAATTCATGCGTATACTGTTCAAGGCCGTTTAAGAGTATACGCTGCGCGATGTAGTCCCAATAGGGTCGATCGCTCGGCACATCGTTCACAGGCCAGAATAAACCATCCGTTAATAGAATTAGATGGGCTAATCGGGATCTATTGATTTTTCCGTATTCGAGAAAATCAACGGCACGGGGTTCCCCGTTCAAGACGCCGTAGCCTCCATTCACGTTGCTCTTAAAGCGGTTCTCCCTAATGATATCTATTACCGTGCCATGGAGTTCTTGTTGACGGGTCAGTCCCTGATTCACGCCTTCCTCCCATTTCGCGATGGCTGGAGTTTCCAAATGAGCCACTTGTCTCCAGGTTAACGGCCGAACCTCCCCGTCCTGGTAAACGGCAAGGATCATGCAGTCACCGGTCTGCAGAAATTCTACGCGTTCCTCCTGAATTCGTACGAGAGCAAGAGCCGTTCCCCAGAGCCCGTCTTTTTTCTCCATATCGACATGGGCTTGCTGCATGAGTTCTCTTAACTTATCGTTTGCTGCCGCAGTATGCTCCGCAAGCTGTTCCACTTGATCCAATGATTCAAAATAGTTCTTCACTGCTTGAGCAGCAAGGTACCCTCCCGTTTCCTTCTTGTCGCTGAGGTAAGGAACTATGGAGGATACCCCGTCTAACACGCCATACAATCCCGCCTGCTCATGAATCATAAGTGCATCTTCATTTAAGAAATGGATCCCCTTAAGGGTGTACTGCTCAATGGTTACCATAATGGCCCCCTCCTACACAATGAATTCTGGTTAATTTGCTGGATTCGTTATTTTCGCCTGGCCGTATTCCAAAATAGGAGACAAGTTACAAGCAGTGCGATCAGAAAGCTGCTAATGGCCGGGACGACAAGCTGCAATACAAAAGACAGCCCCTCCCCTCCGGCAACCGTCATCATGGCTGTGAACATCACGAGGATATAGACCGCAACGAATACGCACCAAAAGGTTTTAACCGGATTCGCATGGGCTCTTTTCGTGGGCGATACGTACAAATGACGGTGAACCCACCATGCGGTCAGGACCAAGCCTAATAGGGTGCTGCCGTGCTGGCCTAATTTATACACCGGAATTTGTACGGTACCGATATGCAGCATTTCCGTGAGGAGCGGAATCTGATTGACGATCCATGCTCCCTTGTGCGTGAACTGATCCCAGAGCAGATGAGTGCCAACGCCTGCCAGTCCTAAGAGGATTACGGCCATCCACCCAGTTGGAGAGGCTGGAAGCTTGCCATCCCGCTGCCAGCGGTACGGGAACCATGAAGGTAAATAGACGTGCAGAACCGGACGTATGACCTTCTCAAACACAACGTACAGCAGCAATATCAAGGGGAGATTGAATAAAAGAATACCCGGACCCTCATGTCCCCACACGCCGGCCGCCCGAAAGCGGATGAAATATTCAAAATCCGGCGCCATGCACCCGATAATGAGTGCGGACACCGGTAACGACTTCTTCTTCCACCACGGCATCGTGATGACGGAATGCGCGAATGTAAAAGGCATAATTACTCCTAACTGCTGATTTTATGTATAAACGATTTTTTACTATTCTAGCATCAACACGCATCTAAGGGATACGATATTTTCGTCAATCGAAAAAGGACAGGCTTCCGCCTGCCCTCTCAAAACCATGATTTACAGCAGTTCACGTGCGAGCAGGCGATACACCTCCAGCCGCTTTTCCTGCGAATGCGGAATGCTGCATATCATCGCTTCCTGGAATCCGTAGTGCGCTTGCTCTTCCTGTAAGCGGGCCGCGATGTCTTTTACCGCTCCCACCAGATGAATTTTGCGCCCTTCCTGGATCGCCATCCGGTCAATTTCCGTTAAAGATACATTCTGAGCCTCTTCGGGTGTCATCAGCTGCGTAATCCGGCCCTTGCTCATCATCAGCCGGAAAATATCCTGCGGCAGCGCTTCATACTCCGCTTCTTCCTTTGTTTCCGCTGTTGTCACCATATAGGATACGTTAATTTCAGGCTCCTCCATGAACGGGGATGGTTGGAAGTTATCTCGGTAATGGTCCAATATGTCTATGCTCATCGCTCCGTTGAAGAATTGTGCGAAGGAGTAACCGATCCCCATCTGTGCCGCTTGCAGCGCACTGTTGCCGCTGGAGCCGAGCAGCCACACTTCGGGCAGGGCGACTCCCGTAGGCGCGGCGGCATTCGTGGCATACAGTTCATCTTCCGGCACCTGGTCGCGAAGAAGCTGCATGGTGACGGAGAGCTTGTCATACATGTTATGAAGCATCAGCTGCCGCCCTTCGGACAGAGCGTACATGGCACTCGTATCGCCGCCTGGCGCTCGCCCTACGCCGAAATCAATCCTTCCGGGCGTAAATGCGCTTAACGTCTTAAATACTTCCGCGAGCTTCAGCGGCGAATAATGCATCATCATGACGCCGCCGGTGCCGATGCGTATCCGCTCGGTTTTTGCCGCAAGCCGGGCGGCCGTCACTTCTGGTGCGGAGCTGGCAAACGTATGTCCTCCATGATGCTCGGCCATCCACATTCTGCTGTATCCCAATCCATCGGCCAGAACAGCCAGCTCTTCGGCTTTCATCAATGCGCTTTCCGCCGTGTTGCCGCTGGTGACGGGAGCTTGATCCAGTACGCTTAATCTCATATGATATCTTCCCTTCTTCGATTCGATTAGATGACCATTTTGCTGCCGATCCATTCCTCCAAGGCGCTAACCTTGTCCTTAAAGCGTTCTCCGCGCATTTCCTCCGACAACGAAGCAATAGTCTCTCGCTTTAATACAGCTTTCCAGGAAGACTCGGCTTCTTCCATCAAATCGGATAGCAGGCAGCAGCTCTCTTCTTTTTGCAAGTCGAGCATGTCCACGAGAATTCCGTGGGACGAGTATAGGGACTGCTGTCCTTCCACCGCGAGGTAAACGTCGTATACTCGGATATCCTCAGGTTTCTTCTTTAATCTGAAACCGCCCTTGATGCCGGGAACGGACGTGATCAGATCAGCGGTTACCAGCTTTCTCAACAATTTCTGAAAATAGGTCACGGAAGTTCCCAGCTGCTGGCTTATCGCTTCCCCGGGCAACACCGCTCTGTCTGGCAGCATGTTGAGCAGAACCAGGGCATATACGGACTGTTCCACGCCGGTTTTCATATGCATAAACAGCACCTCGTTTTACGATATGGATTTGGTTTAAAATGTTATTCATTTTTAAAGCGGATAATCAATATCCACGTTATATCATATATCAGCCGGGTTCAAATGTAAAACCTAACGTTTGCGTTCATCTCATATAAAATGCTGAACGGGAGCGTGCTGATGGCATGACCTAGTTCAGCCGCGTTTGGATATGACCGAATCATGACTAAAGCATGACAGGTGTATGGCTTTTATATGACAGAAGTAACTGTTTCGAAAGACCGCCAAACCCTATACTCATAGAAACACATGACAAAAAAACACCGCTTTCATTGAAAGCGGTGTTCTTGCCTTAATCAATCCGGATCCCTAAGTGCCTGCTTGAGCAGCGGAATAGCCTTGGTCCGGTCATTCATGCCGATTTTCTCATAGATGACGCTGATGTAGTTACGAACCGTACCTTCCGTGATATATAACATATCGGCGATTTCGCGGTTGTTCTTATATTCCGTCATCAGCTTTGCAATTTGCAATTCCCTGGGGGTCAGATTATAGTTCTGCACTGGAATCTGTGGAACTCCGGTCGTTCTTAACCGGGCCGCCAACTTTGCAGCCACCTTCGAAGGGAGCATCAGCTCGCCACGAATCGCCTCGCGGATCGAGGCGATGATTTTATGGGACGTAAAGTCCTTAAGCAAATATCCGGATGCTCCTTTAGCGAGTGCCTCTATAATGAAATCCTCTTCGGTGAACGTCGTGAGGATCAGCACGATCGTGTCCGGATTGGACTGCTTAATCTGGTGCGTTGCCGCAATTCCGTTCATAACCGGCATTTCGATGTCCATTAACACAAGCTGAGGACGCAACTGCTCCACCAGCTCGCAAGCGGTCTGCCCATTGTCCGTCGTAGCAACGACCTCCATTTCGGGCTCCATATTGATAATGGTCTCTAGGCCTTCACGGACAATGGTCTGATCCTCTGCAATGAGTATGCTTATGCTTGACATTTCTGATCACTCCTTAAGCGCGGAGCGGGGCATGGTGAGTAATAACACACAGCCTGCTCCATCCTTCGTGCTGACCTGGAAGGTGCCGCCCCTTCGCCGGGTCGTTTGCCGCATCATGGTCAATCCGAATCCAAGCCGTTCGGACGTAAAGGGCAGCCCGTTATTTTCGAGCGTAAACTGGATAGCGTCTTCTGTCTCGATCAACTCAAACCGGAAGAACGTGCATTGACCGTGACGAATACCGTTCGTGATCCCCTCCTGCAAGGCATGGCGGATCAACTTCTCGGCCTCCGGCTCAAGACTGCCGTCGGAGACTTCAATTCTATGCTCTATGTTGACTTCAGCATATTGCCGGGAGTCGTTAATGATTTGCAGCAAGGAGTCCCGGAACGTTGCAGAACCAGCCGCTTCCTCGGCAAGCATATGCACGGATTTCCGCATTTCATGAAGCCCTTTGCGGAGCAGATCGGACGCGTGCTTCAATTTCTCCGTCGATTCCGGTGCGTTTTGGGAAGACATTTTCAGACCGAGCTCTAACTGAACGACGCTGGCTGTTAGAATATGTCCTACGTGATCGTGAATATCGCCGGCAATTCGGTTCCGCTCGGCGAGCACGGATATCTCCGACAATGCTCTGGCCCGTTCTTCCAAAGAATGCTCAAGTTCAATGGTCCTCGCCTCCACTTCGCGTTCCAGCGTTGCATTCCAGCGTGCCAGCTGGAGATGCAGTTCAAGGCGTGCCAACAGCTCCTGCTTGTCGACAGGTTTCGCAAGATAGTCATTACCGCCGTGTTCGAAACCGGCAATCAGATCCGTCATTTGACTTTTTGCGCTGAGGAAGATGACTGGCAATTCCCCTGAATTGTAATGCCTGCGTATTTCTTCTCCTAACTGAAGTCCGGATACGTACGGCATCATGACATCCAGAAGCGCGATGTCCGGTTTGTATCCATTCTGGATCCATTCCAGGGCTTCTTGCCCGCTGCATGTCGACCTGAGTGAATACTTTCCTGCCAGGAACTGCAAGAGTACCTGGACGTTAATCGGATCGTCATCCACGATGAGCACAGAAGGCAGTTGTTTATTGGAGTGGGCTGCCTCCCGCTCAGGCTCAACAATCTCCCAATGTGAGAATGACTCTGTCGGAATGTAATCTGCGACAGGCAGAGGAGGGCTCTTCGGCTTTCCTTCGCCAGCCATAGGAAGCGTAAAGCTGAACGTCGAGCCTTCGCCAAGACCGGAGGTTACTCCAATCCTTCCGTCATGCAGTTCGACTAGCTTCTTAGTAATCGAGAGCCCAATCCCCGTACCGCCTTGTTGAGATCGATCCAGAGGATTAATCTGCTCGAATGATTCAAAAATACGGTCCAGATCAGCTTCTGCGATGCCGATTCCGCTATCGGTTATCTGAATCGAAACTTGTCCTTGCAGCCTCTTTGCCGTGACGGTAACCGCCCCGGTTTCCGTGTAAGCGATCGCATTGCCAATTAAATTATGCAATATTTGCTGCAATCGATTCTCGTCTGCCATCACGTACATATCGTCCGGCAATTGATGGGATAGCTGGAGCCCTTTCTTCTCGGCCAATGGGTTGAGCACTTGAAGGGTCAGCTCGACGGCCAGACGCAAGTTAACCGTCACGAGGACCAAACCGATCTCCTGGTGCTTGAGCTTTGAGAAATCCAATATATCGTTTACCAAATGGGCAAGCCGCTGGCCGCTGACCTTCATGAGCCGCAAAAGATCGATGACAGGCGATGGCAGTTTGCCGGAGCTTCCGTCGATCAAGGCATCGGCCAGACCGATAATGCCATGCAGCGGAGTACGCAGCTCATGCGAGGTTTTCGCCAAAAATTCATCCTTCAGTTTGTCTAATGTCAACAAACGCTCCGATAATCGCTCCACTTGGAAAAATGCCCGGGAGGATTTCATGGACAGCAATAATGCCTGCAAAAATACAAATCCGAGCACACCGAACTGCAGCAACGCTGGCGTAGTAAAGACTCCTTTACGGTTTAAGGTATCATTGACCGCTGTCAGGAAAATCAGGCTGAATCCGAGGATGAGGAGGACAGCCCCTTCTTGTCTTTGCCTTGCTAACCGAATGGATGCATAGACGGCATAGAGAACAAGCCCGATGGAATAGATCTGAAATGGGATCAGTGAATAATCATACACCCGGATATCTGTTGTAAGCACCAGTAAGGTCAAAGATATCGTGAAAAACTGCGTCAAACGCCATACCTTGCGGGATAGAAATTGGGGAAACAAGTGATATATATATGAGATCAAAAATAATTCGCCGACGTAAATCGTTAAATACGATACTTTTGCAAACCAAACCCATGAGAACGCTGGGAATATTTCCAGTATAAATCTTGAACCCACCAGCATCGTTCGAACGGCAATGCACATACAGAACAATCCGAAATACAGCGGAGTTACGTCGTTGCGCCTGAGCACGTACAAGATAATATGATACACACCGATCACCAGCAGTGAACCGATCACAAGACTGTCTCTTACAAGCTCTACCGACTTCTCCTGCTGCAGCTGCTTGGCATCTCCAAGCTCAATAGCGTTATTAATCCCGCCTTTGGGATACGTATAATTGGCGACCTGAACCAGAAGCGTCAATCGTCCGTCCGAGTCCGGCTTAACGGGTACGACTACAGACGGACCATATTTCGGAATGGATGCCTCGTGCGTAGTTTCAGGTTTACCGGCCGATGCCGCCAGGGTATCGTTGACCCATAGGGCGTATGACGAATAGATGTTTCTCAGTTTGAGTGCAATCGGCTCTTCAGAATCAAGCCCGCTAATCGTCAAACGATACGTTGCATATCCGTCGGCTGGAAGCTTTCTGCCGTTCAATGTATAATTCGTCCAATACTCGGGCATATCGACGTATGCGCTTACGGCAGGAGAAGCCCCCTGTTTCAGATCGTCCGGATCCAGCAGTTGGTTCCAATAAAATGCCCACTTTCCGTTCAGCGAAATGGATCCGTCTGTGCCGAAATCCCACCCTTCAAGCTGAAGCTCACCGTTCTGCACGCTCACGGACGACTTCGCAATAGCAATCTCCGAATGGCCTGCTAAAGATAGGATTAGGTAAAAAAAAACAGGGCAACCGCGTGTTTACGCCATCTCATGCGAGAATGGACGCAACATCGATATAAATTTCATCGCCTAACCGGGCATTCCCCAGCAAGCGAAGATGTCGCTTGGATGTAAAATCTTTGGGTTCGTAACTGTTGGGTGCTTTAGCGGGGGACAACAGCTTTAGTTGGATATAGGTTTCCGCTACAAGCTTGCTGCAGAAGAAGTCGCGGAACGAAGTAGTGATGCCGAACTTGCCTTCGATGATCTCCCAATACATCTGTTTTTTATCCGGAAACACGGCATCATGCACCTGCTCGATAAAATGATCCAGCAGCTCGTACATTTCGGGTGTTCGATCTGCATGCAGATGACGGATCGCAAACATCGTATCGTAATGGTTGCTGACATCGGTTGACAATCGATCGCGTAACTTCACGAGCTGAGGACCTGATTTCTTGATATGTAACCACGTATCCTCCAGATTATCGAGCGACGTGGATTCCCATAACAGCACTTCATCGTTCGGAGCGCGTACGACCATTGCAACATGTGACCACGGACAATGTTCCAGTGCTTCAATTCGAAGACTTCCCTTGGCTACCCCATGAGCGAGCAGAATATCTCCGGTCTGCAGCTTAGGTTCAATCTCGTTATAAGGAACGGTAGTTTGGTTCATATTATCCCCCTTGGCTGGTGAAATTCACCATGAATTTAGTCCTTCAGTTTAATACTAAACGCAACCCATAAATTGTCAATCACTGAAATTGGGCTCTGACACCAGCTTTGTCCCTTCCCGAATCCATTTTTAGTAGATATAGGTGATTATCGGTTCGTACAGAGCTGCTTTCGGTTGTCGGTTTGCGCAAACAGGCCTGCCCGGATTTGCTCCACGGCAGGCCTGTATATTTTATTTGTTTTCGTTTATATATTCTAGCGGTTCTCCTGTCACGCTTCCTCCCATAACCGCTTCAGATTGTCCAAACCCAATCGGGTTCCTTCCCTGCACTCCTCCATGCCCTCGAATTCCAGCGTAATATCCCCGTCATAACCGGATTCTTTAATGAGTCGAAGGATTCGCCGCACATCCAGATCCCCCTGCCCGAAGATGGAGCCTCGTAGGTAATTGCCATGGGAGGTTCTGAACCAATTCCCCCCGCCCGGATCCTGATCAAACGGACGATAATAGAAGTCTTTCACGTGGACGAGCGAGGCCAGCGGCAAGTTGCGTTTCACGCCGACGAGCGGCTCCTCGTCAACGCATAGAAAATTGCCGATATCCAAGGTCGTCTTGAAGTTCGGACGATCGACTGCCTGCAGCACGCGCTGTACCCGGTCGCTTGCCTGCACGCTCACGCCATGGTTCTCGATTGTGGTCGTGATGCCGAACCGGGCAGCGTAATCCGCGATTTGACGGCAGCCTTCCACGATCATGTCCAAATGGGTTTCCACGTAATCGATGCCCATCTTCTCCGGCGGCAGCGTGAACGCTGTTACGTCATGCCGCATATGCTTCATTCCCAGCCGGCTGACCGTATCCACGTGGCGCTTGATCCGTTCGACTTCCGCATTGAAGTCGTCCCTGTTCTCCTGGACGAAATTAGCGGGCATGGAATAATTGGATAATGCGATGCCGGCTTCGGCCGCCCGTTCACGCACGGCATCGGCAAGTCCGGGATTGTCCTCCAGCGTAAAACCATAGGGCACGATCTCCATGTGCTGTCCGCCGTTCTCCGCGATCCAATCCACCACATCCAGCACCGTCATCTCGCCTGCACGGATAGCCGGCAGCAAGCTGTAGGTGCTCACACCAACCCTCATTGAATGATACCTCCTTTATTTGCTTCTTCCATCGTAAGCTTCCTGGTAGATTTCCAGATAGCGGGCCACATTCATGGCCTCCAGCTGCTTCACGTAGCTGTCCCAGTCTTTATCCAGATCGGCATCGCCAATCACGAAGCGTGCCATCATTTCATCCACGTAATCGTTGATCGTTTTGGACAGATCCGCTACCTCGGACGCCTGCTCGTTTGTCAAAAACAACGGCGGAACGGTGCTGACATCGGTTGGTTTGTAAGGTTCGTATTTATTTTTCGTCTCGTTGTACAATACGACTTCCAGATCGTCGTCTCCTTTGGCAACGGCGCTCAGGCGGAAATCATTTGTCCGCAAACTCGGGCCGGTTTGAATCCAGGCAATATTTTGCACCGTACCGTATGATTTTAGCTCAGACCAGACCGCAGGCTCCCCGTTGATGCCGACCTCTCCGTCCTTTGCTTCCCTCCATTCCTGGTCCGGACGGCCATAGACGCTGCGCAGCGTATGTTCCCGTTCGTACAGGCCATCTGCCCAGCGCAGGGCAAGCTCAGGATGCTTGGCCTTTTTCGTGATGACGAACGCACCCGGGTTTAATCCGGTGGAATCGAGAGCCGCATAGCGAACGCCGTTCGGTCCTTTGAGCGGCGGCACCGTCTTATATTCCAACCATCTGCCGCTTTCGCCGAGGAGTTGGGTAAATATACCCTGGTGGCCGCCGGTTGAAGCACCCAGAATGACCGTATCGGGATTCTCTCCGATCTGGATCAGCTGATTGTCATCCTGCGTGAATGACTCCGGAGCGAGCAGTCCCTCGGCATACAGCTTGTTCATATACCGCAACCCTTCCCTCCACTCCGGTTTGTTGAAGGCGACGTCGAGCTTGTCGTCTTTTATGAATATATGCTTGTAACTTGAACCGTAAACCGGATTATAAATGAAAGAATTCAACAGGAACGCATCGATGGAGGAGCTCCAGGATTTCGGTGAGATCGACAGCGGAATCTCATCCTGGATTCCGTTTCCGTTCGGGTCCTGTTCTTTGAAGGCCTTCAGCACCTCGTACAGCTCATCGGTGGTTTCCGGCATCTTCAGATTGAGTTTCTTCAGCCAAGGCTCATAAATCCACATTTTCTGGCTCATGGAGCAGTGGTAGCATTCATTCACTTCCGGAAGCGCATAGATATTGCCGTCCAGCGCGGTAATCGTGGATTGGATCTCCGGATTATCCTGGAACAATTTCTTGGTGTTCGGACCTTGCTTCTCGATCAAATCATTCAACGGAAGAAAGGCGCCCTGCGAGCCGTAAATCATCTGCTGCGCCGGCGATATGTTCAATCCCAGGATGACATCGGGATAGTCCTCGCTGGCAAGAACGAGATTCAGCTTTTCCTGCATGCTCTGCTCCGGAACGACCTCCCACTCGATGTGCACATTCGTTTTTTCTTCGTACCATTTAGTGAAATCGTTCGTTTCGAAATTCTCGACCAGCGGATTTCCCCGCACCATCACCTTCAAAGTGGTTTTCTCTTGAACCAGCGGATAGGTTCCCGGTTCGGACAATGCGATTGTATCGGTACCCGTATTTTGTGCTTCATCCGCGCCTTTCGGGCCCTGTGTCCCGGTACAGCCTGCAAGAAGGATACTGAATGCGGTGATAGCACCCATAATAACCCGCGTTCTTTTTCTCATAACGTCCCGCCCTCCTGAAATAATGGATGTATTATCCTTTTAACGAACCGATCATGACCCCTTTGACAAAAAACTTCTGCAGGAACGGATAAACGATCAGCAGCGGAACCGATGTCACCACGATCAGCGAATATTTCAGCAGCTCCCGCAGCCCTTGCCGGGCCGCCGCGGTTTTGGCGTCTCCGAGCATTTCGATATTGACCTCGTTCTGCACCAGAATGTCGCGGAGCACCAGCTGCAGCGGGTACAAATCCGCGCTTTTTAAATAGATCATGGCGTTGAAATATTGGTTCCAGTGGCCGACGGCATAGAATAAAGCGATAACGGCCAGGATGGGACCCGAAAGCGGCAGCACGATGCGCCACAGGAACCGGAAATCCGTACAGCCGTCCAGCTGCGAAGCCTCCAGCAATTCCGTAGGGATTGTCGTCTGGAAGTAGGTCCGCATGATGATGACGTTCCACACCGACAGCGCGCCGGGAATGAGCATCGACCATACCGTGTCAATCATGCCGAGATCCTTCACCAGCAGGTAGGTCGGTATCAGTCCCCCATTAAACAGCATCGTGAACACAAACAGCAGCATGAACAGGCCGCGCCCCCGAAAATCTTTGCGTGATAGCGGGTAAGCCGCCATGACGGACAGAATGAGATTAATCGAGGTGCCTGCCAGCGTATAGAACAGCGTGTTCATGAAGCCTTTGGCGACCATCGTGTTTTTGAACACCGCACGGTACCCCTCGAGCGTCGGTTCGACGGGCCACAGCCATACCTTTCCCGACAAAACCGCGCTGCTGGAACTGAACGAAGCACTGACGACATAAATCAACGGATATAACACAACGATTAAGAAAACGGATAAAATGACGTAGTTCACCACCGTAAAAACGCGGTCCGAGCCGGATTCCTTCATGGCAGGTGATTGCATACATGTTCCCCCTTCCTTACCAAAGACTTTCCTGCTTCAGCTTTTTGGCCGTCTGATTCACGATCAGCAGCAGCACGAAGCCGATGATCGCTTTAAACAAGCCAATCGCCGTGGCATAAGAGAAATTCATCGCTTGGGATACCAGCCCAACCTTGTACACATACGTGTCGATGACCTCGGATGATCGCAAATTCAGCGCATTCTGCATTAACAGGATTTTCTCGAAGCCGGTTTCCAGCATTTGACCCGTATTCAAAATGAGCAGAATGATGGCGATGGGCATAATGCCCGGCAGGTCAATATGGCGCATCCGCTGCATCTTCGAAGCGCCGTCTATGACGGCTGCTTCATGGAGTGCCGGATCAATGCCTGAAAGCGTTGCCAAAAAGATGATGCAGGAAAACCCGACGTTCTGCCAAATATGGGACCACACGTAGATCGACTGAAACCAGGAGGCCTCCGCCATGAAATGATACGGACCTGCGCCGATCCAACCGAGCATCGTATTGATGAGTCCCGTTCTCGGGTCCATAAACTGCAGCATCAAACCCACCAATACGACCAGAGAGATGAAATAAGGCGCGTATGTAACCATCTGGACGGTGTTCTTGAAACGCCGGTTTCTTACATAATTCAAACCAAGCGCGAGCAGAATGGGAAACGGAAAACTGGCTATCAGCGTGTATAAGCTGATCGAGAACGTATTCTTAAGCAAACGCCAAAATTCATGCGATTGGAAGAAACGTTCGAACTGGGCAAATCCGACCCATGGGCTGCCGTTGATTCCTTTCGTGACGTTGAACTCTTTAAACGCAATCTGCGCGCCGTACATCGGCACATACTTGAATATGATGATGTACAATAACGGGAGCAAAAAAAGCGCGTACAATTGCCAGCTGCGGACGATACTCTTCCAGCCACTCAGCAGTTACCACTCCAATCTTCAATGGGATTCGTCCCGATCCGGTCCGTGATTGGAGTATATACAGCCGGCTTGATCGCGTAAATCTTCATGTTTCCGGTCGACTATTCAGAATTTTAGAATGGGCTGTTATTCATCAATCCGGTAGTACGCATTTCTTTAGATTAAGCATAATCTCCGGCCCGGTGAAGGCGTCTGTACTCGGTGGCGCTTATCCCGTTTACGCGTTTAAACGCCCGGCTGAAGGTGTTGAGCGACAAATAGCCGCAAGCTGCAGCGATGTCGCTGACCGGCTTGTCGCTTGTCGCCAACTCCCGTTTTGCCTCATCCATTCGGAGCTTCTCAAGATACTCCGAGAAATTCAAACCCGTCTGCTCCTTGAAGAAGTACGATACATAAGCTTCGGAAGTGTGGGTTTCCCGGGCGAGCGCGGATAAACTCAGATCGCTCTCCCCATAGTGCTTCTCGATATAGCTCAGCAGCCGGTTCGTTAAATGAGCATTATGGCTCTTCTTCCTCTCCTCGTTCTTCTGACAGAGGCGAACGAAAGCGGCATAGAGAATATTCATGGCTTCAGCAGGGGATAACTCGGGATTTAACGCTCGGATGACGGCATCCGTTTCCTCCGTTCTGTGGCTTCCAGCATTCCCTGTCTGTTCGTTGCACTTCATCAGGGTACCGCTAAGCTCCTGGACAAGGAGCTTCTCGACGGCCATAGGCATTTGCCGATCCGACTTGTTCTTCTCTTTGATCTGCCGAAAAAGCTGCCTTGTCTCATCCAGATTGCCGGCCTTCACAAGCTGGATTAACCGCATCTCTTCGTCTGCCGGGTAATAATAGGAAAAGGCCGGCATTTCCATCTCGGCATGAAAAAAGATAGGAGACTTCTCGCTCCATCCCGCATGATGCAGAACAAACTTGGCCTCTCCGTAGGAACGATACAGCTCGGCAATATTGGACCGGAACTCGCCTACGGCCATGTACAGGCCCGTGCCGGAAATTCCAATCAAATGTTCATAAATCGACTGTAGATGTGCACGCATTTTTATCGTGAATTCCGCTTTGTCCGCTGCCGTTCCCGACAGGACCAGAACCAATTGATTTTCTCCAAAGTCATGCAGCAGCGCCCCTTCTCCGCATAATGATTGAATCCGGTCGCGGATGTTGATTTTGACAATATCGAGCTCCATCAGCATCTCTTCCATGAATGGCTCATGGTAACCTCGAATATGAAGCAGCGCCACCGCATGGTGTGATCCCCGGAGCTGGACCTGCGCGTGATCCATGGCAGCCTCCAGCTCCTGCATCGACGTGAAGCCCCCTTTCAGAAGACGGTCTACCAGAACGTTTCGCAGCATCGGAATCTGCTCTTCCAACCGCTCCTTCAGCGAATCATGGCTTTCAACCAGCTCGGAAACGGAATGGCCGATATAATCAACGGCGTTACGCGAAGCAGCGTGAGCTGTTTCGGATCGGGTTGAAGGCAGCAGCTGAAGGATTTTGAGGAACGGCCTGCTGCTTCGATATGCCAAATAACCGGCCACGCCTAACCCCAGCAGCAGAGCTGTAACGAAGATGGTTAACGTCAGCTGCTTGATATAATATACCTTTTGGAGCACCACGGATTTAGGCTGGGCGGATACATAGCTCCATCCGTTGTACTCGGATGTGGATTGCGTCACAAGCATCTCCTGTTCATCCCATCGGATATGGGTATCGCCACTTTTTATGGGAAGCGCTTTCATAAAATCCTGTTCTTTCAAACCGATGGAGCTGATCAGGTTTCCATTAGGATCGGCTATATAGGCAAAGCCCTCTTGTTCCGGATCGACTTTGCGGAGCATGTCCTGGATCTGCCTATTGTTAATCAGGACCGTAACGACCCCGCTGCTGCTTTTGTTCCCGAAGGATTGCATATAACTCACGACGGAGTATGGTTTGCCTTCATAAACAACCGAATGTCCCGGCATATACGTTTTATAATGATACTGCCCGAACAATGCTTGCCTCCATTCGCTTAACGATTGGCCTTCATAACGCAGCAGCAAACGATAATACTGGTCTGACGTATACACCTTGCGGGGAGAGATGACCATGCTGCTGTTCTTGTACGCGATGTAATAATCCACGATGAAATGATTAAACAGTTTGTAATTAAACAAGCTCTTCTCCAAATCCCACAGACGGTATGGGCCTGTGCCGGCAAATGGTTCTTTCTCGAATTGAAAGGATTGGATCTTGGATTCGCTCGACATCTGCCGTGCGATGTTCTCGATTTCGGCAAATCGCTGATCCAGCGCTTCCTGAATTTGCTGCAGTGCCGCAGAAGTGCTCTTTACCGTCTCGTTTTCAATCAGCTCCGAGGTTTTCCCATAAGCAAACCATCCAACCAATAGGGAGCCTACCAGAATGACGGCATACGGTATAAAAAATCGAAACAACAGCCCTGCCTTCTCTCCCGAAACGGATTTCACCGGCATTTTCCCCCTTTCTTCCCTTCAGATATGATCCAATATATCAAAGATTGATGCGCGTAGTCAGTAGACCAAAAGGCACTGATTTCCCCCCTTATTAAGCGTCCGTAAACGCAAAAAGACCCGCGCGTGCAGATCCGATTTCTCCATTCGGGTTTACCCCGTACTTCCTAGCTTCGGCATATCCTATACCCGGCATATACGCAAGGGAAAGGGCATCCCGCTGCTGCATAAGCACAGCGGGATGCCCCTCTTCAGACTATTCTCCATGAACCCAAATTTCGACGATGCTGTTCCAGGTGTTGATCTCATTCCCTTGACCGACATAACGAATGTATTTCGCCTGAACCGGCGCAAAGGCAAAGGTTTCGTATGTTGCCTGTTTCTTGCTGGAAACGCTGCTGAGCACCTTCTGGTAGTTGACTCCGTCGGTTGATACTTCGAGATCAAAAGCATTCGATCGCGTATGCCCATTGTAGAACAGAATGCTGACCTGATCCACCAGCGTTGGCTGCTCCAGCTCCAACTGCAGATATTGCCCTTTGCCATCCGCGGACCACCTGGAATCCGGGTCGCGGTCCAGCGTGTGAATCGGCAGGTTGCCGTCGTCAGCGCTAGCGGTTACCTTTGCTACGGCGGCCAATGGTCCCTCCGGTTCCACCATCGGTTCTTTGACTTCGAATCGTTCACGTGCTTCAACCGTCACGCCTTGAAAAACGCATCTCGCAATGATGTCGACCATGCCTGCTTTCGTTGCGTGGAATGTATTCCCTTCCATATGTCCGATCGTTTCATCACTTGATGTGTACGTTACGGGAATGTTCAAATCCGAGATTTGGACCACTTCCCCGTTATCAAGCGTGAGATAGGATGCCAGTTCACCGCTCCGCCCGGCACTAATTGCATTTCCGGCGACTCTCCACCCCGGAACGGCTTTGTTCGGTGTAATCGAGATATTCTCCGGCAAGACCGGCGTCGCCGCTACATTAAAATTCACCTTTACTTTCCGGGTATGCCCGCGATACGTTATGATAATCTCGCCTGTGCCGTCAGCTCCGCGCGGCTGCCTAATGCTGATTTTAGCATCCTTGGAAAAAGGCGTTGCTGCAATGACGGGAGGCTCCGTTGTTCCATATGGCAGCGTATGCGCATACTCCGTTCTTAAGAACTGCATGCCTGGTATGGCCTCTCCATCAATCAGCAGGGACTGCAAGCCCAGGTTGATCTGATCCATTCGATTCTTCGATTGGTCTTGATATAAGCTCTGTGGCGACAGACGTGTTCCTTCGCCGATTCCCTCAGCCATATCAAACGGCTGCGTGTTAGCATCCGGAATGGAACCGACAATATGGACGTTCACGCCTGTGACGCTGCCTTTGGTTCCGATCACGTATCCGTTACCGAATTGCTCTGATTCTACGATGACGCCGGGTTTGCTCCGGTGCGCCGCCTGGCCGGTCGTATTCCAGAATACGCTCTCTGTGGTAACGACACCATGTCGGTTGGTCTCCGATGAGCCGTAGTCTCGTGTTATCGCCGATATCGCATCACCGTTTACGACCAGATTATCAATGAGATTCGCCATGCTGAGATACATGTGGAAATCGGTCAGCAGCGAAGGATTTTCGGAGTACGCACCCTGCAGCACATTCCCGTTCGCGGAGAAGTTGGCATACGTGAAGCTGTGCCTGGCTCCAACCGCTTTGCTGTTTTTGATGAGATTATCATTGCCGATGAACTGATATAAGTAACCGTTCCCGTTTGCCCCCCGGTACTGCGGGTACTGCATCGTCACATTATCGACGGTGACATTTTTGGTTCGGTCCAGTATGATCCCTTTGGACAGTATATGATAGTCTGTATTGCCGGAGGGCTTATAGGTGCTGATATTCCGAATCCAGCTGTTGGCCGCAGCCACGACATTAATTGCTTTGGCATTGTCGCTTTCATATCCGGCCGTTCCGATGACCTTGAAATCATCCTCGCCAAGCCCCGGCTTGGGATTCTGAACGTTGGCTATCGAGAAATCCTCCAAGCCGATTTCGGCGATCGGATCTTCCGTCCGGCTAATGGTAATATGGTCTCGGAGTTTCAACGGATACCGGGTAGGAATATCCAGGGTTAGGGTTTTATTCGAGGAATCCACGGCAACGATTTGCCTGTAGAATAACGGCTCTACCTTGCCGAGACGGGAAGACCATTTGTTCTGCATGCCGAGTTCAGACAAGAAACCCGGGGTCGTTTCGAACGTGATCACCACGTAATCGTTCACCGCGAACCCGCTGGTATCCTCAACGGGCAAGAGCGCGGTGGGATCGGTAAGGGATTTTCGAAGCTTCGTGGCAGCCCCTGTTTTCTTCCAATCTCCGCTGCTGACACGGATGATATCCTTGTTCTTCATGTTTTCCTGCGCATTATAGATATGGGTCTTGTTCATGCCGTCGCCTTTCAAGACAACATGGCTTGCCGATATGTTCAATGCATAATCTTTACCGGGCTGCGGCGCCACCCGATAAGTGCCTTTTGGAAGATACACGACACCTCCACCAAGCGCTGAAGCGTCATCGATCGCTTTTTGAATAGCCGCCGTCGCATCGCTGCCGCCGGACGAATCCGCATGATACGGCGCTTTTGTCACATCGATCCGCTTGTTCTTTTTCGTTCTTGGAATCTCTTCTTCCCCGCGCCGATAACCGGCATAGGAAAAGTCATGCAAAAATCTTCCCTGCTCATCTCGATATCCCGGATACCAGTTCTTAGGATAGAGTCGGCTTCTGCCATCCTTGTCCAATGACATCCCCTCACTTGCGCTCCCTTGCGATGGTTGTTGAGCCTTCATCGATGCCTGAACCTCATTCGTTGCCGGTACGGACATTCCAACAGCTAACGTCAGCGCCAACACTAGGAAGGGCCATTTTCTTCTCATTGCCTCATTCTCCTCCTTGATTACGATTTATTCGGATGTGAACGGTTACAACAACCTGTGTTTTGCACCTCCCATCGCTGCTCAGCAGATTCACGGCAAAGCCATGTCGGTATTTCACCATTGATTGTAGGGCATGGACGAATCGGGTCCTATGATCAAAAACTACATTCCGATGCCCATTTCCTCCACTGACGGGCTTTACCTGGCAGAAACGGCCTGATTATAGCGATCTAAAGCCTGCTGCTGGATCTGTATGGCGCGATCGATTTGGAGCGACTTCATCTGTTCCACGAACATATCAAAGGATTCGACCGGTTCCGTGCCAAAAATAATCTTCAGCGACATCTCATCCACAACCTTGTTCACTTCCTGCATGATGACCGACATCTCCGTGTTTTCCTTCTCGGTTTTGGGCAGTGTTGGCAAGCTATGCAGCGCCGCATCTGTGCTGGACCATAATCGAACCGCCTCCTTCTGCTCCGGCAAATTATAGTACTGTTCCATGTAACGCGTATCTTGCACAAACGGGCCGAAGTAGCTGGCTCTGGTATACATCGCGAGAGCTTGGGCAGGCGCCAGCTTATCGGGATTCTTCAAGATGGTGTCGGTATACGCGGGATAGCCGTCCTTCATCACATAACTGACTCCCTCGATGCCGAAATTAAACAGCAAATGACCCTCCGGCCCATAACCGTAATCCAGCATGCGAGCCGCCTCCTCGACGTGCTGGCTGTTGCTGGAGATTGCGACTCCCCCGCTGGAGCCTATAGCTGGGGCGAGCTGGCCGAATTTCGGTCGGTCACCTTTATTCAGGACAGGATAAGGCGCCGCAACGAGCTCCGCCGATGGGTCGTTTCCTTGCAGAATAGGCAGCCAGGTGCCGATGCCTGCGCCTGCATTCCATATGCTTGCACCGCTGCGGCCGATGATCATGCTCATATCCTGCGTTTCGGAATCGACCGCAGCCAGATTTTTATCGATGAGGCCTTCCGCATACCAATCGCGGAACAACGTCAGAAATTCCTTATATTCCGGTTCTTGGGCTCCGAATTTAATCTTGCCGTCCTCGTGGTAAAACCCTTTCTTGATACCGTAAGCTCCGATAAAGCCGCCGCCTTCGATGCCGAACAGCGGATTCGGTACGCCCAGGAAAGTCAGCGGTGCTTCAGCACCCTTCCGTTCCTTGAAAGCGGTCAAGACCGTATGCCATTCGTCGATCGTCGTTGGCACTTTAAGTCCAAGCTCGTCCAGCCAATCCTTACGGATGATCGGGCCTTGGTAGGTACGCAGCTCGTCGTCTCCTTGAATGAACGGAAAAGCGTAATAACTCCCGTTAGCCGTCCGGATCTGCATGTCGATATCCGGATGCTCGTTCAGGTACTGCTTCAGATGGGGTGCGTATTGATCGATAATGTCGTTGAGCCGCAAAATATAGCCGTCATTGATCGCTTTCTCCGGCCCGCCCGGGTAGTTGATCCATTCGTATTCAATCATGTCCGGCAGCTCTCCGGAAGTAAGCAGGACGTTGATCGCTTCTTTCGCTTGGTTGGTCGGCGGCTGGATGAAATGAAGCTTGATTCCGGTTCGGTGCTGCCACTCCTGAAAGAAAGGCACTTCGTTGAAGCTGGACTTGATGCTTGCGGCATTCCCGTTCAGCTCTGCCCAGTACGTTAATGTCAACTGTTCATTCATAGCAGGAATGTGGGGCGCTTGCTGTTTAGAAGGAGCCGATCGGTTACTGGTCTTATCGACCGAATCCGTTCCTGACTGTTCGCATGCCGTCAACAGGCTGGTGAGCGCAATGAATACAACCATCAATGCTATCCGTGAGCATTCTCTCTGCAGCTTCATACGCATGCCTTCTCCCTTCATTAATGGATCTCTTTGTATTTGCCGGGCGTAATGCCCTCGTATTTCTTGAATACCCGGATAAAAGTCGCCGCATCGTTATAACCGACCAAGCGGGATATTTCGTTGATCGATTCCTGCTTGTGCCGGATCATTTCTTTGGCTTGTTGGATCCGACATTTATGAATGCAGTCGAGCAGGCCTTCGCCTGTTTGATTCTTAAAGAGCTTGGACAAATAACTGCCCTTCAGTTCAAAATGCTCGCCGATCGCGTTGACGTTCAAATTCGCATCATCATAATTGCACGCAATGTATGACGTAACCTGCTCGACGAGATGGCGGATGGCGTCCTCCCGCTCTTGGGATACGTTGTTTACGCGCTTCTTTGCGGCGTAAGCGCAAACTTCCTCAAGCAGAGCCTGCAAGGCTGTCTGCATTTCCTGAATGGTGTCACAAGCTAGGATGTCGTCAATCCGCTGCGAATAGTTGGCCAATGTACTGTTCTCGCTGTCGCCCAGCTCATTCATGGTCTTGATCATCGTGCCGACGAGATTAAATATAAGACATCTCGCCAACGTCAGCGACATCACCGGCTTATCGAAATTTCGCTGCGTGATCTCTTGCATGTAGGCGCTAGCCTGGCCGATGTCTCCGGCCTTAATGAAGTTAATCAACTGCTGCTCCACCTGAAGGGGATAATCGTACCCGAACGAATCTTCTTCTAATGCATCGCTTCGAATGTCTTTATAGGTAATGATACCTTTCTTGCCGAGCACCATTTTATATTCCATCGCATCGACGGCTTCTTGATAGGCCTCCGCAATGCCGATCCATGACGAATGTAGTCCGCTGATGGAGACCGTCAATTCCATGTCATACCGGTCCAAGAAACGCTGGGCTTCCGCCGCAATGGTATGCAAATCGTGATGCCTGTCGGGAGAATCCGCTTTCAAATTCACCAGGCAGACCATCATATCGTCTACTTCGGCTACGTACCCGGCATGGCCCTGCTGAAGGGATAACTCCTCCACAACGTTGGAGATGATGAGGTAGATCAATTTATTTCTTTCATTGATATCAATGCCCGGCAGCTTTGCATACAGATTCTCCTCATTCTCGATCACGAACAGAATGACGGCGAATTCGCTGGAATGGAGCGGCATTTGAAAGGATCGGAAGGCTTCTTCGTAAGGAACCAGCGTGTCCTGCTTTCCTTTTAACAGCCGGTTGATCATATTGGACCGGAGCACATGCTGATGTTTTTGCAGCTGCTGGGCAATTTCGTTATTCTCCGATCTCGTGTTCATGATGACCTTCTGAATAAACCGAAGCTCGTTGCGTTCAGCGGGCACGTTCTGCGTGCCCTTGTCCTTCAACGATTCCACGAGCTGCTGGATCGGCGAATAATTCCGACGCATGAAGAACCAGGTCAGCACGCCGGCGCCGATCAGGCTTACCAATATGCTGATATAGGTGAAATTTCGGACATAGACGGCTTTTTCCCAGTACAATCCGCTGGGGATGATTAAGGCATACTTCAAATCCGACACCGAGGAGTCCATGTAAAACAGCTCTGATTCGCCGGCCCTCGATTGATCCAGCAGAACCCGGCTTCCGTCCATAAAGGGCATCATCTCCTCCGATCCCGGTCGATTGCTCATCAGTATCTCGTTGTGCTGATTCAGGATCATCAGCGTCCCGCCGCTAAAACCCGATATGCTCTCAATCGCTTCCTGAAACCGGCCGGTATCCGCCATTACCACGACCGTTCCGGTCTCCTGTCCATTCAGATCGTGCGGCAGCTGAGTAACGTAAGCGATGGAAGATTCGGCCGGAGCCGCATTCAGATGCGGCAGGAGCATAAATTGATTCGTTCCCGCGCCGAGGATCCGTTCCCTCCATGCGTCATAAGCTAGCGCTCCCGTATTATGTATCGTATGGAATGCCGTTTTCATATCCCGGATATTGCCTGAACGTAGAACGGAGTTGTCTTTTTTCCACACCACATAGAATTCGTCGATGGATGCGTAAGACGTTTTATATAAGCGAAACTCCTTGACCAATTGGTAAGCGGTATAGGGGGCTTCCTTAGCCGGTTGATTGGAATACATCAGCGTTTGAAGTGTCGGGCTCCACGTCATCTCCATGTTGAGCCGCTTCATGAGATCGATCTGCGTATCGATGGTGTATCGCATCTGCTTCAGCAAGGAATCGTTAGCCCGATGAATTTCGCTCTTCAGCGTATCGTTTGCCTGCGCGTAAATGACCAGGCTGATCAGAATCGGGACAAACAAAACGGCACTGTACGATACGAGCCAGGTCACGATAATGCTTTCCCGTTTCTGCCATAAATATTGAATGCTCAGCAACAGCTCATCACCCATATCCTCGTATATTGTCTGTGTGTAGATCAGGTGTTTATTATACGGCAAGAGCTTGCTTTGGCATATAGATAAAAAGTTCAATTCGATTGACAAAAAGACGATCCGTCAATCGGATGTGCCACAGCCACAGCACAAATAGCCCGGATAGACGGCGAACGCCTAACGGGCTTCCTATGCTCACCGGCAGGGATTCATTCAGGTGCCATGCGTGATTAGAATATTCGATGCTGCCAGCCGTTTAATTTCGCAACAGCTTCCACGTAAAAATAGTCGCCGTAAATGAGGGACACGTTCACGTTCTGCCCTGCCGGTTTATGGCCGGTGCCTTCGCGCAGAATGCCTTCATGCTTAGGGTCGTTCCAAGTTCCGTAACATTCGTGCAGCATTGATAAGATGCGTCTTGCTGCAGCCCCGTACAGCCCTCCTTCCGGTTCATGCAGTGCGTGCGCAAGTTCCAGCAGTCCCGATGCGGCGATTGCGCCGGCCGAACTGTCCCGTGGAATCTCCTCTTCTCCTTCTTGCCCCGCCCGAAAATCCCAAGGAGGCACGACATGGTCGGACAGGCTGGAAATGAAGAAGTCAGCGACGCGCTGCGCGGCTCCCAGATAGGCCGGGTCTCCCGTATATCTATACGTATTCGTTAAACCGTATAGGGCCCATGCCGCACCCCGACTCCAAGCGGAATCCGGCGCTGCCCCCTGTCCTCCGATGGCTTCTGCTCGTTCACCGGTCACCGGGTCAAACCGGATGATATGATGGACGGAACCGTCTTCCCTTATGAATTGTTTCATCACCATATCCGCATGGGCTCTTGCGATATGAGCGAACCGGGGATCGCCGCTTTCCTCCGATGCCCAGAACAGCAAGGACAGGTTCATCATGGTATCGATGATCGACCAGCCGTGCTTATCGCCGTTCCACGCCCGAATGAAACTGCCTTGGGCATTGAACCGGCCCGCCAGAAAATTGGCTGCGAACAAAGCGCGCCGGGCGGCATCCGCATCTCCCGTCAGCTTGTATTTGATCGCTGCGGTCGGCAGGAATTGAAAGCCTACATCATGGTCGAAATAGTGATTCTCAAGGAAGCGCTCCGACAGTCGTGCATCCCAATCCCAAGCTGCATTCTTGTATCTCTCATCGCCGGTCATATCGTATACGATCCATAGAATTCCCGGCCAGAAACCCGATGTCCACCAATCTAGCCTCATGTCGTCGTAGATGCCGTTCGCGCCGGTTGCGTGCGGAGATTTGTTCCCGATCGCTTCCATCATTCGATCCGTTTTGCTCTTGATCTGGTTCCAAACTTCCTGCCTATTCACCATTACCTTATTCATTTATGCTAAACCTCCTCACCCTTCATGCGATTTAAACGATTCACGGGATTAACCTTTCAATGATCCGACCATGACGCCTTTGACGAAATATCGCTGCAAGAACGGGTAAATGCACAGAATCGGTATTGTAGCTACCATAATGGTTGCATACTTAATGGTTTCCCCGATCTGGAACCGATCCCCCGCCGATGCGCCGGCCGACATGCTCTCCGTGGAATTGGCGATCAGGATTTCGCGCAGCACCAATTGAAGCGGAAACAACTCGCGGCTCTTGATAAACACCGATGCGTAGAACCAGCCGTTCCACTTATCCACCGCATAATACAGAATCATCACGGCAATGACAGGCATGGATAACGGAATAATGATTCGGAACAGAATCGTGAAGTGATTGGCTCCGTCAATCTTGGCCGATTCCTCCAAGCTGTCCGGGATGCCCATGAAGGACGTTCGCATGATGATCAGATTGAACGTGCTGATGGCGAACGGCAGAATCGTTGACCACAAGGAATCCAGCAGGCCGACTCCTTTTACGATTAAATACAACGGAATCAGCCCGCCGCCGAAAAACATCGTGAATACGATAAAGAACATGAACACTTTGTTCCACATCACGTTTTTGCGGGACAGCACATAAGCTCCAAGAGCCGTCATGAAGAGGTTGACGATGACGCCGAACACCACGATGAACAACGTGTTCCGAAAGCCGATGCCGATACCGGGATTCGCAAGGACGCTCTTGTAGGCATCCAGGCTGAAGCCGACCGGTTTCCATAATAACCCTTTGTTGGCCAACAGCTGTGACGAGTCGCTGAATGACGCAAACAATACATAGAGCAGCGGATACAACGTGGCAATGACAAGCAAAATCAGAAATGTATAATTAACGACATTAAATATCCGATCGAACCAACCGCTTTCCTTCTTCAAAATTACCACCTCACCATAAGCTGTTTTGACTCACCCTGCGGCTGATGTAATTCGCCGAAATGAGGAGCACCAGATTGATAACCGAGTTGAACAAACCGACCGCGGAGCTGTAGCTCCATCCGAATTCCAGCAATCCCTTGCGGTACACGAAGGAAGAGATGACATCAGCCGTTTCATACGTGACCGGATTATAGAGGAGAATGATTTTCTCGAATCCGACGTTCAGCATATTGCCCATCCGAAGTATGAACATGATGGTAATGACGGGCAAGAGACCTGGAAGCGTGATGTAAAACATCTGCTTGATGCGGCTCGCTCCATCCATGCGAGCGGCCTCATACTGCTCCAAGTCGATGCTCATCAAGGCGGCGATATAGATGATGGATTCCCAACCGATTCGCTGCCATATTTCGGACAGGACGTAGATGGGCCTGAACAGCTCCGGCTTTTGCAGCATGGCTTGACCGTCGTATCCCAGCAACATGAACAGCCGGTTGATTAATCCGTCGGCGTTCGTGAAGTCCGTAATAATGCCGCAGATTACGACCAGTGATATGAAATAAGGCATATAGGTTATCGTCTGGACGACCCGTTTGAACTTCTTCTTGCGCACTTCATTGATCAACAGCGCCAGAATGATCGGTGCCGGGAATTCGAAGACCAGCGTATACAGGCTGATGAGAATGGTGTTCTTTAAGACGCGCAGAAAATAATAGCTGTTGAAGAATTCCTCGAAGTGCTTGAGTCCGACCCAATCGCTTTCCAGAATCCCCTTCATCGGAGAATAGTCTTTGAAGGCAATGATCGCGCCGTACATCGGACCGTAATGGAAAATAAGGTAATAGCCGATGACGGGAATCATCATGATGTACAAATACTTGTTCATCACGAAGTCCCGGATGAACCGGCTCTTGAAGGACTGACGATCGTTCATGATGTAGGGTTTCACCTCGTTTCAAATGGGGAGGGTAGGAGCGCCCTCCCCTTGTATTGTTTACCGGTTGTTGTAACGCTCCAGCGCTGCGGCCTGAATCTCGATGGCACGATCGAGATTCAGCGACTTCATTTTGGCCACATAGCCTTCGAATTCATCCACCGATTCGTTCCCCAGAATGATCTTGATGGTCATCTCGTCCACGAGCGTGTTGATGTCGTTCATAATCGTTGCGTACTCGGAACTCTCTTCCGGCGTCGGCGTAATCGGCGGCAGGCTGTATTTGGCTGCATCCGTATTCTTCCACACTTCAATCGCGTCCCGCTGGGTTTGCAAGGCAAAGAACTGCTCCGCGTAACGCTTGTCCTGAACGAACGGTCCGTTATAGCTGCTGCGGGCATACAGCGATATCGCTTGCGCCGGAGCCAGTTTATCCGGGTTCTTCATTAACAGATCCGTGAATTTCGGATCGTCGCCTTCCAGATTGTAGCTGACGCCCTCTTCTCCGAAGTTGAAGAACATATGTCCTTCCTCACTGTAGCCGTAATCCAGCATGCGAACGGCAAGCTCCGGATCCTCCGCCGCGGTCGTGATAGCGACCGTCCCCTCCGAGGCATAGCCTTGGTTGCGTTGGCCGAATTTCGGCACGTCGCCCTTATTCAGCACCGGGTACGGGGCTGCTACTAGGACCGCATCCGGATCGTTTGCCTCTACCAGCGGCTGCCACTTCCCGATGCCTCCCCCGGCGTTCCCGACGGTAGCCCCGGTAGCGCCGGACGCCATGTTTCCATCAACGGCTTTGGTATCGGCTGTTGCGATGTTTTTGTCAATGAGTCCTTCCTTGTACCAATCCTGGAACAGTTTCAAATACTCTTTGAACCCGGCCTCCGAAGGGCCGAATTTGATCTGCCCGTCTTCCTGGTAGAAACCGCGATTCACGCCGAACGCTCCAATAAAAGCGCCATTCCCGGAATCGTTGAAAAATCTTGGCTTGCTCACCACCGAGAACGGAGCGGCTGCCCCTTTCTTCTCTTTGAACGCCCGTAAGGTTGTCGTCCACTCATCTATCGTTTCCGGAACCGGAAGTCCCAGCTCGTCAAGCCAATCCTTGCGGATGATCGGTCCCTGGAAGACGCGAAGGTACTCATCCCCGCGGATGAACGGGAATACATAATAGCTGCCGCTGTCGGTTTTGACCATTTTGTCGATATCCGGGTTCTCCTCCAGGTACTTTTTCAAGTTGGGCGCATATTTGTCGATCAGATCGTTCAGCTTGAGGATGTACCCGTCATTAATGGCTTTTTCCGGCCCCCCCGGAAAGTCTCCAATGAAGTTGTACTCAATCATGTCCGGCAAATCCCCGGAAGCGAGCATGACGTTCAGGGATTCCCGGACCTGACCCGTAGGCGGAGCTGTGAATTCCAGCGGAACCCCGGTTTTCTCCTGCCATTTTTGAAAAAACGGAATTTCGCTGTGCGAATTTTTGACCCCGATCAGATTGCCGTTAATCTCGCCCCAATACGTAAGCTTCTTATCCGTTTGGATCGGATAAGTTGCTGCCTCCGCTTCGGTTGTACCGCTAGGGTTCGTTCCCGCAGCTCCCTCTCCCTTATTGGTTTCGCCCGCATTGCCGCCTCCGGACGAACAAGCCATGAGCATCGTGCCTAATAACAAAATGATCAAACTCGTGGATAGCGTTCTTCTTCTCATTGACCTTACCCTCCAACCTTTCGAATGTTTGTGTCTATCTCAGATTAATGGAGGACCCGCTGGGGTGATATTCGCAAAACATACAACGGCATGTTGATTTCTTCTTAAGCAAATGATGATTTATACAATGCGATTGGCAATTTGCAAAAAGGCTTGGACAAGAGAGCTCCCTGATTCCACGACAGGTGGCATGTAAACCAGCAAATTAAACAGACCATGCGGGAATCACATGATCTGTTTATGGGCAACATGCACGGCTACACCGGAACGACGAATGGATTGAAGGAACTGGGGACTGTCGTCAATTCAACCGTAAATTGGTTATCCTTATCGCTATCCCTTATACTGGATAAGAAACTATCATTTTCGAGAGGAGACCATACCGATGAATGTGAACGAATCTCTGAAAAATGCGTTGTTTACCAAGGAATTTACCCATAATCCTTATCCGGTGTACGAGAAATTGAGGCAAAGCGATCCCATTATGAATCTGCAATTTCCGGATGGTCGTCATGGGTGGCTGATCAGCAGTTACGCTGAAGCCGTCGAAGCGCTCAAGGATGGCCGGTTCAGCAAGGACGTCACGAAGGCAATGGGCGCGGAACAGACCAGCGTATTCAGCACGAACATGCTGTTCTCCGATCCGCCGGATCACAAACGGCTTCGCGGATTGGTCCAGAAGGGTTTCACGCCGCAGAGAATCGCGGATATGCGTAGCCATATTCAAGAGATCGCGGACGGCCTGTTGGATGCCGTCTCCTCCAAAGACACCATGAATCTTATTGACGAATATGCCTTTAAGCTTCCCATTATAGTAATCAGCGAGATTCTCGGCGTACCTGCCGAGGATCAGGACAAGTTCCGGGTATGGTCCAATTCCATCATCGGCGCTTCCAATCAGGAAATGAACGAGCAGGTCGTCCAGCATATGAACGAATTCATCGCTTATTTGAGGGACTGGTTCGCCAAGGTTCGCGAACAGCCCGGCGACGATATGATCAGTCAGCTGGTCATTGCCGAGAACCAAGGCGACCGCTTATCCGAACAGGAGTTATACGGCGTCGTTACCCTGATGATCATAGCCGGTCATGAAACGACGGTGAACCTGATCGGCAATGGCGTGCTTGCATTATTGGAGCATCCCGAGCAGCGGAAGCTACTGCAGGAACAACCGGAACGGATTCATGGCGCCATTGAGGAAATGCTTCGCTACAACGGTCCCGTTGAATTCAGCACTTCCCGATGGGCCGCGGAGGACTTGGAATTTCACGGCGTCCATATGAAAAAAGGCGACTTGGTTGTCATCGCCCTAAATTCCGCTAATCGCGATTCCGCACAATTCGAGGATCCCGATCTGTTCGATATCACCCGGGAGAAGAGCCAGCACTTAGCCTTCGGCAAGGGAATACACCTCTGCCTCGGAGCACCGCTCGCCAGGCTGGAAGGTGAAATCGCGATTAACACGCTCCTTCGCCGCTTTCCCGATTTCGAGCTTCAGGGCAATTTCGACGAGCTGGAATGGAGGCCGGGTATGATCGTGCGCGGCGTGAAGGAAATCCCCATTTCACTTCGTCCTTAAAAACCAGCAGAATATATTTACACCTAGTAAAAAGGCGAACCCTAAAAGTGGTTCGCCTTTTGTTTGTGGATATTTTAAATAAGGTTAACATATAAAACATTATGTAAACTATTAAACTGATGAACAACCAGCTTTAGTCATTTACCGAAGCGAATAACATATATATCACTCGTTTTATCCACCCGGTGTTCAAGTTATTGATATGGTAATAATGGGTAAACTTAGAAAGTATCACTCTGTAAAACGATGGACTGCGGAATTTTATAACGGAAGAGGATGAGACGAATGAAGTCTTCTAAAACCCATAAAAATCAAACACAGCGCTCAAACTACGCCGAACGCAACCTGTGGGCCGGCATCTTGTTCGGGTTAGGGCTGGTCGGATTCATCGATGAGGTGGTATTTCACCAATTGCTGCATTGGCATCATTTCTACGATAAGTCTACGAGCGATATCGGCCTTGTCTCTGATGGTCTGTTTCACGCGTTCAGCTGGTTTGCTACCATCGGCTCCTCGTTCCTGATTGCCGATCTGCACCGAAGGAATGCGTTTTGGGCTAAACGATGGATTGGAGGCATTCTGTTAGGCGGTGGCGCTTTCCAGCTGTACGACGGCATCATCCAGCACAAGTGGATGCGACTGCATCAGATTCGTTATTACGTCGATATAAGACCCTACGACTGGGTCTGGAACCTGATTGCTGCCGGCATGATCATCGCTGGCATCATACTCATTGTACGAACTCGAAACCGCGTTCCTTCCCGGAAGGCCGCATCCTAAGATGAGTAACCATTCGATTCATCATCATGGTGCCGGAATATTCGAAGGCGCTGCTGTGTGGCACCCTTGGGAATGGATTTTGAGTTTCTTCCTCGCTGGCCTAATTCTGCTCTATTGGACAGCTGCTGCGGTTTCCAATCGACGCCACCGCATATGGCCTGCCCATCGTTATGTTTGCTGGATTGCGGGATTGACCTGCATAGGTTTGTCGCTGGCAGGCCCGTTGGCCCGGCTTGCCCCTGCGAATTTCCCGGTGCATATGCTTGGGCATTTGCTGCTCGGCATGCTCGGGCCCCTGCTGATTGCGTTTTCTGCTCCAATGACGCTTCTGCTTCGGTCAATCAGCGTGCTGTTCGCTAGAAGGATAAGCCGATTGCTTAAGAGCAAGCCCGTCCATTTTATCGCACATCCGTTGGTGGCAACCTTGTTGAATATCGGCGGATTATGGACCCTCTATACCACCGGGTTGTTCACGGCCATGCATCAAAATTTAATTCTTCATATAGCCGTTCATTTTCATGTGTTTGCAGCCGGATATCTATTTACGGTTTCTTTGATGTACGTGGATGTGGTTCCCCACCGTCGAAGCTTTCGGATTCGTGCGTTCATCCTGATCATTGCCATGGCGGGACACGGGATACTCTCCAAATACTTATATGCCCATCCGCCCGACGGCGTCCCTTCAGAGCAGGCAAAGCTTGGTGGAATGCTGATGTATTACGGCGGCGATGCCGTTGATCTCGTTCTCGTGTCGTGGTTGTGCATGCAATGGTATAGGTCGTCCCGTCCGCGGCCGGCATCGTTTCATCCAATCTCGGATTAATCGCCGCCGCTTACCGGATTATGCTTGGTGTCACTGGTCTCCTCCGGCAGGCTGTTGGATATGCTCGGTACATTGCGCGGCTTATATTCAATGAGTTCCGAAGAGTATATGGCTACGGTCATTCTTCCCCCGTTCCCGAATGCCCGAATGAGGATGGGTTGATTATAGGCGTTCTCAAAGACAAAATCCGGGCCTCCCCAGCTTACCGTAGCGTCTCGGCCAGGCAGCACGTAAGGGACGTTCCGGCTGTGAGAGTAGCGCTTCACAATCTGCAAACCTGCACGGTCAATCGCATTATACAGAGTCGAAGAAACCTGACAGATTCCGCCCCCCACTCCTTCGGACAATTCGCCTCTTACGATAACGCCGGCACGTTTGTACCCCCTATCCACCGTTCTCATGCCGACGACCTGATTGAACGAGAACGTTTCTCCGGGGAATACGACTGCGCTGTCAATCGCTTGAGCAGCCAACGCGATGTTATGGGAACGATTTTTGTTATTGGAATTAAAATAGGTTACATAGTAGCCGATCGGCTTGACGCGAATGGAAGCCAGAAGCTCGGTATCCACCTTCGGGTATATTGGATACCTCGGCGCTTCGAAGGAAACAGCCCCTGTGCCGTACCAATACGAGTAGTATTGTTCCAATAGCTTGCGTCGGTCCAGTCGATGGCCGTTCTGACCAGGAATTATCTGTCCGCTGCTGCCAATCTTGGCATTTCGGGCTTCCATATAGGTCTTGCGATCAAGTTTATCCACCCATTGATCGTATTTGTCCATATCCAGCAGCGGGAACACATCAAGCGCATGTTCGCTTCGATTCACGCTTTCCATGACTTTGCCTTCCTGGGTAATCGTTAAATTGTCGTTCTCCGGTTCAGTCCCTTGCAGGAGCATGAACAGTAGGCTTATGACCGACATCCATTTCAAGTGGGTTCACCTGCTTTATCTTTGTGTTTTCCTCGTCTTCGTGCGTTTTTCCTGCTTTGCCCGTTTACACATCTCTTTGGTATTATGATTGCATTCTAGGTAATTCATTCAGAATTGTTTTCTTAACCCAAAAGAAAGAAGCCCGCACATTCATCGTGCGGGCTTCTTTGCAAAAGTACCATTTTATAAAGAGACTTGTGTCTCTTTCCTGCGGCTAATAGGCATGACGAGAAACAGAAACGAACTGACGGCCAGCAATTCCGCAATCCCGATGACGGTGCCCATAGGAGCTGCCGTCGTTCCGTCTCCAAGCCCGACAAGAGGGCTGGCAGCGGCGCCTAATAGCAAAGGCAGCAAGCCGAGTAATGCGGATGCACTGCCTGAGGTATGGGCTTCCTGCTTCTGCATCGCCAGTGATGTTGTCGTTGCGCTAACCATCCCTACGGCTGAGACGATCAGGAACAGCATCGGTGCTATGAGAAACAGTCCGCCGCCAAGCCATGTAATGGCAAACAGCGATGTGCCGCCAAAGGCTGCAATAAGAAGTCCCGTCGTCAGAAGTTTGGTTTCTCCTGTGCGGGAAGCCAATCTGCCGGTAATTTGGGAGAATAGTACGATACCAACCCCGTTAACGGCAAAGAATAGGCTGTACGTTTGAGGAGACACCCCGAAGATATCCTGCAGCACGAAGGGCGATCCCGAGATATACGCGAACATCGCGGCCGATACGAACGCTTGGGAGAGCGCATATCCGATAAACACGCGATCCCGAACCAGCGTTCCGAAGGTTTGAAAGGTTTGCCTGATCCCGCCGCTGGCTCTATTCTCCTTGTTCAACGTTTCCGGAAGACCAAACCATACGGCAAGCAGCATCAGCAATCCAATCAGAAACAGGACGACGAATACGCCGCGCCAAGATACAAAATTCAGGATAAAGGCTCCGAATACAGGAGCGATAATTGGAGCCAATCCGTTGATCAGCATCAGCAATGTGAAAAATTTGGTCAGCTCCGAGCCGGTGTACAAATCCCGCACAACCGCCCTGGATATGACGATGCCGGCTGCTCCGCTTGCTCCCTGCACGAATCGAAGCGCAACCAGAACCCAAATCGTCGGTGCAAATGCGCACAGTAAGGAGGTTACCGAATAAATAATCAGGGATATGATCAGCGGTGCTTTTCGCCCCCGTATATCGCTGAGCGGTCCGGCTACGAGTTGTCCAAGCGCCAGGCCGAGCAAAAATGCCGTTAAGCTTAATTGGGCTAACGATGCCGGCGACCCTAAACTTTCCGAAAGTTTAGGCAGTGCAGGCAAATACATGTCAACAGAGAGCGGTCCAAATGCCGAGAGGGATCCGAGAATCAAGGCAAACTGGAGCCTCTTTCCGCGAGTCAGGACCATGGCTGAACCGGTTTCTTTGGTGGAAATCGACATACTGACAGATACTTCCTTTCTCTTGCAACACATTGATGCATGGTTGATATGCTGCTGGCAATCCTACTTGACCGCCAAGCAACTATCCTATCATAGGTTATTTTTTTGTATATTACCATCCATTTTTACGAGGCTAGCGGGATGCGCAAAGTAAACGTTGTGCCAATGCCCAGTTCGCTATGCACCGTAATTCTTCCGCCATGATCTTCTACAATTTTCTGACACAGGGACAACCCGAGCCCCGTCCCTTCTTCCTTGGTCGTATAGAACGGATCGAAAATTTTGGCTAGATTTTCGTCGGCAATTCCTTTGCCAGTATCCTCGATCTGAACAACGGCCATCCCCTCATCTGCTTTAAGCGAGATTCGAACGGAACCGGTATTTTCCATCGCCTGGAAGGAATTACGAATCAGATTGATCAGTACCTGGATGATCTTGTCCCGGTCCATCACGATATGGATCGGCTCATCGCTTAAATCGAGCAGAAACACATGTCCGTGCGAGGCCGCTTCGGATTCACATAAGGAGTAAACGCGCGTCATGCAATCCGTTAGGGACTCAACTCTCATATTGCTGGCATGCGGCTTTGAAAAATGTAAAAATTCAGCCGTCAGCTCCCCTACCCGCGTGATTTCCCCCATGATAACCTCATACCAGGGCTGTATATTATAACTTTGGTTTTTGGAAAGCTGTATAAAGCCTTTAATCGAAGTCAGCGGATTGCGTATCTCGTGGGCCATTCCGGCAGCGAGCTCCCCCACCATCTTCATTTTTTCCGTTCGGATCATCTCCTCCTGGCTTCTCATCCAGGAATTGCGGCGCATTTGAAAAATCCGGTCCTCCGCCGTGCTGATGATCTCCTGATACGTTAATGCTTCATGCGGGTAGCAAGTAATGCTATACGTCACCTGTACGCCGATATGCTCAAAATTGAACATGGTGCTGTCGATGTTGACATGCTCCGGAAGCAGTACGGCGAAGCGGTCTCCTGCATAGCGCGAGGCGGCCAGCATATCGTTCAGGAACAATCTCCGCAGAGCACGCGAGAATCTGATCAGTATCTCATTTGCGGTGGAAATGTCCTTCGCATTTAACGATTTAAAGTTGTTGATATCGAGAAGCACCAGCTGAAACGGCTTGTTCACCTCAATGAGCTGCTGGACTTTATTCAAATACCCGTCATAATTCAAAAGACCGGTTAATGCATCATGGTACGTTAAGTAATCGTTCTGCTTATATAATTTCTTCTTCTCCGATTCCAGAAAGTTTACAAAGTGGAATGAAATCACAATCACAAAGGAAGCCAAACAATCAAACACAGAGACCAGAACATTGTATTTCGTAAACGGCACGTAAGTCAGACGGATTAAGGAATACTGAAGAATGATCAGGAAGCACAGCGGCATCGTTTCCTTAAATCGTTCCTTTTTATGAATGGTATTAATGATCAGTATGTAATACAGGAGGATACACCAGTTTAATTGACTTACATAGTGAAACGCCCCAAGAAACAGAAAATGAACATAACGAAGCCATTCGTACTTACGATCAAAAACAACGGAAACGTACAACAAAGTTGCCGTGAGCAGCATCATAGGAATGGACGTGTGATAACCGAGATAAACCGACGATACCATAATAAAAATCGATATCAAGGGAACAAATAGGAGCTTAAGGACTAAAAACGACAAAGCGAATCACTCCTAAATCGCTATTACTGGCGCATAATGTAGAAATCAACGAGGCAAGTTCCACCAAATATGGTACACCATATACATGCGTCTGAACAGCAGGAAAACATCACTTTCAACAAAGCCGCCCTCTATTTTTTCCTGAAAATGGCGTTATTCCTGCCGTCAATTGCTATTTTCAGCTAAATTTCCTCATAACGTATCGATAGAATCTGATCGGTTCCCGGATGATATGAAATCGTGACATACACGCCGAATTCAACATTCCCTTTCTTAAGCCACAGCTTGAACTTCTCCTCCGCCAAAACGCTGGATATCTTGGTTCTGCCCATATACAGGTAGTCCACGACGTCCATATTATATTTACGCTTCGTTTCGGTCACGGCTAAGGTTCCCCACTTGGCGTAGGCAGGCTCTCTTCTGTTCACGGCATGAATCAAAGACTGCGCAATTTCGGTCAGTTCACGCTGTCCGATTTCCGTGGAAGCTCGATTGGCTGTAGTTAAGAGATATTGCCAATCCGCCTTTTCAAAAACCAACAGCTGCAGCGTATTGAACGGACCCTTGTAGAATTTAGCGGCTGTCTGCTCCGTCAATTCTAATGCTTGAAACGATAGGTGCTCCAGCTGCTGTCTATTCTCAAGGGGATATAACTCGATCCTGTAGTCGTTCTCGGGTTTGAATTCGTTTCGATAATGGATCTCCAAATGCTCGTCAAGTCCGGCATGCGTGCCATAACAACGACCATATTGATGCGTAAAAGCTACGGCGGGCACTTGCGGCGGGAGCTGGATTTCTCTGCCGAAACGCTTCTCGCAAGCCCTTATCGCCTCCTCTACAAGCTCGGCACCGCTTTCAAAAATGGCCTGCTGAAACGAAAACTCCGAAGATTCCATAGTCGCCTGATCATTAATGGGTGTAACCCCGAGCGACAGTATGCTAGCGAATAAAAGGGTGCCCAGCATGTTATTCCTCCTCCAAGAAATTGGCAGACTTGCCTGAGCCTAAGATTCCCGCGGACGCTCTTCTTATTCCTGACTTGGGATTCGTTGGATAATTCCTTTGAAAAATACACACACTGTGACGGACTATGCATGAATCCGAGGTGAGTACGCGTGGGGATGAAACAGATATTAAAATCTATTTTTGTGGTCACTCATGAGCATTCTGAAACCGGCCCATCGCTATATAATCAACAGGATCCCAACCCCCAGGAAGAAGTTTCGCTGACGCTGAAGCATGTCGCGGATCAGTTTGACGATTCGGCCGACTTTGTCCATAAGATCTATCTTCATGGGCGCCTTCATGTTATGTATTTCAGCCATTTGGTCAATGAGGATCGGCTGGAACGGGATCTGCTTCCTCCCATTTTGAATTCCGAAAACCCGCTCGATTTGTTGACGGAGCAATCCCAGTATGAGCTTGTAACGGATTCGAAAACCTATGTGGAAGGTATTCTTAGCGGTATGGCCGCTTTTTATTATGAAGATCAAGCTTTCATGATCGATGTTATTTTCCCGACATCCCGGACGGTGGCTGAATCCGAAACGGAATCCATCATTATCGGACCGCACGAGGCGTTTACCGAACAAGCCTATACGAATCTGTCCTTGATCCGGAAGAGAGTGCAAAGTTCTCATCTCAAGGTCATCAAACTATCCGTCGGCGAGGTTACGAAGTCGGATATCTATGTTCTGTATATCCAAGACATCGCGAACGAGAGATATGTCAAAGAAGTCATTAAACGGATCGAGGATATTGAGATTGACGCCATACACGATACAAACATGCTGATTCAATGCATTGACGATAATCCGTATTCGATTTTCGCGCAATTTTTAACCTCTGAGCGGCCGGATACCATCGCCTCCAAGCTGGTTTCCGGTCGAACCGTAGGTATTATGGACGGGAGTCCCACCGCTTTCAGCGCGCCCGCCAACTTTTTTGAATTTTTCTCGTCATCCGACGATTATTACCAGAGGTGGAGCATTGGTACGGCGACCTTGTTCTTGAGGTTTGCAGCCCTCATCATCACGGTGACACTGACGGCCCTTTACGTTTCGGTTACCTCTTTCCACTATGAGATGATTCCGGAGAATCTAATTCTGACGCTGACGGAGTCCAGAAGCAAAGTGCCGTTTCCCCCCATTTTTGAAGCGCTGCTTATGGAGACTACGATTGAGCTGCTGCGGGAGGCTGGAGCCAGGCTGCCTACCAAGATTGGACAAACGATCGGTATCGTAGGCGGTATCGTCATCGGGCAGGCGGCGGTTCAAGCGGGATTAACCAGTAATATTCTGATCATCTCCGTCGCCTCCTCGGCTATTGCTTCCTTCGTCATTCCAAACTATGTCATGAGCGCGTCCTTTCGCCTGTTCCGATTTGGACTCATCGTTATGGCCGGTTTATGGGGGAATCTGGGATTGGCCCTTGGCTTGGCCTATATGGTCATTCACTTAAGCGGCTTGACAAGTGTCGGCTCCTCTTATTTATCACCTATCGCTCCATACGAGCCCTATGATTGGAAAGACGCATTTCTAAGACTTCCCTTTTCCACGTTGGCCAAGCGGCCAACCCAAGTCAAAGCCAGAAACAAGGTCAAATTAAAAATGAAAAGGTGAGGCAACTTGAAGGAAAAACTATCCCAATTTCATACCGCGATCCTCATCTACATGATTCAAACGGGTGTCTATGTATTCAGTATTACGCAGGTGGAGGCCCAATATTTTGGCACAAACGGATGGCTCATTACGATCCCGGCTTCGATTCTGGTCTGCCTTAACATTTATCAGATATATTGGGTGTACCGGTTGGGCGAAGGGCAGTCGATATTCGACATATTGGAGAAAAGCATCCCCAAATTCATACTGGCCCCCTTCTATCTGGCGATCAGTACGGTATGGGCTTTAATCGGCTGTCTCGTTGCCAAGCAGTACGTGCTGATCTTTCAGATGTTTGCGTTCCCGACAACAAACCCAATGGTATTTAAGATAGCGATTGATATCCTTGCTTTCATGCTGCTGACCAAGGGATTGTACAATATCTCCAAAGCTTCCACGGTCTTTTTTTGGTGTACCATTTGGATGAGTTTGCTTCTGCTGTATTATGCAGGGGAGTTTCGAATCGAGAGATTAACGCCCTATATATTTAAAGACAGTTCCAACATGTTGGAAGGATTCTTTCAAATCTATTTGGCTTACTTGGGTTATGAGTTATGCTTACTCTTGTTTCCCTATACCGATAAGAAAACCAAATTGTTCAGGGCTGTAATCTATGGGAATTTGATACGTACGGTATCCTATACCATTCTGGGTTTTGTTTCGTTCGGCGTCGTTGGCAGCGATATGTTGAAAGTCATGCTATTCCCGTTACTGGATTTGCTGGCGTATATCAAACTTCCGTTTATCGAGCGAATCGAGAATCTATTCTACGGTTTCTTCCTGTTTACGACCCTCATTACGCTGGTGCTTTATTTCTGGGCAGCGGGCGAAAGCACCCAAAGAGTCTTTCCGAAAATCAAGATCAATGTCCACTATTTCTTCATCATACTGGTAGCCCTGCTGATATCCTACATTCCCACCGTATTGAACCGCATCCGGGAGTGGCTTCTGTTTCTGGGGTACATCCAAATCGGGTTTGCTTATATCATGCCGTTTATACTCATTGCGCTGCTGCTTTGGCAGCGCAGAAAAAGGCAGCGTGATGCACAATGTTAAAAAAATATGCATGCTTGCTCCTGCTCTTGTGCCTCCTTCCTCTGGCGGGTTGCGGTGATCAACGCATTTTGGAAGATCTGGGGTTCATTCAGACGACCAGCTATGACATGCTGCCGGATGGCAACTTAGCCATTTCGGTCTCCATTCCGCAAGCGGATCCGGAAACTTCCGCTAAACGGGAAGTGCTGACGGCAACGGCCAAGAGCAGCAAAGAAGCAAAGATGGTTATGTCCAGACAAACCGGCATGCTGCTGGTCAGCGGGCAATTGCGCAACGTGCTGTTCGGGCGTTCGATGGCGGAACACGGGCTGCACGGACATCTGGATACCTTGTACAGGGATCCTGCCATATCGTCTCAGGTAAAAATAAGCGTGGTTGAAGGCAATGCCGGCGAACTGTTAATAGACGATTACAAGCAGCATCCGCGAACAGGACGGTATATCGATATGCTGCTTGAAAAGGAAGCGCTCGGCCAGACCATTCCCAAGGTCACGCTGTTCAACTTTGCCAGGGATTATTTCGATCAGGGCGTTGATCCGGTTGCCCCGATGATTAAGAAGCATGACAAGAACTACATTACGACGAATGGAATTGCGTTATTTAAAGATGATCGCTATGTAGCTAAGATCGAGCCGCAGGATGCATTGATTTTCTCCTTTCTGAAGGGCAAGTTCAGAGAAGGTCAACTTAACATTGATCTGTCGGATGGGGATAAGAATGAAGTCGTCATGTTCAGTTCATTGATCAGCTCTAGAAAAGTCAAGGTTGTACGTGGAGACCGAGGCATTGACAAAGTGATATTTAATGTTAAGGTTTCCGGGTCCGTTCTGGAATACATCGGCGATGCCAGGTTAAGCAATGACCGCGAACGGCATGAGCTGGAGCAGCGAATCAGCCAGTATATATCGAAAAAAGCCGATGCCATGGTCTCGCTCATGAAACAGCATCAGATTGACAACCTCGGAATCGGCAGGTACGTCCGTAACCGGATTGGCTATGAGCAATGGAAGAGGATGGACTGGCGGCAAGAATTGCAAAAGCTGCAGGTCGAATGCTTAATTGACGTTCACATCAAAGAATACGGAAAATTTAGATAAAACTTGGATAGACCCCAATCGGGGTCTTTTTTTGTTGCCATTTAAAATATCGATTTCGTTATGAGGCTCAGAGAACTGCGAGTTTTGTGTTATGTTATGTTATGTTTAATGACATTGATATTGACTATTTCTTTGTCTAATGCTACATTTATCCAAAATAAACACCATCACGCAGCATGTCAGTCGATACCTAGCCTCGTTTATGTTATGAATATTAACACATCTGAATGCAAAAGGAGTGGCTAAAATGCATTTAACCTACCAGGAGAGAGACAAATTAATGCTTTTTCTGGCAATGGAATTAGCACAAAAACGATTAGACCGAGGGTTGAAGTTAAACTACCCGGAAGCGGCCGCACTCATTTCGGGTTTTGTTGTCGAAGGTGCTCGTGATGGTAAGTCCGTAGCCGAATTAATGAAGGAAGCCCGTCATGTGCTGTCGGCGGATCAAGTGATGGACGGCGTCGCCCATCTCCTCAGGGAAGTTCAAGTCGAAGCTACCTTTGTGGATGGCACCAAGCTGGTCAGCGTTCATGACCCGATTCAAGGCGCTCCGTCCTCTTCCGGCATTGTTGCAGGTGAATACGACCTGCGAGACGAGCCGATTCAGCTTGTGCCGGACCGGCCCCGCATTACGCGTGAGGTTACAAATAGCGGCGACCGTCCGATTCAAGTAGGATCGCACTTCCATTTTTACGAATGCAATTCCGCTTTATTATTCGAACGAAACGGAACGCAAGGATACAGGCTCGATATCGCCTCCGGTTTGTCGGCAAGATTCGAGCCGGGAGACACCTCGAAGGTGACGCTTGTTCAAATTGGCGGGAGCCAGGAAATTCATGGTTTTGCAGGTCTGACGAACGGAAAAACCAATGGGATGGTGAGCTTATGACAACAATCGACCGCGCGACCTATGCCAGCATGTATGGACCTACGACAGGGGATCGGGTCAGGCTTGCCGACACCTCCCTCTGGCTTGAGATTGAGAAGGATTATACCGTTTATGGGGATGAATGCGTCTTCGGCGGCGGTAAAGTGATACGTGACGGCATGGGACAGCATCCGCTCGCGACCCGCGCGGAAGGGGCGCTGGATCTGGTCATAACGAATGCCATCATTGTGGATACCTGGGGAATTGTGAAAGCGGACATCGGGATTAAGGACGGGTGCATCAGCGGCATCGGAAAAGCAGGAAATCCGCTGATGATGGATGGTGTCACCGATGGCATGATCATCGGTGTGGGCACGGAAGTCATCTCCGGAGAGAACTTGATCGTAACGGCCGGCGGCGTGGATTCGCATGTGCATTTCATCAGTCCGCAGCAAGTCGAAATCGCGCTCCAAAGCGGGATCACTACATTCGTTGGCGGAGGCACCGGTCCCGCAACGGGCACCTTGGCAACCAATTGTACGTCGGGGGTATGGAATTTGCAGCGAATGCTGCAAGCGACCGATGCACTGCCGATCAATATGGTTCTTCTGGGACGAGGAAACAGCAGTCGTCCTGAAGCGCTGGCCGAACAAGTCCATGCCGGGGCGGCTGGACTCAAAATCCACGAAGACTGGGGCAGCACGCCCTACGTCATCGACAAATGCCTGAGCGTTGCCGAAGAACTGGATGTGCAGGTCAACATCCATACCGACACATTGAACGAAGCCGGTTATGTTGAAGACAGTCTGCGCTCCTTTAATGACCGGGCGATTCATACCTACCATACCGAAGGTGCGGGAGGCGGTCATGCGCCGGATCTGCTGCGGGTTGCCTCCATGCCGAATGTCCTCCCCTCCTCGACCAGTCCGACCATGCCATATACGGTGAATACGGTTGACGAGCATCTGGATATGCTGATGATCTGCCATCATCTGGATCCGCGTATACCCGAGGATGTTGCCTTCGCCGCGTCACGGATTCGTGCGGAGACGATCGGAGCGGAAGATATTTTGCATGACATCGGGGCGATCAGCATGACCAGTTCCGATTCGCAGGCAATGGGGCGGGTTGGTGAGGTCGCTATCCGTACATGGCAAACGGCCGACAAAATGAAACAGCAGCGCGGCCCGCTCGGGCCGGATTCCAAGTCGGACAATTTCCGCATCAAACGATATATTGCCAAATATACCATTAACCCGGCCATGACCCATGGGATATCCGATTATGTCGGTTCCGTCGAGGTAGGAAAAATGGCTGATCTCGTACTTTGGAAACCCGCCTTCTTCGGAGCTAAACCGGAGATCGTGCTGAAGAGCGGCATGATTGTCCACGCCGTCATGGGAGATCCCAACGCTTCCATCGCTACACCGCAGCCGTATATGTATCGGCCGATGTTCGGCAGCTATGGCGGCGCTCAGGCAGCGCTAAGCGCCACCTTCGTATCCCAAGCTTCCCTGCAATTAGGGACGCTGGATCCACTGGGATTGCGTAAACAGCTCCTGCCTGTAAGGAACTGCCGAACCGTGAGAAAGGCGGATCTTGTTCACAATGGGGAGACGCCGGAAATCATGGTTGATCCGGCGACCTATGCCGTAACCGTTAACGGCGAGAAGCTGACAAGCGCCCCATCGTCTCATTTGCCGTTATCCCAACGCTATTTCCTGGTATAATGGTCAAAGGTCCATGCAATCGTAATTAATAATCCCTGCTATAATCCACATATAAACAACAACCATGAGCAGCTCGTTTGCCGCTCATGGTTGTTTGTTTATTCATAGGTTCTCAGCAGCGCATGCGAGCAGGCCGTCTGTAGGTCCCTCCAGCAGCGATTGATTTCGGCATCTTCCATCGCAGCAGATAAACCGAACAGCGGAAACAGCTGCTGGCCGCAGAATAACGCAGCTTGGGCTGTTTCGATGCTTTGGGCCGTAACCTGTGCCTCCGTGGCATCCGATAAGGCACCGTTCGCCATCAGCTCTGCCCACGACGCTTCTACCCTCTTATAAAAATCAGCAATCGATAGATGCAATGCCGCTTGATATTCATTCAGCTTCCCGAACACATAGGAAGAACTTCCCCGCTTAACCGCGAGCGATTCCGCAGCTTCAAGGAAATGCTCCGCGATCCCGACTGCAACACCGGCAAAGGATACTTGAGCAAACGGAAGGAATGGATAGCGATAAATCGGCTCGTTCTCATACCCTTTCGTTTCCGTAAGCGAGAATGTCATCTCATCCGGAACGAATGCCTCAACAGCGGATATGGTGTGGCTCCCTGTTGCCCGAAGGCCAAAGGCATTCCAATCCTGCTGGATTTCGATCTGGTCAGGATTCATGATAAATGACCGGATCTCGGGTTCGCCCTGATCCGCAGTCGGCTCGCCAGGGGCATCTTGTAGCGTTGAACCCTGTTCAACAACTGCGTTGGCCGTAAAGGTCGTAGCATAGGTAGACCCGCTGCAATACTTCCAGCTGCCAGTCACGATATAACCGCCGTCCACCTGTCTGGCGGTACCTGTCGGCATGCCGCTGCCCGCAATCACCGCTTCGCGGCGCGCAAACACCCTTCGGCTGATATCTGGACTCATCAGTGCGGCAAAGAATCCTCCGCCTGCTCCTATCGTAACCAGCCATCCCAGGTTGCCGTCGATGCGGGCACTTTCTTGGAAGAAACGCGTTGCATCCGGCAGAGGGGTCATCCTTCCTTCCAGCTCGTCGGGAACAAACAGGTGAAACAAACGATGATCATATATGGTTTTCAGCACGTCGGGAGTTACTTGTCTATGCTTGTCCATCCCAAGCGCTTGTTCTCTTATGGTTTGAATCTCTTGCTCCGTAAATAACATGTCTCCACCGCTTTCCGTGATCAATTCTCTTTCAAAATGATAGTCCGCTCTTTATGAAATCATAATCTATGAATTTATTAATCTATTCTTTAGGAGCCGTTTCATCGATTTGGATTAACGCCTTTTCCAGGGAGCGCATCAAAGACACTCGTTGTATTCTATGATCCTCATAAGTGCTCAACAGGTAATCGATTTCAGTTTGCATGCTGCCCGTTAAGGCTTCCGAGCCGGAGAATTCAGATAATCCTAGGCTTTCTGCATCTAGCTGCCGCAATTCCTCCATAATGCCTGTCTCCGCAAGATTCATTTCCATCATCTCACTTAGCAGCGACTTCAGCTTCGCAGCCTTAGCCAGGCGTTGTTCATGACTCCACTGCTCCTTTGGACTCGATGCATCCACAAGCGAGACGCTGTAGTACCGCATGGCATCCAGCTCGCCGGAGTAAGTTAAAGCACCTGTCTGAATCAGATGACGAATGCGGTACTCGATGAAAAAGTCGGAAACGGTTAATTCCCCCTGTCCGATGACCTCGCCAATAACCCGAGCGGATTTCTTGAAGAATCCATGCCTGGCTTCAAGGCGGTATACGGTTTTCAGAATTTCTTCATCGTAGTAAGATTCTGGAACGGTGCACAGCATATCACCTTGAAGCACCCGAAGGAACCCGTCTTCGCTCAAAAGGCGCTCCCAGTCTGCGCGATAGCCCGCCTGCGCTTGCGGCGACAATGGAACCGGCTCAGCTGCATCCAGAACGTGCTGCAGCTGGTTCGCGTTCATTTCAAATGTTCCTTTGAACCGCTGATTTGGATTTTGCTGATGAAGCACGCTTGTCGCATTCACCAATCTTACCTCGGAATGATCCGTCATTAAGGACAGCAATCTTCGCAGGCCCAGCTGTTCCGCCGCGGAATCGCCGGCCCATATCAGGCATGGCATTTCTTTTATCTGCTGAGGGCAGGTCAGCCACGCGAACGCTGCCTGCAGCATCGTTAATTTTCTGTCTTCCGTATACGCGGTGCTATATCGTTCCTCAAACCACTGCTTTCGGGTGGAGAACGAACGGGCGAAATCATGATCGTTCGGAAGCGGTCCGGCCATAAGATTATCGCCTAATGTCACTACGATTTCACCGGGTTTCGACAGCAGCATGATCTTGAGCGATCCTGCCGTCGACTCATCAAAGGCAATATGGATTCGCGATACGTTCCCGCGATGAATCGGCGATTCCCGCAGGTAGGCTTCATTCCCCATCGCCCATTCTTTATCGTACGCCTCGAGGAAGAGCTCAAGGCTTTGATGCTTACCATCTGCAAGCAGCTTGGCCGATTCGGTATTCATCCGGTCCTTCAGCTTCAGGAGCTTTTCAGAGAAATGATTAATGGCCGTGCTCTTTCCTTTTCGATATTCCTCCAGGGTCATATGCTCGCGGAGTGGAACAGACGGATCGTACATACTCTGTCCTTTCCATCCGGAATATGCGAAAGTACGAGCGATTCCGATAACCCCCATCGCATCAAGCCGATCCGCATCCTGGACAATTTGGCCTTCCAGCGTTTGCATAGTACTCCCTGTTCCGCCTGAGAAAGACATCGTACCGATGATCCCCAGCACATGCTCCTGATCAGATGCTTCTACGCCGGCTTGTTTCAACCAATGGCGAACCCGCTCGTAACCTGCTTCTTTTGATTCGTTTAATTTCTCGTCGGCTACGTCATGGAGGACTGCCGATAACTCACATATGTATACGTTGGCGCCTTCAAGATGAGCCAGTATTCGGGCGATGCGGGTGACACGCTGAACGTGCCACCAGTCGTGGCCGCTTGCATCCCCTTCGTGTACGGCGCGAGCAAAGTCTTGGGCTTGCCGAATGATATGACTCTGAGTCGATTTCATTTGATCCTACCTCTCCTGTCCAGGGTTCCGGTCTATATGCTCTATTATTCCCGATTTACCTATACGCCGCAACATGGAGTAAGTTATCGGCATTTGTATCCCCCATGAGAATGGGGGCATATGATAAACAGAATCGTGCTGATGATCCATTACATCCGTTTAGAATCACCTTCGGTTAGGATACAGAAAGGAACATGACGGCCATGCTGGTGTTTATTCTACCTGGATTAAATCCTCATTTAAGCGAAAACACCGTATCCACGGTTTTGCGCGTTTTTTCAAATGCCTGTCCTATCGTGATTCAAAACGAACAGGAGTCTGCAGCAACAATGAACGATGCGCTGTCCGATAACCTGTATTCGCCATGGTTCATGACGCTCTATGCCGGAGATACTGTACAGCCTAAGGCGGAGAAAGAAATCGAACGATGGCTGCAAACTTACGCTGACAGCTCCGCTGGCTTTATACTGACTTCCGTAACCAAAACAGACCCGCCAGCTGTATTTCCCAAAAGACCTGTTCCAACCTTTACTACTCCCCGCGGCCCCCTGTTATGGCGTACGAACATCGTGATGAATGGACAGAAACCGGGTTTTACCAGTAATGATCAGCTGCCGTTTCAGAAATATGTGTTGATCGATAAACAGATCCAGCTATCAAGCCACTATGAATGGACGGAAGTAGATTCTGACGGGATCTCATACCATCATCGCGCTGCTCCTCCCTGGATGAAGGAAGCAGAGGAATGGAACGCAATCTCTCCGCTTCTTCACGCTCCATCCCGCGTTCAGACTATCAATGAAAAACAAAGCTCTCCTATAGTTACCATTGCGCTGTGCACATTTAACGATGGTGAATACTTGCCGTGGGCTATTCGCTCCGTATTGTCACAGACGATCACAGATTGGGAGCTGATCATAGTTGATGATCATTCAAGTGATGATACTCCAAGCATCCTGGCGGGATTACCGATAGATAAGCGTATAAATAAAGTGAGCCTACATCAAAATCTGGGTAAGGCTCATGCCCTGAACATAGCGCTTCAAATGGCCAGGGGGGCCTGGTTTCTTGAGCTGGATGCCGATGATTGGCTGTCACCAGATATTCTGGAAGTTCTTCTACAAGAAGCTAAGAGGGAGCCGAATGTTGGTGTACTGTATGCGAATCATTTTGAATGGGTCGAGCGTTTGAATAAACAGCTCCTTTACCAGGGGGTCCGAACCGGGCCTTCCCATTTGTCCGCGGAGCGACTCCTGGCAGAAGCTATGGCAGTAGCCCCAAGAATGTTCAATGTCTCTGTAATTGAGCAGCTAGGAGGATGGAACACCTCGGTTCCATTCGAAGGACGTCTATACGAAGATATCGAGATGTTATCCAAGGTTTCAAGCTTCCATCCAGTTTACATTCCTCAACCGCTATATCATAGAAGAATTAGGAGCTCAAGCATGACGCATCGGCATCTTAATCACTATGAGAAATGGAAGAACTCGATGAGCGATATTTTGAAATAGTTATGGCAAAGTTCCTCATCTCAAATAAAGACTAAGGAAGTATGCGAACTAATGAAATATTATCATTGATGATGGTGACCTGCCTTGAGGATGGCAAATAGTTTGAGCTTACAACCTGAACTGTGATCAACCCGCCTGCTGCCGATAATAGCTGTCCTTGAAGGAACTGATTGGCCTGGATAACCTCTACTGTCCGTCCGAGGAAAGTTGCCAGTATCTCCGAAAAATCCATCCATTCTTACCTCCCTGATCCACATTATTCAATAGATAAAACACTGCTCAACGGTATTATGGCAATACTTCCGTTAGGCTCCGAGATTTGAATATAATTTTCCCCAATGGACACCAATGAACCGAAAATCGAACCTGCCGGAGTTTCGATGGTTATTCGAGTATTCAGACGCGAACTTAAATAAGCAATGACATTATTCCAATCCGCATAGCCATAATCCTCCACTTGCTTCTGAAGAGCGTTTACCCGTATGGTAAGTCGTCTGATCTGTAATTTGATTTGAGATATGCTATGAATCAATCTCCGGCGCAACCGATTTAGCTTGCTCAGAACCGTTATCGGCTTTTTAGCACGCTTATGTTTTCTCTTGCCAACAATGAATTTGCAATCTTTTGGTTGGCTTCGGTTCCAGTATCTCCTCACACTAGCTGCCTCCCTCCGTATAGTCACTGGTACAATATGTATAAATCCGTCCAATGGAAACCGGAATAGCTAAAGATAAGAAAAGGGCCTACAACTAGAAGTCCGTTTGAATTGTTGCAAGATCATTCAACGCGTAAACCATACATACCCAATTTGATAATTCGAATGCCGGATGGTGTTCTACCCATACAGATACATGGGGTGATACATACTTTGTTAAAGAGACAATCACACACGAGAGAGGAGGCTACTCTTGAATAAAATCACGAACAACCGGCGCAGATCTTCTACGAATCGCACGAGTCCCCGTCAGATAAAGCTTCGGAAATCGAACTATAAATGGATCAAAAAGAAACGGTCAGTTCAGCCGGTACCTCCGATTTCCCTATCACATACAACTCACCAACAATCCGTCACCCCTTTTGAATACGAAGCTGCCCCTGCCCCTGCTGCGCCCCAGGTAACGGGGATTATCGCACCCGGGATAGCGCCGTTATACGACATTATTCGTTTTCCCGTCATTGATTGGCAATTCAGATGGCAGCGGCCGCAGCAATTATCCGAACAGTTCGCTCAACAGGGGCATCGTGTCTTCTATGTAACGACGGAGATCACCGGTTTGCGCAAGGAAGAGGCTTCCAAAGAAGAGGTAGGACGTTTTGTCTCCATCAAGAACATCGATCGAAACGTTTGGCTCGTTACTTTGTGCGCGCATAAACCTCTAAATCTATATAAAGATGAGATGAGCAGCTGGGATATCCAGTACCTAAAATGGTCCATAGAGCACGTACGAGACAAATTCGGGATATCCCAAGCGGTATCGATTGTCGATTTACCGTTCTGGACTCCTCTTGTCACGGCCATGGAGCAACATCATATCGTGTATGATTGCATGGATCATCATGCGGGTTTCTCGACAAATGATCCTGCCATGCTCCATCAGGAGGAACGCCTGCTTCGGGAGGCCGGGCTTGTCGTAACGTCCTCACAGCATTTGTACGATTGGGCTATTGAGTATAATCCATCTACGGTCCTTATCCGCAATGCCGCTGATATCTCTCATTTCTTAAAGCCGCCTGAACAATCGTTGACGGAGCTGAACTCCATAAAGCAGCCGATTATCGGTTATTACGGGGCGATATCCGACTGGTTCGATATACGCCTGATCGAAACAGTGGCCCGAAACAGACCCGAATGGGCATTCGTTCTGATCGGACACACCTTTGGTTGTGATACCACTGACGTCGAGAAGCTGGACAACGTCATACTTTTGGGCGAGAAGCCCTATCACGAGCTGCCTATCTATTTACATCGATTCCAGGTTGCGTTAATTCCTTTCATGAAGAATATGCTCACCAAGGCTACAAATCCTGTCAAACTATACGAATATCTTGCAGCTGGAAAACCAGTCGTATCTACCGACCTGCCAGAGGTTGAAGCCGTCGCTTCCGATATGGTCTCCATTGCAGATACGCCGGATAAATTCGAACAGGCGATTCTTGAAGCACTTCAGGAATCCGGTACCGAGCAGATCAAACGAAGGCAAGAATTCGCCCGTCATAATAACTGGGTCCAAAGATACCAGGTTCTGAACGACTACATCACCCAGCATCTGTTCCCTAAGGTTAGCGTCATTATCGTCGTTCACAATAAATGGTCTTACACCGAGCAATGTCTCCGCAGTTTGCTGCAAAAGGGACATTATCCAAACCTGGAAGTTGTTATCGTCGATAATGCCTCGACGGATCAAACTTCTTTCCACCTTAAAGCTCTTAACAACCCGCTAGTTAAAGTTATTTCGTCTCCGGAAAATCTTGGTTTCTCCGCAGGGAACACACTCGGATGCCTGGAGTCAACAGGTGAGTATATGATCCTGCTTAACAACGATACGCTTGTACCTGATGGCAGCTGGATTACCCGATTGCTCCGGCCATTTCACGAAGACCCGCAAATCGGAATGACGGGCCCGATGTCCAATTATGTGGGTAATGATCAAGCACTGGATCATTTCATCGGCGACGCGGTATACGGTGCCGATGTTCGTTGGTTGCATGATTTCTATGAGCTGTACCATCAGAATATCAGATATACCGATTTGCTTGGATTTTTCTGTGTAGCCATGAAGCGCAGTGTATGGGATAAGGTTGGCTCCCTTGATCCGGCCTACGGAATTGGCATGTTCGAGGATGATGATTACTGTGAACGGGTACGCAATGCAGGTTACCGTCTGGCTATCGTCGAGGATGCTTTTGTATATCATTACGGCAGCGCCACCATTAAAGAGCTGAAGCCCCAGGCATACGATTCGTTGTGGGAAAAGAACAAGGCATACTACGAGCAGAAATGGAACAAATCCTGGAGATTACCGAAAGGTCCTCACAGCCTGTTTCATTTGGCGGATCATCCGCAGGAAATCGCCAATCGGATTCATGTGACAGGGAAGAAGTTCGCTTTGGTTCTGGGTGATAAAGTATGGGATACCCATTCCAGACGCTGGCAGAAAATCGTCATGGGATTGACGGAGGATGAGAACTTGTATGTCATCGTATATGCGCATGAATACCATGGCAATCCGATCATCGGAACTCGCAAGGTGGGTCCAAGACTGTATTTCACAAACCGGATCGATTTATTCTCACAAGTCACATTTGATCATGTAATATACTGCGGTTCAACCGATGTTTACCCCTACCTGCGTTCCGACCATTTTGTAGCGGATTCGCTTTGTTATCATGATCATCGGCTCAAAGCTCTTCTATCCAACTTACCCAATATCAAGGTGTTGGGAGATGCTCTCGTGACTCACACCGTACGTAATGTCATGTCTCTTACAAAGGATATATCGACCGTATAGTTAAAAAGGAGCTAGCTATAAAACTTGGGATATAAAAGCCCATCCATGCTTCTGAATTTCGTTCAGAAGCATGGTCAGGGCGTTTAATTTGAATGAGGCTCTTTTTCCATTTTCTTTAAGTAACGCCGAATGACTTCTGGATGACGACCTTGAAAGGGAGTTGTGGCTATCTCGTATTCCGAATGCTTAAAACTCCAATCGGGCACGCCTTCATTTTCAAGTAAATTAACGTCTTTTCTCCGGTTGTCATTAAATTTGATCTTACGTCCCAAAGCATAATGATAATGGTATATATTCACATCGCTTCGCCCTCTTGGAATACTCCATATGCTCTGCCCCTCTGCCGCTTCAAGCGTGCAATGATGCTTCTCATCACGATAACGAATCCCTTTATTCGCCCTCCACATTCTCGTTATATCATTGGACCATCGCTCATCCCCTGGGCTATTCACTCGAATTGTCCACGGATCTCCCCAAAAATTGACGAACGGGAACTGATATATATCCACGTCAGCGTTGGCCATAAGCTCCGGCAGCGCTTCTTGAAAACGATCATCCATCAATTCATCGATATCCAGATTCATAATCCAGTCTCCTTGAGCTTGATCGATCAGGAAATTGCGTACTTGGGATTCATTCCAATCATCGGTGTAAGGCATTCCATTCTGCTGCAAACGAAACAACCGGATTGAATAACGATCCTGCAGGCGCTCAATATGCCTCAAAGTGTCATCTGTGCTTCCTCCATCTACAATAATGATTTCATGAGCAAAACGACTCGCGCTTTCGATATATAAGGGAACGAACGTTTCTTCATTCAAAACCGGTACAATGACCGACAGCTTCATAGAATATCCTCTCCTTCCTGTTCTGGCCCTTACGCTTAACCTCTACCGATCAGTTTGCGCATAGACTGAACATCCCCCCTTGCCTCCTTGTATTGTTTGTATAAGGCATAGTTGGTTTCATAATGGGGATTGCCTTCTGGTCCAACAAATGGGTGCCAGAAATGCACCATTTCTCCGTCCAATCGAACGTGGGTACCGATAAGGGTGTCCATTGCGTATGCGAAGGCCTCATCCTCCCCGCCCCAGCCGATAAACCGTTCATCATATCCCCCCACCGCATCAAACGCATTTCGTTTTAATGCATTCAACCCTCCCAGATAATAAGCGCTGTTCTCATCTCTATTTCCCAGTATCGTAGGGATCGGCCAATCCGCTGTTTGAGACAGGATCATATGCGAGATGTCCTCCGGCAGTCGTAAAATACGACTGAACGGGATAACCCATTGACGGTCATTCACGTAAGATATCGTTTCCAGCACGAGGTTGGGATCATATACGATATCACAGTCAGCAATCATGAATACATCCCTGGTTGCTTGGCGGGCTGCGCGGTTAATGGCTTTCGACCTGCTGAATGGATAACCGGAGACTTCACCGATACATACTTCTATGCCCGGCATCGTCCGTGAGTAGAAATCCAGCGCCCACTTGAGCGCAGCATCCCTCGGCCCGCCATGATCCGACTGGTAGGGAATCAGAACGGAAACTTGGTCAAACATCTTCTCTTCCTCCTCACCTGCAGAGCTTGACTAAATTTGGAACAAAACGCGGAGCCATCGGCTCATCGCATGTTCAATCCTCCAACCTGACTCTATATGGCTCCTGCACCTTAACCCGATTTCTCGAAGCTCATCCGTCCGATTTCTCCAATAGTTAATCTTGTGTATAAAATCTTCGGGAGAGTCGCTATCCAGAATCAGTCCATGGGCAGCCGGGTGAGCTGCATCTTTTGCATTCCCGACATTCGTGGAAAGAACGGGGACCCCGCAAGCATACGCTTCCAGCACAGTAGCCCCGCTTCCTTCATTGGCTCCCGTGTTCAACAACAAGTTCAACTTATGATAAAAACCCGGCATGCTTTCATAAGCGTAAGCTCCAGAAGTTTCGATAAAAGCGATTCCTTCGTCACTCTTGAAATGCTCTTTAATTCGCATATACAAAGTATTGTAGTTTTTAGAGGTTTTCGAGGGATCTCCGGCCCATCCGATCACGAATGGAGCATTGTCTATTCGAGCTAGAGGCAATGGCTGAAACAATTGGTCATCCACGAAATGACCGATATACTCCACAGATGCGCTTGGTGCTAAGGCCTGCAAGATTGAAGCCAGTCTCCGATTGATAGCGCCTAGCTTTCCGATTCTAGGAATAACCAGCCTGAGAAAGTCAGGATCGGGAACGAGTTCATCCTTCCATTCCCTATAGGTTTCATAGTGCTTACTGAAGTAATAATAGGAGACGGCTGCCGCTGAATCGATGCGGATATTCTTGAAAACGCAATAAGCCGCAATGCCAAGACACATGGCGGATATGTGATCATATTGGCGATTCAACTCTCCACTGCTTTTGTGTCCAAGATAGAGATCCAATTCGCTCATAGACATGAGGTCCAACGATGGATGATATTGCTGAATAATTTTGGCATTCTTGCCCAGGATCCACCAGGGCACGTCATAGATCAGCAAGTGCCTTCCCATAATGTCGACCTCCTTATCCGCTCGTAATAGAGTATATTCGACTCCTCCTCGACAAGTTTGCAAGACCATGCAAAATGATGAATACGTCCATCATGAACAATAAAAAGCTGCCCATGGCGTAGAATGATACCTACACTAAAGGCAGCCGTACATTTCAAATGATTTTGACTGATAACTAAACCTTTTTATCGAATATGTGTGTTGGCTTGGATCTCTTGGATTTCTTTTCTCAACGCTCTCATCTCTTGAAGCATGGCATCCATTCTAACGATGAAAATCTCAACAAAATCCATTTAGTCAAAAACCTCCGTATTATGATGGCTGAATAAATCCCTTAAGCAAGCCCTGCATCATGGCAAAAATCAGTTCGGAATCCTGCAGCTTATTCTCCTTTATCCCGCGCCAGCAGTCCGTGACGCTCATTCGTACCACGTCAATGCGCTCGTATCCCTCGAGCTGTTGGCCCGATTGGCTTATTACCTCATCGGTATAATAGACATGCGCGATCTCGTTGCACCTCCAGGACGCCGGGTACAGCTTGCCTAGGTAGTGAAGCTTACCGCAGATGAAGCCTGTTTCCTCCAGCATTTCACGTCGAGCTGCCGATTCCAGTTCCTCTTCCTCGCCTATTCCGCCGCCAGGTAGCTGAATAACATAATCATCCACGGCCGCTCGGTATTGACGGATCAGCAGCAGTTGATCGCCATCCTTTGCCAGAACAACAACGGACACATAATTTTCCTTGGTATAATACACTTTGCCTGACGTTTCCTCGTAAATCGATATTCCGTTATGGCGGATCAATAACTCGCTATTTACCATACGGGCACATACTCCTTTCCAAGACGGTCGGTCATTTTCTGTCGTCGAATTCTTCTTTCAGGATGGAGAATAAATAGGAATCATGATAACGGCCTTTAAACCATAAGTGCTGCCGTAGATGCCCCTCCTGCTTCATCCCGATGTGACGCATGACGCTAGCAGACCCGACGTTTCCCGGCCGACAGGTGGCATAGATCCGGTTGACTCCCAGTTCCTCGAAGCCGAAGCGACACATGACCCTAGCGGCCTCGGTAGCATAACCCTGCCGCCAATAAGCGGGATTCAGACAGTATCCAAGCTCGGCATTCGTATCGGATCGATGAAGCCCTACGCCACCGATCAACGAACCGCCATCCTTTAATACGATCGCCAGCTCGTAGCTATCACGGGGGCTCTGCTCTATCATTTGGCGGATTTCCCCTATATATTTCCATGTATCTTCTTCCGTATTGGGTCCCCACATCGTATACTCGGTCACTCTTGGATCTGAAGCATAGGCATGAATACTCGCAAAATCCTCTTCCCGGAAATCGCGGATCGTCAGTCTAGGGGACTCTAACTGCATATGTACCTCACTCCTTCATGAAGCCTCCAGCACAGGGGGAGGCGATTTTTTCCAATTATACCACGCTGTATGTCGCAAAATAAAAAAAGAAGCCGGGCTGCCTATCACCCAAGCTTCTTTCAATATCTCACATTAAGAAATTCCATCCAGTTTCTCTTCCCTGTCATGCGTTTTGAACTTATGAATATAACGGGAAAGCACGCCATGTCGCGGAGATGACAGAAAGCTGATGATAAATACGATTCCGGTTGCGAATGCCATGGATCCCGAAATGGAGGTGTCCAGCCATACCGCGATATAATAGCCCATGAATGCCGATATGACGCCAAAGGCCCCGCTTAGCACCAGCATGATGGAGAGTTTATCGGTCCACAGATAAGCAGCTGCGGCAGGTGTTATTAGCATAGCCACCACCATGATCGCCCCTACGGCATCAAAAGATGCCACAGTTGTGATGGAGACGAGCGACATGAACACATAATGCATGAGCACGACGGGAATGCCGATGCTGGCCGCAAGTGCCGGATCAAAGGAGGTGATCTTCCATTCCTTATAGAATACCAGAATCACGATAAGCACGACCAAGAGAACGGCTGCCAGCATGAAGGTCGCTTTCGGTACCTCGCCTAGAAGCGGAACGTGCATCACGTCCCATGGCACAAACGTGATTTCGCCCATGAGCGCATGCTTTGTATCTAGATGGGCGTTGCCAACCTGTGTCGCAATTAGAATGACGCCAATGGCAAACAAGGTTGTAAAAACAACGCCGATGGATGCGTCCTGCTGCACGCCCCTGGAATGAAACCATTGAACAAGTACCGCCGTCAGCAGGCCGGCTATGATCGCACCGATCAGCATATGCGGACCGCTGAGTTCTCGGGTAACGATAAACGCCGTTACGATGCCGAGCAGCACGGTGTGGCTGATGGCATCGGCCATCATTGCCATTCTGCGCAGAATCAGGAACGCGCCGACGATGCCGCAGGACAATCCGACGAGTGAGGCTGTGAGTAAGATCCATGCGGTATACGTCATTGATTGCTCCCCCTCTCGGATATCCGGGAACTTATAACGGCTTGACTACCCGCTTCGACATGCTGTTTTTTCTGGGAGCGGAGCTGTAGAGCCTGAAGCAGCAGACCCTTCTCTGCCCCGAAGACCAGAGAGATCGTGAACAACACGGAGGATGCTACAACGATGAACGGCCCTGTAGGCCATCCCTTTCCCAGAGTGCTTGCGAGCGTACCGACAAACCCGGCGCCGCCTCCAAATACAGCCGACAGAATGACCATCATTTTGAAGGATTGAGTCCAATATCTTGCGCTGACAGCCGGAATGATCAGCATGGCCGCCATCAATATAACACCGACGGCCTGAATGCCGATGACGATGACAAGTACGAGCACCCCCATATAGAAGGAATTCATCAGGCGGCTGTTCATCCCTAACCCCCGGGCAAAATCGGGATCAAACAGAAATAGCTTCCATTCTTTAAAACCAATCGAGACAACGAGAATGACCAGAACAGCCAGGATTAACATCGTGAATACATCCTTGCGAACCATGGATGCTGCCTGACCGAATATAAAGTTATCCAGTCCGCTTTGATTCCCGCCGGCCGTACGGTTCACGATCGTCAGCAGCATAATGCCCAAACCGAAAAACACGGATAGAATCATGCCCATCGCCGTATCCTCTTTAATGCGGCTGGAGGTCCGAATCCACTGGATCATCCAGGCCCCGATTAATGCGCTGGCGGCTGCCCCGATAATCATGACCAGCAGGTTCTTGCTTCCCGTCAAAGCAAATGCGATTACCACACCCGGCAGCGCCGCGTGAGACAATGCATCGCTCATCAAGCTCTGCCGCTTCCAATAGGCAAGACAGCCGATCATGCCGGCTGCCATGCCGAGAATTAACGTGCTTAACAATACCCACTGCGTATTCGGCGATAATAATGATTGGAGCATGCTCTACGCCTCCTTCATCCAGCGAAGTGAACCGCCGTATGCGCGGTAAACTTGATCCTTCGTGAAGACGTCTTCCGTCTTCCCGTGCGCAATGACCGTACGGTTCAACAACAGCACATGGTCGAAATAATCTTCAACCGTCTGCAGATCATGATGGACCACCATCACGGTTTTGCCCGCCGTTTTCAGATCCTTCAGGGTTGTCATAATTGCCCGCTCGGTTGCGGCATCGACTCCAGCTAACGGCTCATCCATGAAATAGAGATCGGCATCCTGAACGAGCGCCCTTGCGAGAAATACGCGCTGCTGCTGTCCGCCGGAGAGCTGACTGATCTGCCGGTCGGCAAAGTCTGCCATGCCCATCTGATCAAGCGATGCCATCGCTTTTTCCTTATGACTCTTGTTTGGCCGTTTCAGCCACCCCACCCGTCCGTATAACCCCATCATGACGACATCCAGCGCATCGGTCGGGAAATCCCAGTCCACGGATCCCCGCTGCGGCACATAGCCGACGCGAGTTTTCGTTTTGCTTAAGCTGGACCCGAAGAAGGAAACATTCCCCGACAGCTTCGGATGAAGCTCCAGCATGACCTTCAGCAAGGTGGATTTGCCGGCGCCGTTCGGCCCGACGATACTGGTTAACGAGCCCTGCTCCACGTTGAAGGACACGTCGTGAAGCACTTTATTTTTTCGATACGATGCATGGAGATCTTGAACTTCAAGTACAGACATCTTATTCACCACTTCCTGTTAGCGCATGATAGATTGTTTCGACATTATGACGGTACATTCCGATATAAGTGCCTTCCGTCGTTCCCGTCTCGCCCATGGCATCGGAGAAGAGCTCGCCTCCAAGCTTAATGTCTAGCCCTTTCTTGGCAGCTCCTTCAATGACGGCATTGATCGATGCCGGGTTGACGCTGGATTCGACGAACACGGCGGGCACCTTGTGCTCCAGCAGTAGGTCGATCGTGCCGTTAATATCCGAGAGGCCGATTTCATCCTCGGTGCTCAGGCCTTGAAGACCAACGACTTCCAGACCATGCATACGGCCAAAATACCCAAAGGCATCATGAGCGGTAACCATGACCCGCTGCTCTTCCGGTATTTGCCCCAGCTTATCCTTCGCCTCCGCCTTCAGCTCATCCAATTGCGCAAAATACTTCTGCTTGTTCTCTTCAAAATAGTCGGCATCGGCGGGAGACAGCGACTTTAGCTCTTCCACTGCAGAGTCCAAGGAGGTCTTCCATAGATCGATATCAAACCATACGTGAGGATCGGTCGCCTGCGTGTCATCCTGAAGCAACTGATCCTTCGGAATGGCGTCCGCTATCGCGAGCACGGGTTTGTTTTTTCCGATCTGTTCGAAGATTTCCGTCATATTGCCTTCCAGATGAAGACCGCTATAGAAAATAACGTCCCCGCTATCCAGCTTCTTGATATCGCCTTGAGTGGCATTATATAAATGCGGATCGACGCCAGGTCCCATCAAGCTCAGCACCTCCACCCGATCTCCTCCGATAACGGAGATGGGTTCCGCAATTTGTCCAATGGTTGTCACCACGCGTATTTTCTTATCTTGCTGCTCGCTTGCCGCGCCGTCCTGCTTCGCTTCTCCCGATGCGCATGCGGATAATACCAGCAATATACCCAGAATGGCTGCCCCCATGAATATCCTGCCTCTACTAGTCCTCTTGTTCTTCATCTTTTTTTCTCCTCCACTCCAAATAAATAATGAGTCGACCATTCTAATGTAAATGATAACCTCGTCCTGCCGTCATCCAATTATTTTGCTTTAGTGCAACTTTAATTCCTATGTACAAAAAATAATCCATCTTTAGGTTTTTGTCAATGTTATTTTATAAATTCGTACACGCCGTATTTCAATCCACTTCTTCAAAAGCTTGATTTAATCCATAATATCCATATCATCAGCATATGTTTTTCGCATAGGCAAACTATTTAGCTATAATCAAATATTTTAATAGGTCAGGTTCCACTCATATTCCATGCACAAAAAAAGACGACCTCTCATGAAGAGAAATCGCCTTCTTTTCTTATTGTTTGATCAATCACAACCCTTTGCTTACCCGAAAAACCGAATGTGCGCAAACTTGGTTTTTAAACGGTCGAATTTCTTCCGGCTATTGCTGCGGTTATCGGGCAATAACTTCACATCGGCCAAAGCACCGATGGTTTCTACCACCTCGTCGATTGACAGATGATCGGTATCGATATGACGCTGGAACACTTCATTCGAGAATCCGCTCATGCACCGATCGATTTGCTGCGCTGCCCACGAATTCGCACCTTCCCCTCGGCTCCGCAATCGTCTTAGCAGGACTTCCTTGGAAGCACACAACGTGAAATGCTGGACAACCACGCCGTCCCGTCTCAGGTTCCCAACGATTTCATCGAAATATGCCGCGTTTGATATGGTCATCGGAGCAATGATCAATTGTTCGGATTCCTGGTCCATATGCTTAAACATGGAGTAATTAAACTCCCTCCACATCGGATAATGCTGAAAATCATCGCGTGTGGCATCCTTCGGAAGATTATCGCGAATGAAATAACCTGCATTTTCCGGATCGTACACGTACGAGTTCGGTATTCTTCGCTGCAGCTCATGCGCAGCCTGGGTTTTACCCGAGCCGAATGCGCCGTTCACCCAAATAATCATAGATGAAAGAACCCCTTCCTTAACAGGGCTTTGCTTGTATCAAATGTCGTCCCTTATGTAAAATTAAGCTTTTCTCAGAAAGTCCGGCAATCGAGTCAATGTTTTTCCATGATCGCGGACAAATCCATATTGTTCGTATAGGCCATGAGCATCCCGGGTCGACAAGATGCCGAATAAATTTCGGTAGTCATCGCTGGTGGTAATCGTTTCGATTAACTTCTTTCCTATGCCATGCCCACGGTAAGACTCATCCACAAACACATCGCATAACCAATACACGGTTGCGTCGTCGGTCACGACCCTTGCAAATCCGATCTGCCGGTTGTCGAGATAGGCTCCAAAGCATGTTGAGCCTTCTAGCGATTTCTTGATTTTCTCATCGGAGCGTTCGTTAGCCCAATAGCTTTGACGCAAAAATTGTACAATGACGTCCATATTCAGGAGGGAAGGGTCGCTGCTAATCAAAACCTGCTTTGTATCGATGTCCATCTTCACACCTTCAATTCCTTTTACCGGAGCCAAAAGCAATCACGTAATTATCCGGATCTTTGATCGCAAAATCCTTCCACACGCCCCAATCTGCTTCCATGAGCACAGGCTCCTGTACCACTTCGGCCCCGCTGGAGGTCAATTCTTCATATAATTCATCTAATTCTTGGTGCGTATCCACATAAGCGTATGTATCCCATGGCGTCTGTTGGTCCTTGCCTGCCGGATTCGGGTTAACGTCCGTAATCGCTGCCGCCTGAATCAGTTTGAAACCGAGCGCAAAATTATCCCTGACCGCCCAAACATCGTTCACTTCACAACCGAGCACCTCTTCATAAAACTGCTTGGATCGGGAAATATCGGATACCAATCGAACTTGTGCTGAGAATTGAATCTTGCTCATAAGATCATCTCCGGCTACTTTTCCTTCCATAATACAATCGTCCGATACGCTTAACAAGAACTTTTCGTAAGAGCTGGCACTAGGAATAAAATTCGATGGCAGGGTTGCCTGCATACGTGGTTTCCGAATATTCGCCCGCCTTATATTCCGAGATGATCGTTGTCCAGAAGTTTTGCGCCGGCAGATTTTTTTCCAACCAAGCGATGCTCCACTTCCCCCTGAACCACTCGAATACTTGGAAAGCCGCCTGTTTGCCGATAGCCTGCTTGCGGTATTTCTTAAGAATAAAAAATTCTGCCATGGAGTAACCGGGATCTGAAAGATCTGAGGCTTCGATTTCCCTCACCAACACAAATCCGGCAAGCTTCCCGGATACTTTGACAAAGTAAGGGTGGCGTCCCTCTTCGGTCCAGTAATGGTCTAAATACTTATAATCGTAAAGACCGTGCTCGTTAACGTCATTATCGCTGTCATCCTCATACGGACTCATATCGTATTGATATAACTCCATGAGGCTGCGCAATACGCTCTTCTGTTCATATGAAATCCTTGCAAGTTTCACATTCTCACCTCTCATGACAACTCAGCCATTTTTAATTTTAACGAAACACCCTATTCCACATTCTATGTAACCAACCTGCTAGTTATATGTGAAGAAGGCAATGGTCATACCATCTTCTGGTCATAAACTAGCAATTTCCATCTATTGCTGAGCCATTCAATAGCTTGTAAAATATAACAGTTAATATATCACACATATTTAAGGAGAGAAACCCATGACGACAGTCCAACAGCAAGCAGCCAAGCGAGCCATGATCGAATGGCTGGCTAATGAACGAGAGCTTGGACATAAGCCCAGCAAAATCGAATTAGCAGGAGAATTCAATCTCCATGGCATGCATTACTACATATTCAAATATAAGAAGACCATGCTTGGTAAATGGCTGGTTGGCGTGTGCGGCGGTTATGAACATGCCTCGGACACCGAGCATTGCGGTCATGTATTCAGTGAGATGCAGCCTTATTATCCTGCTACCGCGGAGGAGCAAGCGATATCCATGGTCAATATGATCCGGGAGTATTGGATGCAGCAGGCGGCGCAGTATGAATCGGCGGAGAATCCAGAGGATAACGCGACAGATAACCAAACGTCATCCGGCATATTCAACGGCTTCGTGCTGTTGAACTCGCCCGAATGCGATCTGGAGCAGATCAGAGCTAATCTACTGCGCGATTGGAGCATCTCCTGCTCCCCCGAAAACAGCAGCGCCGAAGAGGAGAAGGAAGGAATGCTGGTCTTTGAGGCGGAGGGCTGCATGATTGCAGTCAGCTTCGTCGATGCCCCGGTGCCGGATGGCGAGGCCGAGCATTACGCTCAAGGGAACTACCTGTGGCCCGAGGCTGCCGAGGTCACCCAAACCCATGTCGCCCAGCTTATTCTGGCCGTGCTTAAGCGCTCCGCGTCTCCGCTGGATAGCGGCAAAGTGTTCGCCAAACTGGCGGCCAGCTGTCTGAAGCTGCCGAATGCCGTCGGGCTCTATTCGTCCGGCACCGTATTTCAGCCTGAGTTCTATATCGAGATGGCCGAGACGATGAAGACCGAGGATCTGTTTCCCCTGTTAAATCTCGTATATTTTGGTCTAGTTGGCACCGAAACCGGAATTAACGGATATACCTATGGGCTCAGAGCCTTCGGCAAGGACGAGATCGAGGTGCTGGACAGCCAGGCTACCCCTGCCGAGCTCCGTGAATTCCTGATGGACATTGCTTTATACATCGTGGAGCAGGACGTCACGCTAAGGGACGGGGAAACCATCGGCTTCTCCGCGGAACAGAAGCTTCCGATTACCCGCTCCGAGGGCGTGTATATTCCTGATGATACTCTTAAAATCAAGTATTGAATTTAACGAATCAACTCTCCAACAAAGCATGCCAAGTCATCGATATGGACTTGGCGTGCTTTTTATATATATCCCACGAAATGCGCCTTTCTTAACGGCTTCCATTCCATGACGGAGCTTGCAACAGGCATACGCTGGCAGCCGCTATCATTTTGCCAAATTGCTCGATTTTGCTATAATATAAATTGCATTAAATCTATATTTAATGCAATTTCTGTTCTAAACGATTGGACGGGTGTGAAGCGATGTACTATACCGAAGTTTTTGAGCACTATGAGCGGGAAATGAAGCTGTTTCTCTCCTATATGAAGGATCGCGAATACGCCAAGGATACACAACAAGCCTATCTTCATGATATCAAGCACTTCCTGAACAGCCTTGAGGGGAAACCCATCACGGAAGTCACGGACATTGATGTGATGTATTATCTGACGCAGGTGCGGGAAAGCGGTGCCGGCGCGCGATATCGAAATCGCTGCCAGTCCGCCATCCGTCTCTTCTATAAAGTCATGATCCGTTTCAAATTGGCGAGCATCAATCCTGCCATGGATATCGAAAAAGCCAAGGTGGAGAAGAACCGTCAGCCTACCTATCTTCAAAAGCCGATTCTGGATGCTTGCCTGAATGGAATTGAAGGAAGATATAAAATCCGCGACGTGACCATCATCGCGCTTATGGCTTATGCGGGTCTTCGGGTTAGCGAGATCGTGAAGCTGAACCTATCGGACTTTGATATGGAGAACTCCAGCATCGCAGTGCTGGGTAAGGGCAATAAATGGAGATACATCCCCCTCCCCGCCGAATTGAACAAGCTGCTGCATATGTACCTCGAAGAACGGATGGTTCCCAGAAGCACAAAGGATAACGCCTTCTTCGTATCGCAGTTTCGGCGCAGAATCAGTAAACGCATGGTGCAGACGATAGCCGAGAAGACGTTTGAGGCGATGACCGAGCAGTTTCCGCAGTTATCCGGTCAATCTCTATCCGCTCATAAGTTAAGACACTCCTTTGCCACCGAGCTGCTGCGCAACGGGGCTGATCTGCGTGCTGTGCAGGAGCTCCTCGGACACGAGGATATATCCACCACGCAGATTTATACCCATGTGCTGGATGAGACAAAAGAACGCGCCATGAACAAAATCCGCCCGGCGATCCCCCTTCTCTTCTCGACTAAGCCGTAAAGGAGTTGCACAAATTCTTGTTTAACCGTGGTTACCGCTCCACATTCTACCTGCACATGAATATAGCAGCCACCATGGTGACTCTACAATTTCCGATTCCCAGTACCGTATGCAAACAAGCAAGCAAAAAGTCTCCTATCCTAGGGGGCTTTTTTGCGGGAGGGAAAGATTCAACAAAAAAAGCCGCGAAATTCGCGACTTCATTTGCTTGAACAATGGCGAGTTTTACAAGCTCGTACACGTTCACAGCGGCGGGTGTTCCACTCCCATTTGTATCCACCCTTCCTTAGAAGGGCCATATACCGCCGGGATATTCAAACCCGCTTGTCGCATCAGAACGGTAACCTGTCCCCGATGGTGGACAATATGCTTGATCAATCCCATGAAGATGGTAGCATTGGATTCCTGACGACCGAAAGCATTCTGTACCTGCGTTAACGTCTCATCCGTCCATTGTTCTTCAACTGCTTTTGCTGCGTCGGAACTTAGAAGCTTAAACGTCTCCGAGATTTGCTTCGCTGCAGGTACTTCTGCTGAATTTGGTACCTGATCGATGACAAGGCCAAATTCAGACAAGTATTCAGGAATATTCGTTACGAAGTGCCATGCAATCCTTCCGAGCGTCCTCCCTTCAGGATATACTTGCTGCTGTAAGGATTCATCCGTCAAACTGTCTAAAATCCTTTGCGTTAGAGCGGCTTCGTTCTTCCATTCCGTGATGAAATCGGCAACGGTTCTATACATGATAACCCCTTCCCTCCTTGAGAAACTCGTTCTCTGCTTGGTAAAATCAGTTACACGTTCCTTCCCCCCGAGAGAGGAAGTCGGATGACGTGCTCAATCCAATCATAATCGCTAATAGTGACAAGTATTGTCATCAATACAAGATTTTATTTGCGATCTTTGGAAGCGGGGCATTGGCTTCAACGACCACTTTCCAATTGTGATTGCATGAAGCCGTTATGAACCCACGTCCCGATATATACTCCTCCACTAACTCTGCGGTATCGATGAGAATTTCGCGAATCACTCTCTTGCCCCGGAACATCACGTAGTCTCCTCCTCCGCTAGCCCGGTAGCTGTTCATGACCACATCCAGCTCCTTCTCGTCCGGGAGATCCACTCCGTTGTATTTCAGATTGATCACCCTGGATCCCGGGGGCTCCGCAATGTTTAGCGTATATTCAATGCCTTCCCACATGTCATAGTTATAATGCTGGGGTTTCGGCTCCAAATATGCCGGATTTACGGCAGGGCTCCCGTTCGGGCCGACCACGAAATAGCAGGCCGCCTGCTCCAGCGCGGCCCGGATGTCTTTGCCGGTCAGGCGCAGCACGACCAGGGTATTCGGAAACATGAAGTTCGTAAGAATATCCCGCCTCGTAATGATCTCTCCGAAGCCCTTGGAAGTTTCGCTTAGTAAAGCCGCGCAGGAAACGTTAACCCCTGCAAATTCAAGCTGCACGCGATGAATGAACTCGATAAAAGGATGCTCCGCAAGCCGGCAGGCTGCCGGATCGCTCAGGCTCATGCTGCCGTGAACGCGTCCAATCGTTTCGTTGAGCCATGCCTGCGTCCGGTCTTCGAGGTCCCCGCTGGAAGAAAGCACGGTCTTATCGGCCGCCGTCCCGTGCTCCGGTCGCAGCAGCTCGGCTCGTTTCTCCACGATGGCCCAGCGTTCTTGTTCCCGAACGAGATCAACGCTGATCTTGCCGATAGCCTGGCCGTTGCAGCCTGGCTGAACGACCGCCACCCCATGCAAATGCGTACCCAGCAGGCGATGTTGGTGCCCGGTGATCAGCACATCGATGCCCTCCACCTCAGCACACATCGCATAGGCCTGATTTTCTCCCGTCAGATTTTCCGTCGGCTCCCCCGTCTTCATATCACGCTCGAATCCGCCGTGGTATGCCACAACCATCACATCGGGCCGTTCTTCCCTTCGGATGCGCGGCACCCATTCCTTGACGGTTTCCAATGCATCATGGAATTCCAGACCCTGGATGTGAAACGGGTTTTCCCATTTCGGAATATAGTGCGTCGTCACGCCTAGAACCGCCACCTTGATGCCGTTCAGATCCTTGATCAGGTAAGGCCGTCCGAAAGCCGGCTTCTTGCTGCCCTGCAGTCGGATGCCTGCTGACAGCCAAGGGAACACGGAACTTCGCACGACGTTGTCCACGGTTCCCATACCATAATTGAATTCGTGGTTTCCCAGCACCGCCGCATCATAACCCAGTCCATTCATAGCCGCAATCATGGGGTGTATCTCGGCATTGTTTTTTAATGCATAGGCAGCCAGCGGGGATCCCTGAATCACATCTCCGTTATCAATCAGCAGCAAGTCCGGATGTCTGCGCCGTTCATCACGGATCAGGGACGCCAGCTTGCCGAGTCCGATATCCCGTTCGTCCCGGGTTCGGTAATCGGTTGGATACAGATGCCCATGCAGGTCGCTGGTAGCCAGCACGGCGATCGTTCTTGTGATCGTCGATTTCATGCCATCCCTCCTGTTCGTACCTTCTCCTTGCTATTCTATCAACCGAAATGCAGCTTTATATTAAAATTCCAAAACTTTACAAAGAGTTATCAATTCATTGACAGACCATTAACACTCCGTCCTTATAGTGAAGCAGGTAAGACAAAATATGATATCTAGAAAACGGAGGTCATTGCTTTGAAAAAATGGATGAAATTCACGATGCCCCTGCTCTTATCCGTCGCTGTCTTCAGCGGATGCGGAGGGAATGCCGACACCGGCGGCAAAGCCGCTGCCAACGCGAGCCAGGAGAAATCGCAAGGTACGAATGCGGACAGCAGCCCAGCATCGGAACCGACCGGATACGTCCCTGAAAAATTGACGGTGCAATTCGTCCCTTCCCAGAATGCGGACACGCTTGAGGCCAAAGCTAAACCGCTCGAGAAGCTATTGTCCGATAAAGTCGGCATCCCGGTAGAGGTTAGCGTATCGACCGACTATAACACCATCGTAGAAGCAATGGCTTCCAAGAAAGTGGACGTCGGCTTTCTGCCGCCCACCGCCTATGTATTAGCCAAAGAGAAAGGCGCTGCCGAAGTCATTCTTCAGGCCCAGCGTTTCGGCGTTAAGGATGAAACCGGCGAACCGACGGAAGAGCTTGTTGATTTTTATAAGGCGATGCTGATCGTGAAAAAAGACGCTGCCATTCAATCCGTGGCTGATCTGAAGGGAAAGAAAATCGCCTACCAGAACGTCTCGTCTTCTGCCGGCTATGTATGGCCGGCTGCGGTCTTGATGGATAACGGAATGGATCCGCTGAAGGATGTTCAGCCGGTTACGGTCAAAGGTCATGACCAGGCAGTGCTTGCCGTGCTGAACGGCGATGTCGACGCGGCAGCCATCTTCCAGGATGCCCGCAATGTCGTCAAGGGGGATTACCCGACCGTGTTTGAAGATACGCGTGTGCTGACCTATACCGAGAAGATTCCGAACGATACGATCAGCGTGCGTTCCGATATGAACCCCGAATGGGTGGAGAAGCTGCAAAACGCGTTTATCGAGATCGGACAAGACGAGGAAGGCCACAAAATCATTTCCGAAATTTACACGCATGAAGGTTATGTCAAATCGGACGACACTCAATTTGAGATTGTCCGGGAATATGGCGAAAAGGTAAAGACCGAGTAAAAGATAAGGGACTGAAAGCCATGATTGAAATTCGCAATGTTTCAAAAACATACGCTAATGGAACCAAGGGATTACATCATATAAATCTGACGATCGGCCGCGGCGAGTTCGTGGCGATCGTCGGGTTGTCCGGTGCCGGTAAGTCGACCCTGCTGCGGTCGATGAATCGGCTTCATGACATTAACGAGGGTGAAATCGTGATCGGCGGCCAATCGATAACATCGGCCAAGGGCAAGGAGCTGCGCCGCATCCGTCGGGATATCGGGATGATCTTTCAGAGCTTCAACCTGGTGAAGCGCTCTTCCGTGCTTCGCAATGTGCTGGCCGGACGCGTCGGCTACCATTCCACCCTGCGCACCCTATTGGGCCGTTTTCCCAAGCCCGATATGGACTTGGCCTTTCAAGCGCTGGATCGGGTAGGCATTGTCCAAAAGGCGTATGCCCGCGCGGACGAGCTGTCCGGCGGACAGCAGCAGCGGGTTGCAATCGCCCGCGTGCTGGCGCAGGAGGCCAAGATCATTCTGGCGGACGAGCCGGTGGCTTCCCTGGATCCTTTAACCACAAAGCAGGTCATGGATGATCTGAAACGGATTAACGCGGAATCCGATATTACGACCATCGTGAATCTGCATTCGATCGATCTGGCTAGGCAGTACGCTACGCGGATTATCGGTATGCGCGCCGGAGAAATTGTTTTTGACGGCCCCGTGTCGGACGCGACGGACGAGCGATTTACGGAAATATACGGACGGCCATTCGGCAAGGATGGAATATTGGAGGAAACGGCGGTATGAAGATGGAACTCGATACGGCGCCATTCGAGCAACCGGGGCAGCCTCCCCTGCTCCGTCCGAAACCACCGGGCAAACTAAAGCATTACTTAACGGCGGCTTTCCTGCTGCTTCTGGTATGGGGCAGTTCGCTTCAGACGGATGCTACCTTCAAGGAGCTTGTGGAAGGTCTGCCGAACATGCTCGACCTGCTGCGGGAAATGTTCCCGCCGAGGTGGAGCTATCTCGACAACATCTGGCAGGCGATGCTGGAGACGATACGCATGGCGCTGATCGGGACCACGCTTGGCGCCTTTTTGGCGGTTCCGGTGGCGCTGCTATGTGCAGGCAATCTGATCAAGAGCCGCTGGATCACTTATCCGATCCGCTTTTTGCTGAACTTGGTCCGTACGATTCCGGACCTGCTGCTCGCCGCTTTTTTTGTCGCGATACTGGGACTCGGTCCACTGCCGGGAATCTTTGCCCTATCCGTTTTTTCGCTGGGCTTGATCGCGAAGCTCACCTATGAAGCGCTGGAAGCAATAGATCCCGGTCCTCTGGAGGCCATGACTGCAGTCGGTGCAAATCTGGCACAGTTGATCGTGTATGGCGTCTTCCCGCAAATTCGGGCGCATTTCGCTTCCTTCACCTTGTACACGTTCGAAATCAACATCCGTGCCGCTGCCGTACTCGGTCTGGTAGGGGCCGGCGGTATCGGTCATTATTATGAAGTGACGCTCGGCTTCTTCGAATATGACAAAACATGCATGATCATCATCTTCACCCTGGTTATGGTCTTACTGATCGATTACCTTAGTACGAAATTGCGGGAGAAATGGATATGAGCAAATCATGGAACGACGTCGTTCCCCAACCGAAAAAAAGCCGCCTCCGCTTACTGATCTACGCCCTGCTTGCCGTTGTTTATATCTGGGCCTTTGCGGGCATTCCGTTCTCCGGGATCAAGGAGACCGCCGGTCAGGTGACGAAGGCCATATTCTCCGGTTTGTTTTCGCCGGATTGGGATTTTGTCTACTTGCCAGGCGGAGAAGATCTGCTTCGGGGCTTGCTTGATACGCTGGCCATTTCCATATTGGGGACGGTCATGTCGGCATTGATCTGCATCCCGTTCGCTTTCTGGGCCGCAGCTAACATGAGCCGGACGGTATTCGCTTCCGGCTCCGGCAAAACGCTGCTCAGCTTGATCCGCGTTTTTCCCGAAATCGTGATGGCGCTGCTGTTTATCAAGGCGGTCGGGCCCGGATCTTTTGCCGGCGTACTCGCATTAGGTCTGCATTCCGTCGGCATGCTAGGCAAGCTGTTCTCCGAAGAGGTGGAGCAGATTGATACGGGTCCGACCGAGGCACTGATCGCCGCGGGGGCGACGCGGCTGCAAATGGTGCGATTCGCCGTGCTGCCGCAGGTGCTGCCGGGTTTTCTCTCGTATATCCTTTACCGTTTCGAGATTAACCTCCGCTCCGCCACCATCCTCGGGGTCATCGGCGCAGGCGGCATCGGCACACCGCTCATTTTTGCGCTGAGCTCACGGAACTGGGACCGCGTCGGCATCATTTTGCTCGGCATCATCGTGATGATCACCGTGGTCGATTTCATTTCGGGATCGCTCCGGAAAAAGCTGGTTTAACCAAACCGTGAATAACTTTGGAAGCATCCTCCATACTAGGGAAGAACAACATATTTGAACCTAGGAGGAACCCTAATGCTCGACAACTTGGAAAGCGACTACGACTGCTCCAAAGCCGGCGACGATCTCCATCAACTTAAGCAAGAGCTTGCTGCGTTGCGGGGACAAGGCACTGGAGACTCGGAAACGCAGGAACGATTGAACCGATTGGAGAATCAAATCTCCTTCATCATGAACAAGTGCGACATTCATCATTAACGTGCAACCTCCCTCTTATATTCGAGATCTGTTATGATCTTGCCAATAACAATGTCACACCATTGATTGGCATGGATCTTCAAATCCCCTCCATGATTAAAAAAACCTCGTATCCGTGAAGGATACGAGGTTTTTAAGTTATTCCTTGTTGACCAGCAGATAGAGTATCGTCTACTTTTCCACGTATTCCGTAGTAAATGCACATCCCGCGCTTCTATAATAGAGACTGCCGAGTCATCATTTTATCAACCAATGTTATTTCCTTTCCTCCAGCTTACATCGGCTATAATCCAAAGTAACATAGCGATCGTTTAAGAAAAAAAATATACAAGAACCCGAACCTTTTTTCGATACAGAGACAATATAGGGTGTAAGCTGCTTACCCAGGAGGGCCCTCTGAATGCAAAGTGAATATATGTTCCAATTACTCAAACAAATGAAAGACGGTGATCAACTGGCATTTCATACGATGTATGATGCCACCTATCAGGACGTCTACCGGACCGTTTCCTTTCTGGTGGATCATCCGCAGGACCGGGAAGATGTCATGAATGAGATTTATATGCAAATGTGGACGTCGCTGGCCAATTACGATACGAACCGACCTTTCCATTTCTGGCTGCATGGCCTCGTCATCCGTCAAGTACAAAGATTTCGAGTCAAGCGCTGGCGGAGATTCCGAATCTTCGAGCGCATTCGTGCCTTCTCCCGGGAAGAGTCGCATTGGGATCAACCTTCGGTGTTGATGGACGGGACGAACCAAATGATATCGCAGGCCATTCACAAACTGACGGATAAACAGCGAACGGTCATTATCCTCCGCTTTTTTCACGACTATACGCTGGAGGAGATTGCGACCCTACTCGATATTCCGCTGGGTACCGTCAAGTCCAGATATCATGCGGGCATCCAGGCGCTTCGAAAAAACATATGGAATCTCCCCCCGGAAAGGATGGAAAAGATCAATGACTATTGAACGCAAAATCCGAGAGCATCTGCGCAAAGAAGCAGAAACGTTGGATTGCCCTCAAGCCATTACCCACCGAATCGAACAATCCTATACACAATATTTGCAAAGACAAAGGAGTGGAAAAACCATGAAAAAACGTTTTATAGCTGGAATAGTAGCAACGGCGATTTTGATTCCAACCGCAGCATTTGCTGCACCTACCCTGATTGAAATGCTGACCAGAACGCCGATGACCATTGAACAAGTCAAGACGGATGAGATTGGCAAAGCTACCCTTGAGAAGCTGTACCGCGCATTTCCCGAAACCAAAAAGTTTGAGATCATCGATGCAAGCACCGTTCAAGGTGTCCAAACCAGCATCATCCTCCAGGAAAAAGGAGGAACCGGCAAAAAGATAGCCCTTCATACCAACAGTATGACGGGTGAGATCGAACACGTGATTCAAGAGAATTGGGAGCCTAAGGAGAAGCCGCTCACGGCTTTAACCGAACAGGAAATCAAGTCGAAGGTCGATCATCTGATCCATGCGTTATACGGCAGCATCAAAGCGTATGAGTTTGCTATGGAGCCAATGGAGAACCCGGATCAGAAAACGTTGATGCTGAATTACACCCAAAAGGGATCAACAGTCCCCTTCTACCAGGTACTGGTTCAGGACCAATCCATCAGTCTTTCGCTGATTGGAGGTGAAACGTCGTCATCAGACGATAAAGTAGAAGGTTTCTTCACTACGAATGGCAAGCCTGATTATTTTGCAGATGCCTTTTTGAATGACGACAAACTTTTTTCCTTACTAAACATGAGCCCAATTGAATTAAAACAAGAATTAGCTAAAGGTAAATCCGTAGTGGAGATTGCAGCATCCAAAAATGTCTCGAAGCAGCAGGTTGTGGATGTCATTGCACAATCACAGGTTGATTTGCAAATCCAAAGCGAAGCGAATGGCGAACCTCCTGCCAACAACCTTTCAAATGATCAAATGTTAAAAGCTATTGAACCGAAAGTATTGCAAGTTATTGAATACAAAACGGTAACGCCATCGAAGAAATAACTCATTGATTCAACAAAAAGCCGGATTCCTTCATGAAGGAAAACCCGGCTTTTTCATTTGAATCCATTCTATACATACATTTTCGTTAAAGGGCTGGCCCCCCTTTTACTTCTTTGATAAATTCGCTAAAGGTTTCTGCAATGTCCTTGTACTTGGTATGATGCAGATAATGTTCTCCTTCAAGGGGTATTACTTTTCCGTGGTCAGAATCCTTTACCTGCTCTTCATGTAATGGAATCCAGGTTGGAAAGTCCGGATTATCCGCTTGTACAAAGAGAAGAAGCGGAAGATCTTTAGGGAAGGTTAAATCTTGTGCCCCTTTAAAATTAGAGGGAATATGCTCCATCTCGTTAAATATCGTGGCGGTTAACGCGTTTTTATTCGTAATCAATCTCATTTGTTCTTTGGTATGATCATCAAATGCTAGAGCAGCATAGGGATCGGGACCGAGTTTCATCATCAATCGCATAAGACCTGATTGTTTAAGAAACGCAAACTTTTTCATTGGGAATGTAACGTCCATGCCTGGTTGTGTCGGAACACTGCTATCAATGCCGACAAAAGCTATTACCTCGTTTGGATATTTGCTCACATAATCAATTCCGTAAATGCCTGCAATGGAATGGCCCATGAGCGTATAACGGTTAATATTAAGCTGCTGCAGAGCTTCATGGACTTCACTTACGATGTTATCCGCGGTTCGTTCTTTATCGGTTCCATCACTTAAGCCATAACCAAAAGGCTCAATGGCAACAACTCTATAAAATGGAGATAATTCATCGATCAGCAGCTTAAAATCAAGAGCGGGTGCTGCTGTTCCGGCACCTGGAAGGAGTACAATCGTTTCTTCGCCTGCTCCTTGAACATATACATTCATATTTTTGCCATCGACAGATACCTGTTGGCCATAGGGCTCTATTCGCTTCGCTTCGGAATGGCTGCTGATCACATTGCTGATATAAACAATGCCCAGAAAAAGAATGATGGCAATAACGATTGCTGCAATGATTTTAAGCACTATACTTCGTGCTTTCTTGGATTTCGTCCCGTTCCTCGTATTCATTTTCTCAGTTTGTGCCACGCTCATCTTCTCCTGTCCTGATCGGTTGGTTAGGCTTCCTCCATGTGCCGCTAATGAAATCTTAACCAATGAAGATGTACTCCCCGTAACGACAATATGAACGGAGTATGAACTGGCATAAAAAACTACGGTCTCACATGCAAGGAAGTTTGCGCATGAGCCGTAGCTTTGAGAATAATGGAATTTTAGGCTATGAATCTAATGAGTCCGTCAGCATGATATTGGTATTTATGACGGCGAATAAATAATCTGCTATGGATTATGGAGCGTTGCTGCATCACATATCAAATATTCCGCAATCTCGGTGGAGATAAACTTCCCTTTTTGTGCATGTACTTCTGAAATGAAACTGCTCAGGTTTTGTTTTTGCAATTTTTTCAGCAGACTGTTAGCAATCCCTTTGTTGTTGATTGTTCCCTCGTCTGCGAAACGTTGAACCAGTTCCTCAAGAGAGGCATAACTTGTTTTCACTTGGAAGTCTACGGATTGTGTAGATGCATTCCCTGCTAAGTCCATAGCCTTTATCGTAAATGTATGTGTACCCAGCTCAAATTTATATAAAGCTATATCCATTAGATCCGTTATGACCTTCCCATCCAGCATGACTTCGGTTTTTGCTTGGTCGATACCCGACAGCGTGTCGGCCATTTCAAATTCGGGTTGAAACGCACCCGTGTTGAATTCGGAGGATGCGACTTGGTTTATCGTAATCTCCGGAGCCGTCCAATCCACCGTAATATGGCTGGAAGCTTGAAAATCACCGTCGTCCGTCGTGGCCGTGATGATAGCCCTTCCTTCCCCTTCTGCAGTCACGATGCCATGATCGTCTACCGTTGCCACCCGCTCTTGATTCGTGCTCCATGTCATATTCTTATTGGTTGCATGATCCGGCAAAACCGTTGCTTGGAGCTCTACGCTTCGTCCGGAAGAGGAATTAAACACGAGCTCCGGTTTGTCCAACGTAATGCCTATAACGGGGACGTTATTAGAGGTATGCTCAACAATGAGTTCATTTAATGCAATGTTCCCCCATATCCGATTCCCGTCATTCACCTTTAGTCGAAGTTTATAGGCGTTTACCGTTGGAAAAGAAACGCTCTGGTGCTCTTTGGTGCTGTCATTAAACTCCCATTCGATCGATGCGTCAGATAAAGCCGTTACCCAGCGGCTACCGTCGAAATACTCCACGTCAAAATTAGTTATGCCTTGGCCGATTCCAAAAAACGTAACTAACGTAACCTTGTTGACCGGTACGCTATGATTGCCGTAGTCAAGGGTAATATAACCTGGGAAGGTAATATCACCGGTACTTCCCCATGCAGAGTTCAAATTGTTGTCGATGATGCTGGTAATGGTGCCTGCCCCCGTAGCAAAGGTTGTGGTGACCATATCTTTGGAAAGTTCAGGATTGTTATACAATTCAAGCTCGTTCAGTGCGATTCGCCCCGATTGGTTAGCACCGTCATGAACCTTCAACCTGATTTTAGAGAATCGAGTAAGTGGAAATTCCACGGATTTGATCTCGTTTGCCCCCGTGTTCAGATCCCAATTCAGATTAATATTTGTACGCAGGGGAATCCATCCCGAACCATTGTTGTATTCAAGATCAAAGTTCGTGATTCCCCATTCTTGCCCGTATCTAGTATTTAACTTCAATTGGTTGGCCATCAGCGTTTGCACGCCGAAATCGAGCGTGATATGGTTCGGAAATGAAGGCGTAATGCCGGTTTCCCATGCCGTGTCGTATTCATTATCGATGATATGTTCGATCGGACCTGAAGAGGACGATTCAAATGTCGTACTAGCAGCTGCCTGCGTAGCCAGATTGTCAACAGGTGTGCTGGCTGGACGTTTCGGAACGATGACGATCGGATCAGGCATGTTCCCGGCTGGTGGCACACTGCCCTCGTATTCGTGGGCACCGATATCGGGAGCGCCATTATATATCGGGTTGCCGAAATAATCCCGCCCTCCGTTATCGCTTACGCGAATGCCTGCTCCAATGAGTGGCGAATTCGCTTGCAATTGGTACCCATGTACTGTATCCATGCCATTCCCGCCGCTACCGGGATCAACGAATCTTGGATCGTCCGTTATCTTATGGGCATCGGCCTGCACCAGTGTGTTCCCTCCGTAATATGCGTTGTAGTCAAACGTCTGGCCCGTCAAGTCCCATCCCTTATCGCCGACGCTGTAGTACACATTATTATAGTTATGAATGTTGCGCGGAGCACCCGATGCCTTGGTGAAGTAATCGCTCATGACCGGGTTGCCGGATGATTTCCCTACGTATATCGTATTATTGTAGTTATAGACGTTATCAATGGAACCGCTGTATCGGAATATGCTTTTTCTGTCGTTTTGGCTAATGTTGTATCTAACGATGGTATTGATTGTGTAGTACGTGTCGTTTACGAACAGCATAAAGCCGCCAGCGTTATCATGACTGTAATTGTACTGAACCAACGAATTGATGTTTCCTGCATCCACGTCGAAGCCATGCCCGTCTTCCGCACCGTTCACGCTGGCAAACGATTCGTTGAATTGAACGAGATTATTGTCCGCATACGCCCACCAAATGGAAGCGTTGGTTGCCAAATACGTAGCTTGTTGGACGGTGTTGCGCTCGACTACCGCTCCATCGGTGACATTCCACGCGATGCCGCCCGTTGCTGCTCTGATGACCGTATTATTGGATATTTTCACTTGAGTAGACGGCGTCCAAGGCCCGTATGGTTTAGGTACCCAAGGCCATAAATCGCCCATTCCGTAGCGCAAGATACAATTGGAGCCAATGTATATGCCATAGGCATCCACGTCCGTCAGTATATTTCCGTCAATGAGAACATCGTTAAAAGCACTGGGTGTCATCGACCCAACCGAATCGAAAATAATCCCCCCGGAGCGTGTGGTATACGATCCATCGACATCATGGATGTTCATGTTTTTGATATAGATGTGATTTAATAAACCAGCTTCCTCATTCAAGATATAAACACCGCGCCTTTGGCCCCGCGGATTCTCCCAATCTCGATCAAAAGGCAGCGGCGAGCTGTTTGTTACCTCTAGGTTGTTGATTTCCCAGTACTCCTGGTTTTTCAAAAATACGGCTTCCAGTTCGGACGTAATTCCTGCGATTAATGGTTTGCTTCCGGAACCGTACATATCGATAATGATCGGATTTCCGCTTGAACCTGAACCTTTAGGCCACAGTCTGCCGTTCCAACTCTCCCCGGCTTTGAACAAGATTTTGTCGCCTGGGGCAAAGGTAGTCGCGTTCACTTTATCCAACGATCTCCATGCAGAGTCTTGACTTGTGCCATTATTCCCATCATCTCCCCCTGTGTTGTCCACATAATAAGTGGTTCCCGCAGCTAAAGCGGTCGACGGTGAAACGGTAACCCAATTGCAAACGAAAGAAAAAATCGAAACCATACAGATAAGCTTTTTGAAAAACGATTGGCTCAATCCTCTTCATTCCTTTCATTGTTATATATGTAATGCCAAATCGGCGATTACATCAGGAATTTTCTGTACAACTCCTCATTCAATACAACCTTCGCATCGGTTAACCGCTGACGTACGTACTCCTCATATTGGTTATCGATATAGTCCTTTAACACTTGTTCTCTTATACCGTCAAATCCCAGATACTTGGAACCTAACTGATCTTTCTCCATGCACAGCATGAGATAGAAGCTGCCGTTCTCTTCAATAATTTCGCTTACCTCTCCTGGAAGAAGGTCAGCCGAAGCTTGGGCTACCGGACTTCTGACATTGTGTCTGTAACTATCCAAGTTATAGACCTGCTCCGTAACCCGGTCATCTTGTTTAATGTCCTTTACGGCTTGCTCAAAAGAAACCCCGGATGAGATTTTCTCCCTAGCCGTCTCGATCTTCCGTTTCTCCTGCGTTTTGAGAAGTGTATCGACATTCCGATTGGCATCCAGAAAAGATAACGATAATTGTCGTACCTTCACCGTTGCGGGTGCATGGTACAACCTTCTCTTGTTCGCCTCGTAAAACGTGATCAGCTGTTGTTCACTCGGCTTCCAGTCATGTTCCATCAGATGGTTCTTGACCGATAAGACCGTGTTCGCCATCACGTATTCATAATAGGCTTCCTCCGTATATTGAGCAGGACCGAAAATTACCTGATGATTCTTGATGGCTTGTTGCCTTCTCTGATTTTCAAGGTTGAAATTTTGCATAAAACCGGCGTAACTGATATCGGGGAGCACTCCCTGCTCTTTGGCAAGGATCTGTCGAATTTTTTGATTGATGCTATCTTCGAGCGCCTTCTTTTTGATCAACTCGAGCGGAATCTCGTTACCTCCGTATGGCGTAGTCCAAAAAGCTGCCGACGGTGCAGCATCATATTTTTCATGGAAATACTTGATGATACCGGCTCGATTGGCATCGATGGCTCTTTGAAATTCGCTTACATGAATCTCTACTCCGTCAACTGTCGCGATATAATCGTCTTCATGATGTGTTTGTGTAAATGCAGGCTTTGCGATTAAAAGGATCGTCACCACGATCAAGACGAAGAATCCGGCTATGAACAGCCATTTCAGACTGCAAAATTTATGTACGATCAAACCCATCAGCACCCTCGTCATTAGATTTTTAATGAAGACGATCTACCAAGGCATCTCCAAAATATGTATAATTCATTATAATTTCCATAAGTAAGCGCTATCAATTTCTCCTTTATTACATTCCTTTCACTTTCTTTACTTGTTCCCACGCATAAAAAAGCGGCAGAGGATTCTTTCCTCTGCCGCCTTCTCTTCTAAATTAGGTTTTCTTGTTTGCAGCCATGCGGCTCGCAACCGGATAATGACACCATATCCAGCTTGTCCGATTACCGTGAAGTTGAAGCCCTTCATCCTTCCGTTATCCGACTCTGCTCTCTTTTTTGAATTTCATGATGGACCAAACAACCAGTAGCAGCAGTACGGCCAGACATACGCTGATGCTGACCCGGTTCTGACCGTCAATCAGAAACAGGACCGCGATCACTGACAAGCAGAGGGCAGTTACCCCGGTAATGTAGGGGAACCCCCATACCTTAAAGCTGGGCTGCTTCGGATAAGCTTTGCGGAGTTTCAGCTGCGAGAAACAAATGCAGATCCATACCAGCACAACGACGAAGCCTGGGACCGCCATCAAAACCCGGAACAGCTGGTCTTGCGCGATCAATCCAAGCAAGGAACCTGCTAATAGTATGATCGCGCAGAGTTTCAGCGTATTAAGCGGTATGCCTTTGTTCGTGGTTTTAGCCAGGCTCTTGGGCGCCTCTCCGGCGGCTGCCATGGAATAAATCATGCGCGTCGCGCCATAGATGCCGGAATTGGCTGCCGACAGCACGGCCGTCACGAGAATAAAATTCATGATGTGGGCCGTACCCTGAAGCCCGGTAGCCGACAGCACTTGAACAAAAGGACTCGTCTCTCCGCCGAGCTGGTTCCACGGAATCAATCCGCATATAATCAGAATCGGCAGCGTGAAGAACAAAATCACCCGTAAAATAAAATTGCGCACGACTTTCGGCAGGATTTTGTCCGCATGCTCGGTTTCGGTCAATGTGAGTCCGATCAGCTCGGAGCCGCCGTACGAAAAGGTAACGACCAGCAAGGCGGAAAAGATGGCGAACCATCCGTTTGGCAGGAACCCGCCGTGCGCTGTGAAATTGTGAAGGTACGGGGGAGCGGAGCTCGGAATCACTCCGAACATTAGTAAGCTCCCGAGCACGATAAAGATAATAATCATGGCGATTTTGATGCCAGCAAGCCAGAACTCTACTTCGCCAAAGCTTCCGACGCTCATCATATTGATGAGAATAATGAGCGCTGCGCTTGCCAGGCTCAGCATCCACAGCGGTACGTCGGGAAACCAGTACTGCAGAAAGCTGCCTGCCGCAATCACTTCGATCACGCAAACCGACAGCCACATAAAACAATACATCCAGCCCATGACAAAGGATACCCGCTCTCCGAACGCTTGCCGAACAAAGTCCTTCATGTTTCGACCCGGATATACCGTAGCCATCTCCGTCATGGCACCCATCACGACCAACAGCAGCAGTCCCGCAAAGATATAAGAGAAAATCACCCCAGGTCCGGCGAGACCGATCGTCTCGGCGCTTCCCTTAAATATGCCGGTGCCGATGACGCCGCCCATAGCCATAAAGCTGATATGCCTTGGCCTCAATTTCTTCTGTAGTGAATCTCCATCTTGTATTGCCATATGCATATCCTCCTGATGACGATCGTATAAACCCAATGATTAGTATAACCTTTTCGGTAAAGGAAGCAAAAGAAATTATTAGTTTACATAATATTTATTACGGTAACTATTCATTCTCTGAGTCCAATTCATGGATTTTGGAGACCAGGTCTTCCGAATTGGTACGGAACGTTTGGTTCGAATCGGTCCAGGCCGATTTCAGAAAATAGGACGCATGAAACCGCCATCCTTGATGATTCGGATTAAAATCCAATTGAATCTCGCGCCCCGGCCTTCCCCGGTACACTCTCGAACCGGGTTTGCGCCAGCTGCCGATTTGGGTGATCCTGTCCGTTTTCTGGCCCGTGATATATGTAAACCGGTTATTGTAGGGGATATCCTTCAAATAGAATTTGGGACACCCCACGGCAAACACCTGAACTTCCTGCAATCCAAACTTCTCTTTCATATATAATCCTGTCCGGTAGGCAACTACGCCTCCAGCACTGTGCCCAATCAGGATCAGGCGGTCGCAGCCTGCGGCATGGTCGCGGAGGATCTCCGCAGCGTTGATTACTCGAAGGGAGCACTCACGCGCCAGATCATAGCCGACTTGAGTAAGCTGCCGGGCCAACAGACGGAATAAAGCGGCCCCCTCCCTGCCGTTGGCCATCCCGTAAGGAAAGATCATCACAATTTTGGCATTTGGGTATCTTCGGGCTATCTCGCTGGCTGCGTCTTCAAAGTTATTCCGATAGGTCAGAACACCGGCAAAAAAACAAACGACCGAACTGCAATCCAGGGAACAGGTACTATAGGGGGATACAAATGCTTCTGTCATATTTCTCAAAGCCCCTCCTAGATCGTTTCAAAATTCCTTGTACAATATAATAAACCCTCATGATTACAATGCATCCGTATCTGCATTGTATCATGAGGGTCCTGCTTTCTTTCAATCGGTTCGTCTTATTTTTTGGCAGCCAACCATTGGGACAGTACATTAATTTCGTCTTCCGTCAGCTTGCCTTGGAATGCCGGCATTCCATTGCGCCCATTCGTGATGATGCCGGCAATTTGGCTGGCATCATATTTGGATCCTACGTTTTGCAGGCTGGGAAAGCTTCCGCCTCCGCCTAAATCGGTAGCATGGCAAGCCATGCAGTTGGCATTGTACAGTGACATGGCTTCATCGTTGGTGGCATCCCCGCCGGTTGCTCCTTCCGGAGCTTGCCCGCCGTTTTCTGCAGGAGCTGGAGCAGGCTCGGATGTATTATTGCCGCCGCATGCTACCGCTGCAAAAGCAAAAGTTGTCAATAGCAGTACAAACAGTAACCCTTTTTTGAACATTTCTGAAACTGCCTCCTTTTGTATAATGCAAGCTATACTAACAGCCCGCCTTTTTTGCTGTATTCCACAATTCCCTCCGCTGTGCGATAAGCAAGAGCCCCGACCGTCCCGGTCGGATTATAGCCGCTATTATGCGGGAAAGCGGATGCGCCTACCACAAATAAATTTTCCATATCCCACATTTGCATGTAGTTGTTGACGGCCGAATTGCCAGGGTTCTCTCCCATAATGACCCCGCCGGTATTATGAGTCGATTGGTATGTCGTAATTTCGTAAGGTCCCAGTTCCTTCAATTTCATAATGTTCTGGCCTCCCATCTCCTGCACAATCTCCGCGCAGCGATCGGAAAGGTACCTGGCCAACTGGCGGTCCTGCTCTTCGAAATCAAACGTGATTCGAATCAACGGGTCTCCGAATGCGTCCTTATAGGTTGGATCCAAATCCAGATAGTGATGCCGGAAAGGCATTGATGAGCCCTGAGAGCCTACGGACAGCACGCTGTTTGCATACTTCAAGGAATTCGCCTTAAACTCTTTTCCCCAGCGCGGTGATTCTTCCGGAACCGGATTGTTTTGAATGGGTCTTTGTCCGGTTATGGTGTGGGCAATGTTCCCCCCATGAATGAACTTCAAGTCCGAGTGATCGAAATTGTCGCCGTTAAAATCGTCCAGACCCATACCTAGGCTTCCCGCACCGGCAAACAGATTGAATTTATCCTCAAAAAATCCGGCGGCATTCCCCTTGATCACCTGATAGGCATAGTTTTTGCCAATCACGCCCGTCCCGCTGGACGAGTCGTATGGTTTGCCGATTTTAGAGAGGAGCATCAAACGGGTATTGTTAAATACGTATCCCGTGGATACTACGATATCCGCCGGTTGTTCGATTTCCTCTCCGGTCGTGAGGTCCGTGTACATGACGCCCGTTGCCTTTCCGCCCTTATGCAGAATTCTTCTAACATAAGAATGGGTTCGGATTTCGAACTTTCCGGTTTTTTTCGCAACAGGAATTACGGTAACGACAGGATCCGCTTTCGCTCCGTATTCGCAGCCAAACCGCTCGCAGTATCCGCAATACTGGCATGCGGCTCTTGATATGCCATCCGGATTCGTGTAGCTTTCTGACAGATTGGCAGAAGGAACCGTATACGGATTGAGCTTCAGGTTTTTCGCAGCATCCGCAAACATCTTCATGGATGGCGTGTGGAGCATGGGCGGCGTAGGGTACGGATTCGAACGTTTCCCTGCCAAGGGGTTTTCCTCGCCCGAGATGCCGGTCGTCTTCTCGAACTTATCAAAATACGGCTCGAGCTGATCGTAGGTGATGCCCCAGTCCTGGATCGTCATTTCCGGCGGTATTTTATCTTTCCCATAACGCTCTTCCGTCATGCTCCGGATTTTAAAATCGTAGGGCAGGAAACGGAACGTTTGCCCGTTCCAGTGCACGCCGGCTCCTCCCAGTCCCTCCCCTAACAGAAACGACCCGTACTGCCTCATCGGCAGTGCACGTATTTTTTCGGTGCTGCGAAAGGTAATCGTTTCTTTGGAAAGGTCCTGCATTAAATCGTACCGAAGCGCGTAACGGAGCTCATCGTGAGCCATGTAGTAGTCTTCCGTTACCCTTTCTTTGCCTCTTTCCAAACCGACGACGGATAAACCCTTCTTGGTCAATTCCGAGGCGATAATCCCGCCAGCCCAGCCGACGCCGATAATGACAACATCCGTTTTCGGTAATTTTTTGGCCATTTGCGTACTCCTTTCGCTATAGATGAGCTGTTATAGGTGGTCCTTTAAACTCTTCGGCGGGATGACGGTGAAATTCTTCTCAATAATATTCGTGTAAGCCATTTGGTTACCCGGATATTGGCGCATCGTCCAGCCCTGCATATTTTTATTGCCACCGTATAGGGGATCGCTGTAGACTCCTTCCAATGTGCTGCTGCGAAGCAGGTTGAAGAACCCGCTGGCCGAGATTGTTGTCAATTTGACCTCGTCGTTCTGAAAGGCAGTTAACACGGCATCCTGTTCCTCCGGCGCCAGGCTCGGGAAGTCTTTTTGATACTTTTTCTGACTGTAGTTTTGAATCTCGCGGAGACCGATGTAGAATATCTCTCGCCGTCTTAATCGGCCCTGATAGCCTTGCGTTTTCTCTCCAACATAGAAAGGGGGCTGCATATAATCTCTTGCATTGAAACCCCAATCACCGGCCAGCTGGTGGTCGATGAAAAATGCAGCGCCCAGCTCTTTGGCTCCAGGACCATTGTCATCCGCCGGAAAAATGCGCTCTACGGCTACCTCCGTGATCCTATATTGTTCTTGGTTAAAGAACATTAACGCTTGGTTGTAGTTGTTTTCATTCTGCGCAGGCGCCGGTGCTGCAGGCGGAGTTTTCTGCTTTGGCAGAAGATATCCGAGTACACCGCCCAGCACGACACCTCCCACGGCATAACCGGAGTTTCTCAGGAACTTCCGCCGTGACATCGTCTGCGAGCCGTCAGGCTTCGCTGGTTTGGTTTGTTGTTGGTCTTGTTCGCTCAAACTTTCAGCACCCCTACTCTTCATCATTTTGAATAATGGGTATTGTCCCCATCAAAATTTCATTCATACATTATTCTCCAACCGGGCATGATAAAATTACTACCGATATGGAGGCGAATGCTCATGAAACCATTTTGGAGCAGGTGGAAAGGTCCCCTCTTGGGATCCGTACTGCTTCTTTCATTAACAGCCTGCTTGAATCAAACAGATAATCAACAAAATGCGCAGTCCACCCAGCCAGGTAATGCCGACTCCGTTCACCTGCACAGTGCCGATGTGATTCCGAGCTATCATGGGCCGAAAACCGAAACAACCAACGTCCAAGGCAAAACCACAAGCGGTATGGGCATGTCCGTGTACAGCATGATCGGTTCATCCAGCCTGCATGAAGGCGGCGTCTCTTCCCATGTACAGTCACGACTTGCAGGTCAAGGCATTGACGGAGTGAAAGCTTTTGTCCTGAATGACACGATTGTCCTGGCACGCGCAGAATCAAAGGTTTCTTCCAACCACTATGACAGCATGCAGAAGAAGGTGTTAAGTCAGACGGAAGGAATGTCGGGCAAAGGTGAGCCGAACGAAGGTGTAATGGGAGTCAAGGCCGTGGACAACGATAATATGTCGCAAGCCAAAGAGCAAGTGAAGAAGATGTTTAATGAAGAAGTGCAAATTCTAACGGTGACCAATCCGCAAGCACCTGCGCTGATTGACCGCATTGCCACGAAGCTGCATGATTCACCGCGCGACGAGTCGATAGCCAGGGATATTTCGGAGCTGCTTCGGATGGCTTCGGATAAAAAATAGCTAAAGGAGTTGATCATATGCCTCTAGGAAACATCGGCGTGACAGGATTGATTCTCATCTTGTTGATCGCCTTGATTATCTTCGGCCCTTCGAAGCTGCCTGAACTAGGACGGGCCTTCGGCCGAACGCTCAGCGAATTCAAGAACTCCACGCGGGAACTGGTTTCAGCGGAAGATATCCAAGACGGAGACAAATTGAAATGACCGAGCAGGGACAGGAGCAGGAGCTGCATCTATTAGAGCACTTAACGGAGCTCCGTAAGCGGATCCTCATCACATTGGGCACCTTCTTGGTGGCCCTTTGTGCCGCTTTTCTATATGTGGAACCGCTGTACGAAATGCTGACTCGCGACGTTGAAGGGCAGCTCCAAGTGCTGGGACCGACGGATGTGATATGGGTATACTTCATGATTGCCGGCGTGATCGCCCTTGCGGTGACGATGCCGGTAGCCGGTTTTCAAGTATGGCGATTTGTCGTCCCCGGTCTGAGCACCGTGGAACGCCGGGCTTCCTTGGCGTATATCCCCGCAATCGGGGGACTCTTTCTCGCAGGCCTGGCCTTTGGCTACTTTATCGTATACCCTATGGTCCTGTCCTTCCTGGATTCGCTCTCGAATCATTTCATTACGGCCTATACCGCCGAAAAATACTTCCGCTTCATGATCAATATGACCGTACCGTTCGGCGTTCTGTTCGAAATGCCGGTTGTCATCATGTTCTTAACGTCGATCGGCATTCTGAATCCGCTGCGATTATCGAAAATGCGGAAAATTGCCTATTTGCTGCTGACGATTGCAGCCGTCACCATAACGCCGCCGGATTTTGTGTCGGATATTCTCGTCATCGTGCCGCTGTTCCTCTTATATGAGATCAGCATCGGACTGTCTCGCATGGTGTACCACAAAAGGCTGAACAAGCTGGAGCTGATAAGCGAGTAACACCCATCATTACAGCAAAACAACAAAAAAGCTTGGAGATCTCAAATTGGGATCCCAAGCTTTTGTTGTTTGAAGCCAACATTGTTATTTCATGAACGTTAGAAAATGGTCGGAACCATTCCCCCATCCATACGAATAGGAGAACCTTTAAACGCAGAAGCATAGGGACTGCATAGAAATGTTGCCAGTCTACCAATCTCAACAGGCCTAATGAATCGTTGAATTTCAGATTGAGGCAGGTTCGCAGCCATGAATGCCTTCTCTTTTTCCGAAAAGGTCATATCTTCATTCGCGTATATACCTTCGATAATATGCTGCACGTTCTCGGAGAGAGTCGGTCCCGGCATGATCGTATTGACGGTAACTTCAGTTCCTCTCGTTAATTTGGACAAGCTTTTGGCCAAGGATAACAGCATGGATTTTGTCATGCAGTACTGCGGCATTTGTCCGGAAGGCATCACGGCTTCTTCACTCGCCATAAAGATAATGCGGCCAAAATCATTCTTCAGCATGCCAGGCAAATAAAATTTGGTTAATCCGTTTGCAGCAAGCACGTTGGTGCGGAAGTATGTCTCCCATACTTCATCGTCAACGTCCTCGTACGACATGATTTCGTATATCCCCATATTGTTAACCAGAATATCAACATGAGGGTATTTTTCGAATAGAGCCTCTCGTTGACCGATATCCACCAAATCGGCGGTTGCCTTTTGCGGAGAGGTATTCGGAAATTTCGATTTTATTTCATGTACGGTTCGTTCAACCTCTTCATCATTTCGTCCGTTAATGAGAACATGGACTCCCTCTCTGGCAAGTTCAATGGCAATCGCCTTGCCTATTCCTTTTGTAGAGCCTGTAACCAACGCTGTTTTATTGTTTAATTCCATATCCATAATATAAACATTTCTCCTTTGTAATTTGGATCATGATTATATTACCTTGTATGGATAGACGGGTAACTAGCCCATGGCGCCAAAGTTCTTGCTTCTCGCGCCACACTTGGAATCTTTGGAATCTGGTTGGAAATCTTCATTCCTGAAGATTCGGAAATTCAGGCCGAATAGCTGCCATCGAGCGGGTATCCATGTTGGCAGCGCGCCAATTCGAAGGGGTATCGCCTTCCCACATGCGGAACGCGCGGTAGAATGAGTTCTGGTCTGCATAACCAATCATAAACGCCACTTCTTTAATATCGATAGAAGGGTCTGCCAAATACTCGATCGCCTGCTCATGTCTGGCTTGTGTCAACAGCTGCTTGTAGCTCGTGTTTTCATCTGTCAGCTTGCGCTGCAGGGTACGGTCGCTCATTCCCATTTCTTTCGCGACAACGTGAATGTCGGGACGCCCTCCGATGAGGCAGCGTTTCAAGAACCATTTGACCACATCGGAAACGGAACGACTGTTCCGCCGTTCATCAAGCGATCGGTCCAGGGCGGGAGTCAGAATCTCCAGCAGTTCTTCATTGTAAGAGATAAAGGGACGATCCAGATCTTGTCGAAGCAGCGAGAGCCGATTGCGTGCTGCGCCGAACCGGATTCGGCAGCCAAAAAAAGCTTCAAGAGTCTCTACATCGCCCATAGGCTCGGAAAATTCCACGAGTCGTGCCCTCAACGGTTGACCTGTCCCCCGGCGTCCGAGCTCAAGCAGATATGCCAGCGTGATTCCGACCAGCATCGGCGGACCGGTCTGCAGGCTGTTCCCCCACTCCAGATCAATCGTGCAGAGCTCGCCCTCCTCGGTGATACGCAAACCTTCAGGGGGGCAAAGCTGTTTGTACCGGGACATTCGATATAAAGCCTCGCGATAGTCACGAGCGTGGTAAGTCGCTAAGACGGTTGGCGGGTACTTCGCCGTTTCAAAAACGGTTGCAAGCTCGACGATGCCTTTGGCCAGATCACCCACGAGATCGGAATACGCCTGCCAAATCGCGAAGTATTGGGCGGTGGTGACTTCCGCTCCAGTGATGATCGTAAGCGGCAAGCGCGCTTTGCGGGCCACGTCCTCAGCGGCAATCCCCATTTGTCTTAATCCTGTCCAAAATCCCGGAGGGAGTTTAATCCGGTCGGATACATGAGACTTCATATCTATAGAACTCCTATTCATCATCGGATAGCCAAGTCACTTTGCTGGACGGTCTTTAGCCACTCCCTGGCCAACAACTGGTGTCCCGCTGCCGTAGGATGAACACCGTCCCATAACCAGTATTCCGCCGCAACGTTTTGGGCTGCTTGGTTGAATACTTCCTGCAATGGAACAAAAAGCGTGTGATATTCCTCTGCCAGCTGCCGTACGATTGAACCGTATTCATCGATCTTGCTGCGCCATTGATCCCATCCATTCGCGGTAGCCGCCGTTTGCAAAACAAAAGGCTCGCACAGCACCAGGCCGGTTTCCGGGAGAACTTCCCTTGTTTCGCTCAACAGCTGGCGATAGATTCGTTCGAAACGGTCTGTTGCTCCTTGGGGCTGACCTTGAAGGATACAGCCTGCATCGTTCACACCTGCCAGAATACTGATGAGATCAGGCTTCAAGCTAAAGGCATCTTCGTTCCATCTAGCATATAAATCCGATACGCGGTTGCCGCTGACCCCGCGATTTATAAATAGCGGCTGTCTCTGGGCGAATTCCAATCCGAGCTGCGCTGCTATGAGATAGACGTAGCCGTGTCCCAAAATATGATTAGGGTCCTGATTTCTTCCCCAATTGCCGTCGGTTATCGAATCACCCTGAAATAATATGATTTTTCTCTGATTCTCCATAGTCGCTGTCTCCGATCTTAAATAGTGAGAATGTATAGCTATTGTACCTAAATTCCCTCTACCTTGACCAGTGTATCGAAAGCTGGTTCCTGGATTTTACAACTGAGTTTGGATTTTTATACATTATCGTTAGTAATTTGAATAACTCACTTAAGAGAGCTCCAAGAGGTTTCGCTTCTCGACATCTCATTAAGAAGAACCTCCAATTATAAAAGCAAATAAAGAAGTCGCCGATTCTGGTATTATCCCCTTTTAGTAGACAAGAGAAAAAAGACATCTGTTAAGATGGACTTAATCTTGCCTAACGAAGGGGATTTTTTCATGGCTAAAAAAGGACAAACTTACCAACGGTACTCCTTGGAATTAAAATTGGAGGCGGCCCGACTGGTCAATGAAGAACATATGAGTATTCGTGAAGTAGCAAAACGTTTAGGTATTCAAAATAAATCTCAAGTACAAGTATGGGCGGCGAAAACGAAACGTGGAATGAGCCTAGAACCTGCCACATCCAAACGGGGACGCCCCAGAACGAAGTTTTCCAGTATGGAAGAAGAGATGGCATACTTGCGAGCGGAGATTGAATATTTAAAAAAGCAGTATCCAAATCTGCACAAGGAGTGACGAGTAAAGCTGCTAGATTTCAGATCATAGAGGACTTGCGAGTACGCCATCGTCTTGTTTGGCTCTTGAAGTTAGCCGCGGTTTCCCGTTCAGGCTATTACAAGTGGAGAAAGAGCTTGCAAGCGGCAAAAGAACGTAGACAAAAGCAGCATGAATTGGAATCCCATCTGCTTGCCATCCATCGCATTCATCCCTACTTTGGTTATCTTCGAATGACGGTAGCTTTACGGAGGGAAGGCATTAGGGTCAACCACAAAAAGGTGTATCGATTAATGAAACAATTAGAAATCTGTTCTGTCATTCGGAAGAAGCGTCGATTCTTTGGAAAACAAGCTTCCGTGGTGAATCCGAATCGGCTTCAACGCCAGTTTAAGGCGGATACGCCACGAACTAAACTGGTCACAGATATTACCTATATTCGTGCTGGAGAACAATTTGTGTACCTGTCTGTGATTCAGGATTTATACAATAACGAGATTGTAGCTTGGCATTTATCGGAACGAAATGACCTCGCTTTGGTTCATGAAACGCTGGATAGACTCCGTCAGCACGTGGATGTGAGTGGGGTAATCCTACACTCAGATCAAGGATTTCAATACACGTCAAAACCATTTAACCGTAAACTGAAACAACTCGGCATGCTAGGCAGTCACTCTAGGCGAGGAAATTGCCTGGACAATGCCTGTATCGAGTCTTTCTTCTCTCATTTGAAGAGCGAGAAAATATACTTGAATGAGGCAGCAAACAAAGCTGAGGTTGAACAGCAAGTGAGTGAATACATTCTGTTCTATAACCAGAACCGATTCCAGAAAAAATTAAACGACCGTTCCCCGGTAGAATACCGGGAAACGGCCGCAGCTTAAATCTTGTCTTTTTTGTACTGTCTACTTGACAGGGTTATGACCAATTCTGGCGACTTCTTTCGTAATATGATATAGGGATACAGGAATGACTATGGCAGCTGCCGATATTCTTCCTCCAGAATCGACATTACAATCATATCATGGAATGTTCCGTCCCAATATAGCGAGTCTCGCAGGGTACCTTCCCGTACGAAGCCAAGCTTCTCGTAGACATGGATGGCCCGCGGATTAAACGCATATACGCCTAACTCGATACGGTGCAGACGTAAACTTTCGAAACCATAACGCAGCATAAGCTTCAAGGCCTCCGTGCCGTATCCTTTATTGCTGTGCCGACCGGAGATCGATATGCGGATATTGCCGCTGCGATTGTTGAGGTTGATTTCGTTCAGGACCACTTCTCCGATTAATTCGTCCGTTTCCTTCTCCGCAATCATCATATCCAGGCGATCCTCATGGGCGTAGCCGATGTTATGAATCCAAGCCGCAATCGAATCCTTGGTGAACGTCTGCTGCGTTCCCGTTAATCGGTTAGACTCCGCATCCTGCAATAATTCGAAGTATACATCGAATTCATCTTCCCTTACGGGACGGAGCACAATGCAGTCCCCTTCTATCCGTGTTTCAAGCCTTTTTTTCATTACCCTAAGCCTCCAAGTTTTTTTCCACTTATTCGAGAGATCCAAGCTAACTCTAAAATACCATTGATTCGCCGATCTGTGCAGACGAAAAAACACTTATAGTTAAACTAACCTGCCTCGCAAATTCACAAAAGCGATGAGATCAGACGGGTTAACGGTTTCCGAGAAGTGAGACGATAACCGGTTCGATCTCGAGCGGTTCGCCCAAAGAATATTAAACCAGAATTAGGGAACTTTAGATCGTATGAATCTTGTCAAAGCGAGCTGATCCCGTGGCCTTTTTTAAACGAACAAAGCAACCCCCATCGAATACGGCCCTGCTTCATCCTAACGAGCAAACGAAGCAATCCGCCGAAGCCTCTCGTCTATCCGACCGCTTGGATCAGAATTTACATAGAATCCGGGAACAAACCGGCCATAGCCGGGATATCATCATTCGCACCCTAAGTCATATGCTTGGAAGCGAACATACCCTGGCCGTTATTTATATCGATGGATTGGTTGATACGCTCACCATCAATCACTCGATCATGCAATCCTTAACCTCAAAGGATTACGACGAAGAACTGCATACCTCTGACCCTGCAGAAATCTTGTCCATTATCAAAAACCGTTTCTTATCCATTGGCAGCATCAGCGATTTGGAGCATATGGAGCCATTGATCTCTGCCCTCCTTGAAGGCAATACTGTCATTCTCATCGACGGATCCTCTCATGGCGTTATCGCCAGCTCTATCGGAGGAGAAGAACGCGGAGTAGAAGAGCCTCAATCCCAGACCGTCGTTCGCGGCCCGAAGGAAGGCTTCACCGAAAATATCCGCACGAATACCGCCTTGATCCGTCGGAAGATTAAAAGCCCAAACCTCTGGATCGTGGATCGCAAGATTGGCCGCGTCACCCAAACGGATGTTGCCGTTATGTATTTGAATGGCATCGCCAATGATAAGATCGTACAAGAAATATTGAATCGTTTAGACCGGATCGATACCGACAGCATTCTGGAGAGCGGGTATATCGAAGAGTTTATACAAGATACAACATTCACCCCCTTTCCGACCATCACCAATACGGAGCGACCCGATGCTATCGCCGGTGCGATCCTGGAAGGGAAAATCGCCATTTTGGTTGATGGGACACCGTTTGCGCTGATTGCTCCCATCACCATATTCAAATTGTTTCAATCGAGCGAAGACTACTACCAAAAGTTCGATATCGCCACTTTTTTGCGCCTGTTGCGCATCATTTCCTTTGTGGTGTCGATGCTTCTTCCTTCGCTTTATATTGCCATCTCCACGTTCCATCAAGAAATGCTGCCAACGACCCTGCTAATCAGCCTTGCAGCACAGCGGGAAGGCATCCCTTTTCCCGCCGTTGTCGAGGCCTTGGCCATGGAAATTACGTTCGAAGTATTAAGGGAAGCCGGTGTGCGCATGCCCAGGGCGATGGGTTCTGCGATATCCATCGTAGGCGCATTAGTACTGGGTCAAGCCGCTGTACAGGCAGGTTTAGTGTCTGCTGCCATGGTGATCATCGTTGCATTTACCGCCATCGCGAGCTTTGTTGCGCCTTCCGTGAGCATAGCCAACTCCGCCAGACTGCTTCGATTCGGTTTTATGATATTGGCGGCAACTTTAGGGCTCTTTGGGATTATGGCAGGATTACTTGCCATGCTGATCCACCTAGCCGGCTTGCGATCATTCGGTTTGCCGTATCTTACGCCGTTCGCTCCATTTATCCCGTTAGACCAAAAAGACGTGCTGGTGCGAGTTCCATGGTGGGCGATGGTGACAAGACCCACCTTAATCAATCGTAAAAACGTGAAACGGCAAAAAATGAACCAGCGTCCATCGCCTTCCGATGGTAACAAGTAGTATACAAATGGTATAAATCGGAGGTGAAGAACAGATGAACCGGAAGCTAAAACTCCTGATTCTCATGATGACCGCCTCGTTGCTTCTCAACGGTTGCTGGGACAGTAAAGAGTTAAACTCGCTTAGCATTGTCTCGGCGACGTCCATAGACCGCAGCGAAGACGAATGGATCATCTCCTTCCAAGTCGTCATTCCGCAGTCCATCGCCACTCAGACCGGGGGTGGATCCGGGGGAAGTCAATCTCCGATCACCATCTTCTCCACCAGGGGCAAGACCATTCGCGAAGCCATGCAGAATGCGAATTTAGAAGCGCCGCGCGCGTTGTTTTTCGCCCATAACTCCATATTGATTATCAATGAACAAGTCGTTCGGAACGCAGGCGTACAACAAATCCTTGATTTTTTCCTCCGCCCCATGGAAAGCCGGGAAACCATGTCGGTTCTGCTGACCAAGGACAAAGCCTCCAATCTGTTGGAAGTGCTTATTCCTTTGGAGAAAATATCGGGCAATGCGATTCAACGGGTCATTACGCAAGGGCAAGAAAATCTGTCCCAGGTGAAAAATATTAAATTGATCGATTTTGCATCCATGGTCGCCAATCCGTACCAAAGCGCCATGGCACCCGAGTTGAGAGTGTCCGGCAATCAAGAGGAGCAATCCACCTTGGATGCATTAAAGTCGACCCGCAATCAAGCGGTACTCAAACTTGGGGATTTGGGCGTATTTCGGGGAGACAGACTGGTCGGATGGATGAAGCGAAGAGAAAGCAGAGGCGTCGCTTGGCTTTCGAACAGCGTCAAAAACCTGATCATTGTTACCCCATGCAGCGATCAAGACGCTACCCGGTTATCGAGTTACCGCGTCACCCATTCCTCGACCCGGGTAGACCCCAAAATGGTCAACGGTTCTGTCAACATGTTGGTCCATATTCAAACCAAGGGGGCTCTTGATGAAACCAGCTGTACGATGGATTTGACGAAACCGGAAGTCATTTCGAAACTCGAGGAAGCGATAGCCGAGCAGATCAAGGAAGAAGTCTTGACTACATGGAAAAGGATGAAGGATTTGAATGTGGATGTGGTTGGTTTTTTGGACATGATTCACAGAAGATATCCGGCAGCCAGCAAACGCCTTTCAAAGTTGGAACAGCCGCTTCAGGAGCTGGAACTCGACCTGAATATTGAAGTCAACGTGGAGCACACGAATATGATCAATAAACCCTTCTCGAATCTGATTGAACCCAATGAATAGACCGCAATCGATACCTACAACAAGGAGGTCCCCAATGGAGAAGATCGGTAAATACCAAATCATAGCCATGACCATCTTGTTTATGATCGGCAGCACCCCATTGTATGAGCTGGGGATTGAAGCTAAACAAGATGCTTGGTTGGTCGTGCTGGTTGCCATGCTCGCGGGATTGCTGCTGTTGTGCGTCTACCTCTATATCCAGAACAAAAATTCGGAGCATGGACTTCCCCAAATTCTAAATCGGCATTTCGGGAAATATTTGGGCTCCCTTATTACTGCAGCCTATATTGTTTATTTTGCATATGAATCCATGCGAAATACCCGCGAGTTCGCGGACATCATCAATATCTCCTTTCTCCCCAGCACGCCGCTGTTCATCCTGATTCTCTTGATGGTCTTGCTGTCCGGTTATGCCGTTTGGAAAGGCATTGAGGTATTCTTTCGCGTCACCGAGTTTCTGCTTCCTTTTACGATAATCGGATATATCTTGATCGTTCTCATGTTCATCGGTTCGAAGATCATTCACCTTGAGCGCCTTATGCCCATGCTTGAAAACGGAATCCGGCCGGTGCTGCAAGCAGCTTTGCCGGAGGTGGTTAGTTTTCCGTTCGGTCAAATCGTGGTCTTTCTCATGTTTTGGAATCATCTCGATGACAAGAAAACGCTGTCCAAGACATCCTTGTCTTCCTACATATTCGTAGGCATCTTTTTAATGATATTCAACATATTAAATCTTGCGATACTGGACCCCTCCATAACGAGCATATCGACTTTTCCGCTGCTCCGGTCGGTTCGTCTCATCGAAATCGCCGATTTTCTGGAGCGTTTGGACCCGTTGATCATCTTACTGATCTATATCGGCATTTTCGTAAAAATGACCGCATTCTACCTTGGTGCCGTACTCGGTCTCTCCAGCCTGATCAAAATCAGCCATAAAAAAACCACCGTGATCGTGGGTGCTTTCATTTTTACCATATCGTTCGCTTCGCCGAACTTTATTTATCATATCTGGATCGGGTTCGCTCAAAATTTGAAATACCACTTTCCCATCTTTCAGATCGGACTGCCATTGCTTCTTGCTTTGATTATATTAATCAAAGGAGGTCGTTCATCCAAATCCGGCTGATCGGTGGATTGAGTCCATATGGATGTTCATCATAAAACAGCCGCGATTATTCGCGGCTGTTTAAGCGTGTAAGTGAGAGGAATAAGTCTAACAACCATCCATATCCTATTGTTCGGAGGTTGCGGCAGGTAACCATCCTTCCAGCAGCGCTCCTCCCTCCGGATGGTTGCTGACGGTTATTTCACCTCCGTGCCGCCTTATGATTCTTTGTGAAATGGTCAACCCTAAACCGCTGCCTCCAGTTGATCGGCTTCGAGACGCTTCCCCACGGTACAAGGGTTCAAAAACGCGCTCCAGCTCTTCCCCGGAGAAGCCCGGTCCGGTATCGCGTATCGTAAACCTGATCCGGTTGCCGTCCTTGCAGCATCGCACAGCAATTTCACCATCCAAGGGTGTATGTCTGACGGCATTGTCCATGAGATTATTCATGGCGCGCTCCAATAAATGCGCATCGCCGCTTAGGAGACAATCGCCCATGGATTGTTCAGCAATGGTAATTTGTTTGTCAGCCGCCAGCGGCCGCAGGCTGTCCATCGAATTCTGGATAACATCTTTCAAATCAACGATGCTGCCGCTAAGTTCCGCCTCCAAATATTCCATCCTCGTAAATGTGAAAAGATCCTCCACGAGACGATCCAACTGCACCGATTTTTCCTTGCATACCGCTACGTATTTGGCGACCATCTGCGGGGATTGAGCGATTCCTTGTTCCAAGCCGTCCAAATAACCCCGCAACGCAAACAACGGCGTCCGCAAATCATGCGCAACGGCAGCAATCACGAATCGGCGTTCCTGTTCCAATTCGGCTTGTTTTTGATAGGATTTCTCAAGCCCCTTCACCATCACTTCGAATCCATCGCGTACTTCGGCGATTTCGGCGACCCTGGATGAGGGCAACCGCGCGTTCCAATCGCCTGTCGCGATTTGCCTGGCTGCATTCCCCATCTTCTCAAGCGGTTTGAGCACGAACCGTCTCATTCCCATTCCGACAATCAAGATAGCAAGCAGCAGTCCCGCAAATGCCGACATGACCTGTTTTTCATTGGTTCTTGGCAAATACAGAGTTACCCTACCCAGCAATTGACCATCCTTGATGACGGAGAATCGTTCCGTTGACAAAGACGTACCGCTGCGTTCCGGATTAGAACGATACAGCTCCCGCTCTTCCGCGGATTGAATAAGAGCATCCATTTTCGCTTCATGCAGCGCCGTTTTCAATTGATTTTGCCAAGTCGGTTCCGTCCATTGGCCGGAGCCTGCTTCAATGAAGTGTATTATTTCCGATAAATTACTTTGCAGCGTCTCATTTTGCAGACGCCCTTTTTCGAAGCTGAGTGTCTTGGTCTCCATGAAATGGACAGTGACAAAAAAGATCCACGGTAACAGAAGGATAAAGAAAAAGCAAAGCATGGTAAAGGTACGAATGCGCAGCGTCTTCATGTCAACCACCCTCAAAGCGATAGCCTACTCCCCACACGTTCACGAGGAATTGCGGCTGGTTCGGATCGGCTTCGATTTTTTCGCGTAGCCGGCTGAGATGGACGCGGATCGTATGCCTGTCGCCCACCCCGTCCCAAAATTTCGCAAGCAGCTGGTCATAGGTGAAAACATGTCTAGGATGCTCGGCGAATAATCGCAGCAGTTCGAACTCCTTCGGCGTGAGCACGACGTTATTGCCTTCCACGACCACTTCTCTTGTGGACAAATTCAACCGGAGGCGGCCGTAATCCAACACCCTGCCCTCCACTGGCTGCCGGGTCGCGGAGCGCCGCAGTACGGCTTTCACGCGGGCAACGATCTCCCCGGGCGAAGCCGTTTTGACGATATAATCGTCGCCGCCGAGCGTCAGCCCCCGGATCTTGTCCACGTCGTCGCTGCGGGCACTCAAAAAGAGAATCGGAACATGGCTCTCCGCCCTTATCCGGCGGCACAGCTCAAATCCATTTTGTCCCGGCATCATGATGTCCAGAACCATGCAATGAATGGGATACTGTTGGAATATGGCCCACGCCTCCTCCGCATCACAAGCAGTCTTCACTTGAAAGCTGTCATTCTCAAGAAAGTCCCTTAATAGTTCGACGATGCTTTGGTCATCGTCTACAACGAGTATCGTATTGTCTCCGCTCATGCAAATCCCACCTTTGCCATCTAGTTTATCATTTTTTTTTGCGGGAACCGACGAGAGCCCCTGAATTGTGATGGTTTGTTTATACTTTTGTGACCTTTTTACGACTTCGTTTGAGATATTCGTTTGTTAAACTTCTATTTGCGAACACGGACGGGGCTTCATTCGGGAGGTCGTCCGGGCAATTCATGTTATAGGGAGGTTATCTTATGGGATTGGAAAACGACGGGTTTTCGTTTTTTCCTTTCGGCGTTTTGTTTTGTCTTACGCTTTTTTGTATAGCAGCTGTTCGAATCTACGCGATTCGTCATCGCTACAAAAACGGAAATCTGCAGGACAGGGACATTGCTTTGATGTTGAAGAACCGATTGGCAAAGGGTGAGCTGGACGAGAAGGAATATCGCATGCTGAAAGAGCTTCTGACCAAATAATGACTGGAGGATTTATATGCTAACTGTACAAATCGTGTTATTTGATGGTTTCGACCTGCTGGATGCCATTGCGCCTTACGAGGTTTTTAGCGCGGCTGCGTCGTATGCAGAGCATGAGTTAAACGTGAAATTGGTCACCGCAGAAGGGTCAAGGACTGTGGCTAGCGGCGTTAACGGATTAAAAATTGAAGCCAGCAGCCGACTGAATCCGGAATGCGCGGGCATCATTCTCGTACCAGGAGCGTCGGGCGAGGTCGACGGTGATGGCCCCTATTCGATCCCAGCTATTTTGGGCCGGGCCATGAATACCGAATTGACCGGTATGATCGGGCAGGCGCTCGACCGGCAGGACATCATAGTCGCTACCGTATGCGGCGGCTCGCTGCTGCTGGCCATGGGAGGGCTATTGGAAGGGAGAACTGCGGTAACGCATCACCTCGGCATGGGTTTGCTTGATGCAACCGGGGCAGTCCCGATCAAGGCACGCGTCGTGGACGACGGCAACCTGGTTACCGGCGGCGGTGTCACATCCGGGCTTGATGTTGCGCTGTACCTGGTGGAACGAGAACTTGGACCTCGTATCGCACACGCGGTAGAGCAATTATTCGAGTACGAACGAAGAGGAACGGTTTGGAAGGGGATCGGCCTCGCACCAAGCACGCAAAAAGCTTTGCCGGCCGACAACGAACTGATCACAGCAACAAACCATGGGGTGTTGAGTAACGCAGCCTCGGATCATCAACTCACGCAGGCTTCTATATTCGAAGGGGATTGGGATACGGTCATTGCTACGCCCGTCGGGAAAATGGAAGTCAGGTTATCCATATCGGCAAGGAACGACATCATTGAAGGTACGGCAAAGCAAGGAGATGAAACCATCCAATTCAGGAGCCCTGTGTTCCAGAACGACAAGCTGGCCTGGTCGCTTCCCATCACGAAACCCATGCGCCTGAACCTGAAATTCGAAGTTACCGCGGACGGTGATGTTATGACCGGAAGCGCCAAGGCCGGCATGCTGCCGGCATCCAAATTAACAGGAACACGGGTTTCCTAAGAGTCGGAGGTTGTGGAACTGCATGAAAAAAAGGAAATCATTATACCGGCTGCTGGCCTGTGTCAGCCTGGTATTTATTCTATACGCCCTGGTCAAAAACTATTGGATCGATCCCGGTGCTGCTGGTTTTTTAAGCCGTAAAACCGGGCTGAAGCGGGAGCTGAATCTTCCGGTCTGGTTGAATGTCATGTACGTTCATGTTGGATTTGCATGTCTGGCCATGGCGACGGGCTTGATCAACTTTTCCAATCGTATGTTTGAAAAAAGCCTACGGTTCCATCGTTTCAACGGCTACGTCTACCTCGTGTCCGTACTGCTGGTTGTCCTGACCTCCGGATATATGGCGCCTTACGCCACCGGCGGAAAAATCAGCAGCATGGGATTCAACGCGCTCAATCTGATCTGGCTGTTTGTCACCATTATGGCGCTCATCCAAATCAAGAGGAAACGAATCGACCGGCACCGGAACTGGATGATCCGGAGTTACGCCTTCTGCTTCACGAACCTGTTGATTCATCTTATCACTTCTCTTGTTCATCAGGGTTTCGGCATGGTTTACGCCACAAGCTACACCATTGGCCTATACGGCTCTATTGCGCTGCTGATCGTGATTCCTGAAATCATCATCAGAACGAAACGAACCGAAAAAAACGAACTCATTCCTTGATTGGAATGGTTCGTTTTATTTTCGAATTTGATCGTGGCGTTCATCATTCTGTTATCGTGGCTCGCTCATCATTTTTGGGTTTTTATTGGGATAGATACGGTTTGATCATAGGTTTTAATGTAACGGTATCCATCCAGCAACAGGAATTCCGGCCTATTCGTTGTGTCAAATGAATACGTCTGCTCCCATAGGATATTGCCGTTTTTCAAATCCCAAGGACGTGATCTGGATATGGACGATACAGGAACCTTCTTCCCGCCCGTTTGTACGGATAATTGATCCGTTTCCAAGATGGTAAATTGTTTTCTGGCTATCACGATATCATAACCGGCATCGGTTTTCGTGACGCTTCGTAGCCATAACTTCTCATTGCCAACCTGGATCGATTGATCAGACGGTGACGCAAGGGAGATGGGTTCTGCTACTTTCTGATATCCATCGAAAGTTTTAAGAACGATTTCAATCGTCTCTATTTGATCTGTAGGAAGGACGTCGTATTCCAGTTCAAATCCTGGGATACCCTTTTCGGCGTATCGATCCGACCGCATTCCCCAAAATTTCACTTCCGTGCCATTGACATAAAGCTTGGTTTTGCCAGGAAATCTGGGAAATCCCTCGTCCCCAAATTCGTAATGACCCTTCACGATGGTAGAAGTTGGTGAAGCCGTAATCGAGTCATAGTGGACAGTTCCCTGATCAACCGAAACGGATTTTGAAATATCCTCCTTAATCATACTTTTCATCGCTTGGTTCGCTTCAAACTTGAAGGAGACCGGATAAGCTGCCCTCTCCCCGTTATCCAGCCACTCACTGAAGGTAACGGTTAATGTTCTGGAAAATGGGCTGACCGGCTCGAATTTATACACGCCTTCGTACCGAGTCTCGTCTTTGCTATAATTGCCGCTTCCTTCTCTCGGACGGGAATCCGTCATGAAGCCTTGTATTCCACCAACGTTGTAACGAAAAGAACCGTTGTCGGAAAGCACGCTGCCGGCGGGTCGATCGATACTGTAATACATGAGAAAGGCGTTATCGTCCGCGATGACTCCATTAATGGTTATGACCGTACCGTCATCCAGCGTTTTGCTTTTGCCGACCGTTTGTCCATACCCTTGCTCCGTAACTTCAGAAAAGCTAAGTGAGTTCAGTTCGATTTTATCCAGCAGCTTGACGCCATAGTAAGCAAACGCAGGATATTGATAGGTACCGACAATCAGGAGTAGTGCCGCAGCTATGGATGCAACCCATGCAAAAGCTCGATTCCGGTCCTTTTTCTTGGCGGGAACTAGCTCAAGCGCATGCCGCAGTCGCCCTTCAAGTTCTGGCGGGGCCTGTACGGAAATCAGGGTCTGCTGATGCTCCTGCAGCTTCTCCTCGATCGTTCTCATGGCGATCACCTCCGATCATGACTTTCAGTTTCAGTATGCCTTGCGAAATTCTTGATTTGATCGTGCCGATCGGTGCTCCGGTCATATCGGCTATGGTCTGATACGGCAAATCATGCACGTAGCGGAGCTCAATCGCTTCTCGCTGCCTTGGATTCAGATGAGATAGCAGCACTTGCATATCCATCTCAGACTCCGCATAGCGATAGGGATTATCATCGGTTAAAGTAATAAGAGCAGTTTCCTGATCGTCTCCCAGCGGAAGAAATCGTTTATTTTTTCGGAGTAGTGTTTTGCAGCGGTTGACTAGAATCGTTTTGCTCCAGCTATAAAAGGCTTCGCTCTTTTGCAACTGATCCAGCTTTTCATACAGCGTAACGATCATGTCTTCCATGGCATCCATCGCGTCATGCTCATTTCCCATGTAGCTGTAGGCTAGACGATAATAAGCGTCCTGGTCGGCTATGATCAGCTGTAATAGAGCTTCCTTATTTCCTCGTTTGGCTTGTTTCACAAGACGGCTTACTCGCATATTCTCCCCCTCTCTCATGTATAAGAGCAAGAAGCAATGATAAAAGTTCATTCCGCACAAAAAAACTCCACACCATACACAGGGTAAACGTTTGCCTACCCCTGTGCGGGTGCGGAGACCAATGAATCCAAAACAGAAACTAACCAAGCTCGAAGCTTAATGGAGCTTTGACGTATTCTGTTTTTGCGTTATTTTCAGTTTCTCCGGGGTAACGTCCTCGCCATTCGGGTCCACAACTTTCAGCGTAGACATGGTCGAGAGAACCTGCCCTCGGATGGCTTGCAAATATTCCTGACGAAGCTGCTGCTGTTCAGTGTATTCTTCTTGGCTCAGACCTTCGGTCTTCTGCTTGCGGCTCAGTTCATTAATTCTATGCAATGAAGGTATGGTCATGGTTATCTTTCATCCTTCCGTATAACAAGTTGTAACAGTCAGTTTACTGTAAATAACCTGCGGTTGCAACAAATCCAAGGAAAACCATGCCAAGATGCGAATGGATTTTCCATTCAAATCAAAAAAGCCGCCCATTTGGCGGCTCCTTAAGCTTTAGGCAAACCTATCGAAAATTGATGGGGAAAGCCAGGTAACCCCTTGAACGTCAGAATACCTTCACTGACTAAAAACCAGATCCTATACATGATATAAGAATAACTTACGTATTGGCGTGAAATTTCGAATATACTATCTAAGACATCTCCTGCTTTAACCAGATCACCAGAATGGTGCTGCTCTTGCAGTTCAGCGACCGATTGTAAGATAAGTGCATCCATTCGATCCTCTTCGCAGCCGATGACCCTGTCCTCTTCCCAGAATCGAAGGACATGATCCTGTCCTGCCAGCTCCAGCCATTCGGATTCGTACCTTTTCCTTAGATCCGAATCCAGCGGGATCCCATCACCGCAGTTCTTGACGATTTCGATGTAGGTCCCTCGCTCGATCCTTGATTGATAGACTGGAGTCTCGCCCTTATTCTGCTGCAAACTCGATTCTTTGAGAATTTGCGTCACGTTCACCACATGAATCGGGCGTTTCCGCTCCCTCAGCAAGTACGATGCAAAGCGAAGCCCGGTTTGATCATGAGCGTTATCCGCGCACCATATGACCACGGTCTTGCTCTCCGATATGGTTTTTAACATCTTAATCATGCGTTCGATTTGGTGGTCTTTGTTTATGATGTTGTAGAAGTAGGAATCTCTGTCATGTTCCATCAACCAGATTTCCCTTCGCTGCTGCCCTTCCGCTGTGCTTAAATCCCTGATAGGGCCAGTGGAAAAGCAGTCATTAAATGCTAATACGCGGGATTTCTCTCGTTTCCCCACTTGACTGAGCGCCACTTTTAATGAACCGGCATTCGAGAGACTGAAAATGATATGGACATGCGTTTGGAGATTCTCCTCCTGCAGCCGCTCATGGTGAACGATCTCTGCATGGTGTTCGATCAGCTTGTACAATCGCTCAGCATCCCTTTTCTCTTCATGTCCGACGTTCGTGGCATCCTGGACCGCTGTGTTCAGCAACCGACGGAGTAAAAGCCAATTCTCTCTTTCCCCAAACCCTTGCAATTTCTCGTATAGCTTATCGATAAGGATCCCTCCGAAGCGAAGTTCAACTGTTTCGTCACTCCTTGTTAGTCGAGCAGCTGCCGCGTTTGGAAGCAGCATCCAATACCGATTGGATCGTTTGCTCCTCCAAGTATTGATTCAACTGCCGTTCCGCACCGTCCATCACCTGTTTGACCAGACATACGCAAGCACCCGGCTTATCTTCGTTCCTGTCGCTAGGCTTCTCTTCGGTCAGCAATCGATGCTGCTGCGAATTGAGATTAGAGCATTCAAACAGCTGCTGCCTTCCTTCGATCACCTGGATCACTTCTAAAAATGTAATCTGCCGGGCCGGCTTTGCCAGCTCATAACCTCCGTTTACCCCCGGCACGGCACGCACGATGCCGTCCTGTCTCAGCTTGGACATGATTTTGGACAAATAGCTTTCCGAAACGCCTAGTGTCGCAGACAGCTCCTTGATTCCGATGTTGTGGTCACGCTCCGATTGAGCCAGATGAATTAAGGCGTGCAGAGCATAATCAACGCTTTTGGAAAACTGTATGGCGGTTTCCTCCTTTGGATTAATTTATTTACCATAGACCCATGATATCCATTATATTGATTCAGTTTCTTATTTGCAATGAATCCGCGAGGGTCAGAATAAACCATGGTGACAAGAATCAAACATGAAAAAGCCGCCAAAACGGCGGCTTCGGAAGCGCAATCTCATACGCTTCTATGAATCTCGGGTATTGTATATCAAGGTTGCGCCTCATATCCATCTAATAGGCATGTCTTGTTATTCGGACAAGCCATTATTTTCGAGGATCGTATAATCCCGATGTGTTCTTGAACCATTCGAATATATGGGTTACGCAAACCTTGAGAACAGCGTAGCCGGGAACGGCCAACAGAATGCCAACCACGCCGAACAGATTACCGGCAGTCAGTATGACAAAGATAATCGTAATCGGATGAATCTTGAGCGTTTTGCCCATAATTTGCGGAGAGATGAATTTGCCCTCGATCAACTGCACGATCGTCCATACCGCCACCATCTTCAGCAGCATCACCGGAGAAGTGACCAGAGCCACAATCAACGCGGGCGTGATCGCAATGGCAGGCCCCAAATAAGGGACAACGCTGGTGAACGAGGCGATAATGGCAAGAATAAGCGCGTAATCCAGGCCGATGATCATGTACCCGATGTACAGCAGAATACCGATGCAGACACTGACAATAATCTGACCGCGGATGAACGAACTGATCTGGTGATTGATATCTTGAAGCACATGCAGGATCCCCGAACGACTCTGGTTCGGCAGGAACGACAAGATTTTCTGAGGAAGCTTTTTGCCGTCTTTCAGCATATAGAACAGGACAAAAGGAACCGTAATGATCGACAACACAATCTCCGTAAACGCGCCAAGGAAACCGCCTACCTTGCTCCATGTCGAGTTCAGGATTTCGGTTGCTTTCTGCGTTATCGTGCCCCACCATTCCTGGGAGTTGATGTTCACGGCCTCCTGCAGCTGACTGTACAACTGGCTGCCGGTCAGCTCTTCAAACTGCTGCCTGACCTTCTCGCTGTACGTCGGGAAATTGTCAATCAGACTCATAATCTGGGTGCGGAGCACCGGAATGACCGCCAGCACCACAACCGTCAAAATTCCGGCAATCAACAGATATAATATCAGGATGGACCATCCGCGCTTGATTTTCCTTTTTTCCATCATATCCACCAAGGGATTCAGCAAATAATACAGGATTCCGGATAAAATGATCGGCAGCACGATCGTCTTGATCAGAACCGCGATCGGATGCAGCACAAACGAGATTTTGCTTAATACCATGACGTTTAAACCGACCAGCAACAGAACAAGCAAAAGCAGAACAAACTTATTGTTTAGAAAAAAGCGCTTGAACCGATCCGGCCAAATGCGAGGTTGCTCCATATATGTCCTCCCTTATTTAGGTTTATCGATTCCAGACACAAAACTTGCATCGATGCAAGCCACCCATGGCGTCGAGATCATCGAGCACAGCTTCGCTAACTCCATTCTTTTAACTATAATGTTTCTTCAGGGCACATGTCCAGTCAACCAAGGGCCAGCGTGAGGGTTCGCATCTATGGACGGTCATCTCATGATGGAACAAGCCTGCGTGTCATGAAGACACGCAGGCTTAAGCTGTACGAACACGCTACACCCACGGTTTTATAAATACCGAGAAATGATGCGCACTAATTTTGCGGGCAGCTCATTCAGGTTGGTAATATCCAGAAACCTCTCGGCTCCATAAATCCGGCTAATGACATCCTTGTCTTGCCCGATGGCGGCCGCCAGAAATTTGACTCCTTTTCTTTCATAGTCGGATAAGGTCTGCTGCATGTCTTGAATGGCAAGGCTTCCGGTATAGTCCTCCATCGCCTTAGGCTGCCCGTCGCTGATGGTGATTAACAGCTTGGTCTGCTTCGGTGAAGCTGCCAGCCGTTCCGCCATGATCCTTAATGCCATACCATCCCGATTGTTGCTTCTCGCGCGGATTCCCATCAGCCTGAAGCGATCGCGAACATCCGGATGATCATAGTCGGCATAAGCGAAGATCGACATCTGCTCCAAGCGGGACACATCGGCCGTATCGCCGTAGATCAGAACAGGAATATGGCAAATCTGACAAAATTCATAGACCGCGATGACCGCACGCTTGGCTGCCTCCAATCTGCCGAACGCAGCCATCGATGCGGATTCATCGACCCTCAGTCCGACCACAAGACCAGGGGATTCCGTCGGAGGACGTTTCTTGGCAAATAACCTGAAGTCCCGGTAGGCTACGCTGTCTGCCTGAAATTTTGATCCATAGTATTGGTTTTTGGCATACTCCGCGGTGATTTCGTGCTCCAAGAGCGGCAGCGTTTTTCTGGCGATTTCTCGTATAACCGGCATAAGTCCCTGACTTAACCGCCCATACTCCTCCTGTAGGTTCGGATCATAATCAGGACGATGAACGATCAGCTTTACCGACCGATGAAGGGAATCGGATACGATTTCTCTGGAAATCCGATTCAGCTTTTTGCGGAAATCCCGTTCCTCCTGCTTCTCCTCTTCCGACATGGGCTCAGGATTAGCCTGGTGATAATTCGGCGTGCCCTCCTCGCCCGAATCCGTGCTCTCCATCTCCGCTGATTCATCCGATGAAACGGATGTGCTGCCTTCGCTCTCAGCGGATTTTTTTAATCGGATCCCTTCTTCCCCGGCTTGCTGATCCATCTTGGAGTCAACATCCATATCGATGTCCCAGGTTGTGAACTCCACGGCATCCTCTCTTCGTTTGCTTGGGGGTTCAACCGGAATTTCGTCCAATAACCCCAACAGGCCTTGGCCTACCAGCGTATCTTCCAGCAGTTTGATTTCTTCCGGATCGGTCGTCATCTTGTAGATCACTTTGTGATAAAGGGATTCTCTTGCAGAAGCCCCCTGTGCCACGGCATCCGCCCAATAGAAATAGGAACGCATGCCGGCAACCCCCTTAATGGCATTGGCCCGGGCTGTTTTGTCCAACAGAATGATGACCCTTGCGAGGATGTCCAGCATTTCATCGTCCCCGCAGCCGATTTTGGCCTTTGCGCGCTCCATCATCATCTCCTTGGTAGGCAGATCCATTTTCTCCGAATGCTGTATCCTGTCTCGCAATGCTTCATTTAGCGGCCTGGATCCCGCATAACTGCGGTTGGCCGTGATCACCGCAATGAAATCCGGGTGCCTGTGCACGATACCCATCGGCAGATTCAGCGTGCCGCCAGGCTCCAGCGCGGAATTCAGCGCCATTAATACGGCAGCATCACGTATCACGTTCGGTTCCTGTATTTCCAGCAGATAGCCTTTCTGAAAGGCTCTGACGATCTCGGAAGCGTAAAATCGATATTCTACCGCCTTATTCTCTGCGGCATTCGCGGCCAGCTTCAATACATGCTTCATCTTGGCTGAAGCATGCTCCCGCGAAATTCCTAAAGCCTCCATTAGAATCTCCGTCGAGCATTGGAAGCCGTCATTTTCGTATAAGGCTTTCAAGGCGGCCTGATCGGCAGGTTCCAAGTGCTCCATTTGATCGGAAGTAATGACCGGTAAAATGGCTCCGATAATATCCGATTTATCCATATCGGCAAAACATGTGACTTTGGTGTAAGGGAGCCTGAAGTTCGCGGACAAAGCTTTGGCGAGCTGCGTCTTTCCGGATCCGGCATCGCCTTCTAACAAAACATTGGCGATTTTCATCTCGCCCCGATCCCAATTCCGCTTAATTTCATTCGAGATTCGCCGTTCTTCCTCACTTACTTTATGCGTTAACGATTTTGTCCAGATAAGGCTCTTTTCTTCTTCGGTCAATGCTCTCCCGGGAGACAGCACGTAATATTCATTGTCATTCTGTTCTTGCATAACCTTTCGCCTCCAAGCTTTTCCCAGCGTGGAAGAACACTCCCGCTCCATTCCCCCGCTATCTGGGATGCCTCCTCTTTATTCGTACCCCAATTCTTTCAACGCTCTGGTTAATGTCCGCAGCCTTTCACCAATCATCTCGCCGTTATCGCTCAAAGCCCCGTTGAACAGCCTGATATCCTCATGGATCTGTTCATTGTCCGTGCATACGGCTACCGTCATGGCGCTTCCCTGCAGTCCGATCCGGTCGATCACGGGATTCTGCGGATCATAGAGCTGCTCGTATCGATAGGCTTCGCTAAAATGCGCCAGTGCGCTGCAAACGAGAATAGACAAATCCAGAATGCGATGAATCGGAAGCTCTAACGATTGTTCGGTTGCATGCCCGTCCGCATCTCTCCATACTCTCGCGGCAACATTTGCCTGGCCTTCCTCATTACCTTGAGACAGTCCGAGGGATAACGCCCTAACATCTGTGGCGCCGGCAAACCGCCCGTCGACCTCCCCGTAATTAGCCGATACAATGACAGGCTTATGATTCATAGAAGCGTGTATGTTCATCATTTCTCCTCTTTTCTCAAAAATGGATCTTACGCAAATAATTCAAGTGCATCGTTTGCCATAAGAACATATAAGCAATGACCAATGATCAATAGAACGATAAACATTTTGATTATTCATCTATATATATAATAGACATATTTCATTTTGTTGTAAACAACTGACTAGTAACGCCCAGCAAAGCGTAAAATTGTGAATTGCAACAAAAAAGAAAAGAAGCATCCCCTTGTTCAGGAGATACTTCTTCTGAATTAATGATGATCTGTTTCACCGACAGCTCTCAATTTCAGCTGCTTCGTTGCTGGAATGCGGAGATACCCCTATTATTTGCCTGCCAAGAATTCATCCAGCTGACGCTGTATCTCGGCGACATACTCGTCAATCCCAGCCGCCTTCAGCTTCTGGATGGCTTTGGGATACTCTGTCTCAAAATCGACAAATCCGGAACGGATCGCAGCTAGATCTTTGCCTGCGACTTCTTTCAAGGATGTCTCGATCAACTTAACCTTTTCGTTATTGAATCGGAATCCCAAGGATTCGGATCGAACAGCCTGATCATCCCAGCTCTTATATTGATCGATGGATTCCTGGGCCACGTTCGGCCCGAACAATTGGTAATTCTGGTTTCTAAACATCCATTCATAGAAGAATTCGCTCGGGGTGAGCTTATTGATTCTTCCGTCCACGATCTCGTAGTCCTTGCCTTCGACGCCATAGAGAGCAAACTGGTAATTTTCCTTGGATTTATAAATCCAGTTCACAAACCTCATGGCTCCTTCCGGATTCGGAGCATTGACTGGAATGCCCAGAACTTCCCCGCCTGTGGCGGTTACATAACGCGGCTTATCCTCGGCTAGCAGGTAGGTCTTAACCTCGGCATCCGGGGCATTGGCTTTGATGGCATCGACGATTTCCATTTCCTTGCCCAGAGATCCTTCCACCCATAAATATAGGCCGGTCTGCATGCGGGAGTCTCTCTCGTTGTACTTGATGGTCAAATCCTCTGTGTATAATCCTGCTTCATACATTCCCCGGTTAAATTTCGCCACTTCCTGGAATGCTTCCGTTTCATAATAGCTGTATGCTTTCTTGCTGTCTTCCCCGAATACAACCAAATCTTCGACGGCGATCCAGTTATATTGTTCATCGGTAAAGTATCGAGTCAACGGTTTAAAGATAATGTCGGCGGGACCTTTCATTTCAGGAAACTTCTCTTTCGCCTTGGTTGCGAATTCTTTTAAATCGTCGGGTGTCTTCACGTCGGTCATCCCCACGGCTTCCAGAATATCCTGGCGGACGGCAACCAGCTGGTACATGGCCGAGGACGGTGCATAGGCCGACGGAATGCCGTGAATTTTCCCATCGATGGTTGCGCCTTGAAGCTGTTCCATCGGCAAAACTTTCAACATATCCTGACCATATTCCTGGATTAAATCATCCAGAACCATGGCTTGTTTCTTGTTGACGATCGTAGAAAGATCCGGAAGACCATCCCAATATAAATCGATCGGTTCGTTTGCGGCCAGCATGATATCTTTCTGTTCCCAATACTGGGCCCACGGCACATATATGACTTCGACCTTTAGACCGAGATCGGCAGCCATTTTCTCTGCGAATTCATTGTTTAAAAATTCGTTCATGCGATCGCTTCGTTCCCCCGGATACAAAATCGTGACGGTTTCGAGCGCGGCTGCCCCCTCTTTTTTGCCGCTGCATCCTGCCATTACCGAAACGGATGCGATCAATAAAACCAACAAGATCAGCATTTTTTTTGCTTTCATGAAAGACCCTCCCTATGAAATGGTTAATCTATGTTAAAAGCCTGAATCGGCCAATAACCACGCAGGTGTCTATTCTTTTACCGCTCCGGCCATAATCCCGTGCACGAAGTATTTTTGAATGTAAGGATACAGGAAAATGATCGGACCGATCGTGATGACCGTAATGGCCATCTTCACGGTTTCGGCAGGCAATGTGATGTTGCCTGATGCCCCTGACGGAATTCGTCCGGAACTTATCGCATTGACGTTCGACAGAATGTTGTAGAGGAAATACTGCAGCGGAAACAAATCGCGTTCGTTAATGAAGATCAGCGCATGCCACCAATCATTCCAATATTGAAGCGCATACATTAAACCTACCGTCAGCAGTGCGGTTTTGCTTAACGGAAGGGCTATTTTGACATAGATCGTAAAATAATTGGCGCCGTCCATCTCGGCCGCTTCATATAAAGATGGAGAAATGCTTGCAAAGTACGTTCGCATCAGAAACATGTTCCATACGCTGAATATGGACGGCAGGATCAAAGCCAGAATGCTGTTCTTCAACCCGTAATAATTGACGCTGACCATGTACCACGGTATCAAGCCGGCCGAAAAGATGATCGTAAAGTTGCTAATGAAAGCGAGCACGTTGCGGTATTTCAGCTTTTTGATAGATAGGGAAAATGCAATCATGCTGGTAATCAACAGAGCCCCGAACGTCCCCACAGTGGTTACAAATAGGGTAACGCCGTAGGATTTGAGCAGTTTCATTCCACTATTAACAAAGATATATTTATATGTATCCAAGCTGGGGCTCAGAGGGATGATCGAATATCCGTTTCTCGCAACGGCCTGTTCCGAAGAAAAGGACACGCTTAACGTTAATACAAGAGGATACAGACAAACGAGTGCGAATAAGCCAATGAATGCATAGGCAAAGCCTATCACCAATTTATCGCCAAGCAATCTATTCTTTTCCATCATCAAAATAGACCCTCTCCGTCGTTTATTTTCTTAGCGGATTTGTTAGCAGCCGTAATCAGGATCAAGCCCATCAATGACTGGAATAGCCCGATGGCCGTCGAGTAAGAAAAGCCCAGCGTACGCATCGACTGATAAACGTAGGTATCGATGACCGTTACTTCTTCAGCCAGGACCGGGTTGTTGCCAACGATACCGTAAATCATCCCAAAGTCCCCGTAGAAGATTCGTCCGACACTCAGCAAGCTCAAAACGATGATCGTTGGCTTCAGCATGGGCACGGTCAAGTAAAGAATTTGCTGCAATTTGTTAGCGCCATCCACCTTGGCCGCTTCGTATAAGCTCCCGTCAAAATTGGACATCGCCGCCATGTAGACAATGGAACTGTAACCGCTCCATTTCCAGACGCTCGACAGAATGATGATCCACTTCCAATACTTTGGCTCCGAGTACCAGGAGATCGGCTCTGCACCGAAGAACTTCAAAATATGATTCGCCACGCCCACATCCGTGGAGAAGATTCCGTACAGAATCGCACCGACGACAACCCAGGATATGAAATAGGGAAAAAACATCATGCTTTGCGCGATCTTTTTGTAGGCTTTATGCCGGATTTCATTGATCAGAATGGCAATGCTAACAGGAATGATAATGCCTAAGATGAGACCGAAAAAGTTGATGTACAGCGTGTTATAGGTAACCTTCCATCCCATGCTGTTTTCCGAAAAAAAGTATTTGAAGTTGTCCAGACCCACAAATTTGCTGCCGAAGATGCCGTCGACCACATTGAAGTCGGTAAACGCCATCCATATCCCGGCAAACGGGATATAGGAGAACATGATCAGCACGATCAGCGCGGGTACGCACATGAGATACAGGATCCTGTGTTTTTTTATTTCATAGAGAAATCCCTTGACAGCCGAACTCATTCCATCACCCCTTTACATGTGATTACACGACTATGCTGTAATGCCTTGCTGCAGCTTCATCTTTAGTTCATCCAGATCGATCACGGTACCGGTAATTCTCGCCTCTTCCGCGGCATAGGCCATCATATGGCTTTCAACGGACATGTCGATGGAGGATCTGCTGCTGAAGTCGGCATTCCCCAGATTCTCCAAGAAATCATTCATCAGACCGGTATCGCCGCCGTTATGTCCGCCGCTCACCGTTGCCGGCCGAATGACGGTTTGGTGTACGGGTTCTGCCATATTGGAGTTAAAGCGGGTGACTTCGATAATGTTCAAGTTATCGTCGCCTCGGATTTCCCCATGCTCGCACATGATTTTGAGCGTACGGTACATTTTGTTGGTGAATCCGCTTAAATTAAACGTTGCCGTTACCCCGTTTTTGAACTCGATCAGGGTGACTTGATGGTCGCATACATCATTGTCAAGCCGATATACGCAGCGTCCGTAAGGACTCGTTGCTAGCGCTTGGAGCAGTCCCTCTTCGCTCTGATCCGCCGAAATGACGGTAGCGGGCCATTGGCCCCTGATCGGCAAATAGGCTTTTCTTGCGTCGAATCGGCAGTTCGCGGCTGCCTTACAATCGAGGCATCGTTCCGCACTGCCTGCCGGTGCATTCTCCTCTTTGAAATACGTAAGGCTCCCATACGATGAGATACGTTTCGCCCCGCTGTCCACAAGCCAGGATAGAATATCCATGTCATGACAGGATTTCTGCATGATGATCGGGCTCGCCAGATCGCTTCTTCTCCAATTGCCTCTTACGAAGGAATGTGCCATATGGAAATTGCCGATGTTCTCGTTGTGCTGTATGGTCACGATTTTCCCGAGTTCATTGCTATCGATGATTTTCTTAATTTCCGCAAAGAAGTTCGTATATCTGAGCACATGGCATACAATCACCTTACGGCCTTTTTCATTAGCTTTCTCCTGAATTCTCATGCATTCTACCGGACTTGGTGAAATGGGCTTCTCAAGCAAAATATCATAGCCAAGATCAAGCGCCATCATCGTTTGCTCGTAATGGTCCTTGTCCATGGAAGAGATGATGACGGCATCGCAAATTTTCCCCATTGCATAAAACGCATCCACGGATGCAAATTGTTTCTCCAACGGAATCTGAAACTCATCCGCCGCTGCCTTTCTTCTGCCGGCATCCGGCTCGATGACCGCCACAATTTCCTCGCTTTGGCAAGCGTGCCTTGAATAGATCATGCCTCTTTGTCCTGCACCAATTAATGCTAGTTTCAACTCCATAACCTCCAGCGAGCTCGTATTTGTCTAGATCGATTATTCTTGTCCCGGCATCTGGGGATCTTCCAGGGGATAATATCCTTCCGGATAATAGGTGTCCCATATATTCTTGAGCGAATCCTCGCGGGCGGCTTCGACTTGTATCGTACCCATCTCATAAAAACCATCCAGTTGCCGGTTCTGTATATTCAGCGTCAGTGAAGAACGGTCTTCGAAGCAGAGCGCTATGCCAAGCGAATAGGTTCCCGCCGCGATGTCCTGCAAGTGTACGATCTCGTTATGGACAAGGTCGCCGGTTAACCAGGAATGCGTGGCCGCGTGCAGCGGAAATTCATAGGACACGTCTTCCTGCTTTAGCTGCAGCCGCAGCTGAAATTCCCGATAGATTCTTGAGCTTCCCGAGTTTACGAACCAGAATCGCAGCGGCAGGCTCCCGCTGCCGGACACCGTTTCCGGGTAGGTTAGCCGACGTAAAGCAAGGTTGTAACCAAGCCCTAGGCTTACGTTGGACATCCCGGCATGCCAGCGAAAGGCCTCCCGTCTGATATGGGAACCGCCAGCTTCATCGGTCACATGGAGGAACACCGGGTAACTCTTCCATACCCGCTGCAAATGATGTTTGGCAAAGGCTTCGCAGCATTCGATCCAATTCTCCTCGCTGCACTTCACCAGCAAACCAAAGCCGCGGCCGCGCTCCTTTAAATATTGAATCAGCGGTTCATTCTGCAAATCTGCAAGCAGCACCTGGGATCCAAAGGAATCGATATAGGCGTTCCATTCTTCCTTGCTGTTTGCCAAGGTCGAGATCAAAACGGCCGCAAGGCGTTGATCCGAATCCATCATACTGCCGACTTTTCGAATCAATGCCGCATAACATGCTTCGTGGTTATCCTTCGCCCATTCTGGCAGGTCCGGCGTCAGGAGAAGAACAGGATTCGTAATCGCTTTCAATACCTTGTCGATCCCTCCGAGCTTATACTCTCCTCGCGCTGGTTCTAGTTCCTTCCATGAAAAAGCCGCGTATTCGAATCGACCGTGGCTTGTATCGTACTCCTTGACCGACAAGGGCTTCGGCCTGATTTTGACGGTTTTGTATTTCTCGTAGCTCTCAAGCGAATATTTCCCCATCCTCTTCGCTCCTTTGTAAATGGCTGTCAACGGTTCCGCGGAACAACTCTATATCTGCGTCGGTTATATAAGGCATGCTGCCAATCCGGCTGATATCTTCCGTCAGCACGATCATGCTTAACGTATTGAATCTGGCCCCGGTCCGCATATACTCAGCTGCCGCTCTTTGCAGCGAGGTCGGATATTCGCCGGTGTTCAACGCCGGATCAGCATTCCGGTCTCCAAAGACTTCATAGCGCAGCATGCCGTCCCCTTCATCGGTGGGATAATTATAAAACTGCCGTTGAACGTGGACGATATTGCTTTTTTCATTGTCCAAAACGAGCGAGAGCCTGGTATCATAAAGCCAGCTTGAACTCCAGAAGCCTCTGATGGGCAATTCCGGAAAATATCGATCATAGAACTCGATGGCCATCGCCATGGAATTCCTCAGCCTGTCCGGCGTGTACCCGGGCCCGGAAGGAATGTGAAGCGCCAACAGGGTATCCCCTTTTTGAAGCACGGTATCCCAGTCCTTCTTTAAGATCGGTGTCGTTTCTCTTTCGACGAATCCCATGGGATTGATCCGATTCGCTATAATGAATTCGGCATTCTCCTGCCATTCCGATGTGAAGCGGCCTTGCGAATCATAAACATCGTTGATTCCGTTCTGCTGTCCATCGCTGCGGAAATCCTCTCCGGGATGGCGAAGGGCAAGCACTTCCTGCGTATTCCTATGGCGGAACATGGTGAAGGAATCCTCGAATCGGTACGGAATAAAATAGAAGCGGTCCAACAGAAAGATGGAGCAGGTATAGAAATTCATCACCCACGGGAAATCATGAACCTTGGCATCGCCCTGCAGTGCCAATTTTTCCATTTGCAGCTTCAGCGGTTGATGCGGAATGTCCTCATAATAGGTTAGGGGTACGGAACGCTTCTCCAGCATCTTCATGGAGGGCACCACGCAGGCGAGCAGCAACAAAAACGAATATAATTCGCCGTACTTCTTCATGCATGCGGGCGTCATATTGGTATAATGGGCTTCATCACAGCGATTGCGCGCCGAGCACAGATCCTCCACCAAAAATTTGGTAAAATGAAACAATACGGCGTCTTCCTCTATCGCTAAAATCCCCTGTTCAATCCATTGCCGAGTCTCCTCGGGAGTCTGATATCGCTCAAAGATTCCATTCAAGAAGCCCCTTGGTATGAGATAGGGCTCGCCATCCGGTAGATAGCGATCATATTTAGCTTCCAATCCATCAGGCAGATAATCAAAATCACAGATCGCTGTTACTTCTTTATAATTCATCGGCCTTTCCATTAGCCTGCCTCCCCCTTTCGACGAATAGCTTACCCATCGGGTAAAAGCCGTCTTGATATCCCGTGATTGCCAGCTGGATATTCCCGATTTCCTTCACGCCGGTTTCGATGCCAATTTCCAGCATATACTCGCCCGCCGGCATATCGTTAGGAAGCGAAAACCTTTCTATCCAAGCAATATCCTCATCCGGGAGCCATTCCCTGATGTCTTCACTGCTATGAAGCGTATACGATCGACATTGGCCGGTTAACCTCACCGCCAGCGGATAACGATGATAAATCGGAGCGACGCCGACATTAGCCCACAACGCTTCGATGTTTAGCTCTCCGCCAACGTCCGCTATCGAATCGTACGCGAATTTCCTTAATTCGAAGCGGTAGCCCATCTTGTTAATCCAAGCCTTGACCTTCTCTCTCCAGGGTTCCGGCACTACCGTCCCTTTGTTGTTAAAGGATGAAATATGCCACTTGAGCGTTTCCTGTATGATATAGTCGATATCCCAGCCCTGCAGATACCAGTCATTCATATGCCAGCATGCTTCGAACAGGATCGGCGCTTTCTCCCAGGCATCGCCCATCTCAAAATTTTGAATATTTTGCGGATAGAAATCGGTCATATGCGACCATTGATCGCCATGAAAGCCGCCCATATCCCCCAAACAATCCACGCGAAATCCGACTTTGGCTTTGCGTTCATTTATGATCCGGATCGACAGCGGATCATGCAGCAGTGCCTGGAGAGGCGTTATTTTAAAACCGTCCAAGTAAGCATCCGTTATCTGCTTAATCGCGTCAGTCGTCAGAAATTCGGTTCCGCCGCCTTCCCCCCAGGCTCCGACTATGGTCAAATCGATCGAGCTGATAAGCGGATGGCCGTCAAAGCGGACGGCAAACGCCTTGATGAAATCAGACCAATGCTCGGCATAGGGTGTAGTCAGAGGGTCTACTCTCCAGAACGGAAACTCGGGCTCTTCCGGATATTCGGCCCGGAACCAAGACGGGATATCATCCTCTTCGCTTAATGCGTACGGCGAACAGCGCACCACGGCAGTACAGCCTAATGATTTGGCGTAATCCAGCTTTTCCTCCAGTACGCTCCAGTCGTAACTCCCTTTATCCGTTTCGATGTCACGCCAACGAACGCTGCAGAAAAATACTTTGCTGTCCGGATGATTGTACGTCCTGCTGTCTTCCGCAAACTTATACTTGCGCTGCGCTTCCCCCCGGTTATCAACAATCCGTTCCGGATCTCCCATCAAGCCCGGCGCCGTGGTAAAGCCGATGCCCGGATTGGTCAACATTTCATCCGATATCATTGGGTAAACCGTTACTCTCTTGTTCATATCCCAACTCCCCCATGCACTAAACAGAACCCTCTGTTTGTTACGTTATTTGTTACGTTATTTCTGTTTTATTACACAATTTGTTTAGTGATTTCATGTTATATCATTCGCATGTTATCTGGCAATATCAATTTTGAAATACTACGAAATTTCTAGTGACAACGCATGGAATATACATGTCACTCTTGATTTTGATTAAGGAGGAATGTAAAATGAAATAACGTAACGATATTGCGCAACAAACAACGTAACATAATCTATAATAAAAGCAAATCATTGTTTACAATGTAACATTCCTATAAACTCTAAAATGGCGATTATTAGTAACTTAAAAGGAGAATGTGTTTATACATGAGTACGATTCGGGATGTTGCTAAACTTGCAAATGTATCCACAGCCACCGTGTCCAGAGTGTTAAACAATGATACGAAGTATAAAATCACGGACGAAACCCGGGAAAGGGTTTGGCAAGCCGTTACGCAGCTCAACTATAAAATCGCATCAGGGCCCAAGCGCAAGGTTTCTGCTCAGGATCCGGCCGAAAGCAAATCGCATATCAAAATCGGATGCGTCTTAAGCGTCACCAAGGATAAATACAACGATCCCTACTTCATGTCGATCTTATCCGGCGTGGAAGAACGCTTGCTTGGTGCCGGTTACAACATGTCCTTTATCCGGACGGGAATTGAATTGAACGACAGCAAGATCCTGTTTAATACATTTAGCGAACCGATTACCGGCCTCATTCTCATGGAATCGCTCGATCATGAGACCTACGAATATATTCGCAAGCAGGTCCCGTACATCGTAGGTATCGATACGGAACGCGGGGATATCGACAATGTCGGCTACGATCATTACAATGTCGCTTCGATGGCCGTCAGCCATCTCATTGAAAAAGGCCATACCCGAATCGGATATATCGGGGGAAGCGGATTATCGAGCAATCTCAAAGACAGCCGCCGTTATCGGGGCTACTACGCAACCATGCATGCTGCCGGATTGTCGGTCAATCCCGATTGGGTGATTGATTGCATGTGGGATGAGGCGGTCTGCATCGAAAAAATCAATCATCTATGTACAACCCGAAATTTCCCGACTGCCTTCTTTGCCGGCAGCGATTTAATGGCTATGGCCGCCCTCAACGGCCTGTATAACAACGGTATTTCCGTTCCTGACGAAGTAGCGGTTATTGGGCTATCCAACATTGAGGTATCCAAGTATTCCAATCCGCCGCTGTCTACGATCGATGTGCCGATGAAAGAAATCGGCATGGTAGCTGTCGATAACTTAATCGACCGAATCAACGGAAACAAGCTGCTGCCCAAAAAGGTGATTTTGCCTACCCGCTTGGTGGCACGCAGCTCAACTTAAACGGCTTAATCACGAATTGTTAATTGCCTGCTCGGAAAGGAGGTGAAGGATTCGATTTTTTGAGAGTAAAAGAACAATTCTGTGAGGAGGTTTGACATGAAAGCACGGGGTATCCATTGGAAGCAGCCGTTTGCCCTAATTACCATGACGGCCATTCTACTTGCCTTATTCCCTTTTCCCCGCCTTACTTGGTCTGCAGAAGCTGCCTCTGCCTCTATCGTTGTTGACGGCGATCCGAGCGACTGGGAGGGCATTCCGGCCCTATCCACGAATACGGGAACGGCTCAAATCTTAAAGGCTTCCCATGACGACAAGAATCTTTATCTGCTTGTTCAGGGCTCCGGCCTTAGCACTACGATGGGAAGCTTCTGGTTGAATACGGACGGGAATGCTTCTACCGGATATCAAGCTTTTGGCTGGGGCACGACAGGCGTTGAGTGGCTTCTCGAGAACCAATCCTTATACCGCTACTCAGGCAATGGAAGCAGTTGGAGCTGGAATTTCTCATCGTCTCTGACTTCTTCTCAATACGTACGTTCCTCATCTGTGATTGAAGCAGCGATCCCTCTTTCTACGCTTGGACTTGGCGCAGGCAGCAGCGTGAGCATCGGCTATCTGGATAACAATTCGGATATGCACCGCCTGCCGGCACAGAACCAGCCGCTTCCGGTCTATACCTTACAAGCACATAATCCGGGAGGCCAAATGATCGAATTCTATCCAACCGAGCTGAATGATCCGCTGAATAACCCGTTTAAAGGCTGGGCTCCATCCGCAAAATCTACCAATTACCCTCAACCTCACCGACTGGTATATGCCGGCGTGACTTGGAAGGAGTTTGAGCCGACGAAGGGCAATTATGATTTCAGCGCGATTGAAGCCTCCAATCATTTCGACTATTGGAAAAGCCGCGGCGTCAAGGTAATCCTTCGCTTTATTCTGGACAGTCCTTCCGGCGTGGCTCACCGGGATATCCCGGATTGGCTGTACAACGACATGGCAAGCCTGGGACAATCGCCGGGCAAGGCCTATCGCGACGATACTGGAGGCATGGGAGCCGGCAACAACACGGGCTTCTCTCCTAATTACAGTTCCGACTATCTGATCGCCAGGCACAAACTTGCAATCGAGGCGATTGCGGACCATTACGACTCCCCGGATAGCCCGATCGCTTTTGTGCAAATCGGTTCGCTCGGACATTGGGCGGAATTCCATACCTGGCCTTATGTCGGACCGAACGGGGAAAGCAACTATACGGGGGCATTCCCTCCGAACAGCATATCCAACCAATATATCCAGCATTATATCGATGCCTTTGCCGATCAGGAGGATTACACGCAGCTATTGATTAGACGCAGCGTAGAGCTTGCCAAGAATAACAACAAGGGTTTGATTCTGGGAATGTACAATGACGTCTTCGGCGATCAGCCGAGCTTCGATTCCGATTGGGGCTGGTATACAGGCACCCAGAACGGATATTGGGATGACATCGGCCAGCAGCAACCCGCACATGCAAACTTTTGGGATACGCGCGTCTCCGGCGGCGAATTCTATGGCGGTGCTTATGGCATGAATGCTGCGCTTACGTCAGGCAGCGGCTTCAATGAGACCCTTCGGCAAACCGAGCTCAGCAAGCCAAGCTGGCTGGGACCGAATTCTCCGGCTTCCCTGGCGGTGGGGAATCCATTGCAAGGCAACATCGATACGCTCAAGAAACGAATGGGTTATCACTTTGTCGTGAACAAGGCTGGATACCCGCAAGAAAATAGCGGAAGCACGCTCGAGGTATCCGTCACGGTGGAGAATAAGGGGGTTCAACACTTCCCGTTCAATTGGCCTCTTGAAATCCAGCTGCGCAGCGGCGGCCAGATCGTGGCACGCCAAACCACATCGGCGGACTTAACGACCTGGAGAACAGGGCAGCACACGGTCACAGGCTCTCTTCCTACGAATACACTGCCGAGCGGTACTTATGAATTAGCCATAGCGATTCTCGATCCATCGACGAACCAGCCGGCCGTTGATTTCGCTAACACAAACCGGCTTTCAGACGGAGCATATAAGATCGGTTCATGGACCAAATAGCATGATAACCGGATTTCAACTATCATAATAAAAAGAGCAGCAGATGGCCGCGTATCATTCACGGCAACTCTGCTGCTCTTACTTCATTTAAAGGCTATAGATCATGAACGCCAGGTTCTTACTCATGATTCCAGATGAAATGCTGCTTCAAGCTCGCGGATCCGTTCATCATCGATGTGGATAACATCGCCTAGCGTTCTTGCCGACAAAATGGACTTCGCGCTGTACTCCGCAACTTCCAATCGATCAAAAGCGTTGAGCAGGCTTTGACCGGCAACGATTACGCAGTTATTGTTCACAATGGCAATCAGCGTATTGGCTTTAAACAGCGAAGCGGTACGCTCAGGCTCATTATACACCGCATGAAAGGGGAGCTTCGGCGTTCCGCGAAGCAATATATAGCTTTCCGGAATCGTCCTCGAATCGAAGGCCGTGTCGGTGACCGCAAATGCCATAATGTTGGGAGGATGCGCGATGATGACCGAATGGACATGCGGCTGCGTGTTATAGATCGCTTCATGGAGGAAAACGGATTTGCTCGGCTGTTTGCCCGCTTCCGACTTGCCGTTCTCGATGCGGACGAGGTCCTCCGGTTCCAGATGATTGCGGTCTTTGCCATATGGCGTGATGACAAAATCGTTTCCTTGCAATCGATGGGAGAAGGTGCCCTGCGTGCTCGTGAACAATCCCTGTTTATACGCGCGTTTCATCAATCCGCACAAATCGCGGCGCAGCTCTTTTTCTTCCGACGTGCAGGAATCGCGGATGAACGTATCCATCTGCAGCGTGCTTTTGTTGCGCACGGTTTCGTAATCCTCATCGGTAAGCAGGACCGGTTTACCGATTCGACGCGCCTCAATCTCTAGGCGTGCACAGAAGTCGAGGGTTTCGAACCGACGAAACGCTTGAAATAGGTCCTCTCCCCCGACCACGACCCCGTGATTCTCCAGCATGACGGTGTCGATCCCTTGCTTGAAGACGGCTGCAATGTTCTCCCCGAGCTGCTCGCTTCCAGGAAGCGCATAAGGCGCGATTCCGATCTCGCCGCAGATTTGCCTTTCGTTCGGAAGCAGCCTTGTATCCGGAATGCGCCTTACAATGCTGAACGATACCAGTGCAGGCGGATGGGCATGAATGATCGACTTCAAATCCGGGCGGGCTTGATAGATGAGCCGGTGAAAGGGAAATTCGCTGGAAGGCTTGTGAATTCCCTCTACCCTGCCGTCCTCCTTCACGCATACCATATCCGACCGGTTAAGCGACCCTTTGTCCACTCCCGCTGGCGTAATCCATATATCCCCGTTATGGTCCCTGATCGACAAATTGCCTCCCGACGTGGTTGTCATCCCATGGTTGTAAATGCGATTGATAAAGAGAAGAAGCTGATCTGCCGGATGCACAAATTCCTGATTCATTCCTGCCACCGCCCTATCCGAATGTTTTTGTTTAGTTTTGTTTGTTTTTATTATACTGTTTTTTCTGTCGATTTTCGAGGAGAAATGTGGCAAAAACAATAACAATAGCCTTAAATAATATTGATGATGATCCTGAACCGGAACGTAAAAAAACAGGGATGATATCATCCCTGTTTTTCCGTTTTGGCATAGTGGATCTTCACTTTAAGACCTAGGTATTACGGCCTTCCAGATCCCCTTCAATCTCCAAATAGCGATCACGCAACATTCCCAATTCATCCTCCGACGCGTTCCAATAATTCCGTTGATGACTCTCCAGCAGAGTTTCCAGCATACTGTGATATGCAGAACGGTTATTGTCCCGCATTTGCTTGCTGCGCTGTTCGTCCGCAACATATTCCTTGTGAACCGAAGAGAAGATCCAGGAATCCACCTGGTTCGTTGTCGCTGCCAGACCAAGCAAATTTTCCGTTCGGTCGGCTATGTTCTGTGCACCGTGATAGTCATGCTTCAGCAATCCGTCCATCCACTTGGGATTAAGCAAGCGGGTTCGAACGCCTCGCTGAATCGATTTGCGTACTTCTTCCGTTAATGCCTGCTCGCGCGTGGTATCGGTGATATACATTTCCGCTCGACTGCCCTTAACGATTTCTACCGATTTCGCCAACCCTCCGAAAAATTCGTAATAATGGTCCAAATCCGTAATTTCGTGCTCATGATTACTCCGAATTTGCGAAACGATATCCACGGCCTCCAAGTTGGCCTTATACAGCTCAAGCATTTCCTTGCCCCTGTAGTTGGAGCTATATACATGCTTCAGGCTGCTCATAAATGATGCGCCTATTTGGCTTTCCTCTTCCCACTGTTTGGTCTCGATCAGCTTGGTTATGGACGTTCCATATTCTCCTTCGGCAGGACCGTAAATGCGGGCGCACGCCAAATCCCAAGCCTCGTCGTGCCCGGCGCCGGCATTGCGCAGCTGTCGGTACAGCAGCTCCGAGTGCTGTTTGAACCCATTTTGATCCATCGGCTCATCCAGCTCGGATACTTCTTTAAAAATGCGATGAAGCATGAATAGCTGGTCCGGAAACATATCGCGGAAAAATCCGCAGATATGCACGACTACATTGATTCGCGGTCGGTTCAGTTCGGAAAGTGGAATGATTTCATATCCCATATGCATGGAATGTCCCCGTTCTTTGATCCTGACGCCCAGATAAGCCAGAATCTGGCCTAACGTCTCTCCCTGGGTTCGCGAAGTTTCCAGCCCCCACATCACGAGTGCCGTCGTTTCAGGATATTTTTGATGGGCCTCGTAGTACAGCTTCAAGGTATTCTCGGCAATTTTCAAACCGGTCGCAGCTGCCGTCCGGCTTGGAATGGATCGCGGATCGAACTGAACCAGGTTATTTCCGGACGGCAAAACCTCCGGATTACGAACGCTGTCCCCGGCTAGGCTAACCGGCAAATACGCCCCATCCAGCGCCCGCAGCAGGTTCTTAAGCTCCATATCCGCTTTGGTGGAGTGATATGCCGTTAACCCGTGATTCCAGATGTCGTTCCAGCGTGCCTTCATTTCATCCGGCAACTGTGGAGGCTCAGGGATGGTTTCATTATGAATGAAGGATAACACGGCATTTCCTACACACTCATCCAGCAGTTGCAGTCTTTCAATGTCCCGGTTTTCCAGCAGGCTGTCATAATCCCAAGCCATGGATGTTGCAAATACTCTTTGCAGCGATCCAAGCATTCCCTGCTCATGGCTCAAAATCATTTTCATATGCCCTGCCGCTTCTTCATGGTTGTAGCCCTCGCCGACGACATGCAAACCGTTCGGGATCACGGATCTTCGAATCCGATACAGCTCGATTTCGAGCTCTTCCAAATCGTCCGTTTCCATAGAAAGCGATGCCGCCTGGTCCCATATCCTCTTCTTTATGTCGGGAACACGCGTTGGATTCAGCCGTTCCGTTTCCCGGTACTCGTGCAGCATCGCTTCAAGCCCGGCATATTCACCATATAATCCGCTTGTCGCGAAGGGCGGGGATTGGTAACCGATCAAGGCAGCATGCGACCTTCGCTTCGCGATCATTGCCTCGGACGGATTTCCAACGTAATACATATAGAAATGCGGAAGATCTTGGATCAGGGCATCCGGCAAACAATCACCGGACATTCCGCTCTCTTTCCCCTCCAGAAACTCAAGGGTTCCGTGGGTTCCTACATGCAGGATGGCATCCGCCTTAAATTCGTCCCGAATGTATTGATAGAATGCCAGATATTGATGGTGCGGAAGAAGGCTCTTGTCATGGTAAGCAGCCTCGGGATGCTCGTGAACGCCCCGGCTGGGCTGGACCCCGATAAACAGGTTTCCATTGAGCAAGCCGGGGATTTTGAATGCTCCCTCCTCCGTCGTCATGATATTGCCAGGCGCCTCTCCCCACTGCTGAATAAGCTCATCCTTGCGATTGGCAAACACTTTATTATTCTGCTCATAAGCCTTATTGTCGTACGTTGGAAGCTCAACGGACCAACGCTCGTCCGTCCAGACTCCGGAATTGACCGCTCCTTCCCGAAGGAAGCGTTCCCTTAATTCAGCTCCGGTAAAAACCTCTGTCGTGTAGCCGTGATCTTTCATCGCTGTCGCGATTCGGGATATGGATTCGAACGTATCCAGAAACGATGCCTGAAATAAATGCCCCTCTCCGGGAGGATAGTTATAGCCGATGATGGCGATACGCTTTTCCGACGGCTGCTTGGTTCGAAGGTCCAAATATCGCTTTATTCGGCTAATCAATCGCTGTGCCCGCTCCTCTATGATCCGCAGTTCCTTCGTATGAAGCTGCATTCCCTCATCGTATTCACGTCCGGATAATGCGGCAATCGGAAGCATGTCGATGCTCCCGTCGAGTTCGGGCAGCATCATTTGGACCAAAAATTCGGACGGCGATAAACCTTGCAACGATCCTTCCCATTCTTCCCGTTCCCTTCGCGTTAAGAAGAACGGATGGAACATCGGCGCTTCAACTTCCTTTATTAAGGATAGGATCTCATCGCTTTTCCCTCCGGTTGGCCCCGCGCCGAGCCGGAACGGAACAAAATTTACGATCAGATCGATCTTCCCGCCCTGGGAGCCTCCTTGCATCAGCAAACTTCGCAGCCTTTGTGGATCGACGCGTACCAAGGAAGTGAGTGCGATGGGTAGGACATTCGCAAATTTCCGAAGGTCCTGAATGATACCGCCTACGATTTCACCGGTATGGAGCGGATAGCTGTACCCCATAAATAGCACGGCTACCGTCGGCAAATGGGTCCGAACGGGCGTCAAGCTCTGATACGCCTTTAAAGATTCATACGGTCGCTTCAATAACGGGTCGTATATACCCAACGTCTCTAGAACAGAAGGCGGTTCCACCGGCGGCCAATCCGTTATATAGCCACATGTTGTAGCGATATAGCCCAGCATATGCTCCAAATTGTCGATACTTGAATGTTTCCAGTAATCAAGTAAGGTTCGATAATGCTCAAGATCTTGATTTATATCAATCCGAGCGGAAGAAGCCGACGGATCCCCCCGTTGACCGCTGCCGGCAATATCTTCATAACGCAGCGAGCCCAATCGGAACAAATCTTGAATCCCATCCGCATTCCCTCCTAAAATCACCTGCTGCGCCTCAAGACCTTCACAAAGATCATGAATGCGGGAAAGGGTTTGAGCCGGCGTACCGTGCGGATCATGAATAATAAACTCCGCTTCCTTTACCTTTGCTTTCAGCCGCTTCCATTCTTCATCCGACAAAGTTCCTTCTAGATTAAACACGGATAACGCTAGACGACTGCGAAAAGATGCGTCCCATTTCTTATATAGCTGCGACAAATCCCTCATCGCTGCATGCGATGTCGTCAGAACGGCGATTTTCACTCTTGTCGCCTCCCCTCTATAATCATGTGATTGGTCATTTCATGGTGGTGCGGACAGCCCGCGCAATACCTTCGTCATCTACGCGGTCAAGTAATCTGTATTCAGCGCCTAAAGCGTCAGCCAGTTCCCTCGAACGTCCCAATTTGACAAATCCCTGCTCCGTATCTAACACCAGGGAACGAATCCCGGCAGCGCGGATCAGCTTAGCCGCTTCCAGACATTCGTTCCAAATGTCAGCATACACGGTTAATCCGATGGAGCTTTCATTGGCACGGCCATCCGTTACGATGATCATGACCGGGAGCGTATCGTTATTTCTGCGTTTCTCCGAATGAAGCACCTTGTACGCTTTGGCAAGCCCGTCTGCCAGAGGCGTCTTTCCCCCTGTGGGAATGCTCCGAAGCTGCTTGGACGCGGCTTCGATGCTGCGCGTCACCGGAAGGATCAGCTCGGCTTCGTTGTTTCTGAAGGCGATCATACCGATTCGGTCTCTTTTCTCATAAGCATCCTGCAGCAGTGACAGAATAGCGCCTTTGACGGCGGTCATTCGCTTACGAGCCGCCATAGACCCGCTGGCGTCAACGACGAACAGCAAGGTTGCCCCTACCCGGTTCTCTCTTTTCTTTTGACGCAAATCATCCAACTCAATGGCAACTGCCACCTCGTCTTTTTTTGTTCTGATTGCTTGATAGGGAGCCGCTGCGCGGATCGTGGCATCCAAAGCCACGTCGGTTCGCAGGTTCCTGCCCGGGTACATATACCCCATAGCTCTCCCTTTCTTCTGGTTGGCCCGGGATTTATTTCGTTTTCCCGATCCCTCGTGTTCAATCTTGCGCTTCCCCTCGAGCTGCAACGGCTTCATTGTAAACGTTTCGTCTGGCAGCAGCACCCGTTCCTCCAAACCTTCTGGTACGTGCTGTCGATCATCCGCATGCTGCTCTACCGTACGGCTGGCCACATCTTGTTTATCAGAAGAAGCGTTGCCCGGATGATGGGGATTCCGTTTCGGTTCGTGACTTTTCTGTGGAGGCATTGGAGAGGAGCGGGCATGATCCTCAAGCGAATGTTCCGGCTGTTTACTGTTATTCTGTTCAGGTGAGCCGCTGCTAGAAGCACGGGGCTTCTCCATTACATGTGTCATTCTGTGGGGAAGCACAAATTCAGCTATCTCCCGGATGTCGGCGGCGGTTACCGCGGAACGCCCATCCCAAGCCGCGGCAGCTTTGGCCCCTTCAATCAGACTGAGATCGCCCCTGGAGCTGCTGATTCCCGCTTCTCTGGCGATGGAGGCTGACAATTGAATCATGTCCGCGCTCACCTGAACTTGGGGAAGTGCTTGTGCGGAGGCTTCGACGCGAAGACGCAGCGTTTCGTCCTGTGGCCGATATCGGTTCCGGAATGCGAACGGATCATGCTCAAACTGCAGATTGCGCTGAATAATTTCTGCTCTTGCTATGGAATCGTGAATATCGTCCAACGTAACGCAGTAACCAAAATGGTCCAGAAGGGGAGGCGATACCCGGCCTTCATTGGGATCCATTGCTGCAAGCAGCATAAAACGGCTACTCCGAACCATGGATATTCCCTCTCTTTGCACAGAGATCGAGCCCGTAGACAGCGTGCTGACGATCTCCTTCAAGATCGCTTCAGACAGTAGATTCATATGGTCTACAAGCAGGAGCTGTCCATCGGCTTCTTCCAGCAATCCCGGAGCAAGCGCTAGCTTTCCGCTTTTCATGGCGGCTGCCAAATCCAAAGCGCCGAGCAGCCGGTCAGCCGTAACGTTGACGGGAACGGATAGGATTCGGCGCGGCTTGACCAAAGAAGAGGCCGCATGCAGCAGGACGCTTTTACCTGACCCGGGATGGCCGTTAACAAGTATGCCTCCGATCGCTGGATTGACAAGATAGAGCAGCACCGCTCGTTTGGCCTTCTCTTGGCCCAGAATGGCACTGAATGGATACACCGGGGCAGCGCTCTTCCTTTCTTCCGTTATCATGACGGTACCCATTCTACTGAAGTCAGTATCGTCTGTAATCGCTGCTCAATGCCGCCGGTATCTTCAAACGGCTGCCGTCTCATGCGATGAGGCAAAACCAAGTGCGCCGCTTCTTGCATATGATCTAGGCTTACAGTTTCCTTCCCTTGCCAGGCAGCCAGGGCAACCGCCGTTTTGATGAGGGTGATATCGGAACGGTGTCCCTCCACCTCCAGTGCAATGCCGATTTTCGCTGCCAGCTCAAGCATATCGTCCGAGATGGGGATATGGCCCAGACGGTCTCGCGCCTGCAGAATCTGGTTCAATACTCTCTTCTGCTCCGTCTCATATCGCGCAGCAAATGAAGCAGGGTCCCGTTCATATTCCAATCGTCTGCGGATGACAAGCGTGCGCTCTTGAACGTCCCTTTCCCCGCCGATCTCCACCGACAGCGCAAACCGGTCCAATAGCTGCGGTCGCAGGTCCCCTTCTTCGGGGTTCATCGTCCCTACCAAAAGGAACCGTGACGGATGGGAATAGGAAATGCCTTCTCTCTCAACGGTATTAACCCCCATCGCAGCCGCATCCAGAAGCACATCCACGATATGATCATCTAACAGATTAATCTCATCGACGTATAAGATATGGCCGTGAGCCGCAGCCAGCAATCCGGGTTCGAATTTCTTTTCTCCTTTCTTGATTGCATGCTCGATGTCTAAAGCACCGACAACCCGGTCTTCCGTCGCACTAACCGGCAAATTAACAACGTTCAGATCAGGCACAAGCCCCGATAAGGCACGTACTGTCGTTGATTTCGCCGTTCCTTTTTCCCCTCGTATCAGAACACCCCCGAGCTTCGGATTCACGACATTCAGAATGAGGGCCAACTTCATTCGGGATTGACCAACAATGGCTGTAAAAGGATATTGATGATCTATATGTTCCAATGCGTTCGACTCCTTATTTCTTGATTAATCCGGTAATACGGCAAATCGGCTTGTCGCGAACCGGATCGGTTTCCACGGAAGCTTCAACACCAAACACCCTGCCCAGCAGATCCGGCGTCAAAACCTCGGATGGTGAGCCATAGCCTTCCACCTTCCCTGATTTCATCGCCAGGATATAGTCGGAATAGATTGAAGCGTGGTTAATATCATGCAGAACCATGATAACGGTCATATTTAATTGTTGATTCAATCCCCGAACCAGCTCCAAAACCTCCAGCTGATGGGCAATGTCCAGGTATGTGGTCGGTTCGTCCAGGAGCAGCACGCCGGGCTGCTGAGCCAGAGCCATAGCAATCCACGCTCTCTGTCTTTCCCCGCCAGACAGCGTATGCAGAAGTCTATCCTCATAAGGCGTAAGAGCGGTTGCCTCTAATGCCCATTCCGTGATCTCGCGGTCCTTGACGCTGACATGATTCCAGTAAGGCTGATGAGGCGTTCTTCCATATCCGACCAATTCCTTCACCGTGATTTCTATGGGCTCTTGCGATTGGGCCATATAGGACAGCTGCCGGGCCACGTCCTTCCCGTTTAAATCGGATAACGGCTTGCTGTCAAGCAGAACCTGCCCTCCTGCGGGCTTCAGCTGGCGCGCAAGCGCTTTAAGCAACGTGCTCTTCCCGCAGCCGTTCGGACCGATAATGCTGTACACGAATCCTTTCTCGAAGGAGATACCCAGATGTTGAATCACAAACTTATCCTGGTATTTCAGCGAAAGATCGCGAGTCTCCAAACGTGTCATGCTTTCCTCCTCCTTAACAGATAAAGGAAAAAGGGTGCTCCCAATACCCCCATGATGATTCCGACCGGAAGCTCAATCGGTGTAAACATCATTCTAGCCAGCGTGTCGCAGAACGTCAGAACGGCAGCGCCCAGCAATGCAGAGGACGGAATGAGAATCCGGTAATCTCCGCCAACAAGCAGCTTGGCGATGTGGGGAACGATCAGACCGACGAACCCCAGCAAACCCGCGATGCTGACGGCGCTGGCTGCGAGCAGCGTGGCGATTGCGGTTATCATTAAACGGGACAGCTCAACCCGCGTCCCCAAATTCCGTGCATTAACCTCACCCAGCATCATAATATTCATCTGCTTGGAGTAGATCATCGCCAGAAGAAGACCGATAAGCGAGTAAGGAAGTATGGTCGAGAGATCCGGCCAGCTTTTCGCTGCAAGCCCGCCGACCATGAAGATTAAAGCGCCATGCACGCGGTCGCTGTAAAAGGTAAGCATCGCCGATATCCCGGACCCCAAGAATGCGGAGACAGCGACGCCGGACAGAACGATCCGCAGAGGGCTAACGCCATCCTTCCAAGACAAAAGATAGATAATGAACGCGGCGAGAGTCGCTCCGAGAAATGCTGCGGGCGTCAGTAAGTAATCATATTGCGGTACAACCACCAGCAGGAAAATCCCGAATAGTCCGGCGCCGCTGGAGACTCCGATAATGTGGGGGTCAGCGAGCGGATTGCGCATGACGCCTTGCAAAAGCGCACCGGAAACCGCGAGGTTCGCGCCTACAAGCATCGCGACAAGCGTCCGCGGAAGCCGGATATTCCAGATAATATCCCGGTTCATCCCAGGCAGCTCATGATGCAGGATACCCGTGACAATGTCCCGAAGCGGAATCATGACGGCACCGGTAGCTATACTGATCAAGCACGCCGAAGCTGCGGCGATCGTGAAAATAATGATCAGGGATGCATGACGGACCGACCTATTCAACATCACCATAGATCTCCGGATACACCAGCTTGGCTAAATACGCCAGGGATTCATCATAGTGAAGCCCCGGGTTGGTAAGAAACAGATCGGATGGTACGACAATGACGTGGTGTTCCTTGACGGCCCCGATGGAGGCCCATGCCGGATTGTTCTCAAGCTCCTCTTTAATCTTCTTCTCGCCAACGGTCTTTTGTCCGTGGATAATCAAAAAGATGTAATCCGGATCCTGTTTCACAAGCGTCTCCATGCTGTACGGCGTCGTGGTTGGACTGTTAGGCGACGATTCCAGATTCTCGGCAGCGTTGGTCAGACCCAACATCTTCGCTATTTCTAGACCCGATGTGCCGTTCTTTTGTATCGAGATTCCGCCCGGCGTAACGTTCATGTTGATAAAGGTACGTTCCTCATCCGGTAATTTTTCCACGATTTCGTTTACTCGAACCTCCAGAGCTTCAAGCTTTTCCGGGAGCTGCGCTTCCGTACCCGCTATCTTCGCCATCCATCCGGCTTTGGTTTTCATATCCTCATAGCTTGACAGACTCATCAGGGCAACAGGAATCCCGCTGCTCTCCAGCGATTGCACAAGCTCTTTATGAAACCGAGCCTGCCCGATAACCAGATCGGGTCTGAGCGCTACAACCTGTTCCAGGTTGATCTGGCTGACGCTGCCGACAGACGATATCGCTTCAGCCTGTTCGGGAATGGAAACGCCGGCCGCTTCCATCCGTCCTACTGCCTCTCCGCCGACTTCGTATAATAGATCAAGGAATTCAGGAGATAGCACGACGATGCGCTCGGGCTGCTGCTGAAGCGTAATAGTGCGATCCGTCGCATCCTGGAATGTTATGTAATCTTCCTGACCTGCGGAAGTATCAGTATCGGACTGTACCGGTAGCGATGCATTGTCACTCGGCTTGGTTTCCGGACTGCTGGAAGTCTCATTCCCCCCACAAGCTGACATGATGAATGTGAAGAATAAGAGAAATGAACTGACAGCTACGACATAAGCTGTTTTCTTGCGTTGGTTGAATCTGAAGTACATGGATTTACTTCCCCTCCCGATGATAAGTTTGTCTCTAAGCTACCAATCTTGCGTTTGGTCTTCAGAGGTAATATTATTCGTAATTATTACGATTAACAAAATATACTCTATCCCGATTATACGTTGATGTCAATCATTTTCAGAAAATCGTAATCATTCTTATTAGTTTAGGTCATGAACTGATATCGAGAAGAAAAACGTCTATCGACGTACATTCTAAGTAGACAGACCGCGTTTAGCTGAAGCTTTTCTTGCGAGTTAAGGATGGTTACGCCCCCGAAGTTATACTTTCTTATCTCATAAAAAAAGCCGCCAAAATGGCGACTTCGCAAGTGTGTTTAATTTGTGCGGCCAGCAGCGCCACGGCGCTTCAGGCTCGACATTATTTAATAAAATCAACCATAGGATAGTCTGCAGATGGGGAGTTCAGCAGCGGCTGTGATGCACCCTTTAGATGATAATCGAAAAAGGCAGCGACATACGCTCGATGGGCGGCGATCGCCCGTTCGGGTTCAGCTGTCCCGATAAATTGCTGGACAACTCGCGGCGAAAGGCTCAGCTTCTCTTGAAGCTGTGGAAGGAGCGACTGATAATCTGTAAACGTATAATGTGCTCCCTCAGGTATGCTTAAATCGAGCTTCCAGCCGGTCGAATGCTGCCAGAACGATTGACGGTCCATCGCGGTTAGATGGGAATCAACCTCGCCCTCCTTATTGTAGCCTGAATTCATGAGCATGAAAGGACGATCCAAACCGTGCTGCGCCACCGGGAGCGGGTTATCGGGCATATGCCCCATCGTTCCATCCATATCGATGCCGGCGTCGACCCGGTCATCCTCATACATCACCTGAGCAGCGGTAGCCCCGCCTGCGGAATGTCCGAATATTCCGATCTTTGACAGGTCCCATGTTTCTTGAAGTCCCGCGGGTAAAGTCTGATCGCCTGGATGACGGCCTTCCTTTATGAGTTCGAGTTGATCCAATACATATTGGATATCATCCACTCTTACCTCCAGCATTTTCAGAACCGTTTCTGCACTGAAAGGCGGTAATGACTCCGTGGCCACACGTCCATCGGGAAACTGGACCGCAGAGGCTTCATACGTATGATCGACTGCAACCACCACATAACCTCTGCTGGCCAAGTCTTCGACTACAGCCGTCCCGAAGTTTCTTGGAACAGACCCGCCGGGTGTGTAGATGAGGATCGGCCACCTATCGGCGTTGCTCACTGGAGGTGCATTCACCCAAGAGTGTGTGCCGATACCGGATAGATCGACTCTGCCGGAATCCAACCCGATTGTGGAGATCGTGTTTTCATCGTAATACTTTGCTGCTTCGGGCTGCATGTACAAAGCCTTCTGCTCGCTTTTCCCCGAAGCAGGGTACCATATGCTGACCATCAGCTCCCTGTCTCTGTCCTGTTTCCATGGGTCCACCCGGTTGTCATCCTTGAAGTGCATTTCCATCGTACCCACAGCGTATTTTCCAGTAGGCTTTGGAAGCTGTAACTGGATTTTCTCTGCCGGGCCCCTTTCATCCTGCGTTGCTGGGGTTTCCGTGCCGAAGAATATGCCAATCAGTACAAGAAGACAGAAAGTAATGGCTATAGCTGCAATTCTTGCCACGGGGGCCGCTTTTCCATGGACGATCCTGCTGATGGAGTTGACCGTGAGCACATAATAAACCGAATAGATCAGGACAAACACAGCGACGCAGATCAGGATGGGCAGCAAGAGACTGGCGCCTGCCATATTGCTGAATAACCTTTTCAACAATTGCAGGATGACCATGTAGTGGGCAAGCCCAATCGCGAGCGGCAAAGCAAAAATGAAGGCGTTCTGCTTGATGATGGCCATACTGATTTCTTTTCCGCTTACGCCGATTTTTTTAAGAATATCGAACCGAGGTTTGTCTGTTGCCGCTTCTGTCAATTGTTTGAAATAGATCATGCTTCCTGTCGCCATGACGAAAACAAGTCCAAGAAATCCTAATATAAACACATTAAAGGCCGCTTCTTCGATTCCAAGCCGGTATTCAGAATAAAACGAAGACAAGTTCGATTCCGGCGTCTTCAGCGCCGCCAGCGCATCGGCCGTGTGCTTCGTCGTCTTCTGTTCCTGCACGGCATACCCGACATAGCGGGTCGGCGAAACTTGCGCCTCGATATTGTCATAGGTGCCGTTACTTACAACAATCATTACATCCGGATAACTCCAATTGATGATTCGTTCTACGGTCATCCCTGCAAAAGCAAGGGTTAGCCGTTGATCAGGCAATTCGATGCCGACCGTTTCGCCTTCGTAATCGGACCATTCATAGTCCGTATACATAGGCCGGATCGCAACGGCTTCATCCTGTTCGATCGGATCAAGAGCAGGGAATCGCAACGCCTTTGCCACCTGGTTGTATTGATCGATCGAAACCACTTTAAGCGGGGTTTTGTCTGCTTCGATCATTCTCTCCGGAAGGATCTCCGGATCGGAAGCCTCCCCTTTAGTTTCCAGCACCGGAATCGTCATTTGCGCTATAATCGGATGCGCTTCATCCCCGCGTATGATATCGTCTACCTTCTGATTAAACGCATGGTCCTGGGCAATATACATGTAGCTAAACGGAGCCGTGAGCTTCGATGTTTTGTCAAAAGTGAAATACGCACCTAATCCGACACTGAAAGCGCACAGAGCTGCTGCGGATAACAGGGAAATGACGCTTAACAAACGAGCGTTTCCTTTAATCCGGTACACCAAATTAGAGATGATGACCAGATTCATGCCTTTATAGTAACTTCGCTTTCTCTCCTTGGCCGTTCTCAACAAGACAATGACCAAGGAGGAAAAGAGCAGAAGCGTTCCGGCGATAATACCAACGGTCATCACGCTCAGATTGACAAGAATTTCTTCGTTGACGGAAAAATCGCGGAAGGCGAATCCATATCCAGCAGCCAGGCAGAGAACTGCACCCACCGCCGATAGAAACGACGCTTTCGGTTCCTGCTCCCCTTTCTGCTCCGCGCGAAACAATTCAATGAGTTTAAAGCTGTAGATCAATCGATAGCCTTGGATCGACGTCGCCAAAATAATCACCATGAACACGATAAGCGTATGAACCAGCGCGCGAAGGGAGAAAGCCATGCCTACCTGTACCGTCGTCCCCAGCAGCTTGATTAATATCATGGCGAACAGCTTGGACAACAATGTGCCGATCATGATTCCTATGATTAAAACCGTCACCCCAATGATCAGGTTTTCATAAAACAGCATTTTCCCGATCTTTTTTTTGGGCAAACCAAGCAGCGCGTATAAGCCTGCTTCCTTTTTACGCTGTCTCGAAAAAAAACGGTTGGAGTATAGGATAAAGACGGCAACAAACACAATCAATAAGATGGACGCCATCATAAAAACGGATTGCATGCTCTGTGACGATTCGATTGAACTCGTAATTTCTTGGCTGTACTGCAAAGAAAGAAACGTATAATAGATGATGACGCTGAACAGGATGGAAATGAAATAGATGGCGTAGTTTTTGAAGTTCCCTTTCATGTTCTTTTTCACGATGTCAAACAAGGTCACTTGCATTTCCCCCCAGTACGGTCAATACATCCAGTATTTTTTTGAAAAAGTGTTTGCGGGATGCCTCGCCTTTCGTCAGTTCCGTGAAAATGCGACCGTCCTTAATAAACAGCACCCGCTTGCAGTAACTTGCCGCAAACGTGTCATGGGTGACCATCAGAATCGTTGCCTGATCATATTCATTCAAGTCCTTCAGGCTCTCCAGCAGGTCGGTCGCCGATTTCGAATCCAGAGCGCCGGTCGGCTCATCGGCCAGCAGCAGGCTGGGGCCGGAAATCATGGCGCGTGAAGCCGCAGTCCGCTGTTTTTGCCCTCCGGAAATCTGATACGGGTATTTGTCCAGAATCGGGGTGATGCCGAATTTGTCCGCGATCTCCCCCACTCTAAACTCCAGTTCTTTGACATTCATCTTGGCCAGCGCCAAGGGCAGCAGGATGTTCTCCTTCACGGTTAACGTGTCCAGCAAATTGTAATCTTGAAAAATGAATCCCAGTTTATCCCGGCGAAAAGCGGATAGCTGTTCCTCATCCATCTTCAGCACGTCCATCCCGTCAATCACAACGTCTCCGGAGGTAGGCTGATCGATCGTCGCCAGCACATGGAGCAACGTCGATTTGCCTGCGCCCGACGGCCCCATGATTCCTACGAACTCTCCCTCCTGCACGGACAAATCGATATCATCCAAGGCGGTATAGACATTTCCTTTTACGCCATAAACCTTTCGAACCTGAGCCGCGTTCACTACCATTTTCATGTTGATCTTTCCTTCCTGGTTATCAATATAGAAACAATGTCAGCACGATTTCGAAATCATGTATTTCTTATCCTGATCTTAATACAGGTCACCTTTACTTTGGCTTACAACTTCCCCCTCAACCTTACATTCCTGTCACATTTGACAAAGGTAGCAGCCCCGGAAACTTGCTTGTCTGCCGCGGGAAGATCGTATACAATGTGTTTAATTTGCCGCCAGTAACGCCCGGGAGGATCGTTTATGAAAATCATGATCGTAGAGGATGACCCGACCATTCGCGGGATGATCCAGTTAGCTTTAACCAAATGGAGCCTGGAATCGGTCAGCGTCGATAACTTTGACCAGGTCGCGCAATGCTTTATTCATGAACAGCCTCATCTTGTGATCATGGATATCAACTTGCCGTCGTATGATGGATTTTACTGGTGTCAAAAGATTAGGGAAATCTCCAATGTGCCGGTGCTCTTTCTTTCTTCCCGCGATTCGCCCATGGATGTTGTCATGTCGGTGAATATGGGCGGGGACGATTATATTCAGAAGCCGTTCCATATGGATGTGTTGACCGCTAAAGTCAATGCGCTGCTGCGCCGAACGTATTCCTATTCGGACATGCAATCCAACGTGTTCGAGCATGAGGGGGTCGTGTTCCTTCCGGACAAAGGGACGATCACTTATGAAACCGAACAAGCGGAGCTTACCAAAACCGAAGTCAGTATATTGAAGATCCTGATGCAGCAGAAGGGAACCGTTGTAGACCGCAAGAAAATCATGCGTCATCTTTGGCAGGATGAAAGCTTCGTGGACGAAAACACGTTAACCGTCAACATCGTCCGCTTGCGCAAAAAACTGGCCGGCATCGGCAAGGAAAACTGGATTGTAACCAAGAAAGGGCAAGGTTATAGGATCCCATGAGTTTTTTAGAATACATCAAGGACAAACGTTATTTTTTGTTGCTGTACGCGGGGATGATGGGCTTCATTTCGATGATCATTGCCCTATCCGTCAGCCGAGGTCACGCCTTAGACAGCATTCTTTATATTCAAATCGTTTGTTTTGCCTTCACCGCAGCCTACTTACTGATTGGCTATGTTTATCGCAGATCCTATTACCGCAAGCTGCAGGAGCTGATCGATCTTGACCGGGAAGATTGGCCTGTCGCTGCCCCTGAACCACAAAATTCGCAGCAGCGGCTGTATCTCGAGCTTTTTGCCAAATTGCATCGGCATCATGAAGGAGAACTCCGGAAACTTAATGAAGAAAAAATAGATCACCAGGAATTTATCATGTCCTGGATTCATGAGGTAAAGCTTCCGATTGCAGCAAGTCGTCTGCTCATGGACAACAGCATGGGGGAAACGGCAGATTCCCTGGCCGATAAACTTGAGGATGAACTGGATAAAATAGAAAATTACGTGGAGCAGGCACTGTACTACTCTCGAATCGATTCTTTTTCCAAGGATTATTTCATCACGGAAGAACCGTTGGAAGCGATCATTAAAACCTGTGCGAAAAAATTCGCCAAGACGTTTATCAATAAACAGATTCGGTTACATATGGAGGACATTCGGCAAACCATCCATACCGACCGCAAATGGCTTGGATTTATCCTTGATCAAATCGTTTCAAATGCGTTGAAATATACGGACGAAGGCGGGAACATTGCATTTACGGTGGAAGAAGACCGTAAAGAAAAGCGGTTGAATATTGTAGATTCGGGGATCGGGATCCAGCCGGAGGACCTTCATCGAGTATTTGAGAAAGGATTTACCGGATCTATCGGAAGAAGCCATCCCAAATCGACCGGCATGGGACTTTATCTTGCAAAACAATTGGCGCATAAGCTGGGACATCATTTGTCTATCCGATCGGAGGCTGGAAGGCATACAATAGTCACGATTCATTTTCCGAAAACGGATACGTACTACCGCTTATAATCGATAACGGGCTGGAGCCCGCTGCTCAATCTACAGCTGAAGAAGCCGCCAAAATGGCGGCCTCTTTAGCGTATAGAGTTCTTGGCTGCTGGCAGTCATCATAGCCATCCTATCAGACCATATCAAACATGTTAGGATCGGACCCCTATGTCACTCAGCAGCACGGTTCCCCGCTTGGTCAGGTTGAATTGAATACGGACCTTGCTTAGCTGCTGCGGGTTGAAGTCCGGATTCAATTGTTCAAAATCGCTTAACGGGAAGTCATAGCTTTGAAATACGGGCTCCGAAATGTTCCCGGAATTCGAAAACGGCCATTTGAGAAGTTTACCTTCTATAACAGGCGGCAGTTTGGATATGTGGCTGAGGGGAAGACTTGCCTGATTGCCTTTCTTGTCTTCAACGGAAACCGTTGCATTGATCAGTTCGTTCGGGTCGCCGCTCGCGTCTTTTCCACGGGCGTCCGCCATCGAAAATACGATAGAGCTTTCCGTTCCCGTTTCCATGCCGCGTTCCGGCAGCGTGACCGTGAAGGATGCAGGTTCGGATTCTCCTCTCGTGTCCCAGCCTAAGCGAACCGCGCTGTAATCGGCCAAGCCATGCTTGGTCCTTACCTTCTCCTCCTTCCATACCCGGAGATGTTCGCCCATCAGGCTGCCTCCAGGCAGCGTCGTGCTCTGCAGATCGATGTCTTCTTGAAAATCGGCAATCATGGTCGTCCCCGAATCGTAAACATTGCCGACGTACAGGTTGTCGGGAATCCATTCCTTGGCGTAACCCAAATCCGTGAACATCTCCCGATATTGACGTTGGTCCTTAAGCGTTGCATCGAGAAAACCGGAAATAAACACCTTGGCAATCGTTTCCTGCTCTTCCCGCGGCATGATTTGACGAAGATTAAAGAGACGATTCGCAAGACCTGCCCCATCCCCTCTGTTCCAGCCTCCGTTGAACTGGCCATGGTTGGCCCCATAGACATAAATCATCGACTTCATATAATCTTTGCCTTCGGTATAACGAATCCGATGATATTGTTTGGCAGCATCCAGGCTGTTGACGTCCATATCATGAGCTCCATGCAAAGAGAGATAATTCACGTCCTGCAGCGGCAGCGGTTTGCCTTGCGGCTGATATTGCCCGTCCGTTCCCGCAATGGAAATGAGAGAGCGGATCGAGAAGTTATAGTCAAACTTGATATGGCCGTGATCCGGGTGATTGCCGAGTTTGTTGAAGGCAGCCGCAATCGCGACGGCTTCGCCTCCCCTGGAATGACCGATGAGGGCGATTCGTTCCATATCGACCTTTTGATAAAACGGGTTGTCCGGAGCGCTGTTCCAGCCCTTCCAAGTCTTCAAATGCTCCAGCAGCAGCAGACCTCTTGCCGGATTTTCACGTTGGAGGGCGCTAACCAGAAAAAGGTCCTCGTATGGAGCGGCATTCAGGAAATTTTCATCCACGGAGACGAAAATATACCCTTTGCTCGCGAGCAATTTGCCGAGGTATTCGTAACCGGGATCGGAATAATCGTTCATTAAGTGGTTTCCATGCACAATCAGGACCAGCGGAAATATGCCCTCCCCTTCGGGATACCATACTTTTCCGTTTAACGGCAGGGCATCCGGTCCGAATCCAAGCGACTTCGTTCGCCCTGAGGACCATTTGTCGACAAACTCGGTCGCATCCACCGTTTTGGTCGTCAGCGAACCGCTTTGATTAAACTCTTTCCGGTAGTTGTCAGGACTGCCGTATAATAGGCTTTGGACGGGATAGTTGCCTTGTTCTGCCGGATTGTTCATCGTCGAGTCTTCATACCGGCTTGAGGTTTTCAGCTGTTGTAACGTGACGGTCGGAGCGGCTTCATCTCCCTCCCGAATCAGCCAGAAGCTGCCCGCTCCGATCACGATGGCGATCAAGGACAAGCAGGCCAAGGCGCCGATTCTCCTTCCTTTTGAGACTTGCCTGTAGCTTCCGGCTGCAATTTTATAAAGCAATGCCCCAAATAAAGAAAAAACAAAGGCCAAACATGCAATGAACACGGCCGATACTTTCGGCGGCACGATGAAGCAGAATACAAGCAAGGTCAGTGAGCCTGTCAACGTCCAAATATAGCGGCTTGGCAGTTTCTTGACCCCGTGCAGCAGCAACGCCGTCAAGCCGCTTATCATTGCAATCGCTAAGACAAACAAAAACGTGCCCGCGATATATTTTATGAAACCGTGCCCCGTCAATAAATAATCGGCCTGGATCAGGATTAGAATGAAGGCGATGCCTCCTAGTCCAAGCGACGCTCCCTTCCATCCAGGAGTTAAAGGCTGCATACGTTTCCGGTTTGCAACGATTCTTTGTATAATGGCAATGCCCTTCTCGTTCTCTTTCTCTTTTTGTATTTCCACTCTTCCCAGTCCTCCTGCACTCTATTTAGTAGATCGTTCTACATCTGAGGATACCGGATCACTCTTTCTGTGCACTTTCCCAATTCTTTCAGAAATCTTACATATTGCTCGGCAGAAACAGAACGAATGTCGTCTGCCCGTTTGTTGTGGTAAGCCTGATCTTTCCTCCATGTTTCTCTGCCACTTGTTTGGCAATCGCCAGACCGAGTCCCGTGCCGCCATCGCTTGTCCGTGCCTTGTCTCCGCGAACGAAAGCTTCGAACACCCTATCCTTTAGGGCTTCCGGGATACCGGCGCCATCATCCGCAACGTGAATCTCAACCCCGTTCTCTGCGATTACCAATTTCAATTCCACGGTTGTGCCGGGAGGGTTGTATTTCCATGCATTGGACAGCATATTGGAAACCGCCCGGTATAACCAGATCGCGTTGAACGGGACCTTCATTTCCCGATCGGGAATATCGTAACGGAAAACAAGCTGTTTATCTTCGAAAACCTCATAATATTCGGCCGCGATTTTCCTCGTAAATTCCGTAATGTCGGAGAATTCAACGGAGAAAGGAACATCGGCACTGTCCAGCTTGGACAGGTCAAAGATGCCGTCAATCAGCTCCGACATCAGACTGGCTTTGTCGGATATCAAACGCAACACCTGGCGTCTTCTCTCTTCCGTATCCACGAGTCCCGCCTCCAGCGCTTCGATATAGCCCCGTATGGTAGTCAACGGTGTCTTCAAGTCATGGGAGATGTCGATCAGCATGCGCTGCTTGCTTTCTTCCAGCTCCTGCTTTTCCCGCTCCATCCGCTCGAGACGCTCTGCCATATCATTGAAATCGTCCTGGATCTGCGCGAGCTCATAGCTTGCTTTGAAGTTTAGCCTTTTGCGGTATTGACCTTGGGCAATGTTTCGAATGCCGTCGGCTATGGAGCTGAGCGGAGTCGTGAGCCTCGAAGCGGTCCTTCTTCCGAACGCATACACGGTGATCGCAAACAAAACGAGAAACAGAAGCAGGGTCTGAAGAGCCATTTTATAAAATACGCGCTCTTGTTGATCGCTGTAGCTCTCCTCTGGCGTAGCGGGCGAATGGCCCTTCTGAGTCTCCTCCACCTTTATCTGCCCGGTTGAATCGAGAAAATAATTCATGATTTGCGCATTCAATAGAAACAACGATAACGCCGCAATGATGGCAATCATAACAAAGAAATACAAGTATTGTCCGATCAGCGAACGCTGTAAACGATTAGGCGTTTTCATGTGTCTAACTCATCTTTCTTGGCAAACCGGTAGCCGAGGCCGCGGATAGTTTTGATATAAACAGGGTTTCTCGGATTGGTCTCGATTTTGTCCCGCAGCCTGCTAATCTGCACCATAACGGCGTTATCGTCGGCCAGGTACAACTCGTCCCAGGCATGCTCAAACATTTGACGTTTCGTAAATACGCGCCCCGGTTCTCCCATAAACAGGTTTAACAATTTATATTCGATCGCGCTGAGCGAAATGGGCTTTCCTTTGATATACAGCATGTATTCGCGATGATCCAGCACCAAATCACCGATGCGGGTGACGGAAACCGGGTCAGGTTCCGACGGCTCATTGAATTCATAGGACCGTCTTAACTGGGCCTGAATTCTTGCCATTACTTCCATCGGGCTAAACGGTTTGGAAACATAATCGTCTGCTCCGAGCTTGAGGCCCGTGATTTTATCGAGCTCCTGATTTTTGGCCGATACGAGAATGACCGGGATTTTATAATCCTGTCTAATCGTGCGGAGCAGCTGGTATCCGTCGATGACCGGCATCATGATATCGAACAGAGCGAGATCGACGCGTTGGCTTCGGAGATGCTCAAGCGCTGCAAGCCCGTCGAAGGCTGCCAAAGTCGCATATCCTTCTGCGTCTAAATAGAGTTTCAGCATGTCTACGATATCCGGATCATCATCGACCACAAGTATGTTTCTGGGCATATAAAGCATCCTCCTTCAAGTAGTATATGGTTCTCCTTGGAAGGCTAATTTCCTTTTTTGCGTTGTCTTTGTCAGCATTATTAAACAGAAATAACCTCTCACCGGATTCGGCGGAGGTCATTCTATTATTGATTCATTAGCGTCCGATAAAACCAAGGATTTCGAGGCCGTATTGCCTGCACTGGCTGCGAATCACAGCCGCCATGTCGTGATCATGGGCAACAATGCAAGCCCTCAGGATATGCAAACCTACTTGCAAGCCCATAGCCCCGTAACGAAACATGTGGCCTTCGCTTTTCAATCGATCGCTGGCTGGAGAGAGAATGGCCTTGTCATTAGCGTGCGCGGCCCAAGAATCAAAATCAATATCGGAGGATTAGGCGAGGATCTGTCTTGGCGGCCGTTCATCGATCAGGCTTTGGCAAACACCAAATATGCATGGACCTACCAAAACAATATGAATGAGTGGCTGAAGAGTCATTATGTCATGATCTTGGCTTTGAATTCCATTGCTTCTACATATAACGGGAATTTGCGCAGAGCCGCCAAAGACAGGAAGCTTCTTCACCTTGTCATCCATGCTATGGATGAGGGGCATCAAGTATTGGAGAAAAACGGGTTCACGGTTACGCCAGCCGCTCAAAAGCAGTTCGCCCGCAAAAACAGAAAGCTCTTATACATTCTATTGAAGATGATGCTGTCTATCCCGATCAGCAGAATTCTGTTAAGTGATAAGGCGGTGTCGGCCAACGAGGTAACAGCGCTGCAGCAAGCTTTTGCCGATTTAAAGAAAAGCGCGAATATGGCGACGCCGCATTGGGATGAGCTTCAACAATATTTCCCGCCTGAGCGGCAGAGCTCATAGTTGATGGCTATGGATCGATCACGTAGCCAATATAAGCGAAGCTTTTGAGTAAATCAAAAAAGAATCTCTGCTCAACCAGCGAGCAGAGATTCATGAACCTTCAGGCGGAATGTGATTAAAGGGGAGTCGGGAGAAAAGTACAGCACATTGCTAAACATCCCCTTCTCTCTCCCTGATATGGCTGGAGTTTGAAGCAGCCAAGCCTCCTTTTCGCTCGTAAGCGAAAATAACCATCATCATGCTTAAAATTGCACAGATCATGTACATGGTGGAGTAGGACAAATAATCGGCGATCGGTCCCATCGCGACCCCGCCCAAGGATACGCCTAAATCGGCCATCGCAATAAACAAACCGATTAACACATTGCGATTGGACGAGGGCAATACAAATGACAAATAAGTCGTTAACGTAGGGTACAGCAGCGCCTGGGCCATGCCCATAAGAATGGCGCCTGCGTACAGCAGCATGCTTCCCAACTCTGAAGACAGGCTGATGCATGCCGAAGCCAGGGTTACAAGAAGCATGGTACCCATGATAAACCATGAATGCCATCTGCCATCGGACGGAATTCGTTTTCTCAGGACAAACCGCGAAGCGACAACGACCGCAGCCTGAAGCATCAAGTAAATGCCGGCGCTGCCGCTGTTCAGCTGCTCACCGTATAAAGGCATAAACGTGGTGACCGCTCCGAATACGATGGATGCCGACAGCATCAAGACACTGCATCGGAACAGGAACCGATTCTTAACGATTTGCCCGAAGGAATGGAACACGCCCGAACGGCTTGTCGCTTGTTCCGATGGAGCCTTTTCTTCGTCCATCTTGACGCTGTACCCGAACAAACCTGTACAAATGGCGATCGCAACAAGAATAAGCGTGAATGAATCCATGCCGCCCGTCTGCCAGAGGCCTAATGCGAGAACCGGACCGATCACGCCCGGGATATAAGTGAACAATGAATAAAATGAAATGCCTTGCGAACGCTCCTTCTCAGGCAGCGCATCCATGATGCCGATCTGTAATGCCATCGAAAAAAAAGCCGTGCAAATGCCTTGCAAAATTCGAGCCATGAGGTATCCCCCTAATCCGGTACAAGTGTACAGAATCAGGGCAGTGCCGTTTACCAACAGAACCAGGCGCAGCACCTTAACGGGCCCATGCTTTTGGATCAAATGCCCGGCCCAGGGCCGAAAGAACATCGTTGTCAGCATGTAAGCTCCCATGACGAGACCGATGGTTGTGCTGCTGGCTCCCCAGGCGGCTCCTTGAAGCGGAATGATGACGTTAAGTAAGGCATTGGCGCTGAAATAAAGCAGGGCCAGCATATATAAACGCAAAAACGGCCAAGACATCGCTCCACTCACTATATTTCTCCTCCTGCTTGCGTGTAAACGTTAGAACGTAATCAAATGCTCCATTAATTTTTTGGCATAATCCGACTGAACATGCTTTAATTGCTTGACGTCGATCGTCTCCTCCACCTTGCCGCTTCTGAAAATAAGAACCCTATCGCAAATATAAGCGGCAGCTTGAATGTCGTGCGTGATGAAGACGTAACTCATCTGATAGATGTCTTTAAGCTCCTTCAATAAGCGGAGGACCTGTATCTGTACGGATACGTCCAAAGAACTGATCGCCTCGTCGAGCACGATGCACTTGGGCTCCGTGGCAATCGCTCTGGCAATGCAGACTCTCTGCGCCTCTCCGCCGGATAACTCATGCGCATATTTCGTTTTGTAGGAAGCGTCCAACCCGACCTGATGCAGCAAACGATCGACTCGGGCGTCTTGGTCGGAGCGTACCGGACCCTGCGCCGTTAAGGGCTCCATGACGGCTTCCTTCACGGTATAGAACGGGTTTATCGAAGACGTATAATCCTGAAAAACCGCACTCATATTGCCGGAACGCACATGACGATTCCTCACATCGTTTCCTTCGAATAAGACGGCCCCTTGGTCCGGTTGTTCAATACCCAAAATCAATCGTCCAAGGGTAGATTTTCCGCTTCCGCTCTCGCCGATGATGCCAAGGCACTCGCCGCTTCCGCATTCGAAGCTTACCTCGTGCAGAATTTGCTGCTTTTTCCTCGAGAACAGGCCGCCTACCCGGTAAGATTTATGTACGTTCTCTACCTTCAGCACGCTACTCCCCCCTCATAATCTCGTTGAAATGGTTGCTCAACTCAAGACGGGTAGAAACCAGGTACTGCGTATAGGGATGCCGCGGTGCCGATAATACCTCTTCAACGCTCCCGCTTTCTACAATAACGCCGTTTCTCATGACCATTACTTCATCGGCAATCTTCTTCACGACCCCCAAGTCGTGGGACACAAAAATCATGGAGCCTCCCATTCGCTCGCGGAGCTGGATGAATTGTTCAACGACCTCGTACTGCGAGATGGTATCGAGTGCCGTCGTCGGCTCATCGGCGATCACGATGTCGGGCGAAAGAACCAGCGTGAGCGCAATCATCAAGCGCTGCAGCATGCCGCCCGATAGTTGGTAAGGGTACTTGTTCATGGTTTCGATCGGATGATTGAGCATGACGCTCTCCATCGCTTTTTTCATCGTGGTTTCGACTTGGCTCTTGCTCCAGCCGAAATGCGCCTTCAACGTCTCTTGGAAATGAACGCCGACTACGGAAGATGGATCAAACGCTCCCATACCGTTCTGCATGATCATCCCAATCTGTTTACCCCTTCTTCTTCTCATTTCTTTATCCGAAAGTTGATTCAAATTCTCGCCTTTGAACAGAATCTCCCCGGATTGACGAATCCAGGGCTTATGCAATCGGATGATCGATCTGCACGTAAGGGATTTTCCGCTCCCGCTTTCCCCTACGATGGCCAGGCAGGTTTGGGGCTTTAACTGAAAAGAGCTGTCACGGATGATCTCTTTGCCCTCATTCGCGTCCCATACCCTCAAATGGTTAACCTCTAGCATATTCAACATTCGGTTTCTCCACCTCTGCAACTCGCGACTGCTTGCCGGAGTTCATTCGTTTGGGATCCAGCGCGACCTGAAGCCCATCCGCCAGAAAATTAAATGCCGATACGGCAATGACGATCGCCAAGCCGGGCGCCAACATCAGCTCGGGATGTGAAAACATAACCTCTCTCGCTTCATTCAGCATCATCCCCCATTCGGCGTGAGGGGCCTTGATGCCCAGCCCCAAGAAGGATAATCCGGAGATTTGCAATATCATGGAACACATCGAACCACTGGCAATGACGGCAATATCCGAGAATGTTACGGGAACGATATGCTTCATAATGATTCTACGATTGCTGATGCCGGCTGCTTTTGAAAACTTCACATAATCCATTTCGGCATACTGCTGGACCGACGTTCGGATGACGCGGGCAAACCACGCCCATTTCATAGCAACAAAGGCAATCAGGATGTTCTCAAGGCCTGCACCCAGAATGCCGACAACCGCGAGCGTCATGACATACCCGGGAAAAGAAAGCATAATATCGCAAATTCTCATCAGAACCGCGTCCGTTTTGCCTCTGAAGTAGCCTGCCAGGAATCCAACGGCCGCACCTACGCCTACCGATGCCAACAATGCGGCCAGAACCCATAAAATACTGGGACGTATGCCATAAATCAGCCGGGACAGGACACATCTCCCCAAATGGTCGTTGCCGAACCAATACGCCCAGGACGAGCCGGCATAGCGCAGCTTCATATCGACATGGTTCGGATCGTGCGGCGCGAATACAGGGGCGAACAGCCCCAAGATTACGATTGCGGCAATAAGGAGCAGTGACAGGCTGGCCAGCTTGTCTCTGCTCAGATTTTTCAGTGCTCTCATCAGATTTCCTTCCTTAATTTCGGATTGAACGCAGCATTGATCATGTCCGACAAGGTGTTGAATAAGACAAAGGCTACAGCCAGGATCAGGACATAGGCCTGAATGACCGGAAAGTCCCTGCTCAAGATGGATTTCACGCTCAGTCGCCCAAGTCCCGGCCATGCAAATACATTTTCAATGACTACGGTACTGCCCAGTATAATAGGGATCGCCATGCAAAAGATGGATACGGCGACTTGCAGCGAATTTCTGAGAATATGTTTCGTAATCTTCCTCTCGGGCAAACCGCAAGCTCTCCCATAAACCACATAGTCTTCATGCAAGTGGCCCAGCATGGAGCTTCTTACGTTTCTGAAGTAAATGCCGACATAACTCACCGATATGACCGTTACGGGAAGAATATAGCTTTGATAGGAGTCCATGCCGCTGGTCGGCAGCAGGTCCAGCCGGACGGAGAAATACCAGATCATGATCGAAGCCAGCCAATAAGAAGGCATCGCCGTCAGAAAGAAAGAGGCGCCTCTTACCGTTCGATCCAGCATTTTGCCTTCGTTTAATGCGCAGATAACCCCCAAGATGACGGACATGACGATAATGATGATCGACGAAACCAGCGTTAGCTTTAACGTGTTGAGAAACGCCGGACTTATCAAGGACCACACGGATTGTCCCGTGACGTAGGACTCCCCGAAGTCCAATTGAAGACAGGCCATCACCCAGTCGGCATATTGTTTCAGGAAGGGTTGATTCAGTCCCAGCTCTTCACGCGTCTTAGCGATCAGTTCCTCCGTGATTTCGGGAACTTCCTGGGCGCGGAGCACCACTTCGGCAGGATCCATGGGCGACAGGTTGATCAATAGAAAGGTCAAGAATGAAATCATAAGCAGAATCGGAACGGACAGCAATAATCGTTTAGCTATATAACTTCCCATAATGGCTCCTTATCGATTGATGAGCACGAAAGCCTATTCGAAATACATTTGTTCAAAAGGCAGCTCAAATTGGGTTTGCTTGAACGTAATGCCTTTCAAGTCCTTCGGTGCGAGAACCGTGACGCTCCCGCTCGAAATCGGGATAAATACGGCTTCATCGTGAACCGTCCGCATGATCTCGGCATACAACGCCTTTCTGGCCTCCTCGTCAGTCGACACCATAACCTGCTGTATCCGGTCATAGAGATGATCCGCTTCGGCGATCCCTTTGGTTGTATGCAGATATGAAGCTTCGGAAGTGAACGCAGCGATGGTGCTTTGGGGGTCATACGCCAATCCCCAGGTCTGATTAAACAATAACTCGTAATCGCCCGTAGACCTTCGATTCGCGATCGAACTCGATTCTTCGCCGATGATATCCAGCTTGATCCCGTTCTGCATTAGCGCATGCTGAATGAATTCCGCCTGTGTTTTTTGCGAAGATGAATTGCTGTCATAATATAAGTTCATGGCCAGCTGCCGTCCGGACTTCGTCCTGGCCTCAGCGCCGCTGCCTTTTTTCCATCCGGCTTGTTCCAAGATTAACTCGGCCGCTCCCGGATCATAGCCGCGTTCCTTCAATTCGACATCCGCATAGTTCACGTTGGACGAGAACAGCCTGTTCGCCTCGGCTTCGGTTCCTTCGAATATGTCCTTGCTGATCGTTTCACGATCGATTGCATACCAGATTGCCTCACGCACCGCGGTTTCGCTTACCGGGCTGTCCGATTTGCTGCTGTTGGCGACAATCATTTTCGTATTCATGGCTTCGCTGCGTACAAGCTGATAGGTTCCGGCGTCAACCAGTTGATTCATCGCTTGCACGTCGATGCTGTCTGCCCCCCGATCATCGGTGAATACGAAGTTCACCTCTCCTTTCTGCATGGCCAGAAACGTCGTCTCGCCGGCAGGCAGCACCTTGGCCGTAATTTTCTTGATTATCGGCGCACCGTTCCAGTATTCTTCATTGGCGGTAAAGACGGCGTACTCATCGATTTTATGCTCCGTGAACTTGTAAGGACCTGTACCGTTATGGCCGTTAACGCCATCCTTCGTTTCCCCTTGAATGAAGTCCTTCGGCGATAGGAATACATACGGCCGCGTCATGGACAATTCGACCAGCGTTGGGTAATAAGCTTCGCTTAAGATCAATTGGACAGTGTATTCATCCACGACCTTCACGTTTTTGATTTTGCTCGACAGCTTAATCCAGGCATGTTTTTCGGCATTTTGCTGTACGGCGTCGATGTTCAATTTGACGGCTTCGGCATTAAACGGTTCTCCGTCATGAAACTTCACGTCTTTTCTTAAATGAAAGGTATAGGTCCGCCCGTCTTCGGAAAGGTCCCAAGATTCCGCAAGCAGCGGCTTGATGCCATCCTTCGTGTTCTCCACCAGCGACTCGTATACCATGCCCTGAGCCGGCATAGACCCCGTGTACAAATGCGGGTTCATATCATGAATATCTTTTGCTGTCGCATAGATTAATTCATCCCGGACAGCCGATGCGGCTTTGTTTTCCTGTTTCGTCTCTCCGCAGGCTGCCAATAGCGCCATCGTGCACAAAATCATCCATATGATTACGGTTTTTCTTTTCACGGTTTTCCTCCTGCTACCCACTTGATTAGGTTAACGTTCATGTATTTGTTATGTCCTTGCATATCAAGGCCAGATCTTCTCCGAAGCTCTGAACCGCGAAGGCACCGGACAACGGCTGGTCCTTATGAGCAAGTGCCACGCTGACGATTTTGGCTTCATATGCTGAAATGAACCGATCGATGGTTGGACAATCCACCTTTAAGAAGCTGGCGATGCCTTGTATGATCTTGATCCGATAATAGTCCTCCTTGGGCATTCTCGGGATATCCAGGCAGCCTTCCAGATTGATGAACAAACGCCGGATCGGCACCGCCGAGAAATCGAAGTACTTACCATCGGGATCCGGCTGAGAGAAGGGATCGATTAACAATGAGGCGTAACGGATATACAATAAATACTCTTGATGAATGCTTTCCAAGTGTTCGAAGCTGTCGATATCCCGGCGTGATAAACTCTCATTTCTCACCGGATAGTTATCATCCGTCATAAACTTCAGCAAATTGATGCGTCTCATCCCTAATCGATCCAAGATGTTCATTATTTCTTTCCACTGGGCTAACATATTGCGGATCAGATCCTGCGTAATGGGACCTTCAGGGAAAAGCTTATAGACATACTTGCGAGAACCCGATTCGTCAAAAATGGCGTGTAATGAGAAGTCATTCATGAACAAAGCGGGATGGACATATAACGAAATATTTCGCGCTTCTGCCTCCAGGGGCGTCCTCATGAATTCCACTTCAATGTCCGATAGCTTGTACAGACCGCACAGCCTGTCGACAAAATCTGAGCGGCCCCGCGTCGAGCCGATATAGACTTTTTTCTTGACCCCCGTCGTCATGACATGATTGGAAACCCGGTCATCCACCCACCTGGTGTCCCCGATATATGTAGAAAAGCTTATGACTTCCGCAGCCGGATTGAACTGCCTGATAAAACCGGCTATCAAGCTGTTGGAACCGAATGTAGGCGAGATCAGCACCAAGCTGTTGATTTTTCGTAGAACGTCTTGGTCGATCTGTCGCATGACTTCCATATAAGCGTCGGTGGTCACTGCCAAAATCAGGGTATCCCACTGGCCTTCGATGGCTTCAAAGCCTCGGTATACTTCGTCCAAGCGGCATTCGCCTTCCATGGCAAGATGCTTTACGTTTTGGATGCTTACGCGAATCCTTTGATCGCTGGCCGCAAGCGATTCAAAAAAATCCGCGGAACGGACCGATGCCCGACCGGCAATGCCCAAATGACAATGGAACCCTTTCTTAAGGATCACTGCCAGCTGCAAGGCGGCAGGACCCGTTCCCAATAACAGGACTCGCTTCATATCCCTCACAAGGACACCTCACTTCAATTTGCCATGTGCAATGATGCTTTTTTGTACAACGCGATGTCGAATATATCGTTTCGGCGCAATACCGTATCAACGAGTTTCCATTTGTCCTCATCCGTTTCTTTCATGGGGTAATTGAATAAAGACTTCAATCGGTTTCCGTGCCTCATGGCCACAACGACCTCTTCATTCGTTAGTGGATGTAACCGCTGCAACATGTCGTACTTTTCGGCAACCGTTGAGCTAAAAATGATGTGGGTGACCTCTTTTATGTAATCAAGGTATTCTACCGGCGTGTTTTCCAGCCGGATCTTCAGCTCCGGGCCCAATGTCTCGATAACCTTTACCCCGAGCCTAATGGCCTCATCGTCAATGTCGATGCCGATCACCTCGGCTCCCGTTCGCTTGGCAATCAATAGAGCCGTCATCGGAAATGCGCCGGATCCAACCAGCAGTACGATCGACTTCGAAGTCACTTGGAAGCTTCCGAACTCTTTCTCGATGCATTCTTCGATATTCCTGAAATAATCGGTGATCCCCGTGTCTCCCTTGATCAATTTCAATGCGCGATATTTCTCCAGAGTCGCTACGCTGCGTGCCGAATACGCTCTCAATTCCTCCGCAAGCCCGTTTAAACCTCCAGCTCCTTGCCGCTCCAGCTCTTCCCATATGTTGGAGTTGGACTGGTCGGTAATAAATGCTGAATAATCATCGACCAGACGTTCCAGCTCCGTTCGGTGACGGGAAATATCATCGCAGCGGTCTGCATAGTACTTAAACCTTGTTAAATATTCAGCCAAGGATTGATCAAACATGGTTAGTTTCACGATTTCCCACCCCCGCAATATGGTCTTCATCCAGATCAATGAATGCGATGCCTTGAGCTGCAATGCCAACGGCCCCTTCGATTTCCAGATGCGTCAACCGGTTTTGATCAAATAGGGCCTTTACATGAATCGTTCCTCCGGGCTGTTTGATGGAAGCCTCGACACCCCTCTTATGCTTCCAAGCTAAGTAGGCGCCTACGGAAGCGGTGCCGGATCCGCAACCTCTTTCCCACACCGCGCTATTAAGCTCCGGTACATAAATGAGCGGAGTCAGTTCCCTAATGCGGGAGTTGTATAACAGGATTCCGACCATTCTTGCATCGAGAAAGGGTCCGATGTGCTTGGCCATGGCCAACATGCTGCTGTTCATTTGCGCATCGAAGCGCTCCACTTCAATCACAAAATGAACAAAGTCTTTGTATCGAACGACAACCGCATCAACAAGGGAGCATCCGTCTTGAAGGACCGTTTGATCAATTCTTACCGGAAGCGGCATGTTGACCCTGCAGCGATAATCCTCCTTGTTTTTTGTTATATGGCATGACACTAACCGCTCCGCCCCTGAAACCTCTAGCCGAAACTCGGTTGTTAGATGTCGTTTTATCCCCTGAACCTCAGCCAGGTATGCCGCTAGGGCCATGCAAGCATTCCCGCAAAATTCACCTCCTGCCATCCGCAGAAACGCATCCGCATCATCTTTCATGGATTGTTCGATAAAACCAACCTGCTCAGCATAAACATTGTCGTATGACATGATTTTAGCAGCGACGCGTTTATGTTCATCGGGCGGAAGCTTGGTGTTAATGAGAATCGTCATGTTCTGCGTGGGATTGCATTTCACAAAATCGATCTTCTGCTTCATCACGGGCTCCCTCTGTTCCAATGGATTGCCAGTTGGATTGATGTTCCCTAATCGTAATTATTACGATTAAGAATGATGAGAATATAGCATGGCTTTTCGAAATAGTCAACATTTTAGCAAGAAAAAAACTCTTTCGACGTCATCATCGGAAGAGTTATTTATGCGTATACTGGCTATCTTGCTTGGAATAGAAGCGCACGTCTTCTTTATCGTTAATGGTCGCTAATGCCACATCTTGAATATTCTTATGAGCAGGCGTTACTTTTAATTTGAGCCAATCAAGATCCTTTCCGATTTCCTGAAGGAGCAGCATATCGATTTTTCCATCCACGATAATCGGCCTCGAGATCGTAAATGGTTGGGTCACTATGTTCATATCAGACGGAGTAACCGGTTGGTATGGAGTGTCCACGAATACGGAAATGGTTCCCCCCGGTTCCCACAAAGCCAGCGATACTTTCTGTATATCCTCTACTTTCTCTTTTCTAAGCTCGGAGAATAAATAATCGACGGAGATCCTTGCTTTAGACAGGTTATGGAATTGGATGAGACCATTTTTAACGAGCGTGATGGGTGGCGGATCTAGATAACGTTTGATGAACGGCCACTTCAGGCTCAGCCATGTCGCCGCGACATACAGCACAATGATCACGATGGTGGTGATCATTGATCCTTCCAAGCCCAGTTCCTCGTCTGAGAGCGGGTGAGCTATTATATTGCCGAGAATGAGAGCGATAATGAAATCTAGAAATCTTAATTGAGAAATGGAACGCTGTCCCATTACTTTCGCTACTAAAAGTAAAAAAACAAAGCTAACGATGCCTCTTAAGATCCATTGGATGGACGTCAGCGTTTCTTGGCTTTCAAAAAATTCCAATCCATTCAGCCCTTTCCACAAAATCTGACATATTCAGTAAGTTCCCCTTATGCTCCAATCCCTATACAAAATCGAGTATATAAAGGAGCTCATCAATCAAATAAAAAAAGAAGAAATACATCCGCGTATTTCTTCTTCCTGCAAATAAAATTAAAGAATTAGGAGAGTTTCGGTTATCCTATTGCTTATTTTCTTTGGAATACAAGGTTTCTTCAGCAACCTGTGCCAGTTCCTCTGCCTTGATGCTAATCTCATGAATCGTTGCCGAGAACTCCTGAATCGTCCTTGACTGGGTATCGGTCAGCGTGTGGATATCGTCAAAAGCATGATTTAGCCGCTGTAGAAAATCCTGTATATGCTTGGTGATGCCATTAATCTGGTCCACGTTTTCTTTGGAGCTTGTCGCCAGCTTCCGAATCTCATCGGCAACGACCGAGAATCCCCTACCGACTTCCCCTGCCCTTGCCGCTTCGATCGAAGCATTAAGGCCTAACATGCTGCTCTGATCCGAAATTTCCTTCACGACGGTGGATATCTTGCCGATCTGCTGCGCACTGGAGCTAACCTCCGACATTTGGCCGGTTACGTCCGATACCCGATCGGTAAGGCGGGCGATGGATTGGCTAATATCTTCAATGGATGCGGTGGTCTGCTCGACAATCGCGGAAAAGCTCTCGGCCATCTCAAACAGCATATTCGCTTTTTCGAGGCTTGTACCCATGCCTACGCCGCCGATTACCCTGCCAAACTCGTCATGCAGCGGGATCGCCCGTGCAGCAAGCGGAAATCCAAACAGCTCTTTCGGAACGACTGCCGATATAGCTTTATTATTGCGGATGGCATCGGTTACGATGTCCCCCTCCACGAGCGGGTCCCCAGGTTTGACATTCAGCGAAAAGGTTCTTCCCGGAATGTTGATGATGAGCTTCTCCGTGTCGTAAATGCCAATCGTGATGTCATCATTCGTAAGACTTTTCAAAAGTGGAGCTACCTTGACAAAGGCCCCAATCATCTCGTGCTGCGTTTGTTCCTCAGTTACATTGCTCATGCTATCTCCCCCAACCCTTCATACGGGCGCTATTGTCCGCCATTCAATGTCGTCAAGCTTATAGGCGTATCATTGGGAACCGCATCTTCCCTTCTGATCACTATATTTATCGTCCGAATGCAGCGAATCGTTGAGTAGGATGATGGTCTGGAACAATAAAAATCCCTTCCTCATTCGGTGAGGAAGGGACGTTGTCGAAAGGTTATACCGCTTGGCGCAGCCGCTCAAACAATATGTTGTTTTCCAGATGGATATGCTCGAAGGTGTCCTTTTCAAGCATGGCTAACCGTTGAAAGACAAGCCGATACGTACCGCAGGCATCAGCCGGAAGCTCGAAATCGGATGTTACGTCCCGGAGCTCCTGCAGCAAGCTGCCGGCATGAGCATGTTCATCTTCCAGTTCGGATACGTGCGGCTTAAGCTCTGCTGCCGCTTGGTGGCTAGGGTCCGCCACAAATTTCAAGATGAGCGGAAATACATGCTCGTCCTCGTCCTTCGTATGCTCTAACAGCTCCTTTTTCAATTCCGAGAAGAGCTCCTGCACGCGAAGCAGCTCGGGATGATGCTCTCCATGCACACGGGCCAATTTCGTTACATAGGGCGTTAATGCCGGTAATTCATCACGGAGGAAGGCATGATGTTTTTGTTGGATGTGATCAATCAGTTCGGATTCCTTCAATGAAGCGGGACGGCTTTCCTGGTAATCGGCAAACTTGCTCTCTACGGACCGAACCTGCTCCAGAACGTCGGCTGGATCCAAAAGACGCTGCTTGGCTGCCTCTTCCAAAGGCACCTGGCCGCCACAACAAAAATCGATGCGGAGGGATCGAAATAAATCCGCGGTTTGCGGGATGGATGTCACAATATCGGATACTTGGCTCTGAAGCGTGAATGAACTCATATTCAAACCTCCCTAGACTAAATACGTGTTTGTGAACTTTTTCACTCTTACAACTCAAGTATATGAAACTCCCATCCCCGCATATGTGATTGCAGTCATACTGAAATGTAACACTATGTGAACGATAGTATCGAAAGGACCACGGGAGCCAGGACAACAACAAACAGGGATGAAATCATCCCTGTTTTGTTCTCAAAGCTGCCCAGTTTCTTCGTCATCGTTCACATTACTCGGCCTTCGGACCGATGCCTGTTTTCGCCGAGATATTTACATTGGAAAATGTGGAAGTATTGTATTTCCACGTCTCATTGTTAACTTTAGCCGCATCCGCCACAAGCCCGACATAGACTTGCTTCGGCAAATCGACTTGGACGTTTCCAACCGTGGTCCAGCTGGTTCCATCTTGAGAAACGAACGATGTGAATTGATTATCCTTGCGGACAAGCTTGATCCAGTATGGCAGCTGAAATTCCTGATCCGGCTGAATCCTCGCGACCTCGCCGCCCTCCTCGGCTCGACTAAGGGTTACGCCTCTTTTCCCCGTGCGAATATAAGGGACGACAAGGGAAACGAACGAGGCATCCTCTTTCAGGCTCTCGCGGAACATGATGCCGGCTTCCGCTTCCTCATTCGTGGGAGTGATGCTTTCAATCCGGGCAACGATTTCAGCATCTCCCTTTACCTTCTGATATGCAAAATGAAAGACGTCCTTCGTGCCGCCGATATCACCCGCGGACTTGACGGTCACCTCGCCAGGCGCGCCGCCGAGCTGCGTGTGTCCCGGAATTCCCGGACTGCCGACATCGGCCGATTTCCAAGGCCTGATGCTCCCTTTAGTGTTCGCATGAACGACCACGCTCGTTGAGAATGCCATCGTGCCTGTATCGTCGATCGCTTTTGCGGCCCAGTAATGGGTGCCATCCGCAACATCCGTCCACTGATAGCGGAACGGCATGCTTTCGTCCTCCCCAACCTTTTCTCCGTTCCGGTAAAACTCCACCTTGGTAACGCTGCCGTCTTCATCGGAAACGGACGCTTCAATCGTGACGTTCGAGCCGGCTTTTACCACCGTGTTGTTTGCCGGGGCGGTAATGACCGCTGAGGGATTGGCCGATCCGTTTCCTGGTATGGAATTCAGATACAGCTCCAGATTCGTAAATCCTTCGTTATTGGTCATATTGCGGTCGCTCGGATCTTTCGGATCCAGCCCGTGGGCGATCTCCCAATCATTCGGCATTCCATCTTGATCGTCATCTTCTATTCTGGAAACAACCGGCTCCACGAGCGGATATCCGCCCACCTCATTCTGGGAGTTAATATGCATGCCGGTTCGGTGGATCACATCCTGGATGATCCGGGCATCGACGGCATCCCGCTTAGGCAGGGTGGCTCCGGCGCTTTGCATGACCGCTTCATAAGCCTCTTCGGCGGATTCGATCGGCAATGGATTGGCAAAGGAAGCGGGAGTTTCCAGCATCACGTAATTTGGGTATTTATGAACGCCGGACCAGTTATCCTGCGTATATTCCGGATACCCGTCCATGACGTTGCCGTCGATAAAGTAACTTCCGGTGCTCTCCGCATTCATAAACCGAACGACTTCCGTTTCCGGACCCGGCTTGTAATAATTGTTGATGATATTGGTAACTGCGCCTTTGCCTCCGTACGAGGCAAAGAAACCCCAATTGTATACCACGTTATTGCGGAAATCATGGGAGTTGCCGGCCGTGCTGTCAAACGCAGGGTTGCGGCTGGAATTGTGAGCGATCAAGTTATGATGGAAGCTGGTGTTCTTTCCGCCCCATATCCCGCCGTACCCGTGTCTGCCTTTGACGTGTCTGCTAATATGCATGGCGTCGGCGATGATCGACCACTGCACGGTGACATTTTCGTTGCCGTAAGGGCTGAGCACTTCGTCAACGGACCAGCTGAACGAGGAGTGGTCAATGATAATGTCTTTCTTGTACCGTCCGCCAAAAGAGTCTGCTTCCGTTTCATTCATATCGCCCAGCCGGAAGCGCATGTAACGGATGATCAGGTTGTTTCCATCGAAGGTCGTTGGATGCCCGATAACCGTAATCCCATCGCCCGGCGCCGTTTGACCGGCAATCGTCAGGTTGTCTCCGAGAATCTTCAGTGGGGATTTCAGCTGAATCACGCCGCCGACTTTAAATACGACGGTCCGGTTACCGGCGCTGACAGCGTCACGAAGCGACCCCGGTCCCGAGTCGGCAAGCGTCGTTACCTCGTACACTTCGCCGCCCCGGCCGCCGGTCGTATATTTCCCACCGCCTTCGGCCCCCGGAAATGCAGGCGTTTGCGGGGGATTTGCCGGGGCTGGGGATTCAGGATTTTCCTCAGCATAAGCACCTCCGCCGGATAAACCGGTAAACAGCATCGTGAAGACAAGCATTTGCTTCAACCATTTTGCTGCTTTCATTTGCATACCTCCTTATCATTTTGAGATTCTGACAACGGTTATAATCCGATCACCCCCTTTCTAAGCCATATTTAATCCGAAAGCTACTTGATCACGACCTCCCCCGGTTCCACTTCAGAAGAGATCTCGATCCCCCTAGCCTTATCGGCCTTCAGCCCCGAGCATTCGATTTGGCTGGACCGTTCCCCAGTCACCACCAACTGGCGGTCGTCCAGCGCACCGCCTTCTCCGCTGACATTCGCCACTTGAACATTTCGGCTTTGGTGAAAAAGAAGCAGCGGATTATCCTGAGTGCGAAGGACCATGTCCTGAATGCTCAGGTTTTGTCCATTTCGGCATACAATGCCTTCCCGACTTGTGATGGCGGACCGCTTCACCGTCAAGTTCTCCACCGGCATCTCCGGCAGGCCGTTGATGAGGAGCGCAGTATGCGCGCCGCTGCACACGATATCCTGAATGACAATGTTCCGGAACACGGGGGTTTCCTCGGTAACGGGCAGCATTACTTCCTCTTGGTATTCGCCGGAGCCGGCTTTCCCCTCGTAATATAAATTGAAGGAGATGGCATCCCCGTCGATATCCCGCATCCGAATTCGTTCAATCAAGATGTTCTCGACAACGCCGCCGCGCCCGCGGCAGCTTTTAAAGCGAATGCCGATATCGGTGCCGATAAAAGTGCAATCGGATACGTATACATCCTTAATGCCTCCGGACATTTCACTGCCGACCACGATGCCGCCGTGGCCGTGATAAACGGTGCAGTTCCGGATGCGGATTCGCTCGCTCGGCTTTCCCAACAAGCGCCCGGCCTCATTTTTGCCGGACTTCAGGCAGATCGCGTCGTCTCCTACATCAAACGAGCTGTTTTCAACGGTTACGTATTTGCACGAATCGATGTCCAGACCGTCCCCGTTCTGGGCATACCACGGATTGCGGACGGTAATGTTTTGAATGGTGATCTGCTCCGATGCCCAAGGATGCAGGCACCAGGCTGCGGAGTTTTGAAAGGTGGGACCGCTGAGCAGGATCCGCTTACAGTTTCTCAAGCTGAGCAGATTGGGTCTCAAGTAGTCTCTGACGGGCTCATAATCCTGTGATTCCTCGCTGCCTGTCTGTTCGATACGGTCCAGGGTCTCCTGACCGTCCCGAGCAGCGGGCGTTGGCCACCATAATCCCTGGTCATCCACGACGCCGCCGGATTGTATTAAGCGCTCCCACTGGCTTTCCGTCAGCTTCCCTTGCTTAACGGGCCTCCAGGCTTCGCCGCTTCCGTCAAAAATCCCGCTCCCGGTGATCGCGACATCCTCCAGCCCTTCGCCATCGAGCGGAGACTGGCAGCGAAACATCTGCCTGCCCTCATACGTGGACATCAGGAGCGGATAATCTTCGAAAAACTTGCTGAACACAACGAGGGCACCGGCTGAGGCGTGAAGCTCAATCCGGCTCTGCAGCTTGATCGGACCGGTGCGCCATATCCCCGGAGGGATGACCACCGTGCCGCCTCCTGCCTTTGCGCAGGCTTCGATCGCTTGATGAAATGCTCGGGTATTGTCATATACACCGTTTCCTACCGCGCCATAGTCTGAAATTGTTACCGTATGTTCCGGGATCAAGGGCAAATCAGGGCTTATCGCTATTTCTGTTAGCTTGATCATGCGTACCTCCGTTATTGTAAGATTGCATTGTCCATTTATATCGGTTGGACAAAATACCTTCCGCCTGTTTCGGTAGCCATTTCGATGACATGGCCATGACGTTCCATCGGCACCTCCCTTCCATCCGAGGTCGTGACCCGTACGGATGGCTTCGCATGGACACGAAGCTTCTGACCGCTTACCGAAGTGATCATCGCTTCCGCAAGGCTCCCGTCTCTCCAATCGATATCTACCTCGAAGCCTCCCCTGGCGCGAAGTCCCTTTACGCGCCCTTGAGGCCAGGCATCCGGCAGCGCCGGCAGCAGACGGATGTGATCCAGGTGACTCTGGATCAGCATTTCGGCGACTCCCGCGGCAGCCCCGAAGTTGCCGTCGATTTGGAACGGCGGATGATTGTCGAACAGATTGGGGAGCGTCGATTGCCTCAGCAATTCCTTAAGATGAACATAGGCCTGTTCGCCGTCCAACAACCGCGCCCAGAAGTTGATGATCCAGGCCCGGCTCCAGCCGGTATGTCCCCCGCCGTGAGCGAGACGCCGCCGAAGCGTAACCCGGGCAGCTTCCGCCAAGTCCGGCGTCGAGTCCGGACTGATCGTCGTTCCGGGATGAAGACCGAACAGATGGGAGATGTGCCGGTGCCCGGGGTCGGCCTCTTCGTAATCCTCCAGCCATTCCTGCAGCTGCCCGTGCCCTCCTACCTTCATCTCCGGCAAACGATCCTTGATGGCCGCCCATTCTTGGCGAGCACTTTCGTCGATGTCCAGCTCCAGGCTTGCCTGGATGCAGGCACTGAACAGCTCCGATATGATTTGCGTGTCCATGGACGGTCCGTAACAGAGCGTTCCGGATTCGCCATTCCGCAGCAAATAACGGTTCTCCGGCGAAACGGACGGATTCGTCACGAGGTATCCTTCAGGACTTTCCACCAGAAAGTCGGTGAAGAAGAGAGCCGCTTCCTTCATGGTCTCATAGGCTCTTCTCAAGAAATCCGGATTCGGATTGAATTTGTAATGCTCCCAGAGATGAAGGGTCAGCCATGCGGCGCCCATCACCCATTGGGTAGCCGGTGGATAAATGTCCTGGGGCGCGGTGTCAGCCCAAATATCGGTGTTATGATGGGCGACGAATCCGCGGCAGCCGTACATTTTTCGTGCCGTTACTCGCCCGTTGTCCTTCATGCGTTCAATTAATTCAAACAGCGGTTCATGACATTCGGGCAGATTGCAGCTTTCCGCCGGCCAGTAATTCATCTGGGTGTTGATGTTGATCGTAAATTTGCTGTCCCAGGGCGGAGTCATGGAATCGTTCCAGATCCCCTGGAGATTGGCCGGGAGCGATCCGGGGCGGCTGCAGGCAATAAGCAGATATCTTCCGAAGTGAAAATACAGCGTGTACAGGCCTGCGTCGTCATCTCCCGCCCGGACACGCTCAAGCCGCTTTGGCGTCGGCACCAAATGGTGCTCCCGATCCGCAGTAGCTCCCAAGTCCAGCCTTACCCGCCCAAACAACGGCTGATAATCCGCGATATGATGCTTCTTCAAAGCGGCATAGCCCTGGTTCGCTGCATGTTCCAGCAGCTCATTACAGCGCAATTTCGAATCGTCCGCGCGAAAGGTGCTGGCTGCGGCAAGAATAATGACGACTTCGTCGGCCTGATCCACCAGCAGGTGCTCGCCGACAACGCGTACGGTTCCGCCGACAGCTATGGCTTTTGCAGCAGCGCTGTAGGTAAGCCCATCCTTCCCTCCGCAATCATTCGTCATGACCACCGTGTCCGTGCCAGCCCGATGGACTGCATCCATGTGCTTCCCTTTCTGCCGCTCAAATCGCGATGTCAAGGTCAGAGCACCCGGTCGATCGGCTTCAAGCCGGATGACCATCACCTGGTCCGGATAGCTGCAAAACACTTCCCGGGTGAAGGTAACGCCTCCGTATTGGTATGACGTCACGGCGATCGCCTTTTCAAGATCCAGCTCCCTGCGATAGTGGGACAACTCGCCTTGCGGATGATCGACCTGAATGCAGAAATCGCCTGCCGTCATATATGGCCTCTGGCTGCGCGGCGTCCCGGAAAAAGCCGTCTCCGACAGCCGGTGGGCTTCCTTCAGCCGCCCTTCGAACAGCAGCTTGCGGATAAGGGGAAGATGCAAAAGCGCATCCGGATTGTTGCGGTCTCTCGGCCCTCCGTACCATACCGAATCCTCGTTAAACTGGATTTTTTCCTGCATGACGGACCCAAACACCATGCCGCCAAGTCTTCCGTTCCCAATCGGTAAAGCCTCGTTCCAGTTCTGGGCAGGCTGGTCGAACCATATCAAGGTTTCTGAAGTTAATGGCATTCTGTCCTCCTGATCTTACAAAAATTTGTAAGCGCTTATTAAAAATGTTGGGCGATTGCGGCCAAAACCCTTGAAGATCGGCTGCAGGCATGATATATAATTTTCTACGATCACTATCGATGGTCGTAATCCCACCATGCGAACAAAGGAGTTAGAGAGGAATGATTGACCGGCTGCAGCCTAAATACCACATCGGAGATCATGATTTCTCCATCCAATACATGTCGCGAAACGGTTCCAGCAGCATGCCGCGCCCCCATGAGCATCCCTACTTCGAGCTGTACTACTTGCTCAACGGGGAGCGAGTTTACTTCATGGACGATAACGTGTTCACCGTCAAAAAAGGGGATCTGATGATCGTGAACCCGCATGATCTGCACTCGACGGCAAGCTCCGATAAGCTGACCTTCGAGCGGGTGCTGATCGGCTTCTCCAGAGCCTTCATCGAACAGGGGGACGCCGGCGTCGCCAATCTGCTCGATCATGGGACGTCCAGGCTCGTTCGTATTCCGCTGAAGCATCAGCCGGAAATCGAACGGCTGCTGCACTCCATGCTGGCTGAATGCCAATCGGAGCAGACTCACTACAGCTCATTGGTTCGCTCGCTGATGAACGAGCTGCTTATCCGCCTCCACCGGATCGAGACCACGCTGCAATCCCAAACCCATGAATACGAGCATCCGATGCATCAAAAAATTTCGGAAATTGCCCAATATATCAAATCGAATTTCCATGAAAAGCTTACGCTGGAGCAGGTCGCCAAGCAGTTTTACATCAGTCCCTCTTACCTCAGCAGGGTATTCACCAGGCTGACAGGCTTTCACTTTCGTGAATACGTGCAGGTGGTACGAATTCGCGAAGCCCAAAAAATGCTCGTGAGCAGCCGGGAATCCGTGCAAATCATCTCCGAGCAGGCCGGATTTGAGCATATTGCCCACTTCAATAAAACCTTCAAAAAAATAGCGGGTACGACTCCTCTCCAGTATCGCAAGCGTCACGGATAGAATCGGGGCTGCTCCAAAGTAGTCATTCGTCTTGGGACAGCCCCGCCGTTTCTATATCTCTGCTCTTCCAACCCTAAACCAGTCGACATCCACATACCCTCTGTCTGGATGATCCGCCTCACTTACCGCGAACAAGCCAACCTTGGCTCCGACCCAGTGACCTTTTTCCGCTACGAAATCCTCTTCCCCGCACGGCATGTAACGATCGTCAGCTGCGGCATAATCGAAGCGGCATTTCGCACCAGGATGTACCGTGACCCGAATCGTAATCTTTCCATCATTCCATCCGCCGGACCAAACGACATTCTCCTCCATCTCATTCCCTTCGGACCGAATAATCTCCATCCCGGATCCGTCCGTCTTCATCCGAACGCCGGCATAGGCGAAGGTTCGTCCGAATATGATCAGACCCGCCCGTTCACCGGGCCTCAGTGACGTTCCATCCAGTTTGGCTTCTGCTTGAAATTCTTCGGCCGGAAATTTCTGCAGCAGCAAGTGAGGGGCATCGTAGATCGTTTGCGAAGGCCGGTGCTCCGGCACGGGAAAAGAGAATAATCGCAAATGGCTTTCCTTCTCGAATGCGTACCAGTCCGGATTCGGATTGGCCTGCCATTGCCACTGAAGGCCAAGCGTTGCGCCTTCGAATTCGTCCGAATCGTCCGGAGCCTGAATCGTATGCTCCCCAAGGACATTTGGCTTCGGATAACGCAGAACCGGTTCGCCGATCCCGTCTCCATTCGTGTCGATCCCGATCTGCGGCCAATCATCCACCCAGCGCATGGGCTGCAGATGTGTTATTCGTCCGTAAGCTCCCTTGTCTTGAAAATGCATAAACCACGATTCGCCCGATGCCAGCTCCACCCAGCCGCCTTGATGCGGACCGTTAATCGGGCTATCGCCTTGATGCAGCACGATTTTGTCCTCATAGGGGCCAAAGACCGAGTTAGACCGAAGCACGGTCTGCCAACCCGTAGATACTCCTCCGGCAGGAGCAAAGATATAATAGTAGCCATTCCGTTTATACAGCTTCGGGCCCTCCATCGTCGGATGGCGCTCGGTCCCGTCGAAGACGATCTGACCTTCATCCAGCAGCTGTTTTCCATCCGGGGACATCCGGCACATTCGTAATAGATGCTTGATGCCGCATCTGCTTTTGGCAAACGCGTGAACCAGGTAAGCCTGGCCGTCATCGTCCCAGAACGGACACGGGTCGATTAAGCCTTTTCCCTCTTGAACCAGATGCAATGGCGTCCAGCTGCCTGCCGGGTCCCTAGCTGTGCTCATCAAGATGCCGACATCCGGATCCCCATAGAACACCCAGTACTTCCCGTCATGGAATCGAAGGGCCGGAGCCCAGACGCCGTTCCCATGCTGCGGGACGTCATAGCCCGGCAGCTCCATCCGGGGCAGCACATGATTCATGATCCTCCAGTTAATTAAATCCTTCGAATGCAGAATCGGCAGTCCCGGCAGATGGCCGAAGCTGGAGGCTGTCATATAGAAATCTTCCCCTACCCGGATCACATCCGGATCCGAATAATCCGCATGAAGCACCGGGTTCACGAACGTTCCGTCTTCCTGATCCGACGGCCACGGTTTGTTCTGTAATGCTTGCATTGTTGATGATGAGTGCATCATAAAGAACCTCCTACCCTTGAATCTTCTAACCGCTCCATTTCCAGACTTGCAAGGATGAAAGGCGCGACGCCGATCTGGGCGTCCGACACCACTTTCTCGCTGATGTAATATTCGTAAGAGCCGTTGCGGTCATCGCTGAGCCCCGCTCCATGGCATATGGAATGTAGATGCACGCCGGTATCGTTAACCTCGACAAACCGCTGTACCAAACCTTCGTAAGCCCTTTCCGCAATGGATCTTGAAGGCTGTTCCAGGTATTGGAGCCGCACTCCCTTGGCCAATGCATAAATAAACATCGAGGAGCCGGAGGTTTCGAGATAATTGCCTTCCCGGAAGCCTTGATCGAGCACCTGGAACCACAGCCCGCTCTCTTTCTCCTGATACCGTCCCAGCGCCCGGCTTAACCGTTCGAATATGCCCATGATCGTACCGCGCTTCGGATGATCCACCGGGAAATACTCGAGACTGTCCACCAGCGCCATTGCATACCAGCCTAAGGCCCTGCTCCAATAATGCGGGGAACGGCCGCTTTCCGGATCGGCCCATACCTGTTCCTTCGCTTCATCCCATCCGTGATACAAGAGCCCCGTTTTGCGATCCCGGGTTCTTCGCTCCACCAGCAGAAGCTGATGGGCTACCTCGTCGAACCATTCAGGTCGGTTGTAGGTTATAGCATATTGCGCCAGAAATGGCGAAGACATATAGAGCCCATCCAGCCACATCTGAAACGGGTAAACTTTCTTGTGCCAGAACCCGCCGTCCGTCGTCCTGGGCTGGCCGATCAGCTGGGCGGCAAGCGTGTGTGAAGCCTTTTCATATCGAGAGTCATGAAATCTGGCGCTCAGAGCAAATAAATTTTTCCCCTGGTTGATCTGGTCCAGATTATATTCTTCGATGCGATATCCCCGAATGTCCCCATCCGCTTGAACAAAAAGATCCATATGCCTTTTCATGAAATCAATATAAGCATCCTTGCTATAACAATCCCCTGTGCGGGCGATCGCCATGAGCATCATCCCAGGTACATACGCCCACCGTCGGGCAATTTCAGAGTGAAGTCCCTCGCTGTCCGCTTGACTGAGAATGGTATCCGCCGTAAGGACGGACCATCTGCTCTCTTGTTTCAAAACCGCCTCACCTCAATATCCTTGGAAGTTTCAATCACAAACTAATTATAAAGAAACGTAAATCATTAAAATTCCGGATTCGATGCCGAATTTCCCGCATATTTTGCTTTTTATGCTCTATTTCCCAATCAGCTTTCGTTCAAGAAGACAAGCAGAATAAGCTGCCATTTTTATAAATTCGGCATAAAAGGCAAAGAATGAACCCATTTAAACATCGGAGGTGTTATTATTGGAGCCTGCAATTCGATAACATGGATGAAAAATCCATAGAAGGAGCGTGTTCATCGATGAAAATCACGGTAGATCCCAGCGGACAAGGCGACTTCGTGACGGTACAGTCCGCTGTTGACTCGATTCCCGAGCAGGCCGATTCCCTTGTCATCCTCGAAATCAAAAAGGGTGTGTATCGCGAGAAAATCACGATCCCTTCATCGAAGCCAGCTATTCGCATGATCGGCGAAGGAGCCGAAGAGACGATTCTTACCTATTCGGATAACGCCCACACCCTGTGGGAAGATGGGCAGCCCCTTGGCACCTTTCGCAGTGGAAGCTTGTATGTCTACGCCGACGATTTCAGCGCCGAACAATTGACCGTCCGCAACGATTCCGGACCTGGAACGGGCCAGGCTGTCGCCGCCTTTATCGATGCCGACCGGGTATCCTTTCAGCATGTAAGGCTCGAAGGCGATCAAGATACGCTCTATGTATCCGGCGGACGTCATTACTTTGCCGAATGCTTTATCGAAGGAGATGTCGATTTTATATTTGGGCCGGCAGCGGCCGTATTCGACCGGTGCATGATCCGCTGCAAGCGGTCCGGCGGTTACCTGACCGCAGCCAATACGCCGAAGGAAGCGGAGTTCGGCTATGTCTTTCTGGACTGTACTATATCGGGGGCACCCGGCGTTGAGAACGTATACCTCGGCCGGCCGTGGCGCGATTACGCCAATGTGGTGTTCATCCGATGCGAGATGGACGGCTCGGTTCATCCGCAAGGCTGGCATAACTGGAACCAGCCGGATCGCGAGCAGACATCCCGTTATGCCGAATACAACAGCCGCGGCCCCGGAGCAGCTCCTTCCCTGAGGGTTTCGTGGTCTAGGGACCTTACCGAAGCCGAGGCTAAACGATTTACGATTGAACAAGTGCTCAGTGGGCAAGACGGTTGGTGTCCGCCTTACGCACCAGGTTCATCTAAGCTGACGAAAGGTTGATGATGATGACTGCACTGGCACGAGTCCGTCCCGAGGAGGTGGGTATTCCTCCATCAGCCATCCTCCGCTTTATGGAGGATATGACGGAAAGGAATATGAACCTGCACAGCTTTATGCTGCTCCGGCATGGCAAAGTGGCTGCTGAAGGCCACTACTACCCTTTTCGGAAGGATGCAAGGCATCCGATATTCTCCGTCAGCAAAAGCCTGACTTCTGCAGCCATCGGTATCGCCATTGGAGAAGGGCTAATCTCCCTGGAGGACAAGGTCATTGCATTTTTTCCGGATAAGCAGCCGGAGGCCGTACACCCGTATACGGCCAGCATGACCATCCGGCATCTGCTGAGCATGCAAACCGTTCACCGGAAATCCACCAATAAGGAGGCCCGGGATATCGTATTCGAATATCTTCATACGCCTCCAAGCCATCCCCCGGGTACCGTCTTTGCTTACGATACGACGGGTACGCATACGCTGTGTGCCATCCTTCAACGAGTCACGGGAACCACCGTGCACGAATATCTCGAAACACGCTTGTTCCAGCCCCTCGGGATGCAGGATATCGAATGGGAGACCTGTCCGCTCGGCATTAACCAGGGCGGCAGCGGAGCTTATTGCACGCCCGAGGATATGGCCAGGTTCGGCCAGCTGTATCTGCAGGACGGATTCTGGAACGGAATCCGGATTCTGCCGGAGGGCTGGGTAGAACAGAGCACATCCAAAGCGGTCGATAACTCCAGTGCCGGAATTCTGCTGGAAGGTCGAAGCGGGTACGGATACCAGTTCTGGCGGGCCAGGCGTCAAGCCTACTGCGCCTTCGGCGCGGGCGGACAATTCATCCTCGTCATGCCTGACCAAGATGCCGTTTTCGTCTCAACGGCCAACACCATGTTGAACCGGGACGAGCACCAAGGGATACTGGATAGCGTTTGGACGCATCTGGTTCCTTCCATGGAGGCGTTCTGCCCCCATGATGATGCCGGTTATCAACGGATGCAGCAGCGGCTGAGCGCTTTGAAGCTCCATCTGCCGAAGGGAAGCTCCACTTCCACAGCAGCCGCGGAGGTCTCTGGGCGGCATTATCGCCTCTCACCTAACGAGCCGGGATGGTTGGCTTGTCGCTTTACGTTCAGTGAGCAACAATGTGAGCTCATCTTCGTACATGAAACCGGTCGTCCCGGGGTTTTATGCTCCATGAATGATTGGGATATCGGTCCTGATCCCTTTTATGGCCTTCCCTCCGCCTGTGGTGCCGTATGGGCAGACTCGTCGACTTGCTTGATCCAGATTCAACTGCTGGAGGTGCAGCAGATGTTTATCCTGACCTGCCGTTTCGACCGCGATGGTCTTGTGCTGCAAATCAAGCCGGCAGGGGCGCTCAGAACGAATCATTTGGACCTCGTGCTCATCGGAACGATAATCGATGCTCCATGAACCATGCTCCACATTTGCCGTTTCTTATAAGTTGAATGACTGATTTGAATATAGGACAGCCGTGCGAAATGTTCATCGATCGCTGTTGCTCTCAGATTCATATTTCATTCTTTCATTCGCCTAATAAAGCACCGAGAGACAAAGCAGACAAGTACGCCAATGGTACTTCCTTTTCCTTGCCCGCCTTGTCTCTCATTATCATAAATAATGATCGCTATTCTTGATACTTGTAGGACTCTTTATATTCCGCAGCCATTTGATCGCCGCCGCTCTTTCTCCATCTCTCCACTTCGGCCTTCCAGCCGGCCTCGTCAATCTGTCCCATAATAAACTTGGTTTGCGCATCGGTGATGATCTGCTCCAGCTCGCCGCCGCGTTCATTATACGTATTGGATTTCAAGGTAAGCGCCGGATTCGGCACAATATAGTTCTCGTTCTCGTACACGATTTGTTTATTTTTGTTGAACAGCTCCGTTCCTTTCGGTTTCTTCTCCATGTTGTACAAATCTCCCCGTTGCGGAAACGTATCGCGATAAGGCTTGACCTCCTGAGCGTCCTTATCCGCATCGATCGTTACGGTATAATCGCCTTCGACTTCGTAATGGACGCCTTCGATACCTTTATTAATGACATTAACCATCTCCGGATCCAGCAGCTTGTCAACGAAGGTCAGCACTTTAGCCAGCTCTTCTTCAGACTTGACCGTCGATTTCGGGATCGCCAGAAAGCCGGTATTACCGCTTTCCCCCGGAACCCGAACGCCTTCAGGTCCTTTCAGCGCCGATACGTCGACAACCGCTTCCGGAACGACCTTCTCCAGCTTGGTTTGCAGCGATTGGCCGTTACCGCCGGAGATCCGGATATTCGCGCGGCCCGATTCATACACCTTATTGAGCTCGGAGGAATCCACCACGGCGAAATCCTGATTGATGAGCTTCTCTTCATACAATCTTCTGAACAGCTTCATAACCTCGAAGAACTGCTCGGATTCGAACTCCGGATAGAAATTGCCCTGCTCGTCAATGCCCCATTTATTAGGTGCGCCTTGGGAAACGGCAAGCCGGGTCAATGTTGATGCCGTACCCTGGTTATAACCTTTGTCCAGCATCATTCCGTAAGTGTCCCTTTTTCCGTTGCCATCGGGATCCTCTTCCGTACTGTACCGGATAATTTCATACCAATCGTCCAGGGTCACCGGCTCCTTCAAGCCGGCTGCATCGAGCCAGTCCTTGCGGTAGCTGACGATCGCCCGGCCCATGTCCCGGAACAGAGGGATCCCGTATACTTTGCCGTTCACGCTGATATTATCGTAATAGGGTTGCGGCTGTGCGGCCAAATTCGGGTAATTTTTCAAATGGGTTGTGATATCCCAGAACAGATCGGCTTCGAGCGAGCTGATGGTTGTTGGCGTATAGTTCAGCTTGATCAGCTTCGGAAGCTCATTGGAAGCGACCATGACGTTAACCTTCTCGTCATATGCGGAGTAAGGTATCCACTGAATCCGCAGGTCCGTGTTCGTGTATTCGCGTATTTTTTCCTCCATCGGATTGTTCGGGTCAGGTATTTCTCCCACCTGGTTCACCACCAGGGTGAGCGGATAAGGTCCGTCGCCATTAACCCCGCTCCCGTCGCTCTTGTCTCCGCAAGCCGTTACAACCATCATCCCCGCCAGCATCGCCATCACGGTTGTCATCCATCTTTTCTTCATCATTACCCCTCCATCATATTTATTCTATAAGAAACCCCTCTTTGGGAAGAAGGCGCCTCGAACCGATTAACCTTTCACAGAGCCCAGCATAACGCCCTTAGCAAAATGCTTCTGCAGAAAAGGATACACGAGCAGAATCGGCACGGTGGCAAAGACGATGACCGCCATACGGATCGTTAAAGGCTGCACGTCCATTTCGTCAAAGCTGGAATCCCCCACCCGGCTCTGTGCCAAAATCACGATTTCCCTTAGCAGGACCTGAATCGGCCACTTCTCGTTATCATTGATGTACAGAATCGCATTGAAAAACGTGTTCCAGTGAGCAACCGCATAAAACAAACCAAATGTCGCCATGGCCGGAAGGGACAAGGGAAGCACGATCCGTATCAGGACTCCCAGGTCGTTACAGCCGTCGATTTTGGCGGAATCCTCCAGTCCGTCGGGAATCTGCTGGAAGAAGTTCTTCAGCACGATCAGGTTAAACGCACTGATGGCACTGGGGATCATCAAAGACCATAACGTGTTGGTCAGATTCAATCCGTTCACGACAAAGTACGTTGGAATCATGCCACCGCTAAAGAGCATCGTGATCAATACACCGAGAAGGATGGGATTTCTCCCCCGGAGATGAGGCTTGGACAACGGATAAGCCATCAGCGACGTAAACGCCAGGTTGATCAGCGTTCCTACAACCGTTATATAGATCGACACGAGCAAGCTTCGCGGCAGTGTATCCGACGAGAAAATATATTGATACGATACGAGCGACCATTCTTTGGGCCATAGAATCAACCCGCCTTTGGCGACTTCCGCCGGACTGGCAAAGGATACCGCCAGCACATACACGAATGGCAGGACACACACGATCGCAACGATGAATAATACCGAATGGTTAATGATATCAAACAGGCGATTGCCCCAGGTTTGATCTTGACGCACTTGTATTCCCTCCTGTCATCTTCGAAAAAATGCATCCGCAGCATGGTCCTAGTACACGCCTTCTTCCCCGAATCGCTTGGCCATCCAGTTTGATCCGAGAACCAGAATCAATCCGACAAAGGATTTAAACAGGCCGACTGCGGCACTGTAACTGTACTGGGCCTGCGTCATCCCTTTGGTGTACACGTACGTGTCGAATACTTCACTCACTTCCCGATTCGTCGGCGTGATCATGAGGAAGATTTGCTCGAAGCCCGAGTCCAGGAAGTTGCCTAAACGAAGAATAAGCAAAATGATGATCGTGCTTCGGATGGCCGGCAGCGTGATATGCCACAGCTGGCGCCAGCGTCCGGCTCCGTCGATCCGCGCGGCCTCATACTGCTGCAGATCAACGCCTGCAAGGGCGGCAAGAAAGATCACGGTGCCCCAGCCCACTTCCTTCCAGATCGACTGGGAAACAATCATCGTCCGAAACCAATCCTTCTCCAGCAAGAATGCGATTTTCTCGCCCGTTATCTGGTAAATGATCTCATTGAGAAGGCCGTTCTCGGTCGTAAACAGAATATAGAAAATACCTACAACGACAACCCAGGATACAAAATGCGGAATATAGATCAACGTTTGTACAAATCGTTTGAAGCGTTCCCGCCTTAACTCATTCAGCATGAGCGCCAATATAATCGGCAGCGGAAAGAAAAAGATCAGATTATATAACGCTAAAATAATGGTGTTTCGAAAGAGCATCCAAAACTGCGGCTCACTGAAAAAGCGCTCGAAATGCTTGAACCCGACCCACGGGCTGCCAAAGAATCCGGTATGCGGCTTGTAATCCTGAAAAGCCATCGTCACCCCGTACATCGGAACATATTTAAATACGATAAAATACAGCACACCGGGCAGCAGCATCAGATACATCCACCTGTCCCTGACCAGGTCCCTCAGTAATAGTCTTCTTTTCTCCAGACTCAGTTCCCTTTTTACTTGCGGGCCTGCCGCAGCCGGAGTTTGATTAGATTTCATAGCACCTCTCCTCAAAGTTTTGTGAGCGTTACTTCCTGAATCAGCTGCGATCAAAACTCGCTTTGGAAGCATCGGCATTGCCTGTTTGAACATCGTTCTTGTTGCCTGATTGTATGCGTTTTCATGTTTATATTATCCGTCACGAAATTCGTGTAAGGCTATACTCCGTTCATGACTTCAAGCACCAACCTTCGATAAATGCCTGTCCTGCAAGGAAGGTAAGATATCACGGTTTTCCGTCGCATATGCCGTATTCTACCTATAGCGTGCCGCTGATGACATACAGTCTTAGTTGGTTCTTCGCGCCGTACGTTAGCAGCACACTGATTGATTCGTGCAGCGATTTCCGTAACCCCGCTCGAGCGTTTATTGGAGCAAAAAAGCTGCTCCATCACCGTAAAACATGCTACGGCTGGAACAGCTTTCTTGGATTGATATGATGATTTCATCATAAGATGAGCCCGATCCATCATGCCGGTTGTGTCTACATCTTTGAATGGAGGTGCTAATCATCCCTTCCCTTCTTCACTGTTGAGCTGCTCCCGATACTGGCCGGGAGTTAACCCAAACGTACGACGGAACGTACGGATAAAGGCGCTAATATTCGTGTAGCTCACTTTCCTGCCGATTTCCGAGACCTTCATCTCGGTCGTGGCCAGTAGATTTTTGGCGATATTCATTCGGTACTCGCTTATGTATTCACTGAAGGAGACGCCCATTTCTTTCTTAAATACACGGCTGATATAAGCCGGATTAAAATTCATGACCGCCGCGCAATAGTCGAGCGAAATATCTTGACCGAACTGCTCCTGCACGATATCGACGATTCGGCGGGTGATGTTCACGAACTGTTTATCGGCCATATCTTCCAAAATTCCGATTACAGGCTTAAACAACCTGGAGTGGAACCAGCTCGCAATTTCGGTTCGTGTCTGCAGCCTGAACAGATGCTTCAGCTCCTCTTCGCCATTCCATACTTGCTGCATCGACAGTCCTTGCTCCTGGGCTATGCCAACGGTCCTGGACGCCAGCTGCAGCAGCAATAAATGATGCTCTTGATGAAACCCGTCCTTGCACAGCAATTTATCCAAATAACGCTGAAACAGCTGCTCCACCTGTTCAAGCTGTCGTTCTTCCATGGCAAGCATCATCTGATCCTCGATCAGCCTTAATTTCGTGTATACCGTCTTCTCAGTATTGCCTTGATCCTCAATATCGGCATAACGCACGATGATATTCGACCCGAGAATAAATCGCAGTTTGAGTGCCGCACTGCTTTCTTTGTAGGCACGCTTCGCATCGGACAACCGCTTAAACGGGTGGCTGATGCCGATGCTGCATTCGAGCCCGAGGTATTCATGAACCTTGGCTTTGATATGCTGAGCGGTCTCATAGAACATAGCTAGACCAGCTTCGGCACTCTCCTCTTTACTGGTTAACAGCGTTACCTGGGAATGATTCAGCACGATCGGACTGAAACGCGCCTCTACGGGCAAGGCTTCCGACACGATATTGCTGACCGCAAACAGAAGAAGCTCCCGGTCCTGTTCCTGAAACCGCGATTGTTGAAGGTTATCCAACTCAAGCTGCAGCACGCCGAGACTTCCCCAGCCCGTTGGAAACCCGTAGCGTTCGGAAGCGTATTGGTCATCGGCTCCGGACATCTGCTCGGTAAACAGCTTCAGGACATAGAATTCCCGTAGATGCACCGTCTGGGATTTCATCTGTTTGTCCAGCTCGTTTCTTGAAACGGCAAGGGAGGTCAAGCTCTCCCGGATGGACTCAAACTCATCTTTCCGGTAGTCATCGGTCTGCTGCGGCTGAACGTTCGTCGCGAACTCGTGGAGTTTGCGGATTGGCGAATACATCCTGCGGCTGCCAAACCAGGAAGCGATCAGCACGGTCACAATAATCCCGAAACAGGCTGCGGCTGTAATCAGCGCAATCTTTCCCGTCTGATCGGTCACTTTATCCAGCGATACGACGGATACATAGGTCCAGCCGTTATAATCCGATTTGGCGTACAGCACGCTCACCTTATTGCCTTCGCTCTCTGCGTGAAATGCGCCTTGGGGTTCACCGGACTGCCCAATCCTTGCGAAGACCTCTCCGTTGATCGAGCGGTAAGCCTCCCGATCCTGAATTGGCGACAGGAACGCTTCTCCCTGCTCGTTCAGGATATATTGGCTGGCCCGCAAATTGACGGGTTCCAGCATGCTCCGGATATCTTTGGCGGTGATTTGCAGAATCAGAATGCCGGACGGAGCGGCGCTCTTCGACAGAAGCGGTAATTTGTGTACCAGCCGAAGGGTTGTCGCCGTTTGTTCGGCACTGTTCCAGTGATCCGTCTCCACAGGATTCGCGGTCTGCGAGATTTCCCCAGATCCCGCTGCCCAGAATATGCTTTCATGGGTATCCAGATACCGGTCGAATTCGGCTCTGTTCACGCCCTCCAGCGGTTTGAGTGAGTTTAAATCCACGACCCATTCATGTTTTAGATTGACGACGTACACCTGGTTTAAAATGGTCTGCGTCTGCAGGTTGAACATTTCCTTCGTCAGTTCCCGGACCTTGATAAAATCCTGTCCGCTTAACTTGCTGTCCATCACGGACTTCAGCAGCGAGGAGTTCTCAAACTGCAAGGCGGTTCTTTGCATGGAATCGAGCACCTGCTCCACCCTCATCCGAGTCTGGTTCAGCAGATGCATATTGCCCTCGTTCACCTTCTCCTCCACATCTTTGGCGGCGATGAAATAAGAGAAGAATCCGATAAGAATCGTCGGAAAGGATCCCAGCAGCAAGCTGTATATGAGTATTTTGGATTTGAATGTTCCCAATATCGTCTGCTCCTTCTTGGCATGGAATGTAAAGAACAGGATCAACTGGACCGTATAAATGGATATGTACAACCGATTGATAACGCTTGCATTATAATAGTTTAAAAATCATAACATACCCGAGCATTCATTTTTAGTCTTCGCATGCTTTTTTGTTAGCATTATGATGTCTTTTTGTCCAAACACAACAGCGTGTTGATATCAGGTAAGGAAAACTCATAAATCAATAGCAGCCATTTGCGATAATGGGCCACTGGTCCACTCATATCAAAACAAGCTCTTGCGAACCGCAAGAGCTTGTTTTACCATAAGCCAGATTTCGGGCTGGACATTCCACTTATTCTGCAGAGTCGGTAACCGCGCCTCTCGATGCTGAGGACACTAATTTTGCATATTTGTACAATACGCCCGTGGAAACTTTGAGTGGAGGCTGCTGCCATGCTTGTGCCCTTGCAGCCAATTCGGAATCCGATACGTCGAACGTCATTTCTTGCGTTTCGCTGTCGATCGTGATCATGTCTCCATTCCTCAGCAGCGCGATCGGCCCACCTACCTGTGCTTCAGGCGCAACGTGACCGACAACGAACCCATGCGAGCCGCCAGAGAACCTGCCGTCGGTAATCAGCGGAACCTCTCCGCCGAGACCCTTGCCTACAATGAGTGCCGTGACCGACAGCATCTCCGGCATACCCGGGCCGCCCTTAGGACCGCAATAACGAATGACTAACACGTCGCCCTTGCATATTTCATCTCTCACGATCGCTTTGGTTGCATCCTCCTCGCTGTCATACACCTTGGCAGGTCCGACAAAACGCAGCTTCTTCATACCCGACATTTTGGCAACCGCACCTTCTGGCGCGAGATTGCCTCTTAATACAACCAATGGCCCGTTCGGCTTCAGCGGCTTATCGATGGGGCGAATGATTTCCTGGCTGCCCTCTAACGGCGCAGCTTCCGCCAGATTCTCTGCCAATGATTTGCCTGTGACCGTCAGACAATCGCCATGCAGAAGCCCCTCGGCGAGCAATAATTTCATGACGCCCGGTACACCGCCGACTTCGTTTAAGTCCTGCATAGCATGTCGTCCGCTTGGCTTCAGGTCTGCAAGGTGGGGAACTCGCAAACGGATTCGCTCGAAGTCGTCTAACGTCAAATCTACGCCAACCGAATGAGCGATGGCAAGCAAATGCAGGAACGCGTTGGTTGAACCGCCCAAAGCCATGACGACGGTTATCGCATTCTCAAATGCTTTTTTGGTCATGATGTCCCTAGGATAGATTTCTTGCTCCAACAAGGAGATGACCTGCCTTCCAGCCGCAGCGCATTCCGCTGCTTTGTCTGGTGAAATAGCCGGAGTGGAAGAGGAACCGGGCAGGCTCATCCCCATGGCTTCTGCCGCAGCGGCCATCGTATTGGCTGTATACATGCCCCCGCAAGAGCCCGGTCCCGGGCAGACGCTGCATTCCACCTTATGTAACTGCTCCTCCGTCATTTTTCCGTCATGATATTGCCCGACCGCTTCAAAAGCCGTGACGATATCCACGTTCTTGCCATCGAGCTTCCCGGGCTGTATCGTACCGCCGTAAACATAAACCGCAGGAAGATTCATCCGTCCGATTGCCATCAGGCAGGCGGGCGTATTCTTGTCGCAACCGCCGATCGCCACCAGACCATCGAAACGTTCGGCCCCCGTCACGATCTCAATCGAATCTGCGATGGCTTCTCGGCTGGGCAGGGAGAACAGCATGCCGCCGTGTCCCATTGAAATGCCATCCGAAACCGTGATCGTGTTGAAAATAAGCGGAGCGCCGCCATGATTGCGTACCCCTTGCTTGGCCTCTATGGCTAGCTTGTCGATATGCATATTACAAGGGGTCACTTCGCTCCAAGTGCTGGCTACGCCAATCATCGGTTTCTTAAAATCCGCATCCGTGAAACCAACAGCCCGCAGCATCGCCCTGTTCGGTACCCGGTTGACGCCCTCACTGATTACCTTACTGCGAATGCGTAAATCTTTTTTGTCTGTCATCCTTCCTCTTCCCCCTCTATTTAGAGTAACCCGTGTAGTTCCTGCATGGGACGCATGAAGTTTTGTTTCATCATAGCTTGCGCCCGATCACGGTCCTTCTGCTCGAAAGCGCTGATGATCGAGGCATGCTCATCGACTGAAGCCTGTGTGGCAGCAATCGGCTGTTTTAAGAACACGTACTTAAACCGTCGGATATGCATCTGAAGCGAGGCACTGTATGCAGCGACATAAGGATTATCTGACAACTCCACGATGAAATTATGAAACTGTTCATCCAACTCCATGGCTTGATAAGCTTGCCCGCTCTTCATGGCACTTTCAAAATCCAGATTCATCGCCCGCAATTGCTGGATCTGCTCCGGAACAATGATGGTAGCGGTCACTTCGGCGGCCAAGGCTTGAAGAGCGGCCATGGTCGAATACATCTTAAAGATATCTTCCCTCTCAATGGCCGTAACTTTTGTTTCTTTCCCGGGGTGCGTGGACACGAGTCCTTGTACTTCAAGCAGTTGAAAAGCTTCCCGGATGGGCGTTCGGCTTACGCCAAGCGATTCCGCCAATTCGGCGTCGAGCAATTTCTCGCCGGGTTGAAGGGTGCCATCGATAATCCACCGTTGAATTTGGGAGAAGGCTCTTTCCTTTGCGGTCATCCGTACGGGAGAGACATAATTCTTAGGAACAGGCATGGTTTATCATCCTTACTCTTCAGGTTTGTTATATGCAATATATCGCATTCATATATTAAATACAATACATTAGATGGATTCCTTTGATAAAAATAACAAACAGAGGAAATACTTAATCAAACTATCCAACTGCTACGGACCACCGTTGAAACAAGAGAGGTGTAAGCAACAATGCCATTTTCTACATGGTCGGGTTCGAACGAATCCCAAATCGAAGTCTCTTCCCATTCAAATGATGCGAGTTCAGAGGGCCGGAACGTATCGGAGAGCTTAGAAGAGACCACTTCCGAAATCAAGAAAATTCTGGGCGATAACGACGATTTTATGATACATCCCTTCCATGTGTTCGGGCAGCATCCGGCCGTGTTGTTTTATTTCTCCGATATGACGGATCACGCCGTCATTAATAATACTTTATTAAGACCACTTAAATATGGCCCTCGCCATCTCGATGTTTCGGACCTCCCTCGCCATGCGTTGATGGACACTTTGATGAAGGATACGCTTTATCACAGCGAAGGATACTCGGAACGAAAAATCTCCGTGCTCACCGACAATCTTCTTAGGGGACAGTCTGTCGTAGCGATCGAAGGGCTGGACGAGGCCATTATCATTGATACACGAAAAATAACGCAGCGTTCGATAGAACAGCCGGCGACGGAACAGGTGATCCGCGGGGCCCGGGAAGGATTCATCGAGACGCTCGGCACCAACATTTCCCTGCTCCGTTACCGGCTGCAAACACCGGATTTCCGCGTGAAATCCATGGAGATCGGAACGAAAACGAAATCCAAGGTTGCGGTCTGTTACATGGATGGCATCACCAATCCCGGAATCGTTAAAGAAGTGAATAAGCGCCTGGACGCCATTGAAATCGATGCCGTGCTGGATTCGGGGTATCTGGAACAGTTTATCGAAGACAATCATTGGTCTCCGTTTCCGCAAATCCAGTATACGGAGCGGCCCGACAAAGTCGTGGCAAATCTGCTGGAAGGCCGAGTGGCCATTCTGGTCGACGGTTCCCCGCTGGCCTTGATCGCTCCAACCGTATTCAGCCAGTTCTATCAAACAGTGGAAGATTATACCGAACGATTTCTATTGATGAGTGCGATCCGGCTGTCCCGTCTGGTGGCTTTGGTATTTTCCTTGGTTTTTCCCTCGTTGTATGTGGCGATCATCTCCTTTAATCCTGAGCTGATTCCCACGGAGTTTGCGGTCGCCGTCGCAGGCGGACGTGCAGGCGTCCCTTTTCCGGCGATGGTCGAAGTGCTCGTTATTGAAATTTCGATGGAGGTTTTGCGGGAAGCCACGATCCGGTTGCCGCAGCAGGTGGGCGGCGCTTTATCCATTGTCGGCGTGCTCGTCATCGGGCAAGCCGCGGTATCTGCCGGGTTCGCTAGTCCGATTACCATCGTCATCATTGCATTAACGACCATCGGATCTTTCGCAACGCCGGCCTACAACGCGGCGCTTGCGCTCCGTCTGCTGCGTTTTCCGTTGATCATATTAGCCGGGATCTTCGGCTTGTACGGCGTCATGGTCGGCATCATTCTGATTGCCAATCATCTTTTGTCGCTTAAATCGTTCGGGGTTCCGTATCTAAGCCCATTCGTTCCCGGCAACTTTCAAGGCATGCGGGATCTTCTGACTCGCGGACCGCTGTGGAAGATGAAGGACAGGCCTTCCTTTCTCCATCCGCTGAACACGTCAAGGCTCGGTGATCAAATGAAGGAGCAGGTGGATCATTCCTCAACCAATATCATGAATCCCGTCCAACCTAATGACGAGAAAGGTCGATAACCATGAATGAACAGCGCCAAATCACGGTTCTGCAGGCCTCTGCCATTACGATCAGCACCATCGTGGGAGTAGGCGTTCTTGCACTCCCTTTGTCTGCGGTCAAGGCTGCGGATGCCGGGGCTCCGCTCGTTACTTTTTTGGGAATGCTGCTGGCGTTTGTCGGACTTTTCTTCATGACCCGGCTCGGCATGCGGTTTCCGAACGACTCGTACGTGGAGTACAGCGAAGTTATCATCGGTAAGTGGTTCGGTCGAATCGCAAGCTTGGTCTCGATTGCGTTTTTTGCGGTTTTGACCTCTCTGGTCGCCAGAGAATTCGGCGAGGTTGTCGTTACGGCCGTCCTGAAGAATACACCGCTGGAGATTACCGTACTGGTCATGCTTCTGCTGGCTGCATTTTCTTCTCGCCGGAATATTATGACCTTTGCGTATATCCACTTATTTTACAGCCCCTTTATTCTGATACCTGCGCTTTTGATCGTCGCCCTTTCGTTAAAAAATGCGGACTTGGTCAATGTTCTCCCTGTATGGGGGAATGAACCCGGAGGCATACCGGCAGGCATTATTACGCTCTCCACCGTGTTCCAAGGCTATTTTATTATGATGATGGTCATTCCGGCCATGTGCAAACCTGAAAGAGCGATGCGGTCCAGCCTATGGGCCATGGTGGTAACCGGCGCTTTGTATATTTTGATCGTGGCTGCAACGGTGGGCGTGTTTGGAGCCGAGGAAACCAAAAAGCTGTTATGGCCGACACTGGAGCTTGCCAAGGCAACTTCATTGCCTGCCAATGTACTGGAACGTTTGGATGCAGTCTTTTTAGCCGTTTGGGTAACGGCTGTATTTACATCCTTGTTCTCTTGTTACTACTTTACGGTCTACTCGATAAGCAAGCTATTCCGGTTAGCGGACCATGGGATGTTGTCCTTCTTCATCCTCCCCTTTCTGTTCGTATTGGCCATGCTGCCCCAAAGCTTGATTCAATTGAATGAAGTGAACAGCATGATATCCAAATATGGACTGCTGATTACTATCGCGTATCCCGGAATCCTGCTGATCATCGCCATCCTGCGCAAAGTAAGAGGTGCAGCCAAATGATCGGGGAAATTTACAGCGGTTATTTGGATGTTGCCATTCTGATCTGGCTCTTCTGCGGCTTGTTCAATCTGATCATCGACATGAATAAGTACAGACAATCGAACATGACCAAGGAAAAAAAAGTATCCCTTGTGCTGGGTTGGATCAATATCAGTATCGTAACGGTTTGGTTTCTGGTTATCGTCCTTGTTAAAGTCTTCGTGTGAGTTTAGATGTCTGAGTTCAGGAGGATCTCAATGAGTAAGAGAGTAAACGCCGGCTTTAACCTAAAATTCATGATCCTTCTTCTCCTCTGCTCACTTCTGACAGGCTGCTGGGATCGGATGGAGATTGAGGAACGAGCGGTCGTTCTAGGTATATCAATCGACACGGCCGGCAAGGATGCCGAGATTCGTGAAGATGAGATTTCTCATCTTCGAGGGAAATATCCCGCACCGCAACAAGAAATGATCCAGTTATCCGTTCAAATCGCTCTTCCCGGCAGAATACCGCTCGGACCCGGCGAAGGCGGTGCTTCAGGAGAAGGCGCCCAAGAAACCGTGTGGGTACTGGATGTTGTAGGACATACCGTCGATGATGCGATGATGAATCTCCAGCAGCAAATATCAGGCAAATTGTTTTTTGGACATCTCCGCGTCATCGTCGTTTCTGAAGAGTTTGCCAGAAAGGGGATGGAGAATTTAAACGACTATCTCCACCGAAACGCGGAAGTTCGCCGTATGGCCTGGCTGATGGTATCCAAAGGGAAAGCGAGAGAACTGATGGAAGCTGCCCCGAAGCTGGAGCGCGTCCCGGCATTGTATTTGTCCTCCACGCTGGACGATGCCGTTAAACATGGCAAGTTCCCGAGCGACTATATCGGAACTTTCTGGAACAATTCGTCGAAGAAGGGCCAGGAAGGATTTCTGCCTTACATCCAAATCATGAAGGGCGATAACGTGGAAATCAGCGGCATGGCTTTTTTCAAAGGCGCCACACTGGTCGGCGTGACAAAACCCTTTGAAATTGCCGGATACTTGGTCATCAAGGGAATCAGTCCGGCAGGATATCGGGGAATCATCCATGTTGGAGACGACTCTCAGGTCGTCACCATTCATGCAACGAACCGGGAATCGGAAATCAAGGTGGACATCAAGAACGGCCTTCCTCATTTTACGATCACGGCAGTGACGGAAGTGAATGTCGAAGAGAAAAATACGGAAGTCCTCCCGCTCAATAACTCGCATATTCTTGAGGAAATCGCGCGGGAGAATGAACGATCCGTTAAAGAACTCATGCTCGGACTAATCCAAAAAACGCAAAAAAAAGAATCCGATATTTTCGGATTCGGCGAATTGGTACGAGCCAGAAAACCATCGTATTGGAATACCCATGTCAAAACCGCGGACCAATGGAGTGAAATTTATAAACATACAACCTTTGATTTTCGTGTGACATCGAAAGTCCGTAGAGTCGGCATGAAGGCGGAATGATAGTGCTGGATGCGCACAAAAGGCGTCGTAGAGTAGCAGACATGATGGGGCCCCACGGTGCCTTATTTTTTTATCCAGGCGTCCGGGCCGACATCACGGGCAGTGAGCGGAGGATTGGACCGCTGTTTACCTGAGGCATACTCATCCGCACCCACGTCCGGGATATACCGAAGCTGTCCATCCATGTCCTCCGCTGCAGCATAAGGAGCCAGGGCAGCGTCAACGGCTGGGCTATAGATGGATAACCGGATAAGTCCGTCCTTGCTGCGCACCAAACGAAGGTCTTGTTTGTTCATCTCTCTGTCCACGATCGGATTGTTCGAGATCGGTGCATTCCCCTCGAGTTTATTCCCCTTGTACTCCACCCGCTCCTGATCGGGTGCTTGAATAACCGCATCGGTTTCATGGAATATCGTACTTGCATGGCTGAATATCAAATTGTTGTAAATCTTAGTCCCTACGGGCTGATAGGTTCTGCCGCCGAGATTGAAGGTCGTCGTTTGGTTGCCGACATTCACGATGGTATTGTTGTAAATCTGTACGTTGTACTGCCTCCAGTGGCCGCGCAGAAGTTCAGTCCTTTGCTCGGCCGGCAGGTCCCCCAGCCTCGCGGTTTGTTCCTGGCTTCCACCCCAGCGCACCACCGGATTCGTACTGCCTTCCGGCCCGCCGTCATGCGTTCCGCCATCAAGGCGAATCACTTTATCCGTAAGACCTTCCATGTAATTGTTATAGATTTTGTGATCGTTGCCGTATATCCGGAACCCGCTGCTGCCCGGTGTCACCCCATCGCCGATGAGATGGTTGCCGTAGAAGCTGTTGCGGTTTCCGTGTCGTGACACGATCCCGCCGTATGAATTGCGAATCGTGTTATACCGTATGATATTGTCACTGCTCTTCACCGATATTACTTCGTCTTCGCCATGAAACCCGTCGAACAAATTATGCTGAATCGTAATATATCCGGAGGAGAGGGAAGTACTGGAAAGACCGAGCCTGATGGCCTCCAGCCCGTTGGTTACCCGCGGACCGATTCCGTGAAAATAATTGTATTCAATAACATCGTATTGCGATATATGCTGCCCGCTATGCCCTTCGCCATCATATATCACGACTGCGCCAAAACCCTTCTTAGGTCCAATATCATTATAAGCGATCCGGTTATGGCTGCTCGTTCCTTCGACCCGGATATAATGTCGGTGCGTGCCATTGTCCGTTATCAGCTTCGGATCTTCAAATGGCGTTAACCCCTCATATACTTCGCCATTCGGATCATACTGATCACCGCTGTACCGACAGCTGTCCTCGACATCGAGCAGGCACCATACATTCCTGTTTTGAGCCTTGAATCGATAAGGCTGGCCTGTTTCATTCAAGGCAAAGCTGTTGCCTAATATGGATATCCGGCTTGAGCTTTCCAATTGAATGCCCGGGTGTACACCCGTAAGCGCCCGATGTGCCAACCCACGGTCAGTCAAGGTCTGTATTCCATTCTCATCGCCGATCCCGTTCCGGAACGTGAGCCCGCTAACTTCAACATAACTCGAATTTTCAATGTGCATGTAACTATTGCCGCTGATGACGGCTTTGCCGGACTTCCCGGTTATCCGAATCGGATAGGCAGCAGAGCCGTGTTTATCCTTCACAATAAATGGACCGTTCTGCTCATAGGTCCCATCCTTCAATTCAATCAGCGTGCCGGCCACGGCCTGATCCAGCGCCTGCTGGAGTTGTTCCGCCGTACGAACCGATACTCGCTTCAGCTCCGGAGGCTTCACGTCCTCCTCCTTCTCTTCGCCAGCGTTAGGAGGAAGTGGCGGTTGTGGCTCTTCCGGTGATTCACCCGGCACTTTCCCTGCGTAAAGCTCTACTTCCATGATGCTGTTCCAGTTTCCCGAGCTGCCGCCGGCGTTATTGCCATATCCGATCAACCGCAAATACCTGGCTTTCACCGGACTCTGTAATACATAAGTTTGCAATAGGCTGTCTTCCGGTTGCAGCTGCCGGCTGAACTGTCGTTCAAACACAACGGTGCTGGATTGGAAATCTTCGGTATTCGAAGCTAATATTTCAAAACTGGACAGACGCTCTCTGGCATTCAGAAAAGCAATATTCACATACGTGACCGTCTGTTCCATGCCCAGATCGAACTGCAGCCATTGTCCTTGACCGGAAGCGGACCAGCGGCTTTGCTGGCTCTCCGCGTCCTCACCCCATACCCCGTCCAACACATTCCCCGGTACGTAATTCGTGCCCGGTTGGTAGCTGCTAGCCGTTACCGTGCTCTCGATCCGATTCATGCTGCTCCCTCCTGCATCACTCGAAGCCCCTTGGGCCTCTGAAGGTGTTATCATCAGTGTTCCGATCAACAGGATTATAACCAGTCCCATACTTATCGATCGTAGAGACCGTAGGTTTAATGCGTTACATAACGTTCTCATATCCGTTCACCTCGCTTCGAATATTAACGTACCGATAACCGATCAGAATACGCGATGGGCCCAGCCCCGAAGCTTCGCGAGTGCCTCAATGTAATAATAATCCCCATATATAAGCGATACATTGATATGGGTATCCGCCGGCTTATGGCCGGTTCCGCCAAACAGGATCCCCTCATGCTCAGGCGCCTGGAAAGCTGCATACTCTGTTGACAAAACCGCGATTATTCGTTCTGCGGCTTTCCGGTACACAGCGCCTATCTCCGGGGTTGTCAGGGCAGTCAGCTCCAGTAATCCTGAAGCGGCAATGGCCGCGGCCGAAGTGTCGCACGGCTCGGTTTCGGGATCCGGTACGCGGAAATCCCATGGCGGAACCCCATGTTCTTGTAATGAGGCTATAAAATGATGAGCTACCTGCTTCGCGGCTTGCAAGTAATTTAAATTGTTTGTGTATCGGTAAGCGTTGGCCATCCCATACAACGCCCACGCATTTCCTCTGGACCAGCAGGAATCCGGGGCATAGCCCTGCCAGCCTTTATACTCCAGCAGCTCTCCGCTTTCCGGATCAAATACGGCAACATGGCAGGTGGAGCCATCGGCACGGATCATATGCCGCAATGCCATGTTCGCGTGGGCATTTGCGATGTGCCGGAATCGCGGGTCCTCTCCTTCTTCGGCAGCCCAGTACAATAGGGATAAGTTCATGAGACAATCGATGATGGCCCAGCCGGGAAGATCCTTGTTCCATGCCCTGATGTATTGGCCGGCCAGGTTAAACCGCCCTGCCAGAAAGTTGGCAGCCGCAAGCCCCCGCCTTTTTCCGTCTGCATCGCCGGTTAACTTGTATTTCATGACGGAGGTAGGCAAATACTGAAATCCCACATCATGATGAAAGCGGCTTTCTTCCAGCGTCAAGCGCTCCATCCGAATATCCCAATCCCATGCCGCTTCCCGATATTTCGTCTCTCCGGTCATATCGTAAATAATCCAAAGCATTCCCGGCCAAAATCCCGAAATCCAGTTATCCAACGTCAATCCGTCATATTCTCCGTCCTTGGCCGCATGCGGTGCAAGATCAGGTCTTCTGGCCAATATCCGGTCCACCTTCATGCGAGCACCATTCCACCACAGATCCAAGTCGAGATGTGGGCGGGTCTCTAGTTTACTCATCATAAATCCTCCAATCGTTATCCTTTAATGGCACCGATTAGTGCGCCCTTCACAAAATACTTCTGCAGAAACGGATAAACCAGCAGAATCGGGACCGTCGCCACGATAATGGTCGCATGCTTCAGCGTCTCGCCGATGACGGCGACTTCCCCGCCGCTCGCACCGCTTGCCATAGAGCTTGCATCGTTCAGAAGCAGCAGCTCCCGCAGGACGAGCTGCAGCGGATACAAGGAGCGATCCTGCAGATAGATCATGGCCTGAAACCATGAATTCCAGTGACTGACGCCGTAATACAGCAGCATGACGGCGATAACCGGCATGCAGAGCGGCATCATGATTCGGAATAAGATAACAAATTCATTGGCTCCGTCGATCTTGGCCGATTCCTCCAGACTATCCGGCACCGCCTCAAAAGCCGTTCTCATGATAATCAGATTAAAAGCAGATATGGCCTGTGGAATAATTAAGGACCACAGCGTATTGGTTAGCTCCAAGCCTTTTACTGTAAAATACAGGGGAATCAAGCCGCCGCTGAAGAACATCGTAAATACGATAAACAGCATCAGCTGCTTACGATATCGCAATCCCTTACGGGACAGCGCATACGCTCCGAACGCGGTCAATGTAATATTAAGCACCAGGCCGCCAGAAACGATAAGGAACGTATTCATGTATCCTTGAATAATCATTGGATTATCAAACACGAGCCGATAAGCGTTTAACGTCATATCCAGCGGCTTCCACAGAATCCCCGAATGCTGCATGTATCGGGTTGGATCACTCAAGGAAGCAAACAGTACGTAGATCAATGGATACAACGTACATAATGTGATGATGGTCAACAAGGCGTAATTAAACATATCAAACAGCTTTTCGCCGACCGATCGATGCCCAGCTCTCCATTCCATTCCCTTCACCTCCTACCACAAGCTGGTTTTGTTCATCCTGCGGCTCAGCCAGTTTGAGCCGATAACAAGCGTGAAATTGATGGCCGAATTGAACAGCCCTACTGCCGAGCTGAAGCTGTAATTGAATTCCTGCAGCCCGACCCGGTACACATAGGAGCTAATGACGTCTGCGGTATCGTAGATTGACGGGTTATAGAGCAGAATGATTTTCTCGCTGCCGACGTTCATCAGCCTGCCGATCTCAAGAATGAACAGAATGACTATGGTTGGCATTATCCCCGGCAGCGTCACGTTCAGCATTTGCCTCCACCGGTTGGCTCCATCGATCTTCGCGGCCTCATATTGTTCTTGGTCGATACCGGCCAAGGCGGCAAGGTAGATGATGGTCCCCCAGCCGATGTTCTGCCAAATTCCGGAGGTTACGAAAAGAGTCCGGAAATATTCGGATTCCAGCAGAAGGGAGACCCGTTCCCATCCGAAAAAGGCCATGATATCGTTCATTAATCCGTCACTCATCGTGAATTCCTTAATGATGCCGCAAACAACGACCAGCGAAATAAAATGCGGCATGTAGGTTATGGTTTGAACCGTGCGTTTGAATGCGGTTTTTCTGATCTCGTTCAGCAGGAGCGCCAATATAATGGGGGCCGGAAAGCCAAAGAGCAGTTCATAAAAGCTGATTAACAGCGTATTCTTGACAACACGCCAGAAGTAAATGCCGTTGAAAAACGATTCGAAATGCTCCCAGCCGGCCCATGGGCTTCCCATGATACCAAGACGTGGGGAGAACTCTTTAAAAGCAATGGACGCCCCATACATCGGAAAATAATGAAAAACCGCGAAATATAAAAGTACCGGAATCAACATGATGTACAGGAAACGATTTTTTCTAATGTCCTTCAGCAAGCCCCAGTTTCGAGGATTCAGTCCTGCCGTGTTTGAAGGAATTGACGTGCGTGTCGGAGGCGGAAGTTTCGCCATGCCGTTCTCACTCCTCATGTACGGTCTATTGAAGTAACAAGTTATCGGGGGAATGAACCGCTCCATTCCCCGCGCGTTATGACTTCGTTATCGGCTGTTGTATCGATCCAGTGCGCTTTGATAGATTTCAACCGCCCGCTCAATACCCAGCTTCTTGAGCTGCTCCACATACTTGTCATAACTCTCCATCGGCTCCTTGCCGACAATGAACTTGACAAACATTTCCTCTTTATAGTTGCTTACTTCGGTAAGAATCTTGCCAAGCTCCTTGCTTTCTTCGGCGGTTGGCGTCAGGAAGCCAGGCAGTATATGCTTCTCGGCATCCGTCTTCGCCCATACTTTCACGGCCTCATCCTGCTCAGGGAACGTATTCCAGTTCCGACGTTCATCCGCTTCGTATGGACCATTCGGCTTGGAATACTGCGATACCATCTGCTGCAGACTGTACTTCTCATTGTTTTTAATCAAATCGGTATACACCGGAGCACCGTTCTCCATCACATAGCTCTCCCCTTCAATGCCAAAGTTATAGAGCAACGAGCCTTCTTCGCTGTAAGCATAATCAAGCCAGCGTACGATCAGCTCCGGATTTTTCGCAGCCGTTGTGATGGCTTTGCTCGGTCCCGGATTGTACTTGAAGTCCCGTTGTCCGATAAAGGGAATTTCGCCCGGATTGAGCGTTGGATATGGAGCGCCGACCAGCTTGAATTTCGGATCCTGCTCCTTCATGGCGTCCATCCATTTGCCCATGCCGCCGCTGAGGAGATGTACCGTTGCACCGGTCTGCCCGGTCAAGATCTTGTTATCCAATGCTTTTGTATCGGTGAGCGCAAAATCCTTGTCAAACAACCCTTCCGCGAACCATTTGCGGAACAAGGCCAGGAAATCCTTGTACTGCGGGTCCATAGGCCCATACTTTACCTTTCCTTCATCATCTACATAGAAGGAGTTCGATGTTTTGTAAGCCCCGATGAAGGCATCGCGAATCTCAAAATTTCCGCCGGTATACGTCACGCTAAGCGGCGCAGTGGCTCCTTTTTCGTCGCGAAAGGCGATCAACGTCTTCTCCCATTCCTCTATGGTCGTCGGCACGGGCAGCCCAAGCTCTTCCAGCCAATCTTGGCGGATCATGGGCCCGCGGAAGACGAGCCCGGACGGATTGCGGATCATGGGAAATACATAATACTTGCCGCTGTCTGTTTTGACCATGCGATCAAGCGTCGGGTCCGCTTCGAGTTTCTTCTTCAAGTTGGGCGCATATTGATCAATCAGATCATTGAGTTCCAGAATCACGCCGTCCTGGATGGCTTTCTCCGGTCCGCCCGGATAAGAGCCAGCACTTCTTCCGGTCCAATCATATTCAATGACGTCCGGAAGCTCATCGGAGGCAATCATCAGATTGAATTGCTCGACGGTCTGCTGATCATTCGGATGAATGTACTCGACCTGTACTCCCGTTTGGTCGACAAGCGCCTTCCCGAACGGGGTATCCGCAAGATTGGAATAGAAGGTTACGGCATTCATGTTCAAGATTTCCCAAGACGTGATCGTTTCGGTTGTGTTCAGCGGATACGATGAACCGATTGCGGTTGACGCATCCTTCCCGCCGTCGTTCGGCTTTGCCTCCGGCGTATTCTCCTTACTCCCTGACGAACAACCCGCAAGCAGCAAACTAGTTAACAATACGGCGGTCAATCCTGACTTCAAATTTCTCAGCAAGCTGTCTTTGGCCAGCATACGATGTACCATCATCATTCCCCCGATTTTAGGATAAGGAACAGATCGGCGGGTCTTGCCGACCTATCCGATGTCATTGTTCAATAAAACCGATTCCGTTAACATAGACAAAATCTAAAATCGCAGGCAATTTCTTAAAAATCGATGTATTTGCGCCTCAAAATTAAGTTTACAGCGCGGTTTTCTGGTATTTTCCGGGGGTGACGCCTTCGAATTTTTTGAAGATTCGCAGAAAAGTGCTGACATCCGCGTAACCGACTCGGCCCGCGATTTCATTTACGGTAAGTTTCCCATGGGCCAGCAGTTCCTTCGCCTCAGCCACACGAAGACGGTTGATGGAATCCAGCAAGGTTTCTCCGGTGTAATCCTTATAGAGTCTTGAGACGTAAGACGGGGTCCGCTGAAAAGCATCGCCGATCATCGATATATTCAAACTCGGGTCATGAAGGTTCTCTTCGATATACCGCCGGACATCTTCGATGAAATAACGATGATGATCCCGTTTCTCGGCCAGAATCCATTCGCAGACATCCCCGAGCATTTGTTTCATCCGATCCTTCATCTCCGGAACATGATCGCATTCGAGCAATGGATTCACTTCAATGTAATGGTCTTCCCATGTTCGCTTGCTTCCCGCCTTCACTTCCTCAAGGGTATTCAGCATCGTGCTTGCCAAGTTGAACATCAGGCATTTGGCAAGTGGAACCGAAACCGGATGCTTGGTAATATTGGCTTGAAAAATATCGTCAAGAATCGCTTCCGCTTTGTCGTAGTTCCCGCTTTTCACCACATACACGAACTGCTGCTCAACACTTAGAGGATAATAAAAACGGTGGGATTGCGTACCTTTACTCATCAGAGTATCGCTGTATTGGATAAACTGGCCGCTACCTATCACAATGCGGTACTCAAGCGCGGTAAGAGCTTCTTGATAAGATTGAGCGATGCCGTGCAAGCCCGTATGAACCTGTCCTACGGCCAGCGTAAGCTCCGTTTCGATATGTTTGCCCATGAAATCCTGGACCTCGGCCAGCATTCGGTTCAGAACGGATGGCTCCTGCTCCTCAGGGATTTCCGCTCTAAAGTTAACAATACAAGCAAGCACATCGTTCATTTCCGTTGTAAACGCGACCGCTTCATTGGATGCTGTATCCTCAAGGACATTCGTCAGCACGAAATAGAGCATTTGCTGCTTCTGATCCGGGAGCCCACGGATGCCAAACTGCTCAAACTTGCCAAAATGATCGATCGATATCAACATGACAACAGATCGCTCCGATCGAAACCGGATATCGTGGGCTGGGAGGGCGCTCTGGAGCGATTGATCATGATCGGCGTACCCCTTCAGGAGGCGCCGCAGCAAATGAGCTCGAATCGTATTGCCATGCTTGCGAAGCTGCGTTTGTATATCTGCTTTTTCATGGAATTGATGTTGAATCGCCCCCTCCAGGAATGCGTATTCATTGGCCCCGCGGTCAAATCTGATGCCGAATTGCTTGGATAAACTATGCAGCATCAGTTGAACCGGCATATAGTTTCGGCGTAATAACAATACCGTGACCAAGCCTCCAATGATCAGGCATAGGGCTATGCTGAGCCATGTCAAAAGGCGTAAATTTTTCATTTTCTCATTAAACAAAGCCGCCGGGAGTACCGATACATATTTCCAACCGGTGACTTGGGACGTAATATAGGAAAGCGCGGTCTGCCCCGCATCCGATTTCATATAGATCATTCCGCTGTCTCCTTGCAAATGTTCATAACGCAGATTTGCAGGTACGGCCAAATCCTTGTCGGATGCAGCGATGTACCGGCTTTCCGCATCTATAATGAACATATTGGCACCCTTTTGCTGGGGAACGCTCTCGATTAGTTTCGAATCCTTGATCAAGAACAGGACAACGGCCGAAGGCTGGGCCGGAGAGTTGAATACGAGGGAATGGGCGAACACGACGAGCGGGAAGCTCTCCATGCCGTCATTAAACACCATGGGTTTGTAATCGTTTACATATCTTTGCTCGAAAAAATCCGTCCACTGATCATAGGAGGTGTCGTCCAGCTGCCTCAGCTTTTGATAGAGGCCCCTGCCGTTCGTGTGATCAAACGTCGAAATAACCGTATCGCTGTTCAGGTACATGACGTAGATATCTTCGATGGAATCGTTCGCATTTTTATACGTTCGCAGGCTTTCGGATATCTTAAACACGTCATAATATTGAGGATCGCGAAGCGGGAGCTCCGCGCTGGAAAATGCAGAAATCTCCTTGTTTAACGCAATTTCCAGGCTTAATCGCTCAAGGCTCTTCAGCTTGCTGTCAATGGACATTTCCATCTGCTGAAGAAGTAAACCGTTTGCCCGGTTGGTTTCGCTCCTTACTTGATGGTACGAGATCGAATAGAGCACAAAGCTGATCAGGACAGGCACCATGAGTACGGTAATATAAGAGAACAGCCATGCCGCAATGACGCTGCGGTTATATTTGCGAAGGGTGCTGAACATGCGATTATTCCTCCTTATCACCTGCTGTTTATGATAAAAGCAGCCTTGATGGGTTAAGGCTGCTCTTCGGACGGGATCTGTAGTTGGCTTTCGGCATTTATACGGTTAACGGGGAATTCCATAGAGCCTCCATGGCTTGCGGCTGCCGAACATATTGCATTTCCCCTTCTCTGCAGGGATGGGCGAGATCTTGAAAGGCGAAGATCCGCTCCAATGATCGCTGTATATATAAGCTTCTTCTCCCGCCTGCATAACCAGATGGATCGATCCGTCCGCCTGGATCGGACATACTGTGGACATGCCCCCGATCTCCAATACCAAGCCGGCATCCGGTGATGAAACCATATCCGATACGATTCGGCACGATCCACCCGCAAGACTGCAAATATGTATCCAAGCGGTACGCCCCTCCTCCCGAACAGCACTCACAAGAAAGCCGCCTTCCGATCGCAGCTGATGAAATACCGCCTCCGGCCACTCCTTTGGAACAGCAGGGAAAACGCAGATTCGCTCCCCTCTGCTCTGGAGCAGCATATCATGGATCGACTCCGCCCCCGCGAGCGGCGTTTCGATGACCGGTCCCGCCTCTTTATACATGGTGTTCGGCTTGATGAGATGCATTAAGCTTCTTAAATACGCCAGTGCTTCATCGCCTAGTCCGAGTATGGCCGCAATCGAGGCTGCTCCGGTGAAGCTGAATCCGCGCAAATCTCCTTCGAGTCCGATCCAATGGCGGAGCGATCGAAGAATAAGCTCCCTCTCCTCTTCGGTATCGCCTACGAGACGCAGCGGAAATGCTGCCAGCAGATGGCTGAAATGCCGGTGTCCAAAATCCAAGCGCTGATTCTCGCCGATCATATAACCGGAACTATCGACCGGAAAGGGTACCAATCGGTCCTGGACCTCCCGCCAGCGATCATGCAGCGAATCGTGAATGCCGAGCTTATCCGTGATGCGGATTAAGGTTTCACATCCCCAGCGCAGCAGGGCTAAATCATAATGGGCATCGGCACTCTTCAACTGCTTGAAGGAGCCGTATTCAGGCGAAACCGTCGGTGGTAAATGAAGTCGGCCGTCCCGCCCTTCCTCAAGAAGATGCAAATATAAACACACACTGCGCCGCAGGAGTGGATAGACCACGTCTTGCAGCATATTGTCGTCCATGGCATAACGGCAGTGCCGCCAGCAGTTATGCATGACCCACGTTAAATTCCCCACCTCATCCGTGACCGGACTGTGCAGGTCATAGCTGGAGCTCCGGCCGAGTCCTGCCGAATCCTTACGGTAGACTTCGGGAACGTTTCGGATCAGCTGCTCCTGATGCTCCTGCAATGAGCGAATCAGCGACATGCCGAGATGGAGACGATTCGCCGTATAGATCGGGGAATAACTCATCTGAACATTCATATTGAACCATAACCCCGGCCATGGCGTGGAAGTGAGCCACGGACCTTGATTATCGATAGGGAGTGAGTCCGCACGGGTCGCAGAAGCCAGCTTATACATCTGTATCCAGTAAAAGCTCTCCAGCTGCGTATCCGGTATGGATATAAAACTCTCCGGGTAATAATGATGCCACCATTGGCGATGGGCATGCAGCCAGGCTTCCCAACCGATGGTTGAGAGGGGGACAGCCCGAAGCACTTGAACCGCTTGATCGGAAGCGGTATTATCCACCCCTTTCATGACGGTTAAGATACAGGCTTGCCTGTTCCAGTTCCCCAACTTTCGTTCGGTCGGATCAGGGCGGCAAGTAAGCCAAGCTGTAGTGCAGCCTTCCCCGCTGCCATATTCCTGGACGCCGATCGATATCTCGGCGGATTTCAAATGCTGAACAGTGGTTTCGGGAATATACTGGTTGAGATTAATCCCGTCCGCATTCTTCAATACGGGGTCAACCTCCGGGTAAGCGTACCACTTCAGCTTCGCATCGTGCTCCCCTTCATCTGCGTCCAGCTCCACAAGAAGCACCGGAGCCGTTGCATGAATCAGCGCGCGAATCCTGACCTCCCCTTTGGTTGTCGGTATAACCGCTCTAAGCTCAGCATTCCATAAATCCAATCGGATTTCGCAGGGCTGATAAATCCAGCCCTCCAGCTCCAAAGCGAGCTCGCCAATGGGCACGCGCACCGGAAAATCCCGATTACCCGGGCGTGATGCGGTGATATCCGACCGTCCAAGCACAAAGCGCAGCACGTTCCGTTTATCCCGGTGTTCCTCGCTATATATCATCGCGCCCAGCATGCCGTTTCCAAGAAACGCCCCTTCATCCCAGCTGATCGGACGCGTCGACCATAACATGTCGTGCCTGGACATAAACGCCGGCCAATCAATGGCTTCCTCCATGCGGCTATTCACGAACTCCCTCCTTTTGCAATGGAAAGTTGTTGTCTAGGTGCGCCTGCTTAAACTCCGATGGCGTCATCTGCGTATACTTTTTGAAAACGTCGCTAAAATATCGGCGCTCCGCATAACCAAGAGACTCTGCAATTTCCTGAATCGGCCGATCCTCCAAGAGCAGCCGCTTAGCCTCCTCGATCCGTATTTGGGTAACATAATGACTAAATGCCATCCCCGTCACTTTCTTGAACAAGCCGGCAAAATAGCTGGGGCTCAGGTGAACCGCCTTCGCGCAAGCACTAAGGCTGATGTCCCGATCCAAATTGGATTTTACATATTGAATGGCTTCCTGAATGATTTTCACGGCCGCGGAACGGCTCTGATTCTCGATGTGTTCACAGCCCAGCGTTACGATGTGATGCAGCACCCTTCTCATGTCCGCCAAGGATCTCTCGGAGCTCACCCTTCCTTCTCGAACGATCGAGCTCAAATCGGCCAATTCATTCAACGGTACCTTCTCTTGTATCGCCCTAAGCATCATATATGCCAGCTCATAATATAGGCTGATGAAATATTCCGGTTTGGGAAGCGGTGGCCTGTCCTTAAACTCGTCGAGGATGTGATCGAGCGTCGTTATGGCATGACTGACGTTACCGGATTGTATTGCGTACACCATCTCCTGTTCTGCACTTCGAATGCTGCGCGGCAAGGACATTTCCGTGTTAGCCACCTCTTCATAAGAGATCACCCCATTGCCGCCGGTATAAAAATGATACGACAGTGCATGCAAAGCTTGATCATACGATGCATACAAGTCGTGGATATACGAGACGATTCTGCCAATTCCTATGGATACCGTTAAAGATGTATATACGCTCACATGGTGACAGCACGCCTCCGCTATTGCTGCCGCTGAATCTGATAACGGCGCATTCAACACCGCAACCAGACGGTTTACCGAGTCCCGGAATACCAGCCCCCTAGTATATAAAGCGATGGTCTCTTCCGTAATATTTTTCAACGCGAACCTGGCAAGCTCGAGTTCGTTCATCGGCGAATTCCGATACTTTTCGTCCAAACCGTCGATTTCAAGAATCATAACGAGCAGATGCCTGGGCTCCAAATCAGGCTTAACATATTCCCACCGTTGCTTCGCTTCCTGCTCATTCACCTTATGATGCAGCAGCCATGCAAACAATTCCTGACGCAGAAACGGCATACTTTCTTGAACCCGCTGCTCCAAATCGGCGATATGATGCTCTTGGTTTCGCAGCGCCTCGATCTCTTCTTTGGCCTTTACAACAATCTCCTCAATATGGGCCAGCGAAAAGGGCTTGGTAATAAAGTTGAACGCTCCAAGCTGAACGGCTTGCTTCGCATATTCGAAATCGCTGAAACCCGTCATCAAGATGACCTTACTGCGAGGCAACAATTCTTTGACGTGCCGGGTCAATTCCAAACCGTCGAGCTTCGGCATTCGAATGTCGGTCACGATGATATCCGGTTTGCTTGATGTGATCAGGTTCAATCCGTCTTCTCCATTTATGGCCGTTCCGCTTACCGTGATTCCATGACGTTCCCAGCTGATTTGCTTGGATATGCCGTCGACCACGCTCTGAATATCGTCAATGAAGCATATCGTTGTCGATATAACGCTCATCGTCCTTAAGTCAACTCCCTTCGGGAAGTGGTAAACGGGGGATGATGATCGAGACCCGAGTACATAGGTTAGGTTCGCTTTCCATATGCAAGCCAGCCGTGCTTCCATACTGAAGTTGTAATCGCAATCGAACATTATGCAGCGCATAACCCGATGAAGCAATGGCTGCCGGGTGTCGAAGCTCTGGATCGGCTGCGCTATTTTCGCTAAATCCCAATCCGTTATCCTCCACGATGAAGGATAGCTGGGTATCATCCTGTTTTACTTGGATCCGAATAATTCCGCCTTCATTGCGATCATTAAAGCCATGCAGGATGGAGTTTTCAACCAGCGGCTGCAGCATGATTTTTAGGATCGGCTGCTGCATATCGACCAGGGGATCGACCTCGATGGAATAGGTAAACAGCGTTTCATAACATTTCTGCTGAATTTTTAAATACTCCTCAACGTGGAGTAACTCGTGCTCAATTGACGTCATCTCCTTGCCTCGATTGAGGCCGAGCTGGAACAGCTGTGACAGGGACAGCACCATTTCCTGAACATCCTCCAATTGATTCAGCTGGCTTTTCCAATAAACCGTGTTTAGCGTGTTATATAGAAAGTGGGGATCAATTTGAGCCTGCAGGGCTTTCATCTCGGACTGACGTTTATCCGTCTCTGCCTGCTTCACGACGTCAAACATGTGATTAAGCTCTTCCAGCATCCGGTTAAAGCGATAACCGACCTGCGTGATCTCGTCATTGTATTCGCTTTCATAACGGACGTTAAGATCGTTCATCTCCACCCGTTTCATTAATGTTTGCAGATGGCTTAAAGGTCTTACGAGCAACCGTGTCAGCATATTCGCAAAAGCAAAAGATACAAGCAAACAGCCCGTGATCACCCCGAGAATCGTCAATTTAATGCTATCCATCTGCTTCATCAATTCAGCTTTAGGCAGAAAGCTGAATAGCGTCCACTCCTTCACTCCACCCAGCCTAGTAAAGTTAACCAGGTATTCATCGCCTTGATCCGAATATTCGAAGCTTCCCTGCTCATCTGTTAAAGCATCCATATACTTAGGATCCTGCTTCAACTTATCCGTTATGACGGAATCTTCGATTAAGACATCGCTCCCATCGGATGAGGCCAGGAGAAGGAAAGGCTTACGATTGGTGTCCTCCGAAACGATGAATGATCGAATCGAGTCGATTTTGACATTCGCTACAACATAACTATCATCGATGTAATGGGATGGGATGCCCTCCATTACAAAGGAAATGACCTCCTCCCTGCTGGCAAAGAAAAGATCCTCATGACCGGCCACCCATAACTTGCGCCGCTCGATTTTGATATACGTATAGAGCGCCGAATCATAAAACGAATGGGAGAAGTTACGCTGCTGACTCGTCTGGTAATAGTCTCCCTCACGCGTTGCGATAAGAATGGAATCGATAAGAGGTTCAGTGAGCTTGGTCTGTACAAAAGTCGATTGCAGCCCGGACAGATGCGTATAGTAATTCTCCGAGTCCGAATAGCTGCTGTCCAACCCTAGCGCTCTTCGGTAAGCCGTGTTGACCATCATCGAGTAAACCGCTTGCGTGATATGATTCAGCTTCTCATCCAATACCTTGGAAGTTTTATCGATCGTATCCTGACTAAGCTGATAAGCGTTGTCCTTCACGACTTCTTCGGCGATGACGTAGCTAAGCGCGCCTACGGTGGTGACTGCAAAAATAACGATTAGCATGAACGCGATCCAAATTCGGCGTCTGAACGATAGTCGGTAGAGCATAAATCAACATCCTCCGTCTCAATATTTCGGTTGTGGCAGCAGTTGTTCTTTTTGAATAAGATCAATCATTTGCCATAAGACGATCCTGAGGATGCAGCGGATCAAACTCCGGGATGGCTTGCATATTCACTCTGCCGGCAGCCCGTTCCTGATCCAATGCGGCATTGTAACGCGCGTTCAAATCTTCAACCAATCGATCAAGATCTCCGCCGATCATGATGTACTTTACGAATTCGTCCTCCCATTCCATTCCTTTGGGTTTGAATCCTTGAGGCGACGCAGGCCATATCCCGTCATAATCGCCTGGAATAAAGCCGTCGATGCCCTCGATGTCAGGCCTCTTGGCTTTCTTGGCTATCGATTCGACGGATAGAATGCCAAGTCCGGCTTCCTGGTACCCGATCAGGACTTCATCGCTGTACATATAGCTGAGAAACTTCCATGCTTCCCCCTTATGCTGCGATTGACTGCTGATCGATAGCCATCTCGTCGCTCCGACTCCCTGATTGATCACTCCTTTATAGGTTCCGTCAATCGACGGGGGAAGCGCCGCTTCCCATTTGATCTTTGCCGGGAATTGAAATTTATAAATGCCGGGTTCCGAAGAATAGGACAGATACATCCCGATCTTACCGTCGGCAAACTGCGCCCGGAGCGGATCGATATCCAGGGATTCAGCTCCCGGCAGCGTGCTGCCATTCTCCATCATGGCCCGGAATGCGCCAATAATCGGTTTTAATCCTGAAAAGTCATAGGCACCTGTTGAAAAGTCATAACCATCGCCGCTGATACCGCTTATTTCAGCTATCGGAACGGCGGAGCGACCAAGGGCGCTGGCCGGAATTTTATAGGGCAGCGCAAACCCGTAAATGCCGTCTGCTTTTCCAATCTCGGTGATTCTCCTTGCAGCCTCCACTAACTCGTCAAGAGATTTCGGAGGAGAGTTGATGCCGGCCCGCGCAAACAGCTCAACATTATAAATAAGCCGTAAGGTGGATCCGCTGTTAGGAAGGCTGTATATCCACTGATCGAATACGTTATATCCTTCGATAAAGGCCTGCTTCCCGAACCTGCTTCTGATTACGGGCGTTATATACTCGTTCAATGGTTCCACATAGCCTTTACGGGTCATTTCAGCGAGATCGATCGGGGTGAAGATGTCGGGTGATTGTTCGCTGGCAAAAGACAAATCCAATGATTGGGCAAAATCATCCGCCATCACGGTCATCTCAACCTCAATGTTATCGGGATTCTCTTGGTTATAGCGATGAATCACCTCTTTGATATAGTTCGCATCATGCCGCCCCGTCGACCAGAATTTAAGCTTTGTCTTTGCACCTGTAACGGCCATTTTCGATGCTGCCGAGTGCGAAAATATGCCGTCCGTGCCCTGCCCGCTGCTGCTCTGCATGCAGCCTGTTACAGCCATGCTTAAGCAAGTCAATACAACCAGCGGTAATCTCCAAGTAATCATGCACACTCCCTCCCTGTGCTTGTATCGTAGCATAACCTATTTTATCGATATAGACAGGACGGTAAAAAAACTGTAAAGGGATGAAAATCGATTTATCTCCTAAATGCAAAGAGGCTTCCACCAAGCAATTGCTTGGTGGAAGCCCCCGGTCATGCTGAGATCCAATTAGAACTTATTCTCCCCGATGCTAGTTCCTATCGCTTGAATACCACATCGGCTGCAATCGGCAGGTGATCCGATGCTTCGGTTTGGATCACGCGTTGATTGGCATGCCGGACGTTAGGGGAAGTCAAAATATAATCGATAGTTGCCGACGGATTGATTACAGGGAACGTATAAGCATCGTCTATCCCCTCAAAGCTGTTTACGAACAAACCGCTGTCTAACAGTAATCGAAACTCTGAACTGTCCGGTTCCGCATTTAAATCCCCCAGGAGAAGCGCAGGTCCCTGAGAGCCAGAAGCAAGGTCAATGATTTCCTGAGCCTGTGCCGTTCTGCTGGTGACATCCAGCCCGAGATGCGTGTTGTATACATCCACATGGATCCCCTTCAGATTAACGACGGCATGAAGAACGCCGCGCTGCTCCTTCCCGAAGCTGCTTAACCATGTATTCTCGGATCGGAGTATCGGATACTTGCTCACGATGGCGGTCCCGTATTGACGGTTGTTCGTCTGTCCTTCCCCCGGTTCCAAATCAAGATTCGCGCCGTAGGCGTAATGATAGCCGAGCAAACCGGCCAATTCCTTCGCTTGGTCTCTAAAATCGCTTCGTTCCCCGTAATTCCGGTCCACTTCTTGAAGGCCGACAATTTCAGCGCCGGAATCGCGGATCACATCCGCAATTCTTTGCAGGCTCAGCTGACCATCGATTCCTGCCCCATGATGGATATTGTAAGACATCACGGTGGTGCCTACTTCCTTGCCTTGACCTTTTCCCTCTGCCATGACGCCCGTTGCAAACAGAGGAATGATGAACAAGCAAGCGATCAGCGATTTGAAGCTTTTTTTCATGAACGAATCTCCTTCCATTAGTCAGAATAATGTTGTAAGAACCAAATTGATTATATACGGGTTTTATTTTCGCCAGATCAAGCCACGAGCTGCTCCTTTAAAATGGTTAAAAAGAAACAGACTAGACACCCTTAATATGGTCCAGCCTGTGACCTGCGACTTACATTCGCATGGTTGATCGCATCTATTCAATGAGTCAAAACCGCCTGGGCGTCAATTAAAAATGCTATCCGGAACGTAATATACCTTCTGCGTATTCTGCTTATTGACCGGATCCGTAACGATCGTAAAATAAACGTTGCCGTTCTTGGTCTGGACTCCCTCGATTTCATGGTTACCTACATTCGTGATTTTCACGAGGGTTTTGAAAGTCCCGGTATTCGACATCATGGCAATCTGCGGAGTTTCGCCTTCGGCTCCGCCTGACGTATAGATTTTCGTTTGGCCGAGCATATCCGCCCCCTGGAAAGATCCATTCGGTCTGACGATGCCGCTGCCCGATTGCGTGAAGCTGCCAACCGCTGCGTTCACCGCGGCTGCGCTGTCCATCCGCACCTGTTCATTGCTGTCGAGCAGCTTATTGAGCGCAACCGTGTCATAAATGGACCAAGTCACGGTCCCTTCCTTCGTCTGAACGCGGAACACCGTATGCGTGCTGTTGCCGCCGCCATCAACCCGGTAGGTCTCGCCCAGCCTTGCCCCCGTTTTATTGGCGTAATTCATATAGGTAAAGCGATGCAGATCCGTATAATCGACCGTCTTGCCCGCCGAATATTGCAGTCTCGCTACCTGGAGCGACCAGTAATAATCGGTTGAAGGGTCTGCTTTGGAACTGAAATAGAAATAATTGACGCCATTGTACGTATACATATCCAGCGTTTGACAGTGCCCCGTATTGGTGACGGTCATTTTATCTACAAAAGTAGCGTCCTTGCCGTTAATGAGCAATCTTGAAAGATAGCAGGTTCCCTTGGAACGCTGCGTGACATACAGATATTTATCCGCGATGTAGGCTTTCTGAACAGCCACGTTGTGTTGAAGTCCCTTCAAATTGTAGGCAAGCGTTGCCGAAGCGTTGACGGTTTTCTCTGGGGTTGCCGCGAACGCGGGCAAACCGGACATACAAAAGATAAGCATTGCAAGGATGAAGGACGTAAGTAATTTGATTTGCCTTTTCTTAAGGCTCAGCCCTTGAACGTCAAACATCAATCCACCTCCATGAAATGATAGAATTCCGCGAGTCCTCGGCGCCCCCTTTCCTTGGTAGTGAATGCACACTTTGAGTTTACCATTTCCCCCAGGGATTTCCTGTGCTTATCATACTTAAAGTTACAGGAAATCATGGTCCTTTAGCCCTTTTTTTTTCAAATGGAACGACCAAGAGATCAACAAGAAAAGGAGCATCCGCTTTAAGATTCAGCGAATGCTTCCCTTGTCTCAAGCAGTTTAGGAATGAAAAACAACGGATACAGCAAAAGGTACAGGTTAGGCACCCACCACATGAGATCGAAATCCGACTTGATGATCCAAAAAACGATCGCCTGCAGCCCGGAACAAAACGTCAGGGTAAGCGAAATTAAGGCGAGATTTTTCCATTTCGCATTTCTTCGTTTATGTAAGTACAGACTATACATCCCGGTAACGGATATGAATATGTCCAGCGGAAAGAACGACCAATTCCAAACAACCAACAGCTCATTGGTATAATCCTGATATAAATACTCATTAGGAATTAAGGCCAATGCGGTAATGACCCAATACATAATAAATCCGATATCCGTCACTAAGAACAAACCTTTTAATGTTTTGCTCAAGGCTTACCCTCTCTTCTTCTTCGTGGTCTATCGTTGGCTCAAGCTTCCCTCTTGATGATACCGGCCAAAAGAATCTCTCCCATATCGCGCAGGCCCTCCTGAAGAGTCATGCTGCTCCTGTTTGCCGCCGAGTCCTCCATTAACCGATAAAAGCCCCCTACATACAGATCAATGAATATTTTGGCGTTAAACGGCCGGAGCAAGCCTTGACGAATGCCTTCCTGAAATAATTCGGCGATGCTGCCCCATTGCTCATTTAGAAATTGGTCCAGACGGTTCCATTGGTCAGGATAATAACGCTGCAGCTCCGTGATGAGGTTTAGCTCGATAAACTTAAAATCGGCCGGGATTAGAATTAGACATCGTCTTAGTTTCTCCAATGTGCTGAGGCTCGCGTTATTCATGATTTCCTTCTCTTTATGCTGAAGCTCATCGATCGCCCCCGCGAGAATTTCGGCAATTAGCTCATCTTTGGACGGGAAAACGCCATACAGGGTTTTCGTGCTCATCCCCAGCTGTTTGGCCAGTTCACCCATCGTAAATCGCAATCCGCTTCTCCGGATTTCCTTGCTTGCCGCCTCGACGATTCGTTCTCTCAATGAAATTCACCTCCCCACCATGGAAAATATAAAAACAATTTGATTTTCCTTGTTTTCCATACATAATATCCCGATTCCTTCTTTGTGTCAAACGAAAGGCTGATCACAACGAAAAGAGACAGCATGGAATGCTGTCTCCAAAATATCGATAGCTTAGACATGTAGGCAAACCCTTTGAAATACCTTGCGTTCAGGCTTTTACCTTCAACTCAACAACGCCGCTCTCCCAATCCGAGTGGCCGCCTACTACGATGCTGACTCGGCAAGGGACGACATCGTAATCCATGTTGCGGTTCCAGATAGCCAGTTCCTCGAAGCCGAGCTGGAACGTAACGGTGGTGCTGTCCCCGGGCTCCAGCATGACCTTCTTGAATCCCTTCAATTCTCGAAGTCGGCGGGTAATCCCTGATTGATCGGCTTGTATGTAAAGCTGTACGACTTCGTCCCCCTTCAGCTTACCGCTGTTCTTCACCTCCACGCACACCTCGACGCGACTTCCGGAGCGAAGCTGGTCAAGCGTCACGTCATTCTGGGAGATGGCCGGCGATCGATATTCAAACGAGCTGTAACTCAAGCCGAATCCGAACGGATATAACGGTTTGGACGGCATATCGACATAGGGACGAGGGCGCCCTGCGTTTTTCTGATTATAATAAACCGGCAATTGACCTACGGAGCGCGGAATCGAGACGGGCAGCTTTCCGCTCGGGTTCACTTGGCCAAACAGGATTTCTCCGATGGCACGGCCTCCTTCGCTGCCGGGATACCAAGCGCACAGCAAGGCATCGCTAAGCTCGGCCACCTCGCCGACGGCGAGCGGACGTCCCTGAATGAGCACGGTGATCACCGGTTTGCCGATCGCGTGAATTTCCCGAACCAGTTGCTCCTGTATCCCGCCTAAGCGAAGTTCGGCTAGATCGACTCCTTCCCCGCAGTCCATTTCCGTCGGATCCCCCTCCGCTACGATCGCTGCGCCGTTATTATCAAACATGCCCCCGAATTGACGAGCACTGCTGCCGCCAAGCACGAGCACGACCGCGTCCGCGGAACGGGCCGCTTCGATTGCTTCAGGCAAGCCCTGGGTGGACATGCCTCGAACGCTGCACCCAGGGGCGAAGACAATGTCCGTGCCTTCGGGAGCGGCCATCCTAATGCCTTGAAGCGCCGTGACTCCACTGCCCTCGCGCTGAACGCTGGTGTAGTCCCCGAGCTGGTTGTAGAGACGGTCCGCATTAGGACCGATGACCGCCAGCCGTTTGATACTTCCTTGATTCAATGGCAGTACGCTTTTGTCGTTTTTAAGAAGCACAACTGCTTCTCTTGCGACGGAAACATTCAACTCTCTGGCGGCTGCATTATTCACGGTCGAAGCAGCCAAGCTCTCCTCAACGTACGGCTGCTCGAACAGACCCAATCGGAATTTCAGGCCAAGTACTCGTGCAACCGCGCGGTCGATGCTCTCCATATCGGCCTTCCCTTGTTTCACCGCTTGTTCAAGCGTCGTGAACGACTTGTCCCATAGGCTTAGATCGACCCCGGATGAGAGTGCAAGCGCCGCTGCCGACTCATAGTCTCCCGTAATGGACACCAAACGGTCGATGGCCGTTCCATCCGCCATGACAATCCCATCAAATCCCCATTCATCTCTCAGAATGCCGGTTAACAGCTTATCATTGGCATGGCATGGAATGCCGTCGAGTTCATTATAGGCCGCCATAACGCCAGCCGCTCCTGCCTTGATCCCCGCCTCTGCGGCAGGCAGGTGAATTTCCCGCAGCTCCCGCTCGCCTGCGGGAACCGGGCCTGCGTTCCGTCCGCCCTGCCCTGCTCCTTGTGCGCATAGATGCTTGAGCACGGCAGCTGCCTTATCGTGACTCTTCCATTCTTCCGGGTTTCTTCCCTGCATGCCAAACACAACCGCCTCCGTCATTCGCGCAGCCAGGTAAGGATCTTCTCCGTAACATTCCTCGGAGCGTCCCCACCGCGGATCCTGCAGGATGTCCAGTACCGAGACCAAACCTAAATGCGCGCCTCGGCTGCGGATCTCGGAGGCCACATGGGAATAGGCGCCTTCAATTAATTCGGGATTCCAGGTGGAACCGATGGCCGTATTGACGGGCAGAAGCGTTCCGTCAAGCGCTTGATGGCCGTGGGGACATTCCTCCGAGAGCAGGACGGGAATGCCGAGCCGGCTGTGTTCGATCACGTAACGCTGGATGGCATTCGCTACCTTCGCGTTGTCCTGCGTAGGAATCCCGTTCTCATAGGTCACCCCGGACCAAGGGTCCGCCCGGAACAGACCGTACAGCGCCCCCATGCCGGCCCCCCACTCCACATGCTCCTTGAATAAGTCGGTCAGTTCAAACTCCGTTTTGCTCCCTTCGCTTCGCCGATATGCCATCCAGCCGTACAAGTGCTGGTTCAGCTGCCCGACCTTCTCCCGCAGCGTCATTCTGGACAACAAATCCTCTACGCGCTCGTCTACGGGGAGCGCAGCATTCCGATATTTCTCCATATTCCCCATACTCCTTCCATCCTGGTCGTCATGCTTCTGATCATTCTTTGATATTCAAGACCCGATATTTCTTGGGCGTCATGCCCGTGTACAGTTTGAAGACGGATACAAAATACTTGTATTCTTTGTAGCCGACGCGGTCGGCAATCTCAAACACCTTGTCCTGCGTCGTCAGCAGCAGCTTTCTCGCCTCGTTGATGCGCAATTCGTTCATGTATTCGCTGAAGCTTTTTCCCGTGCTTTGTTTAAAAATATTGCTGAAGTAGCTGGGCGTAATCTTTAAATACGCTGCCACTTCCGACGCTTTCAGGTCGCTCAGATAATGATCCGCCATATACTTCTTGGCCTTCTCAATGATCCAGAACGATCTGTCGATGCCGATCCTGTCGATCAGCTGCAGCAGATCAAACACTTCCGTGGATATCGCCAGACGAATCGCGTCGGGATGATTGAACACCTCCAGGTCGATCGTTCTCTCCAGGCCATGCTCCAGCTGGGTCAGGCCGCTTTGACGAAGTCGCTGCCGCAGCATGATGGACAGTTCATCACATACGTTCACCATATCCGTCAACAGGTACCGCTGATCCCGGAAAAATCGGAACATGCCGTCGATTAGCTCTTCCAGCATATCGGCATCCTGCTTGAATAATGCCACGGACAGTTTCGAGACCATATCGGCACTGTCGAAATCGTGCTTGGCCCGGCCGTTATCCACCTCGGTCTTATATTCGCGATCCAGCAATGGGCGCTGTTCCAAGGCATAATAAGGCAGTAACGCTCGCACCTCCGAGCATACGGCTGCCGTTTGGTCCAGGGAAGCGTAAGCATCCGATACCGCGCCATACAAACGATGCTCTCCCGGCCAGGCATCCAGCATCGCCTGCAGAATTTCATCCCACTGCCGCTTCGGGCGCGGCTGATCCGTCATCAGCAGGGTCAACAGCAGATTTTTATGCACAAACACGGATACTTGACGAATTCCGCTGGTTTCGAGGCTTTCACGAACCGTTCGGATCCATACATGCTGCAGCATCGTTAAATCCTGTTCCGATACGGAAGCTGCAAGGTTCGAAAACTTCTCCAGCTGCGTAGCCATGAGTTTATATTCGGCACCGTTTACTAAATCGCCGGGCAACGCCTTGGCCAATGAAGTTTCATAATGCGCTGCCATTTCGGAAAGCCACAGCTCGGCATTCTTCGATGATCCGTCGACACGGGTATCTTGGTTGCGTATGTCTTCTACGATTCCGGTCACGGCGGCCACCAATTCGTCAATATCGACGGGCTTCAGCAAGTAATCGGTTACATCAAGCTTGATGGCTTGGCGAGCATACTCGAATTCCTCATAACCGCTGATCATGATGACTCGAACCTGAGGGTGACGGAGCTTCAGCTCCTTAGCAAGCTGAAGCCCGTCCATTCCCTCCATTCGGATGTCCGTCAGAACCAGATCAATCTCGTGTTCCTGCACCACCTGCAATGCTTCATTGCCGTCATAAGCCTCGGCGACGACCTCGACTCCATAATCCGCCCAGTCAATGGTATAGTGCAAGCCCTGACAGATTACCGGTTCATCGTCAACGATCAGCATTTTTACTGTCTTCACGTGTTGCATCGTACGATTCACCACCGTAGGTTTCAGAATATGGAAGCTTGAGGCGAATCAAGGTTCCTTGCGATGAAGCCTCAATCACTTCCAGTCCGTAGCGTTCTCCGAAAAATAGGTATAAACGTTCATGAATATTGCTGAGCGCACCTCGTGTGCGGCCGGCTTGGACTCCGTTTCGCAGGGATTCCCTGACTTCCTCCAAAGTAGAATCATCCATTCCCCGGCCGTTATCCTGCACGTCGATCCAAATCTCATCCACCCGCTTATACGCGATGACCGTTATCCTGGCAACCGGCTCGCGCCGATCAAGGCCATGCTTGAGAAAATTCTCGACCAAAGGCTGAATGGTAGCCTTCAAGGTAAGCGAATTCGCCAGATCATATTCCATGTATAGCGCATATTTCAGTTTACTCCCCAGCCGTCTCTGCTGCAAATACAAATAGGAGCGTACGAATTCCATTTCCTTAGCAAGGCTGGTCTCGTAATGGCCATTGTTCAGACTGGAACGCAGGAATCGGGACAAAATTTCGATGAGCTGGCTGGACTCGACGGCCTTCTCCAGCCTGGCGGTCCAGCGGATCATATCCAGCGTATTATAGAGAAAATGAGGGTCCATCTGTTCCTGCAGCAGGCGCAGCTCGGATTCGCGCTCCCGCAGTTCCAGCTTGTATTTATGCTCGATCAGCTCCTGAATCGTTGAGACCATATCGTTAAACCTGCGGTTCAGCTCGGAGATCTCATCCTTGGAACGAATGGGTACCCGAGCATTGAAATCGCCGAGCTTTACGCGATTGGTCTCAATCTTCAGGCGCAGGATCGGCCTGATAATCGTATAGTGGAATCCGATCAAGGCCGATAAACCCAACAGGAGAATCCCGATGAGAATGACCTGCATCAAGATGGATACGCCGCGTACATCCTGATCCAGCGCAGCCTTGGGTACCATGGAAACGATCGTCCAATCGGTATTCTCCATCCGTTGATGAAAGGTCAAATACGCTTCCCCGTCGTGTCGGTATGTGGAAGAGCCCATCGTCCCGGCGGTTATGATATCCGTAATCGCTTTCCCATCGCCGATATCTAAGGATAGCAATTCTTTGGAGGGCAGTACGATTTGTCCTTCGGCATCCACAACGAACACTATGCCTTCGTCCCGCGTCAACCCCCGCTGCAGCTGTTTAAGAATACTGGCTTCGTCCATGCGGATGACGAGCCTAGCCAGGGGCAGCGTGATCTCGTCATAGGAGTTCAGAACCCGGAACAATGAGACGAGGTTTACTTCACCATACCAGCCGCTGGTGGAAGGATAACCGTTGCTCCACACGATTCCGCCTTTATGCTCGTCCGCCAGCCGGTACCAAGACTCTTCGTTACCGTGAATCGGCTCGCCCATCTCAATGGAATTGCCGTTAAACCCGGTGATCGAAATCGATTTGATATAGTTTTTGGACATGAGCTGAAACGTCAGGAATCCTTCGAGATTCTGCTTCAACTGCTCCGCCCTCCCGCGCTCTGGCGGTGGGTCAAGGCGCAGGTATTGGCGCATGTCATTGCTCAATATCAAATAATCGGCTATATCCTCGATCATGGCCGTTTGTTCTTCCAGCTGGTTCGTTACGATCTCCAGGCTGCGCTGGCTTGATTGGATAAATTGGCCGCGCAGCACTTCGTTCAGCTTGTCTTGGGCGAGGACGCCGACCCCCAGCGTAGGCAGAATGACAAAAAAGAGGAAAATGACCAGAGCCTTCTGTTTCAGACCATAATTCCCGATCCAGCCCAAACTGCTGCGCATGTCCATTCCCTCTTTCGATGTCTTCATGATGTTGAGCTGAAACCGGATTAACCTTTAACTGCGCCTGCCGTCATGCCGTTAACGAGTTGCTTTTGCAGGAGCAGGTAAAATATAATGATCGGTATAAGCGCGATCGTCAACGCAGCCATTTGCAGCGTAAGGCTGGCCGTCTCAATGCCGACAAAGTTGGCAAGGCCAAGCGGTAATGTTTTCAGCGACGATGAACTGATCAAGACGAGTGCGAACAAATACTCGTTCCAATTATAGATAAAGTTCAAGATCACGACGGTTGAAATCGCCGGACGCGTGATCGGTAATATGATCGACCAGAAAATCTTGAATACGCCCGCGCCGTCCATGACGCCCGACTCCTCCAAATCCTTCGGAAACCCTCTCATGAAACCCTCCAGGATAAAGATCGTCAAGGACAAATGGAACGCCGTGTAAGGAAGAATCAGCGATAAGTGGGTATCCAGCAAATGCAGATTCCGCATGATCAAGAAAATCGGAATCAAGGTCGCATGAATCGGAACGACCATGCCCAGCAGAAATATCGCGTAAGTTGCACCGCGCAGCTTAAAATTGAACCTTGCCAAGAAGTACGCCGCAAGCGATCCGAGAAGGACCGTCACGACCAACGATACGACCGTTACGATGATGCTGTTAAGGAAGTAGGTATCCATATTCGCCACTTCCCATGCCTTCGCGTAATTGGAGAACTGCAGCTCGGTCGGTATGGAGAACGGGTTCGCCGCATATTCCTGCTCGGTTTTGAACGAATCTACGATCATCCAAAAGAAAGGGATTATATTAATAATAGCGAATATCCCCAAAAAAGTGTATGCCGATAAATGGAACCATTTCGTTTGTCTGTACATCTCCTCCCTCTCCCTTCTATTCCTTTTCTCTCGCCAATCGATTTACGATCGTGATGACGATAAGGCTAAACAGCAGAATCAATACGGATACCGCGCTGCCGTAGCCGAATCTCATATTCATAAACGAGTTGTTGTACATATAGACGGTCATAACCTCCGTCGCATGTGCCGGTCCGCCGCCCGTCATGATCTGGATCAGATCGAACACGCGGAACGAATTGCTGATGCTGTAGACTACGGAGACGAGCAATGTTCCTCGGATCATCGGGATCGTAATCCGCATGATTCGGCTTAGTCCGGTCGCCCCGTCCAGGGCAGCCGCCTCATTGACTTCATCGGGGATATTCTGCAATGCGGCCAATAGAATGATCATAAATAAACCGCAGTTTTGCCATATATAAGCGATGCTGATGGAAATCATGGACCAGAACGGATCGCCCAGCCAATTTTGCTGCCAGCTCTCAAGACCCACAGCGCTAAGCAGGTTATTCAGCATTCCGTATTCCGTGTTGTACACCATGCCCCAGATAAGGGATACCATAACCGATGAAATGACGACCGGCAGGAATCCGATGGTCCGGAAGAAACTGGAGCCCTTAAGCCCGCGATTCAGCAGCAGGGCCAGCAGCAGGCCAAGCGGGATCTGACCCGCTATTCCGGTAAACATGATAATGATGTTGTTCTTAACGGACAGCCAAAAAATATCGTCCTTGAAAATATCCACGAAATTGTCCAGCCCGATAAAACGCATGGGCGTGATTCCGTCCCAGTTCATTAATGAATAATATACCGATAAGCCGATGGGAAATATGGCAATACATATATAGATAATGAGTGCTGGCGCCAAGCCCAAGAATATAGCCCATTTCGTATGCTTAAGCGTATGCATTGGCGTAACTCCTTTCTTTCTGCCTTTAATAAGAAAAACCCGCTGCCGGGTTTTTCTTTGTGCCATCATGATCTTGACTTAAGGAAGGAAATTCGCAACTTACTTCATGCTGTCGAAAGCTTCCTGAACCTCTTGGGCGAGCTCCTCCGGCGTCCCTCTGCCGATGGTCAGAGCCTGCAATCCGTTCTGCATGACGTCGGTAACTTGCGTCGGAATGACGCTGTCGAACACCGGTGCCGTTCCCTTGTTGGTCAACTCCAGCATCTCCTTGAGATACGGGCTCGCATCTTCAGGAATTTCAACGTTGGCCGGTACAACAACGCCTTTACTGATCAGATCTTTGTACAGGTCCTCATTGACAAAAAACTTAATGAATTCCTCGGCAGCCGCTTTCTTTTCATCGCTCAATCCTTTTTTAATGGAGATGCCGTACTGAACGACGCCCGCGCTTTTCACCGGATCGCCGGATCCGCCAGGGACGCTCGGGAAAAGCGCAATGCCGAATTTGTCCCCTTCCTCGTTGTTGATGCGGATTCTTCCGTCAACGGTAGAAGAAGAGATATGCATCGCTGCCTTGCCTTGAATGAAGTAGTCCTGCCCTTGGACGGAATCCATGTTGTTCGCATCCGTATTGAATGCTCCCAGCTTGGACAGTTCGTCGATGACGGCAATCGCTTTCACGTATTCGGGATCGGTAAATTTGGCTTCCTTGTTCAGAATTTTCTGCAAGAAGTCACTGCCTACGTAACGGTCCCCGATAATCGACAAGAAGGACGATTGAAGCGGCCATTTCTCTTTGTTGCCCAAGGAGATCGGCGTAATGCCGGCTTCCTTCAGCTTTTTCACCGCATCGATGAATTCGTCGTAGGTAGCCGGAAATTGGTCATAACCGACCCCGGCGAACATCTCTTTATTGTAATAAATAATGTCCACGAAGGTTTGTTTGGTCGGCACGGCGAATTGATTGCCGTTCTGGTTAAATCCGGCCAATGCGTCCTCCGGCAAAATATTCTTCCAGTTATCCATCAGGTCATCCAGCGGCATCAGCAGATCCCCGGCTACCAGAGGAGCCAGGTCGGCACCAGGCCATACGACATTGATATCCGACAGGTTGTTGGCGGCAGCCAACGTGCGCAGCTTCGTTTTATACTCCGTAGCCGCTACCCCGTCCTGCTTGATGATAATGTCGGGATGCTGTTTTTCGAACTCCGCGATCCGCTCTTTGTACACCTCGTTATCCACGTTCGGCGATGTCCATGGATGCATGATGTTCAAGGTAACCTTTTCCGGTTCTGCAGCGTCTTTCTCTCCGGAGCCGCAAGCGACGGTTGACATGAGCAGCAGCGCAGCTGTTCCGGTGAGCAGCATCGTTCTAAGCTTCTTAGACGTTTTCATTTGTTATACCCCTCTCTTTATATGTTACATATCATGTTCTTATATTTAACAATATAAGATATATTAATTATACAATCGGGTTTGTGATCCCAATATCCGCTAAAAAAACGATTTCATCTAATTTTTTTAAGTCATTTAGGACAAAACGGAATTTTTATTCATCATATTTCTTTAGATAGCGTTAATTTTCATTACATAAAATTCACGTTTTTCCATTTTAATGGTATCGCTTACATCTTAGGTTCTACAGAAAGCGTGGCAGTGAAACCAAGTCATTTGCCACGCCCTGAAGCGTCTTTATTGCGGTTCGTTCAAAATATAATCCACCAAATCATCTAATGGTACCGTCGCAAGGGCAATTGCCGTATCGGTTACGCCGTAATAGATATAGAGGAGACCGTCCTTGACCACATTGCCTGTCGGGAAAATGACGTTCGGGATCTGATAGCCGAATTTTTCATAATACGTCTCCGGCTCCATAATGAACCGGCGGGTTCTGGCAATGATTTTCTCGGGATTCTCCAGATCCAGCAGCAAAGCCCCCACGCGATACACCGTATCTTGGTCTACGCCGTGGTAGAGCACCAGCCAGCCTTTGTCCGTCCGCACCGGAGGCGTCGAGCCGCCGATTTTTTTAAACTCCCAATCGTTGTTCTCGGCTTTTGCCAACAGCTTCGGCTCGTCCCAATGCACCAAGTCTTCGGAGTAGCTGATCCACATGGCCGCTTTTTCGGTTCCGTATTCCTCCCCTACGTATTCTTCCGGTCTGCGAAGCAGCACATACTTGCCGTTGATTTTCTCCGGGAACAGAATGTTGTCGCGATCATTGATATCAAGCGGCGTTGTATCGCACAGGTACTCCCAATGAATGAGATCCTTCGACGTCAGGATCCCGGAACGCGTCAGCCAATGGCCTTCCTCTTCGCCCCAGCCGTCCGGATATTCGGGAATCGAGCGTTCGGGGATGCCCGCTCCCGTCGGATAATAGTTCATGGCGCACGGGCGCAAAGCATAGTTCAAATAAAAGGTGTCGTCGATCTTGACGATTCGCGGGTCCTGGATGCTGCCATAGGGGAATCCAAGCTGGTCCGGCGTTACCACCGGTTCGTCCAGCACATGGGTGAAATGCACGCCGTCCGTGCTTTCCAGCAAACCCAGGTAGTTCTTGCAGGGAGTCAGGGATCCTGCCGTCCGTTCAATCATATAGAATTTTCCGTTATCGATAATGACGGCCGGATTGAATACCGTCACCTTTCTCCAATCGTAGAGTCCAGGCACTACTATCGGATTTTCCGCATGCCGGGTGATTTTCATGGATAAGCCTCCTCGTGATTGCTATGTAAGTGTTATCAAGCTGCTTTCTTTAACTCATTATAAGAGGCTTGGTCCCTTCATAATATCCTGTAAACTTTCAATATTATCCGAAATATTGTTATCTGTGATGCTTGGCAGCATAAAAAAACCAACCCGGTATACCGGGTTGGTCTTCGTCATGGAAGGGATTAACTATGCACCAGTGCTTTTAAGCTTAAACCTAGCGTTTCTGAAGTCGTATCTTGAATTTCTTCGAAGAGGGCCGGATTCTTCGAAAGCGACATCCCGTAAGAAGGAATCATTTCCTTGATTTTCGGTTCCCATTCCTTCATCTGCTCCGGGAAGCATTTCTGCAATACCTCAAGCATCACGTGAACGGCCGTCGAAGCGCCGGGCGAAGCACCGAGCAGGGCTGCGACCGAACCATCCGCGGCACTAACCACTTCGGTCCCGAACTGCAGCGTGCCCTTTCCGTTAGCCGTATCCTTAATGACTTGAACGCGTTGGCCCGCCACGACGATTTCCCAATCCTCGCTCTTCGCGTTCGGGATGAATTCGCGCAGCTCTTCCATACGCTTCTCATTCGATAGCACCACCTGCTGGATCAGGTATCGGGTCAACGCCATTTCTTTAACCCCTGCCGCCAGCATCGTAAAGACGTTATTCGGTTTGACGGAACCGATCAAATCGAAATTCGAACCCGTTTTTAGGAACTTCGGCGAGAAGCCGGCAAACGGACCGAAGAGCAGTGCTTTTTGGTTATCGATGTATCTTGTGTCCAGATGGGGCACCGACATCGGAGGTGCGCCGACCTTGGCTTTTCCGTATACCTTGGCATGATGCTGTGCAACGACTTCTTGATTCTTGCAGACCATGAACAGTCCGCTTACCGGGAACCCTCCGATATGCTTGGATTCGGGGATGCCGGTTTTTTGCAATAAATGCAGGCTGCCGCCTCCGCCGCCGATAAAAACGAACTTGGCCGTATGGAACTCGGTTCTGCCGTTATCGATATCCGACACTTTTACTTTCCATGAGCCATCGGGAGTACGCTTGATATCCTTCACGCTGTGCTTGTAGTTGACCTCCACGTCTTTGTTCTTCAGATGCTCAAACAGCATGCGCGTTAAAGCGCCAAAGTTAATGTCCGTCCCGGAATCGATTTTGGTTGCCGCTAACGGTTCGTTTGATGTGCGCCCTTCCATAATAAGCGGAATCCATTCCTTCAGCTGCTCGGGATCCTCGGAGTATTCCATCCCTTGAAAGAGAGGATGATTTGACAGCGCTTCAAAACGTTTTTTCAAAAAAGCCACGTCTTTTTCGCCTTGAACCAAGCTCATATGAGGTATAGGCATGATAAAGTCCTGCGGATTGCGAATCAGATTGCTGCTTACCAGATAAGACCAGAACTGCCTTGAAACCTGAAACTGCTCGTTGATGTTGATCGCTTTGCTGATGTCTATAGATCCGTCAGGTTTTTCGGACGTATAGTTAAGCTCGCATAGTGCGGAATGTCCGGTCCCCGCATTATTCCATTCATTGGAGCTTTCTTCCCCCGCGCTTGCGAGTTTCTCGAACACTTTGATCTCCCATTCGGGCACTAGCTCCTTCAATAAGGCTCCCAATGTCGCGCTCATGACGCCGGCACCAATCAAAATTACGTCTGTTTTTTTGTCCATGTTGCTCATTATACCCTTCCTTATCCCATATATTTGAAAAAAGAGTAGGCGTCCCTGCTAGAAATGTCGATAAAAAGCAAGGCGTCTTCTGAAAACACACCTTTTTATGTGTCAATAATCACCATATTATAGTCTATTATAAATATTGATAGATTAAAATATCTACTATTATCTAATCATTATAAACGATTTCAAGTAGTTAACAAAGTGAGAAGATCCTCCACCATATCCGACACCTGATAATCCGGCTAACGTCATACCAAAAAAAGCCGCGAGGATCGCGACTTTATGCGGGTTTCGACATGGTTTTCCCGTGTTGCGGCTACTTCACGCTGCCGAGCAGCAGATTCGTCTGAATCTCCAATTGCTTTTCAAGCGAGATCAGGTCGCCTGCGGAGAACTGGTTGATATCCAGCGTGTAAATGCGGTTGTTTTTGTAAGCCGGAAGGGATTTCCACAGCGCACTCTCCAATATCTCGTTGGCTCGATCCCCACCCCCGTCCGCATCGTAGACGGTCACAAACATGTAATCTGCGGCCATGTCCGGCAGCGATTCCAGCGAAATGTCCAAGCCTGCGCCTCCGTTTACGACCTGCCCTTTCACGGCTTCAGGCGGCTGATAGCCAAGACCGGAATAGAGATTACGGGTTCCGCGGCCAAAGCTTTCTCCCACAACCCAGAAGTTTTTCGCCCAAATCTCATAAACGCCAACGGTCTCTCCTTCCTTGACCACGCCGTTCAGCTTGGTTTTGGCCTCCGCCAGCTTCTCCTCGTAATGCCGGATTGCCTCCTCGGCTTCCTCCGATTTCCCGAGAAAATCGCCGAATTCCCGCAGCTCTGCATACAAATCCTTAGCTCCCCATGGAATGACAATCGTCGGTGCGATTTTGGCGAATTGTTCATAATTCTTGTCTGAAGGCCGAATGATAAGGTCGGGATCAAGGGACACGATTTTCTCAAGCGCCGCTTGATCATCGCCGATATCCTCGATTCCGTCCGTCAGGTCCTGCAAAAAATATTGATTCAAGCTGGCCGTACCTGCCCCGACCGGCTTAACGCCCAAGGTCAACAGATGGCCCAGATATTGCGTCGCAACGATTCGCTTCGGTTCCTTCGGAATCTCGATCTCTCCCATGACCGTTTCGAATTTGCGCGTTGCTGCTGGTTGTTGGCCCGCTTGGTCCACCACCTTCTCGCTTTGCTGCCCCGAGTCCCCACATGCTACCAAAACGATGACCAGACTTCCGATCAGAGCCAGTTTCAATTCTTTAAGCCACTGCATCCATTAAACCCTCCACCTATTGATAATGATTATCATTATTATAATAATAGGGGGAAGGCTCGTCTATTGCGCTCCGTTTGCGGTTGTATGGACATTTGTAAGAAGTTCGGTTTGGATGCTCAATTGCTGCTCCAACGCTAACGGGTCATTATGCTTAAACAGCTCCAGATCAAGTAAGAACACGTTGCCGTTGCGAACGGCGGGAAGGCTCCTCCATTCCTTGCTGTTCATAACCCGTTTCGCATATGCTGCACCTCCACCCGCTTCCCACACGGTTACGAATATATAATCCGCCGCATGCGCGGCAAGCATATCCGGCGTTAATTCCAAGCCGATTCCTTCTCCCAGGACGTAATCAGTCAGCGGCTCCGGCGGCCGAAAGGAAAAGGTCCGGTACAAATTGCGAAGGCCTCTGCCATAGGCGATATTGACCGCCCATAACCGGTCCTGCCAAAACTCCAGTACAACTGCCGTCGCGTTATTAGTACGGATTCTGTCAGCGACTAACGAGGCTGCAGCTTCCTCTTTCGCACGAAACGCAGAAATCCAGTTATTCGCCTCTCTCTCGCGATTCAGCCCTCTGCCTAACCGAAGCAACTCGTCCAAAGGGTCTTCCTGCCCCCAAGGAAGCGAGATGGTTGCAGCAAGCTGGGACAAAGGCTCGCTGTTGGGTCCGGACGTAACGATCAGATCAGGCTGCACGGACGCAATCGCATGGTGCGATTTGGCATCTCCGATATCCACTACATGCTTAAGCATTCCCCTGTAGGGGCGGGCGCGCAGCAGATTCGATGACGTTCCCACGGGCATAAGTCCGAGCGCCAGCAGGTGGCCCAGGTATTGCAGCGCTACAATGCGCTTTGGCCGCAGCATATAATCGCGTGGAGAGTGACCGAAATGCTGCTTGAATTTCCGACTTAAATACATACCGTCTTGGTAACCGACCTCCCGTGCGATGCGGTCGAGATTGCGATCGTCGCCGTCAAGCAATGCCTCTCTGGCTTTCTCTAGTCGCAGCCGCGTCAAATACTCCGTGAAACCGGAGCCCGTTGCTTTTTTGAACGATACGGAAAAGTGCTCCGGCGTAAATCCCGCTCTCTTTGCCATGTCGTTGCGCGTCAAGGCTATGTGATAGTGCTTCTCCATATAATCCACCGTAAGTCTCATACGCTCAAGCCAATCCTCTTCCCGATTCTTATCGTCCGTTGATCGTAGCAGCACACTCAATAACTGTTTGAATACCGCGTCGATGCATAGACGAGCTGCAAGACCCCCGACTTCTCCTTGATCTTGCATTCGTTGGCTTAGTTCTTGAATCAGTACAAGAGCTTCGTGCGTTGCGGCGAAGGGAAGTTTGCCGGTGTCCATCAGCGCAGACAAATTCTTGATGTAGACTTTGTTGCACCCAGTGCTCTCCTCGAGATCCCATACTTCATACCGCAATTCGTAAACCTCCAGCGGGGCCGGCGAGGACGTCGTCCGGCGAACATCGGCAATCGAACCCGGCGGACAATAACAGACAGCCTTCGCCTTCAGTCGGTGCTTTCCTCCGTTCAAATATAAGTCGCCGGAGCCTTTATGGATCAGGTATAGGGTATGCGTCTCCATGAAACCCCCGACTGGCTCTTCGGCGTGACCTTGCTTTATGTACCGTACTCCCAACAGCGAATATTGCGTTTCCTCCATGCTAGCGGCGCTCCTTCTGACTTTCTCCTGTTTTAACCTATTATAATCTTGTTGATAATCATTCTCAATAAGATAGGGTAAATGACGCTTGTTGAATTCTTTCCAAACTTAATGAATCTGATGATAACACAAAAATAAAGCGCCATATCCATAAGGACTTGGCGCTTTAATTGTTTAGTGAGGAGCCATTTTACCTGGCATTTGCGACTGGATCGGAGCCGTGGCGTAGCTATTCTGCATGTACTGCATATCTTGCTGAGGCAGCTGCGGCACTTGATAGTAGCCGTGCTTGTTTTGATACAGCGAAATTTCATACGCCATTTCGATGCAATTGGGAAGGGAATCCGCTAGAACGCGGCGCACAACCGGATTCGTGGATTCCATCGCTGCATTCGTTTTCATGGTAGCGCCGGATTTCACGGCGTTCAGCATGCTGAGCGCGACGGTTTCATCATTGATCTCGGCAGTGGACTGCATCGGTTTTTTCGGTTGTCCCGGTTTCATGCCGTAGATGAAGTCGTTCCCCTGCTTCATTTTATAGCTTTGCGTCGACTTGGATGGATCTTGTCCTGTTTTGAAGCATTCTAAGGTGATATTATATTCATCCGCCATAAATTGCTTTTGACGCTGCAAGATATCCCGAAGCTCCGGATCCTGCACATGTCCGCTCAGCATGGTATACGTGTTCATCGTGTTGATGGCTCCTGCCAGTACCTCGTGGACATCGAACATTTCATGACCGCCATGGTTCAATTGCGGTGGAATCATGCCGGTTTCCATGTTCTGATGATTTTGCTGTTGTTCGAATTGCATTCATGTACCTCCTATGGTTTTTCGATTTTTAAATGCAGCTATGAATCCACGATGGGGCGCTGCGGACGGATTGCATTTGCAGTCCAGGTTTATTGTTCATTACATGAATCAAAAGTATTCAGGCAGTCGACTTATTTCTGATCCATATCGTCAACAGCAGCATGAACGGCAGGGCAACCTGGAAAACCGGGGTTACATAAGTCACGACAATCTTCACGCCTAGCCATATGACGCCGGACCCAAAGCATATTCTCAGATTCGATTACAGTTCTGTGGGGACTACTTTGTCCTATCCAAATATATCGAACCGATCGATGCCTACCTCGTTACATATAGGCGAATGAGTGATTTTCTGGAGCCTCTGAACCGGAATCGGCGGGTTTTCTTCGCCAGCATCGTGATCATCCTAATCATCGAATTGGTCGTGATCAGCACCTTTTACCGTAATTTCTATAGCAGGCAGCGAATAGAGCAATCCTTCAGAACGGACGGTTAGGGATCCGTTTACATGTATATGATGGAGTGTCCTTAGGCGCTTGTCTTATTTAGCCATTATCCATGCTGCCTTCATCGGGAAGCAGTTTCTTTAACACAAAATTCCTTACCTCAAATAATAAATCGACCGTTTCTCCCTAGCGGGAAACGGTCGACTCCCCAGATGCTTTTCGGTGTTGCCGATATTATGACTTATGCCGAAGGATCGGTCTTCCCTTCGTCTTCAATCGCTACGATTTCACACAAGGTTCGCAGCCCCGTCGTATAACCCAATCGCCCTTGCGAATGATCCCAATAGTAGTAATCCCCGTGCATCCATATCAAATCATACGCTTCGCCCAGAGCTGCATGGCGGACAACGAAAGGTCGAACGTTGTTATGAGTCGAGTTTTCGGTGACTTGGTTTATTTCGGCGATCGTCCCGTCATGCGCAATGACGCATTGATGAATTTCGAAAACCTCACCGTATGTACCCTTTACAGGGATTGACATGTACACGGTGGAAGGGTTGTTATGATCCAGCGTCATGCCCCCGGAATAGCATAATTCTCTTTGATCATTTTGGTGGAACCATCGTCCGCCATCCGCCAACGGTGTAATCCGCCAATCGGAGCCGGACCACTTAGCGTAACAATAATGGTGGCGATCCTTATCCCCATTGATCCTAACAAACAAGATCACCGGGTATCCCTCTTTATCGACGGCTATATCCCAGTTCCAGTTGCGTATGCCCGGCTGGCGATCGACCAAGTGGGCCGGATCGGTTTCTTTGTTATCCAGCTTCAGCGGCCCGCGGTTCAGATCTGCGAGCTGATGTCCATCAGCGCCATGCAGCGTCAGGGTATTCACGTCCAAATACGAATAGTACAATGAATTCGGAATCATATTGTCCGGATGTGTATAGGTATACGACATCATAATTTTGTCTTTGCCGTTCGTTTCGTACTTGGCATACGGCCTTTTTCCGGTTTCTTGTTCAGAACCCCTGGAATCCACGATCTGTTTCGGTTCCATGTCGCAAGTGACGTCGCCATCCGGATCCGGCAGCGTGTACCTAGCGACGGTCGGGTGCCAATTCATGCCCCGCCACAGCAGATAGAAATAACCGGGCTGATCCGTCATCACGAAGGGAGAAGGATAGGTGGTGTTCCCATATCCCGTGGTAGCGATGATTTTTTCAGGCCCTAAGGTTTCTAGATCGTCAGGACGGGCTGTGACGCGATAATAAAAATATGGGGTTGTCGAGTGCTCGGAATAAAAAATCATCACCCGGCCGTCGGGCAGTGCCAAAAACGTCGGATTATTATGGTCATCCTGCTGGAAACCTGCTCGCACTCGCACTTGCTTTCGTTCTTGGGACACATGATCATATTGAACCGCCTGGATGCTGCCCGCAACATCGATGTACCCGATGTATGTCTTGTCGCTGCCCGTTGAGGCATTGACATGTCGCAGCGCCCTCGGATCGGCAAACCAGCACCAGGCACCATCACCGGTAAGGGTTGTAGGGATGCGTTCGATGCGTTCTGGTTCAGCATTAAGGTTTCTATTGGAATTCGTCATTTGAGACCTCCTCGCTTCCTTGTCGGATCACTTGATTGCTTCATGATTATCCCCTATCGTTTCATGGCAGCGAATGCATCCAGCTGATTCTGCAGCTCCTCCATGAAGCTCGGGAATCCAGCTTCGCTCATCTGCTGCCTCGCAAGCGCAAGATCAGCATCGCTACCTTCGGACATGCCGACGGACAGCGGTACGATGTAATGCGATCTGACTGCCTCCATGGCTGCGAGCTCCGCCGTTATCGGTACCGTATCGAAGCTGAATCCCGCCAGCGGGCTCTCTCCGTTTTCTACGGCCCGTTTCGCGCCTTCCGAATGCTAATGCTCAACGATGGCCTGCCATTCTCCCGGTTATTTTTCCGATTGGCTCATGCTGCCGTCATACAATCCCGTCCAGCCCGGCTTATTGTTCTCCGACTTGATGCCCGCGTAGCTGATGTAATCCCCCTCCAGATTGTAGTTCTCCCCTTCCACGCCATACAGCAGGAGATTGTAGTATGTACGATCCGTGTGGGCCTTCTCGATCAGCTTAAGCGCAATTTCCTTATGCTTGGAGTGTGCGCCGACCGAAATCATCGTAATGTTGTCCGGCGTCATATAAGGCATGTAGTTCGGCACATGGTCGAGATAATAATCAAACCATCCGTACTCGAACTCGGGAAACAACTCCTTGAGCACTCCGATGTATCTTCTGCTGACTGCGTCGAAATGGTTGTTGAATTCCAGCGGCTTCTTATCCGTTTTCATCCATTCCAGCGTTTCGCCGGTGGCGTTTCCCTGGGCGGCCAGAATTCGCGGCTTGATAGAAACGATCCATTCCGCTCGCTGGCTCGCGCCCATCGTGATGCCCTTCAATTGTACGACGGGCTGCCCGTTTGGACCGCGAATGATGCCTGAGGATCATTTGCAATTATGGTGCAATAACAGAGCATGTGTCCGCAAGGTCACCATAATAAGCTCATTTCGGTTAAATAGCGTATCCTCTGTCCTCGTGATCTCAATATTCGTCCGATATTACCAAAATAACACCAGGGATTTGCGTCGTATGACCATTTCCTCATTAGGACCACGGCAATCCATCCAGCTTCGTTTAACTTCATGGATTTGCGATAATAGAGGACCCTGGTTCCGCTATTTCTTTGATTTACCTGTTTTCACAGCCATATTCGGACAAGAGATCCGCTATTGCAGGATTTAGCGTGGAATCATTTGCGATTATGGTGCAATAACGGATCCTGGGTCCGCAAGGTCACCATAATGAGCCCATTTCGGCAAAATAGCGAATCCTCTGTCCTCATGGTCTCAATATAAGGCAACTCCAGCTCGAAGCGGAGCCTCTTCTATTCGCAATGCCCATAACGTGCCGATTCCAAGGCCCCCTCCCCTGCATTCATAAGTTCCACAGAATCTTAAAGACAACGCTTTCAATTTAACGAGCGGCTCCATACTTCCTGTCTTCTTGTCCGTATTTTATATCAATGCATCTACCTTTTGCTACTATATTAACGGCTTCGAATCCATCATTTTCGCATCATTTTTTCCTAGAACAGTTAGATAAGGATAAAAAAAGCTGCCTTTCAGCAGCTGATCATTGACTCATTTAAGGTTAGCCTTTTGATTTATGAAAATGAATTCTCAGAAATGTTATGGATGACCGACGCTTTAGAGCTGCCTGCAAAACTAATGTCTATGTTTATACAGCGCTTAACTGCACCAGTAAACACGATTACTTCCGACCGGCGGCCTCCGCCAGCTCGGTGAGCCACTGCGCCCTCTCCCCTTCGGCTTTGGCGGCTATCTTCTTCAGCTTGTCCGTACCGCCCCAGATCAAATATACGATATGCTCCACCTGGTAATACGGGAGGCTGCGAACTTGATCGAGCAGCAGCCTGACGTTGAGATCGTGTTCCATGTCCGATTGGATCTTCAGTTTCATCGAATCGGTGCAGTGCAGCATGCACTTTATCAAGGTTGGAATGGTTTCTGTACGAACACCATGCCGCTCTTTAAAAGCAACCGTGAAATGGTTTTGAACGGATTGGTGTTCGTCATCGACTTTGCCCATGTATTCTTCCACCAGCGGGAAAAACTTTTCATCCATCAATCCGAGGCCAAAGACGGCATAGCTTCCCGGCATGCAGTTTTTCTCCCCTTCCGTATCCGCATACCATTCAAACGGCTCCATCGCTGCTTTGGCATACACCACCATGAAGGGATAGAATTCCGGGTATTCCAAAGCGTTGGCGAAGAACCGATGCGTTCCCGACTTAGCCAATCCTTTGATCGGCAGCCACTGCTTGACCGAGGATTTCAATTTGATTTGATAGCTTTTCGGGAATCCCAAGCTGAGGAGGCGTGTCAGAAACCGGAGCGCGCGAGCATAACTCTCCCCCGTTTCCTGCTTAATGGCTATGGAGACCTCGGCAAACACATCGTTGGCCGTGCAGTCCACCATTTCGTCACGCAAACAGACGTCTTCCTTGGCGAAGGTCCCGCTTCCTTCCTTAATCAATCGTCTGGCCCGTTCGCTCCCGAGTTCTTTGGCGCAATTCAACATAGCCAATCCTGTGCTTCTGCTATAAGAGGGCTCGTATTTCAGAATCAGGATGGCCGCGTAAATCAGCAGTTCGATTGGACCCTGCTCGGTATTTTCCAAATGAATGTCGATTTTTTTCTTGTATTCTGGCTGCCATTGCGTTCCGATATTATCGAAATAACGCGGAAGCCAATGCTGCTCAGCCCAATTCCGCAAAGCCTTAACTAGATAAGCACGATGCTCTGCGAGATGTTGGTTCCCTTTGTTCAATTGCTGAACCCGCTCAAAAACGGCAATGATCCATGCAGGATCTGCGTCAGGAAACAGTTCCTCGTCCAGGATGTGCCTGGACAGGAAAAACGTCTCCAACGGTTTCGTCGGATAGGTTCCCGCTTCTAGCTTATTGGCAATATAGGTTGCGATTCGTTCCCGTAATTGCTTCTTCTTTGTCTCATCTGCATATGTAAGAATGCAAAGGTTCAGGTCGCCTTCACGCACTCGAAACTTGCCGTTAAACGTAAACTGATAATCGATTAAAGAGCTCGGCATCTCGTCCAATTTATGCTGCATATAAGTGGACAGCTCAGGAACGATGTGCTCTCGCACATGTTCTTCGGTCAGCGGCTCACCAGGTGTCCCCCTGTCTATCGGCATCGATAAGTCCAGGTCATGATCCGTCATGCTCACCCTGCCCTTGTCATATTCGAGCAGCGCATAGTCGTGAATCCCGATCTGCAGCGAAGTACGCTTTACGATGTCCTCCGCGTTTTTATCGCTGATATAGGCCATCCATTTGTCGATCTCCTGTTTCATTTCGCCCAAAAGTGTTTCCAGTGTCTGATCCATGTTCCACTATGCTCCTTTATATCATTTCGTATTGTTCCTCATCTACCCTAACACTCTCCATGATCATGACTTAAACCTCCATTAGCGGCCCCTTCATGGATTTGACCCCATACAAATCTTGGAATCTATTGCTTCATCTATGATACTATAAAACCGACTCATTTAAAGATCATTTCTAAGAGCATACATTCGATTCTGGAAATAGGAGGTTGTTCATTGAGCGCAAAACAATGGATCGCAAGATGGGATACGGAGCAAACCACCGAAGTCAATCAGGCTGTGGCTGCGGTTACAGGCAAACATAATATGCATAAAAAAGAACGGAGATTCCCTTCCTCTCCCTTTGGATTGACAGATGCAGGGCAAGAGGATTTCCGAGGTGTCACTTTGAGCGAGATTATCCAGTACCTGGATGTTCAGCATGTTGATTTATCTTTTGCCAAGTTTATGGACGGAACGGGTCTGAACTCATCCAGGTTCACGCATTGCCGCTTTGATGGAATGAAACTTGGCGGTTCGTTTGTGACGCGTCATTTCAATCATTGTTCGTTTCGAAAAACAAATTTAAAAAAAGCCCGGATTGGAGAAAGGTTTGAGGATTGCGATTTTACCGGAGCCAATTTAAGTCACGCCATCGCACGCGACGCGGCCTTCGTTCGATGTAACTTCTCCAATGTTAATTTTCGCGGAGCACATCTGATGTACTGCCTCTTTGAAGAATGCAGCTTCAATGAAGCAATCTTTCATAACGGCTCCTTATCCGGAAGCCGGTTTGTAAGTGAAACAGAAGCTCTACCGGTTTGGGATAATACGATTATGGAGCATGTCAAGATCAACGGAAAACCCTTTGCTTAATTTTCGAACCTGCGAGCCCAACACCGCATCCACTGCCATGGCCCTCAAGATCCTCGGGTAAAAAGCCGCGATGTCGCGGCTCCTTTACTTGCGCTAAAACATCGTCGTGCTGAATGCTGCGATGATTAGAGATCTGGTCGAAGCCGTATTTACCCATCAGGTTAATCTGCTGACCAGCCTATCGATCCACGCCAATTCGCCTTGCACCTGTGAGACCGAATATAGTAGAACCTCGTCTCGGAACAACTCGTCCCCGCCTTTATCCAGTCTCCTCTCGATATCTGACAGCAGCTCCTCCAAGTCCTTCTTTCTCCTATGTAAAATCCGATTCCGGTCCTCCTTCGAAATGCGATCGAACAGGGACACTCTAACCATGAATTCGATTTGATGTTTTGCATCTTTTTCGGTGAATTCGTTAATGAGGTTTGCGATTTGTTCCCTCCCTGCTTCTGTAATTTCATATACATACTGATTCGGTCTGCCTACCTGCTCATTTCGTTGTTTACGAACAAATCCCTCATCCGTAAATTTTCGTAATGTCGGGTATAACATGTTGTGATTCACGTCCATCAAATAACCGAGATCTTTCTGTATTTCTTTTTTTATTTCATACCCGTGTTTCGGGGATTTATCGATTTGGATCAGAATGAGAAGTTCAAGATACATGATCGTTCAGGCCTTTCGTCGACGGATTTGACAAAACTGCTGCATATTGAACAGCACATCTCTAGCGTATATGTTCAACCAAAATCCGACAAGGAAGAATATAAACAGAACTTTGGACATGGGTCATTGGAAACTATGACCAATTATAACAATATGTTAAATTAACATATGTTATATTACACTCGCATTGGAGGGAATGTAATGAATCATGAAATCATCTCCTTAGAGGAAATCACGCAATTCCGTTCACCGATCGAAGAATTCAATCCTTATGAATGGTACAAACACAAATTGCAGCATGAGCCCATCGTTTATAATCAGGCGACCCAAACCTGGAACGTCTTCCGGTACGATGACGTCAAGAGGGTTCTCAAGGATCATGAATATTTCTCTAGTGTAAGAACACGGACGATGATCAGCGTTGGCGCCGATAATGACGAAGGCCAGAAAATGAGCAAAATCAACCTGCAATCCGACCCCCCGGAACACCAAAAAAGCCGTGCCCTGATATCCGCCGCTTTCACCCCTCGCAGCTTGAAGCTCTGGGAGCCGCGCATTCAAGAGATTGCAGACCAGCTTCTGCAGGAAATGGGTGAAGCCCATGTCATTGATATCGTCCAACATTATGCCAGTGCGCTGCCGACAATCGTCATAGCGGATCTGCTCGGAGTCCCTTCCGAAGACCGGTTATTATTCAAGGAGTGGGTAAACCATCTGTTCCTTCCCCTGCCCAAAAACCATTCGGAAGATGTACAAGAACTGAAACGTCATGCTGCCAAGGAATATTACAACTATCTCTATCCTCATATCGTCCAAAAAAGAGCCAATCTCGCGGACGATATCATCTCCGACCTCATTCAAGCCGAGGTGGACGGGGATCGGTTATCGGACGATGAGATCGTCAGAACGACGATGTTTATCCTGGGCGCAGGCATTGAAACAACGACTCATCTGCTAGCCAATACGTTTTATTCCTTCTTATATGACAACAACCAAATTTACGGGGAAATCCAGGCTAACCGCGAGCTTCTTCCCAATGCCATCGAGGAAATGCTCCGCTATCGGTTTAACATTGCAAAAATGGATCGAACCGTCAAACAGGACAATCATGTACTCGGCGTGGATATGAAACAAGGGGATCTCGTCGTCGCTTGGATGAGTGCTGCCAATATGGATGAAGAGGTATTTGAGGATCCCTTCACCTTGAACATCCACCGTGCCAATAACAAAAAGCATCTAACCTTTGGGAATGGCGCTCACTTCTGCCTGGGTGCTCCGCTAGCACGGCTGGAAGCAAATATTGCGATAAGCAGGTTCATGGATTTCTTCCCGCGCATTGAACCCGTTCCTGAATTTAAACTGGAAGATAACCTGAGTCCTTCTGCGGCAGGACAAATGTTGACTCAGCTTCCTATCCGTGTTCATCGGTAAGGCTGACCTGTCTCAGTTCACTAGGTACAATCAAAAAAAGCCCTGCACAGCGAGGGCTTATAATATCGGGAGACCCTGCTTGTTTCTGAAATGACAGGGTCTCTCACTTATTAGGAAATCATTCTATTGTTTTTCCCTCTTGGGTTCGTACCAGTAGCCGGGCCGCCCGTTGTTTAAACGCATGAGCGCTTCCAGGAAGAAATAATCGCCCCAGATGACAAAATCGTCCGGCGCAATTCCCCCTCTGACAAAATACGAACCATGCCGCAAAAAGCCTTCTTCGTCCGGATTACCCTTCGTAAAATATCCCTGTACCATGGAATCCATGGAACGCCGAACGGCATCAAGGAGAAATTCCCTGCGGGGATCATCGCTTGACAGCTGGTCGGCGATTTCCAGCATCCCGCAAGAGGCAATCGCAGAAGCAGAGCTGTCTTTAGGCGTGAGTGCCGTTGGCGGAACGTCGAAATCCCAGTAGGCGACATGATCATCCGGAAGGCGGTCGATGAAATAACGCGCCATTCGAATCGCCGTGTCCAAGTATTGCGGTTCTTCGAAATAACGGTAGGCCAGCGCGAATCCATAAATGCCCCAAGCCTGCCCCCGCGACCACGTCGAACCATCCTGAAATCCTTGGTGGGTACCTCCGCGCACGGCATCCCCCGATTCGGGATCAAAATAAAAGGTATGATAGGATGAGGCATCACCGCGAACCAGGAACTTCAGGCTTTTGTCAGCATGAATACGGGCGACTTCGGCATATGCCGATCTCCCTGTCTGTTCGGTTGCCCAGCACAACAAAGGCAAATTCATCAAGCAGTCGATGATGATCCGGCCGGCGTTTTGAAGGTCATGTTCAGGGCCCCATGCCTGGATAAGCTGAAGCGTGGGCCTCCATCGTCTCATGAGCGCATCAGCCGCCTGAAGAGCCGTGATCTTGGCCGCTTCGTCCCGTTCAACCATCCATTGCGCCAGGGCGGATAAAGAATACAAGAAACCGATATCGTGATGATCCAGATTTTTATGCTCCGCTAATCTTGCTTGAAATGAATGCGTGCATCGGACTGCAGCTTCACGGATATTGGAATCCTCACCGTACTCGCAGCTCAGCCACAGGATTCCCGGCCAAAATCCTTCCGTCCAATCCGTATGATCCACCAGTTGGTATTTGCCGTTTCCGTTTCCGACATGCGGAAACCGATCTTCAAACCGGGCGATATTCGCTTTGGTCGTGTGCAAGGTTTGTTCTATGATAGCGTTCCAGTCCATCTTGCCCTCCCGTAACTTATTCATTTGGTAGGGCTCCATCCAAACAGAGCCCGCAATTCCATTCTCACCGCTATTTCGGCTCGACTTCGTCCAGGGTCATGCGGTATTCCAAATCCTTCATGTATGATCCATCCGCGTGCAGAAAGACCATACCGAAGTCCATATTCCCGCCGTTTCCATGGAGAATCGCGATCAGCCGGTTAAGGCCGCTCTTCAGGACAAGCTCAAGCTCTGGCTCCGGTATAAACTCGCCGTTCAAAAAAATGGCGTACGGTACATCCGATTGGATTCTCATGCATCCCTTGCGGAACGTCTCGGTTCCATCAGGCACCTGTACGAAGCAGCTCAAGAACCATGGCTCATTCGCGGCATGGGCGATCCGCATCTTTCCGTCCTCGGACCTCCGCTCTTTTTTCTGCATCCAGCCGTACAGGCCTTCTCCCAAATTATTCAGCGAATATTCGGGATCGGTATAATACGTCTTCATGGCTTCGTAATCGACGTAGGGCGGGCAAGACAGCGCCATAACCGCTTCCACGGCCCATGCGCCGTCATCCTTCTCGCTCACCAGTAAGCGGTCATCGAAGGCAGCGCCCAGATTGGCCAGCAGACGAGCGTACAATCGCAGCGCTTTGTCACTGTCAAGATCAGTGTGAAGCTGCGAACAGAGAATGGAACCCGCCCCTATCCTCTCTTCAACGAGAAAAGCACCGGGTCGGCGAGCGTTCCTGCGGTTGATTTCAACCAGCGCAAGACGGCTGTATTCGGATGTGTAACCATTCACGAAATAGTCCTTCCAGGCAGTTCCCTCGATGCTTACGCAAGCATCGGCCGTGCCCGGCACTTCCAGCCGATCACTGGCCAGCGGCCGGTTCACGACATCACGCGGCGAAAGGAATACTTTATCGAAGCCGAACAAGTCAACCGGACTAAAGCCGCGCACGGCGTCGTGGGAGTAATCTGCCGCTAAATGGTAGGCCTCGTGCGGCTCCACGCGTACCGGCCGGCCCAACAAGAGGGCAAGCGTGTCCTGCTGACTGCTGTCCGCCGGCAGGACAAGCACATGCCCGCCGGCTTCGGCATAGCGCTTGACGGCCTCGGCTGCGCCAGGCGACCCAAGCAGGCAGGCTTCGGCCACGAGCAGGCCGAAGGATTGCTCGGGGAATTCGCGCTCCGCAGCTTCACCTATCACCGCTGAGGCATCCAGCACCTTATGGCGCAGCCGAAGTCGGTCGAGGAACGCTGCCGCTGTCCCGCCAGGGCTTACCAGCGCTCCTGCCGTCCGCATCGCCGGGACGGCAGCTTCCTCGGCTCGCCCTGCATAAGCCAGCAGATTGCGCAGCAGCAGACACGCTTGCGGAACTCGGTCTAGATTGGCCATGATCTCAAGCTGATTGGCCAGAAACATGCCGCTCCCGCTCCGATATTCCAGCAGCGGCGACCAAAGATCCCCCCCGTCGCCGAAATCGCCGGCGCTGCACTCCAGCAGCAGGGTGAAATCGCCATGGACCGGCTTTTCGAACGCTGCGCGTATGATCGGCAATGGCCCTTCTTCACGCAGGTCTTCGTGCCAGAACATCAGGTCCTTGTCGCTCAAGCCCTTCAGCACCGGATGACGGTAATCCCCCGCATGGGCGCGCAGAAACGGCCTGCGCGTCAGCGTAAGCCGACCGAGCGACAGGCCGGTCTGCTCCAGCAGAAGCAGACGTCCGCCCCTCGCAACGAAGGCTTTAAGCTCCGCTTCCAGCCTGCCGTCCGGATCCTCCGCTTTGCTGCCAACAATCAGCAAATCATCGGACGACAGCAAGGCGATCGCGTCGCGGTTCGCCCGTCCGCAGCCGGGTACAAGCCGGCGGATCCGGATATAATCCTCTTCAGATCCCCAGTAAGCCGCCGGGCGGCCGACTTCGACAGGATCATGAAGCAAGCTTCCCTGGACAAGCCGGTATTGCTTGCGCAGCTCAAACATCCGACGTTCGCCATGAAACAGAGTGGCCTTCAGCAATGCAGTCCCTTCCGTTTCCACGGGGATCGGAGTCCACGTGATTTCAAAGGCCTTTAGCTCGGCCGGCTCTTGACGGAACGTGAAGATACGCTCAAGCACGATCGTCTCCCCTTGCATGACCTCGCATTCAATCCGCACGTCTTGTGCAGACAACGTGTCGTTGAAGACGTCAAAGCTGCGCGTGATGGGCGCGTCGTCGTAGAAGCAGCCGTTGTATTCGGCCGCGAACATCGTAACCGGCTTCAACGCCTCCGCCATGATGGCGAAAGCCGGATTAGGAAGGTGCATCGGATGATCCGGGAGCATACCGTTGTTGATCGTCAGCGAATAGGCCGGGATCGTCTTGGGGCTAACGCCGGGCAGGCCTGGTTCCAACGGCGGAGCTGCGACGTCGTTCTCCGGCATCGAGCGCATGAAATAATGAGCGAAATTAAACGTGGCTATGCCCGAGACGCCTTGCCGCCGCGCATACTCCACAAACAGGCGTTCCTTTAGCGCCAGCCCGGCCGTGCTTTCGTCCGTACCGCGATAGGCCTGCAGCCCTGCGTACATGCTGGCATTCTGCGGGCATATGTACCACCATCCACCGTGTTCGCCAAAGGTCAAAGGGACGGAACGGTCCCATTGAGCAATGGTGCCGTCGATGTTGTAATGACGGCTTTCCACCTCCGTATGCGCTTTGGACAGCAGCCGATTGTCTCCTTCTGCGATGATCGGCCGCGTGGGATCCAGTTTGCGCATAGCCTCCATGAAGCCGGGAATATGCGACTTGTAGCCGTCCCGGCCGTCTACCCAGCGCATTTCGTTCTGCAAGCTCCACATGATGACCGAAGGATGATTCTTGTCGCGCCGAACGAGCCGCTGAACATGCATTCGACAATGGTCCAAGTATTCGGGATGGTCGGCGAGCATGGATTTGCCCGATCCGTATATGGCCGTTTCGTCGATGATCAGCATACCCTCCTCATCGGCAATCCGCACATAATCTTCCGGATATGGTTCGGCATGCAGACGGATGCTGTTGATCCCGACAGACCGGCACATCCGGTACCAATTACGGATATACGTCTCCGTCTGCTGAAGTGCGCCTTGAAAATGCCACGAATCGCCGCGTAGTTGGATCGGGATCCCGTTCAGCATGAATTGCGGACCGTCGCACCAAAATTCTCGGAAACCGAACACCTGTTCGCTCCGGTCGAGTACCTGCTCACCTGCTACAAGTTCAAGCACCGCGACATAAAGGAATGGCGTGTCTGGATTCCACAGCTTGGCATCCTGCCAATCCAGGGTGAAGGAGGCGCGATAAACCGCTCCGCCGCGTTCGTTCTCGCACAACCGAAGCATCCCGGCAGCCGAGAGATCGACCTGTTCAGCGGGCTGCTCCGCCTGGAGGACCGGAACGGCCGGCTTGTCTTCGGCTTCCGGTCTGCCTCCTGTCCTTCTCTCCACGAGGAGCCTTTCCGTTTCAATTCCACGCCCCTGAGCTTGCTGTGGCTTCGCATCTTGAGCCCCGTATCGATGGGTGCCGCTGCCTGACGAATCGGCATCCCTTGCCTCCGAATGTTCTCCATCTTGTCGCAATATGCCAAGCTCCCGCACGCTCAGCCTCACGTGGATCGGCCCAAGATCTGCAACCGTTTCTGCCGTCCCGACGATAACCGTAAGCTCCAAGCGCTTCTTACGCACGGACGTACAAATGGTTACATCCTCCAGTGAAAGAACCGGGTAGCTTTCCAGATAGACATCCTGCCATATCCCTCTGGCGACATTGCCAAACCATGAACCTGTCAATCCCGTCACTTTCTCCATGCCGGACGGGAGCTTCACTCTGTCGAAGCTCCCGCATAGGACATGGAGATGATGCTCACGGCCCGGCGCTACGCTTGACGTAATATCGAGCCGCAGCGGCAGGTAGCCGTCCTCCCATACCGCGACTTCCGCCCCGTCGAGAAATAGGACGGCTTTTTGCATAATGCCGTCCAGCCGCAGCACGATCCGCTGACCGGCCATGTGTTCGGGGATCCGGAAGCTGCGGTGCAGAACGCCCGCTTCCGCGGCGTCCCACGCCTTGGGATAGCTGTAGAGACTCATCGGAGCATATCCGTGTTCGCGAATTTCGCCGAACGTTCTGCCGTTTGGCTGCTCGTACGACCGTCTCCAGCTGGAAGGGACCAGGACGGGCTCCGGCTCGTAGACGATCTCATCCGGAAGCTGCCGGCACTGCGGCTGACCGTACAGCGCCATGAAGTCCCACTCTCCGTTCAGGCACCATCGGTTACGCATGCTTTGTACCCTGCCTTTCGTCGGAGATGCGCACTTCCCGTACAAGCTCCAGCTCCCGCCAGATCTCCTGTCCGCTCGGCGACTCCTCCCACTTGATAAAGTGCGGATCCATCGCCGCCGCCCAATCATCCGGCCGAAGCGAAGTATTCAGCTTCCCTTTGTAAGGCGCTGGCTCAAGCGTAGCGGGAAGCTCGGAATAGAAAAAGAGCATATTCTCATGCAGGCCGATGATCCCGTACTTGTCCCCATCGCCCGGCCGTTCTTCCTGGTACTGATAATGATAGTATACGTAGCTGGCTGTCTCTTCAGGCTTCAGCCGGGCGATCCTTCCATACGGCACGCTGTCATTATTCCTACGCTTCCAATGCTGCTCCGAAGCGGGGGCTTGGTAATGAAAAATATCGGACATGGCCGCCCATCGACGTTCCGCTCCTCCTCCCGGCCAAACGGCCAGCCACGGATTGGCTTCCGGCAGCAGTATTTCCGGAAGGACCTGCTCGCCTCGGCATTCATAATAAAGAAACAACCGGCGTCCATCCGCAAACAAGCTTAATCGGGATACGCCCTCCCGCTTCATCGTATCTTCGACCGTTTGAATAAACCGTTCCCCGCGAAGCCGGGAACGGATATTTCCCTCGATTCCCTCGGCCCTATATAAACATCGTTGCATGAATGGCATGCAGCACCTCCTGCTGTCAATTTTGATGTTACAGGATGTCTCAATCTCATGAAGCTGAAGCTTTCTTTTGCGATAGTAAAAGGCGGCCCCCCCTGATACCGGGAGGACACGCCGCATATCTTATGGCACCACCGAGAAGCGGATATCGTCAAACAGCATATAATCGAATCCGCTGACATAGAAGCCCACTTTGCCTGAAGGCTGATGATTCGGGTCCGAAGCGGCAAGTCTTGGCTCGTTGTTCACGTAAACCGCGACATCCCCGTTCTTCACGACGACCTTGACCGCATATTCCGTGTCCGACAGGAAGTCGCGATTCGGCAAAGAGGTCTCGGCGATCTTCTGCCATGCCGAATCGTACAGGATCCAGGACGAGGTTCCGTCCGCACGGGATCGATAGCCGATCCGGGTCGAACCGCTGCCCGCCTGACGGTCGAAAATATAAAAGGTTCCTTCCTCCGGCATCGACGACGGGGTCTTTAGCTTGAATTCGAGTACATACGCTTCAAAGACGCGGTCCAGCAGACCCGTGGCACCGTTCAAAATTTTGTATCGGCGATTGCCGTCCGGATCCGCCGCGATGCTGCGGTTCGGGTCTACCGGCCAGCCGTTGCCGCCCGATTCGAAGTCGGTTTCGTGCATGATCCCCGAAACGGTCACCGCGATATCCGCCTTGATAAGCGGATTGACGACGGACACTGCGGTAATGATGGTCTGTCCTTCATATACGGCATGGACGACGCCCGTATCGCTTACCTCCGCCACGGATGGATCGGCGGATTGCCAAGTAATGCCGCTATCCGGGGTATCCACGGGATCGAGCGTTACCTGCACCTGATGCTGCTCGCCGGCGGCAAGCCGTATTTCGCGCTCGGACGGTATGATGCCGGCCAGCTCCGTGCTCAGCGCCTTGAACCGGATGTCGTCAAACAGCATGTGGCTGACGTTGTTGACATAGAATCCGACCTTGCCTGCCGCATTATGGCCCGGATCGGCTGCCTTGAGACGGATTTGGCCGTCCACGTATACGCTGACATCGCCGCCTTTGACCAGCACCTTGATCTCGTATTCCGTGTTTGGCTGCAGGTCGTGGCCGCGTAGCTTCTCTTCGCGCAGCACGGTCCAGTCTCCGTTATACAGCAGCCAGGAGGAGGATCCGTCCGGACGTGTTTTGTAACCGACGCGGGTCGAGCCGCTGCTCGCCTGGCGATCGAACACGTACAGCGTAGCGTTTTCACCGATCGATTCGGGCGTCTTCAGCTTGAAGCTCAGCTCATATTCGGCGAAGGTTTTCTCGCTGAGTGCGGTAGCCCCGTTCAGTATTTTATACCAGCGGTTGTCGCCTTCTTTGACGATGCTGCGGTTCGCGTCCTGCGGCCAGCCGTTCGCCCCCGACTCGAAATTCGTGAAATCCATGACGCCGTCTCCGGCTTCGACCGTGACGTCCACCGCTGCTGTGAGCTGCGGATTCTCCGCCGACGCCACGGTGATGACCGTTTGGCCCACCGCCTGACCCGTGACGATGCCGTTATTATCGACCGTGGCGACACCGGGATCAACCGACGTGAAGACCAGCTTCGGATTATCCGCGTTCCATGGGAGGACCGCCGTGCGCAGCTTCACTGTTTTCCAACGGTCTACCGTGATTTGGTTGTCATAAACCACCACGTTTTGCACCGGGTAGCTGTCCGGGCTGCTCGTGGTACCTGCTTTCCCGTTAATGCCGATCTCGTGAAACGGAATATCCGGGAAGCCGGGGATGGCCTGGAATACCTGCGCATCCGGACGCAGCGACAGATCGCCTCCCGCCAGATTGACGAAACCAGGATCCTCGTTAGTAACCCAGTTATCCTCATATTGGACCAGATTGAATTTGTCGTACGCACCTTCCGCATTGGTTGTCGAGCTTCGCGGAACTGTCGGATTGTATACGACGTTGCCGTGGAACGTGTTCGTGTCCGGATAATAGCGGTTTTCCGTGAAAAAATTCGCCAGCTCCGGATATTTGGACAGATACGGCGTCCCGATGAAGTCGTTGTTAGCCTCGAACAGCGCCTCCCACTTCGGCATGTAATTCAGCGGAACCTGATCGTCCGGCTCGTCGCCGAGAAACAAATCCGCGTAGTCGTACGGAATCTTGCTGTCCACGAATATATTGTTGCGGGTCAAAATATGCGCGCCGCCGTTGTTTTTGATCGCCGAGTTGCCCATTTTATAAAAGATGTTCTCGTCGATCTTCAGTCCCATCGTGAAGTTATCGGGATATACCCCTTCCACGCCGGGCTTGGCTTCGCCGATGTTATGGAAGTAATTGCGGCCGATGACGGTGCCCCGCTGCTGCGGCGTTTCGCCCGCGTTCATGTATATGGCGCCGAGATCCGAGAAGGTTTTGCAAACGTCATAAATGTCGTTGTACTCTACAAGATGATCATTGCCGAAGATCAGCACCCCGGGATGAGGAGCATCATGCAGCTCGTTGTGCGACATGCGGTTGCCCACTCCGGACAAGAGGACGCCCGGATTGTAAGCCTTATGGTAATAGGCAAAATCATGAATGTGCGAGTTCTCCACGGCGTTGTTGCCCGGCTCGAGCGTTGTCTTGTCGCCTCCGGTGAGCGTGACGGCGGTTCCCCCGATATGGTGGATGTGGGTGTACTCGATCTTGTGGTCAGTTCCGGGAACCCCCGTAAAGTCGTTATAATGGAACCGGCTCTGGGTGTTGACCAGCACGCCGCTGTTGGTGAAGTTGCGTATTTCGCTATGGAGGACGCGCATATGGCTTCCGCCCATGAAGACGACCGCCGAATCGCGCCCGTTCTCCAGGATCAGCTCCGAGAAATCGATATATGATGCGTCCAATGCATTGATCATCGGCGTCTTCAGCATCGTCACTTCAATGGAAGGATTCGCGGTCATAAATTCGGCATTCGGTAGAAAATAGAGCTTTCCGGCCTGTCGGTCGATGTAATACTCGCCGGGCATATCGATCTCCTCCAGCAGGTTTTGCGCGAAATGGAAATCCGGGTACCAATTTTTGAAAATGCCGCTCATTTCCCCGTACCTGAGCGTTATGCTTTTGGCTTCGGTGTCGATGGAAGCGATTTTGTTGTAGGACCATTCCCAGCTGTAGCCGAAAATGCCATCCAGCCAGATGTCGTCCGCCTGTGTCCAGTATTGCGGTCTGTCATACGTATACGTAAAGGTCCCGCCTCTTGAATGGACCTCCCCGTTCGGATCTTTCCGCGTCGGTCCGGGATCGAGGATTTCGTCCATTTGGACGGTTCCTTCGTTCGGCCAGCGTGCCAGCGTCATCCCTTGCCCGCCCACGTACAACTCCATCGGCGGCACCTTGCTCAAATCGTTGGCCAAGTAATAACCGTGCCGGCTCATCTCGCCGTAATCGGTTATGCCGAGGCCGGCCAGATCGGCGACCAGCACTTCGTTTCTTGCTTCTTCGCTAATCATCCGGTTCAGTACGGCAGGATCGGCTACCGGAACGAATGCGGATTTCTCCAGCTGCTTGGAACCGGACAAGACGACCGTTTCGCCCGGATAGGCCGTATAGGTTACCGGCTTCCCCGCCTCCCCCGAATCCTGCAAACCCAGCTCAAAGCTGGATGCGCGCTCGTACCGGCCTTCCCGAAGATAGACCGTGACGCCGCCTCGAGGCAGCCCTTTCTTCGCTTTCAACGCCCGAATGGCGTCACGTGCTTTTTCCAACGTTCGGAACGGTTTGTTGATCGTCCCTTTGTTCGAGTCATTTCCGTCCAAGGCTACGTAAAAAGCCGTCCCGTGCGGATTTCCATAAGCCGACGCCGTCTCGGCGGCCGGCAGAAATGGATACAGCGCGAACAACAAGCTTGCCGCCAGTGCCGCAAGCACAAGCTTCTTCATAAATCGCTCCCCTTCCTCCAGCGTGGAATCCGGTCAGCTTTGCCTACGCCGTGCGCAGTGTCGTCAAAGCCCACCCAGGCAGCAGGTTTCTCCCGTTTCGTCTCCATCCGTCCATAAACTTACTGGCCGTTTACTTCAAGCCCTTATCTTTCAGGAATTGCTCGAACTGACGCGTCACCTCCTCCACGTATTTATCTTCGCCCGCCTCCTTCAGCTTGCCGTAAAGAACGGGCCAGGTCTCCTCGAAATCGAGCGTTCCGGTCACGAGTCCGCGTTTGTACTCGCCCCATACGGCATTCAGGTTCGCGATTTCCGTGCTGACCGGCTCGGAATTGAACTTGAAGGCGCCGACCGGATTGATTTCAGAGCTTTCGTTGATTTTTTTCGTTTCCTCCCATATGTTCTCCGGTTGGCCTTCCTTCAGGTAGGAATTGAAGACGCTGCCGAAGACCCAATCCATGTTCGGACGGTACCTGGAATCCGGCATAGCTTTGATATACTCCCCGCTCAGCTTCTCATAATGCACGCCCTCTAAGCCGTTGATCATCAAGTTGTAGAGCTCCTTGTCGGTATTGATCAGATTGAGCAGCATCATGGCCCGTTCCGGATTCGGCGAAGTGCGGCTGATCGACTGGTTGGTCGTCGCCGAATAACCGTTGGAGAACCAATCGCTGAGCGGGATGATGATGACATCGTTGCCGCCGTTCTTCGGCTTGACCTCTGCTTCGACTCCAGGCTTCAGCGTGACGTCGAACTCGACGGCGATCTGGCCCTTGGATTGGTAGTCGGTCATTTTTTCCGTGGCCGCGTCCTTGTGGATGTACCCGGCTTTATACCATTTGCTGGCCAGGCGGAAATTGTCCAGCTCCTCCTCCGGATAGCGATGGAGCGTATAGGACGGGTCATCGGTCTTGATGTAGAAATGATCATCAAGCCCCGGAACGACCCAATATTGATCGTCATGCGCCTGCGGGTTGACAAACGAGCCGCCGAACAGGCCGATCGGAATGATGCCCGGCTCGTTCTGCTTGATTTGCTCAAGGAACGGCTCAATATCCGCTATTGTTTTGATCGTGGTAGGATCCAAGCCGTATTTGTCGGCAAACCGCTTCTGCACGATAAAGCCGTATCTTGACCCGTTGATTTGCTGATTCGGGATGCCGTAAATTTCCCCGTCCACCGAGAGGCCATCCCACATCACCTGAGGGACGTCCGTCTTCAGCTGCGGCGCATACTCATCCAAGAGCCCGTTCAGCGGTTGAATAGCCCCTTTCCGTACAAGCTCTTCCGGTTTCAGCATGTAACCGGTCCAGAGAATGTCGAATTTCTCGCCTGCCGCCAGTACGGTATTCATCTTCTGCACGTAATCCCCGATTGCGACGGGCATCAGCTTGACGGTGGCGTTCAGCTTCTCCTTCACGATTTTGTTGATCTCCTCTTCGACCTTCTTCTGGTCCGGCTGCAGCTGCAGCAGCGGATAATACCAAGTCAGCTCTGCGGGCTCAAGCCCGCTAGCGCCGCTCGCCTCCGGCGTCGATCCTTGCGTGCCGGTCGTTCCGCTGCCCGTATCGCTCTTCCCGCCGCTGCCTCCGCAGCCGGCAAGCGCGGACAGGGCGATCAGGATGACCGCGAGCAATCCGAATAATCTTTTTTTCATGACATGACCTCCTGAATGTTTATTGGTTGTTGTATGTTAACCCTTAAGGGAGCCAACCGTAAGCCCTTTCACGAAGAACCGCTGGAAGAACGGAAAGATGATCAGCATCGGCCCGCCGGCCAGCACCGCGATCGCCATTCTTGCCGAGTTGTTCGGAAAGCTGGATAAATCGATGCCCAGCTGCTGCGAAAATTCCGAATTGGAGGTTATGAACTCGATGCTGCCCAGCGTTCGCACAAGCAGCAGCTGCAGCGGCACCTTGTCGGGATCGTCGATATACAGCATGGCGTTGAACCATTCGTTCCAGTACGTGAACGAGATAAGCAAACCCAGCGTGGCCAAGGCAGGCGTGGATAGCGGCAATATGATCCGGAAAAAGATACGCAGTTCCCTTGCCCCGTCGATTTTGGCGGATTCCACGATTTCAAGCGGAATTTTGGACATGAATCCCTTCATGACCATGATGTTGAAGGGCGAGAGCAGAACCGGCAGGATTAGTGCAAGCAAGCTGTCCTTTAAATGCAGGTATTGGGTGATGAGAATATAGGAAGGGACGAGCCCGCCGCTGAACAGCATCGTGAAGAACACGTAAAACGTCGTTATCCTGTTGTAGCGGTAATCCGGTCTCGAGATGACGTATGCGGTCATCGCGGTGAGCAAAAGCCCTGCCAGTGCTCCAATGACGGTCACCGTGATCGTGACCCCGTATGCCCGCAGCAAAATGTCGGGTGCGTCCAGAAGATAGCGATAAGCCTCCAGGCTGAACGATTCGGGAAAAAACTGATAGCCCTTGTCGGTAAGCGACGCTTCGTCCGTCAGCGAAACCGCGACAACGAGCAGAAAAGGCAGGACGATGGCCAGCGATAGCAGGATGAACAGCAGATGGATCAACATTTTGGATAGTTCGAATTTCTTCGGCATCGGATATCCTCCTTCTTACCACAGGGAATGCTCTGGATTGATTTTGCGCACGATCCCGTTCGCCGCCAGCACGAGCACGAAACCGACAACCGACTGATAGAAGCCTGTGGCCGCCGACATGCTGACATTACCGATCTCGCGAAGTGCGCGGTACACGTACGTATCGATAATATCCGTGGATCCGTACAGGAAGCCGGAGTTGTTCGGAATGAAATAATGCAGTCCGAAGTCGCCGCGGAACATGTTGCCGATGGACAAAATCAGCAGAATGATGACCAGCGGAGCCAGCAGCGGGACCGTAATTCTCATGGCCATCTGCCATTTCGTCGCACCGTCGATCCGGGCGGCCTCGTAATACTCGCTGTTAATGCCGATAATGCCCGCAAAATAAATAAGCGTGTTGAAACCGACTGCCTTCCATAAATGAACAAGAATGAGAATGGCCGGCCATGCCTCGGCCGTCTGGTACCAACTGATCGGATCCATGCCGAACATTTGCAAGGTGCGGTTAATGAAACCGTCAGAATGGTTCAGGAAGGCATATGCCACGTATCCGACCAGCACCCAGGATAGAAAGTGGGGCAGAAACAGCGCGGTCTGATAAAATTTGCTCCATTTCGCCCTGAGCTCATTCATCAGAATGGCCAATAGCAGCGCAGCGGCCGTGGTAGCTGCAATGTAAGCGGCATTATACAGCACCGTATTGCGCGTGATCCGCCAAGCCGTATCGGTCGAGAACAAATAACGGAAGTTTTCCAGACCTACCCATTCACTGCCGAATATGCCGAGATCGTAGCGGTAATGCTTGAAGGCGATGATCAATCCCACCAATGGAATATAGGCAAAGATCAGCTTGTACAGAATCCCCGGCAGGGATAAGAGAAACAGCTCGCGGTTGTTTCGAAAATGGCGAAGCTCCCTGCGAAGCGCCGATTTTTTTGGGCGAGTGCCCGCTGGTTCTGAATCCGGGTCGGGCCCGGTTCCCGATCGGTTCGCCGGTTCCGCGCCCATAGAGCCCGATAGTGTTATCTTCTTCAACATAGCGAAAGCCCCTTCCTTTCCTTGTGCACTTCTTGCCTGCGTTCCAGGCTTTGCACGTTTAACGATAGCTCAAACGCGGTACTTTCCGTTACTGTACAATTTCAGGATTGCTGTACAGGCGGACTGTAGGGATTTCGGAATGCTGTACAGACGGCTGTATAGATCCAAGATTGCTGCACTTGAAAAATTTCAGGGCCTCTGCCGACACTAAGGGGCTACCATTCTCGCATCATCGATGCAAAGCCAAGGTGCAGGAGACAGTGCTTTTCAGTTACGCGTTGATCCAACTGGTCGATGGGGCTCGCAGCTTGCTTCGAACCTGCTGGTTCGCTCGCATTCGAATGGATATCATTGTCGGAGCACGGCATGGCAAAAACCCGCAATCGGCAAAACTTGCCTGCGGGTCTGATGGGACCTGTGCGATTTAAGTACTGCGCTCGATGGCGCATTTCAGGCGGTACTCTTTCGGGGTCGTTCCATACCGGCGCTTGAACAGCCGATAGAAATAGCTTTCATTGCCGAAGCCTACCTTCTCCATGATTTCCGCCACGGTCAATTGCTGCTGCTCCAGATACTGCTGGGCACGGGCAAGCCTAGTCGCGTTGATCTGGTCGACTACCGTCGCACCTTCCTGAGCCTTGAACACTTGCCCCAAATAGACGGAACTCATCTTCAGCATATCGGCGATCTTCTGTACGTTGAGGTCCGGATCGGCATAATGCTTATCGATCATTTCCTTGACGGTATCCGCAAGCAGCCGGTTTTTATCCTCGCGTCCGCTCCTGCGCTGCTCGAACACCTCCCGCACGACGTCCAGTAGCACGCACTCGATCTCGTCCAGCGTCTCTTTTTCGAGAATGCGGCGGTTGATCGCCTGCAGATTGACCGACACCGGGTTCAAGTTGTTATTATTCATTTCACCAAGCGTATGGCTGAGCGTCATGGTCAAATGCAGCAGCGCCGAAAACATGCCGTCAAAGCTAAACTCGGAAAGATGCTCCCTCCAGCTACGAATCGCTTGCTCCGTCTCTTCCGGATTGCCGCCCTTTAAGCCCTCCGTCAGCCGGCGTTCCAGTTCCTTCGGAATGGTAAGCGATTCGTTCCGCTCGTTCCTGCGGATCATATCCGGCCGGATCACCGCGCCCTTACCGAATATCATGCGATAGTTGGAATGCCGCAGCGCCAGATTGTAATGTTTCGTAAGCTGGCGATAATCCTCGAAGGTATCGCTTAGCGTTACGGTGAACGTAATCCGATAGAAGCGGAGAATGGTTTGCTGAAGTTCACGGAAATGTTCGTGCAAGGACTCGAGGTGACCGGAATCGCCCCCGACAACAAAAACGAGATGGCCGCTCTTCATATCCGCCGCCTCGCAGGAGCCGCCATGGCGCAGCAACTCCTGGCCGATATTCGCGATGGCGAAGGAATAGAGCTCTTCCGCCCGGGGAACCGGCTGCAGAACCTGGCTTTGCAGGTCGTCGAGCTGCACAAGCGCAAGTCGAAGCGGTGACGGATGCGCGATATCGATCCCGTACTGCTCCTTCATCCGCATAAACGCTGCTTCGTCCATGCTGTCGCTTGTGCCGATCAGGCTCCGCAGATGATATAACTTGGCGATATTCCATTGCGTGGCCCGCTCCTGTTCCAATCCTCTGAGCTTGCCGATCATTTCCGTTACGTTCTCCGTGATCAGGGACAGCTCATCCTTGGCTTTGGCGTCTCCACGTCCATCGTAGGGCACCAGCGTAAGCAGGCGTCCTACCGGTTTGTATAGCCGGAGCGAAATCAGTACGGACAGCAGCAAAGCCAGCATGGCCACGGACAATGTCACGGCCATTTCCGTCCACCGCATCTGGCGGACGCTGCCCAGCACGTCGTCATAGTCTTGAAGGCTGATGATCTGCCAGTCGTTTAAGCCTTTGCTTAAATAGGTGACCTTATATTTCTTATCGCCTTGTTGATGGATGAAGGAGTCCGGTGTATGGTTTGCCGAGCCCATCCGTCCGAGTAAATCTCTCTTGATGTCCAGCCCGGGCGGTAGCTTGCGGTCGCCCGCCATCAGCACTTGACCATCGCCGTCCGTAACGAACAGGACGTCGTTTTCCCGTTCGGCGACCCGATTAAGCGCTTTCACATTATCCAGCATCCACCCCGGCTTCACGGTCAAGATGAGCGCGTTCCGATTGACGGAACCGAGGCTCGGCCCATCATATATGAAAAATGCGAACACGTCGATGCCTTCGTTCTCCCCGTCGAGATCGAGCGGAATGAGCTGCAGCTTCGGCAGGTCCGCACGAGCGTCCATGTAATCTTCCAGTGCGCCGTAAAGAACGCGCGTATCCATATCATGGCTCAGCGACGAGAAAAAACGGCCTTGTTTGCCGTTATAAAAAACGGCGGAGTGCAAGTACGGGGAAGCAGCAACCGTGCGGTTCAAACGTTCAATCTTCAGGATGCTCTGCTTATAATCCGCCCCGGATTTCAGTGCGATGAGCTCTTCGTCGTTATACAGCGATACCGCCAAATCCTTCACGATCCCGTTCATGTTCTCGATGTTGTAGTTGATTTGGGTGAGCAGCTTGACGTCGGCTTCATGCTGGAGGCTCAACACTTTGTCACGGGCGGCGGCGTTCAGAAAGAGGGAGGCTATGGCGAGCATGGCGACGACGAGCATAAAGCTCAGGATAATCCGCTGCAAATATTTGCGAGAGCGGAGGGTTTGCAGCAAGTTCATGGGACCACTCTCCTGCAAGTTTAGGTGGCTTTACTATAAGCCGCCGGGATTTTCATTGTCAATCTGCATTTTCGAAATATTACCCTGTACGGGATACGCACTGACCGTATCTCTGGGTATTGCCGTATGATCAGGGCTGCTCAGGTGACCCGCCCATCGCCATCCCTCTTCTGCCGAAGCATCTGCCGATAAGCACCTGGCGTCATGCCAACCTTGGCGGTAAATAGGCGCGTCATGTAGTTCGAATCGCGTATTCCCACGCGTTCCGCGATCTCGGAAATGCCAAGCACCGTGCCGCCAAGCAGTTTCTTGGCCTCCTCCAGGCGCAGGTGCAGCACGTACTGCAGTGGCGTTTTGCCGATATGCCTCTTCATGCATCTTGCGATATAACTCGCTTGGAAGTGGAGCTTTTCCTCCAGCGCGGCCCGTTCAAACGGCTCCTTCCAATGTTCGTTTAAATAGGATGCGGCGGCCTGGGCCAGCCGGACGGAAGGCTCCGGCTCGGACGTCCGGGCGCAGCCAGCCTGCAGCGCTGCAAACAGCTCGGTCAGCAAAAGGTGGAGCTGGAGCGCATTTTCCCCGTTCAGTCTGTTGTGGGTATCGTTCAATCCGCGCAGCATCGGCTCCACGGTTTGCACCTCGAAGGGTGCAAACTTCGGCAAGTACATGCGCTGCTGCGGAGAAGGCTCAATGTCTTCGACCGTGCCCTTGGATAGCAGGTTCGACCAGGGGATATCTTCCCGACGGATGTGAACGGCCGGATGCCCATGGATGAAATGCACCCAATAAATCTCCGTATGCTCCGAGCAGGCTCGGTGCCCGACATGCGGCAGTCCCGCTTCCAGCACCAGCAGCTTTCCCGCGCCGACCTCATACTCCGTCTGTTCTTCGGTCATATAGAACGTTCCTTTCGTAACCAGAAGCAGGTCATAAACGCCGAAGGTGCGGGCGAAATGCCTGTCTCCCGGCTTCCATACGGCATGTCCGGCCGTAACGAATTGCGGCAGCGGCGGTATGGCGAATTCTAAGCACAGCACGGCCGTCCCCTCCTTTTCGCAAGTTCATTTTGTGCTAATCAAAGTCTATATTATCACTGGTTGCCCGCATGAAAAAGAGGTACATTTGATCACGAGAAACCGCTCTCATATAGCGACTAAGGAGGTTGTTTACGCATGCGTTTTCGTCAGGTTCATCTCGATTTCCATACATCCGAGGCCATTCCCGGCATCGGAAGCCGGTTTTCAAAACTCCAGTTTCAGAACATGCTGCGCGCGGGGCATGTCGATTCCATCACCGTGTTTTCAAAATGCCATCACGGCTGGGCTTACCATCCGAGCGAAGCCAATGAAACGCACCCGCATCTCTCATTCGATCTGCTGGGCGAGATGATCTCGGCTGCCCATGAAATCGGCGTCAAGACGCCGGTGTACTTATCCGCGGGGCTGGACGAAAAGCTGGCGCGGCGCCATCCCGAATGGCTGATCCGCGACGCGGAAGACCGTACGCGCTGGGCGAGAGATTTCATGACGCCCGGTTACCATGAATTTTGCTTCAACACGCCATACCTGGACATCTTGCTGGCGCAAATCCGCGAAGTAGTTTCCAGGTATGATGCGGACGGCATTTTCCTTGACATCGTCGGAATCCGTCAATGCCGGTGCCAGCATTGCGTAGCCGCGCTGCGATCAGCCGGTCATGACCCTCGCGATGAAGCTGCCGTTGCCGCGTTAGGCGAATCCACCTACCTTAACTATGCCCGCCGCGTACGAGAAACGATCGATGAGATCAAACCCGGTCTGCCGGTATTCCATAACAGCGGCCATCAACGTCGCGGCCGCCGCGACCTTGCTCAAGTCAACAGCCATTTGGAACTCGAATCGCTTCCTACCGGAGGTTGGGGTTACGATCACTTTCCGCTGTCCGCACGCTATGCACAGACGCTAGGCATGGACTATCTCGGCATGACGGGCAAATTCCATACCTCCTGGGGCGAATTCGGCGGATACAAGCATCCGAACGCGCTGCGCTTCGAAACGGCGCTCAGTCTCGCCCATGGCGCCAAGTGCTCGATCGGCGACCAGCTTCATCCATCGGGTCTCATGGATGAAGCAACCTACGCCTTGATCGGCACAGCCTATGCGGAAGTGGAAGCGAAGGAGCCTTGGTGCAGCGCGACCTCTTCCGTGGCCGACATCGCCGTCCTGTCGCTGGAGGCTGCTTGGGAGGCTTGTCCGGAAGCACGGAAGTCGGATGACAGGAACAACCTGGCGGATGCCGGTGCGGTACGCATCCTGACCGAAGGGCACTACCTTTACGACATCGTGGATGCAAGTGCTGATTTTGGCCTCTACAAAGTGCTGATTCTGCCGGACGAGGTACCGATATGGCCCGAATTGGAAGAGGACATCCGTGCATTCACCGCGGGTGGAGGAAAAGTTCTTGCCTCGGGTCGTTCGGGTTTGAATGAGGCAGGCGACGCGTTTACGCTGGATCTCGGATTGAACTGGCAAGGCCAGAGCCCCTACCGTCCATCTTATTTCCGCCCGGACTTTGTTCCCGGTCCTCTCATGCCTGCATCGTACGTGATGTACGCTGAAGGACAGCTGGTTGAATTGAACGGCGGCCAAACGCTGGGCAGCCGGGAGAATCCGTACTTCAACCGCGATGTGTTCACGTTCTGCTCGCATCAGCACACGCCAAGCGCCGGAGAAGACGGCGGCCCGGGCATGATCGAGAGCACAAACGGCATCTACATCGCTTGGAATGTGTTCGGCGACTATGCGGACAACGGCCATCTCATTCTGAAGGAGATGGTATTGCATGCGATCGACCGGCTCCTGCCACAGCCTACTATTCGCTGCGATTTGCCGGCACGGGGCATCGCGACGCTGCAGTATCAGCAGGATGAGAATCGTTATATTAATCACCTTCTCTTTGCCTCTCCTGTCCTGAAGGGGCGCGTTGAAGTCATTGAAGACATCGTGCCGCTGCGGGACGTTTCCGTCCGCTTGCGCCTGCCTTCAGCGCCTTCGATCCAGCGGGTCTATCTGGCCCCCTCGATGGATGAGCTTCCATACACGATTGGGAGTCAGGGGGAGATCAACTACTCGGTTCCTAGTCTGGATAATCATCAAATGGTTGTGCTGGAACTGGCGTAAACAGCATCCTTGTCTTCATGATAAGGAACAACTCTTCCATATGATACAAGCAGCCGCAGTCTGGAGACTGCGGCTGTTCACATCGTATCGGTTCATTTTGCAGGTTTTCATGTTACGTGCTCAATATACCGCACTGCGTTTGTCAATCAATTGTTCCAAAAATCCTGCAAATGACGGAGCATACTCCTCGATCAAATCATTCATAAGATCATAACGCATGACAGGGAACTCCCCCTGCTCATCTTTGGCGGACGTATCGAAAAAATACAGCTCGTCCTCGTTCGGCACGAACAGATCCAGCCTGTGCGGATATTGCTCTCGCCACTCCTCATCTTCCTGATTCAGGCGATGTATGTATAGAATATCCGTATCGACATATTCCCTCACATCCGGAGGAGCTAACATGAGAATGCCCGTCCCGCTCAGCGTGGCACTGCCGTAGTTCTTGAGCCACCAGCGATAGGAAGGCGGCAGGCTGAATCCCAGCTCCGTTTCTGCCTCGGCGATCCATTCCTCTTTCGCGCCGCGTCCGGGAAACCATTTCACGGCTGTCGTGCTTTCCAGTTTCTCAGCCAATCGTTCATACATTACACGAGAACTCCCTCCATCTTCATTTTCAACCAACTTCAGTGACTGTTCTCATCTCCACTTGATAGATTTCGGTTATGAACCACCTACCGTTCATAGAAATTCTCCTCGATCAGCGCCTCAAAGGAATCTGCCAATCGTATGACCTCTCCCGAATCGTGATGGCAGATGAACACCTTTCCTGATTGGTCGATGATTATCGGATCGCCGGATCCGTCGATCGAGATGACATAACTGGTTTGTATTACGTCTCCAATAGGAAGCTCCTTAAACTGCTCGCGGAAATCCAGCGTCAAATCTGCGACGGTTTCTTTTCCAATGCTGGAGCCGTTAGAGAATGCATGTACCGCAAGGCCCGCATAAGCTCCTCCGAACCTTCTTATAAAACGTACATAGTCCTCATGAAACCTTACATTCAGCTGCTGCTCCGCATGTGCGATTTCCTCTTGGGTTGCCGGACTTCCTACAAGTGAGGCCCGATCCTCCCGGAAGAGGAATGGGATCCTTCCCTCCTAGCCATGAATCTAAAACCTCTCGCGTTGAAGATCATACTGACAATTGAATGTTATATCCCATGATGTAAGCTCCGTACCACATCGGTTGTGTGCCCATATAAGACAACATACGTTCCGTTCGCCCCTTCTTTCATCGAGGGCAAACGGTTGTCTGCTATTTAGGAGCTAGGAGCTGGGTGTATTCGCTGCGTAATCGGATTACACATATTCTAGCAGAATGGAATTGCAATGAGAACCAGGTACATAACAAGGAAAGAAGATAGTGCGAATGGCGTTTACGTTCTTCGATTCATTCTATGACAGCGGATAGCGCGCCTTCCTTTATCAAGGTCCATCGATCCCGCGGATTGGCGATAAAGGACGATGCAATCGCTACAACCATATCTTTTTCCGGAATGCAGCAGATGATATTGCCTCCATCGCCTACGGCCGAATATGTATAAATTCCGTCCTCATCCCTCAGCCACCACAAATAACCGTATTGGTTAGCGTTCATCGCCGTTGATTGGTCTATCCAATCTCCCGGTATAATCGGTTGTCCGTCCCATAGGCCGCGGTTCAGGTACAGAAAACCGAAACGCGCCATATCGCGCGGGCTTAACGTAAGGCCCCATCCACCCGTGGTGTTGCCGCCAGGGTCTTTGACCCATCCCCTGACGTCTTTACCGAATAAATGATCAAATCCGAATGATCCCATGTCATGATCCGGGATTTCGGTCATGCCAATCGGTTTAAACAAGTGTTCGTTCGCAAAGGCGCGTGCGCTTTTTCCGGTGGTGCGGGTGATAATGGCTGACAGCAGATGCACTCCTGCGGTGGAATATTTGAACGCTCCCAGGGTTCCTCCTTCCCCCAGCATATCAAGCGTATATGCTACCCAATCAGGCTGCATGCACATTTTGTCCAATGGCTCGCGCCAGTCCTCAAATGGATAAGGGGCCGTCATCGTAAGAAGATGGCGAAGCGTAATGTCTTGAATTTGCCGATCAGCGGACTTGTGTTCATATTCGGGGAAGAAATCCAGCACCTTTTGATCCGAATTGTCAATATAGCCGGCACCGATGGCAATGCCTATGAGGGCGGATAGAATGCTCTTGGTGACCGATGCCACGTGGTGGGTATCCTCCGGGCCGTAACCATGATCGTATTTCTCATATCCGATATATCCGTTTCTCACCACGGCTATACCGTTGATGTTGCCGTATTCGGATGGGATCAAAGCATCAAGGGCCGAAAGCTTGCCGGCATCCAATCTCAAGGCTTCAGGGGCAGCGGCTTGCCATGCCATCGTTGGCCAATACTCTCTCTTCATTAGAGATACCTCGCATTTTTCATTTGTTTTTTCGACACGGGAAAATAGACCTCGGTAACCAAATGCTCGGCCGCCGTGGCTTGATTCGGATCGGTTACATAGATTTCATACGGGGATTGGCTCAATGCGTATCCCTCTTCTTCTATCCATTCCCTGAGCCTGGCATATACCGATGTCAAATCCGAATAGGAACCCTTCCAAACAGACTTGGCACATAGTCCTCCCCCCAGTTCCCTCGTTCCAATAGCTCTCTCCTTGACCGGGAGGGCAAACTCGGTGTCATTGCCTGCGGGATTGTATTCCGAACTGTGATAAATCGTCATGGGCGTACCAACCAATGTAAGCTTCTCCTTGGCAATCTGTTCATATAATCCGCTAAAATACCTGCCATAACCCAGAGCATAATCATCCCTGCTCATCATCTGGCACATGAAAAGAAGATTCATTGGCGCCCGATCCACAAGCTGCACTTCAATTCGGTTCAGGTACGACATCACGTCGATGCCCTTTTCCAGGCTCAGGATATCCTGGTCCATCTGGTTCAGGGCATGATGATACATGTCTAATTTGTGCTGGACTTCCCGACGCTTGCGGTGAAGGGCCGTGTAAAGCTTCTCATCCGAGTGACCCGGTTCCCCCGCTAAGATTTCTTTGATTTCGTCCAGTGAAAAATGGTAAGACTTCAACCGATTAATATAGAGCATTCTCTTTAGCTGACCGATGGAATAATACCTATACCCGTTTTCCGGATTGATCTGATCCGGATGAATTAATCCGATTTCATCGTAATACCGAAGCGTCTTCGTCGATACTTCGCATAGTTTGGAGAATTCCCCGATCGGCAGCAAGGATCCACCTCTTTCCGTATATAGACTCTTGATTCAAGATCACTTTACACCTTGCCCTTAGGGCAAAGTCCACTGCTAATTTGTAAAATGGAATCCCTGATCTTCCTCGCCTCCGTACTACACCTGAGAAAGATCTTCCGGCAGTTCCCCGGTGTTCAGCCACTTCCCCGTTACGCGGTTGAATAATGCCGGATCGGCAAGCGGTATGCCGTGCCCGATACCGGGAAACACGATCCCCTCCGCACGGTTGGATAGCTGCACGAGGTCCCTGGCTGATTTTTTAACACTGGCTCTTTCCTTCTCCCCGACCGTAACCAATACCTTCGTCGAAGATTCTTTGATGCTTGGAGAGATTGAATAGGACATGTTTTCCTTGAGGACCGAAACCAGCAGCTCCGAAGGCATATGCAGGGATTCCGTATAATACTGTTCAAAATCATCCCGATTCACGTACAGCGTGCTTGCCTGCCATCTGGAGAACCATCGGTATTTGGTCAGCGGAAAGGTCATTCGTATAGAAGGTTCGATCAGCTTCAGGGCAGCCGGCATCGGTCTAAGCAAAGCGCTGTTTACGATTGCGTAATCGATGAGTTGAGGTCGTTGGCACATCATTTCCACGAGAATCTGCGCCCCCAAGGAAAAACCGAATACAACAATTTCCCTTCCGTCCGCCATACTCGAGATGACCTCATTGATCTGCGCTGCAGTGCGTTTTATGGAAAAGGGCCCGTTGGCGGAGCTGCCACCGTGTCCGGGTAAATCGGGAACCAGGCAGTAATCATCCTTAAAAGAGGGAAGCTGCTTATTCCACATCCAGCCGCTTACCCCGCCCCCATGCAAAAATACGATCATCCTTGACGCATGAATGTTTCCGCTCTCCTTCATGAATAAGTTCATCGTGATCATCCCCAATATATGACATTTACTATTAATACAATTATAGTATATTAATTTGAAGATTTAACGGATTATTCAGAAAATTTATTATACTTTTTAATGGTTTATGGTATAAATCATGCGTTGCTCGGATGCCAACACATTTCCCTGGACCAAAGTCGAGTCTGGTTTCCTGCCGCGGATCCAGTTCAAACTCCTTCTTGGGACTGTTCTTCCTCCTCCTTGCATGGTCTACCATTAAGTGGAAATCCAAAGCAAATGAGATAAGGAGAGGAACCCATGAAGCCGAAGAAACAAAGCAAGTCAAGAACCATTCGTGTATTGGCAGCCTCCATGCTGTCCGCCAGTCTGCTGGCTTTCCCCGTCGATATTCATTCGGCAGCGGCCAAATCCGCAGAAGTCCCAGTCGAATCCCGGCATGCGGGGGCACCGGTACTAAGCTCTAACGAAGTCAAGGCATTCGCTGACGCTTATTTTGCCGATCCCCAGGTTTCGGACATGCTGGCAGGCGCACTAGTAGTGGTCGTGCAAGACGACAAGGTGCTGTTGAATACGGGCTACGGTTACGCCGATCTTGAATCCAAGAAGAAGATTGATCCCGATCGCACCTTGTTCCGCATGGCGTCGATATCAAAATCGGTTACCGCAATGGCGGTGATGCAGCTGGTCGAGAACGGACAAATCGACCTGAAGCAAAACATAACCGAATACATGCCGGATGTGAAGATCCCTAACCATACCGGCGCCCCCGTCACCGTTGAGCATTTGCTGACGCATACGTCAGGCTTCGATTTTACGGACAGCTACTCGGTTCCGCCTCACATCATTCAGAAGGGCGAGATTCCGCTCGCCGACTTCATCCGGGTGAATGCTCCGGCTGTGGTTCGTACGCCTGGTGAAGTTTACCGGTATGACAATCTGGCATCCTCCATGCAGGGATATATTGTCCAAAGCGTATCCGGAGAGCCATTTGAGGACTATGTCAAAAAGGAAATATTCGCCCCGCTGAACATGAAGCATGCCGCATTTCGAATGAACGACGATATCATCGCGAATCTTGCCACAGGATACAATGTCGATCAACATCCGATAAAGCCTTACGAGAACGTGCCCACCATCGCACCTGAAGGCGGCATGTTCGCCAGCGGTACCGATATGGCCAATTTCATTACTGCCCATCTGAAAGAGGGCCAGTTCGGATCCGCCCGCATCCTGAAGGAGGAGACGACGCGATTAATGCACAAGACGCATTATGATGCCGCTGGCATTCCGTTGACGTCTTACGGCTTCGAGTCGTTCATGCACAACAGCCATAACGGCCAAACGGTGATTGGCAAAGGCGGCGATTTGGAGGGCTACCATTCCTGGCTTTGGCTGCTTCCCGACCAGAATGTCGGTGGTCTGATCGTTGTTAACAGCGACAAGAGCGCTTCGATCCGCAGCGAATTTTTCGTCGCGTTCATGGATCATTTTTATCCGAAAAAGCAAGGCTCAGAGAGCCCGTTCCCACTCCATCAGGAGCAGCTGCAGAAATTTGAGGGCCTATACAGAAGCCTGAGGACTCCGATTATCGCTACGGATGTGACTGCCGGACAAGGCGAGCTGCTGGTTAAAGATGCCATGGGCGAGCATAAACTCAAACCGGTCGGACCGCTGCGGTTTGTGGATGAGAACGGTGTACCCGCTGCGTTTAAGGAAGATGCTAACGGTGATGTTGCGTATATGTATTACACGGCCATGGACAGCATGTCCGAGAAACTCCCGAAGCCTGCTCCTTACCACGACGTCCCTGAAGAAAATCCTTATTCCAAGGACATCTACTTCGCTCAGTCTCTCCAGGCTTTTGGGGATACAGGACAATCCAGCTTCCGGCCGGATGAACCGATCACCCGCGCGGAGTTTGTCAGCGTCATCAGCAGGCTGGCCGGCATGAAGCCTAGCGAAAGTGTAAGCATATTCAAAGATATGCAAGGGCACCCGCTCGCTGGTTATGTGCAGAATGCTGCGGATATGGGCGCCGTGAACGGCAAGACGAACCAGAATTTCGAACCCGATCAGCCGATCACGCGCCAAGAGGCTGCAGCTATCATATGGCGGACTGCACATCACGCGCTTGGCGCGAAGGCCGTCCCGGCCAAACTCCGTACGAAACCGGCCGCGTGGGCGGATGAAGCGGTGCAGTTTATGGTCGGAACCGGCATGCATGGTCCCGAAGTGACCAAGGATGCAAACGGTGCGGCCGATTACCGGCCAACGGACAATCTTCTGCGGAAGGAAGCGGCGGCCATCTACTCGAAACTGATTCAGCAGGCTTTTGGTTTTTAATTTGGTCCGCTGCTCACTAGTGGAAGCTTGGCACTTATAGCTTAATATGAATAAAGAACAGCTGACGGTTTCGTATCGTCAGCTGTTCTAGTACGAATCATAATCAGGTGATTAGTCCGACCGATCCTATCTAGAAAAATGCATATAATCCTTCTTCAAAGTACTTGAACTCCGACTCGCTAATCCTTCCTCTTCCATATCCTTCAAAGAAAACGTCGATTTCCGATTCGGTTTCAATCGCGTTCGGTTTAGGACGTATCGCCAAAGACACATCATACCTCGGATCACCAAGAGCTCCGCCGCTCCAATCAATGATGCCCGTAATGTTTCCGTTGCGAACCAAAACATTATCAATCGTGAAATCACCATGAATTAAGGTGTTGGTTATAGTCTGGGGTTTGTTCCTATTCAACGAATCCCATAATTCAGCGGTTCCATCAACGTTGTAATGTCTTAGGTTATATTCCGCACGGAGAAGCATATCATCCAGCCAAGGGGATTCTCCCCTCATTTCTTCAGGGCAGGGCGTAGCGTGAATCGCGGACAAAATCGCACCGAAATTGAATATCATCTCATGCTTTTTTTCCGAATTCTTCTCGCGGACCAGTGCCTGCCTTAATGTTTCACCCTCGAAAAACTTCAACAGCGCCCACGATTGATTGTTTTCTTTATCTTCCACAAACCTGTAAACCGAAGGGACAAGCAACGATGTCTTTTGCAGGGAATGCAGAACGCGGATTTCTTGTGCCAGCCACGAGCTGTAATGCTCTCCCATCGTTCGCTTTAGGATAAAGCGCCCCTGTTCGTTATCCAGGATTCCTACATCCGAAGTATGGCCCTGTCTTGGAAAATCCAGCTTGGATACCGTACCTACTTCATCTATGATCGATTGGGGTATTTCATGCAATTGAATCGGAAGCATTTCATGTCTCCTCACCCTAGAAATTTGGAAGCAAATATTCTTCCTCATTATACACATTGCATTCGCCTTCAATCGATAGATCTTCACCTTGGCTTTTGCACCTTAATACCTTCGTACGCAACAAAGAAGACATCCCCGTTAGGATGTCTTCCCGTCCCATTAGTGACTATCAGGATTTATTCCAGCCTGAAGTTCCCGGAGCCCGTGCGAACCTTCAGCAGCACCTCGCCGCTGCCGAGCGTTCCCTTCAGTCTTCCCTTGTCCTCGTCCTTAACCTCATAACGCATTCCATCCCACTCTATTTTCCCCTCGCCGGAGCTTCCCTGGAAATCCACTTCCAGCGATGAAGGCTCTTCATCCAGGTCAATGCTGACGTTCCCGCTGCCGGCTCGCAGATCCGCATTATGGATCAACCGATCCGCATCCACACGGATATTGCCGGATCCCGTCTTGCCTTGCAAAGCCGCTTCTCCATCACTCAGCTCAACGTTGCCGCTGCCGTTTTGAAAGCTCAGCTGTTCGGCATGATAGCCGTCTGCCGAGATTTCGCCGGACCCCGATTGCAGCGCCACCGATTTGGCTTCAACCTCCTCAACTTCGATATTGCCGCTGCCGGTATGCACCGTTAGCTCGCCGGCGTTCACCTGCTGGACATTGACATTGCCGCTGCCTGCCTTGACTGTGACCGTATCGCCCAGCATGTTTTCCACCTCGATTTCGCCGCTCCCGCTTTCAATCTGAGCCGCTGCCCATTGCTTTTCCGGTAACTCCACCGTTAACTGAAGATCCATAATGCTTATGCCCAGATTGATGCCATGATCTTCTTCGACGCCAAGCGTCAGCGAATCGCCGTTCGGCTCAACCTGCAGTTTCACCTGGTCGGCATATTTCGAACTTACCTTTCCATTCAGACGGGCTGTGATCTGATCCGTTGCTCCTGGGACGACATGTATGTTGATGCTTCCGGTCTTTACCGTCAAATCTCGGTAATCATTCGCATCAAGCGTTTGCTCTTCATTTATCTTCTTGGTGTCAAAGGAAAAGCCGAATTGAATATCCGAAAAAATGTTCCTTGGGTTCATCGTAAAGATCAACAGCAGCACACCGACTGCCACGATCAAATATCCTGTTCTCTTCTTCATAACGTGTTCCTCATTCCTTCCGTATCATCCCTTTATGAGTTCTCTGGTTTGTTTTTCCAATATCTGAAGTCCTGTTCAGTATACCATCCCTTCGGGAAATGAGCATTGGCCCCGCGAATGAGATTGGAACCCCGACTTAAGTCTAGTAATGCTGAGATACCTCACAACCTATGGAAGAACAAATCGTTACAACTTCAATCCTGGAAAGGGAAGCCAGCTCGCCGGAAATAAACCTCAGACTATGCTTGAAAACAAAAAAACCAGCTAATACTTGTCAAGCATTACAACTTGGTTAAATAATAGAATACTGATATACTTTTCTAAACAGCACAAATAACCTTCATTGGCGTGAAGGTTATGGGAAAATATGGTTTTTAGGCTTTGTAGGGTTCGCTTTTACTTAGGATGGCATAAATGTGATGGAGAAGCTTGTTGGCGCAAGCGATCACGACCACCTTGTAGGGCTTGCCCTCTTTTCTTTTTTTGTCGTAGTAATCACTTATCCTGCGGTTTGCACGTCTGCGAATTCCGCACTGTACGGCAAGATAGAGTGCTCGCCGTAGTCTTTTTGAGCCTCGTTTCGTGATCCGGTTGCTTGTAGCCGTGAATTTTCCTGAGCTGTAGATCCCCGGATCTAATCCTGCGTAGGCTACAAGTTGCTTCGCATCCTTGAACTGACTTGCATCGCCAAGCTCTGCCACGATGGCTGCCGCAAGTTTGTTCCCTACACCCGGGATACTTTGGATCAATTCCACTTCAGGCAACTCCTTAGCCAGTTCTTCCATCTGCTTTTCCAAATAATTTAACTGCTTATCGAATTCCAACAGCAGGGAGACCATGCTAGTCAACGCTATGCTCTGGGATTGACTCCTCTCTTGTGTTTTCCAGCCCAACAAGAGTTCTTTCAACCGTTTTGTTTTCTCCGTAATCCATCCTTTGGAGTGGGATTTACCTACACATTCAAGGATGAGATCACCCACATCTTCGACCTTATTCTCCAAACATCGCTCTAGCACTTTTAATGATGTGGTCGCATACAAATTATGAAATAATCCGATGAAGTCCGGAAACACCTGCTCAAGCAAAGCTCTGCTGTTTAACTTGGCCTGTACGTACATCGCGGTTACAAACTCATGTTGCCTCGTTAAGTGTTGAAGTTCGGTGTAGGTTTCCTCCCACTCTCGATGCGCTTTAACGTCCCCTCGGTAGTACATCTCAGCCAAATACCATGCATCTGCTGCATCTGTTTTCACCTTGCGAAGTTGCGTGCCTTTCGATCGTTTGGCTTGCAGAGGGTTGACGATGTAATGAGTCCATCCACTGCGTTTAAGATACCCTACCAGACTTCGATGGTAATGTCCGGTCGCCTCAAGGACAACAACGGGCTCGACGCCACTTTTATGTTTGAGTGTTCCTAACAGTTCCCCTAGCTGTTCAAAACCTTCCGGCCCATGATGAAGCTTCTCCATCCTCCCGAAGGGTTTTTCGCGACCGATAAAGGCCTGGATAACGCTAACCCCTTTGGCCACGTCTATTCCTACTACTGGCTGCATAATAACCTCCTTGATTCGATTTACCGGCCTTCCCACATGGTCTCCAACCCCATAGCTTCGCTTGTGATGCGAGGTCTAAAGCCTCTACCAGCTCAAACATAGTCGTTGGACGGTAGTGAGAGAACCGTTTTTTTGACGGGATCTGCGTCCCTAAGCCACCTTCGTTCTCCCGGCTACCACCATCGTATAATGCCTACAAAAATAGGCCAACCAGAAATCTCTGGCTGACCTAATAATACGAAAGCCGCCAATTCCGCGACTTTTTCTTTAATAAGGTACTATCCCAGTGCTACATCCAAAATCATCATTAACACGAAACCAAACATCAAACTCATCGAAGCCAAATCCTTGTTGCCTTTTTCCTGCGAGCTTGGAATCACCTCTTCGGCTACGACAAAGATCATGGCTCCGGCCGCAAAACTCAAGGCATACGGCAGCATGGGTTCAATGAAAGCTACGGCGACCGCGCCTATTACCGCGGCAATAGGTTCGACCATTCCCGAGAACTGTCCATAGAAAAAGCTTTTTCTCCGCGACATTCCGTCACCGCGCAGCGGCATCGAGACAGCTACACCCTCCGGGAAATTCTGAATGCCGATGCCCAGTGCCAGTGTCAAGGCTCCCACCAGGGATGCCTCCGTTCCCCCGTTCGCAAGAGCCCCAAATGCGATCCCCACCGCTAATCCTTCCGGAATGTTGTGCAGCGTGATGGCCAGAACCAGCAAGGTGCTTCTTTTCCTGACTCTCGGATTATACCCCTCCGCTCCTCCCATAGGAGAATTGGGGTGAAGATGGGGTAGAATCTTATCGATTCCCCATATGAATACTCCGCCTAATAAAAATCCGAACGCAGCCGGAAACCAGTTCCCGATCGGATTGCCTTCCGACAGTTCGATGGCCGGTGCCAATAATGACCAGTAGCTGGCCGCAATCATGACGCCACCGGCAAACCCCAACATACTATCCAGCAAGCGCTGGTTCAATGTCCTTGTAACAAAAACAAGAGCCGCACCTAACGCCGTCATCCCCCAGGTAAACAAGGTGGCCAGCAATGCTTGGATAATGGGATTGAAATTCATAAAAAAGTCTACCATGCAACAAAGAACCCCTTCGATGAAATTAATATGATACTGATACTATTTCCTAATGCGAGCCCTACATGCATTTTGTCGGTGATCCGATACATCGATCTAGAGAATATGTACCCGTACGCGCCCATTCCGATGCATTTCAATGCAAATAATTATATATCATAAATTTCATAAAGTTGATAGATTGTTTTTCCGTGGCACCGGATCGGACCCGCCGTTTCCCCCAGAACGCTCACCTTTTGGTAAGTACCTGTAAGAAAAGTGCATACTTACATCAATCCGGCGAGCCCTTTATACTCTAGAACATACATCAACCCCAAGGAGGAATCATCTTTTGAAAACACTCGTTATCGTAACGCATCCGAACATAGAAGCATCGCTCATCAATAAGCGCTGGGTAGAAGAACTCCGGCAATACCCGGATAAGTATACCGTTCACGAATTACACAAGGCGTATCCGAACGGAATCATTGACGTGGAAAAAGAGCAGCAGCTCATAGAATCGCATCAAAATTTAGTTTTGCAATTCCCCGTCTATTGGTTTAGCTGCCCGCCGCTCCTTAAACAATGGCTGGATGATGTTTTGACTTATGGTTGGGCTTATGGTTCGAAAGGAGGCGATAAACTAAAGAAACGCAAAGTCGCATTAGCCGTATCCGCCGGCATTAAAGAGGAAGATTATCGGGAAGTCGGAAGGTATCGCCACACCTTGGAGCAGCTGCTGGCTCCGTTTGAGACGACGTTCTTATATTGCGATGCCGACTATCGCTCGTTCTATGCTTTCTACGGGCAGGAGAAGGAACCTGGCGGAAACGCGCCGGACATGGAGCCGTGGCCGCCCCAAAGCACATTGGATATAAGCGCCCGGCAGTATTTAAAGTTCTTAGACAACCTATGATGAGTTGATGAACAAATAAGTAAAAAAGAAGTATTTCCTTCTGAAGGAAATACTTCTTTAGTTACATCGGCCGTCGTCAAGCTTCACGCTGTACACCTTCCGGAGCGCTCAAACTGTTCTTCTCTCCCCATTCGCACATCATGTGTAACACAGGTATGAGAGAAAGTCCGCGTTCGGATAAAGTGTATTCCACTTTCGGGGGAACCTGGGGATATTCCGTCCGAACGATAAGATCATCCGTTTCCAGCTCCTTTAACATGATGCTAAGCGTTTTAAAGGATATGGAGCCGATGCTTCGCTTCAGCTCATTATGCCGCATGACCTTTTTTTCCGACAGCCAGTACAGGATGATCATTTTATACTTGCCGCCGATTAAGGACAATGTATATCCAAAGCCGGTGTCTTGGGGTTTCACGCCAGTCGGTACACAGGTTTCGCTTTCCCGCACAAGCCACACTCTCCTTCCGATCTGTTTCCAAAGCTCGGTATTAGGATCATTTTATCACAAATAAGATCCTGGAAACTCAGGAGATTTCCCTTCCGGCATGACAATCAACCAGCCCAGACGTCTTTTACATATTGTCCTGACGACTCCAAACCCGACAGCCAGGCAGCAGCATCTTCAGCATTCACGCCATGACGCTCCTGATAGGAACGAATCAGCGTTTGTTCCACCTCCGGAGCCATCCGGGAGCCGTCGCCGCAAATGTACATTTGCGCTCCGCCCTCAAGCAGCGACAGCAATAACATTCCGTCTTGTTTCATCAAATGCTGAACATAGCATTTCTCCGCTCCGCTTACCCTCGAGAAAGCCGTATGCAAAGTGACCAGCCCCTCCTGCTCTGCCCGCTCAAACTCCTCGCGGTACAGGAAGTCCTGCTCCGGATTCCGGCAGCCGAAGTACAGATGCGCGGCACCCAGCTCTTGACCTGCCTCCCGAAGCGCTTGTCTCGCTTGGATAAATCCCCTGAACGGTGCAACGCCCGTGCCTGGTCCGATCATGATCATGGGCGTGGCCGGATCCTTCGGCAGCGCAAAACCCGACTCGGGAGAGCGTATAAACATCAAGACCTCCGCGCCCGTTTCCAATTCGGCCAAATAGTTCGAAGCAATGCCCCGATATTCTCCCTTGCCGCTCCATGCCCGGTCCCGAACGACGCTAACCGTGATGCTTGCCGTATTCCGGCTAACCTTCGGTGAGCAGGATATCGAATAATATCTCGGCTTCAATGGCGGCAGAAGCTCAAGAAACCGTTCAAACGGCAGCTCGCAGGCTTCATACCGCTCCAGCAGGTCGAGCATGGTGATCCGTTTGGCCCGAACTTCGGCCTGATAGCTCGCTTCCTCTATCAGTTCTTGGAGCTCTTTGGCATGCGGCGGACATACCGTGCTAGCGGCCATTTCCCGTATCTGCGCCCTTGTAGCCGGCTCCTGCAGTTCCACGCTGCGGGACAGCAGATCGTCAAGGCGGACGGGTATGCCGGTCGGCAAATGCGCGCCGCTTCTTCCTTCTGCAGACAAAATAAGGTGGGAGCCCGCGTTCAGTTTGTATCTTCGAAGTACTCGCTGAACCAGTGTCTCCGGATTGACCGGAAGCACCCCCAGATGATCGCCTTCGCAGTATTCCGTTTCCGGCGGGAGCGAGATTTCGATATGCTGCGTGATCCTTCCGCTGCCCTCATACTGCAGATTGCGGCTAAGCACGATACGCCCCGTCACGGCGCGGTAGGTTTCCGCCAGCGGAACGGCGGCCGCCCCCTGGACGAACTCAACGGACAAGGCACTTCGTTTCTGCGCATGGACCGCCGTAACCGGCAATCCGAGTGCTTGCATCAAATCCGGCCATAAATGCTCCGTCCACTCATCGACTTCCCGCTCAAAATCGCCGCTTGCATCACTTTCGCCGCGCTGGAGCAGACGCTGTCCCCCTTTGAGTGCAAGCTGCTCGTCGATGTAGCGGGGAATTCGCTGATACGTGCTTGCCCAGTTATGGTCTCCGCACCCGAATACCGCGTAACGAACGCCCTCAATTTCGGATTCATTCGCGGTCTCCAGCCATTCCATGAATGCCTTGGCATTGGAAGGCGGTTGGCCGTTGTACGATGCAGTGACGATGACTACAACGCCTTCCTTCGGAAGTTTTCCTGCATATTCGTCCAGTGTGCCCACCTGGCTGTCGAACCCTTGGTGCTTCGCAGCATCCGCCACCTCTCTGGCAATTCCCTCAGCCGTGCCCAGATTTGAGCCATACAATGCGAGAAGCGGCGTATGATGGGCAAATGCCGCCGAAGGATCGGACTTGGCATCATCCCGCTTCTTCGATTCGAGCGAAGCAACTTGACCGCCACCCGGTACCAGGAGAGCCGTCCCGCCTTGACGGCTTCGAACCTGAATGCGGAACCCTTCCGGCTTCAGAGTGAGTGTTTCCTTCACTTTCAGCTCATAAGGCTGGTTATCGATCAGTTCGAAATATTTGAGAACCAAACCAAGCACCAGGGTTGCTTCCTGCAGCGCAAACTGCTGCCCGATGCAGGCTCGTTGGCCGTTACCAAACGGTTTGTAGGCGTCATGCGGCACCTGGCTCGGATCCTCGAAGCGTTCGGGTCTGAACGTTTCCGCGTCGTCCCCCCACACCCGCGAGTCCCGATGGAGCCCTGGGATTAGGACGGTCACGCTGTCCCCTTTCTTCATGGGATAGGTTCCCCCGATCGCCGTATCTTCCTTTGCATACAAGGAGAAAGCAGGCGCCGTTGGCCATAAGCGCAGCGACTCGTTGAGTACCATGCGGACATATTTGAGTTCCCTCACCTGGTTATAGGTCGGAACGGGATCTTTCAGTACGCGGTCCACTTCGCTGACCGCCTTAAACAAGGCTTCCGGATTTTTCATCAAATAATAAATGGCAAAGGACAGCAACCCGCTTGTCGTCTCATGTCCGGCGATCAGAAAGGTGATGATCTGGTAACGGATGTTCTCATGATCAAGAGACTCGCCTGTATCGGGATCGACGCCTTCCAGCATATGCGCCAGCAAATCCCCTTCTTCTCCGCCGTGCTTTCTGCGATCTTGGATGAGCTCATCCACAAGGGAGAACATGAACTGGATATCCTCTTGAAACTGCCGTTTCTTTTTAATCATAAACATGTCCTGGATGCCCAGACGATGAAGCTGGTTCATGCCCTCATCCAGCGCCCGCACCATGCTGTCGATAAATGGATGGTTGTCTTCGCGGTAAAAGCTGTTAAACCGGTAATTAAATCCGCAGAGGCCGATCGTATCCAGCGTCAAGCGCGTCATGTCGGCAGGAACGTCCACGGTTTCGTCCGGATTGAGCCTAGCCCATTTCTGGATCAGCTGCATGGCGATATCGACCATTTTGGTGTGGTAGCCTTGCATCGCGCGCTGGCTGAAGCTGGAGAGCAAAATGTTATGGGCTTTTTTCCAGTTGGGCTCCTGCGTGGCGCTCGTAAACAATCCATCCCCTGCGAATGGGCGGACATTCTGCAGCGGTGCCCAGATTCGTTTATCAAACCGCTTCTCGTCACAAGCATCCTTGACATATTCATGTCCCGAAACGTACAGTTCCTTGCGTCCGCCCGGATATTGAAATTGAAAGATCGGTCCGAGCTCGGAGGCAACCTTCACAAGCGATTGGACCGGAGCGGCGGAATCCAGCAGCGGCAGATTGCCGAGCGGACCGTAGGTTTTAGGCTGAGGCACTTCCTTGGTTTGTGTCATGCGATCTCCCTCCATCATCCCTGTTCATCTCTTTGTATTTGCCCATATTCGGGCAGAATAATTCCCGTTTTAGAACCGATTGACCAATTTCGTAATGCGGTCATTTTCATGTAAAAAAGGAGGATTCGACGCGGCATCGTTTGTTTTCACTTACAATGGCTGCCTGATCCTGCCTTTACCCTATCATGATATGGATATCCGCACATCTGCCGGAGGTCCGTAATATCGTATAGGTCCGCTGTTATTCGTTTATTACTTTTCAACCAGGAAGTGACCCGTTATTACAACTTTTGGACTATGAATCCACAATATCGTTTGAACCGATATGGCCATCCCCTTACATGTAAGCTGACATTCACGGATCTATGCTAGTGGATTCAGCCGTGATTCTCATTTTACTTGCTTTAGAGATACGATATGATTAATGCCTATTTTTCCTGCTCTCTTTGGGGGAATCGTGGTCCGTTTGTATTCCTTAAAACCCATCTTTTCGTAGAGTTTCATCGCTGGTATATTCGTATCGGCTACCTCTTCTATTAAAAACTCACGGTATGGGGCAGCTTCAAGAATATGGCCTATGATCAGCGACCCTACCCCCTGTCCACGATATTCCGCGGCCGTCCCCACAAACTCAATCGAACACTTCATCGGAGACGGATTCGCAAGTGGCGTTTCAAATTCCTTTTTCAAAAACATGTGCGCAAGGCTGCCTTTATATAATCCCAAATGCTCTCGCAGCTCTTTTTTGTTGAGTTTCACGGATAAAGAGGTGCCGTCCGAACATGCAGCCATTCCAGCCACTTTGTCGCCGGCAACGGCAACATAAAATTGGTCCAGGTTAAACATGTGGGCAAAGGCTCTGGCGATTTGCTCCTTATCTTTAGAGAAATATCCAAGCCATTGCGAGAACCCATCTGCAAAAATACGGGACATTTGAATTCTTACATCCATTTCTAATTGATCGGCTTTCCTAACTGTAAACATAATCACTCTCCCTCCTTGAACAGGAATAATGTGAGTACGCTCGGTGATGGCATAACGAAGTTGTTTTTCAATATCACTTTCATATCAGCCAGGCCCTGCAATGCCGAATAAAACAACACGGCCATTTCCTGGGGATCTCCGGAACGGAAATCGCCTGACTCCTGTCCCTTCTTAATAAGTGCGGCCGTAGAACGCAACAGCCGACCATTTACCTCTAAAACCTCAGCTTGTTTCCGATTGGCTCCATCACCGGAGAAGAACAGCTGATTCATGAGAATCAGCAAATTGGCAAGCTCTTCCCCATCCTGCATATCGTGATAAATTTCGTCAACAAACTGCGTCATGAGTTTTTTCGGTGAATCAGCGTCTTCGAAGGTTTGGATGATTTGGGTCAAGCCGTTAAGCGCAAATTCAACAAGTTCATTAAACAAGCTGTCTTTTGTTTTGTAATGCCGGTATAAAAGCCCGATGCTGATACCGGCTGCATCCGCTATGTCCTGCACATTCGTGGAGCCGAACCCTTTTTGAACAAAAAGCCGCATTCCGGCGGATTGTATTTTTTGTCTGGTTGCGTTACGCATTTCTTCGTATTGTTCCTTTGTACGTGGCAAGCTGCCCCTCCTTTTTATTGAGTGAGTTTTTACTCATTATAAAATGCTGATCTTGGATAATCAAGCCATAAACGATGGAATTAGCAAATTGGCCCCCAAGAGCAGTAAATCTAACCGCATGATTTCAAGATGATAACCCAAACAAACGGTTGCAGATTCGCAATATATTAAGTCACAGATTTTCGTTGCATTAGAAACTTTTCTGTAAATGTTCACAGAATTTTCACTTACGAGGAGCTTTTCCCCATCCCTATAATTACAAAGGTAACTAGAAAGGATGATGAAAGTGCCAACTACAAAGAAAGAAAATTTCTATTTTGGTATGATGATGTGTGTGGGAATGGTCATCATGATGACCACCTACAATCTGATCACGAACGGATTGATCGGAAACATATCGCTTGCAGCCGTACTCCTGCAGTTTGTTCTGGGCTTTATGATTGCCTTCCTGCTGGAGCTGTTTGTTGTCGGCCCTGCAGCCAAAAAAATCGTATTTTCCATTACTCGCAACAAATCCAGCAAAATGATCATGATCGTGGCAATGGCCTTTTTTATGGTGATTGGGATGGTGACTTTTATGTCCATGTACGGTCTGGCGTCCTCTTACTATGCCGACGGCCTGCCTGGTGAATCGCTGCTTGGAAGCTACTTCTCCATTTTTATTAAAAATTTTGTGTTTGCGCTGCCGCTTCAACTCCTCATTGTAGGCCCGATCGTGCGGTTCCTGTTTGGCAAGCTGAAAGCCAACCGCATGAACGAATCCCTAACGACCGTCTAGAATGTCGGAGTCTTCGCCATACTCATCAATAAAAGCCGCGATATGATCGCGGCTTTTTAGATATCTCTGCATGGAGGATATATCTGTGATCCATTCCTTGCTCTGATTAGCCGAAGCTTCAAATTTGGGCTTCTTCCATGGCTTTACGAACATCATAATCGCGGATATCGATATCCAGCGGCATGCGGAGCGCCAGCTTTGCCAGCTGATACCCTAGAAATGGCCCCATCGTTAGTCCGGACGCTCCCAGCCCGTTTGCCGTCATCAGCCCTTCCCACTCGGGAACTGGGCCGATGACGGGAAGAAAGCCGGGCGTAAACGGACGAAAACCGACTCGCACCTCCTGAAACGTGCTGTCCGCTAAATCAGGCGCCAATGCTAATCCTTTATTCAGGATTTCCTGCATGCCGCCAGGGGTCACCCTCGTATCGTAGTCCTTGATATCATTTTCGTGAGTCGCCCCGATCACGATCCTTCGGTTATCGAAAGCGAGCAAATATTGATCCGAAGGCGGCATGATCACCGGCCAGTCTCCTGTATCAGGATGATCGGACACCTCTACATGCATGATTTGCGCTTTCTGATAGTGAACCTGAAAATGAATGCCTAAAGGCTGCAGCAGTTGTTTTGCCCAGGCGCCGGCACAGACGATGACTTCATCAGCCGAGTAGCGCTTGGATCCGACTACGGCTCCAGTTACGCGGCTCGCCTGATACTGCAGCTCGGCATTCCCGTTTATTAGCTCGGCTCCGTGCCTTTGCGCTGATCGGATCAACGCATCTCGCAGCGCCCGACCATCGACACGGGCAGCGCCGCTGATATGAACGGAATGATAGCCTTCCTGGAGCAAAGGAAACCGTTCACGGGTCTCTTCCTCATTCAGCGGTGTGATCTCTCCGATTTCCGGAGCGTCCGCTTTTCGAGCATGGGCCCGCTCCTCCATCTTACTCATTTTGTTCACATCTTCATGAATGCTCAGGGCGCCGACTTGAGCGTAGCCCGTGTCTGTCTCGCCCTCGCTGATAAGCTCGTTTATGAACTCAGGATAAAAGCGTGCGCCGGCTTTGGCCAATCGGTACCATGCCTGATTCCGCCTCTGCGACAGCCAGGGACATATAATTCCTGCTGCGGCATCCGTAGCCTGCCCTTGATCTTTGCGGTCTATAACGAGGACTTCCGCTCCCATTTTGGCTAACTGATAGGCGGCCGATGCCCCCAAAATTCCAGACCCTATGACTATGACTTTCTTCATGTGTGACATTCCCTTCCTCAAAGCACTGTATCCATTATAGCGAATACAGAAAGAAAGTATAACGCCCGCCATCCAGCTGTTAGGGACGGCCGGCTAATGCATATTTCAGCAGGGATATTTCTTTCATACAAAAAAGCCGCCAAATAGGCGACTTTACATCCATATGATCTAGGGTTGATCTGATGAAATGGTTAATCTTATTTTTCCATGACAGCAAAATAGTTCTCTTCGTCATCCGCAAAATTGAAGACTCTGCCGGAAGGCAAATGTACCACTTCGCCGACCGTGATATTGTGGCTGGTTAAATGACGATGCAGCGCATCGAAATTTTCCGTGAACAACATTAAGGACGGTGTGCCCAAATGTAATTCTGGCGACATTTTGGCTACGAGTTCCTTATCATGCAGAATGATGCTTGTTTCTGCTTCCTTCGTTGGAGCGATTTCAATCCATCTCATTTCACCGTTGTTCTCTTCAGCGATAACTTCAAATCCTAGCATCTCAGTCCAAAACTTCACGGCTTGATCCTGATTGTATACATACACCATAATTTGACCAACTTTGCTAATCATCGATTCTACACTCCCTCGTATAAATAAATGAAATGTTAAACCAGCCTGCTTTTATGACTTCCTTTTCTGTTTATATCCTAACATGCCAAAAACATTCAAATTTCTTTTCAATTGCGAATTAATGTAAAAAAAGCTGCCGCTAATATGCGGACAGCTTTTTTTGAAATTTACCATTTAAAGAACCATGGGCTAGCTAATCCGAACTCCCTCTTCTTCCCGGGATAACCGCCTTGTTTCTTTCTTATGCTTCTTGATTGCCTTCAAGCTCAACGATTTTCGTTGCGACATTTTCGCAAAATGCACGATCATGCTCCACAAACAGAATGGTTGGTGCATACTCCAGCAATAGCTCTTCAATTTGCATACGGGAAATAACGTCAATAAAATTAAGCGGTTCATCCCAAATATGCAAATGAGCCTGCTCACTAAGACTTTTGGCGATCAGGACCTTCTTCTTCTGTCCCCCGCTATATGTCGAAATATCCTTTTCGAACTGGAGCCTCGAGAAATCGAGCTTCCGCAAAATGGATTTAAACAGACTCTCGTCAATTCCGCTGCTCGTGGCATAATCCGACAAGCTGCCCCGAAGATGGGACGTGTCCTGGGATACATAGGATATTTTCAGCTGACGATCCCTGCTGAGATGTCCCGTGTACTGCAGATCTTCTCCGCATATTAATTTCAGGATGCTGGATTTTCCTGATCCGTTTTTACCTGAAAGGGCAATTCGCTCCCCTTGTTCGATCGTGAAACTTACGTTCTCACACACCGTCTTGGAGCCATACGAAATGGATACATTCTCCAGCTCGACCAGCTGCTTTTTGTGATACTCGAGCTGGGAAATCGCAAGACTCTCGGAGCTCTCGATGTTTTTAAGGAGCTTCGATTTTTCCTCAATAGCGGATTGTTGCCGCTGCTCCAGGTTTTTGGAGCGTTTCATCATTTTGGCTGCCTTGTGGCCAATATACCCTTTATCGACTTTGGAGCCGGAATTTCTGGTGCCGTTTTTCGTTTTTTCTACTTCATGCGACCAATTTCCCGTTCTTTTGGCAGAATCGGTTAATCGTTTAATGTCTTTCCTGAGTTTCTCGTCACTGGCAAGCTCAAATTGATCCTGTCGCTTTTTATTTTCCCACCACGCGGAGAAATTGCCCTTTTGAATCTCGATATTGGTTTTATTGATGGACAGGATGTGATCGACACAGTCATCCAGGAATGCTCGATCGTGAGATACCAAAATGTACCCGCTTTTTTTGTTGAGATAGTCGCTGACCGATTTTCTCGCATGCATGTCAAGATGATTGGTCGGCTCGTCGATCAACAGGAAGCGGTTCTCTTTGGTAAAGAGCGCCGCCAACATCACTTTGGTTTGTTCTCCGTTCGACAATGATGCATAAGGCCGATACAGAACATCTTCCGATACCTTCAGCAAGTTAAGCTCGCGCACGATTTGCCAATGAACATACTCCGGATAAATCTCTTCGATTACATCCTGGGTAAGATATTCCTTGTGCTCGACATGGTAAGGGAAATAGTCGAAGCTCACGGCGGACGAAATATTCCCGCTGTATTCATACTTGCCCTGCAGCAGGTTCAAGAACGTGGTTTTCCCTCTGCCGTTTCTTCCGGTAAATCCTAACTTCCAATCGGTATCGATTTGAAAGCTCACATTCTCGAATATAGGATCATAACTGCTTTCATAAGCAAAGGTTAGGTTCGTTACATTAATTAATGACATTTTACTCATTCCTCTATGGTGATATTTCAGAACGAAAAAAGCGCAAATAACACCAGATCCCGGTGCTATCCACGCTAACGTTAACCTAACTATACCATAAAGAAACCAAGCGATTGATCAAGTCATCGCTAAGCATGCCTGTATATGAATATAGAAGGATAAAGTTCCGGTATCTGATTGGTTATGATGTGAACCTTGTCTAGTGTTCCCCGTTTCGACAGGTTCACATAAACATCTACAACCTCTAATTCAGTCATCGCTTTATCCCTCCTCTGCATGATCACTCATTATAGTTCGAATATAAAAAAACTTAACATGAAAACCTCCCATTGGTCAACCGGCTCGGGAGCTAAACCATATCTAAATTCCGAACGAAGGCAAAGGATCATATCCGACTTTCCGATCTTGCGCAAATAGCAGGTTGCTGTTAGGATAATTCGAGTGGCAGCTAGCTGCCTAATCATATGGATCGAAAAGCAGGTGAGCGATTATGAATTTGTTAAAAGAATTTAAAACCTTCGCACTCAAGGGTAATGTGCTGGATTTGGCCATCGGGGTGATCATAGGGGCGGCCTTCGGCAAGATTGTATCCTCGCTCGTGAGCGATATCATTATGCCGGTGATTGGCTTGCTTCTTGGCGGAGTGGATTTATCAGGGCTGAAGGCTACCATCGGGGACGCAACGCTGACTTACGGGGTCTTCCTTCAAACCGTCGTGGACTTCCTGATTGTCTCCTTCTCGATATTCATGTTCATCCGAACGCTCAACCGCTTCAAACGCAAAGAAGAGACCAAAGCCGAAGAACCGCCGGCTCCGTCGAAGGAAGAAGTTTTGTTGGCTGAGATTCGCGATTTGCTGAAACAGCAAAACCAGGCCTCCGAAAAATAATAGTTCCATTAGAACGTGTTTTCAATATGAAAACACGTTCTTTTTTTGACCCAGTACGGCTCGCATGGCGATCCCTGCCCACCTTATATAATATTGACAGATCCGAATCATTAGAATTATAATTCATACTATCCCCACTAAAATAGTATGTATTAAAAATCGGCAAATAACCGTCCAACCTTGGGCTGCCCGGAAAAGGAGAGATTCCACATGCCAAATGTTCAAACGTTTAAAGCTACCGCCCAATTGAAAGAAGGGGTAAAAGTCATAACGAAAGCAAGACAATTCGAGTTTGTCATTGATGAGCCTCAAAGTCTCGGCGGTACCGATACCGGAATGAATCCCGTCGAAGCCTTGCTTGCTTCCTTGGGTGCATGCCAATCGATCGTAGCCCGCGTTTATGCGCCGAAATTCGATGTGGTGCTCGAGGATTTCAGGGTAGACGTCGAAGGCGACTTGGATCTGGACGGATTTTTTAACCGCTCCGAGGTACGCCCCGGATACTCCGACATTCGATATACGTTTTACATCAAGACACCATCGCCCGCCGATAAGGTGGAGTCGTTCGTGGCATTCCTGGAGAGTAAATGCCCTGTGGGCGATACGATTGCTGCGCCGGTGAATCTTAAGCTGAATCGCATCGTCATCGAAAACTGAACTCATGTACATAGAGGGAGGCAAGACATGCACACAGCAGTCCTGCATCCCTCTTTTATCTTATGCTTAAAAACTTGAGTCTACGCTGGGCTCCACCTTCCAAATCTACAATCGCGCCATCTGACCACCTTTGATCTCTAAAGGCTCGCCATCTGCGCTAATCCATACGTTTAAGGCACTGGGGTTATGGATCATCCGGCTATCTGCCGAGAAACGAAGTTGGTCCAACGCACTGCAGTATGCATAGATCTCGGCATTCGTGGCATACCAGATATCATTCCGGCCGCCGATCATGTCCCCGAACCGATCGACGAGATCCCAGTTGCGGTCGTTCTCGAACTCATAACTGTGGCCCCACACGTACAGGATGGTCATTCTAGAGAAAATCTGCTGCATATCCACGAACTTCTCCGCGTATTCCACCATTTCTTTATGATGACAAGTCGGATGCCAACGAAGCCAATCATCGGGCTTATGAAACGAGCCATGACTGTTTACCGTGCGAGCGTATTCCATGCCGACATATCTTAAAAGGCCGATTACTTGTTCACTGTAAGTGCCGAACGGATAACTCATTCCCTTAATGGGGTAATGAACCAGAGCTTCTAACGCTTTCCGGTCCTCTACAACCTGCTCCACCACTTGTTCGGTAGGTATTTGCTCGAGGAAGGGATGATCCACGGTATGCGCGGATACCTCATGCCCCCGGTACAAGGATGCGACCTCCGAAGGTTCGATGTATCCGTCTTTGCCAAGCGTTCCGCTGTTCAAATGAAACGTGCCCCGTATTCCGTACTCATTCAGCTTCTTGACCAATTTCCGATCATATTCGCGGCCATCATCAAAGCTAAGCGTCAGTGCCTTCTTGGCGCCATTCGGAAAACGGTCATATTGTATGCGCATTCAATTCCCTCCCATTTAAGATATTGACTCGCATCATAGCCTATTAAGTTTCATTATACGATGATTGACACCGGGGATTCATCTATTATTTCCTGTTTACAGCATATAGGAATCGACCATAGCCGATCTCAGCCGCATTTTTCATCAGCTCGACATTAAGCCAGGCCGCCAGCTTATGAAAGGGTTGATCCGTGAAAGGCCACATGGTTCGTTCCGTCGAAAGAAACGCATCGTCCGTCAACGCCGCCGCTTCACGTTCCCATCGCAGTCTCAAATCGTTAATCCGCTCTCTGGCCTCTTGAATGCTCCCAGCAGAATGGATATCGTTGCGGGTCATCGACCCGTTTCCGAACGAATGGTTCAGCACCATCGTCCACCAGTAGGTGATATGCCATGTCAACCAGGATATGCTGGGCGGGCCGATATCGTATTCCTCGGATTCCGGCCATTCCGCGCGCCAGATTCCGTATTCTCGATAAACATGAAGCCCCTTCGAGGCAGGCCGCCAAAAAAACTCCTCGTCCTGAAGGCCCGTGAGATGCAAATCTAGCATCTGCCAAGCGATTTGGAACTGGAAATCAAGGGTGTTTCGAAGGATACAAGGCGGTTTAGCCGTATTTTTGTCCTGCATAGTACAACCCTCCGTATTTCGTTTATAATATAGACGTTATTAACTTTCGTCTATTAATATAAGGATATAATAAGCGATTGTTTATCACCGGTCAATCCATGGATCTGAACATCAGCAAACAAAAAAGCCGCAAGGATGCGGCCTATCTGGTGCCCATGCCCGATTCGGATAAACGGGTGGCTTTGACGATATAGGAAGCCAGTCCGGGGATCATCCGTACGATACCGGGATAGAAGCGATTGCTTTTGGCAAAAGCCAGATTCTGAATTCTTCTCGCCCTTCGAAGCAGCTGCGCAAAGGTGCGATTGGCTTCGTGCGTGTACTGATTTTGCCATTGAGCGAAGTTGATTTCTCCGTTTAAATATTTGTCGGTCCAGCCGGAGCACAGCAGAGATGAACGCAGGGCAACCGACATTCCGTCTCCGCAAAGCGGCGGAAGCATCAGCATGGCATCGCCGATGTGCGGATATTGCGACCACGGTTCCGGTCTGTCGGATAAACGAAGCGGGGCGATCGATACCTGGGTGCCCTCAACCGGCTCTCCTTCAGCCAACCGTTCAGTTAACCTGTTGTTCGAGCGTGATGCGGCTTTGAGAATTTCGGGTACCGATTTGCCGCTTCCTTGTACCGAATTCAAGGTCAGCAATGCAGCCACGTTGACCTTCCCATTCTCGACCGGCGATATCCCGACATAACCGCCCTCGCAAAAATACAACTCTACCCTGGAAGGCACTGTGATGCCGGCAAAATGCGACTTTACGCCGACATACACGGTATCATCGCGATATGTTTCGGCTGAAGCAACACCGCGCGGTTTCTTAGTTCCGTAGGCTCCAATGACGGCTCTTGCCTCATACCGAACCTGCTCGTTCCCTTGCCTCGTTTCGACTTCATATCGTTGATCGCCCCGCTTCCGGATCTCGGTCACGGTAGACCCCGTTACAATCTCCGCACCCGCGCTCAAGGCATTCTCATGCAATAGGCGATCCAGCTCGTAACGGCTGATGCCGGTGGCATTACCCGGTAACGGTGCGGTGATGACGCCGCCATGAGGCATCACGATTGAGGCATGATCCATCGCAGCGGGGTTCACCTCCTGGACTTGAAGATGGACACCCAGATATTCCAGCATCTCTCGGGTCTCTGGGGACATGAATTCGCCGCAGGTTTTGTGGCGCGGAAAGGATTGGCGATCCAGCAGGATCGTACGATGCCCCTGCTTGGCAAGCTGCAGGGCACAGCTCGTACCGGCAACTCCCGCGCCGATGACCAACACATCGGCTTGCTTTGACATATGTGAACACCCGCCTTTTAGCTTGCATGAAGAATTTAATCATCGGTTTTGGCAGCCGATTATGGCTTCCTATCGTTTTGGGATAACAACGGAATAGCGGAACAATGGCTTCCATCGATAGGTCAAAGTGGCGTGATTAAGCTGCTCTTTCAGTTCTCTCCAATCTCTCCCTTTAAACCCCTTGGCAACCGATAACGGCCCATCGTGACGAATATAACGATTGCGTGAGATGAGACGCGTTGTGATCCAGACGGCCGCGTAAGGCACAGGATGCCGATGGATATCGTTAATGACGACGCCATGAACGGAGGTTCGCAGCATATGCGACACGATCTCCATGAGCTGCTGTCCCTGAAAATGGTGGATGAACTGGGATCCGGTCACGATATCAGCCGACGCATCAGGCAGTTCCTTAACGTCCGCGCGACGTACATGAACCCTCGGTTCATGACGAAACAGCCGTCTCGCCTCTTCGCAGGCTTCTTCCGTCACATCGACTAAGGTAATGCTCAGCTCCACGCCCATTTGATCCGACCATTGGAGCAGCTTCCGGTTCACATCGCCGGAACCCGCGCCAACATCCATGATGCTAAGGGTATACGGACAGCCGATCGTTTTCCAGAGCTTCACCACGCCGTCCAAGGTCGGGCCCGGTGCCGCGAATATGCGATTCAACCGCCTTAAATGCCGGAGCGCTTCGCTCAGCTCTTCTCCGCCCATGGAGAAGTCATCCATAAGCTCATCTTCTTGTGCCCGGATGGACAGCGTTCTAAAGAAGGACATGGTCCTGCTCCTTAACCGTTGGCGCATAAGCCTTTACATAGGTAAAACGCATAAGCTCCGCCGTTAAGCCAGGTCCGAAAGCCATGGCTACTCCTTCCGTCGAAGCTTCATTCCGTTCTTTCATCTTCTGGCGCATCGCGTTCAGCACGAACATAATCGTCACGGAGGAAAGATTGCCTGCCGTTCTTAGAATCTCCCGGCTGTATTTGGTTTGCTCGTCGGTCAAGCGCATTACTTCCTGCACTGAATCTACGATGCCCCGGCCGCCCGGATGGATCGCCCATAATTCCGGAAGCTTGTCGCCTCCCAGCAGAACACGAAGCTCATCCTCCAGATGAGTACCAAGCAATTTGGGAATACGCGGCGACAGGAAAAGATCAAAGCCCGTATTGCCTACCTCCCACGTCATATCCTCCGTTGAATCCGGGAGCAGGATGGAATATCCCGTGCCGAGCTCCACATAATGCTGATGCTCTGCTTCCGGCTGACCGATGACACAGGACGAGGCACCATCGCCGAAGAATGAGGCCGCAAACAATGCTTCCCTCTCCCGAACCGGCTGGAAGTGAAGCGTGCAAAGCTCGACGCACACGACCAGCGCGTGCGAACCCGGCGCTCCACTCACAACATCCCGCGCCATTTGGATTGCTTTAAGACCAGCGGCACAGCCTTGGAAGATTAATGGCAAGCGATTGACCCGCGGTGAAAGCCCCAGCTTCCGAATCAACAGAACATCCATCCCCGGCTGGTATTGACCCGTGCAGCTGACCGTAATGAGATGCGTAATTCGATCTGGAGACATGCCGGCATCTTTCAATGCCTTCTCGGCAGCCTCCACGCCAAGCGGGAGGGCCTCTCTCTTATATGTATCCATACGCTCTTCGGTTGTCGGAATGACGGACGCGTCATGGGAATGCAAATATCGGCACTTCTCCAAGGGATCCAGATAGTTGGATTCGCAAGTATAACGAGTTTCGACTCCGCAGGATCGAAATACTCTTCGGGCAAAGCGGGCCAGATCGGGTCTGTCCTGCAGCGTGGATGCGATTAATTCTGCGATATCCGACTGAGCTACGGAATGCACCGGCAATGCCGTGCCCATCCCGAGAATCGCGACATCGGATCTACCGTTTGTTTGCTTCATGCTCAAACCTCCTGCAGTCTTGGAATTATACATGATTACCCACCCCGGGGCTTTTTGAACTTGTTTAACTTCTATTTGAGGTTAGGATAACCCGAACATAGCAAATCATATCCAATTCAAACCAAATCACTTGTAAAATCGCATCCGCAAACAAAAAAAACCACGATTCACGTGGTTTTTCAGACTTACCGGTCCTTGTCATCAAAGGAACAAGCAATGGCTGTTGATTCTGAACGGATGAACGTAATTGAGCTTCGGTTATATTACTTGACCGGATTCAGCTTCGTCATCCTGACTTCCCAGAACTTCTGCATGGGCAAGAAGAACCCATTGATTGGATTGGTCGTAACCGGATACCTCGGCAACCACACGATATCGAGGGTACATCCATTCGGGAGGGGTACCGGCTTCCAGAGCGGAGGTGTCCGTCAAACCGACCGCATGCGGCTCTAGCAAATGAATCAAAGTGCCTTGCGGAAAAAAGGCCTCGATCCTGCCTTCTACTCGTGCGCCGATAGGAAACATGCGCTGGATCCGCTGCCAGTCCTCCATCCCGGCAAGAAGCTGCTTCTGCCAGAGCTCTTCGAATGCAGCTTGACTGATTTCTTCATAATAGGGTTCTTTCGGATCAAGTGGATGCTCCGCCAGCAAGAAATGACGGGACTCATGCTTTCGGTTCGACGTGATCCAGCTGCCGTCCTCTTCATGAACCATCTGCCTGTAAGCCGTTCCGTCGAGATCCACTTCAAAATACCAGGTCCCCATTCCCGGTTCCTGGACATCTTTCAGATATTTCAAAAGTCGTCCTCCTATCAGCTGAGCAACCGTTCAAGAAATTCGGCCAAGTTCCGGTAGCGGCTCTCGCTATAACTTAAATAAACCCACACTCGGGCTCCGGCTCTATGGTTTGGTCCGATTCGGGCCAAACCAAATATGCAGATTTACGAACCGTATGATTGTTTTTTGCTATCGCGCCCGGTTTATTTTACCATATCCAGGTGCTTGGGCGCGGCGTCTTTTCTTTACTATATCAAATAAGCCTGACTGCGACTGCAATCAGGCTTAAAGATCTACACATTAATTTCCGGACATCGTTCTGATCGGCTCGCTGAACTGCTGCGCAAACTCATTTAGATTGATGATCCTTCCATCCACTCTCGACTGTTCAGCCGCGAATGCCATAAGGTGGCTTTGAACGGAACGGCTTGCCGATGTAAGTCCTTGATTGTTTCCTCCCGTTTGCACCAATCTCAGAAAATCCTTGATCAGACCCATATCTCCTCCGCCGTGGCCGACATGGCCGCCCCGGTCCGCAAAAGAAATTCGCTCGACCTTCCCGCTGCCAAAGTGAATGATCTCTATTTCGTTCTTCTCCATGGCTCCGCGGATTTCCCCGCGGGTTCCCATCAGCTTAATCGTGCGGCTGACATCTCGCGTAAACGCGCTCATCGTGAAGGCGACCGTCACGCTGTTGGCAAACTCCATATTGACGACCTGATGATCCACCACGTCATTGTCGCAATGGTATACGCATCTGCCGTACGGCCCCTCCAGCAGCGCTTGATATCGGGCATCATAACTCATATCGTCGCTGATCGCCGAGGTCGGCCAATTCGTGTCCTCGGTCAAATAATGATCAGGTGCATAATAGAGGCACTCATCCGAGACCGGACATCCGTCCAAACAGCGCTTCGGTGCGCCTTCCGGTGCCTGTGCAGCCGTAAAATGGCTCAAGGAGCCGAAGGAGGACACCCGGACGCAATCCGAATCGGCAAGCCAGAGCAGCATATCAAGATCATGGCAGGACTTGGCCAGTATCATTGGGCTGGAATCTTCCGTCCGCCGCCAATTCCCCCGCACAAAGCTGTGCGCCTGATGCCAATAACCCACGTTCTCGTTATGCTGAATCGACATCAATCGGCCGATAGCCTCTCGCTCCAGCAGCTCCTTGATGGTGGAAAAAAACGGCGCGTACCGAAGCACATGACAGATCGAAAATACCAAACCGGCCTGCGAAGCCATCTCACCCATCCGGATGCATTCTTCGGGATCCGGAGACATCGGTTTTTCCAAAAGCACATGGTAGCCGGCCTCAAGCGCCCGCATTGTCGGCTCGAAATGCTGCTTATCCTGGGTACATATGAACACGGCGTCCGCGACCTTGGGTGCTGTAAAAAAATCATTCCAGTTCTCGAAGCATGCCGCGTCTTCAAGCCCATGCCTCGCTTGAAACTGTTCCCTCCGCTGCCGATTCGGTTCTGCGACCGCAACCACCTCCAGCTCATGGGGATGCTGCAGGGCATATTCCAAATAATTGATGCCCCGCAGCCCGGCACCGATCAGGGCGACCTTTACTTTATTCATCCGTTTTCTCTCCCTCCGTAGGTCTTATTCTTTCACGCTTCCGACCGTCATCCCTTTGACAAAATACTTCTGCAGGAACGGATACACGACCATGATCGGCAGTGCGCCCATGAAGATTTGGGCCGTTCGAAGCGTTTTTTCGCTCAAATTCTCCATCGCCTTGATCTGTTCGATCGAAATCGAGGTCATTTGGGAATTGATTGACATAATGAGGGTGGACAAATAGGTTTGCAGCGGGTATTTTTCCGGCGAATTCAAGTACAGAATACCATCAAACCAAGCATTCCAGTGCCCCACGATGGTGAACAGACCGATTGTCGCAATGGACGGCAGCGAAACCGGCAGGTAAATTCGCCATAATATTCTCCAGTGTCCCGCACCGTCAATCGTTGCCGCCTCTTCCAGCTCCTTCGGGATGGTCCTGAAGAAGTTCAGCATCAGAACCATGTTCCATACGTTAAGCGCTCCGGGCAGAATCAAAGCCCACACGGAGTCGATGAGTCCGGTGTTCTTCACGACCATGTACGTGGGAATCAATCCCCCGCCGAAAAACATCGTTATGGCAAAAAACCACACGTACGGCGTACGGAACTTAAATTGATGATTCGATTTCGATAATGGGTACGCTGTAATGAATACCAGAAGCATATTCACTGCCGTCCCCAACACGACCCGGGTTAGCGAGACGCGGAACGAACGGAAAAACTCTACCTTTTCGCCCAAGTACCGGTAAGCGTCCAGGTTAAAGCCCACGGGCCAGAGTCTCACTTCTCCCGCCATTGCGGCCGTATTCGAGCTTAACGAAATCGAGAGCAAATGAATGAACGGAATGATACCGAGCAAGGTGATGAGGGACAGCACCAGCGTATTCGTGATTACAAACAGCCTTCTGCTGATCGTTGGTTTATGCATCTTCCTACCTCCACTCCGGCCTAAAAGATCCGATAATTGTTATATTTGTAAGCCGCATAGTACGTCACGGCCACGAGCGCCAGAGAGATGACGGATTTAAAGAAACCGACGGCGGCGGCAGGACCGAACTGCTGGCTGAACATGCCCAGTCGATAAACGAAGGTATCAATGATATCCGCCCCTTCATAAACCGTCGGGTTGTACATGATCAAGATCTGCTCGAAACCTGCGTTAAGAATGCCGCCAAGGCTCAACACGCCAAGCAAAATGAGAATTGGCGCCATGCCCGGCAGCGTGATGTGAATCATCTGCTTCCATCTTCCGGCTCCGTCTACTTCTGCTGCCTCATACAGCGTCGCATGGATTCCGGTGATGGCTGCAAGCATGACGATCATGTTGTAACCCATCCCTTTCCATACATCCGATCCGATGACGATCCCGCGGAACCAGTTATTATCCAGCATGAACATGATCGGTTCCATATGGAGCGCGCCCAGAAGGCCGTTCACCGGACCATTCAAGGAGAACAATTCGATGATGACGCCGCCGAGCACGGTCCAGGACAGAAAGAACGGCAGGAAGATGGCGGATTGGATAAAGCGCGAAAACCATCTTCGCGTGACTTCGTTGAGGAGCAGTGCCAATATCAGGGGCACCAGTAGAAACAAAACCATTTTGAATACGGAAATCACGATGGTATTCCACAGAACCTGCTTGAAATCGGGCAGTTCGAAGACATAGCGGAAATTATCGAAACCGACGAAATCCGAGCGGAAGAACCAAGCCAGCGGCTCGAATTGCTGAAAAGCCATCACAAGGCCGGCCATGGGCCCGTATGCGTAAATCAACGTGACAATGACTCCCGGCAGCAGCATCAAATGCAGTAAATATTCTTTTTTCAGCGTTCTCACAGATGAAACCTCCCCGTCCATTTCAAACGGGAGGAGTCTGCCGGCTTCCTCAAGGGCTTCTCCTCCCGCTTTTTCAATCCAAGATTACTTGGCGCCCTGCTGGCCGTACCAATCATTGACTTCCTGGGTGATCTGATCCCCGCCCAGCGATTTCCAGCTCTGAACGAATTTATCGAATTCGTCCAGCGAGGCCCCCATGACGATCTTGGTGAAGGTTTCCTGCATCAGCTTATCAAGCTGGGAGCCCTTCTCGACTTGAGTTGCCGTTGGCAGTCCGTAGAACTCGTTATTTACGTAAGCTTGATTCTCTTTGATTTGCCGCGTCATGCCCCAGCCGCCGTCTTTCGCCGCCCGGCTGAAATATTGGCCCCAGTTTACGCCTTTCGAGGCATTCGCGGTATTGCCTGCAAGATAATCCTTTGCCGCCTTGAAGACGTCCGCCACATTTTTGTAGTTTTCGTCATCCAGCGTGATTTCCGTTTGGTTTGCGTCGAGAGCCTTGTTTACTTCCGTGTAGATCGTTTCGATTTGAGCCGGATTATAGATCCGTGGGTTGAACCAATTATAGACGTATCCTTTTTCCGCTTTATTCTGGTCCATGTATTTCTTGTTGCCCATCTCTATGTAGAAGTTGATCATTTTTATTGCGGCTTCCGGATTCTTCATTTTTTTGTTCACGACCACGAGTTTGTTGCTGCGGATTTTGGGAACCATGGACTTGCCCGGCCCGTCGAGTCCGGGAATCTGAAGGGCAATCCAGTCTGCCTTGGGATCCTTGTCAACATTCAGATTCAACGGCCAGTTCGGATACCACCATTCCCCGTAAGAAATACCCACCTTGCCTGCCGTAATATCTTCAACGGACTTGTTCTCGTCCTTCAAGGCGAATTCTTTGTCCAGAATTCCCTCCTTGTACCAGGACTGCAGCTTGCCCAGCGCGGTCTTGACTTCCGGTTGTATGAGCCCGGGGATCAGCTTGCCGCTGTCGTCCTTGATCCAGGCCGATTGATTGTCCCCGATGGAAGGATACGCGCCAAATCCATTGAAGAAGCCCCTCAGGTCAAAGCCCCAAAAGAACAGATTCTTTTGCATGGCGATACCGTAGGTGTCGTTTTTGCCGTTTTGATCGGGATCCTGCTGCACAAAGGCTCTAGCAACCTGCTCCAGCTCATCCATCGTTTTCGGCTGCTGCAGCTTCAGGTTATCGAGCCAGTCCTTGCGGATCCAGAGCAGCTGAGTGGACAGGAACGGATCCTCGAAACCGGGAATCGCGAGCAGCTTACCGTCTGAGGTAAACGTCTTCATCGCAAAGCCGCCGTCGGATTCCATGTATTTTTTCAGTGCCGGCGAAGCGAAGTCGTTATAAGCTTGGGTGAGATCGGCAAGCATGTCCTGCTTCTTCAGCTTCTCGAAGTTCTTCTGATCCAGCTCCATAATGTCCGGCAGGTCGGCCGAAGCCATGGCTAATGAAAACTTTTGCTCAAACTGGCTGGAAGGCACCGTCCATTTGTACTGGACTTCAATATTCAGCATGTCTTTGAGGTCTTTGAAGTAAGCATTCTGTTCGGGCGTAATCCCTTGCGGCGTCCGCGGGTCCTCGGGCGGATTGTAGCCAAGCACTTGCGTGACCGTTACCGTTTCAGGATATTTGCCGAGAGGATCCGGCGGCGTATTGGAGTTCGCCTCCTCGGCAGAGGTTTTGTTCGGTGTCCCCTCCGATTCGTTCCCCTGATTCGAGCATGCCGCCATTACCGAGAGCGTCATCGTGCTAATCAACATCATTTTCGCTAGTTTGGTCCATTTCATGATGGCTATATCCCCCTTTGATCTGGCATATTCTTGATATCCGTACTGCTTAGATATCATTATAGATTCCGCACGAAAGCGCTATCAATTTTAAGTTTTTTACATCCCTTTCACTTTTTTTACTTATTGGGTATTTCGGTATTCCTGCGGGGTTACGCCCATCTTTTTCTTGAAAAACGTCGTAAAATACGACGGGGATTCAAACCCGAGCCGCACGGCAATCTCTTGTAATTTCATGTTCGTATGCTGCATCAGATGAAGCGCCCCTTCCAGCTTTTTCGCCTGAATATACTCCAGCAGATTTTGACCCGTCAGCTGCTTGTAGTAGCGCGAAAGATAGGATGGGTTAAAATGCACTTCCTCCGCTATGGCGGTCAACGAGACGTCCCCGGATAAATGCTCCAATATGTACCTGTGAATCCGGTCGATCACATCGAATTTCATGTCATCCTGCCTCAGCTGGCTGTTTCCATGTATCATCGCTTCGTGTTCCTTTGCCTTTTCGATATCGGCAACGACCATCTCTTGTCCCAGCGCCGCCCTGCTGAGCAGCATGGTCCGCAAAGCATGCAGCTGCTCTCCCGCCGTGTTCCATTGGTGCAGAAGATTGCCCGATATCCCGAAAGAAACCTGAACGCCAAGCAGCTCTTCGCACTCATTTTGCACCTGCTCCAGGATACCCCTCATATACGACATCATGCCCTGCCAATGAAGCACATCTTCCGGCTCAAACCTCCGATAACGGTCCAGAAGCTCCTCGCCCGGCTGCAGCAGCCATACCAGCAAGTCTTCATCCAGTACGACATGCTCGCAGGCAAACGAGCTGGGCAGGTCGTTGATAAACATCATCTGAACGGCTTGCACCGCATTCTTCGCCTTGGCCTCCGGGGCCATTCCGATCCTTCCAACGAGAAGGAATGCCGGCCGATCTGCGTCGATACCGAACCCCACCTCTTCATAACGGGGCTGAGACAACAGGGAACTCAGGGCTTCCCCTTTCAATGCCTTTTGTATGAGTTCGCGCTTGAGCAGAGGCTCGGCCATTTGAAAATGCATCTTTGCCTTTTCTGCCTGGATTCTGCGTCGGTTCTCTTCATCCAGCCTGGAGGAAGCCTCTTGGACAGCATGAAAGATCGGATCGATCCCTTCGGTTTTCAGGATGTAGTTATCCACGTTCTTGCGCAGGGCTTCATGCACATATTCAAACTCGCTGTAACCGGTCAGAAAAATGATCCGGCAGTGCGGCCAATAGTACGTAATTTCGTCAATCAGCTGAAGCCCGTTCTTATGGGGCATTCGTATATCGCTGACCAGGATGTCCAGCTTCACTCTCATGGCGATCTCCACCGCTTCCTTGGCGGAATAGGCTTTCCATACATCCAGGTCGAATTGCGTTTGTTCCTGAAAAAGCTGAACCAAGCCGTTCACGATGACGGGCTCGTCGTCCACGATCAACAGTCTGTACATCACGATGCCTCCTCTGATTCATGAATCATAATGATCAAATCCACCTTCAAACCGCCATGGACGCTTCGCGAGACGGATAATCCGCTGCCGGGCCCATACTTGAGCTGAAGCCGGTTGTTCACGTTGACCAATCCGGTTTGCTCCACATGCTTCGAATCCATGGCAAGCTTGCCGCGCAGACGCTGCAGCATCTCATTCGTAAGCAAATTCCCGTTGTCCTCCACCGTGATACGCAGTCTGCCCTCCCGATAATCAGCGCTGATGTACAGCATGCCTTCCTCCATGCCATCCTCGAATGCATGCTCGAACGCATTCTCCACGATAGGCTGAACAATAAGTCTCGGTACGGTGATACCTTGGGGAATGTCCGCAAATTCCCTATGCTCATACGAAATCCGGTTCGAGAAGCGAATGCCCTGTATGTCGCAGTAATCCAGAGCATGCTTGTATTCCGTATAAAAAGGCACCTCGTCGGAGCCGCTTCTCGTGATGTATTGATAATAGCTGCCGAGCTTTTGCGAGAGCTCCGCCGCACTATCCGAATCTCCGACCTTGCACATCATATACACATTGAAAAAGCTGTTATATAAAAAATGCGGATTAATCTGGGATTGCAGCTGCTTCAGCTGCGAGTGCTGCAGTGCTATTTTTTGCTCATAGTTTTCTTCGATCGACTGTTTAAGCTTCAAGGCCATCCTGTTGAAACCGTTAAACACGTAATGAAACTCATCCTTGGTTCTGGACTCGATCAGGATATTCAAATTATCGGTTTCGATCATATGAAAGGCTTTAACAAGCTTGGACAAAGGCCTGTGGATCATCAGATTGACCGAGAACGAATAGAGCACCATCACAATCACGGCGAGGATAAACAGCGTATAGAACCAGGTAATGAATTGGCTTATGGGGCGGGTAATTTCATTCTGATTCACGTACATGACCAAGGACAGGTCCAGCGAGCCGACTTCATTCTGAATGATAAAATAGTCTACGCCTCCCAATTCCCCCGTCTCCGGCGCATTTCGATCCGTATCCGGCTTGTCCAGGACATGATTCAAGATCTCTGTTGACTCATCGGCCGCAGGCGCCGTCGTCAAGATGGTGCTGCCTTCCCTGCTCCCCAGAAGGACTTCGGATTCCGGATACAGCTTGGCGATTTCGCTTAAAGCCCCGAGCAGCTTAGGCCGGGAAATCTCGATGTATGACCAGACAGCCCCGTTGTTTTCGGTTTCGATCAGAAAGATCCGGTCGCCGCTCCTATAGAATGAAGGCTTGGGCATGACCGCCATCATGGACGATATCCGTTCCATTTCCTTGTTCGGGGTATTGGTCACTCCCGTCGTGGTCGAGATCGTTTTCCCGACATCCTTCACGTACACGCCGGCACTCACGACATATTCGCTGGAAACCATCAAGGTTGCCAGCCGATCCCTGACCTGGTCGATGAGCTCCACCTCTTCGTAATCCTCAAGCATGCTGCCTCGGAAACTAAGCTTCTGCAGATCCTTGTCATTTAACAGCTGCAGCTGCAGATTCCGGATAAAATACATTTCTTTATCGAGCTGCTTGGAATAGAAGGAGGCCCCCGCGGCCGCGGAGTTCAAGATAGACTCCTTGGTGACGGACATCCCCTTATAATTCAACCAAATATTCATCGAGATGAGAGGAAGTAACAATACGATAAATACGATGACGATTTTTTGATAAACAAACCATTTCGATGCTTTGCCCGCAGCCTGAAGTTTCATGCTTTTCCCCCAATTCGTTATCACTCGATCCATTATCATCTAGTATAGGGGGGCCGGCTGACATTACAACGAATTATTTTTACATATTAGGTGCAAACATGACCGTCATGAGTTCCAGGCAAAAAAAAAGCCCCGTAAGGGGCTTTTAAGCTGGTTTATCATTCAGCACAGGGATCGGTGCTGTTATGTGGTCATTTCGCACTGATGATTTCATACTTCGGCTTCACATTGTTAAAATCCGGGTTGGTTCCGCTGACCATTAAGCCCATGCCCCAATCGAAGTGAACATCCGCGGTCGGCACATCCGAAGCATCGCGATATTGGAACAGGATGTTTCGGCGCGTACGCTCGCTCCGGTTCACGTCCGACCCATGGATGGTCAGGTAATTGAAGAACAATACATCGCCTGCCTTGGCCGGACATGGAGTCCCCGAAGATAAAGGATGCTCTTTATGGTTCAAATAGTAAGCGCCGACATGCGGCAATACGCCCTGCTTATGAGAGCCGGGAACGACGCAGAGGCAGCCGTTCTCCATATCGGCGTCGTCGAGATGAACGCTGGCAGCAAGCATCGTGTGATCCCGATGAGGGAAATACGGATAATCCTGATGCATGGGGAATGCGGCCCCGTTAGATGGGGGCTTAACCAGCATTTTAGAGTGATGCAGCTGCACGTTCGGTCCGATGATCCCGTTCAGCACTTCGGTCATTCGAGGATGGATCGCGGCACGCATGAAAGCGGCATCATGATATTGCACGTCGTGAAATCCTTTCAGAACCAGCTTCTTAAGCTGTTCAGGCGGCAGGAAATCGCCCTGCCATGCATGGTTTTGATCCGATTTGGCGCGTGCCGCCCTTTGGATGATCCCTTCAACGGCCGTTCGCATATCTTCGACTTCCTGTTGATTATAAACGCCCCGGACCAGCAAATACCCATTCTCTTTGTAAAATTGCACATCCTTCTCGTCAATCATCGCCATGCACCCTCTCGATATTTTATGGAATATCTAGTTTAATTATAGTGAGGGTAAGCGGGATCGTATTTGCACCGGAAAGACGACGTTTTGCAAAATTACGCCAGAAGGGAGCTGTACTGCCTTGTACCATTGGAGCAAAAGCGAGGAACGGCTTAATCGTTATGCAGGTCGGTTAGAAGGCGAGAGCCTCTCGTTCCTTGTCCATTACTGGGGAACCGTTCGTCATTTGACGGCCAATTCCTTGCATCGGCATTCTTTCGTTGAAATTTGTTATGTACACGGCGGATCCGGCGTGTATCTCGAAGGCGACAGGACATACCCCTTATATCCTGGGGTCGCTTTCTGTACCCATCCAGGTCAGCTGCATCAGATCAAGGACGTTCACGATCTCAATCTGTTGTTCGTGGCATATGACGCGATGGAGAAACCATCAGCCACCGATGTTACGGCGGCATATTTGGAAGCGCTTCGTCGATGCGCCGTTTGGACCGAGTTTGCCAGTGAATCGCCGGCCATCCAATTATGGAAATCCATGCTGGTGCGTTCGGAAGCCGAAGACTCGCTGCCTGCTTCGCTTCTGCCCAAACTCGCGCATGCGCTGCTCGAATCCTTCCCTGCCCTGTTCGGGGCTGCCCGCAACCTCGATGCGGCTCCGAGCTACTCAACCACGGTGCAGCTTGTCCAAAGAGCAAAACTGTACATTCGAGACAATCTAAGCGGACCATTATCCTTGCCGGAAGTGGCGACATACCTCAACGTGTCGGAGCGGCAGTTGTCCCGCTTGCTTGCGGGCAGCATCCATGAATCCTTTTCTTCCATGGTTCGCACCGAGCGGATCCGGGCAGCCGAGCTTCTGCTGCAGCAAACCCATGATCCCATCAAGCTGATTGCGGAACGAACCGGATTCTCTTCCGTTCATTACTTCACAAGGCTGTTCACCCAATTCAAAGGCATCTCTCCGGCGGCTTATCGTGCCAAATGGTTCTTAGGGGCGGATCATTGATCCTAACCTGGATATTCGTCATTGTCGCATCTCAAGTATATTCCAAGCAAACGACGGCCTTGCCCAGCTCCCTCGAGTAGAACAAGTACAGCGCGTCTGCTCCGTACGCCTGAAAGTAATAACCCGTCAATCGGCCGACATAGGTAAAAATCTCTCCTTCCGGCGTACGCGGCACATGCAGCAGATTGGTCTGCTCGAAACGCAGCCAGTCCTCAAGAGTTTCCCCCTCTTCCTGCAAATCCTGTTGTGCCTCTTCCGACATAAAGCCAATATCATCCAGCAGTCCATGGATCTTCGGGAAGCTTAATCCCCACCCCTTCTCCTGCTTTTCCTTGTATTCATGAATCAGCGCGTCCGCCGATTCGGCAGCACGACCAAAAGACGAGTAAGGGAAGATATGCCCCTTCTCTTCATAGAACCGCTTGCGGGCCATAAAGTCCCGCTCATTGTCGGCGTACGCTTCTGCCAGCGTCTCATGCTCCGGTTCCTGCTCGAGCAAAAAGTAGTTCCAATCCGCTTCGAAGCGGTATTTTCCGTTCACTACATCAAAACCAAGCATATCCTCCTTGGTATACGGCCGGTGTTCGGACACGGTTTCTTCGCCGACGCTGCCGTCGTATATTTCTTTGACGGACACAAAGTGCAGCCACTGATCCTCGCCCGGAAACAGGCACTTCAGATTCAAGGAAAGAATCGGAAGAAAATGCTTCCGGTACCGCTCCACGTCGCCTTCGAATACATCCTCGTAAGCCGGAAAAGGACGAATATGAGATTCCGATATATTCATAGCTTGCTCACTCCTTCAAATTAGGGGAATCCGCGTAATTGACGTATCGCTTCATTCTCTGTTGGAATACCGTATGATACCGAAAGGTCCGTGGATATCGATCTTCGCGAAGCTTCTCGGACAATACCGATTGACCTTCCTGATAACGGACCGCGAATTCACATTCATCATAGAATTTGCGGGATAGCCGGCGAAGCTCGTGATCTTCGCCTTGGCTTCGCCATCCCATCTGGATCATATCCAGCTGGTCCAACGGATCGCGATACGTATCCAGGACGATGCAGGAAGCCGGGCCCTCCGTCTCCTGGAATACCAGAACATGGCCGGAGTTCACCGGGCTATCGAAATACCGCTCATAGATCTCCTCTACGGGAACCGCTATGCCAAGCCGATCCATCACGGCTTTAAAGTTAGGGTGTACCTTAAACTCGTCAGACAGCTCATCCGGATACCATACGAGCTCGGAGATCGAAGCCGTTATACTGAATTCATATTTCATCCCTTGCCGCCTCCTTCCCTGCTGCAGAATCAACGTCCTATTCGTATTCGTGATACCATCTTCAGTTCGTTTAATAGATTCTCTACATACGGGATATTCTACCATATATCAAATCAGAGATAGAATTTCCCGCGCTTAACCGCGATGACTCGGCGTGTTATAATTCGGTTAACATGCTGGAAGGGATGAAATGAATGCTGAAACTGGAAGCGGCTTTAACTAGATTCATAGAACAACAGGACTTGTATAATCGGGGTTTCGGGCTCTTCACCGATCATGAAATACGGCAGCGGTCCGAGGTCCGGCTGCCCCCCGTGGATGACCGTATCACGCTGTCCCCTGAGCTGACCTATCTATATAGCCATTATGAGATGATTGACGCTATGGCCGAAGGAACCCATAAAATGAAAAACGCGGCGGTTGAGATCGGCGAATCGGCTGTCATTTACTTTGTTTCTCCCGAGCATCTGGTCCGGCAGCAAATGGGCTATCGCTGGATTAGCGATAGGGGGGAAACCATAGAATCGAGCAATTGGCCACCTCATCACGTTGTCATTGCCAATGTGAACGATGATCCGCTGATTGTAGATGTCCAAGCCAGTGGTTCACCCGTATATGCCGCTTTCGAAGGTGGCGAGCCTAAACTGATCGCGAATTCGCTTGCGGATTGCTTTCACGCGCTGTCCATCCTCATTGAAGGCGCTCTGCTTTTTCAAGGTGAAACCAGCGACGAAGAAACTTATGAGACGAAGCCTGATTTTCTCGCCCATGTGATGCCGCCACTGGCGGATCTTTTGGGAAGCGAGCAAATGGATGCCCTGCTGGAATATTTATCGCTTCGATAAACGAAGAGGGCTGCCTGCCAACATAAGCAAAGGACACACCTCATTAAGAGAATGTGTCCTTTGCTTATTAATCAACTGCCCACCGTCCCCGTAGTCTTCACTCTTCAGGCCCATACACCTCAAATTCCCAAATGGAGTATCCGTATATTGTAGCCCGGACTGTTCCGTACATCCGTACATACCGCGCGTCCGCTTCGTCAAAAGTTATCGTCTCAAGACCGCCCTTGCCTGTCGTGGTGCTGTATACATCTCTCCAATTCGCCTCATCGCTTGGATCGTCGGCTACCTGAATCCGGTAGCTCTTCCCATAAGCGGCCTCCCAATAGAGCCTGACTTCGTTTATCGTTCGCGTCTCTCCGAGATCCACATAGATCCAGCCGGGGTCCACTCCCCGCTTCGAACCGAAGCGCGTTGTTAAACTTCCGTCGTTAACGTACGGCGCGGTGTCCTCCAATCCGTCATTAGATGAAGCCATGGCTGGACGGTGCAGCGCCAAATTGGTTTTTGGCAGAGGTTCCTCATTCTGAACGGGCCTGATCGTGACATCGCCGTAATGCTCTTTGCTCAAGAAGTTCATCTCGTGCAGTGTAGTTGCCGGCAAGCTTGCTCCGGGCATATAAACATTCTCGAACATTAGATCCGTAATCTCGGCACCTTCCATACCCTTGATCTTGGCAAAACTTTCACCTGCGTCGCGCACCGTAATATCCTTCACTTTAACGTCTCTGACGGGTCCCACGCCGTTATTGCTTCCATTTACCGTGAACATGGTCATCCATGCGCTATTGTCCTCGTTCTTGCCGCTGATATCTTCGACGTCCATCGATTCGAATGTTACGTCACTCACCGCACCGGTGCCGTATTTATGATGAATGGCGAATCCCACAGCCGCTTTATAAACGACTCCGTTTCGGAATACGATATTGGATTGATCCTGCATGACGCCTTGTCCGATCTTATAACCGTAGCATAAGGTCCAAGCGATCGTATCCTCGAATAACACATTGCGAACGGGCTCCGGATTGCCCGGCCATGGCACTTTGCCCGAGGCGATATCGGTATCCTCTTTCCAGGCTTTCGTGGAGAACGGGTCATCCAGCGAAATGCCGATCGCATTTTGTACGACGACGTCTTGGGATTCGCAAATATCGATCCCGTCATTTTCCCCCATCCCCAAACTGTTGAACAGCTTCAGATTTCTGAAGGCAAGATCGTTAGAACGTACCGTAACCACCGCCCAGCCCGATGATTCTCTAATCACGATCCCTTCCATGACAAAATGGGAGGTAGCTATCGGAACAACGAGGTTATTGATCATTCCCTTGCCATTGGTTCCTTTGTCGTCGTGCAGCGCTTGCCCGTTGCCATCGATCGTGCCCCGTCCATAGATCCGGATATTCTCGGATTGAAATGCGGTTGAGATCCACCAGGTAGCCGGTCGTCCCATGGAATCCTTAAACCAGTGCTCGGTGTAATCGCTGGTTCGTCCTGTACCGACCAAGGTGGCTCCCGGCTCCATGTAGAGGGCCGTATTACTTTTTAATACCAAATTCCCGATTTCATAGGTTCCCGCCGGAATGTAGACAATACCCTGCGCACCGTCTCCTCGAGCGGTACCGTAATGACTGGCATCGTCAATCGCCTGCTGAATGGCCCCCGTTCTTACCGAAACTTCGGCCGCTGAAGAACCTGAGGATACAAGATGATAAGGAGCGGATGTAATATTGAAAATGCCCTCGCCGGTTGAGGCGGGTGCATCCGTTTCGAGCGGATCCGCCGCGATGACCATACGCGTCTTGCGGTTATTCATCATCACAATCAAATACTCGTCCGATTGGGTCGTGAAAGTGATGGTTCGTCCTTCAATCTTATCGGCTTGGATGCCCAGCTTCTTGGGACTTATGGAGTATTCGTGTACCTTGTCCGTATTCAGGATCGTTAACTCGTAAGTGACAGGACCGTCGGACATGGAAAAATGCGCATAGTCATAATCGCTGAACCCCTTCACCACCGGGATGGGTACTCCGTTCGCTTTGAGCGTATAATTGACGGAGCTTTCATACCTTTCCGATGGCTCGTAGGCTACGATTGTAGCTGGAGTAAATGCAGCCCCTCCCTCCGATGCTTCCGCTTGTAGATTCACGGCTGGTGCCAGCAAGGCAGCAGCAAGCGTAAATCCAAGTGCCGCACGAAACCATGTTTTGACCAATGACATTACATAATTCCTCCTTTTCGTTCGTTTTTTGAAAACCCTTTCATACCTGTCTGCTTCCATATGGTGCCTCTTCATTATAGACTTCATGGATAGGACGATTAATGAGGGTAATTCCACAAAAAGGGCAGATCCTATATGCTAATTCATTCGGGACGTACCCTCTCCGGTTTCATATTCTGGGAAACCAAGCTTGGAACATGTGACAAACCGTAACGAACGAAAGCATAGCGGTTTTGATAGATCGGGCTGTCCGGATCAAGGTCCTTATCCGTCCATCCGGGTTTATTCTTAAAGCTGTCCGGGCCGACCTTAAGGGGTTCCCCTTTCACATGATGGTGCGGACCTAGCAAGTTTCTGCAGCTTCCGATTAACTCTAGTTCAATCAGGTTCTCTCCTGAAATGAGATATTCAGAGATATCAACTTCGTACGGCTCCCATAAGAAAGTGTGGATTTCTTGTCCGTTAATGGTTAATCGCGTGACGATTGCATTCGGCCTAGCGTCAAACCGCCACAGCCATTTAGCACGGTTATCCAGACAGATGGAAACCGTCTGCGCCAGGCGGAGGCTTCCTGTGAAGAACGGCAAGCCCTGACTGACCAAATCTTCTGCCAGCGAACATTCGTGCGTACGTTCGGAAAGAATGAACGGGCCGTCCGAAAAAAGGACACCATCCCCTCCATCAACAAACGGCGATTCCGAGGTTACCGCAAAATCTCCTATGATATACACGCTCTCGAGCTCCGAATCAAACGTAAGCTTATTCGCCTCAGATTCAAATTGATTGGCACGCTTTAAAGCCGCATACGTTTCGGGCGAGTTCCAAAAATTGAGCGCAAGCCTGATGGTATTTCGTCCGTGCTGAAGGCCGCCTGTAATATCTACTTTTTTGAAAGCAACGTCTCTCCACCAGCCACAACTATGGGATGCTACTTCGTTTCCGTTCACCTGGATTTTCGTTTTCTCCGGATTCTCTAAGACAAGATACAATTCCCGTTTCATCAAGGGATCAAATGCAACGGCAACCTCGAATTCCAATTCGATTTGCACCGGTGCTCCGATCTTCAGCAGCTCTTCCTGGATAAAAATAAGGGGCCGTGGTTTTGACCACTCGCCTTGTTCCACCCGATACCTGCACGTATCCAGCGTTAAACTGTTCTTATCGATATAATCGATTCTCCACCGCTCATCCAATTGTTGAATCTGCCTTCCGGCATGCTGAAGCTCGAGTTCTGTTGCCGTAACGGAATCGTTTAGCTCCTCATGATTCGGGACAACCCGAATCATATAGGATTGCGCTGGATGCAGCGTCAAGTTCAACCGAATGCCGTCGGGCATTGCTTTATGGTTCAGCGGCTCGATCGCGCCGCTCTCCAAATGAATAAGAAAAGGCGAACCCTTTCGATGAATAGTCACCACCGTATCCGGATAGCGCTCTTCTCCGGAATTCACCAGGTAATAAAGATAAGAGCCGTCCAGCTCAAGCGTCTGAACGTTAACCATGTCCGAGATAATGGGATTCCCCATTCCGTCAGTTACAGAAATGGGAGGTGAAACCGTATCCGTAAGCATCTTCACCAAAGATAATCGACTCATATCAGGTTTCATTGCAGCGTCTACGACACGCATGATGTCTTCGCAACGTTCCCCATTGATCAAGTAAGGGTAAGGTTCGAAAGCGATCAATGTTCCTCCTTGAAGGATAAATTGATGCAGCAATTTCACGGTTACCTTATTTAAGGTAACACAAGGAGGGATGACAACGACCCGATAACCGGCCTCTCCTACAATGAATCGTCCGCCTGCTACCTTACCATGACGTTCCATGATTCCCTCGCTGCCGTAATCATGCTCGATGAACGATTGACACATCCAACGGGACAACTGGGCAAACGCTTGATGGTAAGGCTCTATCCTGCATGAGTCCGAGCCCGCTTGCTCCATCCAAGCAGTCCGAATAGGATGCAGCAGGAGTACCTCGGCCTGCCGCTTTCCCTCCATAAGCAGCATGGACAAACGGGCAAAATAATCGTTAAACCGGTGATAGTGCTCCCACCAAGGCTGCTGATAGAACAAGGATGGCGGATAGTCCCTTTTGCGCAGCCCTCTTAAGGAATAGGCCTGCAAGTGCTGACACATGAGATTCATGCCGTGAACGAATTGCCACTCCCCAATCCGCTTTAGATCCTGAAAGCTAATATTCCATCCGGTGCAGCCATAGCTCTCGGTGATGGCTTGTTTTTTGCCGAGTTGACGCACAACGGAGCTGACTTGTTTGGGAACAAGCGGCTCTTCGCTAACGGATCGGCCGAGCCAGTCGCAACCGGGAATTTGAAGATACTCATAGAAGAGCAGCGGATCGCCTACCGAAGTCGCTTGGCTCATAAGCGTCTGCTCGTCCACGACATGTCCGGCGGAAGACCACCCCCGCTCCCCGCACCACGCTCCGATCTGCTTGGCGTAGGCTTCCGTGAACATCGTGGTAACACACGCCCAATAATCGTATCTTGTCTTGCGACAATTCTTCGTCTCCAGAAACAGTGACGGAAGTGCTTCCAACAAGGAATATCCAAACCGGGTTTCAAAGGCTTCTTCCAGCTCCAGCGACCACGGAAAATCCCCCCGTCCAAACTGCGGTTCATCCGTGAATATTCCTTTAAGCACAGTGCCGTATTCATTGCCGAAATGTGCCCAGTAAGCTTCATAGATGGTCGTAATGAACGCCTTCACGGCCTGTTTGCTTAGCGTGTCGATATAGTACGGATTGACCTCGTAATATACACGAAAGTCAGGACTGCGAGGATCATCCGGAGTGAGTAACAGCAGCTCTTCACCGCTCTGAACATAATAGGCTAACGTCACGTTTTCTCCGTCCGTAAACGGAGCCCATTCATAAGCCAGCCGCTTCTGCTGATAAGCAGGGCCAAGCGCAGGCACCTTACCGTCGGCGAAACCGCTGGGCCAGCCGTTTTCGTCATACAGCCATACCTCAAGCCCGAGCTCCTGGCTTTTTTCGATGCAGGCCTGGATGGCCTCCATCCATTCCTCACCCATGTACGGTACCGTAAGTCCCCCGCGGGCATGTATGAAAAAACCGCCGATGCCAGCCCCGTGCATTTCTTCGATCTGCCGTAAGAGTTCGTTCTTATTCAGATCGTCGTTCCAGGACCAAAACGGCACCGTTCGATAACGGGTTGGAGGATGCTGCAGAAGGTTCCATATCGTCATTTTCTTATCCCACCTTGCTCTAATCGTTGAGACATAATTGGATCAATTCATCAATATGTGCCGTAGCCAAACATTCCACCGCGTCCGCTGCACCGTAATAAATTTTAACCTCGCCGTCCTCTTCAAGTATCATGCCGCCAGGGAAGATCACGTTGTTCCGAAAGCCTCCTTCGGTCTCGTAACTAACCTCTGGCGCCAGCAAGGGCTCCTTATACATACCGATGATTTTTTTGGGGTTATCCAAATCCAGCATCATCAAGCCGGCGGTATAACGTTTTTTCCAGGAGGGTTCCCACCCGTTCTTGCCTCTTGCAGGATCAAGATCCACCGCATGAAAAGACGTAAGCCAGCCAAACTTCGTCTTGATTGGAGGAGCCGCGGGACCAATCTTGTCATTGGCAAACGCGACGTCTTCGACAGCGAGCAGCAAACCGGAATTTCCCCAGTACTTCAGGTCCGGCGATTCCGATATCCACATATCAAACCGATCGACTCCCCCTCGGCTGTACACCGTGAATGGCCGCTCCAGCCGTACATAGTTGCCGCCAATCTTCTCGGGAAACAGCACCATGTTGCGCAAATCCGGCGTTGATAGACTCAATATTTCAAAGCTCACAAAATCGTCAGTTACCGCTACGCCTCCGCGAATGCCATGCTGCGTGTCCACGGCAAAACACATGTAACATCGACCGTCGATAACGGTGAGCCGAGGGTCATACGCCCGAATGATCTCTTGGTCATGCAGCTTAAAGCACGGCTTTGGCTGCACCTCCCACTGAACTCCGTCATCGCTAAAGGCGACGCCAAGGTCGGTGGTATGATGGGGCTCAAGCGTCTGGCGTTCTACACTTCCGTAGTCGTTACGAAACACCATCACGTATTTCCCGTTGAATTTGGTCACACCGGCATTAAATACAAGCGCGGTCGGATATGGAACGCGGGACGCATCCAGAATCGGGTTATCCGGATGACGCCGAATCACGGAACTTGAGATGAGATTTCCAATAGGAATCGATTTCATGGCAATACCTCCTAGATATGGATAAGTTGCCGCTAACCCTTTAATGAGCCGGCGGTCATTTGCATAAAAGATTTGTTGGCAAAAATATAAGCGATAAGGATCGGAAGTATGGAAAGGCAAGCCCCGGCCATCATGAAGTGAGTCTGGGAAGCGGCAGCAACACCGTACTTTAGATTGGCAAGGCCCACGGTCAATGTCTGCAGCTCCGGTTTGCTGAGCGTAAACACAAACGGGAGCAGATACTCATTCCATGCCCCGCGAAAAGCAAACAGAGCACACACGCCAAGCCCGGGCGTCAGCAAGGGAATGATGATTCGCCAGAACGTCCTGCCCGGCGAGCACCCGTCGATGCGCGCGGCTTCATCCAACTCTCTGGGGATCCCGCTCATAAAGCTGAGCAGGATAAAGAATGCGGAAGCATGGGCGCTGATTAATATCAGGATTACGCCCCATAGCGAGTTATGCAGATGAAGGCGAATCATGAGGTCGAATTGAGGACGCAGCACCACGGCGCCGATGGCGACAAACATCGTAAAGGCCTGGAGACCGACGTATAGCTTTTTACCGATAAAGTTCATTCGATTCACGACGTACGCCGCCATGGAAGCCACCAATAACGTTCCGATGGTCGCGGCTCCGGCAACGAACAGGCTGTTCAGCGTGTACGTTGAGAAATTCGCCTGTTCCCAAGCCTCGATATAGTTGGAAAACTGCCAATCGGCCGGCAGAAACGTGGCCCCAGCCGTAAGCTCGGCATTGGTTTTAAAAGAACCGAGCAAGGTGATCACGACGGGAAACAGCGTCAGAAATGCGACGATTAACAGAAACGCCCACAGTATAGTATTCCATGCGATTCTCATGAACGTTTCCCCCTTATTCGTTATGACTCATGCGTTTCGAGCCATAGAAGTACAGTATCGTAATGACGCCGACAATCACGGCCGTAACAAAAGCTACCGCGCTGCCATATCCGAATTCCTGGATTTGCGTGGATGCCGTGGAGCCTGCCGGAGGAAAGAACAATTTATAAACGTATAGGAACATGACATTGGTTTTTCCGATCGGACCGCCGTCGGTCATCACCATGATGCTCTCATACCCTTTTAGTGCATTGATAATGGCCAACATAATGATCATTTGCATGACAGGCCCCAGCATGGGAACGGTAATGTACCGGAATTGCTGGAATTTGTTTGCCCCATCCAGAGCAGAGCTCTCGTAGACATCTTCGGGAATATTTTGGAGTCCCGCCAGAAAGAGAAGCATGTAATTGCCAATCGCCCCCCATACTGCTACGAGAATGACGGTCAGCATGGCATAATCCACGCCCAGCCAATCGATGGCATTTCCGATGACCTGGTACTTGATCAGAAACTGATTGAGAATGCCATTATAGGAATTAAAGATCGTAAAAAATACGACCGCCATTACGGCGGTGCTTATGATCGTCGGCATAAAGAAAATCGCTCTGAGCAAATTTCTGCCTTTGATCCTCCAATTCAGAATAACAGCCAAGATCAGGGCCAGCGGTATCGAGAGCAGAAGTTTGCCTCCGGCGTAGATGAACGTGTTGGCTACGGATTCCCAAAACTGATGATCCTTCATGACACGTTCGAAATTGGCCAATCCTACGAATCGTTCGGCACCAAACCCTTTATAATCGTAAAACATATACCTCATGGCCCACATGATCGGGTAAATGCCAAGAACCATGGTCAGAATAAAGCTCGGCAACAGAAAGCTGTATGAAAAAGCAACACTCTTCGCTTTATTCATATCCTCTCAACTCCTTGCGGTCTCTTTAGTATTTAAAAAAGGATGAGGCATCCCCCATCCCCCGTGACCCTATCTATTTAGCGTATTGTCCGGCAAGATCCAGCGGATTAAAATCCGCCATCGGCTCCGCTTTCACTTCCCCGCTCGCAATGGCAGCATCCAAAGCGGCATTATAGCGGGTATTCAAATCGTCGATGATGGAATCCAGATCGCCTCCGCTGAGGATGTATTTGAAAAAGGCGTCGTCCGACTTCATGCCTTGTACCGGCACGGTCGGATAGACCGGCCAAACACCGTCGTATTGATTAGGCAGGAACCCGTCGATCCCTTTCACTTCAGGCTTCGCGGCAACCGCGCTAACCGAAGGAACCATCGATATGCCGAATCCCTTCTCTTGGTACTGTTGGAGAATCGACTCATCGTACATGTACGTTAGGAACTTCCATGCGGCTTCCTTGTGCTCCGACTCCGAGCTAATGGCCAGCCACTGACCGCCAAGGAAGCCGGAAGCGCCATTGAATTGACCGTCAATGGAAGGAACGGGTGCCGCGGCCCAGTCGATTTTGGCCGGAAATTGGGATTGGTAGACGCCCGCCTCAGCGGAAAAGGATAAGTACATGCCGATTTTTCCTTCAGCGAATTGAGCACGAAGCGGATCGATATCTAGCGATTCAACGCCTGGCAGCATGCTTCCGTCGTCCTTAATTTGCTTGAAGGCTTCCATGATCGGCTTAAAGCCGCTGAAATCATAACGAGCCGTCTTAAAATCATATCCAAAGCCTCCATAACCGCTCACCTCTGCGATAACGCGTGCAGAACGCCCAAGTGCACTGGAAGGATTTTTGAAATTTTGAGCGAACCCATAAGCTCCGCTGGCTTTTCCCACTTCCGTAATTTTCTTGGCAGTCTCGACCAGCTCATCCAAAGTGGTTGGCGGCTGCTCAATGCCCGCTTTGGCAAAAAGCTCTTTATTGTAAATCAGTCGCATGGTCGTGCCGTAGTTCGGCAGGCTGTAACGTTTTCCCTCAAAGCTGTTCAGATCCTCCATCGCCGGGAACTTTGCCTTCATTTCGTCCGTCAGAAACTCGTCGATCGGAGCAAGGAAACCTTTTTTATAAAACGTCTGGATGGTGTTCTCTTTCACGCGAATGACATCCGGCGGCTCTGAAGTCTGAAAGGACATGTCCAGTGCTTGATCGAAGTCGTCTCCCTTGATGACCAGTTCCACCTCGATGTTATCCTTGTTCGTTTTGTTGAATGTATCGATGGTCTCTTTGACAAACTCGGAATCATGGCGATCTCCGGTCCAATAGGTGATTTTGGTCTTGTCATTGGATCCGGCTTCCGCCCCTTGATCTGTGGATGTCGGACTGCCGCAAGCTGCCAGACTTCCAGAAAGCATCAGGCATATCGCGGACATGAAGAATTTCTTGCTTATTTTCATCCGTGTTACCTCCCTTTTTATCTACGGAACCTCTTTCTTTCTCCCTCATTATAAGGGGCCCCTCTCACTCGCATAATGCGGGTAACCACACATCGAGGGCAGGTTTCCCCATGAATCCGTTCTTCACAAAACAAGCCTTGCATCCAGAATTACGGGAAACAAGGCTGTATTCTATAGGATGATCCTCAATCCAAATCCACAGGAGTGCTGAGCTTCCCCGTACTATATAGCTTGAACTCGGACGGAGTCATGTTAGTATGCTTCTTGAAGATTTCGCTAAAATAGCGGCGATGCTCGTAACCAAGCTTCTGTGCGATCTCCTGTACCTGATAGTCGTCGATCAGCATTTCTTTGGCTTTCTCCATTCGCTGATGGATCAGGAATTGCTGAAAAGAGATATTCAGCACTTTTTTGAACAGATTCGAAAAATAACCGGGGCTGATATTAAACTGCTTCGCGCAGAGATCCAGCGATAAATTCGTATGTAAATTCGCGCATATATAATCTTTTGCCTGATAGATCAATTTCGTGGATTCATCCATACGCTCCTGCTCGACCCATGAACAAGCTTCAAGGCAGATTCCTTTTACCGTATCCCGCATAATCTGGAACGAAACGACACCTGAACTCCTCACCGCATGCCATTGTTCTTCAAGCCTCTTCACCCGATCCTGAGCGAACTGCTCCGACATGACCCGACATATCTTGGATGACAGCTCATAACATAGGTTTTCAACTTGCTGCGGCTTGGGCAGCGGGTCACGCTGCAGCATATCATTAAATATTTGCTCCAGAATCAGCCGGCATTTTTCCCTGTGCCCGGATCGCAAGGCAAACAGAAATTCTTGTTCCGTCGAAGCCGAATAATTCAAGAGGGTCTTTTCTTCGGCAGAAGTGCCGGAATAACTGCTTACACCATTGCCGTCTGTATAAAAATGATAATCCAGCGCATTCAAAGCCTGCTGATAGGAATCGGGCAGCTCATCGATTGAATGAACGCACATGCCGATCCCGATGGAAATAGTCGAATGCGTAAATTGAAAAATGTTCAGCCGGCAAGCCTCCGATATTTGCTCTGCCGTCCCCATATCCTCGCAATTGATCAGGCAGATCAAGCGGTTCAATGCCTCGCTGAAGACGACGCCATGGGTAAACCCTCCAATCGTTTCCTCCAAAATATTGCGCAAACTGAACCTGATCAGCTCCACTTCACGTGCTGGCTGCTCCTTATATTTGTCCATGAAACGGTCCACTTCCACGATAAAGAGATTGAATCGCCGTGGCTCAAGCTTGATGCCAAGTGCTTGCCATTGCTGATATGCCGCTTCCGGATTCGTACGGTGATGGATCAGCAATGACAAGTATTCCTGCTGCAGGACCGGCAAGCTTTTGATCATGTTCTGCTTCAGTTCCAAGACCTTGCTTTGCTCCTGCCGTTCTTCCAGGTACGCAGCCTTTGCCTTCAAAACGACCTGGATGATTTCGTCAATCGAGAACGGTTTCTTCACAAAATCAAAGGCTCCCAAGCGGATGGCCTGTCTCGTGAACGAGAAATCGGTATATGCGCTGAGAATGACAATCTTCGTGTAAGGAGAACTTTCGAGAATTTCCTGCGTCATGGCCAACCCATCCTTTTTCGGCATCCGGATGTCCGTTAGGACAATATCGGGTTTCGTCTCTTTCACGAGGCGGATGCCTTCCTCGCCATCCAGTGCCGTGCCAACGACTTCGATATGATGATCCTTCCAAGGCGGCTTCCGTGCGATCATGTCGACCACGCTTCGAATATCATCAATGATGCATAACTTAATCACAGGTGATCCATTCGTCATGATTCAACGTCCCCTTCTCTAATCGGCATCCATATTTCCGTTCTTGATCCTTTGCCGGGAAGACTGGTCAGCTTGATTCCGGCATCTTCACCATAAAAGAGACTAAGCCGGTTCACGATATTATTCAAGGCATAACCCTTCTTGGAGACCGGCGGCTCCAGCATCCCCTTCATGACGTTATCCGCATCCATGCCGATTCCGTTATCCTCAATGATCAGATATAACAGCTGGCCCTGCCTGCAAACACGCAAGTGGATTTGACCTCCTGAGCCGATGTCCCTAAACCCGTGCTGAATACTGTTTTCCACGATCGGCTGCAATAGAATTTTGGGCATCAGGCAAGTTAACAACGAAGCGTCGGTCACGGTAACTTCAAACTCAAACAGCCCCTCATAACATTTTTGCTGCAGGAGACAATACTGCTCCACATGCAGAAGCTCATCCTCCAGCGTGTTCCAGTCCTTGCCTCCGCTCAGCCCTAACTGGAACATCTGGGACAAGGACAAAATCATCTCATTGACCTCATCGTTCTCGCCAAGCACCGATTTGCAGTAGATCGTATTCAGGGTGTTGTATAAAAAATGCGGCTCCATCTGCGCGGTTAAAGCCCGCATCTCCGCCTTACGTTTCCCGGATTCACTCAGCCTTACATCATCGATGAGCCGATTGATTTCGTCCAGCATGCGGTTAAATTGATAACCCACCTGCGCAACTTCGTCGGTAGACCGGCTGGCAAAACGGACGTTCAATCGGTTGTCCTCAACCTCCCGCATGAGCCGCTGCAGTTTATATAACGGGTTAAGCAGGATTGCCGTCAAATTGGTGGACAGCAGCCAGGTAAGAAGCAGAAAGAACAGCATGATATAAAAGGTGGTTCGCTTGACTCCGTTCATTTGCTCCAGCAGCTTATCCTTCTGCTGAATGCCGAACAGGCTCCAGTCTTTGACCACGGCGGATCGGGTGTAATTCACCAGGTAATCGGTTTCGTCAAAATGATGAAAAAAAGAACCTTGGTTACCTTCCGATACTTTGTACAGGAATGGTTTATCTTTCATGAGATTATGGCTGGACGACCAGGCGGTCCGAATGACTTCCTCGCCTTTCGAATCAATGACAAAATAATCGCTGTCATCATTCGAAGAATGCTGGTTGACCATGCCGATCAACCCGCTCTCGTTCACGTTCACCACGATGAATACGTTGGTGTTGGAAACGTTCTCCTGCGTTCCCTTGGTAACAAAGGAAAGCGTTCGGCTGTTCCCGGTAAAAAATTTGTCGGTGTGCCCCTTAACCCAGATCCCCCCATAATTCTCCTTCACGTCGTAATACATGCTGGATTCATAAAAGGACTGGGTCTGGGAACGACGCTGCGATACTGGATAAAAATCCCCGATCGGGGTAGCAATGAGTATGCTTTCGATCAGTGGCTCGTTAAAGGTAACCTGTGAAAACACATACTGAAGCTCGGACAAATGCACGTAATAATTCGAGATGTCGTTGCTCTGCACATCCAGCATCATTTCCTTAAAGGCATAGCTGAACATCAGGGAACGAACCGAATTGGAGATCCCGGCCAATTTGTCGTCCAGAATCTGAGTCGTTTTGTTCACGGTCTCTTGTCTGGATTCGAAAGCGTTCTTCTGAAGCTCTTTGGAGGCGATCCAATAGGTTGTCATGCCTACCGCTCCAATTGCAAGCGTTATCATAATAATGAAGGATAAGCGAACTCTTTGTTTAAACGTGATCCCGTAAACCCACTTGCTGAACTTTCCGGTAAAATGCTCGTGTCTTTGTCGTTTAATCAAACTCGATCAACCTCTCCTGAAATGACAAGAAGTCCTGCCATGTCGAAACTAATCTGTTGCGGTCATTTTACAATAAAATATCAATTTCGCAATAGGAGATTCCATATCCCGCCCCTGCACATTCTACTTTTATCGTTCCATTCGCCAGATAAGGTAAGGGAAAGTTATGCTAACTTATTGGTGCGATGATTGGTTTATGCTACCATTTAGTAAGGCCAATCTGACATTCTATAATAATCGAATACATTAGACAAGGAGAATCACATGCCGGGGACGATCACCTTAATCCGTTATAACGGAACCGAAAAACACGCTTTAACAGAATCCAACGCTTTCGCCACGCGAACCGAAGTCAACGGAAAGCCGCAAATCATGCTGTGGTTTGAAACGGAAACGGAGACCGAACCGCTTCAGGTTTACCCGGATCCGGATGAGCTGCTGAGCAATCCGGACGCGGAACTTACGATTTATCTGGATACGCTAAAACTGAATGAGTTTGCACCGCTGGAATTTACGCTTGCCCAGGGCTATAACGAGAACTCCAGAAGCCTGGATGCAAGACTCTATTATTTTGAGCACCAGGAGGTAAATGATAACCGGGGACGCATTGAGTATAGAGGAAATGGCGTATTTTACGTATATTGGACTGGAACGACGATGGACGTCAATTATTATGATGGGAGTAAGCCGGATACCCGGCTGGAATTGGAAGGCGAGTTTACGATGGAGAAATACGTGGAATGGTTATAAAGAAGAATACATAATCTGCAGCAAGACCCTTCAACCTCGTAGAGCCAACCTTCGTAGTCATGGCTCTACGGGGTTGCATCCGTATCCACATTACATAGGTTTCTTGAGCCTTAAACGCCAAACTGTTTCAAGTGATGGTCCAGATGCTTGTATAATCCCCTCCCCCATTGCTCTGAGGTCAGTTTACCGAAGAAAGGATGAGGATGTGTGGTACATTTCTCGGGTCCGTGCTTTTGGAATGCTATTATTTTTCCTTTTAATTGTTCTCTTTCCGTTTCAAATTCTCTTGGATCCGCAATCAAAATATCCGGAATAGTCGACATGTTGCGAGGTAACGGTTTTTCATTATAAAACACGGGCTTCGCGAAATTCCCTACCAACCTACCTAGCCAGCCTCTTGGCGGGTTTGTGATGCCCATGGCGATGTCTTGGAACGCGGAGCAGTGGGACAGCATTTGGGCAGCATCCATTTTTCCCCATAACGGTTGTGATTGAGGGCTTAATGCGTCGATTCGGTTTAATATTTGGGTCATATCAAAATGATTGAACATATTATTCATGTTTGTCTCTCCCTATAGTGAAATCCATGTCTAAACACCTGATTAAATGATAGCTGACCCATCTACGGGACATTTCTTTTGGATTGCTTTCTTGTGAACTCAGACTCCCCTACAACCATCTCATAAAAAAACCTTTGGTTATCTTCACATGACTTGCTTGTGCCCATAGCTCAAGCTGCCTGATTCCCTCCGTCTGATCCTCCAAGAACTGAAAACATAGCTTCAATGGTACGATCTTACGCCCTTTCGGCTTGATCCCGATCACCGGTTTCCTGTCATGGTTGATCAATAAACATGCCACGGAATCTGCGTTCACTTCTTCTCCGTTTATCATGATTCCGTCTTGATGCATTTTCATCACGGCGGGTTTCATCAGGCAGGTTCTGTAGAAGGAGATGATGAATACGGTGGAACAAAAAACCAACCACACAATGCAGGCATAATAAAAGAAATCCCTTTCTCCCTGTTCCAACATGATATTTCCAAGAAGAATAACGATTAAGAGCAGCATGGAAACCATTAATCTAATGCCAGACGGTGCCGAAACGCTAAACATCCTGTTATTGTTCATATGATCTCCTATCATCGAATAAGGTTGATTCTGTATTCACTTAAAGTATATGCTCATTATAACTGCACTCACAAAATATGGTAACCTGATTTGCAATATTGCAATAATTCCAATAAAAAAAGCCCCCATTTTAGCGGCAGCTCATATCAGTGCTATGTATCCACATCATTTTATTAAAAAGCATTTAGAAATTACATGATCAACACCTCATATTCTAAAATTCAATTATATAAAAAAACTTTCTAACCGTTCTAGTCTCCTGCAGCCAAATGATTCGCTTCCACCGGTTTGCTCAGCCAATGCTCGTCGGTTTGAACATGATTCTTGCGGACATACTTGGCAGCGCTATGCTTAAAATCGTCATATGCAAATGCGGAAGCCAGCCTAACCACGTAACCTTCCTGTTCACCGCCGCAGCAAGATCGCTTCGTATAACAAGCCTTGGCAGCATCCTCGTCCCAGATGCCCCGGTACAAGACAGGAACCGTAACCAGCCCCAAACGATCCGCCCATTCCTCCGTCTCATCCCATGACAGGCACACATTCAACTGATTCCACACGGAGAACAGCATGAAGTAAGACGGCAGCGCCGAATACGAAAGCGAATGTTTGGCATAGACGTTTTCCCCGCAGAGACGGTATCCCTCCGGAATCAAATACTTGATGCCCCCATGCAGCGTCTTGACATAATGACGGGAAGGATGATCCTTGCTGTCCAGGGATCTGGCGTGGATGAGATCGGGGTACATGGTGGTGTTCTCCCCATCCATTTTCTCGGTAATGACAACCTCCTGCCCCGCAAAATGGTCGGTAGCCCGCAAAATCTTATCGTCGTCGGTATAACCTCTAGACCAGGGCAGATGCATCGTTCTTGGATATTTCATTTTCATCGTTGTTCACCTCTCTTACTTGCCGAACGTATCGGCCTCTGCGAAGAAATACAGCTGAGCCAGCAAATCCTCGCCTAACAAATGGTATATCCTGGATGCGCCGGCATCTCCTCCATGCAATATTTCCATATGGAAGCTGACAAGTTGGACGACATGAAGCACAAATTCATCCTCATACCCAAGGTCTTTCAAGGTATGGCATGCCATGATGGCCGATACATGCTCGTGCCCATAATAGGAATAGTATCCTCGAGCCTGCTTCCATACTTTGCAAAACGGCTTGCCCGCGTCATGGAACAGAGCCGCTAATTGCATAGCCAGCAGATGATCGCCTTCACCGTCATAGCAATTTTGGATGTATACCAGCACGGCAAACGTATGCTCCGACAACGTTCTCGAATGGAACGGATTCTCTTGATCAAATCCCAGCATCGTTTGAAAATAGGGGGATTGCGATAAGTAACCGAACAACTCATCGTGATCCGGTCTGCGCATTAACAGCTGTTCCAAATCCTCTCTTGCCAGCTGAGTTTCACCCGGCTCATGAACGAGATGCAGATCAACAAACCCTTCACCCATGACCGGAAATTCAAGATTTTTGGCATACTTAGTCATGATCTTCTCATCAAGCCGGCGTTTTCGTCTCTTGACTCTATCCAGGGCCACTTCATAAGGAGTCGTGCAAATATGGCACTCCACCCGTCGATCGCCAAACCGTTTCAGAAATTTCTGTCTTCGTTCCCGGCTGACATTCGTTGCGTCGAATACGACGTTTCGATCCGACTTCAGCGCCTGTTCGATTTCGGCGAAAGCCTCGTCAAATACCAAATACGTATTTTTCTGTTTCGATTCGCTGCCAAACAATCTTTCGCGTATCGCGTCCGTCGCAACCAGCACGGCCCGCTCGCTTTTGCACAATTGTTTGGCATAATAGCTTTTTCCGCTGCCGGGTATCCCGACCAGCATATGAATCGTACTCATGATATTCACCTCCTTTCGCGATTGCTTATCATGGTGTCATGGTTTAAACGAAATCCTTCCTTCCGAATAATGTACCATGCTTGCGCCTTGTATGAGTAAGCAAAGAATATGTATATTCAACTTTTACATACCTACAAAAAAGCCGATTGCCTGCAGAAAGTGTATCCGCAGACAATCAGCCTTTATGTCGTATCTACTTGCCCGATCTCGCTTTCGGGGCAGGAGCGGTCGTATCCCGCTCCACCAGCTTAACAGGGATCAGCGCCGTGCCCGGTGTCGGTTTCCCTCTCTCCAGCCAGTTTACGACATGCTCGGCCGCTTGGCGGCCGATCTCGTAAAAGTTCTGCTCGACGGTAGTCAGAGGGATCATCACATGCTCCGTGACCGGATTATTATCAAAGCCTATGATGGAGATATCGTCCGGAATACGGATCCCCCTCTCCAAACAGAGGTTTAGCAGGTTGGCAGCAATCAGATCATTTTCCGTCTGAACGGCTGTCACCCCCTCCGTCTTGTAAGAGTCCAGCAGCTCGTTATAAAATTGCTCCACGCCGACCTTCTCCCGATAACCCTTCATGTTCAGTCTGATATAACGGCTGTCGAGGGGAAGCCCGTGGTCCTTCAGCGCTTGGCAGTATCCGAAATACCGATCGCGCACCGACGAAGTGGATTCAATGCTGACCGCGGTCAAAAACGCAATCTTTCGGTGTCCGAGCTCAATCAATCGGGATACGGCTTGATAAGAGCCGCTCCAATTATCCGAAACGACCGCCCCGAGCGGGAGGCTGTCAAAGTATTTATCGATGGTCACGATCGGATAATCTTCAAGGCACAGCCGATGCAGGATATCGTAGTTCGTATGATCGTTCCGCGGATACAATATAATGGCCGCAATGCCCTTTCGGGTCAGCATCTCCAGGAGATCGCGCTCCTTCTGGGAGTCATAATCGCTCTGATGAATGCTTAAATAGTAGCCGTTCGCGTTCAGCCAGTCCGAAGCGCCGCGAATATACCCCATCGTGCCGCGGTCGTCTTCGGAAGGCAGGATCAGCGATATCATTCTTTCCGTTCCAACCGACCGCTGCTCCTGACCCCGCTGCCGGGGTTTGACAAAGCTGCCGCTTCCTTTAATGCGGTAGATGAACCCGTCCCGCTCCAGCTCCTCGAGCGCTCTTCTTGTTGTAATGCGGCTCACGCCGAAGGCCGTACTCAGCTCGGCCTCGGTAGGAAGCTGGGCCTCGGAAGGGTAAAGGCCGGATGAAATTTTCGATTTTAGCTCGTCCATCATCACGCGGTACAGCGGTTTATTGTCTTTGGTCAACTTGGTTCTCATCCCATCTTTATCTATTTTCCGGTTTGATCTTGTCCAACTAGAATTATAGCGTTTGCTTCATTGGCATGTAAACCGCCCCGATCGATCATGCCTGCCTCCCGTCATGGTTACTTTACATTCGTATAGCGTTCATACTGCGCTTTTTTGATTTCCAGGTAACGCTGGGCTCCCATTTTGTCCAAGGTCTTCACGTAGTTATCCCAATCCGTGTCCAGACTCGCTTTACCCGTAACAAATTTGACCCGCATCTCCTCCATGTATTTATTGATGTCGGTCAGAATCGCGCTGGTTTGGTTGGCTTCGTCATCCGTGGGAACAAAATCCGGCCAAAGCTCTTTCGGCGCCAGCTCGTCCAGCTCGGCAGGATCCGCTTTGATCTCGTCAGCGACCGTCGTCCCGCGAGCCGCCATCCGCAGATCGTCATCAGGCTCAACATAAGGATAATAAGCGCCATACACATTATCAACATATTGGAAAGCACCCAACTGCACGCCGCCCTTGTAGTTCAATATTTCGTCCTTGTATTTCGGTTTGCCGTCCACCAGCTCGTAAGTTTCTCCTTCCAACCCAAAGGTAGCGAAGTTAATCCCTTCTTCACCGTAGAAATAATCGATCCACTTGATGGTTTCGACCGGATACTTGTTTTTGTTGGTGATCACGAAACCGAAGATCCCTTTGGTCGGCGGTCCCAGCACCCCCGCGACTTTATCGCCGTTCGGACCTTCCAGGGCATGAATGCCCACATAGTTCTCGGCCGCGTCCTTGCCGATATATCCCGGCCCTTCCCATACAAACGAGCCGATCAAATTGTTGGAGCCGTCCGTAGACCATTTGGCATAATCGTAGCCGGTCGTGAAATTCTGCTGAGCCAGCGAGCCGTCCTTGTACAGATCGCTCATATAACGCAAGAGCTCCCTGTATTTCGGATCGTTGAACGTCGTCTTCACTTGTCCGTCAGCGTCCTTATAGAGATACTGCCCGAAAGCCTTGGCGCCCCCTTCACCCATGCCGAAGCTGCCGGCCAGAAAGCTCTCCAGGAAGGTCCAGTACTGCGATTCAAGCACCCAACCGAGGCGTGAGCTGTCCTTCTCCCGAACCTTCATGAGCGCTTGGCGGAACTCCTCGGTCGTCTTGGGCACTTCAAGCCCCGCTTCATCCAGCCAATCCTTATGGATATACAAGCGAACGGAATTGAACGCTTTCGAGAAATCGACGTATGGGAGAGCGTAAATATGTCCGTCCGACATCGTAATCGCTCCTCTGATATCCGGGTTGTCCTTGAGCAGCTTGTTTAAATTCGGCGCATGCTGTTCAATCAAGTCCTCGAGCGGAACAAACAAGCCCTGCTTGCCGTATTTCATCAGCTCATCGGTGCCGAAGGCAATGCGGTAGAACGCATCCGGCAGGTCGTTGGAGCCGAGCATGACATTTTTCCTTTCGGTTACGGCGGAACCGGCCAGCTCCTCAAACTCAACCTCGATTCCGGACATCTCCTCGTATTTTTGCCACATCCATAATTGATCGGCTGGTGGATGCACATCGGTATATCCGCGTTTGACGATCCTTAGCTTGATGTTTCCGGGGTCTCCGTCCGTTCCGGCTGGTTCCGGCTCCGCCTTTCCCCCTGATCCGCCGCAGGCGGCAAGCGTCAACGAGCATGTCAACATGAAAGCAAGCAGAAGATTCATTCTTTTTCTCATAAATCCATATCCCCTCTATTCATGATTATGAGTTCCAAGCGGTAATTGACCGCTCCTATATCGGCTTATCCTTTGATAGCTCCCACCATGATGCCTTTCTCAAAGAATCGCGACAGCAGCGGATACAATAGCAGCAGCGGCAGCGCGGATAATACGACGATTGCATATTTCAGGCCTTCCTTAACCATCATCTGATCCGCGTATTCGGCGCCGACCGATATTCCGGCCATTTCCTTAAAGTCGTTCTGCACCAGGATTTCTCTTAATATCAGCTGCAGCGGGAATTTCTCCCGGTCCGTCAAATAAATCATAGCGTCAAAATACGAGTTCCAGTGACCCACTCCATAGAACAGGATCATCACGGCGATGATCGGCAAGGACAATGGCAGCACGATTCGAAACAGCATATGGAAGTCGTTGCAGCCGTCGACGTAGGCGCTCTCTTCCAGCTCCACCGGAATCCGGGTCTGAAAATAGGTTCTCATAATAATCATGTTGTAGGCGCTGATCGCACCGGGCAGCACCAATGCCCACATCGTATTCAGTAATCCAAGCTCCTTGTTCACCAAGTACAGCGGGATCAGCCCGCCGCTGAAAAACATCGTAAAAGCAAACAGCAGCGTGAATAGTCCCTTGCCATAAAAGCGCTTTCTGGATAGCGGGTACGCACCGAATACCGTCATCATGATATTGATCGCGGTACCCACGAGAGCGTAAAGCAGCGTATTGGCATACCCGCTCCATATTTCGCTGTTCTCGAATACTTTGGCATAGCTGTCCAGGTTGAAGCCTGCCGGAAAGAGCAGCAGCGGCTTGTCCCATATTTGGCGCGGATCGGAGAATGACGCAAACAAAACAAAAATGAGCGGGTACAAAATGACGATGGTCACGAGAATCGACAGCACTAGTATTATGATATCGGCCAGTTTTTCTCCCGGCGTTCGTTTAATGTTCAGCAGCACTTCTTAGGTTCCCTCCCTATTCCTGCATCGACGGCCTTTACCACAAGCTGGTCTCCCCCGCCTTGCGCGCAACCGCGTTAACGATGATCAGGATGATAAAATTGATCACATTGTTGAACAGGCCGACTGCCGCCGAAAAGCTGTACTGGGTGTTAAGCAGTCCGCTCTTGTACATGTAAGTGGAGATCACCTCGGAGGTTTCCAGGTTCATCGCGTTTTGCATCAACAGGATTTTCTCGAAGCCGACACTCATGATGCCGCCGGCACTCAAGATAGACAGGATTACGATCGTCGGGACAATACCGGGAATCGTAATATGCCATATTCGGCGAAATTTGCTGGCCCCGTCCATATATGCAGCCTCGTACAGGTCCGGCGAGATGCCCGAGATGGCTGCGCTGTAGATGAGCGAAGACCAGCCGACTCCCTGCCAGACGCCCGACCAGACATAGAGATGCCAGAATTTAGACGGCTCTGCCAAATAATCGACCGGTTCCTTCCCCAAGGAAACAAGGATGGAGTTAAAGACGCCATTCGTAGGCGAGATGAAAAAAAACAGGATACCGACTGCAACGACAACCGAAATAAAGTGAGGTGCATAGGATATGCTTTGAGCGAATGAGCGGAATTTGCGATTCCGAATCTCGTTGAACAAAAGCGCCAGCAGGATCGGTGCGGGAATGCCGACCAGCAGTCCGTATAAACTGATCCCGATCGTATTTTTCAGAATCGTCCAAAAATAATAGGCGTCAAACAGCCGCTCGAAATGTTCGAACCCGACCCAAGGACTGTTCCAGATGCCGAGTCCGGGCATGAAATCCTTGAAAGCGATTTGTACGCCGTACATCGGCCAATAATGCCAGATCAAAAAGTAAAGCACTGCCGGGGAAATGATGATATACAGCCCGATATTTCGCTTTAGCTGCCTCTTAACATGCGTCCACCGGGTGGGTTTGGGAGCGGGCTGTGGGGATGCCGAGTTTAATCGGGCGTCCATGCTTAATCATGACCTCCTTTATCTAATCGAATAGCGTGTAGCAGAAGTCTGAGCTGTGCGAGATCATCAGCAAGATCTGCTTGGTACAGTAATATGACACCTCCCTTCTATACACTTGTACTAACATTTGTTATGTAATTCATAATTTGTTATAACACATTTTAGTAAGGTTTTATTTTCCAGTCAATATGACATCGAATAATTGCTACTTTAGTTGTATAAACGCGGATTTGTTATGACAAATTTCGACGGTTATAGACTTATTAACATCGTCCTGCGTGCCGTAGGTTGTCGAACGATCCTCACAAGGGAGCGCCGGTATCATTCCGAGCAAAAGAAACAGCCGCGTGGTTTACGCGGCTGTTTCTTTTAAATATACGAGCGTTTAGAAACGCATGGTCGATGTTCATTACCTTGCTCTAAGACTGCTTATAGATATGCTGCCAGCTTTGCCAGCACATTCGCCTGTTCAGCCGTCAATTTATTGCCGGATTGCGCCCTGACCTGATTGTTAAAAGCGTTCAGCTTGCCTTGCTTAGCGGAGTCGTTGCCTCGATCCTCCGCCTCTTTGGCGCCTTGCAGCTTGCTTGTCAACGATTGAGCCAGGCCCGGATCGGCAGCGGCAAACCGCGCTGCAAGCTCGGACAAACTGTCATAGGTCACGGCTACCTCAAAACGAAAGACGGATTCCGTTTTATTTCCGGCCAGATCGACTGCCGTTACGGATATTTCATGGGAGCCCGGTTCGAAGGAATAGGCAGGACGCTCGAGCAGCGGAAGAGAACACGGATTGTCAGCTAACCCTGACAGACTGTCGACGGCACTGCACGAAACGTATACGGAGTCGGTTACCGTGTACGTACGCTCACCGGTGAATTCAACGACGGGAGCCGTCTTGTCGATCTGCACGTTCAGCGTTCCAGGTGCCTCAGATACGCCTGAGTAGTTGGTGGCGGAATAGGTAACCGTCGTGACGCCTTCATCAGTGATTTGAAGCTGAGCCGCACTCCCTTTTACCGTGGTCTTCTCTATCGGCTGCGCGCCTTCCGCAGCGTATGCAATAGAGTACGCGCGGTCGGAAGAGATGGACAAGGACACATCGGCATTCACCCAGCCGTTCTCGTTGGGAGAAGGCGATAGGCTAACCGTCGAGACGGGAGGAACGCTGTCTTTTACGGTTACGAAGAAATCGTCATAATAGGCCGTTGCCACATTGTATCTGGAAGTTACCGCAATCAGTTTCGCATAAGCTGCATTAGCCGGAGCCTTCCCTCTGAGCGTCACTTTCTGCCATTGGGCCAATCGCGATTCATCCAAATGGGTTTCCAGTGTGGAAATCGTGGCGTTATTGCTGTCAAAGAATCGGAACATAAAGCCCGGCTGGCCCGATTCAATATAGAGATTCATGCCTGCCGTATATTCCTCTCCCGGGATGACGGGAATCGCATCACTTTGTACGGCAACGGATGCCGTTCTCAGCGTGTCCGTAATCTTCAGACTGTGCGTTCCCGTGAAACTGCGTTCCGTGCTGAGATCATAACGATAACCGTTGCCTGGAGCGAATAATTGACTCCATCCCTTCATTTCCTCTTCAAAACCAGGATTGGTGACGGGAACAGCCGTATGCGGCGGTTCTTCCACGACCTCTCCGTCAACTTCCATCCGATACAGAATCGTATTGGTCTGCATGTCTGTGAAATAGAGATTTCCGTCCACATGTAAATCGAATCTGGAGGTGTCGGCCAATGTCCGATGCTCCAGCGTTTCAGGGTCAATGACCGTCAGTTTGTTGTTGAACAGCACGTAAAGCAGACCATCCTCCGACCAGCGGAGCGGGTGATGCGCCCATTGGCTGAAATTCAAGCTTGGATACACTTTTTTGCTCTTCACGACTTCATACGTATCGGGGTCGATCGCAAAAATATACTCATAAGATGCTCCCCAGATCAAACCGTCCGGGCCGGCCGAAAGATCTCCGATGAATATCGGTTTATCCAGTCCCGGAACGCGGAGCGGAAACTCGGTGATTTTTTGCTGCGTCTCTTCATCCCAAACAAAAATCTTCGCTTCCGCTTCCGTCGGCTCGGAGCCCAGTCCGCCCCGAATCGTGGTGGAACCGAACACCTTGCCGTCATGAACCGTCGTGCTGAGCACGCTCTGATTCTGGACGACGTTGCGATGAACGTTGATTTCTCCGGTGGCGGTATCATAAACTGTCAACGAGCCGCCCAAAGTGCCGTAACCGGAAATCGTCGAAATGTAGAGCTTGCCTTTGGAACTGGAGATATCAACCAGCCTCTCCTGATCGTTGCCTAAGACGGCCAGTCTCTTCGGATTGTTCATTCCAGGCTCCGTCGATAAATCGAACTCGTACAGTCCGCCTTCAGGGTACACGCCCATATAGACTTTATTGCCTACGGCATGAACGCTATCCGCTTGGCCGATGCTGAACGGCGTTGCGGTGTTATTGGTCAGATCGACGAGCGAGGAACGGGCCTGCGAGCCGGTGGTGATCAAATGAGTGTCCGATACGCTTTTCAACCGGTTGACAACGCCGGGCAGACCCGGGATGACCGGCGGCATCAGGTGCACCTGCTTGGTTTCGATGTTCATGATCGTAACCCCGCCGTCATATCGGACGGTCACCAGATTTTTGCCCGGGTATTCCGGATTATTGGGAAATTCCACCCAATCTACTCCCCGAAATCCGCTGTTGTACTCCATGCCGGTCAACTCGACCTCATGCGTGTCAAGATTAAACGTTTTCAACTTCTTGTCGGACATATAATACAGTTTTCCGTTAAGCGAGTCCGTCGCGTGCAGCCCCGTTACGTTCTCCAGCACAACATCCAGCCAGCTTTCCGTCTGTGTATCGTAGATAAACGCCTCTCCAGGAATGCCGCTTCCGTCCGTATATCGGGCAAACAAATAACGGTTATCTATCGTGCTCAGGTCATACACGGTGTCTTCTTTAACCGGCAGGGAAGCCGCGATATTTGTTTTCTCACCGGTCGCTAAATTCACGCGCACGATCTGCTTATGCGCGGTGCCGGCATAAATATTGCCGCCCTGGTAAGCAATGGAGCGCACATATTCCTGGTCAAGCACGCCGATGACGCGGCCGTAATCTTTGGTTTGCTTCGTAGCCGGGTCGTATTGATACACTTTGCCGCCTGGATAGGTTCCGACATAAACGCGGCCTTGTTCATCCGTGGTAATGCTGTTCGGCACCGACTGCCCGTCGAATTGGGCAACCTGCTCTGGCACGTGAGTTACGGGAGAGTAGCTCCACAGCCTGGCTCCGCCGCCGTCGGCCGCAAGGAACAAGGTCCCGTCCGGTGCCGTGGTATGTGCCCAGGAGCTTTCAGAGGGGCCGATCGGAATGCTGCGAAGCAGTTTATAATCCTCCAGATCGATCACGTTCAGATGCCCCGGCTTTCCTTTACTGGTCGCATAAAGAACGTTGCGGCCTTCTTCCTTCCCTGCCGTACCGTTGAATACGGCAACCGTATAGTTGTTGGGAACGAGAATTTCCTCCGGTGTTCCGTATGTTTTCTGAGCAAGCCTGCTCTCCCCGGAAGCAGCGGCGAGACCGCCGCCCGAACAAACCAATAACAGACACAATGCCAGCATAAAGACCTGGTACTTGCCGCTTTTTGCGAATCTCATAAATGACCTCCTTAGAATTCGGTGTTGACTATCCCGATAGACTGCTCCAATAGCTGTGAACGAATCCGGCAGGCATTCAGCCTCTTTTTTTAGTAATCTGAACCTCCTTTGGTCATGATTAGACGCAACCGCTCTGGTGGAATATGGAAGACTAGCGGAACCGTCTGGCCGTATATTAGGCAAATACCGGGATGGTGTCAATCCATAACGATCATGCTATATTCCTCTTGTCCCTTTATTCGACAATGTGGATATTTCAAAAGAAGCAGAAGCATCACAGCATTAAAGTTGTTATTTCTAGCGGTTAACCAAGCTCGATTCTGTCACAAAGTTAAGGTTAAACGACAAAAAAGCCGCATTATAAGCGGCCCCGCATAAACAGCAAGGTACCGTCAAACGGATGGTATCTTGCTCAATTTTATCAAGCTCTTTATGAAATTCTACAATTGGGATCATAGCGAAATGGCTGAGAAACCGATGATATCTCAGATGTGGGAATAGAAAAATAAAAGACTGCCCTTCAGCAGTCCTTCCTGTTCTTTCGTATGTTACTCTGATATGTCTGCACCGTCTTCATTCAGGCATCGAATGTAAACCCGGCACATTCATGGATGCCTGCATGCCTGGCGGTACTGCCTCGGCGAAACCCCGAACTGCTTGCGAAACTGATCGGCAAAATGATTGTAACTGTTAAACCCTACGTCATGGGCAGCTTCATTCGCCGTACGGCCCGAATGGCTCATCAATAAAGCGGCATGGCGAACCCTCATCTGGTTCAGATGCTCCAAAATGGTGGATCCCGTTTGCTGTTTGAACAAGTGCGCCAGCCTGGATCCCGAAATTCCGATCTCGCGGGATAAGGCATCAATTTTGACGTCTTCTTTTAACGAACGGGATAACAACCCAAGCGTTTGCTCGACTCTGGGATCTAGCCTCTTGTTCGTCCGCTGTGCAAGCAGAAGCAAAATCTCACGCAGGGCGTTCTCGCACAGAGCTTCCCACAGTTCTAACCGGTCCAGCGAATCTTGCAGCACATTACGAAAGGCCAGCTCGACACGGCCTCGGACACGTTCATCGGGCAAGGTTTCGACCAGAAACTCCTCGTTCGGCAGCATCCCGTTTTCCGGAAGCCCGGGATAATGGATCCAAAGAAAGTTCCAATGCGTCCCCTGCACGGTCCCGTATTCATGGGCGATGTTGGCGCGCAGCAGGCCGAGCTGCCCGGATCCGCAGCGTTTCTCCCCGGCAGGCGTGCGGAAATAGCCCTCACCCTGCAGCGTGTAAACAAGCAGCCAGTCTTGCATTCCGTTAGGACGACGCAGGCAATAAGAATCGTCTTGCTCGAAATGATCGCCGAATATGGTTCCGGTGCTTTCTAACGATATGGCATGCCTATCAGCCGGCGTTCTCAAGCGACCTCTCCTCCTCTGTACCCCGAATAGCAGAATTCCGGTAATATTAAGCAGAAATCATACTTCCTCTCAAGTTAAGCAGACCTTATTCTATTGTCAACAGGAAAACCATTAATTTGCGGGAGGAATTGCTATGAGAGAGAAGTTACACGTATTGACGGAAGAACAGCTGCACAAATTCGAAACGGAGGGATTTTTAATTGTAAAAGGTCTCTTCCGCGAGGAGGAGCTGTCGGAGATCGGAGCAACGTTTGAGGAGATCAGCCACACGACCGTGCCCGGCCACTTTGAACCTGTGCTGGACGATGAATCCGTTGAACCGCTCAAACGTTATCCCCGCGTTATGCATCCGCACCGCTTCCATGCAACCGCGAAGAAATACATGCTGCATAAACCGGTCATGCAGGTATTGGCCGATTTGTACGGGGAACCGGCGCTCGCCGCCCAAAGCATGTTCTATTACAAACCTCCAGGCTCCCGCGGCCAAGCGCTGCATCAGGACAACTTCTACCTGCAGGTGGAGCCGGGCAATTGCATTGCCGCATGGACCGCAATCGACGCGGCCGATGAAGAGAACGGCGGTTTGCTCGTCGTTCCGAAAACAAGTGATTATGACCTGGTATGCCCGGAGGAAGCCGATTCGAACGAGTCGTTTACCACTCATTTCGTGAAGCCGCCCAAGGATAGAAAGGTCCTCCCCGCGATCATGGACAAAGGGGACGTCCTGTTCTTTAACGGCAACCTGATCCACGGCTCCTACCGCAACAAATCCAACCGGTTCCGCCGCGCCTTCATCTGCCATTACGCCAACGCGTCGGCTACCAAAATCGGTGCATTTTATCGGCCATTGTTCCGGGAAGACGGCACGGAGATCAACCTTGACGTCAATCCGAATGGCGGTCCGTGCGGCATCGAATTCGATACGGCTTATCCCCATTGAATGAGTGCCGGCCTGCCCGGCACAATCGAAAAAATAAATAAAAGTGACTTTATCTGTTGGCAATCAACAGAAGACAGCCAACCCTAACGGGCTGGCTGTCTTCTGTTTCAGTATTTTTTTGGAACCCGATGCATGGATCTCCTCCCCTCACGGTAGGTCTATTTGTTTCCTTTCGGAACCCTGAATTTCAATTGATCCACAATCATCCAATTTCCGGACCGTTTCACTCCTTTGATCGTATGTTCGCTATTTTGAAGACCGTTCAGGCGGTAGACGCTCTGGAGGGTCTGCCGGCTGTCATGATAAGCATTGATCGTTTTCATGAATTTGCCGTCCACATACAGATCGATTTTTCCTTGGCCGGGTCCTTTCGGCGTCAGCAGCTCAACGCCAGTACCCTGGAAGGTATATTCAAAATAATCGCCGTTCGACGGCGTAGCATGCACGTCATTCAGGTAGTCTCCGCGGAACTGGAACTCGAACACATTCGTTCCGACCGGTGCTTTGGCCAGATACGATTTCTTGATTTTCACCTTATCCCTGGATACGCTATAATCCTTGCCTTCCTTTAGAAGGCCGGCGCCGTGCTTGATTGCCGTCAGCGTAGTTTCGTCAACTCGAAGTTCGACCTCGACATCCTTCGGATTCCGGCCGTTTTTGTTAAACGCAGCAGCATCCGGCTCGATCAGATCGGTTACCCGATATTTCAAATGATCTAGCAGCATGTAATAGCCCGACTTTTTCACGACTTTCACCGTATGCTCTTCATCTGTCAATCCATCCACATGATATACGCTTTGCTGAACCTGTTTCTCTGGTGCATAGGTGCTTATCGTCTGCAGGAAATCACCGTCTACATAGATATCCATATCGCCTTGGGCATTATCCTTCTCCGTAATCAACTCAATGCCCGTTCCCTTAAAACGGAATTCATAATAATCACCGTTCTTTTCCGTAAAATGCACGTCGTCCTTGTAATCGCCCAGTCCCCGGTTCCTGCTGTGCTGCCATGCTCCTATATACCTCAGGGACGCATCATCGTCGTTGACGGTCACATAACGCCCTCTGGACGTGTCGATGATCACCACGGCAAGGTCCTGCGGCCTGCCCGAGCTGAACGCAAGTTCAAGCTTCGCCGTACCCAGCGGCAATTGCTTGAGGAAGGTCGACAGAATGGTAATCTGATTACCGGAAACGATGTAATCCGTGCCTTCCTGGAGAACCGAATCCCCATAGCGAATACCGGTCAATTGATTGCCATTGAGCTCCATCGTGGCCGTAACGGCTTTCTGTACCTCGGCATTTTTATCAAAGCCTGCCACACTCGGTACAATGGTGCTATTCGGCGGTGTTGTATCCCCTACATCGACAGCCAGGATTTGCGGAGCACCTCCGCTGAAAGAAAAATGCAGAAGTGCCCGGCCAACCGGCAGGGTTGCCAGATAGCTTTTGCTCAGCACGATTCGATTGCCGTTCACCGAATAATCCGTGCCCGGTTTCAGATCGCTGCCGCGATGAGATATTCCCGCTAGCGAGTTTCCATTCCAGGCCACACCTACCGTAATATCCTGCTGCACAGCCTCGTTCTTATCAAACGACTCTTTAGTCGTCTCGAGCAGACTATGTTCGGCTGCGCTATCCTCCACGGTCAACGCAAGCGTCTGCGATGCTCCTCCGCTGAATGAGAACAAAAGCCGTGTCAAGCCGTTCGGTTGAGCAGCCAGATAAGACTTCTTCAGCATCACTTGCTGATCCGCCAGCGCATAGTCCTGCTCTTTTACAAGCTCGATTTCGCCATTCTTAATGCTGTCCAGCGTATATCCGTACGTTGCACCCGTGACGGTTACCTCGGTCTCGGCCGAATCCGCTTTATCGTAACGAACGGCAGACGGCGTAATCAGATCGGGCATAAGAACCCGGATTTGGTCCAGCAGCATGAAAATGCCGGATTTTTTCACGGCTTTCACCGTATGCGAGCCATACTCCAAGCCGGACAGATGGAATACCGTTTGCTGGGCTAACCTGCCCGCATTCGAAGTATCCACCGTTTGGACGTAAACGTCGTCCACATAGATATCCATTTCTCCTTGCGAAGGATCGAGTTCTGTTACAAGCTCAATACCTGTCCCTGTGAATGTGTACTCGAAATACTCCCCATCCTTCTCGGCAAAGTGGACGTCGTCGCCGAAATCACCCAACCCCCGGTTATAGCTTCGGTTCCAGGCTCCGGTATAATGAATGTCGGGGTGGTCATCGTTCAGCGAAATAACGCCGCCGGCGGCTGTATCTCTGACAACGACGACTGCACGTTGCGGCTGTCCGTTGGTAAAGGTAAATATAAGCTCGGTCATGCCCACCGGCAGTGAACTCAGAAATTCCCTCTTCAGCTGCATCTGAGCAGCTGAAACCTTATAGTCGATTCCGGCTGCGAGAGTTGTGCTGCCGGTTGCGACGGCAGTGAGCGCGTTCCCGTTCAATGCAAGCGTCAGATTAACATCGGACGGATCCGAAGCCAGCCGTTCATTGCGATCATAACTGATCACCGGCGGATATACCCTGCTATCCTGCACGGTCGTATCCTGTATCGTCAGCACAAGCTGTTGGTGCGGACCTGCCGGGAACGTAAACGTTAACTGTGCCGTGCCGTTTGGTAGATCAGCCAGATATGATTTGTGGATGCGGATGATATTCCCGTTCACGGTATAATCCGTAAGCGGCACCAAATCATGCCCTCCGTTGGATATGCGGCTGACCTCCTTGTTATCGTTCCACTGAACGGTTAACTCGATATCCTGCTGCTTGGAAGCCTCCTTATCGAAATTCGCCGCTGACGGACTAACCGTACTTCCGTTTACCGTCTCGTCGCTGACGTCAATCACGAGATTCTGGGTATCGGACGGCAGCTCCATTCCGCCGTTACGCTTCCAGCTTCCTTCATACCTCATGCCGGTATCATCATCATTTACGGCAACCCAGCCGTCTTGCGCCGTTATTCGCAACAAGCGGGAGCCATGCGCAGGCAATTCGGCGCGATAACCATCCTTGTATATCCCAAGATCGCTCCGGCTCCATAAATCGCGGACGGCTGCGGGAGCCTCCAAGCCTATGCTCGGCCAGTCAACGACCATTTCGGCACTCTTCTCCCCAAGATTGAAGAGTCCCACCGTATAACTGCCGTCGCCGTTATTCGCATACCATACCTGCTGTTCGGTATCCGTGGATACCGGATGCGCCGGACGGCCCGCTTGATTAACCGCGATCACTTCTTCGTTGGTCAACAGCTCGATGCCATAATCGTCCAGCTTGGTCATGTCATCTCCAATGTAGAGCGGAACGGCGGATATCGCCCAAAAGGTCATCGCCGATTGGCGCTCATCCTTCGTCAGCCCATCCATTTCGCCATTGCCTACATTCAAGGAATCGAAATCGTTCCAACCCTCCGGCCCGGCATGCCGCCACCATTGCTCCGCTTTGGGGAACAATCGGGCGATGCTCGGCCAAGTCGTAAGCGCCTCCGAACCGCAATAGCATTCGATATCCCAATCGATGCGCCAGCCGTCGGCATGCTCTTTCCAGTAATCCACGTAACGGATATCCAGCGCCCAGGATAATTCGAGCCAAATATCGTGCCGCTTGAGGGCTTGGGACCAGGCCTTCACGTCATCTCGGGCATCCATCGACAGGTCGGATATGCCCGAGCCCGGCGTGACACTATCGAACTTAATGAAGTCGACTCCCCATTCGCCAAGTTGATCCGCGATCGAATCGATGTATTTTTGCGCGCAGGGATTCGAGAAATCGATCTTGTATCCGAGCCCCCAATAATCCGATTTTTGCAGCGGCTGTGCCGCAATCTCCTGCATCCTGCAGCTGGTGCCGTAAATCTGCAGATTGTCTTCATAGGCTTGCGGGGATAATCCCGGAATCAGGTAAAGCCCGAATTTTTGGCCGTTGGCGTGCACGTGATCAATCACGTCCTGAAGCCCGTCCGGGTACAGCGTCGTACTGGGAACGGGTCTACCGTACTCGTCCATGCTGCCGTTCCAGCCCGCGTCTACATTGATGTATTCATATCCGTATGGCTGCAGCTTCTCATGCATCGCGTCCGATTGCGCTTTAATATGATCCGCCGTGATCCAGCTGCCGGTATGGTACACCTGGAGGCTGTAGCTGCTCCAGCCCATATACGGCTTGCTTGCAAAATCCTCCTCGGCCGCTGCTTGCGCTTCGGTCGGAACCGCAGGGAACATGAAAGCGATCTGTGCCGCGGCTAACAACATGGCCAGCAATAACCGAGCCGAGCTCTTTTTCTTCTTCATGACATCTTCTCCTCTTCGATATTAGGCTTATATTTGCCGAATGCAGTAACGGCTTCCACCAAGCGTTCGGACGAGTGGTTGCGCATGAATGCGGGACTTCACCTCCTGATTTCTTTTGCAGTCAATACATGATAGCGCTTTCTATTTTTGATCATAGAAGATGGAAGGATTTTCAGATAGGGTCAATTCATGCGATACCATCCCGTTTTCCTTCCTGTGGACGGTACATTATTCCGCTGTACCGTCCTTTTTTCCGTTCGAATCCGTTACCGGCACGCTTACGAGCCTGCGCCCAAAGGAATGCAACATCCGTAACTTATATAAAATGTTGTCCGAACAAACAAAAGGGTGACATCCACGAAGTCTATTGAGACCTCCGGAGTCACCCTTTGCTACACCGGCCGAACGATTATTTCATCATGCGTTTCAGCTCTTTATACAGCTTACGGTCCAAGTATCGAATCAGTTTGGTCAGCCCATACAATATGGCGATAATCAAGATGGTGATGACGCTCATGAAAATAATCCAACGAATGGATAACGTTCCTCTGGACCATCCAATCATCAGGAGTAAGAGATACGTCACAATGACAATCCAAATGCTGATTGTGAACAAACGTTTCAATACCATCACTCCCCTTCATGTTATCGTATGGACCGCGGGACGATGGGACTGAGTTATCAATGCGAGACGGTTCCCCCATCCGATCATGTGTCCCTAAATTATACCAGATCAAGCAGATCATAAGAGGCTCGGCGAATGATAAAAAAAGAAGATAACCCTGCAAATTCAGGATTATCTTCTCAGCTTCATAATGCCTTGCTATGGTTATGGTGAGAAATTCTTGTTCTCCATCACGATAACGGACTCCGAGCCGGACCTCGATGCCGCCGTTTGTTTTGTATATAAGACCAGCTCGCGGATCGTGCTGCAGCACTGCTTGGCCCCTGCCACCAATAACGGACCGCCGATGAAACTCAGTTTTAGCCTCTTGGACAAAAATCCCCCGATCGTCATGATGATGGGCACGGTAGGCGATGTGTTGGAGAATACGATCGGTTCGTCATTCTGGTATTTGTCTTGAAGAATCAAGCACACATTTTCCAACGCGGGGACAACGACTTTGGATGAACCCCGTCCAATCGTGTACACGGGGTTCCCGTTCTCGTCCAGACCGTGAAAGATAAGTTTACCCATATCGGACGTATTCAGTTTATCGAAATAGTCTACCGCCAGAATCTCCTCTTTCGTAAGCTGGCGATTGGTCGGCAATTTATTCAAATGATAAGCTGCAGCCAGAGATGTTGTATGCGTTCCGCCATAATCATTATAAATAAATATCATGTCCATGACCCTGCCTTCCGATTTAATGAGCTTATTATTACCCATTATGCAAATCTCATTCGCCCGCGATTCATGGATTGCTAGACTTGATACTTTCGCAACTAAAAGAAGCCCTGATGATCAGGGCTTCCTCGGGATGAATCCGATTTAAGATGGGCTTAGTCCAGATAAACGGCCTTGCCGATTTTTGCGGATTCGTATAGAGCTTCCAAGATTCGAGATACAACATAAGCTTGTTCTGGGGTTACCACAGGATCTTTATCCTGGTCGATAGCCTCGATCCATCTTCTCATCTCAACATCCGGAGCTTGCTCCTTCTTGCCGTCATAGAACGCAACCCCGCCGGAGTTCAATTCGATTTCGTTTGTATACAGGCGGCTGAATTTCTCGCCGTTGATGCGAAGACCGTTCTTCATATCGGCTCCGCCTTCCGAACCGCTCAGCGAGCATTTGGCTTCATCGACTTCAAGCGTATTGAGCGCCCAGCTGGATTCCAGCATAATGGTTGCGCCGTTCTCCATCACAATCATGCCGAAGGCGGAATCTTCCACCGTGAATTTTTCGGGATCCCAAGGTCCCCAAGCATTGGCCGCATTCTCCTTGCGGGACAGTTCATGGTATGTGGTACCGAGTACAATCTTCGGCTTGTAATTATCCATCATCCAGAGCGTCAGATCGAGCGCGTGCGTGCCGATGTCGATAAGCGGCCCGCCGCCTTGTTTTTCCTCATCCAAAAAGACGCCCCAAGTCGGAACCGCTCTTCTTCGTACGGCATGCGCTTTGGCAAAATAAATATTTCCGAGTTCACCGGCTTCGCATACCTGTTTCAGATAAAGGCTATCTTCGCGGAAACGGTTATTGTATCCGATCGTCAATTTCTTGCCTGTACGTTTCGCTGTTTCCATCATAAGCTTGGCATCGGCGGCCGTTTTGGCCATCGGCTTCTCGCACATAACATGTTTTCCCGCTTCGAGCGAAGCAATGGAAATCTCGGCATGAGAATCATTAGGGGTCAAGACATGTATAATATCGATGCTTTGATCCTGCAGCAGCTCTTTATAATCGCTGTACACTTTAGCTTCCTGGATGCCGTATTTGCCGGCTGCTTCTTCTGCCCGCTCAAGGACAATATCACAGAATGCCACGAGCTCCACGTTTTTTAAACGGCTTAAGCTGGGAAGATGCTTCCCGTTTGCGATTCCGCCGCAGCCGATAATTCCAATACGATAAACTTTAGACATGGATCATCACCATCACTTTTCGTCATTTTTTAAAATTTCATAATTTCTGCTTATTCGAAACGCCTTATAAAACAAGCAGATCGTTGTATGTAATTCTGTCACAACACCTCAACGAATCTCTGAAAGGCACATCACGCTCAACAAAGAGCGGCCGCCAGTCGGCATGTGGAAAACCTTCATCCATCCGAAGGGTTGGTGTACACGCCACGTTTAGGGAAGTGGTCCTATGACTGCTCTATCCCTATGGCGTCTTAGAAAAAAAGTAACAATGAGGGAAATCACTCCTTCCGGCAGCCCGTCATTTATTTTCCGAACATCCACATATAAGGTATCACATCTTACACATTTTTTTAGTCCAACTATGCGACAAAACATATATAAAATTACGACATCATCGCCATGTCTTCAAACAAGGGGCTGCCCGTTCCGAAGCACCATGGTTTACATAATATCCGTTATGAAAATATTATAAATTTTACCAGGAAGCAAGAACCTCCATGCTCCAATGCATGTCCTCATCATTTAAATGCTGACCCCTCACAAAGACGGAGCCGAACCGCCGTCGATATTGATGGCAGTACCCGTTATGTAGGAGGCGGCATCGGACGCCAAAAATACGATGACTTTTGCCGCTTCCTCCGTATCGCCGATACGCCCGAGCGGGATGTTATGGCGCGGATCCCTGGCGTACTGGTCCCAGGTGAGTTCAGGTGATTCACGTTTCCAACGCGCCTCAAGCTGTGCACTCCGTATCGTTCCGATACATACGGTGTTTACCCGGATATGGTCTTTCGCCAAATCGTGACTCATCGCTTTGGTCATGGCTTGTCCTGCCGCTCGGCTGACGCTGCTTGGCATGGATGAAGCCGGCGGCGTTTTGGCCCAGGATGTCGTGATATTAATAATCGCACCGCCGCCGGAATTCCGCAGATGAGGGACGGCCGCACGCGAAAAACGAATCGCGCCGAACAGCTTGAGATCCAGATCGGATGCCCATGACTCGTCGTCGATCTGCTCAAACGGCTTAGCTGCGGCGGTTCCGGCATTGTTCACCAGGATATCGAGCCGTCCGTAGCTTCTTAGCGTTTCGGTTACGGCTCGCATGCAATCCTCAGGTTTCGTAACATCCGCTGCGATGGTTAACGCTTCGGATTTCGATAGATGCCTGATATGATCCGCGGCAGCCCTTAACTGCTCCTCATCTCTTGCACATATGGCAACTTTAGCCCCCTCCATTGCAAACGTAACGGCGGTTTCAAGGCCAATCCCCCTGCTCCCCCCGGTAATCAACGCAACCTTTCCATGGAGTCCCAAATCCATGATCCATCAGCTCCTTTATCTGGATTGCTTGAATCTTTGCCACTAAATACAGCTTCAACATCAACCAGGCGTTTTCCTCTTTGTTCCATCTATTACGCTGCTGATCTGCATGGCCTTTGCGAATGAGCGACATGGGGGTCCAATAAAAAAAACCGCGATAAAATCGCGGTTAACTTCACTTCTATTTGTCTCCAAAATCATGATTGGATTCCCTTCTTGCAAAATCCACAAATTGAAATTTATCCAATCGATGTCTGGATTCCGTGTACTGGAAAAGCGTGGTATCTTCCAAGTGGACGTAACCTCGGACCACGACGACATGGGTATCGCTTCCAAGATCCATATAGGACTGGTCCATCGTCGTAGCTCGTTCCACGGAAATGATTTTTTTCGAGTAACTGATCTTTAGATGGAGCTCCTGCTCCAAGTATTGATAGATGGAATCGCCCGTAATTTCTCTCGTTAAACCCGTCACGATGTCGGCAAGCAAATAATCCACATCGAGGATGATGCGCTCCCCTTCGATTTCCCTGGATCGGATCACCTTCCACACGAGCCGGTCCGGGCGGGTTTGCAGCTCTTTCGCGATGGCGTCCCCGGCCGGAACGCATTCCGTTTCATACACAATCGTACGGCTCTTCCGGCCAATCCGCTCCGCCATTTCCTTATAACTGACAAGCCCCGTAACCGGGAAATTCATTCGCCCGGTGTCGAGCACAAACGAACCTTTGCCCTTAACCTTATGAATATAACCGTTGTGGGCGAGTAAATTCAGTCCCTTGCGGACCGTTTCCCTTGTAATTTGATAGGTTGCCGCAAGCTCGTTCTCCGAGGGCAGCTTGCTGCCGGGCTGCAAAGCGCCGGTTTCGATTTGGTCGGCATAGTCTTTATACAGCGTCCAATAAATGTTGTTCGTCATCCTTTATCACCATCAGCTATTGTACCATTTTCGGAGCAGTGATTACATGTTGCAAAGGAACCCGTCAGTGTCCATTACCGAGAGTCACCTGAAGCACTCGCGTTTCGCCAGGAAGAGCCTCGCCTTCAAACTCCGTCACGTTCTGAATGTGATCTTGCCCATCCGGAATAATGACGGGCGTAATGACCGGCAATCCGGCTTGCTGAATGCGATCGATATCGAATTCAAGCAGCAGCTGCCCTTTCCTTATCTCCGCACCCGTTTCCACATGTGCCGTGAATCCTTCGCCTTTTAACGAAACGGTGTTGATACCGACGTGAATCAGGATCTGGATTCCGTTCGCATCCGTCAAAATAATCGCATGTTTGCTCTTCTTGATCAAATGGGCGACTTGGCCGTCAAACGGAGCATACACTTTGCCTTCGGACGGGACGATCGCGATGCCTTGGCCCATTTGTTTATCGGCGAAGGCAGGATCCGGTACCTCTGATAGGGGAACCACTTTCCCTTTGATCGGTGCCATGATATCTAATGCGGCTTGTTTCGACGCTTCCATCGTTGGACCATTCGTCATTTCCGTCGACGCGAACGATCCGGATGGAAGACTGTCGTTCGTTTCCGTATTAACAGCTTGTGCTTTTCCATCTATTCCAGCAGCATTCCCTTCCGTTGCCTGTCGAGACTGCCTGGACAACTGGTAACGCCCGAACAACAAAGTCCCCGTGAACGGAATGATCATTACAATCGCCATGCCAATGAAGAAGACGCCCCACTGGTTAGGGAAGATGGACAGGAAGCCCGGAATCCCGCCCACGCCAATCGATGATGCCAGGACGTTGTTCACGGCCAGCAGCACGCCCGCAATCCCCGATCCGATCATACCGAAAATAAACGGATATTTATGACGAACGTTGACCCCGAAGATGGCGGGCTCCGTTACCCCCAAGAAAGCCGAGATGGAAGATGTAACGGCGAGTCCTTTCGCCTTCTGTTCCTTCATAATAAACATCATGGCAAGCGCCGCGGCACCTTGAGCAATATTGGACAGCGCCAGCATCGGCCACAAGAACGTTCCGCCTTCGCTGCCGATGAGCTGTATGTCCACCGCAAGGAAGGTATGATGCATCCCCGTAATAACAAGAAGTGCATACAGTCCGCCATAAATCAGGCCGCCCAGAGCGGCAAAGGAGTCAAAAATGCTGACGAGGCCTGAAGTAAGGACGTTGCCGATGGCAAACGTGATCGGCCCTACCAGAACGAACGCGAGGAACCCGGTCACCAACAGGGCAACGGGAGCCACGACAAGCAGCTTGATGGAATCGTGGACGCGTTTGTTCAGGAACTTCTCGATTTTGGCCAAAATATAAGCCGAGACAAGGACCGGCAGCACCTGGCCTTGATAACCGATTTTCTCCACTTCAAAGCCAAACAGGTTCCAAACCGGAACCGTGCCTTCAAGTTTGGCATCCGCATACTGGTAGGCACTGAGCAGATCCGGGTTTACCAGGATCAGGCCCAGCACGATTCCAAGCAGCGGATTGCCTCCGAACTGACGTACCGCCGACCAGCCGATCAGGACAGGCAGGAAGGTAAAGGCGGTGCTTGCAATTAGATTGATGATCGAGGCTACATCCGCCCATTCGGGATGGACCTGAATCAACGACTGTCCTTCATAGAATATGCCCGGTCCCGTAAGCAGATTGTTAATCCCTAACAATAAACCTGCCATGACGATTGCCGGCAGAATCGGTATGAAAATATCCGCAAGCGTTTTAATGGCACGCTGAAGCGGATTTTGCTTCTTGCTCGCAATGTTCTTCACTTCATCCTTCGATACTCTCGCACCGCCGGTGATATCCATCATTTCGTTGTAAACCTGGTCTACAAGACCCGGTCCGATCACGACCTGAAATTGTCCCTGGGAAGAGAACTGCCCCTTCACCAAATCGTTCGCTTCAAGGGCTTGGGAATCCACCTTGCTGTCGTCCACAAGGGCGAATCTTAATCGGGTTACGCAATGCGTAGCGGCTTCGATATTGTCTTTTCCGCCGACTGCTTCGACAATGCGTTCCACGTTTTTGCGATCAATGGCCATAGCTCTACGCTCCTGACATTATGAATTTAGTTGTTGTGAATAAGCCACATATAGGAAGCATACGGTCGTAGTGCAACTGTTGGCGTAAGCTTGGGTTCTTCCGTTGTGTTGCCGATTAACAGTTGAACCGATCGACTTTCGGTTAGATGATCATGCATCTCCTCGGGAAGCTCGAACGATACGCCGCGGTCGCTGAAATTGGAAATGACAACAAGCGTCTGCTCCTTGTTCGTTCTCGCATATGCATAAATTTCGGGATGGCCTTCATCCAGACGAACATATACACCGTCCGTCATCACCGGAAGGTTCTTTCGCATTTCAATCAGTTTCCGGTAATGATGATAGATCGATTGCGGATCTTCCACTTCGGCTTGCGCATTGATCAGCGGATACCGCTCATCGATCTTGATCCAAGGCGTCCCTGTCGTAAATCCCGCCTGATCGCCGTCATTCCAGAGCATGGGTAATCTGGAGTTGTCTCGCGAGCGCACCCTGACGATATGGGCAGCCTCCTCCGGCGTTTTTCCTTGCTCTTGGAGGATGGTATACATGTTTAGAGATTCAACATCCCTAAACTCGGATATGTCATTCCATTTCGGATCGGGCATGCCGATCTCTTCGCCCTGATACACATATGGCGTGCCCTGCAATCCGTGAAGCGTCGTAGCCAGCATTTTCGCGCTTTCCGAGCGGTATTCGCAATCATTGGTGAATCGGGTCAGCGCACGCGGCTGATCATGGTTATTCCAGAAGAGGGCATTCCAGCCCCCGCCCTTCTGCATGCCGATTTGCCAATCGGAAAGCACCCGCTTCAATTCTTCGAAATCGTAAGGCTTGAGCTCCCACTTTTGCCCGTTCGGGTAGTCCACCTTCAAGTGGTGGAAGTTGAACGTCATGGAGAATTCGTTCTCCTTCGGGTTCGAGTAACGAATGCAATGCTCCAAGGTTGTGGAGGACATTTCTCCTACCGTGACGAGATCGTAAGGCTTGAACACTTTTCCGTTCAATTCCTTAATGTATTCATGCACGCGGGGGCCGTCCGTATAAAACCTGCGTCCGTCGCCCGGCGCCACGGAACCGTCATCGTCTGGATAAGCGGGATCCTTCGATATGAGATTGATGACATCCATCCGGAATCCGCTGACGCCCTTGTCCGCCCAGAACGTGAGAATGTCCACGACCTCCGCCCGGACCTTCTCGTTCTCCCAATTCAGATCGGCCTGCGTCTTGTCAAACAATGTCAAGTAATATTGCCTTGTCCCCTCGTCATACTGCCACGCAGGACCTCCAAACTTGGATTGCCAGTTATTCGGCGGGCCGCCGTCTTCCGCGGGATCCCGCCAGATGTAATAGTCGCGATACGGGTTATCGCGTGAGGAAATGGCTTCTTTAAACCATCGATGCTCGGTCGAAGAATGATTCACGACGATGTCGATCATCAAATGCATGTCTCTCTTTTTCAATTCGGCAACAAGTTCATCGAAATCGTCCATCGTCCCGTATGCAGGATCGATGCTGCAATAATCGGCGACGTCGTAACCGTTATCATTTTGCGGAGACACATACACCGGCTGGAGCCACACAATGTCGATGCCAAGTCCCTTTATATAATCAAGCTTTTCCATAAGCCCGCGTATATCGCCGGTACCCCGGCCGGTTGTATCGTTGAAGCTCTTCGGGTATACCTGATAAACCGTCGAAGTTCTCCACCAATCTTGAGATTGGGTTCCTGGGTTCTGCATGTAACTGGGTCCTCCTCGTCATCTTGTATATACAGGTTGCATATAGGAAAATCATATACATGTATATACAGGTTGTCAACCGTTTAACAATTAATACCCACTTCCAGGACGTTTCGACTACAAAAATAACAATTTAATTGGAATTTTCTTCTGAGTTCACGTAAAAAAGACTCCTTGAAGGAGTCTTTTTTTAACATAGTATTGTAGGATACCATCGTAAAGGTACTCTTTATGTCGTTCAAGCCCGGGGGGCCCCTGCCGGATCCGTGACCAGTCGATAGGTTAAGCCCTGTTCTGTTCCAAATGAAAATACGCCTTTGGCGGAGACCTGTACGGGAATGCTGGCATCGCCTTGGTAAACCGCAATCCCATTTCCATGTCCATTGCCTATGCTTACGCTGCATACATTCCCCAAACGAGACATGATCTGTGCCTCCGTCAGTCTTCCATTCTTCCAGCGAATACCGACTTCAAAGCCGCCTCGTGCCCGCAATCCACGTACCTCGCCTTCCGGCCATGCATCCGGCAGAGCCGGCAGCAGCATGAGTAAGGGGCGATGCGACTGCAGCAGCATTTCCGCAATTCCCGCTGCAGCTGCGAAGTTGCCGTCGATCTGAAAAGGAGGATGCGCTCCTAATAAACTCGCATACACACCTCCGTGGTCGTAACGCTCCGAGTCCCCGTCCCGCACCAATCTCAGCATATTGGTTAACAGCCGGAGCGCACGGTTGCCGTCACCGAACCGGCCCCAAAGCGCCACCCTCCAGCCCAGGCTCCAGCCCGTGCTTTCCTCCCCGCGACGCTCCAAAGAGGTTTGGGCAGCTGCAAACAGATCCGGGCTATCTTCCGCAGATAGCTGCCGTCCAGGATAAACCCCGACCAGGTGGGACGTGTGCCGATGAAATACGTCCTCATCCTCGGAGTCATGGGACCATTCCTGCAGCTGGCCGTATCGGCCGACCTGCAGAGGCAGCAAACGTTCCCGTTTGCTGCTCCATTCCTCCCGGAATTCCTCATCCACGCCGAGAATGTCCGCCGCTTCCATGCAATTGGTGAACAGCTCCCATATGAGTGAAATATCCATGGTCGCCCCTTCGCTGACGGCCGCCAGCCCTTCAGACGTGCGGAATTTATGCTCAGGCGAGGTCGACGGCGAGGTCAAGAGATGGCCTGCGTCGTTTTCTATAAGCCAGTCCAAAGCAAATAAAGAAGCTTCCTTCATTAGGGGATAAGCGAACGATCGTAAATAAGCTTCATCGCCGCTATACGCGTAATGCTCCCACAAGTGCTGCGTTAACCAGATTCCACCCATTTGCCAAAGCGCCCAGGAAGGATCGCCGTCCCCGTAATTGCCGACCGGTGCGGTATGGGCCCAGATATCCGTATTATGATGAACGGTCCAGCCCCGGGTACCGTAATGGACGGCGGCGGTTTCCGCACCGTTTACCGACAGGCTTCTGATCAGCTCCAGCAGAGGCTGATGGCATTCCGCCAAATTGCATACCTCCGCGGGCCAATAGTTCATTTGCGCATTGATGTTCAAGGTCCAATTGCTGCTCCACGGCGGCCGGGTTGAGGCATTCCATATCCCCTGAAGATTGGCGGCTTGCGTTCCGGGCCTGGAGCTTGAAATCAGAAGATAGCGGCCATAGTGGAACAGCAGCTCGACCATGCCTGGATCCCGGGCACCGAATCGCTCGATTCTCTCCTCCGTGTCCATATCTCCGGCTGCCAGCGTCTCGCCTAATCGAAGGCTGACGCGGTCAAACAGGCTGCGATAATCGTTGACGTGCCGATCGCGCAGCTCTGTCCAAGACTGGCTGCATGCGGCTTTCATGGTACCCGCAGCTATAGCCGCGGCAGCAGCCGGATGATCTCCGCCATCGCGGTGACCGGGAATTTGGTCAAATCCGTTGAAGCTGGTGGCCGCAGTGAAGTAAATGACCGCTTCGCTCGCATCCAGTACATGAATGCCAGCTGCGTCCATGGTCACGCGGCCATCCGTTTCGGCCACCGCCAACCGACCGTCGAAAGCCATGGCAGCGGTATGTTCAGGATCGCCGTAACGGATAGGACGATCAGAGGAAACATAGCTGGGCTCGACGCGTTCCGGTGCAAATCCCGACATGGCGTACATATCTTCTTCGGTCTTTACGGTAAAACGCAGCGGGCTTTCCAGATAGGCATGAAAGTCCAGCGAGCACGCAGCACTCGAGGTTAACCGCAAGGCAATCATCTGGTCCGGGCTGGATGCGAAGCATTCCCTCGTGTAGGTCACCTCGCCGATGCGGTATTCCGTTCGTTGAACGGCATTGGCGATATCCAGCGTTCTTCGGTAAGAATGAAACACGCCTCCATGATCAAACCTGAGGCATAAGTCTCCTAACGGCAGGTAAGATTCCGTATAGGGCCCCATCATCTTGCGCCCTAGCTGATCGGCCTCCATATAACGTCCCTGGCTTGCCAGCTCCCGGATCTCCGGCAGCGCTTCCCGTGCAGACGGGTTGTTCCAATCCCTGGGATAACCGGACCAGAGCGTATCCTCGTTCAAGCTGATCGTTTCACGCTCCACGCCGCCGTAGACCATGCCTCCAAGACGTCCGTTGCCGATCGGCAGCGCCTCCGTCCAGACCGTGGCTGGTTTCACGTACTGCAATTTCATGTTTGCTCCCACTCGCCTTGCCTCCTTTATTTCAATTCGTCATACTCCACGTCATTGCACGAAATATCCGTTCCCATGCAGGCTTCCAAATGGACGCGTTCGTCCGTACGGATATTCCCTGCAAGACCGTGCTTTTCCTGCATCCGAATCACGTTATTTTGGAATATCAGTCCCTCCGTGCTTCTTGCCGTTAACCAATCTTCTCCGGTTGTTTCAAAGCAGTTGCGTGCAATCCGAATGTTGCGGTGAACCGCTGCAAGATGATGTTTATTCTCAGGTGCAATCCGTATCACGGCATATCCGGGACCGCCGCAATTCACAAACCGGTTATCCGCAATGCTCATATCCGTTACGGCGCCGGATTCGTACCAGGATGATGCATCCGCTGCGACCAGTATCGCGCTCATCTGCATGTTCACAAAGGTGTTATTCCGAATCACGATCCGCCGCGGCGTCGTGGCCAGAATTCCGCGCGTGGGAATACGGGCGAATGTATTGCCGACAATTTCGACCTCCGGCGTCCACGTCATATTTTCAAGCACGTCCCGTTCTCCGATGTCCGCGGGAAGCGCGTTTTCCAACGTGATCAGCATTTCGCGGGGCGATTTCATGCCGACAGCGGCGACTCTTCCGAAAGCGTAGGGGTTCAGCGTATCCGCATTCACGAACGCGATCTCATCTTCCGGCAGAAAAGCCAAAAATCCGTAAGTCTGCGGATGCATAAACCTGACAAGCAATTGATCGGAGGCTGGTCTACCAACGATCCGGAGATAAGCGCCGTGGACATTGATCGCATCATCATGGGCCCCTGCAAACCGACTATTCCGAATCGAGACCTTCCCTCTGCAGCCCGACAGGTGAATGAAATCCGCAAACCCCGCCACCGTGCGGCCGGTCTCCGGACGCGGCGTCAGATCCAAGCGTTCAAAGGTCAGATTGGCACTGAACTGTCCAACCACGCCCAGTCCATGCATGAAATGCAGGCCCACGTCGCTGAACGTCACCCCGGAGCTTCGGGTGATCAACATGCCAACCTGGTCCCGAATGCCGTCGCGCATTTGCACGATTGTACCGGGTGCCATGTGCGGAGGGCCTTGGTTTCCAAAATGAAACCGAAGCCGTCGCGGCGACAGCTCCTCGGTAAACACCACCCGCTCCAGCCAATTATCTACGCGCCATACAGCACCGAAATCCGCACTGCATAACTGCATCGGTCCTTCGCGAAAACGCCAGCCTTCGCCCACCCATTCGAATTTGCCGTCAGCGCAATCATAGCGTGAATCCGGATGAACGGTTGCCTCAAGATAAGCTTCGACGCACCGATCCACCGTCATTTCGGTCACGGTCGGGGCGGCGTAATCCCAGTGCAGATTGCGAATTTCAATATCCGTGCAGCCATCGAGCACAAGCATCGTCTGCTTTCCGTGGAAAACAAACAAAGCGCCGTTCCCCTCAAGCGTCACATGGTGCAGATCCTTAAGCCAAATCCCGATCGTTTTGGTCACATCCGGATTCTCTTCCTCGCTGGTTGTATTCGAGATATAATAGGCTTCCCGATCGGCCGATTGAGGATAAAAATGATAGCAGCCCGGCGGTATGTCCAGAATGACCGAGCCTTCCATTGACCTGGCGGCTTCTATCGCGCGTTTCATGGCAGGTTGCGCATCCGGGTTATTCGGTTCCTCGTAATCCCGCAAGGAAAGGGTGATCGGAGCTGTAGTATTTTGATTTCCAGGCATATGCAGTGACAACACCTCCCATTACTAGTAACAGCCCTTTGCAGGCTTGGTGTAACCCATCGCGGAAATCCGCGATTTTCGCCTAATTCGCTAGCAGCTTCAGCACGCGCATGCCCGTACCCTGGCTTCGCTTATCCTTGAGTCCTGTATTGCGAACCATGATCGAAATCGGCCCGCGCGCTTGAAGTCTAGGAAAGTGTACGCTGACTGGCCGATAAGCGTTCAAGCACCACTCGTCGAAGGGATTGACCCGTACGATGGACCCGCCGTTGATCGAGTATTCAAAGATTCCGGTGTCGGGTCCGCATAACAGCAGCAGTCCGCCGCTTTGTCCTTCCACGGTGAACGTAAACGAAGCGTTCGGATGATCAGAGTACCTGTGATCTGTTGCATAATGCCAATTCATGAGTTTTGAACCTGACGGCAGCTCCCGGATTTGAAAATCCCCGGTATAATCGGCTAGCTCATATGGGAGCATTTCGGCATATTCGTAGTTCCCCGCCAGCAGCGGTTCTGTGGGCAAATGTCCGCAATGATTGAGCATCAATGAGTCACCCTCTGTCGACAGCAGCTCCTTCAAATATCCCTGCAAAAAACCGGCGTATATCTCATGCCCCTCATCATTCGGATGGTATCCATCAGGTGCAAGCGATGACCAAGCTACCTCACCGTTAGTCAGCATGCCATAAATGCCGGCGGCAAAATCGACGGAAGGAATGCCGTAATGCTCGGCCACTTCTTCGTGAACGGCAATGGGATACGGCCGGATACGGGCCAGGTTTCGCTCCGACCCGGTATAAATGAAACATAGATCCGTTCCGGGTGACAGACGACGGCATTGGCGTACAATTCCCTCCATTCCTCTGATGGATTCTTCTCGGTCGCTCCCGTCATTCACGCTGAATTCCACGAATAGCAAATCGATGTTCCCGACTCTCAGCACGTGTTCGCGTAGACGATGAGCTCCCAGCGAAGAATCCGTCCCCCCGACACCTGCGTTAATGGAGCGAATCCGCGAACTTCCAAAATGTTCTCTTAAATAATAAGTCGTTAAAGCACGCCAGCTTGTCTTCTCGGCCGCTGAGGCACCGGCTCCCTCCGTGATGGATCCGCCCAGAAAGGCAACCGTCACCTGTTCTTCCCCTGCAAGTTTGGCTTTAACATGAGGCAGCCCTCCGCGATTTACGATGAATGCGGTACGGTCCATGCCTTTGTTATAATCCGACACATGATCACCTTCCCTCGTTCTCCATAGATCCCCTTGAAACAGAGAAAATGCGGAGTGGCCGATCGGTTTAGACCGGCATCCGCATATGGATGTTGGAATGATTTCCTGACAGCCGCAGCTGCTTAGCTGTCCTTCGATTATTTGGCGGATTGATCGTAAGCCGTCTGCAAAATTTCGAGATAACGATCCAGTTTCAGATCCTTCAATCCTTTGACGTAAGCGTCCCAATCCTTGTTCAGATCCTTGTTGCCCGTAATGAACTGCAGCTGGTTCTGCTCAATATAGTTTTTAAGGTTGGTTTGAAGCATGCTGGCTTCATCGATGACGCTCGGATCGATCCAGATCGACCAGATCGGAAAGATCTCCTTCGGCTCATGTCCTTGGTACAGCAGCGAAGCATTATACAATCTGCGCTCATAGCCGTCGGATGCATAAATATCGGTTCCCTGCACCCACGTATCGCGATACTCCTTCGGCATATAGAAATGGCCCATTCCGCTCCAACCCGCATTATGCGGCGCTTCGCCTTCCTTCGTCGGAATGGACTTGACCATCGGCGTCACGCCCTCGCCGAGCGCTTGATCGCCGGGCTCGGGGTCTGTCCAATCGATCCCTTTCATGCCGGTTGCCGCATTGGTTTGGCCTTCCGGCGTAAACATGTAGTCCACCATCTTGATCAATGCTACCCGGGCTTCTTCACTGGCTTTGTTCGTGATCACGAATTTTGCGCCTGGTGATACGCCGCCCGCATCATGGGTTGCGTATGAAATTCCGTTCGGTCCGCTTAGCGGCGGAAGCGGATTGTAATGCGCCGAACGGGTGTTGCCCGGATCGATGTTCACGAAGATGGCCGGGTGCATGCCGGCACCGGCGCCGAGAATTTCAGCGTCCGCATTCTCGCCGATTTTCTTGAACGCCTCCGCATTTTGGGTGAATGCGCCCGGATCGATCAATCCCTCGTCATACAACGATTTGATATAGGTGAGCCCTTCCTTCCATTCCGGCGTGATCGCCGCGGACTCAACCTTGCCGCCATTCATCGTCAAGTAGTTCCGGTCGTCGTCGTAAACGAAGCTGTTCATCAAATAAGGGATAATCCGGACGCCGAAATCCTCCGTTGAACCGCTAAGGGGCACTTCATCCGCTTTCCCGTTGCCGTTCGGATCCTGCGTTTTGAATGCCTGCAGCATGCTTCTGAATTCCTCGGTCGTTGTCGGTTCCTCGAGATTCAGCTTCTTCAGCCATTCGGTATTGATCCACATTTTATTGGGATAGGAGCAGTGGAAGCATTCCGTGTATGCGCCTAGTCCGTAGATATTCCCATCCGGGGCCGTAACAAGCGCCTTCATTTCCGGCGTGGCCTCCATGGCCGCTTTAATGTTCGGCCCGTGCTGTTCAATCAGATCGTTCAGGGGAACGAGCACTCCCTGTTGACCGTATTTGAGCACATCCGCTTGAGAGAATTCATCGATATAGTGCGTCAGCAGATAGGCATCCGGATAATCGCCGCTGGCCAGGGAAATTTGGCGTTTCTCCTTGGCGCCGTCGGAGGGATTGATCTGCCAATTAAATTTAATGTTAAACTGTTCCTCGATATGCTTGGTAAATTTGTTCACCGGAATATCGATGCCTGATTCCTGTACGGCAAAAACGCTGATTTCCACGGGTTTTGAGCTGTCCGAACTGCCGGACGCGCTTCCGCCCTGAGGGCTGCTCGAGCTTTCTGTATTTTTGCCTGAGCACCCTGCCATCACGATGCTGCTCACCAATAACAGCATGAGCAAACTGAATAGGCCTTTTTTCAAATGGAATCGCTCCCTTTTTCATTAGAGTCAACACGCAAACGACTAGCTTTACACTTAACGGAGCATCACCTCCCTTCCAACATGAGCAAGCTCGGGTTCCCTTGGCCTGGTCTGATTCGGCCCTCCCAGCTTAAATAGCGATCAGCCTTTCACGGAACCTACGAGCATCCCCTGCACAAAATAGCGCTGCACAAACGGATAAATGACTAGCACAGGCAGCGTGGCAACCACAATCAGCGCATATTTCAGGAGCTCGGCAAGCTGCTGCCTCTCAACCATGGCTAAAGCATCCATCGTTCCCGAACTGTTATTCTGAATGATAATGCTTCGAAGAATCAGCTGCAGCGGAAACAGGTCAGCGCTTTTCAAGTAAATCAACGCATCGAAATACGCATTCCACTGGCCGACCGCATACATGAGCACGAGCACGGCCATAATCGGCTTCGACAACGGGAGGACGATGCTCCAGATAAAACGGATGTCGCTGCAGCCGTCCATCTCGCTGGCCTCCTGCAATTCGTCCGGAATGGAAGACTGAAAAAAAGATCGGGCGATAATCACCTGCCACACCCAAATGGCATTGGGAATGAGCAGCGCCCAGCGGGTATCGATCAGATGAAGCTCCCGTACGACCATATAAGTCGGAATCAGCCCTCCGCTGAATATCATCGTAAACGTAATGATCATCATCAACGCGTTGCGTCCAAAAAACGATCTGCGCGAAAGCGGGTAGGCAATCATGATGGTCAACACGACACTGATGATCGTACCGGCCGTCGTGTAGAAAATGGAATTTGCGTATCCGGTCATAATCTCGGGCGTTTTAAAGAGGACCCGAAAGCCCTCGAACGAAATATCGACCGGCCACAACCATACCCTGCCCGAAGTAACGGCAGCCGGGCTGCTGATGGAGCTGCTGATGATATAAATCAGCGGATACAAAACCGCAATAACGACCAGAAAGAGAACGATGTATACCGTTGTCAGGAAGATGCGGTCACCAGCGGACTCCTTGATTTTTCTTGTACCTGCTTGTTGAACTGCCATGCCATAGCTCCTTCCTTACCAAATGCTGTTATGGGTCATTCGTTTAGCCAATCCGTTCACGGTCAGCAGCAGAATGAGGTTGATCACGGAATTGAAGAGGCCGACTGCGGTTGCAAAGCTGTAGTTGGCATTCAGCAGCCCAATCCGATAGACATACGTTGCAATGATTTCGGAGTTCACCTGATTCAGCGGATTTTGCAGCAGATAGACCTTCTCGAATCCAAGCGCCATCACATTGCCGACATTCAGTATCAAAATAATGACGATGGTCGGCACAATGCCCGGCAGATCCACATGACGGATCTTTTGGAAGCGCGAGGCGCCGTCCACCTTCGCCGCTTCATACAGGGTCGGGTCAATGCCGGCCAATGCCGCCAAATAGATCACTGCGCTATAACCTGCCGTCTGCCAAATATCGGACCATACGTAGATGGAACGAAACATCCCGGGATCGCCGAGAAAGTTCACGGACTCCAGACCGAAAAAATTCAAAGCCACGTTGGCAAAGCCCAGCCGCGGGGCCAGAAACAGCATGATGATCGACACCATGACCACCGTGGAAATAAAATACGGCGCAAAGGAAACCAGCTGGACGAACTTTTTGAATCGACCGCCCCGGATCTCGTTAATCATTAACGCCAGCACGATCGGAATCGGAAACCCGGCTAAGATGAGATAACCGCTGAGAATGATCGTGTTTTTGACGAGCGTCCAGAATAACGGATTCTCGAAGAACAGCTCGAAGTGCTTGAAACCTACCCAGGGACTGCCCCATATTCCCTTGATGACGTTGTAGTCCTTGAAGGCAAGAACGGCATTCAGCATCGGATAGTACTTAAATATCAGGAAAAACAGCAGCGGCGGAATCACGAGCAGGTACATCTGCCAATGCTTCCTCAAACTCTTTCGTGCAACATGCCAATAGCCGGTGCTGGTGTTGGTATGGATACTAGGCTCCGACTCGATTGCCAATGGCTTCTCCAGAATAATCCCCCCTAGTGTAATGACAGATGATGTGTCGGCATTGATATGATAGCGTTTTCTTTATGTGTCGATCATAGGCGAGAAATCCGGTCCTTGAACAGGTACACTTCGGTCGTTTGGCGTACAAATAACCGCTTTTCCGCAGGGCATCCTGTCTCGTCAGGGGCCAAATCCCGCGTATTGGCGTTTCTTTAGCCCAAACAGCCGCATCGTCCTAAGCGACAATGCGGCTTGCGAGGATCAACCCTTTACCCGACCTCATGAGACTGACGGTAAGCGCTCGGGGAAATGCCGATGAGGCGCTTGAATGCCCTGCGAAACGAATGGGAGCTGTTGTAGCCCACCTGAGCCGCTATTTCATCGACCGTGAGGTTCGTCTCGGCAAGCAGAATGGCCGCCCGATCCATCCGCAACTTGATCAGATGATCGGAATAATTGACCCCGGTTACTTCCTTGAACAATTGGGAGATGTATTTCTCCGGCCGCTCCACATGCTCGGCCACGCGGTATAAGGTGAGATCCGGATGTGCGTACATCGCTTCGGTATATTCATAAATCTGCCTGATCAGCTTGGCATGGGAGTCCTTCTTTTTATTGGCAATATATCTGCACAGCTCTCCCATGATCGCGCGGATTTCGTTATGAATCGACTCCAGCGGCTCGGTAAAGCCGATATCGATGATGCGCCTTTTTATGTTTTCAAACCATTCCGATTCCGCAAAAATTTTCTGATCCATTAACTTAAGGAACGTTCCTTTGATTTCGCCTACCAGCTGATGCTTCATCTCGACCGATAACTCCCGCTGATGGAGATTTTGATCCATGATCAGATTGACGATCTTCTCGGCTTCTTCCAGCTCCCCTGCCCGTATCGTGCTGATCAAGCGCTGCTCGGTGTCCAGCGGGTAGTAATACGTTGTGTTGACGATTCGGGCTTCGCGGTACCACACCGTCTCTTTTTGATTCATGTAAACGGCGTATTCAAGAGCCTGCTTGGCCTGGTCAAATGACTGCCCCGCCTCTGAGACCGAATCGAACGGATCGCCGAAACCGGCTTGGAGGAACATTTTATATTCATGCAGCACCTGCTTCGTCAGCGTATCGATCAACCCCGTAATTCGAAGCTCTTCATCCGGCCCGGGCTCTATATCTTCGTCGGTAAAGAACAAAACCACCATTTTGTCCGAGCCCAGATCCGTCATGGGCAGCGTCCCGGCGATTTCGGAAAAGGCCTGCTTCATGAGAAGCCGGGCGGCGTTAAGCTCGTTAAGGATCTCCACGCTGTCCATGCCGGCATATCCTTTGATCTGCAGGATACCGACATAGCCCTTTCCGTTATGCAAGGCAATATCAGCCTGCTGGGCAGCGGAAGCAATTTCGTCCCTCGATTCAAACTCGCCGGCAATCAGACGTCTCAGGAAAGCATCCCGGACAAACGGCAGCTGACGCGTCAGCTCGTTTTCCAGTTGTTTGTTTTTGCTGATCATATTGGCAATATTCCCGCTCAAAAAGTCGAATTCATTGCGCTCCGTCAGCTCATCCCTGCCGAACTGCTCTTTCATGATGCTAATCATTCGATGGATCGGCACGCTGTTCCGATGAGCCAAATACAACCCGAACAGCAGCCCGACGATCATGGCGCCCCCGGTAATGAACCAGGACGCTTGTTTAATTTGATCGGCATTCTCCATCAAGGCGCTGCGGGGGATGCCGGCCTGATAGACCCAACCGCTCTTATCGGAGCGGGTGGTGATCACAAGGTCATTCTTGTAGAACTGGCTGGTTTTGTTCTGATCGAATGCCGGATCGTTCATGATTTGGCTTACATCGGATTCTATGTTTCCTTGAAGAGCAAGCGTATTCCCTATCCCGTCGTGGATGTGGACCCAGCCGCCGTAGTTGTCGGTTAACCCCGAGAATAATCCGGCAATCGTCCGTGCATCAATCACGACCACGACTTTGGCCGGGGACGAATCGTTGAAGCTGTCCAGCGGGAGCGACTGCATGTACGTGATGACGGAAGTTTCGTTGTCCCTTTCCGAAAAGGAAGAGAGCGGTTTGATTTCACTGCGATGGGCTTTCTCCAGGATCTGTTGTTTCCACTCCTCAAAACTGAGATCGTCATAATGAAAAAACTCGTAGTAATGCTCCGGCCGATAAGAGGAGCCCGACGTTACAATCAAGTCGTAATTCGCCAAATAGATGTAGTAATGCTGAAGAAAATCGTTGGTTTGACCGAAAGTCAACACATTGCGCATCGTTCTCCATATGCCGTAAACATCCCTTTGGGCAAGATGATCGTTGAGCAGCACGTTAAGGTCTTGATTGATCGCCAGCTGCCGCGTCATCCCTTCCACTTCCGCCATCCTGTGCTCCAGCAGCTCCTGGCTTTTCTCGAGCTGAACGATGCTGTTCTCAATCGAAATGGATTGCGTTACGGAGATGGAGGTTAAGTAGGATATGTATCCTCCGATGGTGGGAATGAGCAGAATGGCAATATAGGAGATGAGAAAGCTGCGAAATACCTTCGAATGCTTAAGAATAAATATCCCCCCTTATTTGACAGCGTTTTCAAAAAATAACGACTCAAGTTCTCCCGCCAACTAATAAATTTGATCATAATGGATGTTTGCGGCGCATGGGTAGGTACTTCTGCGTATGGAAGGGTACATTTTTCCATATCGGGCCTGCACGCGGCTAAATGACGGAAAGTAACTCCATATTAGGGGAATCGGCAAGCTTGGTAAATATCCGATTGTTAAGGTTCATGATGCTTTATGACAATAACGGAAAATCACCATGCCTTTGGATATTTTGACCATTGTCCACATAAAAAAAGCCGCGTTTTCACGCGGCAGCTGACGTTTAATCCCACCAAAAATACCAGATGTCGTGCTTCATTAGATAGTCCGCATAATGTCCAAGCGTCGGAAACCCGTCCATGACATATTGGCAGAAAATAAAATGCTCCTTGGCGAGCCGTAATGCTTCATCAAACGTTTGGGGTCGTTTTCCGGCCTGAAGAATCCAAGTATCTTCCGAGACGGCCACAATTTTAATCTGATGCTTCTGCTGAAAATGCTTAAAAAACACCGACTGATGCTCGGGCAACGGACATTCGTTATAACCTCCCATCGGAACCCACAGCGGCGCTTCATATCCGGCTTCGGCCGGCAGCGTCAGCAGGATCACCTGCTCGTCCTCTTCCACCTTTCCCTGTACCCATGACGTATTCCAGTCAAAGGGCTCGGCATCCGATTCGCCAAACTCTTCGTTAAGCATTTCGCTGCCTTCCCATAATAATGAATAAGAACGATATAATTCCTCAAAGCTCTTGCCTTCTAATTCTTCCGGTTCCAGCGCAATATCCGTATAGGATAATCGCGAAGCCACGATTTTTCCCAATACATCTTTCATGCTTAACCGCTGAACCTGCTCCAGCTCCTTGTTCACGTATTCAGAAAGGGTTTCTTCTTCGCAGATTTCCTCCATCATTTCCACCAGATTGCAGCCGGGAGCGATGAGAATCTTGTGCTCCCCTTCCTTTGGGACAGGGAGCGTTAAGCCATCCAAATCCAAAACTTCAATATCACATTCGCTTAAATAATGAGCAAGCTCTTCGACCATATGTACACCTCGAATATAGCACATTTTGAAACCAGCATAAGTGCTTACCCTTAATTTTACAAATGATAGAACCATTTGGATAGTCACTTATAAACAAGTTCAAGAGGACGAGCTTTACGCTCGTCCTCTTAGGTATGGACAGACAGCCATGTCCATGCTGTAATGGATTAATTGACGGTCAGGGACGCATCGGTTTCTCCTGCCCACTCGCCTACCGGTTTGATGGTATACGTCGATCCCGGCTTCAATTTACTTTCTTGCGTCAGATCGAATATGCCTACGGCTCCTGTTCGGCTTGAATATTTATAGGTCGCAATGCGTTGATCGCCGTCAGCGTCGGTCAATTCCACGCTCCGGCCGGAGAACAGCTCATCCCGCGGATCCTTGGACAAGGTGATGGCAATGGAACTGTCGCCGACTGCCTCGGCTCCGATGATTTCCAGCGGAGCAACCGATCCTGCAACGAATGACGGGTTGGCGATCTGTGCCCAGTCCGAAGTAACGGTGTAGGTAACGCCCGGCGTCAACGTCTGGCCTTCCGGCAATCGGAATTTCGGCTCTTGCTTGCCGTCGGTGGATTGGGTGAAGGGTACGTATTTGGCCACGATAGGTTGTCCGCCTGCAGGCGTAATCGTAACATCCCTGGCTTGACCAGAAGATATGATCTGATAGACCTTGCCATCGGCGCTGTTGTTCTCATCCAATACGAAGGCATTGGTTCCGCGGCCTCCGCTATAAGCGGAAATAACATAACCGTAGTCAACGACGCCATTCTCCTTGAGCGCCTCCAATTCAAATGTATCCTGGGTGACCTGTCTAGCCTCGGTCATGTCCAGCTTCGTACTGTTTCCTGTAAATGTACCTGCTGTTTTCCCTTTATAGGTCAGCGTATACGATGTATCCGGTTTTTGAACGGAAGTTGGGACGATATAGGTGGAAATAGAACCCGTCTTCAGACGCGGCATATTCGTTAGCGCAAGACCGTCGTTAAATTGAAAATCTTCTTTGGCTTTGGCAAACGCCTCATCGTCCGATGTCAATGGAGCATCAAAGGTGACAATCAAGGTGATGGCATTCAGTGCGCGTACGCTCGTGATTTTTGCTTTTTCCGACGGAATTGCGTCATGTGCAATGCTTATCAAATAGGCAGCTTGACCTCGAGTGGTATGGCCCTCCTCGGAATAAAAACGCTCCGCCCAGTAATCCACGGACTTCGCATCTCGTTTCAGAGCCTTAGACACCATCTGTACCAGTTCGGCATGGGTAACGCTTCCCCTTGGATCAAAACGTCCGTCCGGTGCCTGCATAATATCTAGTGCTACCAGCTCAGTTGCGTACCGCTCATACCACGCGTTTGATTTCACATCCGTGAAGCTTGACTCTGTCTCCCCTTTGCCTTCAAGTCCAAACGCAAGCACCAGCATTTTCGCCAGCTCTGCCCGTGTGATCGGGCTTGTTATCCCCATCGTGCCGTCTTGGTAACCCTGCATCACGCGCAGCTGGGACAGCCCCTGAACGGCTTGCTCTATATCTTGGGCAGCGAGCGGCGCTTGTGCAGCGTCGGCCTGCAGAACATGAAACGGAAGCGTCGCCGTTCCCAGTGCGGCGGCCAGCATCATGGCCGCCAGTTTATTCGAATACTTCTTCATTCGTAAGTCCTCCCTATCTTCGATGAATATGAACGATAATCGTCATATCTCCATGATAGATGAGAGTCCTAAACTCCCAAGAAATCCGGGATTAAACGTTTCGAAAATATTTATTAACAATTTCTAAACTCATTCAGACCGAAAAACGATAGCCCGCTCCCCATACCGTTTCAATGTACTGCGGATTGGATGGATCCAGCTCCATCTTTTCGCGCAGCTTTCGGACGTGAACGGTGACGGTAGCGATATCCCCGCTGGAATCCATGCCCCAAATCCGTTCGAACAATTCATGTTTGTTGAACACCCGGTTCGGATGGCTCGCAAGAAATTCAAGCAAATTAAATTCCCGGGTCGTAAACGCGACTTCCTGATTGCGTACGAACACCCTTCGCGCCGTTTTGTCGATGACCAGACCCCGGATATGAATTTCCGAGCTTGGACTCGGACTTTGCTTGCCCAGAAGCCTGACATATCTCATCAAATGGGCTTTGGCTCTTGCGACTAATTCGCTCGGGCTAAAAGGCTTGGTAATGTAATCGTCGGCACCGAGATTAAATGCACGGATTTTATCGATCTCCTCATTCTTGGCGGATACGATCAGAATCGGGACCTCCTTGTTCTTCCTGATATGGCTGCACAACTCGTAGCCATTCATGCCGGGAAGCTGAAGGTCCACAATGATGAGACTGTAGTCCTCGTTAAGGGCAAGCTTCAAGCCCTCGTCACCCGTATGGCATAAATCGACGGCAAAACCGTTCAGCTCAAAATAATCCCGCTCCAACTGGGCGATGGTCGTTTCGTCTTCAATGATGAGAATGCGTGTGGCCATGGGTTACCGCGCCTCCTTCCTGTTCGCTCGTTTCAGGGTATAGTACAGGCTTGTTCCGACGCCAAGCTCGCTTTCAGCCCAGATTTGACCCCCGTGTCCTTCAATGATCTGGCTCGCAATCGCAAGACCCAGACCGCTGCCGCCCGTTGAAGAGTTGCGGGATGGCTCGGCCCGATAAAACCTTTCGAATATATAAGGGATCGCTTCCGGTGCGATGCCTGTGCCGTTATCCCGGATTTCAACCGTTACCCATTCCGGAGACAGCCGGATCGAGACGCCGATGTTTTTTTGCCCCTTGTCCATGAAATTCTGGGCATTTCCAATGATGTTGAGCACGGTTCGCTTTAATTTCTCAAGGTCGGCAATGACTTCGACAGGATCACCGGGGCGTTCCTTCCACTCCAGCAGAATGTCCTTCTCCTCCAGAACATAGCGCTGCTCATCGATGCAGTCGTCGATGAAACCGATGATATCAACATGCTCGAACATAAACGGCACCTGCTTCAAATCCAGCTTGGAATACAGAAACAGCTCATCCACGAGTTTATCCAGATCGATGGTTTTGGTGTAAATGATATTCACGTATTTATCCATCTTCTCAGGCGTATCCGCGACGCCGTCTCGAATGCCCTCGACATAACCCTTTATATTCGTTATCGGTGTGCGCAGATCATGTGAGATATTGGAGATCAGCTCTTTTCGGTTCTCTTCGTCCCGGAGCCGGAGCTGAATCGATTCGTGCAGCCGCTTTCGCATATTCTCAAACGTTTCGTTTAGCAGGCCGATTTCGTCCTTCGAATGCATATCCAGGGAAAACTGAAGATTCCCCTCCTTGATGTGTTCGGCCGAATTTCGGAGCAAGTCAAGCGGTTTGACCACGCTGCGCGTAATCCAGCGGTATAACATCACGTTTGCAACCACAATGATGCCAACGAGACTCAATACAAGGATGGGCAACAGCTTGCGTGTTACCTCGCCGAAAGGACTTCGCTCTCGGATCACGTATACGCTTCCCTTCGTCTCGTCCGAGAACCGGAAGTCGAATTTGGCATAAGCATAAAAGCGTTCCCCGATGCTCAGCGTATTGCGGATTTGATTGTTGTTCAGGTCGAATGGAGGGAGATTCGCTTCCAGCTCAGGCTGGTTTATCGTATTGGACTCGTAAACCTGAAGGCTTTCCTTACGGACGTACAGTCCTGCCCGCACGGTTCTCAGCTTAAAATCATATTCCTTCAGCAGCTCTTGATCCAGCAGACCGTCCGGTTCGTTCTTGGCAAGATATTTTAATTCAAGGAATATAGACTCCTCTTGCTCGGTCAGCGGGTTAACCTGGTAGTGAACTTTATAAAAATCCCGAACCCCGCGAATGTCGCCGGTAGCCGCGACGGTAAACAAACTGGCAGTCAAGACGAAAACCAACAAGCTGATGACCAGCATGCCGGTAAAGGACAGCAGCAACTTGATCCTGATCGACATGCGTCGCCTAAAGCGAACCGGAAACGATGCTGCCCTTAAACATCGTCGCCACGCGCTTCGATCTTCTGGCAACGGCTTCGGCGGAACAAGAAGCTTCGACAAACACGATGCTGGCGGCGTCCCCGGCCTGCGGCCATATCTGCTCGCCATCCGGACCAAGCGGCGTCATGCCGCCGGTGATATATTGAAGCGTCCGTGCCAAAGAGCGTTCATCCACCCATCGGGACACCTCAGCCAGCCGGCCCGCTCGTTCCAACACGTCCCCGTTTCCGAAAGGCGACCACACGTCAAAAATGTTATCGCAACCGACGGCTACCTCTACGCCGCACTCGTGCAGCAAACCGACCGGCGGCATGCTGCGACCGATCGGCACGCTCGAAATAATGGCAACCCCTGCATCAGCCAGCATTTCCCCCATTACGATGGCTTGCGACGTCGGGATATCGCCGAGTCCGAATGCATGGCTGATCGCCACCTTGCCCTGCAGGCCCGCCTCGATGGTCAGCTGTGCCAACCGCTTCATGGTGAAGGCTCCCAGATGATGGGCATCGTGCAAATGCAGGTCAATTCCCGCATTCGTCTCCACGGCGAGTTCCACCATTTCCTGCAGGGAGGCTTCGATATCACCATCCACCGTCGCCGGGTCAACCCCGCCTACCAAGCCTGCTCCGCTGCGAAGTGCTTGTCTCACCCATTCCTTTGACTTCGAGCGCAGCAAACCATGCTGTGGAAAAGCTACGATCTCGTAGGATAACTTTCCTTCAAATGCGTGCAATGCTTGTTGGACCGCTTCGAAGTTAGCCAAACCCACTTCCGGATAAATATCGACATGCGTTCGTACGTGCGTCACCCCGGACTCCAGGTACATGTGAAGCAGTCGTTCCGCACGGTCCTGCGTCCGGGTATCCAGGGCCGGAAGCGTTGCTTTCTCGATATCGAAACGCTCGAAAATGCTGGAGACCGGCGTTACGGATCGCCATCGGTCACCGAGCAGCGTTTTATCCAGATGGCAGTGCTTTTCGGTAAAGGACGGCAAAAGCAGCAATCCCTTCACGTCGTGTCGCGGCCATGAATCCGTGATGGTCTTGTCGGATGACACGATCTTCGCGATGTTCCCGTCCTCTATGAATACGTGGCAAATCTCCGTTTTTGTTCCCGTAATAACGCCTTCTTGAACTTCATAGCCGCTCTCTATACGAGCATTCGTTAACCAAAATGCGGTACTCATATCCATCGTTCCTTCCCTTGCCAGATATACGATTATGCTATCATAGGAACATCTATATGGATAATATTTAAAATATAGGATTCACTTAAGTTTTACATATACATAAAAAAGAAAAGCCACCCGTTAGGATGACTCTTTTGGTGAAGAATTGGAAGTAGGTATGAGGTTAAAGCTTTATGGCTCTTGTCGCAATAAAACTGTTTGCATAACGGTCCAACAATTTCTCGCCTCCGAAGGAATCCTCGTATAACCCGGCAATCATAAATCCGGATTGAATCTGACCTCCCATTTGCTGTTCCAGCGTATGTCCGAATTCCAATGCTACCCCGCTTCGCACGATTTCTTCTTCCGTCGCATAATCCAGTTCCGAATAGGGAAGGGTGTGCTTCACCCGAAGCGTGCCCTGTTCTTCCAGTTCCCAGTCGAATAAATAAAAGACCGGGTTCATAAAGCCGCTAATCAACATGCCGCCAGGCTTTAACACGCGATATGCCTCCTGCCAGACCGGCTGAATATCAGGCACATAAAGGTTAGATACCGGATGAACCAACAAATCAAAGCTCTCCGATTCAAACATGCTTAAATCCGTCATCGAACCGAGAACCGTCCGAATAGACAATCCGTCCCGTTCAGCAACAAAGCGATCCTGGTCCAATTGAGATTCGGAGAAATCCAGCACGGTTACATTCGCTCCCGCAGCGGCCAGAACGGGTCCCTGCTGCCCTCCTCCAGAAGCTAGGCAGAGCACATTCTTTCCGTTTAGTTCCGGAAACCATTCTTTGGGCACAGGCTTGGTTGAAGTGACGATAATAGACCAATCGCCCGTTCTGGCTTTCTGGATTTCTTCGCTGCTTACAGGAACCGTCCACTGATTATTCTGTTTGACTTTAAGCTCCCAATGGTCTTGGTTATGCTTGATAATCTCCATATGCAGATCTCCTATTCTTGAATCATGGGCTTTCATCTTTATTCACGGACCTTTGGCCCAGCCAGGCTTGAAACTGTTCCGGCGTGTTTATGTTTTCTTCGAGAACCGCTGTATAAATATCGAAGCTTCGCACACTTTTGCCATATTCAGCTCGGCTTGCCCAACGATTTTTGATTCTCAAAATAGCTTCCCGGCGTTCCTGAGTCAGCCGTTCAGGCATCGTTATGATATGTTTCAAGTCAGGTTGTTTCTCCGGTTCATCCACGAACCAAATGTCCAGGGCCCACTCCTTCCCACGCTCAGATATATACTTAAGGCCGATGTACAATCCATCGGGATAAAGGGGATCCGTATTATAAACTCCGGTATCGTTGATGAACTTCAGCTCCCGTACACCTGCGTGCAGCATGAGCTCCGATGCGATTTGTGCAGTTAATGGTTGATTCAGCCGAGAACATTTTACCGTCATGTCCAGGTCTCTCCATACCATCAATCCGAGGGCTGAACTGCCGACACGCACCGGTTCGCCTGCTTGACTTAATAACTCGTAAAGTCGAAGTTCATCTGCTACCTCAGAAGCTTCCTCCTGGAGAGCCTCTTGTTGCAGCAGAAGTTCGCTTTCCTCCATACGGTGTTCACCTCTAATCATATCGTTGATATCTCATATGGTATCACCCGATCAGCCTGCTGACCAAGGGATTGAATGCTTATAATTAACTTTCACGGACATCGTGTGATTCGACATCGAACTATACGGAATAAAATATGCGTGCACCCGACAAATAAGGCGTGCAGAAATCGGCGCACAGCTTCGGCATTCGTTCACGCATCCATGGATGCACGGATTCATTCTCCATCTGAAAGACATAGTAGCCGATAATGGCCAGCAGCATGAAGCCTTCTAATAAAACAAGCTTATGTTGTCCCGTATGATCATTGCCATAATACCCTTTCAGGAATGTATCCCGAAGCTGTGAAGGAACCATCATGGCACCCATGGCAACATCCGTATAATGGTACCCTGGTCCGAAAAAACCAAAATCGATAAAACTAAGATCTCCATCTGAGGTCATGATGATATTCCCCAAGCTTAAATCACCATGGATAAGCCCCCAAGCCTCAACGTTACCACTGTCCACAAGGCGCGCGTTAACCAGCGATATCGTTTCTTCAATAATGGAAACATCGGAGGAAGTAAACAAATCTTTCGCCAATCCTTGCTTTATAACTTCAATCATATATAGATTGTAGGCTATCCCCTGACTCGGACGCTTGTCCAAGCCCTCCTGCTTGTATGAGCCATAAAATTTGTGTAACTCTGCAATGCGAGTCCCCAGCTTCTCGACCAATACCGGGTCGCTTACGTCATCCTTCTGCAAGTCTCTTCCTTCCAGCCAGGTAAGCACGGAGCTGTTCCAACGCTTCCCCTCGTGTTCGAAAATCGTGATCAATTCACCTTTCCGATTACGCATAGGCCTTTGGACAAGCAGATGATCCCATCCTGACAAGTGCTCCAGCATTTGCAGTTCGCCCAGCAAACCGTCGTAGGTATGCTGCTGACCAGCCATGCCATCTTTTAGCGGTTGATGAATGCGCATCAGATATGCGCTTCCGTCATGGCCTACTACCTTATACGTTCGATTTTCATTATGCCGAATAAAGGTAATTTCCGGTTCCCGGATGTCGTATTCATTCAAAATGTCCTGCAGCTGTTCATTTCGCATTTGAAACTTCTCCTTATACTTCTGAAATGGATCCCGTCAGCCCTCCAGGAACGTATCGTCAAAATACGCTTTGAAATCCGGGTACAAAAATACTAGCGACTCTTTAAGCTCGTCCCGATCCGTTCGATCTTCATCCAGGTCAAACAAAATTTCATGTTCGATCTCATAGATGGCCTCGATCCCCTCACCGGCGTCTCCACATACATCGATACACCAGATCTTCCCGTATTCGGAATCCCAAGTGAAAGGGAGATATCCCAGCCGGCACAACAAGGGATTGTACATATTCCTGACGTTCTCCAGCGGCTCGTCTACTGCCTGTTCAGGTATGACGTCAAAGTAATGATGGTACGTGGAGATGAATGCTTTATACCACTCGGGAAAATTCAATCCATACTCTGCTTCCATGGCCCTAATCTGCTCTTCGCTCACAATGGAAGGGACCAATTTCCATATGGACCATTCCTCGTCTGTATCAACGGTCTTCATCTCTGCGGGAACGTCAGGCCGCATCCACCTGCAGAACCCATCCTCCGAAATTTCGCTGTATTTTGCGTAATAGGCCTCAAACCCTCGTTTGATATAATCGCGTATTTCCATGTATAAAGTCTCCTTATGTAGAAAATCGTCCCTTTTTCATATATTACTATAATCTATTTTCGGGTTATGATTAGATTCAATCTATTCTATTTTGTTTACAATTCAGAAACAATCCGGAGATTCTATCGATATAACTCTCTTATATACTCAATAGACAGCTAACGAGGAGGGACTACACATGCGCAATACATTTATCAAAACAATCCTGCCATCCGTCATCATCGGTTCAGTCGTAACAAGTTTGGCTTTATCCGGGTTCCCGAACGGTTCCGGCTTGGATAAGGCGGAAGCTGCCGCAGCATCTTCAGCCAGCCTATCATTTTCGAAGTTTTTGGATAACAACGCCCCTAAACGGACGCTGAGGTCGGTAAACGGGATAAATACGGTCACCAATCTGTCCAGCACGGTTGTGCTCGTCAACAAACAAAGAAATCTACCATCGAATTATGTACCGCAAGATTTGGTCGTACCCCAAATTCCGTTCAGCTTCTCGGGACCAAGCCCCAAAAAGCAGATGAAAAAAATAGCGGCGTCTGCGCTCGAAAAGCTGTTCGCTGCTGCCAAACGGGACGGAATCGACCTCAAAGCCGTATCGGGTTATCGTTCCTATGCAACCCAAAAAGCCATATTCGAGCGTAACGCCAGTATCAAGGGCGAGGCTGTCGCTAACAAAACAAGCGCACGCCCGGGGCAAAGCGAGCATCAGACCGGGCTTAGCATGGATATATCCAGTGCTTCCGTAGGCTATGCCCTGGAGCAGAGCTTCGGGAATACGAAGGAAGGCAAATGGCTGAAGGCCAATGCACCGAAGTACGGATTTATCATTCGTTATGGAAAAGGTCAGGAGAAATTAACCGGATACTCTTACGAGCCTTGGCATGTACGCTATGTGGGCGTCTACATTGCCGGAGAAATTACGAGACAACAGCTGACGCTGGAGCAGTATCTGGGTCAAGCCCGGTAATCGCAAATCTTATAAAAGCGGGCCCATACGGGCCCGTTTTTTTCGTATGAAGTCTTCCGGTCGCACCTTCTGAGGTACATCCGCATATTTTGCAGCGTTTCCTGCGGACAATGTACTCCGCTTGGACTAAGCACGTACATTAACAGCAGTAGACAGGTTGGTTAGAGCTTACGATTTTCGCAAACGGGGTGAACAATGTGCCTATCAAATCAGGGAAGCAGTACATCGAACGGATCGATCGGCAAAACATCAACCTTCGGTATAAAGGGGAGCTTATCCAGGGACCTTTATCCAAGCACCCTGCATTCCAGGGTATCATTCAGACCCAAGCGGAGCTTTACGATATGCAAGGCAAAGCGTGTCATATCGAGCAGATGACGTACCCATCGCCCGATACAGGAGAACGAGTGGGCCTGTCTTTTCTCCCGCCGAGGAATGCCGAGGATTTGCAGAAACGCAGATTGATGATGGAACTTTGGGCCAAGAGGCACAACGGTTTTTTAGGCCGCTCTCCCGATTATATGAACACGGCGATCATGTCGCTGTACACGGCTGCCGATATACTGGAGGAACACAATCCGAAGTATGCTGAAAACCTCAGGGCCTATTACCGGTACTGTCGAGATCATGATATTACGTTATCCCATGCCTTCATTCAGCCCTATGCTTGTAAAATGTCCGGACAGCAAGATGCTGCAGATGACACGATTGCCGCCAAGGTGGTTGAGATCAACGATCAAGGCATGATCATTACCGGAGCTTTCATGATGGCAACGCAGGGAGCCACGTGCGAGGAAATGCTGGTATTCCCGTCGCCTTCGCCCACGTTGTTCCATGATGTCAATCCAACCGCATTCGCCTTTGCGGTACCGAACGATTTGCCTGGAATGACGTTTATATGCCGTGAGAGCTATGGTGCCGCTTCTTCCTATGATTATCCCTTGAGCGCCAGATACGAAGAGATGGACGTTCTCGTCATCTTTGACCACGTATTGGTCCCGCATGACCGGATCTTTTACTATGGGGACGAGGCCTATGCCGGACGTTTATTCGGCGAGAGTCGCTTTCACACCCATATTGCCCATCAAATGGCCACCCGTTATATCGCCAAAACCGAATTTATGCTTGGTTTGCTGGAGAGCTTGGCAGACGAGCAGAACGTTGGGCTCGAGCGCCATATGATCGCGAACGTTTCAAAAATCATTGCATATCTGGAGACCTTCAAAGCCCTGAGGCTGGCTTCCGAACTGGGCGCCAGCCGGGATAAATTCGGTTATTTCGTTCCTTCGGCGGGCCCGCTTACCGCATCCAGCATGTTATTCCCCCAATTTTATCCCGAGATGGTGGAGATGATACAGCTGCTGGGTTCCAGCGGCCTGATTATGATCCCTTCCGAAATGGACTTCCAGTCGGATTCAGGTCCTTACCTGAACCAATATTTAAAAGGCTCCACCACGGAGGCGTGGGATCGAATCGCCTTGTTCCGCCTTGCCTGGGAGCTTGGCGCAGGCTCTTTCGGGGGCCGTCAAACCCAGTTTGAACGCTTCTTCTTCGGAAATGCGCAGACGGTAGCCTATCGCATGTATAACCATTTTGAACAGCATGATCAGCTGCGGAACAGGATTCAGGATTTTATCGCCAAGAACAATACTTCATCATAATTTGACGGTTTGGATGATTAGGCATGAAAAAAAGATGCGAGCCCATAACTCACATCTTTCCGTTTCATTACAAACACAATGAGCTTACGAATGGGAATGCAGGCTCAAGCGGAACCGATACCTCATGTCGTCTTCGAACCACATCATAAAATTTGTCCCCCATACGTTGTTGTGCAGATTGAAATGAAATCCGCCGGTCAACGGAGCATAGGAGTTGTCGAATTGCAGCAGCCTTGGTTCCCCCGGGCACACAAGCGGCGCGTCCAAGGATTCAATGACCGCCGTTCCGTCCGCCCCCTCATAATATAAGCCCGAATTGACGCCATGCATGTTCCGGTTGCCGTCCTTGACGACGGATAACGGAGATATCCGCATTCCCAGCTTATCCATCGACCAGGCGTTAGGATTATCCACAAGCGGCACAAACGATAACCAGCTTGCTTCCGGAAGACGGCATGCCGGTTTGCCCATCCAGCTTATGCATACCTCAATGACGGGCTCATTCGCATGGAACGAATAGAGTACGTTGATTTGTCGTGGAGCCCCGTACTGATTACTGAGAACCTCCGGCAGCTTCATTTCTGCGGTCACGATATCATAATCGGCATGCCTCTCCAGGTGCAGTGTTCGCAAGGACGCGGTATACCGCCGATGCTCCGGCCTCGGTTTGACATACTCGATTCCCGGCTTGCCGAAATCGTTATCCGCCCAGCCATGATGTATATCCAGATTCGTCATGTATTCTTTGAAAAAACGGTTGTAGTTTTCTTGGCCGAAGGTTTCATACATATAAGTGCCAAGTCTCTGATGCTCTCCCGCCCATGCCTTTCCGGATCGATCCATCAATCGGTTAATCGAACCGTCGGCAGCGAAGCTCACCTGAAACTGGCCTAATTCGTAAAGCTCGTTCGTTTCGATCGGCTGTTTATGCTGCACCGGCTCCGAGTTAAGGACGGTATGCTGCGGATTCATCCGATCCAGCTCGGTTCTCGCTTCAGCCGCTAGCGTCGTGGGCAGCGATTGAAGGGCTTCTTCAAGATAATCCCGCTGCTCCTGCCAGGAACTCTCGTAATGGCTGTACGATCTGGTGCCGTTTGCCTGCTGGCATAGGTAATCGAATTTCTTCCGTGTATTGTTTTCAACAATATCCCGTGCTCTTGCTGCGGCTAGGTCAGCCGAGGAATAATTCACGAAATCGACGAGATACACGGAATTGTTCAGCCCCCAAGTATGCTCGGGAATCAACATCAGACGGTTGCAAAATCGAGCGTACGCCTCACTGTCCCTATCCAATCGACCAGCCTCGATCCAGCGATCCCGAAGCCTTAACAATTCGCGGTAGCGGGCGATTTTCCAAGGATCCGAGGCAATCCCGTGTATCCACGAGTCCCCGATCTCTTCGCTGACGACAGGCAATCGGTCTTTCACGGCTTGAAGCCGCGCGGCAAAAGCATCCAATGTCGAGGCCATGATGTCCGCCCCTGGATATTCCCGTCGCAGCTGTTCGAATAATGCCCGGATCTCTTCCATCGTGGATGGACCATGATTATCGTGGGTATGGGCAAAATACAAGGCATCCTCCAGCCCTTCCATCCGATAGGGCTTACCATAACTATCCGCATAATGTACGATAATCTCCGAACCGTCGGAAGCACGCCATACAAACATCTCCGGCACCTTGGGATTTTTGGAGACCATGTTAACGCCCAAATGTAAATATTGTATGCCGTGTTTTGCCAGCAGGGGCACCATGGCAAGGGTATGGCCCGGAACGTCCGTCATTTTTGCGGCAATCGTGTTTTTTCCGTACTTTCGGTCCAAATCGTCCGAAATGGACAACCCGAATTCGAATAAACTGGCATCCATGATCTCGGTATGCGTTGTAAACGGCAGCCCGTGCCAAACCATGCGTCCATCCCCAATGGCTTTTTCCATGCGCGCCCGCATGTCAGGAGAAGCCGTTTGCAGAAATTCATGGATTAACCATGAGCCGGTCGTCCATACGAATTTTACGTCCCCCTCTTCATTCGCCAGCTGTTCGGACAGCTCCAAGGCCTGGGGTATGAAATGTTCCATATATCGCTCGATTACGTTCTTTCCCAAATCGGTAAACCCGATGTCCAGATGGGTCTTGAATACGACATGAACTCTTTTGATTGATGCTGACATACATGACCGCCTCCTTCAACAATAATTGGCTAATGCCGAACTTTGAGCCCCATTTTACTAGAGCGCTTCGAGCAAGTCTTTGCATGAAAGGGTCATGCTTTTGCAAAAAAAGGACACCTGCCGCGAATCATGCCAGAACTCGGGCATGCCGAAAAAGCCCTCTCATTTCGGCTTGGAATGAGAAGGGCTTGAAACGAAAATACGGATATCAGAACGTGCTTGCCTTCGTTGTGTCCGGACACCATCTGGCCGGTCGGTAATATCGGATCAGGACATCCATCGCCTCGGGTGTCCGCAGATGGGTAAGCGTTTCGAAGGCATACGCCCTGACGTAACGATCCTTGCTGAGAAGCGCTTGCTCAAGCGAATGGATGACGATGGGAACATCCTCTGGCGAGGCCGTTCGAAGCAATGACAAGGCTGCGGTATATCCGAGCTTGTTCAGGATATAACTTTGCTGCGTGATGTCGTTATACCGGGTTTCCGCTGTTCCGCCCCCCTCTTGCAATATCGACTCTTCCAATATGCTGGCCAAGGCCTGGCACACTTCGCCCGCCTCACTCCCCATCATGCCCAGCGCTTCGATTGCGTTTCGACGAACCCAATCGCTCGGGTCCTGTAAGCATGCGATCAATGCAGACGCAACCTCACGCGTCGAAGGCACAATCGCCCCTAACGCGAAAGCAGCAAGCGCTCTGCGCTTCTCGTCCGTATGTTCGAGAAGTGTCAGCAGTCCTGGAACGGCTCCAGCGCCGGCACTCTGAAGTCCGTAAGCCGCTCTTTCCGCGATTTGCCTTGTACCTTCGGACATAAGGCGCAACAATTCATCGGTTCCTGCGGATCCCAGCCGACCAAGCGCATAACCGGCATTCAAAGCTACCGGCTCCTTGTCATTCAACATTCGGCCCAGTTCTGGAGCTAAGGAAGCGGCCTTCTCTCCTAACATTCCAACTTGATCCGCCGCCCTGGCGCGAATGACCTCGTCCTCGGATTTTAATTCTTCGGCCAATGGCTCGATTGGGACTTCGTCTTCCGTTGCCGAGAGGTTCTCCTGACCCGGTTCGCCGCGCATCCAGTTCCATACATCCCTCCAAAGATTCCAGTGCACGTAAGGGGTTCCCCCCGTTAGGTTCATTTCGGTCCCTAGATGATTCCAGCTCGGCGATTCCGGCGCACGCAATCGAACGAATTGAAACTTTAGCATGTATCGATCCATGCCTGACACATTAAGCGAAGCTTTGTGCCACAAATCAAAATGCACCAAAACCATCGTTCCCGCTTTGCCGGTCGGGAGTATCGTCTCGCCTTGATCGCCTACGAACTTATCGTAGTATGCGGTACCGGGCATGATGGCGGTAGGTCCCATTTCCTCGGTGATATCCTGCATGTAATAAAAAATCATCGCCCACCAAGGTCGGTGGCTGCGCATGCTGGACCAGTAACCGTCTTTATGCCACTGTCCGCCCCCGGGCAGCGGATCGCCCGGCTGATTGTAATGGCAATGCCGATGCGGATGCATGTAGTAGTCCGGTCCGAGCACGCTCGTCAAAGCCCCTTGCACGACCGGCGTTTCGAAGAACTGCTGAATCTCGGGTACACGGGGCAGGATGTTATTGCCGGGATTTCCTTCCTCGTGCAGTACGGCGTTGATTTTGTCCCTGACTTCAGCATGCAGCTGATCCGGCAATTCGTTATGAAGCACCACATACCCCTTCATAATAAACTGGCAGATTTGTTCATCCGTCAACAGCCATTGACTGTCCAGCATCTCAATTCCCTCCTCAAGCATGAAATGAATTAGTGTTAGTATAGCAATGGCCGCCATCCCTGTATTTACATAAACGTCAGGCTTTTGTACAATCGTCATGCGAATATTGATAGAATCTTTTCTTGAAGGATGTGGAAATGAATACGTGGATTTTGCCGTCTTCCATCCCTATGTGCTGTATGCCACCAGATACCCCTTTTCCAAAGGTCAAAGCAATAACAACCGCCACTGTTATTCGTCATCCCTTTATCTCATTACCGAGGGACGGGGCATCGTTCGTACCTGTGGGCGAACGCACATCACCGACCCAGGTTCCCTTGTGTACATACCGGCAGGTCAGCCGCATGATTGGATAGCGGACAGACGGGATCCCATGGTCCATGTGTGCTGTTATTTCGACTGGGCCCATGTGGACCGCAGGCATTTGGCCGATCACCCCAGCGTAATCTGTTATGACATGGCCCAACTGAATCCTTCCTATGTAGGTCCTGCTTTTCCTTACGCCATACCCGAGTTCATGAAAGTAGAGAAAGTCAGCCTATGGAGCGATTGGTTTGAAAAATTCTACACCGGAAACCAGTATGAGAATGAGCATACCTATATGCGCAGCATGAAGACGCAGAGCCAATTCCTGCAATTCATCGAATACTTCCTTGCCTTCGCCCTGCAGGACGAGACGATACCCGATCACAGAATGAACAAGCTGCTGCAGCGATTGGATCAGGATATCCTTCACGGCAATCTGCGGCCGCTGGAAGCATATTATGAGGAGCTCCGGATCAGCAGAGGTTATTTCTTCGAATTGTTCAAGCGATCGACGGGGCTGCCGCCGACGCAATATATTAACCAGTTTCGCATCCATCGGGCCAAGGAGGATCTGCGCAATACGGACATCAGCATCACCGAGATCGCCGAGAAGTTCGGCTTCTCATCCATCCATTATTTTTCGAAGCTGTTCCGTCAGCTTAACGGACTGTCGCCGCTGGAGTATCGGAAACATCAGATGGAAGCCGACTGACTAAGGGAACTTCGCTCCAATCCGATATGTACCTCGATGCGTATCATCGCTTATAATGTACGATAATCAGGAATAGCACACGCTCAGAATTAGGCGAAGGACCCAAAAAGGAGAGGCTGGAATCGAATGCGCTTTTTATCAAACCTTGGCTCCTTTATCAACGCATGGCGGGATTACCCGGCTGAAGAGAATACAGTGCTGGGGAGTCGCTACACCGTCCAAGAAATGATTGGCGAAGGAAGTTACGGCATCATCTATCAATGTCGGGATCAACAGAGCGGACATGTAGTCGCCGTCAAACAGTCACGGCCGAGCAAAGGCGATTACGCCAAAGAATTGCTGAATCGGGAAGCCGCGATATTAAGCTCCCTTCAGCATCCGCAAATTCCGGCATATCGGGATTTTTTCACGGACAGCCGCCATTCGTATCTGGTCATGTCTTATATGGATGGGGATACGCTGGAGGATTTAATATTCGAACATGGCATGAAATACGGGGAAGCCGAATGTCTCCATATCGCCCTGCAGCTTCTAGAGCTGGTCCGTTACCTGCACGAACAAGGCTATGTTCATCTCGACCTGCGGATTCCCAATGTGCTGTTTAAGGATGGCCGTATCCATCTCATCGATTTTGGGCTGGCACGAAGGATTGGTGAACCCCCTCCTCTCCGGCAGCCTGCCCGAAAGAAGTTCCGGCGCGGCGGCACGAGCTCCTCTGTTCAATATAAAGAGTCGAAAGAAATCGAGGATCTCCGCGACATCGGTCACTTTATGTTGTTCATGCTCTATTCTGCCTATGATCCGGACGACGACCCGAGCGCAATCGGGGAACGAAGCTGGCAGGAAGAACTGCAGCTCTCGGATGAACTCCAGGATATGATCAAACGCTTGCTGCAGTTGAGCAGACCTTACTCCGGTTCCTTGCAATTCATGAACGAGCTCCAGACGCTCGCGAATGCAAAAAAACCGCCCCTCTGATAAGATGGGCAGCGTTTTATTTGATTCCGGGGTTTCATTTATGTTACGATCCGATTAAATGATATGGAATGATTCCGAACAAGAAAGGAGGAAATTCCACATGTTAAGAAAAATCATGAACAAATTTCTCCACTCGACGTCCCACAGTCACGGCCGCAAGCGTTACAGCAGTTCTGCGAAGAATTACGGAAGAAAATACAGCAGCAGCCACGGTTATTCTCGCCGCAAAGGATCGTCATCCGATTACAAACGCAGGCACGGCAACCAAGGTCATGGCTATTATAAAAACAGAAGAGGCAGCTCAAGCTAATCATTCAACATCATATAGCACACTAACTCCTTCAACGTGGTTGCCTGTTGAGGGATTTTTTTTATCCTTTCACCGAATCGTGAAGTTGACGCCGTAATAGGACAATGCCAATTTACCGGCCACTCTCTGGGAAGAAGCATTATCCCATGAGGTACTGTACAGGGGCAATGCTCCTATCTTCCGCACCTCGATTGCCCAACCGGCAGCAACGGCGGCCGCATAACCTCTCCCTCGAAATTCGGCTAACGTCTCCAGTCCGGCTTCGTGCGCTTCCGCAGAAACGCGAACACTCCGGCAGACCGACACCACCCTCTGATCTTGAATGATCGCGACACAAGGCTGGTCGTAGTCGATTTCCGCGATCAGCCATTCCAAACCGGCGAGCGAATACTCGGTTATATTGTCTCCGGTGATCGATACCGCCTGCATGGTCGGCGATGACGTTGTGATGTCAGGAATCCGATAACAAGGTCCGCTCGTATATTGATCAGCAGCCAGCAGATTCATGTAGTCATCGAAGTGCTTGGGTCTCGTTTGAAAATCTTCGTTAAGAGACGGTTCATTTTCAACCAGCGCCGTCAGTTGTTCGGCAAGTTTGTCCGGAATATCATAACGAAGCCTGCAAACGGCTGAATCGTCGATCGTTCGACCCAAGAAAAATCGGGGAGCCGGCTCCTCTCCCGGCCAAGGCTCGTTAATGGTTCGTATCCGACTATCCAGGTCATGCGTAAACATAACCCGTGCGTGCATCTCCATCAAATCCTTAGCGGTTGGCTCATTTCCTATCCACTGGTTCATGCTTTCACCCCCATAACAATTTCAACCATAGTTACGCCTCATCATTCTCCATCGTAGCAGATTTTTCGAGCAACGGGTTGGGCACAAATGAATATAAACGATAAATAAAATGACCCTGTCTCCCTTTGAAACAGGGAAACAAGGCCAACATGGGATCGTGCCTATCTAGGGTCATATTTTCCTGCCAAGCGAATTCCGCTGCAATCGCGGTATCCAAGCGTATGCAAACGTAAAGAGCGGGCTTAGCCACAAGAAAGTTGCATAAGGTGCGTATTCGATGACCGGTACTCCAAGGGTTGATGCAAAGAAAGCACCGCTAACGCCCCATGGGATTAAAGGGTTAACCAGCGTTCCACAATCCTCCAATGTGCGTGACAGCGTCTTGGCCGGTATGTTTCGGCGAGTATATTCCTCCTTGAACATTTGACCGGGCAAAAGGATCGATAAATACTGCTCGCCCGTCATGCCGTTAACCGCGATGGAAGATGCACCCGTCATCACGACCACGCTGCTGCTGCGCTTCAGCGGCTGCATGACTTTACGGAAGAAGGCTTCGATGACGCCGCAATGCTGAAGCAGCCCTCCCAAGGATAATGCAATCAAGATCAGCGATATGGACCACATCATGGATTGCAATCCGCCGCGGTTGACAATGGAAGCAACGGTTTCGTTGGCAACCGTGCTCTTGTAGCCGCTCTGCATTACGCTGAACCAAACATCGACGGCTGTCTGCTGCTGAACGAAGGCCGTCACGATCAGTCCGGTTACAATGCCTGCGATGAGTGTCGGCAGGATCGGCATACGCTTGACGGAACAGGCGATAACGGCAAGCGGCGACATCAACGTCAGCCAATGAATATGGAATCCGTCATGAAGCGCCGCCTTGATTAGATTTATCGAGGACAAATCCAGCGCGTTGCTTGTGGGCGCAAGCAGGAAAAAGACCGTTGTCACCACAAGGGCCGGCACTGTCGTGTAGATCATATTGCCGATATGGGTGAATAAGGATATGCCGGCGACTGCGGGAGCAAAGTTCGTGGTGTCGGAGAGCGGCGACATTTTGTCACCGAAGCAAGCGCCGCAAATCACCGCTCCGGCTGCCAGCGTCGGAGAAATTCCTGTCGTTACCGCAATTCCCATAAAGGCAACGCCAACCGTACTGACTGTCGTGAAGGAGCTTCCGGTGAACATCGAGACCACGATGGTCACATATAATGCGCTCACGGCGAAATAATGCGGTTCGATATAATCCATGCCATAGTATAAAATGGTCGGTACCGTGCCGCTCATCATCCATACCGCAATCAAAATGCCGATGAGCGAAAGAATGAGAATCGGCATAATCGCCGTTTGAATTCCTTGAATGATGGCGGATTCGAGCTGCTTCCAGGAAAACCCGAACAAACGCAGCAAGGCCGCCGTACCGACGGTGGTTGCCAAGAGCGGAAGATGCGGCTCTGCTTTCAGCAAAAAGATGGAGACAAACAGCAGCGCCAGAATAAACGCGATAAGAATGATGCTTTTTGAGAAACTGAGATGTCGTTCCATGATGCTAAGACTCCTTATCCATTGTCGTGGCGGGAGTTACCTCCCGTCCATTGATGATGAATGTTTAACTTTTTCACTTTTATGCTTTTCGGCTTTTTCGCTTCTTTGCATTGAAGCACAGAGTAACACTATAAACGATAAGGACGGACGCCGTCAATGTAGGAATCATGAACAATCACCAAAAAAAGACGACTGCTTGCTGCAGTCGTCTTTATCATATATAGGATGTATCGTTATTTAGCTTGAATGTAACCTTCCGCTTTCAACAATTCCGCAATCAGAACGGCTCCGCCGGCTGCACCGCGCAGCGTATTATGCGAGAGGCCCACGAATTTATAATCGTAGAGGGAATCCTCGCGCAATCTGCCAACCGAAACGCCCATTCCGCGCTCAATGTCGCGATCCAGCTTGGTCTGCGGCCGGTTCTCTTCTTCGAAATACGTAATGAATTGCTTAGGCGCACTAGGGAGTTCCAGCTCTTGCGGTCTGCCTTTAAACTGCTGCCAGCGTTCCAGGATTTCCTCCTTCGACGGCTTGTTCTCGAACGACGCAAATACGGTAGCTAAATGGCCATCGGTTACGGGAACGCGAATGCATTGCGTCGTAATCAATGGGGATTCAGCTTTCACGATCTCCCCGTTCACAACGCTTCCCCAGATGCGAAGCGGCTCCTGCTCGCTCTTCTCTTCCTCGCCGCCGATATACGGAATCACGTTGTCCAGCATATCCGGCCAATCGGTGAAGTTCTTGCCGGCCCCGGAAATCGCCTGATAAGTGGAAGCAACGACATTCGTAGGTTTGAAATCAAGCAAAGCGTGCAGCGCCGGCACGTAACTTTGAATGGAGCAATTCGGCTTCACCGCAATGAACCCGGTTGCTGTTCCCAGACGTTTGCGCTGTGCGGCAATCACGTCGATATGACCCGGATTGATTTCCGGAATGACCATCGGAACGTCAGGCGTCCAGCGATGGGCGGAGTTGTTGGAGATGACGGGCGTGCCCGTTTTGGCATAGGCCTCTTCCAATGCCTGAATCTCGTTCTTCTTCATGTCGACCGCGCAGAATACGAAGTCAACCTCTGCGGCAACCTGTTCCACCTGCGATGCATCCTGCACGACAATGCCTTTCACCTGCTCAGGGATCGGCGTAGCGAGCTTCCAGCGGCCCTGCACGGATTCTTCATACGTTTTGCCGGCCGAATTGCGGCTGGCTGCAATGGTGGTCACTTCGAACCATGGATGCCCATCCAGCAATTGCATAAAACGTTGACCCACCATTCCTGTTCCACCGACAATACCCACTCTAAGTTTTTGTGACATTCGCTACTCATATCCTTTCAATAATGTCGTCATGTTTCCCATACATCGATGTACCGTACGGACAAAAGCATGCAATAAATAAGCTTCTACTAGATAATTATTCAAACCGGCAAGATCCGTGTAGGTTTCCCGCCTTAACCTTCGTATTTCTTTAGATATAAGAAAAAGTTTGCTTTCTCAGAAGACGGACTGCTTATATCAGAACGTTACTTGCGATATACGAACGGCAAGCCACTGATGTCTAACCTTTTGGATCATTTAACAAAAAAATCCCACCCCCAAGACCGTAAGTCTCAGGGACGAGATTGTTATACTCGCGGTACCACCCCAAATTTGCCAATATGTCACCATATTCGCCTCATCGAGTACGGCATTACACGGGAATGCAGATACTCTAGCTCTGTAACAGGAGCTCCTGGCACACCATCCCCCTACGTTGAGAGTTCCTTGTGCTGCTCAGAGTCTTTTTTCAATAAAGAACGCTTCGCCCCTTTTCAGCTGCCGGAGCTCTCTGTACAAGAATTCGTTTATTTACTCGTCTCGTCATTGCATTTGTTATGATTATTATATATAAAACCATTTCGTCGGTAAACCATATTTATAAAATTTTCACGAGAATGATCAAGCTGGTCATGATCATTACTATCGTGACACCTACTCGGCATAACCGATTTCCCCGTTAATCACCGTCATTCTGACCTTCGTCTCCAGCAGCTCGTCCGGATCTATCCCATTATGCAAGCAGCGATCCACCACCGTAAAATCGGCATATTTGCCCAATTCCAGTGTTCCCCGTTGATCCGCTTCTCCCGCTGCCCCCGCACTGCCGAGCGTAAACAGCCCGATCGCTTCAGTCAGGCTGAGCTTCTCCTCCGGCAAATACCCTGCGTGATCCTCCCCCGGCTTGCGTCTGGTGATGGCAGCATGAATCCCGAGCAGCGGATTCAGCGGCTCTATGGGAGCGTCGCTGCCGCCTGCACAAGGCAGCCCCGTGCGCAGCCACTTCTTCCATGCATACAAGCAGCTTGTCCGATCAGGACCTACGCGCTCCAGCACCCATGGAAAATCGCTGGCCACAAACCGAGGCTGCAGGTCCACGGCCAGCTTCAGCTTGCTCATTCGCTTAACTGTATCGGGATGTACAATTTGGGCATGGATGAAGCGGTCGGGAAGCTTGGCGGCTCTGCTTAGCGGATGGATTTCAAGCACATCCGTCATCATCTCTGCCGCGCCGTCACCGATCGCATGAAAAGCTACGGGATAACCCAGCCTGCGCGCCCTGCCAACAATCTCCCATAGCTCCTCCGGCGAATGCATGGCCAATCCGCGGGTATGCGGCGCATCATGGTAAGGCTCCTTGAGCAGCGCCGTTCTTCCTCCAACCGCTCCGTCAGCGAACAATTTAACCGCTCCGATGCGATTCCAGTCGTTCCCGCTGCCTGCCTTGATGCCGAGCTCCTCCATTTCATCAAGAAAGCCATGGAACATCAGCTGATGGGTACGGAAGCGCAGTCCCTCCTCGTGCAGTTCCCGGTGGATCCGCTGCATCGCTTCCACACTCCCCAGCAGGCGGAGGTCCTCCGTATGCGCTGCCGTCAGGCCGAGCCGAAGGGCATCACGGCATGCCTGAAGCATCGCAGCTTTCAGCCTGGACGGGTCAGGCTCCGGCTGGACCATGGTAAAAGGCATCGAAGCATTCTCGTAGATGCAGCCGTTCAACCGGCCAGCGGCATCCCGGCCGAAAGCGCCGGACTCCGGATCGGGCGTGTCCTCAGTGATTCCCGCTCTTCGAAACGCTTCCGAATTACCGAGGAAAGCATGGAAACAGGTTCTCGTCAGATATACAGGATGCTCCGTTGTGATGTCGTCAAGCTCCATCATATTCGGGATCACCGGGTCCGGAAAATGGTTCTCGTTCCAGTTCAGCCCCATAATCCACTCCCCAGGCGGCGTTACCGCAGCCCGAGCTCGCAGCATAGCCAGCATCTCGTCTTTCGAAGCCGCCTCGGTGAAATCCAGCATGCCCAGCTTGAGTCCGTGCATGCCGAGATGCATATGGGCATCCACCAGGCCTGGCAGCACGAAAGCACCCTCCCAATCCACCGTTTGATAATCCCGTCCCGATAACTGCAAGCGCAGCTCGGCCGCACTTCCCATGGCACGAATGATGCCGTCTTCTACATATATCGAATCCGCAGTCGTTGCAGCGTGCGGTGAATAAAGAGCGCCGTTTGTAAAAAGGACAGGTTGCATGTGTCTGATTCCTCCGGATTTTTCCCATCATTATACCAAACATGCCTTCAGTTCGTCAGCCGGCGCCGCCCCAAGGCAACCCTCCCCAAAATTAAACAGGCGGCCCCACTCGGGACTGCCTGTCCAAGATTAATTGATTTTGGTGAAAGCCCACTTCTGCGCATCCGTGCCATTGTCCGTCCATTGCTGGACAGCAGCACCGTCCGCGGTGGAGGCGCTGGCTACATCGACTACAAGCCCGCTCGCTTTGGACACAAGTTTATAATAACCGCCGCCAACATCAATGATCCTCCATCGCTGTGCATCCGTACCATTATCATTCCATTGCTGCAGCTGAACGCCAGTCGAAGTGGATGAATTCGGCACGTCGAGTACTTTGCCGCTGTGCACGGCCGTGAGTTTGTAGAATCCGTCTCCCGTGCTTTCCACCCGGAACCTTTGGTTATTGGCGACGTAGTTGGTCCACTGCTGGATTTTGGCGCCGCTGGCCGTGGACACATCCACGACATCCATCACTTTGCTGCTCGCCTTGGAAGCGATGGTGTAAATCCCGTCGCTGATGACATTCGATGCACCCGTGTCCTGATACACGCGCACGTAATCCACCAGCATCTGCGAAGGGAACGGCGTGGAATTGTTTGGACTGCCCGGCCAATTTCCGCCAACCGCCAAGTTCAGCAATAAGAAGAACGGACGCTGGAATTCCTCGGTATTGCCCGTTCCGTTCTCAATATAAAATTCATTGAACTGCTGACCGTCCACAAACCAGCGGATGTATTTAGAATCCCACTCAATGCTGTAGACATGGAACTGGGAAAAATCCAGATTGCCGGATACACGACCGAATTCGGCGTGACCTCCTGCATCCCAGTGAACGGTACCATTTACGTATGGATTCAGGTTTACCCGTTCCATAATGTCGATCTCTCCGCTCTTCGGCCAGCCGACCGTGCTGATGTTGCTTCCGAGCATCCAAAACGCCGGCCACAAGCCTTGGCCCGACGGCAGCTTGATTCGTGCCTCCACTTTTCCGTAAGTAAAGCTCTTCAAATCCTGGGTTTTGATCCGGGCAGAGGTGTAATTCATCCCGCCATAGGATTCCTTCTGAGCCGTAATGACAAGATTACCGCCGGTGACCTGCACGTTCTGCGCGCGATCGGTATAATACTGCAGCTCATTGTTTCCCCATCCCCCGCTGCCGGTACCGATTTCCGGCGTCCAATTGGATCTGTTGAGCGAGGTCCCGTTAAACTCGTCACTCCATACCAAATTCCAGCTCGGCGCCGCATTGGTTTTGTTCACAGGCAATAGAACGACCAGAAGACTAAACAGCAGAACTACACATATTCCTTTTCTTAGCATCATGTTCCCTCCTATTTTTCATCGGATTCAGGTTTCATGGATACCTAGTGTGCCAGCATCGTGCGGACCGTCTACTGAAGCTTCGTATCACCTCTCTTTCTCGTTCTCTCGTCTTGCCTTAAACCAATCTATGATGGAAGATTCACTTGTTGTTCTCCTCTAAAACACCTTTAATAATACGCTTTCATTTCCATTATATTCCTGTTTCATTCCACTATCAACCTAAATTTATATTATTTTACATTCATAATTTGGTTTCTTTCATTAAAGTCCTTACGCTTCTCTCCAAATCAAAAAGCCGGCTGCTAGAGCCGGCTTCTGTTACGTTCTCTATCTTCTCATATTCTGACTTATTCACGACAAATCATGAGTTTGTTCCCATCGGGATCCTTCACGACGAACCAATGATTGTGCTCGATTTCCGTCACGAGTTCCACGCCGAGCTTTTTCATATATTCCAAAGAACCTTCCAGGTCCTCTGTCATTAGCATAAAGGCGGGAGTATCGATAGACGGCGCTCCCTCGGGCTGGTCTCCTCCCCACTTCGGCATCGTATCCAGAATCACGCCCGTACCTTCCATGGGCAATGGGCATAAATGGCCATTCATAATCTGGCAATCGGCCTCTGGTATGCCCAGAACGCGGCAGTACCAGCTGCGCGACGCTTCGATATTCCGGACCGGAATGAAGATGCTGCCCACCTTGTTCTTAATCGGGCTTGCCTGTGTATGGTTGTCCGTATTCTGTATGGATTCGTTCATGGTTTTGCCTCCTTGGATCATCTTAAGTACGCGTGGTGCCTTAAACGGTCGATACCCTTCCGGCAGCTCTTTTCCGACAGGCCATCTGCTCATGAGCTCCCTCCATTCTTATGTCTGCTGCTTGATTTTTACCGGAACATAACACTTCGCTTGGATCATTCCATCATCTGACGCTCCCTCCAGGTCGTAACTGGCATACCACCGGCGTTCTGGATCCGGCGTAAACTCGCTTGAAGCATCGAGCCATCGGTAAATTCGATGAAGTACGCCTGTCATCGTGCCATAGGCACCTGATTCCAGGCAGGCATAGGGACCGCCTTCCAACTCAACCTGCACGTCCTTATCTTCAAGGGATGGGAGGAACTCCTCCGGCGGAACTATATAAATCTCGTAGGCGGAGCTTTGCTTCAGCAGAGCGTCGTCACAGCGCATGAATACGCGAATACGCGAGTCACCCCTAAACCCCTTACGAGATAACCAGGCAATCGAAGCTTCATCCGCTTGTTCCACGCAGTCCGGCCCCTTTCTGCGAAAGGCTATCGCCTTAAGCGTGGACAACTCCACAATTTCGATCTTTCCCATCATTTTGCTTCGTTCCACGGGAAGGAAAAGCTTCATCCGAACGATTTGATTCTTGTTCAGTACATATTCTTCCATGAAACCATGCTTTCCTTGCTCAAACACACTGCGGGGCAGCCATTCGGAGAACAAACGATCCCATGTGTTCTGAATGCAGTCTTCCGCCACCGATGGCGTTCGGACCACGGCATACAGCCCGCCATCAAGAACGATGGCTTTCAATTCTGGATGCTTCATCATCCAGGCCCGCTCCTTCACGTCAACAGCGAGCAATTGATATCCGAACGGCTTGCTTTCATCCTCCAGATCCACGTTCCAACCGAAGAGCCTTAGCTCATTGATATCGATATGGTGAGAAGACATAAGCGTCCGGAAATGATCGATCGCAGCGGCTTCTATCCCTTTCTCATGCTCGGCAGCAAACAGACAACCAATCCCTTTCCCGGGAAGCAAACGGGTAACCCTTACTTCAGGAAAGCGTTCAGAGGCATCCTGCTCTCCCATGAATGTTGTCCGTTCATTCAGGTTCATCCGTTCAAAACTGTAGATCAGCCGAGATTTCCGGTATGCTCCTGGAGTTAGTCCTGTGCACCTTTTAAACGATTTCATGAATGCCGGGTAGGACTCAAATCCACAGCGGTACCCGATATCGAGGGTCGGCAGATCGGTATTGCGCAAACAGCTGGCGGCCTCGCTGATCCTGCGTTTTCGTATGTACTCCTTGACGGGGTGTCCCGTTATACTGTGAAACAATCGGTAGAGATTCGGCAATGACATGGCTGCCACGCCGGCAATTTCCTCGAGTGCCAGCGGTTCCGTGAGATGATCTTCGACAAAATCAATGGCGCGTTGAACGATTTCACCGGTCTGCATTTCTTGTCCTTTCTCTCACTTATGATTGTAGCTTCCTTCGATGACATCATACCAAATTTCAGCGAAGGCGAACTGTACTTTTTTATCAAAAAATCAATCTCGTTACGGCAAAATCAAAAAAGCAGCCTCTTCATCTGACAACAAGAGAACTGCTTTCCATTCAATTAGTAAACTTGGCAGGCTTGCATGGAAATGCTGCATCCCTAGATCGCCATAAGTGCGCCTGCGCCTTCCAATGAATGCTTAGCCCCAGAGAAGAAAGTAAAGATTGCTTTTTTAAACTCGAGCACTAGCCCATCCTTCATCCATCAACCAGTGACTCTCGGCTTCGTCGGATCGCAGTTCGGGCTCTGTATTTCGCCCAGAGCAGCCAGCTTGGACAGATAATAACATTCTTCCCGATACATATGATCCGGCATCAGCGGATTGATCCGGTCCAGCACTTCCCCGCGCAGCTCAAGCTCCTCGAGTTCCGACAGAAAGTGCATGAACACTCTCATTTCCAGGTTTATATCGGCATGAAATTTGCGGAGGGCGGGAAAATCCTTCAAGCGGGTCCGCAGATACCCTGTCATTTCAACAGCCTTTAGATAAAACCCTTCAAAATCCTTTTGGAACGCCATGCTTTTGGCAATCAACGGCTTTTCGGCAAAATCCAGATCGGCGGCCAGACTTGCCGCATGACCAAATGCATCCTGCAGCCAGACCATATCATAATGCAAAGGATGGAACAGCGGCACTCCCTTCCCCTCTTGCAAGGCCTGCAAAATTCGCAGGTATTCCTCCAATTCATTTACCATGTGGTTGATAAAGGACGGGGTCAGGAGAAAATCTATGGTGCCTGCAAGCTGCCGTTCTAATAAACTCAGCTTGAATTCGCGCAATTCTTGCGAAGCACGAAGGGCTTCTTCGTTCAGTTTAGCGATGAATGCGGATGCATCCGGTCGCCGAGATTCACTGAGAAGCCTATCAAATCTAGTCATTAAGGATTCAGCGGTAGCGATGTCCGCTTTTTCCTTAGGCGACAGCGCAGTAAAAATAAACCGGCAGTGGTCCCCAAGAATCTGCAGCCAAAACCGGTGCTCATACAATGGATCACTCATTGGCCTTGCCTCCTCTGGCAGCTTTATTCTCAGAAAATATATGCAGCTGCCGTGGGAGTAGAACGATTGACAACTCCAGCCGGAGCAATCGCTTGCCTTCGATTAGACTACCGACAATCTACGCGATACGGGACCATCTTAACGTTCACGATTTACCATATAGTTCAATAGATGCTTGAGAAACGCCGTATTGCGCGGCATTTCCTGCAGCGCCTCCATCGCCTGGCAATAATGATCCCACATTTCCCGGCTGGCCCCTTCCTGCCCCAGAATGCTCACGAAGGTCGATGTGTTGTTCTCCGCATCCTGTCCCCCGGGTTTGCCAAGCTGCTCCACGTTCCCCTGCACATCCAGCAAATCATCCTGAATCTGAAAAGCAATGCCTGCGTGGTAAGCAAATTTCTTCAGGATTGCGATTTCCGTCTCCTTCACCTGAGCCAGAATGGCGGGCATAACCAGCGATGCCTCGAACGCGATCCCCGTCTTGTAGTAACAAACCGTATTCAACTGCTCCAATGACAAGGCCTTTCCTTTTGAATTCAAATCCATCGCCTGGCCGGAACACATATCTCCCGCTCGCTGGGACGAATACCGTATCAGCTTCAACACCGTTTTCGGGTCAAACCCTTCCAGGGAGGATTGCTCTTCGATCGCCTTCTGTATTAGGAACAAACCGGTAATTTCCGCCGTGGCGCTATCGTGAACCTGATGCAAGGTCGGCCGCCCTCTACGAGTAGAGGCGTTATCCTGGGAAGGCAAATCATCGAATATCAAGGAAGCGGTGTGCATGTATTCAAGCGATCTCAGCAGCGGCACGATGGCTGATGCCTGCAGTCCATATTCCTTCACGGCCATTACCCAAGTCAGTATGGGTCTCAGGCGCTTGCCGTCCCCTTCGAGCGAATAATTGGCCGCATCGATCAGCGACTCTTTCATCGGCGGTATGCCGGGAGTCTTGTCGATTTGCAAATGTTGGTTAATCTCATCTCGAACGGATTTAAACGTATCGATAAAATAATCCTTCTCTTTCCGCTCGTTTCTAAGTACGGTTACCATCTGATCACGCAGCAATTTATCAAGGAAATCCACCTGATCGGCTTTGGAGACCATGTGCTGGATAAGACGATTGAATTCCGGGTTCCCGGAAGCGAAAATATCCATGATTTCATTGTATTTCTCGGTGCCGACGCGTTCTTTGCAGCGCTTCAGGCCATTGATGGCCCGGTCGAGCATCACTTCTCGCGTCTTGGCGTCCGAATGGTACACGTTATGAATCAGGTGGGAAATCACTGCCCAGTATAATTCAAAAGGATTGATGAGGTCCTGGCGTTGTCCGCGATATTTTAAATAGTAAGTGTAAGGTGTTACCGCCCCGTCCTTCAAGTCTTGGAACATATCGGCAAAATCATCGGCCAACTGGTTGTAGATCCCATAATAGAACGTTCGGTCCTCGAAGCCTCCATCCGCCGCAGCGCTTATAACAGAACGGACAATCAATCGCGAGGAAGAGGATTTCAGGATGATCGGCAGATATAATTCTTCATTGGTGTAATCGGGATTCGCAAGGTCCTTGATACGGTCAATATGCTGCGAATGAAAAAACACGTTGGACTGCTCGAAAAAAGTTTGCTGCGTTTCCGGGCGCTGCCGTCCTTGAATATACTCGAATGCATCCCGGAGCTCCTGATGCACGAAATGAACGAGCTCCATGTTTTTACCGCTCCACTGGCCAAGTTCTGGTACTTTCCCGGTAAGCAGGGCCTGCCGTATCATGTGGGAGTACTGTTCCTTCTCCTGGGCGTTCAAAACCCCTGAATCGAGCAGGTCGTCTATGAAAGGATAGGTTAACCCGTAGGAATACCCCAGTCGGATCGCATCGTCAAGACGCGATGAGCGTTCCGCTGGCGATGTTTCTCCATTCAAATCTTCCATAACATGCATGACAACCCCAACGATAATTTTGATTAATTTGCGCTGGGCTTGCTCTGCATCCATCTTGTCCGGGATATGGGAGGCTACATGCTTCAGTTTGTTGATGACCCAAATCACGGCTGTTTCAATGCCTTCCTTCTGCGCCCAACGGTACAATCCCGCCAGACTCATAAAATCCGGCGTGTCTCCCTCTTTTGCTCCGTTTGAGCGAACCAGAAGTTTTCGGGTATTCGCAACAACGCGTCGTATTCTCTCTTTCGTATCAGTGGAATCCAGCGCCATGCCCAGATCCCTCATATAAATATAGGAGATGCTTCGATCCAAATAATCATCCAATTCGCCTGTATAGTTGAGCCATCCGATGTATCTATGATAATCCCGGTTATCCGGCTTTTTCTTCGACGGCAATATAGAGGACAGCCATGATTGACGTTGAACATGCTTTCTTTTCCATATGAGAATGTCTTCAGTCAGCATAGGCACATAACTCTTATCCTTAACCTGTACATGGAGCGATGCAAAATACTGAGCAGCCTTCTGCTCAGCCTGCCGATATCCCGTATCGGCGTAATCTGTATATGCCACATTCATTTGATGGAATCCCTCAACTTCTTTAAATGTTAAACATGCACCCATGTTTATAACCTTTATACGCAGAAGTTTCAATCGGGTTACATTTCAGTTACAGTTACAGGGATTCATCCATAGACTGAAGCCAATGTCCCATGGCCTCCGACACTTCGTCCAGCTGCTCGGCATCGGTGATGGCGGGTTCATGGTCTCCTTTTTGCATACCGTAAGCTCCGAATTGCCCGTGATTTCCGCCCTCAATTTCTACATAGGTGGTAGCGTCCGGCAGATTCTTTTTTGCAGCCTCCCATTTCGTTCGATCAAGAACGCCGTCCTGCGTACCGGTAATCTGAAGCGCGGACAGGTTTAATCCGTTCAGATTGCCCCCATCGTCAGCGTATGAGGCCATGAAATAGACCCCTTCAATGACATCCGCATGTTCCTTGGCATATCTCGCGGCAAAAACGCCGCCTAAGGAATGTCCGCCGATGACATATCGGTTGTCTGGATGCTCCGCTATGAAGGAATCCGCCTTGTTCTGTCCGAATATGGCGAGATTCAGTGGCATGGAGGCAACATAAACGCGATGCCCTTTCTCTGCCATTCTCTTGGCAAAAGGCGCGTAACTTTCGGGCTCCACCAATCCGCCCGGATAAAAAATAATGTCGGGCTGAATCATCTGCCCTTCTACAGGCTCGAAGCGATAGCCGTCTTGAATGCGTTCAACCGCCACCCTCGTGTCGCTTTGAAATACCGCTTTCGCTTCATCCAGCGGCTCGTAAGTAAGTGAGTCCAGTATGGCAAGTCCTGCGATGATTATGATGGCCAAGATGGACAATATCCAAATGAATGGCCTGATCCATCTTTTGTTCCTCGGTTTATGGGTTTGCTTCATGTCTATCACGGTCCCTTCAATCCAAATATGATGTCATTTCAAATTATACCGCAGGGTTAATTAAATTCCTACGCGCCTGTTCGGAGATCCCTTACATCCTACATAACGAAACCAAGCTGCCGAGTCGGTCGGCAGCTTGGTTTATCTCGCAAATTAGGAATCTGTTCGCACAAATCGGAACCAGCCAAAATCAAACTGGCTTCCCGGCAGGAAGATGAACGTCACCTTCTGTTTGCCGGCCACTGGCTCCAGATCGAATACTTGCTCTTCATATTCGTCGGCTTGCCTAAATTCGACCAGCCGGTTGCTTTCGCCATCCAGATGCGCAAACCGAATATGAATCGTATTTTTATCCAAGGCGGATCTGCCGTACACCACCAGTTTCGATGCACCGTCGGCTGAAAAATCCATCTCGTCAAACTCGAGGGAGACGTTATTTCCTATCCCTTGAACAAACCTGTTGTCCACTATCGTAAAGGTATCCCCGTAAATCCGGTCGCAATCCGCGGCAAAGTTGGGCTCAAAGGCTCGATTCCCCGGTTGAAAATAAAACCCTTTAATGTGCACCTTCTGGCGAAGGACAAAGCAAATCGACGTAATGCCGCGCAGCTTCTTGGACAATCGGTAGGTTTCTTCCTGATACACGTTCCATTTGGACTCCTTCTGATAAATGCAATCGGCCAGCAGGGAGCTGCCCTCTTCGCCAGGCATGCCCTCCCAGATTTGCAAAGCGTACGCTTCGCTTGAAAGAGCAAATATCGGAATCGTGATCGTATCGGAGCCACGGGGGCCAAAATCGATGTCCCGGAACCCGACCTGCGTCTCGCCGTCTCTGCTCGTGGCTACGCCTCTTTCGTTTCCGTTCCCAACTTCACCTTGACTGTAATCATATAATCCTGCAGATATGAAGGAGTATGGATCCTTGTATGCTGCACCCAAACCGTCGACCTTAAATTCAAGCTGGGAGATGAGCCGGGTTTTACCTGTCCCGTTCCGGCTCGTGCATCTTAATCGAAATTCTCCATCGCCAAGGGCTGTTACGATGGCAGCATGGCCATTGGCCTCGACGCTCGCAATATTGGATTCGATGCCGGCATCGTTTACGACGGCCCATTCGACTTCCTGATAAGAAGCTGTCAGTGGATGCAACATGGCCCGAACTGTCATTTGTCGATTCGCCGGATCAAAGACCTGACCCTTTTCGCTGATCAGCTCAATCTTGCGAAGCGGAATCTCGTCCCTGCTTCCTGTCAGGCATGGGCCCTCCTCATTCCTCATGCTTGCGGATATTCCTTGCGTCACATCATCCTGTACGGGTATGGAAGTCAAATGAAGGGATTGACGCTCCATACCTGTGGAGGACACCTCGATCCCGATTCCGCCGGGCTCCAATGTCGCTCCGATGATCGCCATCAGCTTGCCGCTGAACAGTCTTCTGCTTAGGCCTTTGTACGGATCGTAATCCGTGCTGTCCCCATTATCGAGACCCAGCAGCCGCCCCGCACCCGTGACATGGACCTCCACCCGGTTATTGGCATTCTCGACGGAATGCCCATCCTCATCTTCCATCGTGATCTCAACGAAGATGAGATCTGTTCCATCGGCCCTTAGCTCTTCTTTATCCGGGCGCAAAACGATCCGCCTGGCATCGCCAAACGATTGTCTTGCATCCGTGGCTACGATACGGCCTGTTTCGTCATAAGCGATCGCTTTCAATTCGCCTTTGACGTAAGGAATCTTCCACCACCCAACCAGTTCTCTTCCTCGTGCATGGTCAATGTCATGCGTACCCACGGTTTCCCCATTGAGCCGTAATTCTACTTTTGGCGCATTGGAGCAGATGCGAACATCTATCATCTGACCGTCATTGAAATCCCAATAGGGCAGCAGATGCACCATGGGCTTCGTTTTGTAATCCGTCCAAGCAGCTTGATAGATATAATAGGAGTCCTTCTTAAAGGTTGCCGTATCAATCTGTCCGAAATAGGAGTTTTTAGTATGGTACGGCGTAGGCTCTCCAATATAATCGAACCCGGTCCATATGAATTGACCTAGCGAGAAGGGCATATCCCGTTCAGCCAGAATGCATGCCTCCGCCGATTTCGCTCCCCAGCTCGTCGAGCTGTTGCCGAGGGAGGAGCACTGCTCGTCATCATCGGCCAGGATGGATTTATCGAACGGGAAATGGTAGATGCCTCTGCTTTGTACAATTGACGCGGTCTCACTACCATATATGATCCAATCCGGATGTTCCCGGTGATGGTTCTCGTAATATTTCTCGGCATAGTTATATCCTGCTACCTTGACGATATCGGCGCATTGCTGTGCGTTCTCCCAAGGCATATAATTCGATCCGATGGTAACCCTTGCATTTTGCTTAGGATCGTATGCATAAACCTCATCCATCAGCATTCTTGTGATGTCCTGCCCCTTCTCATCGGCATGGGTATCATATATCTCATTCCCGATGCTCCACATGATAAGGCTCGGATGGTTGCGGTCCCGTTTAACCCAGCTCTTCACGTCACGCTGAACCCATTCCCGAAAGAACCTGGCATAATCATAAGGCGTCTTCGGCCGCTCCCACATATCGAAGGCTTCCGATACAATCAGCAGCCCCATTTCATCCGCAAGCTCCATCAGCTCCTTAGCCGGCATATTATGGGCGGTGCGAATCGCGTTAACCCCCATTTCCTTCAGAATCTTAAACCTTCTCGCCAAGGCGGTTTTGTTAAAGGCTGCTCCCAAAGCGCCGAGATCATGATGCTCGCATACGCCGTTCAATTTGAATTTGCTGCCGTTCAGCAGGAGCCCTTGATGAGGATCCAGCCGAATGTGTCGGAATCCCACATTATGAGTGACGGCTTCCAAGATAGTATGCTGCGAAACTGTGGAACGCTTGGTTCCGCTCAGCTTCATTTCGGTCACCAATTGATACAAGTTAGGTTCTTCCGGACTCCAGAGCAGCGGATCCTTGACAGCTAATGTTTGCGTATTGATGATGCTGCCTGCACTGCTGCCCGTGTGATTGGCGTCGACCCGCTCTGAAGTCTCGGAGATGATCTGCCCATCCTTCAAAATCACATGCTTGATCAGCACATCATCCACGATCTTCATTTCCGTCTCGACTTCAACCAGCCATCCATCTTCCTGATGCTTAGTCGCTATATAAACGCCGTCCGTGATGATGTGGTTGGATTCCCTTGTCTTTAACCATACATTCCGATAAATGCCTGCCCCGGAGTACCATCGGCTGTTCGGGCTTTGATGCACAACCTTTACGACGATGACATTCTCACCGTCCCGGAGCGCATCCGTGATCTCGTGTTCAAAGGAAGAATAGCCATACTTCCATTCGCCCATAGGACGACCATTGACATAGACGGAAGAATCCATGTACACACCGTCAAAACAGAGGAAGACCTGACCGCCGTCATTATTCCACAACCATTTCTTCCGGTACCAGCCAATGCTGTTCTCGTATAAATCCTCCGTGTTATGAATGAGCCAATCATGAGGAAGATCAACGGGCTGAAATTGTAAATTCTCCGAATCTTCAACGTCCAAACTGCTTTTTGCAAACGTCCATCCATCATTAAATAAAGCTCTTTTATTCATGGGTGAAATCACCTTCTTCGTTTATTTATTCATCAATGCGGGGCCGCATATTCAGTCAATCCTACTATATCAGGATGCTTTATCATTTGAGCCTTCTTCAAAAAAGTTCTAAGGTTTTCAAAGGATGATCTTTAATTCCTGTATATCCTTGCACTGGACAAAAAAAAGAGCCCTTCGCATGCAGCATGCATCAGAGCCCCTTGCTTCATTATATTGCAGATGTTCCAAAAGAGACCCAGCGTCCGAATCTCTTTGGATATCTTAATGTTAATGCAAATACCCCGTCTCCACCTCGTCCAAGACTTTTCTGGCTTGTTCAACCCACATATCGTCCACCGAGGCGTCAGGGTCGATCGGCGACTGGAATTGATCGAAGAGAGCTCCCAATAAACGTGGTCTCGCATGCTTATCGGTCCCCTTATTATATATATGCCTGAAGACAAATGGTCGGCCAAGCTTGATCGTTGCATGGCATCCGCCGCATTCGCCATCCAAGCTGCCCTTGGTTACGTGAAAGGGAATGCGAAGCCACACCATCCGCTCCTGATCCAATCGCCTATCCAAATAGCCATGCTTGTAATCCCAATTGCTGGCTAACGTAAAATCGTGTTTGCATAGATAAGTATCGATGTTTACGAAACGGTCCTCCATATTCTCCAGTCGCGATTCCAAATTAATCATGTTAACGCCCACCTTCACATTTTAGTTCTAGGATGGACGTGATTTCCTGCCTTTATACGGTTCGCAGCTGCTTGCTGCATCCTGATGTCCGATTAAGTTCGTAATGCTTATATCGCTCACGCGTACCCACTGCCTTAAATTACTAGTCGTGAAGACACAGCACTCCCATTCTGGATCGCAGCTATTATATATAATGCTGATCTTTCCCAAAACAGTGACACTGGACCAACCAAGCGCCAAAAACGCAACTATCTTCCTAAGCTTTTAGCCTTATTCTTGTTCATATTCATATTATTTATGTCATTTAGTTATTTTATTCCATTTATCATATAGTTCCTTTTATACCGATCACCCGTTCGATTCATTCGGGTCTATAATGTCCTGTAAGAACTTGGGCTCATCTTTTTTTGAACTATCAATGCTATAATAACCCCGTTTACTAAACAGAGAATACGTGGAGTTCTCGCAGAGAAACGGAGGGAAAACATGAAAGTGAAAGGTTACCAGAAGCTTGCTAGCCTCTTGGTTGTCATGCTTCTGGTGGGGCTGCATACCCCGGCTTACGGCGAAAATAATTCAAAAAAAGCGACTTGGATATGGCAGACGGACCTGATACGGGATGGCGGCGCAGAGCTGCTTGATTTTTCCCGCGAAGAGGGCATTAATCTGATCTACTTGCAGATCGATCGCCAGCTGTCGTCGGACATTTACGAGGCGTTTATAGAGCGAGCGCATGAGGACCAAATCGCAGTCCATGCCTTGGGCGGAGACCCCAGATGGGCGCTCACCGAGCATCTCGATGATATGCTCGGTCTCGCTGATTGGGTAATCGACTATAACGGGAAGGTTGCTGCAGGTGCCCGATTCGACGGGATTCATCTGGATGTAGAACCATATGTGCTTGCCAATTGGGAAACTGAACAGGGCCAAATCATCACCACCTGGGTACAAAATCTTAAAGCGTTCCTGAGCCTAGCTTCCGGAAAGGGGCTGGAGCTCGGAATCGATATTCCTTTCTGGTTTGACCAATACGCCTTGGCGGATGGAACCGGTCTTAATGAATGGCTGATCGGTGCGTTTGACCATGTTACCGTCATGGCATACCGGAATGAAGTGGAATCCGAGCACGGGATTCTGGACTTGACGCGGTCTGAGCTTGAGCTTGCTGACAGGCTTGGGAAACAAATTCTGATCGGAGTTAATACCAAGGAGATGCCAGGCGAGTCTTACACCACCTTTTATGGACACGGGAAGGACAAGTTGAATCAGAAATTGGATCATCTCTCCAGTGCGCTCGGTTCTTATCCATCCTTTGCCGGTGTCGCAATCCACGATATTCGCAACTGGCAAAGCATGTCTTCTGATGAGATCGTTCCCCCTGGAAGCACGGATCCCATTTCCCCATCACCGGTCCCGGAGCCAAATCCAGTTCCAGAACCCGGTGAAGGCGACCGCGTGCCGGATGCGGATCCAGTGACGCGGGATCCTATGGTAAGAGGCACTTATATATGGGAAGCCCATGAAGTCGTTCAAAACAGTCAGGAAATTCTTGATTTTGCCAAAGAGAAGAAATTGAACTGGCTGTATGTACGCCTTGATCTGGAGCAGCCGTACAGCTCGTACTCGTCGTTTGTTAAACAAGCGGCTGCGGCAGGAATCGAGGTTCATGCCATGGGCGGACATCCGATATGGGCCCTTGAGGAGAACCGGCCGAGAATGATGCGGCTCGTCAATTATGTGAAGAACTACAATCGCGCCGTTGAAGGCGATGAGCGTTTCCATGGCATTCACCTGGACATTGAGCCCTACGTGCTGCCGGCATGGAAAGAGGATTCGCAGCAGGTTATTTCAGAATGGACCGCGAATCTGGATGCATTCGTTACGGAATTGAAAAAGGATTCTTCATTGGAAGCCAGCATGGATATGGCCGTGTGGCTGGATAAATACAAGGTCACTGGAGAAGACATGTCGCTCAGCAAGTGGATGATCAATCGTATGGACCATGTTTCCCTCATGGCCTTCCGGGATGTAGCGGAGGGATCCAACGGCATCGTCGGGGTTTCCAAGGAAGAGATTGCATTTGCCGATGAGCTGGGCAAGCCCATCAAGATATCGGTAGAAATCAAAGCCAGTCATGAAGGCGATCATATCACCTTCCACGAAGAAGGTGCCGCCTACATGGAAGAAGAGCTTGCCAAGCTGCCTGCTTTATTAAAGGATTCACCTTCCTTTACCGGCAGCGTCGTGCATGCTTATGCGTATTGGAAAAGCGCGAAGCCGTAAAATGTATGAGAAAGAACATAACCCCATTGCTCATAATGGAGCGATGGGGTTATTTCATTGACGTTTCAGCCGATGTGAATTACTCTCTTCACTGCAACGTATATTTTGCTTGTACGGATGGTAGTATCGTGGCCATCTGGATCATCAAACCAAGCATGGCATAAACCAGGTGTATGAAGGAAACGGAATCCAGGATATACACCTGAACCATAATCCAGATGATTAACTCAAAGCCCGAATATAAAGAAAAGGTCCAGGACCAATGCTTATCTTTGAATATATTGAATCTTTGGGCTGCGTTCCACTCCCACCTTAGAATCAGTCCGGAAGCCGTGATCACAGGCAGGATGCCAAACACGCAGAATAAAAGAATGCCTGGAATTAAATAATCAGGAAAGAAAGAGTCCTGCAATAATGAGCTGGGCATCCCAATGAGTTCACCACTAGGAGCCGTTATAAGCATGGTTCCCCCTGCCAACGCGCCGATCGCCAAGAATGCTTGAAGGCCAATCAATGTATTGGATCGCTTCCCTTTGATATTGACCATCTCCTAACATACCTCAATTCTCTTAATATTCGAAGGTCACCTACATCGAATCTATTCCCTCTTCTCTAATTAAGAAATAATATTTGTCACAATGCCATGGCAGCTGGACCAAGACTCAGAGAATAAAAAAAGCCTGATTACTCAGGCTAAAGTGATATTGCTTATAGGATCGCAAGGCCGTATTCATTATGCGATGTGCAGTTACGAGGCTCGCTGTTTTTTGTTTAGAAGATGCTCGCCCCTGATCCAGCTATGAAAGAAATACTCAAAGGCCCCCGCAAGTACCGCCAGCAGCAGAATCTCCGAGAAATCGATGGTCCAGTTGGCAGCGGCGCCGATGATCCACAGCATGACAAATACCAAGCCGGCATCCGCTATCGTGGCGATCATATTGCGGGTGCGAGGCAGAATATATAAATCCCCTACCAAGTAAGCAACGATGGCGATCCCCACTGCCGTCAATAGGGCCCCGATGAACGAAGCATCGGTTAGGGAAACCAACAGAGCCGTTATCATAACCCCATGCACCAATAACTTAACAAGCAGTTTCATAAGTGATACACTCCTTTTTACGGTAGTGTATCCAGCTTGCGCTATGATTACTCCGTGATCATGGCAGAAATAACCTCTTGTCTCTATGCTGGGCGGAGCTTGATTTCCGCTATCGTGCCTTGGCCAACCTCGCTGCGAATCTCGATCTCTCCGCCATGGGCGATGACGATATCATGCGTAATAGCCATGCCAAGCCCCGATCCCTTATGGAGTTCTCCCGTATTCGTCCCTCGGAAATAACGGTCGAATATTCTCCCAAGTTCTTCCTGTTTAATGCCTTTTCCATTGTCCTCCACCCGAATAAGAATATGATCTTCGTTCTTCTCGACCTGAACCTTGATTGCAACATCCTCGCGGTTATGAACGATTGCATTGTAAATCAGGTTGCTGATCGCCCTGCGGATCAGGATATCGTCAACCTCGACTTTAATGACTTCATGACTGCTGCCAAAGTCAATGTCCCGATTGGAATAACTTGGATTGTTCAAGGTGTCGATCACGGCATTGCGGACCAGGCTAACGATGTTTATATGTTTCTTATTCAGCATCAGCTCTTTGTTCCTCAAGCGAGTCGACAGATTCAAATCCTCAATCACGTCTCGTAAATAGATGGATTTACGTTCAATGATCCCGGCATAATCCCTTATTTCGTCTTGAGAGAACTGGTACTCCGGATCCTTTATCATTTCGGCATAGCCTTGAATCGAAGCAAGGGGCGTTTTGATGTCATGCGAGATATTGCCGATCCACTCTTCCCTCATCGCGTCCAATTTTTTTCTTTCTTTCTCGCTTGCTTTCAGCTCTTGGGATAAAAGATTGATGTTGGCAAACACCTCCTTGTACACCCCTTTAGGCTGGTGATAGACGTGATAATTACGATTCGCCAGCCGCTTTATGCTGTCGATCAGCATAAACATGGGTTGGGTCAGCCGCTTGCTGAAGATATAAGCGATACATAAGGCGATGAAGCCGTCAACGATGATGATGGTCAAGCTAAAGACCTTGAACGCTTGTACAAAATTTCGAGTGTCGGTCGTGAGCACATGCCGCTCCAAGTACGGAGAAGTGAAGCCAACCAAGTAACTGAAACGATGATCGGAGTATGTTTTCTCGCCGACAAAGACGGTTGATAGCACGTCCTTCTCAAAGTACTTATAAATTTGCACGATATCCATGGGAGTGTATTTCGTTTTCGCTCCTTCGGGAGCCCGATAACGGTATATTTCCCTGCCATCCTCATCCAAAACCTGAAGCCAGGCCTCATTCTTCTTCAGAATGTCCTTACCCTTCTCGCTCACGGAAGCACCGGATTCGGAAATCACGATAAACTCCTCGAAGGATCTGGAAATCGTCTCTGCGGAGGTTTGACTGCCGTTGGTCAAGAAATCCTCATTCATCGATTGCACAACAAACAAACCGATGACAACGATGATATTCATGATAATCACGATGACAACAATCAGCACAACGGAGAATAGGTACCTGCCGGTAAGCTTCCACCTCATGCCCTATTCTTCCTCTACCGCAAGCTTATACCCAAGGCCTTTTACCGTCAGCAGATAACGCGGATTGGAGGGATCCTCCTCGATTTTCTCCCGCAGTCTTCGGATATGCACCATCACGGTATTATCGAAGCCGAAAAATTCCTCGCCCCACACCTGATCATATAAACTTTCCTTGCTCATGATCTGGCCCGGGTGCTTGAGCATCAGTGTCAGCAGTCCAAGCTCCTTCGGTTTCAGCGGAATAACCTTGCCGTTCTTCTTCAGTTCGATCTTTTCTTCATCTAATTCAAATGGTCCTACCTGAATTAGACGATTCGGCTTGTCCTCTTGCTGAGGCATTTCCGGTCTGCGAAATCGGGCTTTAATCCGGTAAGCCACTTCTTTTGGGCTGAATGGCTTCGTAATGTAATCGTCCCCGCCCATGGCAAAACCCAGGATTTTATCGATCTCCTCCGTCTTGGCGGACAGGAAAAATATCGGAACATTAGAGACGCTGCGGATTTTCTTGCACACCTCGTAGCCTTCTCCGTCGGGAAGCATGATATCCAGGATAACGATATCGGGCTGGCGCTGCTGAAATTCAATCCATGCTTCCTCTGCCGTAGCTGCGGTGTACACCTGATCGATGCCCTCCTTGACCAGCACGGTTTGAAGCAGCCTGACAATATCAGCTTCATCATCAACCACTAGTACCCTTTGATCAAACGCCATTTGGTTTCCCCCCTTGCTATAACAACCATCTTTCCCACTTGGCAAGCTGCTATTCACCTACGCCTGGCTGCTTGCACTCGTTATGATCTCGGTACTTACTCCACCGCAAAAAACTTCGACAGCGGATTCTCCACATGTTTATCTAACAACACCTTCCCCGTCTTGTCCAACACATAGTACTGATAATAGGCGCTGGTGAATCCGATGGATTCCTGCATTTTTGCCATATACGTCTCCATGGCCTCATCTGTTACCTGTTCACCGTTCCAGAAATAATGGAGCATCAAACGATTCTGATTGAATGGATGCTTGATCACATAAGCCCCGGCTGTAGTCGGTTGATTCATGGAATTCTTCCAGGCAAAGCCCATTTTGTTCGCCCGCTCGATAATGCCGGATTTGAGCGCCTGTATCACCCCGTTCGATTTACCGTTTCCAATCAGGATCAAATTGCTTGTCCCCAGTTCATTCTTTAACTTCTCTTTCAAAATCTTACGATCCCGAATAATGTCATACTTCACGCCGCTTAAATCAAGAAACGCCGCAAGCTGGCTCACCATGGTTTCTTGCTGTTTGCGTGTTCGTCTGCTTACTTGATCGCTCAGAACGATCGATAGCGGCTCTCCCTGAAGGGCCTTATCCATGATACGGCTCATCGTTTCGTAGGGCAAATCTGGAATTTGGGTTAAGGCCGATTGATACAGCAATTGAAACTGGTCATGCATATAGGCGGTTTTCTCTTCCTCTGTCAGCTGATATTCTGGCTTTAGCACAAAACCCGGTTGATATAGTGCGGCTGACATTTCGTTTCGCGCCTCTTTTCCGAGCACGTCGTCTATCGTTTGGAGCAGTCCCTCAATCGTAGCATTTTTGTAGACATAACGTTTGAAATATTCCCTCATCAAGTGGTCAAACTTCTCTTCGCCAACGGAACGGTACAATTGGTAAATCGCTTGCCGGCCTTTATCGTAATAAACCGGACTGGCCATATCCCCCACCTCGTCGTTGGTCGACGCAATGGGAAGCTTCAGCGAAGTATCGTCAAATCGAATGGATGTAAAACCATTCAGTTTATCCCCCTGCTTCTCGGCAAAATACACTCTGGAAAAATCGGCAAATCCTTCGTCGAGGAACGATGCCGCCTCCGAATCGTTCCCGATTAACGAGTGGAACCACTGATGGGCGATTTCATGGACGAATACCGTATCCTGAGCAGGATCAGCCTGGCCTTGAACCTGTCCCATTTGAATGACCCTCGAATATTCGATAGCTACGCCCTCCACGTACGTCTCAACGATTCGGAAATCGGGATAAGGATAAGCGCCATATTTATCACCGAAAAATTGAATGGCCTTAAATGCTTGATCAATATACCGGTCAATGATCTGCTTTTTATCCGGCTCGTTGTCCAAATAAAAATATTCGATTGTCAGGCTGTCACGGGTAACGCTGTCCACTTTGAAATTCGGGCTGGCAAAGAAAACGAACTCCCTCGTATTTTCCGCCGCGGCGGATACGACTTTGCGTCCGTTCCCCACCTCCCTTGACGTTATCGTGCCTGGCATGGCTACCTCATAGGAGTCGGGAACATTGAACTGGACGTCATAGTCGGCGGAAGTATAATAATCCGTTTCGAACGTTGTGCTGTAAGGAGCCGCGTTCCATTGATGCTTGTGCTCGTCATAGACCGACATCACGGGATACCAGTGCGCCCCGTTAATCATATCTTGATAATACGATAAGCGCTGCGAGCCATACGGAATCTTCAGAGAAAAATCCAATTGTACCGTGATCGATCCGCCAGGTCGCAAGGGCTGCTTCAATTGGACAGTCAAAGCCTGTTCTTTATTGCTGAAATCAAGAGCTTGACCGCTGGCGGTCACACTCTCGATATCAATGCCGCCAAGAAAATCCTCCGGTTTCTTATCCGGATGGTTCTTGCTGATTTCTTCGTTCGATCGTTTAAACATGGACGTCTGGGTTGAAGCCGAACGGTTAGCATCGGCATATGTATGGAACACCAGCTCACTCAGCGTATCTTGGCTGGTGTTTCGATAGGTGATCCTGCTGCTCCCCTGCATGGTCATGTCCTTCTCGTTCAGCCTGGCCTGAATATCGTAATGAATCGGTGCTTGCGCTTCCATATCCACGACGATTGGTGAAATCGTTGAAGCTGGCGCAGCTGTGGCCGCCGTACTTCTCGGTCCGATGACCGGGCCCGCCGCCAAAGTCAATGCGAGCGAGCCGATAATCGTTTTTTTGGTCAAATTCGCTGTTCTACTTTTCCATGAATTCATCATGTTATCCCCCTTAGATATGATCCTTATTTCCCTAATGTTTCAAGCTTCAGCTTGGCTGGTCCCGGCAGCTCACTGGCCTGTACCTCTTGATAGGAGCTGACGCCTGTTTTTTTGACATAGACACGCAAGTAAGCTTCCTTACGCAGCTCTTTCTGCGCTGTAAAGGTCAATGTTTTTGCCGCTCCCTCTTTATCAAAGCCCTCCAGGTTGTATTCATAGTAAACGTATTTTTCTCCGTTATCCGATTTATCCTCTACCCGTGTACCTTCTTGAACCTGCACAAAATATTGATCCGTACCGAGGCGGTTTAAGTTCACGTTCTGAATGAAGATGATAAATCCGATTAGGAGGACGGCTAAAACGCCGCCGAAGATCATTGTTTTTTTCATGGTTACTCTCCCCTTGTTAATAAATCTATTTGTTATTCGTTACGATTCTGTAGTAGGCATTCACGGTTACCACATAGTAGATGAGATAGATGCAAGTATACACGCCCATACAGATCACGACCGGTATCACCAGATTCATGTTTAGAAGCCTGGACAAGGCTATCAATGCTACCGAGCAGTGAGCGATGCCGGCGATGAGCGGCAGCGCGAAGATAAACAAAACCTGCTGGGCGATGGTCTTTCTGACCTCGCGTTTGTTTACGCCGATTTTACTTAATATCCGGTACCTTGCCTTGTCCGAGTTGGCTTCGGTTAATTGCTTGAAATATATGATGCTGCCCGTCGCCGTAAGGAACACGAGCCCCAGGAATCCTCCCATAAATATCAACAGGCCCGACGATTCCATTCCTCTTGCATAATCCTGATAATAGCTGGCGAATGCCGCGCTTTCCGGCAGGACGCCCTCAATTTGCTCCGTTAACTGCTTCGCTTGGTCCTGATTCGATATGCCGTATGCTTCCAGGCTGTATGACTTTGTCTCCTTCTCCAACTTCTCAAATAACTCATCGCTTAAGACGATGGTGGAGTACACCGTCCCCATGTTCAGCACACTGAATTTCTTCAATTCCTTAAACGTTATATCATGCTCCTGTTCGTTCTGCGTAAGCTTCACCTTCGAGCCCACATATGCCGGCGATATGCCTTCGTAATAAGCCGGGTCCAGCACAGCAGCCTCATCACCCTTCAATTCCATGGCTTCCTTGCGGCCCTGCAACTTCGCCAGCTCGTTAAAATCCTGATTGGATATGGCGCTGTAGGTCTGCATGTCATGCGAGAATGCCGCATCAAGTCCGCTGACATCGGCATCCAATTCAAGGACAGGCACTTTTGCATGGTACAACAGCTCGTGGTCCGATGAGGAAGCGATCAGCTCGTCGATTCGCTTGGTTGTCCCGCCATCGCCGTTAATAAACGTCATGCTGTTCGGGTTTGCTAGCGAGGCATTGCTTGCATTGCTGTAATAAAAGCTGTAAGCCGTTCCGACGGCGGTTAGCGTCGTTGCGCTGAGCACCGCGATGATGGTTAGCGTACGCGCATTGCCTTTGATGCGATATAGGAGCTGGGAGATGCTGATGATGTTCATCCCGTTCCAAAATCTGTTCTTGTTATTTCTGGATAATTTCAACAAGGTTACGGTCAGGGTACTGAATAGCAGATACGTACCGATAATCACCGTCATGAGAATGACGAGCGGCGTTAGCATGAATCCCATCGCTGCCCAGACCTTGGATTGCAGCAAATTCTGCAGGGCCAGCCAGTAACCGGTGCCAACGAATACCAGCGACAATAAGGCGGTAATCCATGAAGCCTTCGGTTCCTGCTCTCCCTCCTGATCCGCATGAAACAATTCGATCAATTTGAACCGGTAGATCAATCGGTACCCCTGCAACGATGTAATTAGCGTTATGATCATGAACACGATGGTTGTGTTGATGATGGCCTCGGGGGATATCGAAAAGCTTGCTATCGCGTCGTAACCCATCACCTTCATTAACAGGGAAACGAAAAATCTGGCGAGCACGGAACCGAGGGCAATCCCGGCCAACAAAGCCAGCACGCCCATCAGAAAGTTTTCATAAAATAACATCAGCCCGATCTGTTTCTTCCTCACGCCGAGCAGCGAATATAGTCCGACTTCTTTCTTGCGTTTGCGGGTAAAGAACGAGTTGGAATACCAGATGAAAACAGCCACGAATATGATCAGCACGACGGCGGCGGCGCTAAAGGCCGAACTGATTTTGGTCGACCCCTCCGCAGCGGACTGTATCGCCGTATCATATTTCAATGAAACAAAAGTGAAGTAAATGACGATACTAAATATCATCGAGGCGAAATACAAAAAGTAATTCGCGAGATTTTTGCGGATGTTTTTTCTGGCAATGCTAAACAGTGTCATCATGCTCACCCCCAAGCGCGGCCAGCACTTCGAGTATTTGATCAAAAAACACCTTGCGCAATTGGTCTTCTCGATGAAGCTCCTGATACAGCCGACCGTCTTTTATGAAAATGACGCGTTTGCAGAAGCTTGCCGCATAGGCATCGTGAGTGACCATCAGGATGGTGGAATAATGATACTCATTGAGTTTCTTTAAGCTTTGCAGCAGGCTGGCCGCCGACTTGGAATCCAGCGCCCCTGTCGGCTCGTCCGCCAGGATCAGGCTAGGATGGGCAACGATGGCGCGCGAGGCAGCGGTACGCTGCTTCTGGCCGCCCGAGATGTGATAAGGATATTTGCCTAAGATGTCGCGAATGCCGAACGTGTCGGCGATTTCGTTAACCCGCTTCTCAATCTCCGCGGCAGGCACCTTGGACAATGCCAGCGGCAGCACTATATTTTCTTTGACGGTCAGGGTATCCAGCAGGTTGTAGTCCTGAAATATGAATCCAAGCTGATTCCGGCGAAAATCGGATAACTGTTCCTCATTCATCGACAGGATATGTTGCCCGGCAATGGTAATATCGCCTGCCGTCGGTGTATCGATCGTCGAGAAGATATTCAGCAGCGTCGATTTGCCCGCCCCGGAGGGTCCCATAATGCCGACAAACTCGCCTTCCTGAATCTCAAGATTGATATCTTGCAATGCCGTATATGAATTTCCTTGGATGCCGAATGTTTTTTCTACATGTTTTGCCTGTAATATGGTTGTCATATGGCTTCTCCTTCAAGTCGTCGTTTGTTAAACACAGATGTAATTATAGAAGGCGAACCTTACACGATTTTTATACGAACCTTACATAAAGCTTAACAAAACAGCACTAACGACTCGGACTCATCAACGAGCATCCATGGAGGGGTATAAACGATGACATCTCCCGACCTCGAAACCATCCGGCAGCGACTGCCGGGCTGGCTGAAAGCAAGCTCGCCATGCTCAGACAGAGGCAAAGTCGCCTCTTACATTCCCGAACTGTCCAAAGCTCCACATGATGCCTTGGGCATTACCCTTCTAAGCGCTCAGGGAGAATCCGTCACAGCCGGGGATTGCGGGCTTCGCTTTACGATGCAAAGCATCTCCAAGGTATTCACGCTGCTCCTGGCACTGATGGACAACGGAGAGGAAACCGTTTTTGGCAAGGTTGGCATGGAGCCGACCGGAGACAACTTCAATTCCATGCTGAAGCTGGAGCTGGTTCGGCCCGGCATTCCCTTCAATCCGATGATTAATGCAGGCGCGATTACCGTTTCTTCCTTGATTAACGGAAACAGCCCGTACGAGAAGTCAGGCAGAATTCTTCAGTTTCTTAAAGAGCTATCCGGGAACGCCGACTTGGATTATGATATGGGCGTTTACCGCTCGGAATCGGATACCGGGAATTTAAATCGTTCCATAGCGTTCTTTTTGAAAGAAAACGGGGTTCTCAGCGGAGATGTTGAAGAGGTGTTGGAGGTATACTTCAGGCACTGCTCCATTGTTGTGGATTGTGCCGATTTAGCCCGAATGGGGTTAGTCCTGGCCTGCAGCGGTTTGGATCCGCTAACCGGCAAAACGCTCATTCCTCGCAGGTATGTTCAAATCGCCAAGACGTTTATGACGACATGCGGGATGTACAACGCGTCGGGCGAATTTGCCATTCAGGTAGGATTGCCGGCCAAAAGCGGCGTTTCAGGGGGCATATTAACATTAGTACCGGGACGCTACGGGATCGGCGTGGTAGGCCCGGCACTGAATGATAAAGGGAACAGTTATGCCGGCGTGCATCTCCTGCAAACCTTGTCCCGGGAGATGGACTGGAGTATGTTCTAAGTAAAAATCCCCCTAAAGCAGGAGCATATGCTTAAGGGGGATTATAAGGAAGATTCCGACTCTCTTCGGTCAAGCCCTCCTGCCATCTTCGTATGGATTCAACTGCTATTTTCTGAAAAATAATCTGCCAATCCGATCCGCGAACTCCTGCATATTCACGCTGGACGGATCAAGACGGTAATATCCGTTCTTCACGGCTTCCAATACCCAGAGCGGCAGCTTCTTGCCCTCAAGCAGCGGATATACATTGTCATAAGCCCACACGAGATGCTCCCATCGCTTGTCGTTGCCATCCTGAACATACTCGGATACATCGAGCACTTTCCCTCTGCCGTCCTGCAGCAGTACATTCTTCAAATGAATGTCCCGCGGGTTCAAGCCCTTGCTACGCACGAAGGAGCGTGCGGCTTCGACATCCTCTATGACCTGCCTAGGAACGGGCACACCATAGAGCAAGCAATCGTACAAGGTTAATCCGGATTCATGGCTGATCGCCACATAACGCTCGCCTGTCCCATAAAATACGGGAAAATAAGGACTGCCCATCAACTCTTGATAGACCTTGATCTCCGCTTCCTTCTTGGGCAGCGCCTCCACAGCATACAATTTATAAGCATATGCCGGCAAAGGTTCATAGACGAACACCGCAGCATCCGTGCCGATTCCGACACAGCGCAGATCATCCGATTCGCCTTCAATCGTTACCGGGTCGTTGGTGCCGTTCTTGATCACTTCCATACAAGCCAGCGCGGTTTCTGCCTGCTTCCATTGTTCGTTATTCATGGGCCACCTCATTTGGTGATTATGGACTTAAATCAGTATGATCGTACCATAATCGAGCCCTAAAAACATCTTTGCCGCCTTGCCGTACCATACGCACAAAAGATTGCAAAAAAACCGCGAAAGCGATTCGCGGTTTCTTGCCTGCTAACCTGAATATCGTTACTCAGGCTTCACGAAATATCCAATGCCAGCGGCATAATCCAGCATCTTTTCAAAAAACGGCTTGTCCGGCAAAGCGCACTTCACACCCGTGAAGCGGAGGAATTCTGAAGTTTGCGGACAAGTGTACCGGTAAACGGAATTCTTCGCCCCGTCGCCTTCAAACTGTGCCATGGCCAGCTCCAGGCCTTCCTTGTTCTTCGGCTGCTGCGGATCCAATAACCATGCCTCGTATTCCTTCCAGTCCATCAAGGAAATGTCATATCCATAATCTTTAAAGTGCTCCACCATATCCTCGTAAGGAATGGCAACCGGATTGCAGATATGGAATACTCGGCCGACGGTCTCTTGCTGAAGCAGCAGCGCAGCAATCGCTTCCCCCGCATAGTTAATCGGCGTAATATCCACTTGCCACTTCACGCTTGGCGCTTTCTTCAACAGCACCATCGCTTTCAGCATGCGATAAAACGCGTTGTTGTCTATGTTCTTCTGAAATCTTCCGTTCTCGGAGTGACAGGACAAATTGCCGACCCGGTATACCGCTGCCGGAATGCCTCGTTCTTTACCGGCTTTGATGACCACCTTCTCGGCCTCCAGCTTGCTGTTCGTATAGACATTCTCGATGGAAGACTCCTCGTAGCCCGCTCCGGCAACGATCGCCTCCCATTGGCCGCCCAGCGCCAGGTCCTCCGGAATGCCAAGCGTAGATATAAAATGGAAGCGGGTATTAGGTTTCTTTTGGGCCAAAGCTAGTAATCTGTCCGTGCTCTCAACATTAACTCGGGCAAAATAGCCGGCATCCCCGAAATGCTTCACCTCGGCTCCGCAATGGATGATGGAATCGATGCGCTCTTCAATCAGGGCAAGGTCTTCGGACCCAAGCCCCAGAGACTCCTGCTCCAAGTCGCCCTGAATCGCGATCACCCGCTTGTCCATTCGAGACTTGATGTCTTCGCCAAAATATCCCGTCATGACCTGCTCCAGGCGGACATACGGCTCCATCAGCTTTGACGGCCGAACCAGGCAATATACGGTTGCGGTGGATTGATACAGCAGTTCGTGCAGCAAATGAGATCCCAAATACCCCGTTGCGCCGGTTAGCAAAATATGCTGCTGGGTATACACCGCTTGTTCCGAAGCATGATTGATAGGGAAAGAAATCGGATACTCCGCCAAATCCTGAATCGGTAGATCCCGTTCAACCAATGGATCGACGAGGATATCCTGGCTGCCTAATTCCGCAACTCTCTCCGCTAGTTTCGCTATGGTTGGAAATACAAAGAAATCATTGATCTTCAACTGCGGATATCGAGGCTTAAGGAGGACCAGAATCTCCAGGATTTTCAGCGAATAGCCGCCGATATCGAAGAAATCGTCGTGAATGCCGATTTGGGTTTGTCCCAACGCTTTTTCCCAGGCTGCGGCGATATCCCGTTGGGTATCGTTAACCGGGGCTTCGTATGGGGAGTTATCCTCTTCCGCCTCCATCGACAGGTCGTATATAGCCAGCTTCTTGCGGTCTATTTTACCCGTCGGGGACAACGGCATTTCTTCCACGAAACAGATGTATTTAGGAACCATGTAACTCGGCACTTTCCGGCTTAAGAAATGTACCAATTCCTTGGCGGGGGCGGCCTGTCCGTCATGGGACGTGTAGAATGCCGCCAGCATTTTGCTTCCGTCCTCATCCGTTCTCGGAATGACTGCGATATCCTTCACGCATTCATGCTTTGCCAGATTGTCCTCGATCTCCCCGATCTCAATCCGGAAGCCTCTGATTTTCACCTGTGAATCTTTTCTTCCCCGGTATTCCACCTGCCCGTTCGGCAGCAACCGCACCAAGTCGCCCGAACGGTAGTACTGTTTGCCTGATTCGGGCGTTATCGGATCCAGAATGAAGGCTTCCTTGGTCTTCTCGGGCTGATTCAAATATCCCTTGGCTACGCCTACCGAGCAGATGAGCAATTCCCCCGTTACGCAAGTCGGACATAATTCATCATGTTCGTTTACAATATACAATTCATAGTTGGCAAAAGGCGTACCGATATACACGGTGGCCAGATCCTCCGAAATCGGATAATCCACGACATGTCCTGTTGCCACGACGGTCGTTTCGGTAGGGCCGTAAAGGTTCACGATTGGAATCGGAAGCTTCTTCCGGAACATGCGAACGGTTTCTCCCGCCAAAGCTTCCCCTCCGACCACGATCGTTTTAATGTTACGGTATTTGTGTGTGTCCTCCATCGGCAAATACGCTGCCAATTGATTGAAGAACACCGTAGGCAATATTGCGACGCGCGTCGCGTTGGTGTCTGCCACCGCTTCCGTAAAGGCGTCTATGGAGAAGCGCTGCTCATCCGATAGGAGATGGAGTCGAGAGCCGCAAGCCAGTGAGCCGAAAATATCGTAAACGGAAGCATCAAAGCTGAAGGTGGAATATTGAAGAATAATATCCTGTTCACTCATCTGCAAATTCTTCCGATTGGCCAGTGCCAGATTCACGACGCCTTGATGGGCGATCAATGCGCCCTTCGGTTTGCCTGTAGAACCGGACGTATAAATAATGTAGGCCAGATCATCGCCTGTCACGCCCACGCCGCAAGCTTCTGCCGGATAGGAATAGACATGGTCATCGAGACAGAAATATTCCGGCTTGGTTTGAACTTGGTCCAATAGTCCATTCAGTTTCGCCGTGAAATCCGGATGCGTCAGAATGATGTTTGATGCCGTGTCCTCGATAATATAAGCATTTCGTTCCTCCGGATGGGAAGGATCCAGCGGGATATAGGCTCCCCCGGCTTTGAGGACGCCGAGCATGCTGATAATCGTATCGAGGCTTCTCTTCATAAATATCGAGACGAACTGGCCTTTGCGCAGCCCCTTGTCTATGAGCATATGGGAAATTTGGTTCGACTGCCTGTCAAGCTGTTCGTACGTGATCTGCTCCTGGCCGGAAGATAATGCGATTCGCTTCGGATATTTCTCCACAACCGCAGCGAACATCGCCACAAGCGTCGGATCTTCCGGAAGCTCCATCTTCGTGTCGTTAAGGATTGCATAGGCATTCCGGTCCTCTTCCGTCAGCATAGGCAGACGGCTAACCGGCATCTCCTGATGCTCAAGAGCGGCTGCCGCAAGCAGCTCGAAGTGCCTGCTGAATTTTTCAATCGTTTCTTCTTTGAACAATGGCTGGGCATAGGAAACATAAAGTGTCCATTGATCCCTTTCCTCCTCCTGAACCACCCAGTTCAGCCCGCTTTCACCGTAGGCATAGCCGTTGCCGTTCCGGCCGTAAATCGTCCGCAGATGGAGCGGCTGACCGATAAAACCTTCGATGTCAGAAAGGGAAAGGCTGCTTGCTTCAATCTGTTCCATCTTGTCGGAAATTTGCTCATACAAACGTGCGAATGAATCATTTTCGCTTATGCTCACTCTTAGCGGAAGCAGATTGCCCTTCTCATTGTTCACGCCGATCAGCAAATCCGAATCGTGCGTCATGCGGTACAGAAACACCGCATAGCTTGTCAGCATCCATGGCTTGATGTTATACGCTTCGCGGAACCGCTGGATTTTACCGGTTTCGATACGAAGGGGAATCGCCATGCGATCGAAATCTTGATGCTGAAGATGCGCTGGACCATCGGTGTACAGATAGAATCCCGGTAAAGGTAGCTGCAGTTCATTCAACCAATATTCTTTGCCTTGTTCGATCATCAACGTAGTATTCAAAGGTTTCAGCTCCATCTTTTTCTATGCTTTTTCTATTCCGGCGTCTTTACACTCGCAGTCTGTTTACGAGGGCCTCCAGTTCGGCGGACACCTGATTGATCTGCTCGGCAGATTCGAAGATTTTGGCGAAGGAAGCCTGCTGCTCCTGGGCACTGATCCGGATCTCGCCCGACACGGTAGAGTTCTTCTCTGCGAGCTCAGCCAGTTGTTTAATCGCAGCGGTGATCTGTTCGGTCTCGGCCACCATCTGCTGGGTTGCTGCAGACACCTCTTGAATTTGGCTGGTTACCGTATCCGTGGCCACCAGCATGCCTTTGAACAGCTCACCGGTTTCTTTGACAACCTCCATCCCCTTGACGACGTTGTGTTCGCCTTCGCTGATGGCTTCTACCGCGGATGCCGTCTCATCCTGGATGTAACGAACCAATTCAATGATTTGGTCTGCCGATTTTCTCGATTCCTCCGAGAGCTTCTTCACTTCGCTGGCAACGACGGCAAAACCTCGGCCCTCTTCGCCCGCTCTGGCCGCCTCGATTCCTGCATTGAGCGATAACAAATTCGTCTGAGAAGCGATTTCGGTAATAACCTGTACGATCTGTCCGATCTCATGGGAGCGGTTCTGCAGCTTTTCGATGATATGCACCGAATTTTTGACCGAATGATCAATCGAATTCATCTGCTCAATCACCTGTTCCACATTGTGGTTCCCCCGTTCCGACTGCGCCTTCATCTGGATGGATATTTCGGATAAATCCGATGTATTGCCGGCAATCGTCGATACGCCGGATGAGATTTCCTCAAGCGAAACCACGCTTTCCGTAATGGAAGTGCTCTGCACAGCGACCCGTTCGGACATTTCCTCCATGTTCTTGGTAATCGCCGAAGAATTGTTATTGTTGACTTCCACGGCCGAGAAGAGGAACTTGGACTGCTCAGCAGATTGCTCCGATACCGATTTGATTGTGGTAACAAGCTCATTGATATGATTCACCGTCGTATTGAACTTGGCATTGACCTGCCCGAGTTCATCATCGCCTGCTTTTAACTGGACCGTGAAATCGCCTTTGCTCAGCTTGTCCAGCGCTCCCATTAAAGCCTGAATCGGGGCGAATGTGCGTCTAATCGTGAAGTACTGCAGGGCCAATACGATCAGCAGGGTGATCAACAGCGCAAAAAGCGTGTTGGTGAGCAATTCCTGCTTCCCGGAGGCGATCAAGCTGGCATCCACGTCGATGCCCATGTAAGCGAAAATTTCTCCGTTCGAATTCTGGAAGGGATGCAGCACGGTGATCCACGTCCCGTAATTGTCTGTATACGCTTTGGTATAGACGATTTTTTTCGTTTTCATCATTTCACGGACCGCGTCGGCATGAATCTTCGGCTGTTCGTATAAGTCGCCCAGATTCAAATTCTCTTCGGCAAACATGTCGAGCACCGCCGTAGGCATAGCGATAATCGAGGTCTTGTTGCCGTCCTCCAGCTCAGGTCCAAAAATATATCCTTGCGCGATGTTAGGATACGTAACGGACAGCTCATCAAACGTGCCGGTTAGCTTCTTCTGGATGTCCGAATTCCGGTCGGTGGAACCTTTAACCGCTTCAGCATCTTGAACGGATACGGACTTGACCAAAGTATCCATGATTTTCCCCGAATCGGATTGCAGCTGCTTGGTCAGCACATTGTCCTGGATATAAAAGCTTGCACCAATGACGATGGCGCCCGTGATCATGATATAGAGACTCGTCCATATCATGTTTCTTGTAACAATGCTAAGGTTTTTGAAACGCATTCCTTTAGAGAACGTTTTTGGCTTACTCACTCGGTGTCTCTCCTTTTGATAACTCATATGTATTTTCAAATATAACAGGGATCCCTTTTAACTCACTTTTCGCATCACCTGCTTTCCTGGATACAATGAAAATTTCAGGGATTTTTCGTAATACTTGACCGTTTTCAAAATTGTTCAGATGTAAAGAAGCGCATTTCTTCCTCCGTTATGATTTTGGTAAAGGGTTATTTCTCGAAAACCTCTTGTTATGCGAAACGGGGGAACAACGATGCATTGGCTCTACATGGTTCCATAACCTTACATCTTTTGTACTATTAATAGATCGGCTATTTCATGTCGATTTTTAATACTTTAGTAATATTCGAATGCAAATAAGTCCCGGTTTTCGACAATTATTCGAACTTTCATCCGAAGGGATCTCATGAAGCAGCATCACAAAATAAACGCAAAAAGGCGATATTCCGATAAGTCAGAAGACTTTGGAATATCGCCTAATGCATTCATTGCATGAATAAGAGACCTAGTTAACGAAATTCATGATTTGGTTTAATTTTCGCTCTAACTCCCCGAACTGTACGAATCGATCTTCCCTTACAAGCTCTTTGCCCTCTACGAATAGGAGGAGCGCTGGTGCGGTGAATATCAAAAATTTCGAGGCGATTTCCCCTACCGCTTCGGCCTGGATACGGCCCAGCGAGATACGCGGGAACTGGGTTAACAGTTCTCTAAGTTTGGGTAGTATCGCATGGCATACGCTGCAATCTTCCCGGGATACATATACAAAACTGAAGGTGTGATCTTCAATAAATCGTTCGATCGCCTCGATGGATGTCAGTTCTTCCAGATCTTTCATTATGAACACCTTGCTTTCCGTCGACTTGCAGGCTGTTGTTCAGTCCAGAACGGCTGTGATGTGCTCCGTTGTTACCGCCCAATGGGAAGCCGTCCAGTACTTCGCTTGGTCCTTCACGTAGATGATTTGCGGCGATTCATGCTTCACGTTCAAATCCTCGGCGATTTTATTGGAAACCGGACGGGATTCGATGACTTTGACCAAGGTGTAATCCACATCGCCGTTTGGCGTCTTTTTCAAATAAGATTCAAACTCTGCCAAAGCGTTGGCGCTAACCGGGCATGTCGTGCTGTGCTTCAAAATGACTTGACCGCGTTCGGAGGATTTTTTCAGAATGTGGTCCCATTCTTCCAGTGTCGTGATTTCATTCCATAACATATGATTTCTCCCCTTAGATGTGATATTTCGCATTGCATTCATTATACAACCATTAGCTATTATACACATAGATTCCGCTATTTTTCATATGAAGGTTCAATTGATCCTAAGTCTATGCTGGTATTACTCCTCATCCGACACCCGAATCGTGTTACGACCGGAGCGTTTGGCTTCGTATAGCGAGCGATCCGCCTGCTTTAATACCTTCTTTAATTCAGTATCCCACCAAGCTTCTTCTGCTTCCGCATCGACTGTGCCGTTATGTGAGCTTGTCTTCACCGCGGCAACGCCGAAGCTGGCTGTAATCATCAGCGGTCCTTGCGGCGTAGTCATCGGCTGCGCGAGCAGCTTGGCACGGATCCGCTCCGCAGCTGCTGTTGCCTCCGAAGTCGAGTGACCGGGCATGGCAACGGCGAACTCTTCGCCGCCATAACGGGCGAACAGGTCCTCAGCCCGCAGTGTCTTCCGCGTTAATTCGACGATGTGCTGCAGGGCTTGGTCGCCAATATCGTGGCCGTAAACATCGTTGATCCGTTTGAAATGGTCGATATCGAACAGCAGGAAAGCGAGTGGCTCACGATTCCGAACCGCCTGATTCAGAAGGGCGTAACTGAGTTTCATAAAGTGCGAGCGGTTATAGATTCGAGTCAAACCATCGTAGTAGGCCATCTGCCGCAGCTCTTCTTGAAGACGCGCCTTATCGGTTACGTCGATCAGGACGATTAATCGTCCAGCCTCTCGCCCTCTCTGGTTGCGAACGGTAGAAGACCTGATCTGATAATGAAGCGAATGATTTCCTAATTGCCAGCGAATCTCTTCAATGTCCGCTTCTCCCTTATCCGGACCTTCCCGTTCCCCCATACCGAAAATGGGCTCTGCGGTGTGAAGCTGCCACATCTCATGTAACGGTTCTCCAATGGCCGAAGGGCTCAGCTCCGGCATCATGGTTGCCGCAGCCGGATTGAAGTCAACCAAACGGTTGTCCAGATCCAATACGAGGACGCCCTCCCGCATGCTCGAAAAGAGATTATCCCTCGCTATCGGCGCCACATGAAACAAACCCTTGGATGTCAATGCCCAGAGATAAAGGGCCGAGGTCAACGTCATGATGACGGGGATCGGGTCCATACCATCGGGCGTGAGTCCGCCAAGATAGAGAAAATCGCCGATAAGGGGCAGGACAAGACCAACCAGCATCGTGCCCAGCTGAAAGCGGTAGGATGGCATCTTGCGCCAGCTGCGAAGCAGCAGTACGACCCCGCCTATCAAGCAGGCGAAAGTGTAGGCGCCCTGAATGATATACCAGGGTCCGGCTACGATATCCACCTTCAAAGCGGAAACGTCCGGCCGTAATAGAATATCCCGATAATATAGATGATGTAGTTCGTTGGTCATAACAAGCAGCAGGGTTACGACCGGTATGACAAACATTGAAATCAGCAGGCCGGGTCTCAAATATCGTTCCATGCCCAAATAAGTCAGAATGATCAATAAATTAAGGGGCGGCAAGAACGGCATCCCTAGATATTCAAACTTGATCCAGAACTGAATCTCTTGAAGCGAACGGCTGGACAATTCGAGTGCAGCACCGAATGTATAAATCGCGGCCAGCATGCTGAAGATGAAGAAGGTTTTTACCGTTGCAAGCTTCGAGCGTCCTGACAGCACGTAAAGACCCATGATAATGTTCAATACGCCTGCCGTGACGATCAGCGTAATAACAGCGGAGTAAGGTGTTCCCATTATGTAGGCTCCAAATCTGCGTGTGATGAGTCGGCCATGATAACCGATCGAATCTTATTCCGATCGTACCATAGTACACCTATCGGAACAATGTTCCATCTGTTGGAAGCTTGATACCCGCTGTTGCAAACGATGCGCTCTCGTGAAAGGTACCGCTGACTTCGGTCCTCTTGCCCGACGCTCCTCCATGCGGGATGAATTGCAAAAAGGAACCGCAAGTTCGCGGTTCCTTTTGCTATTTTGAATTTCGGGCTTTCACGATCAAGAAATGAGGATTCGTCATTAATCGATCATACCATTTTGCCATCCAGGCCTCCGCCTCCGGCTTGTCTTTAAACTCTAAGCTCGGCTGCGGCTCGACAATCTCTTCGATGCTAAAACAGGAGGAAGTCACGTTGATGATTTCTTGCATCGGTCTTCTATAGAAAGCGACCTCGACGGGTCCGGACTCCGGTTTGTTCCAAATCTCCGTCAGCAGCTCTCGTGCAAAGTAGTCTTGCCGGTCAAAATGCTTAAAATCCATAAAGGGATGATGCACGGAGAAAATCAAGCTGCCTCCTGGTTTCAGCACCCGCTGAAATTCGCGAAAGGTTGGCAGCCACTCCTCAATGTAATGAAGCGTCAATGAACTTACGATGTAATCGAAAGCTTCATCTGCAAATGGCAGGGCCTCAGTCAGATCGAATGCAGCGATGGTCGCTTCACTGCCCACTCGCCTTTTGCAGGCTTCAATCATCGACGGGCTCAGATCGATCGCCGTTACCCTAGCCCCCCGTTGAATCAATTGCTCCGTATACCACCCGGCGGCACATCCGGCATCCAATACGGTCATCCGCTCCATGTTCTTCGGCAGCATCCGGAGCATGGCCGGCCTCTCGTAAAAGGCATTGTGCCCGCTCTGCGAATCCACATGCCGTTCGTAGTCCCCAGCCAGCTTGTCGTATGCCTTCAAAACCTTCTCCTTCATGGTTCCATAACCTCCATATGTACCTGCTGAATTCCTGGTCCTCTACCATTGCTGCGCCTTATAATCGCACTAACACGTTTGATTGACGATCAGCTTGAGTACAGGGAACAATACGTACGCTCGAAATTGTTGGCCAGCAGATCTTCCTTTCGAATGAAAAATTGCAGTTCCCCCGCATCCCACCAGCAAAAACCGACATCGTCGTCCGAATCGACAGCCAGCAGCAGCACCGTATCCTGAATTTCCTGCTGCGCGCGTTCCGCGCTGCCGCCGCAATGCTTGGTGATCTGCTGCATGGCTGCATCCATAGAGTAATTGTACTCCGAACCGGTTAACAGCATGAGCGCAGCCTCAAACTCGCAATCGCCGTGCTGGGTAGAAGGGTAGCCAAAGATGGTCCCGACGTCGCCGGAATCGAGGCCCGTCAATTGGAAGCACAGCTCCTCGTATGATTCATAATCATGCTCGTCATCCTCGATGAGCTCATCATCCACATAGCCGTAATTAGGCGGCTCCAGCGTGGCTCGGGCTTCCACACGGTAGCCGGTGAACACCTCATCTAACGCGGTTTCCTCGGGAGCGCGTCGGCGAACCGCTCCCGAACTCTGACCCTCGGGTAGATAGAGCACACGGTGCTCAATGTTATAGGCGGGTTCATCCACGCCAACGAAGAAATACAGCATTCCGCTTGTCGGCAGCGAGCTAGTGGCGTCCTGGACTGCCACATCCTTCAACTGCAGCTGTGCCAGAAACGTCATCGGTGTTCCCTCCGAATTGAGGGGCCACTCCACCTCTTCGGGAAGATCCGGGTCACCTCCAAAGCGCGAGTTGTTTGACTTGGCATAGTCCTCCAGCTTCTTTTTGGATAATCGTACGCCTTGCCGCGTATGCTCGATTAAATACTCTGCGGCATGTTCGAATTGATGCTCCTTGATGATATTCTGCATTTTGCTCAAATTTTGTTCGGTTAGCTTCATCGTTCGGTTCCTCATCTTTGCATAGAATTTAATCTGACATGATTACGAATTAACCCTAATCCGAAGTCACTTGTTACTCTTCCTTAAAGAGATCTTGAATGATCGACTTATCATAGCCATTGGTGATCCTGTAGGTCCATGAATATTTCTTATGTATGCCTCTATACGGAGAAATCCGGACGATATCCGGTTCCGTATAATGGATTAGATAGTGCTTGTATTCGACATCAATCCAGATCCAGTAATCCGTCCCCCCTGGATATTGGTCGATCCTTTGTAACTTCGCATCGGAGAAGCTGCTCAGGATCCGTTCAATGGTTGCCGGATCGGAAATGCTTAGTCGCTCCTCATCGTAAGAACTGCCCCTTCTCTCAATGATAATTTTATCTATCTTCTGCGTGTCATGGATCTGATTGCCCATCAACTCCTTGTAGGTCGTTCTGGATTGAACCAATGAAAAGACCGCTCCCGACAATATGATCAACGCCACGATTGAAAAAAAAACACGCCATGACCTGTCACTCATCGCGATACCGCCTTGATTCCCTCTAGGTTACGGGCGATCTTACTCACTTTTATCGTATCCTCCTCCACTTATGCACGTTAATGGCACGGCACTCTCATAATATAAACCCCATCAGCCAAGGTTTAGTTGCCGGATAATTTAACATCTTTTGGTTTGATCTGTCAATCCTCCCTACAAAAGAATGCCGAATCTCTAAATGGACATGAATGTCCTCCGGAATTCATGAAACAAGCGGCAGACCGAACGCCTATCGTTCAATCTGCCGCATCGTGGAAAATCGCTATGGGTGGTCGAAGAACACTCAGCCCTTTACTTGAACTCGATTATAAATGGCTGTTGATCCGTGGGTTCGATCGCAACCGGCCCCTTCTCTTTGGAATAATTTTTGCGGCCGTTCACGAGCAGCCGGCGATGGTCCGGACTCCAATACATCTTAGAAGGTATGACCCCATGATAGATGGGCTCTGCGCTCAGCACATTCTTCCCTTGAAGCTTACCTGCATAAATCGTATCCTCCCCGTTCTGGGAATAGGCGACATATTTGCGATCCTGCGAGAACTCAAAGCTGTCCACCTTCTCCAGCAGAATGGACAGCTCGTGATTTCTGCGGTCATATACGTACAAGGTTCCCTCCGTTCCTAAAAAAACGAATTGGTCATCGTTCAACCATGCGGCTTGGTCTGCCCCGATTTCATGCTCATACTGAACATCAATCGTATTGCCGTTGACGGCTCCCATAGCAATTCGACGACCGTGACCGTATTCATCCAGAACGATGAGCACCATCTTCCCGTCATCCGAGACAATCACTTTCAAGGGAAGGGCTTCCGTTTCAAGACCCTTCAACCGATAAACGCGTGCCGATTCCGCTTGCGTATCATAAATCCCGATACTGGACTGCCTTTTGTTTGATTCCATCACCATATAGCTTACGAACCGGCTGTTGCCGGACCAAGCCGGTTCCTCAAACCATAGCTCCTGATTGGCTTCTGTCGTAGCTTCGAGGCTTTCCACCTCCCCGCCCGGATATGCTGTCAATTGCAGAAAAACGCCCTCCTCCGTTTTGGCAATTCCTGAAACATATTTTCCATTGGGGGACAATTGATACGAGAACTTTTTCATTTCAATCTCTAACAAATGGTCGGCTCGCTCGTACGGGGGGGAAAAACGCTGCAAGCTCAATTTCGCCGCATTTACTGCTTCGGTTACATAAAAAAGACCGATCACCGACTCGGATGATGACCAGCCGAGCAATTCACCTTGTTCCTTGGATTCTGGCATTCGATAAATCGTCCTCACTTGGAAAGGCCGGCTTCCCTCGTCCACGGCTTGTTCCGGTTCCGCGCCGGGGATAATGATGGTCTCTGATTGCAGTCCGCTTGAACAGCCTGTCAGTATAATTAAGGCAATAGCAATGCATAAAACAAGCCCTTTATATCGATATCTCATTGGACAGCCTCCGCCTTTACATAAGGAATTTCAACGTAGACGACAGTATGAAAATTCTCGCTGATGATACGGATGGTTCCGCCGTGATCATCGACGATGGATTTAACGATACTGAGGCCCAGACCCACACTGCCCTCTTCCTTCTGCTTCTGGCTCACCGAGTAGAACGGCTGAAAGACGTTTGCAAGCTCGTCCGCCGGTATGGGTTCTCCGGGATTATCGAAGGTATAACGAACGCTTCCGTCCGCACGCTCAGCCTTGACGGTAATTTCCGATTGGGCAGCACTGTATTTGATGGCATTATCCAGAAGATTGATAAAGAGCTGGCGCAACCGGTCTGGCTGGCCAAGCACGAAGGACCCTTCCTCTGCCTCGCAAATGATGCTCTTTTTATAGCGCTTCGCCCGGAACGACATGGAATCAACTACATCGCGCAAAATTTTACCCGAATCCACAAGCTCTACATCCTCTTCACCAGGGTTGTGCTGCGATACTTCCAGCAGCCTTAGCACCATGCCATGCAGACGTCGGCTCTCTTCAACGATGTGATTCATGCCCTTATCGAAGAACTCCCGATCGTCATCCCCTTTCTCCCGAATGATCTCGGCATAACCCAGAATGGAGGTGAGCGGCGTTTTGAGTTCATGGGTCACATTGTCAAAAAAACGTTTCTCTTGCGCATTAAGCTCCTTCAAGCGATCCCGATCACGCTCAATCGTGGATATCTGGCTACCGATCCGATCGATCATGTCATTGAAATTCAGAGCCAGTTCGCCGATTTCATCTCTTCGCCGGAATCGGATTCGAACATCCAGGTTCCCGTTCTTTACTTCAGTGGAAGCGCGGGTAAGCTTCACTAACGGTATGGTAATATTCCTGGACAGCAAGTACGAGAACAGGAACGCTGCTCCGAATATGGCAAGCGCAATGTAAAAAATAATGTCCATGATTCGGCCGCTTTGTTCGTAGAGAAGGGTAAAATCCTTAGTAAACCTCAATATGCCGACCTTGACTCCGTCGATGATAACCGGATATGAATAGAGAACGGTTCCGCTGTTTCGGCCATAGGTGATGGTATAGGCCGTCTTTCCCTCGATCGCTTGGCGAAGATCCGCATCCGAGGGTCCCGAGAATCTTTTCTCGTCCGATGAGAACAATAACTTGCCGTCGACGGTGTACGCGCTGACATGGCTAGAGGTAGCATGTTTCAAATCATTTACCATTTCCTCGGCCATCTGCCCGAAATATAGCTTATTGTTCGTAAAATGATTGATAAGGAAAGCTTGCCTTACATATACATTGCTGTTGTTTTTAAGTCCGACCAGATCGGAAGTTACGATCTTCTGATTGCTTGTCCGAATGATCTCCTTGACGGTTTGATTAAGTACGAGGAACGACAGACTGAAGATCACAAAAAAACCAACAATAAACTTGGCTCTGATGGTCCGGATCATCTCTTATTCCACCTGCTTCTCGAACTTATACCCGATGCCGAATACGGTTGTGATCAGATCGCCGGCATCCAATTTTTTGCGGAGCCTCTGAATATGCGTATCCACCGTCCGCGTATCCCCCATGAAATCATAACCCCAGACTAAATCCAGCAGTTCCGAGCGGGTATAAATCTTCCCCCGGTGACCGTACATGGTCATGAGCAGGTCGAATTCCTTCGGCGTAAGATCAACCGGGCTTCCGTCTTTCCTGACCAGTCGCTCTTCCGTTACGATCTCGATGCCCTTAAAGCGGATCACGGCTTCCGGCGCCCCTTCCCTATCCCCCTGGTTCGCCTGATCCAGCCGCCGGAGGATCGTGCGAATTCGGGCGACCACCTCCCTCAGATCGAAGGGCTTCGTAATATAGTCATCGGCACCAAATTCAAGCCCGAGCACTTTATCCGTAATGTCGGATTTTGCCGTAATCATGAATATGGGGATGTTATAGTCCGTTGTTACTTTTTTGCATATATCGAGCCCGCTTTGGTCGGGCAGCATCCAATCCAGAAGCAGCAGATCGGGATGAAATGCCGCAAGCTCCCTAAAGCCTGCGGCACCGCTGGACGCGGTACGGGTTTCAAAACCCTCCATCGCGAGGCCATAAGCCAGCAGATCGGCGATCGGCTCCTCGTCTTCGATAATGAGAATTTTCGTTTTTGTCATGAAGTCTCCATTCTTTCCGTATGAGCTAGTTAATGAATCGATTTTAGCATATACGGGCTGCTTATGATAAATCCATACTATTAGTATTCATTCAGGCTGAGATTCAGGCAAATGCAGCAGATCCGGTACGGTGACGAATGAATAGCCTTGGTCTTTCAAATCCGGTATGAACAACTCCAGGGCTTCAAGCGTGTTGGCAAGTTGATTCTTTCCGTTTGCGGTATGCTGCAGAATGATGCCTCCGGGCTTCAACTGCTTGTCGATGATCCTCATGATCTCCTGCGCGGACACCCCTGACCAATCCATCGTATCCACGGACCAGTTCACGACCGCTAAATCCATATTCTGTATAGCCTTCTCCTTGTCCGCATCCAAAGCGCCGTAAGGAGGCCTGAACAAGGATGGCCGATAACCGATAATGTCGTTCAGTTCCTCCTGCGTATCCGTTATCTGCTTCGTCGCTTCCTCCAAGGTCAACTCCTTGAAGTTGGGATGCGACCAGGAATGGTTCCCTATCGTGTGTCCCTCCTCCGCGATCCGCTGCACGGTCTCAGGATGTCTCTTTGCCCGGTCTCCTAATATGAAAAAGGTAGCTTTAATATCATGCTCCTTTAGAATATCAAGGATTTGGGGCGTAACAACGGCATCCGGGCCATCATCGAACGTTAGGGCGACCTGTTTTCCGTCTCTGGAAGATCCGTTAAAGTACACCTTCTTCTCCATGGATGGGTTCCCGGTTCCGCTTAGAGGGGATTCGGACGGTTGATCTAAATCCCCCTTTGCTTGCAGCTCAAACGAAAGTCGTTCGGTGCCCGTAAAGTAGTCTTTGAGCCCTTCCACTATGGCTTGTGCCGCAAGCTCTTGTCCGTCATCACTCAGCAGCAAACGCTCATCCTCGGCATTGGTCAGATACCCCGCTTCGATCAGCACGGCTGGCATCGTCGGCGTAGACAGTACTTTTAACTGCTCTTCCTTTACGCCGCGATCACGCAGCTCGATCGCCTTCACTACATGCTCCTGCAGGGTTTGGGCCAAAGGAATGCTGTCCTCATGCCGGTATAAGGTTTCGGTTCCCGATGTCATGGGGTCCGTATACGTGTTGCCATGGATGGAGATCATGGCGTCCGCATTCCAATCATTCGCGATGGCTGCCCGTTCTTCCAGCTCAATGAAACGGTCATCCGTGCGCGTCAAGAGAGGCTCGAACATAGGATCCTCCTCAAGGAGGGCTGCAATCCGTACAGCAAGGGACAGGTTGAACTCCTTCTCATAAGCGCCGCTGACGCCGGTAGCTCCGGGATCTTTTCCGCCATGACCTGGGTCGATGACGATACGAAATGTCCCTTGATGATCTGTCGTGGCAGGAAGTGACTGATAAGACTCCGCACGTTTGGCGGAAGATGCCGGTATCATTTCCACCGTGGATGCACCTGTGTTGACTACCAATCTGAATCCGACAATAAACATGATGGCAATGAGCAGAACATAGAATAGCATGGGAAATTTTTTGCGTTTCTTGTGATCAATCATGGCTCCTCCTTCTGGGTGATCGTGCTAGATACGATTCCATAAGAAGAATATAAAGGCCGGATGTGACAACGATTTTGCCAAGATGTCAACAACTTGTGTCCGAAACGATACTATGAAATCTATTTTCATAGGTTTTGAAGCACTGCATCACCTCAGCACAAAAAAAAGCCGCACAAAGTGCGGCTTCCCGAGATTCGTACCCTATTAAATTCATTAAGCCGCTGCGACGAGTAATCACCTGAAACGTCCAAAGACATATCGACCTCAACCGAAAGCAGCAGAAGGGTTAATATTATGGCTGCTACACGTTCAGCGAGTAGGACGAACGGGCGATCTCCGTGGCTTGAACCATGTTACGCAGGGAGGCAACCGTTTCTTCCATCCCGCGCGTCTTGAGACCGCAGTCCGGATTGATCCAGAACAGCTTCGGATCCAATACGCGCAGCGCCCGTTCGATCATGCTGGTCATCTCTTCCACGCGAGGCACCCGCGGACTGTGGATATCGTATACCCCGAGCCCAATCCCAAGCTTATACGTATTCACCTCGAAGCTATGGATCAGCTCGCCATGGCTGCGGGAGGTTTCGATCGAGATGACGTCGGCATCCATCGCCTCGATCGAATCGATCATGTCATGGAACTCGCAATAACACATATGCGTGTGAATTTGCGTGGTCGGCTGGACCGTGCAGGTCGTCATGCGGAAGGCTTTGACAGCCCATGCAAGATACTCCGCTTGGTCTTCTTCCTTCAGCGGCAGCCCTTCGCGAACTGCGGGCTCGTCAACCTGAATCATCCCGATGCCGGCTTGCTCGAGCGCTTCGACTTCCTGTCTGAGGGCATAAGCCAATTGGTACGCAATCTGTTCCCTCGAGATGTCCTCGCGTACGAACGACCAGTTCATGATCGTGATCGGCCCGGTCAGCATGCCTTTCACGGGACGGCTGGTCTTCGACTGTGCATATTTCGTTTCTTCTACCGTCATCGGCTGCTCGAATGCCACATCGCCGAAAATAACAGGAGGCTTCACGCAGCGGGATCCGTAAGATTGCACCCATCCAAACTGGGTGAAGGCAAATCCTCCAAGCTTCTCACCGAAAAACTCCACCATATCCGTTCTTTCAAACTCGCCGTGCACAAGCACATCCAGGCCGATCTCTTCCTGAAGCTTGATCCAAATATCGATCTGCTCCTGAATGAATTGCTCGTACTGCTCGTTATTCCACTCCCCCTTGCGCCACGCCTGGCGAGCCTTGCGCACCTCGGCTGACTGCGGGAAGCTGCCGATGGTCGTCGTCGGGAATATGGGCAGCTGCCACTTGTTCTGTTGGGCAACATGACGATCCGCGAATGGAAGACTGCGAGCCGGATTCTGAGCGCTAACCTCGGCTACAGCTCGCTGAACGTCGATTCGATTACGCTCTTCCGACTGCTTAAGCGCCTGAAGCGCAAGATCGTTATGTTCCAATTCCTTCTCGATACGGGCAGCTCCCGTGGAGATGGCTTTTGTCAGCAGATCCAATTCAATCAGCTTCTCGTCTGCAAAAGCGAGAGCGCCCTTTAGTTCAGGCTGCAATTTGGTTTCCTTGCTTACCGTCACCGGTACATGGAGCAAGCTGCACGAAGATTGCACGATCAAGCGCTCGCCTGCCACGTATTTCGTCAGCTCCTCCAATTGCGACAGCTTTTCGCGAAGCGACGCCTTCCAGATTCCGCGTCCGTCGATGATTCCAGCCCCCAAAACTTTGTTCGCCGGAAATCCGGATTGTTGGATGGCTTGCAGATTGCCTTTGTATCCGTGGACCAGGTCAAGACCGATGCCGCTAACCGGCAGCTGGATGATGTCCTGGTAGTTTTCCACCGATTCGAAGTAGGTTTGCAGCATGATGTTGAGGCCGGGTGCCGAAGCCGCAAACGTTTCATAGATGGTGGCTAATCGCTTCAGATCGGCTTCGCTTAATTTCGTAACCAGGATCGGCTCGTCGATCTGTACCCATTGAACGCCTTCGTGTGCAAGCTCCTGAAGGATCTGAACGTACAGCGGCAGCAATTTATCAAGCCAGGCATCCGTTTCCGAGGCTTGGTAGCCTTTGGACAGCTTCAGGAAGGTGAGCGGACCGACAATGACCGGCTTGCCTTCAATGCCGAGCTTTTCTTTGGCCTCCCGATAGGCTGCAAGCGGCCTATTCTCGGTAAGAACAGGAACAGCTCCGTCCAATTCCGGCACGATGTAGTGATAATTGGTGTTAAACCACTTGGTCATTTCACTTGCTGTAGCATCCTTCGTGCCGCGTGCAATCCCATAGTATACAGACAATGGAACAATGCCGCCCTCATATGGGAACCGCTTGGGTACGATGCCGAACATGGTGGCCGTGTCCAGGATATGATCGTAATAACTAAAATCATTGACGGCGATCAGATCAATTCCGCTCTCTTGCTGCTTGCGCAAATGATTCAACCGAATCTCCTGCAGTTGCTTGTGAAACTCTGATTCTTCGAGCTTGCCCGCCCAGAACGCTTCTAAAGCTTTCTTCCATTCCCGATCAGCGCCAATACGCGGATATCCCAGTACACTGCTTTTTGCCATCTATGTAACACTCCTATACAAATTGTTACAAGAAAGATATCACGTATCGCCCGGTATAGTGTAACTCAAATAAGCTATATCTAGTTATAGCCTGCGGCTATAGCGAGGCAGCTGAGATGATGAATGAAGACTCTCCTTCCTTCTTGCCGATCAAGCGCTTGTCATATGAATGATCTGAAAAGAAGCAACGCAAAAAACCGCGTTATTACGCGGTTTCTCATCACGGTCTTCATGCGATTCTATTATTTGAAATGAGATGATTGTGATGTCTATGCCGAATCTCGGATCCAAGCATCCAGCAAACGGAACGTTTCCTTCGCCGAATCGATGATTTCATCGGAATCATTCAAGCCGTTCGACAGCAGCGCTTCCCGGAATTCGGTCCATCTTGGCTTGGTCTCTTGACCGTATGCATGGAAATAACGAATGCCCGACTCGGGACTTACGGGCAAGAACTTCATCAGTTGTTTCGTGATGACTTGGCCACCGAGTGTGGACCCCTCCATCACATAGAGATACCCCCATATTTGCGCAGGCGTGCCCAGCTCGGGCAGCCGGCTGCACAGCGGAAGCTGATTTATTTCATCCTGAGTCATATCCAGATGCATCAGATCTTCTTCCAAATGTTCCGACTTCATCCGCATCGACATATCCAATCCCATATCGTTGACGGCATCCTCTGCCATAAACTTCGTTTCGGCCGGTTTAATGAATCCGTAAAACTTCGCTAAATATGATCGATATTGATCGATCGTCAGGGTCTGGTCGAATGCAGCCTTCGCGTATGGATTCTGTTCGATTTGTTCATGCTGCGGTGCCGTCTCTTCTCTTAACCGTTCTAAAATCCGTGTGCTCAATGGATAACCCCCTATCATGTTTCGAGCTGTGTTGCTGGATCAAAGCACATCTTCAGCAAACCATAATCCGAGGTGTCTGACGGTCGATGAACCCTGCGATAAATATATCATAACGAGATTCATATGAATACATAGCAGGCTCCTCGGTTTCGGTAGCCGGGAACGAAAAGAACGAGAGGCGGTCATTATAGGTTGTCTATGCTGTTCAGCACCAAAATCAGTCCCGCAATACACAAAACCCACGAAAGCACCGATCCGGAGCTCTGGGCGATTTTCAGCCGCAGCTTCTCCAGCGGAGGCTGCACCATGCGGCCAAATGCAAGGTGTGCACCGAGCAATAGGAGCGGAGGAAGCACCATGATCACATTATACGCAGCCAGGACGGGTACCCATTGAACCGGTGTCAGTTGGGCCGATGTCATCAGCCCGATCGCCGCAAAATAGGGCAGTGCCGTCGCCACCTCCAGCAGGGACGTGGTGAAACCCAGCCCGATCATCGCCCCGAGGCTTTTGGATCTTGGACGTCTCGGTTCCGTCGTCTTTTTCGTCGGGACAAAAAAACTGGCAGCAAACAAAACGCCGCCGGTAACAGCCATAACCCAGCTTACCGTTCGATTCTGAAAGATGCCTGTTACGCTCTGAAGAACAGCATCCAAACCGAGCATCAGTGCGGCACCAACCAAGAAATAAAAGCCTGCCACCGTGAACAAATAGACCAATAATCGGGTGATCAACCGATCCCGCTCCGTCAACAGCAAATAAACCGTTACGCCGAGCGTGGCGGGGCTCAAGGTATCCAGGAGCGACAACGCACCTACGGAGAGCAGCAGTTCCGTTGTCATGATGTCTCCCCCTCTTCGTCTAGTTTTTCTTCCACTCCTGTAGCATAGATATTAAATGCCAGCTCCATAAACTGAAGAAGCTCTTCCTCAATGGGGTACAAGCCCATCTGCTCGGACTGCGAAGGAGATTTGCGGATCTCCCACAATTTATCCACGAAGGGGTCTTCGCCTTCAAAATGCTCCCGGCGTTTTTCATCCATGCGTCTGATGATCCTCTGTACTTCAGGAGAACCGGGTCCGTTCTCCATACGCTTTTTAAGCTGTCCCAGCAGAGCGATCCATTCTAGCGAATCCGGATCTGTACTGTTCATATTCGGGAGGAGGTCCAGCAGCTCTTCTTCGCGCCTCTCAAACATTTGTTGTCGGAACGCATGCTTTAATGAGGGGTCTCTTCCTGAGAGATGGATCAGCTTCTGAATCACATCCCAGCTTGTCTCCCCTTCCACGGCAATGCTATGCAGGACGGCCCGGAGCGCGGATTCCATTTGGTTCAGCTTGTTTTGTTCATTCTTCACGAAGTCCAACTGATTCATCAAACTGGATGACCAGTTCCATTCCGGGTTCGAAATCATATCCGAAATTTCCTGCAAGCTGAAGCCCAGCTTTTTCAGAAACTGAATTTGCTGCAGCTTCTTTAGCTCCTCCTCGCTGTATATCCGGTGTTTACCAGGAGTCTTGGCTGCCGGAATCAGCAGGCCGATCTGATCATAATAGCGAAGCGTTCTTACCGTAATGCCCGTCTGTTTGGACAATTCTTGAATGGGAATCGATTTCATCACCTGCTTTCTTAAGTTCTCCGGTAACTCCACTATACAAGATGACGCAACGTCACTTTCAAGTCATTTTCGAAGAAAATCATGTCCATGCACATATAAAACAAAAAAAAGCCCCGGCTTTCGGGCTTTTTCCATACCATGCTGGTATCATTTCAAGCTGAGGATTTTCGTTCGCGTTATCCCGACCAGATAGAGGACGATGGGAATCACGATCAAGTGGAGGAGCGCATAGCTTGACCACACGTTCTGAATGATATCGGCGACATAAACGGTGTTGATGTATGTATTCCAGGCCACGACGACAAACAGCACGGACAACGGATAAATTAACGAATTCTGGTCCTTCAGACCGAACACGGTTTTCATGCCTTGAAGAATCGAAAGATACAGCAGAGAAATCTTGATAAAAAAAGTCAGGATCCACAGCGTAATCAATATGCCTTCGACACGTTGAAAGAAATTCCCTAAATTAATCGTCTTCGCAAGTGCATATGCCGGAAACGTGCTGTTCTCCGTCTGTTCAATCCCCAAAATTAGCACGCTGAGCAGGACGGCAATGCTAAGGACGAGCCCGCCTGAAGCGGCTCCCCGCATCAATGCCCTCTCCCCTTCCTTCTCTCCTTTGACCAAGGGCAGGAATACCATTAACACAATCAGCTCCTGGAACATGGAAGAATGGAATCCGGCCTTAGCCACGGGCATCCAGCCTTCCTCCAGCATCGGCTTGATATGGTTCCAATCGATCTGGGGGATAAGCGAGAGGACAAGGACCATAAACAGAAATACGATCCACGGAAACATCAATTCACCGACGCGGGCCAACAGAATGATGCCCATTCTGGCGCACATGACGGCCGCTATTAAGAACAAGATTTGAATGGCCTCGATCGGGGTCTCCGGCATCATTTCACTGCTCAGAAAAAAGCCCAGGTTGCCAAGTAAAGTACCTGTAAGAATCAAAAAATAAAACAAATAGATCAGCGAGAAGAGTTTGCCCAGCAGCTTCCCTAGCACCTTTTCGTGTATCTCGAAGATCGATTGGCCGGGATAGAGACGCGCAATGGCTATATACAGCACGACCATGAGGAGGTTAATGAGCAAACTGAAGAGAGAGGCCATCCACGCATCTTCCCGGGCGGTATGCGCTAATCCGGAAGGCGTAACCAGAATCGAGGTACCGATGGTCAAACCGAAGGCCAGTATATAAAATTGCCGTGGTGCGATATCCTTGTATTTGATCACGTATTACCAAACCCTTCCTCATTATGAGATCAATCCGCTCAGGGGCTGGACCAAGGCGCCGATCCAGTCCAGCGGCCTTAAATAAGGCACCTCCATCATATCTCCGATCAAAGCCAGCAAGGTTACTCCCCATACCGCATAGAATACGATGATATCCCTGATGGAGCGCAGCTTCAGAAGATGACGGGTTTCCGTAACGAGAACGACGGCTAGAAAGAATATGAATAACCAATGCCAATTCACGGCTCATCCACCTTTTGGTTTAAGGGTTGTATGATGGATCCGATCCGGCGGATCGCTACATCGGTGTCCACCCGGATACTCATCGTTTTAAAGCTTTCCCCCCAATGATCCCGGTATTTTTTCCAAACGTCCGGATATTTACGGTGCAGAACCTCGCCGAATCCAAAAACGTCGGCTCCATAACGCTGCTGGACCAGCCCGATGTGCTTCCGAATGTTAGCGTTATATTTATCCTCGATGTCCTTCTCCAATTCGTCGATGACGGCAGGTTGACTGATATCAATCGCGCATTGAACGGCATTCACGTCGGCCTCGATCTCCAATTCGGCTGAAAAAGCGGGGGTTCCATCCGCATTGAGCTTAACGTCCAGCGTTGTGTCCGCCCGGTTCACGGCGAATCCGACAATACCATCGTCCGGACATACAATGAATCCCGTCGTGGTGTCGACTCTATTCAGGACATAATTGACGGCCTTGCTGGGAGGTTCCCCCAGCCATCCGACCAACCGGTCCCCCTTGAATACGCCGAGCCCCGTATGCTGAAGAAGCGTGGAAGGATTGATTTGCTTCACGTTCTCCATGGTCTGGCCTTCGGCTAAACTGCCGCTTAATTGGACTCCGGATAACACCGGGTCTGACCCGCTGCGCTTTAGCTCCGTCACGAACTGCTGCAAAGTGACTTTCCCCGTCGCCGCCCATTTTTTTTCCGAGATCAGAATGGAGGTATAGAGCGAATTCGCCGGAACATATTCGAATGGCGTAACGACCTCTAGAATCTCCGCAGCTTTTCCATTCTTGGCGACGAGCATAAAGAAATCCGTTCGAAGCTGATGATTCCGGGAGATATAATCGAGGACATCGCTGAGCCCTGACCTGGCCAGATCCTCACCGAATACCAACACGCGAACGTGGGACAGATACGGCATCCGGGGGGCCATGCTCAACATGCGCTGCAGGGCGTCGGGTATGGTTTTGCCGACGGACTTATAGGTCACGGCAGGAAGACTGCCCATCGATCCGCCTTTTTTGGAGCCGGCCTCGGCGGAATTAAGCACCTGAGCAGTAATGGCATACCCATTCTCATGGGTGTCGATGCCAAGCGCCATGACGACGGCCAGCTCATTCAGTTCTTTTCTGCTCCAGCATCCAGGGGTGAAGGTCAAGCATAATATGAGCAGGACTGAAAGTATTTTTCTTTCCAACACGATAACCAGTCCTCTCTGCATGAAATAGAGACTTCGAATTCAAGTCCTCGTTATTTGTTGGCTTATGTCTTGGATTTGGTCAAGTATTTTTTCATGCTGTGGCGGGACAATCGCAACAAGGCATCCTTTTGACTCCGCCATCTTATGGGGGCGAATGAGGTCATATACGGAACCCCCATGGACTGGAGGCTGCATAGGTGGAGGCCGATGATGATCATGCCGATTATCATCCCGTACAATCCGAATGACGCAGCGATTCCCATGAGCCCGAATCGCAAGATCCGAACCGAGATTCCGATATTGAAAGCCGGCAGGGCAAAATTCGCAATCGCCGTCATGGACACAACGATCACCATCGCGGCCGATACGAGACCCGCTTCCACGGCGGCTTGACCGATGACCAGCGTGCCTACGATGGAGACGGATTGGCCGATCGATTTAGGCAGCCGAATGCCCGCCTCGCGCAGAATCTCGAACGTAATCTCCATGATCAGCGCTTCGATGAATGCAGGGAAGGGAACCCCTTCCCGCTGTCCGATTAAGCTGGTCAACAGGTTGGTTGGCAGCATTTCCTGATGGAACGTGGTAATCGCAATATAGAGGGAGGGAGTAAGGAGCGCTATTCCGAAGCACAAGTATCGAAGCAGTCGAACCAAGCTGGCAAAATCCCACCGCTGGTAATAGTCCTCGCTCGATTGAAACAGCTGGACGAACAGGGCGGGAACCACCAGAACAAAGGGCGTTCCTTCTAAGAAAATAGCAATGCGCCCTTCCAATACAGCAGATGCAATGACGTCGGGCCGTTCTGAATTATATACCGTAGGAAAAGGACTATAGCGATGATCCTGAATCATCTCCTCGATGTAATTGCTCTCCAGGACGCTGTCCAGCTTGATTCCATCCAGTCTTCTGCGTAGCTCGTTCAGTACATCGACATCGCATAATCCTTCCATGTACATCACGGCCAGCTGCGTATTTGTGTGCTCGCCGACGGTTCTCTCTTCCAAGCGCAGTTTAGGGCTTTGAATTCTTCGCCGGACCAAAGCCGTATTCTCTCGAAGCGACTCGGTAAAGCCTTCCCTTGGACCTCTTACCACGGATTGCGAGCTGGCTTCCTCCACTCCCCGCTGTTTCAGCGTTTCCGTCCCCACATACAGGGAGGTGGCGGTTCCATCCATGAAGATGATCGTATTGCCGGAGAGCAATTTCTTTTCAACCTCTTGAAAGGTCCGGGCTTCTCCTACTTTTCCCATCGTGATCGTCAGTTCCTGCAGCATTTTCATCCGTTCTTCCGGACGCTGGTCGGGGAGATTCATGAACAGCGGCATATCGGCATGAATCGCTTCGATTAGATAACGGGGATCTCCCATCCCCTCAATATAGACCATTACCGAGGGTATGGCGCCTAGTTGAAGCTCGCGGTAAATAATATCTCCGCTTTGTCCGAAGCGGCTCTTCATATCGTCAATAAATTGCGTCAGGGATGCCGGCAAATTTTCTTGCGGGGCTTCGCCCGGCGTTAAGTTCTTCATCATCATGGAAACGACTCCTCGTGCCTACACGGCCAGCTTTGCCCTACAAGGAATTTAAGTTACCTTCAGTTATCTTTTCCTCTACTGTTCCCGTAGTTGGATATATTATGCTTTTTAAGCATTTTGACATAAAAGCGGAATACATTTCTGACATTGGATTCCTGTTCCAGGGCACCTCTAACAAAGAAAGCCCGGCCAGAGATTCTCTCTGGTCGAGCTTTTTTTAACACGATGAATTGAAAAATATCCTATCGCTAAGAGTTACTTGTCTTCTACGTCCTGAACGAAATTGAGCACAGCTTCGTCCACTGCCGCGGTCTGTCCAAGGTCCGGTTGATCTGACAGTTCTGCTTCGCAGCATTCGGGACGGCCGTGCAGTTCAAAAAGAACCAGCTCGTTTTCCCCTTTGCGCAGTAAAGGGCCGGGAATATATAGCGCCTTCTGCGGTCCCGCATTCCAGTACCGGCCGAGATTGAAGCCATTGATCCAGGCGACGCCCTTCGTCCAGCCATCAAAGCGAAGAAACGTATCCCCGATCTCCTCCACCTCGAAGCATCCACGGTAAAACCCTGGCAGACCCGCGTTGTCCCTCTCCGGCTTGGACGGTTCTTCTTGCAACGCCTGCTCTTCCTGCGTAACCGGCGTATAAGAGAGCCATGACAGTTTCTCGGGCTCGAGCGGCAGGGTCCGGATCGTCCAGTCGTACAGGAACTGGTTATCGATTCTCACGCCTTCCGTGATTCCCTTGGGATCGCGAATCAGCGGCCCATAATTGATCCGGCCCATATTCTCCACGAGAATATCCAGCCTTGCACCGTCTGCGGGTACGGTAATATCGAGCGGCTTTGAATTCCAGCGTTCGACGACCCCAAGCGGACGACCGTCCAGGAATACCTGGGCGCGATCACGAACCTCCTGAATATGCAGCTGCTGACCGTGCCGCGGTCCCTGGATAAATGTGCTGTACATGATAAAACCATAGGACTGTCCGTATTTTTCCATCGGCTGAATGCATACGCTTTTTATCGGCTCTGATAATTGCTGGAGATTGGTTTCCGTAAACAGGCCGGCCATTTCAGACATGGCAACCTTTCCGTAGGCTGCTTTTGGAACGGGCTCAGGGAAGGTACAACCCGGCGCAAACCCATGCTTGCTGAGCACCCTCCGGACCGCCTCGTATTTCTCCGTTTTATCCCCCCATTCCGTTAAAGGGGCATCATAATCGTAGCTTGTCGTCGTAGGCTCATAGGCCTGGATGTGATTCGCTCCACTGTAAAAGCCGAAATTGGTTCCCCCGTGGAACATGTACATATTCATCGAGGAGCCCTTCTCCAGCATTTCATCCAGTACGCCGGCGACATCCGCGGCATCCCGCACGTGATGGTCCTCCATCCAGTGATCAAACCAGCCGTTCCAAAACTCCATCACCATCAGCGGCTCTTCCGTACGATATTCCCGGTATTTCCGGAAGGATTCTTCAACCCGGGAACCAAAATTCACAGTTGCGTGCACATTGTTCAGCGTCCCGCCGAGCAGCATTTCGTCGGTTGGCCCGTCGGAGGTAAAGAGTAGCACATCGATGCCTCGCCGTACCAGTCCTGCACGCAAATAATCCAGATAAGCGTGATCGTTGCCGTAACTGCCGTATTCATTCTCGACCTGAACGGCCAGAATCGGCCCTCCGTTAGAAGACAGCAGCGGAACCAGTCTTGGGATCAGCTCATAGTAGTAATGATCCACCTTGCTCAAATAGAGCGGGTCGCTGCAGCGAAGACGTATTTCTCCATAACCAAGCAGCCAGCCCGGCAACCCTCCAAATTCCCATTCCGCACAGATGAACGGGCTGGGTCTGACGATGACGTGCAGGCCCAGTTTCCCGGCCAATTCGATAAACGATGCGACGTCTGCCATACCGCTAAAGCTAAATTCCCCCTCCTGGGGTTCGTGCACATTCCATGCGATATAAGTTTCAACGGTATTAAAGCCGCAGGCCTTTAATTTTAATAGCCGGTCCTCCCAATATTCAGGGACGACACGAAAATAGTGAATCGCTCCCGATATGATCCGGTACGGCTGTCCGCCCAACAAGTATTGTCCGTTTCCCCATGTCAGCATTCCCATTCAGCTTCCCTCCACCTCATGTAAAAATTAAGGATTATTGCCCGCAATGATAAACCGCCATGTTTTTGATTCTCGGGCTTGCCGCCGATTTCAGCACCCGTAAACGCACCTTGTCGGCAGCTACCGGAGCGAAGGCATCGATTTTCTTGTGTCCGATCGCGCTGCCGCGTGTAAGCTCAAGCCACTCTCCATCAACGAAGGCTTCCAGCACATATTGGCTCACCCGTTCCCCGTAAGCAATATCCTCCATGATCACGGCATGATCGATCACGCATGACCGGGGAAGGGTCAACTGGGCGATCTCCCCCGATCCCGAGCCTTCGGCAAGGGAATGACCAAATCGAGACTGGATCTCTCTGCCGAATTCCAGAAGACGTCGTACATCGGCTTCCGGAAGCAGGCCATGATGGTCAGGCGCGACGTTGAGCAGCAAGGTCGCCCCATGTCCGACCGATCGATAGTAGATGTCCATTAGCTGATCCACGGACAACAGCTTGTGTTCTTCGTCCGGATGCCAGAACCAGCGGTCTTTTCGAATCGGAACATCGCATTCCGCGGGCACCCAGCCCGGCGTCTCGGGCAGCCATTTCAACGATTCCTCACTGAACATGCTGCCCCGCGAAGAATCCGCCGTGTTCCAGCAAGGATACGGCGCCACGCCATCCTCATTTCCGACCCAACGTATCGTAGGAGCCCCCATGTTAAAGATCATGGCACGGGGCTGATATCGTTTGACCAGTTCCATGATTCGAGGCCAGTCATATTCGCGGCCTTCCGACCCCGCGCCGTCAAACCAAATTTCCACTAGCGGGCCATAGCCCGATAAGAGTTCCTCCAATTGCCTGCAGTAAAAGTCATCATACTGTTGCGGGTCGGCATAACTCGGCTCGTGCCTGTCCCAAGGGGATACATAAATACCGAAGCCGATGCCCTCTTCCCGGCATGCATCCGCGCATTCTTTAACGACATCGCCCCGGCCTTCCCTCCACGGACTCGAGGCTACGGAGTAGTCTGTCGTTGCCGTTGGCCATAGGCAAAAGCCGTCATGGTGCTTGGCCGTCAATATGAAATAACGGAATCCGGCTTCCTTCGCGGATCGGACCCACTGTTTGGCATCCAGGCGGTCGGGATTAAACAAAGACGGAGCATCCTTGCCTTCCCCCCATTCCTGGTCGCAGAACGTATTGATACCGAAATGACAGAACATCCCGAGCTCCAGGTCCTGCCAGGCTAGCTGCTCCGGCGAAGGAACAACAAGCTGGTCCTTAATATTTCTTGATATGGACATAACTTCCCCTCCAACTCTCACCAGTCGTAAAAAAAGGGCTTTGGGGAAGCCCGTTAAATGGCCCCCCGAAACCCGCTTCCTACCAGGATTCTTATACCTCGTGCATTGCCCCGTTACTTGACAACGCCTTTTTCGTTAATGATTTTGGTGGCTTCATCGACCATCCATTGTTGAACCTCATCAATCGGCTCGTTGCTGAGCATGAACTTCGCAAAGCCGTCATTAATGATCTTGGTCAATTCCGAAGTATCCGTCATCATGATCTTAGCTGCATCCAGATACTGGATTTCATCGCTGAACAGCGTATATTTCAACGACTCCATATCGTACTTATCCTCTTTACCGGCAACCAGCTTTGTCAACAGTTCTTCGTTATTCGCTTTCTTGTAGCCAGAGAACTCGAGTCTGTTGTCGGAATCGGCCGTTGTCATGAATCTCATAAGCTTGAAGGATGCTTCCTTGTTCGTGGAATTGGCACCCAGCGCCAGCATATTGCCGCTGGTGAAATATTTTCCTTCATACTCTTTCGGTTCCGATCCTGCAGGAGGCACAGGTACAGGAGCGAAAGCTGTTTTGAAATCATGCGGATATTGCTCGGTATTGCCTGGATCCGCTACCGTAAAGTTGCCTGTAAGAATCATAGCAGCTTCTTCATTAAAAAATTCAGTACGGTAGTTCAGCTTCGCGGCAAGCACGTCACTGTAAGGTTTGGCCGACTTATCCGACTCCTCCATATCTTTGCGGAGCTGGAAGAAGTATTTGTAGGTCGGATCTGCCAGAATGGTCGTTCCGTCCTCATATACGAACGGGTCCTTCATCATGGTTTGCGCCGGAGCGTTCATATAAAGCTCCCATGTATGGAAGTAAGAACCGTAACGCTTGTCAACGCCTTCGCCCTTGGTCAGCTTTTTGGAATAGTCGCGGTAATCATCCCAAGTCCAGCCGAATTTCGGAACCTCAAGTCCCGCTTCATCCAGGGCATCCTTGTTGAGCATCACATAGTTTGTGCTCTTGGTGTACTGCATGCCATAATACTTGTCCTCTAGCTTGGCATTGACAAAGTATTCGTCTTCCGGAACGAGACTCTCCTGCTCATAGAACTCGTTCAGGGGAGCAAGGGCTCCGCGTGAGGCCCGTTCGAGAACTCCGCCCAAGCTTGGGAATTGAATAACATCGATCGCTTCACCGGATGAGATCAGGAAATCCAGCTTTTTCAACATTTCCACGGAATCGCCGGGAACCAGAACCACATGCTCGACCTTGATATTCGGATTCTGATCCATAAATTCCTGGAGCATGGCGTCCGTACCCGCTTGTTGAGCTTCGTTATCCCAGTTGTAATACTTAACGGTAACCTGCTTGTCCGTCTGACCGCTCCCACCGTTCGTGCTGGCACCGCTTTCTGACCCGGATTTCCCGCAGCCGCTTAATACCAGGGTGCTCGCCAGGATCGTGCTAAGAATGACGGATAATCTGTGTTTGCTTTTTTTCTTCATCTTACTTCCCCCTGCACAGATAAATTAGTTGTGGTGCTGTTTTCATGTTCATTATAGGCACCAGCATGGCCGATCAAGTGCACAATTTTGAGGTTCTAGGATTACATTTTTGACTTTCCGAACTTCTGAATTTTGACTTTAGACTTCGTATCAACCTTTTACCCCGCCCAAAGCAATGCCGTTTATAACCTGCTTTTGCAATGCGATGAACACAATGACCAGCGGAATGATTGCCGAGACTGACGCCATCATCATAATGGCATAGTTGTTGGTGTAGTCATCACGGAACAGCGTCATCCCCAGCGGAATCGTGTATAAGTCCTTGTCCAGCAAGAAGATGAGTGGATTCTGGTAATCGTTCCACGTCCATATGAATTTAATAATCGCCACCGTAGCCAGCACAGGCTTGCACAGCGGAACCATAATGGAAGCAAATGTCCGCAGATGACCCGCTCCGTCAATTCTGGCCGCCTCCAAGTATTCATCGCTGATCCCGTTCATAAATTGACGCAGCAGGAACGTAAAGTAAATCGAAAACATGCTCATGAAGATGATGGCCTCATGCGTATTGTAGAGTCCAAACCAGCGAATGAGCAGAAACCGCGGAATGAGCGTTGCCTGATCCGGAATGATCATGAACGAGAGCAAGGCCATAAAAACAATATTCCGTCCCTTGAATCGAATCTTCGTTAACGCATAACCTGCCATGGATGAGATAATCAGGGTGATTAGGGTCGTAATAATCGCTATTTTAAAAGAATTAAAATAGAAATCATAGAAGGGAACTCTTCCCATCCAGACCATCTTGAAATTGTACGCCAGATTCACCTTTTCCGGTATCCATTGAATCGGGAATCGCATAACATCCTTCTCATATTTAAAAGCCGCGGAAATCATCCAGATGAGCGGAACGAGAAACACAATGGACAATGCCCCCATGATAAAGGTGACTACCACTTTGGACGCGTTTTTTCGAAGCAGCTGCATGTACATTCCTCTCCCTCCTTATTCTTCATTTCTCATTTTCCAGGTGAGCGCGGTAATCAGACCGATAATCGCGAACAGCAGCCAGGAAATGGCCGAAGCGTATCCCATGTTGTAATATTGAAAGCCTTCCTCATAGATGCGGAATACAAGCACGGTAGAAGAATTGTTCGGGCCGCCTTCCGTTAAAAAGGCAATGATGTCAAACACTTTAAACGAGCCAATCAACATCGTAATCAACAGGAAGAAGGTTGTCGGACGGAGCATCGGAACCGTGATGGCAAAAAACTTTTTAATTGCACTGGCACCGTCAATATCCGCCGCTTCGTAAATTTCATTCGAAATGTTCGTAAGCCCGGCCATATAGATAATGATCGTGTAGCCCAAGCCCGCCCAGGAACTGATAATCGAAATCGCCAGGAGCGACGTTTTCGGATCGACCAGCCATTTCGGCGGATTGCTGATCCCGAGATCCATCAGAAACTGGTTGATTGGACCCAGAGATGGGTGGAATAATGCGCTCCACACGGCAGCAACCGCGATAATCGAAGAGATATAAGGAATGAAAAACGCGACTTTAAAGTAACTCTTGAAGAACACGCTGTTATGAATCAAAACCGAAAGCACAAGAGCGATGGCAATCGGGACCGGCACCGTAAGAACCATATAGATCAAATTGTTCTTTATCGCTTGAATAATGGTCGGATCATGGAACATCTTGATGTAGTTATCAAATCCGGTAAACTCGATCCCCTGCACACCCGACAGCATATCCCAATCGGATAAACTCAAATACAAAGAAAATCCAAGAGCAAACACGTTTAATAGCAGCATCCCGACGATTTCCGGGGCCAGAAACAGCCACCCGATCAAAGCCTCTTTCCGCTTGGGAGTCCAAAACTTCCGCCGGCTCTTGGGCACTGGTTGTTGTACAGCCTCCATGCAGCATCACCTCGACAATTTGTAAGTTGTCATTATAGTAATACATCCGCCATCGGCAAGAAGGAGGGATTATGACCAGCCATGTGCAAGATTTTGACCTAAAAGAAGCCCCACAAAGTGGAGCCTATGCTTCGATGCTTATTCCAAATACATTTATGGCTTGTGCTTTGCTGAAAACTTTAAAAAGCCGCCCTTGACGGGCGGCATGCTGCTGTATAAGTGAATGAAGTGCTATCGGTCCGCTTATTTACGCGCGGTGTATTTGGCTTTGTATTCGCTCGGCGTGGTTCCCACGTATTTTTTAAACACTTTTGAAAAATACGTCCGGTCCGAATAACCTAAGCCCATGGCCAACGACTCCAGATTTTGCCCGGACATTCTGAGCATTTTGGTGGCCATCTTCATTTTGTATTGATGCACGTAATCCGTGAAGGTCAGCCCCGTCATCCGTTTGAAATATCGCGAAAAATAGCTCGGATTCAAAAACAGATAGCGTGCCATGTCGATCGACGTGATGTTATCGTCAAGATGCTGATCGATATACTGCTGGATCACCTGCAGCTTCGGCTCATGAGCGTGGTTTCCCGCCCCCGTTTGCCGGGTTCCCGTCATCTGGGTCAGCTTTCTCTCCACCAGTTCCATCATATCCTCCAAGGTGCGGGCTAAAGCAAGATAGGCGAATAGATCTTCATCGAATTTGAGACTGGACATCATCAATTCGATGCCGCGAAGCATGGAGGACAAATCCCTGGCAAAGTCGCCCGGATCAATAGACAGTTCTTTTGCAGTACCGGCGATCTTTTGAAGCGTGCATCGTATACCGTCTAGATCCTGCTTGATGAGTTTCCGTTCCAGCTCGGATACGTAGCCGTCAAGAAACCCTTGAGGCGCGGATTGGAACCACCTTGTCCGGATTTGAGAAACCTCGGTTATCGTATAATCGGTATTTTCGTAAAATTCGCACCTGCCGTGCAGAATTTCCTGATAGACGGAGCCGATCGAGCTTAATTCCATTTTGTCCGTAACCGCGATGACGTTCGGTTGAATTTTGAGAAAGTGGACGCATTGATATCGCAGCTGCTGCAAATAATTGTGCAGATGCAAGCTGGCATTCTGTGCGAGATTCACCCTGAAGTTATGCAGAATCACAATGTTCCCCTGTTCCATGAACGGCGTAATGCCTTCAAACGATTCCGACAATTCCATCGCGATATTATAGACTGCGTATAAAATCAGCGGCAGCTCCGTTTTTCTGAAACGCTGGTCAAAGCTGGAGAGCCGAATGCTGACCAGTCCCAGCATAAACCATGGATACGTCCAGGAGATGCCGATCTGCCCCGCATAAGCCAAAGTGGACTCGGAAGGCGAGCCGTTGATTACCCTTTGCAGCAAATCCTGCCGAAAGAGCTGACTGTTGTAACTCGCCGCCTCGCGATGAATCAGACCGGCCCGCGTCTTTAATAAGTGCACGGATTTGCCAAGGCTCTGTTCCAGCTGCTCGGCCGTAAGCTGATCTTTGATCAAATAGTCGTCTGCTTGCAGTTTTACGGCTTGCTGGGCATAATGAAAATCTTCATGGCAGGTCAGGAAGATAATCCGAACCTCCGGCTTCATGCGAATAAAATGTTCTGCCAGCTCCATGCCGTTTTTTTGCGGCAGCCCGATATCCGTAATGACGATGTCCGGCCTCACTTCATCAAACATATGCAGCGCTTTCGCGCTGGAATACGTACTGCCGGCAATCTGCAGATTGTTTGCCTCCCAGTCAATCATCTGCTGCAATACCTTGAGCATGGGAACGTCATCGTCGATAAGCATTACTCTATACATCATTCTTCCTCTCCCTCCGGCAAAAAACCATGATGATGACTTAAGGGCAAGTACAGGGTAACTGACATTCCGCCATGCGGAAGGTTGGCGAGCGTCAAACTCGCTTCCGGTCCGAAGGTCAATCGGAGTCTTTGGACCACGTTCATCAGACCGACTCTCTCGTAGGCTCCGTCCTGCTCTTCGGTTGGTTGCCCCAGCCTGCGGTTCAGGCATTCGAGCAGTTCTTCATCGGCCCCTGTACCGTTGTTTGTAATCTCAATCCTGATCCCGTCCAGGCTGCTTCGGGAACGGATCTCAATGCGTGGAGTCTGATGGTCGACAAGCCCGTGGACGATGGCATTCTCAACGATAGGCTGCAAAATGAGTTTCGGCAAAATAAGCCCCTCGGTTTCCGGGTCCAGGTCAACCTTTAAATGAAGCGGGATTTCGTTGCGGATTTTCATAATGTCGACATAATGGCCCAGCAGCTTGCATTCCTCGCGTAAAGTGGCTGGCTCATTAACCTTGAGATAAGCCCGGAGCAAACTCATCAGGGAATCTATGATGCCGCTGTGAAGCGTATCCTTCGTCAAGATCAGGCTGCATTTGATCGAATTCAGCGTGTTGATCAAAAAATGGGGGCGGATTTGCATAAACAAGGCTTCGAGCTCCATCACCCGCTTCTGTTCCTGCTCCTGTTCGATATCGTGAATCAACCGCTGCAATTGATCGAGCATCGTATTCAGCGTCTGCCCCAATTCGGCGATATCATCCTTGCCCTTGACCTCCAGTCTGACATCCAGGTTTCCCATCCCGAACTGGCGGACCACCCGCTGCAGCTTGTGAATCGGACTGTGGAGCCTCTTGGCCATCAGGATGGACATCCCGAAGAACACCAGAAACAGCAGAAGAACACCGGCAAGACCGGTATAAAAAGTCCTGGAAATCTGCCCCGACCACTCTTTCTCCGAGGCCTCGTAAGCCAGCTTCCAGTTCGATTTCAATATGGTTCTGTCCGTTCGGACGCTGCCCTTGGTTTCCGTATGATGCGGAATCAGCCCGGTATGGCCTGCGATGAATTCCCCGTTAGCGTCAAAGAGCGCCACCTTGCCAAAGTCGATCGTACCCAGCAGCTTGTTGAAGTACGTATCGGAAATGGCGCTGAGCAATACGGACACTTGCCTCTTCTCGCGGCTGTCATAGATGACCCTGGCTATATAATAGCTTTTTCCGTTTCCTGCCGAGTCGCCGCCGGCCATCCCAAGCCATTGCAGGGTTTCAGGTTTACTGAGATCGACGCGCTCCATCAGCTTGTCGAGGCTTCCGTTGATTGCGGTCAAATCCTCCGTGCCGGAAGAGATGACGAACTGCTGACGGTTGACCAGGTACATGCGGACGTTATTATTCAGCGGCTTCGAATTTATCAGGGAGAACACGTCCTGTATTTGTCTGAAATGCACATAATCCTGATAAGTAGCCAGCCGTTTGGTGTCTGCAAATGACTTCAGGATATTGCGAACATTCGTATCGTTCACGATAAAATGGGAAGCAAACGTGACATCGTCAATCGTCTTGCTCAGCTCGTCGGTCATGACGTTCAGGACATTCTCGTTGCTGAGCTGCAGCTTCTCTACCATCGTATTTCGGATCAGAACAAATGAAATGATAGAAACCGCGATCAGCGGAATAAAGATCAGCAAAAGGAAAGACAGCTGAATGCGTTTGTAGAAGGTGAATTTGAACATTTTTCTCTGCGCCTCTCTTGTGCTCTAGTCCTCTTTATTCTATCAGTCCTTTGTTCTGGCGGCATTCATTAAATGATGACAGTTGCTTGCTTTTTGCTGCCGTGAAGGGTCATCAGCACAACCTCCCCGAAGATCTGCATGCCCTCCACCACATAAGAGTCATAATGACCGGACGGCGCACGGTGACTAACAACGAGAATAAACTCTTCTTCCATACCCGGCAGCTGAATCCCGCATGCTTCCGCTAGCCCGTCATGAACCCGTTCGCCCGTATGGCGATAAACAGGCACTTTACGGACTCGCGGCAAGGCCGTATCGCCTGGACGATGAGGATACAGCACTTGCATCATGCTGATGCATCCTTTCCCGATTCGGGAGTAAGCCGCATTCGCATTCGGTTCCAGCAGGTTGTACTCGCGGGAAATCATGCCTTCGCCGACTTCCCCGCGCAGGCCGTCTGCAGTTAAGGGGATAATGGATAGATTCGCCTCCCCAAGGGTGGTTGTGCGGCAAATCAAAGACTCCCCTTCCATCCGGACTTCTCCTGGCGGGTGCGGAAAATGAAAATGCTGAGTAAAGGTATGCTGCTCAAGGCACGCCAAGCTGTCGATCAGCAGCCAAAAATAAGGCTTGATAAAGATGATTCTTCTGCGCGGATACAACGGATCACTCTCATAGAGATAGCCGTCATGCGCCCCCTCGACATAATCGAACTCCGGCTTGCTGATCCATCTGCAGCCCAGTGGCCCGGCAATCCGGTCGAAAGACCAGGTATCCTTGACCCCGGTAAACCCGATCCCGTCGACAACCGTTGTATTATGAGCTGAACTCTCCTTTAAAGCTTTTCTCAGCGGTGTAAGGTCGCTATAGTTATACCTTCCGAGATCGGTGAGCAGATCCCGGCCGTATGCATGGAGATCCATGTGCAGCATATCGGCGTGACCATGGCCTCCCCCGAGCGGACCGCAGTGAAAATAAAGGTACAGCGCATCTTCGCCCCAGCCCGTTCGCATCGTATAATGGCCGGAATGGGGAAAAGCTCGGCTCAGGGATGGCGGCTCCGCGGGCACCATCGCTTCGTAATCCCGGATGCCCGCCATGCCGAACAGCCAGGCATGATCGAAATCCGGCCGAGCATATCCGCCAAAGCGCAGAACGGGATCCTCAAATAACCACGCTGCGTAAGTCAGAATGGAACGGATATCGCTGTCGTCGCTGTCTCCCAGCATCGGCTGCCTGTGGTTCGGCTTTGCCCAGTACAGGGAGGCTTCGGCCATCTCGCGTACCGTATGCCGGAATAGGCCGTCAAGCTCCAAGCCGTTGAGATTGGCGAGGTGAACGCAGTCCAGATAACAAGCCAGCACCTCATGATGGTACGTTGGCGATTGCTCCCAGTGAATGCCGTCTACCATGATCTGAAGCCGGGCCGTCTCCTTCAGTCTCTCTTCCGCTAGTTCCCGCCATCGTTCCGAGCTCTTAAATTCGGGGAAGTACAGTGCGATATGGTATAATCCGCACGTTTCCAGAACACCCCAGTTGCTGATATGCTTCCAGCTGGTGAAGGAAGCAGCCAGATACTCCCCGTGCTCGTGAAGCGAAATCAGGGCTTTACCGAGCAGCAACGGAGTCAGGGATGGACTGCCGATCATGTATCGAAGCGCCTTGATCCAGTTCGCGCTGCGCAGACCGGCTTCGATTGGCCGCCATGTCAGCGTATCCGTCGTCGGCTCTTCAGGGACAGGGTTCCGATCGATCCAGTCTTCGAGCTGGCGGCAAAACGCTTCCGCATGCTTCTCGTCGCCTGTCATTGCATACGCTTGTCCCAGCGCCACCCAATAGCGGTGGCGATTCAGCATGTAAGCCCACTCCGCGTCTTGATCGGGAATATGGCACCAATTCACGCTTCCTTCAAATATAACGGGAATTTGGCTCCGTTCCATATCCCACGGAAAACGGAACAGGAACGTCTGCTGTACCACTTCTTCCGCTGTCTTCATCACGGTTTCCAGTTCATCTGCGCAATATTGCTTCACGTAATCGGTGGTATACTGCTTATCCTCGCCGCTCATCCACCATCCGGGTGTTCTCCGGCAGGTGAAGTATTGATGCAGTTTACACAGTAAATCGTGCCGATGACCTTGATCGTCTGCATCCTGCATCGAACCCATAGCGGGGTCCTTCAGGTTCAAAATCTTTAAAACAGCATTCGCCGAAGCTTCCATGGCATCAGCGTTCATACCAGTACCCCTGGCTGCCGGTCTCCAGCCGAATTAAAGCTTCCAGGTAAAAATAATCTCCCCAGATCATGAAATCATCCGGGGACAATCCGCCGCGCACATGATAAGAGCCATGCTGCAGCAGGCCTTCCGCTTCTTGGCCGATCGTGGAATAGTGGCGGACCAGCGAGGTCATGGAATCCTTCAATCCTTGTTCAAATTCCGCTCTATCGGGATCCCCCTCCTCCAAATGTCCTACCAGTTCCAGCAAGCCTGCTGCCACGATGGCGGAAGCCGAGCTGTCGCGGTAAGTCTCGGCGGTTACGGGAGCGTCAAAGTCCCAAAGGGCGACATGATCCTCCGGTAAATGCTTTAGGAAATATTTAGCCATTCGTTTGGAAGTATCCAGGTATGCGTGATCTCCGGTGTATCGATAAGCCAGCGCGAAGCCATATACCCCCCATGCTTGTCCCCGCGTCCAGGTCGAACCGTTCGTATAGCCTTGATGCGTGGCACCGCCGATCGGCTCCCCCGTATGGGGATCGAAGAAAAAGGTATGGTATGAGCTGTCGTCTCCCCGTACCAGATAGCGCCTTGTCTTCTCCGCCTGCATGATTGCAATTTCCCGATATTGGGACTTTCCGGTTTGTTGTCCCGCCCAGAACAGCAGCGGCAGATTCATCAAGCAATCGATAATGATGCGGCCGCCTTCCTGTTCGTCTCCTTCCGGACCCCAGGCTTGAATATATCCTCCGCTTGGACGCCAGCGTTTCAGCAGCAGATCCGCAGCCTGAAGCGTCAACTGGCGGGCACTCTCGTCCTTCTCGACGATCCATTCCGCTTTGGAGGACAAGGAATACAGGAACCCGATATCGTGATGATCAAGCACCTTCTTTTCTGCAAAGCGGCGGCGAAAATCTTCCACCGTTCGTTTTGCTCCCAATCTAAAGGCCTCGTCGCCTGTGTATTCATAACACAGCCAGAGCAGGCCGCTCCAGAAGCCGTTCGTCCAGTCGTCATTGTCATTCAGCAAATAAGCTCCGTCCCTGCTGACGTGGGGAAATCTTGCCCCGAAGGCATCCATGTTCTTCCGGATTTTCTCAACGGCATCTTGAATCGCATTGCTCCACATAACACCTTGCTCCCTTCAAATCGATCCTGATTACGATTCATGATAAGGAGAGTCGCCCGGTTCTAGTAGAGCCGATTTTTGCCTTGATGTGCATTATTTTGACTTTTGCACACATTAGGCGGTAAAAAAGGAACAAGCCTTCCCATTCTGCTTTAATCCAACCAAAAAAACGATCCGAGGTTTACCTCGGATCGTCCATTTTGCCCTTGAAGCGGTAAAGCGTTACGCGACGAACTTTTTCCACTTTCTGATCTTGGTTCTGAAGCTTTTGAAAGGGGCGACGGAATTGATGTGCAGCCATTTCCACATCGGCCAGTTGGCGCTGGTTACCGTCCATTTTCGAACGCCCGGACGAAACAGCTCTTCCTCGGTCAACCGGTTGATCCATTCACACCATTCATCCGTCCTCTGCTTCAGCATAAAACGCAATTCTTCCAAAGAATAGCCGTCATACGCTTGGTAGAAACGCTGATACAGCGCCCCCAATTGATTCCATTTATAGTCAGGGGCTGGCGTCGTAACTTCGGTGCCGGCTCGTTCATCCCGCTCCCAGCTCATGACGAGAGACAGCCAACCAAGCTGATAGGCGATCATTTCTTGCGGCGTTCTGTCGACTTCGCCAATGCGATGATTCTTTTTATCCTCCGGAACAGCATCAAATTCTTGGTCAAACAGCATATACGTTCGTCGAATTTCAGCGATGAAAGCCTCTTTGCTCGGGTATGTTTGCAACGATACTCTCTCCTTCATCATTAACATGTACCGCTTAACAGGCACATTCAAATCATACCATGCCCTGGGGCCGCACACGGTGACGAAGATCATCCCGCTCCCTATGCGGAAAGCCGCAGCCATAACGAAGAATTAATATTCTTTTGACTCTATCTCGTTCCGAAGCCGTTCAATGACTTGATCTATCGCGATTTCTCCAAGCTCGCCCTCGCCCCGTTTACGAACCGATACGTGATCGGAGTCCATTTCCTTCTCGCCAAGGACAAGCGTGAAAGGCGTTTTCAACAGTCCCGCTTCACGGATTTTATAACCCAGCTTTTCATTTCGGACATCGACGTTCACCCGTATGCCGGCATTCTCCAGACGTTTCTTCACCTTCAAGGAATAATCGATATAGTGATCTGACACCGGAATAATCATCACTTGTACGGGAGCAAGCCACATCGGGAAGGCTCCGCCGTAATGTTCCGTAAGGATCCCGATAAAACGTTCGATGGATCCAAACACCGCCCGGTGAATGACAACCGGCCGATGCTTCTGATTATCTTCCCCAATATAGGACAGATCGAACTTTTCAGGGAACTGGAAATCCAGTTGGATGGTGCCGCACTGCCAGCTCCGCTTTAAGGAATCGAGGATATGAAAGTCGATTTTGGGTCCGTAAAACGCTCCATCCCCTTCATTAATCCGGTACGGCAGTCCCATTTGATCCAGTACCTGCTGCAGCGAAGACTCCGCTTGCTCCCATAGTTCCTCGGAGCCCATGGAATCCTCCGGTCTTGTCGATAATTCGATTGTATATTCAAAGCCAAAGACTTGATACACTTGGCTGATAAAATCGATAACCTGTTTGATTTCTTCCTGGATCTGATCGGGCCTTACAAAAATATGCGCATCATCTTGACAGAACGTGCGCACCCGCATCATGCCGTTAAGAGCGCCTGAGAACTCATGGCGGTGAACCTGACCGAATTCGGATATGCGAATGGGCAGCTCTCTGTAGGAATGCAGAGAGTTTTTGTAGACTAACATATGCCCTGGACAGTTCATCGGCTTCAGCGCATACTCCGTCTCGTCTACTTGCGTAAAATACATATTGTCTTTGTAGTGATCCCAGTGACCGGACATTTCCCACAGGCGCTTGTTCATCATCAGCGGCGTCCGCACTTCATCGTAATCGCGATGGAATTGAAGCCCTCTTGCGAATTGCTCCAGCTCATTGCGAATGATCATCCCGTTCGGCAAAAAGAATGGCATGCCGGGCGCTTCTTCCGAAAACATAAAGAGGCCAAGCTCTTTTCCCAGCTTCCGATGATCCCGTTTCTTGGCTTCCTCAAGCAGCAATAAATGCTCATCCAGCTGCGACTTCTTGGGAAACGCCGTTCCGTAGATTCGCTGCAGCATTTTATTGTCGGAGTTCCCCCGCCAATAAGCACCCGCCACACTCATTAATTTGAACGCTTTGATTCTGCCGGTGGATGGAAGATGCAGCCCTCTGCATAAGTCAATGAACTCGCCCTGCTCATATACCGAAATAACCTCGTCCTCCGGTAGTTCACGTATGAGCTCCATTTTATACGGATCATCTTGGAATATGCGTTCAGCCTCCTTACGCCCCACTTCCTTGCGAAGGATCGGCAGGTCTTCCTGAACGATCTTCAGCATTTCTCGTTCGATGGCAATCAGGTCATCGGCCGTAATGGAATGCCCCAGATCCATATCGTAATAAAAACCATCCTCAATGACCGGCCCCACCCCAAGATGAACAGATTCACTGCCGTATAGCCGTTTCACGGCCTGAGCCATCAGATGGGCCGTACTGTGCCGGTATACGTACAATCCGTCCTCGGAATCCAGTGTAATGATGCTTACTTCCGCATCTTCACGAAGCTCATGATTCAAATCCACAAGTTTGCCATCCACTTTGGCCGAAACCGCATTTTTCTTCAGTCCTGAATGGATGGATTCCGCGATTTGGATCATCGTCGTTTGTGCGGGATACTCCTTCTTGCTTCCGTCCTGCAGCGTTACTACAATTGACATTGTGATCCCTCCATCAAATTTAGATTGAACGCAAAAAAGCACTCGATCCCTAAGGGACGAGTGCGTTCAGCTCGTGGTTCCACCCTAATTTGATCCGAAAATGGCAAACGCTCGTACTGCCGCGCGCTTTGTCGGATCCTCATTCAGACATCCGGTAACGGGGATGATTCGGTGTTTTCTAGTTTCCATTTCGATTGTCGAACGACCGATCTGGGTTCAAAAACACAGCTACAAAGGGGTAATTCAAGAAACAAGCGCGGAAGAAGCTTTCACCAATCGCCTCTCTCTCTGGACAGGTCGTTTCACGAATCATGTCTTTGATCGTTGCTGATAGTAAAGTACTATAAGTCAGTTTTTTCTAATTGTCAAACCTAATTTCAAAGATAGTTGGATGTTAATTTGGATAACATTTCTCTCCCTTAAGTATCCTATGTCAGCATCTTTTCCATGTTTACGATTCCTCGTCCTTCAGTGTCATTTTGATCAAATATCCAATACCCAAACCGACCAGAACACCTGGAAAAGCATGGTCTAACGTTAAACCGATCCCGGCTCCGATGATGACGCAAGCGTAAATAATGATATCTCCCTTTTTCAATTCTCCCATCTCCCTCTTGTCGATATGTATGACATTCTCCGTGATTTTCGTTGACGAATTATATCTTACAAGATGACGCCGCGTCACTTTCAAGCGTCTATTGAGAAGTTGTCAAATTCACGAATGAATCCATAACTGAAAACAAAAAAGCCGCTGTTAACCAGCAGCTTTTCATTCATAAAGATCGATTATTGAATATTGTTCATTGCGTCAATGAATACCCTAGCCGGATAAATCTCCCTTGTTTCTGCGTGAAGCGAAAACGTTTAATAACTTACCATATTACACTGCTTCCCAAGGAGGGTTGTCCATGGATATGTTTATCGATTTAGGAGTCAAACTGATCATCAGCTTTTTCGGGCTATGGATCATCACTTTTGTTACTGGGCGCAAAACCATCAGTCAGCTTACACCGCTTGACTTCTTATCTTCCTTAATCCTGAGTGAAATCGTTGGGGCAAGCCTCTATGATGATAAAGTAAAATTGTCCCATTTGTTATTCGCTCTAGCTTTATGGACAACCATGTCTTTCCTCTTCGAGAAGGCAACCACGCACTTTGTCAAGTTCGGCTATTTAACGGAAGGGCGGGCGGTTCTTCTGATCGATAACGGAAAGCTGAACCAAAAGCTGCTCGATAAATACGACATGGAATATAAACAGCTGCTGTCCATGCTCAGAAGGCAAAATATTTTTTCATTAACCGAAGTCAAATACGCCATTCTGGAAACGGACGGATCGCTATCCGTCATGCGCAAACCAGAATACGAGCCGCCGACGGCCCAGGATCTTGGCATCGAAGCCAAGCCGGATCCCTTTACGGTAACGGTTGTCGATAAGGGAAGACTGCTCGAGGAATCCATGCTGGGCAAGCACATCGAACACAACGAGATTCAATCGAAAGCGCGGGAGCAAGGTTTTGAATCCTTGGAAGATATCGCATACGCGGAATATGGGGATGACGGTAAGTTCTATGTTTTCTCCAAAAAAGAGGTTCAGGATTGAACTTATACCCTTAGATGATCGCAATGCAAAAAAGCCTGATTCCCAGGCTTTTTTGCGTGTTTCGTATATTCTAACGACAAAGCGAATTCGGCCATATTCTTCCGGAGCACCAAGTTTCATCCCTATCTCAAAAGAAATCCATGAGGTGGGTTTGGCCTGCAGGAATCATCGTTTCCAGCTGTGCTGCAGCCTTAGCATCCCCGGTCAGGCGATGGATGGAATACAGTGCCTGCGGTCTTTTATATCCGGTAAACAAGGCCGACAGTGTCTGAATGTCGGTAGACAAATCCGCCTGCTCCCCTCGATCGGATGGGAGCTCCGATAGCTCCGCTTTCCCCTCTCCATTCACCGACAGCCTCCACAGGCCTGCATTCCAAGGCGCTGCGGAATCCTCCACCTCGATGGTCAGGACAGCTTCCCGACCCGCTTCAAATGCATACTGCTCCACGAAGGATTGTAAATCCACGATACGGGCCATGAAGTAAGGAACCGTTTCCCGGGTAACGCGTGGATCCGGCAGCATATAGGGCAGCTGGTCATCCGTCGGCACCATCGTCATGGTCACCTGCTCGATCCTGGAATCATGGTTCGCAAAAAAAGTCCAGAGTCCGCTTCGGGCTTCTTCATTCAGGAAAACAAATTCATCGCACACCAGTTCTTTGTCTTTTAGCTCATATAACGCATAGCCCGTCGGTTTGCCCTCGGCAGAATAATAAACAACGCTGTGATTGTCTCCCTGTAGGACGAATCTTGTCCACCATGCCTCTTCGCGCACAAGGGTACCGTTATACCGGCTGACAAAGGCCTGATACATGCCATCCAGTACAGCAATGTCGTTTACATCTCTTACAACGCGGCCCGGCACCTCCACTTTACGCGGAAATTTGGACACCGGAATGACGTACTTATAATATTCCGCGAACAATTCCCAGCCAAACTTGCGATAAAACGGGATCGAGAACGGATGCAGGAAGGAAAGGGTCTGTCCCTTGCCCTTCATCTCTTGCAATGCATGCTTAAGCAGCGTCGAGACATGTCCCTGTCTGCGGTTCTCCGGCCATGTTGCCACGCCCGCAATGCCGCCCATAGCGAAAGTGTTCCCCTGCAAATAGACCTGCAGCGGAATGATGGTCAGTTTCGCCTGCAGCTCTTCCCCGTCAAAAATCCCCCAGAATCGCTCTGGTTTAAAATGCTTCTGATTGGACTCTCGCTGCTCCGGCGTCAGCGTATATTGAAAGGCATATTCGGATAATTTCGTGCTGATGTCAAATTCATCCGTTCTTAATTGTCTAAGTTCCATTCTTGCTTCACCTCTCCAATCTTCATATGTACGTTAATTGCTGAACTGACGCGTGTTATCCCGGTACGAAAAAGTGGGTTCCGAGGCACATGACCAGTATAACATCGCAGCTGTCTATGCGGTACAAAACACCGTCCGATTTCAGGTGAATATTCACCCGTGCATGAATACAAAAAAACTTAGAATATTTTACACAAACTTTTAGTAAGCTACTTGACAAAGATAACCCACTAAGATTATGATTAGCTCATGCAAAATAACAAGCACACCATGATCACAATATATTCAGAATAATCGGGAGGTAAGAACAGTGTCCAAATTGAATATCGGTATTATTTTAGGCAGTACCCGTCAAGGTCGTTTAAGTCCGCAAGTAGGTGAATGGGTTAAACGTATCGCTGACGAGCGCGGAGATGCAAACTACGAAATCGTAGATATCGCGGATTACAAGCTTCCGCTTTTGGGCGAAGCCGACGCGACTGAACAAGCAACGGCTTGGAATACCAAACTTGCAAGTTTGGACGGCTTTGTATTCATCGTTCAGGAGTACAACCACAGTATTTCCGGCTCATTGAAGAACGCACTCGATTATGCCCGTGAGGCATGGAACAATAAAGCTGCAGGCATCGTGAGTTACGGTTCTGTTGGCGGCGCACGCGCTGCCGAGCATTTGCGCGGAATCCTGGGCGAGCTGTCCGTAGCGGACGTTCGCGTACATCCTGCCCTCTCGTTATTCACTGATTTCGAGAACGGCTCCGTGTTCAAACCGGCTGATCTGCATCTTGTCAACCTGAATGGAATGCTTGACCAAGTGCTTGCTTGGAGCGGTGCTTTGAAGACACTGCGTTAATCTCTAATATATAGGACTGCCGCCGCTTCATCTTCCGATGAGGCGGCGGCAGTCCTTTTTTTCTGGCATCCACGCTTCATACCGAAAACCTGCGCCTATTCGATATCAATATGAAACGTTTCGTTTAGCCCTTTCTTGCCCTCGGACGTGATTTTAATGGCCCGGGTTTTTGGCATGCGTTGTACCCAACCTAATTCCAATAGTCTTTCCAACAACGCATGGCCCAGCGCCCCGGCAAGGTGATGACGTCTTTCACTCCAGTCCAAGCATCGGTGCGTGAAGGAGCGGCGTTTTCTCTTCACGCGCTCCAGATCGATTTGAAACGCCTTGAAGAAGCCTTCTCCTTTTTCGGTAACCGTAAATTGATGATCCACTTCGGATAAAATCCCTGCACTGAGAAGCGAATCCGTCAATTGTATTCCCAAACTCCCCGCAAGATGATCGTAGCAAGTCCTTGCATGGCGAATGGCTTCGTGCTCCAAAGCTTGGTTGAATGATCTTATTTCAACGGGAGGCGTTATCGATAGTAAGGTCTCCATGATCCGGGCAACCTCCTGGTTCTCTATTCCGTAATAACGATGCCTTCCCTGTTTTTCGACGGCCACCAGATTCGCCGCAACCATTTTGGATAAATGAAAGCTAGCCGTTTGCGGTTTGATATTTGCCATGTACGCCAGCTCTCCTGCCGGGTGGTAACGACCATCCAATAAGACGGTCATGATGGCCGCTCTCGATGCATCGCTAACGAGTGAGGCTACCTGTGCTATGTTCGGACTCGCATTCATCTCCATCCCTCCTGATGTAATCCATATTTCGATGAGCATCGAACCTTTTCTATTCTACAATGATTTGGGATAGAAAGTTAATAGGAGGAACGTTTTATGAAAAAAACTGCTCAAATGATTGACACCGAACTAATTAAACCAAAAATCCTATACTATGGAACCCCGGTTATTTTGCTCAACACCCTGAATGAAGATGGCACCGTCAATATCAGCCCCATCTCCTCATCATGGGCGCTGGGAGAACATATTATTCTTGGCATCGGGCTCGGGGGCAAGGCGATTGAGAACCTGGAACGGCATCCTGAATGCGTCATCAATATTCCGGACCCTTCCTTGTGGGAGAATGTCGAACGATTAGCCCCGTTGACAGGGAAACACCCCGTTCCGGACTATAAGCTGAAGAGCGGATTCACATATGAAAAAGATAAATATGCGCATAGCGGATTAACGCCTGCGGATTCCGTCACCGTCAGGCCGTCTCGTATCATGGAATGCCCGATCCAGATTGAAGCCAAGGTGAACCACATTCGGCTGCCTGACGACTCGCCCTTTTTTGCCATTGTCGAAACACAGGCTGTTCAGGTGCATGCCCATCGCAGCATCATTATGAATGAACAACACATTGACCCCGGCAAATGGAGTCCGCTCATCTACAATTTCCGGCACTATTATGGGCTCGGCCCGTCAGTAGGCAAAAGCTTTCGAGCCGAAACCTAATATTCGAGGAGCATAAGGAAGAGGCCCGCCATGTATGGCGGGCCAATCCTGTTCGTGCTTGTGGTTTACGGCTTGACCGGAATGGTCATTTCCAGATCCTGCAGGTATGTTTTATCTCCGAAGCTGTCCTTCCCTTGACCGACAACGCTCCAATCCTTGTTGTTTACGGTCAGGGTAAACGGTTTAATCGTGATGGATTTCGGAGTTCCGTTTACAGGACTGTACAGTTGATCGATATGATATTCGGTCTCCGGCTTGCTGTTAAAGTAATCAAACTTCCGCGGAGTCAGCACATTTCCTTGATCATCCACCAGCTCATAATAGACCATGCTCGCGCTGTAATCGCCTGTTTGCTCTGCAGAAGACGGCACCTCGCCTTTACTGTCCAGAACCAAGCGGGTCGATACTGGTGAAATATCCAATTGCTTGACGGTATAACTGAATGGTCCATCCGATTTCGTAGCCTGGTCAGGCTTCACGACAACCGATTTATTAGTGACATTCACAGGGACCTTGAATTCAAAGGTTTCATTCACTTGAGTTACGTTGGCCTGAATGGTCAGCTCGAATTGATCGGGTAATTTCAGACCCTTGGTAAGCTCAACGATATAGGCATTGTCCTGTTGCGGATAATCTCCAAAGTTCCCCTCGCCCATCGCCACTTCTTGTCCGTCTACCAGAATTCGCGGCATTTCGATATAGCCTTTTTCCTGATCTTCCTTAGCTACTTTTCTCGACTTAACATACTCACTATCCTGATTACCAATTAACGTAGCATCTTCGCTAATATACGGAGAAGCTGTACCCGGTAAATCCACCCCCTCGCGCTCCAGGATAATGGACAACCGGGTTCCATCATATAGAACGTCAGCTACCTTCAACGTCACGCCATCGTGAGTTACACTCAAGTTTGGTTCGGATAGAATCCCTTGCTCTATAGCAGCTTTAACTGCATCTTCGCTGGTTCCTTCGAATATCACGCCGAGCATCGGAATTTGCTTCAGGGTTGCTGCCATCACCGGCGATACAAACCCCGAACCGATCACGGTTCCTCCCAGCACAGCTGCTGCGGACGCAACGAGTATCGTTCTTTTAATAACATTCGGTTTAGGTTTGGTTGATAATCTTGTCATTTCACGCTCTCCAATTCGGTTCATGATTTGATCACTCATACTTCTCTTCGATAAAGACGATTCACGAATCATTTCTTCTAGTGCATTCATTTCAGCGAATTCCGTTTGTTTCGGCGATTGTCCCACGTGCCACCTCTCCTTTTTGGCTTATTCGGTCCATCAGTTTATGTCGTAACCGTTCATACTTCTTTCGTATCGTTGCTGATTTGATTCCCATAATGTCGCTGATTTCCTCAAAGGTATACTGTTCAACCGCCTTCAGCAGCAGTATGTGTCGTTCTTCTGCTGTCAGGTAGCTTAACAGCTCGTACACAACCGGCTCGTGCTGAGATATTTGCATAACCGGCTGCTGTTCCTTGCAATGCTCGATCAGGTTAAAAAAGCGGCTCTGCTTCTTTTTGATATTGATCAAATGATGATAGGCCATTTTATACAACCAGGCGGAGAAAGACACTTGTCTCTTGTACTGATGAAGATGTTCATAGGCACGAATAAAAATCTCTTGTACCGCATCTTCGGTCTCCGCATGATTTTTGAGAATATAGTAGCAGTACGTGTACATCTGCCGCTCAAACTGGATTATGATCGCTTGGTATGCTTGCTTGTCTCCTGCTTTGACTTGTTCTACAACCGCTTCAATGGCTTCTCTTTTTCCTTCCGCTTCCCCGGGGATGGTTGGCTGCAAGCGAGCTCACCTCCTTCTTTGTTTACCTATATAACAATCCTAACAAGCGTCTTTGTGACACGAATTGTTTTATGTGGTGATATAACATGAACGAAGCTCTTGCCTTGTAATAGAGCCTGGATGCTGGGTATGAGCTTCATTTAGCGTCCGTTTAGCAGCTACAGCTTGGGATAACTCTTAACGTAATTCAAGAATCGTTTCGTTGCCGGAGATACTTCCCGCAAGGAGCTTACCGCAATGCCAAGCAATCTGAAGCTCTTCTCCTTCAATTCGATCAGCCGTATATTCCGCCGCTGCCCTCGCAGCACAAGTTCGGGAAGAATGCTGATGCCCAGGCCCTTCTCCACCATGGCCATAATGGCATAATCGTCCCCAAGCGTATATTTGATATCCGGCTGGGTCGGGGCTTTCTCCAGCACCCGGTTCACATCGTAATCGGAGCCTTTGCTGGGCATAATAAACGGTTCATTCTCAATTTGGGTTAACGTAATGGAGTACTCGGAGCTAAGCGGATGTTCCATTGGCAGCAGTACGAGCATCGGGTCTTGATGCAGCGGAATCGCATCGAATATATCCCACGTCGGAAGTGACAGAAAGCCGCAATCAATCTTGCCCTCCGCGATCCAATCCTCAATTTCCCGATAATCTCCTTCAACCAAACGAATCTCGATATGGGGATAATCCCGTTGGAAATCCTGGATAATCCCAGGCAGCCAGTGAACGCCGACGCTGGTAAAGGTACCGATGTGAATGGTTCCCAGCTCGATTCCATGAATGGAAGCCACCTGCTGCTCCAAATGCTCGTTCCATTTCAATATTTCCCGCATCGTCTTTACGATCTCCTCGCCATTGGTCGTCAGCTTCGCGCCTGAACGGTTTCGAATCAGCAGCGAGAAGCCGAACTCATCTTCCAGGCTGTTGATCATATGGCTGACGCCGGACTGGGTAAATCCCATCACTTCGGCGGCTTTGGTCAAGCTTCCGAGCTCGACGACCTTTAATAGAACTTTGAATTTATTGATACTCACAGAGAATCCTCCAGCCTATTTTATACATGAATTTTACTCATGTTTATTATGAAAAACATTCGTTTTACTTGTCTATTGTACGTGAGTATACTGATTCTGTTCAATCACTTGAAGGAGGAAGAAGAACTTGAAACCGCTGAAGGCCGATCTTATGATTTTGTTTATCACCATGTGTTGGGGCTCGTCCTATCTATTTATGAAAATGGGACTGGATTCGCTGGGAGCGTTCAATTTGATAGCCCTACGATTTGGATTGGCCTTTATGCTTGCAGGAGCGATTTTTTTCCCGCGCTTGCGCCGGGTTAACCTGAAGACGATCCGTTACGCCATGCTCCTGGGCTTTATTTTGTTTATCATGTTCACTGCCTTGACCTTTGGCTTGAAAACAACGACAGCATCCAATGCCGGATTTTTGATCAGCTTAACGGTGGTGTTTGTCCCATTGATACATACGTTCCTCTTTAGGAAAAAAATAGAGAAGAAACGGATCGTCAGTATTTTGCTGGCCTTAACGGGCATCGCACTGCTGACCATCCAGCTCCCTTTTGCATTTAAGATCGGGGACCTGTTCTGCATAGCGGCGGCATTATGTTATGCGCTTCATATCAATATCGTCAGCACGGCTGCACAGAAGGTCGACGCGTTAAGCCTCGGCATCCTGCAGCTGGGATTTACCGGATTGTATGCGTTCCTCTCGTCTCTTCTCTTGGAAACACCGGTATGGCCAAGCTCCACCGACTCATGGACGGCTGTCCTGGTCCTCAGCGTCGTATGCAGCGGATTGGGGTTCATCTTTCAGACGATCGCCCAGAAGTATACAACCGCCACCCGTACGGGTCTCGTGTTCTCTCTGGAACCTGTATTCGCCGCGCTGTTCGGATACTGGTTTGCCAACGAGGTCATGGATTCCAACCAGTATGCAGGAGCTGCGCTTGTCCTTCTTAGCGTTGTTCTATCCAGCATTGATGTGAACTTCAGGAAACGGTCGGCCATGAATAACAGCCCCGTAGCGTTGGAGTCCTATTCCGCTGAATTCAAGTAAAAAAGCTTGACTTATCCCTAAAAAATTTATATCTTTATATCACGGCTTAACTGAGGGCGATATCAGTTATGCAGGAACGTGATTAAAGGGGAGTAGCTGTCACAGCAAAGTCGTCATTACGGGAAATGTCCCCGGCTTTGTTGGCAACGATACGTTGTTTGCGAGACCTTTACCACACACTCTGTGGTGAAGGTCTCTTTTTGATTTCAAAAGGCCTTCACCTGCCGGTGGAGGTCTTTTTTGTGCCTTCAATAATACAACAAGGAGGAATTGGCATGGAGCTTTTATTGGAGTATGGATGGGTACTGTTAGTGCTCATCGCACTGGAAGGATTGCTGGCGGCGGATAATGCGCTGGTCCTTGCCATCATGGTCAAACATTTACCGGAGAACCAGCGCAAAAAGGCTTTATTCTACGGGCTGCTCGGAGCCTTTGTGTTCCGGATCGGATCGCTGTTCTTAATCTCGTTCCTGGTGGATGTATGGCAGGTACAAGCCATCGGCGCACTCTATCTTCTCTACATTTCGATCAATCACACGTTGAAACACTTTATTAAAGGCAAGAAACCGACGGAAGACGCAAAACCGAAACCGGACAAGCCCAAGAAGCAATCCGGCTTTTGGATGACCGTCTTCAAGGTCGAAGTGGCGGACATCGCGTTTGCCGTAGACTCGATCCTCGCAGCCGTTGCGTTGGCGGTTGCATTGCCGCCAAGCGGATTGGCAAACATCGGCGGCCTGGATGGAGGTCAATTCATCGTCATCTTCCTGGGCGGATTCATTGGTTTGATCATCATGCGCTTTGCGGCATCCTACTTCGTAAAATTGCTGCAGCAGCGTCCCGGACTGGAAGTGGCGGCATTTCTGATCGTTGGTTGGGTAGGCGTCAAGCTTGCTGTAATTACCCTTGCACACCCTGATGTAGCCCTAATCGACCATCACTTCCCTGAGAGCTCGATTTGGAAGGCTTCCTTCTACATCGTTCTCGTGCTGATTGCCGTGATCGGATGGTTTGGCTCTTCGAAAGAGAAAGTACAGGATGAAGACAATGCCATTAAGGAAGTGGAAGAACAACAGCCGGGTAAAACGCTGCAAGGCTAAATCCCCTTCCGCGTGCAATGTATACCAGGCACGAGGCAACTTCATAACATGATTCCAAACAAGACAAGGCGATTTGCTGACGGTGCTTCAACCGTTCACAAATCGCCTTTCTTCATGCTTAGATTGTCAATTGCATCTGATATAAATTCGCATAAGCGCCTTGACGGGCAAGCAATTCTTCATGCGTGCCCTGTTCTTGGATCCCGTCTTCGGACAATACGACGATTCGCTGCGCATTCCGAACCGTTGTCAACCGATGAGCGATGACAAGCGTTGTTCGATTATCGCTTAACCGTTCCAGCGAATCTTGGACCGCTCTCTCGCTTTCATTGTCCAGGGAGCTGGTCGCTTCGTCAAATATGAGGATCGGCGGGTCCTTCAGGAACACACGCGCAATGCTGAGCCGCTGCTTCTGTCCTCCGGAGAGCTTGACGCCTCGCTGGCCGATATCCGTTTCATAACCGTCCGGCAATGCCATGATGAAATCATGGGCATTCGCTCTTTTGGCTGCTGCGATGATCTCATCCTCGCTGGCCTCCATGTTTCCATACCGGATGTTATCGAAGACGGAGCCGGCAAACAAATATACATCCTGCTGCACGATCCCGATATTTTTTCTTAAGGAGTGCTGCGTAACCTCCCGGATATCGCGCCCATCCAGCAGTATGCGTCCTTCACTTACTTCATAAAAACGCGGAATCAGCGAACACAGCGTGGTCTTGCCTACGCCTGAGGGACCAACAAGAGCAACATACTCGCCAGGCTTGATGTTTAGCGAGACCTGGTTCAGCACGAATCCATAGCGGTCCTTGTATCTGAAGCTGACATTCTGAAACTCGATGTTCCCCTGAACCTGCGTGATCGTCTCGGCAAAATCGGCATCCTCGATATCGGGTTCTACCTCAAGGATCTCCATGAACCTGTCAAATCCCGTAATGCCTTCCTGGTACAGTCTGGCGAAATTAACCATGCGCTGGATCGGTTCGATCAGAATGCCGATGCATAAGAAAAAGGTCAGCAAATCCGCCAGTTCCAGCGAGGCATCCACGATTGCGGCTCCGCCGAACACAATAACGGTAATCGTAATAAGTTGGGTAAAACCGACCAGCCCTTCGTGAAAGTACGTTTCGCTCTTATACCCTTCCCTTCTGCTGTCAACGAACCGCTTGTTGGCATAGGCGAATTTCCCCTTCTCTATATGCTCGTTCGTAAACGACTTCACCACGCGGATACCCGAAAGAGATTCCTCTACTTGTGCGTTGATATCCTCGATCCGGTCCTTGCTTACCCGCAACGCCACGTTCATCTTCTTATTATAATAAAAAGCAAACGCGGCCATGACCGGGAGAAAGAGAAATACGATCAGGGTAAGCTTCACGTCGATATACATTAAAATGATGAATGCACCCAGGAACTTCAGAACGGAAATGACGATATCTTCGGGACCATGGTGATACAATTCGGTCAGCGACAGAATGTCATTGGTGGTGCGTGTCATGAGCTGCCCGGTTTTGTGCTCATCGTAGAATCCAAAGGACAGCTTCTGAAAATGGTCAAACAGCTCTCGTCTCATGTCACTTTCCATATAAGCCCCCATCATATGTCCTTTGTATGAAATGAACATATCGCACAGAGTATGGATGATGACCATAGCCAGCATGACGGCACCCACCGCATAGATTTGAATCAGCGGGCTTTGAGAATTCCCTTCCAGCACGTTGATGGTGATGTATCGTATACAGAGCGGAAGCGTCAGCGTAATGGCCGAGACAACAAAAGCACATGCCAAATCTGCAAATAATAACCCCAGGTACGGTTTATAATAGGATAAAAATTTCTTGGTCCGAGAATTCAAATCGCTCTCCTCCATTATGCCGGAGGGTTATTTAATCATATCCCTCCAAACTTGATTCATGATAAACTCCATGGTTGTTCTCATCGTAAACACCCTTCCTTGTACTTGATAATTTCATCATAGCCGATAAATGACCCCAATCCGGAGTGCAAGAATGATTTAGAATTAAAAAATCCCCTAGGAACGAAAAAGCAGGCTTGGATGCTAACCAAGCCTGCCTCTCGTATACTCACAGATTAACGATTCCATCGTTCGTTAAGCAGCTCGCCGTTGATGGCGGCCGCTGCCATGGCTCCCATCGAAGCGGCCGCAATGGCCTGATACATCTCGGTGGCTGCATCACCGGCGCTGTAGACGCCCGGCACACTCGTTTTACCGAAGGCATCAATGACCACACTTCCACCTTCATTGATATCACAGCCTATAGCCGCCGGCAATTCAGAACCAGGGACCAGCTTCGGCGCGAAAAAGATGCCCGTGCACGGAATGACCGCTCCATCCTCCAATACGACTTGCTGCACCATCCCCTCGTTCGATTCAATACGATGAATCGGGGAGTTGAATAGAGGGACGTCATGATCCTTTAATTCCTGCCGTTGTTCATCCGTCAGTTCATCCGGTCCGTTCGTACAGAGGGTATACCGGTCGCTCCACCCTGCGATCACTTTGGCAAAATGCAGCGCCCCCGCACCCTTGGCAATGACGACGAGCGGTTGATCCCTCAATTCCCATCCATCGCAGTATGGGCAGACGAAGGCACTCTTTCCGTATACGTCGGCTAATCCGTTAACATCCAGCGGGCTGTCCTTCTTCCCAACGGCGAACAGCAGCTTTTTACTCCGGTATATCGTTCCCTCTCCCGTGGTAATCCGGAAATCACCATCGACTCCCGCCACGGCGGCAGCTGTATTCTCTACGAAGCGGACGGAGGGATAGGCGGTAATTTGTTCTCTTGCTATGCGGCGAAACTCCGATGGGCTTGTGCCGTCTCTCGTAAGAAAACCGTGGGTTTCCCGCGTAACCCTGTTTCGCGGCTTTCCTTCGTCAATCAACACCACGTCCTTCCTCGCTCTTCCCAATACCAGCGCAGCATTCAACCCTGCCGGACCTCCGCCGATAATAACGACATCATGCAATTGCTCGGTCATGCATACCATCACCTTTCTGGATCTTTAATGTCCATAATAAGAACGCAAGAAGACATGGGTTCTTGTAAGTTGCTCTTTGCCCAAGGAAGAATGGCCAGGGACAAATTATATTATAGACTCCTGACATCCATTATAGACAAACAAAATCTGTAATGCAAGGCTCTCCTGCTATAAAAATTTTAAAAGTTGATCGAGTCGTAATGCCGTTACCTCTATTTATAGTTTACATATTCTATTGTGATATAGGAATTATCCTCATAGATAAGGAGAGTGATGTAATGGCAGCAAGCTTCAACAATTCATCCCAAACGCAAGGCGTATCCATTATTACCTGTACGAATCGCCCTAATTATATTAAAAACTTGTTCCATAATTTCGCTAGACAATCCCATACCAAGAAAGAGCTCATTATCGTTGTCAACGATAGTACTGTCGCCCTCTCTCCTTACCAGCAAATAGCCAGCAAGCATCGAAACATACAAATCTACCGCATGCCGGAGCAAGTCACTTTGGGTGCGTGCCTAAATTACGCCGTAAGCAAAACGAAATACGGCATCGTTGCCAAATTCGATGACGACGACTATTACGCCCCCCATTATTTGTCGGACAGCCTGAAGTCATTAAGAAGATCCAACGCCGATATTATAGGGAAACGTGCACATTATATGTATTTACAAGGCTCCAAAACTCTGATTCTACGGTTTCCTAACGATGAAAATCGAACCGTAACCATGCTGCCGGGGGCTACACTCATTTTTAAGAAGAACGTCTTTAACAAAGTACGCTTTCCGAATCAAAACGTCGGTGAAGACGATCTTTTTTGTACAAGAAGTAAAAGCAAGGGCTTTAAAGTCTATTCCGGTAACAAGTATCATTTTATGGCAGTGCGGCGGAAAAATTCATCTGGTCATACATGGATCATTAGCGATCAGGAACTCATGGCCAAGCACCCTAAAGTTCCGAATGTGCGAGATTTCAAAAAATTCGTACAGCGGACGACCGGAGGCGGTCGAGCATGACGCACCGGTCATCATCCCCATCACAGCCTGCCGTATCGATCATCACCTGTACCAAAAGACCGGAATGCCTGCACAATCTGTTGGAGAATTACGTCAGACAGAATTACAGGAACAAAGAGTTAATCGTCATCTTAAATCATAGCAGTCTCAAGCTATCGGAATATCAAATGGCAGCCAAGTCATATCGCAACGTCAGAATATATAGCAAACCGGAACGATTCTCTCTTGGCAGCTGCCTTAATTATGGAGTAAAGGTCTCCAAACACGGCCTCATTGCTAAATTTGACGATGATGACTATTACGCACCCGATTATTTGCACGAAAGCGTCCGTCTCATGATCAAGACTCGCGCTGATATTGTAGGAAAGAGAGCGCACTTCATGCAGCTTGCCGGGCAAAAAGCTCTTCTGCACCGTTACCCTAACAAGGCCAATCAATGGGTTCCCCTTGTTCAAGGGGCGACCATGCTGGTTAAACGGCATGTATTCGATCAAATATCGTTCCCGAATCAAAATCGCAGCGAGTGCGTCAAATTTTGTGCTGATTGTATAGCTCGTAACTATAGAATATACTCGGGCAGTCCGTATTATTTCTTAGCGAATCGAAGACGCAACTCCAACAATCACACCTGGATCGTCAGTGACAAGAATCTATTAACTCAACATGTTAAAAAGCTGAACGTAGACAATGCAAAGAAATTCGTGAGCAGAGGCTAAGCACTGCATGAATCTAAATATTCCGTATATCGCAATGAAGGAACCGGCGACTCGAGCATTTCCACAGAAAACAGCGAGCTTGAGTCTGGCGTGTAGTTTGTTTAACTGAATCAGAAGAACGGTTAAGAGCCGCTCCATTGGAGCGGCTCTCATTCATGCCTAGCGAATCGAACGTCTCATTTCAAATAAACGCCATAATCCAAGATGACATTCCCCTGCTCATCCGGCGTCATGAAACGGACTGGATGATAACGTTCAAAGAACCACGGGTTCTCGCCCAAGCCCCAGCCTTGTTCGGCGATTTTCGCCATGCATCGTTTATGAGGCTCCATACCGAATAGCTCCCCGTTATCCTTGCCATATAACCAACATGTCCCCGCAGCGCCTTCTTCCAGATCCGCATGGTCAAATCCTTCCGGCACTTCGATATGCTTCGGGAAAAGCATACCAATCCAATATTCAAACTGAATCCCGTTCATTCGCATAAGACCGTATGAAGCACCCTCCGATTCGGGCAAACAACCAAGCTGCCTGATCTTTTCGAACCAGCCATTGGCGAACCATTCTTCCCATTGGTCCGTGAAGCTTCCTGCCGCATTTCGATGCTCGTCCGTATACCGTTTGCCGATCAAGCGCGCGGACGGGATCTGTTCTTTGTACACCCTGGTTACTTCTGCAGCCATTTTCTTAACCTCCTGGGTTCATCTTTTTGAATTATTACCTAATGAATTCTCGTCAACGCATGGGAATCCTGCAAGGGAGCAGCAGCCCGGTTTCAACTTTTGACATGGATAATGATAGTTGAGAACAGCGGTGTGAAATTGTTCAAATCGGAAGAGAACATTTATACGGAACGAACCATCATCCCGGCCTATGGGATCAGCCGGAGCTGTTCAAGCCGGATCGCTTCGAACATTGGAACGGAAGTCCCTTTAACTTCGTCCCTCAAGGCGGCGGAGATCATCATACGGGACACCGCTGTGCCGGGGAGTGGATTACGCTTGAAATCATGAAGGAGAGACTGGACTTTCTGGCTAACCGGATGAGTTATGAAGTGCCCGTGCACGACGTAAGCTTCAGCTTTCATGAGATGCCTTCTCTTCCTCACAGCCGGATCGTCATTCGAAAAGAAAAGGCCCAACATTAGGATGCGGTGAATCCAATGACGCTTCCGAAATCGCATCTGGGATCCAGAACCCACATTGCTGCATGGGAGAGAAAATTAAAGCTTGTACATTGCGCCGTCTGCATGTCACAATACATTAGAGACTGTCAGCATGAACCTATTCATCTAGTCGTTCGCTTACACGTTCTCGGCTGCCCCTGCATTATAGCGCGGCGGCCGTACAATCAACCTATTTTGAATGGGAGGACCGCAATCATGAAAACGATGAAACTAGGAAGCAGTTCACTGGAAGTACCTGTTGTAGCCGTTGGTTGCATGCGCATAAATTCGCTGGATAAAGCCGAAGCCGAACGTTTCGTGCAATCCGCACTGGAGGAAGGAGCCAACTTCTTCGACCATGCCGACATCTATGGCGGCGGAGCTTGCGAGGAGATTTTTGCAGATGCGATACATATGAATGCGGAAGTCCGCGAGAAAATCATTCTTCAATCCAAATGCGGTATCCGTCAGGGCATGTTCGATTTCTCCAAAGAGCATATCTTGAATTCCGTCGACGGCATCCTCAAAAGACTTCGTACCGAATATCTCGACGTTCTCCTGCTCCACCGTCCGGATGCTTTGGTTGAGCCTGAAGAGGTGGCTGAAGCATTCGATCAGCTCGAAAGCTCCGGGAAAGTGCGTCATTTCGGCGTATCCAACCAGAATCCGATGCAGATCCAGCTCTTGAAAAAAGCAGTGAAGCAGCCGCTCGTAGCCAACCAGCTGCAGCTTAGCATCACGAATACCACCATGATTCAAAGCGGAATCAACGTGAATATGGAGAATGACGCCGCGGTTAACCGCGATGGCAGCGTTCTGGATTTCTGCAGACTGAACGACATTACGATTCAGCCTTGGTCGCCTTTCCAATACGGGTTCTTCGAAGGCGTATTCCTTGGAAGCGACAAGTTCCCTGAGCTTAACCAGAAGATCGATGAAATCGCTGAAAAATATAACGTTACCAATACGACGATTGCCATTGCTTGGCTTCTTCGCCACCCTGCACAAATGCAGCCCATCATCGGAACGATGAATATCAACCGTTTGAAGGACTGCATCAAAGCAGGCGATGTTACGCTGACTCGCGAGGAATGGTACGCCATTTACCGCGCGGCCGGCAACATCCTTCCTTAAGCCATAACTGAAAACGGCCTCCTATCGACTTCGATGGGAGGCTCTTTCATTATTATGGCTGGGGAGAGGATGATAACAATAAGGTGCCTTTTGCACAATTTTCCAATGAAGGACGACCGACTGAAACTTACAGCTTTGCAATGCTCCGTCCCGCCTGTCTTCCCGTAAACAGGCAGCCGCCCAAAAACGTTCCCTCCAATGCACGGTAACCATGAACGCCCCCACCACCAAAGCCGGCCGCTTCTCCGACCGCGTAGAGCCCGGGAACCGGATCGCCGGATGCACTCAGCACCCTCCCCGATAGATCCGTTTGAAGCCCGCCCAGTGTTTTCCGGCTAAGAATATGCAGGCGCACCGCAATCAATGGCCCATGGGCCGGATCAAGAAATTTATGCGGCTTGGCTACGCGCACCAAGCGATCGCCTATATAATTCCTTGCTCCCCGGAGCGCCGTAATCTGCAGGTCCTTGGTAAAAGCCTGGTCCATCTCGCGGTCTCTTGCGGCAAGCTGACGCTTCAAATCGTCCAGCTTGACCAGATCGCTGCCTGCAAGCTTATTCATGCCGTCCACAAGCTCGGGCAGCGAATCGGCGACAACAAAATCCTCGCCGTGATCCAGAAATGCCTGCACAGGGCCAGGAATGCCCGAGCCTGCTCTTCCAAGCACTTTTCGGATGCTCTTTCCGGTCAAATCCGGGTTTTGTTCAGAGCCGGATAGGGCAAATTCCTTCTCAATGACCTTTCTGGTCAGAAGGAACCAGGAATAGTCAAAACCCGTATCCTGAATGGCTTTCAGGGTTCCCAGCGTATCGAAGCCCGGGAAATTCGGAGCAGGAAGCCGTTGCCCCTTGGCATCAAGCCATATTGACGATGGACCCGGCAGTATCCGGATGCCGTGCTTGGACCATACCGGGTCCCAGTTCTTAATCCCTTCCGTGTAGTGCCACATCCGGTCTCGATTGACGACCCGCCCGCCGGCTTGCTCCGTTATGCCCAGCATCCGTCCGTCCACATGCGCGGGAACGCCGGAGAGCATCGCTCGTGGAGGCTTGCCTAGCCGGGACGGCCAATGCTGCCTGATCAGCTCGTGGTTGGCGCCGATACCTCCGCTGGAGACAACCACAGCCTCCGCATAATATTCATAGTCGCCGACGACCTCGCGGGAGCTTTCTTCGCCCCGGCCGGCCGAACTCGGTGCAAGTACCGAGCCCCTTACTCCGATGACGGCATTCTCGCGCGTAATCAGCTCATCGGCTTGGTGACGCGGACGATAATCAACGACGCCGGAACGAATGGCGTCTCTGACCCTGGACTCAAATGGCTGTACGACACCTGGGCCTGTTCCCCACACAATATGAAAACGCGGAACGGAATTGCCGTGGCCCTCGGCGAGATATCCGCCGCGTTCCGCCCAGCCAACGACAGGGAAGAAGCGAATTCCTAACGAATGCAGCCATGCCCGCTTCTCGCCGGCGGCAAAGTCGACATAGGCCTCAGCCCATTTCCGCCCCCACAGATCCTCGTCCTCCTCCCGATCGAAACCAGCGGCTCCAAGCCAATCCTGCCATGCCAGTTCACGGGAGTCCCGGATTCCCAGTCTTCTCTGTTCGGGCGAATCGACAAGGAATAAACCGCCAAAAGACCACCATGCCTGCCCGCCAATAGAGCTTTCCGGTTCCTGGTCAAGCAGCAGCACCCGTTTGCCGGCCCCGGCCATTTCGGCGGTAGCCACGAGACCCGATAAGCCGGCTCCTACCACGATGACGTCATATTTCATGCATTTCCCCCGTTCTTTCCCTTTACTAAAACAAATAATTTCAACTTCACTCCAGCTTGATCGTTACAGATGGCGTTAACATGATATTCTTTACGATGTAAGCGTTTTCCTCCTTGCAACGGCATAGAATCGGCTACTCTCGAATGCCTGGTCCGTATTATTGTATGCCTTCCCATCCCCGCTAACATGTTCCACAGCAAAATAAAGTGAACCCCAAATCAAGAAGGGTTCACTCCATGGTTAAAAGTATCTTCGTATCGTTCTAGCGTAATTGTAGGCTGCGCATCCATCTCCTCATGTCTGCGCAAGGGTTAACCGGTCTTCTCCTGCGCCTCCGCCGCCAGTTTCAGGAGCTGCTCTCTGACCCGCACCACTTCTCCGATGATCAGCAGGGCCGGATTTTTCACGTTCATCCGATGAGAAATCCTGTAGATGGTTCCGAGCGTACCCGTGAAGATTCTCTCTTCCGCCCAGGTTCCTTGCTCGACGATGGCGGCGGGAGTCCACGGCGGCTTGCCGTGAGCGATCATCTCTTTACAGATGCCTTCCATTCTGCTGACACCCATGTACACCACAAGCGTATCCACGCTGTGCGCCAGCAAGTCCCACCTCACGCTCTGCTCATTACCATGGCAGCTCGTTCCGCTGACAAAAGCAACCGAGGTACTGGCTCCGCGGTGAGTCAGAGGAATTCCTGAGGACGAGGAAGCGCCCACAGCCGAGGTAACGCCTGGCACGAATTCGAAGGGAATGCCGCGTGCAGCCAATTCGCAAGCTTCTTCTCCTCCTCGACCGAAGATCAGCGGATCGCCTCCCTTGAGTCTGACGACATGATGACCGTCTAGGGCAAAGGCCACCATGTTCTCGTTGATCCTTTCCTGCGGAAGAGAATGGCGTCCGGGTGCCTTGCCGCAGTATACAAGCAAAGCATCCTTCTTCGCGTAATTCAACAGCTCATCGTTCACCAGCCGATCGTACATGATGACGTCCGCTTCCTGGATACGCCGGAGGGCTTTCAACGTAATCAGCTCCGGGTCTCCCGGGCCTGCGCCGACGATATACACCATGCCCGGCCTCATCGTCTTTTCTCGACGGAAACTGCCGTCGCCTCCATTATCCCGCGGCCTGAATAGCCGGTCGCCATCCGCGTAACCCCGCGTCTCTTACCGAATCCGTATTGGGCAAAGTACAGCATCGCCCCGGTAAATACCGATCCGCCGATAAAGTTACCTATAAGCACGGGGATTTGATTCCAGAACCACCAATCAGTCATACTGACATTCGCACCCAGCATCATGCCTGCGGGGATCACGAACATATTGACGACGGCATGCTCGAATCCTTGGCCGAAGAAGAGCAGGATCGGCAGCCACATGGCGACGATTTTTCCTATCGTTGAGCTTGAGGTAAACGCCATGACAACGCCAAGCGTCACCATCCAGTTGCAGAGCATAGCCTTGATCAATACCAATAGCAAGCCGCTCGTGCCTAGCTCCTTGTAGCCGATTGTCTTCGTCTCGCTTGCTTCAATGATCATCCGAACCAGCGGATGACTCATATCCGTCCCCATCTTGGTCGCAGTAAGCGCATAGAGCCCCCCATAGATCAGACAGCCTATCACATGTCCGAGAATGACCCATCCATAATTCGCTAGCATAGAAGCCGTTGAAGCCTTCTTCTGCAGGACGGCTAACGGTAAGAGTGCAAAGCTTCCGGTGACCAGCTCTAAACCCAGCATTACAATGATGACGAAGCCAACCGGAAATAGGAGCGCGCCCGCCATCGGGATATTCGTTTGGGTCGAAGCTGTAAATGCTAGCGTGGTGGCGCATGCCAGGATAGCGCCGGACAGTATGCCGCGAATAAGCATCTGCGAAATCTTCAGCCGCGCCTTCGCGGCCCCAGCCTCGATCATGTCATGCATCACCTGATCCGGTTTCACGTAATCCATGTCGGTCTACTCCTTCTAATGAAATCAATCCTTAACATTTATGACAGCCTCAGACATGACAGCGGAATATGACTGACAACGCGTTAAGCTGTACGATCCAGCAAGTAAATCGCGCCGTTTGCCGGATCCACTTCAATCTGATATGTGTTTACATGACCCGTGTCCGGCTCTTGAACCTGTCCGCTGCACAGATCGATTTTCCAATCATGAAGTGGACAGTGCACTTGCTTCCCGCACACCATACCTTCCGAAAGCTTGCCTCCTTTATGCGGGCACTTGTTTTCGACGGCCAGAATATTCCCGTCCGACAAGCGGAACAGCGCAATTTCCGTTCCCCCGATTTCAATGGTTCTTGATCCCTTAGGATCGATTTCGTTCACGTATCCTACATGCAGTTTCGCCATATTGGTTCTCCCCCTATTTCGTCACAGCTTCGGCGTCAGGCAAAGGCACGAAATTTTTACGAAGCCCGCTGTCTGACGTAATCTCCTTCCACGGATCCTTTTGCTTGCTTAAAGACAGCTTTATTCTGGAAACAAGAGCGTCGCGATCCTCTTTCTTCTCCAATGCTTGTTTCACATGCTCCAGACCCACTCGCTCGATCCAAACCGACGTCCGTTCATTCCATTGTGCGTTCTCGCGGTAATATTGGATAAAGGCTCCCGCCCATTCGACCACCTCGTCTTCGGTCTTTACGATGCATAACAATTCCGTGGCCCGGACATGAACGCCTCCATTGCCGCCGACGTGCAGTTCCCAGCCGCCATCAATTGCCACAACGCCAAAATCCTTAATGGTGGCTTCCGCGCAGTTCCGAGGACATCCGGAAACCGCCAGTTTCACTTTGGCCGGGGTGCTCAGCCGCTCAAATTCTTTCTCCAAACGCACGCCCATACCTATGGAGTCCTGCGTGCCGAATCGGCAAAACGTGGACCCTACGCAAGTTTTAACCGTACGGAGGGCTTTACCGTAAGCATAACCGGAAGGCATATCCAGCTCCTCCCACATCCTCGGCAGATCCTCCTTCTTGACGCCGAGCAGATCGATCCGCTGTCCGCCCGTAATCTTGACCATCGGCACATCGAATTTTTCCGCAATCTCGGCGATTTTCTTTAGCTCAGAAGGTGACGTCACCCCACCGTATATCCGAGGCACCACGGAATACGTGCCATCCTTCTGAATATTGGCATGGTACCGCTCGTTCGTGAAACGCGATTCCTTCTCGTCCACGTAGGATTCCGGAAACAGCATGCCGAGATAGTAGTTCAGCGATGGACGGCACTTGGAGCACCCCTCCGGATTATCCCATCCCAGCACGTTCATCACTTCTTTCACGGTACCCAGTCCAAGACGGGTGATCTCGGCGATGATTTCATCCCGCCCCAGCGAAGTACACCCGCATATCCCTTCTTTTACCGGCTCCCCGGCAGCATCCCCGGCGTATAATTGAACGAGTCCCTCGACAAGAGGTTTGCAGCCGCCGCAGGATCCCGAAGCTTTGGTACAAGCTTTAACGGATGCGACGGTATTGCAATTCTTCGTAAGAATGGCATCTTTGATCGCTTCTTTCGATACGCCGTTACAGCCGCAAATGATCTCATCATCCGCCAGCTGAGCCAGCCGCTGCTCCGTTGATACAACGCCTGCATTAGGCGCGAAGCCTAACAGAAGCTCTTTCTCTCTGCCCTTGATGGATTCCCCGCTCTTCATGAGCGAAAACAGCTTCGGTCCATCCCCCGTATCGCCGAACATAACAGCCCCGATGAGCCGGTCTTCGCGGACGACGATTTTTTTGTATACCCCTTCGACCTCATCTTGATATCGCATGGATCTGGTTCCTTCCGGGTCTGCAAAATGACCTGCGGAGAATACATCCACACCGGATACCTTTAATTTCGTTGACGTGACGGAACCGGCATATCCACTCGTCTCCACACCTGCCAGATGCTTGGCGAGTACCGCTCCTTGTTCGTACAGCGGGGCTACAAGACCATAAGCGATACCCCGATGCTCCGCGCATTCGCCCACCGCATAGACGCCGGGGACGTTCGTCTCCATATAGTCGTTAACGACGATTCCGCGGTTAACCTCAATTCCGGAGGACTGTGCCAAAGAGACGTTTGGCTTGATCCCGACGGCCATCACGATCAGGTCGGTCTCGACGCTGCTCCCGTCCGTAAAATGGAGCGCCCTCACCCGCTTCCGACCCGAGATCGATTCCGAATTTTTATTCAGCAAAAACGTCATTCCTTGTGTTTCGAGCTCACGCTGCAGCATTTTGGCTGCCGTCTCGTCCAATTGCCGTTCCATTAAATAGGGATTCAGATGAACCACGGATACATCCATGCCCAGATGCAGAAGACCTCGAGCGGCCTCCAGGCCCAAGAGGCCTCCGCCGATGACCACCGCTTTCTTATATTGCTGCGACGTCTTCACCATCGTTTCGCAATCCTGGATGTCCCTAAATGCGATCACGCCTTCCTTGTCGGCACCCGGCAAAGGCAGCATAAACGGATTGGATCCGGTCGCAATAATCAAAGCATCATATGGAGCGACAGCTCCTTGCTCGGAGAATACTTTGCGATGCAGCGTGTCGATCCGGTTCACCGTATGGCCTGCATGCAATTGGATCCGGTTCTCCTTGTACCAATCCCAATCATTAATAATGATTTCCTTCAGATCGGTTCCGCCTGCGAGCACGGATGACAGCATGATCCGATTGTAGTTCGGATGAGGTTCCGCTCCGAATATCGTAATCTCATACGCTTCGGGCGCAAGCTTGATTAAATGCTCGATAGCCCTTACTCCTGCCATGCCATTCCCGATCATCACTAACTTCTTTTTTGTCATGGTTCGCTCTCCCTCCGTCTAACACCTTCGATCTACTCATCCATCAACAAATCTTTAAAAACCAAAATAGCCTGCATTCGATCCAGTAGAGTTGGCACACTCTTACCGGGAACGAAAACAGGCTTCTTTGCCGCTAATGGGATACACCGTTGTATCCGGGAAGTATAAAGTTCTTGAGGGAAATATACACTACGCATTTGAGTTCTGTCAACATATTTGACACGAAAATAAGAAAATTAATTAATTATCGACATTCACTTGTGATTTATGTTATATAAATTAACATAGTTTCTGTTTTGTGCTAAAGCTTAACCACTGACAGGATTTCATTTATGAAGGGAGCGTCAATCCATGCGTTCATTGCTGGTTATCCACCATCCGGTCCCTGCTTCAGAGCGAAGTGACACAGCTGCCAAGGCGCTTCTTCCGGAATTTATCCTTCGTTCATACGGATATAAGATCCACCTTGCTCGCAATGAGAAGCAAGCGTTGGCCGGAATCATGGAGGCTGACGGAACGGTTCTCCATCTTCCGGTCGCATCGATCAAGCCATGGTGCAGCACCCTTGAACAACAAAAGCGCGTGCCGGTTCTGTGGTGGTGCAGCGATCATGCCGCTTCGCAATCTCTCGAAGCATGTGAAGATGATGTTACAATTGATGGGCTTTTATTCCCCACCATGAAGGAGCATGAGCTGCATTGGACGCTTCATTTTAGTTCAAAGCATTTTTACGAACGTCAACAGTGGCATGACGAAAAAACGCAGCTCCTAGCCCGCATTGAAGAACGAAAATGGATTGATATGGCCAAAGGCATTTTATGCGAAATGAAACAAATTTCGGAATCCGAAGCCTACGATGTCCTGCGCAAACAGGCGATGAATGAAAGAAAAAGAATGGTGGACGTCGCCACCTCGATCGTTAAGCTGTATCAATTGCTGCAAGAGACCGGTTCAGGAGGTGCCAAAAAATCATGATCCACTTATTGAAAGAAGTCGGCCGCGGCAAACGCGGCGCTCGGGACCTGACTTACGAGGAAGCCCTTCAGGCTGCAGCATCGATTCTGGGTGCAGAGGCTACTCCTGCGCAGATCGGGGCCTTTTTCATCGCTGAACGCATCAAGATGGAAAGCGTGGAAGAATTGGAAGCATTCGTGAAGGTCAGTCGTGAATATGCGGACCGTTCGTTTCTACATGCGGGTATCGACTGCGCAGGTCCTTATGACGGCAGAAAGTCTTCTTTTTTCTCGACGTTAGCCACTGCGTTTGTCCTCGCGGCTGCCGATCTGCCCGTTACGCTGCACGGGACTGCATCCCTCCCTCCAAAGTGGGGGATCACCTTGTCGGATATACTCGCAGCGAAAGGAATAACCGGACCGGCATTGGCAAAAGACTCATGCATCAGGGCGGCCAAACAGACGGGCGTATTATATGTAGATGCGGAAGAATGGTGCCCTCCGCTGAAGCACCTTCGCCCGATTCGCGAGGAACTGGGGATGCGGACCGTGCTCAACACGGCGGAAAAGTTCGTCGATTATTCCCATTCCCCGTATTTAACCTTCGGCGTTTACCATAATACGGTCTTTGACCGGTTAAGCCGACTGATCATGAAACTCGATTATCGTAAAGCGATCATTATTCAAGGCAGTGAAGGCTCCGATGAACTATTCATTCACCGGCCCACGCGGACATACCGGATCGAGAACGGTAAGGCCTGCCTGCAGATCATCGATCCCGAGGCGTACGGGCTAGATGTACCGGTTCCGGACATCGGCTGGACTCCTTCCGAACAAGCTGACGCTACGGCGGAGGTTCTGCTAGGCAAAGGGAATCTCGCTTTTATCTACCAGGTGCTGCTGAATGGCGCGGTACGTTTACAGTTGGCGGACAAGGTCAGGTCCGTCGAAGAAGGGATATATACCTGCAAAGCATTGCTGGATTCAGGGAAACCATGGGAGTTATATAACAAATGGTTGTCCTTGCTTACAGAATCCGATGCGGTCTCGTCAATGGGAAGGCATGCCTCGCAATGAACGGAAGAAACCCGCACCGGGTAAACGGTGCGGGTTTTTTTCATAACCTATTAAACTCCAAATCCGAATCCGAAAGCAGACAAGATGATGACCAAGAGAATAAAGAGAACCAGCACCGCTCCAACCGATCCGTATCCTCCGCCATTGTATCCAGCAACTTCACCCATGGTTCTAACCTCCTTTATTTTCGGAACACAATATCCTATGCTTGTTATATGAAAGAGCTTAGACTTTAGAGCAAAAATAAAAACATGGGTTATTGCATCGACGGATCATAAGGAAGAGCTTCTATTTTGGAGCCAGCATAATTCGGGCATAGCGAAGAATATCAGACTTGACGTCTTCCGCCCAAATGCTATAACGAATCTGATGCTCCTCATCCACCCAATCCAGGTGATTCCTTCCCTTCGAGTCGGCGGTGTAAACACATTCAACACCGTTAATGACGATGGTTTCCTTGGATTCGTTCGGTTTCTCCTGCGGTACGGGCGTTCCGCCTATCGGCTGTTCGGGAACGATATCACTCGCTACGACTTGAAGCTTTACTTTGCCTTTTTCATAGTTCAGAATCGCGGCGGATGCTTCATTCACCTTCATGATATCGGAATACACGAACTTCTCGCCGTTCGCAGCCTTCCCCTTCAATTCCTTGTCCAGCTTCTTGTATAGGCTCGACGTTCTTTCAGGACTCTTTAAGTAAACAACCGCGTTCTTGAAAGTGTACCCTTTCGGCAAGATTGAAGGCTTGGTCAGGGACGGTGCACTCATTGCCTTCGACTTCGCCAAATAATCCGTATACTTAGTGAAAGCAAAGCCTTTGGATGCGAAGTAGATTTGATCTGTCCGGTTAAATTCCTGATCGGCAGCATAGTAGGCAATCATCTGACCTGGCTTAAGTCTGTTGACCAAGTCCTTGATTTGATCGTCATATGAAACGATTCCCTTCTCCGGTTTGGCAGACATCGTCTTCGAAATCGATACGCTTTCGGTACTGGCTGCGTATGCGTTGACAGATCCAACCATCATCGTGGCTGCGAGAAGTAATGCGACTTTTACCTTGTTTTTTATCATGTTACCATTCGTGCTCCTTTCGGCGGCAAAGCCTTTTGAGTTGGTTTTATTAACATCTCGTATAACACCTTGCCGTCATCAAAAGGGACATTTTGTAAAGAAATCGGATACCTTTACGGAATAAGCCCTGCCGCAATCTTCGCAAACTCATCCTTGGACAACGGATCCTTTGGGTCATCCGTAATTATATACAGCACCTCTTCGCTGTCGCTGAGCCAAGTCAAGCTGCGCGAAGGGCTGGATGGACTGGCTGACAGAATCATTTCTTTCCCTTTCACCTTTATTTTTACGGCTTGGTTTGTGGGCACCCCGGCCTTGGAGCCCTTCTCTCGGGCAAAAGCTACCATCTTGATCCGGTTTTCATCTTTACGATATTCCATTCCTGTAGATGCAATCTTGTACCAAGGAACAATCTTAAAGAACAGTCCCTGTTCTTCATCCGACTGCTCAGCCTGCTCTTTGAGTTCATTCAGAAGAGTTTCATACTCCGGTGTACCCCATACGGGCTCGTTCCTAATTTGAATCTGTCCATAATCAAATCGATACCCTTCCGGTACATAATCTGGCTCTAGAAGCACGGGAGCGTTTTTTTCCTCGATTTCTTTTGCGAGTTCCTGATAATTCGAATGCTTAGTCAACATATAAAAATATTTCAGAGGTTGTTCTTTGACGAGTGGAGTCATATGCAGGTCCTTGATATAAAACACCGCCTGTTCTCCCGGCTTTAACCTCTTTCTCAGCTCTTCTTCCGTCTCTTTTACACGTTTGGCGTTATATTCCGATTCGGAATATTCCCATGGCTTTATGGTCGACAGAATGACTTCGCCTTCCTTGTTCTTGATCTGTATCAAGTATTGACTTGCGTAAACACTAAGCGACGAAAGAATCAAAATTGCAGTAAGCATTGCAATAATTAAGGTTTTCTTCCGATTGCCATTTCTACCGTGTTTCTTCCGGTGAATTAGACGTACCTTATGCATGATGGCGGGGGTCACGTCAACTTCTTCATCCACAGAGTGCAATTCCATGCTTCTCAGAATTCGATCTTGCTCCGACTGTCCCGAATCTCGCATAACCCCGTCACCTCCTTCTCCTGGATCAGCTTGATGACTTTCTGTTTCATCCGAGCATATTTTTTCTTCACCGCGCTTAGATTCTTATCCAGAATCTGCGCAATCTCCGTAAATGGTTTATCTTCAAAAACCCGCAACACGAGCAGATTACGCTCCTCTACCGAGAGCTTGGTCATGGCATATTCCAGCGGTTCGCTAAACCATTTGCGCTCCAGCGTCTCTTCCACGCTATCAGCATAACCCGCCGGTTTGATCAGTCGGCTTACTCGCATGCGAACCCGTCGCTTACGTAGAATATTGAGACAATGATGGTATGCAATCTTGTACAACCATGATGAGAATGAAACCTTGGCTTCATAGGTATTAAGCTTGGTAAACGCTTTGATGAAGATATCCTGGACGGCATCCTGCGCATCCTGCTTGCAGCCGAGCATTCGGCAGCAGTATATGTAAATCTGTTTTTTGTACGTTTCGACGATAGGCTCGAAACAATCCACCTCACCGGCCTTAACACGTCCCACGTACTCCTCGATCGAATCCAATTCGAAGACGCACCTCCGTGTAAATCTTATTTACGTCTGTATAACCCCTCATCTTCCAAAAAAGGGACACCCGAAACATAAATAAAAAACAACTCATACCTCAAGTATGAATTGTTTTTTCGCCATGTCGATCACTTCTTTTGTTTAGAAGACATATATATGTGTCAGACTTTACTCCCGCGAGGATACAAACTGAAAGATCAGCATCTCTTTGTCGTTCCTCGTTGCAACAAATTCCTGCATGCGAGAGGGCGAAACATAGTTGTGCATCGTCTTTCTCCAGAATGCCTGCGCCCGCTTATTGCGATCGGTGGCATTCGTCTGGACTTCCCAGCTGCCATCATGCTTGCCGAACACTTGCGATGCAGCATTCTCAGCAACATGTTTGCCCCGGAAGGGCTTCATAACAAAAAACTCATTCATATAAAATTCACTGCCAAAAGTGTACGGCGGGGTTGCTACGAGGGCGAACCCTGCCGGGATACCTTCCACTCGAATCAGATAGGGAAACAAAACCAAGGGCTTCTCCCACCATATATCAAAAACTTGATTCTGGTCATATAAGGTTCTAGTATCGTCATCCTCAAAGACGCCGTATCGATTCGGCTTCCACCCCCATATCTCCGATAAATCGTGCAAATATAGCGGATATAGATTGTTAATCATAAATTTGGCGGAAGCATCGCTTAACTCCACGGTAACTTTCATATATTTCCCTCCATCCTAGACATATTCCAAACTCTTGAAATACTGCATTTTGCTATCTATAAAACCTTCATCAATGTCGGCAATGCCCACAAATTCCGAATTGCGAAAACATAGACCAAAGAGCCAAAGCTGCCGAACGGCAACAAATACAGGGACAGCAGCAAGATCATTTTCGCTGAGAGATCTGACGCTGCAATACCCACTCAGAAAGGCGTCCCATAATCTTTCGACTTCCTCCGGGTCATGTCTGCTATGTATTTCTCTGGCCAGCCTAAACTCCGCAATATCGTAAGCTCTCCAGCCGTAACCGCATAAATCAAAATCATAATGGGTCAGCTTTCCGTCCTCTGTCCATGCAGCATTCGTATTGCCGTGCAAATCTCCGTGGCACACGCCCCAATCTAAACCTTGAACCTTAAGCTCCGAGATTCGTTTCTTAAGTTCCGTTGCCATTTCACTAAGGTAGTTAACATCCGTCAACCGATGCTCCATATAGGATCTGATGATGGATAAAGGCCGCTCTATAAGAAACTCCATATCTAGCCGTTCCCTTGCAAACCGACTTTCAAATTGATCCGCCACCTTATGCATATGGCCGATGGATTTACCGAACCGGTAACTGTCCGCTGCGGCGTGAATCGGCATCTCTTGTCCTTCCGCATATTGAAATAGAACCCCGTACCGGGTTCCCTCCATGACGTTAAATCCGCTAAGGTACGCGCCGTCTTTTCCCGGAACGGGCTCTGACACGCTGATCCCGTTCGCACGGAGAAACCGCAGCAATTCCAATTCAAACTCGATGTCAGGCCGGCTTCTTCGATCAGCCCTATAGATGCGGAAGATATACTTATCAACATCTGTTTCAACTGCGTACGTATCGTTCATACCCCGCAAGAAATACTGAATTTTCATAACGGAACCGATCTCATAATGGTGTTGGATATGTAACCCTACCGCTTGTTTAGACAGAAGCGAGTAAGTGACAGGAAATAAACTCAATCCAAATCCCTCCTTGCACTCAAGGGTATCATCCTCGACAAACTCTTATATATAGGCCGTATGATTATAATTATTTTTTATACAAGCCGCGGTACGTCGTAATCACAAAAAAAACAATAAGCTCTCATGACTTCACGCGCAACAGAAGCATGCAAAAAAAAGAAGCATGCAAAAAAAGAAGCAGCCCGATGACTGCCTCTTGTTGTTCGATAACCTGTAAATCCGTATCCGTGCAGACTTACTGATTCAAATCGTATAAACCGGGTGCGTGCTCGTTGGCAAGCTCCGGCATCACAGGTAACGGGAAACCCTCCGGCGGTTGAACCACTTGTAATTCTCCGCCGTTTCTGCTAGGTGTTTGACCGCTAAAAATTTCGCCGATGCGTGTATCATCCAGCCTGAAATTGAACTGAGCGTTATGGAAGCCCATATCAACGTACTTCTGACATTCCGGGTATTTATGAATGTCATAATTCGGAACAGGAAATATTTTGCCCCATTCCACGCCTAGCGTCTCCAAAGCTTTTGCAAAAGCATTTTGATGTGCATTATCCCGCACGATGAGGAAAGCCAACGTTTCGCGGAAGGCCTTGTTCGTACTCATCTCATAAATTCGTGTTTTTTGAAGCACTCCCGTAGATTCAAGTACAACATTATCGAGCAAATTACCTACCAGATTGCCGTGATCGTACACGTAATTTCCCATCCACGGATTTCCGGCGGCGTCCACAGGCAAAGAACTTTGGGCTCCCATAATAAAATGATGCGGATTCGCATGTTTAATCGCTTCATTCAGCGGGGCCGCATCCGTGCCGGAATTACCCGCGCCTTCTGCGCCAGCACCGGTAAGCAGCTGGTTGATTGTATGTTGAACCAATTCGACATGGCTGATTTCTTCCAAAAAAACGCCGCGGATCAAGTCGCGGTACTGCGTTGCCTTTCCTCGAAAATTGCTGCTCTGAAAGAAAAACTGCATCATCGTCCGCATCTCCCCGAATCGGCCGCCTAACGTTTCTTGCAGCACTTTCGCAGCTGCGGGATCCGGTTTATCCGGAACGATCAGGTTGATCAGATCCTCTTTATAAAAATACATGTGCATATCCTCCGCTTTTTCAAATGGTCACCAATCCAGTTTGCGTTGAGCCCTCTTTTTCCATGCGTCTGCACCCGATACAATGATTTCCTGCAAATTTCCGAGAACTTCGTTCTGATTAGAATGAAACAATAACCTCCTGTACATAATGACTCTGTTTGGATAAATATTAAAGGAGCGAATATTGATGGGTATTTTAAGCGGAAACCCTAAAGATGAGCCCATGCATTACGGGGAGATTTTTAGCGTATGGGAAACCTCCATGCTGGCAAAGGGAATGGTGTCCTGCTATGAGGCTTATTTGAATCACGCGGGAGATAAAGACCTTAAAAAAATTCTTCATGATCTGCTGGATCAGGCTAAACTCGAGATTAAAGAATGCGATGAGCTGCTTACCGACAACGGAATCCCGCCTGCACCGGGGCTTCCCGAAAGACCCCCTGTCAAGCTTGAGGATATTCCGGCTGGCGCAAGATTCACGGATCCGGAAATCGCGGCCAAAATCGCAGCGGATACATCACTCGGACTAGTATCTTGCAGCCAAATCATGGGACAATCGATCCGGGAGGATATCGGTGCATTATTTGCTAAATATCATCTCGTCAAGACCGCGCAGGGTGTGCGAATCCTTCAGATGAATAAGGAAAAAGGCTGGCTCATTCCGCCGCCGCTGCAAATCAAGAGACCCGAGTAAAAATAGCATTTCCCAATCTCTTGAAACACTGAGCCTTGACGATCCACAAGCCAAAGAAGCAGCGATCAACGCTGCTTCTTTTAGTTAACCTATTCCCTCACTCCCAGCGAGGCTTCCATGTTCCGACTGAAGCTGTTTGGCCGATGGAGGGCTTTTGGCCTGCTGCCTGCCAATAAGGAACATACCGAGAACGACCAGGATGCCTCCTCCCCACTGCTCCCATCCTGCGGGTTCTTTTAGTACGATGACAGATAACAATAGAGCCGTGAAAGGCATCATGCCGGAAAAAGCGGCAGCTGTTGAAACATGGCAGCGCTTGATGCCGGCATACCACATGATGAACGCTACGGCCGTCACGATCGGCCCATACCATATCAGTGCGAACCATTCCCGTAATCCGATGGCAGCCAGCGAAGTGAAAGGATCCTCGAAACCAGCGGGAATCAAGCATAATAGGAAAGCGATCGCAGAGACAAGCGTCGTTTGGACTCCAGGATGCATGGCATGATTTGGAGAAGACGTTTGCTTCACCGAACCGATACGGGATAGCAGGTTGAAGCCGGATTCGGATAGAGCCGCGCAGAGCACCAGCAAGTTCCCGTATACGTGCTGCACCTTGAAAGAAATGCCGGGCGTGAGCATTCCTTGTAATACGAGGATGCCTCCTACCGTGCTGAGAATGCCTGCCAGCTTGCTGCCGCTAACCGACTCTTTCAGAAACACGAATGCCAACATCACGGTAAAAGCAGGCGTAGTCCCCGTGAGTATTCCGGCTTCTGCCGTGCTAGTATGAAGAAGGCCATGCAATAGAAGCATCCGAAACAGAAACATACCCAAGAGGGCCTGAAAAAACAGATCCCCCCACTCACCCCATGATAGCCTTCCAACCGTTCTCTTCAAATCCTTCATGCAAAGAGGAATCATGCATAACAAAGCCAGCAATAAACTGGCCGCCGTTATCGTAAACGCACCTAACTTTCCGTTCAACAGCCACGCCGTGATGACAGAGGTTCCTGCCAGCGTGAAAGCCCCCATTAAATAAAGCATTCCTTTCCATCGTTCCAACACGATCACATCCCCTTGAAATCTCCAATCGATAGCCGCTAATCTATGCTACAATCATAGGAAATTAACTGGTATGATGAAAGAGCCAGTTGAACTCAAATATAAGCATACCAGTTGGAGGTCGGGCCAACATGTGGGGAATCAAATTACATCGGAACAGCGAAGTTTCGCTCAAACGCCAAATTTATTTGGCCATAAGGGATAAGATCGTTCACGGGAACCTGCCGTCAGGAGAAGCCGTCCCCTCTTCCCGTCAATTGGCCAGAGATCTGAACGTGTCTCGTGCCACGGTCAACGAAGCTCTGGACATGCTGAACGTCGAGGGCTATGTCGTCAGCAGACAAGGAGCGCCGACGCGCGTCGCCCAAGGCATCGTGCTGGATCCTCCGACTGACGCCGAACCGCGGACGCAGAAAGAAGGCCCTCCTGACTTTGCAGCGGATTTTCGTACGGGCCAGCCAGAACTGAGGTTATTCCCGCGGTACGCATGGCAGCAGATTTCATCGAAAACCCTTGGCGGCATGAGCTCCGCCCTGCTGGGTTATTCGGGTCCCCAGGGCCTGCCGGCGCTGCGCAATGAAATTTCTTTATGGCTGTGTCGCAGCAAAGGACTCAGCGTGGATGCCCAGGATATATACATAACGGCAGGCGCGACGCATGCGCTCAGCATCCTTGCCGATTTGCTCTATCGGGACCGTCAGGAGATATGGTTTGAAGATCCATGCAATATCGAGATGCTGCAGACGTTTATCAATAAAGGGTATCGCATACATCCAGTTCCCGTGGACGAATGCGGCATGCAAACAGATCTCCTGGGCGGCAAATCAAGTGGTCCCGTGTATGTCACCCCCTCCCACCAATTTCCACTTGGCGGTATCCTGCCGGCCGATCGGCGCGCTGCCCTTATTCGTTACGCCAGAAAGAACGACAGCTATATCATTGAGGACGATTATGACAGCGAGTTCAGATATTACGGGGATTCCGTCTCGCCTTTATATGCCCTGGATCCCGATAGGGTGGTCTATGTCGGCACATTCAGCAAGGTTCTATTCCCAGCGCTTCGCATCGGTTACGCGGTGGTTCCCCGTCAGCTTCAACAAAGCTGGAGCCGGTTACGTACCCATACCGATGTGCAGAATCCCCCTTTTGAACAGGCTGCTTTGGCCGAATTTTTACATACCCGGAAATTTGACAGGCATATCGGGAAGATGCGTAAGATCTACGGCGAACGCAGACAGGTCCTTTTGTCTTCATTACATAAACACTTCGGAAATGATTGGCGTTCTTGGGGAGATGCAGCCGGTTTGCATCTTGCTGTAGAGTTTCCCGGGGCTGTCTTTGACGAGGCTTTCAGGCAGAGGATCAGGCAAGATCGAATACGCATCACGCCGCTGGATTATCACAGCATTCAAAAAGGTCTCCACGCCAACAAGCTGCTGTTTGGCTACGGCCATCTTGAGCCTGGAGAGATCCGTGACGGAATTATGCTCCTGCATGCTTATTTAAAGGATCACGGCTACTTATAAAAAAGGCTGCCATCAGGCAGCCTTGTTCATGATACATTCCTATTCCGCTAATCCACTTCGTATAGGCTCTTTATTCGAAGTCTCCGCAATAGCCAAGGCCTTCGCAGCTGTTTCGGCTTCCTGAAAGGCCTTCTCCAGAATTTGACTTCGATCCAGAATGGCATTCCCTTGCGCCCGGATGATCTGATAATCCATGATCCCCATAAAGTTAAACATGGATTTCAGGTACTTATGAGAGTATTCCACCTCGGTATACCAGTCATTATTCGTGTAAATGGCGTCACTTGCCTGAATAACCAGCAAACTGCGGCCATCGGTTAGCAAACCTTCCGAACCGTTCTCCGTGTATCGAAATGTCTCCCGCGCTATGAGGATGTTGTCGATATAATCCTTAAGCTTGGACGGAACGTTGAAATTGTGCAATGGCATGGCAATGACATACTTCCGCGCATTCTTAAACTGCTTCAGGATGACGGACATCCGATCCGTGATCTGCTGCTCCTCTTCGTTAAGCGGCTCCCCTCTTCCCTGTTTGCTCCATGCCTCAAGAACCCTGTAGTCAATGGCAGGTATATGATCGCGGTATAAATCCAACTGTTCGATTAGGCCTGCTGGATTCCATTTCGTGTACGTCTCTACAAAATGCTGAAGCACCTGTAAGCTGACAGAGGCGGCTGCTTCCACCTTCGGATGCGCATTAATAATAAGCATTTTTCCCATCCAATTTCTCTCCTTTTTAATCTATTCATCATATAGACAAATAAGGCAGTGCGGTTGTGACATCACCGGCAATACTTTTTATGCATAAAGCAGAGGCCGTAATGGAAATGATATCTAGTATCAAGAATTGCGGGGGAGCGGATGCAGGAATGGACCTCAAAGAAAGCCTGGCTGAATATTTCAAAGCGAATGCCGATTATTTCAATGTTGAAATACGATTGCTGCAATATCATGTCCAGGTGATCGGTTTTGATTCATTGGTGGATCTTCCCCAGAGCATCGCATCGCTTCAAACCCAAACCTCGAATCTAACCGAAACCACCATGGCACCAGCAGATATTCTTAAAACTGTGGGCGAGCTTGTTGAACCCAAATTGGAAGTGGTTGTATCCAACATCATGAAGGGCCACCTGATCATTCTGGAGCCCCTGTCCGGGGCCTGCAGCGCCGTTCTGCCGATATCGAAAAATGTCACCCGCTCCGTCACATCTCCCGAAACCGAGAACACATTGTACGGCTCCAGCAGCGCCTTTCTGGAAGATATCAATACGAATATCGGCATTCTTCGTAAACATTGCACCGGATCCTCCTTGCAAGTGGAAACGTACACCGTTGGAAAAAGTCATCCCAAATCCTTATTGTTAATCTATCAGAAAGACCGGATCAAACCCAGGTTATTACAATCCATTCAAACCAAAATCAAAGCGGGTCTGGATCAGGATGTTCATCATATCCAGCAGCTCGAGAAGATGCTTGGCGTCAACACGTGGTCGCTCGTAACCAACTTCAACATGACGGAACTTCCGCAGAATGCAGCCCACTCCCTGGAGCAGGGCAAGGCCGTGTTAATGCTTGACCGTTATCCGTTCGCGATCATTATCCCTAGCCTTGTCATGGATATGTTCTGCATGAAGGACGATCATAATTATCCCCTCCCCTTCATGTACCTGATCCGAATCTTGAGAGTCGTCGGCGTCTTGATCGCGACGATTATTCCCGGACTCTATGTTGCCCTGGTGTCCGTCAACCCTGAAGCTCTTAGGCTTCAACTCGCCCTCTCAATTGCCAACAGCCGGCTGGAAGTCCCTTATCCCGCCTTTGTTGAGACACTGCTGCTGCTTATCGTGCTGGAGCTCATCCTGGAAGCAAGTGTCCGTCTGCCAAAAAGCGTAGGTCCTACCATTACGATGGTTGGCGGCATTATACTTGGCCAGGCTGCCGTATCCGCCAAACTCGTCAGCAACCTGTTGATTATTGTGCTGGCAGGTACAACTATTGCTTCTTCTACGGTGGTGGGATTCCAAAACTCCGTATCCGTGCGAGTGTTCAAGTATCTGCTGATCATACTGTCCGCCATCTTCGGCATGCTGGGATTGCTTGCTGGAATTGTTGTTATCTGTGCTTATATGGGCCATCAGAAAAGTATGGGAATTCCTTACCTATCCTTACCTACATTGAATCAGAAGGATGAGCAAAATGGATAAGAGCGGTTATCAAGCAACCATCCTGTACGTGGTTTGTCATATGGGGCTTATCTTTTTTCTCTATCCCTCCGATTTGTTTTCAGGCATGGACATGGGACACTGGATCGGAATATCCATAAGCTATGCGCTGCATGCAGCTGCCCTCTATATGTACATTAAAGGCCTGAAGTGGACGGCCCGGAGGAATGTTGTGGATATGTTCCGCAGCACCGGCAAATATCTCGCGTGGATCTTTTTGCTTCCTGCTTTCTTTTACTTTGGCATTGCTATCATCGTAACAATTAGGGCCTATTCCGAGATGTTAACCTTGGTCTTTTTATCGACCACGCCACTGTGGGCGGTCGAGTTCTTATTGATTGCCATTGCTTTACTCATGGCGTGGCAAGGGATGTCCAGCATGGCGCGAACCAGCGTCCTCTTGGTTGTCTTGTTCACGTTTCCCATTTTGTTTGTTCTCTGTCTAGGCTTTCAAAATGTGGATTGGTATTATTTGCTGCCGATCATTGACCCGGAGCAATCCTTGCATTTCATAGCAAAGCCCGATTTTCTGGTCAGTTTATTCGTTTACGCAGGCGGTTCCTTTTTCCTGGGGCTGCTGCCTCCTTCCATACATATCAGCATCAAGAAAATGATGCTGGGCTGCCTTCTTCTGTTGCCCATGTTTCTCTTATCGGTTTATTTGCCGCTTCTAACCTTTGGGCAAGCCACTGCCGAGCTATACCAATTTCCGATGCTGATGACCATAGATACCGTGAATATCACTTGGCTGTTGTTTGATCGGGTAACGATTTTCTTCTTATTGAGTCTGATGGCGTTTGCGCTGCTGTACTTGGGTGTGACATTATGGGTTCTCGTCACGCTTACCAAGGAGGCCATCCCCATCATCCCGAAAATCTACCTGTTGATTGCTCTGACCGCCGGTTTGTTTGCGATATCCTTGGCCATCCCGAACTGGGATTCCCTTAAGAAGCTGCAAGAGTGGATTATTCCTCTGCGATTGTATATATTCCTGGTGCTTCCCCTAATGACGTTTATCATCGGCTGGCGGCACAAGCACAAAGCAAACCGTGCAACGGAGGTAACCTGATATGAACAATCTGGCCAATATCCGCCTTGCCTTGAAGTGCCTCATGCTCGCTGCCTTGGTCCCCTTGCTTGCAGGCTGCTGGGATAACAAAGACATTAATCATCGCTCGCTTCCGGTAATCATGGGCATTTCGTTAACCGAAGATAATCAATACAAGGTGTTTCTGGACATTCCGGCCACGAATGATACCAGCACCGTCAATATCGTTTCGGATACGGGCAATACGATCAATGAAATCATCGATCATATGAGCATGAACATGGAGACTCAAGTGGATCTGCTGCATTTGAAAATCGTCATCGTGGATAAAAACTTTGCCCGTAACGGCATGGAAGACATCATATCTGCGTTTAACCGGTCCAGGGACATCTCATCCAAAACGCTGTTTGCGATCAGTGATCAAACACTGGATCAATTCTTTATGGAAATGCAAAAAAAATCGGAGCACAGCAGCAGCATCGTCTATGATTTTTTCGAAAAAAATGCCGGCTGGAATCCCCAATTGGCGGATACTCGCGTATGGCAATTGTTTCGAAGCATTCATTCCTATACGCACGATGTCATCGTCCCGATCATACGTTCAGGCAGATCCACCAGCATCGAATGCTTAGGCTCAGCCATCATAAAGAATGGCAGGATGACAGGCCAAATCGGGCCCGATGAAACGCTTGTCGCCAATGCCTTTTATGGAAAAAGCGCGTTCGGCAAGGTTGAGGTTATGGAGAGCGCCACCGTTCAAATCATTAGCAATCGCCTGACCCATCATAGCTGGATGAAGGACGGAAAGCCTTATCTTCGAAGCCATCTCAAGCTGAAAGTCACCATCTTGGACTCCAGGGGACATCCGACGGAAGAGCAAATCAACGAGAAGGTGGAAGAACTGCTCACCTTAAGGCTGAATCAGATGTTTAAGAAAACGCAAAAAGAACAAGCGGATATTTTGGCACTGGGACAATATTTTAGAAACTACCTGACCCGGGAACAACTGGAGGATTGGAGAACAACGTACTATCCCGATCTGGATTTTAAGCTGAACGTAACGACCGTCGTAGAGAATCGAGGCAATCTTAAGAGACTGTGAGTACGTTTTAACAGATACAACGCACTTGAATTCAAAACAAAAAGGCCGCGCTTGCGGCCCTTTTCTTATTTTTTTTGCATGAGCTGGCTGGTGTTAGTTCGTCGCGTGATTCTTACTCCCGCTTAATGCTCCATGTATTTCTGGGTTTACCATGAATGGACCAGGATCTCGCGTAAAGCGTCCAGCAACCCTTGATTTTCTTCATCTGTTCCTACCGAAATCCGAATATGACGCGGAAGCCCCCACCCTTTGGCTGACCGGACGATGATCCCTCGTTCCAGCAGCTGATGGTATATGTCGTCTGCATGTTCGCCAAGCTCTGCCAGAATGAAGTTGCTCATGCTCTCGACATAAGGAATCGATAATCGGCTCAGGCCCTCATAGATTTGGTTCCTCCCTTGTTCATTCATCCGGCGGGATGCATCGACATGTTCTTCATCCCCGAGCGCAGCCGCTGCTGCTGCCTGTGCCAACGCATTCACGTTAAAGGGCTCCTTAACCTGAAGCAGCGTGCGGATGATCCCTTCGGAGGCAGCGCCATACCCGACTCGAATGCCCGCAAGCCCGTAAATTTTAGAGAAGGTGTTAAGTGTGATGACCGGATATCCCGACTTGATGAAATCGATGCCGTCCGAGTAATCGGGAGCCGTGGCATAATGGCGGTATGCGGTATCAATGACAACCAGCACGCGAGAGGGAAGGCTGTCGAGCAACTGTCTCATTTCAGACTCTGGCATGTAAGTGCCTGTAGGATTATTCGGCGTGCACAGGTAAACGATTTTGGTACGTTCCGTGATGACGGCCAGCATATCTTCAGCTGAGAAAGCATATGGTTCGCGCAGCGGCACCTTAATGACCGTGCCCGACATGAGAAATGCGCCAAACTCGTATTCGCTGAACGTCGGATCGGGCACCACGATCTCGTCGCCAGGCTCCAGATACGCCCGTGAAATCAGCATGATCAGCTCATCTCCGCCGTTCGTCACGATGAATTGATTCGCCGCCAATCCCAGGTGCCGGCCAAGCGCTTGCGCAAGAACCGACGAGCGTTCGTCGGGATAACGGTGCAGGTCAGGCAGCTGATTCTGAATGGCTTGCAATGCTTTTGGCGAAGGACCGAGCGAATTTTCATTGGAAGCCAGCTTAATGACGCGATCCAGTCCGTATTCTTGCTGCACTTCCCAGATGGGTTTACCCGCCGTGTAAGGCTTCAGACGTCCTAGCGCCGGCCGCGGCGTTATTTGAGGCTCCCCTTCCCCTGCTCTAGTCAATGTTCTCTCCCCCTAACCATGATTTATGGTCTCATTATTTATGGGCCCCACTTCTATATCTCGCTGTAATCGATCTCCAGAAACTGCTCGACTTCCTTCTCCCAGCGATTCTCGACAAAATCAACATGCTGGGGATGCACATTGTAGGCTTCATAATCGGCTTCGCTCGCAAACTTCATGGAGAAGCCGAAATCGTATGTATTTTTGGGACTGATTTGCTTGAATACCTTAAACTCCTGAACCGTTGGAATCGTGCTGAGGGCAGTTCGTCCGTCCTCCAGGAAACGATGCTCCTCCTCCGAGCCTTTCTCGTGTTTAAGCGAAAAAATAACGGAATGAATCAAGCGGTTTGATGACATATTAGTCCAACTCCTTCTCTTTTTCTAGGCTAGAATTACATCATATTATAACGGCAAAGGCCAAAAAAATCGCTACTAAAAAGGCACCTTGTTCCAAAAAAATTGGAACAGGGTGCCTAGCACAGGCAGATTCAAAAGTATACCTATTTCGCTTTGTGATTGTGATTCGCCAGCAAATCAAGCAAATAGGCTTTCAAGTCAACCATACGTAAATACTGAGGCTTCTCATTCGTTCCGACAATGATAAGCGGAACAAGCGATTCCGTGTGGCGAATCGAACCGTGGCCCCCGCCCCCTTCATGGGTCGGAGAGCTTCGGTCCGCCAATTCGTATCCCGGTTTAGCCGTGACCACCAAGAATTGCCCTTTATGGGAGTTCAGCGCCCCTGACAATCTCGCCAGCACATCCGGATACTGCCCGTAGTCCAAAGTGCGAGTCTGGGCGTTCAATTGAAGGTCCAGCACTTCGGCATCCTGCTTCACGGTCCACGCTTGTTTATAACGGTCGATCAGGCTGCCCTTCTCTTTATATTGGAGCTGCATATACGTGGATCCCTGCATGGCGTGAATCCATTCGTCTTCTTTCCATGCAACGAAATCAATGCGGTCATCCTTGCTTATGATTTCGGCCAAGCTTCGGAGCGTACGGTCCGGCTTGAACTTATATACGTAAGCCATCGTTTCATTCACCGCTAGCGCAATCTCGGTTTCATCCTTGAGATCCTCACCCGGCTTTAATATGCGGATGCCTTTCAGCATAGCAGGCAAATCAATCTCCGAACGCTGCTCACGTGGAAGAAGCTGCGTCATGCCGCTGTCCCCGGCGATGATGAATATAGCCTCTTCGAACGCTTTTTCCGGCGATCCAAACGACTGCAATAAGGATTGAAGCTGCTGATCCACCTTTTTGACGCCTTCGAGCTCCGACGGACCCTTTTTATGAAGCTTCTGGTCCAAGTCCGGCAGATATACATACAAAAAATCCGGCAGCTTATCAGCTTGGATCAGATGGTTTACGGCCCCTATCGCGAATTTATTGTTCATCCCCATTCGTTCGGTGAGATCGTCAGGCAATTTCTCGTTACCGTCGAAGGGATTGGACAGAGCTCCCAAGGTTAAAAAATCCGGGCCTTTAACTTTTATATTTTTCTGCAGCGACGTCGGCCCCTGTATCCAATCCGGGATCGTCAGCGTATGCTCGGTCGTTCCGCGATATACCAAGCCGTTGATCGACCCCGATTTCAAGCCCCTGCGGGCTAAATCTTCGTAGATCGTACGCGAATCCGCATGTAAATGTTCCCCGTTCAGATGGATTAACGCATCGGTCAGGACCGGATTGATCCCCTGCCTCAGGATTTCCATGGGCCCTGTGCCGTAATTGATCAATTTTTTATCGTCGGTCGAATACCATAACAGACCCGGAACGCCATGGACGTTCGGATAGGCCCCCGTTAACATCGAGCTGTCGATCGTAACGGACATCGTAGGAAAAGAGCTGACAAGATCCTTGTAGTATTGCCCATGTTCAATTAGGGTCTGAAAGGTAGGCAGCTGTTTTTGGGATATGCCCTTATCGATGGCCTGAGCCATTAGGGAGTCGATCATCAAGAATATGACTTTCTTATGCGTCGCTCCTTGTTCGGATTTTACCCGCAGCAAATCCTGCTCGGCAGGTTGCTGGTGCTGGCATCCCATTCCCGTGATCAATACAAGAGACAGCATGCCGAATAAGATTTTTTGTATTCGCATTTCCATTCACCACCTTCGTACATTTTGTCACAGAGATGGGAATGTCATGCAAGGGATATTTTGCATATTCGCAGCATGTTCAAACTTAAAAGAGAGAGGACCCTTATCGCCCTCTCTCCCATGGTCTGTATCAATCATCCGCTGCCGTCCCCTTCGGTTTCGTCAGTTTGAAGAACGATCCCGCACCCAGCACGGAGGTGACGAACAGGATGGCACCCATCGGCACGGCGGTGGATTCGTTAATCCCGACCAGCGGCGACACCATCGAACCCAGCATTAAGGGAAGCAAACCGATGACTGCGCTCGCGCTACCGGCCCGATGACCCTGGTTCTCCATGGCTAGCGTCAAAAACGAACTTTCCTGATGTGAAGAAGACAGGACAAACACTTAACGTATTGGTCTTGACATATATGAGAATAACAATCGATTGTACGCAACCACCCCGACAGTCTGGGGGTTCGCTGTCACGGATCTCCAGCTCCGGTCCCCCCTCGGTGCTATATTGATAGTCCGTCGCTTTCTCATATCCCGGCGGAATAAGTTCTCTCATAACCCGTTAGAATAGAATCCCCGCCTTTCGGTCAGATAAACCAGCCCACAACCGTTAGCGCTGAAACAACCAAATGGTGAAGACTTACCATGCCCAAAAAAAAACAGCGGCAAGTCCGGAATCCTCCGGCTTGCCGCTGCATTTATTTTAGAACGTCCGGTAGAACATCCTTGCACTTTCCTTCTCCGGAATCGGCAAGCGCTGCGAGACGGGCAGCATCTGCGGAAAAGCCTTATGCGGCTCGCGCTGATACCAGTATGCGACCGACGAGTAGTCGTTCGATTGGCTATTTCCGTGCCCGTGCTCGATGCTGAAGCGGATCGACTTTCTGAAGATGATGGGATCGACGATATGAAACCGGTATTGCGTCATTTTCCCGGAATAATCGTTAAACGAAATGGTATTGCTCTCTTTCCAGGCATCGCCGTTTTCACGGATCGGGGCGTACAGTGACAAGCCGTGGTAGGGCGCATCATATTTCCCCGCCGGATACCCCCAGGCGGCGCAGAAATAATCCTCCGTCCCCGTCCCGTGCAGTCGGGGCGGCCAAGGTTCACCGTCGATGAAGAACATGTCGTCCCCCTCGCCGGGCCAACTAAAACCCGGCATCGGATTCAGATGGTCAATGCTCAGGTTGCAACCTACATAATGGCCTTCGCCTACCGCATCTAGCAGGACGTAATTATCGTCGCCGGTCAGGTTTTTCAGCTCATACACCTTCTGGTCGGAATAATTCGCCTTATCCTGCTGATCGTGCTCCGTTTTCAGCGCGGACAAGTCCACCAATCCCTTCGTCGGATTCTCCCTGCGCCACGAGGCGTGGAAGTAAAAGCTGTCGTCCGGGACCGCTTTTTCCACATAGTCCACGTAATAGTACAACACGATTTCGTCTTCGCACTCATTGACGATTTCGATGCGTGCCCCCTGGCGGAACGGCATTTCGAAAAAACAGTTCATGGCGGCCTTATCTTCGATCACGCCCTGGGTCGTAATCATGTTGAGTGGCATGGAGACATAGTGGCTGGCCACGCCATGCCCAACTCCGAAGAAGTCGCCGACCGGCGAGTCCACGCTGGGTTCCCGTTCGTCATCCCAAAACATGCGGATCAATACTTTGCGGAACGCGTATTTGTTCCTGGCCGCGATGGTCATCCAGATATGCTGGATCACGCCCGAGCCGGCGATTTCCGCAATCGCCGCCGTTTGCCCGGCCCCAATCGCGATGAAATCCCGATTGCCTCCAGTCGTATCCCAGCTCGATCGCCGCCGGGACGTTCCTTCCTTACGCAAATATAACTGGTTCATGCTAACTCTGCTCCTCCCTCGAATTCCAAATCAAGCCTTAATCCCTGTTAACGTAATGCCTTCGATAAAATAACGCTGTCCGATAAAAAATACGATAATTGCCGGAAGCAGCACCACGGTTGCCGCCGCCATCATCAAATGCCACTCGGCCGAATACATGCCTTTGAACTGCTGCAGTCCAAGGGCCAGCGTATATTTGGTTTCGTCGTTCAAGTAAACGAGCGGACCGAGGAAATCGTTCCACGCGGCCAAGAACGAAAACAAACCGACGACGATCAGCGCGGGTTTGGTGAGCGGCAGGATGATCGAGCGGAATATCTTGAAATGGCCGGCGCCGTCCACATAAGCCGCTTCATCCAGATCCCGAGGGATGCTGAGATAGAATTGACGCAGCAGAAAAATGTTGAACGCGCCGCCGCCAAACCAAGCCGGCGCGATCAGCGGGATGAAGGAATTGGTTAACCCCACTTTGCTCCAGCCGATAAACGTCGGGATCAGGGTCACCGCGTACGGCAGCATCATACTAGACAGAAGAAGGCTGAACACCAGATTCCTGCCTCTCCAGTTCATCCGCGCGAAGCTGTAGGCGCTGATCGAGCTGGTTACGATGACGCCCAGCACCGAAAAGACAACGATGATCGCGGTGTTCACGAAATACCGGCCAAAAGGCAGGATGGTCAGCGCTTCACTATAATTGGAAAATTGAACGGGGTTAGGAATCCACACCGGCGGCAGCTCGAAAATTTGCCCCATATTCATCAGCGAACTGCGGACGAGCCACACCAGCGGCAGCAGGCTAAAAATCCCCCCGGCGGCAAGCACCAGATAGATCAGGCCTTTTTCAAACCAAGCCTTGGCTCTCATCGCGCACCATCCCCCTCATAATAAACCCATTTATTCGATGTCCTGAACACGACGTACGTCAACACCATAATGATCAGGAACAGCACCCAGGCAATCGCGCTGGCGCTCCCCATCCGCGAAAACTGGAAGGCTTCCCGGTACAAATAAAACACGTAAAATAAGCTGGCGTTATTGGGTCCGCCATTCGTCATAACATAAGCTTGCGAGAACACCTGAAAGCCGTTGATGATGCCCATGATCAGGTTGAAGAAGATTGTCGGCGTCATCATCGGAATCGTAATATGCCGCAGTTTCGCGAGCCTTGATCCGCCGTCCATCTCAATCGCTTCGTACAGCGACCGGGGAATATCCTGCAGACCCGCCAGAAAAATAATCATCGTCCCGCCCGTGGTCCACAGATTCATTAATGCCAGGGAAGGCACAACCGACTTCTCACCGAAAATCCATTGGCTTCCCGGAAGGCCCAGGGAGCGAAGCAGCTCGTTGGCAAGACCGAGATCGGGATTGAGCAGCCACAGCCAAATAAACGAGATCGCGATGATCGGTACGATCGACGGCAGATAGAAGATGGTGCGGAAGAGCGACTTCCCTTTCACATTCTGATTCAAGAGAATCGCCAGCAAGAAGGAATAAACGATGCCGGTTGGCACACTAAGGATCACGAAATAGAAAGTAACGGCCAGCGACTTGTAAAAATATTGGTCCTCGCCGCTGAACAATCGTCTATAATTGTCGAGACCCGTAAAGGTCGGTGAATTCGATCCGGTATAGTCGGTAAAACTCATGTACAGGCTGTACATCATCGGGCCGAGCGTGAAGATCAGCAAGCCCAAAATTGCCGGCAGAGCAAACAACCAACCGTAAAGCTCTCTTTGTGTGCGGCGTTTCTTTCGCATACGGTTCCCGGTATGGGAAGAGATGGCTCCCATAAGCAAGTCCTCCTCCATCGAAACGCTGCCGAGGGACGGCGCCGCTTCATGGGTGACGCGGCACCGCCTCCGGACATACGCTCGTTATTTCAAATAGGTGCCCTGTACTAGCGACTTCACTTTGGTTTCCACTTCTTTCATGGCTGCTTCCGCCGTTTTCTCGCCGAGCCATACCTGATCCAAAGCCGCGGCTACCGCAGCGTCGATTTCGACGAAGTTTTTGACGTTGTTTTCCGGCGACGGCTCCGCATGTTCATAGGTGGAGCGCATCACGGCATCCTGGAAGCCGGCCGGTCTTCCGGGGAGCTCCTCATTAGCCCACTTGTTGATCAATTCCGGATCCTCGTACCATTTATTGAGCTGCGGCATCCATAAACCTTGGTGCAAATCGAGCACGTTCTGAGGATCGGTGAGGAATTTGGAGAACTCCCACGCTTCCTTCGGGTGCTGCGAGCTTTTGAAAATGATCAGGGAACCGCCGAGGAAAAACGTTTTGTAGTCCTTGATGACCGGAAGTACGCCAACGCCCCAGTCCATGTTGGTTTTGCTCAAATCAAGGTGGTTCCAGCTGCCGTCGATGATCATCGCCACTTTTTTGGACTGCAGCGCGGTCGCCGGAGCGGGAATGCTGCTGGCCTGGACCGGCGATGGCGAGACGTGGTGCACGTTAATCAAATCGGCTATTCTTTGCAGCGCTTCGGTCGCTTCCGGTTTGGACAGCCCGAATTCCTTGCCGTCTGCCGTCAGATAATCCCCACCGTTTGAGAGAACCATCGGCATATAAGACGACCAACCGAGGCTCAGTTTAACGCCGTATTGCTTGATGTTCTTCGGATCGAAGCCTGGATCGTCCGGATGCTTCCCATTCCGGTCTAGCGTCAGCTTCTTGGCAGCGTCCACAAACTCATCCCACGTCCACGCTTCTTCCGCTTTGGTAGGCGGCAGTTCCACTCCCGCTTCCTTGAACATATCCGCGTTGTACATCAGAGAAGGGACGACGGAGGCCTGATACGGACCCGCGCTTTTATCCTTGTCCCAGTTCCACCAGGCATACTCCAGGTAATCCTCTTTCTTGATGCTCGGATCATCTTTCATTAAATCGAAGAAGTTGTGGATCAGCCCTTCCTCGCCCATTTTCAATTTCCAAGCGGCCGAATAGCTGATGTCCGGCGCTTCGTTGCCGGCGATCATGGCATTCAGCTTCTGCAGAAAATCCGTGCCCGGTATATGTACCGGGTTGATGGTGATGTTCGGATTCTTCTGCTCGAAGGCTTTGATGGCCGATTCGACCGCTTTCTTTTCCTCCGGGCTGCCCCAGAACGTGAATTTTAGCGTTACTTTTTCTTCGCCGTTCGCCCCGACGTTTTCTCCTCCATTTTGGCTCGCTTTTGTTTGCGAGCCTCCGCCCCCCGTTCCGCAAGCGGTTACAAACAGCGCCATGATCGTTAGGAAAATAAACATCGCTTTTAATTTGCCGGATTGTGCTCTCATATGCTGATCCCCCCGCCTAGAAATGTAAGCGCTGCAGTCGCTTGTATTTATTGTAGAATCGCTGCTCCCGGAAGCCTATAGGACGTTTTTTCGTTTCCTGTACGATTTTTCGATCAATCCGTTTTCTTTAAGTGCAAGTTCAGCTAGGGACTGAGGAGCGCAGCGTACGTATTGGGTACGTGAGCACCGGAAGGCCCGGCTGAATTCAAGATTCGACGTCGATTCCGCTCCCTGAAACTACTTCGTCATGGGAAGACGACTTTTTGAGCATCCTCTTTAAGGCTTTCGGTACGGGATAACCAACTTTACCCGCGTCCCCAGATCCGGAACGGATTCGATGCTGATGCCGTAACGGCTGCCGTAAAGCAGCTTGACCCGCTTCTCGACGTTCCTGATCCCGATGTTGGAGGAGTTTTCAACCAGCACCTCCTCGAGGCGCTCCGGCGTGATCCCGCGGCCGTTGTCCTCCACGCAGAACTCGATATCTTCCTCCTGCCGACGCCCGTAGATCGTAATCAGTCCGCCGCTCTCCATGTCTCCAAATCCGTGAATGATCGCATTTTCCACCAGTGGTTGCAGGAACAGCTTCGGTACGCTGGCTTCCATCAGCTCCGGCTCGATGTCGAAGTCAACCCGGAAACGGTGTTCGTAACGGTTGGACATGATGACGATATAATCCCTCAGCCAGCCGATGTCCGCAGAAAGCGGCATCGAATCCTTACGGTTGTCCGTCGTGTAATGCAGCATGCGCGACAAACTGACCAGCATTTTGCCGACCTGTTCCTTCTCCCCGTAAATGACCGTCCAGTTGATAATATTCAGCGTATTGTACAGAAAATGGGGGTTAAGTTGAATGTTAAGCACCATGATTTCCGTTTCGCGCTCCCTTAGTTTGACTACATAATTTTCTTCGATCAGTTGTTTAACTTTCTCGTTCATACTGTTGAACTTCATCAGCACATGCCCAAGCTCATCTTTCCCATCCACTTTTATTTTGGCGTTGAAGTCGCCGCCCCCTACCCGTTTGATCGCAAGCAGCAGCTTGCTTAACGGCGAGGAAATCCGCATGGAAATCAAATAGGCAAACAACAGCGATAACAGCAGCAGCGATGCGCCCAGCGTTATAATGAAAAAGGTGATCGTTTGTCCAATGTCCTTCGTTAGCGCACTGGGTGGAATCAGCACGGCTGAGGTCCATCCCGTGATCCCGGAAACCGCGTAACAGGCGATCATCCGTTTTCCGTCCACCGTAACGTAGGAAGCCCCGGCGCCGCGGCTTTGCTGGTCGGCCAGCCAGGGAATGGACAGCTTGCCTCCGACGAGTTCCGTTTTCGTATGAGAAATGATCGTGCCGTCGTCGCTGGCCACCACAAATACCGCGCCTTGGATCGGAACGCTGCCCCTGAAAATGTCGGCATAGACATCGTCCCGAAAATTCATCACGAGAATCGGCTTCTCCGTCCCTTCCCCGGCCCGCACGATCGCATCATTACGAACGCAGGATGGATTCATCTGCCGGACGGCGGAAAATAAATAGCGGTATTCGATGTCGGCGCCGGCCAGATCCGGCAATTGGTGCATTCGACTGTATTCGTAGGTCGGCACCCAGACGATCCTCCCTTTTTGCTCGGCCGCCCGCCTGTACAACTCGGAATCGTAAAAATGATCGGGCGGATACGTATTTCGCGCCTTGCTGCCGTAAACAAAAGGCCGGGTCACAAGCTCTATCGAATACAGATCCCTGGATTGCGAAAAATAGCGGCTCAAAATTTCCGTAACCCGTTTATTTGTCGCTAGCAGTTCACTTTCGACCGGGGCGGGGCGGTTGAAAATTTGAAACAATTCGCATTCCACCATCAGGGAAAGACTGTCGTCCTCGATGATTTTCAGCCGTTCGTCGATGATCTGGTTGTTTTTTTGCACGATTTCCGTCACGTTATCCCGGGCAAGCTTGAGCATCATATTTTTGCTTGCATAATAGGATCCTGTTCCCAACGTGGCGAGGGGCAGCGTGATCAGCACGATGTAGGATACAATCAGTTTGTTTTTAAGTCTCATGGCGTCACCTATAGCAGGTCTTTCTTGCGGAATTCCTCCGGTGATAGGCCGGTTTCACGCTTGAAGATCCGGGTAAAGTATCCTGCATCCTTGAAGCCCACGCTGAGGGCGATCTCCGAAATCTTCCAGGTCCCGTCCTTCAGCATTTCCTTGGCTTTGTCCATTCTGATCTGAAGCAAATACTCGGTAAACGTCATGGACGTGTGCGATTTAAAGAGACTGCTGAAATAGGCCGGACTGAAAAAGAACCGCCTTGCTACCGTTTCAAGCGAGAGATCCTCCATGTAATGTTCCGCCAGATAAGTCCGGCACAGCTCGATAATCCGCTCGTTTTTATGATTTTTCCGGTTCGCGATCCCGTCGATGATCCGGCCCATATACTCGGCCGCTTTCGACTGGAGTTCATCCAGCGTGGAACAAGCCGGAATCCGAAATTCCATCTCGGAAACGATATTGCCCGCTTCCTCCCTCCGCAATGAAGCTTCATTGGCCTTAACCAGGTTGACCAGCACATACAACATGCTGCGCTTGAACTGGGCCGGAGAAGGATAGCCGCCTTCCAGAAGGCGGCGCACCAACAATTCCAACGCCTCCAGCGCCTTGCCCCGATCCCCGCCAGCCACCGCGGCCGCGATGCCGAAATCGTCCGGCCCCCAGGGCAAAGAGGTTTTTAGTGGATTGTAAGCGATTTCACTTCTAACGACAAATTTTCCGTTCCCGCAATAAAACGTAAAGTCCAGCGCATTCAAAGCTTGCTTGAAGGAACGGGGAGCTTCGCGGTAGAGATCAACTACGCCGTCGCCCACGCCTATCGACAAGGTAAGCCCGAATTCCAGGCGAACCTGCTCGATAAATTCGGTTAACCGCTCAGCCTCCCTCTTCATCAGCCACTCCAAGGAATGCGCGGGTGTAATGACGGAGACAAGCATAGGCTCGTCTCCGTCCAGGTAAAAGGATAGGGTCGGACCGATCGGTTCGGCGACCTGGCCCATCCAGCCCTTGAGGCTGGCTTTGACTTCCTCGAATTCCTCGCCATGATATTTCTCATCGATCTCGGACTTGGAAAGCTTGGCGACAATGACATAACCGACCTGGCCCAGCGGGACCAACCGTTCGATTTCCAGAAGCTCGTCTTCATTCGCCGCCGAACGTACCCAGCGACTGAGCAAGTGCTGCTCGTAAACAGGGATAGCTGAATTCAGTTTTTCCTGGAGATTCGCTCCGTCTTGAAGGCTCATCCGCTCCTTCTCAATGGCGGTGTCCAGTTTGTTCAGCATCTCCGACATATCTCTCAATTCTAACGGTTTAAGCAAGTAATCGAACGCGCCTAGCTTAAGCGCCTGTCTGGCATAATCGAAGTGCCCGTACACGCTCAGGATGACGATTTTCATCGATTCGCTGCGTTCCCTTAAATTCTCGATCAACGTAAGGCCATCCATATTGGGCATACGAATATCCGTAAATATAATATCGATCCGGGTGTCCGTAGCGATGCGCAGGGCTTCTGCCCCGTCCTTGGCCATAAACAAACGATAATCCGGCCTGAGCGTCTTGATCATCTCCGCGATGCCGCGGCGATGGCGCGGCTCATCATCTACTATAAGCACGTGATACATCATTTTCTCCCCTTCCATGGCCAGAGTCCATTAAGGAACCACCAGCTTTATCTCATAGTGAATAAAAGAGAGGTCCCCAAAAAATCTATTAGGGAAAGCCCCCTGTTCATATTATTGTTGCAATGTCAGACGTCAAACTCTTACCTGCCATAATGAATTCATGCTTGCCTGCTACTAGCTTCAATACCTAGCGCAAGAGCGCCGTTTAATCCGGCATTATCACCCAAGCCTGGTGAGACAATATAATTCTCCAGATCGTCAAGAATGGCTGGGGATGCAACATATCCGTTTAAAAATTTGGCCACTTTCTTACGAATGAGCGGAAAAAGCTGTTTCTGATGCATGACCCCCCCGCCGAGAATCACTTTTTTCGGCGATAACAGCACAATCACCCCCGAAAGGGCCTGCGCCAGATAGTAAGCTTCCATATCCCATGCTTCATGATCGTCTGGCAATTCGTTTCCTTTCACTCCCCAGCGTTTTTCGATCGCAGGTCCGCTGGACATGCCCTCCAGGCAGTCGCCATGAAATGGACACGTCCCTTTAAAATCGTCCTTCGGATGCCGCCGGGTCAATACATGTCCACCTTCTGGATGGACCAGACCATGAACCAGATTGCCTTCCGCGTATACACCTACACCAACACCTGTCCCAATCGTATAGTAAACACAGCTATCCAATCCATTGGCAGCTCCCCACTTTACCTCACCGAACACCGCAGCATTCACGTCGGTATCGAAACCGATCGGAACAGGGAGATTTTGTTTCAAATACCCTACGAAGTCAAACCCCGTCCATCCCGGCTTGGGCGTCGTGGTAACTTGCCCATATGTGACGCTGGAACGATCCAGATCAAGCGGTCCGAAGGAGCCGACTCCAATTGCCTCAATGTCTTTGTCTCTAAAGTAAGCCACAGCCTGCTCAAGTGTCGGTTCGGGTAAATCCGTTGGAAAACTGATCCGGTCCAGAACTTCACCTTTCTCATTGCCAATCCCGCATATGAATTTTGTGCCTCCCGCTTCAATCGCACCAACCCTCATGTTTGTTCCTCCTGAATTGTAAATATTATCGAATATCATTCTACAACTTTGGCAAACGTTTTACTATTCCATTTTTAATAATTGGTAATATTTTTATATGATCATAATTAAACAAAGGTTTTGTAAACGTTGACAACAATAAAATCCGTGTTAATATATGTTTGTAAAACGTTTTACTAAATGGAGATGACGAGATGAAAAAAGTATTTTACAAACCGAAAGACGGATGGGTTGGAGATGTGATCCCTTTCTATGATCATGGAGAGTACAAGCTCTACTATCTCCATGATCAAAGAGTTGGTGGAGATTATGGGAATCATACGACATGGAACCTGATCACCACCAAAAACGGCTTGGATTTTGAAAATTATGGCGTAGTTTTGCCAAACGGTAGAGAAACCGAGCCGGACCGTAACGCATATACCGGTTCAGTGATCAAGGATCGAAACGGTAACTACCACCTTTTCTACACCGGTCATAATCCCAACCCTGAATTTTGCGTTGACGGAAAGCCCTTACAGGTTGTGTTGAAGGCTACCGGTACCGATGGAATCCATTGGACGAAAGATGAAGATTTTAAGCTTTATGGCGATGGAATCATCTATGAGCAATTCGATTGGCGTGATCCGTTTGTTTTTTTCAATGAAGAACGGCAAGAGTACTGGATGCTCGTCACCTCAAGACAAATGAATTCCTCTGAAAGAAGAGGCGGCTGCGTAGCCCTTCTTACATCCGATGATCTTGAAAACTGGCGTTATCGGGAGCCATTTTACAGTCCGGACAAATACATCACCATGGAATGCCCGGATTATTTCAAAATGGGAGACTGGCACTACTTGGTCTACTCGACGTTTAGCGAAAAGTTTGTGACACATTACAAAAAAAGCAAAACTATCGAGGGCGTATACTCTTCACCGATTCTTGACACCTTTGACGGCAGAGGCTTTTACGCCGCGAAGACGGCCACGGATGGCCAGCAAAGATATGCTTTCGGATGGGTTCCTTCCAAGCAGGGAGCAAGTGATTTTGGGGATTGGGAATGGGCTGGAACACTTGTCGTGCATGAGATTTATCAAAATAATGACGGCGATCTACTTGTTCGGATGCCTCAATCGGTTTATGAGCATTTTAATACTGAAGCAGACGTCATTCCAGAATCAGAGAAAAATTGCCGCCACAACGATGAAAGCGGATTCGAACTGGAGTCTCCCGATGGATTGGCTTACCGTGTATTTAATGAAGTGCCTTCCCAGGTTCTAGTCGAAGCAGCGTTTACGGATTGGAAAGATACAAAAGACTTCGGGATTGCGCTGCGAACCGACAAAGATCTTGATAAGGGTTATTTCATTAAATTCGATCCATTTCACAACCGTATCGCTTTTGATATGTGGCCAAGAACCGAACCCGGATTCTTTCAATGGCAAATCGCTGGTGACAAACCTCAGATGATCGAACTGGAAAGACCGTTCTCTTTCTCTGAACAGAACATGATCACGGTAAAAGTGATTTTGGAAGATGATATCTTATGTCTGTATGTAAACGACAAGATCGCGATGACCACGCGTGTCTATAACTTCAAAACTGGCCACCTCGGTTTTTTTGCTAACGAGGGCTCCGTTAAAGTTAGTAAGGTCAAGCTCAAGACAGCATCACTGCGTTAACCTGTTTCATTCAATTAAAGTCTCCTTAATAGAGACTTTAATTGAAAAAATAAAAAATGAAGGGGTATTCACATGACGACAAAAAAGAGAAAAATAACAACGGTTCTCTCGCTTATCGCAATCTTTTCATTAGTTGCAACCGCTCTCGCAGGTTGCGGCGGCTCGGAAAACAATAGTGCTGGAACTAACGGGGATAAAACGATTACATGGTTAACGGCCCGGCCGGAAAACGGAGCAATCATACAAACGGTTCGAGAACTGGCGGATCGCTATTCGGAGGATCATCCCGGATTCAAACTGGATATTCAAGTGACCGCTGACAGACCTTCCTACCTAACCAAATTAAGAACGCTAGTTGCTTCTGGAGAACTTCCTGATTTTATCGACACGGACGCCGATCCGTACGCCCAGGAACTGGCGGATGCCGGAATGCTCGTTGACATGAAGCAATTCCTGGAAGAGCAAGGTTTGTATGATCAGTTCTACGAACCAGCACTGAAATACCAGGAGCTGCCCGATGGTAGCCTGTACCTTCTCCCTTTGGAGTACCATCTGGAAATGACTTGGTACAACAAGAAAATATTTGAGGAAAATAATCTAACGGTTCCGAAAACGATCGATGACATGCTAACCATCAGCAAGGCGCTGAAGGACAAGGGCATTACTCCGATTGCGGTAGATGGTGTTGACGTCTGGCCTGTACTGCGTTACGCAGCTATGATCCCTTTCCGTACCACAGGAAATGAATTTGCACGAAATCTGAGTCAAGGTAAAGCCAAAATGGCCGACGACGTCGGCATGCAAACCGCGAATTTCGTATCCGAGATCGGGCAATACTTCCAGAAAGGGTTCGCCTCGACAGATTATACGACAGCCAAGAATATGTTCCTTAACGGCGAAGCCGCCATGTATCGTATGGGCACTTGGGAAATACCAGCCTTCGTAGACGAAAATTTACCGGAGCAACTCAAGGGCCAAGTGGATTATTTCTATCTACCGACCATCAACAATGCCAAAACACTGAATAACGAATTTTTCGGAAACAGCGGGATCGGACTGGCCGCCACGACCAGCAATTTCGACGAAACAACCAAGGACTTCCTTAGTTACGTCTTAAACAACTATAGCGATGTCTACGTAGCCAAGCAGCAGATGTCTCCGCTTAAATTCACGATTGAAGATGAGTCCAAGTACTCCGAACTATTCCTACGAATCAAAAAGGATATGGATAATTACGGTTCAGAGTTCGCCAAACCATGGGATACCTTGTTGGATGCCGATACCAACTCTGTCATGAGTGACTTGATCATCAAGCTGGCAATGGGGACAATTACGCCGGAAGACTTTTCCAAACAGATTGACGACGCCATTGCCCAAAACGCTGGCAACTAATCGTTGCTCGAAACATACTGTCATCCACCCGGGCCAACGTTGTCTCGGGTGGACCTCTCAATAAAAACTAATGGGGAGATTCACATGAATGTGCTCAAGGACAAGAAGGCATGGTTAATTTTCATCACGCCTGCTTTACTGTTTTATTTAGTAACTGTATTTGTTCCGATCATTCAATCACTGAATTATGGTTTTCAGGATTGGAACGGAATCAAGGACGCGAGTTATATCGGATTAGGCAACTATATTAAAATGTTCCAAGACCCCTATTTCTGGAATGCCGTTAAAAATAACTTGGTGTATGTTGTGATCGTCGTACTCATGCAGGTATTTATCGGGCTGTTTTTTGCTCTATTACTCTCGTACGTCAAAAAAGGAGCCAGCCTATTTAGAACTTTGTATTACTTGCCAGCAGTTGTGGTCACGGTTGCCATCGCTCAGATGTTTCGTAACTTTTATTCACTACAGCCACTAGGCCTACTCAACATGTTTCTAGAAGGGATCGGATTAGGACATTTGCAAAGCGCGTGGTTATCGGATCCGCACACCGCATTGATCGCAGTCTCCATTCCCGAAGGATGGCGTTTTACCGGGATGTACATGGTCATTTTCTACGCGGCCCTGATCGCGATCCCTAAAGAAGTAGAGGAAGCCGCAAAAATCGACGGCGTAAACGGATGGCAGTTGATCCGTCATATCAAATTACCGAGTATAAAGCATGTGCTCAGTTTGGCCCTCATCATGTGCACCACCGGGGCGCTAAGAGGTTTCGATATCCCTTATATCATTGGCGTACAAGGGTCAACAACTGAGTTGGTTACAACTTATATGTACAAAAAAGCGTTCACTAGTATTCAATATGGCTACGGAAGTGCAATCGCCGTATTTATCGTCATCGAAAGCCTACTGGCGGTACTCATTATCCGAGCTATATTCAATTCCAGGAAAGGAGAAGCTTAACATGCTATCCAGAAAAAAAGCTTTATCCTTCCTATTGTACTTTATCGTAATCGCAATCCTGGTTGTCCAAATCTACCCGGTTATCTGGCTGATGTTGTCCAGCTTCAAATCGAGCATCGAGCTAACGACAAAACCATTTTCGCTTCCGACGTTATGGTCATTCGACAACTATGCCGCTGTATTTCGAGATAGCAGCCTGCTGCTCTACATCAAAAACACGGCCATCGTTACGTTCAGTTGCCTGCTACTTATCGTCTTCTTAAGTTCTACAGCTGGCTTTGCTCTCGTCAAAATGCAGTCAAGGCTGAATTCAAAGTTGCTGCTATTCTTTACGATCGGAATCATGATTCCGATTCAGGTTACCTTAATCCCGCTTTTTATTATGTACAAAGAATCTGGGCTGCTGAACTCATATCTGGCGCTGATCCTTCCCCAAGTCGGATTTGCCCTGCCTCTATCGATATTGATCTTCACCAGCTTTTACCGATATGTACCCAATGAATTGATCGAAGCTGCCGTCATCGACGGATGTAATATTTATCAGGTCTTTTTCAAAATCATTTCTCCACTGACCATCAACACCACAATCACTGTTGCTTCCATCAATTTCATTTTCATTTGGAACGATTTTATTTTTTCAAACACGTTTACGAACGACAAACAATATAAAACCATCGCGGTCGGTCTTCAAGAGTTCATCGGTGCTTTCGGAGCAACCGATTGGGGACAGACGTTTGCGGCCATCTGCATCAGTATCATCCCGATCATCGTCACCTACTTGTTACTGAATAAATATGTGATGGCTGGCGTTTCCGACGGTGCTGTTAAAGGATAAGGAATAAAGGAGAGATAAACCATGCAATCGATGAATCAACTTTTTGGTAGAATGAAAGGAAAAAGCAGAGCGATTACGGCGGAGAATCCGCATGGCTTAAAAGGTGAAGGAGGCAAAGCAGCCGGCCCGCTTGGGGTTGCTCGCAAAGGTAAAGCTTTTATCTCGTTAGCCCAAGGCGAAACCGCCACACTCGTCGATATTGAAGGCACTGGCATCATTCAGCACATCTGGATGACCGTGACAGACCAAACCGAGACCGGTTGGTTCGTATTGCGTGACTTGGTATTGCGGATGTATTGGGACGATGAAAAATCCCCCTCTGTGGAAGCTCCGCTGGGCGATTTCTTTTGCAACGGCTTCGGCGCCAGAGCAATCGTCAATTCTTTGCCGATTGTCGTGAATCCGGTTGGTGGCATGAACAGTTACTTTGCGATGCCTTTCAAAAAAGCAGCCAGAGTAACTATAACGAATGAACATCCCCAAGAGATCGAGGCGTTTTTCTACCAGTTTGATTATATGCTTGTCGACGAACTCCCGGAGGATACGGAATATTTCCATGCCCAATTTCGCAGAGAAAATCCAACCCAGCTTGGGCAGGATTATACAATTATTGATGGAATAAAAGGAAGAGGGAAATATATCGGCACTTACATGGCCTGGACTTCCTTATCGCGTTACTGGTATGGTGAAGGGGAAGTGAAATTTTATCTCGACGGCGACCAAGAATGGCCTACCATCTGCGGGACTGGTGCGGAGGATTACTTCGGTGGTGCATGGGGCTTCGTGAAATACGATAACGGTAACCCGGTGCATGAACAAACCTACTCCACTCCCTTTATGGGTTTCCCGCACTTCCAAGTAACAGATAATACGAGATCGCATATTTACGATGGAGCTGCTTGCCCGATGCGCGGCTTCTATCGCTGGCATATTCTTGACCCCATTTTGTTTGAAGAGGATTTACGTGTCACCGTCCAACAGATCGGACATGACGGAAAGGCCTTATTTGAAAGAAGTGACGATGTGAGCTCCGTTTGCTATTGGTATCAGACCGAACCGCATCAAGCGTTTCCTACACTACCAGGTGTTCTGGAAAGACGCCCGCGCTAACCACAATAAAATCGCAATCATATAAGTAGAGGTATAGAAATGGCTAATAAAAGGGTTACTTTAGTTCAAGTCGCAAAAGATGCAGGAGTTTCTCCCGCAACGGTTTCCCATTTCCTGAACGGAAACTTTCAGAAAATGGGCTCGGAGACAAAAGAAAAAATCAGTCTTTCGATAACCAAGCTAGGTTACCAAGTGAACCCTGTTGCCAAAAGTCTCATCACGGGCAGAATGCACACAATTGGACTCGTTTTATCAGACAGTACGGACGACGGTTATTTTGAAGACTTATATTTCCTGCATTTTGCCCAAGTCATCAAACATCAATTAAAAGCGTTGGGATATAAGATTATTTTGCTGGACTTTGAAGAAATCTTCATGAATATCCAGATGGTCGATGGAATCATCGTCAAAGCGACCATGGATACGGAAAAATTCATGCCCAGGTTAATGAACCTTAACGTACCGGTCATTACAATCGGACGCCACAATTTATCTTACGGTGCGCACATGCTCCGCGTCGACGACTACCTAAGCGGTCAAACCGGCGTGAACCATTTATTATCCCGCGGCTATCAGAAATTGGTCATATTGACTTATCCGCATGGTCAAGTTCCCGGATTCGATGATCGGCTGAACGGAGCCAGCGAGGCTTTGCGGCAGAACGGCAAACTAACGACGGTGATTACAGGGGATATGACGGAAGCTTTCGGATACGATACCGTAGTTAACTTGGTCCAAAACAGCCAGCTGCCGCAAGCGTTGTTTTGCTTAAATGACATATCCGCCATCGGAGCCTTAAAAGCGTGCAAAGATTTGAACATTTCCATTCCGGATAAGCTCGCCGTATTGGGCGTCGACGATATGCCAACCGTCTCCGAACTGCTAAGCTTATCGACCATACGGCATCCTATCAACGAATTGGCTGAAGCCGCTGCCAAACTGATGATCAAATCGATCGAGTCTGACGGTCAGCGCATCGAACCTGTCGAAGAAGTATTTCCGACAGAACTAATGGTTCGGCGAACCAGCTAGTTGTTTTCTAGGAATGCAATCCGACAATTTTAATTCAAAAAGTCGAGCAGGGAAAGATAAGGTCACCTGCTCGACTTTTTCTATATTATCCTCGGGTCTCGATTTTAACATCGCTGAATTGAGCACTGCCCTGACTGACAAACAAGCCAAGCTTTCCTCGCGCGATATCATACATTCTGGAACTCATCGCTATGTTCTCATCCACGTAAATTTCACAAATCGATCCGTCCATGAAGACTTTGATTTCGTAAGGACGATCGGGAATAAGCTCTATCGGACGCTCCAGCTCTACCTCATACGGGAACGTCTTCCCTCCCTCTTCCGACTGCATAATCGCCCCCCGGAAGGTAAGGCGGTTTCGCTGCGGTTCCAGCGCGACATAATAGGCCGCATCCAAGGTGTCCTCGGTTCGGAGCATGAACCCAACGCCTTGCGTTTGTTCGGAGAATGAAACACTCGCGGATATTTTGCATTGATCTGGGAGATCCGCCCGGGTCGTGCAGCCAGCAAACCCATACGGCGTCTCGCAGGAGAGCGAGCGATCTGAATCGATCCACGCTCCCTCAACGCGGTTAAAACGCACGGGCACCGGTTCCTTAAATGCAGCATCGACTGTTCCAGGCACTTTGACACTAAGGGTACCATCCGGACGCTGAATGATTTCATGCACAACCAAATTCCCGCCCCAGTCCCAAGTGTCGTAATCCTTGCCAAGGGACTTCGGTGGATTCCAGCCAAATAAGTCGTCATTTTTCGTTGGATTCCAACCAAACAAGTAGCGTTTCTGTCCGTCAGTTACGGATTTAGCCGCATAGAAAGCCCGCCCGTCGAACGTATCTTCCTTCGGGGTAATCCAAGGGCCATTCAGACTACGACTCATTCGGTAAAAAGTCGCAAATCGTCCGGTATAAGAGGAGTAGACCAAATACCACCAATCCCCGATCCGAAACAAATCGGGGCATTCATGTGCTCCCACGTGCAGATTTGGCGCGTACATAGGCTCGCGATATTCCCAAGTTTTAAGATCCTTGGAAGACAGCAGCGCCGTGCATCCTTTTCGATTGGTTGGTCCTTTTGCCATCGCTGCGAGTAACATCCAGTATTGATCTTCCTCCTCATTCCAAAATACGAAGGGGTCGCGCCAATCAGAAAGTTCATAGATGCGGTCATCAGCGGCAAAGGTATCCTCGGGGATCGCCTCCCAAGTCTTGAAATCGCTGCTGATTGCATGGCAAACCAACTGCTTGCCTTCAGGGAATATACAATAGAACATATGGTAGATGCCGTCCACTTTCAGAATGTGACCAGTACCGCCTTCAATCTTGCAAGCTCCTTCTTCCCGATAGTTGACGAAATCCTTCGTTCCAACAAGATACCAGCCGTGATCAAGGCCCTCCCGATAATTATCCCGCCAACCGTGCAGGTAGAACAGCTTAAACTCTCCGTCTTCATAATAGGGAATAACATCCCCTACCCAGGCGTTCTCCGGTCGATAGAAAAATTCTTTCATCTTCATCCCTCCTAAAGGTTTAAGTGGCTTAATCGTTCATCCAAGGAAACGGGCATGTACGCATCGCTTGTGCCCGCTCCTGGTACCAGTAGACGGTGGCGGCATACAAACATTGGTTATTTAGCCCCCAATGATCCACTTTGTATTTCTCAATAAACCCCTCAAAAGAGCAGCAAGCGATTCAAGATCATATAATCGCTTCACGAGGTCTTGATAGGAATAAAATTGCTGTTCCGTTGGATTCATATCAAATTCTACTCTCTTCCCAGATGGGCTTCATATCCCATACTTCCATCGATTTGACTGTCAGACTGCCGTCTCCCCAAATTTCAAGTCCCAAAGCATCCTTACGGCTCGGATACACCCGGGTCGTCAGGCTTTTCAATCCGTTGGCATAGGCTTCGACCATGGAACGGTCCAAATAAATGTGAAGCTTTAAATTCTCCCCTAAGAGCTCCAGATTACCGCCTTGAATCCCTCCGCACTTTTCTCCCGGGTGAAGTGTGGTTTTTGTTCGGTCGACAGAGAACGTGGATTGGTTCATATTATAAAACAGCAGGGTCTCTTCTTCTCCATCCGGTGTACGACGGATCTTGATACCGAATCGTTTGGCGCTGCCAGGTTCCATTTCCAATTGAATTTCAAGCATGTCGCCTTGAACATCCTGAAGCCGTTCATTAGCCTCAGCCAATGATTTGTCCTGGAGAGATAGCCTTCTGGAGCCCCGAAGCGATTGAAGCTCCTGAATCGGCTCAATCCCTAACCGTCCATCCTCCCTCAAACACACGCTGAGTGGCAAACCGGCGTTGTGAGCCCAACCCGATTGATATTCCAGTTCGAGCGTCCGGTCGCCTTGGGCTATCGTAAATATGATCCTTCTGCCGGTCTTCGGATCAACCATTCCGCTCGGGCCGGTAAAATGAAAATCACCAACGTCAATCAATTGCGGTTCCTCTTGATCCGGAATAAATGATAGATTTTGCTTGTCAAGCTGCCCGATCCAATAGAATACCTCGACATCCGCTCCCTGTCCCACAGGGCTGACCAGTAAAAGATGCTTGTCCACACCCTGCTTATCGCTGCCAAGGGGAAGAAGCACGGGAAGCTCCCATATGGGTCCAAGATAAGGAAACTTCTGAATATCCGCTTTAAACAATGCTCCTTTGTAAGTCCAACTCAGCATATCCTGAGATTCAAAAGCCAGCGCTGCCCCACCTTCGCCTTCGATCCCGGACCCGACCAAAGCAAACCACCCGTCATCGTCCTTCCACACGAACGGATCCCGGAAATCCCCGAATGCGCCCATGCCCTTCTTCTGTACAATCAACGGTACCGGATGCTTGACCCAATGAACCAGATCCGGGTCTCCATCCCGGGTATAGGTACTTCGTGCAAGCGCCACGCTCTGATTAGGCGAAGCACCGTCATTGCCTGCTGTAAAGAACAAGACAGGCAGGCCGTCTGCATCGTAGGTCGCGCTTCCCGACCAGATCCCATCCGGTGCGAGCGAATCCTTTTCAGGGGCTAATGCCACAGGAAGATCACGCCAATGCACCAGGTCCTCGCTTACCCAATGTCCCCAATGAATGTGATAAAAAAATGGCCCAAGAGGGTTATGCTGATAGAATAGGTGGTATTGACCATCAAAATAGATCGGCGCGTGGGGCTCGTTCATCCAATGCGCCGGCGGGCTGGCATGATACTGCGGTCTGTGTCGATCCAAAAGCAAAGGTGTCCGATCCAATTTGATCTCATCATACGCTAATTGCGGATGGACTCCTCCGCAGGCAACATTCAACACTTGCCGATAAGATGAGGCAATCTCCTCCGCGCTCAAAGCGCGATTATAAATTTTGAGTTCATCCATGATACCGCTAAACATGTGAAGGCTAAATTCGCCAGCCCATTGGCTGCTGTGATTATTTTTGCCAATGAGTAGTTCCGTGTCGACCGCTTCGGCCAAACGGGAATTTCTAGGCAGCTCAGCCGAAGCGATTTCGCTGCCGTTTAAGTACAATTTCATTTCCCCTTGATGCCCATCGAACACAGCATTGATATAAGACCAATTGTTTTTTGGCAGTTCAAGACCGTCCGGCGACCAAAGTTCCTTCCAGTCTCCTCCTTCCAGCCCGACTTGGAAGGACCAGGAGCCATGACGAAACATGCCCAGTAGATAACCCTGCTGGCGATCCATGTAGTAGCGGTTCACGATGGCTGACAGCTTACCTTCAAATCCCCATTCATAGGAACGGGGAGCCACCCATACTCCGATACTCAGTGCTGATCGATATTCTGTCTTTCGGTTCACATTTCCCTCTTTAAACCGATGGGAAATGTATGTCGAGTACCCGTCGAACAGCAGCCCGTTTCCCATGACTCCCGGTTTCCACTGCGGATCGCAGGATTGCGTAAACTCGGCTTGATTAAATACGTACTGAATATCATCACGTACTTGAGATATGCTCTCCACAGCATTGGCTCCGGTTCCTTCATCGAATGGCCAATACATCATCAGCCCCTGATTGTCGGATGTTTGGCTCACGCTTCATCCCTCCCTGATGTCTGTCCTATGTTGTTATTGGAAGCATGAATAGACTGAAGTGCATGGACATGGAGCGAGTTCAGCACAACCTGCCCTGATTCCGTACTTATGGAAAGCTCATTAATCGGGGAATCCGGGAAAATTTGATCCGTGAGAGCAACCAGCCCTTCATTCGCATACACTTCAACCGCATTGCGATCCAGCCAGATACGCAGCCTGATTTTCCCGTTATCCGGAACCAATCTGGCGCCATGCTTACACGCAAACGACGCGTGAAAATCCGTCATGCCTGATTTGGAACGGTCGATGAATAGCCATTGGCGTACAGGATCATATCCGATTGAAGTCTCACTTTGCCCGGACGATTGCATTTTGATATAAACCTCGCCGGCGGATCGAATATCGATGTCCGCTTCAATCTCCAGCAAGTCATCCTTCATCTTCAGCACATACGGGAACTCAGGGGCTACCGTGAGCATATTCCAGTCCCACGATTCTTTTCGAAGCTGCTCGATTTCCCCGACAGGCATTTGGGTTAGTACGATGCCCTCATCCCGATGGGTCAATGACAAAACGCGTGGCAGCGTCATTGCGCCTCTCCAGGCGCCGGTAGGCGTCTCGTTCGCATATTTCCAATTGCTCATCCATCCGATGATCACGCGTCGTCCGTCTTGCTCAGGTAGATCCGACCAGGTAACACCTGCATAGTTGTCCCGACCATGATCCAGCCACATGATATGATCAGGCGAATTATCGTTGATGAAGGTATTTCCGTCAAACTCTCCGATAAAATATTGCGTGCGTGATCCTTCCGGACAGGAGGGGTTATCTCCAATGCTGATGATAAGCACCCATTTGGAACGCCCGCTGTCATCGATCGGCAATTCAAAGAGATCCGGGCATTCCCACACACCGTCATGCGAGCCTTCCTCACGGCCGAATTCCCCGGTAAACGACCAATCACGCAAGTTTTTTGACCCATAAAACCGGACATGGTCTCCCGCGACAATGGTCATAATCCACCGCTCACTTTGTGCATGCCAGAACACTTTCGGGTCCCTGAAGTCTACCAGACCAGGCTCAGCAAGAACCGGATTCCCCTCATATTTGTGCCACGTTCTGCCTTTATCGCTGCTGTAAGCTAAGCTTTGCCGCTGGCGTGGCTGCCCGGTCTCTGGACTTGTGTCCGCATGGGTAAAAATCGCAACCAATCCATGGGCGCCCGCAAAAAATCCGCTGCTGTTATTAAAGTCAACTACACAGCAGCCGGAAAAAATGGCTCCATGCTCGTCCGGGAACAGAGCGATCGGCTCATGCAGCCAATGAATCAGATCCTGGCTTACCGCATGGCCCCAGTGCATCGGCCCCCATTTATTGCTAAAGGGATGGTGTTGATAAAACAGATGATATTCTCCCTCGTAATAGAATAATCCGTTCGGATCGTTCATCCAATGGGATGGAGGCGAAAAATGAATTCCCGGTCTAAATCTCTCGCCCATCTGTTTATGTGACTCCATGATCTTATTGATTTCATCTATCGTCGGCATTGACTGAAGAGCCCCTTTCCGTGTTGTCACTAATGCACCGCCAGCATTGGCAAAAGTCAGCATGCTAATGATTTGCTGTTTTTCTAATTTATTCAAAGAAATGTTGCATTCCAGTATTTGATATAATAAGCAGCCTAGAAAAGCGTCGCCGGCCCCGGTCGTATCGATGGTATTCACTTTGAAACCTGGGACATAACCTTCATGGGCAGCCACCCGGTAATAGCAGCCTTGTTCACCTATCGTAACGACAATAAAGGCGATGCCGAATTGTTGCTGTAACATGAGTGAGCCTTTCTCAACATCGGTTATACCCGTGATAAAGCAAAGCTCTTCTTCTGATATTTTCAAGATATCTGCATGCTTCATGCCCCACAGGATATTTTGCTTCGCTTCCTCCTTGCTCCCCCATAACGAAAATCGGATGTTCGGATCGAATGAAAGCAAAACTCTGGCCTCCTGGGCCTTAACGACTGCCGCTCTTGTTGCTGAACGTGCCGGCTCGTGGGTCATTGACAATGAACCAAAGTGGAGCACCTGGCAGTTCCCAATCCTGTCGAGCGGGACATCCTCCGAGCGCAACAAGGTATCCGCTCCCGGTTGCCGGTAGAAGCTGAACGATCGGTCTCCGCTGTCATCCAAATGGACAAATGCCAGCGTTGTTTTGGCTTCATCCGTAAACGAAAGCGCACTCACGTCGACCTCGCAGCTAAGCAACGTATTGTGCAGAAACGAACCGAAGTGATCCTTACCAACCTTGCTGATTAATGCAGCTTTGGCACCTAAACGGGACAGCGCAGCTGCTACGTTAGCCGGAGCCCCTCCGGGGTTGCATTCTAATTGCTCGTTGCCCCCAACTGAACGGCCTACCGGAGTAAAGTCTATCAATAATTCCCCAATGGCTATTACATCAAGCACAGTTTCTCCCCACCTATCGTTTGATTATCTATCTATTTTAGATTTGCGTTATAACGATCTAGCCCATTTTGATAAATCTCCATCAATTCGTTCAAGCCCATTTTCTCCAGGGTCTTCACATAGCTGTCCCACTGCTCATCGACGCCGCCATCAACAATGAATTTTCCTCGCTGGGTATTGACATATTTAATCAATTCGGGCTCAATTCGATTGATTTTGTCCAGTTCCTCCGGCTCGAAGAAGATACTCGGATAGTTTTCCTTTTCCATATAGGGATCGTAATATTTTTCCAAGTCTTTAACGCGCTGCTGGGCTCTAGGCTCCAGATCAACGACTTTTCCCAAATCTTCGATGGTAATAACACCTGGTCCTCCAGCGCCTGGAGCGACTTTTTGACGGAATTCGCCTGCAGAAGTCCCTTCGGGAAGCGGCAGGTTTACCAATTTCCCATTCTCGTCCTTCTCGAATACGATATCCAGTGGACCCCAGTGGATTTGAGCAGCCATGTAGGGCTCATACTGCTGATCGATCCAACGCATCGTAATTTCCGGATTCTTGTTCTCTTTTGTAATCACGAAAGCGCCGCGTCCTGGACCGCCACCGTTGCCGCGACCGATCAATTGATCCCCGTTCGGTCCTTTGAGCGGAGACAGCAACGCATAATCCTCGCTTCGCTCCGGTCCAACCACCTCATCGACTTCCCACCAGATATAGGAACCGAGTGTTTCGGCTGATGTTTTCCCTTTGGCCAGATACTGAGCGGCGTCCTGGGTGAACGATTCAGGATCAATCAAGCCCTGCTTATACCATTTTTCATGGAAATATTTCAATGCTTCCTTATATTCAGGCTGCGTAGCAGTAAAGATCACTTTTCCGTCGCGGACGATCCGATGTTCCATGTTATCCGGAAGTCCGAAAGCTCCGAATATGCCAGCAATATCCATACACCACTGCATGTGCATAAAGCTTAACGGAATTTCGTCGGCCTTGCCGTTGCCGTTTGGATCCTGTGTTTTAAAGGCAACTAAAGCTTCTGTATATTCATCCAATGTTTGCGGCATTTTCAGGCCCAGTTTGTCGAGCCAATTTTTATTGATGACGTGAAAGAAGGGGTTTGTTCCAAGATTGTTCTCTTCCCACGAAGGCAGCCCGTATATATGCCCATCCGGTGCCGTGATTGAGGACTTAATGTCAGGACGGCGATCTAAGAGCGCTTTCAGATTAGGCGCATATTGATCAATTAAATCTTCCAGCGGGAGGATGGTACCATCTTCTCCGTAAGTAACCAGCTCGTAATCGGAGAATCCGGCTCCGTAAAAAGCATCCGGTAAGTTGCCGCTGGCCAGCAGCAAATTTTTCTTCTCTGTAAAGTCCGTGTCCGGAATGTTCTCCCACTCAATCTTAACGTTGGTTTCCGCTTCCAATCGTTTGAAAATTTCCATTTGCGAATACTCTGGCGCCAATGCTGCCTTCGGGGATACCATCTTTAACGATACCGGTTCATTCACAATCGGAAGACCCGTTTTGTTAAAATTCGCAGCCTGATCAGGATTATCCGACTGATTCTTGGCGTCTCCTGAACATCCACTCAGCGCAAAAGCTCCGGCTAACATAAGAATCCCCGCTCTTTTGAATACAGATTTCATCGTACATAACCTCCCTTAGATCATTACGCAAGATTGATACATTACTTTGTCTTTCTCTATAGTGGTCTGGATGCTGATATATCGATTCTGCTGCGCATCCCCCCTTTCAAGTATCTGTCTTCATCATCCTTTGATCGATCCGATCATAACGCCTTTGACAAAGTACTTCTGCAGGAAAGGATAGAGAATCAGCAGCGGCAGACTGGATACAATGATGACGCCGTATTTGATCAGCTCCGTTACGCGCATCTTCGCCGCGTAGGATTCCACGTCCACCATCATGCCGGAGTTCACCTGATTCTGGACGAGAATGTTGCGAAGCACCAGTTGCAGCGGATATTTACTTTCGTCGTTCAAATAGATCAGAGCATCAAAGAAACCGTTCCAGAAGCCGACGACATGATACAGTACCATGACGGCTATTATGGACTTGGATAAAGGCAATACAATGCTCCAGAAAAATCGGGTGTTGGAACAACCGTCGATCGAAGCGGCTTCCCACATCTCATCCGGGATGGAGGACTGAAAAAAAGTCCTTACGATAATGACATTCATGATGCCGCCGGCACCGGGGATCACAAGTGCCCAGATCGTGTTAAGCATGTGAAGATCCTTGATTAGCAAATACGTAGGAATCAACCCGCCGCTAAAAAACATGGTGATCAATAAGAACCACATGATAACAGGTCTTCCAACCAGATCCTTACGGGCTAACGGGTAAGCGGCAAATACGGTAACCGCTACTCCGATCAAAGTTCCAATACCCGCGTATAGCAGGGAGTTGGCATACCCGATCCAAATGGAGGAGTCATTGAATATTCGTTCATAGCCATCGAGCGTAAAGCCCTTCGGAAATAACCATACTTCCCCCGAATAGATGAGATTGGGATCACTGAATGAAGCAATCAGCACAAAATACAGCGGAAATAATACGATCAGCATGACTACGGTCAAGAAGAAATAGTTGATGGCGTCGAACCATGCGTCTCCTCTGCTTTTTCTCTTCAATAACTGGTTCAAAGTGAATCCCCCCTACCAAAGACTGGTTTCCGTTAATTTTTTGGCGACCCGGTTGACGGTGACAATCAGGATGATATTGATGATGGAATTAAACAGTCCGACTGCCGTAGAAAAGCTGTACTGCGCCTTCTGAATCCCCAATTCATATACATAGGTCGGTATAATATTCGAAGTCGCATAGTTAAGATCGCTTTGCATTAGAAATGCTTTCTCGAAACCGATGCTCATGACGTTCCCGAGTGCGAGAATCAGAAGAATGACAATGGTTGGCAAGATCGAGGGAATGTCCACGTACCATACTCGCTTCCATTTACTTGCTCCATCCATAATCGCGGCTTCATGCAGTTCCGGATTGACCCCGGCAAGCGCAGCCAGGTAAATAATCGTAGCGAAACCAGTCTCTTGCCATATGCCTGACAAAATGTACAATGGACGGAACCATCCTTCGTCAGCCATGAATAGAATGGGTTCCCCGCCGAACCAGGTAATGATGAGGTTCACGAGACCACTGTTTGGAGATAAAAAAACATGCAGCATACCGACGAGCACAACGGTAGATATAAAGTGCGGTGCATAAATGACGGTCTGAATAAATTTCTTGTAACGCTTGCCCAGCATCTGATTCAGCATGATCGCAATAATAATCGGAGCCGGGAAGCTAAACACAAGCGATAGGAAACTGAGTGTTAGCGTATTTTTCATGATGGTCCAGAAATTATAAGAATTAAAAAAATCAATAAAATGCTGGAAACCCACCCATTCGCTGCCCCAAATGCCCTGGCTCGGTGAAAAATCCTTAAATGCAATTTGTACTCCGTACATCGGATAGTACTTGAACAGGAGATAAACCAGAATAATCGGCAGCAGGAACAGATACAGCTCGTAGTTGCGTTTGACTCGACTCCAAGTTTTACGATTTTCTTTAATGAGGGGTTGTTGTCCCCCGGAATCTCGTGAAATCACCGTCATACTCCCTTTCTTCACAGCATGTAATTTGTATTTGAAACGTTTCCAATTTAATTGAAACGTTTCCAACTTAGTATAAGAAAAACGTCAACCAGTAATTATACCAAGAAAGCTTCTTCCGTAGCAGTTGATGTTTTTCTAATGAATAACCTAGGGTAAAGCATTTGCTTCCATGTAACAATCAAGTCGTTTCACCTTGTCTAAATATGACCGGAAGACGATAAACTTCCCGGTCCAATGTTTCGCCATCGATCTTTTTGAAGAGCAGCCTGATCGTCGTACGCGCCATCTCCTCTACAGGTTGTCTGATCGTTGACAATATCGGATGGAAATACGGATGATCCTGAATCCCGTCATATCCGATGACCTTTACATCCTCCGGAACGCGAATGCCCAGTCTACCTGCTCTTTCGATATACTTGGCAGCGAACATATCCGTAATAGCAAAAATGCCGTCCACATCCCGATACTTATCTAGAAACTCGCAAAAATAGGCTTCATCGTCTACAACGGGGTCTGGCTTTTCGTAAATAACATAGTCGACTCCCATTGCTTTAGCTTCATGAATAAAGCCTTCTCTCCGATTCATAGTTTCACTGAAAACGGATGTGACGCTTCCCATAAAAGCCGGCTTACGGGCACCCGCTTTGACAAGCTCCCTTAACGCCAGACGCCCTCCTTCATAATTATCCGAAGTTACGCATGTGATTTTCTTGTTGAAGTGCCTGTCTATACTGACAATCGGGATGTCGTTGCTTACGTCGTTTTCGATATCGTTGTACGTAATGCCGACAATACCTGCCACTTTGTTTTGTTGAAGCATATCAAGATAATACAATTCCTTCTCAGGTTTGCCGCCGCTATTACACAGCATGAGCTTAAAACCTTCTTGATCCAACTCATCTTCTATGTAATAAGCTAATTCCGAGAAAAAAGGATGCCAGATACTGGGTAGCAGCAGGGCTACCATCTTGGACTTTCGCATTTTGAAATTTCGGGCAATCTCATTAGGGATATAATTTAACTCTTGTATGGCCATCTCCACTTTTCTGCGTGTAGCAGGCTTAACGGCACCCGAATTGTTAATGACACGGGACACGGTGCCCACAGCTACACCAGCTAAGTTGGCTACATCTTTAATACTTGACATTTAACCCCCCACTTAAATCTCTTTTATGGAAATCATCATAACACCGAATTGGAAACGTTTCAATAACTTTTTTGGAAACGCTTTTTTTACAAAAGAAAAGCCCGGTTCGAATCAAACCGTGCTCTTCCCGCTTTTATAGAGGATCCCGTTGACCTTTTCGGAGCTCAGCATCATGATCAGAGCAAACAACAGGATGACGATGGGAAACAACCCGATGGATATCTGGGCTGCAACGATCCCAAAGAGCGGGGGCAGTATCGTTGTGCCTGTGTAGGCAACAGCCATTTGATACCCCATGATTCTGGACGATTGGGCTCTGCCGAAGCGCGCCGGCGTTTCATGCAGCATGCAAGGAAATATGGGCGCAAGGCCGAGTCCGATGACAATCAAACCGATGAGGGACAGATAGGGATGCAGCGGCAGCAATAACAGGACGGCCCCTGCAATAGCCGTCACCTGCCCGGCCCGTATGAGGGTGAGATTGTTGATCTTCAGCGTCACGAATCCGGTTATGAAGCGGCCGACCGTAATGCCCCCGTAATACATGGACACCCAGACTGCCGCTGTTTCCAATGGCAGCCCCCTGGCCCCTACCAAAAAGCTTGCTCCCCATAAACCGACCGTCATTTCCACACCGCAATAGAACAAAAATACCAGCAAGGTAACCTTTACCCCTTTGATCTGCAGCGGATTCCCGCGTTTCTGGACCATGGCTTCCCCTCTGCTCGCGGAGTCGGTTCCCGTATGTACGTCCTGCATGTCTTGAGGCTGATGTCGGCTCGCCACGATCTTCCATAGCGGTAACGTGAGCAGCAGGATGAAGACCAGTACGAATTGCAGGATCGATACGGTATAATATCCGTCTCTCCATGCATTGTCGGTCCCCATGGAATAGGACATGATGATCGGTCCTAACGTTGCGCCGACGCCCCAGAAGCAGTGCAGCCAGCTCATATGATGGGCCTTATAATGGTTTGCCACGTAATTGTTCAACCCTGCATCAACTGCCCCTGCGCCTAAACCAAGGGGAATCGCCAGCAGAATGAGCCAGAACAACGATGGCGCAAACGAAAACCCGAGCAGCGCACTGGCCGTCAGCAAACAGCTGATCAGCGTAACGATCCCCGTCCCGAAGCGTTCGATCACGCTTCCGCTGAACAGGCTGGACACGATCGTGCCTCCGGTTACCATCATCGACAGTAAACCCGCGGATTCAAAGGCCGCTCCAATATCCGGCTGCATGGCCGGCCAGGCGACACCAAGCAGCGAATCCGGAAGCCCTAAACTAATGAAGGCAAGATAAATAATAAGAAGAAAAAATGTTACCACGATGAAGGTCCTTTCAACGTTGTTATCAATATGGCAATACTCATCTATTCTAAACCTTGTTCGGTCTTATGGAAAGGCCAGGCACGGCTTTTGTCCTCGAAAACGTCGTGCAGAATGAAATGTCAGGAATGGAACGCCTTCCAGAATTCACCTTCGGTATTGATGATATCCTGGATCTGTGCAAACGGAATGGTGAATGTCGGAAAACCCGCGGCGTAAGGAGCAATCTCGTAAGGCGCAAACACCAGATGAATCGCATGATCCGTCACATAGAAGGACTGGTCTTGAGCGATTCCCGTATAACTGTCCGGGAACACGTACGAATACTGAGGATCTTCCTTGATCTGCTTGCCGACGATCCGGCTGAGCTCCTGCACATAATCGCTGCCTGGCTTAAACAAATCCTTTAGCGAATACATGCTGCCGTTCCCCAGGTTAATCAAGGCAAAGGTTCGGGTCGGCATGCCATGCGCGGCACCGAAGGGATAATGATAACCGTTCAGCTCGAGTACAAGCAGCTGCTCCTTGTAGAAAATGACGTCAAAATCGCCTGTATAAGCATATTCCAGCTGCTGGTCCGCCGGAATAAACTTTACTTGAGACATGTCTTTAAGCTTGTTATTAACCGCTTGCTCGGCAGCCCGATCCCGCATTCCCTCGATCTGAGGATAATAAACTAAGTAATCCGGATTGGGTTTATACTTCTCCTCTACGACCTGATAAGGAGGGTGTAACGGAATTACCGTATTCTGCTTCCATATGACGCGGCCCGATCGATCCAGATACGACAGCCTCTGATCGACCATGGCCTTTATCAAGCTGCCTGGTTCCAGCGTAAATGAACCGCTGCCGTTCACGCGGGGATATCCCGGCGCCGGTTGGCCTGTTCGATCGATGAAATACGTCTGTATTGCATCATATACCGAGGCCAAACCATGCTTGAATTCAAGAACGTCACGATATACATAATCGGACAGCTTCCTTCCGTCCCAATCTGCGATGGCATAGATGGAGCCAATATACGGCTGGGCAGGATCAATCGCGCGCCCGAGCGCAAACCGGTCCTCATTCAAATCCCGGATGTCGTTATACTCCGGCTGGATGACCCATTTCCCCCGTACATTAATGACGCCATACATTGATCGGTAATCTTCAGATGTATTAACGATAGCTCTGCCGCGATGGAAAGGAAATGCCGAAGTGTAAGCCGGCGGGATGACAACGTTCCCCTGTTCATCGATATATCCGTACTTCCCGGCGCTTTCCTTCTGGAAGGCTATCATGCCATCACCTTGCGGTCCAACGTAAGCGAACGGATAGGTGGCCAATTGGCGCCCCTGAAGATCGATGAGGGCATAAAGATTTTCTTTAATTTTCACTACCGCTTTACCGCCTGCAAAATCATTCGCTTCCTCATACTGCGCAGGGATCGCCTCCAGACCCTCGGCATCGAGGTAGCCGTATCGGCTGTTTGCGCCATCACCGCTGCCGGAATCGGTAACATAGTATACGGCTCTTCCTTCGCTAAGCCCCGCGATATATGGATAACTCCGCCTTGTCAGCACTTCCCCTTGTTCGTTGATCATTTGAAAGCCTTGACGATCGATCACGGTCGCCCGATGTTCCAAGAATGGACTGATGGACTGATACTTGGGCTCCACGACGAAACGGGCGAACCTGTCGATGAGCCCATAACGGCCGTCATCGCCAACGACTGCAAGACCATTGTCCTGGAAATCCTGAGCATCCTCATACTTGGGTTGAATGACCATGCTGCCGCTACGGTCGATGTATCCCCACTTTGTTCCGCTCGTTGTTTTCACGGATGCCGGAAATAATCGGCCAAGGGTCTGCGATTGCCCCCTGCTTGCCAGCATTTCCTTGATCCGGCTCTCAAGCTCAAGCAGAATCTCGCGTGAAGGGTAAGGCTCTGCGAACTCAAGTGCTTTACGGACCGACACAAGCGCGGCCTCCTGCATCCCTGCCCGGTATTGCGCGTCTGCCAAGTAGTACCAATAATAAGCGTAATCCGGATGTTCGTGCGTCAATCTCTCGTAATACTGAACGACGGCAGGAAAATAATAAGGGTAAGCATCCGTTGCAGGCACTAACATTCCTCGGTCCCACCTGACCACTTCGACTCGATACGCTTCTCCCGTATCGTGGATCCATAACGCGATTTCAGCAAGACCATCCGAGCCCGCCGGACCGGGCAGATCCACGATATCGATATAACTGAAATTTACGTCAGCAGGCGCTATATCCATGTATCCCTCCGGAGTCCATGCGTAGATCGACAATTTGGACCAGATAGAGCCAAGCTGCCAGCCTACGATCACATGGTCCAGGCTAGGGTTTAACACGGGAGCTGCCGTCAGTAAAGTAACCCCATACCCCTGTCCCATGACATTGGCAACAACATCGTAACCACCATTTCGATAAAGCAGCACAAATAGATACAATGCTTCATTCAATCGATAGACTCCAACGATTTCAGGCACCTGATCTCCCGTGACATCTGCGGTTATAACGGCAGCATGTTTGGCAGTATGACCCATGTGTACCATTTCCGCGCCGTTCGGCAGATAAGCCTTAACCATCTGAACCAGCTGCGGATCATAAACGGACATGAAGTTTTCCTCCCTATTCGCAAGCTTTCTCGCCTAATCGTATGCAGACGATTGTCAAATATGCGCTTGCGCGAGAGGGAGACGGCGCTTCACGCGACATGTTTCGTCGCGGACCGTTACCTAAAAAACGACCCGATCGCCGTGTAGCGATCAGATCGTCGTTTTCGTTCAGTACGGTTTGCTAACCATGAGGTATAAAATAACGAACGGCAGCAGTGTTGCTATCGTCCCGCCTACCGCCCAATACGTTGAAGCTCGCTTATAACTTGCTGAAATTCCTCCATCCTTTACGGACTGCAGACTATGCCGAATCATTCCTTTTTGCAGTGGAATCAATATGCCAGCCCACAGAATTCCCGTAATGCCGAACAAAACCAAGGAAGCCGTAAGCCAGCTCATACCGCTCATTCCATATCCGGCTTGCATGCCCATCACTATGCCTGAAACGATGATCAGCAGCAGGCCTGGAAGCGTGAACACCGCATCGGCTAACATGACATTTTTTACCGTGTGATGGATCTCTGCAGGATCTCCTTTCAGGTCCGCCCGCACCTTCCAGAATGCCGCCGTGACGATATTGCCCAGAAATAATACGCATCCGGCAATGTGAAGAAATAACCATAACGTCATCGGTCATCCCCCTCCTTCCGATGCCCGGGCCGCAATATATCGATGATGAAATCCGAATATTCCTTCGTGCTGAATACATCGCTTGTTACGCCGATAAGCCCCCGCATCCGCAATCCGAAAGACAACAGCTCGAACAGCTCCGCCGTGCGTTCCGCATCGATGGATTTCGTTATGACGCCGGCTTCTTGGCCCGTAACAATCCATTCCTTGGAAGTGGCCGTCGCTTCCCTGTAGAAGCCAGCCACTATGTCGGCAATTTCCGGCTGATCGCTTTTGCCGATCAGGTACATCAAGATCAGGTTGCTGACATCGTCCCTGCTTTCCAGTCTCGACATGCCGGTTGCAATGGCATTCATCGGCCCGTCAAACTGTTTAATGTCCCCTTGCTTGTTCACCTCGTTCATGAACTGCTCGTTCTGTTCGGCAAGCCTTGCTCTTAACACGAGGACAAACAGCTCATCCTTGCTTGAAACATAATGAAAAATAGCTCCCTTGGACAAGCCGGAACGCTTCATGATGTCAGTGAGCGTGGTTCGGCTTGCGCCCTGCTCACGTATCAGTGCTTCCGTGGCTTCTAGCAGTATTCGCTTGGTCTGCTCTCGTCGTTCTTCCTGCTTCATCTGTTATCCTCCTTGAAGATGGTTGGTTGATTGGTTGGTTGGTTACCCCTGAGGCGGAAGCCATCCCGCCATGATGACCGCCGCCAGGAACACGAATTGCATCAGCGTTCTCGTTCCGATCGGAGTGGCCGGCTTGCCGTCGAGCGGCAATCGGTGTTTTGCAGCGTACACATTGGCCGGAAACATGGTCAGCAGCATAAGAGCCAGGCCTGCAGAGGCGAAGGCGGTCGTGGCCGGAATAAGGATCAGAATAGCTCCCGCAATCTCCAGCACCCCGGTGACGCTAACAACAAACGCGGCATAAGGGATCCCCGGCGGGACCATCGCGATCAGATCGGCTCGACGTTTTCCCCAATGGGCAGAAGCCGTAATCAGGAACATGACCGCAACCGCAAACCTGAGCGAAATAACCCAATCATTCGTATACTCCCAACCTGCAAAGCCCAGTGCCCGAAACAAAAGAAGCGACACGAACATGGCTATAAACGGTATCATGGCCTTCACCAACCTTCCGTGAATTTGTAACTTCATTATATATACCGACCGGCGGTTTGTAAATACGAAAATACAACATTTTTCCAAACCTCCACGGCCAGCCTCGTATGAAAATGTAAAGAACCAAGCCGGTTGCATCCAAACCCGGCTTGGCCCTTTCTTTTTACGATTCATTAAAGCTTACGCTGGCTATGGCTTTTTTCTACATACATTCGAAATAGCAGAATATACAACACCGTGCTGATCAAGGCCGATAACAGGATGATGCCGAATACGCCCATCGGCGATACCCAAGCTGACAGAAATACCGTCACCGGCGCCAGTAATCTTCCTACCGTAAACTGCAGACTGTCAGCTCCCATATACTGTCCTCTTGCATGCTCCGGCGCATAATGGCTGATAAAGCTTTGGGTCACCGGCGAGCGGACAATTTCCCCGAAAGTAAAAATAATGGTTACGAAGAATAAAAACCAGATGTTGGTGTTCAGCCCGAGCGCAAACGTGCCTACACCGGATAGCAAGGATGAAAGAACGAATACGTCCCGCTCCTTCCAGTTCCGAAACCACTTGGTTACCGGAAGAATAAATAGAACGAACAGGAGCCCGTTAAGGCCCAGCACCCACCCAAGAATTTCCGTGCTCGTTAACATTAGCGAATGACCGTTCCAGGAGAACAGCGTCTGGGATGGCACATAATCGATGACATATACCGCCAAATACAGGTCCAGCTGCATGATGGTCACAAGGGCAAATATCCCTGCCAGTATGTATACCAGAAACACTTTATCCCGAAAAATGATGCCATATCCCTTCCACTGCGCCTTAAATACCTGAAGGATCGAATCAGTTCGCTCCGGAATGCTCGCTGAAGCCGGTAAGGTTTCCCGAACAATGAAGTAAATCGCGTTGAAATAGACCAGCAATACGACTGAACATGACCACAGGAGCTCTTGACGATACTGAAAAAAGAAAATGGCTCCAAGTGCCGGACCAAGCACGGCCCCTAAGTTGTTTGCCGTCGTAAACGTTGCGAATACCTGCCGTCGTTCTTGAACGGGAACCAAATCCGCTACCATCGCCGAACTGGCTGGCCTGTAGATGGCTCCCCCGAATCCGATGCCGATAAATGCGGCATAATCGGTCCAGTGCGAAGGCGACAGAGCGAACAGCGCAAACATGACCGTTTGCAGCGAGGCGCCAAGCAGCATGACGGGGCGTCGTCCCAGCCGATCGGCTAAAGCGCCGCCGAGCAGGCTGCCGACGATGCTGAATATCGGAGGAACCGTCATTAGGATTCCCGCGATATGATTGCCTAGAGCAGCGCCGAAATAAACCGTTATGAAAGGGAAATACATCCAAAACAGCATATTGAACAGCGCTTCGCCGAATAATCGAACCTTTAAATTGGTATTCCATAATCGTATTGGCATAAAACTCCCTCTCTTCAGTCCAAACAGCACAAGTTAAACATTGGTTTCCCGGCCGGGTATTACAAACTATAGGGCATTTTCCTGGCAAAATATAGACTTATATTTATCGCTGAGCTATACTAATAATATCAAAGCCGAATATAGTGATTTTCATTTTAGATGACCCATAAAACGAACATTTGTTCCAAATACAAAAGACGCTCCCCCTCGGAGCGTCTTTTTTTGTTGCATGGCTGTATTCACTTGGACCTGCTGTCAGGGCGGGCATGGATAACGAAAACGCCCGTCAGATGGAGCCGGAATCAAGTAATAGGATAATCCCCAAGGCTTAATCCGCCAGCTTTTTCAGTTCATGCAAATGGTCAAAGATCATCTGGCTGACCTCGGAGACCCGTGCCCGATCCTTATACGTGAGCCATGCCAGCTCTTCAATCTCCGAAGCCGGTCTTAACTCCCCTTCATATTCAGCCGTGTAACAGGACATCGTTACTCGTACGCCCTCCGATTTGCCGTGGGCGGAAGCGCGGAAGCTCCCTGCATTCGCCGCGGTCTCCGGTTTGATGCGAACGGACAGCTCCTCCTCGATTTCCCGAACCAGGGTTTCGATATCGGATTCTCCCGGTTCCCGTTTTCCTCCGGGCAGGTAATACGTGTCCTTGCCCTTGGAACGTGCGCCCAGTATGCGTCCATCCAGGATGTGGATCCAAGCGATTTTATCAATTTCCGTTATCATATGGATTCCTCCCTCATTCTTCAATTGCCGATAGCTATGCCGTCTCTTGCTGCTCCTGTTTACCGCCTAACTTAAATACTAGTATACCCCCGATAATCACAAGAACACCGATCAACTGATTTCTCGTAAACGGGACCTTCTCCAGGCCCAACCAGCCCAAAGAGTCCCACAGCAGCGCGAAGCCGAGCTGCGAGGTCATAACGATCGAAATCGCGAATGTAGCACCAAGCAGCCTTGTCGCTTGTACCAAACAGATCACGACCCCGACTCCGATCATTCCGCTGATCCAGTACCAGGGCTCCATGTTTTGAATGTCGAATGTCCCTTTTCCCTCTACGACAAGACTCATGACGAACGAAGCCACAAAGCCCATGCCTAGCACCAACGTCGTTGTAGACCAGGAGCCTGTTTTTTCATTCACCCTGTTATTGAAAATGTTCTGCAAGCTAACCAACGAACCCGCGATTAGCGCTAATACCAATCCTGCTACCATGCTCTATCTCCCTTACGGTTTCTTCATCATCGTTATTCTTCGTAGATATTGCCGCCGGCGACACTCATCAACGCTTCCCGATCTTTGATCAGAATGGAACCCTTGCGGCGCACGATCAGTCCTTCACGGCTGAATTTCTGGATCACCCGGTTCAAATGCCGATAACTGGTTCCAAGCAGATTCGCGACATCCGTCAGATGGTATGCGGCCGGGTCGCTCATGACAAACGTGCCCGACTCTTCCTCCGACACGGACAGTAAATAACTGGCCAGTCGCACCTCCACCGGGTGCAGTAAATTAAAACTCAAGAAATTGGATTTGATATAAAACTTCCGCGTGATGATCCGCAGCAAAAATTGAAGCAGCGGCGGAAACTCCTGCCCGTATTTGCGAAGCCAGCGATAATGCACGCCGATCATGTAGACGGGCGACACGGCCTGTACCGTATTGATCATCGGATTTCCCTGAACGTATTCGATGTCTCCGATCACCTCAAGCGGCGTTTTGAATGAAAGAACCAGCGCCTTGCCTTCCGCGGATGTCGTGAAGATTTTAATTTTCCCTTCAACCAGGACGTACAGCATCTCGGCAGGATCGCCTTGCGTACAGATGATGTCGCCGTGGTCAAAATGATATAACACCAAATAAGGTTTTAGCCCATCGGGAAATACGGAATTGATTTGGTTGCTTAACAAAAAATCCTGCATGAGCTCGGCATCATGAATTTCCCTCACATCCCTGTCTCCTTTCCCCATCACCCGTCTAAAGGCCTCTTGTTATCCGCATCATAATTTGATAATCACGACTCCGGCAATCATCATCCCGATCCCGATGAATTGAGGCAAACTCATTCTCTTCTTCGTCACGCCGAACCATCCGTTGCTGTCAATCAGGAACGTCAAGAATAGCTGGGCGATTAATAACGCGGATATCGTTAATGTAACACCGATATTCTGAATCGCCGTCACCTCGCTGAATATGATGGGTGCGCCCAACGCTCCGCCGATCAGATACAGCGGCTTCACTTGCCCGAAGCCTTGCCTGCTGCCGTCCCGGACGAACAGCAGAATGACCAAAGCCATCAAAAACCCGGTCAGCTGCGTGACCGCGGCGGCTTGCCAGGTGCCCATATCCTGGCTGATTCGTGCATTGGCTACACCTTGCAGCGTAATGCAGGCACCCCCAATGAATGCAAATAATATTCCTCTCACGATACAAACTCCTTCATCTATAGATCTGTATACTATTAAAAGTGATCTCACCGGACGCAGGAAAGGACATATGTCCTGAAATGAACGGGATTCCACATCTAGCCTGTCCGAAGACACGAATTTCATTATATACTATCTGTTGGCTTTTCATCGATCATGCAAAATAAAGCTGCCTAAATTTCCTTGGCAGCCTAAATGAGGGTTACGCAGATCCGGCTATCGCGCATTCTTAAGGTATAAAACAGTTATAACCAACATTGCATCTATGACTCTATCCTTCTTTTGTTTTAAAATATAACTATGATTAGTCATTTCTTGACGTTCAATGACCGGAAGGAGCTCCTCTACGCATGCTAGACAGACAAGAACACAACCCTGATGAACAGGGCCGAATTCAATTGCAATCGGATTGCGAACGCTGCTTTGGATTATGCTGCGTCGCTTTGCCTTTCGCTTCCTCTACCGATTTTGCCATCGACAAAGACGGCGGGACCCCTTGCCGCCATCTGCAATCCGACTTCCGATGCGGCGTGCACAACAGTCTGCGGCAGCGCGGCATGCGGGGATGCACCGTTTATGAATGCTTCGGCGCGGGACAAATGGTTTCACAGGTTACCTATAACGGACGCGACTGGCGGCAGGCCCCGGAGACGGCAAAAGAAATGTTCGACGTTTTTCCGATTATGCGACAGCTTCACGAGCTGTTATGGTATCTGAACGAAGCGCTGAGTTTGCAGCCGGCGCATGGCATACATTCTGATCTTAGGTCGTCGCTGGAAGCGACGAGGAGGTTGACCCAGCTTCCAGCCGCATCCCTGTTACGTCTGGATGTGGCAGCTCATCGCGCTGAAGTGAACCAGCTGCTTCTTCGAACCAGTGAGCTTGTGCGGGACGATGCGCGACGGAAGCATAAAGGGCCGCCCGTGCGTCAGAAGATCGGGGGCCGCGGTGCCGATCTCATGGGAGCAAAGCTTAAAGGAGCTGACCTTCGATACGCCAATCTGAGAGGAGCTTACCTCATTGCGGCGGACCTCAGAGGAGCCGATCTGCGGGCCGCGGATTTGATCGGGGCCGATTTCCGGGATGCGGACCTAAGGGGAGCTAATTTAACGAACAGCCTCTTCCTGACTCAATTCCAGGTTAACGCAGCGAAGGGAGACGCAAGCACCCGGCTACCTTCTTCCTTAGCCCGGCCGGCCCATTGGACGTCTTAACGTCCCATGAATAGCAGCATACACAGGATCATTGACCAAGACCTTCGCAAAGGAATCTCCGGCAGCCACTCGCTGCCGGCTTCTTAGTGCTGTCTGAATGTCCGTACCCGACGATCGCGGCCCCTTGATCGTATCCATTAATTCTTGCCGGTCTTCTTCCATGAATCCTTCAACGATACGATCCGGTTAAACACCAGCCTTTGCTCCGTTGCATGCTTGGAATCCAGGCAGAAATAGCCGTGTCTGATAAATTGGTACGTTTGGTTCATGGCCGCTTCCTGCATGGAAGGCTCCAGTATGGCGTCTTTGACCCGAATCAACGAATCCGGGTTCAGCAGATCCGCCCAGATATTATCCGATTCCAGCAACTCGGCTGATTCCTTCAACAATGGATCGTACAAGTGAAGCTCCGCCGGAATCCCATGCTTCGCAGAGACCCAGTGCAGCGTGGATTTCACCTTGCGCCCTTTGAATCCGCTGCCGCTCTTCGTCAGTGGATCATACGTGCAGTGAATTTCCGTGATGTCCCCCGATGCCGGGTCTTTCACGACATGGTCGCATTTGATGAAGTAGGCTCCCTTCAAGCGCACTTCCTTGCCGGGCGATAACCGATGAAATCCGGGATCCGGCTCCTCCATGAAGTCCTCCCGTTCGATATACAGCTCCCGTGAAAAAGGAACCTCCCGCATCCCTAACGCCTCAACATGTTCATGGTTCGGTATGCTCAGCAACTCAGTGCAATCTTCCCGAACATTCGTAATGATCACCTTTAGCGGGTTCATGACGGCCATCGCATTGCGGCACCGATCCTTCAAGTCCTGACGGATGAAATGGTCAAGCATCGCCGAGTCCACCATGCTGTTGCCGCGAATCACACCGAGTTCGTCCAGAAATTGCCGGATTCCCTCGGGAGTCACCCCCCGTCGCCGAAGTCCTTTCAGCGTAGGCAGTCTGGGGTCATCCCATCCGTCCACAAAACCTCCCTCGACGAGTTCCCTCAGGTATCGCTTGCTAGTAACGTATCCGGAGATATTCAATCTGCCAAACTCCCGCTGCTTCGGGGGCTCCGTCACTTCCAGCTCGGCCAGCACCCATTCGTACAGCGGTCGATGGTCTTTAAATTCGGCAGAACACAGCGAATGGGTGATTCCTTCGATCCAATCCTGGATCGGATGGGCAAAATCATACATCGGGTACACGCACCACATGGTTCCCGTACGATAATGCTCGGCATGAATAATCCGGTATAAGACAGGATCTCTCAGGTTCATGTTGGGCGAAGACATATCGATTTTGGCCCGGAGCACTTTCGCGGACGTCGGGAATGCCCCTGCCAGCATTTGTTCGAATAACGATACATTTTCCTCGATGCTGCGCTCTCGAAACGGGCTGTTCATGCCGGCTTCGGTCAGCGTCCCCCGGTATTCCGTCATTTGTTCCGGCGTGAGATCACAGACATAAGCCTTCCCTTTGATGATGAGCTTCCTGGCTGCCTCAGCGATTTGAAACGCATAATCCGATCCGAAATAAACGCCCGGCTTCAGTCCGAGCCACTCGATATCCTCCCGGATCGCATCCACGTATTTCATGTCTTCCTTCAGCGGATTCGTATCGTCGAACCGAAGATTGAATGTCCCGTTAAACCGGCTCGCGATGGCATGGTTAATGTGGATTGCATAAGCGCTGCCGATGTGCAGATAACCGTTGGGCTCTGGCGGGAACCGCGTAGCCACCGGCCTGTGATATACGTTGTTCTCCACATCCTCCTTGATCATCCTGGTCAAAAAATCCGCCGTTTCCGCTCCCCTGTTGTAATCGTTGCTCATACCTGAATCCTCCTTATGTTTTAAATTACTGCCGCCATGCCGTATAAAACAAAAAAATCCCGTCTCCAAGACATAAGTCTTGGGGACGAGATTGGTTTCGCGTTGCCACCCCTGTTCGCCGATATCTCACGATACCAGCCTTATCAGGTACGGCCATCACGCGATCGCTTATACCCTAGCTCTGTAACAGGAGCTCCTGTCGCACCATCCCTTGTTCATAAGTTCCGATGCGCCGCTCGGAGGCTTGGTTCAATGAAGGGCTTCCCGCTCCTTTTCAGCATACCGGAGCTCTCTGCAGGGATTCCTGTTCATCTACTCTTCTCTTCATGGCGTTTATAATTTGATCCATAATATCACCAGAAACTCAAAAAGTAAACCGCTGTACGTCACCTAAAATGAAACGCTCTTGTAAGACGTTCCACAAGATTATATCGGCAGCAGCTTCACCGCAGCCTGTTTGCCGCTGACCTGAATGCCCGTTTCCTTCTTGCCCACCTCGGCAAGATCCTGAACGAGTCGTTCAAGCAGCTTTCGGGCCGCTTCGCCTTCCTTGCCTTGAATGCGTATGACCGGCTGGACGGCTTTGCCCGCTGCCAGCAGCTTATGCATCTGTGAAAGCTTGGTGTCGTAATCATGCTCTTCGATATGTACGGACAGGCGGAATTCCTTGACTTTAATCGTACCACCCGAAACCTGCTGCTTCGCCTTAACCGCCTCCTGCTTCGCCTGGCCGCGGCTTACGAGCTTGCATGGCGGCGGGCTGCTGAACAACGAGGTGCACACCAAATCGGCTTTGTGACGCTTTGCCAGGGCAAGCGCCTCATCCTTGGAGACGACACCCAACTCCTCGCCGTTCAGGCCGGTAAGCTCGACTTCGCGTGCTTTTATCTTTTCGTTCATCATCAACATGGACTGATCCTCCTATTATGTCTGTTAAACCATGGCTTTAATGATAGAATAACATACTCTTCCTATCACTCCGCAGGCACGGACCGGACAAAATACGTTCGGTATTCCAGCTGTTCCGTGATTTCCAGGCAGTTCAACTGCTTGCCGTATACGCATGCTCCATCGATGCCGATTTTGTCCCCATTGCCGCAGAACCAAATATGCTCCGAGTCATGCAAGTTGACGGCCGGGGTATGCCCGAACACTACGGTTTTGTTAATGCCGGTAGGATAATTGTAGAAGGGTTCCCGTATCCAGATGAAATCATGTGGAGGCTGCTGCTTCCAGTCTTCCACGCCCGGATTGATTCCGGCATGCACGAATAGGTGGGTGTCTGTTTCATAATACAGGGGCAGCGTATCGAGAAAGGATAGATGATGCTCATATTCCCGTTTTATGTAGGCCTTGCCTTCATTGTATCTGGAGCGATCCATATCGCCATCCAAAAAATCGGCGCCGCAATAACTTTCAATCGTGTTTCGCGCACCATTGCGAATCCAGCGTGAATTGACTTCGTCCGTATCCAGCAGAATGGCATCCAGCATCATCTGATCATGATTCCCGCGAAGGGTGATGACGCCGGAATCCCGCATTCCCATCACCTGCTCAATCACTTCTTTGCTTTTTGATCCGCGATCCACATAATCCCCAAGCAGGACCAGCTTATCCTGTGCGGGATTATACTGCACTTCAGACAATAATTGATTGAATTCATCGTAGCAGCCATGAATGTCGCTTATCGCTAAGGTTCGAATCGTAATCTCCTCCCTTCCTCTTTGATAGTGCCGCCATAAGTTATGGCAGAACGCACGGTTTTATATTATGAACGTCTATATTATACAAAACTATATTTAGCCATCACATCTCCCCAGGGAGCAAATCCGGCTTCCGTAAACCCGATTTGAGTATATAGTCTTTTTGCACGCTCGTTCCCGGGTTTGTAACACAGCATAACATCATCCGTACGATTCGGCGAATGGCGAATCTCATCAAGAACCAGGCGAATCGCAGGCTTGGCATAATGCATTCCCTGAAATTTGCCGTCGATCATAAATCGGTATATCCAATAGTTGTTATCGTGCGGGTGCAGCCCGTACATAACAAATCCGATCATTTCATCATCATGGAAAATGGCTCTCGTCTCGAAACCCTCCATAAATTGAGCTTCCGCTATGGAATATAGATTAGGGGCAATCCATTTCTCCTGTTCAGGTTTGGGTTTAAGGCGGATGCAATCCTCCCAATTATCTTTATCTATGACATGAAGTGATATCAAATGCAAGACTCCTTCAACATGGTTTATGCCTCTATCCTAATTCAACTCGGGCGATATTTCACGGTAATAAATATGTAAATCCAAACAGGACGCAGCACGTTGTCAGGTACCGTGCAAGATAATGAATGATTATAAGCATTTATTCCATATTCCGTTCACTTCTCAATGGATAAACTAGAAGTAACTTTATTCTACATGGAGGCGATATCTATGCGGCAATGTCACAACGACATCCAACCGAAAGGACTACAAATGATGAAACGAATGAGGGTTACGATATATGAAGAACATATTGAACATTGGAGTTTTGGCCCATGTTGACGCCGGTAAAACTACGTTAACAGAGCAAATTCTTTATAAGACCGGTATTATTGAACAAGCCGGCTCGGTGGACCATGGCAGTACGACCACGGATTCGCTGGACATTGAGCGGAGACGGGGCATTACGATCAAATCCGCCGCGGTATCGTTCATGCTGGGCGATCTGAAGGTCAATCTCATCGATACGCCCGGTCATGCCGACTTCATCTCGGAGGTCGAGCATTCGCTTAGTGTACTGGACGGCGTCATTCTAGTCATTTCCGCCGTTGAAGGCGTACAATCCCAAACCCGCGTGCTCATGCAGACATTGAAGGAACAAAAGATCCCCACCCTATTGTTCATGAACAAAATCGATCGAATGGGCGCCGACTACCGGAAGGTTTATGCGATGATACGCCATCAGCTTGACGAACATATTTGCGAGATGAGCTCGGTCATGAAGGAAGGCGGCGCAGCCGTTCAGGCGGACGCGGCCGATCCCCACCACGCAGGCTGGGTGGAAACTCTGGCATTGTCCAATGACGATCTGCTGAACGATTATGCCCTGGATATTCCGATATCACAAGAGCGGCTGCAGGAGGAATTGCGGAGGCAAACGCGCCAAGGCAAAGCTTATCCCCTATTTGCAGGTTCAGCAGCCAAAGGACTCGGCATTGAACCGCTGCTTCAAGCGCTCGGTGATTTTTTCCCGGTTAACCATTCGTCGATGCTTCAGCATGAACCGTTATCCGGTTTGGTATTCAAAGTGATCAGACGACCGAATGGAGAGCGGAATGTATACCTCCGCCTGTACGCAGGCATCATCCAGTATCGTGATGAAATTCCGGTGATCTATCAGAACGGACAAACCTCGACGCTCAAGGTGAAGCAGCTGCATGCCCTGCGCCAGGGCAAATCCATTCCGGTCCATGGAATCGGCGCAGGCGACATTGCCATTCTCATCGATGGCGAACTCAAGGTGGGCGACGTCATCGGCAGCGTTTCCGGGAGGATGAAGACGGTTCATTTTCAGAAGCCGCCGATTCAAGTCCGGGTTTCGGCCGTTCATTCCGCGGAGAAACATCAGCTGCATGCCGCCTTAAGCGATCTCACCGAAGAGGATCCGTTTCTGCAATATAGCCAGGATACGAAAACAAGCGAGAATGTCATCCATGTATTCGGCAAAGTCCAGCAAGAAATTCTGCTGGAAACGATTCTGCAGCAGTACGGCATCGAAGCCGAATTTTCCGCGCCGCAGGTGATATGTATCGAGAAGCCTTATGGCACGGGCGAAGCCGTTGAATATATAGGCGAGTGTCCTTTTTATGCAACGGTGGGCATCAGGGTCGAACCTGGCGAGTTCGGTACCGGAATTCAGTACAGGCTGGAAGTGGAGCTGGGCTCCCTTCCCTTAGCTTTTCAGAAAGCAATCAAAGACACGGTATTCGAGGTGCTTCAGGAAGGTTTGTACGGATGGGCCGTGACCGATACGATCGTAACGCTGACGCATACCGGTTACGCAAGCCCGGTTTCGACGGCAAAGGACTTTCGAAGCTTGACTCCTCTAGTCCTCATGGCTGCACTCGACCAAGCAGGGACGGAAGTATACGAGCCCATGAACGTGATTCAATTCATTCTGCCGGAAAACAGCTTAAGCAAAGTACTTTCCAAATTAGCCGCGCTGGACGGCACTTATCAGGAACCTGCGTTCCATAACGGTAGCGTCCACGTTCACGGCACCATTCCGGTACGGACTACCGACTTGCTGAAAGCCGAGGTTCATTCCCTTACGAGCGGTGAAGGCATGCTCACCGTTAAACCAGGCGGTTATACGAAGGTGCAAGCTCCCTTCCCAGTGAATACACGTCGGCAAGTCAACCCGCTGAACCGTGGTGAATATATGCTTCACTTAAACAAGATCATGTAAGAACACTGGCGGACATGCGGCTTCATCGAATTGCAAGTTGGTAGGTTATTCAGCTTGTTTCGCGCTAGGCGACTCATGCACACAGGATGTAAAGACAGGTAGCGGTGTCGAGAGAGAATCTCGCCCGCTATTTTTCTTCTTCCCGCACAAAAAAAGCCTCCGCATGTCCGCTATAAGCGATTAAAGCGAGGGAAACGAACCGAACGCCGTAGCATATGGATTATGTTCGCCATAGCGGAACGCGTAACGTTTTCTATTGATTCTGCGGCCTGCCGTGCATAACAACCCAAGCACGAGCCTTTCATCGTGAATAAGATGGATGCATAACCGATGTTCCATTATGAACCTTCAGGAGGCAAGAGGCCTATGCATGCCATAATCGGGATTATTTCCATCATGCTCACGATAAGCATCCTCCGCCGCAAATCTCGGAGAAACAATCGATAGCCTACGATAGGCTGATATTCGATTGGGGCTGCCTATCTACGGTTGATATATACAACAAATTACGGCCGGCGCATCGCCGGCATTTTTTTGCGTTTTACCGGAATCTATCTTTCTTAGTTCGGCGCAACATTTTTTGCCCCTTGTCACATATTAAGCGACAGGAAAAAACGTTGCTCTAGACCCACCCATGCGTGGATTGGTATTATAGTCAGGTACTATTTTTAGGGGTGTGCGGAAGGAGTCGGCCAGACGTGGAAGAACAACGTTACAAGGATCTAAAATTAGGTGAAAAAGGTGCGATTATCAGCATCATTGCTTATATCTGTCTATCTGCAATCAAGCTATTGATAGGTTACTCGGCGAACTCCGAAGCTCTGCGTGCCGACGGATTAAATAATGCTACCGACATCGTGGCATCCATTGCCGTATTGATCGGACTACGATTATCGCAAAAACCTGCGGACCGGGATCATCCTTACGGACACTGGAAAGCGGAAACGGTAGCATCCTTGATCGCCTCTTTCATCATGATGGCCGTCGGGATCCAGGTGTTGTTCGGGGCCGCATCTTCCATGTTTGAAGGTACCCACGAATCGCCTGATCTCATATCCGCCTGGACCGGTATCGGCTGCGCGTTGGTCATGTACTGCGTTTACCGCTATAACAAGCGTCTTGCCAGCCAAATTAACAGCCAAGCCGTAATGGCGGCCGCGAAGGATAATCTCTCGGACGCTTGGGTCAGCATCGGCACGGTTGTCGGCATCATCGGGGCCCAATTTCAGCTTCCCTGGCTCGACCCGCTGACGGCCATAGTGGTAGGTTTTCTGATATGCAAAACCGCTTGGGATATATTCCGTGATGCCTCTCATCATTTAACCGACGGATTCGATGAGAACATTATCAAAGGCTACAAAGAAACCGTGAAACAAGTGGTTGGCGTCAAAGGGGTCAAAGACATTCGGGCAAGAAATTACGGCAGCAACACGGTGGTCGACATCGTCATTCTGGTCAGATCCAATCTGGACATTCGGGTTGCCCATGATATTTCGGACCAGGTGGAGCATGAATTAAAAGAAACGCACGGCGTTTACGACGTCCATGTTCATATTGAACCGAGTTAAACTCCTGATTCCAAAGTGTCAAAACAACGACGAAGGTCCGGCCGCTTTCTCATTGGCCGGACCTTTCATCAATTCTGTGCTTCGATCGATTTTAAAAGTGCGCTTCAATTCCTCCATTGTTTCATAGCGGTTCAGGTCAACGCCTATGATGTTAGATGGGCTTCCTGGATCACCTTCAAGATTTATTTACCTTGTCTTCTCCAAAATAAAACCCTTTAAGTTGTTGATCAAAGAAATCCCTTAAGTTTTCTTGATCGATTGTATAAATCATTTGCCTAGTCCATATATCTGTTCTTGTTATATAAATCTTTTCAAGATCATATTGGATTCTTATTTCTCTTCCGGGCTTTAATTTAAAAACAATCCCTGCACTAATGCTGGTGTTTGCTGGTATTTGTTTCAACGCTACACGATCTGATTCAGGTACAGAATTAATCCAATTTACAATATTATTAATTTCATCCTGATTTAATTCAACGTCTATCCAATCGATATATGCACCTGATCCTTTTCTGGTGTATAGTGCTTTGGACATCTCCGTGCTGGAGATTTGTTTTACCTGAATTTCTTTATTTAAGTTTGACTTACTCATGAAACCATTCATATCACCCAGAACAAAATATAATGTCCCTATAACGAGTATGAGGATCATAAGTGTTCTTCTATTTTTTAGATTGGTTATAATTGCACTCTCCCCCCATGGATAATAAAGTTGGTGTGTTCACGTCCCACCGCTTTAAGCAAACGATAGCCTTCTTCAAATTAGTATTCAACTTACTATGTCTCTTCTAATGTTTCTTATATTGGGTTCAATTTGATCAAATCGATTCAAACAGTGGTTTCGAATCATGTCTAAGTCATTAATACTTTGAGACTCATCTTTATTTCTAATTAGAATATTCATAATCCAGTTAGATAGATTACGAAGATGTGCACGATAAGAGTAAAAGCGAATCAAGTCCAGATTAATCTGAAATTTTCGATCCAACTGTTTAATATAGGAAGATATAAAGATGTCGAAACTCGAACCAATATAGCCAAATAAATTATACTCGGGTGGTGCTAAGATCACCGATTCCCAGTCTAAAAAGAACAACTGAGTATTGTGATATATGATATTCCCACCCCACATATCACCGTGACACAAAACAAGTTGGCTAGAATTGATGTAAACTGAATTCCGGATTTCTCTAACTACGTTCATGGAAGAAAGAATTTGTTCTTTCTTTAATAAAACAAGCTCTCGCAGTGATTGATTTAAGCAATTGTTTCGATTTGATTTCTCAAGGATCGAAATACATCTCAAAAGATCAGATTCGAAAGTGATATCAAATGATTCCTTTGGTAATAAAGTCTGATTCACTTGCGAAGTAATCTGTTCTAATGTAGCCACGGACTTTGCAATTCCTACAAGAATCTCATCTGAGAAAGGATATGCCTCAGCCAAGGTCTCTCCAACTATAAAATTAAATAAAACTATAGTGATGTCTTGTAATTTAGTAAATAAACTCCCAAAGCAATTCTTTATTGGATGAGTAATGTTTATAAACAACCCTTGATGATAAAGGTCCCAAGTCAAAGGCAGGTAATAATTTAGTCGTCGTATTCCCTCTCTTTGTCTATCATTATGATGATCAAATAACTTCAAGTAATATTGTTGTTCGTCAATACAATTTACTTTATAGGAATACGCCGAATCCCCGACCGGAATAAATTCAATATCCTTAATAAGAATTCCGTAGTTATTTTGTATGAATAAAATAAGCTGTTTATCTTCGATTTTGAACTTACTTATCAAAAGTCTCACCACCATATGATGAGGAATTGTGGTTCAGGCCAGCCCGTGTCTCGTCAGAGTATAGCAATAACGCAAATGCCAGCTGCAAAGCTTCTCCACCATGTTTCACGCCTCCCGAAAGCCTCCCGTCTTGTCCTCTCTTCCGATCAACTATGAACGGGGCGGGAAGGGCATACCATAAAGAAAGGCCGGAAGCCGTTTTGTCAACACAGCTTCCGTCCCGATCTTCCGGACGACTAACTCAAATACCGATTTCGGATGACCCCCATGTGATGAAGTTCGTGTCCCGCGATGACGTACGCGAGGGCGCGCGCCGTAATGCTTACGTTGTTGGCTGTGCCCTTGCGGGACCACGCCTCCGCTGGCAACCCGCGTAAGAGTGTGATCGTCGATTGCCGTACCGCCCGGTAGTCTTCAGCCAACTGCGCGGTTGTCCAGCTTCCGAAAGGAGGCATGAACACTTCCTGGTCGAATCCGGGCAGAGGCGTCTGGTCCCCTCTTGCGAACCGGAGAAGACGGTAGGTCATGACGCGTTCCCCGTCCGCGATGTGCCCCACGACTTCTTTCAGCGTCCATTTTCCTTCTGCATACCGATATGCGCCCTGGCTTTCGCTCAACGATGCCAGCAATTCGGTCATTTGCTTTTCCTGGGCGAGCAGAATGTCGATGATGTTGCCTTCCGGCACCAACCGGATATACTCGCCGAAGCCCCCGGTGTATTCTACTTCTGACGGTCTTTGGTTCATGCGTGGTCCCCTCTCTATGGAGATATGGAAAATTATAGCGCTCCTCTTAAGATAATTCCGTCCATTTCACACTCGAGTTGCATCCATTAGATGAACTTAATTTTTACTCTAGAAATGTATATTTCCGTAACTGACGTTTATTAAAACGTCAGTTACTTAATTGTTACCGAGTTGTTCCGCCAAACCGACTAGAATTCCTTCGGTTCCACGAATGTAGCAGAGCCTATAAGAGTCCTCATACTGAACGACTTCGCCAACGAGCTGAGCACCATGCTTAGTGAGTCTGGATACCATTTCGTCAATGTCTTGCACGGTGAACATAACGCGTAGATAACCGAGGGCGTTTACAGGAGCAGTCCGGTGATCTGATATAGTAGGTGGGGTTAGAAATCGGGAAAGCTCAAGTCGGCTGTGACCATCGGGGGTAACCATCATAGCAATTTCGACGCACTGAGAACCCAGTCCGGTTACGCGACCTGCCCATTCACCTTCGACCGTGGCTCGCCCTTCGAGCTTCAAGCCGATCTCCTCGAAAAAAGAGATTGCGTCATCAAGGGATTCTACGACGATGCCCACATTGTCCATTCTTAGTAATTTGTTGTTTGCCATTGCCTTATCTCCTTATGTGTACAAATTTATTTACAGGAATAAGTGAATTGGGTTTTCGGGTATGTCATATAACGTTAATGTATATACGAACCCGAGAGGCTTATGGGGAACAACGACCGGTTCAACGAACATAGCCTCGCAGGGTTGTGAGCTGGTATGGCTTCTCTGCCTACAACTTCTCGCGAATTAAGGTCCGAACGGCCCGGATCGTAGATACGATGTTATCTGACGGCGTTGCCATCATGGAATAACTTACAATATCAGTCTATATGTCTGTTCAACAATGGTTTTCTAACTCAATTAGTTCTTTGATACATCTTTTCAAGTATGGTATTATATATCTAATAAAGACCAAGTGCGCTAACACTTGGTCCATGCAATTGGCTTGAATGGGTAATCCCTTCTTAGTCATTTACGATCGGAAACCCACCTTCGGCGGTCAACCTTAGGGTGGGTTTTTACTTTCTCTTGTTGTTATTAATGTAAGTTAAAAGTGCAAGAAAGAATGATCCAAATAGGAACATAATCGTTAGTGCATCTTTCACTTCCATGGCTTCACCTCCTTTCGAAGGGAAACCATGACCACCCAAGATTTAATTGTAGTTATATTTTACCTTTATTTACATGTGCGTACAAGCGTTCTTATGATGACTTTTGATTTTTCGATTCTAAATATGGTTTTAATACAATTGTCGGCCCTTTCAGATACCGTTGTTGTATTCACGAGCCCGAGAGGTAAAAGGTCGAGCTAGCGACCGGGTGGCTCCGCAACTTAGCCTCGCAGGGTTATCTGCCTGACTTAACTTCTCCGATTACGGAGCCGCAAGTGTGTGCCAGCGTGAAGATGGTGTTATGTGATGCCAAAGTTCTCTTCGATCCATCCACAAATTAATCTATTCTTTCCAAAGTCTTGTTACTTCTTCTAATACTAGGTCTTTAAATTTTAATTTATAGATGTCTGGTTTCTTTGTTTGATTCATGAAATCCAATCCGTAATTCGAATTAAAATAATTCATCATCAATGTCATTACATTCCCGTGTGTTCCAATAGCAACTTTCTTTCCCTTGTGTTCTTCTAAGATATTTTTCAACACTACAACTGATCTATTTTGGCAAACAGTGTTAGACTCTCCTCCTGGCAATGCATAGGCAGGGTCATCAAACATCTTCTTCATAGCGGGCATAAATTCTTCATTAGTAATAATATAGTCTGAAAAGTGCCTTTCCCTAAGATCCTCAAATATCTGAATATCTATTTCTAACTCTTTGGCCAACCCCTCCAATGTTAGAATTGCTCGAGCATAAGGACTTGATATAATCATGTTTATTCCTTCATCCTTTAATATTTCAGTTATTTTTTCTGCGTTCATCTTTCCCTCTAGGGTAAGCCCCCTAGTTCTTTCATTTCCTTCTGTATATGGTGACTCGGCATGCCTAACCATATAAATAATGGTCTTCATAAAACCCTCCCTGAACGTTCCCGTATCCACGTTGTCCAACCGACCAACGGGAGCGGCCGCGATGCGGTTAGTTGGTGCGGATGTGTCCGCTGAATTTGCTTCCCTGCCAATCGCTTCTCGCGGACCGAGGAGCTGTCAGGCTCGATGCGTGGATATGATGTTAGGTGATGTCCCCCGCTTCATGGATTAACTTTCAACAGTTCTTTATCTGTTCCGTTATATACGATCCTTCTTGAAAAATTAAACAATTCAACTGCAATCCATATGCACATCCGCCATCAATTCCTATCTTGTCTTTACTAAACCAAATATCTGATGTGCCATGGATATCAATAGTTCTTGTATGTCCAAAAATAACTCTTTTGTTTAAATCCTCAAAACTGTGTTGAATGAATTCATCCTTAATATACATAAAATCATATTCTGGCTGGTTCTTCCAATCTATAAAATTGGGATTCAATCCCGCATGAACATAAATGTGATCATGATCTTCGTGATATAAAGGTAATTCACTTAAAAAGTCTATGTGGTGACCAAAAAAAGTCTTAATTGTATCCTTCGCCTGGTTCAATATCTCATCAGAGATTTCGTTATTCATGTTATTAATATCACAATAACTTTGGAGGGTTTGTATTCCCCCATGTTCAATAAATTTAGATCGAATCAATGCACTATCATTATTTATTAAATCAACCAATCGTTGGTCATGATTGCCTCGTAAAGCAATGGCATTATGCATACTTACTAATTCGATTACTTTTTCAACTACTGCTTTACTATTAGGCCCTCTATCTACATAATCACCAAGCAAAATCAACTGATCATCTTTCGAATTATATTTAATAAGATGCAACATCTGATTTAATTGATCGATACATCCATGTATATCGCTAATCATAATTGTTCGCTTCATAGAATCTCCTAACTATAAATGTTTTTAAGCTCTTGGCGGATTTCTATCGTTCCTGTATTCACGACGTCCATCTCCCTTAGATAGCTCTTATCTTAGGGAGATGGATGTGTCCGCCTGACTCCCCTCCCTTGCTCATCGCTCCCGGTGGATCAAGGTTAGGCAACTGCCAACCCGTAGCGTGAATATTATGTTATGGGATTCGAGAAGGGCAGCTGGAACCCAGTTTTCATACAGACCCGTTCAATCTCCTCAACGGGAAACGATGTATTTCTGTTATTCGTAACGAGATTGGTGTAAAAATCATTGATCACTACAGCTATAGGAGCGTACCGCATTATAATCTCCGCTGCAGAATCCATCACTTCTAGGAATTCGTTATCCTCGGCACAACGACGTATAAATTCGATTCGTTCAGAACGGTTCATCCTACCAGTCATTGCTGCTACAAGCCAGTTCACTATTTGTGTTGCCACATAACATCCATCATGAGTCTTGTTCAATTCAAAAAACTCCAATTCGGAATCTGACAGTTCAAATCGAGAAGACGTTGCAAGTCCGAAGTCCGAAATATACACACGGTGACCGTCGGTTAAAACATTGTTAAAGTGAACGTCGAAATGTAGTAATCCGTTCGCATTCATAAAGGAGACCGTTGACAGCAAGTTTGAGTCCAACAAGGCAAACGCTGAATTGGCTGCATTCTCACCAATAGCGACCTGTTCGGTAAGCCAGTTATGCAGGTTGTAAGGTACGTACTCACAGAACAGTACAACATTGTAGTTGGATTGCTCAAGGGCCTCAATACGATCCCGTATATTTGAAGTCCCCCAAAACTCAACCATTTTGGAAACATCGCTAAGTTCCTCAGAGATTGGATTACGCCGTTCTGGGCTTTTTAACACCCGCCAGTGATACATTAGGGGAAAGTTCTCACACTGTCTCGCCAGAACCCAGTTGGTGGTCATTGTATGGGCAGCGACCTCACGCCACACTCCAGCACCTGGTGAACCTACCCCATAGTGGCAATACGGAGGAAGATTGAACACGTTTCGAGTAGACATATAATTTTCGGAGTGGCTTTCTAGTTCCGTAAGCGGAACCATTTTCACGAACACGGGTGTATCATCAATTTGTAAGAAAGCCGTTGTACCGCCAATACCCGTATTTAGAACCGTAGCTTTCTCCACTCGCTTGCTAAGCTGCTCATCACTTACCAGACTTAAGGCAGTAGACACGGCGGCATAGCGGGCAAGTCGAATGTCGTGTGTCGAATGCTCGTTCGTTGATAATTTCATAGGGGATAGCATCCTTTCGCTCTGTTGTTCTGGTTAATGCATTTTTTACTATTAATCTAACAATTATCATCTCTCTGTTCTGTCGTATAACGTTCTTGTATTCACGACGTCGAGAGGCTTAAAGTGCGTATCTGGAGAGGCGTAGCCTCCAACCAAATCGGCTGCGCGTAGCGCAGTTAACCTCGCATATGTGTCCGCCGAATTCTCTCCCCTGCCAATCTCATCCCGCAGGCCGAGGAGCCGTCTGGCTCCGAAGCGTGGATATGATTATCCCCTTTAGTAAATCCGCAACTCTCATAAAAGCTATGGGTTCCTTACATTCTAGAACTTGTCATTAACATCACTTTGTAACACTCATTCTCCCTAGCAATTTCGACTGCTTTTTGAAGTACTAATTTCCCGTAACCGTTTTTTCTATAATCAGAATGTGTAACAACATTCTCAATCAAGCCATATGGTCTTGCGCCCCTAGTTAGATTCCTAATAAGAACTAAAACGCATGAAGAGACAAGCTTCCCCTCATGCTCTACAACAATAATCTTCATCAGCTTGTCATTCATTATCTCTCGCCAATGATCTTGTATTTCGTATATATTCAGTTCTGGATCATCTGTATTTAAATGCTTATATAGCAAAAGTAGTTGTTCTAATTCATTCCAATGAATGTATCTGACAGACACATTGGGCATGATGATTCCCTCGCTCTTAGGTTTTTATCAGGTTTCTGCGGTTGATATAACGTTATTGCATTCACAACAACCAGAACCTTATGGCCCTTAGGGCTGGGTAGCATGCCACTTAGGTTCGCTGATGTGTCCGCCTGATTCCGCTTCCCTGCTCCCCACTTCGGGGTGAGCTTTAGCCGTGTTGCGGTAATACCGTGTTATCTATTATCCAAACCTTTTTCGAGTTCACTTGCATAATCGTCTTTAATTATTGAAAACAATTTTACATCCTGAAATGCACCCTTTGCCCAGATATGCCTTCTCAATACCCCCTCAAATCGCATTCCAGTCTTCTCCATTACTCTGGCGGATCCGATATTATCCAGATGGCATCTTGCTTCAATTCGAACTAACCCTAATTCATTGAATCCAAACTCTAAAATTCTTCTAATTACCTCGGACATGTATCCTTGATTCCAATATTCATTTGACAATACATAACCAAGCTCTGCTCTTTTATTTCGATTATCCCAACTCACAAAACTACAACTACCAATTAGTTTCTTGGCTTGTTTGTGCTCAATCCCCCAAGGTCCTACTTTCTGTGTGTCATAACGGTTTAACACAAATTCAATAAATGCTTTTGTATCATCAAGTGACTGATGAGTGTCCCAAACGGTATATCTCGATACCATAGGAAATCTACAATAACCATACATATCATCCTGATCCGAGTAACTTATCTTTCTTAATCTTGTTCGCTCAGTTTCAAGAACAGGGAACTCCTGAAAATGATCTTCAATTTGCGTCATTGCAGCCACCCTCAGATAAAATATTAGTGCTTAGCTTTCAGATAACGTTTATGTATTCCCGAACCCGAGAACCTTAAGGCTGAAGGACCGGCCGTGGCGCGGTTAGGTTCGCAGGGTTGTCCGCCAACGCTTCCCTGTACCTCTGAATTCGCTCCGCAGTGAAATCCCTTCGCTCTTGGCGGACCAAGGGGCGAACGCCCGCTGCGGGAATATGGTGTTATGTGATGTCTGCCTCATCTTCGAATAACTTTCAAAAATTATAAGTACTTCTTAAAGGCTTTACTCGAATCACCGTCATAACCTAACTTTGTATAGAACTCGTGTGCTTGCTTCCTCGAAGCTCCGCTGGTTAAAAAGACCTTAACACAACCCCTTGAAATACACAGCTCTTCAATATGCTTCATAATGAGCGATCCATAACCTTGACCTTGTCTGTTTCCAGATACAATTACACGTTCTACAACCCCGAAAGGTCGTGACTCTATCAACGCATCTAAACATAGATGCAGATGTGCAGTTGCAACGATCTCTTGGTCTACTTCGCAAATGAACAAGAAACTATTAGGATCTTGTTTAATTACTTCTATTCTATCTTCCAACACTTTTATTTTTGTGTTGTTTGGAAGCAACTCTTTATATAGTCGTTCAATAGCTTCGGCGTCATTGGTTTCAGCTTCACGAATTATCATTCACATTCTCCTCTGTATTTAGTCTGATTTCTCATAACGTTCCCACATCTATGACGCGACCCAGCCTTAGATAGCTCTATCCTGGGTCGTGTGTTGTCTGAATTTACGCCTATGAGCGTGCTTGCTTATGAAAAAACCAAGGGGCGAAGCTTGGTTAAGTGATGTTACTGCCTTATCTTAAATTACATTCTTATAAATGTTTAACAGATATATATTGTTTCTTATGTATTCTAGTTATTTATAGTATTTTAATGGTATTTCATCATGTCTTATATGTTCTAATTTTCTAGTACAATATACGGCTTTAAGGGCGGTCGGCTAATCTCCCAGAAGGGAGGTGATGCCCATGGAGGTCAAAGATGCACTTACCTTAATGTTCATGTTCGGCATGTTCATTCTGACATTGCTCACCTACATGAAAAAGAAATAGACCGCCCTCGCTAAGGTAACGGTCTATTTCTCGACCTAACTCCTGTGGCCGACTGCTCTTTATGCAGTTATTGTGCTTTGGAGTCGTGTTCCAGCACGGCTCCTTACTTATTCTTACCTCAGTATAACTCATTTTATAACGCTTTTATATGTTTTGTTGATTATTTTTTATTTATATAAGGTCTGTAATGCTAAAAACCTTCGATCAAGATTCCAACTCTATTTTTTGCTTTGGTATAAAAACTCAACTTCACCATCTAGCAAATATTGATATTCAAATAATTGCATTGTTCTTTCCCTAATTCTCTCCTTTATAACCCTGCCTAGGCTTACCGATCCTTGTGATCCAAGGTAACCATTATTAATAAATGACTTCTCTACAAATTTTGTTTCCCTTAAGTGATACTGTAACCATTCTTTCTGCGATTCGATTAGTGCTTCTCTTGGTTCTCTATCCAACTTAGAAAGAAGCTTTTTATATATATGATTTAACTCATTATCCCAAATCTCTGTATATTGGCTTTCAAACGCCCCCCATTCTAATGTTGTAATAATCTCTTTGGAATTTTGAAATTCATTAAATTCCACCTCATAATCATGATCTATAGGATTTCGAAGCATTTCATCATAAAATTCTCCTTTCAAATCAAGGTTCCCAATGCTCATGGTTAACATTTCATTGTTAGAAGGATCTGCCCGACCTTCAGTTATTTCTTTCGTTTCTGTTCCATTACCTGTACTCGCTACATCAGGTGGCAGTTCAGATTTCACTATTGATGTTGTTTCGCTGTTCAAGGTAGTCGATTGACTAATATTTTGACAAGATGAAAACACTATCGTAATAAAAAATAATAAGAGTATCTTACCTTTCATAAATGATCTCCTTAACTATTATCTTTAATATTTACGGTAAATGCGCATAACGTTTCTGTATTCACGAAACGACCCCGCCTTAGATAGCTCTTATCTTAGGCTGGGTCGTTTGTTGACTGAGCTTTTTCCATGATTATTCATCTGACAACCCAGGGACGATAGCCCCACAGCTTGAATATGGTGTTATCTGATGGGTATGCCTTTTATGAACTACTAACATTTCTTTTACTTAATTTCTTAAATGCCGAGTAATTCTGATCGGACTTAATAAAATTTAATATCTTTTCCGCACATTCTGTTGGATTCAACTCTTCAGTATTTACTTCAAGGTCATATTCATTAAAGCAATATACTTTGTCGAACTGGGAATTTGCTAGTCCAATCATTCGATCTCCTCTGATTTGCTCTCTTCTTGTGAGTTCTTCTTTCGAGCATATTACACCTACGAATAATGTAGGATAATCAAAAAGTACATCAAGATAATCATTAAACCACTTGTCATTTTCGATTACGGTATCGACGATTACATTCAGACCATATTCTAAAAACAGTTTAATTGTGGCGTAGTACATGGAGATTATAGGATCAAACATTATTTGTCCGATAACTGCATCATCCAATTCTTTTACTGGTTTTAAATCTGGAAATTTGTTATTAATAAGATCATTGAAATTATGAAAAAAATCATCTATGGATAAATGATGAAAAAGAATCTCTTTCTGATTGATCAGTTCCATAGAAATACTAGTCTTTCCTGCACTTGAAGTTCCGTTCAAGAACACAATCTGTCCTTGCTTCAAACGAATCACCCTCACTTATAAGCGTATCTTTCAGATAACGTTCTCGTGCCCACGACTTAGTCGTATGCGTCCAGTTGAAATCGTTTCTCTTGCTAATGTCAATTGCCTCCCCGAATCCTCTTCTTACTCCGGCTGGACCGAGGGGCGAATGCCCCGAAGCGTGAATATTATGTTAGGCGAAGTCATTTTCTTCCATGATTAATCTTGCATACTTATCCCATTCTTTATTATCAGTGTTTATTTCAATTGTTGGTACCATTGATTTGGACGATTGAATTCTGAGTCTATTTTGGGTTTCGATTAATTCTTTGCACGCCGCATCAATATCTTCTCTTGATTTGTTAATCCAGTTATATGGATTTCTGCTCATTATTCTTTCTTCAACAATATCATTAGATATAGTTAACAAGATACATTTAGCTCCTATTTTATTTAAATCGTTCTCAATACTAGTTATTTCTGTATCTTCTGAATCCGAGAATGCGACTCGATGATTTAAATGGAACCTCTCTAATGCAAAAAAGAGTCCTCTAGATTTTCTTTTAAATGGTCCTAAATTAATCGCCCAATCATTTAAATTCTTTAGCATATCAACTCTATCTCTTAATAGTTCAAGATGTTGATCTCTTGATAATCGAACAAACTCCCCATGAACATTATTCAGAATCTGAGAATAATGTTCACCAAGTATAACGATGCTCAACTCGGCTGATTCGTCAATCGCTTGATATTGTTTTATCGCTTTAAGAAGCGATGTTTTACCCGCGTTTGAAAACCCTTCAAGGATAATTCCCCTAATGTTCATATAATGGTTTCCTTCTTTATTATGATTTCGCCTAACGTTATTGTATCCACGAACACGAGAGGCTTAAAGGAGCGTCAGCGCGGGTCTGACGGACTTAGCCTCACAGGGTTGTGGGCTGAATAAACCTCTCTGTTACCCTCATCTTGCGAACCGAGGGCCCGATGGCCCGAAGCGTAGATGCTATGTCAGGCGCTGCTCTCCTAATACATGGTCGTTATAAAGTTTCGATTTAAATTCTCGTTTCATTTTCTTCTCGTTCAATCATTATTATACTAATCTATTTTATAAATCTTTCTGATCTCTAGCCATGTTTCATACCAAAATGAACCGAACTTTAATGGTTTCAATATTTCAATATTCATTTCACTCATCATTAAAAATACTCGGTCATCCTCTACATTCAATTTATGACCAAATTCATACACTATATTAAAACATTCTTTTTTATAGTCTTCTTCACGTTTATCAGACCATTCTGACTTCTGAACAGAGAACCTTTTCATGTTTTTATATTCCTTTTGTTTTATTCAATATTTAGAGGTATTATCATAATTGTTGCTAATGATTTGAGAGTTTCGCCTAACGTTCTTGTATTCACGACGTCCTGGCCCCTTAGAGTCGCTGCTTATAGTTGTGAGGCTTGCCGAACACCTATTGCAGTGACGTCCCGACGGGCTTAGGGGGCTGGATGGGGTCACTCGCTTCTACAGAGTGGCCCCGAGCGTTAATACGGTGTTAGCCGAGGGAAGTTCTGGAAGCAGCCATTGTATTTAAGGCGTTCTCAAAATAGCTATATACTTCATCTGCAATTCCCAGAAACTCTTCAACAAGTACATCACTATCCAAGTAACAAGCATACAGATTCTCAACTAAAGCGGAGTCAATCTCGCAATAGTTTATTATGGCATTCTTCATCTCAATAATGTCATCTTGCCATACACCTGTATCTGTTAAAACCAAAGAGTATAATGCACGAATTAATCTCTTCGAATACCCTTTAATATATCTAGTTTTCATCGAGTGATCGCTAGCAGTAGAGAGTGAACGACGTACACGATCTACTTCTTCCTTGGTCTCTGTATTTAAGTCTAGAATGAACTCTGGAGAAATAATGATCGGTGGTACTTTTTCACCAATGTCATGACCATACATGCAAACACAAATGATCTTAACCCAAAAACCCCACTCATTCGGTTTACTTAATACATCGTCAATCGAGCAAATTATCGTATCAATCTTAGTTACTATTGGATATTCTTCCAAAAGCCTGTCTTTAATATTTGACAATCTTTCGTAATCAATATCTTTGGGATTTACACATACAATAGTAAAGTCTGCATCTGACTTAAAAGGTTTAGCAGTTCCTTTTGGAATCGAGCCACACATATAAATGCTATGAATCTTACCTTTAAATTCGGTAAGTATATGATTTATATACTTATCAATAAAATCCTTATATTCACTTTGTATTGCAATTCTATTTATAACTTTTTCTAATATCATATAGACTCCTCCTAAACTAAGAACTTCTTTCGGCTAACGTTGCTGTGTTCACGACATCCCACCACCTTAAGCGAAAGAAGTGAGTGCCGCACTGCGGTTAGGTGGTGCGGATCCTGACATGTACTTCTATGACTTTTCTTCCGGGACCGAGGCGGCTTGTCCGTCGATGCGTGAACACTATATTTGTTAACTGAGGTTGCTGACTTCTTTGAATCACTTACATGATTCTCTAACCTATCTCTTAAAACTTGATTTCGTGTTCTTCAAATTTATATCCCGTTTTATAGTATTCAATTAGTATGACTCTTTCTTTGTAATTGACTTCATAATAGACTCCTAAAACATATCTACAAACATGTTCTGGTAGAGTTTTACCATCAAAAGACCAAATATCATCATAGCTATCTTTCGTCAAAGCAATTAATCGTGATCTATCATTATCTTTCTCTTCTTGTTTCCTATTTGATTTTTTCATTTCAATTGCAATTAGATTATCTTGATTTATGTTATTCCCTCTACTATGAACAATTAAGTCACAGTTTATCTTTACAACAATATCATTAGGTCCATGAATTGTTTTTACATGAGTTTTAACCTTTCCGTTTCTATTACGATTATATTCTACGTCAACTTTGTACTCTGCAAACTCTGATTTCTTAATCATCTCATGTAAATGAATCATTAGAGCGCCACAAAGTGTCCGCTCAGATACTTTTGAATCTAATAATTCAATATCGCTTTGAAGAAAATTTCTATTTGCCTTCTCAAATATTTTTATTAATCTTCCTGTCATTATTGCCTCCGATGATTTCAGGTTTTTTGTGTTGTTTTCAGCAATTTCAGTTAACGTTTGTGTGTTCCCACCGCCTCACCGACTTAAGCCTGAAGGGCAGCCGCGACGCGGTTAGTGGTGCAGGTGTGTCTGACAGAATCCTCTTCTTCGAAATTCCTCGGGCAGACCAAGGTTCCGTAGGAACCGCAGTGGGAACATGGTGTTATGTGAATTTCCTGACTTCCTGAATATACTTTCAAAATCAATCCTTATTCAATGTGCATTTAAAACGTTCTACTCCAGGATACTTCTCTCCTAAACTTGTAATGTTAAAACCGATCTTTCTGTAAAAGTTCACTGCATTCTTATCGGTTTCGGCTTCCATTCTTCTTATAAGATTCTCTTCAATAAATTCCATTATTAATTTCTTTCCTAATCCTTTTCTTCTATTGTTAGATTTTATTGCTATATGTTTTAGTTCAATTTCATAATCTGTTTGATAAATAATTCCGATAAGTCCGACTAATTCATGATTTTCAATTCTTCCCAGTAATATTCTTGATTTATCATTCTTATATCGTTCATATTCTTGAATTACTCGTTTATTATCTGGATACATACATTCAGCTAGCAAATTTAATATTTCCTTTCGATCTTTATAGTCCATTAGGTTAATCATGGATTTCACCTGATTTCTATGAGTTTAGTTCTTTCAGGAATTTCACATAACGTTGTTGTATTCACGAACCCTTACTTGCTTAAGGGGTGCCAGCCCTGGGTCCGATGGACTTAGCCAGTGCAGGGTTGTCTGCTGATTCCGTTTCTTCGAATAGCCTCTGCAGACCAAAGGCCGTCAGGACCCTAGCGTGAATACGTTGTTATAAGGAGTCGGCACCTCTCTGAAATACCCTCAAATTGCATCATCATTATTAATATCTTCAAACTCTTCCTCGAATTCATCCTCATAAGCAACTGTAGGAAATGGATAATCCGGGTCATCTAATCTAGCAAAATTGGTCCCTATTGCAAGCGCCGTACATGAGATAATAAGATTTTCCTCAATAGTACTTATAGATCTAACAATACAATAAACTGTCTTTACACTCCTCCCAGATAAGTGGCTTCTCGAGCTATCACTATTGCAGTAGAAAGCGTCAATTTCAAATTCGATTTTAATCCCCCTTGCCTTACGGTAAACACTCTTTATCTGTCGATTACCTGTGCTATTTCTAGTTTGCCTTTTAAAACTAAATAATCCTTGTACTAAAACAAAACTTCCAGGGGCAATAATTGAGGAGATATCAGATTTATTCCAAATCTCATTTATATAAATAAAGTGCTGTTTATTAATTATGTTTGTGAATAGTTCCTTCAAGTAATGATATAGATAAGTACCTTCAAAGAAATCTATCCAGTATGTTTTATCATCTATTTTTTTCTCCGACCAACTATTAAGCGGTCTTATTAAACCTAAATTATTAATAAAACCGTATTCTAATGCACTATGGAAATATTTACATGAATCTGGATCGATATTAAGACTATCTACCAGCTCAAATATTCTATTAACGTTAAAAAAGTCATAAAAGGAGTATTCAGTTTTATTTATCTTTTGTACATTCACTATATTTTTTTCTTTTACAGCCTCTAGCCATCTTCGTTTTGCATCAATTATTCGTTCTGCCGTTAAGTTAATGCTAAGATCATGTTTGGTGTGTGCTTCACCGTGGTGAAGTAAACATAAAACAACTAAATTATCGATATTATGAGACCTTGATTGCTCCCACGGAATAATATGGTGGATAATTATAGGTGCATTTCTATCTTTACAAATACAACATACATAGTTTGATTCATATAACAGTTTCCTAAGGGTGCCCTCAGGAATTGGTGGCCTACTCTCGTTATGTATCATTGATATTGACTCGGACGTCATCCCTAGAGATAATAATTCATCTTCACTTAATTGTTTTAGTTTTCCTAATGTATAACCCCGACCAACCAACTGTTTAGCAAGTTGTGAGCTTATTTTTCTCTGCATTAATGCAGTTTCTATTCTTTTCATGTTTTCTCCTCATTTTGCCGATTTCTGATAACGTTTCCGTGTTCACGACGCCTCACTACCTTAAGGTTTCGAAGGAACCGGCCGCGACGCGGTTAGGCAGTGCAGGTGTGTCCGCTGAATCTGCTTCCTTGCGCAGAAATTCCTCTTCGTTATCACTTCTTACTTCTTGCGGACCTAGGGGGCTTGCCCCCCGATGCATGAACATAATGTTAGACGAAGGAATCTTGAGTTGCCCCAGAAAATATCTTTATACAGCTTTTATATAGTTTTTATATAGTCTTTAATTAAGTCTTTATTAGTTTTTATACTGGTTTTATACACTCTACTCGGTTGCCAAATGGATCCCTGAATTCAAATCTTTCATATCCTGGTATAGGTACAGATTTCAGAATTTCAATCCCATTCTCTGTTAGTAGTTTTTCAATAAAGATTATCTTGAATATTAATCATTTAAGAGACTCCTTTTTTATAAACTGCAACAATTTCTGATAACGTTCCTGTATCCACGACGTCCCACCGACTTAAGGCTCCGCCAGGAGCCGGCCGCGATACGGTTAGTCGGTGCGGATGTGTCCGCCTGATTCCACCACCTTGTCAATCTCTTCGGGTGGACCGAGGAGACGTTAGGCTCCGAAGCGTGGATATAATGTTAGGTGAAGTCAACTCTTCAACGATTTACTTACAAACTACTTTTCTGCTTTTGTCACATTCGCTAACTGAGAATAAGTACTTATATCCCTCAAATTCTTTTTCCTCAATGAATTTAATTTTTCGATTTTTAGAGATAGGTGTATAAAAATGATCATAAATGCAATAATCTTTTTTCTCTTTGTTTTAATAGCTGTTCTATTAATAATTTGGTCATAAATAATAAGCCTCTTGAGACATACTAAAAGTGGTAGATGTAGAAGAATACCTACAATATTGAGAAATAACTTTTCCCAAAATGTATACTTTGAAATGTCATCAATGTTTAATATAAACCCTCTTAAAGCCATGAAGAAAATTACTCCTCCGATTATACTTAATATTATATTTAATGGCTTTTTAAGTATCTTTACACTCGGGTCGTTTTCTATGAATACAATAAGTAAAGTTATCAAAACAGTTGCTGGCAGTATAATCAACTCTGCCCACAAAGCTAGAGTGTACTCATTGATAAGAAAAATCGGAATGATACTAAATTTAAAGGATTCTCGTATTAAATTTAATATATCGAAATTATTGATAGTTGTAACTTTCCATATCAATGGACAAAGTGCGAAGCATATCCAGATAATATAGTCTTTAATTAGATCTGTCTCAAGAAGGCCAAATATATAAATAAAAATAAAGATGATCACAACATATGAGAGTGTAAACAAAATTATTAGATGACTAAATAGTTTGAAAAAAGCGATAACTACAGCGCCAATTGAATCTCTAATATCTTTCTTTGGAAGTAACCATAATAAAATAATTCCTCCCCAAATTAATGTTGCTATCTCTCGAGTGCTAAACAAACTATACCTTCTTCCTTGTTTTAGTTGAATTCACCTCACGTTCTCAGTATTCGCGACGTACATTTCCCTTAGATAGCTCTTATCTTAGGGGAATGTATGTATCTGCCTGAATCATTCCTTGAAGATACTTCAGGCAGATCAAGGGCCGAATGGGCCGCAGCGCAAATATGTTGTTAGGTGCTGTCATCGACTTCTTAGAGTTACTTGTGGTTCTCTTGAGATTAATGATGGGTTTTCTGAAATATAATCAAAGATCTTTAAAATATCCGTTCTAATGCTCGAAAAATAATCTTCTAATACATCTTTAGTAATAACGTTTATTACTGTATGAGGCATCCCGATAACAGGATTTCGCCATAGCAGAATACCTTGAGAAACTTCATTTACACTCATTTCATTACTGTCATTTAAATAGGTTTCAAACAACCTGCCGTCAATTACTAATATCGGAAAACTAATGTTCACATATCTCTCATTCCTTATTTGATCAGCCTGTTTGACTATTGCTCTAGTTGCTTTCGAAACTGATATATAAATGAGTTATATGCAACATCGTTACCACTTGTAAAGGCTTGTGTCAGCCCGTAACCAGGACGTTCCGGCAAACTGAATAGATTTAGATCTTGAATTTCTTTCTTATGTGCTAAGTTTCTCAAAATAATATTACCAAACTTTGATCCTGCTCTTTGAGCAACTCTACCAGGCGTAGCTATTCTAGTATTCTTCGAGGTGAATATTATCCATGGTTTATCTTTCGAGACCTTGCACTCAAGTATTAAACTTATTCTAATAAGCTTGTCTCCTACTTCTTTTTGAAGACTTGCAACTATATCAATTTCCCTGTGTTGAGCTGACTCTTCATCAATATAGTATTCAGACTGGCGTACATTAAAATTCAAGTTCTGTAAAACTTCTGCTACACTCATCTCCAATGGATATCCTTGAGAATTTAACCAATCCGTAATCCGATCATTAATATTATTTTCTGACAATACATACACCTCTTTTTCGATGATTTCACCTAACGTTTATTGTATTTACGAAATGACCCAGCCTTAGATAGCTCTTATCTTAGGCTGGGTCGTTTGTTGACTGAGCTTCGTCAATGATTATACATCTGCCAACCAAGGGGCGATAGGCCTGCGGCGTGAATACTTTGTTATGTGATGTTTGGGACATCTTAGAAATGCTAAATATTTGCTAATAATCTATCTATCAGATTAAAATAGGAACACAAGTTCCTTAATTGAAGGGTGAGTGATAAACATGTCTAGAAAAAGAACTGATAGAGAGAACTTTCATGTCATGAGTTCCATCAGGGGAAAAAACACAAAATTAGAGCAAACTATTTCAAAAGCTCTCTGGAGAAAGGGCTTTCGGTATCGTAAAAATGTTAATAACTTATATGGGAAACCTGATATAGCTATAAAAAAGCATAAATTGGTTATCTTCATTGATTCATGCTTTTGGCACGGATGTAGTCTCCACTACAAACAACCAACTAAAAACCCTGAGTACTGGCGTAATAAAATAAATCGAAACATTCAACGAGATCATGAAGTAAGTCAATACTACCTTGAGAAGAACTGGCAATTGATAAGAATTTGGGAACACGACATAAATCACGACTTTGAAAATAAAATCAATTATGTATGTAATTTAATTAGGGCAAGTAAAGAACAATATAATAGCGAATGATTTTTTCTAATCTCCCGAATTTCACATAACGTTACCACATCTATGACAGGACTCGGCCTTAGATAGCTCTTATCTTAGGCCGGGTCCTGTGTTGTCTGAATTTACGCCTTTGAGATTGTTTCTGACAACCAAGGGGCGAATGCCCCGCAGCATAGATGCATTGTTAAGTGATGTTACTGCCTTCTCTGTATTTACATTCTCATATACAATTTAGATGTAAATATTGTTTTCTATGTATTCTAGTTATTTATAGTATTTTAATGATATTTCATCATGTTTTATATGTTATAATTTTCTAGTACAATATACGGCTTTAAGGGCGGTCGGCTAATCTCCCAGAAGGGAGGTGATGCCCATGGAGGTCAAAGATGCACTTTCCTTAATGTTCATGTTCGGTATGTTCATTTTGGCATTGCTCACCTACATGAAAAAGAAATAGACCGCCCTGGCTAGGATAACGGTCTATTTCCGACCCATCTTACGTGGCCGACTGCTCTTTATGCAGTTGTTGTACTTTGGAGTCGTGTTCGCGCACGGCTCCTTACTTATTCTTACCTCAGTATAACTCATTTTATAACGCTTTTATAGGTTTTTTTATTTATATAAGGTCTGTAATGTTGTATGCAGTAATTTCACTTAACGTTCTTGTATTCACGACCTCCCTCCACCTTAAGCCCCGACGGCGGCCGCGACGCGGTTAGGTGGGGGGATGTGTCCGGCTGCTTCCGCTTCCTCGCTACTGAGAATACATCCCGAATTTTCTTCTAACTTCTGCCGGACCGAGGGCCGAATGGCCCAAAGCGTGAATATGGTGTTATAGGATGTCAGCACCTTCTTCGAGTTACTCCAAAAAATCAATTATTCTGTTTCTATATTCTTCCCAATTGTAATCTACATTTTTTATTATTAACTTTGGAATGTCCCATTCCTGAACAATATTAAAGACAAAATCTTGATTTCTTGTCCAAAACTTCCCTGCCTCAATAAAATCATTCTCTGAGTAAAGTCCACATCGATCTTGAGTAAATTCTGGTCCTCGTATATTACAAATCCATCTCCAATTTTGTTCTACATTAACTTGATAATAAAAGATGAGGACAGGATCTAGTCGGCTTAAAATAGCTTGTATTTTCTTTGTCAGATCCAGTATTCTTTGTTTATCCATTTGCATATTGAAGGCAAAACCAATAGTATCCTGAAATACATAACTCTCAATAATCGTGATTTCATCTCTATCTAATCTTTCATTAACAAAATCATTAAAAAGCTGCTCAACTTTTGCTGTAAACCATTCTGCTTCTTCGAAAATATTAAAAGAAGTAAATTGCTTGTCGTATATTCGTAATGGATGGTTATCATCTAGCTCGTGATAAAACCTATTCGAGATATTTAACTCATTTAGTCTTTCACTTATAAAGCTTCCGGTCGTTGACTTGCCTGACCCAGGCATTCCGTCAATTACTATCAGTCTTGTCTTCATTGATATTCCTCATCTCTGTGTTTATATTATGATTTAGCGCCGATTCCCTATAATGTCTCCGTATTCACGAAACGACCCAGCCTTAGATAGCTCTTATCTTAAGCTGGGTCGTTTGTTGTCTGAGCTTCTTCCATGATTATACATCTGACAACCAAGGGGCGATAGCCTCGCAGCGTGAATATGATGTTATGTGATGTTCAGGACAGCTTCGAGTAATCTAGAAAAATATAATTTCAACTATAAATAAACAAAACCAAGATTTCTCTTGGTTTTGTTATGAAAAGAATTTTTTCGCATCATTATACGTCATATTAGAATATTTAATTATTTCTGAATTATTGGCATCAAAAACAATACCATTTTGTTTAAAAATATTTATTAGTGTTCTTTCTCTAGAGCCTTGATCTTTAGACCAGATATTATCTAGCTTTTGATAGAAATTATCACTGAGATATGCAGATAGAACATCTTTATAAAATGTTTCTTTATCTAACTTTCTTAATAATTGTTGATCTATCTTCTCAACAAGCTTAATTGCAGCTCTAATGAAAGCAGTGATCTCTTTAAATTTCGGTACTTCATTAATATTAAAATTCTCTAAAGTTCGAGTAATATCTAATCCTTGATAATTATCAATAAAATACTGACTATTTTGTATCAAATTATTTTTTAAGTCATCGCTTATAGGTGTTCTTGCCAAAAAATGTACAAGTCTATTTCTCCAGGTAATGACTAAATCTAATAGATAAACCTCTGGGTCGGTTAAGTGTAAAGTATTCACGAAAACATAAAGCTTTTTATAGACACTCTTATCTGCACTGGAATATTGCGAAATAAATGTTTCATCTTGCAATAAATTAGGCTTCCGATTGCATAAAGCAAAATACGTATCTATACAATCTACAATCCACGTCATTGTGGCTTTAATAGCAAAATGTCTACTTCTAATGACTGTGGAGTCTAAATCCTTGGGATCCCAAGTTGTATGAAAATCTTCATTTTTAGTAACTGACTTGTTTTTTACACCATCAAGTCCAATCAATATAGTTATTAAATAATGATTATTTTGTCCAATCAACTCTTTGAATTTTGAGAATGCCTTACTTTTTTTTTGACTCAAATTAAGATCGCTCCATAAAAATAGTATGCATCCGACACGAATCGAACGTGTATCTCCCACTTTGAGGGTACTAAAACAGCACAATAAAGGTGGGTGTCTTACCAGTATAGACCACAGATGCAGGTTAACTATTATTAGAATAATATAATATTATTTTAATGTCTATCATTATGTCTTTTTCCGAATTTCTCATAACGTTTTGGATCCATAAATCCGAGATGCTTAAGGCGCGAATGCGCCGGGTGGCTTCGCCACTTAGCCTTGCAGGGTTGTCCGGCTGATTCCACCTCCCCGATTTATCTTCTACCGGACCAAGGGCTAACGCCCGCGCATGAATCTTATGTTATAAAAAGTTAATGCCTTCATCGAAAATGCCAACAATTTGAATTATTTAAATCTTTGTTTCCATTCATAGTCTTTATTCATACTCAATACTTCAAGTGAATCTCTTAACCAATCTTTCTGATCTTGGTTTAAAAATGGTAAACAGGCTTTAAAATCGCGATCGTGTTTACTTCCATCAGCATTTTCTAAATAAGTCGATTTATATAAAAGAACCAATTCAGGGGACAGTGTCTGTACCCCATTGTAGTCTTATATTGATTTGTTTAATTCTCTCTTAATCTTATCATTTTGTGAGTAATATAAATATTTATCATCTCTTTGATTAAATAGAAACTCGACATATGTAAATAATTATTGTTCAGATTCTTCAAGATAAAATTTATACTTGTTACAATCAAAAGGTATCAAAGTTACGCGGTTCTCATCACTATTAAAACAGAAGAGATTTCTAGTATTCGGTGAGTAATCATTAAACACTTCTAGAACTTGTCCGCCACCACAGACTTCAAATACCCTTTATGAAGCATAAAATCAATTATCTCCTTCTTATCTTCCCAGAATACAGAAATATCTAAATCATAATGTGCTCTTGTATCTCTTTAAAGAAATAAGTCAATTGCATTACCACCACAAATTGACCAATTAAAATCTGATTTGTGGAAAAAAGAAACAGCTTGTTTAACAATCTGATTCATAAATTGAACTCCTATATTTGCATTGATTTCCTATAACGTTACCGTATCCACGACGTCCCACCGACTTAAGGCTCTGCTAGAAGCCGGCCGCGATGCGGTTAGTAGGTGCGGATGTGTCCGCCTGAAATCTGCTCACCTGCCAATTCCCGTCAGGCGGACCGAAGGAGCCGTACGGCTCCGAAGCGTGGAAATGATGTTATAGGATGTTCGGGCCTTCCTCGAGTCACTTAAAATGTTCACTTTCGTTCCTTTTTAATATTTCATACGCAATATTTAGGATAGTCTTATCACGCAGAATCATGAACTTTGTTTAATAATCATTACAGTTTATCAATGACTCATTCATCAATTCCATTGCCCTATCTAAAGTCATCCAATTAACCACCATTCCAAGTTGCTTTTCGCTTTCGCTAAGTTTTACAGCGCTGACTCTTCTCCTTGCATATGCTATCCAACAATAGGATAATTGCATAAAATCATTTTTCTTCTTATGTTCTTCAATATATCCCAGTTCATGGAATACTTTAGCTTCATATCCAGTCTCTTCTCTAATCTCTCTTAAAATGATTGATCTATTGTTTCTTTTTCTTCGATTCCTCCACCTGGCAATCTGTATAGATTAATTTCTGACATATACATCATAGCTGCATTCATCTCTTCATCAATTAGGACAGCTCTTGAAGCATATCGTGATACCGACTCAATCAATTCATGAGTTCCACCGAAAATATCACTATCAGTAATTCTTCTAATTAATTTCATCAGATCAATCCTTTTATTCGATGTCTCTATTCTAGCATTACAAAGATCACCAGTTGCCTGGCTCAGTTTGTTTATATATGTTTTGCCCGAATTTCCTATAACGTTTCCGTGTTCACGACGTCCGACGTAGTCGGATGTGTCCGGCTGCTACTGCCTCCCCGAAATTCCTCTGCCGGACCGAGGGCATATGCCCGATGCGTGAATATTATGTTATACGACGGAACGTGCTACCTGAATAATCATCCATAATGAATCAATTCATTTATGTCGTGTCCAAGTCTTGAAGGGTGTCTAGGATGGCCAGACTTAGCCTTCTTTAAGCAAAATAGATCAATTCCTTCACACCTCAATAATTACATTACTTGTTTGTCTCTTTTGTTAAAAAAGTGTTTTTCGCCCCATGCTATGACCACTCTATCGGCTCTTAGTGCTGCTTCTATAATATATTTGTCAGTTTCAAGCCCTACAGGCTCTATTAATGATTCTTTTAGCCTTTTTGGATCAGTTGAAATCAAACTATAGAGATTGACTACTTCAAGTGATCCATATTGAAATTTGTTTGCAAAATATAGACATTGTCTTGAAGTCTGATCTTCTGAGATTTCACTTGCTGGGTTTAACATTATGTATAATAGCTTGGGTAGTGTGATATTGTGATATCCCATTCTCTAGTCAATAAGTATCTATAATTTCTTTCTGGATCAAACACAGCGCCTTGCTTCATTGAATTCACCTTCCTTTGAGTTTTTGAAAATATGATTTAAGTTCTGTCGTATAACGTTTCTGTATCTACGAACCCGAAAGGCTTAAATGAGCGCAGCGACTGGGTGGCTCCGCCACTTAGCCTTGCAGGGTTGTCTGCCTGAATCCGCTTCTCCGAAATCCCTCGGGCTGACCAAGGAGCGAAAGCAACGAAGCGTAGATACAATGTTATACGAAGGACTTTCATCATTGAATTTACTTAAAAAAAATGTCTTTTATATATCCTCCAATAAATCCAGCAACGATAGCTGTAAGTGCTATTTTCGAAAGATCCCACCAAAAACTAATTGTTTTTTGCTTTTTCTCTCTTAGTAAACGTTCAATCTGGAGATTCATAATCCTCTTTGATTCTTTTTTAAAATGTTCTAATTTCAAGGAAGTTGGTTCATAGCTTGTAAGTTTCGTCGCTTCATCGAATAACAATATACTTTGATTTTCAATTATTATATTTATTTGATTTTTTAGTACTATGATTTCTGCCTTTTTAAGCAGTTTTAACTTACTAAATTCCTCAATATTACTAATAATCTGATTGTTTAGTTCTATGAATCCAGAAGTAATAATATCATCGCTTGCAAATGCTGCTGTCAGCATATTCCTTCTTTTTAATTCACTAATTGTTTTCCCTATAGCATCTCTGATTTTATATTCAATAATTATTTCTAAATCTTCGATTAATTTAGTAAACTTCATCGACTTCTCCCATACTTATATTTATTCAAAAGTCTTTCGGATAACGATAACGTTCTTGTATTCACGAATTCTCACTGGTTAAGGCGCGTTAGCGCCGGGTCCGACGTACTTAGCCAGTGCAGGGTTGTCTGCCTGATTCCACTTCCTCGAAATGCCTCGGGCAGACCAAGGGCCGTAAGGCCCGCAGCGTGAATATGGTGTTATGTGATGTACGGAACTTCTTCGAATTTACTTACAATTGGTCTATTATAGGTCTTGTATATGTATCAAATTTTTCTTCATCTTCTATCTTAATCCAAGCTATCTCTATAATATCGTCATTATCTTTATTTGATTTATCTAATCCTAGTGCTCCTCCAATAATCTCGGCTTTAAATGTGTATTTGTCATTATTGTAGTTTAGTAGTTTTATGATCTCTACTTCAAATCCGGTTTCTTCTTTTACTTCTCTTATACAAGCCTCTTCAGGTGTTTCCCCTTCCTCTATTCCACCACCTGGATAGTTCCAAACAATATCCCCACGTTGAACATATTGTCTTACCATAAGCACTTCATTATTTCTAGTTATTAAAGCTTGGGATATCATTCGAAAAACAGCTCCAATCCAGTTATGTGAATTTTCTTTCTTAATGATTTGAATTTAGCTTAATTTTATATGGTTTTATAGTATTTTTATCGTTGTTTCCGAATTTCCCATAACGTTCCTGTATTCATGACGTCCGACGAAGTCGGATGTGTCTGCTGAAATGCCTCTGAGTAATTCATCCAGCAGACCAAGGCCCCAACGGAGTCGCAGCTTGAATATTATGTTATAGGAAGTGATCCTCTCCCTGAAATTACTAGTTGTTATTTACTCTCTTCAACAGAGCACGATATTTTTCTACAAATTCATTAATGGTCCTTATTAATGGGATCAAATCGTCATTAACAGTCAATAATAAATATTGTCCTGGATTCCTTTCACCATTTTTATGAACTATTAGATTCCTGATTCTTTGAAAGCGTTTAATGTTTCTGTACCAATTGTTCGCGTTTATATTGTTAGACTTGAAAGTATCATTTACAATTGCCAGTAAATCATTGAGGGTTTCCTCTTTATTTAAAACCTTTTTTAGGTAATCTTCAAAAATCACAATGATATAAGTGAACAACGAGTATATATGTATTCTTGTCTCAGCATAAGCATTTTCGCTGGATAACTTAATTAATTCATTAGCTTTACTCAGCTCATTTTGTAGATCTGTAACAAATAAAGGGTTGGAGTTCATTTCTATAGTTATCTCAATTTCTTTCTGATCTGAATAACCGTAATTACTTTGCTCTTGAGGATTAATCTTGTTTAACGCTTTTGAAATCAAATCCTTAAAAGGTAATACATTATTAATGCTTTCAAAAGTGGAATCAAAGGCTTCATCTAAGTCTCCCTTAATGCTTTCTTTGAATCTTCCCATATATCTCTCAACTGATTCTAAATTTCTGTTTAAATTTTCGGTATGAATTTCAAACGAGTTGTTCATATACTCTCCTCAAGAACTTTTAATTTTCTGATCATTTCCTATAACGTTGCTGTATTCACGACGTCCAACCGACTTAAGGCGACGAAGTCGCCAGCTGCGCTTGCGCAGTTAGTCGATGCGGATGTGTCCGGCTGAATAAGCTACCCTGTAGCTGCCAATTGCATCTCTGAATCAACATCGGACTTCTGCCGGACCGAGGGCCGAATGGCCCGAAGCGTGAATATGGTGTTACGCGATGCCGCCCTGTTGATACTATCTACTCTTCTAATTCTTTGTACTGAACTCTTGAATATATTTCTTTCGTTCTGCCCAAAATCTCTCTGTATAATTATTATTTGTAAATTCACTTATTACTTTTCTCCAAAAAGATATTGCTGGTGTATTGTTTTCCATTTGTGCAATTTTCCAATTGGCATTGAATAATTCAAATGCCTTTCTAGCAGCCGAATAGCCAATTCCATTCCTTCTGTACTTTTGTAAAATCATGAAATCGTAGATTACGTGTGTCGGATCTGGATCGATATCTAAATTCTCAAACAATACAACTAAGAATCCTACTATTGTTCCTGACATCTCAATGAAATAGGGATTCCATCGGTTGTCGCCTTCCCAAAAATAATCAATGTTTACTTCAAATCTTCCATTTTTATTAATTTCTCGATTAGTATATAGACTAAAATCATACTCATAAAATTGATACAAATTAGATAATGTATTCTTCTCTTTATAAGTAACTGGGTTGAGTTTGATTCCCATAAGGTCTCCCCTAATAATCCTTTTTGTTTTGCTTCTGGCGGTTTCGTCTAACGTTCCCGTATTCACGACGTCCCACCGACTTAAGGCCCCCCAGGGTCTGCGGCCGCGATGCGGTTAGTCGGTGCGGATGTGTCCGCTGAATCTACTCCTCTGCCGATCACATCTAACTGACCGAGGAGCCACCAGGCTCCGATGCGTGAATATTATGTTACATGATGTCAGTGCCCTCTCGAATTAGCCCACAAAATTATCTTTAATTAATTTCATTTCGATATTATTCCATGTGCGTCCTGCTTTATCTTGATATACATTCTCCTTACGATTCATCTTCTCAAAACCAATATTCTCGTAACATCTAATTGCCGATATATTAAAATCAAATACGTTTAAATTTATTGCCTTTAATCTGAATTGTTCAAATCCAATCTTTACAATTTCCTTTAATGCCTTGCTTCCAATTCCTCTTCCTCGATTTTGCGTTTCACCAATTAAAAATCTTCCAATTACAGCTTCTTCAAGATCTTTATTAAACCTGCAAAGTTGTATTGTGCCAACAAATTGCTCTGCCTCTTTGATCCTATATATAAAAACATCCGATTCAATCGTATTTATTCCTTTACTGTAATGTGCTTTCAATTGTTCTATGGTTAATGGATAGGAATAAGTTAAACCTGCCCATTGTACGATGAAATCTTCATCTTTTTGATTTATCCATTCTATGATCGTTGTAAAATCTTGTTCTGATAATTGAATGATCCTCCAAAATAAACAGCATTGATTTCATGTAACGTTCCCATATTCACGACGTCTCACCGACTTAAGGCTGCGCCAGCAGCCTTAACGGTGCGGATGTGTCCGCTGATTCCTCTCCCATGCCAATCTCTTCTTGCGGACCAAGGAGCCGCCAGGCTCCAATGCGTGAATATAATGTTATTGGATGTCCGCGCCTTCATTGAAACTCCTACACCATTAGTTCACTTTAATTATTCTTTAGCTACTATGATAATTTCCCCTTCTCCAGAAGGCACTTCAAAACCCTTGAGGAATGAAGATAATATTTCTTCTGTTATTGTAAACGCAGCATTAGCGTCGAATCGCTGGCTCCGAATGCGAAGTCGTTCCCGTAAATCATTAGGATGAACTTTCAAATAAATCAGTTTCCACTCTCCTCCTCCATCTTCAATTAGCTTTTTATATTCATTCCGTCTCTTCCGCTGCCAAAAACTGAAATCAATAACCACATTGCGCTTTTCATTCAAAAGATTTACTAATTCATTACGCAGCTTTAATTCGGCTTCAACTTTTAGTTGCTCATAGATTTCAACTGGATAATCAATTCCGTAACGACCATTTGTAGCCCAAATTTCTTCATCAATGGAGAGACGTACAAAGCCCCTCTGCTCTAATCGTTGAGCAAATGTTGTTTTTCCCGATCCAGCCACTCCACACATCATTACTGCTAATGGAGCGGAAACATCTGCTTGATAAAGAAAATCATATATTTCAAGATTGTTAATCACCAAAATTCTCCTTTCATCCTCAAATCAGGTTAATATTCTCTGGAGTCCTCATTATATCTCTTAATAGAATTTTGTATTTTTCTTTTTTGCGTTGATTTCCTATAACGTCTTTTCACGAACTTCGGAAAAATATCATCTCTTGAGGTGTTTACAAAGTTCATGAACACTTCTTCACCAACCATGTTTATGATTTCTCTCCCGGAATCTCCTCTTCCAATTGATCTAACGGACTTTTGATTCTTCGAACACTCTTTGAACCGTTCGTTCCGTTATATGGCGATCTGGGTGTTGACCTGGGAACATCCATTTCTCGGGCTTTTCTTGTTGTAAATACGGTTGAACCATATCCATAGCTGTGTCGGATAATAGCGTAAGACGATCCTTTCGACCTTTTTCCTTGAGAAACTCGAAGTGTTTTTCGCTCGAAGTCAATGTCTTGAGTTTTCAACCGGACCACTTCACCTACCCGTAATCCTGAGGAATAGGTAAGGTATAGGATCGCACGATGTTTTACATTATGGAGTGCTTTTAAGATCAACATCACTTCGTTCATCGATAACACATTCGGCAACTTCTTTTCTTTCTTAGGGCGAACATAAGAGACTGTTTCCTCATGCAATAGTACTTTTTGAGCATAGAATTTGATCGCGCTGAGCGCTTGCTTAACATAGGAATGAGAACATTTCCTATGAAGTAAGTACAAGGAATAACTCTGAATCATGTTCTCGTGACCCATCCCATAATTTTGCTGTTGTACAAAAGTGTGAAATCGATGGACTTGACTACAATAAGCTTTTATCTCACATTTCCACCCTCTCATTATAGCAGCAACCTAATTATTGGAAAGCAAAAAGAACCCCAGTAGCCGCAATCGACGTTGTAAGCTCCCGATCCTTAGTCTCCCCGTCGAGAATAGGATGCGTTACTCTTTTTATTAACTTCTAAATTGAAGGAATATTTGTCCATTCCATCGAAATACAATGAACTAACGGAATTTGATAGAAAGCGATGTGTATGAGATGAATGGAATTCTGGGTGTATCCGGACTATCGTTCTTGCTGGTGACGCTGTTTACGCCGTTGCTCATCTGGGGTTTGCGCACCTTAAAGCTAACGCAGCCGATCCGGACCGAGCTGCCTCCTGATCATCAGGCCAAACGCGGGACGCCGTTGATGGCGGGCCTTATTTTGTTGATTGGCATTGGAATGTCGCTGCAGTTTCAACCTACGCCGCTGACCGTTTTTTTATGCTCCACCTTTCTTCTGTTCAGCTCAATCGGATTTATGGATGACTTCAAAAAAGCGGCGTGGCAGGACCCGTCCGGAATTTCCGGCCGAACGAAGCTTGTGCTTCAGTTCTTGTTCACTGGGGCATTATTGTATGTCCTGTTCCAGTCCTTCTCACTGACAAGTGATATCGCGCTTTTTAACGGGTTCCAGCTTCACCTGCCGATCAGCGTCTACATTATCATCATGCTGCTGTTCATCGTAGGCTCGGCGAATGCCATCAACTTTACCGATGGTTTGGACGGACTGTTGATCAATGTGGCCATTCCGACTTACTTTTTCTTCTTCCTGATCTCCGATAAACCGGAGGTTCAGATGTTCTCGCTGGTCATGATCGGCTGTCTGCTGGGCTTACTGCTCTACAACATTCATCCGGCCCGGGCTTTTATGGGCGATACGGGATCCCTCGCTATCGGCGGTTCCCTTTCATTCCTTGCGGTGATCGAGAAGGTCGAAATTCTGATTCCCCTGCTGTTCCTGATCTATTTGGCGGAGCAGCTTTCGGTTATCCTGCAGGTATGGTATTACAAACGGACCAAGCTGCGCCTGTTCCGGATGGCGCCGATCCATTTCCACTTCAGTCTCAAGTACGGCTGGAGCGAGAACAAAATCGTGATGATATTCGGTTTTGTCTCCTGGTTTATGGCTCTGCTCTGTTCGGTGCTGGCAAAATACGTCATGTGAACCATTCCAATGGACAAGCAATGCGAAAGCCCCCTGGTAGATGCCCCGAACTCTGCCAGGAGGCTTTTTTACATTTTGAAACCCAACGCTGATTAGGATTTAGACATCGTGATCTCTTTAAGCTCTTTCTTTAGGCTGTGAAGCGTGGACGCACGTTCTTCGTCATTCTGGACATCATATAGCAGCTGCTCGATGAACTCCCAGATATCCTCCAATTTACGTCTGCCTTGATAAAACGTCAACGCCTCGCTGTTCATCACGTAATCGCTATGCGTTTCTTTATAAATCCTCATAAATGATTCGAAATAGGGTTCAGCGACAAAAAACATCATATCCGCTTCGACCGGCGCCAGCTTCAGCCCCTCCCAGTCAATCAATATCAATTGCTGACCATCCGACATCAGATTCCAGGCATGCACGTCGGTGTGGCACAGCGCCAGGCGAAGATCGCGTTTCTTCAGCTCTTCGGACAGCGCTTCCACTTCAAGCATCAAACCCTTCAAGCTGTCGATATGGGGATTCACGACTTCCCCGATGTCAACCGGCTTCTTCGTATCCAGCGCCTCCCTTAGCTGACCAAGAAAAGGCACCGAAAAGCTTTCCGTCATGGCACTTGTCACCAGCGGAAAATCCGCCCCGTAACGATGGAGCTCAGCGATGATCTCTGCCAGTTGTCTCACTTGATTCTCCGTCAGCTTGCGGTCTGCGATCGTGTCCCCGTCGATATATTCATACACCAAATAAATGCCTTCGTTATCCTCGCATCGATAACGTTGGTCTGTCGTCAGCATCGGCACCGGAATGCTGCCCTTTAAACGGCTATGCTCCTCAAGCCACAGCAGGATCGGAACATAATCGTCAATCAGCGCAGTCCATTTGGGCGTGGAGGCCCGGCTTTTCTCATAAACTTTCAGGAAATAGTCCTGTGCGCCGTTACTCACTTTGTAAGCAAGCGCAGCCCAACCGCCCTGCTGGGTTACAATAACTGGATGACCCAAACCGTAATATTCCTTCAAAATGCCCTGTAGTCGGTCCATGTTTCCTCCTATCTATGCACTTACCATGCCTCATAATCTCTTGGATTTATCATAACGGTAAGCAGATATGACATAAAGTCCATCATTCATTTTAAGTAAAAAAACAAGGATGCTTTTTCTAGCATCCTTGTTTTCACTCATCATATCTTAATTTATTCTAAAGGCCTGCCTTCTTTATAATAGAGATTCCGATTGAGGATCACGAAGAATATATGTACATTCCGGTACCCGTGTTCCGACAGGATCTCGTGAATGCTGGCCGCAACCGCATCATGGGTCTCCTGAGCACGCTGGAACATTAGGATTTCGACGGATAACGGCGTATTTGTAATGATCCGATATGGAAGCTGTTCGATTTTCACGATTTCTTTCGGAATTTGAACAATACCGGCGAATGTTTCAACCACGGTTGGCGTTATTTCTTCGAGGAAAACTTCTGAAAATCCTTTAAAACGTAAATATGGCACACTTATCCCTTCATTTCATCGATTTATTGGTCTTCTGGATGTCCGCAAGTGACTTTTATCTCTCTTCTACTATACAATAATGTTATTGTGAAAGGAATCACTATGATGCAGATATCTAAATTGGCCGGTAAAGTTCAATTACAGCTGTCCTTTCAGTTGCCCCGTACGATGCATTTCCGATACACTGGGTTAGTGTTCCGTTTTGTGGAAATTATTCATTCATGGAGGTGAAGATTAGTATGGGACAAAATCCATGGGATGCCGAATGGGAAGTGACGGAGCCGTTAGTCCGGCTCTTGCTTAAACGTCAATTTCCCCAGTTGTCCTCCCTCCCGATCCATGAGATCGGCAGCGGCTGGGACAATACCGTCTATCGCATCGGCGAAGAGTATGTATTTCGTTTTCCCAGAAGAGCATTTGCCATCCCTTTACTTCAAACCGAAGCCAAAATCCTGCCCAAGCTGGCGAATTACATAACGTTACCCTATGCGAAGCCCCTCTTCTTCGGAAAAGAGAACGTAGACTATCCCGCGCCTTTTCTGGGGTATACCTACCTTTCCGGAACGTTTCCAGTGGGTCTTTCAGATGAAGCGCGGATGCAGTCGGCGGCAGCGCTCGCGCGCTTTCTGAAGAACCTGCATGCCTTTCCCGTGGAAATGGCGCAGCAAGAAGGTGTCGCCGTGGACCATCGTAATCTGACCGATCTCGCCGGACGCAGGGATAAAATGCTGGACTTCCTATCCCAGCTAACCCCCCATTTCACGCAAGCAGAAATGAAGGAGATCGCCGACTATTTGCACGGCATTTCCTTGGATCGGGTCAAGCAGCGACATATTCTTATTCACGGAGATCTCCATTTCAAAAACATGCTGGTGGACGAAACAGGCAAGCTTTCCGGCATCATCGATTGGGGCGACGTGAGCATCGGACATCCCGCCTGCGACCTGAGCATTGCTTACAGCTTCTTGCCTCCGGCTTCAAGGGAGGGATTTTTTGAAGCCTATGGCAGCGTGGACGAAGAAACGAAAGTGCTGGCTCGTTTAATCGCCGTTTATATCCCCATGCTCATCTTCATGCAGGCTATCGACGATAAGGATGAAGCCGTTGCACGGGAGGCCAAATCAATTATGAAGCGTGCCATCTCGATTTGATGCTTCCATGAGATTTTTGTATCTAATGGCAATAACAAAAAGAAGCTTGAGGGTTCAAGCTTCTTTTTGTTCGATTAGACCTTTGCCCTTGGTTAGATTTTCAACACTCCCATTAATGGCATGATGGCTTTTATCACGTTCATGCCCAGTTTAATATGAGGCACGATCTGTCCCAGGAAGCCGAGAGGGCCTGCAGGTGCAGCCGCCACTCCCTCCTCGGCTCCTTCGGCTGACGCAGCGCTTGGAGGACCGCCAAAGAGGTCGCTTAAAAATCCGGATATTTGCGCTTTGTCTCCGCTTCGGGCAATCGCAGCCGGCATCTTATTGTTGGCCCGGAGCCCTGATAGCGTCACTTCCCCGCCTTGGATCTGATTCAGTTCGCCGACGTAATAGCTGCCGTCCTTCAGAACGACCACGACCGGCTGACCTACCCAATGCTGCGGCGGTCTCGGTATGGAAGCGGATCTGGACTTCCTTACGCGTTTCGAAGGCATATAAGGATCACCTCGCTTCCCATATCCATGATGATGACATCATATGCACAAAACGCCATTCTTTCTTGTGCCTTTATAGGATGATGGATATAAATGCATAAAAACCTAGATTGCAAGAATATTTCGATTCACTGTGGCTTTTTGCACACCTCCGGTGTCTAATAAACTGCAAGGTCAAGAGGAGGTTCTTATCCATGTCTAGAGCTCATGACAAACTCCCTGATTATCCGGATAATCAGGGAACAAAGCGAACATTTGAAGATACGTATGATGAATATCGCCCGAGGATCCGGCATTATCTCGCACTGAAATTGAATCCGACGGCGGCAGATGACTTAACCCAGCAAGTGTTTTTAAAGGCAATGGAGAACCTTGATAAGTTTAACGGAACATCCAGTCTGTTCACTTGGATCTTCAAAATTGCTCAAAACACAGTCAAAAACGAATATCGAAGTTTAGCGCGAAAAAATGAAAAACCTTATGACTTTACACGTTTTGAATCGCAGTCCATCTCCCTTGATTTTGCAGGTTATGTTGATATTCGAATCGATATCGGAGCAGCGCTTAAGAAGTTAAGTGAACGGGATCAGCAGATCATATCTTTACGATTTTTTGTGGATTGTACGCTGCAGGAAATTTCCAAGATCGTCGGCATGCGCGAGAGTGCGGTGAAAAACCGATTGTATCGGTCCTTGGCGAAGCTGAAGAAAGAATTAAGAGAATGGGGTGACATCACGATTATGTCGATACTCGACTTGATATCCATTGAAAGTAAAAGTGAGGCGAATCATCATCAGAGCAAGGTGCATCAGGACCTGTTTCAAGAACTCAAGAATAATGTAGAACAGATGGCAGCGAAATATAATCATCAGCCTTCCCGCAAAATCGTTATTGAAATTTATCCCGACCTGCCCACATTCCATCAAGCCGTAGGCGAAAGCGATGCACCTAATTGGTTCATGGGCACGTTCGATAACAACACGTTAAAAATCGTCTCGCCCTTGAACCCGGGACCCGAGCATACCTATCACTCGATCCTCCGGTCCACCCTGCACTTGTATGCGATGTGGTTGATTAGTGATATTAATCCGCTGGCGCCTAGATGGATCCGTCAGGGCATCGGGGGGTACGAAGCTCAGCAGATGTCGGAAGACTTCATTCGAAGCACGACCACCGAAGCTATTCTTAATGGGGTAATTCCAAGCTTCGAGGATCTGAATGATGATTCCTGGGATTTCGGCAAAACAGGATTTCAGTTTTCATATTTGATCGTTGCGTTCATGATTGAAAAATACGGGTTTGATTCATTAAACCGATTCATTCGCAATCCGGATGATTATTACGGCATCTTCCATCTTTCCAAGGAAGATCTTCATGAACAGTGGGCGAAAAATCTCCAGCACCAGCTTCATTAAATCAATGGAAACCCGGTCATTGACCGGGTTTCCATTCCTTATTCAGTTGAGTTCAATTTGCCTTGCATGCAATTCCTGTGTTGAACCAACGGATGGATAGCTGGGATGATGCCCAAGCTCCACTTGCCATGCAATCATGGTGACGCTGTCCTTGATCCCGTGTTCATGCGACATTTGCATGAAATCCTTCACCCCATCTTCCAGATCAGCGTCAAACAGCAGTTTGATATGTTCCAGAAATACTGGTCCCATTTCTAAAGCGCCATCAGTGCTTAATACAATCACGTTTTTCCCGGAGCGCAGCTCTCTTACGCCCGTGGAATAACAAGGGACCTGCTTATCGAAGGTGTTTACCTTCCCTATCCATTCGTAGAAATTCCGTTGATTAAGCAAGGTTTGCCCGAGCGCTGTCAATTCGGGATGAAGCAGATAGAGCAGGCAATCCCCGACGTTAAACCACCACAAGTATTCTTCGCGTCTGCAGCATAGCAGACAGGAAGTTTCACCCGCAATCCCCCTGCAATCCTCACGAAAGCGTTCGGAAGTCAACATGCCCAGCAAATAGTCATGCAGGTTTCGAAAGCACTGCTCGATTGGCCCGCGAAGAATGCCGGCGATCTCGGATGCGGCCTCATCGATATAGGATAAGAGGAGCTGGGCACTCTCATCGGTTTCATGGGCATCCAGCAGCAGGGCGAACTCCATGTCAGATTCCGCATCGATCCAGATATAAACGCCATCTTCGTTTTTATCGGCCCCGGTTGCGGAGCTGCCGCCATACCGGCCCAGTACCCCATGGGAAACCGCAATCGTCTGCGGATCGTCGAGGAACATGCTGGAGCTGCCGTGCCACTTCACGATATGGGGCCTCATGGAGCAACCTCATCCTGCGCCATACAACGCTTGATTCGCGAACACACTTCTTCGATCTGGGCGGCATCACCTCGGGGAGCTTCCGGCCAACCGCTGATTCCAAACCCCCAATAGGACGTGGGCGTATTCGGATAACGCGGAATCAGATGGATATGCAGATGGGGGACGTGATCTCCCAGCACGATGGAGTAGATATGTTCCGCGCCTATGCATGCTTTCAATGCGCGACTCACCCGGGTCAGCATCCGTCCGACGGCGGCCGACTCATCGTCTTGCAGCTCCGCTAATCCCGATACATGCCGCTTGATATCGATCATGATATATCCCAGATAAGCTTCGTTGGAATCGGAAGAAATATGGCCTACGTAGAGCAGCTCATCCTCATAAATCGCTCCCCCCGGAAGCTGGATCTCTCCCCGATGCTTTCGACAGATAAAACAATCCCGCTCTTTCGCGTTAACCATATCAACCCTTCCCTTCGATAAAATATAAAAAGCCCGCCATCCCCTAAGAGACGACAGGCTAACTACCCGCGCGGTACCACTCTACTTGATCCGATCTTCATCGAATCCGCTTGAAGCCCGATCACGAAGGCTAAACGTCAAGGCATACTCCAATTTCTGCCTCACCACTCATGGGCGAGCTTCGGAATCCTCATGGACTGCATTTCACCATTGCTGCAGCTCTCTAAACCATGAACGATTTCTACTACTCCCAATCATTGTGTTTGTATATAAAATTGTTCCTATTATAATTTTCCATATTCATCCTGTCAATAAAGAACGGACTTCATTGTTGCATCACCATTACCTCAATGACCGTATCCGGACAGCGGCAGTCTTAAAACCGGGCATCTTGCAGACCGGATCCAGCTCCGGCCGGGTCGCATGATTGACATTCTGCACGCCGCCCCAATGCATCGGGACGAACAGCATGTCTTCTCTTATATGTTCTTTAATCCTGCTGCGTACGGAAAAACGTCCGTGTTCCGACACGATTTCTACCCACTCCCCGTCACGGATTCGGTAACGCTGTGCGGTAATCGGGTGGATCTCCACGAAATTTTCAAGCTCGCGCGCAAGCAGGGAAGGACTTCTCCGAGTCTGCACGCCCGTCAAGTAGTGTGACAGAACGCGGCCATTGGTCAGAATGAGCGGGTACTCCTCGGACACCCCCACCCACGGATTCCCCGGCGTCACGGAAAACACGGCCTTTCCGTCTGGATGGGCGAACGATTGCCGGAACAGAAGCCCCGTCCCCGATTCTTCTTCGGAGGGACACGGCCAGTATACTCCCTCTTCCCGGCGCAATCGATCATAGGTGATGCCAAAGTAGTCAGCAATGCCGCCTTTGCTTGCAAGCCTCAGCTCATTAAATATCTCTTCAGGCTCGTGAAAGTCAAAATATTCACCCTTGCCCAATTTGTCTGCGATCGAACACAGAATCATCCAGTCATGACGCGCCTCCCCCGGCGCCTCACGCCCCGCCTTCCGGAGAAGAACCCGTCCCTCCAAATTCGTCAGCGTACCTTCATTTTCCATATAGGAGGTTACTGGCAGGACAAGATCGGCGAATCGGGCCGTTTCGGACATAAACATATCCGCAACCACCAGAAATTCGAGATGGTTCAAGCCTTCCTCCACAAGCCCGGCATTCGGATTCGAAACAACGGGATTGGACCCCATCACGAAGAGCGACTTAATTTCACCCTCATGAATCAGCTCCATCATCTCGTAGGCAGACACGCCCTTTCCAGGCAGGCTGGAAGCCTTAACGCCCCACACGGACGCAACATATGCCCGGTCCTCCTCATTCTCGATCGATCGATAGCCTGGCAGCTGATCGGCCTTCTGCCCATGCTCTCTTCCTCCCTGACCGTTTCCCTGACCGGTGATCGCCCCGTATCCGCAGCCCTCCCTCCCGATTTTGCCTGTTGCCAAGACCAGATTCAGATAACGGCGTACTGCAAGATGGCCATCCGTCTGCTGCTCCACCCCTCGGGCCGTCAGCAACATCCCGGTATCCGCCATAGCATAGGATACGGCGGCCTCCCGGATCAGCTCCACATCTAATCCGCATAAATCGGCGGCCCGTGATAAATCGAAGCTGTCCAGATAGGTTTTCAGCTCGGCGTAACCCGTAGTTCTTGCTTGAACGAAGCCTTCGTCTAAGAGACCTTCATCCACGATCATCTTCAGCATCGCATCCGCCAGCATGGCGTCCGTCCCAGGTCTGATCGCCAAATGCATATCGGCTATTGCGGCCGTTGCGGTTCTGCGGGGATCGATGACGACGATCTTCGCCCCGTTCGCCTTGGCCTGGTTGAAGTAAGGGAGCAGCGTTGGCTGGCATTCCGCTATATTGGTGCCGGCCAGCACGATGCAGCGGGCAAGAGGAATATCGGACAGCCTGAACGTCAGTCCCCTGTCGATTCCAAAGGTTTTGCTCCCGGCAGAGGCTGCGGCCGACATGCAGAAACGGCCGTTATAATCGATATACCGGGTACCGAGTGCCACCCTGGCAAATTTCCCAAGCAAATAGGCCGTTTCGTTGGTCAGGGACCCGCCGCCGTATACGGCATTGGCATCGGGACCATATTTCTCGGATATCGCCTGAAATCGTTCGCTAATCACCGCCATCGCTTCATCCCAAGAGCAAGGAACGAGTTCGCCGTTTGAACGGATCAACGGATGTTGCAGCCGCTGCGAGTGGGCTGCGTGCTGATGCGCATTCATGCCTTTGACGCACACCCTGCCTTCGGAAGCAAGGTTCGGTATCCCCTCCACCTTATACTTGGCCCTGAACTGTCCCGGGATACTCTTCTCTTCCTCTGCAACCGTCATCTTGCACTGTACGCTGCAAAACGGACATTGTGTCTCTACCACGGCAGCAGCTCCTCCCACAGCGGGCGATTCCGAATAAACCATAACTGACCACCTCTCCCTATATTTCGCTTGTTTAACCAGCTTGTGTCTTCCATTCCCTCCGAGACAGCATCTCTGCAAGCTCTCTTTGCAGATCGTGGTCCAGAACATGCTCCCGGATCGAAGTTACACCCGCACGTTCCACCCATTTCCACAACGGTTCCTCGTACAAGCCGTTCTGCCGGTACCACTGCAAACAAGCGGATACGAGCTGCACTACATCTTCCTCACGTTCAGCAACGCCGATCAATTGTCCTTCTCGGACAGGGTGGTCCGCATGTCCGCCGAGATAAACCTCCCAGCCTGCGGGCGAAGCGGATATTCCGATCCCCTGAACCAGTATGCTGACGGACGATGCTAAACGATCGGACACCCCTGCATGTACAGGATAAGGCAGCGATACCTCTTGCCAGCGAAGGCGAAGCCATTCTCCAATGCGCCGTATGCCTGCCGCCTCCATCCTCGAGCCTTCCGTGTCTCCGATCCATACCTGAACGCCTTGGTAGAGTCCATGATCCGCATCGGAGACATGATGCCAAGTCTTCTGAAACGGTTCGTCACCGTTTCCTGTCTCCGTCATTTCAAGGTAATAACGTACGGCTGGCCGACAGACTATGCATCCGCCCGGCTTCTTCCAGCCCTGATGGAGCATGAAATCCGATATCGTATGACAGCCTTGACTCACCGCATGGGCAATCGCTTGCTTCAATGAGGAGTGCCCCAGCTTCGTGCATTCACATACGGGAATCTCGTCTTGCGTTATGGCCCCCCTCTGTGAACCCCTCTTTTTGCCGCTTCGCGCATGTTTGACAAGAGCATCCACCATAGGCCGGCAGCCGCCGCACGAACCGGATGCCCTGGTCAGCTGCTTAACCTCATCCGTGCTTTGGAGATTGCGATCGGTAACGGCCTGCATGATCTCCGCTTTGCTCACGCCGTTGCAAGCACACACCGTTTCATGATCCGGGAGCGTCTGTGCAGCTGCTTCCGCCGTGCTTACAATGCCTTCTTGCGGGATAAGCTCCGAGACAGCCGCGCCCTTCTTCACCATGGACAGCAGCGCGGATCCCTCAGTCGTGTCTCCGAACAGAATGGCACCCGTAACCCTGCCTTTGTGCATGATCACTTTTTTGTACGTGCGGCTTACGGCATCGTATTGCTGAATGGCGGTTTCCGCATCGATCCCCGATATCGCGCCGGCCGAAAATACATCCACACCCGAGACTTTAAGCTGGGAGTAAGGAATCGAACCGCCATAAGGCTCGGCCTGCCGGCCGCAGATAACCCGGGCAAGCACCTTTCCTTGCTCATACAGGGGAGCGATTAGACCGTAACTAATCCCCCGGTGCTCCGCGCATTCTCCCACCGCATAAATATTCGGCTCACTCGTCCTCATGTAGTCATCCACCAGGATAGCCCGCTCCGTCAGCAGACCGCTTCTCTGGGCCAGCTCCACGTTAGGCCTGATCCCTACGGCTAGCACCACTACATCCGCATCCAGCCGAGTTCCGTCGATAAACCGAAGCCCCTGCGCCCTTGTTCGGCCAACGATTCGCGTGGTATCCATCGCCAAGTGGAATCGCATCCCTTGGCTTTCGAGCTCTCGCTGCAGCATATTGGCTGCCGTCCGGTCCAGCTGCCGGTTCATGATATAAGGAGCATTATGAACCACATGGGTTTCCATGCCGAGATGGAGAAGTCCCCGGGCAGCCTCCAATCCCAGCAATCCCCCGCCAATGACGGCCGCTTTCGTGTAAACCTTGGACATTTCGGTCATTTTCGTGCAATCATCCACCGTCCGAAATGAAATGACACCTTCCTTATCCGTCCCGGGGATAGGCGGAACGAAAGGGGATGAGCCTGTTGCCAGAATTAATGCATCATACCCTTCCCGCTTACCGGAGACCGTCTCGATGCAGCGGGCTTTGACATCGATATGATGAACGGCTTCACCGGTCAATAACCGGATGCCATGCTGCTCATACCAAGACCAGTCGTTCAGGATAATATCCTGCAGGGAATGTTCGCCTTGAAGGACTTTGGACAATAGAATCCGATTATAGTTGGGGCGAGGTTCGGCGCCGAATATCGTAATATCGAAAAGCTCCGGCCCAAGCTTGAGTATTTCCTCTACGCATCGTATCCCTGCCATTCCATTACCGACAACCACGAGCTTCTTTCTATTCATGAATTACCTCCGCTCCACCCATGTCACTTTCATGTGAGAAAATACGAAACGCCCTTTCCCTGCGAACAGGAAAGGGCGTCATTGCCTTCAAAACCGGCACATCCTTGTGCCGTATTGGTATTCACAACATACATACAGCTTAGTTGACGAAATTTAATATGTCAATATACATGACATATATTCATCGAAATTTTAATGATCAATAATTATTCGGTTTTTTTGTGTGATGAATATTGACATTCATTTGACCTGTTATCTATAATGTGAATCAGCAAAATCATATATTTCTTTCAGACGGAAGACACAATGACGTGTCTGCGTCTTGGGCAACGGGGCCGCAAGTCGTTCTGCAATGGGCGAATTGCGGCCTTTTTATGCCTGCATCTGCAGATCCGCACCAAGAATAGAGAACGTACACATTTGGATAAGGAGCGATAACTATGGAGAAGAAAGGATTTTGGCAAAGCGGGCACAAGCCCTCCCTGTTCGGTGCTTTTTTGTATTTCGATATCAGCTTCATGATATGGGGCATGCTCGGACCGCTTGCGGTAGTCATTGCCGGAGATTATCCAATGGATCCGGTGCAAAAGGCAAATCTAGTGGCACTTCCCGTTCTTGGCGGCTCGATACTTCGACTCGTATTAGGTTTCCTTGCCGATCGCATCGGCCCGAAGCTAACGGCTCAGATCGGGATGGTCGTCACGCTGGTCCCTCTTTTGCTTGGCTGGTTATGGGTAGATTCCCTTGATCAATTGTACGTCGTTGCGATTCTTCTCGGCGTCGCGGGGGCTTCGTTCGCCGCAGCACTTCCTCTTGCGGGACAGTGGTATCCCAAAGAACATCAAGGTCTGGCAATGGGTATCGCCGGAGCCGGGAACAGCGGCACCGTCCTGGCGACCCTGTTCGCCAACCGGCTGGCGCAGCATTTCGGAAGCTGGGAGATTGTCTTCGGACTTGCCATCATCCCCATTGTATTTGTCTTTATCTACTTCTCGCTGTTTGCCCGCAACAGTCCGAATCGGCCTGCCCCCAAACGGCTGTCCGAATATGGCAATGTGCTTAAACAGCGCGATGCTTGGGTATTCTGTGCCCTGTACTGCGTGACGTTTGGCGGCTTTGTCGGGCTCGCCAACTATTTAACGATCTTCTTCAACGCCCAGTATGGACTTACCGCGGTTCAGGCTGCGGACATTACAACGATCTGCGTCATAGCAGGGAGCTTCTTCCGTCCTGTAGGCGGCTTTCTGGCCGATCGCATCGGCGGCTCGCGAATGCTGATGTTTCTCTATGCCGGAGCTGCCATTATGCTGATCGGCGTCTCCTTCTTGCCGCCGCTTTGGCTTGTCGTCACGCTGCTGTTTATCGGCATGATGTGCCTGGGCGCGGGGAATGGTTCCGTATTTCAGCTTGTCCCTCAGCGGTTTGCCGGCGAGATCGGCCTGGTTACCGGGATTGTCGGGGCTGCCGGAGGCTTGGGCGGCTACGCGCTGCCGCTGATATTGGGACGATTGTACCAAGCGACAGGCTCATACACCGCCGGGTTCATCATTCTGAGCTTCATTGCCGCCGCATCGCTGGCCCTTACGATTGTGATGCAGCTGAAATGGCGGCGCAGCTGGCTCCGCGGCGTGCCATCCGGCGCGCAGACAGGATCGGCCGAGGCGTGAGAGGAAGTGAGATCCATGTTAATGCTGCGACCGGTTCACGGCATATTGCCAAAGAAGCGGTCGATTAGCAGGCACCCACGCAACAAAAAAAGCATCGTATCGATGCTTTTTTTATTTGGGATAACGGCCATGCCATCAGTCGGCTAAATTCACGACGTCATGCTGAACCGAAATTCTGACAAAATAACGATTCGGCCATATTTTGGTTGTCACCACGACATCCTGGTCATCCTTTTCAAAAAAATATCCGGCGCCCTCTTGCATAACAAATTGCCAATCCTCGCGCTGCATCCGCTCCTTAATCCATTCAGCGGGTTGCCTCATCTTCGTAAGATACAGTCCATGGCCGTTCGAAGGATCATCGATCTTAACGACGGATTTGTCGGTGGTATGAAGCGAATACATCAGTTTGATATGATTCCAACCGATCGAATGGATATATAATGCGATATTTATGACGAACATGACAAAGACCATACCGATGGAACCGAATAAGATCCTTTTCCAGCGTTTATTCACGATTATTGGTCACCGCCTTTATAGATATGTCTTCAACGTCAAATCGGTACTCATCTTCAGATTCAAGGTGAGGCCACTTGCTACTTCACCCCGGATAACGGCTTGCCCTTCTTGCCCCTACCCTCATCAATATGGGATTGTTTTCCCGAAAAGGCTACTTTCAAGACAAGGACCATGAAACAGCCTATCACCCCGCCGGCCGTATTCAGGATTAAATCGTCCACATCAAAGCTTCCCATCGAAAAGAGAATCTGCGAGCACTCCAGCCCTAGGCTTAGCCCGAAGGAAGTCACGAAAGCGCCAAGCAAACCCATCCACTTGTTTTTCAGCAATACACTGACGAATATGCCGTTGGGTATGAAAATCGCGATATTTCCGAACAGATTGATCACGTCATGTGGGCTTGAGAGCCGTTTCATATTTTGATGGATGGACTTAAAAGGCGTAAAATTGGCAAATTGCAATCGATTCTGCATATATTCGGGATTATCGATCGAACGCTGCAGCTGCTGCCACAGAAACGAAATGTTCACGTCGCCGAATTTGAACAGAATGATTTTGACCAGTACATATACATACAACACATACAGAAATAATACCATCCATTTAGGCGTTTGCTTCATTCATTCTCATCCTTGCCGAGCTGCACCGTCACAATCATGCCATCGATGTTGTTGCCGGATATCTCATACTCGCTGCCGGCCGGAACTTCAATTTCCGTTTCTTTCGACTGGACGGGTACGTACGCAATTTCGTAGGCCTTCCCATTTACGGTTGCCATATAGGTTTTTTTCTCCTTTAGATAATCCAGGTACTCTTCGAGCGTAAAATCCAGCTCATGCATGATCATGCTGTGCGGAAGCCCAACATAACGAAAATGCCACGGCTCATACTGGATCCCTGTGATGTCCGTCTTGTCCTGGGGGTATCTCAAAATGAATCCATGCGCCCAAGCATGCTTCTTCAGCCACTTGCCCTCCGGAGATTGATCGATCGCCTTCTGCGTGGATCCGATATCCATGGATAATCCGAGGTTATGTTCGCTGTAGCCTGGGGGCAAAGCATAATCGGCGCCTTTTTCGCGATATAACGCCTCCTGTTCGCTCTCATCCCGGTACCCGCTGCTGATCATGAAGTGATTGACCCCGTCTTCTCCCGCTGCTTCAATCATATCGCCGAAATGCTCCGCCACGCTTCGCGATAAACGGATCGTGTTGTCAAGAACCACGTAGCCGTTCATTAAGTCTTGTTCCTCAAACAAATTCACGATATCCGTCGGTACGGCTGCCGGATCCAGCGGGTGATCCTTGTTGACCAAAACCAGATTCCCCTGGGTTACTTGTTCATCTGTCACGGAGACCGTTTGAGCCGCTTTATTTCCATCGTTATCATATTCTGATTGAGGATTCGCCTGCGCGTCGGAGCCAGCGTTCATCTCCTGTTCCTTATGTGTTCCTTCGTTATCATTCGCGTTTGGCGTCTCCGTTAGTGCGGGCTCGCATCCAACCAACAGGAAGATCACGAGCAATATCAAACACTTCTTCAATTTCAACAACTCCCTCTATCTTTGTCCCACCATCTTAAAGAATATAGTTTAAGGAAAAGTAGGGAAAAGTTAAAGTTTTTCTTAAGAGATGCGAATCCCTCCCGGGCTTTCGCTCTTTCCCCTTTGACAAGGCTGAAGCCCATGGCTTACCTTGGTATTTAGACTAATAAGAATAAAGAAGGTGCCATTATTCTTGCTTAAACTATTTCGTTATTTACGTCCTCACTGGACAGCGGCCCTGCTTGCACCGCTGTTGATGCTGCTGGAGGTCGCCATGGATCTGCTTCAGCCCATGCTGATGGCCAGCATAATCGACCGCGGCGTCATGCAGAACGATACGGCACACATCCTCAGTACAGGGCTGCTCATGCTGGGAGCTGCAGCCATCGGGCTGCTTGGAGGTCTCGGGTGCACGATTTATTCTTCCATTGCTTCACAGCGTTTTGGCGCCGATCTTCGCCGGGATTTGTTCCGCAAGGTGCAGACCCTGTCATTCCGCAATCTGGACGACATCTCGACCGGATCGCTCATCACCCGGCTTACGAGCGATATCGTTCAGCTTCAGACGATGGTACAGATGCTGCTGCGCATCTTCGTACGCTCACCGTTTCTTGCCATAGGAAGCATGATAATGGCAGTGATCATCAGCCCCAAGCTGGCCATCATTCTGGCTATTGCCGTTCCGTTGCTGTTCGTCGTGATGTTTTTCCTGATCCGGGCTACCCTGCCCTTGTTCGCCACCGTTCAGAAGAAACTCGATAAGGTGAATACGGTACTGAAGGAAAATTTCGCCGGAATCCGGGTCTCCAAGGCATTCGTGCGTGCCGGTTACGAGAAGGACCGATTTCATGATGCGAACCAGGACTTCATGCAAGTTTCGGTAAAAACCCAGCGGATCGTTGCGCTCAACATGCCCATCCTGACCATGATTCTGAATGTCAGCATCGTGGCCGTCCTGTGGTTTGGCGGGAAGGATGCTATCGGCGGATCCTTTGAGGTCGGTAGCCTGGTAGCCTTTATTAACTATGTCACGCAGGTATTGTTCTCGGTTTCTTCCGTGGCCATGATGCTGGTACGGATTTCTACGGCCAAGGTCTCCGCTGACCGTATTCAGGAGGTCATGCGTACAGAATCCGAAATTGTGAACGATGTTCATCCGGCAACCGATGCGTACAAGCAAGGAGAGATCATGTTTGACCGCGTTACTTTTTCCTATAACTCGGAGATGCAGAAGCCCGTACTGCGCGACATCAGTTTCAAGGTCCGACCAGGACAGCATGTAGCCATTATGGGTGCAACAGGTTCGGGTAAAACCTCTTTGGTATCCCTGCTCCCCCGTCTGTACGATGTGACCTCCGGGCAGATCCGAATCGACGGAACCGATGTACGGAGAATGGAGCTGTCCGCTTTGCGCGAACGAATCGGCATCGTCCTGCAAGAATCCATCCTTTTTACAGGCACTATAAGGGACAACATCCGCTACGGGAAACCGGACGCTTCCGATGAAGAAGTAATCGCCTCGGCTAAGGCTGCCCAAGCGCATGATTTCATTACTACCATGCCGGATGGCTACGATACCGTGCTTGGACAACGCGGCGTGAACCTGTCCGGCGGACAGAAACAGCGTATATCCATTGCGCGGGCATTATTGCTTCGACCCGCCATTCTGATTCTTGATGACAGCACCAGCGCCATCGATACGGGAACGGAGTCACGGCTTCGGAAAGCGCTGGCCCGTCTGATGAAAGACCGGACCTGCCTTATGATCGCCCAGCGGATCTCATCCGTGATCGACGCCGACCTGATATTGGTGCTGGATGACGGGGAATTGATCGCGAAAGGCACGCACAGCGAGCTGCTTGCTTCCTGTGAAGTATATCAGGACATTTATCGATCGCAATTCGGCAAGGAGGTGTCTTCTCATGGCTAAACCGAATCAGGATTCCAAGCATGCCCATCAAACGGACGGACCGGACCTTAGCATGCGAGGCGGCAACGCCATCCGCGGAATGACGATAGCCAAAGCCAAGCCGAAACATACGATGGATACGATACGCCGGATATGGAGCTACATCCGTCCGTTCAAAGGCGGCATGATGGCTGTTTTCGTATTCACGCTTGTAACGACGCTGCTCTCACTGATCGCCCCTTATCTGCTGGGGAATGCCGTGGATCATTACATCATCCCGGGAGACATCAGAGGACTTATGGGGGTATGTGCGATACTTCTTGCCGTTTATGCAGGCACCGCGCTCACGGCATGGCTTCAGCAGCATGTTATGGTGAAAGTCTCCCAGCTGTCCATTCTGGCCATGCGGCGAGATATCTTTGCAAGGCTTCAGGTCCTGCCGCTCCGCTTCTTCGACAGCAAGACGCACGGCGAATTGATGAGCCGCACGACCAATGATATCGAGAATGTCTCCGGTACGTTGAACCAGAGCGTAACCCAGCTCATCTCAAGCGTTCTGTCCCTGATCGGATCGCTTGCCATCATGCTGTACTTGAACGTGTGGCTAACACTGCTCAGCATGGTGACCATTCCGCTCGTCATGCTGTTCACGAAGACGGTGGCAAGCCGGACAAGGAAGCATTTTTCCAAGCAGCAAAGCTTGCTGGGTGAGCTTAACGGATTCATTGATGAGACCGTTTCGGGCCAAAAGGTCGTGCAGGTATATCGCCGGGAACGGCATGCCGCTGCCCAGTTTGATGACATGAACAAAAAGCTGACCGACGCCAGCATCCATGCCCAGATCTATTCGGGCACGGTCGGTCCGGTTATGAACGTGCTGAATAACGTCAGTTTTGCCTTGATTGCAGCGGTTGGCGGCTACATGGCTTTCAAGGATTTCACAACCGTCGGGGTCGTCGTTGCGTTTCTGAATTATTCGAAGCAGTTTCAACGGCCTTTGAACGATCTGGCGAACCAGTTCAACCTGGTGCAGTCCGCGGTTGCCGGGGCAGAACGGGTCTTTGAGATAATCGATACGGAGTCCGAATACCAAGGCAATGAACAGACGAAAAAAGCGGACGATATGTATGGCGAGGTACGATTTGACCATGTGTCCTTCAGTTATAAGAAAGACGTCCCGATTCTGAGGGATGTTTCGCTTACCGCCCGGCCGGGTGAGACCGTTGCGCTCGTCGGCCCGACAGGCGCCGGCAAAACCACCATTATCAATCTCCTCACCCGTTTCTATGAGATTGATGATGGCGTAATCACCATAGATGGCAGCGATATCCGCCAACTGGACAAGGACAGTCTGCGGAGTCAGCTGGGGATCGTGCTTCAGGATGCTTATGTATTCTCGGCATCGATCCGGGAGAACATTCGTTATGGCCGGCTGGATGCCTCGGACCAAGAGATCGAAACCGCCGCCAAGCTAGCCAATGCGCATGACTTCATCATGAAGCTGCCCGATGGCTATGATACGCAGCTCCTCTCGGGCGGAGGCAACCTGAGCCAGGGCCAGCGGCAGCTCTTGACGATTGCTCGGGCCGTGCTTGCCGATCCCGTTATTCTGATTCTCGACGAGGCAACCAGCAGCATCGATACCCGAACCGAGATGCATATTCAGACCGCCATGCGCGCCCTGATGCAAGGCCGGACCAGCTTTGTCATCGCCCATCGTCTGAGCACGATCCGCGAGGCCGACCAGATTCTTGTCATGAATCATGGCGGAATCGCGGAGCGCGGCACACATGAAGAGCTGCTGGCCAAGCGCGGCTTCTACTACGAGTTGTACAACAGCCAATTTAAGCTGACCAGCTAACGGACGTTGAACGTTTTCTTATGCTGCAACCGGCAAAATCAGACGAGGACCGATTCTGGAGAATCGGCCCTCGTCTTTTTATCCATAAGAATATCATGTCATTTCTGCTTGGCTCGACTGGCATTACTCAAAATTCGCTTTACGTTCCCAATGATCCATTCCATCTCCACGTATTGGTTGCCCGGCGCGTTGTATTCGACGCCCCAATATCCCCGATAGCCCCCGGCGAGCAGGCTGCGCACCTTCTCCTCCGCATCGGGATGAACCGCGGTCTTCGCATCGAAATGCGTATGCACCGTCCACGGGACAACCATCTCGTCGCCTTCGGCCTCATCCGCCCTCCATCTTCCTAGGTGAAGCAGGAAACCAAAAGCAGGATGCCGGACTTCCTCCGCAATCCGCTTCATTTCCCGAGGGAGGAGGGAGGCGCCCATATGGTTTTCCGGACCTACGGTATAGCCGTTATCCCCAGCACGCTCCGCCAATTCCCGATAGCGCTTGACAAGGTATTCGAATTGTTCGTCCGGCATCGGCTCCGCTTCTTTATAACCGCCGCCGGTGTCGATCCGCACCGTTTTGGCCCCCAAAATTTCTGCGGCATCCAGATGGGCAAGCGCATTGTCATACAACTTCGCCCGCATATCCGGGTCGGGATCCCATAGATGAGCCCCGTCAACGGCAAAGTTAACCACGCTCATCTCCTTCTCATCCAGCGCTTCCCTGATTTTACGTATGTAGCTTTCGTCGGCAAGCTTGTATATGGGGCCGCTTCGATCGATGAAAAAACCGTTCCACAAATCAACCGCATCCATTCGGTAGCGATACTTTACCGTCTCCAAATAACCGAACACATCCATTTTGCCGTCGAGAAACGTGTTATAAAAAGAATAGCCGCCAATCGAAATGTTCATCGCATTGCCTCCTCCTATTCCCGGATTACATACAAACTTACCACATTTTCCATCCATTAATTAACATAAATTCTCAGTCCCTTCAACATTTCTCCTCACTAGGTCTGAACCAATCGAAGCACGAGATAAGCGGCCGTACCCCACATAATCACCGCCGATATTCGGTTGAGCGCGGACAGCAGCCTGCCTGACGGATCCATCCTTCCCGCGGCCCTGCCGGCAATTCCGAGTCCCAGAAACCACAACCAGGAGACGGCGATGCATACAACGGTAAAGATCACTTTGTCCGCCCCTTCATATTGAAGCGAGCTCGTGCCGATGACGCCCATCGTGTCCAGAACGGCATGCGGATTTAGCAGCGACACGGACATGGCAAATACGATTTGCTTCTTGGGAGAGAACGAACGAGCGCTTTCCGGGTCCTGACCTGAAGGCTTACTCCTCCACGTCGCCGCTCCCATATAGACCAGGAAGCAGATTCCCAATGTAAATAACGTCAGTTTGATCCATTCATATTCCAGAACGATCACGGATACGCCCAATACCGCCAATGAAATCAGCAGCGTATCGCATAACGATGCGGTAATCATGACAGGCAGCGCCCTAATAAACCGGGGTTGAACAACACCTTGATTAAATACGAACACATTTTGCACGCCTAAGGGAAGAATAAGCCCGAGAGCCAGAATGAACCCATGAAGTATAACGGCTATCATATGAAGCAAACCTCCAGTCAATATTTTCACCATTGTAATGGAGGAGCTTGGCTGCGTCTCCAACCAATTGGTTGGCATTCGACCCAACCAATGATGTATACTGGGCATGATTTTCTTAGAAACATCAGAAAGCAGGTTGGCCATGTCAGAAGAATGGAAATTGAATAAAGCTTCCGATATTCCGCTGCATCAGCAAATTTATGATTACATGAAGAGCAGAATCATGAACGGGGAATGGCCGGTCGGGACCCGAATTCTCCCGCAGAGGGAGCTTGCCGCCAAATTTCAAGTCAACCGCAGCACCATCGTTTATGCCTTGGGTGAGCTTGCGGCTGACGGTTTCATAGAATCCCGGGTGGGACAAGGCACGGTTATTGTTAACAATACTTGGAGCGTATTGGCCGCCGCGCCCCCGCCTGATTGGAATCAATACGTGAAATCCGGCTCCTATCAGCCAAACATCCATATGATCCAGCAGATCAACCGTGCGGAAACCGATCCGGATGTGATCCGACTCGGTACTGGCGAGCTTTCGCCTGAGCTCCTTCCGACCGCCCAAATGCGGGAGACGTTTAACGGCAGTATGTCCAGCCGTTTCACTTTGGGATATTCGGAACCGAAAGGCAGCCTATACTTAAGGGAAATCATCAGCGATTATTTGAATAAGAAGGGGATATCCGCATCTCCTTCTTCCATTCTTATCGTTTCCGGCGGACTGCAGGGCTTGCAGCTTATTTCCCTGGGGCTGCTGCATCACGGTTCCGCCATCCTGGTGGAGAATCCCACGTACCTGAACTCGATTCATGTATTCCAGTCGGCTGGCATGCAATTGCACGGCATCCCGATGGATGCCAAAGGGATCCGAACGGAATCTATCGGAAGGCTCAAGCGTCAGCACAGAGCCGCCCTGCTCTACACGATCCCTGCCTTTCATAACCCTACAGGCACAATGATGTCTTCCGACAGAAGGACGGAGCTGCTGCAAATCTGTGCCCAAGAAAGATTGCCCGTCATCGAGGATGATGTGTATGGCGATTTATGGCTGGATACTCCATCTCCGCCCCCTTTGAAAGCTTCGGATAAACAAGGACTTGTGCTCTATATGGGCAGCATGTCCAAAACCCTCGGGCCCGGTCTGCGCATCGGATGGGTGGTCGGGCCGGAGCCTGTTATCGATCGGTTGTCTGACATTAAAATGCAGACCGATTACGGCTCCAGCTCGCTGTCCCAGCATGCTGTCGCGGAGTGGCTCTCGAGCGGATCCTATGAGAAGCATCTCGTTCAGATCCGGGCAGAGCTGATGAAGCGCAGAGACTTTACGCTGTCGTTGCTGGAACGATATTTTCAAGATATTGCCCACTGGAATAAACCCCAAGGCGGATTTTATGTTTGGCTCCGCATCGCAAAGCCGATCTCCATTCTTCCGTTATTCGAGCAGGCGTTGAAGGAAGGCCTGCTGCTCAATCCCGGAACTATTTATGACCGTAACGACCAGCAGCATCTGCGGCTATCGTATGCATACGCCGCATACGATCAACTGGAGAAGGGACTTATCCGGCTTGCGGAGCTTATTCGCCTCCATGTGTTGTAAACAGCAAAAGCAAAGGGCTATTCCGAGGAATGCCGTCCCCCCTCTGGATTAGCCTTTCTTTATTCAGCGCGATTTAGCGCGCCATCACGTTATCGTTTATAACTCTCTTTCATAAATCGTACGGAGATGCTGATCATCTAGCTGGACGTATGGGTTATCCATTGTCGGCTACGATGCGATAATCTTCAGGGACCAGCTTCACGGCGAGATCAGCGCAGCGAGATGTGTGACAAATAGCATTGCAGGCCTCACGCGGAATAACGGCGCCAAAAAGAAGCCCGTGATAAAAATAGCGCTGCTTCCCAATCGCCAAGGCAATTGATCCGGATCAACATGCTGCAGCACAGGGACGAAGGCGCACAGCCAGCTCAAAACAAGAAATAAAAACCATATCCAGAACGACCGCACCGGCTCCCCTCTCTTTCCTGTCAAGCGTTTCACATTTCCCAGCAAAATATCCCGTTCCAATTTTTAGTTATATCATATCACAGGCCTCTTCGAGCCTTTAGGTTAAATAAGTGAACTGGAAATAAAAAACGGCTTCGATTTTATTGTGAAAAATTATACTTGCAAGTCTAAACCCTTATCAGTACTGGGATTTATTCGGCAGGTTAAGGAGCCGAAAGCAGTAAAAAACAGGCCCGGAATTGTGACGAAACTGGTAACTCTCGTGAATGTTTGAACAAAGTATGAACTGCCTCTAAACCGCGCCACTACAATGATCTCGCTCACAACCCTCCCCTTTTGTAACAAATTGAACACATAAAATTACATACATTGACACGAATATGGATTTATCTGTTATTTATACAAGTTTATGTGTTTTGCAAAGCCGACCGGAACTTTCTACTATAGATGTGTCAGTAACATTGAATCGAACGAACGTTTCAAAGAAAGGGGTACATCATGAACAAAAGAGGGCCGTTATTTGCATTGTTTTTATGCTTTACCTTGCTCTTATCGGGCTGCAGCTCGCTCACGGTATTAGATCCGAAAGGACCGGCTGCCAGAACCCTATCCGATACAATCATATTCTCCATTCTCATGATGGTCGGAATCCTAGCGGTAGTTTACGCGCTCTATATCTACATGCTCACGAAATATCGAGCCAAGAAATCCAACGAAGGTTATGAACCGCCTCATGAAGAGGGCAACAAATGGCTGGAAATTCTGTGGACTGCCATTCCGATCCTGATCGTTGCCGTGCTCTCGGTCGTAACCGTCAAAACGACGGTGGCCGTCGAAAACGTGCCTGAAGGCTACGAGAACCAAGAGCCTCTGGTCATTTATGCTTCCTCTTCGAACTGGAAATGGCATTTCAGCTATCCGGAAGAAGGAATCGAAACCGTCAATTACGTTAACATTCCGACCCATCGTCCGATCGAGTTCCGACTGTATTCGTTCGGTCCGATCACAAGCTTCTGGATCCCTCAGCTTCACGGACAGAAGTACGCGATGAGCGACATGATCACCAAGCTGAACATGGTTGCCGACGTACCGGGTTCGATGATGGGCCGTAACGCGAACTTCAACGGCGAAGGCTTTGCCCATATGGAGTTTGAAGCCCTTGCCATGACCTCTGCCGAGTATGATGAGTGGGTTAAGGATGTAAAGGATACCGCGCCTGAACTGAAGGAAGATGAGTTCAAGAAGCTTCTGGACACCGCACACGTCGGACGAATGACCTTCTCCAACACGCATCTGGAATTCAGTCCGCCGCCATCCGAAGACCATCACCATGGCGGTGACGTCAACGGCAATGAGGAGCATCAGGACCATAAAGACGTCCACCCGGATCCTGCAACAACGGAAGAAACGGAATTTGACAGCGAAACGAACGTGGATCCAAACGAACCGCTGCCGAACTTCCCGGCTGAAGAAAGCCCAAATCATCAACATGATGGACATTAAATCGGTGAGTGAAACGTTGTTCACCCGATCTACTTCATACATCCAGAAAGGAGCTAGGCCTTTATGAAATGGGACGAATTTTTCGTTACCGGTGATCCGTTAATTTACGGCGCCATGGTGAGTATCGTGCTCGTCTCGCTCGCAATCCTCTTCGGCTTGACCTATTACAAGAAGTGGGGATATATGTGGCGGGAATGGCTGACGACCGTGGATCACAAAAGAATTGGTGTCATGTACATCATCTGTGCATTGATCATGCTGTTCCGCGGGGGCGTCGACGCGATCATGATGCGCGCGCAGACCGCCGCACCGGAGATGAAGTTTCTGACCGGTCAGCATTATAATGAAGTATTCACGACTCACGGGGTCATCATGATCCTCTTTATGGCCATGCCGTTTATCTTCGGTCTGATGAACGTCATCGTTCCGCTCCAGATCGGTGCCCGTGACGTTGCATTCCCTAAACTGAACGCCATCAGCTTCTGGCTGTTCTTCGCCGGAGCGATGCTGTTCAACATTTCCTTCGTTATCGGAGGTTCGCCTGATGCCGGCTGGTCCGCTTACTTCCCGCTGGCCAGTATCGAATTCAGTCCGACGGTCGGCAACAACTACTACTCTCTATCGCTTCAGATTTCAGGGATTGGTACGTTGCTGACGGGCCTTAACTTTATCGTAACGATCCTGAAAATGCGTGCTCCGGGTATGACCCTGATGCGCATGCCAATGTTTACCTGGTCGGTATTGATCACTTGCGTCATCATTATCTTTGCTTTCCCTGTGCTTACGATTGCGCTTCTGCTTATGATGTTCGACCGCATCTTCGGCTCGCAATTCTTCACGATGGCCAACGGGGGCATGGATATGCTCTGGGCCAACCTGTTCTGGGTATGGGGTCACCCTGAGGTATATATCGTTATTCTGCCGGCATTCGGTATTTTCAGCGAAATCATCTCAGCCTTCTCCAAAAAGAACCTGTACGGTTACAGCTCCATGGTATTGAGTATGGCGATTATTTCCGGATTGTCCTTCCTGGTATGGGCTCACCATTTCTACACGATGGGTCAAGGGGCCATGGTCAACGGTTTCTTCTCCATCACGACGATGGCAATTGCCGTACCGACCGGGATCAAAATATTCAACTGGCTCTTTACGCTTCGCAAGGGCCGAATCAGCTTTACGACGCCGATGCTCTACTCGCTTGCCTTTATTCCGATCTTTACGATCGGCGGCGTAACCGGCGTCATGCTGGCGATGGCCAGTGCCGACTATCAGTATCACAATACGATGTTCCTGGTTGCCCACTTCCACTATGTGCTCATTCCAGGCGCCGTATTCGCCGTCATTGCGGGTTTCCATTACTGGTTCCCTAAAGTGTTCGGCTTCCGTCTGAACGAAAAGCTTGGCAAAATCGCATTCTGGTTCATTGCCATCTCATTTAACGTTACGTTCTTCCCAATGTTCTTCCTGGGACTTATGGGGATGACCCGCCGTACGTACACGTATTCGGCCGAAACCGGCTTTGGTCCGCTGAATATGCTGTCGATGGTCGGCGCGGTCGGCCTGGCGATCGGATTCATCCTTCTGGTGTACAACATTTACTGGAGTACACGTTACGAGCCGCGCGACAAAACAGGAGATCCATGGGATGCACGCTCGCTGGAATGGTCGACGCCAAGTCCGGTTCCTGTTTACAACTTTGCGGTAACGCCGAAAGTCAAAGGCCGTGACGCCTTCTGGTTCTCCAAGAAAAACAACGAGCCGCTTTCGGACGAGAAAATCACGAAGATTCACATGCCAAGCAACACCGGAAAACCGTTTATACTGGGCATCGCCTTCTTCTTCCTGGGCTTCTTCCTGGTATTCAGCTGGTGGATTCCATCCATCGTTGCCGGTATCGCGGTATTGATTATTATGGCTACCATGTCCTTCGACCGTGATCACGGGTATTACATTCCGGTTGAAGAGATTGTTCAAACCGAACAGAAACTGCGGGGTGATACGGTATGAAAATAGATGCCACTCAGCCGCTGGAATATGGAACAGAGGAAAACCGCAATCGTATATTCGGCTTCTGGCTGTTCCTCGGAGCTGAAATTGCGCTCTTTGCTACCTTGTTTACCGTCTACTTCGTTCTCGTGAACCGCTTTGCCAGCGGTCCGAGCGGAGCGGAAATCTTTGAAATTACGCCGGTCCTGCTTGAGACGTTCCTGCTCTTAACGAGCAGCTTCACCATCGGTTTGGCTGTTCATGCGATGCGTCTGGGCCTGAAAAAGCAGATGATGATCTTCATGGTCATCACCCTGCTGCTGGGTGCGGGATTCCTCGGGATCGAGATCTTTGAATTCTTCACCTATGTTCATGAAGGAGTAACGCTCTCAACCAGCGCCTTCTCCTCCAGCTTGTTCACATTGCTTGGCACGCACGGAGCTCACGTTACCTTCGGTCTCCTGTGGGGAACAGCCATTCTGATTCAACTTAAAAAGCATGGACTGGATCATTCCACAGCCAACAAGTCCTTCATCTTCTCGCTCTACTGGCACTTCCTGGACGTTGTGTGGATCTTCATTTTCAGCTTCGTGTATCTGAAAGGACTGATGTGACATGTTAAAACAGCTGTTTCCAATTAAGCATGTAGCGGGTTATATATCGTCCCTCGTCCTTTCAGCTGTCGCGCTCGTCGTTCTGCTGGATATGCCGGCAGCTTCGAAAGTGGCCGTTCTGCTGGTCACCGCGATCCTGCAGGCTGCCGTTCAGCTCATGCTGTTCATGCACGTCGGGGAAAGCGAAGACAAAAAGTCCGTCTATATCAACATTGCGTTCGCCCTGTTCGTAGGGCTGGTTACCATCTTCGGAACGCTGTTCATCTTCATATGGGGCTGGTACGCTTAAGTCTCGCGAAAATCTGGGGTGAACGTGTACCGACGATCATTGTTCGCTATCACGAACATATCACCAATATCAAAGAGGGCGTCCCAAGAGATCTTAGATCTCGAGGGATGCCCTCTTTTTTCTATTGAAGGTGCTGCATGCGAATCATTCCCCCATCATACTCCAAACATGCAAAAAGATCCGTTTCTCGGATCTACGGACGTGCGGCCCGCCAATTACGAGGAACGGTTTCTTTTTGCATTCCATATGCAGTTCCATATGCAATTCCATATGCAGCTTCATCTGCCAATGCCATTCGCGGCTCCCTTAATCATGTCCTGCAGGCGTATCCAGAATTTCATCAATCTCACTCTGGAGCTTGGTGGTCAGGGTCTGTTCATCTCCGATGATCCAGGCATGATTATAGGGAGTTTCCACCTTGGAGGCGTCACTCTGTTGCCTGATCGAGTCAACATACTTCGTAATCGAGCGTGGCACTCCGTCGCGCTCCGTAAACAATAAAGGGGCGTGTTTACCCATATGGGACAATGGAGCGGCCGCAATGGACAATGTCGGCGAGTCCGGCCTCGAGAAGGAGAAACTGTAGCCTGGCGATTGTACTCCCCAGCCAAAACCCGTCCCGGGATCATGATACTGGGCAAAATGAATGGCATTCTCATATGGATCGTCCCCGGCTATACGCGTTACCTTCCCATATTGCCGCAGCTCGTCTTCAACGGCCTGGGACACCACCTTTTCAGGTCCGATGACGTAGATATTCGCCTTCCCGTTACGCTGCCTTAGGGCCTGCGCCGTCTCTTCGGGCACGTCCTTCTCGCTGACGTACAGCATCGTTTCCGGCATATGGGCAATCCAGCTTACCGCGGGCAGCGTATAGTCGGGCCGTTCCATCGATCCGACTATAACCGAGGTCGGTACTGAACCGTTTACCCTGGAAGCATAGGCATCAATTGCTGCTGCCGCTTCCGCGGCTTCCCCGGCAGGAATGTGATCGGCCTTGTATTCAAGTCCGTTCAGCTCCTTCATCACCTGATCCGAGATCGGGCCGACGGTAATAATCTCAATCCCCTTGTTGTGCTCCGCTCCCCTCGGCTTCAGCCGTCTCAGCTCTTCCAAGGTTTCCTTCGGGATTCCCCCTTCTTCAACGAAGAGTAAAGGCCCCTTGCTAAGCTGCGTCAGATCGACGCTGACAGCCGCGATCGGCCATTGAGCCGAGTCCACGAGGATCACGGTCTGTGGACGGCTGTGCACGTTCGTGGACTGCCACAGCGTCTTGGAAGTCAGTACGGCTGCACTTACTGGATCGGATGTATTCAACCGAATCGTGTTTTTTGTGGCGGACCAAGGTACGGGAACATCCTTCAGCAGTTCTTTGCTGTGAACCGCCGAGGGAATGGAGGGCTCGGAATGGCTCTGCGTTTGACTCCAAGCGAGGATACCTGCCGTCAGCAGGGCAAGGGCCCAACCGGCGATCATTTTTTTCACCGAATATTCCTCCTGTCTTCACAATACAGCGCATCGTGCGAGATCATTCTTCCTGCTGATCCGTCTACAGATCTTCCATTAATTTCTCCTCATCCATATCCGGCGGCAAGCCAGGACGCTCATGGGTACGGTTTCGGATCCATTGTTCCTTCAGCATCTTCACAAATACGTCATCCCGGGACAACCAGACCCCGTACTGACGCTTCATATGCCGCTCTGCTTCCTCGAACGACCTGAACCGGAATGGGAGAGGTTCTCCATTCCACTCGATCACCCATTCCCCGGCATAGGCGTAAACAAACAGCAAATCCTCGCCCCAGCTTTCGTACAGCACGCCGGACTCGCTTCCTTTGATATTAAACTGATTACGCGATGCATCGAAGCGGATCGGTTCCAGCTCAAACGAGTCCGCCGCAAACAATTGATACACATCCTCTGTTATGGTGCACCCGGCAGCTTTGGCATGGCCGCCACCGCCATACCGCATCGCCACTTCGGACACGTCCACATGATCATGAATGGTTCGAAGGCTCATTTTTCTTCCACCCATGTTCAGGATGGCGATGTAGTCAAGATGGGGATAGCTCGTTCCCAGCTCGCTGGCAAGCTCGGAATGATAGGATTCGGCGTAAACGATGCCGACGCAATGCTCCTCGACGAAGGTTTGAATGAGTTCTCGCTGCTTGCGACGAATGTAACGCTCGATTTTATTCTCTTCCAAGTCCAGGATTTTCTGTTCAAATTCATCAAAGAAGAAGCCCTCGTGCGATTCCCGGAGGCGCTCAGACATCTTGCTCTCGAATTCGTCCAGGGACAACATGTAGAATAAGTCATTCAAGCGCTTAGCCTCGATCTTGCCGCTCTCTTCCCATTCCCATGTATCATAGAGGCGCACCAGCTCAACGAATTCGTCCAGCGCTTCGCTTCTGCCGAGATGTCCATGCTCGATTAAATATTCATAGAACAGCGAGGTTGCCGATGCCAAGCGGCCGTCCCGATGCGTCACATCCACTTGTCCCCAGCTGTGTTCATTGAGGTGAAGGGCTGTTTTATGGTGATCGATAAGCTGCACCTGTCCCCCCTCTTCGACAAACACGTTCAAATCCTTCTCGATGTCAGGAGAGACCGACAAATCCGTAATGAACAGCATATCGTATGGATTCTCCTGTACGGAGGTCCGGTTCAAATACCTTGCAACTTGTTGATTCAATCCGTGAATGGAGTTGTAACGGACATCGATTCCTTCACCGAAGGCGCATTTGGCGATGATGCCGCAGCCGACGCCATCTAAATCGTTATGGCTGTACAGATGATACATGGTTAACTTCCTCCCAGCAGAAGGTGGAATGATTAGTTGTTCTTGCCTTTCATCCCTTTACGGTTCCCTTAATTCCGTCGTTTTAACCCCTGTCAGCCCCTCAGAATCAACAAGGAAACTAAAAAAGAAGAAGCGGCTGCAGCAGCCGCTTCTTCTGGAATATAGAAAATGATTATGCCTGTTGAACCGGTCTCGGCCCTTTGGATGCCATGACCTCGTACATGCCGTGGCTGGAACTAATAACATGCTCAGGCTGCGGCTTTCCGCGGTTGTCGCGATGTCCTTGGATGTGCGCAGGACTGGTTTCCCAGCGTTTCCACGCTTCTTTCGACTCCCAGCGGATCATCACGATAACTTCTTCCGTTTCGTCGGTACGTTTCGCATTCTTCACAAGAACGTTCAGATCGATAAATCCTTCAATTTCTTCGATGGGTCCGGGCTTGCTGAAACGTTCCACGACCAGGTTGGAGGTGCCTGCTTTAACAATAATCGTTTTAGTCTCGATCAACATATCCATAAACACTCCCTTAGCGAAAATCCGCCTGATTAAACGAACTATATATCATTCTAAATGATAACGATTATCAATGTCAAACCGTTAAAGCGTTCAACTTTAGCAAAAAAAAATCCGACCAGCATGAACCTGCTGATCAGATTGGGATCAATTCATCGATGCACGCTGCACGGAATTGCAGGCAGCGCAATCCTCCTGCAAATAAAAAAGCGAAGTAAAGCCGGCCTTCTTCAGCTTGCGCGCAGCCAGGATTCCATCCGAGCGCTTGGGCGTTACGATGACTACGGAATCATCGGGCTTGAGCTCCTTCTCCCACACATACGGCAACCTTCCAAGCGAGATGTTTATGGTCTCTTTCCTCGGACATTCCATAAATTCGGACACATCGCGTACATCAAGCACTTTCAGATTCGGGCATTCCTTCTGTGCCAGACGAAGATCACTGCACTTCATGAAGCGCAAACCTGTTATAGGTACATACCTCCGGTAGTAGAGACCGGATATAAAGATTATCAGTGCGGCAGATGCAATCAGCACGAAGCATTCCCCCATCAATATCATGTGTTTCAGCATGAGGCATGGCGGTAAGATCACGGGCTTAACAAATCGCCAATCCTACCCCTACGGGTATATAGTATGTGCTCCGCACCTAATTGTCAATACATCATGACAGCGCGTTTTCTTCAATTTCAAACCCTAGGTCTTCAATCAATCCCCAGTCGGCCGTATGAGCCTGGCCTTCTGTCGTTAAATAATCGCCGATGAATATGGAGTTCGCCGCGTACAGTCCAAGGGGTTGAAGGGATCGCAGGTTCACTTCCCGCCCCCCTGCAATCCGTATCTCTTTCGTCGGGTTAACAAACCGCATCATGGCAAGAATCTTCAAACACATGATCGGTGTCAATTCCTTGCGACCTTCCAGAGGGGTTCCCTCGATCGCATTCAAAAAATTGCATGGAATCGAATCCGCTCCAAGCGATTTCAGGGCAAACGCAATCTCCACACGTTCTTCCAAACTCTCCCCCATTCCGAAAATGGCTCCAGAGCAAGGGGACATTCCGGAAGAGCTTGCCTGCTTCACCGTGTCCAGCCGGTCATCGTATGTATGCGTAGTCGTAATATGCCCGTAATTATCTTTGGAAGTATTCAGATTATGGTTGTATCGATGGACCCCGGCATCGGCAAGCTTGCGCGCATGTTCCTCATTCAAGAAGCCCAGGCAACAGCACACCTTCAGATCGGTCGTCCGGGTAATCTCCTTCACCGCTTCGGCTACATGATCAATTTCCCGATTGGAAGGGCGGCGTCCGGATGCAACGATGCAATAGGTGCCCGCTTTACGGCGAATCGACTCTCGCGCGCCTTCCAGAATTTTGTCCTTGGTCAGCCATGCGTATTTTTCGATGGGCGCTTCCGACACGATGGACTGGGAGCAATATCCGCAATCCTCAGGACACAGACCGGATTTCGCGTTCACGATCATGTTCAGCTTGACCTTGTTTCCATAATACTCGCGACGGATGTGGTAGGCGGCCTGCATAATGTTCAGAAGCTCCCCGTCCTCGCTGTTCAGAACCGCCAAGGCTTCGGCCGGGGTCACTTCATGTCCTTTCACGACCCGATCCGCCAGCTTCAACCAATCGTAATGGGTTTGTGTTGTCATATTCAAAATCTCCCTCTCCATTCTGATTGTCAACCTTTTTTAACGATATACAGGTTAACAATATGGATAATAATAGCACAGGCCACGAAAGTGAGGCAATCCTCCATTGAAGCCTCCGCGAAAAAAATAGGGACTGCTTCATCAAAGCCGGATCCGGCTTAATGAAACAATCCCTTTCCTATTTAACGAATTGTTGGCTTTACGGTGCCCGCTTGGGCAGCATTTTCACGTACTCATCGGACATTTTCATCAGCTGCAATATATAGTCGTAATCGCTGCGGTATTTTTCGAAATCCGTTACGGGCTCAAGCGTCTTCAGGGACACTGCGGTACCGTCCTCAAACCCGTCTCCAGGCACGAACAGAATGTCGTTATTAAAGAAAGATCCCGTCGGCAAATAATACCTCATTCCTATAACGTTGCGGTCTACGTTAAGCAGGTCATGCCCGAACGCGTTAAACCCCTCCTCATCGAGCGAGACTCCCAGAAGGTTTGCGACGGTAGGCAGAATATCCACCTGTCCCCCCACCTGCTCAACGACCTTCCCTTCCTTCATGCCGGGAACATGAATGATGAGCGGAATGTTAAATCGACTGACGCGCTCATGGTAAGGAATGCCCAGCGTTGACGAGATCATCTCCGCGTTCGCTTCTGCCGGATTGATGCCGAAGTGATCTCCATATACGACCAGGACGGTTTCATCCCACAGCCCGTTCTGCTTCAGGCGGTCTACCAGCGTTCCCAGCGCATAATCGGAATAGTTCACCGACTTCAGATAGTTTCCCAAATGGGTCCCTTCCAGCTCGGCCGGCAAGGTGATCTTCGCGAATTCATCCTTTACATGGTACGGAGAATGATTGGAGACCGTGATGTAGTGGGCATAGGTAGGTTTATTCTGCTGTTGGTTCTCCAGCAGCTTGTCTACGCCGACTCGGAACAGCTCTTCATCGGAAGGACCGAATTCATTGAAGTTATCATTCGTAAAATACGGCTTGTCGTAATAATGCTGAAAATCAAGGGCCGGGTACATCTTGCTGCGATCCCAGAACTTCACGTCATTCACGTGGAATGTGCCGGTTGCATAGCCATGCTTGTTCAAGAGCCGCGGAAGGCCCGGCAGCTCCTTATTTCCGAAACCGGTGGACATGGCAACCGTTCCTGTCGGATAGATCGAGGTATTCACCGCAAATTCGGCATCCGATGTATTGCCTTGGCCGATCTGTTGGAAGACGTGGGGGAAATACAGGCCGCCTTCCGCAAGCTCGTTCATCACCGGAGTCAGTTCCTGGCCGTTCAGGGATTGGCCCACCGGGAAGTTCTGCAAGGACTCCATCTGGACGATGATCAGATTTTTGCCTTTTGCATCGCCGAAATAGTCCGGCTTATCCTGTGCTTCCTTGACGTAAGGATACGTCGCCAGCAGCTGCTGGGACCGCAGGATGGTGTCCTGCAGACTTCCCTCGGCCAGCGCACGTTTCTCCTGCGAGTTACGCACGACAGCAGACACCTGGTAGTTCATGAACCCCATTTGCTCCGCCCGCACGATTTCATTCTCGATTCCCCACTCTTTGCGAATGATCAGTCCGGACAGAACAACCGCTACGATAAGAACAACGGTCATGGAAGTACGCCACATCAGACCAGGCCTGCGTGAGTAGGTTACGGAATATCCGGAACGAGCTCCACCGAAATGCAAGCCCCTTTGGGAGCGAGAACGTATTTTCCGGACCGCCCATATGACCAGCAGGAGCAGCAGGTCCAGGAAGAATAGAAAATGCTCCGGCTCTAGCAAAGCCGTAATGCTGGCCCGTACCTGATTTACTTGACCGATACCCGCAAGCGCGGTATACGTCGGTATGGACCCAAAATGAACGTTATAAACAGCCGATGCAAACATGATGAAAGATAAGACGACATTTAGGATCACATAGACCGTCTTTTTCCCTCTGACCGGCAGGAGCAGCTCCAGAAAGCTAATCAGGGCGAGGAGCGACAGTGCATCGGTAAGCACCTTCCCCCATGCAATCCCATTAAACAGAAACACTCTTAGAAGGATCAGCTTGACTAAGAGCGTCAAAAAAACGAGTACACATAATTTCAACCTTTGTTCAAGGTAGCGTTCCATTTCCCATTCCCTCTTTTGTAAAAGTAATGTTAATTTGCAGCTTCCATTATAACAGGAATGTAAACTCCGATCTAATCCGCCCATTCCTTCGCTCCCCCGTCAAGTGTCCAATGCATGATCCATCCGTACCACGTAGGATAATGCATCCCAATCAAAGGCTGGAGGGTTTATGCATGAAGATGGTTGTAACCGGCGGAGCAGGCTTCATCGGCTCCCACCTGGTGAACGGACTCGTTAATCAAGGCTATGAAGTCCATGTAATTGATAACCTGACAACCGGAGATCCAGGTCGCCTTCACAGTGAGGCGATTTTACATGTAGCTGACGTTAACAGTCAGCAGACAACGGCATACATCTCGGTGCTGAAGCCCGATGTCGTCTTTCATTTGGCCGCACAGGCCGATGTGCAGCGATCGATCCAGGAACCTCGGCTTGATGCGGATGCCAATGTCATGGGCACGATAAACATACTGGACGCTTGCCGTAAGGCTGGCGTTCGAAAGATCGTGTTTGCTTCGACAGCCGGTGTGTATGGAGACCTCGAGAGATCTCAGCTAACGGAAGACGATCCGGTTAACCCGGTCTCCTTCTATGCGCTATCGAAAGTAGCAGGCGAACAATATATCCGTCTCTATCACCGCTTCTTCGGCCTGCAATACACCATTCTTCGTTATGGTAACGTCTACGGGCCGGGTCAGACCGCGAAGGGAGAAGGCGGTGTCGTGGCGGTCTTCGGCGAACGCCTGTATCAAGGCGGGCCGCTCCCAATATACGGCGATGGTCTGCAGACCCGGGATTTCATTTATGTCAAAGATGTGGTTGATGCCAACCTTGCCTCCATCCTTCATGGTGATCAAAGTGTGCTTCATGTTAGTACCGGCACCGACCATTCCGTCAATACACTCGTCGATCTCATCAGCCGGCTGCACCCAGACCGCATCGATGTCGATTATCTGCCCGCGAAGATCGGCGATATTCGGCACAGCTGCCTGAATAATGAAAGGACTCGGGAGCGGCTGCGGTGGAGTCCGTTGTTCAGCCTGGAAGAAGGCATGGAAGAAACCTACCGTCACTGGCTTGGCACACTAGTTTCCCAAAGTGCCCCTAGCAAATGAACATAAAACAGCCGTATTCCTTGTCATGACAAGAAATACGGCTGTTTGTAAGCGTTCCGGTCAGGGCTACGATAACCATCTCATGCATAACGCTTCGTTTGGTCAGATCAACAAGCGGAGCCCCACCAAGGTTAGGATCCCGACAATGACGGTGGCAAACAGGCTTTTCGTAAGAAATGCGGTTAGGAAAGCAGGGACAGCCGCTATCAGTTCCAGTGTATGGCCCCCCGGATCCACGCGTCCGTCACTAACGAGCAGCTCCTGTGCTAATAGCGCCGCCATGACCGCGATCGGCACATGATCCAGCCAACGGATCATCAATTCCGGAATGCGGAGCTTGCTCAGAATCATTAGCGGCAGAACCCTTGGAATCAGGGTGACGACAGCGCATCCGATAATCAGTATGGCAATATGCCATCTTATTTCCATCGTTCGATCACCATCCCTGCTGTAGCCGCAACCATAATCGCAGCGATGACCGCTGCGCTTCCCGGCATGATCGTACTGATCGCAATTACCGAAACGGCGGCAACCATAATCACCATGAAGTCCAGTTTATACTTCTTTCGGCTGATCCATTGCAGGGCCAGCAATCCGATAAACATGCCAGGCAATGCAAAGTCAAGGCCAAACTTCTCCGGCTCCGGTATCCACGCTCCGACAAGACCTCCCGCAACGTTCGCTGCACACCAGAACAGATACGCTGTGATATTCAGTCCCACCATCCACCGGTAACCCAGCCTCTTCTGCTCGGCCGCCTTGGCTGCCGCCACACCAAATGTTTCGTCGGTTAGCAGGGAACCGATGAAGAAGCTTTTTCCCGAGGACAACCCTTTAAAATACGGTGCAATCGCCGCGCTTAACAGCAGGTGCCTGGCATTTACGAAAAATATCGTGACAATAATGGATAAGACCGGGCTTGCGGCGGCTACCATCCCCGCGGCTATGAATTGTCCGGAGCCCGCATAGAGCAGCAGCGAAAGGAGCGCAATCTCGAGCAGGCTGAAACCTGCGGTACGCTCGACGACGCCTGCCGCAAAACCGATGCTCAGGTATCCCAGCAGTGTTGGTATGCAATCCTTGAATCCTTGAAGATAGGAATTGGCCTGGTTTCCCTCGATATCGGCGGGAAGCCGTTCTGACTTGGTGCTCATCTGTGTTCGATTCCTCTCTCCCTCTACAATTCTATTTTTCATTACTATGAATACTTCTTGCTGGCTTGTCAACGCCAGGGATCGTTTTTTTCCATACAAATAAAAAAGCGTTCCGGACGTGCTGCTCATCTTCCGAAACGCTCCTCGTTTTAATTGGATCGCCGTGGGCCTAAGGCTTCAGGATGACTTTGATACAGCCATCCTTCCTCTCATTGAAAATATCATAGCCAAGGGCAGCCTTCTCCATCGGAAACCGGTGGGTAATGATATCCGAAGGATCCACCGTCCCCTCTTTCAACATTTGATACAGGCGGGGCATGTAATGAATGACCGGGGCAAGACCCATTTTTAACGTAATATTGCGTTCAAACAGTTCGCCTAGCGGAAATGCATTGTAGATAAGCCCATATACGCCCGTGAGCTGGATGGTCCCGTATTTGCGCACCATTCTCGCAGCCATGCGAAAAGCCCCCAAGGAGCCCCCCTGAAGCTTCAGCATGCTGCCCAGCATCTCGATGCCGGTCCGTTTGGCATCCAGGCCCACGCAATCGATGACCACGTCGGCGCCGCCCTTGGTTATCTCAAGGATATAGTTCTCGATCTCGGGTATCTTCTCGAAGTTGTAGGTTTCCACATAATTGGTGCGGCTGGCATGCGCCAGCCTGTAGTCCACATGGTCGATGGCGATGACCCGCTTCGCTCCTTTCAGCCATGCAAACTTCTGCGTTAACAAGCCTATCGGGCCGCACCCGAGGACAATGACGACATCGCCGGGCTTAACTCCTCCGTTCTCCACGCTCCAGATCGCGGTTGGCAGCGCATCGGACAGCATGAGCAGCTTTTCATCCTCCATCTCGGCATCCTCCGGAATGATAAAAGGCATGACATTACCATAAGGTACCCGGAGCAGCTCCGCCTGCGCGCCTTGAAAGCCGCCGTACGCGTCGCTGTATCCAAAAAAACCGCCGGTATCCTTTGCTTCGTTCGCATAATCGCATTGGCTCTCCATTTGATTCTGGCAGAAGACACACTTGCCGCAGGACACGATAAAAGGAATGATTACGCGATCGCCCACTTTGACCCTGCTTACTTCCGGCCCTGCATCCACAACGACCCCCATGGGCTCATGTCCGATAATGTAATTATCGTTAAGCTGCCTCAGCTCGCCGTTATATATATGCAAATCAGATCCGCAGATCGCCGTGGTGGTGACTCGAATCAAGATATCGTCGCTGTGCCGAAGAACGGCGTCTTTCATTTCCTTCACTTTGATCCGATGTCTGCCTTGATAAGTGACTGCTTTCACTCACGCGCCTCCCCCGCTCTAAGCCTTCATTCCATAATTGTAATAATTTGGCTTTTCAATGCTCAGTGTACGCTAATTTTGCGGGAACTAGTCCATCAGGCAAAATAATGCGGGATCAGCCCAGCGCTTCAGGCTGGACGTCCACCGGCTGCTTTTTGCTTCTGCCGACTTTCAAGAACAATACCAGCCCTAACAGCACCAGCGCTCCGCCTGCGGCTTGCAGCGAATTCATCGACTCATTCAGCAGGAGAAAAGCCAGCAGACTCGCTCCAACCGGCTCTCCGAGAACGCTCATCGACACGGTGGAGGCAGTCGCATACTTCATCAGCCAATTGAATAACAGATGACCGAATACCGTGGGGACTACGGCCAACAATGTGAATATCCCCCACTCGCGAGCGGAATAACCGGCCAGCGGAATCTGCATGCCCACGTTATATACCGCCAATACGGCAGCAGCTACCGCAAAAACCAGCCAGCTGTACAGGAATGACGGCAGCCGTCTGAGCAGCAGTTGTCCGAGCAGCATATGGACGGCCACCGCGGCCGTCCCCAGCAAAGACATGATATCGCCGGTCAGATGTCCCTTGCTCCCGCTGAAGCCGCTGCTGCCAATGAGAAGGAACACGCCGAGAAAGGCGATGGCCATACCTCCTATGGCCGCCAGCGACGTTTTCTCCTTAAACCAGATGTAGGCGCCGATCATGACGAATACCGGCTGAAGGGCCAGGATGATCGTAGAACTGGCTACGCTCGTCCACTTCAGGGAACCCATCCATAACAAAAAATGCAGGGCCAGCATCGCACCGGACAGAATCAGCAGAAGCACTTCGGAGCGCTTCAGCGATCGGATAACCGGCACGTATTTTCCCGCGAACGGGAGCATGATCAGAAACGTGATCACCAATCGGTACATGGCCTGAATGGAAACGGGACTGCCGGACCATTTTACGAAAATCGATGAAAAGGATATGGCTATAATCCCTATAAATAACGGGATAAAAACGGGAATCGGTGCTCGGTTCGAATTCATGATGGTTAAATGATTCACCTTTCGTGTTATATTAGAGATTGATTTCAAAATTAAACTTTCGGTAAAGGATAATCGGCATGAAAAAGAAAGACCTACGCAATCAAATGACGCCTCCTAAATTCTTGGCGATCGGTTTCGCATCGATCACACTGATCGGAACTTTTCTGCTTAAGCTCCCTATCGCTACCGCCGACGGGACTTCGACTCCGCTGGTTGATGCTCTCTTCACGGCGGTGTCAGCCATTAGCGTGACGGGATTAACCGTCGTGGATACGGGCACCCACTGGTCGATATTTGGACAAATTGTCATGCTTATGCTGGTTCAGCTTGGCGGCTTGGGGTTTATGACCTCGGCCACCTGGATTGCATTGATGTTCAACCGCAGAATCTCGCTCCGGGAGCGCATGATCCTTCAGGAAGCGATGGGACAATACCAAATACAAGGCATCGTGGATCTCATCCGAAGAGTGCTGGTCTACACGCTGATCATAGAAGGCGCGGGCGCCTTGCTGTTGACGCTCAGGTTCTCTGCCATCATGCCGCTTTCCGATGCGGCGTACTTCGGCATATTCCAGAGCATCTCCATCTTTAACAATGCAGGCTTTGATCTCTTTGGCCAAATTCACGGACCCTTCTCAGGGTTTGCCACCTATGTAGCGGATCCTATCGTGAATATTATCCTGATGTTCCTGATTTTCCTTGGAGGCATCGGCTTCATCGTTATTTTTGATCTCATCGAGTATCCGAAATGCAAAAAGCTTTCGCTTCATTCCAAGGTTGTCTTGACGGTGACGTCCCTGTTAATCGTGATCGGGGCCGTCATGATCTTTATCCTGGAGCACAGCAATCCCAAAACCTTGGGGCCTCTTTCGTATCCGGTAAAGATCATGGCTTCCATATTCCAATCGATCACTCCTCGTTCGGGTGGCGTCAGCACCTTGGACATTGCGAGTCTTGAGCAATCGTCCCAGTTCTTCATGATTCTCCTGATGTTCATCGGGGCAGCGCCCGGATCGACCGGAGGCGGCATCAAGGTGACTACCTTCGCCGTGCTGATCGGTGCCGTCGTCACGATGATTCAGGGAAAACGCGATGTGGTGCTCTATCGCAACCGCATCTCCCAAGCCCTGGTTTACCGCTCCATTACGCTGACGATTCTATCGCTGCTGCTATTGGTAGGCGCCTCGATGTTCCTGTCCGTTACGGAGTCAGGCGAATTCTTAAGGATTCTGTTTGAAGCCGTATCCGCCTTCGGCACGGCCGGGTTATCCATGGGTCTTACCACCGAGCTCTCCGGGGTTGGCAAGGTAACCATTGCCATGCTCATGTTCCTCGGCCGGCTGGGACCGCTAACGCTTGCCTACGCGCTTAGCCGCAAGAATAACAAGGAGCTGTACCGCCATCCCGAAGGACGAATCACAATCGGATAAGCTTTCCGGCCCGCTCATTGCCGCATGTAAACAAACCGTACGCCTCGATCCAAGAGAGGTGTACGGTTTGTTTCTTAAATACGTTTCTTTAGTCCGCCTCTGATTCCCCGAATTCGCTGGCATCAATGGCTGCATCCAGCAAATCGTCAAACAGCTCGTCATCGTTTTCGATCCGCTCGTCTATCTGGAGAAACTGCTCCTCGATTCCCGGCTCGCCGGCAAAGTTCAAACTGTAATCCCAATCCCGGCCGTTCTTGCTCAGGAAGGTGATCTCGTAGGATGAGGCATGTCCATCTATAGAAAATACGGTATATCCCACGAATTGATCGGCATCATCCCGCTTCATATCCGCACGCTCGATTCGGACTTGTGACACGTTTTCACGCTCCTTCGTTACGTTGTAAAGCACTCACAAGACTCAGTATATCACTTTTCTTGATCGCTGATTATGGTTTTTCTTATACAGCTCGATCTAGTATAATATGGGGTGTTACATTAATAATTGCATTGGAGGGTTCCAAATGTCCGATTTCAATACATACCTGGACAAATATGCCGAGTTGGCCGTAAAGGTTGGAGTCAACATACAGGAAGGGCAAACGCTGGTGGTCCATGCTCCTGTCGATTCCGCCGAGTTTACCCGCTTGATCGCGAAGAAGGCATACGAAGCGGGGGCCCGCCTCGTTAAGATCCTGTGGACCGACGAAACGATAACAAGGCTTCAATTCGAAAAAGCTGCGGATGACGTGTTTACCGAAGCGCCAAAATGGTATGCCGGAGAAATGACGGAGCTGGTCGAGAACGGTGCAGCCGTTCTGCACGTGCTGGCCGAGAACCCCGATCTGCTCAGCGGCATCGATTCCGAGCGCATCGGAAACTTCTACAAGGCGCGCGGCGAAGCATTGAAGCAATACCGTGCCTATCAGCAGTCCGACAAGTTCAGCTGGTGCCTGGTCGCAGTTCCTTCGGCTGCGTGGGCCGCGAAGGTATTCCCGGATGTTCCGGAATCCGAGCAGGTCGGCAAATTGTGGGAAGCGATTTTCCACACCGTACGTGTGGACCAGGAGAACCCGGTAGAGGCCTGGAACCAACATCTCGAAGTGCTTGAAGCCAAATCCTCCGTGCTGAACGCCAAGAAATACAAGAAGCTCCACTATGTTGCGCCGGGAACCGATCTTACCATCGAGCTGCCGGAAGGGCACATTTGGGCACAAGGCGATAGCATCAACGAAAGAGGACACTCCTTCGTGGCTAACATGCCGACAGAGGAAGTCTTTACCGCCCCTCTCAAAACAGGCGTCAACGGGACCGTACATAGTACGAAGCCATTAAGTTATGCCGGTAACATCATAAACAACTTCTCCCTTACTTTTGCAGAAGGCAAGGTGGTCAGCTTCAAGGCGGAGCAAGGGTATGAGACTTTGGAGCGTCTTTTGAACATGGATGAAGGTGCCCGTTACCTTGGTGAAGTGGCGCTTGTGCCACATCAATCTCCGATCTCGGAGTCGAACATCCTGTATTACAACACGTTGTTTGACGAGAATGCCTCCAACCATCTGGCGCTCGGCAGCGCTTATGCTTTCTGTCTCGAGGGCGGCAAGGACATGAATCAGGAACAGCTGATTCAGAGCGGCCTCAATACGAGCGTAACCCATGTCGACTTCATGATCGGATCCGGCGACATGGATATTTACGGCGTGACGGCAGATGGCAAGGAAGAACCCGTATTCCTGAAAGGAAACTGGGCATTTTAAGAATAAGATGCAGCGTAAGCAGCTATTTCTCGCGAAGTAGCTGCTTTCTTGAACTTTTTCGGACTTTAATTGACCCGAGGTTGATTTACAAACTTAAAAATTGTGCGATAATCTAAACAACGCTTGAAGTTGCTATGAGGCAGCATATAAGAAATGGAGGGTCTGTCATGTCCAGCTTTGAACAAAAATTGGAACGCTATGCGGAGCTAGCCGTCAAGGTCGGCGCCAACGTGCAGCCGGGACAAACGCTGGTGGTTAACGCCATGATCGATGCGGCGCCGCTGGTGCGCCTGATCGTGAAGAAAGCCTACGAAACGGGTGCCAAGCAAGTGAAAGTCAATTACAGTGACGAGATCGTGAATCGGATTCGGTACGATCTGGCGCCTGACGAAGTTTTTTTGGAACCGCCGACTTATTACGCAGAGGAAGTAACCGAACTTGCCGAACAAGGAGCCGCTTTCTTGACGATCCTCTCCTCGAACCCCGACCTGTTAAAAGGAGTCGATCCCGAGCGTATATCCAATTATCAACGTACATATGGCGCAGCCATGTCGAAATACCGGCAATACCAGCAGGCCGACAAAATGAGCTGGACCGGCATTGCGTACGCTTCCCCCGATTGGGCTTCCAAGGTGTTTCCTGACGTTCCTGCCGACCAGCAGGTGGACAAAATGTGGGACGCGATTTTCCACGCGGTTCGCGCGGACCTGGAAGATCCTATTGGGGCGTGGGAGGAGCATATCCATACCCTTCAGCGCAAATCGGATGAACTCAATGCCAAGAAATATCACAAGCTCCGGTTCACTTCACCTGGAACGGATCTGACAATCGAGCTGCCGGAGGGTCATATATGGGCCCAGGCGGGCAGCCACAACGAAAAAGGCGAGCGCTTCGTTGCCAACATCCCGACGGAGGAAGTATTCACCGCCCCTCTCAAAACCGGCGTCAACGGCACCGTACGCAGCACGAAGCCTTTGAGCTACGGCGGCAACATCATCGACAATTTCTCGATTACGTTCGAGAACGGGCGCATCGTCGATTTTTCCGCCGAACAAGGCCAGGATACTTTAACCCGACTGATCTCCATGGACGAAGGGTCGCATTATCTGGGCGAGGTGGCTCTTGTCCCCCATCGCTCCCCGATCTCGGAAAGCGGCATCCTGTATTACAATACGCTGTTTGATGAAAATGCATCCTGTCACCTGGCCATCGGGAGCGCATATGCCTTCAACCTAGAAGGCGGCAAGACCATGACGTCCGAACAGCTCCAGGCAAGCGGCCTGAACACCAGCATTACGCACGTCGACTTCATGATGGGCTCCAAGGAGCTTCAGATTACGGGAATCACGCATGATGGCAAGGAAGAGCCGGTCTTCATCGATGGTAACTGGGCATAATCGCCATATTTCCCGTTACCATGACTAGCAACTCAGCATTCGATTAAGAACGATCAACAGGGCAGCCTGATTCTCAGAGGCTGCCCTGTTTTTATCTGGTCCATCCCCGCCCTTTCTCTTGCCGAGTCAATCCCAGATTCGATTAATACCCATTGATGGCCGAGCATATGATGAAGAGATGGGCGCAGCTCATTGGCTTGCCGATAACAGAGGCGAAAAGCGGGCCCAATACCATGAATTCAATAGGATAAGCCGGGATGCCTAGGATCTCCAGAGTCGGCTGTTACTAGAATTTGTAGGGCTTTTTTACCCGATATGTTGTAAAATGATGAGAGAAATAGGATGGTTACACCAGAGAGGGGATTATCGCGTGTCCAACCGATTACAGCTCCTCCTTGCAGCAGATTTCGCTGATCTGAGCGAACCTATTCAGGAAGAAATCTATTATGAATTTTATGACCTCGTTTATGGGCAAATACTGTATGTCGTACGGGATCATGCTGCTGTTGAGGATATCATTCAGGAGTCCTTTATCAAAGTGATCACAAGCAAGCCGAAGTTCGAAACGGAAAGCAAGATGCGGGGCTGGCTCCGTGTCGTCGCGAAAAACTCAACCATGAATTATTTAAGAAAAAATAAAAAATACCGTAACCAAGTGGATGTCGATAGTGTTTTTATTAATGAAGAGGACGTGGTAGTTTCTTCCACGAACGTCGAACACCAGGTGGAATCGAATTTGCTGGAGGAATCGATCGGGCAGTACCTCGACCAATTGAAGCCTGAATACAAGCTATTGATTGAGTATCGTTGGAAGCACAGCCTGACCTACAGGGAAATCGCGGAGCTGCTGAATACTCGCGAAGAGATCGTGAAGCAGCGTTTGTTCCGGGCCAGGGAATCCGTTAAGAAAATGCTGTATAGAGAGTGGGGTGAATTGGATGAGCAACGAAAAATACGATGATTGGTTTGATGAGGCCTTTGATGAAGCCTTTGATCGTGCAGCTTCACGTTCCTCACTCCCTACTGACGACGAATCCAAGCGACAATCCTGGCAGCAAGTCAAGCTGCAGGTCGAGAAACTTAACAATCGGAAACAGCGACGCCGCAGATTTCAGTTGGCCGGTATTATCGCAGCTTCCATGGCATTCGGGGCATTCGTGTTCTCCCAGCCTACCGTCACGCAAGCCGTATCGCCAATCTATCAGCAAATCGTGGATTGGGGCAATGGCATTACGGGCCAGATATTCGGCAAGAAAGAGCCCGTCGATCCCAGCAAGGCCCTTACTGCCCCTCCGCCGGATATAAGCCCTACGCCAGATAACGCCGATCAAGTACCGCCCGCTGAATTGGTGGAAACCGAAGACGTTCCCTTTACGGATTCCGACGAATCCTTAATCGAATCGCAAAAGCGCGTATTATTCAAGATACCTGAAGTCGGCTATATTCCGCCAGGCTTTGAGTTCTATGAGGCGACGGGAATCGCGGAAAGCGAGAACGCGCCGATCCTGGATCTTCATCTTCACTACAAGAATGCGGATGAAAAGGTATTCTACATCGATTTAATCGACATGACGGCAGAACGGTCCATCGGCCTTGGAGGAAAGGTTACCGAGACGCTGAAGCTGAAATCTGGAGCCGTAGCCTACCTGACTGAAACCAACCTCCGCTTTTTGCATGACAATGACAAAATATTGGTGAATATTAGCGGATTGTTTTCTCGAGAAGAATTCATTAAAATCGCCAACAGCATACACTAAAACCATACCTGCACACACAAAGAAGGACACTTGCATAAAGTGTCCTTCTTTGTTATAACCTATCGAAATTACTGCTCTACTAATATCGAGTTCGTATAATAAGTCCCTTCCTCATATGTACCGTTCTCATTAATCCAATGAATGGTTTTGCCACGGTAATAGTAGCCTGCCTGAACGTTGAAATTTTTGGTGCCGCTAAGCGAAAGCTTGTTGGTTCCGTTTTCATATGCACTGCCAGCATCCACCCAAGCCGACCCTGTCCAGCGCTGTAGAACATAATTAATGCCGATGCTATCTACGGCTTGTCCAGCGCCGGTAAATCCGTTGATGCTCACTTGGGTACCGCTTGCCTTACTAATCGTAGAATAGTAGTTGATCAGATATTTATTCGCTAAGAGGCTGATGGAAGAATTCAAATTCATTTCAACCGGAGGCGGAGTCGTCAAAGCACCGGGTGCAATGTCTGCAGCGGAGTCCGCGTAAGCCCCTCCTGCCAGGGATAAACTTAATAAAACACTGACTGCAAGTGCTGAAGCTATACGTTTTGGACTGCGTACTTTCGACATAATATCACCTTTCTTTCAATATGATAGGAACATCCATATTTTAACACGTTGTAGTAGCGTAAAAGTTTCTAATTTTTCACGGTTTGATATAATTTTTGAAACTTTTCTGCAAATAAAAAGAAGCAGCGACATAAAATGTCGCCGCTTCTTCTAATATCCAGTTTACGCGCCCGCTTCTTCCTGTATCAACTGCTGCTCTTGCCTGATCAGGCGTATCCGGGAGATGCGTTTATTCTCGGTCTCCTCGATCACAAAGCGACAGTCTTCGTATATAACAGACTGGCCTTTGTGCGGAAGCAGCACCTCAAGGCGCGCAGACAGCCATCCACCGATGGTATCGTAATCTTCTGTATCCACATTCAGACCAAATTGGTCATTGATTTCATCGATCAGCATCAATCCATCAATGGAGTATTCATCCTCCCCCACCTTTTCAATGCCAGGACGCTCTTCGTCAAACTCGTCTTGAATTTCACCGACGATTTCTTCCATTATGTCCTCCAGGGTCACGAGTCCCGAAGTCCCGCCGTATTCATCGATAAGAATGGCGATTTGCGTCTTGCTACGCTGCATTCTTCGCAGCAGTTCACTGATCTTGATCGACTCAGGAACAGCAATGATCGGGCGAATCAGGGAAAGCTGGTCGCCAGCAAAGCCGCGCATCAGATCTTTAATGTGAATAAAGCCAATGATATGATCCTTGTCTTCGTCGCAGATCGGATAACGGGTTCGCATGCCCTCGCTTGCAATCTTCAGATTTTCTTCCAATGAAAGATTGTTGTATAAGCAGATCATTTCTGTACGGGGGATCATGATCTCCCTTGCCGTCGTATCGGCAAATTCAAAAATGTTGTCTACCAGTGTCATCTCCGTGCTATCCATCAAACCGCTCTCGCTGCTCTCTTTCATCATATCCCGCAGTTCTTCCTCGGTATGAACATTGCGTTCAACCACCGGCTTCATCCGGAATATGCGGAGAACGTTATTGGAAAGCCCATTGGCAAACCAGATAAACGGGAACATGATGGTGTAAAATACCCGCAGCGGGCCTGCGGACAGCAGCGTGATTTGTTCCGCCTTGCGTACGGCCACCGTCTTAGGCGCTAATGCACCGAATACGATATGCATGAGTGCGATCAAGATGAAGGCTAATACCAAGGACACCGCATGAACGGCTGTGTTGCTCCACCCTATTCCGTTGAACCAAGGCGTAATCATGGCGGAAATCGTTCTCTCGCCGATCCAGCCAAGGCCGATGGACACGATGGTAATGCCAAACTGGCACGCGGATATATATCCGTCCAGGTTCTTCAGTATGTTCTGCGCAAATTGTGCACGTCTATGTCCTTCTTCAACCAGAGCGTCAATCCGGCTGCTCTTCACTTTAACAAAAGCCAATTCAGCCGATACAAAAAATCCGTTTAATAGGACGAGAATCAATACCAAGGTTAAACTTATCAAACTCGGTAAGGGGTCACTCAATCGATCTCCTACCCGCCATACAGCATGCTATGACGAATAGGAACACCTCCTTCGGTTATTAAAAATGTGTGGTGCCATCAAGCATAACAGCGTGTTCGGACTACGCATCAACTTCCCAATGGTCTCATCTCCTTGTCTTATTCCGACTTATTCAAGCTATATAAGTAATTATATAGTACTACGATACACAGTCAAACGTTGTCTTATGACATTAATCATCGTTGTTATGAGCTTTAATTTGATTCTCAGCCTTTAACACTCGTTTTCCGATGAATTGAACGATTCTATGAATAAACATTCAAAATGTTAAAATAATACGATGCGGCCGCGCGCAGTGGCGTTAGAAAAACGCATGCTATTGAATATTCTGCCAAGGCCAAATGAAATAACCTCCGTTTCACATCGGTGTAAACGAAGGTTATTGGGGCATTCGCAAATATAGGTTTATCTTGCCGTTGGAGGCGGATTTCCGATTACGCCCGGATATTGATAATTGAGCGGCTCGTCAAACACGACATAGTCCAGGTTCACCATCAGCAGGATGATCCGGCGCCCTGTCGTCCGTTCGCTGATGACGATATGATCGCGACCGGCGGCTTCGATAATGCCCGTAAACACCTTGGCATTCCATTGCGAATTGTTTTCATACGTCATGTAAAACGTTGCCTGCTTCCCAAGGTTCAATCGAAGGATATTCTCCACGTAAGATTGTTCAAATTGCGGCGGTGCCGGAACAACGGTGCCTCCCGGCGTCATTGGGCTTCCGCTGGGCACCTGCGGTGGAACGTTTGCCGTATAGCCAGCGGTCCCGCGGTTCGGCACTCCCGGATAACGGACTCCATTCATGAAGTTCACAGGCGGCACACCTTGATTGTACATAAGTAATTTCCTCCTTTAATTTATAACTCCCGCCGAAGCGGTTGTATAACATGAATCAAAAAACGGACGGGCAATCGGCATATGTCGGGGTGAAGAAGCAGTGTGCCTTGAATCGGCCTGTGTTCTGCTGATTGTACCAGGTTGCCGGGCAGTCCCCTGCCGGGCGGAAGAACCATAGCGCGTTGCTAGCCGGCCATATGCGTTCCCCATTAATGACCCTTTGGGCTAGCTGACGATCCCGATCCCTGGCCCGTTGATAAAAATAGCCTTTCTGTGTTGCTTCAAAACCACCCGGGCTCTGAAAAACCATATCGTTCATGTTGCGGATGTTTCGAAAATCCAGGCAGTTACCCAGTATCCGGTTCACCCCGACATTCCCTACCATGAGCATGCCCTGCTCACCTTCGCCTTCTGCCTCTGCGCGGATCAATCTTGCCAGAAGATCCACATCATTCGAGTTCGCTTTGATGACTGCCACAGAGTTCCCCTCGCTTCCTTAAGATCACTTTGTATCGTATGTGCATTCGCCCAGAAATGTGCCTGGATACGAAAAAAAAGTTCCTTACCGCGTCCATCGCGATAAAGAACTTTGGTCTCCTGCTATCATGCCTTACTTCGCTTTAGGATTGTTGTATACATAACGGAACGTATACTCCCCCGAGCCCGCTTGAATCACAACACCCGCTTCGCCATCAACTGCGGAATGGATCCCCTTTGCTTCGTTTAGAGGGATCGTGCTGCCTTCCATAACGTTTGAAACGTCAAAAACACCCGGCAGGCAAATTTCAGCAGTCGTATTAGGCGGAATGCACACTTCCAACTGAAACTCGCCATCATCTTCCATCCGCCAGCATGACCGGACGGTTCCATACATCGTATCGATTTTGCCTTCCGCCCATGTCAGGCCTTCGCCCGGTACAGGCGCAAACCGGATATGTTTATATCCCGGCGCATCCTCCACGGTCTGTATGCCTGCAACCGAACGATACAGCCATTCGCCGATGGCTCCGTATGCATAATGATTGAATGAATTCATGTCGCGGCTCCAGAAGCTGCCGTCTTCCTTGATGCCGTCCCAATGCTCCCATATCGTCGTGGCGCCTTTCGTCACCGGATACAGCCATGAAGGATAGTCCTGCTGCAGCAGCAGCTTATACGCCGCATCGTGCATGCCGTGCCGGCTTAACACATGATTGATATAAGGTGTGCCCACAAAACCGGTCGTTAAATGAAACCGGCTCTCCTCCAGCAATGCATAAAGACGGTCCGCCGCGCGTTTTTCCGCCGCCTCATCCAGCAGTCCGAACATAAGCGCAAGTACGTGCGCGGTCTGCGTCGACGCCGCTAGCCTTCCGGACGGGGTCACGAATTCGTTACGGAATGCAGCGACAACCTTTTCTTTAAGCTCGGCATACAGGGCAGCATCTTGTTCTCGTCCCAATACGACCGCCGTTTTTCTAAGCAGTTCCACCGAATAACCATAAAACGCCGAAGCGATAAAGTCCCGTTCAGTAGCCCCCACATAGTCCCCGGATTTCGCATCCAGTCCCAGCCAATCGCCGAAATGGAAGCCGGTATTCCACAGATATTCATGCTCCCCTTGAGCTTGAATGTAGGAGACCCAGCGCTTCATGCTCTCGTATTGACGCTCCAATATCCGTCGATCGCCAAAATTGACGTACACCGTCCACGGGCAAATGACCGCTGCATCTCCCCAGGCGGCCGAAGCATAGGCTTCATCGCCGAGCACATGCGGAACAACGAATGGAACCGCTCCGTCATCGCGCTGTTCCGCGGCCAGGTCCGACAGCCATTTCGTGAAGAAAGGCGCAATGTTGGCAAGATAGGCCGCCGTCCCGATGAACATCTGCGCATCGCCGGTCCAGCCAAGCCGCTCGTCGCGCTGCGGGCAGTCCGTGGGCACGTCGAGGAAATTCCCCTTCAGTCCCCATCGAATATTGCTCTGCAATTGATTCACCATGGGATCCGAGCATTGAAAGGTTCCGGTTTCTTCGAAATCCGAATGGAGCACGACCGCTTCGAAATGCCGGAGGTCCAGCTGCTCTTCCGTGAAACCGTCTAAACGCACGTATCGGAACCCTTGGAACGTAAAATGAGGCTCGTGGATTTCGTTTCCGCCGCCTTTTAACGTGTATTGAATCGTTTGTTTAGCGGTTCGGAGATTCTCCGTATAAAAGTTGCCCTCGGCATCCAGTATTTCCGCATGCTGCAGCGTCACCGTTATGCCCTCCGCACCGGTCACGCTAAATCGGACCCAGCCTACCAAATTCTGCCCGAAGTCGATGACGGTTTCACCTTTGGGCGTGGTCAGACATTCCACGGGCCGCACCGTTTGAACGGCTCTCACGGGCTCGTTGATCTGGGGCTTCAGCTTGTCGTAACCGTGGTCGATCGTTTCCACGCCATGCCAATCATCGGAATTATAACCTGCCGTACTGAAGCCTTCCAGTTCGAGGCGCGCATCATAGGTTTCACCATGATATAGCTCCGACATGGTGATCGGGCCTTTGGCCGACTGCCAGCTTGAATCGGTTGCCATCACTTCTTCGCTGCCGTCAGCATACGTGATATGCAGCTCCAGCAGAAGCGCTAATCGATCTCCATAAATCGCGTGCCGATCCTCCCACCCCAGCTGTCCCTTGTACCAACCGTTACCGAGCCAAGCGCCGATCGCGTTTTGGCCAGATTTCAGCATCTCGGTTACGTCGTAGGTCTGCGTCTGAATCGTATGATCGTAACTCGTCCAGCCTGGGGTGAAATAACAATCTCCCACTCTCTGTCCGTTAAGCTCAAGTTCGTAAAGGCCCAGCGCCGTGACATATATTCTTGCTTTCGTAATGGGCGACTTTAAGCTGAAGCTCTTGCGGAGCAGCGGGAGGTGACCGGCGTCAGCAGGCAGCAAGGATCGTGGTGCAGATATCCATTGTCCTACCCATGGCTCTCCTTCCAGCTTTCCTGTCTCCCAGTAGGCCGTCTCTGACCATTCCGTCATTTCTCCGGCCTGGTTCCAAGCACGCACACGATAGAAATAGCGCTTACATGATGTTGCGCTCAGCCCCGTTAATTCCACATGAACCGACTGCGACGAGGCTGTTTTCCCTGATGTCCAGCAGGGCTGGGCAAATTCATTCTCGATGGAAACCTCTATCTCATAAGTGGTTTGACTGACGGCTCTTTCGTCCGAGGCCAACCTCCAACTGATGCGCGGCTTTCGCTCTCCGATACCTATCGGTTGATGAAGATATTCGCATCGTACATCCGTTACGCTGAACATGCTTATTCCTCCGTTCACTTCAAGAAGGCTGCTTCAACAATCCGTTTGAATTAGCCGCTTGGCTTGATATTCGCTTTCATTTCTGTGCCTGTTTCAACTATTATTATAAGTGAACCTCCAAGCAGGATGATGGGGATAACGGACAATTTAATGCGGTAAAACGGACATCCATCCTCGATCAATGAAAAGGAGCAAACAGGATGAAACGACCGATGGAAACCTATTACGGAGATTATTTTTTTCGGGATGACACCCTGATGTATGTAAATCGTAACGCGGAGAATTTTACTGGTTCTTACCATAACCATGATTTTCTGGAAATTACGTATATTGCTGAAGGAGAAGGCTTCCATCACATGGAGAACTCGGTGCAGCGTGTTCGTAAAGGTCATATGTTCTATATACCGCTCGGAATGCCTCACGTATTTCGGCCTACCTCTTCGAACGGGAAGCCGCTCATCGTGAACAATTGCATATTCTCCGTTAAACTCCTTCCGAAACTGATTGCCTTTGCTTCCGATTCGAGGACAGCCTCCTTATTGAAACAGATGGAAGACGGCTCGCTTGGGTACCGCGCCATTACGGATCGGCATGACCGTTTCGAGAAGCTGTTCGTCTCCCTCTATGAACAATATGCCATGCAAATCAGCGGCTCAGCCGTCTATTTGCATACGCTGCTGTTACAGCTGATCATTGAGTTCAGCCGGGCCATCGAGCATTCGCAGCCTATGACCTCGGAGCCTTCGCATCCCTCTTTTCATGATGTCCTTCAATACGTGGAGGGACAATACATGCATGAGCTCACGCTGACGCGTCTTGCGCAGATCAGCGGCTTCAGCGAACGCCATCTTCAGCGATTGTTCCGCAGATATACAGGCCAGAGCTGGCATCATTATCTGCAGACCGTACGCATTCGAATGAGCCGCGAGCTGCTGAGAACCACGGCAGATAAAATCAGTATGATCGCCGAAAAGGTCGGTTACAAGGACATGCATTCCTTCAACTCGGTATTCAAGCGAAGCACGGGACTCACGCCGGGTCAATATCGCTCAGAAACGCAGCATCATGGATAAATGACCGGATTCTCCAGCAAAAAATAAAAGCATGATGTCCGAGCTACATAAGGATCATCATGCTTTTGAATATGCTTCATTATTAGCTGACCCTTATCTGATATCTTGGATGCTTTCACGTCATGTTACTCCAGCTCTTTCTCCAGAAGCACTTCATCCTCCCGCTTATAACCTGATTTCTCATATGCTCCGATGGCTTGGTGATTATTATGACCCGTAAGCACCTTGACCGTTCTCACTCCGCGAGCGATCAATTGTTCCTCCAGAAAAACGAGCAGCATTCCTGCCAGCCCCTGCCTTCTGGCCCGCTCCTGAATGTACATTTCCGTTATCTCGCCGACAAGCTCCCGGTAACAAAAGGACTTAAAAAATTGCGCGCAGGCAAATCCTACAGGATCATCACCAAAATAAGCTATGGCCACGATCTCATCCGCTTGTTGCAAACTATGTTCAACTTCCCCTAGCGGCATCTCATCCCCATTAAACTCCTCGTTTAATCGAGCCAGTACGGATGCATCCGGAAGAGATGCTAAGCGTATAAATTTCACTTTTTCCATATCATAACTTCACCCCAGTTCAAGAGTCGGTGCATGTTCGATCTTCAACCCAAGTATACCATCTTTATCCAGCCATCAATCATTGCTCCCATACCAAAAAAAGGCCCTGCTGACTAAACAGCAAGGACCTTTCACTTAAAAACAAATTAAACGGCGGTAACCGAGAACATCAGACCGCAATAAATCAGCACAACGGCGCCTATCCCGCTTAACAGCCCGACGGCTGCTGCCCGGTTCCTGCGAAATACGTTCACGACATTCCAGAGGAGACCAAGCCCAAGGCACAGGCAGAGTATCCCGATCCAGCTCCAAGTAAAGGCCAATTCACCGATCGTAAACCCGGGATGGAACCAAACAAACGTTGCTGCAGGACCATATGACGCCAATGTATCCACGACCTCGTGCGGCGCCGGCTGCTGGTTCATGTAGCCGGTGACGATATAAATCAGCCAAATCAGGATTCCCTCGCTTCGTGCCCATGCCGCAGGTCGATAGCTTGTATCCCTGCGCAGCTTGCGCTTGACGAGATAACCGTTAACGAACGCGAACACCAGCAGCGGCAGAATGAGAATATGCTTGACCAGCAGGGCTTGACCGTAGGACAGCGTCCAGCTGTTTACGGGTTCCGGCGTCACGGCCGTCATCAGGAACAGACCCGATCCGATGACAAGGATGACGCAGGCGATGGCTACTGGATGGAACCATCGGAGAAACGTACTCCAGCGATCATGTTCCGTGCTGAACCATCCTGTAAGCAGCAGCGTTCCCGTCCATATGGCCATCACCGTGAAATGGCCGAAGAAAGCAAGCTGTCCAGCGCCATCGAACAGGGATGCAGCGTGGTTGAACGAAGACATGGCGACGGCAATGCCCAACAGAACAGCGGGCATAAGCCAGCGTAAGGGAGAGCCGGGTTTCCGGCGGACGATCAGGGTCAGTACCCCCAATAGGATCGAAAGAACCAGTATCCAGGCATAACGCTCGCCCTCGCTGAATTTGAACATGATGCTGTTAAAGGACTGCCAGAATCCGATATCATCCTTGAAGAACATGATGATTTGCAGCAGCGGCACAAATCCGAATAGGATGATGGCTGCCCCCGCCGCTGGCCCGAGCCAGGCTGGTACCGAAATATCCGGCTTATAAGCCTTCGGTACCAGGGACAGCACCGTGATCCCGGCCAGAATGGCGTATGCTAAATATAAAAACGGCTCGCTTAACCAATAATAAGACATTACTTTCTCTTCCGGGATGCTTTAATGCCAAAGTATCCTGCGACAACGGCCACGATGACGATAATGACGATCCACACGGTCGACCCGTTTCCTTCGGATGTGTCATTAGCCGGCGTGTTCTCCGCCTGCTGATTCGTATCCGCCGTCTGATCTGCGTTGCCTGCGGCTGTATCATCCGCCGGTGCTGTTTCATCCGGTGTATTTCCTGTATCCGCAGGCGTTTCTTCGGTGTCGGCAGGAGTCTCAGGAGCAGCTTCCGCTTCCGGTGCATCGACTTCGAAAGCATACGTTCCGTCAACGGGATGTCCATCTCCGCCAACGATCTTCCATTCCACCGTGTAAGAACCGGATGGAAGCGGTGCTGCCAGCGTTCCAGCCATGGTGTTCTGGTTAACCTTGACTTCCGATACTTCTACCGCTTCGCCTTGCGCATTCTTCACCTTGAGGGTGCTTAAATTTTCATCGATATTTTCATTGAATGACAGATTGACTTCCTTCACGCTTTCCGTGATCTTGGCGTCCGCGGCGGGCGTACTGGATTCCAGCTTGGAATGCGCCCACGTTGCTGTTGGGAACACCAGTACAAGCAGCAGACCCAAGGTCAGCAGAACCGAAGTTTTCACATGTTTCAACATGCCTATCTCCTCCAAACCATTTATCTTAAATTTGAATCTTCCCCATCATAACAAAGACGTTCCATCAATGCTAATGAGTATATTGTGAACAATGTCCTATCCTATTTTACACAAAAAAGGGAACGCCGCACAGATTGCGGCATCCCCGTTATAGTTCACGGATCCGGTTCTACTATACTCTCTCATACCAATAGCCAGGTATCCCTTTGGTCAGTCGCAGCAAGGCCTCGAGATAATAATAATCCCCCCAGATCATGTAATCGTCCGGCCCCATCCCGCCTCTGACGTAATAGGAACCATGCTTGATCAAGCCTTCCTCGGCAGCTTCACCGATGGTGGAATAACGGTTTACAAGGGAGATCATGGACTTCTCTACGGCGTCTGTCAATAGCCCTTTATTGCCATCTTCCTCTTCCAGGTGCTCCAAGATCTCCAGCATCCCGCATGCGGCGATGGCGGAAGCGGAGCTGTCGCGAGGTGTACCCGCTTCGATCGGAACGTCAAAATCCCAATAGGCGACATGGTCTTCCGGCAAATGCTCGATAAAATAGCGGGCGGCTCGCACGGCGGTATCCAAATATTTCGGATCACGGGTATAACGGTAGGAAAGCGCAAATCCGTAAACGGCCCATGCTTGCCCGCGCGTCCAGGTGGAGCCGTCGTGATATCCTTGGTGCGTCCCACCGCCGATGGGCTTCCCGTCCGACGGCTGGAAGTAGAAGGTATGGTATGAAGAATCATCCCCTCGCATTAAATAACGGCGGCTCTTCTCCGCGTGCGCGACGGCCACGCGTTTGTAGCGTTCGTCGCCTGTTTGGTCATACGCCCAACACAGCAGCGGTATGTTCATCATGCAGTCGATGATAATACGGCCGCCGTTCTTCTCGTCGCCCTTCCGGCCCCAGGCCTGAATATACTGACCCTCTTCCCGCCAGCGCAGCATCAGATGGTCGGCTGCTTTTAGCGCCAGCTGTTTGCCCTCTTCATGTTCTTCCACGATCCACGCGGCCAATGCGGAGGGCAGGTACAGAAATCCGATATCATGATGATCCAGATGCCGCTTCTCTTCCAGCCGCGCCTTGTAATCCTCCAATTGAGCGATTGCCGTATCCTTAAACAACGGGTCCTTCGTATATTCATAACACAGCCAGATCATCCCGGTGTAGAATCCTTCAATCCAGTCATTGCTTTCTCCCCACTCGTATCGCTTCTCCGCCGTGATGTGAGGGAATTTCATCGGATATAAACCGATGTTCCTCTTGGTCTTTTCTACCGCATCCATGATGGCCTGTTCCCACATGGTTCACATACCTCCTATTCTTTGATGGCGCCGATCATGACGCCCTTCACGAAATATTTCTGCAAGAACGGATACAGAAACAAGATCGGCAGCGTCGCCACCATAATCGTTGCATACTTAATCGTTTCGCCAACCGGCATCCGATCTCCCCCTCCTACCGAGGTCATCATGCTGCTGGTATCGTTCTGGATCAGAATCTCGCGCAGGATCAGCTGCAGCGGAAACAAGTCCCGGTCCCTTAAATAGATGAGGGCATCAAACCATTTATTCCAATGCCACACCCCGTAAAAGAGCACCATGACCGCAATGACCGGCAGCGATAACGGGATGATGATCCGGAACAGAATGGTCCAGTCGGTGGCTCCGTCGATCCGCGCGGATTCCTCGAGCGCATCGGGTACCCCTTGAAATGCCGTTCGCATAATAATCAAGTTCCATGTCGTCATGGCGCTTGGAATAATCAATGCCCAGTACGTATCAAGCAAACCCATATTTTTCACGAGCAGGTATTTCGGGATGAGCCCGCCGTCAAAAAACATCGTCATCACGATCAGCATCATGATGGCGCCTTTCCACATCACGTTTTTCCTGGATAAGCCATAGGCTCCGAGAGCCGTCATGAGAATGTTCAGCGTCGTGCCGACGACCACATAAAATATCGTGTTCAGGTAACTTCGGATGATATTCGGGTTCTCGAATACCATCCGATAGGAATCCAGCGAGAAACCCTTGGGCCACAGCAGGATGCCCCGGTGCTGAACGAATTCGGCCGGCGTGCTGATCGAAGCAAACAATACGTAGAGAAACGGGTATAACGTTATGATCGATAACAAACACAATAGAATGACATTCGCAGAATCAAACAGGACTTCACTGACCGATCTAGTAGTTCGCATGAGATCCCCCTCTCTACCACAGCTTCGTGTCGGTAAACCGCTTGCTGAGATAATTGGCTCCAATGAGCAGCGCAAAGTTAATCAAGGAATTGAACATGCCGACAGCGGCGCTGAAGCTGTAGCTTGCTTCCAGTATCCCCTTGCGGTAGACATAAGTCCCGATCACGTCTGCCGTCTCGTAGATGACCGGGTTGTACATGATCAGGATCTTCTCATCCTGCAGCGCCATAAAGGAACCGATCCGCAAGATAAGCAGAATGATCACGGTCGGCAGGATGCCCGGAAGCGTAATTTGAAGCATCTGCTTCCAGCGGCCGGCACCGTCCACCTTCGCCGCCTCATACAGGGACGGATCGATATTCGAGATGGCTGCCAGATAAATGATGGAGCCCCAGCCAATCCCTTGCCAGATGGCGGACGAGGTATAGATGGTGCGGAACCATTCCGGCAGCCGCATGAACGAAATCGGCTTGCCGCCGAAGTACGTGATGATATGGTTGATCAGGCCGTCCACCGCCAAAAAATCCACCAGCATCCCGACAACAACGACAACGGAAATGAAATGGGGAATATACGTAATGGATTGTACGGTCCGCTTAAAGATCCGATGTCGCACCTCGTTCAGCATCAAGGCCAGCACGATGGAGGCGGGAAATACGAAGATAAGATCGTACGCGCCAAGGATAATCGTATTGGAAACGACCCGTTCAAAGAAAAATCCGTTAAAAAAATCGCTGAAATGTTGAAAGCCGACCCATGGGCTATTCCAGATGCCGAGCCCTGCGGAGAAGTTCTTGAACGCAATCTGCAGGCCGTATAACGGTCCGTAATGAAACACGGCATAAAACGCCACAACCGGCAGCAGCATCAGGTAGATCGTGGAATTCCGGCGAAAGTCCTTCGCTGCTCTTGCGCTGAAGCTCTCGGATTTACTCTGTATCGTCATGCGTTTTGTTTCTTCCTTTAGCTGCACCGTATGCCCTCCTCTGTGAAAAATAACCCGCATGAAGAAGGCAAAGGATCGCCCCTGTTCTCCCTCTTCATGCGCTTTTACAAAACTTACCGGCTGTTGAATCGGTCCAGCGCAGACTGCTGGATCTGAAGCGCTTCTTCGATCCCCATTCCCTGTACCGTTTGGACAAATTGATCGAAGCCGCTGATCGGCTCCACGCCCATAATGAATTTGTTGATCATCTCTTCGTAATACGTATTAATATCGTTCATGATCGAGGCATAACGCGTGCTCTCTTCTGCCGTTGGCGAAATAATCGGCATCAATCGGTCGTTCTCCGCCTTCATCCATGTCTCAATGGCCGCTTTTTGCTGAGGAAGCGCAGAATACTGCTCGACGTAACGGCGATCCTGAACGAAAGGCCCCGAATAACTGGCCAGGTTGTATTTCGACAACGCTTGGGTGATTGACAGCCCATCCGGATTTTTCATCACCTCTTCGGTATAGGTCGGGTATCCGTCCTTCATCTCGTAGCTGACTCCCTCAACCCCGAAATTAAACAGCATATGCCCTTCTTCCCCATATTTGTAATCCAGCCATTTCACCGTTTCCGCCGGGAACTTGTTCGCTTTCGTCACAGCGGCCCCAAATCCGTTGAACGGCGAATCCTTCTGTCCAAGAAGGGGCGTGTCCCCTTTCTTCAGCACAACGTTCGGTGCGCCCGCCAGTTCGACGTCCGGATTGCTTTTTAGCATGAGCTCGGAATAGCGGCCGAGGCTGCTGCCCATATATCCGGAGAAGGCACCCACTTGATTGTTGGTCACTTTGGCATCTTTGAGCGTCCCGTCCGTTGCCGCATAATCCTGATCGATCAGGCCTTCGGCATACCATTTGCTCATCGTCTCCAAATAAGATTTGAATTCCGGTTGGATAGGGCCATACTGGACCTTCCCGTCCACCTGATAAAATCCTGTCGTAATTCCCCACGCGCCGACAAACGCATGGTTGATACCCGTCATATCCATATCAAGCAGGAGTGGGATTTCATCCGCCTGGCCGTTCCCGTTGGGATCCTGGGTCTTGATTGCCTTCAATACTTCATACCACTCGTCAATTGTTTCCGGCACTTGCAGTTTGAGCTGATCCAGCCAGTCCTTGCGGATGATAAGGCCGTTAAAGGTCAGCAGATATTCGTCGCCGCGAATGAACGGGAAAACGTAAATGTTTCCATCATCCGTCGTAATCAGCTTTTTGTATTCCGGGTGTTCGTTCAGCAGTTTCGATAAGTTCGGAGCATGCTCTTCAATCAGCTCATTCAGGCGAATGATCGAACCGTCCGATATCGCTTTATCCGGCCCTCCGGATACGTTGGCCCAGCCATACTCCACGACATCCGGCAAGTTGCCCGACGAGACCATAATGTTGAATGCGTCGGCCTCCTGCCCTGCCGGCGGATGCTGGAACTTAACCTTGGTCCCTGTTAATTTCTCCATTTCCTGATAGGCGGCAATGCCGTTCATATCCTGCATCGTTGCCGATGCGTTGGCATTCAGCGATACCCAATAGGTCAGCTGGCCGGGATACCCCGTTTCTCCGCCTGAGGCAACGCCCGTTCCCTCCTTGCCTTTGTCGCCGGCAGGCTCCTCGGCTCCCGAGCCTTTTCCGCTGCACCCTGCAATCATAGCCACAATCAGCATGAATATGGCCAGCCTCGTCATACGTTTCCGGTTTGTTTTCAAATCACGACGCCTCCCTTTTTTCCTAAATGAATGATCATCCGAAATGTTCAGGCCGAGTTGATGCCGGCCCTGACTCAAATATTAACGCTGAAGCGCTTTCAACGTATATCGTACAGTTTCTGGATCCATATACAGCGATTAAGAATTGAGATGATCATTTCTTAAGGTGGATGATAGGGAATGCAGGGTTTCCTTGTATTTTCCCGGGGTGATCCCTTCGTATTTCTTGAATACCCGGATAAAACCGACATCGCTGGTATAACCGACGGAACGGGCGATGTGCGAAATCGTATTTTTGGCATCCCGCATCATTTCCTTGGAGCGCTCGATCCGAATTTTGGCCAGGTAATCGGTCAGATTGGTCCCGCTGTTCTTCTTGAAGAAGGCCGACAGATAGGGCGGCGTGATATCGAATTGCTCGGCAATGGAAGCCAGGCTGATCATGGCATCGTCGTGATGCTCTGCAATGTAGCTTTTTATCTTATCCAGGAGCTGCGAGGAGGAATCGCCTCTCTGGTCTCTGACGTACAGGCAGACCTGGCCGAACATCCATTTCACTTCCCGGTACAGCTCCTCTACCGTGCTGCCTTCGGTAATGTCTTCGATCGATTTGCCTGCCTGACCGAATACGTCCTCGTATTTCAAATTTAAGGCATTGAGCAGCTTGAACATCGTGCTGAGCAGGTTCGCGAACATGAGTCGGCCGAGCTCGGGCGAGATGGATTGACCGCTGAAGTTGTTGTGGTACAGACTTTGAATGATATCCTGAGCCTTATCCGTATCCCCGCTTTTCATGGCGTTAATGAGCTGAATTTCCGTCTCAATGGGAAAATCATAATACACCCCCGTTTTCTGCTTCATTTCATCGTAGAATAAAATCGGTTTATAGGCCGTAAAAATGGAATATTCCAGCGCCTTCAAGCTTTCGGTATATCCGCTGGCCAAAGATCCAAGATCCGAACGGATATCGCTGATCGCGATCGTGATCTCGGATTTGAAGCGCTGTTCAATCACCAGCTTCACTTGTTCCGCCCAATCGTACAGCTCGCCCGCCTTGTCCTGCAGAGGTTCCGGCATATTCAGAATTATGGCAACCTGGTTCTTCTCCAGATCCACGGAATACGCGGTAAAGGGATGAATTTCTTCGGCCACCTTCCCGGTGACAAAGCGGATCAGGGCCCATTCGCTTTCCCGTTCGTTATGAATGAACCCGCTGGCATCCCTCAGCTCGATCAGGGCAACGGCAAAGCCGGGAAACGGAAACGATATCCCCATGAATTCCAGGGCATGCTCCGACATATCGGCCGCATCCACGTTTCCCTTCAATAAACGCTGCAAAAAGTTGGACCGGATCACCGGCGTTTGCCTCGACAATTGCTCCTTCATCTCCGTCTGCTTGCCAAAGGAATCGGCCATCGTGGATTTGATGAAATCATATTCGTTGCGTACCTTTCCTTCCTTGACCGGATGGGATTGGCGGATAAAGCGGATAATGTCGCGCAAGGGATAATACGCCCGGTACGTCATGTACGCGCAAGCGGCAACTCCGGCGGCCAGGCAGATAACCAGAACGCCGGCGGCCATTCGTTTGACCATATTCACCTTTTCCATAAACACTTTTTCCGGCACGACCGACACGTACTCCCACCCGCTGCGCGCGGATCTGGACGATACCGTCATGACGGCCTGCTTATCCTCAGCTTTACTCATATTGGATACTCCGGTTTCACCGGCACGAAGGATCACTTGACCGCTGGCATCCTTAATGGATATCGTTCCGTTGTTGGTTTTCACGATCTCCTCGAGCAAGCCTGTAATCTGCCTTTCGTCGATCAGCATGACAAGGGCGCCTTTGGGGTTGTTTTTCTCGCCAAATGGAAGCGTTTGCATATATGTGAGCATTCGTTTCTGGTTTAGGCCTTTGCCGACCTCCGTTACGGGCAGATACCGGTTGAAATGAACGCCGCGCAGTATATCCGCTTGGTATTGTTGAAAGGTTAAGCTTTCATATCCGTAGATATCGGAGAACAAGACGCTGGACGTCGTTTTTAAGGTTGGGCTGAGAACCGTATCGCTCTCATCAAGATATACATAAAAATCGGTGATAAAACTGCTGCTGTTTCGGTACCGCTGCATTTCCTGCATGAAGGTGTAGTAATTGTAGTGCTCCGCTCCGTTTTGAGGGGATCCTGCCTTTAACAGCGCATCCAGTCTCGGATGTGAAGTAATGTTTCGGGAAATCAAATGCATTTCATCCAATCGGCTGTCCACGACCTGCTTGGCCTGTTCGATGAGTGCCATGTTGGAGTTGTTGGCATTCTCGATCATAATTCGCTCGATTTGGGTATACAGACCCCAGAACACGATGACTGGGATCAGCAGTACCACAAGATAGGACATGAGCAACGTAACGAACACGGATACGCGATTGGAACGCTCATTTCTTGCAGTGGTTGTCGTCAATTTCCCCATACCCTCATTCCTTCCATTCTTTAGATGTGTTCTTTCCGCACTTACATTAATTACATCATACTGTTTTTATTTAACATGAACAGGTTTTCTTCAAAAATGTTAATGCATCACGAAATTGTATCATACTCGAACGCTGCGGCTTCCTCTACGATGGAAGTGATCCGGTTTCATGACCGGAAATCGATATCAGTCGGGAGGGAATGGATGTGAAACGAATGGCTCTGATTGTACTCATGCTGATTACGGGGCTTCATGGCTTTTTGCCGCCCCCATTGGCATGGGCAGAGGGCGAACGAGATCAGGTACAGGAGGGTTTGCTTGTGAACAGCGGTTTTGAGGCAACGGAGGCGGGGTCCAGCTGGTCAGGCGGAATCAAGCCGGCAAATTGGGGACAGTGGCTTCCAACAGGCTCGCCCATATTGGGAGTAGATTCGGGAATATTCAAGTCCGGGAAACAATCGGTCAGCATCGAAGGTCCCGCAGGAACGGCCAGCCGGGCAGCCATAACCCAGTCCATCCCGGTAGAGGTCGGGAAAACGTATCGGATCAGCGGCTGGGTCAAAACGGAGTCCGTCAGCAATGCCGCGCTCATTCGATATCAAATGAAGCGAACCGGCACCAGCAATGTGCTGGTTCATGTCGGAACGCTCAAGGGCACCCAAGACTGGACCTATATGGAGAAGCTGTTCACCGTTCCGGATAATGCAGCCTCACCGCCCCTATTGACCGTTGAGCTGTTTCTGGAAACCGGAACGGGCAAAGCTTGGTTTGACGATGTGTTGGTTGAGGAGCCGCTTCAATCCATCGCGATCGAACCGGATGTGGCCTATCTGAATACGGGCGAGACCATAACACCTTCCGTCCGTTATGAGCCAGGCTCGTCACCTCCCCCTCAGCTGCAGTGGTCTGCGTCCAATCCGGAAGTCGTGGAAGTGACGGATCAAGGTGACGTAACCGGCCTTTCCACAGGATTTGCAACCGTAACGGCAGTGATTTATGACGGTGCTCATACCTCCTCAATGGCGGTTAGCGTCAATGCGCCGGACACCTTGCTGGTGGACGATTACGAAGGCGAAACGGCTCAAGGCCAAGCTTTGCTCGGGCAACTGTCCGCGCTCGACAGCAGCGGTGCCGACCTTACGTATCTCCTCATCTCCAAGCCTGCGCACGGCATGATTACCGTAAAGGAGAACGGCAGCTTTACCTACTATCCCGACAGCGGCTTTAGCGGAGCGGACCGCTTCCAGTTTGCTGCCCTGCAGGCTGATACGGGCGGCGCCAAATTCGGCCAGGGCACGATCCACGTTACCCCTGTGAATGCTGCTCCCCTGCTGGATTTGGAATGGGGTTATACGACGATGAACACCTCCCTTTCCGGCCAATTCAAGAAAGCGGAGGATCCGGATGGAGATCCGATCGCATGGAAGCTTGAAGCACCGCCCGCACAGGGTACGGTTCAAGTGGATGCCGAGGGTACTTATCGATATGCTCCCAATGAAGACTATCTGGGGTACGACCGTTTTCGCGTATCGGCTGAAGATGGACGTGGCGGACGTACGGAAAGCGATATGCTGGTCTTTGTCGGGCCGACGGCAGATCGAATTTCGGAATCGCTACATGCATCCGCCCGTTCCCATCCCCGTCTTCTCGCATCCATGGACGATTTGAACCGCTCCAAGCAATTGCTGGCAAGCGGAGATCGTTATATGACGGAGTGGATAGAACTCTTGAGAAATCAAGCAGACCCCGTCCTTGCGACTACGCCGCTAACCTACCAACCTAATGGGGGCAATGCCTACATGCTGCGCGACCGCTTGATTCCGACCGCGCTCATGTATCGCTTGACCGGCGAATCCCGTTATGCCGAACGTGCGTGGCAGGAACTGGAGGCGATGACGCACTACCCCGATTGGGGCGGCAGAACCAACAATATCCTTGCCTTGTCCGAATTGTCTTTTGCCGTTGCGTTGGCCTACGATTGGATATACGACGATTTGAATGAAGCTCAGCGAGCCCAATTGAATGCGGCGATTCGGGATCATGCGCTTGCTGTCGCGCTCGATTGGTACCGGGGTGAATTCCGCCATAACGGGGAGCACAATAACATTAACCTGGTAGACAACGGAGGCCTTGGCCTGCTTGCGTTAACCGTTGCGGATGAGCCTGAGACCGAGGATCAGGCTCTGGAAGTCATCCAGAGCACGTTTCAGAAGCTGCAATATGCGCTCCGTCACTATACGGAGGACGGTTCTTGGCCGGAAGGTCCTGCTTATTGGCATTATGGAGGCCAATACTTGGCCATGTATATTCAAGGCTTGAATAAAAGCCTGGGCACCGATTTTGGGCTATCCCTGCTGCCGGGATACGAGGCATCGGGCGCATATCCGTATCATTTGCTAGGCGAAGGCGGCGTGTTCAATTTTTATGATGGCGGCGTCAGCTACAACATGTATGAATCCTTATGGTTCGCCTCGTTCTTCGATAAACCTGAATACGCCTGGTTTATTGGCGATCTGTATGAGCGCAAGGGCTACTTCCACCCTCTGTATCTGGTGTTTTACGAGCCTGGCATGTTTGAAACGGCTCCGACGGAGCTGGATCGTTTCTTCACCGGCATTGAATCGGCCTCCATGCGGAGCGCATGGGATGATCCCTATGCCTTGTTTGCTTCCATGAAAGGCGTTAACGAAACGATGCGAAGCCATAACGATCTGGATGGCGGTACCTTCGTTTTTGACGCGTTGGGCGTAAGGTGGGCATCCGATCTGGGGAACGAATCCTACAGCTTGCCCGGCTTCTGGGATTACAATTATAATCGCTGGACGTATTACCGCAAAAAAACCGAGGGACATAATACCATCGTCATCAATCCCGTCCAGAATCCGATTGTTCAGCAAGAGCCTTACGGCACAGCCGTTACGATAAAAAAGGAATCGAAGCTAAGAGGAGCCTATACGATTCTGGATATGACCGACCTGTACCGGAAAGACGCAGGCGAGATGTTAAGAGGAATGAAACTCTCCGCCGATAGACGCGAACTGGTCGTCCAGGATGAGATGAAACTGAAGCTTCCTTCAGAGCTGTATTGGTTCATGCACACCGGAGCGGACGTGGAGATTGTTGCGAATGGACGCGCCGCCATTCTTTCACAACTGGATAAGCGGCTGTATGTTGAGCTGGTCGAAGGACCGGCCGGTGCCCGGTTCTCCGTCATGGATGCAGCGCCGCTGGCGACCTCCCCGAATCCGGATGGCCAATCCAGCAACGAAGGCATGCGCAAGCTGACCATACACCTGGAGCACGTCCAGAATGTCCGGTTGTCCGTTCGCATGGTTCCTTTATACGCAAACGATCCGATACCTCCAGCGGAGACGGGGTATACTCCTCTGCTGGAATGGACCATACCTGACGGCGATCTGCCCGAACCGGCAGCCCGACCTATGGTTAACCGTTTATTAATGGACGGAATGCCGCTCCATGGGTTTCGTCCAGAATTCACGTATTATGAAGTCGGACTTCCGTTTGATGCTCCCTCTCCGCCTGTGATGACGGCCGAAGCGGAGCATGCCGTGTCCATTGATCAGGCAGAAACGATCCCGGGTACGGCAACCATCGTCATTCAGAACGACGCTCAACCGAATCTGAGCAATAGATATACCATCAAATTCACCCGGAATCCCGCCATAGGCGAACCGCCGGACCATCTAAAATATCAGGTGGAGCAGGTTACCGCGAGCGCCGTTCCCGAATCGGCGAACATTCCGGAACATACCGTCGACGGCAACCTCAGCACTCGCTGGTCCGCGCCGGGCACGGAATACGTACAGCTTGACCTGGGTGAGCTGAAGCCAGTGGGCGCTGTTTCGCTGGCCATATATTTAGGGGATACCCGTAAAAACCGGTTTGATGTTCTTGCCTCCGTCGATGGCGAGGAATGGTCGACCATCTACGAGAATGGGCTGACTTCCGGTACGACTGTACAGCCTGAAACTTTTCTTGTGGAGCAAACGACAGCCCGGTACATTCGGATACTGGGCAAAGGAAATAATGCCAACCCGTGGAATAGCTTCACCGAAGTCGGCGTGTACCCGCTAGCCCCGATCGTAATGCGCGTGGAAGCTTCGGATGAGCTCAAACTGGGCGAATCGGGGCAAATCGAAGCCTGGTACGGCTTTCCGGGCGGGATGCGTGAACAGGCGGAAGAGCTGACGTACACATCCGATGCTCCGGATATCATTCAAGTGAGTTCAACCGGACGGATGAAGGCGATATCTCCGGGAAGCGCTGCGATCTCGGTTAAGGACCAACGTTACGGATTCGTTGAAACGCTCCATGTCACGGCCGTATTCGATGGAAATCAGCCTTTTCTCCGGCTGCTGGGCAAGGATCTAATGACTTCCAAGACAACGCAGCAGCTTCGGGCTGAACTTCTTCACCCCGATGGCCGCAAGGAATCCCTCGCCAAACTCAGCTATCGCAGCAGCAACCCCCATATCATCTCCGTTAACGCACAGGGAGTTGCCCGCGCGAATCAAAGAGGAAATGCCGTTGTCAGCGTAACCGACCGGACGAGCGGCAACACGGATTCCATTGCTATAACCGTCCGTTAAGTCCAAGCGGCTATATTGAGATATTCGCCACTGTTTTGCGAATACGGGTTATAACCAGGAAAGGATCGTCCCCGGGGGGACGATCCTTTTTTATTTTATCTATGCAACAAGTTAATGTTCATATATCATTTTGCGGGTCATGCCGCCGTCCACCACCAGATGGGACCCTGTTACAAAGTCATTCTCCGGATCGGTAAAATAAAAGCAGGCTTTGGCGATATCGGCCGGAATCCCGACCCGACCCGCAGGGTGCTGCTTATGGTCCTCGGATCGAAGCACTTCATAATCCCCGGTTTCAATCCAGCCCGGACTTATGCAATTTACCCGAATTCCATCGGGCCCCAGACTAACGGCCATGGCATGGCTCAACGCAACGATGGCTCCCTTGGAAGCCGCATAAGCTTCCGAATTCGGCTCGGACATGATGGAACGCGTGGAGGATATATTGACGACAGCCCCGCCATTCCCACTCTTTTTCATATATGCGGCAGCCTCGCGGGTAGCCAAAAAACAGCTTCTGGCGTTCGTGTTGATTACGTCGTCCCATTCTTCAACCGTAAGCTCATATGGTGATTTCCATCGGGAGACCCCTGCGTTGTTTATTAAGATATCGATGGTGCCCCCATATTGGTCCGCTTGGTCCATCAGGCGTTTAATCTCTTCTTCCTTCCTCACATCGCAGGGGATGAAGACGGCATGAAATCCTTGATCCTTCAAGGTGTTTGCCGTCAGATTGCCCTGCTCTTCATGAACATCGCTTACTATCACTCGAGCTCCGCTAGCCGCATAAGCCTCAGCCAATCCCCGGCCTATCCCGTTCGCAGCGCCCGTTATCACGACCGTTTTATCCTGAAATTTCATAGGCAGCTCCTCCTTCTCCTACATTATATACCACAGGAGAAGGCGTCATAAAATGAACCAGCCTCTTATTTAGGCTGTTCATAACCCCGGACCACGTGAAGATGCGCTCTGGGGTGCCTGACGAATCCGTAGTACCGGGTTCCCTGAAAACGAAGCAGTCCCTCGTCCCCTTCGGCGCACATGCCGAATTCCTCGCCGTTTACGGCAAATTCCATGCGATCTCCGCTCTCCACTTCGAATGTCAAGTAATAGGTGGTACGAGTACGGCTCGACATCGTATCATCCGTCTGCTGTGTATGTTTCACTTCCGTTCGCTTGCTCACAATTTTGGAATCGACCGCTAGCAAAGGCTGTCGGTTATTCTGACTCCATTGCAGGATTCCCTTACCGGCCGACAGCAAAATGATCCCGATGACGACGATGAAAAACACGGGCATAACGCTGCCGAAAAAATCGAACATCCAATCTGACCCCGATCCCATACGGCTCCCCCCTCCACCTTGTCTTGAAATATGTATATGCTTTATGTCGGACAATTTAACTCCTACATCATGGAAAGTTTGATTGAAATTTTAAAGAACTTGTCCCTTTCTGGGAGCGTCAAAAAAAGCTGATGCCGGCACTTTGCCAGTCATCAGCTTCTTCATGGAACCTTATAACGCCCTGATCCATTCATTGTCTTCATGTTGTTCATACCCGCTTAATCGTAAGCCAATCTCATCCATTTCATCGTTTCTTCTTGTCCCGTCATTTCATGGTCCTGCGGTGTCATGTCCTGCTCATTCCAGCAAGCCAGGCATTGCTCCTCCGTCTGACATAAACATGCATCATCGCAATGGTAGCACAAGCGAAGGAAATTTATCGTCATTTGATCGGTATGCATGAGGATCGTCCCCTTCCAAACATTTTGACGTACCTGATTACATCTTTATAGTAGCATACAGGTTGAATATTGTTTGTGATTTATTTCACAATTCTTTGTGTTTATAAAGGCTTTATCGGAACCGTTGGTTTTAGCCGATAAAGCCTTCGTCATCGAGAGCGTTTTCGATTGGCGAATCAGATCCTGCTTGTATGCTATTAGCCGGTATTACAACCCCTGCCAGGTTACGCCGCCGTCACTGCTTTTCATCAGGCGCGATCGGTTTTTGTCCGTCGTTTCAATCAGCATCCAGCCGACATCCGACGATGTGAATTGCAATTTGACCACATTTGGATATTTTGCAAGATTATCGGACAGCAGCTTGCTTCTAGGGAATGGCGTCCAGGTCTTGCCCATGTCGCTCGTATGATAGACGATGCCGTTCACCATTCTCCATCCGTCATGCAGACGACGGAAGACAGGCTGGATGGTTCCCTTCCCGCTATTTCCCGTCATGGGAAACGACACTAAATTCCATGACTTCCCCGTATCGGCCGTAAAGTAACCCAAATAGTTCGCCTGATCTTCCTTCACGCAGGTAACCGGTATATACATCTCGCTTCCGCTACCGCCTTTGCCCAGATACTTGGGCGTCCCGGCAAAAACGGAACCGCACGCATCCAGCAGTTTGCTTTTGAATACTTGGCCGGAAGACTTCCACTTCTGTCCTCCGTCACGTGTTATATACAACTTGGAAGATTGCATTTCACGGATGGTCGCAAATCCGACAAGCGAATCCGTGAACGTTAATCCGATGACGGATCCGGTTCGCGGAATGACGCTTCCCGGAATTCGGGATGTTGGATACTCCGTATTCTGCATAATCTCATCCCATAATCCGCCATTATTGCTGGTGTGAAACAGCGACTTCTCTTCCGATCCCCGGGAGAGATCGCCTTTTGCCATAATCCATCCCTGCTGGGATGAAACGAAGGACATTGCCGTGACGACTCCCGTCTCCGGAAGCGAAGAGAGCTTCCAGCTGGCGCCACCGTCGGTCGTATTGAGCAGGATCGTTTCGGCCGATCTCTGTTTGTTTCGTATAATCCAACCATGATTTTTATCCGTGAACACGATGTCTTTCCCATACTCCAGCTTGTCAACGAATTGGACATTGGATGATGGAGAGATATCAACCCAAGTCTCACCGTAATCTTGGGTTTGATAGAGACGCAGTTCTGTGTTCGTGATCCCCCAAGCAATCCCTGTTGACTCACTGAGCAGATGGAAATCCGTCAACCGTGTATGTATCTGATATTTGCTTTTTTCCTCAGGTGCTTTCATGGCCGTATCCGGCGTTACTAGTGTGATGGTCTGACCTTCTTCTTCATCTTCAATCGATTCAGGAGGGTCTTCTACAGTAGAAGTTTGCTGTTGTTGTTTTATCGGTTCTGAGGTACAGGCTGCTAACGTGAATACAATCATCATCAGCATACCGAGCCAGAATATAAAACGTCTAGATATCAAGAATTCTTCCTCCTCTTATTCGATGTCATGCCGGCAAGTCTGCTTTTTCGACATTATAACATATTACATCCTACGGAAATGTAAAGAACCGGCTTGCAAAATTTACAATACTGTAGCTTTTTTGATAGCGTCATTCTCAGATGCATAAGGATGTTTCTATTATGGAAGACTTTTGAGGTGTGCGAATGAGCAAGTCATTACATACAAGGAGGTGAACTTTCATGGCTAAACCTGATAATCGCGAAGACAATGTCGAACATTTGCAGCAGGCCGTCCAAAACACGATCGAGAACTTCCGTGAGGCGGAAGATTATCTTCAGGAGTTCGGGGATGAGATTCCCGCAAGCGAGAAAGAACAGATTCAAGACCGCAATGCTCGTCGCGAAAAGAGTATTTCCGGCTTCCGGGAAGAGATTAAAGACGAGGCTGCCCACCAGCAAGGAGAATAATCTGCAGACCGCAAAGAAACAGGAGGAGCTTATGAAGCTCCTCCTGTTTCTTTGCCACGCTATAGTGGGCTCTTTCTGACAATGACGCCTTTATAATCCTTTAATTCTTGGGGCGCATCCGTAATAAAGTGCCTGATCGCCTTCACCCTTGATTCCAATTCCATCGTATCGTTCGAACCTACCTGCACAACCGATGCAGACGCTGTCGCTATCACGTCCAGGCAACCCACATGAATCGTTTTATGGTCATGTATAACGTCTAAGTCTACTTCTGACGGAAGCTGCCATGCAGGTATGGATCTCGAAAAAATCGGATAGTCCTCATAATTGCCTTCGTCCTCAAAAAAAACCGGAACTTGACGTTGAATCGCCAATGCTCGGGTATAGGCATCGATATGTCCCGATTCGCCGCAAATGCATGCCGAACTATTAGAGATATTGATGATATATACGTTATCAACGAGTACATGGCGCTTCATGGTGCGGTACCCGGCGATAACGGAACGAGCGGGGTGATCTGCAGGGATTCGGAAGGAGTGTCGTAGATGGAACTGCTATTAATAACCCGGGTATCTCCGATCAACAGCACGGATGAGCTGGAGATCGCCGTAATACGGATCGAACCAACCCGGAGCTCTTTATTGATGACCGTCATTTTCATTCGTATTCCTCTTTCCTTGTTGCAAATGATGAAGATGATGCTCGACTGCCGTATCGATTTCTTTTTTCATTTGATTTGCGATCGTTTGTTCAACATCACCCGGATTCATTGCGGTGCTGTTCGTTTGGTATTGCTGTAAGTAAACGTTGATACGATCTCCGAGTTGTTTTCGGATATCTTCTATCATCACCGAAGCATATTGATCTCCAAGTTCGTGATTGGACTGAGGAATCATTTGCTCGAGCCGCGCCGGCACCGCATGCTCCAAGTGGCTTGATACCTGCTGATGTATGTTTGAGTATAGATCTCTTCCGGCAGCTCCCGCCTGGAATTGTTCTGCCGGCTGGCCATTGACGGTGATATCCCCCAGAGACTTCCCATCTGAGGGTGTCAGTCCAATGTTTAAGGTTCCTTCCAATTTTTCGATTTTCAATAAATCAAAATTATATTCGACGTGATCCGTCGACTTTTGGTTGCCCTGCTGTAATTGATTTATTTCATTACGCATTTCCTTTAGCATTTGTTCCATTCTGTTAAGCTGCTCCGCCTGGGATTGAAGGCAATGGAACAATTGCTGGATATGGTATTGATACATAGCATCTCCCCCCCGCTCCATAATGATTGTATGCGTATGATATGAGCCTCATTCTGGCCGATATAGATCTTCAATCGGCGCAGGTAACGGAACCAGGGGGGCCATATTATTCGAAGGCTCGAACTCCGGAGCAGGGCCCGTAAAACCGCCCGTGTTATATATATTGGATAATGCGCGGATCTCACCTGCGGTTCCTATCTGAAGCACCGAGGAATTAGTCACCGCGTCAACCCGAAGCTGCTGTATATTAATGCATTGATGTACCGTTAGATTCACTGGGGCTCACAACCTTAATTAAGCATTAGGCGAATCAATAAGGTCCGGATCGAATGTATTCGTACTGTTGGCTTGGTTATTTGTTATATTCGTACCAATACTGTCCCCGGTGGTGAACGAGTTGGCGCCGGAATAAGCTTTTGTCGTGCTGTTTAAATCGATGACTCCTGTATTTCCAACCAATACCGTAGAACTGGGGCCCACGTTTACGATTTTCATATTGCCGATAATTGAAACCACAATTCCACCTCTTTGTTCATAATCGTCCGCTTGGATTTATTCTATGTGGTCGGATGCCCAGATGTCACTATAACATTCTTTCGCCCATACACTGGAAGCAAAGAACGTAGGAGGGATTATCGTGAGCTCAAGATCCAAAAAGCCGGACTGGTTGACACAGGACTCTTTCTTTAACAACAATTCCTTTCCATTTAAGGATCTGAATCATCTCAATGAGGATTATCAGCTGGATCCGACGATCATTGAGGATTATGTAAAGGATACGATACGAAAAGCGACTGCCGGAAATGAAATTCTTCCCGACCCGCACTCGCTTCGCTATGAAACGTTAGATACTCATAACTTTCTGATCGTGAAATGTTATGTGCCTAAACGCATTCATCCGGAAAATTTATGGATTCAGCTAAACCGGACGCAGATCAAAATCAACGGCTTGCCAAAAGAACAACACCAAACCATATCTTTACCCGTCCCCATTCTACCTGCGCAATCCGTTGCGACTTATAGACAGCCTACGCTTCAAATTAAGATGCCGAAAATGTCTCCCGGCCGCCTGCGTGATATCAATATTCGTTTCTTGTGAGATCAAACGGGTAACGACAAGGACAGCCAACAGAAGCACCGTTCAACACAACCTGCATGCCAATAGCTGTTGTTTGCAGGTTGTTTTGACCCATCTTATCTAGTACTTATAGATGCCTAAATTTGCGATATCGTAATGGCTTTTTTCCTTGTTTAAACCTTTATCATAGCTGCTTTGTAAGTGGTCGGGTGGTGTTTAAGGGGATGTAGCTAGATATAGCTTGAGGTGTTTACTATTGTGAATTTTTCATATGTTGAAATAACATAATCAAAAAAGGAATAAGCTGATTTCAGTTACGAAATCAGCTTATTCAAGGATCTATATGAAGGCCGCATGCCCGGGCCTGTTAAGCCTCGGATACGACCGTATAGCGCTCGTTGAGATGTTTAGGCTGCTCAAGCTCATCGAGCACCGCAATGACGTAATCGGCATAGCTGACATAGCTTTTACCGCTAGCATTGCCAATGACGTGATCTTTGCCCTCCTGATAACTGCCTGTTCGCCGACCTTCCGGATTAAAGAATGCTGCCGGACTAAGATACGTCCATTTTACATCCGAAGTTTGTTCCAGGTCCTTCAAATTCTCGCCGGCATGGAATGCCGTCGGATAATATTCTTTCGGAAAATCGGGCGTTTCTAAAAGTCGAAGCGTCTTGGCTTCGTCCACAAACAAGCTGCCCGCTCCTCCGACAACAAACAGTCTGGTATCCGTGCCTTTTAGTGCTTGTATCAGCACCCGGCCTACTTCCACATATTGAGTCTCCTGCCCAGGAGCCGCGCCAAATGCATTCACGACAACGTCGAACCGCTGAAGGTCGGCACCTGTCAGATCCAGCACGTTCTTCTCCAAAATGTTTATGCTGGAATCGGAGATTCTGGATGCATCACGCACGATCGCCGTTACTTCATGGCCGCGTGCTTGTGCCTCCTTGAGAATCAGACTTCCCGCTTTCCCTGTCGCACCGATAATACCAATCTGCATTTCGAATCTCTCCTTTATCAATTGTGTGTACAAATGAGTGGTAAAAAAGACAGAGGCTACATTCCCCTTTTCAGCAATTCGCTGGATTCATGGAGAAGTTTCGCTAACTGTTCGCTATGCTCCTTCCCCAAGAGGGTGACATACTCTCCGTATAACTTTTCAAAATATTGGTTCAGTTCCTGGTATAACGCCATCCCCTCGTCCGTCAAGAAAATATGCGTTTCTTTCCATTCGGATTTGCGCTTTACCAGAAGTTTCTCCTCCAGCTTATCAATGAATCGGGTGCTTGTGGATGGAGCAATCGACAATTTATCGCTAAGCTCTTTCTGCGTAATTCCGGGATATTGATGGATCACCACCAGCACATAGGAGTACGTTGGGGATAAGCCGGCTTTTGCAAATGCATCCTCCGCCATCTTGGTCATGGAACGTGCAAACCGATTTGACGTAAAAAACAGGCACGAGCTTAAAATGGAATCATCGATGTTCATATCCAGCCACCTCTCATTTGTATATACAAATTAACATTGAACTATGTTATTGTCAACAACTTTATTTTAGTTAGTTTAAATACTTTTTCCTCTTTCGTTTGTATATAAGTTCGGTTTCAGCCGTAAGCATGCTCCACTGATGGTAGAACGAGTTACTACTGCTTTTGTGAATTTTTCATATGTTGAAATATTATTCTTTCCTCTATGGTTATAAACAAACCGTTGACCTTGACATTAATGTCAAGGTCTACACTGTATTCGAAGCTAATCCTTAAGGAGGTATACAATGAAACCGTCGAAACAACTTCAAGATCAAATGCTCGAAACTGAAACTCGTCAAACGCCGGCAAACGGCAGCCAAACCGCCGTAACGGTGCTGGGGCTCGGACCCATGGGGCAGGCACTGGCCGGTGCATTTATCAGGAGCGGCCATTCCACAACGGTGTGGAACCGGACAGCGGCTAAGGCTGACTCGCTGGTAAAGCAAGGTGCCGTGCTGGCTCCGTCCGTTAAGGATGCGGTGCTTGCCAGTCAGCTTATTATCATCTGCGTACTCAACTATGATGCAGTGAACGCCGTTCTGTCTTCTGAGACAAGTGCTTTGAAAGGAAAAACGCTTATAAACCTGACAGCCGACGTACCTGAACGTGCGCGGGAAATGGCGGAATGGGCTTTCCACAACGGAATTGACTACATCGATGGTGCCATTATGACGCCGATACCTACGATTGGGGAGCCTTCGGCCGTCATTTTGTACAGCGGGCCCGAAGACGTCTATCGCAGCCGTCAGAGTATACTCGACAGCCTGGGCGGAACCGCTTCGTTCCTGGGCGAGGATCCGGGTCGTGCAGCGGCATATGATGTGGCGCTGTTAGATGTGTTCTGGACAGCCATGAGCGGTTACGTACACGCGCTGGCCATTGCACGGGCGGAGAACATCGCTGCGGAAGACATCGCCCCTTATGCACACAATATCATTCGCATTATGCCGGATATCATGACCTATATGGCGCATGATGCGGATCGGGGCGTTTACCCTGGGGACAGTTCCAACCTGATCTCGAATGTAACGAGTATGGAGCACATTATCCACGCTGCCGAACATCATGGAATTGATAGCAGCGTCTTAATCGCAGCAAAAGCAATTGCCCAAAAAGCAATCCATGCCGGCCATGGAGAAGACGGCTTCTCCCGCTTGATCGAGTATAATCTCACCTCGCCATAATTTATCGATCACGCTCGCTGAAGTTTAATACTCGTATGAAACCTAACAACGAATAGGCAAGTCAAACAGGCGACTTCATGTCCCCTCTTGACTTGCCTATTCGTTGAGTTCGCCGTTTCCTTAACCTTTGACGGCTCCCTCGGTCAGACCTTTCTGGATATATTTCGAGATAAACAGATATACAATCAGAACCGGAATAACCGTCAATGATACTGCCGTCGCCATCAGACCAAAGTCCGTTCCGTATTGCGAGCTGATCTCATTGAGCAAGGCAACGATTGGACGGACATTCTCTTTGTTCACAAAAATCAATGCCGAGAACAAATCGTTATACGACCACATAAACACGAAGATGCTTGCCGACGCGAATACGGGCTGAGAGATCGGAACGAAGATCTTCACAAACATCTGCCACCGGTTGCAGCCGTCCATGAATGCCGCTTCTTCAAGCTCTTTCGGAATGGTTGCCATGTAACCGGCAATAACCAAGGTCGCAAACGTCAGATTGCCTGCCGTTTGCGGAAAAATCAAACCCCAGTATGTATTGACCAGACTGGTTTTGATAAGCAGCTCATAGACCGGAACCACGGTTGCAAACGCAGGAATCAGCAGCGTCGCATACAAAATGGAATAAATGGTTCGCTTTCCTCGAAAGTTGAACCTGGACAACACGTAAGCAGCTAATCCTCCAAGCAATAATACCAAGAATACGGTGCTGAAGGACATCACCAAACTATTGATATAACTTCTTCCGATATTAATGCGGTCAAATGCGTTCTGATAGTTAACAAACACCGGTTCCCAGGCGATGCCAAAGGAATTATTCATCACATCGCGGGATACTTTGAACGAGTTGTTCACGATCCAGAATAACGGATAGATGGTTGTTAAGGACCACGCTGTCAAAATCACGTACATCAACGTGGTGCCTAGACTAAACCGACGCTTCCTAACGCGCTGAGTTTTGTGTTCAACGACGATGGTTGGCTCCATAACAGTACACCCCTATAATGCTTAGTATGTAATCTCGTCTCTTTTCAACAAACGGTTGGCTATCAACGCAAGCAGCACGCCAAAGACCACCATGTATATCGCAACCGCCGATCCGTAACCAAAGTTCTGGTCCACCATGGCCTTTTTGTACATGTACGTCCCCAGCACCTCGGTTCCGTTCTGGCCGCTTGTGATGACCCAGATGAACTCGAACACCTTCAACGTACCCGTAATGGCAAGGGTAATGACGACCTTGATGTCACTCATGATAAGCGGAATTGTAAGCATCGTTGTTTTTTTGAGGCCCGTGATTCCTTCCAATTTTGCAGCTTCATAATAATCCGAAGGTATTTTGGACATGGCGGTCAAGAACAGAACGAAATAAAAGCCCACATAATGCCATACCGTTGGGATCGATACCGCTTTAAGCGCATTTTTCGCATCCAGCCACAATACCTTCTCGATGTTGAAATTCGCCAGCAAGTTGTTCAGCAATCCGAAGTTGTAGTTGTAGAAGAGCACAAACAACAAAGAAATAGCCGTACCGGATATAACCACCGGGAAGAAGAATACGGTTCGATAGAACCCTTTCAGCTTGGATATGTTATCTACCAGGACGGCCAGCACTAGCGCAATTCCCACCTGGAACACGATAACATAGAGCATAATTTCCAGCGTGTGCAGCGTTGCAGCGCCAAGCAGCTTATCCGTAACGAGTCTCTCATAATTAGCCCAGCCCACAAACTTTTTGTCGAAAAAGCCGCTTGTGCGATAAAAGCTGAGATACAAACTCTTAAAGAACGGATAATATAGAAAGATTGTCATGATGGCTGCTGCGGGTAATAAAAACAGCACAATGTACTTGCGATCACCCTTCATATTAATCACCCTTGATGTTTATTTTTCTTCATCGTCCATGCCGAAATGACTACGCCGCCCGAATGAAAGCAGAGGGGCGGCGTACGTCACTTTTATTTCTACCGTTTCTGATAACAACTATTTTTTGTTGGCATCCTCGGTTTTCTTCGCTTCTTCGATCGCTTGAGTAGGCGTTTTCTTGCCTTCTACTACAGGCTGAACGCTGGCACGAAGGTTGCCGAACGTTTCTTGCGAAACTTTACTGTCAACAGGTGCGCTGATGGAGGCTGCTTTTGCTGCCATAGCGAAGCCGTCGAGTGCGACTTGCGGCAATCCGGTCACTTCAACGTCAGCAGCAGGTGTACCGCCGTTAGCTGAAGCGATTTTTTGAATGGACGCCGGGGAAGTCAGGTGTTTCAGCAAAGCGATGGCTGTTTCTTTTTTGGCTGCATCGTCATAAGTGGCTTTGGAGAGGTAGAAGCCGGAACCGAATCCGCCTACGATATCATTGCCGCTGCCCACGCCGCCAGGAACCGTCGGGAATGGCACAACCGTGGAATTGTCGCGAGTATCGTCGCTCCAGCCGCCGATGGCCCAGGATCCTTCGATGGTCATGGCTGCCAGGCCTTCGCTGTAATAGTTGCCGGACATACTCAGGTCGATTGTTGCGGCATCTTTAGGGAATGCGCCGAGATCATACAATTCTTTCATAGCGGCATAAGCTTTTTCCCAGTTTGGATCGATGCCATCGAGCAGGCCTTTATTTTGTCCTTCAGGGCCAGCCGCAGACAAAATGGTATGCTCAATCAGGTAGTGCGATTGGTCAAACGGTACGGACAAAGGAATAATGCCTTTTGCTGCCAATGCCTTAACGGCGGTGGTCAGCTTCGCCCAATCGGTTGGGAGCTCCAGACCGTTTTCTTCGAAGATTTTTTTGTTAACGAACAAACCTTCGTAGAACCCGGTCAAAGGTGCAGCGTAAATGTTGCCGTCTTTCTGCTTCGCAAGCTCAAGCGCATCAGGAATGAATCCGTTCTTCCAGTCAGCGTCAGCGTCGAGAATTTCGTTCAGCGGCACGACTTTGCCGGCATTGACGAACCCTTCTGCGTCAGCCCCGATGAAGTAGAACAACAGGTCTGGCTCGTTGCCGCTGTTCATATCGGTGTTGACTTTCGTTCTGAAACCGTCATCATTTGCTGACATGGTGTCGTTATCAATTTTTACGTTTGGATGCTCTTTCGTGAATTCATCCAACGCGGCCTGGAAGGCTTCGCGAGCTGCGTCAGTTCCTCCGAAGGTCGAGAACACGCGAAGCGAAACCGGAGCGGCTTCATCCTTCTTCTCTTCCGCCGGCGGAGTTGTTTCCGTCTTCGGCGTTTCTCCTTCAGCGGCAGGAGTGTTGGTGCCACCGCTGTTTCCGCAGGCTGCGAGGAACATGGAGAGCAGCAGCATGACACTCATGAGTAACATGGAAGTCCTTTTCATTTCTAATCCCCCTAAGTATGTTTTCGGAACCTGATGTAAACACTTGCTGTCTACCAGAATTTTATTCCAAGCCCTATTGCTTTCAAAGGGGGACATTCATCTTTAGCAGGGGGAAATATTTCCATGTCAACTTTTCTTCGCACCCTAGCTCTTCTTTTTAAGCCATGTCATTGTCCTAGGTTAAAGCATAGTTAAGCGGGAACATCGGAGCGGCAAGAGTAACGTAAGTGGTTGGTTGGTATTCCTCTATTATGAATTTTTCATATGTTGAATTAATATAATTATTTACCATAGAAACGCTCATGCTCTTTTATTCAACAAAAAAAGACCCGCCACTCGCAATGGCCGGCCTTTTCCGGAAACATCATTCCACTTTGTCTTAATCGATCTGCCGAGGCGCGGCATCCGCGCTCTCATCACAGCAAAAGAGCTTGTCCAGAAATCTTGACAAGCTCTTCCGGGATACCAAAACGGTATTTAAGGCGCAAACCTCTTACTCTATTCGGTCTGAATCTCAGGTTCTAAGCAAGCCGCGATTCTACACCTTACCCACCCAGTCGGATCCGGCAACCTCTCTCCAGCGGCCGCGGATGGATTCGTAAACCTCCTCCGGCAATTTCCCTTTCTCGAGCAGTGCGGCATTTTGCCCCCAACGGTCTGGATTTGCCGTACCCACGATGGCCGTCGCTACGCCCGGCGTGCTCAGGGTGAACCGTAATGCCGTCTCAACGCCTTGCTGAACGTCAGAGAGGAAATCGTAGTTCAGCTCGCCGAGCCGAACCCAGTAAGGATAGGCATAGTCCCGTTCGCTTAATGTTTCATGCTTCCAGGCTACGTTGGCTACGGGACGTTTGGCAATAACCCCTATTCCCTGCTTCATGGCAAGCGGAATCGTGAGGTCGATTGCCTCCTGGTCCGCAATGTTCAGCGAAGTTTCAAAGCTGTCGAATGCGCCGGTTTGAAGGGCGTACAGTGCATCCGTCGAATCGCCGCTATAGCCGATATACCGCGTTTTCCCCTGCTCTTTTGCTTTTTTCAGCACCTCGATCACGGCGCCCTGCCGCAGCATTTCCTCAGAGCAGCTGTGAAGGTGAATGACATCAACGTGGTCCACCTGCAGCCGCTTCAAGCTCCGGTCAATGCTCTGCTCAAGCATTACCGGATCCCAATCCGGGTAGTCCAGTCCGGAGGCGTGCCCGCATTTCGTAAACAGATAATAATCATCCCTGCGGCCCGACAGCGCTTTGCCGATCAATTCCTCGCTGTGGCCGTAACATTCCGCGGTATCAATCATGTTAAGGCCTGCGTCAATCGCGTTGTGCAGCAGCCGGTCAACCGTCTTCTGATCCGACTTGCCGATCTCGGCTCCGCCGAATCCCAATACGCTGACCTGCATATCCGTCCGTCCAAATGTTCTACGTTCCATCGTCCTTCACTCTCCTCCCTATGATTACCATTCTTCATTACCCGATATGGATAATCTTGAAAGCTTTGTTCCGATACAATTGCCAAAGGATTCAAGCACCTGCATGCATGAAAAAAAACCTATCAAAATCCATAAATGCTAAGCCCGCCGTCAACCAGCAGCGTTTGCCCGGTCATGTAATTGGCGGCTTCGGAAGCCAGGAAAACGACGGGCCCCACCACTTCTTCCAGGTTTCCTACGCGTTTTAGCGGCGTCCGGTCCAGGATAGCCTGCATGTAAGTGTCGTCATTCAGCAGCTTCTCGGTCAGCGGCGTCCGGAAATACCAAGGCCCTACGGCGTTAACCTGGATTCCATACTGCGCCCACTCCATCGCCAGCACCTTGGTCATATGGATTAGAGCGGCCTTGGTCGATCCATAGACAACGCCCGTGCGTAGGGCGGTATGGCCGCCGACGGAAGAAATGTTGATGATTCTTCCATTCCTCTGCTCCTTCATATAACGGGCAGCGGTTTGAGATGCGACAAACGCCGATTTCAAATTGGTCTGCACGATTAAGTCCCATTCGTCATCGGTCACTTCCAGCGCCGGCGTACGAATGTTCATGCCGGCATTGTTCACTAATATATCGATTTGCCCCGCCTGGTCCACAAATTCGCGGATCGCCGCCTCCATCTCTTCCCGAATCGTAAGATCGCCCGGCAGCACATAGGCTTGACCTTTCTTCAAGCCGGCGATCAGACCCGCGGTCTCCTCCAGATCGCTTCGGGTACGGGACATCAGACCAACGTCGCATCCGGCCTCCGCCAAGCCTACGGCTATCGCGCGCCCGATTCCCCGCCCTGCCCCTGTTACAAAGGCTTTTTTTCCTTCCAGATTAAAGCTGGGCAAATACATTCGAATCCCTCCAAGTTATAGATATGCAAACAGCTCAGGTATTCAGTTGAAACACGTCATGGTTGATTTCATGTTGAATTACTAGGAATTGAAGTACTGCGAAGGATTATGACGAACCGGGTCCACGAATTCCTCATAACGCCCGCCCGTATAGGACTCGATGACTTTTCGCCAGAAAGCCTGGGCCGGTATATTGCTGCTGACCTGCGTCACCTTCCAGCGTCCCTGGAATTGATCGAACAGCCAGGTCGCGGCCCAAGTCCCCAATCCCGTACGTCTGTATTTTTGCATTACGAAAAATTCCGTCATGTAATAGTCGGCTTCCGCGGCGTTGTCCATACGCTCGATCAAGGCAAAACCGGCCGGCCGTTGATCAAACGTAATCAGAAACGGATATTTCCGTTCCCGCTTTTTCCAGAACTCATCGAGATCGGGATAGGGTAAAAACAATCCTTGATCGTTCACCGAGATATCCAGATATTTAGTAAAATCGTACAAGTACAATTGCATCAAGTTTACGATAACGGCTTGCTTCCGTTTGGGAACCAGCTCAATTCCCATGCGCTCCGCTCGTTCTGAAATCATGCTGCCGCCTCCCTAGGCATTTCACTATCATATTAAATGCTTCCCATCTTCATCATAATATCCGTCTACGTTGAAACACAAGCGGCCATCGGATCGAGGAGAACGATCGTTTGAAGCATTAAGCACGACGGACTTTCCATATGTTACACTAGTAGATAATGACAGCGATTTTCGCTATAAAGACAATCATTCGAGGTGGAACATGAATATACAAAAAGATATCGACCGCGCTAGACTCGATGAGAAAGCGCCGGCCATGCCTTGGTTTGTGCAGCAATTTATCGACTACAAACTTCCGGATCTCTCCCCCTCCACCCTGCTCGAATATGTAAGGGACTATGAAACGTTTTTCAATTGGCTCCGGTCGGAAGGGCTGTCACAAGCCGCCTCTAACCGGGACGTGACGCTGCTTGAGCTGGAGACGCTGCGCATGGACAGCATCACAGGTTACCGATTATATTTGACCACGCGCCGGGAAGGCACCAATTCCCGAATCACGGTTTCCCGCAAGCTGTCATCGCTTCGCTCCCTGTTCCATTATTTAAGCCAGATTGCGGAGGATGAGGATTTTTACCCGCTCCTTAAACGCAACATCATGGCCAAAGTGGAGATCAAACGAATTCACAAGCCCAAAGATACGGCTGCCAAGTTGAAAGGAAAAATACTGGAAGAAGAAGAGCTTCAGGATTTCATTACTTACATTCACGAAGGATACGGGCATGATGTGGAGAAGAACAAACAGGCTCTCTATGCGCATGAACAGAACAAAGTCCGAGATGCCTGCATTGCCAGCCTTATTCTAAACTCCGGTCTTCGCGTATCCGAAGTGGTCAACTTGAATCTTGCCGACATCGACCTGAACAATAAAATGCTGCATGTGTATCGTAAGGGCAATAACGATGAAACCTTTAAAACCCCGGTCTACTTCCGGGCGCAGGCCAAAGACGACCTCGAGCATTATCTGCAGCTGCGGCAGACCCGCTACAAGGTGCCGAAAAAAGAAAAAGCTCTCTTTGTCGCGCTGCGCAACGGCCAGAATGAAGGACAGCGCATGACGAAACGGGCGATTCAGGCAATGATCATCAAATACGCCAAGCGTTTTGGCAAGCCGTCCCTGACCGTGCACAAGCTGCGGCACTCGTTTGCAACGGATTACTATCTTCAAAATGACATATATAAAACGAAAGAACAATTGGGGCACGCTTCGACCGAAACGACCGAAGTGTATGCCCATTTGACGGACAAAACGATGTCCGAGGCGATTGAGCGGCGTACGGACGAGTAATTATAGTTTTTTACAGTGATAGTATAAGCGACGCAATCCGCTCCGTCTCATTCCAAGTAAACAAGGGAACCGCCAGCCGATGCTGAATCTCCTGCAGGCCGGGCGGTTCCTTTAGCATGTCGGGATTCACGACGATGCCCCGGATCTCCTCGACCTGATCCAGCAGCCCCCTGTCCTCCATTCCCCGCAGCAGTACCAGTTTCGGGTAAGGCATCGTCTTATACCCTTCGACCAGCACCATGTCATAATCAGTGTACATATGTATCAACGTATCGAGGTCCAGCTCCGTTTCCCTCAGCATGGCCGTCCGGCCCGGCGAGGCAATGGCAATCCCCTCGGCTCCGGCCTCGCGGAATTTGTACGTATCCGTCCCTTCGCGGTCCATATCAAAGCCATGCCCATCATGCTTGATGACGGCTATCCTGATGCCCTGTCGTTTCAATTGTGGAATCAGAGCCGCAATGAGCGTGGTTTTGCCGCTGTTCTTATACCCGCAGAACTGGAAGACCTTCATGACCAGACCCCTGGAAGAACGAGCACCTGCACGGCTTGGCCTTTAACCGCTCCTCTAAGCTCTGGCGGTATAACAATCAAACAGTCGCTGTCCTTGATCGTGATCATGACACTTGATTCATCCAGGGTGGCGGGCGTGGCTACAAGTTTGCCGTTTACCACTTGGAGGCTGCCCCTGACAAAACGGGTAAAATTATTCACCTTTGCATAATCCGAACCCAGCTCGGCTGTCCATTCGGTTAAATACAACTGCTCCATGCCCAGCATTTTTCGAATCGAAGGTCTGACAAACAACAGAAATCCGACAAAGCATGCCCCCGGATTACCGGAGAGCGCGAAGAGCAGCTTCCCCTCCTTCACCGCCGCGGTTGTCACGCTGCCCGGACGCATCGTAACTTTATTAAACAGCATGTCCAATCCGCCTGATGTCACCAGCTCCCCCATAATATCGTAATCGCCTACGGAGACGCCTCCTGTCGTAACCACGATGTCATAATCCCGGAGCGCTTCCTCCACCTTCTGACGGGCAAGCTCGATATGATCGGGAATGGCCTCCATGATCACCGGAACGCCGCCCGCTTCCCGAATTTGCGATGCAAGCATATAGGTGTTGCTGTTACGGATTTTACCGGGCTCAAGCGGCTCGGTTATGTCGAGCAGCTCGGTGCCCGTCGAGAAGATTCCCACGATCGGCTGACGATACACTCCAACCTTATGTATGCCAAACGTAGCCAGGACCGAAATCTCTCCCGGCCCGATGCGTGTCCCTCGGCGGAGAATCATATCGCCTTCCTGGAGTTCAAACCCGAGAGGGGTAATATTCTTTCCCTTCTCGATGGAACGCTTAAAGCCTACATAGGTTACGGCATCCTCCACGCGAAGCTCCGTCGCTTCAAGCATCACGACAGCGTCTGCGCCTTCGGGCACCTGGGCGCCCGTCATGATACGGGAAGCCTTGCCTTGTACGATCGGCACGGAGGAGACATATCCGCACGGGATATGGTCGACGACCTCAAGCCAAACCTTTTCCCCCTGATCGCATGGCGCCAAATCGGCTGACGACACCGCATAACCGTCCATGCCCGAACGGGCAAAAGCCGGGAACGGGTGAGGAGCGACGACATCGGATGCAAGCACCCGGCCATCGCTGTCCTGCAGCCGAATAAGCTCCTCCTGGCCGCAATCCGCATAAGAAGTTGCTAACGCTTGCGCGTCTGATACCTGTAGTGCACGCCGATCGAATTTATGGTTTGGTTTCTTGGGCGATATCGGTTCATGATCTTTCACAACGCATTCCTCGCTTTCTGACTATATCCCAGACTGATAATCTTACTGTACTACATTCTGAGCAATCTTCAAACCGAGCGGCTGATCTCCAAGAAATCGCTTGTACGTATCTGAAGGTTGTATATTTTCGTTTCGAAACATTAAAAAACGCATGGCCCTTAGACCATGCGCATAAAGCGAATTGTTTTACCTTCGGCCCCTTCGGGAAATCTTACCGGATCCGATCCGGGTCTTGGGCTTCTTGTACGATTTCTTCGGCGAATCGAACAAACTTCCGCCGCTTTCGCCGCGTTTGATCGAGCCGCGGTCACCGCTTGAATCCGGATTCCGTCTGAACAGGCTTCCGCCCGTGCCGACCGTATCCTGACCGCGCCGCGTAATTTTCCCGCTCCGGTCAACCGTCAACGGCGGAGCGATCTTCTTATCTTGGCTTGTCGGCTTTTTATAGTTCCCTTGAGCCGGTTTATACACATCTTTGCTGGTATAGCCGCGATAGCCCCCGCCGCCCATCGAATCAAACAAATTCCCGATAAGGACGGCGGTCAAGTATCCCTGCAGGAAACTGGAATCGTAATTGCGCTGAACATATTCCTTGGAATCGATTTCGATCAGCGTATCGGCCGGCTTCTGGGGATCCTGCTGCAAATGGTAATACTCATCGCCATACACCAAGAACATCCGCTCCGTATCCTCAGGAGACGATTGATCCGGCGTATTCGCCGCCATGAGCTCGCCCGCCACTTCGGGAACGCTTTTATCAGCTGCCCGATACACATAGGATGTTGCATTTCCGTCCCGATTGACGGACTCCAGCGGATACGTGTCCTTGATATTCGGCGCTCCGCATCCGCTTAATAAAGATACGAACAGACTCAGTACCAGTATGATTTTTACAGATAAAAAAGAGCGTTCCTTCATGCCACCACTCCTAAGTCGCCCGGATAACCCTTACGTCCCCCGGTATCACTTTCTCGCCTTCATAGAGCATAAACCGTCCATTCTGCCATTCGATTCGCAGCAGCTTGTAATCATCCGATTGGTACTGCCATACATGCTGCTCCCCGCTTTGCATAAATGCAGTACGGCCGGATATCGATACATGTCCACCGTATTCCTCTTCCAAATGAAACACATGATCGTCCAGATCGATGATGGACGGCACCTCATCCGGCGAATCCAGGCGTCCATCGATGGGCGCATAGAGTGCATATTGAACCGTCTCGCGTTCTTCGATGTGAAGATAAGCAATGGTGCTGCCATCCTGAAGCGTCAGGACGACCGCGTTGCGGCCTCGATTGTGCACGCGGCCCGTGACTTCGTAAGTAACCAGAGACACTTCGCAAATATCGCCCGGAGCCAGCTGCAGCATGCTCTTCTCTACCTTGGGCGGCTCGGGCTTGCTAAATAAATTGCTGATTCTTTTCCACATACTCATCTTTCCTAATCCCCTATCTCCATTATGCGTTCTATAAGCAAGCGGTAATAATTAACGCTCCGACCACATGCAGCGATCCTGCAAACAAACCGTAACCGGTTTTGCCCTCGCGGGTTCCCTTATCCAGGTTCAGCTTGCCGAAATTGCGCAGCATGAGCTCTGTCAACGCTTCGAGAACAAACAATATGATAAACGAAACGACCGATACCACAATCGCCTCCAGCAGGTGATAGGACGTTCCGATCGACACGGATAAAATATACCCTTGGGCGACCAGCTTGAGGATCAGCCTTGTGGTTACCGCCATGTTACCCGCTTTCACTTCTTCAAGATCGTTATATTTCGTGAACAGGGAATCCACGAACATCAATACAAACAACAGCAGCCCACCGACAGCCGTCCAAAGCAATACACGCAAGATCATATCAAAATCCATCTCTAAGCCTCCACACATTCAACATACATATCAATGCCCCGATCAGACTGCTTCAAATGAAGATAGACAACCTTAAAGGGGTAATCCCGTATATATCCGGTATCAAACAAAAGCGAAGGAGAAGCACAGTAGTATTCAGCCCTGCTGCGTCTCCCTCGCCATCGATACTATTTACCTGTCAGACCACCAGACCCGGATTACTTGTTCTCGTATTGCTTCATCAAGGCTGCAAGCTCATCCTCAACGGCTTTGTCCTTGCCGAGGTTCTCGAACTCTTCATCGAGGGATTTCTCGCGCGTCGACATTTCGTTGCTTGCTTCGGCACGCGCTTCCATGGCCAGCATCTTTTCTTCCATCCGCTTCAACCCGGCCGAAGCCGTGTCAGACCCGAAACCGTTCATTGCTTTGTTGATCTCGGTTTGCGCTTTAGCCGCATTATAACGGGCAACCAGCGTCTCGCGCTTGTTCTTCATCGCTGTAAGCTGCTTGCGCATTTCCTCCAGCTTGCCGCGCAGGTTGTCGGCTGCCAGCTTGTTCTGATCGTAGCTTGCTTTGTACTCGTCGCGCTTGGCTTCAGCTGCCTTCTTCTCTTCCAGCGCACGGCGGGCAAGCTCAACGTTTTGCGCCTGCGCTGCCGTATGAGCCTGCTGCGTGCGTTTTTCCACGAGAGCAGCTTGCTCCTCATAAAGGGCTTTGAAGCGTTTCTCGATGGCGATTTGGGCAGCTACCGCTTTCTCGGCATCCTCAAGGTCTTCGGTCATGTCGCGGATGTACTGGTCCGTCATCTTGATCGGGTCTTCAGCCTTGTCGATAATGGCGTTAATATTGGACATGGTCAAGTCACGCAATCTTTTAAATATGGACATCGTTCTCTTCCTCTCGCTTTCGCTTTAAAATACTGGTATATGTTAAATGTTTACGTTGCATGATCCCAAACGGTTTCAAAATTTTTTTAGAGGTTGTTCAAAAAGTCATCTTTGGATCACCTTATCGGTGGTGAAATCCGAATTTTGAACACGCACCGATTTTTAATATCCACGTTCATACTGCTTCGGAACTTTCTGTTCTTCATCAAGCGCTTTGGCAGCATGAACCGCCCAGTACGGATCCCGCAGCATGCCCCTTCCAATCGCCACCATATCCGCCTTGCCCGACAAAACCACCTCTTGGGCGACATTGTAATCATCAAGCAGCCCTACCGCAATCACGGGGACCTTCAGCAGTTGTTTGAACTCCGCAGCCAGATCGACCTGATAACCCGGCTTCGCTTCCGGACCGCCATTGGAACCGACGACCCCTTCTCCTCCGGAGGAGATATGAAAAATATCGACCCCGGCATCCCGGTATCGTTTGCAGATTTCCGCGCAGTACTGCACATCATAACCGCCGTCCACATATTCTTTAGCAGACACCCGCATGATGATCGGCATGCCTTCGGGCAGCACTTCCTTAACGGCCTGGACAACCCGTTCACCGAACAGAGGGAGATCTTGGCCATATTCGTCACTGCGTTGATTCGTCAGCGGCGAATGAAACTGATGGATCAGGTAACCATGCGCGCCATGAATCTCAACCGTGTCGAATCCAGCTTCAACGGCCCGGCGAGCTCCTTCCCTGAAGGCCTGAATGAGATCTTCCACTTCGGCAGTGGAGAGTGCCTTCGGCATTTTGTAATGGGAACTGAACGGGATTGCCGACGGGGCAACCGACGGCTCGGCATCCTGCGCCTTTCGGCCGGCATGGCCGAGCTGGATACCAATCTTGGTTCCATAAGAATGCACGGCTTCGACAATACGGCGATAGGCAGGAATTTGATTGTCGTCCCAGATCCCGGTATCCTGATTCGTTATGCGTCCGTCCGGGTGAACGCCTGTCATTTCCACAATAATTAAGCCAGTGCCTCCCACGGCACGGCTGACGTAATGCACAAAATGCCAATCATTCGGAATCCCGTCCCCGGCCTTTACGGAATATTGACACATCGGTGGCATAACAATGCGGTTCTTGAGGGTCAAATTCTTGAAATTGTAGGGTGTAAACAAGTCAGCCAAGCGATTATCTCCTTCCACATCCAAATGATTAAGATGTAATAAAATCTGTTAGGGGTTATTATACACCTTTCCGAGGGAAAACTAAAAACCGTCGAATTCCCATATTGAGGATAATTGTTTATCCAACTGGGCATACCATACTAAAAAGCTAAAGGGGCCGATCGTGATGTTCAAAAGATGCCGCGCAGGAATCTGCCTGCTGTGGATCCTTTCATTCTTTATCGTTGTGCCGGGCATCCCGGCAAACGCGTCCGCTTTACATAATCTGTCACAACAACCTCAGGATGCTTCCGTCATGTCGGAGTCCAGCCAAGTCATGGATCATTCGAAGCGAAATAAGAGCAAACCATCAGACGGCGCGCCGTCTTTAAGCCAATTGCTGAGAAAATACCCGGACACGTTTCGCGCAAGCGGACCACGGGTCAAACAGGTGGCGCTTACCTTTGATGATGTACCGGACCCCCGATTTACCGGAAAAGTTCTCGATGTGCTGAAAGAACAGCAGGTGAAGGCCACCTTTTTTGCAGTAGGAGACCGTGCCAAGAAACACCCTGAGCTCATGAAACGCATCCATGAAGAAGGACATGCCATTGGGAATCACTCTTACAATCACGCCCAACTGAACAAGCTGAGCCTGGAGAAATTCAAAAGCCAAATTGAGCGTACCAACACGATTTTGAAGTCGCTGACCGGCGTCCACCCGCGGCTGATCCGTCCTCCTTATGGCGATATTAATGAAGAACAGCTTCAATGGGCTCGTAAAAACGGGTACAAAGTAGTGAATTGGAATGTCGATTCCCTCGATTGGAAGGGACTGCAAAAGGAAGATGTCAAAAGCAATATTTTATCTGCGGTCGGTCCCGGCTCGATCATTCTCCAGCATGCCGGAGGCGGCGTGGGATCCAATCTATCCGGTACTATTGAAGCGCTCCCCGACATCATAGCGGAGCTGCGAAACAAGGGGTACAGCTTCGTGACGCTTCCGGATATGTTAAACGTGCCGGAATCGCGATAGTGCCTGTTTGAACGCCAAAAAGACGGCTGACTGGAAGTTGACCAGTGAAGCCGTCTTTACGATTCCTAATAATATATGAATTAATCGATAATGAACAATTTGATATCCTGGATGCCGAATTGATTTACGGATGATTGGGAGCCTGGGATGAAGATATCAATCTTATTCCCTTTTATGGCTCCGCCGATATCACGTGCTTCTGCTACAAATGCCTTTTTAGGCAGTCCTGGATGCTCATGTCCTGTTACAAGCACCTTGGTACCGAGCGGAATTACCTTGGGATCAACGGCGATGGTGCCAAGCTTAAGGGAATTCCCGAAATAATCAACCGCGCCCCAACCGCCGTTCTCGCTTGCAGCAGAGGAATACGCTGTAGCTTTAACGGACAAAGTTTTGCTGTAATTAAACGTCTTGCCCCATGCTTCGACTACGTTATTCTGCGGTATAACATTCAAGCTTGGCGTGAAACCGGAGTTTCCTGGAGCGATGGGCGCCGCGGATGCCGCCGAGTTCATCGATACCGTCCCTGGTATGTTGATTTTGAGCCCCTGGTAAATATTCGTTGCCTTAATTGTTGGGTTAGCTTTCATCAGCTTGTCCATGTTAACGCCGTACTGTTTGGACAAGAAGTAGAACGTATCGCCGTTCTTGGCAACATGCACGGAGCTTGCATGTGCTTGCAGTCCGCCTCCGGCAAAAGTCAGTCCGAGTGCCACGGCTGTAATGGTAAACCATTTGGCTGTTCTTCCAGCGATTTTATTATTTTTGTTAAGTCCACGATTTCTTGTCCAAGATTTCATTTGTTGTAACATCTAAAGATGCCTCCCTTAATATGTAGCTTGGTAAATCGGATGTAGTATGTCAACGAACATGAATATATCACAATTTTGTAACCTATACCGCAAGCAATTGTTACCAACACACAAAGAAAAACAGCGCCGCTGCCTGAAACACCAGGCTAGGCGCTGTTTTTAATTTGTTACATTCCAGATGAAAAAGTTACAACACCTTGCTTAAAAACTCTTGCGTACGGGGATGGGTCGGATTGCCGAACAGTTGGTCCGGCGTGCCTTCCTCCACGATATTGCCGCCGTCCATGAACAGGATCCGATCTCCCACTTCGCGAGCGAAGCCCATCTCATGGGTCACGATGACCATCGTCATTCCGCCTTCGGCAAGCTTCTTCATCACTTCCAAAACCTCGCCCACCATCTCGGGATCGAGCGCGGAGGTCGGCTCGTCAAACAGCATGACATGGGGTTGCATCGCGAGTGCTCGCGCAATGGCAATTCTCTGCTTCTGTCCGCCGGACAGCTGGGAAGGATAAGACTCCTTCTTGTCCTGCAGTCCAACCGATTTCAGCAGCTCGTCTGCAGTAGCCTCGGCTTCCTTCGCCGAGACCCCCTTCACCTGAATAGGAGCAAGCGTAATATTCTCGATGACCTTCTTGTGCGGAAACAGGTTAAACTGCTGAAACACCATACCCATTTTCTCGCGGGTAGCATTGATATTGTGATTCTTGGCGGTGATCAGCTCACCCTCGAACGAAATTTCGCCGCTGGTCGGCACTTCCAGCAAATTGAGACAGCGTAAAAAGGTACTTTTACCGGAGCCGCTAGGTCCGATGACAACCACCACTTCTCCTTTTGCAATCTCGATGTCAATGCCCTTCAGTATTTCCAGCTTGCCAAACGATTTATGAAGATCCTTAACGGTTATCACTTGCACTCAACTTCCTTTCCCAGACACCCAGAAGCTTCGAGAGAACGAATGTCAGAATAAAGTAGATCATGGCCGCCACAAGCAGCGGATTCAGCGGGGCAAAGGTTGAACCGCGCAAAATCTGAGCTTGGTACATAATATCGAATACACCGATGAACGATACGATGGACGATTCCTTGATAATGACAACGAATTCGTTACCGATCGCAGGGAGTACCCCTTTCAGCGCCTGCGGCAAAATGATATGACGCATCGCCTTGCCCTTCGTCATCCCGAGTGAACGGGCCGCTTCCAGCTGTCCGCGGTCTACGCCTTGAATGCCTGCCCGGAATATTTCGGCCAAATAGGCAGCGCTGTTGATGGAGAGCGTCAAAATACCCGACTGGATCGGTGAGAATTTAATATCAAACGCCGCCAAGCTGTAATGGATAATAAACAGCTGGACCAGCATCGGCGTGCCGCGGATGATTTCAATATATGCGGTAGCCAAAAACTTAAGGATTTTTACGCCGGACATCCGCATTAATGCGATAATCAATCCGAGAATGAATCCGAATAACACGCCGAGGGCCGAAATAAGCAACGTAAATTGAATCCCTTTGGCATAATAGTCGCGATATTTCCAGAAAAATTCAAAGGTATTCAGATTCTCTGCCGTTCGTCCTGCAGCCAGATCGCTGGCATCGTCGACAAATTTCTGGATCTGGTTATTTTCTTTTAAACGCTCGAGCGTAGCATTAATGCTGCCAAGCAGCTCTTCGTTTCCTTTGCGAACCCCGATGGCATATGCGTCGTTCTCCGCCGTCGGCTTGGCATCCGTGATGACCATGGTCGCTTCATTCATGTTGGTCTTTGCGATCGGATACTCCGCAAGGACGACGTCCACGCGCTCGGATTCCAGCTGCAGCAGCAAATCCGGGATTTTATCAAGCGATACTACATTGGCATTCGGTATCGTTTTTGCGATGGACTCCTGAATGGAGCTTTTCTGAACCCCGATCCGGGCTCCTTCCAGGCTTTCAAGCGTATTGAATTTCTGGGCGTCTTCCTTGCGGACGACGACCGATTGTTCCGCAGCGTAATAAGGCTCCGAGAAATCAATGCTTTTTCGGCGGTCTTCCGTTGGATTCATGCCCGATATGACGAAATCCACGCGGCCGCTCGTCAGCTCTGGCAAGAGCGCATCAAAGGACGTATCCTTGATGATGAGCTCTGCGCCAAGATCCTTGGCGATTTCCTTCGCGATATCGATATCAAATCCGACGATGGTATCCACGCCATCTATCGTTTTATGGAACTCATATGGTGCATAGTCGGCACTGGTGCCAAGAATCACCGTTTTCTTCTCGCCCTCCGCATGGACGAGGCTGCCGAAAGACAGCACGACCACCATGAACAGGGTCATCCACGCTGTAAATTTACGTTTCATACGTCTCGTTTCTCCCCTAACTATTACAAATAGATTAAATCTTTAGAAAAAAAAGCAACTGAGTCATTATAAAACAGGATGCATGAATATGCAATGAAAATTGATGGTTTTCAATTTGTAACTTACAGGCAAGATCAGCTTGTAGTATGTCATTCCACTATTTTAATACAACGGTCAAATCATCATACCCTTAGAATGATCATGTAACATATGATTCAGTCTGTGGATTATAACTAATTATTAAAATAATCAAGCGGGTTTGAATCCATTCAATCCCAATAATAATGGAAATTAATGTTTAGCTTACATCCTATCCGCAAGCTTCTCATCTCCCTACATTAAAATGTAAACACAGGACTTTAGAATTATCCAAAATAGGAATTTAAAGATATGGAATATAAGAATGGAACACTTTACGGACGATGCATAATCTATCGGCTGCCTTCCCATCTTATAGAAGCGCATGATTTCGGTCCATCTACATTGCAAGCCGCCTGTCTCATTCACCGCATGATTCAGGCAAGCCAGCAGCTGGTTATTAATTAGCTATAGCTTTACTCATATAGGAGGTGTAACCATGCTGTTAGAAGCGCTGTATCATGTTCCTAGAGATAAATGGGCTTATGCTTACGATACACATACCATTCATCTTCGGATTCGAACCAAGAAGAACGACATTGATTCAGTTGTTGCCATGACGGGCGACAAATATGATTGGGACCGTACGTACTTCGAGATCACTATGGAAAAGGCCGCCTCTGACGACATGTTTGATTACTGGGAATGCGGAGTCAGGCCCAAATACAAGAGGTTGTCATACGGATTCCGGATCCATGCGGGAGATGAAACGGTGTATATGGTGGACAGCGGAATCGGATGGGATTACCCCTATCCGCCGGCAGGCTACTTTGAATTTCCGTACATACATGAAGTCGATGTATTCAAAGTACCGGAATGGGCCAAAGAAGCCGTATTCTATCAAATCATGACGGAACGCTTTGCCAACGGGAACCCGGCCATCAGTCCTGACGGAACCGATGCCTGGGGCGGCAAGCCGGAGGTGGACAATTTCTTCGGCGGTGACCTGCAGGGCGTGCTGGATCATCTGGATGATCTGGTTGACCTGGGCATTAACGCCATTTATTTTACCCCCCTCTTCCTCTCTCCCTCCAATCATAAATACGACACGGTAGATTATAAGCAGGTGGATCCGCACTTTGGCGATAATGATCTGTTGAAAAAGGTAGTCGATACCTGCCACGCGAAAGGCATTCGGGTGATTCTGGATGCGGTATTTAATCACTGCAGCGAGGAGTTCCCGCCCTTTCAGGACGTCCTGAAGCATGGCGAGAAGTCCAAATATGCCGGGTGGTTTCATGTGAACCGGTTTCCTTGCGAGATCAAGGACGGCATACCGACATACGACACCTTCGGCTTCTTCGGAAACATGCCGAAATTCAATACCGCCAATCCCGAAGTCAAGGCGTATTTACTGGGCGTCGCCGAGTATTGGATTAAGGAGATCAAGCTTGACGGCTGGCGCCTGGATGTTGCGAATGAAATCGACCATCATTTCTGGCGGGATTTCAGACAGGTTGTCAAGAAGGCGAACCCCGAGGCTTACATCGTGGGCGAGGTTTGGTCCGACTCGTTGATCTGGCTGCAAGGCGACCAGTTCGATTCCGTGATGAATTACCCTTTTGCCGATAAGGTGCTGGAGTTTTTCAACGGCAATATGGACGGGCTCACCTTCGCTAACCGTATCGGCTCGATCCTGATGCGTTATCCGCAGCAGACCAACGAAGTGGTCTTCAACCTGCTTTGCAGCCACGATACGCCCAGGCTGCTTACGCGCGTGGGAGAAGATATCCGGCGCATGAAACTCACCGTCGTATTCCTGTTCACCTTCATGGGCACGCCGTGCATCTTTTACGGGGATGAAATCGGCTTGACCGGGGATGGAGACCCGGATTGCCGCAAATGCATGGAATGGGATCCCAAGAAGCGAAACCAGGAGCTGTATGCATTTTATCAAGGCATGATCGCGCTGCGGAAAGAGCATAAGGCCTTGCGGCAAGGTCGCTTCCGCTTCTTGCAGGCGAATCTTCATGATCCTTGCATCGTGTACGAACGTGCCGACGAAACCATGCATTTTATCGTCTGGATCAACAACAGCGACTCGAAGCGTACCCTATCTCATCCCATCGTCACGACCGATTGGATCGATGCCGAAACCGAAGAGCCTGTAAAACCGGTAAACGGTACGATGCATATCGATTTGGAACCGTACGCGTATCGCATTTTATGCCGGGAATTGAAACATTAGCTTCGATCATATTCAGACAGCACAGGGGTGCCCGGATAGCTTGTTATTCCTAAGCTATCCGGGCACCCCTGCGTCTTGAAAGCCATGGTTATTATCGGCTGGTGATCTGATGATAGATTTCCTGATATTCCTTCGCCGAAACGTTCCAGCTGTAATCCCCGCCCAGAGCGTTCTTGCTCACTTTACGCCAGTGCTCGGGCATGCGATATATGGAGGTCGCGCGGCGGATGGTGTTCATCATGTCATGTGCATTGTAATCCTTGAAAGAGAAGCCGTTCCCTTCGCCCGTAGACTCGTTGTATGCCTGAACCGTATCGTTCAGTCCGCCCGTTTCTCGGACAATGGGTACGCTGCCGTACCGCATGGCGATCAGCTGGCTGATGCCGCACGGTTCGAATTTGGAAGGCATCAGGAACAGGTCGCTGCCGGCATAAAAACGCCGCGATAACGGCTCATTGAACCGGATCTGGGCCGACATTTTGGTGGGATAGCGATTTGCCGCTTCCCTGAACCAATGCTCATAGGAAGGATCTCCCGTTCCCAGGACAACGAATTGAATCTCGTCATAGTAGAGCAGCTCATCCAGAATGCGGATAACCAAATCGAGTCCTTTCGAATCGACCAATCGCGTTACCATCGACATCAACGGAATATGCGGCGCCACGGGAAGATTCAGCTCTTCTTGTAAGGCGATTTTGTTCTGCGTTTTTTTGTTCAGTCCGCTCCGGAACTTCATGGCAAGATGCGGATCTGTCGCCGGATTGTAGCTTTTGGTATCAATGCCGTTCACAATCCCGCTCAATCTCGAGCCTTGGGCCGACAGAAGTCCGTCAAGTCCGTACCCGTAATAACCCGTCTGGATTTCCGTGGCATAGGTTGGGCTGACCGTCGTTACGTGATCTGCGTAAACGATGCCCGCTTTCATGAAATTCACGTTTCCGTAATACTCCACGCCTTCGGCCGTGAAATGCCGGCTGTGAATGCCAAGCAGATCAACCAGCACCTCGTACGGATATACGCCCTGATACAACAGATTATGGATCGTGAACACGGTTCGAATCCCCGCATAGAAGGGATCATGTCGATAGACGTCATCAAGAAGCAGCGGAATCATGGCGGTATGCCAGTCGTGACAGTGAAGCACATCCGGCTGGAATCCGATTACCGGCAGAACCTCAAGCACGGCACGGTTGAAGAAAGAGAAGCGTTCGCCATCGTCCATGTAACCATAAATGCCGTCTCTGCCAAAATAGTACTCATTATCCACGAAATAGATCGTTACGCCGTCTTCCACCACGGACTCGATGCCGCAATATTGCTCGCGCCAGCCTACCCGCACCCGGGTTTCTCCCACATGCTCCATTCGCTCTCTGTATTCTTCCGGAATGCCGCGATATTTCGGCAGCACGACTCGAATATCCTCACCCATGCCGCGCAGGGATTTAGGCAAAGCAGCGATCACATCCGCCAGTCCGCCTGTCTTAATGTATGGTCCGCATTCCGAAGCTGCAAATAACAATTTCAATCCTGCTTCCCCCTTTTGCTCCGTTTCGTTTTTTGTTCAGTTTTCTCTCTTGCCGCTGCCGCCTTCAGCGACGCGTCCGATCGATCTTGCGATTTCCTCGATCGAGGCGGCTTTTTCTTTAAAACAACCATGCCTAATGGAGGCAGCTTGATCTCCAGGCTGTGGGTTTGGCCATGCCAGGTCTTCTTCTCCGCTTTCATCTCACAATCGTTCAGCAGTCCTGAGCCTCCGTAATCGGCATGATCGGAATTCAGAATTTCCACATATTGCCCCGCTCTCGGCAAACCGATCCGATATTGGTCATATGCCTTTGGCTGAAAATTAATGACGATGATCAGCGTATCGCCGGGCTTGGTGCCCATTCTCATATACGATACGACACTCTGCTCATGATCATCGGCGCTGAGCCATTCAAAGCCTTCCCATCGGTGATCCTGCTCCCATAGCGCCTTTTCATCCACGTACATGCGGTTTAGAGCTGCCGTATATGCCAACTGCTTGCGGTGGCTTTCATAGTCCAGCAGCAGCCAGTCGAGCTGCTCCTGATCCTTCCATTCGATAAACTGGCCGAACTCTCCCCCCATGAACAGCAGATTCTTCCCGGGCTGGGTGATCTGGTATCCAAGCAAAATCCGCAGTCCCGCAAATTTTTGTTCATAGCTTCCCGGCATTTTATTAAGCAGCGATTTCTTTCCATGGACGACTTCATCGTGTGAAAGCGGCAATGTAAAATTCTCCGAATAGGCATAACAAATGGGAAATGTCAGTAAATTATGATGGGTAGGCCGCTGATCAAACTCTTGTTCAATATAAGACAGCGTGTCGTTCATCCAGCCCATATTCCATTTGTAATTGAAGCCAAGACCCCCTTCATGCACAGGTGCCGTAACCCCCGCCCATGCGCTCGACTCCTCGGCCATCATCAAAGCATTCGGGTAATATCGAAACACGGCTTTATTCAATTCCTGCAGAAAGGATATCGCCTCAAGGTTTTCCAAGCCTCCGTGCTCGTTAAGGCTGTACTGACCCTCACGCTTCTCAAAATCAAGACGAATCATGCTCGTCACGGCATCAACGCGAAGACCATCAATATGATACATATCCATCCAAAATAAGGCATTGGAGATGAGGAATGAAATTACCTCCGGCTTGGCATAATCGAAAGACAATGTTCCCCAGCCCGGTTTCTCGGCTTTTTGGGGGTCTTCATATTCATAAAGAGGCGCCCCGTCAAACTGCCGAAGCCCGTGGGCATCCTTGGCAAAATGTGCGGGCACCCAGTCGAGCAGCACGCCGATGCCGGCTTGGTGCAGCTGGTCGACGAGATACATGAAATCATGGGGGGTTCCGTATCTGCTCGTCAGCGCATAAAATCCGGTGCCCTGATAGCCCCACGAAAGATCGTAGGGATGCTCCGCCAAAGGCATAAATTCTACGTGGGTATAACTCATTTCCTGCAAATAAGGAATCAGCTGATCGGCCAATTCCCGATATGTAAAGAACGAACCGTCCTCTTTTTGCCGCCAGGTTCCGAAGTGCATTTCATAAATGTTCACCGGCTTGGCATATGGGGATTTGTTCTTCCTTCTCCATGCGGCATCATTCCAGCTATATCCTGAGAGGTCGGTCACCACCGATGCCGTCGCAGGTCGTACTTCGGCATGAAATGCATAAGGATCGGCCTTTAGGAACGTTTCTCCGAAGGGCCCCGTGATCTGATATTTGTAAAAAGTTCCAGTCTCCATCCCAGGGAAAAACCGACTCCAAATTCCCGAATCGGGCATCCTATATAACGGGTCTTGGGAACCATCCCAGCCGTTCCAGTCTCCGGCAAGTCCTACCTGCCTGGCATTCGGAGCCCACACCGTAAAACGCACGCCCTCTTCTCCTTCTTCTGCGGCAAGGTGTGCACCCATACATTGGTAACTGTGAAACCAGGTTCCTTCATGAAATAAATACACTTGTTCCGGAGTCATGTTTCCTTCCCTAACTGCTTGGTTCAATCGTCGTCACCTGCTTTTTCTTAAAAATCCAATATTATTAATGCTATTACCCCATTCTAACCAGGTTGAAAATAAAAAATGTCCCTGAAAAATAATTTTGTAATTTTCAAATTACTTTTTCAATATAATCGTTTCAAACCCCGGGAATGTCGTTTATGTAATGAACAACGTGAAAATACATTGGGAGGGAAACGTGATGAAGAAAAAAGACTGTATTGCTATGCTTCTGGCGGGTGGAGAAGGTAAACGATTGGCTCCCCTTACGTCCAGGCTGGCAAAACCCGCCGTTCCGTTTGGCGGACATTATCGTATAATCGATTTTCCTCTCAGCAATTGTGTAAACTCCGGAATCGATACGGTTGGAGTGCTTACGCAATATGAGGCAGAATCATTACACGAACATATCGGCGAAGGCGAACCCTGGGGATTAACACATACAGGACGTGAAGGCATTGCCCTTCTTCCATCCAACAGCACACATCAAGACGGGTACTTGGGAACGGCAGATGCCATTTATAAAAACATTCAATACATCGATGATCAAAATCCAGAGCATGTGCTCATCTTATCCGGGGACCACATTTACCAGATGGATTATCGGGAGATGCTTGAAGCCCATATGAAGCAAGGGGCTCCTGCCACGATCTCCGTGATGGAAGTGCCTTGGGAAGATGCCAGCCGATTTGGCGTCATGAGCGTTGACGATAATCTCAATATCATTGAATTTGCCGAAAAACCGGCAGAACCGCAAAGCAATCTTGCCTCCATGGGCATTTATTTGTTCCGTTGGGACTATCTGAAGCAGCACCTGATCGAAGATGCGTCTGACCCGAACTCCAGCCATGATTTCGGAAAGGACGTCATCCCTAAGATGCTGTCCGGAGAAGAGTCGCTGCTAGCATTCCGCTTTCAGGGCTACTGGCGCGATGTCGGCACCGTAGAAAGCCTCTGGGAAGCCCATATGGATGTGCTTAGCCAAAATGAGCTCGTCCTGGAGAGAGCCGATTGGCCTATGTATACGCGTGCTTGGAAAACCAAGCTGTCGGCAGCACGGACCCGAAATGTGGAGCATACGGACTGCCTGATTCATGATCAATGCACCTTCGAAGGAAAAGCCAAAAGCTCCGTCATCTTCTGCGGATCAGAAATCGGCAAATACTCCATCGTGAAGGATAGCGTAGTCATGCCGAACGCCAGAATCGGCAAAGGCGTCCATATCGAGCACGCCATCATCGGGGAAGGTGCAGTGATCAAGGACGGAGCCGTTGTGAAAGGGGCCCCCGGCAGTGTCGTGGTTGTAGGACCGTACGAGACGGTGCTTCCGAAACCAACGGTTCGTACCCAGCCGGCCCGGCTCCTTCAGGATGTATACGAAAAAGGACGCTTGCGTGCAAATGTCTCTTCATCCTGAACGAATGTCATGAACAGAATAGAGCTCTGAGAACTTCTTTCAGGCCTTTAACACAAAAAAGCGATCCGCTACGGATCGCTTTTTCTCATGTATCGTGCCCTGCTGACTTTGCGCATGCGACGGAGGTTCAAACTATAAGATCAAGAAACAAAATTCTTTTCATATAAATTCACCTTGCGACCGCCCATATCCTGCTCGGCCACGAATTGAAATCCCTGACGCTGGTAAAATCGATTCAGCGTTGGCAAATGGGATACGCAATCCAATCGGAAGCCCCGTTTCCCTTTGGAAACCAAATACGATTCCGCAAAGGAAATCATTTTGTTCCCAAGCTCCAGCCCCCGATAAGCGAAGCGTACGGTCAGACGATGCAAGTAACCGTAGGACGGATCGTCCCGCTTCCCCCAGTAGTCAGGATCCCCGTACTGCAGCGTAAACATGCCGGCCGCCTTGTCTTCATGCCACAGGATGAAGACTTCACGCTCTTCCAGGTACTGTTTCATTAGGTCCAGGGAAAAAAGCGAGGGACTCCACTGCTTGCGCCCTTGCTGCTCCATCACCTCGGCCGCCTCCGTTAGAAGCGCCAGCATCTCTCCTGCGTGCACGGCTTCTGCCCGTCGTAGTTCAAACCGCCCCTGCTCCGTTGAAAACATTGCTGCGGATTCCACTCCTGTACTCCCCCCTCAATAAAAACACCCCACAAAGTGGAGCCTATGCTCCGATCTTTATTCCAATTACTTTGCGGGGACCCCCAAAAGCAATACCCCACAAAGTGGAGCCTATGCATCGATCCTTATTCCAATTACTTTGCAGGGACCCCCAAATCAATACCCCACAAAGTGGAGCCGATGCTCCGATCTTTATTCCAAATACTTTGCGGGGACCCCAAATCAATACCCCACAAAGTGGAGCCCATGCTTCGATGCTTATTCCAAAACTTTGCGGGTGTAAAGTTGAGAAAAGCTTTGCCGGTAATCCGGCAAAGCTTAGGCCATCGGCCCGGCTGCGTCTTCCTCACCGTTCTCCAACCCGCCGGCCATCGGTATTTTCCCCTCAGGCAGCGGCAGCTTGACGATCACGGCTGTTCCGTGCCCGAGCTCGCTTTCCATTTCCATCGTGCCCCCGTGAAGCTCAACGAGCTGCTGCGTGATCGCTAATCCCAGTCCCGTTCCCCCGTTAAGAGGATTCACCTGGAAGAACCGATCCTTTACCCGCCGAAGATGCTCGTCCGAGATGCCGATCCCGTGATCTTGTACGGTAACGATAACAAACTTCTCTTCCATCGCGAAGGACAGGTTGATTACCCCGTTCTCATGCGAGAATTTAACCGCGTTGTCCACGATATTCAGGAATACCTGCTTCAAGCGGTTGACATCCCCATAGATAATCGGCTTCTCGTCGGACTCCAGTTTGATCTGAACGCCCTTCTTCTCGGCTTTCGTCCACAGATTGAGCATGATCTCTTGCAGCAGCTCCCGTAAATTCACGATGCCCTTCACCAGCTTCATCTCATTCTGCTGGAGCTTGGAGAAATCCAGCAGCTCTTCGACAAGGCCGATCAACCGATCGGTTTCCTTGGAGATGATCTGCATTCCGATTTTCGTTTCTTCCGGATCGTAGCCGCCGGAGTCAAGCGTTTCGCTCCAGCCCTTGATGCTTGTGAGCGGCGTTCGCAGCTCATGCGAGATCGAGGAGATAAAGTCATCCTTCACCTGATTGCTTCGCACAATCTCCTGCGCCATGTAGTTCAAGGTCGACGAAAGCTCGCCAAGCTCGTATTTGTAATCGCCCTTGATCCGTACGTTGAACTTGCCTTTGGCCATCTGAGCGGACACCGTGGTAATGTTGTTGAGCGGCTTTACGATGGAATTGGCCAGCCCAATGCTGAAAGCAAGCACGATCGCCAGAACGGCCGCCCCAATGCTGACGGCAAACAGCGTCATTTTCATCAGCTTGTCGTTTACGTATTCCAGCGAAGTCACGTAACGGAGAATATACGTATTTTCAAAACCGTTCGAAACGGACTGGGACACCGCCATCACGATCTGGCCCGTCCCTTGCTGTTTGCCGATCCATCGGCTCGTATTGCCTGCAAGCGCTTGGGTGACATCGCTGGTCTTGATGGTCTGCTCTATTTCGAAGCCGGTCGAAGTTGAGAGTACTTGACCAGCCGGGTTCAAAATTTGAAGCTCCGTATTATACAGTTCAAAATGGCGAACCATCTCGCTCAGCTGATTGACGTTGTCCGACGAAGTCAGTCGAAAGGGCTGATAGAAATCGTTGGCGGTACGGATATGGTTCACCACATGGTTGTACACCGTATCGTAATAATACGATCGTAAAGCGATTAGAAAAATAACCTCAATCAGCAGCAAGGCGATGAACACTACCAGGAAGTAGTGCAGCACGATTTGCCGCCGAATGCCTTTTTTGATGATCATTGTCCCTGACCCTTCCATTTATAGCCGTGTCCCCATACCGTCTGGAGGTATTCCGGCTCGGAAGGATTGCCTTCGATTTTTTGGCGCAGTCTCCGAATGTTCACGTCCACGATTTTGGGATCGCCCATATATTCTTTGCCCCATACGTGATCAAGCAGCACATCACGGCTAAGCGGCGTGTTTTCTTTTTCCAGGAAGAACTGGACCAGCGAGAACTCCGTAGGCGTCAGCTCCACCGGCTGCCCGTTCTTTTTGAATTGCTTGGAAATCAGATCCAGCGTGAACGGACCCGATTGAAAGGATACCTTGGCGGCACCTGCACGCTGAACGTTCACCCTGCGCAGAAGGGATTGCAGCCGGGCGATCAGTTCCGTCGGGCTGAACGGTTTGCTTACGTGGTCATCCGCTCCGACGGATAGGGCATACACTTTGTCCTGCTCCTGGACTTTTGCCGTCAGGAAAATAATGCCGATCCGCTCGTTCGTTTCCCGGATTCTGCGGCATACTTCAAAGCCGTCGATTCCCGGAACCATGACGTCGAGCAAGGCGATATCGATGTCTGGCGTCGTTTGCAGCAAGCGAAGGGCCTCATTGCCGTTCTCGGTCTCCAGCACCTCAAAGCCGTTCCGTTTCAGATTAATTACGATAAAACTGCGAATGGATTCTTCATCTTCTAATATGAGCACTTTACTCAAGGTCTAGTTCCCCTTTCTTTCGATAGGAGCCACATTGTTGCTGCTTGGCTTTTTATCTTTTTTACTCAATTTCAGATCGCCATGGCTTCGATAAGCGATGACGCGGTTTTTCTCCTTCACCAAGATCTCCCAATCGGATTCGGCTTTTCCCCACTGGGCCGTGGAGAAAAACTTGATTTCTGCGACGGACTCTCCCGTGTCGGTCATGACAAAATTCAGATAAGCATTTTTGTTGGATTCCGGCGTAATGGTAATTTTATTGTACATATCCGGCGGAAAATCCAGATAGAAGCGATTATTCATATCGTAGTATCTTTGGAGCACGAATTGAAGCCCTTCTACTTCGTTGCTCTCCCGGACCTCTCCGTCCCACTGGAAGTACGTGGTGAAGAACGGGATTTCGTCCAGGATCAGCCGATCTTCCCAGCCGCTTGGCCTTGTAAGCACACCAAACTCTAAAATGCCGTCATCGTTCACGTCCTCGCTCTCGACCGGCAGTTCCTTGTACGTAAGCAGTTCATCCTGGAGCACGTCAATAAACTTGTTGTCCTCCATGATAATGAGCTTGGAATAGGAAGAGTTGGACACGACCGAAGCATCCAAGATGATACCTTCTTTGTTTTTGGCCACTTTACCTGCGACAACATTGTAATAACTTTCGATATTTGGTCCCAAATCCAGTTTGTTCAGCTCAACGAAAGCATCCTCGAATTTGTCGTATTGATAGGTGCTGATATACGATAGCTCCTTCTGCTGAAGGTATACCACCGTAATATCCTTGACCTTGTCGCCATTCATGTCTCCGATATTGAAGTGCGTATACGGCAAAGCCGGGATTTTTTCGAGCGAATCCCCGGAGAATGAATACACGGCCAGCAGGTTCTGAAGATTCTCTTCACCGCGGGAGAAACCGGCTACGATGTCAACCTTGCCGTCGTTCGTAAAATCAACGAAATCAAATGACTCCAAAACCGTCCCTTCTCCGTCGAAATCGAGGCTCTTCACCCAGGTATCACCCTGCTGCTGCATGATCATGCCGTGGATTTTCACCTCTTCATCCGGCGTCTGATAGAAGACGACGGCTTCCATAACGCCGTCGTTGTCGAGGTCATGAATTCGGATCGAACTGCTGTCGACGTCGCTTCGCGGCCGAATGATAGCGCCGTTGTCCAGTTTGATCTTCTGGAGCGCGGACTGGATAGCGCCGTTCAGCGTCGCTTTGTCCGTCGGCAGATCCGGTCGCTTCATTAAAGACACCGGATCCTGAATAAAGGTACAGCCGCTTATGATAAATAGTAACAAGCCGGCCAAGAGGGCTTGCATCACTCTATATTTCAATAAGTATCAACTCATTTCTATGCTTTCGCCTTGCGTCAAGTGATCGATAATTACAGTCTTGACTTCTCGCCATGGGTTAAACGTCTTCCGGTCACATCCACTACCAGCTGGCCGCCCGACAGCCCCATGATTCGGGTGCAGTATTTCTCCGCAAGCTCCAACGGGATGACGGTAAATACCGTCAGCCGCTCTTCCTCGCACAAGGTTTTTAGCGTCTTCAAAACATGCTCGGCAGAGGCCGGATCGAGTCCCGTGACAGGCTCGTCCGCCAAAATCACCTTAGCGCCGTGAACGAGCGCTCGGGCAATGGCAATCCGCTGCTTCTCGCCGCCGCTCAGCTCGCCGGCCTTGCGTTTTGCCTTGTCCAGCAAACCCAGGTGCTCGATCGTATCCATGGCTCCCATATAATCATCAGACCGGACCATCCCGGTAACCATCCGCCACAGCGGCGTTTGGCTGGATTGCCCGATCAATACATTTTTAAGCGCCGTTCGATTTACGTTTAGGGAAGGATTCTGCTCGAGATAAGCCCATTCCCGTCGAATTCTTCGTTTTCCGGCGGGATTCATCATATCTTCGCCGTCAATCGTCAGTTTGCCGCCGTCCCATTTTTGCTGCATCGACAGACAGCTCATCAGCAAACTTTTACCGCTTCCGCTTGCACCGATCAGACCGATCATTTCCCCGTGTTCCATCTGAAATGTGATATCCTTTAACACCGGTGTACGTTCAGGACCCATCGTTTTCTTCAGCCGATCCACTTTAATCATGTTATCGTCTCTCCCGTCAAGTGCATATTCCTACTCTCTAGTTTAGAAGAAAGCGAAAGCAATTGCCATGAGAACGCATGTTTCTATTTCTCGGGTGAAACGCTGTTGCCTTTGAACCATAAACCCGTGCACGCAAACAGAATATACAAGCCGCCGAGCAAAACGAAGATTCCCCCGTTCCACCCGGTTTCCATGATAGCGCCGCCCGCATTCGGCCCTGCGATACTGCCGGCATTGAAATGAAAGGAAGCCACGACGTTGGCCGCCGGCAGCAGAACCCTGGGAAGGATGTCCGCGGCATAGGCCAGACCGAGGGAGAAGAAAGAACCGACCAAACCGCCGGCCATCGTCAGTAATAGTAAGGTTGCCCAGAAATTCGTTCCAGCTACCGGAATCAGCAGGAAACAGCAGCCCCCCACGATCCCCGCGATCGTCAGCACCCGCTTGCGTCCGAATTTATCGCTCCAAATGCCGAGGGGAAGCTGCAGCAGGAGTCCGCCGATGCCGACAAAGGGCAGCAATGTCGAAATTTCGCCTAAAGTGAACCCGCTTCTTAACCCATAGACCGGGAAATTGCTGTTAATCCCCGCTTCCATGTATCCGTACAAAAACGCGGGAATCAAAGCAAACCAGGCCAGCCGGTAGCTTTTGAGATAGCGGCCGGCCGGCTGCTGCTCTCCTTGCTCGCTTTTTTCCGGCTTCAAATTCGGAAGTTTGAATAGAACGACCAGCAGAATGAACAAGAACAGCACAGCCAGAATCAAAAACGGTACCGCTTCGCCGTATTTCAGAAGAGGAATGCCGAGCGGCCCTATACTAAATCCCAGACCGTAGGACATGCCGTAAAAGGAAATGCTCCGCCCCCGGTTCTTCACGGTTGACATCATCAGCACCCACAGCTGGGCGGCATAATGCAGCGCGCTATCGCCGATGCCCACAAGCACCCGCAGTACAAACCAGACGGCTACGCTCGGAATCAACGGGAAAGCGACCAGCGACAGCATCACCAGCACGAGACCCGATACGATCAGTTTTTTGAAACCGACCCAGCCGAGAAGCCGTTCCGCAACCAGCGTCATGGCAAATGAGCCTACATATAAAGCAGCCGCGTTCAATCCGTTCATGGAGGATGAAATGCCCATCCGTTCCAAAAAAATAGCCAGCACCGGCAATAGCAGTCCCTGGCTTAAACCAGCCGCAACCACGACGGCAATTAAAATAAAATAATGAGTTCTCCCTTGACGGGGGGTAACAGCTTCTGTCACTGAAATATAGTCCTCCTCTAAAATGAAAAAACGATGAATTTAAACAGCCAAATGAACATTATAGTGGACAAGCCCAATCGATACAAGCCATAATAATAACAATGCCATCAATTGGGAGGGTATCCGTTCATGAAATATAAAGTTAGTATCGATGTATCCATGGTTTATGAGCTGCTGGGCAGCTTCATGATATATGCAACAAGGAAATGGACCGATAACCTGGATATTGGAAAACAGCTGATAACGGAGATGGATGAGCGTTTGCCGCAGCATGTACGTGTCCAGTTCAGTGGAGCCCGCTCATGGCCGCTCGCGGATTACGATGTCTTATACGCCCTGATCATGCTTCGAGGAGAGCACCTTGAAATCCCTGATTTTCTGGGCTGGATCGAATCTTCCCCGGTGGAGGAGCTTCATGGCCTGCTTCAGCCTCACTTGTCGTCCCTCACGCGGGATGAAACGTCCAGAATTCGAGAAAACTACACACCGTTGATGAAGCTCTGGTATGAGCACTACTTTTCCGAAGTGGAGCCTGACCTGTACCATCTTCTGGAGGAAGATGCCGAGGAGAAACGAATGCTGCTTCCGAAAATGGACGACGAAAATCTGATCGAATATGCTTCCAGCGGAGTCATTCTGGATAACGTGCCGCAAGAAAACGTGGTCTTGTTCCCGGGTACGCATTTTCGTCCGATCAATACCTATTGCTTCTATGATAATGTACTCCTGCTGCAGTACCCTATTGATATACCGGAAGAAGACGAGGATGAGCCGCCCGTCGTTCTCCTGCGCATGACCGAGGCTCTCGCGGATCCGGAACGTCTGCGTCTGCTGAGATATATTGCGGATGAGCCGAAGGCCGTGTCCGAAATGGCGTCCGAATTGGGACAGCCCTATGAGCAATTGATGCACCACCTGATGATCTTGAGGGCGGCAGGCCTGCTGCGCTCCCATCTGAAATCCGAAAATAACGAAAGATTCAGCCTGCGGCCGGATGGTGCGGCCGAGCTGCAAATGTTCCTGGAGACTTACATTCGACTTTCCTAGTATGAAGGAGCGTACCATGAGTAAAACATCACAGCATATTATCTTCGACATGGATGATACATTAATACATTGCAACAAGTATTTCGACCTGATTCTCGGCGATTATTTCGAATGGATGACCGAATGGTTTCAGCCGTATGGAGTAACCACCCAAGAAGTCCGAGCCAAGCAAATGGAAATCGACGTAGCCGGCATCGACAAGCTGGGATTCGCGAGCGCGAACTTCCCCCAGTCCCTGATCGATACATACCATTTTTTCGGCCGAATTCACGGGAGAGATAGCTCGCCTAAGGAAGAGGAGCTTCTCTACCAGTTGGGTCTCAGCGTATACGAGCAGGAGATTGAAGCCTACCCCGGCATGGTCGAAACGCTGGAGAAGCTTCAAGAGGACGGCCACTGCCTCTATCTCTATACCGGGGGCGAAACCAGAATACAGAAGCGAAAAATCGAACAGATGAAGCTGGCGGACTATTTTAAAGACCGGATTTATATCCGCCAGCATAAAAACATCACGGCGCTTGAGGAGATTCTCGGCATGGGGTCGTTCGTCCGCTCTCATACGTGGATGATCGGCAACTCGCTCCGCACGGATGTCGTTCCGGCATTGACGGCAGGCATCAACAGCATCTACGTCAAGCAGCAGCGCGAGTGGCAGTATAATCTGGTCGATCTGAAGCAAGAGCCGCATAATGTGCTCTATACCGTCTCGGCGTTGACCGAAGTGCCGGAAGTCATTGAAGAGCATTTAACTTAATCGAACGGACAACGAGCCGATCCTGGAGTAAATATCCCGGATCGGCTCGTTATTTTGGCGTAACCCTCGACGTCTTACGATTTTACGGCCGCACTGGAGTCCACGGCTTGAACGGCCAGCTGCCCGTTACCGCCCGCCGCAAGGACAAGCCTGCCCTTATACGTGCTGCCGTCTTCGTTCTTAAAGGATAACACTTGGGTCTTTCCCTGAAGCAGCAAGGATTTCAGCATCGCATGAGAAATTTGTTTACCGGCAAATTCCTTCCAGATGACATAACTGCAGCCGGTTTTGAAATTCGCGCAGCCGTAACCTTTGCGTCCTTCAATAATTTGCCCGTCACATCCGGGTCTTGGGCAGCGCCCCAAGGGAGATCGTACGGACGGCGCTTCATTTGAAGCGGCAGGTGCTGATTTCGGAGTGGGCTTGCTCGTGCGCTCATCCTTCGCTTTCGAGGCTGGGGCCGCTTTAGACGCGCTTCGCTTCCCTCTTCCTTTGGACTTGTCCTCATCTCCGCCGAAAAGCGACGAAGGCGCCGGACGCTGCGAGGATACCTTGTTTATGATCGAAACGGTGAACTTCTGCACGTTTTGCATGAATACGTCAGCAGAAGCTTCGCCTTTGGAGATCTGGTGGAGGCGCCGCTCCCATTGGCCTGTCATCTCGGGCGAAGCCAGCAATTCGACGCCGGCATGCCGGATCAGCTCCACCGCCGTTCTTCCTTTTTGCGTTACGGTGATTTTTTTGCCTTGCATCGTAATATATCCGACCTTTTTCAAACGCTCGATGGTGGCTGCCCGGGTTGCCGGCGTTCCAAGACCGCTATCCTTCATCGCATCCCGAAGCGCTTCATCCTCAATGGACTTACCGGCGCTTTCCATGGCCTTCAGCAGCGTGCCTTCCGTATAACTTTTTGGCGGCTGGGTAGCCTTTTCCTTCACTTCGGATTTTTTGCATTGCACCGGCTTGTCGGGAGTAAGGTCAAAGGAACGGTCGTTCCATTCCTGGTTCTCCTCTTCCTCGTCCTCTTTCCCCTTCTTGGAAGATTTGGATTTCTTCTTCTCCGTATCCTGGGCAATCAACACCTTCCATCCAAGCGACAAAAGCTCCTTGATTCCCGTCTTGAATGTTTCCCCCTCGACCTCGGTGAGCACCGTATGCTGCTTGTACATGGCCGGAGGATAAAAATGCGACAGAAACCGGGTGATGACCAGATCGTAAATATGCTGCTCTTCCTTACTGAGCGTGCCCGGCCGCTTTAATGTCGGCAGAATGGCATGGTGATCCTCAACCCGCTGCGGATTGCATACCGCTTTGTTGTTGACGTGCACCCGGCTCGAATCCGCTCCTGCGGCCATTGATGCATACGAGGTCGATTTGAGCATATGAAGGGCCTTGTGCATGCCTTCGATATTCTGTTCATTCACATAGTTGGAGTTCGTACGCGGATAGGAAATCACCTTGTGGCGTTCATATAACGCCTGCGCAAGATCCAGCGTTTTTTTGGCAGAGTAACCGTACTTGGCATTGGCTTCACGCTGAAGCAGGGTCAAATCATACAATTTGAACGGATATTCCTTCGTTTCCTTCACTTCATATTTAGTAATGGTGCCGTTCTTTCCATGGACCTTGGCTGCAATCGTCTCTGCTTTCTCCTGCGAGGTCAGCCGCTCTCCCTGCCAGGTTCCCGTATACTCCAGCTGATCCTGCTTGAACAAAGCTTTCACGTCGTAGAACGTTTGCGATTCGAAGGCTTCGATCTCCTTCTGCCGGTCATAGATCAGTGCCAGCACCGGCGTCTGCACCCGGCCAACAGACAGCAACGTCTGGTGGCGGGTCGTAAAGGCACGCGACGCATTCATGCCGATCAACCAATCGGCTTCGCTGCGTGCGCGCGCAGCTTGCGTTAAATTCTCGAATTCAACGCCGTCCTTGAGCTCCGCAAAGCCGCGGCCAATGCTTTCCGGCGTTAAATCCGAGATCCATAATCTTTTTACAGGCTGTTTCAGTTTTAATTGTTGTTGGATTAGTGCGAAAATATATTGTCCTTCTCGTCCCGCATCGCAGGCATTCACGATATGGCTGCAGCGCTTGGCTACCTCTCCAATGACCTTCAGCTGATCCTTGGTTTTCGGATTCGGGATGATTTTGAATTGCTCCGGAATGATAGGCAGGTCCCGTAAATTCCAGCGTTTGTACTTCGGATCATATGCATCCGGCTCCGCCAGCCCAACCAGATGTCCGATAGCCCAAGTTATGATGTATTGCTCACCTTCAAGATATGTACGGTTGTTCTTGGCCCGCGGCTCGATGACCGCAGCGATATTCCGTCCCATATCCGGCTTTTCGGCAATGACCAACGTTTTCAAATGACATTCTCCTCCCCGATGAGCAGCCTGGCGCGGAGGCTAACTCCAAAAAGGACTTCGCTCTCGCGAAGTCCCTTTAACTACTATATTCATGATAGCATATTTAGGAGAAGGATTAAACCAGTACGGTCGCGCCCATCAGATATTTGTCTACCTCGCGTGCCACCTCGCGGCCTTCATTGATCGCCCACACAACAAGGCTTTGTCCGCGGCGCATGTCGCCGGCTGCAAATACTTTATCCACATTCGTCGTATATTTGCCATACGGCGCTTTAACATTGGAACGACGGTCCGTTTCAAGTTCAAGCTGTTCTACCAGCGTCTGCTCCGGTCCGTCAAAACCGATCGCGATAAACGCCATTTGCGCCGGAAACGCTTTTTCCGTGCCTGGAATCGGCTGATACACTTTACGGCCGGTTTCATCTACAATGCGCTCGATTTGAACGGTATGAAGCTCTTTCAGATTCCCTTCATCATCCCCGACGAATTTCGTAGTCATGATGGAGAATTCCCGCGGATCGTTGCCAAACAGCGCTTTGGCTTCCTCATGGGCGTAATCCAGTGTATACACGTTCGGGAATTGCGGCCAAGGGTTCGCAATCGGATCGCGCTGCAGCGGAGCCTGTTTATGCGTACCGAACTGGGTAACGCTGCTGCAGCCGTGACGCAGCGCTGTCGCCACGCAGTCGGAGCCGGTGTCGCCGCCGCCGATGACGATAACGTCCTTGTCTTTTGCCGACAAGTAGTTGCCGTCTTCAAGACCGGAATCCAGCAGGCTCTTGATCGTTCCGTTCAGGTAATCCATCGCGTAATGAATGCCCTTGAGATCACTGCCCTCAATGTTGAATTCGCGCGGCTTTGTTGCACCGCCGCAGAGTACGACGGCATCATAATCTTCCATCAGCTGCTTGGCGGGAATATCCTTGCCGATCTCGGTGTTCACAACAAATTCGACGCCTTCCGCCGCGAGCAGATCGACACGGCGCTGCACGATGCCCTTGTCCAGCTTCATGGATGGTATCCCGTAGGTCAACAAGCCGCCAATGCGGTCCGCACGCTCGTAGACGGTGACGGAATGGCCCGCTTTGTTCAGCTGTGCTGCTGCCGCCAGTCCTGCCGGACCGGAACCGACAACGGCTACGCGTCTTCCCGTGCGCTTCTCGGGCGGCTCCGGAACGACCCAGCCTTCCTCAAAGCCTTTGTCGATAATCGCCTGCTCGATGGATTTGATCGTAACCGGCTCCCCGATCAAGCCGACGGTACAAGAACCCTCGCAAGGAGCTGGACATACGCGTCCGGTAAACTCAGGGAAATTGTTCGTTTTGTGGAGACGCTCCAGAGCTTCTCTCCACAAGCCCCGATATACAAGATTGTTCCACTCCGGGATCAGGTTGTGGATCGGGCAGCCCGATGTGCCGCCGATCATATCGATTCCTGTATGGCAGTATGGCGTACCGCAGTCCATGCAGCGTGCTCCCTGGGTCTGGAGCTCATCTTCTTCTAAATGTTTATGAAACTCTTCCCAGTCTTTAACTCGTTCAGCCGGGCTCCGGTCAACCGGAAGCTGGCGCTGATATTCCATAAATCCTGTTGGTGTAGACATACTGCTTTACCCCCATCCGTTCTATCCATGCTGATTACCATGTACAATTTATCATATCATAAATCATCCGACATCTATCGTCAGATGAGCCAAGAAACAGGTTTCAGCCTGATTTATTTTTTCTATTTATGCTAAAAAAATTTTTATCAAAGCATGAACCCCCACTACTCGCGGCTATTTAAGCAGGCATTTGCATAAACATTAGAAATATAGTAGCATTTCGCTTTTCGCCTGTTAAATGGACTATATGCATGATCATTTGTATTATCCTACTATGAAAGCATTGTCAACATGGACGGAAGGCAGTAAGTCTATCCCTACGAATCGTGCCATCAAGCTGTTATTTCCGTTCAAACGTAACGAAACGGTAGGCATACGGATTTTTTTCGTCCGTGATGCCGGGAACCTCTTCGACGATCTTCCATTCATCCCAGTTCACTTCGGGAAAGTACGTATCCCCTTCAAAGCTCTCGTCAATGAACGTGCAGTACAGACGATCCGCCTTCGGCAGCATCAATTCATAAATCTGCGATCCGCCAATCACCATCAGTTCCTCGTTCTTCGAATAGGGTAGCGCGTTCTCGATGTCATGGATCACGATGCCCTGATCCTCTGTCAACGTAAAGCTCTCATCCCTCGTCAGCACGATGTTCTTTCGGTGAGGCAGCGGCTTGCCGCCAAAGGAATCCCAAGTCTTGCGCCCCATCAGGATCGTTTTATGGAGGGTTTTCTCCTTGAAGAAGGCCATATCCCGCGGTAAGCGCCACGGCATCGTGCCGTTCAGCCCGATCACCTGATCCTTGCCCATTGCCCATATCATCGATATCATACACCGTCTCTCCTTCCATTGATCTTATGGATGTCACCGCATGGAGCCTCCATAACCCAATTTATACTTATACGGCTACCGTCGCCTTAATGGTCGGATGGTATTGATAACCCTCAAATTCAAAATCCTCGAACGTATAATCAAAAATGCTGTCCGGCTTGCGCTTGATCACCAGCTTCGGCAGCGCATACGGTTCACGTTCAAGCTGCGTTCTAACCTGCTCCATATGGTTGGAATAGATATGGACATCGCCGCCCGACCAGATGAATTCACCCGGCTCCAGGTCGCACTGCTGGGCAACCATATGGGTTAGCAGCGCATAACTGGCAATGTTGAACGGCAGCCCGAGGAAGCTGTCCACCGAGCGCATGGTAAGCATGCAGGAAAGTTTCCCGCCCGCCACGTAGAATTGGAATACAAAATGGCACGGAGGCAGCTTCATGTTATCAATCTCCGCCACGTTCCAGGCACTGACGATATGGCGTCTGGAGTCGGGATTATTCTTAATCGAATCGATGACACCCGCAATCTGATCGATATGGCGTCCATCCGGCGTTTCCCATGCCCGCCATTGGGAGCCGTAGACAGGTCCCAAATCCCCGTTTTCATCCGCCCATTCGTCCCATATCCGCACGCCGTTCTCTTTTAGGTACCGGATATTCGTTTCACCGCTCAAGAACCACAGAAGCTCATGTACGACCGATTTCAGGTGAATCCGCTTGGTTGTCATTAGCGGAAACCCTTGGGATAGGTCAAAACGCAGCTGTCTTCCGAATACGGACAACGTTCCCGTTCCGGTCCGGTCTCCCTTCTCTACGCCATGATCCAGTATGTCCTGCAGCAGCTCCAAATATTGTTTCATCTCATAGTCACCTCACTAAAATCTCATATCCTCAGTCTACCATGTTCACGGAATGATTGGGATGCTTAAAATAACCCTGCCCGAAAGAGGGCGGATATCCGTTGGCATATCTACATAAAAAAAACAGGAGGCAGAAACCGCCTGCGCGTTCTCTGCCTCCTGGCTGAATATATAATGACTCGAAAATTCGTCTACGGATTAACGGGCAATGATGTGGATCGGATGACCCATTACCAATTCCGCCGCTTCCATAACGATCTCTCCCAGCGTCGGATGCGCATGGATGGTCAAAGCTACATCTTCAAGCGTAGCGCCCATTTCAATAGCTAGGCCGAGCTCGGCAATTAGGTTGGAAGCTTCCAGACCCACGATTTGCGCTCCGAGAATAAGCCCTGTTCCCTCTTCGGCCACGATTTTCACGAAGCCTTCCGGATGGTTCAAGGATACGGAACGTCCGTTGCCTGCGTAAGGGAATTTGCCAGCTTTTACTTTATGGCCTTTTTCCTTCGCTTGAGCTTCGGTGTAACCTACGCTGGAGCATTCAGGATCCGTGAACACAACGGCCGGGATACATTTGTAATCCACGACGGACGGCATTCCGGAGATCGCTTCAGCAGCCACTTTACCTTCGTAGGAAGCTTTGTGTGCAAGCGCAAGACCGGACACGATATCCCCGATCGCGAAGATATGAGGAATGCTGGTGCGTCCTTGATGGTCGACTTTCACGAATCCGCGCTCATCCATATCGAGGCCGATCAGGTCCAGACCAAGCTCTCCGTCCGTGTTCGGACGACGGCCAACCGTAACCAGCAGGTAATCTGCTGTTACTTCTTTGGTTTCGCCATTCACGGAGTATTTCACGGTAACTTCTTTATCGTTTTGCTCAGCACTTTCAGCTTTAGCGCCTGTGATAATTTCGATACCGGTTTTCTTCATGTTCTTGGTAACCAGGCTTGTCATGTCTTTGTCAAAGCCAGCCAGAACGCTGTCCAGACCTTCGATGATCGTTACTTTGGAACCGAATTTGGAGTACATTTGACCCAGCTCGGCACCGATGTAGCCGCCACCGATGACAATCATGCTCTTCGGTACTTCAGGCAGGTTCAATGCTTCGGTGGAAGACAAGATGCGTCCGCCAAACGGGAATGGCTTCAGTTCGATTGGACGGGAACCTGTAGCAATGATGCAGTTCTTGAAGCGGTAACGCGGAGATTCATGATCATTGAACACACGCGCTTCGTTTTCGTTGATGAACATGCACTCGCCGTTGAAAACTTCCACTTTGTTGCCTTTCAGCAAACCGGCTACGCCGCCGGTCATTTTTTTGACAACGCCGTTTTTGAATTCCTGTGTTTTCGCGAAATCAACCGTTACGTTCTCCACGGAAATACCGAAAGCATCGGCATGCTTAGCGGATTCGAACTGATGAGCTGCAGCGATCAAAGCCTTGGAAGGAATACAACCACGGTTCAAGCAAACGCCGCCGAGTTCCGATTTATCAACGATCAGAACCTTTTGACCCAGTTGGGCGGCACGAATCGCCGCCACATAACCACCAGGACCAGCACCAATGACTAGAGTATCAATATCTAAAGAAGCATCTCCAACTACCATTAGTTACACCTCCATAACAAGCAGCTCAGGGTTAGCGAGCAGTTGTTTAATATAGTTCATAAAGTTTTGAGCCGTTGCGCCGTCGATGATACGGTGGTCAAAGCTCAAGGACAATGCCATAACAGGTGCTGCTACAATCTCGCCGTTCTTCACAACCGCTTTTTCGCTGATGCGGCCGGTACCGAGGATAGCAACCTCTGGGAAGTTAATGATTGGTGTAAAGAACATGCCCCCTGCGGAACCGATGTTCGTGATGGAAATCGTGCTGCCCTTCATTTCGTTAGGAGCCAGTTTGCCCTCACGGCCGCGTGCAGCCAGATCACGGATGCTGTCAGCGATCATCCAGATGCTCTTACGATCCGCATCTTTGATAACCGGTACGATCAGACCGTTATCTGTATCCGTGGCGATACCGATGTTGTAGTACTTCTTGTACACGATTTCGTTCGCTTCTTCGTCGATCATTGCGTTCAAAGCAGGGAATTGACGGCTTGCCGCAACAAGTGCTTTAACGATGAATGGCAGATACGTAACTTTCGTGCCCTTCTTCTCAGCGATCGGTTTCATGCGGGTACGGAACGCTACCAGCTCAGTTACGTCTACTTCGTCCATGATCGTAACGTGAGGAGCCGTGTAAGCCGATTTAACCATAGCATTCGAGATCGCTTTGCGGATACCTTTGAATGGTACGCGCTCTTCTTCTGCACGAGTGTCCACCGCTGCGGAAGCTGCAGCAGGAGCCGCTTTCGCTTCGGAAGCAGCTTCTTGCGCCGGAGCTGCTGCCGTTTGGCCGCCACCGTTCTTGAAGGCTTCTACATCTTCGCGAGTCACTTTTCCGTTGTTGCCGGAGCCTTGAATTTGTGCGATGTCAACGCCCTGCTCGCGAGCGAATTTGCGCACGCTTGGCGTAGCCAGAACTTCACGGTTAGGTGCTGCAGGCGTCGCTGCTTCGCCGTTTCCGCCTTGTTTAGCGTCAGCCGGAGCATCTTGAGCCGGGGAAGAAGTCGTATCTGCGCTGCCTTTCGCTGCGTCAGCTTCTTGAGCGGACTGCTCTTCGGCAGGGGCTTCTTGCTCAGGAATGTCGCCTTCAGCATCGATGATTGCAACCACTTCACCGACACGGCATACTTGACCGTCCTTGGCAAAAACTTCTTGAACCGTACCGTTCACGGGACAAGGAACTTCCACGACCGCCTTGTCGTTCTGTACTTCCATGATGATGTCGTCGTCTGTTACTTTGTCGCCCGGCTTGATATGCATTTTGATGATTTCACCTTCATGCAAACCTTCGCCCAGCTCTGGAAAACGATATTCAAATTTTGCCAACTGAAAAACCTCCCTAGAAATTGCTGCTATTAGAAATTCAATACTTTATTTACGGCATCAACGATACGCGCCGGAGTAGGCAACCAAGTGTCCTCGATTTGAGCGAATGGATACACGGTGTCTGGCGGCGTAACGCGAAGCACCGGTGCTTCCAGGTGCAGAATCGCTTTCTCGTTGATTTGAGCGATCACTTCTGCGGCTACGCCGGCAGATTTCTGCGCTTCTTGAACGACGATGGCACGGTTGGTTTTCTTAACCGAAGCCAGCACGGTATCGATGTCGATTGGAGAAATGGTGCGCAGGTCGATGATTTCAGCTTTGATTCCGTTCTTCTCAAGCTCGTCTGCCGCTTTCGTAGCAGTATGAACCATCAGGCCGTAAGCGATGATCGTAACGTCCGTTCCTTCGCGAACCACGTTAGCCTTGCCAAGCTCAACGGTGTAATCACCTTCAGGAACTTCAGCGCGGAACGCATGGTACAGGTTCAAGTGCTCCATGAAGAATACAGGGTCATTGTCGCGAATCGCTGCGATCATGAGTCCTTTTGCATCATAAGGATTGGAAGGTACTACAACTTTAATACCCGGGGTTTGCGTGATCAAACCTTCGAGTGCGTCGGTATGCAGCTCAGCCGCTTTAACCCCGCCGCCGAATGGTGTACGGAATACGATCGGGGAGTTGTAGCGTCCGCCGGAACGGTAACGCATGCGCGCTGCTTGAACGACGATTTGGTCGAGCGCCTCAAAGATAAATCCAACGAATTGAATTTCAGCGATCGGACGGAAGCCTTGAATACCGAGACCTACTGCCAAACCGCCGATAGCGGACTCTGCCAGCGGCGTATCGAATACGCGCTCTTCCCCGAATTCTTTTTGAAGGCCTTCCGTTACACGGAAAACACCGCCGACATTACCTACGTCTTCACCGAAGATGACAACGTTAGGGTCACGGCTCAATTCAACGCGCATGGCGTCGCGAATCGCTTCTTTCATGTTCATTTGTGCCATTGCTTCATTTCCTCCTTAAGAAATACAGTTCACTGTTCTTCCAGTGTGATGCCTTATAAGGCTATATATCGATGTTAAACGTTATTTAAAAACAAGACCTGATGCGCCCATGACAAACCGGATGATCATCCAGGATCAACCTTTGACAATCATCGGCCCGTCACTCTTATTGGAAATCGGCTTTCTGTTCTTCCAAATGCTTCGGCGTTTGCTCGAACATGCTGTCGATCAAACCAGGTACCGTCATTTTTTCCGTTTGTTCTGCTTTTTTGATTTGCTCGTTGACTTTCGCTTTCGCTTCTTCTTTCACGCGAGCTGTATCTTCTTCTGTCCAGAGGCCTTTGGCTTCCAGGTACTTCGCAAGACGCGCGATCGGATCCTTCTCGTTCCACTCGCCCTCTTCTTCCTTCGTACGATATTTCGTAGCGTCGTCAGACAAGGAATGCGGACGGAAACGGTATGTCACGGCTTCGATCAGCGTTGCGCCTTCACCGTTGCGGCCGCGCTCTGCAGCATCCTGAACCGCTTTGATCACGGCGAGAACGTCCATGCCGTCAACTTTAACGCCTTTGATGCCGGCTGCAACAGCTTTGTGCGCGATAGACAACGCTGCTGTCTGCTTGGAGAACGGAGTCGTAATTGCGTAGCCGTTGTTTTGCACGAAGAAGATGACCGGCAGTTTGTACACGCCTGCATAGTTCAGGCCTTCGTAGAAGTCGCCCTCGGAAGAGCCGCCGTCACCGGTATACGTAATAACCACTTGTTTTTGCTTCTTCAATTTGTAGCCCATAGCGATACCCATGGCATGCAGGATTTGCGCGCCGATGATGATCTGAGGCATCAATACATTAACGCCTTCGGGAATTTGTCCGCCATGCTGATGTCCGCGGGAATAAAGGAATGCTTGGTAAAGCGGAAGTCCATGCCATACGATTTGCGGCATATCGCGGTAGCCCGGGCAGATAAAGTCGTCTTTCTCAAGCGCAAACTCACTGCCTACCATCGTAGCTTCTTGACCGGATACAGGAGCGTAGAAACCGAGACGTCCTTGACGGCCGAGGTTTACGGCGCGGTCGTCCCAAGTACGGGTAAATACCATACGGTACATAATTTCTTTCAGTTGATCGTCCGACAATTCAGGCAGAAGATCTTTGTTTACGATTTTGCCATCCGGGGAAAGTACAGATAGAGTACCTACTTCCTCGGTATATACTTCATAAGGAACCTTGGTCATTTTTTTCACCTCAATAAATATTTGAATATCAAGTTCCGCTGTTATAGAATTATTATACACCTGTTTCACTCCATTCGTCAAAGAAATACGGGATAAAATTTCATATTCCTTCACGTTTGTATGTATAACAGTTGACGAATAATGCTATAACAGTATGACAAACATCATAGAACAGCAGACAACTTCAACATGTCAGGGTAATTTTAACTTATTGTTTACCGCATTTCAAAAACTAACCCGAAAAAGGTGACGAATGATGACGAATGAACGTTTATTGAAGCGAACCATCGTAAAAGAAGTGATTGACAGCAAGTTTTTGCAGGAGACTCGAACGCTGCGCATTTATCTTCCTCCCGGATACAATGAAATCCTCAGCTATCCCGTCGTTTACTGTCAGGACGGAGAGGAATTTTTCAACTTCGGCCGCATCGCGACCTGGGCCAACCAGCTCATTCTCGAAGAAGGCGTGGAGCCGTTCATCATTGTGGGCGTGGAAGTGAACACCAAGGTACGAACCGAGGAGTACGCGCCGTTCGGCAACCGCTTCGATGCTTACCTGTCCTGCTTCGCCGAAGAGATTATTCCCTTCGTGGAGCAAAAATATCCCGTGCGCAAAGAGCCTGCGGAAAGAGTGCTTGCCGGCGACTCCCTCGGGGGAAGCGTCTCCGTGCATTTGGCCTTGCGTTATCCGCATCTTTTCACAAGAATCATCAGCTTGTCCGGGGCCTACTATGAGAAGACCCAGAACATGATTCAGGAAGAGCGTGATTTGTCCTGGCTCAACATTTACATGATTGTAGGCTTGCAAGAAGACAACTACACAACCGATACAGGTGTCTATAACTTCGTCGAATTAAATCGCTCAACAAAGGCTTTGCTGGAAGAACGGGGTGCTACCGTATCATATCTTGAAAAAGAAGGTCGTCACCTTTGGGGATTTTGGCAAAAAGAGCTCCCTGCTGCCCTTATGTACTTCCTTGGTTAAATGTTTGAATCGGCAAAATCCATGGGCTATATAAATGACCTGTTACTGCAAAATGGTTTAGCTGTCCCACTCGGGACTCCACGCGTTACGATTGAAATCCGTTGGCAAAAAGAATACCTGTGAGGCAAAGCTCGGACATGATCGTCTGCAGCTTCTGCCTCACTCCAAAAAAAGATGAACAACCGCGCATTTTTTATGGAATGTGCATTGTTCATCTTTTATGTTCAGCAGCCCGTTCTTCTTGGTATCGCTTTCAATGATGTTCGTCAAAAAAGCGGCTGATTCACCGCTTGTTCGAATCGATTATAGCTTTTCTTCCATGATTTTGTCCAGTAAGATGTCACACCCCGCATCAATCAGCCGGTACACCTCGTCAAAGTTTCCGGTGAAATACGGATCGGGCACCTCGCGCAATTTTTCGTTCGGCAGCAAATCCATGAACTTCAGAATCCCAGCCTGATCGCCTCCCGCTAACTTGCGGATATTCGCTACATTCGAATCATCCATGCCGATAACGTAATCGAATCGTTCAAGGTCCTCGCTGACTACTTTGCGCGCGACCATTCCTTCATAACTGATTCGCCAGCTGTCTAGCAGCTTTCTCGTGCCTTCATGGGGAACGCTGCCGATATGCCAATCTCCGGTGCCGGCCGAATCCACGCTTATTTGATCCTGCAGCCCGCGTTGTACAATTTTATGCCGCAGCACCGCTTCCGCCATGGGCGAGCGGCAGATATTGCCCAAACATACAAACAAAACGGATACCATGGTCCTTCCACCTCCACGCTATGATGAATCGCAATCGAGAAATTTTTTAATTAATCTGTTCCATACCTTATTTTTAACCGGATCTGACTTCTTTTCCGCTGGCTGCCGAAGACTGGGCTGCGTGCAGCGACCTTCTGGGCAATCTCCATTTATATAGAACGGACAGCATCCTGAAAACGATGACTATAACAAATAAGGTCAACAGCTGCCAGGTCTTGGTGGCGACCCCTAAGCCGATAGCGACACCTGCTGCCATGGCCCAGACCGCGTAAATCTCGTCGCGAAGCACGAGCGGCTTCCGCCCGGCCAGCAAATCGCGGACCATTCCCCCGCCGCTGCCTGTCAGCACAGCCGCCACGATGACCGCGCTCAATGGGTGATTCATTTGCGTAGCATATAATGCTCCTTGAATCGCGAAGGCGGATAGTCCGATCGCATCAAACAAGGCCTCCGTTTTCTTCCAATGCTGAATCAAGCCGAGCGGCAGCACAAACGCCACGAAAACCGAAATCATCGCCAGCATGATTAAATCTCCCTGACCCCACAGGGTGGTAACCGGCACGCCGATCAGGACGTTTCTTATAATACCCCCGCCGAAGGCCGTGACCAATCCAAGCACCACAACCCCCAAAATATCGTATTCCTCTTCCATTGCCACAAAAGCTCCGGACATGGCAAACGCAATGGTGCCAATGATGCTGAATACGTCAAACACATGCATGTCCAAAATTCAGTTCCCCCGCTCCCCCGTCAATTTACATACTACATTGTAGCCGCGCCTATTAAAATTGTGCAAGCATGAAAACTGCACTATACTAGAATTCAATGACAATTCTCTCGAAAAAGGAGGAATATATAATGAAACACACTCGCGTCCTGATCTTCACAGGTGGGGAGTTGTCAACGGGATTCCTGAATGAGGTCCAAGAAGGGGATTTCATTATAGGAGCCGATCGCGGCGCTCTCTTCTTGATTGAACATGGAATCAAACCCGATCTGTCCGTCGGAGATTTCGATTCCATTCCGCCCGAGCAGATGGATCGTGTCCACTCTATGAGCGGAAAGGTCATCGATTGTGACCCGATCGATAAAAATTTGACCGATACCGAGCTTGCCTTCGAGCTGGCAATGGAACGCTCGCCCGAATCCATCATGATTCTGGGGGCTACGGGCACGCGCCTGGATCATACGCTGGCGAATATCCACATGCTCATTCGCGGCCTTCAGCATCATATCCCGTGTTCCATATTAGATGAAAACAATTTTATTACCCTGACGGGCTCCAGCTGTCTTGTCGAGAACAAAGGGTTTACATATGTCTCTCTTCTGCCGCTCACCACGGAAGTTACCGGCATTTATCTCGAAGGTTTTCAGTATCCGCTCCAAGATGCCACATTGCGATTGGGGCAGTCGCTCGGGGTCAGCAACAGGCTGGCCGAGGAGAAAGGAACGGTTCGGATCGAAGGCGGTCTGCTGCTCATTATCCAAAGCAAGGATCGCTAATCATTACTATTTTGTCATCTTTAATCGCAAAATAATAACCCTCTTTATTCTTTTGATAAACCCTTGTATATCAAGGGTTTTTTCATGCTTTCAACTCGTGGATCAGCCGCAATTCTTAATTTTTTGTTACTTTTAATGATATTTTAATAATTCGCTTTCATTTCATGCGGCCCAAGGGCTTCCGCCGATTATCCAGATTATGGCCGGTTTCAAATCTGATATACTCGGTTCATCGCAAAAAACAATAACTGCTTGGAGGTCATACAACATGAATCGACAGAATTGGATTAAGAAGGCCGTAGTCATCAGCTTGAGCGCAACTTTGGGCGTAGGCGCAGTACTAACTGTTGCACCGCCGGCACCTGTTGAAGCAGCATCCGTAAGCACAGGAACTCGAGTTGTTAACTTTGGTAAACAATATATGGGAACACCTTATAAATTCGGAGCATCCACATCCACGACAAGAGTGTTTGATTGCTCTTCCTTCATGAAACATATCTTTAAAAAATACGGCGTGAACCTGCCGCGTACGTCCGCTGCCCAATCCAAGGTCGGCAAGGCCGTTTCGAAATCGAACCTGAGAGCCGGCGATCTGGTATTCTTCTCGAGCGGAAGCCGTGCGAATGGCAGAAACGTAACACACGTTGCCGTTTATATGGGCAACAACAAAATCTTGCACACTTACGGCAAGCCTGGCGTAACGATCTCCAGCCTGTCCGGCAACTGGAGCAAGACTTACCTGAAAGCTCGTCGCGTACTGTAGTCTTATTTTCCGCTTATCATATCGAAGACCGTCTTTCCGCTCAGGGAAGGCGGTCTTTTTTGCTTGCATCGATTTCTTCCTGGGACAAAAGCTTATAACCGGCCCCCCGTATCGTACGAAGCAGTTTTTGCTTGCGCCCTCTATCGATCTTCTCTCTCAAATGGAGAATGTAGACATCGACCACGTTGGTACCCGTATGAAAATCATAATCCCATACCTGTTTTAAAATATCCTCACGCGTGCATACCTGCCCCTGCCTTCGGGCCAAAAACAACAGCAAATCGTATTCGCGATGAGTCAGTTCCACGGGCTCCTCTTCCCGAATTACATTGCGGCTCAAAGGATCGATCACCAGATCTCCGATTCGGATGATCTCCTCCTGTTCCGCGCGTCCCGTCTGAAAAAGCCTCAGCAAATTGGCAATTCGCGCCAACAGCTCCCTCTCATCCCTGTCATTTGGGATGTAGTCATGGGCTCCAGCCTCCAAAGCATGAATCGCTTCATTAGAACCGTCGCTTCCGATGACAATGATCGGGAGCTGTTCCCCTCTGCCCGTCAGTCGCTCCACGAGATTGAATTGGTTCATACCCGGCAGTCTGCTGTCGATGAGCAGCAGGTCTGCGCCTGCGCGCTGCAAAGCGGCAACCACTTCCGAATAATTCGCAGCGTCTGTAACCTTATAACCCGCTTGTTCTAGTATCTCCGTTATCGTCTGGATCCGAGCTTGATTGTCTGCCGCGATCAAAATGACTTTGTCCACGGGTTCCCCCCCGCTTTCATCGCTTAATAATGTAAGTATGTCTGTTTCATCCTGCTTTCACTCCTGCAATCGATGATGAACAACCAGAACGCATTTCCTTACAAAAATTCAAGCCTGATCCAAAAGATGCTGGGATCGCATACGATTTCCGTAGAATTGCATCTTATTTCGGTCGAGACGTTATTTTTATAATGGATATAAGATCAGGAAAGGGGGATATCTTTACCCGGTATAACTCATCAAACCATGATGGAGGAGGAAAAAATAATATGCGCAACAAACTCGTGGCATGGCCTTTAGTCGTAGCCATGCTGGTATCCATTGTATTCACGGCCGGCGGGCCTCCAGCTAAGGCTTCTGCAGCAGGCGGAACAAACCTATCCATCGGTAAAAACGTGACGGCTAGCGGCCAATCCCAAACCTACGGGCCGTCCCACGTAAACGATGGCAATCCAAATTCGTACTGGGAAAGCACCAACCATGCGTTTCCGCAGTGGATACAAGTGGATCTCGGTGCCGCCACCAGCATCAACGAAATCGTTCTAAAACTTCCTGCCAGTTGGGAGCCGCGGACTCAAACGCTGAGCGTACAAGGCAGCTTGAACGGCACGACATTCACAAATATCACAGGTCCGTCCGGCTATGCATTAGACCCTGCCGAAGGAAACTCGGTGACCGTCAGCTTTGACGAAACGAGCACGAGATATGTTCGTTTAAGCGTAACCAACAATACGACATGGCCGGCTGCGCAGCTGTCTGAATTTGAAATATATGGACCATCGGTCTCCCCGCCGACGCCTCCGACGGGAAACAATATCGCGAGCGGCAAACCGATCACCGCCTCCTCAAGCACATTCACGTATGTAGCGGCCCATGCTAACGACAACAACGTCCAAACTTACTGGGAAGGCGGCAGCAACCCCAGCACGCTGACCCTGGATCTTGAATCAAACCATGATATTACCTCCATCGTACTGAAACTGAATCCGTCCCCGGAATGGAGCGTCCGCACGCAAACCATACAAGTCCTTGGGCATGACCAAACTACAACAACCTTTAGTAATCTGGTGTCGGCGCAGTCCTATACGTTCACTCCCGCTTCCGGCAATTTCGTAACGATTCCGATAAATGCAACGGTTAAACGTCTGCAATTGAACATAACATCGAATTCCGGCGCCCCTGCAGGACAGATTGCGGAAATTGAAGTGTATGGCACCGCCGGCGAGAATCCGGACCTTACCATTACGGGTATGTCCTGGACGCCGACTTCTCCGAGCGAAAACGATGATATCACACTGCATGCCACGGTTAAAAACATTGGAAGCTCGGAAGCCGGCGCTACGACGGTCAATTTTTACCTGAATGACGCTAAAGCAGGCTCATCACCGGTAGGGCCGCTTGCAGCAGGAGCTTCCGCCACGGTATCCCTGCAAGCCGGAGCCCAAGCGGCAGCATCGTATGCACTCAGCGCTAAGGTCGACGAGGAAAACAACATCATCGAGCTAAACGATGGGAACAACAGCTATTCCCATTCGTCCCCTTTGGTCATTGGCAGCGTGGAAAGCTCCGATTTGGTAGGAACGATACAGTGGACGCCAACCACGCCTATGGCCGGCAATGCCGTAGCCTTCACCGTCAATCTTAGGAACCAAGGCAACAAAGCCACGGCTAGCGGCTCACATGCAATTTCCGTTGCGCTGAAAAATCCGGCAGGCTCAACGATCCAGAACTTTGACGGTAGCTACCATGGCGCCCTTGCCGCAGGCGCCTCCGCCACCGTCCAAATTCCCGGCACATGGACCGCTGCAAATGGCAGCTATACATTAACAACGTCCGTGGCACCCGATGCTAACGAAGTACCGGCTAAAAGGGAAAACAATGTTAGTCATGCCAACCTAACCGTGTACTCATCACGCGGTGCCAGCAAGCCATATACCCGCTATGATACCGATGATGCCATACGCGGCGGCGGCGCATTGCTAAAGTCAGCGCCAACGTTCGATCAAGCGCTCACGGCATCGGAAGCATCCGGACAGCGTTATGTTGCTCTCCCTTCAAGCGGATCCAACCTCGAATGGACGGTTCGAGAAGGCGAAGGGGGCGCAGGCATCACCATGCGATATACGATGCCGGACTCATCGGACGGCATGGGATTAAACGGCTCGCTTGACGTCTATGTAAACGGTTCGAAGAAGAAGACAGTTCCATTAACTTCCTACTATAGCTGGCAATATTTTTCCAGCGATCATCCGGCAGATGCGCCTGGAGGAGGACGTCCTCTATTCCGGTTCGATGAAGTACATTGGAAACTGGAGACACCGCTTCAGCCTGGAGACAAAATCCGTATTCAGAAGTCTAATGCGGATAACCTGGAATACGGCGTCGATTTCATCGAAATCGAGCCGGTACCTGCCGCTATCTCCCGTCCGGCCAACTCGGTCTCCGTCACGGATTTCGGTGCGATCCCGAACGACAGCCAAGATGACCTAACGGCATTTGAGGCTGCCGTGCAGGCAGCGGCCTCATCAGGCAAAACCCTATACATTCCTGAGGGGACGTTCCATTTGGGCAATATGTGGAAAATCGGCTCGGTCGGCAATCTGATTGATGACATGAAGATTATGGGGGCAGGCATCTGGCACACCAACATCCAATTTACCAACCCGAATGCGGCTTCCGGCGGGATCTCGCTACGAATCGCGGGCCAGCTGGATTTCAGCCATATCTACCTCAACTCGAATCTGCGGTCCCGATATAATCAGAATGCCGTTTACAAAGGATTCATGGACAATTTCGGCACCAACTCCAAGATTCACAATGTGTGGGTGGAGCATTTCGAATGCGGATTCTGGGTTGGCGATTATGCCCATACGCCGGCCAAGATCGCGGAAGGGCTGGTCATTGAAAACAGTCGGATCCGCAATAACTTAGCGGATGGGGTTAATTTTGCGCAGGGGACCAGCCATTCGACGGTGCGCAACAGCAGCATTCGAAATAACGGCGACGATGGACTCGCTGTCTGGACGAGTAACGTGAACGGTGCACCAGCGGGTGTTAACAACACCTTCTCCTATAACACCATCGAAAACAACTGGCGCGCGGCAGCCATCGCTTTCTTTGGGGGAAGCGGTCACAAGGCCACTCACAATTTGATTGTAGACACCGTTGGCGGTTCCGGCATCCGAATGAACACGGTATTCCCGGGATACCATTTCCAGAACAATACCGGCATTCTGTTCTCCGATACCACCATCATAGGCAGTGGTACCAGTAAAGACTTGTACAGCGGGGAGCGCGGCGCCATCGATCTTGAAGCATCGAATGATCCGATCCGCAATGTTACGTTTACCGACATCGATATTCTGAACACCCAGCGCAGTGCGGTACAGTTCGGTTATGGCGGCGGGTTTGAGAACATCGTGTTTAACCATATCCGTATAGACGGTACGGGACTTGACGGAGTAACGACCTCGAGATTCTCGAGCCCTCATCCGGGTGCGGCGATCTACACGTACACGGGCAACGGGTCCGCAACATTCAACAATCTGACCATGCAGAATATCGCTCACCCTGATCTGTATTTCATCCAGAACGGTTTCCATTTAATTTTGAATGAAGCGATTGGGGATTAAACGATAAAAGGAGTGGGCCTGTGAGGCTCACTCCTTTGTCGTTTACGATGTTGGATGAAGCACGTTAGCTTTACTCCTTCTTATTTAACCGCCAACGTATTGATTATATAGCGATCTAGCCTTGGCGATATCCGATGTGCCATGCACCAGGGTTCTGCCGTCTTGAAATATAACCAAACGGTGCGGACTCGCCTGATAAATGATCATATAGGGGGTAACGGTGGCTTTTCCTTGACGCAGGCTGTTCAATCGATCCGCCATCTCCTCCAGTTGAAGCTGCATGGGTCTGCCCGGCCTGATCTGCACGGTGTCCCTGCCGCACAATACTTCGCTTTTGTCGGCATGTTCAGCCGACAGATAAGGGTATGTCGGTTCCTCGCCGCATGTGGAGCAGTCCGATTTTTTTGCGCGGTCTACACCGAATTCCATCCGTTCGTTACGCCATAAATCAAAAGACAGCATCTTTTTCCTTAGGGCTTGGCGGTTTCCGGATAACACCTTCAGCGCCTCCATCGTTTGATGGGCAGCAACCATCTGTACCGCTTGGGGGAGAATGCCATTAATGTCGCAAGTGTCGCCGCCTAAAGGAATCATTCCAAGCAAACAGTTCAAACATGGGGTTTCTCCCGGTAAAAACGTATAACTCATCCCGGAGCTCCCGACACATCCCCCGTAAATCCACGGAATTCCATGCTTGAAACCGATGTCGTTCAAGATCAGCCGGGTTCCAAAATTATCGGTAGCGTCCATCATCAAGTCAACGCCTTGGCACAGCACCGACAATTCATGGGCTCGTACATCCATAACGATACCCTCCACGATGACGTCCGAGTTGATCTCGGATAATCGCGTGGCTGCAGCTACGGCCTTAGGCAGCCGGTTGATGGCATCCTGCTCGGTAAACAGCTGCTGACGCTGCAGATTGCTCCATTCCACGTAATCCCGGTCCACGATGGTCACGTGTCCGACGCCTGCGCGAACCAAGGTCTCCAACACGGCGCTTCCCAGCGCCCCTGCGCCGAGAACGAGCACGCGGCTGTTCCGGAGGCGAAGCTGTCCTTCCTTTCCCAATGGCGTGAACCGCTCTTGCCTGGAATACCGATCCTCTCTTTCCGCTATAGCATCCTCCTTGCCGTCCGAGGACTCCAAGGCAGTGTTCATTTGGTGCCCCTCGAGGTTTGCCTTCCCCCTGTTATCGTGTAATCCAGACATGTATGTTTCCTCCCGATCCATTTCTGCGAACGTGCTAATGAAGTTTGAGTTTCATAAAATCTGACTTAGAGCTATTCATGATCAAAAATACCCATCCCGCTAAAGAGGATGGGCTGTTTAACGAATTTCACCTTAATACAATCGGGTATTCAGCGCCTTCTCAAGGATACTACGATGACGCAGTATCCAGGCAGCGCTTCGAGCCCTCCAGGCGATTCCCCACAACAGACCTTCCGTTTCCGGCGATACCTGCTGCTCAATGGCTTCTTCAGCCGTTTCCCGCACGACCACCTCTACGATCATGTCCAACAAGTCCGTTCGAAGAGAAGGTTCGACGCCATAAGCGTCAACCAATAAACGGAGCTGCCTTGCACGGGCATTAGCATCCGGCAAGCCGACTCTTTCGGCAACATCATCATCGTGCAGCTGCGGGAAGAGCCAGCATACCCGGGCTAACTCAACAAGCGGATGTACAGGTCCCGCGAATTCCCAGTCAATTAAAGCGTAAGGCATCCCATCGCGGGTAACCATATTCCAAGGAGCAATATCACCATGGCTGTATACAACCCCGGAATCGCCCAGTTCACGCAGAAACCACGGTTTCCATACTCCCTTGGGACCCGGCGAGAATGTAGCGGAAGCGTCATGAAGCTGACGTAATAATCGTCCTACTGCGACGATGGCTTCATCGCTCCAAGGTCCGGGATGAACAAATTCGCCCTCTACATAACTTAACGTCTCTTGACCTTCCTCATTCCAACCCGGGCCAATAATATCGGGCAGGGACGTAAACCCTGCTTGCTTCAAATGCCTTATTAAGGAGTGTACGGACGGGGTCCATTCCCCGCATGGTCGATACACAACCTGACCTCGTCGTACAACCGACTTCTCGGCGGAGAGAATAAGGTCCTCTCCCTGTCCTGGTGGATTATCCGAATTCATAACTCGTCTCCCCTTCGGAAGGGAATAACACGGTTAATGGGGCTATGGATGTGTATTCCCTTCATATAATGATGCCCCGATGGTCAAATCCATGTCTTCCATCAACATCTCCTCCGTTCATGCCAAGTTGCTTCTAGCATATCATAAAAAAGGATTCATCCATAGCAGGACTGAGAGCCGCATACGATCAAGTACGCCAAAAAGGATGCCCAGCAGCGTGCTGCCGGTCATCCTTAAGGAAAAACGATTAAACTCGTTTAGATTCAGGTTCATCATCCAACTTGTGAGCAGGATCGTGATCGTCAATTGGGTCAAGCGTTCTGGTTGGACCAATCTTCGACGTTCCAGATCTTCGTTACCCAATCTTCATAAAATTCAGGTTCGTGGGAAACCAACAGGATGGTGCCTTTGTATTCCTTCAAGGCACGTTTCAGTTCCTCCTTGGCCACAACGTCAAGATGGTTTGTCGGTTCGTCAAACAGAATCCAGTTGCTCTCGCGCATCAGAAGTTTACACAGACGCACTTTTGCCTGTTCGCCACCGCTAAGCGCCTTCATCGGACGGGTAATATGCTCGTTTTTGAGTCCGCAGCGAGCAAGGGCCGCACGAACCTCGTGTTGGTTCAAATGTGAGAATTCGTTCCACACGTCATCTATCGGCGTGATATTCCCCGGACGTACTTCCTGCTCGAAATAAGCGGGCACCAGAAAGTCTCCTTGATATGTCTTGCCCGAGAAGGCCGGGATTTTCCCTAAGATGGTCTTGAGCAGCGTTGATTTACCCACGCCATTGCATCCCACAATGGCAATCTTCTCTCCGCGTTCGATCATGATGCTCATTTTGGGAAGCAATGGCCGATCGTAGCCGATCTCAAAATCAATGCCCTCAAATACCGTTTTACCGCTGGCGCGGGCTTCCTTGAAGTTAAACACGGGTTTAGCCGCTTCCTCAGGACGGTCAATCCGATCCAAGCGATCCAGCTGCTTCTCCCGGCTCTTTGCTCGGCCGGACGTGGAGTAGCGGGCCTTGTTCCGCTGAATGAAGTCTTCCTGCTTCTTAATGAACTCCTGCTGCTTCTCGTAGGCATCGATATGCTGATTCTTGTTGATATCGGCCATTTCCAGAAACTTCTCGTAGTTCGCTGTATAACGCGTTAATTTTGCAAATTCCAAATGATAGATGACGTCGACCACCTGGTTCATAAATTCCGTATCATGGGAAATCAAAATGAACGCATAGGGGTACTGCTTCAAATATTGAGTCAGCCATTCAATGTGCTCGACATCCAGATAGTTGGTAGGCTCGTCCAATAGAAGAACGTTAGGCTTCTCCAGCAGAAGCTTTGCCAGCAGCACCTTGGTTCGCTGCCCTCCGCTTAATGTCGCTACATCGCGATCCAGGCCAATCACGGACAACCCAAGACCGTTCGCCATTTCCTCAACCTTGACGTCCAGCATGTAGAAATCCCCGATGTCCAGCTGCTCCTGAATCTCACCCATCTGTTCGAGCAGAAGCTCCAGCTCTTCAGGGGTTGCATCACTCATCTTATTGGTGATTTCCATCATTTCTTTTTCAAGCTCCAGCAGGGGCAGAAAGGCATCCTTCAGTACATCGCGCACCGTCTTGCCCGGTGTCAGCTTGGTATGCTGATCCAAGTATCCGTAACGGATTTTCGGCGTCCACTCTACCTTGCCGCTGTCTTTAAGCAGCTGACCCGTCAAAATATTCATTAGCGTAGATTTTCCTACGCCGTTTGCTCCGACAAGACCGACATGTTCGCTGGCCAGCAAACGAAAAGATACATTCTTGAATAGAGTACGATCCCCGAAATTATGCGATACGTTCTCTACGGTCAATAAACTCATGGCTATAGTAACTCCTGTCTGTATAAAATGAACTTATTTCATGTTAATTTAGCGAATTGTACACAGTCAAGAGTTTATTGTAACACATCATCGAGTCCGGCCGAAACTATGATTTTCGGGGATCACGGGATACCGGGATTATAACAGCTTTTCTCATGATAACCGGCTGCCGCTGCTTCCTTGGCACTAGGAAACACCTCCTCCACCCGATCGTTGAAAGAGCAGGCGTCCCGATAATAATAGGGGAGCCCCCAGTCATCCACCGCGCCGAAATAGGTCGGAGCTTTAACGAGTCGGCCGCCTCCAAGCGCGTAGTTATTGTAATATTGTTCGCCCATGGGAATGCCTTGAATGAAAGCCATCATACCGATATCGTCAATCGTATTTACCCACTCTTCCTGGGAAATCAAAGGCAGCGTAAACGTATAAGAGATTCCGTTCCGCAGCGCAACTTGATTGTGGCGCTGTATGTAATAGGCAAGACGCTCTTGAACCGTATTCACGATGGTGATCCGCCGGACTTGTTCAAACACATCCTCATGATCCAACAAAGCACGCCGGTTCTGCCAATGAGATCCTTCCGAAATCCAGAATGCCAGATAGAGGAATTGGATTCATATACCTGAACGTAAGAATCCAGCGTAAACTGAATGCTGTTGCCGCTGCCATCATTCCAGGCATAAGGAATTTTGGGAGTCCATCGATGCTCTATAAGCCCCTCGCCGTCATCGTCAACATAGGGCTGTGATACATACAAATAATACCCGTCATAGTCCAGCACAACGATGGCAGGAATATACCACCATAAGGCAGCTTGTGCAGCCTTGTCATCTCCGATCCCCATGTTGATATACAATGTCCGGGAAAATGACTCCAGCGCTTGTTCTTTATCCGCACGCATATACTTCACGGAATCATAAGCTGACTCCTTGGACTGCGTCTCGTTATCGTTAAGTTTCATCCCGCCGTCTTGAACGGCCGTGCGCAGAGCACCCGTATATTTCATCTCGGCAAACCGTACATCCTCCAGGCTCTCGGCTCGCATGCCTAGGATGAGAAACATGGGGAAGAACACGGCAGTAAACACAATGGCAAGATCAGTAATCTTCATTCAGAACCAACCCTCCGTAAGGGAATGCGATAGCTGCTGTTCCTCCTGAGTTGGATCCTGTCAACGCATCGAATATCACCAATCCGGGTGTCCGATTCAAGCTAGTGACGCTAACCTGGAAGTGATCGCCGGCAGTTAGACGGTAGCGGCGGCCTTCATCGCTTTTATCCAGATTCGAGTCCGGGAACAGATAACCCATCAGATCATCCTGATAATAAGCATCATATACAACGGAATAACGGTTCAGGAATGATCCGGGATCCGAAGGATCGGCATATTCCGGGTGGTATTTCTTGTTATGATGCTCCATCTCCACATTGTAAATGTTCCCTGTGGCCGCCAACTCTTGCAGGAAGTCATTGTACATGTTGGGGGTAATATATCCCTTAGTGCGAACACTGTCTACGAATTTGGTAACGGATTGATAAACGATGAGTCGTGACAGATCATCCTGTCTTCTTGCCATCTCGCCAGTGGGAACCAAATATAACAGAAGGAGCGCAAGAAATGCTGCAAACCATTTCGAAACCGAATTTGACATGGCTGTTACCTCACTTTTACAAACTGGATCCGTTCTATTTCCCCATCCGCTCCCCGAATGTACTCCGCATAATACCGAGCATTCAAGTCGATGATCGAAACATCCAGCTCCTCCGGATGACTGCCTGAATGGAACACCGTTCCATCCACATCAACGGTAAAGACGCCTGCCTCTAATTCTCGCAGCGTAAACAAGACTTCGCTTCCTTCATAGGTCAGCTTCTCGTTCTCGTTAGTCATCTTTACGGTTGTCACTCCGGCATGCTGCTCTTGAGTCATTCGGTCCGCGGCTGTTATCCCGCTACCAACCATTGCCTGAATATTGAAAGCATACAAGGTTGCGCCGAGAAACAACGCCACCCCCGCAGCCAATTCTAGCATGCTTATTGTTGCATCTCGCAAGATTAGTCACCTTTCTATTCATAACTATTGATCGAATTTAATGCCCCGGATCACGTTGGAATTGTCTTTCACGATGGTCGCCCTAAACTTCCCGCTTGGGTTGACATACTCTGGGCTTTTCTCATCCATGACGAGGTTGATATTCCCTTGCCTGGAATCCGGATTCAGGATCGATCCGTCAGACTCCAGTACGTTGCCGTACCATTGCCCTGCTTTATTTTTACCTGTTGCAATGAAAACGCCGAACTGATCCTTGTCCTTATATTTGCGCAGTGCATTCGTAACTTGAGAACCGCTGATCGTCGTTCCGTCATACACGGTAAAGGCTGCCTGGGACAGCTCCGTCTGTATATCCGAAAAATTGTTCTGGGCGGTTTTGGTTGCCTCCTGGGCCGAAATAAACAAAATGACGACGATCGTAATCAGGGCAATAGTCAAAAATATGCCTGCTGCAACCTTTAATGCGGATGATGCATTATTCATTGAAATCCTCCTCATTTCCCTTATTGATTTTTATATGAACCTAGTGATTGTCGTTTCAGTAGTGCTTAAGGCCTTGTATTACTTCATAGTCGTTGAATTTGCTCATAGTACGTTTCCATTTGGGAGAAACTCATGCCGATCAGCGGAATGACAAGATACATAAAGATCAGCGCATACATCGGAGTAAAACCGATCATCCGCGCCCATGCGGCCTTCGTGTCGATCATCGCTTCATATTCCTGCTTGCGCTGCTCGAAGCTGAATATCATTTCCCCGTCGAGATCGTCGAATACGTCCTTGATCGGTACTTTATCCACCGCAAGGATCAGCTTGTCCACCAACCGTTGAAATTCGGGTAACCAGACGTCTTCCTTCAACTCCAGTAAAGCCAACTGCGCGCCATGTTCATAGTGAAGCAGGCTTTTTTGAATAGGAACCTTGAAAATAACGGCGAACCGGTTAAGCCATTCCAATATAACTTCAACCGTGATTCGCTCCATACCGCGCAGGATCGATATGACCGTCTGAAATTGATATACTTCATGCCGCATTTCCATGTTTCGCACTTTCCGGTGAAAATACAGCAGCCACAGTGGCGCCCCATAACCTGCAATACCTGTCATCAAGGAGAGCAGCAGCTCCCACCACTTCAAATACTCGCTATCATACCGCTTCAGCTTGGTCATGATTCGATCGGCTGCAATCTCAATTTGTTCCTTGGTCAAACCAACAGTATCTGTATCTCTTACGGCCTGTTGAATCTGGTCATGCGTTGCTTTCGTTGACATTTGCAGCTGCTCCATGATCACCCGATCCCGCTGGGCAGTCTCCTCTGCCTGCAAGCGCTCAACATCATTCATCTGTCCGAACAGAGAATGATTTAATGGAACGGGGATATGCAACAAATGATGTCTAGACTGTACATGTAAGCCAACGGCCAGCGACAGCGCTAAAAAGAAACCGAGGAAAAAAAACGTTACCCTTCTGATATACAGCCACTCGAATTTGATTTTCGCATTGCTCTCCTTCAGGAGCCGAACCCGGCTGTCATATTTCATCGTGCCTGGGGTCGGGGTCATGATCCCTGCAAGCCAGCAAATAATAGGAATTCCGTACATTCTTTCTTCCCACGTCACTTTGCGTGCTACTGCCCGGTAATCGGTTTCCCGATTTTGCTGGAGCTTCTGGAGCAGGATGTAAGAAATCAGGATAATGACGTAAATGGATATCTTGGTCACAAATCCGAGCTTGCTCATATAAAACTCATCCATCGACGGAAAACTGCTTCTCGCCCACCGTTCGATCGGTTTCGTAAAAAAAACCGGGGCCAGCGCAATAACATTCAAGCCCTTCATCAAGTAATCAAGCTTGTCTCTTCGCAATATTTCCAATTGGATTTCCTTGGTCAATCCGCTAAGCCCAAGGAGATAAATTGAGCCTTGTTTTCTCGCATGATCGCCAAACTCCATTACCAGATGGGAAATGCCCGCAAACGCCTTTAAATACCGGTTAGGAGCTACCTCATAATATCGCTCCAGCTCATCATTAGGATCTTGGGATACGAGGGCATTATAGATTCGATGGGCATGTATGGAGATTTCGTGTTCCGAAGTCTCTGCCCCTTCATACAAAGCCTCCTCGACCATTCCATGCTGCTGATAGTGATGACGGACGAGGGAGAACAATTCAACCGATTGAACAAGCAGCTTGCGCTCCAGCCGGTTAATGAACATCTCAACAAGCATATTGTTAATAACCACGGCGGCAAGGATGACGATCACGATAAACCCCAGGTCCGGATGACTCCATATCAGCAGCAGGGCCGTTAACCCGATAATCCCTGAAATCGCGCAGGCAAGCTTCACCGTCTCATACCGAAGCGAAATTTCATCGTAAGGATGGATGATCGCGATTCTCTGTCTGATCCGTTTGATATACGATTGGACGAGCGGGAGTTTCACTCCATACATATAAGCCAATTGGAACCATTGGCGGTATATACCGCGAAACGGTTTTGCTTCACCCGCATCGAACCTTCCGGCAAAATTCCCACGGTTTCCTCGTCTTCTTGACATCCACGACACCAAACCGAACGTAATCGAGAACAGCGTCAGGGATGTAATGAATATAAGGATTAACACGTCTTTAGAGGCCACGTTGTTCCCCCCAGCCCGAGTCCAGAAATATTCTGAATTCCTCCGCATCCTCCGGATGCATCTGCTCCGTCATTTCGCGAATGCTGATTTCGGATAGCTTGGCGCAAGCAATATACGCACCGTCCCGGTATTCAATCACATTGCGGGACACATAACAGCGGTCCTCGTTCAGTCTCCGCATATGCTCTGCACTTAAATGAAAATACTCCTCCATGCTGCTCTTCCAATTGTTTTCCGTAGAAGCTTCGAATTGCGGCAGAGCCCCCTTATCCACCGGAATGCACTCTGTAATTCGCTCTATGTAACGGTTTCCGAAAGCGTCTCTTCTCAAATGAATATCAAAGTTGATCACGCTGACCACCTGCTGCTCGGCAATGTGCTCTTGCCTGAACGCGCCGCTCTTGAGCAGGGAGTTGCGCAGGGATTGAACCAAATCCCTGAATGTCTTGGCATGATGGGTAAACACGGTAAACAGACTTGCCACTTGAGACATCTGTATCATCCATGACGCAACCTCGTCGCTGGCAACCTCACCAAGGATATTGACCGTACCGTCCGTTTTCTTCTGCAGATCCAGCCCTGCCTGTCCGCTGATATGCTCCGTTTCCCTGAAGCTGAGAATGTTCCTGCGGCTGTAGATTTTCCTTAAGTGAAGCTCGAAGGCCATCTCCTGAACCCGGAGGGTATAGGAGGCATAGATATGGCCAACCATTGCCATCAGCAGCGTGGTTTTTCCTGATCCTTGAGCACCGGTAATCGCCGTAATCCGGCTGCCTCTCATCAAATATTTCAATAAACCGATCACCAGCTCGGAGCCGCTCCCCGTAATCAATTGATCAAGCGTAGCCTTGGGCAAATCGAACTTGCGTACAAAGAATGCCCAGGATTCGGCAAACGGTGGCCTTACCACAACAACCCTGGAGCCATCCTTCATCTCATTCACTTTGTAACCGCTGGCTTCCGACAGCTGTCCCGGATGATTATATTTGTATATGTTTTGACATACCCGCTTAAGCTCCAGCATCGAACCAAAGGATAAAAAAGCAAGATGAAGCGAAACGCCCCGGTAAAAAATCCAAACGCTCTCACAGCCTGATGCAGGCAATTCGGCATTCGAAAGACCTAGCCCCAAAAAATCATCCAGTCCGTAAAAGGCATCCTGTCCGCTGTCGCGGTCGACGGGAACGCCGCTGACTCCCCCACTGATCCCGTCAATCCGCTGATCCCTGATTTCATCCACGACGGAAAATCCTTTGTACTGCTGATAAATGCGCTGAACGACGATATCCAGCTTCTCCTGAAACAGAAGCGGACGCTGCTCTGATTCATAAATATAAGCAATGTCTTCCGCGGTAACCGCATAAACGCTGCCCTCCCCGTAACCGGGAATGACGCGAGGCTGCGCAAGATCATATGTCTCCAGAAGTACGGATAAAGCATCCTCCCCGTGCCGCTGCCGGTACAGGTACAAGAGAATCTCGAATTGATCCTGGGCCGTTAATTCGGTTAGGCTTTCAAACGGAATGGCTGCATCAATGTTGGACTCGTTCAATCCCAAATCCTTGACAAGCAGCTGCTTTAAAAAATCCTTAACGTACGCCTTGTCCATCGCATCACCGGATACGCAGCCCTTGAGCGCGCTTCGCAACTCGCTCCGCTTGTTCAGCCTGCGGCGATACGCTTCTTCGTGCAGCCCTAAATCAGACAACTGGCTGTGCGTCAGCTGATGCAGGCTTTCCTTAACAAATGCCGTCATGGCTTCGATCGAATAGGGATCCGAGCCCCGCGTAATAGCAGCCGCCGGTTTACGGGTATCCATATAACGCAGATAGATAAACAACATGACTAACAAAACCATGATGATGATCCACATCGTGTTCAAGGCGTTACCCAAAAGCATGCAGGCCCCCCGCTTTCGAACGGCCGGACGGAAGTCCGAGCTGTTCAGCCGACGCATCAGCCAGTTGACGGACGGCATTATAGAGTGAATTCAAACCCTTCAGGTCCGCGCCCCCTCGGTTGCGCTGCATGTAGGGAATAATCGAACTCATATTCCATGCATCCGTCATGCGGGAGCAATACGGAACGCCAACCGCCATCGTTTTGATTCCAAAGCGGCGCTTCATATTTAGCAATGTGCAGCTGCTCTCCCGATCATATTTGCCGATCATGTACAAGCAGTCTTTTTCCTTCAGCTCCGGAGGAAGCCTTTCCTTCTCAAGCTCTCTCTTCAGGACATGCAAATTCTGATTCAATCCAACGATGATCAAGTCTGCCGCTTGAAGTATTGCACGATCCGCAGCTCGGGGAACACCATTGCCGGCATCCGCTACGGTAACGTCATAACTACGTTTGGAGGACGCCAAGACCTTGACCATCAGTTCAGTTCGATTCACGCCTTCCGCATGTCTAGCAGCACTGAAATCATTGACCGACGTCGGCTTCGGTCCGCACAAAAGATCCAGCCGATCAGACAGCAGCGGCAGAGCATAATTGCGGACATTATCCGGATTCAGCCTCCCGCTTGCATTGAGCCGTTCGAGGGCATCCAATCCGGTATCCTGAAACGCCACCATATAATCGAACGCTTCCTCCTTCAGCGCAAAGGCCTGTTCCACTCGTTCTCCTGCTTGTCCACCATGGGCAAGCAGCACTTTGACCTGGTATTCAAACGCCAATACGATCGGTAAACACGAGGCCAACAGCGTGCTGCCGCTCCCGCTTTTTAATGGGCTCCATACAGCAATCAGACTCATGCATGCCTCCTTCCTGCTTGCCTAAACGCCCGGCGGATATGCCGCTGCTCCATCTCCGTTAGCATCCGAATCAGTTCGGTAAGCGACCGCTTATACTGTCGTGACAAAGGCTTGATGCCCAGTCTACCTGCATGTTCGTTTTTTATTTTCAGCGCAAAAAACAATTCATCCCAAGGCATCTTCACAGGGGGACCCAGCCATTGAATCCGGCTATCCTCCATAAAGCCTTCAATATAGGACCCGTCCGCCAGGTCTTCGATAACCTGTACGTATACGCGATGGAAAGGCGGCAGCGGGTCATCTGTTCTAGCGGCTCTTAGTTCATCCAGCAAGGCCGCGCTCTTTCGCAATCCCGTTACTTCGAATCCGCTGACCCAAACATGGGCATCCGCCGTATCCCACTGATCCTTGTCCATAAATTGCGGCTTCTCCACGTCCATCACAATATAGTCGTATTTCTTCTCGTTCGTTTCTTCCAGATAATCCATCAGTGACGTATAACTCCCGAACCCTGTTGCCACGTCGAAACCGGCAAACTCCATGACCGGCAGCTGGGGATGCATTACGCTAATGCAATGTCTGTACTTCGCATCTATCGCGCCATCGACGAGCAGCACCCTGCTGTCTCCATTGGCTAGTATTTTGCACATGTACAGGAGCATATCGCTCTTGTCGCAGATGCCCGAAAATATCCACCTCTTCACTTTGGTTACACTCCTTCGCTTACCAACTGTTCTTCGGGGCTCACTTTGTCATTCCTACGGGCTCGTGAATATGAAATCAGCCTCTGGCGGTGTCTGATCACTGCCGTTCCGGGCATCTATCCTCCCGGTTGACCCTAAAATCTGCTCGGCCTCCGAAACCTTCTCCTCCCGAAGCGGAACCTCCGTATTCACGTCCTCGTCCGGGAGAATGCCATCGGAACTCGTTCCGGTAGCGGATTTCGCAGGGGGATTTATATTGGATGCCGGGCTCCAAGAATCCGGACTCCTGGCTCCGCCAGCATAGGCGGAATTAGGAGGCAAGTCGGACACTTGCGCCTGCTGACTCGGCTGGAGTTTGCTTAAATCGTCTTCCAGCGTGTTTCGGAGCGTAAGCTCCAATTGCTTCTCGGCTTTCTTCACGATATTCGGGTTGCTTGCAATCAGCTTCGTCACCTCCGCGTTCGGCGGATAGTTCGGAATCGCTCTCTCTTGCAGCTCGGGTTCTACATAGGTAAGCGCATATAGCGTAGCATCATGCAGATAAGCATCGACCAATGCGCTGGAGAGCAATAAGATTTCCTGTTCGCTTAACGTTGTCCAAAATGCCGGATTTTGGAGCCTGTCGATCTTCTTTTTGGATAAAACGATGTAATCCTGTCCGGTTGGAAACTGGACTCTAACATCAATGACATCCCCCTTGCGCAGGTCGCTTGGCAGATATACGGATTTCATCTCCCGGTGACGGAGATCGGGCCGCGTCGGCTCCTCTTCAAAGAGCATCGCGCCGGTAATCGGCATTCCCCGAAGCAGCTCGATCTTGGCGCCCTTCCCGGCAATCTCTTCCCTGCCCGAGAAGAGATTGCCGGACGTGCCGTCGTACGGCAAACGCACTTCCTTGATGTCCTTGGCCTCTATGAAATGACCAGGCGGAATATCTCTTACCGGGACCCATGCCGCCTGCATCGAATTGAGCTGCTGCAGCTGGGTCTCTTCAAGCTCCGCGATTCGCTGCTCGTATTGGGTGCGCTCCACGTGCCGCTGCTCTTTAGAGCCGTGCACATAATACAACATGGCGCCGGCACATACAGCCCCAGTTACGGCTGCGCCGGCAAGTCCGGCAAATATCAGTTTGCGGCTTCGCCTCCTGATAATCGGCATGGCTTCATCTCCTTCAGTTCAAATGCGGTCAATTCTTAAGAAACCTGAATCTTCGCTTCCGTTCAGCCTGCGGCAAGTAGTCCTGGAAGAGCCGGGCGAATGCCTGCCTACTGCTGTCAGGTATTTCGAAAGGGTCCAATTGCAGGGGCAAGGCATAAACCTTATTCGTGCCTAGCGTTTTCCTCATCTCCTGAATCGTTTCTTCTCCGGCAAGGGGCAGGGCATAGATCCGGCCCGGCTGCGGGTGCCTGGACAGCATTCGGGCCAGCGTCGCCACATCATGCCGCCTCCACTCCGCTCCCGACCCGATAACAATCGGCAGATCGGCCCGCAGGAATTCCTCAAGCCTTTCGCTGTCCCTGTACGCCCCCAAATCCAATACAACCGCATCGTAACTGCCCCCGAGCAGCGAAATCACTTCACTCCTCGCTGTTTGGCGCCAAAAGTGGATCCCGTTAATCTCGAATTTGCGGATAGAGCCGAGCCTTCCGCCCTCCGCTATTTCCTGTATGCGGCTGAACGAGGTGGATTTGGCGCTCATTTCAACGACGGCTACCTTTCCGTACCTTGAAGCAAGGAAATGTCCGAAGGCGATGCAGCTATGCGTGGTTCCTACGCCGGACGATGCACCCAATACGGCCGCAACAAGCGTCCCGGGCACCGTGCTGGTTTGAACCGCAGATAGATTCGCGGAAATCGAATGCTGCCGCTTCAGCGCGGACCGAACTTCAACTGTCGATTGATATCGATGCTCCGGAGCATATTGAAGCAGCTTTCGGATTACGGGTACTAACTCTCTTGGCAAATCGCCGCGAATATGGCGCTCCACTCCCGTGATCCATTCGCTGAATTTGCCGCCGGTCGAGAGATAAAGCAGGAGCGCCCCCAATCCATACAAATCCGATCTGGCATCGCTTTGCCTGCCACCGTATTGCTCCGGTGCCGCAAATCCGACCGTGCCGAGCTTGACCGTATCCTCGCCGCTCTCATGCTTGTAGCTTCTCGCGATTCCGAAATCGATGAGTCGGACTTCCAGCTGATCGGTCAGCATGATGTTCGAAGGCTTTAAATCCCTGAATATGACTTGGGGCTCGTGATGGTGAAGATACTCCAGGACGTCCAGCAGCTGCTCCGTCAGCTCCATGATGAAGTCCGGATTCACGTTTCCACGGTAACCCCGGAAATATTTATCCAATGTCATGCCTTGAATGTAATCCATAACCAAATAGGTATAGCCGTTGTCCTCATCACGAAAAAAATCGACGATGCGCGGCAGACGCGGATGGCTCAGTTTGATCAGAAGCTGTGCCTCATCCTGAACCGTGCGCTGCATACCCGGTTCAGACAAAGTCTCCTTCACCGCCCATTGCTTCCCGGGCAGCTTCAGATCTTCGGCCAGATATACACAGCTCATGCCCCCTTCGCCGATGACGCGGTCAATGACGTAACGCTCACCCAATACATCCCCATGCACCAATTTGCAAGGCTGATTCATCTCAATGCCCTCTCCTCTGACTTACAAGCACAACAAAAAAAGGAAAGCACTCCGCCGTATCACTGAAACGTGATCATAGCGGGATGCTTTCCCTTTAAGTTGCCGTTGGTTAATTTTGGAATCATTATAGAACAAAATACTTGAACTTGTAAAGGCTTTTTTAATACTTAATCATATATAGCGTAATCTCGTCCCGATTATGGAACAACTGCTTCGCTCCCTGAATCTGCATTCTGGACGCTTCAAATACCGACATGATCTCCTTCACCAATGCCATTGGCTTCTTGGTCAGCAGCTTGACCGTAACGACGGCCGTGCCGCCCGTTTCAAGGCTGTGCAGCAGCCCGGTCACCATTCGGGCCATCAGTTTGGGGCTCCAGCTCATATCGCATACCAGCAGATCGAATTCATGCTCTCTAAACGTTACGTCCGCAGCATTCTTGTGGATGACACGCAGGTTTTTATGCCCATCCAGGGAGGGGTGCATCTTCGCCGGATCTACCGCCGTAACCTGCAAGCCGCGCTCCAATAAAAAGGATGTCCAGCCTCCCGGCGCTGCTCCGATATCGACAGCCTTGCGGAACGTATCGAAGGGTATCCCAAATTGCTTCTCGGCTTCAAGCAGCTTAAATTTGGCTCTTGAGATTTGACCCTCTTCCCGCTGAAAACGGACTGCGCCTCCGTTCCAATCCGACAGGTTGTCCTCCGGACGCGACACACCGGCATACCAGACATTGTCAGCGGCGAATAGTGAAATGATCCATTCGGGTGCCTGGACCGTGTATTCCAGCTCGAGCGGTGCCAAGCGAAGCTGCAAATCGTCCCGAAGGGCTGCAGGGCTCTCCGTCCATGAGCTGTTCTCCGTCTTGCGGATTTGGATGGATGCGCGGCTTTGGCTAATCTCCTCCCGCTTCAGCACATGATCTGCTGTCAATTTCAGCGCATCATCTACGGATTCGGCCGCGATTTCCCATTGTACCGGAAAGAGATGCCGCAGGAAAATAGGCGGCTTTGACGTAATCAGCCGCTTAGCCTCAGCTTCGGAGCTGCCGAGTGTCATCAAAAACACCTCGCCTGGCATCATCATGGTGCTTTTTAGGCTGCCAAACATCCGGCGCAGCTCTTCCTGGGCATACGGAGCGAAACCATGATTTGCCGTGCATACCCATTTACTGTGAAAATCCTGATGGTTCTGATTCTGTTCCTCATGTTCCTGCATTACATTTAATTCGTCCAAACGGATTAACCTCCAGAAATAACTTTGATCCAGGGACGTCCGCCATCCCATTCCAGCTGAGCGTCGATATCATAAGTTTGTTTGATAAGTTCATGGTTTAATACTTCATCTTTGCGTCCCGCGGCTGTCAACCGCCCGTCTTTAATAAGCGCCACATGAGTAAATAAAGGGACAATCTCCTCGACATGATGCGTGACGTACACGACCGTAATATTACGCTGCCTCAGCCGGTCAATCTCATGCAGCATCTTCTCCCGTTCATACAAATCCAAACCGGCACACGGTTCATCCATAATCAGAATCTTCGGATTGGACATGAGGGAGCGTGCCAGCATCACTTTTTTCCGTTCCCCTTGGGACAAGGTCCCGAGAGGCAGCTCCGCCAAAGGGCCGAAATCCATTTCGTTCAGCAGGCTGTAGGCTAAACTTCTGGCCTCTTCCGGAATGTCCTGATAAAAGCGTAAAAAGGCATACGCCCCTGTTGCGACAACCTCCCACACCGGGTCGCTCAGCGTTAATTTCTCCAGCAGCGATTGGCTGATATAACCGATGGATTTACGAACCTCACGAACGTCACATTGGCCGTATACTTGGCCCAGCACTTCTACGCGTCCACTGGAAGGGAACATATATCCCGTCATCATTTCCAGCAGCGTCGTTTTGCCGGATCCGTTCCTGCCCAGGATCACCCAATTCTCCCCCGGCTTCATTTCAATGCTGACATCATTCAAAATGTGGCGGTTCCCACGAATGAGCGACAGGTGCTGCAACGAAATCATGGCTTCACGCTCCTTACAAAACTGACGATATCCTGCACGGAGCCCATCCGATAAAGCACTTCAGGGTTTGCGCCAGGGCTTGATGGGATCACGAGCAGTGCCGGAACGCTTCGAATTTGATACCGTTCCACGATGCCCGGAAGGAAATTCACGTCCGCTGCCAGCAGCTGTACATCGGGCACCACAAACTCCACGACATCCAGCATCTTACGCACAGCCGCGCAAGTACCGCATAATGGCGTATGCAAAAAAACGATGACAGGATCCGCCTTCGCGTCACGCTTCATCAGACGCTCCTGCCATTCTAGCCTCTCCAACAGTTCGCGCTGCGTAACCTCAATCATCTTGAACCTTGGGCGACTTCCCGCAGCACGGATTCGGGCATCGGTCCATTGTGGACCTTGACGCTTTTTGGCATGTGCTCATACAGCAGCTCATACATTTTTCTTCTGCCCGACGGGCTTGAGGTGTGCAAATATATTTCTTTAGCCTGTAGATTCTCGGCAATCATGGCCGCAACGACGTCGCCGCCGTTCATTTGGCCATGCCCGAGTTCAAAATCAAGCGACAGAACGTCCACTTCGCATTCACGGAGCATCAGCAAACATTCTTCCCCGTTTCGAGCCAGCGCGAATCCTTTCGGATTGGGGCGCCAGTCGTCTAAATAAAGATGAATCATCCTACCCTCTCCCTATCAGGACCATGACAGCACCTTGGCGATGTCTTCCCGATGCGTGCCGTCAGCTCCTTTTTCACTTTCCAGGACAAATGCCTTACCCGCAAGTTCCGGTGACAGAACCAGGCGCTTCAACGCTTCTGTGCCTATCATGCCTTGCCCGATGCGGGCATGGCGATCTTTTCTTGAGCCGGCTCCATATTTCGAATCGTTTAAATGAACGGCTACCGTCGATTCCCAATAAGCTAGCGACTTGCCTCTGGCAAGGAGCTCATCCGTATTCGATATGTCCCAACCTCCTGCGGCAAACAAGTGGCAGGTATCCAGGCAAAAGCCTATTTTTTCCGGGTGATCGGCAAGCTGTCTAACCTTTACGCACTCTTCAAGCGTCATTCCCATAGCTCCATGGTCTCCCGCCTGATTCTCGATCAGCAGCTTGGCCCTGCCCGCCCAGGAGGCCAGCACATCATTCATGCAGCGAATTATGTTCTGGTACCCTTCAAGCACGTCCTGGCTCTTGAGATGCCCAAAATGTACAACGATGCCCAGCGATCCGCAAGCCTCGGCAATCATAAGATCATTCTTCAGGGAATCCACGGTCAATCGATAAAACTCTTCTCCCCGGGTCAAACCAACCGCCATATTCGTTGGATAAGGCGTGTGCGCGATCGAAACGAGACCCTGCTCCTGACAAAACTGCGCACAGGCCGCAGCATTGCGGACATCCGGCGTCTTCAAGTGAAGACTGCGCGGATTTTTCGGAAAATACTGATACGCCAGTGAACCGATCCCGGCTGCATGCTGGGCTGCCGCAAGAAATCCGCCCCGTGTGCTGACATGGCTTCCAATCCGGACTTTAGACTTCATGCTGGCAATTCGGGCAAAAGAAAATTTTGCGCGAGGCGTGCTCCGCCTTCACGATCGGCGTACCGCAGCGAACGCAGGGCTCTCCTTCACGGTCGTACACTTTGCATTCGTCATTATAAGCACCTGTCAGCTCATCCCCTTCCTGAAAGGGCATTTCCATGTATCCTCCGCCGTCCGTCGCCTCGTGCATCAATTTGACGGCGCTGTCGTACAGCTGCTCTAGCGACTCCTCCGGCAAATCCTGAATTTTGGATAGCGGGTGGATTCGGGCATCAAAAGCGATCTCGTCCGCATAACAGTTGCCGATGCCGGCGACGACTTGTTGATTGACCAGCGTTGTTTTTAAGGCGCCCCGCCGTTTTCCAATCAGTTCGACGAAGCGCGCTTTGGTCATTCGCCGATCCAGGAGCTCAGGGCCAAGGTCTTTTAGGGCATTCTCGGTCTCCCTCGCTGTTAGAAAATGCAGATAGCCTAGGCGAAGGCCGATAAAATACAGCACCTGGTCACCGAACGTGATCTCGACCTGGGTCGAACGGGAAGGGCGTTCCTCATCCCTGCGTCCGAGATACAAAATGCCCCCCAGCATCAGGTGCAGCAGCAGTCTGCCTCCGTTGTGCAAATGGAAAATGAGGTGTTTTCCTCTCCGCTCCACAAAAATGACCTTGCTTCCCTTCAGGGCCGAAGTAAACTCGTCAATCGTCACATTCAAGGATTTTTCACGGTTCACGACCACATCGGTGATCGGCACATTCAGAATGCTCTGAGATAACAATCTTCGGTAATTCTCCATTTCCGGCAGTTCCGGCATGATTCATCTTCCCTTTCGTCAACACACAAGTTTATGTATAATACTTTTGCTTATCATGAACACAGCAGGCTGATCACTTCGTTCAAATCCCGGCATATATAGTCTGGCGTGACGCCGGCGGCTTCCATATGCGCTTCCATATTGCGATCGGTCGTGATTCCGGTCATGACGAGAACCGTCTTGCAGCCGGCATGCACGCCAGCAGCAATATCCGTACGGATATTATCTCCGATTACATAAGTTTCTTCCGGAGCTAAACCCAAGCGATCCGAGGCATACTTCATCAAGATCGAGGACGGCTTACCGATAACCGTCGGCTTAACTCCCGAAGCGGCCTCGACCGCAGCCCCAAGCGAGCCAGCACCAGGCATCAGGCCGGTATCGGATGGCAGCTGCAGATCCGGATTGGTCAAGATCGACACAGCTCCCTCCTGAATCCAGCGAACGGCGCGGGTTAACTTCTCGTAATCAAACGAGCGGTCGATTCCTTGAATGACGTATTCAGGGGACTGCTCCACGATGGTAAGGCCAACAGACAACAGCGCTTCGCGAAGTCCCTCTTCGCCGAGCATCGCCACCTTGGCACCGGGCGACTCCTCAGCGATATATTTAGCTGCGGCGAGGGAGGATGTGCATACTTCCTCCGGCAAGGCAGGAATCCCCATCTCCATCAGGTGAGCCGCCACCTGCTCCGGCGTGCGTGAAGAATTGTTCGTTACATACAGGAACGGAACCTGCAGTTCTTTCAACCGTTCGATCAGCAGGTCGGCCCCCTCGATCCGATTCCGGCCATGGTACAGCGTTCCGTCCAAGTCAATCAGCAATCCTTTTGGTTTTTCCATGAATAAATGCACCTTCTTTATTTCTTTCCTTCACGGCATAAATGATTCATCTGATGAAAAGGTGAGCATTCAAGGCCGTGTCGTAAGGGTTAATCATCATAAATATATGTATGGCTACGGGCATTCAGCTGTCCTTTACTATAATGAACTTAGACATACCGATAGTATTATTGTAAAGAAGCCCATTACCGGTTGCAAGGTTCATGCCGATCGCTACATTCTGACGGTCGACGCGTCGAAAGAAATCGAAGACTGTCCAAGCCTTAGCGTTTATGAACCGCTTTGTCGCATCCTGCGCTTTCCCGGAAAATAATGCCCCCGACCACCCGATATTTCCCCGCAATTCACCGCTGTGCGTGCCTAGGAACGCTGGATTGGATATAACCCGAAATCCTCCGCCAATCGCGTATTCGCAAATATCTCCCGCGCTTCGTTGAGCAGCGGCTGCAAATGATCGATATCCTTATACCGGGAGCTGAAGTGGGTCAAGAACAGCGCTTTTACCCCAGCCCGTTTAGCCGCTTCCGCCGCCTGTTTGGCGGTACTGTGATAGTATTCGTGCGCCAGTTCCGCCAGATCCTCCATGAACGTGGCCTCATGGACCAGGAGATCCGCGTCCTTGGCCAAAGCCTCCACGCCTGCGCATGGCCGCGTATCCCCGAGAATCGTGACCACCCTCCCTTTTTTCGGTGTCAGGAGCACATCCGAGGCATGAATCCATCGGCCGTCGCCGAGTTCCACGCTTTCCCCTCTTTTCAGCTTGCCATAGAGCGGCCCTGGCTTGAGTCCATAGTCCGCCAACCGTTTCAGGTCCAAACTGCCGGGGAGATCCTTCTCCACGACACGGTAGCCGTAACTCTCGGCCCTGTGATCCAGCTTGGCCGATTCCACGAGGAAGTTTTCGTCCTCAAACAACACGCCACCGGTGTGCTCAATGACCTCCATCGTATAAGGAACGCGCGATTGGCTGATGCTGAGCGTAGTTTCAATGAAGACTTTAATGCCTGGGGGACCATATATCGTCAGGGGTGATGTTACCCCTTGGGCACCTCGGCTGGATAGCAAACCTGGCAAGCCGAATACATGATCACCATGCATATGGGTAATGAATACCTTTTCAAGCTTGGACAGCTTGAGCGGAGACTTTAATATTTGATGCTGCGTGCCTTCTCCACAATCAAACAGCCACAGACTTCTTCGTTCTTCCAGCATTCGCAGTGCAATCGAGGTCACGTTACGCTGCAGCGTCGGAACCCCCGCATTTGTTCCTAGAAAATAGAGTTCCATCCCTCTTCTCCCCTTTCGGTTGTAAACCGGAGAAATCCCCCGAAACATTCGGAGGATTTCAAACCGGCTGTACCGGTATTCAAATGTTAAGCTTTATCCACGTTAAAATAATGAGCCTCCGGATGGCTGAACACCATCGCGGATACCGACGCCTCAGGTTCCATCATGAAACCTTCGGTAAGATGAACGCCGATATCTTCTGGCTGCATCAATTTGAATAAAGGCTCCTGATCCTCCAGATCCGGACATGCCGGATATCCGAAGGATACGCGAATGCCTTGGTATCTCGCTCCCAGGCGCTGTTTCATCGTCATGTCTGCCGGATCGGGGTATCCCCACGTATCCCGCATCATATGGTGAATTCGCTCTGCCAGCCCTTCAGCCGTTTCCAGGGCAACCGATTGAAGTGCATGGGAACGGAGATAGTCGCCTTTATCCTTCCATTCCCCGGACAATTTCCCGACGCCGTGCCCTGCCGTAACGACCAGGAACCCGACGTAATCCATCACCCCGCTGTCTACGGATTTCAGGAAGTCCGCCAAACACAGATACGGTTCCACCTGCTGTCTTGGAAACGTAAAGGTATGCAATATTTTCGATGCATCCTTTGGATCGTATATGATAATATCATTTCCTCGCGACTGCGCCGGGAAGAAACGGTACATAGCATGTGCCTGTATGATTCCCGATTGAACTGCCTCTTCCAGAATACCGTCAACGGTTTCCTTAAGCGAAACCGCCTTCGGATCATTGGCTTTGAGCAGCTGTTCCACGGATCCTTTCAGGCCTAAATGATGTCCCAACAGCATTTGCATGTTGATATAAGGCAGGATGTGCGAAATCGGATAATTCCGGAGCACATGCCGCTCCATATCCGGCGGTATATACACCGGGGCTTCGGTCGATATTTTGGATCGGAGTCCTTCTGACAGCTTCGGCATTACTTTTACAACCTGTGGTGCCGCTGCATCCGCTTCCTGCTCCGCCTTAATCTCTTCCGCCATTTGGGTCCGCAGCACCGGATCGCTCAGCTGGTTGGCCAATGCAAGCCCGTCCATCGCGTCCTTCGCGTAGAGCACCATTCCGTCATATTCGGGGCGGATGCGCGTCTTCGTGAACTTCCGCGTCAGCGCGGCCCCGCCAACCATGATCGGAACGCTAATGCCCGCGTTTTTCAAGTCCTGGGCGGTGGATACCATCTGCTGCGCCGATTTCACCAACAAACCGGACAACCCGATGGCATCAGGCTGCTCCCGACGGTAAGCCTCGATAATTTGCTCCGGTGGTACTTTTATACCCAAATTAATGATTTGGTAACCATTGTTGGACAGGATGATCTCCACCAGGTTTTTACCGATATCATGGACGTCGCCCTTCACGGTGGCGAGCATGATTTTCCCTTTGACCGACGACTCGTTTTTCTCCATAAAGGATTCCAAATACGCCACGGAGGCTTTCATCACTTCGGCGCTTTGCAGTACCTCCGCCACAATGAGCTCGTTGTTGTTAAACAAGCGACCAACCTCGGTCATCCCTGCCATTAGCGGGCCGTTAATGATCTCCAGCGCGCCGTATTTGGTCAAAGCTACATCCAAATCCGGAATAAGACCTTCCTTGGAGCCTTCCACCACATAAGAGGCAAGTCTATCTTCCAGCGTCAGATTGGATACCTTTACCTTCTTCTCTACCTTTTTATCCCGGAACGCGGCGACGAATGCCGCCAGCGTCTCATCATTGGTTCGATAAATCAGTTCCTCCGCCAGACGCCGCTCTTCCTCCGGAATGGAGGCATAGCGCTCGAGCTTTTCCGTGTTTACGATTGCGTAGTCCAATCCGGCCTTCGTGCATTCGTACAGATACACGGAGTTCAGCACTTCACGGCCCGCTTCCGGCAATCCGAAGGAAACGTTGCTGATGCCGAGGATCGTATGCACTTTGGGCATGGCTTCTTTTATCATGCGAATGCCCTCAATCGTTTCCTTGGCTGATCCGATGTACTGCTCGTCGCCCGTACCTACAGGGAATACAAGCGTGTCGAAAATAATATCCTCAGGCGAAATGCCGTATTTGTTCACCAAGAGATCATAAGACCGCTGCGCCACCTTGAGCTTGTCGTCGCGGTGGATCGCTTGACCGCTCTCATCGATGGTCCCTACGACGACCGCAGCGCCGTATTTGTGCACCAACGGAGTCACATGCTCAAATTTCTCCTCGCCGTCTTCAAGGTTAATGGAGTTAATGATCGCTTTCCCTTGCGAATATTGCAGGGCCAAGTCAATGACCGCCGGATCGGTTGTATCGATCATCAGCGGCACCTTCACCTTTTTGACCACCAGCTCCAGGAATTGGATCATATCCTCGGCTTCTTCGCGATCCGGATCCTGTACGCATACATCAATGACATGGGCGCCATTCTTGACTTGAGCACGAGCGATCTCGGAGGCTTCCTCATATTTTCCTTCCACGATCAAACGCTTAAATTTGCGCGAACCTAGAACGTTTGTTCTCTCGCCCACCATATACGGGCGGTTTTCCTGCTCGATATATACCGGCTCGATGCCGGACAATGCCGGCAAGTGCCCGCCCTCAAGCGGACGTGGGGTGAAGCCATCCATCGTTTGTTTTAAAGCCCGGATGTGGTCAGGTGTCGTACCGCAGCATCCCCCTGCGATATTAAGCCAACCTTTTTCAGCAAAAGCCCCCATTTTTTGGGCAAGCGATTCAGGAGATTCATGGTATTGACCATTCTCGTCAGGCAGACCGGCATTCGGATAACAGCTGATCGCGCTTCTCGACATTTCGGACAAGGAACGGATATGGTCGCGCATGAACTCCGGACCCGTTGCACAGTTCAGGCCGATGGATACCGGATTCAAGTGTTCCAAAGAAATGTAAAACGCCTCGATGTTCTGTCCCGCAAGCGTTGTTCCCATCGGTTCGATTGTGCCGGATATCATGATGGGAAGGGTGACGCCTGTCTTATCAAACGCTTGTCGAATCCCAATGCTCCCCGCTTTCACGTTTAGCGTATCCTGCGATGTTTCGAGCAACAGGGCATCCACGCCGCCTTCAATCAAGGCTACGGCTTGCTCCTCGTAACTCTTGATCAATTCGGCGAAGGTCACGCCGCCGGTAACCGACAGCGTCTTGGTTGTCGGACCCATCGCACCCACGACATATCGCGGGCTGTCCGGCGTGGAATATTTCTCAACTGCAGCGCGGGCCAGATGAGCCGCTTTCAGGTTGATTTCCCGGGCAAGTTCAGGTATATCGTATTCAGCAAGCACAACGGAGGTTGCGCCAAATGTATTGGTTTCAATCAGGTCGGCACCTGCTTCAAGATATTGTTCATGTATTTTTTGAATGACGTCGGGCCGATGAATGACCAGCATTTCATTGCAGCCATCCAGCTCCGGACCGCCAAAATCTTCAGCCGAGAGGTCCTCTTGCTGGATCATCGTGCCCATGGCACCGTCAAGAATTAATATTCGTTCTTTAAGCACTTCTTGTAAGCTAGGCTTGTTCAACTCATAAACCTCCCCCGAAAACGTTAAATCTTAGTGTATCAGAATACTTTTCAATAGAAAAGCCGAAATATTGCGCAGCTATCGGTACAAATCAACATTTGCAGATGACAAATGCGGTGAGGGGGGCTATAATACATATTAATCCAACGGGAGAAAGAGGGTTAAAGCTATGGCAGAAATCGTGATTCGCAACACGAACGAACGCATTACTGGGGAAGAAAATGTTCGGGAATTCCTGAATAACCAAGAGGTTGTTTATGAGCATTGGAATATGGATAAACTCCCGGCAGATCTTCAAGAAAATTTCAAGCTGAGTGATGACGATAAGCAGCGTATTTTGGACACTTTTGACGAAGAAATTCGCGACCTGGCTGCAAGACGCGGCTACAAAATTTGGGATGTCATCACGCTTTCCGAGTCCACGCCCAATATAGAGGACCTGCTTAAAAAATTCGAAGAAGTTCACACCCACTCGGAAGACGAAATCCGTGCGATCGTTGGCGGTAAAGGGATCTTCATTATTAAAGGCTCCGACGATGTCGGTTACTTTAACGTAGAGCTTGAGCCGGGCGATGTTATCTCCGTACCGGAAAACACGCCTCATTTCTTCACACTGATGGAGAACAAGCAGATCATCGCGGTTCGTCTCTTTATTGAAGAGAACGGCTGGGTAGCTACTCCGGTAGAAGATCCCCAATTCCAATAAGCCTTAAGCGGTTGACTGAATAGGAAAATGGAATAAGGCAGCGCATGATCCGCCCAACGGATGGATGCGCTGCCTTATTTATTGGCTGTGTATTGTTGTGTATTACTCGGTTACCGTCAGTTCCTTCAGCGGCATGGAGTGCTGCCCTCTTGCCGTGACATGGGAAACGATGCGATAGGTTCCTGCTTCCTCGAAGGTTTTCTCCATTTTGTAGATCCCGCCTTGATCATGCTTGACCGGAACCTTTGCCTGAACGCCTCCGCCTTCCAGCGTCACTTCGAATTCAACGTCATTTGCATCTTCGACCGGGCTGCCTGCTTGTGTTACCTTCGCTTCGATCAACACTTTCTCGCCTGCCTTAATGCTCTCTGGGGTCAGAGAGAGCTCTACGATAATCGGCTCCGCCATCACATCATCACTGGGTTCCGCCTTACTGTCATTGCATGCGGCAAGCGCAACCGCCATCAACACCATGGCTGCAATAAAGGCCATCTTTTTTCTGGTCATCCAACCACCTCTTTTACGAATTCATGCTATGTATGATTTATTCACGTAATGGTCCATTCCAAACAGCGTCATTTTCCTAATTTATTATATCGCATTATTCTTTAACTTCTATCTCATGCAGCTTACAATTGTGTGACGTTTGTCACTGCCAACAGCCTCTTTTCTTTCAAATATGGCAACCAACAAAAAAACAGCCCCGAATTGCAGCAGCTGCTGCAAGGACTGTTCCTATGTACGCTATTATATCTCGCTAATGTATCTTGTAGAGTAGTCGTGAACTCTTAATCACGTCATTTATAAGGACGCCACAATAGCATGCAGCTCGGATAAATGTTTGATCTCATACTTCGGCTGAATCGCCGGATCATGAGGCCGGTCTACTCGATTGATCCAAACCGTATGCAGTCCTGCGGCATTCCCGCCTTTAATATCTGTGGTCAGCTTATCTCCCACCATTACGGCCTGATCCGCCTCGACGCCTAACAGATCAAGTGCATGCTTGAATATGGAAACATCCGGCTTGCCTTTGCCGAAATCACCCGAGATAATAATGTGGTCAAAATAAGGGACCAGTTCGGGAACGCCATCAAGCTTCTCCTGCTGCAAATCCGGACTTCCGTTCGTAAGAAGCAGCAGCTTCACGTTACCCTGCAATTCCTTCAGCACTTCAAAGGTTTCTTCATATACATAAGGTCTTGTTCTGCGTTCCGCCGCAAATTGCGCTGCCAACGTCTCCGCCAACGCTTCATTATCAACGCCAAGGCGATGAAGTCCGCGCCGCCAGGATTCCTTACGATATACGGGAGCCAATTCTTGCAGCTTTCGGAATTCGGGCTGGGATCCTGCCGTAAAATTAGCCCACAAGCCCTCAAACGGATTGATTCCGATCATCTTGGTAAAAGCAAAAGTATCATAGGATTCATACAATGCTCTTGCTTCCTCCCGCACCGCGGCCAAAAGCGCGCCGGCATCAACGCCGGTTTCCGCCGCTCCGGCTTGGCATGTCACTTCAAACGCTTCTTCTACACTGCGTTCATCCCATAACAACGTATCGTCCAAATCAAACAAAACCGCAGCAATCGGCATTTCTCTCCCACTCCTCATATACATTGTGATCTACTCTATCGGGTTAGTTGTGCTCCACTGGAATTTGATGAGTTTTTGCGAACTCTTCCAATCTTTCGCCCATGGCTTTGGTATCGTAAAGATTCATCATACGGGAGAACACCCAGTTGCCTGCTTTTCCCTTGCCTTGGATCACGACGGAACCCGAAGCCAATTTGATCTTCTCGATATCGGATACGGCCAGACGGCGTTCCCGGTTGAACTTCATGGTCGACACGGAAGCGCGCTCAATCTTCAAATAAGGCTTGCGGAGAAATATCATGAGCGCCAACAGGATATACAAGCTGACGCCAACCCAATTCAATACATCATTGCTTCCGCCGGCTGCCTGTGAAGTTGCCGTTCCGAGAAGCGCATACAAACCGGCCAATGCAACAAGCACTAACGGAAGTACATACTTACGTCCCTTAAACACGTCATGCTTATCATTAATCGCAGAACCTTGATACGAGGTCAGCCCCTGCTTTTTGCGCTGTTTGTTAAGTTGCGACATATTTTTGCTGACTTTTCTTTCCCATGAACGTGACATTTGGTTCCCCCTGAACTCATATTCAAAATGTTTATAAACCATATAAACTTGGGGTAACCGTAATCGATTCTCCGAATGACCGTTACCCCAAGTATTATTATGCTATCCTTCTATCTGTTCACGGATCCGCTGAATATAATCGTTGAACGGTTAATCGACTAGTGCTTTAATCGCGGGCCGCCTTTTTGTTCGTTTTCATCAACCCATTCAATCGATTCCAGCTGTTGTCTAAAGTTACTGCGAATATTGTTAAGGTATATTTCCCGAAGGTCGGCCCGTTCTTTGAGCTCCTCCTCGGTCAACCCTTCATTCTTCTTCTTTCTTGCTAATACATTGATGCGTTCTACCAAAGTATCGATGTCCATGACTTCTCCTCCAATTTCGATATCATGTATAACTTAAACATGTGAAAAAGAGCTTGTCAAGGCAACTACGCCCTTGCAAACTCTTCTAAGAACAAATAGGAACATATGATGCGCATAAACGAATACCGTCTATGGGGAGGTAATCTATAGTTATCTATTGTAAACGCGCGATTACGCGTAAATGATTCAATCTGACAAGCAGAATATGATGTGTCATTAAACAGGAAGTAACCAGCAGTATGTGGTGATTATATGGAGCATGAATGCCTATTGGTTAGAAGCAACGCCAAATCACCAAACCGGCAATGACAGCACTTCTCCAGCCTGTATGTCCGGACCCTTCAATCCGTTCATTCTTCGTATGCTATCCAGATATACGCGTGTATCCATATCCGCAGGTTTGTGAAGGGAAGCAATTCGCCACAAGCTATCGCCATATTGAACGATCACCTGCTTCTCTCCAGTCGGCTTCTCTGTCCCCCCGGCAAAAACGGAATATGCACCTGTCCAAAAGATGGCTACAATAAGCAGGGTGAACAGCAATTTATTCAAAGGGATCGAAGCTATCTTCGATTTCAAGTAAATGCCCCAAGTCTTCGATGATTGTTCTGTTACCACCGGAACGTTCTCATAAATGCTGCGGTATGTACTGTATTTCAACATGGAATCATCACCTCCCAAACAAGTGTTCTCTTATGGATTCATCTTAACACGAACACTTGTTTGATTCAATACCCAAAAGAACATTTGTTCTATTTTTATTTTAGAACTTATGTTTGTACGAACGGTAGTTCTATGTTATAATTTTCCCAAACGTTACTAAATGGGGTTGATACGGCATGTCGAAAATATCCAGCCGCCAGCTGGCGATCTTAGAGTTTATCCGCAACGAAGTTCGTAGCAAGGGTTACCCGCCTTCTGTCCGGGAAATCGGCGAGGCTGTCGGACTAGCTTCCAGTTCTACGGTCCATGGTCATCTGGACCGTTTGGAGAAGAAAGGCCTGATCCGCCGTGACCCTACGAAACCAAGAGCGATCGAGCTGCTTGGCCAAGAAGAATCCGAGAGCGCGAATCTGTTTACGCACACCATTGCCAGAGTGCCTGTCGTTGGTAAAGTCACAGCAGGCGTTCCGATTACGGCCATGGAGAACATTGAAGATTATTTCCCGCTCCCGCAGCATTATGTAGGCGACGATAAGGTGTTCATGTTGTCTGTAGTCGGCGACAGTATGATTGAAGCCGGTATTCACAGCGGTGACTACGTCATCGTTCGCCAGCAGCAAACCGCGGACAATGGTGACATTGTCGTAGCAATGACAGAAGAAGATGAAGCAACCGTGAAGACCTTCTACAAGGAGAAGGATCATGTACGATTGCAGCCGGAGAATCCTACCTATGAGCCGCTGCGCTTGAACCATGTAACGATTCTCGGGAAAGTGATCGGTCTCTTCAGGGACGTACACTAATTTCATAGATTTATGAATAAGAGGTTACCTTCCTTATTTGGATGGTAACCTCTTTTTTAGGACATGCACTAGAACGTTCCGATCTTACGCAACACTAGAACTAACGCATTTTGCCTAAGATCTAATTGATACATTCTTTCAGAAACATAATCCGTCGAACCTTCGCCTCCCGGTCCCTCGGTGGACTGCAGAACAAGCTTATTCTCCTTTACCTCGGGAGCCGTACCTGGTCTATAATATGAAAAGTAGGATACCAAGGACTCATCCTGAAATCGGAGCTGGACGGCTTTACCCGTTTCATGCTCTACGGCGAACGCATAGATTTGTATGCCATGACAGTCCCTATATTGCGGTGCGAGTATAAATACGTCGGCAGCTTGAAACGGCAGGCGAATCATATCAACCGGAGCAGATGTCGGTTGAATAAATGTAAGACCCTCCAGCGTAGTGACTTCATTTGTAACTTGGTTAGTACTATACTGCACGCTGTAGTTTCCGGTAAACGACCGATCCGTTTCGATACCGAAGCAGCTCGGCGCACCCAATGTCGTTATTTTTTCCTGTCCAACTGCAATAACGTTTAACCTTCCTTCATCCGTTACGCCTTGTGCCCGGATTGTCTCCTCCCTACCAGGAGGCATAGTCCCTCCTCTCTCTTGTTCCTCACTGCCAAAAGGCAATTGAAAGGCAATTAAAATAATCAGAAGCATAAACCCGCCAGCTAATCCAACTTGTAAGTATTTTCGACGTTTAGGTTTGCTGTATGTGAAAATCACGGACCTATGCACGTTTTCTTTCATTACGGACGTGAACTTTTCATTTGAAAAAGGAGCTTTTTTAGCACGGTTGTACCAGTCTGGTTTATCCTCACTCATCGTTCTTCTCCTTCATTAAGTTTTGTACTTGTTTCCTGGCCCGATGCAATCTGGATTTTACGGTGCCTGTCGCAATATGAAGCAGCTCCGCAATTTCATGCATCGGCATTTCATAGTATAGGTCCAGCACCAACACTTCCCTAAGCTTGCTCGGCAAAGTCATAATCATTGCCCATATTTCATCCGTATACTGCTCGTCCAAATATTCCGCTTCCGCTGACCGGCTTGACGAACTGGCGGTAAGCTTGTCTTTAAGGATGACTTTCCGAAAGAAAAAAGCCTGTTTGTACCGGAACGCCGTATGTCGCGTGATCGTAAGCAGCCACGTTTTCAGCGTCGCCTGACCGCGAAAGGTATGTATGCCGTAATAGGCCTTAATAAAGGCTTCTTGTGCAATATCGTCTGCCAAGGCATGCTGTTTGGTCAAAAAATACGCATAATTCCACACATCATTTCCATATTCATTCATGATTTTATCCAGCGTCTGGCTGTCCATGGCCGTCATCTGCTTCAAGTATTCGAGCTCCAACCGATTCACCTCATCTAATTAGAGTCATGGAAGCGGGTAAAGGTTCCTTTTTTCGTAAAACAAAAAAGAATCTTCCCGTAGGTAAGGGAAGATTCTTTATGGACTAATATTAGTGCGTGACTGAACTGATTCTGTAGAATAATTATTTATATGTACCTGTCAGGAATATAGTGTCATCCCCTGTTATATCTTTCTGAAATTTCACATTTACTTCAATTTGGTTTGCATCTTTAATATCAATAACGATATGCTGTCCAATATCTTTAGGCGACAGCATAAGTTCTTTTATCTTTGTCTTGCCATTATATATCGTTACTGAGATATCATTACGGATATTAATCGGTAACAACGAAAGATCTAGTACTTTATATTTTCCTTTTGGTTCAAGAATGATCGTTTTTTCAGAATTATTAATTTCTCTCATTACGATACCAGAACCGTAATCTTTTCCATTATGTTCGGTGTACTGCTTATCTCTTGTGGTAAAGGAAGTACTATTAATCTTGATTCCTTCTTTAGTTATAATTGTTGTATCTGGTTTTTCTCCGATAATAATTTTTTGATTCTTGCTATCATATTCAACGACAGAGCCAAGTGCCTCGGAGATAGCTTTTACAGGGATATAATTTGAGTTGTTGTATGTAATTGTTGCAAGTTTTTTTCCTGATTGATCTTTTGGAACCCAATCTTCACCATTAACCTCATATTTAATTCCCCAATTTAAATTTGCACTTATTTTTTCTAGTGCAGGAGCAGCTCCTACCCCTATTGTCATTCCTCCTAACATTGTTGCCGCTGAGAGTAATAGAATATATTTCTTTTTCATCACCTGAACCTCCTATATATTGGAATTCAAGTTATATTGTAAGTGACTTCATAGATGAATTCAATCACATAAAAACAATAGAGTGTCGTCTTAAAGACCTTAGCGGCTAAAAATTATATTACCTGAATTGTTGTTCAAACACGTAAGCTAAAAGCGTACTTACGGTTTAGACAAATAAAAACCCCTCACGCCTTACGGCGCAAGGGATTCCTCTATTAATACATCGTAATGTACTGATCGCGTTCCCATTGGTGAACTTGCGTTCTATACATATCCCATTCGATCTCTTTCAGCTCGTAGAAGTGAGCCAGCGCATGGTCACCGAGTGCATCGGAAATGACTTCGCTGCGGATCAATTCGTTAAGCGCTTCTTTCAGGTTTGCCGGCAAGCTTGGGATGCCTTCCTCAATGCGCTCTTCTTCCGTCATCACGTAGATGTTGCGGTCGATCGGTGCCGGAAGCGACAGCTCACGCTTAACGCCGTCCAAGCCAGCTTTCAGCATGACAGCCAGAGCCAGATACGGATTCGCAGCCGGATCCGGGTTACGCACTTCGATGCGCGTGCTCAGTCCGCGGGATGCTGGAATACGAATCATCGGGCTGCGGTTACTTGCAGACCATGCTACGTAGCAAGGTGCTTCGTAACCAGGCACGAGACGCTTGTACGAGTTCACCGTCGGGTTCGTGATCGCAGCAAACGCGCGTGCGTGCTTAAGAATACCCGCCATATAGTTCCGAGCCGTTACGCTCAGGCCAAGCTCGTCGCTCTCATCAACGAACGCGTTCTCGCTGCCTTTGAAGAGCGATTGGTTGCAGTGCATGCCGGAGCCGTTTACGCCGAATAGCGGTTTTGGCATAAACGTTGCGATCAGACCATGCTGACGAGCGATCGTCTTAACAACCAATTTAAAGGTTTGAATCTGGTCAGCCGCTTTGATCGCATCTGCGTACTTGAAGTCGATTTCGTGCTGGCCAGGCGCAACCTCGTGGTGAGAAGCTTCGATTTCGAAGCCCATCTCTTCCAGCGTCAGCACGATGTCACGGCGGCAGTTCTCGCCGAGATCCGTAGGCGCCAGGTCAAAGTATCCGCCCTGGTCATTCAGCTCCATGGTCGGATTGCCTTTTTCGTCGGTTTTGAACAGGAAGAATTCCGGCTCCGGACCGACATTCATGGAAGTGAAGCCCATCTCTTCGGCTTCCTTCAGTGCTCTCTTCAGAATGCCGCGCGGATCTCCCGCAAATGGGGTGCCGTCCGGCATGTAAACATCACAGATCAGACGTGCGACGCGATCCTCGGATACCCAAGGGAAGATCATGAAGGTATCCAGATCCGGGTACAGGTACATATCGGATTCCTCGATACGCACATACCCTTCGATGGAAGAACCGTCAAACATCATTTTATTATCAAGCGCTTTAGGCAGCTGGCTTACCGGAATTTCAACGTTTTTGATCGTTCCCAGCAAATCTGTAAATTGCAAGCGGATAAATCGAACATTTTCTTCTTTGGCGATGCGTAGAATGTCCTCTCTGGTATAACTCACTTTATCCTCTCCTTTTTAAATAAAAAACTAGACTCCATGAAGAATGACAGCATGGCAATCCTTATTTATTAAAAAACCGGGATAATTCCCCTTGAATCAATGAAACCTGACCCGGTCTTTTAGCGGTAATCAATTCCTGCTTCAGCAAACGGCGCAGCTGCGACTCCGACATCTCACGGCGTCTGTTCTCCGTATCCGGCGTAATGACGGTAGCCTCTTCAGATTCTTTCGTGACCGGGTTCATGACTTGTTTAATGCCGGCAATGTTCACGCCTTTTTCAATCAAAGCCTTAATCTCTAGCAGTCGCTCCACATCATTGAAGGAAAACAGGCGTTGGTTGCCCGACGTACGGGCTGGGACAATTAAATTATGCTGCTCATAATAGCGAATTTGTCTGGCAGATAGATCCGTAAGCTTCATAACAATGCCTATCGGAAATAACGCCATATTCCTCCGAATCTCATCACCCATATCTCATCAACCTTCCAAGTGGTTATTCTGATCCTATTGTACATTTCCTGATCAGCCACGTCAACCGTATGTAAGGATAACTTACAATAGTTTACGATCTTTCATGCTTTGGAGTGCCATAAGTACCCCATATTTAACATGAGAATACGTCAAACCACCCTGCATGTAGCCGATATATGGTGAACGGATAGGCGCATCCGCGGACAATTCCAGGCTTCCTCCCTGAATGAACGTGCCTGCCGCCATGATCACCGGATGCTCATATCCCGGCATATCCCAAGGTTCGGGAACCACATGGCTGTCCACGGCAGCGGCCCGTTGAATCCCTTGAACAAAAGCGATCAGATGTTCCGCTCCGCTAAAAGATACCGCCTGGATCAAATCGGTACGCTCATCCTGCCAGCCCGGCTTGGTCGTAAATCCCACGGCTTCAAACATCGCGGCGGCATAGACGCTTCCCTTGATGGCTTGCCCGACGGTGGAAGGTGCCAGGAATAAGCCCTGATAGATTCCTCGGGTTGTTCCCAGCATAGCCCCGACTTCACGTCCGATTCCGGGTGCAGTCAGCCGATACGCCGCCTGCTCGACATAGGCTGCTTTGCCGCATATGTAGCCGCCGGTTTCGGCAATGCCTCCGCCAGGATTTTTGATTAGAGAACCAGCCAGCAGATCAACGCCGACCTCCGTCGGTTCCAGACGCTCCGTAAACTCACCGTAGCAGTTATCCACAAACACGATTACATCCTCGCGAATGGACCGTATACGGCTAACCATCTCGCCAATCTGGGCAACGGTAAACGAAGACCGCCAATCATATCCCCGGGAACGCTGGATACCGATAACTTTCGTTGAAGGCGCGATGGCACTCTCGACCCGCTCCCAATCAATGTCCCCTTTTTCTGTCAGCGCCACCTCACGATAGCCGATACCGAAATCGCGCAGCGATCCGGTGCCGTCCCCGGGCTCGCCAATGACTTTATGCAGCGTGTCGTAGGGACGTCCTGTAATGTAAAGCAGCTCATCTCCCGGTCTTAATACACCGAACAATGCCGTCGAGATCGTATGGGTTCCCGAAGCAAAATGGGGCCGGACCAGGGCCGATTCGGCTCTGAATACGTCAGCGTAAACTTCATCCAGCACTTCACGGCCACGATCATTATAGGCATAGCCGGTGGAACCCGCAAAATGGAAATCACTCACCTGAAACTTCTGGAAAGCATCGATGACCTTCCACTGATTAAAATCAACAATGGTGTCAATCTCCCGTATACGCCGACTGATTTTGGACTCAATCTCACTGCTCAATTCAAGTATATCTTGCGAAAATCTTGCCATGACGAACTGCTCTCTCCTCTTATACACATGATGTCTCACATCTTATCACATATTTTTGTTACATAGAACTCATCAACGTTTCAAAACCGCCCTGAACACGCAATATAAGCCCCTGAACAGGGGCTTATGCGCATTTACTACTTATGCTTAAGATCCATTCTGAACGTAATCATGAAGCAAATAACCCATCTTTTCATAATCCGCTTTATTGATCCGAACCACATAGAGGATATCATTCTCGTCAAAAGACTGCTCCAGCACGTCTCCGACCCGGTATACGACCGAGTTCAAATCGCCGCGGTCGGCCGGAATCCGGAACGTGACGTTGCCTCCGGAGAGCCGGTCCTGAATCGCTTCGCGGACCGATTCCAAATCCTCATCAACGTACGCGCTGATCTTCAATTGCCCCTCTCCCGTCGGCAGCATTTCCAGCTGGCCCGGCTCACATGCATCCTTTTTGTTAAACAGGACGATTTGAGGTTTATCGGCGGCTCCCAAATCCTGAAGAATGGACTGAACCACTGCCATCTGTTCGTCCCGCATAGGTGAAGAAGCATCCACGACATGAAGGATCAGATCGGCTTCGTTGGCTTCTTCCAGCGTCGCACGGAACGCAGCCACCAGATCATGGGGAAGATTCTGTATGAATCCTACGGTATCCGTAAGCACGACTTCTTTGCCGCTTGGCAGCTCCAGCACGCGCGAAGTGGGATCCAGCGTCGCAAACAATTGATTTTCGATGTAAACGTCCGCGGCCGTTAACCGATTCAACAAAGTCGATTTGCCGGCATTGGTGTAACCGACAAGCGCAACCTGCACGGCCCCGCTCTTCTTTCGGCGTTCCCGATGGAGCGTCCGGTGCCGGGTGACTTCATCCAGCTGCCGCTTCAGGTCGCTGATTCTGTCGCGAATATGCCTGCGGTCGGTTTCGAGCTTGCTCTCCCCCGGTCCGCGCGTCCCGATTCCCGCTCCGAGCCTGGACAGATTTTTGCCATGTCCCGATAACCTCGGGAGCAGGTACGTAAGCTGGGCCAGCTCCACCTGGATGATTCCCTCACGCGTTTTCGCCCGCTGCGCGAAAATGTCCAGAATCAATTGAGTCCGGTCGATAATCTTGACATCAAGCGATTCTTCCAGATTTCGAACCTGCGCCCCGGATAATTCCTGGTCGAATATGGCCGTGGTTGCGCCTAATCCATCAATCGCCATGCGCAGCTCTTCGACTTTCCCTTTGCCGATGAACCACTTGGAATCCGGCACTTCCCGATTTTGCGTAATGACATCCAGCACCTCTACTCCAGCGGTTTCGGCCAACTGAACCAGCTCCTGCAGCGAGTGTTCCGGATTAATCCCGGTGCGTTTAACCGCGTCCGTTACCAAACTGACCAGAACGGCTTTATCTTCGATCTCTGTCCGGGTATCATGCGTTATATTTGTCATATAGCCAACTCCTTCTAACGATACGTCTCCTAATTTAACTAACCGCTGCTGCCTGCAATAAACATTATGATCCAAAGAAAGCAGCGTTACCCCTTCATTATGTTCGAAGACAAGCTTAAAATCATTGTAATTTTCCGTTTAACTTAAAGTCCTCCGGCCGCAGGGTCATAAGCTCCAGCTTGCCCGGGTTGCCCGTTACGTATTGATTCAACAGCCGAACCGATTGATTCCTTATCGATTTCTCGATCACATTCCGTACATAACGCGCGTTGCTGAAGGCGTGCAGCCCGTGTTCCTTCTCAAGCTGCAGGTGATCCTTCAGCTTGCTCAGCGACTGCGGCATCAAGATGTAGTCTCTCTCCTTCGCCATCAGCTCCGAAATCTGGATCAATTGATCCAGATTGTAGTCCGGGAAGTCCATCTGGATCGGAAAACGGGAATGCAAACCGGGATTCGTATCCATAAAAAAATCAATCTCGTCGCTGTAACCCGCCAGAATTAGAATGAACTGGTTTTTATGATCCTCCATGGCTTTGACAAGCGTATCGATCGCTTCCTTGCCAAAATCCTTCTCTCCCCCGCGCGCGAGGCTGTAGGCCTCGTCGATGAACAAAATGCCACCCAACGCCTTCTTGACCAGTTCCCTGGTCTTTTGTGCCGTGTGGCCGATATATTCGCCTACGAGGTCCGCCCGCTCCACTTCGACCAGGTGGCCCTTATTCAGCACGCCCATCTTCTGAAACAGCTTCGCTACGATGCGGGCGACCGTCGTTTTGCCCGTACCGGGATTTCCCTTGAAAATCATATGGTATACATGACCGCCGCTTAATAAGCCTGCTTCCGAACGCATATGGGCTACTTGAAGCAGAGCATAGATTTCAAACACCAGGTCCTTGATCTGTTCGAGACCTACCAGCTGATCCAGCTCTTTTTGTATTTCTTGGAATAGACTGTGCTGGGAAACAGGGTTCGGCGAAGGGGCCGGTTCGCGTTCCGGAACCGCACTGCTGATGAGTGGGGGTTCCGCGCTGCGGAGCACGACATTTATCTGCCGGGATGGCCGTCCTTCAGATCGGCCGTTAGCGGCCGTTACACGCCCGTTCATTGCTCCTCACCTCTTTATCCAAAGGGCTGACTATCTATTCCAATGTATTCTATTTACAGCCTGCTTATTAGAAGTTTCGTCCTCATAGGACACCCATGGCGATCAACAGCCGATCGGCCGTCCATTTCGTATAAGCCAGCACTTCCCGGGACTTGTGCTTGGCCATGGGCAGAACGGTAGATTCCGTCAGCGACATCGAGGGTTGATCGTAGCCAAGGGCCGTTGCGACCTCCATGGCCCTCGTCCCGTGATAATCATGGGTTACAATGATAGCGGTGCTCCACCCGTGCTCCTCCATGATCGCTTGGCTGTATAGCAAATTCTCGTAAGTGCTCGTAGCTTCGTTCTCAAGGAAGATTCGTTCTTCGGGCACCCCTGCCTCGACCAGGAAGTTTCTCATCCCCTCAGCTTCGGTATAGTTATACTCCGGTTTATCCAGACCGCCTGTAACAATGAAGGTATCGAATCGACCGGCATTATATTCAACCAGCGCATGCTCAAGGCGTTCGCGAAGGCCGGGACTTGGTTGATCTCCCCACATGGAGGCGCCCAAAATGATGCCGACGTCCGCATTCTCCGCCGGTCTGCTGACGGCGCTTTCGATTTTCCAATACGCATAACCTGACCAAAAAACTCCGAGAACGACGAGCGAGAGCAGGGTATAGATCCCTCGCCGATACCACGCTCTCTTTCTTGTGCCTGCGGTCGGCAGGCCTTTATGTATTTCCTGACGCATTATTTCTTCCTCCTGAACTCTCCGTTATGAAATAACTGGTCGCGATGCTTCAGCGACATCATAAAGTAAGGAAATTCATGTGCGTCGATGGCCCGAAGCAAGTTTCGTGCAGTCACCTTGGCAAGCCTGTAATCATCCCGGGTAATATCATTCCGGCGCAGGGCATCCTCAAGCTCATCTTCATCCAGCAAGAACACTTCGCCATTCTTGACGACCACAACGTCCAGGTATAGATCGTCAAACCATGGGACGCCCTGATCGGTTACACCTTGCTTCTTGCAAATATCGATATACCATTGAACAATATTCCGCTTGTCGTCAAACATGGCCGTAACGATGAAATGGCTGTCCTTCGGATAATACTGCAGCCATGAATAGCCTTTGTCCGCGATTCGGTAAGTATGACGGCCATATGTCTTCCACAACGGTTCTTTCAGGCCATAGATGGTATATAACGTGAGATACCCTGTAAATTGCTCACATTCCACATACCGGGAAGTGAAGTGTCGGCGGGTGATACGGCGCCAATTCGCCCGATCTCCGAATTTACGTTTCATGGAACTTTTCCTCCCCATTCGTATTCCCAGCTTACCACATTTGGGTAACACACTCAAAACAAAGAAGCCTCCGCAATCATGCGGAGGCTTCTGAATTTATTATGGGCTGTCTTGGGACTGGTCAGGCGCGTTCGCCGGATCCGACGGATCCACGATCGTTCCCGGAACCGTAGGGATATTGCCGCTATCCGTGTCAGTTCCTCCCGTGCCACCGTCACCGATGCTCGTTCCATCTCCTGAGCCATCCGTTCCGTCGCCGGGATTCTGGCCATCCTGACCGTTCCCAGCTCCGTTTCCATTGTCAGGCGGAGTCGATCCGTTTCCGTTTCCATTCCCATGGCCTTCGCCATTGCCCGGTTCGCCCGAACCGTTGCCATTCCCGTTACCATTCCCGTTGCCGTTCCCATTCTCATTACCCGGCATCTCGTTCCCTTCCCCGTTCTCACCTTCATCCACCGGAGGCGGTTCTTGAGTGTCTCCCGGATCCGGTTCCAGATCCTCAGGCGGCAATTCCTCGGAAACAGCCACGATCTGCAGAATGTTCGAAGGTTCCGATTCATCGCCGGTTGATGGATCGAATGCCGTTACGTAATAATCGTATGTCAATCCTTCCATCGCACTCATATCCTCAATGGAGGTTCCGCCCAGAGAATCGAGAATGCGCGAGTACTCGGACTCGGACGTTTCCTTACGGTATATGCGGTACTGAACATTGCCTTGAACCGGATTCCAGCTCAGTGATACGGTCTGGGTCTCCCCGTTATAAGAGCCCGTCAAACCGCTGACTGCGCTTAATGCCGGTTCTTCTACAGGGGGCTGTACCGGCTCGACATTCGGGAAATTCTTCGCCTCATAGCCTTGAACCGCCTTCTCCATCACTTTGCCCCATAAGGAAGCAGAGATCGAGCTGCTTCGTTTCAGCAGATGCTGCCGGTCAGGATTATCGTAACCCATCCATACAGCTGCCGTTAATTCCGGCGTATAACCGACAAACCATACGTCGCGGTTCGAGCTGACGCCCTTGTAGCCGCTCTGCGTGGTTCCCGTCTTACCGGCTACCGGACGGCTGATCCGGGCATTCTTACCCGTTCCGTCCTCTACGACGCGGCGCATCATATCCGTCATTTGCGAAGCCGTCGTCTCGCTCATCACGCGCTTCCCTTTGCTGCCTTTGTTCTCATGCACAACCTTGCCTTTGTTGTCTTTAATTTGTTTGATCGCAAAAGCCTCTTTGAATTCTCCGCCATTGGCAAAAGCGCTGAAAGCTTGAGCCATCTCAAAGGTGTTCGTACCGGTATCCATGCCGCCCAGGGCCAAGGATAGGTTCGCATCCCCTTCGGACATCTTGATGCCGAGGCTTTGCGCGAAATCAAATCCGGTTTTCACGCCGATTTCGTTCAACAGCCATACGGCCGGGATGTTCTCGGAACGCTGAATCGCTTCCGGCATGCCGATTGTCTCCGAGTAACCGTGCAGGTTATTCGGACAGTAATTGCTGCCGAAACACTGCTTCTTGTTGCTGAGTCTCGAATCCTTCGTAAATTTGCCGGATTCGAGAGCCGGCGCGTAGGATACAATCGGCTTCAAAGCGGAGCCCGGCTGACGACGGCTGTCGGTAGCCCGGCTGAACCCGCCGCGCGTATACTCCCGACCGCCGACCATGGCGACGATCCCGCCGGTCTCTTGGTTAATGATGACCATGGATCCTTCAACCTGCACGTCATCCGGACTTTCTTCGAAGTTTGCCGGATTATTGAATTCCTCTTCCATGGCCGTTTGGGCATTCACGTCCATCGTGGTATAAATCTGATAACCGCCAATGTTAACGTCATCCTCGGTAAGGCCCCACTTCTCTTCGGCCTCTTCCATGACATAATCGATAAACGCCGTATACTTCTGCTGTCTTTCAGGCGGCGTATAGGCATAGTCCACCTTCTTGGCTTCCGCTGCCTCTTCGGCCGTGATATATCCCTGTTGTTCCATCAGGGTAAGGACGACCGCGCGCCGCTCTTTGGAAAGGTCGGGATTCTTGAGCGGATTATAGCGGGACGGCCCTTTCGGCATTGCCGCAAGCGTCGCCATTTCCCATAAATCCAGCTCTTTCAGATCCGACTTGCCGAAATAACGCTCGGATGCGGCTTTGATGCCGTAATAAGGTCCACCGAAGTTAATCCGGTTCAAATACATCTCGATAATTTCCTGTTTGCTATGCTGACGCTCAAGCGCCAGCGCGATCGACATTTCAGTCGCCTTTCGGAAGAATGTTTTGTCCCGGGTCAGGAATATATTCTTCGCCAGCTGCTGCGTGATCGTGCTTCCGCCTTCCACCATGGACCGGGCCATGATATCCTTTACTGCTGCACGGCCGATCGACCACATGTCCACGCCGTTATGCTCCATGAACCGTTTATCTTCAGTTGCAATGAATGCTTGTATCAATTTCTCCGGGATATCCTCGTACTTCACGGGATCGCTCTTCTGCAGGGACAACTCGCCCATCAGCGTGCCGTTGCGGTCATATACTTTGGAAGTACCGTAAGCGGTCAGTTTATCCTGATTCTGTTCCAGCAGCTTTTCTCCGCTGATCAGGATGAACAAATAACCTGCAAGCGCGCAGAAGATCGCAATGACGGCCGTGAAAAACAACGCCCATGCAATTCGCTTGCCCTTGCCCTTTTTCTTCTTTGCATTCGGTTTCGTGGTTTTGGATGTCTTCGAGTTGTCTTTGTTTTTATTCAACCGAGACATCTGATTATCTTTTCCAGCCATTTGTCCCCCTCCTTACTCCCTTGCGGGATCAAACCTTCTAACTCTCGAGTGGTGCCTCGGAAAGAAAAGAACAACCTTCTCAGGTTGCTCTCTGCACTCCTTATAAGCTAAACGAATTATAAACCAAAAAGTTTCAAATTAATCAAAGGCGGTATGATTTTGCTCTCTATGAATCCATTCTAAAATCTATTGTTCGCTGTTGTTATCCTGCATCAGGGACACATTACGCTGCGGCATGAACGTGGAGATAGCATGCTTGTACACCATTTGCTGACGGCCGTCGCTGTCAATCACGATGGTAAAATTGTCAAAAGCTTTGATCGTTCCACGGATCTGAAAGCCGTTTGTAAGGTATACCGTGGCCGGAATGTTCTCTTTGCGCAGTTGGTTCAAGAACGTGTCTTGGATGTTAATGGACTTGTTCATTAGCCGTACCCCCAATGGTTCAATTAGATTGTTTTGAAAATATATTCAAGATTTCAGTGAAACTTTCCTGCTATTATAGCACGGATTTTTTGATAGTTAGCAGAAAAATTTCCCGAGTCGGTGACGTCTACCCACTCGATGTCCTTCATGTGGCGAAACCAAGATAGCTGCCGCTTAGCGAAACGGCGCGTATCGCGCTTAAGCAGCACGACGGCCTCCTCGTAGCTGAACTCCCCTTTAAGGTACGACACGATTTCCTTGTAACCCAGCCCTTGCATGGATACTAGCCCCGGAGCGAACCCTTTGTCCATGAGCGCCGCCACCTCATCAACAAGTCCTTGGCTCAGCATAAGGTCAATTCGCTCTTCAATACGGTTATATAGCATTTGCCTGTCCATTGTCAAACCGACCAAGCATAAGTCATAGGGAGACTGCTTGGTTTGAGGCGCCAGCTGGGCCGAAAGTGGGACGCCGGTCACATGAAATACTTCCAAAGCACGAACGACCCGGCGTAGGTCGTTAGGGTGAAGCCGTTCGGCAGTTTCAGGATCGGCTTCTGCCAATTTCTGATGGAGAGCCTCTGCTCCATGTTCATTGGCGTAGCGGAACTGCTCCTCCCGAAAAACTTCATCCGCTCCGGTCTCGCTGAACTGATAACCGTAGCATACCGACTCTACGTAAAGCCCGGTTCCGCCAACGATGAACGGAAGCTTCCCCCGTTCCGTGATCTCGGCGATCAGCCGCTGGCATTGCTCTTGAAATTCGGCCACCGAGTACGGGTGATCAGGCTCGTGAATGTCAATGAGATGGTGGGGCACGCCATCCATTTCCTCCGCGGAAATTTTGGCCGTGCCAATATCCATGCCCCGGTACACCTGCATCGAATCGCCGGATATAATCTCACATCCGAATTCTTTCGCAATTTCAATGCTCATTTTGGTTTTGCCTACCGCTGTCGGTCCGATGAGAACCAGCAGCTTCGGTTTGGTTTCATCTGTCAATGGAAATCACTCCGTACGTTATTTTGGATTTTCCCCGTTCAGGCAGTGCAAATCCGAGCCGTTCGAATTCTCCGCTGAACCGCGCTTCCTTCATGACGACGGTTTTGCGCGCGACCCTGATCGCTTCCCTCACGCTTTCCGCATCCAGAGGCTCACCGTTTGCATAGTGCCTTAACGGGTTGATGGAAGCCGAGTCGGTGATCGGTTCACGGAACATCGGGTCAAAATAGACAATGTCGACGCTTTGGTCCGGCAGCGATTTCAAATAATCCAGGTGATGGCTGTGCCTGACCTCGATTCGCCGCATCGCCTGATCGCTGGCTTCCAGATGGCTTTCATAGGTCCGTAGCCCCTCTTTCAGCAGCGCAAACAAAGGCAGCGAGCTTTCCAGGGCTGTGATCCGGCTGTTCGCCCCTCCCTTGCCCGAGAATACCAGGGCGTCGGCTCCAAGGCCCGCCGTGCAATCCAGAACGGAGTCCCCTTCCTCCATCCCCGATGCCTCCAGCATGGGATCGGGTTTTCCGTTCAGCACCCGTTTCAATCGGACAAAGCCCATGCTTGGGTGAAATTCCATGACAGAGCCGCCAGGTCCGCTCAAACGCACATGTCCGTTCAGTACGACCAGTACGTCGTCGTCCCCGAACCTGCGGGCTAATTTTCGCAATGAATGGCCGCCGCGCTGGACGTAACGGCAGCCGGTTTCCTGGGCTAAACGTTTGGCGCGCTCGACGATGTCCGGCGCTTCCGCTTCTCCAGTTGTAATGATCATGAAGGTCCTCCTTGCTGTTACATGACGCGCTTAAACATTTTCTCCAAGTCGTATGCCGAGAACGAAACCACGATCGGTCGTCCATGCGGACAGGTGTAAGGCTGCCGGCAGGCGGCCAAACGCTGGATCAACGTCATCGCCTCCTGTTCCGTCAGCTTCTGATTGGCTTTGATGGAAGCCTTGCACGAACACATGATCGATGAGGTTTCTCTCAGCTTGGCTATATCGATAGTACGCTCATTCAGCACCCATTCGGCCATCTCTTCGATGATGGCCTTCTCTTCGCCCTTAGGGAACCAGAAGGGGTGCGAACGGACCAGGAAGGTATGGCCGCCAAAAAACTCCATATAAACGCCGACCTTCTCGAACCAATGCAGCCGTTCCTTTACCTTCTCCGACTCCGAGGACGTGAATTCAAGCGTGATCGGCAGGAGCAGCTCCTGCGATGCGTCCGCCGGGTTGCCGAACTGCTCGTAGTAATACTCGTAGTTAATCCGCTCATGCGCGGCATGCTGATCGATCAGATACAGACCGGTATCATTCTGCGCAATGAGATAGGTTCCGTGATGCTGGCCGATAAGCGTTAGCTCCGGAAAAGGCGGGATTTCGGGAGCCGGCCCTGAAACGGCCTGCAGCCACTCCTTGGTCACGGCTGGATTTCCACCGTTCTTGGCATCATTGCGGTAATCGCTTCGATACGAAGACGAAGCGGCCGTCTCACGCATCTGCGAAGCTGCGGCTGTTTCTGCTGTTCCGTCCCCGTAAGAACGCATGGTACCGGATGGGGGCGGCGCAAGGGACTGCTTGTCAGGCCACGCTGCAGGCGGCGTTGGAGGCGGCGTGATTCCTCCCGCGGATCGATCACCGCTGCCTGGGATCTCGAGATCCCGATCTTGCCCGCCGCGGGCCGCTCCGACATGGCCCTGCGCCTGTGGAAATGACAGCTGTTCCTGGATATAAGCATTGTCGCTTTTACCGATATTCTGTTTGGCCGGACGCGGAATGAGGATTTCCTGCTGCAGCACCTTGCGAACCTCTTCCTCCACGAAAGCGAACAGCTCCTGCTCTTTGCTGAACCGCACCTCCAGCTTGGAAGGATGCACATTCACATCGATCAACGAAGGATGCATGGACAGCTGAATGACGACAAGCGGAAACCGGTTGATCGGCAGGAGCGTATGATAACCTCTCAATATCGCCTGCATTAAGCCGTAGTTCCGGATATACCGCCCGTTTATGATGAGCGACATACCGTTCCGGTTTGCCCGGGTATAGTCCGGACGGCTGATATACCCGCTTAACGTATAGTCCATATTCTCGGCTTCGAACGGCAGCATGGCTTTGGCCGATTGGGTGCCGTATACGGCCGCTATGACCTGAAGGGCATCGCCGTTGCCCAGCGTCTGCAGCAGCGAGTTCCCGTTATGCCGGAGCGTAAAAGCGATGTCCGGCCGGGATAGCGCCAAGCGGTACATATAATCGGATATATGCCCTAATTCGGTCTGGATCGTTTTCATATATTTCAGCCTTGCCGGCGTATTGTAAAACAATTCCTTCACGAGGAAATCCGTTCCTCTGGGTGCGGCCGTCTCTTCGTTCACGCGCAGATGGCCGCCTTCGATTTCGATCTTCCGTCCGCGGCCATCCTGGGCATTGGACGTAACCAGGCGCACCTTCGATACGGCTGCTATGGACGGCAGGGCTTCCCCCCGGAAACCAAGGCTGGTGATCTGGAACAGATCGCGGCCCTCGGCAATTTTGCTTGTCGCATGGCGATAAAAAGCCGTCTCGCAATCCTCCGGATCAATGCCCGCCCCGTTATCCGTTACGCGAATGCTGTCCAGTCCGCCCTCTTCGACCGAAACGTCGATCTTGGTGCTCCCGGCATCAATGGCGTTCTCGACCAGCTCCTTGACAACGGAGGCAGGCCGCTCCACCACCTCGCCGGCAGCAATCTGGTTTGCAATATGCTCGTCCAAAATCCGAATAATCCCCATTGTTCCTACCTCCGTTCCTTTTCATTCCCATGCCAAAATCACATATCCTTCGCTTGAAGCTTCAGGTCATTCAGGAATTGCATCGCCTGAAGCGGCGTCATGTTCATGACGTCGGCACCTTTGACGGCGTCTATGATGCTCTTAACAGCAGGATCGTGAGCAGCTTCTTGCGGAGAAGAGTGCTGATCCTTGCCCATCTTGGCATTCCGGGATTCAGGCACTTCCTCCTCGCCGAAAATGGAGAGCTGCACCACGCCGCCTTTCGGGTCTGCTCCGTTCAGGCTGCCGGCATACGGCATCGTCTCTTCACGGATTTCATGCAAAGCTTCCGGTCCGCTGCGTCTCACATCCGAAGAGGCATCGGACGCAGGCTCCTTCCGATGGACCGCGGTCCCTTGCTCCGATGCCACTGCGGCCAGGGAAGCCATCTCCAGGCCCTGCAGCAGCCCATAAGCGCGATCAATGATACTGCCGGGCAAACCTGCCAGTCTGGCACAATAAATGCCGTAGCTGCTGTCCGCCGCGCCAGGAATCAGCTTGCGGAGAAAATGCACCTTGTCGCCGCTTTCCTGAACCGCCATGGAATAATTCTTGAGCCCGCCAAGGCTCTCCTGAAGGTGAGCCAGCTCATGGAAATGCGTCGATACCAATGCCTTGCAGCCGATATGATCATGCACGTATTCAATCACGGCTTGCGCAATGGCCATGCCTTCACTCGTGGACGTACCGCGCCCAAGCTCATCAATGATGATCAGGCTGCGCGGCGTCGCTTTTTCCGTCATGACCTGGATATCCGCCATTTCCACCATGAAGGTGCTCTGACCGCCGATCAGGTCGTCGGCGGCGCCGATGCGAGTAAAGATCCGGTCGACCAGCGGGATAACCGCGCGCTCCGCCGGGACAAAACAGCCCATCTGCGCCAAAATGGATAACAGAGCCACCTGGCGCATGTACGTGCTTTTGCCGGCCATATTCGGACCCGTTATAAGCAGGATCGAAGAGCCGTCCTTGCGCAAATCCGTTGCGTTCGCGATAAACGACGAATCCTTCATGACGGCTTCCACCACCGGATGACGGCCGCCTTCAACGATATAATCATAGCCCTCGCTCAGCTCCGGCTTGACGAACCGGTACTCCGCGCTGACGGCAGCCAGCGACTGATAGACGTCAATCTCGGCGATGCGCTCGGCGAGTTTCTGCAGCCGGCTCACTTGGGTATTCAGCTTATCCCTCAGCTCGGTAAAGAGCGCATACTCCAGATCCACCATTTTCTCCTGGGCTTCCAGGATCAGTCCTTCCTTCTCCTTCAGTTCGGGCGTGACGTAACGCTCCGCGTTGGCCAGCGTCTGTTTGCGCTCATATCGGCCTTCCGGCAGGGATGACAGATTGGATTTGGTGACCTCGATATAATAGCCGAACACCTTGTTATAACCGATCTTCAAAGACTTGATCCCGGTAGCGGCACGTTCCTTGGCCTCCAGCTCGGCGATCCAGCGTTTGCCGCTGGTGCTCGCTTCCCGAAACTCATCCAGCCGTTCGTGGTACCCCGGCTTGATGATTCCTCCGTCGCGCACTGACACCGGCGGCTCATCCACAATCGCATTCTCGATCAGTTCGCACAGATCGTCGCAAACATCGGTATCCGCTGCCACGCGCCGCAGCGTCTCGGAAGGCGACTGGGCACACAGCTCCTTCAGGGAAGGAATTTGCCTCAATGACAGCTTGAGCGCATTCAAATCGCGTCCGTTCGCGCTGCCGAACGCGATCCGGCCGACCAGCCGCTCCAAATCGTAAATCTCTTTCAGCGCCATCCGCAAATCTTCGCGCAGTATGTACTGGTTATACAAATGCTCGACGGCCTCCAGCCGCTCCTCGATCCGGCTTCGGGACAGCAGCGGTTTATCGATTCTCCGCCGCAGGAGTCTGGCTCCCATGGAGGTTTCCGTACGATCCAGAAGCCATAGGAGAGAGCCTTTCTTCGAGCGTTCACGAACCGTCTCGACCAGCTCCAGATTCCGCCTGGTGAACGGATCCAGCACCATGTATTGTCCCGGCTCGTAGGAAGCGATTTGAGTCAGCTGCCCCAGCGACCGTTTCTGCGTCTCGCTTAAATACGAGATAAGCAGGGATATGCAGGCTCTTCTCTCCTCTTCAAGGCGGACCCATGCCGCTTCTCCGAATTGGGTCCGAACCAATGCGTCTTCTCTTCGATCCCAGGCCGTGTATACGATATTTCGGCTGCCCGGCAGCGCCTGCGATGAGATGATCCCAAGCAGCGATGCATCCCCGATAATTTCGGAAGGCTCATAAATGCCAATCTCGTCCCTCAACCATTCCTCCGATGAAGGCACCGACGTCACGTAGAGCTCGCCGGTGGACAAATCGCATGCGGATAAGGACATCAAGCCGCCCGCTTCCGTGACGCACACCATGTAATTGTTCGATTTGTCGTGAACGACCTTGCCGTCCATGATGGTCCCCGGCGTGACGACCCTGACGATTTCCCGCCGCACCATGCCTTTGGTGACCGAAGCATCCTCCATCTGTTCGCAGATGGCGACTTTGTACCCCTTTTCAATCAACCGTTGGATATAACCTTCGGCGGAATGATAAGGAACGCCGCACATCGGTATTTTCTCTGCACCGCCGCCTTCGCGGCCGGTCAGCGTAATCTCCAATTCCTTCGACGCAAGGATCGCGTCATCGAAAAACATTTCGTAAAAATCGCCCAAGCGGAAAAAAAGAAACGCATCGCGCGCTTGTTCTTTGACTTTCAAATATTGTTCAATCATCGGCGTATATTTAGCCATGACGTACCTCCATTACCTTTCTAGCTTGACCTCCATTATAACAGAAATTGACCGTAAGGCATCACGGTTTAACGTGCGCGTTCAAAAAGGTCGGTTTTCAGTACCGAGGCTTATGCTTCCGATGTGCGTTTTTTCAAAACGCTTCAGTTGGATGAAGCTAGGGATGAAGGAGCGGAGCGTACGTAGTTTGTACGTGAGCACCTAAAATGTTTCCGGAGGAAACATACTTCGTAAGCATTTGCCTAGGCCCGGCTGAATTCAAGATTCGATGCCGAATTGCTTCTTGATTCACTTCGTGTTAGATATAGGATTTATAAGTTATTAACGGAGTTGATGAAATTCTATATCGCAAGAAAACCTACTTCTGAATCGCGTTCGCTCAGCCTTGAATTTGCCTCGATTGGTTTTCTTATCAAAATCGGTTTTTTTGAACAACCTCTTAAACGGGAATATTCCACAGCGGCCGGATATCCCTGCTTTCATCCCAGGTTCGCCCCGTCTCCATGTGCGCTAGAGCCCGTTCGATTTCACGGGCAAAATCCGGGTACTCCGGCAGTGCCGACAGATCCCTGTGCCAGCCTGCAATACACTCTTTGAGCACGGATTTATCGCCTTCGTAATAGGCACGGTGATACCGTTCGGTGTTTAACGGCCTCCCCGGCAGGCGATCGCTGTAGCGGGCGACCAGGTAAGCCACGCCCAGCGACACCTTCGCGACGAGCGGCGAGACGAGAAAGCTGGGCAGCGTACGGTATTCAAACCCACCGTAAGGCTGCCTCCGGAAATCCCCAAGGAAACCGTAACGCGGCCTCCGTGAACGCCCCTTCGGGTCTTCGAGCAGCGCCAGCGGCAGAGCCACATAATTATCCAGGGTCTGAAGAAGAGACAGGGACAGCGGTACGCCGCTGAAATGAATATGGCCTCCCAGCGGAAAATCGCCATGAGGCAGGGCGCCTGCCTTCCATGCCAAAGAACGATCCTGAATCAGGAGATGAGCTTCACGCAGAGCTCTTTGCATTTCAAGCAGCAATTCCTTCGGATTCGCCTTGGGCGACGGCCTGAGCTCGGCAATAGGGTAAATCACCTCGCCCCGTAAACGAACGGCATCGCTTCCGACCGACCCGCCGCGTTCCATAAATTCGGAAGCAAACACGATGTCTCCGTTATCCTTCATCAGCACAAACTCCGGATCCATGCCCATGAGTAACGATGAAACAAGAGGAGAATCGCCTTCTTCGTTGTATGCAGGGTACCCTTCCGTCCGCCGTGCCCCCTGACCCTTGGCACTCATTACGGCTTTGCTGCGGTCAGCTGGCACGCGGATATCCTCCACTACGTATCTTCGACCGGGGCGGGCCGTAATGATGACTTCCCCTTCATCGACGCCCAGTGTATACAGCGACCGCAGGGCCGCTTTCTCCAATCTTCGATGCAGGCCATCTTCATATCTTCCGCTCTCGGGATCGGGCATGAACACCGCTTCGCTGCCGCCCATCTGATGTTGGCGGATCTTGGCTGCAGCCAGCCAGTCGACATGCACCGCGTACCTGGCGGCGTAACGCTTCTCCTCGGCCGAACCCGAATTCAAGCGACACGGAATCCCGGATCGGATCAACCGTGCTTGCGCCAAGAGCGAAGCAGATCCCTGCAGCGACACATGCTTTTTTTCAGCCGCCGGTTGTACGATCATTCTAGCCATCCCCATTCCCCCTGCAAATAAAAATAAAAAAGAGGGCATCCGCCCTCCGCAAAGCTGCCCTCGCTGCATATGCTAAGATTATAATCATTCCTACAGGAGGGTTAACTTACAGTTCATCCTCCAGACCTTCGTAATCTTCGTAATCTTCGACGTCGTCTCCCAGGACGTAGTCGAATTCTTTGTCTTCGTAGTCGCCGTGAGGGTAGCTGCATACTTTGACAACGACCTTGGTTTCGGCTACCAGTTCCACCGCATACTCTCTCTCTACCCGCAGAATGACGCTCGTGCCATTCGAGGATACGCTGGCCTCGACGCAGCTCGGCTCCTGCGTCGCTTCAGCCGAAACCTCCACCGTGGATGCACGATGCTTCGGATCCAGATAGGAAAGAGGCACGCGTTCTACATACGATACCGTTTCTTTCGCCACATCGGTCTGCGAATTTTTGTCATAGGAATACCAGATGTTTACATCGTAAGTACCAATAACTTCAATTCCGTCTCCGGCGGCAACCGCCTCGTACTGATGGTTTATAATCCAAGCCCCCAAAATACTGGTCGGATTATTAGGCGGAGTCACGGTATGTGTTACGGTAGAGAACTTACGACCCTTGCCGCAGATCGCCTTCGTGATGATTTCTCTACATTGGTGTTTATGACTCAATGACATCTTCGAACCTCCTCCATACAATCATTCCATACATGTGTATGCAAGACATGGGCGAATGTTGAATGAAGTGGTCCAAATAAATTCATATGATGCTAAAAATATCAGATTTATTTTTGAAAATTGCTAAGCTATACGGCCGAATCCGCGCGCTTCTGCGGTTTTTTCGCCGTGGGCGCTTTATACTTTTTCGAAATATTCAAATAGTATTCCAGCTCGTGGCAGAGCTGCAAAATCGCGGAGCGGACCTCGAATTCCTCGCGGGTCGTAGGGAGCTCCATCTCCTTGAACCTGTCCTCCAGCTCAATCAGCAGACCTTCGGACTTCCCCGTATAACCTTCGGCAACGACATCCTGGCTTAACTGATCGAAAATTTCAGCCGTCAGCACGCCGTGCGGAAGCCGCTCGTACACCTGGGAGATCTGATGCATCATGCTCTGGATATTCTCCATCTGTTCCTTACGCATATAAAAATAGATGTTCCAGGAGCCGTCCGGATGAATCATCTGGTTCTCCGAAGCCCGCTTCGCTTCCTCTATCCCTTTTTCGATCTGCCGATTGGCCTCGATCAGCTCTTTTCCGTCCCATATATGTTCGGGGTTTCGAAGCGTCAGCGAGAAATGATGGAAAATGACGGAGAAAAGCCCGTCCACCTTGCGGCGGATCTCCATCATCGCCCCCTCGCTGTTCGGCATATAAACCAGGTTCACGAGCATGGCCGACCCGAGGCCGATAATCAGGAGTTCGATTTGCGTGAGCAATATGCCGAGTCCGATCTCTTCCCCCTGAAATACCCGAAACACCACAACCGAGCTGGTCACGATGCCTTCCTTGAAATTAGCCCTCGATATCGCGGGAAATGCAAGCAATATGTACAAGGCCAGCACCCAGTAATGAAAACCAAGAAAATAAAATAAAATGCACGCCAGCATAAGTCCCAGCAATGACGCAAAAAATCGGGACGATATGGAGCGCACGCTCCGTTTGCGCGTAACGTCAACGCCGAGTATAGCAAGAAGACCGGCGGACGTAGCCCCCGGTATGTTCAAAGCATCTGTAATTAAAATGGCAAGCAGGCTGGCCGCTGCTGTTTTGATGACACGAAATCCCATGTGATGAAGAGCCTCCAGGCAAGTTGTTGATGGCTATATCTGCTTCTTTATCATGTTAGCCGCATATCCGCATATATAAGGTATCTTCATCCTAGCTTATTTTTATGCCGTTAACAACCATGCCTGACGCCGCAGGCGATGGCCTGCTTAGCGGTGGGTCAACAATTTCCTTTCTATATATACCACGATCTGATACATGGCCGTTGCTACAACGGCAATGATGAGCAGGCTCGATAACACGAGCGTGAAGTTGAACACCTGAAAACCGTACATAATCAAGTAACCGAGACCCGATTTGGCAACCAAAAATTCGCCGACGATGACGCCGACCCATGCCATGCCCACGTTAACCTTGAGGGTTGATACGATCGCGGGATAGGAAGCCGGCAAGATGACCCGTTGAAATACCTGGCGCTTGGTTCCGCCGAACGTGCGGACGACCTTGATCAGATTGGAATCCACCTCGTTAAAGCTATTGTATACGACGAGCGTGGTCACAATGACCGTAATGGATAGCGTAGTGACGACAATGGCGGTAAAGCCGGCGCCGAACATCACGATGAATATGGGACCCAGCGCCACTTTCGGCATGCTGTTGAACACGACCATATAAGGATCCAGCACTTTATTGAGAAACGGTGACCACCAGATCAATACGGCCATTAGCGTGCCAACGAGCGTGCCGAGCAGGAATCCTACAACCGTCTCTCCTACCGTGACCCCCAGGTGTCCCCATAACTCGCCGCTGATCATGTTATCCCATATGTTCGCGAAGATTTTGGTGGGGTAACTGAACAGCAGCACGTCGATCCATTTGAATCTGCCCGCCGCTTCCCACCAGATAAAGAACAGCAGCAGCAGGCTGAGCTGAACGGTCAGTACCCGGTTTTGCATGCTTTTCTTTCGCTTCATGTGATTTGCATGGATATTCTGGAGCCAGCCCTTCGAAGAAGAAGCTGATGGCTCATCCCTTGATGTCATAGGCTTCACTCCTTCCCGATCGTTTGCATTTCGCCCCAGATTTCATGAAACAATTCATTGAACCCCGGCTCCTTGCGAGCAAAAAACGGCTGCGCCCGGCGGATGTTGTCGGGAATATCAAACAAACGATGAACCCGCCCGGGATTACGGTTCAAGAGAATGACCCGGTCGCTCATCGCAATCGCTTCGGATAAATCATGAGTGACCAGGATGGCCGTCTTCCCCCGCTCCTTCAGGGTTTCCACGATCAAATCCTCAAGCTGCAGCTTCGTCTGGTAGTCCAGCGCGGAGAAAGGTTCATCCAGCAGCAGCAGTCCCGGATCCGTAGCTAAGGTCCTGACGAGCGCTACCCGCTGCCTCATCCCGCCCGACAGCTGCGTCGGATACAGATTACCGCTCTCCCCAAGCCCCATCTCCTTGAGCAGATTCCCTACGACGCTTCGGCTTTGCGGATTCAGTCTCTCCGTCAATTCCAATCCGATCAAGGCATTATCCATGATGGTGCGCCAAGGAAATAAATAGTCCTGCTGCAGCATGTATCCGACTTCCGGCGACGGTCCGTTAACCGGCTTGCCGTTTACGTAAGCAGCCCCTTTGGAGGGGGCAAGCAGGCCCGCTATGACGGACAGGATGGTCGTTTTCCCGCAGCCGCTGGGCCCTACCAGACTGATGAACTCCCCCGGCTCCACCTTCAAATGAATTCCTTCCACAGCCAGAGAGGCTTCCCGATCGGTGACATATACATGAGCGATATCATTCAATTCAACTACCGGTACCATGGTGCTCTCTCCTTTCGTTCTATGGATCAGGAGTACGTGATTATTTAGCTTGCTTGGCTTTTTCGGCAAAGCTGTTGTCGACGATGGCATCCGGCGCTACCCGTTCCTTCAGTTCCCCGGCCTGCTCCATCACGTCCAGAAGATTGTTCCACTCCGCCTCATCCACGATCGGATCGCTGGCATAACTGCCCTGCTCTTTGTAGCGCTTGACCGAGGACACCACGATGTCGCGGTCGCTGTCTTTAAAATAAGGCATGATCGCATCCGCGATATCTTCGGGGCTGCTCGCATCCACCCATTGCTGTGCCTTGTACAGGGCGTTCGTAAACTTCTGCACCGTGGCATCGTTTTTGTCGATATAGCTTTGCTTTGTCATAAACACGGTGTACGGCAGATGCCCGCTTTCTACGCCAAAGGAAGCCACCACCTTGCCACGGCCTTCTTTTTCAAATATGGAGGCCTGCGGCTCAAAGAGCTGGACAAACTCACCCGTACCGGAAGCATACGCCGATGCGATGTTCGCAAAATCGATGTTCTGAATCAGCTCCAGGTCCGCATGCGGATCGATTCCTTTTTTACGGAGCGTAAACTCGCCTGCCATCTGCGGCATTCCGCCCTTACGCTGACCGAGGAATACTTTGCCCTTCAGGCTGTTCCAGTCAAAATCACCCGATCCATCCCTGGCCATCAGAAACGTGCCGTCCGTCTGCGTCACCTGCCCGAAATTGATGACCGGGTCTTCAGAGCCCTGTTGGTACACGTAAATCGAAGTTTCCGAGCCGACAAGCGCCACGTCGATAGCTCCGGACAGCAGAGCCGTCATCGTTTTGTCTCCGCCCGGGGTCGTCTGCAGCTCGACATCCAGCCCCTCTTCCTTGAAAAATCCCTTCTCCAATGCGACATACTGCGGCGCATAGAAGATCGAACGCGTCACTTCGCCGATCTTGACCTTCGTGGCCGATCCGCCGCCCCCGCACCCGGCAAGCGCAACTCCGCAGACAAGGAGCAAGGATAAAGCCAGCCCCCACCATTTTTGACGCTTCATTCGATAACCCTCCATTCCCATAGACCCAATGTTTCTTTTCAGCATATGCAAGCGCCTGCCCAAAGGTTAAACGCCTAGTTAGAGCATGCCGGCAAATTTGGATTGGCTCTACTTATGCAGGGAACGAATAAAAAAGGGACCGGATTCAAAACTCTTCCAAATAAAAGAAGCGCAGCCTCTCGGGCTGCGCTTCTCGTGATCATTACAGTTTGTAGATCTCTTTATATTTCTCTTCGAGATAATCGGCCAGGTAATCCGGATTCAGTTCTTCGCCGGTGACGCGTTCGATGATCTCGGACGGCTTCTCGCTCTTTCCGTATTTGTATACCTTGTCCGTCAGCCACTCCTTGATCGGAGCCAGGTTCCCGGCTTCGATGAGCTGGTCCAGATTCGGCAGCTCTTTGCGCATGGTGTGCAGCATCTGGGCCGCATACATGTTCCCAAGGGAGTAGGAGGCGAAATACCCGAAGTCCCCGCCGGACCAGTGAACGTCCTGAAGCACGCCCATCCCATCGTTCGGCGGCATAATGCCGAGGTATTCTTTATACTTCGCGTTCCAGGTCTCCGGAAGATCCTTCACCGCCAAACCTTCGTTAAAGAGTTTCTTCTCGATCTCATAACGAATGATGATGTGCAGGTTATAAGTAAGCTCATCCGCTTCGATGCGAATCAGGGAGTTCTCCACCTTGTTCGCGGCCAGGTAGAAGTCCTCTACGTCCACGTCCTTCAACTGTTCCGGGAAGTGCTGCTGCAAATCCGCGAAATAGCGGCGCCAGAACGGACGGCTGCGGCCGATCATGTTTTCCCACAGACGGGATTGGGATTCATGGATGCCCATGGAGGTACCGCCGGAGAGCGGTGTCCCCGCGAGCTCCTTATCGATATTCTGCTCGTAAAGGGCATGGCCTCCCTCGTGCAGGGAGCTGAATACCGCACTAAGCACATCGTCCGGAAGGTACATGGTCGTAATGCGCACGTCTCCCGGGTTCAAGCCCGTGGCAAAAGGATGCACGCTCTCGTCCAAGCGTCCCGCTTCAAAGTCGTAGCCCATCTGCTCCAGCAGGAACAAGCTGAATTTCTCCTGCTGTTCTTTCGGAAACAGCTGCTTCAAGAAGTCTGCTTTCGGCTTGAAGGGCGATTCCTGGATCGCATGTACCAGTGGAACCAGGCGCGCCTTCAGACGGTCAAAGATGGCATCCACCTTATCCACCGTTAAATCCGGCTCATACATATCAAGGAGCGTATCGTATCTGGTGTTTTTCACGCCCCAATAATCAATAAACTCTTGCTTGAACGCAACGATCTTCGTTAAGTAAGGTTCGAAGCCTTCAAAATCGCTGTTCTTTTTCGCTTCCTCCCACTTCGTCTCCGATTGGGCGGCGAGAATGGAATATTCCTGGAAGCGCTCAGGCGGGATGGACTTGCTCTGGTCGTATACCTTGCGCACCTCTTCAATCATGCGGCGTTTGCGATCATCCAGCTGTTCAGCCTGTTCCGGCTTGGCAAAGAAAGACAACAGCTCTCCCATCTCTTCCGATATTTGCAGTTTAAATGCTTCTGTGGAGAGAACCCCGATCGTTTCCGAGCGGATCTCGGTTCCTTTGCGCGGAGCGCCTGTCCGTAAATCCCAATGAAGTAGGCCAATAGCTTCGTAGTAACTCATGATTTTGCGAACCAATTGTTCAAATTGTTCCCATTGCTGGAAATGTTGTACTGCCATACCGGCACACCTTCTTTTTTTTATGATAGGATTCTTGTTTACTCTATTGATGATACTTTTTACAAGGTATATAATCAACTTCCAGAAAGAATAAATAACAATCTACATATAAAGGAGTGTCAGGATGCCGTGAATATTCAACTCACCCCGCAAGCCGAGCTGAAGCTGAAGGACAAACTCGGGGACAAGCCGGGCGCAATCAGGCTGATCTATGACACGGAGGGATGCGGATGTGCCGTCAACGGCGTCCCAGGCCTGCGTATTGTAGATGAGCCGGCGCCGGATGATCTTGCTGTCGAAACGGACAGCCCGGTAACGTTTATCGTGAACCGCAAGCAAGCTGTTTTTTTTGAAGAGAAGATGAAACTCGATGCCGATCCGGCCGCCTACGCCTTCCGTCTGGACAGCAGCGGACAGCATTATGGCACCAATATCCAGGTAGTGGATACCAGAGCCTAAGCAGCAGCATTCTAAATGAATAATAGATACAAAAGGAGAGAAAAAATCGATGGAAAAACACCTTAACAGCATACTGGAACACAATCGCAGCTTTGTAGAGAATAAAGAATACGAATCCTATCTGACAGGGCGTTTTCCTGAGAAGAAACTCGTAATCATCACCTGTATGGACACGCGCTTGGTCGAACTTCTGCCGAAAGCGATGAATTTCAAGAATGGCGATGTCAAAATCATCAAAAACGCCGGCGCAATCATTTCCCAGCCTTTCGGGAGCGTGATGCGGAGCGTCATGGTTGCGCTGTACGAGCTTCACGCGGAAGAAGTCATCGTTGTGGGCCACTACGAATGCGGCATGGCATCCCTGAACGCAGAGGATATGATCCAGCATATGAGAGACCGCGGCATTTCCGATGAAGTGCTGTCCACGCTGGAAAACTCCGGCATCCGGTTATCCAAATGGCTTCGCGGTTTCGATAACATTACGGACGGCGTAAAAAATACGGTCAGCCTGATTAAAAACCACCCGCTCCTTCCTCCAAACGTACCCGTCCATGGCATGGTCATCGACCCCAACACCGGTGCGCTTGATCTCGTCGTGGAAGGATACGAGAACGAATAAATCAACCAAAGTCAAATGGAAGCACAAACGCGCACGCGTTTGTGCTTTTTTAGTCACAATTTTGCCAAAAGCAGAGAGAAAGCCCCCTCCCCCAGTTGTCAAACCATACAGTTTCAGTGTACACTTTTTATCAACCGGACCGATAGGCGGATTATCATTCCTGTCTTGGCGTCCACGATATGCGTTTCAAAGGGAGTTATGTCCATGAATACGTTGTCATACGGCTTGTTAGGATTACTAGCAAGAAGAGAATCATCAGGATACGATTTGATGCTTCGCATACAGCCTTTTTGGCAAGCCAAACACAGTCAAATCTATCCGCTGCTGTCCAGCATGGAGGAGAAGCAGCTGTTGTCTTCCCACTGGGTTCAGCAAAGCGATAAACCGGACAAAAAAATTTATGCGATTACAGAAAAAGGCATGCAGAAGCTGCGTGAATGGATGTACCAACCGATTGCGCCTGCAGTCACCAAGGATGAGCTTTCTCTTCGAACCTTTTGCCTGTGGTTGACGGAGATCGGCATCGCCGTCGATATTTTCGAGGACCGCAGAATCGGGTATCTGGAGAAAAAGCGCTACTATGAGCAGATTCTAGCGGGAATTCCGGAGGACTCCCGCGAGATCGGAAGCAAGGCATTCAGCAATTATGTGCTCGCTACCAAAGGACTGATGATGGCTGAAACCGAGCTGAAATGGTGCGATTGGGTACTGGAATTACTGAGACAGCAGCAGCGCGCTACAGCCTCAAACCATGGTCGCACAAATTTTGAAACCTTATCGTGACTCGTCCGTATTACTCTTTATACTCTAATTTAACTGGGAGGTTCGACAGAACACGATGAAAAAAGTATTGACGATTCTAGTAGCGATTACACTGTTCTTTGTAGCGCTGACACCTGATTCCGTAGACGCAAGACGAGGCGGCGGCGGTTTTAAATCCGGAACCAAGTCATACAACAGCACTCCGAAAAAGAATGATACCAATAATGTTCAACAAACAAACAACCGTTCCAATACAGGGGCAGCCGCTAACACGAAAAAACCAGGATTTTTTAGCGGCGGCAGCTTGATGAAAGGACTTATGATCGGTGGTCTCGCCGGATTGCTCTTCGGCAGCATGTTCGCCGGCATGGGCTTCATGGGCGAAATCATGGGACTGCTCATTAACCTGATCGCCATCTGGGCTTTGATTATGATCGTTATGGCTGTTGTACGTGCCGTGAAGAATCGTCGTAAACAAAACGAGCCTCGCGACAACAACAATCACAATAACCGGTACTAATCCATGGTTCTAAGCATGGACGAAATCGTCAATGCGGTCTGCCTTCACCAAGCGGAACGCAGAGGCGTCAAACCAACGGACGTATCGCTTGAGCTTAGCTGGGACGAAGATACGGGATATACGGCCGAAGTTTGGGTCAACGGAAGAACTCAGTATTTGATTGAGGCCAACCTCATCGAGGCCATTCTCCGCTACCTTCACTCCGAGTATAATATCCGCGCATACAGCGAGCAGGTAAGACTTGAGCTGGAAGATGAAATTATCGCCATTGTTCAGCAATAAGGCTATGAATCTAATAAAGCAGCCCTTCGCCATTGTGCGAGGGGCTGCTTTTTGGATTACCAACATGAAGATCCGTTCGTACACCGCATGAAGTATCCGTCCAAGAAAACCACTTCAACCAAATTGGCACCCCTCTCCTATTCATTATTCGAGTTATACGAACGCCATGATGATTAGCTTCGCTTAGTCTTTACCTGCGTTTCTGCCCGGATCAGGCGACTCAAGCTCGTTCCGCTTGCCCGCCTTATGCCACTGCTCATATTGTCCGCCGAACTGAAGAAAGGATTCATTGATCATGTCCTTCATTTCTTGGATCTCATCCTTGGTATACTTCAAATGGGTGGTTACATTATCCACCTTGTATTTTTCCAGAAGCTTGAGATGGGCAATGGTATGAATGGTATCCTCCAGGATCCAGAAGACCACTTCATCGGGATCCTTGGTCCTCTTGCTGAGCATTTGCACGCCTCTTTCATACATAGCGAGCTCGCAATCCTGCTCTCCGACCCGAACAACCGGACTCAAATCACCGATATATCCCTCTTCAAACGGTAGCGTGGCCACTCTCTCGTATTCAGGATCATATATGGAGGTCTTATGAAGCAGATGAAGGATTCGATCGATTAGTTCTAGTTTTGTAAGCATAATGGACATCTATTCCCCCTCAGGGTCCGCACAAACAAAGCTGGATGGTTTATGGTTTTACCAATGCAAGGGATCTCGGTTCTTCCAGAATATCCAGCGTCCTGTTTCGCAAATTGGGGCTGTGCCTATACTGTATTCATCCCGGATGCCGCTTGCCAGGTTCATCCGGTGCAGCATTCCGCCATAGGTGCCGACCAGCAGGAAATTCTCAATCGCGTCGCGATCACCCCGTAAATTGTGCTTCCTACAATTTAACGCCATATTTCTTTACCTTCATGTTGGATATAACGGAGGTATATCAAATACTTTGGTGGTGGTCTGTCTTTATCTCCAGTTTCTATATCGCTCACAGTACTATTGGCTTATAATTCAATGCCTTTTCAACGATTTCCTCAGGTGTAAGATCTTCTTCCGGCCAAAAAATCAGATTGCTGATGTCAGGGTGAGGCACATTCCTTTGCAGCAGATTTATCCATTCCCCTGCCTCTTCCTCGCTGCCTTCCCCATTATACAGTCTTGTCACCAGATCAACGATTTGCGCTTTCGTTAATAATTCGTTCATGTACAGTCCTTTCTAGTAATCGATCCAGCGCCGAATAAATTCCTTCTCAGAGTTATTCAACCGCTTAAGCGAATTTTCATTCCTCTACCATTACACCATTCAAGACATCCCCCGTTTAGAGCACTCCCGTAACAGCTGATTATGGTTAAAACCGTATCAACTGCCTTCATGTTTTTGCCCGGCTAAACCGTAAAAGAAAAGCTCCATTAAGGTCTCCATGCTCCCGTTGACATATTCCCGGTTCCCCGAATCCCAGCGTCGCCCTAGCTCATTCATGAACATCGAGAAGTACTGCATCGTAACCTCTTCGGTTTGGTCCTTATGAATATAACCTTCTTGTTTCCCCAGCGCGACAAACTTCATGAAAAAATCTTTCACCTTCTCTTCACTGTACCGTTGGATGGTCTGACTAATGCCACGTTCCTCGGAGGTTTGGAAATTCCGGAACTCTTCCGACAAAAAGGTCAGATTCTTAGCCTCCAACAGCATGATTTCTCGGGCCTTCTCGGCAAAAGAGCGCGCGGAATCCAGAATGCGCTCATACACCTCCAACTGCTTGTCCGTCCAATACATGATCATTTCCAGATAGAGCTGATCTTTGGTTCCAAAATAGTTATATATCGTCGCAGGTGACACGCCTGCCTGTTGGGCGATTTCGTTAACGCTAACCTTTTGGTAACCGTGCCTTGAAAACAGCTGGAAAGCAGCATCGAAGACCTGTTCCATTTTTTTATGCTTTCTGCGCTCATACCCGTTCATGCGTTCTTCACCTCAAGTGAAGTATATATCAAGTTTTAGAGTATTTCAATGTTTTCACTATAAATCAATTGACAACCACCTATTCGAAGTTATAATCTTTTTGTAGTAAAATGATTTATTCACTACATAATTTTAAACTAAATTACGACGAAATGAGGGCGGTATGTGATGAAAGTAATGAGGATTCCTTCGATTCTGCATGAGGTATTCGGTGAGCAGCAATCCGTTGGCACGATTCTCGTCATCTTGGCGTTCGGCGGATGTCTGACCACAGCAGCAAGCCTTGTTTTTCCGGATATCCTGCATTCTTTGCCTTTATGGCGCGGTATCCTTGCTTTATTGTTTATTTTCGATATTTTCTGCGGCTGTATCGCCAACTTCACTCGCTCGACCAGTAATTTCTATGCAGCCCGTAAAAAACAGCGGATCGTGTTCATCGCCATTCACGTTCATATTCTCCTGGTAGCCGTATTGCTGGATACCGACATGGCGTATGCGGTGGGAATATGGGCTTATACCATCGCTGGAGCTGTGACCGTGAATGCGCTGATCGGGAAGTCATCACAGCCTTTTATAGGAGGCTTGCTTCTGTCGATTGGCATAGGGGTTACATTCTTGCTGTCCAACATCCAGCCCTACATGTTAATGGCCGGCACCCTGTTTATGCTGAAAGTATTGTACAGCTTTGCTATCGACCATTATGGGGGAGCTGTAGAGAAAGCATGAATACTTCATGCAGAGTATCCAAGCTGGCCCAATCGGATAAACTCTTATTTTCATCCATAATGAGCCGGGCATTTGCCCGGGATCCATTGTTCCTGCATGCATTTGGCGATCCAGAGCTTGATCGTAAATCAAGAAGCAGAGCGGCTGCATTTATCTCCTTCATGTTTGATAAAAGCTTTCTGCTGCATGAAGAAATATGGGGCTATTTTGAAAACGAAATCTTGCTCGGCACCTTCATTGTAGAGAAACCCGGCATAAGCAAGCTTAAGCGTTTGAAGGGCGCTTTTTTGCTCATTGGAAGACTCTTGCCGTTGTTATTCCAACTCCCAGTCAAAACATTGAGATTCCTGAATGCCTATATGGGCATTACAAGATCGGCTGCTCCTTCTTCTCCGCACCATTATCTCGTTATGATCGGAGTGAATCCGGAAGTCCAAGGCAGGGGAATTGGAACAGCAATGCTGCGGCACCTGCTTCAAGTGGTTAATTCGGATCACAATTCAGATGGAATCGCGCTCGATACTGAAAATAAGGAGAATGTAAATCTGTATCAAAGGCGGGGATTTGCTTTAAGGCATGAAGCATATATCAACGCCCTGACCGTGTATTGCATGTTCTATCAGAAAGACGATTTTTAATGATGAAGCCATTCTCCCATTCTATATCGGGCGTCATTGACCTGCGCTTCGAGATTGTCGATAATAGTAGAATAAGTTCACTATCTACAAGGGATTGGAGCTATGTAATGAAATATCATAATCTGGAAGAATGCATCATTGATTTGGAGAGGCATGGGCATTTGGTTCGTATACATGAAGAGGTCGATCCTCATTTGGAAATGGCGGCCATACATATGAAGGTTTATGAGGCAGGCGGCCCGGCACTCCTGTTTGAGAATGTAAAAGGTTCAAGGTTCCGTGCGGTATCCAATCTGTTCGGCACGATCGAGCGCAGCAAATTCATTTTTCGGGAAACCTTCGAATCTACGCAAGACGTTATCGCGCTGCGCAACGATCCGATGAAGGCGCTCAAAAATCCTTTTAAATATATCGGGACGGGACTGGCAGCTAAATCTGCACTGCCGATCAAAAAAACAGGTGCCCTGCCACCCGGATTTCAGGAAATCCAAATTTCCGATCTGCCACTCATTAAGCACTGGAAGGACGACGGCGGCGCTTTCGTCACGCTACCCCAAGTGTATTCCGAAGACCCGGAGAAGCCGGGCGTCATGAATTCCAATCTAGGCATGTACCGGGTTCAGCTCACAGGCAATGAATATGAACTGAACAAGGAAGTCGGCATCCATTACCAAATCCACCGGGGCATCGGCATCCATCAAGCGAAGGCAAATAAGCTGGGTCAGCCGCTGAAAGTAAGCTGTTTTATCGGGGGGCCCCCTGCCCATACGATTTCAGCGGTTATGCCTCTACCGGAAGGCATGAGCGAGCTTACCTTTGCGGGACTGCTGTCGGGACGACATTTCCGGTACAGCTATGTGGATGGTTACTGCATCAGCCACGATGCGGATTTTGTTATTACGGGGGAGATCCATCCCGGCGACACCAAGCCCGAGGGACCTTTTGGCGATCATCTGGGTTATTACAGCCTGGTCCATCCGTTTCCCGTCATGCGAGTTCACAAAGTCTATGCCAAGCAGCAGGCCATCTATCCGTTTACGGTCGTCGGGAGACCGCCGCAGGAAGATACGTCCTTCGGGGAGCTGATTCATGAGCTGACCGGCGGGGCGATCCGGCAAGAAATTCCAGGGGTCAAGGAAGTCCATGCGGTTGATGCTGCCGGGGTACACCCCCTGCTCTTTGCCATCGGCAGCGAACGGTATACCCCATATCAACAAGTAAAGCAGCCGGCTGAGCTTCTCACCATCTCCAACCGGATACTGGGCACGGGCCAATTAAGCTTGGCCAAGTATTTATTCATTGCAGCTGAAGAGAAACAGCCTTTAAGCACGCATCACATCGAGGACTTCTTGACCTATATATTGGAACGCATCGATCTGCAACGGGACATCCATTTTCAGACCAATACCACGATCGATACGCTCGATTATTCCGGAACCGGACTCAACACCGGCAGCAAGGTCGTATTTGCGGCGGTCGGGGATAAAAAAAGGGATTTGTGCCAAGCGGTGCCTGAGGCGTTAACGGATCTTCCCGGGTATGCGCCCGCAAAATGGATCATGCCCGGCATTGTCGCCATCCAGGGAGCCCCCTTTACGAGTTATTCGGAAGTGGCACAGGAAATGTCGAGGCTTAGCAATGCCATCCGGGAACGAGGTTCGCTTCCTTCCTGCCCAATGATCATTCTGTGCGATGACAGTGAATTCATGAGCGCAACGCTCAACAATTTTCTCTGGGCAACCTTTACGCGCAGCAATCCTTCCCACGACATTCACGGCGTGAACAGCCGCTATGAGCACAAGCATTGGGGCTGCGACACGGTCATTATCGATGCGCGCACGAAACCGCACCAAGCTCCTCCGTTAATACCGGACGCGGAAGTTGAACGCAGCATCCAGCGTTTGTTTGCGGACAGCGGCAGCTTAAGCCGCATTTCGCTGCGTTAAGAGCTAAGAACCGCGGGTGAGCCTGTACCAGAAGTGAAGGGATGAAATTGTAAAGGCTGGTCCAACGTCCATTTGACTTTGCGACCAGCCCTTTATTTTTTTATGAAAACAATGCGAATTCCGTGCAATCCTCTTCCTTTAATCAATACAACTTATATAATGAAATCTAATCCATATTAGCCAATGCTGTTTATCCAGGGAGGGAGATCATGTTTCCAGAACTAGAGACTCAACGATTAAGGCTGCGTGAAATCCGGCTTCAGGATGCCGAAGCGATCTACAGCTGCTTCTCGCATGAGCAGGTGACCCGCTATTACGGTCAAGACACGTTGACCAGCCCCGAGCAAGCTCGTCGATTCATTGAGCTGTTCGCTAACAACTACGCAGAGCAGCGTGGGATTCGATGGGGCATCGAAAGGAAAGAAGCCCAAGGCCTGATCGGGACGATCGGATATAACGCATGGTCCCCACGGCATAGAAGAGCAGAAATCGGATATGAGCTTCATCCAGACTACTGGAGGCAAGGATATGCCAGCGAAGCGGCCTCCGCCATCCTGGCATATGGATTTCAGGAGCTTGGCCTAACCCGCATCGGTGCCGTCGTTTTTATCGAGAACCAGGCTTCCCATGCACTGCTGGCCAAGCTCGGATTCGAAGCGGAAGGAACCCTGCGTCAGTATATCTATCAGAACGGCACGGCACACGATACGCGGGTGTATTCATTGTTACAAGGCTAGCGGAGCTAGGCTAGCGCACTTCCATTCCTTATTCACCAGAGGATTCCTTCGCATCCAGAAAAGGCTTGTTCACAAAATAATACATAAAACCCATTAATAGAACGCCGCCGATCAAATTGCCGAACGTTACCGGAATCAGATTATGCAATACGCCATCAAACGAAATCGTGCCCGGATGATTCAGCACGAGCGCAATGGCAAAGGTGCACATGTTCGCAACGCTGTGCTCGTACCCGGAGATGAAAAAGCAGAAAACAAACAGCATCATGGCAAACATTTTGGCTCCGTCGCCCTTCAGGGACATGGGGATGAAAAAGGCAAGGCATACGAGCCAGTTGCACAGAATCGCTCGAAAAAACAGCTGCACCGTCGGGGTGGTCATTTTGTGTTCCACCACATTGAGCAGAAATCCGTTCACGGAGGAATCGGTGAATAATCCCGTTAAGAAAATCAACAGCGCAAACGTGCAGGCCCCCAGGATGTTTCCCGCATAACTGAAAATCCATAACTTGACTACTTCCAGCCACTTTAATTTCTTGCGGAGAGCGGCATACGTGTAATAAAACGTATTCCCTGTAAACAAATCCCCTCCCCCGTACGCGATCAGGATAATCGCCGCGCCAAACGTAAGGGCAGCCATCGGATAAGTCAGAGGGGAATGCTCCAGATAAAAAAAGTTGCCCGTCTTAAAAGCGACAATGACGCCAAAGCCGATAAACATGCTGGCGAGCATGGAGCGGGCGATGTAGCGCAGCTGGCTTTGTTTAAAAATTTTGTGTTTTTTGAGAGCAAGCTGCTCCACCTTGAGTAAGGATTCGGTTTCCATAATTCCTCCTGAAAAAGTCGGTTCTATATAGATTACACGATTTTTCCAAAAATTCATATCACCTCTGTACTATTACCCCATTTTCCGAATAACGCTCAGGTCATGGACGGATTCATCAATGTTCGGCGAATTGGCGTACCCGATTCATCGTTCAAACCATTAGAATCAAGCAAGGCGTCTTATTCCAGGTATCAAATCTGCAATGTCATCTTCATAGAATCGTAACCCATTGCCCTTAAGCATCAACTATCATGGGAAGATAAGTTAGAATCACTTGTTTGATGCGCAGCGCATGTGGTAAGTAGTTGTTACAAAGGAGAGGATGCAACATGAACTTGAAACAACCAGCTAAAAAAGCAATCGTCACCTTGACTATGGCGGGCGTCGTCGGCCTTAGCGCATTCGGAGCAAATCATGCTGTTTTGCCACTGCAGCAGGCTGAAGCCGCCACGGCGGCAAGCGCCGAGGATTATGCTGCCGAGCACGCGCTCAAGACGCTCAACAGCTTTTATAAACCTGCATTGAAGGGACAATTCCCCGGTGCGGTCAGCGGCTTAACGATCGGTAAAAGCACGAAGCAGGACGTGTACAAGGCCATTGGCGAGCCTCCCGTGCCCGGCAAGGATGCCGATGCCTTCGACGTATACGGGGCCAACATGGGGAATCCGGGCTACGCCTTCTCCTACAAGCTGAATAAAATTCGCGAAATGCGTTATTTTGGCACCAATGTGGAACGACAGACGAACATCGGCGGCATTACCATGAAAATGCTGAAGAAGAATTGGTTTGCTCCGGATGCCACCACCACATTCAAGAACGGAAAAACCAAGCAAACCAAGCTGACCTACCATCGTGGAGCATATAAGTTGGAGTTTATCTTCAACAGCAGCACGGACCTGGATCATATTAATCTGCTGAAAAAGTAACAGTTGAATAAATTCATTTAAATTTTCTTGAATAACGGTTCGCCACATTAAGAAAAACCCCGGTCTCTTGAAGAGATCGGGGTTTTTGGTTTACATCAAATACTGTATAACACGTCTTCCATCCACGCCTCACTTTGCTCCAGCCGCTTCAATCCGGCTGCCAGCATATCGATCTGCTCCTGCAGCACATGGGAATCATCGGTCCCTTCCCGATAGCGGCTCAAAAAATGCAAGAAAACGTCAACCAAACGCAAGCGCAGCAGTACCGGTATGGCAGCAATCTCCTCTTCGGTCAGCCGTACGCGGCTGGCAAAGCCTTCGCAGAACTGCCGGATGGCGTCCTTCTCCTCCGCCATTCCCAAAAATCCCGAAATGACGACCGCAGGCTCCATCGCCCTGACATCCTTTGTGCAAAATTCGAAGTCAAGCAAAGCGATGACCTTGCCCGATTGTTTCGAATCTAGAAGCAGGTTCGAAAAGTTCAGGTCCCCGTGGACCAGCTGCTGCGGCAGATTTTTCAGGGATTCCAGCCTGCCGGATATCTCGGTGTACGCTTCTTGAAGGGTTTGGAGCGCGTTTCCTTGTTCCTGGAACTCGACGGGCGGTCGCTTGCAGAAATCCTGAATGAACGTCCTGCTGCATAAAGGATACGATTGAAGCAGTTCGTAATAGGGCGGATACACCGGCTCCATTCCAATCGAACAAGCCGCAAGTGCACTTACAAGTTCTCCCGTTTTTTCCCCGAAGGAATAAGTCGCTCGAATGCCCTCTTCATCCGGTCGCGCTCCTTCAATGTATGCGAATAGGCAAGCGTATCGATCACTTCCGTCCTGCACCCGAACCATCTTATCGCCAGACGTTGATGGAACAGGCGTTGGGACCTTAAAGCTAAGGGGTACCCGCTGAAGCGAGTCCAAAACCGCAAACTCGAATTCGATCCTTGCCTTGTCACGATGCGTATTGTAAATGCGCATGACCGAACGCCGATGTGGGTTATGAATAAAAAGAGTCGTATTGTTCCAGCCCGTAGGGCCGTTCACCGTATCTCCGTACCACTCGGGCCAATAGGATTGCAGAAGCTGCTGAATCATGATCCATCATCCCTCACCACCCGGAAACCGCAGTTGCCCGTCGAGCTGTCGGGTGTATTCCCGCTCCGCGCCGCGACTCGATACCGGTTGCAGTAGGATCTGTGGCACAGGTACGAACCCCCGCGCATCGACCTTCTGCCGGTAGGCTCCCCATAGAACGGATTGTTCGCCGAGGTCTGCTGATGATACGCCGGGCTGAACCAATCGCCGCACCATTCCCATACGTTGCCGGACATGTTGTACAGTCCGTAACCGTTCGGTTTGTAGGCATCCACCGGCGCGGTTCCGATGTACCCGTCGCTGGCGTTATTTTTGACCGGAAATTTGCCCTGCCATATGTTGCATTGATGCTCTCCGTCCTGTTTCAGCAGATCTCCCCACGGATAGGTCCTGCTCTCCAAACCGCCGCGAGCCGCATATTCCCATTCCGCTTCCGTCGGAAGCCGCACGCCGGCCCATTGGCAGTAAGCCGCGGCATCGTTCCAGGATATATGTACGACCGGATGGTCCATCCGGCCTTCGATGCTGGAATCCGCCCCCTCGGGCGCTGCCCAGTAAGCCCCTTCGACCACCAGCCACCAAGGCACCTCTTGCGGCACCTGGGCTACTGCTGCCTTCGTTTCCTCCGAAGCCAGCAGTTCAAATACAAACGACCAGCCGAACCGTTCCGCTTCCGTCACATAACCGGTGGCTTCTACAAACCGCTGATATTCTCCATTCGTTACGGCATGGGGCGAGATCTCGAACCCGGAGACGGTTACGCTGCGAGCCGGACCTTCGCCGTCGCGAGGGAAGCCTTCATTCGAATTCGTGCCCATCGTAAACGTCCCTCCAGGCAGCATGATCATATCGGTATGAAGATCAGGATGAGACTGTTCATCATACTTTTCGTCTCCCATGGTGCCAATAAGAGCCTTCTGGCCGGATCCCGCCAACTGCAGGTGCGCTCTGGAGCCTGCGCAGCAGGAATGTGGTTCTCCCATGTTATTTGTTCCTCCTATCCTTGAATACGGAGAACAGGACAACCGCTGTCAGAGCGGTTATCCTGCTTCACCTTGCTATTTGCGATTACACGAACTCCCGAGGATGGCGGCGCATCAGCTCCGGAACCGCTTCTCCCCGGCCCGTGTTCTTCAAACGCTCGATATACCGGGGCAAATGACCTTTGGCGTGGTAAGGTCCCCCCTCTTTCATGACCGTCCACAATGGATCCACGTCGAACGGCATTGTCGACATCATATGATCATGCCACTCATTCAGCAGGTAGACGGCCTCCCGGCAAAGATCCGGTCTTTGAGACGCCTGGTTGTGCTGTTCATAAACGTCCTCGGTGATATGGAACAGCATTTCTTTGTCGAACAGATGAAAGCCGTCATGATAGGTACGAATGTACAGCCAATCTCCAAACCGCACGCTTCGCTGGCAGACGTGTGCACATTGGGATACCACCAGATACTCCCTGCCGCTCTCGCGTCCGCTTTGCAGGGTCTCGGCATAACTGATCCCATCCCAGCTTCTTGCCGGTGCCACGTTCATATATTCCGCCATCGTAGGCAGTAGATCCAGATGATAGTGCAGATTGCGATCCGATATCCCTTGCATGATGCCGGGCCCTCGGATAATCATCGGAATGCGGCAGGTTCCCTGATCCGCCGTGCCATGTTCGCCATATATCCCAAGCTCCCCCATGTTCTCGCCATGATCCGCCGTTATGATTACGATCAAGTCATCCATAACGCCCTTGGATTCCAACAGCTCGAAGATGACCCCGATATGCTCGTCCATATGCCGAATGCCGCAATCATAGCCGTCCACCATCGTCCGCAAATCCTCCATCGTCCGAATCTCTCCGGGATGGCGCGGGTAATCAGGGGATACATCACTATTATACATGTTAATTTCGTTTACACCATGCGGGCCGACCTTCTTCTGATGCTCCTGAAGCACGTCTTCGGATAACCACTCCGGAAGAGGATCATGCTCGAACGGATTGCCCAGCGACTGAGGTGCACGATAAGGCGTATGCGGATCCCAGAAGTTCACATAGAGCATCCAGTTATCTTCATCGGCGTTGCGATCCAGCCAGTCCAGCACGACCGGAGACACTTCTTCAGCCGACTCCAAGCCGCCTTTGCCTGTATTATACATTTCATTGAAGCCCGCATAGAAGGTCCAGGCGGAATGGCGCTCTCCGAACGGACTGATCAGAGCGGTTTTCATGCCGGCACGGCGGAAAATGGCGGGAAAGCTCTCCGAAGCCAGCTTGTCGCGGAAATCCCGCGTAATGCCTTCATGCCGCACGTCCGCTGCCGAGCCTCCATGGCCCACGACCCCATTATGAATGCCGAACTTGCCGGTCATCAGCGCGGTTCTTGATGGAAAACATGGAGCGTCGGAGGTATAGTAATTGTCGAAGCGTACGCCTTCCGCCGCTATCCGGTCAATGTTGGGCGACGTATTCCGATGGTATCCGTAGCACCCTAAATGATCCGGTCTGGTCGAGTCCAAATCCAGCAATAATACTCTCATATACGTATCGCTTCCTTCCTCATCCCTTTTCTCTTATCCTTACATGTCAGCGTTTACAAAATGACTGCTATTGACAGAAATTATAGGCCAATGCTTCCTGTTGAGTCGATGTACATTTCGTAAATTTGTTGTACGATTCTACTTCGATTTTGGTTATCAGACCTGTAAATACCAACAAAGACCTACTCATTGGAAGCATGAATATGCTAGGCTATAGGTATAAAATCACTGCGAGGTGCTTGTCTGTGATCCAATTAATGAGCGTGAATTTTGATGATCATATCCCGAACTGGCGGACTCAGCTAGAGACGATCCGTTATAACGTGCTTGTAGTGGTAAGAGAAGGAAAAGTGAGGTATGAAATAAATGGGGAGGAGATCATTGCGGAAGAAGAAGACGTGCTCTTCATCCCGCAATCGACGAGACGAAGCGGCGGGAACTGGAATGATATCCTCCATCGGAAATACACCATTCTCTTTACGATGGATCCTCAGGTAACCACAGGCATTCCGTTTCTGGATGGAGGCCAATTCCTCAAATTCAATCTTGCGCATATTCAGTATGCCTACCGCCGCTGCGATCGATTGTTCGAGGAGATGCGCGGCGGCAAAAGCTACCGCTCCATGATCTGTCAGGGCATCATGCAGGAGCTGCTCGGCATGCTGGCCCGGGAACTCGAGAAGACCGAGCTGCCGCCAAGCAAAAGAAATTATGCGGATACCATCAAAACGTATCTGTTGGACCATTACCGCGAACCGATCGAAATCGATAAACTCGCAAAGTTAATCCATCGTTCCCCCAATTATGCCACCGCCCTCTTCAAGGAGGTGTACGGTCATTCCCCGATTCGGTACATGCACCAGCTGCGCGTGCTGGAAGCGTGCGGCCTGCTGCTTCATTCCGACATGACAATCGCTCATATCGCCCACTATCTGGGTTATTATGACACGTCCTATTTTTATCGCATGTTTAAAAAATACACCGGTCTGTCACCCTCCGACTATGTGCAACAGGGCGATCGGTCCGATGTATCCAAGCTGTTCACCTAATGCTTACTCGCAAATATTTCATTTGATGGACGGCTTTTGCCCCGCAAACTGAATGACATGGGACAAGCCCTGGTGCCCCTGTCCTTCCTGCCGAACGACCTCACCCATGAAAAAATGGACAATTCGCCAATCCGCAAAAGCTTCGAGGAAATCCCCGGGCGCGTATAAATACTGAGGATCTTGCGGTCCCCCGCTTCGATAAGGAATCTGGTACGGGGAATACACTTCGGTGAGAAAATATCCTCCCGGCTTCACCGCGGTTTTCACGCCTTCCAGCGTCCTTGTTCTCAATTCCTTGGGAAAATGTCCGAATGCGCAAATGATCTCATCCCATTGCTCCTTCGTCCACTGCGCTTCCCCAAGGTCCACAAGCTCGGTGCGAATCTCAACGCCGCTGGCTTCGGCCAGCTTATTGGCTTTGTTCAGGCCGGACTCCGCATAATCCCACACGGTTACGTTCATGCCTTCGCGAGCCAGAAACACCGCATTTCGTCCTTCGCCCTCCGCGATCGCAAGCGCATTACCCGTTAATGCCAACCTCTTATGCATGTCGGCTATAAATACATTGGGCTCGGTTCCGAAGACATAGTCTTCGCCCTGAAACCGTTCATTCCATGGATTCATATTATTGGATCCCCCCTATTGATCATCAGTTACTTGGATAACATTGGGCATATCACCATATTACCATGCCTGTTTCATCCTCTGCAGCATCACGTCTTCCTTAAACGATAGAACCATCATAGAATGTCCAGCCAAATTTTGATAGCCGTTGCCAGGATCAAAACGGCCAAAATGATCTGCAGAATCTTTGTGTTCATTTTCTTGCCCGCGGCCGCACCGAGTGGAGAGGCGATCAAGCTGGCAACAACCATAATAAGGGCCGGAATATAATCCACTTGCCCCGTCGTCAGCTTGCCAACCGTCGAACCGATGGATGAGATGAAGGTAATCGCAAGCGAGGTGGCAATGGTCATCCGCGTTGGTATTTTCAATACAACCAGCATGATCGGAACGAGCAGGAATGCTCCGGCCGCTCCGACGATGCCGGCACCGATTCCGACCACAAGAGCCAGCGCAGCAGCCAGCCATTTATTGAACTTGACCTGATCCAGGGGAATATCGTCCACCCCTTTGTTTGGGATGAACATCATCACGGCCGCAATCAGCGCCAATATGCCATAGATGAGATTGATGCCGCCTTCGCTCATCATTTTGGAGCCGAAACCGCCGATGAAGCTGCCGAGCAATATGGCCGAACCCATATAGATAATGAGTGTTTTGTTCAGATATCCGCCCTTGCGGTATGCCCACACGCCCCCGATCGTGGCAAAGAATACCTGTACGGCGCTTATGCCCGATACTTCATGCGCGGTGAAAGCCGCAAGGCCGAATAACGGCGGGATATACAGCAGCATCGGGTATTTGATGATCGAGCCGCCAATGCCAACCATTCCTGATATATATGAGCCAATGAATCCGATTAAAAATATCGTTATGATGAAGGATATACTTAGTTCCATCGTGCTGCCCCCTTATTTCTCTTTAGAAAAGGGAACCTGTCCGGTTCCCTTGGATCTCTTTATATCTTGTTTCATCCGTTTATATCGATGGCCGATCTTGTTATCGACCCTTGCCATGACTCTTAATCATGAATTATCCTGGCTCTTCATCCGATTGTCATGGTCCAAATTAACGTACGGCACAGCGGTTCGGCCCAATCTCCATCTCACGCTGCCGCTCGGTGTCAGGGTTCATTATCCCCATGTTGGTTTGACGGATTTCCTGATAGCTGTTAGGCTGCGGCGGCAAATTCTGCGTTACCAATGTTCGGAATTCCGTCTCGTCTATGATGTTGAGGCCATGGTTTTCCCGGTACAGCTCTCCCAATTTCTTCGCGACCGTCCCGTCCTCGTTCAATTCGTCCATGATCATGAAATGCGCCGGCAGTACGGTGAGATCATCCGATAGACGGGTGTAGCGGGCATAGAGCGTCTCCCGCAAATCGCCGACCCAATCGTCTGCCAGTCCCGCCAGATCCGGACGGCCGATGGAATCGATAAACAGAATATCGCCTGTCAGCAGGTATTGATCATCAATGACAAACGAAGTGGACCCGATGGTATGGCCCGGAGAATGGAGCGCATCGATGCGGATGGTGCTCCCGCCAATCGCCACTTGATCGCCGTTCTTCAATGGCTCGTATTTAAACACGACCTCGCCGGCATCCTCTGGCGGAAGCCAGTATACGGCTCCTGTCTGCTCAGCAATCATTCGACCGCCGGAAATATGGTCTGCATGGAGATGGGTATCAAACACGTGCTTGATTTGGGCATTCACGCTTTCGGCAAATTCAAGATATACCTCCGTCATGCGGGTAGCGTCAAACAATGCCGCTTCGCCGTTCGATACCGCCATATAAGACAAACAGCCTTTGCCGATACGAACAAACTGATAAAGCGCGCCGCCATCCGCCAAGCTGCCGATCTTCAGCGGGACAAGATGTTCGCTCCAGGCTTTCATTCCGCCTTTCAAATACGCCACATGCCGGCCATGCCCGGCCAGCATCTCGGCCACCATGACCGACGAGCCTTCCTTGGCGCATACAACCAGCACTTCTTGATCCATCGGGATTTGATCCAATATTTCTTCCACGCCGTCAATCAAATCAAAATAAGGGATATTCAAATGCCGAACTCCTTCGCCCTCAATCTTCCAATCTTCAAAATCCGAAGGGTTCCGCACGTCCAATAGAAACAGGCTCTCTTTGCGAATCACCTTCATGGCCACTTCTTGCGCTTGCATTTCTCTTACTGTCATGTTGCTCTTCCTCCTCATAAATTCAGTCATCGGATCTGAAAAGTTGCATTCCTTCCGGCTGCCCATTGTAAATACGAAGTGCTAAGCATGCTTATTGGACAGCCATCCTAAGCATCTGCGCCATCCTTCAAGCCAAAAGTTTCTCCACGCCAGCCGCTCATGCCCGGCACCACGTTTATAATGCCTGCATAGCCGTTAGCTGAAAGCTTTTGCGCAGCGAGGTCACTCCTTGTCCCGGTACGGCAGATGACATAGATTTCATCCTCTTTATTCAGCTCCACCATGCGTTCATCCAGTTCGCCAAGCGGAATCGATACGGCATTGCGAATATGACTGAAAGCAAACTCCGCCGCCTCTCTCACATCCAAGACGATGATTGGCGCTCCAGACGCAAGTTTCTCCTCCAGCTGATCATTAGACGCTACATGTGGATAGCTTCGTTCTGCCGTTTCTTCCCCTGACGATTTGCGAAGGTAGTGCTTCAGCACATTCGCCTCTTCAATCGTTCCGAGATATTGATGGCCCGTGCTTTCCGCCCATGCCTGTATGTCGGCCTTGGAACCTTTGTCGGTTGCCTCTACCTCCAGAACATGACCGGCTTCCAGATCCTTCATCGCTTTTTTCGTGCGGACGATGGGCATCGGGCATGCCAGCCCCTTAGCGTCCAGCTTCATGTTCGATTCAATTGCTGCCATATCACATACAACCTCCATTACTATTTTAGTTAGATTTCTCATACCCTTAGGGGTATATTTCATTTCAAAAAAAAGGGTGACTAACACACCCATTCTTTTCACATCGACACGATTACTCTGTTTCGCCCTCCCATGCGAGCATGCCGCCCGTCATATTGATGACTTGATAGCCTTGGCCTTCCAAATATTCAGCTGCACGGCCGCTGCGTCCGCCGGAACGGCATACCATGACATATTCTTTCGACCGATCAAGATCCTGCTTGCGGAATTCAATCAAACCTAGGGGAATGTTGACGGCGCCCGGAATTTTCCCTTCCTCGACTTCTTCCGCTTCTCGCACATCAATGATATTCACGGCTGTCCCGTCACTCAACATCCGCTCTAGATCTTTTGGAGAAATTTCTCTCATAATTGATCAGCACTCCTTTACTTTTACTTTTAAGTTTACGACCAGGCGTTCATGCCGCCCTTCACATTCGTCACCTTCACAAAGCCTGATTTCTTTAATGTTTTGCTCGCTTTGTTGCTTCGCATACCGCTTTGGCAGATCAATACCACTTCCCTCTCTTTGGAGAGCGACTCGCTGCTCGACAATAGCTGATCCAGCGGAATATTGCGGAAACCCCGAATGTGATTTCCCTTGAATTCTCCCGGCGTCCGGACATCGATGAACTGCTTGTTCGCATTGGCATCCTTAATCTCATGTTTTAGCTGTGCCGCGGTAATCTGCCTGACTCCTTTGGCCGGGAAAATTCTCCAAACGACAAACAGAATGATAAGTGCAATGAACAATACATTGAGAATATCCATTTTTATTCCCTCTCTTTATAACTGCAACCTTCGCCGCATTTTTCCTTAAATGAACAAGTTAACATTGCCATCCTGAGCGTCGCCCAAATACGCCGCAACGCCCGCATACTCAATACCGTCAAGCAGTTCTTCTTGCTGCAGCCCAAGCAGATCCATCGTCATCGTGCATGCAACCAGCTTCACGTCCTGCTCCTGCGCCATCTCAATCAATTGCGGAAGCGGAACGGCGTTGTGTTTCTTGATTACGTCCTTGATCATTTTGGGACCCATCCCGGCAAAATTCATTTTTGAAAGTCCCATGTGGTTGGATCCGCGCGGCATCATTTTTCCGAACATCTTCTCGATGAAGCTTTTTTTCTTGGGAAGCAGGACATCCTCATCCTTCCGCAATGCGTTAAGCCCCCAGAAGGTGTGGAATATCGTCACCTCATGGTCGTATGCGGCCGCACCGTTGGCGATAATATAGGCAGCCATCGCTTTGTCATAATCGCCGCTGAATAATACGATCGTTGTCTTTTTTGTTTCTGTCACGTCATGATCTCCCCCTGTAATGCGTTTATGAATAAATCCAACACAATGCCGCTCAAATACCCTGATGGGTATTATAATTTTCAAAAAAATTATCCCTTCCTAATCCAAAACTTCAGCACGCCACCATCCTCTTGATGTTCCAGCATCTCGTTGCCCGTCGATTTGGCCCAAGCCGTTAAATCGCTCTTCGCGCCTTGATCCGTTGCATGAATCTCAAGCACTTGACCTTGTTCCATTTCTTTCATCTGTTTCTTTGTTTTCACGATCGGCATGGGACAGGCCAAGCCTTTAACGTCCAATAGTTTATCCGCGTTCATCATGATTCCTCCTTAAAATGAATGAGTATATGGTTTGAACATATACCCATAGGGGTATATTAAACGATGTCGAAGGTCCTGTCAATCTTATTGGTGGATCCTAATATTGAAATGAGGGACACTTCCTATTATCTGCTCTTAACAAGCAGATTCACCGCTTCAACCACAAGCTTCTCCGTATCCTGCCCGGTCTCTGCGGCCTGCTGCACGCATTCCACAAGATTTGAGCTGACGACAACGCCGATCGTCCGATCGATCGCCGTCCGCGTCGCAGACAGCTGGGTAATCACTTCCTTGCAATCCTGGTTCTCCTCCATCATTTTCAGAATGCCGCGCAATTGACCTTCGATGCGTTTCACTCGATTCTTCATTTGATCATTGTAATCCATCCCGATTCCCTCCTGTACGTGCACTATTTTTAGGAAGCATGATTTAAATCATATAGGCATGTCCTTAATATATACCCCCGTGGGTATATTGTCAAGTTTCGGCTGCCGCAGCTTCATCGAGATGAGTCTAACTTGCCGCTTAACAGACATGTCTGATATTTGTCACACCTTTTTATGCTGCTCTATGCTATGATACCCCATAGGGTATATATTAATCCATACGTAATTTACACCAACTCAGGGAGGAATATTCGATGGGCCAAAAAATCGTCATTGTCGGCGGTGTAGCAGGCGGTGCCTCGGCAGCTGCCAGACTGCGGAGATTGGATGAGAGCTCTACCATTGTTTTAGTGGAACGCGGGGAATATATTTCGTTTGCCAACTGCGGTCTGCCCTATTATATAGGAGAAACTATAACTGACCGCAATAAGCTTATGGTGCAGACCGTACCCGGTCTTAGCCGCCGCTACGATCTGGATATTCGGAATCTCAGCGAAGTTACGTCCATTCTGCGTGATAAAAAAATGGTTGCGATTAAAAACCTTGCTACCGGCGAAACCTACACCGAGAGCTATGATTATCTGATCCTGTCACCCGGCGCGAAGCCCGTGGTGCCGGATATTCCCGGCTTGTCCGATGCTCGTAACGTATTCACGTTGCGGAATATCCCGGACACGGACCGAATCAAGCAGTACGTGGATGATGTCCAGCCGAAGGAAGCCATAATTGTCGGGGGAGGATTCATCGGGCTGGAAATGGCCGAAAATTTGGCGGATCGCGGCGTTCAGGTGACCGTCATCGAAATGGCCAACCAGGTGATGGCTCCGCTGGATTACGAAATGGCCGCGATCATTCAGTCGCACCTTAAAGACAAAGGAGTCCGTCTGATTCTTGAGGATGGCGTAGAAGCGTTTCATGACGGCGGCCAACAAATCGAGCTTTCCAGCGGCAAACGAATATCAACCGAGATGACGTTGCTTTCGATAGGCGTTCGGCCAGAGAGCACGCTGGCGTCAGCTGCCGGACTTCCCGTCAATGATCGCGGCGGGATTCAAGTTAACGAATATATGCAGACCGCGGACCCGAGCATTTATGCCATCGGCGATGCGATTGAGGTAAAGGATTATGTCCTTCAAAGCCAGGCCTTTATCCCGCTCGCCGGTCCTGCCAATCGGCAGGGGCGCTTGGTAGCGGATCACATCTATGGTAAAAGTAATTATTACAAAGGCACGCTCGGTTCGTCAATTGCAAAGGTCTTTGATCTAACGGTTGCTGCGACAGGTGTTTACGAAAAGCGCCTGAAGCAGATGAACCTACCTTATCAAGCCATCCATATTCACCCTTCGTCGCATGCCGGGTACTACCCCGGGGCGTATCCAATCTCCTTGAAGCTGTTATTCCATCCGGAAACAGGTCAAATCTATGGGGCGCAAGCGGTTGGAGCAGATGGCGTGGACAAGCGAATCGATGTCATTGCTACGGCAATCAAGGGAAACCTCAATGTATGGGACTTGACGGAGCTGGAGCTTTCCTATGCGCCCCCTTATTCCTCCGCCAAAGACCCGGTTAACTATGCCGGATATGTTGCCGCCAACATCTTGGATGGCTTGGTTGACACGGTCCAATGGCATGAAATCGACGATCTGGTTGGAAAAGGTGCAACCCTGATCGACGTCCGCGAACCTAAGGAGAGGGAGTCAGGATATATCCAGGGTTCCATCAACATTCCGCTTAACGATCTGCGCAGCCGACTGAAGGAACTGCCGGAGAATGAAACGCTGTACGTGACTTGCCAGGTTGGACTGCGCGGATACTTGGCGGCGCGTATTTTGACAGAGCACGGTTTCCGGGTAAAGAATCTGGACGGCGGCTGGAAAACGTACTCGTCCGCGTATAAACCGTCCTAATCGGTCCCAACTGAAAATGCCTTGAATCGATGGACACAACGATTGCCATTCAGAACAGCATGCAAAAAAGCCCCGCCAAAACGGGGCTTTTCTTCTTAAAATTAAATAATGGCTAAATCAGTTTATGCGCATACCATTTCTTTCCTCGGAAGCGCCATAGGAAGACGGCTCCCCTTACGCCCCATTCGCAGTTCATGGCCAGCCATACGCCGAGAATGCCCCAGCCCAGAACGATTCCCATAATATAACCGAGAATCACCCGGAACAGCCACATGGTCAGCATCGAGGTGATCGACGTAAACCGCGAGTCGCCTGCCGCACGCAAGGCCGATGGCAGGATAAAGCTAATCGACCACAGCGGCACCTGCACAAGCGTGTTGATCAACAGCACCACGAACAGATCGTTCACGATTTCCGGCGGCGGATTGAACAGTCCCACCAACGGCCGGTAGAGCGGCATCAATATCAGTCCCATCAGGGCCAGCGAGAACGCGCCCAGCCAGAGAAAAGATTTGATGAACTTGCGGGCATCGGCAATATCTCCGCGGCCGATGCATTGACCAACAACGGTCACGATCGTTAAGGACAACGCGCTAGCCGGAATTTGGAAGACGGCCGCAAGCGATGACCCGATTGCGTTTGTTGCAATGGCATACGTGCCCAGGCTGACGATAAACACTTGGGTTAACAGCTTTCCTCCGTTAAAGAACATCTGCTCGGCCGCGAACGGAAGCCCGATAAACATAATTTTGCGCAGCATCGATATCGGAAAATGAAACAGGTCCCGCAGGCGGATATGCAGCGTCGCGTCTACTTTAAACAGATAATATAGCGCGCAGGCCGCCCCGGCAAAACGGGCGATGTTGATGGCCAGCGTCATGCCGATAACGCCCATATTCAGCAGCGTGATGAACACGATGTTCAGCAGAACGTAGAGCAGGTTCATGATCAGCGACAACGCCAGTGAGGCGCGGGTCTTGCCAATACCCCTCAGCGCGCCGCAGACCGCCTGCACAATCGCAATCCCGAGAAAGGAAGTGCTGCTTCCGATCAGATAAATCCGCGCACTCTCCAGCACTTCTGGCGACGCTGAGCCGAACAGGAGAGTCAGCACCGGCTGGTGAAGCCCGATGATCAGGAGCGCGATCGCTAAAGCCATCATCGCCACCGAAGTTACCGTGGCGGCGGATGCCCGGGATACCATCATCGCGTTGCCGCTTCCTTTATACTGCGCCACTACGACGGTACCCCCGGTTGCAACCGCCACAAACACATTAATCAAGAAGATGTTCAAGGAGTCCACCATGTTCACGGCGCTGACCGCCGATACGCCGGACGAGCTGATCATGGCGGTATTGACCAGGTTCAAACCGATAATAAACGCCTGGTCGATCAAAATCGGGAAAAATAAAGCGAAGATCTGCCGGTAGTCCATCGACTCTCCGGATAAATGATTGCTGAGCAAACCGTTCATTCGGGTTCGTAATCGAACCAACATCTGTCATCACATTCTTTTCGTTGTAATATAAAAGAAAAAACTCTTCATGCGAAGAGCTTCAGGCTTACGGTATTTAAAAATGGCTGCCGTAACCGTCGCTTGGGAGAGCTCACTCCCTCACCAAGGGGACCGATACGGATGAATTCATTTGATCCCGGATAAACCCCGTCTTTGATTGGAGGATATCACCAGACCCGGGTTCTGTCAACGAATGCTAGGCACAGGAAATGACCGTAAACCGCTGATAAACGGAGCTTCATGCGAGCTTGCAGGTGATAACCCTTTATGTTCCGCTCCTCGGCTAACATCAATGCTGATTCGGCGGTCCCCGAGCCTTTCCTTGGTCACAACTCCATACCAACACTATCAAGCTGCATATGATATCCAATGATAGATAGGAGGAGGTCTGGTAGCATGACAACCCCAATGGAGTTCGATGCCGTGTTCAGCCTGGGGCACAACTGCCAGGTTGCCGCTCAGCTTAGAAGAAACAACCTGCGACGTTCGGCAGGTCCATGGGACTGGTTCAACTTCGCTTCAACCCGTGAATTTTGCAAAATCATCCATCAACAATTCAGCGAATTCATGCTCCGGGAAAACCTGGACATCTACGGCAAATCCGTCAACTGTTATTATGTACGCGACAAACGATCCTCTTGTTTATCCTTCCACGACTTCCGGAACGACCCGATGGAGCAGCCGCTATATGACTACCCTGCTTTCCGCAAACGGCTGGATCGAAGAATCGAGCGTTTTAACCGCTGCTTGAATTCGGATCGGAAGACGCTTCTCGTGCGCATCATCCCGCATAAAAAGGATGCCGAAACGATAGAGCAGGTTATTCGCGAAACATACGCCAACCCAAACGTAACGCTGTTATTTGTCCTGATTGGCGACCATGAACAAATCGTAAATCTTCCCTCGTTCTCGGATCGGGTGCTCATCAAGCAAATCCCGAAGGGGGCGACCTGGGAAGGAAATTCGGATGCGTGGAAGACCCTCCTTGGTGGGTTTTCGCTCACGACAGGGGAATAAACGTTTGACAAAATCAGATTTTTCCCGTATATTTACAAAAAGAAAGTCAAAAACCCTTACGAAGGAAGCACCCGTAAGTCTGGCGTTTATTACGCCTTTCTAACGGGTGCTTTTTGTCGTTGGGGGAGGTTCCCCAGCATGATCTTTTGGGCTGGAATGATAATGAGAGAAGGAGCGATTATGATGTTTAGAAGATTATGGTTCTCAGTCCTTGCCATGGTACTGCTGCTCACCCTTACCCCCATTCCTTTCGCGAATGCTGCAGCCATTGAGTTCACCGATTCGGTTCAAGCTCAATTGAATGCCACGGCAGACCGGGCAGGCGGAACCGTTCGTTCGAAACTGAAGAAGCAGTACGATGATTTTAAGTCGGAACGGAAACAGGCCATGGATTGGGACGATCGAATTTCTACCCTTCGTTATGCGAATGAAGCCAAAGCTTCGGAAACTCGCAAACGAATCAGCGAAATCGACAAGGACAAAATCCGCAGGCTGGAGGATCAGCTCCAAGCAGCCAAATCCAAATACCAGCCGCTGTTTGATACCTATTCCGCGCTCAATAAACAAATCGCCGCAGCCAAAAAACTGAAGGACAAATCGCTATCCAAAATGCTGCAGTCGCAGGCCGGCGGCATGAAGCTCCTGGTTGCCTTGGGACGTGAGGATATTCGAAACAAGCAGGCGGCGCTTACGGCGGCCAAGAAAGAGAGAACCTCCAAAGCAGCTAAAATCCGTTCCATCCTGTCCGAGATCGATCCGTACAAAAGCAAGATCAAAGGCGATAAAAGCGCTATTACTACGCCCAATAAACTAATGACAACCGAATGGAAAAATTTCAAAGCCGCCGTAAAGGCCAATGAATCCGCCAGAACCAGCGATACCCTGTCCAGGCTTCTGACGCTCTCAGGGCAGATCCTGACCAAAAAGAAAAGCATCTTTTCTTACGAACAAAAAATCGAGTCCGTCATCGCGCGCGCTAATGCACAATTAAGGTAACGTTTTACCGAGTCCATCCTAGATATAGAGACATTTCGGCAATGCGATGATATAAGAACCCCCTTCCACAATGGGTAGAAGGGGGTGATGTTTTAAATAAAGATTCGCATTTTATAACTCATCGAGCAACCGTTTGGAGAGGGTATTGGCATCCGGCTAATCTGGATTGATCGAGCAGTGGATAATCATATAACATCCCTTCATAGATAACCTCAAACGCCGGATGCTGAAAGAAATCATTCGGCGTTACTGCCGAGGAAGGCCGATCCCATAAATGGATTCTGCTTTGCTTCATCGCTTCCGCGACGAATTGCGAACAGAAATAGGATCGTTCCCTCGTAATATCGAGTCTCATCAGCACGCCGAACATACCGATGAGATTATAGCCATAGGCTTCCTCTTCATCCTGGTAATGCCGGATCACGCGTCTTGCCGCGTCATATTGCTGAGGGGTGACTTCGAGACGAAGCAGAGCGCAGCGCGTGCCGGGGAAGTGGCGAAAAGTTCCTTCATACACATCCTCCTCCACGAATCCTCCGACCCAAGGATTGTTGGCGCACTTTCGTCCGAAACTGAACACTTCATTCAAGTTCTCGTCGAGCGCCAGCGAGGCATGATTATAAGGCGCGGCAGTGATTCGTTTGATCAATTTCGTAAACATCGTTCCCGTATCAGTCAGTAGAACATATATATTTTTGTTATCGGACATTTGGCTTTCCCCCACATACATTGATGAACTATTCATAGAATCCGGATTTCGTCAAATCCTTCGTTAACTTCATTGTAGTTGAGGCAAGCCGTTTCCATAACCGACTATAGGTGTGATTAGGACCTGGACCTAAGTCGAGTTCTTACCTGACCTGATGACGTAATCCATATAACTATACCCCATACAAGCGACGATAGGAAGATGGCGTCATGCCTTCGTGCTCCATAAATCGCTTGTTAAAGTAACTGACGCTCGGGTAACCCGCTTCCACTGCAATTTGTCCGATCGTTTTATCTTTATGATCGAGCAGCCATTGCTTAGCCATCTGAAGACGGCAGCGCGTCACAAAATCCATCGGCGTCATCTCCATGACGTTGCGGAATAATTTACAAAAATAGTACGTGGAAACGCCTAACCTAGCCGCCCACTCTTCCAAAATAAACGGCTGTGCAGCTTCCTGCTGCATGATGGGCAGCAGCTCGTGAATCCGGTTCGCCGAATTGTTGGATTTATTATCCGATAAAGAGGAAGCCTGTTCAACGAATACGGCTAACAAGGAATACGTCAAGGTGGACAATTGCGCAGGCTTCAGCATGCGATGGGTTTCCGCCTCAATCAAGAGCGCTTCATGCGCTTCCTCAAAGACCGCCGGCTGCCGAATGCTCCAAAGCTGGCTTTTATGAAATCCGCGCTCGATGAAATAATTCTGCAGGCCGCTTCCATAAAAATGGAACCAGCGGACATCCCAAGGATCGTCCTCGCTGCTGTAATAATGCTGAGCTTGCATGGGAAAATACAGCACGGCTTCCCCTGGGCCGAGCGTATGAACGACATTGTCGATTTCAACATGCCCTTTTCCGGAAGCAACATAGTGAATATTGAAATTGTTTAAAGAACCGGCTGCCCGTGTCACCGTGTGATCCGGCTCATCCCGGTAGATCCCTACCGATTCCGGCAGACAGAAGAACGGCATTTGCGGAAGGGTCAGCAGATGGCTTTGTCGTTTCATCTCCATCCTCCTATAATGACAATATTGTTGTATTACACTACAAAATAATATTATATCAATTTTATTTCCTGTCTTTTATAATCGCAATATAATCTTAATAAGTTGTATAGGAGCTGATGAACATGACTCAAAAACTTCGTTGGGGGATACTTGGATGCGCCAGCATTGCCAAACGTTCGGTCATACCCGGTCTGCAGCAATCCCGTTTCAATGAAGTCGTTGCCATCGCCAGCCGCGACCAGGCAAAAGCAGAGCAAACCGCCGAGGAACTGAAGATTCCGACGGCATACGGCAGTTATGAGTCCTTGCTTGAGGATTCTTCCATAGATGCGGTCTATATCCCGCTTCCTAACCATCTACATAAAGAGTGGAGCATCCGTGCAGCGGAAGCCGGCAAACATATACTGTGCGAAAAACCGCTGGCGCTGACGGAAGCAGAAGCGGCCGAGATGGCTGACGCGGCTGCGACAGCAGGCGTGATTCTCGCCGAAGCCTTTATGTACCGCTATCATCCGCGATACGAAGTACTGAAGGAAATGATCGACTCCGGAGCCATTGGGGAAATTCGGGGCATTCGCAGCGCGTTTACTTTTAACAGCTCGGCCAATCATGGAAACGTCCGGTTTCGCAAAGATTGGGGCGGCGGTTCGATTTATGATGTCGGCTGTTATCCGATCAATGCCGCGCGCATTCTGCTGGATAAAGAACCGGAAGCGGTTACCGTTCAAGCCTTCTTCTCGCCTGAGCATGATCATGTCGACATGATGGCCTCCGGCTTGATCGAATTTGATGGCAACGTTGCCCTGACCTTTGATTGCGGCATGTGGGCGGCTTATCGGAACCCACTTGAAATTGTTGGCACGGATGGCCTGATTGAAGTCCCATACGCCTACAGCCTGCCTGAGAACGGAGCAAACTTCTTCTTAACGACCGGCGATGGACGCAAAGAAATCGAGGTTCCTCATGCAAACGCATACAGCGAACAAGGTGACCGGATAGCGGAAGCCATTATGTACGACAAGCCTCTCCGCTACTCGACGGAGGATGCGGTTCGCAACATGAGAGTCATCGATGCCTGCCTGCAATCTGCCCACGAACGTACGAGAATCGTGCTGTAAATTCACTTAAGGAGGAGATGAACATGAAATATATATCAATCAAGGGATTAAACAAACCCGTCTCTGCGCTCATGAAAGGAACGGACTATTTCTATCATGATTCGTACGAGAAAGCTGCCGCCAATATGGATGCTTACCTTGCGATCGGCGGCAATTCCGTTGATACCGCTCATATATACTGTGGCGGTCAGAGCGAAGAAGTCATCGGCAGGTACATGCAGGAAAGGGGGAACCGGGATCAGCTCGTTATTCTGACAAAGGGGGCTCATCATGACCAAAACGGCCCTCGAGTCAGCAAAAAAGACATCAAAAACGACATCACGACAAGCTTCGAAAGACTCCAGACGGATTTCATCGATCTGTACGCATTGCATCGTGACGACCCTGAGGTTCCGGCGGGGGAAGTCATCGAGGCTCTGAACGAATATATTGCGGACGGCAGTGTAGGCGCCATCGGGGTATCCAATTGGACCTGGGAACGCATTCGGGATGCCAATGCCTATGCCGACGCAAACGGCTTGGTCGGCTTTTCCTTCAGCAGCCCGAACCTCAGCCTGGCCAAGCCGAACGAACCTTTCTGGAAAGGCTGCGTCTCAGCCGATGCGGAGACGATGGCTTGGCATGAAGCCGAGCAGTTTCCGCTGCTCTCCTGGTCTTCCCAAGCGCGAGGATTCTTCACCGGGCGATTCACGCCGGAAATTCGGGACAACGCGGATCTTGTGCGGGTATTTTACAGCGATGCGAATTGGGAGCGGTTAGAGCGCGCCAAACAGCTGGCCGCTTCGAAGAATGTGACAGCCATACAGATCGCGCTCGCTTACGTACTGAACCAGCCCTTCCCTACCTGCGCGCTGATCGGCGCGCAATCGGCCGAGGAATTGAAATCCTGCGACGAGGGTTCGAACATCCAGCTGACTAAGGAAGAATTAGACTGGTTAGACCTGACGATTGATCAACGATCTTGATTCCTAATGATAAAGACGCCTTGAGCCAGGATAACGTCATCCGGCTCAAGGCGTCTTCTATTTTCAATTAACGTCATCAACTCAGGCATGGAGGCCCACTCTGTAATCAGGTGTATGAATCCGCGGTGCCGGGTTCCGCCTACTCCTTCAAACTCCGCAGATAGTGTTCATATTCTGCCGTAAATTCGAGCGCCTCCCTAAAGTCCGGCGACTTCAGGGAAAGGACCGCAACGACGTCTTCCTTGCCTGTCTCATGCAAGGCTAGAATACGCGGCTGCCTTGGGACGCGAAACTGGGTATGGTCGTGATATACGATCGTGACGATGGTACCTAGCGGCTTTTCCTCCGGCGACAAAACGGTGCTCCACATCCAGCGCTGCTGGTCGGTTCCTTCCTCGCTTCCCCATTCCCTTGAAATGTCGAAGTCGCCCGGGAATTTCGGTGCGGGACGTATTCCCATTTCCTTGAGCTGCCTGTGTACCGGCAAGAATAACAGGTTTAAATACGTCCCGTACGCCATATCCCCACCCTCGTTGTATGCTCTTAGCAGTTTTTCACGGTTATCGGTAAGCACCTTTTCCCAGTTCTGTTCAATATGTTCGGAAATATAGCCTCCGATGGCTTCGATCGGGTTGTCCTGCTGTGCTTCCAAAAATGCTTGCAGCGGTTTCAATGGATTCATATTAACCCCTTTCCATTTCATGGATTTTTGGATGTACCTCTCCAGCTTACAACATTCATGCAAATTGTAAGATTTGCTGGATATCCGGCCCATATTAGGGGCGAACCTTCTCATATGCTTTAAACCCTTAAACCCTGAATCCCTGCAGCATGCCGGCAATCACATGCATGGTTTCCTCGATGCCTTTATCCGTTTCCGGCATTTGTGCCACCCACAGCGAGCATTCGTTTAAGGCTCCGGACAGGGCATGCGTCAAGGCATCCACCGGAGCGGCCTTCATCATTCCCTGATGCTGCATCGAGGCCAACTGTTCCCTCAGGTGACTCATCGAATTCTGCTCGTCCATCTCGCGCCATGACTCCCAGCCTGCGACACTCGGGCCGTCAACAAGCATAATGCGCTTATTCTGCGGTTCGACCACGGTCGCAATAAAGGCCCGACATCCAAACAGCAGCTGATCCCAAGGATCCACGTAACGGTCGGCTTCTGCCTCCACGCGCTCCCCAATTTCCGTCTGCACTAATTCGAGCACGGCGAGAAACAGCCCTTGTTTATTCTTAAAATGATGATACAGCGCTCCGCGGGTAACATTAGCTTCGTCGGCAATCTCTTCTAAAGCCGCATGGGCATAGCCTTTTTCCGTAAATTGTGCCCTGGCCACCTTTAGCAGCAGCTGTATGGTTTCGTTCGCTTCGCTTTTGGTTCTTCTCATAATTGCGTTATTCTCTCCTATGCATCATTCGGATGCCCTTCTCAAGGACGACGGCCAGCACTTACTGGTCTTACACCCTTCACCGTGGGACTTAGCGAATGCTGACGGATCCATGGTCCGTATAATCAAATGATCCCGGATGTAAAAGTCAGCGGCTTGCGGCTTTTAATAAATGCCCCCAAGGAAGCTCCGGTACATGCGGCTTACCTCGATCTGACAGAATATTCGCAAGCACTCTTACCGAAGTAATCCTTCTGCGCGGAGGATGTACTCATTCGCCAGTGCCGTCATCCTTCGTGGACCACACCTCTTCATTATACTGCTCCATAAAGGCTTGGGAAGGTGGAATGATTTTAATCATATCGATCAGCACCCCATTCGGGTCACTGATAATAAAATGCCGCTGGCCGAATTCTTCATCACGAATGTCCAGATGAAGCGGCAGCTTTTCATGGTTGACCAGCCTTTCGTACTCGGCATCCACATCCTCCACCTCAAAATTGAGAATCAACCCCTGTACACGCTGCTGATAGGCAGGGGGAACCGTCGGGTGATCCTTGGACAGGATCGCCAGCTCGTAAGCGATGGGTCCCTCGATTTCTTTCTTCAAGCTTACATACCAATCCGCTTCAAAAACAACCTCAAAACCAAACAATCGTTTGTAAAAGTCTGCGCTTTCGGCAATCTGTTCTGTCATGATGACGGGATAAAACCCTTGAAGTTTCATATGGAAAACATCTCCTTGTATATGGAATGATCCCAATTTAACATACATACAGTATGTATGTAAACATCATTTTTAAAATTTTCCATAAAAAAAAGAACCTGCGGACCGCAGGTTCTTCGTTTGCTACCACAACAAGCTGACAGCCAATAAATTGAACAATGCTAAAGGCAATATGACGTTAGGATTGGGCCCGTATGGCACAAATGGAGGGTATCCCGGGAAGAAACCTCTGTTGCCTTGTTCTACAAGAATGTACACATTCTTTGCATCGACATTGATGACGATACCTTCAATGGCTTCATCATCCATCGTATGCACTCTTACCTTGCGATTCACCACGTTTTTCATGGCCGAATGGGCGCTTTCTCTATGTTTCTTCATGGAATGCACCAACTGGTGATCGCATTGAAACAGCATTTGCGGTTGAGTTGAATATTGGTTCATGTTGCTCCTCCTTCATTCTCTTCTACCCGCATTGTATGCAATTGCCCTCTCAAGGGTGTTCGCCTATCCGGAATCCGTTTAATGCACCGCCGATACGGGTATAGTACAACCAGATGAAGGAGGTTAAACATCATGGACAAACGAAATATACAAGCGGGCCCAAGCAGCTTTTATATGGAGGACAACGGTAAAAAGGTAGCCGAAATTTCCTACTCCCCGCAAGGAAACGGAGTGATCAGCATCGATCATACCTATATTTCTCCAGGGCTTCGGGGTCAAGGCATTGCCGATGAGCTCGTTCGAAAAGTGATCGGATACGCCAGGGAAGAAAACTTGAAAATCATCCCCGCTTGCTCCTATGCCGGGCATTATTTTGATAAAAACCTCGATGATCGCGTACTGCTGCACAAGTAAATATGCTGCGAAAACAACAATGGCAAACATGCATTCAAAAATGAAGCATCTGTTAGCTTGAACTTGGCCAGCCATAAGAATGCTTCCCTTATCGGTTGGCTTTCGCGCGCCCGAATTTCCAGTCAATATTTTACTTTGGTATTTTCTATTGCGATAGAGGGATCCAATCCTCTATGATCAAATGGTATAGCTTAGCTTAGGGAGGCAATTATTAACATGATGCAAACAGCGGAGAATTGGGTCTGGGAACAGATGTTTGACAAATTGCCTTTTGGGGCGATCCTGATTTCTGCGGTTGACGAGCCTGTTGCGATGGTGAACGACCGATTCTGCGAAATAACAGAAACCAAGCGTTCTGACCTGCTTCGACTCAAACCTTCCGAAATTCAAGTTCTATCCAACCTATCTATTCAACAGACTTTAGAATCATTCATATATGACCCAACGTCCACTCTCTCAAGAGATTCTTATTTTATCCGCCAAGACGGGCGCCAAATGCATGTCACCGTGAGGATCTCCCTGCTGGAGCCCCCCGCCCAAGACAGGACACCGTGGATCATGTGCTGCCTGGAACCCGGAACCGTGCAGGAGGGGTCGACTTTGCCGGCGATCATCAAGAATGAAGAGCTGCTGGCACTGATTTCGAAAAGCGGACAAGACCTTATATCCATCAGCAGCGCGGACGGCATTATCGAATACATCTCACCTTCTGCCACCGACATACTGGGGTACACCCAAGAGGAGATGATTGGCCAACACCGCGGTAAATACTACCATCAAGTCGATTCCGAGCAAATGAAGGAACCAGGCAAACTATTTTCGGAGAAAGATAGTTTCGTTCGACGCATTCGCCATAAGGAAGGACATTATTTATGGTTTGAAACGTCGTTTCAGCTCATTCGGGGAGCTCAAGGTGAAATTGACAAGGTACTGGCCATAGGACGAAACATAACCAAACGAAAAACGGATGAGGATACGCTGGCCCACGCGCAGCGGATTGCCAAGATCGGTTCCTGGCGCTGGGACTTGATCACGCATACGCTTACCTACAGCGATGAAATGAGGCGAATTTACGGGTATCAGATCAATGCCATCGAACCGAATCATGACACGCTGATGTCCCTGGTCATTCCGGAGGATCGCGAACGGCTGGAACAGGTTGTGCGCACAGCCATACAGGGTAAAGCAGACGAAATCATATACCGGATCCAGCTTAAAGACGGACAAACCCGGACCATCAGGGCCCAGTGGGAGGTCTCCGTTACGAACGAAGGAAGACCCATGGAGATGGTCGGCATGGCACAGGATATTACCGAACAGGTGATGATCGAGCAGCAGTCGCTGGAGAATGAGAATAAGTACAAGCTCATCACCGAAAATTCGCTCGATTTCATTTCGCGAAGCACCATCGACTGCTTTACGTTTCTTTACTGCTCGCCTTCCTGCTACGCCCTGCTCGGGTATCGCCCCGAAGAGATGGTCGGCACCAGTTCTTTTGACTACGTATACGCTGAGGATATTGCGCCGCTACAGGACTATTTAGAGAATTGCCTGGAAGGCAAAATGCTCACGCCGATCACCTTCCGCTATATACATAAGGATGGCAGGCACATCTGGTTTGAGGTCAATTGCAAGTACATCAGCACGCAGGACGGACAGAAAAATGAAATTATTTCGATTGCCCGCGACATCTCCGAACGAAAATTAATGGAATTTAAGCTGAAGGAAAGCGAGCAGCGCTACCGCTCCCTGTTCGAGTACAATCCATCCGCCGTATACTCCATGAATTTGGACGGTGATTATATAACGGCCAACCAGAATCTGCAGGATCTGACGGGATATACGTTAGGCGAGCTCATCGGGATGTATTTCGGTCCGATTGTGGCGGAAAAAGACATGGCTCGCACGCTGTTTCATTTTAATCAGGCAAAGGAAGGCATACCTCAAAGCTATGATCTGACCATCATTCATAAGGATGGACGTCCCATCGAAATCAATACCATCAACATTCCGATTTTCGTGGAAGACGAAGTCGTCGGCGTTTATGGCATTACCCGGGACATCACCGAACGCATTCGGACGATGGAAGAGATCAAGAAGCTCAGCCGGGAGCTCACCCTGTTGCTGAATACGGTATCGGAGGGCATCATCGGTCTGGACATTCACGGGCAAGTCGCTTTCATCAATCCAGCCGGGGCAGCCATGCTGGATTACGAACCGACAACGACCATTGGACGGCCGTGCGACCAGATCATCAAAGAAATTCGCCATGACGGCACTTTCTATCGGGGGGAAGATTCTCCTCTCGTTCGGGCAGTCAAACAAGGCGTACCGCTGTCCAGAGCCGAAATCGTACTCTGGCGAGGAGACGGTTCGAGCTTTTTGGCCGATTATCAGGTCAATCCGATTTGGGATCAAGGAGAGCGCAAAGGCGCCGTCATGGTATTCCGCGATATTACGGACGAGAAAGAGATCATCCGCGCCAAGGAGAACGCCGAACGGGCGGATCAAGCAAAGACGGAGTTTCTCACCATGATGAGCCACGAGCTCCGGACGCCGATGAACGGCATTATCGGGATGATCGAGCTGTTAAGCACGACAGAGCTCGACGAGGACCAACAGAATTATATCCATATTCTCATGGAGAGCAGCGGCTCGCTGCTGCACATCCTGAACGAGATTCTCGATTTCAGTAAAATCGAGACCGGCAATATGACCCTTAATCATGAACCGATTGATTTGCGCTCCTTGCTCGAAGTCGTCGTTGATTTATTCTCGGCCAAGGCCAAGGAAAAAGGATTGTCCTTATCGTTCAACATCAACAGCGCCAATGTCCCCGACGTGATTATCGGCGATGCCCTGCGGCTGCGGCAGGTGCTTGTGAATCTCATCAGCAATGCCATCAAGTTCACGCATGAGGGCAGCATAACGATGAGCGTGGAAGGACTTCGCAGGACGGGCACCCAGGAGTTCACGCTTGCTTTTCAAGTAGAGGATACGGGAATCGGCATAGCGCCTGAGCTCCAGCATCAGCTGTTCACCTCCTTCTCGCAGCTGCATCCATCCTTGAACCGTAAATATGGCGGTACCGGACTAGGGCTTGCGATCAGTAAAAAGCTGGTTGAGCTGATGGGCGGCGTCATTGGCGTCGAGAGCCGTGAAAATGCCGGTTCTTCCTTCTATTTTACGATTCCGACCCATACGCTGCAGGATGATCACACGGACCAGTGACATTCGGTCACTTTTCGTTCTCAATCTATCAACGTCAAAAAAGGTGATCCACAGCTTCTTATGCTGTGGACCACCTTTTTTCTCGTTTTCGCACCGAGTGATCGGTTTCGTTCTATTGGTACAGGGACTCCAGTTCGTCTACCAGCCTGCCTACATAAGCCACCGCTTTGGAGATCGGCTCCGACGTGGACATATCGACGCCCGCCATGGCCATCAATTCCAGCGGGCTCTTGCTGCCGCCGGCCTTAAGCACCTCAAGCCAGCGGTCCACGGCCGGTTGTCCCTCCTCGCGGATCAGCTGCGCCGCAGCCGTTGAAGCGGTCAAGCCTGCCGCATAGGTGTAAGGGTAAAGTCCCATATAATAATGCGGCTGCCGCATCCAGGTAAGCTTCGCGCCTTCGTCCAGTTCAACGGCGTCTCCCCAGAAATCGGAAAGCACTGCGCCTTTCAGCTCGGACAGCTTGTCTGCCGTAATCGGTTCATCGGCCATCGCATGGCGGTACACCCTTCTCTGCATTTCCGCTTCCAGAAGGTGCGTCACGTAATTGTGGTAATAGGTGCTCAGCAGCTGGAGAATGATCCAGCGCCGCATCCGCTTATCCTCGGATTGACTCAGCAAGTGATCCGCCAAGAGAAGCTCGTTCATCGTTGACGGCGCTTCGATAAAATACATGGACGGACGGGCATTGGTGATGCGCTGATAGCGTGCTGCGAGCATCAAATGGCCCGCATGCCCTACCTCGTGTGCTAACGTGAAGGCATTGCGCATATTGTCCGCCCATGCCATCAGGATATAGGAATGCACTCCGTAAACCGAGGAACAGAACGCTCCGGTAGATTTGCCGATATTATCGGCATAGTCCACCCAGCGCTTGGAGAACGCGGATTCAACGATCTCGCCGTATTCGGGACCAAGAACCGACAAGGCGCTGGAAATGGTGGCACAAGCCTCTTCATAGGTTACGCTAGGATTGAAATCTGGATCCATCGGCGCTTTCAAATCGCAAAATAGCATCTGATCCAGACCAAGCTCGCGTTTCTTCAGCTTCATCAGCCTGCGCATATGCGGAGCAAGCTCCTTCAGAATCGTATCGTGGATATGATTGTACATATCCATTGTCACTTGCTGGGGCTTGAGCAGCATGTCCGTAACGGAGTCATACCCGCGAAGCCGGGACAGCACCACCTGTTTCTTCACTTCCGTGGCATACGCCTCGGCAAAAGTGTGACGCGACCCCTGCAGCGACTTCGTAAAAGACGCATAGGCTTCGCGCCGCAGCTCCGTATCCTCGGACATTTCGTAGGAATTCTCGTACAGACGGAACGAGACCGGCTTGGTTTCATCATTCACTTGAATGTCATCAAAGGTCATATCCGACAGCTTGCTGCGCAAATAGATGCGGTAAGGGGAACCGAGCACCTCGCCCAGCGATGCAAGCACGCTCTCCGTCTCAGGACTCAAGCGGTGAGGCTTGGACTCCAGCAGCAGCGTCAAGCTTCGGGCATAAGGCGCCAGCCCTTCTTCCTTCGTTATGTAATGCTCGATGGTTCCGTCCTGGAGATCCAGCAGCTCCGATTCAATAAAAGTTAAGGAGGACTGGATGCGGGACAACACATCGCCCGTTTTGGCCGAATTCGCCAGGTTGGACGGATTGGTTCCGTCTTCCGACTGACGCAGTCTGGCATATGCCCCGACTCGGCCGATGCTCTCCATCAACGCTTCCTGTTCATTCAAGCATTCGAGAAGTACAGATGCACCATCGCCTAGCCTGCCCTTAAAACGCGTCAATCGAGCAGCTTGCGATTCAAGCGCTTTGAGACCCATTTCAAATTCTTCTTGCGAGACAAACAAATCATCCAGATTCCAGGTAGCCTCGATTGGAACCTCACTTCGTGTCAGCAATTTCCCCATGGATACAGCTCCTCTCATGTCATAAGCGATCACTGGCTGCTGCACGGCTTAAGGATTAGCAGCAGCGTCACCCTTCCATCTTATCACAGTTTTTTACGGGAAACGCATCCTCATTTAAGCCTTGACTTCCGACCGTGTTTATGGATATAGTTAACCCATACTCTTATCTAAAGGAGAGATTTTGATGTCGGTGGTCGTTCTTAACTAACCCAATTTCATATGGATCGAAATGTAAAATTCTGGGCATTCCCTGTTTAGGGATATGTTTATTTTTGATGGATTCTCATTTCGTCCGTTGAATTAGTTAAGAACTGCGGATATCAATTGAAGCCCCTTTAGGGTTTATTCCGATATGATATGGTCATCCGTGCTGAGTTCAGCACGGATTTTTTGGGTCCCCCCTCTTTACTCAGCGGGGTATTTGGAACTGTCCCACGCCATATCCATCGGAATAACGGTCTTTGGGCGGAAAGCGAACCTGAGTAGTTCGCTTTCCGCCCTTTTTTGCGTTGTAGTACCTTCCACCATTTTAGTCTAAAGGAGAATGTAACCCATGAAGACATTGGCATTAAACAAATTAGAATATGAGAAAATACGCACCGAACTCGAACGCTTTGCCGTATCCTATCTGGGCATTGCGCACATTCAGAAGATGGCCCCCCTCACCCAGATGAAGGCCATCCGTAATAAGCTCAATGAAACGGAGGAAGCCAAAACCCTGCTGCAAAGCGGGGCTAGCGTGCCTATTCCCTCACTGGAAGGCGTTGAGTTGATCCTGGATTTGCTTGGCACCGGATATGTCCTGTCCGAGCGTGATTTCGGCCATTTGGTCCAGTATCTCAGAAGCTGCCGTCAGCTCATTCAATATATGGCCGCCAAGAGCAGCATTGCTCCGACGATCAGTTCCTACGCCTCTTCCATGCATGAACTGCGCCCGCTCCTGTCCGAAATCGAACGCAGCATTCATGCCGGCCGCGTTGTGGATGGCGCCAGCAAAGATCTGGCGAAAATCCGCAAAAAAATTATCGTAACCGAGGAACGGATCAAGCGTAAGCTCGACAGCCTGATGAGCCGTTACAAAGGGATCATGCAAGAGCACGTCGTCAGCAAACGCGGGGGACGTTACGTGCTGCCTATCAAGAAGGAGCACCGAAAAGCCGTAAGTGGCTCGATTCTGGATGAATCGGCCAGCGGGCAGACGGTATTCATCGAACCAGCCGATATGCAGGGGCTTCAGATGGAACTGAACCACCTGCAAGCCGATGAGGTCCGGGAAGAAACCAAAGTGCTGAGCGATTTGACGGCACTCGTCGAGCAGTATCAATACGAACTGAGAACCAACGCCGATACCGTCGGAATCTACGACTACATCATAGCCAGGGGCAAATACGCGATTTCCATCGGAGGGCGGAATGTGGATCTGAACCAGGAGGGATTCATCCATCTGAAATCCGCGGTTCACCCTTTAATCGGCTCCTCCATGGTACCGCTGGACTTCACCATCGGGAAACGATATAAAACCTTAATCATAACGGGTCCAAATACAGGAGGCAAAACTTCAGCACTGAAGACGGTTGGGCTGATCACCATTATGGTTCAGTCCGGTTTGCTGGTTCCCGTAGCGGAGGGCAGCCATTGCGCCGTCTTCGACGAGGTGTCCGTCGATATCGGAGACGGGCAGAGTTTGGAGCATGCCCTGAGCACATTCTCGGCGCATATCCGCAACATCCGCGACATTTTGCAGACGGCTGGCCGGTCCACGCTGGTATTGCTCGATGAAATGGCTTCCGGAACGGACCCGGGTGAAGGCGTCGGGTTGTCCATCGCCATTCTGGAAGAGCTGTTTCAACGTCAAGCAACGGTCGTGGTCACTACCCACTTTACCGAAATCAAAAATTTTGCCGATCGCACGGCAGGCTTTGAGAATGCCCGCATGGAATTTGATGCCGACACCCTCGAGCCGCTCTATCGCCTGCGGATTGGTGAAGCCGGTCACAGTTATGCTTTTGTCATTGCTGCAAAGCTGGGGATTCCGGAAGCGATCATAGCCAGATCTCGGGAAATCACGGAGGAGGGGACGACAAGAAGTATTGCGGCCTACAGTCATGAGGATAGCTCGGACACCGAAGAACGGGCCGCTGAACCAACCCCGGGTGAATACGATTCCTACCCTATCGAGGGTCCGGATCAACCCTTAAACGACAAGAACAAAGAAGACGAAGCCCCCGCCTCTTCCCTTTATCAGCTTGGAGATCGGGTCTATGTGCCATATTTGAAACGAAGCGGCACCGTTTATGAAACCATGGACGCTAGAGGGCATATCGGTGTCATGATTCAACAGGAGCGATTGAAAATCAACCATAAACGGTTAAAGCCCTACATTGCGGCTAAGGATCTCTACCCGGAGGATTATGATCTGGATATCGTCTTTGAAAGCAAAGAGAACCGGAAGAAGCGCAATTTGATGAAGCGCAAGCATGTTGAGGGATTGCAAATAGAAACGAAGCCCGAGTAGCGATGCCTGACTAGATAGTTTGGAACAATTGTACGTACACGGATAATGAAATGAAGAACCATGAACCATATATTGAAGGAGAGTTAACGATGAACATACGTACCGAAACCGAGAATGATTATGAAGGGGTCAACGAGCTGCTCACCCAGGCTTTTTCCGGTCAGGAAGAAGCGATCCTTGTACAACGATTGCGGGAAGACGGAGCTTTCGAAAGGGAATTGTCCATGGTGGCTGAAGAGGACGGGATCATCAAGGGGCATATTATGTTCAGCCGGGCCAGCCTTCTTGACGGCGGTCATACCCATCGGGTAGCTGCGCTAGGACCGCTGGCTGTGCTTCCGAAGTATCAACGCCAGGGGATCGGCGGGAAACTGATTGAAGAGGGGAAACGGCGGTGTCTCTCGCATGGCTATCCGCTTGTGTTTCTGTTCGGGCATCCGTCGTATTATCCACGCTACGGTTTTGTCCAGGCCAGAAACCATGGAATCGATATATCCCAATTCGCCGTTTCCGATGAGGTGTTCATGGTCGCCGAGCTTCAGCAAAGCGCACTTCATAACCTTCATGGCGAATTCCGTTTTCATTCCGCATTCGAAAATTTGGGGTAAACCGAAATTCATAGACCCGTATCATCCGAGTGGTTGGGCCCAGGCGGGGATTCCTTGGTGGCATTCAGCTTTCAATATGTTGTACAATAAAGTCTAAATGACTATTTGAAGGATGGTTTTCAACATGTATGTAGCTCAAGGTTGGCAAGATTACGAGGTCATCGACACCGGTGGCGGTGAGAAGCTGGAGCGCTGGGGCGATGTCATTCTAAGGCGTCCGGATCCGCAGATCATCTGGCCGATTGAACGTGAAGACGGACAATGGCGAAATGTACACGGGCACTATCACCGCAGCTCGTCCGGCGGCGGGCAATGGGACATGAAAAAGCAGCTGCCGGATCGATGGACCATCTCGTACGACCAATTGAAATTTCATATCCGACCGACCAATTTTAAACATACCGGCTTGTTCCCGGAGCAGGCTGCGAACTGGCGCTGGATGATGGACAAAATCGCTTCCGCCGGTCGTCCGATCAGCGTGCTGAACCTGTTCGCCTATACGGGTGGAGCTACCGTCGCTGCGGCCTCTGCCGGTGCTCAGGTCGTCCACGTGGATGCTGCGAAGGGGATGGTTCAATGGGCCAAGGAAAACGCGGCATTGTCCGGCCTGGCTGACCGCCCTATCCGTTATATTACGGATGACGTGTTTAAATTCGTTCAGCGGGAACAGCGTCGGGGAAACAAATACGATGCGATTATTATGGATCCTCCCTCTTATGGGCGCGGGCCAAGCGGAGAAACGTGGAAGCTGGAACAAAGCCTGTATCCATTTCTCGAAAGCTGCATGAGCATCGTATCGGATAACCCGCTGTTCATGCTGATTAACTCCTACACGACCGGCATCTCCCCGACCGTTCTGAACAACATGCTCACCATGACCATGAAGCCGAAGTACGGCGGATTGATCAGCGCAGGCGAAATCGGATTGCCGATCACCCGCTCCGGCATGAACCTGCCATGCGGCATCCTGGGCCGATGGGAGTCCTGATTCGATGAGCAGACGGGGACCAGCATCGTATCCGGCCGTGCCGATTCTATTCGAGGATAATCATGTGTTGGGCGTAACCAAGCCGGTCAACATCCCCTCGCAGGAGGATGCTACCGGCGATCCCGACATGCTGACCATTCTGAAACAGGACATCAAGGAGCGTTATAACAAGCCGGGGAACGTTTTTTTGGGATTGGTGCACCGCCTTGACCGTCCCGTGGGCGGAGCGATGGTATTCGCCAAGACGTCCAAAGCCGCATCCCGATTATCGGAGGCCGTCCGCAGCCGCAGCTTCCGTAAGCAGTATGTAGCGGTCGTTCACGGTGTTCCAGCGAAAACTTCAGGCCGGCTCGTGAACATGCTGTACAAGGATGCGAAAACCAACACCGTCCACGTTACCTCCAAAGGGACGGACGGAGCCAAGGAAGCCATTCTGGATTATACGGTGCTCCAAGCAGCGGAAGGCGTAAGTCTTGTCCGGATCGAACTGCACACCGGTAGACCGCACCAAATACGCGTACAGCTCAGCCATGCGGGTCATCCGCTGTTCGGCGATCAGAAATATGGAAGCAAGGTGAACAAGGCCGGCCAACAGATTGCCTTATGGTCCGTGTTGGTCGGATTCCCTCACCCTGTTACCAAAGAGGACATCTCCATTCGTTCCATTCCGCCTTCCGTTTATCCCTGGAGTATCTTCAATATGGACCAGCTGGGATCGACATGACGAACCTATCAATGAATGTAAAAAACGAAATCCATCATTGGATTTCGTTTTTTTGTATGTTTACGCCTAATGCTATGACTATGTAACGAATGACAAATATTGAAATATTTTATCCCTCTATCATAATATATTATCCCTTTACTTTTAACAAAGAATGGCAAAGAATAGTAACTGGAATAGTTTAACATTTTTTAGTTTATTTGTACAATCATGGTATACTCCTCATCTTGGGGTTTATATAGATCACGGCTGCCGAGGAGGATGATGATCAAGGATAATTCATGAATGGAGTCGCTAGCCGGTTCGGTCCTTCATGTTTTGTGCAGAGCAAGTAAACCCGCAGCATAAGGAGGTTTGATCAGCAACAGGAGTCCGCTGAATTTCAAATTAAATATTCAAGGAGGTATTTGTTATGGATCAGGTTCAGTGTCAAACAAATCACCGCTTGCATTTGAAACCGCTGTGGATTTTTTTAGGAAGCACACTGTTGTTTTTCACCATTATGATCATTACGGCAAGCAGCGTTTCCGCTCATGGTTATATCGAATCACCGGCCAGTCGTGGTTATAAGTGCAAGCTCGGCGAGAACGTCAACTGCGGCAGAATCATTTATGAACCGCATTCCCTGGAAGGGAAAGGAAACTTTCCGATCGGCGGACCGGCGGATATCCAGATCACCGGTGCCGGTATCTTTACCGAACTGTATGAACAGACGCCAACCCGCTGGAGCAAAGTGAACATGAACGGCGGGCCGAACACGTTTAAGTGGGTGCTGACCGCAGCCCATGCTACATCCGATTGGAAATATTATATTACGAAAAAAGGCTGGGATTCCAGCAAACCCCTCGCACGCGCAGATCTCGAATTGTTCTGCTCCTTCAATGACGGCGGCAAACAACCGCCGAACACCGTAACCCATACTTGTAACGTACCTACCGACCGCACCGGGTACTATCTCATCCTCGCCGTATGGGAAATCGCCGATACGGGCAATGCCTTCTATAACGTGATCGACGTGAACCTGAATAACGGCAGCGGCAATCAGGACACGCAGGCACCGACGGTGCCGGCGAATCTGAGAATCACAGGTGTTACAAGCAGCAGCATTTCGCTTGCCTGGAACGCCTCTACGGATAACGTAGGAGTCACAGGCTATGAAATCTATCGAGGCTCCAATCTAGTGGCAACGGTATCCGGATCCACCCTGAGCCACACCGTTACCGGCCTGCAAGCAGGCACCTCCTATACCTTTACTGTAAAAGCCCGTGACGGAGCAGGCAACGTATCACAGGCGAGCAGCCCGCTAACCGCCAGCACATCAAATCCCGTTCCGGACACCCAAGCTCCGACGGCTCCTGCCAATTTACGATCTGCGGGATCGACGTCCACAAGCGTATCTTTAGCCTGGAACGGTTCCACGGATAACGTCGGAGTAAGCGGCTATGAGGTATATCGGGGCACCACACTGGTTACGACGGTGTCCGGCAGCACGCTATCCTATACAGTTAGCGGATTATCGCCAAACACGACCTATAGCTTTACCGTAAAAGCACGCGATGCGGCAGGCAACGTATCCCCAGCCAGCAATGAGCTGCAAGTCACCACGGCGGACGGCTCTGTACCGGAAACTCCGGCCTGGGCTCCGAATACTTCATACCAGCAGGGAGCTTTGGTGACGTATGGAGGCAAAACCTATGAGTGCCGCCAAGCCCATACGTCCCTGCCTGGATGGGAACCCGCTAACGTGCCGGCTTTATGGCTGCTTAAGTCTTAACTTCATCAAAATATGCCAAGATTCATTTTTGATCACGTGACTAGAAAGCAATATTAGCAAAACAATGAAACCGCCCCCAAAGTCGGAGCTGCCACAGGCAGCCAGACATGGGGGCTTCTGTTCATTCCATGCAGGATGCTGGATCAAAAATGCCTACGCCTCGACCAGAACCTCCTGCGGAGCCGTGCTGATCTTACCTAACAAATAGACAAGCAGCTGTTGATTATGCGAGGATATGCGGTTCAGAATCCGGGAAAGGTACTCCTCCCTAACCTGTAATCCGCGCGTATATTCCTCGCGTCCTTTATAGGATATCGTCACCCAGACGATCCGTCTGTCATTTGCGTCCCGTTCCCGTTTGATCAATTCGTTCTTCTCCATCCGGTCCAATAGCATCGTTACGGCAGCCGGACTTGTAGCCAGGTAAGGAATGAAATCGGAAGGTTTCATCCGCTTCTGCTCAGCGAGCACTTCCAGCACCATGAGTTGCGACTCCGTCAATGTCGGGGCCAATCCGGCTTCCATATGGAGTTTATAATCCTTGGCCAGCTTGGACCACACCTTGGCGAATTCGGCAGTATGCATGTTTATCCCGTCCCTTCCGTTATGTCTGTCATGATCAAACATCGAAATACCATCTGAGTTTGCCGCACTGTACTCCGATGAATGAACTTCGGTTTGAGCCAGCGTCATGATTTTCATAATAGTTTATAGGATTAACTTTTCGCTGGACGCCAGCCAATATCCTTCTTTTTTCGTTAAAAAATATAATTTCCAATCAAGCGACAAAACCCGTCATGCCTTGTGTGACGGCGTTTCTCAACATTCACCTTACTTCGACAGCGCCAGACATATGTCAAATAGTATAAATTTAAACTTGCGTCATCCAACGCTAAATACAACAAAAGCACCCCGACAACCGTTCATCGAAGGTGCTTTCGTCCATTCATCTCAATTTAATCTGTATCCGAACTAAGGGAAAGGCTCGCTCTTGCCTAACCTTCTTTGCCTGACTCTGCATGAGGGAGACTGACCAAATCGACAATCTGCCCGTTCTTGCCGACATCGGCCAGTAGTTTACCAATCGATTTACGCTCCGCAATCGGAACTTTCTCCGTGTGAATCGGGAAAGCTTGCCCGTCTTCGCTATAAGCGTTAATCTGCAGCGGCTCGCGACAATAGAAAGCGCCGACAATGGCGCTGCCGTTAGGCTTCACCCGCTTGCCTTCCTTGAACTCAAACGTGGCCATGCCTTTTCCGCCGCGGCTTTGGGCCGGATAATCCAACAGCAAGCTTCGTTTGCCGTATCCAAGATCCGTGATGGTCAAAATCTCGCCTTCATCGTTCTCTACCCATAATGCCGCAACGACCTCGTCCCCGTCTCGAAGCTGGATTCCCCGAACCCCGCCGGAAACGCGTCCCATGGCATTGACTTCCTGTTCATTGAAGCGGATGCTCATCCCTTCTTTCGAGATCAGCACGATATCTTTATTGCTGTCACTCATAACGACCTGGATGATGCTGTCTTCCGCAGCTACCTTCGCAGCCGCAACCGCGCCAGACCGTTTGGTTACGTACTCCTTGAGATCTGTCCGCTTCACTTGCCCTTTGCGGCTCACGAAGACAAGCGATTTGCCCGCTTCGTCAAAGTTCGAAACCGGGATGACCGATACGATATGGTCCTCTTTCGGTACCTGGATCACGTTCACGATGGCCGTACCGGCATCTTTCCACTTGTACTCCGGAACTTGATGCACCGGCAATAAGAAGTATTGCCCGCGGCTCGTGAAGATCAGCAGATTCTCCAGGGTATTGACTTCAAACAACCGCGTGATGTAATCCCCTTCCTTGACGCCCGAGCTTTCCAGCTCACCGCCGCTGCGAGTGAAGGATAACATGCTGGTACGCTTGATATAGCCTTCATTCGACAAGGTTACGAGCACATCCTCGGCGTTAACAAGCACTTCAAGATTCACCTTGATCTCTTCCACTTCTTCCTGGATAACCGAACGCCGGTCGATGCCGTACTTCTCCCGAATTTCGATCAGCTCTTTGCGAATGACGCCAATCAGCTTCTTATCGCTGTCGAGAATCGCACGCAAGCCCTCGATTTTCTTTGTCAGCTCGTCCAGCTCTTTTTGCAGGGAATGAATTTCAAGGTTGGTAAGACGGTATAATTGCAGCGTCAGAATCGAGTCGGCTTGTCTCTCCGTGAAACCGAACATCCATTGCAGATTGTTCTGGGCATCCTGGCGATTCTTGGAGGCCTTAATAGCCGCAATCACTTCGTCCAGTATGTTGAGCGCCTTGACGAGGCCTTCCAATACATGAGCCCGATCCTCGGCTTTCTCCAGCTCGAACTGCGTCCGGTGTGTAACGACTTCACGCTGATGGTGGATATAGGCCGACAGCATCGCTTTAAGCCCCAGCTGCTGAGGGGTTTTGTTCACGATGGCAACCATATTGAAATTGTACGTAATCTGCAGGTCGGTTTTCTTGAACAAATAAGCCAGAATCCCGTTCGCGTCGGCATCCTTCTTCAGCTCCACGACGATGCGCAGCCCTTCCCGTCCGCTCTCGTCCCGAACCTCGGCGATGCCTTCGACTTTTTTCTCAAGACGAATATTTTCCATCGCCGTAACGAGTCTGGACTTAACAACCTGATAAGGAATTTCCGTGATGACGATCTGCTGTTTACCACCACGAAGCGATTCAATGTCCGTCTTGGATCGCAGATAGACCCGGCCTTTGCCTGTCCGATAGGCATCCAAAATGCCTTCGCCGCCCATGATGATACCGCCGGTCGGGAAGTCCGGGCCTTTTATGAACGTCATGATCTCGTCCAGCTCGATCTCCGGCTTCTGCATGACGGCGATGCACGCATCGATTACTTCCCGCAGATTGTGAGGCGGGATTTCGGTCGCGAAGCCCGCGGAAATCCCGCTAGCTCCGTTCACAAGCAGATTCGGGTACCGCGAAGGCAGCACAACCGGCTCCTTCGCCGTGTTATCAAAATTGTCCTTGAACAGCACGGTACGCTTCTCGATATCGCGCAGCAGCTCCATAGCAATCGGTGACAGCCTGGCCTCGGTATAACGCATAGCTGCTGCCGGATCATCGTCCTGGGAACCCCAGTTTCCGTGACCGTCCACAAGCACATGTCCCATTTTCCATGGCTGGGCCATCCGAACCATGCCTTCATAAATCGAGGAGTCCCCGTGCGGATGGTAATTACCCATGACATCCCCGACGGTTTTCGCCGATTTGCGGTATGGTTTATCCGGTGTGTTACCCGAATCGTACATGGCGTACAGAATCCGACGCTGAACGGGCTTCAGGCCGTCACGAACGTCCGGGATCGCCCGGTCCTGAATTATATACTTGGAATACCGGCCAAATCGGTCACCTACAACCTCTTCCAGAAATGCCGGCAAAAATTGCTCCGATAAACTCATTCATTCACCTTCTATTCCTCAAACTCCGCGAAGTTGACATTTTCAACGATCCACCGCTTGCGGGGATCTACCTTATCTCCCATCAGCGTAGACACGCGCCGCTCCGCTTTGGCGGCATCTTCGATTTGAACCTGCAGCAAGGTCCGTGTTTCCGGGTTCATCGTCGTTTCCCATAACTGCTCCGGGTTCATCTCGCCCAGTCCCTTGTAGCGCTGCAGCTCAAAATTTTTGAATTCCTTCAAATAATTAGCCAGCTGTTCATCCGTCCAGGCATACCGCACGGTTTCCAGCTTGCCGGATTTACTGGCGATTTTATACAGCGGAGGCTGCGCAAGATAGACGCGGCCTTCATCAATCAATGGCTTCATGTATCTGTAGAAGAACGTGAGCAGCAGCACCTGAATGTGGGCTCCATCCGTATCCGCATCGGTCATGATGATGATTTTCGAATAATTGCTGTCCCCGGCGGTAAACTCCGTGCCGATCCCCGCGCCGATCGCGGATACGATCGCACGGTATTCATCATTCTTCAGGATGTCGGCCAGCTTGGATTTTTCCGGGTTCATCGGCTTCCCTTTAAGCGGCAGGATCGCCTGGATCTTAGAATCCCGCCCCTGCTTTGCCGAGCCGCCAGCGGAGTCCCCTTCGACAATGAACAATTCGGTTCGGGAGAAATCCTTGGACTGAGCCGGCGTCAGCTTGCCGCCGAGATTGGAACTCTCGCTGCGCTTCTTGCCGCTGCGCATCTCATCCCTTGCCTTCCGGGCCGCTTCGCGCGCTTTGGAGGCCTGAATGGCCTTCTTCAGCAGCGTTTGGGCAACCTGCGGATTTTCCTCTAGGAAAATTTGCATCTTCTCGGTAACGATGCTGTCCACCGCGCTCCGCGCAGAGGCGCTTCCCAGCTGGTCCTTCGTCTGGCCCACGAACTCGACCTCAGCCATCTTGACGCTGATCACGGTCATCATGCCTTCCCGGAGGTCATTCCCCTCCAGATTCTTGTCCTTTTCCTTCAGAAGATTGTTCTTCCTTGCATAATCGTTCATGACGCGCGTATACGCCGTCTTGAAGCCCGTCTCATGCGTACCGCCCCCGCGCGTCGGGATGGAGTTAACGAACGAGGCCAGCGTTTCGGTATATCCTGCATTATATTGAAGGGCGATTTCGACTTCGATGTCATCCTTCTCGGCATAAAAATGGATCACATCGTGCAGCACGTCCTTGCCTTCATTCAAGAACTGCACGAACTGGCTTGCGCCGCCTTCATAAAAAAATTCTTCCCCATTCCCGCTCCGCTCATCTTTCAAAACGATCCGGAGTCCTGAATTCAGGAAGGCAATCTCCTGTAAGCGCTCTGCAAGCGTGTCGTAGTTCAGATGCGTTCCCGAGGTAAACACGCGCGCGTCCGGTTTAAACGTGATTTTCGTCCCTGTTTTGTTCGTATTGCCCAGAACCTCAAGGCCGGTTACCGGTTCTCCGACATGCTCTTTTCCTTTTTTGTCCTGCCAGTATTCGAAGCGTTGGCGGTGAATTTTACCTTCGCGGTAAATCTCCACTTCCAGCCACTCGGACAACGCATTGGTTACGGATGCGCCAACGCCGTGAAGGCCGCCGGACTTCTTGTATCCGGAACCGCCGAATTTGCCGCCGGCATGCAAAATCGTGAAGACCACCTGCGGCGTGGGAATGCCGGTCTTGTGCATCCCCGTCGGAATGCCGCGTCCGTTATCGTATACCGTCGCGGATCCGTCTTTATGCAAAGTAATTTCAATTCTCGAGCAGTACTTGGCCAAATGCTCGTCTACGGCGTTGTCCACAATTTCCCATACCAGATGATGCAGACCCGACGAGCTTGTGCTCCCTATGTACATGCCTGGCCGTTTGCGTACCGCAACAAGGCCTTCGAGCACTTGAATGTCGTCAGCATCGTATCCTGAACGGTTAGTACCGCCGTTCTTTGATGACTCTGCAAACATATCGATCTGTTCGACCATTCATGCTCCTCCTTCAATTTCACGTATCTCGTGTTTTCTATTTCTACATTCCAATATTTTAGAAGAACGCGGTTCTCTAAAAAATGCAAACAAATGTTTCATGCTTTGTCCATTTTAATTCAAGATATCCCTTCTCGTAAAGACACTGAATGCAACAATAACCGCACAAATCGCCCAAATGGCTAATACGGCAAGGGAAAAATTCAAGGTCATGCCCTCGATCGGCGGCAAATTGCCCGCTAAATAACTGGTCAAATTCAGGTTTACCATGAACAAATATTTGGCGCTGCTCCATGCTGACGCCATATTCGTCAGAATATTTCCGGCGATCAATGCCGCCATCATAATGACGATGCTGGCCGCCGTGCTTCGAACCAGGACGGATACCATAAAAGCCAGCATACCGACGCATACGCCGACAAACCAGACCAAACCGCCCTGCATCAGCAAATACTTCCACTGGGGCACCGCATGAACGCCGGACATATCCACGTCGGATCCGACAATTTGGAAACCCGTGAATACCGGGATGTCAAACCCCTTGTAGCCGAAAGCGAGACCCGAGATCAGGTAAGCGATGACAAAGGTGGAAACGACAATGAGCGACGTGAACATGATCAAGGCAACCAGTTTGCTCAGCAGCACTTTCCAACGCTTTACCGGCCTTGTCAGGAGCATCTTAATGGTGCCGGTCGTCCGCTCTCCGGAAACGATATCCGAAGCAATGGCCATGATGAGCAGCGGGATAAACAAGGATATTGCATTGTTCAGAAATTCCCGCGTGAACGTTACCCCGTTTGGTTGATTAGGATTCACATCATGCTGCAAATAATACTGCATCTGCTGAATAAAGATTTGCCGATATCGTTTCCATTCATCCGGCACCCTGTCGCTGCTAAGCGAATTCTCATTATCCGTGATCCGCTGCTGAAGCTCAAGCCGCCAGTCGCTGTTAAACTTCTCCCGGCTACGTTCTGCGGACTTCATTTGGGCGTATGTAAACATGGGCACTAGGACGAGGAGAACCAGAAGAACCACATAAAACCGCTTACGCTTGATAATTTTGATGCATTCGTTCTTGATCAGGGGCAACAGATTACTCAATGCTCTCACCCTCCGTCATCTGCAGGAACAGCTGCTCCAGCGTAGGATTGATCCGATGAACCTCCCGGACCTGCACGCCAGCGCCAACCAGCCTTTCCACAGCCCTTGATGTATGTGCTGCATGCATACGGGTCACAACGGCATCCGGTGACATGCCTGCCAGTACATTATCGTCAAGCACATCCTCCGGGCGGTCCACGATCTCGCAATAATCCAGCTTCTGCAGAATTCGTTTGCCCTGCACGGCGGGATTCAGATCCCAGATGACATGATCGCTGCTGCCGGCAATCAATTCATCGACCTCGCCGACCGCAAGCACCCTTCCGCTGCTGATGATGGCTACCCGATCACATAACAGCTGGATTTCGCTCAGCAGATGGCTGGAAACAAATACGGCCAAGCCCTCCTCGGCCAACTGATGGATGAACTGCCGCATTTCTTTGATTCCCTTCGGGTCAAGACCGTTCGTCGGCTCGTCCAGAATGAGCAGCCTCGGCCTGCCGAGCAAGGCCTGGGCGATCCCCAAACGCTGCCGCATGCCAAGTGAATAAGTGCTTACCTTGTCATGGATTCTTCGATCAAGCCTGACCGTATCCACAACTTCCTGTATCCGCTGATCGTCAATGCCGGGCTGCATTCTCGCAAAATGCTCTAGATTTTCCCATCCGGTCAAATACGAATACATCTCCGGATTCTCCACGATGGATCCAATATAGCGCAGCGCCTGCTCCTGCTGGCGGTTCACATCGTAACCGCAGACCTCGATCCTGCCGGATGACGGCTTGATCAAATCCACAAGCATTCGGATCGTGGTTGTTTTTCCTGCCCCGTTCGGCCCCAGGAACCCGAATATTTCGCCCGCGCGCACATCGAACGACACATCTTGTATAATCCATTTTCGACCGATTTTCTTTTTTACATGCTGGACGGATAGTACGATTTCCTGCGCTTGTTCATTCATCGATTTCCATCTCCCCACCTGACATCCTCTTCATGCTACAGCATACCTTCTACAATTCGATCCGCGATGGCCTGATATCCTGCCCCGTTCGGATGAAAATGGTCCGTGGACAGATACTCGCCGAGCTTATGCTGAAACAGATCGAATGTCGGGACAAGCGTCATATTGGGATCGCGGTTTACAAGCTCCATGACCGCATGATTCCATGCTGAGACCACGACATTGCCGGGTATCAGCAATTCTTCCAAATCGGAAAAGGGATGATACAAGCCGATATAAACAATTCGGGCATCCGGATTAATGTCCCGAATCTTCTCAAGAATCGTCTGCAAGCGTTCGGAGGCCTGCGGCAATGCGCCCATCAGCATGGCTGGATCGAGCTCCAGCTCGCCGGCATCCGCCGCCCCCTCCATCAGCCCGCTTCCTTGAAAGATATCATTGCCTCCGATAGACAGCATAATGACGTTGGCTTCCTTCAAGGCATACTGTATTCCCTTGTCGTCCAGCTTAGGGAGAAGTCCCTCGGTGGTCATTCCGTTTATCGCCAGATTGGCCAGCAGGCTGGCCGTTCGTCCATCGCCGTTCAATTGTTCGACGCTTCGGCGGACAAAACCGCCCCCGCTACTGTCCCCCGTTCCCTTGGCAAGCGAGTCTCCGATCGCCGTCACTTTCAGATCATTGGGCAGAACCGCTTCCGGAGCCCGTTCCGGCTTCGGCGGCGCAGTCTCTTGGCCTGGCGCGGCGAATTCGCCGCCGGTGAGCAAAGGCTGCCCTTGAGGATCATTAATATCCTTAAACGCATACACGAAACCGAATATAAGCACAATCGTTACGATAATCGACACGGAGGCCGTGATACGCCATATCCATGCAGATGACTTCATGACATTCCCCCTACAAAAAATCCTCATGTACATTACCTTAAGACTTCTATAAAAAATTTGCAAATCAAAACACGCAAAGAAGACTGCCCCGGACGCAGTTTTCTGCGCGCCCGGGGCAGCCCTATCATGTGAAACAAGATCCGTGCTTATTGGCTGATGAATTCTTGAACCCAGTATCCGTTGTAATATCCCACACCGATCATGGTGAAATTAGGAGACAGGATATTTTCGCGGTGACCTTGGCTGTTCATCCAGGAGTTCATGACTTCCTGCGGCGTGCGCTGTCCTTTAGCGATATTCTCGCCGGCATAGCCGTAAGAAATGCCGTAAGCCTTCATCATGTCGAATGGAGAGCCGTGCGTTGGCGAAGTGTGGCTGAAATAATTGTTATTGCTCATGTCCTTCGCTTTGTCCAGTGCTACCGTTGTCAGCTTGGCATGCACCGTGAGCGGCTTCAGGCCAGCTTTCGAACGCTCTTGGTTCACCAAGTTGACAACTTCGGAAGCAAAATTCGATTGCTCCGTTGTGCCCGCAGATTCGGAAGGCTGGGACGGAGTCGTAGATGGCTTGCTTGCTTCTGGCTTGCTTGCTTCTGGTTTGCTTGCTTCCGGTTTGCTGGTCTCAGGCTTGCTTGTTTGAGGTGTCTCAGCCGGCTTATCCGCCTGAGGCTTTTCCGTTTGCGGTTGTTGGACGACCACCCATTTAAACTGCGACTCCAAGCCTTGGCTCTCCAGGAATTTCTGGATCTTTTGTTGCCAGTTTACATAATTATTGCTATCAGCAGGTGCAGCCGAAGCCGTTGTCGGCAGCATGATGCCGACCGCCAATACAGCCGCGATGCTGCCGCCTGCGATCTTCTTTATCCAATGGTTGTTCATGAATACTCATCTCCTATGCTCATAGTTGTAGAGTTTGCTTGACCGCCGTTCTAAGATGTTGAACTTGAAGGGTGTGGGACGGTCAGGCATTGGTTACATTTTTGTAATCAGGTACGAACACATTGTAACACATTTGATACCTTCGGCAATCCTACAATTGTTGGAAAGGAGTCCTTTGAATTCCTACTTTATGCTCAGGGCCCCAGAAACCAATACCGGTCCTGAACGAATGACTTCCTTGTATCTTTGATAAGCGGGTAAAATCTTCTAAACTTCCATAGAATCTAGGTCAAAACAAGAAAAAACCCACCCCGAAAACGGGGTGGGTTAATGAAAAGGCCCAGGCTACAGCTTTTTGCTGAACTGGTAACCAGCCTTTTCAAATCCAATATGTTCATAAAATGCATGTGCGGGAGCAAGTTCTTCCCGGTTGCCGCTTGTGAGAAACAAGAGGTGGCTACCATGCTGTCTTCCCCATGTCTCTGCACCGCGAATCAGTCGTTTGCCAATTCCTTGGCCGCGGTAGCTTGAGGTTACAATAACCGAAGTAATTTGAGTGACCGGTTCGGTCATAGTGAAGGATTTGACTTGACGAAGCATGATCATGCCGACGACGTCTCCATCAACCTCGGCAACCAGGTTGCCGTATAACGGGTTGTCGTTCATGGACTCCATCCGTTCACGCATGACGTTGAGCGTGGTCGGATAATTCAGTTCTCGCATCAAGGATGTGACAGCTTCCAAATCATTCTTCTCAAAGTTTCGAATCAGCAGTGCAGGCGCAGAAATTACGCTTTCGATGCTCATTATACCCTCATGCTTCCCTTCTTCTATGAATTCTGAGTAAACTCTACTTCTATTTTGTAAGTTTATGAAGAAGATTGCAAGTATCAAGCGACATTTTTTTTACATTTGTGTCCGTTTTGTTAAACCTTTGTTAAGCCGTTTTTACAAAAATCGGTATTGTGCTTCGATCAGCCCATGATATGTCCCCTGCTTCTGCATAAGCTGGTCGTGATTTCCTTCTTCGATGATCTTCCCGTGATCCAGCACGACGATATGATCGGCATGACGGATCGTTGACAAACGGTGCGCCACGATGAAGGAGGTACGTCCCTGAAGCAGCACTTTAAGGGCACTCTGGATTTTTAATTCCGTCTCGGTATCGATACTTGCCGTTGCTTCATCCAGAATCAAAATGCGCGGATCCGCAAGGAGCGCCCTCGCAAAGGATAGCAGCTGCCGCTGCCCCATGGACAGCATGTTACCGCGTTCCTCGACCTCGGTATCGTAGCCGCCCGGCATCTGGACTATAAACTCATGGGCGCCCACAGCCTTGGCCACGTCTTCAATCTCCTCATTGGTCGCATCCAGGCGGCCAAAGCGGATATTATCCCGAATCGTACCCGAGAATATGAAGGTATCCTGCAGCACGATGCCGATCTGATTTCGCAGGCTTTCCACCGTGACCGATTGGATATCGTACCCGTCGATGGTTAATTTGCCGTCCGTAATATCATAAAAACGGCTGAGCAGATTAATGATGGTACTCTTGCCTGATCCGGTATGCCCCACCAGCGCAATCGACTGGCCTGCCTTCACGTCCAGATTGATGCCTTTGAGAGCCTGGCGTCCTTTTTCGTATTCAAACACCACATTCTCCAGCTTGATGTCCCCTTTAATGGTCGGCAATTTCTTCGCGCCAGGCTGATCATCAATGCTCGGCTTCTCGTCAATGAACTCAAATATGCGTTCGGATGAAGCCATTGCGACTAGCAATTGGTTATACATTTGGCCAAGCCGGTTGATCGGCTCCCAGAAGTTCCCGACATATTGGGTAAAGGCAATCAACAGACCGATCGTGAGCTCGCCTTGCTGAATCAATACGGCACCAAGCCAGAACAAGATCAGGGAACCGAAACCCCCGGTAATCTCGATAAGAGGCCCAAACCCTTGGTTCATGGCCGACGCCCTATCCCAGGACTTTTTGCTGTCCAGGTTCATGTTATCGAAGAATTTCATGTTCTCTTCTTCCTGCGTGTAGGCCTGCGTAACCCGGATCCCCTGAATGGATTCGTTCAAGTGGGAGTTAATCCGCGAATTCCGGATCCGCACTTCCTGCCATGCGCGCCGGATGCGCACACGGAGTTTCGTAGAGATAAAGAACATGATCGGTACCGTCACGATCACGGCCAGGCCAAGCTTCCAGTTAATCAACAGCAGGATGACAACGATACCGACCAGCTGCACGCAGTCGATGATCAGATTGACAACCCCGTTCGTAAACAAATCCTGCAGGGAGTTGACATCGTTCGTAACGCGAACCAGCACGGATCCCGCCGGACGCTTGTCAAAGAAATTAAAGGATAGGCGCTGTATATGCTGGAACAAATCGGCGCGCAGGTCATAGATAACCCGCTGACCGATGATATTCGTAAACTTGATCCGGAATATCCCGGCTACCCATTGAATGATATACATCGCCAGAACGGCGATCGTAATCTGATACAGCAGGGTCAGGCTCGGATTTCCTTCCTTCGGGTCAATGGCCTGGTCAATAGCCAAGCTCGTCAGGAACGGAATGGCAAGCTTCGTAATCGTGCCGATAATCATCATGAGGCCGATCAACGGGAGGATCTGTTTGGCATATGGTTTCATATACGAGATCAGACGCGTCAGCTGCGTCCAGTTAAACGGCTTCTCGATGACATCGTCGTCCTTGTATACAAAACGTTCATTGGTTTCTTCCGAAGGCTTCCGCGGCCTCGGAATCTTTTGCTTCTGATGCGGTTCAGTATTTACATTGGCGTTCATGCTTGCACCTGCCCTGGCGTACCTCCTGCTTGAGCTTGCTTCGCAATCAGGTCCGCATATTGTATTTTGTACACATCCTGGTAAGGTCCCGGCACCGCAATCAAATCGTTATGCTTGCCGCGCTGCACGACTCTACCTTCATCCAGAACGAGAATTTCATCCGCATGACGCAAGGAGGAAATACGGTGAGCGATAATAAAGGTCGTTCTGCCGTTCATGACTTCTTGGAAACCGGATTGGATTTCATGCTCTGTTTCCATGTCCACTGCGCTGGTGGCATCATCCAGGATCAGGATTTTCGGGTCCTTCAGAAGGGCACGGGCAATCGCGATCCGCTGCTTCTGTCCGCCGGAAAGACCCATCCCCCGTTCACCGACAATGGTATCGTAGCCATCCTTCATTTCCATAATGAAGTCATGAGCCTTGGCCAGCTTGGCTACCCGAATGATTTCATCCATGCTAACGTCCTTCATCCCGTAAGAAATATTGTTGCGGATGCTGGACGAGAACAGGAAGGTCTCTTGGAAGACCGTTGCAATCTGGCTGCGCAGACTCCGTACCTTAATATCGTTGATGTTCACGCCGTCTAATTTGATGCTGCCCTGATTCACGTTATAGGCATGCATCAAGAGCTGGATAATGGTTGACTTCCCCGAACCTGTTCCCCCCAGCAAACCGATCACGGAGCCGGGACGAGCATCCAGATTGATATCTTTGACAGCAGCCATCTTGTTGCCGTAAGCAAAGGTGACATTGTCGAACACGACATGACCCTTCACCTGGCTTGGCACCAAATCTACCGCACGCTCACGGTCTTCGACATCAATGGGCTGATTCAACAGCTCCAGCACCCGTTCACCCGAAGCCTTCGACTGCGTATAGTTGTTAATGTGGAACCCGATCCCCCAAAGAGGTCCGATTATGTACCAAATTAAAGTGAAGAATGCTGCCAGTTCCCCTACCGTCATCGAACCTTGGATAACCATGGCGCCCCCGACGGCAAGCAAAATGACGACGCTGACATTCGCAAAGAGCTCCATCATCGGGAAATAACGGGCCCACAGGGAAGAGGCGAATATCTGATTGGTTTTGTAACGCTCATTCCGTTCGGAGAATTTCTCCACTTCGTGAGGCTCGCGAGCAAAGGATTTAACGGTACGAACACCCGTAATATTCTCCTGCACCGCGGTAGTCAGCGAACTGAGCGCCAGGCGCATCTCCTGGAACGCCGGATGGATCTTGGACTCGAATTTCAGAGCTGCGAACACCAGAAATGGCATCGCTACCAAAGTAACCAGCGTCAATTTCCAGCTGATGGTGAACATCATGATGGAACCGAAAGTCACCATCAGTACGAGGTTGAGGAGTTGGGCAAAACCGAAGCCGATAAACATCCGGATTGCTTCCAAATCCCCCGTCAGCCGCGACATCAAATCCCCTGTCCGAGCCGTGTCGTAATAGCGGAACGATAGAAATTGCAACTTTTCATAGCAGGCGTTTCGCAACGAGTAAGCCAGGTAATTCCCCAGCCTCCCTCCAAAGAATCCATGCAAAAACTGCATGAAAGCTTTAAGGATGACCACGCCCAGCACGGTGAGTGCCAGCTGTGGTACGATGCCGTAATTCTCCAGCTTGATTGCATCGTCAATCAGCACTTTTAACAGCTGCGGATAGACAAGACCTAAAGCGGTTGCAATCGCCAGACACAGAATGGAAAGAAAAAGATAACTTCGTTTCTCCCAAAAGAAGCCCTGCAGTTGCCTAAGAACATTCATGTTTATCCTCCTTTGGATTTTTTACGTTCAGGTTATGTAGCATTTATGAAGTTTATCATCGACCCGAACCCGCGGCAAAGAGAGAAAACCGTCATAAATGAGCCAAAAGGACCTAAAGGGGGCAAATAGTATAACTTATCATTGTTTCATGATGAAATCATCGGGAATTCTCATCATTACTAGGGGATATAATCACATTGTCAGTCCCTTCAACCGTTAGGCTTTATCCGCTATTTTCGACTTTTTTGAACATGCTTGAAAAAGGGTAATATCCTAAGCTGGTTTCATCCTATTCACGTTCGCTGCAGCGGATAAAAATATGCCATATCGTCCTGTGCCGCTTTCATCAGAAGAGCGGTCCATCGATAATAATAGGACGAAAGACGCCCCGCCACGGATGGCATATGGGACGTCTTTCGATGGTTCAACATGTGATTGGCGTTCATTCATCCGGTAAAAAGGGAACGGGCCTTACCGGAAGTCTGCACTCATGCTGCTATTCTATTGCAACTCTTGCTTCATGCTGACGGGAATGTTCCGTCTTTACTGCGCTGACTTCATCATGGTTTCCAAATCATCCGCCAGTTGACGCCACATCAACGGAGACTGGCCGTCCTGCAGCGAACCCAGTATGGCAGCCATGGATTCCTTCAGCTGTTCCTCCAAAGCGGATACATGATGCTGCAGTGAACGTTCGCTCATTCGAACATAGTGGTCCGTCAGCTGCTCTTCCCGCAGGCCGACCACACCCGCCACGGCTTCCTTCACTTTCGGCTCAGCCGCTTCGCGCAGCTTGGAACTTCCGCCGCCCTCAAAGAAATGTTTGGGATTCTTAAAGGTCGACCAGAAGGTTAACCATTCCCCTTGGATTTGCAGCTCCGTTTCTTCCAGCTCCGGCGGTGCCCAGTCCGGATCCCGGCGTATGGCCAGTGACAGACCCTCGGCCATGCCGTTGATATCGGCTGCGGCCTTAAATGCCGCAGCTTCGGTTAATTTGCGACCGGCCGTCTCCAAACGAAGCGTGGTGGCCCATAATTCCTGATCCAGCTCTACGGACATCGTCCGCATCAAATCACGCCCGCAAGCCGCAAATGCCGATTTCAAATGGCCTGCATCCTCCCGAAGCACGGAAGGATTAAACGACTCCTGGAAAAAGCGGTTCATGGCATAATCCAGCCGCTGCCGCACGTGAAACAGCAGCTCGCTGCTTTCTTGACCGATGTCGCGGGCCATTTCCTGCTCCGCCAAAGCGTTAAGGCGGGCCATGGCTTGGTTTTGCACCTCTTCCAGCTCCCCGATTTTCCGCTTGCGCGTGGTCTCATCCTGAGCGGCCATTTCAGCCCACCCCCGGATACGGTCCCTTACAGAAGCGATCTCATCATAACCGGCACGCTGGGACAGCCTTGGCAGCTCTTCCACCGCAAATCGGCCCAGCGCTTCTTCGAAAACAGGGAATCCCGATGACTGCAATTTCTCCTCGTCCCCTTGCCGTTTACTGTCCAGCGCAGCCAGACTGGAGACGGGGAAGATATGCGGGCTGCCTACGCCGCTGGCTGTAAGATTGGTGCGCACATGCTTCACCACCTCATTCAGCTCGTCTTCGGACTGAGCTAGATCAGCCGCATTGACGATAAAGAACATTTTATCCAGGGCAAAGCTGTCTTTGACCCGGCCCAGCTGGGACAGGAATTGCCGGTCCGCTTTGGAGAAGGCATGGTTGTAATACGTTACGTAAACAATGGCATCCGCATTCTTAATATAGTTGAAGGTGACGCCGGTGTGCCGGGCATGCAGGGAATCCGCTCCCGGCGTATCCACCAGCACGATCCCTTGCTCCGTCATCGGACAGCTGTAATACAGATCGATCCCGTCGACAAAACAGGATTTGGTTTCGTCCGCCACGTATCCCCGATATTCGGCCAGTTCTACCGTTTCCGTGGTGCCGAGCCTGGACTCCATCTCATCCCAGCCGGAGGCGGCGGCCTTCAGGAATCCGTAATGCGGCAGTCCCGCCGGGTGAATTCCGGCCGGATTCAAACCGTCGGCCACGCTCCGCCAATTGGCCGGATTCGGTTCTTGGAGACCCAGCACGCCGAAGGAATACTTCAAATCGTCCCACCACATATCGCGGCTCTTCATACGCACGTCTGCGGTACCATGAGATCTTCCTTCGGCCGGTGCCAATATGCGGTTCACCGCCGCCGTTGTCGGATGCGGCGATACCGGCAGGACCGACTCGCCCAGCAGCGCATTGGCGAAGGAGGACTTTCCGGCGCTGAACGCTCCGAACAGCGCCAGAGTGAACGAGCCGCCCGCAAGCGCATCCGCGCGGGCGGTCAGATCCCGCGCGGCCGACGCCAGCGCGGGGTGCGGCGCCAGCAGGGCCGCCGCTGCGCGCAGCTCGGCTGCCGCGGCCTCAAGCCGCTGGCGCCGCTGCGGTGCCGCCGCCTGCGCAGCGGCGGCCCGGGGCGCCGTGCGCCCTTGCCCCGGCTGCGCCGCCGGGGCGCTGCCCTGGGCAGCCGCATGCGCAGGCTGCCCCTCCGGCTCCCTCACCTCCGGCAGAAGGCCGGGGGTGAGGGAGGTGCGCGGCGGGAGCAGCTCTGCCAGCTCGGCCGCGCGGGCGGCTTCCGCCTGCTGCAGGGCTGCGTAGCTGGCGGAAGCCGCGGATTGCGCCCGGAGCTCGGCGCCCTGGCGCTCCAGCTCCTGCAGACGGACGGCCGCAGCGTCCGTCAATGCCGCCTTCAGCCGATCGGCAAGCACCAACACGGCCATGCGGTAGCTCCCCTTGATTTCCTCGGCCAGCTCCCGGTTATAGTTCAATACATATTCGCCCGACACCGTTGCTTCCGGATTCACGGTTCGCGTAATCATATCTTCCCGCACGCCCGGAAGTTCGTCGTCCATCAAACGTTCCCATTCGGCATTCCATTCCGCATGCTGCTCGACGCTATTGCGGAACAGCGAACGCAGATGCCAGTCAACCTGCGAAGAGGTCTGTTCCTCCAAACGATGATGGAAGGCCTCTAGACGGCGACGGCGCTCTTCCTCCGTCTTGCCGCCCGAGAAGAGGAACCCGACCTTAAAGCCGGATTTTCGGCTCTCCAGGAAGGACAGGCTTAAATCCCGAACATCCGCCGGCGTTAGATTGGCATTGGCCAGCAGCTTATCGGCTTCCTTTCGGAGTTCTGCGCGAATCGATTCCGGCAGCCCCGCTACGGTTCTTTTTTGTTCTTCCAGCTCATGCAAGCGTGCTTGCAGCGCCGCTGCAGCCTCCTCGCCGCCCATTTCCTCCAGCAGCCGTTCCTTCTCCTCCTGATGACTGCGGGTATAGGCTTCCACATGCTGATCCGCAGCATGACGAATGGAGCAGGAAACGCTATGGCGCAGCAGCGGCTCCTTCCGGGATATCAGTTCGGCGATCAAAGACTTCAGCGTCTCCCATTGATTATAGGGATGGTCCTGTACTTTAAGCGAGGTGCATAACAACCCTTTGTACGTGATCTTCCACTGGGCGAACGCCTTCTTGACGTCGTTCAGGTAAGAAGACAGCGTCAGCTCGTCATCACGATGCTTGTCGATCTGATTCACGATCAAATACAGCGGCTTCCCCCAATCCGACAGGCTCTTGGCAAACATCAGATTGCTCTCCGACTGCACATGATTGTAATCCATGACGTAAAACACGATGTCCGCCATATGCAGTGCGGAATGGGTGGCAAGCCGATGCCCGTCGTCGGTCGAATCGACGCCGGGGGTATCCATCAACACTCCGTCCGCGCCAAGCAGCGGCACGTCATCCCACACTTCAATCGCGGAATACTCCCGGCCCTCCTTGCAGTATTCCGCGAGTTCGTCGATCGTTACCTTGATCGGCTCCCCATGGTCCGCGACAGTCCGGTGAATTAATGCCCGGGGCTCCCCGCTTCGAATCGTGACCACATTGGCACTCGTCGGTACCGGACCCGAGGGCAGCACCTTTTTGCCGCAAAGCGCATTGATCATGCTTGACTTCCCAGCTGAAAAATGACCGCAGAAGGCAAGCGTCAGCTCGCCGCCAGTACCCTTGCGTATCAAATCCTCGGTCAATGCGGAGGAAGACTCGTCATTCCAGTCCAAAAAACGGTCCCGGACTCTATTTAATTCCGTCATGCTGTATCCGATTTCATCTGTCATCAACTTCAATGTCATTTCTCGCTCCTGTCCATTGATCTCTCATCTCTGACACCATCTGTTCACATCATTTTATTTTATCACCGCTTGCGCCGTAAAGGAATCATTTCATGTTCGCCGTTTGCCCCGCTCTATGCAAAATGGCAGGTCAAGGAAGAATCGCTTCCTTGCCTGCCATGGGTTCAACATCTCATTTTTTAAAACATCAAATTTGAAGAACTTAAGATACGACGGTGTTCTCTTCGGCCGGAATCAAAATTTCGAACACGTTTCCGTGCTGCAAAATGGTTAAACCGCGAGACTTATCGCGCATCACAACCACTTCCGGCTTCTGAGACATGCGCTCCAAATAATGCTCGGGAGCATCCCCGGAGTGGCTGAACGTCACGCCTTCCACTTCCTGCTCTTCATTCTCGCTCAGTTGGCTCTGGCTCTCCACCACATGTTCAAAAATATCCGAGAACAATTCAAAATTGTCGGTGTAAACAGAGATGCATTTCATGTGTAATCCCATCCTCTTTTAAATTTAGCTCCTGCTGATCCGGGGTGCATTCCTTTTTCACCTTGCGAATATCCGGCATTTCAATTCGGTCACAATTGTTTCCAGATTTCCATTCGCCCGTGCGGCCGAAATAGAAATCCGGAGACAAAGGCAAGCGCGCTGGCTTGCTTGCAATGATGCCCATTCGCCGGCTGTCAAAGTCCGGTGTTCTCCCGAATCAGATGAACCGTTTCTTTTTTTGTCTGTTTCTTGCTGGTGTTACGGTTGTTCCTTATTCTTCCTGACTGCTAAGGTTTTCATACGTTTCTTTCCTTCGCGGCAAACATCCAGCAGCGGGCATACCGGGCATTGCGGATTTTGAGCTTTACAGTGGTACCTTCCGAAAAAAATGATCCGATGATGCGTCATCGTCCATTCTTCACGCGGCACCCGCTTCATCAGCTTTTTCTCCACTTCCAGCACGGAATCTTTCCAAGCAGCCAGTCCGAGCCGTTTGGATACCCGCTCCACATGCGTATCCACCGCAATGGCAGGCACGCCAAAGGCGTTGGAAACGACGACATTGGCCGTCTTGCGTCCAACCCCGGGTAATTTGACGAGCTCGTCATGAGCTTCCGGTACTTCCCCGCCATACTGTTCGATCAGAATCCTGCACAAGTTCTGAATATGCTTGGCCTTGTTCCGGTATAACCCGATCCGTCTGATATCCTGCTCAAGCTCCTCGATCGGTACCGATACGTAATCCAAAGGCGTTTTGTATTTCTGAAACAGATCCTTTGTTACTTTATTAACCGTTTCATCCGTGCACTGGGCAGACAGCAGCACGGCGATGGTCAGCTCAAACGCATTGCTGTGATTCAGTTCGCAATGTGCATCCGGAAACATGCTCTCCATCGTGTCCAAAATATGCCGTACCGTTGCCGCATTCATATGATTTCCCTCCTGCAAAAAAAAATCTTGATGCGGAAATCCCCGCATCAAGACGGTGTTTCTCGAGCAATCCCAGGTCGATAATTTACTGTTTTACGATCTCAACAACGACACCGTTGTTTAAGTACAGTACAATATTATCATTTTCCTTAAGGGATTGCACGGACAAAGTAGTGTCACCTTGATGAACAAATACTTTATCGGATAACGTAAATCGGTAATTATCGTTAATCGATTTGCGTTTCACTTGAATTTCGGTGTTGTTCGCCTGCCAGAACGCACGCTCGATCTTCTCCAGCACTTGGATGATCGTTACGCCTTGAATGTCTTTTCGAATCTCAACGCGATCTCCCTGCGTCAACGTGCTTAAGTTCGAAGCCGTCGAACCATTCTTGACGACCTTGACGCCGCCGCTTACGCCTAGGGTCTGGCTGTTGCCCGAATGATCTTTCACGGTCAATACATTGCCCGAAGCATCCAAGCTGGTGACTTCGCCAAGCGTCAATTTGACTTCGGCAACCGAAACAGCCGTTAAGCCTTGAAGCGTAATATTAACGAGAGTTCCGGGACGCAGGTCTGCAAGCAGGATCGCTTGTCCGCTATCGCCGGTCAATGTTGCTTTGTCCGTATAAATATCGCTTGTAGCGCCATTCGCTTTCACTCGAATGCGGTTTTTCGTCGGTTCGGTGAATACGACCTCGAACTGCGCGGATGTCTTAAGCTTCAGGCTCTGCAAGTAGTCCTGGTTGGTCGACAGCTGCGCCGAAACCTCGTCGCCGACACGCACATCCGCCAGGGAAGCGTTCGATTTGCCGAAGATTTCTACAAGCAGCGTGCTGTTGTATGGAATTTCCTCTACTTTTCCGTTGGCGGCCACAATCGATATCACTTTCTTGGCTGTGTTAATGCTGTTGATTTTACCTTCAACTTTATAAACCACTTCCAGTGAAAGTGCTCGGGTACCAATGAGCGATACGCTGACCTTGCGTCCTGCTCCAAGCAGCGGCTCCACTTTATCCAGCGTTGTTCCGTTGCTCGATTCCAGCTTCGTCTTATCATCCAGGATGATGACGCGAGGCTGATTGTTAACATCCTTGACGGTCAGCCAGTGCGTCTTCGCATCGTAATTGACAATAGTGACGGCATCCAGCTGTTCCATTTGACGGCCCGTTACTTCGATCTTCGTGATTTTTTCCTCGCCATTGATGGTCAGCGTCACTTGATCGCCGGATACGGCGTCCGCGAGCAAATCGGACAAGACGGGCTTCGCCACGCCACTCATAATAATTTCCGGCTTCTCCGCCAGAAACTTCGTTTCGAGCTGCGTGCTTCCGCTGCGCTTATACGTGATGGTTTTTCCGTTTTCTTCAACTGAATACAGCATCGCCTGTACCGTACGGTCGACGCTTTGCGTGACTTCCACCGATTGAAGAATGCTGTTTTTTACCGTGAAATTCACGGTATAACCATTCTTCAGCTCCGCCGGAGACAGAATTTGATTCTGATAGCGAATGACGGTAGCATCATCCCACGTGTACGTGTCCTCATAACCGGTGCTGTCCTTAAGGGTTACTCTTTTGTTCGCCGTATCCACGTTTTGGACGACGCCCGCTCCGGTCTTGTTCACCAAGCCGCTCTTCACGCGGATCGACACGATTTTCTTCTGCGGGCTGTAGGTTTCGCGCTCAATGGTAAGCAAGCTGCCCGCAGCAAGCGTCTTCGGATCGATTTGGATGCCGTTCTGGTCGAGGAAAACCGTGCTTGGCTCGTAACTCAGCTCTTCAAATGTACTGCCTGTATCAAGCCAAATCACGTTGTTCGGAGACAAACGGGCATACGTGCGGTCAAACCGCTCCACCTGCTGGGTTGGATCCGTAATTTCCACGTAAGCAGCCGTTCCGTTATTCGCGACGACCACCGCTTGCGTGTATGGATTGATGTCCGAAAACTGCAATCTTTTCTCCGAATCGGACGCAAAATAAGCTGTGGAAGAATCCAGCTTGAATGAATTCAGCTTGCCGTCGGCATACAGCTCCAGTTTGCCGTTCTCAATCGAAGCGATGGAGCCTTTGTATTGGTTCTCGTAATTCGTGGTAATGTACGCTTGAGCCCGGCTGAAGAACGTTGCAAGCTGGGCACGGGTAACCGCCCCTTGCGGATCGAATTTGTTTCCGTTCACGCCTTTGGCAAGGCCCAGCTCAACCGCCACATTAACGTATCCCAAACGTTCCGGGGATATCTTGGCGTTGTCCGCAAAGCCTGTCGCTTTATTTTTGGCGGCATTGGCCTCCGCGGTACGTCCAATGGAACGGACAAGCACTTCGGTTATCCATTCCCGGGATGCTTTCTGCGCGCCCCAAATGACTTTCTCGTCCGTGTATCCGGATTCTTTTTGCTTGTCGAGCAGGTTTTGCTGAAAAGCCAGTTCAACATACTTCGTAAAATAATCGTTCACTTTAACATTTGTCGGTAATGTCGCAGCGCCGCTGCTTAATTGATCCTGCATGCTTAAGAACCGGATCGCCATCGTTACAGCTTCCTGCTGCGTTACAGGATCGTTCGGACGAAACTTTCCGTTATTCCCGGTCACGATCCCCTGTGCTGCTAATTGATAAATGTACTTTTCTCCCCAATAACCGGCATTCACGTCGCTGAATACGTTAATGGCCGTTTGGGGTGCATTTGCCGTTGTCGCATTTGCTGCTTCTTCATCTGCCGAGACGATCGAAGCTCCGCCTCCGAATGCTATAAGTCCGGCCATGACGGCGGAGACCACTTTTTTGGAATGAACATGTTTGCTGTGTCTAAGTACCATTTTCTTTCCCCTCTCAATTACTACTGCTTCATCATATACTAATATTCGACAGCAGATCGTGATCTCCTTCAACCATCATTACCGAGTCATTGGATTTTCCAAATCGACATGCCCCATCAACGATTCGGTCTGCTGACCATCGACCAGAATTTGAAGTGATTTTACTTCGTCAAACTGGAAGAACGTTTTCTTGATGGCATCGACGGCAAACGACTCGCCGCCTGCACCCAAGTTGGCTTCGTCAGGGACCGTCACGTCGAGCGTCAGAGCGCCGTTTTCGAACTTTAACGAATTCAGCCCGATTTTCTCCCACAGGGGAACCATATCGGCCTTATCGCTCTTTTGCAATGCTTGATATGCAGCTTCGTATTTTTCCTGATCATCCTTATACGAAATCTCTGCTGAGCCTTCAACCAGCTCCATCAAATCCGGGTCCGTATAATAGGCTTTGATGCTCTCCGTTTTGGCTTCCGGCGCTGTCGCTTCATTGCCGCCGTTCCCTGTTGACGTGCCACCGGATCCGTTCGATGTTCCCCCATTGCTCTGTCCTGTCTGATCATCAGGTGCAGGTGTCTCTTGCCCCGGCGTATCGTCCGGTGCTGCTCCGGGTTTCTGCCCGCAACCGGCACCAATCAGCATAACGGCTGCCAATAGTCCGACTGCCCAAATTTTTTTATTCAAAATAGCCACCTCCTGCAATCACGATCACTGTCGTATCGTTAATCAACCTTCAAATAATTTTTGATGCCTCTGACAATTGCCTCGGCTACCCGATCCTGCGTTGCCGGATCAAACAGCTTGCTCTCATCGGTCTTGTTGCTCAGGAACCCGACTTCCAGCAGGGCGCCAGGCATCTTGGTCTCGCGAATGACATGGAAATTGCCGTATCTCACGCCGCGGTCTTTTAAGCCCATAGCCTTCACAATCTCTTTATGAAGGGCATTCGCCAGCGCCTTGTCAGATTCATTGTAATAATACGTTTCGGTTCCGCTTGCAGTGGAAGGGCCGCTATTAGCATGTATCGATATGAAAACATCAGCCTTCAGATCATTCGCAATCTTCGCGCGATCCTTCAGCTCGAGGAAAGTATCGTTACTGCGAGTCAAAACGACTTCGATATTTTTTTCTTTGGCCAACAACTTCTCAACTTTCAGCGCCATCGCGAGGTTGAAATCCTTCTCCCTCTTCTTCGTTACCCCGATTGCTCCCGGATCATGATCTCCATGACCCGCATCAATGACCACGAGTTTCTTTCCGCCCGTACCGGGTTCCGGCGCAGGGTTAGAGGTCGTGTTCAGATCCACAATGAACAGGCCCGATCCGTTCTCAAGGCCTGATACGGTGTAGTTCTTGGCATAGTTCAGATCAATGACGATCCGCACGGTCATCGGGTTGCTGTTATACAGGGAGTAACGGACGGCTTTGACGTCCGGGTAACCCGACACCGTCATCTGGCCGCTCTTCGTCACGTCATCGAAATCGGCGTTGCTGCTGAACGTCTCGGAGAAATTCGTGTTCGCCATATCAATGACGATACGGTCCGGACTGCTGAGCTTCGACACCTTCGGCTTCGCATTGCCCGTAACGGCGACCATCAGCCTGTTTTCGCTGAAGCTGAGACCGTCCACGGTCGACGTAGCGACGCCGGGTTCTTCGCCAGGGTTACTGCCATCGTAAGACGAGGTAAGATAGACTGCCTTCTGCGTGTTATCCCATCTTACTTGAAGGCCCATCTGCTCACTTACAAAGCGAATCGGAACGAGGGTCGTTCCGCCTCGAAGAACAGGCGCCTTCGTCATTAGAACACGCTGGCCGTTTATGTCGGCATACTGACTTCCGATCACCATCGTCACTTTCTGCCAGGCGTCTTCAACCGTTACCGTCTTTGCTGCCTTGTTCCAATTCACGTTAAAACCGAGATTTTCGGAAATGACACGGATCGGGACCATGACGGTACCGTTGTTGTTCTCCACCTTCACGCCAGATGACAGATTGATTTGTTGACCATCCAGGTAAATCCTTGCGCTGTACGAACTCGCATCCGCCATTTTAGGAAACGCAATCATGATGACAACCAGAAACATTAAAAAACCGAACTTCTTCATCCTTCACCCCTACCATCCTATTATTTTGCCATAGATTGGCGTTTCTGCACTCGGCCTGTCCGACATTACCTGACAACCTATAGACGCTTAGACTCACTGAAAGTTGCGAAATTGTTCCCTATTTACCAAAAAAACACCTATTTCGACAAACGAAATAGGTGTTTAGTCCTTCATATGAAATTTAAAAGTAGTTCTTTTGCTCTATTTCCGAGTCATAGGATGCTCCAGCTCAACATGCCCCATTAAACTCTCAATCTGATTACCGTCTACAAGCAATTCTAAGGACTGCACTTCCTCGAACTGGAAGAATGTTTTTTGCAATGCGTCAATCGCAAACATTTCCCCTCCAGCTCCAAGATTCGCCTCTGCCGGCTTGGTGATATCCAGCGTTAATGCTCCGTTATCGAACTTAAGTGACTTGAGCGTGATTTTATCCGACCATAATGGATTCAACTCGGCATCTCCGCTCTTTTGAAGACCTTCAAAAGCCTTCTTATATTTATCCTCTTCGCCCGAGTACGTGATCTCTTTGCTGGCTTCTTTCAAATCCATGATCTCCGGGTCCGTATAATAGAGTTTAATATTCGCTTTCTTCGCTTGATCCTCCGCAGCGTTCACGTCCTTCGTATCCTCTGGCGTACCTGTACTTCCAGCGGCTGTTTTCTCCGGCGGCGTGCTTGTTCCTTCGCTCGCGTTCACGGTAGTCGCTTCGGCTTCGCCTTGCTTCTGATCATCCGCCGCCTTGTCATCGCCCGGTTCGTCCTGCGGCGTCTGTACTTGTCCTGCTTCTGTATCCGGACCCGTCTCGGCGGGGGCTGCAGTCGGCTTCTGTCCACAGCCGGCACTAAATGCAAGCAGAAGCGCCAGCAATCCGGTCATCCAATATTTTTTGTTCATGGCTTGTGTCCCCCTCTAAGTTACATCAAATCTTGTACACATTATTGTACTTTAAGATATTCTTTAATACCCTCTACAATACCTTGTGCAACACGATTTTGGAAATCGTCTTTAAACAACTGGGCTTCGTCACCCTTGTTGCTCAAAAAGCCAATCTCGAGCAGGACAGCCGGCATCGTCGTTTCCCTCGTAACATGAAGGCTACCGTATTTAACTCCACGATCTTTGAGACCTGTCGCTTTTGCAAGATGTTTATGGATCACATCCGCCAATGACTTGCTGGAATCTCTCGTATAATACGTTTCCGTACCGCTGGGACTGCTGGACGCGTTGCTGTTTCCATGAATGGACACGAAAATATCTGCTTTTAAATTATTTGCGATTTTCACGCGATCGCTGAGCTCAAGATGTGAATCATCGCTGCGAGTCATCACTACATTGATATTCTTTTCATTTTTGAGCAGTGCTTCAACCTTAAGGGAAATATCCAAATTAAAAGATTTCTCCGTTTTTCCCGTAAGGCTGATCGACCCCGGCTTGATACCACCGTGACCGGGATCAATAACAACCGTTTTCTTGCCATTCCCGGTAACCGGCGGCACCGGCGGTACGAGAATTTCGCCCTCTGCGTTCAGATCAACGATGATGATGCCCGATTCCTGGGTCACCGCATAATTCTTAGGTCCAGTCAAATCCAATACGATCCGCACGGTTGGCGGGTTGTCGCTGAACACGGCATATCTAATATTCGTAACGTCGGAATAATCCGCAGCTTCCATATTGCCGCCATTCTGCGCGTTCACGGCATGTCCGCTCAGGAAGGAAGCAGAGTAGACGGTGTCCGGAAGGTCGATAACAATCCGGTCAGGCCCCGTCATGCTGAACACTTTCGGCGTCACGGCGCCTTCCGTTGCAATCATGAGACGGTTATCGCTAAAGCTGAGCCCCGTCAATGAACCCTTATTTCCAGATTCCGCAGGCGGGGGCGTCTGACTGCCCGGATTGCTTCCTTCACCTGGATCAATCTCGGCTCCGGTGGTAGGCAGCGCGCCGCTTGTAAGGTACACAGCCTTCGATTGGTTATCCCATTTCACGTCAAGCCCCATCTGCTCGCTCACAAACCGGAGCGGCACAAGCGTGGTAGGCCCGTTCAAGACAGGCGCCAAATTCAAATCTACCTGTGCCCCGTTCAGCTCTGCCTGCTGGCTGCCGACCACCATGCGGACCGTCTTCTCGCTATTTTCAACCGTTACGGTTTGGCTGGCCTTCTCCCAGCCTACCTTGAAACCGAGATTCTCGGATACCACGCGTATCGGAATCATTACATTGCCCTTCATGTTGGCTACCTGGACGCCCGAAGACAAATTCAATGGTTCCCCGTCAAGAAATATGGCCGCACTTGAAGAACTGGCCTCGCCGCTCTTCGGAAACGCCAGCAAGAAGACTATCAACACCATTACAAACCCTAACTTCTTCATGAATCCACCTCGATCATCCCATGATTGAATTTGAAAAGCAAATCTAGCAAAAAAACTTAAACTATGTAAATCAGTATTCCCGTATGCATGCTTCCGGACAAATACTGACATCAAACGTTGATCCATCGTGGCTGCCGCTGCATATTAATTCCATAATACCAAAAAAAACTTCCATTTCCTACACAGGAAATGGAAGTTTAATAATCTTGTAACCTTTTGAAGCCTGATTGCGAAATTAGGCGAACAAGCGCTCCCCATGTTTTTTCTCGTAAGCATCGATTGCACTTTCATGCTGCAGCGTCAACCCGATATCGTCCAATCCTTGAAGCAGGAATTGACGACGGTGCTCGTCGAGGTCGAAGTCGATGTGCAATCCCTGATCATCGGTAATCGTTTTGTTCTCCAGATCCACGTTCAGTTTATAGCCTTCGTTCGCTTCCGTCCGCTGGAACAGCTCTTCGACCTGCTCCTCCGACAATTTGATCGGCAGAATTCCGTTCTTGAAGCAGTTATTGTAGAAAATATCAGCAAACGATGGAGCGATGACCACGCGGAATCCGTAGTCGAGAATCGCCCAAGGCGCATGCTCGCGGGAAGATCCGCAGCCAAAGTTGGCACGGGAGATCAGGATGGTCGAACCCTGGTAGCGGGGCTGGTTCAACGAGAAGCTGTCGATATTGCCTCCCTCTTCATCAAACCGCCACTCGTAAAACAGAAACTGTCCAAATCCCGTGCGTTCAATCCGTTTCAAAAACTGTTTAGGAATAATTGCGTCCGTATCTACATTCACCCGGTCGACAGGTGCGACAATACCGTTTAATTTCGTAAATGCTTGCATAAACTTCTCCTCCGTCCTTCTTAGCTCACAACTTCTTCGGCTGCAAAGTTCCAATCACGTACATCCACGAAGCGTCCTTTAACCGCAGCTGCCGCTGCCATTGCCGGCGATACGAGGTGCGTTCTGCCCCCGCGGCCCTGGCGACCTTCGAAGTTCCGGTTGGATGTGGAAGCGCAGCGCTGTCCAGGCTTCAGTACATCCGGATTCATCGCAAGGCACATACTGCAGCCTGCTTCGCGCCATTCGAAACCCGCCTCAACGAAAATTTTGTCGAGCCCTTCTTTTTCGGCCTGAATCTTCACTCGGCCCGATCCCGGAACGACGATGGCGGTCACATTGCTGGACACTTTATGTCCCTTCGCTACAGCGGCTGCTGCCCGCAAATCCTCGATCCGTCCATTCGTGCAAGAACCGATGAAGACATAATCGATCGGAATCTCGGATATTGGAGTCCCTGGCACAAGCGCCATATATTCCAGCGCCTTCTCCGCTGCCTTGCGCTCGTTCTCGGTCTTGAAGTCTGCAGGGTTAGGAACCGTCGAGGAAATGTCGGTGCCCATTCCCGGGCTCGTTCCCCAGGTTACTTGAGGGATCAGCGTTTCCACGTCGAATTCAACGACCACGTCGAACTCGGCGCCTTCGTCTGTCACAAGCTCTTTCCAAGCTGCTACAGCGGCATCAAAAGCTTCGCCCTGCGGAACATATTGACGTCCGCGCAAATATTCAAACGTCGTTTCATCCGGAGCGATCATGCCCGCTCTGGCTCCGCCTTCAATGGACATGTTGCACACCGTCATGCGCTCTTCCATCGACAACTCGCGGATGGCTTCGCCCGTATATTCGATAACATAGCCTGTTGCAAAATCGGTTCCGTACTTCGCAATGACGCCAAGGATCATGTCCTTCGCCGTTACGCCGGGATTGCGGCGGCCGACAAAACGAACTTCCATGGTTTTCGCTTTAGCCTGCTGCAAACATTGGGTTGCCAGGACGTGCTCAACCTCGCTCGTACCGATACCGAACGCCAGCGCACCGAATGCGCCGTGAGTGGATGTGTGGCTGTCGCCGCACACAATCGTTTTGCCGGGATGCGTCAAGCCAAGCTCAGGACCCATAACGTGCACTACGCCTTGGTCAATCGTGTCCAGATCATACAGGGTAACGCCAAAATCCTGACAGTTCTTGGTCAGGGTGTCGATTTGCTGCTTCGAAATCGGATCCGTGATGTTATAACGGTCTTTCGTTGGTACGTTGTGATCCATCGTGGCGAAGGTAAGTTCCGGGCGGCGCACTTTGCGGCCGCTGAGACGCAGACCTTCGAAGGCTTGAGGGGAAGTCACCTCGTGGACCAAATGCAGGTCGATATACAGAATACCCGGCTTGCCTTCTTCCTGATGAATCACGTGGTTATCCCAAATTTTTTCGAACATTGTCTTCTTACTCATCATAATCACCCCATTGTTCTTTACGTCCATGAGAAGATAATTGCTTGTGTGTCCCTTATCCCTATAGGGAAGGCCTACAACGCATCATCTTTACGTTGATAGTAATATATCATTTCCTTCTTCATTGTTCCAAGATATAATATCTATAGATGTAATAGGATTCAGCTATAACGGAGTGATGCTTACATGGAACTGAGACAACTGCAATATACGCTGCAAATCGCGGCGGACAAAAACTTTTCGCGCGCCGCGGAGAAGCTTCATATCGCCCAGCCTTCCCTGAGCCAGCAGCTCTCCAAACTCGAGAAAGAACTCGGGGTGCTGCTGTTCCAGCGCAATACGAGCAACGTCGAGCTTACCCATGCCGGTGCCAGCTTTGTCGAGCATGCGCAGAAGATCATGGACGCCGTCGAGCAGCTGAAACAGGAGATGTCGGACATCTCCCAGCTACGGAAGGGGAAAGTCGTCGTGGGCAGCATGCCGATAACCGGCTCTCATCTGCTGCCCCGAGTTTTGCCTGCTTTCAAAAAAGGATATCCGGATATCGAAATCACCCTTTTGGAGGACTCCTCCATGAATCTGGAGAAGCTGACGGCCAGCGGCAAGGCGGATCTTAGCCTGCTTGCGCTGCCCTTGGCGGAGCCGTCCTTGTCCTGGATTCCGATCGGCGAGGAAATGATCGATTTGGCAGTTCCTCCCCAGCACCCGCTTGCGCTGCGGGCGGCCTCCGATCCCGTACGCCCCATTACGATCGACGAAATCCGAAACGAAGCGTTTGTCGTGCTCAAGAAGGGTCAGGGCTTCCGGAAGCTTACCTTCGATATATGCCGGGAGGCCGGCTTCGAGCCGAACGTTGTATTCGAGAGCAGCAACATCGAGACCCTCCAGTCTTTGGTCGCTACCGGGATGGGGATCACGCTGGTTCCCCGGTTCATTGCCCGTGCGAAACGCAGCGAGTTTATTCCGGTGTATCTGCCGCTCGCGGATCCGGTGCCGAGCCGCACGCTGGTCGTCGCTTACCGAAACGGCCGGTATTTGTCCAAAGCGGCGGATGCGTTCATCGACACGTTCAAGCAGGTCATGGACAAGCTTGTGGTAGAAGGCGTTCAGGATAAATAAACGCAAATGAATGCCGTTTAATACGAATAAAGAGCAAAGAGGCACAGCCATCGTCGAATGACAACGGCTGTGCCTCTTTTTCACCTGGAAGCCAAAAGATTACCCATGTTCATCATAAACCGAACCCTATTTGCGCAAATTATGCTGGTCGATCATTCGGTTCTGTTCGTCCGCGGTACGGGACTGATCCTGAATCGATTCGTTTTTCCCGTTCCCGCCTCCGGCTACGCTCTCAACAAAATTGCGGAACTGCTCTTTCTGTTCTTGTTCCTGTTCATTGTTTCGGCTGTCGAATTGGTTGTTCTCTGCCATGATTCAAAGCCTCCTCTCAGACGGATTACCCATAGTATACCCGCCGCTGCCCAGATGAAACTTCATATTTGGAGGTTTGGATCCTACGCGTTCTATTGGAAATACAAATGTGGCCGACGGTCCTCAAAAACCGGTATGCGACCTCTCACTTCATCCGTGAGCTTGCAATCCAGCGTGCCTGTCACGATCGTTTCCCGCTCATCCCCTTCGGCGATGATCTCGCCCCATGGGTCAATGATCATGGAATGGCCGAAAAAGTCCGTTTCGCCGCTGGTTCCTACGCGATTGCAGGCTACGACATACATTTGGTTCTCGATCGCCCTGGCGAGGAGCAGCGTTCTCCAATGATGCAGCCTCGGATGGGGCCATTCCGCAGGCACGAACAGCACTTGAGCGCCGCCAAGCGCGAGGGTGCGGGACAATTCCGGGAACCGGATATCGTAACAGATCGACGCGCCCGCCTTCATTTCTTCCAGATCAAAGGTTACGGTCTGCTGTCCGGCTTCCAGGAACTTCTCTTCGTCCATCAGGCGGAACAAATGGATTTTGGAATATTTGGCGATCTGCTCCCCGTTCCGGTTAAAGACGTACATGCTGTTATAAATCCGGTCTTCGATCCGTTCGGCTACGGAACCGCCAACGACTTGGATGCGGTGCTTTCGAGCAAACTCGCTCAGCATCGAAGAGGTTTCTTGTCCCATAGGGTCGGCGAGCTCATGGATCCGGTCCAGCGCATATCCGGTGTTCCACATCTCCGGCAGCACGATCACGTCCGGCTTATGGTTCGCCGCTGCCGCCTTCTCCATCATGCCGAGCATGTTATCCACGTTGGCCTGGACGTTGCCTATTTCAATATCAGCTTGAATAAGTGCGATATGAAGCTGAGCCTTTGCTTCTCCAGTCATCTTGCAGCCTCCCGTTGTTTGAGTTGAATCCAGGGGCGGTCTCCATGCGATCATGAAATGCATGTGCCTGCTTCTTCTTCCGGGGTTCAACCTTCTCTTATATGTCATCATCATAGCCTCTCCAGCGCCGCTGCTGCAACACCCTAGCCCCATTTCCCTCTATACACCCCTGATAAATCGTGTTAAATTAATCCTAATTGTTTTCCATTATAGACGTATTTAGAGTGTAATCAGATAACGGAGTGATGAACCTGCAATGAACAAAAAGCCAGACGTTTTCCACATAGAGCCGGCCGAGATCATGGCCCAGCTGCCTACGCAATTTTTCGCGACCCTGGTCTCCAAGGTAAACCGCCAAGTGTCTCAAGGGCATGATGTAATCAATCTCGGGCAGGGAAATCCCGATCAGCCCACGCCGCCTCATATCGTATCGAGCCTGAAGGAGGCGGCCGACAATCCGCAGTTTCACAAATATTCGCCTTTTACCGGCTTTTCCTTCCTGAAGGAAGCCATCGCGCATCGATACAAGGAGGACTATAACGTCGATCTGGATCCGGAAACGGAAGTCGCCATTCTGTTCGGGGGAAAAACCGGGCTGGTGCAGCTGCCGCAAATCCTCCTGAACCCAGGGGATGTCTGTCTTGTCCCGGACCCGGGTTACCCGGATTACTGGTCAGGCGTTGCTCTCGCCCGCGCGCAAATGAAGTTCATGCCGTTAACCGCAGATAACCGCTTCCTCCCCGACTATACTGCTATATCGCCTGCAGACCGGGAAAAAGCGAAGCTGATGTTCCTGAATTACCCGAACAACCCGACATCCGCCGTCGCTCCTTTATCCTTCTACGAGGATACGGTGGCATTCGCCGCCGAACACGGGATCGTGGTAGCCAGTGACTTTGCATACGGGGCGATCGGTTTTGACGGAGACCGTCCGGTCAGCTTCCTGCAAGCGGAAGGCGCCAAGGAGGTGGGCGTGGAATTCTACACCCTCTCCAAAACCTACAATATGGCAGGATGGCGCGTCGGCTTCGCCTTGGGGAACCCAAACATCATCTCGCTGATCAATATGCTGCAGGACCATATCTATGTCAGCCTGTTCGGCGGCATCCAAGCGGCTGCGGCAGCGGCTCTCACCTCGTCGCAGGACTGCGTCGACCAACTGGTGTCGCGCTACCAGTCGAGAAGGGATGCCTTCTACGGTGCCCTGTCCGAAATCGGGTGGCAGGCCCCTAAACCGGCCGGCTCCTTCTTTAGCTGGCTGCCCGTGCCGAAGGGATACACCTCGGTAACCTTTGCCGACCTGCTGCTGGAGGAGGCCAAGGTGGCCGTCGCACCTGGCGTAGGCTTTGGGGATCACGGCGAGGGGTATGTCCGCGTCGGCCTGTTAAGCAGCGAGGAACGAATGCGGGAAGCCGCCTACCGGATTGGCAAGCTGAACCTGTTCGGCTAACCGAATTCCTTTTGAAAAATCAAAAACGATGTGCTATTCTTGCAATAACAATCGAATGCAGTTTCCAAAAACAAACGCAAAGACGGGACCAGTACGAAAGCATGCGGCACGATGATCAGAGAGCAAATTCCATGGGCTGAAAGAATTTGCCGTGACCCCTTTCCGAATCCTACCCCCGAGCGGCCTGGCTTGCCAGGACAGCGCCTTCTGTTACAGGGCCAAAGCCGGATGAGCTGCGCTCATCAATAAAGGTGGTACCGCGGAAGTCCAACTTTCGTCCTTTCTCATACAGGACGAAAGTTTTTTTATTTTCAGGGAAATGGATTCGTAACAGCCATTCCTACCATCATAAATACAAGGAAGTGATCACGATGCTCTCGCGCATCGTCGTAAAGATTGGAAGCAGCTCCCTAACGACAGACGAAGGCGGACTTAATCTGGATTCGGTCGCGTTTTTTGCCGGGGAACTTGCCGGGCTCCGCGAGGCCGGCCATGAAGTTCTCCTCGTGACCTCCGGAGCCGTCGCTGCAGGGTTTAGGGAGATCGGGTACGAGACGAGACCCAAGCTGCTCCATGAGAAGCAAGCATCCGCTGCATTGGGCCAAGCGCTGCTCATGCGGGCCTACCAGAATGCGCTGGCCTCCCATCAATTGAAAGCGGCCCAGATTCTGTTGACGAGAATGGACTTTGCGAACCGCAAACGCATGAACAACGCCAACATGACGATTACGGAGCTTCTGAAGCAAGGCGTCATCCCCATCATTAACGAGAACGACACGGTTTCGATTGACGAGCTGAAATTCGGCGATAACGATACGTTATCCGCACTAGTCGCCAACCTTGTCCGCGCTCAGCAATTAATCATCCTGACCGATACGGACGGCTTATACACGGCCGATCCGCGCAAGTCGCCGGATGCCAAAAAATACGAGGAAATTCATGACATTACCGATGAAATTTACAGCATGGCGGGAGGGGCCGGCTCCAGCGTCGGAACCGGCGGCATGCGCTCGAAAATCGATGCCGCCAAAATCGCCACCCGCGGCGGCGTTCCCGTTTTCATCGGCAAAGCCAACGAACCCGGCGATCTGGTGAAAGCATTGGAGCGCAGCGGCAAAGGTACGTATTTTGCCACTCACCTGTCAGCCCTGCCTGTGAAGAAGCAATGGCTCGGCTTTATGTCCTCGCCTCTGGGTCGGATCGTAGTCGATCCCGGTGCCGAGAAGGCGCTGATCCACGGAGGTCACAGCCTCCTTCCCGTTGGCGTTAAACGGATCGAAGGCAGTTTCCATGCAGGCGATGTGGTGGAAGTCGTCAATATGGACAACGAAAGGCTCGGCAGAGGCATCGTCAATTACGACGAGGACCAGCTGCAGGCCGTGCTCGGATTGCCGAGCAGCCAAGTCATCGGGATTATCGGCGAGATCCATCGGCTCGAGGTTATTCACCGCGATGAATGGATTACGTTAAAATAGTCCGTATCGCATCCCGAAGTTATATCTTTTAATCACCTATACGAAGGAGGAATCATCATGAGTGAGGTACGCAATAAAGCTCAGCTCGCCAAGCAGGCTGCATTTCGTCTTGGCAGATTGAGCACGGAGGAGAAAAATCAGGCGCTGCTGATCATGGCCGACGCACTAATCCAGCGGACGGCAGATATCATGGAAGCCAACGCAGAGGATCTTCGGCGCGGGAAAGAGCTTGGCACCTCTGCTTCCCTGCTGGATCGGCTGGCACTGAACGAAGCCAGAATCGAGGGCATTGCCGAAGGGTTGCGCCAAATCGTGGAGCTACCCGACCCGATCGGCGACACCTTGGAAACGATCGATCGTCCGAACGGACTGAACATCGTGAAGAAACGCGTTCCCCTGGGCGTGATCGGCATCATATATGAAGCACGTCCCAATGTGACGGTCGATGCCGCAGGACTATGCTTGAAGACGGGTAATGCGGTCGTCCTGCGGGGCGGATCATCCGCCCTCTCCTCCAACCGCAAAATCATCGAAGTGCTTCACGAAGCTATGGAACGCACTGCGCTGTCTAAAGAAGCGCTTCAGCTTATCGAGGACCCGAACCGCTCCTCCGTGGATGAAATGCTGAAACTGAACGGACTGCTGGATGTCATCATCCCGCGCGGCGGCAGCTCCCTAATCCAGAACGTCGTGATGAACGCCACCGTGCCGGTCATCGAAACCGGGGCGGGCATATGCCATACGTACCTGGACGCATCGGCACGGCCGGACATGGCCGCCGCTATCAGCATCAATGCCAAGGTGCAGCGCCCTTCGGTCTGCAATTCCATGGAAACCCTGCTCGTCCATGCGGATTATGCCAAATCGCACCTGACTTCGCTGGCCGAAGCATTCCGTGAGCGTAATGTCGAGCTGCGCGGATGCCAGCGAACCCTGGAATATATTCCTTGGGCTGCCGTCGCAACGTCCGAGGATTACGCGACAGAGTATAACGACTACATTTTGAACATTAAAATCGTGGACCGCCTGGATGAGGCCATCGAGCACATTTCGGTATATGGCACGAAGCATTCCGAATGCATCGTAACGGAGAACGAGGATCATGCGGAGCGTTTCCTGCAGGAAGTAGACGCAGCGGCTGTCTATCATAACGCTTCGACCCGCTTCACCGACGGCTTTGAATTCGGCTTCGGCGCCGAGATCGGGATCAGCACCCAGAAGCTGCATGCCCGGGGACCTATGGGGTTACCCGCGCTTACTTCCTCCAAATATGTTATTATCGGTAGTGGTCAAATACGCGAATAAATCATTCATCCAAAAGCCATGAAGGAGGAACAAAACGATGTGCCAATCTCCGCAGAACCGACCTTTAATAGATAAAGCAATCACCTTCTACGGCGCAGGCTCGATGGCCGAAGCGATCGTACGAGGATTAGTGAGCCGTTCTGTCGTGCTTCCCGAGAATATTACGATGCTGAACCGTAGTAACGCCCAGCGCCTTCTGGAACTGAGCGAACGGTACGGCGTCCAGATCAACAACGACGAGGCCGCCAAAATCGAAATTTTGAAAACCTCGCCGGTGATCGTGCTGGCCATGAAACCGAAGGATGCCGCCAAAGCGCTGAAAGAACTGGGACCCAAGCTTTCCAGCGACCAATTGATCATCTCCGTGATCGCCGGACTTTCGATTTATACGACGCAGACGCTGCTAGGAAACCAGCAGCCCATTGCTAGAACGATGCCGAATACATCCGCTTCGATCGGGCTTGGTTCCACGGGCATTGCGTTCTCGAAGAATATCAGCGAAGAACAGCGTCAGCTCGTGCTGACTTTGTTCGAAGCAGTTGGCCACGTGACGGTCATCGAAGAAGAGAAGATGGACATCCTGACCGGGATATCCGGCAGCGGCCCGGCTTACTTCTATTACATGATGGAGGCCATGACCGCAGCGGGAATCCGCGGTGGCCTGACGCCGGAGCAAAGCCGCGAGCTGACGCTTCAAACCATTCTGGGTGCCGCCCGCATGGTCCAGCAGACCGGGGAACAGCCGTCGTCGCTGCGCGCGAAGATTACATCGCCGAACGGTTCGACGCAAGCTGCCCTGGAAACGCTCGACAAAGGCGATTTTTTCGAAACGGTCATTGCCGCCGTAAACCGCTGCGCTGAGCGCTCCAAAGAAATGGGCGCGATGCTGAAGGAGCAGATCTCATGAGCCGCTGTATTGCAACGTACCGAATTTATGACGACCAGGCGGATTTCCGTAAGAAAGCGACCTCCATCGCCGTTGGCATGACGGTTGGCAGCTGGACCGAGCTGCCGCAGGCCAAACGCGAAGCCATGCAGAAACATCTTGGCGAGGTCGTTGACATTCAGGTTCACGAGGGCTGGGAGCCCGGCAGCCGTTATGCGGATGTCTGCATCGCTTATCCGGACATCAATTTTAGCCGGGATATTCCTGCCCTGCTGGTGACCGTGTTCGGCAAAATTTCCATGGACGGGCGCATCAAGCTGACGTCCCTGGATCTGTCTCCCGACTTCCTGAGTGCATTTCCCGGACCGAAGCATGGCATCGACGGAATCAGAGGCCTTCTCGGCGTCCATGACCGTCCGCTGCTCATGAGCATCTTCAAATCGGTGATCGGACTGAATGCGGACGAGCTTAGAGCCCAATTTATCCGCCAGGCGCTCGGTGGCGTGGATCTGATCAAGGATGATGAAATCCTGTTCGAGAACGACCTCACCCCGATTGAAAAACGGGTCAGCATGTGCATTCAAGCCGCTGCGGACGTTGAACAGCAGACGGGCAAAAAACTGCTGTACGCGGCCAATTTGACCGGACGTACATCGCAGCTGCGCGAGCAGGCATTGCGCGCGATCGATGCAGGCGCCAATGCCCTGCTCTTCAATGTGCTGTCCTACGGGTATGACGTCCTGCACGAGCTGAGCAGCGATCCGGAGATTACGGTGCCCATCGCGGCTCACCCAGCGCTTGCCGGCGCCATCTATCCTTCTCCGCACTATGGGATTGCGGCACCTGTGCTGCTCGGCCAGCTGATGCGGATCGCCGGAGCCGATCTGGTGCTCTTCCCTTCTCCTTACGGCTCCGTCACGATGCCGAGGGAAGAGAATCTCGCCATTCGCGACGAGCTGCATAGCGCTAAGCTTGGCGTGAAGCGAAGCATGCCGGTACCGTCCGCGGGAATTCATCCTGGACTCGTTCCGCGCATCATCCGGGATTTCGGCACCGATGTGGTCGTTAACGCAGGCGGCGGAATCCACGGTCATCCGATGGGAACCGAAGCTGGCGGCAAAGCCTTTGTACAGGCGATTGAGGCAACGATGAAATCCGTGCCGCTTGCCCACTATGCCGAAGAGCACGAAGAACTGAAAGCCGCACTGGACATCTGGGGAGGAGAAGCATGACATCTGGAGCAAAACAGCCAATTATTTTTTGCGATTTTGACGGAACTATCACGAACAACGATAACATCGTCGCCATCATGAAACACTTCAAACCGGAAGGCTTCGAGCCGCTCATGCAGGATACGGTTGACCGCACCATTTCAATTCGGGAAGGCGTTGGCCGCATGTTCGCGCTCTTCCCTTCCTCCATGAGAGAAGAAATTACCGAGTATGTGCTGAGCCATGCCGGGATAAGGGAAGGCTTCGCAGCGTTCCTTGACTATTTGAAATCCGAACAGATCGAGTTCTATGTCACAAGCGGCGGCATCGATTTCTTTGTCGATCCTCTGCTGAAGCCCTTTGGCATTCCGGCGGACCATATCTTCTGCAACGGTGCCGATTTCGAAGGGGATCGCATTAAGATTACCTGGCCTCATCCTTGCAAGGAATCCTGCCATAACGACTGCGGCATGTGCAAGGTTACGGTGATGGACCGTTTTCCAGCCGACCGATATTACCGGATTCTGATCGGTGACAGCCTTACCGATTTTGAAGGCGCCAAGCAGGCCGACCTGGTTTATTCCCGATCCACGCTCACCGAGCAGTGCAAGAAGCTTGGCGTGTTTCATGTACCCTTCGAGACATTTACCGATATTCAGAACGACATGAAAGACAAGTTTACGCAGGAGGTGCTGTAAGTGGCATTTTCAGATATCCAGCTCGAACAGAAACAGGCTGCGCTGCAGGAACTTAGAGGAATCAAGGAACTGTTTGCATCCAGAAACTGGTTCCCGGGTACAAGCGGCAATCTTTCTGTCCGTGTTGGCGATTTCCATCCGGAGCAGTTTTATTTTGCCGTCACGGCCAGCGGAAAAGACAAATCCGTACATACGCCGGAGGATTATCTCTTTGTGGACCAGAACGGTGTCCCTTGCGAAGCAACCGGCTTAAAGCCCAGCGCGGAGACTTTAATCCACTGTGAAATCTACCGGAAAACCGGCTGCGGCGCCATTTTCCATGTGCACACCATCGACAACAACCTGATCAGCGATTGGTATGGTGAACAAGGTTACGTGCCTGCCCAAGGAATCGAGCTGATCAAAGCCTTTAACATTTGGGAAGAGGACGCGGCGATCCGCATTCCGATCCTGCCGAACTATGCGGACATCCCGCGGATTGCAGAGCTCGTTCCCGGCGCGCTCGATCCGGCGGTACCCGGCATTTTGCTGCGCAACCACGGCATCTACGCCTGGGGCAAAAATGCGTTCGAAGCCAAAAAACATCTGGAGGCTTTTGAGTTTATATTCGAATACTCCTACCGCCGTTTGCTTCTGAATGCAGCCGGTTCCAAGTAATTTTAGCCTTGCGGGGATTGAGCTTAATCAGCCGGATATCCCGCGTGACAGGTCCAGGCACCCTGAAATCCGACCGCTTCGGTTCGGGGTGCATCCAGCTTATCCTTCCAGAGGAGTGTATAGGGTGCTTGAAAGCTTAGCCATCGGCGTCGTGTTTATTTTGTACGGATTGGTCCTCTTTTTGATTCCGCCTAAAAGCTCCAACAGTTTTTATGCTTACAAAACGACGTCTTCACTCAAAAATGAACGGAATTTTAAAGTTGCCAATGCCTACGTCAGCTTGCTGCTGATGATTTTCGGAGTCATCCTGCTGCTGATCGCCAGGCTTACCGGCCACTTCATGACGACCGTGATTTCGACCGTCATCGTTTTTATCCTGATTTATATTCTCGTTGAACGAAAGCTAAAAAACCTGTAAAACGATCACAATCGTTTTACAGGTTTTTTCTTTGGAACGCTAAACGCTAGGTGAATCATAGCCGATTCTGATCCTGCTCCGATAAAGAGATCGAAGGCGACGGTACCGGATCCGGCGAGGAGTAGGCATTGACGACAAACAAACAGGTCCCAACAAACAGAGCAATGTACAACAAATAATACAGATTCTTGGCCACAATATCTCCCCCCATGTCTCGTTCATCATTACTGGTTGATTTGAGCACGCTTGATCATCGGTTGGAATCTTTCAGATGATCAGATATTTCAATCGTTGTCGGAATCATAAAATGGACGATTTCCACTCCGTGAATCCTTCTTCGAGCCTGTCATCAGCTTGATTCCTCCTCCGATGAGAAGCACCGCTACGATTACGGTTTTCATGTAGGTTCGAATCCGGTAATCCAGGTGCAAATCCGGAAACAGCGTTTCAACATAAGGCATCACAACGCTCGTAAATACGAAATAGATGCCAAGAATGAGCAGGCCAAGCCCTAGCCAGCGCTGCTGATTTCCAAGGCCCGAGATGATCGGCCGATCCCGGAGCGGCTCCCGGCCATAGCGGCTGACTTGCTGCAAACCATCGAAAAAGGCATAAAACCAGATCAACGGGATCAAAAACAGAAATACCGAGAGCTTAAGCACATCCAGTACATAGATGCTGCCAAGAAATAGAACCATGAGCTGCAGTCCTCGTTTTTGCAAACCCAAATACATTTGACCCGCTCCGGGAAACGCCGACAGCAAGGTGGCAAACACTTTGCTGCGGCGTCCGCTCTCCCGGCCGCTCTCCAGCTCATCAAACAGCGTGCGGTCTATGAGCAGATCCCCGGCTTGCTTGCGGTGAACCAGCTGTACCACGTCAAACATGCAATAAAGCCATATGATCGGCAGCATGCCCAAAAACAGCAGGAACACCGATTCATGAGTCAACCCCGTCAGGAACACCAGAATCGTTCCAAGTCCGAAAAAGGCGATCAGGAATGACAGCCCGCGCTGCATCAAGCCCAGTTGAAAATGGCCAAGGCCGGGAATGAAGGACAGCAGGATGGTATAAAAGCGCTCGGACTCATCGCTCTTGTCCTGGCGAATCTCCATCGGCCGCCCGAATTCATCATGAATAATCGTGACGGGGGTATAACGGATCAACGCAATGAGCAGATCGAGCATGCTGATCCCCCAGATCATTAAAGCACCGAGAAGTCCCAGCGCAAATACTGCGTCGGAAGCCGACATGATCCCAAACAAAATCCCGCCGAACAGGCTTCCGAAGAACAGCAGCGGATATAACAGCGCCCGTCCCTTCCTCCCCCAGTAATAATGGCCGAGACCCGGAAGGATATTGAGTATAAAGGCAAAACCTTTACTTCGTTGCGGTTGCACTAAGCATCTTCCTTTCATTTTTCTTATCTGGATAATAGCCGGTCCAGCCAGCCCGTTGTTTTTTCCACCCATTGCTCACTATAGGAAGGCGTATCGGATAAAGGGACCTGACCGCTAATCTCACTGGGAAGCAGCCGGTCGAATGCCCCGGTGAAGAGGAACAGCATCGTAATGGACGCCGCTATGGCATAATGGACGATGGCGCGTTCGTACCAGCGCTTAGGCCGTTCCTGAATCCGCAGCGGTGCTTTCGGGGTGTAAGGCTTAATCTGTTCATGTTCCACCACCTGCTCGGCAAATGCTTCCGGATCTGCCATACCGGGAAGTTCGGCATCAAGCTCCGACAGAACCTGCATATAGATCTCCAGCACGTCGTCATCCGTTAGCATGAGCTCTTCATATGAAGTTCGTTCTTCGGGCGAGCCTTCCCCTCTAACATAACGTTCGGTCAGCAGCTTGAGCTCGTGATCCTTGGCGTTCATTTCCACTCCTCCTCCTTCCACGATTTCCGAATCCATTGTCTGGCCCGGTATAATTTCGATTCAACCGTCTTGACCGTGACATTCAGCTCGGCTGCGATTTGTTCGTAGTTTTTCTCTTCCAAATAAAAAGCCGTAATAATGACGCGGTGATTGTCCGGCAATGCTTCAATTTTCTCTCGAAGTTCCTCTCTTCTCTCCTTATGTATGAGCAGAGAAACCACATCCTCGTCCCGGGAAGGGAGTTTATCCAGCACTTCTTCATGTTCGCCGGGCAGCTGCTCCGGCGGTTTACGGGAAAGCTTCCTCTTCATGTCAATCGCTTTGTTCAAGGCGATGCGGGTAATCCAGGTCTTAAAACCTTCAGATCTGTACTGGGGGAGAGCTTTGTATACTTGTATAAACACTTCCTGCGACGCATCCTCCGCTTCCTTGGCATCCCGCAGGACCGAGTATGCCGTATGGAACACGTGCTGGCTGTATTGGTTCACCAGTTCCCGAAAGGCTTCTTGCTCACCTTGCAGGATGAGCGCGATTAACGTTTCTGCATCAATAACTCTCCCCTCCTTCCCAAATACATAGACGTCGGCTTTATAAGCTGCCCCTGCACTTTTTTCAAAAAAAATTAGGATGAATCTAAAAACAAGACCAACACAGCTTGTCCCCTAGTTTGCCCGTACCGGCCAAAACAAAAAAAACGTCTATCGACGCCCTTAGGAAGGTTACAGAATCATACCGCTAAGGACGAATAGAACGTTCATCGCAAAATGCATGACCATGACGGGAGCCAATCCTTTCGAACGAATAGCCACGCCGCCCATCATGATGCCAAAGATTGAAAACAACAGGCAAACCGGCCACGAAAAACCTAGGTGGTAATGGTATAAACCAAAGGTAGCTCCGGCGATGACAAGCCCTTTCAGCTCCCCAAATCCACTTACAAAATGACTAAGTATGTATCCCCGCCACAACAGCTCCTCAAGGACGGCATTGATCAGCGCAAATGATAGTGCATAACCGATAAGAACGAGAAGTTGCGGCTGTCCCCAGTCAATAAAAAATGAAAATATGGCACAGACGATAACCAGGAAAATAAGCATGAAACGCCAGATCGGATCCTTGAGCGGGCCCTTGAATATCCATGGAAAATAAATCGTTTTTCCCCATGAACCTGTGGCAAGGTATAACGGTTTTTCCTTCGTTAAAATGGCCGCCAGTGCAAAGGGGAATACAAATAATATCAGACTTAGCCTCGACAGGATGATCGCCCAGGCATCGTGCCCCGCTAATCCATTTTTAATGATTTCACCAGAAGAATGATAGAGCATATAACCTATCACCATGATAAGCGCCACGATGGCCGTGTCATTTATCTGAATCGATATCTTGCGTACGCTTCTAAGCTTGAACATCGTATATATTATCAGGATCAGTCCGATTCCCCACGCCACGGATAGAAGGAATGATGACCATTGAACCCATACGATGGTGGCGATCATGATGATCAAGCAGGTATTAAATTCACCTGGTTGGTTCGTTACTTGCAAGCTTTTCTCTCCCATTCTGTAACGCGTATGATGATAACATGATACCCTTCTATCATGACTGGATCAACTAGAGATTGGTACATCGTCTATTTCTATGGGCTCTACCACATTCAGCAGAAACGGACGTCCGCGCAAATATTCATGGATATAGGCTAGCGCATAGATTTGCTCACTCTTAAGACTTTCTGTCTCTCTTGGATTGGAGGCATGGTGACTATAATTCTCCATCATGATCATGATGAAAAAGCATTCCAGAGAATGAATATAATTCGAGCCCAACTTCCGCACGCTTTCATATCCTTGAAGCACTTTTAAACGTTGGTTCGGAACGAGTGACAACATTACCGCTGCCAAATCGTAAAGAAAATAACCATAGCCACATCTACCGAAATCAATCGGATGAGGAAATCCCCCTTCAAATACCAGATTCCCCAAATGCAAATCGGCATGAATGAGACCGTAGTTGAAATCGTCAGCGTTCATATGATCAAGCTGGGATATAACCTTTTCAGCTGCGAGTTGGTATAGTATAAATGAGGCTTCCGACAAAAAAGTCCCCGCATATCGTTCCAACTTGGCGAGCGCTTCTCTATAAGAGTTTATCCCCCATACCGGCCCCCGGCAATCAGAAGGTCTTTCGAAGCCAAGTGCCGCTTCATGCAGTTGAGCAATCAAGACACCTACCTGATAAGCCTGGTCTTCTGTAAGTCTTTCATGCGCATGCACTCCATCCACCCATTTCATAACGGTGACAAGAGGTGCTTTGAATCCATGATCTGTATCGATTGTCAACCATCTTAACCCACTTGGAGTGGTTATACCTGTCGGCACTTTGATACCTGCGGCAATAAGGGCATCCAGAAATTGAAGCTCCAGGTCGATTTCATTGCTGCACCGCCGATCCGAATGAATTCTTAACAAGCAGGTTTCATCTATGTTCGTCCTAACTTGATATGTAATCGTGTCCGAAATACCGATAAATTCAATCTCAACCCATCTCAGGTTATATTGCTGAAGTGCCGATACCGCAACCCTTTTGGCTCTTTCGAGCAGCGCACATCTTTGTTCTTCTGTTTCAAATTGAAAAAACTCATTCATGAACTCACCTCTGCTCTATGGATTTGAACGTTCTTGAATGATTATAATTGCTCAGCAGCTGCATTTCCTATATAACGATTAGTTTAAAATGACTTTTAAACACAAGAAAAAAGCCACATCAGAATCAGTTCCAATGTGACTTGCTTTTACTTGTTTTTGGTATACACGATTTTTTTGATGGAATCGCAGGATAAACAATACTGAGAAGAAAGCTGGTCAATCGTGGCGCCTGAAGCAAATAGCTGCCGGATTTCCAGGTTTCTTTTTTTCAAATACACCCGGCTGCCCGAGTTTTCTCCCCATTTCTTGCGCAAACCTTCGGGTTTCGGGATGTATACCATCCCGCCCTGTACATATTTTTGCACTTCCTTCAGCAATTCCTCGGGAAGTATAATATCCGCGTTTATATATTTCATGGTAGCTCTGCTCCTTAAAATTAAAATAAAGGTTTTAAGGATGCAAAGTCCAATAGATAAACGGCCCTCTCTACGCGAGGTAATCAGGCGGTAACTTTCTCATCGCTCCATGCAAACAACCGCCGTTGTTCATCATTTAGACTTTGCATAGAGCTCATCGTCAATCTTCCCATCATGATCATGCCCCTCCCTTCACAAATTATGACATTCCGACTGGTTAAGACCATTATAACCGATGTTAGGCGAAAAATCGAAGCCTCCGTCTCATCGGCAGGCCGATCCTAAACCGCTAAGCTTGCAAACGACCGGAGCATCTCCTCCACCGTTTTGAAGAAATAGGTCGGCTGGCATGCCTTCAGCTCTTCCTCCGAACCATAGCCGTAACCTGCAGCCATGCTGTGTATCCCGCAATTCCGTGCTCCTATTAAATCATGCATCCGATCTCCGATCATGACGGCTTCCGAAGCATGAATACGGCAGTTATCCAGAACATGCTGAATGATTTCGGTTTTGGCGGACCGGGTGCCGTCCAGTTCGCTTCCGCACACCATGGTAAAATAGGTGGACAGCTGGAAATGCTCAAGTATCGTTTGCGCAAAAACCGCAGGCTTGGAGGTAGCGACATACAACTGTCGCCCTTGCGATAACAATAGATCCAATACATCGCGAATGCCGACATATACTTCATTTTCATACAGGCCGGTGTCCTTGAAATATTCACGATAGCTCAGAATTGCTTCCCAAGCCTCGGCCTCGCTGAAATGGTACTTTTCGGTGAAGGTCTCCTGGAGCGGGGGACCGATAAAGCATTCCAGCTCGGAAAGATCGTTGACGATAATCCCATGCTGACCGAGTGCGTGCCTCACAGCTTTCGTGATGCCTTCGCGCGGATCGGTCAGGGTTCCGTCCAAATCAAATAGAATATGCTTGTATTTCAATTCGATCATTCTCCTTCTTTCATGATTCCTAAGTCAGATCCTTGAGCTCCATAAGATCCTTGATCATATAAGCAGGCCGATGACGGTCGCTTAAAGGGGTGCCCCTGCGATTATAATAACAAAAATCAATTCCTGCATTCGCTGCTCCTTCATAATCATCCGTAAGCGAATCCCCTATGTACAGCACCTCGCTTGAGTCAACCGCTAATTCCTGCAAAGCAAGCTTAAAGATATGCGGATCCGGCTTCCAGTACTTTACTTCATCCGAAATGATGAAGGAATCAAAATAATGAAACAAGCCTCCTGCCGCAAGACGTTTGCGCTGTGCTTCACCAATGCCGTTGGAAATCACACCGAGCGCAAAATTGCCGTGCAGGTGCTCCAGTATAAGATCGGCATGCGGCTCCAAATGGGGGGAACTGCAAAATAACCCCCAGTATGTTTCCGAGATCTCCCGGCACTGGTTAAATTCCCGCTTCAATCCAAGGAACGTGTCCGTGAAGGAGTGCTCCAACACCTGCCTAATGTCGTGATTATGCTGAATTCGGTTCATCCAGTAATTAAAATTGATCGGTCCGAATGTCCCCCAGAACTCATCCCACGTCAAATCCTCATGCAGACGGTATAACTCCAGCGCCTGCTGCATGCATTTCTTTTCGCTCTGACTGTAGTCTAGCAACGTGTTGTCCAGATCAAAAATAATGGCCTTGTATCTCATCTCCATCTCCCCCTCCGGCCGATGCTGCAACTATATGCATTCGATAATCCGGAAAGGTTCTCCTGCTAATCAGGATCTGAAACGGTCGTTAGTTAATAAAGCGCTCTGCGATTTCTATCATGTTCTCTTTTGTTAGCTTCGCTTTGCTGTTCAATGCGATATGGTAATAAAGATCTTGAGCCTCATCCACCCAAGCCAGGCCTTGATTAAAATAGGCGTCTGCGTATCGAACGTATATCATCTCGTGTCCACCTGCCAGAACCTTTTCGACATGGTCCTTATCGGCATAATGAATCTCCTGCTTGGAGTTCATGGCGCTTCGCTTGGTTGCTATTACGCTGATCGAGGTTTCCATGTCGCTGCCTTTTACGTAGGATAGCGAAATTGAGCCCGCGCTGGGCGGTTTTATCTCCTTAACGAAAATTCTTTTGCTTCCCGTCGATTCTTCCGCCTTCCGAATCAACTCATTTTGAATATCGTAATAAGCTTTTGTCGGCTCTCCCCCCTGAAACAAATCGGAAAGATCGGGGGTAAAGGAAAGGGTTCCTTCATGAAACGAATACTCTTTTAATATCCGGGAGGGAATATGGATGTCAGGCATTCCGCGCTTACCCGCTTCCTCTCGAAATACACCCAGATCCCCCATATGTAACGAACCTGCGTGAAATTCAAGTAAGGTTTCCTTTCCATGAATCTCTCTCTTCAAATCATTGATCTCTTGGTGTTCAGACAATGGTGATAAGCCATCTTATACAGCCAAGCAGAAAATGAGGTCTCTGGCTTATACGTCTCGAGTTTCTGGTAAGCCTTCACCATGATTTCCTGTACGGCATCCTCCGCATCCTGCCGCTGGTTCAGCAGTCTCCAGCAATACATGAAAATCTGCTGTTGAAATGCTTCAACGATATGTACAAAAGCTTGCCGATCCCCGTTTAACACCCGTTCTATGGTTACCTCGATGTCCAATTCCTTCATCTCTGGCTTCGTCGGTTGAATGCTCACTTTCGTCACTCCCCCCTCTCATCAGCAAATCATCCACTGAAGATGCCTTCATGATTTATAACACATGACAGCGGAAAAAAGGGACAGCTAGTTTCTGTATTTTGCAAGTTTTATTCGTATAAGACCGCATTTTCCATCATGAGTCAGATCGCTTGGAAACGGAATATTTCCATCCATCACATACAAAAAAAGCACGTCCTTCATGGACGTGCTTCTGAGCTATCTTCCGATATTTCTGAATTTCTGCGTATAGGCTTTGGCATCCTGTGCGGTACGCACCCGGTTGCGGCTCCATTCGAGCAGGATCCGGTCAATGTAGCGGAAATGCAGTTTGCCCGCGAATACCGCCTCTTTTAGCGCTAACAGGATCAACTCGTCCGGGTAGCGGTCCGCGTCGACCCAGCCGGAGATTGTCTCCAGCTCCATCGGCGATAGCGGACGTCCGAATTCCTTTTCGAAAATGGTGAACAAATTCCGCTCTTCCTTCTCAGGAGCCGGTTTCTCCGATGCAGCTGTTTTGCCGGAAGCTGGACGGGCATTCAACAGAGGTGAAGCAAACTTGGCTGCTTCAGGGCTTTTGTCCCTGCCCTCTTGGGCCAGACACGCAGCAAGCTTCTCATACAATCCGTTCAGATTGTACCGCTCATAATGAATTCCCTGGCCCTCGTCGACATATTCATCTATGCCGATCAGTCCTACCTTCATTAGGCGCTGCAGGCTTGCAGCGATGAAGGCGGCTGGAGAGCCCGTCACCTCCGCAAGCTCCTCCAGCGAAGGAAACGTCTTAAACTCCACCTGCTGATACCCGATCAAATGGATGACCAGCATCGCTTCGCGATCGCTTAAACCAAGTGACCGGTAATGCCGGAGCAGGGCATATGGAATGATCGCCATCCCTTGGCTCATGCCGGCAGCGGCGCCGGCCGTCCAACCGTTCATGCCGGTATCCGCGTTGCCGTGGTCCATGGACTCACCTCTCACGGCTTACGGGTACATCCGGTACAGGGTCCGTGGGAACGGAATCGTTTCACGAACATGATCCAAGCCGCAAATCCACGCAACGGTACGCTCAAGGCCTAAGCCGAATCCGGAATGAGGCACGGTGCCGTATTTACGCAAATCCATATACCATTGATAAGTTTCCATCGAAAGATCATGCTCTTTGAAGCGCTCTTCGAGCAGCTGTGGATCGTCAATCCGCTGCGATCCTCCGATAATCTCGCCGTAACCTTCCGGCGCGATCATATCCGCGCACAGCACGACCTCTGGACGATTCGGATCCGGTTTCATGTAGAAAGCCTTGATGCCTGCCGGATAATGGGTAATGAGGACCGGCTTGTCATACTTCTCGGCAATGGCCGTTTCGTGCGGCGCGCCGAAATCCTCGCCCCAAGGAATATCAAAATCCTGCGTGTGCAGGAATTCAATCGCCTCATCGTACGTAATACGCGGGAACGGCGCCTGGATTGCCTCCAGCTTCGATATGTCGCGACCGATCGTTTCAAGCTCCTGACGGCAGTTTTTAACGACGGATTGCACCACATGGCTGATGAACTGCTCCTGCACCTGAAGGCTCTCCTCATGGTCCGTGAAGGCCATCTCAGGCTCAATCATCCAGAACTCGATGAGGTGACGGCGGGTTTTGGACTTCTCGGCGCGGAATGTCGGCCCGAAGGAGTATACCTTGCCGAGTGCCATGGCAGCAGCTTCCATGTACAGCTGTCCGCTCTGGGTCAAATAGGCATCTTCATCAAAATATTTCGTGTGGAACAGATTGGTTGTGCCTTCCGCAGAAGTTGGGGTCAAAATCGGCGGATCCACCAGCGTAAAGCCGTTGGTATCAAAGTACTCTTGAACGGCACGGATAATTTCTGCACGGATCACCATAATCGCACGTTGTTTCTGCGTACGAAGCCACAGATGACGATGGTCCATCAAATAATCGACACCGTGCTCTTTAGGCGTAATCGGATAGTTTTCCGTAAGATGTATAATTTCAATGCCGGTAACCGTCATCTCATAACCCGATTGGCTCCGCGGCTCTTCACGTATAACACCCGTCACATACAAAGAGCTTTCTTGTGTCAGGCTTTTCGCGTCTTCCCATACCTGTTCGGATACTTCGCTCTTCACTACAACGCCCTGGATATAGCCGGAGCCGTCGCGAAGCTGCAGGAATTGAATCTTCCCGCTGGAACGCTTGTTGTTGATCCAGGCGCCGATCGTGACGGTCTCGCCGACATGCTGGTTGACGTTACGAATCACACTTTTGGTGGCCATGCATAAATCTCTCCCTTATATCACTACTATTTAACGGTTGGAAGCTTGAACGATACGATGCGTATCCCGAGCAATAACCAATTCTTCATTGGTAGGGACCACGAGTACCTCAACCTTCGAGTTCGCCGCGGAAATACGACGCGGCTCGCCTGATCGAATGCTGTTCAGCTCCTCATCCAATTCTACTCCGAGATAGGTAAGCTGCTCAAGCACTCTTTGACGAAGAACGATCGAATTCTCGCCGACGCCCGCCGTAAATACGATGACATCCACGCCATTCATGGCGGCAGCATAAGAACCGATGTATTTACGGACACGATACTCGTACATTTCAAAAGCTAATGTGGAGTTCGGATCGCCTTTTTCCATGCCTTCCGTGATCTCGCGCATATCGCTGCTGATTCCGGAAATCGCCAGCAATCCGCTGTGCTTGTTCAGCATGGAGTTCACTTCGTTGACGGTCAGCTCTTCCTTGTTCATGACAAACGGCACGATCGCAGGATCCAAATCACCGCTGCGCGTACCCATCATGAGCCCTTCCAGCGGCGTCATGCCCATGGAGGTATCGATGGACTTGCCGCCCTTTACCGCTGTGAGGGAAGCCCCGTTGCCGATATGGCAGGTGATGATCTTCAGATCCTCCAGCGGACGGTTCAGAAATTCTGCCGCTGCCTGGCTGACATAGGCATGGGAAGTACCGTGCGCACCGTAACGACGTACTTTATACTTATTATAAAGTACTCTCGGAATAGCGTACAGGTACGATTTCTCAGGCATGGTCTGATGGAACGCCGTATCAAACACAACGACCTGCGGAACGCCAGGCATATTGGTTTCTGCGGCTTTGATCCCCATCATCGAGGCCGGATTGTGAAGCGGAGCCAGATCGAACAAGCGGCGGATTTCCGCTTTGGCGTCACTGTCTACGAGAGCGGATTCTTTAAAAGATTCCCCGCCATGCACCACGCGATGCCCTACGGCCTGAATGCTTTCGATGGAATCGATCACACCGTGCTCCTCGTTCGTCAGCATCCCAAGCACTTTGCGGATCGCGGTAGTATGCTCCAGAATTTCGCTGACTTCCGTTACGTCCTGTTTTCCCGTCGGTTTATGCGTCAGAATCGAGGAATCCATGCCGATCCGCTCAACCAATCCTTTAGCCAGCACGGATTCATCCGTCATGTCGTACAGTTGATACTTCAGCGAAGAACTGCCTGCATTAATTACGAGAATATTCATACCCGGTCACCATCCTTGTCGTACTTGAAAAAGCCTTCTCCGGTTTTAACGCCCAGTTGTCCTGCGCGAACCAATTTCTTTAAGACAATCGATGGACGGTATTTCAGTTCGCCGTACTCGCGGAACATGCGCTCCAGCGCGGCGAGAATGGAATCCAGGCCGAAACGGTCGGCCATCTCCAGCGGTCCGTGCTGGAAGTTATATCCGATTCTCATGGCGTCGTCGATATCTTCCGCCGAGGCTACGCCTTCTTGCAGGAGATGCATCGCTTCGTTGATCATGAGCGTGATCATGCGGGTGGTGACGAAACCTGGAGATTCATAGACCATGATCCCCTTTTTATCCGAAACTTCCTCTACAAAGCGTTTGGTTTCGTTAAACGTATGATCTGAAGTCTTCAGGCCGCGAATGATTTCAACGAGGTCGACCTTGGAAACGGGATGTATGAAGTGCATGCCAATAACACGCTCAGGATATTTGGTGGAGCTGGCGAGCTCCGTCAAACTAAGCGTGGATGTATTACTTGCTAATATTACGTGGCTCGGACAAACTTGATCCAACTGTGTAAATACTTCTTTCTTTGCATCCAAGTCCTCTATGATCGTCTCAATCACCATATCGCAGGTGCTAAGCTCCGCAAAATGAGTTACTTTTTGAATCCGGGTCAGGATCAGTTTCTTCTCAGCCTGGGTAATTCCCCATTTCTCCAGTTGTTTATCTAGACTGGTCTCGATCATTCGGTATGAATAGTCCAGTTTCTCTGGAGTTTTCTCTACGAGCAGTACGTCAAGGCCCTTGGCTGCCAGCATCTCCGCAATGCCCTGCCCCATGGTCCCGCCGCCTACAACGCCGATTTTTTTGAAGTACATGGTTTCTACTCCACCCTTTCCTTATCTCTATACTTTAATTGTACCCCATTTGTCGAAAAATACATTTTAGAGCACAAAGTATAATAATATCTTAGCACGACAAAAAAGTAAAAAAAAATAACCAGCATAACAATTTATGCTGGTAAAAGCGCGTTTTCACGAAATTGACAACGAAATTGTTCTCCCGAGAGAATTTCTTCCTTCAACAGGATGTCAAGAGAATTGTCGAATATCGGCCGTTTCTGTTCCAAGAGCGTCTTGGTGCGGTTCATTAGCTCTTCCAATATCACATTGTTCTCTTTCATCAGCTCTTCGGTAGTAACCATGTTCATGTTAACGATACCCAGCGACGTCAGACCCGACTTCATCATCGTCTCCACGATGTTCAGAGACTGCTCGAAATCATTGCTGGAGCCCGTGCTTCGGCCACCGTAATAGATCTCTTCGGCGGCCGCGCCGCCAAGAGCGATCATAATCTGCTCTTCCAGGAAGGTTTTTGTGTATAAATACTGTTCCTGCTGCGGATTATGGCGAACATAGCCAAGCGCCTTGCCGCGCGGGCTGAGCGCGACTTGCTTCACGCTGCCTGGGCGCACCAGCTCTGCCATGATAGCATGTCCCAATTCATGGATGGCAACACGTTTTTTCTCTTCCAAATTCGATTCACGGTCGGAACGCTCGCCCATCATTACCTTGTCAATCGCCATGGACAGATGACGCTGATGGATAAATTGTTCGTTCTCGCGCATCGTATAGATGGCGGCTTCGTTCATGACGCTCTCCAGCTGTGCACCCGAGAAGCCGTAAGCTTCCTCTGCTATTTTCTCCAAGTCGACATCTTGATGCAGCGGCTTATTGCCCGCATGCAGATTCAAGATATGCGTCCGGCCCTTCTTATCAGGCAGATCCACTTGAATATGGCGGTCGAATCGTCCTGGACGCAGCAGCGCGCTGTCCAGCATCTCTTTACGGTTCGTTGCGGCGATCACCAGAATGCGAGGCGTTTCCTGCGAATAGATGCCGTCCATTTCGGTCAGGAGCTGATTCAGCGTCTGGTCGTACTCTCGCTGTTGGCCGCCTTCACGTTTACCGCCGATGACGTCGATCTCATCGATGAAGATGATGGCATTTTGCTTGTTTTCTTTGGCCGCGCGGTTGCGGGCATCCTTGAACAAATCCCGGATACGCCCTGCACCGACGCCGACATACATCTCCACGAATTCACTGCCTGAAGCAGCGACAAAGATAGAATCGGTATAATGGGCAGCGGCCTTGGCCATCAAGGTCTTCCCTGTTCCCGGAGGCCCTGTGAGAAGAATCCCCTTCAATGGACGAATGCCGAATTTCTTAATATCTTCGTGACGAATCAGAAAATCCAATGCTTCCCGCAGCTCCTGCTTAGCGTTATCCTGCCCGCCGATTTCCTCGAACGTCAGCTTGGCCGGGCCGCTCTTCTTCCGCTTTCGCTCATTTCCGGCACCAACCGCGATGCCGCCCTTCATCTTGGCTATAAACAGCAAGCCGCCTACGAGTCCTGTCGCTATTAAGAGAGGCACGATGTTCACGCCGACAAACACAAGGAATACCAACAAAACCGGAATGAAGCCTAAGATAATTTCTTTTGCTAATTTAGGCATGATTCCACACCTCCATTTTGCCAGGTTGACGCGGCAAGATTATAAATTTACCAGACTTGCCGTCCGACAAGCTGACATAGACATTGGTGTCGTCGATCGTTGCTTTTGCTTTCAAATTCGGTGACTGGGCAGCCAGCTGCTCGAGCGATGATTGAATATCGGTATACTGCTTATTGTCCATCGCTTCGGCAACCGACAGCATCGCTTGCTCCCACCATTGATCCAATGCTTCCGAGGAATGGTCCTCCACCTGGATTCTCAATTCCCGCTTGCCGATCACGGACTTGCCTTCCTGCTTAATATGCTGAACCAAACCTTGTAAATTCGCATCCGGAGCCAAATCAAGATTCAAAGTCACGGTATCCTGTTTAATATCTATATGAGAACTTTTCACGCCATCGTATTGTGACACAACAGTTGCGAGCGGATTCTGCAAAGCCATCTGCCGATACAGAAACCAACCGCCAAAGAGGACCGATGCTGAGATCACGACAGTCAGCATGATAGGTACAATGCGCAGTTTCATGAAGTTCCTCCTTCAATTTCGATATGAAATTTTGTATAGCAATTGCAGCACAATAATACATATAACAACGATATATAGTGACGCATGTAATTGATCTGCTTAATTCGTACAAGTACGAGTATATCACATCTTATATACTTTTTCATGCTTGTCTGTGAAAATATTTAGAACAGTTTTACCAATTCATTTCTGTATGCGCTTACATATTTATGTGCCAAAGAGGCATCCCTATAAGGGGACGCCTTTCATTTGTTTTATTATTGATTAGGAAGAATAATATCATTTCCGATGGCGTTTCCGTCTTGAAAACGATAGAATCTGTAGCCGCGCTGACCGTTGTTTTCATACTGCAGCTGCCAGGCATACTCGCCTTCATACATTCCCGGCAGCAATCGCTTGATGACCGCACCCGGCATTTCGTTACGGATCTGGTCCCGCATCACGGCCTCTGACATGCCCGTATTCAATAACACGGACTGAACGGCATCTGCCCCTTCAACAGGAACGTTATCGTCCGTAAACTTCACCCAGACCATGCGGTCTTGGTTGTCTTTATCTTTCCCGCTGACCACCCAATAGTTATTGTCCTCGCCCCATACCGATTTATAGGTCTTGTCGGACGAGACCAATTGGCCATGCTGTTTCGCTGCAAGGATCGCCATTCTTTCTTCATTCCACGTATCTTTCATAACATAGGAATAATAGAGCTGTAGGCCAAGCAATAGTAGCAGGACGCCGGACACGCTCAGCAGTATCCACTTCGTTTTTTTCTTCAAATCCGTCTTCCTCGCTCCCCTTGATTATTCCCTAGAGGGTTGTAAGACGCTCAAATGCACGCTGCGCTTCCCGGCGGATGCGTTCCTCGTCGAGAGTAAGGCTCGCGCCATTCTTCACCACCTGCTTGCCGTCAACCCATACATGCTCTACATCCTTCGCGCTGGCAGAGTAGATCGCGTGAGAAATATAGTCGGTCCGCGGAAGGAAATGCGCCTGATCCGTATTCAATGCGATCATATCGGCTTTCATCCCTACCGCGAGCGTACCGATATCCTCAAGGAAAGCGGACTTGGCTCCGTACTCCGTACCCATTCGAAGCGCTTCGGAGGCCGGAATGGCCGTCGGATCCCCGCTTACTCCTTTATGGATCAGGGCAGCCAGCCGCATCTCTTCGAACATATCCAGGTTATTGTTGCTAGCAGGTCCGTCGGTACCGAGCGACACCGTTACGCCGGCTTTCAGCAGCGCAGGTACGCGGGCGACTCCGCTGGCAAGCTTCAAATTGCTTCCGGGATTATGCGATACGGCTACTTGATGCTTGGCCAAGACTTCGATTTCTTCATCGGTCAGATGAACGGCATGCGCAAGAAGCGTAGGACGGGAGAACATGCCCAGCTTCTCCAAATGGGCAACGGGGCGAAGTCCGTAATCCTTAACATTCTGAGCCACTTCGGTTTCCGTTTCGGACATATGGGTATGCAAAGGCAGGTTCAAGTCATGGGATGCTTGAACGAATTTTTCGATGAAATCCGGCGGGCAGGTATAAGGCGCGTGCGGCGAGATCATCGTCGTAATTCTGCCGTCAGCCTTGCCATGCCAATCCTTCGCGAATGCCACCGCCTCATCCAGCTTCTGCTGCTGTACCTCGGGCGGGCATAAACCGATTACGCCGCGCGTCAGGACACCGCGCATTCCCGAGTCCTGGACAACCTTCGCGACCTGATCCATATGGTCATACATATCGACAAACGTCGTGGTTCCGCCCTTGATCATCTCCAGCACGGAGAGCGATGTGCCCCAATATACGTCGTCTGACGTGAATTTGGCTTCCATCGGCCACATTTTTTCCTGAAGCCATACCTGCAGCGCCAGATCGTCGCCATAACCGCGGAGAAGCGACATGGCGGCATGTCCATGCGTGTTCACCAATCCAGGCAGGAAGAACAGATGGGTTCCGTCGATAATCTCTGTTCCCTCTTCCACGACGGGCTCCTCTTCGCCCAGGTACGTGATCCTGTCGTTCTCAACCACCATGTATCCGCGAAGCACGGATCGGTCTTCCTCCAGTACAGCAAACGTTCCGTTCTTAACCATCCACTTCGTTGTTGTCATGTGCTGCATCCTCCTTGCCGTTATCCAAATAATAGGCCAAACTTTGCAAATCCGTTGTAAAATCAGCCGTATGAATCCGGATATGGGCTGGGGCTTTCAGGATGGTTGGCGCAAAGTTCAGAATCGCCTCGATCCCTGAGGCGATAAGCTGATTCGCTACGTTCTGCGCTTCGAAATCCGGAACGGTGATAATTCCGATTCGAATGCCGTGCTCATGAACCGTCTTCTCCAGCTCTTCCATCGGCTGTACGACCAAATTGTTAATTTTCATGCCAACTTTGGGAGAATACGAATCGAAAATCGCCACAATCTTCATATTATCCTTCAGGAATGCATTGTAATTCGATAATGCATGTCCAAGATTACCGGCCCCGACCAATGCGACATTGATCTTCTGGTCCAGCTTCAGAATCTGGCGAATCTTCTCGATCAGATAAGAAACATCATATCCGATCCCTTTCCGTCCAAAATCACCGAAATACGCCAGGTCCTTACGAATTTGAGCAGGATTGAGGTCCAGCTTCTGTCCCAGCTCCTGGGAGGAAACCGTGGAAACCTCCCTCTTCTGAAGCTCATTCAAATAGCGCAAGTATACAGGTAATCTGCGGACCACGGCTTCCGAAATTTTTTCCGATTTCATGCATGCTCCCCCTAATAATAGGCTAATAACTACATCTTTTTTTGTTGATCGTGCTTGGTTTCACTTTATTCAGCTTGGTTTCCCGCGCTTGCCTCTTCCTGCAGCCATTCCGAAATTCGGGGAACGATCCCCTCTGTCGGCATGTGCTCCATCTTCGGCCCCGGCAAGGAATATAAGAAATACTTCCCGTAATAGGATTCAATGACCCGGGTATCGTACACGATCACGATCCCTTTATCTTGTGCTGTTCTCACCAGACGCCCAAACCCCTGTTTGAAACGAATGACCGCTTGCGGAACCGAAAGCTTCATGAAGGGATTCTTCTTCTGCTGCTGCAGCAGTTCGCTCTTGGCTTCGACCAAGGGGTGATTCGGCGGCTGGAACGGCAGCCGGACGATGGCTAGACAAGTCAGCGCCTCACCCGGGATGTCTACCCCTTCCCAGAAGGAGCTGGTGCCCAGCAGCACGGAAGCGCTGTTGTCCTGAAATCTTCGGATTAACTTGGTACGGCTGGTTCCGTCCATACCTTGTCCCAATACCGTGATGTCGCTTGATGCCAGCGCTTCTTTCAGCGGCTCGTGCACCTGGCGCAGCATCCGGTACGAAGTGAACAGGACGAGCATGCGGCCATGTGTAGCGACGGCCGTATCGGCCAAAGACTTCACGAGCGTATTCACAAAGAGTGCATCCCCGACCGATCCCTTCACGCTCGGAAAATCGCGCGGCACGACAAGAAGGGCCTGTTCCCTATAATTAAACGGGGACGGGAGCTGAACCGTGTTCAGGTTCCCCGCTTCAGCCGCTTCCTGAAGACCCAGGTTCTCGATCATGAACTGAAACGATTTGTCCACCGACAAGGTCGCCGATGTCAGAATCACGCTTTGTTTCTTGTCAAAAAACAATTCCTTCAAATGAGCGCTCACGTCGACGGGCACGGCATACAGCTGCAGCGATTTGCTGCGGAAATTGCCGTTCGCCTCCATCCAGTATACCGTGCCCTCATCGTTCAGGGCCATGAAGGATCGCAGGTCTTCACGATGCGCGGCAAGGTCCTTAAACAGGCCCGAAAGGTCGGTTAACAGGCTGTCCGCGCTGTAGTCATCCAAATCTTCCTTCATTTCGGCGATCAGCTTATCGCCCTTGCGCACGACATCGCCCAGCGTCAGATGAATTTGATGCTCCAGCTCGGCCATCGAATCCCAATCCTTCGGCTTCTTAAGCGGCGACAGGCGGAGCGAGAATTGGCCGGCATCTCCCGGAGAAGCGTCTCCGCGTTCCGGAAGCAGTCCGAACAATTGATCGCTGAGCCGATCCCAGTTCTCTTTTGCGGTAATCAGGTCCGGATACAAACGGTCGATGACGGAAGACCATTCGACAGCCTTCTCGTGCGGCGAAGCTTGCAGCAGCTGGCGCAGAGCCGGGAGCTGCCCGCTTCGGCTGTCTTTGTACATGCGGGTCAAGGTATGGACCACCGAAAAATACTTCATTTGCAAGCCAAGGTGCTTGCCGGCGACATCCTCAAGATGATGCGCTTCGTCGATGACGAGGCGCTCATAGCTTGGCAGCAGCTGATGATTCGCCTTCACGTCGGTGAACAGCTTCGAATGGTTCGTAATGACGACATCCGCGATGCCTGCTTCATGCTTGGCCCTGTGATAGTAGCATTTGCGGAACCAAGGGCAGGCGCGTCCGAGGCAAGAATCCGAATCGCTGGAGATGGTCTCCCAAAAATCCCCTCCGCGTCCGCCTAGGTTTAGCTCTTCGTCATCCCCGTTCTCCGTCTGGGTCAGCCAGACCAGCATCTGGGCCGCAGTGATTACGTCTTCCTTCGGGGAATGAAAATCTCTTCTATTTATTTTATGTTCAAATTTTCTCAAACACAAATAATGTCCCCTGCCCTTGAAAATGGCCGCCTTAAAAGGAAAAGGAACAACCTGGGTGAGCAGGGGAATATCCCGGTCACGCAGCTGTTCTTGAAGGTTGATCGTATGCGTGCTCACCATAACCTTCTGTTCCTGCTTCACGCTTTGATAGATCGACGGCAGCAAATATCCAAGGGATTTGCCGGTTCCCGTGCCTGCTTCGATCAATAGATGTTTATTGTCATCCAGCGCCTGCATCACTTCCTGGAACATCATGTCCTGGGCATCCCTGCTCTCATAATGAGGCAGCGTTTCCTTCAGGCGTTCACGGACATCGTTCATGTATTGCTCGAAGCTTACATCGGCCAAGGGGTTAGGCTCCGTCTCATCCCTGACAGGTGCTATATCGTTCCAATCATCCACCGCCAAGGCAAACTGGCGGTAGTACGTATGGGTGTCTCCCGCTTGTACGGCTTGGAGCTCCCTGTCGGAACGAATGCCGTCAAAGAACCAGGCCAAGTCGCTGTCCTCGTCGGCAAACAGGTCGCTTAAACGCTGAATGGTGAGCAGCGGAAGCTCGTCGATCTCCTCCAAACATTTCAGCAGCGCATAGGCTGTGGCAAGCGCATCGCTGTCCGCCTGGTGCGGACGGTCATGCTCCAGGCCGAAATGAGAAGAGACCATCCCGAGCTGGTAGGACGGGAGCGAGGGAAAGCATATTTTTAAGAAGTGCATCGTATCTAGAATACGGCCGCTGAACGGTAAATAGCCGCAGCGATCGAGCGCGTTTTGCAAAAAGTTAAAATCAAAAGCGACGTTATGTCCAACCAATACGACATCGTCGAGCATGGGCACAAGCTCCATCATCATTTCTTCCAATGACGGAGCATCCGCTACATCACTGTCGGAAATGCCGGTCAAACCGGTAATAAAAGGAGGGATCGGAATCCCGGGATTGACATAGGTGCCGTATACGCGGGATATGCTTCGATCCTCTTCGATGATGGCCAGTCCAACCTGAATGATTTCATCTGCAGACTGGTTGCCCGTGGTTTCAAAATCCAATACGGCAAATTTCATTTCGATAAAATCCCTTTCCTCCAGACTAATTAACAGCATACCAGAAGTTGCGGGTTTTGAACATTCCGGGTAAAAAATCCCCCGGCTTTCTGTACCGCTCCCGTACGCAAAAAGCGATGCCAAAGTCTCAAGGTGAGCTCTGGCATCGCTTCTTGTTGTGGCTTGATTTCTACAGCAAAGAGATCAATTGGCTGCCGTACTGGAGCTCACCGCGATTCTGCTTGCAGACCTCCAGGTTGATCATGGGGTCGGGAAGCGTCGGATCGCTATGAATCGCCAGTGCAAAATGTTCCTCGGCCTTTGCTTGCTGTCCATTCAACACCTCGATGCATCCAAGCGCATTGTAGATCATCGCCCGAAGCTTTCTGTTGTCAGCCAGGGGCAGGATGGAGATCAATACGTCGGATGCTTGGGCGGTTTGCCCCAAATACAGATGGGACATGGCAATGTACAACTTGATCAGAAGGCTGTCCGGAAATACCGCAGCGGCTGCCTCAAACTGCTGTATGGCCGGCTGGAACATCAACAGCTTGTAGTAACCTTGACCGCGAACGAACGCATCCAGCTGCAATTCAGGCGCTTCGGTCGGCGGAAAAACCGGAGGTGACGCTGCACTCTCGCGGAAGATGGCCATTTTTTCTTCAAAATGCAGCCACTCCTCGATAATGCCCTCGCTCATGCTTTTGAGCATGTTCCAGTTTTGTACCAGCGCCTGTTTTTGGGGACCTTGAGCAGAAGGGTAATGCTTCACAATTTCATCTAACATGTTGTTCATTTCGGCGAATACATGTTGAAACATAGCTGCATCCCACCCTTAGCGGAAAAATGAGATCAGTGCGTCGACCTGAACTCATTTTCTGTAGAAGACGGTCTTTTCATCCCTTTAGGGTCCCGACACATTTTGGTTCTTCAGAGAATGGCGGCGTGAACTTCGCGATACTCCGTCGTAACCGGCTTATTCGACTCGTCGACGATCACGACCGTCGGGGTGTGATGGTCGTATTCCTCTTTGGACATCATGGCATAAGAAATGATAATGACGTTGTCGCCGGGCTGTACGAGCCGTGCGGCTGCCCCATTCAAGCAGATGACGCCGCTGCCGCGCTCGCCTTTGATCACGTACGTTTCCAGACGGGCGCCATTGTTATTGTTCACGATTTGAACTTTTTCATTCTCCAGAAGGTCTGCAGCCTCCATTAGATTCTCATCAATGGTAATGCTGCCCACATAGTTCAGATTGGCTTCCGTCACCGTTGCGCGGTGGATTTTGGATTTCATCATCGTTCTAAACATGGGATCCCCCTACTTTTGGTTGAAGTAATGCATTGTCAATGAGACGGGTACGGCCAAAACGCACGGCCAGCGCCATGATGACGGTTCTGTCTTCATCCACAATGCGGTATGAATCTTCCACGGGCGCGAGCTCCGGGAAGGTGAGCAATTCCGCGTAATCAATATCAGCGAGCGGAGAGCGGGATATATAATCCCGAAGATGAGCGCGGATCTCTCCTGCCGTCGTCGCTTGTCCCTGCCGGATTGCCTCCTGAGCCGTCCGCAGCGAGCCCGACAGCACAAGGGCCTGTTCCCGCTCTTCCGGCTTCAGATACACGTTGCGCGAGCTTAGGGCAAGGCCGTCGGATTCGCGAATGATCGGACATGGCACGATGGTCACATCCATATTCAAATCCCGTACCATTTGCTCTATGACGGCCACCTGCTGTGCATCCTTCATCCCGAAGAAGGCATAGTCAGGCTTTACGATATTGAACAATTTATTAACAACCGTGGTGACACCGTCGAAATGTCCGGGGCGGGAGGCCCCGCACAACAATGACGTAATTTCCGCTACGGCAATTTTGGTTTTGGTCGGCTGAGGATACATTTCCTCAACCGCAGGAATGAATACCACGTCCACCCCTTCGGATTCCGCCAACGCCAGGTCACGCGCTTCATCCCGTGGGTAAGTTTCATAATCCTCGCCCGGTCCGAACTGAATCGGATTGACAAAGATACTGATGACAACCGTACCTGACATTTCCCGCGCCTTCCGCATCAGGCTGGCGTGTCCTTCATGCAAATATCCCATCGTAGGCACGAGGCCTACCGGGCCTCTGCCGGATTCCAGCCGGTCCCGAAGCTCTGATCTTAAATCCGCAATGCTGCGAATCACTTTCATGATGTCGTGCCCACCTTTTCCTTCTGGCTTCCATATAATGCCGTTGTCGTTTCGGAACCGGCATTGTTCTCCGTCTTGAACACATGCTCCTCGGCCGGGAATGCGCGGTCCTTCACTTCCTTCACATACTGCGTGATACCCTCGCGGATAACGGAGCCGACATCGGCGTAGGTTTTCACGAAGCGTTTGTCCCGATAAGGGGATGCGTATTTCAATATATCATGGAATACCAGCACCTGGCCGTCACAATAACGACCGGCGCCGATGCCAATGGTCGGGATGCTCAGCGCTTTGGATATGTCAGCAGCCGTTTCTTCCGTAACCAGTTCCAACACGATAGCAAATGCGCCGGCCGCTTCAAGCGCCTTCGCATCGTTCATGAGCCGCTTGGCATCTTGGGCATCCTTGCCTTGAATCCGGTAGCCGCCGATCTGGTTTACCGACTGAGGCGTCAGCCCGATATGGCCCAGCACCGGGACCCCGGATTGTACGATCCGTTTTACGGTATCGGCGATTTCTTCGCCGCCCTCCATTTTCACGGCATGCGCATGACCTTCCTGCATCAATCGCCGCACGCCGCGCAAGCTTTCATCGATGCCTCCATGATAAGTCATGAACGGCATATCCGCTACGATGAACGTATCCTCGGCTCCGCGAGCGACGGCGCGCGTGTGGTACACCATGTCGTCCAGCGTGACGGGAATCGTGGAGTTATAACCCAGCACAACGTTGCCGAGGGAATCGCCCACCAGTATCATATCAATATCCGCTTCTTCCGCCAGCTTGGCGGAAGGATAATCGTACGCGGTCAGCATCGTGATCGGTACGCCCTTCTTCTTCATGTTCTTCAATTTCACGATGTTCAGTGGTTGTTTGCCTGCCATTGTGACACAGCCTCCCTGTGTGATGTAGTTAGACACAATAAAAAAAACCTTTTAGCACGTACTTGCTAAAAAGTCCGAAAGGCAAAAAAGAGTCACTCGCGATCGTCCCTTCTGTCTCGGTCCTTTCGGCTCAGAGCAGAATCCAACGTAACCGGCATAACAGTTATGAAGGTGTTCTAAATCATAATTCCCACTTGCTGCAGAGTGCAATTCGCTCATGGCGATACCGCCTCTATAGTTGTAGTATATCAAATTCCAGCTCCGATTTCACCATGTTTCATTTACCTGGTATTAAAAAGAATATCGCCTGAATACACGGGAACGAGTTCATCATGCTGGTTGCGGACCAGCAGAGCGCCATCCTGGTTGAGTCCCGTCGCAATCCCGCTAAAACGGTCACGGGCCGTCTGTACTTGAACCTCGCGGCCCACCGTACCGGATAAAGCTTCCCAGAGCGAGGCTACGGGCTCGAAGCCCTCCTCGTTGTACAATTCGTATAAAACCTCCATCTCCGACATGATGGACTGGATCAGCGATGTCCGGTTGACGGTTTTCCCGCCGGCGATGCGAATCGACGTCGCAACGTTCCGCAATTCCTCTGGAAAATCCGCTTCTTTCAGATTCGCGCTGATTCCGATGCCGGCAATGCAGTAGCGTACTCTTTCATCTTCGGTTGCAGACTCCAGCAGAATGCCGCAAACCTTTTTGCCCTGATACAGAATATCGTTCGGCCATTTGATGTCGGTTTGCACGCCGGCGGATTTAGCGATGGCACGGCATACCGCCACGCCTGTCAATAAGGTAAGCTGCTGGGTTAGATGCAGCGGCTGCTTCGGTCTGAGCACCAGGCTCATCCATATGCCTTTGCCTCTCGGGGAATGAAATTTCCTTCCCATTCTGCCCCGCCCCCCCGTCTGCTCTTCCGAGATGACAAGCGTGCCTTCGGCTGCCCCTTCTTCTGCCAACTGCCGGGCATCCTCCTGAGTTGACGCCGTTTTGTCCAACAGCTTGATCGATTTGCCGAAGTACCGACTGGTCATGCCCGCTGTCAGTTGATCCCAGCTCAGTCGGTCCGGCTCGTCCAGCATGCGGTAGCCAAGCCGCGGAACGGCCTCGAAATCATACCCTGCATTCCGAAGCTTATTGATCTGCTTCCATACGGCCGTCCGGCTGATGGACAATTTTCGGCTAATCTCTTCCCCGGACAGAAACTGACCGGCATTCTCCTGGAACATTCTCAGAAGTGCGTTGTCTTGATCATGATCCTTCATTATGAATTACCACCCGCTTTGCTTCTTCAATCAACGATTCCTTATCGTTGTTAATCAAACCTGCCGCCGCTTTCCCCAGCAGCAGCCCGAGAAGTTCCCCAAGCCACGGGCCTCCGCGTCTGCCCAGCGTCTCAAGCAATTCGCTGCCGGTGATGGCCAAATCCTTCAAGCTGCGGATCCGGAGATCCTGCAGCCACACGTCAAGCTGCCGGATGAAGGTCAGCGGAGCAGAAGACGCTCCCGTGTGATGCAAAGCCGTTTGCATTTCAAGCCATCCTTGGGCTGTCTCGACCCCATGGGCAAGGACTAGTCCGATCCACTTGAGCCTGCTGCTTTCGGCATCGCCCGCATTCGGTTGCTGCAGATAGGATTCATGCAGCGAGAGCAGTTTCACGATGGATTCCCGCTGCTTATTGGAAAACGTCCATGACCGCAGGAGCTCCTCTGCTTCCTGAGCTGTAATGCCGCATGCGAGCAGGAGCAAGGACCAACGGATCGTCGCGTGATCCGGTTCAATCCGCTCCATGGCTTCGATCGTCTTCCTATCATGCGTGGTATAGGGAAAGGGCGCTTTCATCCGGGAATGCAGTCCGCTGCGGACAAACATCTCCAATCCGCGCAGCGGGGACGGCCCAGCCAGAATTTTCTCGAATTCACTGCGGATGCGTTCCATCGCAATCCATCCTAAGGTGTCTCTCTCTGAGAGGATCCCTCTCCATGTACGGAGTGCGATGGAGAAACCGAACACAGAGGCAAAGCGGATGCAGCGCACCATGCGCAGGGCGTCTTCGCGAAATCGAAGACGGGCATCGCCCACGCAGCGAATCACCTTCCGGTCAATATCCTCTCGTCCGCCGAACGGGTCAACCCAGGAACCGTCAATTCCTCTGGCCATTGCGTTCATGGTGAAGTCGCGCCGCCTCAAATCTTCCTTCACTTCCCCGACGAAAGCGACCTCCGTCGGATGACGATGGTCCTCATAACCGCTCTCCACCCGATATGTCGTCACTTCAAAAGACTGGCCTTCCATCAGCACCGTCACGGTTCCGTGCTTGATTCCTGTAGGAATTACTTTGGGGAAGACGGAACAGGTGACTTCCGGCAAGGCGGCGGTGGTAATATCCATGTCGCTGACCCTGCGCCCCATGTATTCATCACGGACACAGCCTCCGACCCAATACGCTTCATGCCCATGCCGAAGCAGAGTGCGGATCACATCCGCACTCCGCTCGGCCATGTCCGGGTCCGCGTTGCGCCATCGAATCGAATTATACTTATCTGCCATAGTTTCCCGTTCCTTTTATCCGAAAAACAACGAGAGGGTCGAGCTTAACCGCAAACCGGCTTCAGCTCGCTAACCTCCCGTCCCAATACTCGGTAATAGATTTCCTCGTACTTGCCCCGTATCAATTCATTGCAGAACATCGTTTTGGAACGCTGCAGGCATGCCTTGCGCAGCCGTTCGCTGAGGGCTTCATCCTTACATATATCCAGCACATGCTGAGCCATCGAATGCGTGTCTCCGATTGGAGCCAGATACCCGGTTTCCCCATGGGTAACCAGCTCGGGAATGCCGCCTGCCGTCGATCCGACCGTTGGTACTCCGCACGCCATTGCTTCCAGGGCGACCAAGCCAAAGCTTTCTTTCTCGGATGGGAGCAGAAGCACGTCCGCCATCGAGATCACATGGGCAATCTCGTCTTGTTTGCCGAGAAAATGCACCTTGCTGCCAAGCCCCAGCTCATTGATCCGGCATTGGATCTTCGGAAGCTCCGGCCCTTCCCCTACTAATAGCAGTTTCGAGGGTACCTGCTCCTGCACCTGGGCGAATATTTCCAATACGTCGCCTACCCGTTTGACGGGACGGAAGTTGGAAATATGCATCATGATTTTTTCGTTTGGATCGGCATAATCCTTACGCAGCGATCTCGAATCCCGCGGATAATACACCCGCGGATCCACGAAATTATAGGTAAGGTCGATGTCACGGCTTATATCCAGCAGCTCCCGCGTCTCACGAATAAGATCCTGAGAAACGGCGGTAACGGCATCACTTTCATTAATGGCTAGCCGGATCAAATCCTTCAGCGACTCGTCCTGCGCCAGCACCGTAATATCGGTTCCGTGGAGCGTCGTAACGACTTTCAGCTGATCTCCGACCATCTGCTTGGCCAAGAAGGCACATACAGCATGCGGCACGGCATAGTGCACATGAAGCACGTCAAGCTGCTGCATTTTTGCCACCTGAGCCATTTTGGTCGCCAGCGACAGGTCATATGGGGGATAACGAAACACATAATAGTCGTTTACTTCTACTTCATGATAAAAAATATTTTTATGGAAAGTTCCCAATCGGAACGGAATGCTGTGAGCGATAAAATGAACCTGGTGGCCTTGCTCCGCGAGGAGTTTGCCCAGCTCGGTCGCCACGACTCCTGACCCGCCGAGCGATGGGTAACAGGTAATGCCGATTTTTAATGGTTGCTGATTCATGTCAGGCCTCCTTTATGTACGCCTCTATATATTATGCCTGCTTGGGGCCGAATAGATGAACAACATACGGACTTTTACAAGCAAAGCCCTCTGCATAAGGAATAAGCCTGCGCGCTCCAAGCAGTGAATCCCTGGCCCGCACACGCTCGATGTACCCCTCGGTCAACGGGGTTGAGACTGCATCTTCTTCAGCCTTCTCGAACTGGGAACGGTAACAAGACAAGGCCTGCTCCTTAACGCCGTATTGCTCCGTAACGTCAACGACCAAATCCGTTCTTCCGATATCGTTTATGAAATAAAAATAAAGCTCGTCCACCTTAACCGGCGGCTGCTCGGGCATGTATCGGCGAAGCTTGGCATTGAATACCGCTTCCTCAACCAACCGGCTGCAAGCGACATGGTCCGGATGGCGATCCTCCCAGTAGGGAGCAAATACAATAGAAGGAGAAAACTTGCGAATCTCGGCCGTGACCCTTTCAATATGCTCCGGCGTCACGAACAAACCGCGATCCGGCAGCCCCAGATTCGTTCGGGCCTTGAGATCCAAAATACCGGCAGCTTGCTCTGCCTCCTGCTTGCGAAGAGCGACGGTGCCGTTCGACGACATTTCCGCCTGCGTGAGATCGCAGATCCCGACCGACAGTCCAACTGCCGTATGCTTTGCAATCGTTCCTGCCATTCCGATCTCGGCATCGTCTGCATGAGCTCCGAAGATTAATATGTCCAGTTTGGTGTTCATCAGCTATCCACACCCGGTTTATATTTATGAACGAGTTCGCGCCATGCAAAATCGCCGCGGTCCAGCGCCTTGACGAGAATCTCAGCCGTCGCCACATTGGTAGCAAGCGGTATTCCCTGCACGTCGCACAAACGGAGGAGTGCATTGATGTCCGGTTCATGAGGCTGTGCCATCAACGGATCCCGAAGAAAAATAATCAGGTCCATCTCATTGTCCGCCACAAGAGCTCCGATCTGCTGATCGCCGCCCAGCGGTCCCGAAGCAAAACGGTGAATGCTGAGTTGGGTTTGCTCCATAATCCGGGTTCCCGTCGTTCCAGTCGAGTATAATTTATGATCTTCGAATACATTTTCATAAGCGATAACGAAATTGACCATTTCCTCTTTTTTGCGGTCATGCGCGATAAATGCAATATTCATAGTAATTTCTCCCCTATGTTAGTCAATAAAATGATCAAATCCGTAGACCAAACCGGTGTAGCCCATTACCTTCTCTATAGCCATTTTCACGCCCGGCATATAAGCTGCACGTTCATACGAATCATGTCGGATCTTCAGGCTTTGACCGTAACCGCCAAATATGACCTCCTGCTGGGCAAAGACGCCCGGCAGACGAACGCTGTGAATTCGGAAGCCGTTGTAATATCCGCCCCTTGCACCTTCAATGACTTCCTCTTCCTTCGGATTGCCTTGACGAATCTCCTCGCGGTTCGCGGCAATCATTTCCGCTGTTTTGATCGATGTTCCGGACGGAGCATCCAGCTTCTGGTCGCCATGGGTTTCGATAATTTCAACGTGAGGCAAATATTTGGCGGCCTGGGCAGCAAATTTCATCATCAGAATGGCTCCGATGGAAAAGTTCGGCGCGATCAATCCGCCGATGTTCTGTTCCGTACATTGCTTGTCCAGCTCTTCGATTTGCTCCGGCGTAAAGCCGGTCGTGCCCATGATCGGGCGAACGCCGTGCTTGATGGCCAACGCCGTATTGCTGTATGCAAATTGAGGCGCCGTAAAATCAACCATGACGTCCGGTTTGGATTCGACAAGCGCCATCTCCAGATCCGATGTCACCGTAATGCCGCAGGCAGGCAGACCCACCAGCGTTCCTGCATCGGCTCCCGCATCCGACAAGCCGACGGCAGCAACCAGTTCCAGTTCCTCGTCGCCCAATACAAGCTTCACTACTTCTTTACCCATACGGCCGCCGGCACCGACGACCGCAACTGTCCATTTGTTTGCCATGTTACATATCCTCACTTTCCATCCGATGCTGTATCCTGCATATATGATTTCAAGCGCTGTTTGAGTTCCTCCATAATATGCTGCAGCCCGCTCTCCTGCGGGTACAACGAAATTACCTCTTTAAGCGTGGTAATGGCGAGCGCATGCTCATCGAGTTCACTGTAAACAAGAGCAAGCCATACATAAGCCTGAGCGTACAAAGGGTCCATGGCTACGGCTGATTTGAGATGTCCCACGGCTTGATACAATTCAGCCTTGGTCACATCCTTGCGGTTTTCCACCATTTTTCTTGCTCGCTGCACCAGCTCCGCAGCCTTGATATGCTGTAAATGAAGAGCATATTCCGGTTTGTCCGGCTGCAGCCTGACGGCTTCCTCCGCATGCGTAATCGCCATCTCCAGCTTGTTGCTTCTGCCGTAGGTAATGGAGCACCGATAATGCACTTCGGCATCTCCCGGATTCGCGATGATCGCTTGCTCAAACCAACGCAACGCTTCTTCGAAATCATTTTGAAGTATGCATCGATATGCTTTTTGTATATAACTTTCAGGTTTCACGGGCTGTCCCTCCCCACAGCGGGTTTGGTACAGCATATGTAGCAGCTGCCTAATCGGTGTTTATTTTCGTCCAACGATCGGCATCGCGCGTAGAAAATTTATGCATCACTTTATCATGCGCTTCCGCGAGATCGATGCCGAGGGAATTGGCAAAACAGATCGTAATAAACAATATATCTCCAAGCTCCATTTCGATGGAATTTTCCGCTTCATCCATTTTTTTCGGCTTCTCGCCGAACTGATGATTAACTTCTCGGGCGAGTTCCCCCACCTCTTCCGACATTCGGGCCATCATGGATAAAGGACTGAAATAACCTTCCTTGAATTGTGATATGTATCGATCGACTTCCTGCTGCATTTCAGCCATTGATTTTCCCAAGACTCTTAACTCCCTTCACTGCACACTCAGCCTCAGCTTGCAACCTTCAAGCTGGGGCAGTCTTCTCTCATACGAGCGATTGGTTTTAAACCTATGTTATCGTAAAGCGGATTTGAAAACAAATAATTTTTTATTGCTGAAACCATATCGGCGCATACTAGACAGGTGTGAAGCAATCTGCAGACATTCCGAAATATCCACTATTGGAAATGCGAGGGGTCTTATGAAAACGTCCAAGTTGCTCCATCAGTTGCAAACGATCATTCCGATCATCGCCGGTTCTGCCATATACGCATTCGGACTGCTGTATTTCATCATTCCGAATGAACTCATGGAGGGTGGGGTCACCGGCATTACCGTACTGCTAAATTACGCCTTTAACATATCGCCGTCCCTTTCAACCATGGCATTGAATATCCCGCTGTTCCTGGTCGGAATGAAAATACTCGGAAAACGCCAGTCTGTCTATACAGGTCTCGGCATCGCATCCTTAACCCTGTTTCTGTGGCTGTTCGAATTACTGATCGACCGCGGATATGTCGTGCCTTTTCACACCGAGTATGATTATATTCTGGCTGCGCTTTATGCAGGGGTGACATTGGGGGCCGGGCTCGGCATCGTTTTCCGGTTCGGCGGGACGACTGGCGGCTCCGACATCATTGCCAGAATCATCAACCGGAAATTCGGGTTCAGCATGGGCCAGATCATTTTATCCCTCGATATTTTGATTATCGGTCTATCCTTATTCTTTATCCCGCTCGAGCGCATATTGTATACCCTGGTCGCCGTATTCATCGCTTCCAAGGTGATCGATTTCATACAGGAAGGGGCTTATGCCGCCAAAGCCTTCACCATCATCAGTGACCGGGCGCCTGATATCGCAAATCGCATATCTACCGAGATGGATCGCGGGGTCACGCTGATCCCGGCTATCGGCGCTTACTCCATGCAAGCCAAGCATATGGTATACTGCGTCGTATCGAGGCAGGAGATTCGCCGCCTTACGGGAATCGCCAAATCCTTGGACCCCCGGGCGTTTATTATCATTAATGATGTCAATGACGTGCACGGGGAAGGTTTTAAAGAGGAATAGCCCGGTTTGCACCGGGCTATTCGGACCATGATGGATATTCGACTACTTTCGGGGGAACATCGGTTTTGCGCTGTACAGCTGGCCGCGGTATTTGCGGTACCCTGCAAACGTTAATGCCGCCAAAATAAAAGCGGCAATGACCAGCTGCCAAGTCCATGGCTCTTTAACCTCTCCCAGCGGAGCAAGCGCAGGCTCGTCTTTTTTCTTGCCGAATAACATATTCATCATTTCCTCGCCCTGCGGAACCACTTTCCCCACTTGCGCCGTGTCTCCGGATGCCACCAGTCCCCCTGCATAGGAAATCCAGGATTCCATCATGTTGACATCCTCGGGCTTGCGCTGGATGACAACGGAAGGACGGATGAGCTCATAATGCTCGCTCAGGCTGTCGTAGGCTCGTCTCATGCCAGCCTGATCCTGCTGCTGCGCATACTGTCCCATGACTCTCAGGTCTTCGCGTATGACCTTGTAATATTGAAGCCATAACGCATCCCTGGCATGGATCAGGCTATCCGCTGCCATTCGGAGCTTGCCGGCGGACACCATCCAGTGCTGGGGCTCCTGCGTCGCCCTTGCCGTAGCTTCTTTCATCTCCAGAATGCTCTCAGCCAACGCGTGGATCCCCTCAACGCCGGTCAATCCTTGAAATGAGGAAGCCTCAAACAGCCCGGATACCCGGCGAATATCCTCTAACACGGCTTGTACATTGCCTTCCTCCACATGACGGTATAACTGCTCCACTTCCTTGTTCAGCGCTTTGGCCTGAATGGATGCAGCAGGCGAAGACTCCGACTGTCCGTTTGCCGCCGGGCTAGCCCATAGGGGATTACCCCAGCCTGCGGTAACCAGCAGAAGCAATGCAGACAGGGACAGAAGGAGCTTCGGAAAGATTCGTAACATGGGACATCCCTCCTACCGTATATGTATGGCAGAAGGGATGCTCATAGAACCGTGCCGGCGAAACGGCTAGCGTTGCTTGGGATTCCCGTATTTCATGAAGATCCAGCCGGCGAAACCGCTGAAGAGCGTCAACAGATAAGTGAACAGCTGGACGGCTGGCAGGTCATCATATAACGGACCGGGCAGCCACGGAAACACGCCATATGTATAATCGACGGTGTCGTTCAGCAGCGTCCAGGCAATGGCCCCGGTTAGGGCTGTCCAGCGGTAATGAAACAATCGGACGAACAGCAAGGCTTCTACTGCCATCGCCGTGTGCGAAGCGACAAGCATCCAATCCTGCCATGCCAGCACATCTCCTTGGGCTTGTCCGGCAAATATCATCGCAACCGCCCATATGCCATACTTCACGGATGTGACGACTGCCAGTGCCTCTATGAGATGCTGAAACAACGCGCCGCCGAGGCTCCGAGGCGGGTAGAGAAGCAGCAAAAGCGCCAAGCTGAAGAACAAACTGGCCGTCGGGCTGTCCGGCACGAATACGACCTGCCATATGTAGCCATGTTCCACCGTATCGGCCATTTGAGCGCCGTACCATATGTATCCATAGATTGTTCCAAGTACGTTGCAGACGAGCAGCAGCCAAAGAATCGATCGCTTGCTTAGAAATTCCCGGCTCCATAAAAACGAAATTGACAAACTCGGTCCTCCAATCCTGTTCCTGTATTCTTTAGACTAATGCCGATTATACCTAAACCAGGGACATATTTCATCTATGTACGCATTTAAAAAAGAACCTGACCGTAATACGGTCAGGTTCTTTAATGCATGTTACTCTGCAGCCGCTTCTGCCTTCTGGCTTGCGAGCCAATCAGCCAGCTGGTCGAGTTGTTCTTCGGTAACTCCAGCAGAGAGTGCAGTTTCCTTCATAGCCGGCATGCTGCCTTGGCCATTTTCGATGATAGCCACAATCTCTTCCTTGGTGTGGGTATCCCCGACGCCGCGCAGCGACGGTCCGGATGCCCCTTTCAAATCTGCAGCGTGACAGGAGATACAAGTAGCCGTTTTAAAGGTCTCCATTGCAGGATTATCCTTATCCACAATCGCTACGATGCTGTCTTCAGGCTGCTTGCCGCTGGTCGTTGGCAGACCAGCTGCACGTTTCTCGTGAGCTTCTTCTTCCCGCTGAATATGCTCCGGCTTCTGGCCCGTCGCTTCCAGCTCATGCTGATAGTGCGTCCATGCAGCATTGGTCAGATAGATGACGGCAAACAACGACAGAATCATCAGCGCCGAAGTGATAGGTCTCTTGTAGAACCTGCGTTCCTTTCCTGTATCCAGGAAGGGAACGAGGAGCAATGAGCCAAAGGCTACGCCGGAAACGCCAATCGTACCGAGTACCACATAATCACCGGATGCGTACGGAAGCTTCAAATATTCATACAGGAACAGGAAGTACCAGTCCGGCATCGGAATGACCGAAGCCCCCGGATCCGCCGGATAACCAAGCGGTGCCGGTTCCGAGATGGTGAGTACAAGGAAACCGACCAATACAACTACACCAACCATCCATTCCTTCAACAAGAAGTTAGGAATGAACGCTTCTGATTTGCCGGGGTATGCGGTGTAATCCGGCGGCGTAACCCAACCGCTGCCTTTTTTCACACGCGAATCGCCGACATAAACTACTTTTTCATCAGATTTATGACCATGTGCCATAAATATGCGCCTCCCTTCTTCTTATAGTGGACCGGAAATACCTTGTCTGCGGATCATGATAAAGTGTCCTACCAATAAGGCAAGAAGGACAGCCGGAAGGAAGAATACGTGAATAGCGAAGAAACGCGTCAGCGTTTCGGCACCTACGATCGTACCGCCTTGCAGCAATTCTTTAATGATAGGTCCAAGCCAAGGTACGGAGTTCGCAATCTCCAGTGTAACTTTTGTAGCGAAGTAAGCTTTGTTATCCCATGGCAGCAGGTAGCCTGTCAAACCAAGGCCGAGCATAACAAAGAAAATGAGCATACCAACGACCCAGTTCATTTCACGCGGCGCTTTGTAAGAGCCGGTAAAGAACACGCGCATCGTATGCAGGAACATCATAACGATTACCAAGCTTGCGCCCCAGTGGTGCATGCCGCGGACAATCTGTCCGAAGGCAACCTGTGTTTGCAGGTACTCGACACTGTTGTAAGCGTTTATGATATCCGGTACGTAATACATCGTCAGGAACATTCCCGACAGAATCTGGATGACTGTGATAAAAAACGTCAAGCCGCCGAAACAGTACACAAACGCGGAGAAATGATGCGCCGGGTTTACGTGTTCCGGTACCTCGTGGTCTGCAACGTCTCTCCAAATCGGCGTGATATCGAGACGTTCATCAATCCAGTTGTAGACATTCTTCAACATCTGAATCTACGCCTCCTATTTAACTACGGTATTTGGCACGATGGCGCCGAGGTAAATCCAGCCGTTCTCGATTTTCGTCTCGTACTGGTCAAGCGGCTTCGGCGCGACTGCCAGGTTCTTACCGTCCGGTGTATAACGCGCACCGTGGCAAGGGCAGTGGTATTCATCCGGGAAATTCTTGTTGTTATTCCATCCAACAAGGCATCCCAAATGCTTACAAATCGGTGAAAGCGCTACAATTTCACCTTGATCGTTCTTACGAATCCACGCCGTCAAAGTAGCCGTACTGTTGTACCAGCCGTCCTGCTGTTTGAGCTCGAAATGGAATTCCTGTGGATCGTTGGTAATTTTGCTCTCTTCCGCGACTTTTACAAAAGACCCTTCTTCCTTATTTTGAAGAATCGGATCAACGGCAAAGCGGAGCATTGGCAAAACTACTCCAGCAGCCATATAAGCTGTGGCACCGCCCAACGTGTATGTAAGAAATTGTCTGCGGGACATCTCTTTCTGTCGGGGTGGATTGTGCGATTCTTCATGCTCGTCATTGTGGTTGCTGCTCATTCTGTGTTCAACCCCCTTTGTCAACCGTTCTTAAGTGTCATCAATGATTAAAATCACACGACTTACTAGGACATACTAATAATATCTTAGGCACCCAAGACCGTCAAGAATTTGAATCCCAAATTTGGGTTCGCTTCCAATAGCCCTTTCATAAATTGTTGGTTTTTTGTCACAATTCAACACGGCTTTCCTGCTGCCACATTTCGCTGATCTGTCCGGATACGATGGCAGGCATAGGGATCGAGTCGCTGCCTTCCAGCCTGCGGCGCGACAGGACAAGCGTACTTTCGGGCACATCCTCTACAGAGAGCTCGGAATCGGCTGTCATGACCACCACGAACTTAAAGCCGATGGATTTGACATTGTGACAAACTTCATTTAGAAGCTTCATATCTTCAGTATTTCCATATTGTACGGCAGGATATGTAACCAATCTTCCCTTAAACGGAATTTCTGCCATATCCATAAAATCCCGGAGCCGTTCCAGCGCGGCTGTCGCCTCCCATGGCGTTTCCGTACCCGAAAGTCCGGTAAACGGAATCAGGCAGGTATCAAAATAAGGTTTCAGCTCCGGCCACGTCTGCTCGTCCACTTCACTAAATTTCATGCAAGGTACATCCTTTCTGCTCACTCATCATGATTTTGTCTTCATTATACGAGTGAAAGGGCAGGTTAGGCAAAAAAAAGAAGAAATGCGATAAAGCATTTCTTCAATTCAAAGTCCTCAGTTCATCCGTCAGGGTTCGGAAAGCCACTTCGTCGCCGGAAGCCAGCGCTTCGTCGATTTCCTTGTACAGCTCTTCGCTCCGATGCTTGCGCAATGCCTCGTCCCACACCATTTCGGCCGCCAGACCTAACATAACCTCGTAAGTAACCTTCATCTTATCCATTAGGATGCACCTCCAAACTAAATTTGCGTATAGCTTATATTCTTTCCCTTTAATTGCTTAACTTCCAACATATTTACGGCTGCTGCGAACTTGTCCAAACAACCATGCTAGAGGATCAAATCATCATTCGAATCGCTGATATGTATGCCGGCTTCCGCTGCCTTCAATCCAAGCGCGGTCATTTTGTATGATGTTCCCATGCTCTGGCTCTCCCCTATTCTGAGCATCCCCAAATGCATCAGCATTCGGATAATCCGCTGCTCCAAGATGTTTTGCGGACTATCATAATAGAAAGGACGGATTAGCCAGCCCAGCGATTCGTAAAGCGAGGCTGCCGTGACCCAATCTCTTGCGCATTGACTTATCCAGTAAACAAGAGAAGATATATTGGGAATTGCGCCTTTATACAGTCTTAACCAAAAGCGGAATATCTGTATCACGCTAACTTGATTTCCTTCCTCAAGAAACGAGGTTCCGGTTTCACTCAGGATCAACCGCGCATGGTTTTCCCTGATCCATTTTTTGGCGTAGGCATAATCGTACAGCAGCGCAAACCGGTCGGGATATTCAATGCAGGAACGACCATACCCGAACCGCCACGCTCCCTTGGTAATCAACGGCTCCGAAATATGCAGCGTACTCATGAGCTGCTGCTGATTGCGCCTATACATGAATCCTTCTTGGTTCAACTCGATATCGTGCCCGCCTACATATTTAAGAATCAGCTTGAGATCTTCAGCAGCTAGTCCCTGCTCATCCCGGTACGCCTCCGGATCATGCGGCAAACGCTCCAGATTTTGATGAAGCCGCTCCCGCAGCACATCGCGGAACCGCTCCTTCAAATCCGAGGGGACTTGAAACAAATACTTGGTCGAATGAGTAAAACCGTTAAACAGCCAGCCGCTCCGGCGATAACGTGCGACCGCCTCCCGCGGACTTTCCGTTATGGCCGCAGCTGCCTTCTTGTTTGAAGAAGCTTTATCTTCTTTCTCCTCCAAATCCGCCGTATGACGGATGGCGGCCGTCAGTTCTTCCAGGCTGTAGCCTGTTCGAGTGTCAAAGACCAGATTGTTCAGAAAACGCAAATCGCTTGGTGACAAGCTGCTGACCTGCTCCTCGAAAAACTCTCTTCGCCCGAGCTTGGACAGGATGCTCTGGATCAGTTCGTGCTTCGAATTTCGCTTAGCGTCACAATCATAGTGATTCGCTATATTGCTAAGCTGTCCAATATCGGCATATGTGAGCATATCCGCTAGATTCATCTTCCATCGCCTCGCCGTTTTACAACCATTATGGGAAGGTTTTGGACTTTTGATACCTGATGCACCTCGGTTTGATGAAATATTTTTGATTATTTCTATATAGAAATGACTATGCTCTCTTATTAAATGATAGAATACATTCAAAAGGTTACAGGAAACCGCACTTGATGTTTTTATAACGAATACAAAATGAAGCCCAGCTTTTTTTAAGACGGGCTGATTCCATTAATACAGGAGGATCACCATGATAAGAACGCCGGAACACGAAATATAACTTGGTGCGAATCGAATCCGCGGACCTCCCTTAAGAGCGTTTTATATGAAGAAACTTATTCATGATAAATGACTCGGAGGTTAAGAGAGATGATAAAAGATGCTGAATTTTTAAACTTCATACAAAACATGGATCACCATTTTTCGGGATGGGACTTTTCGCGTATTACCGCTTCCGGCCGCATGCAGTCCCACGCTCTCCCCTGGTCTTTGGGCAGCGTGGTGCTCCCTTTGATGCGAAATGCCGCTACGATGCTGGACATGGGGACGGGAGGAGGAGAATTCTTGTCCTCCCTGCAGCCGCTCCCCAAAACCGTTTATGCCACCGAAGGGTACAAACCGAACGTTCAGATTGCGAATCAAAGACTTGAGCCGCTGGGCGTAAACGTTGTCTATTTTGAAGAAGATTCCTCGCTTCCTTTCAAGGATCGTTATTTTGACCTGATCATCAATCAGCATGAATCCTATTCGGCAGCGGAAGTAAGAAGAATATTGAACGAGCGTGGGGTGTTCGTAACCCAGCAATCCGGCGGAACCGATTGTTATGGGATAAACGAATCGCTTGGCGTTCCGCTGAATGAAGAGTTCGCTCATTGGAACCTGGCCATAGCGGCTCAAGAGCTGCATGATCACGGTTTCAAGGTTACCTTCAGCCGCGAGGACTTTTTACCGCAGCGATTTTACGACATCGGCGCACTGGTTTATTACTTGATAGCGATTCCCTGGCAGATTCCGAATTTTACGGTGGAGCGCTATATCGAGCCTTTACATCATATTCACCGGATGATCCGGACCAATGGCTACTTCGAGGTCCAGCAGCACCGGTTTATTCTAATCGCCGAAGTGTAAACGTCAACCTAGCCAACATAAAGAAGGAGCCTTCCCGGCGGAAGGCTCCTTCTACTAATACACGCTCATATTTACGATTGGTTCGTCAACAGATGCTTGGTACAGTTAAACAGCAAGGGTGACCAGTCATCCTCTTTTCTCTCCAGGACGGTGAGCGACAGATTGCCGATCCGTTCGCTCAGAGCGCCACGGCACACCAGCTTGTATAACTGCGCTAAAAAACCGCCATGACTGACAACCAGAATATTGGCTTCCGGATGCTTATGCCACATATCATCGAGAAAGACAAGCCCTCTGGACTGAAGCTCCAGATCCGTTTCCTGACCCAGATCCAACATGTGCCAATCGGCACCGAACCGGGTTTCACGCTCTTCCGCTGTCAAGCCTTCCACCTGACCGTACTTACGCTCACGCAAGCGGTTATCCGGCGGCGCCAAGGGAATGTTCAGCATGGACGAAATGATCTTCGCGGTTTCTTCAGCGCGGGAGAGCCCGCTGCTGATCGCGAAGTCCCATCGGTAAGGCTCCTGCAGAAGTCTTTCCCCAAGCAAACGCGCTTGACGACGGCCTTCCTCATTCAGTGGTATGTCCGTTTGGCCTTGGATTTTGCCTAAAGCGTTCCAATCCGTTAATCCATGGCGAACCAAGCCGATCTGCATGCCGCCTCTCCTCCATCCTATCCATATTTTATCTTCTGACCCGATTTAGTCTTTTTAGGAAAAACAAAGCGCATCCGATTCCCAAAAGGGAAAGTATCATCCAGTATTCTGGCTGAGTGGGACTCATATCAACCACAAAAGGATCAATAATGCCGCTGTTGGTTTTTGGGATGTTGTAATCGTCCTTGGCATTCAAGCCTTGGGCCGTATCCGCTACGCCTGTAGGGATAATCCCTGTCGTTACGGCTTCCGGAACCGGATCAGGCTGATTGCCCGTCGCTGCAAAATAAACAAAGCTGCAAACGAACAAGGCCAGAAAACCGGCAATCATCAGCGTCAGCCGCTTCCGGAACACCCGGCTAACCGCCCGGCTCTTGGACGTTTCCTCCACCAGCCAGGGAAAATCGCGATAAATGCGGTCCATCACATTGCGGTTGATCTGTTCAGCGTCCATGTCGGGAAGCTCATGCTCCAAGGCATGAACCATGTTCTGGCTTTCCACCCACATTTCGTACTCCGCTGCACATGAACTGCAGGTTTGAACATGCGCAATCAGCCGTTGTCGCCGCAGATCGTTGTCCGGTAAATCCCAGACCGTTTCCATCAGCTCTTGGGCTTCATTGCAAGTCATCTGTTCTTCATCCCTCTCAGATCCTCAAAAACCGGCTCATAAAAATAGGGTTCGAGCTGAATTTTTACGCTGCCGCGGGCTCTGAACAACAGTGACTTAACCGAACTGACGCTTTGACCTAAAATATCTGCGATTTCCTGGTAATCCAGTTGATCATACTCCCGAAGAATCAGCGCCGATCTCTGCTTCTCCGGTAAATTATTAATCGCTTCCCTTACCATATGTACTCGTTCACTGCGCAGGATCGCCTGCTCCGGAGCGACCTCCAGCGGCGCCACTGGCACGACCCCGCTCTCTTCCAGGGGCAATGTGCCGCTGCGATGCTTGCGAAGTTCGCTCAGCACGGTGTTGCGCGCAATGGTGTAGAGCCAAGTCGAGAAGGATGCATCCACTTCCCGGAAGGAATGCAGGCTCCGGAAAGCCTTGTAGAACGTTTCCGAGCATAAATCTTCGGCCATTAGCTCCATGTGCGAGCTTTTTAACATATGATAGACAAATGCCAATATTTTTCTCTGATAACGCCGCATTAATTCGGAATAAAGTTCGGTATTGCCTTGCTTAATTTCTTGGATTAGTTGGGAATCCGTCATATGATTTTTCGTTCCTCCTTCACCCACCGGTGCCCATTCCTTGTCATTTCCACCTTCATGAGGAAAATCAAGGATTTGTGCAAAAGTACCGTCAAACCATATATAGTTACGCCTCATGTTGTCTGACTATTCTATGTATTTGGCAATTTCCCCAAATCTTCTACACTAGCACTCTAGCATTATAGCACATATTGGAGAAAAGTTCAGGTTTGTGGCAGAAGGTTTTCCACGGATAGGAAAATAGGCAAAAAAAATCCGCCTTCATCATTGAAGGCGGCTGCACAAAGTGCAATATTTTGGATAGGAGTGGAGAGAAACCATACTGTACTTTTATTATATGTATACGTTTTCATTTTGTCAACACTGAAAACGCATTTATTTCCGGTTGTTTAAAAACAACCGGAAAATTACTGATACACCGAGTGTCCTTGCGATAACAACAGCTCTTTAGCCCGCTCCTGTTCGATTTCATTGCGGAAGGAAAGCCTCATCACGCCCGGCACATCTTCCCGACTCTCGATAATCTGCATGTTGCTGAGGTTGATGCTGTTCGTCCCGAGCTCCGTCGCAATGCGGCCGATGATGCCCGGATGGTCAGGCACGTCCAAATACAGATCAAATTGGGACACGATCATGCCCTTGCGCCGCTCAGGCAGGACGCTGCGGAATTCCCCTGCCATGCGGAAAGCCTCTTCGATCGCAGCACCGTCCTTCGACTCCAGCATATCCATGAATCGCCGGATCCCTTCATTCCAGTCTTGCAGCAGCGTCAGCATGACCCTGCGATTGTTTAAGAGAATGTCCCGCCATACGACCGGGTCGCTGGAAGCGATGCGGGTTATATCCCGAAAGCCCCCTGCGGCCAAGGTGCGGTACAACGGATTATCGTCATTATAGGAGCTGATCTGATTGACTAACGCCACTGCGATCACATGAGGCAGATGGCTGATCGCTCCAACGATCTCATCGTGAAGTCTCGGCTCTACCTTCACAATATGGGCACGCGTGTGAGACAAAAGCTCTACAAGCACGTTCAGCTTATCCTGAGGGACATCGTCCGGCGGAGTAAGCACGTAATATGCATTCTCGAACAATACGGTGGAGGCAGCTCCAACACCGGACCGCTCCGAGCCCGCCATCGGATGACCGCCGATGAAATACGCATCCTTAAGGGCAAGCTGGGACGCGCATTCGGCAATGCTTGCTTTGGTGCTGCCAACATCCGTAATAATGCATCCCGGCTTCAGCCGCATTTCGCTCAAACGTTTCATGTACATCTCAAGACTGCCTACGGGAACGCATAAAAAAATGACGTCCGCGTCTAGGGCAGCTTCTTCTACCGAAAGCGTAACCTTATCAACGACGCCTTTAGCAATGACCTGGTCGGCATATTCTTGGGTGTGGGCATAACCGGTAACGGTTATGCCAGGTTTTCCTTTGAAGTTTAAAGCTAACGAACCGCCGATCAAGCCGACGCCGAATATGGAAATTTGCATTGTCATGTTCTCTCTCACTCGTTTCAAGCTGCGATTATTGTTGTGTCATTCGATCAGGCTGGCGCATTCACTTCGCTCAGCACTTGTTCCAAAGCGCCGATAAAAGCCTTATTCTGTTCTTCGGAGCCTACGGTTACGCGAATATAGTTCGGGTACAGTTCAAATCCAGGCCGTACGATAATGCCTTTGCTAAGCAGAGACTTAAACACTTCGGTTCCTGGCTTCTTCACATCCACCATAATGAAGTTACCGTTCGCAGGAAAATAAGATAGTCCAAGACGATCAAATTCCCCTTGTACGTAATGGATTCCATCGGCATTCATTTGACGGCATTTCGCTACGAACTCCTGATCTTTCAGGGCTGCCTTCGCCGCTACTTGAGCCAGGCGTCCCGTATTAAACGGCTCACGTACCCGATTGATCAAGGAAATGACTTCCTGCTGCCCGATGCCGTAGCCGATCCGGAGGGCGGCCAAGCCGTATATTTTGGAGAAGGTACGCAGGATGACCAGATTCGGATAACGCTCCATTAACTTGATGCTGTCCGGGTACGAAGCGTCCGTTACATATTCATAATAAGCTTCATCAAGCACAACCATTACGTGGGCCGGGACTTCATCCAGGAAGGAAACCAGCTCGCTTTCGGAAACGATGGTTCCGGTCGGATTATTCGGATTGCACACCCACACGATTTTGGTTTTGTCCGAAACGGCTTTGGCCATGCCCGGCAAATCGTGCTTACCGTCCACCAGCGGCACCTCGATGCATGTCGCACCTTCGATATCCGCGTTCGTTTTATACACCGAGAAGGTCTGATCCGCCATGATGGTTTCATCCCCCGGTTGCAGGAATGCCCGGATAATGAGGGCAATAATTTCATCGGATCCGCAGCCGAAAATAATCTGATTGCGTTCAATTCCCAGCTGGCCAGCAAGCTCCGCCGTTAAATCGGCCGCACTTCCGTCCGGATACAGGCTGAGCGTTCCCAGTTCGGCGGTAATCGCTTCGGTTGCGCGCGGCGAGCAGCCGTACGGATTCTCGTTGGAGGCCAGTTTAATGACGACATCCAGCCCTAATTCCTTTTTGACTTCTTCGATCGGTTTCCCGGGCTGATATACGGGAAGATTAACAATTTGCGCTTTCGGTTTCATACGATATTCGCCTCACCTTTCATAACTGCTATGGACAACACTATCCTTTTAATTGTGCCACAAATTCCCTGATTTGCAAAAGTCCCTGCTGTCTTGTCTCTTCCTTCTCCAGCAGAGGAATGGTTGATTCAATCTGACGCACAATCGCGCTGCCGACAACGACGCCGTCGCAGATTTTTGAGAATCTGGCCACCTGCTCACTGGATGAAATGCCAAAGCCGATCGCGATCGGCACGCTGCTGTACTGCCTTACCGTCTCAAGGAAAGACTCCACCCCCGAGTAAAAATCGGTACGCTCGCCAGTCACGCCAAGCGAGGATACGCAGTACACAAAGCCGGTCGCTTCGGAAGCGATGTTCGCGATCCGCTCATGGGAGGTAGGGGCCACCAGCGGAATCAGATGAACTCCCGCCGCGTGGGCGCGTTTCCGAACCTCCTCGGATTCTTCCACCGGAAGATCGGGAATGATCAAGCCGCTGATGTCATGCCTTACCACTTCCTCGAAGAAAACGTCCAGTCCGGTTTGCAGTACCGGATTGTAATACGTGAACAGGATGAACGGCAGCTTGCTGCCCCGCTCTCTTGCCAGGCGCGCGGTTTCCATGCAAGTGCGAATGGTCACCTTGCTCTTCAGCGCGCGCTCGGAAGCGCGCTGGATGACCGGTCCGTCGGCAAGGGGATCCGAGTAGGGAACGCCGAGTTCAATAATGTCGGCTCCCGCGATTTCAAGCTCATGGATGATATCCAGCGTCGACTTCACATCCGGATCTCCGACGGTGAGATAAGGGATCATGGCGGTCTTGTTATGTTCCTTCAACGACGCAAAGGTCTGATCGATTCGGTTCATTCGGTTTTCCCTCCCGTGTAAGCCATGATGGACTCCACGTCCTTGTCGCCGCGACCGGATAAATTAATCACGACGATATCGTTCTCGGTCCACGTGGATGCCATCTTTACGGCTTGCGCTACGGCGTGCGCGGATTCCAGGGCAGGAATAATGCCTTCCGTGCGGCATAACAGCTGCAGGGCATCGAGCGCCTCTTGGTCGGTTATCGGTACGTACTGCACGCGTTCAATGTCTTTTAAATAGGAATGCTCCGGACCAACGCCGGGATAATCAAGGCCGGCTGAAATGGAATGCGCCTCCTGTACTTGTCCGTACTCGTCCTGCAGCAAATAACTCATCGAGCCTTGGAATACGCCTTGTGTCCCCTTGGACATGGTAGCCGCATGAAAATCGGTATCCACTCCCTTGCCTGCCGCTTCGACGCCGATCAATCCGACTTCCTTGTCTTCAAGGAACGGATAGAACATGCCGATCGCATTGCTACCGCCCCCGATCGGCGCAAGAATGACGTTTGGAAGCCTTCCTTCCGTCTCCAGTATCTGCCTCCGGGTCTCGTCACCGATAATGCGCTGGAAGTTCCGCACCATCATCGGATACGGATGCGGCCCTACAGCGGAGCCCAGCACATAAAAGGTATCCTCGACGTTGCTGACCCAGTAGCGAAGCGCCTCGTTGCCGGCATCTTTCAGCGTTCGGCTTCCCGACGTCACCGGAATTACTTCGGCACCGAGCATTTTCATGCGGAATACGTTCAACTGCTGCCGCTTGGTATCTTCTTCGCCCATAAATACCTTGCATTCAAGACCCAGCAGAGCGGCTACGGTCGCGGTCGCTACGCCATGCTGTCCGGCACCCGTTTCGGCAATGACCTTGCCTTTGCCCATGCGCTTGGCTAACACGCCTTGTGCAATGGCATTGTTGATTTTGTGCGCGCCGGTATGGTTCAAATCCTCGCGCTTCAGGTAAATTTTAGCCTTGCCGAGATGTTGGCTGAGCCGCTCCGCGTAATAAAGCGGCGTTTCCCTTCCGGAATACTGTTTCAGCAAATAGGCGATCTCCTCTTTAAAAGCAGGGTCCTCCGAAAAACGATTATATTCTTGCTCAAGCTCTATTAAAGCGTTCATCAGTGTTTCCGGCACGAACCGGCCTCCAAACACCCCGAAACGTCCATTACGGTCAGGAAGCTGTGTCATTTCCCCTTCACCCTTTCTACAAATGCGGTCACTTTGTTTATATCCTTCACGCCAGGCTCGCTCTCTACGCCGCTGGATACATCCACCCCGTACGGAGCGTACTGGCCGATCAAATGAGCAACATTATCCGGATCGAGCCCGCCGGCTACAAACAAGGGAATCCCTTGCCGTTCAGCCCATTGCTGGTACGCCGGGATCAGATCCCAGGCAAACGTCTTGCCCGACCCTCCGCCGTACACCGGATCATAGGTGTCGATCAGCAGTCCGTCGATGCAGCCCGCATACGAATCCAGTGCCGACAGACGTTCTGCTTCCGGACGGTCACTTCCGATCGATACCGCCTTAAAAACGGAAACCGGGAAGCGCTCCTTCACTTCCCGGCAAAATTGCGGCGATTCCTGACCATGCAGCTGCACGACGTCAAGCGCCGTTTCTTGAAGAAGCTCTGCGAGCTCGCTCAAATCAGGGTTAACCAAGACGCCGACGGCAGCGGGAATCTTGTCATGCTCCCATTCCCGCAATACTTGCACCAACTGCGCAGCCTGCTGCGGCGTTACCCGCCGCCGGCTCTTTGCAAATACGAATCCGATATAATCCACAGGTAAGTTTATCATAGATTTTAGCACTTCAACGCTTTGAAGTCCACATATTTTTAGAGCCGTACTCATCATCGAATGTCCCCTTTATTCCATGTCTGCAGCTATCGGCAGAGGTCCCATCAGATCGTTCACAGCGCGGAACACGTCCTGCTGGCGCATGAAATGTTCCCCCACCAGAACCCCATGTGCCCCAACATAATGCAAGTAGGAAATATCGGCGGGGCCTGATATTCCGCTCTCGCTGATCAACGTAACTCCCTGCGGAACTTGTGCCGCGATATCCGCCGTTGTCTGCAATGAGGTCTCAAAGGTCCGAAGATTACGGTTGTTAATCCCGATCAGACGGGCCGTTCCCAGTCCGAGAACCGATTCCAGCTCTTGCCCATCGTGAACCTCAATCAGGCAATCCAATCCGATCGAGCCTGCAACGTCAATGAACTCCGCGATGCGCTGCGGCGCAAGTATGCTCGCAATCAAGAGAACGGCATCCGCACCCAGCAGGCGCGCTTCGTAAATCTGAGTCTCGTCGATAATGAAATCTTTGCGCAGCAGCGGGATGTTGACGGCCGCCCTTACCGCTTGCAAATATTCTCCACTTCCCTGAAAGTAATCCTTATCCGTCAGCACGGACAGACAATCGGCATCGGCTGCTTCGTAAGCCTTGGCGATCATAACCGGGTCAAAGTCGGGACGAATCAACCCTTTGGAGGGCGAAGCCTTTTTGACCTCGGCGATTAACCCCATGCTGCGTTTGCGTCCCATGGACAACGCCTTCTCAAACCCGAGAGTCGGAGGCAAATCCGCTATTTGCCTCTCTGCTTCCGAGATGCTGAACGTTTCTCGCAGCTGTGCAACCTCATTGCGTTTCGTTTCTACGATTCGATCAAGATACATAACTCATTTCCCCCGTTCTTGAGATCAGCTGCTCCAACTTGGACTGCGCCAGACCGGAATCAATCGCTCCCGCTGCACGCTGGACGCCTTCGGCCAAACTATCCGCAAGTCCCGACACATAGATGCAGGCACCGGCATTGGCAAGCACGATGTCCCGATAAGCACTGCGTTCTCCGCGCAGTACCGAGCCGATGATGGCCGCATTCTCTTGTGCGTCGCCGCCCAGGATATCGTTCATCGGATGAACCGACAGACCCAAATCATGGGGGTGGATATCATAAGTGCGGACTTCTCCGCCCCGGAGCTCCGATACCCGGGTAGGCGCCGAGACGCTGATTTCATCCAGCCCATCGTGGCTGGTCACCACCATGGCCCGCTTCAAACCGAGCTCTTTGAGGACCTGCGCAATGGTTTCCGTTTTGTTCATATCGTATATCCCGAGCATCTGCCGGTCCGCGCCCGCCGGGTTCGTCAGTGGCCCCAGCATGTTAAATACGGTCCGGACCCCGAGCTCTTTGCGAGGAGCAGCCGCATGTTTCATCGACGGATGATAAATTTGGGCGAACAGGAAGCAGATTCCGATATCGTTCAGGCAGGCTGTGGCTTGTTCTGCGGTCAAGTGGATATTGACGCCAAGCGCTTCCAGCACATCGGCGCTGCCCGCCCGGCCCGATGCCGAACGGTTGCCGTGTTTGGCCACTCTGACCGAAACCGAGGAGGAGATAATGGCGGATACGGTAGAAATGTTAAACTTGTGAATGCCGGATCCTCCGGTGCCGCATGTATCGAGCAGCTGGTTCCGTTCGGTAACGACACGTCCGCCCGCGCCTCTCATCGCTTCGGCAAATCCGGTTATCTCTTCTACGGTCTCTCCCTTCATTCTTAAGGCCGTCAGCAGCGCGCCGATTTGAGAATGGGTCGCATGGCCTTCCATTATGGTCTGCATAACCCCGCGAGCCTCTTCCCGGCTCAGATCCTGACCGCCGATCAGCTTTGAAAGGCTGGATTGCATCGTCTCCATCACGTTCATTACGATCTCCTCCTTCATGTTAAGGTGTATATTGATACAGATAATCCTGATTGATTAAGTCGTTGGCCCCCGTGCTGGACGGAAACATCGCTTCCGCGACGCGGATCGCCTTCAGCATCCCTTTGGCTTTATTAATGGTTTCCTCATACTCCTTCTCGGGAACCGAGTCCCATACGATTCCGGCCCCTGCCTGAACATAAGCTTTGCCCTGGCGAAAAATGATCGTGCGGATCGTAATGCAGGAATCCATATTGCCTCCAAAGCCCAGATAACCGATGGCCCCGGCATATGCGCCTCTCGCTTCCCGCTCCAATTCGGCAATGATCTCCATTGCCCGCAGTTTCGGAGCTCCGGATACCGTTCCTGCTGGCAAACAGGACAGAAAAGCATCAAAGAAATCCTTATTCTCGCTCAGCTGGCCGGATACGCTGGATACCATATGCATCACGTGGGAGTATTTTTCAATCTCCATGAACGTATCGCATTTCACCGTGCCGAACTCCGATACGCGGCCCAGGTCGTTGCGGCCGAGATCCACCAGCATCAAATGCTCCGCGCGTTCCTTCTCGTCCTGCAGCAGATCATCCGCCAGCGCCTGATCTTCGGCTTCGTCGCTGCCCCTCGGCCTTGTCCCCGCGATCGGTCTTGTTTCCAGCCTTCGTCCTTCCACCTTCACCAAGGCTTCAGGAGACGTCCCCACGATAATGTCGTCGTCCATTTTGAGGTAATACATGTACGGCGAAGGATTCAGCGTTCTCAGCACCCGGTAGACGTGAAGCGGCGATACATCGGTTTCGATATGGAAGCGCTGGGACAAGACAACTTGAAAAATGTCGCCTGCACGAATATATTCCTTCGCTTGCTCCACATTGGAGAGATACTTCTCTTTGGTCATGTTGGATTTAATATCGCCCATGTCGACATCGGCCGGAATGCCTCTGGAGTTTACGTTCTCCCGCGGCCCCTGATCCTGAAGCTGTTCGGCCGCCGCTTCCAGGGTACGGCATACATCCATATAGCTCTGACGGATGGTGTCGTCCGAATCTCCAGGTTTCACGTGCACGTTCCCGACCAGCATGATCTGCTGCTTCACGTGGTCGAAGACAATGACTTGATCGCAAAACATGAACCGGATATCATCCATCCCGAGATCATCCATCGCGTGTGCAGGCAGCTTCTCGTAATATTGAAGCAGATCATATCCGAAAAATCCGATGGCCCCTCCGGTAAAAGGAGGCATCTCCTTCAGCTGCGGGCTGCGGTACGTACGCAGCAGCGCTTTAAGCTCCTCGACGGGCTTGCCTTCCAGCAAGGAACGCTCCCCGTTCTTTTCAATCTCAATCTTGCCTTTTTTACCCGTTATCATTAAGAAGGGGTCTGTTCCGATGAACGAATACCGTGCCCACTGTACGCCGCCCTCAACGCTCTCTAGTAAAAATGCCCGTTTCCGCTCCGCATACCGCTGAAAAATGCGAATCGGGGTTTCCATATCGGCTAACAGTCTGATCGCTACCGGAATCAGGTTGTATTCACCTGCCATTGCCACCACTTGCTCCATTGATGGATTCGCCATGTCAATCCCTCCTTAATGAATGTATACAACAAAAAAACCTCTACCGAAGTAGAGGTTAACGTTCAGAAGAAGTCTATGAAAAAAGAGCGCGGTCAAAGGACATTCAACCCGTTCATCGACAACCTACAGCGCTGAATTTCCATGGAACGGAAACAAGAAATAGACCTGTATCCGTACGAACATGCCGTAAGATTCATCATGAAATCAAGTGTATCCTAAAACCTGATGATGTTACTCCCTAAAATGCCTCAGCTCTTCTCAACTCATCTGTAAAACCTAACTCTACTCAGCTATTCTGATATCACTATACAGGATAATGCCGTGTTACCGCAACCCTAAATTTCAACATCAAGCGTTTGAGCCCGATAAATCCGGACGCAGCCGCTTGGCTTCGTTCAAATACACATGCTTGATCTCGCTCTGGCTTTTGTCCGTATTGACCTGCACCATAAACCGGATGCAGCGCGGCAAACTGCCCTGAACGGGGATTTCAACCGAACACATCAAAGGGACGAGATCCCAGCCCTCCAGCTGGCGTATCGCCTTGGCCGGGAACGTTGCATCCAAATCCTGCGTCATCGTAATCCATATGTTGCTGATATATTCAGGCTGCAGCTCGTTGCGTCTCACCATCTCTTCCAGCAGTCGCAGCGTCTCCTGTACGATCTCCTGCTCATCGTTGCGGGTGACGGTTGTCGCCCCCCGGATTCCCCGATTCATCATGACTATCCCTCTCCCTTCAACTGTTCGACCACGGATCGAACAGCTTCTACCGGTACATCCTTAACGATGCTGACGGAACCGATGGATTCCGGTACGATAAATACCATTTGCCCCTCGGCGAACTTCTTATCATGCTGCATGGCATCCATGATGCGATCGACCGAGACGTCATCCGGCAAGATTACCGGCAGATTCACCGCCTTCAGCATGCTCACCGTCTCTTTGTGCAGACCCGCGGGTCTGCCAAGCTTCTCAGCAAGTCGGGCCGATCCCGCCATGCCGATTGCAATCGCCTCGCCGTGCAAGAATCGGCCGTAACCGCCAACGGCTTCGATGGCATGGCCAATGGTATGCCCCAGATTAAGAATGGCGCGCAAGCCGCCTTCCCGCTCATCCTGGGATACCACGTCCGCCTTGATCGCGCAGCCGCGCTCCAAGCCGTAGATCAAAGCTTCCGGCTCCAGGCTCTGCAGCTTAGAGCCGTTCTCACGGCACCAGTAGGCAAAATCCCGGTCCAGGATCAAGCCATGCTTCACCATTTCCGCAAGGCCAGAAGACACCTCGCGCGCCGGCAGCGACATCAGCGTATTCACGTCATAAACCACCATGACGGGCTGATGAAAAGCGCCAATCATATTTTTGGCCAGAGGATGGTTCACCGCCACTTTGCCGCCTACGCTGCTGTCATGGGCAAGGATCGTGGTCGGGATCTGAACAAACGTCACGCCGCGCATGTATGTCGCCGCGACGAATCCGGCCAAATCGCCCACAACGCCTCCACCCAGCGCGAAGACTGCCGAGCTGCGGTCCAGCTTGCCGTTGATGGCCGTGGTCATAACCTCTTCATAGACCTGTAGGGATTTGGAGGACTCGCCGGAAGGGACGATATGGGAAATGACCGTGTACCCTTCCGATTTCAGCTGCTCCTCCACTTGCGCCAAATAGTGAGGCGCCACTTGATCATCCGTTACGATCAGATGCGGGCTCTTGCGTGTTATGCCATGCTTCGCGCTCAGCTCGCCGAGGGTATTCAGAATCCCCGCACCGATATAAATCGGATAGGAACGCTCTCCCAGTTCCACATGTAATGTCCTCATATCAGTAGTTCTCCAGCTGTTTCAGGTAGTTTTGGTAATTCGTATGGATTTCCTCCATCGAATCGCCGCCGAACTTCTCAAGGAACGCCTTCGCTACCTCCCAGGTCACAACGTGCTCCATCACGACGCTGGCTGCCGGAACCGCACAAGCATCCGAGCGTTCAACCTGAGCCGTAAAGGCTTCCTTCGTGTCGATATCCACGCTTTGAAGCGGCTTGTACAGCGTCGGAATCGGCTTCATGACGCCGCGCACGACGATCGGCATGCCGTTGGTCATTCCGCCCTCGAAACCTCCCAAGCGGTTGGTCGCACGGTGGTATCCGCGTTCCTCGCTGTACATAATCTCGTCATGCACCTGGGAGCCGCGCAGCTCGCCTGCTTCGAATCCGATGCCGACCTCAACGCCCTTAAAGGCGTTAATCGACATCACGCCCTGCGCGATGCGTCCATCCAGCTTGCGGTCATATTGGACATGGCTGCCCAATCCGACCGGCAATCCTTCGATGATGCATTCCACGATGCCGCCGATGGAGTCGCCTTCTTTTTTGATCTCGTCTATGTAGGCTTCCATCTTCTTCTCGGTCTCTTCGTCCACCACGCGAACCGAAGAAGCTTCCGTACGCTTGATCAGCTCATCGATCGAAAGATGGTGCGGGGGAGCCTCGATTTCGCCGATCCGGATGACCTGGCCAGCCACTTTGACGCCAAACTGCGCCAGGAATTGTCTTGCGATAGCGCCAACGGCAACGCGGACCGTGGTTTCACGGGCACTGGAGCGTTCCAGCACGTTACGCAGATCCTTCAGGTTGTACTTCAATCCGCCGTTCAGGTCGGCATGACCCGGTCTTGGACGATGTACCCGTCTCTTCGCCTCGTCGTTGCCCTCTATCGGCTCCACGTTCATAATGTTCTGCCAATGCTTCCAATCGTTATTCTGGACGACCAGCGCGAGCGGCGCACCGGTTGTATAACCGTGACGCACACCGCCAAGGATTTGCGCGGTATCCTTCTCGATCTGCATGCGGCGTCCCCGGCCGTAGCCCTTCTGTCTACGATGGAGCTGAAAGTTCAGTGCGTCGAAATCAAGCTCCAAGTTGCTTGGAAGCCCTTCGATTATAGTTGTCAGCTGAGGCCCGTGCGTCTCCCCAGCGGTTAAAAACCGTAAGCTCATGATGCTTTTCCCCCTTTAGGCTTTTAAGCGTTAAACCGCTAAACTCCGCGAACATCTTCTGCTCATTATAGTATAGGTCTAACGCTTTGACAAGAATGTCGACAAACGAGCAAAAGCGCCTCTCATCCTGCGGATTGAAAAGCGCTTTATGCGTTAAGACTGCCGTCTCTATTGAATTTTACGGTAGAAAAAGGTCTCGTTGCTTTCCAGGCCGTACTGTCCCGGATTAAAGATCTGTTCGGTGCTGCCCACAAACAGAAATCCGCCCGGTTTCAGGCTCGCGGCAAATTTCTGATACAGCTTGTGCTTGGCCCCTTCCGTGAAATAAATCATCACGTTCCGGCAGACTATCAGATCATGCCCGGCTTCGAACCGGTCCGTGAGCAGATTCTGCTTGTGGAAGGAGACCTCCTTCTTCAAGTTCTCGCTGAATCGATACAGCGAGCCCTCTTCCTTAAAATAGCGGGCGGCTACTCCGGAAGGGACGTCCTTGAGTGACCTCTCGACATACAGACCTTCCTTCGCTTTATGTAACGCACCGTCATCGATATCGGTCGCCATGATGCGCGCCCGGCCCAGCATGTTTTGTTCCGCCAGGATCATGGCAAGCGTATAGGGCTCTTCGCCGGTCGAGCAGGCAGCGCTCCAAACCTTCAACACCCCGGGATTCTGCTTGGCCAGCTCCGGCAATATTTTGTCCCGGAGCACTTCCCACCGGTTCGGGTTGCGCCAAAACTCCGAGACGTTAATTGTCATCCGGTCCAAAAACTCATGAAAGAGCGGCTTGTCCTTCATCATCGCATCGTAAAAGGCCGAAAAGGTTTCAAACCCCTTCTTCATGCGCAGCGTCGTCAGCCTTCGCTTCATCTGCGCTTCCTTGTAATCGGCCAGGTTGATCCCCGTGCTTCGCTCGATGCTGCGAACAAAGCCGATATAATCGGGATCCTCCAGTACTGGTTCATGTTTCGTCATCGTATCATCCTGTTAATCAGATTATTCCGCTTCCCGCTTCGCTTACAGCCAAGGGGACAGCGTCTTGTTGTACTCAACCAATTCCCGATCATCAAAAAAATTGGCGATCTCGCGCTGCGCGCTTTCAGGCGAATCCGATCCGTGAATCAGATTATGCGGCGTATGAGCTGAAAAATCCCCGCGTATCGTACCTGGCAGCGCATCCTTCACATTCGTTTTGCCGATGACCTGGCGAGACAAAGCGATGATGTCGTCACCTTCCCAAACCATCGCAAACACCGGTCCTGACGTGATGAACCCTACCAGGTTATCGAAAAAATCCTTGCCTTCATGTTCCGCATAATGGCGCTTGGCCAGCTCGTCCGAAATCTGCATAAACTTGCCCGCAACCAGCTTGAATCCTTTATCCTCCAAACGGCCGACGATTCGGCCGATCAGCCCACGCTGCACACCATCGGGTTTAATCATCAAAAAAGTACGTTCCATAGGCCTCATCACGCTTCCCCTCATCCTAGGTAATTGAACAATTGAACCTTCATTCCATGCTCAAGTGATGTTACATGTTTGTACCCGTATTTTAACAGAAAGCAACCTCTTGGGTAAGGCTAATATGACCGCTTTGTAATAAAATTTGCGATATCTCTAAGCTGTTTTTTGGTCTTGATGTCAGGCAGCGTATCCAATGCAGCCAATGCTTTACCTATATACCGATCAGCCAGCGCCTCGGATCTCGATATGCCTTCGCTTGAGGTTACAAGCTTTACGGCGCCCGACACATCGCACTGGCCATTTAGTGCATGAATCCGTTCCAGCTCCTGCAGCAGCGGTTCTCTCCGCTGGCTGTCCTCGAGAGCAAAAATGACGGGCAGCGTAATGTTTCCCTGTCTCATATCGCTCCCCGGGGGCTTGCCAATCTGCTTCTCCGTCCCGCACAGATCCAGGAGATCGTCCTGAATCTGAAATGCCATGCCGACGTTATATCCGAATCGATACAGGCTGTTGGCCACCTTGCGGTCCGCATCCGCAGCCAACGCGCCGAGCTGGCAGCTGACGGCAATCAGGAGCGACGTCTTGCGGCGAATGCGGAGAAGATATCTTCTGACGTCCTGTTCGGTATTAAAGAAATCACGAATCTGCTCCATTTCGCCAATGGACATCTCAACCATGGCCTTGGCCAGAATCTGATGAATTTCAGGCTGTTTCAGGTGAGTCGTCAACTGGAGTGCCTTACCATAAATATAATCGCCGGTATACATGGCGATCCGGTTGTCCCACTTGGCCTTCACCGTGGGTTTGCCGCGCCGCGTGTCCGCATCGTCAATCACGTCGTCATGAACGAGGGAAGCGCTGTGGATCAGCTCCAGCGGCACGGCCACATGCTTCAGCTTATCAATGTCATAGTCGCCGAATTTGCCGCCCATCAGGACAAAAACGGGACGGAGGCGCTTGCCGCCTGCTCTAAGCAGATGCAGGGAAGTCTCTGTCAGCTCGGGACTGTCGCCTTCGACGCTGAGATAGAGCTCCCTTTCGATAACGTCCATATCTTTTTTTAATGTTCCGAATATGTCAAATCGTTTCATCTCTTCACCCGTATGCTTAGATTCTCATTCCATAACTCCGGCGCTACCTTGCGATTTCAGCAGGCCAAGCTCTGATGCGAACTTGAAATATAAGCGTAACCCTTCCTGTTGTCGTTCATCAAATCGCAGCACAGGTTAATGCCTGAACCATTGTTGCTAGTCACCCCATCTGGTGTACAATTCATGTTCGATGCGTAAGCTGTCCAATACCTTGCCGACCAAAAAATGGACGATATCATCAATCGTTTTCGGTCCGTGATAGAAGGCTGGCATCGCCGGAATGATTTTGACCCCAAGCTTGGCCAGCGTCAGCATGTTCTCCAGGTGAATGGCATGCAGCGGCGTTTCTCTCGGGACAAGCACCAGGGGACGGCCCTCCTTCATCATGACGTCGGCGGCGCGGCCCATCAGGTTATCGGAAGATCCGTGTGCCACCGAGGATAACGTGCCCATCGAGCATGGCATGATAATCATGCCTTCCACCAGGTAAGAGCCGCTGGCAATCGTAGCTCCGATGTCGGAGATCGGATGGTATATCACGTTCCCCTCGAAACCGCCGAATTTCTCGGCCAGCACTTCCTCACGGTTGCCCGCCTGAAAGCCCATTTCCTCCTTCAGCACGCGCCAGCCCGCATTAGAGATAATCAATTGCACATCGTAGCCCAGCGAGAGCAGGGTCTCCGTGAGACGAACCCCGTATATGCTGCCGCTGGCCCCCGTAATGCCGACAACCCAGCTCTTTCTGCGCATGGATTTCATCAGATGTAACGCACCACCAAATCAATGAGAGTGAATACGAACAGAATGATGCTCAGCGTACTGTTCATGGTAAAGAACGCGGTTTGCAGGCGGCTCATATCATTTGGCGACAAGATGTAGTGCTGATAGAACAAAATTCCGCAAGCGATCACCATGCCCGCCAAATACCACCAGCCCACCGGCGTCACAAAGAAAAGAACGATAAAACCGACAGCCGTAACGACGTGGAACCCGCGAGCGAACCAAAGCGCTTTGTGCAGGCCGAACCGGGAAGGAATCGAGTACAGCCTTTCTTTTGCATCAAACTTCTCGTCTTGGCAAGCATAAACGATATCAAATCCGCCCGTCCAAAACGCAAGCGCGATATAAAACACCATCGCCTTCCAGTCGATTTGACCGGTTACCGCAACCCATCCGCCCAGCGGGGCAAGCGCCGTTGTAAGGCCGAGCACCAGATGGCATAACCATGTGAACCGTTTGGTAAAGGAATAAATGATAAGCATGAAAATAGCGATAGGCAGCAAACGGAAAGCAAACGGGTCCAGCATGTAAGTAGCCCAGAAAAACACGGCGAAAGACAGAATAATAAATATGATGACCTCCAGCGGCTTCAGCAGGCCTGCCGGAATGGCGCGATTAGCCGTGCGGGGGTTCTTGGCATCGATATGTTGGTCGGTGAGCCGGTTGAGTCCGAAAGCTGCGCTTCGCGCACCGAACATGGCAAGAAAGATCCAGCCGATATCTCCCCAGGACGGTAATCGGTCAAACACGACGGCCGATCCTAGAATCGCCCCCATAAAAGCGAAAGGCAGAGCAAACAGCGTATGCTCCACTTTAATCATTTCAAGATAAGTTCCTATTTTCTTAAACATCCAGATTCTCCTTGATCCCAATATGCAAGGCTGCTATGCCACCAGTCAAGGGAAAGGCCTGAACCTGTTGAAGTCCGGTCTGACGGAAAGCTTCGGCTAACTCCTCTCGTCCCGGGAACAAAGCCAGCGATTCGGGCAGCCATTTATACTGCTCATAACGCTTGGCTACCAGTTTCCCCATCCGAGGCAGCACTTGTTGGAAATAAAAATAATAAATGCCTTTGAACGGCTGCCAAGTCGGCTTGGACAGTTCGAGACATACCACCATCCCGCCGGGTTTAACCACGCGTTTCATCTCACGCAGAACCTGCATGTAATCCGGCACATTGCGAAGACCGAAACCGATCGTCGCGTAATCGAATTGGTTATCTTCGAACGGCAGGCTCATGGCGTTTCCCTGAACCAGCTCGATCTGTGGTTCGAGTCCATGCTTGGCAACCTTCTCCCGGCCGACGTTCAGCATCCCCTCACTGAAGTCGAGTCCGACTATGTGTCCGGATTCACTTGCCTGGGCCATGCTAATTGTCCAGTCGCAGGTTCCGCAGCATAGGTCGATGGCCGTATCGCCATGGCGCATGTTCATCTTTTTCATCGTATACTTGCGCCAGGCTTTATGTCTTCGAAAGCTGAGAATGTCGTTCATCAAGTCGTATTTGCCCGATATGCTTTCGAAGACGGAATGGACATATTGCTCTTTCGGATTTTTGCCGTCATGCTTGATTGCGTCTAACTTGGTTGTTTGATTATCCACTGCATCCCCCTACCCTTCACTTACGACGGACCGATATGTGTTAAGCCGTTTCAGAAACGGGTCCAGCATACCGGCGTACGGGCTCTCACCCACGCGGCCTCCCAGCAGCTGCTGTACGGCGCTGACGGATTCCCGGAGCTTGTCCAGCAGCTTCTCCGAAGCCTTATGCTTCAGAATCAGCTTCCGCCAATCCTTCATATCCGTTTTTCTGCCCACCAGCATTTTCCGTTCCTCGTCGCTCCCCGACTCGATCAGATGCCAGTACGCGTAGCCGCATCTGCCGATGTCAGGCGTCGCACAGCGTTCCATCTCCTGCACAAGCGTTTCACATTCCGTAATTTCCTTGAGCAGCTTCTCCCATGTTTCTTGCACGGACACCTCAAGCAGCGGAGTAAAAGAAAGAAACAGCTGCATATTCAGCTGTACCGTTAGCTGTAGATATTCTTCAGAAGGCAGCAGGTTTTTTTTCATTTTGCCGTATAATCTCATCTTCATCACGTTCACTTCGCTAACCGCTTTGCTCAGAAGCGAGATGACGGCAATTTCGCCCTTAAGGGCCAGGAGCTGATAAAAACGGCTGCTGAAGTAATCCCCTGCGAGCACTTTCAGCTGCCGGGAGCGCATCATTGCCTCTCCTTGATTGCCTTCCGTAACGTCGATGCTTTCATGCGTATCGAGTCCCACCTGAACCAGTGAGGTAACCAGCGCGTACAATTCTTCGTGTCCGGCAATATTCCGTCCCGAATCCATTAAAAATATGTATAACAAATGAACACGGGCATCCGGAAAACCCGGAAGTTCCGTGTGGTTCTGAATCATATCATAGTTTATATATTTCTCTGCCAGTTCTGGTACGCGATACGGTTTCATTCTCAGCCTCCGTGCACTTGATGTTCTTTTGTCCAATTGAGCCCACAATCCAATCTATTATAACACATGTTCAGGGCACGTACATGCCCTGTCATCTACTATTTTACCCCTTTCCAGGGCCGCTGAACTGCTTTGGCCAAAGATTCGTAAAGGTCAGGTTCAGCGCAGCAGCGACGGAAGGCGGCACATCCTCGTTCTCCAGCTGGGTTAGGACTTCCGCATAGCGTGAATCCCATGCTTCCCTGTTCATATTCGAGGCCAGCAGCATATACCGTTTTCCTCCCCAGCGATCGATGGCAACCACCCTGAGATACAGCTGCCTCACATTATCCGTGCCTTCGAACGAATAGGACATAATGCTCGCGATGTCCTCGTAAACCTCGGAGGCCGTTTCCGTGGCATCGCTCAATTTGATATCCAGCGTCAAAGCGCCTTCTTCATAGTCCGCCCGGCTTATCTGAAGATTTAGAGGTAGACTCATCAGGGAATCCACTAAGCCGGCATCGCTTAACTCGCGGCTGTGGTATGGTACCGCCGCGGGCACAGCACCGACCTTATAACGAGCTTGCGAGTGGAACCCCATCAACAGGCCAAGCAGGATGAATGCAATCGCCGCAGGCAAGAGTACCGCTTGTACGGATTGCCAATGCTTCATGACCGAAACCTCCTCTGTTCCTAGTTTCTTCCGCTCCTCTGAAGTCCATACCTCATTGTATAAAGAAAAAAAGCAGGCTATGCCTGCTTCTGGTAAAACGAACGGGATTCGGTTAGAAGAGCGAAAGCGAGGTCAACGTCACGGCCACAGCCAGCGCCGCGATCCTGGCCAAATTCATGACCACGAAATTTTGCACCGCGATCACGAAGGTTTTCTCTTTGGATGGATGTGCGGTGAATGCGGCTCCTTTTTTATATACCGGGACAATGGTGACGAACACCAGCAGAACCAGCACAGGGTGCACCTTCATCAGAAGAAGAGCCGCCAAGTCCAGATAAGCAAGGCAGTACAGAAGCCGGAACAGTCTCAGCGAATGCTTGAATCCGATATATACCGGCAGCGTATACCGTCTGTTCTCCAAATCCTCATCCATGTCGCAGATGTTATTGGCCAGCATGATGTTGGCAATCCCGAGAATGGCTGGCAACGATACGACCAGCAGCAGCAGCACCTCGGGAAGGTTCACCTGAAGGGAGAGGACGCTCCCTTGAATATCCATAACCGCCAGATGGCTGCCCTCAGCATGGATCCAAGCCGAGATGAAGATAATGACAAACCCCATGAACAATCCGGAGAACAGCTCGCCTAGCGGCATCCGCGAAATCGGAATCGGTCCGAACGAATATAATATCCCTACGGCGAAGGACAATCCGCCAAGCAGCAGAATTAACCAGCCCGTGGACAGGAACAGCGCTATGCCGGATCCGACGGCCGTCAGCAGCAGCAGAGCGATGACGGACACAACCGCCGGCTCTTTCAGGTTATAACGTACGATGGCATTATGCTGCTCGTAACCGAAGCCGTTCTTTTTAATCGCTTTTTTGTAATCGTAATAATTATTGATCGCCGTTGTTGCCATATCAAACGACAGCAATGATGCGAGCATCAGGGCAAAATGATACCCATTGAACTGCTGAAAACGAAACAGCGCATACAAGGTTCCGAACAGGAACGGGATCATGCTGGCAACCTTCGTCTGAATTTCCACCAGTTTAAAAAAAGCACGGATTCCCATGACCATCATCCTTTATCCATATTGATCTGATTTCAGATTAAAGGATTTCTTGGCCGCGGTCTGTTCGAATTGTACTTGACAAACGCGTGATGAAAGTGACGAATGTTACTTTTGGGCAGGATCAAACTTGTTCCGGAATATCCCTATCCTTGCGCTTGCGGCTCCAAGGCGTACCCAGCAGCGGCAGCGCCCAGCGGTCCAAGCCGTACCAGCCCGCGACTTTCCAGGCCAGCACCAGCCATGTCGCCAATATAAACAACAACGGATTGGAGCTTACCGTGCCCGCGAATAAAAAGCTGGCATTCATTAACCCGCCGAAAAACGCGGCAATACCGGTCAGCAGTCCCAAAATCAGCCCGAGTCCTACCAGTACCTCGCCGAAGGCCACCATATAGGCAAACAGCTTGGCATTGGGAAGCACGAACCCTTCAAGGAAAGAAGCATACCATCCGGTGACGTCCTTTCCTTCTTCCGCCTTTGCCAGCGCGCCGCCGACAAAGCCCTTAATGGCCGCTCCGGCTTCGCTTCCCGTCCAGGCTTCGGCTGTCAGCTTTTTCAAGCCCGACGTTAACCACGCGTAACCGAGATACAGCCTTACCAGCAGCCATATCCACGCCGAGCGCGTACTGTTGAACAAAAACATGGATACCGGATTTTCAGGGACCACAATATACTGTCCGTCTCTGTATTGTTTCGCCATGATTTCTTCAATCATCCTTTCGTATTTTTATTCATTCCATTCCCGCTAGTATATCCATTGTTCGACAAAGCGGCAAGTGCCTTTAACAATTTGTTAACACACATTCCGCGCGAATAAACACGAAATACAAAAAAGCCCCACCAAAATGGCGGGGCTATTTCATATGATGATTTTCCTCAGATGCCGGATTCGATCTTCCCGTGTTTGGTCATGATCTCGGCTTTGCCGCGTATTTTCACCGCGGACGTATGATCCGTGAACTGGGCGATGATGACTTCGCCTTTGTCCAGCTTCTCGGTATGATGAAAGCGGGTATCCTGACCGCGGGTAAGACCGATTACCTGCACGCCATGGTCCAGCGCTTTGACAATAAAATAATCGCCGTTCTGAACGTTCTCCATTTTCCAGGCCTCCTCGCCGTAAGCCTAAAAGAAAAGGCCGTGAACGAATTCACGACCTGTGCTCTTAGGTAATATGTAGAAATCTTTATTTGATTCCGTCTTTGAGCGCTTTACCAGGTTTAAATGCAGGAATTTTGCTCGCAGGGATTTCGATTTCTTCACCTGTTTGCGGGTTGCGGCCTTTCCGTGCGGAACGCTCGCGAACCTCGAAGTTGCCAAAACCGACCAGTTGTACCTTGTCTCCACTTTGCAATGCTTCGGAGATTGCATCGAAAACGGCATCAACCGCTTTAGTTGCATCTTTCTTGGAAAGCTCAGTAGATTCAGCTACTTGTGTAATCAGATCCGATTTATTCATTCTTTCACCTCCCTAACAAGGAATGTGCTCCACTTGCTATTCACTGTTTCCGTTTTACCGCAAATTATACGTGCAATCGGGTATTTTACCCCTATCTCGCGTTTAGAATGCATGACGCGGAACAAATTTATAGTAATACAGCCATCTCATAATTTCAAGCGTTTTGCTTTGCTGGGCCAAAGAAAACATGAAAAACAGCCGCTAATCGGGACTTTTGACCCGTTAGCGACTGCATTTTCAACACCTTTCCGGCGCCCACTTAAAGAATGATTGCGATCAAACCGCCGGAGCCTTCGTTAATGATGCGACCCAAGGTTTCCTGCAATTTGTATCTGGCATTGTCTGGCATCATCGCGATTTTTCCTTGGATTCCTTCACGGACGATCGAGTGCAGCGAGCGTCCGAATATGTCGGATTCCCAAATTTTGATCGGATCGTTCTCGAAGTCCTGCATCAGGTAGCGCACAAGCTCCTCGCTCTGCTTCTCCGTGCCGATGATCGGCGAGAACTCGGATTCTACGTCCACCCGAATCATATGAATGGATGGCGCGGTCGCTTTCAATCTTACCCCGAAGCGGGTGCCTTGGCGGATGAGCTCAGGCTCATCAAGCGCCATCTCGGCCAGGGAAGGAGCGGCGATGCCGTACCCCGTCGTTTTGACCATCTCAAGCGCTTCGGCGAAGCGATCGTATTCCCGTTTGGCATGGGAGAACTCCTGCATCAGCTGCAGCAGATGATCCTTGCCTCGGATCTCGACACCCACGACCTCCATCAAGATCCGGTCATACAGTTCGTCAGGCGCGAAGAGATCGATCTCGGCAACGCCCTGACCCATATTCATGCCGCTGAGTCCGGCGTGGTTGATGAAATCATATTCCATGAACTGGCTAACCACACGATCCACGTCACGCAGACGGCGGATATCTTTCACGGTATCTCTCACCGAGTTTTCATAGTTGCTGCGGAGCCAGTGGTTCTCGTTAAGCACCATAACCCAGCTAGGCAGATTGACATTCACTTCATGCACCGGGAACTCATACAATACCTCACGAAGCACACCGGTCACATCATCGTCGGTCATGGTAGCCGCACTCAGCGTCATGACCGGAATGTCGTATTTCTCTGCCAGCTCATTGCGCAGCTGAAGGGCTTCTTCGCTGCGGGGACGCGTGGAGTTAATGACAACGACAAACGGCTTGCCGACTTCCTTCAGTTCCTCGATGACGCGCTCCTCGGCCTCAACATAAGAGCTTCGCGGGATCTCCGCAATGCTTCCGTCCGTCGTGACAACGACGCCAAGCGTGGAGTGCTCCTGAATGACTTTGCGGGTTCCGATTTCGGCCGCTTCCTGGAACGGAATCGGCTCTTCGAACCATGGCGTCGAGATCATTCTCGGGCCATTCTCGTCCTCGTAACCCTTAGCACCTTCAACGGCATAACCAACACAATCGACCAATCTTACGTTGACCTCAAGGCCATCCGTAACCTTGATTTGTACCGCGTTGTTCGGCACGAATTTCGGCTCGGTCGTCATGATCGTTTTCCCTGCAGCACTTTGAGGCAGCTCATCGACAGCTCTTGCCCGATCCGCCTCGTTCGTAATGTTCGGGAGAACAACCGTCTCCATAAACCGCTTGATGAACGTTGATTTTCCCGTACGGACGGCACCGACAACACCTAAGTAAATGTCCCCTCCGGTCCGTTCGGCAATGTCCTTAAAAATGTCCACTTTTTCCAAAAGAGATCCCCTCCTCAAATTACTCCGAAGGAAAAATGCTTTAAGAGCATCCGCTTCGTGTTCCACTCATAGCCAAAGCCATTGCAACAGATGAGCAGCCTTTACAATGTCGCCAGCATCCCGCCGCCGGTATTCCATGAGTTTGGATGGAAACGGCAAAGCGGCGTAACTCGTACATGCATTTGGACTAGTAACATCATATGTACCGGGTTCAAAAATATGACGGTTGCCCCTTAAAGTCCGTCCAGTTTTTTTTAAGATATCGAATATGCCTGCAGCTGCCAGACACGCAATCGAATACCGTAAGAAAAACCACCGCTCGGGGCACGGTCTGTCTTCGCGCTGTCACGCCTTTCAGACGCTTTCTAGTGCCTCATGATGTGGGCAACCGGCTCTTGCCCGCACTACTCTTTCAGATTATGAATATGCGCGGACTTTACTAGATATTCCAAAGAGATTCAGCCCTATTCGAAAAAACGATCGAAGAAGAGACTCGAGGATAAAAAAGTAGACCCGCCTTATGGCTGCCATACCTCATTCTTCAGGCAGAAACCGGCAACCAGGCGGGACCAAAAAAAATACCCGCCGATATCGACGGGTACGGGTTTAGGATAGGGGCTGAGCCATAGGCTGCCCGTCCTTCCATGCATAGGGTACGGATTTTACGGGTACATAATAGGATTCCTTCTCCAGAAACACCCGTAAATCCTCTCCTTCTTTGGGCTCGGAGCCGTTTTTCTGGATAGCCTGCATAATATCAAAGGCATAATCGGCGTAAACGGTGCCCTCTTCATCCATCATAAAAGGCATTTCCTGGCCCGAGTATACACTCATTAACTTAAGGGATTTGGCCTCGGTTTTCGACAAATCCACCGCCGTATAACCCGGGTAGAGGGCTTCCCCTGCCGGAAGGGCGTTTTCATTCGCCATTTTGTACAGATTCACGGCTCGCTGAACGTCATTCACCTTCTGAGCCGTTGTTAAGTCCATGACCTTCACGGTGGGTTCGGTTTCCTCATTAATAATGAGAAAATAACCGCTGCCGCCTTTCTCGAAAGCCGTATCCGGAATTTGGTCGATATATCCTCGGCCCTTCAGCTGATCCAAATCGACCCGGTATTTCTCATACTTCGGAATTTCCGCGCCTGCCGTAATGATCGGCAGAATTCCTTGCTCTTGATAAAAATCGTCCACGGCCGACTGAATCCGTTTGACACTTTCCCTATAGGAAACCTTGTTCTCCTGCAGCTTCTCGTCAGGATATAGACAACCTGTCAGCAACATCGGAAACAGCACCAGGACTAAGACGGCAGACATCCGCTTCGTACGGCCAGCCGCTTGGGTCATCCAAGTGTTCATACTCAACTAACATCATCCTTCGCTTTAAGAGGTTGTTCAAAAAGTCCGATTTTGATAAGAAAACCAATCGAGGCAAATTCAAGGCTGAGCGAACGCGATTCAGAAGCAGGTTTTCTTGCGATATAGAATTTCATCAACTCCGTTAATAACTTATAAATCCTATATCTAACACGAAGTGAATCAAGAAGCCACTCGGCATCGAATCTTGAATTCAGCCGGGCCTAGGCAAATGCTTACGAAGTATGTTTCCTCCGGAAACATTTTAGGTGCTCACGTACAAACTACGTACGCTCCGCTCCTGACGTCCCTAGCTTCACTCAAATGAAGCGTTTTGAAAAAACGCACATCGGAAGCATAAGCCTCGGTGCTGAAAACCGATCTTTTTGAACTCGCGTTTTAAATAAAGTCATCGGACTCCCGGTTCCTCGCTGCCTCCAGCTGCTTGCGTATCGCGGCTTTAAGGGGATCCTCGGGGATTATCACCTTCAAATGGCTCGTAATCCTCGTCTGGCAGGATAACCGGTAGCCTTGTTCCATCATCGACGTTCCCAGCTTCCTGATTTCCTTGGTCTCAGGAGCAGAGCAATGTCCGCGTTCCTCATCCGGTACCAGGATTTTGCACATTAGACAGCCTGCTTTGCCTCCGCAACGGGTCGGAATGCGTACACCGGCACGACGCGAGGCATCCAGCACATTCGTGTTCGGACGAACCTTGACCTTCTTCTGATCCGGCAGAAATAATACCTCGTACTCCAACGGTAAACCGCTCCTTTTCTTATGTACCCGCTCTTCCATGCTGCCGGTTCGATTACCGTGCTATGGCTGTAGTCCGATTAATCGCTTCAATACCATCCGATGTTCCTCGCTCAACCGGTTTCGGCTTAACAACCGCTGAAGCAGCGGCAAATGTTGGTTCATATCCCTCAATATCGCCTCCGAAATGGCAACGTAACGATCCGGTCTGTCTCGAAGCACATTAAACACCAGTTCGTGGGATAACGGCATCAGCCGTACCGTGACGTCCCGTATGTGACGCGCTGGCGCTGCAGGATAGAGCAATTGATCGATTTCAACGCGATAGGAGGAACCCTCCGAATTCACTTCAAATCCGCCTACAAGTTCAATCGGGACTTTCTCTAATTCATAGTGGCTCAGAATGGAAGAATATATCCCTTCCTGATCGAGTCGGGGAGCGTCTACTGCCAGAAGGGCCAGCGTCTCATGCAGCGGCTGAATCCCCCCTGCATCGGCGTAAATATCGATATCCCTCGGCGGCTTGCCTAATTCTACGCCCTGAAGGAGCAAGCAGCAGCTTCCCCCCAGCAGCCAAGCGACAGGCGCCTGATTCAGTTTGTGAATGGCAGTAGCTAACGCCTTCTCCAATTCCGGCAGATCATTCAGCGTCATGCTGCACCCCTTTACCGTATCATCCCGGAAGCGGCTTCCCATATTAAATGATGGAAGCCAGTCCGATAATAAAACCGAAAATCATCATCATAAAGGCCACAAACGATAGCGTGCCGCGCAGAAAACCTTTGGTCTTGCTTCGCGCAAGCGTAACCACGATGACGGACAGCGCCATAATCAATAATGCGACAAGGGACAGCCACATCTTTTGCATCGGATCCATGTCACGAAACTCTCCAATCTCTCTTCAAATTATTCAACCTATTATATCACGAAAATGATAGTGCCTCACCCTGAGTATGGCGAAAAAAAGAACAAAAGCCGCATTCCGGCAAAGGATGCGTCTTTTGTTCATGATCAGCATATCTTATTTGTTCATCATCATTTTCATCAAGGCTTCCATATTGCTCGGATTCATGCCGCTCTTCTTCACCGCTCCGACAATTTCCTGAATCGTGTCCTCGCTGACAGGTATGTTCGCCATAGCAGATACCTGCTTGATCAGCTGGCGGAGCTGGGCTTCATTTTGCATAGTAGACGGCTTAACCGTGCTAGCCAGCTTATTGACAGCCCCTGAAGAAATTTTCTTTCCGCTTTTCTTGTTAATCGCATTCAGTACATCCTTGTGAAAGCTTTTGCTCATTTCCACCCCTCCTCCGACATCCTCACATCAATATATGAGTCAATCCTCGGAATGGTGAATAAGCTAGGTGTGCCATTGCTCCCAAGTCTCGAGCGGCATCATTTCCATCTCGGTCTTGGGGTCCCGGCCCATTAGGGCTTCCACGGCGACGCGGGGATTCCGGTCTTTAAACAACACATGGTACAGCTGGTCGGCAATCGGCATCTGCACTCCGTATTTCTCGGAAATGGCATGCGCGGCTTTGGTCGTGCGTATTCCTTCCACCACCATCCCCATGGATGCGAGAACCTCATCAAGCTTCTTGCCCTGACCAAGCATCGATCCCGCACGCCAGTTCCGGCTGTGCTGGCTCGTAGCGGTAACCACGAGGTCGCCGATCCCGGCAAGCCCGGCAAACGTCAGCGGATTCGCGCCCAACTCCATGCCGATTCGCAAAATTTCTGCCAATCCCCTCGTAATAAGCGCCGCCTTGGCGTTGTCGCCGAAGCCCAATCCGTCGGACATGCCGGCGCCCAAAGCGATAATATTCTTCAGCGCTCCGGCCAATTCCACGCCGATCATATCCCGGTTCGTGTACACTCTGAAATACGTGTTCATAAACAGGTCCTGGGCGGCGGCAGCCGCCTTGGCGTCCAAGGATGCCACAACGACCGTTGTAGGGCAGCGTCTCACCACTTCCTCCGCATGGCTGGGTCCTGATAGTACGACTACGCGACCTTCCTCGCAGCCCAGCTCTTCGGATATGACGGTCGACATCCGCTTCAGGGATTCAATCTCGAATCCTTTGGTTGCGTGAATCACCAGCATATCTTCGCTCCAATACTGCTTCAGCTGGCCCGAAACCTCCCGCATCGCGGACGATGGTGCAACGATAACCACGGCAGCAGCCGAGGAGACCGCCTCTTCCATATCGGTCGTGGCGCGAATGTTCGAAGATAACTCCACCCCGGGCAAATAACGGTTGTTGGTATGCAGTTCGTTGATTTCACGGGTCTGTTCCTCCGTTCTCGTCCAGACGACAACATCCAGATCATTCGAAGCGAGAACACTTGCCAAAGCGGTTCCCCAACTGCCTGCCACCAGAACAGCGACTTTGTCAGACAACGCGCTTCCCTCCTTTGTCCTTTCCTTTTCCGGAACCAAGCTTGTTTTCACGTCCCTGTACAAGCTTCACGATGTTCGAGCGATGACGCCAGAAGGCGAATACGCATATGATCAAGCTTGTCCAAAAGATCGGCCAGGAATAATCCGCGATCAAGAGGAAAACAGGGGTAAGCACTACAAAAATAAGGGAACCCAAAGATACATAACGGGTAAAAACAATGGATAGAATGGCGATAATGCCTGCTATAAGCGCTGGAATGAAGCAGAGCGTAGCAAGCACCCCAATGGCGGTTGCAATTCCTTTGCCGCCTCGAAAGCGGAAGTAAAGAGGCCAATTATGACCGATGATGGCGGCAATCCCGCATAATCCCGGCAGCCACGCATTGTCTCCCCCGAGCCATCGTCCGATCCAAACCGCAGCGATGCCCTTAATTACATCCAAAGCCAACACCAGAATGGCAGGTCCTTTTCCCAGGACGCGAAGGGTATTGGTTGCCCCGGCGTTCCCGCTGCCATGCTGACGAATGTCGATCCCTTTCAGGATTTTGGCAAGCAGTACGCTAAAACTCACCGAACCAAGTAAATAACAAACTACAATCGCTACGATCTCCAGAATCAAGCTATTCTCCCCTAACTCTCATCAGACTTTCTTCGAGTAAATATCCTGATGGGTGTACCTTCAAAGTCAAAAGCGGCCCGAATCTTGTTCTCAAGGTAACGCTCATATGAGAAGTGCATCAATTCCGGATCGTTGACGAATACGACCATGGTCGGCGGCTTGACCGCCACCTGTGTTGAATAGTTAATGCGCAATCTTCTTCCCTTATCCGTTGGAGGAGGGTTGATTGCAATCGCATCGGATATGACATCGTTAAGCAGATGCGTCTGCACGCGAAGCGAATGCTGATCGGCCACATGTTTAACGACAGGGAGCAGCTTCTGCAGGCGCTGCTTCGTCTTGGCCGACAAGAATACAACCGGCGCATAGGTCATGAACAGGAAATGGTCCCGGATCTTTTTCTCGAACTGCTGCATCGTCTTGTCGTCTTTCTCGACCATATCCCATTTGTTGACGACAAACAAAGACGCCTTACCGGCCTCATAAGCATAACCGGCGATATGCTTGTCCTGCTCGATAATGCCTTCTTCCCCGTTGATGAGCACGAGAACGACATCCGCCCGCTCGATGGCCCGCATGGCCCGCATGACGCTGTATTTCTCGGTGGTTTCATACACTTTTCCGCGTTTGCGCATGCCTGCCGTATCGATGAGGACGTACCGCTGGCCATCTTTCTCGAATGGCGTATCGATCGCATCGCGGGTAGTGCCCGCAACGTCGCTGACAATGACGCGCTCTTCTCCCAGAATGGCATTGACGAGAGAAGATTTGCCCACATTCGGTCTGCCGATCAAGGCGACACGAATAACATCCTCGTCATATTCGTCATCTTCCAGTTCCGGCAGGTTCTCGACGACAACGTCCAAGAGATCGCCGATCCCTGTCCCGTGGCTGCCTGATATCCCGACAGGATCGCCAAATCCGAGGGAATAGAACTCATAGATATCATCAGCGCGCTTCAAATTATCCACTTTGTTTACGCTGAGTATGACAGGTTTACCGGAACGGAACAGAATCTGTGCAACTTCCTCGTCCGATTGGGTAACCCCCGTCTTCGCATCGCACATAAATACGATGACATCCGCTTCTTCAATCGCAAGCTCGGCTTGCATGCGTATGGATTTCAAAATCATGTCATCGCCGTCGATTTCGATACCGCCTGTATCGATGACACTGAACGCTTTACCGTTCCATTCGGCACTGCCGTAAATCCGGTCACGGGTAATCCCCGGTTTATCTTCAACGATGGCTAATCTGTCGCCGATCAATCGGTTAAATATGGTGGATTTACCGACGTTAGGCCTTCCGACGATAGCCACTACGGGTCTTGCCATAGTCACTCCTCCTGTCAATTCTTACGATTATCATCATAGCAAAAAACGTTACAATTGGCTAACCTTTCATCTGCATTTCTATTATGCTCTACCCCATGTTACAACATCCGTAAACGTTCGTCCCCTAAAAAAACAAATGGCGAACCCAGATTTCTGGGTTCGCCGACTTCGTTATGATAGGTCAATAGACCGAACAAAACTGTTCCCGGGCTTACTTGAATTTGCTCAGCTTATCGCCGAAACGCTCGCCAAGCGTAACGCTCATGCCTTGGTTGTTCAAAGAAACGTTCGGGTTGTCTTTCAGGTCGATTTTAGGACCTTTGGACGGTTTTTCAGCTCGCGGAGCTTGAGCTGGCGCTTCTTCGGTTTCTTTGATGCTCAGGCTGATACGCTGCTCGGAAGTGTTGATGTCAAGTACTTTAACCTGAACTTCTTGGCCTTCCTTCAGTACTTCTTGCGGAGTACCGATATGCTTGTGGGAGATTTGGGAGATATGAACCAAACCTTCTACGCCTGGTGCCAATTCAACGAAAGCTCCGAAGGTAACCAGACGTTTTACGACGCCCGTTACGATGTCGCCCGTGTTGAATTGCTCGCCAGCTGTTTCCCAAGGACCCGGAGCAGCCGCTTTGATGCTGAGGCTGATTTTGCCTTTTTCAGGATCCACTTTCAGCACTTTCACGCGCACTTGATCGCCTTCGGACAATACATCGGATGGCTTGTCAACATGGCTCCAAGCGATCTCGGATACGTGAACCAAACCGTCCACGCCGCCAACGTCAACGAATGCGCCGAATTGCGTGAGGCGTTGCACCGTGCCTTCCAGCACTTGTCCGTCTTGAAGCTCGGACATCACTTTTTGTTTGTTCGCTTCGAACTCTTCTTCCAGAACGTCCTTCTGGGAAAGAATCACTTTGTTGTTCTCGCGGTCCAGCTCTTTCACTTTTACGCGAAGCGTGCGGCCTTTGTAGTCGCTGAAGTCTTCAACGAAGTGACGCTCGACCATGGAAGCAGGAATAAAGCCGCGTGCGCCGACATCGGCTACGAGTCCGCCTTTAACCACGTCAGCCACCGTTACTTCGAATACGTCCTGATCCGCAAAATGCTTCTCAAGGTCTTCCCAAGAATTCTCGGTGTCGATCGCGCGCTTGGAAAGAACCAGGCTTTCCTTGTCGTCGTTGATGCTAACGACCTTGCACTCTACCTCTTGGCCAACCTGAACCGCATCCGATGCATTATCAAGCTGTACAGAAGACAGTTCGCGAACAGGAATTACGCCGTCATATTTATATCCAATGCTTACGTAAGCTTGGTTGTCCTCCAGTTTGACGATCGTCCCTTTCACGGTGTCCCCTTTTTTCAAGGATACGATTTGGTCCAGCTGCTCTTGGTTTTCAGCAGCCTCTTGATTTCTTGTTTCTTCCGACATGTCAAATAACCTCCTCAATTCAAACCCCATTTATTTAAACTCGCATTCGCGAAGTTCAAAACATAATTGCTGTAGTATCTTTCCAACCTTCCCATGCTTTTTATGCATGGAGCGAATAAATCAGTTCACGGTTGGTTTGCCGCTGGCCCGCATTTCGTGAATCTTGGCCATGATCAATTCGGTTGCCCCGTCCAGTGCCTCCGGTGACTTGTCACCTTCGAACCGGGACAGATCCACGGGTGCGCCGTAGATGATTTTTACCTTTCGGAACGGCTTGTAGTCTCCAATGATGGCAGCCGGTACGACCGTTGCCCCACTGCGGAGAGCGAAGCTTGCCGCGCCACGTTTCGCCGCGGTTGCATCCGAATTGCGCGTGCCTTCAGGGAAGATTCCCATAATCTCGCCCGAACGCAAGATCGTAAGAGCGGTTTTGATGGAATCTTTACTCACTCCGCCGCGCTTGACCGGAAAGGCCCCCAGCTGGCGAACCAGCCATCCGAAAACCGGAATGTTGAACAATTCGGCTTTGGCCATGAACTTCACCTGGCGCTTGACGTGAATGCCGACAGAAATCGGATCTCGAACGCTAATGTGATTGCTGCAGATTAGCACGCCGCCTTCCGAAGGTATGTTATGTACGCCGACAGATTCGAATCTGTAGAGAATAGCGAACAAACCGCGGACCACCGCTCTGCAAAAAACGTAAATCATGCCTTTTTCTCCCCATCCCCATTAAGTTTCGCAATATGAAAGAATCGCTTCGACAACCTGATTGATATCCATATGCGTCGTATCCAGTATGATGGCATCCTCTGCGCAACGGAGCGGGGACACTTCACGTTCCTGGTCAAGCCTGTCGCGTTCTGCGATATCTCTTTCCAATTGTTCCAGCGTTATGCCTTCATCACTTAACTCATGGAAGCGGCGGAGCGCACGTTCCTTGACACTGGCCGTCATGAAAATCTTCACCTCAGCATCCGGCAAAACCGTCGTGCCGATGTCGCGTCCATCCATGACAACGCCCTTATCCAGTGCCATTTGCTGCTGTAAACGGACAAGCTTTATTCGCAAACCTTCGATTCGTGCATATTGGGATACCACTGCACTAACCTGATGTGAACGAATATACGGCGTGACGTCTTCCCCGTTCAGCCAAACCATTTGACCATTTTCATGCGGTTTTAATTCAATCACCATGTTTTGTGCATGTTGAAGCACTTTTTCGGGATTTTCCGGAGAAATCCCTTGGTTCAGCATGAACCAGGTGACTGCCCTGTACATGGCGCCGGTATCCACGTAGATGTACTGCAGCCTGCTGGCTACCATACGCGCTACCGTGCTTTTGCCCGCGCCTGCCGGACCGTCGATGGCAATATTAATTCTGTCGCGATAACCTGTCCCCTGCATAACCAACGGGGCATTCCTCCTCAAACATATACCTCGAAATCGAAAGGGCTTACCATCCGATCAGGGACGGGATCACCGTTCCTCTAGTGAAAATATATAAGAAAGTCCGAGATAAACAAGGCACGATCTCATATTTCAAGAAAAAAGCAGGCGCCCGCCTGCGACGTGAAAATTATACCACACTAGCTAGAGCGATGCAAAAGAGAAGGGGTGTTTTCTCCCATCCAATCGTTTACATTTGGCTCATTAACGGGAACACCCTCCATCTGCTGAATCGGCGAAAGGTAGGGCCGGCTTGGTTCATAATGCAATAGCAGCTGGACGATCACCAAAGCGAATGCGAGCCCTATCAGCAGCTTAAGCAGCACTTGACCGTATCGGTCATGGAGAGCTTGTCCTTTATCGCCCGGCATGGGATCCTGCCTGGTTTTTCGCCGCAGCTGATTTTGATCGTTAGATGACTGGGACATAAGCACACGGTCCTTCCGAGACAAAATTTTCCGCTAGTGTGCCACCGGCTTGTCCATTTTATGCATCAACGGTTGCGAAAATCAAACTGGCGCTCAAAGCAATAACGGATCAGCTTCTGACGCTCCATATCTACGATCTGATTAAATTTCAGCATGACGATGCTTCGGTTGCCTGGCAGCTGCTTGACCCTGACAACTTCGCCTTCAAAAGGGACATGCTCCACCGATCCGTTCTTGAACGGAATAAGGATCCAGCAGCTTAACAAGCTCCCTTCCGCAAACGATTTGTCGGGTTCCAGGTAAAAGGATACCCCTCCGCCGCCGACATCATCGGTTTTGGTCAGCAACCGCGTGCCGTCTTTGGCCATCACCGCTAACTCGAGCTCGGCTTGTACCCTCAGAAAGCTCCTTCTCTGCACCTTCGTGATCTGATCCTGCTCCGGCTTTTTGATGCGAACCAGGCGTATAACGTCTTCATGGTGACTCAGGACATAGGAATTGAAGAAGTTCTTGACTCCGCCCTCCGTCAAAAAATAAGCGGAAAGCTCGTCCCCGATATACAGCTTCTTCAGCCTGCCCGTTCCTTCCTGAAGCGGAACCTCCATATACATCGATTCGTCATCCATGTCGGAAATGCGGGATTTGTAAACAATGCTGGCTTCCTTCTCATCCCCCGTATCCAACTGGATATAGAGGACGTCGTTGATCTTTGGATACAATGCGCTCACCCACTAATTCATCATAATCATTATTTTCCATTATATCACGGGATGACCGGGACCATGGGATAAAATCTTCGAATCCGGTCGATTCATGTCTTTCCCCGGGATACAGATGTATTCCTTAGACACTATACTGGCTGCTCTGCAGCAGTTCTCCGCAAGCAAAAAAAGCCGATTCGGGAAATCCCCGAACCGGCTTATATGACATCAAGATACGACTATTTAATTCCTGCCTGCGCATCCTTAACGACCTCGACCGTTTCTTCCAGGCCCGTATCCGCATTAATGTAAATCCGGTATTGAGAGCCGTTGATCCGTCCGCCGAACTCATAACACAGCACATCTTCGGAACGGTCGTTTTTGATTAAGGCCTTGCGGTGGTAGAGCACCTTGAATTCAGGGTTCAAAACCTTCTCCGCTTCGGCGAGGCTGAGCTTCGGCTGCGGGATATCGCGCTTCACCTGGTGCTCGTAAACAAAGTCGCTCGCCTGAAATCCGATGACCTCACCGTTATCCATGGCCGAGCGCACGGTGATTTTCTCAGGATAAATCAGCACGCCGTCTTCTTCGCGCACAAAAGAGAAGTTGGCCAGGTTATCGTATTGGTCGGCCGATACGACCGTCATGTCGGAATAGCCTTTTTTCGTCAGGAATTGCTGGGCTTTGTCGATGGCATCCTGAACGGATGCTCTCTTCGCGCCTACGTTCCGTTCATCCGTGTAGGAGATCAGCTGGCCGCCTTTTTCGGTGAAATCCATACTGAGCATATGGCCCTTCGGGTGTTTGACTTTGGCCGTGTAGGATACCCACTCGGTGCCGCTACCGTTCTTCGTAACTTGTACGTTGGCTTGATTGCCCGTGTCGGAGAATTTCAGCGCTTTGCGCTTCACATCCTGCTCCGAGACCGGCATGCCTGCCAGCTGCTTCACGGAACGTCTGTCATAAATGCTGCTTACCGATGGTCCCCAATCAAGCTCAGGATAAGACTCTACTTTTTTATCCACCGTTTTGAATCCGTCAATAATCGAGTTATCTTCGACTTTATTCGTAGCCAAGGCCGTTTCAACGTCCATCCAGCGCAGACTGTTAGCGATGACCTTGTTCTGCACATGTTGCAAATCCTTCGTGATTTCGCCGGAGTTGGCATATAACGATTTCAACGTTTTGACTTCATTCTCGCTAAGCGGTTCCTTCGTTAAATCGCGCACGCCCGTTTTGTAGGCAAAATTCGATATCCGGGACAGGAACTCTTCGGTTTTGTTGAACGGAAGCAGCGTTAGCGGCAGTTGACTGATTTCGTTCTGCGCCTGGCTGGTCAGCCGCCATACGTTCATCAGCCCCTTCCGGTGCATCCCTTGGGAGGTCGAGCTGACCGCAAGCGTATTGCCGAGCTCGGCATGAATCCTGTCCATATTGTACGACAAGTCATGGAAAGCCCGTTGATACTGGTTCTCGGCGTTAATCAAAATGGCGTTCTTTTCTTTATTTTCTTGATATCCCCAAACCAGAGCCCCGATCAATAATATGGTGGCTACAGGAAACAGAATAGCGCTTAATCGTTTGTACATGATGCGATAGTCTCCTTTCTTCTACTCACTGCCGTTAGTTTGACTAGAAGAAAGAAGTCTTATGCATCCCTGGATCATTCCTTCATCAATTAGAAATCTTCCTCAATATCGAAGTGATCCCGGTTGTTGCACAGGCACTGCTTAAATCCGGTTTCGATCCGGCCCTGCTCCTTCTTTCCGCGCAATACGAATCGCTCACCGCAATCCTTGCAAAGAATTTTCACTTTTACACGCAAAAAAAGGCACCTCCCTTTCTATGATTCCCTGGCTGTCAGCCAAGGTCTATAGAATGAAGTGTGCCCTGATTTGTTACGTATTAACCTCTTCCTCCCGTTTAATGAAGCGGAAAGGAGAGCGGTTGTTCGCTCTGGAGATTTTGCCCATGCCGCCATACCACAGCAGAACCATTAGCGGAACGATAAACCATACCCATGTGTGCGTCAGCAAATTCAGAATCAGGTCATAAAGACCATGCCACATCCAAGGCAGAACCATGGACAGCACGAGGAAGAATCTTCTTCGCTTCCCTTCCGTGAACCTCGCATGTCCCATGTAGTATCCCATGATGACGCCAAACATTGCGTGTCCCGAAACGGGCAGCAGCGCCCGCATGAACATCGGGCCGAAGGCTGCCTGACTGTACCAGGCGTAAAGCAAATTCTCTACCGTAGCAAATCCCAGCGATATCGCAACTGCATATAGTATGCCGTCATAAGGCTCGTCAAATTCCGTATGATTAAAAATAATATGATACATCACGAACCATTTTAAAAATTCCTCAACGCCCGCCGAAACGAACAGTGAGTTGACTACCGGATTGTCGCCAAGCCATAGTATCATTCCCCGCTGCAAAATCATGACCGGGAAAACGATCAGAACCCCTAGCATGAACACTTTGATCACCATGTGCAGGGGTTCTTGATCATACCTGTCCTTCAGGTAAAAATACGTGAGCAATGCGAGTCCCGGCGCCAAAGCTGACGCAATGATCGAGAACACCAGCACTGAAATTCCCCTTCCGTTAGTTGCGGGCCTGAAGTCCGGCACGCACGCCCACATTGATTAATGCTGACGCTGGAAGTGTGTACAGATAACCTCAACCGCTTGCTGAGGCATCACTTTCTTCCCGTATTCCTCCAGCATAGCCTCCGTCACCGAAGAGGATTCGCCGAACTCGGCCAGCATTGCAATTATAGCCGGCAGCTTCTCGTTATCCAATTCCTCGGGCTCGAAGTACAAAAACCATTTATCCATATAGTGATAGAGCTTGCCCGCTCCGCCTACAAGGTCCTTCAACATATGCGATGCTTCAATGAGCACTTCAAAATCCTGAAAAACATAGACGATGGTATCACTTTGATCCAGCGTTACTTCCATTTCATAAATCTCGTCCGGCATATCTTCTTCGGACAAGCCGCCGAAATGATGATCGTATTTCCCTCTCGTCACAATAACCACCATGCCTTGGGCAGGCAGTGCAAACACCTCAACGGCAAGAGGTCCGGTGGCATCAAATCCGAGTTCACTGTATGCCTGATCCATCATCTCCGTAAACAGGTCATAAACTTTCGGTATTTCCTGCCACATCTCTTCCTTCTGGATCCCACGCTCACTCAGATCGTCAAACGTGAGGAAAATCCGTATCTTATCTTGACTCAAACGCTCTATTTTCATGACAGGATCCTCCTTACGTAAACAAAAGTTTATAACAAATTATGATGTCTGGATTATGACGTGATAAAAATGGTTTTATATAATTGATTTTATCATTTAATACCCACAAATGCACGTAAATATGTAGCTGAAGAAAAAAGAATCATTCACAGGGATTCGTGAGGCCGTTCCCCGAGAATGATTCAAAAAGGTTGATGCCGTTTACAAACCCGGTATGACGGTGTGGGTCTCTTTCAAAATCTGTTCGACTTCGGTCTTCACATCAGGGTTGTTTCGGATGAAATCCTTGACCTGCTTCAGGTTGGCAGCCTTCGAATGAGTCGATGCCTGTACCCCTGCAGTTCCATTGGAATGAGTGGAATCATGTCGGCCTGAACTGGGAGACACGCTTTCTCGGCTGGAGCCGCCAAACTGGCTCTTGTTGCCTTGAATTTTACTCATCGCGGTATTCGCAAACCGGCCAAGATTCGCGTCTTTCATCATCGAGGAGAAGAACATGCCGTTTTTCCGGGAAATCATCCGGGATGCAACGGCACCGATAATGACACCATATAGAAATGACGAAGTCTTCACTAATGATACCTCCTTCTATGATAAACTCGAGTTTATTGTTCTCGCACCGCCAGGAACTCATGCTACATAAATACAGGAAAGTGAGATGGAATCATGGTTAGAACACGAACAGTCCTTCTGTTGGCCTGCTGCCTGATGCTCAGTGCATGCGGCGGCAACGGCGCCGCTCAGAAGCAAGGCGCGGCTACGGAAGGCGGTAATACCCAGACGACGCAGCAAAACGAATCCACCGGGCAGGTGTCCCCTCCGAAAGAAAACACCGATCCTTCGGCCGATCTGGACAAGCCTGAAGACCCATCCAGCACGAGCTCGAGTAAATCCCCGGATTCCCCGGACCCGTCCGAAGAGGCCGTCAAGGATCCGGAAGCAGAGCTCCCGTCCGAACCGAAATACCACATGAATAAGGTGTACCGAATCGTACCAAACGATGAATCCGTACCCGAAAAGGTGGTGCTGCTCACATTTGACGACGGTCCCAAGGATGAAAAAATGATCAACCGCATGATCGATACGCTCGACAAGCATAAAGCCAAAGCCATTTTCTTCGTGAATGGATACCGCGCGAAGGAGCATCCCGAACTGCTGAAGCTGATCCATGACCGCGGTCAAATCATCGGCAATCATTCCTGGGATCATATCGACCTGAAAAAGGAAAGCAAACAAAAGGTCGAGAAACAGATCGGGGACGTCCAGAAAATCGTCAAGGAAGCAACGGGAGCGGAACCGAAGTTTTTCCGGCCTCCGTTCGGCTCCGGCGGAGATACCGTCAAGGAAGTAGCACTGGAGCATGACCTGCTGTTCATGACTTGGTCCAACGGTTCCCTGGATTGGGAAAGCAAAAACAAAAACAAACCCGATGCCGTTGTGAGCAACGTGCTCGAGCAGCTTCATCCCGGCAGCAATATTCTGATGCATGAGCTTCCGTGGACTGCCGAGGCCCTGGACACTTTGCTGACCAAGCTCGAGGCCAAAGGGTATGGATTCGTTGATCCGCGATGGATCGAGCCTAAAATAAGATAACCCGAAAAACCGGAAAAACCTTAATTCTGCCGTCAAACATGCGACGATCGAATTAAGGTTTTTTGCGTAACGTAATCACATGATATTCCGCCGGACATTTCAAGCGCAGCGGAATATGGGAAGTGCCGAACCCCCGGCTGATCAGCAGCCTGGAGGATTGGACAGACTCGCCTGCCTTCCTCGGCAGCGTATACCATCCGGATTTATACTTCTTGTAAAAGCGCTCCAGACGAACCGCTCCGGCAATCGGCAGCACAATCTGTCCGCCATGGGTATGACCTGCCAGCAGGAGATCCCCGTGCGTTTCTTCCTTGCCTTTGAGCCAGATCGGATCGTGCACCAGAATGATGTGATACTGGTCTTCCGCTGCATTTCCCCGGAATTTCGTATACGGATGTTTCCTGCTTGCCGGCTGCCTAACTCCGCTAAGAACAAGACATTCGTCATCCCGCTTCAACGTGACGGTCTTGTCATTCATAAGAATGACCCCGCTCTCCCGCAATACCTTGCGAACGGCGTCCTTGCCTGCATACAGGTCGTGATTTCCCAGTACGGCATAAACGGGAGCGATGCGGGCCAGAACCGACATGTTATGTCTCAACCGCTCAAGAGGCACCCCTTTTTCGGTAATATCCCCGCCCAGGAGCACGCAATCCACCGATGATATATTGGATAATAGCTTCTCTTCAGACAATTGTCTGCGATGTATGTCGGTGATGAACAGCATCCGAAACCCGTCAAACGACCGCGGAATACGCTCGGATACCACTTCCTCTTCACGCAGCCGATAGCCCCGGGCTTCAGCCCTCATCCAGCCGATTGCGCCTGCACCGAGTGCCGCAGCACCCGCTATCCACATCAACACACTCATAATATCTCCTTTAACAATTCCCTTAATGGAGGCGCTCCGATAAGTCCCCACCACAGAAGACCTACCATTAACAATATGAAGATGACAATTAATGAGTTCACAAACCACTTGCTCATTCTTACGCGATAGGAGGAATATGTATTCGTTCGTTTAGGCGCCGAAACCTCTTCCTCTATCGGATTCTGGTTTGACCTTGTCGATCTGGACCGGCTTAATCCATCCGCCGCGCTGCCGCCCCGCGTCTTCGGTACCGCAGTGCTTACGGGAGCTTGGGATTTAGATCGACTCCGACTCCCCTCTGCCTGCAGCGGCTTTTCCGCCGCCCTCTTTTCGGATTGAGCCGATGACTTGTTCTTCCGGCCTTTATTTCGGCCCTGATGCCGTTGCATTCTGCTAAGCTCGTTCATGTTCCTCTTTCCTCCGAAACCGTATCAACATTCCCGATATGAAATCTATCAGAAAATGGCACAGAATTGGCGCCCAAATGGTACCCGTTTGTATATAGACGTAGCCCAGACCGTAACTGCTCAAGAAAACCCATCCAGTCGGCAGCCAATGCTTTAAATATCGGACATGGATCAGCGCGAACAAGATGCTTGTCCAATACGGTCCGAACGCATGCTGTATCGCTCCGCGAAACAATAATTCCTCGCAGATGGACACGATCAGGGCGATAACGAATATATGCCAAACCGGCCTTTTCCTGAACAGCATTTCATTGATCCCGCCGTCGTCCATGCTATCCTCCGACACGAACCGGGACAATACAAAGTCCACTGCCAGCATCGCTGCGGCAAGTCCGAGACCCCAATAAACAAACTCGATCTCCTTCGGAAAAACAAATAATCCGAACGGATTCCGGTGCTGAAACAAAATCCAGATCAAACCGACGATAAGCGTCAACGCTTGCGTAAGATACAGATTGATGAGCAGCAGCCGATCGTTCAGCTGGTGGGCTTCGATTCTTTTAACGCGTATTTTAAATTTTTTCATAGAAGATGGGCCTGTCTTTCATCTTGATTTTTAAGATATCTTCGTGTACAACCACAGTAATATAAGTATAATTTAATCATAGGCGGGCATATGCATCATAGCAAATTAACGGCATGACATTCAAGGCTATCCCTTGTTTCTTCCCCTGCTCCTAGGCGGTTGGCCTAAATAAACACCTATTGACACAATGTTAGAGCCATGATACATTATGAAAAAATTAATCTGTGAAAACCGATGACGGAAAAGAGAAACCGTAACGTCCTCAGAGAGCCGATGGTTGGTGCAAATCGGTGGCGTAAAGTATTCTTGAGCGTTCCTGAGATATTTCGCTGAAACTTGGAGTAGGCGCAAATCGGATGATATCCGTTACCAATCATGGTCTGAACAGACCGCTTGAGGCTGCCGCAACTTGGCAGCGAATAAGGGTGGCACCACGAATAACTCTCGTCCCTTACTACGGAGGTAGTATGCGGATTGAGAGTTTTTTATGTTCCTGTCTCTTTGCCACGACACCGCGTCAAACTTGTATAGACCTCTTGCAGCTTTATCGGAATTTCTGGTGTATAACGGAGCGCGCGCTAAGCGTAATCCTTATTCAATATTGCAGTACCGCATTTTATAGTGGATTTTAAGGAGGAAGAGAAACCATGTTTAAAGTATTGGTATCGGATCCGATCAGCGATTTGGGGATCCAGCAGTTAATGGACGCCGCCGATGTGCAGGTAGACAAAAAAACCGGGCTTAACGAAGACGAGCTCACTGCCATTATCGGTGAATACGACGGACTCCTCGTTCGGAGTCAGACGCGTGTTACAGAACGCATCATGAATGCAGGAACCAATCTCAAGGTGGTTGGCCGTGCCGGCGTTGGCGTGGACAACATTGATCTTGAAGCGGCAACAAAGCGCGGGATCGTTGTTATCAATGCACCTGACGGCAACACGATCACGACGGCAGAGCATACGTTTGCTATGATGATTGCCCTCGCCCGCCACATCCCTCAAGCTTATGCCAAAACGGTAGGCGGAACCTGGGATCGCAAATCCTTCCTCGGCGTAGAGCTCCGCAACAAAACGCTGGGCGTTATGGGCATGGGACGGATCGGCAGCGAGGTGGCTAAACGCGCCAAGGCTTTCGGCATGAACATTCTCGCTTTCGATCCGTTCCTGACGGAAGAACGCGCGGATAAGCTGGGCGTGAAGCTTTCCTCCGTGGATAATATTATCCGGAACGCAGACTTCATCACGGTTCATACTCCGCTTACGCCGGAGACGCGCCACATGATCGCCAGACCGCAATTCGAGGTCATGAAACGCGGCATGCGTATCGTGAACTGTGCCCGTGGCGGCATCATTGACGAGCGCGCGCTCGTGGAAGCCATCGATGAAGGCATTGTAGCCGGAGCCGCATTTGACGTATTCGAACATGAGCCGCCTGAAAGCGATCATCCGTTCCTGAACCATCCGAAGGTTATCGTCACTCCGCATCTGGGTGCATCCACTGTTGAAGCCCAGGAGAACGTTGCGATCGACGTTTCCGAGCAAGTGCTGCATATCCTGCGCAACGAACCGTTTAAGAATGCGGTCAACTTCCCGCTTGTAGCCGCAAGCGTCATGAACAAGCTGCAGCCTTACTTCTCGCTCGGCGAGAAATTGGGCAGTGTAGCGGCCCAGATCACCGCACACGCGGTAAAGGAGATTCACGTAGACTATGCAGGAGAGCTGGCTGAAGTCGATACGCAGGCCCTGACCCGCTACATCGTGAAGGGCGTGCTGGAACGCCACCTCGGAAGCGAAGTGAACATTGTCAACTCCATGCATTTGGCGAAGAGCCGCGATTTGCATGTCGTTGTGTCGCAGACGCCAAAAACCAAAGACTTCACCAATCTCGTTACCGTTACGCTGAAAACGCAAAACGGCCTGGAACGAATCGTTGCGGGTACGCTTCTTCTGGGATACGGCGAACGAATCGTCCGACTGGATAAATTCCCTGTCGATATCTCACCTGAAGGCCATCTGATCCTGATCTCCCACAACGATAAACCGGGCATTATCGGACGTGTCGGAACCCTGCTCGGCGAGAACGATGTCAACATCGCCTCCATGCAGGTGGGACGTAAAGTGATCGGCGGCGAGGCCATCATGCTGCTGACGGTGGATAAAGACGTTCCTAAGGACGTTCTGATCAAGCTTACCGGCTTGTCGGAGCTCAACACGGCGCAGCAAATCGCGCTAGGCTAAACTTTAATCCAAGGGGTTAATCATTGTTCCACGTAGAACAAGATTAACCCCTTTATTTCAACAAAAAAACACGCTCCTTGCGAGCGTGTTTTGTCTTTTGCGCGGGCATTCCCTAGGATTCTGCCGCTTTTGTCGGGATCGTCATCGTAAACACGGTGCCTTTCCCCACTTCGCTTGTCGCGTTGATCGTTCCATGGTGCGCGGTCACGATATTTTTCACGATGGCAAGGCCAATGCCGGTTCCCACCGTCTCCCCACGCACACGCGCCTTATCGGCCTTGTAGAATCGTTCGAATACAAAAGGCAGGTCTTCCGGCGGAATGCCGACACCCTGGTCGCAAACCTTCACCTGGAGCGCCTCCGTGTTGGATACGGCGATCCGGTCTGCCGTAATTTGAATTTTCTTGCCTGAAGGCGTATGACGGAAAGCGTTATCCAGCAAATTGGTCAGCACCTGTTCAAGCTTGTCTTCATCCGCCGCTTCGAGCTGAAGATTCGAATGGAGCTTGTTCAGCTGAAGATCGATATCCCGCTCTTTGGCTCGAACCGCAAATTTCCGGAATACCCGCTCGCACAATTCGCCTGCATCCATCTCGCGCAGGGATAACTCGGCATGCCCTGCCTCCATGCGCGTCAAATCAAGCAGATCCTTCACCAGACGCCCCATCCGCAGGGATTCCTCATGAATGACCTGTATGAGCTCCCTGCTCTCTTCGGGTGAAGCTGCCATGCCGTCCAGGAGCGCTTCGCTGTATCCCTGCATCATGGACAGCGGCGTCCGTATTTCGTGCGACACGTTGGCAATGAAGTCCGTCCGCATCTTTTCTAATGTAACCTGTTCGGTTATGTCCCTTAACACCACGACGGCTCCGCGGATCACGTCATCCGAATACAGGGGGGCCATATGGGCTGACCAGATTCCCTGCTTCACATGCAGATCGGCGCTTTGGTCTTTGCCTTCGTTGACGGTGGCGTAATATAACTCGCTGAGCGGTTTTGGCATGACATCGGCCGCCCAGCCTCCGCCCTGAAGCTCATCGTCCCACTGCAGCCCTTTCCAGGTCTTCATGATTTCCAGTCCCGGCGGGTTCACCAGGATGACCTGCCCGTGATTGTCAAACGTAATCACGGCGTCGCTCATGCTTCTCAGCACGCTGGACAGGTGCTCCTTCTCGTGGTTCAAATTGCGGATGTTCGTTTCCAGCTCCGCTGCCATATGGTTAAACGTATTGGCCAGCTCGCCGATCTCATCACTGGTCACAAGGTTCAACCGCGTGCCGTATTTCCCTTTACGGATATCGTTGGCTGCCTCGATGAGCTGCTGCATGGGCTGCGTAATTTTCGTCAGCAGGAACAACCCGAAAAAGGTGGTCATCGAAAAGCCGATAATGGCGACATAAGTAAATAAACGCTTGATGGCATCCGAGTTCGCGAAGGTGGTATCGATATAAGGGAGCAAGAATAAACCGAGCGTCAGCAGTACGCACGCGACCAAACAGGTTATCGTAATCCACAGCTTGCCGACAAGTGATCTCCAAAAACTCACGTTACTTCGGTACCTCCAGCTTGTAGCCTACTCCCCATACGGTCGTAATCATCGCTGCGGACTCCGCGGATACCTTATTCAATTTTTCGCGCAGACGCTTCACATGGGTATCGACCGTGCGAAGATCGCCAAAAAACTCGTAATTCCAAACATCCTTCAGCAGTTCTTCCCGCGAGAACACTTTGTCCGGGGACGAGGCCAAATAGTGCAGAAGCTCGTATTCCTTCGGCGTCAGGCTGATTTCATGCCCGCCGGCCGTCACGCGGTGGGCATCGTGTTCAATGATCAAGTGAGGGAATACGATGCTGTTGCTTGGATTCGGCTCCTTGCTCAGATAAGCCGTCGCGGACGAACGGCGCAATATGGCTTTAACGCGATAGATCACCTCGCGAGGACTGAACGGTTTCACCACATAATCGTCGGCGCCCACCTCGAATCCCTGAACGCGGTTAATCTCCTCGCCTTTGGCGGTCAGCATCAGGATCGGCGTAGACTTCACCTGACGAAGGCGGGTGCATACTTCAACGCCGTCCATGCCGGGCAGCATGACATCCAGAATAACAAGCCCGTAATCCTCCGAGCTTGCTTTGCGAAGAGCAGTCTCCCCATCCTCCGCCTCCTCGATTTCATATCCTTCCTTCTCCAGATACATTTTCAACAAACGGCGAATCCGTTCCTCATCATCAACAACAAGAATGCGATTTCCGTGCTCAGACATTGGCAGCCAACTCCTTCATTTTTATAGGGAAAATCAGAAGTGGCCCTCTTGATTAAGAAAGGGCCCTTCTGATTGTTAATTCACATCTATTCAATTGCCATTAGTCGGTGCCTGCATAGGAATGCAGACCCGCGATAATCAAGTTGACGCCGACCAGCGTGAACATGACCACGATAAAGCCGATAACGGACAGCCAGGACGAATATTTGCCCTGCCATCCGCGCGATAGCCGGAGATGAAGGTACACGCTGTAGAACAACCAAGTAATAAGCGCCCATACTTCCTTCGGATCCCAGCCCCAGAATCGGCCCCATGCAATCTCTGCCCAGATCATGGCGAAGATGAGACCGCCAAGCGTAAATACGGGGAAGCCGATCGCGATGGCTCGATAACTGATTTCGTCCAGATCATCCGGATCCAGTCGATGGAGTGCGGGCTGAATGAATTTAGCCAGCGGTTTGCGCAGGATCAGGCGGAGCAATCCGTAAAGGATCAATCCGGTGACCAGCGACCATACCACCGTATTCAGCTTACGTCCAGCGTTCACGCCGTGCATCCAGGACGGAGCTTCCATGAGTGGAGATTTCATGCCCAAGAAAGACTGCATGCTCTCCGTTTCGCTTTTATAAGGTGCGACAAGCGGAGGCATGTTATATTCCACTTTTACTATTGTACTATTTTCTGTCTTCGGGTCAACCAATGTCTGGTTAAACTCCGCCTGATATCCGCCTGCACGGAAGCTGTATACCGACAAAATAAATCCGATCAGCACCACGATGGCAAACATGACGAGCTCAAGCCAGCGCTGTTCCCTGCGCGCACCCTTGTCCGTTCCGCTAAAGTTAACGGTCCGGAGCAGGTGCATCAAGCCGGCAATAAAGCCGACCGCAAAAAACGCATCGCCCAATGCCGCCAATGTAACGTGGATACCCAGCCAATAGGACTGAAGCGAAGGAATGAGCGGCTGCACCTGCTGCGGGAACACGGCGGCATAGGCCATGATCAGGATTGCCAGAGGCAGTGCAAACAATCCGAGCAGCGATTTTTTGTAGATAAAATAAAGTACGAGGAAGGCAATCATGATTGCCATCGACAAGAAGGACATAAACTCATACATATTGCTGACCGGCACATGCCCCGAGCCCGCCCATCTAGTAAAGAAGTATAGCAAGTGTCCGATCAAACCGATCGTTGTCGTAACAAATGCGATCTTACCCCACTTCGCCAAATGGGCTTCCGGGTCGCGTTTGCGGAACCGGCGTCCCATGACGGCAAGTCCGTACATGATAAATGCCACGCAGTATAAGGTAAAGGCGACGATAAATGCGTCGCCGCTGAAATCAATTAGATTCATGCTTAGTCCCCCTGTTATTCTCCAATGACTTTTCATCGACTTCGATATTCATTTGCTTGAGGATCGCGGAGATCTCCTTGCGAAGTCCAAACCAGTTCTTGTTCGTATGCGCGCCCAGCGTCAGCGTTCCGTTATCAATACGCAGCCAGATCCGGCGATGGGTGAAATAAAAGCCCATGATCAAGCCGATCATACCGATGAAACAACCAACCCAAATGAACGGCATGGCTTTATCCACACGAATATTCAGATAAGTCGTCGATTCCGAAAAGTCCACATCGTCCATGCTGAGCACATCCAGTTTTACGAGTGCCTCCCCACCCGCCAGCTGCGCATTGATCGCTTCTTGATTGAAACGTTCCTTATCGATCTGTTTAGGGAAGTAGAAGTACTGAATGCCTTCCTTCGGCAGATCAGGTCCCTTAATCAGAAATAAGAATGCAGGCGCATTCGGGTTAGGTGACAAGTTGACCGGCTTGCCGTTATCGCCCAGCCCAAAATCGGTAAAGGACTGTGTAAGCGTTAACGTATATTCCCCTGCCTGATATACTCTTTGGGGATCGTTGATGGACAGCGTGATTTTGCCGTATTCCTTACCGCTCTTGCTGTCAATCAGCATCGGCGAAACCGTACGGAGAATCGGGGTCAGATCATAATCGAATTGATAAGCCTTTAACCCTTTGTAATTGAGCGGATGGTTCACTTCGATGTTATGGCGCGTCAATTCCACGAGCTGAGGCTCTTTATCGAGATCGTCGCAATTGGCCTCGCACATATACAGGATGGCCTGGGTTTGGAATTCCTTCGGCAGCACTTTGTTCTTGCCTTTGAATTCTTCAGGCATATCGTCCTCGGTATAGAATTCAACCTTAAAGCCGTCGTTCAATAAATAGTAGCTGGTGTTCTTGATGTGCACAGGCTCATCCTGGGGAAAGGCCATATGCTCGTCCATATGCAGTCCCGGCAGGTTCCGTCCCAAAACAGCGAGAAGGAAGATAATCAGGCCGATATGAAGAACATAAGGGCCCCAGCGGCTGAACCGCTGCTTCTCTGCCAGAAGCGTCCCGCCGTCCGTTCGAACGCGATAGCCCTTTTTCTTAATGATCGGCTTAATCCGCTCAACCCAGTCGGCCCCGTCCTCTTGGACTTGTCCTTGGTATACCACCTTCTGACGGGTAAGAAAGGACATATGCTTCGGAATCCGTTGTCTGCTGAGCGCTTTGTAGAGCGGCAGGACACGGTCAAGACTGCAAATGACAAGCGATGCGCCGATCATGACGAGCAGCAGAACGAACCACCAAGACGTATATGTATGTGACAGCCCGAGCAAGTAATAAATATGCCCCAGCTGTCCGTACTCCTCTTTGTAGTAGACAGAGGGGTCAATGTTAAGGAAAGTGCTCTCCTGCGGAAAGATCGTCCCCAGCGAGGAGCCGATCAAGGTTAGCAATATGAGATATATTGCTACTTTTACCGAAGAGAAGAAATTCCATACCCGATCGATAATACCGGGATTTTCTTTCTGCGATCGACGGGCAACGCCGTCATACCGCATTTCCAGAATCGGCTGGGCCTCCGCTTCCTCGGTCAGCGGCTTGCCGCAAGCCTCGCAGAGGACCGTCCCCGTTGGATTCTGGTGTCCACAATCACACTTCGTATTCTGGATCAAAGGCTTGGAACCTTGACTCATTTCGCATTCACCAACTGTTCAATTTGTTTGTCAAGGGTGTTCAAATCCAGTTCGCCTATGCGAATATGGTCAATCTTGCCGGAGGCCGTAACAAAAAAGGTCGTTGGCATCGGCCCAACCCCGAAGCTGGCAACAGCGTTCCGCTTGGGATCCATCAGGATGGGGAATTTCACGCCGGTTTGAGCAACAAAATTCTCTACCGTCATTTTGTTCTCGCCCACATTGATTCCGATGATCTCAACGCCCTGGCCGCTCCATTTTTCCCACTGGGCTTGAAGTGCCGGCATTTCCCGCACGCACGGCGGACAGTAGGTGCCCCAGAAATTAATAACCCTGGCCTTGCCTTCGTATTCACTCATGGTATGTACGTTGCCATCCATGCCTAGAAGTTCGAAATCCGCTGCCTTTTGCCCTACTTTGGGAACCTCATCAGAGCCGAATACAACGGTTGCAACGGCGTACACTCCGATCAGGATGATGGCAAGCAGAATAACAATCTGTACGCTTTTCTTAGATTTGCCCATATAGCAGCAGCTTCCTTTCTATGACATTCATCATATCGCATACTACGGGTGTGAACATCCTATGAACAATTATAACGAAATTTGTCATAAACGCCGCTCGCCATTTTGAATATTATGTGTCGGGTTTAACGTTTTTTCTTCGGTTTCCCACCCGGCTTTGCGGCTTTCGCCATCTGCAGGAGCTGGTTGATTTCGTCCGCCGTCAAATGGCGGTACAAGCCCCGCTTTAAATTTTGCAGCAGCAGATCCCCGTAAGATATCCGCTTCAATCTCAATACCGGATGGGAAATCGCCTCGAACATCCTTCTCACTTGACGATTGCGGCCTTCATGAATCGTGATCGAAATAACGGATTGTTTATTGTCCGGATCCACGTCCTTATACTCCACTTCCGCAGGAGACGTCATTCCGTCCTCCAGCATAATCCCTTGACGAAGCTTGTCCAGCTCGGTGCCGTGGGGCACCCCTTTCACGGTAGCCAAATAAGTCTTGGGCACATGGTATTTGGGGTGGCTGAGCAGATTGGCAAACTCCCCGTCGTTAGTCAGCAGCAAAAGACCCTCCGTATCGTAGTCCAAACGTCCAATCGGATATACCCGCTCTTTAATGCCTTTGAGATAATCCGATACAATTTTACGGCCTTCGGGATCGGAAGCGCTTGTAATGACTCCCTTCGGCTTATTCAGCATGACATATACCTTTTTCTCATTCTTAATCGGTTTGCCTGAAACCGTAATGATATCCTGGGCTGGATCGGCCTTCGTGCCGAGCTCGGTAACGGTCTCACCGTTTACCTGCACCTTGCCTTCAAGAATCAATTCCTCGCACTTGCGGCGGGAAGCGACTCCGGCCTGTGCCATAATTTTCTGTAATCTCTCCATGTTCGTTAGGTCACCTCATCCCTAATGATAACCATCGACAGGATAAATCACAAGCGCGTTCCATGGAAAATGTGCCCCTGGGCAGGTGTCGGAGTGGGGAAATAAGTAGAGCGGGGAAATATCATGGAGTCTGGACAGCTCCAAAATGATTTTGCTGGCGGTAAACAGCTGCGTTTTCTGGTCCAGCGTCATCGACTCGTAGCTGGCATTGAAGTCGCCCTCCAGACAGATGTGGATCTGTCCCGGTTGGACCAGCACGGAAGAAGCGGACACGGAGCCGTCCGGATGGATCTTAAAATCCCAGTTCCGCGGTTCCTGCGCGCACACGGTATGATGAATAACAAAACCCTCGATTTCCATCCCATCACCCCTACTACAAATTGTGATTGCAGCAGTATATGACATGGCGGAATCAAGGGTATAGGCATACGTCCTGTTACATTGAAAAAACGCACCTTCTTACTATATGACTTGCTTTCGGCTTTCTAACAGTCGTCCATGAAATCAATTAACCGAACACCAGCAAGCAGACGGCAATCGCCGCAATAAACCCGACCAAATCGGAGAACAGTCCGACCTTCAACGCATAGCGGCCATTGCGGATGCCCACGGCGCCAAAATAGACGGTCAACACGTATAAGGTAGTGTCCGTGCTTCCCTGTATGGTCGAAGCGATTCGGCCGATCATCGAATCCGGTCCGTATGCGCGGATCAGCTCCGTTGTGTAAGCGAGGGAGCCCGTACCTGTCAGCGGCCGTAATATTCCCAAAGGCAGAATCTCGCTAGGTACGCCGAGCGATTGCAAAAAAGGGCCCGTCCAACCGACAAAAAACTCCAGGGCGCCGGAAGAGCGGAATACGCTTATGGCGACCATCATGCCAACCAAATGCGGAATGATCCCGATCGCCGTGGAGAAGCCGTCCTTGGCTCCGTCCACAAACGATTCGTATACGGGCACTTTGCGCGTATAAGCATAAAGAGGAATAAATGCGATAATAATGGGTATTGACCAGGCGGAAACGAGATTAATCCAAGACAGCAAGACTCATCACCCCTTCACGTCCGGGTTCAGGCCTGTACCGATTCCGGGCGGCTTCTGGCGGCGCATCGTTCGTCTGCGATACCATCGGTCGGCGATAATTGCCGCGGCCGTCGCAATCGCAGTGGCCAATAGCGTGGTTCCGACGATTTCCGAAGGATTGGCAGATTCATAATTTAGCCTGATCGCGATCAGCGTTGTCGGTATCAGCGTAATGCTGGCCGTGTTTAACGCCAGGAGGGTGCACATCGCCGGAGATGCCGTTTCCTTATCCGGATTCAATTTCTGAAGCTCCTGCATCGCTTTGATTCCCATCGGGGTCGCCGCATTGCCCAGACCGAACAAATTGGCGCTCATATTGGACAATATGTATCCCATTGCGGGATGATTTTTCGGTACATCCGGGAACAGGAAGCGGACAACCGGCCCCAGCAGCCTGGCCACTTTTTTCAGCAGACCCGCGTCCTCTGCGAGCCGCATCATGCCAAGCCAGAATACCAGTATGCTGATAAGACCGAAGGAGACGGTTACACCCGTTTGGGCTCCGTCGAATGCGGCTTTCGTGACGCTGTCGATGTTCCCGTTGACGGCCGCAAAACAAAACCCGATCACAATCATCCCCATCCAAATCAAATTGATCATCTCTTCGCCCCCGTTTTGCTGCCCCGCTGTTATGAGAATACACGATTCTTTAGCGAAGGCTAGTTATGTGCGCCCCTGAACAGATGCCGGAGCACTTCTCCTGCAGACTGCCAAAGCGACAAGGAACCGACGGGCCCCAGAGCGCTCCTGGACTTTTGCAAGACCTCAGGGGCTTCAGGAAGTTTGCTTCCTTCCGTGTAAACCGGAACCTTGCCGATGCTGACATTATCGAGCAGCAGCTCAATATGCCCCCGCAGCCCAAAAGACAAGTCGGGCGTGCTTGCTTTATGCAAGACCAGTCTCTTCACCAGGCGCGCTTCCTCATCATGCGCGAACGCATAAGTGAAGGAACTGCCCGTGACGAGCGGATAGCCCTGGATTTTCTGTCCCTTTTCCGTGACCTTTTTCAGTGGAAAATGAGCAAAGCCATAATCCAGCATGTTGGAATGGTCGTTCCAATCGTTGCCGTCATTCAGTGTTACCGCTGCGATTTGCTGACCGTTACGAGTAGCAGAGCTCACCAGGCAGCGGAATGCTTTTTTGGTGTAACCCGTTTTGACGCCGTCCGCCCCTTCGTAGAAGCGCAGCATTTTGTTTTTGTTGTCCCATTTGTAGTCCCATGCTTCATTCGGGTTGGGCGCTTTCTTGGTAGGGGTTTTGACGATCTCGCTAAAGACCGGATTCTTGAGGGCATATGCCGTCAGTTTGGCTACGTCATGCGCTGACGAGTAATGCTCGTCGTGATCCAGTCCATGCGGATTCATAAAATGCGAATTCGTCATGCCGAGCGAGGCGGCCTTCTCGTTCATCAATAACACAAAGCCTTCTTCCGTACCGCCGACATGCTCCGCAATGGCCGTGGCAGCATCGTTGCCGGAGCGCAGCATCAAGCCGTACAGCAGATTCTCAAGGGTCATCTCCTCGCCAAGCTTCAGGAAGATCGAGGAGCCCTCTTTGGCAAAAGCATTCTTGGAGACTTTGACGCGATCATCCAGCTTGCCGTGTTCAATGGCCACGATGGCGGTCATAATCTTGGTCAAGCTGGCGATTCTTAAACGCTCGTCCCCGTTCTTGCTGTACAGCATTCTCCCGGACGTCACGTCAATCAGCGCAGCTGCCTGTGCATGATTGGACGGGCCTTGCTCGTGATCTGCATGTACAGGGACAGCCGTAACCAGCAAGCAGCATATGGCGATCAACATGGATAACATAGACTTGCGGTTCGTCCATTTCATTTTCATCATTTTATCCTCCGGTGTTCAGAAATCTTGTACAAGTATATGTCGTCCTCGCTGAAGGTATGTCCATTTCATTGCAGCAAAAATCCCTTCCGTCATGAACGAAAGGGATCTGCCTGCTTCAATCAGTATGCCGGCGGAGGCGTCGTGCTGCCTGCGGCATTGCTTCCCGATTGAAACATCGACTGGATTTGATCGAGTAAATACGGGGTCGCATCGATAATCCGTTCAAACAGATGTGTCTGGTTGTCCAGCGGAACGATGTGCACGCCTTCTTTACCCACGACCAGGAAAGCTATCGGCCGGATGGACACGCCACCGCCGCTGCCGCCGCCAAAAGGAAGGGCATTATGGTCGGTATGCGTCCCGTTAGCGGTATTATGGTGTGTGCCGCCTGCTTCAACGTTGTAGTCGCTCCCGCCCGCTGCAAAACCAAACGCCACCTTACTGATTGGCAAAATGACGCTGCCGTCAGGGGTATTCACGGGGTCGCCTACGATCGTATTCACGTCCACCATTCCCTTGATGTTCTCCATAGCCGTTTGCATCAAGCCTTGAATAGGGTGTTCTGCCATGATCTAATTCCTCCTTTCACCTTTAACACGCGAACTATAAGTACCAGTCCAGCATACATAGCTTTTCCGCAGGAGATTTTCGCTATGCAGCAAAGCTCTGTGGAAATTTGCGGCGGACCGTTAAAGACCGGTACCACCTGGATTTCCGGCAGCTCATCCATAATCAGCCGGTACGACATCCATCCCATAATGGTATGCTTAACAGCATGAAGCAGCCCGGTTGCAACCGCGGTATCGGCCGCATGCTCCAAAGCAATCCGGGTTGACCAGCGCACATCCATGAGATGAACGGCCGCCATCGTTTGCCTTGCCCACTTTTTAAATCCTTTAGTAGTCAGCAAGACCCGCACATAGTCCCTATATCGTATAGTTCGCCTTGAAGTTTCTTTGTTTTCTTTGGAACCGAGCTCAGTCCCCTCGTCCACGGGAACGGTCTCTTTTTTATACTCAATGCCACCGTTGGCCAAGTGAAAGGGAACTTCGTATTTGCGCGTGATCCATCCAAAGAGCATTTTCATTTCCGCCAATACTTTATATTCATTTTTTCTTAGGACCACGTCCAGCTTTATCGTGACCTTCGAGCTTAGCACAACGATCAGCAATGCGATAAGGAGAACGACCAGGCCGACCGCAAGAAAGATCCATATCCTCACGAAGTAACCCCCAAAACGAACTTAGTAAAATGTAATCCGCTTGGCTTAGTATGGCAAAAGGGTCTCCAAATGATGCGAAACTGCTTCGATCCTCTGCTTTCATATGCCTGGAACGACAAAAAAAGGTCCCGGACGCGGATTATCCACGCTCAGGACCCATTTCTCAAATGAAGCATTATACCATATATGATGGCTAGCTTTCAGCTTTCCTCCACATCATCAAACGTAAGCTGTTGTCCGTCAAGCTTGTCGAACAGCAGCTGCGTTTCCTCTTCCAGATGATCGTTATCCTCGAATTGCGACGGCTCCGGCAAATCCTTGATGTTCGCAAGCCCGAAATAATCCAGAAACGATTTGGTCGTTCCATACAGAATCGGTCTGCCAATCGCCTCCGCGCGTCCGACTTCTTCAATCAACCCTTTGCTTACCAGCGTATGGATGGCTCTTTCGGACTTGACGCCTCGAATGTCTTCAATCTCCACCCGCGTAATCGGCTGCCGATAGGCCACGATGGAAAGCGTCTCGAGCGCGGCTTGCGACAATGAGGAGCGGGAAGGCGAATACGCCAGACGTTCGAAATACGGGGCGTGCTCGGCCAGCGTCGCGATTTTGTAGCTCCCTGCAATCTGCACGATCTGAATTCCCCGTTCATATCGCTCCCATTCTTCCTTCATATCCTCCAGCGCTTCGCCAACGAGGCCATCCGATTGCTCGGTGATTTCAGCAATTTGCTTTACCGACAAGCCCTCTTCTCCCGCCAGGAACAGAAGCCCCTCAATAATCGATTTCAGCTTCGGATATTCCATCAATGCGTTCTTCCCCTCTCCACTCCATGACGATATCTTCAAACAATTTCTCTTGGTAGCACAGGATTTGCTTCATCTTCATCAGCTCCAAGATAGCCAGAAAGGTCACCACGATTTCATGGCGCTCCATCTCCTCGTGCAGCAGCTTGGAGAACAGAATCCTGCCTCCCGGCCCGACCTGCTCCAAAGCGTCCATCACCTGCCGGATCCGGTCCTTAACCGATATTTCATCCCGCTGGATGCGGGCATACGATGTGCGTTTGACGGCTTTACTTAACGCTTTTTGAAAAGCTGCGATCAAATCCGAGATATGTAATCCCTGCACCGGGTTCTCTTCCACTTCCGGCATGTAAGGAGTCAGATCCTCCGCTTCCTTGGAGTAAATCATGCTGCGTTCCCATTCCTTCTCATGCAGATGACGGGCGATGCCTTTGTACTTGCGGTATTCGATCAGCTTCGCGATGAGTTCCGCTCTCGGATCCATGTCATCCTCTTCAAAAAAATCGAACTCGTCCATTTCGATAACCGGAGGCTTCGGAAGCAATAGCTTGCTCTTTATAGACAGCAGCGTTGCAGCCATCACCAGAAATTCGCTCGTAATTTCCAGTTCCAGCTCCTGCATGTTGTGCAAATAGGCCATGTATTGTTCGGTAATCTCGCTGACGGGAATATCCTGGATGTCGATTTCCGCTTTATCAATCAAGTGCAGCAGCAGATCGAGCGGTCCTTCAAACGTTTCCAGCTTGTATAATACGGTCACGGTGAATCCTCCCGCCAAAAATAAAATGCAGTGCTCTATAAAAAGAGCACTACATTAAATAAGCACTATTTTAGGCTTTTCGTCAAGTTCGCCATTTCAATGGCCGCCATGGCGGAATCCCAGCCTTTATTGCCTGCCTTCGTTCCCGCCCGTTCGACGGCTTGTTCAATGTTCTCCGTCGTGACGACGCCGAAAATCGTTGGTACGCCGGTCTTCAGGTTAATGGCGGACACGCCCTTGGCCACTTCGTTGCACACATAATCATAGTGCGTGGTGGAGCCGCGAATGACGGTTCCCAAGGTGATGATCGCATCGTATTTGCCGCTTTCTGCCATCTTTTGGGCGATGAGCGGAATTTCAAACGCCCCCGGCACCCAGGCGACGTCGATTTCGTTGTCCTGTGCGCCGTGACGCTTCAAGGCGTCCAGTGCCCCGCCAAGCAGCTTGCTGGTGATGAATTCGTTGAAACGACCTACCACGATGCCGTATTTCAAACCTTCGGATACTAAATGACCTTCAAATATTGTTGCCATGTTGGATGACTTCCTTTCGGGTTGGAGTTTATATAAGGTCTTGCAGTGATCATAGCAATTGCTGTGCATTTCAGTCGCTGCCGGATCAAATCGTTCTTCCGATCGCTGTTAACTCCTGATTTCATGAACTATTTATTCAAGGTGGAAATCAGGAGTTAAAGGCGACCGCTGGCGCTTCTCCAGAACTAATTTGCTCCTCTGCTCATCAATGCCTCGGCAAATCCGTCTTCTCAAAAAGACCTTTTATTGGGTTGGTGATTAATTGGCACTCTCGTTCTGCTCGATATCATTGAACTTCAGCATATGACCGAGCTTCGCTTGCTTGGTGTGCAGGTAGCCCGTGTTATCCTCGTTCTCCGGCATTTGAATCGGGACGCGCTCCACGACCTCCAGGCCGTAACCTTCGAGCCCCTTGATTTTACGCGGATTGTTTGTCAGCAGGCGGATCTTCCTTACGCCCAAATCCTTCAGGATCTGGGCTCCGATGCCGTAATCGCGCAGATCCGCCGCAAAGCCTAGCTTCAGGTTCGCATCGACGGTGTCGAGCCCTTCTTCCTGCAACTTATAGGCTTTCAGCTTGTTGATCAAACCGATGCCCCGTCCCTCCTGGCGCATATAGAGAAGCACGCCTCTGCCTGCTTCATCGATCTGGCGAAGGGCCGCCTCAAATTGCGGACCGCAGTCGCAGCGATGGGAGTGGAACACATCCCCTGTCAAGCACTCGGAGTGCACGCGGACGAGAACCGGCTCACTCGGGTCGATCTCTCCTTTTACCAATGCGACATGCTCTTTGTTGTCCACGTCATTGGTGTAGGCTACGGCTTGAAACACGCCGTAGTCGGTCGGCATCCGCACCGCCACCTCGCGCTGCACGAGCTTTTCTTTTTCGTTGCGGTAATGGATCAAATCCTTGATGCTGATCAGCTTCAGATCATGCTTTTTCGCGATCTCCATCAAGTCTGGAAGCCTTGCCATCGTGCCGTCTTCCTTGATCACCTCGCAGATGACGCCTGCCGGATAGGAGCCGCTCAGGCGGGCTAGATCGACAGCCGCCTCCGTATGTCCTGCCCGGCGAAGAACGCCGCCGTCTTTGGCAATCAGCGGAAACATATGGCCCGGTCTTCGAAAATCGGCGGCCGATGCATTTGGATCCAAGATGCCGTTGACGGTTATGGAACGTTCATGAGCGGATATGCCCGTCGTGGTGTCCTTATGGTCAATGGAGACGGTAAAGGCCGTTCCATGATAGTCCGTGTTTTGCGTCACCATCGGTTTAAGATCGAGCTCCCGAGCCCTGGCCTGCGTCATTGGCAAACAGACCAGCCCGCGGCCTTCGGTGATCATGAAATTGATGACCTCAGGGGTAGCTTTATCCGCTAATGCGATAAAATCGCCTTCATTCTCGCGGTCCTCGTCATCAACAACGATGACGACCTTGCCTTCCTTCAAATCTGATAACGCCTCTTCGATCGTATGAAATGAAAAGCGCTCATCCATCCCTATTCCTCCTTCTTCTCATGGAGATATCTCTATATGCAAGAAACGGCTTAGGCAAAGCCATGCTCGGCCAGGTAATCCCTGCTGATCCCCGATTTCGTGCCGCTTCTGCTTCCTGCGCCTTCCGAACCGTAGTGCAGCAGGTGATCTACATATTTCCCCAAAATGTCGCATTCGATATTAATCGTGTCGTCCGCTTTTTTATAAGCGAGCACCGTCTCCGCCAGCGTATGGGGAATGATGGACACCGTAAAGGAGGAATCCGTCGTTTTGACAACGGTCAAGCTGATTCCATCCAATGTGACCGAGCCTTTCGGAATGATATATTTGAATACGTCCCCATTCGTGGGCGAAATCTCGTATACCACTGCATTCTGATCGGCCTTTACGCTCCGAATGACGCCGATGCCATCCACGTGTCCCTGAACGATATGGCCTCCGAATCTCCCTCCGGCTGCCATCGCCCGTTCCAAATTAACCTTCCCGCCCGGCTGCAGCTCCTTGAGATTCGTATTCCTATAGGTTTCCGGCATAACGTCAACCGTAAATACGCCCTTGTCGATCGCCGTAGCCGTCAAGCAGACGCCATTTACGGATACGCTGTCGCCCAGCTTCAGATCGTCCATAATCCGGTTAGCGGAAATGCTCAGCAGCATGGCCTCCCCTTGGCGCCCGATACGCCGCATCTCGCCGATCTCCTCGACCAATCCAGTAAACACAGGCTTCCCTCCTTTCTCGCTCCTTATTTCCAGACCGGAATGCCAGTGACGTAGATATTGTCGCCCAGTCTTTCGGTCTCAAGTCCTGTCAGCGAAATCGCTTGGTTCATCTGTTCATAACCGCTGAACATGTAATTTCCCGGCGCATCATTCCCGCCGATGATTTTGGGAGCGATAAACTGGATGAGCCGGTCCACCAGCTTCTGCTCCAGCATCGAGCCATTAAGCGTACCGCCGCCTTCCAGCAAAATCGAGGCGATCCCCTTTTGTCCCAATTGCAGCAGCGCTCCCTTCAGATCCACCCGCGGTCCAGGCCCGCAGGGGATGACCTGAACACCAAGCTCTTCCAACTCGGTCCGCTTCGTGTCATCCGCCTGCTCCGTCGTCAGGATCCAGGTGGGCGCCAATCCGTCTGACACGACATGGCTGTCGAGCGGTATCCTCAGGCTCGAATCCACGATGATCCTGACCGGGTGCAGCCCCTCAACGCCAAGCCGGGTCGTCAGGCTCGGGTTATCCGCGATAACCGTAGACACGCCGACCATGATGCCTTGATGGCGATGGCGCAGCGTATGCACCAGCTCCCGGGATTTTTCATTGGAGATCCACTTGCTGTCCCCGGTTTTCGAAGCGATCTTGCCGTCCAGCGTGCTGGCCGTCTTTAACGTGACGAAGGGCCGGCCCGACGTAATGAATTTAACAAAGGCTTCGTTCAGGCGAAGAGCGCGATCTTTAAGGATACCCGTTTCAACCTCGATTCCCGCTGCGCGCAGCATCTGAATCCCTCTGCCCGCCACGAGGGGATTCGGATCCTCGCAGGCCACAACCACCCGCCGAACGCCCTCGGCGATAAGCCTCTCGCTGCAAGGCGGCGTTGCGCCGTAGTGACTGCAGGGCTCCAATGTCACGTACACGGTACTGCCTGCCGCTTTCGGCCCGGCCATATTCAGGGCATGAACCTCGGCATGCGGCGTTCCGCGTTCCAGATGCGTGCCCACCCCGGCGAGAGCACCGTCCTTAACGACGACGCAGCCGACTACCGGGTTGATCCCGGTTTGGCCCTGCGCACGTTCAGCCAGATCCAGCGCAAGTGACATATAGAATTCATCGTTGACGATATCCATGCTAAACATGCCCCTTTCCCAACGTTCATACAAAAAAGCCCTGCCAAAGATTCCGAAGAATCCTTAAACAGGGCTTGATGGAAGTTAATCATTGACACGATAAATAACCGTCATGAATGCAGATTTCGCGTATAGCAAGCGACCCAAATCCGTCACAGGCGAAACCAAAAAAACGCCGTCACAGCTTTGAATTGCATGTGAAAACCTGCACATAACGCATGTCACGCTGTGCGCAAAGACACAATAACATGTGCTGCTTATGTGTCTTTCACTCCTTCTCCCATCCAGACTATACTGTCGGTCCCGGATTTGCACCAGGTCCACCGCATACGATGTGAAACGTCACATTCATATCCGGGTCACGGACTAAGACGCAGCACTCTGCTTCGATAAGCTCAATCACTGCGTTCATCACCGCCGGTAGGGAATTTCACCCTGCCCCGAAGGATTAAACATATGAAATTGTTTGATCTTATGATGAATCTTATCACCCCCTTTTGAAAATTGCAAGAAAAAACAACTAACTTTTTTAAAGCGAATAACTTTAATGCTGTCATTAGCATGGACTTTTGAAGGAGAACGCTTCCCGAAAGGAGAACAGTTAAGTAGGGTAAGCAAGGAGGTAAGAAGTAGTTGAAAAGGAGCGAGCCACGATGAAAACTTCGCTGGACATTATCGTCCGTCCCACGGAGATCGACGTCAACGGACATGTAAACAATGCAAAATACCTCGAATACCTGGAGTGGGGCCGGGAGGAATGGTACGAAGCGGGAGATCTGCATTATGATGTGCTGAAACGGCTCGGGGTTCAGACCGTCACCGTCAATATCAATATCAATTACCGCAAGGAGTGCGGCCAAGGCGAACGGCTGACCGTCGTGACGGAACCCGAGTCCATGGGCCGCACGAGTTACGTCATGGCCCAGCGGATATACAACGAACAGCATGAGCTGTGCGCGGATGCCATCGTTACCAGCGTGGCGATGGATGTAAACTCACGTAAAGGCCGGCCCGTCCCCGAAGAACTTCGCCGATTGTTCCCAGCCCCTGCGTAATCCGCCCTTTGCGGCGGCCATAAAAAACAGGCTCACCCCTGAGGGTGAGCCTGTTTTTGCATGATGCTGAATTTATTATGCTTCGTACACTTCGACTTTTTCCATTTTGTCGCGGCCTTTGAATGCATCCACGTATTCCATGCCTTCAACAACTTTGCCGAATACGGTATGTTGTCCGTCCAAATGCGGCTGCGGCTCGTAGCACACGTAGAACTGACTTCCGCCGGTATTCCGGCCGGCATGCGCCATGGCCAAGCTTCCGCGCTCGTGCTTGTTAGGATTGATCTCGCAGTTAATGGTATAACCCGGTCCGCCGGTTCCCGTTCCTTGCGGACATCCGCCTTGAGCAACGAATCCAGGAATTACGCGGTGAAATACCAGACCGTTATAGAAGCCGGAGTTGGCCAATTTCTCAAAATTAGCCACCGTGTTCGGTGCATCGTTCTCGAACAGGTCAAGCACAACCTCTTTGCCGTTTTCCAAGGTGATCTTCGCTTTTTTTGCCATATGTGTGTATCTCCTTCCGTTATCTCAAACGCTTTTATCGATTTTTTTACAATGCAAGTTATAGTTTACTATGTTTTGAGCCTCGAAGCAAAACGAACTTGTCCCTCCCCCGCGACCATAGCCGACGGAAGGCAGGACGAAGAGCCCTGACCGCAGCCGGAGGCTTTGGCGGGCCCTTCCTATCCAGAGACATTGACGTCTTATAAACTCGTAACGGTTTCTTTTGTTACATCCGCCGGCACGACATCGTTGCTGATGATATCGGCAAGCGATTCGCGGCGAACGACCAGATTGCTTTGCCCATCCTTCACGAATACGACCGCAGGCTTGCGGATCCGGTTGTAATTGCTGGCCATGGAATAGTTGTATGCGCCCGTGCAGGACACCGCCAGCAGATCGCCCGTTTCAACCTTCGGAAGCTCCAGGTCCCAAATCAGCATGTCTCCGCTCTCGCAGCATTTGCCGGCAATGGATACCGTTTCTTCCGGCTCTTCTTTAGCACGGTTTGCAAGCAGCGCTTCGTATTTCGATTCGTAGAGTGCCGGACGCGGATTGTCCGTCATGCCGCCGTCGACGGCAACATATTTGCGCACCCCGGGAATATCCTTGCTGGTGCCCACCGTGTAGAGCGTGGTGCCTGCGTCACCGACGATGCTCCGACCCGGTTCCACCCAAATTTCAGGAAGCTCGGAACCAAGGCCCGCAAAATGGTTCTTTACCGCATCCGTAATCGCTTTTACATATTGGGATACTTGAAGCGGCGTATCTCCATCCACGTAGCGGATACCGAATCCGCCGCCCAGGTTCACGACCTTGAACACAACGCCCAGGCCTTCTTTTACGGAAGCTGCAAATTCAGCTACGCGCTGAACAGCCATCTGGAAGCCTTCTACCTCAAAAATTTGGGAACCGATGTGGGAATGGATGCCCATGAGATGAATATTGGCCTGTGCTTCCGCAAGCTGCACCGCTTCGTACGCAGAGCCGTTGCCGATATCAAAGCCGAACTTCGAATCGGTTTGTCCTGTCGAGATATATTCATGCGTATGCGCCTCGACGCCCGGTGTCACGCGAAGCAAAATGTTGACCTTGCGGTTCTTCTCGGCAGCGATGGCCTGCAGCATATGCAGTTCAATCACGTTATCAACAACGAAACAGCCGATTTCGGCATCCAGCGCCATCTCGATCTCTTCCGGCGTCTTATTATTTCCGTGGAAATGAATCCGTTCCGCAGGGAATCCAGCCTGAAGCGCCGTGTACAGCTCTCCGTCGGAAACAACGTCGAGCGACATGCCTTCCTCGTCGGCCAATCGGCACATGGCCATAACGCAGAACGCCTTGCTTGCATACGCGACTTGGAACTTCAAACCGGAAGCCTTGAAGGCCTCGATGTATTCCCGGCAGCGGTTGCGAACCGACTGCTCGTCTACGATATATAGTGGTGTTCCATATTGAGCTTTCAAATCGGATGTGTCACACCCGCCGATTTCCAAATGCCCCTGATCGTTAATCTTGCTTGTACCGTGTAAAAACATGCTTACAATTCCTCCGATCCATTGTTTCAAAAATAGGGTAATCGAATAATTGTTCACAGTATAGCAGACAACGGAAGGTAATCAAAATGGATTTTTCAACACAACATTTGTGTTATTGTTAGTGCTCGCCCCTCGGATTCATTTCCGGGCCCATTTTCGTGTTGTCACGCGTTTTGTTGAGAGCCGGGCGTCTTCTTGACATAAGCAGCGGTTTGCGGAATAAAATTTCACCCATCGCTTTTGCACTAAATGGTATAAACGGCCATAAATAAGACGAGTTATAGGAACGGTGGGTCGTCAGAAGCAGAATTAGAAGCGTTGTCCCGATGACAAAACCCTTCACCCCGAACATGGCTGTGGCCAGCAGCAGGACCAGCCTGACCATCCGGTTGGCCAGCCCCAGCTCATAACTTGGAGTCGCAAACATCCCTATGGAGGCAACCGCCATATACAAGACAACCTCGTTGACAAACAATCCGGTTTTAACGGCAATATCGCCGATCAAAATCGCAGCGATCAAGCCCATTGCCGATGCGAGCGGCGTCGGTGTATGAACCGCGGCCAAGCGGAGCAAATCCACGCCGAATTCCACGATCAGAAACTGCAGAATAATGGGAATTTTCGCATTCTCCTGCGGACCGATGATATCGAGACCCGGCGGCTTCAATTCAGGATGGACAACCAGCAGCATCCACAACGGGAGCAGGAACATGGAAGCAAAAATGCCTATAAATCGTATCCAGCGAAGATAGGTCCCCATAAACGGGGTCTGGCGATTCTCTTCCGCATGCTGACAGAGATCCAGGAAGGTGGTCGGCATGATCATCACACTCGGCGATGTATCCACCATAATGACGATCCGGCCTTCCAGCAGATGGGAAGAGACCACGTCCGGACGCTCGGAATAACGGACCAGCGGATAGGGGTGCCAGCCCTTGTTTACAATCGCTTCCTCCAGCTGCTTGTCGCCAAGAGGGAGCCCCTCCAAATCGATTTCCTGGATTTTCTTCCGGATGGCTTCTACCTGGGTACGGTCGGCTACGTCATCGATGAAGACCAAACTGACGTCCGTTCTCGTACGCCTTCCCACTTTGATGATCTCCACATGCAGTCCCGGATCACGAACCCGTCTCCGCACGAGGTTAACGTTCGTCACCAGCGTCTCCGTAAACCCGTCCCTGGCGCCTCGAACAACGCGTTCGACAGCCGGCTCTTCGAGTCCCCGTACGGGATATTTCCGGGTGTCCAGGATGATGGCGGAATGCGCATCCTCGATGAACAGCGCGCATAGGCCTGACAGGACCTCGTCAATCACCTTGCTGAGCCTGGTGTCCCGCTCTACCTGAACATGGGGAATATAGCGGTTCATGATTTCGGAAAGCGCATGGTTGTTAACGTCGTCTGGCGTCAGGTACGTCAGCCTTGTCAAAATTTCCGTCACCACGACATCGTTGGTGAACCCGTTTAGAAAGAGAAGCCCCGCATTTCTGCCGGCAAAGTTCATCTCGCGGAATACCACGTCAAACGAAACCCCAAGGCCGATCACTTCCTTAAGCGTTTCTTTCAGTTCGCTCAACTTCGCGGGAACATCGTCCGTTTGCTGCCAATAAATGACGGATTCCTTGGTGCTGTCGGAGGTTTCAGCCTCCCTCTTTTCCTTTAGCGCTTCTTCCTCTAACGCTTTGATCTCGGATGGGGGAATGATCGGAATCCCGGCCTCCAGTTCGCCGCCATGCGTTGTTTTCTCGTCCATAACCTACCTCCTAGCCATAACTGTCACTTGCTGTAAACAAACCAGTCGAACAGGGAACCCGCTACCTTGCCTGCCACCATGGCCATCAGAAGACCAAACAAATACCCCTTCAGCCGGAGCCGCTTGGCCAGAATCGGCAGGACATTCAATACTTCCGTCAGTGCGGCTGCCAGCATGCCGATAAATATTCCGCACATCAGTCCGATTATGGTACTCACGACCGGTCCCAAAGGAACGGACCATCTCCAGAAATCGGCCACCGTGCCAATGAAGGATCCCGTTATCAATGCTCCTTCATACCAATGCACCCGGCTGTAAGTCGCCGTCAATTGGGACAATCTCGGTATGATGTCCAGCACTATGATGAGCGCAATCACGCCCCCGCCGACGGCGATGCCTCCGGCTACGCCGAGAACACAGGTAAATACCCCTTGCAGAATGGACATCATCATGGTTTTTTCCCCGTCGTATCGGCATCGGCGTTCATTTTCCGGTATTCTTCGGCAACCACGAACTGATCCAGATTTTCCTGATAGAGGTACATTTCCACCTCCAGCGGGGTCGGTTCTTCATTCCATTTTTTCTTGAACAAATGATTGAAGAACACCGTCATGCCGAATCCGAGCCCCAGAGAGTAAGCGATCTGGAACAAATAGGGATGCTCGTCTCGTTTTCCCGTCACCATTTCGACAATCCGGATCTGGACCTCGAGCATGTTGACATCTGCATGAAAGTTCATGATGGTGAGCGCAGAACCGAAAAACAAGAGCAGCCAAATGAGCGGGAACCACAGCTTGGATCGCTTGCTGTCCGGACCGACAAGCTCCACCAGGGTATGATGGTTACCCATCGGTTCAATATGGGCGCCCGGAATCAACCCTTGTATCTTCGGAATGATTTGAATCAGATCCATGACAAGACGGTTGCCGTCGATATCCTTCGGCTGAGTCAACGGCAGGGCTCTGAGCCGTTTCTCCCATTCGGGCTCACAGACTATGAAGGCGACATCGCCTAGTTTGACGGTCTGGTCTCTCGGCAGCCGTATTCGGCTCCGCAGCTGCAGAAACACCGTCGGAGTGGGATTAACCTTCATCCGAAACACTCCTTTACTGCTAAATTACCGTTAGTATGGGAAATTGCCATCGTTTCTACTCGGATTTACCATACTTTCTTTAATCGCCGGACCGGCCAGGACCGTTATACAAAAAAACAAGCTAATCAACCACCGACATCTCACTTAGAAGACAAGCCCCCTTTAGGGAAAGTTCGCCAAGCGAGATAAAGGGGGAAGACGCTGAAGTGGTTACGGTCTTATTTCCGCAAGAAAGCGCCGTCCCAGAAGGACGGCGCTCTCTTTGTGCAGGCTTTAGGATACGGTATAGATCCCGCTACTGCGCGATCTCGTTCCGAATGCTCTGCAATATTTTTTTCTCAAGCCGCGATACCTGCACCTGGGATATGCCCAGCCGGGTGGCAACTTCCGACTGCGTCTGATCCCGGTAGTACCTTAGATATACAATGAGCCGCTCCCGTTCGGTCAAGCCCCCTATCGCTTCGTTCAAGGCCAGCTTGTCAAACCATCGTTCCTGCGAATCATCGGCAATCTGATCCATTAGCGTGATGGGATCCCCGTCATTTTCAAATACGGTCTCATGAATCGAGGTTGGCGGTTTGTTCGCCTCCTGGGCAAACACCACTTCCTCGGGCGTTACCCCCAGCTCTTCGGCAACCTCTTTCACCGTGGGAAGACGATCGAGCTGCTTGGACAGCTCGTCCCGCTTCTTCCTGACTTTGTTGGCCATCTCCTTAAGCGAACGGCTGACCTTCAGAGTCCCGTCGTCCCTTAAGAAACGCTGAATTTCACCGATAATCATCGGTACGGCATAGGTAGAGAACTTTACGTCATAACTGAGATCGAACTTGTCCACGGATTTGAGGAGACCGATACAGCCGATCTGAAACAGATCATCCGGCTCATACCCACGGTTCATAAACCGTTGAACGACAGACCAGACAAGACGAATATTACAGTTGACGAGCGTGTCCCGGGCGACATTATCCCCGCTTTGGCTAAGTGCAATGAGTCGTTTGACCTCCGCGTCGTCCAAATAAGTCTGCGAAGTTTTCTTCACATCGGCATCCATTTGTCCAACCCCTAATTATATAAAGCTTTCTTAGATTCGATCCTCTTTTTCATTTTGATCGACGTACCGTTGCCTGGTTCGCTGACCACTTCAAATTCGTCCATGAAATTTTCCATGATGGTGAATCCCATGCCGGATCGTTCCAGCTCCGGCTTCGAGGTATACAGCGGCTGCTTCGCCATCTCCAGATCTTCGATCCCGTGGCCGGAATCTTCGATGCGCAGCGTGATCATATCCCCGTCTATCGAGGCTTCAATCTTGACGACCCCTTCCGGGTCGCTGTCGTAACCATGGATGATGCTGTTCGTGACGGCCTCGGAAACCACCGTTTTCAGATCGTTCAGCTCATCCATGTTGGGATCCATCTGGGAGATGAATGCAGCCACGGCGACACGGGCAAAGGATTCGTTTTCCGACCTAGCGGCAAACTGCAGCGACATAAAATTATGCTGTGCTCTTCCTTCACTCATGACACTACCTCCAGACCCGAGAGTGCCGTGCCCTCGTTCTCGTATATCGGCATGATTTTGAACAGCCCCGACATGTCAAGCAAGCGGTAAACCTGCGGCTTGACATCGCACACCGCCATCTTTCCGCCCTTTTGCTTGATGAATTTATAGCGTCCCAGAATGACTCCCAGCCCTGAGCTGTCCATAAAATCCAAGTCTTTTAAGCTCAGCACCAAGTGCTCTGTTTGACGTCTCTGAATGGCTTCATCCAGCTGCATCCGGACATGATCGGCCGTATGATGATCCAGCTCGCCGGACAGACGGACGATCAGAACATGCCTGTGATGCTCCATATCAACATGCAGATTCATGTTTGTTCACTCTCCTCCCTGACATGAACAAGGATTTCTACATTCGAAAAAGACATTCCTGCATCACGACAAAACTAGAAGAAAACTCCCATTAATCTACATGAAACAACTTGCCGGTTGTCCGTTTGAACAGCTTCCAGAATCCGGCCTTTTCCACCTCGACAGGCGATGTCAGCTCGAACTCCTTCACGAGCTGTTCCCCCTGATAGACAGACAGCTTGCCGATGACTTGTCCGGCGGCTACCGGTGCCTTCACGTTCGGATCCAACTGAATCTCATGACGGATGTCCGGATTCTTTACGCCTTTCTTGACAAGCACGCTGTAGTCTTTTTCCGCTTGAATCGAGATCTCGGGCACGTTGCCCTTTTGAACCTTCACGATACCGAGCACTTCGCCAGGCTTATAGATGGAGTGCATCGTGTATTGGGAAAAGGCATAATCAAACATGCGCGATACTTCATTGTTCCGCGTCTTGGTGTCCGGAGCCCCCATGACAACCGCTACAGCGCGCAGCCCGTCCCGTTTGGCCGTTGCCGATAAACAGAACTTGGCTTCGGACGTATACCCGGTTTTCAATCCGTCCGCGCCCGTGTAAAACCGCACCAGCTTGTTCGTATTGACCAGCCAGAACGGTTTCTCCGAATCTTTGCGCAAGTAATCCTGATAAGCGCCGGTATATTTGGTGATCTGGTCGTATTTCAGCAATTCCCTGCTCATGACCGCTATGTCATGGGCCGATGTATAATGATTCTCTGCAGGAAGTCCGTTGCAGTTCACGAAATGCGTATCTTTCATCCCCAGCTCCGCCGCTTTCTCGTTCATCATTTTCACGAAGCCTTCTTCCGAGCCGGCAATCTTCTCAGCCATCGCAACGGAAGCATCATTGCCCGACGCCATGGCAATGCCTTTGAGCATCTCGTCCACGGTCATTTCCTCGCCGGGCTCAAGAAAAATCTGGGATCCGCCCATGGATGCCGCATATTCGCTGGTGCGCACCTTATCGGTCAACTTCAATTGTCCTTCATCGATGGCTTCCATCGTAAGCAGCATCGTCATTACCTTGGTGATGCTTGCCGGAGGCAGCTTATCATGGCTGTTTTTCTCGTAAATAATGGTTCCGGTATCCGCATCCAGCAATATAGCGGAACGGGCACTTGGCGCCAGCTCCTCTTGAGATGATCCTCCGCCGGGTTTGCTATTTTCTTCCGCATAACTTGGTACAGCCGCACTGGACAATCCCACGGCTAGAACTAGGAATCCAGCGATTAACGCTTTTTTCACTTCCGTCCCCTCCTGACATTCGTAATGGCATCCCGCTGTGCGCGGGTCTGCTATTCATTGTCGTCAGGTTGAAAACAAATTATTCCAGTATTTTACGGAAAATTGTTGCCATTCATCTAAAAGGACATAACAAAGAGGCTGGGCTTTTCGCAGATTTACATCTGCAAGAAGCCCAGCCTCATGCTAATATCCATTACATTTTGGGAATGATGGCCATAACGAGCGCCAGGAATTTCTCACGGACCTTCTCCGCTGTTTCCATCACTTCGTCATGGGAAAGCGGTTGATCCAGTATGCCCGCTGCCATGTTGCTGATGCAGGAGATGCCCAGCACCTCAAGCCCGGCATGCCTTGCCACGATGACCTCGGACACGGTGGACATGCCTACCGCATCCGCACCAAGCGTGCGCAGCATGACAATCTCAGCCGGCGTTTCATAAGTCGGTCCCAGCAAACCCGCGTAAATCCCTTCTCTCAGCACGATGCCCTGACCCACGGCGACTTCTTTTGCCAATTGGCGAAGTTGACGGCTGTAAGCCTGGGACATGTCCGGGAAGCGCACGCCAAGCGCCGAATCGTTAGGCCCGATTAACGGGTTGGTTCCTGTCATGTTCAGATGATCGGAGATCAGCATGAGGTCGCCCGGCTCAAAGGACGTGTTGATGCCGCCGGCCGCATTGGTAACGAGCAGGCTCTTTACGCCCAGCTCCTTCATGACGCGTACCGGAAAAGCCGTTACTTCCGGGCCGTAGCCTTCGTACATGTGGAAGCGACCCTTCATCAGGACGACTGGCCGGTCGTGGATCGTGCCCAGCAGCAGTTCGCCTTCATGTCCTTCCACCGTCGATACGGGAAAATGAGGAATGTCCGTGTAAGCGATCGAAACCGGATTCTCAATCAATTCCGCCAGCACGCCGAGCCCCGAACCCAAAATCAGGCCGACCTCGGGCTGGACGCCATTCTGCCCTCGTATGTATGCTGCTGCTTCCTTAATGCTTTGCTGATGGACTGAACTCATATTCATACCTCTCCTATTCTGATAATAAATTGTAGATCCTAGAGCCGGTAAGTCCGCCCTATGATCTCGGATGATAATGATCGTATACTTCCTTCATGCTTTTCTTGGCAGATTGATACATCCCGGTTGTGGACAATGCCGAGTGTCCCAGCATCTCCTGAACCGAACGCAAGTCCGCGCCGTTCCCCAGTAAATGCATGGCAAACGAATGCCGAAGGGTATGCGGCGTGATGTCCTCGTCAATATCGGCAAGCTTGCCATACTTTTTAATAATTTTCCAAAAACCCTGCCGTGTCAAGCGCGTTCCCAGCGAATTCAGGAATAACGCGTCTTCACCGGCATCCCTCATCAGCTTGTCCCGCATATCTCGCACATACAATGCAACGCTCTCGGCCGCAATGGGGGTGATCGGCAGAATACGCTCCTTCCCACCGGAAACCGCGCAGCGTAAAAAGCGCATCTCCAAATGGATGTCATGGATGGACAGATTCACCAATTCCGAGACCTTGATGCCCGAAGCGTACAGCAGCTCAAGCATCGCTTTGTCCCTGGCGCCCTGCGGGGTACCGGAATCGGGAGCCGACAGCAGCTTGTCCACCTGCTCCACGGTTAGCGACTTCGGCGGCTTCCGTTCCGGCTTCGGATTATCCAGCAGCTGGGTCGGATCCTGTACAATAACGGCTTGACGCACCAAATACTGAAAAAAGGAACGCAGGGAAGCCGTGCATCGAAGCAGGCTCGATGCCGCCTTCCCCTGCTGCCTCAGCCTTCCCACATACAGCCCGAGCAGCGTTCGATTCACCTCACGCGGATGGGTGACCTCCCTTTCAGCTGCAAATGCAAGGAATCCTTGAAGGTCGGCCCGATACGATGCTATCGTGCTTCGGGACAGTCCCTTCTCGTCCTCCAGATATTGTACATATTCGTCCAGATATGGTTTCATGATCTTTTGCTCCTATTCCCGCGGCCCTTTGCAAGCACGATCACTCTCCGTACCAGTAATACAATCGGAGACGCTCGGCCGGCGAATAACGGGAGTCCATGGTGCTCTCCGGCTGAAAAGCCTTTACCGCTTGACCCGAAGGCGCACGGTAAGGATCTACTGGTGTTAGCCAATCGCCTACCCATCCCAGCACGAAGTAAAAAAACATGGTCAACACGGCAAACATCGAAATAAAACGGATCAGTGAGCCTATTTTTCGAATAGATATAATCACTGGCAGCGCCTCTCTTTCACATGGCATCGATCGCTCAATTGAAAGCGGGTATTGCGGTATCATTTCACGTAAAGCCTATGATACAAGCTGCAGGATTATGACGGCATCCCTCTTATCTCCGATCAGCCATTGGGCCCGGCGGTTATTCTGAAGAATAAAAAAAACGTCTAATCGACGTACTTGGATGATGTAAAAGTATAAATTGTGCTTAAAAGTGAACGATACGATAATCGTGCATGAACCGCCTAATATAGTTAATTATCTAAAAAGCCCTCCCGGCTTACCGCCGCAGAGGGCTGCCGTGATGATCATCACTGCGGTTTGTTGAAAGATATAAAATTAGGATTTGTCCTGGTCATTCTTGCCCTTCTCTTTGCAACGGTAGCATATGCCATGGAAATCAAGCCGGTGGTCATGAACGGTAAAGTTGAATTCTCGCTCTAACCGCTCTTCCAACGGACCGAGCCAATCCTCGCGTATTTCATCCATGCTTCCACATTGAGTACATATCAAATGATGATGGTGATGCTTCGAAGTATCCGTCCGCAAGTCGTAACGGGCGACACCATCGCCAAAATTTATCTTCTCTACAACATGAAGCTCACTGAGCAGCTCTAGGGTACGGTACACGGTTGCCAGACCGATCTCCGGAGCCTTCTCTTTCACGAGCATAAATACATCCTCTGCGCTAAGGTGGTCGTCTTCATTTTCCAACAATACGCTTACCGTGGCTTCCCGTTGGGGCGTTAATTTGTATCCTTGGGATTGTAGCTGCTGCTTAATTTTGTCGATCCGCGCTTCCATCGTTTCCCTCCCCCTTGGAAATCACTGCACGTTATTGTTCACTTCCTTCATTATAGGGGGATTTGACAAACAAAGTCAAACGGTTTTGCTTTATGGAAAAATTCGCGGATTATAGCAACATGGGCGTAACCCAGCGCATCATGGCGGGGGTTACCCAGGTTTCAAAGGAAGCGACCCCGAGCGTCAGCATGACCATGAAAAATGTCAGCATGGCATACGAAGCAAAAGGCTTCATCATGCTGCCTCCCCGATTCATGATAAATCGGTCCCTGATAATGTATAGAGAGAAGGTTATCGCCGCTACACTGCACATCATGAGCACGGGGATGATGAGCAAATTTTGCGGTGCAATCGACACCAGGGCGAACAGCAGGCCTTTCCATGAATACTGTCCCACCAGATAACCGACCGTAAACCCGATGAGAACCCCTTTTAGAAAATCCAATATCAATATTCCCGGGAGCCCGATGACGGACAATCCCAGAATCCATATCAAACCGATCCATTTCAGATGCAGGGCTGCGATGCTCCAGTAAGAAGACTGACTCATGGATTCTCCACCGTCCTGCACGTTAACAAAAAAGTGGTTTAAATAGCGGGCCATTTCCTGCTGCTGCTCCAATGAAAGCGCATTGACCATCAACGCTCCAAACAGCACGCCCACTAAAAACAAGACGCCTACAAACACATAGAGCATCGTCTGATCCTTAAAGGCCTGGCGGAATGATTGCATAGAATAGAGTCTCCTTTCTGTGTCTCTACTCTACTCTATGACAATCGTCAGCCTTGTATGACCTGCTTGGTTGAAAGAGTTGACCCGATTTACCGGAGCACCTTCCCGTAAGAGCCTCCGCCGCCAGCCGATAAGGGCAGCGTCCCATTCCGGGCCATCACGATGCTTGCCGCGAGTCCCTCGCCGGCAACGGCCGCCAGCTCGGCTTCCGTGGCCTGATGAAGGATATTCATTTCGGTGCCGAATGCGTCAAGCAGCTTCGACATGGAGGACTTCCCAAGACCCGGGATGAACTCTAGCGGAACCTGGTAGTGATACGAAGGTCGGCTCTCCGGCACCACGGGCTCCGTGCGGTCAGCGATGTTAAGAATTCGGTCGAACACCCCTTGAACCAGCTTGGTGCTTCCGCAGTACGGGCATCGCACCAAATCATGAATGTCGCTCCCTTCATCCAGAATGCTGTCGCATCCCACGCAATAGGTGCGATGGTATTTACCCAGTCTGGGATTCAGCCCGTAGTTCGCACTGATTCTTCTCCCGTTGCTAGCCTGAAGCGCCTGGCGAAATTCTGCGAATGAAGGCTTGGCCATGTCGATCCGGTTGTATTCCCTGCCGATCTTCCCGAGGGAATGCGCATCCGAATTGGTCAAAAAGGAATAGGCATCCAGCTCGCTAATACGTCCAGCCATCGAGGAATCGGCGCTGAGCCCAAGCTCGATGCCCGCAATCCCGTTCAGATCGAACACCTCGCTCATACGGTCAGCCATGCTGCCGTAAAGCCCCTTATGGGGCGTAAAGACATGAGCGGGTATCAGCAGCCCGCCGCGTGCCGTAATCTCTTGCTGCAGCTCCAGCGGACTGACATAGATGCGCTGGGAACTCAGCTGGACGTTTTTCATATATCCGGCCATCCAGCCGGTGAACTCCTGCATCGTGCTCAGGTCGGGAAAATAAGCCAGCACATGGGCCGCGCCTCGGCCGCTTTCACGTATTTCAATCTCGCTGCCAAGCAGGATTACCGTATCCCGGTACGCAATTCCGCCCCCGTCGATCTCCTGCATGACGCCGCTGTCCAAACACTGCAGAATGTCTTCCTGCACCGAAGGAGAATGGCAATCGATGATGCCGATCATCTGAATGCCTTTCCGCTCCGAAGCTTCGACGGCTATATTTTCAAAGGTCAGGTTGTTGCTTGCGCTTATTTTCACAGCTTGCCCGCTGCTTGTGCGACCGATATGAATATGCATGTCGCAGTAATAGGACTGAAGCTTCCCGGCAGAGACGTTTTCGTCAGGATGCTGCATGTCAGATCTTACCCGTCAGGCTGTACATATTCCAAGCATAGACGGCGAGAATGGTTTTGGCATCGCTGATTCTCTCCTCTTGGATGAGTGAGTACGCTTCTTCCAGCGAAATTTCCATCATCTCTATGAACTCGTCCTCATCGGGATTCATGTCGCCTCCGACCAGATCCTCTGCCAGGTACAAGTGAATGATCTCATCGGCAAACCCCGGAGATGTATAGAAGGAATGCAGTTTTCGGATCGAACCGCATGTATAACCGGTTTCCTCCTGCAGTTCACGCTTGGCCGCTTCAAGCGGATCTTCCCCCCGCTCCAGCTTGCCGGCAGGGATTTCAACCTCACAGCGCCCAAGGGGCTGACGAAATTGATTGACGGCCAGCATTTTATCGTCTTTTAACGCAAGCACCGCTACGGCGCCGGGATGTCTGACAACCTCACGGGTTGCCGTCTGCCCATCGGGCAGTGTCACCGTATCGACCTGCAGCGATATGATTTTCCCTTCAAAAATAGATTGGGTGGACAAGGTGGTTTCTTCCAGCAATTTATCCGATGCTTCACGGGTCTTACTGCCGATATCGCTCACAAAATGACCTCCTTTGTTTAAAAACGGCATGGCGGACCATGCTAGTGCATAAGGTGTATTATATCAAAATTACCAAGAAAGAAGGAAGCCGCCCATGAAAAGCTACAAAGGTGACCATTCGATACATTTGGTAGGACAGGCCTGGCAGATCCGGATTATGCTGAAGCAATGGCAGCAGCAATGGGGATCGGAAACGAAGATTATGGATATTATTTCTAAGTCTTCTAAAAATATTTACGAAAACAGATCGGAAAATTAGTTCTTGAGACCTGTTTTTCGACTTTTTTCTATTTTTTTCGAATACGGACCATGACCTTTTCGCCTATTAGGGTGTTATATATCATTGGGAGGCTTCGACATGCGACATATACCTATTATTGAAACCGATCCGATTACAAATCCACCTTCAACTGAATATGAGCGCGGAAAATGGTACAAAAAACGCGGGTATCTTGAGAAGGCTCTGAAGAGCTTCAAGGATGCTGCACAATCCGCAACAACCGATACGACGAGCTCGGGATGGAAGGAAGTAGATTTAAGCTGGCTTGAGTACGGGCTATTAAGCATGCGAATGCGTTCCTACGGCAAAGCCGAGGAGGCTTTCAGAACCGTCGTGCTACATTCCGGTGCCCACGCCCAAGAGGCGCTGAATCAATGGGCCGCACTCCTGCTTCTGCAAGGAATCCCGGATCAAACCATATGCGAACGGCTCTTGAACGAAACAAGCAGCTTTCCGGCATCCAATATCATGGTTGGCAGGTCTTTATATTATATCGGGGCTTACCCGTTTGCCTCCCGCTGCTTTGCTGAGCAGGGAAGTTTATATTCCGATACCTGTATCATGTACGTGACTTGCCTCATCATGACAGGTCAAACCTCTGAAGCCATGCACTTCATTGACAGTTACCTTCGGGATTCCATCCGTCAGCCGCGGGAACTGCCGCGTCCGCAAGGATCCGAGATGGCTCAGCTAAGCCGAATCCGGCAGCTCTGCGAGTGGAGCGTCCAACATTCGCTGCCTGACCGATTCATCGCCATGTCGGAGGCTTTGGAATTAGCTCGCACCGCCATATCGCTCAAAATGATCTCCATCGCCGAACATCTGCTTGCCGATAGCGGCGAACGTGCTTATTATGCTCTTATCTGTTTTCTTTATGAGGAAGGCTACAGGGGGCAGGCAATTTCAAAGTTGCATCAATTGGAAGCGCTGCCTCTCCAGGATCAAGACAGCTACAGCTTCAAGGTATGTTTCATAGCGGCTGAGCATTTGTATGATCTGGGTAATTATGACGAGGCCGCATCCATGCTTGAGCAGCTCAGGCTTGCTTCTCCCGGGCATACGGAGGCTCGCTTCGGCGAAGCCGCTTGTTATTTGCAGTCCGCGTTGATTTCCCTTTCCGCCCGTCTGGAGGAGAGTTATTCCTCTGCATCGGCAAGGAAGGAAATCGAGTTATACCTTGACAACATTAATGCCGCATTGCATGTTGTCGAGAGTACGAACTGGCATACCACCTGGACGCCTGCCCAAAAAAGGGTAGAGACCTCCCCGACGATGTCATTCCTGAATTAGCTGCATATAAAAAAAGCCCGCTGCGGACATCCAGCATCCGCAGCGGGCTTTATTTCATCCTCATCATCGACTACGCTTTGGCCGTTTCCTGGATAATTCCAACCACGATCTGCGCCGCCTTTACCAAATCAGAAGCTTGAATGCGCTCCTGCGTGGTATGAATGTCTTGATATCCAATCGCCAGATTGACGGTTGGAATGCCGAGGCCGTTAAAAATATTGGCATCACTGCCGCCGCCGGACCGGAATGTGCGGGTCGGCAAACCCAATCCGCCGATGGCCCGCTGCGCAAGCTGAACGACCTCGTCATGCTCATTGAAGCTGAAGGCCGGATAAACGATCTCGCTAATGAACTCGCAATTGGCATTGTATTCACGAACCGTGGTTTCAAGCGCTTCACGCATATCATTCACTTGCTTATCGACCTTTTCCTGAACGATGCTGCGTGCTTCGGCATCGATCTGAACAAAGTCGCACACGATATTCGTAGCGCCTCCGCCCTGGAATTTGCCGATGTTAGCCGTGGTCTCCTTATCGATGCGTCCGAGCTTCATTTTGGCGATGGCTTTGGACGCGACTTGAATGGCACTGATGCCGTCCTCCGGATTTACGCCGGCATGGGCAGACTTGCCTTTAATAATCATTTTGATCTTCGCCTGGGTCGGGGCGGCAACTGCGATCGAACCCAGCTCCCCGTTGGAATCCAGCGCAAAGCCGATATCCGCATCCAAAACATCCGGATTCAACGCCCGCGCTCCGACCAGCCCCGATTCCTCGCCTACCGTAATGACAAACTGGACTTGCCCGTGCGGAATGTTATTTTCCTGAATGACCCGAATGCCTTCCAGCAAAGCGGCGATGCCGGCTTTGTCGTCCGCCCCGAGGATGGTCGTTCCGTCGCTTCGGATCCAACCGTCATCGCCTAGAGTCGGCTTGATGCCTTTCCCGGGTGTTACGGTATCCATATGGCAGGTAAAAAGCAGCTTAGGCGCATGCTGGGCCGCCTCGTCCGCTTTCCAGGTAATAATCAGATTGCCTGCTCCGTGCCCCGTCTTTTCCTTGGCATCGTCTTCTATGATTTCGAAGCCGAGACCGGAAAATTTGTGCTGGAGAACTTTCGAGATCTCTTCTTCATGTTGGGTTTCGCTATCCACTTGAACCAGTTCCATAAACTCTTGAATGATACGCTCTTCTGAGATCACTGGACTTCCCTCTCTTTCGCAGATACGATACAATGTCTGTATATCCATATCTCAACTAAATGATGCTGCTGCATGTATGTTCATCATTAAACTTATTCTAAAGGAGTTACACAATGCAACGTAAAAAGTGGTTTCGAATTGTGATCTATCTCATGCTGATTGCCATGGTAGGATCAACGCTTCTGGTTATCCTGGAGCCTTTGTTCCTTCGCTAACGCCAATACGCTACGCTAGTCAGCGAAGTTATGACAGCCAGTGAGCCTCATATGGAAATACCCGGGTGAAGTAAGGCACGATCTCCCGGGCTACTTCCTCTACCTCGAACTTCCGCCCCGTGCAATCCTCCAGTGAAGTGACGCCGAATTCCTGAATGCCGCATGGAATAATGCCCGAGAATCCCGCATCCGCGATCCCGGATTTAATGTTAAACGCAAAGCCGTGGCTTGTCACAAACCCGCGATGCCGGCGGCATTTGTTGAATTTCACGCCGATGGCGCAGATCTTCGAATCGCCTACCCATACACCGGTGTACTCGGGTTTTCGGCCTGCTTCGATGTCGTAGGATGCCAAGTAATCGATGATGACCTGCTCCACGTCGCGCAGAAACCCGTGGAGGTTCAAATTCTTGCCGCCATCCAGCAGCAACAGCGGATACCCGACAAGCTGTCCGGGACCGTGATATGTAATATCTCCGCCGCGATCGATTTCAAACAGTCCGATGCCCTGTTTCTCCAATTCCTCTTTGCTTAGCAGCAGGTGCTCCGGATGCCGCTGTGACCCCATCGTATAGGTCGGAGGATGTTGGAGGAGCATCAGACTCTCGTGACGCTCTCCCTGATCGATGGCGGAAACATGGTTTTTTTGAAGCTCCCAAGCCATGCCGTAATCCACAATCGGCGTATACGATACATCTAACGGTTTTTTCATGTGCTAACGCCTTCTTTCATAGGGTTCAAAGCCAACCGATGAATCCCCTTCGATTGACTTGATATGAATAACGTCTGCGAACTTCTTCGAAAAGAAACAGTCCGCAGATCATGCTAGCAGACGTTGATTAATAGAGCTTCGTATCCAGGGTGTAGCCTTCCAGATTGTCTTTGACGCGCTGGAGGAATCGCCCGCAGATCACCCCGTCCAAAATCCGATGATCCAGGGACAAACACAGGTTTGCCATGGAGCGAACCGCGATCATGTCATTGATGACCACCGGCTTTTTCACGATGGATTCAAATGTCAGAATCGCAGCCTGCGGATAATTGATGATCGGATAGGACAGTATCGAGCCGAAGGACCCCGTATTGTTAACCGTAAAGGTACCGCCCTGCATATCGTCCAGCTTCAGCTTGCCTTCACGTGTCTTGCGCGCTAGATCCTCGATCTCTCTCGCAAGGCCCGCAATATTCTTTTGATCGGCACGATGGATGACCGGCGTCAACACGGAATCCTCCGTTCCGACGGCCAAGGACAGATTGATATCCCGCTTCACCACGATTTTATCCACGGCCCAGAACGAATTCATGATCGGATAATCTTTAATGGCGTTCACAACGGCTTTTAGCAAAAAGGCCAGATAGGTTAAATTAACCCCTTCCTTGCGCTTGAACTCATCCTTCAATTGATTGCGCAGCAGCACGATGTTGGTCACGTCGACTTCGATCATCGTCCAGGCATGCGGTATTTCCGTAACGCTTTGACGCATGTTTCGGGCAATGGCATTCCGCATCGGCGTTACATCAATGAAGTATTCCGATCTTCCGCCTTCCATGCCCTCCACTTCAATGGTCGGAATTTTCGGCGATTCCGTCAAATGCAGCCCCGAATGGCGCACATCCGGAATGGCTGTGCCCAGAGGAGGCGACGGTTCCGCAGGCGTCTGATGCTGCAGACCTTGAAACGGCGAAGTCCCGCTCGGCTGCACTGCTTCTCTTTGCGCTTGCGCGCTAGGGAAAGACGCCGATCCGGCAGGAGCGCCTTGGCCTTGGCCTTGGGCTGCTCCCCCTTTTTCGATATAAGCCAATACGTCCTTACGGGTTATTCTTCCGCCCATGCCAGATCCCTGCACCTTCGAAAGATCGATCTGATGTTCCGCAGCCAGCGTCTGCACGGCAGGCGAGTAACGGAAACGCATCGAGCCTTCCTCGCTGCCTGCACCCTGCTGCGGACTCGCCGAAGCTGCTGCAGCCGGCTGTGGCGAAGGCGCAGTCCCTTCTCCTGAAGCGACCGCGATCCGGCAAATAATATCGCCAACATTGACGGTTTGGCCTTCCTGGGCAAGAATATCGCCCATGACGCCGTCCAGGGTGGATGGAATCTCGGCATTGACTTTATCGGTGATCACTTCACAGATCGGTTCGTATTGCTCAATGAAATCCCCGGGCTTCTTCAGCCACTTGGCAATGGTCGCCGAAACAAGGGATTCTGCCAGCTGAGGCATCGTAACATCGGTCAATTTCTGATTTTCGGACATGCTCACAACTCCCTGTTCTTAATAAAGCGCCAATTGACGCATGGATTCTTTGACTTTGTCCTTGTTAAGCATAAAGAATTTCTCCATCGGCGGACTGATTGGCATAGCCGGCACGTCCGGACCGCATAGGCGCATGATCGGAGCATCCAAATCGTACAAGCAGTGCTCCGCTATGATCGCGGATACTTCCCCGCCAACCCCGCCGGTCTTGTTATCCTCGTGCACGATCAGCACTTTCCCCGTTGCCCGGGCTGCGGCGATAATCGCGTCCCGGTCCAGCGGCTGTATGGTACGCAGGTCCAGCACATGCGCGCTGATGCCTTCTTCCTTCTCAAGCTCTTCAGCAGCCTGCATGACGAAATGCAGCGGCAGGCTGTAGCTGATCACCGTAATATCCGAGCCTTCGCGCAGCAGGTTCGCTTTACCGATCGGGACAACGTAATCGTCGTCCGGCACATCGCCGGTAATCAGCTTATAGCATTTCTTGTTCTCGAAGAACAGAACCGGATCCGGGTCGCGGATCGCCGCTTTCAGCAGCCCTTTTGCATCATAGGCCGAGTACGGCGCAACGATTTTCAATCCCGGCGTTCCGAAGAACACCGATTCCGGGCACTGGGAATGATACAAGCCTCCGAATATTCCGCCTCCGATCGGCGCGCGGATCACGACGGGGCAGCTCCAATCGTTATTGGAACGATAGCGGATTTTCGCCGCTTCGCTAATAATCTGGTTGGTTGCCGGGAACATGAAGTCCGAATATTGCATCTCGGCAATCGGCTTCATGCCGTACATGGCTGCACCAATAGCCACGCCGGCAATCGCGGATTCCGCGAGCGGGGTATCGAGCACCCTCATTTCGCCGAATTGATCCATCAAGCCCTTGGTGGTAGTAAACACGCCGCCTTTGACGCCCACGTCCTCGCCTAACACGAATACGGAGTCGTCACGCTCCATTTCTTCCTTCATGGCCAGGCGTATTGCATCGATATATTCCATTACCGCCATCTCTTACGCGCCTCCTTCAGCATCGGCATATACGTGAAGAAGCGTATCTTCAGGCTTCGGAAACGGAGCCAAGTCTGCAGATTCCGTCGCTTCTTTGATCTCCAGGTTTAACTGCGCGATCAAATCCTGATCGCGTGCTTCGTCCCAGAGCCCGCAGTCGATCAAATAGTTCTTGAAACGGGCGACGCCGTCTTTCTTCCAGTTCTCTTCAACCTCTTCTTTGGTCCGGTACGCCAAATCGTTATCCGATGTGGAATGCGGAGACAAACGGTACATCATAGATTCGATCAACGTTGGTCCTTCCCCTCGGATCGCACGTTCCCGGGCTTCCTTCACGGCCGCGTAAACTTCCAGAGCGTCGTTGCCGTCCACTCGAACACCCGGAAAACCGTACCCGAGCGCGCGGTCGCTGACCTTCCCGCTAATCTGTTTATGAAGCGGAACCGAAATGGCATATTGGTTATTCTCGCACATGATAATGACGGGGAGCTTGTGAACGCCGGCAAAGTTGCAGCCTTCATGAAAATCGCCCTGATTGCTCGAGCCTTCGCCAAACGTAACAAACGATACAAAATCCTTCTTCTGCATCTTCGCAGCAAGCGCGAAACCTACGGCATGCGGAACCTGGGTCGTTACAGGGCTGGAGCCGGTCACGATCCGCAGGCGTTTACTGCCGAAGTGGCCCGGCATCTGCCGTCCGCCGCTGTTCGGATCCTCGGCCTTGGCAAAAGCCGACAGCATTAATTCGCGAGGCGTCATGCCAACCGCCAATACGAATCCGTAGTCGCGGTAATAAGGTAGAAAATAATCTTTCTCCCGGTCGAGGGCAAAGGCAGCAGCAACCTGACATGCCTCCTGCCCGATTCCGGAAACGTGAAAATTAATTTTGCCCGCACGCTGCAGCAGCAGATTGCGCTCATCGAATTTTCGCGCCAGCACCATATATTTGTACATGTCCAGCACTTGTCCGTCGGTCAGTCCAAGCTGCTCATGCCTATTGTTGTTTGCCGTAACCGTTTCATGTTCTTTCATGGAGATCCCTCCTTTATGTGAGCCATGACTTCAGGCTTGATCCGCCTCGCAACCTGAGTTTGAGGCATATTAGATCAAGTATTAAAACCTGGTACTAAGACTTGGCTTAATGATATTATAATCCCTTTCTCGGCAAAAAGAAATGAGGGATTCCACAAAAGAATATCCTCATTCCTACAAACCGATCGCTCGTCCATCCACGGCAAGCATCGCTTCGCCGATGATTTCGGATAATGACGGATGGGCGTGGACCGCCGTGCCGACTTCCCATGGGGTCGCATCCAGCACTTGTGCAAGAGCCGCTTCGCCAATGAGCTCGGTTACGTGCGGACCGATCATATGCACGCCCAGAATATCCTGCGTCTTCTGATCGGCAATGACTTTTACGAACCCTTCCTTTGTTCCGTGGATCAAAGATTTGCCGATCGCCGAAAACGGGAATCTGCCGATCTTGATCTCATGTCCGCGTTCTTTCGCCTGCTTCTCCGTCAACCCGACGCTGGCTACCTCATGACGGGTGTAAATACAGCGCGGGATCCATTCGCTTCGGTAGACCTCCGTATTCTCGCCTGCCAAATGGTTCACGGCAGCAATCCCTTCATGGCTGGCCGCATGCGCAAGCTGAAGTCCCCCGATGCAATCGCCGATCGCGTAAATATGGGGCTCCGTTGTTTGCATATTCCCGTTCACGGCAATGAAGCCGTTCTCCACGCGAACATCCGTATTCTCAAGTCCGATATTCTCGGTATTGCCCACTCTTCCGACAGAGAGCAGCAGCTTGTCCGCTGACAACGTTCTTGTGTCATCCTTATGCTCGATTGCGATGGACACGCTTTGATTCCCGATCTCACAGCTGTCGGTTAATAGCTTTATGTTCGTGATAACCTCTACGCCCCTGGCGCTGAGCATCTTCGACAGCTCGCGTCCGATCTCCTCATCCTCCGAAGGCAGCAAATGGGATGAAGCTTCCACAATCGTGACCTGAACTCCGAAATCATTCAGCATCGAGGCCCATTCCACGCCGATTACGCCACCCCCCACGATAATAATGGATGAGGGAAGCTCATCCAGCTGAAGCGCATGGTCGCTAGTCAATATATGTATGCCGTCAGGCTCTAATCCCGGTAAGTGACGCGGACGCGATCCGGTCGCAATGATCAGGTGGGTGGGAACCACGGTTTCCATCTCGCCATCCGGAAGCTCAACCGCTACGGCCCCGCTGCGCGGAGAGAAAATGGACGGGCCGATAACTCTCCCTTTGCCCTGCACGACGGTGATTTTATTTTTACGCATCAAATATTGGACGCCCTGGTGCAGTTTCTCCACGATGCCGTCCTTCCGTTTCTGCACTTTGTTAAACGATAGCCGGACTCCGTCCGTCTCGATTCCATAGCTCTCGCTATCCTTCATTTCCGCATAAAGCTCGGCGCTTCGAAGCAATGCTTTGCTCGGAATGCACCCGCGGTGCAAGCAGGTCCCTCCCAATTTGTCCTGCTCGATGATAACCACATGTTTACCGAGCTGGGCTGCACGGATGGCTGCAACATATCCACCGGTACCTCCGCCAAGAATTGCTACATCACATGTTATAGCCACAAACGGCACCTCCATCATAAGTCCAGTTATACACTTTCATTGTACTCTCTTTTTTTCGGATTACAAAATCGTCATCCATAATCGAAATAGACATCCCCTTATGAAAAAGGTATGATAAACGGTAGTTTAATACATCAGTCGCAGGAAGGAATCTTCTATGAAAATGTTAATTTCCCGCTTTATTGCCATCTTGATTTTGGTTATTCCGGGTTTTATGGCAATGAAGGGTTTCTTGATGATGAAGGATGCGGTTTTTCTATATATTGCCGTGCATGGGGACGACAACGTGGCGAACCCCGCTTTCGGTTGGCTTTCTTTTCTTGGCGGACTGGCCCTGTTCGTCATCGGCATCGGTTTCCTGGGCGGCTGGATTCTGTTCCGCGACCGCAAACGGAATTACGTCGGTCCGAGATTCAAAAAGAAGCGCCCGGCAACAAAATCAGGAACCCCGTCCAAAAGCTGATTCACCCATACAAAACAAACACCGGGGAGCGCTCCCCGGTGTTTGTTTGTTTTGGCCCAAGTTGTTATTCCATGAGGGCGTCCTTCAATTTACTCGACATCCTTGTTTCTTTGGAGGCCGCTTTTAAGGCGGTTCTCCGCAGATTGACATTCTGTCTCGTTAAAGCTTCGATTTCTTCATACATCGCATGGATTAACGTCAGGGCATCCGGAGGTAAACCTCCCTTGGATTCCGCTTCCTGTATACGCTCTTTCCATGCTTCCATCTTGTCGCTCATGCTGATCTTCCTTTCAGGGCATTTCCCTATTTTCCGTCTTCAACCCCATGCTTCTTACGCCTGTATCATTAACGAACCTTCAAATCGGCGGACAATTCGGCAATCAATTTCGGCATCCAGTCGTGCAGATCCCAAAATGTAAATCCGGCGGCTGCCGCTTTGGCATGATCCATCGTCCAATCTCCCGGAATGCCGAACGGAGACATGTGATCCGGTGCCGCCGATGACTGGAGCGGTGCCGTCCTTCCGATTTCCTGCTGGATCAAGCCCATCATTTCCCGTACCGAAATCGTGCCGCTCGAACATGCATTAACCGGGCCATCTAATTGGACTCGGCCTGCCCACTCCAGAAATTCTGCCGCTTCCTCGGCATGCACAAACGAGATTTGCGCGTCGGGATCCGGCAAACCAATGGCTTCCCCGCTCGCAGCATGTTCAATATGGAAAAGCAGCCTTCGCGTGTAATCATCCGGTCCAAGCACAATCGGGAGCCGGACGGCGGTTACATTGAGATTATGGCGACCGAACAAAACCGCCTCCGCCTGGCGCTTGCCTTCCTTGTAGCTGTAGTCCCTGCTTTCATTCATCATAACCGGATATCTGTATGGATCAAAGTCCTCTTCCCTTACCGGATGATCCGCAAAATCATATACTGACAACGTGGAGGTCAGCACATATTGTCCTACGCGTCCAGCAAATAAGTCCGCTGCTTGTCCCGCTTCTTCCGGCGTATAACATATATTATCATATACGATATCAAAATCCTGGCTCCCTACTGCCTGCTTTAAGCTCTCCGGATCTTTCCGATCCGCGGCAAGCCGCGAAACGGCACCCCCGAATGGATCCTGGTGTTGTCCGCGCGTCAAAATCGTAACGGCATCGCCGTTAGCCACCAGCCGGTTAACCAGCCTTTTGCCAAAAAAGCGGGTTCCGCCCAATACTAATATCTTTGCCATTTATAATTCCTCCCTACCAGGAAATAAGTATATCGTTAATAAAAACGATTCTTACTACACCTTAACCATTCAAACAGGTTTCCTGTCCTTTTTTCTCCATCCGTATCGCAGACTCCTTCTTTTCTCCTATTTAATATTATGTACACCCTGCCTCGGAATTTAAAAAAACCGACCCAGCATGTAAGCTGGGTCGGTTTCAAGGTCATGACTCGGATATCATTGCATGATCCGCTCTCGGCACACCGAAATTCGGCGTACCGTCTTCATTCCACCGGATGATCTGTACGCGCGCATGGCGGTTCGGATCATATAGCGGATCACCCGCCATCACCTTGTAACTTCGGGCATGGTAAACCAGGATGTCCACCAGGCCGTCCTCGGATACCGTGAAGCTGTTGTGTCCCGGCCCGTATTGGCCATTGGCTTCCGATGTCGTAAATACGGGCAAGGGTGATTTCACCCAGGAGCTCGGATCCAGCAAATCGCTGTCCTCATCGGCCGTCAGCAGGCCCATCGCATAGTTATGGTCCGTGGCGCTTGCGGAATAGGTCATGAATATGCGACCGTTTCGCTTCAGGACAGCGGCTCCTTCATTCACCAGATAGCCGATCTTCTCCCAATCATATTCGGGAACCGATATGCAAACCTGTTCCCCTGTCAGGGTCCAGGGATTTTCCATCAAGGAGATATAGAGATTCGAGTTGCCCGGAATGGCCGGATCTTTCTGGGCCCACACATAATACCGCCTTCCCTTATGCTCAAACGTGGTTGCGTCCAGTGCAAAAGACTCCCACTTCGTGATCACTTGTCCCTTCTCCACCCATTCCCCTTCCAGCGGGTTCGCCGAAGCATTCTCCAGCACGAACATGCGGTGATCAAACAACCCGTCCCTCGTTTCGGACGTATGGGCCGCTGCGTAATACACGTACCATTTGCCCTCTATGTGATGAAGCTCGGGCGCCCAAATATTGGCGCTCATCAAACCCGAATCATGCTTGCGCCAAATCGTTATGCCTTCCGCAGCCGCAAGCCCTTGGATCGTTTCCGAGCGTCTAAGCTCGATCCGGTCATATTCCGGCACGGAACCGGTAAAGTAATAAAAACCATCGCTATGTTTATAGATCCAGGGATCTGCCCTCTGCTCGATCAGGGGATTTTTTATATATAATTCAGTCATGGTGACGACTCCTATACCTTGTAGTTTGACTTCGTTAGCTTTCGGTTTACTTGCTCTTCATTTCCACTCTTCAAAAAACTATCCTTTGATACCCGCGTTTAAGTTGATCGACTGCACAAAATATTTCTGGGCAAACAGGAACAACAGCAGCGTCGGAATGATGGCCAGGATAGCGGAACCCATCAATTGTCCGATCATGCGATAATTGCCGTAGATGTCCTGCAGCAACAGCAGTCCTGCCGTAACCGGCATCTTCTCCACGTCGGTATACACGATGACCGGCCAGAGGAAATCATTCCAGGAACCCGTAAATGAAAACAGGCCGCATACAATCAACACAGGCTTCATGAGCGGCAAAATGATAGAATAATAGATTCTAAAGTCACCCGCGCCGTCCACGCGTGCCGATTCGTCCAGATCCTTGGGAACGCCCATCATGAATTGTCTGACCAAGAATATGTTCCCCATGCCTGCCAAACCTGGAATAATCATTGCCCATGAGGTGTTTACCCACCCCAGCGCATCTATGATTTTGTAGGATGGAATCAGGTTCACGACTCCGGGAAAGAAAGAAATCCCCAGCAAAGTAAAGAACAAGGTGTCCCTTCCTTTAAAGTTCATGCGGGAGTACCCGTAGCCGGTGATGGAAATGACCACGATCACCAGCAGCGTATGCATCGTTGCGATAAAGACGGAGTTCATCAACCAGCGCAGGATCGGGGCCGTCGACGTATTTTGCAGGATCGTGACATAATTATCGAATATCCAGTTTTCGGGCAGCAGACTGAAACCGCTGGATACGACCTCCGCCTGGGACCGGAACGATGTGGTAATACCAAAGATGACCGGAATCGCCCATATCACGCACAGCAGGATGAGAAAAGTATAAGCAATATATTTGGACACGCTAATGTTGGTTGAAGCCTTCTTCGGACCGGAGCGGGCAAGCTTAGTATCCGCGTTCGCTTCATGTACTACCGGGTTCGACATTGCACAGTACACCTACCTTTTATCGTTTCCGTCGTTTGCAAGCAGAACATGCCGCTAGGACGCGTTTCGGTTCATCACATAATATTGAAGGGCTGAAATGACCAGAATGACCAGTCCGAGCAGCACCGCCATCGCGGATGCCATGCCGGCAATGGATTCCCCGTGGCCGAAGGCCAGCTGGCGAATATACATCATCAATACCGTCGTGCTCTGTCTGGGTCCTCCGTCCGTCATCATTAATGGCTGACCGAATACGTTGAAAGCTCCGGCGGTCGTCATGACAAAGGTATAAATCAGCGGGAAACGGATGGAGGGCAGCGTAATGCTCGAAAATCTGCGGACGGGCCCCGCTCCGTCCATCTCGGCCGATTCGTACAAATCCTTGGATACTCCACTGATAGAAGCCCGGTAGATGATCATGTTTCCACCGACCCCGCCCCAAACCGTAATGACAATAATGATCAGCCAGGCATAAGGCTGGTTGGCGGCCCAGACCGTTTCGGAGCCGAAGACGTTGTTCGTGATCCCAAGCTGCTTGTTAAATATCAATGACCAAATCAGTGCCGCTGCGGAGATCGAAATTAATCCGGGAATATAGAGAATGGATTGAATGACGTTTTTCATTTTCACTTTTTTGTGTTCGAGCGACACCGCGATCATTAACGGGATAACGATTAATATCGGTACGCTCAGAACTACGAAGATCAACGTATTTTTTAATCCGTTCATAAATTGGGTATAGAAGGTGGACTCCGCATCAAACAGAATCGTTTTATAGTTGGCCAGGCCGACCCACACCGGGTCATTGATCAGATTCCATTGCGTAAACGAAGCATAGATCCCGTATAGGGTCGGTAATAGAATAAACACGATGAATAGAATCAGATGGGGACCTACAAAGAAATAAGGTGTCAGCGACTTCTTTTTCATACCCTTTCATTTCTCCTTTGGAAAAGAAAAGCGTCATGAGGTTTGGACGCTTTTCTTTTTTTCAATCGGCTCTGCTTTCATTTACTTTGCGGCACTGTTGCCTTCTGCGATTTTATCCTCTACGAACTTCTGCATCGTCGCCAGGGTTTCGTCGATATCGACGTTGCCCCGCACAATATCCGCTGCATATGTATCTACAGCCTCGGCAACATATGGATAGTACTCGTAAGTGTAAATGTACAAGGATTCAATTTCTTTTTCATTGGACGTGAAGAATGATTGAATATAGTTATTGTAGTCCGGACTTTCAATGACTTGTTTACTCGCTACGATCTGACCCGCTTTTGCCCACTCGATCGAGTGTTGGCGAATGAACTCCAGGAACTGGCCGATGGCCTGCTCCTTTTCATCCGTTCTCTTCTCGTTCTTCAGCATGGAGAACAGGTGGGAAGATGCTCGGTTTGTATATTTATCCGCACTCGTCGAATAAATGTTGGTTACGCCAAAGTCCAGGCCGTCAACCGCGGCATGGGCCGTAGAGCTCCATGTGCCGTCTGTGGAGAATAAAACGTTTCCAGCTTGGAACATCAGGTAGCCGTCTTCGCCAAATGGTGTCATTAAACCCGCATCGGCTATTTTCTTAATCTCCGTAAATGCCTGCTTCATGGCTTCCGTATTGACTGCAGGCTTGCCGTCTTGCTGGATGTCTCCGCCCAGATTCTGTATTTGAGCCAACACAACCCAGCCCAACAGCGCATCATTGACCACGTAATCACCCTCATCCAGTTTGCCTTGCAGCGACAACATTTCATCGATGGTCACGACATCGTCATCCAGGAAACTTTCAACATTGTATTTCTTGAGCAGATTTTTGTTGTAGTACATCGCGTTGCTGTGGATATCAAGCGGTACCGTATATTGGGTGCCTTCCACGTTTCCGGTTGCCCAGGCCTGCGGCAGATAATTGTCCTCTTTCAATTCTGGCTGCGCTTGCATGACTGCCGTCATCGGCTCCAATACGCCTTGCTTAACGAAGCTTGGAACGCGGTCCGCGTGGATGATGGAAAGATCGGGAACGCCTTTGCCGGAATTAAGAACGGTGGATATCTTCGTATACATGTCCGAAGTGATGACATGCTTCACTTTATACTCGGGATTGGTGGCATTGTAATCCTTAACGAGCTGATCCATGTAAGCCCCGTCATCACCCGTCAATGGCGTCCAGAAGGTAATGGTGTTCTTGTCGCCGTTTCCGCATCCTCCCAGTACCGCTACCGCTAACAATGCAAGTATCAGTGAAACCCCCATTTTTTTCTTCAACAAACTCTCCTCCTATTACTAATCATTTGGTTAATCATTCACCCGCCAGAATCATGAAAACGATTAACTTTGGTTCAGTATACACTCGCTCTGAAAGCGGTGTCAATAACTTATATATAAATCTTGATTATTAATTTTATGTTTAATTAACTTTTTTGTTAATTATAATGTTGAAAAAATGTTAGTTTAAATGCCAAGATTTATATACAGGTTAATAAAGCCTGTGTTATGATGCATATTAGTTAATAATTGAAAAACTTGTTGAAAGAAGTGGTCATATGCAATTGGAAATAGACAAGTCATCGCTTGTGGTTTACGAGGCTTTGGCCAGCGAAGTTCGCATCAAGATTATTCAGATGCTCTCCAAAAACAAAATGAACATCAAAGATTTAGCGCAGGAGCTTCAAATCAGCAGTCCGATCGTGACGAAGCATATTAAAAAACTTGAAGATGCCGGCATTATCCGGACAGAGAAGGTGCCGGGAAAATCGGGGCAGCAGAAAATTTCGATCCTGAAGGTGGATCACATTGAAATCAACTTCCCCAAAAAAATCTTCCATTCCTTTGCTTCTTATGAAGCCTCGGTGCCGATCGGGCATTACACCGATTATGACCTGAAGCCTACTTGCGGCCTTGCTACCGAGAAGGAGTTCATCGGACGGGTTGACGAACCCAAGTACTTTATGGATCCCAAGCGCGTGGATGCGGAAATCCTGTGGTTTACCGAGGGGTTCATCCAATACAACATCGCCAACTTTCTGCAAAAGGATGAGAAGCTGCAGCAATTCGAAATCAGTTTGGAGATATCGTCCGAGTTTCCTTTTTCCAATGATGTGTGGCCATCGGACATTACGTTTTCCTTGAACGGAATGGAGCTCGGCACGTGGACGAGCCCAGGGGATTTTGCGGATACGCGGGGGAAATATACGCCTGAATGGTGGCCGCACAACATCAACCAATACGGACTGCTGAAAACGATTCGGATTACCAGCCACGGCACGTATATCGATGGCGATCCTCTCTCAACCGTCTCCGTGGACGACCTGGATTCGGCATGTGATCGCTGGACCTTTCGTATCGAAGTCAAGGAAGACGCGAAGCATGTTGGAGGCGCTACGTTATTCGGCAAGAAATTCGGAAACCATGCCCAGGATATCCAGTTCAAAATGTATTATCTGTGAGGAAATCGATGGTACGCAGCACCGGAAGGAGATTACCGGGTGGTGATGTAACCTTAGTAAAACAAAACAAACCAGCCGCTGATCCGGCTGGTTTATTGCTGATGAGTCCCGTCCTGAAACATAAAATCACTCCTTCACAGGTTACGATAGCCGCAACCAATAAAGGAGTGATTTCAATAAATCGCTCAAGTAGACATTTAGGTGTGCATCGTCCATGTCCCTAAATCCCTTCCTCTTAGTCCTTACCCTTTCAAGAGACCTTATGCTCGATCCGAAGCTTGTCTGCCACCATGGCAATGAACTCGCTGTTGGTCGGCTTGGATTTGCTGATGTTAATGGTGTAGCCGAACAAGTGGCTGATGGAATCGATGTTACCGCGAGTCCAAGCCACTTCAATGGCATGCCGGATCGCCCGCTCCACTCGGGATGGCGTTGTTTTGAACTTCTCAGCGATGGCCGGATACAGCGTTTTGGTAATCGCTCCAAGAATTTCGATATTGTTGTACACCATGGTAATGGCTTCGCGGAGATATTGATATCCCTTGATATGAGCGGGAACGCCGATTTCATGGATAATGGAAGTGATATTCGCGTCCAAATTCTTGCCCTTGCCCATAGGAACCACATTGGATTTCATGCTTGTAAACGGAGTGCCGGAGGAAATGCTGCTCGGCGAACCCACGAGCTGTCGAATGCGGCTGGCGAGCACCTCCATGTCAAACGGCTTTAAAATATAATAGGAAGCACCCAACTGCACCGCGCGCTGCGTTATATTCTCTTGGCCGAACGCCGTGAGCATAATGACTTTCGGCTGCGGAGACAGATTCATATCGCGTAAACGCTCGAGTACCCCAAGCCCGTCCAAATGAGGCATAATAATATCAAGGATCAGTACGTCCGGTACCTTTCCGGATTCCTCAATCATGCTCAGTACTTCTTCGCCATTATAAGCGATTCCGGATACCACCATATCTTGTTGATCCGAAATGTATTCGCCGAGCAGGTTTGTAAATTCACGGTTGTCGTCTGCCAATAATACCTCAATCTTTTGCAATTCGTGCTCCTCCTTTATCAGATCAGTTGTTATTTTAGAACATTTTTCTGTTTATAAAGTTTTCGACATGCTTATTTAAATTCCTTCTGTCGAAAATTATTTTTCTTTATTTTTTTTTGAAGTTGATTTATAATTAAATATTTTGTTTCAAATTAATCTCTATTTCGTTCTTTTACGACAAAAAATCTCAAGGCATTAACCTGCCTTAAGATTTTGAGGTGTTGATTCTGTAGATTGTAGTACGCCGGAATCTTGAAGCATCCACTCGATAAAGCACCCATATCCCGACTTAGGGTCGTTTACAAATACATGGGTTACCGCTCCAATCAGCTTGCCATCCTGAACGATGGGACTGCCGCTCATGCCCTGCACGATCCCGCCGGTCTTCTTAAGCAGTCTCGGATCGGTAATGCGCAGCACCATTCCTTTGGTCGCTGGAGCGTCCTGTTTGGAGACGTGAACGATCTCCACCGTAAAGCGTTCGACTTCCTGACCTTCAACGACGGTTAAAATTTCAGCGGGACCTTCCTTCACCTCATGGGAAAAGGCAACGGGAATCGGCTCCTGATACAGCCCGTGTTCCGGAAGCTGATTCATTTTACCGAAAATGCCGAAATGGGTATTGCGCTCGACATTGCCTAAAATCTTGCCGTCTTTGGTGAAGGTTGCCCTTTTCTCTCCGGGCTCGCCTTCTTCGCTACGGCTAATCGAGGTGACGTTGGATTGAACGATCTGGCCGCTTCCAACATCAATGGGGGTCTGAGTATTCATGTCGGTGATGACATGACCGAGCGCTCCGTAGACCTTCTGGTGAGGCGCATAAAAGGTAAGCGTCCCTACGCCTGCTGCGGAATCACGGATATACAGGCCAAGGCGCCAGCTTTGATCCTCTTGGTCATAGGCGGGACTCAGCTTTGTTTTCATTACCTTGCCGTCCCGTTTAAAGGATATATCCAGCGGCCGATTCGCTTTACCAGCCTTCTCGACGATCTCGGCAACCTTCGTGACATCGTTAAGCGGCTTTCCATCCATCGTTGTAAGCAGGTCGCCAAGCTTTAGGCCGGCAGCTTCGCCGGGAGACACTTTGGCCCCGTTTTGAACCCGTACCAGATGATGTCCAACCACCAGTATACCGGAGGATTTCACCTTGACGCCGATGGTTTGGCCTCCCGGTATGACTTTAAGTTCCGGCATCACTTTGACATGGACAGTCTTCAGAGGAATTGTACCGAATAATTTCAGGGTCACTTCTGCGTTTCCGCTTTGCTGGGGATTGAGCTGCAGCGGCTGTTTTAACGATACTTGAAGTTTCGATTCCCGGGAGCCGTTTAGCTGCAGGACATCCGGTCGATCAACTGAAGCGAGGGCTTGCACAGGCATGGCAACATCAAGACGGGACTGCTGACCGGTAATCAATCTCAGCTCATCGGGCAATGAGGCAAAAGATTGGACAGGATCAGCAGTTCCAATGAAACAAAGAAGGAAAGCAAGAACGAAACCGAGCAGTTTTCTCCTGAGGTTGGGCTTCAATGGCTGTCACGCTCCCTTTTTCTTCTTTCGCTTGACGAAAAGGTGGTCGCCAATTGCGTACCTTTAAGTTACCCTGCCCTTATGGTTTTATAACTGTCAATCATTGACCCAAAGCCTTTCTGGAAGCCTTTTGCGCTGCCGCCAGATTGAGCATTTCTTGGGCATGATGAAGCGTCTTTTCGGTAATTTCGACTCCGCCAAGCATCCGGGCAAGCTCTTTTACACGCCCTTCTTCATTCAGGTTTTCTACTTGCGTCATCGTTCTGGAGGCTTCAAGCTTCTTCTCGATTAAATATTGATGATCCGCCATGCAAGCCACCTGCGGCAAATGCGTAATGGAGAATACCTGACAGGTTTTGGCCAGCAAAAACAGCTTCTCGGCAATCGATTGGGCAGCCCTTCCGCTGACACCCGTGTCGACTTCATCAAAGATTAAGACCGGTATTTGATCATGACGGGCAAATATACTCTTCATCGCCAGCATAATTCTGGACATTTCCCCACCCGAAGCAATTTTGGCAAGCGGTCGGAGCGGCTCGCCCGGATTCGCGGAGATAAGGAATTCCGCCGTATCCATGCCTTGTCTTGTCAACCGGACTTTTTGGCCTTCATACTCGTAGCCGTTCGGATCCAGCTGCAATTCCAGGCGGACTTCCAGCGAGGTGCGTTCCATTTGAAGATCCTTCAGTTCTCCCTCGACTTGCCTAGCCAAGTCTTGCGCGCATTGCTTGCGGGCGTGACTCAGCTCTTTCGCGCTTACGAGCAGCACGCTTAACAACTCGTCACGGCGCTGTTCCAACGCTTGAATAAATTCGTCCTTATTCTCCAGCATATCGGTTTCCTGCTGAATTCTCACGTAGTATTCCAGAATTTGCTCCACATTATCCCCATATTTTCGGCGCAAACCGGAGATCATATCTAAACGGAGCTCAATTTCATTGAGCCGTTCGGGATTGAATTCGATGCCGTCACGATAATCCCTTAACTGGAATACCGCATCCTCAAGCTGATAATAAGCGGATTGAAGCTGCTCGACAAGCGGCTTTAAACCCTTCTCGTCGTATCCGGATACATCCTCAAGTCTAGACAAAGCCCTGCTGACGGACTCAAGGCCCGATGATCCGTACAACAGGTCGTAGGCTCCCGCTACGGAATCCATCATCTTCTCGCTGTGGGAGAGTTTGGTTCTTTCTTCGGACAATGCCTCGTCTTCGCCGGTTTTCAGCCCGGCAGCCGCGATTTCCTCCAGCTGGAAACGGTACATATCCAGCATTTGATATGCTTTCTGGCTGGTTTCCTGCAGGTCCTTAAGCTCTTTCTCCACTTTGCTGAATTCGCCGTACAGCTCCTGGTATTTGCGCTTGGCAGGCCCTATGGTCTTATCTCCGTAAGTATCCAGGAGGCTCATATGCTGCTCTGAACGCAGCAGGCTTTGATGCTCATGCTGTCCATGGATATTAATCAGCTTTTCCCCGACTTCACGCAGCATGCTGAGGTTCAGCAGCTGTCCGTTAATACGCGACGTGCTTTTTCCTTGAGACGTCAGCTCTCTTCGAATTAGTAAGTGCTCTTCCGGATCCGCTTCAACCCCCAGCTTCTTGAGCGTGCTCCATACCGGATGCTCCGCAGGCAGCTCAAACAGAGCCTCGATCTCCGCTTTGTCGCACCCGTATCGAATCAGCTCTGCCGAGCCGCGGCCGCCGGCAATTAAACCCAGCGCATCAATGATGATGGACTTACCGGCCCCGGTTTCCCCTGTCAGGACGTGAAATCCGGGATAAAAGTGTACATCCACGCTTTCTACAACAGCCAGGTTCCGAATGGATAGCGTGTTTAACATGTTTACCACCTCCGCTACTGCAAAAAAATGATCGATATGTCACTACATTTGATTAGGAAATGAAATTTTTGATTTGGGACACCACATGTTCGCCGTCTACTTCCGTACGGCAAATCAGCAAGATCGTGTCATCCCCGCAGATGGTCCCCATGATCTGTGACCATTCCATGTTATCGAGCAGCACGGCAACCGAGTTGGCTGTTCCGGGCAAGCATTTCATGACCACAAGATTGCCGGTTCGGTCAATGTAAACAAAATTGTCGACGAGCGCTCTTTTGAGCTTCTGAACAGGGTTGTACCGCTGATCTGTCGGCATGGAGTATTTATATCGCCCATCATCTGTAGGCACTTTTATGAGCAGCAATTCTTTAATATCCCGTGATATCGTAGCCTGAGTAACCTGAAAGCCTTCCGCGCGCAATGCGTCCACAAGCTCATCCTGCGTTTCAATATCCTGGTGGGTAATGATATCCCTGATTTTAATATGGCGTTGTCCCTTCATAAAGAGCCTCCTGAGTATTAACTGTTGTATTCATCATGACCAATCCATTCTTCGTCCGTCCAATCCATGCTTAAACGGTTAATGGTCCCCTCATTCACGTCGATGTAGAGGAGGCCCGCACACTCGGGATACAGCAGCAAAAACGGCATCAACCGATCGCGAATGCCGGAGCCTGTCCACTCCACCGGCATTCGTTCCCGGGCCAGCTTCACCATGTACAGTTCGCCGCTGTCGTCGGATGCAACATAATCTATGAACAACCGACTTAAGATGGGCTTATGTCCCGTTTCAAACGACAAGTTTATTTTTACTTTACCCCCAACCACATCATATCCTTCTTGTTCAAGCATCCCAATGACTGGGTGATCTGGAATGTGCTCATTGATCGGGATGCCCGGCAGCCGGTCCGGTGATGGTGACATCAGCCAACGATTCAGCCTATAGCCGATAAGCAAGGCAATGACGACACCAAGCAATATCATTAATAACCAATCATAACGCTCATTCATCCTCTCACCTCGAATTTTGTATTCGCGGATGAGAACATAAATTCCTCTTTTTCAGCAAAAGAAACCCATCATTTCGATGAGTTTCCTGTGAATGTATGAGCCGCTTGCGTGACGACGGTGTCAATCCATTGACTCAATGGGACAGAAGCTTGTCCATCTTCCTGAGTCGGTTCTTCCGAGCTTTCAGATACCTCCGGCTCTAATCGCCAGTGGGCCAGGAATTCAATATTTCCTTCTCCTCCCGTTATCGGAGAGAACGTAAGGTTTTTCAGCTTGAATCCAAGGCCGTCCGCAAAAGTCAGCACCTGCGTTAAAACTTCCTTATGGACCTTCGGATCCCGAACCACCCCGGATTTACCGACCTTCTCCCGCCCCGCCTCGAATTGAGGTTTGATCAGGGCGGCTACATCTCCCGGTTTAGCGAGCAGCATCTTCAGAGGCGGCAGTATAATGCGAAGTGAAATAAACGAAACATCGATGCTGGCAAAATCAGGCGGAGGACCGTTCAGATCCTCCGGCGTCATATAGCGAAAATTCGTTCGCTCCATGACGCATACGCGTTCATCGTTACGCAGCGACCAATCCAGCTGGTTATAACCAACGTCGATCGCGTACACATAACTGGCCCCATGCTGGAGCGCGCAATCCGTAAAACCGCCTGTCGATGATCCGATATCCAGCATCGTGCGCCCCTTCATGTCGAGGCCGAACGTACGAATCGCTTTCTCCAGCTTTAGTCCGCCTCGGCTGACATAAGGATGAACCGAGCCCTTGACCTTCAGTTCGGACGTTCTCGGAATTTTCATGCCGGCTTTCTCGATCCGTTCGGTTCCGGCATAGACCAGACCCGCCATAATCGCGGCTTTTGCTTTTTCGCGACTCTCATAATATCCCTGCTCCACGAGCAGGACATCAATTCGTTCCTTCTGAGATGAATCCATATTATACTCCCGATCGTTACTAAGACATAAAACTTCTTTTGCCGAGTACGGCGGTCCGGGCATTCTTCAGGCTCCGGATTTCCTGGCAAACCCCTTCCAGCGTGAGACCTACTTCCTCCCGTTGCTGCGGAATGCTTCCATGCTCGATGAACCGGTCTTCGATCCCCATCAAGGATACGACGGCATCATGGATTCCCTGCTCTGCAAAATATTCCAGAACCGCGCTCCCCAAACTGCCTGCTTGCGAGGTTTCCTCCAGAACCAGCATCGACGTTCCCGTCTTCGCCAAATTCCCCAGCATATCTCCGTCAAGCGGTTTAAGGAAACGGGCATTCACGACTTCTACCGCAATGCCTTCCCGCTTGAGCTGCTCCGCTGCTTCTTCGGCCAGCTGAACCATCGGACCGGAAGCCAGGATGGCATACCCTTCGCCGGGACGGACGACTTCCCAGGTTCCGATTGGAATGGGCACCAGCTCAGTGTCCATCGGAACGCCGCGCACATTGTTCCGAGGGTAACGGTAAGCAATCGGTCCTTCATTATAATCAAGCGCCGTCTTCATCATGTGACGAAGCTCATTCTCGTCTTTTGGCATCATGATGACGATATTCGGGATATGACGCATGAAGGCCACATCGTATACCCCTTGATGCGTTTCGCCGTCTGCACCGACAAAGCCGGCACGGTCAATCGCAAACATCACGTTGGCGTTATGGCGGCAAATATCATGCACGATTTGGTCGTACGCACGCTGCATGAACGTGGAATAGACCGCGAATACGGGTTTCATGCCTTCCATGGCCAGAGCCGCGCACAGCGTTGCCGCGTGCTGCTCGGCAATCCCGACATCGATCATGCGGTCCGGGAATTTCTTGCTGAACGGGATCAAGCCGGAGCCGCCCGGCATCGCCGGCGTAACGGCAACGATGCGTTTGTCCTGTTCCCCCAGCTCCACCAAGGTCTGTCCGAACACTTCCGTGTACATCGGATTGCCTACTGCCTTGAGCACTTGGCCGGATTCAATCTTATAAGGGGTGATTCCATGCCATTTATGCGAATCCGATTCGGCCGGACGGTATCCCTTGCCCTTGGTTGTTACGGCATGGATCAGCACGGGACCATCCACATTGTCCGCCTGCTTCAATGTATCGATCAGTTTATTCAGATCATGTCCGTCCACAGGCCCGAGATACGTAAATCCAAGTTCCTCGAATAAAACACCCGGAACCATCATATATTTAAGGCTGTCCTTCATCTTCTCTGCCGTCTTCGCGAGTTTGCCGCCGATGGCAGGGATTTTCTTCAAGACCATTTCCACTTCGTCTTTGGCACGAAGATAAAAACGGTCCGAACGGATCTTGCTTAAGTAGTTATGCATAGCACCGACATTCGGCGCGATCGACATTTCATTGTCATTCAGGATGACCATGAGCTTCTTCTGCTCGTGGCCGATATGGTTTAGCGCTTCAAACGCCATGCCGCCTGTAAGGGCTCCGTCCCCGATCATGGCGATAACCCGATTGTCTTCGCCTTTCAGGTCCCGGGCCATGGCCATACCCATTGCGGCAGACAGCGAGGTGCTGCTGTGACCTGCTTCCCATACATCATGCTCGCTCTCGGACCGCTTGACGAAGCCGCACAAGCCTTTATATTTGCGGAGCGTATCGAATTTATCCATCCGTCCGGTCAAGATCTTGTGTACATAGGCTTGATGGCCCACATCGAAAATCATCTTGTCACGAGGGCTGTCAAAGCAATAGTGCAAGGCCAGCGTGAGTTCAACCACTCCCAGATTCGGTGCAAGATGGCCACCGGTAACGGACAGCTTTTCGATTAGAAAATGACGGATTTGTCCCGCTAAATCCTCGAGTTCGTCCACCGATAGATTTTTAAGTTGTTCTGGTTGTTTGATATTTGGAAGAAGCACGAAGAATCTCCCCGCTTTCCTTGATTAAGTTTACGTTACTAAGCCGATAGTAATTCAGCCATTAACAGACATTATATCACAAAAAAACCGTTTGCATGTAGCGCGCGCTTAGTGGTCCCGGGCCATCAAGAAATCCGCGATCTCCAGCAGCCTTGCAGGGTCGGCGAAGTTCCCTTCGGAAATGACCCGCTTGGCTTCTGCCGTCAGTCGCTCGACTTCATGCCTCGATGCGTCCAAACCGATGAAGTACGGGTAGGTCACCTTTTCCTGTTTCACATCGCTTTGTACCGGCTTCCCGAGCTTGGACTCATCCCCCACGAGATCCAGAATATCATCTTGAATCTGAAAAGCAAGGCCGATATGATGCCCGAAGGTACGCAAGGATTCGATCTGGGCGTCGGAGCACCCGGCAACATGGCCGCCCGCCATCAGCGAGAACATGATCAGATCACTGGTCTTGTGCAGGTGTATATACTCAAGCTGCTCTAACGTCGTGATCCCTTGCTCCCCCTCCATGTCGGCCACCTGTCCGCCTACCATCCCCCGCGGACCTGCATACTCCGCAAGATCCTCCACGATCGACAGCACGCGTTCTGCTGGAACCCCATGCTTTCTGGCAGCCTGGATGACGCTGTAAAAGGCATGCGTCAGCAAGGCATCCCCGGCCAAAATGGCGCTGGCCTCGCCAAACACCTTATGATTCGTCGGCTTGCCGCGGCGGTAATCATCATCGTCCATCGCCGGCAGATCATCGTGGATAAGGGAATATGTATGGACCATTTCCACCGCGCAGGCAACCGGAACGGCTGCTTCACGGCTGCCGCCGCCCGCCTCGCATGCCGCAATGACAAGCAGCGGACGCATTCGCTTGCCGCCTGCCATTAAAGAATACGACATGGACCGCGAAAGGGTTTCAGGAACTTTCCAGCCTGACGGAAAAAGATTCGTGAACTCGCTGTCCAGCCTGTCACAAATTTCATTCATATATTGATGGATCGTAAGTCTGTTATTCACCCAGTTCACCTGTCTCATCCAGCGTCCCGCCGAATGGCTTCCGCTTCAATTCTCCGCCCTCTTCCACGATCATTTCGATTTTCTGCTCGACCTGCTCCAGCTTTTTGCTGCACATCTGCGACAGCTTCATGCCCTGTTGAAATAAATCGATGGCTTTTTCAAGCGGCACATCTCCGTCTTCCAGCTGCTCAACGATCGTCTCCAGCTGAGCCATCGCTTCTTCGAAGCTGATCTCCAGTGTTTCATTCGCCAATCTCTTCATCCTCCTTCATTCCCCACACTTGACATTGCAGCTGTCCATCGTTGACCCTTACGTTCACCAAATCACCTAATTGCACGTCTTCTATCGACTTTACAAGCTTTTGCTCTTTCTCGTCATACACAAGACTGTATCCTCTCGACATGATCTTCAGCGGGCTGAGCGCATCGAGATGTCGCATCTCGGTTTGCAGCTGCGACATCTTGGACTTCATGATTGACTGCATCGCGTTCATTAACTGCCGGTTGGCCTGCTCTTTCCTTTTGGCGGCGAACTCCGCTTGAGTCCGCGGATTATATCGGATCAGGCCCTGGTGCAGCGATTTTTGACGCTGGCGGACCAGGGAAAGCCTGGATTTCAGGTGGCCCTGCAGCCGTTGGGACAGCATGTCCAGCCGTTCGGCATGCTGAAGCATATACCGGCGGGGATGCACCAGGACCGGGGACCGCTGAAGCGATATCAAACGTTCACGGCTCCGCTGAAGGCGTTGCTGCAGCCCTTGATTCAGCTGGCGCTGTCTTTGGGCAAGCTGCCCTCTCAGTTCTGCGCTGCTCGGAACCGCTAGTTCCGCTGCGGCCGTTGGTGTGGCGGCTCGAAGATCCGCGACAAAATCGGCGATCGTAAAATCCGTTTCGTGCCCGACGGCCGAAACAACCGGAATATGGGATTGATAAATGGCTCTTGCAACGATCTCCTCATTAAACGCCCAGAGTTCTTCCAGTGATCCGCCACCGCGCCCAACGATTAGCACATCAGCCTCTGCCATGTCGTTCATCGTCCGAATGGCTTTGACGATCGAAGGCGCAGCCCCTTTGCCTTGAACCAGCACCGGATACAAAATGGCGTTCGCCTGAGGATAGCGCCTCCGGATCGTAATCATGATATCCCGCACGGCAGCCCCCGTTGGCGACGTGATCACACCTATCGTCTTGGGATAGCGCGGCAGCGGCCGCTTGCGATCGGCTGCAAACAAGCCCTCTTCCTCCAGCTTCGACTTCAGCTGTTCATAAGCGAGGTACAAGCTGCCGATGCCGTCCGGCTGCATTTGGACGGCATAGAATTGGTATTGTCCATCCCGTTCATACACCGACACATTGCCCCGCGCTATGACACGCGACCCTTCCTTGGGGATAAAAGGCAGCCTCTGGTTATGAGTCGCAAACATGATCGCACGAATCCGGCTGCCTTCATCCTTTAAGGTAAAATACATATGTCCGCTGGAATGATGGGTAAAATTTGATATTTCGCCTCGGATCCATACGTCGGATAGCCTGGAGTCGCCTTCCATCTTCATGCGAATATATCGGTTTAAATCCTTAACGGATAATACTCGTCCTGGATCGGCCGTCTTCATGTCAGGCCAGCCCATTCAGCCTTTTGGCGGCTATCAGCGTATTCTGCATGAGCATCGTGATGGTCATCGGTCCCACCCCTCCGGGTACCGGAGTAATCGGGCCGGACACTGCCTTCACGCTCTCAAAGTCAACGTCCCCGGCAAGCTTTCCGTTCTCCAGGCGGTTCATGCCGACATCGATAACGACGGCGCCGGGTTTCACGTAGCTGGCATCAATCATGTTCGCTCGGCCGATCGCCACGACCAGGATGTCCGCTTGACGCGCGATTTCCGCCATATTCCCCGTTTTGGAGTGGCACATCGTAACGGTCGCGTTCTCGCGCTGAAGAAGAAGAGATACCGGTTTGCCGACGATATTGGATCTCCCGATCACGACCGCATGTTTGCCTGCAATCTCAATGCCTGTCCGCTTGATCATTTCAATCACGCCGGCCGGCGTGCATGGCAGGAGACTGTCATCGCCTATTACGAGGTTACCCACATTAACCGGGTGGAAACCGTCCACGTCCTTCTCCACCGCAATCGCATCGATGACGGCCTTTTCCTCGATGTGTTTAGGCAAAGGTAGCTGGACCAGGATCCCATGGATGGATTCCTGGGCATTGAGCTTGTCCACCAGTGCGAGCACTTCGTTCTGGCTGGAATCCGCGGGCAGACGATGCACCTCGGAATAAAAGCCCAGATCGTGGCATGCTTTCTCCTTGTTGCGAACGTAAACATGCGAAGCCGGATCATCTCCTACAAGTACAACAGCCAAACCAGGACGTACATTCTGCTTGGACAATTGTTCTACTTCTAACGCAATCCCCTTGCGAATTTCTTCCGATATCTGTTTTCCGCTAATAATCGTTGCTTCTGTCATCCTGATCTCTCCTCCATTATGATTGAATCATTACGTTTCAAGCTGGCCATGAACATGCGTGTAGATTTAGGACTGACGGAGCTTCACCTTGACTTGATCCAGCTCTTGAATCATCCGGCCCAATACGCCGTTGACGAACTTGCCCGATTCCTCGGTTCCGAAATGCTTGGACAGTTCGATCGCTTCGTTAACCGCCACTTTCCCGGGCACGTCATCGCGATAAGTCAGCTCGTACACGGCCAGTCGCAGGATTTGACGATCCACGCGGGAAAGACGGCTTACCTGCCAGCCTTTCAAATAATGAGCAAGGAGTTCATCAATCGAATCCTTGGATTCCCATGTTCCGTTGACCAGCTGCAGCACATATTCCTTCATTTGAACCTCGTCGCCGATGACCCGCTCGGTCTCATTCTCTTCTGCCGCTTCGGAGAGCAGCATCGACACGGCTTCCATGCTGTCGACTTCGTTCATCTCCATCTGGTAAAGGCTCTGAACGACAATCTCTCTAGCTACACGTCTTTTCATTATGTTCCTCCTGTGGACCCTGCCGAATCCATTTTTCTAATTAGTATGATCCATTTGCCGTCAAGACTTGACAACAATTAAACGCCAAAAAAAAACCTGTGAATATCTCTCTCCGCAAAAAAGGCGCACTACACCTGTCCTCAGCATTTTTTCCGGAGAAAGCATATCACAGGGTTCATTTAAACGGCCGCCAGCGCTCGGAAAGCCAGCGTCCCCATTCCTGAAAGTGGAAGATGGAGCCCTGGTTCAGATCCTTGCGCTTGCCAAATATATAGCCGATAAATACCACTAATGCAAAGAACAGCATATCCCAAAAACCGGATAATAAATAAATCAGTCCGCACACAAGCCCGCCGGCCACCCCGGCAATTCTTCCTCTGTGACTCTCCCATATTTCTTTCCAAGGCATTTGGGAAGCTCACCTCTATTCCACGCGGCTCTTGAAGCTTGGTGCCTGAACCACGTTAGCAATATATACGGATACGGATGATACGGGTATTCCTGTTGTATCTTCAACGAAGTCGTGCACCTGCTTCTGCACTTCGGTAGTCAGTGTAGGAATGGATTCCTCGCCATCAACCACGGCGCGAATCGCAATATCAAGACCCGACTGGGATACCTTGATCCGCGATTTCAGATCCTTCACTCCGCGGACGCGCGAAGCCGCCTTCAAGCAGAGATTCTCGATCGTCTCCACGGAGATTTGGATATCGCCGAATTCCGTTCGCTGATCGATGGAGTTTAGGTTCGAGCGATCGCGCCTGACGGAGATGTAGAAGAAACGGATGCTCAGCAAAAACAAAACCGCAGCTACGATAATTCCAGCCCAGAAAAGGCGTTGTTCCTGAACACTCGTTAATTCGTAAGGAACAGCGCCACTCAACAGGAGGATGGCAACTACGGATATAACACCGATACTTAAGCTGTAGATAAACAGCAAAAGTCTGTCCATGATTTTGGCCACGATTCAGCACAGCCTCCTTAAATTAGATTAAAACCCTCGACATCGCTGCCCAGGGCTAGCCTGAAACTATTCTATTTGACGCGTTGAGCCAAATCCAATTCTTCCGTCTTCTCCACGGATTTCATGAAATGGACGTCATGAATATGTACATTGACTTCAATCACCGTAAGCCCTGTCATATTCTCAATCGAACGTTTCACATTGCGCTGGATTTCCCCGGCAACTTCCGGCAGTCGATGGCCATATTCCACGATGACGGATACGTCAACGGCAGCTTCCCGTTGTCCGACTTCAACTTTAACGCCCTTGGATAAATTCTTGCGTCCGAGCAGCTCCGCAATGCCGCCTGCAAAGCCTCCGCTCATCCCCGCAACACCGCGTACCTCGACCGTAGCGAGCCCGGCGATGACTTCAATTACTTCCGGTGCAATCTGAATCTCACCGATATCTGTACGTTCAAATTCTGTAGGCAAAGTTTCCGCCATTGTCTCAACACACCTTTCAGAATAAGTTAGCGGATGCACCCGAACTGCATAACGCATGCGCTCTTATTACTCATACTATACCATTTGGCCAAGTTTATGACAAACTTGGCCAAAGGTTTTAAATCTCATTTTCTTCCAAAAACTTAATATCGAAGTCGCCCTTCAAGAAGGTAGGATGCTTCAGCAGTTTCTGATGGAACGGGATGGTCGAATAGATCCCTTCAATCTCGAATTCAGCCAAAGCGCGTTTCATCTTCGCGATCGCTTCATCGCGGGTCGGCGCCCATACAATGAGCTTGGCAATCATCGAATCGTAATAAGGCGAAATCGTGTAACCGGGATATGCCGCGCTGTCCACCCGCACGCCGGGCCCCCCCGGAGGCAAATAGAATTGAATGGTTCCCGGTGCAGGCATGAAGCCCTTGTCCGGATTCTCGGCATTGATCCGGCACTCGATAGACCAGCCGTTAATGACAACATCCTCTTGACTGAAGGAAAGTGTGTTGCCTTCAGCAACGGAGATCATTTCCTGAATCAGATCCACGCCGGTTACCATCTCCGTTACCGGATGCTCCACCTGAATCCGCGTGTTCATCTCCATGAAGTAGAACTGTCCGTCCTGGCCCAGCAAAAATTCAAGCGTGCCGGCACCGGAGTAGTTTACCGCTTTTGCCGCGCGAACGGCGGCTTCACCCATTCGGCTGCGTACCTCTTCACTTAGCACCGGACAAGGAGCTTCTTCAACCAGCTTCTGTCTCCGGCGCTGCACGGAACAGTCACGCTCCCCGAGATGCACGGCGTTGCCGTGTTTATCGGCGATAATCTGAATCTCCACGTGCTTCATGCCGGTGAGATATTTTTCAAGATACACGCCAGCATTGCCAAAAGCCTTTTGGGCTTCCTGCTGGGCGTTCGTAATCTGTTTGATCAGCGATTCCTCATCCTCGGCGATTCGAATCCCCTTACCTCCGCCGCCTGCGGTCGCTTTGATAATGACCGGATAACCGATGTCGCGTGCGAGCATGACGGCCTCGTCCAGATCCTCGACCAATCCGTCGGACCCGGGAATAACCGGAACCCCCGCATCCTTCATCGTTTGCTTCGCCACCGCCTTGTCGCCCATACGGTTGATCGCGTCGGCGGAAGGGCCGATAAAGGTAATGTTGCAGGATTCACAGATCTCCGCGAAATCCGCGTTCTCGGCCAAAAAGCCGTAACCGGGGTGAATCGCGTCACACTCGGTCAGCGTAGCCACGCTCATGATATTCGTGAAATTCAAATAGCTGTCTTTCGATAATGTAGGGCCGATGCAATAGGCCTCGTCCGCCAAGCGAACGTGCAGAGATTCCCGGTCCGGCTCCGAGTATACGGCAACGGTTGCGATGCCAAGCTCCCGGCAAGCCCGGATGATACGGACTGCTATCTCTCCGCGGTTCGCGATAAGCACTTTTTGAATTGTCATGCAGTAACCTCCTTCGGACTCATACGACTCTCGTTCTTGGCGAGTCCCTCCATATTACTCCGGCTTCACCAGGAACAGAGGCTGCCCGAATTCTACAAGCTGACCGTTCTGCGCGAGAACCTCAACGATTTCGCCCTTGATCTCTGCTTCCAGTTCATTCATCAGCTTCATGGCCTCGATGATGCAGACCGTCGATTTCTCCGTCACCTTGTCCCCCGGGCTTACAAACGGCCCAGCCTCAGGCGATGGGGAACGGTAGAAGGTTCCTACCATCGGTGATACGATTTTATGTAATGAGCTGTTGCTATCCTCCGCTGAATCCTGCTGGGGTGCCGCTGCAGGTGCTTGATTCCCCGTATTCGGCTGTACGATCTGCGGTGCCATCACTTGCTGAGCCGGTATGTACGCTTGCGGCGCGGCCTGATAGTTGTTAACGACCTCGGCTGCATTGGGTTTCTTAATGGATAAGCGTGTACCCTCGCTCTCAATCTCCAGTTCATGCACGGAAGTTTGATCCACCAGCTTAATAAGTTCCTTAATTTCGTTTAATTTAAACATGATCGACGTTCACTCCTTCACTTTCTTGGAAGCCCTTGCTTAGGACAGTCAGTCAATAGCTTAGAGTATTATATCACAATCGAGCGAAATAGAAAGAGCCCAAGGCAATCCTTAGACTCTTTCGGGTTTATCGTATATCCGTGGTTTATGTTGAAATCTGCGGACAAGCTTATGGCGCAACATATTGGACGGTTACTTTATCCGGCGAAACCTTCAATTCCTTCATCACAAGACTGACGATGTCCGCCGCGCCTTTGGCATCGAGTTTCTCGCTCAGAACGACCACATTATATTTCTCGCTCTCTTCCTTTACTACGGCGTTGCCGAATTGCTGCTGCAGCGTTTCCTCGATGCTGAGAATGACTTCCTCTTTCGCTTCCGCCGCTTTCAGCTGCTGGGTAGCTTGTGCTGTTTCCTCCGGTTTATTTTCATGGTTGTCGATTTTTGTCATTAATTCATCGTATAATTTATTATTTTTTTGTGCGCGGTCCAGTTTATAGGAATCCAGCTGTGCGACTGCAGAGGTTGCGTTGGCTGCCACTTCCTCCAGCACTTCTTTATCCGATTTTTCGCCGCTCGTGCTGCTGGTGTCCTTGGAAGTCTCTGCTTCCTCCTTGCCGGTGCTGCTGGCGTCTTTGGATTTATCGGCTCCGTCCGTGGATTCCTTCACTTCCGGTTCTTGCGGCTTATCCGCTTCTCCGGCCGCTTTCCCTTGGTCATCCTGCTCACCTTGCGTTGCCTCTGCAGGATCCTCCGTGCCGGTTACGCCCGTATCCGTCGTTCCTGTCCCTTGCTCGTTGGCTCCGGAATCTCCGTCCGTGCCTTCTTCGAGAACTTCGTTCACAACCAGCTCGTCGCCTGCGGTTCCATTGGCTTCCTGTCCTGCGCCGGGCTTCTGACCGTCCACCTGCGTGCTCTCGGCAACCGGCGGCGCTTTCGTTCCCGAATCGTCCGTGAACAAGTAGTAAGCGGACAGGATGACCATTAAACTAAGCATGGATACTAACCATATGGTTTGTCTTTTGTTATTCATTTGAACTTTTCCTCCTTTAATTGAAAACCTGTGGCACGAATGATCGGATCATCCGCAGGACTTTACGTTATTCCTGTTTGCGAGGGACGACGGATATACGATAAGATGGAACGTTCAGACCCCGCTGGATCGCATCCACGATCAAGCTCTTTACGACTTCATTCTCGGCCCCCTTGGCTACGACGAGCACGCCGCGGACCTGAGGTTTGATCTTCTTGGTGACGATCGGCGTCTCTTCGCCCGAAGAATCATAAGTGACGATCTGGCCGTCGCGCTGGTAACTCGTAACATGGCGTTTCCCTCCGTTGGCATCGGTTTCTTCCGTGAGTTCCTGCGTATCCTTCATATTTCGCTGCACCACCAGTTCTTCCGTAGACTCCACGGTCACCATGACATCCACGGACCCGACGCCGACGATCTGTTCCAGCATCGTCTTGGTGCGCATTTCGAAATCTTGCTCGATGCTTTCGAATTCACCGCCGCCGCTGCTGCTCGCAGCCCCCTGGGTCGTTGAGACCGCGGCGGTATCCGGCGGCGGTTCGCGGCCGATATTCTCATGATCCAGCTTCTTGACATTGACGAAGGAGTTGAACAGCATGATCGCGACGCCGATCAGGCCAAGTATGATCAGCCACCTGAAGGTCTGCATCTTCCTTGCTCCGCCGGCTCCTCCGCCAAGCCACTGCTCCAACCGCTTCAACCAATTTCCCATCATCCTCACCTCCGCTACAGCTTGTTATCCTGATCCTGCCCCGGCGTATATATCGTGATCAGCTCCGGCTCCAAATCCCACCGGCGGCTGATGTAGTCCCGAACCGGTTCTGCTCTGGCTTCCTCGGCTTTGCTGACTGCCTCTGCGTTTTCTTTTACTGCTGCCTTCCCATCCTTCTCCTCTGCCATGGAATCCACGTTCACCTGAACGGAATCCACTGGCGTTACGCCGATGGGACTTCTATCGTCTTCCCCAAGCTCTGCATTCGCCGGCTCATCTCCAGCCAGCCTTACGTCAACGGAGCGTATCGCAGCGCCGGCATATTCCTTGCCCTGCCCGGCAACCGCGGCCAGCACCACCTTGACCTCTTGAACGGCTTCCCCCGTTTCAGCCGCGATCTCTTCTTTCATCACCTTGGCTAACTCATTGCCAGCCCATTGCAGGCTTTGACTCTGCTGCGTATCCTTGAGCTTTTCAGCCTGGGCCATGATATGCTCCAGCTGAATTTCCTCCGGCAGCCCCTTCTCCTGCCGCTCCAGTTCCATCGCCAGCTGGTTCTCCGGCGGATCCGTGATTAATGTAATGATGGGACTGAGCAGCGTAAGCAGAATCAACAAGCTCAGGACTAGCCTGGCGTAGCGTTCAAGCGCCTTCCCGGGCAGGATCAAATCAACGAAGGCCGCAAAGAGAACCACCATGATGACGCTTTTCAGCCAATCTCCAAGCCAGTCCATTCGTCATACCTCCTAAGCTTTGGCGCCGCGTATCATCTGCCTCACCTCATCATGACGGTGATGTTGGCAGCCGTGAGCAGTATCGTTATGGCGAGAAAGAACATCAAGCTCACCGCGGCCAAGGCCGCGAAAACGTACAGCATCGTCTTACCGATCGTCTGGAGGCAGGTGCCGATCGGGGTATCGCCGAGCGGCTGCATGACGGCCGCCGCGACGTTATATATCAAGGCAAGCGTCAAGATCTTGATCGCAGGAAATGCGCAAAGGAACAAAATGATGATGACCCCCGCCAGCCCGATGGAATTCTTAACTAGCAGCGAAGCCGAGATTACGGTATCCGTCGCATCTGCGAACATCTTGCCGACTACCGGAACGAAATTGCCGGTTACGTATTTGGCTGCCCGGATGGTTACGCCGTCCGTAACCGAGCTGGTCAGCCCTTGAACGGAGATAACTCCCAGGAACACGGTAAGCAGCACACCCAGGACGCCCATCGAGATCCCTCGCAGCAGATTCCCAAGCTGGGTCAGCTTGTACTTTTCGGATAAGGAGCTAACCAGATGCAGCAGAGCCGAGAAGAATAAAAGCGGGAACACAATCGTGCTGATCAGCGTGCCTACCGTATGTACCATGAATATGACCAGCGGATGGGCCACCGAGACGGTGACGACATTGCCCATCGAGGCCATCAGCGCAAAGAGCAAAGGAAGCATGGCCATCATGAAATCGATCATTTGGGTGATGGCGTCCCGCGCATATCCGATCGCGATGCTGAAGCTGTTGACCGCGATGACCAGGACAACCATGTAACAGATCGTATAGGCTACCCGGCTCACGGTGCTTTTTTCGAAGGCCGTCTGTAGATTCTCTAGAATCAAGCTCATAATGCTCAGCATGACGATGGTCGCCAGCAGCTTGCCGTTATAGAGCACCTCGTGCCACAGATATTTTCCGATACCGGACATAACCCCTTTGAAGCTCAGCCCGTCGCCGCCCGGCAGCAGCATATCCATCAGGGAGGGCGTCCTGCCATCCGGGAAGAACCCGCCGTAATCCTTCATGAGCCGGTCCCAGTATTTCTCGACCTGATCCGTTGGCAGCTGCTGCGTCTGCTGCTCGACCCACTCATCGGCCGGATTGGCGGCTGCAGCCGCATCGATCGTCCCGCAGAACCATCCGGACAGCAACAGCATCGGGATCAGTAGGCAAAACACGGCCAAGCCTCTTCGAAGTGTTGCTCCTGTCACCATGTCCCCCACCTTTTTTCAAGCCGGGAGGAGCTTCAGGACCGTCTCGATGATGATCCCGATAATCGGTACAGCGAGCACCAATATGAGCACTTTTCCCGCCAATTCTATTTTGGATGCGATCGATTCCTGTCCGGCATCTCGAACGATCTGTGCCCCCATTTCCGCGATATAGGCGATTCCGATGATTTTCAGAACCGTCTTCAGATAGATGATCTGAACGCCGGAATTCTCCGCCAGATCTTCCAGCATGGATATGACATTACCGATCTTTCCGATCAGGAACAGGAAGATGAGGAGCGATGTCGCCACGGCGAGAAGAAAGGCAAAGAGCGGTTTCTGTTCCTTGACAATCAAGATCAGCACGGTAGCGATGATGCCGAGTCCTACCACCTGGATAATTTCCATAAATGTCCACCTACTGGAATAGAAAAATACTTTTGATTTCCTTCAGCAAATCGTCTAGCAGCCTTACGACCATAAACAATACAACCACGAATCCGATGAGGGTCACCCAATGCGCCATATCCTCTTTCCCCATCTGTTTCAGGACGGTATGAATCATGGCAATGATGATGCCAATACCGGCAATCTGGAAGATCGCGTTCACTTCAATGTTCATTTCCCTTGGCACCTCGCTAAAAGATCAATATGACGATCAATGCTCCGATGAGCAGTCCCAGACTTTTGCTCATTTTTTCATATTTGACCTGGTCATCCCTTGCCGCTGCTTCTTCATGCTTGAGCTGTCCCACGGCCAGAGCGATATGTTTGATCTGGTCCTGTCTGTCACTGGTGCCAAGTACGCCGCTTAGCTGTTCCAATACCTCACGTTCGGCACTTTTCATCGATGTTCGCCTCCAATGTTCGCCAAGCGCCTTGCGGATGCTGTCTTGTGCGGATAACCCGTAATCGGGTCTCATGTAAAGCGCTGCGGAGGCCAACAGGGATTTGAGCGGTTCACGAAGGGAAACGCCGATTCGCTCCAGCGCGTCGGGCAGCGGCGTAAAGCCGTAGCTGATTTCCGTCTCCAGCCGTTGAAGCGCGAGAATAAGTTCTCGCAGCTGTCTGGGTCTTGCTGCGAATTGCTGGGCTTGGTAGAATCCGGCTAAGGTTCCTGCACCCAGCACGAGCACGGCCCCGACCAGTTTAAGCATAGGCATCACCTCCCGGCTGGCCGCTGATAGCCGTCTGAAGCGTTCGCTGGCCTCCGTCATACAGCTTGTATGATCGGTGGTCGCCCGTTCGGCTAAGAACCGCATACATTTCAAACATCCGGTTCTCCAGAAGTCCCGAGAGGGCGGGCCGGCCCCGCATGTCCTGAACGGATGAGCCATGCGCCGTTGCAATCACGCTGATGCCGGCATGCAAAGCCTCAATCACCGCTTCCGCATCCTCCGGCCGGCCGATCTCGTCCACAATGAGCACGTCCGGAGACATCGAACGGATCATCATCATCATCCCTTCGGCTTTCGGACAACCATCCATTACGTCCGTGCGAGGGCCGACATCGAATCCGGGTACGCCGCGCAAACAACCCGCGATCTCGGAACGCTCGTCGATGATGCCCACCTTCATTCCCGGCCAATGCACGGAAGAGTTTCCCCACTTGCCGTAGCTGATCTGTCTAGCCAGGTCTCTGAGCAGCGTCGTTTTGCCTTGCTGGGGCGGAGATAAGATCAGCGAGTGCATCACCCTTTTCCGTTTCCGGTCAAGCAGATGAGGAAGGATGTCGTCCGCCGCTCCCTGTATTTCCTTGGCAATCCGGACATTAAATCCGCTGATATCCCGGATGTGCTCCACCCTGCCGCCGCTCAGCACCGTCCGGCCCGTAAGCCCGACCCGATGGCCCCCTGGTATGGTGATAAACCCCTTTCGGAGCTCTTCTTCCATGGTGTAGAGGGAATGATTGCTGATAAGGTCCAGCAGCCTATGGGTATCTTCACGCGTCGGCTTATACGCTTCTTCAGGCCGCAAGGTGAGTCCGCCTCGCCTGTCCAGGAAATGATGCTTGCCCGCCGAATTGATCTCCAGCGGACGCTCCTCCCGGATCCGTACCTCCTCCACATGTTCGAGAAGCTCTTTCGATAGGTTCAGCAGCATGCGTTTGACGGTTTCGGGAAACAGGTCTAACCAATTCAATGTCATATCAATTTCCCCCAGGTTGTCCTTTGTGATCATCTTCTAATAAGAGAACTTCATATCCCATGTGTATGCTTGTACCTGAAAAATATGCAGCGAATCTATCATTTTTTTAAAACCCCGTATAAGAGACAGGAGACGCCGCACAATATCCAGCCGATCTTCCCCCATGACAATTTATCTGCCATTCCCACCAGGCCGATGGTTGTGGTCAGAATCAAAATAAGCGGACCCGTAAACGCCAATGCCGAATTCACGGCAAGCGCTTTATCGACTTGGTTCAGGCGCAGCATGATGATGGCCGCGACGATCTCAAGGCTGCCTGAGAAAATCCGAAGCGTTGCCATACTAGCGACAAACTTGTCCAGCATGCGATATATCCTCCTTCTTCCTTCTTCACATGTGTGATGATTAAAAATATGCGGGGCCCTCTCGTTTTATCTCTATTTTTTCAATTTCATAGAAGGGAACTTCGAATCTTTCGAACAGCACAAAAAATCCCGGCCATAAATGACCGGGATTAACTCTATTAATATCGATGATGACGGTTGAATCCTGTTATCGGCGTACCTGCGGTCCGCCTACGGAAGCCTGCTGATCCGTATCCAGTCCGTACGCGGTATGAAGCGCCTGCACGACCCCTTCGAGATTGCTTCCCTCGATGACGCAGGATACTTTGATCTCGGACGTGCTGACCATTTTGATGCTGACTCCCTGCCGGGAGATCACGTCAAACATTTGTGCCGCCACGCCGGGATGGCTGACCATGCCCGCGCCGACAATCGATACTTTCACAAGATGGTCTTCCGAGGTAACGTCGCGATACGGCAGCTTGCCGCGAATGTGTTCGATCACGGACAACGCACGCTCCCGATCCGCCAGGGACACCGTAAAGGAAAAGTCCGCTTCGCCGTTCTGAACGCCGCTCTGCACGATGATATCAACGTCAATCGATTCTTTTGCAAGCTCTCCGAACACTTGGGCCAGAACGCCCGGCGTATCGGCTACGCCCAGAATACTGATTCTCGCTACATTCTTGTCGAATGCAATTCCGCTGACAACCACACCTTGTTCCATGCTTGTTTCCTCCTTAACAACCGTACCCTCGTTATGATTAAAGCTGGATCTGACGACAAGCTTGACTTGATTATGCTTCGCATACTCGACCGCACGCGGGTGAAGAACAGCCGCGCCCAGATTGGCAAGCTCGAGCATCTCGTCATAGGAAATCTCCTTCAGTTTCCGCGCGCATTTGACAACCCGCGGATCCGTGGAGTATATCCCGTCCACATCCGTATATATTTCACATACATCCGCTTGAATGGCAGCCGCAAGAGCTACCGCGGTGGTATCTGAGCCCCCGCGTCCAAGCGTTGTAATCTCTCCGTCTTCGGACATGCCCTGGAATCCCGCGACAATGACGACATTTCCTTCGCCAAGCGCTTTGTGCACGCGCTCAGGCTTTATATCTGTAATGCGGGCTTTACCATGGACGGCTTCCGTGCGAAATCCCGCCTGCCAGCCGGTCAAGGACACTGCCTTGCGTCCAAGCCCGTGAATCGCCATGGATAGCAGCGAGATGGATATCTGCTCCCCCGTGGTCATCAGCATATCCATTTCCCGCGCCGGTGGATTCTCATTTAACAGCTTTGCCTGGTCAATCAAATCGTCCGTCGTATCCCCCATGGCAGACACCACGACTACACATTGATGACCTTCATCTTGTTTCTCTACAATTCTTCTGGCAACGCGCTTCATGCGTTCTGTATCCCCTACAGAGCTGCCTCCGAATTTCATGACGTACAGTGACAATGCTTCTTTCACTCCCCACTAATATCGGTATGTAACAGTACTCAGGTGGTTTCTCACTTTAAAACAGTATAATACGAAAGTGAGTCACCCCGTCAAGGCTTTTCAAGGCAAAAAGAAAACAGACTTAGGCTTCCGGGCCCGCTTATCGCAAAAAACTCCCGTACATTCGTACAGGAGTCGCGTTGGTTTAGAAGATATTGGCACCCCGTCCATCGTTGAAGGGTCCCGCTTATAGCATGTTACGCACGGGAAATGTATTTACCTTCGCGTGTATCGATCAGAAGCACATCGTCTTCGTTAATGAACAGCGGTACTTGTACATTCAGGCCGGTTTCCACTTTGGCGTTCTTCGTAGCGCCGGTAGCCGTGTTGCCTTTGATGCCAGGCTCGGTTTCAACGACCTTCAGCTCGACGCTGTTAGGCAGGTTGATCCCGAGGATCTCGCCTTGGTAGCTGATGATGTTAACGTTCATGTTCTCTCTCAGAAAGTTAAGCTCCCATTCCAGCTGCTCGCTGGTCAAGCTGAACTGGTCGTAAGTTTCGTTGTCCATGAAAACATGCTCTTGACCGCTGGCATAGAGATACTGAACGCCACGGTTGTCGATGATGGCGCGGCCAATCGTTTCGCCTGCACGGAACGTCTTCTCAACGGTGTTGCCGTTGCGAAGGTTTTTCAATTTGGAACGTACGAAAGCTGCGCCTTTACCCGGCTTAACATGCTGAAAATCCAATACGGTGAAAATATCGCCATCAACTTCTACGGTCAAACCTGTTTTAAAATCGTTAACTGAAATCACTAAGATTCCCTCCTAAGGATGCGGTCTATTTAATATAGTACACATTTTTCTTAAATCACAAGCTCAAAAAGGCGATTTTTGAACCATTATTACAATATGGTGTAATCTTTGGACGAGCTTGTCAGTATGCGAATGCCCGTTTCCGTGATGACGATATCATCTTCGATGCGGACACCGCCAAGTCCAGGCAGGTAAATGCCCGGCTCCACCGTTACGACCATGCCGGGCTGCAGCACGTCATCGCTCAGCTTGGAAAGCCGCGGCGATTCATGAACCTCCATGCCCAATCCGTGCCCCGTGCTGTGGCCGAAATATTCCCCGTATCCGTAACGCGAAATAATATCGCGAGCCAAAGCGTCTGCCTCGCGTCCCGTCATGCCTGGTTTAATATGATCCAGTGCGTGAAGCTGCGCTTCAAGCACGATATCATAGATCTCCTTCAGCTTCGGATCAGGACGGCCGAGCGCCACGGTTCTCGTGAGATCGGAGCAGTACCCGTCCAGCAGAGCGCCGAAATCAAACGTAACGAATTCGTTCCCTTGAATGACCCGCTCGCTGGCTACGCCGTGAGGAAGCGCCGAACGCTCGCCGGAAGCAACGATCGTGTCGAAGGAAGACGCGGTTGCGCCATGCTTGCGCATGAACATTTCCATCTCGAGATCGATTTCCCGTTCCGTTTTGCCGGCAGCCAGAATCGTCAGGACATGGCTGAACGTCTGATCAGCCAAATCCGCTGCCCGCTGCATAATGCTCAACTCTTCGGCATCCTTGAATATACGCAAGTCTTCTACAAGGCCCGAAACCGGCATCAGGCTGATGGGCGCGAGCTGTTCCGAATATGCGGAAAACACGCCGTATGTAACATGGTCCTGTTCGAATCCGAGCGATGTGATGCCTTCGGAAGACAACAGACCCCTGACCGTCTCCATCACTTTCGGCCCGTGCTCGACCACTTTAAAACCGGCGGCTTGCTGCGGTGCTTGCGTCATATAGCGGAAATCCGTCAACAGATAGGCCTCATCGCGTGTGATCAGCACATAACCGGCTGAACCGGTAAAGCCCGTTAAATATCTGCGGTTGATCGGACTTGCAATCAGCATAGCCGTCAAACCTTTGGCTTGAAGCTGTTCGCGCAATTTAACCACTCGTTTGTTACTCATTCTAACCACTCTCCTCTCACCCTTATCCCGAAATAGGAGCTACCCTTCTTGGTCGACCAGGACTTGCAGCAGTGCCGACAAGCCCAATGTGTAACTCGCCGCGCCAAAACCCGCGATTTGTCCGACAGCCACAGGCGCTATGACGGAGGTATGACGAAATTCCTCTCTGGCGTGAATATTAGAGAGATGAACCTCGACTGTCGGAATGCGGGCAGAACTGATGGCATCACGCACAGCGTAGCTGTAGTGAGTCAGTGCTCCCGGATTCAGGAGTATGCCGTCAGCCTGTCCGATCGCTTCATGAATACGGTCAATGATAGCACCCTCATGATTAGACTGAAAGAAGGTAATACCGATACCGGCGAGATCCGCCTGTTTACGCAAATTATCTTCGATCGCCTGCAGGCTGAGCGAACCATAAATGCCCGGTTCCCGGAAGCCGAGCAGGTTTAAGTTCGGTCCGTTTATCACCCATATGGATTTCATAGGGCTTCCCACCTTTTCGTCAAATAACCAAAAGCTATTTTACCATAGGCGGCATCGGGTTGAGAAGTTTTTCTTGGCTAACCCGTCAGCTTCTTCGGTTCACGCAGTTTCTCGTCGGTGAATTCCTGCGCAATCGTATAACCGATAAAGAGGCCCCATAATATAAAAATACAAACCTCCGAAATGTTTGTATCCCAGGACAGCTTCTTCACCGGGTCCGTCAGCCGAAGCCAGGGATTGAGCGCAACAAACAGCACCGCCCACCACACGATTCCGTAAGCTATCCCGGGCCATGGGCCCTTCAGCTTCCTGAACAGGGCTACATAAATGAGGGAAGCGATGACGGAAAAAGCGATGAAGGACAGCCACCCGGCGATTTGCCCGGCTGTGGTCTTGAGGAATTCATGTTTGAAAAATGGCTCCAGCAAAAAACCGGGTACAACCTTCGTGAATCTCAACCAGTAAAAGATCCAAAGCACGCCCCCCCAGATCAGGCCGGCATAATAGCCTAGCTCCAGCGCAAACGTAAACGGATTGGTTATCTGGTTCTGCTTACGAAATTGATGTTCATGCATGGACTGATTCTCCTCTTCTTCGGTTATCGAAAAGCCCCGCTGTTTCTCCATTTCATCTCTGAAAGTAGTATGCACCGCTTCCCCTGCCCTAATCCAACTAGAAATTACTTTCAAAATTCGATACAATAGTTCATAGAACGAATAACATGTCAGGGAGGGTGAACTGGTTGTCCGATAAGTCAACCCCGATCAGCTATGGAGGCCAAGCTGTAATCGAAGGCGTTATGTTCGGCGGCAAGCATGTGAATGTGACGGCCGTGCGGCGTAAAAATAATGAAATCAAGTTTCTCGAGGTGCCTCGCGAAGACAAGGCATGGGTTCGGAAGCTGCGGAAGATCCCGCTTCTTCGCGGCATCGTCAGTCTCATAGATTCTACTATCAAAGGCTCCAAACATTTGAATTACTCTGCCGATGCTTATGCTGACGATACGCTGGAGCCCGAAGAACGCGAGAAGCAGAAAGAGAAAGAAGACTCCGGCTGGAGTTTAAGCATGATTATCGGTGTGGCCGCCGTCAGCGTGCTTTCCTTTGTTTTCGGCAAGCTGCTGTTTACACTCGTTCCTGTTTTCGTAGAGGATTTCTTTTTTGGCGATACATTTGATCACTATATCGTGCATAACCTGATTGAAGGCGTTATTAAATTAATACTGCTTCTCGTGTATTTATGGGCGATCTCGCAAACACCCGTCATTAAAAGGCTCTTTCAGTACCACGGCGCCGAACACAAAGTCATCAGCGCATTTGAAGCCGGCGAAGAGTTGACGGTGAAGAACGTTCAGAAATATACGCGGCTGCATTATCGCTGCGGCAGCAGCTTCATGATGCTGACCATTGTGCTCGGCGTCGTTGTCTACTCGGTGGTGCCATGGGATACCATGACGCAGCGGGTCATTCAAAGAATTGCGCTTCTTCCGGTCGTGCTTGGCGTTTCCTTTGAATTCCTGAAATTGACCAATGCCATGCGGGACCTGCCGGTACTCCGTTTCCTCGGATATCCCGGTCTGTGGCTGCAGCTTTTGACGACGAAGGAACCTACTGATGATCAAGTTGAAGTATCCATCGCATCCTTTAACAGAATGCGTGAGTTAGATGCTCAATACGAGAATGTTACAGTTCACCAATCTGTGACAGGAAGTGTGCTGGATCCCGCGAAAGGGTGATAATCCATGAGAAGGCATGCGATCATTTTTTGGACGGCGATTACGTTGGCCGCCATAGGGCTACTGGTATTCCTGTTAGACCCTGGATCAAGAATGAGAATATTGATTCCTCTAATTATTGTTGCTGTCGTGTATGTGCTTTACAAGTTCCCGCCACGCCGTTTTAACAAACGGCCCAAGGTGAAGCCTTCCAAGCGGACGGCGGCGAAACTGGCGGCGGCTAAGAACAGCACCGTACGCAAAAGCAACCCCACTGCTAAACGTAAACAGTATCCGTTTCAAGTGATCGATGGGCACAAAGGAAAATCCGACCCATCCGATGATGTTCCTAAATACCATTAACCGGAAAAACCGCCCGCCCGCGCATGCATATGCCGGGTGGACGGTTTTTTTAATGTTCGGCATTCCAGCGGGTGAAAAACATCGTGCCGGCCGTCAGACCGGAATTGTACAAATTCTCGCTTTCCTCTTTGGTCAGATTAAAATGGGTGGTGCCGATGCCGAGCGTCGGAATTTTGATCGTGCGATTTCGGTTTTGCTGCTCGATATAACGTTCATCGTGTGCGGACAGCATCGTCTCGAACATGGCGGTTAACATGCCGATCGGGCCTTCGATCAGATGAGGCAGGTTGCTGTTCTTCCCGACCATTTGAAAGCCAAGCACCGGCAGGGGCTTAGGCCCACCCTTCGATTCGCGATCAAAAAGCCATAAGGGGAAGTTGCTGAGCAATCCCCCATCCACGATATAAACAAATTGTTCGCCGAACGATTTGCCTTTAGCGGCCCTGCCCAACAAACGAAGAATGACGGGGTCAAAAAAATAGGGGATGCTGCAGCTCATGCGCACAGCCTTGGCTACGGGAAAGGTAGCAGGGTTGATCCCGTATTGGCGGAGATCATCCGGAAGCACCAGCAGCCTGCCATTGGTGATATCCGATGCCACGATATAAAGCTTGCCTGCCGGGATGTCCGAGAAGGTAAATATCCCTTTCGCCAGCAGGATTTCCCTTATCCAATTCTCCAGGGCTTCTCCGGAATAGAGCCCCTTCTTAATCAACACCCGCAAGGCAGGACCGATAAACTTCGTATTAAATATGGGTGCCCGCTGGAGAAACGAATGAAAGGGCGTTTCCTCGATAATACGTTTGATTTCGTCAGCTCGGTAACCTGCTGCCAGCACGGATGCCACGATGGAGCCCGAGGAGGTTCCGGCAACGCGGCTGAATACCATGCCGGCATTCTCCGCCGCCTTGACAGCCCCGGCAAGCGAGATGCCCTTGACCCCCCCGCCTTCAAAAACCGCATTGATGTGCATATAAAAATCCCCCGCCTCACATGGTCTAATGACTATGTATGAGCGCGGGGGATGTTTCATACCTATAGGACGTGCAGATTTATCTATAATATGATTGCAATTGATCTTTAATGCCTAACGGATTGCTTAAAATATTCTCTGCTCTAAAGAAAATGCTGCCTTTCACTTCGGCATGGTTTTGATTGTACTTCAATTGATTGATGATTTCCGATGCGCTCTGCCAGCCGATTTCGCTGGTTCCCAGTTTGTAGGGGGCATGACCGATCAGAAGATCTACGCCGGTTCCTTGTACTTCGCTGGCCCACCAGTCCACCAGCTTATCATAGTCGGCTGCCGGATTACTCATGCTCCAGTAGATCTGCGGTGCGACGTAATCGATCCAGCCGTTCTGGATCCAGGACCGCACATCGGCATACATGCTGTCATACGCCGTTACACCGGCTTTCGTATCCGATCCCGTCTTATCCACGGACTGGTTACGCCATACGCCGAAAGGGCTGATTCCGTATTCGACGTCCGGTTTCACGCGATGAATGCTCTCTCCAAGCGATTGGACAAAGGCATTGATATTTCCGCGGCGCCAATCCGCAAGATTGGCGTAGGCTCCATGATTGAACTCGCGGTATGCCGCGTCATCGTTAAAGACCGTATTGGACGGATAGAAGTAGTCGTCCAGATGGATGCCGTCAATATCGTATCCGTTAACGACCTCCATGATCGTATCGATGATATGCTGCCTGGCTTCTGGAATTCCAGGATTAATATACAGCTGCTTGCCTGTATTCACGATCCAATCCGGATGGCTTAGCGCAACATGGGACGGATGGAGCGATGCCGTCAAAATATCGGTGTTCGCCCGGAATGGATTAAACCAAGCGTGAAATTCCATGTTCCGTTTGTGCGTTTCCTCTACCATGAAAGCAACCGGGTCGTAACCCGGATCGGCACCTTGAATGCCCGTCAGCACCTTCGACCACGGTACCATGGTGGAAGGATACAATGCATCACCGGCCGGACGCACCTGCACGTATACGGTATTGATGCCAACATCCTGGAGCGAATCCAGCAAGGCGATGTAAGAGGCTTGCTGCTGTTCCGCGCTGGTCTTCGTTTTCGGCCAGTCCAGATTGAACACGGTGGATATCCAGGCCCCTCTGACTTCATCCCCGGTTGATACCGGCGGAGGAACGACGACCGAACCCGTGGACAGCGAGATGCGCTGTGCCGCCTGATTCCACTCAACTTGAACGCCCAGATTCTCGCTGATGAAACGCAGCGGAACCATGACCCGGCCGTTCTTGATTTCAACGGAAGCATCCAGCGCTACCGATGATCCATTCACGAGGGCGGTTTTTTTGCCGGATGTCAATTGCAGGCTCGAACCGTCCTTTCCGATTGTTACCGTCTTCGACTTCTGATTCCAAGCGACCGAAGCGCCAAGTCCTTCACTGATGATCCGCGTAGGAACCATGGTCACGTTAACCTTTGGCAATATGTAAGGAGATACGTCACTGTTCAGGTTTACACCGTCCAGCTGAATGCTGATACGAGCCGCCTTCGCTTGCGCGGTTGGGACCACCGACGGGAGACACAATAGCAGCATGATCAGCACCAACAACCATCTACGAAGCTTCATTTCTATTAATCCTCCGAAAATATGAAATTTGCAGGTAATCTAACCTATTACTATAACCATGTAAATATGACGGTTCAGTTAAAAAAGCATCTGTCACAAGCGGACAGATGCCACATTACGATTCGTTGACTAATTCGTTATGAACGTCACGCAAATCCTGAAGTCGATTCTCATCACGCTTGAAATATTCCACAAGCGTCTCAATTCTCGTAATGGAATCCCAGCTCAAGTGATGCTCGATTCCTTCAACGTCCCTGTAAATGTTTTCATCCTGTACACCGATCATCTCAAGGAATTCCTCAAGCAAATGATGACGTTCCATGAGCCGCTTGCCCATTTTTTTGCCTTTGCTGGTCAGAACCAAACCACGATATTTTTCATAAATCAAATATTCGTCTTTGTCCAGCTTTTGAATCATTTTCGTGACGGATGAGGGGTGAACCTCCAAGCCTTCGGCAATATCCGAAACGCGCGCATATCCTTTTTCGTCGATCAACTTGTAGATGCGCTCCAAATAATCCTCCATGCTAGGTGTCGGCATCTTATTCCCTCTTTTCTATAATTACATAACCCGTACCTTAAAACTGTTTTACCTGCATTAGTAATGATACATGTTTTTGAGACCCGTTGGCAAGTCCTGGTCCAATCCTCATGTCAATATGGGCCTATGTCAATATGGACCTATGAATTGAACCAGCCTTACCCAACATCATTAGAATTTAAGCCATTCCGGCGTAATGCCTTGCAGCCAAATCGTAATTTTGTACATTTGATCCGTGAAGAGCAGAACCCCCATCAGAATCATCAAGACGCCGCCGACCTTCATCAGCGTGCTTGAATATTTAAGAATCCAGCGGGTGGAGCCGATGAAAAAGGCCAGGATGAAAAACGGTACCGCAAACCCGAGCGAATATGAAGTGATCAGCGGGAACCATGTTCCCGGATCGGAAGCTGCAAGCGCGATGATCGCCGTCAAAATCGGTCCTACGCAAGGCGACCAGCCTGCGGCGAAGCCGATACCAAATAGAAATGTTCCTATGTATCCGGTCGGTTTGGATTTAAAATTGAATTTCCGGTCTTTCATGAGAAATTTAGGCTGGAAAATGCCGATAAGCATAAGTCCCATCACAATGATCAGCAGCGCGGATAACTGACGAATCAGATCCTGGTATTCCGTGAAGAACTCCCCGAACAGGCCTGCCCCCCAACCGAGAGTGTAATAAACAGCAGAAAACCCAAGGATGAACGCGAGTGTGTGCGTCATGGTCCGGAAACGGACCTCCTTGCGGTTCTGTTCGTTCTTTAAGTCATTGACCGACATGCCTGTAATAATGGATAAATAGGACGGGTACAGCGGCAGGCAGCATGGAGATATAAATGAAGCGAAACCGGCCGCAAACGCGATGCCGATATTAATATCAGCCATTTGATTTTAGAACCCCCTTATGTCGTAAAGCCCTTTTTGCCGACAAGCGTAATGATGAGCAGGCTGATCAGCAGCAGCACGATGGTGGCGCCGGGTGCCAAATTAAATACGCCGGCAAGCATCAGTCCCCCGATAACGGCAATTTCGGAGATGATTACCGATAATACGATGGAGCTTCGAAAGCTTCTCGCCAGCAATAAACTGATCGCTACCGGAATGGTCAGCAATGCGGAGACCAGAAGCGCGCCCACAATCTTGATGGCGGTGCTTACGACAAGCGCCGTCAGCACCGTAATGATCATGTTCATCCACTTGACGGGCAGGCCGCTGACGCTGGCCGCATCCTCCTCGAAGCTGAGCAGAAAAAATTCCTTGAAGAACATAACCACCACCGCAATGACAACGACGGTTACGCCGCCTACCATATAAATATCCGTGGAATCCAGCGTATAGATGCTGCCGAACAAATAACTCATGACATCCGTATTATAGCCCATTCCCAGCGTGAAAAACAGCGAGGCCAGCGCAACGCCGCCCGACATGATAATGGCGATTGACAGCTCGGCATAACTTTTGTAGGCCTTTCTCAGCTTCTCAATCGCAAAAGAGGCCAGCACCGCAAATACCAATCCTGCGGCAAGCGGGTAGACTTCGATCAAAAATCCGAGGGCCACGCCCGCTATCGTGACGTGCGACAACGTATCGCCGATCATCGACAGCCTGCGCAGCACGAGGAATATCCCGATAAGCGGGGCCGTAATCCCGATCAGAACCCCTCCGATCAGAGCCCGCTGGAAAAAATCGCTAAGCAAAATATCAAGCAATGACAACGTCTCCTTCTCCTGCATCCATAAGTTTGTTTCTATGATTAAACGAGCGAATGCTGCAAGTCCACTTCCGCGCAGTTTTCGATTTCATGGGAATGCCGGACGAAAAACTGAATCTTCCCGTTCTGCGATACCGGCGATTCGCCCAGGTAGTCTTTGACCATGTCCAAATCATGGGTGACCATCAGGAACGTCATATGATGATGGGCATGCATATGGGTGATCAATTCAAAGAATCCGGCCTGGGTCTCCGCATCAATGCCGATTGTCGGCTCGTCCAGTATAAGCAGATCCGGACGATTGATCAGCGCGCGAGCAAGGAATACGCGCTGCTGCTGGCCTCCGGACAGGGCGCCGATCCGTTTATCGGCAATATCCTGAATGCGCATCACTTCCAGCGCGTCCTCGCATTTCTGATGGTCCAGGCGGCTCAAACGGCGAAACATTTTTTTTCGATTATATAGACCGGACATGACGACTTCGCGCACGGTGGCAGGGAACAGCGGGTTGAAAGCATTTTTTTGCGGGACATAGCCCATTCGCTCCCAGTCCTGGAATTTACGGATCGGCTGGCCGAACAGTTCAATCGTCCCTTCCGCGGCAGGAAGCAAGCCGACGATCATGCGGAGCAGGGTGGTTTTTCCCGCGCCGTTAGACCCGACAATGCCAACGAAATCCCGCTCTTTTATGGTGAAATTAAGATCCTTGATCACCTGTTGATCCCGGTAATGAAAGGATACGTCCTTGATTTGTACGATAGGTTGGTGGCAATCCTGCGCTGCCGGCTCCATAAACAGGCCGCCTTTCTCTTTGTAGTCTCTCTATAATAAATATATGAGTCCATATATGTTCATAACACGAAAGAAGAGGGGGATATGCTCCCCCTTCTTCCTTATTGTAAAGCCTTCGTTAGATTTTGCAAATTTTTCTCCATCAGCGTGAAATAATTTTCGCCGCTGCTTGCCTGCTCCTTGGTCAGCCCCTCCACCGGATTCAGCACCAAGGTTTCCACGCCCGCTTCGTTCGCCAGCGTTTTGGCCAGTTTATCCGATACGAGTTCTTCGAAGAAAATATATTTCACTTCCTTCTCTTTCACCGTCTTGGTCAGGTTCAAGATATCCTGCGCTCTCGGCTCGGCGTCTGGCGACAGCCCCATAATCGCATGCTGCGTTAAACCGTAGTCCCGGCATAGATAGCCGAACGCCTGGTGGGATACGACGATATCTTTTTTCGGCAGTTTGGACAGCTCGTTCGTAAAGTCGTTATCCAGTTTGACCAGCTTCTCTTTTAACGCTTCATAGCGCTGTTCATAGCCGTCCTTATGTTCCGGATCGACCTCGGCCAGGCTGTTCTTGATATTCTCAGCCATGACCAGTGCGGATTTCGGGCTTACCCAAGTATGTGGATCCGTATGATGGGTGTCCGTGTTTGTCTCAGCCGCCTCTTTCTCGTGATCATGGTCTGCATGATCTTCTTCGGTGCCTTCCTCATGGCTGTGGTCGTGCGCTTCAGCGCCTTCTTCATGACTGTGGTCGTGTTCCTCTTCATGGGCTGCTTCACCATGCCCGTGGCCATCATCCCCCACGGCATCGATCAGTTGGATCCCTTGGGAAACGATGACTGGTTTCACTTGCGTATCTTTATCGAGACCCTTTAAGAATCCCGGCGCCCAGCCTTCCAGCCCTGCACCATTATAGAGAAACAGCTGGGCCTTGGAGGTATTGACGATATCCTGGCTGCGCGGCGTCCAATCATGAGGTTCCACGCCCGTTGGCAGAAGATTCACGACATTGACTTCGTCTCCGCCGATTTCCTTCGTAAATTCATATATTGGATAGAAGGTCGTAATGACGTTAACCTTGCCTTCAACAATGCTTCCGCCGGATTTGCTTCCGCAGCCCGACAGGATGAGCATCGCCAGCAACATCGAAGTAACGCTCCAGGTCCACCCGTTCAGTTTGTTCTTGCTCTTTCTCTTGTTCATGTTCATCTCCCCCACATTCGCTCCGCTCAACTAATCGTAAACTTTACTAAAAAGATTATAAGAGCAGTTCGATGTGATTGTCAACCAAATCGTAAAAGTTACTATTAGTTTTTCATATAGAACTCATGTCCTCCGTATTAGAGGAAAAAAATAACGGCGTACCCTTAACAGGGTACACCGTCTGATCCAACTTAATTCAACGTGAGCATCATTTATTTCACGATGGCGCCGTTTGGCATGCCCTCCGGCACGGTTGCCAGCGTGAGCTGATCCCCGTAGGAAGCGGCCAAAATCATGCCTTGCGACATTTCGCCTCTAAGCTTCACCGGCTTCAGGTTTGTCACGCAAATCACTTTGCGTCCCACCAATTCCTCCGGCGTATAAAACTTCGCAATGCCGGACACCACCTGCCGCTGCTCAAACCCGAGATCCAGCTGCAGCTTCAGCAGCTTGTCCGCTTTCTTGACCGGCTCGGCCGCGATGACCTGCGCTACGCGCAGCTCGACCTTGGCGAAATCCTCGATGCCGATTTCCTCTTTGAGCTCCACAGGCTCTGCTCCGCTGTCGGTAGACGGAGCTGCTGCCGAAGTCGAAGGCTCTGCCTCGGCCGCCTTCTTGCCGCCAGTCATCGCCTCAGCGATGTAGGCCACTTCCAGCTCCGCATCCAGGCGAGGGAAGATCGGCTCGCCCTTTTGAAGCTTCGTTCCAGCCGGTATCGCTCCGAGCTGGCGTCCGCTTTCCCAAGTTGTCAATTCCCCTTCCGCCAAGCCGAGCTGTTCCCACATTTTCTTCGGCGTCCGGGTCAGGAACGGCTGCAGCAGGATCGATGCAATCCGCAGCGTCTCGACCAAATGGCTCATGACGGAAGCAAGCTCATGCCGTTTGCTCTCGTCTTTGGCCAGCGTCCACGGCTGGGTCTCATCGATGTATTTGTTGCTGCGGCTGACAAACTGGCTGATCGCGGTCAGCGCAACCGAGAACTCCATATTCTCCATGGCGGTTTCGACTTTGTCATAAACGGACTTGGCGGCTTCCTCGATCGCGGCATCAAAAGGCGTTACGCCTGCCGAGAAAGCCGGAACCTCCCCGTCGAAGTATTTATCGACCATGGCCACGGTGCGGTTCAGCAGGTTGCCCAAATCATTGGCCAGGTCGGAGTTCACCCGCTCCACGAAGCTTTCCGGCGTAAACGTCCCGTCCGCCCCGAACGGAACTTCGCGCAGCAAGTAATAACGAAGCGCGTCGAGACCATACCGGTCGATCATCGTGACCGGATCGACCACATTCCCTTTGGATTTGGACATTTTGCCGTCCTTCATGAGCAGCCAGCCGTGGGCAAACACTTTTTTCGGAAGCGGCACATCGAGCGCCATCAAAATGATCGGCCAATAGATCGTATGGAAACGCACGATTTCCTTGCTCATCAGGTGAACGTCCGCCGGCCAGTATTTGTCATACAGGCTGGTGTCCTCCGTACCGTAACCGAGTGCCGTGATGTAGTTCAGGAGTGCATCAATCCACACGTAGATGACGTGTTTCGGATCGCTCTTGACCTTAACCCCCCACTCATAGGTTGTACGGGACACCGCCAGATCCTCAAGACCCGGTTTAATGAAGTTGTTGATCATCTCGTTCTTGCGGGATACCGGCTGTATGAAATCCGGATTCTCCTCGTAATACTGAAGCAGGCGGTCCACATACTTGCTCATGCGGAAGAAGTAGCTCTCCTCCTTCACGAGCTCCACCGGCCGTCCGCAGTCCGGACAATTGCCGTTGACCAGCTGACGTTCCAGGAAGAACGACTCGCAAGGCGTACAATACCAGCCTTCGTATTCGCCCTTGTAGATGTCGTCCTGCTTCAGCAGACGTTCGAATACTTCCTGCACCACCGTGGTGTGGCGCTTCTCCGTGGTACGAATGAAGTCTTCGTTCGATATATCCAGCTTTTTCCACAGATCCTTGATGCCTGCCACGATGTCGTCAACGAACTGCTGCGGGGTTTTTCCGGCCTCTGCCGCTTTGCGTTCGATCTTCTGCCCATGCTCATCGGTCCCCGTCAAATAACGGACATCGTATCCGCGAAGCCGTTTGTAGCGGGCCATGGCGTCGCCGGCCACCGTTGTGTAAGCATGTCCGATATGCAGCTTGTCGCTCGGATAATAGATCGGCGTCGTAATATAAAACGTCTTTTTGTCTGCCATTGTAACCTTCCTTTACCGTGAAATTGATGGTCGCATCAAGCGATTCCTTAGGAAAACCAGCAGTAAACAGCAAAAAACCCCCGCCCCTATGGGACGAGAGTTATTCTCACGTGTTACCACCCAAATTCCCCGTACCCTTGCGGGCAACAGGCTCATCTGCCGTCATGCGGCGTCCATTAACGCTGGCTCACGCCGCTTCTTTACGGCAGCCACTGGCTGCAGCGCTCAAAAGCGGATCCTCCAAGACCATTTTCCGAAATTCGCCAAGACCGGTTTCCAGCTCCTCCGGCTCTCTGTTCAAGGCAAGCTTTTCGTACTTATCTCTTCCTCGGATATACCTATAATTTCTTACATTTTAATCAAACGAGCCGCAGCGTGTCAAGGTGTGCATCGATCCAAGGCATCCCCCTTGCTGCGGGCGGCATGCTTTCGGTTATCATCCATTATGATACCCCAAAAAAATCGCTATTCCTCTGTCAATGAAGACGACACCTTATCCTTGCGCGGCGGCACCAAATCGATGCCCCCAGGATGAAACGGATGACATCTCGCGATCCGCTTAGCAGCCAGCCAGGAGCCCTTCAGCGCACCATGCACCTCAATCGCTTCCAGCGCATATGCCGAACAGGTTGGATAGAAGCGGCAAGTCGCCGGTTTCAGAGGAGAAATGAATTTCCGATAGAAGTGTATCGGCACCTTCACTACCCTGCGCGCCGTGCTCATGCCCGGCTGTCCCGATTTCCTCCACCGGCCTGCGAGGTTTCCTTATCGTTATTGTCCTTGCCGCAGTCCCGGCAGTATCCGAACACTTCGAATTTATGCTGGACCACCTGGAAATCGTCCGGTGCATCGGTCAGCTGCATCGGGCAGAAGGTAATCGGATAGGTCTTCTGGCACTGCAGGCAGATCATGTGATGATGATGGTGTTCTTCGCTGCAGCGACCCCTGAACTTGACGCCTTCCTCGAACACGACTTGCTCCAATACGCCAAGCTCGTACAATACCCGAAGATTTCGGTATACCGTATCAAAGCTCAAACCGCTGTACTTCCGGCCCATATATTCGTATACATCCTTGGCCGTCAAATATCCAGGATGTTCCCCAAACAATTTGGCAAGCGTCTTGCGCTGATCGGTAATGCGCAGCCCGTGTTCCGACATGGCGTCGATGATCTGTTCCGTCGTAAGCATACGCAATAACCTCCTCTACTTGAAGATACTCTCTCCTTATAATGCCTGAAAAAAATGACAGCGTCAATGAAAGCGGTTGTGAACAGGCAACCGCCTGCCATGCAGGCAGGAGCTTGAATGGCTAACGGACGGCATAAACCTGCCCTTTCCCCACGGCATAAACCAACAAAAAGGACAGCCCGGGCCGTGTTTCGGCTGATGGGCTGTCCGCTTGTTGTTTATGAATATATAGGATTAGTTCTTCACTTGCGGCAGCGGCTGGAGCAGAATGTTGATCGGAAGGCTGCTTCCCGGTGCTGCCGTAAACAGGATTTCCACCGTCTGCTCGTAATTCCCCGTACGATAGAGAACGGCGGCTTCATTCGGCGCAGATACCGCGCCACCGCTTGTGTTCGGCGTCTGAATGATGTTTCCGTTCACCATCATCGCGCCCATGTATTTGCCTCCGCGCGGATTCAGCGTGATCAGCGTATTGGGTGCTACGCGGTGCAGCTTGATTTTGTACAGAACGCCGAAGTTACCGGCGTTGGATTGATATGAACCGTTAATGCCGTCATACCCTTCCAGGTTCGGATCGTTTGTCTTATCACCAAGCGCAAGACGCGTAGGCGTGTTGCCTACCAAATCATAGGATTCAATGATTCGGGTCGAGTCCGGGTAGGTTCCCCGGTTATGAATGCCATCGGCCGGGTGGAGCTTCAGGTATGGCAGCTTCTGGATCGGATCCTTGGCTTCATCGATCATGATGACATCGTATCGAATCGGCGAATCCGAATACAGATCGGCAAACATGGACAGCACCTGCTGATTCTTCATGGTTTGCGCGCTCAAATCTTGCAGGATGATCCGGCTTTCGCCAGGGGCGAGCGAAATCGTCTTGAATGCATCCGCTGACTGCATGGACTCGAGATAGCGCTGCACAGCCGCTTTCCCCGTAGCGGTCGGAATGTTGATCGGACCGCCCAAACCGGTATACTCGGTGGTCAGACGCGCCGTCATGGTGTTGATGTTGGTCGCTACGACATACATCTTCATGTTCTTCCCGGTAGCATTCAAGTGGTGAATCATGAAGCGCGTGCTGGCATTGCCGATCTCGCGATATACGATACCTTCCTGATAGACGGTTTCCGGAGAGTTGCTGCGAATCAACAGGTACGGCTCGGAGCTTCTCGTAATCGGCATCAGATTCCATGTCGGCACGGCCGATCCGTCAAACGTGTATTTGTCGCCGATGCCCGTAAATAATTGATTGAATTGATCGCGCGTATACAACACTTCGCTTGTTACGTTGATGATTTTCTCGTATGAGCTGGTCGCCCCATGCTTATCGGTCACGATCAACAGCACTTTATGCGGCCCTGCCGTAAAGAAAGCCTGGTCGTTGTTTTCCCACTTAAACGTAATTTCGTCGCCGGGGTCGCTGTCATAACTCATGTTAATGTACGTAATTTTCTCGCCTATCTTGTATTCCTGTTTATCCGTATCGAACATGGCCACAGGCGGCGTATTCGGTGCGGATACATGAATGCTCAAAATATACGGATCGCTCCACTCCCCGCTGGCGTCCTGTACCGAATAGGAAACCGTATGCACGCCAGGCTCGTCAAACACATCTTCCCGGCCTTCCCAATGCTCGTCTACGATAGCCAGGCCTGTCGGCGAATAGGCATTCGTCTTGTACGTTACCTTGGTTTGTCCGGCAAAGATTTCACCAGGCTGCACCGTAAAGGATGCCACCGGCTTGGTGCTTAGGCTCAGGATGATCCGCTTGTTCGGCTGGTCGACCCGGTAGGTGATGTCCAGCGCCTGCGTGATGCTGGTCAGCGGCACCATAAACGTATTGTTGGACTGGTAAGCCGGTCCCTTCATCGATTTGCGAACGCCGTTCACGGTGTATACGCTGCTGTTCGTCTTAAAGCGAAGCTCATCGTTACCTCGGATAATAATCGTTTCCTTTGTCTTCCCGTCATAGATCAGCTTCAGGCCGACACGGTCGACGAGGGATCGAATCGCGACATAGGATACGCCATTCTTGACTGCCATGGGTTGTCCGGCGGTATACGCTTTTCCGTTCTGATACATCTTGTTGCTGTTCATCATCAGGATCAGATCATTCGGACCGAGGTTCGGTATGTTCGGAACCTCGCTGCCGGATCCGCCGCCGCTGCTGCCCCCCGGCTGTTCGCCGCTATTGCTGCCGCTGCCCATTCCGGACAGATCGAGAATCACTTTCTTCTCCGGCTGGTTCACCGTGTATGGAATATCAAGCGCTTGCGTGATCGCGGTCAGCGGAACCATAAATACGTTGTTGCTTTGGTAGGCAGGGCCTTTCATCGGACGCACCTGTCCGTTGACTTTATAATTGCTGCTTCCTGTCGTGAATCGCAGCTCATTGCCATCCTTAAGGATAATGGTTTCCTTCGTCTTATTATCGTAAGACAGCTTAAGTCCTGCGCGCTCAACCATGGCGCGAATGGCGACATAGGATACCCCTTGCTTCACGGCCATCGGCTGTCCCGCTTTGTACTGCTTGCCGTTATGGTACATCACGTTGCTGTTCATCAACAGCACCAGTTCATTAGCGGCTGCATTGGTAATGCCGACTTCGGGCTTGCCTTCGGCCGGACTTCCTTCTTCGTTCTCAGATACTTCATTATCGGAAGGATCGCTTGCCGAGTCCTCCTGCTGTTCATTGGGTGCAGAAGGGGTGGCATTCGGATCGCTGGTCGTGCCTTCGATTGAATCGGAAGGTGTTTCTGTTGGCGTTGCCGGCGTTTCCTCCGCTTGCTGCAAGTCCGTCTGTTGTTCTCTGTTTGCCTGGCCTTGTCCTTCCACCGGGGACTGCAGCGCTGGTTGCCCGTTTAGCGCCGGAGCTGTAACATCCGGTGATTCAGCTGCCACGGGAAATGCCATGGATACTTGGGCCGCGGCAAGGACTGTAATCATCGAGATTCGTTTGAAATTCATTCTCTACTCCTTTAAAACTCTCAGTATAGTCTGTCTGCCTCTATTGGACATACTATTAGACGCCGACTTTCCCGAAAAGTTGCTCAGAAATGGCTGGAAAATAGGAAAACCGGAGCATTCCTAGGCAGGAAGACTCCGGTTTGAGCAACCATTATTTAATTATTGACATAGTCCTGATTGCCGGTCCAGCCGAGAGGATAGGTCTTGCTGATCCCTACCGGAAGCTTACCCTCGGGCCTAACTTTGCCAACCAATACACCCGCAGCGGCATTCATGTAGTAAGGCGTATTCTCGTAGCTGCACAAATACGCGGGAACCGGCGGAAGATCATTGATATCGTACGGATTGCGGGTTGCGACGATAACGAGTGTCACATCCTCAAGCTCGCTCAGCCTGCTTACAAGCTTCTGCTGACCTTCGGGAAGACGGCTCTCGGAGGTGTACGTAGCCACCACGATCTGCTTATATCCCTCCGCCGCTTTAACGGCCTGCTCTACCTCTTCGTCGGACATATCCGTCCCGACGCGCAGATCGTCTGCCTGCACGCCGTAACTTCTCAGGGCATCCCCAAGCGTGTAGCTCTTGCTCCATGCTTCGTCGACCTGGGTCGCCTGAAGCAGCTCCGGCCAGATCACGGCAACCGCTTGCTCCGGCTTAAGAGGCAGCTGCCCTTCGTCTTTTACCAGCGTGATTCCCCTGCCTGCGATTTGAGCAAGCAGCTGCTTGGTCTCTGTGGCAACCTCGCCAATCGGGTGGACGGGAAGCTTTTCAGCGATTTTCGCATTACGCTGTTTGAGCGCCAAAATCCGATCAACGGCTTTGTCGATCAGCTCAACCGGGAGTCTCCCGCCGCGGACAGCCTCGATGACCGCCGTAATCGCCGCCGTCTGCTCCGACACCGTATGGCTGACCAGCACGCAGTCCGCCCCTGCTTCGATCGCGCGTATCGCGCCTTCCGGAATGCCGTACTCCTTGGAGATCGCATGCATCTCGAGGCAATCCGTCACGATCAAACCTTCGAAGCCCATTTCCTCCCTCAACAGCCCCGTTAATACAGCATGGGAAAGCGTTGCAGGCAGATCACTCGGCTCAATCGCCGGGAAACTGACGTGAGCCGTCATGATGGCATCGACGCCGTCCTTGATCGCTTGTGCGAAAGGGAGCAGTTCAACGCTGCGGAGCCGTTCCAAATCATGCGGTACCGATGCCCGCCCCAGATGGGAGTCGACGCTGGTGTCGCCATGTCCCGGGAAGTGCTTGGCCGTAGCGGACACTCCTTCTTCCTGATAACCCTTAATCGCCGCAGTCCCGAGCTCGGCAACGGCATGGGGATCTTCGCCGAAGGAGCGCACGCCGATAACCGGGTTGCGCGGATTGTTGTTGACGTCGAGGCAAGGCGCGAAGTTCATGTTCACGCCGAGCGAACGCAATTCGCGCGCCCCGATTTGCGCCACCCTGTAGGCATCCTCTGCGCTGCCCGCAGCTCCAAGCGCCATATTGCCCGGAATGCGGCTGATGCCTTCATGATCGATTCGTGCGACCATGCCGCCCTCCTGATCAATCGAGATCAGAAGCGGAAACGGTTGGCTTCCCGAAGCGAGCTGCTGCAGGGATGCTGACAGCTCGGCAAGCTGAGGCAGCGTCTTCACGTTCCGGCGGAAGTAGCAGATGCCCCCCACCTGAAATTGTTCGATCAGTATGTTGGCATGCTCATTCGGCGTCAATGCGTTGAAGCCGCATATAAACATTTGTCCTACCTTTTGCTCTAGCGTTAAATCTGCTGCCGTCCATTTCATTGATTCCAAACCTACTTTCTATCAATTTATAGGACGCCCGCAAGTCGGAAGTAGAAGACCTGATGATTATCTGCCTGCTTTCGTCCCATCAAAGACTCAGAGACTCGGCTCTCCGGACATTTCCCGGAATTCGGATGGCGTCATGCCGGTAGCCTTTTGAAATACCTTGGTAAAATACCGCCGCTCATGATAACCGACAAAGGAACCGATCTGTGCAATGTTCTTGTCGCTGTTCACTAACAGGAATTTGGCCGCCTCCATCCGCTGCCTCGTCAAATACTCCACGAAGGTAAGACCGACATGATTCTTGAACAGCAAGCAGAAATAACTGGAACTGATGCCCAGATGCTCCGAAAGCTCCTCGATGCCCAAATCCTGTCCCATGTGGGTGTTGATGTACTCCAGGGCAGACGATACCAATTGCTCGGGTGTTTTCTTAACGGCTTCGGGGTTCGGAGCCTCGTCGATCAGCGAAACGGTACTATAATACTTTTCTTTCGCCCTCTTCTTGCGGATTTCCTCCCCGATCTCCCGAATCTTCATCTCAAGCTCCCCGTAATGAATCGGCTTGCTGATATAATCCTTAACCCCCAGCTTGATCGCTTCACGGGCATATTCAAATTCCTGATAACCCGTCAGCAAAAAGATTTCCGCCCGGCTTCCTTTCTCCCGGATCTTCGTAATGAAGGTCAGCCCGTCCATGACGGGCATCCGGATATCGCACAGAATCAAATCCGGGTTATACTGATCCGCTACTTCAAGCGCTTCCATCCCGCTGCGGGCAAGTCCGACCACCTTCATGCCCATCTCTTCCCAAGGCAGAACCTTGCTGAGATTGTTCAGGATGGGTGCCTCATCATCAACCAATAATGCCTTCAGCATGATGCCCTTCCCCCCTGTCATAATTGGGTATGACGCATTGTATAACGGTGCCGCCGGGGCGGCTGGAGCATATGAACAGCCCATAATAAGGACCGTACTGAATTCTAAGCCGATCAGCCACGCTTCGCAGTCCAAGTCCCCGCCGTTCCTGGTTTACTTTCAGGTTCTGCATCGTCGTCTGTTCGGATACGCCATCCTCGGACACCATATACTCAAACATGGACAACTGCTCAGAGGTCATGCCGAGTCCGTTGTCCTCCACCCGGATTACGACATTGCCGAGCTCCTTCCAAGCAGAGATGCGTATCCATCCCGTATAGGAAATTCCCTCAAAGCCATGCTGGATGCTGTTTTCCACCAGGGGCTGCAGCGTCAGCTTCAGGATGCGGCTGTGCATAAGCTCTTTCGGCACGTCGATCTCGTATTCGAACAGATCCTCGAACCGAAACTTTTGGATTTCAAGATAACTTTGAAGATGCTTGATTTCTTCATCCAGCGTAATTTCTTCCTTGTCCTGTATGCTGATCCGCAAAATGCTGGCAAGCCGGTACACCATCTCGCTGACCTTGCGACCTTCATTCTGGACCGCAAGGACATTGATCGATTCCAATGTGTTAAACAGGAAGTGCGGCTTGATCTGTGCTTGCAGCACACGCATTTCCGCATCGGTCTTCTGCCTTTGCTCCTTCTTGATCTGCGCGAACAGATTGTTGATCCGGTTCATCAAATTGTTGAACCCTTTGGACAGCAGCAGAAGCTCATCCTCACCCTTCTCTTCCACTCTGGCATTCAAATCCCCATCCTCCACGCGGCGCATAAACCGCACGATGACGGCAATCGTGCCGGTAATCCGGTTCATGAACAGGCGGTTGAACACAATCGCGGTAACCAGACAGATGCCCATGATGACAAAAAACCACTTGGCAAAGGAAGTTACCTCTTGCGACAGCGAGTTCCAATCGGTCACCGAGACGATGTTCCAGCCATAATCGTTCAGATGATAGATGGAAACAATATTTTCTTTGCCGTTAAACTTGGCTTTAAAGCTTTGATAGCCTTGCTTAAACTCAACGTCACGCTTCATGTATTGACTGATATTTTGACCATCCATGCCGTTCTGCGGGTCAAACAGAATGAAGCCTTCATTGTTGACCAGCATGAAGGAGGTGTTCTGCAGGTTGTTAGGGAGCGTCAGATTGCGGAAAATCTCTTCGAACTCCCATCTCTTGATCTGGACGACGAGAATCCCCAGCTTGCGGAGCGTCGTGACGTCTTTAATCAGCCTGATCTGGGTAAACACCGGATCCGCCCCCGTCAATTCCGGAAATTCGTGCGGAGCCAGCCATTTGGGAATCCCGTTCAGCTTCACAACCTCTTCATATAAGGGACTGTTCTTAAACTGCTCATAAGGCAGTGTCCTGAAATCCTCTTTACTGAATATCGGAATGGGTGCTGATTCTTTGTTGAAATGATATAGAAAAGCATAACTGATGGCAGGGTGATTATAGAGAAGATTGCGAAAGCTTCGCTGCCTGTCGTTCAATTTCAGCTGATCCGCATTGGATTCCTTAATCAGGTTCTGCGCATCGGGATCCTTGGCATTCAGCGCCATTGCGAAGACGGAGGTGGCAATCCCGTTATCCGTAACGTACTCCATCTCCTTGAACACGTTCAAAATGCTGTAGCTGATCGCTTTTAGCGAATATTCGGCTTGCTGGCTGTACTTTTCCTCAATCGAGTTGTAGGTAATAAAGAATGTAAATAGGCCCAGCACAAATAACGGAATAATAATGAGCCCCAAAAAGGCCGTGAATAGTTTGTTCCGCAAGTTCATACGCATGCTCCTGCTCCTTGTATTACCCCTTGACGCTTCCTGCGGTGACGCCTTCTATGATTTTCTCTTGCAGAACGGCATAGATGATAAGGACCGGCAGCACGCTGAATACGATCCCCGCCGACATCTGGGCGTAGTTCATATTGTAAGCGTCCCTGAAACCGACCATTCCGACAGGCAGCGTTCTCAGTTCATCATTCGATAGGAAGTAGTTAGCAAGCAAGAATTCGTTCCAGTTACCCAGAAAATTAATGATGAAAACGGTAACGATAGCCGGAACGGTCAGAGGTAAGATAATTCTAGCAAACAAGCCTCCGGACCTCAATCCGTCTATGACCGCGGCTTCCTCGATTTCACCGGGCAGCGACCGCATGAAGGCGGCCAAAATAATCACAGAAAACGGGATGGCATTGGCAACATAGGGCAGAATCAGGGCCATATGCGTATTCAGAATATCCAGCTGCCTCATGATGCCGTATATCGGCAGCAAGAGAGAGTTATTCGGGATCAGCATCCCGATCAAAATACATTGAAAGATGATCGCGCTGATCCGGTTGTATCTCATCCGCGTCACGGCAAAAGCCAGCATTGCCGCAAACAGGATCGATAGACAGGCCGACAGGACGCCGATGTATAAGCTGTTCCAGAAATACGTGCTGATCTTGGCGCTCACCCAAGCGTTTACGTAGTTATCAAACACCAACGTGCTTGGCAATCCAAACGGGTTCGTTGCAATGGACTGGTTATCCACCTTCACGGATGAGAACAGGACGAACAGGAATGGATACAGGATGACGAGCAAATAAGCCATCAGGAAAATGTGCGGAATCAGTTTCTTTAGTGCCCTCATCAGTATTCAATCCTTTCGTTGCGTCTGGCGATCAGCACCTGGTAGAGCACCGTTACGATAATCGTGAAGAGGAAAATCAACACGGCGATCGAATTGCCGAAGCCATGCTTGAAACTCGTGATCGCGTATCGAATCATATATGTTGCCATAACGTCGGTGGAGCCGGCCGGCCCTCCCTTGGTCATAACCAGGATAATGTCCGCGGCTTTCATGGCTCCCGCAATCGAAAGCATGATCACAACGGAGATAATTGGCATTATTAATGGAAGCGTGATTTTGGTAGCCCTTTGGACGCCTGTCGCTCCGTCAATCGCCGCAGCCTCGTCAAGCTCCTTGGGAATGGACAGAATGGCGGCAAGCACCATCACAATGTAAAAGCCGGTCCATTGCCAAGCGTTCGTAATCAGGATGGCGATCATGGCCCATTTGCGATCCGACAGCCAATAGATCGGCTCGATGCCAACCAATCCCAACATTTCATTCATCAGGCCAAAGTCCGGATTGTAGATGAATCCCCACAAAATGCCGATGACAGCCGTCGACATGATGGAAGGTGCGAAAACCGCTGTTTTATACAGCCCCTTCAAACGCTTGACGTTGGCGATAAGCAGGGAGAAAACCACGATGATCGGAACCTGGATCAAGCAGGAAAAAAGTATGAAATAGACATTGTTTCGGACCGCCTTCCAGAAGGCACCGTCATTCAGGGCGGTCACATAGTTATCGAGCCCGATGTACTTCACGTCTTTGGAGATGCCGTTCCAGCTCGTAATGCTGTTGTCAAACGCAGTGAAGATGGGATATATGAAAAAAGCCAGAAACAGCAAGAATGCCGGCAGCACAAAAACGATGTAAATCAGAGGATTTCTCAGCGCTCTGTTCATGGTAACCTCCGTATTGATGTCTGATGTTGTTTAGGCGAAAGGGCACCCCCATATGCCTTTAGCGGGTGGTGCCCTTTCGTCTGGAATTCTAGTTATTCCTCTGAAGCATTAGCCGCTTCCTGTGCTGCTTGAACATTCTCCAGCATCTTCTCGGCATCGAGCTCGCCGCCGATCACCTGCTGGATTCCCATGCTCAGCGCCGTGTTTACGTCGGCTTGAACAAGCGCATCGAAGGCAGGGAAGGATTTGTTGATTTCGCTGACGCCTTTGAAAATATCCTGCATCAGCGGATCATCCGACGTGGAATTCATCGTTTCCAGATCCATCTTCATCGCCGGCAGGACTCCGTCTTCCTTAAGCCCGCGCAGCTGCATTTCATCCGTCCACATATTTTTGATGAATTCTTTAACCGCTTGAAGCTTGCGAGGATCCTCTGCTACCGCCGCCGAGAAGCCGTATCCGTTGTTCGCGTCCTGCATGACGATGACAGGGTCGCCTTCATTCACCGGAGGCAAATTGAAATATCCGATCTTGCCGACCATGTCGCCCGCTTGGGCCGGATCTCTAAATACGGAGTTCGCCCATGATCCGTCCATCATCATGACGGCTTCCCCGGTGATGATTTGATTTCTCATGTCCGCGTATTCAAAGCCGAGCTCGCCTTTTTTGAAGTACCCTTTCTCCACCCATTCCTGATGTTTCTTCACGCCTTCCACGACTTTCGGATCGGTCCATTTGGTTTCCCCGGTCTTGAAGCCGTAAGTTACCTCCGCCCCTGCATAATAACTCCACAGGTTATTCGTGGTCATGAGCGGAATCCATGCATCCTTGGAAGATTGCGCGAACGGAATTTTGCCATCGGCCTTGATGGCTTCGGCGATCTGCTCAAGTTCCGCCAACGTTTTCGGTACGCTGAGGCCTTTCTGGGCGAAGTAATCCTTGTTATAGAAAATACCTTCGATGGAACCGCCGATCGGCAATCCATAGATCTTGCCGTCATGCGTGAACGGGTCCAGTGTCGTAAATTTGTCCTTTATGCCGAGCTCATCCAAGATCGGGGTCAAATCGAGCATCAAGCCTTCTTTGGAATATACGCCTGCATCCGGGCTTCCGAATACGTCGAATACTTCCGGCGGCTTGCCGGCAGCCATCTCGCCTCTCAGCTTCTCTTTACGATTCACTTCAGAGTCTACAGCGTCCAGCTTGATTTTAAGCCCGGGCACCGCTTCTTCGGTTTTGCTGACCACATCGTTCAGCAATGCGAGACGGAACTTCTTGGATTCGCCTACTTGCGTATGGCGAATGGTGATTTCAAACGGCTCATTGCTCACCGTTCCTTCCGAGCCGCCTGACGGCTTTTCTGCCGCCTTGTCACCGCCGCCGCATGCAGACAAAAGCGTGGATGAGACGAACAAAAGCGACATGAATAATGCCAGACCCTTTTTCTTCATTGTCTTTGACCCTCCCGAAGTGTTTGTATATTGATAGGCGCTTTCCTTACATCTTCATTATAGAAAGCGATTCCACTTTACGATAGGTCGATATTTTTCTATCCAAGGGATAATATCCTCTACAAAAAACAATAACCCTTCCATAATGAGGAAAGGTTATTGTTATTAATAATAACATATTGTGTTTCATATCATACAACTAAACGGAGTTCAGAACCGACGGCTATTTCTCGGAAATTTCGCCAATCAACCGATAGGCGCGTGCGACTTCTTCCTCGGACGGTGAAGGTACGCCCTCCAACGGGTATGCCATGCCGAGCTCCTTCCATTTGTACACGCCCATCTGATGGTATGGCAGGATCTCGAACTTTTCCACGCCGCGCAGCGTGCGGATGAATTGACCGAGCGCCGCCAAATCGTCCTCGCTGTCATGGATGCCCGGCACGTAGACGTGCCGGATCCACATGTTCCGACCATGGTCGGACAGCCAGCGGGCGGTCTTCAGCGTCCTTTCATTGGACTTGCCTGTCAGCTTGATGTGCTTCTCGTCGTTGATATGCTTCAGATCAAGGAGGACCAAGTCGGTATGCTCCAGCAATTCCGATATTTTATCCGGCTCGTTATACCCGTTGCTGTCCAGGGTCGTATGCAAATTCCAGCGGCGCTTCACTTCCTTGAACAGCTCCGTGACAAAAGGATACTGCAGCGTCGGCTCACCGCCCGAAACAGTGAGTCCTCCACCCGATGAGCGGTAGTAGCTCAGATAAGGCTCAATCTCTCGCAGCACGTCATCCACCGTCATTTCATGTCCTTCATGAAGTCCCCAGGTATCCGGGTTGTGGCAGTATTGACACTTCAGGAGGCAGCCCTGCATGAAGAGCACAAAGCGGATACCCGGACCGTCCACCGTTCCGAACGTTTCTATGGAGTGTACATGACCTTTTAGCATGGTGCGTCATCCTTTCTGTATCCGCTATGGTTGTCTTCCATCCTTACATCGATCCGTGGAAGGTACGGTTAATGACATCGAGCTGCTGTTCGCGCGTCAGTTTGACGAAGTTGACCGCATAGCCGGATACCCGGATGGTTAACTGCGGATAATTCTCCGGATGCTCCATCGCATCGATCAGCTGCTCACGGTCAAACACGTTCACGTTCAAATGGTGGGCCTTGCTGCCAAAGTAGCCGTCCAGCATGGCAACCAGATTGTTTACCCGAATGTCGCTTTCTTTGCCCAGGGCTTTCGGGACGATCGAGAACGTATTCGAGATGCCGTCCAGACTGTCCTCATAAGGCAGCTTGGCCACGGAAGTCAGCGAAGCGAGGGCTCCCTTCTTATCGCGTCCGTGCATCGGGTTTGCGCCCGGTGCAAACGGCTCGCCTGCTTTGCGTCCATCCGGCGTGGTTCCTGTCTTCTTGCCGTATACCACGTTCGACGTAATCGTGAGCACCGACTGGGTCGGCATGGCATCGCGGTAGGCTTTGTGCTTGCGGATCATGCTCATGAAGGCCTCGACCAGTTCAACGGCGATGCCGTCCACGCGGTCGTCGTTGTTGCCGTAGCATGGGAAATCGCCCTCGATTTCAAAATCCACCGCAATCCCTTGCTCATTGCGTACCGGCTTCACCTTCGCATATTTAATCGCGCTCAGCGAATCCGCTGCTACCGACAGGCCCGCTATGCCGCATGCCATCGTCCGCAGGATATCGCGGTCGTGAAGCGCCATTTCAATCCGCTCGTAGCTGTATTTGTCATGCATGTAGTGAATCACGTTGAGGGTATTCATGTAGAGCTTCGCGAGCCATTCCATCATCGGCTTGAAGCGCTTCATGACCTCATCATAACTCAGAACCTCAGCGGTGATCGCCGGATATTCCGGTCCGACCTGGGCGCCGGATTTCTCATCCTTCCCGCCGTTGATTGCATACAGCAGCGCTTTGGCCAGGTTCGCTCTGGCTCCGAAGAACTGCATCTGCTTCCCGATGCGCATGGCGGATACGCAGCAGGCGATGCCGTAATCGTCCCCGTAGATCGGACGCATGAGATCGTCATTCTCATATTGGATCGAGCTCGTTTCGATCGATACCTTCGAACAGTATTTTTTGAAGGCCTCCGGCAGCTTCTCCGACCACAGTACCGTCAAGTTCGGTTCCGGCGCAGGTCCCAGATTGTACAGGGTGTGCAGGAAACGGAAGCTGTTCTTCGTTACCCTCGTTTCACCGTTCAACGACATGCCGCCGATGGATTCGGTCACCCACGTCGGATCGCCGCTGAACAGCTCGTTGTAATCCGGCGTACGCAGGAACTTCACGATCCGCAGCTTCATGACAAAATGGTCCACCAGCTCCTGGGCCGTCTCTTCCGTCAGCACGCCTTCGGCCAAATCCCGCTGGATATAAATATCAAGGAAAGAGGATACCCGGCCAAGCGACATGGCAGCCCCGTTTTGCTCCTTGATCGCGGCCAAATAACCGAAATACAGCCATTGGAATGCTTCCTTTGCCGTATTCGCCGGTTTGGAAATGTCAAAGCCGTGCATGCCGGCCATTTCTTTCAGTTCCTTGAGGGCGCGCATTTGTTCGGACAGCTCTTCCCGCAGACGGATCACCGGCTCGTCCATGGCGTCCACTTCAAGCTCGCCGAGTTCTCTCAGTTTGTCCTGGATCAGCGCGTCCACCCCGTATAACGATACTCTGCGGTAGTCGCCGATGATGCGGCCGCGGCCGTATGCATCGGGAAGACCCGTAATAATCCCGGCCTTGCGCGCTGCTCTCATCTCCGGAGTATAGGCATCAAATACGCCCTGGTTATGCGTTTTGCGGATGCCGTTGAAGATATCCACTACCGCCTGCGGCATTTCGAAGCCGTATGCGTTGCACGCATCAATCATCATCCGGATGCCCCCGAAAGGCTGAATCGAGCGTTTGAACGGCTCATCGGTCTGCACGCCGACGATCTGTTCTTTATCTTTATCCAAGTAGCCAGGCTGGTGGGAGGTGATGGTGGAAGGCGTATGGACATCCACGTCCAAAACCCCGCCGTTATCCCGTTCCTTCTTGGTTAAATCCGATACGATATCCCACAGTGCCTTGGTGTTGTCCGTAGGTCCCGCCAAAAAATCATCAGAGCCATAATAAGGGGTAATATTCTCTGCAATAAAATCGTTAACGTCAATGCGCTTGGTCCATTTACCTGATTTAAAACCTTTCCAGCCAACTTCTTTTTCAATCACCGACATATTGAATCCCTCCTAGATTATGCTGCAGCTTGCAGGGACTGGCGGGGCCACACATTGATCTATCTCAGATCTTAAATGTGATTATTTTCACGATCAATGGCATCTCTGCCCCGCCATGTGCCTTCAAGCTTCTATATCAAAGATCTGAGATTCAGCTTTCTGCTACACCTTTATTGTAGTCCTGTTGATCCGCAGCATCTGTGATAATAATCACAAAGTTGTGGTTATCCGTGATTTTTATCACTCTGATTCCGGGCTCCCCTGGCTTCTACCACCATTTATAATGGAATTTAGGATCAGCCTTCTGCCCCTTTCCTGTTTAGAAACGTCCATAGAAGGCGTTGCGATATACTTCTGCTAGCTCTGTCACCAGCGGCAGCTTCGGATTGCTGGTCGTGCACTGATCTTCGAAAGCCCGGTCCGCCAAATGCTCGACGTTTCTCTCGAAGTCCTGAGGATCGATGCCAAGCTGCTGGAACGATTCCTCGATGCCGAGCTTGCTGTTCAGCTCGCGGATGGCGGCGATCAGGCTGTTTACGCCCTCCTCCGTCGTTCTTGCCGGCAGTCCAAGAATCCGTGCGATCTCGGCATATCTTTCATCGGCCACAAAGTGGGTGTATTTCGGCCATGCCGCGAATTTCGTTGGCTTCTTGGCATTGTAGCGAATGACGTGCGGCATCAGTATGGCATTGGTCCGTCCGTGCGCCGTATGGTACTGTCCGCCCCATTTATGCGCCAGACTGTGGTTGATGCCCAGGAACGCGTTCGCAAAGGCCATGCCTGCAAGCGTCGAAGCATTATGCATTTTCTCGCGGGCGAGTTTGTTGCCGGTCAGCGCCGATTGCTCAAGATATTGGAACACCAGCTGGATGGCTTTGATGGCAAGCCCATCCGTGTAATCGCTAGCCATCACCGATACGTAGGCTTCAATCGCATGCGTCAGGACGTCCATGCCGGTATCGGCCACCGCCGTTTTAGGCAAGGTGTACACGAATTCCGGATCGATGATCGCCACGTCCGGCGTCAGCTCATAGTCTGCCAGCGGGTATTTGGTATTTCCCTGCACTTTGTCCGTGATGACGGCGAACGAAGTTACTTCCGAGCCCGTTCCCGACGTTGTCGGAATGGCTACGAATTTCGCCTTCCGTCCCAGCTTCGGATATTTATAGACCCGTTTGCGGATATCCATGAATTTTTGCTTCAGGTTGTTGAAGTCCGTATCCGGATATTCATAGAACAGCCACATCGCTTTTGCGGCATCCATCGGCGATCCGCCGCCGAGGGCGATGATGCAGTCCGGCTGGAACCGTTCCAGCATCTCCGTACCCCGTTCTACTGTCGTTGTCGAAGGATCCGGCTCGACTTCCGAGAACACCTCGATGGCTACCGGCAGTCTGCGCTGACGCAGGTAATGCTCTACCCGCTCCACATATCCCAGCTTCACCATCATGGGGTCGGTTACGATCGCGACGCGGGTGATGTCAGGCATTTTGGCGAGATACTGCGTCGAGCCTTTTTCAAAGTATATTTTGTCCGGTACTTTAAACCACTGCATATTCACGGTTCTGCGGTTCACCCTTTTCACGTTGATGAGATTGACGGCCGTCACGTTCGACGACGTGGAATTCCGGCCATACGAACCGCAGCCGAGCGTCAGCGACGGCAGGTTCGTGTTGTAGATATCCCCGATGCCGCCTTGCGAGGAAGGCTGGTTGACCAGGATGCGGCAGGTCTTCATGCGATCCGAGAATTTCAGAATGACGTCCTCATTGTGCGAGTGGATGACCGACGAGTGGCCCATGCCGCCAAAAGCAACCATCTCTTCGGCGCGCGTGATGCCCTCTTCCGCGTCTTTCACTTTATAGCAAGCCAGCACCGGGCTCAGCTTCTCGGCGGACAACGGATAAGCGGGACCGACTCCCTCTAGCTCGGCGACTAGGATCTTGGTGCTTTCCGGCACCTCAAAGCCGCAAGCCTCGGCAATCTTGGCTGCCGGCTGTCCGACGATGGTAGGATTGACGGCGCATTTATCCGCTACCATGGCATGCGCGGTCAGCTTCGCCAGCTCTTCCTTGTTCACGAAATAACAGCCGCTGGCGATCATTTTTTTCTTCACGGTATGATAGATCGGCTCTTCGATAATGACGGCTTGCTCGGATGCGCAGATCATGCCGTTATCAAACGTCTTGGATAGAATCAAGTCGTTCACCGCTTGATCGAGGTCCGCGCTCTTCTCGATGAAGCACGGCACGTTGCCGGGACCTACGCCGAGGGCTGGCTTGCCGCAGCTGTATGCTGCTTTGACCATCGCCGATCCGCCCGTAGCCAGAATGCAGGCAACGTCAGGATGGTTCATGAGTGTATTGGTTTTATCCATGGAAGGAGCCTCGATCCACTGGATGCAGTCGGCCGGAGCGCCTTGTTTCACGGCGGCGTCCCGCAGGATGAGCGCGGCTTCCCTGCTGCATGCCTGCGCGGATGGATGGAAACCGAAGATGATCGGGTTTCTTGTTTTGATGGAGATCAGCGCCTTGAATATGGTAGTCGAGGTCGGATTGGTTACCGGTGTGATCCCCATGATGATCCCGATCGGCTCCGCAATTTTTTGGAAGCTGTCATAGGCATTGTCTTCGATGATACCTACCGTTTTGTCGTACTTGATGCTGTTGTGGATATACTCCGTGGCAAACAGGTTTTTGATGATTTTGTCTTCATACACGCCGCGACCCGTTTCTTCAACCGCCATTTTCGCCAGCTGCATGTGCTTCTCAAGTCCGGCCATGGCCATGGCCTGCACAATTCCGTCGACTTGCTCCTGATCGAGTTTCATAAACTTTTCTTTTGCCCGATTCGCCTTGTCGATCAGACCTTGAATGTACTCTGCTGCCGTTTGTCCCTTCACTTCAACCGTTGTTCCTTTGCTCACAGCCATATCTCTCATCCTCCCATGGTTCATGTTCTTTCTGTCTACGCTTCGATCGTAACACAGACGCTTCTTAAATCATGTGAAATATTTCACAATATTAAAATTTATCTTTTCTGTGTGATTTATACCTGTCTTTTCCCTCTTTCAAGTGAAAGAGATCACAATGTTTGAAAATTCGCCATGATTTCCCTCTTGTTCCGCCCCACAAGTGAATGTTTTCACGTTATAATGTATTTAAAGATTAAACAGATCAAATTTTAGGATGTTGGGGGATACCACCATGAAAACTGTAGACCATGTAATGGAAATCGAAAACTTAGGGAACACGCAGTGCTTCTCGGAACAAAACCGCAACCGTCTGCTGGTTACCATGAAGGAAAGGGTACTCCCTGAAGGATCGCATTTGTTCTGGGAAGGCGACTTCGCCGACAAGCTGTACTTCGTTAAACAAGGAAGAATTAAATTAACCAAATCGACGGATGAAGGCAAAGAGCTTATTCTATATATGTACCATCCAGGAGACATGGTCGGGCAAGCCGATCCATTCTTCAGCAACAACCACAGTTTTTCGGCAGAGGTGCTTGAGGACAGCGTAGTCGGGGTCATCGAGCACAAGGAACTGGAGCTGTTGATCTGCCAGCATTGCGACTTCGCGATTGATTTCATGAAGTGGATGGGTATACACCACCGCATCACGCAGACCAAATTCCGTGATCTCATGATGTACGGCAAGCCCGGCGCATTAACGTCGACGCTGATTCGTCTGGGCAATACCTACGGGCAGCATCAAGAGGATGGCACCATTCTCATCAACAAAAAGATTACCCATACCGATCTTTCGAACATGATCGGGGCCACCCGCGAAAGCGTGAACCGGATGCTGAGCGACCTTCGCAAAAAGGACGCCATCGAATATGCCGGCGGCATGATTGTTATCAAAGATCTGCCGATGCTGCAGGAAATATGCCACTGCGAGCTGTGTCCGAACGAAATCTGCCGGATTTGATCCGCCTAAAGCCCCTTCGGTGCATAATATACGGGCATCTGCTTACAATAAACCTTGTCTTTCCAAACCAAATCAAAGGGAGTGCTCAGCATGCGTGAAGGTTTGATTCCTGCTGTTCTTGGAACCGTGGTTTCTGCTTCGGGTGCCGCTCTGCTTTGCAGCAGGTATAAATTCGCTGCAACCGGTATTCTAGGCTTCGGACTGGCTCATATGGTGCTTGGTGCGATTGACCTGGTGGAACATCGGTAAACGATTTGGAAGGCAAGATTCTCACGGCTGTCCTTTCAGTTCAATGACTGAGGAGGACAGCTTATTTGTGCTATTGCCCTCCTATTTGTATACAAAAAAAAGAAACCGTTGCTTGGCAAATGGACGAATGACAGACCATTAACCAAGAACGGTTTCTTTAAGTTTATTCACCAGGTTGGACTTCATCCGACAATGAACTAGGAGGATGGAATTCCTCCGCAACACCGCCTATCATAGCCTACTTTTGCTTGTTCCCTTTTCCCGAAGAGATAAACCAGTAAGCCATGCCTACAAACAACCCGCCGCCAATGATATTCCCCAGCGTGACCGGCACCATGTTGCTGATCCAGCCGCCGATGGATACCGTCTCGGGATGTCCCGGCAATATCGTCGCCAGCGTCAGAAGCGACATGTTCGCTACGCTATGCTCATACCCTGTCGCAATGAAGGCAAACAGGCACCACCATATTAAAATCAGTTTCGTTGTTTCTCCTTTGGCCCGAATTCCCATCCACAGGGCCAGACATACAAGCCAGTTACATAATATGCCTCTAAAAAACAGCTCCATGAACGGATCGTTCATTTTCTTGGCCGCTGCCGTGAAGATGAGATGATCGGGCGGCAGCCCTTTGAACAGGCCGGAAGCATAAACCAGATAGCTGAGCAGGATCGCTCCCGCCAAATTGCCGATAAACACAAAGCCCCAGTTCTTCAGCGTGTCCCCCATCGTCGTTCGTTTGGATAACGTGCTTATCGTAAAAAACATATGATTTCCGGTGAACAGCTCTGAACCGGCAAACACAACCAACGTGAGCGCAATCCCGAATGCGGCTCCCATGACGAGGGACTGGAAAGGCGAACCGGCGGCTGCCAGCGGCGCGCCCAGCTTAAAGATTAATACGATCCCAATGCCGACATAAGCACCGGCCAGCATGGCCGATACCATGTAGCGCAGCAAGTTGTTGTTCATCTGCTCTTTTTTCGCGACCGCGGCATTGACGACGGCTTCCACATCATTGTTAAACATGGGTTACCACCTCTTGGTTTCGTCTGTTGATGCTTATTACGGCCTTATACACCTACCTCAACCTTTCCATCCACGGCGCGAACCGGATATATCCGTACTTGGCCCTTATCCGGAGCCTGCACAAGCCCTGTCGAAAGCTCGATTTTCCAATCGTATAACGGATCGTAAATGTAATGCCCGGATACGATGGCTTCGGCTAACGGACCTCCTTTGGGGTGCGGGCTTTTATTCTCGAGAGCAAACCATTGATGATCCGAGGTTCGGAAGACGGCAATCTCCCGGTCACCGATCTGGACCACCCTTCCGAGTTGCGACAGAAATTCATGTTCATTCCCTACCGTGATATAAGTTCCGGTTTCCATAATGCGCAGCCTCCACTTCTCTTGTTCGATTCCTATCCAAGCAATAAGCTCTCTATAATCCGGCAGCCAAGGGGGGAATCGTTCTCCCCCTCGATTACTTGCTGCCGACCGGTCTTGCGTCCTGGAACAGCGTATTGCGCAGCTTATCGTCGTTCAGCACTTTCTTCCACGGATCTTCGACTTGCTGCAGGGCCAGCTCTATTCTTTCCACCAGCTCCTTACGCTGTTTAGCATCATCAAGGACTGCCGCACGGATTTGTTCCAGTCCCAGACGCTCTACCCATTCCGACGTTCTCTCGAGGTACTTGCCGGTTTCACGGTAGTACTGCATTAAGGCGCCGCAGATCTCGATCAGTTCCTCGTCCGTTTTCACTTTACAGAACGAATCGGCCAGGCGTGCCTTCGTTCCGCCGTTGCCTCCGACGAATATCTCCCATCCGCCGTCATTGCCGACGATCCCGATGTCCTTCGTGCACGATTCGGCACAATTTCGCGGGCATCCGTTGACCGCCATTTTAAACTTCGCCGGAAAGTCCAGCCGCTCGAATTTCTCCTCGAGGAATGCACCCATGCCCATCGAATCCTGCGTGCCGAAGCGGCAGAATTGGGAGCCTACGCAGGTCTTGACGGTCCGCAGCGATTTGGCATAAGCATAACCGGACGGCATATCCAGCTCTTCCCATACGCTTGGCAGATCTTCCTTCTTCACGCCGATCAGATCCAGTCGCTGTCCGCCGGTTACCTTAACGACCTTAACATTGTACTTAAGCGATACGTCCGCAATTTTCTTCAAATCCTCCGGCGTGGTAACGCCGCCGTACATTCTTGGCACTACCGTGTAAGTGCCGTCTTTCTGAATGTTGGCGTTCATCCGTTCGTTGACGAAGCGGGACTCCCTCTCCTCCTGATGGGTCACCGGATTCAGCATGGCCAGATAATAATGGATGGCGGGACGGCATTTGGAGCAGCCCTCAGGGTTGCTGAAGTTCAGCACATGCATGACTTCCTTCGTCGTGGTCAGCCCCTTGGCGCTGATTTCGGCGACGATTTCGTCCCGGTCGAGCGTGGTGCAAGGACATATGCCTTGTTTGCCTGCCGTCTTAAAGCCATCGCCCAGTACGCTCTGAAGGATTTGCTCCACGACTGGCTTGCAGCCTCCGCAAGAACGGGTCGCTCCCGTGCAAGCTTTGATTTCGTCCACCGTCGTGAGGCCTTGAAGCGTCACGGCATCCACAATGGCCTTTTTGGTTACGCCGTTGCAGCCGCAGACGATTTCATCGTCGGGCATCTTATCCAGCGAGAAGGCCTTGCCGTTTCCTTTCCCTGCACATTCGGTGCCCATGATCGAATGATAGATCTCCTCGGTCATGGCCGTCTTTTTTCGTATCATGGATTGAAGGCTGGCCGAATCGCTGACATCTCCGAACAATATCGCGCCGACGATGATATTGTCGCGCAGCAGGATTTTCTTATAAGTCTTGCGCCAATCGTCCTTCGCCACGATCACCGAGTGCTCAGCCTGCTCCATGAACTCTCCTGCGGAGAATACATCAACGCCGCTGATTTTCAGTTTCGTCGATACGATGCTGCCCTCGTAAGGCTGGCCGTCCAAGCCGCAGAGATGCTTGGCAAGAACCTGTCCCTGCTCGAACAACGGCGCAACCAGGCCGTAGCATGCCCCCCGATGCTCGCAGCATTCGCCAACCGCATACACATCCGGCCAGGAGGTCTGAAGATAATCGTTGACTACGATTCCCCGGTTCACTTCGATACCGCTCGCGTGGGCGGCTTCAACGTTCGCTCTGATACCCACGGCCATGACCACGAGTTCCGCTTCAAGCTCATCTCCATCTTTGAACCGCAGCCCCGTGACTCTCTCATCGCCCATGATTTCCGTGGTTTGTTTGCCTAATAAGAACCGGATCCCCTGCCGCTCCAGCTCCCTTTGCAGCATCCCCGATGCCATGGAATCCAGCTGGCTCTCCATCAAATCCTGCATGAGATGAACCACCGTCACCTCCATGCCCAGGCTGACCAATCCCTTCGCAGCTTCCAGACCCAGCAGCCCTCCTCCGATGACGGCCGCTTTCTTGTATGCCTTGGCGGCTTGAAGCATCTGCGTGCAGTCGGCGATGTTTCGAAATCCGATAACTCCCTCTTTGTCACTGCCCGGTACAGGCAATATAAAAGGCTTCGAACCTGTAGCTATAATCACTTTGTCATAAGGAACCGTCAATCCGTTATCGGCCGTTACAACCTTGCGCTCCCCGTCGATGGCGGTGACGGTCACACCCGTATGCAGGGTGATCTGATTGTCCTCGTACCATTTCCAGTCATTCAATACGATGTCGTCCAAGGTTTTACTGCCTTCCAGCACATAGGACAGCATAATGCGATTGTAGTTCGGGTGAGGCTCCTGTCCAATGACGGTGATGTCAAATTTCCCACCCAATTTAATGATTTGCTCGACCGTGCTTATGCCTGCGATACCGTTGCCAATGACAACCAACTTTTCTCTCTTTATATTGGACATCGTTTGATTCCTCCCCAACACGTGATCTGGTGCTCGTGTATTTCACTGCTTACAAGTAAATTATATCGTGTAAAGGCATATATTTTTGTGATTTATTTCACATTGATCTTTAAAATTTAAATAAAAATACCAAATAACCCTGTCCGATTGGAACAAGGTTATCCTAAAAAGACGGCCTGCTATATGATTTCGGCTTCCATATAGGCTCGTTCGCCGCCGGGCACTTTTAAATAGGGACGAATTCCGGCAAATCCCCCCGCATCCAGGTTCACCCCGGTCATCCAGTTCCCCTCCAAAAGGCCTCCTTCCGACTGCATGATGACGGCAGGCGCCTCGATATGCTCCTGGTACAGTACGATGCCGGCCTGAATGGTCTTATAGGCTTTTCCTTGCTGCACCAAAGGCACGGCACTAATATACGTAGGCACAAAATAATGGGCGATCACGTCCAGCTCCTCCCCGTCGAAGAACGCTTCGCTGCCAAGGAAGGGATGCAGCATCACGATTTTCTCGTAGAGCGACCAGATGATCATATGCAGGAATCTTCCCATCCGTCCCTTATTCTGCTCGGAAGACGAATTCAATGTTTCGGTTTCATAACCAATGAACTTCCATCCGCCGGGAGCCTTGACCCATTTCTGGAACATGTCGACCCGAGCGGTGCCGTCTTGGCTAACGGATGCTACAGCGTCTGGGCTTGTTCCACACACGGCCGACCACAGTGATTCCGGTACATACTGGCTCAGCACCCGCTTGGTTTTCTCAAATATATGAAGCACTTGTAATGAAGCGTTTTCAAGCTCTGAGATGTCCTCTTGTCCATAATGGAACCGGGAGATATTCGTTCGCTTGATCATGGGCTCGCCTCCTTGATATGCCGCCTGGATTATTACATCATATAGAAGGTGCGTCAGCTTGGTGCATGTCCGGATATTTTTGCAGGACGAAACGAAAAATCAGCCATTCTGGTTAGAAAAAAAACCCTGAAATGAGGATATCTCATGCCAGGGTTTAATCGTCAACGGGAGTCTTAAGATGACTCATCTGTCGACCCATTGTTCTGCCCAGGATGAAATTTGCTCCATCACCGGACGCAGTGCTTTGCCTTTTTCAGTCAGTTCATATTCAATACGTACCGGAGTTTCCGGATAGACATGACGAATCAGTATGCCTTCGCATTCCAAATCCTTCATCCGCTCGGAGAGCATTTTATCGCTCATGGACGGAATCAAATTCGAAATATCCTTAAAGCGCTTAGGTCCGCTCATCAGCGTTTGAATAATCAAGCCGTTCCACCGTTTGCCCAGAAAAGAAAAGGCCGATTCGAAACGGGGACACATCGTAACATTTGTAACTTCCATATCCCTTCACCTCTTTACGAAGTCACCTTGTTTATAGAAACTCATAAGCTTACCCAGAAATCTAGAAAACTTACGAATTGTAAGTATGTTTCATTTTAGCATATTTTCGAGAAGCTGAAAACCTCCTAGCCCCTTTTTCCCAGAAAATCAGCGCTTATCCCCCTAATATCCGAGCCAAAATATCCAAATCGTCCTCAATCAAAGTGGATAATTTCCTATTATACAGCACCGCCGCTGGATGGAACAGAGGGAATATCTTATAGGTCTCCGGTGAAAACACATAGCCTGCTCCGGGATTTTCCGGATCTGCCGCTTGCTGAACCGGTCCCTCCATCAGCTTGCCGTGCAGCGACGTCACCGTTTCATGGCTTCCGATTAACCGGTGCAGCGCGGTATTTCCCATTGGTGCCAGGATGTCCGGGCGCACCCATCGGATCTCTTCATCAAGCAAAGGCGCATGCGCCAAAATTTCCGCCTTGGTCGGCGTGCGATTCGATCGGCTGATGACATTCTCGCCCGAAGGCCTCACGAGCACTTTATCCTTGTAGGGCCTGCTTCGCATGGAACTGGTAATATATACCTGGTCCCTCGTCAGTTTCAGACGTTCCAGGTACGCGTTCATCTCTTGTCCGGCCTGCCCTACAAAAGGTTTGCCTTCCAAAACTTCATGAGCCCCGGGCGCTTCCCCGATGAACATAATTTTCGCAAAGCGGACTCCCCTTCCGAGCAGGAAGCCCTCAACGGGTTGATGGACGAGCCTCGCCCGGCATATGGCGATGGTTGCGGGATCTACAGGTGCGCTTTGTACTTCGTTCATGTGTACAGCCCCCCTCTCCTATATCATACAATACCCCATATTCACGTATATTCTATCCCCAGCTGAGCAAAAACATTTCGAAAAAGCAGCCCCAACATACCAAAAAAACGAGCCGAACAAGGACTGTACCTTGAACGGCTCGTTCGCTGATGCTTAGGATAACGCGCTGTTTATAGCTTAGACTAAAACGGGAAGCGCGCGAACCGGCTGACTGTTGCCGAACGTTTGCTTGCCTGCCGTAGAATGAGCCCAGTTAATCGCATTGGAGATCACTTTCAGCACTTCGGGGTTGTAGTAGGTTGGATAGGTCTCATGCCCCGGACGGAAGTAAAAAATGTTCCCATGCCCGCGTTTGAATGTGCATCCGCTGCGGAACACTTCCCCGCCCTCGAAATTGCTGACGAATACCAGCTCATCAGGGGCCGGAATGTCAAAGAACTCCCCGTACATTTCCTCGTGCTCGATGATGATCGGTCCCGTAATTCCCGCAGCAATCGGATGCGTCGGATTCACGCTCCAAATAATTTCCTGTTCTCCTGCTTCGCGCCACTTCAAATCGCAGCTCGTGCCCATCAAAGCTTTGAACGGTTTGGAAAAATGTCCGGAATGGAGAACGATCAGTCCCATACCATCCTGCACGCGTTTTACGACCTTGCTTACGATTTCGTCACTAACCTGGTCATGAGCCATATGCCCCCACCACAACAGCACATCGGTTGAATCCAGTACATCGTCCGTCAATCCATGCTCCGGCTGGTCGAGCGTTGCCGTTCTAATGATGAAATCCGGATTTTGCAGACCCTCCGCCAAAGCTGTGTGAATGCCCGTCGGATAAACGCTCCGAACCTCATCATGGATTTTCTCGTGCACGAATTCATTCCATATGGTTACGTTAAGCATGTTGCTGTTCCCCCTAATTGCTTATTCGTTATTCTCTACGCTGTTAGACCCACCACATTTCTCCGAGCGGCTCTTCGATCAGCACTTGCTGAAGGTTTTGCACCGCTTTGGAGAAGCCTTCTTCAACGGACATCAGTCCGTCTTCATGTTCAATGCTCACGACATAGTCATATCCAACCAGGCGAAGAGCACTCATCATATCCGCCCATTCCTTCACATCGTGTCCGTAACCTACGCTGCGGAACTGCCAAGCGCGATCCAGCATGTTCGCATACGACTGCATATCCGTGAGACCGTGTTTGTTCACGTTAATCGGATCAATGCTAGTATCCTTCGCATGGAAGTGGTGGATCGCTCCTTCGCGGCCCAAAATTTGAATCGCTTGAACAGGGTCAATCCCTTGCCACCACATGTGGCTCGGATCCAGGTTGGCACCGATCACTTCGCCTGCGGCTTCGCGCAAACGGAGCAGCGTGCCCGGCGTGTGAACGGAGAAGCCGCCGTGCAGTTCCAAACCGATTTTGACATTGCGGTCTGCCGCAAATTTACCCCACTCGGTCCAATAAGGAATGACCTTGTTATCCCACTGCCAAGTCAGGATCTCTTGGTAGTCGTTAGGCCAAGGCGCTACCGGCCAGTTCGGGTATTTGGCATCCTCGTGGTCGCCTGGGCAGCCGGAGAATGTGTTGACAACAGGTACTTCAAGCTTCTCGGCAAGCTCCACCGTTTTTACGTATGTGTCATGGAATTCTTTTGCGATTGCCTTTTGCGGATGAAGCGGATTGCCGTGGCAGCTCAGTGCGCTAATGATCAGCCCGCGGGATTCCACCGCGTTTTTGAAGTTTTTCAGCGCGGTTTCATTCTCAAGCAGCTCGACCGGGTTGCAATGTGCATTTCCGGGATAACCGCCTGTTCCGATTTCAACTGCTTTAAGGCCCTTGGATGCCACGTAGTCCAAAGCATCCTCCAGTTTACGTCCACTCAGCAATACCATAAATACGCCTAATTTCATTGTATAACCTCCTGGTTTAGCTTAGTCATCATTGATTGCAAGATTTAGTTGTCGAAATAAACCGCTTTACCCGTCTTCGCCGATTCATAGATCGCTTCCAGGATTTGCGTCACCACAAACGCCTGCTCCGGCTTAACGACCGGATCCTTATCCTCTATGATCGCTTCAAGCCACATTCTTGCTTCACGGTCCGAGTCGTTTTCCTTGGAGCCCGAATAGAACGCTACGCCGCCGGCGTTCAGATCCACTTTGGTTTCATACAGTCTGCTCATTTTCTCGCCGTTGATGCGCAAGCCGTCTTTCATGTCGGCTCCGCCTTCGGTTCCCGCCAGAACGGCTTTCGCTTCGCCGATCTCCAGGACGTTAAGCGCCCAGCTGGATTCCAGAACGATCGTAGCGCCGTTCTCCATGGTAATAAATCCGAATGCCGAATCCTCTACCGTGAATTCCTTCGGATCCCACGGACCGAACGCATTCGCCGCATTCTCGCGCTGACCCAGCTTATGGAACGTGGATCCCAGCACGCTTTTCGGCTTGTAATTGTCCATCAGCCACAAGGTCAAATCCAGCGCATGGGTTCCGATATCGATCAACGGACCTCCGCCTTGCTTCTCCTCGTCAAGGAATACGCCCCAGGTCGGAACGGCACGGCGGCGGATGGCCAGGGCTTTACCGTAGTAGATCTCGCCCAGCTCGCCTTCCTCGCAGATCCCCTTCAAATACATGCTGTCGTCCCGGAAACGGTTGTTATAACCGATGGTCAGTTTTTTGCCTGTGCGCTTTGCGGCGTCCAGCATGGCCTGTGCTTCGGAAACCGTTTTTGCCATCGGCTTCTCGCACATCACGTGCTTGCCGGCTTCCAGGGATGCTACCGTGATTTCGGAGTGCGAATCGTTCGGCGTACATACATGGATGACGTCAATGCTGCCGTCTTTCAGCAATTCCCTGAAATCCGTGTACACTTTTGCGCCTTCAACCCCGTATTCGGCTGCTGCCTTCTGCGCACGCTCTTCCACGATGTCGCAAAAAGCGACCAATTCGGCCTGCGCCTGCTTCTTCAAGCTCGGCATATGTTTGCCGTTGGCGATTCCCCCGCAGCCGATAATTCCGATTTTCAACGTGTTCGACATGTCCATTTCCTCCCCATACTGTTGATCTTATTGGAGCTGTCCCAATATTAGTGCAACGCTTTCATGCGGATCGCCGGGCTAGAGCCCATCATTCTGCCAGATCCGTCAGAAGCTGGTTTGCCTGTTCTTCATAACCAGTTTACAAGAATATGGACCAGGCTTCCAGTTCCCTATTCAGCCGATTCGGCCTGCTGAGGTGCCGGAAGTTTGCCATAACGGTACGTGCTTTGCAGAACGATATGCCTGCCCTCCAGCGAAGACTGCTGAAAGGACTGCATGATCTCCAGCACGTGATAAGCCAGGCGCCCGCTTACGCGGTGGTCCTTCTGCTCATGAATCGATTGGATCATATCATGGATGCCCAGACCCCGCTCGTTCTTCCCGCATTCGAAGGCGGGCTCAAGCAATTCCCATTCCTCGGAGCCGTGCTTGCGCAGCTTCACTTCTCCGTTGAAGTAGTTCGGATCGCCGAGACTCAGGCTGCCCTGCGTGCCGTAGATTTCGATCCAGGGCAGATTGGACCCGCCAAAGATATCGAAACTGGTAATCATGGTTGCAATGGCACCGTTCTCAAAATCCAGCGTCCCTGCCAAATGCGTCGGCGTCTGAACCGTGATCGGCTTTCCTTGAAGCGGGCCGGAGCCGACGGAACGGTCCGGGATCTGGATGCCTGTGGATGCGCTGATCCGGCTTGCGGGACCCAGCAGCTCTACCAGGGCCGACACATAATAAGGTCCCATGTCCATCATCGGACCTCCGCCCGACGCGTAAAAAAATTCGGGATTGGGATGCCATGCTTCCGGTCCTGCCCCCATCATAAACGCCGTTGCGGCAACAGGTCTGCCAATCAGCCCGGATTCAATGGCCGCTTTGGCCGTCTGTACGCCGGAGCCTAGGAACGTATCCGGTGCGCAGCCGACGCGAAGCCCCTTCTGATCGGCGATATTCAGGACGCGGCGGGCTTCGTCAAGGGTTATGGCCAGCGGTTTTTCACTGTAGACATGCTTGCCTGCTTCCAGGGAGGCGATATCGACATTGGCGTGGCTGGCCGGAATGGTCAAATTAATAATAAACTCAATATCCGTCTGTGCGAGCATCTCCTCAACCGTGTATACGTTCGGGATGTTGAACTCTTCCGCTTTCGCTTGGGCGTTGTCCGGAATGAGATCGGCACATGCCACGATTTCAACCCAAGGGCTGTTTTTCAAGTTCGTGAAGTATACGCCGCTGATGGTTCCGCAGCCAATTATACCTGCTCTCATTTTTTTCATCGATGTCACTCCTTGAACCAATAGATGTGCTCGGACTAGTACAATGGTATTCTTTTATGCTTTCGTTTAAAATGAAGAATATGATTAAAACATGAACAATCTGGTCATTATTTTCTTATTCTTCAAAGGGGACTTAAGCAATGGATTCAAATCTTTCCAACCAAGTCGTAGCAGCGGATTTCTCATTTCATCGCAAACCTTTCAAGATGTCCCTGGCGGACGGTTTCGACACCTATTTGATGCGTTGGCAGACCGACGGCAAATGCCGCGCCAAAATCGACGGCAAGCTGTCGCTCGTCGAGGCAGGGGATCTGTTGATCTTCACGCCCGGACAGCCTTATGAACTTCGAATCGATGACGAATACAACGCATTGGGTGAATTGACCATCGAAAGCGGCGATTATCATATTTTTTTCAAAGGGCCTTGGGCGGACGCGTGGTGGAATTCCAAGAAACGCCCGACCAAAATCAGGGTGCCGCTGGAGGAGCGTTACCTGAGCCTGTTTCGGCAAATTCTGCTCGAGCAGCGGCGCGTATCGGATCCTTATCCCGAGATTTCGGATTATACCGTGCGGATTCTGTGCCTAGAGGTGGACCGCCTGTTATCGGAGCAGCCGTCAACAACCCCCAAGACGTATCTCGCCTACCGCATGAAGAACTACATTGAGGAGAATGCCTCCTCCATGTTCAAGCTGGAGGATGTCGCCGGCCATGTCGGCATCAGCGTTTCCCGGGCAGTCCATCTGTTCAAGGAAGCGTTCGGCACCACCATCATGCAGTACACCATGGACGTGCGACTGAGCATGGCAAAGGAACGGATCGTTTTCAGCCCCCTCTCCCTGGAGGATGTCGCCGAAACCTCCGGCTTTGCGAACTACACTTATTTTCACCGCGTTTTCCGTTCCCGATTCGGCGTTTCGCCTAAGCAATTCCGCATGTCCAGCCGAACCTCCAATTAATGGTCATACCTCCACTGTAAAAAAGCGGGCCGACCAAGGTTTTTCCTTGATCGACCCGCTTCTTCTTTGAATCGGATGTAAGATATTCCATGATTCCGTTACTTCTTGTCAGGACCAAGGGTGGCCGCTGCCTCGGCAACAACGATAGCCAAGTCTTCATTACCGAACATCGACAGGACGCCAAGCAGGGTCTGATCCGGTATTTCCCCAGCCTCTTCTTTGGGCACCGTCAATTCAAGCACGCGCGTCAACCGCTCATTGTCCGGCTGATCCGGATAGGCTTTACGGTACAGCTCAGCCGGATCCAGACCGTGATTCACACACCACTGGGCAAACACGAGGATCATCATATCCTCATCCTGACGGTACGATTCCGCTATCCGTTCTTCTACGGACTTTCCCGCAGATTCCATGCATTTACTCCTCCTCATGCGAACAGGGCGTTATGTGCTCTGTTCGTTCATGAAGACATTATACCGCTTGGTTCCGGTTCAGACAAAGTCTTAAACTAGTCAACCATCTTTACCTGTACCGGGTTGCTCTTCGCTTTGTGCTCATTCTTCTTCTTCATCCAGGTTCCGATTCCGATGACGATGGCAATGACGATAACCTCAAACCCGTACTTCACGACGCCATTTGCGAACCAGCCGTGAATCATCGGCTCTTCCACCACCATCTTCGATGCGGTCCAGGCTAACACCGCAGCGCCGATCGTGATGATAATCGGGAAGCGATCCGTCAGCTTCAGGATAATGGTACTGCCCCACACCATGATCGGAACGGAAATCGCAAGTCCGACAATAACCAGCATGAAGCTTTCACCGGCAGCGCCTGCTACGGCAAGAACGTTATCCAGTCCCATCATGGCATCCGCGATGATGATCGTACGGATAGCAGCCCACATTTGGTTGCCCGCGGAAATTTCATGCTGCTTCTCATCGACCAGCAGCTTGTAGGCAATCCACAGCAGCGCGATACCGCCGATCAAGCGCAAGCCGGGGATCATCAAGAGCTGGACAACGAGCAGCGTGGCTACGATCCGTATGATGATCGCACCGACGGTTCCCCACAGGATAACCTTCTTCTGGTCCTCTTTCTGGACATTGCGAGCGGCGAGACCGATAACGATAGCATTATCGCCTGCCAGCACGAGGTCAATGAGGACAATCGACAGCAGCGCGGTCCAAAATTCCATCGATAGCAAATCCATGATTCCCCACCCTTTCTTCATGTTCTGATTAGGCTTTCGCCTACCGATGTCCTCCACCAAAAAAAACGCTGTTCCCTTCATCGGTAGGGTCTACAGCGTTTTTTGGGCGCAAAAATAGACCTCCACCTCATCATGAAACAATCAGGCAAAGGTCTCGCTAAACAACTCATCGTTGCCAATAAAGCCGGGGATGGTTAGTCCCGTAATGACGACTTTACTTACGATATAGAATTTATAAGTCATCGGCAGAGCCCATGAAATTCTATATCGCAAGAAAACCTACCGTTGAAGTCGCGGTTGTTCATCCTTGATAAGGCCACGACCGAGGTTTTCTTATGAAGCTACTCCCCTTTGGGAACTATTCGGTTGGACATATTATAACATACGAAAAATCGCTTGTATATTCAAATTTTTCCATAGTATCGATTGCGAGAGTCTTCGAAAGACGGGCAGCATGCCTGTTTTTTTGCTATCATGGTGCTATTCAGGTCAACGATGCAAAGTGAGGATTCTACATGAAGAGATGGATCATCCCCATCCTATATGCGGCAGTACTGGCACTTGCTTTTTCATACAGGCATGATATCACGGAGTGGCTGGAGAGCGATCCCCCGCTCTTCCTCATGATCCTGCTGGCAGCCCTGCTTGCCTTATTTCCCATTGCCCCCTACAAAGTGGTCATCGCTATTCTCGGGTATGCATACGGCACCGTCTGGGCGGCCGCCATATCGTGGTTCGGAACGACGATCGCCGCCGTCATCCTGTATGCGGCTGTGCGGTCTTTATATCAGGAGTCCGGCAGACGGCTGCTTGGGAAATACACGGCCATACACAGGTTTACGAACGCGGTCGAACGGCGCCCCTTTCAGTCGATCCTGCTCGCCCGCCTGCTGCCCGTGATACCGCAAATGGCCGTCAATCTATATGCCGGCGTCGCCTCGATCCCATTCTGGACGTACACCGCCGCTTCCGCCATCGGCAAAATTCCAGCCATCCTCCTGTACGCCTGGCTTGGCAGCGGATTGGCCGATCATCCGGTCATCTTCGCGGCTGTTGCGGCAGGACTTATGCTGCTAACCGCTTTGTTCATGGCCGCTTTCCGGTGGTATAAGGGGAGAACGACATAATCGGAGCAATATTTTGGTTTCCTTGACCAAAATGATTATAATAACAATAAGACTTACATTTTATATTGTTAAAACGATGGAGGGATAATAGATGAATAATCGTTCAACCCCAAGCGAATTGGCTACCTTTGCGGGAGGCTGCTTTTGGTGTATGGTCTCTCCCTTTGACGAGCTGCCGGGCATTCTGAAGGTCGTTTCCGGTTATACTGGCGGCCACAAGGAAAATCCGACCTATGAAGAGGTGTGCTCCGATACCACAGGCCATTATGAGGCCGTTCAAATCACCTATAACCCGGAAGTTTTCCCATATGAGAAGCTGCTCGAGCTTTTCTGGCAGCAAATCGATCCTACGGATGAGGGCGGACAATTCCATGACCGCGGGACATCCTACCGGACCGCTATTTTTTACCATACGGAGGAGCAGCGCGAGCTTGCGGAGCAATCCAAGCAGGCGGTGGCTGCCAGCGGACGTTTCGACGGACCGATCGTGACGCCGATCATCCCGGCGAGCACCTTCTATGAGGCCGAGGAATACCATCAGGATTACCACAAGAAAAATCCGGGCCATTACAAACGCTATCGCAAAGGCTCCGGTCGAGAGGATTTCATTGAACAGCACTGGTCGGAGCCGGTGGATACCGCCGAGCTTAAGCAGCGCCTGACGCCGATCCAATATGAAGTGACGCAGAACAACGCAACCGAACCCCCGTTCCACAATGAGTATTGGGACCATCATGGGGAAGGCATTTACGTCGATATCGTGTCCGGCGAGCCGCTCTTCAGTTCTACGGACAAATACGACGCCGGCTGCGGATGGCCAAGCTTCACCCGTCCGATTCGCGAATACAACATCAAGGAAAAAATGGATCTCACCCACATGATGGTCCGCACCGAGGTACGAAGCAAAAAAGGCGACTCTCACCTCGGCCATGTGTTCGACGACGGACCCGGACCGAACGGGCTCCGTTACTGCATCAATTCCGCTGCGCTCCGGTTTGTGCCGAAGGAAGAGATGCAGAAGGAAGGCTACGGCGAGTATTTGCAGCTGTTCGAATAAATCCAAGTTTCCAAGTGCATTGCCCTTGAAGGGGCAATGCACTTTTTATGGGGTGCGGTTGAACCCGTTTATTCAATTTGGTTGCACGGGGTAATATACAGTACATGCAATGAACAGTTGAATTGGAGGGAGCGTACCATGCCTTGGAGCAAAAATGATTATCCGCCATCCATGAAAAATCTGGAGCCGCGGGTGAGGAATAAAGCCGTGGAAATTGCCAATGCCTTGCTGGAGGAGGACTACGACGAGGGACGTGCCATCGCCATCGCCACCGCCAAGGCACAGGAGTGGGACGAGAACCACCCCAAGGACGAGAAGTAAAGCGTATAAAGCACATGAAAGAAGCTCACCCTACCATGCGGGTGAGCTTCTCTTATTGGGACCGCATTATGAACGGCCGCTAACGGTATGCTGCGCTGTTTTCGGAGTAACCGGAGTGCTTGGGGCACGGACCGCCTTCCGAACCGGTTTCTTTTCCGCTTTCTCGGTACCGTACGTCACTGTGATGGTGATCACTTGCCCGGCAATCGATACGGCTAATATAGTATATAAGGTTTCAACCAATGGCATATAAAATAGCGATAATAGCAGTACTACGGCATCCATCAGGAAAAACACCGTCCCTACCTTAAGCCCGCTCCACTCGCTGAACAGCACGGAGATTACGTCGTCGCCGCCTGTCGCCCCGCCATAGCGGAGCACGATGCCGGCTCCAAAGCCCGTCAATAATCCGGACAGCAGCGCGGCTGCCAGCAAGTTATGATTCAGATCGATAACCAGCGTTGAATACCGCTCGATCAATGCGTAGAACAAGGTAAACATGCTCGCCGCAACAACGGTATTGAATATGAATTTCCGACCCTTGATGAACAAGGCAATCAGCAGTACCGGTATGTCCATAAGGACCATACTCAATGCTGGCGGAATATCAAGCGCATATTTGCCAAGCAGCGCAAGGCCGACAAAGCCGCCTTCGGTCAAATGATTGTGAAAATTAATGTGATAATACGTAAAAGCCATTAAAAACGTTCCGAACAACATCGCCGACATGGTGATAAATGTGTTTTGTCTTTTCCTCATACAGGATCCCTCTTGTCGTAGTAGATTGGTCAGACATAGGCCAATCTCTACCTTGAGGCAACCTGGAGGAGTTCATCCTTCGAACCATAGTTCCCATCCTTTCGTAGAGACCGTCCTTGTCTTCAGACGTCCGACTTCGCTCTACAAAGGAAGCTATGTGTATGAGAGATCATAACGTTTCCAAATCGTCCTTTGGGGATTCGTCCTTCGGGGACACATGGTATCCTGATCCTTTCTCGTTTTAGTTAGAGTGCTAACATTATTATAACACAGTTGGCATACAAGCTAAACAGCTTACTAGAATGAATTGGAATCTCTATATGGAATATGTAAAAAATCCAGCTTTAAGAACCTCCTTCGCGTAAAAATGTTGTTCACATATTCGCTAAATCCGATGTGATCTAAATCACAAGAGCTGCTCCATCGCCTGTCTATACTTAAAGGGAACACCAACTCGACTAAGGTATCATATGAATCAAGGGGGAGTCTGCATGTTAAGCCAACGTACGATCGAGGTCGTTAAATCGACCGTGCCGGTTCTGGAAACCCACGGCACGGCAATCACAAGCGCATTTTATCAAAAATTGTTTCATCATCATCCGGAACTTCTTAACATATTCAACCATGCGAATCAAAGGGAAGGAAAACAGCCCTTTGCCCTAGCCAATGCCGTATACGCAGCTGCGGCCCATATCGACCGTCTTGAAGCCATCGTCCCGGTTGTTAAACAAATCGGACACAAGCACCGGGCATTAAACATCTTGCCGGAACACTATCCGATCGTCGGCGAAACGCTGCTCGGCGCCATGAAGGATGTGCTTGGCGATGCCGCAACGCCCGAAATTATCGAGGCTTGGGCCGAAGCTTATGGCGTCATTGCCGATGTCTTTATCGGCATCGAGGCGGATATGTACCAGCAAGCCGCAAACAAAGCCGGCGGCTGGAGCGGATACCGTAATTTCGTCATTGACCGGAAGGTGGAGGAAAGCTCCGTCATTACTTCCTTTTATCTGGTACCGCAGGACGGCGGGGAAATTTCCGATTATCTACCCGGCCAATACATCACGCTCCGGGTAAAACCTGAGGGCGAAGCCTATTATCATAATCGTCATTACAGCCTCTCTTCCGCACCCGGACATCCTTACTACAGAATTACGGTGAAACGCGAAGACGAGCTGGATGGAAAGCCTGCCGGCATCGTCTCCAACTGGCTGCACCGTCATGCAGAGGTCGGGACCGTTCTCGAGGTCACGGCTCCGGCCGGTACCTTTACGCTGGATACGGACTCCGATCTTCCGCTTGCCTTGATCAGCGGCGGCGTCGGTTTGACTCCGATGGTGGCTATGCTGGAATGCGTGCTGCTGAATCAGCCTGACCGGAAAGTAACCTTTATCCATGCGGCGAAATGCGGCAGTCAGCATGCAATGAAGCTGCATATCGATGAACTCGCCTCGAAGCATCCGCAGCTAAGCACGTACGTCATTTATGAACAGCCGGAAACGGAAGACACTTGCCACCAAACCGGCTACATCGATCTGGAGTTCCTTCGCAAAACGGTCGATCCGAAAGCCGACTTCTATTTCTGCGGGCCGGTTCCGTTCATGCGTGCCGTGAACGGCCATTTGAAAGCGATGGAGGTGCCTGCTGACCGGATCCACTATGAATTCTTTGGTCCGGCCGGTACGCTGGAAAGTTAATATTAGGTTAACCGTATCTCCTTCCGGCGGCATCGATCAGCCGCGAAGGGTGCCTCGACTCATTTCTCTGTCCATGCATGCTCGTACAGGGTTTTATAAACCTATGTATAAAGCCAGTTCAGGCGTCGAGGGGGTAGGGGCTAAACGTGCTTGCCCTGCTCCCTCAGCAGCCGGTTTACCGTTTCTCTTCTTACCCCGATCAGCTGTCCGATCTCTTCCTGAGTCAAATATTCGGTCAGATGTATCCCTTGGGAATACTCATCCAGCCACTGAATCAGCAGCTCCAGCCGCTCCGCCGGGCCGCCCACGGTTAAGTGATCCAGCCTCATCTGCATGAACCTCACCTTTTCCTGCAGCAATCTGGCAACCTCGAGCGGTTTTTGCGGATCCTCCTCAAGCTGTCGATACCAAGCTTCAGCCGATATCACATCCACTTCGCTCTGAATCAGCGCGATCGCGGTTCCATGCGTTTCCTTCGGGCTGATCAGCGAGTGATGGGGTACCGTTTCGCCTGGATATAGAATATTGAAAAGCACCATATTGCCATTGGCATGCAGACGGGTCACCTTAAACAATCCGCTCCGAATGTGATATAAATGATCCCCGCTATCCCCTTGCCGGAACAATATTTCGCCTTTATGCAGTATCATGGTTAATCTCCTCCCGAAAAAATGCAGTTATCAGGAGTGTAAACGATATGCCGCCATGATTCCACCTGAGGTGATCACAAATGCCAGAAATTAATGGTTGCAGGCCGAATAAGGATGGCATACCATGTATACAATAGAACATGCGTTCTTATATTTTTTCATGTTCGGGGATGTGTCTCTTATGATGAAACCTTCCACTCCTCCTCCGCCTTCGGTCGAAGACGAAGCCCTGGTCAAGGATTATCTGCTGCATGACCTGCTTCAGTCTGTTCTCGAACGGGATATTGGAATCCTCAAGACCCTCAAGCTCAAAATGGCCGATATCTATATTTTAAATCTGCAGTATCTCCAAAAAAGGATTTCGGCACACGCCTGGTCCATTCAACAGCAGATGAAGCGGCGCGGCATCCGGATTCAAAGTCAGGGCCGTACCCCCGAGGAAGGGCTGCAGGTGCATTATCTGTGCCGCGGGTATGAAGGCAGCCTGCTCTGCGATCGGCCCTCTCTTAAGGAAGAGATAAAGGCTCGGCTCGTTTCGTATCTTGGCACGGATTTGGCGGCATACTAGCTCCAACTACGTACAAGACAGGAGCGCTCATGAAGAATATCTTCCATATATATTCTGCCGATATCCGTAGAATCGTCCGCAATTGGGCTGCAGCCGTCATCATCGGGGGTCTTGCCCTCCTACCTTCTCTATATGCCTGGTTTAACATCGAAGCTTCCTGGGATCCCTACGGCCAAACCTCAGGTGTATCGATTGCCGTTGCCAACCTGGATAAAGGCACCACCCTTCGCGACCAGCCCATTAACCTGGGCAAAGAAATCGTAGAGTCCCTGCATCACAATGAGAAGCTGGGGTGGCGGTTTACGGAGGACAGCGAGAATGCGATACAGGGGGTGCGGCGCGGCACCGATTATGCCGCTATCGTCATTCCGGAGAACTTCTCCGCCCGGATCGGCACCGTGCTGACCAATGAGCCCGTCAAGGCTCAGATCCTCTATTACACGAACGAGAAAATCAACGCCATTTCGCCCAAGGTGACAGCCCAGGGGGCATCTGCCGTCGTGGAGGAAGTCAGCAAAAATTTCATCAAAACCGCCAACGGCACCATCTTCGAGATTTTCAACACGCTCGGGATCGAGATCGAGAACCAGCTCCCTGCGATCAACAAAGTACGAAGCTTGCTGTTCCGGCTCGAAAAAAGCTTTCCCGAGCTCAACGAGGCGGTGAGCACGGCCCAGCAGGATATCAAGCTGGCCAACCGGTTGGTTGAGCAGGCCAATGCCGCTCTGCCCCGCCTTGAAGGGATTGCCACGGACGGCAAGGAAATGGCCGGTGCGCTGGCGGAGTTCGCAAATCAGGCCGCAGGGGCCTCAAAATCGCTGGAGCCTGCGCTGCGGCAGGACTTGGAGGTGCTGGGTGCAGCCACCGGAGCGCTTTCGCAAGTGCTGGACGCGCTAGGGCAAAAAGGCATCGACCCGAAGGAGCTGGCCAGCCGCCTGAACGCTGCGAAGGAGCGCGCTGAGACCGCAGCGCAAGCTGCGGCCCGGCTGGGGCAATTGTTCAAGCGGCTGGGCTCGATCTCCCCGGCGGCGGCTTCCGCGGCGGCTAAGCTCGAGGACATTGCCGCACGATGGACCTCGGCTCAAGCCGTGCTCCAAACCATCGCCCAAGCCGTGGAACGGGGGGAGGAAGCACCTGCGGATTCCATCGACAAGCTGAAGAAGCTGACCGATGACATGACGGGGCTGACCGACGCGCTGCTAAGCCGGTACGACAGCGAAATCGGCCCGGCGATAAGCAAGGCCTTCACCAAGGGCGCAGGTACGGCCAAGCGCGTTCAGAAGGAATTGACCCAGGCGCTTGCCGGCGTCCCCGACATCCAGCGTTTGCTCCAAGATGCCCGAAAAGGGCTCAAAGTGGGAGGCGAAGAAGTGCAGCTCGCCCAAAATCGTCTGCCGGAGGCGGAGCTTCGGATTACGCAGCTGGCCAACCGGCTGCGCGAGATGGAAGCGGAAGGGGATATTCAAGAGATCATCGATCTTCTCCAAAACAATTTCGAGCTCGAGAGCCAGTTTTTTGCCGAGCCGGTTACGCTGGAAGAGAATCGCCTGTACCCCATCCCGAACTACGGCTCCGCGATGTCGCCCTTCTTCACGACCTTGTCCTTGTGGGTAGGCGCACTGCTGCTCGTTTCCCTGCTCTCCGTTGACGTACATGATGAGGAGAGAAGCTTCCGCAGCTTCGAGGTTTACTTCGGACGCTATCTCACCTTTCTGACCATTGCCCTGTTCCAGGCGCTGTTCGTTACCCTGGGCGATATTTATTTGCTGGGAACCTATGTGGTGAACCCCGGCTGGTTCATTCTGTTTGCGCTGCTGATCAGCTGCGTTTTCATGCTGATCGTCTACACGCTGGTGTCCGTATTCGGCAATGTCGGAAAAGCGATGGCGATCGTTCTGCTCGTGCTGCAGCTGGCGGGCGCTGGCGGGACCTTTCCGATCCAGATGACGCCGCCGTTCTTCCAGGCATTGCATCCGTATTTGCCGTTCACCTATGCCATCAGCATGATGCGGGAAGCCGTCGGCGGCATCCTGTGGGATATCGTCATCCGCGATATGCTGCTCATGCTGGTCTTCGCGGCGATCGCGCTTGTGATCGGGATCGCGCTCAAGAAGCCGATCAACCGGGCCAGCAGCGGGCTGATCCGCAAAGCGAGAGCTTCGAAGCTCATTCATTGACCCCCTCCGCTGGGGACGGACAGAATGACGAGCGGACTGCCCCCGAATGTTCCTATACGTGAAAGGACACCCCGAGCGGCCTCTTATTGAAGCCGCTCGGGGTGTCCTTTTGGATTATACCGAAATCATTCATGATGGGATTGCTGTCGAAACTCGCTCAACTTCTGCAGTGAATTTGCTTCCATTTCGCCGAGCCGCCAGATCGCAATCTTCGAAATGCCCGCCTCCCCCGCCGCATCCATCCATCCGGCAAGGGTCGTTCCGTCCGCATACCATACGGTATGCCCGATGCCTTCGTCGTCCGTGTACTTGAAGTGCAGTGCCCCGCTGTCCGGATCCCGCTTCGGTTCGTCCGGGCTGGCACGCTCCAGCTCTACCGCACGCTTCTCCGTTAAAGAGACCGCCTTGCCATTCTCCGCCCAGTCAAACCCGCCAACCGACAGCGCGATGGCATGGTCTCCCGGCAGCTGCCGCAGTTTGCCCCCCAGCTCCTTGATCATGGCATAATCCGCCTTCGGTCCGGGTCCGCTATGCCCCCCGTACAGGTTGTATGCCATCAGGACATAATCCGGCCCCTCCGGCAGCTTAAGCGATGACAGGGATACGCCCGGCTCCAGCACGATTCGAAGCGAGAGGCCTTCCGCCCGGAGACGCTCATACAGCTCCTCGTACAGTGCGGAGAGGTTGGCCCCATCCTCCTTGCGGACTTTCTCGTAATCCAATTCCACGCCGTCGAAGCCGTGCTGGGATGCCATGTCCAAAATCTGCCTGATATGTTGGCTGCGGCTTTCGGGAGTAGCGACGAGCCGGGATATCAGGTCCGGATCCTTCTGTTTGGCCGTTCCATCGGGATGGAAACGATCGTTGACGATCGTCAGGACTGCGCGAGCCGCCTCCCCTTCCTTGGACGCCTCCAGGAACGCTGGCAGCCCCTCCCGAAAATCCGACGTCAAGTAAAGCTCGTCTTTATGATTGAAATAGGCTGCAAACAGCTTGATTTCTTCAAGCTCACCACCCAGCTGCTTCCAATCTGTCATGCCCGTCTCCCACTGCCAATCCGTAATCCAGGCAGACAGCTTGACTTGCGCCTGCAGCGGCTGAGGCAGCATCGATGGCTCCTTCTTTTGATCCTCCAACCACCAGAAGGAGACGGCGGCACACAATACCGCAACCCCCGCTGCTGCCGCCCATTTCTTCCTGCGATTCTTCATTCGTTGTTCACGCCCTACGCTACCCAATTTTTAGAAAGTCTCGACAGCCCAGTCGACCGCGCGGTTCATGCTTCGCTGTACGCCGGTCAGGACACCGGCAAGCCCGGACGGCTTGTTCGTGAACAGCAGCTTACGTTCGGCACCCGGTGGCTCCGACACAATCGTGACATCTTCGAAGACGGCGTCGTAAATATCATCCTTTTCGTTCTGCTCATGATACTCCGATTCAAGCGCCACGCCTCCTGCGCCGATCGATGCATCCACAGGCTGCCGGTCCAGAAGCAACTGCCGATCAACGCTCACGGACAGGGCATCGCCTTTCACCGAAATCTCCAGCCACCGATTTCCGATTATGTTGACAGGGTACTCATTCTCATCATCCCGGTCTCCGGACAGCGTCTGCTCCTTTGTATAGACCGAAGCCTTATCGAATTGCAGATCCTCTTCGCCCCATGCTACCTTCGGCAAGGCGTACGAGAACAGCTCCTCGGGAGCTTGGCCCGCTACCTTCTGTTCCACCACCACGTGGTTGTTCTCCAGCAGAAGCCTGATATAAGAACCCTTCGTCCGGTCGTAACGGACATAAACCGACTGCCGTCCCACCACATTGCCGAGCGCTTTGGCCGAGACGGTGACGTCTTGCTCCCCGCTGCCCTTCAAATACACGCTTCCTGCCTGGGACGGGGGCGATGTGACCACCATCCGGTTATCCGTAAATTCTGCCGCTCCGCCAAGCAGCTCCCACTTGTCAGCCTGCTCCGTGTCGCCCCGTACAAACTGCATAGGCTGCCCTTGGTCCTTACGCAGCTTCATTAACAGGTGATTGGTAGACCAATACGGCGCGGGCTGGACCCGGGTCAGATTATACAGATCGCTATCCTTCGAATTGAAGGCAACGCCTTCCCGGTTGAAATTCATCCCGAACAGCTTCCGAATCTGATCCGTATTGGCATTCGCCACAAGCTGATTCATTCCTCCGCCGAGCGCATTGGCGTGCATGATCATATACGTGATCGGAACGTAACCGAGCGATTCCGTGTAAACCTTGTCCATTGCCGCATAGTCGGCCCGGATCCGTTCTTCCATCTCGGCGCGGTTCTCGAGCGGAATCATGTTCTCGTCGCGGATGAAATCCATCAAATAGTGGTTGTAATATTCCACGTTGGATTTGACCGTCAGCTCACGCTCGTCTTTAACGCCGACATAACGGCCCTCATCATCGAAAATATTGATATAGGTCAGCCGGTTGCCGTTAGTCCCAAGCTCCCAATACCCGGTGCGGGTCATCTTCAGCATGTCCTTCGGCTGCAGAAATTTCCGTTCGCTGTTGCCCATTTTATTGGCATAGGACAGAAAGGTAGCCTTATAATTATATTTTTCAAGCAGCGGCTGCGCGAACAGCGCGGAATCATTCCGCCCGTCTTCAAAGGACAGGTACAGCGCCTTGTCGGGCAGCTTCTTGCCATGGCTGTAATAATCGATGATATCCTGCTGCGAAATCGTCGTATAGCCCTGTTCGTATAAGGCCTTCAGCTGGGAATCCAGCTGGGCCTTGGATACGAGCTTGGACGTCCCGGAGCGGCCGACCCCGAAATAGGACAGGGCAATAAAGCCCTGATCCTGACGCCAGGCGGATCTGTCCGGCTCCTTATATGTTCGAAAATCGAAAATCGCATTGGCCAACAGGACGGCTGCAACGGCCAATACCATGACCTGTGCCGTTACTTTGATGATTTTCCTGCGATTTTTTCGCCGAACATTGAGGGCTGTTTTTTGTTTTTTAGCCATATGTCATCCTCGCTTCAATCCTTACTTCAACCGCTTTGACACGATCAGAACGGTAATCCGAATTTTTTGCCTTTGCGCTTGCGGGCTTCCTTCTTCTCCCTGGCTTCGATATCCTGCGGCGTTTCCCGCGTCCCCCACGTCGATTTCCAGAAGGTAAACCAAGCCACCGGCATCTGCCATAACAGGACGAATTCATAGAAGAGGCAGAATACGAAGCCGAACACCCATAATCTGCTCTTCCGGAACAGCAGGTGGGCCAGGCTCATCAGCAGCGCCATCAGCAGCAATCCCATCAGGAAGGTCCCCGGGAAAATGCCGTGAACGATCGGCACGTACATGAGGTTGTAGGCAACCACGACAGGCGCGGCAATCGGCACGATCAGGCCTATGTAAAAAAACAACGCCATAAACGGCTCTTTGCGCCATATGAAACTTCCAGCCCGCAGCGATTCGCGCAGCCAGGAGCGCTTCCACCGCATCTGCTGCTTCAGAAACACCTTCATCTGCGAAGGCACGATCGTCGAGCAAATGGCAGAATCCTGGTAAGCGGTACGATGCGTTTTCAAAATAAAGTTCGTCATGCTCCGGTCGTCTCCGAAGGTGGCGGGCCTGCCCAGAAACTTCTGGTTCAGCCAAGCGTCCGCATGCTGCACGATCAGCTCTTTCCGATAGCAGGATAAGGGACCCGACAGGCAGGTCACGCTGTCAAACCAGGACTCTGCCGCTTTCATGATCCGAAAGGCGATATAATAACGGACGGTCTGCAGCTTCGTCATGTTATTGGTATATTTGTTCTCGACGTCCGTCCTTCCGGCAACGCCGCCCATCTTGGGATCCTGAAAGGGCTGGACGAGGTGACGAATCGCCGTCGGATCCAGGAAGCTGTCCGAATCCACGAAGACCACCAAATCATGCTTGGCCATCTCGACGCCTTTGACCAGAGCGGCCCGTTTGCCCGCATTCTCGGGCAGCACCATATAGGACAAGCGCTCCCGGGTAGCGTAACGCTCCGCCTCGGAATGAATCAACTCGATCATGTCTTGGATCTGCTGTACCGACTGGTCCGTCGATCGGTCATCCACCACAATGACCTCCAGCTTGTCTACGGGATAGTCCTGGTTCATGCAGCTGAGTATCGTGCGTTTGATCCATTCCGCTTCATTGAAACAGGGGATGATAATGGATACTCCCGGCGTATAATCCGGATTGATCGGCACATCGCGGTACAATGCTCCGAACAGGTAGCGCGTCAGCAGAAACAGGGCCGCGATCAGGCTGTACAAATACAGCACCATGTTGTATTTGAAATAAATGATGCTCTCCGCCCGCATCAGCATGATGAAGAGCACCGCCATGAACAGCAAGGCGCTGGCGGAATATACGGAATACCCCCACCGTTTGCGCTGAAAATAATCCGTGAGCGGTTTCTCGAACTCCAAGGCAAGCAGATGCTCTTCGCCGGCTTCGGTCGAATTCGAGGCTCTGCGAACAACGGCTGCATCGATCCTGACGGCCGATTCGAAGCCCTCGGGCATAGCCCCCGGCGGGATGCGGAATCGTGCCTTCACTTTGTCGCCGACTTCGAGGCTTGAAGAGGCTTCCGGCAGCCTGAGCAGAAGGCCCGTGGCCGAAATATCGGCAGCCACGCCCTTAATCCCGGCTTTTTTCTTTTTCCCGTTCGGGACAAGCAAAACTTCAAAATCCGCCTCGTAACGCAGGCTGAGCATCCGCAGCTTGTTGACGTAGTCAGAGCTGGACAAATCCTCCCCGGGCTTCTGCGCCCGGTTGCCTCTTCGGTCCGCATTCATCCGGATCTGCTCCGGATCGGGCACATAGGAAAGAGTCCGTCTGTCCGTGCGCGGAAGCGTTAGAACTTCCTTGGTGCTCTTCGGTTGCTTTCTTTTTATAATCCTCATTGCCTTCTCCCATCGTTATCTTACAAACTCCAATAATGAAAGCCATGGGCTTCGCATTCGGTTTTTGGATAAGCTCCCTTCACGTCGATCAGAAGCTTCGCCTGTTCAGAACTGAACATGTCCTTGAATGCCGCAATCCCGAGCTGCTTGAACTCCCGGTGAGCGACCGCCACAACCGCAATCTGGATTCCGTTCAGCTCGCTCATGTCCGACAGCTCGATGCCGTATTCCTCATAAGCCTGCTTCGGGTCTACGTGCGGGTCAGCCACCATCGGCCGGATCCCGTAATCCTGCAGCTCCCGAATAATATCGATGACCTTGGAATTGCGGATATCCCGGCAATCCTCCTTGAACGAAAGGCCCATGACGGCCACCTTCGCCTTCATCAGATCTATCCCTTGGCGAATCGCAAGTTTAATGACGTGCTGGGCGACGTATTTTCCCATTCCGTCATTGATATGCCGTCCTGCCAAAATAATCTTGGAATGATACCCCGTATCCTCGGCCTTATACGTCAGATAATACGGGTCGATTCCGATGCAATGCCCGCCGACGAGACCCGGGCGGAACGGGAGGAAGTTCCATTTCGTTCCCGCTGCGCGCAGCACGGCATTCGTATCGATGTCCATCTGGTTGAACAGCATCGAAAGCTCGTTCATAAAGGCAATGTTAATGTCGCGCTGTGCGTTCTCGATGACCTTTGCCGCTTCCGCCACCCTAATGGTTTCCGCCCGGTGAACGCCTGCCTCGATAATCAGCTCATACAGTCTGGCAACCGTCTCCAGCGCCTCCGGATCATTGCCGGATACGATTTTCACGATGGTCTCCAGCCGGTGGACCTGGTCTCCGGGGTTAATCCGTTCCGGGGAATACCCCACCTTGAAATCCTCGCCCAGGCGCAGGCCCGACTCCTCTTCGAGAATCGGAATGCAGACTTCCTCCGTAACCCCCGGATAGACCGTTGACTCATAGACAACCACCGCTCCCCGCTTCAAGGCGCGGCCGACCAAGCGGCTGGCATTCCGCACGAATTTCAGGTCCGGCACATTGCCGCTTTTTACGGGTGTCGGAACGGCCACGATAAAGCAGCTAGCCTCCTTCAGCTTGTCCGGATCCGAGGTGAAATCGGCCGCACTGCCCGCAAGCAAAGCATCTCCGATCTCACCGGTAGCATCGAATCCGCTGCGATACTGAGACACCTTCGCCTCGCTCAGATCAAAGCCGATGACATCCAGCCTTTTCGAGAACGCGACCGCCAGCGGCAGTCCGACATAACCCAGTCCGACGACCGCCAATTTATCCACGCGGTCCAGCATGTTTTCAAATAATTCCATTTTACTCCATCTCCATTGCGGCCTAGTCCTGCAACTGCATCATGTCCGCCATTTTTACAAACGTGTATCCCTTATCCTTGAGGCCTTCCAGCACGCGGGGCAGCGCCTCAATGGTATGAATGTCATCCAGCATATGCAGCAAGATGACGCTTCCCGGCCGCGTCTTGGTCATAACCCCGTTCACAATATCGTCGGCACTATTGGAAATGTCCCAATCCAGCGTCGTCACGTCGTACATGGCAATCACCGGGTAACCGACTGCCGCCAACGCTTTGGCCCGTTTATCGTCGACCACGCCGGTCGGCGGACGAAACAGCATGACAGGCTGCTGCTGGATGGCTTCGGTAATGACCTGATGCGCCTTGACGACATCCTGCTGAAGCTCTTCGGGCGTCAGCGATGTAACGACGGGATGGCTGTAGGAATGGTTGGCCACGTCATGCCCGCCCTCCACCATCGCCCGCGCCAAATTCGGATTGCTTTCCACGCCTTTGGCCCGCAGGAAGAAGGTCGCTTTGACATCATGCTCGGCCAAAATATCGAGTATGCGGGTCACCGTTTTGTCGCTTCCGAAATCGTCAAACGTCAGGGCGACTTCTTTTTTGTCGGTATCGACTTGATAAACCAGCTCATACTTCGCCCGTTGATAATCCGGATTGATGCGGGCTGCGTCATATCCCGGAATTTGCTCGAGCGGCTTTCGCTCGCCCCCGTTCTGCACCAGCTCATCCAGCGTAACCAGCCGATATCCGATATCGTCCACGGCCTTGGCAATGTATTTTATGGAAGAGACCACTTCCGGATTGACGTCGGTGTTCATGGAGATGATGCCCCCTCTGGAGACGAACCTCGCCACGTATTCTCCGATAGCTTCGGCACTCTGCATATCGCGGTCCTTCGGATTGATGTTATAGCTGACAACAGCCTTCATTCCAAGATGCGCTGCCGCCAGCGGCACATCTTCCGGGTAATCGCCCGAACGCGTCCGGACATAACGGGGCTGGGCGCCGGTCTCCCGTTCAATAACGTCGTTTGCCAGCTTGATCTCCTTATAGATCTGATCGTAATCCAGCTTGTTCATATCCAGCTGATTGAGCGTATTGTTCTCGATTTCATGGCCTCCGGCCAAGATCGCGCCCGCAATGTCCGGCTCCTCCGCCACTCGGATGCCCGGAAGAAAGAAGGTCGCCTTGATTCCGTATGTTTCCAATTCATCGATCAGTGCCGTCATGGTGGCTTTATCGCCCATGCCGTTAAAGGTAAGCGCCAATTCCTTCCTGGCCGTGTACACGTACGGAATTTCCCTGCTCTTCTCCCCCGTATACCGCTCCACCTTTTGAGCAGGCGCTATCGGACCTCCCGCCTCATCGCTGGAGGCTGCTTTACCGCCAAAAAAACCGCAGCCGCCCATCAACGCCAGGATCGCCAGCAAAGCGGTCATTCGGGTAAACATGCAAAACACTCGGTTACTACTAGAAACTCTCTTCATTTGAATACTCCTTTAATATTTCAAACAGGGCTTATTCTAGAGCCCCTCCTGAACAAACCATTAGAATTTAACACCAACCTGACGTAATTGCTATGCTTTTTTGAAAAAATTCATAAAATTCCACCTTTTTTCAAAAATCAATGATTTAAGAGCTTAGGAATCGTCACCCATCTTATGTCAATATTCGCCTTTTGTCTCAAAGCATGTTCCTCTGCCTGCCGCTCAATGTTTCCCATTATAGAATTCGGTTCTCTACAATTTCTAGACAATACTGCGCAGGCCCGATTCCTCTTCCCTTCCTTGGACAAAAAAATACCCCCGAAAGTCTCTTGGAGACCTTCGGAGGTACGTTGAATGAGTGAATGATATGAAGTTGTTTCCTTGTAACACGGAGCAGAGGCGGCAGGCCATCATGGCAATATCACCGCTCTTCCCCGCCCATCGCGGTTCGTTTGTGGACCCAGGCCTGATAATGATGGACGGCCAATCCCGCGAAGGAGGAATGGTCGCTGCCAAGCTTGGCGGCGCGCAGGGCTTCATCCTCCATCTCCTGCTCGCTCTTGGAATAAAAGGTCAAATGCTCGCCTTCGTCCGTATCCCCGAGCTCCATGCCGATCCACACGGATTTGCCGAGTTCGTCGGCCTGCTCCAGCTCCTCCTTGGACAATTCATACATCTGCTCCCCGCTGTCGCGGTATGCCATAACGGCAATCGCATCCGTATTTTGGATCATCCAGCGGCTGAACGAATCGGTATCCGCTCGGCTCGGTCCAGGTATCGAATCAAGCCAGAACGGAACCGCGGCACTGAACGGGAGACCCTGACGCTTGGCCTCCTGGACCCAGACTTCCGTGTTGGCGCTCCATTCTTCCACCACCTGTTCCTGTTCGCGATCCCACCTGCGAAGCACGTAAGGCTCCACATCGAACTGCACGCCCTCGAATTTCTCCTCGGGGGCGGAAGCCTGGTTGTACTCTTCCAGCCAGGCCAGCAGGTCCATCCCTTTTTGCCGGCCTTCCTCATAAGCCCAGTCGGGGTGGCCGTTCAAAGCATGGACGCTGATGCCCTGCCGATGTGCCGCAGCCACGAAATGGCGGTACTCCTCGTCCGTAACCTCTTGTTGAATTTGCAAAAAGATCGTTGTAATGCCTTCCCTGCGGCTAAAGGCTACAATCTCCTCCGTTTCACTCCGGATCAGACTTGCATCCCACAGCCAGGTAGCTTTGTTTTGATTCACCTTGCCTGACGGAAGAAGAATAAGGATCAGCAGCAAAAGACAGATGCCGGCAGCCAGGATGATCCACTTCGCTTTTGCATCGATATGCCTCAGTCTTCTCGTCCATTTCATCAGATCAAGACAGCCTCGCCCGGCTCAGGCACATGCTGAACGGAATGGCCGATCTTGTAAATATGAGGCTCGGCATACGCTTTAAATGCATTCCGCGTGTCCAAGATCGGCACGCCGGCGGAAGCGATCGAATGATAATCCAGATTGCTGTGGTTCGTAATGAGGACGATGCAATCGTACCGGCTGAATTTCGCGAGATCATACTCCACGCTGCGAATCGTCCCGCCTTGCTTATCCACGAAACTGTTGGCATACGGATCGTAGTAATCCACATAAGCGCCGTTCTCCTTGAACTGTTCGTAAACTTCAAGGCCCGGGGATTCGCGCAAATCGCTGATGTCCGGTTTGTAGGCCATGCCTAGCAGCAGGATATTGGAGCGCTTGATCGATTTGGCATATTCATTCAGAATCGTCGCGGTTTTGTTGATCACGTAGTAAGGCATATTGTCATTGGTGGATTGTGCCAGCTCAATGAATTTGCTGTAAAAGCGGAAGCCCTTGGCCTTCCACGATAAGTACATGGGATCCAGCGGGATGCAGTGGCCGCCGATGCCTGGCCCCGGATAGAACGGCATGAAACCGAACGGCTTGGTGGCCGCCGCATTGATCACTTCCCATACATCGATGCCCATACGGTCGCACATCATCGCCATCTCGTTGACGAAGGCGATATTCACGCTGCGGAACGTATTCTCCAGCAGCTTGGACATTTCCGCAACTTTCGGATTGCTGACGGGTACAACCGTCTCCACGTACTGCTTGTACAGCGCTTCGCCCAGCTTCAGGCAGGCATCCGTCGTTCCGCCGATCACCTTCGGCGTGTTCCGCGTATTAAAGCGGCTGTTGGACGGATCGACCCGTTCCGGCGAGAAGCACAGATAGAAGTCCTGGCCGACCTTGTAACCGAGCTTCTCGATCGGGTGTTGAATCAGTTCCTCCGTGGTTCCCGGATACGTCGTGCTCTCCAGCGTAATTAACAGATTAGGCTTCATGAACCGTTTGAGCTGATCGACTACCATTGTAATGTAGGAAGTATCCGGGTCCTGATTCTCGCTGAGCGGCGTCGGCACACAGATACTGACCGCGTCAATGACGGCGATCATGCTGTAATCCGTTGTCGGCTTAAAGCGTCCGGTCTCCATGCATGCCGCAAGCTCTTCGGACGAGATGTCCGTAATATAGGACTCGCCGCGGTAAATGCGGTCGATTTTGTCGGAATCCAGATCGATGCCGATAACCGTAAATCCTTGTTTCACCATTTCCACAGCCAGCGGCAAGCCTACATAACCTAGTCCCACAACACCCAGTACAGCTTTCTTATTTTCAATGGCACTCAATAAAGTTTCATATTCCTCATTCACAAGTATTCAACCTCCATCGGATGTATAGTCTATTCGTCTATTTCTTTTGTTCGTCGGCCAAAAGACAGACTTGTTTGTTGAACTCTCTCCTTGCGATTAAAGAACCTCTTCAGCTCAACTAATCACGTATCAATCCACAATTCTCATCTAACTAAAAGCTTTAATAACCATGTGTTTAATGAAGGCAGCGGCGGATGCGGGCATCCAGCTCCACCGGCGAGAACGGTTTGGTTACGTAGTCATCGACCCCGTTTTGGAAACATTGGCTGATGGTTTGCTCAACCCGCTTCTCGGTTAACACGACAATTTTCGGCGGCTCCTTCACGTCCAGCTGCTGGATATGATGAATGAACGGCAGGCCGTCGATGCCATGCAGGTTCAGCTCGGTCAGGACAAGATCCGGCTCCCATTTCGGGATGAGCTCCAGTGCCTCCAAGCCATCCACCGCTTCCAGCGTTTCGTAACCCTGCATGGCCAAGCGAATCTGTAAAAATTCCCTCACCGTGGCATCTTGGTCCACGATGAGAATGCGGTTTTGGCCGCTATCCGCTTCCTCCTGCGTGAATATATGAATATCCGAAGAGGTGCTGAGCCTGGCGGTTTCCGCCATCTGCTTCAACGTCTGCCGAGGCGGCGCTTCCGTAAGCGCTGCAAGCGTAATACGCGGGTCCGCTTGCTCGAAACGGCCCTGCAGATGCTGCTTCAGGAGCAGTGCCTGATAATGGGCGGCATCCAGCGTGTAGCCAGGCAGGGTAACGGCCGATACGCCGGTATTGGCGTCGTGCAGAACCTCGCCGTTTACGCCGGACAGCTGGTCCACAAAGCTTTGGACCTCCGCCAGCTCAGCCTCCGTCCCGGACGGATTGCCAGCACAGTACAGAAACAGCAATGCTGTTCCATTGGGATGTTCTCTCACTTCCTCCTCCACGCGGCCGTAAAAATCGACGGCCTGCACGCGTTGCAATGTTGCCGATTGAGACATAACAGTAAGTCCCACCTCTCTTTATATTTTGGTGCTGCATTTGAACCGGGCCTTGAAGTCAAGCCGCCTCGTTCTTATCTTTCCAGCTCTGCCGGGTCATGGTGCCCCATGAATTGTTGTTTTGCAAATATTGAATATGTCCCTGTACTCTCCACAGCACGCCCAGCTGATGGTAACCCACGAACTTGAGCGCAGAGAAGAGGAGCATTTTCACCAGATCGGACAATTTGGTATACCGGCGGAAGGCCATCTCCTCCAGGATAAGGGCTCCCACGCTGAGCAGGTACCCGCTTAAGAAATTGACGAGCCCGAACACGACCAGCACATGCCAATTTGTCATATCCAGCAAAACATATCCAAGCAGAGCCAGAAGGCCCGTAATTCTGAAGTAAGGGTTTAGCGCTTCGAAAATAACGTTGTAGGGCATTGTCAACAAGCCCATGACTTTATATTTCGGATTGAACACCATATCCCGGTTCTCGATCATGTTCTTCAAGTTTCCGCGTCCCCAGCGCTTGCGCTGATTGGACAAAATGTTGTAGCTGTCCGGCGCCTGCGTCCAGCACACCGCTTCAGGACAAAAGGAAACGCGGTATTTGATTTTATTTTCCAGCATATAGCGGTGCAGCTTGATAATGATGTTCATATCTTCACCGGGGTAACCGCCGCGATAGCCGCCAACCGCAATGACATAGTCTTTCCGGAACAAGCCGAAGGCCCCGGAGACGATGATGAGCCCGTTGAAATGGCTCCACCCGATTCGGCCCCCCAGAAAAGCTTTCAAATATTCAATCGATTGAAACATCGGCCACATCCGGCGCGGCAAGGATACGTCCTTAACCTCACCGTTCTCAATCACGCAGCCATTGGCAATCCGGACGTCGCCGCCGATCGCCACCGTCTCCTCGGGATTCTCCATGTACATCCGGGCCATCCGGATCAGCGCATCCTTCTCCAGCAATGAATCCGCATCGATGGAAGAAATCAGCGGATAACGGGACAAGTTGATGCCCGCGTTCAAGGAATCCGCCTTACCGCCGTTCTCCTTGTCAATGAGGTATAGCTGCGGGTACTGCGGATTATAATAAATGCCCCGCACCTTGTTCGTGCTGATGTTGCCGCGGATCTCCGGATTGGGCAGCAGTGTCAACCCATACTCCTCAATCAGCACCTTCAGCGTTTCGTCGGAGGATCCGTCATTGATGACGATGACCTCGTAGGTTGGATAGTTCAGCGTCATGAGGCAGCGGACATTCTCCGCGATCGTCAGCTCTTCGTTATAGGCCGGGACCAGCAAGGATACCGATGGTACCAATTCCGAGCCCGAAAGCGTATTGTATTTCGAATACGTCGCGCGTCTGAAAATATCCTTAATATTTCTGAAAGAAAACATCAGAATTACAAAATAAAGCGCGCTAACGATCATGACGTAATAAATCGCCACCATCCCGTAAGTGAGCAGGATATCTCTAAGCAGTGTAATCTCCTCCTACTCCTGCAACCGTGCCGATCCGTTTGTTCGTTTGAACGCCGAAATAACGATCGTACACCAGTTTTCTTTTATTAAATGCCACCATTTGCTCGACCTGCTCGTATTCGCCTTCGTTGGACATGATCCGTTCGATCCGGTACAGGGCCGTTTCCCTGGCTGGACCTTCTCCTGTGAGCGCGGCTTGGCACAAGGTCTCGAAGCCTTGTTCTCCCAACATGGCAAGACTCTCCGCGCTGTTGTTCCGCACATGCCAATTCTCGTCCTTCAGGGCTGAAGCCAGGAGCGGAATGCTGCCTGCGGCATGAAGCCGTCCGAGCGCTTTCGCCGCTGCCGCCCGCACTTCCCACTCATGATCATTCATGAGCGCCGCAATGGTGTCATCCTTCAGGGCCGGGTTCGAGCCAAGATACAGCTTGACGGCCTCGGCACGCACGTCCTTCTCCTCGGATCCGACCAATCGGTCGAGTGCCGGCACGACTGCCGGAATGGCCTGTCCCCACATGGCAACAAGCGAAACCTTGACTAGCCCGGGATCGGGATCGTCCAGTAGCTTGCGCATGAGGCTGGCCGAATCCAGCCGGGTCTCCAGCAAAATATCGGCAGCCATATGGTGAATGGCTTTATCGTAAGACAGCAGCTTGGACAACATTTCCCGAATCTGCTGGGACGAAACCGCGCTCTTGGCAATTGCCCGCGCAATGATGATGGTCATCGGACCGTATTTCGTCCGGTTCATCAGCTGCTGGAGCTGCGGAACGGCCTCTTCCGCCCGCATCCCGCCGAGGCGGTAGACCGCTTCAATACGGCGGTCTTTCCTCATGCTGGATAATGCCCGAATTTCCTGTTCCACAAACCCGGCGTCCCGGCACAAACGCAGGAGCTTCTCTCTGGCGTCGCCTTTGAATTGCTCGATCCACTCCATAAACTTGGCTTGAATGACCCGGCGTTCGGCCGACGTCAATTTGCCTGGCGGCAGCTCCAGCGTCGTATCATCATGCAGATGACTCTGCACATACACAAAGTAATCATGGTGTTTTTCCGTAAATCGTTCCGTTTCTCTTTGTATGGCATTATGCTTGATCTTCATTTGGAACAACAGGATAATGCCGGCTGCAATCAGGCCGAGGCATACATAGACAAAGACGTATGCCATTTCTAAATTTGAAAACATCTCCGATGGCTCCTCCTTTTATTTAGCATCTGGCTGCCGCCCCGTTTCAGGGAGACGCGTGAATATTTCCTGCATATCGTAATAGCTTTGCTTCAAGCGTTCGCTGTATTGGGTTGCTTCCCACAGCTCCCATGTATAAGGCTCGATGTCCGACAGATTAATGGACTGCTCCGATCCTGAAGCTGGTTTGCCGGTGTTCTCGGATCTTTCAGTAATCCATGGAACCAGCCGGATACCGTCCGCCGTGGTCGTGCTGAACGTGCGCTTGTCTTGAAGCGGACTGTAGTCCAGCACCTGCAGCGAGCTCGGATCTCCGAATCCCAGCAGCATCCACGGAATCCTCATCTCGACGAAGCGGTCTTGATACTGCCATGCCGTAAGAGAGTTGAAATCCGGAGATTCCGGATCGCTGGTTCCCCGTTTCAGCGTTCCCACCGTTTCATCCACGAACGGATGGGAGAATCGGGTGTCCGGCGGATTCATCAGCAGGCTGATGGCCAGCTTCCAGGAATGGAACGAGCCGCCCGGTACGACGGGATCGTCCTTCGTTCCCTTGGCTTCCTCTCCCGGCAGCATCCAATAGCCTTCCTTGCCGTACAGCCGGCTGTGGAAATCGTAAGATGGCGCTATGGTTACCTGGGATTCGTCCTCTTGGCCTACCTGAATCAACGTTTCCAAAGCCCCGCCGGTGAGCGTTCGTCCCGCCAGCTCTTTCTTCGGTATATCGCCGCCAGGGATGGTGTCCGCTCCGATGAAGAGTTTGGAACGTTCGGGATCGAATGCCTCGTCCAGCTCCATGCCGATATACAGATAAGCCTCGTCATGCGTCAATTTCATGTTTTTTACGCCCGGAGCCGTACCGGACCAGGTTTTGACTTCCCCTTCAGGAACCTTATCCCAGTCGGTCAAATCCCCGTCGATCGTAATTTGTTCCGCTTTACCCGGCTGCATTGCCAGAACGCCGAACATCTTTTCGTTGGTCAGCACATTCAACCAGAATGCCCGGCGGTCTGCCGGTATTTCAAAAGGCATCGTATTCCATGTTTTCTTGAACCATTCGTCCTGCCACATGAACAAAATCGCTCCGGAATAGCCTTCGTCGTAAATATCCTGAGTCAGCGAGACATTCACTTGGCCTTGCTCCGCTTCGTCATGTCCCCCTTGGTCCTTTCCTCCAGGACCGTGGTGGGAAATACCGATGGAGGAGGGCACGCCGTACTCGGTAACCATGATCGGCATATCCTCGAATTCTGCCTTCAATTTTCGCAAATAAGCTTTGTACGTGTTGTAGCCCCCGTCCCCGTCGGGGAGGGTCTGCAATGTTTTGTCCGTCCGGAAAAAATCCGGATAGTACGGGTACACATGGTATGCCGCAAAATATCCCGCATCCCAGTTCACCGGTTCGACGTGCCTTGCATCGACGGACACCAGGTCTTCTTCAAACAGCGGTTCCCCCGGATGCTCAAGCACATCCGTCGTGACCCAATTGGTAAATGTCATCGGATGCTGCCACCCGTACTTCTGCTCTTCGGCAGCCGTGTAGTCCAATAAAGATGCCAGCCAATTCTCGAAGGGACTTGCGTCCTCCGTCCCCGAGAAATAGGACCCCTTATACTGAGGGACACCCTTATGTACCTTGTTGGTGTTATCAACCATGGCTGGGTCCCATTCCGTACCCACATGCCAGGCCATGAGGTACTTGCCCGCATTGACCTTATACTTGCCGCTCGACTGTCCATGTTTGGGCTCAACGTTGATATCCCCGTAAACTGCTGCGACAGCCTTCGAGATCTCCGCTTTAAACGTTTGGACGATTTCTTCGTCATACGCATCCCGACGCTCGATTAGCTGCTCCTCCGGCGACCAAATGCCCTGCATGAAGTACAGGGGATCATCGCCCTTATCCCGGTTGTATTTCACCAGCGCGGAATAAAAGACCGGATTATGCACCGTGTAGACCCTAATGACGTTTGCTCCCATTTCATCGATCTGTTTGAACCAGCGCAGATAATCTTCCTCGGAGGCCGGCAGCTCGCCGGGAAAATGCCCGGGTACGGTTGCGCCCAGGTTCACGCCCTTGGCAAAAACCTCTTTCCAAACCTCTTCATCCTCATATACCAGAAAGGAGGTTCCCTCTGTTTTGAATTTCATTTTCACGCCGTCCGCATCCGCATACGTTTTTAATGACGGCCGTAGATATCCTAAGATTACAGCGGCACCGCAGAGAAGCACTATAGTGCAAAATGCTGCGACCACCCACCATTTTCGCCTGCTCATCGTCTTCGTTGCTCACCTGCCCTTTCTTTGACATGCTTGTTGCTGCACCGACATATGACGACTGAGCCATACTCGTCATTCTATAGCCGATGCGCTCCCGATACCATATTCCTTCTTTACCAACTTTTCCGATCTCGATAGTAGTCAAAAAGAAGTAAAACAAACTTCTTCCATAATTTTCCCCCGATAAATCAAATCGCTGCTCCTTCCTGCCTGTTCGTTGACAACTTCACAGCCTGATGCTAGTTGTGTGAAACCAACGTGCGTTTGCCCTGACAAGGCTGGAACCGAACGACTTCATCCCATCCGTGAGATACAGCGAGATTTACGAATATTTTCAGAAAATTTTCGCGAATCGTAATGTTAAACGCAAAAAAATTGCTAAAGTTCCGGTCATTTTTACATCATTATCCATAGTTATGACAAATTTGATACCAAAGTCGTATAAAAAAACGGCTGAGAACCGCATTCTGTAAAGGTTTGGCAATATTAACCTTTTATACAAAATGAGAATAGAGTCCTGTACCGGGATTGTGTAATATTCTATAGATTTGATAACCAGGATCAAGTGGTAAGTATCGCCTATTTTTCGGGATTTCGGTTTGGATTTCCCCTCATTGCGTTATATAAATTAGTTTGGCTAATGTTCAAATCTGCGGTGCGACAACATAAATCAGACCCGGTCCATTGTCGGTCCGGGTCTGTTGTTGACGATATGAGCTTGAAGAACTTGCCATGATTACCGTTTATTCATCAAAGAAAAAACTGCCTTCACCACCAAAAAGTCGGATATCTTCGTTCCTTTACCGCATTATTGACAAGCAGAGCCACCACCACGATCATGACCGAGCCGACGAGCACAGGCGTGAACAGGAATGACCAGCCGCTGCCAGCCATAATAACGACCAAGGGGTCTGCGCCGGCGGGAGGATGGGTCGTCTTGGTCATTCCCATCAGGCTGATCGCGGCCCCCACCCCGATCGCCATGGCCCATATTCCGTCACCCAGGACCTCCAGCGTTACAAGTCCCGTAAGCGTGGAAATAAGATGCCCTCCGACCAGGTTTCTTGGTTGTGATAACGGCGCATCCCAGACTGCAAACGCCAGCACGCAGCTCGCCCCAAAAGGCGCCATGATCCATGGACTTCCTGCAAGCGCGGAGAGAAGGGCCAGTAAGCCGATCGAAACGGCACCCCCGATAAAGCCAACGGCGAGATTCATGGGACGAACGGTCAACGGACTTCTAGCCCCCCCTTTCATTTTCTGCAAATAAGAATCAGCTTGATCCTTCATAACAAATCCTCCATATTCATAATTAACTAGTTATTTAGTTATATATAAAATAACGATTTAAAACTATACATGTCAATACCTTTGTTGTACATTTACAGTTTATTGTGTAAAGTTAAATTACTAGTTGACTAGGAAAGAAGGTCTCGATATGTCGCACAAGCTCATGCTTCGAGTCGACCCGCACGCTCCCATGAATGTCAGCACGCAAGTCAAGGAACAGTTAAAGTGGCTGATTGGTATTGGACAGATCGAACCATTCGATATGCTGCCCCCGGCGGGCGCGCTCGCGGACAACCTCGGGCTGAACCGCAACACCGTAAACTTGGTGTACAATCAGCTGAAGGACGAGGGGATCGTCTCCATGCATAAAGGCAAAGGAACGCAGGTTCTGAACAACCCTCAGGTAGAAGAGCTTCGAAATCGCAGAAAGCTGATGCATGAGCTCGCAGAGCGAACGACGGAGGAGCTAGGCTCCCTTCATATCCCGGCGAGCGAGTTCTTTGCCGCATCCCTTGCCTATACGCTGCTGCAGGAGCCTGTCCTGAACGCAGAGCGGCGAATTCTGTTCATCGAATGTAAAGGGCATGATTTTCCCTTCTATCAGAAAGCGATTGAGGAAATTACGGGCGCGGAAGTCAAAACGGTGTTTCTGGAGGATTTGTTGGCGGGAGAACAAGCGCTGATCGAAGCTTTCGACTATTCGAGCCTCATTGTCACGACGCTTAATCATGATTCCGAAGTCAAGGCCCTATGCAGCAAATACGACAAAAAAGCATTCGTTATTGGAGCGAATGCGGAAACGTCGGTCCTGCTTGATATTGCCCGGCTGACACCGGGCAGCCATCTCAGTTTTGTCTGCCTTGGGAAGGCAGGTGCGCAGTGGATGGCCAGCCGTGTTCAAGAAGCGGGTATCGATGGGGTCCGGGCCAGCATGGCCGGCCTGGATCATCGGGAAGACCTGCTGCAGCGGATCGAGCAATCCGATCAGGTTTATGCCTCTGATGCCGTATATGAAGCGGTTCGATCGTTAGCTCCCGGCAAGGTGAAGCTGTTTCCCATGGCACTGGAGAAGAGTAGTGTGAACATGCTAAGAGACATGATCTGAAGCCCATAGGAAAAAACGCCCACTGTTTAAACAGGGGCGTTTTTACTTTGGAATATGTCCATCCATCCGCGACGGATGTCCCACACTTTGGCTGCCGACAGCCCTCAAACGAGGAGTCAATTGCTGTTACCCTCGACATCCGACCGCTGACCCAAGTGTCATTTCCGAGAATTCAGCAGGTCAAGCAGTCGATTTACCCCGACCACCTGGATCAAGCAGCCATATAAACCCATATGATTTCGAAACGTCAATTCGTAATTGGCAGCTTCGCAATAAAAATGCTGCCTCACCCGTTCATGTGAGACAGCATGGTCTTTAAATGAAATGTTCGCAGCCCCTCAAGCCAGCTTACCGGAAATCCGGTCAATGGTCTCTTCGTCCGAAACCACATACAGCCTCGCATCCCGCGGAATCGGCAAATCGAGCTTGCGGTTGATGCTGAGGTCACTGCGATCGGAGATCAGCGTCGCTCCTTGCCGCAGCAGATCCTGAAATGCATCCCCGTAGGTCTTCCATGCGGGGTTTAATGCCACTTCGTAAATATCGTCGCCGTGCTGGCGGCTGAGCAGCTGCATCAGCACATCCGAGTTTCCTTCCTGCAGCGCCGCCCGCACCGCCAATCGGGAAACGGCATCGTGCGAGAGGACAAACTCGTTTACTTGATTGTGGCGGAAATTCTGCACATGCTTCTCCTGCATGATCTCCACCGTGGTATGTACGTCCGGCGCAATCCGCTCGATGCTGGAAACAATCAGGAGCGACTTGCCGTCCACCAGCGCCGATTCGTCGATCCGGGCGTCCGCGAAGACAATGGCCGACTTGGCCTCCAAAATGTTGGCTCTCATCAGCACGTCATCCGATGCAGGATCGCCGCTTACAAAATGCACCTGTTCGAGATGCTCCACGGGATGCCGGCTGGAATCGTCGATGACCACGATCTCGGACTGCGGCGAATACGACAGAATCTCGTCGATCGCGGACATCGCTTTTTTGCTCCAATTGATAATGATGACATGGCCGCTGCCCTTAAAATTCAACCTGCCCGCTCCTCTCTGCCGCTGCATGCTTCCAAACGATTCGATCACTTTACCGATCACTAAACTGAGCAGCCCGATACCGAAGATATAGATGAATATCGTTAAGATCTTGCCCGGCACGGTAGCTGCATAATAATCGCCATAACCAACGGTGGCCATCGTGGTAAGCACCCAGTAAAGGGCGTTAAACCAATGGTGAAACGTTTCCGGCTCCAGCAGGAATGCCAGGGTCGAGCAAAGCACCACAAACAGCACCACGATCACGCTGATCGTTGTTTTACGCAGACGCATCATTTTCAAAGATAATCTCAGAAAAAAGTGCACGCTCCTGCTCCTCTCCCCATTGGTGCAAATCGGCCTAAATGATCAGGCTGCTGATCGCAAAAGCTGTGCCGATGAACACCATGGCCAGCAGGATGCCGATCGCTACGTTGCCCTTTTGCAGGTGCTCGGAAATTCGAAGACCCGGCGTCGCCAGCTCGAATACCCAATAGGCAACGATCAAGCATACATATCCAACGGCAAACCACAGTATCATATGCCATATCGATGAATTCGTATATGCCGATATGCCCAAAATAATGGCCGTTGCCATAAACTTGCCGCCAAATGCCAGACCAACCGCGACATTGCCTTTCTTCAGCTCTTCCATGTCGTTAAACCGGGTCATCCAGCTGAAAATCAGCATGCCCAGCAATTGAAGCACGATAATACAGATCACACTTATAACAATATTAATGACGACCGTCAATCCGCCCACCCCCGAAATTTTGCATAGGCCAAGTCGTAATCGGCGAAATCATGCACTTCCTCCAATACAACATCAACCGTGTCCTTCTTCTCCAATGCGGCATAACGCTTCTCGTCGATCGGCTGCTTGATCCGGTTGCCCGTCGGCAGCTCAACAACGGCAAAATGCCTGGTGTCTTTTTTGTACGTTGTTTTATATACCCCAACCAGCTTCACGTCGGTTTTGACGGTCACTTTCAGGTTGGCCAAATCCGATTCCGCCGTCTTTTTATCCTTGAACGACTTAATGGTCTGCCAGGACGATAACCGGATATCGTTGCGCTGATTCGCATCCGTGGTCAGCTCGGCGTCCATGAATTGCAGCGTCCAAACTTTGTCCCCTGTAGCATAGTTGTTATCGTTAGGCAGGAGCTCGTTATCCGGCAGGACGGTCATGTCGCCGCCAATCAAATCGCCGACGGTCCCTTCAATGATGCGATAGTCCCAAGGCACGCGACTAGAGGCCGAAGATACTTCCTCCGATCCGGTATGGAACACGGTGGAGCTGCCGCCGGAGCATGCGCTCAGCGCTAAAACCATAAGGGATAAGATAAGCACCGCCAGGACGACCGGAGGTTTCCTCTTTCCCTTCGGAGCACCGCTTTGCTGCCTTTTCTCTTGTTTCAACTGCATTTATTTCACTCCCATTGCGATAAAATGGCTCGAATTGCCCGTAATCAAACCGCCCGCCCGTCCCAGCAATCCGCATGGGATACCATTAAGGACGAACAACCCCGTCAGCAAATGAAATTCCCCTTCCGCCGTCTCGACGCGAGCCAGCTCGGCCCTCCTCTGATAGACCGTCGGAAACATGACGCTAGTATCATATCCGTCCTGATCCTCTACCTCGAGCTGTCCTGTCTGGTCGTACAGTTTGACAGAACCACCCTCTCGGCCGAACATCGACTTCGATACGAAATTGCCGGAGAACACGGGTTTGTTGTATGTCGGCAGCATATATTTGACGATCGCTTCGCGTTCTTGCTCATCGAACAATAGGCCCAGCTCATACATGCCCCACATGGCGGCCAGCAAGCCTTTGGACTGCAGCAGAATGCTGTGCGGCGAGTTGAACAGCTGGAGTCGCCCCGTCTCGATGGCATAGGCAAGCGCATCTCCGCCATCATCGACGGACATCCATTCCTTCGGATAAAGAGCAAACATCCGGTGAATCTCCCGGCCTTCGCCGTCCTTCAGCATGCCTTCGTCCACCCATAGATCCAGGCAATCCACCAGCTTGATATCCAGCCCGCTGTGCCGGACCAATGCTTCGATCGTGCCGGAGTCCTCCAGATGCTCGCCGTAAGCAATGCATGCGGCCGTATCCGGACGCTCTGCCGCCCACGCTTGTGCCACCAGCTCTTGCATCCGCTCATTGGGAGAATAGACGCCGGCCTGAGCGCACATCCACGGCGTTGCAATGGAAGCCTCAACATACCCTGTGGGTGTGTCCGCATTCAGCTCCAGCAGCTTGATGCTGCCGTCATGGGCAATCGCAAAGTCAAATCTGGCATACCGGCTGATCAACCCTTCCTCCGGCAGCGGACATTCGTCCAGCATCTGCCACAGGATCGGCGGAATGCCGATCAAGCTGTAAATATGATGGTTGCGATGGACGTAACGAACGGTTTTGTCCAGCGTCGCCCACAGTACCGCAGCGGCTTCTTCCAGCTCGCGATAGGTCTCTTGACGTATGGTGACGATTTGGTCTATCCAGTAGGCTTCCCCTTCCAAATTCGCCCAGGTAAAGCCAAGCTCTGCGAGCTCCGATACCCGCCCATCCCGATTGGGGTCAGGCTGTCCCGAAACGGTAAACACGCTTTCGCGGCTCATCCGCCAAAACCGCCGGATCTGGAACTGGATTTCGAACCCGAGGAACTGAAGCCGCTGGAATTGCCGCCAATGCCGCCGGACTTGGACGATGTGGAGCGGCGCGTTATCGTGCCCGAAGAGGACGTTGAGGTCTTGGGACGGACATTGGAGTTCACCACCGGTTTGTTCTGGAACGTACCGCTCGAATACGTGCGGGGTTTGTAAGGCTTGCCGTTATTCGCGTAATATCCGCGATGATTGTTGTACCATCCGCTGGAGGAATAGTAGGAGCCGTTGTTGAACAGCATGTGGTAGAGCAGCAGATCATCCCAGCCGAAACCGGAATTGTAGCCGCCATAGTTATTGATTACCGTCGTTCCCCCGCCTGATCCTGCAGATGCTCCTTCCGCCGGCTCTTCCTCGAATTCTTCTGCGCTAGGGAACGGGATGTTCCAGTCCACGTTCTTGTCAAAATACTTCTTTACTTCTTCCGTCGACCAGGATACCAGCTGCGGCTCTTCGGATGAGGTAACCGCTTCCGAAGCGAGATCCTTCGCTGCCGCGCCCGACACCAAAAACGCATTCGCCAACAAGGCGATGCCGAGCGAGCTTGACAAGACTCGAATCGGTTTGCCTTCCGGCGTCAGCCATTTGGAAGCGGGCTGGTCTTTTTTGTCTTTTTCATTACTCAAGATGATGTCTCCTTTCGGACAGAATTAATCGTTCCGCATCGGAACGAGCAGAAGCTCCAGTTTGCCCGTGTCCACGTTTAATCTGCCTTCGATCGTTTCATATTCCCTGCCGCCCGCGACGATATAATTCACGTGCTCCAGCGCAGCGACCATGTTCATCGTCCATGCCCGCTCTTCAATCTGCACCAGCTCACCGTCCGGTCTTTTTTCAAACAAAATAACGTTCATTCCATAATCCATGATGACAACCCCTTCCATCTAAAGCAGTGAGTATTGTTACGCATTATATTGGGAATCGTTTCAAAAATCTATGATGGGCTCTCGGCGCTTGGACGAAAAATTTGCTGCAAAAAGACACAATCCATATAATAACATCGCTACTGATTATTTACACCTTCGAATTACCATTAAAAAACTCTTGAAAACGAACATTCTAGACGCGCAATGCCTGATTATTTACGTTTTATAAGGTGTAGCATCCATTTTCATGATCATCGTCTCTCTTGACATTATCACTAGTGTCATACTTTAGGATGGGTATCATCCCAAACCCAGAAAGGGGTTATACCGATGAATACAAATCCAAAGAGATTTTCTAATGTTAATCATCATGACGATGCGCAGTCGGACGGCTCTATTCTTGCTCCGGTAACCGTGATCGGATTAGGCGCCATGGGCTCCAAACTGGCCCGCACCTTCGTGAGCAACGGATATGTCACCACCGTCTGGAACCGCACGCCTGAAAAAGCCGCCGAACTTGTAGGCTTGGGTGCCTCCGGCACTACGGACATCGCGGATGCCATCGCCGCCAGTCCCCTCTTGATTGTGTGCGTACTAGATTATGATGCCGCCCGCCATATTCTTGAACCCATGAGGGAGAAGCTTTCCGGCAAGGTTGTCGTAAATCTGACAACCGGCACTCCCGAAGAGGCCCGCGCGATGGGGACCTGGATGAGGACCCAAGGCGCCGAATATCTGGATGGCGGCATCATGGCCGTTCCTTCCCTGATCGCCACGCCTCATGCCGTAATACTCTACAGCGGTTCACAAACAGCTTACGAAACATATAAACAAGCTTTGGAAGGCTTAGGTACTAGTCACTATTTAGGGACCGATCCAGCTCTCGCTCCGCTGAATGACCTCGCACTGCTAAGCGGCATGTACGGCATGTTCGGCGGTTTCATCCATGCCGTGGCGCTTGCAGGCACCGAAGGAGCGAAGGCTTCAGACTTCACGACCTCGCTGCTGATGCCTTTTCTGCAGGCCATGATGTCCACTCTGCCTGAGATGGCGAAGCAGATCGACACCGGCGATTATACCGCCAAGGATGCGAGCCTGGCGATGCAAGCAGCTCACGACACCATCGGGGAGGTCAGCAGGGCACAGGGCGTCAGCGCCGAAACATTCGCGCCGATTTTCGAACTGATGAAACGACGGGTAGAGGAAGGTTATGGCGGGGACGACTTCGCCAGCGTGATTGAGCTGATCCGTAAGCGTCGATCGTCTTAACAGGAAGAAGAGAGCTATTATCGGCATCGGCAGGAACTGGCGACGACGTACGACCTGACCTGCATCGAACTTTGGTAACTCTGCGAAGCGATTCTTATCCTCCATACAAATGAAGCATGGATCATCCGGCGAGGACCGATCCATGCTTCTTTTTTTATATCCATGAACCTTGCTTATTTAATCAATTCCCTGATTTCCTGAAAGTTATCGGCAAATCCGATAAATACGTTGTCGCCGATAACGATCGTAGGCACGATCTGTTTTCCAGTCAGACGTCTCACTTCTTCCGGATATTCCGGATTCTGCGTGCAATCAAATTCCGTGTACGGAACCTGCTGCTCCTTGAAGTAACGCTTGGCATGATGGCAATCGCTGCAAGTGGGTATGGTGTAGATTTTCAATGGCTCTGTCATGTCGATCACTCCTTAAACGACAATTATTTTATCTCAATAACAAAAGGCACGGTTACCACTTCACCTTGATGCTGAAATTGTCCCCAGATTTTGTAGATGCCGCTATGCGGAAAGGTAGTCGCAAACTCCGCTTTAGGACCAGTGCTCGATTCGTCAAGAGGATGCACATGGATGTACTTCTCGGCGTCTGCGGACAAAATGACAACATGACCGACCGCGCCTAGGTAAGGCTCCAGATTGCTGATTCCCTGCTTCGTCTGCGCATCCTGAATATGATAGGTGAGCACGGTCTCTTCATTCGATAAGGCATTGCTCAGGCTCAGTTCGATTTCCTTGCCGTTGACTTGTTTGATCAGGCTGGAGTCAGGCTCAATGGCCGAAGTTTCTCCTTCTTCTCCCTCCACCTGAACCCATTCGCTGAGCGTGCTCCCTCCAGCGCCCTTCGGCACGAAATCCGCAATCAATTTATATTCGCCGCCGGCGGGAAACGTGGTGTTCACGGTAAACTCGCCGTTCTCCTTGTAATCGGGATGGATATGGTTGAAAAATGACAAATCGCGATTCACGATGATCAAATGCAGCAGCTTCTCATGATTGACTTCAAATTCCTGGACGGGTCCACCGTTGTTGTCCGTGATCTGAATCGTTAACTCTGTTTCGGTGCCTGCGCTTGCCGGTTCATTCCATGTAAATTCAGCCTGGTAGTTGTTCGAGGCCGTCTCATGCCCGCCTCCGTGCCCACTGTGCCCGTTCTCTTCCGGATTTACGGCTTCCTGATTATGGTTCCCGCCGTGGCCGCCTGTATCCGGGGCCTGCTTCGCATTATCGCATGATGTCATTAATCCAATTGCAAGTATGCTCGTTAAGGTTAGCACAGTACCCTTCTTATTCAACATGCGCTATCACTCCATTCACTTGGATATGTTGTAAGATGACTTATCATCCGTTTCTGAAATTAGTATACCCCCCTATCCTATAATTAATCAACTTTTTTCTAAAATAGCACCTGATCCATTCGCGTTCTCCACGCAAATAACACCATGCCGCCCGCATGGTGTTATCCTCCTACTCTTCACTATCGCCCAAACTAAAGGATCTATTCCTTATGGCTATCGGTGCGTACAGCCGATGATTTCATAAATCTTCTCCATATCCACATGATTCCGCACGATGTCCGCCACACGGTCGTATTCTGCGAGTTTGCGTTCTTCCGCTTGGAACGTTTCCCAAATGGCATCCAGTCCCTTATTTATCCGAATGCCGTTCAGCCAGGACCTGCGAAAGGCATCGTTGTCAAACAAGCCGTGCAGATAACAACCCCAGATGCGTCCATCGGCGGTGGCTAAACCTTCAGGATATGCTTGAATATCTTCTCCGGCTTCCAAAGAATCCCCCGAATCTGCTTCAATCGAAAACAACGTTCGGTGTTCTGATCCGCCAGGCTCCGTGCTCCTTTCGGTGACGCCCATATGGATTTCGTAGGCCCCTATTGCCGAAATAGCCTTCGTATCCGATAAAACGAGCTTCAGAGGATGTTCCTGTGACAAATCCCCTCTTACGCGAACGGTCTTTTTTTGCTTTGAAAAAGCTGTCCGCATCGGCAGCAGTCCAAGTCCCGCCGCTTCCCGTGCGCTGCCTTCCACCGCATGCGGATCCGATAACCGCTCGCCCAGCATTTGATATCCTCCGCAGATGCCAACCAGCTGCACATCCCGCGTCTGCGTCAACCTTAAAATCGCCTCCGCCAGGCCCCGATCCCGGATGAATCCCAAATCGCTGATCGTATCCTTCGTACCGGGCAAAATGATGACGTCCGGCGTGCCGAGCTCATCCACCGATTGGACGAAGCGAACGACGACATCCTGCTCCCAGCGAAGCGCATCAAAATCCGTAAAATTCGAAATGCGCGGATACCGGATAACGACAATATCAAGGTCGCGTTTTTCCTGTCTCTGATATTGAAGCTCATCCAGCACTACGGAATCCTCGGCCTCGATCCGCATGTCCTGAATGTAAGGAAGGACGCCAAGCACCGGTATGCCTGTCCGTTCTTCAAGCCAGTCCAGTCCCGGCTTCAACAGCGCCAAATCCCCGCGGAATTTGTTGATGATAAACCCTCTGACCCTGGCCGCCTCATGGGGCTCCAGGAGTTCGAGCGTTCCTACAATCGAGGCGAACACGCCCCCGCGGTCGATATCCGCAACCAGAATGACCGGAGAATCCGCCCATCCAGCCAAATTCATGTTCACGATATCCCGATCCTTGAGATTGATCTCTGCCGGACTTCCCGCGCCTTCCATGACCACGATATCGTATTTCTCCCGGAGCCGGTCCAGCGCATCCAAGACGATCCCCTTGGCCTTCGGCAGAAACTGCGTCCTGTAATCCATCGCGCTCATCTGCATTTCGGGCACGCCGTGGATCACGATTTGGGAATGCATATCTTTAATCGGCTTGATCAGGATCGGATTCATGTCCGTTGTTGCGGCTATGCCGCAGGCTTCGGCCTGCACGCCCTGCGCTCTGCCGATCTCCTTGCCATCAAGCGTCACGTAGGAGTTAAGCGCCATATTTTGCGACTTGTATGGAGCCGTGCGATAACCATCCTGCAGAAAAATACGGCACAGCGCGGTCGTTACGATGCTCTTGCCTACATCCGAAGCCGTGCCCTGCAGCATGAGCACCGCTCCTTGTCCTTTCCCGATTATCGTGGGTGTTTCCCTTATGTATTCCGTTTCCGTTTCATTCATCTTCTTCACCCTTTTCCCTTACTTAAGCCGTTTACTCACATCATTATAGCAAACCGTTGATGAAGGAGTTCTTCCTGCGTGAAATCAAATAAATCTCCTTGAAACTTTATCAGCCTGAAAATGTTAGCTGTATACTGAATAGTTGCATAACAAACAAGCCGATCCGGAAGGATCGGCTTGTTTGTTATGCCTGTAAAATCAGACGCGGCCTAGGTATGCTCGCTAAGGGATAATATTATCATCACGAGGGATATATTCATCCAGCAATATACTTTTTTAGTTAAATTTGTATTATCTTGGATAAGTGACTAGAGTTGGTTAAGGGAGGAACTTATTGAATGGTAATGCATTTCTCCAAGATTAGCAACATCTATATTCATGTCAAATGGTTCACGGACAATTTTGAATGGGTCCCTCTGCCCTTTCCCCGTATCGTTACGCTGACGTTCCTGTTTTGGTTAGCGTTTACATTGCTGATCTTGTTGCTCACATGCGCAATACACGATCCCTTGGGAAAGATGCGGCCCCTCGTGCGAATCCACGGATGGCTGCACAGGCTTAGGCCCCACACCGAGGTGATTCTGCGTATTGGGCTGGCGATCGGGCTGGTGCTGCAGCTTCTGAGCGGCTCCTACCTCGCCCCCGAATTCCGAACCAATTCCATGTGGATCATCCTCGGCCTATCCGCAGCCGCAGCGTGCCTTCTCTATAAACGCACCTTGCCGGTAAGCGGCGCCATCCTATTCCTGCTCTATATTCAGGCGTCCTTATCCTACGGTCTTTTTCATTCCATCGATTATTTGCTCTATCTCGGCATTGTTTATTATCTGTTTGTGTGCGGCACTCCCATCAAAAGAACGGCAGCCCCGGTCTTGTATATATGCACAGGCATGTCCCTCGCTTGGCTTGCCATGGAAAAGCTGACCATTCCCGAGCTCGCTTGCACGGTTATGGGCAGCTATGGACTTCCTACCTTCGGTTTTACCATTGAGCATTTTGTCATGATTAGCGCTTTTGTTGAAATCGGACTGGCATGGGCGTTCATCGTAGGTATCATGAACCGGTTCACGGCACTGCTGGTATCCGGCATTTTTATTATGACAAGCCTTGTATTCGGTTACAAAGAAGTCATCGGCCATATGATCATTCACACGGTGCTGATCCTGTTCCTGATCGAAGGCACGGGGGAAGTGCGTACCCCTTTTCAGTTCCATCGCTCGCCGGTTAAACGCGGATTGTTTGTGGGCGTTAACTTCTGCCTGTTTCTGTTCAGTTTGATGGCGCTCTATATTTGGATGGGCAAGATGTTATGACAAACTCTGAATCCGTTGGCCGATGGATTTGCCCAGCTCAACCACCGTTTTGGTCTCGCTTGACCTGACGACTGCATCCAGCACCTCTTGATTCCGGTATCCGTCCATGAACCCGGGCACTCCGTCGGCAGGCGCTCCCCGCAATATCGCGGCAAAATCGGCATACTGCTTGACTTTGCAATGCTGCGGCACTTCCATTGCCGTTCTGGCGAGCTGCCCGGGCTCTTCTTCGCGAATCCACACCACCCGCTCCGGATCCAATGTGCTCGCGTGGACCGTGCCGTGGTCGCCATAAATGGACACTTCATGCTGATTGCCTGAACCGAATGCATTGCGTGACGTCTGGAATACGCCCATAATATCACCCTCCATCCGGGCCTGAAAGCTGGCAAAATCATCGACCTCGATCTTGGCCATGGCTCCCGTCACCGGGTCCCGGCGTTCCGGGATGATGGTATGTAGCTGGGCCGTAATTTCTTCGAACTCCCCAAACAGAAAACGGGCCATATCGATCATATGCGAACCGAGATCTCCCAGCGTTCCCGTCCCCGTGATGGCTTTGTTGTATCTCCACATGTAGGGAACCTGCTGGTTCGGCACGCCAAACCCCTGCAAATACTGAATGGAGAAATGACGGATCGTACCCAGCTTGCCCGTACGGATAAGTTCCCTGGCATAACGAAAAGCGGGCGTATATCGGTACGTAAATCCGATCATGGCGGGAACGGGCTGTTTCTCATACAACTCCAGCAAGGAGATGGCTTCTTCGAAGACTCGCGTGAATGGTTTTTCTGCCAAAAAAGGCTTGCCCGCTTGCAAGCATGCGCTGATGATATCAGCGTGCACGTTGTTGGGCGTGACCGAAATGACGGCATCGACGTCAGGATCATCAATTAAATCCTTGAAATCCGTATAGCGTTTCCCGTCCTCGATCCCCAGCTGATCGCCTACTCTGGCCACCGCTTCCCCGTTGACGTCGCTCACGGCCACAAACTGATAGACATTCTCTGCATTCATCCAGCGGATGTGCTCCTGCGCCATCCCGCCCAAACCGATTAAGCCGATTCGAAATTTATTCATCGTTAGAACACTCCTCATATTAGGTCTCTCATTAGGATTGTGCGACAGGAGCGATGGGCGCCACCCGCCCGTAAGCCGTTTTAGCTCCTTCAACTGGAGCGGCCCAGAACACGCCATTGGTAATCACCTGCAGAATTTCGGGCTGGTGGTAGACCGGAAACATTTCGTGGCCCGGACGGAAATAAAACAGCTTCCCTCTGCCGCGCCTGTAACAACACCCGCTTCGGAACACTTCCCCGCCTTCAAACCAGGAGACGAACACAAGCTCATCCGGCGCCGGAATTTCGAACCGCTCTCCATACATTTCTTCCCGCGGAATCTCGATATATTCACCCAGCCCCTGCGCAATAGGATGGCTCGGTTCAACGACCCATAAACGCTCGATCTCGCCGTCGTCGCGCCATTTCAGCATCCCGGTGTTCGTGCCAAGGAGCCTGGAGAAGATTTTGGAGCCGTGACCAGAATGCAGCACGATCAATCCCATGCCGTCCAGTACCCGCTGCCGAACCTTCTCGACAATGTCGTCGCGGACCTCATCATGTGCCAGATGGCCCCACCACAGCAGTACATCCGTGTTCGCCAATCGCTCATCGGTCAATCCGTGATCCGGCTCATCCAGTACGGCGGTGGCTGCTTCCAAACCTTCCACCTGTTCGAGATGATCCGCTATCGCACGATGAATCCCATTCGGATATATGCCGGCTACCTGATCATTATGTCTCTCATGCCGGTATTCATTCCATACCGTGACTTTGATGTTCCCCATGATTGCTCCCTCCTGAGTTCCCTAGTAGTCGATTCAATAAAAGCTTAATCATCACTTCGAGTGCGGATCATACTTACGATCCCTGTTGCCCCCCGATTTTTTTGCGCTTTGTTATATGGTAAAAATCCGGGGACAAAGGGGACCGCTTCGCTTCTCCAATATGATTCCGCCTTCTCCGTTGAAGTCTGATACATGAATACTGATCATAATCCTTTTTCATCCCATGTCGAAATCACGCTGCCCCGCAGCATTTCGATCTGCGGGGCAGCTCATGACGATTGCTATCAATCCTTATTTGACGCTGATATACCGCTGATAGGCTTCCTTGCGGATCTGTACCAGCCGCTCCAGCCCCATATCGTTCAGCTTCTTGACGTATGCGTCCCATTCCGCATCGATATTGCCTTCGGATATCCATTTTGCGCGGGTCGTGCCGACAAAGCCATCGATATCCGTAGTCAGCGTAGGCAGCTCCTGGAATTCTTCTGCGCTGTACATGACGTTCGGGAACGGCGTCGTCACGTAATCACTGCCCAGCTTGTCGATGACCAGCTTCAAGCCGTCGCCCGTGGTCTCATCCAATATGATGTTTTTCTCGAAGCTCGGGCTTACGTACTTGGGACCGAAATCCCTTACGGATTGCTCCCAGTACCAGGCATCGGCACTCGTTCCCTCCGGCGGACTCATGAGCGTAAACGTTCCGTCGTCGTTCTTCTGAATCACCGTGCCGATGGCTCCCCAGAAATTCTGGATGCTCGCTTCATTGGTGTAGAACTGATCCGCCCAGCGGGCCGAAATTTCCGGATGCTTGTTCGACGTGGTGATGAGAAACTCGTTTCTGCGCAGGCTCATGCCCTCAGGCTCGCCGCCCTGGTACCGTTTACCGTCAGGACCGGCAATGGATGGAATCGCGATGTATTGATCCTTCCATTTTCCGAATACCGCGTCCGGTACCCATTGGTTGGAGAAACCGATCAACGCCGCATCCGGGTTCTGATGTTTTGCCGTGGACATGGTGCTGTCCTGCGTGAAGATTTCTTGGTCTATGAGGCCTTCGGCGTACAGCTTATGGGCCCACTTGATCGCTTCTTTGTAGTTCTCCGTCACCGGGTAGAATACGGGCTCGTTATCGATGACCATCATGCTGTTTCCGTTGATGTCGGTGATGCCGAAGGGATTCAGCAGGTCGATGCTGATGTTCCCCGATCCGCTGACCGGAATTTCGTCGGCCTTGCCGTTGCCGTTCGGATCCCCTTCTTTGAACGCTTTGAATACGTTATACAATTCGTCCGTGTTGTCCGGAACGTCCAGTCCGAGCTGATCCAGCCAGGCTTTGTTAATGATCGGCTGGATCGACGCCTTCGGCCTTGACGGCAGCCGCGCCGGCAAGGAATAGATTTTCCCATCCGGGAAGGTGCTCATCTTTTTCATCTCGGGCGTTTCTTCCAGCGCCGCCTTCAGGTTCGGCATGTATTGATCGATGTAGTCGTCGAGCGGACGGAAATACGACAGGTTGTTGACGATGTCGGAATCGCTGAATACGATATCCCCAAAAATGATATCCGGCAGCGTACCGCTCGCCAGCATGATCGATTTTTGCTCGCCCCAATCATTGGAGGACATGATCTGCCAATTGATTTTGACGTTGGTCTCCTTCTCCAAATCCTTGAGCCACTGGTTCTGGAGGAACGTATCCCCCATGTTGCCCCAGCGAACGGTCAGCACGTCCAGCGTAATCGGTTCATTCACGATCGGCAGGCCTTCTTGGTTAAAAGCGGCCTCGGCATCCGACTTGGCGTCCTCCTTCTTGCCGCCGCTGCAGCCCGCCAGGTTCAACAGCAGGATTGCGGTCAACATGATGACGGCAGCCAGCTTGAGGCGATGTCTCCTCTTTGCATTGTTTGTTCCCATTCCACCATTCCCCCAATACTTATTTTTCATCAATTCATCGCGGTGTTACGACTTGACGGCTCCGATCATCACCCCCTGATTGAAATACTTTTGCACAAACGGGTAGATGCACATGATCGGCACCGTGGCGACGATAATGACCGCATAGCGCATAATATTGGCCAGACGCAGCGCAATGGCCGCGGCTTCCCCGGTACCCATCGCGGACTGCATCTGGTTGGTGACCAGAATATTGCGCAGTATGAGCTGCAGCGGGTACAGGTTCGTATCTTTTAAATAGATCAGGGCGTTGAAATAAGAATTCCAATGACCCACGGCCGTCCATAAGGCGATGACCGAGATGACCGCTTTCGAAAGCGGAATCACGATGGTCACGAAATATCGGAGATTTCCGCAGCCATCCAGCTGTGCCGCCTCCCATAAATCCTCCGGGATGCTGCTCTGGAAAAAGGTCCGCGCCACGATGATGTTGAAGGCGGCAACCGAGAACGGCAGCACCATGACAAGAAACGTATCGTACAGCTGGAAATCGCGGATCGTCATGAAGGTCGGAATCAAACCGCCGTTAAAGAACATCGTAAATATAAAGAGCAGCGATATATACTTGCGGCCCACGAGGTCTTTGCGGGACAGCGCGTAAGCTGCGGATATGTTAACCACCAGGCCGATGGCTGTACCCACGATCGTATACACAATCGTATTTCGGTACCCAATCCATATATTAGAGTGCTTCAGCAATTCTTGATAGCCTGCCAGCGTAAAATCATTAGGCCACAGCCATACCTGTCCATTCGCGACCGCTGCCGGCTCGCTGAACGAAGCGATGATGATGAAGTACAGCGGGTAAATCAGCACGATCAGCATCAAGACGGCGAATACATACAGGCCGATTTCCAGCACCCTGTCGGAAGATCGGGTGTTCCTCTGCTGCGGCCCCGTCTTCTCTCTTACTTCCACTACGCCCATAGAACCCTTCCTCTCTTGCGTTACCACAAACTGTTTTCGCTGTATTTTTTCGAAATCTGGTTGACCAGAATCAGCAGAACAAAATTGATGACCGTATTAAACAAATTGATGGCCGACGAGAAGCTGTATTGGCTGCTCAGCATCCCGATTTTGTACACATACGTGGAGATGACCTCGCTGGAGGTTATATTGAGACTGTTTTGCATGAGATAAACCTTCTCGAAGCCGACGCCAAGCAAGCTCCCGATCCGCAAAATGAGCAGCGTTACGACCGTTGGCATCAGCATCGGGATGTCGATGAACCGGATTTTTTGCCATCTGCTTGCCCCGTCCATGGTGGCCGCCTCGTACAGGCTGGGGCTCACCGCAGACAACGCCGCGATATAGATAATGCTGTCCCAGCCCGTATGCTGCCACACGTCCGACCATACGTACACGCTGCTGAACAAGCCGGCCGATCCCATCAGATTCGGCGCTTGTGCACCGAAGAGCCGGAAGATATTCCCGATCAATCCCGAGCCCGGCGAGAACAGAATCAGCATGAGTCCCACCATCACGACCGTCGATATAAAATGCGGCATGTAGGTTACGGTCTGGAAGAAGCGCTTGAACCAATTCTGGCGCATTTGATTGACCATCAAGGCCAGCATGATCGGAATCGGGAACGTCGCAACGCTGTATAAGCTGATGACCAGCGTATTCGTTATGGTGGTCGAGAATTGATAGGAGTTAAAAAACTTCTCGAAATACTTCAGACCGGCCCAGGGGCTGTCCATAATCCCGAGAGCGGGACTGTAGTCCTTGAATGCGATCAAAATGCCGTACATCGGCACGTAAGAAAACAACAAAACCAGCACTACCGCAGGCAGCAGCAGCAAATACAGGCCCCAATTTTTTCTGATCCGCCCGAGGGTTGGGTGTGTGGTTCTATTCAGTTGGCCTGCTTTCAAATCGATTCCCCTTTCTGTTCGCGTCGTCATGAATCCGGTATGTCACGTAAGCAATTTCAGTATACTGCGTTCCGGCGTCATGATTTGGACCTCATGGTGCGCTATCCGGACCTTTGCCATATCCTTTTGCCCGCCGTCCCCGAATCGCCGATTCGATCATGCTAGTATTCGGACTTTACGATGTGTTATCCGGACTTTATGGAAAATGCCCGAGCGTTCGCTCCTGTTTTTTTCGACGTTTCCATTTATAATATCCTTACTGATATAAAAACGCTTTCATAATATAGGCGAACTGAAAGGAATCAGGAAATCCCTATGGTTAAAGCATTGAATAACAAGCCTTATCCCATCCGTCACTATGTGAAAATCATGCTCTTCATCTCGATCTTTGCCCTCGTGGTGGATTTGGTGATCAGCTTCGCCTCCATCTTCATCGTGAAGCAGCAATCCACCCGCTATTTGCAGGATACGGCGAATCTGTACATCCGGCAGATCAATCATGACTTCTCGTATATCAACCACTATATGGGCTGGACGCTCGCGAATGACGAAAGCGTCAAGAACATGGATACCCCCGGCACCGATTACGTGAATTATATTAAGTCGAGCGAAAGAGTGCATAAACAGTTTAATGAGCTTCAAAAAAACTATGGCCAGGAATACAACTTCTTCTTCTATTTAAAGGAACAGGATTTCTTCCAGAACTATGCCCCCATGTCCCTTTCGTATACGGAGTTCCTGGAGCTGAAGGAACAGATCGTCTCCCTCACGGATTCCAAAAACGTATACGAAACGTTCTACTCGAACTGGAACCCGATCCTTGTGCAGGACACGCATTACGTCATTAACATCGTACCCTATCACAACCGGTACTTGATCTGCCTCATCTCCGCAGACGACCTGGTCCGGCCGCTCCAGGAATTGGATTTGGGCGAGGACGGGTTCGTCTCTCTGGTGGATGCCCAAGGAGCAGCCCTTACGAGTCCAGGTGCCGGCGAGGCCGGGGCCAAGCCGCTCGAAGGCGCCAAGGCTTCCTTGTTCAGCCTGTCACAGCCGCGGACTACGGTCACGGAGGGATTCTCGAATGCCTCCTTCAACGTGCAGCTGGTCATCCAGTTCGGCGTGTTCGAGACCATCATGATCGCCCAGCTGCTCATTATGCTGCTGTTCGTACTGCTTACTTGCACGCTCAGCGTGGTCATGCTGTATTTCAAGAAGAAGGTGTTAAAGCCCATTCAGAATTTCTCGGAAAACGTAAGGCGCATCCACGAGGATAGCGAAAATCTGGATTTCATGAGCAGCGAGATCATCGAGCTCGAGCAGGTCAATTCTCAATTCAAACACCTGATCGAACAGATCAAGAAGTTTAAAATCGATATTTATGAGCAGGAGCTCGAAAAACAAAGAATCCAGCTCGATTATATGAAGCTGCAGATCAACCCCCATTTTTTCCTGAACTGCTTGACGAACATCTACAGCATGGCGCAAATGCAAATGTTTAAGGAAATCGAATATATGTCGCTGTCCACGTCCAAATATTTTCGTTACATTTTTCAGAGCGGCGATAACCTCGTGCGGCTTGAGGACGAAATCGAGCACGTCCGGATTTATCTGGAGATTCAGAAGCACCGCTACCGCGATGCCTTTTCTTATCACATCGGGTATGAACAAGAGCTTGCCGGCCTCACGATTCCCCCCCTGGTGCTCCAGACCTTTATTGAAAACGCGGTGAAATACGCCGTATCCAGAGATCAGGTGCTGCAAATTCGCCTGACCGTCAGCTTGCAAGTGGAGGACGATAAGCCTTATGCGGTCATCCGGATCTCCGATACCGGTCCCGGCTTTCCGCAAGACGTATTGGATAAGCTGGCAAACGGCAGGCCGCTGGATCAAAGCGAAGGGAAACACATCGGGATCATGAACACCCTTCAGCGGCTGGAGCTGCTCTACCATCATCGGGCGCAGGTGGAATTTTCAAACCCGGAAGGCGGCGGTGCCAGCGTCGCACTAACGCTGCCCCAGCCACTGCAGGAAAGGAGAGGAGACATTCGATGAATGTATTGCTGGTTGATGACGATTATTTTGTCGTGGCCGCGCTGGAGAAGAAGATTGATTGGAAGGCACTCTCGATCGAACAAGTCCATACCGCTTACAGCGTGGCGCAGGCGAGGGAGATTCTGCAGGGTCATTCCGTTCAGATCCTCATTTGCGACATCGAAATGCCGCAGGGCAGCGGACTGGAGCTTCTCGCCTGGATACGCGAGGAACAATACGGCATACAGACGATCTTCCTGACTAATTACGCCGATTTCAACTATGCGCAGAAAGCGATTGAGCTGCAAAGCTTCGACTATTTCCTGAAGCCGATTGAATTCGACAAGCTCAGCCTCATCATCTCCAAGGCCGTGTACAAAGCTAAGGAACAGCAAAGCGATCAGGAGGCGATACAGGACGGGCAGCTGTGGAAGAAAAACCAAAGAAAGCTGCAAGAGCACTTCTGGAGTAAGCTGATCAAGGAAAAAAAAGCTTCGTCGGACCGGGCCGCCATCGCCGGGTATATCGCGGAGCAGAATCTGTCCTATGCGATGTCGGATCTGTTTCTCCCCCTGCTGATCACGATCTTTCCGTATGATCAAAGCTTGGGCAAAGAAGACAAGGATCTGTTTGACTATGCGTTTCTCAACGTGCTGTCGGAATTGTTCCAGGACCCGCTCTTCACGGTTGAAGCCGCTATGGAATATAAGGATTACAATTGGATGGTCATGCTGAAATGGAATTATCCTCCTGATACCGCAGTCATTGAATCCATCTGCACGTCCTTCATCGAGAAAGCCAACCGGTTCCTTCGGAGCGATGCGTGCTGCAACGTATCGGTTTCGGCGGCTTTGGAGGGGATCAACAAATCCATACGGGACCTGCTGCAAATGAACGAGGACATGATCAAGAAGCGCAACCAGATCATGTTTCTGGAACGGCATTCGCTGCAAGAAGCCGCGTATACCCCTCCCCCGCTTCAAGACTGGGAGGCGCTGCTTGCCGAAAACAACCCGGCCGCCTTTCTCGAAGAAACTCGCCGGTACCTGCAGAATTTGGCCAAGAGCGGCGTCCACAGCGCTTCGGTGCTGCGTTTATTCCGCTTGGATATGGTGCAGCTCGTGTACTCCTACCTGAAGGGCAAAGAGATTCAGGCTCATAAGCTATATACCGGCAAAACCAATGATCAGTTATTTCTGCAGTCGTTAAACTCGATTGAAGACATGGAAAAATACATGGCGTATCTCGTCCGCACGGCAGCCGAATATCATGCTTACGCCGGCCATTCCCATACCGTCGTAGAGGAAATCAAGCATTATATCGGGTGCCATTACGGGGAGGAGCTGACGCGAACGACCCTGGCGGAAATCGTCTTTCTGAACCCGGATTATTTGGCCCGCGTCTTTAAGAAAGAAACGGGCGTATCTTTAGGCACTTATATCATTCAGGCCCGCATCCGGGCGGCCAAACATCTGTTGGAGTCGACTCCGTTGTCCGTGTATCAGATTGCGGCGAAGGTCGGATACGCCAATTATTCCTACTTCTCGAAGCTGTTCAAGCAGGATACGGGCTGGGCGCCCAGCGACTATAGGCGGGTGCTGCAAGGCGGAGGCAGCGGGAAGGTGGATCACGCCAAATGACCGCAGCATGCACTGGCAATCCATGAAGAATGGGCGAATCAACGACGTCAACATAAAAAGTACCGCAGCCTCAAGCATAATCGCTTGGCGGCCGCGGTACTTTCTTTACCATATTCAATAAGTGCTGTCCTTCATCAGGTCATGCAGGGTAAATGTCGAAATCCTTCAGCGTTTCGCCCGTTCTGGCCGATTCAAACACCGCTTCGATCAGGTTCAGGACGCGCAGCACTTCCTCGTTCTTGACGATCGGTTCTGCCTCGCCCCGGGTCACGGCCGCAAAGTTATCGAAGAAGCTGCTGGATTGACGGTATGGCTCCGGCAGGGCACCCGTAATGGTAGCTTCTTCGGAAGGAGGGGCCATCGTTTTGGTCAAGCCTACCCCGGCTTGAATCGGCTTCGGCTCCACTTTCGCGGCATCCTGGTTCCGGGTAACGACTCTTCCGTTTAACGACCAATCCTCAATAATGCCGGTTCCCTCGGTTCCTTTGACATACCAGCGTGGAAGCGTAATGAAATTCGTCGTTCCCACTTCGATCAGAACCGATACGCCGTTCTCGAATTCGATGACCGATTCAAAGCCGTCATCCACCTCATCGCCCAAAATAAAGCTCAAGCGGCTGCTCAGGCTGGTCATCCGGCTGTCCACCATGAACAGGATCTGGTCCAGCAAATGCACGCCCCAGTCCAGCAGCATGCCGCCGCCGTGCGCTTCCAGATGGCGCCAATCGCCCGGAATGCCGTTCGCCCCGTGTACCCTGGATTCGATACGGAACAAATCGCCAATCGTCTTTTCGTTGTACATTTGCTTAATCGTCAGGAAATCCTCGTCCCAGCGGCGGTTCTGGTGAACCATCAGCACCCGACCGGCCGCATCGGCAGCGGAGACCATGTCCTTAAAGTCGCTTACGGACAATGCTACCGGCTTCTCGCAGATGACATGCTTGCCGGCTGCAAACGCCTGAAGCGCCAGCTCCTTATGCACGTCGTTCGGCGTTGCAATAAGCACCACGTCAACCGCATCATCGTTCAACACTTGGTCATAACTCTCGTAGGCAGAATACCCGTCCTCCCGGGACGCCTTCCGGCGCTCTTCCAGAATATCGTAGGTTCCGGTCACCTCAAGAAACGCGTTGTCCTTAATCAGCTTGGCATGGTAGCTGCCCATACCGCCGTAGCCCACGATCACGATCGCTTGTTTTCTTTTTTCCGTCGTCATAGATACATAGCTCCTTTTTTACATCTAAGCAGTAAACGCATACACAACCATTATAATACCATATGCGAAATAACTGTTCTCTTTTACGATATTGTATTCCTGCTGCCATCGCAAGGCTGTGAGTTACATCGCAGCCCGGAATGGAATGAGCAGGATGGCAAAAAAAAGAAGCGTTACCCTGCTTCTATCGCAGGGTAACGCTTCTTGATTTTCGCGAGTTATTCCTTCACGACCAGCTTCAGCGGTGCCGCGATATTCGCTTCTACCTCTTTGCCCTGCAGCACGTCCTTGGCTGCGCCGACGGCGAGCTGACCGATCAGTTCAGGCTGCTGGGCTACCGTTGCCGTCAGATTGCCGGCTTCGATGGACTTCAGCGCATCGTCGTTGCCGTCAAAGCCGATAACCATGATGTCCTTGCCCGAGCTTTGGATCGCTTCGATTGCGCCCAGGGCCATTTCGTCATTGTGGGCAAATATCGCTTTGGCGTCCGGATTGCCCTGCAGCAGATTTTCCGTCACGGTAAGACCTTTGGTCCGGTCAAAATCCGCCGCTTGCTTCGCGACCACGTTCAGCTGCTCATCCGCGATATCATGGAAGCCCTTGCCCCGTTCGCGGGTCGCGGAAGCGCCCGGAACGCCTTCGAGCTCAATGACCTTCGTATCTTTGCCCAGTTGTTCCACGATATACTCGGCTGCCATCTGACCGCCTTTGACGTTATCCGAGGCAACCAGCGCAGCGACCTCACCTTGATCCGCCGAGCGGTCGAGTGTAATGACCGGAATGCCCAAGCTATTCGCCGTTTGCACCACGGTTGAAATCGCAGACGAATCCGTCGGGTTAATCAGCAGTGCATTGACGCCCTGCTGAATCAGGTCGTCGACGTCATTACTCTGCTTAGCCGAGTCGTTCTGTGCGTCAACGACAACGACCTCCATTCCCTGCTTCGCCGCTTCGGCGACGACGCCATCCTTCAAGGAGACAAAGAACGGGTTATTCAAGGTCGAGATGGAAAGACCGATTTTGATGTCTTTTATATCTCCGCTAGCCTTGGGCTTCGCCCATTCCGGCGGCTCCAGCGAACAGCCTGTTATGAAGATCAGCATAAGTGATACGAGCAGCAAAGTTGTTTTTTTCATCGTTCATTCTCCCCCTTAAGCCGATTTTCTACGGTCGAGCAGTACGGCAATCGCAATCACGACGCCTTTGACAACCATCTGATAGAAAGAGTTCACGCCGAGCAGGTTGAGTCCGTTGTTCAGTATGCCAATGATCAGCACACCGATTAACGTGCCGACAATCCGGCCGCGTCCGCCGGTCAGGCTTGTACCGCCCAGCACAACGGCTGCGATGGCATCCAATTCATAAGAGGTACCCGCTGTCGGCTGTGCCGAATTCAAACGGGAGGTCAGAATCGCCCCTGCCAGCGCGGACAGCATCCCTGCCAGGGAATAAATCATAATCTTTACGCGCGGTACCTTAATGCCGGATACAAGCGATGCCTTTTCGTTACCGCCGATGGCATACGTTTTGCGGCCAAACGACGTTTTATGCAGGATGACCCACAGCACGGCAAACGTGATGATCATCGTAATGGCCGGCACGGGAATGCCCAGCAGGTATCCGCGGCCGAACAATTGGAATACAAGGCTGTCGCCAAGCCCAGTAATCGGATTACCGTTCGTATAAACCAGCGTAAGTCCCCGGAATATCGTCATGGTAGCCAAGGTGGCGATAAACGGCGCCATTTTCCCCTTGGTGATCATGAGACCGTTGATCATGCCCATCACCCCGCCAAGCGCAACGCCGATGATGATCGAGAGAATCGGGTCAAACCCCGCTACCATCATATTGGCGACAAATGCGCTGGAGAGCGCGAGAATCGAACCGACCGACAGGTCAATGCCGCCCGTCAGGATAACAAACGTCATACCGAAAGCAATCAGTGCGTTAATCGATACCTGACGCAGCAGGTTCAGAATGTTAAGCGGTTCCAAGAAGCTTGGATTCAGGACGGAAACGATGACGATCAGAATGATCAGTCCGAGCAGCGGACCGAGCTTTTGCGTCAAACCTGAGACCTTGAACCCTTTTTCCGCCTTGGCATCGTTAATAGTTGTCATATTACTGTCCCCCTGTAGCTAGAGTCATGATGTGTTCCTGCGTGGCTTGTTCGCGATCCAGTTCACCGGATATCCTGCCCTCGTGAACGACGAGAATCCGGTCGCTCATCCCGAGCACCTCCGGCAGCTCCGACGATACCATCAGAATCGCCACGCCGCGTTCGGTCAGCTCATTCATCAGCTGGTAAATTTCGCGCTTCGCTCCTACGTCCACGCCGCGGGTCGGCTCGTCCAGGATGAGCACGCTCGGCCCAATGCCGATCCATTTGGCGATAACCACCTTCTGCTGGTTGCCCCCCGACAGATTGCGTGCATGCGTCTCGGATGAGTGGGTCTTGATCTGCAGCCGCTTTGTCAGCGTATCGACGAAATCCTGCTCCTTCTTCCCGGAAATGAATCCTCTGGATGAGAAGCTGAACAGATTGGGCAGCGCCATATTTTCACGGACCGAGAAATCCAGCACCAGCCCTTCATCCTTGCGGTCCTCCGTTATGAATCCAATGCCGTGTTTCACGGCATCATCCGGCTTCTTGATCTGAACCTTCTTGCCGCGCACCCAGATTTCCCCGCTATCCAGCGGGTCCAGCCCGAAGATCGCTCGCATCATCTCGGTGCGCCCCGCGCCCATCAAACCGGATACGCCTACGATCTCGCCGGCTCGAACGGAGAAGCTCACATTCTCGAACCGGCCCTTGCCGGTAATATTTTTCACTTCCAGCACCGGTTCGCCCGGAGACGGATGCCGTGCGGGATATCGCTCGGTCAGCTCCCGGCCGACCATCTTTTTGACGACTTCGTCAAAGTTGGTTTCGGGAATCGGCTTGGTGTCCACGGATTTGCCATCCCTCATGACCGTAATCCGGTCGCAGATCGTGAAGATCTCCTCCATGCGGTGGGAGATGTAAACGATGGATACGCCCTGCTTTTTCAACGAGCGGATGACGCCGAACAGCTTCTCGATTTCCCTTTCGGTCAGGGCCGCCGTGGGCTCGTCCATAATGATGACTTTCGCTTTGGTCATGAGCGCTTTAGCGATCTCAATCATCTGCTGCTGGCCGACGGAGCATTCCCCTGCCTCCTGCGTCAACGGTATCGTCACCGCCAATTTGCCGAACTGTTCCTTCGCAAGCGCCTTCATTTGTTTCATGTTGAGGAATCCCAGGCCGGATGTCATTTCCTTGCCGATAAACAAGTTATCCAGAACCGTCATCTCCGGCCAGATGTTGAGCTCCTGGTGGATGAAGGCAACGCCTCTCTCTTCGGCTTCCTTCGGGTTCGCAAAATAGGTTTCCTGACCGTCGATCAAGATCTTGCCCTCATCCCGGCTGTGAAGCCCGGTTAATATATTCATCAGCGTCGATTTGCCCGCGCCGTTCTCTCCCATCAGGGCATGAACCTCTCCTTCCCGGAGATCAAAGTCCACGCCCGCCAGCACCCGGTTCGTGCCAAAGGATTTATGGATATTCGTCATCTCAATGTTCATGATGCTTCCTCCTCTTTAACCGAAATGAACGCCGGCCTGCAAAATGCAGTTCGCATAGGGCTTGGCTTCGCCTGTACGGATAACCGCCTTGGCGTTTCGAGTCCGTTCCTTGAACTGCTCGTGCGAGCAAGCCTCGATCTCGCAATCCTGAAATTGTTCCTGTATATCATGCAGTGTTTCCTTATTCTCCCGCTTCATTTCTTCAGCAATGACGATTTTTTCAACGACCATATCGTCGGCGATCGCCTCCACCACCTCCATAAAGCTCGGCGTTCCCAGCGTAAGCGCCAGGTCGATCTTCGGAACGCCTGGAGGAATCGGAAGGCCAACGTCCCCGACCACGATGGTATCGGTGTGCCCCAGATCCGCCAGCACTTTCGCGATGTGGCTGTTCAGCATGCCGTTCTTCTTCATGATCAAAGGCTCCCTTCCACTTCGAGACGCGACGGCATTCCGCCCTGCGCTCCGAACTTCATGACCGACAAGGAAGCGGCGCGGTTCGCGAATCTGAGGCTGTCGGTCATGCTCATGCCCTCGGCCAGCGCCACGGCGAATGCGCCGTTGAATGTATCGCCGGCACCCGTTGTATCTACGGCTTCAACCTTGTAGCCCGGAACCACGACCTCTTGCATACCGTCAAAATAACGAACGCCCTTTTTCCCTTCCGTTACGATGAGTTTATTCGGATACCGGCGCAGCACGTCGCCGAGCGGCTCGTCATTAAACAGGATAGCGGCTTCATGTTCGTTTGGCGTAATGTATGCCGCCCGTTCAATAACGACGCTCGGCACCGGACGGGCAGGAGCGGGGTTCAGCATCAATGGCACCTGATACTTGGCGCATATCGCACTCACGTGCACCACCGTTTCTTCCGGAATCTCCTGCTGAATCAACACGATATCCGCCGCCTGGATTGCCTTTTCCGCCTGATCTACGTATTTCGGAGTGATCCGATCATTGGCAGCCTTCACCACCACGATGCTGTTGTCTCCCTCTGCCAAAATGATGTGCGCCGTACCGCTTTCCATACCTGTAACCGGTTCCACATAATCCGTAATAACACCATTCGACTGCAAATTGTTCAAAATCGTTTCGCCGAAGGAATCGTCACCGACGCAGCCAACCATCGTCACCTCTGCACCCAGCCTTGCCGCCGCGACGGCCTGGTTGGCTCCCTTCCCTCCGGGCACCGTCTTAAAGCTGTCGCCTAGCACTGTCTCTCCCGCGCCGGGGCGCTTGGCGGAGGTTACCACCAAGTCCATCGACGCGCTTCCGATTACCACGATTTTTGCCATCACGATTCCACCTTTCTCGTTGTCTGCCGCTCTATGAATTCAACCGAGAATTCGATATTGCTTTTCTCTATGCGCTGCCCTTCGATAAGTCCGATAAGCAATCTGGCCGCTTCCCGGCCCATTTCGTACGCCGGCTGATGAATCGTTGACAGCGGCGGGGCCAGCAGCCTGCTGAGCAGAATATCGTCAAATCCTATAATTTGCACGTCTTCCGGCACCCTTTTCCCCAGCCGAAACGCTTCTTTCACCACGGCGGATGCCATAATATCGTTACTCGCGATTATGCCATCCGTGTCCGGATATTCGCTGAACACTTTCTGGGCGAATTCTTCGGCATCGGTTAAAGAAAACGATGTCGTCTTCAGCACTTGATACGCAGCCGCCTGCTGCTCCAGAACCTCGATGGCTCCTTCAAAACGTTCCTGTGCAGGCCGCACATCCGCCGGACCTTGAATTACCGTTATGGTTTTACTCCCTCGCCGCAAGATTTCCTTGGCCGCTATTCTTCCTCCCTGACGGCCATCCGCGTACACGGAAGGGCGGTCCGACGAGGTGCGGTCCAGAAACACGACGGGAATGTTCAGTCCTGTATACATGTCGGCATCCGGATCGTTGGTCGATGATATGACGCCAACCACATTGTTCTGGACAAACGTCTGAATGTACTCCATTTCCTTCTTCTTGCTCTCGTCGCTGTTTCCGAAGATCAACCGGTAATCATTCTCCTGCATCTCGTCCTCTACCCCGCGGGCAAGCTGCGGGAAATAGGGGTTCATGATGTCGGGAAGCAAAAGTCCTATCAATTTGGATTTCCTCTTGTATAAAGAACGCGCCACTTCATTCGGCGTGTAATTCAGCTCTCGAATGCTCTGTTCCACCTTGGACCTGGTGTCCTCATGCACGTAACCGTTTCCATTTAAAACCCGCGAAACCGTGGCTACGGATACGCCCGCCTGATTCGCCACATCCTTGATCGTTGCCATACCGTCATCACCTCATTCATGTGTAACCGGTTACAGATATAAGATATCACATCTCTTTTCAACGTGCAAGCTTTTACGGAATGGAATATTCTTGTACCGGCACTGGCAAACTCGCCATCAGCAACTGCCATGTCCGGCAATAAATTACGGTATTCTTACAAAACCCAATACTGGATTTTACATCCGGCTCCTATACTCAATGCTGTAAGGCCAAGCTGGAAAGTGAGGTAAAACATGATGATGGAAAAAGAATTCACGCTTCCTTCTCCGGGGCACTCTCTATCGCCGAACGTCAACGAGCCGGAGGTATCAACCGCGGCGAAACCCGTCTCGATCAAGAGAACAAGGCGCAGAGAAATTCTGCTCGCTTATGCATGTTTAGCGCCTTCGCTGCTCATATTCGGCCTGTTCTTATTCTACCCGCTGCTCAAGTCGGTTTATCTTAGCCTGTTCCTGACCGATCCGCAAGGCCGGGTAGCGGAATTCGTAGGATTCGACAACTTCAGGGAAATATTGGCCTCCGACATGTTCTATACAAGCTTTGGCAATACCCTGCTGTTCATCTTGCTGACGGTTCCGACCGGCATGGCGGCTGCGATTCTGCTGGCTGCCCTGACGCACAACAAACTCAAGGGCATGAAAATATTCCGCTTTATCTTCTCGCTTCCGATGGCCGTGTCCGTCGGTACCGGCTCGATGATCTGGATGATTCTATACCATCCGACCTTAGGCATACTGAATTATTTCCTGTCGCTGCTCGGCACGCAGCCCGTCCAATGGCTGACCGATCCGAAATGGGCCATGATCTCCGTCGCGCTTATGACCGTCTGGATGAATCTTGGATTCAACTATATCCTGATGCTGAGCGGCATGCAGGGCGTGTCCGAAGATATCTATGACAGCACCAAGATTGACGGCTCCGGTCCGCTGAGAACGTTCTTCCGGATAACGATGCCGCTAATCTCCCCTACGTTATTCTTCACGTCCGTCGTATCGGTCATCGGTGCCTTCCAAGCATTCGGACAAATCAACATCCTCACCAAAGGCGGTCCGATGAACAGCACCAACGTCATGGTATTCAATATCTACCAGGATGCCTTCGTCAATTTTCGCTTCGGCATCGGCAGCGCGCAGGCACTCATCCTGTTTGCCATCATTCTGCTGCTGACCGTCTTTCAATTTAAATTCGTCGAGAAGAAGGTGCATTACCAATGAACATGCGTCTCATGCCCAAAAGCTTCATCTATATCGCGCTGCTTCTCGGTTCGTTGGCCGTTCTTTTCCCGCTCCTATACACCTTGTCAACATCACTGATGAGCGAGGCCGAATCGGCCGTCTATCCGCCGCCTCTGCTTCCCGAAGCCGTCAATCTGTCCAACTTCGCCAAGGTGATCGATACGATTCCTGTCCTTACCTTTATCGGAAACAGCCTGGTTGTCTCCATTGCCATCATGCTCGGGCAGATCGTGACCGCAAGTTTGGCGGCATACGCTTTCGCCTTCCTGCGATTCCCGGGAAAAACGCTGCTGTTCAGCCTCTTTCTCGCGACGATGATGATCCCGTGGGAGGTGATCATGATTCCGAATTACTTGACGGTCAAAAGCCTGAACTGGCTGGACACCTATCAAGGGCTCATCATTCCATTTCTAGCCACGGCCTTCGGAACCTTCCTGCTCAGACAGACCTTCCTGCAGCTGCCGAAGGAGCTGTTTGAAGCGGCCCGCGTGGACGGCTGCGGACATGTCCGCGTTTTCCTGAGCATGGTGCTGCCGTTATCCATCCCTGGAATCGCCACGCTGGGCGTGTACTCGTTCCTGAATAATTGGAACATGTACCTGTGGCCGCTTCTGACAACCAACCGGGTCGAGATGCGAACCGTCCAAATCGGGATCGGCATGCTGCAGTTCGAAGAGATGAATTCATGGAATCTGATACTCTCCGGCGTGCTCCTGCTGCTGCTGCCTTCCCTGCTGCTGCTTGCGCTCGGGCTGAAACCCCTTGTGCGCGGCATCACCGCAGGTGCTTTGAAGGGCTAATGGCCACAAAGCCGGCCTCAGTAGACCACATTGGATCAGCCTTGCGTGCCGGTTATCGATATAAAACGGGCCCACGCAATTTCTGATAGATCAAACCATACTTTATTTTCAAAAACCATTTTCAAAAAGGGAGAGATTAACCGATCATGAAACGTTTTGGTAAAAGGTCCTTCGCGCTGCTCCTGCTTTCCTGCTTCATGCTGATCAGCGCCGCTTGCAGCAATACGCCAGCCGCCGGAGAAACGACCGTTGCCGCCGGCAGCGAACCGGCCAAGGAACCTGTTAAGGTCGTTTGGTGGCATTCCATGAGCGGTGAGCTCGGGACCGTCGCGGACAAGCTGATTTCCGATTTTAACGCAGCCCACCAGGATATTCAGGTAGAGGGCGTGTTTCAAGGCACGTACGATGAAAGCTTGAACAAGCTGAAGGCTTCATTGGGATCGAACAGCGGACCGACCATGATTCAGGTGTACGAAATCGGCAGCCGTTTCATGATGGACACCAAGGCGATCCGTCCGGTTCAAGACTTCATGGATGCTGAAGCATACGACATTTCTTCCTTGGAACCGAATATCAAAAATTATTATACATTCGACGACAAATTGTATTCGATGCCGTTTAACTCCTCCAACCCGATCCTTTACTACAACAAAGATGCCTTTAAAGCGGCCGGTCTGGATCCGGAAAATCCTCCAAAAACCTACGAAGAGGTAGCGGAAGCGGCTAAAGCGCTAACGAAAGGCGGCCAAACCGGCGCATCCTTCGCAATTTACGGCTGGTTCATGGAGCAGTTCCTTGCGAACCAAGGCGTTGAGCTGCTGAACAACGGCAACGGCCGCACTTCTCCGGCAACCGCTTCGCAAGTCAACAATGCCGCTGCCGTGAAAACGCTGGAATGGTGGAAGCAAATGCTGGACGATAAAGTTCTGCTGAACCTGGGACGTAAAACGGATGACACCAAAAAAGCCTTTGCAGCCGGCCAGGTCGCCATGACGCTGGACTCCACGGCTTCGCTCCGCGGAATCGTCAGCGCAGCGGAAGGCAAATTCGAAGTCGGCACGGCATTCCTGCCCAAACCGGCTGACGGCGGCGAAGGCGGCGTTATCATCGGCGGTGCAAGCCTGTGGCTGATGAACAACAAATCGGAAGAAGAGCAGCAGGCCGCCTGGGAATTCATGAAGTATTTGGCCGAGCCGCAAACCCAAGCCTACTGGCATGTCAACACGGGTTACTTCCCGGTCACGACCAAAGCTTACGAAGAGTCCCTGGTAAAAGAGAACCTGGAGAAATATCCTCAATTCCAGACCGCGGTGGATCAACTGCATCAAACGACCGCCAACCTGGCAACGCAGGGCGCTGTCATGGGCGTGTTCCCTGAGGCCCGCCAGCTGACGGAAACGGCCATCGAGGAAGTGCTGAACGGTCAGAAAACACCGCAGGAAGCATTGGATAAAGCTGCTCAGGAGATCAGCTCCAAGATCGAGACCTATAATAAAACGGTAAAATAAACGCCCGGGCATGCCGCGTAAGCATGCGATGAAACCTAATTCGAATTGCACATCATTAACACCCTTCATGCTGTCTCATGGGGCTCTCTGCAGTCATTCCATGAATCATGCATAAAGGGTGTTTTTCTTTTTCTCGTTCAACCCAAAACCTTCCATATTTGCTCAGCTTGTATAGGGCTTTGCCCAAGTCACTCAGCCCGGCTCCGGAATACACTGTTACAAAGTGGAGGTGAGCAAAGTGATGAACAATCTTCCGTCCACCGTATCGATCATCCCGGTGCCCTTCGACCGGGGAGCTACCCGCCGCGGCGCCGGACAGGGACCGGACGCCATATTCGGAGCCGGTCTGAAACGCAAGCTTAACGCGCTCGGTGTAACCTACCAGGTCGATGATTTTGCTGCGCTCCCCGAGCGCAAGGATGAAGCGCACCATCCCCAATTAAAACATTTGACAGAAGTCGTGACGATGAACGAGCAGCTGGCAGCGCGCGTATCCGCCCTGGCAGTAGCGGGCACCTTCCCTCTTGTGCTCGGCGGCGACCATAGCATAGCAATCGGCACGCTCGCCGGACTTACCCGGCATTACCGCAACTTGGGCGTCATCTGGATCGATGCCCATTCCGATCTCAATACGCCGGATACTACCCCGACCGGCAATATCCATGGCATGTCCCTGGCTGTCAGCTTGGGAAAAGGCGATCGGCGGCTAACCTCGATCGGCGGCGTTAAATCAACCATTAAGCCGGAGCATGTGGTGCTCATCGGCGCGCGCTCACTTGATCAGGGCGAGCGGGACTTCATCCGCCGGGAAGGCATCGCCTGCTTCACGATGCAGGATATCGACCGCATGGGCATGTTCCGGGTCATGGAGGAAGCCATCCGCATTTCGTCAACGGGAACGGATGGCGTTCATCTTTCCTTTGATATTGACAGTGTCGATCCGAAGATCGCACCGGGAACAGGAACGCCGGTACAAGGCGGGCTCAGCTACCGGGAAGCGCACCTGGCCATGGAGATGCTGTCGGAATCCGGTATTCTGACGTCAGCCGAATTCGTGGAGAACAACCCGCTGCTGGACCGCGGGCAGAAGACGTCCCGGCTGCTTGTCGGTTTAATCGCCTCCATGCTGGGCGAAAGCATCTTATGACATTTTCATGACATGGCATCACGCTTGATTATGAGAGGCCTCTTGCGCGGGCATGCTGTATTTTCCGCGTTGCGGTTTCTTTAGATTCCCAAGGAGGTTACGCCATGGACCCTTCCAACCCTCATATCGAGAAAGCCGAAAGGTACGGCGCGAGAAACTACCACCCTCTTCCCATCGTCATCGCTTCAGCTGAAGGCATTCATGTGACGGATTCGGACGGCAAACGGTATATCGATATGTTAAGCGCCTATTCGGCACTTAACGCAGGTCATTGTCATCCCCGCATCATCCGGGCCTTAAAGGAACAGGCGGATCGGGTGACCCTGACCTCGCGCGCATTTCATCATGATCAACTAGGCGATTTTTACGAGAAGCTGTCCGCTTTAACCGGCAAAGGGATGATTCTTCCCATGAATACGGGAGCCGAGGCGGTTGAGACGGCGCTTAAGGCAGCGCGTCGCTATGCTTACCGGAAGAAAGGTATTCCGACAGATCAGGCTGAAATCATCGTATGCGAGGGCAATTTCCACGGCCGCACGATCACGGTTACCTCCTTCTCCTCATCCCGCGAATACCGCGAGGACTTCGGTCCGTTTACGCCGGGATTCAAAGTCATTCCCTATGGCGACCTTGAGGCGCTGGAGCAGGCGATTTCGCCGAATACAGCCGCTTTTCTCGTGGAGCCGATCCAAGGCGAATCCGGCATCGTCATTCCGCCTGACGGATACCTAAGCGGGGCACTGGAGCTGTGCAGGCAGCACAACATCCTCATGCTAGCGGACGAAATCCAGACCGGCTTCGGCAGAACGGGCAAACGCTTTGCCTGCGACTGGGAGGAGGTCGAGCCGGACATGTACATTCTTGGAAAAGCGCTGGGCGGCGGCGTCTTTCCCGTCTCCGCCGTGGCGGCGGACGCGGATATTCTGGATGTATTCGAGCCGGGTTCCCACGGCTCCACCTTCGGCGGAAATCCGCTCGGATGCGCGGTGGCCATCGCCTCCATGGACGTGTTCATTGAGGAAGGGCTGGAGGTTCGCTCCCTGGAGCTCGGCGAATATTTTCTCCGGCAACTTCGATCCATCCCGCATCCCGATATCCAGGAGGTGCGCGGCAGAGGTTTGTTCATCGGCATGGAGCTTAAGGTCCCGGCCAGATCCTATTGCGAGAAACTGAAAGATCTCGGCCTGCTCTGCAAAGAAACCCATGAAACCATTATCCGCTTCGCCCCTCCGCTCATCATCACCAAAGCGGAACTGGACCAGGCGGCGGCGATCGTAAGGCAGGCGTTTGCGTGATAAATCGATACCGTCATGCACTTGCGCAAAAAACAGTTTGTTCACCCCCCGGCTCCAAGGCATGGGGTGCGGCAAACTGTTTTTTGCGGTTTCTTTCCGCTCCTAGCCAGGCAGAAGCTGAAGCGTTGACTGAAATATCATATAGCGGTGCCATGCCTCATTTCCTGTATAATGGATTGTATAATATTGGATTTGCGATTCTGATAAGAAACGTATCGTTATTCCCTTCTCGGCTCATTTCAGCGTATGACGGGTAATGATTCCCAGCCATGTTTTATCAGGGTTGATGATAACTTAACAAGGAGGTTCACTCATGAGAATAGCCATTTGCGGGGGCACCGGCTTCATTGGCCAAGCATTGTGCAAGCGCTGGCTGCGCGACGGACATGACATTATCATCGTCACCAGGTCGAAGCCGGAGATCCCCGCCGTGCAGCAGAACGGGTCATTATCCTACTTGACCTGGGATGAGATGAAATCCCATCCGGAGCGGTTCGAGCGCTTGGACGCACTCGTTAACCTTGCCGGCTCCTCCCTGAGCCAGCGCTGGACGCAAGCAGGCAAGAAGAGTATTCTTCAGTCCCGGCAACGAACCGTATCTGCCGTAGCGGACCTGATGCAGCGCCTGGAGCACAAACCTCCGGTCATTCTTCAAGCATCGGCAATGGCCATATACGGCACATCCGAGTTTGAAGCGTTTGATGAGGACAGTCCGGCCACGATCATGGATTTCCCGTCCGAGGTTGTGCAGCAATGGGAGCAAGCAGCCGATTGCATCCCGGTAGACCGGTTAATCAAGCTGCGCATCAGCGTCGTGCTGGGCGATCAAGGCGGTGCCCTCCCCAAGATGCTGCTGCCGTATAAATTAGGGGTCGGCGGCAACATCGGCAGCGGCAAGCAATGGCTCTCCTGGATCCATATCGACGACATCGTGGAATTAATCGATTATTGCATCCGGCACGAAGACATTTCCGGAGCCGTGAACGCCGCTTCCCCGCATGCGGTCACGAACGAGGAATTTGGCCGTAGCGTCTCCAAGGTCTATCGCCGTCCGCATTGGCTGCCCCTGCCTGCATTCATGCTCCAAGCCATCCTGGGCGAAATGTCGCTTATTCTGTTAAAGGGCCAGCGGATCCTTCCGGCCAAAGCCCAGCGCCACGGCTTCAAGTTCCGGTATCCGGAATTGACGGCCGCCTTGCAGCAGATCAAAGGAAGCTGAATCACCCTCCTTGAACATAAAAACAATCGCTCTCTTGAGATCAAGAGAGCGATTGTTTTATTCGTGAACGTTATTGGACCGGAGATAACTCACTCTCCGTGACCCATTTGTGGTTCTTGACTTCCTCTCCGGATGTTGACGTAAAGTCCACCATATAGACCGTCGTTTGCTCGGCGGAATCGATAACGGCTGTCGCTCCGTTCATCCCCTCCATATGATCCGCATTCACGACGGCTTTCGCTCCCGGCTCCAGGGGCTCCTTGCCCGCATCCTTCAGCTCTTCATGAATGACCCATTTATGATCCTTCACTTCGGGCCCGCCGTTCGTCGGCGTATACGATATCGTGTACACCGTCGTATCGTAAGCTCCGACTATCGTTGCTTTGGCCCCCTTCATCCCGGGCATGTGGTCGGATTCGATGATCGCTTGGGTCCCGGCCGCATAGGCAGGATTGTCCGCCGTCTTCAACCCTTCCGGAACCTCGCCCGATCCGGAATGGTTCATGCTGCCGTGATCCATGCCTTCCATGCCGCCGGTGGTATCCACGCTCTCCGCTTGATCCGGATTCGCGCCATCCGTATTTCCGCAGGCGCCCAGCACGAGGATGAGGAATGCAAAGGCAACCAGAATAAGCGGCTTTAATCGTTTTTTTTCTGACATATGACGAACTCCTCTCTTATATTGAATATTCATAGCATAACAGCGACTTGTGAAGAACTTATGTAGCTGTCTATGCATTACATCACTATACCCATTTTTTCTTTATATCTTATCTTGTGATATATAATAGAGAGACAACCCAAGATACATCCAACCTATATTAAAGGCAGATGACACTGCCTTAGGAACGAAGGAGAACCATCTCCCATGCAAATCGATGACGATGTTTTCATCCCGTTATTCAAGCGGGCCAATTCCATATTAAATCGTACCTTGAGCCGTATTGAACAACAGGAGCTGAGCATCCGTATCCATTACTGGGGGTTCATGCCACGCCACTACGACAATACGGAGCACAAGCATTCATTTTTTGAAGCTTGTTACGTGTTAACAGGCAACGGAACCTATATCGAAGGCGAAAGAGAGTTTCAGCTCCATCCGGGCACACTGTTTCTCTCACGGCCGGGCGTCCAGCATCAAATAAGAAGCAAGGACGGCCTGGCCTTATGCTATGTCGCCTTTGAACCGGAAGAAACGGCAAACGGCGAGTTTTATGCGGCCGCGTTCCGGTTGTTGGCCAAACAAGGCAATCCGGTGGTTACAGAAGGTGCCCGGCAGGCGTCCGGATTATTATGGCTTTCGCTGTTATCGCTGTTTCATACGGGTTCCGGCAAACAGCACCCGCCGCAAATGCTGAACAGTTTGGCCGCATCACTGATAGTATCCTTTCTGGCCGTCCATGGCCCGGGCTTCCACCATGAGCCTTCCGGCGCCGAAGCAAACGATGAAGGAACCTCCATGTTTCATCAGGCCGAACTGTTTATCAAGGACAACCTCAACGAACCGCTCTCGCTGGAGCGCGTGGCGGGCCATCTCCACATCACGACCCGTCATTTAACCCGGCTGTTTCGCAAATACGGCCATCAATCCTTTGTCCATTATGTACAGGAGCAGCGCGTGCAGCAGGCAAAGCATATGCTCCTCCATACGGATCGCCAGATCAAGGAGATTGCCGTCTGCTGCGGATTCGAGTCCGTGCATTACTTCACCAGGGTATTTACGTCCAAACTTGGCGTAACCCCGGCCCGCTTCCGGCGCTCGCAGTTTTCGGAAGGACGCTACGACTCCGAGGTTTAGCGCCCAAGGGCCGCCGATGTCCTGATCGTACAAAAACACTTCCTCTTTTTATAAAGACGTATCCTCCCTTGCCTTCTACAATGAAGTCGTAACAGACATTCCGGAAGGGAGGATACATCCAATCCATGAAACCTGCAACTGCCTTTCAATCACATCCGATCAATCCTGTGGATTTTCGCCACGAGCCCTTGTTCATGAATCAGGGGATCGACTCCTGGAACTCGTTCATCATGTCGACCCACAAACAAAAATCGCAGCTTCATCCCCCTGAAAAGCGAGGCGTCTACATTACGCTCGACGGAACGCACGGTGCCGATTTCGATAAACTGCTGATCCAGCTTCAGCAAGCCTGCGAACAAGAGGGCATCGCCTTCTCGAGCGATTCGACGTCCCATTACGTAAAACCCGAAGCCGAGCTCCGGGCCGAGATGGCTCCTTATCTGACCGATAACCGGGCATTCGGCTATAAAGCCTCGGATGTCCGTCCCATTCAATATTTTCTGCCGGACGCAAAGGCTGCCTTGCAAAAAAGCGCGCGTCAATTTGACGCGATGTGCGGCATTCACGTGCTGCACGGCCCGGGTGCCTCGCTGCTGGAAGGCAGGACTCCCGATCTTCGCTTCTACGCCGATTACTCCCGCGAAAACCAGCAGCGGCGCCATGCCGAGCATATGGGCAGCTTCGGCCTCGGCATCTCGAGCGATAAGGTTGAGACCTACAAGAACTGCCTGTTTCTCGAATGGCCCGTCTGGGAAACTTACCGCCGGGACTGGCTGGACCATCATGTCCAGCATTCGGTCAACCAAGCGTACTATATGGATTTGAATCGTTCGGAAGCTCCCGTCTGGCTGCCTGCAGCGAAATTGGCAAGCGTGCTGCATCAAGCGGCCCGGCAGCCGTTTCGGGTCAAGCCGTTTTTTGCCCCGGGGATATGGGGAGGGCAATACCTTAAGGAATTGTGCGGCCTTCCCGAAGAATGGCCGAACTGCGCCTGGAGCTTTGAACCCATCGCTCCCGAGAACACGCTGCTGCTGCGCGTGCAGGATGTCACCTTCGAGGTTCCGTTCACTTTGTTGATGGAGGCAGCCCCCCAGGAAATTATGGGAACGCGTAATTTCGAGCTGTTCGGCGATTATTTTCCGATCCGGTTTGACTATCTGGATACGATGAAGGGCGGCGAGCTGTCGCTTCAGGTGCATCCGTTGCAGGAATATGCAGAGGCGCAGTTCAATGAACATATGACACAGCAAGAGTCGTACTACATCATGCGTAATGTCCCGGGAGCCAAGGTGTATTTGGGACTGAAGGAAGGGATCACCGGCGGACGGCTCCTTGAAGCCGTCGAGAATGCCCATCTTCAGGAAGAGCCGCTTGAGCTTTCCGACTACGTTAACGAGTACCACTCGCAAACAGGGGATCTCTACCTTATTCCACCGGGTACGGTCCACTGCTCCGGCAGGGATAATCTCGTGCTGGAAATCTCCTCGACCACCTGGTGGTTTACGTTTAAGATTTACGATTATCTGCGGCTGGACGCCGATGGCAAGCCACGCCCGATGAACCCTGAGCATGCGCGCCACAATATCAATGACGCCATGAATACGCCGGCGGTAGAGGACGGGCTTATCGCCAGGCCATCCGTCGTAAGCCGTCAAGGCGGCAGCACGGAGGAACTGCTGGGACAACGGGAAGATCTTCTGTTCCAGGTCAGCAGGCTGAATTTGCAGGATACGTGGAAAGCGGATACCCAAGGAGAGTTCGTTATGTACAATCTCGTGGAAGGCGACCGCGTCCGCCTTGTACCGGCAGCGGACGAGGGTGGGGCCGTTGAATGGGGCTACGCGGAATCCTACATCGTTCCGGCATGTATAGGCGAATACCGATTGGAGAACCTGTCCGGATCCCCATGCACCTTGATTGCGGCCAGGGTCAATCCGGAATGGAATCTCCCGCTGCTTCCACCTTCCCGGAGAGCGGCAAACGGAGAGTTTTCATGAACCGCCCTGATTGGGACGATACGGGAAGCCCGTCTCCCCCTGCCCCCATCACCATAACGCTAGATGCCGGGGGAACCGCTTTGAAGGGGGCGCTGCTCGTGAATGGGCAGCTTGTCCCCGGCTCGTTCCTCATCCAGCCTTCGGCATCGCAAGGAACGGCTGAGGAAGCGATCGCCAGCTTCGCCGGCGCCTGCCATGATTTGTTACGCTTTTACGCCTCGGCCTTCCGGCCGGTGGACTATCGCGATTCGATCCGGATCGGCTTTGCCTTTCCGGGGCCCTTCGATTACGCAAAAGGCGTTGCCCTTCTTCAAGGCATCGGCAAATATGATGGGCTGTACAAACTGTCGGTTCGGGATCTGCTCCGTTCGAAGTTCCAGAGCCTCAAACCATCCTTTCCGGGTGCCATGATGAATCGTTTGACCGCTGCCGATATCCGATTCGGGAACGACGCCTTCATGTTCGGGCTGGGCGCCTCCATCCGGTTCAGGGCGGAACGTCTCGTATGCCTGACGCTCGGTACGGGCCTCGGTTCGGCCTTCGTGGAGAATGGCCGGATCGTAGCCGGCAAGGACGGTATCCCTGGCAGCGGCATGCTGTATGCGGAGCCTTACCGGGACCACATCGTGGACAGCTATTTCGGGAGAAGAGGCATTCTGAGGATGGCCTCGGAGCGGGGACTCCTGACGGACGGAATCGACGTTGCCGATCTGGCCGAAGCGGCAACGCGAGGTAATGGGCAGGCCCGCGATTTATTCCGGGAATTCGGCAGCAATCTGGGAGGAATGCTGCGGCCCTATCTATCCGGATTCCGGCCGGATCGCTTGGTGCTGGGCGGACAGATCTCGGGCAGCCTGCCCTTATGGGAAAGGGATATGCAGCTGGCCTTGGGTACGCACAGCGTTCCAATCGACTGTCTCGAGGACGGTACGTCCGCTGTGTTTTACGGCATAGAGAAGCTGTTTGACGATACGGCGAGCGATCGATCCGCTCCATATTATCATTAGGAGGTCCTATCATATGAACAAGAACATATCACGCCAAGGAAGCCATAGACCCGCCCGTCCCTGGACGATCTATGCCATCCATCATTCTCACACGGATATCGGTTACACCGAGCGCCAGGAGCGGATCGAGCAGTACCATGTCGATTTTATCCGCCAGGCTCTGGGCATTACGGATGCCGCACACCGCGGAGAACGTCCCGAATGGAAATCGTTCCGCTGGACTTGCGAAACATTCTGGGCGGTTGAGAAATTCCTCGAATCGGCCACGACGGAAGAAAAGGAGGCTTTTCAGCAAGCGGTAATCCGCGGTGATATCGAACTGTCCGGAACCTATCTCAACATGACGGAGCTTCCGGACTTCGACCTCCTTCTGCACAATCACGGCAAGGCGCAAAGGTATGCAAACACGTTCGGACATCGGATCGACAGCGCCATGACCGCCGACATCAACGGGTACAGCTGGGGTTATGCGGAAAGCCTGCTGCAAAATAACATCGAGCATCTGTTTTCCTGCATCCATACGCACCACGGCATGTATCCGCTGGGCCGCAAACAAACCCCGTTCTGGTGGGAAAGCCACAGCGGCGGCAGGCTGCTCGTATGGAACGGCGAGCATTACATGTTCGGCAACGAGCTCGGGTTCTGCCCTGACGCACTCGGCAAATACATCATCAAGGATGAGCTTCAGCATAATTTGATGGAGCCCGAAGAGCGGCACAACGACATTGCTGCCCTGCGGATTAACCGGTATTTATGGAATCTTGAGCAGGAGTCCTACCCGTATTCCTTCGTTCCCGTCATGGTCTCCGGCCTGGGCACGGACAATGCGTCCCCGAATGCCGACATTGCGGAGTGGATAAGCGCATGGAATGAACAATACGGCGACCAAATCACCATTAAAATGGCCACGCTCTCCGAATTTTTTGCCGTCTTGAAGCAGGAGGATCTGTCCGCGCTTCCGGTGCACCGCGGGGATTGGCCGGACTGGTGGACCGATGGGGTCGCCTCCACGGCGATGCATACCCAGATTTACCGGGATGCCCAGCGCACGCTTCGCAAAGTCAAGCGTCTCGATCCGGGCCATGCAGCGGCAAGCCTCGCCGAGATCGAGGAGGCATCGCAGGCGCTGACCATGTATGCCGAGCATACCTGGGGCTACCATTCCTCCGTGTATGAGCCTTGGCATCCGCAGGTGCAGATGCTGGAGGTGCGAAAGCAAGCCTATGCGGCGGAAGCCAGCAAGCTGGCTTACCGGGCGCTGGATAAAACGCTCGTTGCCCGTCAGGGGGCACTGCTTGCCCCCCATCGTCCCTTACGCTACGAGGTGATCAACACGGAACCGGCCGCAGCTACGCTGCAGGTTGCCGTACCGCTGGATGGCTGGGAACACGTGATTTTGAAGAAAACGTTCGAGCTCATCGACGAAACGACCGGGCAGCCGCTTCCGTACCAATTGACACATACGGGGGCACTTGTTACGGAGCTCACGCTTGAAGCGGGAGAGTCCCGGATATTGTTTATTCATACGCCCGAATCGTCAGATATTTTCGCTGCTTCCGGGAACATGGCAACCGCGCGGAATACCGAACCGATCGCATGCGAAGGCATCGCCGACATTTGGACCCAGCCCTTGACTCCCTATCCGATCGTGGTGGGCAAGAGTTCGCTCGAATCCGACTTCTTCCGGATCGAATGGGAAATGAACAAAGGCATTACGGCCTGGATCGATAAGACACGCTCGGCGGGCCTGCTGGACGGTGAACGCGAGCACGGGGCATTCACTCCTGTCTACGAGGTAACGCCGGCACAGGATGAGCATAATCCATCCGAAATATGCTCGACCCGCCGCCGCATGGGACGCAACCGGAAGGGCACCAACGTCCAGCGGGATGCCGGGCGCTTAACCCGCGCGACCGTGCTGGACAACGGACCGCTGTTTGCCCTGGTCGAGCTGGTGTTCGACGTGAAGGGGCTCAGCTACTATGCCCTCCACATCAAGATGTTTGCCAACCAGCCTCGTGTCGAGGTGTCCGTCCGCTTCCACAAGGACAGCGTTTGGCTGCCGGAAAATGTCTATGTGGCACTGCCGTTCTCGCTGGGGACGGAAGCCGAGTTATACGCCGAAAAAGCCGGATGCCATATCCGGCCTTGGAAGGATCAAATTCCTGGAAGCTGCCTCGATTACACCAGCGTGCAGGAGGGAATATTCTGGCACTCGGCTAAAGACCGGGAAGCGTTGACCCTGTCCATGACAGACACGCCGCTCGTACAGCTCGGAACGCTGGAGCACGGGCCGCGCCAGCTTCACGCCATGCAGCCGGCGGACAGCCGTCCTTCCACGTATGCCTGGATATTGACGAACTACTGGGAGACCAATTTCAAGGCTACGCTTGGCGGCTTCTACGAGTTCCGCTATGCGGTAGAACGCCATCGCCAGCTGGACCCCCAGCAAACGGCGAAGACGCTGCACGCCTCAACCGGACAATTCACGATCCATCGGATCCATTGATTCATGATGAAGAACAGCTGCCCTGGTAACCAGGGCAGCTGTTCTCATTAATACAAGGAGGCGGTCTGTCGATCCGGCCTCTCCCGTCTTTTGATTATTCGGTTATAGCGGGATTACGTCCAAGCCCACATGAATCCGTCGCGATCCCAGGCAATCCGGCCGCCATGCAGTTTGCGGAAAGCCTTCTTCACGTCCTTGGAGAGCGAAGCATTTCCATTCTCGTTCACGAAAACAAATTCTTCCCCGAAGTTCTCGCGTACATAACGGATGGCTTCCGTCTGATACAAATTGCCCGTAAACCGGATTTCCTCCACCATCCATTCGGCCACCTGCTGTGCTGTATATGCCATATGTGCATTCTTCCCTTCTGTATCCATTCCCTTATTATAACAGAATGGACGACAGAGTCGATTCGCATGGAAGCCGCCCGAAGGGCAGCGGTGCATATTTGGCCATCGCGATAGCGAAAGCAGATTACATCAAGATCCATGACAGCAATAAAAACTGGATGGAACCCGCAATCTCGATCATGCCGACCTTCATCGGTTTCATTATTTTTCCGGCATACCGCAGTGTCTTCACAAACGGAAACAAGAACGGCAGGCACATCCACGGATGCCCGAGGAAGATCGGCAGAATCAGCATCACCGAATGATACGTGATGGCATATGCCGTCCAGCGCCTGTTTTTCCGCTCCCGAAATACGGATTTGACGAAGAATACGGTTCCCGTGAAATATAGGAAATTCAGAGCAACAACAGCGGCTAGCAGCTGATCGAAGCCTCCTCCTCCCAGCATGTATGCAGCGGCGCCTCCGGTACAGAACAGCAGAATCGCACAAATATCGTTCAGCAGCGCACGCTCCGCTTTGCGGAGGACATGCCAGACATTAACCATGATCAGCAAGAGAAGGATCGGCGCAAACCAGAGCATCGACGGCTTGAGAACAAGTACCGGAACCAGAAACACAGCGGCAACAAGGGCATAAACGGTCCCCCAGGATATCCAGGTTTTGCGTTTGGCCGTAGTCTTTAAGGATTGCAGAAACGGATAGGACGCCATATATAGAAATAACCACGCCAAAAACAGCGGAAGGTGCAGAAGGGCCGGCTTGGCAGCCACCATTCCGATGAAATAAGGTACAGAGACCATGGCCCAGCCTCCATGCTCCCGCGGAATCACAATCCTCGTCTTTTTCATGCCTCTCTCCCTCTCCATCCATCAGCTCGCACCGACAACGATTCATCTCTTGTCAGCCGCTCGAAGCATTGCCGGACGAATGGTATGTAATATCGCTAAAGGTACCTACATAATGAATGATGTCGCCCGATTCGTCCCTTACGGCATTAATGGTCAACAGCTCCAAATATTCCTCTCCGTTTTTCCTGCGGTTCCAAATCTCCCCCTGCCAGCTTCCGCGCTCCATGATCTCAGACCACATCGCGCGATAAAACGCCGACGATTGCCTTCCGGACTTCAGCACGCTCGGATTTTTGCCGAGCACTTCCTCCTCCGAGTATCCCGTTAACTTCGTGAATGCCGGATTGACCGCACTGATCCTTCCGCTTGGATCCGTTACCAGAATCCCTTGGCCGGTGGAGTTAAACACCTCGGATTGCACGGCAAGTTTGTCCTGGTAATACATCCATACAACAACGACGAAGCTCGCAAGCGCAACCTGCGACAAAGCCATGAAGCCGATGGAATACTGCCCTGTAACCGAATGGATAAAGGAAAGCATCAGCGGAGGAAAGAATCCGCCAAGGCCGCCCATCATGGACACGATGCCATTCACAATGCCGGCCTGCTTATTGAAATAAAGGGGCACGAGTTTGAAAATGACCCCGTTCCCGAGACCCGCACCAACGGCTATGGTTAAGCAGCCGGCCGTATACAAGCCGATGGACGGAGAGAATGCCAACAGGATAGCCGCAGCCGTCAGCCCCAGGAATACGCCCATTAATAAGAACAGCGGTTTAAATCGGTCTGCAAGCCAGCCCCCGACGGGACGCAAAAAAGTCGCGATCATGATGAACCCGGCCGTCCGCATCCCGGCATCCACCTTGGCCAGCTCAAAATGAGAAACCAGGAAGTTCGGCAAGTACACCGTAAAGGCTACGAACGAACCGAAGGTAATGAAATAAAAAAGCGAGAAAAACCACAGCTTTTCATTCTTATATACACCCTTGATCTGTTCCATGACCGGTGTTTTCACCTTGATTTCTTTGCGGTCGCCTAAAAAAACATTGAATAATGCAAATATCAGCAGCAGGATCAAATACAGCTGGACGGTTTTGGACCATCCGATCCCCGTCGCGATGACCGGTGCGGCAAACGTGGTAATGGCTGTACCGATGTTGCCCATCCCATAGATCCCATTGACCAGTCCCAGCTTCTCTTTTGCATAGTATTTCGGCAATGAGGTCACGCCCACCGAGAACACGGCCCCACCGATCCCAAGGAACAAGCCGCCGATGACCAGATGCGTAAAGGATGAAGCCGAGCTGATAAAATAGACCGGAAACAGCAGCAGGATGAAGCTGGATATAAAAACAATTCGTGCTCCGACCACGTTGGCGTAATAACCGAGCGGTATCCGCAGAACCGAGCCCAGCACCACCGGAATGGCCGTCAGAATGGCGAGCCGGTCTGCCGGAATGGCGATATCTTCTCTTATGAACGGCAGGAGCGCGGAGATGATGACCCATACCATAAAACCAAGCACCAGATTCATTGTTTGCAGCGGAAGCTGCAGCTTTTTGATCATTCCCATCACCTTTTCCAAAGCGTAATGAATGGCATATTGATCCCCAGCTCCTATTGTACGTGCACCTATTCACAATGCGAATAGGGAAGTTCCCTGAATCTCTCCGGGGAACTTCCCTATACCTTACCGCAATCACCCTGCTTATGCGTCATTATTAAAAATCCAGCAGTTTTTTCTTCAGCGCATATTCCACTAACTCCGGACGGCTCTTCAATTTCAGCTTTTCCATGATTTTGGCCTTGTGCGCTTCCACCGTTTTGACCGATACAAATAGTTTTTCCGCGATTTCCTTGTTGCCATAGCCCTTCGCGATCAGCGGCAGGATCTCAATCTCCCGTTGGGACAGGCTGTTGAACGGATCCTGCTCCGCGCTCTCGCTGTCTTTCTTGATAAATTCCCGGACCAGGGACGTGGCCATCTGGGGGTGGATGTAGGTTCCTCCCTTATGAACCATGCGGATGGCAGAAATCAATTCATCATCCGGCGCATTTTTGAGCACGTAACCCGAAGCGCCGTTCTTCAAAACATGGAACAAGTAATCGTCATCGTCATACATGGTCAGGATCAAAATTTTCGTTTCGGGAAATTCACTGCTGATCTTGCCTGTCGCAATCAATCCGCTCTCGCCGGGAGGCATGCTTAAATCCATCAACAGCACATGCGGCCGATGCTTGACCACCATGGCGTATGCCTCAATGCCGTCTGCCGCCGTCGCGACGACCTCCATATCCTCTTGGTAATTCAGAATCATGGAAAATCCGCTGCGGACCACGGCATGATCATCCGCGATCACAATTTTCATATTCCCCTCACCTCCGCCTTGCCGCTGCTCGTAAGCGGGATCTTCAGCTGAACCGTCGTCCCCTCGCCGGGAGCGGAAACCAAAGTAAACTGGCCATCGACGAGTTCTGCGCGTTCGCGCATTCCGTACAGCCCTAATCCGGTTCCCTTGGCTTCGTCAATGATCATGTTAAACCCGACGCCATCGTCCCGGACGGTTAACTGAAGGCAGCCGTTCTCCTCGCATAATCGGACATGTACCTCGTCCGTTCCCGAATATTTCAAGGCATTTAACACCGCTTCCTGGCAAACCCGGTACACCACCGTTTCAATCTCGCTGCCATAGCGGGCCGCCGCCAACTCTGCAGAGAATTCAACCAGCATGCCGTAATTCTTCCCGATCCATTTGAAATGGGAGCGGAAGGCAGCCTCCAGCCCCAAATCATCGAGGGAAGCGGGCCGGAGCTCAACCGACAAATGCCGGATATCATCCAGCAGCCTCGTTAAAGACGCCTCGGTCTGGTGCAGCTTCTTGAGCACATCCTCGCCCACATTCATATATTTAACGACGCGCAGGTCGACCAGCGAGCTTAAGAGCTCCTGAGCCACGCTATCGTGCAGCTCGCGCGAGATCCGCTTGCGCTCGTCCTCCTGTGCCTTGATGACGTATTTCAGCATATTCGTCCGCTGCAGCATTTCCTGCGTTTTCTGCTGCTTCGTCAGATCGAGGAGCATCATCACCCGGATGCCGCGGGCTTCATCGATGGTATGGTAACTGGCCGCATAAGGAACAATTCCTTCGGACCGCGTCTTCAGATAGACTTGGAACGACGAGAATTCTCCATCCGGATAATCCAGATAGCATTTGGAGCAGGAGATGAGATCCTGTTCGTCGGTGTACCCTTCGCAGGTCTGGCAGAAGGACCCGTCCAGTCCGGAGTGCATCCTCTCGATCACTTCAATGTCAAGGATATTCTCCGCAGCCGGATTCATCGCGACCACGCTGCCGTCCTCGTCCATAAAAAAAATGGCTTCCATGCTATTCTGATACATGTTTCTCAGCAATTCGCTCAGATGCTCATCCGTCATTTGAATCACGGCCGTGATACCTCCTTGGCATAAAAAGCGCCAAATTCCGTTCCTATACCTTCCTGAAACGACGCAAAGGCCTTGTGATCCAGCATGTTCTCCTTACGATATCCCACAAGCAAAACCCCCATGACGCGCGTGCCTTCCCACAGCGGTATGGCACCGAGGCTCTTCAGCTGCTCTGCAACGATAATCGGATAATTATACAAGTCCCTTGATTCAATATCCGCATTCACATTCGGGATCAGCATCGGTTTCCCGGTCTTAAACACCATGCCGGCGATGCCCTTGCCGGAATGCAGCACGATGCGCTTGTACCTCTCGTTGATGTTTCCCGAGGCATACTGCCAGGTCAATACAAATCGGTCTTCAGCCGGCTGCACCAATGCCATGGACACGAAATCGAAATGAAACCGGGTCCGAAGCTTATCCATCTCACGTTGGTAATTATAGATCGGCTGATTCTTCATCCCCATTACTCCTCTGACGTAGAAAAGAAGGCTAAAGAAGCCTTCTCTCGTCCTACGACTCAAATTTGCGGTGCTTTCTATACAGGATATATCTTCTGCCCACATAATTCAACGGAACACTCCACACATGGACCAGACGGGTAAACGGCCACAAGCCGAAAATACCAAATCCCGCAAGAATGTGAATTTTGAACGACAGCGGCACATCCTCCATCAGCGAAGCCTCCGGACGGAACATAAACAATCCGCGGAACCAGACCGAGACCGTTTCCCGATAATTGAATTCCGGCTGCACCGCGTTTGTGACCAGCGTGCTGTACATCCCCATGAAGACGATAAACAGCAGGAGGACATTGACCACCATATCGGAAGCGGTGCTGAGTTTTCGGACATTTCGGATGGCAAATCGTCTGGCGGTTAACAAGATCATGCCCCCCAGCGTTAAAAAGCCGAATGCGCTTCCGATATACACCGCGCCGATATGGTACATATGGTCGCTGATGCCGAGCGACTCCATCCAGGATTGGGGGATGGCCAGGCCGGCCACATGTCCCCCGATAACCGGAATGATGCCAAGATGGAACATGAGGCTGCCCAGCTTGAGATGTTTTTTCTCGATAAACTCGCTGGATTTTGCCGTCCAGTTAAACTGGTCCGTACGATAACGGTAGATATGACCGACGATAAATACAACGATGCATACATAGGGGAAAATGACCCACAAAAATTGATCAATCATGTTCATGAGTGGCAGCCTCCTGACTGAGACACGCCTTGAACGTGTCGCGAAGCCCTTGAACAAGATAAGCATACGGGCTGTTATACTTCTCCAAGGCTTTCAGCAGATGATAGGTGCCGTCTTCCATGACGGCCATCATCAAATTCAGGCTTTCCGCGGCTTCCTTCTCGCGGCCCTGCCAGGGCGCCGCGTACAAAAACTCGCACATCAGCGGAAGATAATCCGACAATTCCGAGCCTTCGATGCCAAGGCCAAACATCTCATACGTCTCCTTAAGCCTGGCGAGCATCTGCCCGCGTTCCCGGCCGTCCTCGAATTTGTAATAGGTCATATACAATGTGGATTTCGCCTGAAAGTCGAAGGTCTGGACATACAGCTCTTCAATCTCCTCCATGCTGTATTCATGCATGATCGTCCAATACGTTCTGACGGATTCATAAGCCGGATCGGCGGAGTCAAGCGCTTCCTCCATGACAGACGGATGGAAATCCAGCTTTTCCGGATACGTGAGCTGCTGAGCAAAAAAACCGAAAACATGTTTACAATCATGCAGCTTTCCGAGATTAATCACGCCAGATCCCTCCATAGAAATTTTCTTCGTACAGCTCCTTGCCGGTTTTGCCCTGCAGACCTTCCGGACCGCAGCCGCCGCAGCTCGCGCCGAATCCTTCGGAGCCCTGGGAACGGTAGACATCCATATGGCTTTCTTTATGGGAAGTCGGAACAACGAACCGGTCTTCGTATTTCGCGATGGCAAGCAGCCGGTACATCTGCTTCATTTGATGGGCAGTCAGGCCGACCCGTGCCAGACGCGTCTCATCAAACTCGGCCCCCGACGATTGTGCGCGCATATAAGAACGCATCATCGCCATTCTTTGCAGGGCTTCCTTCACCGTGACCGTGTCGCCTGCCGTGAGCAGATTCGCGAGGTACTGGATCGGCGTGCGCATCTCCTCGATCGCCGGGAAAATCATGTCCGGATTCTCGATGGAATCCCTGCCTTCAAAATAGTTCATGATCGGGCTGAGCGGCGGCACATACCATACCATCGGCAGCGTCCGGTACTCCGGATGAAGCGGGAAGGCCAGCTTGTATTCGATCGCAAGCTTATAGACCGGCGAGTTTTGGGCAGCTTCGATCCATTCTTCCGACAAGCCGTCTTTGCGCGCCTGCTCGATGGTCCCAGGATCGTGGGGATCCAGGAACAGATCGAGCTGCGCCTGATACAGATCCTTCTCATCCGGCGTGGAGGCTGCTTCCTGTACGCGGTCCGCGTCATAGAGCAGCACGCCCAAGTAACGGATACGGCCTGTGCAGGTTTCGGAGCATACCGTTGGCAGCCCTGCTTCGATTCTCGGGAAACAGAAGGTGCATTTCTCGGCCTTGTTCGTTTTCCAGTTGAAGTACACCTTTTTGTATGGGCAGCCGGTCATGCAGTACCGCCAGCCGCGGCAGGCCTCCTGGTCCACCAGCACGATGCCGTCCTCGTCCCGCTTATACATGGCACCGGAGGGGCAGGAGGCGACGCAGCTCGGGTTCAGGCAGTGCTCGCACAGGCGGGGCAAATACATCATGAACGCCTGCTCAAAGTTGAATTTGATCTCTTCCTCGATCTTTTCGATATTCGGATCCTTCGGACCGGTCACGTGGGCGCCCGCCAGATCGTCTTCCCAGTTCGGGCCCCATTCCAGATTCATCGTTTCGCCGGTCACGGCCGATTTCGGACGAGCCACCGGCTGGTGTTTCTTCTCCCCGGCATTCGTCAGATGTTCATAGTTATACGTCCAGGGCTCATAGTAATCTTTCATTTCCGGCATATCCGGATTGTAGAAAATTTTGCCGAGCGCGATTTTGGACAGCTTGCTGCCGGACTTCAGCTGCAGCTTGCCCTTTTTCAGCGTCCAGCCTCCCTTGTATTTCTCCTGGTCTTCCCAGCGGATCGGGTAGCCGACCCCCGGCTTCGTTTCCACGTTGTTGAACCACATGTATTCCGCGCCCGGACGGTTCGTCCAGGTGCTCTTGCAGGTGACGCTGCACGTATGGCAGCCGATGCATTTATCCAAATTCATGACCATGGCGACCTGCGCTTTAATCTTCAAGCCAATCCACCTCTTTCATTTTGCGGACAGCCACGTACACATCCCGCTGGTTGCCGATCGGTCCGTAGTAGTTGAAGCCATAGCTGAGCTGGGCGTAGCCCCCGACCATCTGGGTCGGCTTCACATGGATTCTCGTCGGCGCGTTGTGGCTGCCGCCGCGATCCTTCGTGATTTCCGAACCCGGCACATTGATGTGTTTGTCCTGCGCGTGATACATGTACATCGTGCCTTTTGGCATCCGGTGGCTGACAACGGCACGGGCGGTGACGACCCCGTTGCGGTTGTATACTTCCAGCCAGTCGTTGTCCTGGATGTCGTTTGCCGCCGCGTCGTCATTGTTGATCCATACCGTCGGGCCGCCGCGGAACAGCGTCAGCATGTGCAGGTTATCCTGATACGTGCTGTGAATGTTCCATTTGCCGTGCGGCGTCAAATAGCGGAGCACCAGCGTATCCTTGCCCCCGGTAATCTGCTTGTCGCGCGGTCCGAACACCATCGGCGGAAGCGTCGGTTTATACACCGGCAGCGCTTCGCCGAACTGCAGGAAGATTTCATGGTCGATATAAAAATGCTGCCTGCCGGTCAGCGTGCGGAACGGCACGAGCCGCTCGATGTTCGTCGTGAACGGCGAGTACCTTCTTCCCATTTTGTTCGAGCCGCTGAACACCGGCGTCGGAATGACTTCCCTCGGCTGGGCCGTGATGCTCTGGAACGTGATGCGCTCCGCCGCGCGGTCCGCGGAAATATCCTTCAGCTGCACGCCGGTATCCTGCTCCGCCGATTCCCATGCCCGCTGCGCTACTCTTCCATTCGTAGCCGAAGAAAGATTCAGAATGGCATCCGCCGCATTTCTTGCGGTATGAAGCTTCGGCAGGCCATTTTTGATGGAGTCGTCATAATAAGTTCCGTTCAAGCGCTTCAGCTCTTCGTACTCCTCGGCAACCGAGAAGCTGACGCCGTGCGCCCCGACTTTGCCTGTGGCCAGGTTCGGCCCGAGCGTCACGAATTTATCGTAAATTTTCGTATAATCGCGTTCGACCACCGTCAGGTTCGGCATCGTTTTGCCCGGAACCGCTTCGATCTCGCCCTTGCGCCAATCCTTCACCTCACCGTACGGCTGGGCGATCTCGCTTGCCGAGTCATGGGCCAGCGGGCTTGTCACAAGATCCTTGTATACGCCGGGCAGATGCGTTTGGGCCATGTCCGAGAAGACTTCAGCGATCGTTCTGTAAATATCCCAGTCCGAACGCGATTCCCAAAGCGGATCCACCGCCGGGTTGAACGGATGGACGAAGGGGTGCATGTCGGTGGAGGATAAATCGGTTTTCTCGTACCAGGTCGCTGCCGGCAGCACCACATCGGCATACATCGGCGTCGAGGTCATCCGGAAATCGAGCGCGACTAGCAGATCCAGCTTGCCTTCCACGTCCTCGCGCCACACCATTTCCTCCGGCTTATCCTCTTCGTTCGGCGTCGAGAGCAGGCTGTCCGAAGCGCCAAGCAAATGCTTCATGAAGTATTCCTGCCCTTTGGCCGAGCTTGAGATCAGGTTCGAGCGCCATACGAACAGCGATCGCGGGAAGTTTTCCGGCGCACCCGGATCTTCGGCCGCAAATTTCGTCTCCCCTGACACGATTTGTTCAAGCGTGTGTTTCACGATGTCTTCATTGCTCGTTTTGCCTTGCAGCGCCGCTTCCTCCGCAAACGTCAGGCTGTTCTTGTTGAACTGGGGATAGGACGGAAGCCAGCCGAGCCGCGCGGCAAGCACGTTGTAATCCGCCGGATGCTGGTACCGGATCTCCCCGCCCGTCGGCGATTTCAGGGAATCGGCCCCCATTTCTTCGTATTTCCACTGGTCGGTCGCAAAATAGAAGAACGAAGTGGCATTTTGCTGACGCGGCGGTCCCTGCCAGTCTTTAGCGAAGGCAACCGTGGACCACCCCTCGATCGGACGGCATTTCTCCTGTCCTACGTAATGCGCCCAGCCGCCGCCGTTCACACCCTGGGAGGCCGTCAGAATGACCAGGTTCAGAATGGAGCGGTAGATCGTGTCGCTGTTGAACCAGTGGTTAATGCCCGCACCCATGATGATCATGGAGCGGCCGCCGGTATCCAGCGAATTCTGCGCGAATTCTCGGGCGATTTGAACGACGACCGACGCTTTCACGCCGGTAATGTTCTCCTGCCAGGCCGGGGTGTAGTCGAATTCGGCATCTTCATACCCTGAAGCCGCAAGCCCGCTCTCCGCTTGCCCTATCCCATATTGGCTCAGCATCAGATCATATACCGTTGCGGCGAGACGCTCGGTTCCGTCGGCCAGCTGAATTTTCTTCGCTGGAATTTGGCGTTGGAAGGTGCCGTTGGCCCGGTTATCAAAGAACGGGAACCGGATCTTCTGCCGCTCCGCTCCCTGGGACTCCACGGAAAGCGCCGGTGCAATGACCGACCCGTCTTCGCGTTCCAGAATCAGGTTCCATTTCTTGTCCTGCTCCCAGCGCTGGCCCATCGTACCGTTCGGAACGATGATTTCATTCGTGTTCTCGTCGATAATCACCGGTTTCCACTCGGCATGCTGCGAGGCATCGCCCAAATCGCTTGCCCGGAGGAAACGGCCTGCCTTGTAGCCTCCCTCAAACTCATCCAGGAGAATCAGGAAAGGCATATCCGTATATTGTTTCGCATAATTCAGGAACATCGGCTCCTGACGCTCATGATAGAACTCCTTCAAAATGACATGCGTCATGGCTTGTGCAATCGCCGCATCGGTTCCGGGATTCGGAGCCAGCCAGTTGTCGGCGAATTTGACATTCTCCGCATAGTCCGGCGCGACCGACACGACCTTGGTGCCTTTGTACCGCACTTCCGTCATGAAATGGGCGTCCGGCGTACGCGTTAACGGCACGTTCGAGCCCCACATGATCAGGTAGCCCGCATTGTACCAGTCGCTCGATTCCGGCACGTCGGTCTGCTCTCCCCAAATTTGCGGGGAAGCCGGCGGCAGATCGGCATACCAGTCGTAAAAACTCAGCATTTCGCCGCCCAGCAGGGAGATGAACCTTGCTCCCGAAGCGTAGCTGATCATCGACATCGCCGGAATCGGGGTGAAGCCGGCGATGCGGTCCGGGCCGTATTTGCGGATCGTATAGATTAACTGGGCGGCGATCAGCTTCGTGGCTTCCTGCCAAGATACACGAACGTGACCGCCCTTTCCCCGTGCTTGTTTATAGGATTTGGATTTCGTCGGATCTTCGACGATGCTGGCCCAAGCGGCGATCGGATCGCCGTGCTCGTTCAATGCCTCTTTCCACATATGCCACAGCCGGCCGCGCATGTAAGGGTATTTCACCCGCAGCGGGCTGTATTCATACCAGGAAAATGACGCCCCGCGCGGACATCCCCGCGGTTCGAATTCCGGCATATCCGGCCCGCAGGACGGATAATCGATCTGCTGGTTTTCCCAGGTGATGATCCCGTTCTTTACGAACACTTTCCAGCTGCAGGAGCCTGTACAGTTCACGCCGTGAGTGGTCCGCACCACTTTGTCGTGCGACCAGCGCTTGCGGTACATATCCTCCCATTCCCTGCTTTTCTCCTCCAGAACGGACCAATTGCCAGAGTAGCTTTCCATCCTCTTGAAGAACTTCAGCCCCGACTTTCGTCTCATAGGACACTTCAACTCCTTCTGCTTGAATGACAATGATTGGGGAATCAATGTGCCGTTCTTCGTATAGCTTCATTATGAGCGGCCTCACCCTCGGTTCCTATTAGGGAAACTCCTATATTCCTTCGAGAATTCCCTTGGTTAACGTCAGGCGGCGATTCGCGCACGGATCGTCTTGTAAAACGAAAAAAAGGTGTCCCGCAAGACCTGATGATCTTGCGGGACACCTTGGGATTCTGTTGCGACCGCTGGATGTTCAGGATCATTCCCCGATCTTCACCGGGACCCCCGTTTCGGCCGACTGCAAAGCAGCAAAGGTAATTTCCATGGTTTTAAACGCATCCTCGTAGGAGGATAAGATTCCGGAGGCATCGCCGGTGCGAACCGCGTGGATGAACGCTTCACTCTCCCGAAGATACGGATTAGCCCTATTCCGGTATTCCGTCGTTCTTCCTTTTTCCTTGACGATGAGCTTATCGGATTGAATGCCGATGATCCCCTGCTCCGTATAAATATCCAAGCCAGCCCGATCCGACTCCGGCAGCATGCAGGTATTGGAGATCGTTGCCACGGCGCCGGATTTTAATTTCAGCGTCGCAGTGCCCACATCGTGTACCGTTACCCCCTCATGAACATCCTTCATCGCTCGATGGGCAAAAGCCGCATACACTTCATCCGCTTCACCCAGCAGGCAGCGAAGCAGGTCAACCATATGGGTGGTTTGCTCAATGAATTGCCCTCCCGAGCCTTCCTGCTGTCTCCACCAGTACACCTGCGGCATGTCTCCCATCCAGTAGCCAAGCGCCATCCCGATCTTCCGGCCTTCCAGCAGCTCGGCTGCCTTGATGGCCGCATCCGTATAACGGAAATGATACCCTGCAGACGTAATTAAACCGGCCTTCTTCACCTCATGCAGAATCTGCCGTGGCGTATCCAGGCTCGTGCCCAGCGGCTTCTCGACCAAAAAAGGAATGCCCCGTTCCACCACCTGGGCTTCGATCTCTCCATGCGCAAACGGCGGAACGCAGATATAAACCGCATCGGGCTTGGTTGCATCCAGCATCTGCTCAACGTTGCTGTACGCCTTGGCGCCGGCATAGCCCCGCACCGCTTGTTCCGCTTTCTCCTGACTCGTCCCGACAAAGGCGGCAACGTTCACTCCGTCCATGTTGGACACAATATCTGCATGCACTCTGCTGAACCAGCCTGTACCGATCATTCCTATGTTGAATGCCATCTGATCCTAAAACCTCCCCTTCCATTAGAGACGATGCCCTGTTCTTCTTCATTATCATAGTACCGGAAAAGCCCGGCAAGCATCATGTTTCGTCGGCCTTGTCCTCAATTCCTTTATTTGAATAAAAAAAGCCCGCTCTTCGGTCTTGGACCGGGAGCGGACTCTGCCTATCTGAAAATCATCCATATCACAATAAACGCTATTAACGAAACAAGATAAATGATGAGCAGCTTCGTGAGATTGGTTCTCGTTTTCCGCTCATAGTTCGGGTTTTCCTTCTTATTCTCCTGAGATAATCCTACCAGAAGCGTTGATATTCCTCCAATTAATGCCAGCGCGATGACGATAATATACATAACCAACCACAAACAACCCCATTCGATTATTCATTATATACAATCTATTATAGAACCTGAGGCTTCAGGATCAACCTATATCATCATGAAATGGTCGTTTCTGCCTCATTATAATGAACAATCGGCCGATGCACACCATCCAATTGCGCGACAGTTGTGACCATCCAATTGGATGGCGGGTCACCCTCCATTGCGGCTTTCAACCTTCGCGCGCCGTCCATTGATGCAGCCGTTCCAGTGCCTCTTCGGCTTCAGGCATCGGAAACAGGGGCCACACATGCATCATGTTCTCGTATTCCCAGTACTCGGCATCGACGCCTTCCCGGGCCATCTTATCGCGCAGCAGGCGAGCGTCCGGCAGCAGGGAATCGTCGGTTCCTGCGAGAATGACCGTGCGGGGAAGGCTTCCCATATCGCCAAACAAAGGACTGACCGCAGGATGGTCCATCGGAAGGCCTCCTGCATACATCCTTCCTACCGCTCCGAGCCCGGCCGGCTGGAGAAAGACGTCGCGCTGCGGGATGCCGAGCGCGGATATCTGCGGATTGTCCGTGGCTGCATCCACCCATGGCGAGATCAGAATCAGCCCCTCCGCTTGCAGCGGCGTCTCCTTGACCGACTGGGCCATGTCGAGAGCCAGCGCGCCGCCGGCCGAATCGCCCATAAGAAATACCGGGCTCCCGGCGTGGGCACATACGTGCACGTAAAACTCGCGCATCAGCCCCGTCAGCTTTTTCGCATCGGCAGCCGGAACGGTGGGATAATTGGGTAGGATGGCGGTGAATCCGGTTCGTTCCGTCCACTGCCTTGCAAACGCGAAATGGGGCGGCAGAATCTCTTCGATATAGGCTCCGCCGTGCAAATAAACGACTGTCCCCTGTTCCTTCCTTCCATGCGATACATAATAATTCATGCTTACGCCCGATCCGCTATGGAAACGGCGGGTCTCAAATCCTTCCTGATCCTCTGACAGCGCAGGATATGGAGGCAATGTTTCGATATACTGCCGAATCGTTCCGGCATGTTCCCATTTATGATGAAATCCCTCGGCGGTCAGCTGCTCTTTTATAGCCGCGCTCTCTTTACTCGGCATATGGTTTTCTCCCCTTTGCTGGACGTTATCGATATAGGGCAGGCTGGTGCGTGTCCTGCTTCAATATATCACCGCACGCGGCATAGCCGCTGTGGCAATTGATACAGAAGCGTTCATCCAATGGGGTTGTTCGAGATAAGGCTGCTTTAGGCTCTGAGCCGGCAAGACGATGATATCCTATGTAAAAGCCCGAATTCTACCGGGCCGAATCCCTCAGTAATTGATCCGCGCTGTGCTGCAGAAGAAGGCAGAAGGAGCGGTTATGTCCGATAAAAAACGACGATGCGTCATAGCGATGACGGGCAGGCTCATAAGTAATCAGAGCGCGATGCTTCATATTTTCCATGAGCAGGTCAGCGAACCGCTCCGCAGGACCCTTTGAGAAAAAGGTTAGATAGGCGTACAGGGAATGATCCACGGGCTCATCGAGAGGACTTACCCCCGCGCAGGAAAACTCGGTCTCCAAGCCCGCCTGCTGCAGCGAAATCAATATCGGATACAGCTGGTCGTCGACAGGGGTATTGCCGAACAACCGCGTGCGTTTGGGCTGTTTGCGCACCTTGGGTCTGTTGATCCACTCGTTTAGCTCCTGCCTTCTCCGCCTCCACTGTTCCGGGGTATGTGCGCTCAGGAGCAGCTCTCCGCCGGAATCCTGTCGTTCCTGGTTCATCCCGTCCATCCCCCTCATTGACATGGTATCTTGCTGCTACTTTTAGTGTAGTCCCATTTCGTTTGAAGTCAAATAAGCCGGACGGCTGGTCCGGCTTGCGTTAAGGCATGCGCTAACGGGTTTCCCGATGCAGCGTCACCCGCTTCAAACGCGGACAATATTTGCGCAATTCCATCCGCTCCGGGTGATTTCGTTTATTTTTGGTCGTTGTATAGTTACGGTCCCCCGTTTCCGTGCATGCCAATGTGATTGTCACTCGCATATTCAACACCTCCTACCTTTGGTTTTAAATCGTAATTATTACGATTAATTAAGTATACTCTATTCCTGTTTTTGCGTTTTGTCAAGCGACTTACAGCCGCCATTTCGGGAAGTCAGTAAGGTTGCCCCGTCCAATTCACAGTCCGATATCCCGTCCATATTGAAGGGATGGCTCAAGATTTGTCATCGTAATGATGAAATTATGAAAAGCCTTTATTTATGCTAAATGATATGATTAAGGTTACAGACAGAAACCGCCTGAATATGTCACGAAAGGATGAGGAAGGTGTGGAAGCCGGATCGTAACAGCACACGACCTCTATATCAGCAAATTGCCGATGATCTGGAGCAAAGAATATCTTATGGTGAGTTTCCACCGGGCAGCTTACTCCCATCCGAACGAAAGCTCGCGGAGCAGTTAGGGGTTAATCGAAGCACCGTGGTTCTGGCTTACTCGGAGCTTCGGGCGCTTGGAATTATAGAGAGCCGTTCCGGAAGCGGAACGCGGGTCAGCAACTCCAAATGGGGAGCCACGCCCAAGCATACGCCGAACTGGCGCCGTTATGCGGAGGGAGGGAATTTCCTGCCGAATCTCCCTTTTCTTCGCCGGATTCGGGAAGCGCTGGCGCATGATCCCTCATTGATCGATTTTGCCAGCGGAGAGCTTGCCGGCGATTTGGCACCGATCCAAGAAATGAATACGTTAATGAGTCAAAAATCGAACACGTCCTATTTCGGATATGACAACCCGCAGGGATATGGGCCGCTCCGGCAGGCTTTGGTTACGTATCTGAAAAAGTATCGGGGAATCCAGACCACCGAATCCTCCATATTGATCACGTCGGGGTCTCAGCAGTCGCTGTATCTCATTACGCAGTGCTTGTTGTCCCCTGGCGATGCGGTGGCCATTGAAGACCCGTCGTACTGCTATTCGCTGCCGATGTTTCAATCGGCCGGCCTTCGCTTGTTCAGACTCCCTGTCGATGAACGAGGGGTGCGGCCGGAGGACATCCGCTCGCTGTACAAGAAACACCGGATCAAGATGATTTTCATTAATCCGAATTTTCAGAATCCGACAGGCACCGTCATGGCTCAGGAGCGAAGATCGCAGCTGCTGGATGCAGCCAGTGAACTTGGACTTCCCATCGTGGAGGACGATCCCTTCAGTTTGACCGCCTTCCAGTGCTCGCCGCCGGCCCCTTTGAAATCCGTGGATTCCGTCGGATCGGTGCTGTACATCGGGTCACTCTCGAAAATAGCCGCGTCCGGCCTCCGCGTAGGCTGGATGGTTGCCCCGAATTCCATTGTGGAGCGGCTTGCAGACGCCAGGCAGCAGATGGATTTCGGGCTGAGCGTGGTGCCCCAAAGCCTTGCCGTCCAGTTTATCGACTCTTCCTATTTTGCTCCCCACCTGGACAGGCTGCGAGCGAGCTTGCTGTACAAGCGGGATTTGCTGATCGAGGCCCTGCAGAAAGAGCTGCAAGGCCTCGTTCATTTCCATGTGCCCGCGGGCGGCCTGCATCTCTGGTGCAAGATCGTGCCGGAAGTGAATGACAGCAAGCTGCTGGAGGCCGCCATTCAAAAAGGCGTTATTTTCGCGCCGGGAAGCGTGTACGGTTCGGCTTCCGGATATGTGCGATTCACTTACGCCCGTGCCAGGGCCGAGGATATCCCTTCCGGAATCTCCAAGTTCGCCCAAGCCCTGCACGCTGCCATTCAATAGGGACAGTGCCGGGATAGAAAGTCGGGAGAGAAGCTCCTCTCCCCTTAAGCCGGAAAAAGGTTAGCTTACCGGAGGCTAACCTTTTTTTCATGTTCTCTTTCTAATGAAAAAAGCCGGGAATATTCCCGGCTGGAACGGTTTATATTATTCGCCGGTCTTGGCGAATTGTTGGATGCGCTCCCCGATTTGGTCCCGAACGCGTTGGAAAACCGCCCATTTCTCCTCATCGGTTCCCTGAGCCTTGGCAGGATCGTCAAATCCCCAGTGTTCACGGCGAACATGCGGGGGCGTCATGGGGCAACGATCAGCAGCATCGCCGCACAAGGTGACCACCAAATCGGATTGATTTAACAATGTCGGATCCATGATATCCGAAGTTTGGTTCGAAATATCGATCCCCACTTCGTTCATAGCTTTGACGGCATTCGGGTTCACACCATGAGCTTCGATGCCGGCGCTGTAAACATTCCAATCCTCGCCCAGATGCTTTTTGGCCCATCCTTCAGCCATTTGGCTGCGGCAGGAGTTGCCTGTGCACAAGAAGTAAAGCGTCTTTTTCTCCATCTTTTGTCCTCTCCTCTTATCCTGATCGTTTACAATAGGGTCAACCAGATATACAAACCCAAGAGTGTTATGAATAACGTCGGGATGGTCAATATGATCCCTGTTTTGAAGTAGGTTCCCCAGCTGATCTTCACGCCTTTGGCAGAAAGGACATGCAGCCAAAGCAAGGTTGCCAGCGAACCGATCGGCGTAATTTTGGGGCCTAAATCGGAACCGATCACGTTCGCATATATTAATGCCTCTTTAATGGCTGCCGACGTATGGGTTGCATCGATGGCTAGTGCATCGATCATCACCGTCGGCAAATTGTTCATAATAGACGAAATAATGGCGGCAATAAAACCCATGGCCATGGTAGCGGCAAATAACCCTTGATCCGCTGCGCTCTGTATGACGCCGGCCAGCAGATCCGTAAGGCCTGCATTGCGCAAGCCATATACGACGACATACATGCCAATCGAGAAAAACACGATCGCCCAGGGCGCCCCTTTAAGCACTTCCTTTGTTTGCACAGCCGGACTTTTTCTCGCCATCAACAGGAACAATATCGCGATAACGCCGGCGACGATCGATACGGGAATACCTGCAAATTCACATACAAAGTAACCGATGAGCAGTACGCTTAATACGATCCATGACAAACGGAACATGGCAGGATCCTGAATCGCGGTGGATGGCTGCTTCAGTTGGGCAGCGTCAAACTTCCGCGGGATGCTTTTGCGGAAAAACAAGTAAAGCACAAGAACGCTCGCTGCCAATGAGAACAGATTCGGAACCAGCATGCGACTGGCGTATTCGATGAACGAGATGCCGAAGAAATCGGCAGATACGATGTTTACCAGGTTGCTGACGACAAGCGGAAGCGAGGTGGTGTCCGCAATAAAGCCGCTTGCGATGATAAATGGAAATACCTTTCGTTCATCGAAATTGAGCGCCCGCACCATGGCAAGCACGATCGGCGTCAGGATGAGAGCCGCTCCGTCATTCGCGAAGAATGCGGAAACAACCGCTCCAAGCAAGGAGACGTACACAAACATCCGGATGCCGTTTCCCCGGGCGGCATTGGCCATATGCAGCGCTGCCCATTCGAATAACCCGATTTTATCCAAGATCAACGAGATAATGATGATTGCAACAAAGGCGAGCGTTGCGTTCCATACGATCAAGGTGACGTCCCACACATCCTGAAAATCCACGACTCCAACGAGAAGCGCCAGCAGAGCGCCTCCGCAAGCCGACCATCCAATGGATAGGTTTTTGGGCTGCCAGATGACAAAAATTAACGTGAAAATAAAAATGATGCTGGCCAGGACAACAGAAACCAATGTTCAAACCTCCAATGACGTGTTGAGCTGGAATATAGTTATGTTTTGCATCGATCAATATATAACTATATCCTTATATAATAAACGAAAATCCTACTCTAGCAGCCGCCTTAGCGTCGTTGCGAACGCTGGCTGACTGTGGGTTAGCTGCAAGTACAGTTAACCTCCTTATTCATGGATGACAATACTTCTTGCGAACCTGGCATCTCATTTAATACGGCTTGGATATAGGGCTTGTCGTCCACGTTCAATGAATAATAAACCCACTGTCCTCGCCTGGCTTCATTAACGATTCCCTGAGACTTCAGCTTTCTCAGATGCTGGCTGATCGCGGGCTGCGACATATCGAATATATCCACGAACTCGCAAACGCACCATTCTCTTTCCTTAAGGAGCGTCAACATCGTAAGCCTTGTTTTATCCCCAAGCAATTTGAGTTTTTCGGCTATTTCGTTCATGGGCTCCATTAAGATTCATCCCTTTCTTCCGGCAAATAAAATTACGATTCCACTCCATATAAGTTAATGCTTATATATTAATAGAAAGTGTACCTGATTTCAATCGTTCAGGCGATTTATTTGCAGCCCGAAGCAGATGAGGCCGGCAAACAGCAATCGTTGGCATTTGGTCCACTGCTGATGCCGCATACGCCGGTCTCCGGCAGCTCCAGCTCAACCTTTAACGCCGCCTCCAGATCGCCGTCCAAATAGGCTGCAATGGATCTGACCTGCTCATACCCTGTAGCCATGAGGAAAGTCGGAGCCCGGCCATAACTCTTCATCCCGACAAGATAAAAGTTCTTATCCAAATGACGAAGCTCTTTCTCGCCATGAGGTCTTACGGTGCCGCAGCTGTGTACATTCGGATCAATTAGCGGAGCCAGCGCCTCGACGCTCTCCGTGGCAGGATCCATACTAAGCCTGATCTCGCTCAGAAATGAAATATCGGGTCGGCTCCCTGTATTCACGATCACTTCATCGATTCCTTGTATTTCCTTGCCCTCGCCATTGGCAGTCCCCTTGATGCCAATCTTCCCATCTTTTTGGGAAAGCCCTTCGATCATCAATGGATTAACCACTTGGATTTGGCCTGCATCAATCAACTGGTGAATGCGGCTTCCAAGCGCCCCGCGAGCCTCGAGCTGATCATTCTCTTCCCCGCCATAGGCTTCTTCCACCGACTTCTTTCTCATCACCCAAATAATTTCCGTATTCGAATCCGTTTCTTTGAGCTGGACCAGATCCAATAAAGTGTTGATCGCCGAGTGTCCGCCTCCTACCACCGCAACGCGTTTCCCTGCGTATTTCTGCCTTTGTTCTGCTGATAAATCCGGAATCCCATAATAAATATGATCCTTCAAATCACGCTCTTCCCGTGTCCATATTCCGTCGGCATGCAGCGGATTGGGATGTCCCCAGGTTCCGGACGCATCGATCACGGCCCTAGCCTCAAAACGCTGCGTGGAGTTATTTGTATCGACATAAAGCACGAATGGTGCAGCTTCGCGATAAGCCGATTTCATTTTATCTGTATTCTTTTTCGATATGGAGACTACTCTGGAATTTAACATGATATTGGGCGCAAGTTCAGGCAGTTTAGCCAAAGGCTCCAAATATTGATGCACGATCTCATGACCGAAAGGCAGTTCCGTTAATACAGGAGGCTTCCATCCTTGTTTGCGCAAAAGACGCTCGGCGGCTTTATCGATGTTGTACTGCCATGGCGAGAATAGTCGTACATGTCCCCATTGGAGAATGTTTTGTCCGATGCTGGATCCGGCTTCAAAAAGGATGAAATTTTGTCCTCTCTCCCCCAAATGCGCTGCTGCTGCCAAACCGATCGGACCGGCTCCGATTATCGCCACCGGCAGGTTATCGTTATAGGAAGCATGCTCCTTCTTGACTGTTTCCTTGGTGCTTGACGGTACTCGGGGTGTGCAGCATGAAGATGAGGTTACCTTAAACTCAATGTTTTTCATACGGAAATCCTCCTTATTTTTAATACATCAATTTTTTTTGATGCATCGATTAAAAAAATTATGCTTTGGAATTCGGATAAAACACGCAGCACAGCTTCTCGGATAGCAGTCCCTTGACTTCTTCATCGTTAAGCTCGTAATAGTTCCATTTTCCGATGCGCTCCATCAAAATAATGTTTGCATCCAGCAGCATTTTCAGATGGTAAGACAGTTTCGATTGAGGGAGATCCAGCATGTCCGTTAGGTCACATACGCATACTTTACCTCGTTGATTCAATTCATAAATGATTCTCAACCGATTCTTATCGGACAATGCTTTGAATTTCTGTTCATACAGGCTTAATACGTCTTCATGTATGGTAGAGACCTTCATGTTATCACCTCCATTTCCCATCAAATTGTTTTGATGCGATGATTGTAGCAAGTCATCACCGACACGTCAAGCATCAATTTTTTTTGATTTGTTTAATATTATTTCCAGAATCACACTCTGATATGAGAAATCCGAATGAAACTATAGGGCGTCAAATTATTTGCATTTTGCAAGTATGTGTTATAACTTTGACAAGAGGTGATTTAGATATGGAGAATGCACGCGAACTGTTTCAAATCATGACGCGAAGATTTGGTCTTCTGCATAAAAACTGCTGCAGTATCGGAGGGAACGACGTCTCCCTAGTTCAAAGCCATATCTTGTATGAGATTGATCGGCGGCACAATCCTTCGATGCAGCAGATTGCCGAAGCACTAGGAACCGATATTACGACGTTTAGCAGACAGGTCCAATCCTTAATCAAAAAGAATTTCGTAAAAAAAGCTCAGGATCCGCAGGATCGAAGAGTATATGCACTGGCTCTTACGACGGAGGGCAAGTTTATAGCGACTACCATTGATCAGCAGATGCATGACTATCTTAACGAAGTATTTTCGTATATGACCGAGTCGGAAAAAGAAACCGTGCTTCACTCCGTTAAGATTTTCAACGAGGCAATGGCTAAATCCAATAAATGCTGTGGCCCCATGTCCGAATAATACCTCGCCTGGATGCCTGCTGTCTCTCCTGCTGCCAAGCTTATATTTCCTACAGAGGAGGAACCAATAATGAAAAGCACTTCGATCAGACTAGCGGTCACTGGCGATGTGGACCGAATACTGCACATTTATAATCAAGGTATTGAAGATCGCATCGCGACGCTGGAAGCAGATCCTAAAGATATTACATATATGACTAACTGGTTTCAACAACGCCAGGATCGTTACGCCGTCATTGTAGCTGAGAACGATAATAAAGTAATTGGCTGGGCCTCGCTCAACCCTTACTCGCAGCGATGTGCTTACGACGGCGTTGCCGACCTATCCATATACATCGATCGAGCATTCAGAGGCAAAGGAATCGGGAGCATGCTGCTTCAACATCTCGAGTCGATTGCAAAGGAACATGGATTTTATAAAATCGTGTTATTTACCTTTCCGTTTAATCAAAACGGTCAGGGTCTATATCATAAACGTGGATACCGCGACGTCGGCGTTTTTAAAAACCAGGGCATCTTGGATGGCAAGTTCGTAGATGTAAAAATTATGGAGAAGCTATTGGACGGGGCGGATCTTCGATCATGCCGATAATTCCGCCGCCACCGTGCGGTTGCGTCCTTCCCCCTTCGCCCGGTACAACGCCCTATCCGCCGCTTGAAATACATCCTCCCGGTTTCCCCCATGCTCCGGATACAGCGATACGCCGATCGATACGGTGAGCGTTCCGGAATAAGGGGTCGGGGAAACCAGGATCGCCCGGCGTATCCGTTCAGCCATACGGTACGCCGTATCCAGGCTGCGTTCGCGAAGAAGAATGACAAACTCTTCCCCGCCAAAGCGGGAGCATACCGCATCCGCGGGAGCGCAATCCACCATGACGGCCGCCACGAGCTTCAGGATCTGATCGCCGGTTTGATGGCCATACGTATCGTTTATCGCTTTGAAATGGTCGATATCCAGGAGAATAACGGCATACGGCTCCCCGAGCGCATCCCAAGACTCAAGACAGCGTTCCAGCTCCCGGCGATTGGACAGCCCCGTCAATGGATCCGTGATCGCTTCCTGCTGCAGCGACTGAGTCTGCTTGGCCATCGTTTCCGCAGCGGCTCCCATGATCCGGTTCAACTGGTCGGCTTCCCGGTTCCAATGCGGCCGGAATTCCTGGGAAGACACCGTTTGGCCGGCTGCTACCGATTTCGTTAATTTATAGAGCCGGGTAAACGGGGCGGCAATTCTTGCGGCCGTATATACGGCAATGAACAGCATGAGCGCGATGGGAAGCAGCATGCTTCTCAGCTGGTCCTGCAAATTTCGATTGACATCGGCCAGGATGGAGCTTACCGACGTCTGCATGACGATCCCCCAGCCATTCATCGCCACGCTGGCATAACCCGTCAAGTAATCGTTGCCCTGCGTATTCGTCACGCGTTGCATGCCGCTCTCGCCATCCATGAGCCGTCTCACGACCACGTTAGAGCTCACGTCCTCCCCGACCCGGCTTTCCTCCAGATGATAGAGCACCTTCCCGCCGGAATCCACGATATAGGAATAGGAGTTTTCTTCATTTCCCGCACCGGATCCGAAGATCCGATGCAATATATTGTTTTCTTCCAGATAAATCGTGCCTGCTATCATGCCGCAGTACTTGCCGGATCCGTCAAAAATCGGCTCGCTCGCAAACACGATCCAGCGGCCGGTCGGACTCCTATACGGTACCGAAAGATAGGATTTTCTCTCGTTTAATGCTTGAATGGCCCCCTCCGTTATTAATCGGGCATGGTTTACCTGATTCCCCGCAGGTGAGACGACTCGAATGCTCCCCCTTTCGTCGGCCCAAAATACGGAATTGAAATAAGGGCTGCTCTGGAGCATAAGATCAAAAATGACCTGCAGCTCCTTTTCGTCGGATGCCGCTCTTGCCTCAATGGCCGGGTTGCTTGCGGCGGCGTGCAGACTTTGGCGCATCCCCGAGAAAAGCGCTTCTATGGTAACCGCCATTTTTTGCGCGGATGATAAATTCAGCGACATGGTCGTGTCGTACAGGGATCGTTTCTCGTTTTTATACTGGATGTAGACCATGATCGACATCGTCATCAGGATGGATAATGAAACCAATGCGGGCATGACCATCGCAAGACTGATTTTGAGGCGTCGTTTGGGTATGTTCATGGAGGCTGTACCCCTACTCTTATGAAAATTTTTTCCGGATGAATACACGATCTTTTCATATTACTTCACAAACGTTTTGGAGTCCATATATGGAATGCCGCATCATGCTCTGTATTTACCAGTTGCATAACGAACGTATGTTCGTTATATAATAGTGAGGAGCATATGAAGAACGATGAGGAGGCATCAGGTATGTCCGCGTCTCCGCTGCAAACCGAGGAAGAGCTGCTGTCCGTCAAGGACTGCGTCATTCTGCCGATTTTGCTGGACGTGCTGGAACGGGATATCCGCAGCATGAAGCATACCGGCATAAGCGACTATTACGTGTTCCATCTGCAGACCATTCAGAAGATTACGTTCGCGAAGCTCGCCGAGCTCAAGAGAAGCTGCCGTGCACGCGGCATCGCCATTCTGGAAACCCGGCGCCAGAAGCACTCCGTCACCATCCGCTACCGATGTCGCGGCTACCAGCATGACATGGAGCTGATGTGGGATTTTGTGAGGGCCGATATTCAAATGCGTCTGGCTGAAACATTTCACATTCGTCTCGAATAGGAGGAATCATCATGCATAAACGCAAGCAGCGCGTCGTTTTTCTGGCGGACTGCCAGTCCTTTTATGCCTCTGTTGAAAAAGCGGCGAATCCCGCATACCAAAACAGACCCTTGGTCGTCTCCGGCGACCCTTCCCGGCGAAGCGGCATCATTCTCGCGGCATGCCCGCTTGCGAAGGATCACGGGGTCACCACGGCGGAGCCCCTGTGGCAGGCCCAGCAGAAATGCCCCGATCTGGTCGTGATGAAACCGCGCATGAGTGCCTATATCCGGATATCCCTGCAGATCATGAGCATTCTCGAATCCTATTCCGATCTCGTGGAGCCGTTCAGCATTGATGAGCAATTCATCGATGTGACGGCAAGCTTGGCGCACTTTGGCTGCACGCCGAAGGAGCTTGCCCGGCATATTCAGATGCGGGTGCGGCGCGAGACCGGCGTCTATACCCGAGTCGGCATCGGGCGCAACAAGGTTCTTGCCAAGCTGGCCTGCGACAATTTTGCCAAGAAGAATGAGGACGGCATCTTTGAGCTGAACGAGGACACCATGAACGCTCTCTGGGCCTGCCCCACCCATAAAATGTTCGGCGTGGGCTCGCGGACCACGAAGCATCTGGCACGGCTCGGCATCCAGACCATCGGTGAGCTGGCCCATACGCCGCTTCCCGATCTCAAATTCAAAATGAAGCGCTACATGAAAAAAAACTGCGACATCTGGAGCGAAGTGCTGTGGCGAACCGCCAATGGTTATGATGATTCCCCGGTGACGCCCGATGCATTCGACGGGCAAAAAGGAATCGGCCGGCAGACCACGCTTCCCGTCGATTATCACGACCAGCAGGACATCGATGTCGTGCTGAACGAGCTCTCCATGCTCATCTGCCAGCGGGCGCGGGCCAAAGGCTACATGGGCAACGTGGTCCATGCCGGTGCCCAGGGCGCCGATTTCGACCGGCCGGTGGGATTCTCCCGCCAAATGAAGATTGCCGAGCCCACGCATCTGTCCCGCGAAGTGTATGCGGCTGCCAAGGAGCTGTTCCGCAAGCACTGGGACGGCGGCCCTGTCCGCAAAATCTGGGTCTCCCTCGGAGAACTGCAGAGTGACGCCGTTTACCAGCTGTCTCTCTTCGGCGACCGGGAGCGGCTCATGTATTTGGAACATACCATGGACGATATCAACAACCAATATGGTCCCTCCTCCGTTTACTTCGGCTCATCGCTAACCAAAACCAGCCAGCTGAAATTTCTGAACGCCAAGATCGGAGGACACTACAAATGAAAAAACTAACGGGAAACGGTCTATGGGAATCCAGCCGCATGATGCTGTTTGAGCATCGCGACGCCATTTTGGAGAAGCAGGGCGAGAAGCATAAGCAGACCCACCCTCTTCTGGATGAGCAGCAGATGCAGTGGATAATAGAAAAGATCAGCACGGCTTACCGGAACAAGGAACCCTTACAGCTGCAAGTATACGGGGAGTACGGAAATTACGCGGTAAACGGAAGGATCTCCCGAATCAATACCCTGAACGAGCGGTTGCTTGTCGGGGATACATGGATTAATCTGGTAGATATACTGGAGGTTGAAACGGCGGAGACGTGTGATTGACTGCCGCGCGCATCCATATCCGCGCAGTGGCCGCGCGCCGCATTGCCCAAGCCAGGCCCCTGCCTGCTGCGCTCTCGGATCATCGGAGCCAGGGGATACGGCAATTCGTTACATTTTGGATCAAGGATGGGATCACGTTTGAACAACAATATGCACGCTGAACAAGACCTGCAGTCCATCGGACAAAAAAGCGCAAGCTCCGGCCAGTCCGGCCAGCTTCTGCAATCGCTGCTGTGGAACCGGCACGATCTTCCTTCGCTGGAGCATGGCCGGCTCTATCGGCATCACGATGGATTTACGCTCACCGGAACGGTCGTAGCCAGCCTGGAAGGCCGGACCCTCCACTGCTCCTACGAGGTCGAAACCACAAGCAGCTGGGAGACCCGGAAAGTCCGGATTACTCTCTCAAGCGGCACGGAAGAACAGTCCCTTCACCTGGAACGGGATGATGAGGGCCGCTGGTGGAACGGCGATACCGAGCTCACGGCCTTTGCCGGCATGACCGACATCGATCTCGGGATCACCCCGTCCACCAACACGCTCCCGATCCGCCGCCTGCAGCTGGAGCCCGGGGAGAGCGCAACCATGATGGCCGTATGGATTCAATTCCCGAGTCTTACCGTCGCTCCCCTCCCCCAACGATACACGCGGACGGGCGAATTCGCCTATCGTTACGAGAGCAGCCACGGAGCGTATCAAGCTGATTTGGGGGTTGACGAACACGGCCTTGTCACAACGTACGCGGACGTATGGAGCCGGACTCGCTGAGCCCGCCCATCCCCGGGCAGTGTTCCCCTTGCCGCGGCGGCAGCATCAGACGGGAAACCGTTATAGCATCGCCTGATCCGCTGCTAGGGATCCACCCGCCATACGGTCGTCCGCCATGCCAAAAAATCCCCTGCCGGGTCTGCTCTAAAGACCTTGCAGGGGATTTCCGCGCTCCTTATCAATGCGGAACAAAGACGAGCTGCAGCACGAACAGCACGGCAAAAATATACATCAGCGGATGAACCGCCTTCCACTTGCCCTTCACGATTTTCATGAGCGGGTATGAAATAAAACCGAGCGCAATCCCTGTTGCGATGCTGGAGGTAAGCGGCATGGTCAAAATCACGAGAAACGCAGGGAACGCTTCATCAAAGTCGTTCCATCGGATGTGCTGAACGTTGCTCAGCATCAGACAGCCCACCACGATCAGCGACGGTGCCGTGATGGCGGACAATCCGGCAACCGCGCCGATCAGCGGGCTAAAGAAGGCCGCAACCACGAATAGCCCGGCAACGACCACCGAGGTTAAGCCTGTGCGGCCGCCTGCGCCGACACCGGCTGCGGATTCGATATACGCCGTGGTCGGGCTTGTGCCGACCATGGAGCCGGCCACGGTTGCCACCGAATCGGAGAACATGGCACGTTCCGCGCGGGGCAGCTTGTTATCCTTCATCAGCCCCGCCTGCTCTGCCACGCCAACGACCGTGCCCGTGGTATCGAACAGCGTTACAAGCAGGAACGAGAACACCACGGCATAGAGCCCGTGCCTGATCACATCCGAGGCCGCCGTAATCGGGTTCCATACCAGAATGCCTTCCGGCAGCGTGGGAACGGACATAATCCCGCCGGTAAAGGACAGCATATCGGCAAAATAAGCGATAATTCCGGTGAAAATCATGCCGATGAACAAGGCGCCCTTCACATCGCGGGACAGCAGCACGAGCGTAACCGCCAAGCCCACCAAGGCGAGCACGACCGATGGCTGGTGCAAATCGCCGAGCGCTACCAGATTATCCGGATGCGCGGTGATAATGCCGCTCATCCGCAGACCGATAAAAGCAATGAACAGGCCGATCCCGACCGTGATCGCATGCTTCAGGTTCGCCGGGATCATCTCAATCAACCTGCGCCGCAGGGAAGTCATCGATAACAGCAGAAACAGAATACCGGCGATAAAAACGGCGGAGAAGGCTTCAATATAGCCAAGTCCGGCATGCCCTTGGACAACGGAATACGTAAAATAAGCATTCAACCCCATCCCCGGCGCCACGGCAATCGGGTAGCGGGCTACGAGTCCCATGAGCAGCGTACCGATGACGGCGGCAATAATCGTAGCCGTGAAGCTTTGCTCAAACGGCACGCCCGCTTGCGACAGTATCAGCGGATTCACCACGGTCACATAAGCCATCGTAAAAAATGTCGTGGTCCCGGCAACAACTTCGGTCTTGACCGAGGTGCCGTTAGCTTTTAAATCAAACACGAAAAATCCTCCATTCATGATGCTCGGCCCGGCTGAGCGCCGGACCCTTTTGGTAAGTTGTGCAATATTTGATATACTCAAACACAAACGAGCCGTCATCCTTATATGGCCATTCCGTCGGGAATGCCAGCATAAGTCGATGTTCAATCTAAAGCGGCTCGAATGAGAGGAGGCCTTGAAACGATGTGCGGACGTTTTACGCTCACCGTTACTTGGGAAGAGCTGATGACCAGGTATCTCATTGATCCCGAATCGGTCTCTCCCTTTCACGTTCCCAGGTATAACATCGCGCCTACGCAGATGGTCACGGCCATTATCCATGACGGGAGCACCAACCGGATCGGGCAGCTGCAGTGGGGGCTTGTCCCATCCTGGGCCAAGGATTCCTCGGGCGGAGCCAAAATGATCAATGCCCGCAGTGAAACGCTGGAAGACAAGCCTGCCTATAGGATGCCCTTTTATCGGAAAAGATGCCTGATTCCTGCAGACGGTTTTTACGAATGGCAGAAAAACGGCAATGGCAAGCAGCCCTTTCGCATTGGATTGAAGAACGGCGAAATATTCAGCATGGCCGGCCTGTACGACACCTGGATCACCCCAGGGGGCGAGAAGCTGAGCACCTGTACCGTCATTACGACCGAGCCCAACAGGCTCATGGAGCCGATCCATAACCGGATGCCGGTCATTCTAAGACCCGCTGACGAAGCGCTATGGCTTGAACGGCAGCCGTCCTCCCATACCCATGGGAACCACCCTTCCCACCTGCAATCGCTCAAGGAGCTGTTGAAACCCTATCCCGCGGAGGAAATGCAGGCAGTGCCGGTAAGCACAACCGTAAACTCCGTCAAGAACGACACGGAAGATTGCATCCGCTCCATTACGGGCAGCTAGATATTCCGAAAAGGTTGGATTTCTCTTCAACTGCCGCGCTATTTCACAGCATACCGCTTCGCCAATGCCGGTTAGACCACAATAGCGAGGGACTCCTCTAAACGGGAATCCGCCTAAGATCGCCTCATCCCTGCTCAGCCATATCAAAAGCCCCTGCTCATTAGGAGAAAACACTCCCGAGAGGGGCTTCTTCTATGCTTGTCATTCCTTGATGTCATCCAGTTGTTAACGAAACATTCCCCACAGCTTGATCAAATGGAAGGTGTTGTTCGGATCGATGCGCTGTGCAAGCACGAATTGAACCATTTGCTGCTCCTGTGCGGAGCTCAGCTTTTCATTCAAGATGCCGCTGGCCGTCCGGATCAATTGATGTACTTTTGCGCTATTTTGAAGATCCGCCTTGGTCAAGCCCTGAGTCAGTCCCTTGATTCTTTCCTTGATGGCCGGGTTTTTCATTTTTAGCTTGATACGCTCCACCAGCTGCGGACTAATGCCATACTGCTGATAACCCAATGTTGAAGCACCTCCAGTCATAAATGCTGCTACCCTTTTTGAGTATATGACGAAGGTCTGTCCATTGTGCCAACCAATTCATGCCATTAATCCATGATATCGCCCTGGAAGATCTTCTCCTGCTGCAAAAAGTCGCGCAGCGGCTCATATTCCGGCGACGTCCAGAAGGAGCTGTCGCTAACGAGAGCCGCCGCGTCGCCCCGGGCCTCTTCGACTACCTTGAAATCGGCGACCATGTCGGCCAGCCGGAACTCCGGCAGCCCGCTCTGCTTCGTACCGAAAAAATCGCCCGGTCCCCGAAGCTCCAGATCCCGCCGGGATACCTCGAAGCCGTCTTCGGTTTCCGTCATGACCTGCATCCGCTCCTGACCTACTTCCGACTTCGGATCAGCCACCAGGACACAGTAGGAAGCATGCTGTCCACGGCCTACCCGGCCCCGAAGCTGGTGCAGCTGGGACAGGCCGAAGCGATCGGCATCCATAATGATCATCAGGGTTGCGTTCGGCACGTCAACGCCAACCTCAACAACCGTCGTGGATATCAGCAGCTGAACCTCATTGCTGTAGAATTGGCGCATGACCTCATCCTTCTCGGCCGGCGTCATGCGGCCGTGCAGAAGTCCGACGGAATATGCGGGGAACGCCTGCTGCATCTGAACATGCAGGTCAATCGCATTCTGGACGTCCAGCTTGTCCGATTCCTCAATCAACGGGGCGATCAGATATGCCTGGCGTCCCTGATTTACTTCCCGGGAAATAAATCCGAGCACGCGGTCCATCAGTTCATGTTTGACCCAATAGGTCGTAATGGGAATGCGCCCTTTCGGACGCTCCGACAGCGTGGACACGTCCATGTCTCCGAAGGCGGTAATGGCCAGCGTCCGCGGGATCGGCGTCGCTGTCATCGTGAGCACGTCCGGGTTATACCCTTTACGCCTTAGAACGCTTCGCTGATTCACGCCGAAGCGGTGCTGCTCGTCCGTCACGACGAGCCCCAGTTCCCGGAAGTAGACGTCATCCTGGATAAGGGCATGGGTGCCCACAACGATGTCCGTCAGTCCCATCTGCAAGGAAGCCAGCAGGTCCTTCCGCTTCTTCCCCGTTACGCTGCCTGTCAGCAATCCGACCGTAATGCCGAAGGGTTCAAACAGCTTCTGCAGGGAACGCATATGCTGCTCGGCAAGAATTTCCGTCGGCACCATCAATGCGCCTTGGAAGCCTGAGCGGACCGTCGTAAACAACGCGATGGCGGCAACAATCGTTTTACCCGAGCCGACATCCCCTTGTAGCAAACGGTTCATGCAGTAAGGGGATCGCATATCATGCAAAATCTCCAGCTCCACCTTCTTCTGCGCATCGGTAAGCTCAAACGGGAAGCTGCGGACGAACTCCCGGATGGTTGCATTGTCGGCCGTATGTACCACCCCGTCCATCCGTCCCCGGTTCAGTGCCCGGAATGCCTGCATTTTTAACTGGAACAGGAAGAGCTCCTCGTACACCATGCGGCGTCGCCCTTCCTGACCTTCCCTGGAGTCGACAGGCTGATGGATCGTCATAATCGCCGCTTTACGGGGCATCAGATCATATTTTCGGAGCAAGGATTGCGGTAAAATCTCGGGAATCATCTCCCCGTATTGCTCCAATGCCTGTCCCATCGTTTTTCGGATCCAGGATTGCGTAATCTTTCCGCCGATGGAATACACCGGCTGCAGCGTTCCGCTCCGGAAGGCTCCTTTATCCGGGAATTCGGATTCAGACACCGTAAGCTGCATTCTGCGCTGATCCCACTTGCCCGTCAGCACGATCTCCCGGCCGGCCGTAAGCTGGTCCTTCAGAAAATGCCGGTTAAACCAGGTCGCGGTGAACATCCAGTTTTCGGCCAGCATTTTGCAGGTAAGTCGGGATTTACGCCCGTAGCGCTGCAGAACCGGCACGCTGGCTATCTTGGCTTGAATGGTGATTTTGTCCCCGTCCTTGACTTCGCTTAAGGACCGAAGCCGGTAATCCTCGTACCGGAAGGGGTAATACTCCAAAAGATCCTTGACCGTAGAGACGCCAAAGGCGTGAAGCTCCCCCTCTTTCAGGGCGCTCACGCCGTTGATCTGTCTGACGGATATTTGATCGAGTTTGAGACTCATATCATCTACCTCACTTAAGCAGGCCATATATATGCTGCAATGGTTCCCGGTCCGACGTGCGTACCGATAACCGGACCGATCTCGGAGAACACGGTTTCCTCGATCGTGAACACAGCGGACAGCTGCTGCAGAAAATCCTCAACCTGAGCAGGGTCAGCTGTATGACCCACAGCCACTTTAATATTTTTCACGCCGGATAGATCCTGTTGAAACAGCTCAATAATTTTGGCTGTCGCTTTCTTCCGACCCCGGACCTTGTCTACCGGAAAGATAATCCCTTCGCCGTCAATGGACAAAATCGGCTTAATGTTAAGCAGCGTACCGAGCACGGCCGACGCCTTGCCGATTCTTCCGCCCTTCTGCAAATATTCCAGCGTGTCTACCAAGAAGTAGAGGCGGCGCTTGGAACGAAGGTCCTCGAGCGATGAAAGAATATCCGAAACAGCGGCTCCTTCTTGCGCGAGCTTCGCTGCATGAACCACGAATAACCCGAAACCGTAGGAAGCCGATTTGGAATCCCATACGGTAATATCCGCTTCTCCTTCAATAAGAGAGGTTGCAAGCAATGCGGACTGATACGTTCCGCTCAGGCCGGATGAGATGTGAATGGACACAATGGAGCAGCCAGGGTGCTGTTCCAGAATGGACTCATACACAGCCACAAAATCTGCGGGCGAAGGCTGGGAGGTCGTCGGAAGCTGAGGCGATTGCACCAGCTTTTTGTAGAACTCTCCCGGCGTGATTTCCACTCCGTCCAAAAACGTATCTTCCCCGAACATAAGTCTCAGCGGCACAATATGAATGTTGTGTTGCTTCGCCAGGTCTGCCGGAATATCCGCTGTGCTGTCTGTCACAATAACGGTCTTATTCACCGGAACCCCTCCTAAAAATGTACCATGCATAATGTCAAAGCGTTATGAGAAAAACTCTATCGACGTTCTTTCTCCAAAGATAGACCGCGTGCAGCGTAAGTTTTTCTACCGAGATAGGGGAAGGAAAGCCTCTTGAGAGGATACCTGCCTATCTCTTATATCAAGACTCCACGGAGAACAGATAGGAATAGATCGGCTGTCCGCCGTAGTGTACCTCAACCTCCGCGTTAGGGTACTGCTCGCCCAGCCACTCCGTGAGCGCGCTGGTCGATTCCTCGGTTGCGTCAGCGCCGGTAAGCAGCGTTACGATTTCATCGCCGGATTCGAGCATTTTACCCAGCAAATCCTGGGATGTCGTGATCAGATCCTCGTTCGCTGCCACGATGTTGGAATTGCGGATACCGATGAACTGGCCAGCCTTGATCTCGAGATCATCAATTGTTGTGTCCCGAACGGCATAGGTGACCTGCCCCGATTGCACGCGAGTGATGGCATCCAGCATGTTGTCGGTATTCATATCCGCATTCTCGTCTTCCTGGAAAGCAAACGCTGCCGCGATTCCCTGCGGGATCGTCTTGCTCGGGATGACCGTTACGCTGCGCTCGCCTTCGAGAAGCTCTCTAGCCTGCTGGGCAGCAAGCACGATGTTGGAGTTGTTCGGCAGAATATAAATCTGCTGGGCCGAGATCGAAGAAATCGCATTGACGAAATCCTCGGTGCTCGGGTTCATCGTCTGTCCTCCGGAGAGAACGACGTCGACGCCGAGGCTCTTGAATATATCGGAAATGCCTTCCCCTGACGAAACCGCAATGAACCCGTACGGCGCGATCTCGTCTGCAGGAGGAACAGCCGGTGCTTCCGGCGTCACGGTCTCTGCCGGAATATCCGCAAACAGCTCGGGCATCGGCGCGATATCCATTCCCGTTGTCAGCAAGTCGCGGTGCTGCTCGCGCATATTCAAAATGTGAATCTGGGTGATCTCTCCATACATGAGGGCCAAATTCAACACTTCGCCCGGCGCCTTGGAATGGACATGCACTTTGATCGTCTCGTCATCGGCAATGACAATGATGGAATCACCGTTCACTGCAAGCGCTTTCCGGAACTTATCTTCATCAAAGTCCGCACTCGTTCCCTCTCCAAGCTGCCTATTAATAAAGAATTCCATGTCGTATAAAAATTCAATGTCCTCCGTGGACAGTCGGGATTGGGCCGAAGCCGGAGCTTGAACCGCCGAGAAATCAGGAACCGCATGATAGGCTGGTGCCGCGCTGCTCTGTTCTGCTTGTCCTTCCGCGGAAGCGAAGGATCCGGACGCGCCGTCTTTTTTCAACGCTTGCAAGAAACCTTCGTAGATGTACACCAGGCCTTGCCCGCCCGAGTCCACAACGCCAACCTGCTTCAGCACGGGAAGCATATCCGGCGTCTGGGACAGCGTTTCTTTGGCTTTGGCCAGCACCTGCTCCATCAGCTCCACGATATCGTTGCTGCGGCGCGAGAAATAAACGGCATGTTTGGCCGCTTCTTTAGCTACGGTCAGGATGGTGCCTTCCACAGGCTTTACGACAGCTTTATACGCAGCTTCCACGCCTGTCTGCAGCGCTGCGGCAAATTGATGAGAATTAAGTTCTGTATAAGGTGCCGCATACCGGCTGAAACCACGGAACAACTGGGACAGAATCACTCCCGAGTTCCCTCTGGCTCCCATCAGAAGCCCCTTGGACAGCACACCGGCACTATGCCCGACGGACTCCGAGTATTTACTCTTCAGTTCTGCTACGCCTGCCGTCATCGTCAAATTCATGTTGGTCCCCGTATCGCCGTCCGGCACCGGGAACACATTCAGGGAATTGACGTGTTCTGCATGCTGCTGCAGCTGCTCCGCTCCGGCAAGGACCATAGCGGTAAATTCTGTTCCATTCAAAGAACGCTTACTCAATGAGAATTCCCCTTCCTGGCTTGATACCCATAACACTTCTTGTCGTAAATTTCATATCTATTTCATAGCTTATAGCTGACGAAATGCCCAACCAGTAAATAATAGACTTGCATGATTAAATGGATCATACCATCTTGATGGGCTGCCCTCTCGTCCTCTACGTTATTCGGCAGCTCCAAACCTCCTCGAAACATGCCGACCAGCCCACAATATACAGATCATCGGAAATATTATGGACTAATCAACATTGTACTATAATGAGAAAGAGAAATAAATGTTTTTAGGACAGTTGACGGAGCAATTTTTACTGTGATATTATATTTAAGTATTGTTTCATGCAGGGTTAGGAACAAGGAGGTGTAATGAATGGCTCGCAAATGTTATGTAACAGGCAAGAAACCAAGCAGTGGTAACCATGTTTCTCACGCTAACAACCACAACAAGCGTTCTTGGGGTGTCAACGTTCAAAAGGTTCGCATTTTGGTGGATGGCAAGCCAAAACGTGTATACGTCAGCACTCGCGCTTTGAAATCCGGTAAAGTGACTCGCGTATAATCATCTCGTTATATGAAGAAAAACTTCTAAATCTCCAGGCACCATTTGTGGGCGATCCGGGACAAGGAAGTTTTTCTTGCGTTTAGATACATATTCTTCACCTAAACAAAAAGCACCCTGATCAGATAACAGGTGCTTTTTTTATTTAGATATAAGAAAAATGAAAGAGCCGAACTTCCGCTTTCTTATATCGCAAGAAAAACTTCCGGTCGAACGCGGCCTGTCTTCGATAAGTACGTCGCTAGACACTCTTCTTATGATACAAGAAAGCGGCAGAGGCCATGCGCGCATTGGCTTTCTTATACCGCAAGAAAAACTTCCGCATACAAGATGCGGTATGTCCTCCATGCGCTCTATCGGAGTGCTCTTCTCTTGCCTCATCCCCCGTAAACCGGCTGGCGGCGTCGGTCCCAGGCGGAGGTTTTGTTACGCCGGGACAAGCTGTCAGCTCTTGTGAAACGTATTTAAGATGGCCTTCACAAAACCTCCCAAAAACTTCGGCAGCTTGAACGTATAGAATTTCATGTCTCACCCTCCCCATCATTCTCATGCCTTCCTAGATTATGTTATGCACCAAGCCCTTAGATGTGAACACAGACAAAAAAGGCTACATGAGAACCCAGCTCATGTAACCATATTTATGCGGGAATCCCCCGCCCTATGCATCCCCTGCTCACGTTCTGAGGTCAAGATGTTACGCTGTTTCGGATTTGGGCAATGGCCGCCGCCCGATCCGGCTTCCCGAAGACCGCGCTGCCCGCAACCAGGATATCCGCTCCCGCTTCCACCACGAGCGGCGCCGTCTCCGCCGTAATGCCGCCATCCACTTCGATATGGATATTCGGATTGTCGGAGTTTGAAATCCATTCACGCAGCTGCGCAATCTTGCTTACGGTCCGCTCGATAAACGCCTGTCCGCCGAAGCCGGGATTCACGGTCATCACCAGCACCAAATCCACGTCAGGAAGCACTTCCTGAAGGACATGGGCCGGCGTGGCCGGATTAATCGCGACGCCAGCCTTCACGCCATGCTCTTTAATGAGATGGATGACGCGGTGAAGATGCGGGCAGGTCTCGGCATGAACCGTGATCAAGTCTGCTCCTGCCTTGACGAAGTCGGCAATATACAACTCCGGCTGTTCGATCATCAGATGCACGTCGAGCGTCAGGCCCGTATGCGGTCTGATCGCTTGGACGATCGGCGGCCCCAGAGTAATATTCGGCACGAAATGCCCGTCCATGACGTCCACATGAATCCAGTCGGCTCCGCTCGCTTCGGCTTCCTTAATTTCCTGCCCCAGCTTTGCAAAGTCCGCCGACAATATGGATGGCGCAATTTTTATCATGATTCAGTACCTCCGCTTCTTGTCTTTCATCTCGGTATAAAACTCCACGTAATGCTCATAACGGCTTGCCAGGATGATTCCATCTTCTTTGGCTTGAATCACCCGGCAGCCAGGCTCCTGCATGTGACTGCAGCCTCTGAATTTGCATTCAGCCGCATAAGGAGCAAACTCCTTGAAGCAGGTCGACAGCTCCTCGACACCCAGCTCCAGAAAATCCAGCTGGCTAAAGCCGGGCGTATCGGCAACGTAGCCTCCGTTATCAAGCTCAATCAGCTCAACGTGACGCGTCGTATGCCGGCCGCGGCCAAGGCGCAGGCTAATTTCGCTGGTCTCCAGCGAGAGGCCCGGCATCAACGCATTAAGCAGGGACGACTTGCCGACGCCGGATTGACCGGAGAATACGCTGATTCGACCGGCCAGGCGGTCCTTCACCTCATCGGTACCGATGCCTTGCAAGGAGCTGGTTATAAGCACTTCATACCCGATTTCTTCGTACTGGCGCTTGACCTGCTCCAATACATCGTCCGAGTCGTCTGCAAGATCCTGCTTCGTCAGGCAGATCAACGCCTCAAGTCCCGAATGCTCAATATGTACCAGGAACTTGTCCAGCAGATGCAGGCTCAAGTCCGGTTCCTTGACCGAAAACAACAGCACCGCCAAGTCGACGTTCGCGACCGGCGGGCGAATTAATTGGGAAGACCGTGGAAGTATTTCATCCACGGTCCCCTCCCCATTCTCAGTCAATGAATACATCACGTGATCTCCAACGAGCGGAGAGATGCCTTTCTTTTTGAAAATGCCGCGGGCTCTGCATTGAACCGCTGGGTCCTCCCCGGATATAATGTTGCCATCCTGCAGTGGTTTGACATAGTAATATCCGCTTAGTGCCTTCACGATCAGTCCCTCTAGCATATAATAGGCCTCACCTTTCTTGTTGAAATAAGTGTTCTCATGACTTGTTTCTAATCGTTGTCTTTGCCTTTGCCCTTACCCTTGCCGTTTCCTTCGCTGCCGTTATCCCAGTGATAAGCAGCATCATCTTCCTCATTCGAACCGTCCTCGCCATTTCCCTCATCCGGGTTGGTGTCCACCGGTACATCAGGTTGCTCAGGCGGCTGCTCAAAGGTCGGCTGCGGCACGGTTCCGTTCTTGACGTCGGTGTAGCTTACGCTGTACGTATCCACCTGGCGGCCGTCACGGAATATCATGACCGTCGCGTGTTTGTCGGGAGCAAGCAGCAGCTTAACGGGTACCATTTCGGAAGTCGTAATGGTCTTGTTTACGGCCTCCTGGTTGTCTCCCAGCGCGTCGCTGAAGACCACCCGGATTTTGCTTTCTTGTCCTTCGGCGCTCGGCGACACCGGTACGCTGTAATTATACTCAAGCGCATCCGAAGGATAACCGGAGCTGACGAACAGCGTGATTTCGGAGCCTGGTGCAACTTGTTGATTGGCCTCATGCGGCCATTGCTCTATTACGATGCCCTTTTTTACTTCAAAACTAGATCTCTCTTTGATAGCTGCAATTTTAAAGCCATTCGACTCCAAAATATTGACGGCGTTCTCCTGCTCTAAGCCAACCACGCCCGGCATAGGGATAAAATTCTTGCCCTCGCTCACCGTTACGCTGATCGCATCCGTTTCTGGATCGATTTTTGTATTGGCTTCTGGGCTTTGTTTAAAGATCTTGCCCTGAGGTACTTCATCATTTTTTTCAGACGATCGCTTGATGGAGGTTTCCTTAACTCCAATCTCTTTTAATGCAGCAACTGCCTCATCAAACGTCATCCCATTAAGGTCCGGCATTTCCGGGAGCGGCTTTGCATCCCCAACCGACAACTGAACCGGTGAGCCCTTCTTCAGCATGGTCTCTGGTTCCTTGTCCTGTGCAAACACGACGCCTTCATCCACATTCGGTTTATATTCGCGAATGACTTCCTCATTCACCGTCAAACCTTGGGCCTCTAGCTCGCGGATCGCTTCCTCCTCCGTCATGCCTACCACTGGCGGCACCTTAACCTCCGGCACCTCCAGCATATTGTTCACATACATGACGACGCCTAACATAAGGCCGAGGAACAGGAGCACTGAGCCGATAATGATGGTCGGCTTGACCCACTTTTTCTTCGGTTTGCCGGTTGGCTTTTCCTCAAACTCCTCGTCATCCGAGTCGTCATCTTGGTCATGTTGATGCTGGCTGCTGCGCTGCATCGTTTTGAGCGCCGGCATGACCAGGGTAGAATCGGCATCGTCCTCGAACTCCATCTTCGGCTCATTGAGGCGCATCGGCATCAAACACGTCTCGAGGTCGTCCATCATTTCTTCCGCGGACTGGTAACGCTCCTCCGGATTTTTGCGCATGGACTTCAGGATGATGTTCTCCACGCTTTGAGGAATGAGCGGGTTCACTTCCCTAGGCTCGTCAAATTCCTCCTGCAGGTGCTTCAGTGCAACACTGATCGGGCTCTCGCCCAGAAAAGGAAGACGGGCCGTGAGCATTTGATATAACACGATACCAAGTGAGTATAAATCCGATTTCTCGCCCGTTACGACGCCCTTGGCGTGCTCCGGCGAGAAATAATGCACAGAACCCACAACGGAGCCTGTCTGCGTAATGGTTGTCGACGTGACCGCTCTGGCAATGCCAAAGTCGGTTACTTTGACCCTCCCGTTACGGCCAATCAGAATATTATGCGGTTTAATATCGCGGTGAATAATCTGGTTATGATGGGCATGCCCCAATGCATCGCAGATCTGGGTCGCAATCCGCACGGCTTCTTCAACCTGCAGTGGCGCCCGTTCTTTAATGATTTCATTCAAATTCTGACCTTCGATATATTCCATGACGATGTAATGCACATCTTCCTCTTGGCCCACATCGTAGATGCTGACCACGTTGGAATGCGACAATGAAGCCGCCGATTGTGCCTCACGCCGGAAACGGCGAATAAATTCCTCGTCGTGCACAAACTGCTGGCGCAGCACTTTGATCGCTACGTTCCGGTTCAGCAAAATATCCTGAGCCTTGTAGACCAGCGCCATGCCGCCGCCGCCGATGCGTTCAATAATCTTATAACGACCAGCCAATTCATGTCCGATCATGAATCCCACCCCTTTATACGTTGCCCGACAACCTCTTCTTGATGTTCAAACATTGCGACTGTGATGTTGTCCTCACCGCCAGCGAGAAGTGCTAGTTGAAGCAGGCGATCCGCTCTTTCTTCCAGAGGAAGGTCAAGTGAACCGGAAATTTGTCCGATCAGCTCGCGGCTGACCCGGTTGCTGAGTCCGTCACTGCATAGCAACAGCACTTCGCCTTCCCCGAGCGTAACCGGCGTAAGCTCAACCGTCACATCCACATCCGTTCCAAGTGCCCGGCTTAATACGTTTTTCCGGGGATGGGTTTCCAGTTGATCTTCCGTAATCTGACCACTCTTAAAAAGCTCATTAACCAATGTGTGATCATCCGTGAGCCGAATGACTTGTCCGGGAACGACTTTGTAAGCCCGGCTGTCCCCGATATGACCGATATAACCTTCGGAGCCTCGCAGAAGCACCGCTACGATCGTCGTGCCCATATTGTGAAGCCGCTCATCTGCCGAGGCTTCCTGATAGATAACTGCATTGGCGTGCAATATGGCATCGCCCAGCGCAGCCCGAACGCCGTCCATGGACATGTCCTGCTCCAAAGAGGACAAATCCGCGGCCACGGTATCTACCGCAAGCCTGCTGGCAGTGTCGCCCGCAAGGTGGCCTCCCATGCCGTCGGCAACCACACCCAAGGTATAGCCATGCTCCAATGTGCTAACAAATACCGAATCCTCATTAACAGGACGAACGCGCCCCACATGGCTTACATGAACCGTCTTGATCAAATCTTCTCACCTCAACTCCATATGCTTGGCCCGCAGCTGGCCGCAAGCGGCAGCGATATCATGGCCTTGTTCACGACGGATGGTCACATTGACCCCCTTGTCTGCTAACGCACGTTGAAATTTGAAAATATCGTTACGCGATGTGCGAACATATTTCCGTTCCGGCACATGGTTAACCGGAATCAGATTGACGAAGCAGTTCATATCCTTGATGACGTCCGCAAGCTCTTCGGCATGCTCCACCTGATCATTCACTCCGCCGATCAAGGCGTATTCAAACGTAATGCGGCGTCCGGTTTTAGCCTGGTAATAACGAAGCGATTCAATCACGTCGTCAAACGGGAACCGGCGGTTCACGGGCATCAGCTTGGAGCGCAGCTTATCGTTTGGCGCATGAATGGAGATGGCCAGATTAATCTGGGTATCCTCTTCGGTGAATTTATAGATGTTAGGCACAATGCCGCTCGTCGATACGGTAATGTGGCGTTGGCCGATATTCAATCCTTTTTCATGGATCATCGTGCGCAGGAATTTCATGGTCGCCTCATAGTTCTCAAACGGTTCGCCTGAACCCATGATCACGATGCTGCTGACGCGTTCTCCCGTTTTATCGAGAATCTTCTGTGCCTGAACCACCTGGGCAACGATTTCGCCGGAGGTCAGGTTTCGCTTCAAGCCACCCAGCGTGGATGCGCAGAACGTACATCCGATACGGCAGCCGACCTGCGTCGTAACGCAGATGCTGTTGCCGTAGTTATGCCGCATGATGACGGTCTCGATGGCATGGTCATCATGAAGGCCGAACAGAAACTTGACTGTTCCGTCCTTGGATTCCAGCTTGGTGATCTCCGTCAGGGTCACGAAGCTGAACTCCTGCTCCAGCTTGGCCCGAAGCTCTTTGGACAGATTCGTCATTTCCGCGAAGTCGTTCACCCGCTTCACGTACAGCCAGTCATAAATCTGGGTTCCCCGAAACGCGGGCTCCCCGTTCTCTTGAGCCCAGGCTTGAAGCTCTTCCAGTGAATAATCATATATAAAAGGTTTCATTCTCACCACACCTGTCTAGTTTTAAAGGATGTCCGGCCAGCATTCTTCCGAACGCTCCCTATTTCATTCATATGCATCTCTTTTTTCATTCTTCCTATTCTAACATAAATAAAAGAGACGGTAAAAGAGGAAAACCCGCCGGCATAGGCGGGATACGACTATAGTCATGGCGGCAAGCGCCCTTAAGAGGAACGTCTGCCGAGTCTGGCAATGTAAAAGCCGTCGCTGTGATAGTGCTGGGGCAGGATTTGAATGCCGCCGCCTCGCGAAAGCGAATTCTCGCCCAGTCGGCTTAAGGCTCCAAGGCCGTCTTCTGCAATGGCAAATTCGGAATGGCCTTCCAGAAAAGCAGATACCACGCCTTCATTCTCCATCGGTTCAATCGTGCACGTGCTGTATACCAAGATCCCTCCGGGACGGAGCAAGGTCGAGACCGACTCCAGCAGCCTGAGCTGCAGCGCCGCAATCTCATGGATGTCCTCCTGGGACTTGCCCCACTTCAGATCCGGCTTGCGCCGGATCACGCCAAGGCCCGAGCAGGGAGCATCCAGCAAAATTCGGTCGAAAGACGCAGGCTCGAAGCGGTCTGCCAAATCCAGCGCGTCCCCCGTCACGATCGAAATGCTGTCCAGTCCCAAACGGCTGGCCTGATCCGATATCAGCTTCCCTTTATGGGCATGAATATCGTTGGCGACGATGCTGCCCTCGTCCTTCATCAGCTCGCCCATATGGGCGCTCTTTCCGCCCGGGGCCGCGCAGCAATCGAGCACGCGCATGCCCGGCTCGGGCTGAACGGCCTCGGCCACGAGCATCGAGCTTTCGTCCTGGATCGAGATCATCCCGTCACGATACCAATCGGTCAAGGCCATATTGCCCGCACCCTTAACGACAATCCCGTAGGGACTAACCGACGATGGGGAAGCATCCAGGCCATGGCTGCCCATTAATTTCAGCATGTCGTCGCGGCTGATCATCGTGGTGTTCACCCTCACGCTGACAGCCGGCGGTTCGTTGTTTGCGGCACAGATCGCCTCCGCTGCCTCCGTACCGTACTGGGAGATCCAGCGCTCCACCAGCCACTGCGGATGGGAATGCAGAAGGGAAATGTGCTGGGCGTCCGTCATATCCTCCGGAATGGCCAAGGTTTCCTTCTGACGCAGAATATTCCGAAGCACCCCGTTCACCATGCCGGAGATCCCTTGATGCCCGCGGCGCTTCGCCAGATTAACGGCCTCGCTGACAACCGCATGGTCCGGGATCCGATCCAGATACACGATCTGATAAAGGCTGATGCGAAGCAGCGCCCTTACCCAAGGCTGAAGCTTCCGCACCCCTTTGTTGACAAACTTGTTCAAAAAATAATCAAGCGTGTTCAGCCGCGAGATCGTGCCGTAGATCAGCTCCGTGGCTAGTCCCGCGTCGCTCTTGGCAAGCGAGGATTTCTGCAGAGCGGAGTTGAGCAGGAGATTGCTGTACGCCCCCTCCTGCTCAACCTGAGTCAATACATTCATCGCCAGCTCCCGGGGAGAGTCCAGGCGTCCCTTCGGGCTGCGGTTTCCGCTCACGACAGCACCGTCCCGGCCGTCAGGCTCGTCCCGCGGACGAATTGCGCCGCATCCATTGCCTTCTTGCCGCTAGGCTGAACCGTAAGCAGCGTCAGCGTACCGTCGCCTGTTTTCACGACGATCCCTTTCTCCTGCAGCTCGAGCACGGTCCCGGGTTGCGCATCGCCAGATGCCTTCTGGGCGCTGTCCGGCTTAGCCGCTGCCCATACTTTAAACACTTCGCCGTTCCACAGCGTGAACCCGCCGGAATAAGGAACCAGGCCGCGAATCTGATCGTAGATTTCCCGGGAAGTGCGGCTCCAATCGATCTTCTCGTCATCCCGGGTCAGATTCGGAGCATACGTTGCCTTCGAATCATCCTGAGGCTCGGCCTCCACCTTGCCCTTCACGAGCCGCGGCAGCTCCCGCCGAAGCAGCTCCGCGCCGGCTTGGCTCAGCTTCTCGAACATGGTTCCAGCCGTATCGTCGTCTTCAATAGGGACCTCGGCGCGGGCGATCATGTCCCCGGTGTCGAGTCCCTCCGCCATATACATCAGCGTGATGCCCGTGACGGACTCTCCATTGATGATGCTCCGCTGAATCGGCGCTCCTCCCCGATAAGCGGGGAGGAGCGAGCCGTGGACGTTCAGACAGCCAAGCGCTGGCATATCCAGCACCGATTTCGGCAGGATTTGGCCGTACGCGGCCGTGACGATCAGATCGGGTTTATATTCGGCCAATTCGGCCACGGCTTCCGGATTCCGCAGTCGCTGCGGCTGCAGGACAGGGATGCCGTGACGAAGGGCGGCTTCCTTGACCGGCGTCGGGGTCAGCACTTTTTTGCGCCCCTGCGGACGGTCAGGCTGCGTAACGACGGCGGCTATCGTGTATCCTTCGGCAATCAGCATTTCCAGACTGGGTACTGCAAAGGCGGGGGTGCCCATAAATACGATATTCATCGGTTCTCCAACTCACTTCTCGGCTGTTCCGGAACATACTCATACACCCGGTCGGCGATTTCCGTAAACAGCACCCCGTTCAAATGATCGATTTCATGCTGAAATGCTCGCGCAAGCAGCCCTGTACCCGTAATGACAAGCTCATTGCCTTCGCGGTCAAGCCCCTTAACCGTTACTTTCTCCGCACGTCGAACATCCCCGTTCCAGCCTGGAATACTCAGGCAGCCTTCCGGCCCGAATTGCTCGCCCTCGCTCTCGACGATCTCCGGGTTAATCATCTTGATCAAGCCGTGCTCATCGCCCGCATCGATAACAATCAGGCGCTTCAGTATGCCGACCTGCGGCGCGGCCAGCCCGACGCCTTCCGCATCGTACATGGTATCGGCCATATCGTCCAGGAGCTTTTGAACGTTCGGCGTAATTTTGGTAACTTCCTTTGCCTTTTTATGAAGAACCTCATCCGGTTCTTTAACGATAATACGAATCGCCATGTCTACGACACCATCCTTGTGCTTTTCATCATTATATGCGCTATTACATTAACATTTGCGGATCAACGTCAATACTGATTTGGAGCTTGCCGTCCCGCGCCGAATCCTGAAGCTTCTCGGCAACCGAACGCACCAGCGAGACGGCATCCATCGTTCCCCGCCATTTTATCATACATTGAAATCTGTATCTATTTTTTAACCGCGGAATGGGGGAAGCCACCGGACCCAGGATATCGAGCGCGCTTGCGTCGAACCGGTCCAGGCTTCCGAACCATCCCCGGCGGTCGGATTCGCTTTTGATGGAGGCGGCAAAATTCTCTGCCAGTCGTACGAGCAGCGGCAGCTGTTCATGCGACAGCGTCACCAGGATCAGCCTGCAGTACGGCGGATAATGGAGCGCTTTGCGGTGCTTCAGCTCATCCTTGACGAAGGATAAATAATCATGGCTGCTTGCATGAATAATCGAATAATGCTCGGGCGTGTAGGATTGGATGACCACTTCACCCGGCAGCTGATGGCGTCCTGCTCTTCCGGCCACCTGAGTCAGCAGCTGAAACGTCTTCTCCGCCGCCCGGAAGTCGGGCAGATTCAGCGCCGAATCGGCCGTAATGACGCCGACCAGAGTGACATCCGGGAAATCCAGGCCTTTGGCGACCATTTGAGTTCCAAGCAGCACGTCGCCCTTTTTATCCCGAAACTGCTTCAGCAGCTTCTCGTGGGAGCCCTTCTCGGTCGTCGTGTCCACGTCCATCCGAATGACGCGAATCCCGGGGAACAGCTTGGCCAATTCTTCCTCGACACGCTGCGTGCCCGTTCCGAAATAGCGTATATGCTCGCTCCCGCAATCCGGGCAAACCTCCGGCGCCTGTGCGGCGTAACCGCAATAATGGCAGCGCAGATTGTTCGATTTCTGATGGTAGGTCAGCGAAATGTCGCATTCCGGACAGCCTGCCACATATCCGCAGCTCCGGCACATCACGAAAGTGGAGTACCCCCGCCGATTCAGCAGCAGCACCGTCTGTTCTCCGCGTTCCAGCCGCGCCGAAATCGCGGCATGCAGGGAGCGGCTGAACATGGAGCGATTTCCTTCCCGGAGCTCCTCCCGCATATCCACGACCTGAACAGCCGGCAGCTGGTTGCCCAGCGCACGGCTCGGCATCTCCAGCAGATGCGGCGCAAAATCATCCTGAGCCTGCGATCTCGCCGCATGGTAGCTTTCAAGCGAAGGCGTTGCCGAGCCCAGAATGACGGCTGCACCTGTCAGCGAGGCACGGTGAATCGCCACGTCCCTGGCATGGTACTTCGGCGTTTCTTCCTGCTTATATGAACTTTCATGCTCTTCATCCATAATAATAAGGCCAAGTCGGTCAAACGGCGCAAACACCGCCGATCGTGCTCCCACGACAACCGAGGCCCGGCCTTCCCTAATTTTGCGCCACTCATCGTAGCGCTCACCATCCGAAAGCCGGCTGTGCATGACGGCCACGCGGTCGCCGAAGCGGGCTTTGAACCGCTCCACCATTTGGGGCGTGAGCGATATTTCGGGCACCAGGACAATCGCCTGACGCTCCTGATCCATACAGCGCTGAATGGTCTGCAGGTAGATTTCGGTCTTGCCGCTGCCCGTTACCCCGTGCAGGAGAAACGCGCCATGCTTGCGTTCATCCAGCTTGCGCACAATGCTCCGATACACAGCCTGCTGCTCCGGCGTGAGCGCAAGCGGGGCGCTGGGCGTAAAGTGCCGTCCCCGGTACGGGTCGCGAAACACTTCGACATCCTCAAGGGTAATCAGTCCCTTGTCGGCCAGCGCCTTCACGGTGCCTGCGGTGACGCCGAGCGTCTGCAGCAGATCCTTCTGCGATATCGGCAGGAAGTCCTCCATCTCTACGATATATTGGAGCACTTCCTTCTGCCGCTGAGCCTTAGCCGGAAACGAAGCCAGCGCCACATGCGCTTCCTCGCTCGAAACGGCAAGCTCTACCGCTTTCATCGTTTTTTTCTGCAGTTTGTCCTTGATTTGCTGGAATTCGCTTAACCGCCCCCGGCCGATCAGCGCTTTTACGGTGGCTGCCGCATCCGGGAACGCTCGCGTTAACTGCTGGAGCGACACCTCGCCTCGCTGACCGACAAACCGGATGATCTCCTGCTCCAATTCGCTTTCCGGCAGGAGCCCGAATAATCCGCCGCTTTCATCCGACAAGCCCGCATCCGGCTCGCCAAGGGAAATATACCGCTCGGCTTTTCCCTTCAGCGCCGTTGGCAGCATCGATTGAAGAGCGGTTATATAACGGCATGCATACCGCTCTTTCATCCATTCTCCAAGCTCAATCAGCTCAGGCGAGAGCGGCGGCATCACATCAAGGACTTCCTGAATCGGCTTCATTTTGGCCGTATCCATCTCGGGCCGGGGATGCAGCGAAACCACGAATCCCTGAAGCGTACGGTGACCGAACGGCACGCCGACCCGGCTGCCTACCTCGACCCATGGCCGGAGCTCCTCCGGTATCAGATAATCAAATGGACGGTCCGTATCCTTGGACGGCACGTCCACAATCACACGGGCCATTTCCATCAGGATAACCTCCCGGTCAACCGTTCGGCCGCCAGCGTTAACAGCCTCAGGGCCACTTCCTCCTTGGACATCACGGGCAGCTGCAGGACGAGCCCTTCTGCATCGAATATATGAACGCTGTTCGTGTCCGTGCCAAAGCCGGCGCCTTCCTGCGTAACATCATTGGCAACGATCAGGTCGCAATTTTTGCGTTTCAGCTTTTCCCTGGCGAACTGCTCTACCGTATCCGTCTCGGCGGCAAATCCGATCAAGAACTGGGAGGTCTTTTGGCGTCCCAGGCTTTCCAGGATATCCGTGGTCTTGACAAGATCCAGCGTCATCGTTTCCCCGCGCTTCTTGATCTTTGACGTCGCTGCCTCCGCAGGACGATAATCGGCGACCGCTGCCGCCTTAACCACGATATCGCTCGTTTCGAACACGCGCTGCACCGCTTCGTACATGTCCTGGGCCGACTCCACTCTCTCCGCAGGAATTCCCTCTGGCGGGGCTTCATCGGTATGAGCCGCAATGAGGTGGACGTCCGCTCCCAGCTGCTTGGCGGCTTTAGCAATCGCAAACCCCATTTTTCCGGAGGAATCATTCGTGATATAACGGACCGGATCAATGCGCTCGATCGTACCGCCGGCCGTGACAACCACTTTTTTGCCGTGCAATATGCCTGTCGAGACGCTTTCCACGTCCTGATTCGACGCCGCGGACTCGACTGCGCGCCCTTGGAAAAACCGTTCAACCACATCCACGATCGTATCAGGCTCCTCCATCCGTCCCTTTCCGACGTATCCGCATGCCAGAAGTCCCTCTCCGGGTTCAATCATGGACACCCCGCGTGAAACCAGCGTCTCCATATTGGCCATGACGGCCGGATGCGTGTACATATGCACGTTCATCGCCGGCGAGATCATGACAGGAGCCGTGGTCGCAAGCAGCGTCGTGGTCAGCATGTCATCCGCCAGGCCATGTGCCATCTTGCCGATGATATTGGCCGTCGCCGGAGCAATCAGCACCAGATCGGCCAGGTCGGCCAAGTGAATATGCGAGACGACCGAGGGGTCCCTTTCGTCAAAAGTATCGCTATATACCGGGTTTTTGGTCAGCGTCTGCAGCGTTAATTCCGGAATGAACTGCTTGGCGGATTCCGTCATGATGACATGCACATCCGCTCCCCTCTGGACAAGCCTGCTGCATAAAGTCGCTGCTTTATACGCGGCAATGCCACCTGTAACGCCAAGTACGACGACTTTTCCGTTCAACATGACAATCCCCCGCTTTCCATTTGTATGAAGGCTGTACTTTCATATCTTCTCAAAAAAATAACAACCTTTCGGTTGTCACATTTTCGCGCGCTAACGCATGGTATTCGAATGTTGAAAAAAAGCCCTAGTCCTCTCCACGCTCAATCTTCACGTAATCGCCATAGATTTCTTCCAGAGCGACACCGACGAACTTATGGGATTTCGGATGTTTCAACTCGCTGACTTCTCCTTCACGCAGTTGGCGTGCACGGCGCGAAGCCGCAACCACAAGAGAATATTTACTGTCCACTTTATTCATCATTTCATCAATGGATGGATATAACACAGTCGAAGCACCTCTTCTTTATTTACTTGAAAGTTTTACGCCGTCTATGAAAAAACAGCTTACTTTCTCACCTTACAATGTTCGGCTATAATGATAGATTGTATTCTCTCGCAAGCAAGATTGATTTCATCGTTCACTACGGCATAATCATAATGCTGCAGCAGATTGATTTCGTCAACAGCTACGGACATGCGGTGGTCGATCGTGGCCTGACTTTCTGTCCCCCGGCCCTGGATCCGATCTTTCAGTTCGTCCAGCGACGGCGGCATCAGAAACACAAAGATACCGTCCGGAAACTTCTCCTTGACCTTCAGCGCGCCCTGCACTTCGATCTCCAGTATAATATCCTTGCCGGTGGCTAATGTTTCTTCCACAAAATCACGCGGGGTTCCATAATAGTTCCCGACGTATTCCGCATATTCGAGAAGCTGGTCGTTCTCAATCATATCCATGAATTGTTCCCGACTTTTGAAAAAATAGTTTACGCCGTTTACCTCACCGAGCCGCGGCGAACGCGTCGTAGCCGACACCGAATACACCAGTTCCGGAACCCGGCTGCGAAGTGCCGTACAGACGGTTCCCTTTCCAACCCCGGAAGGACCGGACAATACAATCAATAATCCTTTAGACATAGTACTCCTCATCTTATTCGTCGTTGTCGTCATCTTTGCTGGACAGACGGTGAGCCACCGTTTCCGGCTGTACGGCCGATAAAATCACGTGGTCGCTATCGGTAATGATAACAGCCCGCGTCCTTCGGCCATATGTAGCATCAATCAGCATATGACGGTCCCGTGCTTCTTGAATGATCCTCTTGATTGGAGCCGATTCAGGACTCACGATTGAGATGATCCGATTGGCCGATACGATGTTTCCGAAGCCAATATTAATAAGTTTGATTGCCATAGTGCGGTTGCTCCCCCTATACATTTGACTCTTACTTGCCGATGAAACTGCGGTTATTCCACATTGGCGGCTTGTTCACGAATCTTCTCCAGTTCCGCTTTCATTTCGACAACACGGTTTACCAGAGTCAGATGATTGGCTTTCGATCCAATCGTATTGACTTCTCTGTTCATTTCCTGAATCAGAAAATCCAGTTTACGGCCTACAGGGCTTTTCTGAAGAAGCAGCTCCCTGCATTGTTCCAAATGGCTGTGAAGTCGAATCAACTCCTCGTCCACATTGGAACGTTCAGCAAACAGAGCGACTTCCATTCCGAATATATGTTCATCAACAGCAAGCGATCCGTCATCAAGAGATTCAATGCGCTGCCGCAGGCGCTTCCGGTATTCGGCCGGAACCTCCGGAGCAAGCTCGGTCATCTCCCGGTGCAGCACCTGCAAGCGGTCAAGCCTCTGCCCGATATCCTTCGCGAGAAAAGCGCCTTCCCTGCTGCGCATCTGGACCAGACCCTCAAGCGCTTGTTCCAGACCTTGAAGAAGCGCATCATTCCATAACTTCTGCTGCGCTTCATCCATGGAAAGTCCGCTCGGAGTAACAAGAACATCTGGCAGCGTCAAAATATCCCGCACCGCCAGATCTCCCGCGATTCCGTATGACTTCAAATCCTCGGCTGCCTGTAAATACGCTTGAACCATGGCATGGTTCAGCACGGCACCCTGAGTCTCGCCGTTGTTTTCCTTGTTAATATAAACATCAATCCGTCCGCGTCCGATCCGGCTCTGTACCGCCCGTCGAAGCGAATCCTCGAAGAGCGCCCATTCACGGGGCATGCGAAAGACGATCTCGCAGTACCGGTGATTGACTGACTTCACTTCGAAAGAGATACTGTAGCCTTGAAAATCGACAACGGATTGCCCATATCCGGTCATGCTCAATGACATCGGAATCACATCCATTACACTATTGTAATTGATAATTATTAATGAAACAAGGGGGTCAATCGGCGGCCCGATTTCTCCCAGACGTACTCCATTAATTGTACGCTCATTTCATAGAACATAAACGGCGTCATCAAATAGATGCCGTTAAAATGCTCTGTCGCAACATCCAGCAGCTCCTTGCCGATCTTGACGCCCATCGCCCGGCCCGCTTCGCCTTCAAGTCCCGCCATGCGGCTGCGGACTTCGTCCGACAGCTGAATGCCCGGCACCTCATTGTGCAAATACTCGGCATTGCGCCCGCTTGCCAGCGGCATGATGCCGATGAAGATCGGAATATCCAGATGCGCCGTCGCTTCCCGAAGCCTAACCATTAACTCGGGATCGTAAACGGGCTGCGTCATGACGTAATCGGCGCCCGAAGCAATCTTCTTCTCCAAGCGGGCAACCGCTTTGTCCAGATGCCTTACATTCGGATTGAACGCTGCCCCGACAACGAATTTCGCCTTTTGCTTCAGCGGCTTTCCGGAGAAAGCAATGCCGTCGTTCAGCTGCTTGATCATCCGAATGATTTCAAACGAGGTCATGTCGTAAACCGAGCTGGAATCCGGCAAATCCCCAAAACGGGCCGGATCTCCCGTCACCGCAAGCACATGGTCGATGCCGAGCGCGTCGAAGCCCATCATGTGCGACTGCGTGCCGATCAGGTTCCGGTCGCGGCAAGCAATGTGAATCAGCGGCCGCAGTCCCGTGCGTGCTTGTACCAGATGGCCGAGAGCCATATTGCTCATGCGGGTTACGGCCAGCGAGTTATCCGCAAGGGTCAGCGCATCGGCTCCCGCTTTTTTCAAAGCTTCGGCGCCTTTCATGAACTTGGTGATATCCAAATCCCTCGGAGGGTCCAGCTCCACGATAACCGTATGCCGCTCCTTTACGATATCGACGATCGTCGGCTCCCCGCTGCGCTCGTAGAATTGCTCCTGGGCCGTTTCGTGAATCACGATCCGGTTGATCTCCGCCTCTTCGACGGCAGGGAGCGGCGAAGGAACGTAGCCGGATAGCGCCGAGGAAATTTCCGCGATATGCTCCGGCGTCGTCCCGCAGCAGCCGCCGATAATGCGGGCGCCGCGATCCGCAAACTCCAGAGCCGTTTTCCCGAAATACTCGGGACTCGCGCCATACCGGTATTCTCCGTCCACATAATCGGCGATTCCCGCATTCGGGTAGACCGAAGCCGGAAGATTCATGATGCCGTTCAGGGTTTCCAGCGCGCGCATGATGCCGTTCGGCCCCGTCCGGCAGTTGAACCCGATCACGTCCGCGCCTTCTTGGCTCAATATGCGGTATGCATCCGGCATCGTGAAGCCGTCCAGCGTGCGGGCAATATCCTCCACCGCGAACTGGCAGATCACCGGCAGGTCGCTCAGCATCCGTGCCTGCGCCAAAGCCAATTGCATTTCATCCACGTCGTAGAACGTTTCGAGCAGGATGCCGTCAACGCCTTCGGCGATCAGTACGGACAGCTGCTCTTCGAAGTAACGCTTGAGCTCGCTCGTGGAAATATTGCTTCTTTTGCCTGCCCGAATGGAGCCGACCGCTCCCACCACATATCCGTGATCGCCGGCGGCTTCACGCGCAATTCTCACGCCTGCGCGGTTAATCTCTCCTGCCCTCGCCTCCAAGCCGTATTTGGACAGCTTGTCATAATTGGCAGAGAACGTGTTGGTCTCGATGACCTCGGCACCAGCCTCAACATACTGGCGATGAACGTTCCCGATGACCTCCGGAGAGGTTAAATTCAGTTCTTCATATGAAATGCCTACAGGAAATCCTTTTTGATATAAATAAGTACCCATCGCGCCGTCACCGACCAGTACCTGATTCTCCCATGCCTGCCGAAGATTCGGTTTCATCGCGTTTTCTCCTCCACCCGACGTTTATTTTCAACTAATGTATCATAAAACCTCTGCAAAGATAAAGAGACAAAAGGGAGGCCGTTCGAAGGCCTCCCTACCGTGTCCGTCCCTGCAGGACAAACTTATGAACATACTGTTTTTTTCATCTGCCGGAGGAAGAGAAGCGGCCAGCGGATGCGCCTAAATTGCCAACTTCCCTTTATATACAACCTCGGCCGGTCCCGTCATGTACACATGGTTGTCAAGCTCATCCCACTCGATGAACAGATCCCCGCCCTTAAGCGAGATCGTCGCGCTGCGGTCTGTGGCACCGTTCAGCACGGAGGATACCAGCGTCGCGCAGGCGCCGGTGCCGCAGGCCAGGGTCGGCCCCGCGCCGCGCTCCCATACCCGCATGTCCACTTGACCGCGTGAATTCACCGTCGCAAACTCCACGTTGATCTTTCTCGGGAAGAGCGGGTGCACCTCAAGCTTAGGACCCCATACGCCGAGATCAAAGTTCACCGCATCGTCCACATAAATGACGCAGTGCGGATTGCCCATGGAAACGGCAGTGAATCGGAATTCCCTGCCTTCCACTTCAACGGGATGATTCACCACCGGATTGAGATCGACCAAGGTCGGCACGCTAAGTCCGTTCAGGACCGGTTCGCCCATATCGACCCTTACACTGCTTACTTGACCGTCCTGCACCGTAAGACGCACCTGCTGCACGCCGGCACCGATGGTTTCTATGGTAATCTCCTCGCGGTCGATATGGCCGTGATCGTACACATACTTCGCGACGCAGCGGATGGCGTTGCCGCACTGCTCCGCTTCGGAACCGTCCGAATTCATAATCCGCATCATGAAATCAGCCTTCGCGGAAGGCAAAATATATACAAGTCCGTCAGCACCGATGCCGAAGAAGCGATTGCACAGCTTCACGGCCAATTCGGATGCATCGGATGGAAGTTCCCGTTCGCCGTATACGACAACGAAGTCGTTGCCCAACCCATGCATTTTCGTAAATTCCATCATCAAAACCCATCTCCTCTGCAATTGCTACGCTCGTGCTTAGCATATCGCAGAGGTGATGGGCTATCCATTCATTTTACGCCGAAATATTTGCACTCTTCGTCATCATGCCGCGGCGGTTCCGGTTGCGGTTCCGTCTACCGCCCCACACGCTTCCGGCCCCCATCAGGAAGGTAGGAATGCCGGCGGCGACGAGTGTCAATGCCCACTCTTTCAGGCCAAGCGGAACCGTCTTGAAGATCGGCTGGAACGCCTCGATGTACATGACGCCGAGCATCAGCAATACCGAGGACAGCACGGCCAGAACCAATGCTTTGTTCTGAAGCGGGTTCCGATGGAAAATCGAGCGCGAGCTGCGGCAGTCGAACACATGGATCAGCTGGGCCATGACAAGGGTAGCAAAGGCAACGGACTGCGCCTTGGCCAGCTGCGCCGGATCATTCGGCGCGATGCGCAGCGTGACCCAAAATGCGCCGAGCGTGCACAGGCCGATCAAGATGCCGCGGCTGATGATTTTCCAGCCAAGGCGTCTGGCAAAAATATTTTCCTTGGCCCCCCGCGGCTTGTGCTCCATCAGATCCTTCTCCGGCTGGTCCACCCCGAGCGCCATGGCCGGGAGCCCGTCGGTGACCAGGTTTACCCACAGAATCTGGATCGGAACGAGCGGAAGCGGCAGTCCCATCATCATCGCAAAAAACATCGTCAGAATCTCGCCGACATTGGAGGCCAGCAAATAGCGGATGAATTTGCGGATATTTTCATAAATGCTCCGCCCCTCCTCAATCGCCGAAACAATCGTGGAGAAATTATCGTCACTGAGCACCAGCGATGACGCTTCCTTCGTTACGTCCGTGCCGGTAATGCCCATGGCAATCCCGATATCCGAGGCTTTGATGGCAGGTGCATCGTTCACGCCGTCCCCCGTCATGGCAACCACATGCCCCTTCCGCTGGAGCGATTTCACGATGCGAAGCTTGTGCTCGGGAGAGACGCGGGCATAAACGAAGGTTTGATCCACCCTCGCATCCAGCTCCTTGTCGTCCATTCGGGATAACTCCTGTCCCGATAGCGACAGACCATTCCTTGGCAGGATCCCGAGCTGGGCCGCGATCGCTTCCGCCGTTGTCCGATGGTCGCCCGTGATCATGACGGTCTTGATTCCGGCGCGTCGGCACGTCGCAATCGCGTCGCGCACTTCACGGCGCGGCGGATCGATCATTCCGGCCAGTCCCACAAAGATAAGCTGGCTCTCGGCCTCTTTCTCCGTTTCCGGCTTATCATAGGAACGCAAATCCCGATATGCCAAACCAAGCACGCGCAGCGCGTTGGAAGCCATGCCTTCATTGGCGGCCAGCACCTTCTGGCGGAGCGTGGAGGTCAGCGGCACGACGTTCCCGTCCCACATGATATAAGCACAGGCGTCCAGCAGGACGTCCGGTGCGCCCTTCGTGCAGAGCAAGCGTCCACCCTGATGGCTGACGATGACGGACATCAGCTTCCGCTCCGAATCGAAAGGAAACTCTTTGTCTCTTTGGTAGATAGAGTTCAGACTGCCCTTCGTCAAACCCATTTTGGACGACAGCGTCAGCAGCGCTCCTTCTGTCGGGTCCCCTTTTAATTCCCAGGCAGCTGCTGCCGGCTCCTCCTTGCCCTTGCGCTTGCTCCGGGCTTCCTCTTGCACATTCTCATAGATCTCCGCATTGTTGCACAGCCCGCTGATTTGCAGCAGCCTGCGGAGCCCCTGATCGGATCTTAGCTCGACAGGCTTGCCTCTGTGGAGGATCTGACCCGTCGGGTCATACCCGTGCCCGGTCACTTCCAGCGTACGTCCTCCCAGCCAAACCTGGGTTACGGTCATTTTATTCTGCGTGAGCGTCCCCGTTTTATCCGAACAGATCACGGATGCGCAGCCCAGCGTCTCCACGGATGGCAGCTTGCGCACGATCGCTTTGCGCTTGATCATGCGCTGCACGCCGAGGGATAGCGCAATCGTGACGATGGCCGGCAGACCTTCAGGTATGGCCGCTACGGCAAGGCTGACCCCTGCGAAGAACATCCCTGCTGCAGGCTGTCCATGCAGAATGCCTGCGACTACGACCAAGACCGTCAGCCCCAACGAAACGGCGATCAGAATTTTGCCCAGCTGCTCCAGGCGATGCTGCAGCGGCGTCTCCTGGGACTCCGTGTTTTGGATCATATCGGCGATTTTGCCCATCTCCGTATCCATTCCGGTCCGGATGACTACGCCTTTGCCCGTGCCGCGGGCCACCATCGTTCCCATGAAACCGATGTTCTTCCGGTCGCCCAGCGGAACTTCCGCATCGCGGATCGGCTCGGCATGCTTATTAACCGGCAGGGACTCGCCGGTCAAGGCGGACTCCTCGACGCTGCAGCTGTTGATCTCGAGCCAGCGAACGTCGGCCGGGATACGGTCTCCGCTCTCGACGAGAATGACATCGCCAGGTACGAGTTCTCTGGCCGTTAGCTGCACCACCTTGCCGTCCCGGATGACCTTGGAGGTCGGCGCGGACAGCTGCTTCAAGGCCCGAAGCGACCGCTCCGCCTTGAATTCCTGGATGAAACCAAGGATCCCGTTGATCAGGATGATGGCCACGATCGTGACGGCATCCAGATACTCGCCCAACAGGCCGGATACCAGGGTGGCTCCAAGAAGCACCAGCATCATGAAATCCTTAAATTGATTCAAGAACAGAACAAATGGAGAAATTTTAACGCCCTCGGAGAGCTCGTTGTAGCCACTTTTTTTTCGTCTCTCCCCGGCTTCCTCTTCCGTGAGGCCGTGCTGCGGATGCATCTGCAGTACTTGCTGCAATTCATCCGTGTCCATCTGGTGCCATTGCTTTTGTTCCATGCTTCCTTTCCCTCCCGGTTGGTTTTGCAAGTTCCGGCGGATGACAGCTTTTCCACCCTTTCTACGTAAATGTATTCGGACAGGTCCTGAATTATCACAGAAGGGGCCTTAAGTTTTTAAGGGAAATATGGCATCATAGAGAAGTACGATTAGGAAGGGTAACAGACAGATAGGAGAATGAAGGATGGCACTAGACGGCATTGTCACGCGCGCGATCGTGCATGAGCTTCAAGCCTGCCGGGGCGCACGAATCAATAAAATATATCAACCGAACGATCGGGACATCGTGTTTCATATACGCACCCAGCAAGGAAACGCCAAGCTGCTGCTCTCCGCAAACCCGACGTATCCCAGGGTGCATCTGACGCAGGAAACGTTTCTCAATCCGGCCGAGGCGCCGATGTTTTGCATGATTCTGCGCAAGCATTGCGAAAGCGGCATCATCGAGGACATCCAGCAGGTGGGCATGGAACGGATTATCCATATGACGATTCGTCAGCGCGACGAGCTCGGGGATGTTTCCTCCAAGAAAATCATCGTGGAGCTGATGGGCAGACACAGCAACATCATTCTGCTTGATCCCGCGAGCGATACCATACTGGACGGCATCAATCATGTGACGCCCGCCATCAGCAGCTACCGCGTGGTCATGCCGGGATTTTCCTACACGAATCCGCCGGAGCAGCATAAGCGGAACCCGCTCGAAACCGGGCAGGAAGCTTTCCGGGAGTCCTGTCTGGTGAACGAGGAGTCGACTGTCTCATGGCTGGTCGGCGAATTCAGCGGTCTAAGCCCGCTGGCAGCGCAGGAAATAGCCCACCGTGCAGGAGAAGGCCATCCGGGGGGAAACGAAGGGGAAAAAGATTGCGGCAGCCTGTGGCGTGCATTCGATGAGGTGATGGGACAAGTCCGCAGCCATCAGTATACGCCTGTTACAGGCGTCAATGCCAAGGGCAAATCGGTGTTCTCCGTCATACCGCTGACATTGCTTGCGGACGAGACCAGAACCTACGAATCGGTCAGCCAATGCATGGAGGATTATTACGGGGATAAGGCGCAGCGGGACACGGTTAAACAGAAGGTCAGCGATCTCCTCCGATTCCTGCAGAATGAAAGGACCAAAAACATCAAGAAGCTGGATAATCTGAACAAAGATTTGGAGGAAGCCGGCGATGCCGATCGGTACCGGATCTTTGGCGAGCTTCTCTTCGCCTCGCTCCATCAGATTCAGAAGGGGGACCGCGAAGTCCAGCTGATCAACTTCTACGATGAAGAGCAGGCGACCGTTACCATACCGCTGGATCCGCTCCTGACCCCATCGGATAATGCCCAGCGATATTTCAAAAAGTACAACAAGTATAAGAACAGCCTCGCGGTCATCAACGAACAGTTAATCAAAACCCGCGAAGAGATCAACTATATCGAGAATCTTCTGCAGCAGCTGTCGCATGCTTCCCTGAACGACATCGATGAAATCAGGGACGAGCTGGTCCAGCAGGGGTATTTAAGAGACCGCAGCCGCAAAACGAAGAAAAAGAAGAAAAACGACAAGCCGACGCTGCATGTCTATACTTCATCCGAAGGCGTCGAGCTCTATGTGGGCAAAAACAACCTTCAAAACGAATACGTGACCAACCGTCTCGCTTCCTCGAACGACACATGGCTGCACACCAAGGATATCCCGGGTTCCCATGTGGTCATCCGCAGCAGCGAGTACGGGGACGCGACGCTCCAGGAAGCGGCGCAGCTGGCGGCTTATTACAGCCAGGCCAAAGAATCCAGCAGCGTGCCCGTCGACTATACGCTCATTCGCCACGTCCGCAAGCCGAATGGAGCCAAGCCCGGCTTCGTCATCTACGACAATCAGAAAACGCTGTTCGTGACGCCGGACGAGCAGCTGATCAAGGCCATGCCCAATTCGGTGAAAAACAATCGCAATTAAGATGAACGGAAGACGCGGATAGATTTTCATTCAGCCAAAAAAAACGGGTACCCCGCAAGGTCAAAATGACCATCCGGGATACCCGTTTTTCTTACCGTTCCGTCCGCCTTAGATCCTTGCCCGCGCCTGTTGAAGCTGGTCCAGCACCTGGGTGGATACCTGGCGGCTGCCGATATCCCCATGGAATACCTTGCCCTGCCTCTGTCCATGGTAATCCGATCCGGCGGTCACGATGAAGCCGTACTCCTCGGCCATCGCCAAGTAACGTTCCTCCTCCGATACCCCATGGTCCGAATGATAGACTTCGATCCCCTTGAACCCTGACTCTTCAATGACCGTTCTGACCAACGTATCATCGCCGTAGAGTCCGGGGTGCGCAAGCACCGGCACGCCGCCGGCTTCACGGATCCATTCGCAGGCTTCCTTGGGATGGATCCGCGGCTGCGGTACATAGGCAGCCGCGCCCTGGGCGAGATACCGGTCGAAGGCATCCCTCAGATCCAGGGCATGTCCTTTATGGACCAGCGCATCCGCAATATGCGGGCGTCCGATGCTCTCATCGGGCTCCAGCGGCCGCCCCAATACCGCAATGACTTCCTCCATCGTAAGCTCGATGCCAAGCTCGCGAAGCTTAGCCAAGATCTTCTCATTGCGCTTATCCCTCGTGCGGCGGAGCGCTGCCAGCCGCTCGAGAAACACGGGGTCCCGGTGATCGACGTAATAGCCCAGGACGTGAATATCCGTCCCGCCTGCCATGGTGCTGATTTCAACGCCGGGGACCACGATGATGTTCAAGCGTTCTCCCGCTTGCAGCGCTTCCTCGATCCCGGCTACGGTATCATGATCCGTAATGGCCAAAGCCCCCAGCCCCCGCTCATAGGCAAGCTGCACGTTCTCCGAAGGCGTATTCATTCCATCCGAAGCCTGGGTGTGGGAATGGAGGTCACAGCCCTTTCGATCCGCGAGTTTATCCATGGCGTTCAATCTCCTTTCGTTGTATGTTCGGGTATGCTTGCATTAACGCCGTCGCTCTCTTAAGTAGGCCAAAAACGTCATCGCCGACATCGGCAAGAGCGCCGACCGCAAATGAATGGAATAGAAATTCCGTTTAAATGACGCATCCGCGATATCGATCATTTTGACTAACCCGAGCGCTGTCTCGTGCTTGACCGTAGAGGTTGACAGCATCGTTATGCCGAGTCCTTCCTCTACCGCCGATTTGACCGCTCCCGTGCTCCCCAGCTCCATCACCGTCTGGATGCTCTCAGGGTCGTGCCCCCGCTCCAGCAGCACGTCCTCCATGACCTTCCGGGTGCCGGAACCTTTCTCGCGCAGCACAAACGGATACGTCAGCACATCCTTCAAATATATCGCATCTTCCCTTTGCGCTAAAGGATGGCTGGAAGGAACGATCAGTTTCAGCTCATCCTCCATGACCGCATCCAGCACCATGTCCGGATGTTCCACAGGAGCCTCGATCAGTCCGAAGTTCAGTTGGTGGCTTGCGATTTCCTCGAGAATCTGCGTAGTGTTCATCACTTTGAGCATTATCGATATGTCCGGATACTCCCGGCCGAAGGGCCCCAGCAGTCGCGGCAGCACGTACTCCCCGATCGTCAGGCTTGCCCCGAGCTGCAGCCTTCCCTGAAGTTTGTTCGAGAAAGCCGCCATGGCCGCATCCGTTTCCTGCGACAGCTCCAGGCTCCTGCGGGCAAAGGGGAGCAGCGTCCTCCCGGCCTCGGATAACTCCATGCGCTTGGTGGAGCGGATGAGCAGCTTTGTCCCAAAGTACTCCTCCAGCGCCTGCACCTGCATCGTCACGGCCGGCTGGCTCATATGAAGCGCTTGGGCAGCAGCGGAAAAACTCCCCCGCTCGGCCACCGTGTAAAAGATATGTAGCTGGTGAAAATTCATCGTTTCCGTTCCCCTCTCGCTGCCGCTCTTGTTTTATATTGTAACGGATCGCGGCAGCGCATACAAAAAAAGACATCCGCGCTTACGCTCGCATGCCATTTCATGACTTTATTTCTTTATTTACGCTTGCGGCTGTTCTTGATCAGCGTCATGCGGCGCGAATGACGAAGCCATGAGTAATAAGACTTCAGGTCCCGAAGCTCAATGGTTTCGGACATACGCCCCAAAAATGTTACAATGATCATCCGATGCAGTGGGTTGCCGATCAGATCGCGTTCATGCTCCAGCTCCGAGAACTCCGCCACAACCACCAGATCGTCGTCGATCAGATAGACATCCTGTTCGTTGCGGTAATACGGCACGATCCGGTCCTGCTTCAAGCACTCCCACATCCAAGTCCCGATTTCCTCGTGGGAGGTGTCATGGCCTTCCACCCGGTCCGTATAACGGCTCTTTGCATGATTGGTAATCACGATATCGGCTACCTTTTTATCATTTAACGTAATATAAAACGGCTCATAGGTGCTCCACCGCTCAGTCCCTTTGTCGCGCATGGAATATCACTCTCCACCAAATGGGTCTTTGTATCTATGTATATATACCCAACATATTACATCATTCCACTGTCATTCACAAGATTGAAACCTCGCTTCTTGTGAACAATCACCGAAAATTTAGAAATAGCTCTAATTGCCTCCTGGTGCGGAAGGTGCAAAGCCGGATGGAATGATGGGTCCCATTAAAATGTAAATTGTACCTTACTTATACTATTTTATCAAATCGCCTTCCGGTTTATGCCAATCTATCGCCGCAAATCGAAATAATCTTTGGAAGTTCATGCGCGACATGCGAGGCTAATACTTTCCAAGGCCTTAAAAAAAGCGGCCCCAGAGGGACCGCTTTACGCTTTTCTCGCATTCTTACAAGATACGCGATATGCGATTTGCACAGATTCACGAGCAGGCACATCCTGCTAGGGACCGTAAAACTTGGCTTTATCCGGCCCCTTGCTGCTGTACTCTGTCTTAATCTCGTTCCGGTAGGAGCGCTCGATCTTACGAACGTAGGACAATCTCCGGATGTTCTTCATTGTCTCTTCGGCACGGTCAGCGTTGACGTACATGACAACGTAATGCATGCGGCGCGATATATAATGGACGCTGCCGTATTTCTCCAAATTCCTTGCTGCCTTCACATCGCTGACCCATATAATAAAACCGGTCCGTTCAGCCAACATCCTAAGCTCCTCGCCTCACTTTCGTCTCTATCTCTAATGTATGCCTGTTATCCGCACGAGCAGGCTCCGCCGCTGCCGCACCCCTTCTTCGGAAGAGGGTCATTGCCGGGAACCTTGATGCTCTCCGAAACCGAAAAAGCAATCCTCTCCGACATGGAATGCAGCAGATCGTCCAGATTCTTCTCGGCCTGCTTGAACCGGGCTACGGGCTCAAAAGCTTCCAGTTCCGCTTCCACCGCGGCTACTTCATCCTTGGCCGAATGATAATTGGGGTGAAAGTGGCCGAACCGCTGCGTCTCTTCGAACAACTCCTTCTTCGATTCAAGCTTTCTGACCAAAGCCTGAATCATGGGGTCATTCTCAACTGCCTGCTTCCAATATAGATAATCCGCCACTTCGACGGAAGCATTAATCATGTCGCCTATCTCGTAGGCATAGGTGAGCACCTCGGCCATATCGACCGTGTTTATTTCCGATACGCTCATGAACTCATCCCGCTTTTCTATTAAATTTGGCCCGCGTGTTGATCGTGGACTCTTTCATCATAGCATAACGCTCGTATCTTAAGAAGGGGGAATTCGAACGCTTTTACGGAATCACGAGCCGCATTTCCCTCCATTCCCCTTCGCCTAACTCCACGATGGCTCCCGTCTTATCCGAATCCGGATCATACAACGCACCCGAAATTTTCCACGGCTGACGCAGGATTTGAAATGGAATGAATTCCATGCGGCTGCCATCGACGGCAATCTCCAATTTGGCCGACAGCTCCAGCGCCTGCTCCATCATTTGTTTGGCCGTCGAGCCGTGGTAAGAGCGCCAATCCCGTGTCCACATGACAGGAATCCGGTTCAAATCGGGAATGATCGACGATGGATCCGGCAGCGTGTCATCAGGTTCAAGTGCAAGCTCGCTTCGTGCCGGGCGGATCAATCCGCAGGAGGGACGGCTGCGATTCCCCCACTGCATAGGGTAACGGTCATCTCCATCAGGGCCCGCAAGCTCCGCATCCTCTTCTGGAGGAGCCTCAGCAGAGCGCAGCGACTCGTTCTGGCCCGCCCTGTCCACCTCCTTGCCCCATTGGCATAAGGCAGCTTGCACGTTCTCCGGCATTCCCACGGCTGCATGTTTCGTGAAAAAGGCCACGATTCCCTCGGGGTCCATTCCGGCTTTTGCCGCCTGCATCACCGAATCCCTTGTCAGGCGATAGACCGTCATCACATCATCCAAAATCCGATCCGTGCAGCAAGCAGCTTGAAACTTAACGGAATTCGGCACATCGGGCGGTATCAATATGTCAAAATCCGGCTGAATAAACAGACCCGATGATCCGGTATCAGCGCCTTCGCTTCCATTCAGCAAGGAGGAGGGAGCCACGCGCCAGCGGAATAGGAATTGACCATCGTCATCGATGCCCAAATCGGTGTAACCGCAGCCGGTTAATAACCGGAGCCATGAAGCGGCTTCCTCCGGCAATAATTCTTTTCCGGTGGATGCCCCTCCTTCCAAAGGCTCTGAGACTGCAGCGGGCATCTGCCGGGCGCGGTACCACACCCCGCCGGACAGCGACGAGTGACATATCCGCCAAGTCCAATGCTGAAACCCGGCCGAGTTCGGAATGTAGCGTTCCATCATGTGAAGAAGGACGAACCTGTCCATCGCTTCCCGGGAGAGCATAAGCCAACGCCGCAATGCGGTACGGTTCAGCTTGAGCTCCCCCTGATCGGCAGCGACCAGCTCAAACGTAAACAGCAGATCCAAAACCATCGCCACATGTGGAGGGTACGCATCCGCATGATCATAGTGAAGGGAAAGCCCTTCGACATCGTATGGCGTTAAGGCGATCTCGCCCCCCAGTTTCTGAATATATTTCTTATGCAAAATCCCTTTTGTGGTCAACGATACGCGGTTTTTGGCCATATATGCGAGAACATTGAACATATCGATCGCTACGCCGCTTCTTGCTTCCTGCTGAAGCCTCACGGATGCAGGAGGGATGGAGCTTGTTTCAAGTGACTCCACAGGACCGCAGCCTTCTTGGAGGATCTGCAGCTTGTCAAAAGGAATGAAATACAGCCGCTCGCCCCACCCCCGCTTGACCGCTCGCACCCATCCCTGTTGTCTCAAGGAGATGAAGGCAAGCTGCACCTCCACGCCGCTCAATCGAGGAAATCGCAATGAGCGCAGCTTGTCGTCATCGAAACCCTGCCCGGCAAAGCGGGACCAGATATGATGGAGGACCGTTCGCTCCTTCGGAAGAAGCCGTTCCAGGCTCATCGTGTCCGCCATGTCCTGCTGTCTCGTCATCTCCACGAGACCTCCTTCCCGTCGGGATGCTGATAAGAGCGGGTATTTCGCCTCGCGATCAGATCCAGGGAAGCCGCCGGCTGCTTTGCATGTATCGCGTGATATTCATACCCCTGCTCAATCAGAAACAGCTGTCGCCGGATCGCAAAGATCTCCTCCCGGCTGTCCTCCGTTACCAATGCATAAAAATAAGCCCGATTCTCCCCTGTCTTGGGCCGCAGCAAACGTCCAAGCCGCTGCGCTTCCTCCTGCCGCGAGCCGTAGCTGCCCGAAACCTCAATCGCTACGGAAGCATCGGGCAGATCGACCGCGAAGTTTGCCACTTTCGATACGACAAGCACGCGTACGTTTCCTTCCCGGAAGGCGTTATACCATTCGTTACGCTGATCCTGGGTCATTTGTCCCGTGATGAGCGGGGCCTGCAGCTCCCTGGAAATGGCATGGAGCTGATCCAGGTATTGTCCAATGATGAGCGTCTGGGCATCCTTGTGGACATCCACGAGCTGCCGAATCACATCAAGCTTGGAGGGATTCTCGGCAGCAAGCCGATATTGCTCCCTTTTGCCTGCCGTTTCGCAGGCTTCTCTGATCTCGTCCGGCAGCGGCACCTTAATCTCCGTGCAGGTCACCGAAGCAATCCACCCTTGTGCCTCAAGCCTTTTCCACGGCATTTCATATCGCTTGGGACCGATCAGGGAGAACACGTCGCTCTCCCTTCCATCCTCGCGAACCAAAGTGGCGGTCAGGCCAAGCCTGCGGGTCGCCTGGATGTCGGCCGTCGCGCGGAATACCGGAGCGGGTAGAAGATGGACCTCGTCATAAATGATCAAGCCCCAGCGCCGTTCATTAAACAGCTTCATATGCTGCTGCTCCTCCCCCTTGCCCTGCCGGTGGGTCAAGATGTGGTAGGTAGCGACTGTCACCGGCCTGACCTGTTTGCGCTGACCGGAGTATTCGCCGATTTCATCCACGGACAGCGTCGTTTTCTGCATCAGCTCGGCGATCCACTGCCTTACCGACGTGGTATTGGAAGTGAGGATCAGCGTCTCGCACTGCAGCTCGCGCATGGCTGCGATGCCAATGACCGTTTTCCCTGCGCCGCATGGCAGGACCAGCACTCCATTGCCGCCTTCGCCGCCAATATCCCTGAAGGAGTCGACAGCCTTCTGTTGATAGTCGCGAAGCACGAAGCGCAGATCGTTGGATCCGCCGTTCGAATCTTCAAGGCGCCCGCTGCCCGATTTCTCTCCCCGCCAAAGAATGTTCAGGTATTGCCCGTCCATATATCCCGCGAGGTCCAGCACAGGATAGCCGAGCCGGGTCATCTCCTGCTTTAACACGCCGCGGCGGTCCGAAGGCACCTCCGCTTCCTTCGGCGAAATCAACCGGACGCCGATTTCCCTCAGGGAGCGATGGGACGTCAGCTCCTGCATCAGGGCTTCCTCATTGCCGGATAACAGCAATGCACGATCAAGCGTTGGATGCGGGAGCAGCGACAGCTGCCCGTAACGCCCAACGAGCTGGCGAATCTCTTCCAGCAGGGAGGCCGGCACGTCCCAACGCGACAACGACTGGAGGCTCGAGCAAATCGCTTCAGCCGTCATGCCTCCAGAAGCGGCGTTCCATAAAGATAAAGGGGTCAGGCGATATGTATGAAATGATGCGGGACTTTTGATCAAATCCGCATATTGGGCAAGCTGCTCGCGCGCAGCCTCCGCATCCGCATGGGCGGTTTCAAGAAGTATGGTCCGATCGCGCTGGACGATGCAAGGCTTGTTGTGCACCCTTATTCCTCCTCGTGACATTCGGTCATCTTAAAAAAAAGAAGTCCACATCCATGTCCTGGATCTGAACTTCCCCTATGATCAATAGGATTTCCAAATAACGAGCGTTCATGCGCGAAGATTGCGATTTTGTGAAAGTCTATTCCCCGTTCTGGTAACTCGACACCATCTCGACCAGCAGCTTCGCCCCGTAGCGCATCGCATCTTCATCAAAGTCGAACATCGGATGATGATGCGGATAAATCGCCCCTTTGTCGGGGTTGCCGGCTCCAACGAAAATGAAGCAGCCCGGAATTTCCTTCAAGTAATAAGCGAAATCCTCTGCCGGCATCAGTTTGGGCGAAACGGTGACCTGATCCGCATCGAACACTTTGGGTGCCGTACGGAAAAATCGTGCGGTTTCGGCTTCATCGTTCACCACGGGAGGGTAGCCGACGAGATATCGAATCGCCGCCTTTGTGCCGTAGGTTTCGGAAACCGTCCGGGTCATATGCTCGATCCGCTCCCGGATCAATGTCCGGGTAGGTTCGTCAAATGTGCGCACCGTCCCCGTGATCCGGCAGGAGGAGGCTATGACGTTTTGCGCCGTTCCGGCTTGCATCGTCCCTACCGTAACGACGGCAGGCTGCAGCGGATCCACGGTGCGGCTTACGATGGTTTGAAGCTGCATGACAAGCGCAGCCCCCGCAACCAGGGCATCGGCCGTCACATGCGGCATGCCGCCATGCCCCCCGCGCCCCGTAATGTCAATGAAAAACTCATCCGCCGCCGCCATCAGCGGACCCGGCGCGCTCGCTGCGGTCCCGACAGGTAACGGCGTCCACAGGTGCAGACCGTAGACAACGTCGGCCCCATCGAGCGCCCCGTCCTTGATCATCTCCACCGCACCGCCGGGGCATACTTCTTCCGCCGGCTGGAACATAAAACGAATCTCCCCCTGAATTTCTTCTGGGAACGTGCTGTAATATGCGGCGGCTCCAAGCAGCATGGAGGCATGCCCGTCATGCCCGCAAGCGTGCATCACTCCCTGCACCCTCGATTTGTATTCGCAGCTCTTGCCGTCCTCGATCGGCAGTGCATCCATGTCGGACCGCAGCACAACCGTCCTGCCGGGTTTATCCCCTTTTAACGTCCCTATAACTCCATGCCCGCCAACACCGGTCTTGACCACAAGGCCGAGCTCCTGCAGCCGGGCTGCTATAAATCCCGAAGTTTCCTTCTCCTGGAACGAAAGCTCCGGGTGCATATGTAAATGACGCCGCCACTCCACCATCCGTGGATACCATTGATCCCAAAATGTTTCCTTCATCAAGTTCATCATCCTTCCCCCGCTATTGGCGGCTCAATCGATCGCAAGAAAGCCGTGGAGTTTGCTCAGCAGCAGTCCGTGCCCAACCATGGCATCCATCCGGCCGCCCTCCTTGATCCTGCGATATACATCCCTGAGCGGGACCCACACCGCTCTAACGTCTTCGTCTTCCTCTTGATTCGACTCCCGGCTCCCGGACACCTTCAAATCGTCGGTGAAATAAAAATAAACGTTCCGGTTGGCCAGAGAAGCCATCGGATAAGCACTGCCCATGTAGGACAGGTCCTTGCACTGCACGCCAGCCTCTTCCTCAAGCTCCCGCTTAACGGCAAGCGTGCGTTCCTCGCCGGGCTTCACCGTTCCGCCGGGAAGCTCCCAGGTGATCTCATTCACCGCTTCCCGATGCTGGCATACCAGAAGCAGGCACCCTTGATGGACGGCCACAACCGCTGCCGAATCCGGAATCCGGTCGATCACGACGATTTCCTTCTGTCCGTTTTCTTCCACTGCATAATACTCCGTGCGGTAAACGACGCGGTTCATAGGCCGTATCCACCCTTCGCTTGAATTGAAGTCCTATGAATATATAACCACCAGGATGGAAAGCGTACATTTCACAGCGTTTTCACTTGCATTTATTTTATCAGAAAAGAAGAATGCTTGCCGTTATCAAAATCTTATCTGGATAAATGGTCTCAATTGAAGCGTGACGGGCGGTACAGGCTTGCACAAGTTCTTGAAACATACTATCATATTAAAGAACTTTGCAAGGACTATTAAGGGGGTTACGACCACATGATTTTCGAAAATACAGGCTTGGACGGATTGCACAGCGATTTAGCTTACCTCGATGAATGTGCCGAGAAAGTAGGCTTCATTCGTTGGCAGTGGGAATATTACCGCGCTACATACGACTTGAAAATCGAAGATAAAAAAAATCAGGCTGAATACTTCCTGCGCATTAACACCCGCGCTGTTGAAGGCAAGCTGGAGAAACCGGACACCATCCTCAAAATCGAAGCGGTATACCTGGGCAAAGCCACGTTCCCGCACGGTCTCGAGTATGAATCCATGGCTCCGCAGCCCGTCATGAATGTGGCCACCAAGAAGCTTCAAGAGCTCAAAGCTCTTCTGGAAGCGTAAGGTCGAACACGATGAATACGACCAAACCTCAGCCGAAGAGAGGGACGCCTGATTTTCAACTGCTGATCCTTACCTTGCTGTTGGTGGGATTCGGACTGATCATGGTGTTCAGTTCCAGCTCCAGCTTGGCCGTTTTCAATGAAAAATTCAATAACGATCCGCTGCACTTCACGAAGCGGCAAGCCGCGTTTGCGGTTCTGGGCACGTTTGTCATGTTTGTGGCCATGAACATCAACTATAAGAAATACAAGAAGCTATTCATACCGGTGTTTTTTCTAACCTTGATGCTGCTGATTCTTGTGGTGATTATCGGTTCCGCAACCAACGGCGCCACGAGCTGGTTTAATTTGGGGAAATTCGGCATCCAGCCGACCGAACTGGCCAAAATCGCGACGATCGTCTATCTGGCAGCGCTGATCACCAAAAAAGGGGAACGAATCCGTCAATGGAAGGGCGGTTTCTTCCCCGTACTCATTATTGTAGGGATCGTAGCGGGCCTGATCATGCTTCAGCCGGACCTGGGCTCCTGCTTTATCCTCGTGGCTACCAGCGGGCTGTTGATCTATGCGGGGGGCGCCAGCCTTAAGCATATTCTCGGCTGTATCTCGCTTGTTGCGCTTGGCCTGGTGCTCACGCTCGGCGTCGGATCGCTCTTTAACTCCGGCGGAGATCAGGAGCAGGCCTCCAAGAACTACAAGATGGGACGAATCGAGGCATTCATGGACCCGTTCCATGACGAATCGGACACGGGCTACAATCTGGTCCAATCGCTGATTGCCATCGGCCAGGGCGGCGTCACCGGAGCGGGTTACGGGGAGAGCGTGCAGAAGCTGCATTATCTGCCGAATCCGTACAACGATTTCATCTTCTCGGTCATCGGCGAAGAATTCGGTTTTATCGGAACCGCGATATTCCTGCTGCTCTATTTATACTTCATCCTGCGGGGGATCATCGTGTCGCTTCGCTGCTCGGATCCGTTCGGAACCTTGACCGGCGTCGGCATCATGGGACTTATCGCCATTCAGGCCTTCATCAACATCGGCGGGGTGACCAATACCATTCCGATAACGGGCGTTACCCTCCCGTTCATCAGTTACGGCGGATCCTCGCTGCTGGTCATGATGCTGAGCATGGGCATCGTGCTTAGCATATCCAGGGACAGCAACCGTCCGATGAAAGAGGAGCAGGTTAAATCCGTAATTAAAAAAGACTACCGGGCAACCGTGTAGTCTTTTTTGTCCATTTTTTTCATCATTAGCGGGGCTGATCCCCCAAGGTTCGTCTTATTTGGCTCGAAGCTGAATATCGTCGATTTCGTCGTCTTTGAAAGCTACACCTTCGACCTTCACGTTGACCTCAACCACACGAAGCCCTGTCATGCTCTCGACAGCTTCGCGGACGTTCTGTTGAAGCATGCGGCACACTTCATGTATAGGCGTCTCGTAAAGCACGATAATCCGCAGGTCGATCGCTGCCTCCAGCTGCCCTACTTCTACCGTAACACCCTTCTGCACATTTTTGCCGCTCAGCCGCTTCGCCCAGCCCTCGGACAATCCACCGGACATGGCTGCAATACCTGGGGTTTCCAAGGCAGCCAATCCAGCAATTTTCGAGACGACATCATCCGATATTCGAATCAAACCGTTATCCAGTTGAAGTTGTTCCGTCATGCCATTTCCTCCTTCACCTCATTATCCGTTATTGTAAATGGTAACGGGCCTAAAAAGCAAATGCTCGCTTCTGAAAAGAACGATAATTTTTCGAAAAATTTGGGTATATTGTAAAAAGCGATACGAGAATCGTCGTTTTCGCTCGCAAGTACTCATCAGTACATAAACCATAAGGTAGGTGTCGGTTATGAAGAAATGGCTCAATCCCGCGCTTCTGATCTTTACCTTTTTGCTTAGTGCGCTGGGACATTTTGCGAATTGGAACTTCACGCTCCAGTTCATTCTGTCTGCCATCGCGGTTATTTTTGTCGCCGGTTTTCTCGGCAAAGCAACGGAAAGCGTCGCGCATTACGCCGGCCAACGGCTCGGGGGATTCCTGAACGCTACCTTCGGCAACGCGGCAGAGCTGATCATCGCCATCCTGCTGATTAAGGAAGGTTTGTACGATATGGTGAAAGCCAGCATCACCGGCTCCATTATCGGCAACCTGCTGCTCGTTCTCGGGCTCAGCCTGTTTGCCGGGGGCCTCAAGTTTAAAATCCAGAAATACAATGTGACGCTGGCAGGTCTGAACGGCTCCCTGATGACGCTGGCCATTATCGCCCTGTTCATCCCTGCGGTCTTTCTGAATACCCACTCCATTACGGAGGGTGAAACCAAGACGCTCAGCCTCATTGTGGCGGGAATTCTGATCGTGGCCTACATCGCATGGCTTGGATTCTCGATGATCACCCATAAAAATTATTTGGCGGATGTCAGCGACGATCACGACCAGGATGCGCTTCCGCACGAGCACGGTCCCACTTGGTCCAAGAAGCGCTCGATTCTGTACCTTGTCATCGCCACCGTGATGGTTGCGTTTGTCAGCGAATGGCTTGTCGGGGTGCTTGAGCCCATCAGTCACGAATATGGCCTCAGCGAGCTGTTTATCGGGGCCTTCCTGGTAGCGATTATCGGCAACGCCGCAGAGCATAGTGCAGCCATCATGCTTGCGATGAAGAACAAAATCGGCGCGGCCGTTGAAATTGCCGTCGGCAGCAGCCTGCAGATCGCCCTGTTCGTTGCTCCCGTGCTTGTGTTCATCAGCTTTTTCCTTGGGGATACGATGGATCTCGTGTTCACCACGCTGGAGCTGGTCGCCATCGGCGTCGCCGTATTCATTGCCAGGTCCATTACGCAGGACGGCGCCTCCAACTGGTATGAAGGCCTGCTGCTGCTCGCCGTATACGTCATACTGGGCGTCTCCTTCTTCCTCGTCTAAGCCTTGTACACGGTGCTTGCCTCGGATCGAAATCTAATCGTGCAGCAAGAAAAAAACGCATGTCGCGGGAGCGCGACATGCGTTTCTCTATGTATGCGCCTGTACGAGTACAGGCTATTTGGATTGATTCATGGCTTCGTACAGGACCGCCAGATTGCGTTCAAGCTTGCTGATCAGCTGCTTTCCCGTACTTTCCGGAAGAAGCCCGGCCCGCACCGCGAAATCAACCTCTTTTGAAAAACCGTACATTTGGGTATCCAGCACTTCCTCATAGAGAGGGCAATAACGGGTCGCCAGATTCTCCATCTGTACTTCAATAAGCTTTAGGATTTTATCTGCATCTTCATGAAGAAGACTGATCGCTTTGAGATTCAGCTGTTCCTGTAAATCAGATGAAGTCATGATCTTCCCCCCTATGTCAAAAATCACAGCACAGTTACTATCTTTAATATTAGTCGAAATCGTTTCTCAATACAAGGACCTGAACAAAATAGACCCCTTCTCTACGAAAAAACACCCTTCCATTGATTGAAAGGGTGTTTTTGGCGAATGTTATTCAGCCACGACGGATACGTTCAAGCCATGCTTGGTGAATACGTCGATCATTGCTTTTTTAGCTTCATCGGCATCAGGACCATGTACATGCAGTTCATAGCTTTGGCTGTTGACAAGCGTTGTGAACAGACCCAGGATGCTCTTAACATCAATGTACTTGTTCTCCGCCTGCAAAACGATGGAGGATGTGAACTGGCTGGCTGTTTGCGAAATTTCTACGATAGATTGATTGTTATTGGACATACGAATCCCTCCGTAACTTTAGGATCTGAAAAAGCTCATCACTGCACCTTCATGATACATTGAATCCGTTTTCTTATGCAACATTTTTTCCAATCTATTTAAGATTTTCCGGATTTAATGCTTCCAGTTCTGGAATAACGAATATGCCATCCTTGCGGATCAGGCGATCATCAAAGTAGATTTCCCCGCCGCCGTATTCCGGCCGCTGGATCAAAACAAGATCCCAGTGAATGGAGGATCGATTGCCGTTGTCTGTTACATCATATGCTTGGCCTGGCGTAAAATGCAGGCTTCCTGCAATTTTCTCATCGAAAAGAATATCCTTCATCGGCGTCAAAATGTACGGGTTGAAGCCGATGGCAAATTCGCCGATGTACCGCGCACCCTCATCCGAATCCAGGATCTCGTTCAGCCGCTTCGTGTCGCTCCCTGTTGCTTCGACGATTTTCCCGTTTTCAAAGCGGAATTTAATATTTTCGAAGGTGACTCCATTGTAAAGAGTCGGTGTGTTGTAAGCGATCGTCCCGTTAACCGAGTTGCGAACGGGCGCGGTGTACACCTCGCCATCCGGAATGTTCTTCTGGCCGGAGCACTTTTCCGCGCCGATGTTTTTGATCGAGAAGCTGAGGTCCGTTCCCGGTCCCACGATGCGAACCTTGTCGGTATTCCTCATCAGCTCGGCCAAAGGATCCTGGGCGCGGTCCATTTTGGAGTAATCCAGATTGCACACATCGAAGTAGAAATCCTCAAAGGCCTCCGTACTGGTGTTGGCAAGCTGCGCCATGCTGGCGTTCGGGTAACGGAGAACCACCCATTTGGTGCGCTTCACGCGCTCTTCGCTATGTACGGGATGCGAGTAAAGGGCATTGTACAGCTTCATGTTCTCTTCGGGCACGTCAGCCATATCGTTGACGTTCTCGCCTGCGCGAATGCCGATGTAACAATCCATTTTTTTCATGCGTTCAAGATCCAGCTCTGCCCACAGCTCAAGCTGCTCTTTATTTGCGTTCTTCAACATCGCGCGCTGCACCGTACGATCCGTCAATTGCACGAACGGACGGCCGCCTCCCTTCGAGACCTCCTCGATAATGGCATTCAGCAGATCGCGCTCCGATCCGATCATTTCGATGAGCACATTTTCCCCTGGCTGCATATCCACGGAGTAGTTCACGAGATTCTGAGCCAACTTTTGAATTCTGGGATCACGCATATGTTTTATCCTCCTTATGATGACTGTTCCCTATTGTATAAATTGAACAGCGGTAAATTTATTTTATTGTAGCACGCCGGGCAGCCTCGCGTCAGCGCTCATCGTGAAAAAATTTTTAATGGCTCAATAACCGGTAAACGTAACATCCGACAGCAGTGTTTCGGTACGTGTTTTGCCTTGTTCGTCCACAAAGGATACCCTGCGCTCCATGGTCATCTTGGTAGGCAGCTGGCTTTTTCTGTTAATGGTTACATGACAGACCGAAACGGCATCCGCCTCATTCAGCATGTTTTTCATTTCATGGTAGTCCCTTTCCCAGATTTCCTTCAGCCGCTTGCGAACCTTCGGATCGTCGCTGTATAACGGGTCGTCTTTGCGTTCAATCCGCTCAGCCAACGCCTTCATCTGCTCATCCAGCGACTCCTGCACCATATGGGCAGCCGCCTCGGGCGAAAGCTCGACACGCAGCACCTTCGTTCCTCTTGCGGCCCCCAGTTCCTGGGTAACGGTCTTCTCCGACTTGCCCATGTACTCCAGCAATTCCAGCGGATTTAACCGGCTCATCCACATTCCCCCGGCATGCTCCGACGAAAGCGTGCTCCACTTGCCATCCTTACGCTTGAGCGTCACGGTAAGTTCATTCGATTTATATGCCGATTCGGCAGACATCTTGTCATTCCGTATGACGGTGCTTCTCTCTTTAGAAGATAAGGTCAGGTCGGAATGATGCCGCAGATTCCCTTCAAACGCCAAGCTTTCCTCAAACGGTCCTGTTTCTCCGCTCCGAATCGCCGTTTCTCCTCGAAAAGAGAAATTATCGATGCCGGACAGCCCCGATAAAGCACGGTTAAACGCTTCTTCGGCAGTCAGCTGATCCTGCCAGGCGCATCCGGTTAATCCAAAAATGAATACCATCATTGCGATAACGCTTCGTAACCTTCTGTTTCGCATAATCATCAGCCTCTCGTTGATCTTGCTATTAGGCTATCCGCGGCCCCTTACATTATGCAGATGACAGAAAAAACCCTGCAGCCTCTCTTAGCTGCAGGGTATCTAATCCATTCCGATCTCGGCTTCGGCCCTCTCCACGACGATCCGGTTGCGACCGCCATTCTTGGCTTCGTAGAGCGCCATATCCGCCCGATAGAAGAGCGACTCCACGCTGATCTTGTCGTTGGTCCAGTTCCACTCGGAAATCCCGCACGACACCGTTACGCGCGGATCGGTCTCTTCGGCCACCCGTAAGCGAATCCGTTCGGCCACCTGCACCGCCTGCTGAATGCCGAGTCCCGGCAGATACACCGCAAGCTCCTCACCGCCCCAACGGGCCGGAATATCGCTGTGACGAATGGTTGTTTTTACGATGCTGCTGACCTGCTTCAGAATCTTGTCACCACGCTGGTGCCCGAACGTGTCGTTGACCTGCTTGAATTCGTCGATATCCACCACGATGAGCGAGCCGCAAAAATCACGGTTCTGGCATTCATGGATTATTTCATCCAGATAATGTCTGGCATACAGTTCGGTCAGCATATCCCGGTTAGCCATTCTTCTCACTTCCGCATGCAGAAAGGCATTCCCGATCGCCAAGCCGATATGGCTTGTCAAGGCTTGAAGCAGCCGATAGCTGTCGTACGAGAAATAATGCCGCTTCGCATGGGTGAGCAGGACGACGCCCCTCACCTCGCCGTTAACCATTAGCGGAGTAGCAATCATCGAGCTGGACCGCGTGCTCTCCATCAGCCTGGATTCTGCCGGACGCTCTTCCTGATAGTCTGACAGAATGAGCGGCTCCTTCGAATGATAGACGAGGCCCCCCAGGCCGTAGTCCTTCTCGAAGACCTCCTTGGCCAGCCACTCGGCGTTGCAGGATACCACCTCTAGACCGCCAAGCTCCTCGTTATGGATCAGAATGCAGCAGTAATCCGCTTCAAGGATCTTGAGGAGTTCATGATTGGCGAATTGAAATATCTCCGCCAAATGCAAGCTTTTGTTCAGCCGCTGGGTCAGCTCATTAATCATGCGGAGCTCATGAATCATCAGGTTGGATTGCTCGTACAGTTTGGCGTTCTCGAAGGCGGTGCCTGCGGCATCGGCCATCATCCCCAGCAGCTCCAGATCCATATCGGGCAGTTCCAACTTGTCCACTTCAACGTGAAGCACCCCATAGACGCCCTGCTTGCCTCCCATGGGAATCCCGATCTCCACCAGCGTGTCGGGTTCTTCATGCTCATGAATCGTCAGGGAACCTTCCATAAAGGTGCGCACATAAACCTCTTCCTGCCAATGATGGAGCAGCAGCGGACGCACGAGCGGATGAACGCTTTCATGGTCCTGTGACATAAACAATTCGACTTTCGCCTTGGGATACAGGGCCAGGACGCTATCAATGGCCTCCACCAGCACGCTGTCCACATTGATCTGCACATGCATCCGCTTCACGTACTGAAACAAGATGGAACGCCTCTGCACTTCACGTTCGGCTTGGCGGTGGACCTTCTCCAGGTCATCCGCAAAGATGTACTCCATCTGGCGATAGAAGCAGGAACGGAAGAGCAATGCGTAAGTTTCCGTCAGCATGAGCGACTGCTCCGGCTCCATCCTCCCCGAGGCAACGCTGACCATCACCGCAAAAAAATCGCCATGGACACGCGTGAACAGCGGGACAGCGCACAGCACCATTCCCTCAAGCGAACCCTTGCCCATGCCATGGGCGGCTTCTTTCGAACGGAGCGTATGCGTCAGCGTCTCATCCTCGCTTGCATGAACGTATTCCGTTATTTCGGGTGCCCCTGTCAGCCAAGCTCCCTCATGAGAAAGAAGGGCCCAGCTGAATTTCCGCATCGCCTGCGTGCCAGCGCTTTCTCTTAGCCACTCCAGATAGCTGTCTGATATGAGAGGCTGAATATAAGGGAAATCATGAGGTGTAATATCCAAGCCCTGAAGCCATAGACGAGGCTCGTTTCCAGGAATTGGCCCGGCATCATTGAACATGACCGCAGAACCGGGAGAGCTTTCATACACTTTCCGTTGTTCTTCTGACATATTGGGCGCTCCTTTGCACCATTATAAAAGGCCTATCCAAGACTGGCGTTCCGATTCATAATGTAAGGATCCATTCGGCTGCCGCATGGCGGAAACCCGGCTGTTCAACATGTTGGGGAATGATAATCACCAAAAACACTACAATATGTAACTAGATAATTGCTACTACTTATTCCAATATCATATTACTCTTTTCTACCCATTTTTGCATCAGAATTTATGCGTTTTTCACAATAATTTTAGGTCCATGGTCCTATCGACAAAATTAGACAAAAACCAAGTTATAGTAAGTTGCAGGTTGAACTTGACTTTATATCATTACTTCATATAATATTTATTGTTGAGTAAGAATGCAATGCATTCGATGAATTTGGGCGGGTTGTGTCACCCTCACGTTATTTGTTACTGACAGGACAGCGGCTGAACTTTCCTGGCAGATCTTCCGGAAGATGACGGATAGAGCAAACAAATACGGCGCAAATAGAGCCCTAATGAAACTTTAATTAAAAAGGAGTCTATATAACATGGCACGTTACACCGGTCCTAAATTTAAATTAAGCCGTCGTCTGGGAATCTCCCTGAGCGGTACAGGTAAAGAATTGGCAAAGCGCCCTTTCCCTCCAGGTCAGCATGGTCCTAACCAACGGAGAAAAGTAAGCAACTACGGTATGCAGCTTCAAGAAAAGCAAAAGCTGCGTCACATGTACGGCTTGGGCGAGAAGCAATTCCGCACCCTGTTTAACAAAGCTACCAGCATGAAAGGTATCGCGGGTGAGAACTTCATGTTCCTGCTTGAGAGCCGTCTGGACAACCTGGTATACCGTCTTGGCTTCAGCAACTCCCGTGCGGGCGCTCGTCAATTGGTAGCTCACGGTCACGTGACTGTGAACGGCAAGAAAGTCGATATCGCTTCTTATGCTGTAAGCACTGGCGATGTAATCGGCCTTCGTGAAAGAAGCCGCAGCCTCTCTTCCATCAAGGAAGCTTTGGCTAACCGCGTGCATCTTCCAGCTTACCTCGAGTTTGACGAAGCAGCAATGGAAGGGAAATACATCCGTCTTCCAGAACGTTCCGAGCTTTCCCAAGACATCGACGAGAAACAAATCGTCGAATTCTACAACCGTTAAGATTCATTCGGAACCCAAAAAACCTGAAGGCCCCGGCCTTCAGGTTTTTTTTGTCGGTCGCGGCTCTCTCCGAAACGAAAGGCTCCGCCATAAACCAAGGGCCTTCAAAGCTTTTTTCCCCTATGAACTTGGCGTCATGTGTATTGAACCCTCCCCAAAAAAGTCATTCTTCCTCAAAAAAGGACACGCTATATAGGTACACATGATTCAAAACCTTCGATTTATGCTATAATAGGTGCGTTAAAAGGAGGAGTATACATTCATGGTTGAGGAGAAAAAACAAGAGCCTGAACAACAGAAAAAACCGCGAAAACGGTCCTTTCTGCGGGTACTGGGATCCGTCATCGGATGGCTCTTTGTGGTAGGTCTGATGGGCGTTTTGTTCGCCGGAGGAGCCGTAGCCGGTTATGTAACCTCTATTGTTGAGAATGAGCCGGTAAGATCACGTGCCCTCATCGAGAACACGGTGAACGATAATGCCATAACGGGCTTTGCCTACTTCGCGGATGGCTCACCGATCGGACAGCTTAGAACCGAAGAAGACAGACGACCTGTGGAGTTCAAGGAGATTCCCCAGCTTGTTAAAGATGCCGTCGTATCCATAGAAGACAACCGTTTTTATACACATAAGGGTGTTGACATAAAAGGTACCGCTCGCGCCGTGAAGGAACGCGTGTTGAATGAGCCGGTTCAAACCGGCGGCAGCACATTGACGCAGCAGCTGGCCAGGCTTACTTTTTTAAGTCGTGACAAAACGGATAACCGTAAGGTAAAAGAAATGCTGCTGGCGATGCGGATGGAGCGCTTCTTAAGTAAAGACCAGATATTGACGGCCTACTTGAACAAGGTTCCATACGGCAACGGCTCGAGCGGATACCAGCTGTTCGGGATCAAGGCAGCGGCAAGAGGAATATTCAACATCAACAATCTGAATGATCTGAATGTGGCCCAAGCTGCATACTTGGCAGGTCTTCCGCAGCTGCCTTCCTCCTACTCGGCCTTCAACGGCAAAGGGGAATTTGATGAGAAATCGTTCAACCGGGCCATAAACCGCCAGCACCGCGTGCTGGCAAGCATGCTGGATGAAGGTAAAATAACGCAAGCCGAATACGATGAGGCCAAAGCATTCGATATCAAAGAATCGCTGGCTCCTCGCACGCAGAAAGCCTATGTGACTTATCCTTATCTCATGATGGAAGTCGAACGTCAAGCATCGAACATTCTGATGCAGCTAAGCCAGGAAGCTGAAGAGAACGCAAAAGGCAAGCAAGCGAACTCCGATCTGATGGATGCTTCCCGTGCTCAGCTGAGCACCGGCGGTTACCGCGTGTACACCACCATCGACCGGACGCTCTACAAGACCATGCGTTCCATTGCAGAGGATGACAGCAACTACTTGCCTGACAGCGCCGAAAAAGGAATGGAGCAAACCGCCGCGATGATGATCGACAACAAAACCGGCGCCATTCTCGGCATGATTGAGGGCAGGGATTTCAACACGGAACAAATGAATTATGCTACGCAAATGAAACGGCAGCCCGGATCTGCCATGAAACCTATTGCCGCCTACTTACCGGCACTTGATACGGGGGCGATTCAGCCTGCCAGCGTGGTGGACGATTCACCGATCATCTTAAAGGACTACAGCAAAGTATTCCATATCCCTAAAAACTCGTACACCGGGTACAGAGGATTGATGACGGCAAGACAGGCGCTGAACGATTCGACCAATACGGTGGCACTCAAGCTGTTTAACAACACGGTCGGCATTGAGAAGGCCTGGGAGTTTTCCAAGAAGCTGGGCATCACTACCTTGGAGGAAGACGATTATAATGCTTCAACCGGCGTACTGGGCGGATTGCATTACGGCGTGACCGTGGAAGAGCTGACGAATGCCTACAGTTCCATCGGCAATCAAGGCAAATTCACGGATGCATTCATGATCGAGAAAATCGTGGACTCCAAAGGCAATATTGTTTACAAACACGAAGTAAAACCGGAGCAGGTATTCTCCGAGCAGACAGCGTATCTCATGACGGATATGCTGCGTACCGTCATTACGAACGGAACCGCCAGCAAGGTCCGGGATACGTACAAGAAATTCAATGAGGTTCCCGTCGTGGGTAAAACCGGCTCCACCCAGAACTACGGGGATGTTTGGTTCATGGGGTACTCGCCGGATGTTACGCTTGGCGTATGGGTCGGATACAAGGAGCAAAAAAATACGCTTGTTGGCGATCAGCGCAAGCACGCCCAGGCCATCTGGGCCAGAATCATGAACGAAGCGACGGACGTTAAGCCGGAGCTGTTCCCAACCAAAACGTTTGAAAAGCCGGAAGGCATAACGTCCAAGACGGTCTCCGCTTACAGCGGCAAGCTGCCGACTTCCTTAACGGATAAATTCGTAACGGATCTGTTCAACGCGAAGTTCGTGCCTACCGAAAGCGATGACGGCATCGCCAAAGCAAAATACATTACCTATCGTGGCGTAAATTATATTCCACAGGAAGCAACGCCTTTGGATATGTTGAGAGAACAAATCGTAATCAAGCGCGAAAAGCCGATTGACGAGCTGATTGTGGAACTCCAGAACGCCTTGAAGGTTATGAAAGGTGAAAAGAAAGCGCTGGAATCCTATCTCCCGCAGGATGCGAAAAAAGGAATGCCAAGCAAGGTCGACCCGAGAACGGACGACGGCAAGGCTCCTACTCCACCGAAAAACGTACACTATTCGGTGGGCAGCGGCTCCATCAGCTTTAATGCCAGCGGATCGCCTGATGTTGTCGGATACCGGCTCTTTAAGTCCGTGAACGGCAGCCCGTACACTCATCAAGGTCAGGTCATTCTTGGCGACGAGAGCCTTGTCTTCTCAGGTCTTGGAGCTGACGGTGTATTTACGACCTATTACGTCGTCGCCGTTGACGTAGCCGGCAAGACGTCTGAGCCAAGCGCTATTGTGGGCGGCACAACATCGGGATTCCCATTACCGGGCGACACTGAAACGAACCCGGATGACACCATCGATCAGCCAGATGACGGCATCACCGAGGAAGAGCCCGATATCGATCCCGGATTTGGGAATGAAGGCGCCACGACTGTACCGTCTGCACCAGGCCAGCCGACACTCACAGCTACTCCGGAGGGTTTCCAGGCCACTTGGAGCGGAAACGCCCCAGAAGAAGAGGTCATGGTCTACAATATCTATATCAGCCCGAACAGTGACGGGAACTACCAGATTCTGGGCTCCAGCAAGAGCACGGAGTTCTACTACACCTCGGGCAACCCGATTGGCGGCACCTTTAGAATAACTGCCGTCAATCCGATTGGTGAATCTGCAGCTTCGCCAGCCGTATATTTTGAGAAAAAATAGATTGTTTACGTAAAAAACAGCCCTTCTACAGACATTACTCTGTGGAAGGGCTGTTTTTATTTTTAGCTGGAGATGGGTCGATACGGTTGTTTATTCCTCTTGTTAAAAGAAAACGTTTAGGACGTACAGATAACGCTCTGAAATAAAAAAGAGCCGGCCACGAACATGGCGGTTAGCCATCTTCATTGCCAGCTCTGTTATGATCTGCTTATTAATCCTCGATCGTGGACAGATCGCCAGTCGGCAGATCCAGTTCCCAGGCTTTCAATACGCGCCGCATGATCTTACCGGAGCGCGTCTTCGGAAGTTTATCCTTAAACTCGATTTCACGCGGGGCGGCATGGGCGGATAGACCTTCCTTCACGAAACGATAGATTTCATCCTTGAGCTCCTGAGAAGGCGTATAGCCCTCACGCAGGGAGATAAAGGCCTTAATGATCTCGCCTCGTGTTACATCAGGCTTACCGATAACGCCGGCTTCGGCTACGGCCGGATGCTCAACAAGCTTGCTCTCCACCTCGAATGGGCCGATTCGCTCCCCGGACGAATTGATCACATCGTCGATTCTGCCCTGGAACCAGAAGTATCCATCCTCGTCCATATAGGCCGAGTCCCCGGAAATGTACCAGCCCGGAATACGGAAATATTCTTGATACTTCGCCTCGTTATTCCAGATGGTTCTCATCATGGACGGCCAAGGTGTCTTGATGGCCAGGTTCCCCATCGTATATGGAGCAACTTCTTTCCCGTGATCGTCCAGGATCGCCGCCGTAATGCCCGGCAGCGGACGCCCCATGGATCCCGGCTTGATCGCCATCCCCGGATAGTTACAGATCAGCTGCCCCCCGGTCTCCGTCATCCACCATGTATCATGGATACGCTGCTTGTAAGCCTTGTGTCCCCAACGCACCACCTCGGGGTTGAGCGGCTCGCCAACGGACAGTACATGCCGTACATGGCTCAAATCATATTGGTCGATAAGATCGGAACCTGCCCCCATCAACATCCGGAAGGCAGTCGGCGCGCTGTACCATACCGTTACTTTGTTGTTTACCAATGTGCTGTACCAGTCCTGCGGGCTAAAGCGGCCTCCGCGAATGACATTGGTCACGCCGTTCAACCATGGCGCAAAAATACCGTATGACGTACCGGTTACCCAACCCGGGTCCGCCGTACACCAATATATATCGTCTTCCCTTAAATCCAAAACAACCTTGCCTGTATAATAATGCTGCACCATAGCGTTCTGAACGTGATATACGCCCTTCGGTTTCCCGGTTGAGCCTGATGTATAGTGCATGATCAATCCGTCTTCCCGCTCGAGCCATTCAATCTCCAGCTCGCTGGATGCGGCTTCAACTTCCTCATGATAGTTTACTAGACGCGGATCCTCTTCTTCCACTTCGCCAACGACAAAGACATGCTTCAGTTCGGGGAGCTCATCCCGTTTCACGCGCGACAACAGCGCAGGCGTCGTAATCAGCGCAACCGCTCCGCTATCCTCCAAGCGATCCTTTACCGCCGTCTCCATGAACGCCTCGAACAATGGGCCTACCACGGCACCTACCTTCAAAATACCAAGCAAACCGGCATAGAGCTCAGGGCCGCGCGGCATAAAGATAAATACCCGATCGCCTTTGCCCACGCCATATTTGCGCAGCACATTGCCGAACTTGTCGGATTTCTCTTTCAATTGCGCAAAAGTAAGAGTCTCCTCGCGGGCGGCGTCACTGTACAAGAGTGCTACCTTGTCTCCTCGTCCCTCCGCTACATGACGATCGATTGCCTCGTACGCCATGTTTACTTTACCCGTCTCATACCAAGTAAAATGTCTCTCGATTTCGTCCCATGAAAACTCGGAGCGTGCTTGCTCGTAACTCTTCATATTGGAATGTGATACTTCACTTGGCAATATTTCGCTATGCGTTTGATTCATGATAACATCCTCCTCATTCTCAAATCGGTCTCCTCATAGTGGACAGCGCTTACAAAATGATTGAATGAAACATACATTTTACACATTGCGGCGGGTTATCACGTTGTCACAGTCATCGAGTCATTAACCCTTGGAATTCGCAAGGAAACATATCGTTAAGTACGATACAATTGTGAAGGTTTTATGTCGAAAAGATTATATCATAGCTTTTGTTTGCCTGTCATTGCTTTTCATTTTTTTATTTTTTTGCTATAAGTAGGGTATGGAATTGAAAGGAGCGTAACGGATGGAACACTGCAAGGTATACCAGTCTCATGTTTTGTTCCCTGAAGACCGCCGCCTGATCATCGAAGGACCTGTACCTCCCGAGCAGCTATCCGAACTGACCATGCACCCTGATCTCAAGGCTTTTCGTCGTCCTGCGGAGCAGCATGAGGCATTGGTGGAAATTGCAGGCCTGCCCGAAGGCAGAATCATCATCACGAGAGACCGAGATATGATCGTAGGATACGTAACGTTTCATCACCCGGATGAGCAGGAGCGCTGGTCTGAGGGCAATATGGAAGATTTGATCGAGCTAGGTGCCATCGAGGTAGCGAAAGATTACCGTTCCTTAGGCCTTGGGCAGCGGATGATCAAAACCGCATTCGAGGAAGGCCAGATGGAACGCTACATCGTGTTTACGACCGAATACTACTGGCATTGGGACCTAAAAGGCAGCGGCCTTAACGTGTGGGATTACCGCAAAATGATGGAGCGCTTAATGAAAGTCGTGGATATGGAATGGTACGCAACCGACGATCCGGAAATCTGCTCCCATCCCGCCAACTGCCTCATGGTCAGAATCGGTCGGCATGTGCCGCTTTCATCGCAAGAACAATTCGACCGGATCCGTTTCAGACAGCGGTTTATGTATTAATTCGATTCTCAATAAAACAAACTCCCCTGGGATTGCTCAGGGGAGTTTGTGTATCTTTCGCTTATGCCGGATTAAGCATAACGAGCGCTTCCTATCATTTGCTGCTAGAGTTTGCCCAGCATATAGTTCACGATTTCATGAGAACGCTTGGAAGCCTTTACTGTAAACTCGGGGAAGTTGACATGCGCAGAACCGTCGGCCTTATCCGACATGGATCGGATCACCACATAAGGCACGCCGTTCATGTAACATACCTGGGCAACGGCAGAGCCTTCCATTTCCGCGCAGGCCCCGTTCAATTCCTCGTAGAGCGTCTGCACCGTATCGCGGCTGGCAATGAACTGGTCCCCGGACAGAACCTTCCCTACGATGTAATGATTCACTGCCTGCTCTTTACAGGCCTCCTCCGCCAGCTGGATCAAAGAGGCGTCTGCGGGAAAATCGGACAGCTCCTGATACGGGATGACCCCGCGCGCAAAGCCTAACGGCGTCACGTCCATATCATGCTGCATGCATGAAGAGGAGATCACGATATCGCCGATGTTGAGCTCCGGATGCAGCGCGCCCGCTACGCCGGTAAATAATATTTTGGAAACGCCGAAGAAGTCGATCAAGATCTGCGTGGTGACCGCTGCATTGACCTTGCCCACCCCGCTCTTGCATACGACGACCTGCTTGCCATGGATCGTTCCCGATGCATAGGTAACACCTGCCCTAACGGTTGTTTCTTTATTCTCCAGTTGACCGAGCAGCAGCTCCACTTCTTCGTCCATAGCCCCGATAAGGCCGATCACCTGTGTTGTCATGTCGATATCCCCCCTGATTGTAAGAGCGCATAAAAAATCCCACCAGAAAAAAGCCCCTTAAAACCAGGAGCTTTTCTCGAATCCATCTTGTTCATCTAAACGTTTGGTTTCACGCAGCCTATTCGTTCACATGGCTGACCGAGAGGCGAAGAATCGTTTCATGCGGCAGAATCACGCGAGGATTCTCCACATTTTCCTTTTTCATCAGCTTGGTAAGCAAACGCATCGCTACGGCTCCCAGATCATACATTGGTTGGGCCACCGTTGTCAGCTGTGGACGAACCATCGAAGCCATCCGGATATTGTCTACGCTGATGATCGAGAAGTCATCCGGCACTTTATAGCCTTCATCCTGAATGCTATGAATAGCGCCAATCGCCATCTCGTCGGTAGCGGCAAATATAGCGGTTGGTTTCTTCTTGAGGCCCAGGAAGTACTTCATCGCTTCCACGCCGGACTCATAACGATAGTTACCGATCCGCACCAAATCCTCTTGATACTCGATGCCTGCTGCTTCCAGCGCTTTTTTGTAGCCTTGGAAACGAGCATAGCCGTTTGCCGGATCCTGCAGCGTGCCGCTGATCATAGCGATCTCGCGGTGTCCGTGCCGAATCAGCGTGTTGACCGCATCAAACGCAGCCTGTTCATGATCGATGTCGACCGAAGGATAAGAACCTCTCTCATCACTGGTCGCACAGAGAACAATCGGCACAGCCGATGTCTGGAACGCCTGGATATGCTCGTCCGTCACCGTTCCACCCATAAACAACAGCCCGTCCACTTGCTTCTCGAGCAAGGTGTTGATTACGCGGATTTCCTTTTCCTTACGTTTGTCGGCATTACACAAAATTATATTATAGTGATACATGTTAGCAATATCCTCAATACCACGGGCAATCTCCGCAAAGATCGAGTTTGAAATGTCAGGGATCACAACGCCGACGGTTGTGGTCTTCTTGCTGGCCAGGCCTCTGGCTACCGCATTCGGACGATACCCTAAACGTTCAATCGCTTCGTATACTTTTTTCCGGGTCTGAGGCTTAACGTTCGGGTTATTGTTTACAACCCGGGATACCGTCGCCATGGAAACGCCTGCTTCGCGCGCAACATCGTAAATGGTTACCGTCAAATTCCTTCTCTCCATTGCCAATAGATTTTCATTCGTTCAATACCAATTGAATTTATGATACGACAAATTACTGCTTTGTGCAACGACACGGCATCATATGCCGTCCAATTGAGCTTTCAGCGCTTCAGCCGTAATATGGGAATGGGATGTATGCCAGACTGGCGCTCCTTCTTTTACAAGTATAACTTGCGGCGATTCGTGTTGGATGTTCAGAGTTTCGGCAGCCTGACTCGACACCGGTCGGTCCGCAATGACATCGATCCACACATAGTCGATCCCCTCGTTCGGCTGGTCCTCAAGGTAAGCTTGCACTTCCCTGTAGGCTCCGGCACTAATTGGGCATCTGGTACTATGTTTGAACAAAAGCAAGTGCTTCCGATCGGAAGATTCCAGCGTGCTGCGCAGCTCTTCTATAGTAGTCATTTTCGTCAACGTCGCCATAGGATATACATTCCCTTCATTGTATTGAAGTTCCTATCCTCTATCCTAACAAAAAGTGCGTGAAAAATCCAACAACCACGAAAATTTTCTGAAAATTATCTTGCATAATTGCTCGAATTTTCAGGAATGAGAGATTTTATGGTGCTTAATTGCTCGAGACGCCCCTCCATTTGTCTCATCCAGTCGCCGTCGGCCAGGCTCTGGGCATAACGGAATAGATCCAACAGCATATTAATGCGCTCGTCAAATACTTCCATGCAGCGCGCCTGCCATTCTGCCGACGAATCATCATCGTATGTACGGAACACTTCACGAAGAACATATGCGGCTTCATTGACATCTGCGAACGAAACGCGTATTCGCTCGGTCTCATTGTTAATCGATGCGAGATAGCGAAGCAAATCCGGTTTAATAAGAGGCAGAAGCTCATACTTCTTGCAGGCCTGACAGGCATAAACAGGAACATCACATATCCGAGTTTTTCTTTCATGAATCAGCTTTCTTAATTCCAATTTCATACTTTGTCCGCAGTTGCAGGTTTTGAACAAAATGCCCACCCCAAATCCTATCACGTAATCTAAAACCAACAGTCCCATGTCACAAATCTGTCACCTGAATTAGTTCTATTCGACTATCATACCAGAGAATCCTGCAAATTTGTGATGATGCTTTATTTACCAGAAATGTTGTCAAATGTTCCTTCTTCGGACGCTTCCATGAAACTCCTCTCCATATTTGTTACAATGAATACAGTCTTAAAGGACCGAATGCGCAGCGTTACGGTTATATCAAAATTTTTGCGGAGAAAGGAGCTAGGCCAATTATGCGATTGACTGGAAAAAAGGTTATAGCGCTTGTTGATGAAGAATTCGAGGATTTGGAGCTATGGTATCCCGTTTACCGGGTCCGCGAGGAAGGAGCGGAAGTCCATCTCGCCGGGCTGGAAAAGGGTAAAACTTACACCGGCAAATATGGCGTTCCGGCTCAGGCCGAGTATTCGTTTGAAGAGCTGAACAGCAAGGATTATGACGGAATACTCGTACCGGGCGGTTGGGCGCCGGACAAGCTTCGCCGATATGATAAAGTGCTTCAACTGGTTAAAGAAATGAACGAGGACCTGAAGCCGATCGGACAGATCTGCCACGCAGGATGGGTGCTGATCTCCGCCAAAATCCTGGACGGAGTTACCGTTACTTCCACGCCGGGAATCCGCGACGATATGGAAAATGCCGGTGCGATCTGGAAGGATGAGGCGGTCGTGACCGACGGGCATATTATTTCCGCACGCCGGCCTCCCGATCTTCCGCCATACGGCAAAGCCTTCTGCGATGCGCTGGCACGGCAAGGCCAATAATTGCTCCTTGCCCCAATATACAGAAACAGCCGCCTTTGTCACCAGGGCTCCTGGTGAGATAGGCGGCTGTTTTTTTGTGCTCATATAGCTTGTCCTTTAAAAAAAGAAGCCTGAAAAAAGTCGATGATCCCTATCTTACCGGTTAAGACGCCGTGCTGTCCGTTCCGTTGGTTCCGTTCAGATAACTGCTCCGTTCGGCAAAAGCGCTAAGACGTTCTTCGACAGCGGAGCTGGTACGCAGCTTGAAGCAAGCCGCCGCCTCTCCTTTCGCTTCTGCCGCATTCGTATTCAAAATGCGATGCTTCACGCGGAGCAGGGATTGCGGAGACATGCTCAAATCCTTAACGCCGAGCTCAAGCCAAAGCGGAATCGCTCTTTCGTCTCCGGCCAGTTCTCCGCACACGCTGACTGGAATCCCTGCCCCATGGGCAGCCTCCACCGTCGTCCGGAGCATGCGCAAAATGGCAGGATGAAACGGATGATACATATGCGCGATCTGCTCGTTCATCCGGTCCACGGCCAGAACATACTGAACCAGGTCATTGGTCCCGATGCTGAAGAAATCGGCCTCTTCGGCCAGCAAATCCGAGATCGTGACCGCCGCAGGCACCTCGATCATGATGCCGACCTTGATGTTCGGATCATAGGCGATGCCGCGTCGGTCCAAATCGGCCATGGCACGCCGCAGCACGGCATTGGCCTGCTTGACTTCATCTACCGATGAAATCATCGGATACATGATTTTGACGCTGCCGTATGCGCTGGCTCTCAGAATCGCGGTAAGCTGGGTCTGGAACGGTTCGGTTCGGTCCAAGCTGATGCGGATGGCGCGGTACCCGAGGAAGGGGTTTTCTTCTTCCGGAAGCGCGAAATAATCCAGCTGCTTATCGCCGCCAATATCCAGCGTACGAATCACGACGGACGCCTTGCCTGCGTTCTCCGCAACCAGTTTATACACTTCGAACTGCTCTTCCTCCGTCGGGAAGTTGTGCCGGTCCATATACAAAAACTCCGTTCGGAACAATCCAACTCCCTGCGCGCCGTTCTTCAGCGCAATCTCCATTTCCTTAACGGAGTTCATGTTCGCGGCCAGGTTAAAGTATGTTCCGTCCTTCGTTACCGCATCAACGGCTGCCAGGAGCTGGAGCTGCTCTTTCTTTTTCCGCTGCTGGTCCCGAATGCCTTCATACCGCTCCACGATGAGCGTGTCAGGCTCCAAATAGAGCAACCCCTCATCTCCGTCCACCACCAGCTGCTGTCCGGTCTGGATCGGTTTATCCAGCTTGTTCTCGATTCCCGAAACGAGCGGTATGCCCAGCGCGCGGGCCATGATCGCCGAATGAGAGGTCTTGCCGCCGGTCATCGTCACGATACCAAGAACGTGGGAAGGGTTCAGATGAACGAGCTGCGACGGGGAGAGCTCCTTCGCAACCAATATATAAGGCTGCGTATCGGCCGGGAGCTTCACTTCGGGAGCACCAAGAAGATGCTTCAGCAGCCGATTGCCGACATCCTTAATATCAAGCGCCCGCTCCTTCATATACTCATCGTCCAGCAGATCGAACATGGATACGAAATGATCGATCGCCTCTTTTACCGCCACCTCGGCAGCCTTGTACTGGCGCTCGATGATCCCTTGAATTTCGTTCATGAACACGGGATCCTCCAGTATGGCCAGATGCGCGTCAAAAATCTGCGACTCCTCGTGCCCCACCATTTCCTTGAATTCGTTCTTGATGTATTCAATTTCATTCTTGGAGGTTCGTATGCCTTCATATAAGCGCTCGAACTCTTTGGCTAAATCGACAGCGTCCATTTCGGAATCCGGAAGATCCAGCTCCCAATGCGGCAGTACGAAAGCCTTACCGATAGCTACGCCTGTTGCTGCGCCAATGCCTTGTATCATGATTCTCTACCCCCAGCATTACTCTCATTTAATACGACGGACATGACAGATGACTGTCCTCTTTTCACGGTCTTGAACGGAGCATAGCTCCAGGCTCTTACTTTATCGGGATTGGTGATTACCATTGGCGTGGCCAGCGATGCGGCATGTGTCTTTAAATACGCCAAATCGAACTTGACCAGCAGTTGCCCCGGTTCAACGGTATCCCCTTCGCTGACCACAGCCGTAAACGGTCCTTTCAGCTGGGAAGTGTCGATCCCGATATGAATCAATACCTCAAGCCCTTCCGGCGTTGAAATCCCGATGGCATGCATCGTCGGATACACGTGCATGACCGTGCCGTATACCGGTGATACAAGCTCTCCTTTTTCCGGTATGAAGGCGACGCCGTTGCCGACCAGCTTCGCCGCAAAAATATCATCCGGCACTTCGTCAATCGGAAGCATGCGTCCCTGTACGGGCGCGCTGAACAGAACGCGCGGCAAATCCTGCTGCATCAGCTTGTTTATCTCTTCGCGGATGAGCTCGGAATACGTCCCGAACACCACTTGCACGTTCCCTCCGCCCAGCTTGATAATGCCGGCTGAACCGAGCAATTTCAGTGCGTCAGAATCAATCTGACGATCATTGTATACGGTCAATCGCAGACGCGTCATGCAGGACTGCACCTGAACGATGTTGTCTTTGCCTCCAAGCGCCTCCAGAATGAGCGGCGCCTGATAGGGAATATCGCCTGCCCGGCCTTCCAGCGCCGAGCCCTCCTCGCGCCCCGGCGTGGGGATTTCGAAGGTGCGTATCGCCCAGCGGAACAGAAAGTAGTAGACGATGCCATACACGGCCCCGATCGGTATGATGATCCAGGCGTTCTGCGATAAATGGAAGTTGAGCACGTAATCGATGAATCCAGCCGAATACGAAAAACCGTGATGGATGTCAAATGCATAGGTAAGGACCATCGCGAAACCGGCCATCAAGGCGTGGAGCACATACAGATATGGAGACGCAAATAAAAACGCGAACTCGATCTGCTCCGAAACCCCGGTCAAAAAACAGACAAGCGCGGACCGCATAAACGTCTTTTTCACTTTCGGTTTCAGATCTTCACGTGCTTCCTGGATAATGGCAAACGCGATCGCCGGCAGGGCAAACATCATGATCGGGAACAAACCGGCCATGAAGTCGCCAGCCGTGGGATCCCCCGCGAAGAACCGGGGCAGATCCCCCTGCACGACGGTACCATCCTCCGTCTCGTAGGAGCCCAGCTGAAACCAATACACATTGTTTAACAAATGATGCAGACCGAAGGCCGTGAGTACGCGGTACAAAATTCCGTATAGAAACAAACCGAAAGCTCCCATATGTACGGTAAGATCATAAAAAGCATCTAACCCGCGCTGCACAAGGGGTGCTGTCCCCAGCATGATCCAAGCGAATATCGTTGAGAACAATCCCATGAACAGCAGTACAAATCTGGAGCCTCCAAAAAACTGTATGGCTTCGGGAAGCTTAATATGTTTGAACCGGTTATACACGTAACCGGACATTACCCCAAATATAATACCGATCAAGGTCGAGGGCTGTACGCTCCCGTCTCCCAGACGGGATATGACCTGATCATAGATGAACATGCCGGCCAGGGCGGCGAGCCCGGCGGGACCTCCCTGATTCGAGAGTCCCCATGCGACGCCAATGGCAAATAAATACGGCATGTAATAAAACACCCCGTGCCCCGCTGCCTGAGCGATTTCGCCTAAGGTTCCGAAGCCCCACGCCGACCATGGCAAACTCCCCACGCTAAGCAGGAGAGCTGCCGCCGGAAGCGCCATTGTAGGGAGCATGACTGCTCTGCCCAGCTGTTGCAACGATCCCAACCAATTCAAGGCGAGCCCTCCTTTCTATCCTTGATGGTAAGCGCTGCGCCTGTTTTTGTCAAAAAGAATTAAGGTCAAATGCCCACAGCAAAAGCAAGCCCTGCAAACAGAACGGCGACAGAACCGGACCATGTCCAGTCTGCCACCGGCTGTTTTCTACGCAAGACTTGCCTATTCTTCCAATATGCGCTTTGAAGTTTAACGGCCGCCCAATGCGATGGAATCCTCGACCTTGATGCAGCGGTCCATAATCGCGATCATGCCGCTGCTTTCGGCGATGGCCGCCGCCTCCTCGCTGATAATTCCCTGCTGCAGCCAGAGCACCTTCGCACCGATCTCGGCGGCTTCCCGTGCTACATCGGCGCAGTATTCGCTGCGCCGGAACACATTGACGATATGGATCGGCTCGGGAATGTCCTTCAGGGAAGGGTAACTTTTCTCGCCGAGGATTTCGGCTGCACCAGGGTTTACCGGGATAATCCGGTATCCGCGTTGCTGCATCGCGGCAGAAACCATATGGGATGTGCGGTCCGGCCGATCGGACAGGCCAACGACAGCAATATTGCCCGCATTACGTAAAATATCCGCGATTTCTTCGCGCGTAGGATTTTCAAATGCCATGGTTCATGACCACCTTTCCGTTCCTTATCGATGAGAATCTTGGCCTATTCCTCTATTTTACCCATTCTACATCGGCGCCAAGCGCCTTCATGTGATCAAAATATTGCGGGTACGACTTGGCTACATGGTGGGCGTCCTTGATCCGGATCGGCTGTCCTGCGCGCAGCCCGACCACCGTGAGGGCCATGATCACCCGGTGATCGTAATGGGCATTGATCTCAACCCCGCCCTCGACGCCGTCCGGACGGCCATGAACGATAATCTCGGCCTGGCGCTCCTCCACGTTGGCCCCTGCTTTACGCAGTTCGGTCAAATAATCCGTAATCCGATCGCATTCCTTATAACGGAGATTCTCCACGTTGTAGAACCGGGAGGTCCCTTCGGCAAACACGGCTGCCGCCACCATCGCGAGCACCGCGTCCGTCGCCGCATCTCCGTCGAATTCCAGCGCCTTTAGCGTGCGGTTGCCCTGCACATGGACATTTCCGTTCTCATGCGTGAGCGGAACCTCCATCATTCGCAGAACGTCGATAATGGCGCGCTCGCCCTGCTTGCTGTCCTCCGACAGATTGCGGATCGTCACATCGGACTGCGTAACAGCGGCAGCCGCTAGCACGGCAGCAGAGCCCGGATAATCGCCTTGAACCGTATAGGTCTTGGCTTCGTAGGATTGCCCCCCGGGAACCCGGAAGAACGTATAGTCGTCCGCTGCGTGAATCGTAATGCCGGCCTGCTCCAGCACTTCCAGGGTCTGACCGATCACGACCTTGGATTTCAGATCTCCGGTAACGGTGATTTCGCTGTCTTCGGCAAGCAATGGGGTCAAGAACAACAGTGCGCTTAAATACTGCGAGCTTACTTCGCCTGAAACGGTGAGCTTGCCGCCCTTCGGCTGGCCGCCGCGAATCGTGATGGGCAGCCTGCCTTCGTTATGCTCCACTTCCACACCCAGTTGGCCAAGGGCCTCGATGAGATCGTCATGCGGACGCTTGCCCAGTGATTCCGGGTACGCATTGACGAAGGTAACCTCTTTAGATAATGCCGTTACGCCCATCAAGAAGCGGAGAACGGCACCGGCGTTGCCGACATTCAGCTCCTTCACATCCCGCGGCGATTTGCCAAAGCCCGTAATCACGGCTTTTTCCTCGTCCTCCTCGATCACGGCTCCGAGATCCCGGATACAGCGTCTCATCGCGTCGCTATCCTCGCTGTGGGCAGGGTAATAAATCGTGCTCGTTCCTTCCGCTAGGGCAGCCACAAGCAGGTAACGGGTGGTATAGTTCTTGGAGGACAGCGCTCCGATCTCCCCTTTTAAAATAGGCGTAGGCCTGACGATAACATCCATCGTATGAATCTCTCCCTTGTATATAGTGTTGCGATTACCAGCAATACAATCTCCCTAGGATAAATTGACAGGGAAAGAACCGCTTGGTTATCATAGTTCATGTGAACCGGAAAATCAGATCGTTTGCGATCTTACTCATTTATGATAAGAAAAGAGGTCTATATGATGAAACCGATCCCTCAGATGGAAACTTCGGAGCTTAGAAGCCGGCTTCAAAACGGCGAACAGGTGTACATGATTGATGTCCGCGAAGATGAAGAGGTTGCCGCCGGGATGATCAGCGGTGCCAAGCATATCCCGATGGGCGAGATTCCGAACCGCCTGGACGAAATTCCGCGCGACCAAGAGGTTGTCTTTATCTGCCGCAGCGGCGGACGCAGTCAACACGTATGCGAATTTCTCAATCACCAGGGCTTGAACAACGTGATCAACATGAAGGGCGGCATGCTGCAGTGGCATGACGATGAAGTATAGGCAAGCCGTAAAGAAGGTGCGGGATGAAGGTGATCCCCGCCTTTTTTTGCTTGTGCTTGTGCTTGTGCTTGAGTTGATCCCGCTCACAAGCTCCCTTGGTCAAACCCTCAGGTCTCATCTATCTCCATGCCAAGCCGGGTTCGCTTATCATCTTAGCCGCGGTAATGCGTTAAAATGTCAGCCGCCACTTCATCCGCGGATCGGCCAACCGTATCCACCATCACGTCCGCAAACCGGTATTTGTCCTTTCGCTCATCGAGGATGCGCCGAACCCTCTCTTCGACATCGCCCGCAAGCAGCGGCCGGTTGGCATCGCCCCGTACGCGTCCCACGATGCTGGCTGCATCCGCTGTGAGGGCAACGACCCAGCCGCCGCGTTTCATTACGTCGCAATTGTCGGAACGAAGGACAGCTCCGCCGCCGGATGCCAGGACGATTCCATCCCGGAGCAAAACGCTGCGCAATGCAGCGGATTCAGCCTCGCGGAAATACGGCTCTCCATCCTTTTCAAACATCTCGGAAATCGTTCTGCCTTCCATTCTCTCAATTTCCGCATCCAGATCTATCAAGTTGTAGCCGAGCGAGTCCGCCACGAGACGCCCCACGGTTGACTTGCCCGTACCCATCATCCCGATCAGAATGATGTTTCTACCCAGCTTATCCAATTTCACACCCCATTCGCTGCTTCACTGTAAAGGTTGTTCATATCATACCACAGCCCCAAATCTTTCGACAATGGACCCGACTCTCTAAATTGTAATCCAAATGCCTCAAGCCAAGCCCCTATTTATGGAGTCTATCTTGTTCCCAAGCATCATACACTGTTACAAGAATGCAAGATTAGAAGAAAGGAATGAACCCATGGTGCCATTTCATCCAACCGGACTCTCTTCCTCGGCCAAGCGGATCCGCCGGATGCTCGATCCATCTTACCCGCTATGCCGCGAGGACGTGATGTGGGTGCTTCATTTTGTCCAAAAAAAAGTGGCTCTGAAGGATCCTGCGCTGCAAGATCTTTCAAAGCCACGGTTGCTGCAAAATTTCAACAGTTATTGCGAAGCCGCGCTGCTCTTGCTCGGAAGCGGAAACCACTTTCACACAAAGAACGGCGACATCCGCACCTGTCTCTTAGAAGCCATGCACGGGCTTCCCGAGCTGGCGGAGGCTATCTCCCCTGCTCAAGCCCGCACGTTTGAATCGATGCCCTCGATCCCTGAGGACGGTATCCATCCTGCTGCAAGAGAGCAGAATTAGTCCATCCGGGAAGCGTCGAATTCACGCTGCTGATAAAAAAGCAGGATTACTCCATCCAGTTGTAGTGGAAGGTTCCTTCTTTGTCAACGCGTTTAAAGGTGTGCGCTCCGAAGTAGTCGCGCTGAGCCTGCAGCAGGTTCGCTGGCAGGTTCGCCGTACGGTAGCTGTCGTAGTATGCAAGCGCACTGGAGAATCCAGGCACCGGAATACCCAAGGATACCGCGGAAGCTACAACTTTACGCCATGCATCTTGATAGGATTCGATTATATCGGTAAAGAACGGATCCAGCAGCAGGTTCTTAAGCTCCGGATTGTTCTCATACGCATCGGTGATGTTCTGCAGGAAGCGGGAACGGATAATGCAGCCGCCGCGCCAGATTTTAGCGAGGTTGCCGTATTGCAGGTTCCAGCCGTATTCATCGGATGCTACGCGAAGCTGTGCGAAGCCTTGAGCGTAGGATACGATCTTGCTCGCAAACAGCGCTTTGCGCACATTTTCGATGAACTCGGCTTTGTCGCCGTCAAATGCAGCCGTTTTTGGACCATTCAGGATTTTGCTTGCCGCAACGCGCTCTTCTTTCATCGCGGAGAGGAAACGGGAGAATACGGATTCGGTGATCATGGAAAGCGGCACGCCCAGATCCAGGGAGCTTTGGCTTGTCCATTTGCCTGTTCCTTTTTGACCCGCCGTATCCAGGATGACGTCAACCATCGGCTTGCCGGTTTCTTCGTCGTATTTGGAGAAAATGTCAGCCGTGATCTCGATCAGGTAGCTGTCGAGCTCGCCTTGGTTCCACTCCGTGAAGATTCCGTGAAGATCCTTCGCATCGAGGCCGAGTACGTCTTTCAGCAATTGATACGCTTCGCAAATGAGCTGCATATCGCCGTATTCGATACCGTTGTGAACCATTTTTACATAATGGCCGGCACCGTCCGGTCCGATATATGTACAGCAAGGCTCTTCGTTAACCTTCGCGGAAATGGCCGTCAGAATAGGCTCAACCAGCTTATAAGCACTTTCTTGTCCGCCAGGCATGATCGATGGGCCTTTCAATGCGCCTTCTTCGCCGCCGGAAACGCCTGCACCGATAAAGTTAAAGCCTTTTTCAGCCAACTCTTTGCTGCGGCGCTGCGTATCAGGGAAATAAGCGTTACCTCCATCGATGATGATATCGCCTTGGTCCAAATGCGGAATCAGCTGTTCAATCGTAGCGTCCGTAGCTTGTCCTGCCTGTACCATGATCAGGATTTTGCGAGGAGTTTCAAGGGAATCCACGAATTCTTCGATCGAGAACGTTCCTTTCACTTGCTTGCCTTCGGTTTCCTTCAGCATATCTTCCGTTTTTTGCGGAGAGCGGTTATATACGGAAACGGTGAAGCCTTTGCTTTCGATGTTCAGGGCCAGGTTTTTTCCCATTACAGCAAGGCCAATCACACCGATTTGTTGTTTTGACATCTGGTTCTCCATCCTTTGCTCCAATATATTTTTAAACAACCCATCCCTACGAGATGATTTGCAATAATCTTATATTAACGTTTTTCATTTGACAAGTGAACCCCTGTCACAAAATGAGAACACGCGCGAAAACACCCCTTCGGTTTCGGAGTGTTGTTCGTGCTTTACTCTTGTATCGTTCGATGAAGTGAATTACCACTCCAGCCTCATCAGCTCCAAGGAAAGCTCGCGGAGTCTTTGCTTGCAGGCCGCGATTTTGTCCTGATTCCCCTCTTGCAGGGCGGCATGGAGCTTCTCAAGCTCATCATCGGTTTCCAGCCTGGATAGAAGGAGCCGCTGTTCCCCCTCATCCGATTCGAACAACCGCACCATTTCCTGCTCCGTCATCGGCGTCCCCTTCTGAAACAGCACCCGCTGCCGGTAACCGGATATTTCCACCAGCCTTATAACCTCGCCAAACAAAATATTCTCGATCAATATCTGCCGGTCCTTGAAACGTTTGACGACAGCGTGACCACGGGTATTCTCGATCAATTTCTCCATCCATTCCGCAAGCTTGGGATCGCGGATCATATAATCGCCTACCAGCTTAAAACCGCTTCCTGTCCGTTGAAACCGCAGCTTTACCAGCTTGCGTCCGGTTCGGATCGAAATGACAAACTGCGTATCATTCTCGCTCCAGTAAAGCGAATATCCTTCCTGGATCAATTCCTTGATTAGGTCCTGGATATGCCGGCGATCAAACCGGAGCTCCAGGTTGCAATACTCCACTTCCTCGCTCTTATTCACGGCACTCCCTCCTCCGGTTTACTACCGATCTGAAAAACGACGGTGAAGATTTCCCCCATGGCTGCTTTTGATGTTGTCTTATCTATATCTTATACTCCATCTTATGTAACGGTAACTTGGTTTATTGACTATTTTTAACCCGCATGAAAATACGGTGAAACTTTCCTGGGTCATGCCTGACGTCCACTCGCCTTATGGTATAATGGGTTATCCAAAAGCCGAGTTTAGTAAGTGTTCATCATAAACAACAGGGAGGCCATCACATTCATGACGGTTACCGGATTTAAAGATCAGGATTTCGACGTATTCTCCGTTCCAGGGCTCGAAGCCCGTATGGAGGTTCTCATTGAACGGGTAAGACCCAAGCTTGAGACGCTGGGGGCCGAGCTTGCCCCCTATGTGTCCGCGCTGGTCGGGGAAGAGATGTTCGTGCATGTGGCCAAGCATGCCAGACGAACCGTTAATCCCCCGATTGACACCTGGGTCGCATGGGCTGCCAGCAAACGGGGCTACAAAGCGCTGCCTCATTTTGAGGTGGGCATGTTCGGAACCCATCTGTTTGTTATCTTCGCGATTATTTACGAAAGCCCCAACAAAACCGTATTTGCCGGCAACCTGGAAGCCAAGCTGAAGAAAACAGCGAAGGCGCTGCCTAAACATTTCTATTGGTCCATGGATCATATGAATCCGGCCGGCACCCCTCACCAGGACATGAGCGAGGAGGATTTCGTTCGCCTCATTGAGAAGCTGAAACAGGTGAAAAAGGCTGAGGTCATGTGCGGACTGCGCATTCCGCGCGAGGAAGCCGTCAAGCTTGAAGGGGACGAGCTGGTGCAAAAGGTGCAGGAGACGTTTGAGACGCTGCTGCCGCTTTATAAAATGGCGTTTTAAACTGGCGTGGGATATTTACGAAAATGGGCTGCGGATGCAGCTCTTTTTTTAAGATTATAGAATTTATAAATTTTCAGCGAAGCTGAACAATTCTATAATCGCAAGAAAAACTTCCTTTAACCGCGGTCTGTCTTCTGAGAAAGTACGTCGATAGACGTTTATCTTATGGATGATATTTTAATGAAGGAACGATGAAGAACATATCCCTCCGCCTTTATATGTCTAAAGTATGAAGCGCTGCCGGGCCGTGCAAAAAAAGCCGGTCATTCTTCTTGCATTCCCCCCCTATTTTGCTATACTCAATTTTGTTTATATAAAAACAGAAATCGACAAACCATAAGAAAATAAACATAAGGAAAGGTTGTGACAACGTCCATGGACCACAGTCGTACACCGCTCTTCACCGCGCTTAAAGAACACGCGGCCAAAAACCCCGTGCAATTTCACATTCCGGGACATAAGAAGGGCCTCGGCACCGATGCCGAATTCAGGGAATTTATAGGGGATAACGCCTTTTCTATAGATTTGATCAATATTGCGCCGCTGGATGATTTGCATCAGCCTACAGGCGTCATTGAAGAAGCCCAGAAGCTGGCCGCCGACGCATTCGGTGCCGACCACACTTACTTCAGTGTCCAAGGGACAAGCGGAGCGATCATGACCATGATCATGTCGGTATGCTCGCCCGGCGATAAAATCATCGTACCGCGCAACGTTCATAAATCCGTGCTTTCCGCCATCATCTTCACCGGTGCCAAGCCTGTGTTCGTATCGCCTGCCCAGGATTCCAATGTGGGGATCGATCACGGGATCACGATCAGCTCCGTACGGAAAGCGCTAAAGCGTCACCCTGACGTCAAGGCCGTACTGGTCATCAATCCGACATACTTCGGGGTGAGCGCCAACCTGAAGGAAATCGTCGATTTGGCCCACAGCTACAACGTTCCCGTGCTTGTGGACGAAGCACACGGGGTTCTGATCCATTTTCATGAAGAACTTCCGATGTCGGCGATGGAAGCCGGTGCCGATATGGCTGCCACCAGCGTTCATAAACTCGGCGGATCGATGACCCAAAGCTCCGTGCTGAACGTGAACACCAAGAACGGATACATCAATCCTTACCGCGTGCAGACCATCATCAGTATGCTGACCACAACGTCGACCTCCTACATCCTGCTGGCATCGCTGGATACTTCTCGCCGGAGCCTGGCGCTGCATGGACGGGAAATGGCTGCAAGGACGATTGAATTGGCGCAATATGCACGAAACGAAGTCAATAAAATCGAAGGCCTGTACTGCTTCGGGCAGGAAATACTGGGCGGAGAAGCAACGCACTCCTATGATCCGACCAAGCTGACGGTTCATGTACGCCATCTTGGCATCACGGGATATGAAACCGAGAACTGGCTGCGGGACCACTACAATATTGAAGTGGAGCTCAGCGATATGTACAACATTTTGTGCCTCATTACACCGGGGGACAACCGGGAGACAATCGATATTTTGCTGACGGCGCTCCGCGAGCTTTCGGACCAGTACATGCACGTGAACGAAATTAATGAGCTGGTCGTGAAAACGCCGGAAATTCCGCAGCTGTCGCTCATTCCCCGCGATGCGTTTTATGGGGATACGGAGGTCGTGCCGTTCAAGGAATCGGCCGGACGCATTATTGCCGAATTCATCTATGTCTACCCGCCGGGGATTCCGATCTTGCTTCCGGGCGAAGTTATTTCCCAGGAAAACATCGATTACATTACCGATCATGTCGATGTCGGCCTTCCTGTCAAAGGTCCTGAGGACCGCAGCATTCAGAACGTGAAAGTTATCGTGGAAACGGATCCTATATTCTAAGGCAGCAACTACAAAAAACCCGGTGCGAGTGGTTCGCACCGGGTTTTTCGTTAGGGAGTGTTACTCCTGGTTTGCAGCAGCGACCAGTTCGTTGTAAACCGCCTCTACTTCATTCCATTCGTCTTCGTCCTCAATATTGTAAAGAACCATTTCCTCGTTCTCTTCTTCCATACGTAGAATGACGCCGTCCGCTTCCGGATTCTCGCGTTCAAGCAAAAGCGCGTAAAGCTTCTCGCCGACATCAAATGTCTCCACGAGAACCATCTCTACTTCTTTTCCTTCTTCATCCGTCAATGTCAGCACAAACTCTTCATGTTCGTGATCGTGGTCATGATCGTGACCGCAGCCGCAAGCATCTCCGTGTTCATGTTTGTGTTCGCTCATTGAAAAAACCTCACTTCGGTTAAATTATCATACTTTCGTATCGTATCACGGATAGCTTCTTCAGGTCAATTTTTGCCAAGCGGCTATGGACCCATCAATTTAGGGCGGTAATCACTTTCTCCGCAACCTTCACAAAACCGTCATCCGATTTGACTTTTACATAAAAGCCTACCGAGTATTTTCCGGCCGTTTTGAAATCATAAGTGAAATCATAGGTTCGGAACCAGAAGTTATCCTTGCGGTCCTTCACTTCCTGGGACTGGATGTCCTTGATATTGCCCGAAGGATCCTCAATCGCTACTTTCACGGCATGAATATTGTTGTTTAAGCTGTCTACCTGGCTAAATACATTGAATTTCAGCTTGCCTTTGTTTACGTTGCCGAATACAGTATCTCCTTTAAAGAGAAAAATATGCACATTCGGCTTGACGACCTGGACTTGTCCATTCGCCGAATTCCAGTCCACAGCCCCGTCAAATTCCCGGACCGGCACATAGGTTTTGCCATCAATCAAATATCCGCCATCCTTCAATTCGCGTCCGTTCAGCCAAACACGAACACGTTCATTGACGGAATCCGCAAACAAAAGGGTGCTGCCACCCATTAAAGAGAGCACTAGCATACATGCCATCACTTTTTTCCACTTCATTTCATACGTTCCCTCCATTGGCTCTTCTTGTTGTTATATGTGTATACTACATGTCAAAAAACAAGTTGCGGACAATTTTGCACTTTGTGGTAAAATTTTTTTCTCGTGCTTCAAGGCTTGATCCTATCACGATTTTTGCAGCATTACGGCTCCGTTTCGAGCATATACTCCGTGTAAATACACAAGAAATTCGTTAAAATACACATAAGCATACTTGGACTATACATCATTTCATCAGGAGGTTTCATCCATTGACACTGACATTGCAAATGCTTGGCACCGGCAGTGCGTTTGCCAAGAACTACTATAACAATAACGCACTGATACATGACGGAAATTTCACGTTGCTCATCGACTGCGGAATCACTGCACCGTTGGCGCTGCATCAGATGAACAAAACGTTTAACGATGTGGACGCCGTGCTCATTACGCATATCCATGCCGACCATGTTGGCGGGTTGGAGGAGCTTGCGTTTATTATGAAGATGAAATACAATCGCAAACTTCCGCTCTATATTGCTGACGCGCTGGTGGAACCGATATGGGAACATACACTCAAGGGCGGATTATATCAGCACGGGCATATCTCTTCCCTTCAGGATGTATTTGACGTGCATCCTTTGAAACCGGGCGTGAAGGCCGCTATTTCATCCGGAATCTCGGTGGAGCTGATTCATACGCAGCATATTCCGGGCAAAGACAGCTATTCGCTTTATTTGAACGATCGGATTTTTTACAGCGCGGACATGGTATTCGACCCCATCCTGCTGAAGCAATTGGTAAATGAACGGGATTGCGAAGTGATTCTGCATGAATGCCAGCTGCAGGGTCCGGGCGAGGTGCATACGACACTCGATGAACTGCTCAGCCTGCCTCAAGAAATTCAGGAGCGTACCTATCTGATGCATTACAGCGATGAGGTCGAAGCTTTCATCGGCAAGACCGGAAACATGGAATTCGTGGAGCAGCAGCGGGTATACGAATTGTAGTTCAATATGCGTCAATGCATAGTTTACGAGGGTTCCCGGGAATAATAAGGCCGGGAGGCGATTCATATGGATCAAGGACAACAAGAAGTTGTAGGCGTACGTAAAAATGGTGATGGCGACATCATCGAACTTAAGCTGGATAACGGCAGCGTCGTGGATTACAAGACGGCCCAACAGATGGCCAAGAATAAGGAAATCAAGAACCTGAACGTATTCCGTGGACGTGATGGAGACGAACATCTTCGTTCCAATGCGGATGGCGATCCCAGCAACAACCTGGACAATTTGCCGACGTTCTAATTTATGCGCAAAAAAGACCTCGAGGCGATGCTCTAGGTCTTTCCTTTTTTTGGGGACGATGCGTTAATGACCGGCATCTTATTTGGTTTGGTTTGCGGCCTTACAATTCCTTTTTCATGCGAACATGGGGAATGCCTGCATCATCAAACGGCTCGTCCGAAATCGTCTCATACCCCAGCTTGCGGTAAAAAGCCTCTGCCTGCACCTGTGCATCGAGCACGGAATATTGCAGCTTTAGTTCACGAGCCTGCGCTTCCAGCGCCATCATCAGCACACGGCCAATCCCTTTGGAACGGAACGGCTTCCGCACCGCGATCCGCTGCATTTTGGCGGAATCCTTATTGTAATAGGTAATACGCCCGGTTGCGGCGTACTGCCCCTCCGACTTGATCAAGACATGGTGTGCATCCGATTCCAGGCGGTCGTAAGCATCGATCTCCAAATCGATCGGCACCTTCTGTTCTAGGACAAACACATCCTTTCGGATATCCAGCGCCTGCTGCAACTGCTCTTCCGTTGATACATTGATGATTTCTGCTGCCATTTCAACACCTCTTTATGTAGAATCAATTCCTCGTGATATCGCAGGTCGAGATATTATACAAAATATTCGTTTTCCTGTATAGTAGTAGAAGCTAACGTCTTCATGAAAGGAGCATTGCCTTTATGAGCATGGGAGCCACGATATTTTGGGCTGTGGTCATTGCTGCCCTGATCATCTATCCCACCTTCTGGACGATCAAAAAAGGTTATTCCCGCAAATGGGATGAGGAATAGCATCGGCCGACTTACGACAAACCGCCAGCCTGCCAGCCGGCGGTTTGTTCTGCTCACTGTTCATGCAGAGATCATCATAATGGTTGGCGCCGCTTTAAGCACAAAGCCGTCCTGGAGCTCTTTATGGATGGAGATCCCTTAACGTGTCCTCCGCATCCATCGGGGATACCGGCTCCAGCACCCCGCTTCCCTGCTTGGAATATACGTCCTGATCCACGGAACGCCCGTACACATCCAGCATCACGGGCGCTGCAGGGGCATGCAGCGGCTCCAATTGCACCGATGTTCTTTCCGGGACACTGCAGCCGCCGCCCACAATAGATACCGCCAATAACGAGAGCACCAGTCCCGCTCGCTTGAAACGATGGGATATTCCACCTGTCATGCCATTCTCGCTCCTTCATTGGCAAATTCATGCTGTATTTAGTCTGAACCGGAACGTGATATTTTATAACGTAGAAAACCATTGACAGCCGCCTTGTCTGCTGGTAATATATGAATTACCTTTTTAAATATTTCATGATCTGTTAGCTCAGCTGGGAGAGCACTATCTTGACAGGGTAGGGGTCAGTGGTTCGAGCCCACTACAGATCATCACGAAGAGTCCTTGCGTAGCAAGGGCTCCTTTCTTTTTATGCTTTTGACTACCTTTGCGAGTTTCACCTTTTGGGGACGAATTGGGGGAAACTAAAGAGGGCCAAGTACCCACAATTTTGCCCTTCCCTAAGACGCAAAAAATCAATCGAATATCGGTGCTTGATCCCATTCCAACTTAAATTGAGAACCAAACTTTCTGACAGAGTCTATATCAGTAGTAAGCGTGAAGTCTTGATCAGACCCAAAAAAGCCCAACTCATAAATACCTTCCGATTGGCTTCTTTTCCAGCTTAATTGATAAAGATGTTTTTCGAATGACATATATAATCCATCTAATTTGAATCCATTCAGTGTGTCCAACGGAAATTCCGTAGTTACTGTAATATAATTATGAATCGTTAGATTCGTCCAACCGAAATTCAAATCATAGATGAATCGGTTGGAATCATAAAATTTAAAGTTGATTTGGCATCCTTCGTACTTTCCAGGGATACGGGATATAAAATGAAATTCGGCTCGTGTCCCCTCATCCGTGCAATCTCTAAGCACAGGCATTTCTATACCTCCTGCCGACTCAATGTGTCGTCCAGTAATCCGCAGCTCTTTCCACTCTTTGAACGGGCTGTGCCTCTTCCTTCAGCACAATCAGGCTCTGCAATTCCCGCTTGTTCTTAAACATAATATAGCCTTGTTCCTCCAATGAAGCTATGCCCTCCATAATTTCGTTCGGTTTACGTCCCGTTAGATACTTAAGTAACCGTAAGGTCGGGACACGGCTGCGATGCGCCGGATAGTTGATCAAAATTCGGAGCAGTTTTCGTTCCAGATCAGGAAGCATGCGAACCTCTTCCTTTCTGGGGCCTCCAGGACAGGATATTGTTTTCATTGAATACCCGAGGCTTTCCCGTCTCCAGGCACGTTGCCCGAATCCGCTGATCCTTAATGCTGTGTATCTGTATTTTGCGCTGGGTAATGTTGCCCTTACGGTCTTCGTATATGATTTCTACGGTTTGCTCCAGGTATTTCTCAAACATGATGCACCCACCTCTGATAAGAACGTTTGTTTGTATTATATGCGAACACCCGTTCTTTCATCAATGTCAATTTTACCCTAATTGGCTTGGCATCCATTACTAAAAAACTCGCAATCATTGGGGCATCGATGGAACCGACCGTTATGGGCTCAGCTGCAGCTTCCTTAGTCATAATAAAAACCGGCGCCAACAGGCACCGGCTACTACGGCCCATATCTCATTCAACAACCATGAACCTACCACAAATTTTTGGAGTACCCCAGTCCCCGTATCAATTGGATCAAGATTTATTTCAAAAGTTCTTCCGGCGTCTCTCCGCTGTACACAAATACGGGACTTGCAGTATTAACGACAAATACGGCTACCAACGTCAGTGCAGATGCGATGAACGAAAAAAAACGATGACGAATCTTATGGATCCATAACATGAGCTTGTCCTCCTTTCCAGCGTAATAAACTTATGGCCTGGATTAAAAATATGACAGCCAATGTTGGGGACTGAAGGACAAAATTGAACATCACGATGAAGCAGCTAATCAAGCGGAGTTTAGAGTAATGCTTGCTCGGTATCCGGGATTGTCTCTCGATACGGCTGGGAGCAAACAGCATAACCAGCAACAGACTAAGTGCATTCATAACGAGCACAGCTGCATTCCCCATATCAACAAAAGTCACCAAGGTGAACAGTGCTGTCGTGAATGCAATACAGCCGGCCCCCGTCTTAAGGTGATACCCTCCCGAGAATTGCCTCAGTACGGCGAAGCCCGTCAAGGCTATGACCGCCTCTCTCACGTTACCCGAGAAGATCGAAATCAGCAGCGTGAATACGACAATGAACATCACGTTGAATAGAATGGCGAGCGCGTGTTTCAAAACAGGAACGGAGGACGGATGATCAGGAACCTGACGTTTGATCCTCTCCGCTATCCGCTCTGACAGTCCTTCTATGATCATAAGACTCCCGCTCCTCTGTATTGATGGCATAATACAAGAAGATTCCAAATGTGATTCCAAAGAAGAGAAGATGCAGCCACAGGCGGTTGAGGTAAAACAGAATGGCAATTAATATCAGCACTACGATAATTAAAGCGATTAACAGAATATGTTCAAATTTAATGCGCAGCTTCTCCAGGTCGTACTTAAACCCAATACCGAACCTGTACATCAACCAGGATATCAGCAGTCCCGTCGCTCCTGACAGAACTTGAAGAATGTAACCTTTGGCAGGATCGGTCTGAATGGCATCGATCGATCCGAACACCGTTGTCAAATAGGCGGTTTGAATCAACGCGTAAAACATGTAGCCTATAATGGTGCAAATCGCCGACCAAATGACAGGGATTTTAATGATGGCCGAGAACAAGAACACAAAAATCATTACCGTAATAAGCGGGGCAAGAAAATCGAGCGAGAGTTCATTCCGCATGATGTAACTCTGTAGATTGGCAAGGATCATAACCAGCAGGGCCTGCCATATGTACTCCGTTGTTTTAAATCTAAGCAATGTCATGATCAGTGAATAAATCGCCAGTGTTTCAAAAGTCGAAAACACCATAAACCAAATAGCTTCCATTCAAAGATTTCCTCCCTACACCGTAAAGAAATGGTTTAATGTGTACAACGCCACTTCCCGATTCATCCTGATTGCGCTGAATGATTATAACGTCCATAAGAAACGTATATCTTCAGCCCCTCAGTTTCTATCGAGTCGTCCCTGAATGATGCATGTTCTTGAGGTCAATTCCGATGGCGCCTGCCATTTCTTATATGCCTGGAAGCTCTGATGAAAAATGCAATAACATCGAACGGCGTCAATAGCTCCGGCTTGTATACAACTACCAAGCACAACGGCCCGGAGCTTATAACGCCAAAGACGAAGCAAACCACTGCAACGTTCAATCCGCAAAACAAAAAACGAGCATCAATGATCAAGAATCCACGACCTTATGAACATGACTAAGCCAGAATAAACTCGTGTCGCACGATGCGTAACATCCTGACATCATCATCTATGTCGATTATATAAGGCCATGTAGCCATAACAACAGGTAATTAAATACATATGTGGGGGAATCCATCATGGATCTATGAAGTGTAGAGTTAATAAAAGGAGATAACTAGCTATAACTCTATTATATACGAACCTACGTTCCTGTTCAACTATTTAGGAAAGACAGTATTTATTTATTTCTGACATAAACCTTACGCGATTAGAAATTAAGATAGGATTAACTAATCTGTATTCCAAGAAGAGGCATCCGCCGGATGCCCCTTCCTATTTTCTATTCTTGTCCCCAACCCTTCAAAAGGATGAGACTTGTTAGACGGGAATGTTATTGTGTATAAGTAAAGCAGTCACTTATACAGCCTGGTCCAAGCCAAACCATTGGCGGCAAGCAGCGCGACGATATAGGCCGATATACCGTAGGTAACCGTGCTGCTAAAATAGTGCAAGCCGCATAGCCCGCCGACAACGATAATGAACAGCAGCACCCACCAGCCGTCTTTTTGCTGAGCCATATTAAAGGCTTGAGAGAACGGCGGATGGCGCAGCATTACCTTGGCCGACACAGGAATCAGCACCAAGCCGGTAAGAAGGATGATGAGAACGTCCGGGAGGATCCGAATACCGAATAAGATCAGGAATACGATCGCATTCACAGTGAACAACGGCAGGAACATTTTTATGGCAAAAGCCTTTAAAGCTCCTTGATATAAGGGACTCATGCTTGGCATCGGAGCCGCCCCAAACAGCCAGAAGGCCTTGGGTTTGCCGGAGAATTTCAACATCATCACGACGGTGACAATCATGATGAGCATGACGTGCAGCACATAGTAGGACGATCCCCTGCCGATTTCCGCCAGGGAGGAATTACGGATCGTGGAGAAAAAGAACAGGTAGGGCAGCAGAACGGACAACCCGAGCGTAGGATACACCTTCAGCTTGAATTCTCTCTCGTTCTTCAGCATGCTGGCAGATAAGCGGAAACATGCCTGTTCCGTGCGGGACCGGCATACGATTTTGGCCAAAAACCTGTCAAACCGACCGCGTTCCCGCCCTTTTCCCGCTTCGCTGTGCGCCAGCTTTTCCAGATACTGCTCGAAGGATGGAATATAACGAAGGTACACCACCATAAGCAGAATCGGAACGAGCACGGCCAGTAAGGAGAGGACAATCAGCCACCCGCTCCCCTCGCCGAACATCCATTCAAATGGAGCCGCAAACCATACGGGCGGAAGCAGAACCTGCCACCAGGCCGGCGTAAATACCAAATTGAAATCAATCAGATCAAACGAACGGATCACGAACTGATAGCCGATGGCCAGCGTGGCGGAAAGCCCAATCTGTACATAATTGATCAGATCCTTCAGTTTCTCTCCGTCCCAATATTTCAGCAGCACCAGATAAATCATGGAGGTGCCCACCAGTATGAGCATATTCATGAGAATAAGCTCAAGGATGCAGGTCAGAAAGAACAGCACGCCATGCTTAAACAGCCCCACGGCAAGTGAAGCAGCCGATAGCGCTCCGGTCAGCAGCAGCAAATAAATGCCGGCATGAATCGATCTGGCCACGCCGACCGTGCGGCCGTCGATCGGTTTCGTCATCAGAATGCTGCGGTCGCGCACATCCAAAAGCACGGATGAGAAATCCGAAATCATGGAGGTCATGATCAGGAACATGAGGATGGCGGACAGGATGCTCATCGGCATCAGATATTCCGGATCGCTCCAGAACACAAACGGCGTCAGGACAAGCCCGATTAAGCCATACAGCCAGAGGGAACTGACAAACAGGTTTTTGTCCTGCTCTTCAGCCTTCCGGCTGTTTGAAGATAATATGACGGGTGCCCGCCTCGAGTCCATCAGCAGCTTGACATGCAGGATCCGCCGCAGCGTTTCATAGTCGACGCCCATTCTCGAGATAACCCCTTGAAACCGATCCAGCAGCTTCAGCATTCGAAATGAAACTTCCGGGCCCGCCATATCAGCTTCCCTCCCGAACGATCGATACGAACCGCTCCGCGATGCTGGCATGGTCATTGAAGCCCGTCAGCTGATTGAACACCTCTTCCAGCGACCCTTCATGGGAATGCTGCTGCAGCTCTTTGAACGTTCCGTCCGCCACCACCCGGCTGTCTGCGAGCAGAACGATCCGGCTGCTGATTTTCTCGACGACGTCCATGATATGCGAGGAATAAAAAATCGTCTTGCCCTGTGCCGACAGCTGCGCCAGCACCTCCTTGACCACCATCACGCTGTTTGCATCCAGCCCGCTTAAGGGCTCATCAAGGAACAAAAGATCCGGATCATGCAGGAGACTCGAGATGAGCAGCACCTTTTGCCGCATTCCTTTTGAAAACGTGGCGATCCGAGCATGGTAAGCCTTTTCCAAGTCAAAGCAGTCCATCAAATGTTTGGCCTTATAATCCGCAGCATCGTATGTAAGTCCGTACAATTCGCCAATAAAAGTCAGATATTCCGCGGCCGTTAACTGATCGTATAATTCCGCCACCTCGGGCACATACCCGATTCTCCGTTTATAATCGATATTCCCGTCGGAAATATCCTGGCCGAATATGCGGACCGTTCCTGTATACCCTTCAACCAGCCCAAGCATAATTTTAACCGTCGTGCTCTTTCCCGCCCCGTTCGGACCGATATATCCTATCATCTCGCCGCGGTTGACCTTCAGATCGATCCCGTTCAATACATAACGGTTATCATATTTCATGCGCAGGTCTTCAATCGATAACACTTCATTTTCGGACATGATTGATTCTCCCATTCCCTCTTTTGTCGTCATACCTACCTTATTATGGAAGCGCGGGAAAATCAACCGTTGGCGGTATACTCGCTCTGCAAAAGCCCCATGTGCACAATGTCATGCCAGGCACCGTTCCGGTACAAGCTCTGTCTGGAGCTGCCTTCGTGGACGAAGCCGATTTTTTCATACAGCTTGATCGCTTTATGGTTAAAGGAGAACACCCGCAGGCTTACCCGGTGCAGATTCAGCTCCGAAAAGGCATAATCCAGCAGCAGCTCCATCGCTTCCGAGCCGTATCCCCTGCCCCAATAATTTTTATCGCCGATGTCGATGATGCACTCCGCATTGCGATTCTTGAAATCGATGCCGACCAACGACATGATGCCGATCGGTTGGCCTGATTCCTTCGCCTGGATCAGATAGCTCTTCGAGGACGGAGTGCCGAGGATCACATGCTGAACGAAGTCCTTGGTCTCCTCCATTTGGTAAGTATCCAAGCTGGGACTGGTGGATTGCATCACTTCCAGGTCATTTCGCCAGGTATGATACAGCTCCGCGTCATCCATGGTCATTTTTCGACAAGACAATCTAGCAGAATCAAACAGCATTGCTATGAGCCCCTTTCTGTCATCATGATTCAATGGTTATCGGATTTAGCATTTCGCCGAGAGAGTAGAGGAAAGACTCCAGCTGCTCCGGCACGCAAGTCACCCCAGCCCCAAGCTGGAAGGTATCCAGCATGAGTCCGTTGAGAAACGAGATCATGTACCGTGCGATGGCTTCCGGTTCCAGACGCGGCCGAAACTCCCCTTGCTCCTGCCCCTTCCGGATGACCCCGCACAGAGCCTCAACCGTAATCTGATAGCGCTCGGTAATATAGGGATCTCCTTGCTTCGCATGATCATAAGAGGAAGACAGGAAGTATTCCGCCCTGGCGAGTACAAGCGAGTGATGGATCAGCGAGATGTCCTCCTGCTGTTTCTTGATCCAGTCCAACATTTGCTTCCATATCGAATGTGGCGAATCCGGTTCAAAAAAACGGAGCGCCTCCTGATCGTCATAACGCAGAACCTCCAGAAAAACATGCTCCACATTGCCAAAATACGCGTACACGGCACCGCGGGACATGCCGGCTTCCTCCATGATGTCCTGCATCACGGTGCGGGTATAGCCCTTCCTAATAAAGACGCGCCTGGCTGCTCCCAAGATTTCAAGCTTTTTCTGCTGCTTGTATTCGTCGCTGACCCTTGGACACATAATCCTCCCCACCCTCGACCTTAAACTGACACTGGTGTCGTTTTTCACACCATATTATAAACGACACTCATGTCGTTTTCAAATACCATCCAGTAATTTACGCTGATCCCTTACAGCAAAGCCCTTTAAAAGGACAAATTGAGCGCAGCCATGACACTATCATTTTTTAGATGGAATGTCCCATAATGCCCCTGTCGCTTGATCTTTGAAAACAACTTGTTCTATTTTCCGGCAGCTGCACATTTCCGTCAACATTCGCGGATCCCCGCATATATATGGGGGAGAACGAAAAGAGGTGATCGGACATCATTAAGGGCATCGGCCGCATACTGGTCTTCGCCTTACTGCTCGTATTCTTTCTCCCCTCCGTTACCCAAGGCGCGGCAGCAGGACAGAAGCTGGACAGTAAGTACACCAAGTACGCACAGTTTATCGTCATTGACAAATCCACCAACAAGCTGACGTATTACGAAAAAGGCAAGGTCATAAAAACATTCCCCGTGGCCACCGGCAAAAAACCCTCCTATACGCCGGAAGGACTGTTCAAAATCCACGAAAAAGTGAAGAACAGACCGTACTACAAGGAAGGCATCAAGGGAGGAGATCCGCGCAACCCGCTTGGGGACCGCTGGCTCGGCATTAATGTGAAAGTGAACGGCCGAACCAGTTACGCTTATGCCATCCACGGCAACAACAACGCGAATTCGATCGGAAAGTACGTATCCGCGGGTTGTATCCGGATGCACAACAAGGACGTGCGATGGCTCTACGACAAAGTAAAAATGAACACCCCCGTCCTCATCCAAAAATAAGGCGCGACCATGAAAAAGCCAAACACTGCACAAGTGTTTGGCTTTTTTAGGTTTAACGTTTTACGAGCCGTACTCGGCTCCGAATTCAATAATGTTGCGGTCCGGATCGAGCACGAATATCTGGGCGAAGCCCGCTACGCTGTCGGGTTTGGCTACATACTCGACGTTCATCCGGTCCAGCCATTCCTTGGTTTCGCGGTAGCTCTTCACCCAGATCGAGAAATGTCCGTCCGTTGTATCGATGCCCCGTTCCCGCAGTGTATCGCTGATGGGATGCTCCAGCAGATGGAGCTGCTGGTTCCCGACGGCATACCATACCCCTTTCGAATCAAACGGCGGGCGCGGCAGCTCCCGAAACTTGAGAACGTCCGAGTAAAAAAACTTCGCCTTCTCCAAGTCGCGCACCGCCAAGCTCACATGGTGCAGTCCTTCAAATTGAATCATGAATCCCACCCCCAGGTATGTAACTGTATTGTAAAGGATACCTTATCATTATATAACATGAATTAACCAGCCAAGGGGGGAGTTCACCATGGATATCCATTCGAATGAATACAAAATCGCTGCGCTCAACGGAAATGAAGGCACTTTGAAGGCAATTGAAGACGCCGAAACCAAAATTGCCGAGCTGACGGGCAAAGAGATCACGCTGATTGCCTACGAGAAAGAACAAACACAAGGGGAGAAGCCATAACCAAGCCCCTTAGAAAAAAGGCTGCCCTCCACGCGTCTACAGTGACCTTGGAAGAGCAGCTTTTTCATTAGATGAAGCTCGACGCCGTCACGGCCGCCTGATAGGTTACATTAACCTCAAGCGGTCTGTCGGTTAGACCATTCTGGTCGAAGAGCATCCGGTCGGCTTCCAGTTCCTCGATTTCCTCGACTACGCCTCCCACATAATCCGAAAGGCGGTCCTGCGTAGAGGAGATTCGCGCGAGAAGCCCGCCGTAGCGGAGATCCAGCACTTCCCAGCCAAATGGCTTATACGTGCTCATCCAAAGCGCCCTGTGGGATAAACGCAATGTCTCGATGCGCCGCTTCAGGTCGTTTAACGGAGAATCCGCTGCGGAAGCAAGCTCAGCAAGCCGGTCTTTGTTGCCTGTGTCGTAGAGCCTTTTCAACTTAACGCCCAGGGTGCTCTTGATAACGAGGACCGAGGCCAATTTTTCATAGAAATCATAAAGGCGGTTAAACGGTGCCGGGTACTGTTCCTTGCAGTCCCGCCATCTCTGCTCCAGCTCGGCGTAATGTCCAGGCAGCACGGAGTCCGCTTCCCCCTCCACATGCTTGTCCAGCAGTCCCAGCAAAGGATCCTGCCACAACAAATACTTCGAGGGATTGGCCATCCAGTGATTTCCCTCCGACACGCCGGGAACCTCATCCATATATTTCAGCGCGTTCAGCGATCCGAACAAATCGATGCCCGTGCAAGCCGCGAGCCTTCTTGCCAGAAGCTCGTCGCTGATACCGTCTCCGTACCCATGCTCGGCAAACAGCTGGAGGCCCGCCAGGATGACCAGGTGATTGGTTTCGTTTCCGTTATCCCCCCAGGCGGTGGCGATGACTTCGCGGATCCCTTTCGTTTTGGCGGCGCGCAGGGCAGGATGGCTGGTCATCCAGGTCTTGCCGTTGTTCGGACTGATGCTGTTCCACATATGAATGCCGCCAGCAAAAATCGGCTTGGAGCCCAGCTTCATATGCTTATCATACAGCCGCTCATACCCCTCTTCATCCCTGCGTCCGTAATCCCAATATACGAATTGGACGCCTTGGGGAATGCGGCTCATATTGTCGTCGGAAAAATCCGCATCCAGATTGTACAGCGAACCTTGATAATCGTTGGCCAGCAAATTAAAATACATGTCGCTCCAGATCATCGGCCGGAGTCCGAGACGCTCGGTAATGGCAAGCACCCGGCTGACATGGTCATTCATAATCTGAAACCGGTCCTGGACCCCGTTCAATTTTAAATACTTGCCAAGGCCGACCTGAAACGCCTCGTCCATCCCGATGTGAATCCGCTTGGAACGGAACATCCGGGATGCGGTGGTGATCATCTGTTCGATGAAAGCATACGTCTTGGGCTCACCTGCGAGCAAAATATCCGCATGATCCTTCATATCCGCGGCATAGCCCCATTTCAACGCTTGCTGCAGATGCCCCAAGGTCTGGATGCACGGAATCATCTCGATGCCGAACAGGTCCGCGTAATCGTCGCATTCCCTCATTTCCGAAGCCGTGTACCGGCCGCGCATATAACCGAAATACGGCTGCTCTTTCACCTCGTACGTATCCTCGGTATACATCATCAGCCCGTTCAGCCCCATCAAAGCCATATAGCGGATAAACTGCTTGATCACCGGAACCTTAAGCACGCCATTGCGCGAAACGTCAAGCATCGTGCCGTTGAAGTCAAACCTGGGCTCCTCGGTCAGCTCGAACCGGTCACGCTCCCTCGCCTGCTCCAGAAACACCCCTAAAGCACGAAAAAAATGAATCTTCTCCTGGTATCGGATCGTCCCCTGCCCATCCTTTAATGATAACTGGATCGGTCCTGGAGCCTGTATGACCCGAATCTTTAGGCCCTCTCCCTCCGTAATTCGGATATCCAATATGTCCGAGAGCTCGCCAACCCCTTCAAGCAGCTTCTCCGGCAGGTTATCAAAATAAATCTTCATCTCCATACCTCCATCCCGTTTTTGAGATGATGCCTATCACATTGCAAGACAGCAAAGCCCGATCCCTGTCATTTCGGAATCGGGCTTTTGCTAGCCGGGATGGATCACCATGCCCGGCGTATATTTGATCGAAACTTACTCGGCCGAAACTTTAACGCCCAGCGTCAAGATCTCATAAGGTTTCACCGGCAGCGTAAAGCTTCCATGATTGTCAAAGCTTTGAACCGCTCCCTCTTCCTCCAGGATATTGCTCTTGTACACGCCCTGGGACGGAAGGGAAGATGTCAGCGCGAGCTCAGCATCTGTGCCTGCCAAATTGAACCAGCGCAGCATCAAGTCCCCAGTGTTCGGATTCACTTTCAGGGAAGAGAATGCAAGCTCTTCGCGGCTCCATGCCAGCGGCGCGGAGGTGGAAGCCACCTGTCCGGTATGAACGCCGGTCTGGGCAGCCGTCCATGGAATCTGGAACTGGTAAGCCTCGGCATAAGCGCCGGAAGCGATGCCGTCGCCCTGATGCGGAATGACCTCCATACGTACCGTATGAACGCCGATGCACTGGGCTTCAGGCGTCGGGAAGTAACCCCAATCGCCGAGCTCGCCTACGGAGCGAAGCAGCGTAACGGCAATCGTATTCCGACCGTCCCGCAGGACTTCGTACTCGTTTAAGCCCTGGTTGGCCACCGTCAGTCCTGCCGCAGCCGCCGTAACGTCCACGAAGGCCTGTTGATGAGCCGTGTAGCTCGGGTTCTCCCATTCGGCAGCCGGTTCATTATCCCGTTTCGCCACTTCGAACATGGAATCCACGTAATGGGAAGATGCCTCCAGATCGGTCGGGAACAAAGCACGCACCCGATGATCCTTCGCCTGATTATCCAACGTGGCTTCGATCTCCACGCCTTTGCCGCTGCGGTTCAAGCTGACCACGGTACGTATGCGCATCGGCACCATCTCGCTCGATCTTTGCGCTTTGCGGTTCGGATAATACACAAGCTCATGCTGCTCTTCATCCAGCTTACTGTCCGCCATAGCCGGAATGGACCAGTTATGAACGATTTCAACGGATGCCCGGTAAGGCGTGTCTTCCAGAACCGTAATTTCGGCGGTCAGTCCTTTGGTTGTCAATGGAACTTCACCGTCCGGCTGTTTGTACATATATTCGTTACCGATGTCTCCGGTATTTTCATAAACGCCCAGATCGCGGTATACTTGTCCGTTCTTTTTATCCGTCAGGGAGAAGGAACCGTCCGCTTGGATTTCGACCTTGATCAGGTCATTTTCCAACACGTTCGACTGGCTGATCAGGGATCCCGTCTCGGCAGGCTTCACTTCGCTCTTCACCCAAGCATAGGCAGTCAAGCCCATGGCAGGAATGTCGCTTGCCTCGAAAGTCAGTCTCACGCGGCGGCACATGTACGGCTGGCGGAAACGGTCGTCCGGCAGATCGTACCCGAACTGAAGTCCCAGGTCCTCTACGGTGCAAGGCACGGCTTGACCTTGAGCGTTAACCAGCACGCGGCCGGACAAGTCGACTTCCTTCATCCGGCGGCTGGTTTCCTCAAGCGAATAGCCTTCCCGGAAATAGAGGCGTTTCGCGTCCAGCTCGATGCTGACCGTACCGCTGCGTTCCCATCCGGTCGTATTGAATACGACCAGCGGCAGCGGATCGGTGCCCCATTGCTCGAATGCGGTTGTGTCCACCGCATCCGCGATGACGCGCACGCTGTCGTCCACGATATTTTCCGCCACGTGGGCGCTTTTCTCGAAGCGGGTGACCATCTCGCGGTGAACTTCGTCCACGCTGCAGCCGCAGATGCTGTCATGCGGATGATTCTGCATCAGCGTCTTCCACGCATAGGTGAACAGATGATGCGGATACTCCTTGCCAAGCAGGCTGGCGTAGGATGCCAGCGGCTCGGCCACTTTTTCCAGCAGAGTCTGGCCGCGCTGGTTCATCTGCTTCAGGTATACGCGCGCCGAAGCGGTGTTCACGAGCGTTCCCCATCCATCGGTGCGCTGGCTGCGGAGCTCTCCTTTGACGGAGGAAAGATCCTGCGGCAGCTTCTCGCGGACCGCTTTCAGGTAATCGTCGAAATTGGAGTGGATAAACTCCGTATCCGGATACAGCTTCTTCGCTGTACGAATGCCTTCCGGAAGATCGGTCTGAATCGGCTGATGATCGCAACCGTTCATGTACAGCAGCTCAGGCGTCGAAGCGTACTTCTCGGCATCCGCCAGCTTGCGGTCCCAGAACGCCTTCGCCTCGGCTTCATCCACGGGTACCTCGTTGCCGTTGCTGTACCAGTTGGCAAACAGGATGCCCAGCACCTTGGAGCCGTCCGGACCTTCCCACATCAGCTCGGAGAACGAAGATTCATAGCCGCTGTCGGAGACGGTATTGTTAAAGCCCGTCGGCTTCACGCCCCGTCCGAAAAAGGCGTTATCGATGCCGGACTGGAGCATCAGCTGCGGGATTTGGCCCGTAAGTCCAAACGTATCCGGGAAATACCCGATTTTGGCAACCGTGCCGTACCGCTTCGCATCCTGGTGCCCGATCTGCATATTTCTCACGTTGGCTTCGCTGCTCGTCAGGTACGCATCCTGCAGGATGTACCAAGGACCGATGATGATGCGGCCGTCCGTGATCAGCTTCTCCAGCTGTTCTTTTTTCTCAGGTCTTACCTGTAAATAATCTTCGATAATAATCGTCTGGCCATCAAGGAAAAAGCTGCGGTATTCCGAGTCCTTTTCCATCGTCTCAAGCAAGCTGTCCATCAGCTCGATTAACCGCACATGGTGCTTTTCGTACGGCAAATACCACTCGCGGTCCCAGTGAGTATGAGAAATGATATGTGCCTTTCTGGATTGGTCCATCTCTACTTAGTCCCCCTTATGTTAGCCTTTCGATACGGTGATTTCGACTTCATCCGGACGGTACACCGATAACAGGTCGCCGCTCGCATCCACTGCGAACAAGATCGAACGATCCGCCTCGAGCACGAATGAATAGATAAGGCCGGTTGAAGGATCCTTCACCTCGACGTTCGCATCCCACGATTGCTCTGAGCCGAAGACGAAGAGGGCTCCTTCTTCAAACGTTACTTTGCGCCCGTATACGCCGGAATGTTCTCCGCCTTGATTCCAGATCAGTCCCGTGTCGGCTGCGGACAACTCCAATGCATGCCGGTACAAAGCGGAAATGGCGTCGATCCGGTCGTTCAGTTCCACCGGAAGCGGGCTCCAGAGCAGACGTCCTTCTCCAAGCTTCACGTCCACGAGCGAGTCGCCGGCTGCGTCTGCCGGTTTAGCCCCGCTGCCTGCCGGAATTTCTTTGCTCAGCTCGGCAATCTTGCGATGACCATATGAAACGGGCCATGCACGATCCCCTAAGCGCAAGCTTTCTTCCCGGCGCACATTTGCCAGCTTGCGTTCGCCCAGCTCTGCGGCCATGCGATCAACCGGATGCCAGTAAGCATCCAGACCGATCGGACCGGTCAGGAGCAGCGTGGCTCCCGTTTCCTCTACGATCGTTATCAATTCGGCGAACGCCTGATCATCCACATTGTGGGCGCTCGGCAGAATGATGAATTTCGCCGGATTGCTGCGCAGCGAGCTTAAATCATATTCCCCAACGGCACGGAACGGCACGTTCAGCTCGTAAGCAAGCGCGCGCGTCGCCTTCGTCGTCGCTTCAAAAGCAAGCTTCCGGTTGGAGAAATCGTTGGAATAAGGGAAGATGACCGCGGTCTCTTCAAGCTTCCGGCCTGCAAACAAATCCCGGATGCCTTCCATGAAGGAGCCGAAATCATACGATACATCCGCTTCCGGTTTCTCCGTGCCATCGGCGCGGACAGCTCCGATATGCGATTCATTGGCATTATCCATGTAGAAGTTGGTGTTCCAGATCCAATGAATGGCTCCTGCGCCACCGGTAGAGAAGGCGTAAGCATATTTGCGCTCCAGCAGGTTCCGAAGCTCGGCTTCGCTCCGCTTCGCCCGGCCGTCCGGTGTTTCCACGTACATAATGCCCGTTTCCTGAATCAGGTTCGGTTTATCCGGCGTTTTGGCAAAGATGCCGTCCCAGATCAAATAGTCGTTGAACCACCAGGAGTGAACCGTCGTATAGTCCACGGCTTCGGCATAGAAGAACGGGGATGGACGCTGTGCGCCAAGCGCCTCGTCTTGTCCGACGGTCACCATATGGTCCGGGCACACCGCCTTGATATCTTCATATAATTCCTTGGCCCAGCGGTTATGAATATCCATGGAGAACAATACATAATCGAGCCATTGCCCGCCTTTTTTCCCCTGGTGCATGTCTTGAACGTCAAAATTAATGGCTTGAGGCTCCGGAGGAACCACGGAGTCAAAACCCGGCAGCTGATCGGCCGTCATGTTCCAGCGTTCCTGTAAACGCTCAATCGAGCCGTGACGCTTCTTCAGCCAATCGACATAAGCCTGCCGCTCGAACGGATCCTTCGCCGAACGCGGACCGTCCGAGAAAATTTGCGGCGGATCGAACATGGAAGGCTCGTTGATCAGGTCCCAGTCCACATTCTTTGTGTCTTTGTGCCTTGTCACGATGGAACGTATGAAACGCTTCTGCGCTTCCACGCTTCGCGGATCGAGGTAAGGATTCTGGCCTTCCCATGTCTCCGGCGTGAAGGAGAAGAAGGTAAACGTTACCTGCAGATCATGCTTCTTCGCCGTTAACAGGAAGGCGTCAATCGAACGCATAACCTCCTCGGATGCATGCCCGTCCACCTGCATAATATTGCGATAAGCGGTCCAAATGCCGGTGCGGATCCAGTTGATGCCGGCCCCCCGCATTTGCGCCATATCACGATCCCATACATCCGTATTCGGAAGGAACAGGAATTTACGCGCGACATCGGACGTCATGTACGTCATGCCGACAACCGGCAGCGGACGGCCGTCCTTGATGAAGTAATCCCGGTTGCAGGTTACGGGCGAGCCTGCCTGCAGCAGCTGCGGATCAGCTCCCCAGAAGCCTTGTCTCAGCCTGCGGATTTCTCCGTCCGGCCCTTCGGCTTCGCACACCACGCGATAAGCTCCCGGCTTGATATCGAGTGCAACCGGGATGCGCTGTACATAAAATTGCCCGTTCACGTCCACGGTAACGGTATGATTCCATTCGGAAGATTCATCCCCGTCGTGCTTGACAGAGATGCGGAACGTCCAGCTCTGCGGCTCATGAACCGGCAGGCCCCGGCCAAGCCTTTGCGCCTGCAGGGTCAGAATCGCGCGCTCGCCGGACTCGTAGGTCGCATAATTCGGCTTGATCCACAGCTCGGTAATCCCCTTCGCGCAGAATGCCGCCCAGCGGCGCACCTCTGCTCCTCCATCCTGTTCCCAGAAGGAAGCGGTGAGTGGCTGATTCACAAACAGCCAGCGTCCGCCCAAGAAAGGTCCGCCGACATTTTCCCATAGAACAACCGGAGCGGCGACCTCTCTCCCGTTCGCCGTGCTTCCCTTAAGGAGCGGATAAATCCGGGTATCCATCGGCCCGGCCGATCCCATTTGGTGAGGCAGATCACTGCTCTTGGTGACATGCGGAACCAAATTCCATGTATCGCTGACGGTTAACCGTTCCCGGCTGCTCTCCATCAGCGGTATAACGTCGCTTGCAATCAAATGATCGACACGCCCGCTGTCCACAGGCAGCACCTCATGAATATGAAGCTGCTGGTGATACGCCGTCTGTTCGTGCTCCACCACCCAAGCGCCGTCCTCTTTGCGGACAGGACGCTTGAAGGGTGCGCCGCCAACGCTGACCAGGCCGCCGCCGTTTCTCAGGAAGTCCAGAATCGCTCTCCAGGCGGATTTCGGAAAATAAGGCGCGTGCAAATTGACAAAGCTTGCACCTTGTCCGCCTGACGATGCCAGCGCTTCAGCGAGGTCCTCGGCGCTGCATACCGCATCAAATGCATTCAGAGCCGCGGCGCTAGCCGGCAAACCGGCAGCTTCTGCTGCCGGAAAGGACGGATCATAGAATACAATCAGGCGCCCGCTCATAGAATCCCTGCTTTCATCGCCTGATACACCAATTGCGAGAACAGGCTGTTGGACCAGGCAAACCACGATCTGGTGAAGACTTTCGGATCGTCGGCATGGAATCCTTCATGCATGAAGCCGGTATCGGCATCGGTCGCTTCCAGCAGCGCAATCATCTCCAGCTTCTCTTCTGCCGTCTGTGCCGTAATTCCCTGCATGGACAAGGCCATATGCCAGATATAATCCGGCGGCGTATGCGGACTGCCGATGCCTTTGGCAACAGCGCCCTCGTAGTAGAAAGGATTCTCTTTGCTGAGCGCGAACCGTCTGGTGTTTTGGTAGATTGGATCATCCGCGGAGCAATACCCCAGATAAGGAATGGACATCAATCCTGGAGTGCCCGCATCATCCATCAGGCAGTAATTTCCGTAACCGTCCGTTTCATAGGCGTAGATCGGTCCGAACTCCGGATGACGATAGATGCCGTACAGCTGAATTCCGTGATCCACGTCAGCTTCAAGTCGTTTCAATTCATCCAGCAGCTTCATGTCACGGAATACCCATTCCGCGAATTCCTGCATTTGACGAAGGGCCACAACGGCGAACATGTTCCCCGGAATGTTGTAGTGGAAATCACAGGCATCGTCGCTTGAACGGAAGCCCGACCAGATCATGCCCGTATAATTCACCGGCATGCCGAGACCGTTGTTGCGCAAGGAATCGGTTGGAATTCCGTTATCCCGCGTGAAACGGTAAGGCGATTTCTCGAAATGGTGCTGTTCGGTTTTAAACAGCTCGATGATTTTGATCATAGCCGACTTAAAGTTGGCGTCGAACACATCCGTCAGGCCGGTTTCCTTCCAGTACAGGTAGGCCAGGCGAACGGAGAAGCACAGCGAATCGATCTCGAATTTGCGCTCCCATACCCATGGCGACATGTCCGTTTCGTCGGTCGTGTTCCAGTGCCAGTCGTTGGCCGATTCATTGAAGGCATTGGCATAAGGATCGATATGAATATATTGAAAATGGCGTTTGATCAACCCGCTTAGAATCCGCTGAAGCTGCGGATCGTTCTTGGCAAACGGAATGTAATGGATCACTTGCTCTACCGAATCGCGCAGCCACATGGCCGGAATATCGCCGGTGATCACAAATGTCGTGCCATCCTCCATCAATTTGGTGGTTGTTTCCAGCGTGTTCGGGAACGTGTTCTTGAACAGCTGAAGCAGCTTGGGACGGTGCGCCAGCTTTTCTTCGGCCTCTTGCAAAACCGCCTGAATGGATTGCGGCAGCTCTAGCTCCGGCATTGGTATTTTGGGGAGTCTGAATTGTTCCATGATTTGTTCTGGCTCCTTTGACTAAGTATGTTGTGTGGTCAATTTGATGGTTTTGATCTCGTACGGCAGGAATTGAAGGGTTAGCCTTCCTTCCGCGATATCCAGTTGTTCGAGTTCTTCTTCCAAGGCGTTGGATCGATGGACCCTTTCGCAAGGATAAGGCCAGCTCACTGTTGCCGCATCCCGGCCGCCCGCGGACTCATACATCCGAAGGACGTACCCCGTGCCGTCTTCTGCCGGCTTAACGGTATCCAGGATAACGTGATCGCTCTCGAAAGGAATAAACGAATGCACGGCAGGCTGCGAACCCTTCTTCGAACCTGTTCTCACCCATGGCAGATCATGATTAAGCTCGGCTGCTTTGCGGACGATTCCGGCGCTTCTCCAGTCTCCGTTATGCGGATAGAGGGAATACGTGAACTCATGCTCTCCCAAATCCGCCGTGACATCCGGCCATTTCGGCGCGCGCAGCAGCGACAGCCGGATCGTGCTGTCCTGAACATCATATCCGTATTTGCAGTCGTTGATCAGGCTGACGCCGTATCCATGCTCCGACACATCCGCGAAGCGGTGTCCGCAGACTTCATATTGCGCCTGCTCCCAGCTCGTATTGCGATGAGTCGGTCTCTCAATGGTTCCGAACGGAATCTCGTAAGTGGCCTTCTCGGCAACGACGCCGATCGGGAAACCGACTTTCAGCAATTTATGCGATTCGTTCCAGCTGACAAACGTCTTGAAGTCGATCCGTCGGTCATGATGATAAAAAATCATATCCTGCGTGATCTCCGACTGATGAATGCGCCAGCGGAAACGCAGCACATCCTGGACTTCGCCCGCAGACACCAGCTTCTTCTCGATCAACTCGGCATCGCCGGCGGATTGCTCCTCGTAGCGGGTATCGATATCCCACGCATCCCACAGCGTCGGACGGTCATGGAAGAAGTGGAAACGATTCGCGGCTTCGCCCGGCTTGATTACTTCCCGTTGTGCTTCTTTATCCCACAGGCTCGTGATTTCGCCGCGCTCGTTAAAGCTGACCTTATAGAAATCCGTTTCCCAAGAATCTGCGAACACTGTAGTAGACTTCTCCGCTGCCTTTCCGTTTCCTGCCGAAGGCTTCAACCAGATGGTTGTGTATCCCAAAGCCGGGATGCCTTGAACATGAACGTTTAAGCGCTGCGAGGTTTCGCCGTTCTCTCCGGATAAGGCATCGAATGGCAGCGGCGAGCCATCCGAATCGTACGGTGTAAGACCATGCTCTACTTCTAGCGAGATGACGGCGTCTCTTCTCCATCCAAGTCCGTTAAAGATAACATACGGAACGCCTTCCCCTTCTGTATCGGCCTGGTCCGCCAATACCTGAAGCCCGAGATTCAGGCTATGATTTCCTTTTTGGAATACCTCTTTGTATTCCTTCTCGGAGGTCACGTAAGATTCCGTTATCGCGGAACCCGGAATAATATCGTGGAATTGATTCAGCAAAATCAGCTTCCAGCCGTCATGCAGCTCGCTGGCGATGCCCTGCTTCTTCTCGTTGTCCATCGACGGGAAAGCTACCGAGTTCCATAGCTCCGCCTCGCGGAACAGGATTTCCGCTTTCCGGTTATGGCGCTTGTTTCGTGCATGCGTCGTATAGGTGCCGCGATGAAGCTCCAGGTATAAATCCCCGCGCCATTTGGGCAGCTTCGGCTGAGCTGCGTCGATCCCGTCAAAAAACTCGGCAGCCGTGCTGTATTTGCTGGCAGGCTGGCCTACCATCAGCTCGGCCCGGTTGATGTATTCCAGCATCTCGCGAGTTACGCCTCCGCCGCCGTCGCCGTGTCCATACAGCAGCATCTGCTCCGGATGAACGGCCTTTTGACGGTACGACTGCCAATGCTCGTGAACGTCCTTCGGCAGCGTGTTCTCGTTCACGCCATGGTTCAGATAGGAGAGCATCGGCGTTCCATCGATCCCGACCCAATGGAATAGATCGTACGGGAACACATTCGTATCGTTCCAGCCAAGCTTGGTAGTCATGAAATAATGAATGCCGCCATGCTTCAAGATTTGAGGCAGGGATGCACAGTATCCGAACGTATCCGGCAGCCATTCGATTTGCGATGTCAGGCCAAACTCTTCTTGATAGAAGCGCTGCCCGTACAGCATTTGACGCATGAGGGATTCCCCGCTCGGAATGTTCAGGTCCGGTTCGACCCACATCCCGCCGACCAGCTCCCAGCGCCCTTCCTTGATTCTGGCCTTCACTCTCTCGTACAGCTCGGGATCGTGATCCTTCAGGAATTGGTACAGCAGCGGCTGACTCTGAGCGTACTTGAATTCGGGATATTCGTTCATCAGCGCATCCATCGTGGAGAAGGTGCGGCTTGTTTTTCGTACGGTTTCGCGAACGGGCCACAGCCAGGCGATGTCGATATGGGACTGGCCCACCATATGCTCGGTGCCTTCAGCATGGCCGCCTATGGCTGCGACCGACTGTTTCAGATCATGCTCAATCGCGGTTACCTCGGCACCATCCCGAATGGCAGCGTCATTCAAGCCTACGAAGCGATCCATGGCCTGATACAGCGCCTCCATCAAACGGATGCGCCGCATATCGGTATCCGGCAGCAGGATAAGCGAATCCCGGATCACGGTAGCGGTGTACATCAGGCTCTGGACAGGCACGTTTACGCGGACAAGCAAACTTTGTACGCGGGTAATCGGTGGCTGAATGACAGCCTGCTGATTCAGCGGGTCGACCGGCTCCGGAATCGGATCGAACAATTCGATCTCAAGCTCCATGTTCATTCCGGTGCGCTTCGGATCCAGCGTAACGAAAGTATGATTCCGGTCCAATCCCTGATAAGACGCGCCATTAATGCGCAGCAGCCCCTCGCCCCCGGATTGAAACACGAGCCCAAGCGCTCCATCTGCCCATTGCGGGAGTAACTCAAGATTCCTCCTAAAGAAATAGGTTGTCCCCTGCGTGCTCGGAAACCTGTTGAAGTTCTGCCCCTCCGGATAAGGGGCCGTCTCTTCGTACACGCCCGGAACCATGTAAGTGGACCGGGTAATGTTCCAATCTCGAAGCTCCGTCGATTCGAGCCACTGCCGCTCCGACAGTTCGCGTATAAAGCGTCGAATACGTTCCATTGATTAATCCTCCTGTACGGTCAGATCTGCACTAAGCGTATCGTTCACATGCCTGCCTAGCATAACACGGAACAGCCCGGGTTCAACCACCTGCCGGTAATCTTGACCGATATATTGAAGCTGTTCCGGACCGATAGTGAATTCCACCTTGCGCCGCTCTCCGGGCTGCAGGGAAATTTTCTGGAAGCCCTTCAGTTCACGGGCGGGTCTTGTATATTTGCTGGCGGCATCGCTTACGTATAATTGTACAACCTCGGACCCTTCACAGTCACCGCTATTTGTAACGTTCACGGAAACAACGGCCGTACCGTCCGTTCCGATCACTTCTGGAGTCATTTGAATATCCGAATAACTGAATTCGGTATAGCTTAGCCCGTATCCGAACGGATAACGCGGCTGGGAATCCTCTTCAAGGTAACGCTTACCGCGCGACCGCTTGCCGTTATAGTAAACCGGCAGCTGCCCGACATGCTTCGGTATCGACATCGTCAGCTTGCCGGACGGATTCACGTCCCCGAACAAAATGTCCGCTATCGCATGTCCGCCTTCCTGTCCAGGATACCATGCTTCCAGAATCGCATCGGCATGCTCGTCGATCCACGGCTCCGCGATCGGACGGCCGTTGATGTACACCACGATCATCCGCTTGCCAAGCTTATGGATCTCCTGCGCCAAATCCAATTGAACGCCGGATAGCTGCAGCGTCATCCGGTCAATGCCTTCGCCGCAATCCATGTCGCTTAAAGCATCGTCCGTGACCTTCGAGGCCCCTGTGCGCAAATCAATCGTGCCTTCGCCAAAATCGCGGGCGCTGGAACCGCCAAGCACCATAACCACGGTATCGGCCTGTTCCGCACAAGTCAATGCGAATTCAAAGCCCTCCCTGGAATCGTCCTTAATGCGGCATCCCGGAGCGTACAATACGCGCTGCGCTTCCTCTCCCAGTTTCGCGCGAATTCCGCCAAGCACGGTGGTCACGGCTGCCGGCGGCTGAGGAGAGGTGTAGTCTCCAAGCTGATTGTATCCCTGATCGGCATTAGGTCCAATGACGGCAATCACGCCGCCTTCCTTGGATAACGGCAGAGCCTTTGCTTCGTTCTTAAGGAGAACGATGCCTTCTGCCGCAAGCTGCCTGGCAAGCCCGACATGCTGCTCGCTGCCGATCACGTTCTCGGCTGTCTGGGGATCCACGTAAGGATTCTCGAACAATCCGAGCTTGAATTTTAACGTCAATACACGGCGTACGGCCTCGTCCAATACGGAGACCTCCAGCTTGTTTGACTCGACAGCCTTCTGAAGATGCTTGCCGAACATCTCGCCAGACATCTCCATATCGATGCCGGCGCGGATGGCCTGCACAGCGGCATCCATTCCGTCTTCGGCGGTATCGTGGCCGCTGGCCAGCATATCGATGGCGCCGCAGTCCGTGATTACCATGCCGTCAAAACCCCACTCCTTGCGGAGAATGCCGTCAAGCAGCTCCGTATTGACGGTGCATGGCACGCCGTCAATCTCGTTATAGGCGGGCATAATGGAGGCCGCTCCCGCTTCCACGGCCTTCTTGAACGGCAGCATGTCCACTTCCATCAGCTCACGCGTGCCCATGTGCACGGGTCCGGCATTTCTCCCGCCTTCCGAGCTGCCATAGCCAACGAAATGCTTCAAGGTCGCCGCAACGCTGCTAGGGCTGTCCAGGGACTCGCCCTGAAGGCCTTCAACCGATGCGACCGCATATTCGCTGATCAGGTACGGGTCTTCACCGAAGCATTCCTCGGTACGTCCCCATCTTGGATCGCGCACGACGTCGAGCACCGGCGAATAGGTGACCGCGCCGCCCTGGCTGCGTGTTTCCAGCGCGACGGCCCGGCACATGTCGCGGTATAAATCCAAGTTCCACGTGCTCCCGATGGACAACGGCACCGGAAAGACCGTGCCGCCGATGGCCATGTGACCATGCGAGCATTCTTCCCCGATCAGGATCGGAATGCCAAGTCGGGACTGCTCAATGGCGTACCGCTGGATGTGATTGACGGCTTCCGCTCCTTCACGCGGAGAAAGACCGGTCTCAAGTGTTACACCGGTCCATGGATCGGCGCGAAGGGTCCCGTAAAGGGATCCGACGCCGCCATTTTTAACTTGCTCTTTAAATGAATCCGTTAATGTAATCTGACCTTCATTCACCTCATAGGTCTTCCAGCCGAACGGCTGGATCAGCTGCCCCACCTTTTCCTCCAGGTTCATCAGGCCAAGCAGATGTTCCACTCTTTCCGCAATGGGTTTACGGGGATCTTTATAAGTCATCTTATACCCTCCGGTACTTGAAGAATTTATTCTTTAACCGCGCCGATGGTCAGACCTTGAATGAAGTAGCGCTGGAAGAACGGATAGGCCAGAATAATCGGACCGGTTGCCAGAACGACCATTGCCATCCGCGAAGTATCCTGCGGCATGCTCTGAAGAGCGGCCATGCTAAGGGATGAGTTCTGCGAGTTCTGCAGGATGAACTGCATGCTGGTTTCGATCCGCATGAGCATGGATTGCAGCGGAACCAGGTTCGGATCGTCGATGTAGAGCAATGCGTTGAACCAATCGTTCCAATACCCAAGCGTGCTGAACAAACCGATGGTAGCCAGACCCGGCAGGGATAGCGGCAATACCAGCTTGTAGAAAATCTTAAACTCGCTCGCACCGTCGATTTTACCGGATTCGATGATGGCGTCCGGAACGCTGGTGCTGTAGAACGTACGCAGAATCATGATATAGAAGGCATTGAGCGCCAAAGGCAGAATCAAAGCCCAGATGGAATCTTTCAGACCCAGCAATTGCGTTGCTACGATATAAGTCGGTACCAGACCCCCGTTGAACAGCATCGTGAAAAATGCGAAGAACGAGAAGAAGTTCCGGTATCTGAACCCTTTGCGGGAGATGGCATAAGCATAAAGCGAAATGATAAACAGACTGAGCAGCGTACCTACGACCGTGACAAAGATCGTTACGCCGTAAGAACGAAGAAGCGTGTCGCCTGTCTGGAATACGTATTTGTAAGCTTCAAGACTCCATTTCTCCGGCCAGATTTGGTATCCGTTTCGGGCCAGTGAGCCTTCGTCTGTAAATGAGATGATCATAACGAACAGGAACGGAAATACACACAGGAACGAGAAAATACCGGCAATCAGGTTGAATACGACATTCCACCCGGATGAAAGCTGATGGAAATCTTTCATCTTGCTTTTCGATTTGAACACATCACATACCCCCTTCTTGATGATTGATCGATTAGAACAATGCGTTATCCTTGTCGTATTTACGAACGATATAGTTGGATACCATAACCAGAATAAATCCGACAACCGACTGGTACAGACCCGCAGCCGTACTCATGCCGATCTCGCCCGTTGTTTTCAGACCGCGATATACATAGGTATCAATGACGTTCGTTACGGAATACAAGGTTCCCGAATCCCTTGGCACTTGATAGAAGAGACCAAAGTCAGCGTAGAAGATTTTACCGATCGCAAGAAGAGTCAAAATGGTCATCAGCGGTTTCAGCATCGGAAGCGTGATGGCTTTAATCTGCTGCCATTTGTTCGCTCCGTCAATCATCGCCGCCTCGTACAAGGATTTGTCGATCCCCATGATCGCCGCCAGGTAGACGACGCTGTTATAACCTACGGATTTCCACAAACTGATCAACGTCAGGAATATCGGCCAATACTTGGCTTCGGAATACCACTGAACCGGCTCCATGCCGAACCAGCCCAGAATCTGATTCAGCATCCCTTTATCCATGCTCAGGAAACTGAATGCGAAATAACCTACGATAACCCAGGACAGGAAGTACGGCAGAAACATGCCGGTTTGATAGACTTTCGCCAATTTCTTGTTCACGATTTCAGACAATACGATAGCCAGCGCTACGGATAGAATGAGACCTAATATGATGAACACGAAATTATAAAGAACGGTGTTGCGCGTAATGATGTAAGCATCGTTGGTACTGAACAGGAATTTAAAGTTTTGGAATCCTACCCATTCACTATTAACGATACTTGCCCAGAACCCGTCTCGGCTAAAGCGGTATTCCTTAAATGCAATAATGGTCCCGAACATGGGCAAATATGAGAATAAGAGAAACCACAGGGTCCCCGGCAAAACCATGAACAGCATGGCCTTATTCGTCATAATATTTTTGAAAAACTGTCCGATTGCTCTCACGCTTACCCCTCCTCGTGATGTGCATGAAATGAACAAAAGAAGGGCGGTGAACATCCGCCGCCCCGTCCTTGTTCATGCTGCAGCGGCATCTGCTGCCCCTTAGGGCAGGCAGGCCGCTTCATGCATTGTTATTACTTGCTTGCTTTCCAAGCATCAATTTGGCTTTGTGCTTCAGCGATGATCTTATCCAGACCAGCAGCTTTCAGCTTTTCATTCGCTTTTGGCAGGAACTCCTCAGGATTGACGGTACCTGTCATCAGCGGCGCCCAGAACTCTTCTTTTACGTTGTTGACAGCAGCGAGCTCTGTGGATACTTTGGTTGGATCGAAGTTGAAGCCGAGAAGCGGAGCAGGCTGGCCGGACTCGTTAAACTTCTTGAACTCTTCCCATTTGTTCTCAGGATCTTCAGGATTCAAGTAAGTCAGCATGACATTGCCAAGCGCAAAGGTAGGCATGTCGTAGTTTTTCGATTCTGGCAAGTTTTCCATTACGTTCTCGCTAAGCTTCTTGTAGTGCACGCCTTCGATGCCGGAGTCAACCAGGTTACGAAGATATACGTCGGTGTTCAGCAGGTTCAGGAACTCCATTGCTTTCTCAGGGTATTTCGAGTTTGCGGAAATCGCTTGCATCGAACCCATAACCGACCAGTTAAAGATGTTTGCATCGCCGGCAGGAGTAGATACGACCGGATAGCCGTAGCTTTGGCTCCACAGGTTGTCCGCGAATGGCTGTGTAGCCGCACGGTCCGTGAACCAGTTGCCGGATGTCATCAGATCTTGCGTCGAAGTTGTTGTTGCAGCTTCTGGGGAGATGTATCCCGCTTTGTAGTACTTGTTCATCAACTTAAGCATATCCAACGTTTCCGGCATTTCGAGGAAGTTCACGACTTTCAGTTCTTCCTTGTCGTCCAGGTATACGGCCATTGGCATTTTTTCGATGATGTAGTCAAATGGAAGCAATGGTCCGAAGTCTTTGCTGATGGCCAAAGGAACGACGTTCGGTTCGTTTTCCTTGATCGTTTTCAGCAGCGGCTCCAAGCTTTCCATCGATCTTACGTTCGAAATATCGAGATTGTATTTATCGAGCAATGTTTTGTTAAAGCGCCATGCTTCTTGAGCAGGAAGTTCTTTGTTGGCCGGAATCGCATAGTTGTGTCCGTCAACCTTGGAACCTTCCAGGAACGCCGGATCGATTGCTTCTTTAATGCCTTTTCCGTGGCTTTCGATCAGCTCGTCCAATTCCATGAATGCGCCTTTACGTGCGTTCTGCACATAATCGAACGCCCATGAGCTCGTGAACAGGATATCCATCGGTTCGCCGGAAGCTGCCATAACCTGCATCTTCTGGTTGTAATCCCCGAAGTCGATCATTTTCATGTCAACGGTTACACCAATCTTCTCAGCAGTGTATTTATTGATTTCTGCCTCAACCTTGTCAACATCCTTTTGAGGTGTTCCGATGGTGTACCAGATCAGCTCAACCGGTTTCTCGGCAGTTCCCCCGCCGTTTCCTGCACTCTCTTCTTTATTGCCTCCGCATGCAGACAACAGCATGGACGCGGACAATAAAAGCGTTAGCGGCAGGAGCCATTTCTTTTTCGATTTACTCATGTTTATCCTCCCTTTTGAATCCTTGTGTCTCTACACATATAAGGTTATCCCATGAAAGCAGTTTCACATAGGCGAAAAATTAAAGGTATTATGGTGAAAATAAAGAAAAAAACTCTGATTCTATCAATCAGAGCATTCCTCTAAAATCCCTCGGCGATACGCCGACGAATTTTTTGAACTGTTTATAGAAATAACCGGTTTCCCAATAACCGACATTTTTTGCGATATCCTGTACTTTTGTCGAAGAGTTCCGAAGCAGCTCCTTGGCCCGCTCAATCCGGTACCGGTTAATGTACTCCGTGAAGTTTTCTCCCGTCTCTTTATGGAACAGATGACCCAGATAGACCGGATGGATATGATAGTTAGCTCCCAGCACCTTCAACGACAAATCCTCGTTGTAATGGTGCTGGATATGATTCAGAATCTGCTGGATGACAGGACTCTTCACGTCATTGTTGAGCGAATCGACCAGCCCGCCGACCCCATCCTTTACCGCAGTGATCAGATCGTCGATCGATACGGAATCCATAATATCGGTAATTGTATTTTTCACGAAATCAGGGGCGGCCGTATACTGGATATCGTTCAGCTCCAGTTTCAGGCGAATGACCATTTCGACCGCGATGCTCTTCAAGGTTGTCGGGTTCATTCCCTGGGTGTGGCGAAGCCGGTCAAAATCGCTGTCGATCAGATCGAACAGCACCTGCTTGTCCCTTCCAGCGATGCCTTTGGCATACTCGGGCCACTGTACCGAATAGGATTCCGCCGCTTCTCCCTTTTTGGCCTGAACATCAACATAATCCACGTAGGAGGGCTGCTCCAGAACAAGATAGTATTCCTGGGCTTCCTTGGCATGGAGATAACTGTCCTTGTAATTCCCGCCGAGGCTCTCCACGCTGCCGAGCGAGATGCTCAGCTCTTCTTCATAGCACTGCTCCCGCACCTGCTGCAGCAGGCGGATTGCCCTCGCTTTTTCCGTATCCGGGTCTTTCATCATGAAGATGACCACATGGTCGCCGTCGTTGTCCCGGAAATACAGAACGCCCGGCTCCTGGTCCATTAATTGATACAGGCAGTTCTCCAGCGGCGTGAAGTCCGCTCTCAGGATAGATGCCATAACATAGGGCAAATTGAGATTCAATCCCAGAAGGGTCGCCCGCTCCTCCAGCTCCTCCGGCTCGATCCGGTCGGTGATCCAGCGATACAGGATGTTGCTCCGCAAAATATTGATGTCATACTCGTCCAGTCTCATTTCCCTTCTGGATTTGTTCATTTTATCCGTTGTGCTTGCAATCGTTTCTTCCAGCTCCTTGAGGTTGATCGGCTTGAGCAGATAATTCTCGATCCCGAGCCGCATGCCTTCCTTCAAATAGGCAAAGTCGTCGAAACCGCTCAGGATAATCACCTTCAGATTACGGTTTAATTTGCGTGCGCCCTCAATCAATTCAAGCCCCGTCATCACCGGCATCGATATATCCGTTATAAGAATGTCGACCGGAACGACCGCCATCTTCTCCAGTGCCTGACGGCCGTTCTCCGCATGACCGACCACCTCGATGCCATACTTCGACCAATCCACGACATCAACCAATCCCTCTATAATGAACGGCTCATCGTCCACGATAAATACCTTATACATCGTTATTCAGCTTCCTCTCTGTCACCGGAAATTTCACTGTCACCGTCGTTCCGTTACCCGGCTCACTCTGGATGTCCATTCCGTACGAACTTCCATATGTCAGCTTTAATCGCTCATTCACGCTCCGCAGACCAAACGATTCTCCGCTCGACTCGGCCACATCCAGCCGGGATTTGATTTCCTCGAGCCGCTGCGGCGGGATCCCTTTCCCGTTGTCCTTGATCTCGATATGAACCTCGTCATCCTCCTGCGTCGCGTTGATGGTCAGCCAGTTATCGTCCTGATCGCTGCGCAGGCCGTGAACGATATAATTCTCAATCAGCGGCTGCAGCGACATTTTGATCATCGGCACATGCTTGATTTGATCGTCGCAGTGCATTTTGTAAATATACTTGTCCTTATAGCGAATGCGAAACAGCTCCAGATAAAGCCTGCACGCTTCCAGCTCATCCTTCAGCGTATAGTGGGACTTATGCTGAACGATATTCTTGAACAGCATCGACAAGCTGTAGATCATATCGCCGACGTCCTGCGCCCCTTGCGAGAGAGCCCTCATTCGAATCACTTCAAGCGTGTTGTATAAAAAATGCGGGTTGATTCTCGCCTGCAGCGCGGACAGCTCCGCGTTCTTCTGGTTAATCTCCGCTTTATACACCTTATCGATGTAACGGGAAAGCTCATCCAGCATTTCATTGAAGCTGCCTGCGATTTGCCCCAGCTGATCGTCCTTGGTATCCTGCATCCGGGCCACGAACTCTCCCTTCTCGACCTTGCGCATAAAACGGATAATGTTATCGGTTCTTCTGGAGTAATTGACGATCATCAGGGAAGGGATGGACACCGCTATCACGATGCATAGCAGGGCCGCAATGATAATGGTGCTCTGCAAGCCATGGAACGATTCCGCGATTTCGCGCTTGGGCGTGATGCCCACCACCGTATAGCCTGCCTGATTATGGGCTGCCGTTGTAATATAGGATTCCTCATCGAGGGTCACCGTTTCCTTGGAATTCAGAAGCTGGTCGGCATACGGATACTTCTCGCCGTAATATTTGCCGGAGGAGTCAAACATCACGCGGCCGTCGCCCGACAACACCAGAACGGAGCCCTTCAGGGAATCGTCGCTGTTGTTCAGCACGGCATCCAGCGCATCCGTTCGATACAAAATAAGCAGCTGTCCCAAATTTTTGTAAGTGGTCATATCATTAATCGGGCTTCGGATCGAGAACAACGGCAATGTCACGTCTCCGGCCAGCTTGCGTATCCATAGATTCGGCAACGTGACGCTCTGGCTTTCGAGCGCCATCACGTCGGGAATGTAGGAATGCGTGGCATTCGCCTGATACAGCCTTGTCATGCTGCCCTGCTTGTACACGTAGACATACTGCTTCTCCGCGCTGTACAGCATGATGTTCTCTATATCCGGATCATCGTCAAGCCTCTGCTTGAAATAAGCGACTACGCTGTCCGAATTGGACTGCCCCCCGCCCGCGATCCGATTCATTCGCTTGGCCATATACTCGTTGAACGAGTTCATGAGAAAATAGGAAGTGTCAATGCCCAAAGAGCTGTTGCGGTATAAGTCGTTCACATAGGACTGGGCATTCTCGTATTTTTGATTCAGGTGTCGTTCCACCCGCTCCACCGCACTCCGCTGGATGTCCAGCTCGCTGCGGACGGCCGATTGAAACAAGAAGTAATACATAAGAAACGATAAGGTGACGATGGTAACTACTGCAATCAGGGCGATTAACAGCAGCATCTTGGTAAACATATTATTTTTAATATATTTTAGATATAGCCTTGCGGGAGACATCGGCTTCCCCTTCCTGGTGTAAACGTTGTAACTGCTTAACATATTAAATATAACATCGGCCGACCGTCCTCAACGGATGAAATTTCTACCAAGTCATGAAGGTGTAATTTGCCTATTTTAGACCATTTTGGGGCCGATCTCCCCCCTGTTTCATAGCATGAATCTTGAAGGAGATGGATGATCATGCCTCAATACCGCATTATTGTCGATTTGTCCGACTTTCAGCTGCACCTGCTCGACGGCAACATCGTGGTACGCACGTTCCCGGTCGCCATCGGCAAAATGGCTACGCAATCGCCGCCCGGCAATTACACCATTGTCAACAAACAACCGAATCCCGGCGGTCCTTTCGGGGCTTACTGGTTAGGTTTGTCCAAACCCCACTACGGCATCCATGGCACGAATGACCCTTCATCCATCGGACGCTCCGTTTCCCATGGCTGCATTCGGATGTATAACGAGGACGTGGTGGAGCTCGCTTCCCTCGTGCCCATCCATACCAGGGTCACCATACGAAACTAATAACATAAACTGGTGATTTCAAATCCCTCTAAATTGGTTAAATACAAATGTTACATGGTACCCGTGTATTTTACCTACTCGTTGTTATGGAGGGATTGCCCATGATGCAGAGCAAATATTTCAGGACATGCTTTGGCATAATCGCGCTGCTCTTAATCATCTACCTCGGAGCCGAAATCAGCTTTTTGTTTCGCCCCATCGTCTCCATGTTCAACATGCTGATCGTTCCGGTGGCCATGGCCGGCTTCTTCTATTATCTGCTCAGGCCGATCGTGGACTACCTGGAGCGACGCAAAATCAAACGATCCATCGGCGTCCTGATGCTGTATTTCGTGTTTGCCGGTCTCTGCGCGATCTTTGGCATCGTCGTATGGCCGACGCTCCGTGAACAGATCGAAAACTTCATCAGCAACGCCCCCTTCCTGGTTGAGGGCGTGGAGGAGCAGATCGACCAGCTTCAACAAAATCAATTCTGGTCCCGCTATATACCAACGGAATCCGAATTGTCGACCTCCCTGACGGAATACATGAACCGCATCATCACCTGGATCAGCAATTCCATCAATAATCTGATTTCCGTTGTATCCGGCGTCGTTGTCATTATCGCTACGATTCCGATCATTTTGTACTACATGCTGAAGGAAGGCAGCAAGCTCCCGCCAAGACTGCTCAGCGTCCTGCCCAGACGATACCGCCGCGACGGCCAGGAGGTGCTGGGCGAGATCGATACGGCACTCAGCAATTTTATTATCGGCAAAGTGATCCTGAATCTTATACTTAGCGTCATGATCTATATCGGATTTTTGATTATCGGACTGCCCTATTCCCTGCTCTTGACGGTGATTTCCTTCTTCTTGAATTTCATTCCGTACATCGGTGCGCTGCTGGCGACCATTCCAGTCGTCATCATCGGATTTATCGAATCGCCCTCCATCGCGATATGGTCCGTCGTGGTCATTGTCATCGCCCAGCAGATTCAAGATAATATCCTGACGCCCGTCATCTACGGGAAACAGCTGGATATTCACCCACTGACTACGGTTGTCCTCATTCTTGTAGGCGGCGACTTCTTCGGACTGCTCGGCATCCTGCTGGCCATTCCGGCCTACATGATCATCAAAATTATCGCGGTGCGAATTTACGAGCTGTTCCTCGCCGAAAAAGTAGAGGACGCATGATGGCGCCTCACAGCAAAAAGGATGTCCCCGCCAACTTTGCGATGGCTAGTGGGACATCCTTTATTTTAAAAGAATCACGCATTGCCGCGCAGGGACCGAACCACGAAATCATGCTCGTCCTTACGCAATATCGTGCCATTCGACAGTGTGACGGTATCCTCATCGTGAGATGTCAGGATGGCCTGGGAAGACACCAGCTGGTTGCCCCTCCATACCATGACGCAGGATCCAAAATAAACGGCATTATCGAATTGAATGGTATGACTCACGATATAACCGATGGAGTTCAGGGCCGGATAGGAGTTCCTCGGCATAATTCTATGAATGGCTCGAAACGGAATGATAAGCTCGCCCGGGCCTAGAACCACTTTTTCCTGAACGGGATCCCACCCTTTCAGCACACCTTCAACCGTGCTTTTCGCCCCGTCTAGACGCTGAATGACAACATGACGACCAATCCAATGCTTCATGAAGGTCACCTCTCGCGGATTATTCATCTCCATCGTCCGGCGTGTTCGGGATGTCCCACTTCACCGGATCCATACCCTCTTGCATTAAAAAAGCATTCGATGCTGAAAATGGACGGCTGCCGAAGAATCCTTTGTGCGCTGCAAACGGGCTCGGATGACTGGACTCAAGCACCTTGTGACGGCTTCGGTCTATGAAGGAACCTTTCTTCTGTGCATAACTGCCCCATAATATAAACACCATGGGCCTTTCACGTTCATTCAGTTTCGAGATGACCTTATCGGTGAAGGTCTCCCACCCGATGCCTTTATGCGAGTTCGGCTCGCCCTCGCGAACCGTCAGCACAGCATTGAGCAGCAGAACTCCCTGGTCCGCCCATGATTGCAAGGATCCATGATTCGGGGCCGAAATCCCCAGTCCGATGAAAGCTCCTTATGTATATTGCGTAAAGACGGAGGAATCGCAACCCCGGGCGAGACGGAGAAACTCAGTCCCTGCGCCTGCCGGCGACCGTGATAAGGGTCTTGCCCCAAAATAACGACCTTCGTCGATTGGTACGATGTTTGCTGCAGAGCCCGAAATATATCTTCCTTAGGAGGATACACCGTACTGCGCCGGTACTCTTCTTCCACCCGTTCCAACAAAGCTTGAAAATAAGGCTTATCCACTTCTCCCTGCAGGATAAGGTCCCAATCATTGTTAAACATCCGCATGTCTCCTCTCCCTTCTCCTCACGCAGGTCAGCATGGAATCATAAAAGAAATGCGATCACTTTAATCGGGACGCGGCATCTTCCGCTTAGGTCTGCAGGAACAACGCCCGCTGATGAATTTGCGTCGATTTAAAAAATAAGCCGGCACCCATACAGGGGCCGACTTATTTTGCATCATACCAGACGCCGTTATAATGCCGAGGACGGGGGTCGAACCCGTACGGTAGTCACCTACCGCAGGATTTTAAGTCCTGTGCGTCTGCCAATTCCGCCACCCCGGCATATTGTATCCGCGCATGTTCCTAGCGTCGTTCACGTTCACTTGAAAAGCCCGAAGGTACGCGTGGAATTCGCAATATTTTGCGAGATCATCCCGAAATCTAGGTGTGCACATTTCGTCTTAGCGACAAAATCGATAATACCATGTACAACCATATGATGTCAATATATGAAACTCATAATTTTTCGCATCACCCCGGGCCAAGCATTCATCTCGATGAACTAGCGCCATCGCTCTGCTTGTAGGTACTGACAGCAAATCAAGGGGCTCCTTCGCAATCGGCGCGCGTGCTTTCCCAGCTGGAGCTTCCTATAGAATAATTTCTCGGTTACCGTGCATCCTAAATGAAGCTCGCGTGCTTACATGCGGAGACTAGAACAACAGAAGAAAAGGAAACCCATCGACATGAAAAAACGAACATGCTCAGCCTTCTCATTGCTTGCCCTTGCGCTGATTCTTGGTTATCCCGGCCATGTGCATGCGGAGCACGCGCCTTCCGCCTCCAAAGGCAGAGATTATTATGAGGAGCGCGGCGAGATCGTGTGGGAAGTGCCCACGCAGAACAAGGTGATCGCCCTCACTTTTGACGACGGCCCGGACGAGCATAATACCGTTCAAATTCTGGATCTGTTAAAGCGGTATGACGCTAAAGCCACCTTCTTCGTTGTAGGCAGCCGGGTGGAGAAACATCCCGACATCGTCGCACGGGAGCTGCAGGAAGGACATGAAATCGGCAACCACTCCTATACGCATCCGCCCTTTCACAATATTAACGTCACGAAGTTATCAAGTGAACTGAATCAAACGCAGGATGCGATCTATCAAGCCACCGGCATGAAGACCGTACTGTTCCGCCCGCCCGGGGGCAGCTATAATGAAGCCATTGTGAGGACGAGCAAGGATTTGGGCATGCTGACCGTATTGTGGTCATGGCACCAGGATACCCTCGACTGGCGAAAGCCCGGCGTCAACCGCATCGTCCGAAAGGTACTGGATAACGCCCGGAACGGCGACATCGTACTTATGCACGATTTTGTACCCAGCAGTACGCAGACGGTTGAAGCCCTGAAGATGATTTTGCCGGAGCTGCAAAAAAGGGGTTATTCATTTGTTACCGTATCCGAGCTGATGTCCTACCATGAGAAATCACGCAAGTTCATCGAAGTCAACCATTAATAAGCCGTTCGCATGTAAGACAATGACCGCTGCCTTTTGGAGGTAACGGTTATTTTTTTAGGCAGGCTTCGATCCCGGAGCGCCGGATAGAATTTTCACTTGAATATTTTAAACCCATTTGTTAAGATACAGAACGAACGTTCAGTATATACAATTTTGACGATAGCCTAGGGGATAAGGGGGTGCATGCGTGAACAAAAAACAACAACAAACCGAAGATACCAAGCGACGCATTGCCGAAGCCGCCAAGGCGCTATTTATGCAGAAGGGATACAAATCAACGTCGATCGAGGAAATCGTCGAAGCCACCGGCAGCAGCAAAGGGAATATCTATTATCACTTTAAAAGCAAGGAAGGGCTGTTTCTGTATTTGATCGAGGAATGGGACCTCGAGTGGGAACAGAAATGGAGCAGTAAGGAGCAGCAATACACCACAACCGTTGATAAATTGTACGGAATTGCCGACCAACTGGTGTTTGATGATCTGAACCACCCCTTCTCCAAAGCTCTGGACGAATTCATGAACAACAATGGAGACGTGTCCGAGGAAGTAGAGCAGCGAATCGTCCGGATTATCCGAAGCCACCTGGAATTCAATCAGAAGTTGCTGCAGCAAGGGATTGATCAAGGGGAGTTTGAGAATCATAACGTGGAGCAGCTCTCCCTCATTTTTGAAAGCCTCATCGTGGGCTTAAGCCAGATGTCCCGCATTACGAAGGTAAAAAATCCGCTTGCCCTTTATCATACGGCCATTCAAGTATTCCTGCACGGCATCGAAAAGAAATCGTAAATGACACGTTCTCTTTTTTATGCTCTATTATAAACCGAACGTTCAGTATAGAAAGAAAACCGTACACCATCATTAAATCGTTGTTTATCTTTGGAGGAATCATCATGTCATTACTATTGCGAAACAATGGAGCCATTCTGCTCCTCATGTTCAATATATTTTTAGTTTTCACCGGCATCGGGCTTGTCATCCCCATTATGCCTACCTATATGACGGAGCTGCATATCAGCGGAAGCACGGTGGGCATGCTCGTTGCCGCCTTTTCATTAACGCAGCTGCTATTCTCTCCGCTTGCGGGGAGATTGTCCGATATCATGGGCCGCAAAAAAATCATCATCTCCGGCATGATTGTATTCGCCATATCGGAATGGTTATTCGGAGCGGCCAGCACGCCGACGCTGTTGTTCGCGGCAAGAATGCTTGGCGGCATCGGCGCCGCCCTCATCATGCCCGCCGTCATGGCCTATACGGCTGACGTCACTTCCAACGAGGAACGTGCCCGGGGCATGGGATTCATTAATGCAGCGATTACGACAGGCTTCATTATCGGACCCGGCATCGGGGGGTTCATCGCCGAGTTTGGCATTCGTGTTCCTTTCTACGCTGCAGCCGTAGCCGGGGGCATTGCCGCTTTGGTGACGCTGCTGCTGCTTCCGGAATCATCAGCCAAGCAAGAAGCACCTACCGTGCTGGGACGGAAACAGGAGAGCCTGGCGGTCCAGCTGGCCCGTTCGTTCAGGGAGCCGTATTTCCTTAGTCTGATCATCGTATTTGTTCTGTCGTTCGGTCTTGCCAATTATGAAACGGTGTTCGGCCTGTTCGTGGATCATAAATTCGGATTCACCCCTAAAGATATCGCCATGATCATTACGTTTGGCTCCATTGCGGGCGCTGTCGTGCAGGCAACGATATTCGGCTGGATCCTGAACCGGTTCGGCGAGAAAAGGGTCATTACGCTCAGCTTGCTCACAGCGGGAATCTGCATTCTGTTAACGCTGTTTGTGCATAAATATTGGCTAATCTTCCTTGTGACGTTCCTTGTCTTCCTGTCGATCGACATCCTGCGTCCTGCCATCGGCACGCAAATGTCCAAGCTGGCAAAGGATCAGCAAGGCTACGTCGCCGGCCTGAACTCGGCTTATACCAGTCTGGGGAACATCGCGGGGCCCCTTATCGCAGGTTATCTGTTTGATTTGGACATCAACTTCCCATACATCTCTGCATCGATCGTCCTCATCCTCTGCTTTTTCTTGGCCATGCGTGCCGGCAGAGCCTGGGCTGCTACGGAAGCTGTCACGAATGAGCGGTAATCATACGCTGAAACAACATACTCTCTCGTCTTAGACAATGACAGCACAAGACCCTGCCGGAAACTTCCGGCAGGGTCTTTAGGTTTCGTTGTTGTTATGTATTAATAAGCCACCAGGACAATAATCGCCAATAAAGCCACCAGCGCAAACAATAGGGCCCATCCCAGTTCAAAACGTCTTTTTTCTTGATATGCCTTAAAAGCTTTCCTTGACTCGAATACGAATACGATCACTAAGAAGGCAAGCAACACGGGCAGTCCCCAGGACTGATTCAATACCCACTCTGACACCTTGATCCCCCATCCTATGTAAGAAAATGAGCTGCATCCCACCAGCAGCCTCAGCGTTTGGAAGTACATGTCCCTAACGACTCCATTAAAATGTACCGTAAGTTGCTCCCGATTACAAATCTCGTTGATCGGGTCCTCTGATGGATCTTTTAGGCTCCTCTGGATTTGAGCCCCACTTGAATCATGATCATATTGCGGAATTAGGCACAGTTGTCAGAGCAAATTAATATTCTGAATTAGTTCATTTCCAAAAGGAGTGCTTTAATGGAGAAAAAATCAACTTATGATTACATCGTTGTAGGCACAGGTCCTGCTGGGGCCGTGATTGCGAAGACACTTACTGACGACATGCGAACCTCCGTGCTTGTTTTAGAATCGGGCGGAAACCATGACAAAGACAAACCGATTAAGGATTCAACCTTTGCACTTGAATTGGAAGAAAGTTTCTTTCCGAATTACTTTTGGCAGGGAGAAGGCATCCCCCAAGAGGAACTTGATGAACGCGCATTCGAATGGACAACAGGTCGACTCTCGGGAGGCGGTTCCTCAATCAACGGAGAACAATATGTTAGACCGACATCCGCCGTGCTCCGAAAGTGGGAACGGCTGCTTGGACCTCTATGGTCACCTGATAAAGCGATTCGACGATTCAAAGCATTGGAGAATTATAACGGAGAAACCACAGATATCAATGCACACGGGTATCGAGGAAGAATTAACATTCGGCAAGCACCCGAAACTCCAACGCCGATGGCTCACAAGCTGACAACTGCGATCGAGCGGGCAACAGGTTATCCGACCATTCTTGACTATAATGATCCGAATACTCCCATGGGACCGTTCACCCGTTGGCAATTATACCAACAGCCTGATGGTCGCAGGGAGAGCTCCTCCACGGCCTTCCTGTCTCGCGATATTATGACGGCAACAGGTCGGGGAGTGAATAACAGAAAACTAACTGTGAAGTTTCGAACAACGGTTCTCCGTATTCTTTTCTCCGGCAAGCGGGCCATTGGCGTTGAATATTTGAAGGATGGCAAGTGCTGCTATGCATATTCCCGTAAAAAGGTTATTATTTCGGCGGGGATCAACAGCCCTCAGTTGTTGATGTTGTCAGGAATCGGACCCGCCAAAATGCTGAAAAAGGCTGGAATCCCTGTCATCTTCGACAATCCAAACGTAGGGCAAAGGTTAAAAAACCATACGTTAAATTTCGCAGTATTTGCTACCAATTCACAAGATCGTCCCCTCCCTCCCTTAGACCCCAACGCTCTGTATACGGGAGGAGCTTTCTTGCCAGATCCATCTGGTATCGATCCGGATGAGCGGGCTGTTCAACTCGTTGGCATTGGATCCGATGAAGAATTGACAATAGCGATTCTGTACTTGCGACCCAAGAGCAATGGGACGATCCGCATACAAAGCAAAGATCCGCTGAATATCGTATTGGCAGATGAGGGTTTTCTCTCAAATCCGGACGACATGGAGGCGGTAAAAAGAATTTATAGAACGTATATCAAAGATATTGCCATAGAGTTGGAACAGATTGATTCTTCATATCGTCTCGTATCCCCTACATTTGATATTATCGATGACGATGACAGGCTTGAGGAATTTATTAAGGAAAATTTCGATCACAATCACCATCAGCAAGGATTTCTGCGGATGGCTCCTTTATCCGAAGGAGGAGTCGTTAACCGTAAAGGAAAGGTACACGGAGTTCAAGATTTGATCGTTGCAGATGCGTCCTTAGTTCCATATACAGTCGACGGAAACACCTCTTCTGCTGCATACCTTATCGGATACACCATCGCAAAGCAATTAAGTAAACGCAAAAAAAAGCAACGATCACATCCGGAATCGGGGGAAGAATGAAAACTCCCCGCGGTTCCGTTATGATGGAATGCTAATATAGCGAAAGGAGCTCATTGCCGCGCTCGACCGGCCGCTTCTCAGCCGGTGGATGCTTTGAGCTACTACCGGACTAATCTTCTAGTTCAATCTCGATACGGGCAAGGACGCCAGCTGGATTATCTCCGCTTCTGTTTGCATTGGACGGGAAGTTAAAAGCGGCGATCACGATATCGTTTGTACCTCTCCGAAGGAAGCGTCTGATATTAAAAGTTCTTCCCGGATTAAAGAATGAAACATTGCCCTGCGGGTTGTCGATAACGACCGGCCGTCCATTGATTAAAACGATGGCAAAGTTATCCACGGACAGGAACAAGCTGGCTCTCTCAATATTGTCTCTAATCGTAAATCTTCTGGCGACCACGGCAGCAGGACCGTTAGGGTCATTTCTTCCCCAAACGTACGATTCACCAGCTTGCGGCGCAACCCATGCCGGATTTCGCTCGATTTCTAGTGCATTTACCCAATTTCGATTCGTACTTATTCTTCTAGTTCGTTGGCTAATAACAACCGGATTTTGTGCATTCAATGATCTCTGTGCGGCAATCATCGTTCTCATTGCTTTTGCAACGCTACCCGCCCAGATTCCGCTATGTCTTCTAGGCTTTTGTTGTTTGACCGTATTTTTTGCCTTTCCTGATACTGTGCTTTTGTGCATTGTGCTTCCTCCTTTTTATCAACGAAATCCTTAACATATATATGAGTCCAGCGAATTAATGGATATGGACAATAGATTAGTCACAATCACTCAATTTTCTCACGGGTGTCGTTGTTTAATGTTCAGTTTATGTACAATGAAAAATGCTAAAAACGGGGACGGTAAGTTGCCGTCCCCGTTTATCGTAATTGGGGATACCACATGGGTGCAGTATCGTAATTTGATAAATTAAATTAAATCAATGAATGAATGCTTCATTAAGGAGCTTCGTTATATCCAAAACGTTCCCAAGATAATAACCAGGAGAATGAATAAAACCAGAACAGTTCCTACTGGACTACCGTATCCGTTGTAACCACCTTTTTCGCAGCTCACCGATTTAACCTCCTTGCTTTGTGGAATGGTACAGTTTATGTACATAGACGGTCTTAGTCTGGACATTTCGGCAATCATGATCAGATTGTGCTAATGCTAAGGGTATTACCCATGCTTTCAGTGCCTTCAGGCGTCTGCCAAACCGTCTTGTAAACAGCAAAAAACCCTTGCATCGCAAGGGTTTTAGCTTCTCCTATTATATAAATTCCGGCTGTATGTGATGCGTCATTACTCTACATCAACGGGATGCTGTATTTTATCCCGATACAGATCGATGTACAGCTGACCGTAGGTTCCTTTCACTGCATAAAAAACATCTGCAATTTCTTTGTTCCGGACTTTTAATTTTTCTTTAATCCACTCTGGGGACAGATCATTAATTTTTAGATTATTTTCTAAAAGTTGGCCATCCATGATAAGCTCAATCGGAAACTGCTGATTCCCTTTCAAGCCCTTTTTCATATCTTTTAAAGTTACATTCTGGTATTCCTTTTTCTTCATTACAGATATCTTTCCATTGATCTCTAATACGCCGTACTCCACTTCCGAGATGTCAAATATATCCTTTTGCCGCAACATCTGATTGATCGTATCTAAAGTTAACTTATTTTTCCTTAGATTCTCTTCCAGGATCTTGCCACCTTCTATAACTACGCTCGGCGTCCCTTCAGCCCACATGCGGAATTTACGATTCTTCACCACGATCTTTGATAAAAAATATGATGTAAATGTAAATACGGCAAGCGAGATTAGCAGGTGTATGACTTCCATTTTTTCATTGAAAGCAAAGTTCGCAGCAATTGCCCTAATATCACGGCCGTAACAAATTCATGAAAATTCATGTTAGACAACGTTTGTTTGCCCAAAAACCGCGTAATAATCAACAAAATGACGAATGCTGATATACTACGAAGTAAAATAACCATGTGCTCTAGCATGAAGGCCCATACCCTCCTTTCTACCGTATATCTTATGTATGGGCAATTTTTCTAAAAATAAACCGATAAGCTTAGATGCCTTCAGCAGCAATCCGACCTTATCATAAAATCTCATATCGTTCGGTCTAAACAGTCCTGTAAACAGCAAAAAACCCTTGCATCGCAAGGGTTTTCATAAAGTGGGCCCTGAGGGACTCGAACCCCCGACCAGTCGGTTATGAGCCGACCGCTCTAACCAACTGAGCTAAGGGAAACGTTTTTGTGGGGTATAGCCTGTTTAATTTCTTCATTATATATAGGTTTAGATCTGCACATGTTTTCCTGTGTTTTTAAGTTTTTGTTAGCAATTGCGTTAGCAATTTGTGACTTTCGAAAGACTTACTTTTCTCACAAAAAGCATATACAAAATCACAGTTCTTTACAACCCTCCAAAGAATTGAAATCCAGTAATGCTATTTTAATTTCCAACCTTTTTGTTTCTGTGGGGTTTTATATATGAGAGTAAAAATACAGAACAAAAGGATGATCAAAAAATGAAAAAACAAGTTGCTGTTACGGCCTTAGCTTGTGCGCTTGTTCTTGGTGGCGGAGGGTTTGCATACTATTCTTACGCTGCTGGTGCTGAACAAACCGTTATTCCGGTTGTTGCGTCGTCTTTAGAACCACAGCAAAATGAGGAAAGTCATGTGCTTGAAACTTCATCGCCAGACCAAGAAACGTTTGAAATAAAGCCAGAAACAACAGTGGGCCCTGGCGTTCAGGATCCTGAAAATATCGATTTAGCTGATGTACCGGAGGCAGATATACATATTCCGCTTTTAAAAGATAATGCTGCTGCATTACTCAGTTCCTTGGGACTAACTAAACAAAATATTCAAGCGTTGCAAAGGGAGTATGGACTTCACCTTAGATCCTTATTAACAACCACAGATGGTGATGAGATTCGTATAAATCAAGTCGATGCAAATATGGGAGTGTCAGATGCTATTGAGAGCCTGAAGACAGATTATTACCCTGAGACTTCTGAATTAACAGAGGTTAATGGTCTTAAAGCATTGTATGTTGATGGGGAAGTGAGAAAAGTTGTACATTTGATCTCTGATGATCACCTCTTTACTATTTCAGCTAATACGGCCTCGCTTGAAGAATTGATGGATATCGCAAAACAAATTCGTGAATAATGTCCATAATAAAAACAGCTCATAATTGAGCTGTTTTTATGTAGACTTATACACTGTTTTTCATTTGCTATTGTAAAACATCATCCAACTGATATTATTTCATCGATCTTAATCCATTGCCAGTCACCTTCAGCCATAGACAATTTGATCTCCCGTCTGAACGTGTGGATCAGCACGACAATACCCGTTAACTCTGTATCTTCATACTCATCAAACAGTCTTACTGTAACTACACGGTGTTCATGAAAAGACTCGGCCAACGCTTGTTCAATCAATTCCATTTCCTGCGGATCAAGCGTTGGACGGTCTTTTCTCCCCTCTTCGAGCTGCCGACGAATTATTGTCTCCTTATGTTCAGGCAGCATCATACGACTTGACTCCCAAAGGCCGTTACCCTCCAGTTTTTTTCGTGTTGTTGTCATTTATAATGACCTCCTATCTTAGCCGATCGATCGAGTGCCTGACCCGCTGCCGTCATTGAGACCGCCCGAATCAAAATTGAATTTCCATATTTGTTTTTTAGAGCATCAGTTGTCCGTTCTAATGCCATTTGTTTCTCACGGCCAGTATCAAACAGAGACATCTGGTATTCGTTATCGGGAGTGAGCTGCGTCAAGCTAATGCCAACCCGCCGGATCGGCAAGCCATCCCAATGCTCTTCCAGCAGCTTGGAGGCCCAGCGGTAAACTTGCATAGTGATGTTAGATGGGTCCTCCATCTTCATTTGCCTGGAGAAGCCGGTGGGGCGATCAAAGTCTGCTCCCATACACCCGACCGATACAACTTGACCCATGAAACCAAGTGACCTGCAACGCTGACAAACCAACTCTGTTAGTTCTAGCAGCACGACCTTAATCTCTTCGATGGTGCCGTAATCCCGCGGCAAGGTCATCATGTGGCCGACGGATTTAGGAGCGACCTGGTGCGTCCCCGGCAGTACAGGGCTGTCATCGATGCCGTTTGCGATCCTCCAGTATAACTCGGCCTGGATGTCTGAGTTTTTTCCAAACTTGCGCCGCATCATCTGCTTGAGCTTTCCAAGAGGCGTCTGAGCTATACTTCCGATCGTAGGCAATCCCATCACGGTGAAGTGACGAGTCATCCGGCGTCCCACCATGTACATTTCGCTCACCGGAAGCTTCCATAATGTTTCAGGCAACATCTCTTTTGTGAGAGTGTATATACCGGATGGATTTTTCTTGGCGTAATTGTCACAAGCAGTCTTCGCAAGTATCTTGTTCTCAGCAATCCCGAAGCGAATATATACCCCTGTCGCCGCCTTGACATGTGTTTGGATCAGATGAGCCAATTCCTCAGGAGTGTCAGCATGGAGATGCATAGACCCAGTTACGTCCAAAAACTGCTCATCAATACTGAACGTTTCTACAAGGTCGGTATACTGCTTGTAAATGTCCGTGATGAGCATCGCCACATCAATATACCTCTGCATGCGTGGTCGTATCACTACAAGCTCAGGGCACTTTGCATAAGCTTCACCCAGTCTATCCTCCGTCTTAACCCCTTTGGATTTGGCTATAGGGCATGCAGCCAGAACAACGCCTGAGCGCCTTTCTGGATCACCAGCAACCACCAAAGGACGGTTTTTATATTCCGGATGCTCGGCTTTTTCCACACTGGCATAAAAAGATTGGCAGTCCACCAACATAACAACACGCTGCCGTGACTTCAATCCATACCCCTCCTTCGATAAAACAGGAACATTTGTTTGTATTATATGCGAACACCCGTTCTTTTATCAATGTAAAATTAATGTAATGAAATGGGTTATACCTTATCACCGTCCGCGTAACAATGAATACGTGTTATGTTTGGCGGAAAGTTCAATCCAGACGGAGAGTATCGCGCAAAGCAGGAGCGCTTAACCTGACCGCATTGGAGTATCGGTTTGTCGATAAGACTGCTCAATCCAAAAACCTGAAGAGAAACGATCAGAACAAGCAAGATACTTCGTTAGGTAGTATAATTTGCTTGATCCCGGCGGCTTACGGAGTTTTTCATGCGATGTTTCGTATAGGAGAAAATTGCGACTGGAGTGTTGATTCAGTCATACAACAAGAGGAAACCTAATAATCATAATTCGATAAAATCACACGAACTAAGTATGGATGAGAAATACAGCGCACGTAATTCTTTGCCGAAGCAAAGGTATAGTGTACAATAGTGAAAATTAAATATTATAAATTTATACTGACCTGTAAAAACATATCAATTAGAATGGAAGAAAGCTCTTTTACCTCAAGAGAGGAGGAAGTTAATGTTTATTGATAAGTTGCTAGGAGTTTTCGGTGGATTGTGTAGCGTTGTGATTTATATTATCGTTTGTTTTTTCAGTCCTACCGAAATGTTGAATTGGGGTACTATTACGATCTTACTCTTTATGTTGTTTATCCCTGGTTGTTTGGCAGTTTTTTCAGCCATAGTACGTAGAAGAGGACTCATGCTAATTTCTATAGTTTGGTTATTACCTGTAGTTCTTTATTTCTCTGGGGGAAATGGAGTATATAGATATACGTGGATTATAATCGTGTTGTTATCTGTTAGCTTCATCTTAATGAACTTTAAGAAACCGACTACCCATAGTAGGTAGTCGGTCAATTTCACTTAATATATTTCGATTGTACTCCACAACAATAGTTCGCCTTCGCCAGTTATGTCCTGAATCGCATCATAGTCAAAAGCAGCATTGTTTTCTCCCCAAACGTAGACATTGTGAGTAACCCATGTTCCTTTATTATGGTCACCAAAATCATAATTATGAAAACTACCATACGCTGCTTGTCCTACTGCAGTGCCATCTTGCCTATCATTTCTCCATGATTGTTCAAGATCAACGTACCAATTAGTTTCGAGTGGAGAATTTTTAACAGCCCAAGTTGCAGATCCGCCAGTACTATACGCAGGATACCCATTCTGTGAATACCAGTATAGCAGAGCTTTTGTATAGACAATATCCCAATTCGCGGGATCTTTTGTTAACAACTTAATTTGCTTGTTCCACAAAGGAGCGAAAGGCTCAATCGTTTTTTGGTATCTGGGGTCATTAGACAGGTCAGTTCTAATAACGTTATATGTATTATTCTCGGAGTTCACTTTAATGTCTAATCGAACTGGGTTATCAGCAGCATTACCTGAGCCACTAAAAATCCTTCTCTGTGTTCCATCAGAAAGTTGTTGAATGGTCACCTTCAAACTCTCATTCTTTTCGACCGGTGACAGAATAGTCTCCTTAACAACAGCCTTAGGACTTTCTTTTACTTCTTCTGCAGACGCTACCCCAGAAAATAAACCAGCTACTAGTGTCAGAGAAAACAAAATACTTAATACTCTTCTTTTCTTCATTGTTACTCCCTCCCATTTATAGTGTTTAATTACCTTTATATAGTAATATATGTATATAAAAGATGTCTATGGATTCTAATAAATTATTTTTCATAATTGATAGAATATTCATATAATAGAATAAAACACTTCTCTTTACCTTACTAACTAGCTGTATAATTGATTAGAGGTGTTTTTATGTTTATTGATCCGATGTTACTCGCAACAGCGCCAGCTCCGTTTTCCGATCCCCATTATATCTTTGAACCAAAGATTGACGGACACAGGCTCCTTTTCTCCCAAAAGTCCGGTCGGATCCGACTCTATACTCGTCATGAGACAGAATGTACTCAACAATACCCTGAATTATTGGTTCCGTTTGATGATGACATTCTTCTGGATGGTGAAGTGGCATGTGCCGGGCCCGACGGCGTGGATTTTGAGGAAGTCATGATCCGGTTTAAAGCAAGTAAGGACCAACGCATCAAACAGCTGGTCATGTCTTCTCCAGTTACGTTTGTTGTGTTCGACATATTGCAATACAAAGGGCAAGACCTTCGGAAGATGCCATTGCTGAAGCGCAAAGAGATCCTTGCCGGCATAAAAATGCCAAATCAGAAATTTGGCATCATTCCCTTCGTCGAAGGTGTGGGAGAGGCGTTGTTTGAACAGATGGTATCCCGAAAGCTTGAAGGGATGGTCGGCAAGCGAAAGAATAGCCTTTATGTAAGCCGCCGATCGACAGCCTGGCAGAAGGTCATTAATTGGTCTTATACGGACGTGATCATAACTGGGTATCGTAAGGACGAATTCGGATGGCTCGCCGCTGTCCCTGATGAGTCCGGGCAGCTTCGTCCAGCTGGAATTGTGGAGTACGTAACACAAGCAGTTCGAAAAGAGTTTTATTCGAAGAGTCAATCCCTTGTAATAGGCGAGGACAAAAATTTTGTGCATTTGACGCCAGTTACCCGGGGGCGGGTGAAATTTAGAAACTGGTTCAAATCGGGGATGTTGCGAACGCCAGTATTAACGGAATTCATAAAATGAGAAAATGAGTTGAAATAAAAAAAGGACCTTGCATGCAATTAAGCGGCAGGGTCCTTTTACCGATGCTATCGGATTACTATATTGCAAAGGTTAGACCGAAATAATCAATAGATAAATCAAAAGGAGGAGAAACACATGTTAAAGGAACTAATGATTGCTATAGAAAAACACCAACAGGTAAGTGTCAAGACAAAAGACGGGAATATAACAGTGGGCCTACCTAAACATTCTACTGATCCAGGGAGAGTGAAAATTTATACAAAAAATGAGGTCGTATCTTTACCTTTAAATGATATAAATCATGTAATGAGGATCATAGGTTTTCCGACTAAATAACGAAGTTTAAATGAATCTGTATGAATGAATTTGGAACGAAGACCCAATACCACCTAACCGGTAAGGTCATATTTAATTTTCCACATATCGCCAAACCAGGGCATATGGTGTAATATTAAAAACATAAGACATAAGACCTAGGACTAATACTTCAGCCGATGAAGATATCAGGAGGTTAATATGCAAAGGGAGATCAAGTACACGCCTGTTTTAAAGTGGAAGCAAGGAGAGCAGAAGGCTATTGAGGAATTGGAAATATCTGTAAAACAAGATTTAACTCCAATGATAGAAATTCCTCCAATTGACTGGGATTTCGAAAATGAAGTACCTAAGAAAACGATTGACGAACATCTATCTAAAGTAGGAGAGTCACTTGAGAAATCATGGGGATTAGAAGATTATCCTGTTTTTGTTGATCTGAATTATATAGAAGCCACTGATCGATTACAAAATGGTCAACACCCTCTAAATTTTGTCCTAGAAGAAGCTAGAGCCCGTAATATAAATGTGATACCAGTTACTAGCAGTTCACGGGACCAGGCTTACCAAAATGAGATCAGATCAGCTCATGGTCAAGATAGAAACGGAATTTGTTTTAGATTAAAAGAGGACGACTTCTCAGACATACAGGCGAATATTGATAATTTGTTAAACGAACTAACTGTAAGCCCTGCTGAGGTAGATTTAGTACTTGATTATGAATATGTAAATCCTAATGATCAAACTAGGACTTTTTTATTTCTAACAAGCATTATTAACTCTACCCCTTATCTACATCAATGGAGGAACCTTGTGCTTATTGGGACATCGTTTCCTAGCGATTTATCGGCTGTTGGATCTAACTCAATAGATACAATCGAAAGAACAGAAAGGTTAATATGGAGGAGGCTACACTCATCATCAATTGGTAGAATCCCGTCTTATGGAGATTATGGGATATCCAATCCCGCACCATTTGAAGCTGATCCTCGCTTCATCAACATGAGTGCAAACATTCGATATACCGCAGCTGATAAATACATCATTTTTAAAGGTCGCATGATTAAAAGATACGGAGGAACCCAGTATTATCAATTAGCCAACCAAGTTGTTTCGCATCCGGAATATTCAGGTCATGGATTCAGCGCCGGGGACTTGTACATACGAGAAGTCGCTAGCAATAATGATGGTCCCGGCAATGCAACCAGTTGGCGCAAATCCGGGACCAATCATCATTTAACTTATGTAGTCAATGAACTCTCCAGTGTGTCCTTGCCTTAAGAGCTTTACGCACTTCATTCTGCAGTACATTAAGAGGTAAGTTTTTTGCCAATGCATCCCAAAGAACGTTTCGAGGCTTGCTCATTAAACCCTTTTGCAAGCCTTTTTCTTTTAGTATCAATAGAGCTTCATCTCTCCATAAAAGCTGTGCTACAGAAAGTGCATCTACTTCTTGATTTTTTTGAGGCTCTCTTAGAACAAAAAAATGGACCATGCCGTCCTCTTCTTTCTCCGCCTGTGTAATACCCCACCATTCAGGAATAATATCTTTTATACCATCTACAAATTTTGAGGCAGTTAATATCGTCACATTATCGAAGACTTTATTATAGAAGGATGACTGAATTGGCAGCCTTGAAAGGGTATCACTTTCACTTTTGATCTCATAGCCATTTATTGCTCCATTTACAACAGCAACATCTATTCGAGCATCACCTTGGCAAAGAGCAAGCTCATCCAAGATCAAAGTATCCGGCTCATCCTTGTGTTCATTATGGAGTGAAAAATGAAGAGATCTCCGGATATCGATATCCTTAGTTTTCATAATTGCACCTCCATTCAGTAAATAGAAAAATATAACTTAAACAAGTTTAGCACATGGTCATAGGTTGTCAAACAGAAAAAAACACCCCATTAGTATCAACTAACGGGGTGTTTTACATTACACTAATCCCAGTTAAAATCATCTATAGAGCTTATTTGGTTATAACTGTAGCTATTTTAGTCTTATTATCCCAGCCTATTTTTGCCCCCAGTGCCTCGCCAACAGCCCGGAGAGGTACATAGGTCACTCCGTCCATTAGCTTACCGTCTTTTATTTGCTTGCCGTTTACGATGACATTTACCTTGTCGCTCACCGTAGCTGCACTCCCCTTCTTTTTAAGGCCTAAGTATTTCGCGATTCCGGCGACATGCCCGGCAATCAAAGCATCAATGACTTCCTGACGTTTAAGCTTTGCCGCATCAGCAGCAACATCGATAAAAAGGTTTTCAGTCAGGACGGCAGGCATCTTAGATTCACGACACATGTGCAGATTCGCTGCCTTCTGGCCACGATCAATTACATTGAATGGCTTCAAGGCTGTCATGATCTCGGTGTGGAGCACGTTTTGCAGGGACCGTGAAGCAGTTGAAGCATTAGTATACCGGAAAGACTCAAAGCCACCAGCCCCGCCGCCGGCATTGCAATGGATGGAAACTAGGAGGTCCGCATCGGCTTTGTTGGCCGCGTCGGTCCGCTCTTTGAGCTCAAGGAATACATCTGATGACCTAGAGAGTTCTACCTGTACTCCAATGTAATCACGTTCCAGCTGCTTTTTGATTTCAAGTGAAAGAGTTAGAGCTAAATCCTTTTCTTGTAGCCCGTTCCCGCATGCTCCCGGATCCTTACCACCATGGCCGCCATCAATCCGTACCTTTTTCATGACTCAATTCCTTCCCTTGTCTGTTTCACTGCCTGGTGACCAAACACAGCAAAAGCGCCGGCGAGAATTCCCTGAATGACAGCCTCAACTGAAAAACCGAGAAGTCCAATAGTGAGCCACACAGCAATGGCAATGACAATATAGACGATGCTCCAATTTGCAACCCTTGGGGTTTTCTTCATAACCCACCCAACAACCCAACATGCCGCCACTACGATGAGCAGCCGAGGATCGATCAATTCAAAAATCACGTTCCATTCCATATACATTCATCTCCTATTCTTTCATCTCATCAATTCGTTTGTGCGCTTGCTTGGCCGACTCTTCGACTCGAGTCAAACGTTCGGCAAAACCATCCATACGCTGTCCTTGGATACGGACGTCTACCTTAATGTCATCGATACCACGCTTGATGTAAGACACATCGGTATGCAACGATGCGTCCGCTGTGGCTTCTTGTACCACCTCAGCCTTATAAGCCTTCGTCTTGCCAACCCAGCCAAGCACGATGCCGCTGATGGCTGCGGTGACAGAAATGATTGCTGTGAGCACGGTCCAGTCCACCCTTCTTCCCCCTGTCTTTGTGAAATGATCGAGAACCAAACCCAAGAGAAAAAAAGCCCCTCTAGGCATGGGGGCTTAGTTGTATTCGACTACCTGATAATGCCATAGTTCTGATGTCGTTACTCCCGGCTTGTTAGCTATCGAACCTTGAATAGCTATCGTGCTCTCAGTAAGAAACCAAATACGAGGATCAGCAACACCCCAATTCCAATCTTCGGCAGCGTCTGTTTCGTATGACCCAACCAGAAAACACTTTGTCATGTCCGTCACAGGGGTAGGAAGGTTAACGACCGTTGCTCCCGCACCTACCTCTCTGTTTGCGCTTCCTCGTATAATTTGTTTTACATTTTCGTACTCAACCACTTGATATTGCACAGTCACAGGAGTAGTAGAGGTTGGGGGATAATTAACACTGAAATTCACCCAAGATGGCCCATTAATAAACCCCCGAACCTTATTCCGTCGGGGTTTGTCCGTCAATCCCGTGACAGTAAAGAATAACACTGCTTTGTTCACATCCACGTCTGGGATTGGAGAGGTATATGAGTTGCTGCCTGTCATCGTTACTTGTCCTTTGGATATTCTCGATATTGACCCGCCTGGCATTGTTCCAGTCACGCCCAGTATTTTAACTCCTGACCTGATGTTCGATGGGATCATTGTTGGGACGGAAATGAATAATGAAGTGCGTGGATCGACAAACCCCCCTGCTGGAATATAAGCCTTGAAACTAGGTTCACCAAGAAAATTCTCGACACGCACCCCCGCATCGAACACCCGATTTCGATTGTCCGGCATTGATCCCGTTAGTTTTTTCCCTTTTACATACGCCGTTTTGTTTATCAACATATAATCAGCTTTCTGACCCGGAACCTCACCTAACGTTGCGTCGGAAGTGTCCACCACATTCGAGTCCCCATCCACACCAAAAACTTCAGCACCCGCTCGGATGTTTTTTGAATCAAGGTTTGGATCGTATGCCTGAATTGTCATCTGCGTTCCTGGCGGGTAATAACCACCGTCTATATTGACGTAAGTATCTACAAAGGCATCTCCGTCTGGGTTCGACCATAAACCGGATTTAAACTGATTTCCTTGTGTTGGTATGGTTCCTGTTACTATTCCCTCGTCCGTCCCGAACGTTTTAGGTGCTAATACGTCGGCCGCTGTAGCCGTACCATATTCACCCCCTTCACCCTGTAAGATAAAAGACGCTGCTGAGTAAACTGCCGTGTACACTCCATCCGCATCAAGTTTTACCGCACGTCCATTAGGTTTTTTCAGTGGTACAGCGCCTAAGACGTTAATTTGTAGGGTGGGGTTTGCTCCACTGGCTACATGTGCCCGAAAAGACACTCGCAACCCATCGAACAAACTCGACACTTTGTCGCTATCCACGGTGTATTCCGTTCCGGACCCCTCTGTCGTCCCAAGCCAAACCGTAGCTCTCAATTCTAGTTCGTTGATCTCCCGTCCAATTTCATTCATATCCGCTGGTTTAACCTCATCTTCAGGATCCCAGTCAGTTCTCGCCATTTATTGCGCCTCCTTTACCTCGATTGTTTGTAGCATCAAATGATCTGCTGTAATCGGGACATTAACCGGATCAGATGTCAGCACATTGTCGGAAGCGTCTTTCAGCTCGACAAGTGTGATCAAGGAAACCTCCGCCACCGGGACAATGTAATTAAGTGCCAGCACGTTGTCGGTAACAGCCTTAACCTCAAAATCCGTAATGGTATAGGTCCCGTTAATGACCACCTTTGCGATACGGTTATTTACGTATTCCGCCACACCATGCAAAAGTCCCGCTGTTATCATTTAATAGACACCTCCGGTCCATAAGAAAGAAATGGCTTTTCCCCGAGCTTCCAGGAACCGTCGAGCTTATAGTTCCAAATCATTTCTTTCATCTTCAAATAGCTTTGTATTTCAATCCCACCTTCAAGCGCAGTATTTTGCTGGTAGACCATGTTGGCCGGCTTGATCGTCTCGATGGTGTGAAGGACTTCCCGGAATACACTAGCGTTATCGATGTTTGCCGTCACCGTCAGCACACGGTTTTCGTAGTCCACCGAAACGATTGTCATCCCGGGACCCACGAGCATATCCAGCTGCTGCTGAAGGTAACGGATCGTAAACGGCGGCTTTGTTTGGTACCGGTTTAAGATCCGGCGCCGACGAAAATCAAGGATCTCCGTTGTCGGGTCCGCTTTGATATCTAGCATTTGCTCCCGCCGTTTAATCGCCTGCAGGCCGGATGTCTCTACAAACTGGTCGTCAAAGAGCTGATTAATCGCATCCCTCATCAGGTTAAGCTCGATGGTTTCGGTTTCAGCCAGTTCTTTAAAATCCTCGATACTTCCGTAATACTCTGGCAGGTGAATCAGGATCCGATCAGCCATGGATCGTCACCGTCCCTGGCTGCGGCACCTCGTCTGCCTCGAGGGTGAGGTTGGCCGCCGATCCGTTAACCGTCGTGCTTGCAACGTCCTCGATGCCGGTTACCGTCAGTATACGCGCATCGATCTGGGCAGTCCGGACGATCAGCTGCTGCTGATTGGCCCAATCCCGCCGAAGCTCAAGGAGGTAGGATGTGATCGCCGCCTCCACATCTGCCTGGACCTGTCCGGGCGTTATGCCGGCCGCCAGTGTCAGCGTCGTCTCGACGTTGATCGTAACCCCGGTCACGCCAAAGATCGTAACCTGATGATCGATCGGCGCCTGGCCGATTCCCTGCCCGCTGTTAACCGTAGGATCCATAATGGTCTGAACCTCATTGACGAGCGTCGTCGATGGCGGTTCCCAGTCCGCGGCAATAATGGTGCATTTGACGGTTCCGCCGCCCTTCCAGACCGGGTAAACCTTTGTTGCCCCAACGCCTGGTATAGCGTTGATCCGCTGCTTGTAGTCAGCGACATTGCCACCAAAGGCCGGCTCATTGACAGCAGCATAAAAACGCTGCCGGAGCTCGCCGTCTGGCTCCTCATCCTCACCAGGAACTAGAACTTCGGCCAAAACTGCCCTTGAGAGGTTCGCCACGTAATCGATCGGCAAAAGCGCTCCAAATTGCTCATTGCCGACAGTCCCTGGTGTCTCACAGGACAGTTTATATGTTCCGGTGCTGATCTTTTCTTTGGCGACAAAGCTCAGGTCTCCAATTGAATAGCGGCTACCAAGCGGCACGTCCATAAGCGCATTGGCGGAGTTGTAAAACAGCCCCTTACGTTCGGCAGGCGTCGCCCCGGCCCGGTTCACACCGAACTCGGCCGTCCTACGGCTGAGGTACTCGCCAGACGCGGTGTCCGCAAAATACAGGATATCGTTTATATCCAACTCGATATACATTTGCGCCAGCTCGGCCGCTGCCGGCGAACAGGCGTCGTAAATGACGCTACCCTCCCGTTTGTCGATCGTATCCGGCACCCGGGAAAGCATCCGCTGCAATATAAAGTCATAGGTCATGTGCTCATACATTTTGGCTCACCTCCTGCTCAAAACTGCCGTAGACCGTGACCACCGTGAACCGGATGGTGATCTGGTCACCGTTTATTTCGGCTTCCACGTTTTCTACGGAGTCGATCCGGTCATCCGGCAGCAGCGCCTCCTGAATCATCCGTGTTGCTTCGGATTGTACGAATTCCGGACTGCTGCCAAGCAACAACGTAAGCTCATGGCCGTAGTCGAAGCTGTAAATGTCATACCAGAACCGATCCGTCTGGAACACCTTAAATACGGCCTGTTGGATGGCGATAAGGCCATCGGTCTTACCGATGATCCTCCCTTTATCAAAATCGATATGCCAGGTCAAGGAGGGCTGTGGCTGATCCTCCAGCGACTCGTCCAGCAGGTTTTCGTCCGTTTCAGGTATCACGCGTCCACCACCCTATCTAAAATAATGTATTTCTGACCGCCCTGGACCCGAAGCATGAGCAGTTTGTCACCTTCCTCCAGCCCGCGGCGGATGACGATCGGCTTCACCGGCAGTGCAGGCTCGGTTTGCTTCGTGCTGGATCCGGTTCCGCTGTCATCCGTGTATTCGTGGGTATGGTGAAAATCGATTTCAAAATGAATCAGCGATTCCGGAATAACCAAAAAATCCGCAGGAAGGGTAAACCGTTGATCAACGATTACCTCTAGCGGATTCGCACTGCTCACCGTACCGAACATGACCGAGGTTGGATTCCCCGCAGCCACGGCAGCAACAGCAGCTTTTTTAAACGTATTCAGTAGATCAGCCATCTTACACCACCCTTAAATCCAATGACATGGTATGCGCAGCTCCATCGAAGTCGTGCGAACACTCATCGACCAATAGGGCCTGATCAACCCCGTACTCCGATATGACGATTCGGACACGCATGCCGGCACGCACACGAATATCACCCAAAGCGTTAACCTTGAGTGATTTCGTTTCCCGGTTTTTTAGCGTGGCCAGTTTACTTAGCAGGGCATTGATTTGGGCCTTGTTCATGTCCTCGTCCACGCCTTGATAGAGTTGCAGCAGGCCCCAGCGTTTGATATTCACACTGTCCTTGGCCAGATAAATCTCACGATTACCTGTGTCCTTGTTATCCTTATACAGCTTAATTTGGTTATACGTATCGCTGTCTATGGAACGCTTGATTTCATAGTCATACATTAAGCTGCCATCTCCAACGATCAAGTCCAACTGTACATCGTTAATCCCCCGGAGACACAGCGCGCCGAAGTCATCGTAAAGGCAATAGTCCCTGCCGGTGTTGGAGAAGGTTAACGTAATTCCTTTAGTGACGATATCGAGCAGCTTCTGACTATCCTCGGACATCGTCGGGATCTTGTATCCAGTATCCGCGACGGTGCCGAGCTTAAGGCCGAAGTCCTTGGCGATCCGCTGCAGAATCTCCGTTGCCGTAACGCCCTTAAAGACGTATGTGTCCACATTCATCAAGTAACGAATCTGATCGTATGCCGTGATGGTGACGGCCTCATCCCTGCCTTCGTCAATCGAGAAGATATAACCATGAAACATATTCGATTTATCCACTCGAACCCGAACGATATCACCGTTGTTGTACGTAAAATCGGACGACTCAAACGGGGATCCCTTCACCAGTTTGAAAGAAACACTGCCAGCCTTGCCGATCCGGGATGTCTTCCAGCTTAAACCCTCAACGATTTCGCTGACATCCCACTCCCCACCGGTGCCCTGCCGATTCAAGATTTTCACATCCAGCTTCATGGCAACTTCAACACCTTCCCAATCGGTAGCCGTTTGATTTCGGCGTCTTTGATTCCGTTCAGCTGCTGGATTTCCTTCCAGCGTGCTCCATTCCCGAGCTTCATCTGTGCGACTTTCCATAGGCTGTCGCCGGCAACCATGGTGTACGTCTTCGGCTGCTGTTTGTCATTTGGACGTGCCGCCGTTTTCTTCTTCTGCACGCGGCCACCTCCATTGGTGGATTCCTTGACGATCTTCCGCGCCGCGTAGAACACGTATTTCTTAAGCTGAAGCGAATACTCGATATCTCCACCGCCGCCGGCTACTTCTTTCCATGTGAAGGACTCTATACTGGCTGGCGTGTTGATGTCATAGGTGTCGGAAGTAAAAATGAAACGGATGGGCCGTTTGGTCGTCATCCACTTCTCAATCATCTTGATGTATTCCACCGGATGTAAGAGGTCATCCGTTGTTACAAACGGGTACCATTGCGCGGGAAACAAACCATTAAAGCTGTACGTAGTAAGCTGCCTATCCTTAATCACGTTGATCTCACCGAGGCCGACCACATCATACGTGTTTCCACGGCCAGTTTCATCAACTTCCATTTCGGAAGGGTTGATCGGCAGCTGGAGCACTTCTTCTTTATTGTTGAAGCTCAGCTCGACACCATAGACTCGCATGTCTAGCCCTCCTTACGTGTACGCAGCATCCACCGAGGAAGCAATGTCTTGCTCCAGTTTCTCGGTAATGTGTGCAACGATGGTATTAATATCGCTTTCCTTGCGGACGTGTGTATCGCCGAAGCTAATCGACGGTTGCAGAGTGACATTGTTCTGGATGTTCTTCATCTCAGCAAGTTCCCGCATCATCTTGAGGTCCTCGCTGGAGATATCCACCTTATCCTTGATCTTATCGACCTGGCCCACCTTGCCCACTTTGCCGATGTCCTTGTCACCAACACCAATGGTAGGCAACTTTGGCGTTGTTACCCTGTTTGGCAAGCTAGTACCTGCGCCTAGCATGCTGCCTGGTTGCTGGTTCCTTGCTGCATCTGCTGCTAGTTTAGCAGCTTCCTCTGCGGCTTTTAGCGACGCCTCCTGAGCAGCTTTTTCGGCAGCTTCTTTGGCGCGCTTGGATTGACGATCATCTAAAAACTTTTGCACCTGTGCTTCGCGCTCAGCTGCCTTTTCCGCAGCTCCTTGTCGCATCTCTTCTAAACTCGCTGCCCTAGCCTGCTTGGCTGCCTCAGCTTCTACTGCAGCGGAACCAGCTAAATTCAATTGATCTATCGCATTAATGCTCACTCCTGGTATCTTATTCAACTTATCGATTAACCAGTTAATCCGATGAATAACGCCGTTGGCCAACGAATCAACAATTTTGAGAGTTTCGACCTTCGCCCAGTCAAAGGCATTAGCAATTCCGTTGCCGACCCAGGTAAAAAAGATCGGAATCTGGTCGAAGAAATTTAGGATTCCATTCCAAGCTCTTAAGAAGCCAGCAGCAAACTGGTCATTCGTCTTCCATAGTGCGACTAAGGCAGTAATGATTCCGATGATTAGTGTGGCTACAAGAACATATGGATTCATGCTCATGGCTGCATTGAAAGCGATCTGAGCTACTTTGGCAATCTGCAGAGCAATTGAAACTCCACGAGTCATCAGCAAGTACGCACCCATAGCAGCAACAACACCCATAACAATCGGACTGATCCAGGACCAATTCTCAATTATCGTGTCTGAGAGCCATATGGCGTTCTCCACAAGGAAACTAATCAGCTCGGTTGTAAATGTTAAAGCGTTAGACAGCCCATCGAAAAACGGCTGAAACTTCCCAGCCTGGAAAGCTTCGTTAAGCATCGTAATTAAGGGGGCTAGCCCTTCGATAGAGCCTTGCCCAGCCTCAGCAAAGCCCAAAGCAAAGTTACGTTTAAACTGCTCAAATTGGAATACGAGTTTATTCTGCAACGCATCGGCTGCCCGCGCCGTTGCTCCTTCAAACTCACCAAGTCCAGCTTGCCCAGCTTGCATAGCCAGAACCACGCTATCTTCGAGATCCTCCCACATGGTTCCGAACAATTTAACCCCGACGGTGTTACGATCCGTGGCATTTTCCATATTTCCGAGCGCGAGTAATGTTGCCTGATATGCTCGATTAGCTGCATCGCCGCCGGCTGCGATATCTGCAGCTACCTGATTAGCATCCAAACCAAGCGCTTGAAGTCCTTCCCTGCTGGAATCGGAGAGATCTTGCAGGCGAATAAAGCTTTCTTTCGCAGCATCCCCTACTTTATCCAGATTCCAAGCCCCCTCCTCGCTGGCGGCAATCAGAGTGGCAAACATCTGCTCGGCACTCATTCCGAGACCGGAGAAATGAACAGCATACTCGTTAACAGTATCCAACAAGTCATTAGCGTAGTCCCCACCGCGCTGATAGCCTGTCGCGATTAGGTCTAGGGTTTGAATTTCACCAAGCCCCTCAAAATTAGCCATTAATGTTCGGGTTACTTTAGACAGCTCTCGGACATCCGTTTGCCCTTTTGCTACCTGCTGGACAGCATACGCTGATTGGGTATAGGCCTTGGTGGCATCTTGAGATAAACCACTAAGGTTTTGACGGACAGTAGCCATATCATTATTGACCATGGCAAGAGATTCGCCCCACCCTGAGGACCAAACGTCTTGCACCTGTTGCACCATAAAAGCTGCTTGCTGATCATCTATGCCAACTTGAGCTTGGAGGGATCCCTGAAGCTGTTGCTGTTCCATTGCTCCCCCAACAGTACCACTAACAAGAGCGCCGGTACCTAAAATCCCTGCTAAAGCAGTAACAAATCCGCCCGAGCCAAGGAGAAAACCACCACCGTCTGATCCTCCACTGCCTGATGACGGCTGATTCTGTGATTGTAAAACATCAGCTAACCGGTCAATTTCTGAGCGTACACGATTGATTGGACCGTCAAGCTGCCCGATGGCGTTAGTAACTTGAGTCGTTACTTCTAGTTCAACCTCACTCGTTATAGTTCCTAATCGTCTCTCTACTTCTTGGTTCAACTGACGTACTTCTTGCATGGCCTGCGAAGAGTCCAAAGTAACATCAATATCTGCATGTGTTGGACGCTCCACTACTCGCCTCAAATTTTCCATAGCTGAAATGGCTGTATTGGTCTGGCGAATCGCCGCCTTGAGAGGACCACTAAAGTTATTCATCATATTCAAATGTGTTGCAATAGTCGGCACTGGACAACCTCCTTCACCAACAAAAAAAGACGCCTTAGGAGGCGCCTTATCGAACTATAAGTCAATTACTTGACCGTACGATTGCGATGATAATTTATCATTAACCGTTTTTGTAAAAGAGGTGAGACGAGTTATGTTTAAATCATCCTGAAATGTTACTCCTTTTAATTCCCCACTAGCATCAACATAGTTAATGATTAAATAAAAACTTTTCCCACCCTTCTTTTTCTTTTTATTCTTCAATCCGGACATTCCACCAACAATAGTCCCCAATCCAGGAACCAATAAGGTACCCACAACAGCTCTTCCAACGACGCTCCTATCTACATCCTCAAATTCTTGTTGGCTTTTTGTGACAAAAGCTCTTACACGCTCAATCGGAATTCTAAACGAAGATTTATTAGCAGCCTCAATTTGAATTTCATTTTCAAAGGCTAGTATATTACATGATTTATCACCAATCCCTAGGCCTTCGATATGTTTACAAGCAACGCCATCGTATGCCCCACGGTCTATCGCTTCTTGTTTGATCTTCTTGTTGTTTCTTGCTTGATTCACAAGAACGACTATAGCCCCGATAAAAATTGCAACTATGAAAAGCAATAACCACACCATTACCACGCTCCTATTTATATGGGAATATTTACCCATATCGTACATCATAATGGTGAATAATTCTATTTTTTTCTTCTCATTCTCTGTTGTTCTTTTTTCTCCTTATCAATTCGAACCGAGATCATGGCATAAATCGTAGCCCGTTCTCGATCAGTCATAGCCATCAAATGGTGGGGAAGAATATGCAACTCATGGAGGGCGTAGTACGCATAATTCGCGTCAGCATCGCCCTCAATGATTAGTTTTTTACTTCTTCTACCAAATCGTTCATCGCTACATCAAAACCACTAAGTTCGTTGATTTTCTGTACGAGTGTTGACAACTCGCCGGCAAGCAGCACCTTTTGAACATAATCCTCAGGAGTGGCCAGACCAAGCTTCTTAATGGATTCGGCATTTCGGAAATCCGGGTTAACCGTATGATTAATCGCAATGCTGAGATTAAACAATTGATTATCAAATTCAACCTTTTTTCCTTTTTTAATTTGCGTGGATTTTTTTCGAATGTCCTCGAATTCAGCTGGAGACATCGCTCTAATAGTAAATTTCAAGGGATTGCCTTTCTCATCCTTAAATCGCGGAGAGATAGCCACTTCTTCAGTCAAGTTGTCCACCGGGTTAGCATTCAAAAAGTCCTGCAGGTTCATATATCATCATCCTCCATAGTTTTAGAATAAGAGTGGCGCAACCTTATCGGCTGCGCCTTATTGTCATCTACCTGTGATCAAATTGAACTGATCTTGCAGATCGTAATCATGGAAAGTGAACGGGATTTCTTCTTCCAGCATATCATCGCTGGTAGCATCGAATTGTGCAGCGACTACGCTGTCCACGTTGCAACCAAGCAGCATAGCCGTTTGCTTTCCTGTCGAGCTCCCTGGCTGCTCATTGGTGACCATCAAGTCAAACCAAAAGTCCTCGCCGGTCTGAATGTATGTGCGCATAAGTTGCCGGAATACAGAACTCACATAGTAAACAGTCATCGTTCCTGTTCCAGACCATCCTGCAGCTCGCTGCGGCGTATTGGTCTTGCCCAAGACCGGGACGTCCACCTTATTTTTTTCGATGGTCGCTTCAAGAGATTTTGCATAAAACAATTCCTCGACCCGACCATCGATCGTCGCATACGCCTTGGCATATTTGCCGCTAATTGCGTCCTGTTCACGGAAAAAGGCCATCTTATACCACCTCCACGGTCATGTAAATTTTCTCGATGCTGTCTACTGGCTTGATACTCAGCTCGACAAGAACGGAATCCACATCGTTGCCTGGGGCGACAGAGATATCGGTTTGACTGTCGAAGTTTTGAATCGCTCCGATCCCCTGCAGCGAAAGTAAATAGGAAACGACTTCCGCCTTCAACAGTGCCCGGCCGTCGTCGTTGTTGGACACCTTCCCAATGTAAAACTGGTCGAAGATCCGCTTAATATCGTTGCCGATGCTGTCCAGCACCCGAATGACCCGGTTCTTGCTAAAGGAACGGCTCCGATCCGGTGTGAAGCTCGTCAATGTGTTGATGTCCTGCTCAATGACCGCGGACCCGTTAACAGCCGTGATAACGAGCTCTCCGTTTTTGAGCGCTGCGATCGTTTCACTGTTGGTCAAGCGAGGATAGGCGTCGACGGCGTTCGGAATGACCGTATAGGTGAGGGACTCGTTCACGTTTGCCGCCGCCTCCATCGCCGCGATTTCCCAAAGCAGCATTTCAGGAGGAACCTTAAGACCGTCCGACGTGATGATGCTGTTTTTCAGACTGATGATCCCCTCGTAATCCGCCGACGAGTAATCCACGAGCACCGCCTGAACCTTCTTTCCTTCCTCTTCCCGTTGCCGGCGTACGTAAGCTGCGGCCAGCTGCTTGCTCGATGAATCGGTCAAAGGAACGCCCAAGACATTGAACTGATACGCTTCAAAGGCGCTAAGGGCCGCCGAGAAGTCTGCACCGCTCGCTGTACCGTCGGCCCCTGCGGTGAGCCTGATGCCGGCCGTCGTTGTCGGCGTGCCTGATCCGCTCCAATCGATAAAGGCGCTAGGTTGCAACTCCTCAATCACAGTGACCGTCTGCAGGTCGACCTCTTCCCCATCCAAAAGCGTGACCACGTCGAACGCTGCCGGATCATCGATATTGCTCTGCACCACGATCTGCAGATCGTTCCCGCGGGTGCCGCCCCACTTGGCCGTCGCCGTCAATGGTCCTTCCGTCGCCTTGGCTTTGACCGCTCCCGTCCCGCCGAGGCGGTACAGCAATACGGTGCTGGCATTGTTAACCGCCGCTGTTATATGGCGAATGCGTGGATCGGTCGGACGGAAGCCGATCAGTGCGAGGGACTTATCCATATATTCGGATGCCTCCACCACGATCACGCTGGCCGGGTCCCCCCACGGCAGCGCCGCAGGATACGCCGCGATTCCTCGGTCGCCCAGGGAGCCGAGCGGCTGCGGGCGTGCCTTGAAATTGATGTACGTGCCCGGTCTGACTTTGTTTTGAGCTGTCCATGTTCCACCGGCCATCTTACTTCACACTCCTTTTCAGGTATGCTTGCAGGGCCTTCTCGGCATCTGCAAACGTGTAGGTTTTACCGTCCTCCAGCACAGCGGCCAGGATATCCCTTTCGTGGCCCGGGCGCTGTCTGGACTTCAAAAATTGCTCCTTCGTAAAAGCCGGAACTGCAGGAGCCCGGCTTCTATCTGCCTTGTCTGTCATGCACATATCCCTCCTGTTCAAGCATCTGCATCTTCGGATCATCCGGCGGCAGCTCCCAGACAAGCAGGCTGTACGTCACGAAGAAATGCAGGACCTCATCAATAATCTTAAAATCCATCCCCTGCCCCGGCCATTTGCGACCGCCGACCGTGATCCATTTGAGGGCATCGGTCAGTTGCTCTGCCATATCGTACATGTCATCATTTGACCGTTCCGGCGCAAAGTAACGAACCACAAATGGATGGTCGCGGCGGTACCGGCGGCCGAGCTCCTGCGTATGGGCGGGCTCCAACAAGCGAACAAAAAAACGAGGTGGATCAAGATTCTGCTTGATCTCCTCGCCGGAAATGGGGATGGCCGGGAAGGCTTTGTCCAGGGCAGCCTGCACCGCATACCGCACGTCATTATAGGTAACCTGCACGGCACTACCTCCCAATGTATTTTTTGAGGAATTTATCAAGCTTGCGCTCCAAGATCCCAGGTATTTCACACTCCAACTTTTGAGCGGAAAGAGTCATCATGAACCTGCCTTCCACCCATCCTTGATGGTTCGGGGTCCGATGGCCGTACTCGATGTAAGCCGAGTAATACACAGGGTTGAACACCTCGAGCTCAGCCCCGCCATCAGCCTTCATCGTCACCTGCCCGATCGTCCAGCTGCGGCGAAGCTCCCCCTCCTGGACCGGTGTCCGAGGGACAACCTCGGCGAGCAAACGGTTCGCGAGCTCCTCCACGCATTCCTTGATGAATTTCGGCCATGCCTTTTTCATCGCCTTGAGCTGGTCCCTGAATTCCTCCATTTCCGAGAAATCGAATGAGCCGAAGCGACTCATTATGCCCAGTCCTTTGCCGTCAGGTTAATTTCCTGGTGGCTCGGATATGGCGGAAATGGTTCGCCCGCCGCGTATGTCTCCATACGCCCCGTAGCCTTTCTGGTGACGAAAATGGCGTCGCCCTGTCGGATCTCAAGCTCCGGGGCGATAAACAGCTTGGCGTCATACCTGATGTCGTTTTGCGCTTCGGTCTGACCGTTACGAGGGAGCCCTGTTTGCGAAAGCATGCAAGGCTGGTCCTCGTACAGCGGCTGCAACACCTGCTTGGTCTCCCTCGTAACCGGGTCCTTGACGTCGGCATATCGGCTAACCGTGGCCCTGTCCTCATACATTCGCTCAATCTGCCGCCGGTGACGTCGGTAATTGATCATCTGCTACGCCCCCATGTCATCCGGCGGTAATGATGCAAATCCGCCCGGTAATTAAACACGACCTGATCGATTACGGCCTTCGACGAATTGGTAAGCCCGCCGCCGGAACCTCCCCCGCCGGATACCGATGTGTCGCCGACCTTAACGCTGCCGGCCTGACCACCAACGGTATCGTCGATCTCGTCCACATTAGGAAGATCAACCCGAACGGCGTCGATGACCATACTGGCCCAAACGTACAGCAGATCGTCCGGAAGACTGCTGATGTTGCAATAATGCTTGATTCTGCGCTCGATCTCGGCAATGTACGTGTTAATCAGCGGCTGCAGGGCCTCGTCAGCCAACTCCAGGCGTGCCTTGATGATCCCCCAAACGTCTGTTGACGTAATCATGGCAATCCCTCCTACGCCTTGAGCGCTGCAATCACAGCGTTAAGCAGCGTGGCCACAGTGGGAGCATCGGCTGTTGATGGATCCGCGATAGGTGTAAGTGCGGCAATCTGCGCTTTACCTTTGGTGCGCTCGTTAATTGCACCGGCTAGCACCGCAGCTGTAATAGCCCTAGCCGTTGTGGCCGTCCCTGTTGTCGCCTCCGCTGCAGTAAGGGCTGACAAGTTCTGATTGCTGGTGCCTGCGCCGATCACCGTGCGAGCTGCAGCGGCATCCGCCGCCTTCAAAAAGGACTTACCGACAGTAGTCGCATCCGAAATCGAGTTTGTAGTGACAGCATCCGAAGCAAGCTTCTCGGCTGTTACAGCTCCGTCAGCCAACTGATCTGTGGTAATCGATCCCGGAGACAGAGCACTTGGGGGGCCGGTAGGCAGTGGATTTGACGGTGTCACAGTTACCGGCTTTTTTAATTTGTCGTCCCAATACCGCATGATCATAAATCAATCACTCCTCAAGTGGGCGAATGGCTTTTGCAGCCAGAAGAATTTCGAAGTCCTCTTTTGAAAACTCTTCTTTCTGTCCGATTTGATACCGCGTCGTGTTGTGCTTAACATTTTTGATAATGATGCCCTTCACCATGTCGGCTTGCTTTTCTTCCGGAGATGATTCCAACATCTTTTCCAGTGTTGCAATCAGGGTCTTCCTGTTCTTTCCCTCGATTTCAATCTCAAGGGCTTGTGCTGGGGTCAGATCGCCGATTTCGATCATTTCCAACACCTCTTCAATACTCTTGTCTTCAAACGGATTGTTTTGTTGGTCTGACATCCATTACACCTCCAAATATAAATAGGAGAGGCCGAGCCTCTCCTTAATCAAACACCTTGGCAATGAATATGGTATCGATCGTTTCGAAGCTCGGAAGCACGATCTCGGAGACGAGCGTCTCGACATTCACCGGATGTGGTTCCTTGATTGACGTGATTGCCACGCCAGTATTGACGATCGAAACTTCTGCAGCCGTTGCTCCGGCCATCAGATCAGCTTCCTCCGGCGTCGTGCCAAACCACGTGCTGCCAAGATTACCCTCCGGAATGAGTGTGAAATATCCCGCTGGATAGAACAGGTGCGAAGATCCGTCCTGAAGGGCGTACTGCTTCGTATACGGGGCAACGCTGATGCCGAGTTTAGCACGAAGGTACTGGCGCAACATCTCATCCGTCATGATGACGTTCTGGCCACCCAACGGATTCATGTCAAGACGAATAGATGGATGTACGAGAAGAGCATCCCATACGTCTTGAGAGCAGATTGCGCGCGTCGGCTTCGTGCCAGTATCTGCCTCAACTTGCTTCTGCCAACGTTGGATGTCCTGAATAGGCGTGGAATCGGGATTTCTCCAAACGGCCGTGCCGGTCAGTGTCTCCATGTGGCTCGGATCCATCTTGTAATCATAATCATAGTCCTGACGCGTCTCCGCAGATGTGATACGAATTCTGCCGCTTGACAGCAGCTGCATGATCATACGTTCTGGTACAACATCAGCGCCGGAAACTAGAGATGCAACATCGTCAAAAATTTGATTGATCAACGGCATGACGTATTGATCAGCAGACTCCTGCAGCTTAAGTAGTTCTTGGCGATCTTTCTCACCAATTCTCATCGATTCGCGGAAGAACGGCATTTCCGTTTCGATTTTGCTAAGGCCGATACGGTCCCGAAGCGTTGCTTTGGCGTCAAATGCAGACGGCTGCAACGATACAGGAAGACCGCGAGAACCTTTGATCCAGGACAAATCGAGTCCGAGCTTCTTTCGACGCGGAAATAGAGTGGCTCCGAGGTAAGCGATTCTGTTGGATGGATTGTTAGTCACATATGCAGCAATAGCCTTTGCATTGACCATATCAAAAATTGTAGGCATATAATTTCAATCTCCTTTCCGCCGATTAGGCGATGAATGTGATTTGTTTCAAAGCTGCGACAGCTTCATCAGCCGGTGCTTCCGGCAACTTGGCTAAATCGATGAAGCCATGAATCAGAAGTGCTCCCGGGGCCGGACCATACGTTACATCAACGTCATAAAACAGCACGCCTTCTGCCGTGCCGTCGTTCGCTTTTTTGGCAAGCTTCGACGTATCTGTCAGCACGCCGCCGCCCAAGATCGTCCCGGCTGGCACGACTTTCTTGCCGTCTGCATCCGGGGTTACCCCTGTGGCATCGACAGTAATCGGCATATTCACGTAGTGATCCGGGAATTTCAGAATTTCTTTCCGGTTACCGTAGTCGGTTTGTACAAACTTGCTCATGTGCAATCACTCTCCAAAATATGATTTTTGTGCCTCCGCAGTGGAAGAGTTTTGTTTGGCGAATTCGGCCAACCTCTTCCCAAATTCAGCAGCCTTGTCCTGACCAGACCCGCCGGCACCGCCTGCTCCTCCGCCTTCTGGCGGATTGGCCCCGCGGAACTGGAACTGACCGCCGCCTTTGTCCTCTGGGACAAACAAAAAAGCCTTGCTCGTTTGCAGGGCTTTAATCTGGTCATCCAAGCCAGTTTTGATATTTCCGCTGTCGTCCAGTTCGATTTTTGTTTTATCCAGCAGGTTTGTCACGATGTCCGGATCATGGACTTTGCCAGCAAGGGCCAGCTTGAGCGCTCCTGTTAGCTGCAGGTCTTTCAACTCAGCCTCGTACTTATCTTTGGCCGCCTTGTTGTCGTCTTGAAGTTTCTGTATCTGCTGCTTCAGCGCTTCGGCGTCACCGCTGGATTTTTTCAAATCCTCCAGCTGTTTGTCGCGATCGGTGACTTCCTTCTCTGCCTTCTTGCGGGCTTCGGCAGCCTCGTTGTACTTGTCCTTCGGCACGAAGTGTTTCGGCAGCTCCTTGTTCACGTCACCGATCAAGGCATCGATCTTTGATTCATTCAACCCGGCATTCTTCAGCAATTCCTTCAACCAATCCATTTATCATCAGCCTCCATAGATTTTTATAGCTGCTCTCCAGCTAAGGGAGCCGGCCGATATACTCCAGCCGCAAGTATGCCTAGTTTTAAGCCATTCGACAGGGCAAGAGCTTAGCCAGCCTCTTCGACTAGGGTGTACCCCTCGGCCTCAAGTGACTCTTTAGTCCGAACACTTAAGGTACCAGCACTATCTTTCACGATGCACTCCCCCAACTTGGCCACCAGGACGCTGTAGGCTCCACGAATCACCCGGAGCTGCACACCGTCACTGGTGTACTCGACGCTGATAGGCAAGCCGGTAAAATCAATGATGTCTTGGTGGTTCTCAGGCGTATTGCTGAATTCAAGGACGTCAATAAAAACGCTCTTCTTATATCGCTTGGGCATAGGCTACCTCCTCCAGGCATAATAAAAAGGCACCCTCGCAAATCCATGCGTAAGTGCCTTAATCATGATCCTTTTTCATAACTCCCGATTTCCGTAAAAAGTCATCCAGCTGTTTCTTGTATTTTTTCTGTTCTTCCGGAGGGATCTCCCGGTACCCGATAATCTTCGGTTTCGAAGTATCATTCCATCGTGGATCCGAAAATGGTTTTTTGTTCTGACTCATTGCCCAACCTCCCTCATGAGGATGATGTACACGCCGTCCACATACCGCACCTCGGTAACCTCAAACCCGAAATTCCTCCAATACAGAATTTCTTGTTCTCCCGGGTTGTACATCGTGATGTTACGACCCTGACGGGCACCCAAAATGATCATTTGAACCTGACCATCCGGATTGTAAATAGGGCCAGCCGTTGTCGAGATGTACTGCGGATATTGTATCACGGCTCCGGGCCGGATGTCTGCCATAAACTCCTCGAGGGATTCCTCTGAAGTGAACTGCAGCGACCTCGATACATCCCCTTCATATGGAGGAAGCTTGTTAAGGGCCTTATCTAGTTCCTCGATCCATTCCATTTCCCGACTTTCTAGCGGTTGCCCGCGGCGTAGCTTGTCATTTAGTACGTAAGACTCGCCTCCGATGTATCGCGTGACGGCCGCCTCTTCGTCTCTCGTCAGATCCAGCTGATTGGATGGCAAAGACGGCTGCGACGGGCTTGAAGGTTGAGCCGTTGGCGCTGCCGATGGTGGCTTCGCATCAGGCTCAGTCGTCTTAACCGGTGGTGGTTCAACTGCCGGCGGTTCTGAAACCGCTGGCGGCTTTTCAGAATCCTTCGGCGCGTATTTCGCAGCCCACTCCTTATAAGACATGTTACCGGGCACGCTGAAGGTTTTGCCGTCCTTCCCGCGCGCAGCTCGTTCGCCGGGCTCTGCCTCCCCCACGTCCTCGTAAACGGGAATCGTCGTCGAGCGGCAATAGGCATGCAACGGCGGATAGTTGACTCCCGGCTTCGCCTCCGACAGCGGAATGACCTCCCCGTCCATCTCCCGGCAATCTTTGGACGTCCGCTTATCCAATGTGGCTACAAACTTATAGGCCGTAACCCCCTGGGTCTTATACCCATCGATCCGAGACTGACCGGAGAAATACGCCGCCTCCGTTAAGATAAGCCGCTCAGCCGCACGCTTGCTGACGCTCATCCGCTCCGCAAAATCGGAGATCACCTTATCTGACGGCTCGCTGCGGGTCAAGTCCTGCGTCAGTACCGTCTGCAGCTCCGACAGCAGCTTATCCCGATCTCCCCAGATCCTCGAACTGAAGTTCCGGCCGTCTGGCGCCCAGGGCTTCGCCAAGACCTTGTCAATCTGGCGGGCATCCAGCCCAGCAAACGGCACGCCCTCGCCGACGCCGCGCTGTACTTCGAAGATCCCTTTGTAATACCCTTCCTTGTATATATCGCCGAGGACTTCGGTCGAACCCTTGGCCCGCCGGGCCGTCAGCAGTTCGACTTCTTGCTGCAACTTCAGCTCCAGTTCCTCCAGCCGGCTGATGTGGGCTTTGGCACTCGCATTTTCAAGTTGCTTCATCCATCGCTGATCGATTGCATTTTCCCGGCCGACCTTGATGTAATCCTCTACCGACCAATGGAACTCCTTGAGCTCATTGTCTGTCAGGAGCTTGCGAGCAGCTGCCATAGAGATTTCACCGTTGTTCTTGGCAAGCCGAGCATACCAGGCTTCCGTCTCCTTCCGGATCCGGGCCAACGCCTTGTCATACTCAGCGTTCTGCGCCTTGATATACGCCTCTCCCTTTCGAAGCTCCGCCTCGTTCAGGTCCTCCATCCGGCGCGCCCAGTAATCTTCCGATTTCATTCATCATCGCCATCCTCACTGGTAGCATCAGGCGGTGTATTCGGTGGAAGCCCGCCGTATGCGGCCATGCGCTCAAGAGACTCCTCTTTTTGCTTCTGAATGCGGTCCAGTTCAGCCTGAACAACACGAACCCACGGATGTTGCGCAACAAGCGTTTCGTCTGACAAAATACCGATGCTGTCTTTTATCCCGCGAATGATGCTTTCCTCATCAATCGGCATATCTCGATTGAAGATAAACTCAATATCCTCTTCGCTGTAATCAACCTTTGTCGTGTTATACAGGTGCGTATCGACGAACCACCGAAGCTGCTCAAGAGATGCCTGAAACTCGGTCTCCATGAGACTGGCATCGAGATCAAGGTCTGAATAAAGAAACTTCAGTGCGATTCCTGAGGGTGCGCTGCCGATTTCGACACCTTGCGTATCGACGCCTCGACCGAACTCATAAATATCCTTCCGTGCCTGTTCCATATGAGTCTTGTAGGTTTCAACATTGAGGGCAAGGGACAACGTATCCAGATCGCCATCACCATCAACAAAGGCGGTCCGAAATAGTGCAAGATTTTTACGAAACTCGGCCGGATCCGTCCCGCTGTAATTTTTGACCTTGTAGATCGATTCAGGTAAATCCTCCAGGTTGTTGCTGTTATCGGATTTGTTACGGTCATAGTCGTCTACCAGGGATTTGATGATCTCGACAAGAGGCTGCTCTTCCTCGTTATACTTCCAGCAAATGAACGGTACGCGTTCCCAATTCATCGGTTGTTCCTTACCACCAGAAATCACTGAGAAATGTGATCCGATCGGCCCGGCTTCTACATCTGGTACCAAGCCCGTTCCATCCACAACATAACGGCGAACACCTTGTGTATCCCACCATTCAATTTTTCGGACAGTCTTGCGTTGCATGCCCTCGTATACAATGACCTCATAATCACGTATGATCGCATCCAAAACAGTGTGCGCCTCGTCTGCCCAAAGTGGAATGATTTCTTCTGATCGCATCTTCCGAAATTGAAGTTCACCTGTTTCATCGTAGTACACGAACCACCAGGCAATCCCTTTATTGACAGCTTCCTTCCCTGTAGACTGGATTCTCCGGGACATGGTGCTGTCGAAAACTTCATCCAACGCTTCCGCGTACTTTGAATTATCTGTCTGGATACTTATTGGCTTCCCGAGCAGATAGCCGACCTTCTGGTCCACTAGTTTCCGTACAAATGCATTAGCCAGTTTGTTATTAGCCAGGTTACCGACCGGCTCCCGAGCTCCAGAAGCACCTATTGCAGTCCGCTGCCGCTCCAAGATGTCCGTTTTATTACGGTAATAGAGGTCACCAATCTCCATCCATTTCCGCTTAGGGGAGGCCCTCCACCCGCCGATCTCAAGCTGGATGATTTGCTCCAGCGTGGCCGCCGTTTTAGCTCCCCGGATGATAATGTCTTCAATTTCCTTTTGATATTCATCTGTCGGCCACAGTAATGACACGGTCTTCCTCCTTTCACGCTTGCCCCGGGAAGAATACACCGCCCCGACGCTTCACGATGGTATGCACAAAATAACGATCACCGTCCATCTGGTGATCGTTCTCTTTAACCGGCTTGTCTTCGCCGCGAGCTGCTGCCTTCTCGTCCCAAACATAGGAACTGAATTCCCGGAACGTCTCCTTGCAGCAATCGTTATATTTGATCAAACCTTCAACCAACGCCGACGCGACGTCGCGGATCCCGTTTACTACCTCATTGGCAGCCTTAATGACGCGCAGCACGCCACGCTTCTTGATGGCTGCAATAAAAGAAGCTGCCGAAGGGTCGATAATGACGCCCTTGATCGGCAGCTTGCCTACAAATTCTATGAGATCGTCGCAGTATTCCTCGTCTGTCTTCTGCCGGCTGCGAGCCCGGCCATCGTAATGATACTCCTTGATTTTGTACCAAGTACCTTCGCATTGTCCCCAAAGCCCAAACGTGGTCGGGTTCTGAGTCCCGTAGTCGCAGCTGACATAATATTGCGTGTATGGTCGATCCTTGGTCGGGACGACGTGCTTGTCCTTATCGAACATATCGTATATGACACCCTCAGCAAGCACCCACAGACCGAGAATATACCGCTTGTAGAACACGCCGCTGAACAATCGACGGTAGCCGTCTTTGATCTGTTCGGACAGCGACAGATTATCGTCCATCGTGAAATGCAGGTGCAGCACGCGCTTCTCGACGGCTTGATCCAACCATTCGACCTTGAACCAGTGATAAGGGCCGGCTGGATTGCAGTTGAACCAATATTTCCGGCCTTCGACGGAGCAGCGTGCCACCGCTTGGTTCACAAACGATTGTGGCATTAGGGCAACCTCGTCGAAGAACATCCCGGCCAGCGTAATCCCTTGAATCAGATCCTGGCTTCGTTCGTCCTTTCCGCCGAACAGGAAGAAATAGTTTGCCACAAGCCCGCGGCTAATCGTCAGGACGTTATCTGTCAGGTTGTCGTGAACGCTATAACCCCGGCTCGTCAACATGCGCTTGAGCGGCCCGATCACGTTACGGCGCAGCGCGCCGATGGTCTTGCCGGACATGCCGAATTGTTCACCGTTGAAGCTCTCCATGGCCCAAAAAACATAGCTTAGCGACATGGCCACCGTCTTCCCCGCCCGGACAGAACCGTCACATATCAGGCCGTCCATATCATGATGCGGGCTCTCCGGCATCCACCAAGTCAGAACACGGATCTGCTTCTCGGAAAAGGGTCTCCATTTGAAAGGTGGCGGCTTAAGCTTCAGTCTTGCCATCAGCCCACACCTCCGCTGCTTTTCCTCTTAGAGCTTCAATGAATCCATCATCTTTAACGTCATCGGCTTCGCCGCCGCGGAGCATTTGAAGCTCAAACTTGAGCTTTTCAATGCGAACCTGCCGCTCTTCATCCAGCAGCTTGTTTTTCAGTTCAATTGCCTTCAACTTTTTGTCCTGAACTCGAGTCAATGCCTCCTCCAAAGCAATGATGTCATCAATTTGACGGAAGGTCTTTTCCTCAATCTCGGACTCTACCAGTTCGGTCCGAGTGACGGGGATCGTCTTGGTCAGGCCGGATTTCTCGTCATGTACCGTCATCGCTTCCTTTACCGACTTGAGCTCATACAGGACCCGTCGTTCCTTTTCAGTCAGGCCGTCGATCAGCCGCTTGATTCGAAGCAGCATACGCCGCTCGCGGATCTCAAATTTGAGAATTGATTCATCCACCTGCAGGATAGGATCCGTGTCGATCCGGTTCACTAAATCAAGCTCGTCGTCTTCCAACGCATCAAGCCATATCGTTTCATATTCCCCCGTGGTAACTGCTTTCTTATTTTTTAGCGGCCCACCGGGGCCGCCCTTATTGCCAACAGCTCGTTTATTACCTTCAGGAGCTCCCCCACGGTTACCGACTGCGTTTTTGTTCCCTTTGGGGGCACCTCGTTTAGTAACGTTACCTTTCGATTCATTGGTAACGTTACTATTCAAATCAGCAGCCCACTTATCTTGGGATTTCCACTTTCGGACCTGTGTCTCCCCAATAGAAAGAGAGGCGGCGATGTCTTTAAGCTTCATCGTTCCGCCGCTCTCCAGCCACATACGTTTTGCCTTGTCCCGGTCTGGACTTCTTTCTCTAGCCATGCTACACCATCACCACCTCCATATTTATTTTGTGCTTTGGCAGACCGATAATAAATATAAATCACAGGAGGTTGTTATCTATGACCTATAATCAGATTAAAAAGCTAGAAAAGTATCTGGACTCAATAAAGGGTAAAACTCCCGAAGATGTTAAATTCGTAAAATCCTCCATACAACAAATAATGAATGACGCAATTAAAAGAGAAGAGAACTTTAAGGATGATTTGAAAAATATTAGAATTCACTATCAAGCTCAATTAGCTCTTTCAAATGCCATGGGAAATTATATTGGTATATCAGCAATTTTAATTGCATTAGTAATTGGAATGTTTAGCGTAAGTTCCTCAATGGATAACGTGAGTTTACTTTATTCAATTTCTACACTTCTATTTTTCATTTTCGTAGGGTATATGCTCATTAACACAGGGCGTATTAACAAAAAATTGGTTTCGTATACAATCATCATACAAATAATCGATGAACTATTAGAAAATCCAAGTATTTAATCTCAAAGCTCATCCCTCTGTAACTCAATATCTATTTCAATCAGCTTTTTCAGGTCGTCCACCGTATTGATCTCAATCCGGCCTTCCTGAAAATCCTTCACCCACTTGGCTATACCCGCTTTGACGATCTTCCGGTATTGTTCCTTGCTCTCGAGGATACCTTCCATGACTTGAAGCTCATGCTGCATAAGCAAATCTTTATTCTCAGGTGTTCCCATTGTCGTTCCCCTCGGCTTTCCGTTATGATGGAATGCGAGATAGCGGATGTCAGCTAAATGCCGCGCGCGGCGGGCCGCTATCTCAGCCGGGGGATACCCTGGTCTATGAGGAGGACGTTACCGCGTCCTCCTTTATTATGGACAAAGAAAAGACCGCCCCTTTGCGGTCTTTATCCTGCGTTCACAAATTGGATTATCCCAATAAGAACTAACAATAGATAAACAACAATTATAATTAAAAAACCTAAGTTCAAACCCTTTGAACCACCATGTGGTCTCTTCCCAACTTTCCTCTCCACTGAATCAAGTCGATCTTTAAGTTCTTGTATTTCTTTCTCTAGATCCATTCTAGCCTCCTTAAAGCGTTCTTCAACCCATATATATCCATTCAATAAATACGAACTATATCCTCTTTCTATACTAAGAATTGATACGAGAAATGAGGACTGGCTCTATGCCGGTAGCTTCCTTGTACCGTTTTTTAATGACGTCGCAGAACTTCGGATCGATCTCCATGGTACGGCAGGGCCTATCCAGTTGGTCGCAAGTCATCAATGTGGACCCGCTTCCGCTGAAGAAATCCACAACAGTGTTACCTGGACGACTGCTATTCTTGATCGGTATGGCCAGTAGTTCTAGCGGCTTCTGTGTCGGATGAACATACTTGCCGACGTTACCACGGGACACTTCCCAGACCGTGGATGGTTCAGGTTCCTCCAAAGGGAGGCCAGCGCGCCATACCGTTGTCTGTCGGCGGTCGCCGTACCAAGCTGGGGTCTTTCCCTTTATATGAGCATAGAATACCGGCTCATGCTGCCAACGGTACTGCGACCAACCGAATGAAGCCGCGTTCTTCACCCATACGCATTGACTCCGGATGACAATGCCTGCTGCGTTCATGGCGTCCTCGAACTGGCGCTGGTAAGAAGATGGATGAAAGACGTATATCGCCGCCGTCGGCGCCATATGTTCGGCATACCTCTCAAATACGGAATGCAAAAAGCCCGCAAATTCCTCTGCAGGCATGTCGTCGTTCATTATTGACTCCCGGCCGTCAGCGGCCAGACGGGAAGAGTCACTTTCAACTGCCACGTTATATGGTGGGTCTGTAACCACCAGCGCAGCCAGTTCACCATCCATCAAGTAGCTTACATCCTCAATGCTGGTTGAATCACCACACATCAATCGGTGAGGGCCTAGCTGCCAAATATCTCCCCGTTTCGTCTCCGGCTCCCGGATGTCATCAAACGCCCCTTGGACGTCGAAATCATCCTCCACAACCGGCTCCTCAATCTCCGTATCAGGCATGGTACCGAAATCGACCATCAGGTCACTGAGCTCTTCCTCTTCAAAACCCGATAACGTCAAATCCGCCCCGCTCGTTTGCAAATCAGCCAATAGCCTGGCCAATGCTTCGTCATCCCAGCGGCCGGATACTTTGTTTAACGCAATGTTCAGAAGCCGTTCTTGCTGGTCGTCCAAATCGACAACGCTGACGGCCAACTCTGTATGCCCTTGCTCATGGACCATGATCTTATACCGTTGATGCCCGCCGACCATGTTGCCGGTACGCTCATTCCAAACGATCGGCTCCACATAGCCGAATTCCTCAATACTACGCTTTAGCTTTTCATATTCCGGATCTCCCGGCTGCAGGTCCACTCTTGGGTTGTAGGCAGCTGCATTTATCTGATCGATCGGGACGACTCTGATGTTCATCTTCACTACCTCCAATGATTTTAATAGCATCAAAAAAAGCACCCGTAGTAGGTGCTTAAAGCTTCTATGTTCTCTTTTTTAAACCATACCTTCCATTGTTGTTTTGTACTATCCCTTGCTCTACTAAGCGAGTTAGTTCATTTTTCAAAGCTGATCGTTTAATGCCTAAAGAAGATACTGCAGGACTTTCTAATAATTCAGTAATTGAGAATTCTTTCCTTGTTTTAAGCACTAATAGAATCCTATCCCTTATTTCAAAACGATTCTTATATTCATTTATATCATTCTGGCGATTTACAACACGAACATGTGATGGTATAATCACTGCTTTATTCTTTAATAATTCCAGTTGATCAACCAGCTTTTCTTTATCTATTGCTTCCCCAGATCCAAAAGAGTGCTGTATTTTTGAGATTCCATGTTGAAGTTCCTGCTGGCTTTTAAGAATACTTTCCATTGTTTCAGTCAACTGGTTTTCCAGTGTAGCTACCGTTTCAAGGCTCTTGTTAGTTTGAATGAGGTTTTCTTCCAGGGTCTCGGCTGTGTCCCTTAAATCGGAGACGGTTTTACGCTGACCAGCTATGTCAACTATTGTCATCACAATTGCAACAACTGCTAATACGATTGAGGAAGCAGTAGCAGCATTATTTAATCCAACACCTGCAGCCTCGTTGTCCCATATTGTATAAGCCAATATTGCAAGAATTACTATTACAAGACAAATAATAATGTATATAAAGTGTAATTTATTTATATACCCTTTCGGGGTTTTATTCGGATTTTCTTCTTTATTTTTCATAACTACCTCCACTCCCTCGAAGTATCATACTTCATTTTCCAAATTACGACAATGATATTTTGTATACGATTGAATATTTCCAAATTGAGTTGAGTTGGTTTCTAATTTGGATGCACGACAAATAGGGGCATACGCCAACGCTATGCCCCTTCTCTGCTGTTTTCCAGACCTGTTCCTCTATTCGTCCGTGATCAATCACAGATGCTTTAAATCGACTTAAATTTTTGTCGTTTAGAGCGACATTCTCTAAATTTATGTACAAACTTGTCTAAACCACGAACTATCTATCAAAGATTACAGCTATTATAACGTCTACAAATATTAAAGCAACAAGTAAAACAGGCATACTTTTAGCTACTTTTTCGCTTTGTTTATCTGGCAAATATTTAATTAAAAGAGGCACTATTGTGAAAAATAATATGAATGAGACAAGTATAATTGCGAACGAGAAAGTACTTGTATCATCAATATCAATAAACCAGACCGCGCTGCTAGTGTAAATCGATCCCACCACCTTTCCTATATCTTCAATAAAACCAATTTCGACATTAGGAAGGTTTTTCCTTTTCCAAAAGAAAAGCACCCGAGGGTGCTCATCCTGGATCGACAGAATTTTTAACTTTTTCCAAAATAATATCCTTTATTGCCCCGTCCAAGTCATCAGGAAACTTGGGAATCCAGTTTCCGATCTCATCATACGAACCACCAGCTTCGTAAATTTCAGAATAACTAATGCTAAACTCTACTCTTCCAACAGAGGGTATATTAATAATAACATTCCATTCTATTGGCGAAAGCGCGGTTTGCTTCGCGTCAACTCCGTAACCAAGGCCACTTTTCAATTCAGTCAAGACTGACACGATTGATTTGTGGACAGTGGTTTTTGAGTCAACATACGAAGCAACGTGAGCTTTTATTTGTTCTTTCCATTCTGACAAAGTGCTCACCTCCCTTCGACATCACATTTCGACATCAGGAAGGTTTTTCCTCCTTCACACAAGGACGTCTGCTACAGAACTGACTCGTGCCGGTCCATTCACCCCACACACATCGTTTACACCTGTATGGTTGCTTTGGCTTAGAGCGTCGTCGCTGAAGCTTATTACGTTTTCCGGCCATGTCGTCGTACCTTTCTATTTCTTAGTGAGTTGCCCGCTGTCACTTTAACCAACCATTGAATCCATTTCATAATAAGTTCACGCTCCTTAGAGAAAATAAAAAAGCCGCTCCAGAAAGGAACGACTTCAGATTATATATTCAGCATTTATCTGCAGAGAGATCCGCGAGAGCATTGCGTCCGTGCCGGCCGGAGCAAAAACGCTACGCTCTTTGCTTTAAAAGAATCTGTACTTTGTATCTAGAGAGGAAGAACAAGAACATTTTATCTTGATGTGAAAAAATGTGTCAAAATAACAATTAATCAAATTAAACGGAAAACTCAATAATATCTTAAACATACTTTCTTTTTCTTATTATTAACTAGCCCGCTCTTTCCTTGCTATCTTTCTTCACTTCTTTGCTTATTCTCCGCAAAACATTTAAAAATTCATGTGTATCCAAAAAGTAGTTCGGATATGCCTTTTTAAGCGATTCTACAGAAGATGCTTTTACAAGTACAACTTGTCTTTTGTTATCACCATCGCTTATTTGTTCCTCTTTCAAGTAATGTTCCGTGGCTTCCTCAAGTCTATCTCTTCCATAAGCAGTATATGTTAACTTCTTCTCTTCAGGTTCTAAAACCATGAGATAGTAACTACCTGTTCCATCACTACTTATAGTTTTTAGGGCATTTCTAAATACATTCAATTTTTCAGAAATCTTTAATCTCTTTTCTTCAAGCACTAGAGTTCGGAATGTTTCTTCTCTTGATAGGTGTTCGTAGCCAGGAATCAAACTCTTCCCTTCTAAATATGCAAATGCCGAACTGGCCAGTGAAAAAAACGATAGCCATTCATCTGGCCCTTCACTAGATTTTAGTGAGGAATTGAGAAAAGTCCCCATTGTTTCTACAGCTGTGGCCCAGGCATGTTGCAGACGAGTTCGTATTTGTAGTTCGATCATAAGGCCATTATAGATTTCAGGATTATTTTTATAGTAGCGATAAACCAAATGAATCCCTCTATATCCAGACGGTTTAGGGTTATCAATGTAATTTTTCTCATTCACAAGTTGATGCTTCCACTTACTATTACTGCTCTTGTAATAATCATAGAGTGCTTCTACTTGACTTAGGTCCTCGACAACAGCTCTCAAACCACCTATATCTTGCATTCTTGATAGTTTCATTCCCCTAAATCTCGCTAGTTTACTTATAATCGAAGGGGTTCGTTTTAATCTTTGAGCTACAACTGCGTTCGGGTCAATGCTCTTTAACTTGTTTCTTAAAGTCGCTTGAAAAGTATTGATTGGATAACCATGAACAGCTCTCCAATTATTAAGCGTTTCGTAGGCATCAATTATCTCCTTCGAGCTTACTTCTGTATTTTCATCGAAGAATACTTCGCTTAACATTTTTGAGAAAAAATCACCAGCTCTGTCAACAGCTTTTTTTGAATATTTCAATTCCACTTTCTTCATTTGTTTACGACCCACTTTCATAGCATCCTTTCGTCTAATTTATCACATCATGTAATATTTTGGAATGAGAATGGGGAAGAAGAAAAAGCGAGAAGAGTTACGCCCCGGTCATATGCCGCATTCATGCAGCCGTGCGTGTCATTCTCGCCTTTTTCTATGGTTACATCCTATCACGGGAAAACCGCCATGTGGTGCTCAACTTAGTGTCATTTTACAATCAGACTGTGCTCACTTTAGAGTCAAATTCATTTTTGGAGTTCGCCGTTTGCTTCCCCCCGAAATGGGGCCTTCTAATTTAGAGTGTGGCAACTATTGTGCAAAAAAGGCATTGTCTGTGATAATGACAATGCCTTTTTTCTTTATTCTATTTTAGTTACTTCAGTTCCTTTGTTGTCAGCCCTTCTATCGTCTATCACATATACTCGTCATTTTTTATTATCTCTGAGATAAAGTCTTATAAATTGATAGGCCCCAAATAGCATCAATACTATCCCTATTACATCTACCAGTTTTTTCAACAAACTCCCATAATTAATAATTGAATTTAAGAATAGTAATTCAGGAGTGAATAAGAAAAGAAAGCCCATAAAAAAAATTACAACGGTAGCAAAATATCTATTAATACAAACCACTCCCTTCGAAGTCACTTAAACATTATACTACTATAATTCCATTTTAATGTAAATAATAAATATTTTGGTTGACATTACCATTTTCCATATATTATCATCAAATTACATTTATTAGGGAGGTATTATAATGACAGTAAAAAAGAAGATTAAGAGTTTATTTGTGATCGCTTCTGTTCTAGCACTGACTACAAGTAGTTTGGGTTCGGCAACAGCAGCACCAATCGAATCAAAGCCTGACTTTATTGAGAAGGCAGACCAGGTTCTTATTTCCACAAAAAATAATGAAGACAGAATAAATCAGTTAGAAGAATTGGGCTGGGAAGTTGTTGAGACATCATCGGATGATCGTATTATGACGCCTTTTTCACCATCTGGTTGTGGATCAGTGATAAATGAGAATGTTCTAAAACAATGGGACGCAGTTAACTCTCGTTATATGTATCTTATCCAGGCAGGATGGGACTTTAATGATTCCTGCTCGGATTTTGATGACACTTCAGGGAACGCCCCAGACATTCTGGCGATTGCAGTAGTAAATGGACAAGGTAAGTCTGTAGGAGTTCAAGGAGAGTTTGCTCAAATATATGTTAGAGATGAAGATGGCGATGATCATCCTACTAGAGGTAACGTTTCAGGACCAAGTGGATCTGGAATAGTTTATACAATCGATGATCAAGATGGATTTACAGATAACATCGGAGATAATGGGGACGCGTGGTTCTACATTCAAAAACCAAGTGGGACTGGACCGTTCTACGTACAATCTAAATGGCGTCATACTTGGACATCTACACAATCCACTTTAACAGGTGTAGGTATTACATATGGTACTGGGTCGATTGGACTCAATGCCACATGGAATACAACTACAACTCCTCTTTCATGGGATGCATTTGATTCGAGTTTAGCCTCATTCTAAATACAAGATGCACGAGACAACAACTGTTTATTCTGACAGCATATTAACAACGTTAGTATAATAAAAATAGCGGTAAACTAAGACCTTTCGCTTCTTAGTTTGCCGCTTTTTTAGTTGCCAACTCTTTAAAACTCGACATTATCTTGTTCAAAGAATCCCATCAGTTTTAACGTGTTAGCCATGCTCTCAGTACCTTCAGCTATCTTACGGCGAATAGTGCTGTCACTCAGGCCATGCCTGAAAAACAGCAATGTCTCCTTATAAGAATAACCCTGCATGTACCTGTAATCGACAGCCTTCCTTTCATCATCGTCTTGAATCAATCCGAATGCCCTCTGAAGCTGTTGTGTGTAAAATTTGTACTGCTGATACACCCAACGTTGCTTTTCAATCAAAATCGTAGCGTTGGCCGTCTTATCGGCGTGTAAATCCTCTTGATCGATTCGACGAGCTGCTTCGCCATCAACGGCCACTTGTTTAAGGTCCTGTTCGAATTTTTCAAAATCCTGCATAAGCATCGTCATCTCTTTATATTTTCCGAGCAGGAATTTTGTGCGCTGGATCTCCGATTCAGTTGCTTTTGGAAAGAGCTCTCCTTGTCCCCATGCCATCGCCATTCCCCTCAATCCCCTTTATGATATAATTATTGAGAGGAATAAATTGTTTATTGACCCCCGCCCCGGCCAAGGATGTGGGGGTCTCATTCATCCGTACTATCTCCTTATGGGTTAAATATCTGATATAATTCTTTCGAGGTGAAAATGATGAATGGTAAGAAATTTGTTATTATCATGGTTCTTGTTTTGCTTGTAATATGCGGTTGCTCTTTAGTCGTAGCACAACTCCTGAACTCACTTGGTCGCCCAGACATATAAAAATCAGTTTTACCTTTCAATTTGCTGTCTCTTTTAACCGCCGACGTTTAAAGTCAAACCCCATTCGCTCCAACTTCCCTCGGACACCGAGCGCACTTTTTCCTAACACCGCACCTATTGTTTCGTAACTGTATCCTTCCTGAGCCATACGCAGCAACGTCTGGACTTCATCGGGTGTATATTTGATCAGGTTATTCAGGCGGACCGGCCGCATTTTGAGGTTAAGATCATGGATTCGTCGTTTTATGGACGATTCCGATCGGTTAAACATGCGGGCTAATTCCGGATAAGTAATTTCGGTTTTCAGGATCTGAGCAAGCCTCTGGTCCTCTGCAGGCGTCCAGTCAACAGATTGCCATGTTTTCTGAGACCTTAATTGATCTGCTTTTCGTTTTACTTTCGCCCATTCAGGCTCCGGCCCGATTGTTCCTGGCTCCATTTTGGCTAGATTCAGCAGCTCTTTATGTTTCTCAGCCCATTTCCAGAAGTCGGAATAAGCTATAACCAAAACCCTCGCGCTTTGAGCAAACAACTTCCTCTTGGCGGGCATCCCATAACGATTGATCCAGTTTTTCATGGTGGAGTATTCACGACCAAGCGCTTTGCCAAGCTGGCAAACGGTTATACCGTCAAAGTTCATCCTGGCATCAGATAACCCTATTCGCTGAGCCTTAAGCTTTACGGCATTGATGCTTTTACACAGCCGAGTTGACATCCCCTTTATACTGGTTACTCCCCACTGATCCTGAAGGTACTCAACCTCCTCTTTCGTCCAGTTAGGAAATCTCGCCATACCTACACCCCCAGTGAATGGAATTCAGCACCCTCAGTATCGTCAATCGTTACCGTAGACATCCCGTCCCATTTCTCGCGGATTTCGATTGCCTTTGACTTTACTGCAGCTGCTTGTTTCGGTTGCAGCACGATCCCCATCGCTTCTTCATAATGCTGTGCTGCCTTTGCATAGGCTCTACTGTGCATGTAGTTCATCCAGTTCCAGAATTTATGATTGCTGAAGGTCTTCACCTTCTGAAATACTCGTCTACGGGTCTGCTCATCCACCGTTAATTCCTCCCCAATTTTAAGAACTGACGTTCTGTTAAACGCATGTATTTAGGTACCCCGGTCTGCTTCGACCGGGGTTGTGACACTGCAATATTAAGCGGCTCCGCCGTCCTTCATCATCTTGGTGACCATTTCCTTGTACTTTCTCCACTTCGGCTGTAATTGGCTCGATGTAATGCCTGCAATCCTTGAAATTTCACTCCATGTTTTGCCCTCATTTAGGCGTTTTTCCAAGAACATAGGAAAATCAAATGGAAGCTCGTCGAAGGTAGGACGTTCGATTAAAATGAACTGTTCAAGATCTTCCTTGCTGATCTCTTCATCGCTAGATACCTGGCCTTCCTCAGTTTCAGAGTTCCCGTTCGCTGCTGGCTCTTGATCAGCACCCTCGAAGGTCATCTCATTTCCATCCGGTTTATCCGCTTGCTGCTGTTCCTGCATCCATTCCGGAAGATCGGGACCTCCTTGTGTTGAACCCTCGCCCATGATTTCCTTTTCGTAATCGTTCAGCTCGTCGCTTTCCTCTGGTGGAGGGTCCCCTGCAGGATCCTCAGCTTGTCCATCACTGTGTTCAGCGGATCCCTCTGATCCGGACTCATCGAGGTCCAGCTCAGCCTGATTCTCATCCTTCTGCTCATCTGGTTGCTCAACCGTTGTGACCACACCAGAGGCATCTGCTGTTACGCGACGGCCACCTTGGTAAAGCTTGTAGGCATCGTCTTCATCCTCTTCGAAGTCGAATGCCATTTGCGGATTTCCTACAAAGATATTTACTTCGTTACCTTGACTGTTGCTTAGAAAATTCAGGTATGGTTGAGCAGCTTTCAACGGAATTAATAATTTCATTTCCACATCTGAACCTTTGATGTTGATCCCTTTTTGAATTTCAGCAGTAAATTTTGCGTAGTTTTTAACCATCCCTATCACTTTCCCCTCGTAATATTTTTAGGATAATTCCTTGATCTTGACCTCGATGCGCGGCCGACCGCTGTATTTCTTCTGGGTAAACACTTCAACGACTTGGCTGTCGTCTTTCCAGATGACACCTTTCAGGGCGTCCTTTACACCCTTTAGATAATTGTCAACGTCTGGTTTGGTTGTCGGCCGTATCTCGCCGGCTTCAGCTGCAGCTGCCTTCTTCTTGCTGAAGCTTTTAGGTATCGATCGGTAAACGGTGAGCATCATTCCGACCGGCCCTTCCAAAAGGCTTTTCGGTGCATGTTGAGCGGCTGCGAGCCGGACATAATCCTTGTAATTCCGAGACTTCGCCGGGTCATAAGCCTTTACGAAGCCGCCGGCGGTGCTGAACTTTGGCCTTCCCTGCGCGACGGGTTCGCCGTAAACGGTGAACTGGATCATATGGCGTCGCCTCCTTTCTCGATTCCCCGAAGAGCATGAACACTTCCCCTATCTGCCGGCCGTCGTCGTCGTAAATGATTTCCCACGGGGACTCTTGAAAATATGGGTCAATCAATTTCCGTTGCATGCTGCATCTCCATTCCGTGCCATCCAGCAGCGATTGTGTCGAACTCAGCAATCCCCTCTTGGAGCTCAGTTTGATCAATCCCCGCGAATTCAGCTTGCAGCTCGTCCTGATCAGGCACCTGGCCAGTCCGGACGAAACGGTGCTTCATGTATTCGTAGACGCTCCATCTACTCCAAGGACTCCCCATCAGGCACCTCGGCGGATGGAGCGTTTCTTTAATCCGCTCTTGCTAATCAGAAGCAACTCCGTCGGGGTATCTTGGACGACTAGCCAGGAATCCGGAACAAGCTTCCATGCCTTCATTTCTTCCTTCTGCTTACGGGTAGGTTTTGTTGGCCTCGTTTGTTTCCCCAATGTTATTCCTCCCTCATGCCCATTGGCGTTTATCTATATTGACCACCTTGTTTTGTTTTGGTGGATTTGGTGGCTTTGGACCGGGATCTGAATGAATCCGGTCGTAATTGACAAATTTATTGAACTGCTTCAGGAACACCAGCTCCACAGTACCCACAGGGCCGTTCCGCTGTTTAGCGATAATGATTTCGATGATGTTCTTTTTCTCGGATTCTTTGTCGTAATAATCATCCCGGTATAAGAAGGCCACAATGTCAGCATCCTGTTCGATCGATCCGGATTCTCGAAGGTCGCTCATCATTGGACGCTTATCCTGCCGTTGCTCCACGCCGCGGCTAAGCTGGGAAAGCGCGATAATCGGAACATCCAACTCTTTGGCCAGCTGTTTCAATGTCCGGGAGATCTCCGAGACCTCCTGCTGCCGGTTCTCTGGCCCACGACCCTTGCTGCGGCCGACGATCAGTTGCAGATAATCGATTACGATAAGTCCAAGTCCTTCCTGCTTCTTAAGGCGCCGGCATTTCGACTGTATATCATGCACCGTGATTCCAGCTGAGTCGTCGATCAAAATATTCGTACCACCGAGGACACCAGCAGCCGCGGACATTTTGCTCCAATCATCTTCCGCCATATCACCCATCCGGAGTTTACTGGCTTCCAGATTCCCCTCAGCACTGACCATTCGGGTGACCAATTGAGCAGCCGACATCTCCAAACTAAATATCGCTACAGGTTCCCTACTCAGAAGTGCTACATTCTGCGCAATGTTGAGAGCAAAAGCTGTCTTCCCAACAGATGGCCGGGCAGCGACAATGATTAAATCGCTACATTGTAGACCGGCTGTGATTAAATCCAAATCTGTGTACCCAGTTTGAAGTCCCGTAACATTACCTGTCTTATACGCCTCTGATTTAACCTCTGTCGTCTCAATGACTTCCACCAGGACGTCATTGATTCGTTTGAAATCCTTCTTAGGAGCTGCTTGATCTGCCAGTGTTGTCGCAACTTGCTGAGCTGATGTGACTAGGTGTCGTATATCCTCACCGGCCATAGCAGCCTGTATCCCGGCCATGCTTGACCGAATATATTCACGCAACGTGTACTTGGTTAGGACTGACTTGACGTAAGATTCTATATTTGCTGTCGTCGGAACTGAGCGAGCCAGATTTGACAAGTAGCTGACGCCACCTGTATCTTCAAGCTCTTTCTGATCTTGCAGACGAGAAGCCAACGTCACCAGGTCGATCGGCTGCCCTTCCTCGGCAAGTTCCATCATTCTGCTAAAGATAAGCCGATGCTCTGCGCGATAAAAGGCGTTCGGGACCAGTGCTTCAACGTACTCGTACACATCCGGATTGACCAGGATAGCACCGAGTACCGAGCACTCAGCGGCCAAATCATGCGGCATCTCGGGTAGGATCATGTCAGGCACGTTTGAGCTTTGCATATACTGCCTCTTTCCAACCTGGCGGAGGTGGGCACGCTTCTTCTCGAGCACGGGCGCGTTCAGCGAAATACTCCTGGGTAAAGGATTTCATTCGGTCGCGCTCGATCTGTTCCCCCAAGCTTCCTCGGATCTCTGATATGCCAGGTGGCCATTTCTTTGTCTTGATGTGCTGCTCGACATTATGCAAAGCTGCTTCAAACGGGAAATCTTTGAGATATTTCAAGTGGCGATCAATCTCTTCGTCACTATCGTTAAATTGCGGGTACTCTTGCTTGATTTCGATGAAAAGGTCGATTACCTCAGCTCTGTTCACGCTGCCGTTCCTCCCTTGCTCGTCTTCGTAAGTTTTCAAGCGCCTGCTGCTGCTTGCTCATTCGTTTCGGTTGCTCTGGCGCTCCCTGGGCGACTCCAGCCATCGACGGACTGGTAGTTTGGGAGTTCTGCCAAGCTTCGTGAATTCCGTCCACGTAGTACAAAAAGCTGGTTGGGTATTTAAAACCTTCTCCCTCCCGTTCACGCTTTGCCTGAAGCAGGCCCTCCATAGTTCGGATGGTAAAGGGTACCGGCATCCCCCCGGCGACCATCTTACCCATGGCTTCGCGCTCTTTTTGTCTAACGTGGAAATCAAGCTTGTTATTCAATTTGCAATAAGCGTTTAAAATGGCAATCATTCCGTCTATCTGAGGGTCAGCATCTTCCTCATGCCATTCCCTAGTAGTAGGAGTAGTAGTAATAAGATCTTTAATATCTTTTAGATCAGACATATTTGTCCGATCACTACCCGAAAATGACGTCTGATCGGACATTTTTGTCTGATCAGTTTGCTTGTGATCAGACAAATTTGTCTTATCACCGTCGATGTGATCGGACATTTTTGTCTGTTCACTTCCGGGTGATCGGACATTTTTGTCCGGTCTCTTTTTGGAATTTCTGACCCAAAGTATTAAGCCTCTTGGAGCCCTGGTCACTCGTATGTATTGATGAATCTCTAAGGTGTCCAACCAGCGGCTCACAGTTTTGTCGTTGACTCCGAACCTTTCGGAGATCTCTGACAGCTTCATAGGCTTGTTCCCAAGGACGATGCCCCAGACCGTTCCTTCTTCGTCTTTCTCCGCCGTCGTGGAGCTTACGCACCAGAGGAAAAGCCATATCGCGCTGCCTATTCGTTTGTAATGTTCTGGCTCAAGTAATCCGGAGTAAATCGGAAAAGAGTAACTTCCCTCGGGCATCGACTCATCCCCTTAAATTGCTATTAATCCCGCACGATTTTGATAAAGGTTCCATTTACTCCCTTGCCCTGGGCTGCTGTCTGCAACCCGTCTGTAAGGGATTCAATCACTGTTGCGATAATTGGGCCGTATCCTTCAGGCTTCAAGTCAAATCCGATCAATGATCCTAATGTAAAGGCAACGGAAGTATAGAAATGGCCGTGCTGATCAATCCCCGCCATCTTCGCTTCCTCGTTTTTTCCGGAAAGAAAATCGACAATTTCCTTCGTACGCTGGTTTAATTCTTCCTTTGTCATTTGGCTCATATCGCACGCTCCCTTATAATTCGTTCTTTCCATTCCTTATCACCAAGACATCGGCCAGGCGTTATTTCAAAGTGCCGCCTGCCGAGAACATAGGAGACAAACTTACCTGAAGACCGTTCGTAGTACATGCCGTTTAAAACCGTCTGCGCATCCTGCTCTTCGAACAGATCCAACTGTATGGGTTCACTCATGTTTTACGCCCCCTGTCATCCCGCAGGAACACGATTGGATATATCACTCGGACAACTGTCCACCCAGGATACCCTCGTGCAAAGTAGGCCCGAGTCTCCCGTTTAAATGCTTCCGGATCCGACTGCATTAGCCTCCAGATCCGATCGCCCATCATACTGCGCATCAATGGCTTATCATCGATCATCGTTCAGCCACACGGACCATCTTACCGGTCACTTCCTGAATCTCTCGCTTAAAACGTTCCTCATCGCTGTTGCCATCCGATAAGTGCAGGAGCCAGATCTCTTGGACGTTTCGGGTATCATTGGCTTTCAAGAAATCTTTTACATGTTCCAGACCAAAGTGCGACTTCAGCAGCCGCTTCATTTGTGCTGGATGCAGGCGGCCGGATGTCACCCGTTCCTTTACGATGTCCATCGAATAATTGCATTCCACCATGATGTGGGTTAGATCCCGGAAGCGATGCCGGCAGTAGTAGGTGTCCGTCAAAAAGACCAGTTTGTCCCCGGCCGTATTGGCCAGAAGGAACCCTAGTGGCTCCTCGACGTCGTGCTGTATGTCAAAGGGGAGAATAGACCAGGTGCCAACTTGAAACGGCTCCATTGCCTTGATGACCTTCAAACGATGCCCTGCGAGGCCTCTGGCGTCCGCTGTGCCTTGACTGGTATACACGTCCACACCAGCCTTCATGATGTCCTTGGCGGCCTTGCTATGGTCCTGATGTTCATGGGTGATCAGGCAGCCCGCAATCTTCGTCATTCGAAACTTCAAAGCCCGCTGCAGTGATTTGAAAGGAAATCCGGCCTCCAGAAGGAGAGCCGTTTTCCCATCGCTAATCCGGTATGCATTGCCCGCACTGCTGGAGCCTAGACATTGAATATCGATCACCAGGACTCAGGGCCGCTACCAGCCGACTCCATTTGAGGTACATCACCTGAGAAATCCTCAAAGTCCATCGCTTGTTGATCAGCAGGATCTGGCTTGGATTTAGCAGTACTGCCTGAAGAGGTTTCTTTCTTTGCTTGGGCTGGATCAGGTTCCGGATCTGTGTCGATTGGTGGTGTAATGTCGATGACATTCTTGTTCGCGTTCTCACTGATTTCCTGATTCACCTCAGATTCCGCGAAGTCACTCTCCATTTGTTTCAAACGGAGATAATCATCATCGATCTTCTGGCTGTCAATGGTGATATCGCTATGCGCAGCCCGATATACCGTCTTCCAGCACATCTTATCGAACCAGCCTTCAACAGACTCCTTGCCTACCTTTTTACCGTTCTCCCACTTGTCCCTTTCACCGCCCCAGAACTCAGGACTTGCGTGGTCAGGCTTGCGCTTCTCGATTTCTTTAATCGTCATCATGACGAGCTTGTTTTTTTCAGGGGTCTTTGTGTATGAATGAAAGTAAAAGCCACCAAGGATGGATCCACGATCAAAGGGGTTCTTAATTTCAAACTCATACCCCTCATGTGGATGATTAGCATCTTTTTTGATTGGAACGAAATAATCATTGGAGTAAACAAGCTCAACTGTTACGTGATCTGGAATATCCAAACCATATTTCACGGACTTTAGTTCAAGTCCGCGGTATCCTTCAATGAAGACAATGTCATACTTATTGGTATTGTTATTTTTAAAAGGGATTAGGTTGATGTGATTCGGTTGTGATGGATCAAATCCAATTCGTGCGTAAGCAACAACATCGCGGGCAAGCTTGTCCATATTCACGTTCGCCCAAGTGACGGCTAAGGCATCTCGATATCTTTCGGATTTCTTCAAGCGCTTCTCTTCCGTGGACTTGAGAACGGAATCTAAGGCAACGAAGTAATTTTGAGCGAGTCGCTTTTGAAAGTTTGTTAATGCAACTTCGCCAACACTTGAACCAAATTCTGATATAACTTTGGTCATGAAGCGTTCAGACTGGGTCGGCTCTTTTTTTGCAATAGCCTGCTGATTTTCTGTGGTCAATTAGATCGCCTCCTGCATGCTTTTATTCTTCGTCTCGATCCGGAGCTTCTTGTCAGTTTCGGAAACGATCAACCGGATCACTTGGGCATCTGTATCAATCAACTGCGTTACAGCCTCAGCATTGTCGATAAATATCGGCGCCGAAAATCCATAATGCTCAGAGAGGGTGTTGATTATGTCCAGGCCAACGTTTATACGAGCTGCGTTGTTGAGCCCGCCGTCATAAGGTACACCATTGTAGAGGGTGTCACAAACTTCTTTCAGCCCCCCATTGATCTGCTCCTCAAACAATCGGAAACGTGCATATTTGAATTTGGAATTGATCTTCGAATCCAGTAGAGCAACCTTAGAACGGGTGAACTCCTCTGTGAGAAACAGTTCCTCTTGTAACTGCTCATATTCGGCAGCTAGGACTCTCTCCTGCTTCTCGAGCTCGGCGATCCTTTGCTCTGTCTTCCGTACCTGAGCAAAATTTGCTTTATCCTCTTCCAGCTTTCGAAGCTCAGCCTGAATATCGTTTATATCTTGCTGTACCCGCCAGCATTCTTCCTTAGCATAATCGCTTAGACGAATGATCTCCTCTTGAATGGTCTCCTTCTCTGTAAGAAGTTGCTGATATTCCGGATCTGCCTTGGGATCCTGAATGCCGGAACGTAATCTTTCGAGTTCTGTCTCGGCTGCCTTCAGATCAGCTTGCATGATAGCTGATTTGTCGCTTAACTGATTAATCTCATCCAGTAGTCGAGAATTGACTTGCTCCAAACGACGAATCTCTTCTTTAGCCGCTTTTCCTTTCTTGCTGATCTGCTCCAGTCTCTCAGCTTTGGAGCGATTAAACGCTGCCTCAGCCTTGGTGTGAGCCTCTTGAATTTGCTCAGCCGAAAGGGCTTGTCCGCAACTCGGACATTTTTCATCATGTTGATGGCCTTCAAACTCTCTTTCGTTAACCTCTGCCCATTCAGCCCCTAAGCGAGAAACCTCATGTTTATTAGCATCAATGGTTCTTTCACCTTGCTCGATCCGATGAAGTTTATCATCAATCTGCCGACGCAAAGCGTCATGCTCTCCTTGTAACCGGCCAGTTTCATTGCGCTTGATGGCCACTTGATCCAGCGCATCTGACTGCAATCGATTTTGTATTTTAAGAATCTCGGCTTCAATTTCGCGGATTCGCTTTTCTTTGACTGCTGATTCCCCGCCGTTTTGGATGCGGAGCTTCTCTTCCTCTTTGGCTTTCAATCGGGACCGAAGCGTATCGATATCCTCCTGAAGCAGCTCCTCGTCTAGATCAGAAATGTCTGGCTGACTGAGTTGAGCCTCGCTGATTCGAACCGGAAGCTCTTCGATTTCTTTGTTGATTGCCTTGCACCGAGCAGCTACCATCTTCCGATGACTTTCCACGGCCCTATCACCCAGAATAGCAGGCAGTCGACTAAGAGCCGGATTTGAGTGAATAACCTCTGCATCTGTGATATCACCGCAGATTTCCAACAGTACCTTGCGGCGCTCTTCTTTCTTCAATTGCTCGTTGAAATAAGTCGGATTGGTCAGAAGCTTGAACAGATCCTCTTTAATCAAGGAATCAATCTCATCCTTGAATTCACCAGCTTTAACTGGTATACCGTCGATATAATAGTCAGTGGTATGTCCCTCGAAGGAATCAGTCACTGAACCGCGCTTCTTCGTCCATTTTTCCGAGAGGACTCTTCGGAAGGTTCGGCGTCGACCGTTGACAAGAAGATCAGCTTCGACTTCATGCTCAATCTTGTGTTTGCGAACCTTTCCGGTGGTATCGAGTTCTTTGATTTCGAAGTCTGAGCGGTTGAAACTGTCCTTACCGAATGGCAGCCAGGTGAAACCATCGAAAATCGTTGTCTTACCTGTTCCGTTATCACCAAAGATGTCTACGTCCCCACCATTGGTGGCAAGAGCATATTCGCGGAACCCCTTAAAATTACGAAACTTCAGACGCTCAAGTACAATCCTATTCAAGCGATTCCCTCCTCAATGGATGATTTCATTTCATGGTTTAAAATAACTTGTTGATCTGGCGTCTCCGGATAGCGATTACCATTCAGAAATGTCCGGAGTTTGTATTCCAGTTCCGCTAGCTGCTCCGGATCTGCATGCAGCTGGAATGAACCTGCTTGTTGCCGGATAGTCAGTACGGGCGGAGAATATTGTGTAGCCGGCTGAATCTCCACATCGATTGTCCGACCAGATACGTCAGCCGAAAAAGCAGTTGACAATTCAATCACTCCCTCTTGTGTGATTCGCCCCCATCTGCTAATATGGGGGCAACAAAATTTATTTTTTGGCACCAGATATGACCCGTTCCTGCGGGTCATTTTCTGTTTGATCATGTTCAGCGATGTTCTGCCATTCCACAATGACCGGGCAGTTCTCTACACTGGCAATAACCTGTTCGTTCTCATCGATCACCCAGAACTCGGAAATGTTGTCATCACCCACTTGTTTGATCTCAATTACTTCCCGGCTGTTGACCTCAGTACCGACTTCAAAAATTCTTGTTGGGTTACTGACTACGGTCAGTTTTTGAATAACCTGCATAGTTCTCTTCCTCCCTTCGTATGTACTTTTCAAGGTGGTCCGGCGGTTGGCACCACCTTGGATGCGTTAGCCGCATCTCTCGACGCCGAACAGGAGAATAGGTTAGAAAACTGTCCGACGCCGAGAGACAGGGCTGACAGCCCTGAAACTATCGATTGAACTCTGCCCAAAATGGGCCTGAAATCTCTCGAGGTAATGAATCGATAACGTTCTGAAAGAGTTTGTAATTTGAGATGGCTTTCTCGTCTCCTGGCTTTGATACAATCCATGCATCCATAACTTGTTTGTATCGAAAGGCAAGTGCCTGAACGAATTCCTGAATATCCTCAGCTGTCATCGTTTGTGCCCTTGCCACAACATGCGCTTGCCTACCATTTTCATAAGCTGAATAAATAAGTCTTGCGACGGTGTTGCTGGTATCGGAATTCCAGCCATTAAGCCAGTCCACTATCCGGGATTCTTGCTCCGACAAATCCCTACCGACTTGCTCCATAACTAAACCTTTATCAATCATGTCGTACCCTCCTTGCGCTTCCGTTGTTCGTCAGCTACAATAGACGACAAGAGACTCATTAGACGTGTTCTCAACCGAGACTGCCCTGGCCGGCGGTCTTTTTTTTCTATTTCTTTTTCCGCGAATCTGATCATGTTGTTCAAATAGTCGATTCCATCAACCAATTTGTTGGGGTGAATCATCCTATCTGGATTCCGGACGATGACCTGCAGATTATGTTCAGCATTTCTTCCAGCCTGTAGAGCTTGTTTTACCAACTCGTTTCTCAACATATCGAAACCTCACTTCATGTATTTTTTTGCTTTAAGATCGGCGCGGTGCTCTTTCCACGTGGCAAACCAACTGAATGAATATTCCTTACAGAGGACCGCTGCAAAGTGAGTCAACGCCGTTATCGCTTCGACCGTTTCCATCAGCAGCCGTTTCATGATCTTTCTTTCTGATTCGTTGAGTTGATCTGCCGTCTTGCTGATCGGCGCCTCGGATGTGAGCACTAAGACTTCCTTGATTTCCTCGACCGTTTTGAAAAGAACTGATGCTCTATGTAAATCCACATTGTTGAGCCAGGGGGCAAAAGCGCCGCCAGTAACCTCCCCGGCTGCTGCAATGTAAAGCTGACCATCATCGTAATGCTTAGTCGTGGAAGCCATAACTTCCTTAGAAGGTTTCCTTGTTCCCTTTACGATCTTCCCGATCAGGGAAGCATCTACGTGAGCTGCGGCGCCGGCCGTCCCTCGCGTCTCTCCTTTTCGTTTCAGCACTTCGTCGAGTGCTGGTCCAAACTGTCCGATTGCCATTGCTTTATCGATCTCCTTTGTCCGATTTATTGGGAGATGACGGACAAGGATCTGATGTATTATGAAGTTGTAAGAAAACCTTCCCCACTCGTCATCCCCTTCGCCGCTGGCAGCTGGTACCGCTCCGGCGGCTTTCTTCTATCCTCTTCAAATCTTCTTGCGCTTCCTTCAAGACTCGCTTCCTTTCAAGCTTCGATAGCTTTTCCGGATTTATAGCGTACTTCGGAAGCGACATGTCCAGAGCGATCTCGACATCAATGTTTTTGAGCAGGCTTCTTGTTACTGTTGCTGAAACACAGGCAGTTCTGGAAGTTTGGCGCATCCATCGAAACCGTATGTTCTTCACCTCCGCGATTTAAGCCAGTCGTAAAAATCCCATTTCAAACACCGAATTGCATCACCTTTCTTTCTGGATCCATCCAGATGCGGAAACGTTGGATCATTTGCCGCAAATGTCAAAGTTGATTTTGACCACCCCATCAATTCAAGAATATGCTTTGATTGAAGTACCTCAGGAAACTGGGATGTTTGCAATTCCACTAGCTGTTTCTCCAGTTCCTCATTTCGTTCAGCGAGATCAGCAGCCAAACGTAAAGCTTCCGCCAATGTTGAAGGGGTTGTAAGTGCTCTTGCCATGCTCTCTCCTCCCTATCAAAATTTCACGAGTACATAACGTGTCTTACTTTGATCTGGCCACATGCTGTGTAATGTCCACCCTAGTGAAAGCAATTCGTTCACTTTAGAAAAATCATAGGTTTCGTTAACTGCCTTCGCTTCTGATAATTGTTGTTCCACCTACCCCACCTCCTTTCGATCAGATGATGCTGTCTGTACATCGTCACGAAACATTTCGTTTCCATCATCTACAAAAAAAATAGTCCATTCAAATCCTAAGGACGAAGCGATTCGTTTCGCTAGATCTACGCTTGGATTTCTAACTCCTGACTCAATCATCCCATAATATTGACGACTAACTTCAACTTGATTTGCAACATCATCATGGGTTTTATTACTGGCAATTCTAAGTTTGGCTAACCATTCTCTAGCCATTACATCCACCTCCTTAAGCAACGTTTTGTTTCCTGTTATCTCTCATTATAAGCAACATTTTGTTTCTGTCAACTCTTTTATGCAACTTTTTGTTTCGGTGCTTTTAGGCAACATATAGTTGCGTTATACTTTCTTCATAAGAAGAGGTGATATGGTGCGCTTAGATCGATTGAAGAGCCACAGATTAGAAAAAAAACTTACCCATGAAGATATGGCAAGCAAATTGGGGATTACCCGACAAGGGTACGGAAATTATGAATCAGGGAAAAGAGATTTGGATACAGCTACCTTAACTCTTATAGCTGACATACTTGATGTTGATACCGATTATCTTCTAGGTCGAACAGATATCCCTCGCTCAAACAATGAAGATTCAGAGCTTGAGAAACTGCTTGAGAACCCAGTACACGGAGCTTTCTTCAAGGGATATCTGGATGCCCCAGAACAGAAAAAGGCAGAGATGCGTCAGTTTTTAAAGTTCATTTTGGAGCAAGAGAAAGATCGTAAACCTGGTCAACAACAAGGAGAATGAAATAGCCATTATTGGCTTTTCTTTTTACCTTAAAACCGAACATATATTCCTATAATTGAGGGGGTGCAGCATGTTTAGATTTTATGAAACCACTCTTTTAGAGCAGTTTGTCGAAGACTTATATAAAAAACACGGAATACTTACTCCACAACAACTGAATATTGAAGAATTAGCCAGGCGCCTAAACGTATGGGTTTATTATTCGGAGCTAGGTAGTGAAGCGGTGGAAATAAAGAGCGGGTTAGGATCCATTAACATTTATAAGAATCAGTCAAGGGCAAGGCAATGGATCGATTTTCTGCATGAACTATGCCATATATTACGCCATTCTGGTGATCAGAGAATCATGCCCGAGCAATTCACCAGAGCTCAAGAAGCTGAAGCAGATAATTTTGTTCTTTATGCAGCAATGCCGATTTCAATGATCTCACAACTTCGATTACCTGTAAGAAAGAATGATGCTATTCATTTCTTAGCCTCTATTTTCAAAGTCCCGTTGTATCTAGCTAAAAAGAGACTTGAACAAATCCAACATAGATTGTGCCAAGGGAAGTTGTTAACGGAGACTGTTAAACAGGTTGAAGACAGCGATCATGTTAGTAATGGAGATCATGACCATATGAGAGAGACTAAAGTCTACGCATATTACGATCCCGCTGATGATTTGATCGCACCTTCACAATTTATCATTCATGTAGACCATGAAACTTTACATACTCAAGAAGAACTCATTTTCTCCATAGATGGCCCATTTGAGGTAGTCGAGGATGGCCAGCTTGAGAATTTTACAGACAGTAAACCAGTAAAGTTTTTCGATTTGGATTATACCAGAGAAGGAAAAGTCAGTTTAAAGCTGAGCCATCTGGCAAGCAGATATTATAACTCTGCAAATAAGTTTGTAATTCAGAAAAAAGATATTGAGGAATTACTAAGGTTTTATGGAGATGAATTTTAAGGAGGGCTAATATATGAAAGGCCATGTATATCCAAGAGGAAAAACATATACGTATGTAATCGATCTACCACCTGATCCAATGACAGGTGGTCGAAGGCAAAAATCAAAAGGCGGTTTTAAAACCGAAAAGGAAGCCTGGACAGCGTGCCACTTAAAAATTGCTGAGATTGAGAAAGGTCTGCATGTCGATGACTCAAAAATAACCCTTCGGGAATACCTGCTGGAATATCTCGAAACCCATGCTAAGCCAAATTTTAAGCCTACTTCATATGATACTGAGAAAACGGTTATTGAAGCTCGAATTATTCCTGTTCTCGGTAAAGTAAGACTTCAAGCATTAACTCCTCGAGCAATCAAAACATTCTACGCCGAGCTACGAAAAACCTATTCAAAGGAGTATGTAAAGACTATTCACGGCATTCTGAAGCGTGCACTGAGGATCGCTTACACCGAATCAGGGCTCTTGTCAGAGGATATTATGAGCAAGGTATCCATGAGAAGCAAGGTTAATGCAAACGAGCAAAAGGAAATGAAGTTCTGGTCTGTTGAAGAATTCAACCAGTTTCTAAAATCATCGAAAGGTCATGTTCACTATATTGTTTTCTCACTCGCAATTTATACTGGCATGCGTCGCGGTGAGATTCTGGGTCTTCGCTGGAAGGATGTCGATTTTGAGCGCAAGGAGCTGCTGGTTACTCAAACAGCCAATTGGACCCGTTCAGGATTGGTCATACAGCGCCCTAAGACGAATGATTCAATCCGTAGGGTAAAGCTATTCCAGTTTATCTTAGACGACCTTCAGGAACGCTATCAGCAGATTCAGAAGAATAAATCTGAGTACGGCGATGGGTATGAGGATAATGATCTCGTATGCTGCTACCCGAACGGCGGTTATATAAAACCGAAACGTATAACAGAAGGAATGGACGTTTTGGTCCGGAAGGCAGGAGTAAAGAAGATTCGATTCCACGATTTAAGACATACCCACGCGTCGTTTTTACTCCGGATTGGCATAAACCCCAAAGTGGCAGCTGAACGTCTTGGTATGACCCCAGCAATGTTCAATGAGCGATACTCTCACTTACTCCCTACAATGCAAGATGAAGCCATTGACAGAATCGAAGCAGAGCTCAATAAGTACTCTGAAAAGATGCGAGATCCTGTGGATAAATAGCTGCCGTTAGCAAATACGTTAGCAAATTGAAGTTCCTGCTTTTTCACCATTGTTTTTTATGCAACTAAACAGTCCTGTAAACAGCAAAAAACCCTTGCATCGCAAGGGTTTTCATAAAGTGGGCCCTGAGGGACTCGAACCCCCGACCAGTCGGTTATGAGCCGACCGCTCTAACCAACTGAGCTAAGGGCCCTGAACATACATGTACACATTAACATAAGGACGTCATACATACATCGTTTAAAAATTGGTTGCGGGGGCAGGATTTGAACCTGCGGCCTTCGGGTTATGAGCCCGACGAGCTACCGAACTGCTCCACCCCGCGTCAATGCTGTATCAAACAGCGACAAGAATAAATATACACCATTCCCCTGCATCAAGTCAAGTGCTGTTTTAATGGAATTTCCTCAAGGCAGGAATCGCACGCCATAACGCCCCTTCTTGGAACGATAAACCTCCACCATCCGCGGATCATGATACCCGAACAGCCAGCCATCCTGCTCCAGACGTTTAGCGAAGCACCCAGCCTGAAATTTGGTTGTATAGAGCTTGCCGTAATATACCCAGTTCATCCTATGCGACTCCTTACCGAAATGATAATGTAATGCTGTCATATTATGTCCAAACTTCCACAAAAAAAAACGCCGTCCCCCAAAGTTCTCCTCTCCTCCCCATAATAAAAACAATCAGCCATGCCGTATACCGTGCCGGGATACGCATATGCTGATTGTTGTCTCGGGTTATAACCCATTCGCTTATTGGCCGTCGGCCTCTGCAAACCGGGCAGCGATGCTCATCAGCTCCTGCTCCATCAAATGCATCATCTGGATGAAATTCATCAGCTGCGCCTTCGTCTCCTCGGCCTCTGTGCGAAAACGCTGCTGGGAAACGCCTTCCCATTCGGCATTCAGCGTTTCAATGACCTGGGACAGCCTCGCGACCAATTCCCCGCCGTAGTCACTCCCGCTGCGAATGTCTGCCGCCGCGCGGCGCAGCTCCTCGGGCGATACCTCTATACGTCCTGACATAGAATCCGCCTCACGCTCCTCCCTTAATCCCTGGCAAGCTAAGTTGCCTTCGTCTCAGCCAGTACGGCCTGAAAATGTTCTTCCTCTTCGTCCTGGTAACCCGTAAAAATAATCTCTTGGATATCCTCATGGTTAAACACGTAAGCAAACTCCGGGCTGACATACCCTTCCGGATACGGACAAGCCAGATAGTCGAACAATTGCGGCTGCTCAAGCGCCAAAATTTGCTTGCGTCCATAGATCACCAGCTTTTTCTCGCCTTCCTTCAAAATGACGATCGATCCGTTTGGCAGCAGCTGCTGTTGTTGCGTCATTACGATCCTCTCCTTTTCTTGCTATGACGATGCGGTGCGGCCGGCGTGCGGCCCTGATTCATTTTGTTCAGAAACGCGGCGTTCCGCTGCTCCTTCGGCAATCCCAATACGGGGTAATGGGCCTTCAGCTTTTCCATATTGTTCTGGATGAACCGATATCGAGGGATGAACACAACGGCCAGGTACAGGCCGAGAATCAACAATACGGAAAAAGCCGCCATGCCCATGACGAATCCGCCAAGGTCACCGGTAACCGCAACCACGACGTAATACCCTGTGTAACCGATGCCTGCCAACAGCAAGGCCGCTTTGCCTGCTTTGCCGATGCCGCCTTTGCGTTCCATGGATTGGTACGTCCCTTGCCGCAGCGCTCTTGCATGCAGAACATAAAACGCAACGAGCAGCAGGAGCATCACTGCGATCGAGCTAAGCCCATATCCCATCGACTCGACACCGGCCATGTCATACATCATTTTCAAGATAGCCAGCTGGCAAGTGACCGCCAGCGCCAATCCGTAAATCCCCAAGTACAGCACAAAACCGACCTCAGACCGGTACGGATTAACGCTCAGGCCAATTCCCCACAGCAGCATGGCCGCCCACACTGCCGCCGCCGCATAAAAATAAACCGACATCATCGGCGCCGCCAGCGTGACCAGCGCGGGGATGAGCATAATGAATAAAAAGCATACGATGCCGCCCCGAATTTGCTCGGCGGGGATTAGCCGGAAATGAAACTGTTCTTCCTCTGAAATCTTCGTGCTCATCTATGACACTCCCTTTATTTGAACCATCCGGCTATCGTAGAACCTATCTTCTCCGCCCCCATTTTCAATCCTTCGGTTACGGTATCTTTCTTCCCGTCCCCGTCAAAATCGGCGAACTTGATGCCGTCCATGACATAGGAAGCACCGACCGACACGCCGAAGCCGATGGCCGCACCCGCCAGGGTGCCGATCGGACCGCCCACCGCCGTGCCGATAAGCGCGCCGGCTTTAGCGCCAGCCGCCGCGGAAGCGACCACGGTTCCCACGCCGACGCCAACATCGACGACGGCGTCTCCGGCTATTTTCGCCCCGCTCTTGTTTTCATTGATATTCGTAACCAGATTTCCCACCGTTTGCATGGCGATGCCCGCATAACCAAGCTTGCCGCCCTTCCAGCTGAGCGAGTCCTTCACGGCTGCGCCGGGCAGGACGTATTTCGGAATTCGGGGGTGATTCCGCCAATTGTACTCGGCATAGGATTTTTTGCGGATATTGGCAAGCATGCCGTTCGTCACGTTGGCACGCATGTTGCCGCGCTTGTCTTTCTCAAGCCATACACCGAAGCCGTTCCGGTACATATCCCAGTATTTGTACATCGTGCCCGATGCGGTTACCGTTCCGAACAATACTCCTGCGGCCGCAAGCGGATTGCCCTTCCATTGATCCGCCGTGCCGCCGAATGGCGCGAGCGCATTGAATTCGACGCCCGCCGCCGTCACGGGCGGATCCGTCTTCTTATTTCCGTTCTGTGCCATACTCGCCTGAAGCAGCAGATGCGGACTCACCTGGGCGACCGATTGTTTGCCGAAATTCAGATTGTTCCCGAGCGATTGGTCGGTCTGCGAAAAATCCCCCGCTTTCTTCACAAGCTGGCCGCGATTCTGCTCCAGACGGCCTACAACCGATTGGCACGCGGCCCTGCATTGCGCAAGGCGCTGCTCTACCTGGGCGCGATGGCGCGATTCCCAGGACATGCTCTGGATGCGCTGCTGCATCCGCTCCTGAAGCGCTTGGACTTCCCGTGCAATATCAGATACCGCTGCGCCCTGCTGGTTCAGCATTTCAGGTACCACACGTATTTTGGTCATAGCTAACAATCCTCCATGTCATTGATCGAGAAGGCAAAAATCTGAGTATGCGGGATCAGGATGCAACGTCTCTCACTTAATACGCTCGATGACCGCGCCGAGTTCCCGGATGATCTCGGTTACCGTAGCACCCCATATTTGGTCCTGTTCGCCTTCGTTGCGAATCAGCCAATTGGATTGCGCTCCTCTTAACAGCTCGATTCCCTGAATCCGGCAGTTCAGATCCGGACAATAATACGCCGTGAAGGTGGCATATCTCTCCGGATGGCTGACGCAATCAGCCAAGGCAGCAACGACCGTTTCCGGATAGCCTTGAGCAAGCAGGTGCTTCCGAGGCTCCTGCCCCCCTTGCTCGGCGTTCATCCATTGCTGGAACCAGCCTTTAGGCAAGGCCAGTGTGCCTGTATCGCGATTTTTTCGATCCTCCAGCTGCAGGTAACCGATGATCTTCAGCCAAGCCTCCGAAGGGGTTCCCAGCTCTTCCAGCACATAAAGCCTTTCGCCGCCTGGCCCGATTTCGATATCTGCCTTCACGACAAGGCTGGAACTGTAATAAATGAAACACTCCTTCGACGTTTCCTCCGAACCGGCCACCCTCATATGAATCGTTAACAAGGTCCGGCTGCATACTTCTATGTATTCCAGGAGCTCCTGCACAAGAACCGGCTCGTTATCGGCCGTTTGAATCAAACCCTTCTCCAGCAGTTCCTGCTCTATCTTGGCTACTTCAACAGGCATCTCTTCCGTGAGCGTTCCGCGAAAAGGGTCCTCCAACCCGATGACAGCCCGCGCACCGACAATGCCGGTTAATACAAAGAATTGCTTGCCGGTCAGTTGGATCCTGGACGGAATTTCCAAAGATCTCTCCTCCTTACGGTCAGTCCCGCCTATTTTATGTTTGTTTTCGAAGTGATCATTACTATTATAGGTGAGACGTATCCTTCCCCTCTACCAAATCCTGGCCCTAAATTTATAGGAACATATACCCAAATCAGACGGCTCCCAAACTATCAAGCTGCAAAAACATAAAAAAACATTCCCGGGCTTTGGCAATCACCTCTGGAATGTTTGAGCGGTTATGTTGGATTAAGCGGCTCATCCTTCCGGATAATGCCGTGATATAGAACCGTCATCAGTTGTTCGCTGACCGCATTCAGGCTGCCCAGACCATGGTACCATTCCGTTCGCGCCGTAAATTCCTTGATGAAAGTCAAAAACGCGACCAGTACCTGCGGTGAAATGTCTTTGCGGATCTGTCCCAGCTGCTGGCCTTTAAAAATCAGCATTTCGAATTCCGGCACAACGTATTTCTGATTGAACTCAATCAGCTTGTCCATCTGTTCCGGAAACTTGGCCAGATCCGACACAAATTGCTGCGAGACGAGCGCCGAAAACTTCTCCTGATCCCTGTAGAACACGGTTAAGGCCTCCAGCGGATCTTTTGCCTGCTCCATGATCCCGCGATAGATCGCCATCAGCTCCTCGACCATGCGATCCACCACATGATCCAGTAAGCCCTCTTTGCTCTGATAATAGTTATAAATCGTCATCTTGGAAACGGGGACAGCTTCGGCAATCTGCTCCATGCTGGTTTGCACAATCCCATGCTTCAGAAACAACCGCTTTGTGGCCTCAAGCACCGCTTCTTTTTTTGCGTTCATCGGTAGATTAGATCCCTTCTATTCGGCTTACGGATGTCTATGGCTAAATCAGCCGCTTACAGTCCTAATGTAACGATCCGTCCTTCGACTGTCAACCCGCGGCCGACATTACGTTTATCTTGTTTCAGGGAACCAAAAAGCCGCCTCTGTGTCAGTTCACAGAGACGGCAGCCTGAGAATGAAGAATATCTATACGCCAAAGGAGGTTGGATTCGATCTCCAGGATTGAAGGAGCTCCACGTCCTCTGCTTGAATCCGGTTCTCCGATAACGCTACATCAATGAGTGCACCATAATTGGAAAGGCTCTGCAGCGGAATTCCCGCTTCGGCGAAGGCTTGTACCGCTTTATCCAGCTGATAGCTGAATATGGCGAGCACCGCGAGCGGCTCCGCTCCTGCGTCCTTGACCGCTTGCGCCGCCTTCAGGGAGCTGCCGCCCGTGGAGATCAGATCCTCGATGACAACGACCTTCTGGCCGGGCTTGATCAAACCTTCGATCAGGTTTTCCTTGCCGTGGCCTTTGGCTTTGTCCCGAATATAGGACATCGGCAGGTTCATCTTCTGGGATACGAAGGCCGCGTGCGGGATCCCTGCGGTGGCCGTTCCGGCAATGGCCTCGGCTTCCGGATATTGCTCCCGAATGACGGCCGCGAACGATTCAGCAATGTAATCGCGAATGTCGGGATAGGACATGGTCAGGCGATTGTCGCAGTAGATCGGAGACTTGATGCCCGACGTCCATGTAAACGGCTGATGAGGTCTTAGGGAAACGGCCTCGATCTTAAGCAAATAAGATGCGATCTGATGCGGAATATTCGCGATGGTACTCATGCTTGAATCATCTCCTCAATAATCTGTTCAGCAGCTTGTCTCGGGTTATGGGACTCGGTGATCGGGCGGCCGACAACCAGGTAATGACTCCCCTTGCGGATCGCTTCCCCAGGTGTAAGCACCCGCGCTTGGTCACCGATATCCGCGCCGGCAGGGCGGATACCCGGAATGACGGTTTTGAAATCCTTGCCGCAGGCGGATCGAATGGCTTCCACTTCCAGGGAGGATGCCACGACGCCGTGAAGCCCGGACTGCCGGGCCAGCTCAGCATAACGCACGACGGTATCCTCCACCTGGCCTGGAATGCCGATTTCGTTATTCATGACATCCTGATTCGTGCTGGTCAACTGCGTTACCGCAATGATTGTAGGCATGGCAAGACCCCGGGTGTCCGCCACTGCGGCTTCCGCCCCGGCTTTTGCCGCCTGCATCATGAGCGCGCCGCCGCCGGCATGGACATTAAACATGTCCACGCCCAGCCGCGTTACGCTGTGCGAGCCGCCTTTGACCGTATTCGGAATATCATGCATCTTCACATCCAGGAACACGGAATAGCCTTTCGCTTTCAATTCTTTCACAAAGTCAGGACCGGCCGCATAGAACAGCTGCATGCCGACCTTCATATAACACGGGATGCCCTCCAGCTGACGAACCAATGCTTGTGCACGCTCGGCATCCGGGTAATCCAGGGCCACCATCAGGCGGCCCGCCATTTCATTGTAGCTGGCGTTCATCTGTACCCCTCCTTCTCGATTTTAAACCGGCATCGCTTCAGAGGAGAAGTTGATGGTCTCCAGCATCGTCAGAAGCTCGCGAACCGTATCGAGCGAGGTCATGCATACAACGCCATTCTCTACCGCTTCACGGCGGATTCGGAATCCGTCGCGCTGCGGCGTTTTGCCTTTGGTCAATGTGTTGAAGACAAAGTTCGCTTCGCCTGTGCGGATCATATCGAGAATGTTCGGCGTGCCTTCGGACAGCTTGTTGATGGTCGTCACGTCAAGACCCGCTTCTTTGAGCGCTGCCGCCGTACCGCCGGTTGCGATGATTTTATACCCCAGCTTATGGAAGCCCTTCAGCAGCGCAGCCGCTTCGGCTTTGTCTTTATCCGCTATGGTGGCGATGATCGCGCCCGTTGAAGGAATCTTCATGCCTGCACCGATGAGGCCTTTATACAGTGCCTTGGCATACTTCACGTCGCGGCCCATAACCTCGCCAGTCGATTTCATTTCCGGTCCGAGGGTCGGCTCAACGCGGCGAAGCTTCGCGAAGGAGAAGACCGGCACTTTAACCGATACATGCTCGCTTTCCGGCCACATGCCTTCCTCGTATCCGAGATCCTTCAGCTTGCCGCCCATAATGGCCTGCGTAGCCAGGTTCGCCATCGGGATGCCCGTCACCTTGCTCAGGAACGGCACCGTCCGGGAAGAACGCGGATTCACTTCGATTACGTACACTTCGTTTTTATAGATAACGAACTGGATGTTGACAAGTCCGCGTGTATTCAGCTCTTTGGCAATCTTGATCGTAATTTCCGCAATCTTGTCTTTCAGATCCTGGGACAAGTACTGAGGAGGATATACCGCAATCGAGTCTCCGGAGTGAACGCCTGCACGTTCTACATGCTCCATGATGCCTGGAATCAGCACCGTCTCGCCATCACAGATCGCGTCAACCTCCACTTCTTTACCCATCATGTAACGGTCGATCAGAACCGGGTGATCCGGGTTGATCTTAACCGCCTCTTTCATGTAGCTCAGAAGCTCGCTGTCGGAGTATACAATCTCCATGGCGCGTCCACCCAGTACATACGAAGGTCTTACGAGCACGGGGTAGCCCAGCGATTGTGCTGTTTCTACGGCATCATCGACCGACGTTACGGTTTTACCTTTCGGCTGGGCGATCTCCAATCGGGACAGAAGCGCTTCGAATTTCTTGCGGTCCTCGGCTTCGTCAATGCTCTCCAGGCTTGTGCCCAGAATCTTCACGCCCGCTTTGCTGAGCGGCTCCGCGAGGTTGATCGCCGTCTGCCCGCCGAACTGTACGATGACGCCGATCGGCTTCTCCTGCTCGATGACATTCATGACATCTTCGAAGAACAGAGGTTCGAAGTAGAGACGGTCCGATGTATTAAAGTCGGTGGATACGGTCTCCGGGTTGTTGTTGATGATAACCGCTTCATATCCCGCCTTCTGGATGGCCCATACGGCATGCACCGTGGAGTAGTCGAATTCGATCCCTTGACCGATCCGAATCGGACCGGAGCCGAGCACGATGACTTTCTCCTTCGCGGATTCGATGACTTCATTCTCCGTTTCGTAGGTGGAGTAGTAGTACGGCGTCGTTGCTTCAAACTCCGCTGCGCAGGTATCCACCATTTTGTATACCGGACGCAATCCGTGCTCGCGGCGGAGGAATCCGATCGACTCCTCGGTCGTGTGCGTGCTGGCCTTGCCTTCTGCGCGGAGCTCGGCGATGGCACGATCCGTAAAGCCGAGACGCTTCGCTTCGTACAGCGTTTCGTAAGTCAGCGACGCTTCGCTGCGAATATGGTCTTCATACTTGATCAGGCGTTCGATTTTGTCCAGGAACCACCAGTCGATCTTCGTCAGGTCCTGAATCTGCTGCAGATCATAGCCACGGCGGAACGCTTCCGCGATCAGGAACATCCGCTCATCGTCGGCTTTGATCAGGCGCTGCTGGAGCACTTCATCGCTCAGCTCGTTCGCGCCTTTCAGGTATAGACGATGCACGCCGATTTCCAGGGAGCGGACCGCTTTATGGATCGATTCTTCGAAGGTGCGGCCGATTGCCATCACTTCGCCGGTTGCCTTCATCTGGGTGCCCAGCTTCCGGTTGGCATGGATGAACTTGTCGAACGGCCAGCGCGGAATTTTGCTGACGATGTAATCCAGCGTAGGCTCGAAGCAAGCATACGTCTGGCCCGTTACCGGGTTAACAATCTCGTCCAGGGTGTAACCCATCGCGATTTTTGCTGCCATCTTCGCGATCGGGTAGCCCGTTGCTTTGGAAGCCAGCGCGGATGAGCGGCTGACCCGTGGGTTTACCTCGATGACGTAATATTGATAGCTGTTCGGATCCAGCGCGAACTGCACGTTGCATCCGCCTTCGATGTTCAGGGCGCGGATGATTTTCAGCGATGCGGATCTGAGCATTTGATACTCGCGGTCAGACAGCGTTTGGCTTGGCGCCACGACGATGCTGTCGCCGGTATGAACGCCGACCGGATCGAAGTTCTCCATGTTACATACCACGATGCAGTTATCGTTGGCGTCGCGCATCACCTCGTACTCGACTTCTTTCATTCCCGCAATGCTCTTCTCGATCAGGCACTGCGTGATCGGGCTGTAGCGAAGTCCGGAGCTGACCGTTTCGCGCAGTTCCTCTTCGGTTGCGCAAATGCCGCCGCCGGTGCCGCCAAGCGTGTAGGCCGGGCGCACGATCACCGGATAACCGATCTCATTCGCGAACTCAAGCGCCTCTTCCAGGGTCGTTACGATCGTGCTCTCCGGCACGGGCTGATCCAATTCGCGCATCAGCTCACGGAACAAGTCGCGGTCTTCGGCTTTTTCGATCGATTCCAGCTGCGTTCCGAGCAGTTTGACGTTTTCCTGCTCCAGGATTCCGGCGCGGGCAAGCTCAACCGCCATGTTCAGCCCTGTTTGTCCTCCAAGCGTCGGGAGCAGTCCGTCCGGACGCTCTTGACGGATGATCTGGGTAACGAAGTCCAGCGTGATCGGCTCGATATATACTTTATCCGCCATGTTGGTGTCGGTCATGATGGTCGCCGGGTTGCTGTTGATCAGCACGACCTCCATGCCTTCTTCTTTCAGTGCCTGGCAGGCTTGGGTTCCAGCGTAGTCGAATTCCGCTGCTTGCCCGATGACGATCGGACCGGAGCCGATGACGAGAATTTTTTTCAATGTATCATGTTTAGGCATATTATTGAGCTCCTTTCACGGCTGCGGCCAGAACCGCCTGGCGCGGTTTCCGGATTTCATTCTGTTTATGGTCTCTTATCATTTCAAGGAATTGATCAAACAGATAGCTGCTGTCGTGCGGGCCAGGCGCAGCTTCAGGATGGTATTGCACGGAGAAGGCCGGGAATTTCGAGTGCTTCAAGCCTTCGATCGTTTTATCGTTGTTGTTGATATGCGTAACTTCCAGATCCGTCCCTTTGACGGATTCTTCGTTTACGGTGTATCCATGGTTTTGGGAAGTGATGTAGCAGCGTCCGCTGGCAAGCTCTTTTACCGGATGGTTTCCGCCGCGGTGTCCGAATTTCAGCTTCTCGGTGTCCGCGCCCGCAGCCAGCGCAAACAATTGGTGGCCAAGGCAGATGCCGAAGATCGGATATTCGCCGAGCAGTTCTTTGACCATGTTGACTGCGTAAGGCACGTCTTTCGGATCCCCAGGGCCGTTGGACAACTGAATGCCGTCCGGGTGAAGTCTGCGGATTTCATCGGCCGTCGTGTCATGCGGAACGACCATGACGTCACATCCGCGGGACGTCAATTCGCGCAGAATCCCGCTTTTTGCACCGAAGTCGACCAGAACGATCCGTTCCTTTGAACCTGGACTCGTAAACATTTGCGGCGTTGAGGTTTTTGCCACCTGGTTGCGGAGTTCAGCGATCGTCGTATCGCCGAGCATCTCCTTAAGCTCTTCCACCGGTTTGTTGGAAGTGGTCAGGATGCCCTTCATCGTACCGTAATGACGGATGATACGGGTTAACATCCGCGTATCGATCTCGCTGATCCCCGGAATTCCGTATTCCTTCAACAGGCTGTCAACGCTGTATTCTGCACGCCAGTTGCTGGGAACAGGCTCATGACGACGAACGACGAATCCGTGAACGAACGGCCGAATGGATTCAAAGTCATCCCGCGTGATGCCGTAGTTGCCGATCAAAGGGTACGTCATGGTTACGATCTGTCCGCAGTAGGACGGGTCGCTCAGCACCTCTTGATATCCTGTAATCCCTGTATTGAAAACAACCTCTCCGGTCATTTCAGCATCCGCGCCGAAGGATTTTCCGCTGAACAGCGTTCCGTCCTCCAGTAACAATCTTGCCTGCATCCCGATCACTCCTGTCATCTATGTGTAATTTATTTTATAAGTCTTTTGCCTATTTGTTACTTAGAATCCGTTTTGTTCGGACCATTTCACTTCGCCGTCCACCCAAGTCATCACGGGCCAGCCTTTCAGCTTCCAGCCTGTAAATGGCGTGTTGCGGCCTTTTGTTGCGAACTCTTCCGGGTTCACTTCTTTCTCCGCTTCGAGATCGATCATGGTCAGGTCCGCTGCTTTACCGGCTTCCAGCACACCCGTTGCAAGACCGAATACTCTTGCCGGATCGCTTGTCATCCGTTTTACGAGCAGGGCGAGATCCCATTTTCCTGTGGCGACAAACTTGGTGTAGAGCAGCGGGAACGCTGTTTCGAATCCCACGATGCCGAAGGGAGCCAGCTCCATGCCTTTTGCTTTCTCTTCCGCGCTATGCGGTGCATGATCCGTTACGATCATATCAAGCGTTCCATCCAGCAGACCTTCTATACAAGCCTCCACATCACGCGGTGTGCGCAGCGGCGGGTTCATCTTCCAGTTTGCATCAAGGCCGGGAATGTCTTCGTCGGAGAGAACCAGATGATGGGGGCATACCTCGGCCGTTACCGAGATGCCGATCGCTTTTGCCTGGCGGATCAATCTTACGGACTGCTCCGTGCTCACATGGCATACATGGTAATGCACGCCGGTGGCTTCGGTCAGTAGAATGTCGCGCCCGACATGGATCGCTTCCGACTCGTTCGGTATTCCTTTCAGGCCGTGCTGCTGAGCGAATTTGCCCTCGGTCACGCAAGCTCCCTTTACCAGCGAGTCATCCTCGCAGTGCGCAATGACCGGCATGCCCAGCGCTTTTGCTTTATTCATGGCATCTTTCATCATCTGTGCGTTCTGCACACCGACGCCGTCGTCCGTAAATCCGATCGCACCCGCGGCCTTCAAGGCCTCAAAGTCCGTCAGTTCGCGGCCCAGCTCGTTCTTCGTAATGGCTGCATATGGCAGCACCTTCGCAAGATTCGCCTCGCTGGCCTTATCCAGCACGAGCTTCACCGTTTCCGGCGTATCGGTCACCGGTCTTGTGTTCGGCATGCAGGCGATGGTTGTAAAACCGCCTTTGACTGCCGAGCGGCTGCCGCTCTCGATGGTTTCCTTGTGCTCATAACCCGGCTCTCTCAAGTGCACATGCATATCGATGAATCCCGGCGTGACCAGCTTGCCCTCGGCATCGATGATCTGAACGTGATCGCCCGGTTCCGGCAAGGCTGCGATATCGCTCGCAACCGACTGAATCAATCCGTCTGCAATGACGATATGTTTATCTTCGAGCTGTCCTTGTTCATTGATCACTTTGGCATTCTTTATCACTTGCATTTGCATCTTGGTTCCCCTCCGCAGCAGAAGCACCGTTCGCTTCTTTGTATATTGTATAATAAAAATTCATGTTTGTGTATAATTATTAATATTTATTCATTCTGTAAACCGTATTCCGCATGTTCGAATCAGACCATCGCCCGTTCCATGACCGCCATGCGAATGGGCACTCCGTTCGCCATCTGCTTGAATATCATCGATCTCGGGCTTTCCACGACCGCGTCGTCGATTTCGACGTTGCGGTTCACCGGTGCCGGATGCATAATCATGGTGTGCCCCGACAGCTTGGCCGCCCGCTCTTCCGTCAAGCCGTACTGCTCCCGGTACTCCGCGCTGGATTTGAACACCCCTTCGTTATGGCGTTCCAGCTGAACTCTCAGCATCATCACCACATCGGCCTTGAGCGCCTTTTCCATCGATACGTAAGGCGCATACTGAGCCAGCTCCGGAGCCTGCATCGATTCCGGCGCGCAGAACTGCACATGGGCTCCGAACTTCTGCAGGGCCCACAGATCCGAACGAGCAACCCGGCTGTGCTTGATGTCCCCGATGATGGATACCGTTAATCCCTTAAGCTCGCCGAAGCTTTTCTTCATCGTGTATAGATCAAGCAGCGCCTGCGTGGGATGCTCATTGTTGCCGTCGCCCGCATTGACCAGCGGAATCGAGATCCGCTCCGCCAGCTCCTGCAGCACGCCGGATGGCTTCAGCCGGATGACGCCCGCGTCGATTCCCATGGATTCCAGCGTTCTGACGGTATCGTAGATCGACTCGCCTTTCTCGACGCTGGATGCTGCCGCCGCAAAGTTCATGACCTCGGCACCGAGTCTTTTCTCAGCCATTTCAAACGAGAATCTCGTCCTGGTGCTGTTCTCGAAGAACATATTTACCGCAAATTTCGATTGAAGTACCGGCACCACTTTCTCGGACTGCGCTTCCCAATATGCTGCCCGATTCAGGATGGATCCGATTTCGTCTCTGCTAATATCCTTCAAACCTAAGAGGCTGCGTTCTTTCAATGAAATGGCTGTTGTCATGATTATCGTTCCTCTCTTTGGCTAATGGTCACTTCGTCCTTGCCGTCGATTTCGGTTAATGCCACCGTAATTTCCTCTTGTTTGGAGGTAGGAACGTTCTTTCCGATATAATCCGGCCGGATCGGCAGCTCGCGATGCCCCCGGTCTGCCAAAACCGCAAGCTGTATCATTCTAGGCCGTCCACAGTCCATCAGGGCGTCCATCGCTGCCCGAATCGTCCGGCCGGTGTACAGCACGTCATCAAACAAAATAACCTTCTTGTCATGGATGTTCAGGTGCGCTAGGCTGTGCTTCGCTCCCTCAGCCCGTTCCGCAGCGGCTCCCTTGCTGTCCCGGTCATCGCGGTAGGAGGTCACGTCGATCTCTCCCCAAGGAATCGGAGTACCTTCGATCTCGTTCATTCGCTCCGCGATTCTCTGGGCAAGAAACACGCCGCGCGTGCGGATCCCGACCAATACGCAATCCTCGATCCCTTTATTTTTTTCCAATATTTCATGGGCAATTCTCGTTAGCGCGCGGCGGATGGCCGTCTCGTCCATAATCACATGCTGTTCGTTGCTCATCCTCTTGTCCTCCTTCTAAACGTTTGATTAGCCCTTTATCGTTCCTGACGATCCGTGGTTTCATTCCACACAAAAAAACTCCTTGCCCGGCTGGACAAGGAGTTGATCTCATAGAGATGGTGTGGAAAGCGCAGCATCTATCCGCAGACAGAGCCATGCCTCCTGTTAATGAACCTCGGTTCACGTTACCTTGCCAGCCTCACGGGACTGATTTAAAGGTGCTATTCGATTGATCCCATTATGACAGACCCTACAAGAGATGTCAACAGCAATCATGTCGAACGTTGTCGCGTTCCAAGCACGTTCATAGCCTTTTTTTAGAACTCAAATTCCACATCGCTGAGTCTTCTGCGAATTTCGGAAATGACGCGTTTCTCTTCCTCCTCGCCGTCGGCAATGAAGGTAACGGAGAATCGAACGAAGTGTCCTGCATCATCCCAAGGGACGGTGGAGATCAATTTCTCGCGAATCAGGTACTGGGAGAAGTCTTCCCCGGATTCAAAACGGCGTCCGCCTTTGACGCCTTTCGGAGCCTCCACATACAGGAAGAAGGAGCCTTTGGGCTTCTCCGCCGTAAAACCGAGTCCGTTCAGCACGTCGACCAGCATGTTGTGGCGGCGGGAATACTTCTCGGCAATCTTCTCCGTAATTTCCGGATGATCCAGACCGTAAGCGGCAGCCTTTTGAATGGCGATGAATTGTCCGGAATCGTTGTTGTCCTTCACGTCGCCAAACGCTTTAACCACCAGCGGGTTCCCGGCGATGAAGCCAATGCGCCACCCCGTCATGTTGTAGGATTTGGACAGGGAGTGAAGCTCCACGCCGACGTCCTTCGCTCCAGGAACGGATAGGAAGCTCAGCGGCTTCAAACCATCGTAAGTGAGCGCAGCATAAGGTGCGTCATGAACAACCACCACGCCATATTTGCGGGCCCACTCGACAACCTCGGCGAAGAATTCGGCCGTTGCGCTGGCCCCCGTCGGGTTGTTCGGATAGTTCAGGTAGAGCAGTTTGGCACGGCGGGCAATGTCCTCAGGGATCGAGCCGAGATCCGGCAGAAATGCATTCTCTTTTTTCAGCTCCACATTGTGGACTTCGCCGCCCAAATACTTGGTATGCGTTCCGAGCACAGGATATCCGGGAACCGTCATGATCGTGATGTCGCCCGGGTTGATGAAACAGGACGGCAGCATCGCCAGTGCCGGCTTGGAGCCGATGGAGTGCAGCACTTCCGTGGACGCATCGATGCCTTCGACGCCGAATACGTTGTTCAAATAGCGAACAGCCGCTTCCTTGAACTCGGGAATCCCGTTATCCGCATATCCGCGGTTTTCCCGCTTCGCCGCCTCTTCCGCCAGCTTTGCCACGATGCCTGCATCCGCCATCTCATCCGGCTCGCCTACTCCCATATCGATCAATTCGGTATCAGGATGCTCCTGCTTCGCAGCCGCCTTTGCTCTCTTGATCTTCTCGAATTTATAAATGGCCGTATCTTTACCGTAATTAGCACCGCCAATCCGATCGGCAAAGCTCTGTTGAATGTACGTTTCCTGATATTTATCCATGCTCATGATTTGTATTCATCTCCTACTCTAGCTTTGTTACACATCCTAAATATGCAGGAAAATCACGACTGGAGCCATGCATTATATATCAGATGATTTGTACTTTTTAGGTTGAGTCGGAGCTGATAGACACCATGGCCTCCCTGCACGAAGTGGTTAAGACAGCTCCAGCCATTCCGCTAGGAGCTCGTCGCGGCTCGCTGCCAGCGACTCCCGCTCGTTCCAATGCTCTTCGAGCAGCGTCATGTCCGAATTGCCGCTTATCGAGCCTTCCGTTTCAAGCCAGCCGTCCAGCTGCCGGATGCGGGTCTCCAAACGGGCGATCTCCTCTTCCAGCCATTTGGATCTTTCCGCAGCAGAGCGATCAGGATGGTTGCGTTCGAATTTCTGGCCGGGCTTTTCGTTGGATTTGGACGGCGGCGTCCCCTTTTGTAAAGAAACGGCATTCGCACCAGCTCTGAGTTCTCTTACCTGCAATGCGGCTTCAAGCTGGTCTTTCTTGGCCCGGAAATCATCATAATTTCCATGAAAGACGGTCAGCGTTCCTTGGTTCAAATCCCACACTTTGCCTGACACTTGGTTTACGAAATAACGGTCGTGGGAAATGGCAAGAACGGTCCCCTGATACCCCTGCAGCGCATCCTCCAAGGCCTCCCGGGAAGCAATATCCAGATGGTTCGTAGGTTCATCCAGGAGCAGCAGGTTCGGCTTTTGATGGATAAGGAGCGCCAGCCTCAATCGTGTCCATTCACCGCCTGACAGCTGGCCCACCGATCGGAACACGACCGCGCCATAGAACAGATATCTTGCCAAAATCCCGCGGGCCTCTCCCTCTTCAACCCCGGCGTTCTCCCGAAAATATTGGAGCACCGTTTCCTTCGGATTATCCGGCTCCTCCTGCTGGGCCAGATAACCCACGTCGACGCGCGCGCCCCATTCAAGGGACCCGGCGTCGGGCATAAGCTCACCCACCAGCACTTTGAACAGCGTCGTTTTTCCGCTGCCGTTCGGACCCATCAGCGCAATTTTTTCGCCGAATTCGATAAGCCCGGAAGCCCCTCCCAGCACCGCCTGATTCCCGTAGCGAACCTCAACTTGTTCAAAGTATGCCACGCGGCGGCCGGAACGATCCTGAGGATGAAGCTCGAAATCGGCCTGTCTTCGATCCAGCACAGGTCGCTTGACCTTCTCCATCCGTTCCAGCGCTCGCCGCATGGAAGCCGCCCGCTTAAAAAATTTCTCGTTGCCGCCGATCCGGCCGAATTCCTCCAGCTGCTTGATGGATTCCTTCATCTTCTTGATCACTTTCTGCTGCTCCTGGTAATCGGCGAACTGCTGCAGCAGCCGTTCTTCCTTGTCTTTCATGAATGCGGTATAACCACCCTGGGCAGAGAAAGCCTCTCCGTCCTCGAGCTCTATCGTCTTGGTCACCACCCGATCGAGAAAATACCGGTCGTGAGAAATAATGACGCAGGTTCCCGGGTATTCCCGCAAAAATTCCTCCAGCCATTCCGTGCGTGCCAAATCCAGATGATTCGTCGGTTCATCGAGCAGGAGCAGATCCGGCTGTACGATCAGCTGCGATGCCAGTACGACGCGGGTTTGCTCTCCCCCCGACAACGAGCCGAATGACAGTCCGTACTCGCTCTTGGGTATTTGCAGCCCGGTAGCGATTCTGTCGATGCTGGCTTCCAGCTCATAACCGCCTTCTGTTTCAAACCGTTCCTGGAGCGCCGAGTAACGACGCAGCACACGATCGAGCAGCTCTGCATTCCCGGCGATTCCCGGATCACTCATTCTCTTCTCCAGTTCCGTCATCTCCGCGCGGTATTCCTTCAAGTGAATCAATCCATGGGACAGTACATCCAGCACCGTCCAGGAATCCATATGGCTCGGAATCTGCTCCACATACCCGATTTTCGTATCCTTCTTGATGGCAAGCTGCCCTTCGTTCGGCTGATCCAATCCGGCAAGCAGGCGCATCAGCGTGGACTTGCCGCTTCCGTTTCTGCCGATTAGCGCTACCTTCTCGCCTTCCTGTATTTCAAACGATATCCCGTCCAATACCAGCTGGGCCCCGTGGTATTGCGTCAGTTTCTGTACATTGATCATATTCATTCTTGGTTTCCTCCTGTATGCTGCGAACATTCCCCATACTCTGTTCGATAGCATGAATTAGGGAGAAGAACCGGACTGCAAACGCAAAAAGGGTCCACAGAGCAAGCTCCGCGGACCCTTAAGAATCGTAAGCCTTAAATCGGCTTAATCCGTGCAGGCAGGCAGGTGACTTCTCGCGATGGTACAACTCGTATCATTAAAATTGGACAGACCTCTCCCGTTGTTGAGAAATGCATGAACAATGCCAGCCATAGCGATAGGCAGCTGGCTAATACGGTTGTTGACCATCTCGATATTCATCCTGCTCACCTCCTTCATCAAAGTTATCGTCACTATACCATATCCATGGTTTGGAAGGCAAGAAAAATAGCCCCGCAAAGTGGAGCCCATGGAGCCCATGCTTTGATGCTTAACCCAAATCCTTTGTGGGACCCCACAACTAATAAATGCGAAAAGGGACCGCTAGCGGCCCCTTAAAATCGTCAACAGCTCATTCATATCGCTCGGCATCGGTGCCGAAAACTCCATATACTCCCCGGTCGAAGGATGGACAAAACCCAAAACGGCCGCATGAAGCGCTTGTCCGTTCAATTTGATCCCCTTGCTCTTGCCGTAAACGGGATCCCCTACGAGAGGATGCCCGATATACTTCATATGCACGCGAATCTGATGGGTTCGTCCCGTCTCCAGCTTAAGCTCGAGGAGACTGTAATCCCCGAACCGCTCCACGACGGTAAAATGCGTCACCGCATGTTTGCTGTTCCGGTCCGTGACGGTATACAGTTTGCGATCCTGCGCGTCCCGTCCGATCGGTGCGTCAATGGTTCCCTGATCATGGCTGATATTGCCGTGCACCAACGCCAAATAACGGCGGTTCACGCTGTGCTCCTTCAACTGGGCGGCCAGCGAAGCATGGGCTTTATCATTCTTCGCGGCCATGATCAGGCCCGTAGTATCCTTATCGATCCGATGGACGATGCCGGGGCGAAGCTCTCCATTGATTCCCGACAAATCCTTGCAGTGAAACATCAATGCATTCACTAGCGTGCCGGACGAATGCCCCGGAGCCGGATGGACAACCATCCCTCTCGGCTTGTTTACGACAATCACGTCTCCGTCTTCAAACGCGATCTCAAGCGGGATGTCCTCGGGAATGATTTCGACGGCCGATGGCTCGGGAACCTTCAGCACGATGCGGTCACCCTGACTTACTTTGTAATTGGACTTGATCGGGCCATCGTTCACGCTCACATGTCCGTCCGCAATCCATAACTGCACTTGGGAACGCGACACATCTTCCCCAAGATTCTCCGTTATGTATTTATCGATACGGGTTTTGGCAGCGTCGGCCTCCACCGTCCATTCGCTGGCTTCCGTTTCCCGACCGTTCTCATCTGTCCAATCCGTATCTGTATCCTTACCGTCTTGCACTATCATTCAGTCCCTTCTGTGCCAGAAACTTCACTTGTTGTCTGCATCTTCTCGCGTCTTCCTTCCAGAAGCGTATCCAATATGATCAGTCCCACGCCGATCACGATGCAAGAATCGGCAATATTAAAGATCGGGAAGGTGTAGCTGCCAAAATTAAACTGCAGGAAATCGACGACCTCTCCCATTATCAATCGATCGATGAAGTTTCCGAGTGCCCCTCCAAGTACAAGCGCAAGCGCGGTCGGCAGCAGCTTGCGTCCTTCTTTGGATACCTTCCGCAGGTACCAGACGATTCCGCCCACAACGATTATTGTCACAATGATGAAGAACCATAACTGGTCCTGAAGTATGCCGAACGCGGCTCCCCGGTTCCGGCTGGACGTGATCAGGAAGAAATCCCCGATGACCGGTATCTGTTCATAAAGCTCGAGCCTGGTAGCAATCAAGTACTTGGTTCCCTGATCGATTAGAAATAAAACAAATGCAATCAAATAATATACCACTTGTTTATGTCACTCCGTTCTTGTCTTCTCCAATCAGGCGAACTTCTTCGCCGATCGGTCCGTAACTCGTCTTATTGTAGCACAGCGGCTCAGAAACCGTCCATTCCTGTCCAGCGGCGAGAACATTTTCCGTCAGTAAAACCTTATCGATGGGTGCACTCTATACCTATGAACCAAGAAGGTCAACTTCGGGACCATGAAAGGAGCCTGACATGTCGCATCTCACTCAGGAGCAACTTCATAATTTGCAACAAAAGCTGATGGATCGAAAGGTTGAACTTGAACGGCGCATGGTCAATAACGACCAACACGGGCTGGGAGAATCGGAGCGAGATATGACCGGCGAGCTGTCCCATATTGATAATCATCCTGGCGATGTGGGAACCGAGGTGTTTGAAAGAGGAAAAGACCTCGCGCTTCAGGACAGGGTGGATCAGGAGCTGCAACGGGTAATTTTTTCGCTGGAAGCCATTCATCATGGCCGTTACGGCGTCTGCCTTACCTGCGGCCAGCCCATTCCGTACGAGCGGTTGGAGGTTATCCCGGATACGCAATATTGCGTAGAACATACGCCTCGGGAGCGCGTGTCCCGCGACCGTCCGATCGAGGAGGACGTTCTAGCTCCCGCTTTCGGAAAATCCAGTATGGATGAGCACGAATATGCTGCATTTGACGGCGAGGACGCCTGGCAGATCGTTGAGAGCTGGGGGAACTCCAATTCCCCGGCTTTGGCGGAAGGTAACGAAATTGACAGCTATAACGAAATGGATATCGAGAATGGCGACGATCAAGGCGGGTTCGTGGAGGTATACGAAAACTTCGTTGCCACCAATATCGATGGCTCGGAAGTGTTTATCGTACGCAGTCCCCAATATGTCGATTACCTGAACCGGGGCGAAGGAAGCTATCTCCTTGACCCCCATGGCGACCCGGATGATGAATCATTCAGCTGATTAAGCGTCTTACCCGGCAGCATATGACTTGCAGCGGCTGCCGGGCATTACATAATCCATTACGTCAGTTCAAGCTGGCGCTGGACAATCCGGACAATATCCGCAATGTAATCGCCGATAATAGGCAAATTCAGCGCGCCAAGCGCCTGCAGGGCATATATGATGGTTGCCGCAAAAAAAGTAAACCCGATCGCGATTCCCACGCCGCGTGCCGACCCGGCCAACAGATTGGTCCAGATCAATTTCCAGGGGCGGTTCAACAGCTGGGTGTATTCCGCGATCCGGGCCTTCTCCAGCTGCTGCGCGATGTCCGTGGTCATGCGGTGTATGGCGCTCAACTGGTCCCGTTCAGCTTCCACAAGCGATTTATTCTTTTCGGTTGATAACGCATTTTCCGGCGTCTCTGCCATATTCACCGCCCCCTTGCCACTATACTAGGCAGACTCTGGAAAAAACAGATCAGGATCCGCTTTCTTCCTGCTTGAAACCTTACATAACATGCATGAGAATTCGCTGATTATTATGCATCTGTTGAAAGCATCTCATTCGCACGGAATCCCCCGAACAGAGCCGGTGCTTATTAGCACGTTAAAAAACCACCGCCATGCAATGGCGGTGGTTTAAAATATCAACGATTCTCAGGCGATATGGATGCCAATGGTTTTGCCGCCAAGCTCAACCCGCTCCATGCCTTCGCTTTGTCCGTATTGCAAATCGTTAACCAGAACATTTTCGCGCAGCACATCTTCAAATGCGGTGATCGCAGCTTGAAGCTCATCATCCGTATCGAGGGTCAGATTGACCCGCTTCTCGATCGGCAGGTCCAGCTTCTTGCGCGTATCCTGCACGGCACGCACCACTTCGCGAACCCAGCCTTCCTGCTCCAGCTCCGGCGTGATATCCGTATTGAGCGCAACGGTTAACCCGTAACCCGAAGCGGATGCAAAGCCTGCCTTCGCCTTCTTCTCTACCAGCAGCTCTTCGGACGTGATCTGCAATTCTTCGCCTTCCGGTGAAGTTACGTTCACGCCGCCCGATTGGACCACCTTGCGGGTTTCGTCACTGCTCATTCCCTTCAGGAAACCTTGCAGGAAGCCAATATTTTTACCGTATTTCTTGCCTGCAACCTTCAGGTGCATTTTGAGCGTGAAATCAACGAACCCGCTGTCGCTGGTCTCCACCTCAATTGCTTTGACGTTGATCTCATCCTTGATGATGTCTTCATACCCCGCGAGATCGAACTCGCGATCCATGGATACGATGAGCTCGGACAGCGGCTGACGCGTCTTGATTCCTGTCTCGTTGCGGACGTTGCGCGCAAGCTCTACGATCTGTCTTGCCGTTTCCATGTCCTGCTCGAGCGCTTTGTCGATCAACGCTTCGTCGGCTTGCGGGAAGTCGGCCAGATGCACGCTCTCGCCGCCGCCCAGGTTGACGAAGATATCTTCGGACAGCATCGGCGTGAATGGTGCCATCAGCTTGGATAGCGTCAACAGCACGTGCGTAAGCGTCCCGTATGCGGCCAGCTTATCTTCCCCGAGTCCGCTGCCCCAGAAACGATCGCGCGAACGACGGATATACCAGTTGCTCAGCTCATCCACATAAGCTTCGATGGCTTTGGCCGCGTTAAGGAAATCATTGACGGCCAATCCCTTGTCAACCACTTGAATCAAGCTGTTCAGGCGGGAGAGAATCCAGCGGTCCAGCTTGTGGTCCGATCCCTTGAAGTCATGCTCCTTCGGATCATAGCCGTCGATGCCGGCATACAATGTCAGGAACGCATGGGTGTTCACCAGCGTGTCCACAACCTTGGATTTAGCTTCGCCGACGATTCCTTTCGAGAAACGCTTGCTGTTCCATGGCGCACTGTCGGCGAGCAGCGCCCAACGGAACGCATCCGTGCCGTACTCCTCGATGATTTCCCAAGGATCGATGACGTTGCCCTTGGATTTGGACATCTTCTGTCCGTTCTCATCGAGAATATGGCCCGTGGCCATGACCGCTTTATAAGGCGCTTTACCGGTGAAGAGGGTCGATACGGCGAGTAAGCTGTAGAACCATCCGCGCGTCTGGTCGATCCCTTCGCAGATCATATCGGCAGGATACTGCTGTTCGAACTTCTCCTTGTCCTCGAATGGATAATGGTATTGCGCATACGGCATCGATCCGCTGTCAAACCATACGTCAATGACTTCCGAGGTCCGTTCCATCACGCCGCCTTCACAATGCGGGCATTTGACTTTCACTTCATCCACATATGGCTTGTGCAGCTCCAGATCCTCTGCTACCTCGCCTACGGCGTTAGCCCGAAGCTCCCCAATGCTGTGCGGCGAGAACTGCCCTTCACAAGAATCGCAGACCCATACGTTAAGCGGCGTTCCCCAGTAACGGTTCCGGCTGATATTCCAATCGACCAGATCTTCAAGGAACTTGCCGAAGCGGCCTTCACGCACATGGCCTGGGTACCAGGTTACCTCGTTGTTGTTCGCGATCAGCTGATCCTTAACCGCCGTCGTTTCGATAAACCAGCTCTCCATCGCATAATAGAGCAGCGGGGATTTACAGCGCCAGCAGAATGGATAACTGTGCTCGTATTTCTCCTTGCTGTACAGAAGTCCTTTTTCGGACAATGCCTTCACGATGTCCAGATCGCAATCCTTGACGAAGCGTCCGGCAAAATCCGTCACTTCATCGGTATAACGGCCTTGGCCGTTCACGACACTCACGAAGCTGATGCCATTCTCGCGGCATACGCGGTAGTCGTCTTCACCGTGCGCAGGAGCCATGTGTACAATCCCCGTACCGCTTGCATCGGTAACAAAGGATGCGCCGACAACGATGTTCGATTTTTCCGCTTTTACATAAGGGAATGGAGGGTCGTAAGTCTTGCCGACCAGCTCGGAGCCTTTCAGCGTCGATAGAACGGTAAAGTCGCCTTTCATGACATCCTCTACCAGATTTTTAGCCACGATATAGATGCCGTCCTCCTGCTTGACGCGAGCGTAATCCATATCCGGATTCACGGCGAGCGCCACGTGGGATGGCAGCGTCCAAGGCGTCGTCGTCCATGCCAGCACATACTCTCCGCTGTCATGCAGCTTAAACTTCGCCGTTGCGCTCAGGTCTTTAACATCCTCGTAACCCTGTGCCACTTCGTGGGAGCTCAGTGTCGTCTGACAGCAAGGGCAGTACGGGCTTACGCGGTGACCACGGTACAGAAGGCCCTTGTCATGAATCGTCGCCAAAATGTTCCAAACACTCTCGATATAGTTGTTCTCAAGCGTGATGTACGGATGATCCAGGTCGGTCCAATAAGCAATCGCTTCGGTCAGCTCGCGCCATTTATGCTCATATTCAAATACGCTGGCTTTACACTTTTTGATAAAGGCCTCCACGCCATAATTCTCGATTTCCTGCTTGCCGGAGATGCCCAGCTGCTTCTCTACGCCCAGCTCTACCGGAAGCCCGTGCGTATCCCAGCCCGCTTTCCGGACGACATGGTAGCCCTTCATCGTCTGATAGCGGCCCACAAAATCCTTGATGACCCGGCCGAGCACATGGCCGATATGAGGCGCGCCATTCGCGGTCGGCGGACCTTCGTAAAATACATAATTCGGCTTGCCTGCCCGCAGCTCGATTGATTTCTTGAACGTGTTCTCCTCGTTCCATTTGTTCAAGATGCGCAGCTCTCTTGCCCGCGCCTTCTCCTTGACGTCTACTCTGTTCATGCAGATCTTCCTTTCACCCTTTTTCGAGGTTGTTCAAAAAGTCCGATTTTGATCACGAAGTGAATCAAGAATCAACTCGGCATCGAATCTTGAATTCAGCCGGGCCTTCCGGTGCTCACGTACAAACTACGTACGCTCCGCTCCTCACTCCCTAGCTTCATTGCTGAAAACCGACCTTTTTGAACTCGCCCTTTTTCGTAAATGTTCTGTGAACATAAAAAAAGGCCCCGTCCCCCAAGGGACGAGAACCTGTTCTCGCGATACCACCCTAATTTCGCCCGGCCGACTTCTAATGGAAGCCTGCACAAGCGACACCTCAATGTCCATGCCTGTTCGAAAGGCAAGGTCCGATATAACGTTCGGCAGACGGCTTAGCTTACGCACGCGGTCACACGCTTCAGCTTCACTTCTCCGGGATGATCTTCTGCTAGGCCTGAACGCCGGGCTTTCAGCAACTGCCGGCTCTCTGGGGGACAGATCCTTCGCGTACTATTCCCATCAACGAATTACGGTATGAATCAACAATATGTTATTAGTTATAGACGACTTCTCGGAAAAAGTCAACCGGATACCCGCCTAGTATACCTCTTTCGGCTCCAGACTCGGTTCGCGGTTCTCCAACGTCTCCCAGCCTTCCTGCTTCAGAAGCTCCAGCTGAGCCTCTACCAAGGAGCGGAAACGGGTGCGGTAGATGGAGGCCTGCTTCTTCAGCTCTTCAACCTCCAGCGCGATTTTGCGTGATTTCCCGAGCGCATCGTTAATGATCCGGTCCGCATTCTTCTCGGATTCCTTAACGATCAGCTGAGCTTCCTTCTTCGCGTTGTTCTTCAGCTCATCCGCCGCCTCCTGGGCGACAATGATGGTCTTTGATAAGGTTTCCTCAATATTCGAAAAATGATCCAGTCTTTCTTGCATCGCCATTAGCTGGTTGCCTAATTCTTTATTCTCCCGGATCACACTTTCATAATCCTTAATAATCTGATCCAAAAACTCGTTGACCTCGTCCTCATCATAACCGCGAATTCGACGGGCGAATTCCTTGTTATGTATATCAAGCGGTGTCAATGGCATGGTGTGCACCTCCTAAATATATGGGCCTTACAGGACGGTCCGTCCGCTGTGTTAGCCAAACCACCCGTCCGTGAAGACAATAGCGGTCATTTACGATTTATCGGCAAATCCATTGTCATTTTGAATGTTCCCTGTATGGTTTCGACAAAAAAACGGCAATTCCTTCAAAGGTCAAGCATATTTCCCAACCTTGATACGGTACCGCCCTTTTTTCGTCAGGCCGCCCGTCTCCAGTACTTTAAACCGTCCAAATCCTTGGATGGAGACGACATCGCCTTCTTTTAAATTCGTGGAGGGATCCTCTTCCACTTTCCAGTTGACGCGGCACCGGCCAGCCTTGATCGGCACGACGATTTTTGTGCGGCTGATTCGGTAGGCATCACTGGCGATTCCGTCCAGTCTCATGGAAGATACCGTAATGTCCATCGCCTCGAAATTCGTGCGGGCCACCTGAAGCTTGTCCAGCGGCAGCAGATCCGTCATGACATGCACCCGGTGGACCTGGCTGAGATTCAGATGCAGGAAGGCGCTGATATCGTCGGCAACGACCGCATGGCAGCCGTCCGCAAGCACATGGATATCACCGATCTTGGATCTCTTAATGCCCAGACCCAGTATCGAACCCATATAATCGCCATGCTCCAGCTCCAGAAACTTCTGATCTCCGGAAGAGATGCTGAGCACCTTCATCATCAGATCCTCGCCTTCAAGCGCCCGGTAATCCGGAGCAATCATCGCCCGCACGCGTTCGGCATCAGCATGTCCGCCATCAAACACGGCATGCACGTCCGGATGACGATTCACGAGCGATTCCAGAATGAACCGCTGCCGGGGATCCAGGAAATCCGTCAGCTTGGTTTCATGATATTGTCCGGCATTGACCACCCATTCCCAAGCCCGGTCCACAAATTCCCGTTCGTCCTTGTGAAAATGATCGTAGATGTCCAGTTTCATCATTCATTCACCTGCTACAGGATATATCCGAGAATAGCGTATACGCCGCGCTCAGCCAGCTGCAGCACGAACAGCGCGATAATCGGGGAAATATCGATCATGCCCATAATCGGCGGAATGAACCGGCGAAAAGGTGCCAGATAAGGCTCTACCAGCTTGCCAAGCAGCTCCCCGACAAAGCTTTCCCTCACATTCGGAAGCCAGGACATCAAGACATAAACCAAAATCATGTAGAAGTAAATACGGAATAGCGTGCTAACAACGCTAATAATTTCGTAGGTCAAAGCCTAAATCACCTCATTCTGTTATATTCATGTTCGTCTGCTAGAATCTCCGAGATCGAACCTTGGATCTCTACGGTATCCGGCGTGCATAGGAAGATGTTCCCGCCCACCTTCGAGATTCCGCCGCTAAGCGCATAAACGGTTCCGCTAAGAAAATCGATAATGCGCAGCGCCTGATCATTCCTCACGCGCTGAAGGTTGACCACAACCGTTCGGAATGACCGCAGATGATCTGCAATCTCCTGTGCTTCATCATATGAACGAGGCTCGACTAATACAACCTTAACGTTCTTCTGCGAATGAATGCTAACGATATTGCCGCTCTTTTGGTTTTTCCGATGATCAAACGGCGTTGCCTCCACCGGCTCTTCCTGCGAGGCCAGAACCTCGCGTTCCACAACTTCTTCTTCCTCTTGCAGTCCCAAGAAATTCATAAACCGGTTCATCACGCCCATCGTCAATCCTCCTCTTTCCCTACTAAAATTGAGCCGAGACGCACCCAGGTCGCCCCTTCCTCTATGGCAACTTCAAAGTCATTGGACATGCCCATGGACAATTCGGTCAATGGCTCCGCCGTAAGCGCCTGCTCGTTCAGCTCATCTCTTAGTTGTCTTAAACCACGAAATACAGGACGCGTCTGCTCCGCCGACGATTCGTATGGAGCCATGGTCATGAGTCCGGTAACCTTTACGTGCGAAAGACTGTTGATTTCCTTCAAAAACTCAGCTGCTTGCTCGGGAGGCAAGCCGTACTTGGATTCCTCACCCGAGATATTGACCTGCATCAAGGCGGATACCTGCAGATTCAGCGCAGCCGCCCGCTTCTCCAGCTCATGGGCCAAAGACAAGCGGTCGAGCGAATGAATATATTGAAATTTATCAATGACATCCCGGACCTTATTGGTCTGAAGATGGCCGATGAAATGCCATGTGCCGCGGCTGCCGAGTGCATTCCACTTCGCCTGGGCATCCTGCCAGCGGTTCTCGCCGATATGCAAAAGTCCGTGATCCAGTACCGAAGCCGTCATATCCAAGGAGACATATTTCGTGACCGCAATCATATTCACATCATTCCGGTCCCTGCCGCTTCTTGCGCATGCCTCCGTTATTCGCTGTTCCACTTGATCGATACGTTCCTTCAAACTCAAGGGACGACTCACCTCTTTCTCATCCCGATCCAACTCGCCATCCGACCCGTAGTCCCTCCATCTTTGCGATAGGAGAAGAACAGATCGTGATTGCAGCTTGTACACCATGATGTACATTCGATATGTTCCGCCAATATTCCTGCTTTAATCATAATGTGTCTGTTTATTTCTTTCAAGTTCAGCATGTATTTCCCGTGTCCTTTGTCGATATAAAAAGCTGAATTTGTAACTTTATCGACTGGGAATCCTTCAATTCCGAGTTCGCGGACACGATCCATGACCCGATCGTCCACCTCGTAACAGCATTCGCCGATCGACGGACCGATGGCTGCATGGAGGTTCCCAGGCAAGCTTCCGTATTCCGCAGACAGCCTGACCACCATTTGTTCGGCTATGCCTCCCACGGTTCCCTTCCAGCCTGCGTGGGCCAGACCGACGGCGCCCGTGACCGGGTCCCAGAAATACAGCGGCACGCAGTCCGCATAGAAGGAAGTCAGCAACACGCCGGGAACATCGGTTACAAGCCCGTCCGTATCTTGATAGGCCGAGGCCCGCTCCAAGCTCCCTCTGCCCCTGTCCTTATCATGAACGACGCCAATCCGGACGCCGTGCACCTGCTCGCCGCACGTCCAGTCTTCGAGAGAAAAGCCAAGCGCCGCGGCGATCCGCTTCCGGTTCTCGACAATGTCGCCCGGCTCGTCTCCGACATGAAAGGCCAAATTCAAACTGTCATAGGGTATCCGGCTCACGCCGCCATGCCGGCCCGTGAACCCGGCCGTAAGTGCGGCCGTTGATTTCCCTTCCCATTTTTCGAGCACAAACAGACTCGGTGTCTGCCGATCTTGACTAACAAACGGTTCCATGAACATTCACCTCTATGACCAGTGTAACAGAAAACATACGCCGGAGACATATGAACCCGCCGTTTGGTTAGAAGGATCGACGGTCAGGACGATCCAGATACTCCATCGTTTCCTGATCATCCGGCGTTCTCCGCAGTTCCTCCATTTTGACAAGGACCACGTCCGAGCCGATCTTGACGATATTCCGCCACGGTATGATCAGATCGCTTCCGCCGCCGAACAGCCCCATGAATTTGCCGTAGCTCGGCACCACGATCGCTTCAATCCGGCCCTGCCGCAAATCCAGCTCCAAATCGCTGATTTGCCCGAGCCGCTTGCCGTCGATGATATTAATAACATCCTTTGTTTGAAAATCGGAAATTTTCATCTTTTTCCCCACCATTTGATTATCAGGTATCATGAGCATCACACCTTAGATGTATTTGAAGGTTATCCGTCCATCCCTGTTCATTCCGCATCCCTCTGTTCAATATATGATCCGCTTGGGTAAAATAGCTTATTTAAAACGAAAAAAACGACCCCATAAACGGGATCGTTGTCTGTTCGTTTGATTGCTGGCCTTCTTAAGTTTTGACGTGCTTCTGCATCTGCTTGATCGCCGACTTCTCCAGGCGCGACACTTGGGCTTGGGAGATACCGATTTCATCGGCAACTTCCATCTGGGTTTTGCCTTCGTAAAACCGCATGGACAGAATCATTTTTTCGCGCTGCCCGAGCTTGTGCATCGCTTCCCGGAGAGCGATTTCCTCAATCCAGGACACATCCTTGTTCTTGTCATCACTGATTTGATCCATCACATATATCGGATCGCCACCGTCATGATAAATCGGCTCAAACAGCGAAACGGGATCTTGAATGGCATCGAGTGCAAAAACAACGTCTTCCTTGGGCACATTCAGCGCTTCGGAAATTTCAAAAATCGTTGGTTCACGCGAATTCGCATTGGTCAGCTGATCCCGGACCTGAAGTGCCTTGTAGGCAATATCGCGCAGTGATCGGGAGACGCGAATCGGGTTATTGTCCCTTAAGTATCGACGTATTTCTCCGATAATCATCGGTACGGCATAAGTGGAAAATTTAACATTTTGCGATAAATCAAAATTGTCGATTGCCTTCATCAATCCGATGCAGCCTACCTGAAACAGATCATCAACGAACTCTCCCCGATTGTTAAACCTTTGGATGACGCTGAGCACCAGTCTCAGATTGCCGTTCACCAATTTTTCTCGGGCAGACCGTTCATTGTTCTGCTGCAGATTATGAAACAGCTCCCTCATTTCCACGTTCGTCAGAACAGGCAGTTTTGACGTATCCACACCACAAATTTCAACTTTGTTTCGCGTCATGATGACTAACCTCCCAAGGAGAAACATTACTGTACATTATCTCCGAGGGGGGTTATTTTATTCCTTGCGATTTCCAGTTACACCATCTTGTTGAATTCTTTGCGGAGCCGTTTAATGATTCTCTTCTCCAATCGGGAAATGTAGGATTGCGAGATTCCAAGCAGGTCTGCCACGTCTTTTTGCGTCTTTTCTTCCCCGTCCTGCAGGCCGAAACGAAGCTCCATAATCATGCGTTCCCGGTCGCTCAATTTATCGAGTGCTTTTTGCAGCAGCTTCCGGTCGACCTGCTCCTCGATGTTGCGGTAGATGGTGTCGTTCTCGGTGCCCAATACGTCGGACAGGAGCAATTCATTGCCGTCCCAATCGATATTCAGCGGCTCGTCGAAAGAGACCTCGCTTCGCGTTTTGTTATTCCGGCGCAGGTACATCAAAATTTCGTTTTCAATGCAGCGCGAGGCATACGTGGCCAGCTTGATTTTTTTCTCGGGGTCAAACGTATTCACCGCCTTAATCAGTCCGATGGCACCGATCGATACCAAATCTTCGATGTTAATGCCGGTGTTCTCGAATTTGCGGGCGATATAAACGACCAGGCGCAGATTACGTTCGATCAGCATGGCCCGGGTGGCCGCATCGCCGGTAGGCAGCTTTTTGAGCAAGAACTCCTCTTCCTCTTTCGTTAGCGGAGGCGGAAGCGCCTCGCTTCCTCCGATATAGTAGATTTCCTGACTCTTCAAACCCAGCATAAAAAGTACGCGGTAATACTGCAGCTGCAATGCTAATCTCCATTTAACGGGCATCTCTTATCCTCCTAATGCGTTTTCCCGAAGGTTTAACTGACTTCATAAACATCATCTTTAGGCTCCTAATCCGGAATGGATGGATTTTCATGAAGATTTTCAAAGACTTATCCATCGCTCGAACGTTGGATCACAGACTCGAACACTATGAAAATGGCTACGCCTGTCATTATCCTGCAGTCTTGGCTTCGCCTGATTTCAGACCGGTCGCCTCATGATTCTGAGAATCGCCCGTTATGGCAGGTTGTGCATTCTTCGGCGTCCCCTCACCTTCCGTCAACGCCGGATGGATGATGGCCCTGTATGCCCTGTCTCCCGAAAGCGTCCCGCCGTCAAGACCAATCAGCACCTTGGATGCCGTGTATTCAAATCCCCCCAGCTCGACTCGTACCATGTCAGGCTTCAGCGCAAGCATGAATGCAGCCCCCCGGTTGACGCCGCGATACGGAACAAGCCGCAGGCGGTCCTGCCATTCGAATTCCTCTGCCGCCAGCCCCATGATTAATTTGTCCGGTTCCCCCTCCATCAGCTGTTTGCTCCATCCCTGGGGCAGGTAGGCTTCCCATAGTTCTGCTTCCATCACCATAACCGGCGTGCGCGTCAAGGGATCGCTCAATTGGTTACCTGTATCAAGCAGACCCACACAGCCTATCTTGACGCTGCCGATCCATACGGACACTTCTCCCAACAAGGCTTCCCGGTTCTCGGTTTTTCGTTTCGTGGTCTGAACGGCTTTAAACGCGAATACAACTACAAAAAAGGTAATGCACGCAAACCAGAATCCCACCTTCAATTCAAAGGATAGCCCGCCCGATGTCGTATACCATATCCCGCTGAACAACTCTCCCGAATTTTGGACCAAGTAATGAAAACCGATAATGCCCCCGGCTGCGGCAAAATTCACCATATAGAAAGCTCCCAAATTCCGAAGATAACTCTGCAAGCTCACAAAGCCGAAAGCCACCCACAGCATGATCAACGATAGTCCAAACTTGATGAGAAAGGTAAACAAAAACGACAATTGCGGGACAAACATCATGACGACATACAGAGCGCCGATCACAGAGGATAATGCAAGCCTCCACCATGTTGGCTTCACTCTCCGCATCCAGGCGGTCAAAGCCAGCAAAACGGCGTCAATGACGAGGTTTGCCAAAAATATAAGATCAATATAAACAACCAGGTTGTTCACCTGCCTAGTCGAAGAATCCTCTACCGTTATCCTTCTGTTGATTTCTGGGCTATGGGAGATGTTACTAGTATAAGAAGAATAGAATTCAAAGTCTGTCTAAACCTGTGGGCGGATTTCAGACTTTTTTTGTCGATGAAGGGCAGTTTTTAGAGACCTGTACCAAGAGCAGCCTCTTAGCGTTATCGGCGATCTCTATCTTGGCAGGAAGGCTCGGGGAATATCCGTAATTTCCCCAGTAATTGCTGATTGGGCTTTCATTCGTGAAAGTGTGACAGCATCAGCTGTTGGCCTTGTAAGTGAAATAAAAAGGAAGATGACGAGGCTTGGATATAAAAATAAGCCTGTCTTCATCATGATGACGAAGCACAGGCTTACCGTTATTAATCATTATTACGGGTACGATTGCGAAGAAAAGTAGGAATATCAAGCTGATCATTGCTCTGATTGCCAAACGGCTTCAGATTCACATTACTCTTGTCCGTTTCCGGCTGCTGTTGTTGCTGTTGTTCCCCTTGCGGCATTGCAGGACGACGTCCCGGCGGGATTGGAGAAGGCTTGCTCTCAAAGCCGGTAGCGATAACCGTGACCTTGATTTCATCCTTCATGCTTTCCTCAATGATTGCACCGAAGATCATGTTCACTTCCGGATCGGAAGCAGATGTTACAATCTCGGCCGCTTCATTCACTTCATATAAGGAAAGATTGGTTCCTCCCGTAATATTCATGATCACACCGCGGGCACCCTCGATTGAGGTTTCAAGCAGCGGGCTCATGATCGCCTTGCGGGCAGCCTCGGAGGCACGGTTTTCACCAGTAGCCAGTCCAATACCCATCAGAGCCGAGCCGCGTTCTGTCATGATCGTTTTCACATCGGCAAAGTCAAGGTTGATCAGACCCGGCACTTGGATCAGATCAGAAATGCCCTGAACGGCCTGACGCAATACGTTATCAGCTTCTCGGAACGCTTCCAGCATCGGTGTCTTCTTATCCACGATCTCCAGCAAGCGATCATTCGGAATGACGATGAGTGTGTCCACTTTCTCTTTCAATGCTTCAATGCCAAGCTCCGCTTGGGAAGCACGCTTGCGTCCTTCGAACGTAAACGGACGAGTGACAACCCCAACCGTTAATGCCCCGCACTCCTTAGCAATTTCAGCGATGACAGGCGCAGCTCCAGTACCTGTACCGCCACCCATACCGGCTGTAACGAATACCATATCGGCACCCTTCAGGGTGTTCATGATCAAATCACGGGATTCTTCCGCAGCCTTCTTGCCTACGTCAGGATTGGCGCCGGCACCAAGACCGCGAGTCAGCTTGTCCCCGATTTGCAGTTTATGTTCGGATTTTGCAAGGTGGAGTGCCTGAGCATCCGTATTGACCGTAATAAATTCAACGCCCTGCACACCATTTTCAATCATTCGGTTAACGGCGTTGCTTCCGCCGCCGCCTACTCCGATTACTTTTATTTGAGCTAAGCTCTCCATTTCAAAATCAAATTCCAACATCTAATCCATCTCCCCCTCAATGTGCGTGGATGGCACGTCCACAGTCGAATGAATCCGCTATATAAACTCGCTGAACATCTTTTTCAGGCGTTCAATAAATCCCGGCTTCTGGCTGGTCTCCTGAGTTGCTGCGACAGGATTTTGCTGCTTAGCGCGGTTCACCGGTTTCTTGCTATTTCCGCTGCTGTTGTTGCTTCCTCCTGTATTCCGTACGCGTACGTTCCGGATTGCATTATGGAGGATGCCGACTCCGCTGCAGTATCCCGGATCACGAACACCGATAAAATCGGGAACCGCAATCCGTACGGAAGTCGCCAGCTCATTTTGTGCCACCTGCAGCACACCAGGCATGGACATAGTGCCCCCAGTAAGTATATAACCACCAGGAAGCTCACTGTAACCCAAGCGCTTGATTTCTTGGCGCACTAATTGGAATATTTCCTGAACGCGAGGTTCTATGATAGCTGCCAGATCCTCTTGAGTGAACTCCTTGTCCACATTGCTTCCAATTCTCGTTACCTTGAACGTTACTTCGTGTGCGGCACTCTCGATCAGCGCGCACCCGTACTTCAGTTTAACCTTCTCTGCTTGATCCGTCAGCGTTCGCAGGCCGTATGCGATATCATTCGTCACGAAATCTCCGCCTACCGGAAGCGTGGAGGTTGCGGCAATGCTGCCCCCCTCGAACACAGCCAGCGTGGTTGAGCCCGCTCCGACGTCGACCAGCACGGACCCCATCGTTTTCTCGTCCTTGGACAAGGCCAGCTGTCCAGCACCAAGCGGAATCAGCACCAGATCCTTCACTTTCAGACCTGATTTCTCCACGCAGCGTAACAGGTTATGTATTGCCGTTTTGGCGCCAGTTATAATCGTCGCTTCCACTTCCAGCCTTACGCCGATCATTCCTCGCGGATCAGAGATTCCTTCCAAACCGTCAACTACAAACTGTTTAGCAACCACATCGATAATTTCACGATCGGGAGGAAGTGCAACGACTTCCGCCGCCTTCAGCACGCGGTCAATGTCCTCTTCACCAATTTCGCGATCCTCGTTCGATACTGCCACAACGCCGTGGCTGGATTGAAGTCCGATATGATTTCCAGATATGCCGACATAAACTTCGGATATTTGAATACCGACCATACGCTCCGCATGATCTACAGCGCTGCGAATGGATTGTACGGTCTGGTCGATATCTACAATTGCACCTTTGCGAATTCCCTCCGAGTCGGCAGATCCAACTCCAATAATATTAAAGGTTCCATTATTAACTTCCCCAATAATAGCACGAACTTTGGATGTACCGATGTCCAAACTAACAATGATGTCATTGTTGCTCAAGCCCTGGCACCTCCTGTTTTTAGCAAATTAATTTTGATTATAAAGAATACATTTCTACTTATTCAACACTCGCGGGTCTTTCCCTCTTTTTTCAACATTTTTTTTACTGCCAACATTTGCTATAACAGGCCGTAAAAGTCATTCAAAAAAGAAGAGCCGAAACAAGTTGTCAATACTTTCAATTGTACCATTTATTCCTATGCCTGAGTAGGGGTTTATTGCCCTTCCTCGGCGTCTTCTCCAACTTCTTCTTCAAACGGCACGTAAGAATCGGCTTCCAGCATCGTAATCACACCCGGCCGCTCTATTTCGGTAACCTGATTCAAGTACTCCACCTTGTCATGGAGCAAGGAAACCGATGTGATGACCTCGAATTTGGAACGCGTGTACATCTTGATCCGGTCCGGAAAAGATAACGTTGGCGACGGCATGATCTCCGAAATGTCTGAAGTCAGGCTTCCCGGAATCTCGGCAAGTACTTTGCTGAGCTTGGCCTTGTTGGGGTCGTTTGCATCCCAATTGGTCAGAATCGGCTTCTCCACGGCAATGCCGCTTGCCGTGACGGGAACCGAGGTACCGCTCGACAGAATCGCTTGGAGCTCGCCGCTGTCGGACAGCTCATAGGCAACCGTAGGATGTTCCGTCACCACGATACTGATGTCGCCCGGAAAGCTCTTGACCACTTCGGCCGTCTTAATCGTGCCCAGCTCCATCAGGCGCTCCTGCACGAGTGTGGGGTCGACGCCAAAGTACTGGTCTCCGATGTGGAGTCCGCTTTGCTTGGTAAGCTGCTCATTTGTATTAAACGTATTGCCTGTAAAATGAATCTCGGTAACTTGGCTGACCGACGACCGGAAAAACAAGATCGTCAGCAGAGCTGCGAACAGCAGCAAAAGAATCCATATGATTTTTTTGGCCGTTTTCGGTTTGGGCTTGTCCTGCTTCAGGACAGGCATATGTGTCTTGGACATATCCACTCTCTCCATAAAGACCTGTTATCCCCTCCTCCTGGAGGGGATGCTCAGGACCTCAATTGGCTAAATCAAGCGGCTTTGGCACCGGGGACTGACGATAGATCCGTGCGCCTAAACCTTGGAACATGTTTTCAATACGATCATAACCGCGATCAATATGGTGAACTTGCTCCACCACGGTCGTTCCCTGCGCGGCCAAACCGGCAATGACGAGCGCCGCTCCAGCCCGAAGATCGGTTGCTTCCACGGTGGCTCCGTAAATTCTCTGCACGCCGCGTATGAACGCATAGTTCAGATCCGTGGAAATGTCCGCCCCCATGCGGGAGAGTTCCTCTACATGCTTGAACCGTCCTTCGAATACCGTCTCTTTCATCACGCTAAACCCGTCCGCCAAGGACAGCAAGACCATAACCTGGGATTGCAAATCAGTCGGGAAAGAAGGATACGGCGAAGTCACGATTCGTTCCACAGCTTTAGGACGGCTCATGCAGCTTATATTTATTATATCATTGCATATACTGGTTTGAACACCGGCGCGCTTCAGCACATGTATAAGGGAAGTTAAATGGGACGGATTGGTCTTTGTAAGCGTTACGCTGCCGCGGGTAACCGCTGCTGCGATCATGACGGTTCCGGCTACGATCCGGTCCGGAATGATCTCATACTCGCAAGGCTCCAGGCGCTCCACGCCATGGATCGTTATGGTATCCGTTCCTGCACCGATAATGTTCGCTCCCATTTTGTTCAGGAAATGCTGAAGGTCCTGAATTTCAGGCTCTCTCGCGGCATTGGTGAGCACTGTCGTGCCGAGCGCCGTTGCTGCTGCCATCATGATATTCTCCGTCGCCCCCACGCTGGCAAAATCCAGATGAATATCGGTTCCGATCAAACGGCTGGCCCTGCAATGGATTTTATCGTTGCTCTCCTCGATTTCCGCACCAAGCGCCTGCAATCCTTTAAGATGGAGGTCGATCTTGCGTTCTCCGATCGCGCAGCCTCCGGGCTGGTAGATCGTCACTTCGCCAAAACGGGCCAGCAGAGGTCCCATCAAAAAGATGGAGGATCGCATCTGCTTCATTAAATCTTCCGGGACATGAAACGAATTGGCCGACGAGGTATCCACGGTCACCGTCTCCAGCTCATGCTTGCATTTGGAGCCGAGACGGCCGAGAATGCTGAGCATCACTTCAATATCCAGCAGATGCGGGACATTGCTTAATCTTACAGTCCCTTCTGCAAGAAGACTTGCTGCTAGAATAGGTAAAGCTGCATTTTTTGCTCCATGGATACGTATGGTTCCTGATAGGGGCCTTCCGCCCTCAATCACCAATTTGTCCAATGTATCACCTCCGAGTTTACCGCTCGCCCAGAACGTACACCTCAGGCACCATTTGAATTCCGTTCTTCTCCGATATGGTTTCCTTGATGCGTTCCATCAAAGCGAGCACGTCCTCTGCTGTCGCTTGACCGGTGTTCTCGATGAAATTGGCATGCTGTAAAGAAACTTCTGCGCCTCCGATCCGCAGGCCCTTGAGACCGGCAGCCTCGATCAACCTCGCCGCATGGTCGCCGGGCGGGTTGCGAAATACGCTGCCTGCCGTTGCGGATTGGAGTGGCTGCGTACGCCGGCGACGGTCCTTATAGGAGGCCATAACGGCTGTAATCTCCTTGCGGTCTCCTTGACGGAGCTCAAATACCGCTTCAGTCACAATCCCTTTCCGTTCATGCAGAATGGAGTGTCGGTAATCAAACGCCATATCTTTCGCAGCATACGTAACCAATTCCCCTGTTTCCAGTACAATGTCAGCGGACTTGAATATGCGTGACACATCAGACCCATGGGCACCCGCATTCATGTAGACGGCCCCTCCGACCGATCCAGGAATGCCTCCGGCAAATTCGAGCCCGGATAATCCTTGTTTTCCGGCCAGAACACTAAGTTTGACAAAAGACAGACTGCCGCCTGCAGTTACCGTCTCTCCGTCAAAACGAAGCTCCTCAAAACCCTGGCCCAGCTTGATGACCGCTCCCCGAATTCCTTTATCGGCAACCAGCATGTTTGAACCGCGGCCCAGCTGTGTCCAAGGTATGTGATGGGCATGGAGAAGAGTGACCAGTTCCTTGAGCTGTTCCTTGTTCTCAGGAACAATCAGGCAATCGGCTGGTCCGCCTATTTTCCATGTCGTATATTTTGCCAGCGGTTCATTCCATAACACTGCTCCGACATTGGCCTCTGATAGTAGCGATTTCCACTGCTGCATTTTAAATAAACCTCCCTTGACTTTCAAAACCAAAAGGCCATTCCTTCAACTGGATGAAGAGATGGCCGCTGTCAGTAATGCCGGCCTCATGGGTGTGTCACGATTATAGAGTATCTTATGTCAGGCTCCATAGGTGTGTGACAATCGCCCAGCCGTTTTAGCGTTTGCCGGTTAACCGGCGGATTTCTTGGGTTATGACGGCCGCCGAGTCCGGTTTGCCGAGCTCTTTCGAAGCCGCAGACATCAACTCTCTTGCAGAGCGGTTGGTCATGATCTCCTCAAGCTTCCGGAACAGCGATTCAGCCGTCAAGTCCTTTTCTAAAATCATGCTGGATGCTCCCGCTTCCTCCAATTGCCTCGCATTCGCCTCCTGGTGGTTATTGGTGACGTTAGGTGATGGTATAAGGACGGATGGGATGCCAAGCGATGTAATTTCCGCCAGGAATGAGGCTCCCGCACGGTTTACGATCAGCGAAGTAGCCGCAAGCACTTCCGGCATATTATGAATATAGGGCAAAATATGAAGATGATTCGGCATGGTGCCGAGCTGGGACCGAATGGATTCCCGCGTATTCTCGAAATACGTATCGCCCGTAACAAATACAAAATGGACGTTCGGCAGCTTGTGAATGAACGGCGCCATCCCGATCATCGCGTTATTGATCGCCTTGGCTCCCCGGCTTCCGCCGACGATCAGAACGACCTGGCTGTCCACCGGAATGCCGAGCGTAGCAAATCCACGTTCACGATTGGCGGATAAAACCGTTGTCGCACGTGGATTTCCTGTATATACCGTTCTTTTGGCTTTAGGAAAAGAAGACTCCGTTCCTTCAAAACTGACGGCAACCGTATCCGCATATCGGCTGAGGAATTGGTTGGTCAGGCCCGGAATCGCGTTCTGCTCATGAATCATGGTCGGTATTCCCAGCTTGGCGGCGGCGTAAACGACCGGGCCGCACACATATCCGCCCGTCCCGATCACGACGTCCGGTTTAAACTCCTTCAGAAGGGCCTTCGATCGCTTCACGCCTTTGAAAAAACGCATGATCGTCTTCACGTTGTCCATCGACAGCTTGCGCCGGAACCCCGTGATATCGATGCTCTCGAACGGCAGCTTCTCTTGGGGTACCAGCTTGCTTTCGAGGCCTCGCTCGCCTCCGATATATAAAAACTCCGTCTTCGGATCTTCCTTCTCACATTGTCTTGCTATGGCAACGGCGGGGTAAATATGCCCCCCCGTTCCGCCGCCGGTCAAAACGACACGCATACCCTTCACCTCGCATAACGGGAAATATTTAATAGAATGCCGAGCGCCGTCAGCATCAGCGTCAGCGAGCTGCCTCCATAACTGATGAGCGGCAGCGTAATCCCTGTCACCGGCATCAAACCGATAACGACGCCGATATTGATGACGACCTGGATGGCGACCATGCCTACGATCCCTACGGCCAGCAGACTGCCAAAGCCGTCGGTGACCGTCATGGCCACCCTCATGCCCCGCCACACCAAGGCGGCGAACAAGAGCAATACAATCAAGCCGCCGATGAACCCCAACTCTTCGGCCAGGATCGAAAAAATAAAATCAGTCTGCGGTTCAGGCACATAAGCGTACTTCTGACGGCTCATGCCTAGTCCGAGTCCGCCGAGTCCGCCCGGCCCTATCGCATAGAGGGATTGGATGATCTGGTAGCCTGCGCCGAGCGGATCGGACCATGGATCGAGAAAGCCGGTTATCCGCTTCAGCCGGTAGGGCGCCGTCAGAATCAAGCCTATGAATCCGGCTATCCCGCCTAAAGCGAGAAAGCCCAGATGCTTCATCCGTGCTCCTGCCGTAAATACGATCATCATCGCAGCACCGAGCATGACGGCGCCCGTACCCAAATCAGGCTGAAGCATGATCAGCCCGAATGCCAGTCCGATCAAACCTAGCGGCGGCATCAGCCCCCTGGTAAATGATGTAATATCATAGTCTTGCTTGCTAAGCCAGCGCGATAGAAACAGAATCATGCCCAGCTTCATGAACTCGGAGGGCTGAATGCCGAACGAGCTGATGCCGAGCCAGCTTCTGGCTCCGCCGCGAACAACGCCGATGCCTGGAATTAGTACGATAATCAGCAAAAAAAAGCAGACCAGCAGCGCAATCTTGCTGTATTTCTTCCAAACCCGAAAATCGATCCTCGATGTGAAGTACATGGCAGCAAGCCCCAGACAGGCAAAAAACAGCTGACGCTTCACAAAATAAAACTTATCGCCATAGTCATGAAAAGCGAGGACGGAGCCTGCACTGTATACCATGACGATTCCGATGGCCAGCAGGGCCAAAATACAGATAAGCAGCCACAGATCGGGCGCCTGGCGGTTCTTGTTCATGGAAAGGCCACCTCGTACATCCTTAGTAGGGGCTTTTCCACCCCCCTACTTAAAGGTTATGCACCGCCTCTTTAAAAATGCGTCCTCGCGTCTCATAGGAAGGAAACATGTCCCAGCTCGCGCACGCGGGGGACAGGAGAACGATGTCTCCACTCTCCGCCAGCCCCGCAGCCTTCCGGACAGCCGAGGTCAATGTCGAAGCGGCGTCCTCCCCATTATCGACGAGGATGATGTCCTTTAATCCGGCCTTGGCGGCAGCGTTCGCGATTTTCTCCCTGGTTTCGCCAAGAAGCACGACCGCTTTCACCCGCCCTTGCATGGATGGGATCAGCTCCTCGTAATCCGAGCCCCGGTCAAGCCCCCCCGCGATCAAAACGACAGGTTCCTTGAACGAGGTCAAAGCCATATGCGTCGCCTTGGAATTGGTTGCCTTGGAATTGTTGTAATAGGATACGCCTTGAAGTTCCGCCACAAATTCCAGGCGGTGCTCAACGCCGCGGAAGCTGGACAAAGCTTCCTCCAGCTTATCGGGGGCAACGCCCGCCGCTATGGCGATGGCACAAGCCGCCATGGCGTTCCCCACATTGAATCTTCCCGGCAGTCCGATGTTCTCCACACGGATGATCTCATGGGTAAACCCTTCGCCGTCTGTATAAATGATTCTGCGCCCCTGATCGTCTTCGTCCGAATCCTGGGCACCGGGAGCATATGGCGGCGTGATGTGAACCCCTTCACGAAGGCTCTCGCTCATCGAAAAAGGCACGATGTGCGCCTTGATATACGGGACAAGGTTTCTGCACACGGGATCATCCCAATTGAGCACAGCGGTATCCTCCGAAGTCTGGTTGGCAAACAGCTTGGCTTTGGATGCCACATAATCATCCATTCCGCCATGGTAATCCAGATGCGTTTCCGTCACGTTGAGGAGGCAGGCAATGCGCGGCCGGAACGCCTCCGTTCCTTTTAGCTGAAAACTGCTCAGTTCAACGACCATCCAGTCATTTTCCGTTGCTGTCGCTGCGGCCTCGGATAGGGGCGTGCCGATATTGCCGGCAACGATCGGCGAAAGGCCCGCGCTTTCCAGCATCTCGCCTACCCAAGTCGTGGTGGTTGTTTTGCCGTTCGAGCCCGTGATGCCGATCATGGGAGCTTCGCACAGGTGATAGGCGATTTCGACTTCGGTCACGATAGGAATTTCAAGCTCGATCGCCTTTTGGACAGGCGGGACCGAATACGGAATTCCCGGGTTTTTGACAAGGAGCGCCACGCCGGGATGAATGAGGTCATCGGGATGCCCGCCGCAAATAACAGAAATACCCAAAGCCTCGAGCTCCGAGGCTTCAGGACACTGTTCTCTTTCCTTTCGATCATTCACGATGACGGAGGCTCCGGCTTGATGCAGCACCTTCGCTACCTGCACTCCGCTTTTGGCAAGACCCAACACGACGATATGCTTATCCCGATAAACATCTAGCTGCTTCATATGTTACAACCCCTTGTTGATATAGAGTCCGAGTCCCGCAAGTACCAGTCCCACGGCCCAAAATGTAAAAACAACGCGCCACTCCGACCACCCGGACAATTCGTAATGGTGGTGGATCGGGCTCATTTTGAATATTCGTTTGCCCCGGGTTTTGAAGGAGATCACCTGAAGCACAACAGATAGCATCTCGATGACGAAGACCCCTCCAATGATCAGGAACAGCAGCTCGCTCTTGGTTACGATGGCAATCGCGCCGATGGCACCGCCGATGCCTAAAGAACCCGTATCTCCCATGAACACCTTCGCGGGATGAGCGTTAAATACCAGAAACCCGAGCACCGCGCCGATCATGGCAGCCGCGCAGAACGCCGCCGCGAACGAGGTGGACTGGATCGCGACGATGGCATACGCGCCAAAGGCAATCGCGCTGACGCCGGACAGCAGGCCGTCCAATCCGTCGGTGAAATTGACCGCGTTGCTGATTGCAAGCATCATGACCACGATGAACGGATAATAGAACCATGGGCCCCAATCAAAGGACCAATCCATGCCCGGCACGCTGATTGCCGTGCTGTGGCCGTTGGAAATCAACAGCCAGCACATAATACCGGAAAACAGAAGCTGTCCAAACAGCTTCTGCCGGGCCGTAAGTCCTAATGATCTGCGAAACACGATCTTGATGTAATCGTCAAGAAAGCCGATCAAACCGAAACCGAGCGTGGCTACGATCAGCACGTAGAAATCGGTATCGACAGGCGAAAATTTAATATAAGTCAGCGTAAAAGCTAGAAGAATGACGACGCCGCCCATCGTTGGCGTCCCGGCTTTTTTCAAGTGGCTCTGCGGACCGTCGTTCCTGACCTGCTGGCCGAACTTCATACGCCGCAGCAGCGGAATGAGCAGCGGAGCCGATATCACCGCAAGCACAAACGCTACACCGATTGTCAATAACAGCAATTGAAAGTCCATCAGCTCACCCCCTCGCTCCGTTGTTGCTGCCCGGCAGTGCCTTCAAGGCATCAACCACGTGCTCCAGCCTCATGCCGCGCGAGGCTTTCACCAATACGATATCCTTCTCCGTTACCTGCTCCAGCAGGGCTTCGATCAGCTTCTCTTTATCCGTAAATGAAAGCACGGCCCCTTCCGGGAAGCGGGCTTTCGCTTTATTCGCCGTATGAAGAGACAACGGACCGTAGGTGAATACCAGATCCGCATTGTCCGGAGATAAATAATCTCCGATCTCGGCATGAAATGACTCTTCCCGCTGACCAAGTTCCAGCATGTCCCCGAGCACGGCGATCCGGCGGCGATAGCCCTTCATATCGCCAAGCACGTCTACAGCCGCCTTCACCGCCGTCGGGCTGGAATTGTAGGCATCGTTCAGCACGGTTACCCCAAGCGCGGTCTCTACGGCTTCGATCCGCATGCTCGACAGCTTCAGATGGGCGAACCCGCTGCGAATGGCTTCATCGCCGATGCCCAGATGGGCCGCCACCGCCATGGCTGCCAGGGCGTTCACCACATTGTGGCGGCCGAGGAGCGGCAGGCTGAAGCCTTCGCCTGCATGCAGTCTCGAAGTAAATATGATTCCTCTGGCATGGAACATGAGTCCCGTCGGATAATCGTCATTGGTATCTTGATTTCCGAACGTATACGTTCGCAGCCCCTCCGGCTTCACCGTTGCTTCTTCAGCAAGCACCTGACGGATCAGCGGTTCGTCCCCATGATAGATCAGCAAACCGCCCGGCTTCATGCCGCTGATAATCTCAAGCTTGGCCCGTGCGATTTCTTCCCGGGAACCGAGCTGCAGCAAATGCGCTTCCCCGACATTGGTGATCACGGTTAAATCCGGGCGGGCTATGTTCGAGAGCAGCTCGATCTCATGACGTCCGCTCATGCCCATCTCAAGCACGATAATGTCGGTGTCTTCCTTCATTGCCAGCACGGTTAACGGAAGCCCGATATGATTATTATAATTGCCTTGCGTTTTGTGAACGTTATACGTGGTTTCAAGCAGTGCCGACACCATGTCCTTCACGGTGGTTTTGCCGTTGCTGCCGGTTATGCCCACCACCTTGGCTCTGCTCTCGGACAAATAGGCCGCCGCAAGCGACTGGAGCGCCTTTAACGTATCCTCCACGAGAATGAGCGGGAGGTCGGCGGGAACCGGCTGATGATCCCTCTGCCAGAATGCCGCGCCGGCTCCACTGGCGAGCACGCTCTCCACGAATTCATGCCCGTCAAACTTCTCGCCGACAATCGGAACAAACAGGTTGCCCGGCTGTATGGTTCGGGAGTCGGTACCGACTCCTTGAATGATGATGTTGTCATCTTGGTTACGTGAGAGCGTACCGCCGCACATGTCGGCGATGCTCTTTAATGATTTATGGATCACTATTGTCTGCCCCTTATCGCGTCTTTGGCTACGATGCGGTCGTCAAAATCAAGCACTTCGCCCGCAATCAGCTGATAGGTCTCATGACCTTTCCCCGCAATCAATACTACATCGCCCGGGCTTGCCATTTCAATAGCCTTTTCGATCGCTTTCCGGCGATCGACGATGAGCTTGTAGCTTTCGGTTGCCACACCGTCCTCAACCAATCCGGCCTCGATATCCTTCAATATCAACTCCGGATCCTCGGTACGGGGATTATCGGAAGTTACCAATACAACATCGCTGTATTTCGCAGCGATTTTACCCATGATCGGCCGTTTGGTCCGGTCCCGGTCGCCACCGCAGCCGAATACGGTGATCACCCGGCCTTCCGCGAATTCATTGACGGTGCGGAGCACATTTTCAAGTCCGTCCGGCGTATGGGCGTAATCCACGATCACGGCATACGGCTGGCCTTCATCCACGACCTCTACGCGGCCATCGACTCCGGGCACGGATTCCAGGCTGTTCTTGATATCTTCGAGCGGCACACCTTCCAGGAGCGCTGCCGCGATCGCGGCCATAGCGTTATACACGTTGAATTTTCCTACCATTCGAATCGAAATGTCCGCACTGCCGCGGAACGTATCCACATGGAACGAAGTGCCTTGCGCGGTGATCGATATATTGCTCGCCCGCACATCCGCATCTTCACCCAAACCGTAGGTTATCACTTCCGCCGCGGTCTGCTTGGCGAAATATGCCGAAGCATCGTCATCCGCATTCAGGACGGCATATTTGCGCGCGGATTCATCCTTGGCAAAAGCGTTGCCCAGCCGGGAGAAAAATAACCCTTTTGCGCCGCGGTATTCTTCCATCGTGTGATGATAGTCCAGATGGTCCTGGGTCAGATTCGTGAAGATGGCCGTCCGGAAATCCGTTCCCTTCACGCGCCCCTGTTCGAGCGCATGCGAGGATACCTCCATCACGCAGCACTCGGTGCCTGCATTGGCCATATCGTTCAAGTAACGCTGAAGCTCCAGCGCCTCGGGCGTCGTTCTCGGCATCGGGAAGGACTGGCCGCCGTATTTCATCTGAATCGTTCCGATCAATCCGGTTTTCAACCCGAAATCGTTCATGATCGTCTCGATCAAATACGTTGTCGTTGTCTTGCCGTTCGTACCGGTTACGCCGATCATCTTCATTCGGGAGCTCGGCTGATGATAAAAGGCGTTCGCCAAACCCGCCATCGCGAAGCGGCTGTCTTTCACGATGACCTGCGGGAGGTCAACCTCCAGCTTGCGTTCAACGACCAGCGCCGCGGCACCTTTGTCGGCGGCCTGGGCTGCAAACTCGTGTCCATCCACCGTATGGCCCGGCAGGCAAATGAACAAATCCCCCGGTTTTACTTGTCTGGAGTCTGTTTCTATCCCCGTAATTTCAACATCTCCGGATCCCTCGATAACAGCAGCGGCCAATACGGATGATAATTGCTTCAAGTTCATTGTTATCCCTCTCTCTATATATCTGCATCATCCGCCCTTCGCTTGCCGACCGGATGATGCCTTAGTGTTCGTGCTTGGATTCCCCCGGGTCTTCGCCCATGTAAATCCGAATGGTGGACCCTCGCTCCACCCGGCTTCCCGGCTTCGGCGCCTGGGAAATTACCGTATTGCCGGTTCCGGACTTGGCCAGCATGAAGTTCATATTCAAGTCTTCATACAGATCCTGAACGGTTGCACCGACCAGGTTCGGTACGGTCACGGTCGGCGTCTCGCCGTACTTGTATTCGCGGGCAAGCTGATCTTTGCGCGGCGGGACGTTCATATAGTGCAGCGCATCCTCCAGGATATTCTGCACGATCGGGGCTGCCACGACGCCGCCGAACTGTATGCCTTTCGGATTATCCACCGCCGTGTACACCACGATTTCCGGGTCATCGGCCGGCGCGAATCCGATGAAGGAGACGATATGCTCGGTTGACGAGTAACGGCCGTTAATCACCTTCTGGGCGGTACCGGTCTTCCCTCCCACACGATAACCGTCGATGAAGGCCGGACGTCCGGTTCCTTTGGCGACGACGCTTTCGAGTGCCTCGCGCACTTGCTTGGAGGTTTCCTCCGAGATTACTTGTCTGACGAGCTCCGGTTTGATTTCCTCCACCGTCTCGCCCGTCTCCGGATTGACCCAAGCCTTGGCGACGTGCGGCTTGAACAGCTTACCGCCGTTAATGGCGGCGGACACGGCCGCAACCTGCTGGATCGGCGTAACCGATACGCCTTGGCCAAACGCCGTTGTGGCCAGCTCCACAGGGCCAACGTTATCGAGCTTGAACAGAATGCCGTTCTCTTCCCCGTTCAAATCGATGCCTGTCTTCGCTCCAAAGCCGAAATCCCGGATATACTGGAACAGGCTTTCCTTACCCAGCTTCTGGCCCAATGCCACAAAGCCCGGGTTGCAGGAGTTCTGCACAACCTCCATGAAGGTTTGACTGCCATGGCCGCCTTTCTTCCAGCAGCGCAGCCTGGCTCCGCCGACCTCTACCGCCCCGCTGTCGAAGAAATGGTCGTTCTTCAGATCGACCTTGTCCTCTTCGAGCGCAGCGGCAAGCGTAATAATCTTGAACGTCGAGCCCGGCTCATAGGTCATCCAGATCGGCAAGTTGCGATTGTATGTTTCCGCTGAAAATTCCTGATAGTTGGCAGGGGAGTACCCCGGCCTGCTGGCCATCGCCAAAATCTCGCCCGTCTTCGGATTCATGGCAATCGACCATGCTCCATTCGCCTGGTATTTCACCATGGCCTGGTCAAGCTCCCGCTCCATGATGGACTGGATCGATTTATCGATCGTCAGCTCCAGATTCAGACCGTCGCGGGGCTCTACGTATTTCTCCGAGGAGCCCGGCATGATTCTTCCGCCTGCATCGGACAAATAGGATATTCCGCCTTCAAAGCCCTTCAGCTTGTCGTCATGCATGGCTTCCAGGCCGGTGAGTCCCTGGCTGTAAGCTCCCGTAAACCCCAAAATATGGGCCGCGAGATCGCCGTAGGGATAATACCGTTTGTTGTCCTCAGCAACAACGATACCCGGCAGCTTCAAATCACGAATTTCCTGAGCCAGCTCCATCGTAATTTTTCGTCCACCGGGATTTATCCGTTCCAACCTCGAACGTTTCGTAATGATCTTCTTGATATCGGCCTTGTCCATGCTGATCAGCCCGGCCAACGTCTCGGCTGTATGGTCCGGATCTTTGATTTGTACAGGAATCGCCCAAATGGTCGGTGTCGTTATATTCGTAACCAATGCGGTTCCGTTACGGTCCAGAATTTCACCCCGCTGTGCCGCGAACGGAATGTCGCGGCGCCAGAGATCCTCCGCTTTCGCCGACAACTCCGCGCCTTTCCCGATCTGCACATAGGCCAGTCTGATGATCAGCGCAGAGAACAGCAGGAGCAGCAGCAGCAGGCTCCAGAGCAGCCTTCTCCGCTGCGATACCTTGGATACTTTCACCTAAGCTTCCCTCCCTGTTTGAACCCGAAAGCTCATGATATGCGTTCTTCACATGAGTATTCGGGACAAACCCGGGTTAGAACAAGCTATTCCCCTTCGGTATCGCCTTGTCCTTGGTCGGTTGCTTCGGCTTCGTTATCGGCGGTTCCTTCCGTCTCATTGTCGCCGGTTTCTTCCCCGTTCGCATTTGCGCTGCCAGCGGAGGAGGTTTCATCGGTACCGCTGCTGCCCGTTATCAGCTCTTGAGCCGATTTCAGCGTTAATTGCACGATCCGCTGGCCATTCTCTTTGGCTTCCAATTGCGATACAACGAAACCCTCGCCCTGAACGTTCACCTTTACTTTCATCAAGGTGAGCACCTCCATGGCATCCCTAAGCGATTCTCCCTCTAAATTAGGAATTTTCATCGATGGGCTGTCCTCTGTAAGAAGATAAATGCGCTGTCCAACGTTAATGATCGAATTTGCGGGCGGATACTGCTCCTTCACGGTGCTTCCATTGCCCAATGTCTCAAACGCAACCCCGTCCTTCAACAGCTTGGCCTTTACTTCGCTGAGCTTCATTCCCGTAAAGTCCGGTGCTTTAAGGGCATCCTTCGGCGCCGTTCCCGGATTCGATTTTTCTTTATCCTGAGTTTCATTCGATTTGGGAACGCCCCAATAGTTTAATGTCTTGGAGACGATTTCCTTGAATATCGGTGCCGCCAGCGCGCCGCCGCCCTTCTCCACGTTCGGCTCGTCGATAATGACCAGCACGGCGATCTTCGGGTTCTCGACGGGAGCGTACCCGATGAACGAAACCACCTGTTTCGAACGGTCTTTATATCCGCCGCCGGATTTAATGGCGGTACCGGTTTTGCCCGCAACGCGGTAGCCGTCGATATACGCAAGCTTCCCTGTGCCGTTTACTTGGTCGGCTACGACCTGCTCAAGGTAAGTCCCTGTTTCTCTTGCGGCTTCGGGAGATATGACCTGACGCACGACCTTCGGCTCGATTTTCTGAACCTCGCCCGTATTGGGGTCCTCGATCTCCTTCACCATATGCGGCTCCATGAGCTTGCCGCCGTTGGCAACGGCGGAAATGGCCGCAATCTGTTGTATAGGCGTAACCGATACGGCGTAACCATAGGTCATGGTTGAAATATCGGAATCATAGGTCATGTTCAGGGTGCCGAGAATTTCCCCGGGCAGGTCAATATTCGTTTTCTCGGTAAAACCGAATTCCCGAATATAATTGGTAAACCGCTCTTTGCCGAGCATCTCGTATCCCAATTTTACGAATGCCACGTTACTGGACTTTTTCACGCCTTCCAGGTAAGTAATCGGCCCCCACCCTACGCTGTTAATATCCCGGTGGGTTCTTCCCCCCGCCCTTATGGATCCGGATTGATAAATATCACCCGGGTTAAACAGCTTTTCCTGCACTGCACTGGCCAGGGTTACAATTTTGAAGGTCGATCCCGGCTCATAGATGGACCGCACGGCATGGTTGATAAAATTCTTTTGATTCCACTTCGAATATGTATTGGGATCAAAAGTCGGCATGTTGGCCATCCCCAGTATTTCCATCGTGTTCGGATCCGCTGCGATCACCGTCATGCTGATTGGTTTATATTGGTTATACGTGTCGCGCATCGCTTCCTCGATATAATACTGGATTGTATCGTCGGTCGTCAGTACTAAATTTTTCCCATTTATTGCAGGCTGATATAAATCATCCTCGCTGGGCAGCTTGACTCCCTTCTTGTCGCTCTTGTAAGAAGCGAATCCGTCGGTCCCCTTCAGCATCTCGTCATAAAACTGCTCAATGCCTCCGATCCCCTGTCCTTGACGATCGGTATAACCCAGCATATGTGCAGCCAATGTCTCTTTGGGATAGAAGCGTTTCTGCTCGCGTTGAAAGCCGATGCCCGAATCGGGAACTTTGCCTGCGGCCTTCAATTTATCATTCAAGCTTTGGCTGAACTCTTTAACCTCTTCCATCTTCTCCTGGCTGATCTTCCATCCTTCGTTGCGGACTTCCACGCCCTTCAGGTATTCCCCATCCTTGCCCTTGGCTTGAACCATTTCACGAAGCTTATCCTCATCCTTGCCGAGAGTTTCGTGCAGCCCTTTAACGACCTCATTCTCCAAGCCGTTAGCCTGGATGACCGCAGGGTTTACTATGACCGTGAAAGCCGGGGCGTCCATGGCCAGGATGTCGCCGTCCCGGTCCATGATCGTACCGCGGGATGCCGGCAAGTCCTGGGTTCTGGACCATTTCGCTAAGGCTTGTTCCTTCCAGAAGTCGTTATCGATCACCTGCAGCCAAAATACCCGACCAATCAATAAAGCAAAAAAGAGGGTTATACATCCCCCTATTAGCACGGTACGCAGTTTGATTTTTTTAATCATCGGTCAAAACCTCACACTTCAATCATTTTGTCCCGAGTCTGAATCCTGTGTCCCGGTTGCTCCCGAGACAGGTGATAGATGGATCATGTTATCGTCCTCAATCGGCACATAACCGAGCTCTTTCGCCTTGTCCAATACCTGCATCTCCAGCGTTTGCTTTTCTACCTGAAGTTGATTGATATTCCGCTTCGCATCCAATATCTTGTTCTCCGTCGCCTGGATCTGCCGGTTCAGGTCATAGGAATGAACATGACTCATGCCGATGACGCCCATGACGGCAACCACGAACACCACGGACAACAAATACAGCAGCTTTTCTTTTTGCGGAAGCTGGGAACGACGTTTAACGACTTTGGTCTTCTCGAGATAAGCGGACTGCTGCGTTTCCTTCTGTCTCTCCTGTACGGCTAAATTGCCGCGCGTGTAAGCCATGGCTGATTCTCCTTCTTCAGGGATTTGATGTTTCTACAGTTTCTCCGCAATCCGCAGCTTCGCCGAACGCGCCCTTGGATTACTCTCAATTTCTTCCGCCGACGGGATAAGCGGTTTACGGTTTACCAGCTTCAGATCGCCTTGGCCGCCTCCGCATACGCACATCGGAAAGTCTGGAGGGCACGTGCACTTGGGAATGTAACTGTTAAAAATCTGCTTGCATATCCGGTCTTCGAGCGAGTGGAAGGTAATCACCGAGACCCTTCCTCCCGGCGCAAGACATCTTACGGCTTGATGAAGCGCATCCTCGAAAGCGCCAAGCTCATCGTTTACCGCGATGCGAAATGCTTGAAAGCTTCGCTTCGCCGGGTGGCCGCCCGTTCTTCGAGCCGCGGCCGGTATCCCTTCCTTAATCATTTCGACAAGCTCTCCGGTTGTCTGAATAGGACTCTGTGCCCTTCTTTCAACGATGACCTTGGCAATCCGCCTTGAGAACTTCTCTTCGCCGTATTGGTACAATATCCGCGCGATTTCCTGTTCCGGCCATTCGTTTACAATCTTGGCTGCTGTAAGCTCGGCGGATTGATCCATCCGCATATCCAGCGGGGCATCATGATTGTAGCTAAACCCTCTCTCCCCTTCATCAAATTGCGGAGAAGATACGCCCAAATCGAACAGTATACCGTCAACTTGCGGCTGCCCGTTCTCGCCAGCCCCCACTTCGCTTCGGAGCACCTCCTCCAAATCGCGAAAATTGGTCTTAACGAGGGTGATCCGGTCCGCATAAGGCTTCATGGCCTCCCGGGCGTTATTCAATGCCCAGTCGTCCTGATCCAAAGCGATCAACCGGCCTTCCGAACTTAGTTGGGAAGCAATGAGCGAGCTGTGCCCCGCCCCCCCGAGCGTACAGTCAACATATATACCGTCTGGTTTGATGCGCAGCCCTTCTGTCGCTTCTTGCTTAAGCACTGTGATGTGATGGAACAAAGCTGCAGCCCTCCATTGTGTCTCTTACATGATTTTTAGTGTAACTTGTCCATTTCGATTACGGGATTTTCCTAGCTGGTCATAAGTCAAAATCAAAGTCTACCAGCTTCTCAGCAATGTCGTTGAACGCTTCCTCCGACTGCTGATAGTAATTCTGCCATTGCTCCTTGCTCCAGATCTCCACGCGGCTCGATACGCCGATGACGACGCATTCCTTCTCGAGCTTGGCGAACTCGCGCAAATTGCCCGGCAAATTTACCCTTCCCTGTTTATCCCATTCACATTCCGTCGCCCCGGAGAAAAAAAACCGGGTGAATGCGCGTGCATCCGACTTCATGAGCGGTAGGGATTTGAGCTTCTGCTCCATGATGGCCCATTCATCTTTGGGGTATACAAAGAGGCAATTGTCCAATCCGCGGGTTACGATAAACGAGGTGCCCAGGAGGTCGCGAAATTTAGCGGGGATGATGATTCTCCCCTTATCGTCGATGCTATGCTGAAACTCCCCCATAAACATCAGGCATTCCACTCCTTAACCCCGATTCCCCACTTTGCACCACTTTCCACCACTTTAGGATAATAGATTCGGCGTCAAGAATCAAATCCCTTCTGACCTGCATTTGTTTTTTTGGAACTTTCTCTCAGAACAACCGCGCAAAAAACCTCCTTTCATCCCGCCGGGGGATGGAAAGGAGGTTTGCAAATGATCTGAAGCTGCTGCGGTTTAATGCTGGGCCCAGCTGTCCAAGTAGGATTTCTGCTCAGCGCTCAGGCTGTCGATATGGATACCTAGACTTTCCAGTTTATATAAAGCAACCTGTTGATCCAGCTCGTACGGAACATTCACGACGCGGTTGCCGATGCCCTGGTACTGATCATTCACGTGTTTGAGCGACAAGGCCTGAAGGGCAAACGTCATATCCATGATTTCTGCCGGATGTCCGTCCCCTGCCGCCAGATTCACCAAACGGCCTTCTGCAAGCAAATAGATCTTACGGCCGTCCTTCAAATGGTATTCTTCGATATTGCGACGAACCGTCCGAACCGACTGGGATCGCTCCGACAGATCCGGTTTGTTGACTTCCACATCGAAGTGCCCGGCATTGGACAAAATGGCGCCATCCTTCATGACATCAAAGTCTTCTCCGCTAATGACGTCGCGGTTGCCCGTGACGGTTACGAAAAAGTCCCCCTGTTTAGCCGCTTCGCGCATCGGCATAACGTGGAAGCCGTCCATGTAAGCCTCAACCGCCTTGATCGGATCAATCTCGGTCACGATGACGTTGGCGCCGAGACCCTTGGCGCGCATCGCCACGCCTTTGCCGCACCAGCCATAGCCGACGACAACGACCGTTTTGCCTGCAACCACCAGGTTTGTCGTTCGGTTAATTCCGTCCCAGACCGATTGCCCCGTACCGTAACGGTTATCGAATAAGTATTTGCAGTAAGCGTCATTCACGGCAACCATCGGGAATTTCAGAGCGCCTTCTTTCTCCAGCGATTTCAGGCGCAGAATGCCCGTCGTTGTCTCTTCGGCGCCGCCCCGCACCCCCTCAAGCAGATCCGTGCGCTCGGAGTGAAGGATCGTTACCAGATCCCCGCCATCGTCGATGATCAGATCCGGTCTCGTTTCCAGCGTTGAGATGAGGTGCTGCTTGTATTCCTCCGGATCCGGGTTGTACTTGGCAAACACCGTTATTCCGTCTTCCACCAACGCCGCGCATACATCATCCTGCGTAGACAGCGGATTGCTGCCGGTAATTGTCACTTCGGCTCCGCCGGCTTGGATGACCTTCGCCAGATACGCGGTCTTCGCTTCCAGATGCAGCGAGATGGCCACTTTCAAGCCTTTGAACGGTTGTTCTTTCTCGAATTGTTCGCGTACCCGGTTCAATACCGGCATGTGCGCCTGCACCCAATCAATTTTGAGATGACCTTCCGGCGCCAGTTTCAGGTCGGCAATATTGCTGGTTTGTATTGATGATGAGCTCATTTAACAGCCTCCTAGGATCTGATGTTTGAATTCCTGATCATTATACGTAAACGACGCGGTGCATGCCCGAAGCATCGTATGGGATTTCCATCAGGCGATCCACCAGATTCAATCCGTAACGATTCATGTATTCCAGTATGTTGTATACCCGCTCCTGAGGCTTCCCTTCCGGGAGCAGCGTCTGTTCGATGCGCTTCCACTGCGCCAAGGCGGCCTCATGCTGCTGTTCCAGGGCATTCCGGGATTTACTTAACAGGTAATCCATCTGCTCCAATATTTTATCCTTATTGGTTAGACCTAATTTTAACAGTCCGCTCTGCATTTTGCCAAGATCTTCTATTAAAGGTTGATATAATGCTTCGAATTGTTTCCGGGTTTCGCTGAAGCGTTCCTCCAGATTCAATTCGTCCTTGCTTGCCAGCCAAGCCTCGCGCTTCTCGGACAAGCGAAGCTGAACATCCTCGAAGGACAATCCGTATTTCTCCATCAGCTTGTGGACGGTGCCGTCCACCATGGAGAAAGACATTCTCGGGATGATTAGCGGCATCTGTAAGCCCATATCGGCAAATGCATAGCGCGTAATCGCCCAGTAAGAGATTTCGCCAGGACCGAGTATCGTCCCCAGCACGGGGAGCAGCGAGTCCTGCATGATCGGGCGGGTCAGCACGTTATTGCTGAAGCGCTCAGGAAACTGATGCAAATCCCGAAGCAATTCTTCCTCCGTGAGAGAAACGATGCCCTTGCGGTCGGAGAACACGCCTCCTTCCCGGTACAGCAGCAGGCGTCTGCCTTCATGCAAGTAGAACAGATTGGCCCCGTTCTCGGATACGTCGGCCTGGACCTCGTAGCCCAGTCCGGCGATATCCCTTGCAGCCTGCTGGTACGAAAGTCCCAGTGTCTCGTTGCGGGTAATCAGCGATTCGAATATGGGCACTTCCAGCGCCCGAAGTCCCGGGTCTGCGGAATCCAGGAGGATCAGTCCATATTTGCCGAACATGCAGCCGATGAGTTTAGCGAATGCCTCGCTTAATCCGGCCGATCCGTCAAACGATTGAGACGCAAGCTTCAGCAAGTCTGCCTTGTATTCGCTGTCCGCCAGCTGCGTCTGAAGCTCTGCCAGCATCATCGACCAGTCCTCTTCAGGAACATCGGTATAACTCACCGATGTCCTGAGCCCGTCCTTGGCATCCAGCTTGATTTTGGACAGCTGCTGATCCGGAGTCAGGAAATACGTGTGATTGACTTCATCCCAGTCATGGTCCTCTCCAGCGATCCAAAATACAGGCACAACGGGACGATTCAAGCGTTCCTCCGCTTCGCGGGCAGCCTGAATCACGGTGATGGCTTTATATATGACAAGCAGGGGGCCGGTAAACAAACCGCTTTGCTGTCCACCAACCATGGTAACAGTTCCGGGCTGCTCCAGCTGTTGAAGTGATTTATGTACGGCGGGATGATCATTGTGTTTCTGGTTATACGTCCGAAGACATGCTGCCAGCGACTTGCGCTGAATTCGTTTGTCTTCCGAAAGATCCAGCCATTGTACCCGCTCGGCATAGCCGTGCTCGCCGCGGTGATCTTCACCGTAGAACCCGCTTACCCGGTCGAAATGGTGAATATAATCATGGGCGAGACGCGAAGCGAGGGATAATGGTTCCGGAACGATATTCATGAGGTATGCCTCCTATTCTACGTCGCAACCAAATCTAGATTGTGCATGCAGGTAAATTTGTTTCTTTATTTTTTGCCTTTCTTGATTGTACCGAATGTTGGCATTGTGCGTCAAAGGAAAAGAATAGCCGCCGGCACGATGCCAGCGGCTATTCTTGAAGCAGCTTCCTATTAACAGGTATCGATGACTTAAGCGTAGGCTTTGGCAACCCAGTGTCCTTTGGACACTTCGACCAGCTCCGAATCCTTCACGTCCAGCTGAACCGTTCCGTCTTCGCCTTTGGCTGCCGAAATCGGCCCCTGCGAATCGTCTTCCAGCTTGAGGCGCTTTTTGTTAGCCTCAATTTCAGGATCCGGAATCGGAATCGCGGACAGCAGGGTTTTCGTGTACGGATGGATCGGGTTCGCATACAGTTCCTCACTGTCTGCCAGCTCCACCATTTTGCCCAAATACATCACCGCTACCCGGTCGCTGATATGCTTAACCATGGACAGGTCATGCGCAATGAAGAGATAAGTTAAACCAAGCCGATCCTGCAGATCTTTCAACAAATTGACAACCTGCGCCTGAATCGAAACGTCAAGCGCCGAGATCGGCTCGTCACAAATGATGAATTTAGGGTTTACCGCAAGGGCGCGGGCAATCCCGATCCGTTGACGCTGACCACCCGAGAATTCGTGAGGGTAACGCGTCGCGTGGTCGCTGTTCAAGCCGACCATATCCAGCAGCTCCTCAATCCGCTTCTTGCGTTCGGCACGGCTGCCTGCCATTCCATGAATATCCAAGGCTTCGCCGATAATGTCCGACACCGTGAATCTTGGATTCAGCGAGGCATACGGATCCTGGAAAATCATCTGCATATCGCGGCGCATCGCCTTCATCTTGCCAGGGGACAGCTTGTAAATGTCCGTTCCGTTAAAATTAACGCTTCCGGCCGTAGGTTCATAGAGGCGAAGAATCGTCCGTCCTGCGGTTGACTTGCCGCAGCCGGACTCACCCACCATACCAAGCGTTTCGCCTTCGCGAATGAAGAAATTCAGGTCGTCAACCGCCTTAAGCACTTGACCTTTGCCAACGTTGAAATACTTCTTCAGGCCTTTTACCTCAATTAAATGGTTATCCTTCATGAGCCCTGCGCCTCCTTCGCCATCGGGTGCAGATTCCAGCAGCGCGCGATGTGCGTATCGCTGAATTCCGTTGCGCCCGGGTCGACCCGTTCGCAAATTCGCATAGCCTCATCACAGCGAGCAGCAAACGGGCAGCCCACCGGCGGCTTAATGAGATCGGGAGGCGTACCGATGATCGGAATCAGCGGCTCGTCCTTCTTCTGATCCAGGCGCGGCATGGAACGAAGCAAGCCTTTGGTATAAGGATGCTGCGGATTTTTGAAAATCTCCCATTTCGTTCCCGTTTCCACCACTTCGCCCGCATACATGACGATCACGCGGTCGCACATACCGGCAACAACGCCGAGATCATGCGTAATCAGAATGATGGATGTGCCCAAACGCTCCTGCATTTCCTTCATCACGTCCATAATCTGCGCCTGAATGGTAACGTCAAGGGCAGTCGTCGGTTCATCCGCAATCAGCAGGGTCGGCTTACATGCAAGGGCGATCGCGATCATCGCGCGCTGGCGCATACCGCCGGAGAATTCATGCGGATACTGGTTGAAGCGCTCTTCCGCGTTTTTGATGCCCACCAGCTTCAGCATTTCAATGGCATGTTTCTTGGCTTCCGAGAATGACATCCCTTGGTGCTTGACCAGCACTTCCGTGATTTGTTTTCCTATTTTAATGGTTGGATTGAGCGAGGTCATCGGATCCTGGAAGATCATCCCGATATCCTTGCCGCGAATCGCTTCCATCTGTTTGTTCGTTTTTTTGAGAAGGTCTTGTCCTTGGAAAATGACCTCTCCTTTTTTAATTTCCGAGGGCGGGGACGGAATCAATCGCATAATGGTCTGGGCGGTAACACTTTTACCGCTTCCGGACTCACCGACGATGGCAACCGTCTCCCCCTTGCCGACTTCAAAATTCATGCCGCGGACTGCCTTTACTTCACCGCCGCGAACACGAAACGATACGTTGAGGTCCTTCACCTGCAAGATCGGTTCCATACCTTCCCACCTCCTATTTTTTCAATTTCGGATCCAGCGCGTCACGCAATCCATCACCGAAAATGTTAAATGCCAACATCGTCAAGCTGATAAATAGAGCAGGGAACAACATCCGCCATGGATAATACATCCATCCGGACAAGGCATCATTAATCATGGAGCCCCATGATGCAACCGGTGCTTGAACGCCAAGACCAAGGAAACTCAGGAAAGCCTCGGCAAAGATTGCGCTTGGAACCGACAAGGTCAAGGTAACGATAATCGGCCCCATCGCATTCGGAATCAAATGCCGGAACAGCAGGCGCGCAGTTCCCGCACCCATCGAGCGTGAAGCGAGCACATACTCTCTGCTCTTCAGCTGCATGATCTCGCCCCGCACGATCCAGGACATGTTAATCCACCCCGTGATGGTTAAGGCGAGTATGATCGTGCCTAAACTTGGCTCGAATACAACCAATAGCAAGATCGTAACGAGCAGGTACGGAATGGAATACAAAATTTCCGCAAACTTATTCATGAACTCATCGACGCGGCCACCGAAATAACCCATGATGCCGCCATATATTACGCCAATCATCAAGTCAATCGCAGCTGCTGCAAGACCAACGGTCAAGGATATCCGAGCTCCCATCCAGGTACGAACAAAAACGTCGCGGCCCAGATCGTCGGTTCCAAACCAATGTTCTGATGAAGGCGGCATATTCGTATTCATCAAATCATTCGTTTCATAATCATATTTAGAGATCATCGGGCCGATGATGGCCATGATGACAATCAGGATCATAATAATCAAGCCTGTCATTGCCAGCTTGTTCTTGCGCAGTCTCTCCCAGGAATCTCTCCAGGAAGACAAGCTTTCACGCTGTATTACCTCGGATTGCTTCTCATCAGGACCAATCTTCTGAAAATCTTCAGGCTTCAAGTTTAGTGCCGCAGGATGAGGCATACGCTGTTCTTTCTCCATGTCTACCTCTCCTTCCCGCCGGTCAATTTAATGCGTGGATCCACAAATACGTACACGATGTCCGTGACAAAACGAGCCAGCATCAGCAGGATGCCGTAGAAAATCGTAATTCCCATGATGACGGTATAATCACGGTTCGTGATACTTTCAACAAACTGCTTGCCTATGCCGCCGATACCGAAAATCTGTTCAATGACGACCGATCCCGTGATAATGTTCGCTGTCATCGGACCGACATAAGTCACGACCGGCAAAATACCGTTACGGATCACATGACGGAACATAATCGCAAACCAGTTAAGGCCCTTGGCCTTCGCCGTCTTGATATAATCCGAATGCAAAACTTCCAGCATGCTGGACCTTGTCAAGCGAGCGATAAATGCAATCGGTTGTGCAGACAGCGCCATGACCGGAAGCACGTAGTCCAGCGGTCCCTCAAAGCCCATGACATTGAATATGCCTGCTTTCTCCGCGAGAACGAATTGCAACAAGGACGCGAGTACAAAACTCGGTACCGCGATGCCCAGAACCGAGATAATCATGGCGATGTTGTCAATCAGCTTGCGGTGATACAAGGCTGCAAGCATCCCCAACAGGACACCGACGATGACGGATACCACAATCGCGATAAGACCCAAACGTAGTGACGGGCCGAACGTGTCTACAATAATATCTGTTACGGATTGTCCCTGTTTCTTCATGGACAAGCCAAAGTCACCCTGGATGATATTGCCCAAGTATTTCGTATACTGCTGAAATACCGGTTTATCCAAATCATACTGCTCCATCAGCCTCGCCAGAATTTCAGGCGATGGCTTTTTCTCTCCCATAAACGGATCGCCCGGTATGGCTTTCATAAGAAAAAAAGTGGCTGAGATCAGTATGAACAACGATACAAGCATATAAAAAAACTTACTCGCCACATACCTCAGCATTTCGCTAGCCTCCTGATCAGTTGTTCTAAACCAAGCCGTCCCTATAATTGTATAATTCCAGGACGGATTGAGCATCCCTTAACTTTCACCAACGGACACAAGATTTGGAAACCTTGCGCTCATACAAAAAAATCGGGATATATATGGGTTTAAAAATGCCCCACATATATATCCCGAAACGTAACCTTTTATAAATACTTACAAAAGACTACTCGATATATGCACGTGTGAAATCGATATCACCTTTATAATCCAGATGAAGGTTCTTCACCCATGGTTTAACCAGGGACACACTGGAATAGTAGTAGATCGGCATAACAACTTGATTGTCCTGAACGAGAATTTTCTCCGCTTGGGACATCAGCTCCATGCGCTTGGCGTTATCGCTAGTCGCATAGGCATCCTTCACAAGTTTGTCATATTCTTCGCTCTTGAATCCAGTGTCGTTGTTTCCGCCATTGGATGTCCACATGTCGATATAAGTCATCGGGTCGTTATAGTCTGCTCCCCAGCCGGAACGTGCAACTTGATAGTTGAGATCCGTACGGTTCTTCAGGAATACGCCCCACTCTTGGTTTTGAACCTTAACAGTAACGCCGAGATTGTTCTTCCACATATCCGCGATGGCAAGCGCAATTTTCTTGTGGTTGTCATCGGAGTTATGGATCAGAGTAACTTCAGGCAACGTGGTATAGCCTTTTTCCTTCATACCTTGCTCGAGCAGTTTCTTAGCTTCTTCAAGATTTTCTTCGAAGTAAGTATCCGGCACCTCTTTACGGTACTCATCGGACTCACCCTTGATGCCCGGAGGAACAAAACCGAATGCAGGAAGTTGTCCGCCCTGCGTAATTTTCTCTACGATAGCCTTACGGTCAATCGCCATCGAGAAGGCTTTACGGATGTTCACATTGTCAAATGGCTCTTGAGTTGTGTTAAAGATATAGAAATAGGTCGACGAAATGCCTTTGATCATCAATTCATCGCCCAGTTCCTTTTTGATCGCCGTAAGTTGATCCGTCGGAATATTGCCTGTTGGATGTCCTGCATAATCCAGTTCGTCATTGCGATAGCTTGAAAGTTCTGTAGCAGAGCTGTTCACGATGCTCATTTGAACTTTCTCAAGTTTGATGGAGTCCTTATCCCAATATTGGTCGTTTTTCACAAGCTCGATTTTTTGACCCTTCGTCATTTGTGAAACTTTGAACGGACCATTGCCAATCAAGGTATCCGGTTTCGTTGCCCAAGAAGCATTACCTTCAACGGAGCTGTGAACCGGGAAGTAGGTTTGGAAAGACATCAAGCTTAGGAAGTATGGCGTCGGGTTTTCCAGCGTTACTTCCAGCGTGTAATCATCGGTTGCTTTTACGCCAACTTCATTAGCGTCTTTAATTTCGCCGAGGTTGTACGCTTCAGCGTTTTTCACGTAATACAGCTGATATGCATAAGGCGATGCTGGCGTAAAGTTCGGATCAAGTACGCGTTTCCATGCATACTCGAAATCTTTAGCCGTTACAGAATCGCCGTTGCTCCATTTGGCATCCTCGCGAAGCGTGAAGACATATTTGAGGCCATCTTCAGAAATTTTCCATTCTTTGGCTACGCCCGGCTCTTCGGAACCATCTGCACCTTTACGAACCAGACCTTCAAACACAGCATTGATTACCGTATTCGACGTATTGTCCTGAGACAATCCCGGATCCAATGTTGGAGGGTCGGAAGCAAGGTTCATGCGGAAGACTTGCTCTTTAGGCTTGTCCGCTGTTCCGCCGTTTGCACCTTCATTCTTATCAGCTCCACACGCTGCCAAAACCGAGCTGAAAGCAAGAATTAGCGTCATGAGAAGCAGTAGTTTCTTTTGTTTCTTCATCTTGCGGTATCCCCCTCATAGATTTTAGGTATATGCTTATCGATTATACAACCAGTGGTCAAAAAAATCCAGAAATCAATAAATTGAAAAATCTGCCTGACCCAATGATCAAACAGATTTCTCATATAATACTAGTTATTAGATTGTGCTTACATCATCTTAATTATGTAGGAGAGTAGACCAAAAAATGTAAAAACTATGTAACCAAAACTCATTGTCACAAAGCCGAGCCTCCACACGGCCCGCAGCAGCCTTTTTCCGTTTACCTTGCCTTTCCAGCGGTTTTGCGCGCTCCCGATCAGCCCCGCCGCGATAAGCAGCATCAGGAGTATCAGATAAAATCCGAATTTGGTCTGGAACGTAGTATTAAACAAGGCGGAAACCGAGAACAGCATAAAAAAGGTGGTGATATCCATGGCCAGCTCCAGCGCTTGTTTTCGATTCTTATTTCTTTGGAGCACTATGATATACACCATCAGAAACGGAATGAACGGAAAAAGACTCAATGTGTTAAACAGCCCCTGTAAAAACCCCATACTAAGACCCCCTATAGATTCATCCCCTCGATGAGCTGCGTGATCAGCTCGTGTTTTGGCACTGAAACGCCATATTTGTGTCCAAGCTGGACAATGCTTCCGTTAATCCAGGCAACTTCCGTCGCTCGGCCGTCCATCACGTCCTTTAGCATGGAGGACGTGTTACCTGAAGTGGATTGGCAGACGCTTACAATCCATTCCCACAGCTTGTTTCCATACGGAATTCCGGCAGCTTCATATACAAGGATTCCTTCATGATACAGCTGCTTCATAAGCCCGGCCCGTTCAGGGGAGGATAACAGCGCTCCGTTAGGAATCCGCCACAATGCAGTCAAAGGGTTAATGACCGCATTCATCAGCAGTTTACGATAGATCATCTCATCCATCTCATTCGACAATAAAGCTTCAAATCCTGCTCTATTCAGCTCTTTAACCAGCTCAATATCATGATCTTCATGGGATGTAGCCCCTATAAAGCTCGCAGCAGGCATCATTTTGCCGATTGTCGTCGTTCCATGGCCGGCGTGCAGAACCGAGGAACTGCTTGTACGCTTGGCCCCTTCCGTGGTAATCGCTGCATAGAGCTTCCACATGGGCAGCAGCTCCCGAAGCCGTTCCAAATGGCCTGTACCGTTCTGAAAGCATATGAGATTGCGGCGATGGTGTCCGAATGGTGCCAGCACTTCCCTGGCCATCTCTTCGATCCCTTGCTGCTTCAACATGAGAAAGAGATAATCCGCATCCGCTGCCGCTCCCGACTCGGCAAAGGCATCCCATGCACGGACCGAAAAAGCATTGGGGGCAACGGTCTGAGGCTTCCCCTCCGTCTTCTCGATCGTGATGCCGGTAGTCCGGAGCTTGCTCGCCTGCTCCTCGCTGCGGCACCATACCGTGACTCTGCAGCCTGAGCCCGCAAGTTTGCCGGCATATAACAGGCCCAAAGATCCGGCCCCGATGATATGTATATTCATGATCATCCCCCATTACTGTCATTAAACATGATGTGCTAGTCTTAGTATATATCAGAATAATCTTCAATACGCACAAATAACCCGCCAAAGCGCATGAAATGCACTAGTGCGGGTTACGGCGGATCAGGATAACCTTTACCTATTCGATTCGTTCCAGATTACCGTTGGCATCCATTTTGAAGCGGGTCTTCAGTTCCTCGTCCTCTTCATTCAAAAAAGCCAGTCTCCGTGCCCGATCCATAATCTGAATCAGTGCCTTATAATCGTCATTGACCACATGGTAGTCGGTTTTCACTTCGCTTACTTCCTTCAACAACCGTTGATTCTCGCTGCGGAGCCTTGCAAGCTCATCCTCTTTTTCACGCAAATTCTTCTCAAGCAGTTTATACTGGCGTGAACTTTCCTGCAGCCCGCCCTTCCACTGGCGAAGGAAACGGATAACCGCATCGATGGACAACGTCTCTTCGCTTGCGCCATCATGTTTATAAACATCGTGCTCCATTTCCGGAGCTGCCAATCCTGCAACTTGTGGTCCGCTGGCGGAAGGCTGTTTTTTATAATAACTTCTCTTTTGACGCTGAGATTTCGCCAAGCTGATAGCATCCTCATATTTCTTGCGAACACAGCTGTTCCAACGAAATCCGCAAGCCGCCGATGTCCGGCCTATTCTTTCTCCGACTTCCTCAAAGGCAGCCAATTGGGTGCTGCCCTCACGAATATGACGCAGGGTCACCTCCGCCAGTATTAGGTCGTCCTCTGCGCTCCATGCATCCTGTCTCACTGCTGACATACCATAAAACCCTCCTAACGACATCCTAAAATAACCGTCTTCAATACCGTAAATCGGCTGCTGAATAGGGTATAAAAACTGCTTAGTTCATTTCTATGCCTCTCATAGAGTTCATAGAATCTATTTGATACTAAAATGTATTTCCATTTTGATTACAGATCATACTCTTACGGAGGGAAAAGGGGCGTTTCACCCAAATTGTTCCCGAATTCAATGTCCTGCTTCTGGTTAATAATAAAAAATAAAGGGTTTTCTTGAGTTAGGCGTTTACACGTTTTTCCCATAACGCTATAATGTTCATAGCAGCATTATGTGCGTACATACGAGAGGAGGATATAATCGTGGCACGGATGTTTCGAGTCCTTGGCTTTTTCACCCTGACCATCGGGTTGATGGCCTTTGCCGGAGATCATATTGAAATGGCACTGCTTTTCTTCCTGCAGACCGCATTTTTCGTGATCCTGGGATATTTGAAATTCACGGAGAGAACCTATATTCTTCTCTTCTGGGCTTATATGATCGTGACCTTCACAGGCTTTAGCTACTGGACGGTCTTCATTATGGGCAAACCACTCTAATATGTAAACCATGCAAGCGATATTCGAGATCCGCCGGCGGTCAACCTGGACAACCTGAGGCTGCGCTGGTGGATTTTCCTTGCGATTAGAGAACAAGTACTTAAAAGAGCGATCGGGTGCTTTAGCTGCCGGATCGCTTTTTTAGTGCCTAAAGGTTGATAATTGAGTCGTACGCGTCATATATTGGTTAAAATGAAGGGACAGACCGTGGTTGGTATCCTTTCGACTAACAACCATGCAAGGAGGACTCCCGTTTGAAAGTACGAGTAAAATACCCACTCCTCCCGGTCTTGCTGTGTTTAACCCTGTTCTTCTGCTTCATTGGTGCTCCCGCTGCGGTTTATTCCCAGCAGGATGTCAGCCCCGTCATGCCTGACTCGGAAGAGGCGCGCAAGCTTCTGGAGGACAGCCTCTCCATCGTGGAAATCGATCATGAAATCGAACGGATAACCAAACGCATGGAGGAATTGCAGACTCTTCAGAGCGAGCTGCAAACCCAAATCCAGGATATGGGCATGCGTATTGAAGACCGGCGAGATCGGGCGGCTGCCGTCCTTCGGTCATATTACATGGGTGAGCGGGATAACTTATTTTTCATGCTGCTGTCTGCTAAAGACTTAGCCGGCTTTTTCCGCGTCATGGACTTTTACGATATTATTATTCAGAACGACCGGGATACGCTTACCGTGTATAACAATCAGTACCGCTCCCTTGCTTCCGCTCAGGCTGAAGCAGCACGGAATGCGTCCCGGCTCGCCGAAGTAAAGGACAGCCTGGTGAAGCAGCGCGAACGGGTGCTTGCGCTTGAGCAGCAGGTAGATGGAGCACTCACAGCCAGCAGCAATCCGGATGCCATGAAGAGGCTGATCGAGGAGTTTACCCTCTATTGGGAGAATGTAGGGCTGTACGAGGTGAAGCGTCATTTCCAGGCCCTGGCTAGCGCCATGGAAAATCTGCCGTCGTTCGTCCAAGGCAGCAAGAATATGCTGAAGACCAACGGAAAGGTATATACCATCGACATCCATGAAGATGATCTCAACACGTTTTTAAGATCCGAAGACGAAATCTTTAATAGCTTTGCGTTTCATTTTGACGATGGAAAAGTAATAGCTTCCGGCGAAAGCGGAAATTTGTCGCTGCTGATTGAAGGGAAATACACCGTCATTAACGAACCGGAGAATGCCATTATGTTTGAAGTCGACAAACTTGTGTTCAACCGTCTGGAATTGCCCGACACAACGCGCAGAGCGCTGCAGGAAGAATTCGACATGAACTTTTATCCCAAGCAGCTGGTTTCTTTCTTGAAAGCGACGGAGGTTGCAAGCGATGATCAACGATTAGTGGTCAAAATGGAGCTGGATCTATAGAAAAAGCTGCCCGAGAGGGCAGCTTTTTTTCTTGTTATGGTTGAGCAGGCGTGTACAATTTCATATATTCTTCAACCGTTATTTCGCCATGCAGCAATCGATATGCTGATTCGCTATAAGTCTGGAAACCTTCTGAATCGCCAAAATCCAAGGCGGCCGGCTCATTCCGGGAGAGCAGCACCTGGGCGGGGACCGCCGCTTTTTGCCAAATGCCCCGATCCCTCAGGTTCGTGCCCGTGACATACATTTCGGGTACGACGGGGAGTGTTCCTGACGTTTTGCTCCATTCCTGCTGCATCTCTTTGCTTGTCATATACGTAATCCATTTCATGGCAAGCGCAGACGACTCCGTCTGTGCGGCTACCGCAAAACTTCTCGCTCGCACAACCGGCGTATTCAAATGACTCTTTCCCATGGCCAATGCGGAAGACAATCCGCTTACCTCTCGGTCCGCGAAGCTCGAATACGGCTCAACGGCCACGGAAGCCTCCTCTGTGCCAGAGGAAGGTTCCTGCCCCGTTTCTATCGTATCTGCTGCGCCGCGGGACGATTCCGGCGTTCCAAGGTGATTGCGGATTAACATTTCAAGTACTTCTTGATCCGGCTTGGAAGGATCGCCTTCAAGCAAATGCACCGCCGCGCCGAATGCGTAAGGATCCTTCGGATCAAATGAGAGGACGGGGCTCGTCTTATGAAGCTCCATATATTCCTGCCAAGCCTGTCGGCTCTCCGGCATGTTAAATGAGGCGCCGTCCTTCCCTTTGGTCTGCCAGGTCACGATATAGGGATCTATATCAAAAGGCATTCCCCATTGATACCCGTTCCATTGCAGCTGCGGCAGAAGACCATTCAGGGTATCCTCGCCGGTCACCGTTGTCTGTGATGCATCGACGGGCAGAAGATATCCCGTCATTGCAAGCGCTTTAATGTAATGAGAATCCGTTAATATAATGTCCGGTCCTTCGCCAAGGGACATATGAAGCAAAAACGATTCTTTCTCCGTATCGGCCGTTTCTAGAGGCGTGATTTCGATCTCGGCTCCGGTCTCTTCCATAAAGCGTTCGTTGAGCGCTTTCAGGTGCCTCAGCTCGTCCGGATTCAAATGGACGCCGACCTTGATGGGGCCCAGGTCGCTCTCTGGTACCTCCGGCCTCTGCTGCGGAGGAATCGGTTCATCCCCGGGCGGTTCCCGTCTCGTATGATGAGTGAAGTCAAAGCTGGGAGATAAACTGGATAAGGATAATAATAAAATGGCGAATAAGAACCAATATTTCTTCCGCTTCATATCCCCTCTTCACTCCTCCCATAGTCGCATGCCCTTATTTTACCAAACTTATAGTGCTCTTGTCCTATCTTTTTTTATAATTTACCAGTCCATATTTTACTAATAGGACCCGATCGCTAAAAGGACTGTCCTATGAATTTCGGACAGTCCTTCTCGTACGAATTACTTTGTGAGATCATTTCTCGGGAAATATAATGCTACAGCAAATCGGCCGCCAGCTGTGCCAGCTTGGAACGCTCCCCTTTAGTCAGCGTAATATGTCCGCTTAAACCTTCCTGCTTAAATCGTTCAACCACATAGGTCAGCCCATTGCTAACGGCATCCAGGTAGGGATGGTCAATCTGTTCGGGGTCCCCCATCAGTATCACCTTGCTCCCTTCTCCCGCCCGGGAAACAATCGTCTTGACCTCATGGCGTGATAAGTTCTGAGCCTCGTCAACGATGATGAACTGACCTGGAATGGAGCGACCGCGGATGTAAGTCAGTGCTTCTACCTGGATGCTTCCCAGACCCATCAATATTTTATCGATATCGCCGGATTTCTTGGTGTCGAACAAATACTCCAGGTTGTCATAGATCGGCTGCATCCACGGTCTCAGCTTCTCTTCCTTTTCTCCCGGCAAATATCCGATATCTTTCCCCATCGGAACGACCGGACGCGCAATGAGCAGTTTTTTGTATTTGTGCTCATCCTCCACCTTGGATAGTCCTGCTGCCAATGCCAGCAAGGTTTTGCCCGTACCGGCTTTTCCCGTAATGGTAACCAGCGGAATGTCGTCATTCAGGAGAAGCTCAATCGCCATGCGCTGTTGAGCATTCCGGGCACTGATGCCCCATACGGGCTCGTTGCTTAGATGAAGGGGCTCTAGTCGGGTTGCATCCTCATTCACATGAAGCAGGGCAGACTTGCCGGATCCCATCTCGTCCTTCAGAATAACGAATTCGTGCGGATAAAGCGGATAAGAGAGTTGAAGTGGTTTAATCGGCAAATAACGATAGCTGTAGAATTCATCGATCACGGAAGGATGCACCTTGATCGTTGAGAATCCCGGATATAATTCGCTTGGATCCGCCGTGCGGTCAGATAGATAATCCTGTGTCGTTAGCCCAAGCACATCCGCTTTTATTCGAACGAGGACATCCTTGCTGACAAGAACAACGGGTCTTCCGTCCTCCTTCGGCTCCTCCTCCAATTTATAATTTAACGCGACAGCCAAAATACGATTGTCGTTCGATGCTTCGCTAAATAACTCCTGTACCTTGACGAAGCTGCGATGATTAAGCTCAACCTTCAACGTCCCGCCGTTCTCCAGAAGAACTCCGTCGTGAAGATGACCTTGTTCTCTAAGCCCATCAAGCAATCGGGAGACCATACGGGCATTGCGGCCGATTTCATCGGCATTTCGCTTCTTGGAATCAATCTCTTCAAGAACCACCGCAGGAATGATGACTTCATGCTCCTCGAATGCATAAATCGATTGAGGATCATGCAGCAGTACGTTCGTATCCAGTACAAATATTTTTTTCATCTTATCCCTCCACTGCTTCTTCATCAGGTACACACATAAACCTTTCCGTCCCGGACATAATAAGCGTAGCGACTGGAGTAATTTAGCGAATTCTATTACGAAAGGACAGATCAATCCATGAGAGCTGCTCTATCCATCATGCTGGCGGTGTTGTTGCTCGCAGGCTGCGGGACCGCCAATAACCATGCATCACCCTCTCCTCGTAATCAAACCGATGGAACCACTGCTAACAGTGTTCGCAACATGAATGGGAACAGAGGTTATACCACCAACAATGTAGACGGTTGGACACCGGATAACCCCAATACGGGGCGTGTCGGTAACGTAAATGATAACAACGGACGAGTTGACGCCACAACCGCAAATCACCTGAAATCACTGGCTGAGAGCGTGCCTGGCGTTAAAAACGCGAACTGTGTTGTCATGGGCAAAACGGCTGTCGTCGGGCTGAATGTAGATGGAAATTTAGATCGTGCAGAAGTTGGAACCATTAAATACACGGTCGCGGAAGCCCTTCAAACCGATCCGGCAGGCGCCAATGCACTGGTTACCGCCGATTTGGACGTAGCCAACCGGATTGCCGACCTTGGTCGGCACATTCAGGAGGGACATCCTGTTTCCGGACTTGCCAGTGAACTTGCAGACATCGTTGGCCGTATCATCCCTCAATTGCCGAAAGACGTAACGCCGCGAGACGGGAATGCACAGCGAAACGGGAATGGGCAGCAAGACGGAAATGTGCAGCAAAACGGTGCTAAAACAGTAAAACCAAATCATCGCAGTCATGCACCGGCCCATCCACAAAACGGGAAATAAACTTGAGGATGAATTCGGTCTTACTCGCGGACATATCCCGTCATGACCCGAGTTTGTCCGTCACAAGTCTCCAAATTTCATACAAAAAAAGCCCAGTGAAACTCACTGGGCTTTTTTTAAGGTCATAACAACACCACTAACCGACATAACGGCTTCGCTAGGGACATGACCGTTAACATATTTGGAGTATGACTGCTTATTCGGTGCAACATGGACACCCATGTCGAAAGAACCCGTCATGAGCGACATGGAATCAGAAGGACGACATCCGAAGGATTCCCATTCCCTAATGGAATCCGCCCGCACCGATGCAGGGGCAGGGCAACCCGTCTGCCGACTATGGATCAATGGGTGTGTCGTATGCATCATGAGGTAGGACATTCCTTCGGCCTCCTGTACAATGATCTCCATCTGATACATTGTATTATAACATACGATAAAACTTGCCTTCAATTGTCACGGAGCCGTTGCAGAATCCGCTTCTGTTCCTTGATCGCCGGCGTTGTGTTTCCCTGCTAGCTCATCTTGCAGCGCTTGTTTGGCTGCATCCAGCTCGCTGCTGCTAATATATACATAAGGGCTCTTCCAATTGCCTGTAACCGGCATGAATTTCACATCATCTTTTCCGATATCATAATAAGTCGCAATCAAATTCCGGATCTGCTCCTGCTCGAAATCGGTGGTCATGTTGTCGCTGACCGCATCCAGCGCATTTCCCACCTTCGCAACGCCTCCGAGCGATTTCATCTTGTCGAGCAAGGAATGCAATACTTCGCTTTGGCGGGCATTACGCTCAAAATCGCTTGACTCCTTCGTTCTCGGCGAACAGCTGTTACTGGATTTACGGTAACGAACATAATCCAGCGCCTTCTTGCCATCCAGCTTCTGAGGACCCACAGTGAGATTAATGTCGGTCCCGTCGGCAGTATCGCGGTAACACATATTATATTGAACATTGACATCTACGCCGCCAAAGGTGTCCACAACGTCACGGAATCCCTGGAAATCGATAACCGTTACATAGTCGATATTAACGCCAAGATATTTGCTCATCATGACTTTCATTTCTTCTTCAGCCTGAATGCCGCTCCCCGGTTCCTTTTTCTCGGCAGCATTGTAGGCCGCTTTAAACCTCGGGTAATAAGCATTCAGCTTCGTCGCCTTGTATCCTTCAAGTTCAATCAGCGTATCCCGGGGTAGAGAAACCAGCGTCGACGTATTGGTTTCCGGATGCATGGAGGCGACCATCACCACGTCCGTCAGATACGTCCCTGTCTCCGGACGATGATCGGTTCCTAAGAGCAGCACGGTAATCGGTTTTTCTTTTGCAGAATGGCCCGGAGCTACCGGTTTGTCGATCCCGCTTTTCTCGATAACCTCATTCCCCTTGAAGAACAGGTACCCGGCGTAACCTGCGGCAGTCAATACTGCAATTAGCAGTACGATTAATATAAATTTAAAGAATGATTTCCATGGGCTTTTCTTCTTTTTAGGAACTGGCTGTTTCTTGCCCTTCCCCCCACTTTTGGCTCTTGGAGGGAGATTGGTATGAGTAGGATTCATATCATAACACCTGATTTCATTCAAATTAGATGAATGTCCGATAAACGCTTCACATTTCGAAGCATTTACCGGACCATGGTTGACTTCTCTCTCTTATAAACGATGGGGACTGACAAAAAGTTGCCGTATGGTTGTTGCCTGAATTGCTAAATTTCTACAAACCTTATGACTTCGGCTCGGCTTGAGCCTTCTTCTTCTGACGATCTTCAACAAAGTATCGAATACGCACCATCAGCATCAACGCCACGGCGACCAACAAGCATTGGATAATCGGCAGCTTATCGATCTGAAACACAAGCAGTATCGCCGAACCCAGGGCCATCAAGATATACAGGAGAATCTCCTTCAAGAGAGGAAGCTTCTGCTTCACTCGGAATACCTTGTTGTAAACGTAGGTGATCAGCACAAAAATGACGATATACGAAACGAGCGGGTGCGCGGCAAACCATTCCTGCATGATAGGTTCACTCCTTTTGGGCAAGTAGATCTCTATCTATTATAGATTTGCTTGCGCCATTTTACGATGTTTTTCTGCGCGTTCGCGCTCACTCTTGTTCAAAATCTTCTTGCGGAGACGAACGGACTTCGGCGTAATCTCGCAATACTCGTCGTCGTTCAGGTACTCCAGAGCTTGCTCAAGCGAGAAGATGACCGGTGTTTTCAATTTCACCGTATCGTCCTTCGTTGCCGAACGAACGTTGGTCAATTGCTTCTCTTTACAAATATTGACGACGATATCGTTGTCGCGGGTATGCTCCCCGACGATCATGCCTTCATAAATCTCGGTCCCCGGTTCCAGGAACAGGGTTCCGCGGTCTTCAACCGACATCATGCCGTAGAACGTCGAAGATCCGTTTTCCGTGGAAACCAGCACGCCTTGATGGCGTCCGCCCACTTGGCCGCCAACCAGCGGGCCATAGCTGTCGAACGCATGGTTCATAATGCCGTAGCCGCGTGTCAGCGTCAAGAAATGGGTGCGGTAGCCGATAAGCCCGCGAGCCGGAATCAGGAATTCCAGACGTACCTGACCGTTTCCGTTGTTCACCATGTTGACCATTTCGGCCTTACGTGTTCCAAGGCTTTCCATAACAGCGCCCATGCTCTCTTCCGGCACGTCAATCAGGAGGCGTTCGATCGGCTCCATTCTGACGCCATCGATTTCTCTTACGATAACTTCAGGCTTGGATACTTGAAGCTCATAGCCTTCACGACGCATATTCTCAATCAGGATACTGAGGTGAAGCTCGCCGCGTCCCGAAACGATATAGGCATCCGGGCTGTCCGTCTCATCCACTCTCAAGCTGACGTCCGTTTCCAGTTCTTTAAAGAGACGGTCGCGAAGCTTGCGGGATGTCACCCATTTGCCTTCGCGTCCGGCAAAAGGACTGTTGTTCACCAGGAACGTCATTTGCAGGGTAGGCTCGTCAATTTTGAGAACCGGGAGGGCTTCCGGATGCTGTGGATCCGCAATGGTTTCTCCGATGTTGATGTCTTTGATGCCTGCGATCGCCACGATGTCGCCAGCGCCTGCTTCAGCGACCTCGATCCGCTTCAGTCCTTGGAAACCGAACAGCTTCTCGATACGGGCATTCTTCGTGGAACCGTCTCTAAGCATAACAGCAACCGGTTGGCCTTGCTTAATGACACCGCGATTCACGCGGCCGACGGCGATACGGCCCAGATATTCATTGTAATCCATCAAGGTAACGAGGAACTGCAGAGGCTCGTCCACTTTCTCGGTAGGGGAAGGGATATGGTCGATAATGGTTTCGTAAAGAGCAAGCATGTTATCGTCTTGCTTCTCCGGATCCATGCTAGAAGTACCGTTTAGGGCAGATGCATATACTACGGGGAAGTCCAACTGGTCGTCGTTCGCTCCAAGCTCAATGAACAGGTCAAGCACTTCATCGATCACTTCAGCTGGACGAGCAGCCGGACGGTCGATCTTGTTTACAACGACGATTGGCGTCAAGTTATGGGCAAGCGCTTTGCCCAGAACGAACTTGGTCTGAGGCATGCAGCCTTCGTATGCGTCAACAACGAGCAGAACGCCGTCGACCATTTTCATGATACGTTCGACTTCACCGCCGAAATCGGCGTGTCCAGGCGTATCCACAATGTTAATCAAGAAATCTTTATACGTAATAGCCGTATTTTTGGCTAGGATGGTAATACCGCGTTCGCGCTCCAAATCATTGGAGTCCATCGCGCGCTCCTGCAGCGTCTCATGCTCCCGGAAAATACCGGACTGCTGCAGCAGTTGGTCTACAAGTGTTGTTTTGCCATGGTCAACGTGAGCAATAATGGCAATGTTGCGAATCTGATCTCTTGATTGCATAAATATATCTCAAATCCCTTCTATTCGAATGAGCCACAAAGAAAGCGCCGGACGACATGCCGACGCTTCAACATACATCCTATAATATAGGTAAACGAGCGGGAAAATCAAGTCTTTTCAGAAAACTTCCAGCAACTTTTACCTCTTCCCGATTACCAGCCTCGGCTCCATTTATTATTGCGTCTCGAACGATTGCGGCCGAAGATCATCCAAGCGCCCGCCGCGATCAAGATCAGCGCAATAATGTAGAACGCTCCTGTCTGAAGCCAGGTGAAGATGAATATCACAACGGAAAGCGCCGTCAGACCAAGCGCAATCGGCAGTGCAGCGCCGGGACGCGGGCTCTCGTACAGATAATACTCAAACAGGCCTACGGCCACACCGAGAATGAGAACAGGCCATAATGAGGCCATTAGTCCCCAGCCGCCGATATTGCATATGAGGAACAGAAGCCCGTATACCGTCAGAATACCGCCCGGTATCAGTATAGCGGCAGAAGCCCGGCGACCAAAAAACAGGATATGCAAAAAAACACCCGGCAGCAGCAGGACGAGCGGCCATAACGTTCTGCCCAGAAATCCGAATACGCCAAGCTTGCCGAGCAAAATAACGACTCCAGCGACAACGATGAAAATACCCAATGCCAAATCTTTTCTGGAGGACATTTGATCACCCTCTCTTCAATATATGTATCACCATAAACAGCGGTTTCTAACAGAAGCAGTTACGTTAATTTTAGCCCAAACCGACAAAAAAAACCATATCCCGAGCTTGTTCCGCTTAAAAATTGCCCCGCCCGGTCAATGAGGCATCGGCCTAGCATCACAAGAAATGGACGACTGCGCGAGACAGTCGTCCATTTCTCCGATTTACAGCTTCCGCATGAGTATGTCCAACACCGCAGCCTGCAGAAATGTCCCCGTTTACGTGCCGGTCCGTCTTACCGTCTGCAATCCGCCGATGAGAACGACGAAACCTGCAACGATAATCGGCAGCAAGCTGTGCGCATAGGGCATCCAATAAGCCAGCAGCAAGCCGACGCGAGAATCCTGTATGAGCATTTCGCCTGCTGTAAAAGCTAGAATACCGGCACCTATATAGAGCAGTACGGGAAACTTTTGAAGCAGCCTGGAGATCATCCCGCTTCCCCATACAACAATTGGAATGCTTAATATAATCCCGATGACAATCAGTGAGAGATCGCCATTGGCAAGCCCCGCGATTGCCAAGACATTGTCCAGGCTCATGACAAAATCGGCGATCAGAATCGTATTGACCGCGCCCCATATCGTGGAAGCCCTGGTCATGCTCGAAGGATCATGTTCCTTTTGCATCATCAGTTTGACCGCGATCCAGATGAGCAGCAATGCGCCGCCAGCCTGCAGAAACGGAATTTTCAACAGCAGAACGGCCACAAAAGTCAGAATGCAGCGCAAAAGTACAGCCCCCGCCGTCCCGATCCAAACGGCCCGTTTGCGGTGTATTTCCGGAAGATCCTTGCTGGCCATAGCAATGACCAAGGCATTGTCGCCGCTGAGTACAAGATTGATCACTAATATTTGTCCCAACAAAAAAATCGTCTCCACCAGAACAACACCCCCACTCTACACATATGTGGTTTTTGTCCAGGCTATGCTTGCACATCAGGAAAAATAGGCCTATAATAAATCCACTTTGTTTAATGGTGGAACGTATTCTAAGAGGAGTGACATTCATGGAAACCACAGCCGCTGAATTTTTTCTTGCATTAATCAACATTGTGTTTTTGGATTTGATATTGGCCGGGGACAACGCCATCGTAATCGGCCTTGCGGCACGCAATCTTCCGAAGGAAACCCAGAAAAAAGCCATTATCTACGGTACGGCAGGTGCTGTAATTCTCCGCATCATAGCCACCATCCTGGTCGTCTGGCTGCTCAACATCCCTTGGCTGCTGCTTGTGGGAGGCGTGCTCCTGATCGGCATTGCTTACAAGCTGTTGACCGACGACAATAATGATCACGGCAATATCAAGGCTGGCAACAACCTGGGTGCGGCCATCCGCACCATCATTGTAGCCGATGCCGCCATGGGTCTGGACAACGTCATTGCCGTTGCCGGCGCGGCCAAACATAACATGATCCTTGTAACCCTGGGCCTGCTCATCAGCGTTCCCATCGTGGTATGGGGCAGCACCCTGTTCATCAAGCTGATCAACCGCTTCCCGTGGATTATCTATGTAGGTTCTGCGGTGCTTGCATATACGGCATCCTCCATGATTACCGAGGAGAAGCATTTTATGGGGTACTTTGAAGGGCACCAGATTATAAAATATCTGTTCATTGCCGCCATCATCGTCGGCGTGCTGACGGCAGGACATCTGAAAAAAAAATCAGCCGCTCGCCGTCAGTCGTCCACTCTGTCCTAGCGGTCTCAACATATTATAGAAACGCCCCGAGGCTTACGATAAGCCTCGGGGCGTTTTTATAATCAAATGCATAAGACACTCTGCCGGCGGCGCCATGACGGCCACCGCTTCATACCTGATTTAGAACCAGTCTTCGTTGACTACGGGCTCCTCACGCTTCTCGCCAAGCTCGCCGATCTTACTGTCCGGCGTGATGGTCACGGTCTCCGTGCCTTCAATCGCCGCTTGAATCAAGGCAGGCAGCTCGGTAAGCGAAGCCTCCACCTTCTCGATAATCTTCAGATTCGGATTGGTGGTCGGCGATTTAGGAACAAACAATGTGCAGCAATCCTCATACGGCAGAATCGACGTGTCAAATGTGCCGATGTCCATCGCAATGTTGATGATGTCGTTCTTATCCATCATGACGAGCGGCCGGAGCAGCGGCAGCTCGGTAGCTCTTCCGATCACATTCATGCTCGGCAGCGTTTGGCTGGCCACTTGTCCTAGGCTATCCCCGGTCACGATCGCCAGTGCACCTTCCCGCTCAGCAAGCGAGGAAGCAATCCGTAACATGGCTCTGCGCATAAAAGTAATGATCAGATTGTCCTGGCCGATACCGACAAAGGAGGTCTGCACATCGGTAAACGGCACCAGGTGAAGCTTGATTTTTCCTGTATAGCCCGATAACAGCCTCGTTAACTCCATGACCTTTTCCTTCGCAAGCTGGCTGGTGTAGGGGAAGCTGTAGAAGTGGACGCACTCAAGTTCAAGTCCCCTGCGCATCGCTGACCAGCCCGCTACAGGACTGTCAATTCCTCCGGAGAGGAGCAGCATTGCCTTCCCGTTCGTACCAAGGGGGTAACCGCCGGCGCCGGGAATCACTTCATAGTACAAATACGTCTCGTTCTCCCGAATTTCCACGCGCAGCTCCATATCGGGCTGCTTCACTTTCACTTTTAGCTGGGGATAGGTCCGCAGCAATGGCGAACCGACCAAATGATTCATCTCTTGCGAGGAATGAGGGAATTGCTTCCATACTCTTCTGGCATTGACCTTGAAGGTTACCGTGCCTTCCAGTTCCTTCTGCCCCACAAAATCAACCGCTGTTTCGATAATGCGGTCAGGTTCCGAAGAGCATACGCGAACAGGACTGATGGAAACCAGGCCAAACACCTTCTTCAGCACTTGAATCAGCGCCTCGGGAGACTCTCCGTTAAGCTCGACGTACAGGCGGCCGTATTCCTTGATGATTTTCGCGCCTGGATACGGTCTGAGCACGCTTCGAATATGATTCAGCACCGATCTCTCGAACCGGTTGCGGTTTTTGCCTTTCAGGGTAAACTCGCCAAAGCGAAGCAGCAGTTTATCGTAAGTCATCTCCGATTACCCTCTCTTTCTATGATGGGACGCAGGTTCCCGCAAACTTTCGCCAATACCTCGACCAGCCGCGCTGCATCGCCCAGCTGATGCTCCTTGCCAAGACTGATACGAATTCCGGAGGAAGCTGCTTCCAAGTCTTTTCCCATCGCTAACAGTACCCGGCTGGGCTCGCTGAATTTCGACGAACAAGCCGATTTGGTCGATACGAGCATGCCCATCTCTTCCAGAGCATGGACCATCACCTCGGGTTTTAATCCCGGATACGAAAAATGAATGATGTGCGGCGCGCTCTGTTCGCTGCTGTTTAACACCAAGCCCGGAATTTTGCGGATGCCCTGAAACAGCAGCTCCCTGATCTCCGTCATCCTGACATAAAGCTCAGGCTGATTTTCCCTGGACAATCGCATGGCCTTAGACATCGCTACCGCTCCGGCAACATTCTCCGTGCCCGCCCGATGCCCGCTCTCCTGGGATCCGCCGGATATCAAGGGAAAGAGCTGGACGCCTCGCCTGATGTACAGCACCCCCATTCCCCTTGGACCGTTGAACTTATGTGCGGACAAGCTGTACAAATCGGCCTGCCACCCGGATAGCGAGACCGGGACCTTGCCGAATCCTTGTACGCCATCGACATGCAGCAGCGTGCGCGGGTTCCGCTCCTTCACGATACGCCCCACTTCCTCAAGCGGCTGTACGGCCCCCGTTTCATTATTCACATGCATGATGCTGACCAGCACCGTATCTTTACGGACCGCTTCGCTTAAGGCAGCCAGATCCACCATGCCTTCGGCATCCACGGGAAGGTATGTCACTTCCCAGCCCAGCGTTTCCAGCTGTCTGCAGCATTCATATACGGATGGATGCTCGATTCCTGTCGTGATGATATGCTTGCCCCGGCTGCTGTACTGCATCGCAGCCCCTTTTATCGCCATGTTATTGCCCTCGGTTGCCCCGGACGTAAATACGATCTCATCCGGCTGAACGTCCAGCGCGGCTGCGCACACCTCTCTTGCCCTTTTCTGCAATTTGGCGGCCGCTTCGCCTGAACGGTGAAGGGCTGACGGGTTAGCATAATGAAGCTTCATGACTTCCGCCATCGTGTCCACTACTTCATCAAAAGGAGGGGTCGTTGCAGCGTGATCCCAATATATCAAGGTCATTTCCCCTTTCCATCTTACGCATCGCAGATTAAATAGCTTATGATTCCAGACCTTTATATTTACACAAAAAGACCAAACGGTAAAGCCGCACTCCATCTTGCCTTGGACAAGGCGGCGCTTATCGTTTGATCCTCTATCAGATTACTATTCGCCCCAGTCGGACTACAATGCGTATTTCGACTGGGCGTTCATGACTTTGCTAATGTATGCCTGGGTTTCCTTGGGCAATTCATGGGCCACGGACATCAGCTCTTCATCGCTGGATACACCCAAACCCGCGACGCGTGTCGGCCCTGCATTATAGGCAGCAAGCACCATGGCTATCTCTCCGCCAAACCGTTGGATCAGATTGGACAAATATTTGGTACCGCCCTCGATGTTCTGAGCCGGATCAAAAGGGTTGCTTACCCCGAGTCCTCTCGCCGTACCGTCCATGAGCTGCATCAGTCCCTTGGCACCTGCAGACGAGACCGCATGCGGATTAAACGAGGATTCCGCGTCGATGACCGCTTTGATCAACGATACCGGCACGCCATAGCGTTCCCCTGCCGCCGTAATTAAATCCTCAAAAGTCGTAGGCTTTGTTGCCCCGGTGTCGTTGACCTCTGCTTCTATCGAGGTGCTCGACGATACGGACTCATTCACAACGCCTAACTGCTGCCACAACAGCCCGTCCTTAAAGGTGACGCCGGGCGCCAGCTGTGTCATGGAACGTTCAACCGGTTTGGAAGTGGATTCTTCGTTAAGCAGGCTGCTCAGCACATTGACAAATCCGGCTGACGATTCGGTGGAATTCGTATTCATCTGTGATACATCCGTCATTTGCTTCCATGATATCGGATCTATTTGCATCGTTTAACTCACTTTCTGCCGTTAAATTTCAAACTTGTCCTTATTTTATCACGGAACTGGAACAATCTGCTATACCTATTCGACAAAAAAATAGGCGGAGCAACCCTTCTTCCCGGTTGACCCGCCCATATTGAACGATGATAAATAAATCAATCATTATCTGCTGAAAGGAATCAAGATAAAATAACTGAGCGTCGCCAGAATGCCGAGTCCTATGGACCAAGCACCTGTCGTTCTGCTGCCTTTGCTGTAAGCGTAATAACCCACGACAGCCGCGATAGGTCCGAGAATGACCGACCACATGAACAAGGAGGCTATTCCTAATACCAGGCCTACGTATCCGACCGCCCGGCCGGTGGACAGATCCGTCTTATCCTCGTCTGCATGGCGTACCGAAGTTTCCATTGGCGGAGCCACCTCGGCTGCATATTCCTCGCGGTGGTCCTTCCGCGGGAAGTCTACCCGGTTTCGCTTGCCTTGAACAACCTTCATTTTATTTTTGCGATGTTTTTTATCCATAGCTCGCTTCCTCCATTTCCATCATCCTAAAGTGCCCGGAACCCGGACTTTATCCGGGGCTTCTGCCCGTCAGCCCTTCGGCTTGAAGGTCAGACAGCAGGTCTCGGAAGACTTGTCAGCAACATCCTGATGATCGTCTACGTAAGGCTCTGCCCCATACTCTTCGTTAAGTTTCACATTCGCATGACGGTCAATCTCGATCATAATCATCTCGGCATGACATAAATTTTGTTCTCCCCAGTAATGGCAATTGCTGACACTGCACTTCACTAATGGTTTGGCTTCGTTGGCCATTTTAGCATCACCTCGTCAACATTTTTTCCTATGTTTATGGCCGGTATGCACGAGAACGATTGTCAGTTGGTGCCTTAGGCGCATAACGCAAAAAAGAGATGCCAACAGTTGGCATCTCTTGAGTCTTCCATAATTATACTAAGCGTGGCTTCTCTCGGATTGCATCCGGCGCTCCGTCAAATAATCGCTCTCGTAATAAGCAAGATCGTCGCGAAGCTCTTCATAAATCTTGGTAATGTTCATGATGACGTCACGTGCGGGACGTACCGGCTTCTTCCGGAAACGGATGGCATCCTGTCCGGTGTAGGCGTAACGACCATCTTCGGAATAACTTTCGTTTTTGGGATAGAAGAAGCTGTTCACGCAGCGATGATACAAATTATACAAAGCCTTCTCGGCAAAATCGATATCAAAATTAGGGCGACGCTGTACAACGCCTAGCTTCTCATAGGAAACTTCAGAAAATACGAGCAAATGGCGAACATCCGACAGAAATCCTTTGTAAAAGTGAACGGTTTCCTCGTCCTGTTCCGTTACCAATTGAGATAAAGCATGTTCATTCAAAAACGTTTCCATAATCGAAATAGCAGATTTCAACTTTTCTCTGGATTCTGAGCATAATTTCTGAAGATTGTCTGCTGGCATTACGATAGATCCCCCTTAAATGGTCGTGACCCTGCGGGCCAAAATGGCCTGACGGTCATGCTAATATGTACTATCCTAACACAAATTTTGGGATAACGAAATCCCTATCATGAATACACTTACAAGGTTATTTTTAGTACATTTTTTTGGCGTATTCACTCTTATTGGCTAAAGATTTCTTGCACGCATAAAAAGGATACACTCTTCCCACGCTAAGATTACTTACAATCCTGAAATGCGGCGAGGAGGAAAATATGTGAAATCTCGTACCTTTTGGAGCATTATAGGGGCAGCGTCAGTTATTGGCGCGCTTTTGATCTTGCTGTTCATCCCCGGATCGAAACAGCCGGCTCCAACGGCTGAACCGTCACGGCCCTTAAAACCCCAGCAGGAGAACAAGGCCAAGCATTTTACCATGCTGGGCGATATCCAGGCAACGGATCAATTAAACCGTCTCGATGCCAGGGGACACCTCCGCAAAATGCTGAGCAATGACGCTTTGCGCAGTGCGGGGCAAGTCAAGGCGTATACGCAGAAAGAGCAAAAAATGCACAAGCATTTTCAGCAAGTACGCTGGTATAACCTCAAGGAAAATAAAATGGCGGACATTCAAGGCCAGCTTCCCAAAATGAGCAAAACAGACAAAAATCGGATCGCCCATCATTTTCAACTGGCGCAGCAGAAACTGAAACGCGGGGAAGCTTACGATTCCCCCAAATTCAACGCGGCAGGGCAGCCTTATTTTGTTGTGGCCGAACCGTCCAAGGATGGCAGATATGGCGCTGCCGCCCTGGTCAATCAAGCCGTGCTCCAAGAGGTAAGCAATCACCAGAAGCGGAATCTCCGCTTAATTCCGTATCCGAAGGAAGGCAAATTCCGGGTCGAGTCCATCCATGCGGATACCCTCTCCGACATCACCGTCAAAACCGGCCATGATAATGAAAAGGCCAGTCATTTTTACGAAAATGAAATCGTGGTGTCCTTTCAAAATGAACCGTCAAAGCAGCAGCTGCTGGATATCTCCAGGGAAATATCATGCGAAACGCCAAGGAAACTGGGTTATGCCTATGTTTTCCGTTCCAAAGAAATGGATTACCAGAAGCTTCGCTCCTATTTCCAGCAAAAGTGGAAAATCAAATACACGGAGCCTCACTACATTTATTTAACCAATGATCGCAGCCCTCAATCCCGGGTTAACTCGGATTTCACGGATGGGGCGAATGCCCAAGTCAATATTCCGAATGATCTCCTGTTTTCGGAATATCAATGGAATCTGCCCGTCATCGAGACAAACCGGGGCTGGGATCTGTCCAAAGGCAGCGAAGATGTCATCATCGCCGTAATTGACACTGGGGTGGATCTTCAGCATTCCGATTTGGACGGACAATTGGTGGAAGGGTACAACATTGTCGAGAAAGACAAACAGCCGCTGGATGATGTGGGGCACGGGACGCACGTAGCCGGCATCATCGGTGCCCTGGTCAACAACGGCGAAGGCGTTGCGGGCGTTAGCTGGTACAACAAAATCATGCCGGTTAAGGCGCTTGACGGATCCGGATCGGGAACAACCTATGCCGTCGCGGAGGGCATTATTTGGGCCACGGATCACGGAGCCAAGGTGATCAATATGAGTCTTGGCAACTATGCGGACTCCCAGTTCCTGCATGATGCCGTCAAATACGCGTATGATCGCGACGTTGTGCTTGTTGCCGCATCAGGCAACGACAACACGGAGCGTCCCGGCTATCCTGCCGCCTATCCGGAGGTGCTGGCTGTCGCCGCAACGGATTCCAATCAGAAGCGGGCGGAATATTCCAACTACGGCGATTACATCGATGTGGCCGCTCCAGGGACCAATATCGCAAGCACCTTCCCGGGAAATCAATATGCCGCTCTGTCCGGGACCTCCATGGCAAGTCCCCATGCAGCCGCCATGGCGGGGCTTATCCGTTCCCTTAACCCTGACCTGACCAATCAAGAGGTCATGGACGTCATGATCAACCAAGCGGTGGATCTCGGCGACAAGGGAAGGGATAAATATTACGGTCACGGTCAGATCGATATCTTCCAGTCCTTGAAAGCGGTTGGCGCCCCTGAAGTGCCTCTTCAAATGTGGCCCGGCCGTACCCTTCGCAATCTGGAACAAGAGCTCCGCAAATTAAACGGCTCAACGAATAAAAGATAAAGAATAAAGCAGCTTCCGCCCTCTCGCGTTGGCTGCTTTATTCATGATCCGAGGCAATGCCGCCTTGTTTATTTCTTCCGGCGGGTACGGCTGGTACGCACTGTAGCTTTCTTGGAACGCTTGCCGGATACCGTAACGCCGCCATAGCCTCCATTTTCGGTTACGACTTCCTCTTCGCTGTACGTGTACAGATGTTTTTCTACCGGGACGCAGTGAATCTTATCCACCACTTTTATAGGATGAATAACCGGTACGATTTGCGGTACATAGTGGTCTCTCACGACTACAATCGGATCGCACACAATCGGGGACACCGGAGGACATGGATAATCGTTATGACAAGACATGTGTTTGCATCTCCTTTCCGTTGATGATTATAGCTTATTATCCCAAGGGCTTTTTGGTATGGACGATTATCCGTACAGGGCACATGATCTCCCAATATTTTCACAAATCCAGAAGAAAAACGTCTATCGACGTACTTTTTCAGAAGACAGACCGCGGTTAGCGGTTAGAGGAAGTTTTTCTTGCGATATCTGGAAGACCCAAGCTTCGAAGTTTATACTTTCTGATGCTTGAAAAAACGCGCATTTCCTGTACACCCCGCAAAGAGTGAAAAGAAAATACGCGTTTGTACCATAGCATATTCATAAACGTTGTGCAGTTGGGAAAGTTTTCCGTAAGCCGGGTTCTGTGCTCTTCGTGGTCATAGCGGGAACTACCCTGCCACCATAAGCGACAATCATCTATCTAGGCCGATCATTGCTAATCGGCTCAAGCGACCAACCCGGACGCGCCTCGGGCTAAGGCTGTCTCCTCGAAGGAGACTGCGTCCCATTAGGTCTTGCTCCAGGTGGGGTTTACCAGGAACGAAGTCACCAGCGTTCCTCGGGGTCTCTTACACCTCGGTTCCATCCTTGCCTGTGCCGCCCTAAGGCGGCCATCGGCGGTCCATTTCTGTGGCACTATCCTTCAACTCGCGCTGACTGGACGTTATCCAGCACCCTGCCCTATGGAGCCCGGACTTTCCTCTCGCGGCTTTGAGGCCGCCAGCGATTGTCTGTCAAACTTTCCGGACAACATTACATATTATATCGTGATTCCATGCGGTACACAACCATTAAACATTAACAACAGCTGATTATTTTCCCATTCCGAAATCAAACAAACTGGAACGGCTCCGTATTGATGCGGGAAGCCACGACCCGGGTTTCGTACTTATGCTCCTGCAGCTTCTGCTCCATCCACTCGGCAACTTTGACTTTCATGATCTTCTCGGCATTGTGGCCCGGATCAATGATGGTAAGTCCTGCGGCCAGCGCGTCCTGTGCCGTATGATAATCCACATCCCCCGTTACCAGCACGTCTGCTCCCCGGAACAGCGCCTTCATCATGTAGCGTCCTCCAGATCCGCCTATAACGGCTGCCTTGCGTAGGGTACGGCCGAGTTCTCCTACTACGCGAACATGAGGGACCTCCAGCTTCACTTTTACCACGTCGACCAGCTCAGCCAGCGTCAGGGGCTCCTTCAGCTTTCCGACACGTCCAAGACCGAGGGATCTTCCCTTCAAGTCCATGTTATACAGATCGTAGGCAACCTCTTCATAAGGATGCGCCTTGAGCATAGCCTGGATGACCTTGTTCTTAATCGTGTGGGGAACGATCGTTTCGATCCGGACCTCGTCTGCCCGTTCCATCTTCCCTTCCTTGCCTTGATAAGGGGTGCTGCCTTCTCTTGGAACGAAGGTGCCGAAGCCCTCGATATTGAAGCTGCAGTGGCTGTAATTTCCGATCCAGCCTGCGCCGGCTCCGAGCACGGCATCCAGCACCTCTTGATGGTGGCTCTTCGGAACAAACACCACCAGCTTGGACAGCTGCTCGTTATGCATGTCATGGATGGGCGACGTGTCCTCGATGCCCAGCGCCTCCGCCATCCAATCGTTCATGCCGCCCTCGGTTACGTCCAGATTCGTATGGCTTACATAGACCGCGATGTCGTGTTTGATCAGCTTCTCGTATACCTTGCCCATCGGCGTATCCGTCTGCAGCTGCTTCAGCGGACGGTAGATAATCGCATGATGCGCGATAATCAGGTCGGCCCCAAGCTCAATGGCTTCATCCACCACTTCGTCATTCACGTCCAGTGCAATCAGCACCGTGCGGATGTCCTTTTGCAAAGTTCCAAGCTGGAGCCCGATCCGGTCATCGGGTTCGGCCACGTGCTTGGGGGCCAGTTGTTCCATGAATTGAATTACGGTTTGTCCTTTGGCAAGCATGCCAGCACCTCCTGAATAAACTCGATATCCGATCGAATCTCGCTCGCCTTATCGGCCGCCGCGGGCAGATCCGAACGCGATAGCGACTGAAGTATATACCCCATCTTCTCCATCTCCGACGTCCACTTATCATGGAAAACCGGACTCGGGGATTGCGTCAACCAAGGTCCCATACGGAACAGCCAGTCCGCGGAAAGCCGGACACCGTCTCCGATCGTCCTTTCCTTGTATACCTGTTCATTCGTCAGGCCGGTTGTATCCGAAGGCTCGGCGACCAGCACCTCGTAAATTTTCCCGTCTTCCTCCAGGATCCATTCCTCGATCAGCACCCAGCCATGGGAATGCAGCCATCTGCGCAAAATGTCCTCTCCCACGTTCGGCTGTAAAACAAGCCTGCGAACGCCGGCCAGCTTCTCGATCCCGCGATCCAGAATCGCTGCAATCAGGCTGCCGCCCATGCCGGCAATGGTAATAACGTCCGCCTCACCGGCCGAGAGCACATTCAATCCGTCCCCTTTTCGCACGCTGATGACATCGGTCATCCCTGATTCGATGACCTGCTTGACGGCCGCATCATATGGGCCTGGATTTACCTCACCGGCGACAGCTTGAACCGCAGCTCCGCACTCCACGGCAGCTACGGGCAGCAAGGCATGATCCGAACCGATATCTGCAAGTTTGCTGCCGCGAGGAATCTTCTCCAGAATTTTCGTTAATCTTCTTGATAATTTCAATGCTGACACCCTTACATTCCATATTTTCGTTCCATCCACGATCTATCCATTACCCTAACAGACACGATACCAAACTGCAAACCCGCAAATCCGGCAAACCAACCTGGTGCCAGGTCATTTGCAATGGGTCTGGAAAAGAGCTAAAATAAAGACCAATACAACAAATGCAGGAAGAAATTCCAGAACCAAGAAACGTCATTCACCCTGCTTGCATTCGAAAAAAAGGACCTGCTGCGTTACTGCAGAAGGTCCGTGGATTAAGCTATTCGAGAAAATCCTTTAACCGTTTGCTGCGGCTCGGGTGACGAAGCTTACGGAGCGCTTTGGCTTCGATCTGCCGTATCCGCTCACGCGTAACGCCGAATACTTTGCCGACCTCTTCCAGCGTTCTTGTGCGGCCGTCATCGAGTCCGAAACGAAGGCGAAGGACATTCTCCTCGCGCTCTGTCAGCGTATCCAGCACGTCCTCGAGCTGTTCCTTCAGGAGCTCGTAGGCAGCCGCGTCAGCAGGAGCGAGTGCTTCCTGATCCTCGATGAAATCCCCAAGATGGGAATCGTCCTCTTCGCCGATCGGCGTTTCCAGCGAAACCGGCTCCTGGGCAATCTTCATGATCTCCCGGACCTTCTCAACGCTGAGTTCCATCTCTGCAGCAATTTCCTCCGGCGAAGGCTCACGTCCAAGCTCCTGCAGAAGCTGTCTGGATACACGTATCAGCTTGTTGATGGTCTCTACCATATGCACGGGAATACGGATGGTACGGGCCTGGTCCGCGATCGCGCGCGTGATCGCTTGGCGAATCCACCAAGTCGCATACGTACTGAATTTGAAGCCTTTTTTGTAATCGAATTTCTCCACGGCTTTGATCAAACCCATGTTGCCCTCCTGGATCAAATCCAGGAACAGCATTCCACGACCCACATAACGCTTCGCAATACTTACGACGAGACGCAGGTTGGCTTCGGCCAGACGGCGCTTGGCTTCTTCATCTCCCTGTTCAATCCGGTTGGCTAGCTCAATCTCATCATCCGCGGACAACAGCGGAACCCGTCCAATTTCCTTCAGGTACATCCGAACCGGGTCGTTAATCTTGATCCCCGGAGGCAGTGAAAGATCGTCGTCAAATCCAAAATCCTCATTATCATGGGATTCGGAATCTCCCGATTGCCGGTGAGGGCCCTCTTCGTCATTTTCATTTACCACATCGATACCCAGGTCGGCCAGCTGCTCATAGAACTCTTCCATCTGCTCCGTGTCCTGATCAAATGGCGACAATTTCTCCATAATATCTTTATAGCTTAATACGGATCTCTTTTTACCCTGTTCAATCAACTGATCCTTGACTTGATCCAGCGTAAATTCCGTTTCTAGTTCAGTATGCTGATCATTCGCCATCATTCGACTCCCTCCTCCCTAGAAACAGCAATGCGCGGGGCTTCATTGTCTTTCTAGGGCGATAATCTCACTTGCAATTTGCGCGGCTCGCAAAAAATCACCTGAGCGCTCCGCTTTTATCATTTCTTCTTTTTTCTGGTCGATCTCTCTCTGCTGCGGAAATTTCAGCACCTCGCGTATGCAATCATCGAGCACTTGAACGTTCCACTCGGCGGGTGCTTCCATCATCATGATCGAGCTGACCGTCATTTCCAAACGATCGTCTTGGAGCGATGACATGAAACGGCTGATATCCGGAGATTTGCCCTGTGCGTAAAAAGCATATAGATAAGCAGCGATTGCCGCATGATCTTCAATATTAAACGCTTCTCCCAGGCGATCGCCAACGTATCGCGCGGCCTCCGCATCCTGCAGCATCAGCGACAGCAGCCGCCGTTCTGCAGCATGGTAAGCAGGCAGAAGTGCCGGGGCGGGCTGGCGCCCTTTTTTATGCCTACCATTATTCCACCTTTTTTCCTTATTATCCCCATCGCCCATCTTTTTTTGCATCGATTGCCGAAGCAGATTGCAATCCTGCTTAAGACTTTCGTAGGAAAGATGAAGCTCGGAGGATAATTCCCTCAAATAAACCTCCCGTTCGGTTGAGGAATTCAGTACGGCGATAATGGGCAGTGCCTCTTTGGCGTACGCAATTTTACCATCTTCTTCTAGCAGTATATGGTTTTTCTTCAGATATATAAGTTTAAATTTTGTTGTTGAAACGGCTGTTTCCACCACATGCCTGAAACGCTCGGGACCGAACTTGCGGATATAATCATCCGGGTCCATTCCTTCGTTCACCAAAGCGATTCGTACCTTGAGACCAACGCCTTCCAGCATTGGAATGACTTTTGACGCGGCGGCCATGCCGGCTTTATCGCCATCATAGACAACAACAACTTCTTCAGCCACCGATTTCATGATTGCCACTTGGTTTTCCGTTAGAGAGGTTCCCATCGTTGCCACGCCGTTGTGCAGTCCTGCTTCCCATGACGAAATGACATCGCCGTATCCTTCGAATAATAGGATTTGACGCAATTTGCGTATGGATGTTTTGGCCTGGTGCAGGTTGTACAATGTGCGGCTCTTATTAAATAGAAGTGTCTCCGGGGAATTCAGGTACTTCGGTTGACCGTCCCCCAGTATTCTGCCAGCAAACGCGATGACCTTGCCGCTGCGGTCATGTATCGGAAACATGATTCGTCCGCGAAAACGGTCGAGATAGCCTTCTTGTTCATGTCTTGCGGATAATAAACCGCCTCTTTCCATCTCTTTCAAGTCAAAGGAGCGTTTGGTCAGGAACTGAACCAGCGTGTCCCAACGATCTGGCGCATAACCGATTTGAAACTGATCAATCATCTTGTCGTTCATTCCGCGGGCTCTTAAATACTTCATGGCTTCCGTACCATGTTCCGTATTCTTCAGCAGGAAATGGTACAGCTTGGCGCTAAGCTCATACGCTTCAATCAAACGTTCTTTTTCCGGATTACGAGGAATTACGGGAACTCCTTGACCTTCCGGCAACGAGATATCATTCTCTTCTGCCATTGTCTTGACGGCTTCGGGAAAAGAAAATCCTTCGATTTCCATTCTAAACTTAATGGCGTTTCCGCCCTTACCGCAGCCATAGCAGTAAAAGATTTGGCGTTCCGGTGTAACCGTAAAGGAAGGAGTCTTCTCTGAGTGAAACGGGCATAAGCCCTTCAGGTATTTCCCCTGTTTGGTAAGATGCACGTATTTGCTGACCGTATCCACAATATCGCTTTTGGCCAGTACTTCCTCAATGACATCATCCGGAATATTGCCTTGTCCGGTACTCATCCAAACCACCTTCATCTCTTTTGGCACGTAAATAGTATTCGCTACGGGTGGACATTCTCCTGCAATTCACGCAAAAGTTTTGTCAGTTTATGTTGAAAAAACCTCCGGTCTTCGTCAAGCAGTTTCTTGGGCCCTTTGCCATACCTTCCTTGTTTCCTCGCCTTCGCCTGATGATGACGGGAATCCAGCATGAAATCAATATCCGTATTATGGAAAATACGTCCGCGAAAGGAGATCACGTGGCATGATTTGGCAAGCGCTAGCGCAGCCAGTCCATAATCCTGCGTCACCACGATATCCCCCCTGGATATGTGGTTGGCGATGTAGAGGTCCGCACTTTGATCACTCCGGTCCACCTGGATCGTCGTAACCCCTTCTTCGGCTTGCAGCAGATGATCATAGGAAGAAACAAGCAGCACCGGCACACGGAATGCACGAGCAGTCTCTGCGATTTCCTTCTTGACTGGACAAGCATCCCCGTCAACCACGATCGAAATGGAGCTTTCGTTCATACGCATCACCGGCTCTTATCTTTAATCTTGGGTCCTTATTATGCTGTATATTATTATATACGTCTTTGGCCGATTAAAATCCTGCTGCCCAAATAAACAATGACCTTGCCCATGCTTGAATCCGTCCGTTCATAGCGAAAGCGCCATCCCGCGCTGAACCGCGGGCTGTCGCTTTCACTGAACAATACATTATACCATTTGCAAAATCATGCTGTCACTACTACCACACCAATTTCGTGAAATCGGCATACTGCTTCAGATCACCGTCGATTCCAGAGAGCAGCGCAAGGCGATTGGCCCGAACCGCTTCGTCTTCAGCCATCACCATCACCGAATCAAAGAACCCGGTAATCGGCTCCCTTAGTCCACTCAGCAAGGACAGCGAACGTTCGCCCTCCGCTGCCTGCAGCGCGGCATGGTAATCTGCGCGAATCGCGTTCCAAGCTTCATAAAGCTTGTTTTCTTCCGATTCCGTGAACAGTTCGGCGTTGACAGCGGCCTTACCCGCTTTGGCAGCCAAATTGCTGACCCGGTTGAAGGACTCTACCGTCGTTTTGAAATCCTGGACGCTCTCCACGGCATTCATCAGCGCATGGCCGCGGGATACGACGGACACCACATGATCGAATCCGGCCGTAATAACCGCATCCACCACATCATAACGCTGGTCTTCGGACAACAGCTTCTTCACGCGAAGCCCGAAGAACTCCTTAAGGTCTTTGCGGATTTCGTCCGTCGATCGCTTCAATACGCGAATGTTCTCGTGAACCTCGAGCGCCACGCCGAACACGTCGGATAAAGTCACCGGAAGTTTGTGCTCCAAAATGATCTGAACGATGCCCGCAGCCTGACGCCGAAGTGCGTAAGGATCCTGGGAGCCAGTCGGAATAATACCGATGGAGAAGCATCCCACGATGGTGTCGATTTTATCCGCGATGCTCACGATGGAACCCACCATCGTGGAAGGCACCGAATCGCCGGCAAAGCGAGGCTGGTAATGCTCAAACACCGCTTTGGCTACATGCTCCTTCTCACCGGCTTTTCTTGCGTAATCCTCTCCCATGACCCCTTGCAATTCAGGGAATTCATAGACCATCTGCGTCACCAGATCGAATTTGCAAATATCGGCCGCACGGCTCACGGAATCCGCTGCGTCTGCAGAAACGTTAAGCTTCGCGGACAACTGATCCGAAATCCGGCGGATTCTGCGGACTTTATCGCCGATCGTCCCCAGCTCTTCATGGAAAACGATGCTCTCCAGCTTCGACAGGGCATCCTTGATCTGAAGCTTCTGGTCTTCCTCATAGAAGAATTTCGCATCCGATAACCGGGCCCGCAGCACCTTCTCGTTTCCTCTCGCAATCACGTCGAGGGAGCGGCTGTCCCCGCTGCGAACCGTTACGAAATACGGAAGCAATTGTCCCTGCTTATCCAGCACCGGGAAATACCGCTGATGCTCACGCATGGACGTAATCAATACTTCCTGCGGAATATGAAGGAATGAGGAGTCGAACGATCCGTACAGCACGGTTGGAGTTTCAACCAGGAACAATACCTCCTCAAGCAGGTCATCCTTGATCGCGATATTCCAGTCCTTCTCCTGGGCCAGCGCCTGGATTTGCGAAACGATCATCTCTTGGCGCTCATCCACATCGACGATAACATGCTGTTCGCGAAGCACGTCGCGGTAAGCAGATGCTTCCGGAATTACGGCTTCTCCGCCAAGGAAACGATGCCCGCGAGTTACGTTACCGGCCTTCACGCCCGTAATTTCCAGATCTACCGTCTCGCTGCCGAGCATCGCGACCATCCACTTAATCGGACGGACGAATTTGAATTCGTGCGCTCCCCAGCGCATGTTTTTCGGGAATGTCATCGAAGTCAGTATTCCAAGCAACCCTTCGGACAGGATGGACTTCGTATCCACGCCGACGCTATTCTTCGTCACGTAAATATACTCGACTCCGCCGAGCTCCTTAAACGTAAAGCTCTCGGGATCAACGCCCTGGCTTTTGGCAAAACCAAGAGCCGCCTTGCTCCACTGCCCGCTGTCATCAAGAGCGATCTTGCGGGAAGGCCCTTTCACTTCCTCGCTGACGTCCTCTTGTTTATCCGCAACGTTCTGAACCCATACCGCCAAGCGGCGCGGGGTAGCAAATGCCGTGACTTCGCCATGCGCGATTCTGGAAGCATCCAGCCATTTGACCAACTTGTCCTGAAGCTGCTCCATCGCGGCGCGCAGAAATCTCGCCGGCACTTCTTCCAGGCCGATTTCAAACAATAAATCCTTAGACATGCTCTGCGCCCCCTTTCTTAATCAGCGGGAAGCCCAGCTTCTCGCGCTCCTCCAAATACGTGGCAGCTACCTGACGAGCCAGGTTGCGCACGCGCATGATGTATCCCGTTCTCTCCGTTACGCTGATCGCGCCTCTGGCATCCAGAAGGTTGAACGTGTGCGAGCATTTCAGAACATAATCATAAGCGGGGAACACCAGATGCTGGTTCATCGCTTTATTCGCTTCTTCCTCGTACATGTTAAACAGCGTAAACAGCATCTTCACGTCGGACACTTCAAAGGTATACTTCGAATGCTCGAATTCCGGCTGATGGAACACGTCTCCGTAGGTAATGCCGTTTACCCACTCCAGATCGAACACGTTCTCTTTATCCTGGATGTAGGATGCAAGGCGCTCCATGCCGTAGGTAATCTCCACAGCCACCGGATTGGCGTCAATGCCGCCAACCTGCTGGAAGTACGTAAACTGCGTGATCTCCATACCATCGAGCCATACTTCCCAGCCCAAGCCCCATGCACCGAGCGTTGGCGCTTCCCAGTTGTCCTCAACAAAACGGATGTCATGATCAAGCGGATTGATGCCAAGACGCTTCAAGCTCTCCAAATACAGCTCCTGGATATTGTCAGGGGAAGGTTTGAGAATGACCTGGAATTGGTGATGCTGATACAAACGGTTCGGGTTCTCCCCATAGCGGCCATCGGCCGGGCGACGGGAAGGCTCAACATAAGCCACGTTCCACGGCTCGGGCCCGATCGAACGCAAATACGTCATCGGGTTCATCGTACCGGCGCCTTTTTCCGTGTCGTACGGCTGCACGATGATGCAATTCTGTTCCGCCCAAAATTGCTGCAGCGTCAAAATCATCTGCTGGAAATTCATGATTTTAGCTCCTTTGTTTTCTTTTTCGAATCCAATCCATCATGCTTGCATTTCTCTGTACAACAAAAAGCTCTCGTCCTACGCCTGTTGTACAGACATAGGGACGAGAGCTGTAGCTTCCCGCGGTTCCACCCTACTTGGCCTTGCTTTCGCTGCCGACGATCTCCGGCGATAAGCAAAACCCACTTTATCGTTACACCATGCTCCCGAGTGCCCTGTTCATGAATATCTCCCGCCAGGCTTCCACCGCCCCCGGCTCGCTATCATTGGATCGATTATTCACTACTTTCCCGTTCAATGCATGTCAGTATTCAAAAAACTAATAAACTGATAAATATAATACCTCATTCGATACTATACGTCAAATGTTGTACTTGTCCATTTGGTCCAAAAAGTTTTGCGATTTCAAACGCAGCCCCAGCTGCATATCCATCAACGCTCGCATGACTTTTTTGAGCTCGGCCTTCGTTTCGTCCTTTACGTCTACATTGCCCAGCCGCCTCAGGTCCAGGCGTCCAAACAGGCGCAGCAGCTTCAGCGTTCTGGGCGAGATGGCCATCGCCGGCGGATCCAGATGTTTGCAGTAACGGCACAGCACGCCGCCAAGGCGGGGGCTCACCAGCATATCTTCGTCTTTTCTGGATTGATTGCATGAAATGCAAACATCCAGCTCCGGCCCGTACCCTGCAGCCTGCAAAATTTTCATCTCATACAGATTGATGATAATTTGGGGGTCCTTATCCTCCTGAAGGGCTTCCAGGCAGGCCTTGAGCTGATGAAACCAAAAAGCGCCCGTCTCCTCATCCTGCAGCACCCGATCCAAGAGCTCGCAGGCATAAGAAGCATAGGCGGCTTTTACAAGGTCCTCCCTGAGCCCGTGGTGAGATTCCATAATCTCGCCGGCGTTCAAGTTGCCAAGCCCGGTACCATTCCGGAAGAACACATATTCTCCATAAGTAAACAGCTGCGTCAGAGCAGCATGACGGCTTTTCACCTTCTTTGCTCCTCTGACCAGCACGCCTACCTTGCCCGATTCTTTGGTGCAAAGTGTAATGATTTTGTTCCCTTCACCGTAGTCCATGCTGCGGATGACAATCCCTTCCGCCCGATATAGCATGCGCTTTCCCCCAACCATTCCTGGAACAACCAATGATTACTCGTCTTCTTCATTCGGGGCCGCCTCGTCTTCAACGGATGCAGCTGCAAGGACCGATTCACCCTCGGCTTCCTTATACAGCAAATACGCATCGACATCTCCAGTCATCGCAAAATACTTCCACGAAAAATCTCGCATTCGTATTCATCCTCTCTTCGGAAATGACGTCTGCATCATCTACGAAAATTAGGATGTGCCTCTAGAGCAGATTTATGAAATGCAATTGTTGGCAGGCGGCTGCCGCGTATGATTTTCCTCGAATCTGCACCGGCTTCATTATTCCCCGCGGTGAAATCCGAGATCGCGAAGAACGCGTTCTTGATTGCGCCAATCTTTTTTTACTTTAACCCAGAGCTCCAAGAAAATCTTGGACCCCAGCAGCCTTTGAATATCCTGGCGGGCCTGTCTGCCCACTTCTTTAAGCAGCGCCCCCTGCTTGCCGATAATGATGCCCTTCTGGGAATCGCGTTCTACGAAAATAACGGCGGAAATATAGACGGTACCGTTCTCTTCGACCCGCATATCCTCGATGGTGACTGCGATGGAATGAGGCACTTCCTCCCTGGTCATGTGCAAAATTTTCTCGCGAATCAGCTCGGCGCATACGAATTGCTCCGGATGATCCGTCACTTGGTCCTCAGGATAGTACTGCGGACCTGGCGGCAAATACTTCTGGATCTGCTCGAGCAGCGTGTTCACATTGCTGCCGAGCTTCGCGGAAATCGGGACGATCTCTGCAAAATCATGCAGCTTCCGATATTGCTCGATCAGAGGCAGCAGAGCGGGCGGCTCAATCTTGTCGATTTTGTTCATCACCAGGATGATCGGCGTCTTGATTTTCTGCAGCTGCTCGGCGATATACCGGTCTCCCCCGCCGATGCCCTCGGACGCGTCAACCAGGAACAATGCCGCTTCAACCTCACCCAATGTGCTCAAAGCGGTCTGGTTCATATAATCTCCGAGCTTGGACTGACGCTTATGGATGCCCGGCGTATCCAGAAAGACCACTTGGGAATCCGAGGTCGTATAAACGCCATGGATTTTGTTTCTTGTCGTTTGCGGCTTGTCCGACATGATGGCGATTTTCTGGCCGATCACTTGGTTCATCAGCGTCGATTTGCCTACGTTAGGTCTACCGATAATTGCCACAAAACCGGATTTAAATTGTTTTTTTTTCATACCATGCCTCCGTTACGGTTCCGTATCTGCGTGTTGTGTACTACATGATTCCATACAATATGATTTGGAGTCTTACTGCTTGTTTAAATCCCATGGACCGAACGCCCCCGGCAGCAGTTCGCTGACGGTCGTCTCCTTGATGTCGCCCTTCATGTTGCCCATAATGACCTTCATATCCGGCTTGCACAGCTCCACCAGCACTTGTCGGCATACGCCGCACGGCGTGCACGGGCCGTCCGTATCCGCAACGATGGCAATCGCTTGGAAGCTCCCCGCTTCATGACCGTCGGCAATCGCCCGGAACAATGCCGTGCGCTCCGCGCAATTGGTCGGTCCGTAGGCGGCATTCTCCACGTTGCAGCCCAAATGCACCTGTCCGCGAGAATCCAGCAGGGCCGCTCCCACGCCGAATTTCGAATAAGGAATGTACGCCCGCGTGCGCGCTTTAATCGCTTCTTGCATCAACAAACCTGCATCCATATCTAGTTCCTCCTATATCGTTCAGCTTGTTAAAGATTGTATCCATTCCCATACCGGTTCATAGAAGACCAGAATGCCGATCACGACGGCAAACGCCGCTGCAACGAATGCTGCACCGGCTGCCGTATCCTTAGCCACCCGGGCTAACTCATGTTCATCTGGCGAGATCAAATCGATGATGGCCTCCACCGCGGTATTGACCAGCTCCGCAATGAATACAATGGAAACCGCCAATAGCAAAAATAACCAGCTGATTCGATCCAATTGCAGCAAAGCTGCTGCGATGAACACGATCAAGGCAGCAGCAATGTGGATTTTCATATTGCGTTCCGTTTGTACAGCCGTCAAGATGCCTCGTATAGCGCATCTAAAAGCCCTGTATAACGATTGTCTGTGCGGCTTCACTATCTTGTCAATCCTACTTCGGCAAGTACGGCTTCCTGTTTGCCCATCATTTCGGCTTCGCTTGCCTCATCCTGATGGTCATATCCGAGCAAGTGAAGAAATCCGTGAACAAACAGAAAACCCAGCTCACGCTCCAAGGAGTGACCGTATTCTTCGCTTTGCAGCTTCGCCCGGGGGACCGAAATAATGATATCGCCCAGTACATCCGGCACGCTCTCCAGCTCTTCTCCCTCTTCCAGCTCATAAATGATCTCGAGCTCATCGTTCGTTATTTCATTCATTGCAAAGGAGAGCACGTCGGTCGGACGATCGATTCCCCGGTACTCCCGGTTCAATTCATGGATCCCTTCATCATCGACAAAGGTCAGATCAACCTCGCCATCGGTTACGCCTTCAGCCTCTCCGGCCTTCTGCAGAATCGCTTCAAGCAGGGCGATCAATTCCTCGCTAATCTGAAAATCCTCTTGTTCATTATTCCATGCCAGCTGCAGGCTCATTCTTATACGCTCCTTCTCTGTTCCTCACTCGTTGCGGACGTCTCCGATGCGGTCGAGCCTTCGCCGTTCGGCGCGGGCAGTTTGGGACGCTTCACATCCTCCGGATATTCGATCCGGGAATGGAAAATCCCCATCACCGTCTCCTTTAACGTCTTGGCGATGATGTCCAGTTCCTTCATCGTTAAATCGCAATCATTAAACTGATGGTCATCCAGACGCCCCTTGATAATCTTCTCGATCATCGATTCGACCTGTTCGACCGTTGGCTTACGCAATGATCGGACGGCCGCTTCCACGCTGTCGGCGATGCCGACAATCGCAGACTCCTTGGATTGGGCCTTCGGCCCCGGATAGCGGAAATCATCCTCCGTGAAATCCGGCTCGACGCCCTGCTCTTCCGCCTGGCGAACCGCCTTATGATAGAAATAGTGTAAAAACGTGGTGCCATGATGCTGCTCCGCAATATCCCTTATCGGTTTGGGCAGCTTGTACTCCTTGAGCATCTCCACGCCATCCCTTGCATGCGCTACGATAATGGATTTGCTCAGCTTCGGTTCTATGGAATCATGCGGATTCTCCATATTGTTCTGATTCTCGATGAAATAGATCGGGCGCTTGGTTTTTCCGATATCGTGATAATAAGAACCGACGCGGCACAGCAGTCCGTTGGCGCCAATCGCTTCCGCAGCAGCCTCGGATAAGTTACCGACCATGACGCTGTGATGGTATGTGCCCGGCGTCTCTGTCAGCAGTTTACGGAGCAGCGGATGGTTCGGATTTGACAATTCAACCAGCTTCAGCGCCGAGAGAATGCCGAAGGTGACTTCAAAGAACGGCATGAGCCCGATAACCAGGATCGCCGTTAACAGTCCGCCCGCGATGGCAAAGCCGATCGAATACAGCGTTTCCGTCGTAGTCCACGTGTCGTTATTGAGCAGCAGCATAATGAACACGATCAAGGCGCCGAAGAGAGAAGCCATGATGCCGCCCTTCAGCATCGTCGACCTCTGGCTTGCGCGGTGGATCGAGAAGATTGCCACGCAGGAAGTCACGGCTGCGAATAACCCGAACTTGAAGTCGAACAGTTCCCCTTGAACGTTCAATATGACGCTTGCCATGATGCTGAAGATAATGACGCTGAAATAGGCAAGCGAGGTCTCCAGCAGCAGGGTAACCAGAATCGCGCCGATCGCGACAGGCGCCAAATACCCCACGTACATCTGGGAATCGCTCTGCAGAAATGCGGTCAAATGCATGGTGATCAGCGTGATGACGTACACCAGGACCAGCATCAGCAGCTGCGAGTTGTTGTATTTGAATTTGCCCGGCTCCGACTGCCGGATGAACGTCAGTATGCCGAGGGACAGCAAAACGGACAGGAGCAAAACGCCAAGCTCCGGCCAATAGTTGATGTCGTCCTTCAGCAGCCCGTTCTTGCCGAGCAGCTCGTACAGCTCCGGCGTGATGAGCTGACCCTTTGCCACAAGGATGTCCCCTTGTTTGATAAAGACGGGCGGGGTATTCTCGCGAGCTTCAACCTTCGCATTCTTCGTGGCGACCTCGTCATAGAACTTGTTGGCCGTAATCGTTAAGCTCGCCAGTTCCTGAACGACTTCCCTGGCGGTCCGATCGTTCAACGAGCTGGTGTTCACTCGTTCCGCCACGCGGGTGCGGGCCGTGTCGGCATCCACGATCTCGTTCAGCATCAGCCTGGAGACGATCTCGCGGGCTACGGGCTTCATCTGGATAATATCTTCCGAATTCAACCGCGGTATCTTAATGAACGTTTCCTCGGGAATCCGATAGGTTTGTTCTTCGATAACCCGCTGCATTTCCTGAAGCAGCTCTTTGGAGTAGGCTTCATTCGTGCTGTTGGCCGACACGAAATTTTGCACGAATTCTCTGGCCATCCGCGGAATTTCTTTGCGATAAATTTCCACCTTTTCGGCGGAGCTGATATCCACGTCCTGGTTCAACCGTTCAATGCGGTCAAGGATCTGCGTAACCAGAACGTCGTTCCGCAGCGGGACGAGAGGGTAAATCGGCTGGACGTTCTCCGCCGCCGCCTCCTGTGCCTTCAGCGTCGCCTTGCTGTCCTCGATTTGAACGGGCGCCACGATATTCTTTTCGCTTTTCGTATTGACCTGGATGTCATAGCGTTCCGGCAAAAGCTTGGATGCTAGACTGATATAAAAGAGCAAAGCAAGCAGCAGAAACAGAATATAGCGTGTTGCCACGCTATATTTCCATCCGCTGTTTTTACTCCACATGGACTTGTCCGTCGATGGTTCTTTGGAGGCCATTGCGACAATCCCCTTTAATCTTGGTTTTCTGCTGCTTTATCATAAGCGACGATGATTTTTTGTACTAAGGAATGACGTACAACATCCTGTTCGGCGAAATAGACGAATCCGACTTCCTCAATTCCGCTTAATATCGTTTTAGCTTCGATAAGTCCTGATTTTTTCCCCCGCGGCAGGTCAATCTGGGTCACGTCCCCTGTAATGACCATCTTCGAACCGAATCCGAGCCGTGTCAGAAACATCTTCATCTGTTCCGGCGTGGTGTTCTGTGCTTCATCCAAAATAATAAACGAGTCGTCCAGCGTCCGTCCGCGCATGTACGCGAGCGGCGCGATTTCGATCAACCCGCGCTCCAGCGCCTTGGCCGTTTGATCCGGGCCCATAACGTCGTATAAGGCATCGTACAAAGGTCTCAGATAAGGGTCAACCTTCTCTTGCAGGTCTCCAGGCAGGAAGCCCAGGCTCTCTCCGGCCTCCACTGCGGGCCTTGTCAGAATGATCCTTTTGACGGATCCTTCCTTCAGCGCGGCTACGGCCAGAACGACGGCCAAATAGGTCTTCCCTGTTCCGGCAGGACCGATGCCGAATACGATGTCCCGCTTCTTGATGGTGGTCACATAGTGCTTCTGGCCGATGGTTTTTACTCGAATAGGCTTACCTTTGAAGGTTGTCGTAATCTCGCCCTTGTACAGATCCAGCAGCTGATCGGCTCTCAGATCCTTGGCAAGTTCTACAGCATAAAGAATATCGCGCTCGGTCAAAATGTAGCCGTTGCGCACAAGCTGGAGCAGCACTTCAAACAGCTGCTGAAGACTCTCCACATTTCGATGTTGTCCCCGAATCGTGATGACGGCTTCCCGTGAATCGATCGTCGCAGGAATCTCTTTTTCGATTAATTTTAGAAATGTATCTTGTGGTCCGAATAAGGACAGACCTTCTGACGCGCTTTGAAGTAAAATTTGAATGCTGGTCGTTTGCTGTGACAAATAGCCTCATTCTCCTTGATCGTATACTATGGGAAGTTCTTTCGCGATGGTCTCTTCCACCTCAAAAAGCACTTTCATATAAACTTTACCATTCTCTTTCTTATCATGCAAAATTTTTTGGCTTACGAATCTTGAATCGGTCCCATATTTCGCCAAAATATCACGGCGCGCCCCCTCGATTCCCTCTTTTTTGGCTTCATCCTCGGTAATGGTCCGCTGGACCTCGGTGACCTCCATGATTTTTTCCGTCATCCAGCCGAGCGGCAGCACGCGCGTCCTCCAAGTCAGCGGATCATAGAAGGTCAGGGTCTCCTGCTGCGAATACGGGATCTCCCCGTAGCCCCACAACTGAACGGCACGATCCCCGAACACGATATAGGAGCGCTTCTTTCCTTCGCCCGTATAGACCTTATGCGTTTTTACCAACGGAATTTCGATATCGTATTCATGCCATACCAGGCCCCTTACTTCCCCTTTGGCTACGACTCTCTCCGAATTCTCCTCATCCCCAAGAACCCCGGAGATCAGAATGTCGCCCTTCTTCACGCGGCTGTTGATCCCTACTTTAGGAACCCCCTTCTCTGCGTACATTTGAGTAATTACCGCGTCCTGGGTACTGATCAGATGCCTTGGGCTCTGGAGAGGCGGTTTCTCCGGCACGGCTGCCTCGACGATCTGAATGCGTATGCGCGTCCCGTTGCGTTCCACCCCTACCCAAGAGGTTCCCGGAAGACGGACGGTCAAATTGCCGGACAGCTTGTCCATCGATTGCAGCTTAAATATCCATTGAAACGGATAAATGCCCTCCTGTTTGGCCGCATCCAGTACATCTTCCGACGCAATCGTTTCATTGCCCTCGACCTCCACGTTCCATACCATGGACGAAAGCGTCAGCAGAATCATAAAAAACGCAACGACGCCGATAACAAAAGCTTTGCGTTTGAACAAACGTCGTGCTTGAAAAGGATAACCAAACCGCTCCTTGATGCGCGTACGGCAGCCTGTCCGTTTTAACAGCGGACGGAGCCCTTTGAAATCTTTCAGCAGCAGCTTAAACTCTGCTGAATGCGCCGCTGTCGGTGTTACGTCCCAAACCGGGATCCCGGCCTCCGCCAATGAATTGATGAATGCTTCCACATGCTCACCGCGAACGGCGAGCTTCAAATATCCTCGAAGATGGATCATCGTCGGAATCTTCACGGTTTCTCCCCCAATCCTATGTATTGAATATTATGAATGGTGCCAATGATGGTCACTTCGTGGCTTTGAATGGCCTGAATCGCAAGCCCGGTCCCGGAAATCTCCAAAGAACCTTGCGTTAATGACAACACAAGTCGTTCCTCGGAAAAATGCCGGACTCCGCGATGGTTTTCGATATGCAGCTCTTTATTGCCAATCAGGGTCAACCGCGGTAAATCAAATAACAGGTCCTGTGGCAAATCAAGCATTTCTTGGGTCCATTTCTGCAGCTTGCGGCTGATGCGGGACATATGGAGACTTTCCCCCTTCCTGTACTGTACACCTTATGCCCCAGGCAGCCGTTTTATGAGATGAAAAGTAAAAAGACCGCCCCGTCAAAAATCTGACGAGGCGGTCTCCCGCTTCTATGAATCTATTAACAGCAGCCAATTTCGTAAAACTCACCCAATCTTAGTTTCTGAAACCCCTCAAAGCGTCCGAAGATTACCGGCGAGAGTTCATGGAGCGTTTGGCACGCGGGGGTCCCAAAATTTCGGCCCAAACAATGCCGTTTCGAGCCTGTTCTGCAAGATTCGATCGACTGCTCCTAGTCTGTTCGCGATCTTCATCTTGGCTTTCGACAACAGTTTCAGGTAAAGCGATGGTCATCCGATTCAAATTAGAGTGAATCCGGTTCAAGTCCTTCTCCATCATCTCGATTCTATGATCTATGCTGTCAGGGTGGAACCTCATCTCTTCCTCACGTCTCGCTCGATCAATCTCTTGATGTTCAAGAGAGTATCCGTTCCCGGTATCCGTTTCTTCTTCATCCAACCGCTCGATCCGGGTGCTTTCCTGAACAGGCGGACGGGAGACTTGTGGAGCCGTCTGTACCCGTCTTGCTTCAGGCCGCTGTGACCGCTGCTGCCCCGGTCTTGCAGGACGGTCCCCTTCGCCGCCGAAGGATGGCATACGAGGGTTTTTCCCCTCCTCGGGGTTCTTTCCCCTTCTTCCGAGGGCGGAGATAATGAAGAAGCCTATAACAGCTACAATGTAAAAATTTTCGATTAACCAGCTCACTATAGGCTCACCTCATCGTGGTTACTTGGTTTTGTTGTCTCCGGAGTTGTCATTATTCTCACCCATCTTACCGAAGGAACCTCTCATTTGCGTATCGGCTTCGATATTCTTCAGGTTCATATAATCCATCACGCCCAGCTGGCCGCTGCGAAGCGCTTCTGCCATCGCCAGCGGAACTTGAGATTCCGATTCCACGACGCGTGCTCTCATCTCTACGACGCGAGCCTTCATCTCCTGCTCTTGGGCTACTGCCATAGCGCGGCGTTCTTCCGCCTTCGCTTGGGCAATGCGCTTGTCGGCTTCGGCCTGCTCGGTCTGCAGGTAAGCACCGATGTTTTTGCCTACATCCACGTCCGCGATATCAATAGACAGAATCTCAAACGCTGTTCCTGCGTCGAGTCCCTTGGACAGAACCGTTCTTGAGATCAGGTCCGGATTTTCAAGAACATCTTTATGCGAATTACTGGAACCTACCGTCGTTACGATACCTTCACCGACACGAGCAATAATCGTCTCTTCGCCAGCACCCCCGACCAAACGGTCAATGTTGGCACGTACCGTTACACGTGCTTTAACTTTGACTTCAATACCGTCTTTTGCTACGGCTGCTACTACCGGCGTTTCGATCACGCGCGGGTTAACGCTCATTTGCACCGCCTGCAGTACATCGCGTCCGGCAAGGTCGATCGCAGCAGCCCTTTCAAACTCGAGCGGAATATTCGCACGTTGGGCTGCAATCAAGGCATTGACCACCCGGTCTACGTTACCACCTGCTAGATAGTGACTCTCCAGCTGGTTGATGTTAAGACCAAGTCCTGCCTTGGTTGCCTTGATGAGCGGATTCACAATCCGGCTTGGCGTTACGCGCCGCAGGCGCATGGCCACCAATGTAATAATCCCGATGCGCACGCCGGAAGCGAGCGCCGAGATCCAGAGCATTAACGGGAAAAAACTGAAAAACACGCTAAGCAGGATAATCGCGACAACCCCGATTAGAAGAATCGGTACCAAAGAACCATCCAATTCCATATTCGTTTACCCTCCAATATTGAATATTTGCCTTCATCACGTAGAACGTTTAAACACGGGCTCTTTTAATACTACACAATTCCGCGCAGAGGTTCACCCTTTTTCTTCCTCTACCACAATTCGGGTGCCGTCCGTCTTGATGACGCGGACCGGTCGGCCGGAATCGATGAATCCGCCAAGGGTAACCACATCAAGGCGCCGTCCCTCAAGTTCCATCGTTCCAGCCGGCCGAAGCGGCGTAATCGAAGTTCCAACCAGGCCGATCAGCACATCCCTGTCTTCATTCGGAACATACCCCTGTTCCTTCGATAAGCTGTCACTGAGTATGAACTTGCGCCATACTCCCCGTTCCTTGAATACGAGGGCAACCACAATGATGGCCACCAGGGCCGATGCCGCTGCAACCCCGAGGGACAGAGCAACATGAGAGGTGCTATAGGCCGCCATGACGACGCCGGCAATCAAGCTGGCTGAGCCTATGATGCCCAGTATCCCGAAGCTTGGCACAAACAGCTCCATCGCCAGCATCACGATACCGATCACAAACAGCAGCCAGGTCTCCCAACCGGCAAATCCGGCCACCTGGTTGCCGAAGAAATAAAGCACGAATGCAACCACGCCAAGAATCCCCGGCACGCCGAATCCAGGAACAATGACTTCGATAATCACGCCGGCGATACCGATGAACAACAGCAGCGTCATGACCCCGGGATGCGTAAGAAATGTAGCCAGCTTCTCCGAAAACGTCGGCTCCATCCGGAATACGTCCTGCTTGGAGTAGTCCATCCATGTGATGACCTCTTCGGTGCTGTTCGCAATCGTGTCCGCATAACCTGTCTTCAGCGCTTCATCATGCGTCAAGGAAATAATCTCTCCAGGCTGCTTCGTCAAACCGATTTCAGGCATGTCGACCTTCAGATTGATATCTGCCATGCCCATCGCGATTTCTTTGTTTCGACCACCCGCTTCGGCAGCTCCTGCCATTTTGCTTTTCCACCAGGAAACCAGCTTGGCATCCTCGATCCGATTGCCTCTGGCATCCACCATATAAGCCGCGCCAATCATGCTGCCCTCGGACATGGCAATCTTGTCTGCATTGAGTGCGATGTAACTGCCGGCCGATGCCGCATCGCCCGTAATGTAAGCCACGATCGGAATCTCGCTGTCCTTCATCAGGGTGGCAATTTCACCCGCTTGGTCGACAAGACCGCCCGGCGTATCGATTTCCAGGACGATGAGTCCTGCCGCCATTTCCTTGGCTTCCTTAAAACCGCGCTCCATAAAGCTGGTTAAGCCGCGTTCGATCGGCTGCTTCACCGGAATGACGTACACCGACCCGATGTTAGCCGCCATCGCGGATTTCATCGGTGCTGCATACATTCCGATCGATATCAGCATCATCACGACGGCTGCCGTTAACGTCAGAAATCTGCGCATCCACAACTTTCCACTCATTTTTCCCCCTCCTTTTCGACTTCATTCGGCCACCCCTACCCTCATTTCGACAAAACGGGTTCAGCGGCCTGCCTCTTGCATAAGCATATGTATCTACTTGCACTCATATGGTAGTTAATACGAACCAGAAACGATTTCGTTTCAAAAAGTATGCCCATCCATGGAAAAAACCATCGATCAAGGCGCTTCGGCTTCTCCAAGCCCTGCTCCTTCACGGCAAAGAAAAAACACCCCTTGAGAAAACAAGGGGTGTTTCACTTATGTTGTTACAGAAATTGTTGAACAACTTGATTGACAAGCTTTCCGTCTGCACGCCCTTTAACTTTCGGCATGAGAGCGCTCATTACTTTACCCATCTCGGCTTTTGAAGAAGCACCGGTTTCCTGGATGGTCTGCTGTACAATGACTTTAATTTCTTCTTCAGTAAGCTGTTCCGGGAGGTAGGCGCTAAGGAGCTCAATTTCTGCTTTTGCATCGGCGGCAAGATCGTCGCGTCCCGCTTTTTCAAATTCTTGGAGGGCATCTTTGCGCTGTTTGATTTCACGACTAAAAATATCAAGCACTTCGTTGTCATCCAAACTTCGTTTCAAATCTATTTCAAGATTTTTTATCGTCGAACGAACCATTCGAATCGTTGAGAGTTTGAACTTGTCCTTACTCTTCATCGCTTGCTTCATATCTTCGTTCAATCGTTCGCTAAGATTCATGCTAGTTCAGATCCTCCTAAAACTTTCTCTTACGAGCAGCCTCGGACTTTTTCTTGCGCTTTACGCTTGGCTTTTCATAATGCTTGCGTTTCTTCACTTCAGCCAATACGCCATCTTTAGCAATGGAACGCTTGAAGCGACGAAGTGCAGCATCAATTGTCTCGTTTTTGCGAACTTTAGTTTCAGACACCAGTTTTCCCTCCCTCCGACCAGACCGTCCAAGAGCATTAACACGGTTCATCAAACTTCATTATAGGGCAAACCGAAATAGGGTGTCAACCTTGGGCGTTTAATTTACGATAGTCCGTGCAATTGAAACACCCCCGCGGCGGCCATGCGCTGCGAGGCTGATATATTTCTTCCTATGCAAGAAATTATGTATGAGCCGGGGAAATGCCGGTTAATGCGCCTAATCGGCGTCCGCCCATCAGGTGATAGTGCACGTGGAACACCGTTTGTTCCCCATCGCGACCGCAGTTGTTAATTAACCGATAACCGCTCTCCGCAATGCCGAGCTTGGCCGCGGCCTCTTTAGCCGCTTTGTGCATCTCGCCAATCAGCAGCAGGTCCTCATCCTCGATATCGTTCATGGAAGCGATATGCTTCTTTGGAATGATCAAGACATGAACCGGCGCTTCCGGGTTGATGTTTTGAAATACGAGCACCTTATCATTCTCGAGTATCTTCGTGGAAGGAAGCTCACCCTCTACGATTTTACAAAAAACACAATCCATTCGCGGTTACCCCTTTCATACGTGTACATGCTTTTATCATATAAGAAAACGGGCAGTGCGTCCAATCGATGGAAGATGATCCATATAAAAAAAGAGAAGCACCCCTGGAACGCAGCTGTCCAGTAAGGAGGCGCTTCATCACGAGAGCAAGGGAAAAGAAAGGAATCTCTCATGATCAAGCGCCAGCCCGGTGCTTCTTCTATATGTCGGCTTATCTGTACTATAACAGTGCCTTGTTGCTGTTTCCGTGATTTAAATCACACCGCCTTGTGTTTTGCGGCTACATCGATTCAATTGTTATCCGGGATCCCGCACCCGCCTGTTCCGCCGGCTGTACCACCAGCTTGCGCGGCAGGCGGGCCCGAAGCTCGGGCACATGGCTGATGATGCCGACGGTTAGCTTATCGGTATGGAGGCGCTCAAGCGCGGTGATGACCGTCTCCAGCAGCTCCGGATCCAGCGTGCCGAACCCTTCGTCGAGGAAAAAGAATTGCAGCGGATATTGCCCGCGCAGCTGGATTTGGGCGGAGAGCGCCAAAGCCAAGGCCAATGAGGTCAGGAACGTCTCGCCGCCGGATAAAGTGGATACCGGACGCCGGACGCCGCCGTTGGCATCGTCCCGAATGACAAAGCCTCCGCCGGAATCCACCTCAAGCGAGTAGCGTTGCTTGGTCAAATAGCGAAGACGCTGGGAGGCCGACTGGCTCACCTGCATCAGCTGTTCTTCCGCAATATATTCAACAAACGCGTTGCCGCGCAAGCAGGACTGCAATTTGGACAAGCGCTCGCTCTCTCGCTGGAGGTTTAGACGCCGCTCTTCCAATTCCATGAACCGGACGTGACGCTGGTTCAAGTCTTCCAAATCCCGCTCCGCCCGGGCTCTCGCCTGCAGCGCTTCCTCATCGGATGCACGGGCCGCCTGAAGCTCGGCTGTGCACCGTTCCCAGTCCTCTTCTTGGAACGGGCGGGAGCCAAGCTTCAGTTCGACGTCGCGAAGCCTCAGCGTCCATTCCCGCTGCCCGTCCCGATGCGCTTTCACGAGCTGGGCACATCGTTCGCTTTCTTCCGGGGTCAAGCAGGCTTCCATGACGGCATGCTCCGTAGCGAACGGAGAGGCGGCCAGCTGGTTCTTCCAGGCAAGCTTGGCAGCCCCGTGCTGCTCCTGCGCGGCTATTTCCGCCTGTTCCGCAAGCGCCGCTTCCTTGGCTGCATGCCGAGCCGTCTCCTCTGCCTTCCTGCATTCGCTCCTAGCTTGTTCCGCGGACTCCTTCAGCAGCTTCATCCTGGTCCTGCACTCGCCCAGCATTTCCTCGGCCGACCGGTCTCCGATCCAAGCCTGAAGCCGCTCTTCTTTATCCTTCAGGCCATCCGCCTTTCCTTCCCGCTGCGCATCCCATTGAATCAGCAGCTTTTCGAGCTCAAGCAGCTGCTGCTCCAAGCGGAGGACGGCCTCCTTTTTCTCTTCGATGAATGGAACGCTGCGCTCGAGCCCTTCCTTAATCGATTCGGATTCCGCGTCCTTCTCCTGCATGAGCTGAAAACGGGCAGCTGCCTCTTCCAAAGGAAATTCCGGATTGCTTTCCTGCCAGGAAGCCAAAATGTCCGCAGCTTCGATTTCCAATCCGGCTAACTGATCCCGCATCTGGTGCTCTGCCGCTTGTCCATTCTCCAGCGCGGCGCTCTGTTTCATAAGCTCCTGCCGACATGCCAGAAGACTCTGTTGTGCCTTGGAAACTTCAGCTCGGCATTGCCCGATGGCAGCAGCTTGAACATCAGCCGCTTCTATAAGCCAGGCTGTATCCGAAGCAAGCTTTTCCGCGTCATACGGCCCTTCAGCGACAGGCATGGCGGATACCGCCGCTTCCATCGATCCGCTCTGCCTGAAGGAACTCGCGTCAATCAATTCGCCGTCTGCGAAAGTGTCGATCTGCGAACGCGATTGACTCGCCAGCGACTCCGCTTCGTTATGCTGCCCCCGCAGGGTCAATCTGGCTTCCTGAATTTGATGCGTGATCCGCGTCAGCCGGTCCATGCCCTCATCCAAAGTCTCTTCAGGCTGTCCTGCCGAAACGGCCGGTTGCGGATGATGCTGACTTCCGCACACGGGACAAGGCTCGCCTTCCCGGAGCTCGGCGGCCAGCGAAAGGGACAACGCATGAAGCTGTCTGTCCCGAAGCGATCGGCTCATCGCCTGGCTTACCTCGACTGCGGCAGCGGCGATCCGATCGGCAAATGCCGATGCTTCGGCTGCGTCACGCTGCAAGCTGTCAGCCTGCATGGAGAGCTGTATGTAGTCGCGCTGCAGCTCCTGCTCCTGCTTCTGCATGGTGCCCACTCTGGCCTCGAGCTCCCTCAGCTTGCCCTCCTGCGATTTCAGTTCAAGCTCGGACTTTTGCTTCTGCCTGCGGACAGCCTCAAGGGCTTGAACCTTCTGCATCGCCAGATGAAGCGCCTGGCGCTCCCCTGAACGGGTCTCCAGCCCTTTCAGCTTGCCCTGCAGCTCCTCCTGCCGCCTGCGGCCTCGTTCAAGCAGCTCCTGCTCCTTATGAAGCAGAGCGGTTATCCCTTCGCGCTCTTGGCGCGCTTTCGTTCGCTGCGCATCCAGCTTGGCCAGTTCTTCCCGTAATGCATCACGTTCCCGCTGCAATAAAACGGCCTGCTCCAGCTGCTGCTCCCGAAGCACCAGCTTCGGTTCCTCGGCCCGAAGCGCAGCTTGGGCGGCTTCATCCGCCTTCACAGCCTGCTCGGCTGCCTGCTGGGCGGACGCGGCTTGCGCCAGGAGCCCTTCGGCAGTCCGCCGCCGCTGATCCCATGCCTTGCCGGATTCGCGCCATGCCTCAAGCGCGGGGAGAACGGCGGCCGCAGCCCCTGTCAGCTCAAGGCGGCGTTCCAACCGCTGCATCTCTTCCTCATGCTGGGCAAGCTCGTCCAGCTTCCCCTGCAGCCGCCGCTTTTCCATATCCAGCTCGCGAATTTTTCCCATTGCTTCATGGGCTTCCATGGCGGCTTGGAGATGATTGCGGGAAAGCATCGCGTGTTTCTTGGCATGTTCCAGCACCGCCGTCGCTTCCGCCAAAGCTTCCTTGCCTGCACTTCCAAGACCCTGCTGTTCCGCTTCGACCGATTTCAGAGAACCCTCCGTATCCTTAACACGGCGGCTGAGCTTGATCGCAAGCTGATCCCCGTACCGTTCCAAATGGAACAACCGCTGCAGCATCTGCCGGCGTTCGCTCCCCTTCAGGGAAAGGAATTCGGCGAACTTTCCCTGCGGAAGCACGACCGCCCGGGTAAAATCGTCCATTTTGAGCCCGATTTTCTCTTCGACGCAGCGGGTGACCTCGGCCAATTTATCCGCCACCACCTGATCCCCTTCGGGGGTAACGCGAATGAAACGGCTCACCGTATTGCTGATGGAAAGCTCATTAACCCGTTTGAACCTGCGCTCTACCCGGTATCGCTCCAGCCCGGCTGCGGAAGACAACTCAAACGTAAAGGAGACGGACAGGCCGTCCTCCGAGTGGTTCATGATGCCCTGGGTTCCGTTAACCGCGCGCTCCACTTTTCCGTACATGGCTAAGGTAATCGCATCCAGCAGCGTGGATTTCCCGCTGCCCGTCGGTCCGAAAATACCGAAGAGCCCGGTTTCGCACAACGTTTCGAAATCAATCTCCTGCGTGCTTCGGTAGCTCTGCAGTCCGGATAACTTCAACAAAATCGGCTTCATTCTAAGACTTCACCTCCGTTCCGTCAGACTCAGACTCCTCTTCCTCAACCAGCTCCAGAAACAAATCGACCAGGTGATCCTCAGGCTCAGCCCCCCCGGTTTGCCGTTGGTAGAACTTTCGGAACAGTTCCGGCAGCGGCAGCCTTGAGCGCTCGCTCTCCAGCTCCAACGCTTCCATCTCCGGGTATACCGGACGAATGTGGACGATGCCGTCCCGGCTCTTGCGCAGCCGCTGAATATCCGCAAGCCCCATGGCCTCCGTTAAGGATACCTCCAGATCAATGAAGGCCTCGGGATCGCGCCCCTCATCCAGCCAGCGGTAGACTTCATCCAAGCCGCCTTTGGCTTTCCATCGGACAAGCGGGCGGCCGCTGCTGAGAAACAGCTCCTCAATCACGGGAGCTCCTCCCGGCGATACGTCAACCATGGTCACCGATTTCGCCTGTCCCGCTTCCGAGAAGCTGTAGGCCAGCGGAGATCCGCTGTAGCGGATCATCCCCTCCCCTTTCACAGCCTGGGAACGATGCAGGTGACCCAGCGCCGTATAGGCAGCGCCGACAGCGAGCGCCGACGGATCGACCGTGTACGCTCCCCCGACTTGAATCGGACGCTCGGAATCGCTCTCGACGCCGCCAAGGACATAGATATGGCTCATCGCCAGATTGACCGTCTGCGGAGAAAATTCCCTTGCCATCATCCTCATCAGTTTTCCGACTCTGTCGCTGTAGGCGCGGCGAAGCTGATCCTCATCCCCGTCGACCGATAACAGCTCGTTGAGCCTGGCCTCTGACGGGTAGGGCAGAGCTGCGATCTTGGCCGTTTCTCCGGTACGGGCTGTGGCAACCGTTACTGCATCGGCGATAGGTGTCCCTATCAGCGTGATGCCTCTGGCTGCAACAAGCGGCGTAACGGATGCAACCCGCTCCGGCTGATCATGGTTGCCTGCAATGACCACCATGGGGCGGCCTCCCTCCGTAAGTCTGGCGGCCGCTTCGTAAAACAGCTGCTCGGCTGACGCAGGCGGATTCACGGAATCATAAACATCCCCCGCCATGAGGATCAGGTCCGCCTGCTGATCGTCCGCCAGCTTAACCAGTTCATCCAGAAAGCGCTCCTGCTCGGCAAGCCGGCTTCGGCCTTCGAGCGTGCGCCCCAGATGCCAGTCCCCGGTATGCAAAATACGCATCGATAATCTCCTCTCCCGCTTCAAACGTCTAACAAAACATAACTTACCGAAGGGTTATACCTGTACGGCATGTCCCCCATCAAAAAAGTACAGCCATTTCTCATGCACAGGTTCGCCTAAAATATCCTCCAAAGCCTTTGCATACAGGTCCAGCTGAAAACGATACTGGTCAGCCAAGGCCGTCAGGCCGCCGCGATGCTCCAGCACCCGGTCGGTCTTATAATCAAGCAGCACAAGGCGGCCGTTATGCCTGAACATGCAGTCCACAACCCCTTGGATCAGCACCGTTTCGTCCCGCAGCAGCTCCATCTCGGGCAATCCTTGGGCCGAGTGTTCCGATATCGGGTCCAGAAAAGCCAGCCCCTGATAAGCTTCTGCCGCTGGGAGTGCATAGGAAAACGGCATCTCGCGCCAGACATCTTCTGCTGACAGCACCCGTTTTCCAAGGTCGCAATCAAAAAGGCTGCTAATCTCGGCTGCTTCCACCGCGGAAGCCTGCTCACCGGTGATGATCTCCTTTTCCACCAGGTAACGGATGGTCTCTTCGATCTCCGCTGTCGGTTCTGCAGCGTCTTCCAGCCGTTGAAGCGGCAGATGCTGCATGATGGTATGATATACGGTTCCCCGCTCGGCGGGCGTCAGCTTCGTGGACTCCATAAATTTCGGCCGCCGCAGGCTCAGCGTGAAGGAGGTGCTTGCGTCGATACTTTCCCTGCTCTGGCTTTTCACGGCCCGTTCCTCCAACAAATCCAAGGAGGGGCTGTCCTGCAGGGCAAGCAGCTTTTTCATCTCCGTTACGGACGTTTTGGCCGATATTTGACTGACCGCTTCATAACGATAATTCCACGACAACCGCTGATCGATGGAAGCCCGCTGAACATCTGTCCCCTCCTCTTCCGCTTCGGCAATCGCAGATTCCGGAACAGGCTCGAGCCTGCGCAGGGCATTCAGCTTCATCATCCGATTTTCGCTGTCCGCCTGAACGTCATCGCTCATGCCGGTCATGCCCTGCGCCAGGGATTCCGGCGTTTCAATCGAGAATATCCATTGCGATCGGTCTGCCGCTAACGCGCGCGAGCTCGTCTCCTCCGGCAATCCCGCCTGTCCGCGGAGCGGGCCCGCAGACGGATGCCGTATCACGGCCGGACCGATCCAATCGAGGTAGCTCCGTCCCCGGGCAAGGACGTAATCCGGCAGAAGCAGCTCCGGGTTAAAATCGGCCTGTGCCCAAGCGGACACCTTTTTCGGCAAATCCTTCACCGTGCCGACCAGGATCATCTTCTCTTTCGGCCGTGTAAGCGCAACGTAGAGCACCCGCATCTCCTCGGCCAGCAGCTCCAGCTGCGATCTGCGCCGAATCGCCAGGTTTGGCAGCGTCGGGTAGCTTACGCGCATGCCTTCATCCACGAACTTCGGTCCGAAGCCAAGCTCCTTATGCATCAGGAAGGGGGCGTTCAAATCCTGTTGATTGAAATTTTTGGACAATCCCGCCACGAACACGACCGGAAACTCCAGGCCCTTGCTCTTGTGAATGGTCATCAGGCGCACCGCGTTGCCCTGGCTTTCTGTGCCTCCGGCGGTGCCAAGATCCCCGCCGCGCTCGCGGAGACGCGAGATAAAGGTCAGAAAACGGAAGAGCCCTCTGGAGGCCGTGTCCTGTTCATACTGCACGGCCCGGTCATATAGGGCGGTCAGATTGCCCTGACGCTGCTTGCCGCCGGGCAAGCCGCCAACCCAATCCAAATATCCGGTTTCGCTGTAGATCCCCCAGATCAGATCGCTCAGGCTTCCCTGACGCGCTTCCTGCCGCCAGCGCTGCAGCCGATCCATAAACAATCCAAGTTTGGCGCCAAGCTCCGCCGATATTTCGATAGCATGGCCTTCCGCCGTTAGCGGGGCATCCGAAAGATGGCTGCCTGCTACGAGTTCATGACCGGCGGCGGCTTCGGCCAGGCCTTCCAGTCCTGCGCCCGGCGTCCATTTTCCGTCGACGAAGCCCCTAGGGCGTGCCGAATCCATGACCGGCGGCGCGACGCTTAACGAGACCGCCGCCTTCAGCGCATCGTAATAAGTCCCTTTCGCGCACAGGCGCACCTGTGCCATCTCTTCCTCGGATAATCCGAGAATGGGCGAGCGCAATACCGAAGCCAAAGGAATGTCCTGCCGCGGATTATCGATCACCTGCAGCAGCGATAAGATGATCTCCACTTCCGTAGCCTGAAAGTATCCCTTGTTCTGCTCGCCGAATGCCGGTATTCCCTCCTGCCTTAACTCCTCAATAATTAACGGTGCCCAAACCATGGCGGAGCGCAGCAAAATGACCATGTCTCCATACCCGGCGGGCCGCATCGTTTTCAACCCTTTATCGTAAACCATGAGCGGCTTTCCGCTTTCGCCTGTAATTTCGCGGATTTTGCGGGCAATGGCACGGGCTTCCAGCTGGGCGGTTTCCATTTCGAGCGCCTCAGCCTCAAGCTGAACCCCGTCCTCTTCGGAAGCCGATTCATCGGACTGCTCCTCCGGACCTTTTCCGGCACGGTCGATCAGCAGCATTTCGGGCATGTAGGGATTCGCGCCTCCGTTCGTTTCCCGTTCCGGAAAAGAAGCTCCGCATACAAGCTCGGCCCGTTCATCATAGGCAATCTCGGCTACCGATTCGTTCATGATCTGCCGGAACAGCAAATTGACGGCGTCCACCACTTCCATCCGACTGCGGAAATTACGGGCCAGATCAATTCGGATGCCCGTTTGGGACGTGCCTGTCCCGGAAGAAAACGTCTTGTACTTATCGAGAAACAGTCCCGGTTCCGCCAGACGGAACCGATAAATACTCTGCTTCACGTCGCCGACCATAAACCGGTTGCCCGGCATTTCCCGGGAGATCAATCGTACGATGTCTTCCTGCACGCTGTTCGTATCTTGATATTCGTCCAGCAGCACTTCATCAAACTGCTCGCGGTATTCCATCGCCGCATCGGAAGGCATCATATGTCCCGGCACGGAATCGGGATGGCGAAGTATATGGAGGCAGTAATGCTCAAGGTCATTAAAGTCGACCATGCCTTTGGCCGCCTTGGCCTCCCGGTATCGCTCGCCAAAGGCGATAACCGTCTCGGACAGCTCCATCATCAGCGGCGCTGCCGTGTGAAGCTCCCGCAAAAACTCCGATGCCGGACGGCCGAACAATGCATTTTTCAGCTCATTTACGATTTTCTTCACGTTGTCGCGCAGTTCCTTGACCTGCTCCTGCAGCTCCGGCAGCACCTCATCCTTTCGAACGGATTTAAGCTTGCCAAAAGACGCCTCGCGGAAAATGCCGTACAACGATTCCCACGGCGAAGTATCGATGGCCTCCAGCAGGGAAGCCACCATTCGCAAGTCCTCATCGAGATTGTCCGCATACGGTGTTGGCCCTCCCGGCTGCATGGCAATTGCCTTGGCTTGCTGCAGCAGCCCTGCCGCTCCGTTCAAAGCCAAGCGTGCATCAGCCAAGATGCTCTGGACCCATGGCGTGTTACCAAGGGCTTCCGTATCGGCCACCTGAAAGCCGGCGGCTGTCTCCCTAAGCCAGTGTGACGGCCATGAATGGCTGCGGGAGAAATCGTATAGACGCTGCACGAGACGGTACAGCGCATCGTCCGTTCGCTCGCCGCTGAACCAGTCCGCCAAGCGCAGAAACCGACTTTCCGGGTCCCCCTCCGCCTCTCCGTATTTCTCCTCGAACAGCTCCTCCAGCATATCCTGCCGCATTAAATCCGCCTCATGTTCGTTCAGGATGCGGAATCCCGGATCCAGCGGTATTAACTGATAATATCGCCGAATGACTTCCATGCAGAAGGAGTGCAGCGTTGTAATCGACGCTCTTCCAAGCAAAGCGAGCTGACGCCGGATATGCTCATTGTCCGGATCCCGGTCCAGCTCACGGTCCAGCGCTTCCCGGATCCGTCCCCGCATTTCGGCAGCGGCGGCTTTCGTGAAGGTAGCCACAAGCAGCCGATCTACGCTGAACCCGGCGGCATCGTCCAGGATTTTGCGAATGATCCGTTCAACCAGCACGGCGGTTTTCCCTGAACCTGCCGCAGCTGCAACCAGCATATCGTCGCCCGACATCGCAATGGCTTTCCACTGGTCGTCGCTCCACATGCTTCCCTCGGGTTTTGCTATCATCTCTCTCACCGGCTCTCTCCTCCCTTCGGATGTCCAAGCATATCCCACACCTGATCTTTGCCCGGTTTGCCCAGCAGCTGGTATTCGCTGCCCTCAATCGCGTCGTCGAACTGACATACCGGCCGGAAAGAACAGAACGTGCAGGCGGTCTCCTGCTGTATCCGGTACGGTTTAATCGCGACATCGCCGCCTGTGATCCGGGAGCCGATGTTCAGCATGTTCTCCCGCACGGCGGACAACAGGGTCTCCCACTGGTCAGGCGTTGCCACGGCCGCGCTGCTGTAGAAGCTGCCGTCCGTTTTGACGGCGACGGGCAGGATGGCAGAGTGCCCTTTTTCAAGGAACGAATCCATGAGGGACACCGCTTCGCGGTCTGCCAGGAGCAGGCCTTTCATTTTGTAGCGCTTGAGCAGCTCCTCCGCCGCCTGCTCCGGCGTCATGCCGTTGGCGGACTGCAATACCGGATCATGCACGTGGAAGTACAAGGTTCCCGCAGGCAGGGCCTGCTCGCCCAGCCATTCCTCCGCAAACGTCAGCAGCACGTCCAGATAGGTCAGCATCTGCAGGGATAGGCCGTAATAGACCTCATGCAGCCGCAGATCCTTCTGGCTCGATTTATAATCGATGACCCGAAGCATGATGCCATGCTCGCCTCGGGCCATGTCGACCCGGTCTATGCGCCCGACAATCTCCATCTTGGTCCCGTTCGGCAATTCAAACGCCAGGGGTGGCAGCGGCTTTCCGGGACCGAAATCAAGCTCAAGGCCGATCGGCTCGAATTTGCCGCGCCTCGCCTGCTCTCCCAATATGACCGACGCTCTGCCCACGATGTTTTTAAGCTTGCGCGAAATATAGCCGTACCGCTTGGAGCTGAGCAGGATTTCACCCTGCAGCATGGGTGCGAGCCGATCCACGGTCGCTTCCGCTTCGCGAAGGCATTCCTCGGCGGTCAGGTCTCCCCAGCTTCGATGCTGCGATTGGAACTTGACGGCCATGCTGCTCAAGGCAGCATGGAACAGCTGTCCGATGTCGGGAGCCTGAAGCCTGTACAGCTGCCGCTCTTTCAGCTTCAAGCCATGGGAGGCAAAATGGGAGAACGGGCAGGCAACAAAGCGCTCCATCCGGGATACGCTTGTCTGCAGCTTCGTTCCGTACAACTGTCTGCTGGTTTCCAGCTTGAGAGGCCGGGCTTCATTCCGGTAAGACAAGGAGGAGAGCATGGTCGTAAGGCGGGGCCGCAAACCCGGCTGCTCCGCATACCAGTTGTAAACATGCCACCACAAATCCGGGATCTCCTCCCCATTCCTCCAGTCGCGAAGCCGGCCCGCTAAATAAGCAAGCGTCTTGCCCGGACGGACCGCATAACCCCCCTGCTCAAGGGCCGATTGCCCGGCATGCGGTCTTGGAAACAAAGGCTCCTCTTCCAGCTGGAACATCAGCTTCAGATGCCGCACCACCTCGGATGGCAGTAACGGCTTGCCTTCATCATCCGCTGCAGGGTAGCTGACCCACAGCTGTTTGCTGGCCGAAGTCAGCGCATTGTAGATCAGAAACCGTTCATCCAGCAGTCTTCGGGATATGCTCGGGGCAAGCTCCAGCCCGCGGTCTTCAAGACGAACTCGTTCCGGCTCGGTCAGGATGCCGTCATCCTGGAACTGGGCCGGGAGCACGCCGTCGTTAATGCCGAGAAGAAAAGCATATTTCACCCCGCCCGTCCGCGTCCGGTCCATGCTGCCGATGAGCACCTGGTCCAGAGACGGAGGCACAAGAGCCATTTTCATTTCCGTAAGTCCCGTACCCAGCACGCCGGTAAACAATTCGGTGCTTAGCTTCTCCGCGCCCATCATCTCGACGATTTGGTCGAGCAGGCCGAGCACGGCTCCCCATACCTGGCGATGTTCCCGGGCTTCCTCAGGGCGCCCGGCATCCAGTGCAGCCCGGCTTAACAGCTCCAGCTTCTCGGGCACAGCGCACTCCTCCAGCAGCCGATAGACCGCGGTGCTCTGATCCATCGCGCTCGCAGCCTTTTTCATCCGCTTCTCGAACGCATGCAGCGGTTCCGTTATCACCTTCCTGGCGTACTCGATCGCGGCCATGCCGTCCTGATTGCGGATCTCGCTTTCCCCCTCTTCTAAAGAGAGGCTCGGAATTCCCTTCCAGGGACGGCCATCCGTCCAGCGCGTGCCCTGGATCCCGGAGGCCAGCACATGGTTTTCCAGACGATCCATGTCCTCACGGGTAAGCGAACCGTCCAGCGGCAGCAGCAGATCCGTCTTCACGCAGCGGAATACGTCCTCATAACGCCACCGGCGACCGATGACATCAAGCGCAGAGCGAATGAACTCGACCAGCGGATGGTGAAGCTCGCTCCGCTTCTGATCGAGAAAATAAGGAACGCCGTATTCCCTGAACAAAGGACCCATCAGATGCTCATAGTCCCCCATATTCCGGACGAAAACAGCCATTTCGCGGTATCTTGCCCCTTCCTCCTGTGCCAGCCGCAGCATTTCGCGCAGAGCTCCTTCGATTTCGGCCCGGCGATGGCTGGCAGCGTGTAAAAGCAGACCTTTCCTCCCGCGGTTTGGACTGCTCGCTGTGTCTGGGCCTTCATCCGGTTCCGCCCAGCGTCTCTTCCGATCATAACCGCGCTCGAGATGGGCAAGCATGGAAGATTCCTGAAACCGCGGCAGAACATCGGGATGAAGAATGCGGTGCTCCGCCTCCAGCCCGATCTCATCGATAATCCCTTTGAGCTTTATGTACGTCACCGCAGTAGGATGAAAGAGATCCAGCTCATGCGGAACCGTCCCGTTCTTGTAAGGCTTATCCAGCGTCAGCGCGATCGTCACACGCTTGGCGTGTGCGATGATCTCCCGCAGCACCCGGTACTCCTGCGGCGTAAAGCCGTGGAAGCCGTCGATCCAGATGTCGGCACGCTTGATATATTCCGATTCGGTCACACCCTCAGCCAATGAGACCAGCGTGTCTTCCTCATCCATGTAAAACCGTGAAATTTCAAGCTCGAAATCGCGAAAGACCGTCACGATGTCCTCCAGCTTCCGCCGCAGCATCGGTGAATTCCCGGAGCCGGATACCATCTGTCCCAGCTGCTCCTCCACGCATGAGGCGTCAATGCAATAGCGCTTCATTTCCGTGTACAGCTCGCTCAGCTTGCCGACAAAGCCATGCTGCTCTCCCGAGGCGCCGAACATGTGGAGCTCTTCCTTGCGCCTCCGCAGAATTTTATACAGGAGCATACGCTTTCCTTCCTCGCTGATCGCCACTTTCGCGGCTCCGCCGGTTTCCTGCATGACCCGGTAAGCCAAACGGCGGAAGCTAAGCACCTGCGCGCGCATCATTCCGCGAATGCCTCCCGCATTGACGAGCGCGTGCTCTGCTTCATAGGACCCTTGCTCCGGAACGATCAGGATCATCGGATCCCCCTTGGGATTATGCTCCAACCGTTCGATCATCTCTTGGCGGATCGACGTGCTCTTGCCGCTGCCCGACCTGCCGATAACAAATTGAACGCCCATGCTATGCCTCCTTTACATCTTGCCGAAAGAGACTCATTCACCTTCAAAACCAGCTGCTTATCAGGTGAAATCATGCCCTTTGAATCTAGTAGTTCAAGATCAAAAATGTATGTCAAATCTTGCGTGATGGTTCGACCCTATCAAAAAAGATGCTGATTACTAGTATAACATAAGTCCTGATTGGTGGAACATACGTTTGGATTTCATTCCCATTCCCAACGATTTCGGACATATAAAAAAGGACCCTGCCATCGTGGTTATCCACCATTGCAAGATCCTTTACATGAACCGCCAAACTGGGGTGTCTACAGTTTTGATTTGCTGCGCACTTCAAAGACGGCGAATTTCAAATAATGTCCCTCGTCGACCCCGAGAATTTGCGGATGGTCCTTGCCGGCCGCACGCCATTCCACCAATCTCAGAATTTTGCCGGCATCCTTCGCCGCATCCTGGATCGTCTCCAGGAACAAATCCGGCCGCATATGGTACGAGCAGCTTGCCGTAACCAGATATCCACCCTCGTTGACCAGCTTCATGCCGTGGAGGTTGATGTCCTTGTACCCGCGGCAAGCCCCCTTGACGGCCGACCTGGTTTTGGCAAACGCCGGCGGGTCCAGAATGACCACGTCCCAGGATCGCCCCCCGCCCGCGGTCAACGGTTTCGAGGTATCCACTTTCTGGTCCCCTTGGGCACGCAGCTCGCGCTCTTCCAAACCCTTTACCTGGCTGCGCAAATATTGGAAGGCGTCATCCACCACAAATTCCACGCGATCCTGGAATCCGTTCAATTCCACGTTCTCTTTGGCGCTTTCGATGGCATGCTCCGATATGTCGAGACAGGTGACTTTCTTGGCGCCGTATTTGCATGCATGCAGCGTGAAGCTGCCCGTATGCGAAAAGCATTCCAGCACCGTTGCGCCGTCCCAATACGGGAACGTAACTTCTTTTCCGCTTTTGTTCACCGGCAGGGTCTTCGTCTCGCCATCCCGCTCCACGGGCTGAAGCGTAATCCCGCTGCGGCTTCCCCAACCGGTCATTAACGGTTTGATGGATGCCCGGTTCTCCCGCTGATCAAAGAAATATCCGGTCTTCTGACCTTCTTCGATATCCACTTTGATCTTCAAGCCGTTCTCCGTCACGATGACGTGGCGGGGACACTCCCCGTAAAGAGTTCCCTTGCGCTGTTCCAGCCCTTCCAGTTCCCGGATGGAAACGTCGCTGCGCTCGTAAATTCCTTTCGGCTGTACCACTTCGACAAGCGCCTCCACGATGTCCGCACGGCATCGATCCATGCCCAGCGTCAGTAGCTGCACGACCAGCACGTCGGCAAAACGGTCCACGATCAGCCCCGGCAGAAAATCAGCCTCGCCGTATACCAGCCGGTAAGCATTCTCGTCTCCGATAAACCGCTCCCGGTGTTTCAGGCATTCCTGGAATCTGGCTGCGAAAAAAGCCTTGTCCATCGCCTCGACCGGCTCATACGAAACGGTGCGCACGGTGATTTGTGATAACGGATTGTAATACCCGGAGGCAAGAAAACGGCCTTGGTGGTTGAACACCGATACGATATCGCCCGGCTCGGGCTCGCCCTCGACAGAAGCAATCTCGCTTTTATACACCCAAGGGTGCCCCTGCTCCAGTCTCTTTTTTCGACTGCGCTCCAAAATAACCGATGGCACTGTATTTCACTCCTTAAAGTTATCCCCTGGTTTATTGCAATAGGCATGCATGTCCGCCAAGGGTCATATACGTAATTAAGAAAAACGTCGACCGACGTGCTTTCACAGTTACCCGACCGCGTGAAGAGATCGTTTTCTTGCGATGATCGATGACTTTCGGCTTTGCTGGAAACTCCGCTCCCACCTTATTTTACAAAAAGGAGAACATCATGCTATCCACGCTCTGGTTTCCCGTCTGTTATGGTCTTGTCCTGTTTCTGTTCGGCATGAAGGTCATGGAGGTCGCCCTCCAACGCTGGGCCGGACCGCTCTTGCATAAGTGGCTCCATAAAGCGACATCCACGCCCCTGAAAGGCATGATTGCCAGCACGGCGGTCACGGCCCTGCTGCAGAGCAGCACCGCCGTAACCGTGCTGGCGATAGGCTTTGCCAATGCCGGATTGTTAAGCCTGTCCGGTACCTTGGGCGTTATTCTCGGCACGAACATCGGCACGACGGTAACCACCGAACTCATCAGCCTGCAGATCGGACAAGCCGCCATGCCTCTGCTTGTCCTCTCGCTGATGCTGTGGGTCGGAGCCGTTCTTGTCAGCGAGCGCGTACCTGCGAGTCACGACAAGTTAAAAAACCAGTTGATCCGCAGCCAATTTTTATGCCTCGCTGTCGCCGGATTTTCGCTGGTGCTGCTCGCGATACAAATCATGCAATCCATTGGGCCGACCCTTCAAAGCCTCGGGTTGTTCCAATGGTTTCTTGACCACGCCTCGCAAAGCGTCCTCTGGGGCATTGCAGCCGGTGCGATCCTGACGGCTTTGATGCACAGCAGCGCCGCCGTCATCGCCATGGCTATGGGGCTCGCTGCCAGCGGAGCGCTGCCTCCCGAGATCGGCGTCGCGATCGTGCTGGGCTCCAATGTCGGCACCTGCGTGACGGCGCTCATCGCAGCGATTGGCAGCAGCCGTGCCGGACGATTCGTGGCTTGGTCCCATTTGGGGCTTAATATCGGCGGAGTCCTGCTCTTTATTCCGTTCACAGCGGGATTAACCGCCGTATCCGGATGGTTAGCCGCAGATCCGGCCGGACAAATCGCCCATGCGCAAACCCTGTTTAACATCGTATGCTCGCTGATCGCGCTACCTCTATGCTATCTGCCTTTCTGGAATAAGCGGTTGCAGTCCTAAAATTTCATATCTTCATCCGCCGGAATAGCGACTTCAAGCAGCATCAGCGCTTTACGCAGGATGATATCGTTGTTATTGTACCCGTTGCTCCGCTGCTTCCTCCATGCGGCAAGAGGCTCGAACCAGTCCACCCCGTTGATTTCCTCGATTTGGGGTTTTAGGATGCCTCCTTCTGCCTTAACCAGGTAGTAGTGAACTTCCTTGTCGACCTGGCCGAATTCGGGATGATGGTATTTATATGCAATAATGTCCACTGGAGAAGTGATGGATCCGACTATACCTGTCTCCTCGCGTATTTCTCGGAGAGCCGTCTGCTCGACGGATTCACCGGCTTCCATCTTGCCTTTGGGAAGCGAGGTTTTTCCATAACGGTCCAAAATGAGCTGGATCTGAAGCGCCCCTTCATGATAACGGTATACAACGCCGCCCGCGGAAATTTGTGTATATGCCATGTCCTGTTCCTCCTTCATGTACAACAAGGACTCCACTTCCGGTAGCCAGGAAATGAAATCCTTGTCTGGTATGGCCGCTATGGAATATTACTGGGCAGCTGCCTTTAATCCATGATCCATGACGCTGAGGAGTTCGCCCTCGCATTCATTTACACCGGCTTTGGTTACTTTTACGCGGCACAGCTTGCCTTCGAGATCAGGCGATCCGTTGAATACAAGCTGCAGGTAGTTGTCGCTGTAACCCTGCATCTTTCCGCCTTTGGGAGCACCCTTGTATTCGCGCTCCGGTATCACGTTCAGAATCTGGCCCACGAAACGCTCGGCATAAGCAAGCTGGAGCTGCTCCGACAAGTCGATCAGATCGTGCACACGCGCATTCTTCACTTCCTCGTCCACCTGATCCTCCATTCGTGCCGCCGGCGTGCCGGTACGCTTCGAATACGGGAATACATGCATTTCCGAGAACTGAATCGCCTTCATCAGGTCATATCCGTTCCGGAACATTTCCTCCGTTTCGCCAGGGAAGCCGACGATGACGTCCGTCGTAATGCCCACATCCGGCATCGCTTGACGAATCAGGCCCATCTTGTTATAGAACTCTTCCGTCGTATATTTACGGCGCATCCGTTTCAGTACCGTATCATCCCCCGCTTGGAGCGGAATGTGAAGATGGCGGCACATTTTACTGGAGCGGTTCAGCACGTCCAGCATCTTCTCATCGATCTGGCTTGCCTCAATGGAGCTGATGCGGATCCGTTCCAAACCGTCAACCCGGTCAAGGTCCCACAGCAAATCGGACAATCTGTAATCCTCGAGATCATCCCCATATCCGCCGGTGTGGATACCGGTCAGCACGATTTCCTTATAACCCGCTCCGACCAGCTGATGCGCCTGCTTGATGATGCTCTTCGGATCACGGCTTCGCGACAAACCGCGGGACCAAGGGATGATGCAGAACGTGCAGAAGTTGTTGCATCCGTCCTGAATTTTCAGAAATGCGCGAGTACGTTCCGCGAAATCCGGTACGTCCATTTCCTCGAATACCCGGGTCTTCATGATATTGCGCACGGCGTTAATCGGCTGGCGCGTCTTTTCGATGTCATGAATGAAATCCATGATTTTCTCGCGATCCTGGTTCCCGATGACAAGATCCACGCCCGGGATATCCAGAATTTCCGCTGGCGAGGTTTGGGCATAACAGCCCGTTACGGCCACGATCGCCTCGGGATTTCGGCGAACCGCGCGCCGGATCATCTGGCGGCTCTTCTTATCCCCTGTGTTGGTAACGTGGCAGGTGTTAATCAAATAAACATCAGCGGTTTGTTCGAAGTCCACCTGGTCGTAGCCTTCATTCTTGAAGTATTGCCAGATGGCCTCGGTATCGTAAAAATTGACTTTGCAACCCAACGTATAAAACGCTACGGATGGCATGTTCAAACGCCCCCCATTTCTCCAGATTCGTATAGTGCGCAGGCCAGCGCCGTCATGCCGGCGGTCTCGCAGCGAAGGATCCGCCTTCCGAGTCCAACGGCTACGGCTCCCGCAGCTTCGGCCGCTCGGCATTCCTCTTCCGTAAAGCCGCCCTCGGGCCCAACGACCAGCAGCAAGCTGGCAGGCTTGGCCGATTCACGCAGCGCCTGCTCTGCAAAAGGCTTCAGCACGTCCCTCAGCTGGGAGCCCTGCTCTTTTTCATAACAAAAATATACGGCATCATAGCCGGAAAACGCTGCAAGCAGATTTTTCCACGTCAGAGGCTGTTCAACAGACGGAATCCGGTTGCGATGCGCCTGTTCAGCCGCCTCCTTCGCGATTTTGCGCCAGCGCTCCAGCCGCTTTCCTTCCTTTTTGGCATCGTACTGAACGATCGTTCTTTCCGACAGGAAGGGAACAAAGGACACCGCGCCGATCTCGGTGCACTTTTGGATGACGGTCTCCATCTTGTCGCCTTTCGGCAAACTCTGGGCAATGCTCACTTGCAGACGCGGTTCCTGCGACATCTCCATGGGTTCAATCACAACGGCAAACACGCTGCCTGCATCGATGCGCTCAATCTCCATCAAGGCCTCGCGGGATACCCCGTCGCTCACGATCAATTTATCGCCAAGCCTGCCTCGCATGACCTTGGCAATATGACGGGCATCGTCGCCCGTAATCTCAACACGGTCTCCCTCGAATTGTGCGGGAGTCACAAAATATCGCTGCATCTCTATCCTCACCTAACTCAAAAATCGCCAAACCCCATCATACAACTTTTCGCGCAAACTGACCAGAGTAAATCAGAGCCGGTAACCGCCGGTCATCATAATGAACATGTCCAAAAATTTGGAAGACAGTGCATGTGCCGCATCGTACAGGGGTTTGATCGTATAATCCTGGAACACAGGCAACAGTATGATCAACAGGAAGAAAAGGATCGACCATTGCTCAAACTTCTGAATCCTCGCGCTAAGACGCGGCGGCAGCGCATTCTCCAGAATCCGGTAGCCGTCCAGCGGAGGCAGTGGAACCAGATTGAACAGGCATAGAAAGAAATTGAGCAATATAAAAATATTAAAGAACAAATGCACCGCTTGATCCGTCTTGGTTAATCCGACAGGAGGAATCATCCCTGTTTGATACAAAATGGCATAAATGAGCGCCCCCAGTATTCCCAAGAGAAGGTTGCTCAGCGGACCGACCGCAGCCACAATGATGCTCATGCGGCGCGGGTTGCTGAAGTTCTCCCGATTGACCGGCACCGGCCGTGCCCAGCCGAAACCTGCAATCAGCAGAAGAAGAATCCCCAGAAAATCGAAATGCACCGCCGGATTCAGCGTGACCCTGCCCAGCAGCTTGGCCGTCGGGTCTCCGAATTTATTGGCAAAATAGGCATGCGAGAACTCATGCACGGTAAATGCGATGATCAAAGCAATCAGGTAAAAAGGAAGCTGCTCCAACGGGTAAAATAGCAGTTGGTCCAAAAAATCCATAATCAGTTCTTCCTCGCCACGAATGCAACCCAATCATCCTCGCGGCAAATATCCGCAATTTCGAAACCGGAAGCAATCAATGCCTTCTCCACGATCTCTTCCTTGTTCTTGTAAATGCCCGAAGCGATATAAGCCCCTCCCGGCTGAAGAGCCTGGTATACGTCGTCCACGAACAGCAGAATAACCTCGGCCAAGATGTTTGCCACCACGATTTGTACCGGCAGCGTCACGCCCAGATCCGAGTCATCGGACGAATCCGTGAGTACGGAGAGCAGATCGCTTTCCTTCACCGTAATCCGGTCTTCCAGGCCGTTCAGGCGGGTGTTCTCCGTCGCGCTGGATACCGCGACCGGATCGAGGTCAAGAGCCAGAATTCGTGAAGCGCCCAGATGCGCTGCGCCGATGGAGAGTATGCCTGAGCCTGTCCCGACATCGATGACTTCCTCTCCGCCCTTGATCACCATCTCCAATGTACGCAAGCATAACGAAGTCGTCGGATGCGTTCCTGTGCCGAAGGCCATGCCCGGGTCCAGCTCGATGATGGACTCGTGCTCGGATTCCGGGGTGTACTCTTCCCACGTCGGTTTGATGGTCAGCCTGTCGGAGACGCGGATCGGTTTGAAATACTGCTTCCAGGCCGTAGCCCAATCATTCTCGTCCACCGTCTTCATCTCATACCGCACTTCGCCCGTTTCGATACCGAATTCCTTCAGCTCATTGACGCGCGGCGTTATTTCATCGCGGATCGCTTCCAGCGTCACCGTCTCGTCGAAGTAACCTTTGATGACGGCCTGGCCTTCAGGAATATCGTTAAACGGAACGATCTCGTCAAACCACTGTCCCAGAGAGGTGTCCCGCTTTTTGTTCGTAGTACCGGACTCCTCGATCGAAACGCCCCCGGCTCCCGCTTCATGCAGGAAATTCGTAATCATCTCCACGGCTTCCTCCGTGGTATGTATCGTTAATTCACGCCATAACATGTGCAATTGTTCCTCCTCTTTCATACGTAAGTATCATTGTACTATATTGAGGACCCCGGATACAAAGTTTGCACTAAAATACCATGAAAACTTTTCAAAGTCATTCATCAAATTCAAAAAAGCCCTGCTATAACCTCCATTAAAAGAAGGCAAGAGGGCTTTTCCACATTCCACATCGGTAGCGATTAATCTACATTTTTGCTGGTTTCATCCAAAATTTTCTTCAATTGGCGTTCATCCGCTGCCTCGCTTCTGCGAAGCGCTTCCACATCATCGTGATCGGCTTCCATAGCCGAAAACTCAACATCCTCCGCCTTGGCAGACTGCAGCGCAATCATCTTCTCGGTTTTGCTCGAGATCTTCCCTTTTTTTACGCGTCTCATCATGGGTGTTATTCTCCTTTCCGATATAAACACTCAGAGCGGCGACTGGAACCTTAAATCATGCCGCCGGATTCTTCGATTAACCGCATGGCTTGCGGGAAGACGCTTTCGTCCAGTACAACCGTCAGCAAAATATCCCGGCCTTCGGTTCCATCCTCACCGCCGGTGCTCATCCCGCTGGCCGATGGGTCCGCAGCTCCGAGAATTCCGGCCCCCGGCCCCGAAATATCCGCATTTAAGGTCATCGTTGTTAAGCTTGCGATGTTGCCTGTCAACGGATTCATCGGATTGTTGAGCTCCCCGCCGGGATCGGCGCTAAACCGGTCGATGGACATATCGGCAACGCGCAGCGACTGCAATTTGCGGGCCGCATGCCGGGCTTCTTCCGGACTTTTGAAATAAGCCAATATGTTTTTCTCTGCCACTTCATTCACCTGCATTTCCTATTCAAGATTGCATCTTCCGAGATGGAACTATCCTAGGTTGCTTCATTGTCAAACCTTTTATTCTTGAGCGATACGAACCTGTAAAGCAGTGGGATATCCCTGCTGCTTCTTCTGCCACAAACCAAAAAGCAGCAGGCCAAAGGTAGGGAAACCTTTAGAGCCTGCTGCTTTTTGCTATTTTGCTATGCTATGAGGGAATTACCCCTATCGTGGATTAATCACCGCGGAAAGCTTTTTTTACACGGTCAAAAAAGGACTGTTCCTGTTCATGGGTCTGTTCGCCATCAAGCGAAGCGAATTGACGAAGCAGCTCTTTCTGTTCATCGCTGAGCTTGCTTGGCGTAATGACCACAACCTTGACATGCTGGTCACCCTGTCCCATACCGCGCAGCCGCGGCACCCCTTTGCCTTTCAAGCGGAAGAAAGTCCCCGTCTGCGTGCCGGCCGGTATCTTCAGCTTCACTTTCTCGGTGAGCGTCGGAATCTCGATCTCGTCGCCAAGCGCGGCTTGGGCAAAGGTAAGCGGCACTTCGCAATAAATGTCGTCCCCTTCGCGTTCAAAGAAGTCATGCGGCTTCACGCGGATTACGATATACAGGTCGCCGGCCGGACCGCCGCGGAATCCGCCTTCGCCTTCGCCCGTCATGCGCAGCTGAGCTCCGTCATCCACGCCTGCAGGTACACGAACATGAATCTTGCGCTGTTTCTTCACCTTGCCGTTGCCGTTACAAGTCGAGCAGCGGTCTTTGATGATCTTCCCGGTTCCGTTACAGTTCGAGCAGGCGCGGCGGTTCACCATACGTCCAAACGGCGTATTTTGCACGACCTCCTGCTGCCCGCTGCCGTTACACACCGAGCAGGTATGCGGCTGCGTGCCCGGCTTCGCTCCTGAGCCGTGACATGTATCGCATGTCTCCGTTCTCGGAATGGTAATGTCCGTTTCCTTGCCGAATACGGCTTCCTTGAATTCAACCGTCATCGTGTATTGCAGATCGTTTCCCCGCTGAGGCGCGTTCGGATCACGGCGTCCATTGCCGCCAAAGAACATATCGAATATATCTCCAAAACCGCCGAAATCACCGGAGAAACCGCCTCCGCCCATGCCTTGGTTCGGATCTATATGACCGTACTGGTCATAACGCGCACGCTTCTGACCATCGCTCAATACATCGTAAGCCTCTTTCACTTCCTTGAATTTGGCTTCCGCGTCCGCCGCTTTGTTCACGTCCGGATGATACTGGCGGGCCATTTTGCGGTACGCCTTCTTGATCTCATCGTCCGATGCATCCTTGCCGACACCGAGCACCTCATAATAATCACGCTTATCAGCCACGGTTTCACCCCAATCTCTTTATTACTCTTTACATAAGGAAAGCCAAAGTGCGAAGATGCGCAGCTTTGACCTTCCCATACAATCTATTCAGATTAACCTTTGTTTTTATCTTCGTCAACAACCTCGTAATCTGCATCCACGACGTTGTCTTTCTTAGGAGCGCCGGACTCGGCACCTTCAGCACCTTGTTGTTCTTGTGCCGCTTGCTCATACAGCTTCACGGACAGCTGCTGTACGATTTGAGTAAGCTCCTCTACCGAAGCGTTAATCTCTTCCAGGTTATCGGATTCAAGCGCCTTCTTCACTTTGTCTTTCGCTTCGTTTGCTTTTTCCACTTCGGAAGCATCGACTTTGTCGCCCAGGTCCTTGAGTGTTTTCTCGGTCGTGTACACGAGTTGGTCGGCATTGTTGCGAGCCTCCACCAGCTCTTTGCGTTTACGGTCTTCTTCGGCATGAAGCTCAGCGTCTTTCATCATTTGTTCAACTTCAGCGTCGCTCAGGCCGCTGGAGGACGTGATGGTGATCTTCTGGCTCTTGCCTGTACCTTTATCCGTTGCGGACACGTTTACGATCCCGTTGGCATCGATATCGAAGGTAACTTCGATTTGCGGAACGCCGCGCGGTGCAGGAGGAATGTCTCCGAGCATGAAGCGTCCCAGCGTTTTGTTGCCGGCTGCCATTTCGCGCTCGCCTTGCAGCACGTGAATTTCCACGCTCGGCTGGTTATCCGCATAAGTGGAGAACACTTGGGATTTGCTTGTAGGAATCGTCGTGTTGCGGTCGATCATTTTGGTGAATACGCCGCCTGCGGTTTCGATACCGAGGGACAGCGGGGTCACGTCGAGCAATACGACGTCTTTAACGTCACCGGTCAATACGCCGGCTTGAACCGCTGCTCCAAGCGCAACCACTTCATCCGGGTTTACGCCTTTATGAGGCTCTTTGCCCGTCAATTTCTTGATCGCTTCCTGCACGGCAGGAATACGAGTGGAACCGCCGACAAGGACGATTTTATGAATATCGTTCGCTGTCAAGCCTGCATCGCTGAGCGCTTGACGAGTCGGTCCAAGCGTACGCTCTACAAGGGAAGCGGACAATTCTTCGAATTTGGCGCGAGTCAGGTTGATCTCAAGGTGCTGAGGAACGCCGTCTGCAACCGTGATGAACGGCAGCGAGATCGTTGTTGTCAGTACGCCGGACAATTCCTTTTTCGCTTTTTCCGCTGCGTCTTTCAAACGTTGAACGGCTGCTTTGTCTTTGCTCAGATCGATGCCTTGCTCTTTCTTGAATTCGGCTACCAGGTAGTCAATGATCACTTGGTCGAAGTCGTCGCCGCCCAGTTGGTTGTCCCCGCTGGTTGCTTTTACTTCGAAGAAGCCGTCGCCCAGTTCCAGAATGGAAACGTCGAATGTACCGCCGCCAAGGTCATATACCAGGATGGTTTGGTCTTCGGATTTCTCCATGCCGTAAGCCAATGCCGCAGCCGTCGGCTCGTTGACGATACGCAGAACTTCAAGGCCCGCGATTTTGCCGGCATCCTTGGTTGCCTGACGCTGGCTGTCATTAAAGTATGCGGGTACCGTAATAACTGCCTGAGTTACAGGCTGGCCCAGGTATGCTTCCGCATCGGATTTCAGCTTCTGCAGAATGATGGCGGAGATTTCTTGCGGCGTGTAGTCTTTGCCGTCGATGGATTCTTTGTGATTCGTACCCATATGGCGTTTAATGGAGATGATCGTGCGATCCGGGTTGGTGATCGCTTGACGTTTAGCTGTATCCCCAACGATGCGCTCGCCGTCTTTCTTAAATCCGACAACCGACGGGGTTGTGCGGGCACCCTCCGGATTCGGGATAACTACCGCTTCCCCACCCTCCATGACGGCTACGCAGGAGTTGGTTGTTCCTAAGTCGATACCAATAACTTTGCTCATGTAAAATTTTCCTCCTTATTCATTCATGCGAATCCCCGCATGACATTCATCATTTTTATATGATAAACGACTATCGAAAGTCGTTTACATGCTCACTTTAACCATGGCAGGTCTCAACACTTTATCTTTTAACATGTACCCTTTCTGCACTTCCTCAACCACGATGCCTTCCTCGTACTCATCGCTCTCCACCTGCATGATCGCTTGGTGGTACTCCGGATTGAACGGCTCGCCCACACTCTTCATTGCGCTCAAGCCTTCGGTAGCAAGAACGGATTCCAATTGACGGAAAATCATGCTGACGCCCTTGGAGAAGGATTCAAATTCCGGGTTCTCCTCGGATGCCTGGAGGGCACGCTCAAAGTTGTCGATGACGGGCAGAAGCTCCGTAATCAGTTTGGAGGAAGCATATTTGCCCAGATCCTCTTTCTCCTTCTGCGTGCGGCGGCGGAAATTATCGAAATCCGCCTGTACCCGCAGGGTACGCTGCTGCTGCTCCTGCAGCTCGGCCTGAAGCTTCTCAAGCTCGGCCGAACCTGCGGCTTCATCAGCCGATTCCGTTACGGGAATCTCCTGCTCTGGATTCACGGCCTCCTCCGAAGACCCGCTCTCACCCGTGTTTGGCGTGTTTTCCAAAGTTTCTTCGATCGTTTCTTCTGTAACTGTATCTTGAACAGCATCCTTGTGCTCATTATTCAAGACGCCTTCACCTCCTTCATATTCTAAACCAGACGGTCTATAACTCATCTATCTTAGCGTTATTCGCCTATTTCCTTCATCTTGATCACGTGATGAATCCGCAGCACGGCAGCCGCAACCTCACCGGCTGCCCGCAGGCCGTGAAGTTTGACCGGGGCCGGATCCAGCACGCCCAGCTCTTCATAGTCGACAACCCGCCCGCTGTCGCAGTCAATGCCCATGCAGTCGGAGTCGGCTCGGATTTGTGCGGCTCGGACCTCTTCCATCTTCTCAAGCGGATTATAACCGGCATTCAGAAGAATCTGCGACATCGGCTTTCGCAGCGCAGCGGAAACTGCCTCCATGCCGAAGGCTTCCATGCCTTTCTGGGCTTCCCGGATCCGTTCCAGTTCATAAGACACGGCCAGTTCGCTTGTCCCGCCGCCTGGAAGCACCCCGCCGGATACGGCAGCCTGCAGTGCCGAAGCGGCATCGCCCGCAATCCTGGCGGCCTCCCCTACCACTTCCGAAGTGCTTGCCCCGACGATCACCGTCACAATGCGGTCCTTGCTGCCGCAGGACAGGCGGATTTTTTCGATGCCTTCATCATAAGCGACGCGCGGGGTATGACCCAGAAGGGCCGCAAGCTCTTTCGAGTCTTTATGTAACGCCTTGCGGCGTATCGGTGTAGCTCCCGTCATGTCGCTTACCTTGCGAAGATCCGCACGCGATACGCGCGGTACCACCATCATCCCGTGATCCAGGCAAAACTGCTCCGCATCCGGATGAATGCCCTTTTCGAGCAGGATCAGTTTTACGGATAGTTCGGACAATCTGTCCAAATCCGACGCGAACACTTTTCGCAGATCCATATACTGCGCGAATCCGGCTTCGGTTGTAAGCGCCTCTTCGTCGATGTCGTCGGGCTCCAGGGAATCATACAGCACCAGCACTTTGGCATCGTCGTAGGACTTGGACTCCCTGGCGAAGATCGGCCGCTGCCGGAGCAGAACCCCCTCGAACACTTCATTCTCGGCATTCTCTAGGGCAATTATACTGTCTGCGAGCGAGTAGGAAGGATCCTGCAGACGGCCGATTCCGGCTTTTCGCGCGGCTTGCATAACCAGCTCCACGATGTCCTTCCGTTCACGCCCGGCGACATGCACCGTCCGTTCCAGCAGCGGATCATCCAATCCGCCGATCAGCCGGACGCGCTTCGACAAGAGCTGCATCGACTTCTCGATTCCCTGGCGCAGGCCCTCAACCACCTTGGAAGCGGGCACCCCGCGCGTGATGCGGGATACCCCTTCCTGCACGAGGGCGCCCGCGAGCACGGTTGCCGTTGTAGTGCCGTCGCCGATTTTCTCCTGCTGCGCCCGAGCCACCTGTATCAGAAGGCGCGCGGCGGGATGGGTGACATCCATTTTATCCAGAATCGTCACTCCGTCATTGGTGATGACCACTTCGCCGCGCGGGCCAACCAGCATGACGTCGAGCCCCTTGGGGCCAAGCGTGCCTTCTACGGCAGACGTAACTGCGCGGACGGCATTGCTGTTGTTCAGCAGCGTGGAATATCGCTCGTCTCCGTCCACTTGGCTATGTTGTCCTTGGCTCATCTGTCTCACTCCTTTATTTGTACCAGTGTGACAGCAGCTTCGTCAGGTCATGGGATAACACATTCAAGATGCCGATCACCCGTGCATATTCCATTCTTGTAGGACCGAGAATGCCGATCGAACCAAGCGCTTTGCCGTCGATCGAATACGTCGCAGTGATCAAACTGCAGTTCGAAATGGCCTCATGCGTATTCTCTGTGCCGATCTTCACTTGTACACCGTGCTCCCCGGGAGCAGGTGCCATGAGCTTCATCAGTGCGGGAGTCTGCTCAAGAAGCTCGAATATTTCCCTTACCTTATCAACATCCTTGAACTCCGGCTGGTTCAGCATGTGGGTCGTGCCGCTCAGATATACCCCCCGGTGATCCGGTTCGTTGTTGAGAGCGATATCCAGCATACTCATCAGATCCTCATAATGTGAAATATGCCGCTGCATTTCCTCGGCAATTTCCGAATACAAACGAGTCTTGAGTTTATATAGAGGCACATTGACCAGCTTCTTGTTCAGAAGATTTACCACTTGCTCCAGTTCCGTTACGGACACGCCCTGCGGAATCGAAACAACCTTGTTCTCGACTTGCCCTGTGCTGGTAACGATGATGGCCACCGCTTGATCCTCATGGAGAGGAAGAAGCTGGAAATGGCGCAAAGACGTATGAAAAACTTCCGGTCCCAGCAGGATGGAAGTGTAATTAGTCATTTGAGACAGAATGCCGGCTGTATGCTGTATCATCTGCTCCATCACGTTCAGCTTTTCTGCAAAAAATGATTTCATCATATGCAGTTCCGCAGGGTTCAAGGAAAACGACGACGTGAGATGATCAACATAATATCGATATCCTTTATGCGACGGTATTCGTCCGGCTGAAGTATGGGGCTGCTCCAGAAACCCGAGCTCCTCCAGATCAGCCATCTCGTTACGAATGGTTGCCGGGCTGTAGCCGACGTCCCCTCGCTTGGAAATGCTTCTTGAACCTACCGGCTCGGCAGAACGGATATAGTCATCCACAATGGCATTCAAAATCATGCGCTGACGATCTGTTAACATGTCGCTTCCCTCCTTGCTGACTGCTCATTTTCGCTTTCGTTAGCACTCATCGTCATCGAGTGCTAACCAATATAACAAAAATACCAAACCGACCTGAGGATTGTCAAGTCAGTTCAGTACTTTAAGAACAGCTATTTCGTCACAAGCATGCTGCTTCTTGCAGTGGATGCAGTCGGTCCATACCTTCTCCGGAAAAATCTCCTTCTCTACGACGGCAAAGCCGTTTTTGATGAAAAAGGATACCTCATACGTCAAGGCCATCACTTTCGGAAGCTCGCGGCGTTTCGCTTCTTCCAGAAGGCTATCCACCAGCATGGAGCCGATGCCTTGCCCTTTATATCCTTCCGAGATGCCGAGCGAACGGATCTCGACCAAATCGCTTCCCAGCTGACACAATGAACCGCAGCCAATGACGTGCCCTTCGGATTCAGCTACAACGAATTCTCCGATTTGTTTCTCCAGCACTTTTTTGGACCGGGGGAGCATAATCCCCTTCTCGGCATAACCCTGAATCATCTGATACAGCGGCTCGACATCCTCTAACTTTGCTTTTCTGCATACCGCCGACATGTTGTCCGTCTCCCCTTTACACGCTCCGTCATGTTATGAATAAATATACAACAGAGCGCATATAAGTTCAATAGATTAATTTGTCGTCAGGCTTCCTATGAATTCGCCAAACACATCGTTGCCAAACAAAATTCCTTTGCTGCTCAGCTTATACCCGTCTTCGGTGGCATCGAGTAGGCCCGCGCCTACCATTTTATTCAGCGGACCGGCAAAAACCTCCTCCATGGTGATCCCAAACTGCTCCCGGAAGCGGCTGCGCGAGACGCCGTCCAGCACGCGCAGCCCGACCATCAGGAAATCCTCCATCGCTTCTTCCCTAGATATCTCAAAGCTCTCCAATCTTGGAAGGCCTTTATTGGCTGCTTCATTATAGGGATTGACCCCTTTGATGTTCACATGGCGCTGACGGCCGACATATCCGTGCGCTCCCGCGCCTAGGCCGTAATAGTCTTCGTTGCGCCAATACGTCATATTATGCCGGCTCTCGAAGCCGGGTTTCGCAAAATTGCTGATTTCGTACTGTTTATATCCGGCAGCCTTCATCCGTTCCATTAAAAGAAGGTACATATTCAGCTCATCCTCCTCATCCGGAAGCGGAAGCTGGTTTCGTTGGTACATCGTATGGAACAGCGTATTCTCTTCAACCTTCAGGCTGTAGATTGAATAGTGCGGAAGTTCGAGCTCCAATGCTTTATCCACGCTTTCCGCAAGCATGTCCAAGGTTTGATTCGGGAGACCGAACATCAGATCGATGGACATGTTGTCAAAGCCTGCTCTTCTGGCGTTATCGAGACTCCGGTATACGTCATCCGTATCGTGAATTCTGCCGATGCCGGTCAGCAATGTGTTCTGGAAGGCCTGCACCCCGAAGCTGATCCGGTTCACCCCGCCTTGGCGCATGACGGACAGCTTCTCCAGATCCGTGGTGCCGGGATTCGCCTCCATTGAAAATTCGATGCTATCGGACCATTCCGGAAAATGGCGCTTCACGCTCTGCAAGAAGTATTCCATTTCGTTCGGCTTCAGTACGGTAGGAGTCCCGCCGCCTACAAAGATGCTTTTGATTCGTCCCGGCGGATTAGCCTGAACGGTCAGCTCCATTTCCTTATCCAGCGCTCGCAGATAATCCATTACCGGCTGATCCTTTAACACGTAGGAATTGAAGTCGCAGTAAAAACATTTATTGGTACAGAACGGAATGTGGATGTACACCGCTTCCGTCCGCTGATCGTTTGCCGTCATTCTTTTCTTGCCCCCTCATATACCGCTCTGGCATGACTTACTTTAAGTAACTTCTTGAAAGTTCCTTCTCTACTATAACGCTATGCCTCTTGGAATGAAAGAAAGGAAAGCCGAGAATCGGCTTTCCCATCATTTACATCGTGAAGGCTATACACGCAAGGAGCGGCTCTTTAACTCAAAGGCCTTCCCCTGCCATTGGCTTCCTAATTACTTGTCGTCGATTTTCAGAACGGCCATGAAGGCTTCCTGCGGCACTTCGACGCTGCCCACCTGCTTCATCCGCTTCTTACCTTCCTTCTGCTTCTCCAGAAGCTTCCGTTTACGGGAGATGTCGCCGCCGTAACATTTGGCAAGCACGTTCTTGCGCATCGCTTTAACCGTTTCGCGGGCCACAACCTTGGTACCGACCGATGCCTGAATTGGCACCTCGAACATTTGGCGAGGAATCAGCTCGCGCAGCTTCTCGCAAATCGCCCGGCCGCGGTGGTATGCGCGGTCCTTGTGCACGATAAAGGACAGGGCATCCACCTGCTCGGCATTAAGCAGAATGTCCATTTTGACCAGATTGGACCGGCGGTATCCGGACAGCTCATAGTCGAATGAAGCATATCCTTTGGTGCTCGATTTCAACTGATCGAAGAAATCGTACACGATTTCCGACAGCGGAATTTCATAGGTAATGGTGACGCGCGTCGTGTCCAGGTATTCCATGTTGACGAATTCGCCGCGTTTGTTTTGGCAAAGCTCCATGATCGCTCCGACATAATCATTCGGCACGATAATGGCTGCTTTAACATAAGGCTCTTCGACATAATCGACCTTGCCGACCTCAGGATAGTGGGAAGGGTTATCGATTTGAATCTGCTCTCCGTTCGTCTGCGTAATGCGGTAAATCACGCTCGGCGCGGTCGTAATCAGCGGTATGTTAAACTCGCGTTCGATCCGCTCCTGAATGACGTCCATGTGAAGGAGGCCCAGGAATCCGCAGCGGAAGCCGAATCCGAGCGCGCTGGACGTCTCCGGCTCAAAGCTGAGCGATGCATCGTTCAGCTGCAGCTTCTCGAGCGCCTCGCGCAGATCGTTGTAGTCCGATGTTTCGATTGGATACAATCCGCAGAACACCATCGGATTGATTTTGCGGTAACCCGGGAGCGGCTCGGCCGTCGGACGCTTGGCATCCGTTACCGTATCCCCGACCTGCGTATCGCCAACGCTCTTGATGCCCGCCACGATGAAACCGACATCGCCGACGTTAAGCTCGTCCACGATGGACATGCGCGGCTTAAAGGCACCCACCTCGATCACCTCGAAGGTTTTGCCGGTGGCCATCATCTTGATCTTGGAACCGGCCTTGATGCTGCCGTCAATGACGCGGACATATACGATGACGCCCTTGTAAGGATCATAATGGGAGTCGAAAATCAGCGCTTTCAGCGGATCTTCGGAATTGCCCGTTGGCGCAGGCACTTTCTGAACCACCTGCTCCAGGATCTCCTTGATTCCGATGCCCGCTTTCGCGGAAGCCAAAACGGCATCGCTGGCATCGAGCCCGATCACATCCTCGACCTCCTGCTTCACCCGTTCGGGATCGGCGCTCGGCAGGTCGATTTTGTTAATGACAGGCAAAATTTCAAGATTGTTATCCAATGCCAGATATACGTTGGCCAATGTCTGCGCTTCGATTCCCTGCGCGGCATCCACAACGAGCAGCGCGCCTTCGCAAGCGGCCAGGCTTCGGGATACCTCATACGTGAAGTCGACGTGTCCCGGAGTATCGATCAGGTTCAATATATACTCCTCGCCGTCATCGGCTTTGTAGTTCAGGCGAACCGCCTGCAGCTTGATGGTAATTCCGCGCTCTCGCTCCAGATCCATCTGATCCAGTACCTGCTCCTGCATTTCACGCGAAGTTAATGCGCCCGTAAATTCCAAAATACGGTCGGCAAGCGTCGATTTCCCATGGTCTATATGTGCAATGATACAGAAATTACGAATTTTTTGTTGTCTTACTTGTACGTCTGTCATGCCTAACCCCCAACAACCACCAGATGTTTGAATCAACTTATTATACCAGTTGAGGGGATGCACAGCAATGCTGAGAATAAAGGCGAAATTTATTCCGTAATCGATCCGAACATCGACACGACCCAGCGGATGCTTTGGTCAGAGAGCTGCTGAAGCAGTCCGGCCGTTTTGTCGGCAAGCACATCGGCAGGCGGTTGGGAGCGTTCGGGGAGCAGAATGTCGCTGGGCGACGGCTCGTATTCGGGCACAGCCGTCTTACGGGCGTCTGGTTCCTGTTCGACGGATTCAGGGGTGGGAGGATGCTTGCGCGTCCCTCCCCATCCATTCCCCTGAGACGTTCCGCCTTGAGGATCCTGAACTTGGCCTTGCACCACGGTCTGCGTTCCCCCGGTACCGTCGGCCGGCACCGGCCCTTTGGCCCCTCCAAGCTGCATGCCGACCAATATGCCGATGCCTGTCCATATGATAAGCGCCACAAACCGTTTTCCCAATCTCGACATCATAAGCCCCTCCTTGATTTACCCCTTCATTCCTGCTCCGTTATGACCCCTTACCTTCAACCTGCTTTGGACGCTTTATCCTCCGCACCTTTTTCGCTGCCGTCCTTGGCTGCTGAAGCCGACTGCTTCTTCGCTGGATCACTCTCTTTTTTCACGCTGGCCTTCTCGGCTTCTTGTTCCTGCCAGTACACGTCGGCGATGATGTCGGCCAGCGCCTCGGCCGTTCGCTGCAATTCTTCCTTCGTATTGTCGATGCCGCCGATTTCGATCAGGATGCTGTTCGGAGACAAGGATTGGTTGTACTCTCCGTTCCCTTGGTCCGCCGATTTGCCCCACACGCCCCGGGAAACGCCGGGATAGGACTTCTCCAGCTTGGCATTGATTTTGCTTGCAAACGCCTCGTTCTGTCTCCAGTTCTCGTTCGCATGTCCGATGATGAAGTACACCTTGGCGTAATTGACGCCGTTTACGGTAGCCGTCGTTTTGTTGTAGCGCTGCGAATCCCGGTGGATATCGATCAGATAGTTGATGCCGTCGTTCTGGGACATGGCCTCCATGGCCATCTGGCGCGAGTATTTATAAGAATAGTTATAGTTATATCCTTCCACGGTAGATTGATAGTCGCTCTTGTCGTGAAGGGTGCCGATTCCGTTGGCTTCAAGCCTTTTGCTCAGGAAGCTGCCCACCAGCATGACGTTCTTGGTCGGGGATGTCGCCCCCGGATTATCGGATGGATGCGAGAGCAGCGGGTTATACGCTTCCTGCGGGTGGGAATGATAGATGAGGACGGATTTCTTCCCGTTCGTTGTCTTTCCGTCCTTGGAGGTGCTTCCGGGTTCATTCTTGCTGCCGGGCTCGTCCTTCGCGCCCTGATCCGGAGCATCCTCGCCCTTTCCTTCATTGCCGCTGTTCCCTTGTTCGCCTTGCGTCGGCTCTTCCCCGGTCTCGGCGGGCTCTCCCTCTGCCTGCCCTTCCGCCGGGTCCGGCCGGTAATCGGCCGGCGCCTCGCCATCCTCGTTACCGGAGCCGTGCGATAGCTGAACCGGTTGATTAGCCTTCATGCCGGGAAGCTCTCCCGCAAGGAGGCTCTTCGGATCCTTCGGGTTTACGCTCGTCAGGAGCTCAAAGACGAACGTGGACATTTTCTCGCCGGAGAAGCTCGAGGTCTCTTTGGAAGCCGTCATATGCGGCATCTCCATGCCGATCATATCGATGAAAAAATGGCTGGATAACGAAGCGGCCAATCCTTTCATCGACGACACGGGCGAGGAATTCATCCGCTGTTCCGCCATTCCCCCGAGCCCTAGCAAAATAAAAAATATAAGAGAGCCTAGCATCAGTATAATTAACGTTCGCCCCATGCTCAGACCTTCCATGACCTTCCGTTTCATTCTGGCAATATTCCAGATGCGGAACTTGCGATTGTTCATAGCGATGTCCTCCTCGGTTCGCCGGGAGATGCCGACCTCATCCAGCCGTTCCCGCGACTCTGTAATCTCTTATACTTCAAATCTATGAACCGGGGAGATTCGATAGAACTAGATCCTGGAAAAATATAAAAGCTCCGATAGATTCGGAGCTTTTACTATGGGTCAGTGGGTATACGCGCCTACATTGCCGGGATCCACGGCTTCATGGAGCGCCGCGTTCAGGCCGGTCGCCACGATGTTGGCGATATCTTCTATAAATTCGTCAATCTCCTTAGGCGTTACGATAAGGTCATGGCCCAGCGGCTCCAGAACCTCCTTCACCAGGGCGAGGCGCTCGCCTTCGGGGATATCGTGCAGCATTCCCATAATCTTGCCCGTCTCCGGCGCGCCTTCCCCGAAGTGGGATTTCATCAGCTCTATCGCATTATTGACGATGGTGGAAGCGTAGCAGACGGTCGGAACGCCGATCGCAATACACGGCACCCCAAGAATTTCTTGGGTCAACCCTTTGCGCTTGTTGCCAACGCCGGAGCCGGGATGGATGCCGATATCCGCGATCTGAATGGTCGTATTCACACGCTCCAGCGAACGAGAAGCCAAGGCGTCGATGGCGATGATCAGATCGGGACGGATTTGTTCCACGATCCCTTGGACCGTTTCGCTCGACTCAATCCCTGTCAGGCCGAGAACGCCCGGCGCTACGGCACTGACCTGACGGTAGCCTGGCGCCACCCGATCCGGCATGAGCTCGAAATACTGGCGGGTCACCATCACGTTCTCCACCACGAGCGGTCCCAGCGAATCCGGCGTCACGTTCCAATTGCCGAGCCCGACAATGAGCACGCTTGCCTTGGGTCCAATCCCGATCCGGGACATGAACGCTTCAAACTCGCGGGCGAAGACAACGGACACCTGATCCTGAAGCCCCGTATCGCCCTTGCGAAGATCGGGTACCTCCAACGTGACGTAATGCCCCTTCACCCTTCCGATCTGCTGAGAGGCAGCATCGTTCTCCACATCCAGCCTTGTAATCTTGATTCCGTCCTCCTGCACCACATCCTCCATAACCCCGGGAATGGGCGCGCTTCCTGTGCCTCCAGCCAGTTCTCTTGATTCCACGGCCAGATCCGTTCGGACCGAGTATTTTTGCAGATCCAGATCCATCTAAATTCACACTCCTCCTCATATTGTTAGTAGTGTGCGAGAGTATGGGAGAGATTATGCAGAAGTCCGAATGAGTATTGCTTTTTGTCCACCCCCATGCTAAAATATTTTAAGTTGTGAATCATTTCGCTCTATTGAAATGCCTTACAGGAGGTGAATGTAATGCCAAACATCAAATCCGCGATTAAACGTGTAAAGACAAATGACAAACGCCACGCGCTTAACATTTCTCAAAAATCCGCGCTTCGCACAGCTGTTAAAACTGCTGACGTAGCGTTGAACGGTACAGAAATCGAAGCTGCTAAAGTAGCTTTCCAAGCTGCTTCCAAGAAGCTTGATAAAGCCGTAACGAAGGGCCTGATCCATAAGAACGCAGCTGCCCGCAAGAAATCCCGTCTGGCGAAAAGACTAAACGCTCTTACGTCCCAAGCGTAAGAAACGTTTGTTGAATACGACATGGAAAAAGCCCTGAACAGTTCAAGCTGCTCAGGGCTTTTTGTGATTAGAAAACGTTCATCGATGCACACTCTTCTGAGGATTGACCGCTTATAGCGGATGTTTTTTCTTGCGAGATCAAGATGGTTTACCTCTGCCGGTCATACTTTCTGATCTCCAGATGAAAAAGAGCGTACGGCCGCTCGCGCGTCCCCGTACGCTCTTGAGTTATTTCGGTTCGCTTACGCGCCAAGCCGCAGCAGAAACAACTCGATTCCGAGCACCTTATCCACGGCCCCGGTCTTCATCTGGTAATCCAGATTGGCGAGATGGTTCAATATGCCTTCAAGACGTGCCGTCTGAAACTTGCGGGCCTGCTCGCCAGCAATCTTCACCGCATAAGGATGCACCCCGATTTGGGAAGCAATCTGCTGCTGCGAGTAGCTCTGGGTGGATAACGTCTTCACCTGCAGAATGATTCGGAACTGTCTGGTAATCAGGGCCGCAATCTTGATGGGCTCCTCACGCTGCTTCAGCAGCTCATAATAGATCCCGAGCGCCTTGTCCAATCGGAGATTGGCGATATCCTCCACGAGCGCAAACACATTCTGTTCCGTGCTGCGCGCCACCAGCATATCCACGGTTGCAACATCAATGGCTCCGTCGGCTCCCGCATACAAACACAGCTTCTCGATTTCACCCGATAAAGACTGAAGACTGGTTCCCGCATTCCGAACAAGCGCTTCCGCCGCGCCTGCGCGCAACGTGCAGCCGCCTTTCTTCACCTGCTTGTCCACCCAGCGAAGAAGTTCATCCCCGCCCAAAGGCATGAAGGAGAGGGCAACCCCCGACTTCTTGACCGCCTTGACTACCTTCTTGCGCTCATCCAGCTTTTCCTGCCCCACCATAAAGACAATCACGCTATAATCTGCGGGATCGGTCAAATAATCCAGCAAAGCCTCTGGACGATGATCCACTTTCCCGTTATCTTTTGCAGCCGTAAAAAAAGCCGTATCCCGGACGAATATCAGTTTTTTCTGAACCATAAAAGGAACCGTCTCCGCTTCCTCTACCACGGTTTGTATCGGAACTTCCCCTAAATCCATGTGAACCAGCGCAAAATCCCGGTCTTCTTTCGGGATCAGCTGAGCTTCCAGAAATTCGGCGAACTCCTTCATCTGGAATTTCTCGCTGCCGTACAGCAAATAGACGGAAGACACATCTCCCTGCTTGACCGCCTTGGCCGCCGCTTTGGCATCCATCGGCGTCCCCCCTTTCTACTCTGTACACTATACCAAAAAACAGTGCCCGAATGCGATAGACGTCAAACATAAAAAACGAAATCGCCCACGCGAAAACAAAGAGACCTCGGCTGTAGGCAGCGGCAAGGTCCCTTCGTCCCAACACATCTATATAAACGCCGGCAAGCATGCTCTAGAAACACCTCGCCGCCGGTCATACGACTGTAGTTGGTATATTGCTCTCTCTAATATATTGTATTCATATCTCCCGGCATTGGTGCGCCGAATGTATTTATATCTGTATAATTCTATGGTTTAGGCTGCTTCTGCCCCGCAGACGCCGGCGGCTGAGCCTTCTCTATGGAGTAGACGGATTCAACCAGCTCTTTGTTCGTCTGTACCTTGTACTTGAACGTTAAGCCGTCCTCGGACCATTGACCGGATACCCAGCTTCCGCCAAGCGGAATCCTCTCGACCGTTTCGACCGCTTCAGCTGAAGTCTGGTCTCCCGACGGCAGGCGATAGATCACCAGATATTCGGCCTCCAGGGAGGCTCTGTACAGACCATCCGGGGACGGCCATTGCTCCGGCACCATCGCCAGCCCTTGGTACGATCCGGTGGAACGGTCGGAAGATTCCGCGCTTCCAGCGCCTGCATCGCCGGCAGGGTCGCTGATCGGCGGCACCATCTCGGTTTGGACGTCCATTGCTTCATGATTATTAGGCGAAGTCTGGATGCTCATGCTCTCCGAGTTCTGCCCAGGCTCGTCGGCCGGAGGGTTCGAAGGGCTTGCGTCATTTTTTTTGGGTACCTCATTGCTGCTTGTTGCAGGTTGGTCTGGCGCTTGAGGCTCCCCGTCATTGTTCTTCTTAACCGGAGCATCGGGGGCTGCTGCATCTTCCCTGGTGTCTTTAGGCCCATCCGATGGCTCTGTCTTCTCCTTCGATTCGTCGTTCGGGCCCGGATTCGGATCGGATTCCGACGATTCCGGCGGCGAACTCCGCAAACCTGCGGAAGGATCGCTCCCCTCGTTCGCCGTACTGCCAGTCTCCGCGCCGCCATCGGCGGCAAACGGCTGAACCATATCCTGAATCTCCGTCTCGGCCGAATCCTCATTCGCTCCCGCGCTGGTCGTGCTCGCCTCTTCGTACGGAATCTCCGCATCGGACAACATCTTCGGTTCATAATTAAAAATAGCGACGCCGAGAATAAGTACAGCGGCGGCAGCCCCGATCGCCGTTCTTCCGCCAACCGTGCTCCACCAGCTGCCCGCACGCCGCGGACGCCGAATGTCCGGCATCATTTCGGCAGGCTCCTGGCTTTTCACGGCCGGAGGTGCGATAAGGCTCTCGCGATCACGGTCGATGGCATCCAGTTTAGGCATGATAGCGTCTACCAGACTGACAGGCGGGGTAACGGCCGGAAGATCTTCAAGCTCTCTGTTTAATGACTTTAATATGTTAAAGGTCTCCGCACACTCGGGACACACGGCAATATGCTGATACATTTGGGCCGTCTCATCGGAAGTAAGGTCCCGGTCCAAATAGCGGTGCATGCGTTCCACCACCTCTTGGCAATTCATCCTGATACACCACCTTTCTGATGCTCTTGGAGCATATTCTGCAGCTGCTGCCTGGCCCTGAACAAATAGGATTTCACCGTATTGAGCGGGAGGTTCAGACAATCAGCGATTTCGTTGTAGGACAGGTCCTGCAAATACCTTAAGACAATGACCGTGCGATGATGATCCGGCAGTTGGTTAATGGCCTCCTGGATATCCTGGGCCAGATAGCCCGACATCACTTCCCTTTCCACGTCGAGATGATCCCGAAACACCATGTCATGCTCATCGATGGAAACCGTCGGCTTCGTTCTGCGGAATTTATCGATGCATATGTTGGTAACGATCCGCTGGACCCAAGTCTTGAACTGGGCTTTCTCCTCATAGGAGTTGATCTTCGTATATACACGTATCAGTGCTTCCTGGGCTGCATCCATGGCATCCTGTTCATTGTTTAAAATGTAATAAGCAGTTCGGTAAACATGTTGCTCAATTTCTCGCAATAGGGTGATTAGAGCGTCGCGATCGCCCGATTGAGCGGCTCTTATGAGTCCCTGCTCCACCACAGTGGATCCCCCTCTCCCTGCATACATACAGACGGATAGAATTAAAAAATGTTGCAGTATGTAACCTATTAATTTTTTCAGGAAACTTCATCTAACTATACCAAATATAAAGATTATAGTCATCCGCTGCATTTTCCTATAAAGATCATACTACGAAACCCGGTCCCAGGAACAGCGGGCGTCTTCATTGAATCTTCGTTCGCGTCTCAATATGCCCGTTCTTGATCCTCATCTGGATTTCGCCATGAAGATTGGTTTGATAGATGATGGACCGAAAACGTTCCAAGCGGCCGACCACGTCCGGATGAGGGTGGCCGTACATATTGTTGACGCCGGCAGAAATTACCGCAGCCTTCGGCTTCCATGCATTCAGCCATGGCGCGGATGTGGATGTCTTGCTTCCGTGATGGGCCACCTTCATGACGTCGATCCGATCTTCGGCAGCTGTAAGCCGTGAGGCAGCATCATCTTGGGATTGCCCCTCCAGGTGCTGCAGTATTTTCCGTTCGGCTGCTTGATCCGTATCCCCCGTAAATAAGACCCGGCTGCCGTTTATCTGAAGAACAAATACTAGTGAAGCATGATTTTGCTCCTTAATCAACGGTAATGGTTTGATGACTTCTCCACTTTCTGGGTAAAGAGGGGATAAAAATCGGATCTCCGTATGACCGTCAAGTCTCCATACGGAATCCGCTCCTGCCTGATATACGGGAATGCGCTGTTCAACCGCGGATAACATCAGCTTTCGGAAGGAGGCGGATTCGGTCAAGGTCCCATTAAACACGACGGATTTCACGGGGATTTCCTGCAATACAGCCAGGAGTCCCCCTATGTGGTCCTGATCCCCATGGGTCATGATGACGGCTTCAAGCTGGTGCACGCCCCGTTTTTTCAACAAAGGCACCACCACTTTCGCTCCTACCTCGTACGGAGCTTTCCTTTCCTTCCAGGCGTCCTTCTCCTTGCGAAAATTCACCGTCCCGCCACCGTCAATGAGCACATGCTTGCCCGAAGGCGTTGTTACCAATATCGAATCTCCCTGTCCCACATCCAGGAATTGCACCAGTCCAGCCCCTTGTGTAGACGGTGACTGATAGCCTCCGTACAGCAAAACAATTAAAACCCCGGACAGCAGGGCTATCGCAGCTCCCGGGGCATACCGTTCGATATCATCACTGACGCGAAGGAACCCTCTCCATCGCAATACACCGGCCAAACGGCCCACGATCGGCAGCGTGCCCACGCCGGACAAATTTGCTCTATCGCCCCATGGCGGGCGTCCGTCCAACGGCTCCGTATCATTCGAAGCGTTCTGCCCTCCCTCGGGATTCTTGAATCTTTTGTTCAGGATGGACAGCAATGCATACAGGACAACGAAATAACACAGGATCCAGGCTAACGACGGAGACGGCCACAATGTCATAAAAACCGAGGAACCATTCATCCATTCAACGATCCGGAACGTGATATGGTTTAACCATTCGGTCACGGCGGCCAGCCAGCCCGCCCCGCGCATCCATACCCACCCCATCAACAGAGACACCATGCCTAAAGGCAGGACGACCAGGCTAATGACCGGAACGAGGATCAGATTGGCGAAAACGGAGATAAGCGAGACCTGGTTGAAGTAATAGATGGTGAGCGGAAATGAAATCAGCTGCGCCACGACTGTTATGCCGACGGTTCCCCCCAGCCAGCGGGGCAAGAATGTCAGCAGCGGCATCAGCTTCGGCACGAATATCATCAAGCCCGCCGTCACGATGAAGGACAGCTGAAAGCTGACGTTCACGAGAAAATACGGATTCCACACCAGCATGGCAAGCGCGGCCACGCTGAGGATATGCAGCCCATCCTTCAAAAGCCGCCGCCGCGCAGCATACAAACCGATCATTCCCATGATGCCTGCGCGCACTATGGAAGGACTCGCCCCGGTCAGCAGGACATATACGGGAATCAGCCACATCACCACAGTCAGCGAGGCCTCCCTCGTCATTCGAAGGGTTGTGCATACGAATAGCAGGCAACCTACAACCACGGCCACATGCATGCCCGATATCGCAAGAATATGAGTCAATCCCAAACGCGAGAACTCCATGAATGTATCGGGATCCAGATCATCCTGATTGCCAATGACGAGTCCCTTCATATAACCCGCATGGATGCCGCCGTACAATTGATCCAGCTTGCTTCCAAGCTTGTCGCGAAGGGCATCATTCCATCTGAGAACATGGCTTAATTTCCAGCTGTCGGGCGGTTCGACCACCGCTTGGTCTGAGCCCTTCACTTTGACGATCCAATGAATCTTCTGAGTACGCAAATACTGAAGGTAATCAAATCCGCCAAAATTGCGGGCCACTCCAGGCTTTTGCATTTCCCCGCTCAGCTGTATGCGGTCCCCGCGCTGCCATTGGTTTACAATCTCCAGCTCCGTTTTATCCAGCAGTTTTACTTGGACCATAATGATATCGTTTGTATTCAGCATCATGCTGCCATTCGGATCGGCTTGTTTTTGCACCGCCGGGTGCTTGTTTTTGACCAGATCAGCCCGCTGTAAGGTTACCTGGAAATCAGCCCGGTCGCCATCCACCTCGACAGGAGAAGAAATCACCCCGAACGCAGTAACAGGCATGGGTTCAGTCGACTCTTCCGCTGCAAGGACCGACTCGAAATCACTTACATTCGCCGCATCATGCCATTCCCAGTACGAGCCCGATACGCACAATGAGAATAGCATGCAGATCGTAAAAAGGCGCCCTGCGCCCACCCACTGGCATACAGCTAATAATAGAAGAATTAGTCCGACCCCAATCACGGCGAGCTTCCATCCGTCATACAGGCATGCAGCACCGCTGCCGATCACCCATAACACGGTAAACACAAGTAATGGCCTTCGTTTCATCATCGAATGTATCCCCTTCTTGACGAAATAAAAAAAGAACCCTTGCCTGCAAATCGCAGTCAAAGGTTCTTCCTCCATAACTTCCTATTCCTATCATTCACAATCGTCAATGCATGATTTATTCCGCTACCGTCATCAAGGTTTCGCGCGGCGGCTCGTATGCTTCAAGCTGCCGGAACGAAATCCCCTTCTGTTCCATCATGCGGGACACCTTGCCGGAGTCCTTGGGATAAGGACGATGGAACACAACCTCGACAATGCCGCTGTTGGCAAGCATGTTCGCACAGGTCCAGCAAGGCTCGTCTGTCACGTACACCGTACTGCCCTCCCTGTCGATCCGGTCCGTGAACAGCAGCAGATTCTGCTCGGCATGAATCGTGCGGATGCAGCGCTGCTTCTTCACCATGCTTTCCTTGCCGTCCTGCACGACCAATTCATAATCCTCCGCGATCATACAACCTGCTTCCGAGCAATCCGGCACCCCCATCGGCGCGCCGTTATAAGCCGTCCCGAGCAGCTTCTTGCCCTGCACCAGCACCGCTCCCACATGACGCCGAGGGCATTGAGAACGGGTAGATACCATAAAGGCAATATCCATGAAATAAGTATCCCAATCTTTACGTTGATCTGCACTCATCTTCTGTCACCTGTTCCTTGTCAATATCTCCTTTATTGTAGCACATAGCTAAAGTCCTACGTAAGGCTTCATCTTCTCCAGCATTTTGGGCCCGATGCCCTTTACGTTCATCAAGTCGGCCTGAGTTCGAAACGGGCCGAACTGATTCCGGTAATCGATAATAGCCTTGGCCTTGGCCTCGCCAATGCCGGGCAGCTCCATCAGCGTGGCTGCATCCGCCGTATTCACATTGATCAATCCGGACGGATCCGGAATGGACGGCGGCAGCGCTGGAGATTCATTGGCAGAGACCGGTTCCCCGACAGGCTCCGTAGGGGATGAAGCCGGAGAAACGACTGCCTGTGCAGAAGCTGAAGATGGGTAGGGTTCCGCTGCTTGGCCGTTCCCGGCCGCAGCAGCCGGGTCCAGACTTGCCATCGGTTCCTTCGCGTTCGTAGCGGGCTCGCCTTGTCCACCCTGAGCGGTCTTTGCAGCATCAGAAAAATCCGTTCGAGTGTCGGCAGGGGCTGCAGCCCCTCCCGCATCCTTATCCCGGGAATCGGAAGCAAGCGCCTTCGGACCGGCGCTCTCCTCCATGGTCATGACTTGCTCCAGCTGTTCGTTTAACGGCTGCCAGCCCTCGATTCCCTGTTCCGTGCCGCCGGCAAACAAGATGAGTCCGCAGCCCGCAAGCGTTGCGGCAAGGCTCCAACCTAAAGATATCCGTTTCATCAAAAGACCTCTCCTTAACTTCAAAGTTCAATTCGTACAAACTCTGGAATAATCTTCGGCTTCCCCCCCGAAATCGCATGAAAAACCGTCATGAATCGGCATCTTCCCCGCATACATTAAACGTAAGGACGGTACATTTCTGCCGTAAAGCGCGAAAGGAGGGAACTTACACATGAAGGTCGGTTTTATCGGTACGGGCAGCATGGGTAGTCTGTTGATCGATGCCTTCATTCAATCGGGCGCACTCCTGCCTGAGCAGATTCGGGTCAGCAACCGAAGCCCTGAAAAGCCGCTGCAGCTGGCAAAACGTCATCCCGGTCTGACGGTATGCAGCTCTAACACGGAGACGGCTTCTCAAAGCGACCTGCTGTTTTTATGTATCAAGCCGCTGGAATTCAAAACGGTCATCGGCGAAATCAAGGATCGGCTCGAAACCCGGCAAATCGCCATATCCATCACGAGTCCGGTCCAACTGATCCATCTGGAATCATCGCTGCCTTGCAAGGTAGCGAAAATCATACCGAGCATCACTAACATCACCGGAGGCGGAGCATCGTTATGCATGTATGGTTCCCGAATAAAAGAAGAAGACAGGCAGCTTATAGAAAGCCTCCTGTCTTATATCAGCAGGCCGCTCAAGATACTGGAATCGCACACGCGAATCACTTCCGATTTCTCCAGCTGCGGGCCTGCTTTTTTAAGTTTATTCATGGAAAAATGGATCGACGCTGCCGTTGAAATGACCGGAATCGACCGCAGGTCCCTCAATGCACTAGCCGGCGAAATGCTGCTTGGCACCGGCAAGCTGCTAACGGAGGAGGGCTTCTCCCCCGAAGAGCTGCAAAAGCGGGTGGCGGTTCCCGGAGGCATCACGGCCCAGGCTCTGGCACTGCTGGAATCGAACCTGAACGGGTTGTTCTACCAATTGATCCAAACCACACACGACAAGTATGAGGAGGATTTGGCCAAACTGGATGCTGCCTTCGGTTTTACGATTAACCGGCCACGATATTGACCAGTTTACCCGGCACGGCAATGATTTTGCGAATACTCTTGCCTTCCAGCGCCTGCTTGACATTTGGAAGGGAGAGGCTATGTTGTTGCATGGCTTCTTGGTCCATGTCTTTCGCGATTTTGGCGCGTTCCACGATTTTGCCGTTGACTTGCACCACGATCTCGACTTCTGCCTCTACGGTCCAAGCCTCGTCAAACTCAGGCCAAGGCACGTAGGTTACGCTCTCCGTGTAGCCTAAACGGCTCCACAGCTCTTCAGCCAGGTGAGGGGCAAGCGGGGAAAGCAGTTGGACGAAGTTCTCCATCGCCTTGCGAGGAAGCACTTCCGTTTTGTACCCCTCGTTGATGAATATCATCAACTGGCTGATCGCTGTGTTAAAGCGCAGATGCTCAAAGTCGTCGGTCACTTTCTTAATCGTTTTGTGCAGCGTGCGTTTGAATTCGTCCGTACCCTCGCCATCCACGATTTTAGGATTCAATTGACCGTCGTCTCCGATGAACAGGCGCCATACGCGGGAAAGGAAACGGTGCGTTCCTTCAACGCCGTTGGTGTTCCATGGCTTCGTCGCTTCCAGCGGCCCCATGAACATCTCGTATACGCGCAGCGTGTCAGCGCCATACTCGTTCACGATATCGTCCGGATTGATGACGTTGCCGCGGGATTTACTCATTTTCTCATTGTTGTTCCCCAGGATCATGCCCTGATTGACCAGCTTCTGGAAAGGCTCCTTCGTATCGACGACGCCCAGGTCATACAATACTTTGTGCCAGAAGCGCGCATACAGCAAGTGAAGCACAGCATGCTCCACGCCGCCGATGTACAGGTCAACCGGCAGCCATTCCTTCTGCTTCTCCTTGGAGCACAGTTCATCATGGTTATCCGGATCGATGTAACGCAGGTAGTACCAGCAGCTGCCGGCCCATTGCGGCATCGTATTGGTTTCGCGGCGGGCTTTCATACCCGTTTCGGGATCAACCGTTTCGACCCACTCCGTCACGTTGGCCAGCGGCGATTCGCCGGTGCCGGACGGTTTAATCTGATCCACATCTGGCAGAAGCAATGGAAGCTGATCTTCCGGCACGGTTTTCATCGTTCCGTCTTCCAGATGCAGAATCGGAATCGGCTCGCCCCAATAGCGTTGACGGCTGAACAGCCAGTCGCGCAGACGGTAGGTCACCTTCTTCTTGCCCTTGCCCTCTTTCTCCAGCCATTCATTCATCGCCAGAATAGCCTCTTCATTATCCAGCCCGTTCAGGAAGCCGGAATTTACGTGCGCGCCGCTGCCGGTATATGCTTCCTCCTCGACGTTTCCGCCTTGAACGACTTCAATGATCGGAAGACCGAATTGCTTCGCAAACTCCCAGTCCCGGCTGTCATGTCCCGGAACCGCCATAATGGCCCCCGTGCCGTAGCCGGCAAGCACGTAATCCGCGATCCAGATCGGCACCTTGGCGCCGTTGACCGGGTTGATGGCATACGCACCCGTGAATACGCCGGTTTTATCCTTGGCCAGATCCGTCCGCTCCAGGTCGCTTTTACGTGCTGCCTGATCCTGATAAGCCTTCACCGCATCGCGCTGATCGGCTGTCGCAATTTTGTCCACGAGGTCATGCTCCGGTGCCAGGACGCAGTAGCTTGCCCCGAACAGCGTATCCGGACGAGTGGTGAACACCTCCAGATGACCATCATACCCTTCGATGTCAAAACGGACCTCGGCGCCCGTGGATTTGCCGATCCAGTTGCGCTGCATATCCTTCAGGCTTTCGCTCCAGTCCAGCTCGTCCAGATCCTCCAGCAGGCGATCCGCATATTCGGTAATGCGCAGGATCCATTGGCGCATCGGCTTGCGTACGACCGGATGGCCTCCGCGTTCGCTCTTGCCGTCGATGACCTCTTCGTTCGCCAGCACGGTGCCGAGCGCTTCGCACCAGTTTACCGGAACCTCGGCCACATAGGCCAAGCCGCGTTTATAGAGCTGGATAAAGATCCACTGCGTCCATTTGTAATATTCCGGATCGGTGGTGCTGATCTCGCGGTCCCAGTCATACGAGAACCCGAGGGATTTGATCTGGCGGCGGAACGTATCGATATTCTGCACGGTGAACTCACGAGGATGTTTGCCCGTGTCCATCGCATACTGCTCTGCCGGCAGGCCGAAGGCGTCCCATCCCATCGGATGAAGAACGTTGTATCCGCGCATCCGCTTGTAGCGGGACACGATGTCCGTTGCCGTGTATCCCTCCGGGTGTCCTACGTGCAGGCCTGCGCCCGATGGGTACGGAAACATATCCAGCGCGTAAAATTTCGGTTTGGACGAGGCATCTTCCGTTTTAAAGGTTTTGTTCTCATCCCAGTATTGCTGCCACTTCGGTTCGATGGCCTGCGGCTGGTAGCCGTGGCCGGTTGGTTGATTGTCCGTCATACTTCATTGCTCCTCCTTCACAGTCGAGAGGCAAGGCCTGCGCCATTGCCCAAAAAAACAAAAAAACCTCATCATCCATAGCGTTGATCGCTAGGGACGAGAGGTTTGATTCCCGTGGTACCACCCTAGTTAGCCAAAGGCATGCTTTGCCTTTCGCTCCCTTTGCATCCTTATCGCGGATAAGACGACGATGCTTCATCGGCCGATGCTGCCGGAATACAGCCCTCCGACGGCCGGGTTAACACCATTGCTCCGAGGCGAGTTCATCCCTATCGTCAACCGGTTTTCACCAGACACCGGCTCTCTGCATGATCGAAATTGGAACGATTGATCCTCATCATCGCGTTCATATTACCGTTTTAATGTGGCTATTATACCCAAAAAGCGCGGTCAAGTCAACGAAAGCTCTTCTCCGCTTCTGCGGTAATATTCCGGCGTCGTCCCGACCATGGCCTTGAACATCCGGCTGAAATGGGCCAAATGCTTGAAACCGGACGCCTGGCTGATCTCCGTTATGCTCAGATGGGGGTGGAGCCTAAGCATGATTTTTGCCTGGTTGATCCGCCGGTGATACACATATTTGAACACCGTCGTTCCGGTCACTTCCTTGAATAAGGAGGATAAGTAGTGCTTCGTGATATGCATGTCGCGGGCGATTCCCTCCAGCGTCAGATCCAGCATATAATTTTCCTCGACAAACGAGACGACATGCTGGACATGCCGCTCCTTCTCCGAGATCGCGTCGTGATCCTGCACGGCGGCCTGACACCAATCGGCGATGACGTACATCATCTCCTGGATTCGAAGGGTCATCCGCTCCTGGCGAAACCTGGCCGTGGAGGACGACAGGCGGTGTATGTCGGCCAGCATCCCTTCGAATTCTTCCCGGTTCTCCCCCGTCAGCGTCATGCGGTGATTCCGCAGCGTTTCGAAGGGGTCCAGCAATATCGATTTGGCCGTCTCCGAAAGCCCCTTGCAGATCCAGGCCGGATCAAAATGCAGAATGCTCCTGACATATCTGGAATCGGGTTCAACATTCGGACAGTGCAGCGTAAGCCCGTTCATCAGGAGCAGATCCCCCGGTTTCAGGGTAAACACGGAATCGCCTATCAAATACGTGCAGCGTCCCTCATGGAAATAATAGATTTCATAAAAAGCATGCGAGTGAAACTGCCCTCCCGACAGCGGCTGTTCATTGTAATAGGTCAGATCGAACGGCGCTTGAAGCTGCATGCGGTCAAAGCCTGGCATCATATCGACAGATGAGGTCATTTTAGAGAATCGCCCCTTTAGCGATTTTGGAGTTGTCTAACCCCCAACCCTCAACGTAACGGGGTTTTCTCTATTATAAATGATTTTACGGAATGCGCACGGCTTCATTTTGGGCAATCACGCACAATTCTCCGGCCTTGAAGGCATGCTCCTGGGACATGGCATGTTCCGTGCGTTCCAGGCAGTCCAGAATAAGCTCCCCGAAAAACGGATAGCCCACTTTCCCCTGAAGTTCCATATGAAACTCTCCTTCGCCGTTAACCAAGTACAGATGATCCCCCTGCGGATGCCTTGCGATATCGATGTATTTGCGAAGCTCGATGTATCCTTCCGTTCCCAGAATAAAGGTTCTGCCATCGCCCCAAGTGCCAAGTCCTCCGGGCGTCAGCCAATCGACGCGGAAATAATTGGTGGCTCCATTGTCTCCCACCAGCGTTGCATCTCCAAAATCCTCCAGCTCGGGGTATTCCGGATTCGCATAATTGCCCACCTTGCTGCTGATCACCTTGGCATCGCGGCATCCCGCATAAAACAAAAATTGTTCGATCTGGTGGGAGCCGATGTCACACAGGATGCCCCCGTACTGTTGATGACGGAAAAACCAGTCCGGGCGGGAGGACGCATTCAAACGGTGCGGTCCTGTTCCCATCACTTGAACCACTCGCCCGATCGCCCCGTCCTGAATCAGCTTCCCGGCATGGACGGCACTCTCCACATGCAGCCGTTCACTGTAATAGACCATGTATTTCTTGCCCGTCTCCGCGGCTTTCGCGCGTGCAGCGTTCACCTGCTCCAGCGTGGTGAACGGCGTTTTATCCGTGAAATAATCCTTGCCGTGCGACATGACCTTCAGGCCGAGCTCGCACCTCTCCGAAGGAATGGCGGCAGCCGCCACCAGATGAACTTCGGCATCTTCCAGCACCTGGGCCTCGGAGGAAGCCGCGGCTGCCCCCGGGTATGCCTTGCAAAAAGCCGCAACCTTGGCGGGGTCTGGGTCATACACCCACTTCAGCGTCGCCCCGGCCTCAATCAAGCCGTTGCACATGCCGTATATATGGCCATGCTCCAGCGACATGGCTGCAAAAATAAATTCTCCGGGCTTGCACACCGGCTGGGCCTTGCCCACCGGCGCATAGAGCATTCCATTGCTGCGGTCCATACCAAGAGCCTCCCGATTGTAATTTAATAAGCGCCAAACGTCTTGCTCATATCCACCGGCCCGATCTCCTTGACCGTTTTCCTGGTGGACGAATTCGCTATCCGTTCTTGCAGCATCTCGTAATACAGATCTTCATCCAAAGGCAGGTCTACCCAATTGTCGGTCCAAGTGGACAGGTGCATGGCATTGGATAGGGTCAATCCGTGGATTCCCTCTTCGCCCGGCGCAATCAATGGCGTTCCGTGCAAAATGGCGTCCGCAAAGTTCTGGATGATGCCATTATGCTGAGGATTGTCTCCCGAGATCGGCACCTCGCATTTCCAGCATTCCGGTTCGCCGAAGCCCCCGGTATACTGCTGATTGAACTCCGGTTCAGGCACCCGAAGACGCCAGAAGGTAAGCTTGCCGTCCTCGATGACGATTTTACCGCGGTCTCCCGTCACTTCATACCGGTTCGTGCCCGGCGCTTCCCCCGTTGTCGTTATGAAGACGGCCGTGGCGCCGTTCTCGTATTCGGCATAAGCCGTCACGTCGTCTTCCACTTCAATGTTCCGGTACTTGCCGAAGGAACAAAATGCGCGGATTCGCTTCGGCATCATGCCGGTCGTCCACTGCCACAGATCCAGCTGGTGCGGAGATTGGTTAATCAGGACGCCTCCGCCTTCTCCCGCCCAGGTAGCGCGCCATCCGCCCGAATCGTAATAACTCTGTGAGCGGTACCAATTCGTGACGATCCAATTCATCCGCCGGACTTCGCCGAGCTCGCCGGCCTCAATGAGCTCTCTAAGCTTTTTATACAGCGGATTGCAGCGCTGATTGTACATGATCGAGAACACTTTGCCGCTGGCTTCGGCCGCGCGGTTCATTTCCCGCACCTGCTTCGTATACACGCCCGCCGGCTTCTCAATCAGGACGTGGAGTCCTTGATTCAGGCACGCGATCGCCACTTGAGGATGGGCATAATGGGGCGTTGCAATAATCACCGCATCGATCTCTCCCGAAGAGATCATAGCATCCGCGTCACTCCAAATTTTCACGTCCGATGGGAGCGTAGCCCGCGCTTCTTCCTGCTTGGCCGCGTTGAGGTCGCATATGGCGCTAAGCCGCGCCCCCGAAATCCGCCCCGCTGCAAGCGATCTGGCATGCGAAAAACCCATCCCCAGTCCGATAACCCCTACTCTTACCTGTTCCATATCTATCGCCTCCTTCATAAGTGTCCTATACGCTTTGTTTATGGTCTGCCCACATTTTCATCTGCTCGGCAAAACGAAGCAGCATCTCCCTGGATTCAAACGTCCCGCTAAAATCCTCGATTCCGTAGTAACCTTCGTAGCCGACCGATTGCAAGTCCTGTATGACCTGCTTCCATGGGACGGCCCCTTGGTCAAGCGAGACCCATTCTCCGGACCAGGATGCCGAGCTTCCATCCTCGGAAGGCGTTTTTCGATAACCCCCGTTTTTCACATGGACATGAGCCACGTAGGGACCGAGAAGCTCCAAGCCCATCCGGTAGTTCTCGTAACCTTCATGGACCATGTTGCCCGGATCATATAGCACGCCGATATGCTGCGGATTGAAGTGGGATACGAGCCGGTGCGTCAGTCCGGCGCTCGGAGTGATCGTAAGATGATGGGTTTCCACCACGGCTTTAACCCCGTAAGCGGCAGCAAGATCCTGCACCTCATGAAGGTAACGGACCGCCTGGTCGTACAGCTCGTTGTAATTGCGCGTTCGGTTATATCCCGGAATCCCCACACGAATGAAAGAGGCTCCGATCAGCTTGGCCGCTTGCATGACCTTCTCCGTCGCTTCCACGTCGCCGCAGGTCAGATAAGGAACGACCGCAAGACTGCGCCGGCCATGCTTGTCGGCTGCTTGCTTAAACCTGAGCCAATCTTCCTGCGTGCCGTTCGGATCGATGGAGCAGCGGTTATGCCCCCAGAAGGAAGGCTTCTCTTCGGCAGCCTCTGCCGGAATTTCCTTGAAGCGCCACTCGATCCCTTCGATACCGGCATCCGCCGCCGCTTGGGCCAATTCCTCCGGCAGTAAATCAGGGGTGGCGACCGTAAATACGGACAGTTTCATGATCATTCATCCTCTCTCGACCAAATTTATTAGCTTATGCATCATTTGACCAACGTTGAACTCATATGATGTCATTCAGTGCGTTCCGGCAGGTCAAAAGCCTCCCGAAAGATAGCGCTCTCATATCTGCTCATCCTATCTATCCCCCATCGTAGCACAGTCCCGAAAGCAAACCCATATCCCTTCCCATGAACCTTAACCACAGTCAAATAAAGCCGAAAAGAAATGTCTTTGAATATAATGAGTCGCCCATTGACGCAAGAACTGAGTCTATCGACGTGTTTCTCTTGAGAACAGACCGCGATGAGCCGTCGCATCCGCAGCGATTTTTGAAAAATTCCGGACTCGAAGTATAGGCACTCTTATATAACCAAAAAGGCACCTCCTCCGTCCTGAATAGACGAAGAAGCGTGCCTTCTCCTAAGGGTATTCGTTTATTTTACGGCAACGTAGAACAGCCTGGATGCATCCTGACCCGCTTCCGTCCACTCAAAATCGGCATAGCATTTCACGTCCCGGAATCCGGCCTTGATCAGCTCAACCTTCATCCATTCCGGGTCATATCCCCGCTGGACATGCGTTTCTTCAAAGCGGCGGTAGATCGTTCGGTCTTGGTCATCCCGTGCAAAAATGGAGAGGTGATGTTCAATCTCCATCCGGCGTTCATCCAGGTCGCATGTCCATATATAGGACACTTCCCGTTCATCCAGAACAAATGGCTGCTCTTCGTCGTATCGCAGCAGCGTATTGGGGTGATGCACGTCAAACAGGAACGTGCCGCCTTCCTTGAGACCGTTGTAGGTCCTTGCAAAAGCGGAGCGGATGTCCTTCTCCTCCAGCAGGTAGTTCACACAATCACAAAATGAAATGACGGAATCCACCTGCTCGGGCAGCTCCCAGGAACGCATATCCTGCTGCACCCAGCGAACGCTCCCTTCACGGAACAAGCGATGTCCCTGAGGCGTGCCCTCCAGCTTGCGTCTGGCAACCGACAGCATATCCGCTGACAGGTCAATCCCCGTTACTTCAAAACCGGAGTTGACGAGCGGTATGGTGATGCTGCCTGTCCCGCATCCGAGCTCGACGACGCTTTTTGGCATTCCGTGCTTCTCCCAGGCGGTTCTCGCAAAGCGGATCCAGTCCGGGTACGGCATGTCTTCCATGAGTTGATCATATACGTAAGCAAACTTGCGGTAAGACAACATGATGACACCACTTTCTTAGAAGCTTCCCCTGCGTTGCCGGGTTATTCGTTTGAACCGGAGTTCTCCTCTTTTTTGACCATATACGTCCAGCTGTCCTTCTGCGTAACCAGCCCGTCCTTCATCAGCTTGCCAAGGGCGCGTTTAAAGGCGGATTTGCTGATGCCGAAACGCTGCTTGATGATGTCGGGCGGCGTTTCATCCGAATACGGCATCGCATGGCCGGGACGCTCCTGCAGAAAAGCAAGCAGCCGGTCTGCATCATCCGTCCGTCCGATCTCTTTTTGCGGTACCATGGACAGGTTGACCCTGCCATCCTCCCGAATATGGCTGACCCGAACCTTTACCTCTTCGCCAAGACGCAGCATACGCGTCCGTTCCGAGGAATGGATCATGCCGATCGCGCCGAAGCCGACCACGCCGCCGTCGATGATGACAAACGTGCCCATCTGGAGCGGTTTATACACCAGGGCAGTGAACCATTGGCCCCTCCACGAATCCGGCGCATGGAACGCAAGCGGAGCAAGCTCTTGTTCTCCGGCGAGTTTCGCTCGCAGCCGGCCTTGCTTATCATGCTCCATGATCACAAACACGTGGTCTCCCACTTGCGGGTGAAGCTCCCGCAGCTCCGGCAATTCCCGGATCGGAAGCAACAGCTGCCTGCCAAGTCCCATCTCGAGGAAACAGCCGAGGCGCGGATGGACGTCGGCCACTTCAAGCTTCGCCGTTTCGCCCAGTGTTAGGTACGGCTTCTTCATCGTTGCGGCCAGGCGGTCTTCCGTATCGAAGAATATAAAGACCTCTATCGTATCCCCCGGCTCGATCTTACCCGTAAGCTCCGAATAGTGAAGAAGCACATCCCGATCTCCGCCATCCAGAAAATAACCGTAAGGGGACACTTCCCTGGATACAACGAGTTTCGTTAATGTGCCGGCAATCAGACTCATACGTTCTCCACCACTTTGGCATCCGACCACAGACGCTCGATGTTGTAGTATTCCCGCTCATCGCGGTGGAAAATATGAACGATCACGTCGCCAAGGTCCATCAGCACCCAACGGGCAGCGTCCATTCCTTCCAGTCCGCGCAATGCCACGCCCTCGTCATGAGCCCGTTTGCGGACCTCGGTTGCGATCGCTTGAACCTGGGTATCCGAGTTACCGTGGCAAATGACAAAATAGTCGGCGATCAGGGAAATCCCTCTGAGATCCAGGACCACGATATCCATCGCTTTTTTATCTTCAGCGGCAGCTACGGCCACATTTAACAATTCATTCGGTTTCAACGTCATGAATTCGCCTCCAATTGCTTAATTAGATCGTTGCGGGCTAGCACCGTCAACGGAAAAATGATTTGTCTGCGCGAGAGCAGATATCCAATCGTCGAATCAAAACCGGCTGCAAGCGCCTCTTCAAGGCTATGGTTGGCCAGTTCGCGAATATTATTCACGCCGGGGAAATCCCGCCCCGGTTCCATATAATCCGCCAGGCAGACCACCTTGTCAAGGAGCGTCATGCCGATGCGCCCCGACGTATGGTACCGGATGGCGTCAAGCACTTCGGCATCCGTTACGCCATATTCGTGCTCCGCTACGAATGCCCCGACTTCAGCATGCCAAAGCTGTTTGTCGTAATGGAGCAGCTCGTCGGAGAGCTTATGCTCCACCATCATCTGATGAAGCTTTTGCACGGGCCAGTATTTGGCCACGTCATGCAGGATGGCGGCCAATTCGGCCTTAACCGGGTCGGCTCCGAACCTGCCGGCAAGGATGACCGCGGTTTCCATGACGCCTTTGGTGTGCTCCCAGCGCTTGGCCGGCATCTGGGAGGATACGGCTTCTATGAGTTCATCACGGCTGTAATCCATAAATACCGCTCCTAACAATATAATCGTATACTCGGTCCGGCACCATATAACGGATGGACGAACCTGATGCCGCTCGGCTCCGAATGATGGTGGAGGAGATTTCGATCAGCGGCATCTCAGCCGTGACAACCGCCTTTTGCAGAAAATCAGGCAGATCATCCACCGATAGTTTGGTTCCGGGACGGTTAAGCCCGATAAAAGTCAGCATTTCCGCCAGTTCGCCGATCCGGTTCCACTTGGGAAGATACGCAACCATATCCGCACCGATAATGAAGTAGAAGTCATGCTCGGGGTACGCATCGCGCAGCTCTCTGACCGTATCTACCGTGTAGGAGACGCCGCCGCGTTTCACTTCCCAATCCAACGTACGAAACGACGGATGGTCGGCTACGGCTTCAGCGGTCATCTCCAGCCTCATCAGGCCCGTTACGCCGGCATCTTCCTTGTGCGGCGGGATGTGGCTTGGCATAAACCACACCTCTTCCAGATCGTAAGCGTCCCGCGCGCATTCCGCTGCGAGCATATGCCCGATATGAATGGGATCGAAGGTTCCGCCCATTATCCCTACCTTCATCCGGGTTCACCTCCCCTAATAAGAGAGTTATTAATATCCGCTAAGTTGGAGCCGTCCGGCTCCCTTACGGCAGCTCGATGGTTTTGTGGTCTTTCGATTCTTTATAAAGCACGATCGTCTTGCCGATAACCTGCACCAGCTCGGCTCCGGCTCCTTCAGCAAGCTCCTGGGCGATTTCGCGCGGGTCTTCAAGACAGTTGTTGAGCACGGATACCTTCATGAGTTCCCGCTTCTCGATCGCCTCGGAGATATGACGGATCAGATGCTCGTTGCTGCCTCCCTTGCCTACCTGGAACAGCGGATCCAGATGATGGGCGAGCGAGCGTAAATGTCGTTTTTGCTTTCCTGTTAACATGCTTGGTCATTACTCCTTAAACATTCAATTATTAAAACCTGGCGCTTGTCGAAAGCTATATTGTAGCTTTTGCATAAGCATTAATCAATAAACAAAGATATTAAGCCTCGGATTGGAAGCTGGTCAGAACGGCTTCCTTCATGGCCTGCACGGGTGCCGTCAGACCCGTCCAATATTCGAATGCATAGGCGCCTTGATTAATGAACATTCCAAGCCCGCCGTGTATGGTGCATCGCCGAAGCTCCCCTTGCCGCAGCAGCTCGGTCTTCAACGGATTGTAGATCAAATCGCTGACAATGATCCCTTCGCGTATGGACTCCGGCGGAATGGGAAGCTCCGAAATCCGGGGAAACATGCCCACAGAGGTCGTGTTAATGATTACATCGGCATCCGACAACGCCTCTCCGGCATCTTCCTCTCCGTACCCTCTCAAGTCCGCAAGCGAGCTCCACTCCTCGGCAAGCGCCAATGCTTTGGCGGACGTCCGATTTACAATGGATATCTTCTCGGGCCCTTCGCCGATGAGGGCATAGATGATGCCTCTTGCGGCGCCGCCCGCACCGATGACAACGATGCGCTTTCCCTTCAGGTCGGGACAGGCTTCATCCTTTAATGAACGAACATATCCGATGCCGTCCGTATTGTAACCCGTCAATTTGCCGTTGTCATTGACGATGGTGTTCACGGCACCGATGCGCTGTGCCCCTTCATCGACGACGTCCAAATACTTCATGACTTCCACCTTGTGCGGGATCGTTACGTTCACCCCTCGAAATCCCAGTGCTTTGACGGCCTGAATGGCGTCGCCCAGGCCCTGCGGACGAATATGAAGGGGGACGTACGCTCCTGACAAACCCAGGGCGTTAATCGCCGCATCATGCATGGCCGGCGATTTCGAGTGGCCGATGGGATCCCCCATTACGCCAAGGAGCAAATAATCACGCTCGTTCATTGGATTCACTTTCATTTCTCCTCTGCCTCTCCCATGATAGCCGGACGGTTACCATGGGGATATATCACTTATATCAGGGATGGACGCGACAGGACTTTGATTCCTTTAGGTACATGAATCGCTACAAGCGCTCCATGCTCACCGTTGATCTTGATCCAGCCGATTCCCGAGATAAACACGTCTTGACGCGCACCTTTAGGAATACGGATTTCGTGTCTCGTCCATTCCGGAAGCTCTTCAAGCCGTTCCTTGGTCGGCGGGGACAGCAGCTCCCCGGCATGCTCCGCAAATAGCGAATCCGCCCGTTCCAGCTTGGTCCGATGAATGCCGAGCCGGCCGCTGATGAAACAAGTAAAGGATTGATGCTCCCCTTGCAGAAAATCAAAGCGGGCGAAACCGCCGAAGAAGAGGGTCTGCCCTTCGTTCAGCTGGTATACCATCGGCTTCAGCGGATTCTCCGGCATGACCGTCCCCAGATCCTCACGGCTCACGAGTTCGCTGTAGCGCCATGGGTACACAATGCCCGGCGTATCAATAATATACCGGCCGTCATCCAGCGGAATATTGACCATATCGAGCGTCGTTCCGGGATAACGGGAAACGGTCAGCTCCTGGTCCAGATCGCTGTAGTCGCGGATCAGGCGATTGATCAAGCTGGATTTCCCCACGTTCGTGGCGCCGACCACGTAGACGTCCCGGTCGCCCCTGTAATGCGCAACCGTCTCCAGCAGCCGCTCAAAGCCTTGGTTCTTCTTCGCGCTGCAGAGCACGATCTCTTCCGTTCTCAGGCCATGCTCCTTGCACTGCTTCTGCACCCAATTCAGAACCTTGTTCCAATTGGTCACCTTCGGCAGAAGATCGGTTTTGTTAACCGCCAGAATCACCGGATTGTTGCCGACAAACCGCTGCAGCCCTGAAATCAGGCTTCCTTCAAAATCGAAAAGATCCACGATGTGAATGACCAGCGCATTCTTGCCGCCGATCTGTCCGAGCAGCCGTAAAAATTCATCCTGGTCTACGGCGACCGAAGAAGCCTCGTTGTAATTCTTGATACGGAAACAGCGCTGGCAAATCACCGGGTCGCGGTCCCAAGCCTTCTCCGGCAAATAGCCCGGCTTGTCCTGTGCAGCGCTCTGAAGCTGTATGCCGCAGCCGCTGCACTTCTTGATGTCATCTCCGCCTGTAGGCAACGTCATGATTTCGGTTCCTCCTCCATCCATAATCCTTTTTTGCGCAAACGGGTCAAGGCGATGCGTTCCACCCGACGATTGACAAGGCGGGTAAACCATCCTTCATCGTTGATGGCGATTGGCATAACCAGAACCGTATACAAGCCGAGCCGATTCCCGCCGTATACGTCGGTCAGCATCTGGTCGCCGACAACAACCGTTTTCTCCGGAGTAAGCTCCATCATTTTCATCGCTTTGCGAAACGGAGTATTGCTTGGCTTGCGGGCTTCATGCACATACTGGATGTCCAGCGGCGTCGCGAATTTAGATACGCGCTCGAGCTGATTATTCGAGACGATGATGAGCTGGAAACCGATCTCCTTCACTCTTTTGAACCAAACGACCAATTCCGGCGTGGCCAGCGGCGCCTTGGCCCCAACAAGGGTATTGTCCAAATCGGTAATGATTCCACGATACCCCTGCTCATATAATTCCTCCAGGTTAATATCAAAAACCGTGTTGACACGGAGCTTTGGAATTAACATTTCAAACAAATTCGTCACCTCAATTTCATACGAAAAACTATACCATATTCCGGTTCCTTAGTAAAAATAATCACGGCCGGTGCCTTCCTTCTTTCCGGATTGCAATCTTTACCAGCAAAAGACCACCCGGCAGCCGTCGAAGCGGACCGGGCGGTCTTGAAATGACCGATATCAGAACGTATTCATATCAAGCTATCCTGATATCGCAAGAACAACCACTGATGACGCGGTCTGTCTTCTTGGATTACGTTGATAGACGTTTGTCCGGCACAACGCGGACCTTCTTGACGGACTTCTTCAGCTTCTCGGCATCATGTTGGACCGAGCGCCACTGCTCTTCCTTCACTTCCGCAGGGCTGTAACGGGCAGCCTCGAACTGCTGCAGCAGCGGCCTCAGCTCTGCTTCCAGCTCAGGATGTGCATGTGCCCAGCGGCGAACCGATTCACGGAGGGTTTCATGTTCCTGCCTTACCAATCCCTTGCGCTGCACGGAACGGATCCAGCGTTCCGTCTCGGCAATCACCTTATCCGCTGCCGTCAGCGGCTTGCCTGCCCGAATCCGTGCCCCGGCGAAGCGCAGGCTGATGCGCATTCTCCACAAGATATACAGAATCCACAGCCCGATGACAACCACCGCTGCCGTTACTATGACTTTAACCCATCCGGATGATGGATTATCAGAAGTTTGGGCAGGAGTTACCTCGTCCTCGGCCTTCTCTTCCTCTTCGACTTCCTCCTCGATGACGGGCTCAGCCTCGGCGTCGGCCGTTAGAATCGGCATGCTGAATCCCGGAGTCGCTTCGATCGGAACCCAGCCGTACTCGCCGAAGTATACTTCAACCCAGGAATGAGCGTCGGCGTTCGTGACGGTATAGTTATCAGGCTCGATCGAGGTTTGGCCGTCGACCGGAACGTATTCCGAAGCCGTCATCCTGCCGGGGGCGTAACCCTTGACCCAGCGTGCAGGAATATCCAGCGACCGAGTCATCATCACCATGGACGTGGAGAAGTAATCGCAATACCCTTCCATGATTTCAAACAAAAAGGCATCTACGAAATCGTCGCTCTTTTTGAGCGTAAGGTCAGGGGTGTTGGTATAGGTATAGTTGCTCGTTAAATATTGTTGCAAAAGCATGACCTTCTCATACGGCGTGTTACCGTCCGCCGTAATTTCTTCGGCCAGATCCGATACGCGGTCCGGGAAATTTCTCGGCATCTGGACATACGCTTCGTCGAACGAGCCGGAGTACAGCTCATCATACGTTCTGGCGCTCAGCTCATCGATCGGGATGACGGGAACTTCGGACGTTATGGTATAACTCTTCGGATAGTCCGCATCGCGAACGTCGTCCAGATGCATCTCCGCGCCTTCGTTCACCCAGCTGAGACGGTCCGGATCGATGTCCTCATCCAGGCTATCCAGCTGACGAACGCTGTAAGCCCCGAACAATACCGGATACACCGTGTCGCTCAGCATCGTTACCGATTGTTCCAGCTTTTTGGTAGGTACGGATGTGCCGGCTTCCTCCGGCAAGGGGTCACCGATGTCGACTCCCGTCCCGGATCGACGGCTGCTGGCTCCGTCAGCCCAGCCCGTGCCCGAGTATACGGCTCTGGTTTCGCCGCGCCAATAGCTGCGTTCTTCCGAGGTGATCGACATCACCGGCGAATAATCAAAATTAAAACCGCCGCCAAGATCGTTATCCTCTCTTCCGTAACCGGACATGCTTTCGGACGCCGACTCGATAAGGGTTCCGGTCCCCGATGTGCCGACGCCGGATAACGGCACCCCGTTCCACTCTCTCCAGGCCGTATAAGGATCGGTCAGCGTCGGCTTCACGTGGGGCATGTTCACGCCGGCCACGATAATCAATGAAAAAATGACCAGAATATTGGCAATAATCTTAAACGGATACTTCGATAGATTGACCCATCCTTGAGGAAAGCGTCTACGGAACCGGTTGAAATGGCTGGATACGAGCCAGCCCATTCCGGCCCCGACAACCCAAGCAATCTCATCCCACAGCACGATTTTCGTGAAGGAATCCAAAATGGCAAAACTGATGACGTGGATCCCGACTACCAGAAGCACGCGTCCCTTGGTTTTGGCCCAGCGGGCAAGAAAGAGGAACATGGCCCAAGCAGCGATAGCAAACCATAAATAAGGAAAGAGATACAGGAGTTCCTCGGTCAGGAAACCTTCCGCTCCGAAGACAGGAACCGGATTGCCGGAAGTTTTCAGCAAACTGTATACGCAATACAGGATCAATAGAAACTGGAGCACCACTCGGTAACCCCGCTTGATCGGCAGCAGCGCTTCGGTAACCGCCGTAATGGTTAAAGCCGCGATAACGATCGCGGTCGTTTCCGACAGCCATATCGTTTCCGTGAAGGATACCCACTGCATCCCCATAATCCAGATCCACAGCATCGTTAACGTGCTGAAGAAGGTCGTCGATAGTTTGTCCAGCCATAACTTCATCATGCACCACCTCCCAGCGCAGCCGGAAGCTCGTCGAGGGAAGCAACCGAATAACTTGAGATCCCCCGGGATTGCAGGAGCGAAATCGATTCATCGCGTTTTGTCGTTTCATTGGAAGGAGCGATTTGCAAGAAGCAAGGGTTCATCCCCCTGGTCTCCACCCAGCGCATGATCTCTGAAGCCTCTTTGCCGCTCATCGGGCTGATCAGCAGGAACAAGGCTCCTTTTGGGAAATGGCGATAGGATTTCTCAAGGGACGCAATCAGCTTGCTCTTCCGGTTATAATCCACGTCAACCAGATGCTGAATCATGCGCATCCGTTCCCCGGCGTGATCGGCCGGAGCGAACATCTGGGCTTCCTGGGCAGCCGTGAACAGCCCCGTCCCCGCATGCTCCTTGGCCCCGTATTCGATCAGCGAAGCGGCTGCCGATACGGCAAGCTCGAATTGCTGGGCATTGTCGTATCCGTCGGCGGCGCAATCCAGAACGATCATCGTTCGGGGGAAGGACTCATGCTCGAATTCCTTCGATTTCCAAGAGCCGGTCTTCGCCGTTGCATTCCAGTGAATCCGGGAGATCCGGTCTCCATATACATAATCGCGGACGCCGTTAATCTGCGTGGTTTCCCGCCTTGAAGCCGACACCGTGGTTTGCGTCCCGCCCAATCTGGAGTTCCGTATGTTCCGCTGCCACTTCGGTATATAAATGGTTCTCGGCAGAACGCGGAAATCCGTTTGAACCTCGATGCGTCCCTTATGCTCCATCAATCCGAAGATATCTTCGCTTATGCATTCCGTCTTGGAAAAAACATATCGCCCGCGTTCGAGCGGAGGAGTCTGGAATACAAGCTTGCCTGCCCCCCGGAGGTTCGGAATGACGCTGTCTTCAAAGGACCAGGAGTCGCCGTTATGCCTCTGCAGCACTTCACGCACGATCATATAGGGCATCGGCAGCAACCCCGGGACATGGACCTCGAGCTTAACGCGCACCTGCTCGCCGGCATGAAGCTGTTCTCCACCGCGCTCCGTTCCCCCAAGGACGACCCGGTGCGCTTTGACGCGATTGACCCCGCCAAAACCCGCGCCGATCAGATAGACCGTCAGAAGGCTGACCATGGAGAAGAGCATGAGCGAGGTTTTCCCTCCCTGGAATAGAACATACAAAAGACACAGGCACCATACCGCCAATACCGCTGCCAGTCTGGACGGCTGCATGCCATTCAAAAATAACGAAACCGCGCGGCGCATGCCTATCTCCCCATCTGAACAGGCACTTTAACCTGACGGAGTATAAACTCAAGCACCGACTCCGGACTCGCATTGTCGAGCCTGGCTTCCGGACGCAGCATGATCCGGTGCGAAAGTACGTAGGGAGCAAGCGTCTTCACGTCATCTGGCAGAACGTAATCCCGCTCTTGCAGGAAGGCATAGGCTTTAACCGCATTCATGAAGGACAGGGTGGCCCGTGGACTTGCGCCCAGCATGACGGAAGGGTGCTCACGGGTCGAGCGGGTGATATTCAGCAGGTAATCGGCAACGGGCTCACCGATGAATACCTCGCGAATCTCGCGCTGAATGGATGAAATCTTATCCATATGCGTCACGGGCTGAAGCTTGTCCGACAGTTGCCCGTCGCGCGAACGGTACATCAGCTGCTTCTCCGTGGCGGCATCAGGGTAACCCAGGCTCAGCTTCAGCATGAACCGGTCCAGCTGCGCTTCCGGAAGCATATAGGTGCCTTCAAAATCAATCGGGTTCTGGGTCGCGCACAGCATGAAAGGATGCGGGAGTTCGTGGGTAGCCCCGTCCACCGTTACGCTGCGCTCCTCCATCACTTCCAGCAGGGCCGACTGCGTTTTGGTTGTGGCCCGGTTGATTTCGTCCGCCAGCAAAATATTGGTCATGACCGGACCTGGCCGGAAGTAAAACATTTCATCTCGAGGGTGGAATACGGAAACGCCTGTTATATCACTCGGGAGGATATCCGGGTTGCATTGAATGCGGCGGTAATCCCCCTGCATGGATTTCGCTAGAGCTTTGATCAGTTGGGTCTTTCCCGTGCCGGGCACATCTTCGATCAGTACATGTCCGCCAGCGAGCAGCGCCGTAAGGAGCAATTGGATCTCAAATTCTTTGCCTAGCAGGCACGACTCCAGATTGGTTCGTACCGAGGTAATGATTTTCATGGATTCTTGGCTTACGGGCATGTATGACTAACCTCCTGTAAGGGAATAAATACTTAATTTATTACTATTGTACATGATCGAAGTCCCGGAGTACATTCGTAGAGATATTTTGGTTGTTCTCCTTCTTACAGGCCCTTTAGACAGAAAAAAAAGACCCCGGCATAAAGCCGAGATCTTTTGCTTCTGGATGTTCAAGATGTTATCCCTTCGGGCGAACGAACAGCGCTGCCAGGAAGGAGAAAATGATCGCCGAGGATATCCCCGCGCTGGTTACTTCGAATATCCCCGTCACGACCCCGATCCAGCCGTCCCTCCCCAGCTCCGTCAACGCACCGTGCACAAGCGAGTTGCCAAAGCTCGTGATCGGCACGGAGGCTCCCGCTCCCGCGAATTTCACCAGCGGCTCGTATAATCCGAAGCCGTCCGCGATGGCCCCTGCAACCACCAGCGTACTCATCGTATGCGCCGGCGTCAGTTTAATAACGTCCATCATGATTTGCCCAATGACGCAAATCAATCCGCCAATAATAAACGCCCATAAAAACTGCATCATGTTATCCTCCCATCTCTAAGGCTACGGCGTGAGCGATACACGGAATGCTCTCACCCTGCTGGTAAGAAAGGGGCGACAGCAAGGCGCCGGTAGCAACGACCAGCACTTTTTTCAATTCGCCTTTGCGCATCCGTTTCAAAATATGGCCGTAGGTGACAACCGCCGAGCAGCCGCAGCCGCTGCCCCCTGCGTTGACGTATTTCTGTTTTTCCATGTCGTAGATCATTAAGCCGCAATCGGCAAATACCGTGCCGTCCATGATGACATCATTCTGCTGTAGGAGGTCCTTCGCAATGGGAAGCCCGACCGAGGCCAGGTCGCCCGTGACGATCAGATCATAATCCTTTGCCTGCCGGCCCGTGTCCTTAAAGTGCTTCGTGATCGTGTCGGCCGCCGCCGGAGCCATCGCCGCCCCCATGTTGAACGGATCCTTGATGCCCAGATCGACCACCTTGCCGATGGTGGCATACGTCACGGCAGGTCCGTCTCCCTTGTCCGAAACGACGGAGCAGCCTGCTCCCGTGATCGTATATTGCGCATAAGGCGGTTTCTGCGATCCGTATTCCGTCGGATACCGGAACTGCTTCTCGACGGTACAGTTATGGCTGGCCGTACCAGCCATGACATACTGGGCTCCGCCCGAATCGACGAGCATGGAGGCGACCGCAAGGCTCTCCATCGATGTCGAGCAAGCACCGAACACGCCGATATACGGCACGCCCATCTGTCTGGCGGCAAACGAACTGCTGATGATCTGGTTCATCAAATCCCCGCCCACGAAAAACTGCAGCTGGTCTTCCTTGATGCCCGCCTTTTCGACGGCTTTTCTCGACGCGTCCTCCAGCAGCTTCCGTTCTGCCTTTTCCCATGTTTTTTCGTTGATCTCGATATTGTCGTAGACATAGTCGAAATCGTTAGCCAGCGGACCTTCCCCTTCTTCAGGCCCAACGATCGTTCCCGTGCCGATGATGACGGGTTTGTTCTCGAACTGCCATGTTTGACCGATCACCTTCATGATCGCGTTACCTCCCCTCGATGCCGAAAATAGCGTAAATGATACCGATAATGAACGCAGCCACGGTACCAAATACGATCACGGAGCCCGCCAGCTTAAACATGCTGGCTCCGACCCCGAGGACCAATCCCTCTGCACGATGTTCAAGCGCAGCGGAACACATGGAGTTGGCAAACCCCGTGACCGGCACGGCGCTGCCCGCTCCGGCCCATTGCGCGATTTTGTCATATACGCCGAAGCTCGTCAGAATGACGGAGAGGATGATCAATACGGCGACCGTAGGATTGCTCGCTTCGGTGGTGCTCATATCGAATACGGACATAAAAAAACGCTGAATGCATTGGCCGATCAAACAGATGAGGCCTCCCACCAAAAAAGCGCGCAAGCAATTTTTAAGCACGGCGCGGGGAGGCTCATGCTTTTTGGCAATCGTCTGATATTCCGCCGAGCTCATTGTGGTGATATCAGACTTAGGCTTTTGGTTGGAGCCTGACATTTCAATACACCTCCGCAATTGGTTAAGTATGGAATCCCTTGAACAAACGCTGAAAAGCCGCTATGGATATCACTCACATATCATTATGCTTTGAATGATCTCCCTTTATGTTTGGAAAATCATCCTTCTCGCCTGCATCATGGCTTGTCCGGTCATAGTGACGTCAACGCGAAAATCAGCTTCCAGGAGCATCCTGAAAGCTGAAATTCAAACTCGCTGACTTGATTCGTTTGGAGCCGGGCGTTATACAAGAATGTATTTCAATAAAATGACGAGTAGGATGAACAAGACCATAATGAGCAGAAGTTCTCGGACTTCGGCATGATAGTCGTATCCATCAATCCCATGGCGGTTCATATACTGCCCCTTCCCGCTGACAACAAACATCCACATGTTTTTCTATATCGTATTCCCGTCCAGGATAGGGGGTGCTTGTTCCAGTTACATTTATATAATGCAGCCTGACGAAGCCGCTTTGTAGACTTTTCGGATATATGGGGGCATACTAGAAAAGGAAAAACTCTTACATACCTTTTCTAAAGGAGCGATTTCGTCATGAATGAATCAACACTGGAATTATTCCGCACATTAACGGAATTCCCTGCTGCACCGGGCTTTGAGAGGGAACTCCGTTCTTGGGTGAAGGATGCCCTCTCTCCATATACAGATGAGTTCGTGCAGGATCGGCTGGGCAGTTTGTTCGCCGTCCTTCGCGGTAACGATGAAGGTCCGAAAGTCATGGTGGCCGGGCACATGGATGAAGTCGGCTTCATGGTAACCGGCATTACCGAAGCGGGCATGGTTCGTTTCCAGCCGCTCGGCGGCTGGTGGAGCCAAGCCGTGCTTGCCCAGCGCCTGCAGATCATCACGGACAACGGCCCGGTCGTCGGGGTTGTCGGCTCCATTCCTACGCATCTGCTGGATGAAGCGCAGCGAAGCAAACCGGTCGACATCAAAACGATGTATATCGATATCGGCGCCGACAACAAGGCCGAAGCGGAGTCGTTCGGCATTCGTCCCGGCCTGCAAGTCGTTCCGGTCTGCGAATTCACGCCGCTCGCCAATCCGAAAAAAATCATGGCCAAGGCATGGGATAACCGCTACGGCGTAGGCCTTGCCATCGAGCTGGTCCAGGCGCTCCATGGCGAGAAGCTTCCCAACACGGTATACGCCGGTGCGACCGTGCAGGAAGAGCTGGGCCTTCGCGGAGCCCGTACTTCGGCAAACCTGATTCAGCCGGATATTTTCTTCGGTCTGGACGCCAGCGCAGCGAACGACATGATGGGCGACAAGAGCCAGTTCGGCCAATTGGGTCAAGGCGCGCTGCTTCGCATCTTCGATCCGACGATGCTGACCCATCGCGGCATGGTCGAGTACGTTCAGGATACGGCAGAGACAAACAAAATCAAATACCAATACTTTGTGTCGCCGGGCGGCACGGACGCTGGCCAAGTGCATTTAAGCGGCATCGGCGTTCCGTCCACCATCATCGGCATTTGCTCCCGATACATCCACACCTCTTCGTCCATCATCCATACGGACGACTACGAGGCAGCCAAAGAGCTTCTGATCAAGCTCGTGAAAGGCTTGGACCGCACGACGCTCCAGACGATACTGGACCGCGCATAAGCCAAACGGGAATGGAAAAGGGTATCCTGCAGGTCTTGAACAGACTGCGGGATACCCTTTTTTCTTTCTGCCTTTACGAAGATAACGTCTCCTTATGCCTGGCGAAGCGAAACGATATGAGCATCGTGACATAAACGATGACAACCAGGGCCGTATTCAGCACAAATATCATGCGAAATCCGATAAGCCCCCCTGCCGCTTGACCCGGAAGCGCGAGCATGGCACCTCCCGCCGCCGTGCCAAACATCATCCCCAGATTTCGCGACAGCGCCAAAATGCTGCTGATCAGTCCGAGGTCTGTTTTGGACGTCCTGCCCATCACCAGGGAATTGTTCGGCGGCGTGATCAAGCCCATGGAACCGCCGAGCAGGACGATAAGCAGGATCAGGAAGAAGATCGGATACGCAGGCGATACAAAGCCCAGCACGATTAGCGCCGCCGTCATGGCCAGCAAGCCGGCAGACAATAACGGGAATGTCCCCAGCTTGTCCGACAAGCTTCCGCTTAAGGGAGAGAATATGATCAGCGACAACGGGTACCCCATCATGATCAGCCCTGCCGTCGCAGGTTCGATGCCCAGCTCGCTGAGCAAAAACACCGGCAGTACAAGCTGCGCGGAGAAAGCGGCCATATAGGTGATGATGGTAATGAGGATCCCGACGCTAACGCCTGCATCCCGAAACAGATCCAGCTTCATAAACGGAAGATGGTCCTTACCTTTTCGCTCCCAGCGCGAAGACAGGCACCACCCGATGAATGCGATGGCTCCGGCTCCGAACATCATGAACAGCAGTGTAACCTGCCAGGAGCCCCATCCCCACTGAGCCCCCAAATTCACGGCCGTGACCAGTCCGGTCAAGGATATCGCAAAAAAGGCAGCCCCGGGCACGTCCAGCCGGCTCACGCCTTGATCCGGCTCGTCCTTCGGAATGAAACGCTGCGCGAATATCCATGCAACCAGCGAGATCGCTGTTAGCAGCCAAAAGTTGCTCCGCCACGAAAACCATTGAATCAATATGCCGCCAAGGCTCGGACCGATCATGGAGCCCGCAGCCACGAAGGTGCTGATTAAACCCAGCGCTTTGCCGCGCTGTTCCTTCGGAAACACGGAGATGATGAGTGCCATATTCGTGGCTTGATACATGGCCGCTCCGATGCCTTGAAGAATGCGGGAAGATATCAGCCCGTTTAATGAAGGAGACAATGCGCAGCATAGCGCACCGGCCATAAACACGAAATAGCCGATATTGTGGATCCTCCGCCTGCCCAGCATGTCCCCAAGCTTACCCATGACCGGGAGCAGGATGGAGATGACGAGCAAATATGCGGTCACGATCCACTGTGCCCCGGGGATGGCGGAATCGAATGTTCTTGCGATATCTACAAGCGCGATGTTGAACATGCCGGCCGACAGATTGGACAGAAATGCCCCTAAACATATGGTGTATTGGACGATCATCCTTGATTTGCTGTTCATGCAGGACTCACCCGCTTTATTCATGAATTTCGGTGCCGCTCAGAGAAAAAGCCCCCCATGCGGAGAGCTCCACCCTGCTTGAACCTGCGTACCTTGCAAGCTAACCGATGGCCGGCTGCGCCGGTTCCTCGGCTTTTTTATCCATCCAAATATCGATAAGCCGCGCCACCTCACTAACTTTCCCGAAATAACCCTCGATATTCTCGAGTGTCATGTCATGGGCCGTTTGCGAATACGACGCGCAGGCATCCGACGCAAGCACGATATGATAATCCAGCATGAAGCCGTCCCGGGCCGTCGATTCCACGCACACATTGGTGCTGACCCCCGTCATGATCAAGGTCTCGATCTTCAGCGTCTTTAATACCGAATCCAGCCTAGTATTCACAAATGCGCTGTACCGGTGTTTATTGACAATGATATCGTCCGCCTCGGGCGTGATCTCGTAAAATTCCGCTCCCCAGCTTCCCCTCCGGCACACATGAGCCGAGCGTCCGGAGGACCTGGTCGCCCAAGCCTCGGAATCCGTCGCTCTCTCATGCAGCGTTTGGATGAAGATAATCGGCACATTCAGCTCTCTGGCGGAATGAAGCAGCTTATGCAGCTGCGGCATCATCTCCGCCACCCCGCTAACATCGCAGCCTGCTCTAGGCAATGCCCCCTCCGGATGGCAATAATCGTTCTGCACATCCACCACGATCACCGCCGCTTTGCTTTCCAGCATCAGTCGATTCAAAGATTTCATCGTGACACTCTCCCCTTCAAGCCCGTATATTTGGAATCTTCTTACGCTTACTTCTTGGATTGGTTCACAAACTGCATATCCACCAGGGCATCATAGGTATAATCCCCTTTAAAAATTCCGGTCTCTATCATGACATCCATATCATGCTTCAAAGCTTCTTCCGAAATCATCCCGTCCAAGCTCCACAGATTGTCCGCATAGGCACGGTCAAGCGCAGCTTGTATCGCATCCTCGGATAATGTGGGGAATTCGGCTTTCAGATTCTTCTTGGCCAGCTCCTTATCCGACTGGACGACTTCAAGCGCTTCGATGATGGCATCGGTAAAGCTTTGCACGGCTTCCGGATCCTTCTCGATGGTAGACTTCTTCACACTGAGTACCGAATACGAGAAATCCCCGAGATCATGAAATTTGTAAAACGGCTCCTCCCACACGTTCTTCGAAATTCCGTCGCTGATTTGCGGTTCGGCTCCATTGGCGATATCGGCTGCGCCCTGTTGAACCATCGTCACCACCGTGGAGCCGTCGGCCGGCTCCAGCAGCTGCACATCCTTTTCCGGATCGAGCCCCAGCTGAATCAGAAGATAGCGGGTTAAGAGATTCGGTGTCCCTCCATGGCGGCCGGCGTTAATCTTTTTCCCTTGCAAAAATGCCTTCAGGTCTTCGGGGGAATCGCTTGCAGGCGCGGTGCCTTTCTTAGCCATTAAATACACGTTCGCCCGATTGACGACATTGACGACCGAGATGATCGGGTCGGAATTGTTGTTGTTGGCCAAGGCATTGGACTCCGTCCCGCCGATAACGCCCCAGGCATCACCGCTGACCACGGCGGTTACGTGCGCTCCCCCTGCCGCTTGGATAACCTCGACGTCCAGCCCTCTTTTCTCGAAATAGCCCTCGCGCTGTGCGACGTACAGGGGAAGATAGCCCGTGGAGTGGAGCGGCTCGGCGATCACGATTTTCTTGAGCTTCCCGTCGCCGGAAGCGGAGACGGTGCTGCCGTCGCTTTTCTCGTTGCCGCAGGCGCCAAGCAGGGCGGTGACCATGACCAGTGCGAACAGCAGTGAACGTTTCCTCATTTTTTTGTTCATATGAATTCCCCTTTTTAATAGAAATAGTTCGTTTTTGGTGGATGTGTCTAGTGCTATTGCTTGGTCAAGCCCTTGGATAACCACTTCTCCAGGACGACGACGCCCCAGTACATCACCATGGACAGCAGCGACAGGACGACGACGCCCACCCACACGAGGTTGATATCCAATATCGTTCCTGCATACATAATCATCCGGCCGACGCCCTGGCTTGAGGCGATGAACTCGCCCACGATGGCACCTGCCAGCGCAAGGGCGATATTGATCCGTAAACTGCTGATGATCCAGGGCATGGACCACGGTACAACGACCTTGGTAAAGACCTGATGCCGCTTGGCGCCCAGGGAGTACATCAGCTTTTCCATATCCGGGTCCACGCTCTTCACGCCGCTGTATGCCGACAGGGCCGACACGACAACCGTCATGGAGAACGCCAGAGCCACCTTCGAGAAGAATCCGATTCCGAGCAGAATGACGAGTACGGGCGCTAAGGCGAGTTTGGGCAATGCATTCAGTATGATTAGGTATGGCTCGCTGATCCCTGCATACGATTTCGACCACCAGAATGATAGTCCGAGCAGTGCACCGAGGAAGGTGCCGAACACAAACCCGAGTATGGTTGAGCCGGACGTGTACGTAATATCCCTTAACAAGGTCCCCTCGGTGATTTGGGTCCAGGTTGTGCGAAGGATCGCGCTGGGGCTGCTCCAATAATAGGAGTCCAGCAGGCCGATTCGCGTGAACACTTCCCATACCAGAAAAACAAGCACGGCTACAGCGGCCCTTCCCCAAACGATCCGCCGGCTCCTGCGGCGCTCCAGTCCCTCTTCATCCAATATGTACGGCACTACCTCCGGCCGTTTGGACGAACCCGCGGCAGAATCCGAGGGTGTCACGGCATGTACGATAAAAGCCTCTTTGCGTGCAGTTTCCATCAGGCTCACTCTCCTTTCGTTCTCGCTTTACGATATTTGCTCTTCCTCATGCCCAGCCGACAGCAGGTCCATGAGATGATGCTTCAACTCCATGAATGCCGGCGACGTCATGTCTTCCGTTTTGCGCGGACGCTCCATCGTCACGGTGATTTTGGACTTGATCCGGCCGGGCCTGGACGAGAACACGTAGATGTCATCCGACAGGTAAATCGCTTCATCAATGTCGTGGGTGACAAACAGCACCGTTTTGCCAAAGTCCTCCCAGATCTGCAGCAGCCAGTTCTGCATGGTCAACCGGGTCTGTGCATCAAGCGCACCGAACGGCTCGTCCAGCAAAATGATGTCCCTGTCGTAGAGCAGCGTCCGCAGCAGCGCGGCACGCTGTTTCATCCCTCCCGAGAGTTCCTTCGGATAATGCTTGTCAAAGCCCTTCAGACCGTATTTTTCCATCAAGGGCAGCGCCCTCTCCACGGCTTCCTTGTAGGGAACTCCCCGAACCTCCATGCCCAGAATGATGTTATCGAGGATGGTGCGCCATGGCAGAAGCATGTCCTTTTGCAGCATATAGCCCACATAACCAGTCGTACCGACGATATCCTTTCCGTCCGCCATCACTTTGCCCGTGGAAGGAGGCATCAGGCCGGCGATAATGTTGAACAGGGTGGATTTGCCGCAACCGCTGGGACCGATTATGCTGACAAAACGCCCCTCCTCGATCGCCAGACTCGTCTCCCGCATGGCCGGAATCTCTTCCCCGTTTCTGCGAAACCATTTGCTGACGCCCGAAATTTCGATTTTGTGAGTCATGGCCCTTCCTCCTCTTCTTTGAGTTTCATGTTCTTTTCAGTAACAACACACATTTATTTTCAAAAGCGGATGTAACAAAAAATCGCCAGTCCAGCCCCAAGCCGCACACCAACGTGTACCTTGGTACCAAACTGACGATCGGCCCGCTCTCTACCCGAGTTCCGGCATGTCGTTCAGATATGTTTCTATCTCCTTCTCCAAGAATACGATGGTACCGGAAAACTCGGTCTCTGCATCATAATCTTTAAGAATGGAGATGATTTTAAACGGAAACTTCTCTTCCAGGCTGGTTTTAATCTCCTGCTTGAACACCTGGAATAAAAGGTGGTCCAACTGCCGGGTAGAGAGGGGGTAATTCTCATCCAGCAGTTTTAGGACGGGGACTCTACTATTCCTCGACACAATGATGATTTTGTTGCCAACGAAATCGACTTTTTGCTGCTTTACACCCACGTTAAATATTTTCTTATTTATCGCGTTGTAAACCCTCAAAAGATCCTGTTTGAGTTCGCCTGCTGTCATCATGGCTCAACATCCCTTTGTGTAAATTATTATTACATTGACCGGGGTAGGTATAGGGTGTTTATCGAGTTCGTTGTGTCCTTGGGTTTAATTATAGGCAAACGCAGAGAATTGTCAATACATTTACGTTAAAAAAGTTAACAAAACTATATTATATGTTAATTTATATAACATATATATAACACTAAAATCTGTGTTATACCGTTCGTGCGCAATCTCTTTTCACACCTTTACACTTGCTTGACCGGAACAAAAGCCCCATCTTCCCATCTTCACGTCCCGTTCATTTGTCTATCTCCGGTTAAATACCCGTTCCAGGAACAAGACACCCTCCCGCTTCTGGTACTCACTGACTTCATGGCCGGAGAACGGATAATCCCTGATTTCTTTTGCCGCCTCAATCCGGTTGTAAGCCGCATAGATAGTCTCGGGCATGCAAACCGTATCCTTCCATCCGACGGACACCATGATCGGGGCCTGGATTCTCGGCGCGAGATTCAGCATGTCAAAATGCGCGAGATGTGCCAAAATCTGATCCAGCTGCTCCGGGTACCGCTTTATGTATTGGGCGATTTCGTTCAGCGAGCTGACCGAATACAAAATGCCGTAATCCATCCTGCACATGTTGGGAATGTCGGCTACGATGGCCGCAACCTTGGGATTCAGCGCCCCTGCCAGCATCGACAGGCCGCCGCCCTGGCTCCCGCCCACCACGGCGATTTTTGCAGGGTCTACTCCCGGCTGCCGTGATGCCGCATCCACGGCTCTCACGGCATCCATGGCAATGGCCATGTAATAGGAGCGATGGATATCCGTAATCCCCTGCGACACCCAGCCTTTAACCACGCCGCTGTCCAGCGGCAGCAAATTCCCCGTCTCCCCGCCCTGACCCCTGACGTCAACGGCAAATACCGTATACCCCAGCATCAGCCAATGAGCATACCGTTCAGGAAATCCGCGGTCTCCGGTATAACCCGGGAAGGTTACGATACACGGCCTAGTCTCTGCTTTCGATGAATGATTAGCCGGCGCTATATACCAAGCGTTGATAGGAGTATCATCATATCCATGATAGGATACCCGAGATACCTCCATATGGGGATATGGCGTAATTTCCGGTTTACTAACCATGCGAAGCGGTCTGTCCCCATGCGACTTTAGCGCCCCCTCCCAAAAAACATTCAAAGCCTGCTCGTCGATCGTTGGTTCCGGACGCAAGTTGCCAAGCTCTTTCTTACGCTGCTCAATAGTATTCATTCTGTGTTAAATCTCCTTTTCGCGTGTAAAGTGAAAGTTCATCGACATGGTTATTTCGGCATAACGTGCTTCATCCCCTTCGAAACGGCAGGAATTCATGCCGGTTTATTACAAAATCCTCTCATAATAACGAATCAACTGCGGCCACCATCGTTATCTTTCTTCAAAAAATTAAAAAGCGATCATAGATTTATAGAGCCGAACATATCATAATAGAAACTATGAAATGCCAAACGGGTTGATATAAACAAGCACCCGCTTCTAGCAATACGACATCATATAGCGAATGGAGACGATGAATATGCTGCAAGGTTTAACAGGCGCAGGGCTCGGAAAACTTGAAAGCGATTTACAGTTTATCGAGCTTGCGGCCAAATATGAATTCCAATGCGTCGATATCGATGCCAAAGGTCTTGTGGACCGGCTTGGCGCGGAAGCGGCTGCCGAAATGCTGCAATCCCGCCAACTGGAAATCGGGGCGATCGGTCTCCCGGTGGAATGGAGAGGGTCGAACGAGCAGTTTCTAAGCGGACTCGAGAAGCTGCCGGCCGCCGCGGCCGCCGCCAAGGCGCTTGGCTGCACTCGCTGCTGTACATACATTCTTCCTTCCACGGACGCGCCTGCAGCCCATTTCATGGCGCTGGCCACTTCCAGGCTGCGGGCCTGCGCCAGCATTCTGGGAGCATACGGAATCCGATTGGGCCTGGAGTTCGTCGGTCCGCACCATCTGCGCACCCAATGGAAGAACCCGTTCATATGGACGGTACAAGAGACGTTGGATTGGATCGATGCCATCGGGGAGCCGAATGTCGGGCTGCTGTATGATGCCTATCACTGGTACACCAACGAGATGACAACCGACGATATCCGGCAGCTGCGCGCAGACCAGATTGTTCATGTCCACATCAACGATGCCAAGGACATTCCAATTCGGGACGTACTCGATAATGACCGCCTTTACCCGGGTGAGGGCGTGATTGATTTGCCAGGCTTCCTTCAGGCCCTGAACGATATCGGCTATAAGGGCCCGGTAACGCAAGAAATTTTGACGCCTTCCACACCGGCGGGTGCTCCAGAGGAGCTGGCTGCCAAATCGCGCCAAGCCTTCAACAGCGTATTCGGCGCTGCAGGTCTGTAATATTTAGTTTGCACTCGGTGCCACGCAGATATCGGAATGATTCCTCTAATACAGGGTACACTGAAAGGGTACGTTAAGTACCTTTTCGGGAGGTCTTTAGCATGAACGGGTTTGAGAAAGAAAAACGAGCGAAGTCTACGGATTTGTCTACCGTCGAGTCCCAACGGAACGATCTGGTGGCAGAGGAATTTCCCGAGGGGCCCTACGGTTCCGATCTTCGCAGCGATTCCCTCGGCAAGAGCACGCCTTGGCGCAAGGATCAGCGGCCTCCGAATCGGTTCGATTATGAGGATCGCCAGCTGCACATGGGCATCGAGCGGGAGTATCCCGGCGAAGACGAGAGCATGCAAGCAGATCCGGGACAAAAGAAACCTGAGTAGGAATTTATAACCAACCGTCATTCTTTGGACAAGACGGTTGGTTTTTGTCGTAACAAGGCTTGTATTCACCCGCACCGGAAGCATAATGGCCTATAAAAATACATAAAATGGCATGTAAAAAAACGCGGATCTAACACACGATCCCCAGGAAGAAACACCTTTGGCTGGGGTGTTAAAAGACATGAGGGAGCGGGGAGTATACCATGCACTTTATGAAAGAGAAGAATGAATTCGTGATTTATGTCGTCTCGTTATCCAACATCAAGCGCTACATGTCCATCGAATTTATCGGCGGTTCTTGCGGGTATATCATCGCTCAAAGAGCGCTTCAATCCGATCTGCTCGGCATGGTCGGCAGCATCATCGCCCCGATGGCGATCCGCCGCGTGCTGCAATGGCAGCAGCTCAAATCCGAGCGTCATGCGCACCTGGATCTGCGCTCACTCTTCAAGCAGAGCGCGCCGAACCCTACATAACACCTGCATCATGATAGTATTGACTGAGCACACCTAATTTCCGAAACCCCTAGCCGAACATCGTTTTTTCTAACCCGAAACAACTAAGATAAAGCCACTTCCATCATGTGGAAGTGGCTTTATCTTTCTTTATATAGACAATCCTCTTCAATCCTTTTGATGTGAGAACAGCCGCTTCTTATCGTTTCTGCTTATAAAACTCATGATACAGCTTCATCAGTGCCCGCTTCTCAATGCGCGACACGTAGCTGCGCGAAATTCCCAGTTCTTTGGCGATTTCCCGCTGCGTCCGTTCTTCTCCCCCGGCTTCCAATCCAAACCGTCCTATGACAACTTCCTTCTCGCGGTCGTCCAATATGTCCAGATTTCGATAAATTTTGCTCTTTTCGATTTTCAGCTGCACGGCATCCACAATGTCATCCGCTTCCGTCCCGAGGATATCTATTAGAGTAATCTCATTCCCCTCTTTGTCCGTTCCGATCGGATCATGCAGGGATACGTCCTTGCGCGTTTTCTTAAGCGAACGCAAGTGCATCAATATTTCGTTTTCTATACAACGGGCAGCAAACGTCGCCAGCTTCGTCCCCTTGTTGGGCCGAAAGCTTTCAATGGCTTTGATCAGACCGATGGTGCCGATGGATATGAGATCTTCCAGATCCTCGCCGGTGTTATCGAACTTTTTGACGATGTGCGCGACCAGCCGAAGATTATGCTCAATCAGTTTATTCCGCGACTGAGGATCGCCTTCGGCCATTCGCTGCAGATGTTTAGCTTCCTCCTCCTCGGTCAGAGGCTGGGGAAACGCGTTGTTTTTCACATACGAAACGAGCAGGGTCAACTCTTTAATGAACAAAGCAATTGCGGTAAACAATCCAGGCACTTTAGGACACCTCCTGCGAAGTTACAATGCAACCGGCCCTTATCGCGCTCGGTTTCTCGGTCTTCTCATTGTATGTAGGCAGCGGCCCAGAAGTGCCTGTACGGGGGAAACTGATGCGTAAAAACGTTAAATGCGCTATCGCTTTCCCGTGAATTTCAACGCCATTTGACTCCTGGGCCAATCGAGTTTCTGCGGATCTAATGGATCCGGCTGACAAACATAAACGATCCGAAACACGAAAATCCAAAGGTATGCCCCATATCAATATAACATGATATTAATATAAAGGTCTGTAAAATTCACATCTTGAAACCAAAGAGATCCCACTTCAATGCAAAGCAAACGACCCAAAGAACCACCATCAACTCGTGCAGTACAATAAAATAATATAATAGCATAAAATTTATTAAATATAATATATTGACATTAAATTGGTATGTAATTATATTGAATGTAAGCGTTTTATATATGGGCATGACAGCAACGATCGACACCCGGAACTATGGAAGGGAGAAGAGCTAACATGTTTACGTTGGACTATTTTGCTGTTTTGCACGATTTGCACCGCACGGTATCCGAAGGCACCCCGGATGATCCGAAACTTGGGCATATGTTCAGGAGCATGCTGGACAACACGCTGGGATCGACCATCCGAAGACAGCCAGACGGCACTACCTTTGTTATTACCGGCGATATTCCGGCCATGTGGCTGAGGGATTCGGCGGCGCAAATCCGGCCGTTCCTCGTTCCGGCAGGCCAAGACCCCAGACTGGCCGATCTGATCGAAGGGCTCGTACGGAGGCAGTCGGCATTCATCCTGCTGGATCCGTACGCCAACGCGTTTAATGATTCGCCTTCCGGTCAAGGCCATCAGAACGATCGCACCGCCATGAACCCCTGGCTTTGGGAGCGCAAATATGAGGTCGATTCATTGTGTTACCCCCTCCAGCTTGCTTACCTGTTGTGGAAAGAAACCGGCAGAACCTCTCACCTCGATCACACATTCCATTCAGCTGCCAAGGCGATTCTTGCCCTCTGGCGAACCGAACAGCATCATGAATCGAAATCGCCGTATTACTTCGAACGCTTTAACTGTCCTCCAAGCGACACGCTGCCCCGCGGCGGTAAAGGCACGGAAGTGGCTTATACCGGAATGACCTGGTCCGGCTTCCGTCCGAGCGACGACGCCTGCGCCTATGGATACCTGATTCCGTCGAATATGTTCGCCGTCGTCGTGCTCGGTTATCTGGCGGAAATTTGCCGAGAGGTCCTGCGAGATCCCGAGATGGAGGCGGAAGCGGCGAAACTGGCGGATGAAATCCGGCATGGCATCGAGATGTACGGCGTGCTCGACCATCCCGAATACGGAAGAATTTACGCCTATGAGACGGACGGAATGGGAAACCACCTGCTTATGGATGACGCTAACGTCCCCAGCCTGCTGTCCATCCCCTATTTGGGTTATGCAAGCGCCGATGACCCGGTCTATCAAAATACCCGCAGGTTCGTGCTGAGCCAGGCCAATCCGTATTATTACCAAGGCACTGCCGCCTCCGGCATCGGCAGCCCCCATACGCCGGACCGTTATATATGGCCGATTGGGCTGGCCATTCAGGGCTTGACGACCACCGATCAAGAGGAGAAGCTTCGGCTGCTTCGGTTAATGGCGGATACCGATGCCGGCACCGGCATGATGCATGAAGGATTTCTGGTCGACGACCCTGCCCGTTATACCCGCCCATGGTTTTCTTGGGCAAATATGATGTTCTGCGAGCTGATCATGGACTATAACGGCATTCGGGTCAAAGCGAATGAACGCCTAGGAGGTCATCGGGATCATCATGGGAACCAATAGAAAGCTACGCGGCTGGGTCATCGGCTATCTGTTCATTTTGCCGTCCATTATCGGCTTCAGTGTTTTTGTCGGATATCCCCTGCTTTCGTCCATGTATTATGCCTTGACGGAATGGAGCGGGTACGACACCCCACGTTTTATCGGCTTCGAGAACTTTAGATACCTGTTCACGGAGGATCCGGCTTTCTGGCCATCGATCCGCGCGACGTTTTATTTCGTAATCCTGAGTGTTCCGTTATCGCTGATCCTAGGTTTGTTGTTGGCGATGATGCTGAACAAAAACCTGACCGGCATCAAATGGTTTCGCACCATCTTTTATCTTCCGGTCGTCGTTCCCTCCATCGCTACGCTCACGTTGTGGCAGTTCATATATGAGCCGCAATACGGGCTGGCGAATTCCCTGCTAAGGGAGTTCGGGCTGGCGCCGGGCACATGGCTGACGAGCGAAACGACAGCGCTTCCATCCATCGTGTTGATCGGTTTATGGCAGGTCGGTTCCAGCGTCATCATCTTTCTGAGCGGGCTGCAGTCCGTTCCGCAGGACATGTATGAAGCCGCCGAAGTCGACGGCGCCTCCCGATGGCGAATGTCGATCAATATTACGCTTCCGATGATCACGCCCATCCTGTTTCTGCAGCTTATACTCGGCATCATCGGCGCATTCCAGGCGTTTAACCAGGTTCAGGTGCTGACCGGAGGCGGACCGAATTTCTCCACTTCCTTGCTGAATTACAAAATCTATACCGATGCCTTCAACGGAAGAATGTTTGGTTATGCCATCGCGGAGGTATGGGTTCTCTTCGTTATCATCATGATTTTTACCGTGATTTCTTACCGGTACTCCAACCGGTTCGTTTATTACGAAAGCGACAAATAAGGGGGTAAGAAGCGATGCAAGCGGAAGTACGGCCGGAACTAAGAGGAAACCTGAATCCAGCGGACATACGCGTGAAGCGGAGAGCAAGATTCAATTGGATTGACGCCTTTCGATTTATCATCCTGGCCATCGGCGCCATAGCGATGCTGTTCCCCCTCTTCTGGATGGTCACCATTGCGCTGAAGAGCAACAATGACGTGTTCAAAATTCCGCCTGAATGGTTTCCGCGGGAATTTCATTGGTCCAATTTTGTGACCGGAACGAAGGAAATCAACTTTTGGCAAACATTCGGGAACTCCCTGTTCATTGCCATCACCTGCACGATCGGGCAGATTATCAGCTCGGTGCTGGTCGGGTACGGGCTCGCACGGCTGAAGTTCCCGGGCCGGAAGCTGTGGTTCTCGCTATTCATAGGAAGCCTCATGCTTCCCGGATTCGTAGGCATGATTCCCATGTTTAATCTGTACACCAGCATCGGATGGTACGATTCGTGGCTGCCTATCATCGTGCCCGCTTTTTTTGGAAACGCCACGTTCTCGTTCCTGTTCGTCCAGTATTTAAGAACGATTTCCGTTTCGTTTGACGAGGCGGCCAAAATCGACGGGGCTTCGGACCTTTATGTGCTGCTTAAAGTATTGGTGCCCATGTCGATGCCGGTGATCATGACCATGGTGATCTTTGCGTTCCAAGGCGCATGGAATCAATATTTGGAACCCCTGCTCTATATTATCGACCCAAGCAAATGGACGCTGTCTCTGGCAATGGCTACCTATACAGGCACCTATGCGACCGCCTGGAATTTGTTCATGGCCGCGGATCTGATTTATATCCTGCCGATGCTGCTGCTCTTCTTCTTTGGCCAGAAATTTTTTATGCAGGGGCTCGGCTCCATGAATTCCGCAGGCTTGAAGTAAGTCGTCCTCACGGATGGGAGGTGATGCAGACCGGGTTGGCTCCAAGCGATAACAGGTGATGTTCAGTTCATTAAATTTACCTTTGGGGAGGTCTTTCAATGAGACAGGGTGCAAAAGGGTGGGCCAGCGCAATCATCGCTTTATTGTTCTTCTCAAGTCTGCTGGCCGCATGCGGCGGGAACGGCGGCGGAGGCTCCGGTTCGGCAGACTCCGGGAACGCGCCGTCCGGACAGGATAACGCGGGATCCAGCAAACCCGTCGAAGTCACGATGATTACTTGGGAGTCGGCGGCCATGAACGAAAAAATCATGGCATCCATGAAAAAATTCGAAGAGGAAAACCCCGACATCAAAGTAAAACTCATCCCTACGCCATTGGATAATTACGGCGTCAAGATCAACGGAATGATCACAGCCAAGAAAGCGCCGGACATCTTCATGACCGGCAACGACATGCTGCTCGATAATGCCGGCAAGGGACTTCTCTACGACTGGACGGAGCTTGCCACCCAGGACAAAGCGTTCATGGAGGGCTTTTACGACGGCGTGGTGGACAGCTGGTACTATGAGGGCAAATTGGTTGGCTTACCGGGTCTCTTGAACACGTACGGCATTTTTTACAATAAAAAGTCCTTCCAGGAGGCAGGCCTTCCGGAACCGAAAATCGGCTGGACCTATGACGAATTTTTTGCGGCGATGGAGAAACTTTCGAGCAATCAAGGCGGCGTGCAGCAATTCGGTTATTATGCCCCCCTTGATCCCTTCCACGTCTCACTCTATTCGGTTTCCGCGGGCGGCGCTCCCTTTGCCGACGCCATTATCAACCCGACGAAGGTCGAAATCAGCGACCCGTTCAGGGAAGGCGTCGAAAAGTATAAGTCCGCGATTGCAAACGGCTACATGAATCCCCCTACCTTTGATTTAACGAATGCCATGAGCTCGTTCAAACAAGGCAAAGTTCCGATGACCCTGCAAGGACAGTGGGTAGCGGACGATCTGATCCGCACGGCTCCCAAGGAATTGGAATGGGGCTACGCGCCGATGCCGGTGGTGAACAGCCAGACCGAAATTTATGACGCCGTAGGCTGGTCCAGCCCTGCAACGCTCAAAAATCCGGAAGCGGTATGGAAAGTGCTCAAGTACCTGGACTCCAAAATGTATGAAGAGGTCCTCCCATCGACCCCGGTCGCTCCTGCGGCTTATCAAGCATCTTCCGCAGCTTATTACGATGCGCTGAAAGCGGCGGGCCATCCGGAAGTGGGCGAAGGCCTCGACCATATTCTGAAATCCCCGAATACGCAGCCGGTTCGTTTCCTGTCGACGTGGGCGGGCAAAGCGTACCCGTTCATAGAGGCCTCTTGGAAAAACATACTGATGGGCAAAGCGCCGATCACCGAACTGGATGTGATGGCTGAAAAAATCAATAACGTGATAACCACCGGCAAATAGCCGGGAAACGTTAACCACTCATGAAGCCGATCTCGATTCTGCCCGGATCGGCTTCGAATTGAAAATGAAGGAGGAATATTTATGTCACGAAGATCAGGCAAATGGTTCAGGTTATTGTCGGTGCCTCTGGTTCTCGCATTCTTGCTTGGCTCCATGCCGGGGATCGGATCATCCAAAGCCTATGCCTATACCGCATCGGATGGGGATACGGCGATGAAAGCTTATAACGAAACATTCTGGGACCCTAACGCCAAGATGTTCTGGAAGGACACCAAACGCGACAAGCACCAGGACTTCTGGGTGGAGGCAGAGCTGTGGGAATTGGTCATGGATGCGTACCAGCATACTTCCGACCCTGCTTTGAAGGCTGAACTCAAAACGCAGATCGACGATGTTTATGACGGCACCGTAGCCAAGTACGGCGAAGACTGGACGAATAATCCGTTCAATGACGATATCATGTGGTGGGCGATGGGCAGCGCCAGAGCCTACCAAATCACCGGGAACCCAAGATACTTGGAAGCAGCGAGGTTTCATTTCGATTTCGTGTACGATACGCAGTGGGACGAAGAGTTCGCAAGCGGCGGCATTTGGTGGCTGAACAGCGACCACAACACCAAGAACGCATGCATCAATTTCCCGGCGGCTCAAGCAGCATTGTATCTTTACGATATTACGAAGGATGAGCATTATCTAAACGCGGCAACCCAAATATTCAGATGGGGCAAAACGATGCTGACGGACGGAAACGGAAAAGTATTCGACCGGATCGAGCTCGAACGCGGTGCGGTTCCGGACGCCACTCACTACAACCAGGGTACATACATCGGAGCGGCCGTCGGATTGTATAAAGCGACCGGAAATCCGGTTTACCTCGACGATGCGGTCAAAGCCGCAGAGTTTACCAAGAGCCGTCTGGTGGATGCAAACGGCGTGTTGAACTATGAAGGTCCCAACGGGGATCTGAAGGGTGGCAAAACGATCCTGATGCGCAATTTGGCCCACCTGCAAAAAACACTCGATGAGACCGGGCAGCACTCGGAGTTCAGCGCTGAATTCGACGAATGGCTTGCATTCAATGTCGAAATGGCCTGGAGCCACCGCAATCCGGAACAGATCGTGGATGGAAACTGGGCGGGACAGCTGCTGTCCGGAACCTATGAGTCCTGGTCCTCGGCTGCTGCCGTTCAAGCTCTGAACGTCATCAAGCCGATGGAAGCAGATCTTCATTATGGCGTTAAGAACCCATTCGATAAAATCGAAGCGGAACGCTATAATATCGGTTCCGGTTTCGTGCTGGAGGGTGCGTTTGAAGGCACGCTCCAACTGGGAGGAATTCAGCACGGCTCTTATGCCGCATACAAAAATGTGGATTTCGGATCTGAAGGGGCGATCGGCTTTATTGCCAGGGCGTCCAGCGGAACGGGCGGAGGCCATATCGAGATCCGGCTCGACTCCAAGGACGGCCCCAAGGTTGGGACCTTGAACGTAGAGGGAACGGGCGGCTGGAATAACTATATCGATGCCGTTACCCTCCTTAAGGACGACCAGGGATCGCCGAGCTCCATTACCGGCGTCCATGATGTGTATCTTGTCTTCAGCAAAACGAATGACGATTATTTGTTCAATTTGAACTGGATTAAATTCACGACGACCGATCCGACCGAAACCGATGCCTATGCCAAGCTTAAGGCTGGAAATTACGACAGCAGCGAAGGTCTCAGCAAACATGCCGAGCTTGGGTACTTAGACGGTATCCATCACAATGCTTATGCGGCTTATGAAGGAATCGACTTTGGATCGGGCGCGGCAGGCGTGACCGTCCATGTGGCGAGCGGCAATCAGGGCGGAACGATCGAAGTCAGGTTGGACAGTCTGGATGGGCCTACCGCAGGCGTCATCCCCGTTCCGGCGCTCGGAAGCTGGGATCGTTGGGTCGATATTATGGCGAATATCGATGACACCCTGGCCGTGGGGGTCCACGATGTATACCTGGTTTTCAAGGGAGCGAACGGCAGCGACTATCCCCTTAATCTGGAGTGGTTCACCTTTACAACCATGAAAGGAAAAGCCAGGGATGCTTACGGCAAGCTGGAGGCCGAAAACTATACGAACGGAGTAGGCTTCGGCAATGAAACCGGAGGCGGGGAAACCTACCTGGCCGGCATGTTTGGACCGAATAATCCTTATGCCATGTACAATTACATCGATTTCGGCAGCGAAAGCCCAACCCAATTCCATGTCAATGCGGCCAGCGACACTAACGGCGGGACAATCGAGGTCCGACTGGACAGCCTTAACGGTCCGGTTATTGCTGCCGGAACCGTCTCGGGAACCGGAGGCTGGCAAAATTTCAAGGTTTTCTCGACGGACGTAACGACTCCCGTAACGGGAAAACACATCGTATTCATGTCTTTTAAAGGCGGAGACTGGTTATACAACTTCGATAAATTCACCTTTGGCGACCCAGCTGTATTCACGGAGCCTGCCCCTCCTACGATACCCGAAGAGGACGATGTTGCTCCGGGCGAGGTAGAGAACGTGCAGGTGAAGCGCGGAGAAGGCAGTGTGACGCTGTATTGGGACGGTCCTTACGATATCGATGCTCAAAAAGTGCAAATTACGCTGCGGAGCGATGGGCAGCAGGTCGGAGAAGTCCTCGAGGTCAATCGCGGAATTCAAACAGCGGTGATACAAGGAATCGAAGCTGGCAAGGATTATTCGCTTTTCATCCGGTCCAAGGATCTGTCCGGCAATGTTTCGCAAGGGATCACCCTTGAGGTAACCGACTCTCCGGCCTTCTCTCTATCTGTGAACGGCAAGAGCTTGAAAGACGGCGATTCCATGGAGGATTACACGCCCCTCAGCTTCAAAATTCTGGACTCTTCCATCCGTTTTGCCGAGATCACCATCGACGGAAAGGCATACACCATCGATCCGGTGACCATGGATCCAATCGACATTGATTTGGCCGGCAACTTGGGCGATAAAACCGCCACGATTACGACCGAGGACCGCTCAGGAAACAAGCTTCAGAAAAACCTCCGGTTCCGGGTCATCACCAGCGTGAATTCCATGAAACAATTAGTCGAGCGATTCACGGATTCAGGCGATGTACGCGGTCCACTCGTTCCCCAGCTGAGCAATGCCCTTAACCAGGTCCAGCATCATCTGGATAAGGGAAGACGCGATCAGGCCTTGAAACATATGCAGAATTTCACCAAGCACCTGAATAAAGAGGCTATGGGCCGCAACGTCAACGAGCAAGCCAAGGCGATATTGAATACGGATGCCAACTTCCTGATCCATGATTGGCAGGATGACCTGGAGTAAACCGGAAGCGCCTTAGCCCCCTGATGACATGTAAAAAAGATGACTCCCGGTCACTCGGGAGTCATCTTTTTCGGCTTTTATCTCCTGTGTGTGCGCCACTCTTCCAAGTTCAGACCTCAATCAATGCGAGATCGAACCCTATTTCTGTGCTGATCAGCGCCAGCAGGGGAATTCTTCAATTCTCCGGGCTGCTTAACCGTTCGAACAGCCAATCGTACGAATGACGGCCGCTAATTTCGTGCGCTCCAGGAAACAGGTCGGCTTGAAGTCTATCCTCCGCGCCGGCACGCCGATAGGTTACCCTGAGCTGTTCAACCGCCGAGTTAAAACCCGCAGCCGGAAATATCCGATCATCGGCTCCCGACTCCAGATACAAGGATCTGGGAGCGATCAGCCCTATCCATTCCGGCAGCTCGGCATGGTTCAGGATACCCGGAATGTAATTGCATATACAGTGCTGCATCGCCATAATGCTGTCCATGAAGGTGTTGGGATAACCGGCAAGCACCGCAGCCCGGATCCGTTCATCCAGCGCCGCGCACAGGAACGAGATCAGGCCGCCTCCCGAAAAACCCATGATGCCGATTCTGCCAGGCTGGACTTCGGGACGCTCGGCCAGATAGTCCAGTGCCCTTAGCGTTTCGGCTGCGCGGAGACCGGCGAGCGTCTTGCCATGCATCAGCAGCTGGGTGGACAGCCGGTGGCAGGAGTTCGCGGCTTCCGGGTTCCGTGCAAGATCGGCGGCTAGGCGGCGCTCTCCGAAACCGGCCACATCCGGAGCGATCACCACCATGCCTCGCCGCACCAACTGAACCGCGAAATGCCGATGTATACCTGGCGGATCCGGATCGCTGGATCCGTCCTGCCTCAGCCCTATAATCTCCCGGCTTCCATAGCCATGGCCATGAACGGCGACGGCTGCGGGCATCGGCTTCCGCTGATCTTCCGGGATTAGGATATAAGCCGCAAAGGATACGCCCGGTACGGCTGATAATTCTACCCTTTCGCGAATATAACCGTCGCATGATTCCTGTTCGAGCAGGACGGGCTTGTGATTTTCGTTGGCCTCGAACTCGCCGATCAATCGCCGAAGCGCTTGCTTCAAATACCGATTGCGCTCTTCGGCGCTCATGGCAGCCTGACTGTCTTTCGTTTTATTCACAGCCTCGTTATACATGGATTCCAATAAAGCATCTGCACGCCACATCCGAAAACTCACCGCCTTCGATAAAGTCACTATTGTAGACCAGGTGTTCCTTGGATCATCTCATTTCCCTGCACCTCAACCACAGGGCATCAAGGCCCCATATTCACCAGGACGGCTTCGGGCCCGGTCGGGCTCCGGCTCCCCCCTTTGGGTTCCATGCTGACCACGATCCGCTTCGCGTTCTCAGCGCCGAACCCGTAATAATAACTCTTTCCCTGCGGACCCTGAACCAGCATAAAGCCGGCGCTCGACAGCCGCTCCTCATCCTGCAGCCATACCTGATAGTCTGTTTCCTGCAAGGAATGCAGACCGTTCACAACGATCAGCATTTCTCCCGAGCCGCGTTTGAGCCATACCGAGCCGCTGCCGTAAAACGGCTCTACGGGCTGTATGACGTACCGCTCGGTATCATCGCTCTGCATATCGGCAATCCGCTGGCTCACGGTATGTTCGAAGGCCGCCTGGGTCTGGACGTCGTTCCCTTTCAAGGTGAATAAACCGGCTATCAACAGGATGAGCAGCGCTCCGGATATCGCATGGAAGGCAGCATGCTTCCTGATTCGGACCTTGCTTCGGAAGGACCGGATATAAGCCGCTCGCATGAGCCTGCGGCGCAGCCGATCGGGAGGTATGGGTCCATCATTCGGAGCTTGATCCTGCACGGCCCCCCGTATGGCCGGCTCCGTACCTGCCGGCTGAGTCGATCCGAGCTGTTCGCCGTCCATATCACGGCTTCGAAACAGCTCCTGCCCGAAGACATCGGATTCATGGAATGGCATTGCGAGATCTTCTGCTCCCATAAGGTCGGCCCATTCCGCCGCCGTGCCGGAGCACGCCTCGCATTCCTTGAGATGGAGCTCCAGATTCCTGCTCTCCGCGTACGGCAAACGCTTCATCACGTAATCGACAAGCTTCTCCTCGGGATAGGCCCTGCAGCCGATGTCACCTTGAACAAGATGTTCAAGGTTATGCTTTGAAAGTTTCATGCTGCGCGCTTCCCCCTTCCTTCCCGTTCATCGCATCGAGCCGCCGCCTGACATTGAGGATCCCGTACCGGATTAAGGATTTGACGGTGCCGACCGGCCGGTTTAACAATTCCGCCATTTCCCGGTGGGACCGCTGCTCGACGTAGCTTCCGTAAACCGCCATCCGCTGAAGGGGCGGAATGCCTTGCAGCGCCTCCTTTACCTGCTCCAGCTCCACCCGTCGCAAGGCGGCCAGCTCAACCGACTCCTGTTCTTCGCTCCATACCGTCTCCGGCAGCGCCTCCCCGTTCCATTCGGCCGTAGCGATGCGCTGCCGCTTGCGCAGGCGATCCATCGCCCTGCACCTTGTTCTCACCGCCAGCCAAGCCTCGACGCTTCCGCGGGCGGGATCGTACTGATCCGCCTTATGCAGCACCTCCATGAAGATATCCTGGCATACATCCTCCGCCTCGGCCGGGTCCTTCGTCATCTGTAAAGCCAACCGGTACACCAGACGGGCATAGGCATCATAGAAGCGTCTGAATGCTGCGGCGGAGCCCTCGGCAATCTCCTCCAACCATAACGCGGAATGATCGTTCATTCCCACAACTCCCCCCTAACCTGATCTCCTCTCCAAAAATGAAGGATGGCTCGCCTGCATACGGCCATTTTCGATTCAATATTTTAGCAAACCGACCTTGGCTTTTGAATAAACCGGGACGCTTTTCAGGTTCCTTTAATGAATTTTTTAGGTAATTTTAATCTTTCCGATAAATCCAATCCCGGTCGTTCCAACGTACTCTTTGTGACAAAAAAATTTAGGAGGGGTAGTGTCATGAAATCATGTAGACAACGAGCCAAGCAGCTGTGCCTGCTGCTCTTGTTCATCCTGGGTACTTGCTTGTACGGCGGAAGTAACACCGCATTGGCGGCCGGAGAAATCACGTTATACACGCCATATACGTCGATTTCCGTTCCGCCTGGAGAAGTCATCAATTACCCGCTAGAGGTCAAAAACAATACGAATAGCGTCATTACGGTTCCGCTGCAAATCAACAGCCTCCCGAGCGGCTGGAGCACCAAGCTAAACGGTGGAGGCTGGCAGCTGAGGGAGGTATCGGTGAAGCCCGGCGAATCCGAATCGGTGACCCTGGAGGTAACTGTGCCGCTTAAGGTAGATAAAGGCTCCTACCGGTTTCAATTAACCGCGGGCTCGATGGCCAGTCTGCAGTTAACCGTGGATATCACGGAAAAAGGAACCTATCAAACCGAGCTCACAACCGATCAGGCCAATCTGGAAGGGCACGCCGATTCCACGTTCACCTACACGGTGAATCTGCAAAACCGAACGGCCAATAAGCAAAACTATGCCCTGAACGCCGATGCCCAGGCGGGTTGGGACGTTACATTCACGTCAGGCGGCAAGCAGGTATCCTCCGTCGAAATCGAAGCAGGCGCAAGCCAATCCATTACCGTCGATGTCAAGCCGCCTGCGGAGGTGACGGAAGGCTCCTTCTCCATTCCGATCCGCGCCTCCAATTCATCGACGTCCTCCGAGCTTGCGCTGGAAGCCGTCATTACAGGGTCTTACGGGCTGGAGCTTACAACGCCAAGCGGCTTGCTCAGCACGAATGTCAATGCAGGCGGAAGCAAAACCATTGAGCTTCTGGTGAAGAATACGGGCACCGCACCACTCTCGGACATTAATCTCAGCGCCGATACGCCGGTGGACTGGGAGGTCAGCTTTAATCCGAAAACGATCGAGAATCTGCCTGCAGGCAAATCCACAACGGTAGAAGCCAAGCTCACTTCAAGCGACAAAGCCATCGCCGGCGATTATGTCACAAGCCTGAAAGCCGCTGCGGCCGAAGCAAGCTCCGACGCCCAATTCCGCGTAGCCGTCAAAGGTTCCATGCTATGGGGCTGGATCGGCGTGCTTGTCATATTAGCCATTCTGGGAGGCATCTATGTCCTCATTCGCAAATACGGAAGGAGATGACCCTGATGGATACGGTCATTGACATTCAGGAACTGACGAAGAGTTACCACGACACGAGAGCGGTGGACCGTTTATCCCTTCAAATTAGGCGGGGCGAGATCTTCGGCCTGCTCGGTCCGAACGGTGCGGGCAAATCCACCACGATCCTGATGCTGCTGGGGCTGAGCGAACCGGATTCGGGATCGATAAGCGTGCTTGGCATCAATCCGACAAGAGAGCCGATTCCGGTGAAACGGCGGGTTGGGTACCTTCCGGATGACGTCGGCTTTTACGAGGACCGTACCGGCATGGAAAACCTGATGTTAACCGCGCGGTTGAATCGAATTCCGGATAACCAGGCCCGCGAAAGGGCATTGGAGCTGCTGGAGCAGGTAGGGCTCACGCATGCTGCCCACAAGAAGACGGGGGCTTATTCCCGCGGGATGCGGCAGCGGCTCGGACTTGCCGACGTCTTAATGAAATCCCCCGAAATCATCATTCTTGACGAACCGACCCTGGGCATCGATCCGACAGGTATGGAAGAGCTGCTGCGGTTGATACGGAAGCTCAGCCGCGAGCAAGGATTGACCGTGCTGTTATCGTCCCATCAGCTGCACCAGGTTCAGCAGATTTGCGACCGCGTCGGCTTGTTCGTACGGGGACGACTCCTCGCCGAAGGCGATGTCGGGAGTCTGTCCCGAACTCTGTTTGCGGATGATCCCATTATGATCACGGCGGAGGTGGATGAGCTTGTGCCCGAACTGCGGGATGCCGTCGGCAGCATCCCAGGGGTTCACCAAATCGAAGTTCCGCCTGCCGTGAGCGGTCCGGCTGAATCAAACGACACGCTGACCAGAGACCTGCCAATTAAGGTTCTGATTCGGGCCGATAGGGATTGCAGCCCGGAGATTGCCCGAACGGTCGTAAATGCAGGCGTTCGGCTGTTCTCGCTAAATCGCCAGCAGCACGGCCTGGACGAAATCTACCACCGTTATTTTGCAGGAGGTGAGGAGCATGGCAGAACGAACGACGCCAAGCATACCGGCTAAGCTGACCGGCATGGGCCGCCGGCTGCAAGCCTTATTCGAAAGCAGGAAAAAGGGATCTGCCAAGCCCACCCGGGTCCCCGGAGAAACGGCAGCCGAAAAATCCACCCAACCCTCCATGCCCTCGGCATTCGGCGTGCTTGTCCGCAAAGAAATAGCGGACCATATCCGCAGCTGGCGCTTCATCCTGCTGCTAGGCATCATTGCCTTAACCTGCGTAGCCTCGCTGTATACCGCTATGAACAGCATCCGGGAAGCCCTCGGATCGGAGAACGGGGTCCATGATTTTGTCATTCTGAAGCTGTTCACCATCTCGGACGGCACCCTTCCGACCTTCATCGGATTTGTCGGTTTCCTGGGTCCGTTGCTCGGAATCGGCATGGGTTTTGATGCCATCAACAGTGAACGGAACAAAGGCACGCTCAGCCGAATCATGGCCCAGCCGATTCATCGCGACGATCTGCTCAATGCGAAATTCGCGGCTTCCCTGATCGTCATCAGCATCATGTTTATCACGCTCGGGCTGTTGACCATGGCACTGGGCACCCTGATTATCGGGATTCCGCCTACCTTTGAGGAATTTTTACGGATCATCAGTTTTCTGGTCGTGACGATCTGTTACGTCGGCTTCTGGCTTAATCTGTCCATTACGTTCTCCGTAAGGTTCCGACAGCCGGCCACCTCCGCCCTGTCGAGCATCGCCGTCTGGCTGTTCTTCAGCTTTTTCTTTGACATGATCCTGCAGCTGCTGTCGCGGGGACTGGCTCCCAGTACTGCCTCGGCGACGGTCCAAGATGTCATGAGCTATCAGAATCTGATGCTGTGGCTAAGTCGGCTGTCGCCGTATACCCTGTTCAATGAAGCGACGACCACCCTGCTGATGCCATCCATCCGCAATCTCGGTCCGCTCACGCAGGAGCAGGTGTATGGAGCCATTGCCAGTCCGCTGCCGTTCGGCCAAAGCCTGCTGCTCGTCTGGCCGCAAATTATCGGGCTGGCCGCAGCCACGCTGATCTGCTTTGCCATCTCCTACGTCCTGTTCCTCCGCCAGGAGATTCGAGGCCGGTCCTGATCTTCAGGCTATACGAACAAGCTCATCTGAAGGATTCTTCAGATGAGCTTGTTTTTTTTATCAAGCGTTCTCAAGTTATATGATTTGTTCTACCTTCCTTGCACAACGGCTTGCGACAGGAACCCAATCTTCTGCAGCCAACCCTCGCACAGGCGCGTCCATTGCGAAACACTGGCATCTTCTTCCGCAAGGCCAAGGCCATGCCGGCCTTCCGGGAAAACATGCAATTCGAACGGGATTTGCTGCTTGCTCAGCGATCCGGCATACATCAGGCTGTTCTCGACCGGGACCGCGCCGTCATCCGCGGTATGCCACAGAAAGGAAGGCGGGGTGTCCGGTTTTACCGACCATTCGAGCGACATCGCATTTCTTAAGTCTTCCGCCGGGTCCTCCCCCAACAAATTGGTCATGGAGCCCTCATGGAAGTATTCCTTAAATGAAATGACCGGGTAACAGAGAATGGATGCGTTCGGACGGCAGCCCTGCCGCTCAACGCGATCTTCGGCCTCCGGATTTCCTTCATCGAAATAGGTGCTTGCACTGGCCGCGAGATGTCCGCCGGCGGAGAATCCGAGAATTCCGATGCGTTCCGGATCGATGTTCCATTCCTTGGCATGATGCCTTACGAGCCGAATTGCCCGCTGGGCATCATACAGTGGATAAGGATGCCGGTACGGGGCAACCCGGTAATGAACGACAAATGCCGATAAGCCGATCGAATTCAGCCACAGGGCAACCGGATCGCCCTCATGATCTGCCCGCCGTCCATATCCGCCGCCCGGCAGAACGAGCACGGCTCCGTGTGGTGTTTCTTTTTGTAGAAGATAAGGTGTCATATAGGGCGTGAACGACTCTTCCACCGACGCATATCCTGGTGTATCCTGTTCCCAAAGCTTCATTCTATCCATTCCTTTCCGACTTCATATGATGTCGTTGTCCTTTGAATCGATTTCTTTCAATTGCTGCTCTCTTCGGGTCCAAGCAAATCTAGTCTCAACGGTGTAAACGTATCCAAAAGAGCGGATGGCTCAAGTGCCTTCACGCCATGCTCCGCTCCACCGGGAATGACGATGGTGTCTCCCTGGCGTACAAGGGTTGTCTCGCCGTTGATATAGAATTCAATGGCTCCCTTCAGGCAATAACTCATCTGCTCATGGGGATGACTGTGGAGTGCCCCTTCCGCTCCTGCTTCAAAGTGAACCTCCATCATCATCAGACCGGCACCAGGTTTAAATACCTTCCTCGTCACTCCAGGCTCCGCTTGCTCCCAAACCCCGATCTCCGCCATCCTCGTTCTCCTCTCCTGTGCCAAGCGGCTTATTTTCGCGCCATCGATTCTTCCGTAAACGACCTTTCTACTTCTTCGGCGAAGAGCATGGATTTTCCTATGGCCATCACCAAAAAAATTGAAATGTCCGCACGAAGATGGGTCTTTCTTAATGAGAAGGTCCTTGCCTTCAAACCCGCAACTATATATCTGCAGCTGCCCGAAGATTGGAGAACGCGGAATCGGTCGTATCCAGCTTTCGCTCCTGCAGCCCGACCAGCTCCCGCAGCGAATAGCGGATCAGAATCGCCTGGGTTCCCGCATTCATATCCCCCTCTACCTCTCCTTTGCCCAGCGGAACCGCCTCCGGCATGTCGGGATAATACTCTCCGGGCTTCACCTGGGCCACATTCGGCGACGGCGGGGAATGATCGATTTCCCGTGAAAATCCGCCGTCCGCGCGTTTGAGACGCGCCATATTCTGCAAGGTGATTTCCGCGATGATCCGAACATCCTCCTCCGGGATGCGCAGCTTCATCGATGTCAGGAGACTGATCGGGTTCCGGATATAACACATATCAACGGCCTTCTCGCTTTGCAGCGCACGCATCAACGAATGGTATATTTCCGATATCCGCGGCAAGGGAGCTTGAAACCGATTATAGAACGTCAGCAGCTTGAAGGTTCCCGATATTCGGACATAAGGCGTGCCTTCGCCCCACAGCCCCGTCGCCGGATCTTGTAAACTCGCAAAATACGACAGCGCCTCACGCAAAAACGGCTCCCTCTCATCCTGCGGCATTTGGGATAAATAAGGGGCTGAATTACACAGACGATCGCAGCCGCGCCAGCTGTTCACCAGACTGATCGAGCGCAGCCACTCCGCGTATTCCTCGGGAGAGCGGCAGTATGCCGGAGCCATATGCCGATTGCCCGGCAGCGGGTGCAAGGGGGCTGCACCCAACTTGCGGAGTGCTCCCACGCTGTACCCAAGCGCTCGTCCCACCATCACATCGTCTGTTCTCATATTGGGATCGGCATCATAAAAGTAACCCGTCGCGGGGTCTTGTTTGGACTGAAAAAACCGCACGAGCCCCGCCTTGATGCCATCGGACAGTCTTTGCAGAAGCCCGCATCGCTCGATAATGCCCAATGCCTGCGCGGTCGACTCGATGTCCGGAACGAACGCCTCGGAATCCCGTGAACTGAGGGCATAATAGAAACCGCCCGAAGCCGCGTCGTATTGCCCCTCGAGCCATTCGAAGAAGCCTTCAAACAGCCTGTCGCCGCCTGCCAGAATATCCTCTAACCGCTGTGCCATTTCTACCCCTTCTTTCAGCTGCTTATGACGTTATATGAAAAATTCCGAAAAATCACCCTGCCTTTACCGATGGCATCCAATCCGACGCGGAGACTCTGAAATCCGCCAAACGTGTTATGATGGAACCCTGAAACATCCGCGACCTTGTCGTACCGGATCCACTGCGTCCCCTCGAAGCTGTAATAGAACGAAACGATATGCGCATCGTTAACCAACCGCAGAAATGCCCTGCGAGTATGGTTCGGCATCGTGCCGTATCCCTTGAATGACCGGAAATGCCGGACTCCGCGCTCGTTGACTCCCATGCCGAGATATGCCGCATCGTTGTAATAGAGCAGCAGTCGGCCCTCCGCCGGACCCTCCACGATAATCTCGACCTCTGCTGAGTAACGCTTATGGCCCGCCATGTAGAGCAGCGGAGAAGCTTTGGCTTCCTCGGGTGCTGCTTCGGCTGCCAACTCATGATTCCCCGGACGGAACCGGGTGGAAGGCTCCACGCCTTCGCACTGCCAATGAAGGCCCAGTTCAGATCCGGCAAAGGTATCCCTGAATGAAACGCTTTGATTCACCACATTGATTTCTTCTTTGTCATGCGGCCCATCATGCCGGTCAAGCCTCTCATGGTCTTCCGCAGCATGAAACCACCCGTCCGAGGTCCATTCGATGGGTTCGAGCAACGTCTGCCGACCGAGCGAATGAAATCCGCCCGCATATGCATGGTAGACCATCCACCACTGGCCGTCAGGACTGTCGATCAGCGAGGCATGTCCCTTGGACCACCAGGGCTCCTCCCTGGATTCCGTATGAACGACCGGGTTGTAAGGCGAATGCTCCCACGGCCCCCATGGCGTTCGGGATCTCGACGATACGGCCATATGGCTTGTAGGCGGTCCTGCCGTCCCTCCGACAGCTACCGTCAGATAATAATATCCGTCGCGAACGGTCATCTTCGGCCCTTCCAGGCTGTATGCCTCTACGACCCAATCCTCCGGATACCGCCAGCCGTTATACACATGCCTTACTTCGCCGGCGACCGCGAGCCCGTCTGCCGTAAGCTCTACAAAATCACCGCCCGACATATGCAAATAACGCTTTCCGTCCGGTCCTGCCGTATGCCCCGGATCAATTCCCTTGATCCCCAGATTGATCGGCTTGCTCCAAGGTCCCGCCGGACTGGATGCCGTAACGACCCAATTCGTCCGCCCTGCCGGATAATAGATATAATACCTCCCGTTATGCGCGACGAAATCCGGCGCCCACACATCCCCCTCGTAATGGGGCAGTGCGGCCCCGACCCGGCTCCAATTCAGCAAATCACGCGAATGCCAGATGACGAGCCCGGGCGTCAGCTTGTAGGATGAATGCGTCATGTAATAATCCTCGCCGACCCGGATGACAGACGGGTCCGCATAATTGCCGGCCATGATAGGTGCATGCCGTTTCTTTTCCAACACGCTCCTTCGCCCCCCCTCTATCCCTTGATGGATCCCAGCAGCGCGCCCTTCGCAAAATGCTTCTGCAGGAACGGATACACGCACAGTATCGGCAGCGTGGCAATGACGATGACCGCCATTTTCACCGTCTGCTCCGGCGGCCGGACGAATTCGTCCATGCCGGACGTATCGGCCGTCAAGCCGCTGGCAAGAATGACGATCTGCCGCAGGATGACCTGCACAGGCCACTTGGCCGCGTCATTCAGGTACAGAATCGCCGACATATACGTATTCCAGTAGGTTACCGCATAAAAGAGCGATATCGTTGCAATGGCAGGCATCGACAGCGGAATCACGATTCGGAACAGGATGCCCCAATCGCCGGCCCCGTCGATTTTTGCGGATTCCTCCAGCCCCTCGGGCAGGTTCTGAAAAAAGTTTCGCATGATGATGAGGTTGAAGGCATTGATTGCCGTCGGGACAATCAAGGCCGCATACGTATCGATGAGCCCCATCTCCTTCACCACGAGGAACGTCGGTATCATGCCCCCGCTGAAGAGCATCGTGAACAAGACCATGAACATGATGAAATTTCGGCCATCCAGATCCCTGCGCGACAGCCCGTAGGCCATCAGGCAGGTTAACAGCATGCTGAACAAAGTGCCCAGGAAGGTTACTCCAACGGAAACGCCTAGCGAACGAAAAACCGTATTGGTCGAAAACACGTACTTGTAAGCGTCAAGGGACCATACGGTCGGAAACAGGACGAACTGCTTCTGCGCCAGCTCCGTCACCGTCGTGAACGATCCGGCGATGACGTGAAGGAAAGGCAGAATGGTAACGAGGCCGATGATCGACAGCAGCGTGTAGTTCACGATATCGAAGATTCGGCTCGATATCGTTTTATCTTGTACCATAACGGTCCACCTTTCTCATAATTAATAGATGCCTTCTTCTCCGGCCTTTTTGGCCAGCCAATTGGCCAGCATCACCAGAATGAGACCGATCAGCGATTTAAAGAACCCGACCGCCGTGCTGAAGCTGAACTGTCCTTGCTTCAGACCCGCGGTGTACACATACGTATCGAAAATCTCCGCAACATCCCGATTCATCGAGTTTAAGAGGAGATAGATATGTTCGAACCCAAGCTCCAGCACGTCGCCGATTTTCAAAATCAATAAAACGACGATCACGCTTCGAATCGAAGGGAGCGTGATATGCCACATTTGCCGAAAGCGGCTGGCCCCGTCAATTCGGGACGCTTCGTATAAACCCGGATCGATCGCGGCCATGGCGGCCAAATAAATGATGGTCCCCCAGCCGGCCTCACGCCAGATGATCTGCAGGACATACATCGGCCTGAACCAATCGCTGCTCATCAGGAAATTGATTTTTTCGAATCCGGCCATAACCAGCAGCTCATTGATAATGCCGCGATCCATCGAGAGCATGACAAACGAAATGGATACGATGATGACCCACGACATGAAATGGGGAATGTACACCAGCGTCTGGATAAAGCGTTTAAAGACTTCGCGCCGGACCTCGTTGAGCATTAAGGCAAGAATGATCGGCACGGGGAAATAAAATGCCAGGTTCAAGAAAAACAGCAGCAGCGTGTTGCCTAATATCGTGAAGAACATCGGCTCGGTAAACAGCCGCTCAAAGTGCTTGAGCCCCACCCAGGGGCTGCCCGTTACGCCGAGATAAGCCTGATAATCCTGGAAGGCTATGATCAGTCCCGACATCGGGATGTATTTAAAGATCAGGAAGTATAAAAATCCCGGAAGTATCATGAGATAGATCGCCCGGTTTTTAACGATTCTTCTCATTCGACCGGACTCCGGTATTGTGGGGGCGTCCTTGCGCATCCCGGTCTTCACTGCGGTTTCGCTCATGATCTCAGACTTCCTTTCTGCCCCGAAGCCTGCCTGAGACTGCAGCATTGCAGTCTCAGGCCGTTCGGGATGCTGGCATGTTCGTTATTTGGAAGATTCGTAGGAAACGTTGAACTCATCGATGATTTGCTGACCGCCGCTCTTAAGCCAGTTGTCCACGACGGCCTGGAATCCTGCTTCGTCGAGATCGCCGAGCATGAACCGATACGTGCCGTCCTTGATCATCTCCTGCAGCTGCACGCCCTTTTCGTTAAACGTCTTGGAGTCCAGGGAAGCCGAAGGATCCTCTATGAGATAATCATTGTTCTCCACGATCATTTCCTCAGCCTTCGCTTTAACAGGAAGCATATGCTTCGGCTCATAGAATCCTTCGATCGTTAACGGCCCGCCCACCTGCATCGCTTGATAAGGCTTCACTTCACGATCGGTCAGCTTGGTGTCCTCCGAAGGAACGACCTTGCCTTCCTCCAGCTGGTGGTGCTGTCCTTCCACTCCCCAATAGATCAGGTTGCCGAGCTCAGGGCTCATCAGCTGATCCATGAAGGCAAGCACTCCTTTCAGTTCTTCCTCCGATTTGATGGCTGTTTTCGGAAAGAGTATCACCGAGCCGTAGCCGGGAACCGACCAGATTCCAAAGCCGTTCGGTCCTCCCTCGATTTTATTCTGAACATCGAGCTCCGCATCCGGATTCACTTCGACGACCTTGGGATGCAGGCTGGATACGTCCCCCATCGCTCCGATATAAACGCCCGATTTGCCGGTAATGAACAAATTTTGCTGATCGGTTTTGCTGGTAACCGGGAAATCCTGATTGATCAACCCTTCCTGATGAAGTTTCTTGAAGAATTTCATCGTCTCCATATATTCGGGGAACATGAACTCGGGAGCCAGCTTGCCGTCCTTCTCGCCCCAGTTATTCGGTGTCCCGAGCCATGAGCTTATCGTTTTGAATGCCCCATAGATCAGATCGTTCCGGTCGGTCAACGGAATGGTGTCGTCTTGGCCGTTGCCGTCAGGATCCTTCTCCTTGAACTGCTTCAGCATATTATAGAACTCGTCAATATTGGTCGGAGCGCTGAGCCCAAGCTTGTCGGCCCAATCCTTGCGATAAATGATGCCTTGGCGCGACAAAGGCACTTCACGGTATAACGCATAGATTTTGCCGTCCACCGCCGTGTTTTTTAACACATCGGGTTTCAGCTTGCTGAGGTTCGGGTATTGATCCAGCAGCGGCCCGATTTCCCAGAATTGCCCGTTGCGGATCGCGTCCCGCATATTCACTAGCGAAGCGGCATTCTTCAGATATGTCACCTGCGGCAGCGTTCCGGTTGCGAAGGATGCATTGACCTTTTCGTCGTAAGTGCCGTCCGGCACCCACTGAATGTCAAGCTTGGTGCCCGTTTTCTCTTCCAGCAGCTTCTCAATCATGTCGGAAGGAACTTCAGGGGTGTGGAGGTTGGCCATGATCGAGATGGCAACCGGTTCGCTTGGTTTCTCGCCTTGCGCCTGACCTCCATTTGTGCTGCTGCCGGTTGCTGCAGGGGCGGAGCCGCCGCCACAGCCCGCCAATACGGATAAAGCGGTTACAATTGCCAGGATGGTACTGGCTTTTTTCTTCTTCATCATCTGACCTCCGTTATAATTGGGTTAGGGACTGACAAGAAACAGCTTAGATGACGGAAGCTCGGTGCGTATATAATCCTTCGATTGGATATGGGGAGTTCGGCCGTGCCCGGCATAAGGAGCCGGGGGAATCAAATCTAATGATTACATAGGCAATGGGATCACCAGGCAAGGCACGACAACAAAAAAAACCGCCGGGGAAATCCATCCCCTAGCGGTATTCCTCATGCAGATACGGTCCCACCGTGCTTCGATACGAAGCATCATATTCCTCGATAATCTGGCTTCCCCCTTCTTCAAGCCAACGGTCGATCTCCGCCTGGAACCCCTTCTCATCGATCATTCCCAGCATGAATTGATAGGTGGCGTCACGCATGCGTTCATTCAATCGGACGCCGATCTCGTTATACAGCGGAGATTCCAGCGGTGCGGTAGGATCATAGATGAGGAAGCTTTCATTATCATAAATCAGCCGCTCGGCTTTATCCTTGACCTTATTCGTGTTAACCGGCTCCAGCATGCCCGGTATGGTGCTGAAGCTTCCGGCCATCAAAGCCTGGTAAGGCTTTACGTCCTTCTCCCTCAGCTCAAAAGCATCCACCGCCACCGCTTTGCCATCCTGTACGGTATAGTGGGTGCCCTCGATTCCCCAATACATCAGGTTCGCAAGCTCGGGACTCATTAGCGCATCGTAGAAGGAGAGCACATTCTTCAATTCCTCTTCCGTGGCGATCGCGGACTTCGGAAACAAGATGACCGTTCCGTATCCCTGGGATGCCCATATCCCGAACCCTTCCGGCCCGCGTACCCGATTCTGAACATCGAGTACGGCCTCAGGGTCATTCGCCAGCAGCCGTGACTGCAGAGACAGGACGTCCCCCATCGCGCCGATATAGACCCCGGCTTTCCCCGTAATGAACAGCTCCTGCTGGTCCGTCTTGCTGGTAATCGGAAAATCTTCATTCACCAGTCCTTCGCTATGCAGCTTCTTGAAAAATCTCATCGTTTCCATATACTGCGGAAAGACGAATTCCGGCTGCAACGAATCGTTGTACCATCCCCAATGATTCGGCGTTCCGTAATACGAGCTGATCGTCTTGAAAGCCCCGTAAATCAAGTCGTTGCGGTCCGTCAAGCCGATGGTATCATCGATGCCGTTGTTGTCCGGATCGTTATATGTAAACCCTTTCAGCATTTCGTATAAATCGTCAAGCGTTTCCGGCGCCGGAAGCCCCAGCCGATCCGCCCAATCCTTCCGGTAAATGATGCCCGAGCGGGCCAAGGCACGCTCCTGATACAGGCTGTACAACTTCCCGTCAATAGCGGTATTCCTTAAAACCTCGGGCTTCAATCGCTTTAAATTCGGATAACTGTCAAGATACGGGCCGATTTCCCAGAACAGCCCGCTTCGTATCTCATCCCTGAAGTAGGACAAGGATGCGGCATTCTTGAGATACAGGACTTGCGGCAAGGTTCCTGTCGCAAGCGCTGCAAACACTTTTTCATCATAACTGCCGTCCGGCACCCACTGGATGTCCAGCTGAACGCCCGTTTTTTCCTCGATCTCTTTCTCGATCCGATCGGATGGAATCTCGGTGGTGTGCAGGTTGGCCATCATCGAAATGCGGGTACTGCGATCAAAAGACGCATTTCCGCCATCCGCCCCCGACGAGCGGGCCATGGTGATGCAAGCAGCCGATACCAATAGGATAGCGAGCGTAAGCATAACATAGTTTGACAGACGGGTCATCAATCCGTTCTACCTCCGTTCCCCCATGTTTCTTGCAGATCCCAAGTGACTGAGACGATCATATCATATGTACATCTTTTTTCATGACAAACCAGGATGATCAAATCCAGTGATTATTCATTTTGAAATGATTATTGAATGTAACGGGGGTTGCCCATACAATGATTATACACTTTGTTAAACAGGAAGGTGTACCTATTGCATCCAAAAAGTAGCTTTTATTCTAAAATGGTCCTGTTCGGCTGCTTCATCAGCATCATTCCTCTTGCGGCCCTCGGCTTCTTCTCGTTCATGAAATCATCCACCTCCGTGCAAAACCATGTCAACAGCAGCAACATCCAGATCATGAATCAAACGAACAGCAATCTTGAACAGGTGCTGAGGACCGTAGACTATACACTGAATTACGTCATCAATTCCAACATGCTGCAAAGCGCCTTGTATCGTCCCCTGTCCTATTATGACTTCCAGTTGTATAACAAACTGAGAGAAGAGATGAGTCTGCTGCAGTCTCCCGAAACCAAAGTAACGGACGTCATTCTTGCGAATGCGACAAGCAACTGGCTGATCAATAACCGGGGCATGTACGAATTTAATGAATACGCTTCCAAAGGGACGCTCCTGAAGCTTCTCGAGCTGCAAGGAAACTCCAATTGGATGATGCTGGAGACCGAATCCCTCGGCTCCAGCGATACGCTCAGTTATGCCTGCCCTTATACGATCGCCCTTGTGAAGAAAATGCCGCTCTCCTCTTCCAGCGCCCGGGGCGTCGCGCTTGCCACCATTCCCAGCTGCAGTCTTGCCGCCATGATGGACAGCCCTTCCGAATCCCGGGAGGTCATGGTGCTGGACCACAATTACCGGATCGTTGTGCATCCGGAGCAAAGGAAACTGGGACTATATCTGACCGATACCGGGTATGCGGAGGCGGAGCTGGACCATTTTGACAGCAAATCGGGGCAGTTCGAGACGAAGATCGACAACAGGCAAGTGTCGGTGACGTACGTCCGTTCCGATTTTAACGGCTGGCTGTATGCCTCCTTCACCGAAATGTCCGCCATCACGAAGGAGTCCCGTTCCATCGGCTGGTTCACGCTGTATATCTGCCTGCTGATGATCGGTTTCAGCGTCCTGATTGTATGGCTTGGAACGCGGAAGATGTATACGCCCATCCGTCACATTTTCGAAAATATCGTGGAGCGTCTCCCGGAAATCCAAGCGAACAAAAAGAGCGAGCTGCAAGTCATCGACGAACATATCCGGGATATGTTCAATTCGAATACCAAGCTCCGCAGCGAGCTTCGGCAGACGAGCCAGCAGGTGCGCACCTTTTTCCTCCATAAACTGTTCCTGGGCAAGATCAATCCGCCCGAAGTGATGGAACAGATCGAGATGTTCGGCTTCAAGGAGCAAGTATCCGCATGGGAACAGCTGGCGGTCTTCACCCTCCAGATCGACATGCTGGACGAAACCCGCTATGAACGAAAAGATCGGGATTTGCTGCTGTTTGCCGTCAACAATATTATTGAGGAGATGATCCCCTCCTCCCATCGGCTCCCCTCCGTCATTATCGATCTTACGCAGGTTACGCTCATCGGACGAGGCGGCATCACGCCTGAGGCATTCAACGATTATGTGTATACCCTATCGGAGGAGATCCAGAAGACGACGCGAAATTTCCTGGATCTGGAGGTCAGCATCGGCATCAGCCTGCCTTACGACAACCTGTCCAAAACGTCGCGCGCCTACCAGGAAGGGCTTGAAGCCCTGAAACACCGCATCAAGCTGGGAACCGGCGTCATCGTCCCTTATTTCAGCCTGAACTCCGGCAAGCATACCCGGGTCTATTTCTATCCGATGCAGGTGGAGAACGAGCTGATCGATGCCATCAAGCTGGCTGACGAGGAACGGGCCGTGGAGCTTCTGAGGCAGTGGCTGGACGAGGTGTTTCGCAAGGACCGGACGCCGCATGAGTATCAAATCTCGCTCATCCGGCTGTTGAATGATCTGATGATTGTGATGCAGGAGAACGGGATCATGCTGGAGCAGCTCGACATCCGGGACAGCTCCCTCGTGGAGGAGCTTCTTCGGCTCTACACCAATCCCGATATCGAGAGCTGGTTCAAATCGCGGATCATCCGGCCGATGGTGAGTGTTTTCCGGGATCGCCAGGACTCTCAATACCAGAATCTCTCCGAGCAGATGATCGAGATGATCAGCAAGGAATTCGACCGCAACATTACGCTTGAGGAATGTGCTTCGCGCCTCCATTACAACAATTTTTATCTAAGCAGCGTGTTCAAGAAAGAAACCAACATGTCCTTCAGCGAATACCTGTCCCAATACCGCTTCAAGATGTCCAAGAAATGGCTTGTCGAAACCGATATGCCCATTAAGGATATTGCGGAGAAACTGAGTTACAACAATTCGCAGAACTTTATCCGGTCCTTCCGCAAGCTGGAGGGGATGACGCCCGGGCAATATCGCAGCAAATACAAAACCGGATCATAAGCCTTGTAAAACGGCATCAGATTACCAAAAAAGGTCACCTGTGTCCCGTACTTTTCCTGAGGATGAGCATCTACAATTAGAATAGTCACTTTTTGTGCTGATTGTTGATCATTTACGAAACCATCCCAAAAGGAGAATCTGTGCCATGATACGAGAAATGCAGGCCGATATCGTCATTCTCGGCGGCGGGACAGGAGGAACAGCCGCTGCGCTTGCCGCCGCCAAATCAGGAAAATCCGTCATCATGACCGAGGAAACGACTTGGATCGGGGGACAGCTGACCAGCCAGGCGGTTCCGCCCGACGAGCATCCGTGGATTGAATCCTTTGGCTGCACGCGCAGCTACCGGCAGTTCCGCGAAGGCGTCCGCCAGTACTATCGCGATAATTTTCCCATGACGCCAAAGGCCAGATCCAACGTGCAGCTGAATCCCGGCAGCGGCATCGTCAGCCGGCTGTGCCATGAGCCCCGCACGGCTCTCGCCGTGCTGCACCAAATGCTGGCCCCGTACATTCACAGCGGGCGGCTTACGATCCTGTATCAATATGCGGCGGAGTCTGCCGACGTTTCAGGGGATCGCGTGGACAGCGTAACCGTGCGTCATCTTGAAACCGAGGATCAAATCGTCCTCCGCGCCCCGTTCTTCGTGGATGCCACCGAGCTAGGAGATCTGCTTCCGCTGGCAGGCATCGAATATGTCACCGGTGCGGAGTCCAAATCCCAGACAGGGGAGCCGCATGCCGTCGACGGCGATCCGCTGCCGCAGGACATGCAGGGCTTTACGTATTGTTTTGCCGTCGACTATCTGGAGGGTGAAGACCATACGATTGAGAAGCCTGAGCTGTATGATTTTTGGCGGGAGTATAAACCCGATTTCTGGCCGGATAAGCTGTTAAGCCTGAGCGCCGTCAAGCCGTCGACGAATGAGCCGGTCGAGTATGAGATTTTCCCGGGACACGGCAAGTTCCCGCTTTATCAATACCGTCAAATCCTGGACCCGAAGCATTTTGCCGAAGGTACGTTCGACAGTTCGGTGTCGCTTGTGAACTGGCCGCAGAACGACTACTGGCTGGGTTCCATTATCGATGTGCCGAAGGAAGAGGCCGACCATCATATTGATCAAGCCAAACAGCTCAGCTTGTCCCTGCTGTACTGGCTTCAAACCGAGGTGCCCCGGCCGGATGGCGGACAGGGTTATCCCGGACTGCGTCTGCGTCCCGATGTGGTTGGAACGGAAGACGGAATGGCCATGTACCCTTACATCCGTGAGTCCAGAAGAATTCAGGCCGAGTTCACGGTCCTGGAGCAGCATGTGGCAACCGAATCGCGCCCTGACGGCGTTGCCGAAACGTTCCACGATTCCGTCGGTATCGGCTGTTACCGGATCGATTTGCACCCGAGCACGGGTGAGCGTCCTTACATTGATATCTCTTCCCTGCCATTCCAAATTCCGCTGGGCAGCTTAATACCGAAGCGGATGAAGAATGTGCTGGCTGCCAGCAAGAACATCGGGGTCACCCACATTACGAACGGCTGCTACCGGCTGCATCCCGTAGAATGGAACATCGGCGAGGCCGCCGGATACTGCATCAGCCACTGCCTGGATCATGACATTCTGCCGACGGATGTTCGGAACGACAAAGATAGACTCGCCAGCTTCCAGCAAAAGCTCGTAAGCGAAGGCATCGAGCTGGCATGGCCGGCACTCCGGCCCGTCTGATTCGCCGCCGCTATAGAACCGCTGCAAAAACCAGCTCAAGGACAACGTCCTGAGCTGGTTTTGGTATTTCCTTCCCGTTCATAACTCATCAGCCGTTACGTATTGAATCTGCTCGGGGAAATGGCGGTCCATGCTGCACACCGACAGCTTGTACCCTTCTTCCAGCGCATACTGCTTAAAATAGTAGGTTCCTCCGTTCTCTCCAACCACGGGTGCCCACTCCCATTCACCGCCTTGCCGCTCCATTACAAAAGAATCCAACGGCAAATGCAGGCCTTTGCCAACGGCCTTGATGTAGCTTTCTTTTAGCGTCCATAAATCAAAGAAGCGGAAAAGCCGTTCGGATGGAGGGCAGTTGAGCAGCGCGTTAAACTCGGTTTTATGGAAATACCGTTTGGCAATATCCATATCGATGTTCTCCATTTTCTCGACGTCGATCCCGAGCGGCTCATAGCCGACGGCGCACACGACCCACTGCCCGGAATGGGAGACGTTAAAATGCAGGTTATCATGATCCTTCAAGAATGGTTTGCCGTAAGCGTTTCTGATGATTTCCATATTCATCCGTTCCCGTCCCAGCTTATCCCGAAGCATGCGATGGACCAAGGCATCGCCAAGCACCGAACGCTGGTAATCGCTCGCCCTTCTGAACTTGGACACATACTCCTGTCGGTCAGGGGACAGCGTCTGGAATAAGGCCCGAAACGTTTCGTCGCGGATATGATCCGAATTCCGGATCGCGTAGACCTCCACAGCGCTAGGCTGATTCTCATTAAAAGTGCCCATAACTCCGCCCTTTCTCTAAACATAGTCCCGTGTTCACTTCGATATGTACGTTCCGTTCCCCTGCTTCTTTCCGCTATCCTGCTGCCTTTTCCTCATATACGGGGGAAGGAATGATCATTGACAACGGAAAGACCACCCTACCATAATGGATAAAAATATCGTTTAAATGAAGGTGGGGGTACGATTGGACACGCAATCGGTTTTGGATCAAGCGGTGGACTTGTTTACGGAGGAGCTTGGCAGCCATTTGGTCGGCGTTTACTTGCATGGCTCCTTGGCTATGGGCTGTTTCAACCCGGAAGCAAGCGACGTGGATCTGCTGGTCGTGGCAGCAAGGCAGCCGTCCCGGGAACAATTGAGGCGGCTTGCCAACAAACTCATAGCCCTCCACGATGGAATGGCCAATCAGCAGGGATTGGAACTGAGCCTGGTCCTGGAGTCCAGTCTCCGGGAGCTCGTTTATCCGCCACCATTCGAATTCCACTACTCCGCCTTCCATCGCGAGAGGTATCTGGCCGATGACGATTACCTATGCGGCGGATTCCAAGACGCGGACCTGGCCGCCCATTATACCGTGATCTATCATCGAGGCATTGCACTGTACGGCAAACCCGTTCGCGAGGTCTTCCCGCCCGTGGACCGTTCCTATTACGTCCAAGCCGTCCTCGAGGATGTAGAGAGTGCGGTACAGGATATTACCGCCTCTCCTGTGTATTACACGCTGAACCTTTGCCGGGTGCTGTACTATCTGAGGGAAGGCGTGGTGTCCTCCAAAAAAGAAGGAGGCGAATGGGGGCTTCGCGCACTTCCCTCGCAGTATCACCCGATGATCGAGCATGCCCTGCATCAATATAGCGGCGGAGCCGGGAAACCCGCGGAATCCGCGCCGGATGGACTCGTCGCGTTTGCCGGCGACATGCTGGAGCGAATCCGAAAGGCATTATGATTGACGAGGATGCTCACCATGACTTAAATCCAAAAGGTGCTTAATACAATCACCAACAGGATAAACAATACCAGAACAATGCCTACCGAAGATCCGTATCCGCCGCCGTAGCAGCATTTGTCGTAGCTCATCGATATAAACCTCCTTGTGTGATGGTATGGTACAGTTTATGTAAACGGATGCCCTTAGACAGGGCATTTCGGCAATGATGATCAGAATGTGCATTAGTCCAATATCCATGGCATGCCATGCCTTCTGAACGCACGAAACAGGGTTCGGTACATCCGCTTACCTCCTATTTATTGGAACCTTGTACAGATTCCTGCGTAATATTTACTTTAAGATGCTGATCTCATTCTGAAGCGAGGTGCTTAATATGAAAAAATTCAGGTTTGGAAGAACCCGTATAGAAAACTGGGCAAACATCGTTACCCTCATATCTGATACCCTGTTATATATCCCGCGACTGATGATGAAGCTATTCAACTGAAGGCTGGGTCGATAGCCGCCGCGATGCACTTATACCCCACTTAGATTTAGAAAGTCTATTACAATCTCACGATCAAACAGGGGGGAATCGGTTGAAGCTTATACTCAAACTGTATTCGGAATATTTAACTATCCCACGTCCTTTTCGTTTATTGATTCTGTGGGGTTGGATCATATTATTTATGTCTGTTGGAATTAGATTGAATTGGTTCTTCTAACTCACTTATACTGAACGACTTATAATTTGGAGAGTTTCTTATGGATAAATTAACGATCATATTGGTTAAGTTTCTGACCGTTGTTATTTTCATCCTTCTATTTATCGGGGTTTTCTTGCTCGGGAGATTCGTCGGTAACGCAACTCCTTGGTATGTAACAACCTCCTTACTGATACTGTTGATTGTTAGATGGGTTTACTTAAGAATAAAAAATAATCACTAACGATACGGATCGATAATAATCTATCCGTATTTAATAGGTCGTTACTTTATGGGCGACTCCCTGGTACATAACAAAGACCCGTTCGATAGGATCGAACGGGTCTTTGGCTTTAACGGTTAATAAATTCTGCCATTTGCAGCATTCTGGTTAATACGACCGCTCCTTCAGCACGGGTGGAATGTGCCTTGGGAACGAACTTGTCAGAAGAACGTCCCTCCATCAGACCTGAATGGACGATGGCCGACACGGCCTCTTCGGACCAGGATCCGATGCGGTCACGATCCTTGAACCCTTCCAATATGGAGCCGGAGTCTCCTGTCTCCAGATCCTTGCCGGCAAGCATCAGCGCCCGAAGCAGCAAGACACTCATCTGCTCACGGGTAATCTCCTCGTCCGGACGGAATGTGCCATTGCTGAAGCCTTCGATCAGCCCATTCTCCACAGCCGTAGCGACAGCGGACGCAAACCAATCGTATGCCTTCACGTCCTGGAAGCCCGTGTCGGCTCCCTGATCCTTCAACCCGAGCGCACGGACGAGCATCGCCGTGAACTGCGCTCTCGTGATCGGCTCGTTCGGACCAAAACGCGTATCGCTCAGTCCTTCAATCAATTTTTTCGAGGCCAGCAGCGATACGTCCTCGCGGGCCCAATGACTGCTTAAATCCTCAAATGTCTTCGCATGGGAGACAACGGAATAAACCCCGCTCTCCCTCCATTTGAACTCCGCTTGGGAGGTACCGTTCGATGTGCGAATGAGCGCCGGTACGAAGACCAGCTGGCCGGATGCCGGATCCATCCGCAGCACCGTCATTTGGGATGGACTGGCGACACGGGATAGAACCTTCGTAAACTTAGCGTAAGGTCCTTTCAGTGCCGGAAGTGTCGACAACTTGTCACCTTGCTTCCACGCCAAGGTTATGGCAAGCGGTGCATCCAGCATGGAGGCTCCATCCTCCAGTGCTGCCTTCATCCGGTCCTCTTCTTCTTTCGAAGCAAACCCGACGCGGATCTGCAAGCTTTCCGCCGTCCCTCGCTGCTGCATGGCTTCCGTCAGCGACTGGAGCGGAATTTCCAATCGGCCTTGGGAGGATTCCAACACGATGGAGCCCCCCGGCAGGTCTTTCACGGCAGCGCTCAGCCCTTGAACCGGCAAGTGAAGAACGACGGAATCCGAAGCGTCAGTTACCTTATACGTAAGCAAGCGTGAAGCCGCCGGCAGCTTGCTAAGCCGTGCCACATCATCGAGCAAAGACTTCTCGTTTGCATCCGCTACGATGACCGTCCTGCCGTCCGGTGCCGTCTCTTTCTTGATGTTCAAGCGCTCGGGTTCGGTCGGTTTTGGAGGTGGCGGCGTCGTTCCTCCACCCGGTGAACCGGATCCTCCGCCCGGAGTTCCCGGATCGGATCCGCCGTCTCCCGTAGAAGTCCGGATGACCTCAAACGTCTTGCTGTTTGTTTTGAAGTTGTCAACGAATACGTCCACGGTGATCGAATTGGCGCCCGTTTGCAGCGGCACGTTCGCTGTAAATTCACCTTTAGCCGACAGGGTCGCATCGGCACCGTTCACCTTCACGGCCGCTTGGCCGGGTCCGAGAACTTCGACCAGCCCTGTTAACGCAAGCTGGCTGGCGCGCGTTTCCTTGCCTTCATCGTCCATCAGCCCGCTTAATACGGCCGAACGAACCTGCTCGCCCGTATTGTAAGCATTGGCCACGAGCTGGCGGAGCGTTCTTGTGCCTGACGGATCCAGAGCGGTTATGACAAAACCTCCCGCAGGTATGACGCTGTTATTCTCTTCCGGGGCTCCCCAGCTCCAGTTGATCGCTTGGTTCCGGTTGACTACGCGCGTCACGTGACCCGTGTTATCCACCACCACTTCAACCCCGAAGCGGTTCGTGCCCGTGGAGTATCCGAAGGCTTCCGTCATCACGTTAACGTTGCCCTCGATCCGGTTGATGTTATAGAAATTGCCTTCAAGGAACGAATCCGGGCTTCCCGGCAAGCTCATGCCGAGCTGGTAGTCCTTCACCCACTCCTTATCTTGGAGAGCGGCAGCCGCGATCGGCCAGTTGACCTGGGATGCATCAAACAGCATCAGGCCGTTCGTGGACTTCAGCCCCGCCTGGAATACTTCGCGCTGGACGGCCGGCGCCTGCACGTTGTTCATGGCAATGCCTGCATACAGCGGAATTTCCCCGTTCGTTACGATATTCCCAAGCGTAATGTATTTCTGGATTTCCTGACTGGTCGTTTGATAAGCCCCGATCATCAGAAAATCCAAATACTCGATGTATCCGGTTTGGTAATATTCCTCCGTATACACCGACTCGTCCGGCATGCCGAGTGCGGGATTGAACCGGAAGTTCTTGCTGCCCCAGTTGACGCCGTTTAGATAATACGTCTCATACCAGGATCCTACATAAGAGGATACCTCGATCTTTCTGCCTTCTGAGACTTCATAGGAATCCACCAGCGCCTTCACTTCGCCGAAGAAGCTCTGAATCGTGCCCGAGCGGAATTCCCACCAGTCCTGAATCAGCGGGCCGTATACCCTTACATTGTTTTCATAGGAGAAGATATCGTTTGGCCAATTGACAAGCTGCTTGCCCCGGGCCTGCAAAAACTGCTCGAATTTCACGCGGGTTTCGTCGCTGAAATCGGCCCCTTCGTTGTCATACCGGCTGCGGTCATGTACAACCCCGTCCACGTCGTAATTCTTGATGATTTCCTCGAACGTTCTAAGCTGGTAATCGCGGACCTCGTCATTGGACGGGTTGACGAAAGCTACCAGGCCCTGCTTTTTGCTTTCGCGCAGACGCTTGATCTCGCCGTTGTTTTCAGGGAAATACACGCGTTCTTCCCAGTCGAGGTGGTCGTTCAGCACCGCATACTCGTTATGGGCGATCGATCCTTCGGCAAACACGTTGATCGCCGCATGGATCTCTAATCCCAGGGCATGGCCATGGTCAATGAACTCCTGCAGCAGGTCCAGATCCGGACTTGCCCCCGCCTTTTCGGGTGCCTTGATCTCGCTGACGTAAGGTCTGCCCGTCAAATCGTTCTTTTTGTACGAAACATAGCCTTCAACGCCCTTCACGTCAAACGCGACCGACGTCACGCCCGTTTCCTTGGCTTTTTGCAGAAATGCCAAAACATCCTCGCTGGTTTTGAACTTTCTCGCATTGGATGCCTGGTCCACCCAGAGAATGACTTCTTTTTCCGGAGAAAAACCAGGTCTGGCAAACACGGCCAAATGACGCACATCCTGCTCGATGTCATTCTTCATCACTTTCACTTCGATATAGTTGGTGCCGTTCGTTAACGTATAATTATGAGTGAAGGTGCCATCCGCTTCAAACGGAATCTCGTTCCCGTTCACCAGCAGCTTGATCGCCGCAACATCGTCTATGTTGTCAATGCGCCCCGTGACGGCGGTGCTGCCTTCCGTTACGGTGTACATCGTCTGGTTATCCAGCGTGAGCCGTGCAATGAGGCCGTTGCCGCTCATGATGTCGCGTACCTGAACCACTTCCCCGTTCTTGCGCAGCTTGATCATGTCGCCGACCTTAAAGTTCTCGGCCAAATACCGCTTGATGTTGTTGCCTGCATAGCTGTTGTCCTGTGCCATCAGCACATAACCGCCTTCGGGTATTTCAAGATCGGTCGGTCCGGTCCACACCGGAGGCTTGCCGTTGATCGAAGGATTGACCACTCGCAATACGCGGTTGTTGGCATCCACCTGCACGGCCACATTGGTCTGGGGAATCGTGATGGAGCTGCCGTAATCCCTCGTAAATACCGCCACGATGTTCGGCACGCCCGTGACATCCTTATCGACGTAATCCAGCTTCTTGCGCGGACCTTCGATGTCGATTGTAATATCCTTCGGCGCCGCCTCGACTTCAATATAATCCTGGTTCTCGATCGGTTCGTACACGATGTTCAGCGTTTGAACGGCCAATTCGCCGTCTCCCTTAAACAGCTTTACCTGAGCCGCGTTCGGACCCGGCTCCAAATACACATTCGTGCGGAACACGCCATCCGCCGTAAGCGCCGTTTCATCGCCATTGACGGTTACGCTTAAATCCAGGTCCGCGGCATAGTTCGCCACAAAACCCGCAATCTCAATGACCGGGATATCCACTGTCGCATCGTTTGGCGTAAGCAGATGCAGCTCCGGCGGCAGCGGATCCGGCCCAGGCCCCGGCTGATCCGGCAGGAAATCGGCTGCTTTCACTTCGACGCCCGCGCGCATCAGCTTCACCGAATCTCCTGTTTGGTTTTGATTAAAGAGAGGCTTTTGATAAGCGGATTGCTCCCACGGAAGCGTCCCGCCTGCCACGACAACATAACCGCCGGCCGGAATCGGCAGCAGCGTGCCCGGATCCCAGGCAGCCGGAGGATCGGCGTCCGGTCCGAGAATGTCCAGCACTTGACCGCCGGCATCCACCGAGACCGCGACATGTAGCGTGGGAACCCATACCTCATCGGTGTACACGGAGCCCGTAACCGAAGCACCGCTCGTGTACAGCGCCAAGTAGTCATTTTGGCTCTTCAGCGCGTCGCCTGCAACGTTGATATCCGTGAATTCCAGACTGTTTCCGCCTTGGGAGACCAGCGTAACCGGCTCGGGAACCGCGCTTTGAGCCGGGGGAATTTCGTTATCCGCGAACGCGGAAGAACCAATCGGCACGATGAGCGATACGATCAGCGACAAACTGAGGAGCAGCGCGATTCGCCTGCGAAATAAACGATACATCAAGGAATACCACCCTTCTTTTATTCAGAATGAACGATCACGTGAATATAAATTCAACAGTCACCCCCTTTACGAATTTTGAAAAAGCAGCTGCTTGCGCAGACTGCTTTTTCGTTTAGGTCATTTACTTCGTGGATTGAAACCATTCATTTGCCGCGGCCACCATATCGGCTCCACCTTCGGCTCTCCATTGAGCCAGGAATTGATCGTAAGCATCAATCGGCTTCGCTCCGGAAATGAATTGCAGCACATTGTCATCGAGCATGGTCGTCAACTTCAGCAGGTTTTTGGATACGGCTTCAATCGGCGGTGCCGTTGACATCGGATCCACAACGATGATGCCTTCGGCATTCTTCTGGAAGGCTTCGAAATGCGCTTGCAGAATCGGATCTTTACGTACGCGTGCCTGCCAGTAGATCGGGTATTTCTCTTCGTCTACCCCTGTCAGGAAGCTGCTTGCATTACTCAATTCATCATTGAAAATCGGCAGAATCGGATAGTATTTTTCGTCTTTCACTTCATAGTGGACGCCTTCTTTACCCAGCGCGATGCCTTTGAAGGTCTCCGGCTCCATCTTCGCGTTCAGGAATTCCATGGCGGCTTCCTTGTTCTTCGAGGATTTCAGGATGGCTACATACCAAGTGGTATTCGCTTTCGCTCCGACCACGGCTTTGCCGTCCTTGCCTTTCAGATAAGGAATGATGGACGTTTTGGCTTCCGGGAAGTTTTTCTCCAGTGCGGCAATCGTCGTGCCTGCGTTCCACCATGCCAGCTTATACATCGCCGCATTGCCGCCCGAGAATTTCTCGATGGACTTTTGCGCGGTATTGATCGGCGTTTCGGTGTCCAGCAGACCCTCTTTGTACAGTTTGTTCATAAAGGTGATGTATTCTTTCATTTCCGGCTGCTCGGCGCGATGCACCAGCTTGCCGTCGACCTCTTTCCAATCGGTCAAAATGCCGAATGTCGTTGCGATATCGCCATACAGGGAGTCCTTGCTCATGGTGAGCGGAATGACTTTTTTCTTCTCTTTGATCGTTTTGAGCACGTTGTACAGCTCATCGGCGGTCGTAGGCGTAGCCAGCCCCAATTCATCCATCCAATCCTGTCTGACCACAAGCTCTTCCCCGATGCTTACGCCCGCGCCGGTTTCAGGAATGCCGTAGATCTTGCCGTCGATTGTTGCACTGCCGAAGGATTCTTGTTTAATGGACTGTTTAATGTAGTTGCCGTGGGCTTCCAACAGCTCATCGATCGGCTCGAGCGCTCCCGCAGAGGCCAGATTGTAGAACTGGGCCGCATTCAATTTCACCAGATCATAGTTATCTTTGCTAGACACGAGCAGGTTCAGCTTCTCGTCCGCGTTCTCGGCCGGCAGCAGCTCGTATTCCACGTTGAATCCGGTTCTTTCCTGGATGTACTTGGCCACGTATTCGGTCTTCGGATCAAACAATCCATATTGCATGATCATGCGCAGACCCGGTTTTTCAGCCGTTGTGTCTTTGTTTCCCTCGTCTTTCGGGGTGCTTGCCGGTGTGTCCGATGGCTGAGCCGCCGGCGTGTTCGTCGTGCCGCCTCCCCCGCCGCCGCATCCGGACAGCGCCAGCGTGAATCCGAGAATCCCGGCCAGTACCGCGGATTTTTTAATCTTGATCATGGATAACCCTCCTTGTGATTGAGAAATTCAATGAATTCTGCCAGCTGAGCAATACGAAGCGCATCACCACCTTTAAGATAACCCCACAAATTGGGGCCTTGCTCCGAAGTCCATTCAGGTACTTTGCGGGGACCCCGGAAATTATAACTTCTATAATGTTAAGAAAAACGTCTATCACGTACTCTCAAAGAAGACAGACCGCGTGAAGCGGTAGTTTTTCTTGCGATACCAGGCTGCAGATCCTCCAAAGTTTATACTTTCTGATATCTTCAGAAAACCTGATGACCCTAACCTTTAACCGAACCCACCAGCACGCCTTTGACAAAATACTTTTGCAGGAACGGATACACCAGCAAAATCGGGATCGTTGCCAGCAGGATCGAGGAAGCTTGTATGGACTGCGGCGTTGCGTTGATCGCGGCGTCGACATTGTCCTTCAGGAAATCCCCGCTGGACGAAACCAGCAGTTCCTTCAGGTACAGCTGCATCGGTTTGATCGCCGGATCGGTAATGTAGATCATCGCTGCAAAATAGTCGTTCCAGAAAGCAACCGCGAAGAACAATCCGATCGTTGCCATGACGGGGAGCGAGAGCGGCACGATGACCGAAACCAAAATGCGGATGTTCCCCGCGCCGTCCAGCTTGGCGGATTCCTCCAGCTCATCCGGAAGACCTTCGAAATAGTTTTTGATGATCAGCATGTTGTACACGTTCACCATCGCCGGCAGGAACAACACCGGGAAGGAGTTCACCAGATTCAAATTCTGCATGAGCAGGTAAGTCGGAATCAGTCCGCCGCTGAAGAGCATCGTGAATACGAAGATCAACAGAAGGCCTTTCCGTCCGCGCAGCCGGTATTTGGACAACGGATAAGCCGTCAGCGTGGTCAAAAACAAACTGCAAGCCGTTCCGACGATCGTCAGAAAGATGGACACCTTGAGCGAATTCAAGAACATGGAATCCTGCAGCACGTACTTGTACGTTTCGAATTGAACCCCGACCGGGAGCAGCCCAACCTGACCCGATATGACGGCTCCCTCGCTGCTCAGGGATTTCGCGATCAGGTTCATGAAAGGCAGCAGGGTCGTTAAACCCATCACGATGAAGAACGTATAATTGAATACCGAGAAGCATTTTTCCGAGAACGACGTTTTGATGACACCTCGGGTGGTGTTTGTTCCTTCCAAAGCTTTTTTGTGATCCATTTGTGCCACCCTTTCTTTACCAGATCCCGCGCTGTAAGTATTTTCTGCTCATGGCATTGCCGAGAATGACCAACGTGAACGATATCACCGCTTCGAACAAGCCGACCGCGGTCGAGAAGCTATAGTCCTGGTTCCCTAAGCCTTGCCGGTAAACATAGGTACCAATGACATCCGACACCTGGTACACCACCGGGTTGTACATGACCAGAATCTGCTCGGTTCCCGCTTCCAGTACATTCCCCAGCCGCAGGATAAACATCAGGACAATGATTGGAGCAATCCCCGGCAGCGTGATGTGCCACAGCTGCTTCCAGCGTCCGGCACCGTCAATCTTCGCCGCTTCATACAGCATTGGATCGATCATTGTAAACGCTGCCAAATATACGATGGTGCTCCAGCCCGTTTCCTTCCAGCCCGCCGACGTGATCAGCACGCTCCGGAACACGCTGTTATCCAGGAAGAACGCAATCTGCTCCATGCCGAGAGACACCAGCAATTTGTTGACGATTCCTCCATTCGTCGAGAGCAAATCGATAAACAATCCGCCAACGATGACCCAGGACAAGAAATGCGGAAGATAGATGACGGTTTGCACCGTGCGTTTAAATACCATATGCCTCAGCTCATTGAGCATCAGTGCGATAATGATAGGGAGCGGAAACAAGATCACGATTTTCAGGAAGCTGATGATGACCGTATTTTTGAATACCTGAGCAAAATCCGGCGACGTGAACAGCTTCTCGAAATGCTTCCATCCTACCCACGGGCTGTCGGCAAATCCGGTGAAGATGTTGAAATCCTTAAATGCGATCGTGATCCCGTACATCGGCGTGTACTTGAACAGTAAAATGAACAAAATGCCCGGCACGAGCAGCAGATAAAGATCCCACTCTTTCCATATATCGGACCCTAAACGCCCCCAATACCCTCGTTTTGGCTTCATCTCTCTATGCGGTGCGGGCGATGGTTCTAACGTGGGTTTCATCGACTCGTCTCCCCCTTTCTATTGATTCAATCTCCTTGGTTACTACAAATTGTAATTCCCTGCGCCGGGACTGAGTAGGCGAGGATCATTACTATTTATGGTAATATGATGTTGTGTTGGGGCACGGACGTCAGTAATTATGCCATGGGGCTGCGGTGGGTATTTCATGGGATGTTAACTTGTGATGATCGGCGAACCGTTGCCAACGAAATTCATACCTGAAATTCAAAGCATTTGCTTTCAAAACCCTAGGAGCTTTTGAACCAACATCAAAAAAAGAGGGTTGTTCATCACTCCGCATGCGGATTGTTCTTCCGATCCCTGTTACCCCCGGATTTCTTCCGAATGGATAGACAATGTGGAAATCCGGTGATAAAGGGGACCGCTGCCGCTTCTCCAGAACAATTCCTCCTGCTCCGTTGAAGCTGATTCAATCGTGGTGTTGGCATTCGAAATACGGCAATGCCGTGCTTCGTCGCCAAGCGAGGCCACCTCTGCTCTGCGCCGAGCGTGGCCTCCCTAGCCCCAACCATTCTGCGCGGGTGATTACTTCCGCCCTGCCGATGGTTGGGGCTGGGGGTAAACGCAAACGAGCCGCTCGGGATATTGGCCCCGAACGGCTCGTTTGCCTGGTTTATGTAACTGCGCACGCACTGCTGCGCTGCGTTTTGCCCCCTCCCCCATCCTAATAGGGGGAGGGTGGGGGACCCCACGCGGACCAGCGGAGCGGACGAATCGATTCCGGAAAAGCGTTAGCGGTCGCCCGAAAGTTTTCCAACGGAAAACTCGCATCGAAAGCATTGACTGGAGCCGAATTTCTTCCGCTGTCATCATCATTCCAGGAAATTCGGCGACAACAGCGATTGGAGGAATGATACGGCCGCGCAGCGGGCTTTCAGATGTGGGCAGCAGTGCCGTACGGCCTCTCCCATATTCTTATCCCTTGAACTCCCCCGGATTCACGCCCCAATACTTCCGAAACACCTTGGTGAAGTAACTGACATCGCGGTATCCGACCAGCCGGGCGGCGTCGTACACCTTGAGTCCGTCCTGCAGCAGCGACTTGGCCCGCTCCATTTTGCGTTCCAGCACGTAAGCGGAGAAGACGACCCCCATTTCCTGCTTGAACAGCCGGCTGAGGTAGGAAGAATTCACGTAAAGCCGGTCCGCTACCGTGTGCAGCGTAATTTCCTGGTCCATCTCCTCCTCGAGCAGGTTCAGAATGTCCTTTACCACCTGATTGCTTGTCGTTTTCCGCTGTTCGCCCATAAACGTGATGATATGTTTCACCGTTCGCTCCAGGAGCGACCAGGTTTGCATTTTGGTGCTCAGCAGCTTGACGTTGTGGAAATATTCGATATCGTCGCCGACGACTCTTTTTACCGTCCAGCCCTGCTTCTGGATCATTCGGGTAAAGAAGCTGTTCATGTAAAGCACCGCCTCCTGGAATTCGTCCGAGGATTCGGACCTCGAGAAGGCTTCCTCCCATAATCCCTTCAGCGCCTCCAGCGCCTTCGTTTCATCCGCCGTTTCCAGTGCGATCTCCAGCGTCTTCTCCAGGTTCTGCTGAACGATCACGCCCTGAATATCCCGCTGGAGCTGCTCCCGGTAAGGAATCGCGAGATCGTGTCCATACACGACGCGCTCCTGAAGCGCCCGGCAAGCCTGCGCATACAAGAGGCTCATCTCCTCGATCGTCCCGATGGATGCACAGATGCCGGCGCTGGCCGTTATCTTCAGCACCTCCCTCGTTTGGGAGAGGAGCTTGGATACGTCCGCATTCAGCCGCAGCATGGCTTCTTTGGCATCCTGGCTTTCCTCCAGGATCAAGACCATCAGGAGCATATTGCCTGAATCCGACGTGATCCAGAGCGATGGATGGGACAGCAGCTCCTTGGCCAGGCACTGCATCGTAAACTGCAGCAGCTCGACATCCCCCCGCTGAAAGCGGGTCTCGCTCTCCGGCAGGGGGTCCAGATCCACCACGGCGACGGCGAAACGGTCATTTTCCTTCAATGAAACATATAATTCCCTGCCCTTGTTAAGGACGTCCTGTTTTGTATATTTGCCGCTGACCCATTGGATAAAAAAGAGATTTTGCAAATGCGGCAAATTGTCCTTCCATTTCTGCTCCAAGGCCGCTTTACGCTGCCACTGCTCCAAGTCCTCCCGCAGCTGCTGCCTCGCTTCAAGCACCGCTTCGAGAATGTCTTCCTCGCCGGCGGGCTTCAATAAATATTTGGACACCCCATATTCCAGCGCCAGCTGCGCAAATTCGAAGTTGTCATGTCCGCTCAGGATGATCATTTTTGTCAATCGGCTGATGTCCTGCCGGCTTCGCAGCTCGCCGAGGAGCGTCAGCCCGTCCATTTCAGGCATCTGTACATCGATCAGCATAATATCGGGTTTTTTTCGGCCTACCAGCTCAAGGGCTTCGATGCCGTTGGACGCCATGCCCACGACTTCAATCCCATGCTTGTCCCACGGGATATTGTAAGCCAGTGCGTTGCGCAGCCGGGGTTCATCTTCCACGATCATGAGATTCATTCGGTTTGTTCCCCTTTCGAGCATCTCTATATAAGTGTCTATTACAGGTTAAATTCCTTGCAGCGCTCCAGCGGGATGGAAATCGTGACGGTGGTGCCTTCCCCTGCCACGCTGTGTACCGTCAGATCCGCTTCTCTGCCATAATACAGCTTCATTCGGCCAAGCACGTTCCGAAGACCGAACAGATCCTTCACATGCTCTTCATCCTGGGAAGACGCGGGTACGCTGCGCGAGCCCATCATCTCCAGCTCATGCTGGATGTAGCGCAGCCGCTCTTCGCTGATCCCGGGCCCGTTATCCTGTACGCTGATAATCACCATGTTCCCTTTTTCAATCCGGCTGGAGATGACCAGGCTCCCTCCGGAGGATTTGCCCTCCATGCCGTGAATGATGGCATTTTCCACCAAAGGCTGAAGCAGGAGCTTGAGAATCGGAACCCCCTTGCTCTCTTCCGAAATTTGATAATCCACAGTGAAATTGTCCATGAAACGAAGCTGCTGGATTCGTAAATAGTAGTGCAGGTGGGTAATGCTCTCCTCAATCGTAAACACCTGTCTGCCCTTGTTCAGGCTCAACCGGAAAAACTTCGACAGGTTCATCACCATCTCGCTGATCTCATCCGCATCGTAGTTTTTGGCCGTCCAATAAATCGAATCGAGGGTGTTATACAGAAAATGCGGATTGATCTGGGATTGCAGAAACTTCAGCTCCGTTGTCGTCAATCGCAGCTGCTGCTCGTAATGATCCTCGATCAGATGTTTCTGCACGACAGCCATTTTGTTAAACGACTGGATGAGAAAACCGAATTCGTCCTTCCGCTTGGTGTCGACATGAATGTTCAGCTCTCCGCTGCTGAGCCGTTTCATCCCGCGCGACAATTTCAACACAGGTGAGGCAATCCCGCTGTACACCACCCATGAAATGATAATGGCCAGCAGGATGCTCAGCCCGATGATCGCAACCGTGAACAGGCGCAGCTGATCGGTCTCTTTGTACAGCTCGCTTTTCGGCTGAACCAGCTCAAGACGCCATGTGGAGTAATCCGAATCAATCGTGACCGTCATCTCCTTGTCGGTAATATCCTCCTGATACACTCTTCCGGTCTCCACCACCACTTCTCCCCTTTCGTTCAGCAGGGCGATGCGGCTGTTCTCGGACGGGAGCAGCGTCTTGATGATATTCAGCAGCTTGCTTTTATTAAAAGACACCACCAGCAGATTCGACTGCCGTTCGCTGTTGTACAGGTCCATGGCCCGAATCAGGGAAATGCTGTCCGTATTGGTCATCTGGCCAAACGTAATGCCCTCCGCCACTGGGGCTTCCGACATGACGTAGGAAATCCCCGTTCCGTTCCGTCGCGCAGCTTCCACCAGCCATTCCTGCTGCGTCTCGCCCGTCAGCTTTTTGCCGCCGTAATGGGTAGAAATGAACATGTTGGAAGCCCGATGATACACCGTAATTTGGGATACGAACCGGTTTACCGATACGGAATTCGACAGCTGCTCCAAAATGTACGAGAAATCCACGATCGATTGAGGGGAGAAGTTGGTGCTGTTTTTGTTAAGAAGCTCGTTCATTCCTGGATCCCCTGCAATCAGGGTCGATATCTCCTCCACGTTTTGCAGCGCCAGATCAAAATGATTCATCGCCGACGACAGCGCCATCTCCGTCCTCCCCACCGCCTGTTCGTAGAGAATATCCCGGGACCGCTCTACGGCGAAGAGGCTGATAATGACCAGCGGCAGCAGGATCAGCAGAAAATAACCGGTCAAGCGGGTTTGAATGTTCTGCGAAAACCGATCCCGGATCCAGCGAAACAAGTCGATCACTCGGTCCCCCGCGCTCTTGGCCGCCAGCATTATTGTTTGGAGTACCATTCATTCACTTCCTTCGTGATTTCATCTCCCCCTTCTTCCTTCCAGGTCTTCACATAGTCGTCGAATGCGTCCAGCGGCTCAAGCCCCATGATGATTTTCGTGAACACATCCTCCAGATTTTTAAGCTTCGTGTTGTATTTCGTCATCCCGGGGGTAGGAACTCCGTAGAATGCATTCGGAATAATATGCTGATTGATCAGCTGCAGATTGTTGTACAGATTGAAGTCCCCGAGCGAATCAAGCCGTTCCTTGAACAGCAATTGATCCGGCACGTCGACAAGGGACTGGTAAATGCCGCGGTATAAATGCTTGTCGTGCAGCCCGAAATCCGTTACGATCGCCCCGTTCTCCCAGCGCCAGATTTCGTTCTCGAAGCCAAGTTTCAGCGTCTTGTAGTCGCTGGCAACGAAGTCTAAAAACTGGATTACTTCGGCAGCCTTCTCCGATTCGGCCGGTATGACGTTATAACCTCGTATGATGTCCTTCCCTTCAACGCCTTTAAATCCGTCCGGTCCCGTCGGATACGGAAGCGGCATCCATTCGGCCTCGGGGTCCTTGCTCATATTGGCCGCAATCGGTGCGCGCGTATCGTACCAAGCCGCGGAGAACAGGCCGACCGTGCCGTTTTCTATTTTTTCGAACAGATTGTTTTGCAGGTTTAAAGGAAATTCCCGATCGAGCAGGTTCTCCTGATACAGCTTGGCAAAAAAAGCGAGGGCTTCCTTCGTTTCCGGCAAAATGCTTCCGTTCACCAGCTGCCCGTCCCGTTCAAACCACGTATTCCGCTGCGTGCCGAAAGCGCCGAAAAACGGCGAAGACCTTCCCAGGCTCGAGGTCAAGGTTAAACCGATCGTATCCTGGACGCCATTACCGTCAGGATCATCCAGGGTGAAGGCACGAATGACTTCGTAATATTCCTCCAGCGTTTCGGGCGGCTGTAAGCCGAGCCGATCGAGCCAGTCCTTCCGGACATACATCAATTCGGCTCCAGTCACCTCATTCAAGCTCGGAACCGCATAGATTTTACCGCCGTATCGGACCCGATCCCAGACCTCCGGCGGAATTTTTTCTTTCAGGTGGGGGCCGTACTCGTCGATTAATTCATCCAGCGGCATAAAGGCCTTCTGCTTAACGTAATTGTCGAACCACACCGGCTCGTACGTATGGAGCATATCCGGCAAATTGCCTGAGGACATAATGACGTCGAGCTTCTCGTTGTATACCTCGGGCGGAGGAAGATTGACTCCGATCTCGAGCCCCGTACGCTCTTCGATGTAATTCAGGTACGGATTGTCATTCTCGTCCATTCCTGCAGGGAACGTCATCCCCAGACTGGAAATGACGATGTTGATGGATGCGCCCTTGGGTAGATTCTCCGGCGGATTCTCCTCCTCCGAAGACCCCGGGCCGTTGCACCCGGCAGCAAGGAGCATCAGAATTACGCATACGGGAAGCAATAGAACGTTACCTTTAAGCAGCCTTGACACCCCTCGATCACCATGTTGACTAAATTCATCATTACAGGCCGTGTTCTTCGGCATATGTCCTCACTCCCTCCAGCTAGTAAGCTAATATTACTATATAACGATTATGTCGTGAGTAAGATCACCTTAATAATCATTCTCCTAATAAAGCGCTGCTTCCTTCACCCCGCACAAAAAGAAAAAGCCGACCCTGGTCATTCCCGAACCAGGGTACGGCTATTCATGAAGCAAACAGCTTCTATTTCGGCTCCTCTTGGTCGCCGCCATCCTCCAGCAGCGGAACCTCTTTGCGCTGCTCTTCCGCTTGAACTTGAATTACTTCGAACGTTCGGCCGCAGTGGGCGCAAAATTTGGCATTCACGGCTGAACTGTTCCCGCACCCTCGGCATATTTTCTCATCCGTAAGGTTGGCAATCTGGAGCAGATTTTGTTCGATTTCGAAATTCAATTGATGAATCTTGGCCACGTAGCTTTGGATGCTCTCCTGATCAGGCGGCCACTTCCCTGCTTCGGTTGAAGCGAATACAACCTTGCCGATTTCCAGGAGCTGTTCGTCGATATCGCTTTTTTTGCCGTTGTTCTGCAGCTTTAACCGATTGATCTCCACCAGCGTTTTAGCTTTGTTTCCGGCGTCCGATACGCCGGCTTTAAATTTATCAAAAAAACTCAAAGCAAACTCTTCCCCTCTCTGTTCGCAAAATGGAACCCGTGTTTATTTTATTCCTTAAACGATATTCTCAGAATTTTATCATGCTCGGTATAGTTCACGCCAGCGCCCAGCCCCCGTGCAAACACCTGAATGGGAACATACGTCACGCCGTCAATCACTTTGGGAGCGACCGCAACGGTTTCCGATTTGCCATTATAATAAACGGTTTTGCTTCCGATCGTGAGCGTGACTTTATGATTGCCTCTCTGCACGCCGATGCTGGCCGCATCGCGATTCCAGTTGACCTTAGCCCCCATGCCCTCCGCAATTTCCCGCAGCGGCACCAGATTGATGTTGTTATACACCAATGGCTCGCTATTAAATTTTACCACGCTGCCGTTGACGTAAACCTTAAGGCCGGACTTAGCATAAGCCGGAGCCGCGGGCTTCGGCGCTGCAGGCTTAGCCGTGCTCTTTTGCGATGATTTCGACTTAGGCGCGGATGAAGACGACTTGCTTCCGGAAGAGCTCCCACCGCCGTTATGATAATGATACTCGCCATATGACAGACCCCAGCGTTCGCAATTGGTTCGGCAGGTATGCCCTCCGTTGGCATCCGTTCGTCCCGGATGCGCAGATACGACAGAGCCGGATACAAGCAATAAAGCAAGGGTGCAGCCTATCCATTTTTTCTTCATGCCTAAATAACCCCCTGGTATAATATTCCTCTACTATTCTAGCATATTCTTATATAGCTGATTGATATATAGAGTTACACTATATAGAAGGTGAATTGTTACCAGGCAACGTTCCTGCATTGTTTCACTTTCATCTCCCGCGTTTATTCGTTACATATAACAGATCCTTTTGTGCCACAATATTGCCAGAAAGGAATGAGAGCCTAATGAGCAAAAAGAAACCTGAATTTGACGGTCAATTCCCCGGCGTGGACCCGATCCCCGAGCCCGACCGGCCGGATCAGGCCGCAACCGATAAACTCGACGATCTTGTCCTCGGCGTTTTGGAAGATAAAGATCAAGCGAAAGCCGATATCGGGCCCGATACGGAAAACTATGATAAGCTACGCAAAAAATAGAAGAAGCATCGCTTCTATATAATGTAAAAAATTGAATCGATCTGTAAAAGTGTTCAAAAATAATTTATCGTTCTCATTTTGAGAACGATTATTTTTATGTTATGATTAACATAGAAGCTTGGGACGAAGGGGGGAGTAACCGTGAACTGTTTCTTAAAAACGGCAAGAATTGCATGGATGCTGGTGCTTGTTCTGGTTACGGCATTTGCCCTATATATTCCCGTCCAGGAGTATTACAGCAACGAAACCCAAGATGAGCGGTATGTTTACAAGCATGACCATCATCTGAAAGCGGCTGTTCTGAAACACTCTCAAATTCTCTCCAAACTTAAGGCAGCCGGCAATACCATAGCGCTGTTCTTATTGATGTCGGCCATTGTGATGCAGCAGGCTCCCAAAACACGTCTGCCCTATCGGCCGATTATTCCGCTTCGACTCCGGCTTTTAGTATTATTCCCCATTAAGTTCACATCGAAGTTCGTCTAGTCCTCCACACTTTTTCGCATTCCAACTGACTGCGGTTTCTTAAATTTGCCAATTTTTCTTTTCCCATGCAACAACATAAACAGCCTGTGCAGATTGACCTGTGCATTAGGGTTTATTAAAGACTGTGCAATTTCATCGTGAATGGATTGTTTTATTTGGCTGCGTGTATTTTTGATATCCGTGTGATCGGTGTGCAAAACAACTAAAAAGTGTATTTCTTAGGAGGACTCTAATCTATGCATGTTCGCGAAACAGATTTGCCTGGAATCGGTAAGAAATTCGTAATTGATACCCGCGGTGGCGATAAACTGGTCATCATCATTCATGACGACGGCCGCCGTGAAATGTACCATTATGAATATGACGATCCGGACGAAAGCATCTCCATGATTTCCCTGGACGATGACGAGGCCCGTCAAATTGCGGCCATCGTCGGCGGTCTCACGTATAAACCGAAGGCGCTCGAAACGATCGACATGGCGCTGGATGAATTGATCATCGAGTGGTACCGCATCGAGCCCCACTATTACGGGGCAGGTAAATCGATTGGCGATCTGGGCGTACGCCAAGCCTCAGGCGCAACCATCATCGCAAGAGTTGACAAAAACAGCAAACAAATCAATCCCGGACCTGACGTTATCATTACACCGGATTCGACGCTCGTCGTCGTAGGTGAACGTCAACAACAGCGGCTATTTAAACAAATCTTGATGAACGGACGTGGTTGATGAATGGATCATTTGGTTTTAGAAGTAGGATTGGCGATTGCCTTGATCGCCCTGGCGGGGTTGCTATCAGCTAAACTCCGGTTTTCCGTCGTCCCTTTCTATATTCTGGTGGGGATGGCGGTTGGGCCTCATGCTTTTCATTTTGGATCTTTCGATTTTCGTTTTATAGAAAGTGCTCCGCTCATCGACTTTATGGGGCGGATCGGCGTACTCTTCCTTCTGTTCTATCTCGGACTCGAGTTCTCGGTCGGCCGATTGATCAAATCGGGCAAGTCCATCGTTGTAGGTGGCAGCATCTACATTGCCATTAACTTTACGCTTGGACTGATGATCGGGATCTTTGCCGGATTTCCCTTGGCGGAGACGCTCATTGTCGCAGGCATAACGACCATCTCCTCGAGCGCTATCGTGGCCAAGGTGCTGGTCGACTTGAGAAGAACAGCGAATCCGGAGACCGAGATGATCCTCGGGATCATCATGTTTGAGGACGTATTCCTCGCTGTATATATCTCGATTCTTTCCGGGCTCGTGCTGAGCGGCTCCTCGTCGCTGGGCGGCGTCCTGATATCTGCCGTGATCGCTCTTGGATTTATGCTGCTAGTCATTATTATCGGGCGTAAAGCCGTACCGCTTCTGAATAAAGCATTGAATATACGGTCTAACGAATTGTTTGCCTTGGTCGTATTCGGCGCGTTGTTCCTGCTCGCAGGATTCGCTGAAACGATTCATGTTGCCGAGGCCATCGGCGCGCTGCTCGTCGGGCTTGTTCTGGCCGAGACCGAGCATCGTGAACGCATTGAGCATTTGATATTACCATTCCGCGATTTCTTTGGAGCCATATTCTTCTTTAGCTTCGGTTTAACGATAGTACCGTCCGAGCTTGGCGGAGCTGTGTGGTTATCGCTGATCGCCGTGATCATCACGCTTCTTGGCAACTTCATTGCAGGCATGCTTGCCGGCCGCAGCGCCGGATTGTCTTCGAAAGCATCCTCCAATATCGGTCTGACGATTGTATCCCGCGGGGAGTTTTCCATCATTCTCGCCAATATGGGGAAAGCCGGCGGGCTTGCAACCTTCATTCAACCGTTCGCAGCCCTGTATGTACTGATACTCGCCATACTCGGACCGCTGCTGACCAAGGAGTCCAAGCACGTCTATAACTTCTTGAACAAGATATTTAAATTTAAAGATCATAAGGAGAAGAAACCGGTTAAACCGAAGCTAAAGGATGAAAGTGCCAGCGGATAAAGGAGGGTACATTGCCTATGGTTCAAGCCCCGGTTCGGACAACGAACGGTGCACAAGAGGCCGCAAGCAAGGCAAGTACACGAAGAAGACTGAGCATGGCTGCCATCGGAGGACTGATCGCAGCGTTCGGTTTGGATTTATTTCTTGTTCCTAGCGGAATCATCGCGGGCGGCGTAACGGGAATCTCTGCGCTCGCTTCGCATCTGACGGGACTTCATACGGGCATGTTTTTGTTTGCATTAAATCTGCCCTTGCTTCTGCTGGCCTATCGCCGGTCGAACCGGGAAAAAGCCGTCATTGCAACCGTCGGGCTGCTGACGTTTTCCGTATGCTCGATCTTGTTCTTTCCGATTCCCGCTCTCATCGACAGCAAGATCGGGAGCGCAGGCATCGGCGGCATTTTCCTCGGTCTCGGCATCGGCATCGGCCTTCGTTACGGCGTCGTCCTGGATACGCTCCAGATGCCGAAGATCCCCCAGCAGCTATCGCAGCTGCTGACCCGGCTGAAACTGCCCTACGTCCATATCATGATCAATCTGTTGGTACTGACTTTGGCGGGGCTCCTCCTCGGCTGGGAACGGGCGATGTATTCGGCCATCGCGTGCCTGATGGCACTGGAGACCGGGCGCGTTACGACTTCAAGCCTTCCGCTTAAACGGGAGGTACGGATTCGAAGCATCAGCGAAGCGGAAATCCGGCACACCATGAAAGCCATCATTGGGTATGATCCCCAATCGGCACAAGACAAGGGTGAAGGCGCGAACCACGGTGAGCCCGCCCATTCGCAGCAGCTGGTCTACCAGGTTCATATTCTGGAAATGCCCAGGTTCAAATCCATCGTGTTTAGCTTGGATCCGAATGCCGAAATCACCATCATCCAAAAATAAAACGGCTTTTCCATTTAAACAGGCCGGTTAGGGGTACCCCTAACCGGCCTGTTTTTTTTAGATATCAGAAAGTATAAACTCCAAAGCTTAGGCGCCTTCCTGATATCGCAAGAAAAACATCCCCTAACCGCGGTCTGTCTTCTGGGAAAGTGCGTCGATAGACGTTTTTCTTATGAAATCCCGACTATTTGCGAAACTGCTGGATCAGAAACAGAATCAACGAGCCCACCACGCTGATGACGAGGCAGGTTACGATCGGAAAATAAATTTTGACATTGGGTTTATCCACGACGATGTCGCCCGGCAGCCGGCCGACGAATCGGCCAATGACAGGCCACAGCAGCCCGATCACGATCAGGGCGCCGCCAATCCATAATAGAGCCTTTGTTACAGGATGCAAGTTACGTCACCTCATTCATCAGAATACGCAGGTTTCCTTGTATCATAATGGATTTGAGGTGCCGTCAGCAAGGGCTGGGCTGGTCCGGTCATACGGACCGAGCCGTCATCCTTTCACCGCTCCCGCCGTCATCCCGTCAATAAAGTATTTCTGAAAAGCCATGAACAAGATGAAAATCGGAATGATCGAGAAAAAAGAGCCGACAATCAATAAATCATAGTTGTTCCCGTAAGGAGTCAACAGCGTCTTCAACCCGATCGGAAGCGTGTACTTGCGATCATCGCTGAGCACCATGAACGGCCACAGGAAATTGTTCCAGCTGTTCATGCCGTTCAGAATCGCCATGGCTGCAAAGGACGGCTTCATCACGGGCAGGATCAACCGTACATAGATCCCGTATTCGCTGGCCCCGTCGACCCGACCTGCCGCAATCATTTCTTTTGGAACCCCTCTTAAATACTGCCTGAAGAAGAAAATCGTGGCCGCGCTTGCGATCCCCGGCAGCACAATCGCCGAGTATGTATTCATGAGGCCCAGATTGTACGTCAGGGAGTATAACGGAAGAAGAAGAATTTCAAAAGGAACCATCATAATCAAAAGCACGCAGATAAACAAGAAGTTCTTACCGATGAAATCATAGGCTGCAAACCCATAGGCAACGGTTGCGCTGACCAGCAGGGTTAACGTGACCTGCACCACCGTGAGGAGCAAGGAGTTAATAAACCACATGAAGTAGGAGTGATCGCCCGTAAACAGGTAGGCGAAATTGTCCAGGCTCATCACCGACAGATCAAATTTCAAATTCAGGCCATACCGAATCAAATCCTCGCCGGGTTTGAAGGAAGCGATGGTAACGGCATAAAAAGGCACCAGGATCAGAAAGCACAGTATGGAGAACAAGATCAAGAGGATTATTTTGACCAGCGTTTCTCTTCTCATCCTCAATCCTCCTTCTTGAACATGCCGGAGAGCTTCAGCTGCGTCAGGTTAATGATCATGGTGATTGCCAGCAGCACGATCCCTACAGCGGCGGCATAACCCAAATTGTTCTTCTCGATGCCTTGACGGTACAGGTAACCGACAATCGTGAGGCCGATATTCTTCGGAGAGTTGTTGCCGTTCCAGAGCATCATGCTTTCGATAAACATGGCAAGCCCCGCATAAATGCTGATCGTTAACACATAAATCGTGGTCGGCTTCAATAACGGCATCGTGATTTTGGTAAACTTCTGAAAGGCCGAGGCCCCGTCGATGGATGCCGCCTCATAGTATTCACCCGGAATGTTCTTGAGTCCCGATAAAAAATAAAGCATATTGACCCCCGTCCACCGCCAAGTGGCGAGAGCCACCAGCGCGATATAGCCGGTGACCTGTCCCTTCAGAAACTTCACCGGATCGATCCCGAACCACCCCAGGATGCTGTTGATCAGGGATCCTTCCATCTCGCCGAACATGAGCCGGAAGATGGTGCCCGCCACAACGACCGACGTCAGTGCAGGGAAGAAAAAAGACGACTTGAAAAACTCCCTCCCCCACATGAACTTGTTGTTGATCAGCACCGCGAACAGCATGGGAAACGGAATCAGGATCAGAAGCGTCAACACCATGTAAATCGCGCTGTTCGTGACTGCCTTCAAAAAGACGCCGTCCCCCATCAGCTTCCCGTAATTAGCCAAGCCGACCCAATCCGCTTCCTGCCCCAGCTGCGTTTTCTGAAAGCTCATGCTGAATGAGCTGCCGAGCGGAAACACCCAGAACACGAGGAATACCAGAATAAACGGCAGGACAAACACGTAAGGAGCAACCTTTTGAGAGTACAGAAATTTTTTAATCATGATTCGACTCCTTTAAATGAGAGCCGCTCACCGACGATCCATGAGCAGCTCTTCGTTTTTGTACCGTATAAGCGAACGTTATTTCAATTCCTGTTCGATTTGCTTCTGGGCGTCATTCAGGGCTTCGGTAATGTCCTTGCCGTCCTCAAAAATCTCGTTGAAGGTGGTTGTGCACAGGACGTTGTTGATGGTGGGCGATGCGGAGGTCGATTTGATTAACCGGATTTCATCCCGGATCTCATTCAGGACATCGAACGGGTTATTGACGAAATATTTCACGAACTGATTCTCGGCATTGTGCGTAACATCCTTCATATCCCAAACGTCCATATTGACCGGATCGAATCCAAGCGTGTTCCAAATTTCTTTATTGGCATCCAGGGACAGCTTGGCGAAGGCCAGAAAATCTTTTGCCAGCTGCACGTCTTTTGCCGTCTTGGTCACGACCGTGCCCGTTCCGCCGCCGCCAACCGACCGGGGCATTCCTTCTTCGATGACCGGAATCGGCGCGATGGCTATTTTTCCCGACAAATCGGACATGTAGTTGGTATATCTGGACATTTGCCATAACGGCATGAAAGCCGTGGCATAATTTCCTGCATTAAACTCGCCGTAGGCCTCTTCGGTGTCAGGCTGACCGCCGGCGATGGTCGCGATGACATTACTGTCCTGCAGATCCTTGAGCAGCGTCATGGCCTTCACCATCGGCTCCGAATTCACGATCGGATTGCCGGAATCGTCCGTCAGATCCGCGCCTTGCTGCGCGAGCAGCATGGAAGCTTGCCAAGCCGCGCTTGTATCGGCCGTCCCCATATATTTGCCGGTTTTTTCATATACCTGAATACCGGCCTGCTTGAAATCCTCCCAAGTCACGATATCCTGATAATTGACCCCGGCCTCCTCCAAAATCTCGGTATTATAGAAGGCGACGGAAGCTCCGACATGAGTCGGGATGCCGTAATTCACATCCTCCTTGCTGTAAAGGTCGATACGGGATTTCACGATGGTATCCCGGTATGGATCAATGACGTCGTTGAGCGGTTCAAGCTGCGGCGTGCCGGCAAGGAAATCCGGAAACTTCCCAAGCTCGATATCCGCAATGTCGGGGGCACCCGTCCCCGATTGAACCGCGATGGATAATTTGTTATGCATGTCGTCATAAGGCATGACCGTTACGTTCAGCTTGATCTGGCGATCGGGATTCTCCGTGTTCCATTTGCCGAGCATTTTCTCGAAGTGCTGGCCGTGCAGCTCAACAAACGTCCAATACGACAGCTCCGTAGCGCTTTCTCCCGCCCCTCCGTCCAGAACCGAGGTTTCGCCGCCGGCATTGTTCGATTTGCCGCATCCCCACAGGAAGAGCGTCATACATAACACCATGAATACAACCATCCATCTTTTCATCATCTTACTGGACCTCCCTTAATTTTCGTTCATACAAACCTACACTTCGAACATCGGTACTTCTGCTATTCCTCAGAAATAAAACGCTTTCATATTGTGTGTAATTTGATATGAGTGTTTGGGAGAAGGGGCAGCCCAATTCGCGAACCGCCCCCTTGCTGTTATTAGGCTTTTTTCAAGCGGATGACGTTCCATGATGCCTTGGCAAGCCTGGCGTTAACCATACCGTTATCGAGTTTCGCGCCCCCCTGATGATGAGGCTTTACTTTTTCCTCGGATGCGGTGTTCACCGCTTTCAGATCCTCATGCTCCAGCACGATATGCTCCAGCAGCCGGTAACCTTCAAAACTGCGAACATCGCATTCGAGCGCCAAGGCTTCCTCCAGATGGCGGTTCACGGCAAAAATCGTAATTTCTTCATCCTCTTCGTTATGAACGACCGCGCTGTCGAGATAAGGAACGTCGGTAAAGTCCTTGGAATCGTATTTCGGCGAGTCGACGATCGGCAGCAGGGATACGCCCCGGCCAAATTTGGAAGCATGAAGATACGGATAAAAGATCGTCTGCTTCCAAGATCGTCCGCCGTTCTCGGTCATGATCGGAGCGATCACGTTCACGAGCTGCGCCAGGCAAGCCATCTTGACCCGGTCCGCATGGCGCAGGAACGTGATCAGCATGCTGCCCACAAGAATCGCATCCTCGAAGTTGTACACATCCTCCAGCTGAGGGGGAGCGATGCTCCATGGATCAATCTGTCTGTCGGCGTCATTGGAATGATACCAAACATTCCACTCATCGAAGCTCAGATACATCGTCTTTTTGCTGCGTTTCTTGGCCTTGATGTAATCGCAGGTGGATTTCACCGTATGAATAAAGTGATCCATATCGAGCGTAAGCGCCAGGTAATTGGCGGTATCGTTATTACGGTTGCCGTAATATTGATGCAGGGATATGTAATCGACCGCCTCATACGTATGATCCAGCGTTACGGCTTCCCATTCAGGGAATGTCGGCATGCCCGTGCTCGAGCTTCCGCAGGAAACCAGCTCGATGGTCGGGTCGACGAGCCGCATGGCTTTTGCCGTCTCAAGCGCAAGCCGGCCGTACTCTTCGGACGTCTTGTGTCCGATCTGCCAAGGTCCGTCCATCTCGTTGCCGAGGCACCAGGTCTTGATCTTGTGCGGCTGTTCATAACCATGGCGGCGGCGTAGATCGCTCCAATACGTGCCTCCCGGATGGTTGGTGTATTCCAGCAAGTTTCTGGCGGCATCGATCCCCCGCGTCCCCAGATTCACGGCCATCATGACATCCGAGCCCACTTCCTTGGCCCAGGATATAAACTCATTCGTGCCGACATCGTTCGGCTCCAGCGTTCTCCAAGCCAGCTCCAGCCGTTTTGGCCGTTCGGCAACAGGCCCCACGCCATCTTCCCAGTTATACCCCGAAACGAAATTCCCGCCGGGATACCTGATAATCGGGACGTCCAGCTCCTTGATCAATTCCTTTACGTCATTCCGAAAACCGTCCGCATCCGCGGTTTCATGGCCGGGCTCGTAAATCCCGCCATATACTGCGCGGCCTAGGTGTTCAATGAATGAACCATAAATGCGGTTATCAACTTGCGCGATCCGAAACGACTTATCCACGATCATTCGTGCTTTCATGTTCTCAGCTGCCAAGTTCTTCACCTTCCGTTTGATATAATTGTAAAACAATTCAAATATAATTAAATGAATTCGTTTTCAGATCTAAAATATCATATGAGGGGGTCTCTGTAAATATACAAATGTAAAATGATTTACATAAACAAAAAATAAATTTTCATAATCAATAAATCAGTGCATTTTCTGTCGAAAATAGCCGAAATCACTTGTTTTATGCAATCCTTATTTAATATAATCCTCAAATAAAAGCGGTTTCAGCATCCGTTTTATTGTTTCACGCACAAGTTTTCTGAAGATTTTGAACGCATCTTTATTTCACGCTCATATTGATTTATAATTGTTTGAAATAAACGTTTGCAAACATCCCATCGTTATAAATCCCTTAATTGGAAGAAGGTTTGAAATAAGATGATCTACATTAAAGATTTAATGAGCGGACTTGATATCTTTAAAGCGCTCAGCTCTGAGATCCGCATTCAAATTTTGGAGCTGCTGGCCAAGAATCAAAGCCTGAACCTGAATGATCTCGCAAACAGGCTGAACCTCAGCAATGGCGCCATTACCATGCATATCAAGAAGCTGGAGGAAAGCGGCCTGATCGAAATCCATACCACGGGCGGGAAACATGGCATCCAGAAGATCTGCTATCTGAATAAAGACACCTTGATGGTCGATTTGCGAAGCAAGGATATTAATAATCTGTACGAGGTGGAAATTCGCGTCGGCCATTACAGCGACTACCAAGCCATCCCGACCTGCGGACTTGCGACCAAGGACAGCATCATCGGGGATTTCGACGATCCGCGCTATTTCGCCGATCCGGAGCGCATCAATTCGGAGATTATTTGGCTGACCGAAGGTTTCCTGGAATATCGGATCCCGAATTATTTGAAATCCAACCAATCGTTCCGCGAGATCCAATTCTCCTTGGAGCTGGGGTCTGAAGCACCGGGACATTGCGATAATTACCCATCGGATATTTTCTTTTACGTCAACGGGATCGAAATCGGCAGCTGGACAAGTCCGGGTGATTTCGGGGACAAACGCGGTACCTTCAACCCTGAATGGTGGCCACCCCACTTGAACCAATACGGCATGCTGAAGCTCATCCGAATCAATAAAGAAGGCAGCTTTATCGACGGGTGCCGTATTTCGGATGTCGGTTTGGACCAAATTCAGCTCGATTACAAGAGCGAGCTTACCTTCAGGATTGCCGTTAACGAGCAGTCGGTGAATAAACGCGGCTTAACCATTTACGGCAAGCATTTCGGCAACTACAGTCAAGATCTGTTGGCCCGCGTGCTGTATGATGTGAAGGAAGGATAAGGGAGCGAATGCATGTGTTTGGCGGGCGGTAGGCATGCGGTGATGTATCATTCTCAAACGGCAGTACAAGCTGCATTCCAACTAACAAGCCATCGATTCGACTGTTTTAGACCCCCTATATCAGGCAGCCAGCTAAAATAGACGAACGCAAAAAAGGACTCTCTATGATCATTCGATCATGTAGAGGCCTTTTTTAGCAAAACGGAATACCTTCTATAACCTTATCAGCAAGCCCATTCTTTAGGGCGGGGGACGGGCATCGCCCGCCCTCTGCTTTGCTATCTGTATGAAGTCACAGGTTGTCCTACCCCGTCAGCCTCGTTCAGCGTCCTCAGGATGGTATGACGGTCGCGCAGCTTATGCGCCTCCCGCAGGCTCTCCCCGAATAGCTCCTCATCAATGCCAAGCTCCTTCAGGCTGGAAGGACCTCCCGCTTGCCGCAGCAGCCCGGCGATCTCCTCCTTCGAAGGAACCTTCCGAAGCCACTCCCGAACCTGCTCTCTGTACGTCTCCCAAAGCTTGGGCTCGGCATAAGGATACACTCCCTGATCAGCCGCAGCATGGTAAAGGCTTGATATCTCGCTGCAGGCAACCCCTACCTTGGCGCCATGAAGCAGCGCCCGGTTGCCGAGGCGCAAGTACTCCATCTCCCAGTAATGCGACAAATGATGCTCTGCCCCGGAGGCAGGATGGGACTGCCCGAACAGCAGCATCGCGATCCCGGATTCAATCAAGGCCGTCATCAGAATGCGGATGCCTTCCTCCGTGCGCTGGCCGATGGCCTCCACGTGCTGGATGCAAGATTCCAGTGCCCGTTCCGTAATTTCTGCCACTTGGTCATCATAGGGCTCGCCGGCCGTGGTCGAGGAGAATCTCCAATCCAGCAGCGACGTATATTTGCCGAGCATATCGCCAAACCCTGCCGCTATAAGCGGCTGCGGCGCTTTCGCAAGGATATCCGGGTCGGCGAATATGGCGATGGGAGCCGTTGCCGCAAAGGTCTGCTTGATCCCCCGAACCACGATCGGCGCCCCGGCCGAAGTAAAGCCGTCTACCGAAGGTGCCGTAGGTACAGAGACGAAAGGCTTCCCGCACCGATGAGCGACAAAGCGGGTAATGTCATGAAGGGTACCGGATCCGGCAGCGATGAGGCATCCTGTCCGCTCCGGCTCCACCTCGATAAAAAGCTGCATCAGCGAGCGTTCATCCGCCACCACGTCGCCTAACTCATCAGGCTTGATCAAGCACAGCCGGGGTTCCAGACCTTCCGCTTCCAGCCCATCCATCAGCGTTTGACCCGCGGCTTCATACGTATTCGCATCGGCCACAACGATCGGTGAATTGAGGCCCTGCCGTTTAAGGTACGCGGGCACAGCTGAAATAGCGCCGGGCTCCAGCTCCATCGTTTCAAGTCCGCGGAACGCCGGCCGGACTTCCCTCATTCGGCTCATTAAACCTTTTGCTTCGTTCAAATAATCCGTCATGCAGCTCCTCCCCTTTCATCCCATCCCATGTTGATGATCCAAGCATCTGGTCTATATTTGTCTCGAAGGACGTCCCGCCCTCTATATGCAGGGCGGTCCGGTCCTCTTCTGGTCTTGCGCTTGCCCGGCTGGCCTATTCTGCCGTCTGCTTAATCCGCTTCAGCCGTTTCATGACGTCGTTTTCCCCACGGCCGAAATAATCATGCAGCTTGCTGTATTCCTGATACAGCTGCTCATACACTTCCACATGCTCCCGTATCGGCTTGAAGGTCTCTTCCTTCACCCGTGCCATTTTCTCGGCCGCATCGATAATGGAATCATATCCGCCTTTGGCCTGACCCGCCGCCACTGCGGCGAACATCGCGGCACCCAGCGCCGGCGTCTGTTTGGAATCAGCCACATAGATTTCACGATTGGTAACGTCCGCATAAATCTGCATCAGGAGACGATTCTTCTGCGGCAGTCCGCCGCATGCATAGAGAACATCCACAGCCACGCCGTTCTCATGAAAGGCGTCCACGATTTTGCGCGTGCCGAAAGCCGTCGCCTCCAGCAAGGCGCGATAAATTTCCTGCGGCTTCGTCAACAGCGTCATCCCTAACATCAATCCGGTCAGATCCGTATCCACCAGCACCGAGCGGTTGCCGTTCCACCAATCCAGCGCCAGCAAACCACTCTGACCCGGCTTGTATGCAGCCGCTTCCCGTTCCAGCCATTGATGCAAGCCGATTCCTTCCTCGGTCGCAGCCTCCTTAACGTACGCGGGAAGCGCTTCCTCAACGTACCATTCAAAAATATCGCCCACCGCCGATTGCCCGGCTTCATAACCGTATAATCCCGGAATGATGCCGTCTTCGACGACGCCGCACATCCCTTCGACCTGCTTCTCTTCCGTGCCGAGCAGCATATGGCAGATCGAGGTTCCCATGGCCATGACCAGCTTGCCCGGTGTTACGACGCCGACCGCCGGTACCGCGGCATGCGCGTCAACGTTGCCGACGGCCACGGCAATGCCAGGCGTTAAGCCCATCATTTCTGCCATCTTCTCGGTCAAGCCGCCGGCGCTGCTCCCAAGGGGACGGACCTCTCCGCGCAGCTTCGTATCGGCCAGATCCTCCAATCTGGGATCCAGCGCTTTAAAGTAATCCTTGCTTGGATATCCGTCCTGCTTATGCCATATCGCCTTGTAACCAGCCGTACAGCTGTTGCGGACTATATGGCCGGTCATTTGGGAGATGACCCAATCCGTGGCCTCCAGGAACCGATCCGCGCGTTCATAGATGGCCGGTGCCTCGTCAAGAATCTGCCAGACTTTGGCTATCATCCATTCGGATGAGATCTTCCCGCCGTAACGGGGCAAAAAAGCTTCTCCGCGCTCAGCGGCGATCGCGTTGATCTTGTCTGCTTCCGGCTGGGCCGCGTGATGCTTCCACAGCTTAACCCAGCTGTGCGGCTGATCGGCCAGCTCCGGGTGGAAGCAGAGCGGCTCGCCAAGCTCGTCAACCGGGAGCATGGTGCAAGCCGTAAAATCGATGCCGATGCCGATCACATCCGCCGGATCAATGCCGGATTGCTGGATGACCGCAGGCACCGATACCTGCAGAACCTCCAGATAATCTCCCGGATGCTGAAGCGCCCAGTCATGCTCCAGCCGCTTTCCGGAACCCGGCAGAAACTCATCAATAACATGGTGCCGATAAGGCGTTACATGATCCGCTACTTCCTGCCCGTTCGCCAGATTAACCAATACCGCACGTCCGGACTGCGTTCCGTAATCGACACCAATGGTGTATTTATTCCCCATCTCATTTCCTCCTACCGATGAAATCATGAATGATGAATATATGCGTTACTTTTGACCGTAATAAGCATTGACTCCATGCTTCCGCAAAAAATGGCGATCCAGCAGCGTCTGATCCATCGGTTCGGTTTCGGGATTGATCTGCTGCATCCGGGCTGCAATCTTGGCGCACTCCTCCAGCACCACCGCATTATGCACGGCGTTATGCGCATCCTTGCCCCACACGAACGGCGCATGGGAATGCACAAGCACGCCTGGCACCATGTTCGGATCCAGATCCGTGAATCGTTCAACGATTACGTTGCCCGTCTCCAGCTCGTAGGCCCCCTCGATTTCTTCCCGGGTCATGGGCCGCGTAACTGGAATCTCCCCGTAAAAATAGTCGGCATGCGTCGTTCCGTAAGCAGGCAGCGCGCGTCCCGCCTGAGCCCAGCTCGTTCCCCATGGAGAGTGGGTGTGCACAATCCCGCCGATCTCTTTAAAATTCTGATACAGCACCAGATGAGTCGGGGTGTCGGAGGAAGGCCGCAAATCCCCTTCAACGACATTCCCCTTCAAATCCAGCACGACCATGTCGGCCGCTTTTAAATCCTCGTATGGCACGCCGCTCGGCTTAATGACAAACAGTCCCCGTTCACGGTCGATGCCGCTGACGTTTCCCCATGTAAAGGTAACGAGCCCGTACTTCGGAAGCTCCAGATTCGCCTCAAGCACCTGCTGCTTCAAATCCTCCAACATGAACAACCGCTCCTCTCCAGCCTTTGAAAATTAATTGTACGTACAAGTTTACAAGCAAGGGTCCGATATATCGGACCTTAAACTCCCTACTCTCTATCGTTTGTCCACCGATTCTCTCTCCACAAGCTCCGGTTGATAAACCGTATCCTCAAATACGGTATGATGCTCGATCATGCTGATCAACTGCCTGGCCGCCATGATCCCCATCTCCGTCTTCGGGTGGGTCATCGTCGTCAGCTTCACGCCGGAAGCAACGGCTAGCGTGGAATCATCGAAGCCGACCATGGATACGTCCTGCGGAATTTGCAGCCCGCATTCCCCGGCCGCCTCCGCCAAAGACACGGCCAGCTCGTCGTTATAACATACGAATCCCGTCGGCCGCTGCCCGATCGGCTGCTTCAGCAATTGGACGGCCTGTTCATAAGGGAAACGGCCCTTCTGTTCCGTTGTATACGTAACCACCCGCTCCGGCGAAACGGGGATGCCCGCCTCCCGATGCGCCCGCAAGAAGCCCTTCAGCCGGTTTACGCCCTGAAGGTCGTCCCGCTTGAAGAATCCGGCAATCGCCGAATGTCCATTCTCGATCAAATGCCGCGTGGCCTTGTAACCGCCAAGCTCATCGTCCAGCTTAAGGCAAGGGCATTCCAGTTCCCGATACTTCTCGTTGATCATCAGAAACGGAATCCCCTTCTCCTGCAGGGACAGGAAATATGTCAGATTCGGATTGCCCTCCGCGCTCTTGGTCGGCTCGATAATCAGCCCGCTCAGCGGCTGGCTGGTCATGAGCTGAAGGCTCTCCATCTCCTTCTCCTTGTTGTTGTCGGTGCTGGAAAGCAGCAGGCGGTATCCCTTGCTGCGCAGCTCCGCCTCCGCTCCCCTGACGATATGCGGGAAAATATAATCCGAGATGTACGTCGTCATGATGCCGATCGTCTTGACCTGCTCGCTTTCCCGCCGCGCCGGGTTGCGGGCAAAGGTTCCTTTGCCTTGAATCCGTTCGAGCCAGCCTTCCTTCTCCAGCTCGCCGAAGGTTTGGCGGACCGTCTGGCGGCTTACGCCGAACTGGTCCGCGATTTCATGCTCCGAAGGAACCTGTTTGCCTGCTTGAAGCCGGCCGGATTCAAACCATGAGAGCAGTTCGTTTTTTAATACAATATATTTGGGTATCCGTCTATTATTCATCATTCACCTCTAGCCTCACGCACTCATTATATTAGGATCCCCTGCAATCCTAAGCTATCTCGCTATTGTAACACAGGCCAGGCGAATGCCGACAGAACCAGTTACCGCAGACGGTATGCGGCTTCGCTCCAACGGAGCTCGTTCTTGAAGCGCGGTATCGTTGTATCCTTGTCGATAACGACCGCTTCAATGCCGGTCATCTCCGCCCAATCGCTTAAGTGTTCGGCCGTCATGGCATAAGAGAGTACGGTATGGTGCGCGCCGCCGGCCAAAATCCACGCTTCCGCAGATTCGCGAAGAGATGGCTGCGGCTTCCACAGCACGCGGGCCACCGGCAGCTTCGGCATCGGCTGCTCCACCTTGACGCCGTCCACCACATTCACCAGCAGTCTGAAGCGGTGCCCGAGATCAATCAGGGAAGCATTGACGGCAGGGCCGTCTTGGCCGTTAAACACGAGTCGCGCCGGATCTCCCTTGCCCCCAATCCCGAGCGGATGAACCTCAAGCGTCGGCTTATCCAGCGCGATGGTCGGGCATACCTCCAGCATGTGCGATCCGAGAATCATATGATTTCCCGGCTCGAAATGATAGGTGTAGTCCTCCATGAAGGATGTGCTTTTATTGTCTGCAAGCACCTTCAACACGCGTGTCAGGGCCGCTGTTTTCCAATCCCCTTCCCCGCCGAAACCGTAACCGGACTCCATCAAGCGCTGCACGGCGAGTCCTGGGAGCTGCTTCATTCCGTGCAGATCCTCGAAGGTCGTCGTGAATGCGCCGAAGCCGCCTTCCTCGAGGAAACGACGCAACGCAATCTCGATCCGGGCTTGGTACGCAATCGAATCGCGCACGGGACCATCGCTAAGCCCTTCCTTGGTAATCGAATACGACTCCGCATATTCGTTCAGGAGCGCCTTGACCTCTTCATCGCCGACTTCGTTCATGGACTGCACAAGGTCGCCGATGCCGTAACCGTTCACGGACCAGCCAAGCTTGATTTGCGCCTCCACTTTGTCCCCTTCGGTTACCGCTACCTGACGCATATTGTCGCCGAAGCGGGCCACCTTCAGCCTGCGGCTTTCGGCATAGGCCGCGGCAGTCCGCATCCAGCCGGCAATGCTGCCGCGAACCTCCCCGTCTTCCCAGTGGCCCACAACGACCTTGCGGGCGATGCCCAGGCGGGCACCGATATGGCCATACTCACGGTCGCCGTGTGCGGACTGGTTCAGGTTCATAAAGTCCATATCAATCGTTTCCCAAGGAATATCCCGGTTGAATTGGGTATGGAAATGAAGAAGCGGCTTCTGCAATTGGGATAGGCCCGCGATCCACATTTTGGCCGGGGAGAACGTATGCATCCACGTCATGATGCCTGCGCAGGACTCATCGTTGTTAGCCTCAAGAATCAGGTTGTATATTTCATCGGGTGTCGTTACGATCGGCTTGAATACAATGGGGTACGTAAATACAGGATCTTTGTCAAACTCCGTTGCCACGATGCGGGAGTGCTCGGCGACCTGCTCCAGCGTTTCGGGACCATACAAGTGCTGGCTTCCGGTGACAAACCAAAAAGTATGCGGTTTCAAATTCATGATTATAACGCCTCCTGTACGAATGATTGCTCACTAACTTGTACATACCTTTACATGTAAATGAATGACCATAAAAAGATGTACGTACAAGTTGAATCACTCACATTCTACCTCCGCATCTCCAAAATAGCAAGATCAAAATTAAAAAAGAGCTGCCCCTATAGGTAACAACGAGCGAACCCATAGAGACAACCTCTATCATTCAATCTCAGTGACGTTCTACCTCCAAATGCGAACCAACTCTCATGAAAAATCTTTAGACCGTCAAATAATGCTCGAACTGCTCCATATCGATGGCATCCTGCACCCCTTCGGCTACGATCGTCCCTTTATCCATGACATAGATATAATCGGCCACGCTTCGGACGAATTCGATGCTCTGCTCCACCAGAATGACCGACGTTTCTCCTTTGGCTTTGATCCCGCGGATGACGTCTTGAATTTCCTCCACGATGGAAGGCTGGATTCCTTCGGTCGGCTCGTCGAGCAGCAGCACTTTGGGCCGGGAGGCAAGCGCCCTCGCGAAAGCAAGCTGCTGCTGCTGTCCTCCGCTTAGATCGCCGCCTTGGCGGTGATACATTTGCGGCAGTACCGGAAACAGGGCTAACACCTCTTCCGGGAATGTCTTCGTACGAGGCACGCATGGCTCAAGGCCGAGCAGCAGATTCTCTTTTACAGTGAGTTGGGGGAAAATCTCGCGCCCTTGCGGGACATACCCGATCCCGCCTCTTGCTCTCTTGACGGAATCCCAGCCGGTAACCTCCTGCTCGCCAAGGCTCATCCGCCCCTGCCGGATTTTCAATTGCCCGGTTATCGTTCGCATCAGCGTGGTTTTTCCGACTCCGTTGCGCCCAACCAGGCATACAATCTTTGCGGGGTCCACGACCATGGACACGCCGCGCAGGACGGCACTCTCCCCATAACCCGATTCAATGCCCTGCAGCTTGAGCATTCGCCTCCCTCCTTTTTCCAAGGTAAACCTCGGCCACCACCGGATCGCGCTGAATCTCCTGCATGGATCCTTCCTTCAGCAGTTTCCCTTCATGCATGACGGTAACCTTGGCGGCAAAAGAACGTACAAACTCCATATCGTGCTCGACCACAACGACGGAGCATTCCTTAGCAATGCCTTGAAGGAGCTCGCCGGTCTTCATCGTTTCCTCGTCCGTCATTCCCGCTACCGGTTCATCCAGCAGCAGAAGCCGCGGCTTCTGAAGCAGCAGCATGCCGATCTCCAGCCACTGCTTCTCTCCATGCGACAGGGAACCTGCCCGAACATGAAGCCGATCGGGAAGTCCGATCAATTCCAGCACCTTCTTCATCTCGAACGTAGTGCATCGATTTCTCCTGACCTTCAGCGCCCGGAGCACGCTTCGGTCCGAATCGACGGTCAGCTCCAGGTTTTCCTTGACGCTCAGGTTGGGGAATATCGACGGTGCCTGGAATTTCCGGCCCACGCCGAGACCCGCGATTTCATAGTCCCGCTTCCTCGTAATCTCAAGACCGTCGCCGAGCAGCACCCGCCCCGTCCCAGGCTTAGTCTTTCCGCAGATCACATCCAGCATCGTGGTCTTCCCTGCCCCGTTCGGGCCGATCAGAAAATGCAGCTCATGCTGGCGAAGCGCCAGATTCATGCCGTTTACCGCTACGAACCCGCCAAAGGCCACCGTTATATTTTCCGCGGACAGCACGGTGGGCGACATGCCGATGCCCCTGACTTCCCCATGTGCGGCTAGCGAAACATCAGCTCTCTTTGCGTACGGCTGCATGGACAGTCCTCCCTCTTTTGGATAATGACGAAGTCGCCTTGCTCCACAATCCCGTCAATCCTTTCGGCATCAAGACCACAACAATGACAAACAAAGCGCCCAATACCAGCAGCCACCCTTCGGGATAAGCTTCGCTGATCCCGGTCTTGGCCGCGTTCAGCAGCACGGCGCCGATTATGGCGCCGATCAGCGTTCCCCTGCCGCCAAGCGCGACCCAGAGCACCATTTCAATAGACGGGACGATGCCCATCATGGACGGCGAAATAATGCCGACCTGAAGCACAAACAGCATGCCGGCTAGCCCGGCCAAGCCCCCCGATACGGCAAACGCAAAGGTTTTGTAGCGGGAAGGATCGAATCCCAGAAACCGCACCCGGTTCTCCCCATCCCTCGACGCTTCCAGCACCTGGCCCACGCGGCTGTTCACAATTCTTCTGCATAGAATATAGGCTCCTGCCAAAGCGGCCAGCGTAATAAAATACAATCCTATTTTCGTGGAGGGCGCATTCAGGTTAAATCCCAAAACGGAGCTGTACCCCGTAATCCCGTTCGTGCCCCCCGTCCACTCCTGCTTGCCGACAAACAGTGTAACCACGATCATGACCAGGGCCTGCGTCAGAATCGTAAAATACACGCCGACGATCCGGTTGCGGAACGTAAAGAATCCAAGTATCAACGCCAGCAGGGCCGGCAGCAGCATCCCGAGTATCAAGGCCGCCGGGAACGACCGGAAAGGCTCCCAGAACCAGGGCAGGGACGCCACCCCGCTCCATCCCATAAAATCAGGCAGGGCCGAGCCGCTGGCGTCCAGCTTCAGATACATGGCCATGGCATAAGCACCCAGCCCGAAGAACACGCCATGTCCAAGGCTCAGAATGCCGCCGTACCCCCAGATCAGGTCAAGCCCGACCGCCAGGATCGCCAAAGCCAAAAATTTCGTTAGCAATCCGAGGCGAAAAGGGGTCGTGAACAAGGGGGCCAAACACATCAGAAGCAGCACCGCGCTCCATAGAATCCGTTTCGATCGGCCGCCGGGGTTTCCTGTCAACCATTTCAGCACCATGCATTCCCCTCCTCTCTAATCCAAACTGCGCGTTCGCAGCGCGACGAGCCCGCGGGGCTTCCACTGCAGGAAAGCCACGATGCAGGCGAACACCAGCACTTTGCCGATGGAAGCCGAAGTATAGGTCTCAAACAGCGTGTTGAACACGCCGATGCCCAGCGCTCCGGCAACCGTGCCGACCAGCTTTCCTACGCCGCCCAGCACCACCACCATGAAAGCATCGACGATATAGTAGGTCCCGATCGATGGTCCGATCGGGCCGAGCAGCGTCAAGGCACAGCCGGCAATACCGGCGATGCCCGAGCCGATCGCAAACGTCAGTCCGTCCACGCGCCGGGTCGAAATGCCGAGACAACCGGCCATGCTTCGGTTCTGCATCACCGCCCGCATTCTTCGGCCTTGAACCGTTCTGTAAATATAAAGATACATCGCCGTCAGGACGACGGCCACAAGCAATACAATGAACAGCCGCTTGTAAGGAAGGATGATGCTTGAGGTGATCGCAAGCCCGCCGTTAAGCCAGGAAGGGCTGGTTACGGCCACGTTCGGTGCGCCGAAGATGAACCTTGCGATCTGCTGCAGCATCATCCCGACGCCCCATGTGGCGAGCAGACTATCCAGCGGTCTGCCGTACAGATGGCGGATAAGCACCATTTCAAGCAGCCAGCCGACCGCAGCGGCAACCATGAAGGATACTAACAATGCGGCGATGAAATAGGTATCGAACCAGGATTTCGGCATATAGGCGGAGAACAAGCCTTGGGTAACGTACGTGGAATAAGCGCCGATCATAATCAGCTCGCCATGGGCCATATTAATGACATTCATTAAGCCGAACGTTACCGCCAAGCCGAGCGCGATCAATAATAATATCGAGCTGACGCTCAGTCCGTTAAACACCTGCAGGATCGTCATATCCATCCGGGATGAACCTCCTTTCACGAAAGGCCCGCAGGCCTTTCATGCATGAGATGAAGTTTTATTCACCGCTCAAACCTTTTGCCCAATCGTATGTTTTCAGATAGGGGTCCGGTTTGACGGGTTCGCCCGAGTTCCAGAGCTCCTTGAACTGTCCGTCAGCCTGCACCTCGCCGATGCGCACCGTTTTATGAATATGCTGATTGTCGCCATCGATGGTCACTTTGCCTTCGGGGGCGGCGAACTCAATGCCTTTGGCCGCTTCCTTCACCTTATCCACGTCCGTGGTTCCCGCCTTCTCTACCGCAGCCTTCCACAAGTACACCGCGGTATAACCAGCCTCGATCGGGTCGGCTGTGACCCGGTCAGCGCCGTATTTCGCTTTGTATTTATCAACAAAAGCTTTGTTTTCCGGAGTATCCGTGGACTGATAGTAGTTCCAGGCTGCCAGATGGCCCTCCAGGATATCGGCGCCGATGCCGCGGATTTCCTCCTCCGCTACGCTTACGGACAGCGTGGTCATGTCCTTGGAGGTAATGCCCGCATCCTTCAGCTGCTTGAAGAAGGCCACATTACTATCGCCGTTCAGCGTGTTATAGACGATATCGGGTTTCGCTTCTTTGATCTTGGCTATAATCGTGCTGAAATCGGTGTGGCCCAGCGGCGTGTATTCCTCTCCCACAAGCTCGCCGCCCTCGGCCGTCAGTTGGGCCTTAATGATCTTGTTGGCCGTTCTTGGGAACACATAATCGGAGCCGAGCAGAAACATTTTTTTGCCGCGGTTCTCGAGCAGCCAGGACACCGAAGGCACGATTTGCTGATTGGTTGTTGCGCCCGTATAGAAAATGTTAGGGGAGGATTCCAGCCCTTCATATTGAACCGGATAGAATAAGAGACCGTGGTTTTGTTCGAAAACAGGGAGCATGGCTTTCCGGCTGGCGGAGGTCCAGCCTCCGAATACGGCGGCAACCTTATCCTGCTGCAGCAATTTGCCCGCCTTCTCCGCGAAGGTCGGCCAATCCGAGGCGCCGTCCTCGATCACGGGTTCGATTTGCTTGCCGAGCACGCCGCCCGCCGCATTGATCTCTTCGATCGCAAGTATCTCGGCATCCTTAACGGACACCTCGCTGATCGCCATCGTTCCGCTGAGCGAGTGAAGAATGCCGACCTTGATCGAATCGCCTGCGGCTTCTACCGGCGGGCTCCCGTTACCCGCTCCGGCGGTTGGAGCGGTTTCCTTTTCCGTCACGCAGCCTGACATTAAAATGGCGCATAATACAAACGAGGCCCATCCTTTAACGATTACGCTTTGTTTTTTCATTGGTTCCCCACTCCCTTTTTCCGTTTCCGAACATTCCGTCTATAACCTCTCTACTCTGTTCGTTATTCCACATTATAGTTGCCTTATATTTCCCGTGTCAATAATTCTTACATAATTTTATTTCGTTTTTTCATTTTTAGTAAAATTGTCGTGCATTTCCGTTATTTTATGTTATATAAAGTAACATTTAATTTGTGTTTATATAATAATAGAATGAATTTTCATTATAATATGTTATTTTTACTAACATAAAATAAAAACAGCCCTTGATTTCTCAAGAGCTGCCGTCGTTCATTATTTATCTGATCATGTTCCTGTTCGAAATCGTAATCGGCACCCGGTCCGGATAATCCGTAATGATGCCGTCCACGTTAATTTGAAGCACGTAAGGTATTTGCAGCATATCCCGAATGGTCCACACCATCGTTTTCATCCCCGATTGATGGATCTTTTGAACCAGTCCCTTGGAGACGAGCCTCATCGAGATACTCACGTATTCCGCGTACTCCTTCATACTATCCAGCCGCTGCTTGGATAAGTCGCCCGAACTGGTGATAACTACGCCAAGCGGAATATCGGGCATCAGCTGGCGGAACCGAACCAGCGAATCCGTATCGGCAGACTGAACGATAATCAGGTCCTTGTACCTTAGTCCATCAGTCTGGGCGGCATATCTTCTCAAATCGCCTGCAACCTTTTGCTCAATGCCCGGGTACCGGGAGGGCGATTTCAATTCGATCAGCAAGCCGATCCGGCCACCGAAGTGCTCAAGCACCTCCGCCAATGTCGGAATGACTTCTCCTTTGAACGACGAATCGTACCACGAACCCGCATCCAGCCGCCGCAGCTCCTCCAGGGTTAGGCCGCCCACTTCTCCTTGCCCGTCCGTGGTTCGCTCAACCGTGGAATCATGGATCACCACGACTTCTCCATCCTTGCTCAGCTGAACATCCAGCTCCAGCATATCCGCTCCCATGTCAAACGCTTTGACAAACGAAGCCATCGTATTCTCAGGCGCATAACCCGACGCCCCCCGATGGGCGATATTGACCCAGGACTGGTCGCGATCATCCCCGGACCTGATCCAGGCCTCCCGTTCCCTGGCTTGATGAAATGGATAATGAGGCACGTCGGCTGCCGTTTGGGAACCGGTTACTGCCAGCAGAGCAGCAAAGATAACCATCATTCGTTTCATAGGGGCTTCCCATCTCCTAGTCCTGCTTTGATCGCTTTATAACTTCTTAAACTAGAGGAGCCTTGTTCGTCCGCTCATCCTTTGTCATATCTTCTCAAGCTAATTCTTCCCTTTCCTCCCCCTTTTCAGTCGGTAAAAATGGGGGAGAACGGCTTTTCAAGACTCAACAATTCGTTCATTTTGGATTTTGGCTATTGTAATATGAACGCAAATGGAGTAATTTGTACTTATATGAACGTTATGAATAGATTATAAAATGACTCTTAAGGAGATGACATGAAATGGAAAGACGTTATGCCTCACATCCGAATGAAGTGAAACAATTTGACACGGAACGGCTTCGCAAGGAATTCCATATACCCGTCCTGTTTACGCCCGACAAGCTGGAGCTGGTCCTGACGCATGAAGACCGTTTGATTATCGGGGGTGCCGCACCCGTACGGGAGCAGGTCAAGCTGGATACCGACCTTAAAGAGCTGGGCGTTTCCTCTTTCCTTGAGCGCCGTGAGCTTGGCATCATCAATATCGGCGGACACGGTACCGTCCTGGTTGACGGGACGGAGCATGAGCTGAACAACAAAGAATGCCTGTACGTTGGCATGGGCACCGAAGAGGTCATTTTCCAAAGCACCGATCCGGCCAATCCGGCCAAATTCTATTTGAATTCGGCGCCGGCCCACCAATCGTTCCCGACGGCCAAAGCCACCCTTGAAGAAGCCGATTCCAGCGCTTTGGGTGACATCAAAAATTCCAATGATCGCGTGATCTATCGCTTCATTCATCAAAAAGGCATTCAGAGTGCCCAGCTTGTCATGGGCATGACCCTGCTGAAGGAAGGGAACATGTGGAACACGATGCCTGCCCATACGCATCCAAGACGCATGGAGGCGTATCTTTATTTTGACTTGCCGGAGGATGCGGTTGCCATCCATCTGATGGGTGAACCAAGCGAAACGCGCCACATCGTCATGCGCAACGAACAGGCCGTGATTTCGCCGAGCTGGTCGATCCACAGCGGAGTGGGCACAAGCAACTATACCTTTATCTGGGGCATGGCCGGGGACAACAAACGTTATGATGATATGGACCCCGTGTCCATGAAGGATTTAAAATAGAGGGGAATATCCATTAACCCACGGAAGAGTTGAGAACCATATGAACCCGTTACGACGTTATGAAAAAATAATGGAGTACCTTCTAACCCATAAAGAAGTGACCGTCGCCGATTTGAGCCAGCAGCTTCAGGTAACCGGAAAAACCATACGCGAGGATTTGACCAAGCTCGAGGAGCAGGGCCTGATCGTCCGCGTGCACGGCGGTGCCGTGCTGGCCCACAGCGACCAATTCGGCATCCTGCCCTCAAAAGAACCGCTGGCCAAGCACCCGGATGAGAAGACCGAAATCGCGCAGAAGGCACTGAAGCATATCAACACGGACGACATCATTGCCCTTGACGGCGGCAGCACCACGCTGGAGATCGCCCGCAGGCTGGAGGATATGCCGTTAACGGTCATTACGAACGATGTCTATATCATCAGCGAGCTGGCGACCAAGAATCATATCCGGCTGGTCGTTCCGGGGGGCTACCGGGTGCGGAACATGCTCGCAGGCCCGGAAGGCGTAGCGTACGTAACGCAGCTGAACATTCAAAAAGCCTTTATATCCGCCACGGGCGTCCATCTTGACCATGGATTGTCCATCTATACCGGGGATTTGATTCCGTTCAAACGGGCCTTAATCGAAACCTCGGCGGAGGTTTATGCCGTCGTCGATCATCATAAATTCGGTCAGACGGCCTTACGGACTTTTTCATCCTTGCAGGAGATCAGCGGCATCATGACCGATGCGGGGCTGTCTCCCGGGACGGTAAAGCAATACGAGGGAGCCGGCGTTACCATGCTGTAACCGCCCGCTTTGAGACTCTTACCTCTATAACGAACCGCCTAGTTTCGTACTGCATCCATTTAGCGAACATATGAGAGGGGAATAACGGAGCATGAACAGGTTTGATTTATCAGGCAAAACGGCGATCGTCACCGGCTCGGCCCGCGGACTGGGGCAAGGCATCGCCATAGCGCTGGCCGAGGCCGGCGCGGATATCGTTGCCGTGTCCATGAATACAAGCGCCGAAACGATTGAAGCCATCAAGGGATTCGGCAGAAAAGCCTCCGAGATTCGGGTTGATTTAAGCGATCAAAGCAAACTTCAGCAGACCTTTGATCAAGCGCTGGAGCTGACCGGGCATGTGGACATTCTGGTAAACAATGCCGGCATTATCCGCCGGACCCCGGCCAAGGATCACGGCGTGCAGGATTGGCTTGACGTGATCGACTTGAATTTGAACACCGTATTTTTGCTGTCCCAACTGGCCGGGAGACATATGATCGAACGCGGCAGCGGCAAGATCATTAACATTTGCTCCATGCTGTCCTACCAAGGCGGAATCAACGTGCCTGGTTACACGGCGAGCAAGCATGGCGTTGCCGGCTTAACCAAGGCTTTGGCCAACGAATGGGCAGCCAGCGGCATCCAGGTGAACGGCATTGCTCCCGGTTACATCGAAACCGATAACACGGCAGCCATCCGTCAGGACGAGGATCGCCGCACGTCCATTACGGACCGCATTCCGGCCGGACGCTGGGGCAAGCCCGAGGATATCGGAGGCCCTGCCGTGTTCCTCGCTTCCGCCGCTTCGGATTACATGAACGGGCATGTGTTATGCGTGGACGGCGGATGGATGGCCCGTTAACCAGGAAACGGCGTTATCTTTAAGTCTTGCCGGAGTGAGCTCCAACCGATTCTAGCGATAAGAGGCCTTGCGCTTTCTGCTGCTGCTGCAGCCGGAGGAGGCAAGGCCTCTTTTGTTCGTTTACTCTTACGTTGAATTAGTACGCTTTATTATGGCCGGGCACTGACATTTCGCGAATATATGAACCATCCTTTGGGACATGCTAACTTTACGAAATGGGCCTCGAAGGACCGTGAATAAAGAAAGGATGGTTTTTGGAGTCATGCGCGGAACAAAATCGATACGTTATGTCAGTCTTGCCTGCTTGCTTTCTCTCTTCGGTTCCATTGTGCTTAGCGGCTGTACGGTGAACAGCAACGACCGGGTCCCGTCCCCGAACATGGGCGTTAATCCATACCGGGTGAACACCGGCTTCCTGCTTCGGAATGCCGTGGAACGCGGAACCCTGCGAATCGCCACGGAACGGGATTATCCCCCTTTCAGTTACCATGGTACAGGCGGAATACTTACGGGATTCGATGTGGAAATCGCTGAAGAGGTTGCCCGTCATATGGAGCTAAAGGCCGAATTCGTTGAGACCGAGTGGGAGAATCTGCTGCCAGGGCTGACGGAAGGTAAATACGACGCCGTCTTCAACCAGATCGAAGACCGGCCGGACCGGCGGGCGCTCTATGATTTTTCCGTCGCTTACTTATCCTCTACCCCCGTCCTCCTGGTTCATTCCTCGGGCAAAGCTCAGATCCGTACCTTCTCGGATATCAAGGGCAAGCGCGTCGGCCTGAACCCAACCGGAATCTATAAGGATATGGCCAAGCGGTACGGAGCGGAAGCGGTCCCGATTAAATATATATCCGACGCCGCTAACAAGCTCGCAAATGGAGACCTGGATGCCGTCATTTCGGACCAGCTATCGGTGACCAACCTGAAGCAGCAGTTCCCGGAAATGCCGGTCGCTGCCGCCGAATCCGCCGATCAAGTATCCGAGATTTCCGCAGCCTTTGTGAAAGGGAATCCGGATCTCGTGGCGGCCGTGGATAATGCCCTGGCTACCATGCAGCAGGATGGAACGTATTTGACCATATGGAACAAATACTTCGGGGACGCTCCGATCAGTTACAAAGGCATTCATGACCGCAAGGTTAAATAAAGCCATTCCTACCTTGCGCCAAAAAAGGCGCTGCCCTGCTGGATACCAGCAAAGCAAGCGCCTTTTTATCATGCTTATTATGATTCTTCGGTTTTGGCCTCTTCCGCATTCGCTTCCTCAGCGTCCGCTTCACCCTCGGTCTCCGCCGCCTCCACCGCGCGAGGCACGATGACCGTGGCTAGAATTTCCTCTTCCGAAGCGTGTAATGTGATACCCTCCGGCACCTTAAGATCAGCTACCGTGAGCTTGTCCCCAATCTCCAGCGCGGATACATCCGCTTCCAGGGTGGTTGGCAGATCGCCCGGCAAACCCTCTACTTCGATTTCCGTGACCTGGGTTTGCAGGATGCCCCCGGACTTCGTTCCGGCAGCAGTACCCTGATAATCCACAGGGATGCTGACACGAACCGGCTTGTTCATGGAGATGCGCAGGAAGTCCACATGGGATACGTTGCCGCGTCTCTTCTGAATATCCTTAATCAACACCGGCACTTTGCCAGAGCCCGGAATATCTAGCTGAAACACCTCGGAACGCCCGGTGTGGAACAGCTTGGCCGTATCCTTGAAATCAACAGCTACGGGGATGCTTTCCTCCCCCGCACCGTATACAACACCGGGAAGTCCGCCGCTTTCGCGAAGCTCTCGGCGAGAAGCCCGGGTAAATTCATCACGCACATTGGCTTTGAGTTGAACTGTGTTTCCTTTTGACATGAGTGACATCCTCCTTTATCGAAAACAAAGTCTATCTCATTATTACCCTATTTACCTGCTAACTAATCATGGAATTTCGATGTTTAAAATGACAATGCAGCGGGTAATAAAGAGTACCCCTTTTGAAAATATGTAAATAAGAGCCCTTTTCACCATGGAAAGGGCTCCTTGTTATTTCATCCTATTTTAACTGGCGATATCCCGCTGCTCTTTAGTGTCGCTGTCTTCGCTTTGACCGCTTCGCAGCGCAATCCGAACCTCTGCTTCATCCGGCGGAATATCGATAAACCAATCCTTCTCGCCTTCCCGGTCCTCCCACTCATTCAGCCTGACGATACAGCCGATCCGATCGGTTCCGGAAGCCGCGTAGAAGACCGCCCGCGCCCTGCCGCTGTCCGTGAGGGAGAATGGAATGCTGCCATCCTTCACGCCCGTTCCCCATACCCATACGTTCCAGCCCTCGTACCCTTGGTCGCGTCTCTCATATTCGATCTCAACGGCCGTCAGCCCCTGTTTCATCTGGGCCAGATCCTCATATAACACCATGAGCGACAGACCTTGAACGACTGCCTTCCCTTGATCCAGCGCCTGGATCGTATCCGTTCCCGCCTGACGATCATTCACCACGATGTTCCAGCGGTAAGGGGTAGGCGGCAGATCCACCGGCATTTCATGTTCATTGCCGTTAACGATGACGACGATTTGCCCCCAGCTGCCTTGTTCGGCTGGCTTCGTAAGGCGGTAAGCGATGATCCGATCGCTGCTTCGCAGCACTTCCATATGGCCTTCGATCTCTTCTCTTGACGCCATCCGGAACGCCGGATGGGCTTTTCGCAGGGCGATAAGACCTCTGTAATAATCGAACACCGGTTTGAAGCGTCGCTTATTGGACCAGCGAATGGCATTGATGGCGTCCCCGCTGCGGTAGCTGTTATGATCGCCGTATTTCGTGCGCAGCAGCTCATCGCCCGCATGCAGCAGCGGAATCCCCTGGGAGAGCAGCACGATGCCGTTAGCCAGCAAGCTCCGGCGCACGGCCGCAGCCGACATCACATCTTCATCGGGTATGCCGGCATAGGGTGTGGACGCAGCGGTTGCCTGCCATACATCTCCTCCGTTAACCAGCTTCCCATCCGTCAAACGGAGAAGCCCTGCCTGCTCTTCCATGCCTTGCGCCACTATAATTTTGTCCCACAGATTCAAATTGTCGTGCACGGTGACATAATTCACCGTTTCCTCCGGGTGGAGCGCAAAATCATGGATCGAGCCCATCATTCCTTCAACGACGGCCCCTTCGTACCATGGCTCGCCCGTAGCAAACCCTCGGCCGCGCCCGTCATTGTCCCCCTTGATGGCATGCCGGAAATGATCATTAAATACGGCGAAGCCTTGACCCTTCTGGCTTCCCTTGACGGTTTGCTCCGTTAACGGGCTCATTCCTCCCGTCCATGGCTCACCATAGAACAAGAGAGAACGGTCGACCTCTCGGCGCAGCTCGCTTACGATCTCTTTTATCGTCGTTGTATCGATCAGAGCCATCAGATCAAACCGGAAACCATCGATATGATATTCCTCGGCCCAGTATTTTAACGAATCCTTGATGTATTTGCGCACCATCGGATTCTCCGTGGCCAGCTCATTCCCTACGCCCGAACCGTTCGATAGATTCCCGTATCCGTCCTTGCGATAGAAGTACCCCGGCGCCAATCGTTCGAACGGGCCGTCGTCCACCGTATACGTATGGTTGTAAACCACATCCATGACGACGCGGATTCCCCTTGCATGGAGGGCCAAAACCATCTCCTTCAGCTCCCGGATGCGCACGATCGGATCCATGGGATCTGTTGCATACGAACCTTCAGGCACATTGTAATTCTGCGGATCGTAGCCCCAATTATACTCGCGGCTTAAGCGCCCGCTTGCATATCCGTCCAGCTCATTGACCGTCCGAAAATCAAATACCGGCAGCAGATGCACATGGGTCACACCCAATTCTTCAAGATGATCCAGACCAAGGGCGTTTCCTTCGGAGTCTCGCAGACCGCCCTCCGTAAATGCCTTGTATTTTCCTCTATATTTCATTCCCGAATCCGTATGAATCGAGAAATCGCGTACATGCAGCTCGTAGAGCACCGAATCCGTAGGCTTTAGCAGGTTGGGTCTAACATCCTGCTCCCACCCCGGCGGATTGCTCTTCGCCAGGTCGACCACCGCGCTGCGGCAGCCATTCGCGGACACAGCGGTTGCATAAGGGTCAACGGCATAACAGACGGCCCCCTCCGCAGATTCGATTCGGTACATATAATAAGTTCCATGAAGATCACGGTTTACCTGAGCCGACCATACGCCGTCCTCATTCCGGACCATCGCATACAGCGTACCGCCCTCGTGATCCGTCACAAGACCCTGCTCGTTATATTCTCCCGGACCATCATATAAAGCCAGCTTTACATTAACCGCATCCGGAGCCCATACCTGAAAGGCCGTTCCCTCTCTTCGGTAGGTCGCTCCCAGCTTAACGCTTGTGCAGCTCTTGATCATGTCCATACTCATCGTCACCGTCACTTATAGTAGATTTACTTCCTAGTATGGGCGCCTGAATCATAAGACAGACCTCTAGCACATGAATTTAGAACGCTTTCATATATCATGGTATGCCAAAAGCCCTGAATTGGTTTGGGTTCCAGGCCAATTCACTATATATTTAGGCTATTATACTAGCAAATATGCCCGGTGTCTTTCTTTTGACAAAAAAACATCTGTCCGCTATGGACAGATGTTGTCAATGTGATGCTATCGTGGAAAAAGATTGGTAGAGTCCCCAGAAACAAACGTAATACGACACTGCAGGGATCGATCAAGTTGTACGTTGTCTTCCTTCTTACTCGGCTGCAGCCTCAATGGATTCCACCAGAGCCACTACTTCCTCTGCGGTACCCATTTCAAGCGCTTTGGCTGAAAGTGCCTGCATATCGCTGCGGGACAGCTTCCCGATCTGGCTGCGAGCCGGCAGAATGGAGGTGGCGCTCATGCTGAACTCATCCAGCCCCAGACCGAGCAGAATCGGAATAGCAGTCGCGTCGCCGGCCATTTCGCCGCACATGCCTACCCAGCGGCCTTCGCGATGGGCGGCATCGATGACCATTTTAACCAGTCGCAGAATCGCCGGATTGTATGGCTGGTATAGATACGCAACCCGTTCATTCATGCGGTCGGCGGCCATCGTGTATTGAATCAGGTCATTGGTTCCGATGCTGAAGAAATCCACCTCTTTGGCAAATTGATCGGCAAGCACGGCGGTAGATGGAATCTCCACCATGATGCCCAGCTGGATTTCTTCGGAAACTGGAATGCCTTCGCTTATAAGCTTAGCCTTTTCTTCCTCCAGAAGTGCTTTGGCTTCGCGGAACTCGCCCAGTGTCGCTATCATGGGAAACATGATTCGCAGGTTTCCGTGGACGCTTGCACGCAGCAGTGCCCGAAGCTGTGTTCTGAAAATATCCTGGCGGTCCAGGCACAATCTGACGGCACGGAATCCGAGGAACGGATTCATTTCCTTGGGAAGATCCAGATACGGCAGCTCCTTATCCCCGCCGATATCAAGCGTGCGAACAACAACCGGCTTGCCTTCCATTTTCTCCAAAACCGATTTGTAAGCGACATACTGGATCTCTTCGGAAGGAAGTTTGTCTCTGCCCATGTACAGGAATTCCGTACGGTACAATCCTACGGCTTCTCCGCCGTTCTCCAGCACGCCGGTCACATCATTCGGTGTCCCGATGTTGGCAGCCAGCTCCACATGGATTCCGTCCTTGGAAACCGTCGGTTCGGAGCGCAGCTTCTTCCACTCCTCCACCTGCTTGGCATAGGCGTCCTGCTTCGCACGGTATTGTTCTACGATGGCTTCCGTAGGATTAACGATGACATCCCCTTCCAATCCGTCAACGATGATCAAATCCCCGTTTTGGACCGCAGAGAGCACGTTCTTCGTCCCGACGACAGCCGGAATTTCAAGTGAACGGGCCATGATGGCGGAGTGCGAGGTACGTCCGCCGATATTCGTCGTGAAGCCCTTAACGTAGTTCCGGTTCAATTGCGCGGTATCCGACGGAGTCAAATCCTCTGCAACCACGATCACTTCTTCGCTGATCTCCGAAGGGCTGACATAATTCAAGCCGAGCAGATGCTTCAGGATGCGCTTGGTGACGTCGCGCATATCCGCTGCTCGCTCCTGCAAGTAGGCGCTCTTCATGTTCTCGAACATTTGAATGAACTGGGTTGCCGTTTCGTTCAACGCATATTCCGCGTTAACCGATTCGGAAGCGATTTTCGCCTTGACCGGTTCAATCAATTCGGGATCATTCAGGATGAGAAGGTGAGATTCGAAAATCTCAGCCTTCTTCTCCCCGAGTTCCTGAAGCGTGCGGGCTTTGATCGCTTCCAGCTCAGCCTGTGACTGGGCCAAAGCCGCATCCAGCTTCGCGAGCTCCGCATCCGTGTCCGTCACTTGCTTCTCCGAGACGGAATAATCCGGATGCTCCAGCGTAAAAACACGTGCTATCGCGATACCTGCGGAAGCCGCGATACCTTTCAAATTATTCATGAAGCTCGCCTAGCCCTTCGTTCACCATCACTTCTTGCAATGCTGTCAGCGCCTCGCTTTCATTGCCGCCTTCCGTGATCAGTGTCAATGTGTCGCCTTGCTCCAATCCGAGGGACAGAACGCCCAGAATCGACTTCAGCGTTACTTTTTTGCCGTTAGCTTCGGCAAAAGAGTTGGTATCCTGGAATTTGTTAGCCGTATTCACCAATGCGGTTGCCGGGCGTGCGTGAATTCCGTCTTCGTCAATAATTCTGAATGTTTGTTGCATGTTCATCATCCTACTTTCGTATATTTTAATTTTTAGAATCCTGGAAACCATCGTGAGGTTAAGGTTTCAATATGGTAATGATCCCTTCCTCGCCGCTTTTTACTTCACCGGTCTTGTTCAGCTTCACGGAAGCTCCCTCCGGCAGATTCGAGAAGATAATAGGAGAAATGATCGATTTGGCATTTTCCTTTACATAATCCAAATCCACTTGCATGATCGGTTGACCCGTGGAGACCAGATCCCCCTCTTGCACAAGGACTTCAAATCCTTGCCCTTTCAGCTTAACGGTATTGACGCCGATATGGACAAGCACTTCCTTGCCGCCATCCGACATAATGCCGACGGCATGCTTGCTGGGGAACACATTGAACACGGTGCCGTTAACGGGAGACACAATCGTTCCGTTATGAGGCACGATCGCAAATCCATCACCTGTCATCCGTTCGGCAAACACGGGGTCAGGCACATGGGAAATATCCATAAGCTCTCCATCGGCCGGCGATACGATTTCCTCCATAACGAGCGTTTCCCCGTCATGTCCGGCCTGCTGTTCCTCTTGAGCTGTCGGCATCGTCTCCGCTTGAGGTGCAGTGGTCGGCGTTATTCCCGACATGATGTCCTGGATTTGCGATTTGATCGTATCGGAACGGGTTCCGAATATCGCCTGGATATTATTCCCCACCTCCAGCACGCCAGACGCACCCAGCTGCTTCAGCCTTGCCTTATCGACATGGCCCTTGTCTTTTACCTCTACGCGCAGACGAGTGATGCATGCATCCAGATGCGCGATGTTAGGCTGGCCGCCCAGTGCAGTCAGGATATTATACGGCAGATCATTTTTACTGCCAGCGCCCGCTGCCCCGGAGCCTGATTCCGGCTCGGTCGTCGTAGCTTCCTCGCGCCCCGGCGTCCTCAGATTGAATTTCCGAATGACAAAACGGAAGCCGAAGTAATAGATTACAGCCATAATAGCACCCACGATGAGAACATTCCACCATGGCGTCCGGTTCGGAATGACACCGAAGATCATGTAGTCGATCAGGCCGCCGGAGAAGGTCATGCCGATTTTGGTGCCCAAAATATGCATGGTCATGAAGGACAGGCCGGCAAACAGCGCATGCACGGCGAACAGGATCGGTGCTACGAACAGGAACGAGAACTCAAGCGGTTCCGTGATCCCGGTCAAGAAGGAAGTCAGCGCCGCAGACCCCATGATGCCGGCCACGAACTTTTTGTTCTCCGGTCTTGCCTCATGATAGATGGCAAGCGCAGCCGCAGGGAGACCGAACATCATGAACGGATACTTACCCGTCATGAAGGTGCCTGCCGTAAACTCGACGCCGTCCCGAAGCTGGGCCATGAATATGTTCTGGTCCCCTCGAACCAATTGTCCTGCCTGGTTCAGGTATTCCCCGAATTCAAACCAGAACGGGGAGTAGAAGATGTGGTGCAGGCCGAACGGAATCAATCCGCGTTCCACGACGCCGAACACAAAAGCGGACAGCGTCAGATTTTGTTCCAGCATGAAATGCGATGCCGTGTTAAGCGCCGACTGGATCGGCGGCCATATAAACACCATCAACAGACCAAGCAAAACGGACGTTGCGGCCGTCATAATCGGAACAAAACGTTTTCCTGCAAAAAAGCCCAGATAGGACGGAAGCTCGATTTTGAAAAACCGTCGGTACATGCTGGCTGCCAATATACCGACGATAATTCCGCCGAATACCCCGGTAGCCAACGTCGGAATGCCAAGCACGCTGGCATATTCGTAATTCGTGCCGACCATGGCCGGCGTCACGCCGATCACGCTGCCCATGGTGACGTTCATGACAAGGTAACCGATGATCGCGGCCAGTCCCGCAACGCCTTCACCTCCGGCCAAACCGACCGCAACCCCCACTGCAAACAGCAAGGATAGGTTCGTGAATACGATTTGTCCCGCATTCATCATGACCGTGGCAGCCGCTTGAACCCAGGCCGCATCCAGCCAAGGTGCATATTGCAGGAAATCGGGGTTGACCAGCATATTTCCAAGACCGAGCAATAGTCCGGCCGCCGGCAATATGGCCACTGGCAGCATCAGAGCTTTACCGACCCTTTGCAGTACGCCAAAAAGCCGCTTAAACATGAAAATTCTCACCCTCTGTCTCTAGTTGTTATCGCAAGCTGCAGGTAGATCATCATAAAACCATCAAACCAAAAAAGGCATGAGTGACCACAGGTAAATGGATGGCTAATCTCATGGATTAGATTACCCAAAAATGGGTAATAACAACCAAATTCCTGCAATACTCATGCCTGATCGAATCAGTTACACGTTGGATTTGAAGTTTTATGGTTCATAACTGTTCGTATTGTAACACCGTTCATTTATCGTTGCAACCACATGGTAAGGGACTTAATAAAATCTTCACATTTGCTCGCCCTGCTCTTTACGCTGGACCAACCGTTCCAAATGAATGGTCAAATAACCGGCCTCAGCGGGATAGACGGGTTTCTTCAGCCGCTGCTCCATCATCTTGGTCAACTTCCATGCCAAGGAATAGGTCTCGGGATATTCACGCTTCAGAAGGCCGTCAAGCGAACTCGTCTCGTTCACCGCTTCTCCCCGCCGAATCCGCTCCAACGCAAACCGGAGGTGCGTCAGCAATCGGGAATAATCCAGCGTATCCCTCGGGATGGCGTACTCCAGCTGCTGCTCGACGGTATGCACCAGGTCCGCGATCAGCTCCGAGTGCTTGCGGACCTCGGAGATATGCTGGTTCGTAAGCGCACCATGAAAATGTAGGGCAATGAATCCGATTTCTTCTTCGCCTAAGTCAACACCGAGCTTCTCCCGAATGGTACGGACGGCATATTCGGCCATCTCGTACTCTTCAGGGTACATCTCTTTGGTTTCGTATAAAAAAGGATTGTGGATATAAAGACCTTGGGCATGGCGTTTAATGGCAAATGCGATATGGTCCGTCAAGGCAATGTGGATATGCTCATTCAGAGGAGCGTCGCTGGACTTGGCGGCATTCAGAATAATATCATTCATCGCCTCAATCAGCTTCTCGTCGATGTGAGGCACCAGCTGCTTATACTGCTCCTGCTCCTCCGGTTTGGTCAAAATGAACATCTTCTCGGCAGCGGCGGCAGGGATACGGTCTTTATTCTTCCGGTTAAAGCCGATGCCCTTGCCGATAACAACAACCTCGCCATGTTGAGGATGCTTCGCTATGATTACATTATTGTTCAACACTTTAGCCACTTGTAAGCTGCTCACGTTCGCACCTCTTTTTGATTCATACGCGTATACTCGGATATCTTATCAGAAATATAAGAGCGCGGCAAAATCATTTGTGGTTGCCAAAGTCTTCAAGGTGCCGTACCGCTGCCTGCCACCATGTATTCCGGCCCTGCTTACGCTTGATCTACTCTTCCTTAGCGGCACTTGTCTCTACAGGGACCGGTACAAGCTCCTGCTCGATTGACACCGGCTTTTGAGCCGTGGCGGATTTTTTCGTTGTTAATCCCTTAATGAGATCCTCCACGTCAATCCCGGACACACTTTTCAGCATCTCAGGCGCCGTGGACATCAGCTCGGTCACATAATTGCTCACGCGAGCCGCTCCTTCGCCTTTGCCCGTATCGACAACCGTCAGCTTGTCGATGGACGAGATCGGCTGAGCAATCTTCCCGGCAAGCTCAGGCAGCATTTTCACGATGATATCGAGCACAGCAGCCTCGCCGAACTTCTGGAACGCTTCGGCCAGCTTCTCTTTGGCATCAGCTTCGGCAATACCGCGCAGGCGGATGACTTCGGCTTCGGCCGTACCTTTCGCGCGCTCGGCATCCGCAACCGCCATACCGTCAAGGCGCTTCTGTTCGGCAGACGCTTTGGCCTGCGTTTCGATGGAGTATTGCACAGCATCCGCTTCGCGCATCTTCCGGGCTTTATCCGCTTCGGCGGCCTGCTCAACGGCATAGCGATCCGCTTCGGCTTTTTTCTTCACGTCCGCGTCATACTGCTTCTCGCGAACCATGATTTCTTTTTCCTGCAGATCGATTTCGCGTTCCTTACGAACGAGCTCAACCTTCATCTGCTCCTCGACCACCGTTTGTCTGGCACGGGCTTCCTGAATATGATAAGCTTGGTCCGCTTCGGCCTTCGCCGTATCCTGCTCCTTCTTAAAGGACGCGACCTTCAGCTCACGTTCCTTCTCGGCTTCCGCGATATTGGTATCGCGTACGACCTCGGCCTTCTGTCCTTCTTCTTCTGCGCGCGCCTTCTGAATCCGAGCATCCCGCATCGCTTCGGCTTCGGCAATCTCCGCATCCCGCTTGACCGTAGCAATCCGCGGTTTACCAAGCGCTTCCAGATATCCGTGCTTATCGCGAACGTCCTTAATGGTAAAGGAGACGATCTGCAGACCCATCTTCTTCAGGTCTCTTGCTGCAACCCCCTGAACTTCCTGCGCGAACTTGTCGCGGTTACGATATACTTCCTCTACTGTCATGGAACCGAGAATGGCGCGAAGATGGCCTTCCAGCACCTCCTGGGCTTCACCCTTCAGCGCTTCAATGGGCTTGCCCATGAATTGCTCGGCTGCAGTCGCCACATCTTCGATCGAGCTTCCCACTTTAATGATGGCCACCCCGTCCGCCATAACCGGCACGCCCTGCTCCGTGTACACTTCAGGCGTCATGACATCCAGTTTATGAGATAAGAGCGATACGAATTCGGAGCGCTGAAACACGGGGAGTATAAAAGCGCCGCCGCCGCGCACGATTTTGATTTTGCGGCCGGATTCGTCCTCCGACAAATTTTTGCTTCCCAAAAAAGAACCGGTGACAATCATCGCTTCATCCGGGCTCACCGTTTTGTAGCGGGCCCAGAACGCAAGTCCTAACACGACAATGACGCCTACAACAATCGACGGAATTACTAAGTACTCTGGCATTGAATCAATCCTCTCCTTTTCGTTCTTCCAGTTCGGACACCCTCAGGACGCCATCAACAATGTCGACAACCACCACGCGGACACCTGCCGGAAGCGTTTGACGATCAAAGCTGGAGGCAATGTGCATCGTGTTGCCTGCGCCGACCTTGACCATCACTTCCCCGAATCCTTCAGCAGGAAGCGGCACCGTGACTACGCCGATCCTGCCCGCAAGCTCCTTGATGGAGAAGCCCGTCGAGTTCTCGCTGTTCTCCATCGGTTTCACGTACCCGAAGTAGACGAGAATCGAAATGACGATGGCCGCCAAGACAGATAGCGTTACATGGGCACCTGCCGCCAAATCCGTGTATTTCGTCAGCATGATTCCGGTTCCGCCGAATACGGTGATTCCCCCAGCGATCACAACCGGATTGAAAAAATCCACTGACAAAAAGTCCAACAATCCGTCAAGCGCCGAGCTAAGTATGTCGCCTAGCACCACGGTTACGATGGCGAAGATCACGCCTCCGATCAGACAGCCCCAATATAACGCTTCCATGTTGATTGCCCCCTCTGGAATTCCTTACTGTGTATAACAAGTAATACGGCAAAATGTTTGCTAAAGTTTCAATTATTTGCCTCAAACGTATGAAAATCTCTTCATATCTATATTCGACGCCCCAGCAAAAAAGCCTGCACGGCTTGAACCGGCAGGCTTTAAAACCATTTTCTATTCCTTGTCAGCTAACGACAGGACAACCCCTATAACGACATCCGATAGATTTCAACGACGTCCTCGCGCTGCAGCTTGCGGAAGTTGCCAAAAGGACCGAAGCGCATCGCTTTATCGGCCATGGACCCGATCTCGCGATCGTCGATATCGTAATCTCCCAGCGTGCTCGGCGCACCGATGGAAGTCCAGAAGCGGCGAAGCGCCTCGATTCCTTCCAGTCCGGCCGCTTCATCGCTTTTTCCGGCTGCATCAACACCGAATACATTCACGGCAAGCGACTTGAAGCGCTGAGGATCCGCGTTCAGATTATATTTCATCCAGTTCGGGAACAGGATCGCCAGGCCCCCGCCGTGCGGAATGTCATATACGGCAGACACCGCGTGCTCGATGTTATGGGTTCCCCAGTCGCCGGCCATACCCATGTTGATCATCCCGTTCAGCGCCATCGTCCCGCAGTACATGATCGTTTCGCGGTGCTCATAGTTCTCCAGGTCCTCAACCAGCTTCGGCGCCGTATCGATAACGGTTCGAAGAATCGTTTCGCAGAACCCGTCCTGTACCGGCGTATTGGTATCTTGGTGGAAGTAGTGCTCCAGTACGTGGGACATGATATCCACGATACCGTACACCGTTTGATCCCGGGGAAGGGAGAATGTATGCACAGGGTCCAGGATCGAAAATGCGGGATAAGCATGCGGGCTGCCCCAGCCCATCTTCTCTTGGGTCACTTCATTGGTGATGACGGAGCCGCCGTTCATCTCCGATCCCGTTGCGGCCATCGTAAGCACCGTTCCAAGCGGCAGACCCGCTTGCGGTACGGCTTTGCGCTCTACGAAATCCCACATATCACCGTCATACTTGGCCCCTACGGCAATCGCTTTGGAGCAGTCGAGGACGCTTCCGCCGCCGACGGCCAAAATGAGGTCAATGTGATGCTCCCGGCACAACTCCACTCCTTTATGTACCGTTGACAGGCGCGGGTTCGGTTCCACCCCGGCAAGCTCCGTCACCACCGCATTCGCTTCTTTCAGCAAGGCGATGACCTGATCGTAAAGGCCGCTGCGCTTGATGCTGCCGCCGCCGTACACCAGCAAAACATTCCGGCCGTATTTGGCCACTTCACCGCTTAAAGCACTCAGCTTGCCCTTGCCAAAAATCAACTGAGTCGGATTATGAAAGACAAAAGGTCTCATGTCACATTACCTCCATCACATCTGGTTTGCATCTAATTCATTCATGCGTGCTTTTTCATTCTATACCATTCCCATTATGCAAAACAAACAGCCGTCCTTCTTTCGGAATGATCGGCTGTTTGAATGATGATCCTGGTTATCGTTAGCTTCAATACATCATATTTCCATCCAAGAATATTTATCTGCTGTCAGGGACGTATCCCATATGGCTCAGGAAGCGCTGAAATGCCTGCTGCCCTTCCGCCGTCTGTTTGTATACCCCGGCATGCTCCAAAATCGTCGTGAATTTGCTGCCGACCTCCAGGCGTACCAGCTGGGTGGCCCCGGCTTTATCGGATGCGGCTATACCCCGGCCCCGCAGCTCCTCGATCCAGTCGCCGTGGACGGCGAGCGGATGGTCAGCAGCCTGGCTGTCCGCATACAGTGCCTCGTTCCCCGCCAGAATCTCGGCGATCTGATCCAGCTCTTCCTTGAGCCTGCCCGGCAGGATCGCCAGCCCCATCACTTCGATCAAGCCGATGTTTTCCTTCTTGATGTGGAACATCTCCCGATGAGGATGAAAGATCCCTTCCGGATGCTGCTCGTTGGTGCGATTGTTCCGAAGAACCAGATCCATCTCATAGATGCCCTCGTCATTACGGCGGGCAATCGGAGTCACCGTATTATGGCGGACCCGTTCGCCGTCCGCTTCGCTAAAGGCCTCAATGTCTGCCGAAGGGTCGCTGTAGGTTTTCCAGCCCTCGTAAATGCCGTTCGCGCATTCAAGCAGCGAATCCCGATCGCTTGAGGATAGCCGGATCACCGACATCGGCCATTTCACGATGGCAACGGATACCCCCGGATAATCCCCGTGCGTAAACCCGGCCACCTTCGGTGCTTTCTGGATCGGGAAGGTATGCCGTCCCCCCTGGAAATGATCATGTGTGAGAATGGAGCCCCCGACAATCGGAAGATCCGCGTTCGATCCGAGAAAATAATGCGGATAAGCATCAACAAAACTCAAGAGGCGGGCAAGCGTCGCCTTGGTCAGCTTCATCGGCACGTGATCGTGGTGGAACACGATGCAGTGCTCGTTATAGTAAACATACGGCGAGTATTGGAAGAACCATGGCTCACCGTTCAACTCCAGCGGGATAATGCGCAGGTTTTGCCGCGCCGGGTGATTGACCCTGCCTGCATAACCCACGTTCTCCCGGCATAGCTGGCATTTCGGATAAATCGGCGGAGGCAGCAGTTTGGCCATGGCGATTTCCTTCGGACTCTTCTCCGGCTTGGATAGATTGATGGTAATCTCAATATCGCCATACGCGCTGGCATGCCGCCAGTATTCGTTTTTGGCTACGCGATCCATCCGAATATAGTTGGAGTCGATGCACAGGTTGTAAAATTGCCGGGTAGCCTCGATGATCCCCTGCTCCTGCTCTACCGTCCGGAACCGAGCGGTTACTTCCGAAGGTCTTGCCATGAGGCGGCCCATGATTTTGGCGTCCAGCAAATCCCGGTACGTATCGGTATTCTCCGGGATCATGCCATGCGCCGCACCGTAATCGATCAGGATGTCGAGCATAGCCTGGGGCCCATCCGGCATCAGGTCGTTCACTTCGTCGCCGTAAGGCTCGCTGAACCCGAAATCCTCCAGCAGCAGGTTGCGGCTGTAATCCGCATCCGCTGCCTGGATCAGGCCTTTATGAAGCGCGAATCGCACCAGCATTTCAATGGCATGCAGAACCTGCTTGGATTCGGGAGTACTTGATGTTGCAGCATTCATGTTCATCGTCCCCCTTGGATTAATTGTCGCCGTAACCGTCCGGACGGCTGCTGTGCCACTTCCATGCGCTCTCGATAATCTCCTCCAGCGTCGTTCTGGACGGCGTCCATCCGAGAACCGTGCGCGCTTTGTCCGAAGACGCCACCAATACCGCAGGGTCACCCGCACGGCGGGCTTCCATGACAACCGGAATGTCGGCACCCGTCACCCGCTTCGATGTCTCGATCACTTCCTTGACCGAGAACCCGAGTCCGTTGCCGAGATTGAACACATTGCTGGACTCGCCGCGACGAAGGTATTCAACCGCGCGCAGATGCGCATTCGCCAGATCGCTGACGTGAATGTAATCGCGGACGCACGTGCCATCGGGAGTTGCGTAATCGTCGCCAAACACCGAAATGCTGGCGCGCTGCTTCAAAGCGGTTTGCAGAACGAGCGGAATCAAGTGGCTCTCCGGCCGGTGATCCTCGCCGATCTTGCCGCTGGCATGCGAGCCGGCCGCGTTGAAGTAACGAAGGGAGACATACTTCACCCCGAGCACGGTATCGAACCAGGACATCATCCGTTCCATCATCAGCTTGGTTTCCCCGTACACGTTCGTCGGCTGGGTCCGGTCCGTTTCCTCGATCGGCACCTTCTCGGGCTCACCGTAGGTCGCGGCCGTTGAAGAGAAGACGATCTTTCGAACGCCCGCCTCATTCATCGCTTCCAGCAGGCACAGCGTGCCGTACACGTTGTTATCGTAATATTTCACCGGATCCTTCATGCTCTCGCCGACCAGAGAATTCGCGGCAAAATGGATAACGGCATCAATATCGTTTTCCGAGAACAGCTGCTTCAGCAGCGCCTTGTCGCGCAGATCGCCGACATACAGTTTTCCGCCCAGCAGCGCTTCGCGATGCCCCGTCTCCAGGCTGTCGATGACAACAACGTCTTCCCCTTGCTCCAGCAGCTCCGCCACGGTATGTGAACCGATATAACCTGCTCCGCCAGTCACTAAAATAGCCATATTATTCGCCCTCCTTTACTTCATGCACGCCTTGACCTACGCCGCATACGTAGAAGTCCGCCTTCAGTCCCGTTCTGGCCTCATACTGCTGTCCCACTTCCGCGATGAAACGTTCCACCGCGTCCTCGTGCACGAGGGATACCGTGCAGCCGCCAAAGCCGGCTCCCGTCATTCTGGAACCGAGCGTACCCGGAATCCGCTGGGCTTCTTCCACCAGAGCATCCAACTCGTCGCCCGTGACTTCGTACAGATAACGCAAAGAGTCATGGGACTGATTCATGTACTGTCCGAAAACTTCCAGATTCCCCTCTTTCAAAGCCTTCACGGAATCAAGCACGCGCTGGTTCTCCTCAACGACATGCTGGGCGCGTCTTCTGACGGTCTCATCCCGGATGCTGTCCCGCAAGGTCGCGAATTGATCCGGATTCAGCTGGGCGAGATACGATAACGCCGGGAGCTCCTTTTGCAAAATTTCCAAAGCGCGGTCGCATTCGCTGCGGCGTTCATTATATTTGGAATCGACGAGTCCGCGCCGTTTGTTGGTATTCGAAATCACGATTTTGTATGCTCCGGTCCGGAAAGGCACCAGCTCATACTCCAGCGTATCGCACATTAACAGAATGGCATGATCCTGCTTGCCGTTGGCTACGGCGAATTGATCCATGATGCCGGAGTTGACGCCGACGAACAGGTTCTCCACCCGCTGCGAAAGCTTGGCGATCTCCACCGTATCCGTCTCCTTGCCCTCCATCTTCAAGAAGGCGTAAGCCGTGACCACTTCGATGGACGCCGAGGACGAGAGGCCTGCCCCGTTCGGGATATCCCCGTGGTACAGCAGGTCATAGCCGCTGCTGAGCCCGCAGCCGATTTTATTCAGCTCGGTAATGACGCCGACCGGGTAATCCGTCCATTGATCGATTTTGTAGCCATAATCCTCGTCCAGACTGATCGTTAATTCATAGGGGATATTGGTGGATGAAAAGCTCACCTTGTTATCGTCACGCGGCCGGATAATCAAGGTTGTACCAAACTCCAGGGCTGCCGGAAGCACATAGCCTCCGTTGTAATCCAGATGCTCCCCGATCAGGTTCACGCGCCCCGGCGCATTAAATATGCGAACCTTATGCTGGCTCTCACCGTGCTTGTCCATAAATCTTTCCATAAGCTGTTGCGTCGTCACTGCCTATCACTCCATCCTGTACATATGGTAGTTTTACTGTCTTCAGTATAATGGAAATCTCGTTTACCGATAATGAAATCTTGTGTGTTACATATGGATTTATGTGACTTATAGAGGTACAATAAATTCATGATCACGAAATCCCTGTAGTTCCTCTTTTTCCCAAACTCATTGTAAAGGAAAATGAATGATGAAACCAACCTATTCTGTTGCTTCCAACCCAGCACAGCAAGGCGGCGGCTGGCTCCACGTGCGATTCGCCGGCGAGAGCCAGACCCTTCCGGAGCATGCGTTGGGGCCGAAAATATTCGATCATTACCTCTTGCACGTCATCGAATCGGGCCATGGCGTATTTCGGACCGAAACCGACAGATACCAGCTCGGGCCCGGCGATTGCTTCCTGATCCATCCCGGCCAGATTGTCAGCTATGTATCCGATGCGAGCCAGCCGTGGCGTTACCGCTGGGTCGCCTTCGACGGAGAACACGCCGATGAAGAGATATCCCGTTTGGGGCTCACACCCGAAAAGCCTGTCCTCCACCTCGTGGAGAACAACCCCATTCCCGGCTATGTATCCCTCATCCAGGGCCATTTTCAATCCAGGGAAGAAAGCTCTCACATGGCCGCCATCGGTTACCTGCATTTAATCTGGGCCGAGATCATGAATCAGAGCGACCGGCCGTCCCGATTGACGCTGTCAGAACCCCAGGTTCAGCGCACGGTGAAGCAGATGATCAGTTACATGGCTTCCCAATACGCCCATCCCGTCTCGATCGAACAGATGTGTACGAGCCTGGGCTACAACCGCGCATACCTGTCACGGATCTTCAAGCAGGAAACGGGCATGACTCCGATCACGTATCTGCTTAAATTAAGAATCGACCAATCCAAACGGCTGCTGCGCGAACGTCCCGATTTGTCCATCGAGCAGGTTTCCGCATCGGTCGGACTGACCGATCCGCTCTATTTCTCGCGCCAATTCAAGCGGCTCGTCGGCCGATCCCCGTCGCGGTACCGCAAGGACATCATCTCTTCATCCGCGCTTACTTAAAGATTGCGCCCATGATATTCCTTAGCAAAAAAAGGAGCGTCCTTCAGGCCGGTTATCAACCTAAAAGCGCTCCTTTTTTTGTATCTATTTCAATGCCACCATGTTTCGTCAGCATCTATCCTTCCGAAGGAGATGCATTCTCCGTTTTGAGAATCGCTTCGATCCGATCCAGCTCTTCCTTCGAGAACTCCAGATTGTTCAAGGCAGCCACGTTGTCTTCAATCTGGCTTACTTTGCTTGCTCCGATCAGGGCAGACGTCACCCGGCCGCCGCGCAGAACCCAGGCGAGCGCGAATTGAGCCAGACTCTGGTTCCGGGCTTGGGCGATTTGGTTCAAGGCTCTGATCTTGCGCAGCACCTCAGGCGTGATATTGCTTTCGTTCAGGAACACGGATGCGCTTGCGGCACGGGAATCGACAGGCACGCCGTTCAAATATTTGTTCGTCAAAAGCCCTTGGGCAAGCGGCGTGAAGGCGATGCTTCCGACCCCGTTCTCTTCCAGGACGTCAAGCAAACCGTTCTCCACCCAGCGGTCCAGCATGGAGTAGCTCGGTTGATGGATGAGCAGCGGGGTACCCAGGCTTTTCAGGATCGATATCGCTTCCCGGGTCTTCTCCGGCGAATAGTTGGAGACTCCGACATACAGCGCCTTGCCGGAACGAACGAGATGATCCAGCGCTGCCATGGTTTCCTCGAGCGGCGTTTCCGGATCCATCCGATGATGATAGAAAATATCCACATAGTCCAGGCCCATTCGCTTCAAGCTCTGGTCGAGGCTTGATACCAGATATTTACGCGATCCGAAATCGCCGTAAGGACCGGGCCACATATAATAGCCGGCTTTGGACGAAACGACGATTTCGTCACGATATGCCTTAAGGTCTCTGGAAAGCACTTTACCGAAAGTCTCCTCGGCAGAGCCTGCAGGAGGTCCGTAATTGTTCGCCAGATCGAAGTGGGTGATGCCCAGATCGAAGGAGCGCGTAATCATGTTCCGCCCGTTCTCGTACGTGTCGACGCCACCGAAATTATGCCATAATCCAAGGGAGATCGCGGGAAGTTTCAGCCCGGACCGCCCCACGCGGTTATACTTCATTCCTTCATAGCGGTCTTCGCTAGCCACATAGGTCACTTGCAATCCCTGCCTCTCTGAGTGAATAGGTCATTGCTAAATTCCATCTTATCGCGTTTGGTCTTCCTTTGACAAGAAAACGATTACAGGGGCAGGTGCCGCAATACGCCGCCTTTTGTCTCCGTCACGTGCTGATCAGTTTATCCACCTGCGTCATGACTTGACCGATCCGATCCGCAATCAGGAGGCCTGCCCGGTGATCGTATGGGGTTGGATCTGCATTCAGCAATGCTACCTTGCTTCCATGAAAATAGGATATCAAACTCGCAGCGGGGTGTACCGTCAGGGAAGTCCCGCCAATAATCAACAAGTCGGCCGTCGATATTTCCTGGATCGAGCGCATGATGACGTTCTGGTCCAATTCCTCTTCATACAGCACGACGTCCGGCCGAACCAGCCCCCCGCAATCCTTGCAGCGCGGGACGATTTCCTTAATGTCCAGAATATCCTGAAGGCTGTAGAATCGGGAGCAATCCATGCAATAATTGCGGTGCACGGAACCGTGAAGCTCCAGCACCTCGGAACATCCCGCCGACTGATGCAGACCATCGATATTCTGCGTGATGACCGCCTTTAGCTTCCCATCATGCTCGAGTCTCGACAATAGGCGGTGACAGCCGTTCGGCTGCGCAAACGGGTGCAGCATCTTGCTCCGGTAAAAGTCGTAAAACACTTCCGGATGCTGCATAAAAAAAGTATGGCTGAGCATGACCTCCGGCGGATACGGAGACTGGTGCTCGCTCTGGTACAGTCCGGCTGCCGAACGGAAGTCCGGAATTCCGCTCTCGGTGGAGGTACCGGCTCCCCCGAAAAAAACAATGTAGTCGCTCGCTTCGATCCATGTTGCCAACTGCTCGATCTTTTCCCTGTTCTCCACTCTTATACACCTCCGTACAGCCCTTAAAATAACACGTCTACCTGTGCACGTCTAATTCATTATAATCGGATATGACAACATCGGCATCTGTCAGATGCGCCGGCTCCCCTTCCTCCGACATTAAACCTACGGCCAGCGCAGCGCCTGCTTGCTTCGCCATCTGCATATCCGCGTTGCTGTCGCCGATGACGACCGCTTCCTCCGGTTTGATCCCGAGCCGGCGGCAGGCCGCCTCGGTCATTTCGGGGTGCGGCTTGCCATTTCGAACCTGATCTCTTCCCATGATGACCGTAAAATACGAGCGAAGCCCCATCCATTCCAACTGCTCCATGGCACCTGAGGTTTGATCCGAAGTCACCACTGCCATCTTCACGGAGGCCATGCTGCATTTTTTCAGGAAATGTTCCAGTCCGGGCATCGGGAATGCCGGCTTTCGCTGGCGGACTTCGTACATGGCATTTTTCGTAATCTGATGGACCTGCACAATCGCCTCGTTCCATGGCATCCCGGCTGCGTACAATTGCCAAGCCAGAAGCCCGTTCGTCTCCTCCACGGTCCCCATGGCGAGCGGACCCCGCAGATCATACCCCGATACGCGTCCGCCGGCATCGTGCTTGGTCCCCAGCACCTGCTCTTTCGGCAGTGTAAAGCCGGATCCCATCAGCTCCAGCCGTTCCTCCATGAACTCGAGCACATAATCGGCCCATCCTCCCCACAGCGCCATGAAATGAAGCAGCGTACCGTCTTTATCAAACAAGATCCCTTGGCAGGGAACGGTTCGTCCTTTCAGTTGAACAAACGGCAACGGTTCAAAACCTCCCTATCCTATTCTTGATCATACTCTTATTAAACCATGAAATAAACTCTGATTTAAGCGTTATTAGCGCATGGGATCAAGAAATCGCTCCGACTTGAAAATTTACCAATCTTTAGTCGAATGTTTTGATTCATGACAAATGGACCGTGGTAAGTAACATATACGCATAGCAAATACGACGGTAAAGGAGTGATTTGTTCATGGCAACCAACAGCAATCGAAAGATGACCCGCGAAGAAGCCGGACGTCTTGGCGGCGAAGCCACCGCCAAAAAACACAGCCGCGAATTCTACCAGGAAATCGGCAAAAAAGGCGGCAAAGCGACGTCCAAAAACCATAGCCGCGAGTTTTACCAGGAAATCGGTCAAAAGGGCGGCGAAGCGACCTCGCGGAATCATAATCGCGAATTCTATCAGGAAATTGGCCGCAAAGGCGGCAAGAAATAGCATACCCAATCCGTAGGAAGCCTGTTCCCGACCAAGGGGGACAGGCTTTTTCTTGGCCGCCACGACAGCCTTCCTTCCATCGCTTCCTATTAATATCATGTAGAAAAACCTGCCTTTTTGTGATAGACTCATTTAAAACCTATTCGCTGTTTACAGGTACCCGGCTGCTTTGCCGGAAGACCGCGCTAAAGCGTAACAATTTTATAATAGATCTGGGGGGAAATCGACATCATGACAACCAAAAAAATGCGTTCAGACATGATCAAGAAAGGCTTTGACCGCGCGCCGCACCGCAGCTTGCTGCGTGCAGCAGGCGTTAAGGAAGAGGATTTCGGCAAACCGTTCATCGCCGTGTGCAACTCTTACATCGATATCGTTCCGGGTCACGTGCATCTTCAGGAATTCGGCAAGATCGTGAAGGATGCGATCCGTGAAGCCGGCGGCGTTCCGTTCGAGTTCAACACCATCGGCGTGGATGACGGAATTGCCATGGGACATATCGGCATGCGCTACTCGCTGCCAAGCCGCGAGATCATTGCGGATTCCCTGGAAACCGTTGTATCCGCCCACTGGTTCGACGGCATGGTGTGTATCCCGAACTGCGACAAAATTACGCCAGGCATGCTGATGGGCGCCCTGCGCGTTAACATCCCGACGGTGTTTGTCAGCGGCGGACCGATGAAGGCCGGCGTGGACAGCAAAGGCCGCAAATTGTCCCTGACTTCCGTATTCGAAGGCGTCGGCGCTCACCAGGTCGGCAAAATCAATGACGATGAGCTCCTGGAATTGGAACAATACGGATGTCCAACCTGCGGATCCTGCTCCGGCATGTTCACCGCCAACTCCATGAACTGCCTCGCCGAAGCGCTGGGTCTGGCTCTGCCGGGCAACGGCACCATTCTTGCCATCGCCGAAGAGCGCAGAGAATTTGTTAAACAATCGGCCAAACAATTGATGGAGCTTGTCAAAATGGACCTGAAGCCGCGTGACATCGTAACCGTGGAAGCGATCGACAACGCGTTTGCGCTCGATATGGCGATGGGCGGCTCCACCAACACGGTGCTTCATACATTGGCGCTTGCCCATGAAGCCGGCCTTGATTACCCGCTGGAGCGGATCAACGAAGTCGCTGACCGCGTTCCTCACATCTCCAAGCTGGCTCCGGCTTCGGATTACTTCATCGAGGATGTGCATTTGGCAGGCGGTGTGAGCGCGGTTCTGCACGAGCTCCTGAAGAAGCCGGGTGCATTGCACGGAGATTGCATTACCGTAACCGGCAAAACGCTGGCCGAGAACGTAGAGGGCTGCGAAATCCAGGATGAGAACGTCATCCATCCGATCGATTCCCCGTATTCCGAGCGCGGCGGACTCGCGGTACTGTACGGTAATCTGGCTCCTGAAGGTTCCATCATCAAAGTCGGTGCGGTCGATCCGTCGGTTGGCGGATACCATAAAGGACCTGCTATCTGCTTTGACTCCCAGGACGAGGCGCTTAGCGGCATTGCCAACGGCAAGGTCAAGGAAGGCCATGTGGTTGTCATTCGATATGAAGGGCCGAAGGGCGGACCGGGCATGCCGGAAATGCTGGCGCCGACCTCGCAGATTGCAGGCATGGGTCTTGGAGCCAAAGTCGGTCTGATCACGGACGGACGCTTCTCCGGCGCTTCCCGCGGCATCAGCATCGGACACATCTCGCCGGAAGCGGCTGAAGGCGGACCTATCGCTTTCGTTGAAGACGGAGATATCATCGAGCTGGACCTGAATAAACGGACGATTCAATTGCTGGACGTTTCCGAAGAGGAAATGGCTGTACGCCGCAGCAAATGGGTTGAGTTCGAACCTAAAGTGAAAACCGGTTACCTTGCCCGCTACTCGAAGCTTGTGACCAACGCCAGCTCTGGCGGCGTATTGAAAATCTAATCCTTAATAAAGCAAAGGGGTTATCCCGCGCAGGCATTAGCAAAAGCCTGCGGGGATAACCCCTTTTTTAATAACCAAAACCATCTAAGAGATAATCCATGCATAATGGCGGAAAGCATCGTTTCGATGAACTACATGCCTTGCGAGACACTGGCAACCGCCAGATCACCCGCGTGCTCCTGTTGAACTTCCTGCTGTTCCTCCGATGGAGGCAAAACCTGCGTTTTCTTTTCCGCATAACGTCCGATCAGAACATCCACCGGCATGATGAGCATTCTCGGCTCCATCATCTGGGTGCCCTCCTTCAGGCGGGCCTGACCTTTCGGGTGAATGACGCTGAGCAGCAGTTTCAGATACAATCTGGACGAACTTGCGAACAGCCCCCGAGGCAAATCCATCACATGGAATCCAAATTGCTCGGGGCCCCGCGAAATCATGGTTACGGCATACAAACCTTTGATATCCTTAAACTCGGGCCGGTCCAGCACCATGTTCGCCAGAGAAGGCAAATCCTTCTGCACGGCACGAATCATTTTGATGGCAAGCTGCACTTCCGAGCGGGAGCGGCTGCCGATCTCGAACAATTTTTTGTTGTCAAAGTGGAGCTCGAGCACCTGGTCACCCTTCTCAAGCCGGCTGCCGTCTTCCATCACGACCGTTTTGCCGGTGAAGGCACGCTTTCGGAAATGCAGCATCGGATCCTCCGGATTAACCGTTTCGAGCGCGAACACCGCATGAAATGCTTTTTCCCACAAGAGCCACAACGAGACGATCAACCGCTTGAGAGGAGACAGCTTCTTCGCTTTCGCTTTGCTTTCCTTAGCCATCATGTCGTCGATTCGGATGCTTCTCATTCCCTTCTGCTCTGCGACTTTCAGTACGCGTTCCAAGGCAATCAGCATTTGCTCCGGCGCATCGGGGTTCGCTCCCATCGTCGTACCGCAGTCATGGAGGAGCATAACCTCGCCGCCGTTCAGCTTGGCCAGCATACGCTGAGTCAGCTTGTCAGCGCCGATCTTGCTTCGCCAATCATTAAACATCGAGGACCATAAGATGATGCGGCAGCCGGTATTCTTGGCAAAATCGAATAAATTCACGATTCCCCAAGGCGGTCTGTAATATCGCGAGCGCTCGCCGGTTATGGCGTAGATGATATCGTCCGTGCGCTTGACTTGCTTGCGGACGGTCACGGGTCGCATTAACCAATTGCTCTTGTGAACATAGTTGTGAATCCCGATCAGATGACCCTCGCTATGAATGCGTTTGACGACTTCCGGATGCTTCTCGGCATGGGAACCGACCAGAAAAAAAGTCGCTTTCATATTATACCGCTTCAATAGATCCAGCAGTCTTGGCGTATAGAACGGATCAGGACCATCATCAAAGGTTAAGGCGAAGTCTTCCAAGCCTGTTCCCCTGCGAAATACTCGAAAACCGAATATCCGGGTCAGGATGCCGGGAATGAATGCATAAAAAGATGAAAGGTAAAACAACCATAGCAGTAACGTTTGCATGCTAACTCCCCGCTTTTTATTTCTTTTTCTAATGAAGACACTATTATTATTTTATCATAGCACTTAAAGAAATAGGCTTTTTTTTCGCAAATCGTGTACAATGATATCTATCAATAAAGTATAAAGGAGCCGATATCCCACTATGCTTCCCTTGTATAAAAAATATTGGAGAACCGCCTTCGATATAGGTTTAATCGTGCTTACGGTTTACTTGATCATGCTCATATTCAGTAAGCTTTACCAGATTGCGGCTCCGGTGTTTTTATCTTTCCTCGTTTTCCTGATTATTGAGCCTTTCTCCAAATTCCTGCACCGCAGGGGGCTTCCGAAGCCTTTCGCCGCCGCGATATCCGTTCTGCTCTTCCTGCTCGTCATCCTTGGCATCCTGTTTGGAGCCGGAGCGCTCATCGTATCGCAATTCATGAATCTGCAGGATAATTTGCCGGCTTACACCCAAACGATCCAGAAACATTTCTCGGAAACCCTGATGTTCCTGCAGACGAAGCTCGACGCGCTGCCGCCGGATCTGACGGACCGCCTGAACGGTTACTTCCAAGACATTACCACCTTTGCCCAGGGCGCTGCAGAGTCGTTCTTCCGTTACATCGTTGGATTTATGGGGTCGTTCTCCTCGTTCATCGCGAATTTCGGGGTTGCGATTATCCTCGCCTTCTTCCTGAGCACGGAAATCGGCAGCTGGCGGAGAATCGCCAAGGACAAGACGCCGAAGACGCTCAAGACGGCTTTCGTTTTCCTGAAGGACAATGTATTCAAGGCAATCGGCTCTTATATTAAAGCCCAGATGAAGCTGGTCAGCATCACCTTTGTCATTGTATACATAGGACTCTTGATATTAGGTACGGGCAATTCCCTGTCCGTTGCGCTTATCTGCGCCGTATTCGATGTATTGCCGCTGCTCGGGGTTCCCGTTATTCTTATTCCGTGGATCACCTATTTGTTCATTGTAGGCAACACCGGGCTTGCGATCGGCTTGATCGTTCTGCTTGCCGTGGTGGTCATTTCCAGACAGCTGCTCGAGCCTAAAATTACGGGAAACTCGATCGGCGTATCCTCCGCCTTTCTGATGCTGTCCTTTATGATGATCTCCCTGTCGATATTTGGGGTTGCCGGTTTGATTCTGGCTCCCATCCTGCTGATTCTCATCAAAGAATTGCTTGCGCAGGGATATCTGAAGCAGTGGATTCATCTGCCGAGCGAAGAATTCGATGTGTCCCCTTGGGATATGTCCCGCTCTTACGCGGAGCCGGAGCCCGCTTCAACCGAGGCCAAGAAATCGGAGACCTGACCGAATATTTCGGTTGCCTGATTGCTGCTGTTCGTGCTCCGATTCTCCACCAATACTGCCACCGCATAACGTGGCTTCTCCACCGGGCCGTACCCGACAAACCACTGGTTGTTTCGGGCGCGGCCCTTTACTTTGACCTGAGCGGTTCCCGATTTGCCTGCAAGGGTCCATTTCCGATGACTCAAAGAGCTTCCTGTTCCCTGTTGAACGACATCCTCCATCCATTCGAGCAGGATCGAAGAGGTTTCCCGGGAAATACCGTTTTCTGATGGGCGTTCGTACAGCGGATTTGTATCCTGAAGCAACTGGCCGTTCGCGTACCGAATCTGCTTCACAATACGCGGCTTGGTCTTCACTCCGCCATGAAGCAGCGTCACCATCGCATTAGCGGCTTGGAGCGGGGATACGGCAGCGTCCCGTTGGCCTATGCCTGTCTGCACTCTCACGCCTGCATCGGAGGCATCTGCGGAGCTGGAAAAGACCGTCCCCTTCTCTTCATGATCCAACGGTGCAAATGAGCGAAGCCCTAAAAACTGCTGTGATTGCCAGCCTACGCTTTGCCCAAAGCCCAGCGCGGATGCCGCTGAGGTTATTTGCTGTGGGGTTAATCTTTCCGCAAGCGTGGCAAATACGACGTTGCAGGATTCCGCAAAGCCCTCGCGCAGATCAATCGTTCCATGCCCGCCCTTTTTCCAGCAGGACAATCCGAACTTGCCAAATTCCCCATCGCAATGAAAATGTTCGTTTGGCGAGCTGAGACCATTCTCCAAAATGGCCGCTGCCGTTACAAGCTTGAACACGGAGCCTGGCGTGGCCGCTTTCAATCCGCGATTCTCCCACTGACCGTCTTTCGGATGTATCTGCTCCGGATTGTAAAACGGTCTGGATACCATCGCCACGATATCGGCATTGCGTGCATCCAGCACGACAACGGCTCCTTCTTTCATGTCCGCTTTATCCGTGATGGCCTCGATCCCCCGCTGAATATCGATATCTATCGTTGTGGATACCCGTAACGGATAGTACCGATTGTCCGGCGCCTTCACCATCGGCTTCATATCCTGAATTACATCATTCGTGCTGTTTACCGGAAAATAGACGATCGTAGGTCCTTCACCCCGGATCAGCGAATCCATCGTCTTCTCCAGGCCGCTGGTTCCCGAAATCTCCGGATAATCCTGAAAGAACAGGCTTTCCTTACGCTGGCCGGATACAAAACCAAGCCACTGCATGCCCGATTGGCGGTTACCGTACCGCTGCTCATAAGGAAGAACCTTGAGTTTGGGGAGCTCAAGCTCGCGAATCTGCTCGATCTGCTCCTTGGACAAGGAACGTGGAATGCGGGAATCCGCTCCATGCCATAGCTGCGGCTCCTTTAGCTTGCCCCAGATTTGCAGCAACTGATTCGTGTCCGTTCCCAGGATGCGGGCCAGCTTGGCAACCTGATGATGGGCGCCCCTCAGCTCCTTCTCGCCGGCCGGAAACAATACGGCGGTCCAGATCAAATTGCCTGTGAGCGGTTTTCCGTTGCGATCCGTAAAATGTCCGCGGCCCGAATCCAGCACGATGCCCCGTTCCCGCTGGATAAGCGATGCCTCAACCATTGTGTGCCGGCTTCCGGGGACCCGTTGATGCTTCATCACGAGCTGCACCCAGGCAAGGCGCATCGTCAAAATGGCAATCAATACCGTCAAAATCAGCCATCCGTATGTAATTCGCTTATTGCGGATTAGCCTCATGGTTCCGCTCCTCCAATTGAGTCTTTGTTTCCTTATTATTTCCATATGGAACCTGACTCAATCATGTTCGCTTCTCTCTGCACCATCATCCGGTTTCTCCGGCTGCTTCCAGGGCGGATCCCCATATTTGTGCAGATACCGGTTTGTTTGGAATAAGGTCAACGGTACGATGATGAGCAGCAGTATACCAATCACGACAAGCGGATTTAACAAAATATCGTAGCGATAATCCATGAATTCCATCAACCTGCCTTCCTTATTCCGTCCCGGTAATGGTTCCAATGGTCCGGACTCTTGCGTCTGCGTGCACATGGATCTTGCATTGCGAAAAAATGTTTTGACCTCGGTCCCAGTCGTCCTTGTAACGGTTCCATGTTTCGTACTCCTGCTCTTGGCATTTCTTCCAGAAGCCCAAAAAGTCCGATTTATAATCGTTCTGGGCCTTTTGAATGACATCCATTGCGATTTCCTTGATCCGTTCCTCCGCCTTGCGTTTGATCTCCCCGTTTAGTTCGCGAACGATTTCGCTCTCTTCCAGCTCAGCTTCCCCAATATTGCCTCTGACCGAAATTTCAACGTCAAACTCGGGAAGTCCGCGATCGTCCAGATGGACTCGAATGATCCGGTTGAATTCCCTGACTTCATAAACGAGCTGTTTGCCGTGAACGACCAGTTCCAGGGATGCGGTTTTTACCGTTCCCTGCATCATGTTCCGGCCCGTGGTTTCATCGTTGTCCAGGAATCCCATGAACCTGTAGTTCTCGCCGTTAAACACAGCTGCGCCGCTGGTGGATACTCTGTCGTCTTGCGTGATCGATACCCGGGGCAGCGCATAACTCGACTTGGACAACAGGAAATGATGCAGTTCCCCCATATTCGTTGGAGGCGTGATGGATTCGCTTTTGTCCTTATTTTCTTGCGTTGAACGAATGTACTGCACAGGCAAGGTTTCAATCTTTGAATGGATCTCCAGGATCTTGCTCGCCTCTCCCTCAGCGACCATAATATTGGAAGCTCGCCGGTTCTCCGGATCCCGGACAAACAAATCCAGTACATCGCCTACGTGCTCCGTTCCGGCCAGCGCTTCGGAGATAATGATCACTTGATTATGGGCCAGGTAAGGAGAGCGGCTGATCTCATTCGACATCTTCCGCGCGGCTTTGAATACGCTGCTCGCGGTTGAGGACAGATTGATAAAAGGGCTCCCTCCCTCACTCTTTTGGCCGCTGGAGCCTTTCATCTGCGTAGGCACGACAATTTGAAACGTAAGCTTAATTTGTCCTTCCTCTGCCGCGTCAAGAGCCGTGCCGACTACAAATCCCCGCTCCTCGATTTCGATGCGGTCCCAGCAGCCCGCTGTCGGCCATAACAGCAGGAGCGCCAGGAGCATCCGGAGTTTTCTAGCCATCCCCCTTCACCCCCCGAACTTTAGCGATCAAGAGCAGCAGTGCCGGAAGCACCCATGCGGATCCGACCCCCATATAACTGATCCATTCCGCAAATACGTTGAGTTCTCGGAGCGTGCTCGGCAATAAACCGAGGATGAACAGTATCGGTGCCAGAACAAGGATCATCGTAAATCTTCGATGTTTAGGGAATACGGATTCCAGCGCCAATAAAGCCACGTCAAACGCCATCGCATTCGTGCTGAACAATGTCATCAACCAGATGACAAAAAAGAAAAATTCAAACCGTTCGAATATTCCTCCCGGAACTTCAACCTCTTTGGCCAATTCGGCTAACGGATACAGCGTATTGGAAACCACCATCGGTCCAAAAACGCCAATGACAAACACGAAAACAACAAAGTATACGCAGATTGGTATCATCAGCCCGCGTAAGATAGAGCCTGGAAGCTTGCTTTTCCTAGCGACATAGATGTTGTAGAACAGCATGATCTCAAGTCCTAGATACGAGAATACGGTATCCTTCGAAGAGGCAACGATTCTTCTCCAGTCCGTTTTAAACACAGGCAGCAGAAAGTGCATGTTTAAGCTTCCAAGATTCAAGAGGACGATCAGCAGCAAAATCGTGATAACGATGGGAAAAAAAATCAGGTTCAAGCGCACCAAAGCGATGCTTGGGCCGGCAACGGCATAGATTAATACCAGCAAGTAAACCAGCCCGATGATTTCCTCCGGCGTGTTATCGAATAAATACAGCCTCGATATCGTAGAAACGCCGCGCACTTGGTAACTGACAAATAACAGAAAGTAGAGGCTCATTAACAGCGTCAACACATGGGCTGCTTTTCGGCTCAAAATCATCGAGGCCATTGCATGATAGTTTTTACCGGGAAACCTCGAAGCCAATACGCCGATGGCCCAAGCAAATACAAATGCGATCATGCCGCCGAGAATGATCGGCATCCAGCCATCCGAGAACTGGGTCTTCTTAGCAATCGTATGGGGGAGCGTGAGGATTCCGAGTCCAATCATCATATTGCTGACAGAGTAAACAATCTCTTTTCTGCCGATCGTTTGACTGCTTCGTTGGTTAAGGTTCATTACGAATCACCGCTTTTTTGCCCGATGGATATCCTGGGGCTTCATAAATAAAGGTCTGAGCGTAAGCCAAGTCACCGGCACGCGGATAAACATATCCTTCCAATCGTGCTGAACAGAGGGGGCAATGGGACTCAGATAAGGGATTCCGAAGCTGTGCAGCCTCATCAAGTGAATACAGATCATGATAAAGGTCAGCACAATTCCATACAGTCCCAGAAAGCTTGCAGCAATCATGATCGCAAAGCGCAGCATTCGAAAAGAAATGCCTGCGCTGTAAGACGGAATGGCAAAGGAGGATATGGCTGTCAGTGCCACGATGATGACCATAATCGGGCTCACGATCCCCGCCTGAACCGCAGCCTCCCCGATTACAAGTCCTCCGACAATGCCGATTGTCTGACCTATCGGTTTCGGCAGGCGAATTCCCGCTTCGCGCAGCAATTCCAGTGTAACTTCCATCAGTAAGGCTTCGATCACTGCAGGAAAGGGCACCCCTTCCCGTGAAGCAGCAATCGAGAATACGAGCTTAAACGGGATCATGCCGGGATGGAAAGACAGGATGGCAATATACAGCGCGGGAAGAAACAAGGTAATTCCGATGGCCACAAGACGCAGCAAACGTATCAGCGAGCCAATGCTCCATCGTTCGTAATAATCCTCCGGGGAATGTAACAGGGAAATGAAAGTAAACGGAAGCAGAAGCACAAAAGGGGTACCGTCCAGCAAAATCGCTACTTTTCCCTGCAGCAGGGCGGAAGTGACTTTATCCGGTCGCTCGGTATTGAGGATCTGGGGAAACGGCGATAAAAAGCTGTCCTCGATCCATTGCTCCACCGTCCCGGATTCAGGGGCATAGTCGAGATCCAGCGACTTCAGCCGGCGGTTGACTTCTTCGATCAGCTCCGGATTCGTCAATCCTTTAATATAGACGACCGCAAGCGACTGGTTCGATCGCCTGCCGATGGTATGGGGGTCAATCGTCAGGTTGGGCTCGCGAATATGTCTTCGCAGCAGGGAGATGTTGGTGTAGATACTTTCCGTAAATCCTACTCTCGGGCCGCGCACCAGCGCTTCGGTTTGAGGCTCCTCAATGCTCCGTCCCGGCCATTTGCGGGTTTTGATCAGCAGGACCTCATCCGAACCCTCCAGCATAAGAATCGTATCGCCCGAAAGAATGACCGGAATGACTTCATCCCAGCGTCTCGTTCGGTTGGTGATCTGGAGGGATATCATCCGATTCTCGATTTCATGGAGAACATTCCGCACATCCTTCATGGATGACGCGTATTGCTCCGGGTTATGCTGAATCGGCTGGATAATCTGCTCCTTAATCAACAACTGATCGGATAATCCTTCCAGGCTGACAATGGCTGAGGTGTATGAACTGCCCCCAACCTGAAGCACTTTCGTGGTGAGGTCGCTGGGGTCATTGAGCAACAGACTTAATGTTTCCAGGTTTTCCTTTAGGTGCGTTGACAGGAATTCAGGCGTTTGGCCAGGCTGCTTCGTCTTCATGTGACCTCGACTCCTTCAACCATATTCTCCGTTATGATACCCTCTGAAAGCCATTTTTATCCGTAACAGAAAAAAGACTGCTCCTACCCGCTTAACGGATGGAACAGCCTATGAAACAACTTCCTATAATCTAAAACGAGACAAGGTCTCTTTCAGCTCATTCGATACATTCTCAAGCTGTGTTGACAGATTAACCAGCTGACTGCTGACGCTTTGCTGCTCTGTGGAGAGAGAAGCCACCTCTTCCGAAGTTGCGGAGGATTCTTCGGCTACCGCGCTCACATTGCTCATCGCTTCCGAAAGTACATTTTGAGATTCATTCAGCTCATCAATCGAATGCGTGACGGAATCCAAGCGATCGATAAATTCTACCATCTGCTGTTGAACGGATACGAAGATATCGTTCGTTTCCTTAACGGCATCCATCTGACCCTTGAAGAGCGGGTTCGCATCGAGCAGTACCTGCACGGTTTCGTTCATCTCGGCCATGATGCGGTCCGTAATTTGGCTGACCATATCGATGGATTGCCTGGATTGGTCTGCCAACTGGCGGATTTCATCGGCCACGACCATGAAGCCTTTACCGGCTGCTCCGGCACGGGCCGCTTCGATCGTTGCATTCAAGGAGAGGATGTTCGTTTGCTTGGTGATGTTCTGAAGCACATCAAGCACTTTGGCAACCGAAGATGTCGTTTCCTTCAAGCCATCAACCTTATGCATCATCGAGCGTGTCATATCCTCGGTCTGATGGGTCTTATCCAGCAAGTCGCTCAAATGCTTCGTTCCCAGCTCACTGGAGCTTTCTACGTGACGGGCCGATTTGCCCATCTCTTCGTTAGCCGTAACAACGATTTGCATCTGCTTCGAGATGTTATTAGTCAGATCGCTGCCGCGCTCTGCTTCAACCGCCAGACTGCTTGCTCCGTTCGCAATTTCCTCGGTAGCTACGGCAATTTCTTTGGCCGAAATCGCCGTCTTCTTCGAGGCATCGCTTAATTCGGCAGCCGTTCGAAGCACTTCCTGGGCGGTATTGCTCGTTTGCTGCACGAGTCCGGTAATCTGCTCCATCATATCGTTGAAGCTGGCCGAAAGCTGACCGATTTCGTCCTGGCTCTTATGGTCTGTACGAACATTCAAATTCCCTTTAGCGCCTTCCTTCATCAGCAGGTTAAGCTTGCCTATCGGACGGGCAATCATTCTTACCATCCAAATACCGATCAGAATGGCAAAAATAACGTCGATGGCTGCCACGATCAGCGTGATGACCAGTATGCTGGAGGCATCCTTCGTGAGCTCGCTGGTTTGGACAGAGCCTACGAGCTTCCAATCGTTCGTGCTCAGCGTATTATAAACCGCCAGTACATTTCTTCCTTCCTCATCCTTCGTTCTTACGTCATCCGTTTTGGTGTCGGCCGGAAACTCTTTCGCAAACGTCCAAGCGGTTTCCGATCCCACGATGGAGGAATCGCTGGAGGAAACAACGATGCCTTCAGGACTGATCAATTGCAGTTGGCCGTTCTCGCCAAGGTTAATTCCCTTCAGCTGGGCATCCAGCACCGAGGCGTTCAGTTCAAACATGACGACATACGTAGACGTCAGGTCGTTCATGGAACCCAAGGAGCGGGCAATCGTGAAATACGGAGCACCGCTGTTCTGCATCGTTGGCAGCCACATAATCTTCTTGTCGCCTTCCTTCAGTTCGGCGTACCAGCTTTGCTCAAGGACGGTTTTGGAGGATTCCGAGGATTGTCCTGCGGATATGATCTTCTCTCCCTTGGAAGGGATCAAATAAATGGCTCTAATGGCCGAGTCCGACGTAATCTGATTGGATAGCTTATCGCGAATGGTCCGCTCCACCGTAAACGCATCGTACTCGCTTAACTTCTTATCCGTGTACTCGGACAACAACTTCTGCAATTCAATGTCATAGAAGATTTGTCTGCCGGCATTCTCGTACTTATCCAGAATGATGTCGATTTTCTCGGAGGTTTGGATAATCGTCTGCTGATTGCCGTTTGCAGCATTCTTCTCAATCGTGTCCTTTGCCTTGTTGTAAGACAAATAACCCAGGACGATCACAAAAAATACAATGGCTGACAAAAAGATCAGGAACAACCGGATTCCGACGGATTTTGCCGGGTTCATCGGCATCCGGCTTATGGCCGTTCCCATGTTAGAAACGAACGACTTGGCAGTATGTATCCCTGATGATGCCGAAGGCGTTTTCTTTTTCTCTTTGTTTCCTCCGGGCTTCTTGTCCTTTTTCGGTTTCTTATCATGCTGCTCAACTTCTGACATTAGCTGTTCACCTACCACAATCATATTATTAATACGCCGGTCCAATCCCCTGAAACGTATTCGTTATTCTTTATTTCGACAATTGGGGGTGTTTTCCTTTGGGTTTTCGCAAAAAAATAATTCTTAAATCCTAATTTTTTTGCAAACAAAAAGAATCCAAGGTCCATCCACAGACCCGGATTCTCAATTGTGTAGTTCCATAGAACTATATTTTGTTATCCTTTGCGTTTTCGCATCATATCAAAATGACGCACCGGCTGATCCACCTTCATGCGAATGAGCTGAAGGGGATGGCGAGCTGCATCCAGTTCGCTTCCATTCTCATCCTGGATAGGCCCTACCGTCTGCTTAAAGAAGGTCCCTTCCGGCCCGAAAAACTCGATTTCATCACCAGGCTTAAAGTGGTTCCGCTGCTGGATGACGGCCGTTCCCGAGCGCTCGTCATATTCCATCACCAATCCGGCGAAATCATAAGGGACCGCCTTCTCTTCCGGTTCATAAATATGATCCTCATGGTCCGGCGTATCATAGAAAAACCCGGTATTCAGCGGTCGGTTGGCCGCTTTATTAATTTCCTCGATCCATTCAGGCTTCAATACATAATGCTCAGGGTTGGCCATGTAAGAATCAATCGCCTGTCTGTACACATTGACCACGGTCGCAACGTAATGGATCGATTTCATCCGTCCCTCAATCTTGAAGCTGTCGATTCCGACCTCGATCAGGTCCGGAATATGCTCCAGCATGCAGAGATCCTTCGACCCCATCGTAAACTGATTATCTTCCGGCTGGAACAGCGGGATCTGGGTAACGCCCGGTTTGAACGGGGATGGAGCAGGGGCAGGCTGTTCCATCAGCTGCTGCTCTTCCGACACCCAATGACCTTGCTCTTCTCTTCCATCCTCGAACAAATCATATTTCCAACGGCAGGATTGGCAGCATCCGCCCCGGTTCGAATCACGGTCCGTAAAATGGTTGGACAATACGCAGCGACCGGAGAACGAGGAGCACATTGCTCCATGGATAAAGGCTTCGATCTCAATGTCAACATTCTCTTTAATCGCTGCGATTTCCTCCAGGCTTGTCTCCCGTCCCAGTACGACCCGCGGCAATCCTTCGTCCTTCCAGAATTTCACCGCCTGCCAATTGAGCGTGGACTGCTGCGTGCTCAGATGTACTTCAAGTTTAGGCGCAGCGCGCTTGGCAACCTCGATAATCGCCGGATCGGCAGCGATGATCGCTGTTATGCCTGCTTCTTCCAGGCTTCGCAGGTAGGATTCAATGCCTTCGATGTCCTCGTTATGCGCATAAATGTTGGTGGCCACAAACACCTTCGCGCCGTATTTCTTGGCGAATTCCACGCCTTCTTTCATTTCTTCGAAGCTGAAGTTGTCCGCATTCGAACGAAGGCCGTATTTCTGCCCTCCGATATATACCGCATCGGCGCCATAATGCACCGCAAATTTCAGTTTTTCCAAATTACCGGCCGGGGCGAGCAATTCCGGCTTGTCCAGGCGATAGCGTTTGCCTTTGTATTTTGGCTGTGCCATTGCTTCCATGCTGTCCACTCCTTAATAAACTTGTTCCTTGTAGAAAAATCCAAACGACAATTCGCGTTCCGGATCCTGAATCGCGCGGATTCCGTCCATCCACTCTTCCTGAAATGCATAAGCTGAAGCGTCTGCAGCGTAGAGATCGATCGCTTTACGATAAGTTCGAATTACAACCTCATTGTAATGGCGCGGCTTCAGCAGCGTCTCCACCTTAAAGCTGTCCACGCCTGCTGCCATCAGCAGATGCAGATCCTCCAGAATGCAGATATCCTCCGAACTCATGATATGGGTGCCATTGATATCCTCATAGATCGGATATTTCTCGTCCTGGCGTTCGGCCTCGATGAGAAACAGGCCTCGCTCTTTGCCCAGGCTGCCGTCATTGACCGGTCTGCCCTGCTGCTGCATGTAACTGTTCACCAGGCGCCGCTTGGAGTGATAGATGTTGGTCATGCCGTGGACCTGGACCTGCGCTTCCAGCTGAAGCTGCGGCTTCATGTCCGTGACTTCGTCCATATTCAATTCACGCGCCAAAATAACCCGGGAGGCGCCTTTGCTTCCCCAGTAATTGGCCGTTGAATAGTTGGTGGCGGTCATTTCCGCATTCCAGTGGAGCTTTAACTGCGGAGCCAAGTCTTTTACGGTAGTTAGCACCGAGGGATCGTTAAATTCCACCGCATCCACTCCGATGTCTCCGAGCGCCTTAACATAAGCAGGAAGCTCCGGCAGCAAATCATTGGTCATTAAGTTGTTCAAGCTTGCGTAGACTTTGCTCCCTTGCCCGTGAGCAAGCTGCACGACTTGCGCAATTTCGTCCAGGGTCAAACTGCCGGGCAATCTCATGCCGAAGCGGTCTTCGCCGACAAGCAGCGCATCGGCTCCGGCTTCCAGGTAAGCAGCAGCATCGGCCACGGAGCCGGCCGCCGCCAATAATTCAGGTTTGATACTCATGATGATTTCCTCCCTATTAGAGGTTGTTCAACAAGCCTCTTTCATGCCGTAGTGCTGAGGCGTCGCCTGCCTGCCGCAATCGGACTTGCTGAACACGTCATATTATTGTTGTGCCATCTTTTTGCTGGCTTCGATGTTTTTTAAATGCTCTTTGTACGTTTTGGCAAAGAGATGTTCCTGCGTACCGTCCTTCTTCGTCACATAGAACAAATAATCGGATTTCTCCGGGTTCAGGGCTGCCTGAATGGACTCCAGGCTCGGGCTCGAGATAGGCCCCGGCGGAAGTCCCTTTTGACGATAAGTGTTATACGGGCTCTCGACCTCCAGGTCGGCGTAAAGCAGCCGCTCCTTCGGCTTATCTAACAGATATTGAACGGTCGCATCGATTTCAAGCCTCATATCCTCGTCCAGCCGGTTATAAATCACGCCGGCTACCAGGGCGCGCTCCTGGTCCGCAACCACTTCACGCTCCACCAGCGAAGCGATGGTCATGAGCTCATGAAACGTCACGCCTCGCGCCTCCAGCTGACTCTCCCAATCCGGAATTTCAGCCAAACGCTTCTCGGTTTCCTTCAGCATGGTCTCTGCGATGCCTTTTGCCGTTAGATCCTTCTTCGGCAGTTCATAGGTCGCCGGGAATAAGTAGCCCTCCAGATGATGCCTCAGATTTGCTTCTGCGGGAATCTCTTCCGTTATGGGCACACTCCAGCCGGATGGCTGATCCACAACCTCCAGGAACTCCTTCTCGTCGATGCCGCTCTCGCGAGCGATGGTTTCCGCCATCTGAAGGATCGTATATCCCTCGGGGATCGTGAAACGGACCATTTCCTCAGGCTTCACTTCGCCGTTGTTCATCTTGGATAACAGCTCCTGGAAGGGAGTGCCCGGCGTTGCTTCATAGGTTCCAGCCATGAGACGGCTGCCTTCGCCGCTAAGCTTCAGATAACCTTTAAGTATAAGAGCATTTTTGATCAGTCCCTTTTCCTCAAGCAGATCGGCGATAGAGGATGTGCTCATGCCGGACTCCACGGTGAATTCGACGGGAGTTTCCGAGCTCTGAACGGGTTGTAAACCATTCCATACGTAGAATACGGCCCCGCCTGCAATGAGGATCAGAACCAATGCTGCTATTGCCAGTTTCTTCAATCTACTCATCCCTTCACACCAAAAGGGGCGGACAGCTCCGCCCCTTCCTGAACTTTCATTTGAAAATTAAGCATGTGCTCCTGCAGGAGGGAGCTTAGTCCTCGTCTCCCTCGGGAAACGTCAGCTCATCGTAGAGCTCGGACACATTCTCCCATTCCTCGTCGTCATCAATGGTGGCCAGCTCCAATCCGCCATCCGCATTCTTCACGATCCGGAGAACCTCGTACTCCTCATCGGTGCGGTCCGGCTGAACCAGAATGGCATACCCTTGACCATCCACTTCAAATTCGGCGGCAATATCATAAACCTCGAGATGGCCTTTATCGTCCTCAAGCTCAACACTCTCACCGAATGCTTCCTTAAGGGCTTGGGTCCATACGATATTCTCAACCGAAAAATCAGACATCATTCGTCTCTCCCGTCCAGCTCTTCCACGAGCGTATTGAAGGTTTCTTCAACAATGGCCCATTCTTCATCGTCTTCGATCATAAACAGTTTCAGGTCTTCTCCGTCTTCCTCATAACGGAAGGCGTAAACCTCGTCAGTCTCTTCTTCTGCAGACTCCCTTGGTACGACCATCATATATTTGGCATCCGAGCCATCCACTTCGAATTTCATGATGACTTCGAACTCTTCCTCGTTGCCTTCATCGTCGGGAATATAAATAATTTCCGGTTCTTCTTCCATACCAATATGCTCATTAGCCATTGTAATCACCCTCACCTTTACCTTTTAGAATCCAAGTAGTTTTGCAAAATCAAGCTTGCCGCCATTTTATCTACAACCTGTTTTCGCTTCTTTCGGCTGACATCGGCTTCAAGCAATGTCCTTTCAGCGGATACTGTTGATAGCCGTTCATCCCAAAGGTGAACGGGTAAGGATAGGGACTCTCGCAACGTGTTTGCGAATTCCATGCAGATTTCGCCCCGCGGACCAATCGTGCCGTTCATATTCTTAGGCAGGCCGACCACAATCTCGCCGACCTCGTTGTCTTTGACGAGTGCGGCAATTCTGTCCAGCTCGCCTTCGTCGCGGCGGCGTTCGATAACTTCAACCCCTTGGGCCGTCCATCCGAACACGTCGCTGATGGCAACACCGATTCTGCGGTCCCCGTAATCTAATCCCATGATCTTCTTCATCCCTGTGTGCTCCTAACGGTGACTGGCTAAGTAGAACCGGACCAGTTCTTCAATCAATTCATCTCGCTCTTTTTTCCGGATCAAACTTCTGGCATTATTGTGCCGAGGTATATAAGCGGGATCCCCGGACAAAAGATACCCTACGATTTGGTTAATCGGATTGTACTCCTTCTCTACCAGCGAATCGTACACCGAAAGTAGAATGTCCTGGGCGGAAGCCTCCTTTTCATCACCTTTTACATTGAACTTGACTGTCTTATCCATGGAGTCCATGTGTGACACACCTCGCTTCTTCAAAGAACATGTTTACCATGCTTCGTCGAATAAATATTTACCAGCTTGATCTAGTTATATCATAACATAATCCTAAGTCTCTACGGAAATCCAAAGCGAAATATTTAGAGAGTGTTCCAAAAAATTCAGGATTGTGTACAGCAAATGCCGCTTCCCGCTTACGGTCGCCTGCCGTACACAATCTGGACAAATCATGTTTACACGCCCCGGGCTACGAGGTCCTCCGCATGCTGCAGCGCCTGGGCAAGCTTGGAAGCATCCTTGCCCCCGGCTTGGGCCATATCCGGACGGCCTCCGCCGCCCCCGCCGCATACCGATGCGACTTCCTTAACCAGCTTGCCGGCATGATAGCCCTGCTTCACCAGCTCCTGCGGAACCGCTACGACGAAATTCACCTTGTCGCCTGCTTTGGAGCCGAGCACAAGAATGGTCTCGGGCAGCTTGCCCTTCAATTCGTCAGCGATGCCGCGGAGTCCGTCCATGCTGCCGGCCTGTACTTCGGCTGCCAGCAGCGACGTGTTTCCGACCTGCTTCACTTTGTCGGTCAGCTGGCTGGCTTCAATGGCTCCCAGCTTGCCTTGCAGGGACTCGTTCTCCCGGGCAAGATCCTTCACCTGTTGGTTCAGGCCTTCGATCCGCTTCGGCACGTCTGCAAGATTGCTCTTCAGCAAGCCGGCAGCCTGCTTGAGCAGGTCCATTTGGCCCTCCAGATGCTCATAAGCGTAACGTCCCGTTACGGCTTCAATGCGGCGAACGCCGGAGCCGATGCCGCTCTCGCCAAGCAGTTTGAAGATTCCGATCTGGGACGTGTTGTCCACATGGCATCCGCCGCACAGCTCGATGCTGTAATCCCCGACCTGAACGACACGGACGATATCGCCGTATTTCTCGCCGAACAAGGCCATGGCGCCCATCGCCTTCGCTTCATCAATGGCCTTGCGCTCGATAACGACCGGAACGCTTTTCCATACCTGTTCATTCACGCGGCGCTCAATATCGGCCAGTTCCTCCTGCGTAATGCTGCCGAAATGGGAGAAGTCGAAGCGCAGACGCTGCGGTTCAACAAGGGAACCTGCCTGATTGACATGATCGCCAAGCACTTCCTTCAAGGCTTTATGCAAAAGGTGAGTCGCTGTATGATTCTTGACGATGTCATTGCGCATGGCGGTGTCGACCTGCGCCTTGACCGTATCGCCCACTTTGAGCTCGCCGAGCTCGACGGTTACGAAATGCACATGCTGTCCATGCGGAGCCTTGAAGAGGCCTTCCACTCGGGCACGCACGGATCCGCCTTCCAACATCCCCTGATCGCTGACCTGGCCGCCGCTTTCCGCATAGAACGGGGTAACGTCCAGAATGACCTGACAGGTCTCGCCTTCACTGACGCTGTCCGCAAAGCTGTCACCGGACACAATGGCGAGCACTTTCGCCTCGCTGACGGTGTCATTATATCCAACAAATTCACTTTTAACCGTATAATCGGAAAGAACGCCGCCTTGGACCTTCATGCTTTCCGTTTCATGACGGGCTGCGCGCGCACGGTCACGCTGTTCCTTCATCGCGGCATCAAAGCCCTCGCGGTCCACGGTCAATCCGTGTTCGGACGCATAATCCTCCGTTAAATCAAACGGGAAGCCGTACGTATCATACAATTTGAACGCGTCGCTGCCGCTGATGACGGATTTGCCCTGCTTCTTCGCTTCGGCGCTGACGTCAGCCAGGATGTTCAAGCCGTCCGAGAGCGTTTTATGGAACTGTTCTTCTTCCGTCGCAATGACCTTCTCGATAAAGGCGCGCTTCTCAACGACCTCTGGGTAGTAAACTCCCATAATATCGCCTACGGTTCCGGTCAAGGTATACATGAACGGTTTTTCCAGTCCGAGCACCTTTCCGTAACGAACCGCGCGGCGGAGCAAACGACGGATGACATAGCCGCGGCCTTCGTTGGAAGGCAGCACGCCATCGCCTACCGCGAATGCAACCGTACGGATGTGGTCTGCAATGACTTTCAGCGCGATATCGTATTCCGTCTTCTCGTTGTATTTTACGCCGGCAAGCTCTGCCGTCTTCTGAATGATCGGCTGGAACAGGTCGGTATCGAAATTGGAAGCCACGTTTTGCAGAATGGAAGCAAAGCGCTCCAGACCCGCACCCGTATCGATGTTCTTGTTCGGGAGCGGTGTGTAGCTGCCGTCCTTGTTGTGGTTGAACTGGGAGAACACGAGGTTCCATACTTCAAGCCAGCGTTCATTCTCGCCGCCGGGGAACATTTCGGATTCGGGTGCCTCCGTGTCGTATCCTTCGCCGCGGTCATAGAAAATCTCGGTGCAAGGTCCGCATGGTCCTTCGCCGATATCCCAGAAGTTATCCTGCAGCTTGATGATGCGCTCCTTCGGGAGACCGATTTTCTCGTTCCACAGTTTATAGGCCTCCTCATCCTCCGGATACACGGTTACGGACAGCTTCTCCGGATCGAAGCCGATCCACTTTTTGTCCGTCAGGAATTCCCAGGCCCAGGTGATCACTTCTTCTTTAAAATAGTCGCCGATGGAGAAATTGCCCAGCATTTCGAAGAATGTATGGTGCCGGCGGGTCTTGCCGACATTCTCGATATCGTTGGTACGAATGCACTTCTGCGAGTTGGCAATTCTCGGATTTTCCGGCTTCACGCGCCCGTCGAAGTAAGGCTTGAGCGGAGCCATGCCTGCATTAATCCAGAGCAGGGACGGGTCATTATGCGGTACAAGCGATGCACTCGGCTCAATATTGTGGCCTTTCTCTGCAAAAAACTCTAGCCATTTGGAACGGATCTCACTAGCTTTCATCTCTACACTTCCTTCAGTCGTAATATAGGGATACGATCATTTGTATCCGAACACAAAAAACGCCCCTGAATATAATTCAGGGACGAATGTTCTCGCGGTACCACCCTGGTTATCGTCCATTCATCCTCCAGCATGTCTTCCTTGGATGACGAATACGACGATCGCCTCGTAACAGCTTGATAACGGGAGCCGCCCGGTGAATTTGAATCACACTCGAAAATTAGCATTCGGCTAGGGACGCTTCCAGGTTCTCGCAGCCAGCCGGAAATTCTCCGGGCAGGAACCTGTTCTCTGGGCAAGGTGCACAAAGCCTACTCGATTTTGTCATCGATTTTAACGGTTATAGGTTTAATTTCAAGTATATATAGGGGGAATCCATCTGTCAATGCATGGACATGCCTGGTTATCGGCCGAAGGGGTCAACCGGATTTCTTCCTGACATAATAAGCGAAAACATGCTGCAGCAGCACTTTGATGACGGCAAAGACCGGAACAGCCAGAATCAGACCCACGGTTCCTGCCACCTGTCCGCCGACAAGGAGCGCAAATATGATCAGAAGCGGATGCATATGCAGCTTCTTGCCGACCACTTGCGGCGAGATGACATTGCTCTCCAGCGTCTGGCAGACCATATTGACCACCGCCACCAGCAGCACCATCCTCCAGGAAATCGTGGATGCCATCACAAGCGCAGGAGCCGCCCCGAGAAAGGGGCCTAGATACGGAATGATGTTGAACACCGCCACGATGCTGGCCAGCAGCAGCGCGTACGGCATGCCCACGATCATGTACCCCACATAAGCGAGAACGCCGATGATCAAGCATACCAGAAATTGTCCGCGGACATAATTCCCGAGGGCCGTGTCGATCTCTTTCAGCAGCGTGACAATCGACTTCCGGCGGCTCCGCGGCAGATAGGATACGGCGGTTCGCTGGAACACCTCAAAATCTTTTAATATGTAGAAGATCAGGAACGGAACAATTAACACATTAAACAGGATGTTGATGGTGTTGCCGATATTGTCCATGAAATCCGAAATTCCACCGGCCAGCCTCGACTCCATCTGCAGGAACCAGCTGTTGACGCCTGTCCTTACTCCCGGGGGCAGCAGCCTGCTGTCCAGATTGGTCATCAGGCTTTGGGCGTTCATCGATAATTCAGGCAAGTGCTCGTTGAGCTCCTCCAGCTGCCGGATCAGCATCGGAATCATATTGATCAGAATGACCGCCAGCGAAGTCAGGAAGACGGCATAAATGAGCAGCACCGCAATGCTCCGCGGAACTTTGCGGTCAGAGAGCGTGCATACTATCGGATTCAACACATACGATATGATCATGGCAACCAAAAATGGCGCCAGGACGGCCTTAAGAAAACGATAGACATCCAGAAACAGCGGGCGCAGCAGCCAGACAAAATAAAGGGAGATGAGTCCAAGCATCAACCAAACCAACAACCGAAACCATTTGTTCTCGGTTAGCTGTTCCACACAGGCACCCTCCTTTTTTCGAAAGCTACCCTGTAGTATATGTACAAGCTTCCAGAAATAAACTAACATTTCCGCCGGCCAAAATGAAAAAGACTCCTGCTATTCAGCCGCACAGGCCTTAAGCAAGGAGTCGTTGTTCTTACGCTATGTACGCGTTCTTCAGGAAGACGCGTGCATCTGAGGAAAATCCGGCTGCATGTCATCGCCGAAGAACAAATCATCCAGCGAGCTGAGCGTGCCGTCCTCTTCTACCTGGTATACGGACATTTTCTCTCCGTTAACCGTCAATTCGATAAAGCAACCCCAGCAATAAAACTGGTGGGAGCCGATTTTTCCGATATCTTTGGAACTACAGTTTGGACATTTCATCCTACCTCACCCTATCCGTTCACAGAATTAATGGCTTTTTCCAGACGCTGTTCGCTCATCGGGGGTACCATGACGGCACTCTCGCCGATAGCCATTTCCGCTGTGCAAGGCAGCCATTTGCGACCTTCGATCAAATCCGAGACAAATCCATCGGATATTTCCAACCCTAGTATTGTATTGCCCTGTTCCTGCTCAAAATAAACATCCGATATACGACCGAGCAGGACACCATCCTCTGTCAGGACCTGCATCTCTTTCAATTTGCGCTTGCCCAAAAGGTACGTAAGCGGTATATCGTTGGCGCCCAATTTGCGGACAGCCTCTTGGCTCCGGATCATGACGGCATCTTCCCCGTAGGCTACGATATCTTCCCATGAGACGCTTTTCACATGCGAGGAAAACAAAGCCTTGCCTTCAAGCTCCAATCCGGTAATCAACCAGTTCTCATCTAGTATAAAATCGTGGATTTTGCCGATTTCCTTACCGTTCTCCACGTCGAATACAGCCAGTCCGATCATTTCTTGAAGTTTCATAACCGTGGACACCTCCTCATCCTTCATGGTTTGAAATCAACCGCGGTTCCCAAAAAACGCTGACCGACGGGCAATTTCCAAGGATGAAATGGACGAACGCATACCCCCTATTCCGTAGAAGGAGAAATCCCTTAACATCTATTTACGTAACCGATTAAGGATGGTTCCAATTTTTTGGGCAGTGTACTCCATTTCTTGAGTAGTATTACCCAAACCGAAACTAAAACGAATCGCGGAGCGCAAAACAGGGTCAGAAAGTTTCATTGCTCGGAGTACATGGGATATTTCCAGGGATCCCGACGTACAAGCCGAACCGCTTGCCGCCGCAATTCCTTCCATATCGAGGTTCATCAGCATCGTCTCCGTATTGGCACCGGGAAAGCTGATATTCAGGATGTGAGGTAGGTGATGTTCCGGGTTTCCATTGATCACAAAAGAATTCTCGCCAATCTCCTGACGAAGCCCGTCAAGGAGGGTCGATCTCAGTTCGCGATAATGCTGGATTCGCGTATCCATATTCTGCACGGTCCATTCCACTGCCGCCGCAAAACCGGCGATTCCGGCCATATTCTCTGTTCCGGCCCGGCGCTTCTTCTCCTGCAGCCCTCCGAACAGACGGGGAGAGACGCTGAGTCCCCTGCGGACGACCAAAGCGCCTACGCCCTGCGGCCCGTTGATTTTGTGGGCGGAAAAGCTCCACATATCCACCGGCAGCTCGCGGCAGTTGATCGCCTCCGAGCCCAATGCCTGAACGGCATCGGTATGGAATACGATTCCGCGGCTCCGGCATAACTCGCCGATTTCGGCGATCGGCTGAACGGTGCCTACTTCATTGTTGCCGTACATGATGGTCACCAGCGCCGTGTTGTCCTGAATCGCGCCCGCAATGTCCTCTGCAGAAACACGCCCTGTAGGGTCCACCGGGACATAGGTAACCTGGCAGCCCCGCCGTTCCAGCTCATGGCAAGTGTGGAGCACCGCATGGTGCTCCACCGCTGACGTAATCACATGTCTGCCTTCCGCGCCCAAGGACTCCAGCAGTCCCAGAACAGCCAGGTTATCGCTCTCGGTCCCGCCTGCGGTAAACACCAGCTCGTCCGAATGGCATCCTAACAAAGACGCTATTCGATCACGCGCCCCGTTCACGATCTTCTTCGCTTCCCGTCCAAAAGCATGGACGCTCGAAGCATTGCCGTATTGGCTCGTCATGACATTCATCATCCGCTCCGCAACCTCCGGATGAACCGGGGTTGATGCGGCATGATCCAAGTATACTGATTTCATCTCCGTCGTCACCCTTAAATGTAAAACATATAGTTGTCTGCAGCAGACTGTTCATGGTAATTGATCAGATAGTCCAGCGTCGTGGAATCCAGCACTTCAGCGATGCTGTCGCGGATTCGGAGCCAGAGGTCACGCTTCGCCGGATCGTCCTCTTCCGTAAAATCGACGGGGGATATCGGCCCTTCCAGCACGCGGATGACGTCCCCTGCCGTGATGGATGCCGGGTCCCGGGAAAGGATATATCCGCCGTATGCACCGCGGATGCTCTTAACCAAGCCCGCATTCCGCAGCGGCGCGATCAGCTGCTCAAGATAATGTTCCGACAGCTGGTTCTTCTCGGCAATGCTCTTCAGCGAAGTCGGCCCTTCGCCGAACCTGGCGGCCAGCTCCATCATAATCGTTAATCCGTATCTTCCTTTTGTTGATATCTTCAAAGGTGACACCTCTTTCGGTAATTTGTATATTATGTCCATCCTGTACATGAATTGTAGGTGGCGGGCGAGCGATAAATACGGCATAATCCATGAGTAAAGCAGCTTATCCTGTATTTTTCTCCGTATTCCGATCATTACCCTTGCTTATCGTAACATATCCTGGACCCCAATGGGTAATATTCCAGCTGGAAACTCGAAAAATGTTCACCCTGAGTGGACAAAATGAAGCGTGTGAACCTTGTTCCAATATGTTAAAATACCTCCATGGGCACAATTCAATATGAAAATGGTGATAACGATGTCAAAAGAAAAACATAACACTCGTATCGTTGTCGGCATGTCGGGAGGAGTCGACTCCTCCGTAACAGCGCTCCTGCTCAAACAGCAGGGCTATGAAGTGATCGGCATCTTTATGAAAAACTGGGATGATACCGATGAGCTTGGCTACTGCACAGCCGAAGCGGACGCTGAAGACGTGCGCCGCGTGTGCGAGCAGCTCGACATTCCCTACTATACCGTCAATTTCGAGAAGGAATACTTCGATAAAGTATTTTCCTATTTCCTCGATGAATATAAAGCCGGGAGAACGCCGAACCCCGATGTCATGTGCAACCGCGAGATCAAATTCGGCGAATTTCTGAACAAGGCCATGGACTTGGGAGCCGACTACGTCGCTACCGGCCATTATGCCCGCGTCATCGAGGAGGACGGACAGTACCGGCTGCTGCGGGGTGTGGACAGCAACAAAGACCAAACCTACTTCCTCAATGCGCTGAGCCAAGAGCAGCTTTCCAAGGCGATGTTCCCGATCGGGCATCTGCCGAAGCCGGAGGTCCGCCGACTAGCTGAGGAGGCCGGGCTGTATACCGCCAAGAAAAAAGACAGCACCGGCGTTTGCTTCATCGGCGAGCGGAATTTCAAGGAGTTCCTCGGACAATACCTCCCCGCCCAATCCGGCGATATGGTGGACATTGTCACCGGTGAAGTAAAGGGCCGCCATGACGGCTTGATGTACTACACGCTGGGGCAACGCCAAGGCCTCGGGATCGGCGGATCCGGCTCCGGTGAGCCTTGGTTCGTAGCCGACAAAGATTTGACCAACAATATTTTGTACGTTGTTCAAGGCGATCATCCGAGCTTGTATTCGACGGGACTCGTTGCCTCCGGAATGAACTGGATTGCAGGACAAGACGCTATGCCCAAAGACGCCTACGCCTGCACCGCCAAATTCCGCTACCGTCAGCCGGACCAGGAAGTAACCATAACCCCGCGCGAAGACGGAACCGTTCATGTCGCGTTTGCGAAGCCGCAAAAAGCGATCACGCCGGGACAAGCCGTCGTCTTCTATCAAGGGGACGAATGCCTTGGCGGGGGAACGATCGAAACGGCGGATAAAGTTCCATATTAATCCGCTGAATGATACGCGAAGAGCACACACTTGATACGGAATGTTCCGTAAAGCGTGTGCTCTTTTTTTTGCGTGCTAGCGAAGAATAAACTCCACGGCAATTCCCTGCTCCATGCTGGCGGCTACATCGATGAAACGCTGATTCGAGCTGCCCCGGAAAGGAAGCGAGACATCCCTGCGCTCCAACTCGAATTTGCCGTCAACGATGACATCGCACAGCAGGGCCAACTCGCGCAGCTTCGGCTGCCTCATCAGCGCTTCGAAGGTGAACCCCGTGTAGGCCCATACGTTTTTTGCGGGACATAGGGTCCTGAGCCTGCGTACGAATGCCGCACATTCTTCCGGGGAGAAGAAGGGGTCTCCACCGCATAAGGTCACGCCATCCAGCAAAGGGTTGTCTAGGATATCCTGCAGTATCGCCGCTGACATTTCTTCGGTAAAGGGCTTCCCCGCTTCAAAGTCCCAGGAATCCGTATTAAAACATCCGGCGCAGGCATGGCGGCAGCCGCTCACGAATAGAACCGCACGAAGTCCGGGGCCTTCATTGATGCTCTCGGGGATGTATCCGCACACATTCACAAATGCTTCACCCGATCCCGAACCTCGGCCTGCTTGGCCGAATTGAAACGCTCCGTATAATTGCCCGTTAAATATCCCGTTACCCGCCGCAGCCGCTGGAAGTTTCCATCCGCCTCCAAGGCGCCGCATCCAGGGCACGCACTTCCGATAATGCCTTCGTAGTTGCATGCCGGGCACCGGTCGACGGGATGGTTAACGGAGAAATATCCGATGTTCTGCTGCAGGGCAAACTGAACGATATCCCGGAAAGCAGCCGTATTCTGCCTTGCGTTGCCGTCCAGCTCCACATACGAAATCGCGCCGGCGTTGCACAGCTCATGGAAAGGAGCTTCGGAACGGATCTTGCGGTAGGCGGCCATCGGATAGTACACGGGTATATGAAAAGAGTTCGTGTAATATTCGCGGTCAGTCACACCCTCGATCACCCCGAAGGTCTGCCGGTCCAGCTTCGTGAATTTCCCGGATAACCCTTCTGCAGGCGTGGCAAACAGCGTGATGTTCAAGTTATACCTTTCACCGGCTGCATCGCAAAACCGGCGCATATGCCGGATGATCTCGATCCCCAGCCCGCGGCTGTCCTCATCCTCGCCGTGATGCCGTCCGGTCAACGCCTTCAGGCATTCGGCCAGCCCGATAAATCCAAGCGCCAGGGTGCCGTGCTTGATCAGCTCGCGCACCTTATCCTCCGGCGCCAGCGCCTCGCCGCCTTCCCACACGCCCTCCCGCATCATGAAATCGGACGCTTTGGCCGGTTGGTCGGCCTGCAGCTCGTAACGGTGAATCAAGCCCTCCACCGCAATTCTCATGTAATGATCCAGCTGTTGATAAAAACGGTTCAGGTCCGGCACTTCCCGCTTCCCTTGGACGATGCCATGTTCAATCCCGAACCGGACCAAATTGATCGTATTAAAGGACAGGTTGCCCTTGCCGCTCAGGCGGTTTCGCCCAAAGCGGTCCGAAATCGTGCGGGTCCTGCAGCCCATGGTGGCAATAATCGTGTCCGGGTCGCCCGGGTTATAATAGACGAGATTAAACGACGCGTCCACGTTGACGAAATTCGGATAGAGCCTGCGGCTGGAGCACTCGACGGCTTTCAGGAACAGGTCGTAATTCGGCTCGCCTTTCGCCTGGTTGACCCCCTGCTTGCACTGGAAAATATGCTGCGGAAATATTGGCGTCTCTCCCCCGCCGAGCCCCTTCATCGTGGCATCCAACAGGGCGTGGGACACCAGCCTTCCTTCGGTTGACGTGCACATGCCGTAATTCAGCGAAGTGAAAGGAATTTGTCCGCCGGCCCGGCTGCTCATCGTATTCAAATTATGGATCAAGGATTCCGCGGCCTGCTTTGCTTCATTCACCGTTTCGCTATAGGCGTAATGATAGATTCGCGGGTATATGTCCTTCAGCTGCTCATTGTCTATGTATATATCGTGATCCTCAAGAGCTCGTTCATACGGCCGATCCTCTCCCAGCCCCGCTTCTTCGAAGTAGGCCAGCCCTTTGCGAAAATGCCGACGAAACGATTTGCCGACATACGGCGCGAGATCCCAATCGATTTTGCTGCCGGACACGCCGCCGAATTGGCTGTTCTGCTGGGATTGAAAGATGATGGCTACCAGCGCCATGGCGGTCATGATGCTCTGCGGCGGCCTGACCGATCCGTTACCGGTATTGAAGCCCTTGGCCAGCAACCGGCCGAACGGGATGAAGATGCAGTTCGTCGTTCCCAGCGCATACTGGTCCAGGTCATGAACGTATACATACCCATCCCTCACCGCTCTCGTGAGCTCTGTGGGGAGGATGAATTTGCTTGCCATCCATTTGGAGTATTCGGAGCCGATCCGGCTCATTTTTCCGCTGAAGGATTCCCCGTTCAGATTCGCGTTCTCCCGCAGCAGGTCCAAATCGGTTACCCCGATCACATCCCTGCTGATCTTATAAAGCTCTCCCCGCCGCATCCGCTCCAGATCGCGGGCCTCCCTGTAATGTTGATAGGCAGCCGCTACCTCGGGATAACCCGTGCTTTGCAAATGCTCCACAACGATATCTTGTATCTCCTCCACGCTAACCTGTTCCATCCCCGCAGTGGCGTGGGCAACCTCATCTCCAATCCGCAAGGAAGCATCCTTGCGGGAAACACCCTCCACCGCCATAAACGCTTTATCCACCGCCTCCACGATCCGGCTTGTCTCAAATTTCACCAGGCATCCGTCTCTCTTCATGACCTTCATGAATAGGAACAACTCCTCTTCTCCATATCGTTAACACACTATATATAGTTTTGTTTTATCAATTTACATCCATATATAGTTTCATGCTGTGATATAGATCACGATGGTCGGTCTTTAAAATTGAATAGGGCTGCACTTACGCTTAACCCCGTAGGGGATAGTGCCCTACAAAAAAAGGCACCTCGGGCGATCCTGGGATCACCATCGGGTACCTTCTTGTTTGACCAATAACAATTTAACTTTCCACAGGCGGCATCGGGGTTGGCGTCGGCTTGGCATAGCCGGTGCTGTATTTCTCGTCGATCGCGGTCCGGATATCCGTTAAGCTCATGCCCTCGCTGCTCATTTTGGCAGATTCCACGGCAATGTCCAAACACACCCCGCAGCGGGTGCCGTGATCGTCCCACACCACCGTGCCGTCCTCCTGAATCTCATCGATAAAACAGTTCAGGTTGCTCTCATGACCGGCACTTTCCCCGCAGCCGCAATAACAAGGAATGTATTTCAGGACATCACTCACCTGCGCGGACAAAGCATAAATCGTTTGGAGCTCGCTGGTCTGGCTCTTCAAAAAGGTCGGCAGCTCATCAATCGAAGCCGTCGCCTCCTGGATATCCCCGTTGGACAGCTGCGTCTGATGTCCGTGCTCATGCGCCGCCTCGGCTGCCTGTCCACTTACGCCTTGCTCCTGGGCGCTTTTTCCCGAACAGCCGCTCAGCATAAGGCCGGCGGTCAGCAGCAGGATGACAAACCGTTGTTTCCCTGTTTTCATCATTCATTTCCTCCATTTAACTTAACTAACGGCCGTGAACCGTTTTCGCTAAAGTTCCTTATTCTTCGCGCCGCAGCCGCTGGTTGTGAGCGATCTTGGCTTCGTTCCCCTGCTCCGTGGCCTGATAGAACACTCGGCGGGAGATCTCCTTCGGCAAATACTCCTGTTTCACGTAATGGCCCGGATAATCGTGCGGGTACTTGTAGCCGACATGTCCCAGCTTCACCGCCCCCGAGTAATGCGCATCGCGCAGATGCAGCGGAACCTCCGCCGATTTCACTTCATCCATGGCGGACATCGCGCGGGATATGGCGGATACAACGCCATCGGATTTCGGGCTCTCCACGGCGAACAGGATCGCCTGGGCGATGTTCAGCTTGGCTTCCGGCCAGCCGTTGTTCCGGTACGCATCCAATGCGCTTACCGCCTGCACCATGGCTTGGGGATTGGCAAGCCCGATATCCTCGCTGCTGGCAGCGATCAGGCGCCGAATGAACACCATCGGGTCCATTCCGAGCTTTTCGACCGCATACAAAAACCAGAACAGCGCCGCATCGCTGGAGCCCCGAATGCTCTTGTGAAAGGCGGACAGCACATCATACTGCGTGGACTCGTCCGCACGCACGGTAGGCCGGCGAATCGATTCCTCCGCCACTTCCAGCGTGATATGGACCGTACCGCTTGCGTCCGGCGGCGTTGTCATCGCGGCCAGCTCCAACGCATTGAGTGCACGCCGGATATCCCCGTTCGCCATGGCTGCAATGTGCTCCAGCGCTTCCTCATCGGCCTTGAGATCCATGAATCCAAGACCCTTGTCTTGATCGGTCAGCGCGCGCCGCATCGCGATCATGGAATGGTCCTTGGTCAGCGGCTGAAGCTGGAATAAAGTGGACCGGCTCATTAGGGCCCCGTTGACGTAATGAAAGGGGTTCTCGGTCGTCGCGCCGATAAATATAATCGTGCCGTTCTCTACGGCAGGCAGCAGCGCGTCCTGTCTGGAGCTGTTGAACCGGTGCACCTCATCCAGGAACAGGATCGTTTTGGTGCCGTACAGGCTGCGGTTGCTCTGGGCCTGCTCAATGACTTCCCTGACGTCCTTAACCGAGGCTTCCACCGCGTTCAACCGAACAAAATGCCCCTTCGTTTGCTGGGAGATGATATGCGCAAGCGTTGTTTTGCCGCATCCCGGCGGGCCGTACAATAAAATCGACGAGACCTGGTCCGCCTCTATGGCCCGCCGGAGCAGTTTGCCCGGTCCGATAATATGCTCTTGTCCTATATATTCATCCAGCGACGAAGGGCGCATCCGATCGGCCAGCAGCCGGGAATCCCGGTCCCCTTCACGCCCGATACTGAATAAATCCATGACAACACTTCCTTGTCTGATATCGATGCAAAAACAAGTCGTTCCAATTCCAATCCATCACGCTCTATCATATCATATTCGAATTCGCCGTGCCTGCGCTGCGGCAACTTCCTGTCCTACGCTTCATTCGTCCCATGGCTCGGATATTGCATCTTATTTTGAACATATCCAACTTTTATCGAACCGGAAGCGTTTCATACAATAGGGAAGCGTTTGAAAAACCTGATCCGGGGAGAATCTTATGACGACTCGCAAAAAATCCGTACGCAAATTGTACAACGCGGCAATAAATATGGCGATCAGTATACTGGGGCTCTACCTTCATGTCAGCACCTATCATCTTTTACAAGAAACATTCGGCCCCGGTTACCTCGACGATGAGAGACTGGCGATAAACCTGCTGTATGCCGTCCTCATCCTGCAGTTCCTGCTCGGCTTGTACGTCTTCATACGTTCAGCCATCATGCTTTACGAGTACAGGCAGGGAATCCGGAGTGAGGACGACGATGAGGTCTTGTTATAAAGCATGTCACTTAACCACTATGCACGAAGGGAGACTATGGAATTGAAACGAAAGCCTAAGCGAAAAATGACCCTCTTCATCCTCCTGGCAGCTGCCTGTTCCATCCTCGCTGTCTGGACGTTAATCCGGTTTATCGAAAATCTCGGCTCCTCCTACCAAATGCTTGGTTAAACCCCTAGCAAGCCCCTGCACAACAAAAAGTCCCGCAGAGGCAAACACATGCTGCCATGTGAATCCCTGCGGGACTTCCGATTCTATCTATTGACACTTCTGGATCCGACAGCCTTTATGCAATCGCACTTACTCCGCAGGCCAGCCGCTCGCCATAATCTCTGAAGCCTCCGCCATGATATACGATGGCAGCGGCTCCCCATGCAGCAGCCACAGCTCATGCAGTGCACGCGTACAGCCTACATACATTAGCTTGGCATCCCAAGCTTTCTCCGCGTAATGCGCCTGGTCCGCATCTGCCACCACAACGGCATCGAACTCAAGACCTTTGGACAAATACACGGGGAGCACGGAATACCCGCCCTGATACGTTCCTTTGCTGCCATCGATCAGATTCAGCATCGGCCAGGACGTGCTTAACTCCTCATGCAGCTCTTTCGCTTCCCGCAAGGTGCGGGTGAGAATGGCTACCGTCCGGTATTCCTTGGCAATGAGCGCACCCATGGCCCGCTCCAAATCCTTCCTTCTGGCGTTCGCGGCATCATAAGGAATGAGGCGAACGGCATCGCCGCTACGGAATACGGGCACGGCCAGCAGGTCGCTTGCGACCCCCTTCTCCAGTATCCCATTAGCAAATTCAATGATCTCCATCGTGGAACGGTAGCTGCGCGTCAGCGCAAAATAAGCCGTTTCCTCTTCCTTGAACAGGGAGCTCATTTCTTCCCACGCATGCACGCCGCGATACGCATGAATGCCCTGCGACAGATCCCCTAGTATGGTGAAGGAATGTCCTCTTACGAACAGATCCAGCACAGCCACCTGAAACGGAGAGAAATCCTGGGCTTCATCGATGACGATGTGGTCAAACCGCTGCTCTGAGGAAATATCGTTCAGCAAGCAGTGGAAATACAGCAGGGCAGGCAAATCCTCCTCCCGGACCACATTCTTCTTCAGATCTTTGCGCGTTGCGGCTAGCACCTCGGACGGAATAAGAGCGGAGAGCTCTTCAAACCACGATCCGGTCACCTTAGCCGCACCAAATAACTGTTTATATAATGAGATTGGCTCAAATTTCGGCCAGCGATTGGCATAAGCCTTTTCGCGTTGTGCAGCTTTTTTCTTCCGTTCTTTCATCACGGCCGCCGATGGTGATTTCTTCAGCTCCATTAAGGCCCAGCGATGTAATCTGGCGAGCAGCCGTTCCTTCCGTTTCGCCAGCGGATAGGGCTTATATTCCTGGTAAAACCATTCCGCCATCGTCTCCTGCTTCAGCACGGCTCCATCCCATGGAGAGAAATCCCCGTCCGGAAGGGCTTCGGCTTCGATGGACTCCACGCAGCGACGCACGATATCCATCAGCCTTAAGGAGCCTTTATAGCGCCCGCTCACATTATCGTCGATATCCGGCGTCCCTTGGCCCGTTTCCGTCTCGAACCACTGATGAAGCGTCTGCGCATGATCCTCCGAGGACAGCTGAATATCAAGCAGCTTCGCCGCCCAATCGCCAAAGGTCCGCTGCTGAATATCGCCAACTCCGAGCTCGGGCAGCACATCGGATATGTAATCCAGGAACATGAGGTTTGGCGCGAATATGATCATTTTCTCGGCCGTTACCTGCTCCTTGTACTGGTAAAGCAAATAAGCCAGCCGATGCAGCGCCACCGTCGTTTTTCCGCTTCCCGCCACCCCTTGGATGATGAGGGCGGTGTTCTTGGCCGCCCGGATGATTTTATCCTGCTCCGCTTGGATCGTGGATACGATATCCCGCAGCCGGTTATCCTTGTTCTCTCCGAGACGGTAGACCAAAAACTCATCGGATACGGCAGGTCCGCCGCTTTCCCGATTGTACGTGTCCGATACGCGCTCCAAAATTTGCTTGCGGATCACGACGTTTCGTTTTAAATACACAAGCCCCTCGATGATTCCTTCAGGTGCTTCGAATGAAGCCGGATCGGTACCGCCCGTAAAGGAGTAGAATAGACTCGCGACCGGAGCCCGCCAATCAATCACCATTGGATGGTCCCCTGCGTCCGCCTTGTCGAAGCCTATCTTCCCGATGTAGAGCGGTTTCTTCGCCCCCGTTCCGTTCTCTTGAAAATCCAGCCTTCCGAAATAAGGCTCCGGCAAGCTTTTGGCGAGGGCCTGCCGTTTCTCTTCCCGGCCTGCCTCGAGCACCTGCTCCGTAAAATCATGGCCCGTGTATACCGGAATACCGCGCAGCCGTTCAAGCTGTCGGTCAATTTCAACGATAACCTCGTTTAGCCTTGACTCTTCTTCTTGATAGGCACTTTGAAAAGATTCTGACACTTTCAGTTACCTCCTAAGAACATATTTTTTCGTATCGAAGTCTGGCTTTAGGGCCGTGACACAAAAAGGAGTTCCATTGTAGCACAACTCGCCGGGATATACTAGCAAAGCGCTGTCACAGGAATTTTATTGTTTGGGTTTGCTGTCCTAATCGCTTGTCCACGGCAGCAAAAAACGCAGCGTCCATTGCTGGACACTGCGTTTGGTTAACCACGCTCAATTTTACCGAAAGGCTGTTCTTTCTTTCAGCCTTCCTTTTGTCTATCGTTTTCTCGATCCGAGTTTAAATGTGTCCGGACACTCCGTTATAACGAGACGCCGCCTTTTTCGAGCAGCTCTTTCACCGTCACGCTAACCATGATCAGGCCCGCCACAGGCGGCACGAACGCATTGCTTGCCGGCGGCTGCTTCGCCTTCCGGATTTCCGGAGCATTCTCGGGCACGATTTTCTCCGTCACGTCCTGGCGGGGCTTCATCGGCTCTTCCAGAGAGAACACGACCTTGACCCCTTTCTTAATGCCGTCCTTGCGCAGCTTGGTGCGCACGATTCGGGCAATCGGGTCCATGGAGGTTTTGGAGATGTCGGCCACCTGGAACTTCGTCGGGTCCATTTTGTTGGCCGCGCCCATGCTCGAGATGATCGGAATGCCGCGACGCAGGCACTCCTTGATTAAATGCACTTTATAAATAATCGTATCCGAGGCATCGATCACATAATCCAGCTCGTACTTAAACAGCTCTTCATACGTTTCTTCGGTGTAGAACATGTTCAGGGCGATCGCTTCACATTCCGGATTGATCAGTTTGACCCGATCGACCATCAAATCCGCTTTCTTCTGACCCACCGTCGTCGTTAACGCGTGGATCTGCCGATTGATGTTCGTGATGTCCACCACGTCTTTGTCGATCAGAATGATGCGGCCGACTCCGGTTCGGGCGAGGGCCTCCACCGCAATGGAACCCACGCCGCCGATACCCAGCACCGCCACGGTGCTGTTCTTCATCACTTCAAGGCCTTCGGGACCGATGGCTAATTCCGTTCGGGAAAATTGGTGCAGCATAATTCAAGCAACCTCCTTTATCAAGAACAACAGGCTTATTTTTTCTCGTCGCCCGGCTTCTTGGCGAGTTTGATATGCAGCTGCTCCAGCTGTCCTCCGTCCACCTGGGAAGGAGCGTCCATCAACAAATCCGTTGCGCTTGCCGTTTTTGGGAACGCAATCGTTTCGCGCAGATTGGTGCGTCCGGCAAGCAGCATGACCAAACGGTCCAACCCGAAGGCGATTCCGCCGTGCGGAGGCGTGCCGTACTCAAAGGCGTCCATAAGATAGCCGAATTTATCGTGCGCCACTTCCGGCGACATGCCAAGAGCCGCAAACATTTTCTCTTGGATCTCGCGTTTGTAAATCCGCATGGAACCGCCGCCTACTTCGTATCCATTCAGAACGATGTCGTAAGCTTCAGCGCGTACGGCAAGCGGATCCGTATCCATCAATTCCAGATCCTCGTCTTTTGGACGGGTGAACGGATGATGCTCGGCCACATAGCGCTTCGCCTCTTCGTCATAACTGAACAGCGGGAAGTCCAGCACCCAAGCGAACTTGTATTCGTTGTCGTTGATCAGGCCAAGCTGGCGCCCGATTTTCAAACGGAGCGCGCCAAGCACGTCGGCAACCACTTTTTTGTTGTCTGCGGAGAACAGCAGTAGGTCTCCGTCTTCGGCTCCCGTGCGTTCTCTTACCGCTTCAATTTCCTGCTCGCTGAAGAATTTCACGATTGGCCCTTTGAATTCGCCCTCTTTCACTTGAATCCAGGCAAGACCCTTCGCTCCGTAACGGGCTGCATACGGTCCCAGATCGTCAATTTCCTTACGGGTCCAGGTGCCGCAGCCTTTAGCGTTCAAACACTTCACTTCGCCGCCTTTTTCAATGACGGAAGAGAATACTTTGACGCCGCTGCTTGCAACGATGTCGTTCATTTCGATCAGTTCCATGCCGAAGCGGAGATCCGGCTTATCAGAGCCGTATTTGCCCATGGCGTCGGCATAACTGATACGCTGGAACGGCGTCGCCAGCTCAACGCCGATGGTTTCCTTGAACAGCTTCACCATCAGCTGCTCCATCATGTTCAGCAGGTCTTCCCGATCCATGAAGGACGTCTCGATGTCGACCTGGGTAAACTCCGGCTGACGGTCGGCCCGCAAGTCTTCGTCACGGAAGCAGCGCGCAATTTGGTAGTAACGCTCAAGCCCGCTCACCATAAGGAGCTGCTTGTAGATTTGCGGGGATTGCGGAAGCGCAAAGAATTCGCCTGCGTGTACTCGGCTCGGTACGAGATAGTCGCGCGCGCCTTCCGGCGAGCTCTTGGTCAGAATTGGCGTCTCCACATCCACGAAGCCCTCATCGTCCAGGAAGTCGCGGAATACTTTCGATGCTTTGGAGCGCAGCATCAGCGTTTTTTGCATCTCCGGACGGCGAAGGTCCAGATAACGATACTTCAGGCGGAGCTGCTCATCCACTTCCACGCCGTCTTCGATAAAGAACGGAGGCGTTTTGGCTGCGTTCAGCACTTCGATGCTGGTTACTTGTACTTCGATTTCGCCTGTCGGCAGGTTCGGGTTGAACGTTTCCGGATCGCGCTTTACGACTTTCCCGGATACGGCCACCACGAATTCGCTGCGGACTTTATCGGCAACGGCCAATGCCTCGCCGGAGAAATCCGGGTTAAATACGATTTGCATGATGCCGCTGCGATCGCGCAGATCGATGAACAGCACGCCGCCCAAGTCCCGGCGGGTTTGTACCCATCCGTTCAGTGTCACAGTTTCTCCAATGTTCGCGGTTGTCAAGTGACCGCAATGATGCGTCCTTTTCATCGGTTATCATTCCCCTTTAGTATAATTAAGCCGCTTTACGGCGATTAAACAAATTCCTGGACCAGGCTATCCAGCCTAACGGTTCGCTGCTCGCCGGTCTCCATCGACTTCAACGCGATTTCGCCGCGTGCCAGCTCGTCGTCGCCCAGAATGGCGGTATAACGGGCTTGCAGACGATCGGCCGATTTCATCTGGGCTTTCATTTTCCGGCCGAGATAATCGCGCTCCGCGGACACGCCTTTGCTGCGGAGATCGTAGATCAATTTCGCCAATTCCCGTTCGGCGGCTTCACCCAGCGCCACCAGATAAACGTCCAGCGGCTTCGAGGCCGACAGATTGACGCCTTGATGCTCCAGAATCAATTGGATACGCTCAAGGCCGATGCCGAACCCGATGCCCGGCTGATCCGGTCCGCCGATCTGGCCGACGAGACCGTTGAAGCGTCCGCCGCCGCCTACCGTATCAATCGCGCCGATGCCTTGGGCCTTGAATTCGAAGGCGGTATGCGTGTAATAGTCCAATCCCCGAACCAGTCTTGGATTGATTTCATACTCGATGCCCATGGCGTCCAGGTGCCCTTTGACTTTCTCGAAATGCGTGCTGCACTCCTCGTCCAGGCTGTCCAGGATCGAAGGCGCATCACCGAACTTCCCTTGGTCCTTCTTGCAATCCAGCACGCGAAGCGGGTTGCGTTCCATGCGCGACTGGCAGTCCGAGCAAAGGCTGTCTTTCATCGGTTCCAGGAAAGCAAGCAGCGCGCTGCGGTAAGCTGCCCTTACCTCGGGCGTTCCCACGGAGTTAATCTCTGCTTTTACCCCGTTCAGTCCAAGTTCCTTGTAGAAGCTGTAACCCAGCGCAATGACCTCGGCATCGATAGCCGGATCCGCGGTGCCGAACACCTCTACGCCGAACTGGTGGAACTGGCGGTATCGGCCCGCCTGCGGCCGCTCATAGCGGAACATGGGCCCCATATAGTACAGCTTCGTGACATCGGGCTCTCCATACAGCTTGTTTTGCACGTAAGCCCGAACGACGCCTGCCGTCCCTTCCGGACGAAGTGTCATGCTGCGATCCCCTTTGTCCTTGAACGTGTACATTTCCTTCTCAACGATATCCGTCGTTTCGCCGACCCCGCGTTCGAACAATTCGGTCTGTTCGAAGATCGGTGTGCGAATTTCGCGGTAGTTGTACCTCCGGCATAGATCCCGTGCCTTCTCCTCGATAAACTGCCATTTCTCGACGGCTCCTGGCAGGATGTCCTGCGTGCCTGTCGGTTTCTCGAATTTCTCGTTTGCCATCTTCATCCCTCCGCGTCCTATGACATACTCACCTTTTGAACATGTCCCTTGCCTAGATCTGTTTAACTATGGAAAAACTCCTAGGGAGTCATTTCTCAACAAGCCGTGAAACTAAAAAATCTCCCGCCCCGCTGTCCTAAGACAACAGGGACGAGAGATGTTTAATTTATCACCCGTGGTACCACCCACATTCCGGCGGCGACACATCCTAACATGTGTTCAACCATCCGCTTCATCCGTATAACGCCCGGCCGCGCAGTTCGGCTACTGTCTATCCCACCGGTTAACCGGTGCTTGCTTCGCCGTCTGTTCTCGGGGAGGTCATTCGTCCACTCATCAAGCGAATCCTTACAGCCAAGGGATTCTTCTCTGGTCTTGTGGGGATGGAGTACTTGTTCCCGTCATGAAATCCGTTATTCATAAATATAGTATACCCAAAACATTATATTTTTAGATTCTAATGAACCGCCGCACTAAAGTCAAGAAACTTTGTAGAAATTTCCCGAAAAAAGAAAAAGACCTACAAACCACTGTTGTAGGTCCAAAACATATATTATATAAAAAAGGGGGTCATGCTGTTATTATAAACAGGGAATATTAAAGAAACATTGAACAAACATTACAGTTATATTACAAGCAAGAAAGCGCTTTTATGTCATAGAGTTGAAAAGGGCTGCTCCACCAAAGGAACAGCCCTTTTTTTGCGTTTCGGCGGATAAGCCCTGCAAATGATAAGCTCCCTCTTAGCAGCTCATCGCCTGCGCGTCTCTTCGCTAATCAGACATTAATCAAATCGCTCCACATAAGCGTTATTCGCCCGCAAATCATGCACGATCTGATCATAGTCCTCGTCCCTTACCTTAACGGACAAGGTGTACCTGAGATCGTCATAGTCCCCGTCGGTCACGTCCGCTTCCCGCCATCCGTCGCCGGGCAGATCATCGCTGTCCGGCCGGTCCTGGGCGATGTCGCGGCTGGTATCCCTTGCCCCCACAATCACCCCGGGAGCCCCGACTACGCCGCCGGGAGCCCCCATCGTTGTTGCCCCTGCCGTAGCACCGCCCGTGCCGGCATTGCCCCATGGCACCAGCGGCACCAGGATATTCCCTCCGCTTCGGACCGAATCCTGAAGCTGTCCTACCTCCAGCTGTTCCGTGTTGTACGTCAGCAGCCTCGTCCTTGCGCCTTCAGCGTCGTCTTCCGTCCTGAAATAAGCTTGAATTTGTCTAGACATGTCCATTCCTCCTTTTTTTCAACCCGTGTGTTTGAAAGATCGGTATTACATGGACAACCATACAGCTAATTTAGCGCCTACAGCGCTTTTAACAGCTCGCGCACGAAGGCCGGCTCGTCTTTCGGAGTCCGGGACGTAATGAAATTCCGATCCACGACGACTTCCTCATCCTTAAAGTTGGCGCCGGCGTTTACCATATCATCCTGAAGCGGAGGATAGGAAGTGATCGTACGCCCCTTCAGCAGGTCGGCGCTTGCCAAAATTTGCGGCCCGTGGCATATCGAGGCAATCGGTTTGCCCGCCTTGTCCGCTGCTGCAACAAACTGCAATATATGGGAATCCAGACGCAAGTTTTCCGGAGAAGAACCGCCTGGAATAACCACCGCATCATAATCGTTTATGTTGACGTCCGCAATGGCTTTATCGGTTGTGTAGGAAGCCTTGCCCTGTTTGCCCTTTACCTCTTGTCCTTGTTTCAATCCAATAATATCAGCCTGATGCCCCGCTTCCTTCACGGCATCGTAAGGAGTTTTCATCTCGGAATCTTCGAATTGGTCGGCTAGTAGAAATGCTACTTTACTCATCTGGCATGTCTCCTTCCTGAAATGTCCTCGATTTGTTATTACCCTGGAATCTCTTTTTTATAACAGCGGAATTCATGAAAAAGGCCAAAGAACGGCGCTTGCCTGCAACAGATGTCTGTCCCGAAGGAAGCTTGAGTATGGCGATGATCGGCGAACGCCAAAAAGAGCCTGAGATCATCTCAGGCTCCGCTTATAAAAAGCCGCTTTCATGACACGCGACGCTGTGCCGAATCTACGATCGGGGCAGCTGCTTCCGCATATTTCCCTTGATGCTGATGAGCTGTGCAGATTCTTCCGGCGCCGAAACCATGCGTTCCGTGCTGGCTGCTTCCCTGACGCCTCCGGTTCCGACCGTCGCAGGCAAACTGCTCCATATCGAAAATTTGGGGGATTGACGCATATCGTACGGCTCCTTTATTTGCGAATAACAACCTTCGATTATTCACTCAGGATGCCCCATCTCTCCAATATGATGCATGCTGCCGTCCTTTTTAGGCAGGTTAGGACCGGCTGTCGATAATTAGCGTCACCGGTCCCCAGTTGGTCAACGACACGTCCATCATCGCTCCGAACACCCCGGTCTCCACCTGCAACCCCTTCGCCGAAAGCTCGCGGTTAAACGACTCGTACAATGCATTCGCTTCGTCCGGTTTTGCGGCAGCCATAAAGTTCGGCCGCTTTCCTTTGCGGGTGTCTCCATAGAGGGTAAATTGGGACACCGACAGAATCGCTCCGCCCACGTCCTGGACGCTGAAATTCATTTTTCCCTGCTCATCCTCAAAAATCCGCAGCCCCGCTACCTTTTCGGCAAGGTATTTGGCATCCTTCTCTTCATCCTCATGCGTCACGCCAACCAGGACCATCAATCCCGCTTCAATCTTGCCGACGATTTCATTATCCACTGCGACTTGCGCATTCTTGCATCGTTGAATGACCACTCTCATAGGGTTAGCTCCTTCATCTTCCAAAAATAAAACGGCCTGTCTCCCGCAGGATTACAGACCGCTTTCGTATCAATCCTCCGGGATCGTCATGAACCCCGGGACCATTCCCTTAGCGCATCGTGCCGTCACTGCATGATCCGATGAACGGTGTACACATCCTTCACCCGCTTGATTCGTTCCACTACGGATTGGAGATGATCCGTATTGCGAATCAGGATGGTCATGTGGATCATGGCCATTTTGTTCTTGTCGGATCGCCCCGTGACGGCGGAAATGTTCGTCTTGCTCTCGGAGACGGCCTGAAGGACTTCGTTCAGCAATCCGTTGCGATCGTGTCCCGTCACTTCAATATCGACGCTGTAATTTGCCTCGACGGCCGTTTCCCATTCCACCTCAATCACGCGTGCCGCATCCTCGCCCTCATCCGTTGTCGGCAGATTCGCACAATCCGAACGATGGACCGATACGCCGCGGCCGCGAGTTACATAGCCTACAATATCATCGCCGGGTACGGGATTGCAGCATCTTGCGAAACGCACGAGCAGGTTATCAATCCCTTTGACGCGGACGCCGTTGGTCGGGCGGCTTCGCTTCTCGGCCGGCTTGATTTCCTTCATCTCGGAGGTTAATTCAAGCTGGTTGGCTTCCTCCTGCTCCTTGCGCAGCTTCTCGGTCACCTTCGTACAGATCTGCGCGGCAGTGATCCCGCCGAAGCCGACCGCCGATAGCATATCCTCGATATCATTAAAAGCGAATTTCTTGGCCGCTTCCATTAATTTATCGTCCGTCGTCCACTCGGACACGTCAAGACCGAGGCGCTTGATTTCGCGCTCCAGCATCTCGCGGCCCTTCTCGACATTCTCTTCGCGCTTTTCTTTCTTGAACCACTGCTTGATTTTACTTCGGGCATGCGAGGATTGGGCAATCTTCAGCCAGTCCTGGCTTGGACCGTAGGAATGCTTCGACGTCAAAATTTCCACGATATCGCCGGTTTTGAGCTGATGGTCCAGCGGAACGATTCTTCCGTTGACCTTGGCACCAATGGTGCGGTTTCCTACTTCGGTATGAATTCGGTAGGCAAAGTCGAGGGGAACGGAGCCGGAAGGCAGCTCGATCACCTCGCCTTTTGGCGTAAACACAAACACCAAATCCGAGAAAAAGTCCATTTTCAAAGATTCTACAAATTCCGACGCATCCTTCGTTTCATGCTGCAGTTCCAATATCTCGCGGAAAAACGTCATCTTGTTGTCGAAGCTGCCCCCGTTGCCTGCGGAGCCTTCTTTATACGCCCAGTGTGCCGCGATACCGAACTCTGCCGTTCGATGCATCTCCCAGGTGCGGATCTGAACCTCCGTCGGCTCCCCATTAGGCCCTACCACCGTTGTGTGGAGGGACTGGTACATATTCGTTTTTGGCATGGCGATATAATCTTTGAAACGGCCAGGCATCGGCTTCCACAGGGTGTGGATGATGCCGAGCGTGGCATAACAATCCTTGATATTGTCCACAATAATGCGGATTGCAAGGAGATCGTAAATTTCGTTGAACTGCTTGTTTTTCACCGTCATTTTCTTGAACACGCTGTAGATATGCTTAGGTCGGCCTGACAAATCGGCTTGAATGCCCATCTCGTCAAGCTTCTCGCGGATGCAGACGATGACGTTGTCGATGTACTGCTCCCGCTCCGCACGCTTCTTGTGCATCAAATTCGCAATGCGGTAATACTGCTGCGGATTCAAGTAACGAAGCGCAATGTCCTCCATCTCCCATTTGATCGCGGAAATACCGAGACGATGGGCTATCGGACAAAAGATTTCCAAGGTTTCATAGGAAATGCGGCGCTGGCTCTCCTCGGACTGGTACTTAAGAGTGCGCATATTATGAAGCCGGTCCGCCAGCTTGATGACGATTACGCGGATATCCCGTGCCATGGCGATAAACATCTTGCGATAATTTTCGTTTTGCTGCTCTTCTTTGGATCGGAATTGGATGCGTTCCAACTTCGTTAAACCATCCACCAGCATTGCGCAGGTATCCCCGAAACGCTCGCGGATCTGCTCGAGCGATACGGTTGTATCCTCAACGACATCGTGAAGCAATGCAGCAATAATGGACAATGTGTCCATCTGCATGTTCACCACGATGTCTGCAACCGCAAGCGGATGAAGAATATAAGGTTCTCCCGATTTCCGCACTTGTCCGTGGTGGGCTTGCTCCGCAAATTCATAAGCTTCCTGGATGCGGAGAAGATCGGGTTCTTTTATATAGGCGCTGGCCTTTTCGAGTAATCGCTCTATGCCCATTTTGGAGTCCTTCTCTTCCCTTTCTATATAAAATGGAACCCGCCCTTGTCAAAACGTGCAGGTTCCCTCGTGATTGTTTTCCTATCATTATGACGCTTGCGGCGTTATACGTCAACATGTGGAGCGTTCGGTCACTTATAGTATGCCCTTTTCCTGCACGGGGACATCAAAACATGACATGAATTGAATATTTTGACGAACTGTAAAAATTATTGTTGAAAAAACGAACGATTGTATTTAATCTATTAAAGATCGTACGCGAACGGTCCTATATTTAAAGTCCTATAGAGGAGTGAAATGGTTTGCAACGTGAAATTCAAGTAGATGAGAAGCTTCCGTTGGGTCCAGGGTTCCTTCTGAGCCTGCAGCATTTGTTCGCCATGTTCGGAAGCACGGTGCTTGTACCGAACATATTCGGCGTGGATCCCGGCATGATCCTGCTGATGAATGGTGTCGGCACGCTGCTCTACATTTTTTTATGTAAAGGAAAGATTCCGGCCTACCTCGGCTCCAGCTTCGCCTTTATAGCCCCGGTGCTGATCGTACTGGAAGGCGACCCGGAAGCCAACTACGGCAAAGCTTTGGGCGCCTTTATCGTGACGGGGATCATCTTCTGTCTTGTGGCGCTCATCGTTAAATATGCGGGAACCAAATGGATCGACTTCGTATTCCCGCCTGCGGTTATGGGTGCTATCATTGCGATGATCGGGCTTGAACTGGTTCCGGTTGCCGCAGGCATGGCTGGTTTTTTGCCGGAAGAAGGGCAGTCCATCGATCCTAAAATCATTACCATCTCGCTCGTTACCCTCGGAGTTACGGTGTTGGGTTCCATCTTGTTCCGCGGCTTCGCCAAAATTATCCACATCCTGATCGGGATCGTTGTCGGATATGCGCTTTCCTTTGCGCTTGGGGTCGTGGACACGGAGAAAATCGCGAACGCGAAGTTCCTGTCGGCTCCGGAGCTGACAACCCCGGTTTTCGATAGCGGGGCGATCTGGACCATCATTCTGGTTTCGCTCGTAGTTATCGTAGAGCACATCGGCCACCTGCTGGTAACCAGCAATATCGTGGGCAAAGACCTTTCCAAGGATCCTGGCCTTCACCGCTCCCTGCTCGGCAACGGTATTTCCACCATCTTGTCCGGATTTGTTGGTTCCACGCCGAATACAACGTACGGCGAAAATATCGGTGTCATGGCTTTGACGAAGGTGTACTCCGTGTTTGTCATCGGAGGCGCCGCCATTATTGCCATTATTCTTTCCTTCTCGGGAACATTTTCCGCCGTTGTAGCGAACATTCCAACACCGGTTATGGGCGGCGTGTCTCTCTTGCTGTTCGGGGTAATCGCAGCTTCCGGCCTTCGAATCTTCGTGGAACAGAAGGTGGATTTCTCCAAAGCAAGCAACATGATCTTGGCTACAATCGTACTGGTAACAGGAATCAGCGGCGTAACCTTGAAGATTAACACGGTCGAGCTGAAGGGCATGGCCCTGGCTACCATCGTAGGTGTTCTCATGGCCCTCCTCTTCAAAGTCTTCGAGATTACCGGCCTCTCCAATGAAAAGAATGATGAGCCGCTCGTGGAAAAAACGCCGGATTGAACCGACAACTTTATTGAAAAACAGAAAAATGCCCTGAGCTGATTGCTCAGGGCATTTTATTATTTCCCGGGTAAATCGGGAAGAATAGTGTCGTTTACTCGTACTGCATCAACGTAAATACATCGATGTCATCCAGCTTCGAGCGGCCGTTCAAATCCGTCAGCTCGATCATGAAAGCAGCGCCAACAACGTTTCCGCCCAATTGACGGATGAGGTTAACCGAAGTCGCAATCGTACCGCCTGTTGCAAGAAGATCATCCGCAATCAATACATTTTGCCCTTTCTCGATTGCATCGGTATGCATCGCCAAGCGATCTTTACCGTATTCGAGGTCATATCCCACTTCAATCGTTTCGTAAGGCAGCTTGCCGCTTTTGCGAATGGGCGCGAATCCCACGCCAAGCGCGTAAGCCAGCGGAGCACCCACGACGAATCCACGAGCTTCGGGACCAGCTATCACATCAATTTTGAGATCGGAAACCAAGACCTTCAGTTCCTCGATGGCTTTGCGATATACCTCACCATTCTTCAGTAGTGTGGTAATATCCTTGAAGCTGATCCCCGCTTGCGGAAAATCGGGAATGACACGAATATAATCTTTAAAATCCAAAATAATCTCCTCCTGTATAGTTGCGGTTAAGATACGCCTTTTGTACGGGACGTCATCCACTGGGTTAACTGTTCGGTACCGGCATGCAGCAGATGCTGCTCCATATCCGCCAAGTCGCTTAATTCCCGGAAGTGACGGGAAGCGTCGAGCGGTTTTTTCTCCGGCTTCGGAACAAAGGTAATTTGTCCCTGGTCTCGCTGAATGAATGCCAATTCTTCAAAGACATCCAGTACTTTGACCAGCATACGCGATGATAACGAAGTCTGCTTCTGTAGACGTGCTAAGACCTCTTTCTCCGGCATGGGAGCGGACGTCAGTCCAGCGAGTGAAACGTACAGCTTCTTAAACTGTTCCCGGTCCGGAATTTGCAGCCGTTCGCGCAGGTTCCGGGTCGGATGTAACATAAATATATTGGGAACGGAATGGAAGGCTGACATGAATGCAGCGAGCTGCTCAGCCGTCTCCGGTACATCCAGTACGAACAAAACGGAAATGTCTTCTTGACTGCCGCTCGCGGCGATTTCATTATCCGGCACGATGCCAGCATTCCTATCATATACCCAAAGGCACATATCATACAATTGACTTTTTATTTCCGGATGTGAATCTTTTGCGTACACCACCGCGGAACGGACAGCCGGGCACCGCAGATGCGGCTCCAGTTCAGCTCTCCACCTCTGGATCTCCCGGATCGGCTCTTTGATCCCGCGGTAATCAAACACCTGCTGATAAGGGGCGCAGATATCCTGAATCATGAGCTGCACTTTACGGCTCCCGTTCCATTCATTGACGGAAAGCTCGCCCAGCACATCCACAACCGAACCCACCGGCAGAATATCGGCAAGATGGCCCCAGCCGAATGAGATCGCATCGATAACCTCCCGCTCCTGCTGCAAACGAAGCTTCAGATGCTTCCCCTCTTTGCCGATCTTGCGGACGTCCTTGACGACAACGTTCCGAAAAACTATCTTCGGTACGGCATTCGCCATGCCGAACGGGCCTAACTGTTCCATCTGTTCCAGAATGGGTACGGATACCTCCGACAAACTGGCTTCCAGGTCCGCTTCGCAAACGGCAATCAGATGCTCTGCTTCGAGCGCATCCTCCGCATATCGATGAAGCCCCTGTTCGAATGCCTCCAAGCGGTCTCGATGGAGGCTCATGCCGGCTGCGGAAGGATGGCCGCCAAAATGGTCCATGACGTCTTTGCAAGAAAGCAGAGCCGCATAGATATCGAATCCGGGAATCGAACGGGCAGAGCCTTTACAGTTTCCCGTTTCGGGATCAATTCCAAGTATTACAACGGGGCGGTAAAAGCGCTCCAGGATTTTGGAAGCCACGATGCCGACCACGCCGACATTCCAGCCCTCGCCCGCCAATACGATAACAGGCGGGATCTCCTGTCCTCCCCAGCGGTTTTGAACCATCCCCAGCGCTTCCTGGACGATGTTTTCGACCACTTGCTGCCGATCCTTGTTCAGCCCGTCCAGCTCCCAAGCAAGGCGCTCTGCCTCTTCCCTGTGTTCCGTAGTAAGCAGCGTCACGGCACGGCCTGCATGATCCAAACGGCCGCTGGCGTTAATCCGTGGTGCCATGGAGAAGGCCACGTTAACGGCCGTCACCTGCTCTACATGAATTCCCGAAACCTCAAGCAAGCTGCGGATGCCTTCATACCGCGTTTTTCGCATCGATTCGATCCCGTGCTTCACAAGCACCCGATTCTCTCCCGTGAGCGGCATCAAGTCAGCGATCGTTCCGATCGAAACGATCTGGAGCCATTCCTCCGGCGGGTCACCCACGAGAGCCTGTGCCAATTTGTAAGCCACGCCTACGCCGGCCAGCCCCTTAAAGGGATACGGGCATGTCGGGATCTTCGGATTGATCAATGCATATGCCTCAGGCAGCAACTCAGGCGGCTCATGATGGTCGGTGACGATGACGTCGATGCCAAGGCTGTTGGCATACGCGATTTGCTCGACCGCACTAATCCCGGTATCTACGGTAATCACCAGACTGACCCCTTGCTGATGGGCCCAATCCAGCGCATGATTATGTAAGCCATAACCTTCATTGGATCGGTGAGGGATATAAATATCATAAGATGCTCCCAAATCACGCATGAGATGAATCATCAATGATGTGCTGGAAACCCCGTCCGCGTCATAATCGCCGTAGATCAGAATATGCTCCCGATCCTCCAGCGCTTTGCGGATACGCGGCACGGCCTCCCGCATTCCCTGCATGAGATAAGGGTCGTGCGTCAGCTCAAACGTTCCATATAAAAATTCCCGGCCATCCTCGGCTGATTGTATCCCCCGGGACGCCATGAGGGAAGCCACGATGGGTGGCAGCGACAAATCATGGGCCAGCCGTTCGGTGATCGTTGACGCTGCCTCTCGTATTCTCCATTCATATTTGGAATACAGCACAGGGATTCACCTTCCTTTTCCTGCCTATTTCCTGCTGTCTTAAAAGCTCCGGCCCTTATTGCGGCAGTGTCGGCATATCGTTGTCCATCAAGTCATAGTTCGATTTATACGGGTAACCGGGTTCATAAGGCACAACGTGAACCTTGGCATCCGTAACCTGAATAAATCGATGGGTCAACAGCTTCCGGATTCGCTCGGCAATTTCCTGAGCTTCCAATACGGACGTTCTCGGATTCACGGTGATTTTCACTTCGATGTTCACGTGGCGAATCTGTCCGTATTCCTGAACCTTCAGCTCCTCGATCGTGATCACGCCGTGCACCCGCTGAATCGTATCCATGAATTCGGCTTCGTGTTCATGGCGTTTCTCCTCCGCAAGCGTTCCGTAAACGGAATGAACGATGAGTATATATCCTTTCCGGACCACGAGACAAGCCACGATAAGAGCCGCTATGGAATCCATGTAGAATAGAGGCGACCATTCAAAATAAGAGCCTGCCATGGATAGCGACACGCCGATCAATACCGTTAACGATGAATATAAGGCAAACCGATGATCAGCCAACAGCATTTCGTACCGGGGATCATGCAGTCTTTTCATCTGCCAGCTTTGATATTGGAATACCGCTTCGTTCACCGCCATCGATATGAAAATCGCAAGAAGCGCCGATGTGGCCGGCGGCTCAAGGTTGTCCGATGCCATGGTCTGGATCGCGGATACCGCAATTTGAATGCCGCCCATGATCAATAACACGGCAAATAAGATCGATATGACGGGCTCCGTCGTATTCGAAACGTTCCGTTTGTCCCGCATCGGACTTTTCGTGCCGAATATACCAAGGCTTGGCAAACGGTCCACCAATAAAGTTACGGCATTCGCCGCAGAATGCAGGGCATCTCCGATGAGAGCCTTGCTGCCGGATAAGTAACCGGCTATCCCTTTGCACAAGGCTAATGCCAAATCCGTTACAATGCCTGTCCATAGGACAGTCTCCGTATGATTCAAGCGTTCATTGCTCACTTGAGGCCCCCCTCAATGTCACTGTCGATCCTGTACTCGTCATGCTGCCTGCTGCTAACTTTAGAAAGCCGCGTCGCCTGCGACGCGGCTTTCACTTGTATAGGATCTTCTGATATCTGGACTGCAAACGCCGCCCTGCAGCGGTTTAATTAAATTTCGATTTTATCTTTGCTTGGCTTCGGCGAATTCGGCTTATTGTTCACATTGCGGCCTTTAAGAAGGAGCCACAACGGACTTGCGATAAAGATCGAAGAGTACGCGCCGAATGCCAAACCGATACAAATAGCCAGCGAGAACATCTGGATCGACTCGCCGCCCAAGAGGAGCATGAAGAATGCAGCGATGAATACGGACAAGGCCGTATAAATCGAGCGCCCGATCGTCTGCGACAAACTTTTGTTAACCAAATCCTTGAGATCCGAGACCCTCTTAATCTTCGCAAACCGCAGGTTCTCCCGGATCCGGTCAAAGATAACGATGGTATCGTTGATCGAATAACCAATGATGGTCAGGACGGCGATGATGAATGTCAGGTCTACCTCTAATCCAAGGATGGAGAAGATACTGATGACAACGAAAGCATCATGCAGGAGCGCTACGATCGCTGCAATCGCAAACCGCCATTCAAAGCGGATGCTGACATAGATGATAATCCCGATACAGGAAATCAATACGGCATAAATGGCGTTTCGGCCCAGCTCTTTGGCCATCTCGGGGTCAACCGTATTAATTTCGAAGGTTGACTTCTCGTCCAGCTTCTCGATGCCGGAACGAAGCTTCTGATCCTGATCCTCGGTCAGCACCTCGCTGAATCGGATGTTGACGCGGTCATTACCCGGTGTAACGCTCGCATCCTCCCCGATTCCGGCATCCTTTAATACGGTATTGATTTGCTCCGTGGTCAACGGTTTGGAGAGTGAAATATCCACGTTCGAGCCGGATTGGAAATCAACTCCGTAGTTAAGTCCGCGAGTCAGGAGAAAAACCAAGCCCAAAATCGTAATTACAATGGATAGTACGTAGAAAATTCTGCTTTTGCCTACGAAATCGAAGTTCTTAAAGCTCACGAATGTCACGCTCCTTTACGCCATAATGGCTCGGTTTGCGGGCCCAACCTATATTCACAAGCAGATTGAGCAGGAAACGGGAGAAATAAACGTTCGTGGCAATACTAACGATGATCTCCAAAATCAATACAAGGGCAAAACCTTTTACCGCACCGGTACCGAATCCGAACATGACAGCGGCAACGAGAATCGTCGTCAAGTTAGAGTCCATAATGGCGCGCAGGGAGGATTTACCGCCTGATTTCACTGCAGATGGCACGCTTTTGCCTGTCTTGATCTCTTCCCGAATGCGTTCATAGGTGATAATGTTGGCATCCACCGCCATACCAATACCTAATATAAATGCCGCAATGCCTGGAAGCGTCAACGTAAAGTCGGCCCATACGAAAATAAGAATCAGCAGCCATGTGTGCAAAATAAGTGCGAAACTTGCCAGCAAGCCCGGTACGCGATATCGGATAATCATGAACAGCAAAATCGCGACGGAAGCGATCAGACCGGCTTCTAAAGTTTTTGTAAGAGATTGCATGCCAAGCGTAGCCCCTACGCTCTGCGAATATTTCTCGACCAGTTTCAGCGGCAGGGCGCCGAGATTAATCGTATCCCGGATCTGCTTCGCTTCATCCAGCGAGTAGTTCCCTGTAATTTGCGCGGTACCGTCCGTTAATACGGCTCGTACCGTCGGAGCTGACAGCAATTGGTCGTCCATGAAGATAGCCAGCTCTTGACCGAGAAGACGTTCTGTAATTTCAGCAAACTTCCCTTTGTCCTTCACTTTAATATCTATCATAGGCTGATTAAGCTGGTCATAGGCTACCGATGCGCCGTTCTCGACGAAATCGTCGCCGCGGAGCTCTATTTTACAGAACTCCTCGCCTTCTTTACAGCCGTCATTGCTTCGGAATGTGAGGTTCGCAGGTTCTTTCATTGTTTTTCGAACTTCGGCCTCATCCGTTACGCCCGCCACCTTCAAGCGAATCCGATTCGCCCCTTCCGGCGTAACCTCAGGCTCCGATGTTCCCATCGCATCCGCACGCTTTTGTAAGCTCTTTGCGGTTTCCTGCAGCGCTTCTTTGGTAACCTGCTGCCCTTCCATCAACGGTTCTGCTTCATAAAGGATTTCGAATCCACCCTTTAGATCCAAACCTAGACGGACGTCTTTCAGCAAGCCTGGAGTTGTAACGGCCATTAAAATAGTGATCACGAGCACGGTTCCGACGAAACTGATAATTCTCTTCATGCCGTCCCTTGTTCCCCCTTTTTACTCAATATTCCTATTATAGCGATGTCATAAAACCCAGTCAATTTATCAAAATTTGTCGGGCTTATGGATGAACCCTTATATCCGCAAGGCAAAAGGGACCTCTTCGATTAATCGAAAGAAGATCCCTTATATGCTGATATTGTCATATAGTTCATCAAGGCTGTTGCTTTCAAGGACAGAATGTCGTTGACCAATTGGTGGAGGGGTGGAACGCCTTCCTTTTGGTACTTGCTGCTGACACAGTTCCAAATATCGTCGCTCGTCACATACTCGTACCCAATCAAATGCATTTCCTCAACCTTGCTCAAGCATACCATCTCAATGGTGCTCATCAATTCTTCCTCGCTCATTTGCTCGAGTTCCATGCATATGGCCTCCTCACTGACTCCCTGTTGTACCTAAGTTACATTCGACATGACATATGGCTTTCCTTCTATTCCTACCATGTCCAGAAAAAAAAGTAAAGTCATCAGATGGGACAGGTAGGGCATATCCATAAGAATAGCCATGTCGTGTCAACGTATTCAGCCTGAACCAGGGAGTGGGATGGACAGTGAACAAGCAATCGTTTATTAAAGGAACGCTGATTTTACTTGCAGCCGGCATATTAAACCGCCTACTCGGTTTTATCCCCCGGATCGCCCTTCCCCGGATCATCGGACCCGAGGGTGTCGGAATTTACCAATTGGGCTACCCCTTCTTTATCGTGCTCGTGACTATCATCACGGGTGGTATTCCGCTAGCCATCGCCAAAATGGTCGCCGAAGCGGAAGGTGCCGGGAAGCAGGATGCTTCCAAGAAAATTCTGCATGTCAGCCTGATGCTGACGATTACGGCGGGAGCCCTCTTCACGGGACTCAGTCTGCTGCTTGCTCCTTGGGTAACCGGTGTCCTTTTGCCGGACGAGCGTGTATATCAAACCTTCATCAGCATGACGCCCATGATGATCATCATTGCCGTTTCGTCGGTCTACCGGGGATATTTCCAGGGCAAACAAAATATGATCCCCTCTGCAAGCTCCTCCGTTATCGAGACGATAGTCCGAATTATATGCATGTTGTGGTTTGCGCATCTCCTGATGCCCAAAGGCATCGCTTACGGGGCAGCCGGGGCCATGCTTGGAACAGCCGTGGGCGAGCTGATTGGCATGATCGCGCTGCTGCTGCAATATTCCGGCGAGGGTCGAAGAACGAACAAACTTTTGCCTAAGCCGCAAAAAGTCGTATCTGAAAAAAAAGCGCCGGAAGACTCTCCTTCGAATAAAGGCATCCTGAAGCGGTTACTCGGCATTGCATTGCCTGTAACGGGCGGAAAGATGGTGGGGTCCTTCTCCTACCTGCTGGAAACGATACTGACCAATCGCAGCCTCGCCATGGCAGGTATCGCGACATCCGTGGCCACCGCCCAATACGGCGCTCTGCAAGGCATGATCATCCCGCTCCTGCTATTGCCCGGTGCGTTGACCGTTTCCCTGGCCATCTCCCTGGTGCCTTCCCTATCGGAGGCAGCAGCCCGCAACGACCGGCCTACCATCCATAAGCGAATGAATCAATCCCTTCGGCTGGCTCTCGTCTCGGGAGCTCCGTTTGCCATCATTATGTTTGTCCTGGCCGAGCCGCTGTGCCTGCTGCTCTACGACAACGCCGAGATTAGCGATATGCTCAAAATCATGGCGCCCTTTGCCTTGTTTCTGTATGTGCAGTCCCCGCTTCAAGCTGCCTTGCAGGCATTGGACCGCCCGGGACGGGCTTTGTTGAATACCTTATTCGGTGCGATCATCAAGATGAGCCTTATCGTGTATTTGGCTTCCAACCCCGCCTTCGGCATCATAGGGGCCGTCATTGCCATCATCGTTAACAGCATCGCGGTTACATTGCTTCACGGTTTTAGTCTCTCCAGGCTGATCGGCTTTCGGTTCCGCCTGCTCGATTATGTCAAAATCGCTGCCGTCATGATCATTATGGGTGCCTGCGTTCTTTACGGATATAGACATCTTCCGTTCTCGACGACCCCCTGGCTGCAGTTTTTGACCTCTATCGTGGTTGGCATTCTGGTCTATTTCATCATGATTTTTATGACCAAGCTGGTAACGCCCCGGGATCTGGAACGCGTCCCTGTCGTCGGTACCTGGTTCAACAAGTTTAGCCGCCGCTAGTCCCTGTCTTTGCGGTCGATGTAAATTCGTCCTTTATGGTCGATGGAGCATAGGAAGATATCTTTAAAATCCTTGGCTCCGTGGTTTTGAATCTCGTTTTTCAGCCAGAACCTTGTTTTTTCAATTAGTTCAAGGTTTTCGTCCTGCACCTTTCCATCCAATATAAGCGGAATGGGCAGTCCTTCGTACGTAATTTTATCGTATGGAATATCAACAACGGTAGGGTTTCCTGTTTCGGATTTGGCCTTGGATAAAGTACCTGAAGAATGAGTGGAGCTTGAGGCGTTGGAAGAACTTGATGAACTATTCGAGCGGTTCGAACCGTTGTCCGCATCTTTTGGAATCACGGTGAGCTGGCCGGAAGTTTCGAGAATCGCAAATTCCACGTCTGCCAAACTGTCGATGTCCTTCCCTCTTAATTGCTGCATCAGATCATCAAGATTGTAGCGAAGCTTTGACATCTCTTTGCGGTGAAGCTTGCCTCGGGATACCAGTATGCTGGGCTTTCCGTCCGCAAACAGCCGTATGCTTCGATTTTTCAGGCCGATGTAGGCAAGTCCTACCTGAATGGCAACCAACACGGCGATAGGAGCTAGTCCGTCCCAAATCGGTTTATGGACATCTTCGAGGACAAAAACGGCGATCTCTGCGATCATGACGGATATGACCAAATCGAAGATAGACAGCTTTCCGATTTCCCGTTTGCCCATGATTCTCATGGTAGCAAAGATGACCACATACATCAGAACGGTCCGCAGAATCAGAATAGTCAGATGAGACATAAACAATCCCTCCCTAGCTTGTCGAACATTCTCATGTACAGCTATTCTGGCCTGCCGCAGCTCTTCCCATTCGATTACAATTGATTAATTAATGGTAATCCTGCAAAACCCGATGCAAAATGTTCAGTTTGTACTATATGTACAGGCTTGGCCATACAATGGAATTATCAAGATTTGTTAAGGGGGATGATTCATGGAACCGATCCGGCGAGTATTCACTTTCAGGATCACCAATCCGATTCTTTCAGGACTATTGTATTCTTATTTCTGGATGTTTCTTGGCGCATTGGCGCTATCCCTGCTGCTGTGGGGCAGCGGACTGGCCGAGGATGATTTATCGTTCTACACGTTTCTGGTACATGCCGTCGCGGCCTTTATTGGTGGCTGCGTGAGCGGCAAACGCGCAGGTAACAAAGGCTGGTATTATGGCTGCCTTACCGGGCTGGTATACGGGATTACGCTGCTCGTCATCGGCTTTCTGGCCTTGGATAGTTCCTTGTCGCTCGGAGATTTGACGCTGATTGCCACGGTTTTTGCTGCCGGCGCCATCGGGGGAATGTTCGGGGTTAACTTAAAAAAATAAAACCTCACAACGAATACTCTTTGGAGCATTTCACGCCCAGTGCTAAAAAACAAAGCCGATTCCTAAAAGGAGTCGGCTTTTGTTTTTGGCGATGACTTTCCATATGTAGGTGAAACGAGATTATGCATCCGTATTCACGCTATGGCTTACCGAGTTGCGGTCGAACGTCAACTTCGTTACGTCGTTCACTTTCAAAACCACGATGTCGTCGGTAATCTCCACGATCGTCCCGTGAAGGCCTCCGATCGTTACCACTTTATCGCCTTTGGACAAGGCGCTAAGCATTGCGTTTCTTGTTTTCTGTTTCTTCTGCTGTGGACGGATAAGCAGAAAATAAAAGATGACGAACATCAGAACGAAAGGCAAAATCAATCCTAAAATGCCTCCGCCGCCTTGAGTCTGTCCTGCTGCGAGTTCAAATGAACCAAACATTTCTTTCCCCCCTTTCACAAACTTATCATGATGGCCATGATCTTGCTTTAGAACCCTTTTTCATTATCGTGTAGGCCGTACTTATCAAAAAACTCATCGCGGAAATCAAGCAGACGGTCTTCCATAATACTCTGACGCACGTTACGCATCAAATTGATCAGGAAATGCAGATTATGATACGTCGTCAATCGCAGTCCGAACGTTTCGTCGCTCTTGATCAGATGACGCAGATAAGCACGCGAGTAGTTACGGCAGGTATAGCAGTCGCATTCCGGATCCAGCGGTCCGTAATCCCTGGCATATTGAGCATTTCGAACGACAAGACGGCCTTGACTTGTCATCGTTGTCCCGTTGCGGGCGATCCGCGTCGGAAGCACGCAATCGAACATATCCACACCACGAATCGAGCCCTCAATCAACGCATCCGGTGATCCGACTCCCATCAAATAGCGAGGCTTATTGTTCGGCAGCAGGGGCACCGTGTAATCCAGCACTTCATACATAAGCTGCTTCGATTCTCCCACACTAAGTCCACCAATAGCATAACCCGGGAAATCCATGGAAGTCAAATCACGGGCGCTCTGACGGCGAAGATCCTCATGCATGCCTCCCTGGACGATGCCGAACAGGGCTTGGTCCTCCGGTCTGGCATGACTCTTCAGGCAGCGTTCAGCCCAGCGGGAAGTCCGCTCGGTTGATTGTTTGACGTACTCATACTCCGCAGGAAAAGGCGGGCATTCATCAAAGGCCATCATAATATCAGATCCCAGCGCGTTCTGAATCTCCATTGCGACCTCCGGAGAGATGAACAGTTTATCTCCGTTCAAATGCGAACGGAAATGTACGCCCTCTTCCGATATTTTTCTCATTTCCGCCAAGCTGAATACCTGGAAACCGCCGCTATCGGTCAATATCGGCCGGTCCCAGTTCATGAATTTGTGCAGTCCGCCTGCTTCCTTCACAATATCATGTCCCGGTCGCAGGAAGAGGTGATAGGTGTTGCTCAAAATAATATGCGCATCCATCGCTTTAAGCTCTTCCGGGCTCATCGTTTTTACGGTTGCCAACGTTCCCACAGGCATGAACGTCGGCGTATCGATCACGCCGTGGGGAGTGTGCACTCTGCCGAGCCTGGCGCCCGATTGTTTGCACGTTTTAATATGTTCATAAGTAACAGCTGCTGCCATTGTAATAACCAACCTCCGAAATTAATAGATAAACATCGCGTCGCCAAAGCTGAAGAAACGGTATTCTTTGTCAACGGCTTCCTTGTACGCATGCATGATGTGTTCGCGTCCGGCCAGTGCGCTGACCAGCATGACCAGCGTGGATTTCGGCAGATGAAAATTCGTAATCAGCGCATCTACCACGGTAAAAGAGTATCCCGGATAAATAAAAATGCTTGTCCAGCCGCTGCTCTCGCGCAGAGGCTCGCCCTTTAACTGTGAGCCTACCGTCTCCAGCGTTCTGCAGGAGGTAGTTCCTACGGCGATAACCCGGCCGCCGCGCCGTTTCGTTTCATTCAGCAGGTCTGCCGTTTCCTGGGATAGGGAATAGTACTCTTCATGCATGACATGGTCCTCGACCTGGTCCACGGACATCGGGCGGAATGTTCCCAGTCCCACATGTAAAGTGATGAAGGCGATGTCCACTCCCTTGGCCCGGATTTGTTCCAGTAGAGCCTCCGTGAAATGAAGGCCGGCCGTCGGCGCGGCTGCGGATCCTTCATGCTTCGCGTATACGGTCTGATAACGATCGCGATCATCCAGCTTTTCCTTAATATAAGGCGGGAGCGGCATTTGGCCCAGTTCATCCAGGATTTCTTGGAAAATCCCCTTATACGAGAAGGACAAGGTGCGAGCACCCATTTCTCCTTCCTCCTCAATGACCGCCTTTAGTTTCCCGTCGCCAAAGGAAATCACGTTTCCCTTTTTCAGCTTCTTGCCGGGTTTTACGAGTGCTTCCCAGCGATCTTCTCCCATATTCTTCAGCAGAAGGACCTCGGCTTTCGCCCCGGTATCCTCCTTTTCGCCGAACAATCGGGCCGGGATTACCTTTGTATCGTTTAATACGAGCGTATCGCCCGGATTCAGGCTGTCTATGATATCCGCAAACGTCTGGTGGCTTATCTGTCCGCTCTCTTTGTTCAGCGTGAGAAGCCTGGAAGAACTTCGGTCCAGCAGCGGCGTCTGCGCAATTAAGTGTTCAGGTAATTCAAAATCATACAAATCCACATTCATGTCGGTCAGTCCTTCGTTATAGTCGTGTCGCGGTAATAGTGTTGGAGTATCTGCTTATAATCATACCCTTCGTCAGCCATTCCTTTGGCACCCCATTGCGACATGCCCAGTCCGTGGCCGAAGCCTTTACCGGTAAATTTAAAGCCCGGAGAGCTTTCGATTACGCGTGCTGTCCCCGTTCCATTCATCACGACGGTGCCGGAGCCTTTGACGTTACCGTTTCCGCTTCCGGAAATGACGGATACCGTTTGACCGCTCGAAACCGTTGATACCGCACCATTCGCGCTCAATACAGTATAACTTCCGGTCGATTCAATATCAAACAACGTGCTTGGCAGACCGTTAAAAGCCGACCGGAACATATCCGGATATTTTACGTCCAGCACTTGGCCGTTGGCTTTTACCGTAAGAGCCCGCCCCGATGGGCCTCGTTCGGTTACATCCAGCGAAGTAATGGAGGCCGGCAGGCTATTGGCGGTTTTTCCTTTTAAAGTGGCCAGCAATTGATCCGAAGTATAAGGGCCTCGAACCCATTCGAAGCTGTTGGATTCCGCGACTTTGTCCAAGACGACGGCCGTTTCTCCCGGATTCATCTTGCTTACGGGCTCAACGTTCGATTGGATCAGCGGCAGCGGGCGCACGTTGGTATCCTTGGCGGTAACAGTCATATAAGGAAGACCTGCCGATGTTGCATTGCCCGTTTCCTTTACATTATCCTCACGCACGTAACCCGTAACGCCACTCGGAAGAAGCACATGATACCAAGCTTTAAGCGCGGCCTGGGATGAGGAGTCACCAGGGCTTTCCACTGCGGCAAACAGATCGTTACGATTGCCCCAGACCTCGGTGGAGTCCGCCGTCATCCCACCGCTGTTGGAGGAAAACACGGTTTCCACGATTTTGCCGTCTTTCATGACGACTTCGCCGTCGGTTGCATCCACTGCCTGAATAATGCTTGGATACTCATAAGCCGTCCCATAATAGGCCTGGCTCAGCGTAGTGTCCACGACATGCGCTACTTCGAACTTATTTCCTTGGAAGAGCGCATAGCTGCGCGCTGCCACGGCCTGTGCCTTCAGAGCCTCGGTTCCCCAAGAAGACGGCACCTCCGCCCCCACGACGGAATATAGGTACTGCTGGAACGGCAATTCGTTGACGAGGTATAATTGACCGTTCTTTTGCCCGATCTCCAAAGCGCCTCGATAGGAGCGATCGGATCGCTCCTTCACATTCGTTCCCGCTCCTGATTTCCCGTCAACCCGCAGAACGGATTGATTACCTGACAGCATGTAATGCGTCACCTCTTGGGGAGCCGCCAGATTCAGGCTTACGTCACTTTTTATGATAAGACCCGGCGTGTTGGCGTTCTGCTCAACCAGGCCGCCGGATACTTTGGCAGCTTCTTTCTTGACGGCAGCGAGATCGGCCGTGTTCGCCGCTTCGCCTACCCACACCTCATAAGCCGAAGCTTCCCCGGTCGGCACCATGACATTGAATGCATCCAGACCGGCATCAGCGTACGCCTTACGCACGGTCTCCGCCTCAGTCTCCGATCCGTACGATCCGGCGGACAGATGCAGCGCGCCTTTAACGGTGGGCGTTTGCCCATTCAGATATGCAGCCGCTGTCTTCGCTGTCCGAGCAGCCGCATCCGCGGCCGCTTTTTCTGTACCGTACATGCCGGCGTACAGCTTGTACATCTTGCCATCCGCAAACAGCATCGGCTTGTCACTTGTCGCCTGCAGCTTTTTGGCTGCTTCGGAAGCGGCTTTCCAATCCGTTGTCTCAAGCACCTTAACGCGGTATGTATCCACGCTCATCCGGACCTGCTGGTTCGCAGGGATACTCATCAGGGTCTGATGAGTACCGGAAGCAAGCAGCGATGCCGTCAAAGCCTCGGCGGATTTCAGCGTTACGGCATTGGTCGTCGATTTATACTGGCTTCCCAGATCCAGGAACATCGCAACCCGAATCGTATCTAACGAAGGGGCGGCTGCTTGCACGACGGGCGCGCTCCATATGCTTCCGGCAACAGCCAGCGACAAGAGTCCTTTGGTGGTCCAACCGAATAATGATTTCGTCCAGTTCCTATCCATGTATGTCTTTCCTCCTGTAACTAATTGGATATGGTATATGGCATAAACGTCATGATTCCATCAGCTAGCGGCGATCCTCAGGAAAGGGAATGCCTAAATGCTGATAAGCTGTAGGCGTTACGACGCGTCCCCGCGGCGTACGCTGCAAATAACCGATCTGCAGCAGATACGGTTCATAAACATCTTCGATGGTTTGGCTTTCTTCCCCGATGGTTGCGGCAATGGTATCCAGTCCCACAGGTCCTCCGCGGAAGCTCTTGATCATGGCGTTCAGCATTTTGTGATCGATAAAATCCAAGCCCATCGGATCGATTTGGAGCATCTTCAGCGCTTCCTGCGCGATGCTTGGCGTGATCATGCCGTCGCCCCGAACCTGTGCATAATCGCGGACCCGTTTCAAGAGGCGGTTCGCAATGCGCGGTGTCCCTCGCGATCTTAGGGCAATCTCTTCTGCGGCCTCCCCCAATATCTCGATCCCCAAAAGATCGGCATTGCGTGACACAATGTAGCTCAGCTCATCTACTGTATAGAATTCCAGACGGCTTACCACACCAAAACGGTCCCTCAGCGGCGCTGAGAGCAAGCCAGCCCGGGTTGTGGCGCCAATAAGGGTGAACGGCGGGAGATCCAGGCGAACGGAGCGTGCGCTTGGCCCTTTCCCGATCATAATATCCAGCGCAAAATCCTCCATGGCCGGATACATCACTTCCTCTACCGTCCGGTGCAGCCGGTGGATCTCGTCAATAAACAGGACGTCTCCTTCCTGCAGATTGGTCAAAAGCGCCGCCAGATCGCCAGGCCGTTCGATGGCCGGGCCGGACGTCGTCCGCAGATTAACGCCAAGCTCATTGGCGATAATATTGGCCAGCGTCGTTTTGCCAAGTCCCGGAGGACCGTACAGCAGCACATGGTCAAGCGCCTCGTTGCGCATTTTTGCAGCCTCGATGTATACCTTCAAATTTTCCTTTACTTGATTCTGTCCTATATATTCAGCCAAATAACGCGGACGCAAACTAAGCTCGACAGCCTGCTCGTCCATCATCAGATTGGCGGAAATAATTCGATCGTCCATCTATATAACTCCTCTCTTGCAGCGATGCTCTATCTATCCAGCGAATAGCTGCTGCAGTGCCCGTTTCATGAGCACATCGACGGATTCGCCGCTTGCGCCGGAATCCTTGATCTTCAGCCAGACTTTATCCAGCTCGCTATCCGTATAACCAAGCGCCTTCAAGCCCTCGCGAGCCTCGGACCATGCCGAGCCGCCATCATCCGCTTCCGGCTCCTGGATGGCAAAAAGACCGGTCATCATGCTCGCATTCCCGAAGCCCTCAAGCTTATCCTTAAGATCCAAAATCATGCGCTGCGCTGTTTTCTTGCCGATTCCCGGAAGTTTGATCAAGAAGGATATATTCTCTTGATAGATCGCGGAAACCACATGATCCGGAGATCCTCCGCCGAGTATGCCGAGCGCCACGCGCGGGCCGATTCCCGAGACCTCGATCAGCTTACGGAACAGCCTCTGCTCCTCCCGCGTCGGAAACCCAAACAGCAGAATGGCATCCTCACGGACGTGATGATGGGTGAAAACCGTCACGGTTCCTTCCGTTTTGGCAAAAGCATACGGATTCGGACAAAACACCCGGTATCCTACGCCTTGAACATCCAGCACAATATATTCACTCTCTAAGTGGACAACCTGTCCCCGTAAAAAATCGATCATTTTCGCAATACCTCATTTAATTTGGAATTAAGTGTATAGGAATGGGCGTGGCAGATTGCCACGGCCAGAGCATCCGCCACATCGTCGGGCTTGGGGATGCTCTGCAGCTTCAGGAACATCCTGACCATTTCCTGTACCTGCTTCTTCTCTGCCTTGCCATAGCCGACGATGGCCTGCTTAACCTGCATAGGCGTATATTCTGCAATCGGGAGTCCGCGCTGGACCGCCGCCAGTATGAGAACTCCTCTCGCCTGGGATACGGACATCGCGGTGGTGACGTTGCGGTTAAAAAACAATTTCTCGAATGCAACGGCCTCCGGCTCATATTTATCGATAAGCTGCAGCATGCCTTCATACACGTGATGCAGCCTCTCTTCATCCGGTGTATGGGCTTCCGTCTGGATGCAGCCATACTGAACCGGCGTAACTTTGCTTCCAACCTTATCGACAAACCCGAAACCCACAATCGCAATTCCCGGGTCGATTCCTAAAATGCGCAAACCAATCTCTCCTCTGATGAAGCGAACATATGTATCGTTCTCCCATTATAACAAAAGTTCGGCCTCAGTTGAGGAAAAACTTTGATCCCATCTGCCACAGTTCTATAACTTCCCTGACGGCACCGCCAATGGAACCGCTAAACACCAAAAAACTGCCCGGAAAAATTCCGGGCAGCTGCGGCTTTGGCGATCAAGCGACAAGCATAGACGTTTCAAGGGCTAGGGCTCATGACATTTTCGGCCATATCCCGTGCATAGTCGCTAAAGGTTGACAGTACACTGTTGTACTCTTCCATATCTTGAATTCGAATACCTTCTTCAAGCTGCTGAATCACGTCTTTAGGCAGAGAGGATTCCATCGAGCCGACATCCAGTTGGAAGAAGGTGCGCATGACCTTCTCTTCTTCCGGCGGGCCGTCAAACAACGTTAAGTTCCCGTTGGCATCGATGCTCATATAAGCTTGCCGCTTGCAGGCGGGTGAAAGGTCGGATACGGTTTGCTCGAGCCAGACATTGCCTTTATTATCCAATCGTCCCTGCCATAAAGGATTTTTATTCATCAGTTCATAAATGCCGTCCGCCGTTAGCTTTCCCATATCCTGCTCTTCAATGCCGCAGACATACGTGATGCGGACATGAACATGCTTCTTTCCCTTCGAGGTATTCAGCTTCTGCATGAATTCCCTCTGATCCTGCCTGCGTTCCTCCTGCTTATCATCCTCGATTTGCAAGTATTGCATCGTTTCCACAGCCAGCGGCGTTTCATCGAAAGTAGCGGTGAGCAGCCTCTTCATCTGATCGGTTATAGTCTGGCCGGACCATACCATGACACCTACGAGCACTACGATCGAACAGGACCAGATCGCGCGTCTCCAACGTCTCCACCGTTTTCTGAACAGTTTCTTGAAGAAATGAAAAACACTCAAGGTTATCCCCTTCTATTCAATGTTTTTCATATTGTGACCGGGATGCTGTCAAAATATTCAGTTCCGCTCTGCCCGTTGGCATCATTAAACAAAAAAAGATCGCCTTCAGATATACTGAAAGCGATCTTTCGGTTCGAATCGGGATGACACGATTTGAACATGCGACCCCCTGGTCCCAAACCAGGTGCTCTACCAAGCTGAGCTACATCCCGTTAATTAATGCCGGTGAAGGGACTCGAACCCCCACGGTTTCCCTCACGATTTTGAGTCGCGCGCGTCTGCCAATTCCGCCACACCGGCACAAAGAAATTTCATAAGTTAAGCATCTGTTTGTAAAAATGGCACGCCCTGAGAGATTCGAACTCCCGACCTTTTGATTCGTAGTCAAACGCTCTATCCAGCTGAGCTAAGGGCGCATAATGGAGCGGACGACGGGAATCGAACCCGCGACCCTCGCCTTGGCAAGGCGATGCTCTACCGCTGAGCCACGTCCGCATATATGTTATGTATTCCGTTTCCAGCTCTCTTGGTAAAGATGGTGAGCCATGAAGGACTCGAACCTTCGACACCCTGATTAAAAGTCAGGTGCTCTACCAACTGAGCTAATGGCTCTTATTACTAAGAGTTAAAGAATGGCGGAACTGACGGGATACTCTCTCTTCGTTCGAGACTGCGAAGTCTATGCTAACGAAGCTAAGCTCCGACGAACCCAATATGGATTCTCATCCCTGAAGCTAATAAGAATGGCGGAACTGACGGGATTCGAACCCGCGATCTCCTGCG
>NZ_CP096377.1:1065000-1795000 GCF_053903045.1 Paenibacillus sp. AK002 | reverse complement strand
GATTTCAGGTAATATCTCCGGTTTGTATTCCGGTTCCATTTTCTTAGGCTCCTCGGGGAAAGGCGAAATCTCCGGAAGCTTCGGCAGAATCGGCGGCTCAGGCTCCTTAACCTCAGGAACGACCGGAGGCTGCTCGATCGGCGCTGTTATTTCTTCCTTAACTCCGGTGTAATCCTTGCTGCCGGGTTTCTTCTTGCCTGCGGCTGCACCGCTGCCACTGCTCATGGAAACCCCGTCATCAACACCGGATTCCGTAGAAACGCCTGATGAAGGGATGTTGACGACTTCTCCCACCAGCAGGGCATTCGGATTCTTAAGCTGCGGATTGGCATTGATGATTTCCTTCAGAGTGACTCCCCATGCCTTGGACAGTTTCCAGAGGGAGTCTCCCTGCTTTACCGTATGCTTATGGATAATGGGTTGGCTGCCGTCAGGGACCTGAACGGGCTCGGTCGGAACTTTGATCTTGGCACCGACATCGAGCTTATTCGGATCCACCAGCTGTGGATTGGCATCGATGATTTTCGCTAAAGGTACGTCGTATTTTTTGGACAGCTCATATAGGGTGTCGCCTTCCTTGACGATGTGTATCTTCACGCCGCTAAAACCTCCTACACTCTTCTAGGCGTCATGTAATTCGCCCGCTTTCGTTACTACATCCTATGCACGGAATAGGCGATTGACATCCCTCTGGGCAAAAAAAATCCTTTCATCGACATGAAAGGATGGTTTAAGTCGTTTATTTAGTTGTCCTGAAACGTTAGGATTCCCATACTTTATAGCCGTCTTGATCCACAATTTTGCGGAATTCCTCCAGCAATTGCAGCGTAACGGGACCAGCCTGGCCTTTTCCGATGATCCGTCCGTCAATTTCGCGGGCTGCAATAACCTCGGCAGCCGTGCCCGTAAAAAAGACTTCGTCCGCAATATATACGTCATGCATGCTGAACGGCTCTTCCTTCAGTTTAATGCCGAGTTTCTCGCATAAGTCGATAATGGCTTGACGCGTAATGCCTTCAAGTGCGCCAAGATAGCACGGAGGCGTAGTGACTACGCCGTTCTTGACGATGAAAATGTTGTCCCCGGAGCCTTCCGTCACATATCCCTGCGCGTTCATCATAATAGCCTCATCCGCTCCCGCAAAGTTGGATTGGATCTTCACGAGGATATTGTTCAAATAGTTCAAGGATTTGATTTTCGGGTTAAGCGCATCCGGTATGTTACGCCGCTGGGCAACGGAGACGGCCTTCAGGCCATTGAGATAAGCTTCTTCAGAATAAATCGCCAGCTGCTCCACAATGATCAACACGGTCGGTTTAGGGCAGCGGCGCGGATCCAGACCCAAGTTGCCGGCACCGCGGGATACCACGATACGGATATACCCATTCCGCATGTCATTGCGTCGAATGGTCTCGGCCATAGCCTCCAGCAATTCTTCATATGCCAGGGGGATGACTAAATCGATGGACTTGGCGGAATCATACAGCCGGTCCAAGTGCTCTTTGCACTTAAAGATGTTGCCGTTATATATTCGAATGCCTTCGAATATGCCGTCTCCGTACAGAAAACCATGGTCAAAAACAGATACTTTAGCATTCTCTTTTGTGACAAATTCTCCATCTAAATAGATCCATTGCTCCGACATTTACTTAACCTCCATTTTCTCACTCTCATAGGCATAGCCCGGATAAGAGCCCAGCACTCGAACCAGACATCCCAGCGCTTCAATCTCTCCCATGGCGGCAACCAACAGAACGGAATCCGCTGCGGCCATGACATCGATATAAAAATAGTAATTACCGAGCTTCTTCTTCGTTGGACGGGATTCGATCCGCGACAGGTTCAGGCGACGCCACGCAAAAGCGGAAAGCACCTGGTGCAGCGCTCCCGGCACGTCTTCTGGAAGCGTTACGAGAATGCTGGTCTTGATATGTTCCGGCGAACGGTTGACCAATATCGGCTCGCGTCCGATCAGCACAAACCGTGTGTAATTGTTATCATGGTCGGTAATGCGCTCAGCAAGCACGTTTAATTCGTGGGTGGCCGCGCCTAGCGAAGTGCCGATTGCCGCCCATCCCCGGCCGGGATTCTCCTTTACGATCTTAACCCCTTCGGAGGTGCTGCCCACTTGCTCCAACTCAGCCTGTGGTGCAGCCTTCGCAAGGAACTGACGACACTGGGCGGTCGCAACTTGGTGGGACCAGATCTTTTTGATCTGGCTGTAATCCATCGTTCCGTCACTTGAACGGAATTCGGCAGCATTACCGATCAGGTTCTGAATGGAGGGATAAACCCACTCCACCTGCATCGGCAGATCCACCTCATTGACCAGCCAATCCATATGAAGGCTCACGGAGCCTTCAATGGTGTTCTCGATCGGGATCACGCTGTAATCGCTTTTTCCTTCTACTGTTGACATAAATACATCAGAGATCAGTTTATGGTGGACAAATTCCACCGGCTCACCATTTAGGAGATAAAGTATCGCTTCATGAGATACCGATCCTGAGGGCAACAAGGCTATTTTTTTCATGCGGTAACTTCCCCTCTAATCATATCCAAAAAGGATCTATTATTAATATCATCCAAGAGCTGGACGCCTTCCGCAACTGGATTCAATGGGTAGCACGAAGACAGGATTCCTTCCGCCTTCATCGTCTCCGTGAGATACGTGCCCAATTCTTCTGCACGCGGTTCGTTCCGGTCCACCAGCGCAATCATCGTCGGACCCGCTCCGCTCAGCGCGATGCCGAGTGCTCCGTGATCAGGCGCTTCGGCCAAAATCTTGGACATCCCCGGTACAAGCGACGCACGATATGGCTGATGAATCCGGTCTTTCATCGCGGCACGAATCAAGTCCAGTCTGCCTGCCGAAAGAGCAGCGGTCATTAAGGAGGACCGACTAATATTATATACAGCATCCGCTAAACTGACCTGGGCGGGCAGCGCTTCCCTTGCTTTGGATGTCGCCAGCTCGAAATCGGGAATCACCACGAGCGTTCCGAGGTCCGCCGGAGGTTCGATGCGCATATAATCCGCATGGGACCCATCCCATACGGCCGCAATGATTCCTCCAAATAAAGAAGCCCCCACATTATCAGGATGCTTCTCAAGATTCGTCGCCATATCAAAAAGCTTGGAATCCGGCAGGGGTGACCCGATTAGAGCGTTGGCTGCAGCCAGCGCGCCTACGATCGCCGATGCGCTGCTGCCAAGGCCGCGGGTTAGCGGAATATCGGAATACATGGAAATCTCGAGATCAGGAACTGCCTGTCCCGCTTCTTCAAAAACCATCTGAGCCACCTTATAGATCAGGTTGCTCTTATCGGTCGGCAGACCGCCCATCTCATCGCCATGAAGATGGAACACGGTCTTCTCCGACGCTTTCATCTCGATCCAGGAATACAGGGACAATGCCATGCCGAGCGTATCGAATCCGGGTCCCAAATTAGCCGTGCTGGCCGGAACCTTCACCCGGACGCCTTGGGACAAACTCATACCCGCGCAGCTCCTTCAAGCTTAGCAATGGCATCCATTACCGCCGATTCCGTATCCGATACGACGAGCGGTTCGGCGTTCACGGTAGAAATCGCGATATTCGGATCCTTCAGCCCATGTCCTGTCAGCACACAGACAACGGATTCCCCACCTTTAAAATATCCCTCTCGCTTCATTTTATAAACGCCTGCGATGGAGGCCGCCGATCCTGGCTCGGCAAAAATCCCCTCACGCGATGCGATTTTACGGTATGCTTCCAAGATTTCCTCGTCCGTGACGTAATTAATTTGTCCACCGGATTCCTGAGCGGCGGCAACCGCGGTTTTCCAGCTGGCCGGGTTCCCGATGCGGATGGCCGTCGCTACCGTTTCCGGATTCGGAATAGGCTCACCCTTGACGATAGCCATGGCGCCTTCCGCCTCGAATCCAAGCATCTTCGGCAGGGAAGTGGATTTGCCCGCTGCGTGGTATTCTTTAAATCCTTTCCAGTAAGCGGAGATGTTCCCCGCATTGCCGACCGGAATGGCCAGTACGTCCGGAGCTTTGCCCAACTGGTCAACGACTTCGAATGCAGCCGTCTTCTGGCCTTCGATTCGATAAGGATTCACGGAGTTTACCAGCGAAATCGGATGCTTGGCCGTGATCTCGCGAACGATTTCCAGCGCGCGGTCAAAGTTCCCTTCAATCGCGATCACCTTCGCTCCGTAAATCATCGCCTGCGCGAGCTTGCCCAGCGCAATATTGTTGTTCGGAATGATCACGATGCAGTTTAATCCGCCGCGGGCGGCATAAGCAGCAGCGGCTGCCGATGTATTGCCCGTCGAAGCGCACATGATGGTACGGCTTCCTTCTTCCATTGCTTTCGCAACGGCCATGACCATCCCGCGGTCTTTGAATGAACCTGTCGGGTTCAGCCCTTCGAATTTGAAATGCAAATCGATTCCGAGCTCTTCGGATAGATTCACGGCTTTGATGAGCGGGGTATTCCCTTCCTTAAGCGTTAGCAGCGGGGTACGCTCATTCACCGGCAAATATTCTCTGTAGGTTTGCAGCAATCCTTCATACGGCATCTCTCATGTTCTCCTTTTCTTATGAAAAAAATTATATATGCTGATTTAATGGATTCTAATCCTTATCCTTCAACGCGGTAAACACTTTTGATTCGGCGAATGACCTCCAGGCCTTCAAAGTGATTCAGCACTTCATCCATGCTGGCTTTGCTCGCATTGTGCGTAACGATGATTATCTCTGCGTCCGGGTTGTGCTCGTTCGGCTGCTGAACAACGGATTCCAAGCTGACGTTATATTGAGCGAACACCTGCGTAATTTGGGCCAGTACACCTGCTTTATCGTCGACATGAAGCAGGATGAAATTCTTGTACATGATCTGCTCATCGGTTTTGAGCTTCTTCGGTTTATAAGGAACGATGGCTTTCAGACCGTTAACGCCAAGCTTCAGATTCTTGATGACCGCCACCAGGTCTGCCACAACGGATGTCGCGGTTGGCATCTCGCCCGCGCCCGCTCCGTAGAACATCGTTTCGCCGACGGCCTCCCCGTATACATACACCGCGTTAAATACGCCGTTCACGGCGGCGATGGGATGACCTTTGCGAACCATCGTCGGCTGGACGCTGATGCTGAATTCATCGTCCTGACGCTCCGCGATACCGAGAAGCTTCATCTCGTAGCCCAGACGCTTGGCATAAGCGATATCTTCTTTCGTTACCTGCGAAATGCCCTTGACGGATACATCCTGGAGCTCAACGTTGGTGCGGAAGCCGAGAGTACCGAGTATTGCCATTTTGCGGGCCGCGTCCAAGCCTTCCACATCGGATGTCGGATCGGCTTCCGCGTACCCCAGCTCCTGAGCTTCTGCCAGGACATCCTCATAGGAGGCGCCTTCCTGGCTCATTTTGGTCAAGATGAAGTTGGTCGTACCGTTCACGATCCCCATGATTTTCATGATACGATCCGACGAGAAGCCTTCAATCAGCGTACGGATAATGGGAATGCCGCCGGCAACGCTTGCCTCGTAGAACACGTCGCACTGCTTCTCTTGCGCCTTGGCCAATATTTCGGCACCGTGCAGGGCCATCAGATCCTTATTGGCGGTTACGATGTGCTTGCCGCGCTCAAGCGCTTCGAGGATGTAGGTTTTGGTCTGCTCGATCCCGCCCATCACTTCAACGATGACATCAATCTCGGGATCGCGAATGACCGCCCAGGGATCTTCCGTTAATTTACTCTGATCCACATTGACGCTGCGGTACTTCTCCAAATGTTTGACGGCGATGCGCTCGATCGTAATCGGCGAACCGACCTGACTGCTCAAATCCTCCTGATGCCCCTCAACGATGCGGACAACCCCTGTTCCTACGGTTCCTAATCCCAAAAGCCCTACTTTGACCGGTTTCATTAATACACTACCTCCTGTATCCCATCACATAGATATCTATTTATTCGTCGTTCCTACCCTAACCTTGCCCTATCATCTGCACTCTTCTGACTCCGGCTATCCGCCTCAATCCATCTAGCAGATCATCCAGCTCCTCATTCAGCCGGGAAACTTCGACGGAAATAACGACATTCGCAATTCCTTGCAGCGGGATGCTCTGATGAATGGTTAGCACATTCCCGCCTTCACCCGCTACCAGCCCCAGCACCTCCGATAGCATGCCCGAGCGATGTTCCATATCGATGGAAATCGTTACGATTTCATCACGTTCCAATTGATTGATAGGGTGGATGCCGTCCTTGTACTTGTAAAAAGCACTGCGGCTAAGCCCTACCTGCTCGACGGCTTCATGAACCGTCCTCACGTCTCCCGACGCCAGCAGTTTTTTCACTTGCATCGTTTTAACTACAGCCTCGGGAAGGATGTCTTCCCGGACCAGATAGTAGCGTTCCTTCACAAACGTCCTCTCCTCAAAGACTACTGTATTCGTATAGTGGACATTATACTGGATATACCACGTAAGGGCAATACATAAGTGACCCATTTTTAGCGAACCCGATATTTCCGGGTCAACCCTATAGCCTATACTATATCGCAATTCGAAACGGAACTCATCGGTATTCACGTCAAATTTGCAAATGATGCGTTAAAAAACAGCCCCCGGTATTCCGGAGACTGCCGATAACTTCAAGCTAACTGGTGTATCTCATGGTCAAGCCGCAGTACTCGCACTCTTTTTCCTCATGCCGTGAAATCACGGTTCTTGCGCCGCAGCCGGAACATGCCACAGACTTGGATTCCGTCTTCGTTTGAGATTCAACGGGTTTTACCGGCTCTCTATGCAGCGAACGGATCACCAGCGCGCCATCCTCAATCTTCCCGGCAGGAAGCATGCGCTCCTTCAACATATAGTTCAAATCCCGGATCACATGGGCCGGACTTTGATTCGCAACGATCGCGATATGCTCGATGTAAATTAGCCGCCGTTGCAAGACAGCCTCCCTGTAAATTCCGAGCAGCTTCCGGAATTTCTTGTCTAAGATGTCGGCAGCGACCAGCAAAAACAACGCGGGGATTAATACACACAACGCCATCGATAAATTATCGTTTAAGAACTGCTCGCTGGTTTCGCTCGTCATTAAATTGATCATCAGGATAACAATATAAGTGCCGAACAATACCCATCCAATCAATCTAAAGTTCCTTCCCTGATAACTGTGATGCTGCTGCGTGGGCAGAATACGAAACGCAGCGATAATCAAAGCTAATGGAAAAAACACATACGTCAGTCCAATAATAAAATAATCGAATGAGGTAAATTGCGATTTAAAAGGCTTTACCGGAACGCTCATACGAAGTTCTCCCCAGTCTCTTTTCTCTAAAATGGTATATCCGACATGCTATGCCACAATCACGGTACCGCAATACTCGCATTCCTTCCCCTCCACATGCGTTACGACCGTTCTTGCTCCGCAGCCGGGGCATTCCACGGATTTAGGCGCCGGATCGGACGCAGGTTCGGTTCGGGATATGGGGGCTGGGCCTGCAGTCGTATCGCCCAATGAATATTGCACGCGCTGCCCGCTGCGCGAAACGAATTCGCCACGGAATGATTCGGACTTTCTGTGCAAGGACGGGATGAGAACAACTCCGTTGTCGAGCTTTCCGTTAGGCAGCATACGCTCTTCAAACATAAACGTGATATCCCGGATCACGTGTGCAGGCGTTTGTCTCGCCTCACGGGCAATATCTTCAACCTGGACGAGCCCTCGATGCAGGATGGCATTCGAATAGAATTGCAGCAAGCTGCCGAATTTCTTGTCTTCCTTATTGGCGATCACCAGCATGATCATGGCTGGAACCAGAATGATTACGCCCCAAACGACGGTGGCCGAATAGAGGCTTTCGATATCTTTGTCATCAATCGTCGCAAGAATCATGAGCAATTCTATGATTCCATAGGTAATGGCAAGCACCCAGCCGAAGAGGCGGTTGTTCCTTCCCTTACAACGGTTGTGGCGATGGGTGGCAAGGACCCGAACGGCTGCCAGCACGATGGCCAGCGGAAAAAAAAGCACGGCCAACGCGATGATCCAATAATCCATTTTCGTGAACTTAAGTTTAAAACGCTTCAGATTAGAAGCTCCCATATGCTATCCCCTCTATCATCAGCATTAGGTTGATCCCGCCTTTGCCTTCAGAAGCACCGTATTGCGATCCTGCACCGTTCGGAGAATATCGCGGATGATAGGAACGGTTTGCTCTGCCAGTTCCTTGCGCTGTTCAGCTTGCGCTTCGCCGATCAGCGTTACTTGGTCCTCCAGCATCGCAATTTTTTGCTGAATCAACTGCTCCTCTTCATATAAGGAGGTATGCGATATGGGATCACTATAACGCAGCGTCTCTTCAAGCTCGGCGATCTGCCGTTCCAACGACGGCATGTTCTCTCCCGGCAGTTCGCTTACCTTGCTGCGAATCGACCCGATCCAGGCTACGGTCTCTCTCTTGACTGAGAGATGATCGTTTTCCTTCCGCTCCTGTGCGCCTGCATATTTTGCCGCCAGGAATACGAGCCCCAGAACAACGAAAAATCCAGATAGCGTAATCAGATGAATCATGAAATACGAGGATACAGGCAGCTTAAATAAGTATCCCAGCAAAATAACCTCCAGCACAACGGACACCGTATAGATACCAATAATGATGCCGGAAGCAATATAAAATGGAGTGGCTGACGAAGCTGCCCTCCCCCTGCCGATGACAGAGCCGATAAATAGGAGAACAGCCGCTTCGGCGCATCCAACGGCAATCCCCGATATCCAAGAATTCGGCTGAAACATCCCGCCTATCCATCCAAATAAGAGGATCGTGACAAACGGAAGCGCAATGGCTGCCAGCCATGCCCCGTTTCGATCCTTGGTTCTTGTATTCACCAGATTCCCCCGCTTTCGCTTCACATCAATTTATGACCGCACTCCATGCAAAACTTCTGGCCCGGTTTGATCTCATGATCGCACCCTGGACATGTAAGCGCGTGACTCGACCCGCAGTGCGGGCAAAACTTGGCTTCGGCATCCACCAATTCTCCACATGCCCGGCAAGGCATTGGCAGCGGCGCACCGCAATCCGGACATTTGGCTGCGCCAGCCGGGTGGTCATGTCCGCACTTCGGGCATGCATGGTAAGGATCGCCGCAGTGAAGGCAGAACTTTGCATTCGGAGCCAGGGGCTGCCCGCAATCGTTGCACAGGATGGCTTTCGCCGGGGCTTCCTCCGCCGGCGCCTGGAATGGCTGGCCGCATCCCGAACAGAATCGGGCTTCTTCCCCGTTCAGCATTCCGCATTTGGTGCATGCCTTCTGCTCGATTTGCATATCGTTCTTCTCTTGAGGTTTGGCATGGTCAAACATATGCCGGGCGGTCTCATACATCGGACCGACCATTCCGAGTCCCATGCCCAGCCCCGTTCCCATGACCGCTGCCGGGCTTCCGGGATTCTTCGCCGCTCCCTCAAGCGTATTAAAGGTTCTTTCCTGATGGTAGGTATAACCGATGATATCCATCTCCGCTTTTTTTGCCAACGCTTCCTTGATTCGGACAGCTGCAGGATCATGCTCCGGTATGTTGATGGAATCCACATAAAAATTCAGCAGGGTAATCCCCATCTCTTCAAATGAAGGCGCAATCGCTTCCATGATGTGCTTGGATATTTCCGCTATGTAAGCATTGATTTCCACAACGCTGATTTTTTTCCGAACGATATAGGAGGATATGATTTCCGTAATGTTGGACATCAGCACGCCGCGGTAATATTTGACCAGCGTTCCCTGATCAAAGGTTGGCAGGGTACCGACCATGGTTCCCAGAAACTTTCGCGGATCGCTGATTTGAACGCCGAATTGGCCAAAGGCTCGGAGCGATACGATGATGTTGTATTTCGGATCCTGCAGCTGGATCGGCGAGCTGGTCCCCCATTTCACGTCCAGCGAACGAAGTTTGTTCACAAACCAGACTTCTGCGGTAAAGGGAGACTTCCCTCCGAATGGAAGATTGATGACATTGGATAAAATCGGGATGTTTGCCGTACTCAGCGTATGCCGCCCTGCCGGGAAAGAGTCCAGTGCCTGCCCCCCCTTATACAGGATCGCCTCCTGCGTCTCATGAACAATAAGCTGGGTCCAGGTGCCTAACTCCTGATTCGGATAACGCCAGGCAAACACATCCGGCGGGCCTTCGTATTTTACGACTTCAATAATAGCCATAGTTCTACTCTCCTTTTTGCGCCGTTCCTTCCATCCTGAGATCTATGGAAAAGGTACTATTGTACTACTATTGTATACGATTTACCCGATAAGTGGATGCAAAATTTGGAAAGCGTGATCCGGCATTTCGAGCCAGACTCACAGCCATTGGAATATACGGCTGCGCACGCTTCATTAACGATTTATGGGAAGCCCCCTTCGCTCACGAAAAAAAATACCGCCAAGCCTGCTGTAGACAGACCTTGCGGTATTTTTGTTATACATATATTCATCTGAACATCAATAGTAACTGCTGCCTTCTACAAATTCGAATTCGAAATCGCCGATCCGTACGATGGTGCCTTCCGTCGCGCCCCGTTTCCGCAGCTCTTCATCAATGCCCATATGACGCATCGTTCTGGCAAGCTTCAGGATCGCATCATGCGAATTCATCTGCATCCGTTTCAGCATTCGCTCAATCCGCTCACTGTGCACCACATACATTTCATTATCTCTGGTGACGGTGAAGGAATTGTCGTTCTGCGCTTTGAATTTATACACCTTGCGCTCGGAAACCTCGGATACCTCTTCAATCGCCGGCTCATCCGGAATGCTCTCCAGCACATCGATCGTGCGATAAAGAAGTTCCTGGATCCCCTGACGGGTCAGTGAGGAGATCGGCATCACCTCGATGTCAGGGCGAATCTCCTTCACCTTCTCTTTGAAGGCCGCTAAGTACTCCTCTGCTTCCGGCATATCCATTTTATTGGCGGCTACGATTTGCGGCCGTTCGATCAGAACCGGGTTATAGAGCCTAATCTCATCGTTGATTTTTTGCCAATCCTCGAACGGATCCCGTCCTTCCGTGCCTGCCATATCCACGACGTGGATAATGACGCGGGTTCGTTCCACGTGCCGGAGGAATTCGTGGCCAAGTCCTACGCCTTCATGGGCACCCTCAATCAGGCCAGGCAGGTCAGCCATGACGAAATTGCGCCCGTCCCCGACCTCAACCATGCCCAAATTCGGCGTGATGGTCGTGAAATGGTATGCCCCGATCTTCGGCTGAGCCGCGGATACAACAGACAACAGGGTGGATTTGCCTACGCTCGGGAATCCAACGAGACCTACATCAGCCATCACTTTAAGTTCCATGGTTACGTAGCGCTCTTCGCCTTCTTCTCCATTCTCGGCAAGCTCGGGCGCCGGATTGTTCGGCGTGGCAAAGCGGATGTTTCCGCGGCCCCCGCGGCCGCCTCTGGCAACAACAACCTGTTGACCGTGACGGGTCAAATCGCCAATCACTTCACCGGTATCGTCATCCGTTAAGATGGTACCCGGCGGAATACGGACAATCATGCTCTCCGCATTGGCCCCATGCTGGCTTTTATTGCGGCCCTTTTCCCCGCGCTTGGCCTTGAAATGCTTCTGGTAACGGAAATCCATCAACGTGCGCAGTCCTTCATCCACCCGGAAAATCACGTCGCCGCCCTTACCGCCGTCGCCGCCGGCAGGTCCGCCTTCAGGAACGTATTTCTCACGGCGAAACGCAATGAGCCCATCGCCGCCGTCGCCGCCTTTTACATATACTTTTGCCTTATCTACAAACATGAAATCACCTTCCTCAAGTCACAAACGGCAGATACAAGCGGTACGAGGTCTCCCCCGGCTCCGTCTGCTCCACCCGAATGCCTTCGCCTTTTACGGATTGTTCAATCTGAAGCTTCAAGCCCTCCGGGTCTCCAAAGGAACCTTCGCCTAGAGCCCATACGATCAGCTCTTGCTCCTGCTGCATAAATGTTAATGTTAACTGCCGGGTATCCCCCCATGACGCCGTTCCGCTCAATTGAAAGGCTCTCACCGTTTGAATGATCGCTTCGGTAAAAGACTCTGCCGTTTGTGGCGATACTTTGTCTTCCAGCTGTACCTGGTCCACCACTTCAACGCAGAGCTGCAGATTGCTGCTGTACGTTCGGTATGAATGTAAATAAAAAACCAGTGAAGGAATGCCAAGCTTGGAGATCCTGCTCTCCGTCGCCATCCTGTCCTTTATTCTTTCCACAGAACCCACGGTTTTATCAAGCTTCCCCAGTTGAATGTAGCCGTACAAAATTTGAAGCTCATTCATCCAATCATGACGATGGTGATTCAACATCTGAATCGCCGTCTGCTCCATATTCCGAATGATGGCTTGCTGCCTGCGCTCGTCCGATTTACGGGCAAGCCATGCTCCGCAGGCAGACGCGGCGACAGCCCAAGCCGTCAACACTGCTCCTGCAGCCAAGGATGGCTTCCATACCATCCATGCCACCGGTATTACGGAGGTTAACCCCGCCACAGCTGCTATCCATTTCCAGGATTTCATCGCTTCTCCTCGTCTTTCAACAGCAATTGGTTACATTCACCAAATCCCAGTATATCATAGACTTTCAGGACGGTTCATCCCCTGGATGATCATTCTTTGCGCAATTTACAAAAAAAGAAGCCCCGGCAACGATGCCGAAAGGCTTCTTCTGTATGCAGCATAAGAAACGATTAAGCTTCAACTGCAGCCGCTACTGGAGCGACATCAACCGGGTAGACGCTCACTTTCTTGCGATCGCGACCCCAACGTTCAAATTTCACAACGCCGTCAACTTTCGCAAACAAAGTATCGTCTTTACCGATACCCACGTTCGTGCCTGGATGAATTTTCGTTCCGCGTTGACGAACCAAGATGCTGCCGCCAGTCACTGCTTGACCGTCTGCACGTTTCACGCCAAGACGTTTCGCTTCACTGTCACGACCGTTCTTTGTGGAACCTACACCTTTTTTCGATGCGAATAACTGAAGATCCAATTTCAACATGTTGTCTACCTCCTTCTTCAAGTAGTCAATTCTTGTATTCTTATATACTTGCCGTACGAATCGGCAATTCCCTGTAACATAACAACCATGGATTCGAGAAGCAGTTGAACTTGGCCGGAGACGGAATCATCTGCCGTAGGCGGAAGATTTGCGCTAAGAAAGCCGCCCTTCATCCGGGTCTCCATAACGGTTCCGGTTAACGCTTCAATGGAATTCACCGTTCCCACGGTAATGCTGGAAACTCCAGCACATACAATATCTTCACCTGGATCGGCATATCCCGCGTGCCCCGTTACCTTGAAGCTATGGATCCGTCCATCTCCCCCGCGCAGTACTTGTACAGTAATCAATTACCGCACCTTCTTACGCTTGGATTTTCTCGATGGTTACTTTAGTGTAAGGTTGACGATGACCTTGCTTCTTGTGGTAGTTCTTCTTCGGCTTGTATTTGTATACAACGACCTTACGGCCTTTACCGTGCTTCTCTACCTTTGCAGTTACAGTTGCACCGGAAACAACCGGAGTTCCTGCTACCAATCCGTCCTCTTTGGAAACGGCCAGTACACGGTCGAAAGTCACGCTCTCGCCGTCACCTGCAGTCAGCTTCTCGATGAACAATACGTCGCCCTCTTGAACTTTGTATTGTTTACCGCCTGTTTCGATAATAGCGTACATTTGCTTGCACCTCCCTATGTCTCAGACTCGCCTAGTATTAAGGTGTCCGTCCCAAAAGGAACGTTCTTGTGAACCCAACCGGAGCGGTTACAGCATGTGCAGCAATCCATCACTAGACACATACCCAATGATAATATCATATTCCCCGTTCACCGTCAACATCATTCTTCGATAACCACGCCCCGGCCTCCGCAGGTTCCGCAAGGCTTGGCAAAGGGGAGGGACGAGCTTTCACGGGCTTTTTTGCGGGTCATTTCCAGCAGTCCCAGCTTGGTCCATCCGACCACAAAGCTCTTCGTGCGGTCTTTGCGCATAACGGCCTCCATGACAGAAACCACCTGCTGCCGGTGCTCTTCATGATCCATATCGATGAAATCCACGATAATAATGCCCCCGATATCCCAAAGGCGCAGAATCCTTGCGATCTGCTGCGCAGCCAAAAGATTCGTCTTCAGTACCGTTTCCTCGAAATTATCCCCGCCGATATATTTGGCTGTGTTCACGTCGATGATCGTCATGGCTTCGGTCTGGTCTACGACGATGGTCACGCCCTCGGGAAGCGTGATTTTCCTTGCGAAGCTGGCTCTCATCTGCTCGTCCAACCCGTACGCTTGAAAAATCGGGCCTCCTTCCGAGTAATATGTAACCTTGGGCTCCATTCCCGGAACGGTTTCCTTCAAATAACTCTTGGTTTCCTCGCCTTTCAGCTTGCTGTCGATCACAAGCTCGTCATGCAGCGGATCAAAGGCATCGCGGAGAAACCGCTGCAGCAGGCCTAAATCGCGATGCAGCAGCGCCGGAACGGGCGCAGATTCCGCCTTGTCGAGAATCCGGGCCCACTCTTTTCGCAGATACTCCAGATCACCCTTAATGAATTCCAGGGGCTCGTCCTCCGACACCGTTCGGATGATGATTCCCTCTTCATCTGTGCGAAGCTGCTCGCCGATGCTCTTCAGCCGTGCCCTTTCCGCATCGCGTCCGATTTTCTTGGAGACGGCAACATAATCCGCAGTCGGCATATACACCATGCATCTCCCCGGAAGCGAAAAATGCGTCGTCACCCTCGCTCCCTTGCCGCCTCTGGGTTCCTTCATGACCTGCACGATCAGTTCCTGCCCTGCCGTCAGCAGCTGCGAGATCGAAGGCTTCTGCTTGGGCTGCTTCTCTAAATGCGGATGGAGCACATCATCGATATATAAGAACGCGTTCTTTTTCAGCCCGATATCTACAAAAGCCGCCTGCATCCCCGGCAGCACGTTCACGACCCTGCCCTTATAAAAGCTTCCGACAACACTTTGCTCACGACTCCGCTCAACGGCGAATTCGGCTAACCTCCCATCTTCGATGAGGGCCATCTGAATGGTCTCATGTTCACAATGAACTATCATTTGCCTCATGGCTTCACCTCTCAAATGGAAGACGATATTCTATTGTTTTATCCTAACACAATCTCTGATGACATGAATGGATAAAGAATCTTGGCCCGCCCCCCGTCTTCCTCATGATGTCTACGATTTACGCATACCAGGGCGGACCATTTGATGCAAAATAAGAAGAAATCACATGCTGCTCCGGAACAACGGCAAGCAGGCTGCCGCGTCCGCTCATGACATAAATCAAATGATACTTCTCTCGTTTAAATAGACGCATGATATCATCCAAAGGTTTCGAAGAATCTGCAACGATTGGCTGGGCAGGACCGAGCCCGTCCAAATTCCGTTCATAAACCTCGCTCCGATTGACCAAAAATCTTAAAAACCGGTAATGGACGTTCCGATAGTCTTCGAAATTGGAATACGCCAGGAAAAGGCCGATCATCAGCACATTTAAACGAATGCCGCCCCCGGAGAATAACGGCTGCAATCCGTAACCGATCATAATCAAGCTGCACAAAATCCCGGCCCGGGAAGCCCACAGCAAGGTGGCATGATAAGGAGCGAGCAGGCTGATGACGGCCTGCAGCACTTTGCCGCCGTCCAGCGGCAGAATCGGAAGAAGGTTAAACAACGCGATGACGAGATTCCCCTGAATGATATAAGACAGCAGCTGCTCGTCACCCCACCCCGCCCATTGGCAGGCCAGGGTAATGCCGATCATGATGACATTTTGCAGCGGACCCGCAAGCGCAATGATGATCTCCTTCATCGCGGTCATCCTGCCGTCGTCTTCAATGACAGCAACGCCGCCGAACGGCAGCATCTGAATGGCTCGTACCTTGAACCCCATCGCTGCCGCGGCGGCGGCATGTCCCAATTCATGAATAAACACGATAATAAACAGGGTCAGCAACTCCAGGAAGCGACCGGTGAACACGGATGCCAGCATGACAATGACAAAGAGCGGATGCAGCGACAAGACCGTTCCCTTAAACTTAATCAAACGGAATCACTTCCGCCGGATCGACGTCACGATCCCCCTCTTTCAGTTCGAAATAAAGGGAGGGCGGGCTGCCTGTGCCTGAAGATGCCAAAGTCCCGATAATATCTCCGCCTTGAACCCAGTCATTCGCCTTAAGCCCGGTTTCCGCCAGCCTGCTGTATGCCGCCGTTCGCTCTCCCGTATGCTGTATGCGGATCGTAATCCCGTTCTCAGGATGTTCTTTAACCTCAAGGACGCGCCCGGTCTCTATACTTTTAACCGCCCGGTCCGCTAAAGAACCCCCTCCGGCTTCCAGAACGATGCCTTTCAGATCCACGGCAAAGGATTGAACCACCCTTCCGGAAAGCGGAGGAACCAAAGAGGTCCCGGCATTCACCTTCGTCGAATGCTCGTCGGTTTGTCCAAAAATCGGAATAAAGGACGGCGCGCTGCCAAAATGCTCCTCGTACCATACCTGGGCCGCCTGGAAATCCATCTCATGGCTCAGCCCCTCAATGATAAATGCCTGCGCGCGAAGGGCCCACGGCTGCTGAAACGAAAATACGCCCCATGCCAATCCAAACACCAGCGCACTGACGGTGATGCGGCGAATCAGGCCTGACAGAAACGAAGCCTTTCTTGGCGGTTCTCCCGGAGCACCGGGATCCAGCGTATCATACCAACCGCGATGCCCTTGCTTCCAAAGCCGCTCGGGATCCGGTTCATGCTCTGCGTAACGTGGGGACGGGTTCGTTATGTTGTCCTTGATGAAGCCTGTCTTTGGATTATGGGGATTAGCGGGTGTTCTATCGGGAAGCGCCGTCCAAGACGGCTTATCGTCCTGCGCCGTGAACTGCTCCCCTTCCAGCAGTTCGCGAATGCGGGCTTCTCTTCGGTTCTTGACGGAAGTTTTGATGTCCATTGTTCTCTCCCCCTTGGGGCTTGTTTTCTTACTCTATCCTATGAGGAGATGAGAGAGATTTAGAACAAGCCCTGATGAAGAGGCGAGAGGTCTACGAAAGCCGCTTAGACCGCAGAAGGAGAAAAACAAAAAAACCGATGCCTCCCGGCACCGGTTCTTGGTCAAAACCCTTAACCCATTCCAAAAAACTTTTTGAATTTGGTGAACATTCCTTTTTTCTGATGGATTTGCATCAGCGGAACGGTATCGCCAAGGATACGCCGGGCGATGTTTCTATAGGCGATGGCTGCCTGGGAATCCGGGTTCATCACCGTAGGTTCCCCGATATTCGCCGCTTTAATGACCATTTCATCATCAGGCACGATACCGATCAGATCGATATTCAGCACCTGCAGCACATCTTCGATTTCGAGCATGTCCCCGGATTTCACCATATTCGGGCGAATCCGGTTCACCACGAGCTTCGGAGACTCGACATGCGAGCTCTCCAGCAGGCCGATAATCCGATCCGCGTCCCTTACGGCCGCATTCTCGGGCGTCGTGACAACAATCGCTTTGTCCGCGCCGGCGATTGCATTCTTGAATCCCTGCTCGATTCCGGCCGGACAATCGATAATGACGTATTCGAATTCCTTTTTCAATTCAAGTACGATATCTTTGACCTGCTCCGGAGAAACGGCATTCTTGTCCTTGGTCTGGGCTGCAGGAAGCATATACAGCTCATCGAAGCGCTTGTCCTTGATCAGCGCCTGGTTAAGTCGGCATCGCCCTTCCGCAACGTCGCACAAATCGTATATAATCCGGTTTTCCAGGCCCATCACGACATCCAAATTGCGAAGACCGATGTCCGTATCAACCAGACACACTTTTTTTCCGAGCAGTGCCAAAGCTGTGCCGATGTTCGCCGATGTCGTCGTTTTACCGACTCCGCCTTTACCTGAAGTTACGACGATTGCCTCTCCCATGTTCTACACCCCTTTAAACACATTAAAATCCCGACCCAAACGTGAGATGTTGCTGATCTTGTCGATCTCCATGCTTCCGTCCTTCAAATACGCAAACTCCATGACCGTTTCCCGCGTTTCCCATTCGTCCGGCGGTCTGCTGATCATCTGGGAGATACGAAGCTGGGTAGGGGCAAAATACGAAGCCGCAATAATCGCATCCTCGTTGCCCTCTACACCGGCGTGCGCGGTTCCGCGCAGAGCGCCCAATATGTAAATGTCGCCGGTGCACGTAATCGTCCCGCCTGGATTCACATCGCCGAGGAACAAGAGATCGCCGTCATGATGCAGCACCTGTCCGGAACGCACCATCCCCGTCTTAAGCGCAAGCTTCTCCTCCGGAACGAGCTCGGACGCAAGCGGCGGCGATTCCACATTGCGTATCAGCAGGTTGCCCTTTTGCTTCAATATGTCAAGAATCGTCTGCTTCTCTTCTTCGGAAATTTGCCGGGAACCCAGCTTCACATCCACATGAATGATGGGTCCGGTCAGAATATTCTGATGACTATGCTCCAGCTTATAGCGGAGCTCGCCAAGCAATTCCTCCAGCTCGCATTGATCGTCAAGCAGGAATACCAGGCCATCTTTGATGCCCTTAATCGTCACATGATTGGATTTTACAGCCATAAGCCTGTCCCTCCCATCCCTATACATTTCGCGCTCAAACCTACAAGTTCCTGCTAGTCTAGTAAAATGTCATATTGGAGAGGGTTCAGGTTGCCTTCCTTCTCTGATTCTTCGTTACCAGCTCAATCTGCTTGCGTAAGGGAACGTAAATTGCCAGAGCAAAGGCAAAATGAACAAGGAGATTGGGAAGCATATGATGAAGCAGTGACCAATTATAAGAAGTCGGATTGAGTCGAAATACCTTATATATGCCAAAAAGCGTACTGTCAAACAACAAGCTTCCCAGAATGACAATGGTCATCATCATGGGCAGCGGCGCCCGCGGGGACTTGAAAACAAGCCCCGCCAAATATGCGGATACGCCCATAGCAAACGAATAAGTGCCAATCATCTCGCCGTAATACACGATATCGTGAAGCATGCCGAACAGGAGTCCGAGCACGAGCCCGGTATGGCGATGATAATAAATCGATACAAAGAATAAGCAAACCAATACGAAGTTCGGATAAATCTGAAGCTGCAGCGAGCTTGGCGTTAACCAGAAAACCACCGTGCCCTGCAGAATGAATAACACGAACAGCAGCAGGATCAGAATCTGTTTACGTGCCATCCTATTCCGGCTCCTCAGGCGTAAAGACGATGATCAGATACTTCCAGTCGTCAAACTTGGCCGCCGGTTCGATCGTAGCCGTTCTGCTTTGACCGTATTGGCTGGTCTGAACGCTGAGGACCTTACCGATGATCATACCTTGTGGAATAACGCCTCCGGCACCGGATGAAATGATTTTATCGCCTTTCTTGATAGGATCATCTTCCGAAATCCGCGTCATGAGCAGCGTGTTGGTCTTCTCATCATAGCTCTCTACCACGCCGAATGTTTTATCCTCTTTGCCAATGGCCGTTACCGAAATCGGCTGCGGATTCGGATCCTGAGCATCCATCGTGGTCAACAGCTTCACCGTGGAGGTGAAATTACTCACGCTGCTAATGATGCCGACCATGCCGTCCACTGTCGTGACCGACATGTTGGGGCGAACCCCATCGCGCTCACCCAGATCGACGACAAGTGTCCGATTATTCGGGTCCGAATTAACACTTAGGACCTGGGCAGTACGGTATTCATATTTATATCGATTTTTCTGGTTTTCTGTAAAACCTTGTAAATCTTGAAGCTTCTCATAATTTGCTTTCATCGTGTTATAATTTGCGCTCTCACGAGAATATTGGGCTACCGCTCTTCGCAGCTCCTCATTCTCCTCATAGATCGCCTTCATGTTCCGTACATCTTCAAAGAAACCCGCTATATAAGCAGCGGGCTTATAAAACACACTTTGCACAAAACCGACCGTATCTTTGACGAATTTTTCAGGCCAAGATAAAGAAGCTCTCGGGCCGAGCGTAAACCCCATAATAGCGATAAACGCTACCAGCCCGATGAGCATAATGAACAAACGCTTATTGCCTAGCAGCTTAAACAGTTGCAACACCCTCTAACTTACTGTTTTCTCTCCCAACATTAGGGGTTTACACTTTTATTTTGGTTTCTACCGTTTGGAACGGACGGCAGAGCTGCTCCGGGATTTAAACAAGTGAATGTTCTCGAGCGCTTTACCTGTGCCAATGGCCACGCAATCCAGCGGATTCTCCGCAACGATGACCGGCATGCCGGTCTCTTCGGCAAGCAGCTTGTCCAGGTTGCGAAGCAATGCGCCGCCTCCCGTAAGCACGATGCCCCGGTCCATAATATCCGCAGCAAGCTCCGGAGGACATTTCTCAAGGGTAACCTTAACGGCTTCAACGATGGCATTAATGGTATCTGCCAACGCTTCGCTAATCTCATCCGATGTAATCGTGATCGTCTTCGGCAGACCCGTCACCAAGTCGCGGCCGCGAATTTCCATCGTTTCCACGGTCTCCAGCGGCATCGCGGAGCCTACTTCCATCTTGAGCAGCTCGGATGTGCGCTCACCGATCATCAAGTTGTATTGGCGTTTAATATAAGAAATAATGGACTCGTCCATTTCATCGCCCGCAACGCGTACGGAACGGCTGGTTACAATCCCTCCAAGGGAAATGACCGCAACCTCGGTCGTACCTCCGCCGATATCAACGACCATGCTGCCTGTAGGCTCCCACACGGGCAAGTCTGCACCGATTGCCGCTGCAAAAGGCTCCTCGATCGTGTAGGCTTCGCGTGCACCCGCTTGCTTGGTCGCATCTTCAACCGCACGCTGCTCGACGGCCGTAATGCCGGAAGGCACGCATACCATCACGTTCGGGTGGCGCGGGAAGATGGAACGCTGCTTCTGCGCTTGACGAATAAAGTATTTAATCATTGTAGCCGTTGTATCAAAATCGGCGATGACGCCGTCTTTCATCGGACGAATGGCACGAATGTTGCCTGGCGTCCGTCCAATCATTTTCTTAGCCGATTCCCCGACGGCTTCAATGCTCTTTGTATCTGTACGCAGAGCGACCACGGAAGGCTCTCTTACGACAATTCCTTTCCCACGAACATAAACCAGCGTATTTGCCGTCCCCAAATCGATTCCCAAATCTTTCGTAAAACCACCTAACATGATGTATCTCCCTTTCTTCGTCAATCTGAACTATTATATTACATCAAGCCCCGTTCCTTCAAACTTACAAACGATCCGTCCCCGATGATCAGATGATCCAGCACGTCGATCCCGACAATCTGTCCTGCCTCCACTAAGCGTGCAGTCAGCGAAATGTCCTCCGGGCTGGGCGTCGGATCTCCGCTAGGATGGTTATGCGCGCACACCAGGGATGCACTGCTGCATTTGATGGCCGCTCTGAACACCTCGCGGGGATGAACGATGGAGGCGTTAAGGCTCCCCATCGATAGCGTTTCCTGGGCAATGACATGATTTTTCGTATTTAAAAAAACACAGACAAAATGCTCTTTCTGTAAATACCGCATCTGTTCACTGAGCAGTTCTGCCGCGTCATGCGGACTGCGGATAATAACCGGCTCTACATGTCTCGATGCGGCCAAGCGCCGTCCAAGCTCGATGCCAGCCTTCAGCTGAACAGCCTTGGCGGTTCCAATTCCTTTGATTTGCGTAATTTCCTCGATGCTAAGATCAACGAGCTGCCGGATGCCGCCTGCTTCCCCCAGCAGCCGCTGGGCTATATGTACGGCAGATTCCTGGCGGGTACCGGTCCGAAGCAGTATCGCCAGCAATTCTGCATGGCTTAAAGCGCTCGCCCCATATTGCATCATGCGCTCTCTTGGTCGTTCATCATGGGGGATGTCGCGCAGCAATAGCGTTGGCGACTCCATATATTCCCCTCTTTTCTAAGATTTAAATCAGCAGGTCACCGAAGCTTCCAAGATCCCGTTGGCTTCGGATGCCGTGTTCTATATCTATGAATCGGTGAGTACATCCATCCCCATTTCAGACAGCATGTCCGAGAGCAGAGAAAGCGGCAGGCCGACAACGTTAAAGTAGTCGCCTTCGATTCCTTCCACGATGGTTGCACCCAGGCCTTGAATCGCATACGAGCCTGCTTTGTCGGCAGGTTCCCCGCTCTTTACGTAAGCCGCGATCGCATCATCACTTAACGATTTCATCTTTACGGTCGTCACGCGGTGAGATACCTTGGCGCGACCGGAACTCCGGTCGATGCAAGCCACTCCCGTGTAAACGAAGTGTGCCCGTCCTTGAAGCATGGACAACATCCTTGCAGCGTCAGCGTGATTCTCCGGTTTCCCGAGGACATGGTCATCTACGACCACAATCGTGTCGCTTCCCACAATGATACCATCTCCCGGATCATCCGTCAGCTTTCGAAGAACCGCTTCCGCTTTGCGCAGCGCCAGTGACTCCACAATTCGCTCTGGCGACCACCCTTGCGGCGTGTCCTCGTCAGCTTCACTAGGCATAATCTCGAATGGGATACGAAGGGAGGCAATCAATTCCTGACGCCGAGGAGAGGTGGAAGCCAATATGATGCGGCGGTTTCTCTTCTCATTCAAGGGGGATAATCTCCTTTGTCATGTCTTAGAGCCTGCGGTATAACCAGACGGCAGCAATTATGCCGAGCAGACTGAGCAGGCAAAAGTTAAGTTCAAGGTTAATGTCATAACGAATAATGTCAAAATCAGCTGAAGGCGACCACTTGATCGGTGTAGAAGACGTCAGAAACGACAGAGCCTTGACAGGTTGAAGCGCCTTGGCAAGCCATGTTCCCGTCAGCCACCCCAGCAGCAAAAACAAGATGAGCATTCCTTTATTTTTCTTCATGCATCCTCTTCCCTCGCCATTTTTTGACACCCTAATTATTATACGGTGAATCGATAAGCAATACAAACAGAAATCCGGCATGGGGAACTATTTCCAGTTCCAAGCCGGATTTGACGTAAATTTGAATTTATAGGCCATCCAGGAGTTTCTTTTGGCCCATGACATAGTTCATCATGCCTGTTTGGATCTCCCACAAATGCCCCTTGGATTGATTTTTGTTGTATTCGGAGAGCGCCGTGATCGAACTGTTCATCGACTGCTCCATGGCCGGCAGCGCGGCCCCGGTCTCCGGACCCAAGCCTGCGGCCAGCTGCTTGACCGATTGGATCCACTGCTGATGCAGATTCGTGATGGTATTCATATGCTCCGTCGTCACCGCGCCGGGCTCCTGCATGCCCAGCAAGGATGCCGATAGCTGGCTAAGCTCCGATACCAGCTGCCCGCTTATCGTAAAATAGTCCGTCAGCGTCTGCTCCTCGCCAGCAAATGCCGCTGACTCGATGCTCGGCAGCGCGATCTCTCTAACGTATAATTCAACGCCTTCGGCCTTAAGCTGATTGCTGAGCAGCTTCGCCTGCTCGCGGTCAGGCGAGATGCCCGCATACACACGGTTCTCCTCGTCCAGATCGCCGCCGGCGGCAATACCGGATTGCTGCAGTTCCCCGATCGCCTGCACTGCCCGCTCGGGCGTGCTGAACACGCCGTATTGAAGCAGATAAAAGTTCTGCCCCGGAATATGAACAGCCGATTCGGTCATATCAGGCGTCGGTGATGCCTCGGCTCCCCCGGATGGATCGGTCGGCGCTAAGTTCCCTGCATCACTGCTCTCGAGCTGTCCCGTTGCCGGGTTCTCGCCTGCGTCGCCGCCGTTAAACATGGACAGCACCATGTACCCGAACAGCAGGCCCGTGATGACGGCAGCGGTCACGGACACCGCCATCTTCCAGAAGGAGGTGGGTTTGCGTGAGCGATAATAACCGTAATCGCCGGCGGATGTCTCATATAGATCCGACTCGGACCCGAGATTCCAATGGGGGTCGTTCGCTTCGGGGGTCATTCTCCCGGAAAACGCATCATCATGGAGGTCGTAGAGCTCCTCATGCACGTCTTGGTATGTATCCGAATGTTCAGGGGCATCGCCGTACGGCCGACCGTTATCATGGTCCAGGCGTCTTCTTTCCTCAGCTAACCGTCCCCTGGACCGATGATTGCGCGATGTTCTCCAGTCACGATCGTCCACGTCCCGGATATCCCGCTCTGCCCGGAGCGGCGTAACGACGCGCAGATGATCCTGCTGAATGCTCCTCTGAGGTTCGTACGAAGCATCCGTATCGGTAAACCGATTGGCTGCCGCTGTGTCATATTCGTCGAAGACGGAATGATGGTCATAAACCCGGGGGTTGTGGCCCGCTGGAACGTTTTGGTTCGCATCGTGTTCCTCGCGCGCATGGTCCTTGTTCCTGCCCTTCGGCGGTTCGTGATCGATACGTATCGTCATCCGTGCTTTATTCATATCCACACACCTCACTTGTCCTTCTACACCTAGCTATATGATCAAGCTTGGCAACTTATGAGTATGCGAAAAACAAAAGGGCTGACCAAGAAATGATCTTGATCAGCCCTTCTTATCGTTATCGATGCTGGCTTTGTCCCCTCCACAGAGGCATAGCCAATGCAATCCCCTGCTGCAGCGAAGCAGCAAAGAGCGCAGGCAGGCAATCCTTATTTCTTGCCCTTAATGAACTCGGCTAAAGCCGCGCCGACCTTCCAGATGTCGCCCGCTCCCATCGTGAGAACCAGGTCGCCTTCTTTTACGCGACCCTTGAGATCGTTCAGGACATCTTCCTTGGTAGGCAAATAGCGGGCACCGGCATTGCTGTTCTGGACGATCAGCTCCACCAGCTTACCCGAGCTGATGCCCTCGATCTGCTTCTCGCCGGCAGGGGAGTAAATATCGGTGATGATCACCTCATCCGCTTCCCCGAACGCGCGGCTAAACGCATCCAGCAGGAAGAAGGTTCTCGAATACCGCTGCGGCTGGAACACCGCAATAATCCGTTTGCCCGTAGCTTTTGCGGCACTGATCGTCGCCTCGATCTCGGTCGGATGATGCGCATAGTCGTCAATGACCAGAATGCCTTCAGCTTCGCCAAGCACCTGAAAGCGGCGCTTAGCCCCGTTGAACTTGACGATGGCCTCTACAATCGCCTCGAACGAGATGCCGCTCTTCAAGCAGCATATGACCGTGGCCATGGCGTTGTAGACATTATGTTTACCCGGTACGGACAGCTCGACGGTGCCCAGCTCCATGCCGTTATGAAGCATCGTGAAGCTGACGTGACGGTCGCCCAGCACCAGATTGGTTGCCGTATACTCCGCATCCGCATGAATGCCGTATGTGGTCACATTGCATTTCAGGTCTGGCAAAATCGCCTGAATGTTGTTATCGTCGGCGCACACCACGGCCGTACCGTCAGCCTTGATCTGGCTGAGGAATTGCACGTAGGCTGCCTTGAGACGATTGAAATCCCCTTCGTAATTCTCCAGGTGATCGGCTTCGATATTCAGAACGACGCCGAGCCATGGATGATATTGCAGGAATGAACCATCGCTCTCGTCGGCTTCGGCTACCACATGCTCGCCTTCGCCCGCTTTGGCATTCGTGCCCACGTTCATAATTTCCCCGCCGATGATAAATGTCGGATCGACTCCGCATTCTTCCATCACGAGCGCAATCATGGATGAAGTGGTTGTCTTGCCATGCGCTCCCGCTACGGCCACGCCTTTGCGTTCGTTCAAAAGACGCGCCAGCATCTGCGCACGGTGAAGGACAGGAATGTTCAGCTTCTCTGCCTCGACCCGCTCCACGTTGTCTTTGGACAATGCCGTGGAGTACACCACAAGGTCCGCGCCTTGGACTTGCTCGGCGGTATGTCCAATGTATATTTTGGCGCCCTTGGCCGCCAGCTTTTCTGTCAATTCTTGCGATGCCACGTCAGAACCCGTGACTTTATAACCCATCTCCAGCATTACTCGCGCTATGGCGCTCATCCCGTAGCCGCCAATTCCTATAAAATGAACATGTTCTGATGTATTCAACAGATATCACCAACCTTTTTCAGAATCGGAAAGGCCCAGGAGGTTGGAACGCACGTCGGCAATCAGGTACAACGTGCCCGACACCACCCCAAGATCCTCCGCTTCCGTCCGTGACTTCAACTCTTCAAGTGCGTTTTTCCAATTTGGTTCTATGATGATTTGCAGTGTATGTTTGGCGTATTTCTCCCTTACCTGCTCTACGATGTCACCAAGCGCCTTGGCGTCCAGTTTCTTCCGGAAATCCGGTTCAGTCAGGATAAGCGTATCCACTATTGGCAGTATATGCTGCAAATACGATTCATGATGCTTATTTGCCAGCATTCCCATCATTAAGTTCAGTTTCCGATACTTATAGATCTGCGGCAAGCTTTTGGCCAAGGATTCAGCCCCTTCGGGGTTGTGCGCGCCATCGAGAACAATCCGCGGGGAGGACTGCACTTGCTCCAGTCTTCCCGCCCAGAACGTATCCTTAAACCCGGCACGCAATTCTTCTTCATCCACGATAAAAGCCATGTACTGGCGAAGCACCTCCAGCGTCATCATGGCAACCGCGGCATTGGCGCATTGATGCTCGCCCTGCATCGAAATATCCAGATCCATATCCCGGAACGGTCCCTTAAAACGGAAAGTCTGGCTTTCTTCGTCCCCGCGCAGCCGTTCATAAGAGAATTGTTCGTCTACAAGGTACAGACTAGTACGGTTTTTGGCGGCCGTTTCTTTCAGAATGTCGACAGCCTCAGGCTGAGTGACCGTGCTCACTACCGGCACTCCGGGCTTGATGATGCCGGCCTTCTCCATGGCGATCTCCTGAATGGTATCGCCCAGAACGTCGGTATGGTCCATGCCGATGTTCGTGATCACCGAAATGATGGGATGAACGATATTGGTAACGTCAAGACGACCGCCAAGTCCGGTCTCCCATACCACCACGTCCGGATAAGACACCTCGCCGTAATACAGGATCGCAAGAGCCGTGGACACCTCAAACATCGTGGGCGATCCAAGCCCGGAGCCCGCAACTTCGGCAACAAGCGGCTCTAAGCGATTCGCGAGTTCCAGCAGCGTCTCTTCCGGTATGTCTTCGCCGTTATACTGAAACCGATTGGTAAACTTCGTAATATAGGGGGACGTGTAGGTTCCTACCGTGAATCCCCCTTGAAGCAGAACCTTTGTTAAAAAAGCGCATGTGGAGCCTTTTCCGTTCGTTCCGGCCACGTGAATGAATTTTAATCGACGCTCCGGATGGCCGAGCAGCTCCATCAATCGCTGAATTCTATCCATGCCAGGGCGGATCCCAAACGGAATCAGCCCATTGATCCAAGCTACCGCTTCCTCATAGGTATGGAACGGAGCTGCCGCTGCAGCTGCCGATTGATCAACCATCGTTCTCACCTTCTGGTCCAGATTCATCTTGCCCATTAGCCTCTCAATTCTTCGATGCGCGCAATCACTTTGCTGCGTTTGTCCGAGTAATCCGCGAGTTTCGCCCGTTCTTCCTCAATCACCTTCTCGGGTGCTTTCGATACGAAACCAGGATTGTTCAGCTTCTTCTCCACACGCTCGACTTCGCTGTTCAAGTGCTGGATTTCCTTCTCCAGACGCGTGATCTCCTGAGCGATATCGATCAGCCCGGCAAGCGGCAGATACATTTCAACGCCTGTTACCACGGCGGTCATCGCTTTATCCGGCGCCTCAAGCGCAAGGGAGGACTCATACTCCGACGTGTTGCAGAAGCGGCGAATATAATCGGAATTGCGGTCGATAATGCCGGCAATTTGCCCGCTTACCGGTTTCAATTGCAGTTCTACTTTTTTGCTCATCGGCACGTTCACTTCCGCCCGGATGTTACGTACGGCACGGATCACATCCATCAGCAGGTTCATTTCGGTAACAGCTTCCGTATTCTCAAACGCCTCATCATAGGTCGGCCAAGAAGCCAGCATGACGGTCTCGCCTTCATGCGGCAAATGCTGCCAGATCTCTTCGGAGATGAACGGCATGAACGGGTGGATCAAGCGCATCGTGCGGTCCAGCACATAGGCAAGCACCGACTGCGTCTTTTTCTTGGCTGCTTGATCCTCGCCATACAGGGACAGCTTGGCAAATTCGATATACCAGTCACACAGATCATCCCAGATGAAATTGTAGAGCAGTCGACCGGTTTCGCCAAATTCGTAGGCATCAATTAGACGCGTTATATCGCGGGAAGTTTCGTTCAAACGGTGCAAAATCCACCGGTCCGCGGTTCCCAGCTCTCCGGAAATGTCGATATCCGCCGCCGTGAAGCCCTCCAGGTTCATGAGCGCAAACCGCGACGCATTCCAGATTTTATTAGCGAAGTTACGCGCTTGCTCCACGCGTTCCCAGCGGAATCGAAGATCCTGACCCGGCGTGCTGCCGGTCGATATCATATAACGCATAGCGTCTGCGCCATACTGTTCAATCACCTCGAGCGGGTCGATGCCGTTGCCCAGCGACTTGGACATCTTGCGGCCTTCGCTATCCCGAACCAGGCCATGGATCAGCGTGTCCTTGAACGGCATTTGCCCCGTAAATTCAAGTCCTTGGAAAATCATGCGCGACACCCAGAACGGGATGATGTCGTAACCCGTTACGAGAACGCTGGTCGGATAATAACGTTTGAAATCCTCACTGTCAAGGTCCGGCCAGCCCATGGTCGAGAACGGCCAGAGCGCGGAGCTGAACCAGGTATCCAGCACATCCTCGTCCTGTCTCAGATCATCCTTGCCCAGCTTCGCGCGGGCTTCCTCTTCATTCATGGCAACAACCACTTCGCCCGTGGATTCGGAATACCACGCGGGGATCCGGTGTCCCCACCACAATTGACGGGAAATGCACCAATCGCGCACATTCTCCATCCAGTGCAGATAGGTTCGCTCGAACCGGTCAGGCACGAAGTTCACGCCCTTGCCGGATTTCTGCGCATCTACGGCTGCTTCCGCAAGCGGCTGCATCTTAACGAACCACTGCGTTGACAGATAAGGCTCGACTACCGCGCCGGATCTTTCGCTATGGCCAACCTGATGGACGTGATCTTCGATGCGAAGCAATACGCCCGATTCCTTCATGTCGCCGACGATCTGCTTGCGGCATTCTGCGCGGTCAAGACCCTGGTACTTGCCGGCAAACTCATTCATCGTTCCGGATTCGTCCATTACGGTAATTTGCGGCAGGTCATGTCTCAGACCCATCTCGAAGTCGTTCGGATCATGCGCCGGCGTAATTTTAACCGCACCGCTGCCGAAGTCCTTCTCCACGTACTCATCGGCAATAACCGGAATCTCGCGGCCCACGATAGGCAGCACCAATGTCTTGCCGATCATGTCTTTATAGCGCTCGTCTTCCGGATGAACGGCGACCGCCGTATCGCCGAGCATGGTCTCCGGACGGGTGGTTGCCACGGTAATGGAGCCGCTGCCGTCCTTCAGCGGATATTGCAGGTGATACAAATGGCCGTTGACCTCTTTGTACTCCACTTCAATATCGGACAAAGCCGTGCGGGCAGCCGGGTCCCAGTTGATGATGCGTTTGCCGCGGTAGATGAGCCCTTTATCGTAAAGCTTAACGAATACTTCCCGTACGGCTTCGGACAATCCCTCGTCAAGCGTGAAACGTTCTCTGGAGTAATCGAGGGACAGGCCGATCTTGGACCACTGATCACGGATCGTGTTTGCGTACAGGTCCTTCCATTCCCACACCTTCTCCAGGAATTTCTCGCGTCCCAGATCGTAACGGGTAACGCCTTCTTCGCGAAGCTTCTGCTCTACCTTGGTCTGCGTGGCGATGCCCGCATGGTCGGAACCGGGGAGCCACAGCGCATCGTAGCCCTGCATCCGCTTCACGCGAATCAGGATGTCCTGCAGCGTAAAGTCAAGCGCATGGCCGATATGGAGCATGCCCGTAACGTTAGGAGGAGGAATAACAATCGTGTAAGGCTCCGCGTCCGGTCGCTTGCCGGCTTCAAAAAAGCCGCCTTCCTTCCAGTACGGATACCATTTTTGTTCGGCTGCCTTCGGATCATACGTCGTCGGCATTTCTAACTGGGATTGGTTTTGTTTTTGATCCATATTTTCGTACCTCCGATACTGTTAATCAGTTTTGCCAACCCGAAACGTTTTAGCCTCCGGGCGTGTTCGTGGATATCATAGTTGGCGTGAAACAAAAAAAGCCCTTCGTCCTCAAAGGACGAAAGACTGTTCTCTCGCGGTACCACCTTTGTTTCGTGCTTACATGGTCCATCCACCGTTGTCCTCCCACGAAGAACATGAAAGGCTTTCGGTCAAGCACGACACTTTACGCAGATAACGGCTGCGGCCGGCGAACTCTAACCAGGGTAGCAATCGATCCTACTCTATCTCAAGTCCGCAACTCCGGGGCGACTTCGGCAAGCTGGTTCCTGCGGAATCTCACAGCGCTTGGTAGCAATTCCGCTCTCTGAAGGCCATACCTTCCTACTCTTCCCGTTCAACGTTGTTCTAGCTTTTGGAATACCTGTACATATACTATTCAAATATAACGTGGTTGTTCCATATAGTCAATATTTCGAGTGTTTCCGAACGATTTAGACATCATACCTGCCGATTCAAATAAATCCTTGTTCGCTGTAACATACAATCCAAGCTCGCTCTGCTTCCTCTCCTCCAAACCGGTTCCCCGCAGCACAAAAAGCAGGCCAAGGCTGCCTGCCTCGGCCTGCTTCATTCTAGCCCCATGACGACTTCCCGATTACTGGGGAATATACAATACCTGGCCTTCTTCCACATTCTGCTCGGACATGCGGTTATACAACAACAGCTCTCGCGGCGTCAGCTGATAGCGCTCGGCAATAACGTCGAGAGTCTCCTCACGCTGAACAATGCACATCCGAACCTTGCGGAACGGCGTTTCCTCGCGGCGGTTGCCTAGGAACAGACTCTTCCATTCCACATCCTCGGCCGAAACGGAATCCACGGATTCTTCAATGGCCTCTTCCTCGTCTCGAGCAGCTTGATCCTGATCCTGAACCGTTCTGCTCGATTGAAGCAATGAAGAGAAGCCTACGCCCGAAGCGGTGTTGGCGGTGCTGTTCTTCGCGTTGAAGGCAACCTTCAGCTCCGGTTTGGACGGAGCCTCTTCGGCTTGAACGGAAACCTCCTCCTCTATCTCCTCCAAGGGCTCGGCTTCCTCTTCAAAAACAGGCTGGGCTTCCTCCGTTTCCGGGGAATCCAATACCGGCAGGGCTTGAGTCTCTTCGCCTTTGCGCTCAGTAACGCCCGGGAAATCGGCTGCGGGTTCTTCCTGCTGCGGCTCCGGCTGGGCCGCTGCCCGTTCGAACTGCCATACATTCGGAGTCGACGGCTCAGCTGACTGAGATTCCGTCTCATTATGTAAGGCGTATTCGACCGTATCCTGGGCTTCAGGCGTATTGGAGATGCTTACCGTTCGGTCCGAATCCTGCGTATCCTGAATTTGGTTCTCGTATTCCGCCCAAGATGCCAGATACTGCTGCGTGCGCGCATCCGCCTCGGACTCTTGGACTCTGGGCTGAGCCTCGCTGAAATAAGAAGGCGAAGGCGTATTCGCGTCAGCGTTGGCTCCGACGCCTTGATACGGCTCATACGGATTGGCTGCGAACTGCTGCTGCTCTCCGCCTGCATACATATCATTCGCTTCAGGAGCATGTACCACTGTGAATTCCTCATTGGTCCATACTTGGTCACGAGCTCCCGGAGCCGCCGCCTGGATTCCTTTGAGCGATAAAACCCCCGTTATGTTCAAGCTGCGCTTGGATAACAGATCCACGTCAAAATTCTCGATCTCGACCGCGATGTCATCCAATGACGATACCCGGTTCAGCGGTACCGTGATCTCGACCGGAATCCAATGTTCTAGCGGCTCCGTCTCTCCTGCTTCGGTATCCCCTTTATACAGGCCTGCTAGAAGCAGATGGCCCCGAAGCGTGGCCTGGTCCTGCTGGCTGATCACCTGAATGTGCGGGATCAACTCCGCCTCTTCCAATTCTTCGATTCCCGGCAAATCTTCCGTCAAATTAATACGCTCGTAAATATCGAACCGCAATCCGTAGGACTGGTCAAACACGGGAATGTCCTCCTTTTTGGCATATACTATCCGTGATCTGTCATCACGGCATGAGCCTAAGTTTTGCCACTCAATTTATCTATATGCCGAAAACAGGAGAGCATGACTTTTTTGCGAATTGCGCATGGAAAGTTACCAGGCGTTCAGGGCCGCTGCAGCATCCCCTATCGGTTCGCTCCCTCTATGATTCGTTCTCGTAACTCCATCATATCCTGAGGCCACGGTGCCGGCACGTCAATGCTCTCGCCCGTAAATGGATGATGGAACAACAGGCGTTCGCCATGCAGCGCTTGGCGCGCAAACGTCCCTGGTCCCCCGTACAAAACATCCCCCAGAAGCGGATGTCCCATATGGCTTAGATGGACCCGGATCTGATGCGTACGGCCGGTTTCAAGGCGAATGTGCAGCAGACTGGCTTTCGGATAAGCTTCGGCTGAGAGAATATGCGTGATCGCGGCCTGCCCCGTTAATGAAACCCTCCGGCGGCTTGCGTGATAGCGGTCCTTGCCGATCGGCAGATCGATTCGCTTCAGCTCCTGCGATACCCTCCCTTGAACGATAGCCGCATACATTCGAACGATCTTCTTCTCGCGCATGGCCTCGTCCAGCTTCAGCTGCGCATATTCGTTCTTGGCATACAGCACGGGCCCCGTCGTATCTTTATCCAGCCGATGGATATGCCGGACTGCCGCGTGAACCCCCTCTGCTTCGTAATAGGCGGCCACGACATGATTCAGCGTTGTCTCCCGGCTTTCGTTGTCCGGATGGACCGCCATGCCGGCCGGTTTGTTCACGACCAGGCAGAAATCGTCCTCGTACAACACCTGAAGCTCCTGCCACCTCGGTTCGATGCCGTATTCCCGATAAGGAAAAAGGACCAGCCGAAGCCGGTCCCCTCTCCATTGTATCCCCTGCTCATGACGAAGCTTGCGATACAGCTTCTCGGGCATACCGACCGTTTCCAGAAGCCACTTGGCGGCGGCCTCGTCCCGATCCGGCTGGCCCAACAGCGCCTTGCCGGGCGTCATCTCGAGCCATTCGCCGCGCTTACTCCAGCTGCCCCCGTAGCTCATAGGCTTTTGAAGGCGTTGTAATTGGCTTCGATGGTAGCATCGATATCTTCCACCGTATGGGCCGCCGAGATGAACATGCCCTCGAATTGGGAAGGAGGCACGCTGACTCCCTCCTGCACCATCGCCGCAAAATAGCGGCGGAAGCGGTCCAGGTCACTCGTCTTGGCCGTATCGAAATTCACGACCGGCGTATTCGTGAAGAATGGGCAGACCATGGATCCGATCCGGTTGATCGTAAGCGGGATGCCGAATTCCTTGGCGCTCTGCTCGAATCCTGCCTGAAGGCGGGCTCCCCGTTCCTCCAGCTGTTCATAAACGGCAGGCGTCAACAGCTTCAGAGTGGTGTATCCGGCTGCCATGGCCAGCGGATTTCCGCTTAACGTTCCCGCCTGGTAGATCGGTCCTGCCGGAGCGATCTGATCCATCAGCTCACGCTTGCCTCCATATGCGCCGACCGGCAACCCGCCGCCGATCACCTTGCCCAGGCATGTCAAGTCAGGCGTAACGCCGTAACGTCCCTGAGCGCAGTTGAGGTCTACCCGGAATCCGGTCATCACCTCGTCAAAAATAAGGATGCTCCCATAATCGGAAGTGACCTTGCGCAGGCCTTCCAGGAATCCTGGCTGCGGCGGAACCACGCCCATATTCCCTGCCACCGGCTCAACGATGACGGCCGCGATCTCTTCGCCGAAACGCTCGAAGGCAAGCTGTACCGATTCCAGGTCGTTGTAAGGAACCGCAATGGTGTTGGACGCCACGCTTTCAGGCACGCCCGGGCTGTCAGGCAGGCCCAGTGTCGCGATGCCGGATCCCGCCTTGATCAGAAGGCTGTCCGCGTGACCGTGGTAGGAGCCCTCGAATTTGATGATTTTGCTGCGTCCGGTATAACCACGCGCCAGCCGGATGGCACTCATGGTGGCTTCCGTGCCGGAATTCACCATTCGCACCACCTCGATCGACGGCACGCGCTCGCACACGAGCTTCGCCATCTTCGTTTCGAGCAGGGTTGGCGCGCCGAAGCTGGTCCCTTTGGCAGCGGTCTCCTGAAGCGCTTCAACGACTTCAGGGTGTGCGTGGCCCATAATCAGCGGTCCCCAGGAACCTACATAATCGATAAAGCTGTTGCCGTCGATGTCGTATACCCGGCTGCCTTCTCCGCGATCGATATAAATCGGCGTGAGTCCTACAGATTTAAATGCACGTACCGGACTGTTGACGCCGCCCGGGATATATAACTTCGCTTCTTCGAAAGCAGAACGCGACAACTCTTCTTTTCGCAAATCTTGGCTCATTCTATGCACTCCTAACTCTTTAGTCGTTAATCGTTGCTAGCCGCGCATCCAGCGTGCCGCATCCTTCGAGAAATACGTAATGATAATGTCCGCACCTGCACGCTTCATCCCCGTCAGCAGCTCCATCACGATCGCCTGCTCACTGATCCATCCCTGCTGAGCCGCCGCCTTGATCATGGAATACTCGCCGCTCACGTTATAAGCGACGATCGGCAGATCAAACTGGTCTCTCAGCAATCGGACAACGTCGAGGTAAGCCATCGCCGGCTTCACCATCAGCATATCCGCGCCTTCCAGCACGTCCGTCTCCGCTTCGCGGAGCGCTTCCCTTACGTTAGCCGGATCCATTTGATAGGTTTTGCGGTCGCCGAACTGCGGAGCGGAGTCTGCGGCTTCGCGGAATGGACCGTAAAAAGCCGAAGCGTACTTAACCGAATACGACATGATCGGCACATTATAAAATCCGGCTTCATCGAGTCCGGAACGAATGGCTTGGACAAAGCCGTCCATCATATTGGAAGGTGCGATGATATCGGCTCCCGCTTTCGCCTGGGAGACCGCCGTGCGAACGAGCAGCTCCAGCGACTCGTCGTTTAATACGTCGCCGCAGGTGTGACCGTCACGCTCGAAGGTATGGACCATGCCGCAGTGGCCGTGGTCGGTGAATTCGCACAGGCACGTGTCCGCAATGACCAGAAGATCGGGATGCCACGACTTAATGAGGCGGGTGGCCTCTTGGACGATCCCGTCATCCGCGAAACCGGACGTGCCTACGCTGTCTTTTGTCTCAGGAATCCCGAACAGGAGCACGGCCGGAATGCCTAGATTTACGATTTCGTCCACTTCTTCCTTCAAGGTATCCAGCGAAAAATGATATACGCCCGGCATCGAGGAAATTTCGGATTTCACACCGCTGCCATAGGTAACGAAGATCGGCTGAACCAGATCCTCCGTATGAAGCACGGTCTCCCGGACCATGCTGCGAATGCCGGCATTTTGACGCAGCCGGCGATGGCGTACGATTGGAAAACTCATGACGTTGTACCTCCATAAGATGTAATTTATATCATGTATTAAAAGATAAGGATATTATGGCGTCGTTATACGGCGTGGATCGTTCTCGTTCCAAACACACAAGGCCTTGACCAGACTGTCGACCGTCGCTTCCTCAGCGAGGAGAGATACGTGGAGTCCGGCTTCCTCCGCGGTTTGCGCGGTCAGCGGTCCGATGCAAGCAATCGTCGATTCCTTCAGCAGATGGGCAGGCTCTGCCACGCCCATCCCCTTCAGCACTTTCAGCAGATTGGTAACCGTTGAAGAACTGGTGAACGTGACCGCATGAATGCCGCCGTCTTGAAGCAGCTTCAGCAGCTCATCATCGTCCTCGCCGCACAGCACGTTCTCGTATATCACGGCTTCCGTCACATGCAGTCCCATTTCCATAAGCTTCTCCGGCAGCCATCTGCGCGCGAGATCGCCGCGAGGCAGCAGCACGCGCTGGCCCGGCTGAAGCTCTGGACCGTAGGCATCGATAAGGCCCTCCGCCTGGTAACGCTCCTTGATCACTTCGGCGGATATACCGTAATTCCCAAGAGCATCGGCTGTTGCGGGACCTACCGCGACGATGCGTGCCGAGGCCAAGGAGCGAATATCGCGTCCATGCTCCTTCAGGTGGCGGAAGAAAAACTCGACGCCGTTTACGCTGGTGAAGAACACCCAATCATACGTACCCAGCTTGTCCAGCGCTTCTCGAATTCCGGCAAGCCCCTCGCCCTTCGAGGGCATCACCGTTTCAATGACGGGAAACTCATAAGGCTCCCCGCCAAGCTCCTCGATTTGGGATACCAATGAACTGGCTTGGCTTCGGGCCCTCGTGACCAGAATCCTTTTGCCGAACAGGGGCAGCCGTTCCGCCCACTTCAAGTGCTCCCGCTGAAGCACCACCTCGCCAACGACGATGACGGCAGGCGGCTGAAAATCCGCTGCCTTGACCTTGTTCTCGATATCTGCCAGCGTCCCCGTCAGCGTATCCTGCTCAGCACGGGTTCCCCATCTTATTAAAGCCACCGGCGTTTCCGGAGGCCTTCCATGCTTCATCAGCTGACGGCTGATATAACCGATTTTCGCCACGCCCATCATAAAAATCAAAGTCCCCGTCGCATGGGTCACCTTATCCCATTGAATCATGCGGTCCAGCTTCTCGGGGCTTTCATGTCCTGTAATGATGGATAAGGATGAGGCATGATCGCGATGCGTCACCGGAATTCCTGCATAAGCCGGCACGCTGATCGCCGAAGTGATCCCCGGGACGATCTCGTACATGATGCCATGACGATATAACAGCTCCGCTTCTTCGCCGACTCTTCCGAAAATCGTGGGATCGCCGCCCTTTAACCGGACCACCGTCTTGCCTTCCAAAGCATAATCCACCAGCAGTTGATTGATCTGTTCCTGTTTCATCGTATGCCGATCCGGAAGCTTGCCCACATAGACCTTCTCTGCTCCGGGTTTCATCCAGCGCAGCAACCGAGGACTGGCTAATCGGTCATACACCACGACATCCGCTTTTTCAATGCATTCCTTGCCTTTGATCGTAATCAGGCGCGCATCGCCCGGACCTGCTCCCACGAGATAAACCTTGCCTGCCATCCCCTCAACCCCTAACTTGTGCCAGTATCTTCTCCGCTCCTTTAGCTTTCAGCTTTGCAGCCACTTCCACTCCGAGCGCTTCAGGGTCGGTTCCTTCGGCGCTTTCCTTCAAGACGATTTCGCCGTCAGGAGAACCCACCATTCCTGTTAATTGTATAACGTTTTGTTCGCCGCGGGAATCTCCTGCCTCCACATTCTTCATGACGGCGTAAGCCCCGATCGGGACCTGGCATCCGCCGTTCAGCTCGCTTAGAAACTTGCGTTCCGCCGCCACGGTCCGCGCAGTTACTTCGTCGTTATAAAGAGAGAGCAGATGCAGCAGCTCTTCATCGTTTTCACGGCACTCAATGCCGAGAGCGCCTTGGCCTACGGCTGGCAGACTGACTTCAACCGGCAGGTACGACGTGATCCGATCCTCCCAGCCCATGCGCTGCAGGCCGGCTGTTGCCAGAATGATGGCCTGAAACTCGCCTTCCTCCATTTTGCGAATCCGGGAATCGATGTTTCCCCTGATCCAATCGATCTGCAGATCAGGCCGATAGGCCTTGAGCTGGCTGGACCGGCGAAGACTGCTTGTCCCTACCTTGGCACCTTGAGGAAGATCATCCAGCGTTGTCCCTTCTTTGGAGATCAGGCAGTCGCGAGGATCTTTTCTTGCGGGCACCGCCCCGGAAACCAGTCCTTCAGGCAGAACGGAAGGCATGTCCTTCATGCTGTGAACCGCCATGTCAATTTCGCCGTCTATCATGGCCTGCTCGATTTCTTTGACAAACAATCCTTTGCCGCCTACCTTGGAAAGGGTAACATCCAGTATGCGGTCGCCCTTGGTGACGATTTTCTTGACCGCGAAGTCATATTCCAATCCGTGCTCCTTGGCCAAACGCTTCAAATCATCGATAACCTGCCCTGTCTGTGTCAGTGCCAGAGCACTTTGTCTACTGCCAACTACGATTGTGCGCATCCTTCATTCCTCCTGATTCTTCTCAATCCACTGCTTGATTTTGTCCGGACTCCACGGCACATAACCTCCGCGGCGAATCTCCCCGAGCATATCCATGCGGTATGCCTTTTGCAACAGCCGCCTGCGCGCGTCGGCGGACTTCACCTCATCCTTGATCATCGAACGCATGCTGTATAAAAAATCCAAATAATCCTCATACTCCGGTCCGAACCGTTCTTCGAGCTCATCGCGTATATCGCGTGCGGCCATCGGCCCTGCTCCCGACGTGGACACGGCCAGCATAAGCCTTCCCCGCCGCAGCACCGTCGGATTGATAAACGTACCGGCCTCGCCGTCGCTGGCTACGTTAACCAGCACGCCAAGGCGATCGGCGTCCTCGGCGATCTTCAGGTTCAGCTTGGCGTCATCCGTTGCCGCATGGACCATAAAAGCGCCTGCCAGATCGTCTGGCCGGTACTTCCGTTCCGTCCATTGAAGGGCCTTCTCTCCCGCCAAATGCCGGAGCGTCTCGCTTCTTAGTACAGGACTTACAATATGTACGCTTGCCCCGGCGTTCAGCAGGGTGAGCGCTTTGCGTTCCGCCACCTTGCCTCCGCCGACGATCAAGCATAAACGTCCCCTGCAATTCAGCAGGACGGGCACATAATGGTCATGCGTCATCAGCCGTCACACTCCTGACCAACTGTGGAATGCCGACCACGTATTCAGAAAAAAATTCAATATAATGAATCCATACCCGATTAAAGCCCATATGGCGGCCTCCCTGCCGGACCTTCTCCACAGTCGGCGTTTGATGAAATACACCATATACATCGCTAGCGCCGTCAGCGTGGACAATACTTTGATATCCAAAAACAGGGTCCACCGCCCGGCCATGGCCACCGACATGACGGCCAAGACAAGCGACATGACCAGAATAATCGTACCGGCCATCAGCGCTTTATAAGAATACACATCCAGCTTCTCCAGACTCGGCAGCCTGCGGACCGTATCATTCCACTGCTTGTGCTTCAGCTTCCGATGGAGAAACATGTAGATCGCCGCAAACACGGCCCCGACGGTCAAAGCGGCGAAGCTGATGCTCGCCAGGGCGATATGAATCAGCAAGAGACGGTGTTCCGTTTCCCAGCTGTACAATGCATTGTCTCCTGCCGTGAACCACAAACGATTGACCAGCATCACGCAAAAACCGACGAGGTTGATGAGCAGGACGGCAAATTCCGAGCGTTTCATATACGCCAGGGCAATCGAAGTGATCGAAATGCAAAAGGCCAGCAGGAACAGGAAATCAAACAGCGTAAATACCGGGAAGTGGAAATGTCCGCCCTCCATGGCCCTGATGCCGATGCCCGCGAATTGCAGCAGCGCGGTAATGACAAGAAGCCCTGTGCCTATCCGCTTCGCCACCGAATTGCGTGAAATGCAATCCGAGATATAAAACAGAAGGCTCAGGGCATAGATACAAATGCCGGTGATATAAATTATGTTTAACAGCATGGGTTATACTCACCCTCCTCAAAGGGTGGCTGGGGCCAGAGACACCTTAAGCGGCTTCTCTTCTGCCTGCTGATCTACAGCATTCTTCGTCCGTTCAGCTTTAACGGGTGCAGTTGCTTTCTTGTTGCGGCCGCGGGCTTCCTGCTCATTCTCATGGATCAAGCTTTCCAGCGCAAAGATTTGTGAAAAATAATCCAAAGCCTCGCCGCCCTGCTTGCCGCCCGTCATCTCCTTGATCCGGTTGATCGGATCGTGCATCATCTGATTGACGATGCTCTTGGTCAAACGACGGATGACTTTCCGTTGGCGTTCGTCCAGCTCCGGCAGCTTGTTGAACAAGCTTTCCATCGTTTCTTCATGGATGGCATTCGATTTCTCCTGCAAGGCCCGAATCGCCGGTCTGACACCGAGCGTCTTCAGCCATGTGTGGAAAGCATCCATCTCCTCTTGAATCATCACTTCAATCTTCGCTGCTTCCACCCGGCGCATTTCCAGATTGGTTTCCACAATGCCTTCCAGATCATCGATATCGTACAGGAATACGTTGGAAAGTTCCCCAACCGCCGGATCGATGTCCCGTGGAACCGCAATATCAATCATGAACAACGGGCGGGACTGACGTTTCTTCATGCTCTCTTTAACCCGCTCCGCATTCAGAACATATTCATTCGAGCCTGTGGAGCTAATCACAATGTCGACTTCATTCAACAAATTCTTAGCTTCGGCGATGGTGCACGGCGTTCCTTTGAACTTGCGCGCCAGTTCCTCGGCACGGCCGAGCGTGCGGTTGGCCACGATCACTTCCGCCGCGCCGTTGGCATAAAGATGCTTCACGGTAAGCTCGCTCATCTTGCCTGCACCGAGTATCATCACTTTTTTATCGTTAAATGCGCCAAAAATCCGTTTACCCAGCTCCACCGCTGCATAGCTGACCGAGACCGCACTCTCTCCGATCGATGTCTCCGAATGCGCCCGCTTGCCGAGCGTAACGGCCTGCTTGAATAACATGTTGAACCAAGTTCCGGTGGCATCATGCTTCTGCGACGTCAAAAAAGCATTGCGCACCTGTCCCAGGATCTGCGTCTCTCCAATGACCATGGAATCCAAACCGCAGGTAACCTTAAACAGATGGGAAATAGCTTGTTCATCTTCATATATATAGAGGTGCTGCGTAAATTCTTCACGATTAATGCCGAACCACTGTTCCATAAAACTGCGGATAAAGTAGCCGCACATATGAAGGCGGTCTACCACAACATAAATCTCAGTACGGTTGCAGGTAGCGACAATGACGCCCTCCAATACGCTCTTGGTCGAATTAAGCTGCTCTAACGCCTTAGGCATGTCTTCTTCCGAGAATGTAAAGCGTTCTCTGACTTCCACGGGCGCCGTGCGATAGTTCAACCCAACAACGACGATGTGCATTGCATGTTCACCTGCCTATTTCTCCGAGTAGTTTTGCCGTTCACAACGGACTGCCTTGACCCTGTTCATTATATCACAGTATGCTGGGCAGCCTTGTCTATTTTATGAAATGTTTATGAAATCCCCATACTTCTTCATGCCATTCTTGAACATTCCTTCCTCTCGATCGCACCTTACTATTGTGGATATAGAACACCTTAGATATACGTATTATTTTCTACGAAATCTCATTTCAGAGAACGACGGCATGGAATGTTCATGATACTTTCCCATCTTCACAAAATAAATAACCATGGAAATATCCATGGTTATCAGAATACGCGTTTTTTTAGAGGGCTGGATTAAACGAGCTCAGCCTGTTTCATCTCAGGCGTTTCCACGGTCATTTCGCCGAGTCCGCGCACGAGTTTCTTAGCATAGCATTTTTCAGGTTTCAAAGCGGATACCAGATAGTCAATAGCCAACTGCGGATCTACTGTCTCCCCGCAGGTATAACAGTCAATCGCAGCAAAACCTCTCTCAGGGTATGTGTGAATCGAGAGATGGCTTTCCGACAGCAACACCAGCACAGTCGCACCTTGTGGTTCAAACTGCTTGGATTGGACGGACAATACCGTTGCTCCACATGCTTCAGCGGCTTCCACCATCTGAGCTTGTAAAAATTCTGCACTGTTCAGTAGTTCAAAATCGACTCCCCAAGTATCAACAGCAACGTGTCTTCCGAAAGTTGAGTATTCCATCTTCCGGTTTCCCCCTTCCTAGGAATAAAATGTTTGAAAATTTCATCCGCTAGGACCTACGTCATTCACTTCCCGAGGGAATAATCTCTCGCAACATTACATGTCCTGAGTGAATCCTGGTTCCTATTTTCTTTTCAACGAGATTAAAAATAACATCTATGACGCTTAAATGCAACACCTTTTTCGAAAATAACCCATAAATATTTTACAGCTCAATATATGTGCATTTGAACCACTTGGTGTCTCCGGCCCATGAAATAAATATCAGCCGCTATATGTTACATAAACATGCATGGAACCGAATTTTTAACGATAAATACACATAAAAAAAGCCGCCCCTTGCGGGGCAGCCCTCCCTAAGCTTCAAGCACGAATAGGCGCTGATTAAACCGTCGCAGCCTTTCGTCTATCGTCTTCGTAATCAGTTTATCATTCCCTGCTGCAATCCGCTGGTCCAGAAGCACGTTGATATGATGCTGGATGGATTCGATCTCTTTCTCTGCTTCATTGCTGTTAAAGAGACGCTGCAGTTCGCCTGCCGTATTCTTGTACTCATAAATGACAATGCTGTCGTTCCCGGCGACTTGCGTAATTCGATGCACCGTTCCCGCATGGTAGTCGTAGCTCATCGTAAAGCCGCGATAAATCCGATTCACTTTACCTGATCCCTTAAAAGCCGCAAACAGTTTGCGTACGGCATTCGTCAGATGGGGAGTAACCAATCGGCATGACAGCTCACAGACGTACAAGCCATTCTTGCGTTCAAAGGGCAAATGAACTTCTTCCCCGCTTTCATCTTCGAGCACGAACTCCTGCTCTCCGCTATCCATGACTTTTACCCGGTTAGTGACCCGGAAAGCTTGGGTATATTGCAGAAATTGATCCATTTGAATATCCGTCATTTGCATTGTGGCATTAACATATTCTGTGGCTAACCGCTGAGCCATAAAAATCTCCCTCAATTCTTTTAACTTACTACCATTATACAGCAGATCCAAGCGGTCTTTCCTGCCGTTCGAATGAGAATATCCATCATATTTCATAAAAAAACGGAATTAGCCGGAATCAGAGCGATATTTCCCGCAAGATGCTCACTTTCCTGTAAAGAATGCACCGATTCCCTATAACACCCTTGAAAAAACATCACAAACCATCCGGATCAGACATGCTCGTTGCTGTCATTCTCCGAATCCGTGTGCGGCTCTTCCACATGATCCTTCGTCCCCATATGGGACTCCATAATGGCCCATAACTCATCTTTACCCAAACCCAGCTCGGATGAAAACATGACAAAGGAATGATAGGGCTTGAAACCGAGCGTTTCCTTCACGATCTTCACATGCTTCTGGCGGCGCGTTTTCGGAATTTTATCCGCCTTGGTCGCGACTACGCACACCGGCCGGTTGTAATGCTGCAGCCATTCATACATACTGATATCGTCTTTTGAAGGCGGGTGACGCATGTCCACAATCAATAATACAAGCTTCAGTTCTTCCCGGCTGAGCAAATACCTCTCAATCATTTCGCCAAATGCCGCACGTTGGGTCTTCGAAACTTTAGCATAACCGTAACCGGGAAAATCGACCAAATAGAGGTCGTCGTTCACCCGATAATAGTTGAGCTGCTGTGTCTTCCCCGGCGTGGCGCTTGTACGAGCCAGGTTCTTACGGGATATCATACGGTTAATCAGCGATGACTTGCCCACATTGGAACGCCCTGCCAGAGCAATCTCCGGCAAGGCGTCTTCAGGATATTGGGCAGGTACGACAGCGCTGATGACAAACTCGGCTTTCGTAACTTTCATAATGTAGACTTTCCTCTCTAGTGCACTCCCGCTTGTTCAACGAGCGCATGCTCCAGAACCTGATCCATATGGGATACCGGAACGAACTCCACGTCGTTCTTTACGCTGTCAGGAATATCACGCAGGTCGCGTTCGTTATCCTTAGGGAGCAATATTTTTTTGTAACCGGCACGGTGGGCTGCCAGCGACTTCTCTTTCAAGCCGCCAATCGGCAGTACGCGTCCCCGAAGTGTAATTTCACCCGTCATGGCCACGTCACGGGCTACATGCCGTTTGGTTAAAGATGAGATAAGAGCCGTCGCAATCGTAATGCCGGCTGAAGGGCCATCCTTCGGAATGGCTCCCTCCGGGATATGGATATGGACATCAAGCTTCTCATGGAAATCCGGATCAATGCCAAGCTCTACCGCTTTCGAGCGGGTAAAACTGAAGGCGGCTTGAGCCGATTCCTTCATCACGTCACCAAGCTTGCCCGTCAGCGTCAGCTTGCCGGTACCAGGCACCACGGTTACCTCAATGGTCAGCGTTTCGCCGCCCACTTCCGTCCATGCGAGCCCCGTAACCGTACCCACTTGATCTTCAAGCTCGGCCATGCCGTAACGAAACTTCGGAATGCCGAGATAATCCTTGATATCGGCAGCCTTGATCTCGATGGATTCCGATTGCTGGGTCACGATCTGCTTGGCGGCTTTGCGGCATAGCGCCGCCACTTGCTGCTCTAGATTCCGCACGCCGGATTCGCGGGTATATTCCCGGATCACCTTCATCAGCGCTTCCTCATCCAGAATCAGCTGCTCAGGCTCAAGCCCATGCTCGCTCTTCTGCTTGGGCAGCAAGTAACGGTTGGCGATTTGGAGCTTCTCCAGCTCCGTATACCCCGGAATGTTCAGCACTTCCATCCTGTCCAGGAGCGGTCTTGGAATGTTATGAAGCACGTTCGCCGTCGTGACAAACATAACGTTGGACAGGTCAAAAGGAATTTCCACGAAATGATCGCTGAACGTATTGTTCTGCTCTGGATCGAGCACTTCAAGCAGTGCGGAAGACGGGTCCCCGCGGAAATCGGATGCCATCTTGTCGATTTCATCCAGCAGAAACACGGGATTCATCGAGCCCGCTGTTTTCATGCCTTGAATGATGCGGCCCGGCATAGCTCCGACATAAGTGCGCCGGTGACCGCGAATTTCCGCCTCGTCCCTTACCCCGCCTAAAGAGACGCGAACGAACTTGCGCTCCAGGGAACGGGCGATGGACCGGGCAAGCGATGTTTTACCGACGCCCGGAGGGCCGACCAGGCACAAAATAGGCCCCTTCATCTTCTTCACCAGCTTCTGGACCGCCAAATATTCCAGCACGCGTTCTTTCGGCTTCTCGAGACCGTAATGATCCTCGTCCAGCACTTGCTCCGCTTTGACGATGTCCAGATCATCCTCGGTTTTGTTCGTCCACGGCAGCGCCAGCAGCCAATCCACATAGTTCCGGATAACGCCGCCTTCCGCAGAGCTCGCCGGCATTTTCTCGAGTCGGTCAATTTCCTTCTCTACCTTCTCCTGGACGCGTTCCGGCAGTTCAAGCTCCTGAAGCTGACTTCGGAGTTCCTCTACTTCCCCGGCACGGCCTTCCTTGTCTCCAAGCTCTTTCTGAATGGCCTTCATCTGTTCGCGCAAATAGTATTCCTTCTGGGTCTTCTCCATTTGCTTCTTGACCCGCTGGTTGATCTTGCGCTCCAGCTCCAGCACTTCGCGCTCGTTATTCAGTATATCTAGAAGTTTCTCGAGCCGTTTGCGAACGTCGATTGTTTCGAGAATTTCTTGCTTATCCTTGATCTTCAGCGACAAATGACTCGTAATGACGTCCGCCAGCCGTCCTGGCTCATCGATATCGGAAACGGCCGCCAGTGTCTCAGGCGTCACTTTCTTCGACAGATTGATATAATTCTCAAACTGAGACAGTACGGTTCGCATTAATGCGGAGACTTCAGGATCATGGTTCTCCTCTTCGGGAAGCTCCCGAGCGATGACCTCGTAGTATTCCTCTTGATCCGTATATTCAATAACTTCCGCCCGTTCCATACCCTCCACTAGCACACGTATGGTACCGTTTGGAAGCTTAAGCATCTGGCGTACATTCGCAACTGTGCCAATCCGAAAAATATCATCCTGCGTCGGTTCTTCAATGTTCACTTCCGATTGAGAACATAGGAGAATCAAATTGTCTTCAACCATCGCCTTTTCTAAAGCCTTTACCGATTTCTCCCGGCCTACGTCCAAGTGAAGCACCATGCTTGGATAGACCAGAAGACCTCTTAAAGGCAGTAAAGGAAAACGACGACCTTTGGATTTACTGGGTCCCATCGCTTTCGCACCTCCAATGGCTCTCAATGTTGACACTATTCCTATTTTATCAAATCTGCGTATAAAAAACCAACTATACGAGGCTTAACATCCTCCGGCATCCGTTATTTTTCCGTTGCGCGGAGGCGTGGCCTGCAGCAATGAAGCGGAAGAGGATGGAAATACCTCGTTTCCGGGAAGCTGTATCACCTCCGGAGCAAACGTACCGCCAAAGATATGCCCGAAAACTTCATCCACCGATTCCACCGGAATCACCCGCAAGCCCCCGCTCAAATCCTGGAACAAGGTCTGCCAATTGTCTTTGGGGATGATCACGCGGGTCGCGCCTGCCTGGAATGCCGCCTCCACCTTGGCGATGACTCCGCCAATCGGTTTCACTTTTCCATGGATGCTTATCTCGCCGGTCATCGCTACCTTGTTATCGACTTCAATCCCTTTGATGGCCGACACGATGGCCGTGGCCATCGCAATGCCGGCGGAAGGGCCGTCGATCGGCGTTCCTCCGGGGAAATTGATATGCAGGTCATAGTTTTTGGGCGTGAAGCCCATCGAGCCCAGCACGGTCAGCACATTCTCGATCGAGCCTTTGGCCATGCTCTTGCGGCGCAGCTTGCGCGAGCCTCCGCCAAATTCCTCTTCATCCACTACCCCGGTGATATTGTAGGTACCCCGGCCCTCCTCGACAGGAACCGCAGATACTTCAATTTCTAGCAGAGCCCCCATATTCGGGCCATATACGGCCAATCCGTTAACGACCCCAATCTGCGGCTTCTCCGGTATTTTCCGGTCGGGCCTTGGCTGCAGCTGGCTGCTGCTGGCCACCCATTCCACATCCGCCGCGCGCAGGGCATCTCGCTTCTCGGTCAATGCCAGGCCGGCCGCCAATTGAATCATATTGACCGCTTCCCGGCCGTTGGAGCAGTACTGCTTCACTACTTCTACCGCTTCCGGCGGAGCGTTCAGGCCAATCTTCTGAATGGCATCCTCCGCAATCTTGCCGATCTCTTCAGGCAGAAGCGGACGGAAAAAAATCTCCATGCAGCGCGAGCGAAGTGCAGGAGCAATCTCTTCCGGCGAACGTGTCGTAGCACCTACCAGGCGGAAGTCCGCCGGAAGCCCATTTTGAAAAATATCGTGAATATAAGCGGGCGTATTGGCATCCTCTGAATTATAATATGCGCTTTCCAGCAGCACCTTGCGGTCCTCCAGCACTTTTAAAAGCTTATTCATCTGGATCGGATGCAATTCCCCAATTTCGTCAATAAACAGGATTCCCCCATGGGCCTTGGTCACCGCGCCAGGCTTCGGCTGAGGGATGCCTGCCACCCCCATGGCACCGGCGCCTTGGTAAATCGGATCATGAACAGAACCGATGAGCGGATCGGCAATTCCACGTTCATCGAAACGGGCCGTCGTTGCGTCGATCTCCGTGAATTTCGCGTCGTATTTAAACGGCGATTGCGGGTTCTTCTTGGCTTCCTCCATCACCACGCGGGCAGCAGCGGTCTTACCGACCCCCGGAGGGCCGTATACGATGACATGCTGAGGATTCGCGCTGCATAGCGCGGCCTTTAAGGCGCGCAAGCCGTCCTTTTGCCCCACGATGTCATCCATGGTTTGCGGCCTTGTTTTCTCGGCGAGCGGTTTCGTTAACGAGATTGACCGGAGTTTGCGGAGTTTATCGAGCTCCTTGCGCGATTCCCGGTCCACCGCTGTTTTGCTTGTCTTCTGTCCACGCAATAAATTCCAAAAATAAATGCCGATGATGACTGCAAAAAACAGCTGCACCAGCATAATCACGATACTTAAATTCACAAGTCATTCCTCCTGTACTCCATTATGTCTTCATCCAAACGTTAATACATGGTAGTATTGCCGATTCCTCGGATGGTAAAACGCAGGAGGCGGAAAAGTATCAAAAAGTGGATGGAGACGCTTAGGTGAGCCACTTAAGTGAGACGCTCCAATGAGACGCTCCGCGTACGTATCGTTCCTCCAATCGCTGTTGTTTCCGAATTTCATGAATGAGAATAGTAATGTAGAAATTCGGCAACAAAGGCGACCGCTTCGCTTCTCCGGAATCGATTCGTCCGCTCCGCTGGTGCGGCGCATGGCATCCTTCTTCATCGTGGGGGGGGTGGGGAGAGGGTAGAGCTGAGCTTCATTATCAGAAGCTCGGTTAGGAGCGATTATACTTGGAACAACAGAAAGCATAATTGCAACTTTAGAAAAATATTAGACCGCTTAAAAATACATTCATATAAATTTGAACCACACATCACCTAAGACCCTGTGCTTCCTTAGAAAACAACAAAACGGCAGTCTCTTGTAACAGAGACTGCCGTTTTTATTAGATTGGAACTGCATTTATGATAACTTAGTCATCAAGCTCAGACCGTGGATTTGTGCTTGCGGCCCGGGATTTCGCCGGTTTCCTCGTACACCTTCACGATATGATCGATTTCTTTCTTAAGCTCTTCCACCATGGTGGCTTCCGGAACTTTGCGGATCATCTCTCCGTAACGGAAGAGCAAACCTTCCCCACGAGCGCCGGCAATGCCGATGTCGGCTTCTCTGGCCTCACCGGGACCGTTCACGGCGCAGCCTAGGACTGAAACCTTGATCGGAACTTTAATCTTCGAGATATACTCCTCCACCTCATTGGCGATGGAGAACAAATCGATATCCAGCCGTCCGCAAGTCGGGCAGGATACCAAGGTTGCCGCATCCGAGATTAGACCGAAGGATTTTAGAAGCTCCCGGCCCACCTTGATCTCTTCCACCGGATCGGCACTCAATGAAATACGCATCGTGCTGCCGATGCCTAGGGACAACAGCGCCCCAAGACCGGCCGCGCTCTTCACGGTACCCGAGAAGAGGGTGCCTGCTTCGGTAATTCCCAGATGAAGCGGGTACGGAATCACTTCCGCCGCCTTGGTGTACGCCGCGATGGCCATCGGCACATCAGACGCTTTAAGCGAAACGATGATATCGTGGAAGTCCAGTTCTTCCAAGATGCCGATATGATACAGGGCGCTTTCTACCATGGCTTCCGGTGTCGGATACCCGTATTTTTCAATAAGGTGATTCTCCAGGGAACCGGCATTCACCCCGATCCGAATCGGAATCCCCTTCTCCTTGCATGCCTTCACGACGGCTTCGACCTTTTCGCGCTTACCGATGTTCCCGGGATTGATCCGGACCTTATCGATACCGTTCTCGATCGCCATCAGGGCGAGCTTATAGTTAAAATGAATATCCGCCACGAGCGGGATATGAATGCGTTTCTTGATTTCTTTGATGGCAGCAGCTGCTTCCTCATTGTTTACCGTTACCCGGACGATCTGGCATCCCGCTTCCTCCAGGCGCAGTATCTCGGCAACGGTTGCCTCCACGTCTGCTGTTTTGGTGGTGCACATGCTTTGAATAATGACTTCGTTCTTTCCCCCAATGGTAAGGTTCCCCACCTTGACGGGCCGTGTGTCTTGTCTCAAAAACATGGTACGATCTCTCCCATATAACGCCAAAGCTCCACTCCAGCAAAGCCCATTTGGGCATAACTGGAAGTGGAGAATCAGCGTAGATTTATTCCACGTCTAAAACGCTATAACGCATTAGGCGCTTTCTTCTTGTTTCTTGTCGTCTTCGTTAGCTTTGGTTTGAAGCTCAGGAATCACTTTATCCCGAACGACCTGCTCCGTAATGACGCAATCCTTGATGTCATCTCTGGACGGCACTTCATACATCACGTCAAGCATGATGCTTTCGATGATGGAGCGCAGTCCGCGAGCACCCGTGTTGCGCTTAATGGCTTCGCGGGCAATCGCTTCAAGTGCGCCCGGCTCAAACTTGAGGTTTACGTTATCAAACTCAAGCAGCTTTTGGTACTGTTTGGTCAGCGCGTTTTTAGGCTCGGACAGAATACGGACCAATGTCGCCTCATCCAGCGGCTCGAGCGTTGACACGACCGGCAGACGGCCGACGAATTCCGGAATCAATCCGAATTTCAACAGATCCTCCGGCAGAACCATCGTCAGGTATTCACCTGGCTTAAGATCCTTTTGGCTTTCTCCGGATGCATTAAAGCCGATGACCTTTTTGCCGATCCGGCGTTTGATGTACTGCTCCAAACCGTCAAACGCACCGCCGCAAATGAACAGAATGTTCGTAGTATCGATCTGGATGAATTCCTGATGCGGATGCTTGCGTCCACCTTGCGGCGGCACGGAAGCAACGGTTCCCTCCAGAATTTTCAGGAGAGCCTGCTGAACACCTTCACCGGAAACGTCACGCGTAATGGACGGGTTCTCCGATTTGCGGGCTACTTTGTCGATCTCATCAATATAGATAATGCCGCGTTCTGCTTTTTCCACGTCATAATCCGCAGCTTGAATCAGCTTCAACAGAATGTTCTCAACATCCTCACCCACATAACCGGCTTCGGTCAGCGAGGTTGCGTCTGCAATAGCAAACGGCACGTTCAAAATTTTGGCCATCGTTTGCGCAAGCAAGGTTTTACCGGAACCTGTAGGTCCGAGCAGCAAAATATTACTCTTTTGCAATTCGACGTCCTCGATTTTGCTCTGGGTATTGATGCGCTTGTAGTGATTGTAAACGGCAACCGAGAGAGATTTCTTGGCTTGATCCTGTCCGATTACGTATTGATCCAGGATATCGCGGATTTCACGCGGTTTCGGAATATCCTTCAGATCCACTTCTTCCTCGTGTCCGAGCTCTTCCTCTACGATCTCCGAACACAAGTCGATGCACTCGTCACATATATAAACACCGGGCCCCGCAACCAGCTTGCGGACCTGCTCCTGCGATTTGCCGCAGAAGGAGCACTTCAGCTGCCCTTTGTCATCGTTAAATTTAAACATGCTAATACCACCCCTTAAGATTTGGTCGGTGAAGACAGAACATCATCAATAATACCGTACGCCTTCGCTTCCTCCGCGCTCATGAAAAAGTCGCGGTCTGTATCGCGTTCGATTTTTTCAAGGGGCTGACCCGTGCGCTCCACATAGATTTGATTCAGTTTTTGTCTGGTCTTGATGATCCAATCTGCATGGATTTGGATATCGGATGCCTGACCTTGAATGCCTCCGAGCGGCTGATGAATCATCACCTCACTGTTCTCGAGAGCATAGCGTTTGCCTGGCGCTCCTGCAGTAAGCAACAATGATCCCATGCTGGCGGCCATGCCGACGCAAATCGTGGATACATCAGGCTTGATCAACTGCATCGTATCATATATACCCATCCCGGCCGTTACCGAACCGCCAGGGGAATTGATGTACAAAGAGATGTCTTTTTCCGGATCTTCCGCAGCCAGAAACAGAAGCTGGGCAATAACAAGATTGGCAACATCGTCATCGATCGCACTGCTGAGGAATATAATGCGATCCTTCAGTAATCTTGAGTAGATATCGTAAGATCTTTCGCCTCGACTGGTTTGTTCAACAACCATAGGTACAAGACTCATGCGACCAACCTCTTTTCCTTGAAAAATATACTACAGCGTTACAAAAGTTATTCTAACATGTTCAAAGCACGATGTCATTTTTTAACCCTGTTTACATTCTATGAACTTGCCAAGAATTATATCCTGCCAACTTGTCTCATTATGTATGTCGAAATTTATAACCAATTCATGTCACATTTAGTAGTAAATTGGCTATTCTTAGTTAAAAATAAGGCACGCATGAAATGTACGTGCCTTATCTAATGTGAGGGCAGCTTCGGCAGCCGCCTATTTATTATTCTTCAGTTGCTTCTTTTTTCTCAACAGGAGCGCCTTCTACGCTGTTTTCCAGCAAGAAGTCGATCGTTTTGCGAAGAAGCAGTTCTTCACGAAGGCTGTCGAGGGAACCGTTAGCGCCGAGGATGCTGCGGATTTCATCAGCGGAACGCTTGTACGTATCAGCCATGTTTTCCAGCTCTTTGTTGATTTCTTCTTCGGATACTTCAAGTTTCTCTTCCTTCGCGATTTGCTCCAGCACGAGGTTGTTGCGAACGCGCTTTTCAGCATCGTCCTTCATTTGGCCTTCCAGATCGGCATTGGTTTGGCCGGAGAAGCTCAGGAACATTTCCAGGTTCATGCCTTGCTGGCGAAGACGGTTATCGAAATCGCGCATCATGTTTTGAACTTCGGATTGAATCATGGCTTCCGGAATTTCAACTTCAGCGTTTGCTGCTGCTTTTTCAACGGCTTCGTTCTCACGAACGCCTTGGGCTTCTTGCTCTTTGCGAGTCAGCAATTGCTTCTTCAGATCTTCCTTGTACTCATCAAGCGTATCGAATTCACTAACGTCTTTAGCGAATTCATCATCCAGCTCAGGAAGCTGTTTGCGTTTGATTTCGTGCACTTTCACTTTGAAGACGGCTTGTTTGTTAGCCAATTCTTCAGCATGGTAAGTTTCAGGGAAGGTTACTTCCACGTCTTTGAAGTCTCCTGTAGCCATACCGATGACTTGGTCTTCAAAGCCTGGAATGAACGTGTTGCTTCCAAGCTCAAGGGAATAACGCTCAGCTTGTCCACCTTCGAAAGGAACGCCGTCAACGGAACCGTCGAAGTCGATTACAACGATATCGCCAGACTGGGAAGCACCTTCGTCGATAACGGTAAGCTCAGCATGACGTTGTTGCAGACGCTCAAGCTCTTCGTTCAGTTCCTCTTCGGAAACTTCTGCAGCTACTGCAGCTACTTCAACGCCTTTGTATTCGCCAAGCGTAACTTCCGGCTTCACGGTTACTCTAGCTTTGAACTTGAAAGTTTCGCCTTTAGCGAACTGCTCGATGTCCACTTCCGGACGATCCACAGGGAAGATATCCGCTTGTTCTACAGCTTCGCCGTATACTTCCGGAAGAAGGATGTCGATTGCATCCTGATACAGGCTCTCTACGCCAAAACGCGCTTCAAAGATCGGCCGAGGCACTTTACCTTTACGGAATCCAGGTACATTTGCTTTTTTAGCTACTTTATTAAAAGCCTTGTCGAGAGCGGATGCAACGCGCTCCGCATCAACCTCAACGTCAAGAACGCCAAGGTTCTTCTCTATTTTTTCCCAAGTTGCTTTCATTTATGCTTTCCCCTCCAAAATAATTCACGTGGTCGACGCAATAATGTATCACGTACCGAATAACCACTATAGTATAAACAACATTAAATCCTTTTTCAAGGGCGAACCCTTATGCCTCGACACCGTAAACGTTTTCCAGCTCTGGCTAATCTTCCACGCCTGCAGCGACGAATTGCTTGAGAGATCGATAGGCTCCCTCATAGCGGAACCGCATGGTGTCCGTGATGCCGTAAAGCGGGCGGATTTCCTCCTCATTGCGAAAGCCTTTCAGGCTCTCCGACACGATGTCATGCAGCGCTGCGGCCCATATATCGAGCGTGGCTTCTTCTTCGTCCAGCATGGAATGGTAATCCTCCGTGCCGTAAATCGCCATGATGAACTGGGACCATAATTCCTGGGCAAAATAAAACAGCGTCGGCTCATGAACCTCGGTCTGATCCGCAACGCGCTCCAAAATCCTCGTAATCGCGTCCGGGAAGCCTCCCGGATCTAAGGGAACCGTATCGATCTCGATCTCAACGGCTTCCTGCCCGCGATGAAGGCTTACGTGCCCTTCCATCCCTCTTCTCCGGAGCGTTTGCAGCACCCGGAATTGCAGCAGGGGATGAAGCGGCGTATCATGCAGCCATTCGACCAGAATCGCGTCGATCTCCGGACGGTCCAGATAAGCGAGCTGTTCCAGCGCCAAAATGGTCTGCTCCGTCAGCGGCCCGGTCATGACCGAAGCCAGCAGCTTGTCGGCGTATCCGGCATCCTGGGCAACCTTGTCCCTGACCATCTGTCTGGCCATCTCGGACTCGTCCGGATCATCCTCGTCAGGCTCAGCATCGAAATCGACCGAACGGGGTATGGCCTGTTCCGGAAATGCAGCTTCAAGCCATTCGAGGAGCGAGTTCCACTCTTCATAGTGCCGTTCGTTCTGTCCCCCGCACTTCAGCAGAAAACGCAGCACTTCCATCGCTTCGCCGTAACGTTCGTTCTCGAGCATAACCGTAAGCTGAATCTGGTAATAATCCAGCGTCTTCGGAAACAGGATGATGTTCTTATCCTCTTGTTCTTGGGAGTAAGAGTCCTTGATAAGGACACCTCCTTTCTGGTCCTGTTTTTCGTATTCGTTGATTATAGCATATGTACTGCCAAGTTTAAAAAAGGTCGTAACAGCTTGCGTGCATCATGCCCTTGGCAACATAAAGTTGGCAAATCCCATTTTCGGGCGTATATTTTATCAATATAACCCGATATGTTACTCGAATAATCTTGCGAATCAAAAAACTTTATATCATAAAATAATGATTGAATTTCTTCTGTGCATGTGATAATATATTTTTTGCTTGAAAAAATTCTATGTCCCAGTAGCTCAGCTGGATAGAGCAACGGCCTTCTAAGCCGTCGGTCAGGGGTTCGAATCCCTTCTGGGACGTAAAAAGGCACCGCCTCTTAGAGGCGGTGTTTTTGCGTTCCATGGGGATGAGAACCCCACATGGGGGTTCGTCGGAGTATACGCTTCGTTAGGATTGCTTCGCAGTCGGCCTGGAAGGCCGTATCCCGACTGGGACGTAAAAAGGCACCGCCTCCTCCTAGAGGCGGCGTTTTTGCGTTCCGTGAGAGAGAACCCCACATGGGGTTCGTCGGAGCTTACGCTTCGTTAGGACTGCTTCGCAGTCGGCCCGAAGGGGCGAATCCCTTCTGGGACGTAAAAAAAGACACCGTCACATGACGGTGTTTTTTATGTCCCGTGAGGATGAGAACCCCATATAGGGGTTCGTCGGAGTATACGCTTCGTTATGACTGCTTCGCAGTCGGCCCGAAGGGGCGAATCCCTTCTGATGCACTATCGACATTCTACATATGAACCTCATGGCCGATTCCAATACGTCATACACCCTAACACGACTTTTGCGGACCGTAGATTCGTTATTTCATCAAAAACGGCCCGATTTAGAAATTAGAGGACACCACAGCCGTTATTTAGCGAAATCACAGTCAAAATACCCTCATTTTTCATAAATAACGGACTTCAGGTCCGTTACCTTACCTGTAAGAGTGTTTTTCATTCATTTAACGGCCCCTGTGTCCGTTAAGGCAACCCAGCCCAGCCCAGCGCAACCCATCCCATGACTCCCTCCACATTCCGCGAACACTCAGGATCCTCTACCTCCAAGCACTAACCCGCTCCGATTTCTTCACGAACATGGAGGACAAAGCCCGCGTTCGCGCCGTCAGGAGCATTTTTCTGCCTTCCGGCGTACGGGTGTAGACCAGCTCGGCCGGACCGATATGCTTGCGCCACAGCCGGGCAAAGCGTTCCGCATGCTCTTTTCGACGCCCGATTTCCTCCGGCACGGCATGGTAATCCCGCCTGGTCGAAAACCAGCCGCGCGCTTCGCGGTACAAAAGATAACGCGGGTTCTCGATCGGGTCCAGCACCTGCTGCAGCGAATTCAGGAAAAGCGTTTTTTCCTGGGTGGTTCCGTCCTTCATCCAACACACGACGGCTCCTCCTTCCTCCTCCGCTCTCAACCGGTGAAGGCTTGGCTCGGTTTCGACCAGCTCCATATCGTATAGCGACGTATACACGACCAGAGCCACTTCTCGAATGCTCCGCTCCAGCGATTGATGACGCATTACCATTTTGACGGCTTTAAATATCCAAGGACCGGATGCGATCAAGGCAATGGCGACCGAGAACAGCAGGCTGAACCAAGCCGGCGCGTCCGATTGAAGCAAATGCGGCGACGTTAACGTCTCGATGAAGGCGCCCAGCCCCAAACCAACGGCAAAAGCAAGCACGGCCTTCACCGTATGCGAGAAAATCAAAGGCTTAGGAATACGCTCCCGATCCACCGTCAGTTCCTCCGTCATGGAGCTGTGAAGGGCAATCGCCGAATTCCATCGCTCCTTCAAAAGATGCCGCTGCCTCGCCCGCTCGCATGTGTCGCGGTTATAGGCGTTGATGCTTTCTGCGGTTGGGTTTTTCCGAAGATCAAGGCCCATGCGCTCCATGCCCGACTCTATGGTTTGATGCGAGATCGATAGACCGACGAGAGATCGAAATCTGCGCGCAAGCGAGCTCAAATCCTCGCCCCCATCGATTTGGGAAGTATCGACGCATGCCAGATGCCAGATCGCTCCGGTCTTATCCGGGTTCCCGCGTTGGGCCCGGATCGCCCGTCCCCGCATCTGATTGGACAGCATGAACGAGCCTACATACGATGCCATGATCAAGGAATTGATCACGGGAGCATCCCATCCCTCGCCCAGAAGAGCCGCCGTACCGATCAGCACTTGAATGCCCCCCTCTGAAAACACCTCCGTTATCATGGCGACGATAGCCGAGCGATTTGCATCTCGAACATCTATCGTTACATAGCGGCTGTCGTGGGCAAGGGGGCGTTCGGACAAGCGGAGGCCCCGGCGTTCGGCGCAAGCTATAGCCAGGGGCATAGCCGTCACCGGGAGCACCACAAAGGAGCCTGTCAGAATGCCGATGGGCAGCTCGTGCTCGCCCCGGGAGCCGCTTTTCTCCGCTAGCTGCCTGCGGATCAGCTCAAAAATCGGGACAACTCCGAGCCGATGCAGCGGTTTTTCGTCGTCCGCATCCTTCGGCAGGTCCTCCTTGCGGATATAATCGGTCAAGATCACCATCCGCATGCTCTCCCCCAGCATGGAGCGCTCGAATTCAAGAATGCGGCCAATGCTGTGCAGTTTCGAAACGCTCTGGACCAGCATTTTATCAATCGCAGGCGTCGATCTCATATACACCTTCCGCCGTTCAATCATCCCCAACCGGCTGAGCCTCTTCTGCAACGCCTTTAACTCCGGCAGCTCGCGATCAATATGGGCATCTTTATACAGCATGCCGCCAAGGAGCTCCTCCAGCCACTCCTCCGTAAAGTCGGGCGTTTCCTTCTCTTCCATGCCGAGCAGCTTCAACGCCTCCTTCCAGATCGGGCGATTGGCCGCTCGCAGATAGAGCACCATGCTGGAGTAATACCCCGGGGAAGACAAAATGTCCTCCATGTACGCCTCGGACCGTGTTATCCAGGGGTGATGGACGATCAACTCCGCCAAAAACTCATCCCGGACCAACTCGTCTTTGACCTGTTGTGCCTGCATTCGAAATTCCCGCAGCTTAGCGGCCTCTTCATGAGTTGGCCTTGTCAGGCTGATATAATCCTGATGGGGACACAACTCCCCATGGCGAACCAGCTCGGGCACGCTGATCTCCTCGTCGATAGGGCCGCAAAGCTCGATATACCGCTGCCACTCCCTCGGATTGACATCGTATGGCGGAGTGGCCGTAAGCGCGATCTTGGTCGGCTCGTCCAGCATCTCGCACAGCTGCATGGCGCTTTGCCACCAAGACATTCGAAGATGATGCGCCTCGTCAAAAATGAGTGTATGATATCCCTGCCGCTTCAACAATTCCAGAGCTTCTTGAGCCTCGGTACCGTCCGTGATATCATCCTCGCGGACACCGTCCCTCCCGGCCGGTTCAGCCTCAGCGTCTTCCATGCCCGTATCCGAAAACTCCTGATTCTCATCACCGGTTTGGTCCGCTTGCACCATCCCCGCGGTGACCTTCTTCGCAGAAGTCGGCTGCCCTGCTGCACTAATCAGGCTGTGGAGGGCTTGATAGGTCGTAATCGTTACCAATGCCGGTCGCTTGAGCGAGGTCGAGACCCACTCCGGCTGGACATCTTCGTCAAGAAACAGCTCCACAAGACGGCTTGCCCATTGCTGTTTAATGGTGATGGTGGGAGCCAATATAATCGTCGGCCGATTAATCCGAAGCATGACCTCCAGTCCAAGAACGGTCTTCCCCGAACCCGGCGGCGCCACCAGATGCAGTTGGCGATTCTTCAGATGATGGTCAAGCCCGTGAAGCACGCGCTTCTGATAGGAGCGCCAAGGATAGCGAAACGACAGGTTGCTCGGAAAAAACTTCATTGACTCCTCCAGTTTAGCTGCACTCCCTTTTTCATTGGATAGCTTAAAATATACTGTCTATCGATGTTCTTTGACCAAAGAAAGGCTGCGTTTCGAAAATACTATACTCGCGATTATCGTGGACTCAGCTGTGCCGATCCATGACATTACCGCAGCTGCATATGAAGTAGCGGAAACGGCTTTCCGGAACCATCCAGCTCCGAACGGCCGATCTGCACGAATCCGTATTTTTTATAAAAAGCGTGGGCCTTGGGGTTCTGTTCATTCACATCCACTTGAAGTCCACGCCCCTTCAGCCGTTCGGCATGCCGGATCAATTTTGTTCCCGTCCCTTGGCCGTGGTGCAGGGGATCCACAAACAGCATCTCGATTTTGGAGCCGTCCAGTCCGATAAATCCAATCGCTTGCTGTTCCGTATTCAAGCATATCCAGATCTCCACGGACCTCAGTGCCCCGCTTTGCATCATGCCATAATAGAACCGGATATCTTCCTCCGTCAGAAAATCGTGCGTTTGAGATACGGCACGAAGCCATAATTCCACCAGCTGATCATGGTAAGTTTCCGTATAAGCCGCGATATGATGTGTCATTTTTCATCCAACCCTTTCCAAGTCGTTCAATCCTTTGAACACTCATGAGATCCTTCAAATTGCTCTATACTATTATAAAGGAATCCGGTACATTAATCAGAGACTTTATCTTGTCAAAAAGGAGAGGTACGCATGCCATTATGGCTTGTATACGCATTGCTGTCGGCAGTCACGGCGGCACTTGTGGCCATTTTCGGAAAAATAGGCCTGCAAAACATCGATGCCAATTCGGCAACGGCCATTCGCTCCGTCATTATGGCCCTGTTTCTGCTAGGGGTCGTAGGGGTTCAGGGGAAATTCTCGGAGCTCGGAGAAATTCTGGTTCAAAAAAAGGCACTCAGCTTTATTGTGCTCAGCGGCATCGCGGGCGCTTTGTCCTGGCTGTTTTATTTTCTGGCGTTAAAATACGGCAAAGTATCGCAGGTAGGTCCTATCGATAAACTGAGCGTGGTCATTGCCGTGATTCTGGCCTTTGTGTTTCTGGGTGAGAAGATCTCCTGGATTAACGCAGCCGGCGTTGCACTCATTGCCGTTGGCGCGCTTCTTGTTGCCGTTAAATAGTCCCCTGCATAAAACCGCTGACACAGCGGCTTTTTGTTTATTCATTTATTGTTAAAACCTATCAATGTTATCGAATTTATATATTTCTAATTATAAGACAATCATGTCACAATGAGGATAAATCATGCGTGGAGGGGTGTTGTTATGTCAGAGCAAGTATGGAAGCCTTACGATTACGATCGACAGCTATCGTTTGTATCTGCTTATGGAAAAGGAGCGGCAGAGCTGCTGGCGCCTCAACCCGGAGAACGGATTCTCGATCTGGGCTGCGGAACCGGCGACTTGACTCATGAAATTTCCAAATCCGGCGCTCATGTCACCGGCATGGATTATTCCAGCGAGATGATTGAGCGGGCCAAAAGCAAATATCCTGGACTTCCGTTTCTAGCCGGGGATGGCGAGAACTTCGAAACCGAAACGCCATACGACGCCGTCTTCTCAAACGCGGCCCTGCACTGGATGAAGGATGCTGAAGGCGTGGTACGCTCCGTACATGGAGCCCTTAAACCCGGCGGCCGATTCGTTGCCGAGTTCGGAGGCAAAGGGAATATAGACGGCATCTACCAAGCCTTGAAAACCGTGTTCGCCGATCATTATGGAATCGATGCGGACAGCCGGAATCCGTGGTATTTTCCTAGTCTTGGCCAGTATGCCAGCCTGCTAGAAGCCCAAGGGTTCCGCGTGCATCTCGCCCATCATTTCGACCGTCCCACACGATTGTCCGAAGGCAAGAACGGCATAAAGTTTTGGCTGCTGCATTTTGGCGATTGCTTTTTTGCCGGATTCTCGCCTGAAGCGAAGGACGAAGCGATCGCTCGCATCAGCCAAGCTGCTCAATCGACGCTATGGCAAGAGGATGCTTTCTACGCGGATTACCGGCGCCTGCGAGTATTTGCAGAAAAGATTTAGCCATTTGGGGGTTGCTTTTCTAAATAGAATGGTTATAATATGAAAAAACTTGAGAATATTATTTTCGTTGATTGGGAGAGTAACTGCACTTGACTTTAGTCCAAGCGAGCCGGGAGGGTGGAAACCGGTACAAAGTCGGCCGTGAAGCGGACCCAGGAGATGGCCTTCCGAAGCACCATGCTGTAGGGAGCCCCGGCTTACGCCGTTATCGTATGAAGGTGGTTAGACCCTTGCGGGGTTTAACAACAAGAGTGGTACCGCGAGCACAAGTCCTCGTCTCTTTAGGAGATGGGGGCTTTTTTGATTTTCTGAGTCGTTTTTATATTTTCAAAGGGGGATTTACCGTGTTAAGTCAAAAGATTATTTCGAGCCTTCAACAAGCCGTGAACCAGGTCTGCGAAGCTTACGGCACCAAACTTCCGGAGTCCACTCCGATTCGGATCGAGCAGCCTGCCAGCATGGAACATGGGGATTACGCAACCAACGTTGCGATGCAGCTTGCGAAGGTGCTCCGCAAGGCTCCCCTGCAAATCGCCGAGCTGATCCAAGCCGAGCTCGAGCAGGACGCATCCTACAAACAGCTCGTCCGCTCGACTGAGATTGTCGCCCCGGGCTTTATGAATCTGCGCATCGATTGGGAGTATTGGGCGAGCCACCATTTTGAACTCCCCCCGGCAGCTAACGAAAAGATCGTCATTGAGCACACGTCCATCAACCCGAATAAGTCCGCCCATATCGGGCATCTTCGAAATTCCTGTATCGGAGATACGCTTGTGAGATTAATGAGGAAGCTGGGTTACGAGGTCGAGGTGCATAATTATATCGACGACCTGGGCAATCAGCTGGCGGATACGGTGGTCGGCTTGCTCCACACGCCCCTGACGAAGGAGCATGCCCGGTTCGGCGATTACTGCTGGGACGTGTACTCAAGCACCAATAAAGCCTACGAAAGGGAGCCGGGGCTGGTTCAGCATCGGACCGAGGTTCTGCACGCATTGGAAGAGGGCAATCAGAACCTTTCCTGGATTGGACTGCTCGTTGCCGAGCGAATCGTTAAGGAGCATCTTGAGGAGATGAAGCAGTTCGGCATTGAATACGATCTGCTTGTATGGGAGAGCAGCATTGTTAGGGAGGGATTCTGGGCGTCCGCGTTCGAGCTGTTGAAGAATACCCCGCTGTTCCATCAGGAAACCGAGGGTAAACTTGCAGGCTGCTGGGTGCTCAAGCAATCAGGAACCGAAGCCGGAGACGAGGCGGAGTCGGACCACAGCATCGATAAAGTGCTGGTGCGCTCCAATGGCATCCTGACTTACACCGCCAAAGACATCGCCTACCACTTGTGGAAATACGGCGTGCTTTCCAATGATTTTGTATATAAAAAATTCACCGACGAGGTTTGGACGACGAGCTCGCACGGCGAGGAGCGTACTTACGGCAAAGCGGACATGGTCATCAACGTCATTGATTACAGGCAGCAGTACCCGCAGGCGATGGTGAAGCAGGCTTTGGAAGGCCTGGGCTTCCAACAAGAGGCTGAGAAGCTGCGCCATGTCAGTTACGGCGTCGTCTCGTTAAGCCCTTCCGCTGCAGCGGATCTCGGCATCGATACTTCCGACGGTAAGGCATCCTATGCGATGTCCGGACGTCAAGGAATCGGGATCAAAATCACCGAGCTTATTCATCAAGTAGCCAAGGTCATCGAGGACACCCGGTCCGATAAAAACGGTTTGTCCAGCCATGCGATCGCAACCGCCTCCATCCGTTACTACCTGCTTCGCTTTGCACTGCAAACCGAGGTGGTGTTCGATCTGAAGCAGGCCACTGAAATATCGGGAAATACGGGGGTGTATTTGCTCTATTCCTACGCGCGTGCACTCAGCGTGCTTAATAAAGCTCAAGAAGCCGAGGTTACGCCGTCTGTGCCTGCCCGGTTCCCTGCCATGGAAAAAGCGGAACATGCGCTGCTGCGGCATATTAGCACCTGGCATGATACCTTATATGCCGCCGGACGGGATCTATCTCCTAGTGCCATTTGCAACTTCACCTATGAGCTGTGCTCCCTGTTCAACAATTTTTACTCGGCATGCCCGATTCTGAAGGCGGCGGAAGAAGTGCTCCAATTCCGTGTATGGCTCACTTCCTTATTCAAGAACACCCTTGGCGAAGCGCTGGAGGTGCTGGGTTTGCCTACTCCGAGCCGGATGTAAATTCACTCTGATGAATGAGCGGATCAAGACTTATAAAAAAGCCACCGTACTATTATGTTGATCAAGTACGGTGGCTATCTTATTTTATTGCAATCCTCTGACGGTCAATCTGACCTGAACGCCGTCTGCCGCCGGCTCTTCCTGCAGGGTCCAGTTGACAGCCAGCGCTTCCTTCAAGCGAGCCAACTGCTCCTTCTGGAGCTTCAATCCTTCGATAATGCCCTCGCCCACGCTGAAATCGGATTCCGAGCTGATGCGGAAGGCTTCCTCCAGCCAGATCTTCAACCCGTTGCGGGTATTAAACGTAATTTGGTACCCCTCGCTAACGGCCTTCTCCAGATCTTCCCCATGCTCTTTTGCGTAAGAGAATAATTCCTCATAGTGAAAATGACCGTTATTGGCGATTTGGAATCTTTCTGCCTCACCAGAGCGCACAGCCTCCAGCAGATCGGAAGAAGTCAGCCCCGATTTTCTGGCATGCTCCAATAGAATGGCGGTATTCTGTGATATTTTAGTAAGCTGCATGCTCGATGCCTCCTCGATAGGGTTCGTAAAATATTTTTTCTTCTATTATAAGACCAAATGGCTAGGATGTCAGACTCTTCTCAAAACATAAACTATATTCGCTCCCGATGTATTCGCCAAACGGTTCAATCTGAGCATACCCCAGCTTCTTGTAAAAATGAACGGATTCCTTCTGCGGTTCGCCTGTTTCGAGGCGCGAGAGACGATAGCCCCGCTTCTTCGCTTGTTCTTCCAGAAAGAGCAGGATCCGGGAAGCTATTCCCCTATTCCGGTAAGGGACATCCACGAAAAACCGTTTAATTTCAACCGATTCTGCATCCAGCGGCCGGATGGCACCGCAGCCGACAGGCTGGCCATCATGGTAAGCCACCACGAATAGCGTTTCGTTTACTTTGGGATCGGCCAGATCCAGCCCGAATATGCCTTCCGCCGGGTATAACGTCGATAAGTAATCGTCCAGCTTCGCGATGAGCTCCTGAAGATCCTTGTGAGTCTCTCTTACCAAAGTCATAGTGATGTCATTCATCCCATGCATCCCTCCACTGTTCTAATCGTGTCACGAATACCATTCGTTTGCAAGAAAACCTTCCGGCCGACTGCGATGCAATCCTAACGAAGCGTAGGCGCAGGCGGACCCCCAATTGGGGTTCTCATCCTCACGGGACGTAAAAAAACACCGTCACATGACGGTGTCTTTTTTTACGTCCCAGAAGGGATTCGAACCCCTGACCGACGGCTTAGAAGGCCGTTGCTCTATCCAGCTGAGCTACTGGGACATATATGTATGAAAATGTTTTAAACAGTAACGAAGTATATTATATCGCATCTTTTGTTTTTTTCAAAGTACTTTTTTTCGGGATGATCACCTATCCGAATCAGGAGCCTGCTTACTGGGTAATATGTAAACATGAGAATGACTTCAGGAGCGTGATACCATGAGACAGCTTTTATCCTCTTTATCGTATTTCAGCATCTTCTTTGCACCGTTCATCCTTCCTGTCCTTGTATGGATTCTGTCTCCGGACGCTTATGTGGCCAAGCACGCACGCCGCGCCCTGTTCTCCCATCTGTTCCCCGTTATAGCAGCGATCCCGTTAATCTACATGGCCGTGACCTCGGGCTCCTTCGGTTCCGTCATCGGATACCTCATTCTGTTCGGCATCATCTATTTCGGGGCTTTTGTGTATAACGTGATCATGGGTATTCAGGTGCTGCGGGAGCACGCTTATTGAACTTCCCCTATAAAAAAGGACCATGCGCTTACCGCATGGTCCTTTTCGCATTATTTGGTCGTAATCAATACCATTTTCTCATTGCCGTCCCATTTCACTTCACAGCCCAGCGCGGATGCCACGAAACGCAGCGGTACCATCGTGGTGCCCTTCACCATCCGTGGCGCCGAATCCAGCGTGACGGTCTTCCCGTTAACGACCGCTTGCTTGGAGCCCATCTTCAGCTTGATTTGGGTCGAGCCTTTGGAGGAGGATACGCTTTGCGTCTTTTGGTCCCATTTGACCGAGGCATCGAGGGATTCGAAGATCGGACGCATAGGCACAAGAACGCTTCCTCCGACCATCACCGGCGACTGCGCATAGGATTGGAGCTGGCCGTTGATTTTGATGCGGATCGGCGCTTCTCCGATTTCTCTGCCGGATTGGTCATAATATTTCAGCTTCACGCTTTTGACCCGAGTATCGTAATCAATGCGCAAGGTCGTCGTTTCATTGGCGGTCATGAACATGGAGTCCGTATCGGTCCCCAAGGAGCGCCCCTTCGCATCGTACGCCGTCGATTTCACGGTAATCCGTTGCGACACATCCCCGTTCTCCACGCCGATCGTAACGACAAGCTTGTTGTTGATGGTCGTTCTGCCCTCGGCTATGATTTTAGGCGTCTGGCTGTTGCCTGTCAGGAACACCTTCAGGTCGCTGATGGCTTTGCCGCCCTCCAGCTCGGCCTGGAAATTCGCGATTTCGTTGGATGAAAGATACCCGGACGTCGTGTTGACCTCCAGAACCTTGCCGCTGGCGTTGCTGCCGACAACGATGACGCCGGCCTGCCCGCCTTTATTCCGGTTTTGAATCGAACCGGTAACGATAAGCTTTCCGTTCTCCAGGCGGCTGCCGGATTGCAGCAGCTTCACGGCATCTTCAACCGGATCAACGACCGATACCTTTACGCTCTTGATCAGCTTCGCTGCTTTAAGCTCTACGACGAAGGTGCCGACATCGCTGCCGCCAAAGTAGCTGTCCGCCGATGTCACTTCGACCGCTTTGCCGGAAGCATCATACCCTACGGCGAGCATACCCACATTGTGCCCGACCGCAGAATTCTGCACGACGCCAGAAACGTTGACCACGCCATTGCTTGTATAGTATCCGGATGCCAGCAGCCGCGCCTGATCACCGGCCGGTCCTGCCGGGAGCACTTCCACCCGCTTGACGCTGCTGCCGCTGTCAAGGTCCACTTCATATGTACCGATTTCGTCGCTCATCATATATTCGGAATCACCGACTGCCTCAAGCGCTTGGCCGTTTGCATCGTAACCGACAACATAGAATCCCGCTTCCGCTCCGGTACCTCCGTTGCGAATGTCCGCCGTCACGCGCATCTTGCCGTTCACGAGCTCATGAGACGATTCAAGAACCGTAACGTTCTGCGTTGCTTCGGCGCTTGCCGGCATTTGCACGGATCCCAAGGTAAGCGACAACGCCAGGAATCCCGCTCCCCATAGCTTGACGATATGTTTATTCCATCTGCCCAATTCCAATCTCCCCTTGTCCATTATGTTAGTAGATGACACTAATCCAACATTATAGGGAGGATTCTCCAGTAATCATATAGAGGAAAAGCCCTATTTGTATCTCTTTCGTAAACAAGGATACCGGATGGTCCATACTCCCTACCGCAGCAAAATCGAAATCGACAAGAATCCTATCTTTGTTCGACCTTTTTTTGCAGAACTGCGTAAAAACCCCATGCAATCTTACATAGATGAACCTGCACATGCAAAAAGAGACCTGCCGATGGTATCCGGTCAGATCTCTTCGTTCGTCAAAGCTCTAGAAATATTGAGGGCCTTCGCTGAGCCGCTGGTTCAGCTGCTCATATAGCTGGCCTGTAGAAAGCAGCTGCTGCTTGAATGCATCCCGGTCTTCCTCCGCGGTGGATTGAACAGTGTTCTCGAACGCTTCGTCCGTGGCATCAACAAATGCATCATGCATGCTGTTGTCGAACCAATCCACCTCCATGCTGGCGTTGCTGCGCACGATTTTCACCAGCTCATAGCCTCCCAGCGGGGAAGATGGCGTCAGATAAGCCAGCAATGCACTTTCTCCTTCCGCTGCTGGATAGACCTCAACCTCAGCGCAAGGGGCGCCATTTACTTCCGTAATCCGGCGAATTTTTGCATCTCTGATTGCATACATCATACATTCTCCTTCATCAAGATGTGCAGGGACTGCACGATCCTTATTGTTTTCATGTCAAATCGGAGAGCAATCGGAGCTCTTCCATTTGCTGGCGAGTGGCCGGTGTTCCTAATTCGTAGATGGTCCGGTACACCTTGTCCAGGGAGGATTGAAACAGGGCATTGGAGTTTTGTTGCGGTGTATCCGGCCAAGGAAACAAGTACCCTGTCATTTCTTCGTCCTTCTCCTGCATCATGTCCAGCTCAATCCGAACTTGATCCGCCTCTTCGGGCGTTGCTTCGATCTCCCATTCATAAGCGCTCGCTCCCTGTTCGGTCAACACAGAGCGGCTCTGCACGGAAACATAGTAGGTCGACTTATTCATGGACGCATCTCTCCTTCGCTTTGATATTCGTCCTCTTTCTTAGTTTTCGTAAAAGGACAGACATTTTATGCCTTCCTTCGGCATATATCTGTATCACTTTGGCGACGTAGGATTAAAAAGATGGGACAGCGTATGACAAAGACAAAGAGAGGATGAACCGTCATGTGCGGAATAACCGGTTTTATACAATGGAGCGGCGATTTGACGCAGGATTCGCAGCTGCTGGTAAAAATGACAGAAAGTTTGGCTCACCGCGGACCTGACGGATCCGGCACCTGGATTTCCAACCCGTGCGCATTCGGTCACCGAAGACTCAGCGTGATCGACCCCGAAAATGGCGCTCAGCCGATGATCATTCATCAGGAAGAGGAAGTCTATGCCATTGTATATAACGGGGAATTATATAATGCTGCGGAGCTTAAAGACGAATTGGTACGACGCGGTCATCGTTTCAATACCAAATGCGACACGGAAGTTTTGTTAGTCTCCTATATCGAATGGGGCCCCGATTGTCTGGAACGCCTCAATGGAATATTTGCATTCGCGATTTGGGACAGCGTGCGGGAACAGGTATTTTTGGCTCGGGACCGGGTGGGGGTAAAACCCCTGTTCTACAGCTACATTGACGGAACGCTTGTATTCGGATCGGAACCGAAAGCATTGCTTCAGCATCCGAAAGTGGAGCCTGTTGTTGGGGCCGAGGGACTTGCGGAAGTGTTTATTATCGGCCCTGCGCGAACTCCGGGACACGGTGTCTACAAGGATATCGCAGAGCTTCGTCCAGGTATGGCCATGATCTTTAACCGGGAAGGATTGCGCAAGTATACCTACTGGAAGCTGGAAAGCAAGCCCCATGAGGATGACGCGGATCAGACGGCAAGCTTCTTGGGCGATCTTCTGCGCGACACCGTTGAACGTCAGCTGGTATCCGATGTACCGGTCTGCTCCCTGTTATCCGGCGGGCTTGATTCCAGCGCGCTTTCCTCGCTTGCCGTCGATTACTACAAGCGGACGGGCCAAGGACAAGTGCACACCTACTCCGTCGATTATGTGGACAACAACAAACATTTTAAATCCCATTCCTTCCAGCCGGGTGCGGATGCGCCATGGATCAAACGGATGCACGAGGAGCTGGGCACGAACCACCATTGGATCGAATTCGACACGCCCGAACTGGTCGAAGCGCTGGATGTCTCTACGCAGAAGCGGGACCTCCCGGGAATGGCTGACGTTGATGCTTCCTTGCTCCTCTTCTGCCGTGAAATTAAAAAAGGCGCGACCGTCGCCATATCCGGTGAAGCCGCTGATGAAATATTCGGCGGTTACCCTTGGTTCCACCGGGAAGAAATGCTGAATTCCGGTACTTTCCCATGGTCTGTCGCCCCGGATATGAGAGCCGGACTGCTGTCTGCCGAGATTCGGGACTGGATCAAGCCGCTGGAATACCTCGGAGACCGCTATGCCGATGCAGTAGCCGAAGTGCCGAAGCTGGACGGGGAGACCGGGCAGCAGGCCAAAATGCGGGTCATGTCCTACCTCAATATCACCCGCTTCATGCCAACCCTGCTTGACCGTAAGGACCGGATGAGCATGGGCGTTGGGCTGGAAGTCCGGGTACCCTATACCGATCACCGCCTAATCGATTACGTGTGGAACATCCCTTGGAGCATCAAAACGACAGGAGACCGGGAAAAGGGCATTCTGCGCAAGGCCCTTGAAGGCGTGCTGCCGGATGACGTCCTGTACCGCAAAAAAAGCCCGTATCCAAAAACCCATAATCCGAACTATCTGGCGGCCGTCAAAGCACAGGTGCTGTCTATTCTGGACGATCCTTCTTCGCCGCTCCTGCCGCTCATCGATACCGCCCGGATCCGGGAGCTGGCATCTTCGCCGGATGCTTCCTCCAATCTGCCTTGGTTCGGCCAATTGATGTCAGGTCCGCAGCTGTTTGCCTACCTGGCCCAGGTTCATTTCTGGCTCAAAGAATATAACGTATCCATCCGTTAAGTCCTTATGGACTTCGACAAATCAAAAGAAACCATACCGGCACATGCCGGTATGGTTTTTTCGCGAATGGTATATCAATTTAGCGCCTGCAGGTCCGCTACAAGCTTTCGCAGCGCCTTTCCCCTGTGGCTGATTTCCTGCTTCTCCTCCAGGGAAAGCTCGGCCATCGTCTTCTCATGGCTTGGCAAATAGAAGAGCGGGTCATACCCAAAACCGCCCGCTCCGGCAGGATCCGAAGTGATCCAGCCTTCAACGTTCCCCTCCGCCTCGAGCTTTTCTCCCGAGACCGGATCATACAGCACCAGAACGCAGACGAACCGGGCCGGACTTAGCAGGGGCTGCTCGGTGTCCTCGCCGAGCCTTAACCGTTCGAGCTCGCCGAGCAGCTTCTCGTTATTGTCCTCGTCCGCGCCATGCTCACCCGCATACCTGGCGGAATAAACGCCGGGCGCGCCGTCCAGCGCATCCACGCACAATCCGGAATCATCGGCCAGCACAGGCAATCCCAGTGCGTCGCCGACTTCCTTGGCTTTTTTGAATGCATTGGCTGCGAAGGTTGCTCCATCCTCAACGACATCCGGCAGATCAGGGTAATCGTACATGCTCTTTACATCCGTGCCGAAAGCAGCAAAAGCATGCGCGAATTCCTTGACTTTCCCCTGATTGCGTGTAGCTACAATGAGTGTATCTCCAAGTGTCAGTTTCATGGGATCAGACTCCGGTGCTCGCATTCACGGAACCGATCTTGGCCGCAATCGGGCCAAGCGCCTCCTGCTGACGCTCGATAAGCTCGCGGATCCCCTGCTCTCCCAGCTCCAGGATCTGATCCAGCTCCTCGCGGGAAAACGGGCTCTCTTCGCCGGTTCCCTGAACCTCAACGAATTTGCCGCTCCCGGTCATGACCAGGTTCATGTCCACCTTCGCCTTGGAATCCTCTTCATAGTTCAGATCCAGCAGCGCCTGTCCGCCGGCAATGCCCACGCTAATGGATGCCAGGTAGTCCGTGATCGGGAATACCGCTAATTTATGTTGTTCTGCAATTTTATTTACAGCTATGGCTAAAGCTACAAATGCTCCTGTAATGGAGGTGGTCCGCGTTCCGCCATCCGCCTGGATTACATCGCAGTCCAGCGTAATCGTCCGCTCGCCAAGAGCATGCAGATTCACAACAGACCTGAGCGCTCTGCCGATCAGCCGCTGAATTTCCATCGTCCGGCCACTGAGTTTACCGCGATTGGCTTCCCGTTGGTTGCGGGATTGTGTTGCGCGCGGCAGCATTGAATATTCAGCCGTCACCCAGCCCTTTCCTTGTCCTTTCAGAAACGGGGGAACTTTCTCGTCCACGGTTGCCGTAATCAGCACCTTGGTGTCCCCCATCTCGATGTACACGGAGCCTTCCGCATATTTATTCACATGGGTCGATAAATTCATCGGTCGGAGCTCATCGCTCTTACGTCCGTTAGATCTCATGTTTTCTGCCTCCTACTTCTTATCGCAATCCTGATTAGCATTCCCTATTCTACCAAAGTGCAGGCACAAAAGCACCTTTTGCGGGGGAAATTTCCCAAAGATGGCGGAGAATCGGTCAGATCGAGATTTCGTTGATGAACTCCGGACGGCTGACGGGCTCACTATAATTTCGGCTATCCGTTCCAACCACCTCCGTGAGGTCGTTCATCCGGATTTTCACTTTGGCATCATCCGCATTCTCGGCTACGGTAAGCACGACGGCCTGAAGCAGCTCGGTCGGAACCTGCTCTCCCTGTTCAAACATGCTGTCCTGAAGCGATACGGTTACGGCTCCGTCCTCCCCTTTTTCAACCGCCGCAACGGTGGTGTCATCCGGGATGACCTCAACCAATCCGTCGCCATACTGCGGTCCGCGAATCAGCTCGTTTAAGGCTGCCTTCACCGCGTCTTGTCCGGTTGGAACAAGTCTTGTGACCGGCACGTAGTACTGAATGCCTTCCGGCGTCACCGATGAGAAATAGACCGTGACCGGTGAAGAGTTCGTATACAAGGCATCATCCGCTTTTTGAAGATTGATTCCCATCGAACGTGACAGCGGACGGTCCAGCGGCGTGTGATTGACCGGCATTTCCGTCAGTTTGACCCCGTCCACCCATACCTGCATCTGCTCGATGCCTTCATGTCCTGTCAGCGTCCACGTCAACGCCTCCAGGATTCTCCGTTCATCTGCCGCTTTATATTCCGCAAATGATTTATTGAATTCGACGACCGCCAATTTGCTCTCCGGATCGACTGTCACGTTATGGACCTGCGTACCGGCAGGCAATACCGCCTGGAAGCCCTGTGGAACATAGCCCGCGTAACGGCCTCCGTTCACCAGCACTTCAAGGGATTCCTTCACCACGCTGGCGCCCTCCACCTTCGGAATGCCCAAGGTTACAGGTGCCAGCATCCCCCGTGCATCCGCAAGATATACCGTTGTCTGCATGCCGATGTCTCCTTGAGCCGCCGTGGATCCGGCCGTGTTCAGCATCTGCTTCTCCACTTGCGCAGGCGGCGGGTCAATCGCTTCCGATTGCTTCCCGGATAACATGCCGCAGCCGGACATCACGATCGGAACAGCAAGCAGCCCGGCGGCGGAAAGCCTGCGAAGAGTACGTTGATTACGTTTCATGTATTGTTCCTCCCTAACATTTTTTTGTACAGGTTGTACTCCTATGTATACGAGCCCTTTCCAAAAAAATAACTCTCAGTTTTGCCCTTTCTGGACAAAGGGGTGCGGAAAAAGTACAATCGTCGTAAGCATCTTCATCAACCACGAAAATGAGGTGAGTTCCATCATGGCAGAAAACGATTCAAACATTCCATACAGCCTGAACAGCAAGAAGGTAGCGGAAGCGACACGGAGCCTGCTGCATAAACGTGGAATCAAGTTGGAGGAAATCGCGGAGCTGGTGATGATCCTTCAGAAAAAATACTACCCGAATTTGACGATGGAAGAGTGCATCGAGAACGTGGATGCCGTACTCAGCAAACGTGAAGTGCAAAACGCGGTGTTAACCGGCATTCAATTGGACATTTTGGCCGAGGAAGGCAACCTTATATCCCCGCTTCAAGAAATGCTCGCCAATGACGAAGGGTTATACGGCGTGGATGAAGTCCTGGCATTTTCCATCGTTAACGTGTACGGAAGCATCGGCTTCACCAATTACGGGTATATCGACAAACTCAAACCCGGCATTCTTGAGCAATTGAATGATAAATCAAGCGGCCGCGTACATACCTTTCTCGACGACATCGTCGGCGCGGTTGCCGCAGCCGCCAGCAGCCGGATTGCCCATCGCAAGCAAGCCGACCGGGAGATCGAGCTGTACGGTACGACCGAAGAGCTTCCAAAAGAATAAACCACTTCAAAAAGGGAGATTCGCTCAGCGTGCGAATCTCCCTTTTCCTGCCTTCCGAAAGAGTGCGGCTTATCCGCAACCGCCACCTACCATTTTCGAACCGACGGGCTGATTTCAAAGAATCATAGACGATAGCAGGTAGAAACGCAGCCGGGATTCGGACCCGAAAGCTGAGTTTCTTCCTTTATAAGAAGGCTGGTCACCGCTTGAAAAACCGGGCTGCCCCTTACACATGAATCGGTAAATCTGTCTATTCATTTTTACGAGTCTCGATCATATGTTATGTTGAAGAACAATCCAATAGAGCACCTATGGAGAGCCCCGCCATTTCTATGACGGGGTTCTTTATATGCATCGAAATCGTAGACTATCCCTTCAGGCCAACCTTCACAGGCGAAACATTCCAGATGTCGGATGCATAGCGGTGAATCGTGTTATCGCTCGAGAAATGTCCCGAGTGCGCGATATTGACAATCGACTTCTGGGTCCAGGACCGGTCATTCAAATAAGCATCATCAATGGCCGACTGGGTTGCGACATAACTGGCAAAGTCCTCTAACACAAAAAACTCGTCATTATGATCCAGCAGGGACTGCAGGATCTGCCCGAACTCCAGCTCGTGGCAGCAGAACGGGCCTGAGGAAATCAACTGATTCAGCACGCGGGCGATTCTCGGGTCCTGCTCATACCGCTCCCTGGATACATAAGCTCCCGTCCTGTAATACTCCAACACGTCCTCCAGCTCCAATCCGAAGAGGAACATATTCTCTCTGCCGAGCAGGTCGAACATTTCCACGTTAGCCCCATCCAGTGTTCCGATGGTCAAAGCGCCGTTCATCATGAACTTCATGTTTCCCGTGCCGGAGGCTTCCTTGCCGGCCGTGGAAATCTGCTCGCTTACATCGGCTGCCGGAATAATCTTCTCCGCGAGTGAGACCGAATAATTTTCAAGGAACAGCACCTGAAGTTTGTCATTGACCTGCGGATCCTTATTCACGACATCCGCAACGACGTTAATGAGTTTGATGATGCTTTTGGCCAGATAGTAACCGGGCGCTGCCTTGGCGCCAAAAATAACGGTACGGGGAACGCGCTCCATGCCCGGCTGATCCTTAATCTCGTTATACACATGCATGACGCGTAAAATATTCAGCAATTGCCGCTTATAGCCGTGCAGCCGCTTCACGTGCACATCGAATATGGAATCGGGATTGACCGCGATCCCTTGTTTATTCGCGATGTAATTGGCAAGCCGCTCTTTATTGCTCCGTTTGATCCGCTGAATGCCCTGCTGGAAGGCGGAGTCGTTCTTCAGTCCCTTAAGCTGCATTAACTGACGCGGATCCGTAATCCATGAATCGCCGATACCATCGCAGATCCATTGACTCAGGCCGGGGTTGCTGTGCATCAGCCAGCGTCGATGGGTAATCCCGTTCGTTTTGTTGCTGAAACGCTCCGGATACAGCTCATAGAATGGTTTCATGACCTGCGTCTTCAGCAGCTCCGTGTGCAGCGCCGCCACGCCGTTCACGTGATAGCTGCCCACGATCGCCAAATTGGCCATGCGGATCTGGTCGCTTTCCATGATGGCGAGCTGCGATATGCGCTCATGATCGCCAGGATAGCGTTCCAGCAGCATACCGCAGAAGCGCTTGTTGATCTCTTCGATCATCATGTAAATGCGCGGTAGCAGCTCACGGACCATGCCGGCAGGCCATTTCTCCAACGCTTCGCTAAGCAGCGTGTGGTTCGTATACGATACGGTCCGGCTCGTAATGTCCCACGCCTCATCCCAGCCGAAGCCCTTGTCGTCGATCAGAATTCGCATCAGCTCCGGAATCACCAAGGTCGGGTGAGTATCATTGATATGAATGGCAACATGCTCGGGAAGCTCATGATAAGCCTTGCCCAGCTTGTCAAACGTTCTGAGAATGCTCTGAACGCCGGCCGAACAGAGGAAGTACTGCTGCTTGAGGCGAAGGAGCTTGCCTTCGTATGCCGAATCATCCGGGTACAAAAACTCCGATATCGATTCAACCGAACGGTTGTATTCCAAAAATTTATAATAGCTGTTATGATGATGGGCCGAACGGATTCTGGATATATCCGAGGCGGACTCGGCGCTCCACAGCCGCAGCGTGTTCACCTGCCCCTCGCCGTAACCGATGACCGGCACGTCATAAGGCACGGCCAGGACACGTTCGTAGTCCGCCGTGTGAAACACGGTCCGCCCCTCCTGCACGTCCACCTCCACGCGGCCCCAGAAGCGAACTTCCACCGCCTTGTCTGCCCGACGTTCTTCCCAGACGTTCCCCCGCTGGAGCCAATTGTCGGGCAGCTCCACTTGATGGCCGTCGATGATCTTCTGTTCGAACAGACCGTACTTATACCGGATGCCGCATCCATGGCCTGCATAGCTAAGCGATGCCAACGAATCGAGAAAACACGCTGCAAGGCGTCCGAGCCCCCCGTTGCCTAGGCCCGCATCCGGTTCCTGCTCCTCGATCTCATTCAAATTCCATCCCAGTTCCAGAAGGCCGCTGCGGACCATATCCAGCACGCCCAGGTTCAGCAGATTGTTGCCCATCAGCCGGCCGATCAAAAATTCCAGAGAGAAATAATACACCTGCTTCTGCCCGGTATCCCGGTATATCCGGTTGGCATCGGCCCATTCCCGTCCGACATATTCCCGGATCATGCCGCCGATGATTTTGTAAACATCCTCAGCCGTTGCTTCCTCAAGTCCCTTCCCCAACCGACTCACCAATTGCTCCGTAAAGATCTGCTTGAATGTTTCCTTGTTGTTAAACAAAAGAAAGTTCCTCCTGACGGATCGTTTTATTTTAGGATCAGATCGAAATGTCCTTGGCAATGACAAAAGGTTTGCGAAAATCGCCTTGGAGCTTATGATCGCGAGAGATGATCACATCTTTATCGAGTATGACGTTCTCGAGCCTTACGTTTTCGCCGATGACGCATTTTTGCATAATGATGGAGTTATGGATGCTTGCGCCCCGCTTCACCTGCACCCCTCGGAACAGAATGCTGTTCTTCACTTCCCCGTCGATCTGGCAGCCGTTGGCAACCAGCGCATTGCTTACATCGGCCGAATTCAGGTATTTGGCGGGAACCTCGTACTTGATCTTGGTGTGGACCGCCTGCTTGCGGAACAAGCTGTTATACGCCTTCGGATTCAGGAGGTTCATGCTCGTGCGGTAATAGCTTTCCAGCGAGTTGATCACCGCGTGATATCCGAGATATTCATATCCCGCAATGTTCAGCTTGTGCCGGTTTTGCATGATCGCATCCCGAAAAAAGTTGTTGCCGCCATGGGCGATGCAATGATCGGCCATCTCGAGAAAGCGCGATTTCTCCATCACGAACATCTCCATGTATACCGCATCCTGCTTGTGTTCATAATGAATGTCCGTGACCATGCCGTCCTCGTCAACTTCCAGGCGGGCGCAGGAACGATGCTCCTCCCTCGGTGCATTTACCCTGGTATACACGAGCGTTACGTCGGCGCCTTGCTCCAGATGGTACTCGTACACCTCGTTCAAATCCACCGTGCTGATGTGTTGGCTGCCGGAATGCACGATAAACTTCGCCGCCCCCCGCTCAAAAAAATCGAGATTGTTATAAATATGCCGCAGCTCGCCGGCGGACACATCCGTTTCATCGTTCCAATCCGGCGGAAGTATGAACAGGCCGCCCCGTTTGCGATGCATATCCCACGGCCGGCCTTCGCCCAGATGATCCATCAAGGAGCGGTATTTCCTGCGAACGAACAGGGCGATATCCTCAATGCCCGCGTGCATCATATTGGACATTACAAAGTCGATCAGACGGTACCTTCCCGCGAAAGGGACGGCGGCCCCGCACCGGTAATACGTCAATTCACTCAGCACATCCCGTTCATGCTCCAAATTAATAATACCCATGAGTTCTCTCATCTGCGCACCCGTCCTAACCTTGATTATTGTGGGACGAAGACGATTGAAGCAGCTTCAGGACGTCTTCATCATGACCGCTTACAAGCACAATCTGGGATGGATCTTCCGGCGGCGGACCGATCCGGGCATGATCTTGAATGACCATGTCCTCGGTCACGATCGCCCGGTGTATGCGAACATGGCTGCCGATGCGTACCTTGGGCATGATGACGGAATCGGTAATGACGCTGCCTTCCCCCACCTCCACGCCATAAAAGAGGACCGAATGCTCCACCTCGCCGCACACGGTGCAGCCTTCGTTGATCATGCTGTTCCGGACGACGCCGTTCGGAGAAATATACTCTGCCGGCTGATTCGGATTCCGCGTGTAAATGCGCCACAGCGGATCGTTCAGATCCAGCTTGGGCTGCTCGCTCAGCAGATCCATATTGGCTTCCCACAAGCTCTCGATGGTGCCGACGTCCTTCCAGTACCCTTCGAACGGATAAGCATACAGCGTTTTGCCGTCCGCGAGCATCCTCGGCAGAATGTCGTTGCCGAAATCATGGCTCGTATCCGGAAGGTCCGCATTCTGCAGTAAATACGAACGCAGCAGCTTCCAGCGAAACAGATAAACGCCCATGGAAGCCGTTGTGCTCTTCGGATGCGCCGGCTTCTCCTCGAACTCGAAAATCCGGTAGTCCTCATCCGTGTTCACCATGCCGAACCGTTTCGCTTCATCCAGGCTTACTTCGATGACGGAGATAGTGCAATCGGCCTCTTTCTCCTTGTGGTAAGCCAGCATGCGGTCGTAATCCATCTTATAGATGTGATCACCCGACAAAATCAAAACGTGCTCGGGATCGTACTGGTCGATAAACTTGAGATTCCGGAAGATCGCATCCGCCGTCCCGCGGTACCAGGTCGTCCCGTCCTCGCGTTCATGCGGCGGGAGCACGAAAACGCCCACATTCAGCCGATCCATATCCCAATCGCTTCCTACGCCAATGTAGGAATGCAGAACCAAAGGCTCATACTGGGTGAGTACCCCGACCGTGTCGATTCCGGAATGGGAGCAGTTACTCAACGGAAAATCAATGATCCGGTATGTACCCCCAAAATAAACGGCCGGTTTGGCCAGCGTCTTGGTCAGGCCCTTCAGGCGTTTGCCTTGACCTCCTGCGAGCAGCATCGCGACTACTTCTTTTTTCTTCATGACAGATTCTCCTTTGAGGGGCTTAATGAGATACGAATCCTATAACATGAAAATTGCAGAGTGAACCAAGGGAACGCTTCGATACGAAAAATGGCGAGTGGATCATGGTGATCAGTGTTAAAGAAACAAGCGCTTGAGGGAAGGCCTTGCCAAACAGCAAAGGTACATCAACTATATGCGGGGTAGAGAGAAACTCTGACTCGAATGAGGGAAGGCCCCCCATCTTGGGTATCACCTGCCTTCTCTTCACTATAAAAAGGCCGTGACGACACTTGCCAAGCATCCTGATCGCGGCCGTTACGCCAGCGGCCTAGCGGCCACTTCAATATATCGGATGCTCCATTATGTAGCCTTCTGAATCTATTAAACAAAAAACCGCCCTTTCTACGCATGATGGAAGCCAACGTACAATTAGACGGTTTTATTCATGTCTTGATTATATCAGGAATGCGGCGGTTTCCGTACAGAAAAATAGCACATTCCGTCCCCGGTTTCGATCATCGCGGCGTCTCCGCGCCGGGCCAGCTCGGCGAGATGGGCCAGCGCTTCGCACATGGCGAAGCGCAGCTGGTGGATGCCGAGCTTATCGCCGAAGAGGGCGGTGCAGACCTCGTAGGCGGTGAGCCGTCCGGCAGCGCTCAGCATGCCGGCGATGGTGGTCAGGCGCTCCTCGTGATGGAGGAGGAGCGCTTCGATCCGTTCACGGAAATGCGTGAACGGGTGGCGGTGTCCGGGATACGCCGTCCGGACATGCAGTTCCCGCAGGCGGCGCAGCCCTGCAAGGAAGAGCGCCAGCGGCTCGGCATCGCTGCCGGGCACCAGGCTCACGTTAGGCGAGATTTGCGGCAGCACGGCATCGCCGCATAACAGGACGCCGCTGTCCGCATGGAAGAACGACAGATGCCCCGGAGCATGGCCGGCCGTCTGCACCGGCATCCAGATCCGGTTCCCCATCCGGAACGGCAGGTCCTCCCCGATGAACGAGATCTCCGGCTGCGGCGTGACTTGGGGAAAGAAGCTGTTCAAATGCTCCGGCAGCAGGGCAAGCTTGGTTTCCGGCATGCCATGCTGCCGGAAGAACGCGGGGAGCGCACGATCCATCGAGGAATCCGCTCCCCACATCAGCATCGCTTCCCGATGCGCCCGCTCTGACATCCACACCTTCGCTCCCGAGCGTTCCTGAAACCACCCGGCAAGCCCGTAGTGGTCCGGGTGATGATGGGTCAGCACGATGGAGACGATATCTCTGAAATCCATCTCCAGCTGCTCCATCGCCGCCAGCCATTCCTGCTCCGAGGAAGCCGTGCGCGGCCCCGGATCGATGACGGTCACCCCGTCATCTCCCCGCAGCACATAGCTGTTCACCCATCGTAACGGGTTGGACAGTGCAATTTTTACCTGACTGAGCTGATGCTCTTCTATATAATGAATATCCGGGCTGGAGCCCTTCTCTTCCTGATTCATCGTAGATGCAACCTCCGTCCGCAGTATGACTTATTATCCGACTCCTTCATCATAAGCTTGTAATCGGGATATGTATAGAAGGCTGCGGTGGTTTGTTTGCTCGCCTTGCCGAAGTGTCGGTTTCACGGAAAGATAAGGTGTCAGAGTAGCAGCAGTGTTAGTACAAGGATTCAAAGATTGATGTGAGCGGGTTACTATGTCTCATTAAAGGACGCTGCGCGTACGTATCGTTCCTCCAATCGCTGTTGCCCTCGGATTTTTTTCACTGTATTTAATGACTGTAAAAATCCGATGGCAAAGGCGACCGCTGCCGCTTTTCCGGAATCGATTCGTCCGCTCCGCTGCTTCATGCTTGTTCATCATAAAGCGTTAAACATCTGGTCGGCTCCTTATGGCTTATTAGCAAATGAACCATCTTCATAAACAAAAAAGCATCCCTAAGGTCATACAACCTTGGGATGCCTTCTCCATTTACGGAAACTGTAGGTTCTCTTGAGCTAGCTGCGTACGCTCCATTATCAATCCTGTAAGTCGTTCTTAGAGACTTGAAAGATGTGCACTTTCTCTTTTCGATTCGCGAAGTCCCTCTCCGGGAATTGCTCGTTCTGCAACTTAGTCCATCCTTCTCATCATCTCCAACTTCATGAATCCTCGCCTCATACTGAGAGGCTCCATAGCATTCACTTCAGCTGACGGTCTGCCTCCTCGCGGGAACGCTGGATTGCTTCCTCGGCAGGCAAACTGATCTTGATTCCATCCTCGCCCATCCATTCAACCTCCCCCGAAGCCGCACCGCGCCCGACGATGATGCGCAGCGGAGCGCCCGCAAGGTCGGCATCCTTAAACTTGACCCCGGCCCGTTCGTCCCGGTCGTCCAAAAGAGGCTCAAGACCAGCACCGCTCAGCTTGCGGTAGATGTGCTCGGCCAGTTGCATCTGGGTCTCATCCTTCACCGCAACCGGGATGATGTGGACCTTAAACGGAGCGACGGACATCGGCCAGACCAAACGTCCATCCAAAATTCGCTGTTCGGCAATGGCCGCCATGACGCGGGAAACGCCGATACCGTAGCATCCCATGATCAGCGGTTTTTCCCGGCCGTCGGCATCCAGGTACTTGCCGTTCATGGCGTCACTATATTTGGTTCCCAGCTTAAAAACATGCCCGAGCTCAATCCCGCGATGAAACTGCAGCGGTGCTCCACAGCGCGGGCAAGGCTCTCCTTCCGTCACATTCCGGAAATCGCCGACGTACTCCAGCGAGAAATCAAGTCCCGGGCGGACCCCCTTCAGATGGGTGTCCTCCTGATTGGCACCGGTAATGCCCTCCGCCATGGCGGCCACCTCATGATCGACCATGATCTTTAGGCGTAAGCCAACCGGTCCCGCAAACCCGACAGGTGCTCCTGTCGCCTGTTTGACTTCTTCGGCACTCGCCATTTCCGCAGCTTCTGCTCCCAAGTAGGACTTCACCTTGGTCTCGTTCGCTTCCCGGTCGCCGCGGACAAGCACTGCAACCAGTTCCCCGTCCACGCGGTAAATCAGCGTCTTCATCAATTGCTCCGCACCGACCTGGAGGAAATCCGTCAGTTCCTGAATGCTCTTCACTCCAGGAGTTAATATGCGCTCCATAGCTGAGCTGCCGCCGGTTTTTACGGAATCCCTCATGGCAGCAGGCTCTCCCGGTGCCGCAGATTCCGCGCGTTCCAAATTCGCCGCATAACGGCAATCGCTGCAGGATACAACGGTATCCTCCCCTATGTCGGCCAGCGCCATGAACTCATGGGTCTCCCCTTGTCCGCCAATCGCGCCGGCATCGGCTTCTACCGCCCGGAACATCAGACCGCAGCGCCTAAAGATCCGCTCATACGTTTCATACATGTTCCGGTAGGAGGCGTCCAGTCCCTCCCAGTCCCGATCGAAGGAATACGCGTCCTTCATCAGGAATTCCCGGCCCCGGAGCAGGCCAAAACGCGGACGCCGCTCATCCCGGTATTTGCTCTGTATTTGGTACAGGTTGACCGGCAGCTTCCGGTACGAAGAAATCTCTTGCCGAACGATGGACGTAATCACTTCTTCATGGGTGGGTCCAAGCACGAACTCCCGGTTATGGCGGTCATGCAGTCTGATCAGCTCCGCGCCGTATACGTCGTATCTGCCCGATTCCTTCCACAGCTCGGCAGGCTGGACAGCGGGCATGAGAAGCTCCTGCCCGCCTGCTGAGTCCATTTCCTGCCGGATGATCGCTTCGATCTTCCGCAAGACCCGCCAGCCCAGCGGCAGGTACGAATAGATCCCTGCCGCCGTTTGACGGATATATCCGCCGCGGAGCATCCATTGATGGCTCAGTGCTTCCGCCTCGGACGGCACATCGCGCATCGTGGTCATCAATAATTGGCTTTGCCGCATTTTCCTCATACTCCTTCTTCTACTATCCATGAATAACACCAGCCGCACGCAAAAAAAAGCACATTCGCCTCCTAGGGACGAATGTGCTCGTGGTACCACCCTGATTCCATCTTGCAGACCGTCTGGACGCTCATAGCAAGATGCTTCATGCGGCGGTAACGGGCCAAACCGGCGCCGCTTGGTTACGGCGGGCAACTACAAGGTAGGAAGAATGCAGCCTGGCGGGGAGAAGCCTTTCAGCCGGGGGCTTCCTCTCTGTCTCGCCGAATCTTGCATTCTCATGTCCTTGATGATGGTTATTCACGGAATTCATTTTCCAATACATTACAGCCGTGCGGCCGGAATGTCAAGCCTCGATAGGTCGGGATGTTCTAATGAGCGATATGGTCCAGCACCTGCTGCAAAATCCCGATAACATGCTCATCTTCATACGTGTAATAATATATATTTCCGTCCCTTCGGTATTTGACCAGTCTCAAACTGCGCAGATAGCCAAGCTGGTGGGATACCGCCGACTGACTCATGCCAAGCACCTCGGCAATATGACCGACAGGGCATTCTTCCTGTGAGAGCAAATGAAGAATCCGGATCCGCGTCGGATCCGAAATGGCCTTCAGGAGTCGTGACGCTTCCATGGCCTGGTCTTCGTGCAGCAGCTCATGGTGTTCTTTTTCCATAAACTTACCCCCTCTTCTCCATAATGGCTTGAACGATTTCGCGGGCATCCCGTGAAACTCCTGCCAGCAGCGCGGAGCCCCGATGCGTCTGCCAAGGCAAACCTACATAATACAGCCCCTTCACCGGACTGATGCCGCGTGTATGAATAAGTGCCTTCTTGCGATCCAACGCTTGCTCTATATGAAGCCAATCATAACCGGCAGCAAAGCCGGTAGCCCAGACGATGTTCCGGACCTTTAACGCCGTCCCATCCTCGAATTGCATGCCGGAAGCGCCGGCACCAACGGCTCTCGTTTTCAACACCACTTTACCGCACTTGACCGCTTGTTTCAATTCATATCCGAAAATCGGGTCCCCCTGGCCCCTCAGCTTGCGTCCCACCCAGGAGGAATTGCTGGCTGAGAGAACGCCGAGCCTGTCCAGCCACCAGAACATCCCCTTCCCCCAAAGAGTCATTGGCAAATACCGCGGCGGCTGCCCAACCGCCAAATACGTCTCCCGGTCCCCGGACAATTCCACCGCGATCTGGGCCCCGCTGTTTCCGCCGCCAACGACAAGCACATCGCCCTCTTGAAGCTGGGAAGGCCTCTTGTACTCGGACGAGTGCAGCTGGAGAACATCCCCCGGAACAGATGCTGCAAACGCAGGTATTCTAGGCTGCCGAAACGGTCCGGTTGCGATAATAAGCGCCTTGGTTTGGAAGCTTTTGCGGTCGGTATCGACGATAAACATTCCACCTTCCTTGCGGACCGATGTTACATTCGTCGCGAACTGAATGGGCAGCCTGAACCGTGCTACATAGGATTTCAAATAGGAAGCCACTTCATCTTTATCCGGGAACTCGTGCGGATCCCCCTCTAAAGCCATCCCATATAGCGCGCTATGCGTTCTGGGCGTGAACAATTTCAGGGAATCATACCGCGTCTTCCAAACCTCCCCCGCCTCCGATCCCCGATCCAGCATCAGAAACTTCATCCCCGCCTGCTGCAGCCAATAGCCGGATGCCAATCCCGCCTGTCCCGCTCCGATAACGATAACATCCCAAACCATATAGGAATCCCCTTTATATATGAATAATTGCTCATATATACATGTTACGCGTATCTTGCTTCTCTTACAAGCATAAAATGGAAGTTTCAAGGGAAGCTGCATGGGGACCATCCGCATGAAACTGGAATAAATATCTGATGAATCCAGTTGACAATACACGCATTCGGTCATACTATAGGCATAAAGTTGCTTCAAGGAAACAATATATGCTCGGCCCAATTTATTAGGGAGAGGTTAAACTTTATGGATGAGACAAAACATCGGCAGCATCTGCATCAGGCAGCTCTCGGAGAGCGATTTTTGATTGAACAGGTGGATATCCGCGGCGAACATAAACGGCGGCTTCTGGACCTCGGTTTCGTTCCGGGTTCCGTCATCGAAGTGCTGAAGGCCAGCCCGCTCGGAGATCCCACCTCTTATAGAGTAGCAGGCACCGTCATTGCGTTAAGAAAAGAAGAGAGCCAGTTAATATGGGGTAAGGTGATATCATCATGAGAACGTATACCGTCGCGCTGGCGGGCAACCCGAACACGGGAAAAAGCACGCTTTTCAATGCGCTCACCGGCTTGAAGCAGCATACCGGCAACTGGTCCGGCAAAACGGTCAGTCTCGCGAGCGGCCATTACGAATACAAAGACGCCCGCTTCCAGTTCATCGATCTGCCCGGGACGTACTCCTTGTTCTCCAACTCGGCCGATGAAGAAGTCGCGCGCGATTACATTATTTTCGAGAAACCGGACGTCACCCTTCTGGTCCTGGATGCAACCGCGCTGGAGCGCAGCCTCAACCTGGCCCTTCAAGTGCTGGAAATGACCGACCGCGTCATCGTTTGCCTGAATCTGATGGACGAAGCGAAGAAAAAAGGAATCCAGGTTAACGCGCGCAAGCTGGCGGATCAGCTCGGCGTTCCCGTCATTCCCATATCGGCCAGAAACAACGAGGGGCTGGACGTATTGTCCGAACAGCTGCTGCTGATGTCCACGGGACAGACGCCGACCAAGCCCTACCGGATGAGATACAACGAACAGCTGGAGGCGCAAATTTCGGGATTAGAGTCCCAATTACGAGACATTGTCGGAGACGAATATCCGGCCAGATGGCTGGCCATCCGCTTTCTCGACGGAGACCGCAAGCTGATTGCGACGCTGAGAGATAGATTAAAGGCCGCGGATAAAGGGGGGATTTCACTTGGAACAGCTAAAGCGCTTGGAAGCTCTAACAGCGGCCATTCCTTCTGATCAGGTTGAGGATGTCCGGGAAGACATCGTGGGCGAGTTATTCAAAAAATCCCGGGAGCTGTGCAGCGACGCCGTCACCGTGACCAACCGGGAGCTGCTGTACCGTTCCGAGCGGCTGGACCGTATCTTCACCTCCAAGCTGTGGGGATTCCCGATCATGCTGGCCATGCTCGGCGTTATTTTTTACTTGACGATCGCCGGGGCAAACGTGCCATCTTCCATGCTGGCCAGTTTCTTTGGCTGGGTTGAAGGATACCTGACCATGGCTTTTCAGGCCATCCACGCACCCGATTGGCTCCATGGCGTGCTGATACTCGGGCTGTTCCGGGGAACCGCCTGGGTTGTCAGCGTGATGCTGCCTCCCATGGCCATCTTCTTCCCGGCCTTCGCGCTGCTCGAGAACTACGGCTATTTGCCGCGGGTAGCCTTTAATCTGGACCGACTGTTCAAAAAAACGGGAGCGCACGGCAAGCAGTCCCTCACCATGGCGATGGGATTCGGCTGTAATGCGGCCGCCATTATGTCGACCCGGATAATCGAATCGCCGCGGGAGCGGATGCTCGCCATTCTGACCAACAACTTCGTGCCCTGCAACGGTCGTTGGCCGACCTTGATCCTGCTGGCTTCCTTGTTCATGGCGGCAGGCTTTTCGGGAGGAGCCCAGACGCTCGTGACCGCCTCCGTTGTCATGGGCATGGTGCTGATCGGCGTCGTTGTCACGCTTACGGTGTCATGGGGATTATCGAAGACGGCATTGAAAGGCGTTCCTTCCCACTACACGCTGGAGCTGCCGCCATACCGCAAACCGAAAATCCTGAATACCATACTCCGGTCTACGCTCGACAAAACGATTTATGTCCTGCGCAGAGCCATCATCGTCGCAGCGCCCGCAGGCGTGCTGACCTGGATTTTGGCCAATATCTACGTCGGGGATTCCAGCATCCTGATTCACTTTGTAAGCTTCCTTGATCCGTTTGCACGCGCGCTCGGACTCGACGGCTTCATTCTGATGGCCTTTATCATCGGGCTTCCCGCGAACGAGATCGTGCTGCCGATCCTGCTGATGGGATATTTGGCAACAGGCTCCCTGACGGAGGTGGAGGATATGTTTGCACTCAAGCAAATCTTCCTGGACCAAGGCTGGACCTGGCTGACCGCGCTGAACATGATGCTGTTCTCGCTGCTCCATTACCCCTGCGGAACCACGCTCGTCAACATCTGGAAGGAAACGAAAAGCGCGAAGTGGACGTTCCTGTCCTTTGCCATTCCGACGGCCATCGCCATCGGCGTGACCTTCCTGGTCGCCCAGGCCGCACGGGCATTGGGATGGGTTTAAACGACAGGCTGCAGCAGGCAGAAGTTCATTTCATCATATACGGGGCATCCGCAAGGTTAATCCAACCTTGGGATGCCTTTTTTATGGCAAGCGGCCCTGCAAGCCAATCATTATGCAATAGATAACGAGCCGCTCCAAGAAATCCCTTGGAACGGCTCGATTTTTTTATCCGAAACTGGATGAGTTCGATGAAACTTAACCTTTAACAGAACCCGCCGCAATGCCCTCCACGATACGATCGCTGAGGAAAAGGAACATCAGCAGGATCGGCAAAATGCTGATCATCAGGGTTGCGCCGATAGCGCCCCAATCGGTCGTGTATTGACCGATAAAGTTCTGGACGCCGACGGTCAGCGTCTTGAACATATCCGAGCTGATGAACGTGTTCACGAAGATAAATTCGTTCCAGTTATAAATCATGTTAATGATGGCTGTCGTCGCCAGCACCGAGCCCGTCATCGGAAGCACGATCCGGAAGAAGACCCGGTGAACCGAACAGCCGTCCATGACCGCGGCCTCTTCCACTTCCTTCGGCAGCGTGTAATAGAATCCGAGCAGAATCATGATCGTGATCGGCATATTGAAAGCCACGTACGACAATATCAAAGAAACCGGATGATCGGTCAAACCGACCTTGTTAAAAATGCTGAACAGCGGGATCAAGGTGGAGTGAACCGGAATCATCATGGCCACCATAAACAACCCGAGCACGAAAGAGTTGCCCTTCCATTTCATTCTCGTAATCGCGAAGGTGACGAGACTTCCCAGAATGACCGTAAGCGCAGTCGCGACAACGGTGATCCACACGCTGTTCAGAAAATAAACGCTGATGTTGCCGGCGCTCCATACCTTCTCGTAATTCTCCCAACGCGGATTCATCGGAAGGGACAGAGGCGGAAGATCGAATACCTCCTGATTGTTTTTCAAAGAGAACAGCAGCAGCCATAGGAGCGGGAACAGCTGGAATACGGCTACGCCGATCAGCACGATGTACAACAGCGCGTATCCGATCTTGCCTGCCGCTCCGTTTCCGGAACGGGCGCGCCCTTCTTGGAGCTGTCCTGTGGCTCCGGATATCATGAAGCATCCCTCCTTATGAATATTGGATCGTTTCTTTCGATGCCGTTAATTTCCGAATGACCCACGTTACGATCAGACAGATCACAAGCAGGAAGAACCCGATCGCGCTGCCGTAACCGAAATCATAAGCGCGGAAAGCCGTATGATACATGTAGGACGCCATCACTTCACTCGCGCCGTTAGGCCCCCCGTCCGTCATGACGAAGATGAGGTCGAAGTATTTCAAGGAACCTACCACCGCCAGCACGATCGTCACCTTGATCACTTCCATGATGAGCGGAAGCTTGATTCGGAACGCGATTTGGAAGGAGGTTGCCCCATCGATTTTAGCTGCTTCAACCAGCGAAGCCGGGATATTCTTCAAGGCTGCATAATAGATCAAGATATAAAAACCGGCATACTGCCACAAAATCGGAATAAACAATGCAAACAATACAAGCGACGGCTCGGCAAGCCATGCGGGCGGGTTCGTGATCCCGATGGACTCCAGGAAGCTGTTCACGATTCCGTTCGTCGGGTGATAGATGCGCAGCCAAAGCTGCGCGATGGCAACGGAGGACAGCAGCATCGGAATGAGATAGATTTTGCGGAACAGGTTGGCGCCTTTGATCTTGGAGGCCAGCACCATCGCCACGGCCAGGTAAATAATCAGGCTTGCAGCCGAGAAGACGGCTAACAGCAGGGAGTGCCATGCACTGTCCCAGAACTTGCCGTCCGAGAGCAAGGCCTGGTAATTATCCAGCCCGATAAAGGTCATCGCACCGATTCCGTTCCATTCGTTCAGTCCGTAATAAGCGGTTAGCATGATCGGAATATACACGACAGCCATGATCACAAGCAGTGCAGGCAGAACATACAGCGCGATGATTTTTTTGTTGGACATCACTTTATCCAAAGTGTCCGACTCCTTTCTTCCTATGGTCTTGAGGATGCGATTTATCCGGCATCGCTGCCGGATAAATCGCATCCTGTTTCATTGTTGTCCCGAGTCTTAGTTCCCTTTGGAAATCGCTGCGTCATGCTCTTCGGAGAATTTATCCGGTGTGACGGCTTTGCCGAAGAGCGCCTGGATCATGTTCAGATGCGTTTCGGCGGCATTCGCCTGCATTTGAACATCCGCGAACAAGGTAATGCTGCTAGCTTTGTTCATTTCATCGAACAGATCGATGTACAACTGTGGAAGCTCAAGCGCCGAGGTATCCACCTTGGTTGCCGGGATGACGCCGGCACCCGTTACCGACTGCTCGCCCCACTTGGTCACGAAATACTCCACGAATTTCTTGGACTCTTCCTTCACCTTCGAGTTTTCGCCGATGAACAAACCGACGCCCGGTCCGCCTACCCAGCTGTTAATATCGCCCTTGCCGCCTTCGACGGTCGGGAATTTGAAGAATCCGACGCTGTCGCGGAATTCTTGCGGAATCTCTTCATTCGTCGTGAAGTTCGGCAGTTCCCAGGTACCCATCATGTACATGGCCGCTTTGCCGTTCAGGAATTCCGACTTCGCTTCCTCGTTGGACAAGCCGTTGAAGCCTTTGACAAACGCGTTGCCATCGACCAGCGATTGAACTTCGGCGGCTGCCTTGACAAGCGATTCGTCCTTAAACGAGCCCGAGCCGCTGATTGCACCGGCCAGCGTTTCTTGTCCGCCGATCCGGTCTGCCAGGTACATGTACCAGAGCGAACCGGTCCAGCGATCCTTGTTGCCGAGCGCGATTGGAGCAATTCCGTTATCGGACAGCGTTTTCACGACCGACTTGAATTCTTCGTAGGTTTGCGGAATCTCCAGGTTGTGTTGTTCGAATATCGCCTTGTTGTAGTAAACCGGAGCGATATTGAACTCGAGTGGAAGCGCATACGTTTTGCCGTCAATCGCATAAGCCTCGGTCGTGCCCGCCACGAACTTGTCGCCCAGCTGGCCGTCCAGCAAATCGTCGACCGGTGCAAACAGGTTTCCTTCCACGTACGGCTTCAGGAATCCGGCTGCCCAGGTCACGCCTACGTCCGGAAGCTCGTTCGATGCGGAAAGCACCTTCAGTTTGTTTTTGTATTGCTCATTATCCAGAACTTCCTGTTTGATCGTCACGTTCGGATTCTCTTTTTGATATTCTTCGATGATCTGATTCACGATTTTGTTCTGTCCCGCGGAGACGCCCGCCGGCCACAAGTGCATGAAGTTTACCGTAACTTTATCGCCTTCGCTGCCGCCGCTGCCAGATTCCCCCGTGCTGCTGCTGTTCGATCCGCAGCCGGCTGCAACCAGAGCGAGACACAATGTCAAAAGCAGAACCGTCCATTTTTTATTGAACACGTTTACAACCCCTTTTCTAGTATGCTGTTCGCGTTATGAAACCGCTTTAATCAAATTTTATCAGTGAGGGGAAGATTGTATAAGGTCATAATGATTGGGACTAATTCCACTTTTATTAGATTTCCTTTCCGTTATCGGATACGCTCTGGCGATATTGGCTCGGGCTTACTTCCTCAAGGTCCCGAAATACTTTCACGAAATATTTCGCCGTCTGGTATCCGACCCTCTCCGCAATTTCCGAGATCGGCAGCGGCGTCCCCGCCAGCAGCTCCTTGGCCCGCTGCACCCTGCGGCGCGTCAAATACTCGCTGAACGTGAGCCCGGTCTGCTCTTTGAACAGCACGCTGAAATAACTGGAATTCAGATGAAGCACCTCCGCCACTTCCTTCAGCGATACCGGCTCCTGCAGATGCTGATCCACGTACTTCAGCGCTTCCTGCACCTGGACGCTGTAGCCCTTATCCTGCTGCGCCGCCTCCAGCAGCTTGGGGTCGACCAGTTTCTCCATCCGCTCAATCCGATCGATCTTTTCCCGCCGTTCCAGCGCCGATTCAACCGCGGTTACCAGCTTCCGCTTATCCAGCGGCTTCAGCAGATAATCCACGACCCCGTATTGCAGCGCTTTGCGGGCATAGTCAAACTCCGAGTAGCCGGATATGACGATAATGACTGGAGGATGCTCCAGTTCATGCAATCGCTCAATCAGCTCCAGCCCCCCGATTTCCGGCATGCGGATATCCGTTACCACCAGATGCGCCACCTGCTCCTGCAGCCACTCCAGCGCCTCTACGCCGCTTGTAGCCGTCACGATTTTGCATCGGCCGGACGACCACGCCTCCAGGGTCTTTCTTACCCCTTCCCTCGTTCTTGGTTCATCGTCCACGATCAGTATCGTTTTCATGCTTTTCCCCCTCCCCGTCGATAGCCGGGAAATCGTTCGGTATTTGAAATGAAACGGTCGTCCCCTGACCGACCACGCTGTGTATGCGCAGGCCGATCTGCTCGGAAGCGTAATACAGCCGGATTCTCTGCTCGACATTGGCTATGCCGACGCCGCTTTTTTTAGCGGATTCCGCATACCCTTTTTCCATGGAGGAATATAACGAGGCTACGGTCTCCTCGTCCATCCCGGGCCCATCGTCGGCAATCGAAACAACCGTGTAACCCGGTTGATCGGAGGCTTGCGCGCGCACAATGACGGTGCCCGGCCCCAGCCGCTGCTCGACGCCGTGCAGGATCGCATTTTCCACGATCGGCTGGATCAGCAGCTTCGGAATCGGCACGTTCTTGCTGGCTTCGTCCGCCTCGATTCTCCAGGATAACCGGTCGAGCATCCGCATTTTCATAATCATTAAATAACGTTCGGCATGATCCAGCTCGTCCCGCACCGATACCCATTCATCCTCGTCTTTGCGGTTGATGACGTAGCGGAATAATCCCGACATGGCGACCACGTTCTGGGCCAGTTCTTCTTCGCCTTGATCGTCGAGCGCCCAGTAAAACGCTTCCAAGGTGTTAAAAAGAAAGTGCGGATTGATCTGCGCCTGCAGCGCTTTAAGCTCCGTCCGGCTCTGAATGATCTCCTTCTGATACACGACCTCGATTAATTCGTTCAGGGAATCCACCATCTGGTTATACGAATTGTTAAGCTCATTGATCTCCATCGTCTTCGAGGTGACGGCAATGGGCTTCAGCGTTCCCAGCCTCACGCCGCGCATGGCTTTGATCAAATTCAGAATGGGCCGGATGATCATCGTCGTCAGAATAAAGCTCAAGATCAGAAACAGCAGCGCACCGACGGCTCCGGATACGATAATCGCGGTCCGCAGCACCGATATCCCTTCGGTCGTATAGTCTACTGGCGTCAGGATGACCAAATTCCAGCCCGTTGCCCCAGACTGCCTCTGTACGGCGATATAGTCCTCGTCGCCGACCGTAACGGTCTCTCCTTCGCGGTGCAGAACCGCCCTCGAATCCACCTCCGTCGCAAAATCCGACGAGATTTCATGGCCCGCCTGATCAAACAGCCCCATCGTTTCACGCGAATCGCTGCCCATGCCGCCGGCAGAATCCGTCAGCGCAAAATAGTCCTTCTCCAGCTTCACGAGCAGGTACCCGCCATGCGCAAAAGAATGGTCGATCAGCCGGATTCGGCGTACCGCTACCACCACGTCCGGATCCCGGGGATCCTGGCCGAACCATACCAGCTTCCCCATGCCCTTGTCAGCCGCTATAATCCAATCGACCCCGACCCGGCTGGTCAAACTGCCTTCGTCGAGCGGGAACAGCCGCCGATAATCCGTTGTATACAATTCAAGCGACCGGATGCCCGTAGCGTATGCCTCATACTTGCGCACTTCCTGCTGCAGGGACTGCCGTTCTCCGAACGTAATCGGATGACCTGCGGTCTCCTGCGCGAGATAACGCTGAACCGTTGCGTTCGTGGACACTTGGGCCGTCAGCGTATCCACCTGCTTAAGCAGCGCATCCAGCTTGCCCGTGGCCTGTACGGCCGTCTGCTGGATATGCTTCTCGGCACTGTTGCGCAGAAGGGCGGAAACCTGGTCATATACAAAAACCCCGACTAATGCCAACACGATGATCATCACCAGCATAAACCCGAGGAAGATTTGATTCCGCAGCGTATTCAGCCTGCCAAACCTGTTCACGTTCTTACCCTCCCTTTCGCTTGGAACTGTTATTCACTATACACAATCTTGAAGAAGTTAGGGAGTCCTCGCTCATCTGCTGGTGCGGAAGTCATATGTACTTTATAACTAAAGAAGAGAAAGTGCGGGCAGGTTAGTTTCCCCTCGCACTTCCTCTTATATACCGCGGAAACTTCCGCTATACGGGATACAATTCCTGATGACGTCCCAGCTCCTTTTTGCAATCGGTGCACAGCCCTCTTACGGCACCGGAATCATCCGCATAAAAGGTCAGCGGGCGCTTGCGGCGGCATTTGCTGCATGCTTGTCCACGCTGCCCGCTGCTCGATCGCGTTTTGGATTTCAGCTGGATGACATTGCCCTTTCTTCCGCTGCTTCGCTTGCGTCCAAATCCAATCAATACCAAGAGGACCAAAACGGCGCCGGCCGTAATCCCGATCATCCATCCCATGTTTATTCCACCTCCGACATGTGCAGGCTATTTGTACAAAACAGCTACAAAACGAAATGCAGGTTTGCATTCCAAGCTCGACCCAAACGATCGTCATTGCCTCCAATACCAACTGCAAACATTTTACCATATCTTCATTGTTAATAGAGGTTCCTGCTCATTATCCGTCACCATCGATAACCGGTTTCTTGGAGCCAAAACACAAAAAAGCCTTCTCACTCCCGAGCAAACGGGAAGGAAGGCTTTCGCTGTGCTTTCGTTCATGCAACCGGCATGGTGTCAGATCTTCAACTCACCGAGTTTTATCAACTCAACGACAGCTTGCGAACGGCCCTTGACGTTTAATTTCTGCATGACATTGGAGATGTGGTTACGCACCGTCTTTTCGCTAATAAACAACTGCCCGGCGATATCGCGAGTCGTTTTGTCCTGCACAAGCAATTCAAACACTTCGCGTTCACGGTGGGTTAACAAGAACTTGCTGTTATGGTCGGTCCCCTTCAATGGTGTCACCCCTCCTTGCCCGGGTATGTGTGATCTAACAAGGTTAAGGGATACAGTCAACTCATCTTATGTCAGATCAAGGGGGAAGGTGCGAAAGAAGCGAATAAATTGGGCGTTTGGCCTGTATTGGCGATTTTTATCCTTGCTTCCCACCGCTTGTTGGTCTATGATGGGGGTGTAAAAATTATTTTCTTAAATTTTTCATATTTTTAAAAATAATTTTCAGAACGGAATCCCATTCGTTATGCCCAGGCAATAAGCTCACCGGGAACCTTGAAGGAGGCTTGTGATGACACCAATCTTGCATATTATTTCTGTCGAAAAGGAAGGTCTGCCCCGTCAGGAACGACGGCTTGCGGAGTTCATTTTGACAGCTCCGTCCGAGATTGTGCATATGGGAATTAAGGATCTTGCCGATCAGTGCGAGGTCAGCGCTGCCACCGTAACCCGTTTTTGTAAGAATTTTCAGTGTAAGGGGTATCCTGATTTTAAGCTCAAGCTTGCGGCCGAGATCGCTCATGCCGAAATGGCCTCGCGCACGGGAAACACGCGCTATCAGGATATCGTGGCGGGCAACCCGCTGGCCGGGATCGTCGAGGCGATCGAGTCCAATCATCTGACTTCCATCCGGGATACGACGCAGCTGCTTGATTTGGGTCAGCTGGAGCGTGCCGTGGATGCCCTGTGCCGCGCGAAACGCATTGATCTGTACGGCGTGGCGACCTCTTCCATCGTGGCGCAGGACTTTTACCAGAAGCTGATCCGGATCGGAAAAAACTGCACCGCTTTTGCGGATTCCCATATGCAGATCACGTCAGCCTCCACACTGACCTCAAGCGATGTGGCCGTTGCCGTTTCTTACTCCGGCGAAACGCCGGAAACCATCGATGCATTGGCCTGTGCCAAAGACGCCGGCGCCTTCACGATCAGCATCACCTCTTACCGGAGCAGCGCGATCTCCGCCCTCGCGGATATTACGCTGTATTCATCGTCGCTCGAGGAAGGAATGCGCCGGGGTGATATGGCTTCGCGTATCGCTCAGCTTCACATTATAGACATCCTATTCATGGGAATGGCCAGCCGGGACTTCTCCACGTATGTCCCCCGTCTGGAGCAATCATATCTTAATGTTCAAAATTATCGCAAAAGCCGAGGAGGACAATAACCAATGAATATTTACACATTCCGCGACGAAGAACAATTCGTGCAAACAGGCGCTAACCTGATTTCCAGCCTGCTGCACACCAATCCGCGCGCCACGCTTGGATTGGCTACGGGAAGCACGCCGGTCGGGCTCTATGCCAAGCTGATTGAAATGAACCGTCAGGGGCTGGTCAGCTTCGCCCAAACCACGACGTATAATTTGGACGAATATGTAGGCCTTCCGGAGAATCATCCCGAGAGCTACCGGACTTTCATGAATGAGAAGTTCTTCAATCATGTCGACATCCAGATGGATCGCACCCATGTGCCGAACGGCAATGCTGCCGATCCGGAAGCAGAATGCCTGAATTACGACAAAATGCTCGAAGAATACGGCCCGGTTGATCTTCAGCTCCTCGGCCTTGGACATAACGGACACATCGGTTTCAACGAGCCTGGCGAATCCTTAAGCGGCGGTACCCATGTGGTTGAGCTGCAAGAGAAAACACGTAACGCCAATGCAAGATTCTTCCCGACCCTGGACGATGTCCCGACCCACGCGATTACCATGGGCGTTGCCACCATCATGAAAGCCCGCCAAATTCTCCTGCTCGTTCGTGGAGAGGATAAAGCGGAAATCGTACACCGCGCATTGACGGGGCCGATTACCACAGAGTGTCCGGCATCGCTGCTTCAATGTCATCCGAACGTGGTTGTCCTTCTGGATCAAGGCGCAGGGAGACTGCTGGTATGAGCAGCGAACGCAAAAATTCGGTCCAATTGTTGTACGGTCAAGTCTTGACGCCGGACGGCTTCTGTGCAGACGGCGTGCTGGCGATCCAAGGAGAGGACATTGCTTACGCCGGCGATGTTTCGGGGCTCCCCGCCGAGCTTAAACAGGCTGCAGCGGAAGTGATCAACCAACCCGACGGCTACATTATTCCCGGATTTATTGATATCCACGTGCACGGCGGCAACGGCGAAGATTTCATGGATGCAAGCAAGGATGTCCTGGATAAAATCACGTCGTTCCACAGCTCCCAGGGAACCACGTCCATGCTCGCCACCACGATGACGGCGCCGAAGGCAGCCATCGACCACGTGCTTCGGGAAGTTAACGAGTACCGCAGCCAAGGCATGCCTTATACCAAACTGGTAGGCGCACATCTGGAAGGCCCTTTTATCAGTCCGAAATGGCCAGGTGCACAAAATCCGGAGCATATCGTCCATGCCAATATCGACTGGCTGGAAGAATGGGTGTCCACATACCCGGATCTGATCCGCCAGGTGACCCTGGCACCGGAGCGCGAAGGAGCGCTGGAGGCCATCTCCTGGCTCAGCAGCCACGGGATCGTGGCCGCACTGGGTCATACGGATGCCACTTACGAAGAAGTGGAGGCCGCCGTGGAGGCAGGACTGAGCCATGGCGTGCATACGTTTAATGCGATGACAGGACTGCATCACCGCAAGCCTGGCGTGGTGGGTGCGATGCTGGGCGATGATCGCCTAAGCTGCGAAATCATCGCCGACGGCATCCATGTTCACCCGGCTGCCATTTCGATTCTGGCCCGCATGAAACAGGACGGCAACCTGATTCTGATCACCGATGCGATGTCCGCTACCGGAATGGCTGACGGCGAATATACGATTGGCGATTTGCCGGTCGTTGTCGAGAACGGCATCGCCACGCTCAAGAGCAACAGGGATAGCCTGGCTGGCAGCACGCTGACGATGATCAAAGGATTCCAGCTGCTGGTCCGAGAGGTCGGTTTGAGCATTGAGCAGGCCTCCAGGGTCGGAAGCCTCAATCCCGCCAGAAAAATCGGCATCGATGACTGGACCGGATCCCTTGAGTCCGGCAAACTTGCCGACGTCCTGGTGCTCTCCAGCGACCTGGAGCTTCAAGGCGTCTGGATTCAAGGACAACGCAAGCATTAATCCGCTACCTTAACACGCATTGCAAAATAAGCAAAGGAGCTGCCTTAGTTAGGATGACTTCAATCCTAATGGGCAGCTCCTTTTGGTATAAGGGTTTTACCGGCTGTTTCGATTGCCGCCAAACCAACCGTCGTCCGTATCGTTCTTCATCAAGTTGCCGCGGGTGTCGTTCATGCCGTTTCGGCCGCCAAGGTTCAACGGGAAAACGCGGTTGATCCAAGAGCCGAAATCACGCGAAAGCGTTCCAACCGTGTTCGCCGCATTCCCGTCCGTTCCAAATCGATTGGCATGCTGATAAAATTCCTCATCGGAGGAAACATAAACTTGACTGATATGCGGAGCGGTCTTGCGAATTTTGCTCGTAATTTCCTGACGAAGGTGCTGAGGCACTTCTTCACGATTGTTGCTCATGATGCCCATATTATTATTGTAGGTCCCATAAGGAACGCCATTGATGCCGGTTCCCATGTACGTGTCGTTGGTTGCGCCGTTTGTTCCGGTAAGGGTATTGGTACGCGTGCCGTTAGTTCCCATAAGACCGTTCGTGCGCGTGCCGTTTAGCGTATTATAATTGCTTCCGCCAAAGCCGCCATTGGTTGTCGTTCCGTTCACCCCGAAGCCGCGGTTATCGGCATTGCGGCCGAGACCTGTCGTATTGTCTACCGCACGTCTGGTGTCATTGGCCATACCACGGAGAAGACCGACGCTGCCCGTGCCCGAAGTGCCGAAGGTACGGTTTCTGACATTCGTTGTATTTGTGCCGTTCATCGTGCCGTTCGTGCCATTCATCAAGCCGTCAGCGGAACGATTTGCCCCAGTGCTCATGCCAGTAACGCGACCATTGATGTTGCTCGTGTTCATGCCGTCCCTGGACAGCGAAACATAGGCATTGCGGTTCGTTACGAATACATGCGCCGATCCTACGCCGCTGATATCCGAAACTTTTTTCGACAGCGCCTTGCTGTATTTCAGGTTGGACAAGTCATGCTGCTGCGTACTGCCGACGTTCTGGTTGTTACGTACGGATTTCACACCGACACGGCCACCGTCCACATTGTTCGTACGTGTCGTGTTACCGTCATTGGCGTTACCGCATCCTGCTACTGCAGCCATACTAAGCAGTAATGCCGCGGAGACGGTCAGGTTGAGGGCCTTGGATTTAATCATGATTCATCCTCCATCTCTATAATGAGTGTGTTAACATCGTATAGGATGACCTTGCGGCAGAAGTGGTATGCTGAAAGGTTTTAACATGGAGAAAAATGCGCTACAGGCCATTTATGCACAAAAAACGCCGATGGAATCATCGGCGATCATTCATTAACTAATCCATTCAATTAAAGAAGTCCTTCTTAATGACCGCTGTCTGCTGACTTTTCAAGCACTTGTTCCACCCAAGCCAGGTTCTTCTGATACCATCGAATCGTCTCACGAATGCCGCTTTCGTAATGATATTGTGGAGCCCAACCGAGTTCCTTCCTTATCTTGTCTGCATTTATCGCATAACGGCGATCATGTCCGGGACGATCTTTGATATGCTGAATCAAGGTTTCAGGTTTGTTCAGTTCAGACAGGATCGTTCGAATAACCTGCAAATTATTCCGTTCATTATGTCCTCCGATATTATATATTTCGCCGTCGACGCCCTGGCGCAAAACCAGATCGACAGCTCGACAATGATCTTCCACGTACAGCCAATCGCGAACGTTCAAACCGTCGCCATATACCGGAAGGGGCTTGTTATGCAAAGCATTGTAAATGATAAGCGGTATTAGCTTTTCAGGATACTGATATGGGCCGTAATTATTTGAACAGCGCGTAATATTGATCGGTAATCCAAACGTCTCATAATAAGCTCGAACAAGCAAATCGGCGCCTGCTTTGCTTGCAGAATAAGGACTGTTGGGTTGAAGCGGTGATTCTTCGGTAAATAGGCCGGCCGCTCCCAGCGTTCCATAGACCTCATCTGTAGAGACCTGGACAAACTTGCGGACTCCATATTGCCTCGACAGATCGAGGAGCGTCTGAGTTCCTGCCACATTCGTCAAGACAAACAATTCAGGCTGCAAAATGCTGCGGTCGACATGGGATTCAGCTGCAAAATTAACGACCGCATCAACCCCCTCCTTAAAGAGGGGTTCTAAAGCTGCCCGGTCTCTGATATCCGCTTTCACAAAACGATATTTAGGATTCGTCCGCACTTCGCTCAGATTTCCTGAATTGCCGGCATACGTTAGTTTATCCACATTAATAAATTCGTCATTCGGATGTTGAGACAGCATATATCGTATAAAGTTACTGCCTATAAATCCCGCACCGCCTGTGACAACGATCTTCATGCGACCTCACCCCTCGTATATATAGTTATTTTCTGCCAAAGCCAATCGAGGATGCTTTGAATCTTTCTCAGAGAGAACAGGTTTGTTCACAGGCCAATCGATATTGAGATCCGGATCGTTCCAGGCTATTCCCCGATCATGCTCTGGCGAATAGTAGGCATCGACCTTGTATATGACCTCCGTATCGTGAACAAGAGTACAGAAACCATGGGCAAACCCTTTGGGAACGAGAAGTTGAATGAAATTGGCTGCGGATAAGATAAAACCTTGCCATTGTCCATAGGTAGGAGAGCCCGACCGAATATCAACAACCACATCATAGATCGCCCCGCTTACAACGCGGATCAATTTCGTCTGTCCCTCGGGAGACAGTTGGTAATGCAGCCCTCTAATAACACCTGCCTCACGTGACATCGAGTGATTGTCCTGAATAAAATGGTCGTTAATGCCGCATCCTTTAAGAACTCGATCATTGAAACTTTCCATAAAAAATCCCCGATGGTCTTGGTGAACGGCCGGTTCAATCCGTTTCACGCCTTGGAGCTTTGTATCCGTAATTTTCATCTGCTGCCTCCGGTACATGGATTTGAGAGAGCTTTACCTAAAACCTCGGTTGCCGCTCTCCCGATTATTTATATGTCTAATCCCAAATTAGGATATAGGCAAAATACGCTCCCCCATGCAAAAATCCCGATCGGTGCTGCAGATCGAGATTTCGCAATAATATATATAAGATCTAACCTAAATCGATTCTTATCTTCTCTTTAACTTCTTCCAGCAGGCTCAGCACTTCTTCCAAACGGTCCCCTTTCACGATGATCTGGCCGATTCGGTCAGTGCCAACCCTGAATTTATTTACCTTCTCGCCTATATGATAATCAAATGATATTTGAATAATATTCTCATGCTGATCATTTCCGTTCTCAAGTCCAGTAATATCCCCATCTTTATCGGAGATCAGTAATTCACACGCACAAGGCTGTGAAGTATGAGAGGGAAATGACGGATTCATGCGAAGAGCAGCCTTGATGATCTGCTCATAGTAATCGAATCCATAGAAAGTGGACACCAGTTCGGGTAAGCATGTAGCTCCTGCTCTGCCTCCGATTTCAAGAACATACACATGCCCGTCTTTCAAAATAAAATCCGCATTGATTGCGCAATGATTTAATTCCAGCGCTTCGATACTTTGCTTCAACTGGGAAAATAAATCTTGCTGCACTTCTTCGGGCAATTCATAGGGGACATAATGACCGATGGGAACACCGGTATCCCCATAAAAGACGAAATCCCCGTGCGGCATGATGAATTGAATTTGGTTATCGTAGACGAATGCCTGCGCGCCAAACTCGGTTCCTTCAATAAACTCTTCAACAATGAAAAAATCCAGTTTCGTATCCTTGCGCACGGCTTCAAATGCGTATTCCACATGGGCCATATCGGCAACCTTCACAATGCCCTTGCTTGCTCCTCCGTCCACTGCCTTAAAGATAAGCGGCGGCGATAATACTTCGAAAGCGCTGTAAGCTTCCTGCAAGGTTTGGACTTTCAGAAATCGTGCCGTTCGTACGCCATGTTTCATAAAAGCCTGTTTCATCTTCCATTTATTTGAGGAGAGTAGAGCGGATTCATAACTCAATCCGCTTACTCCCAATTCATCCACGACTCTGCCGATCGACTTGACGGCCACGTCCGTACCCGTTGTACAGATTCCATGAATTCCTTCATGCCGGGCGATTTCGACAATCTTATCCATATGGGTCGTATCCTCGTAGTAAACCTTGTCTGCCTTGGCAAATCCGGGATAGTTTCCTTGGCGGCTCACAACAATAACGTATAATCCCATTCTTTTCGCGGTTTCAATTAATGGGAGCTGGGAGATTCCCGCACCTAGAACCAACAGTTTTCTCATGGCTTAAACTCCCTTATGCGGGTTATGATCCGATCCAAGTCCTCCTCCGTAATGTTCGGATGAATAGGAAGGGTCAGAATTCTTTTCCAGATCTCTGAGGAGAGCGGCACGATCGCTTTTAGATGCAGGTAGCTCGGATGCAGATGGCACGGATAATAATGGACGCCCGTCGCGATATTGTGTTCCTGCAAGTGGCCAATCATACGGTCCCTCTGGCTTTCCTTGCTGAATTTAACCTGGAACAAATGCCAGGAGCTTTGAGCATACGGCTGTTCATGAGGAAGTTCCAGCCATTCCAAATCCTTCAGTTCGGATTGGTAACGAGCCGCTATTTCTTGTCGTCTTCCGTTCAATTGGCTCAGCTTATTTAACTGAACGAGCCCGATGGCAGCCTGCATGTCGTTCATATGATATTTGTATCCTACATCATCAACGAAATACTGCCATGCATACACCTTCTCATGTGACGACCGTATCCACGTATCGCGGGAAATGCCTACCCACCTCTTCTCACGCAGCTTACGGTTCATCCACTCGGTATTGCAGGTAATTGCGCCGCCTTCACCACTCGTCAAATTTTTGACGGCGTGAAAGCTGAAGCAGGTAATATCGCTGATGGAGCCGATCTTTTTGCCTTTATATTCCGCGCCGCATGCATGCGCAGCATCTTCTACTACCTTGATTCCATTGGCATGCGCCAATTCATGGATGGTATCCATATCGCAGGGATGCCCGCCCATGTGAACGACGATAATTGCCTTGGTTTTATCTGTTATCTTCCGCTTGATATCTTCCGGTGAAATGTTCATCGTATCGGGTTCAATATCCGCAAAAACCGGCGTTGCTCCCACATAGCTAACCGCATGGACAGTGGATATGAACGTGATGGAAGGCACGATGACCTCGTCACCCGGTCCGATACCCAAAATGTCCATGGCCAGATGGAGCGCGGCCGTACCAGAATTGAGCGCAACCGCGAAACGGCTGCCGACATACTTGGCAAATTCCTGCTCGAACTGTTCCGTTTTGGGGCCAAGTCCAAGCCATCCTGACCGTAAAACATCTGCCACCGCGTCGATCTCCTCTTGACCTATACTCGGTTGAAGAACGGGTATCAGCTTATGGTCCAAGTGAACCTCTCCTTTCATAATCCCTCGTCATTCCGACATTAGAATTTGTGAACGCCATCGTTCGGCGCAAGCTTCCACTGAAAAATTCGCCCATGCTACTTGTTCCGCATGCTCCGCAATGCTCTGCCGTAGTTCAGGTTGTTCTATCAGTTGGACCATGGCTTCGTACCAATCATCGCTCTCACCGGATACAATCAGGCCGTTTTCCTTCCCGGCAACCCATTCATCGTAGGCTGGAGAAGAAGTATAGATGCCCGGAATCCTGCAAGCGGAATATTCGCGGAATTTATTGTTGCTTTTGCAATCATGCAGCAGTGTTCGCTCCAACGGCGCTAACCCGATATCCCAGTTGGACCGGTAAAGGCGCTTCAGAAAGTTTTTATAGTTCTCATCGTAGGATTCCGTAAACACCTGCGGCTTCTCCCTGAGTTCATCGGGAACATATCCGCAGAACTCGATTCTGAGTTTATCCCCGTATTTCCCAATGATTTTGTGCAATGCCCCGATAACAGGTTCAAAAGCCACTTGTTTTTTTCCGCCTTCATACCCGATTACGACTTTCCCTTCTTCTTTACGGTTCTTTTTCAAACCGGAAAAAACGGAGAAATCAACGCTTCCCGGAAAATAGATTATTTTTTGGGGACTAAAATGCGTTTCAAGATGTTTGGCAAAAAAACTGGAAGCAACCTTTACGCTTTGAGCGTTTTTCAGAAATTTAACATACGTCTTTCTTCGTGAAGAATCATGATAATATCGTCCCATATCCGAACCCGGAGACATCGCGATAAAATGGTCGTCGATCACGTACACCGTTCTTTTTCCCATCTCCCGGGCCATCTCCAGATACTTATAAGCTTCGGGCTGAACCGTTCGGAAGAAGAGGACGATATCCGCTTCAGCCAGCCTTGATCTGTCCATCTCATCATCGGATCTGACGTCAAAGTCGCAGACTCCCATCTTCTCCAAATGGCGGAGCGGCTGCTCAATGCCGATTTTATAGGAAGCGATTTTTTCGGATCCGACGATGAGTACGTTTATATCCCCTCTTTTCCCTCTTTTCCCCATGTTCCCGCTCTCTCCCCCGATTTTACGTTTTGAATATAAATTTCTTCCAATTATCGACGCATGTCTGAAGCGAAAAATGCTGCCGGGCTGCCCGATGCGCATTCTCCTTGATTCTCTGCCGCATCGTCGGATCTTCAATCATGGCCTTGATTCCCTCATACCAATGCTGCTCGGTATGCTCAACCAGGTAGCCTGTTTCGCCCTGCTCGACCCAGTGCGTATAAACTGGAGATTTCGAATATATGCCTGGAATGCCGCAGGCACCGTATTCACGGAATTTGGTATTCGTTTTCCCCTTGTTAAATGAATTGTTGGCAAGCGGCGCAATGCCGATGTTCCAGTTGCTCTTATTAAGTTTTTTCAAAAATTCCTTGTATTCCATCCCCCCGCCTTCATATTTGACGCTTGGATGATCAGCCAGCGAAGGCGGAAGATAGCCGAAAAATTCTAATCTCACGAATCCCCCATAGTAATCCAAAATTTTGTTCAACGCTGAAATGACGGGAACGAAATCTTCCTCTTTGTCCCCTCCTGCATAACCGATGACCACTTGCCCCTGATCCTTAACCGACTTCTCGTTCTGATCCAGCCACTCGAAATCGATGCTGGCAGGGAAGTAAATCACGTGTCTATTGTACCGCTCATGAATATAGGTGCCGAGATCAGGTGCATCGACTTTAATGATTTGCGTGTTTTTCAAAAACTTAATAAACGTCTCTCGACGGATCGGATCGTTATAATATTCGCCCACCGGAGTTGTTGGCTGAATCTCCAAGAAGTTATCGTCAATAACATAGACCGTCCTTTTATTCAGCTGATGGGCCAGCTCTAGTAATGCATAGGCCGCCGGTTCCACATTGCGAACGAATACAATCGTGTTCGCGGCAGCAATCATTTCGTGGGTCACGTCGGTTTCCAGTTTCACGTCGAATTGCAGGTTCTCTTGTTTATTCAGCGTTTGGAGGGGCTGGATAACGCCGATTTCAAGCGACGGTATCATGCCTGCCGCGATAACCAGAACGTCCATCTTGGGCAGAGCCGTCTCGATAACGGCAACAGCGGTTTGAGACCTTTTCTGCGCATCGGCGCGCCCTTGAGCGAGCCCTTCCTCTTTTCCCCGCTGAAAACCGTCTAAACTGCCCTTTTGATATGCGCTAAGACGAACAGGATGGTGTTGGTGTTTTCGTTTTCCAACTCGCTTTCGAGGCCTTATTTTTTTTCTTAAAGCCATCTTATCCTTCTCCTTTATAAGCTTCTTGATGACCGGCCTCCATACCCTCCGCATAACCAACGTTAAACCCTTCGTTATACGCTTTATCAAACCCCGCATCATAGGATTGATTGTATTCGGCAGCCGTTTGTCGCGGAGCTATTCTACCTGGACCTCTTCTTCTCTTTCCCCCAAAAACTCGATTCGCCCCCTTTCCTCTTATGCCTCTTCCACGGATTCCTTTTCTCTTCAACGCAGCACCGCCATGTTTTTTCCTTGCTCTCATCCGTCTCACCCTCTTCTCTTTAATTAAATGTTATCCGCCTTAATCACCGGAGGAGAAATGATTGGAATTTCCTCCCCATATTGCTGGATTTCGTGCTCGTTCACTAGCAGCGGCTCGTAAAAATCAAGGTGCCAAGCCGCTAAGACGAGCCGATTCATGAATCGCTGCAGCCGATTCCCCTTGTACTGATAAACGCTGCCGTTCTTATGCTTGATCAGTTTGCCTTCTTGCTCCCAAGATTCCGTGGATGGAAAATACACAGTCCTCATTCGCCCAACGGCTTCCTCCGCAGCCATGCGATCCCCGAGCGGCCAGCAGCGGAGATCAACCTGTGAAACCCGTACAGCCTGAATTCCGACGGCTCCATGAATCGGATGCCTGATTCCGTTCTCAATCCAATAGATTACCGAGTCTGCCCCTGTAACGAAGACACACGTCGGATACATATCAACGGTCCGCAGCTTCATGTCCCGGTTCAAGCTCCGCTGCCACTTCAGGGACAACATCTCATGAGGATCTTCCCACTTGCTGGAGTAGAAAGTAAGATTATTCGCATACACTTGTTCGAATCTGGAATTTAACGTCTTCATGCTGACGCTGCCATAATGGTGAATAAACGTATCCTTGGCGATAATGAGCTGCATTCCAAGAAGACGGGCACGCAGCCCATAATCGTCATCTTCACAGTTGCCGATCTCAAAGCCCTCGTCAAAAAAACCCAATCGGTAAAAATCATCGCGCCGAATCAACATGCAAAAACCTGTCAAGCGTTCTGTAACGGTCCAGCTGTGCGCATTAGAGTGATTGTATGATTTGGAGAATTGCTGCATCTCCGCGATATCGTGGTAGCTGACATGAATAAGCTGATCTCCGCTGATATAATTTGTCACCGGACCGACAATCCCGAACTGCGGGTCGCTGTGCAGACAGACGAGCAAATTCGAGAGCCAGTTGGTCGTTACAACGGAATCATTATTTAAGATCATCAACGTTGTTCCTTTTGCCATCATCAGTCCCTGGTTTACAGCCCCTGCAAAGCCTAAATTTTCTTCATTGATTCGAAAGCGGAGCCTTTGGGAAGATTTGAGGAATTCCGCAGTTCCGTCATCGGATGCATTATCAATAATAATGAGTTCATACGGCATGTCGGTATATCGAGCGATACTTTCAATGCATTCTTTTAAATAAGGAAGCTGATTATAGGTCGGTATGATGATACTTGTACCCTCAAAAACATTCCTGAATTGGGATATTCCCATATGCCGCCCCCGGCTGTATCCATCCTTGTAGCCTGATTGGAAGCCTTTGTTAAACCCGTCATTGTAACCGTCCGTTTTATGGTGGCTGATGCGGTTCATAAGGTTGCTTCCCCGCTTGCCAAGGAATCAGCCAGATGCCCGAAATCGACAGCGACCTTTCCGAGTTCGGAGGCAATTCGCTCTGTAATGATAACAGCCGGAATGCCGGCGCCCACCAGCGCGATGTCGAATGGATGCCCTCGAATTTCCTCCATGATTCTGGGAATATCGTGGATGCCTTCCACGGGAGCGACCGTGCCTGCCACCTCGATTCCGCGGCCTGACAGCACCCGTGAAAGACCGGGAGCGGAATTGCCCACCACGAGAACTCGACGTCCTGCAAGGATCCCTCCCAGTAAACCTTCCAAATGCAATGCATAGTTGACCGTCGATAACGTTAGTTGCAACTTTCGATAATCAATGCCATGGGCTCTAAAAACAGAAAAGCCCAGAGGTTGAAAGTTTGGCAATCTTAGTTTGGGAATGCCAACGATATCGGCCTTTCTCACGGAGGCTGCCAACATATCTCTTGCTTTTAGATCAGGTAAACGAACACCGGCATAACTTAAAAAATGTCCTTCTTTACGCACTTCATTCATGTTCAAAACCAACTCCTGCGCAAGCGTAAGCAGTTCCCCATCCCCTAAGCGGATAACGGACAACGGGGAGCTTGAATCCAAAGCTTCGTTAAGCCTCCTTGCAACCTCCGCCGCGCTTAGAAGACGATAATACCGAGAACTCATTTGCTCCATACCGGCTTCGATAATCTGGCGAACCGTAATTTCAGGAAGAATCTCTAGCTCCGGGAGTATCGAGTCCACGATCCCTTCTCCTCCTTCATATAATCCCTTCGCGTACTCCTCTCCCGAGCTTGGTTTTGCCATCGTTTCGGGTTCCGAATGCTGCGACCTCATCATCGCCTGGTCGTAGCCGGCATCAAAGCCTTCATTAAACGAAGCTGCCGCTTGCTCCAGCAATTTCTGGGTGCAGTCGCTTGGCGTTTGGCCTTTGTTTCTCTGGAGAATAACTTTTCGCTTATGTCGCCTCTTTACCGGCCTGTGTCTTCTTTTCTCTAAGTGCTGCCGTATGATGATCACCCCGTCTTACGCACAATATATTCTTAGGAATTCATTAGGAAACGGGTATAACAATCCAATTTGGCTTGACTCAAGGAAAAATGGTACGAAGCATCGTACTCAATCGTTTATGGTAGGTATGATCCTTTCTCGTTCTCATCAAGCCGTTTAACGCAATTCGCTGTCTCTCTTCCTCATGACGCAAGTAATAGTCGATTTTATCCATCAGTTCATCATAAGAGCCGTAGGTTTCTATTTCCGTTCCAGGGGAATATAACTGATCCATATCGTGGCGGATATCCGATAACTGAAGCGTGCCGCAGCCGGATATTTCAAACGTGCGGGGATTGACGGAAAGCGCCTTTACCTTTCTGCTGTTGGCGTTGATTGTATCGTCATCGGATGAACGGTGATGGTTGATGACGATCTTGGCTCCATTGTAGTACGTTGCCGTGTCCTCCGGCGTCATCCAATCGCCGAGCTTAATCTTGTCGGACAGCTGGGCGTAATGTTTCATCCGGTCCCACCACCATCCGGAAATGACGACTTTTTTATTTTTCAATATCGGGGCCAGATGATCCATTAACTCCACTCTGTTCCAATAGGCCGTTCCGATAAAACAAATATCGGTCTGATTGGAGGTCGGCACATGCTTCGGATAAAATACGTTCGGATTGACTGCAAAAGGCAAGTGATACACATGCTGACAACCTAAATCGCGATAAAATGATACGCAGTTGGATTCAAGCGTAAAGATATAATCGTAACGGGGAGCGATCGAAACCGTCCAGTCCGTATAGTACGGGTCATCCGTAAACCAAATGGCCGTTTTAAATCCGCTATCCCGGAGCGCTTTGAGCGTATCGGCTTCCAAAACGACACCGTTTAAAGCAAGTACTAGGTCCGGCTGGAATTTCTTAGCCAAAAGGACGATATCTTCGGAAGGGCTCGCAACCGAGAGACTTCGAACCAGTCCCTTTAATGCGTCAGTCACCGCCTGATCCAGCGCAGGATACGGGACGCCAATGCCTGCAGTGACGTAAAGAATACGGAGATCGCGGACCTGCTCCTCTTCCTTGGGTAAGGACCTTATTACCGCATCGGAAAAACCGAGCCTGTATCCCTCTCTCCGTCCCACTGAATAACCTTCTCTGTATCCTTCCGACTGGGCGGATTGCTCTCCCCCCTGAAGCAGCAAATGCTTATTCATTGTTCTCATGCGGTCAGGCCTCCGGATTTATTCATTCCCGAAATAGGGTTCACCACAATCGGCCGCTGGCTTGGTACAAGGACTGGAAGGTTCCGGCGTCCGTCCACCATCCGTCTAATATGTCATAGGTAAGCTGCCCCTTCGATGCGTACACATTGTTCACGTCGGTAATTTCCAATTCGCCTCGTGCCGATGGTTTTATGGTGCTGATCGTTTCAAACACCGTCGAATCATACATATAAATACCGGTTACGCAATAATCGGATTTAGGCTCCTCCGGCTTCTCTTCGATCATGACGATGTTGTCTTTCTCCAAGACGGGAACACCGTATCTCTTCGGATCAAGAACTTTCTTCAGAAGTACGCGCGCTCCAGCGGCCTGTTTTTCAAAAGCTTGCACAAAGGTGATTAGATGATCCTCAAACAGATTATCGCCAAGAAGCACAACGAACTTTTCGCCAGGTGTTATGAACGGTTCGGCAAGGTATAATGCTTGGGCAATCCCCCCGGCTTCTTCCTGGATTTTAAATGTGACGCTTACTCCCCATTCTTTTCCGCTGCCGATCAGGTCTGTATACAGACCAGCCGATTGCTTGCCGATCACGATGAGAATTTCCTCGATGCCCGCTTTTTTGAATTTCTCAATTCCGTGACATATCATCGGAACCTTCCCGACAGGCAGCAGATGTTTATTTATGACTTTGGTCAGTGGATAAAGCCGGGTACCCGTACCTCCTGCCAGAATGACGCCCTTCATATAATCCTTCCTTTCGCAAAATAGATGATTATACATAGATCGTTGGATCGACGCCCCATTTATCCATGAATTTTTGTTTGTTTGTATCGATAAGATGCTTCACTTGACTCATGTCCTGCTTGGCAAAGCTGGCACTCCCATGATGAAAAACGAAAACATCGCCCGCGATCCTGAACGTATATCCCGCATTCCTGGCCCGGTAACAATAGTCATCGTCTTCAAAATGACCTGGTGAATAACGTTCGTCCAGCAGACCGATGCGATCCATCAATTCCCGTTTAAACAGGAAACATAAGCCTACGATTCGATCCACTTGAAGCCACTTACTGGCATCCGGCTCATTCAGCTGGTTCGACATCTCTTCTAAACTGGTATAAGGCATATCGATCTGTTGTTTCCCGCTTGCATAGTTGGTAAGCGGCCCGACGATCCCGATATTGGTTTCGCTGTTCAAACAATTCAACATATTCTGCAACCAGTTGCGGGTGACGATGACATCATTATTCAGCAGGAGCAGCGTATCGCCGGTTGCAATTTTCAACCCCTTGTTGCATGCAGCTGGAAAGCCAATGTTGTTTGCCAATGAAATGAAGGTAATCCCCTCCTGACGGCAGATGTCAACGGTACCGTCCGAGGAACCATTATCAACAACGATGATCTCGTAAGGCTCATTCGTATGGCGTTTAATCGAATAAATGCAATCCTTTAGCAGCTCCCTGCCATTGAAAGTCGGAATAATGATGCTTGTTTTTTTCATAGCTACCACCTTCTAAACCTTGGTTAGCTGCCTTTGTCTAATCTGATCCATAAAAGATAGCCGCGGCCCCTTTATGTCGAATACCGTTTTGAGAGCTTCGATGTGGTCTCCGATGATCAAATCGGAAACTGCATTTTGTTGTCCGACATTTCGAGCTCGGAGCCGATTTTTTGTAATGACGTCTACACTGGCCGGTGCATTTATTTTCAAACCCTTTTCAAGGGCGATGACTTGCGCTTTCGGTGGGACAGATAAATTGGCGTATCCGATGATTTGGGCAGCTTCCTTCCTCATCGCGTGAGGTACCGCGGTAAGGGAATTGGCTTCGAGATCCGCCCTGCCCATGGATCGGTTAATAAACTCCTTCACTATGGTTACGTAGTCTCTGTTGGTAAACATCCCGATCCATGGAGAAATATCATTTAAGGCAATATCGCTACCCTGTTCAATGGCATCAATGAAAGGTACGAGATGCTCTGCTAATATCGGAACATCTCCATCAAGGAACAGCAGAATTTCAGAATCGGCTAACTTCGCCCCGACCGCTCTGCCAACATCGTGTCCCAAAGCTTGTTGGTAGTGTACAATGATGGCTTTCGATTGGTTTCGGATCATTTCAAAGCTTTCATCGGTGGATCCGTTCACCACAAAAATGATTTCATGAAGCGGCAGCCGATGAAGCTGCTCCAGCAATTTTATAATCGTGTCTTTCTCGTTCATCACCAAGACGATCGCCGCTACCCTTTTGTCCGTCGGCAGAAGAACGGCATTTCCTAGATATATTCCGGAATGCTTACTGTGTCCTTCCACAAATTTAGACGCCGCTGCGTGGTAAACCGTCCATGGCAGTGGTTTGACTGAATGGTACCAGCGATTCCAGCTCTCGTTCACTTTGATATGGGGGGGTGTATCCGCCGTTGTTGAAGCTTCATGGGCCGCTTGCTGATAACCGGCAGCATAAGCTCTCTCTTTCCAATTGTCGACCGCTTCGTTTGAAATCCGACGATTCTTGAAAATAAGAGCCCCCAATTTATGACCGCTCCGTTTTCTCTTGGTTCTTGCTCTTTTATTTATGGGTTTCATTGCTCTCCTAAAAGAATTTGAGGCGGGTATCATACCTCGTCTCCGCTTTCTTCGCACCATCTCATCACCACACGCTTTCTCTTTTTCGTGCGAGATCTGATCGATTTCCCCGCATGCCGGATTGAGAGATTAACCAATTTATTGCCTCCAAATGGTCCCCCACAATCAGGGTTTCAAGGGGATCATTCCCTCTGGTTCTACCCCTCCTGGGATTTCTTTTTCCTACATCCACGTAATGAATCCCCCGTACCTTCAAGCCATTATAAATGGCCATTGCTTGAGCTTTCGGAGGAACGGCCAAATTGTCGATACCAATCAGATTAACCGCTTTTCGGCTCATTGCATGTGGAATGGTTGTAAGTGAAGCTCCTTTCAAATCGGGATTGGATACCAAAATGTTTAACGTATGCTTAGCGAGGATAACGCTGTGAACGTGATGCTTATCGGTCGGACCCAAATACTTGTTCAAAGCCACGTCCACCCCCTCTTCTACGGCTTTTGTCAAAGGGGTCATATCACTTGCTTGGATTACGATGTCTGCATCGGTAAACAGCAAGATGTCTCCTCTAGCCGCTGCAGCGCCGATACTTCGTCCCACGTCATGACCGAGCGGAAACGGCAGGTGGATCACCCTTGCTCCGATGCTCTGAGCAATTTCCGCCGTACCGTCCGTTGAACCATTGGCAACAACGATAACCTCTGTGTTGGCGTGCACTTGGCTGGCTTGCCGAATGACTGCCGCAATGGTCTTCGCTTCGTTCATGGCAGGAATGATGACGGATACCTTCGGAAACTCGGCATTTATGATCGGGGACAAGGATCCTCTCCTTTTTTTTCTGTTAACGGGACTCGCAGGACTTCGTTTCGACATGTTTCTCACCTGCCAAGTTGGGATTAAGAACACTTCCTCCTCATTTTATGTATAGGTTTATTTACTGTAACGGCGTTCGTACCTTACACGAAATAAAATTGGGTTGAGCGGATGGACCAATAAACATACCAACTCTATCGAAATTGAATAAACTAGAACATCAAAAAGGAAGGAAGTGAAGACCTATCAGAACATTCAGGGCATCATTATTAGGAAGAAACGAGGTACCACCTGTAAGAACGATAGCCTTCGGAAATACGGTTTTTCGGGTCAACAGAACAGGTACCCAACTTCGGTTCAGACTTGTGGTCAATAATATTAGCCGTATTACCCAAGCTCATATTCATCTCGGAAGAGTCGGAGAAAACGGTCCCATTGTCGCCTTCCTGTTCGGACCATCAAAATTCGGTATCACCGTAAGACGGGGAGTCGTTCAGGGAGTATTGACGAATCAGGATTTGATCGGTCCTCTGCAAGGCAGAACGATTCGAGATCTGATCCGTGAATTCGAGCGTGGCAATGCCTATGTGAATGTTCATACGATCCAAAATCCGGATGGTGAAATTCGCGGGCAGGTCCGCCGATAAAATCACATCATCATATTTGTATATACGTTTTATGAAGAAAACCCTCCACTGTGCATAGTGCGGAGGGTTTTACACTTGGTCGGCTTTGGCAGCGGGAACATAGGTTTTCATCTATCTGTTCTTCCAACCTCTTAAAAAATGTGCGTTTCAACTCATCCATCTGCCTTTACATTACTCTCTCCCATTGCATTAACTGTTACTAGATTAAGAATACAAACCTTAATCAATTCTATATAAGGAGGTAGACGTGATGGCCATTATTTCGGTCTTCCCTTCACCTACAGGGACGCCAATTGCAACTGCGGTAGCTTCAGCTGTCGCTGGTGATGTCGTATTGGTTAATGATGGAACGTATCCAGAGCCGGCGGTGACTGTAGCGACTTCCAACGTAAAAGTTATAGCTAAAAATGAAGGTGCGGCGATACGCCAAGGACTCAACGCTGCGGCAAGTGCGTTCATTGTCACGGCAGCTACGGGGGTTGAAATTAACGGATTCTCCATTCAAAACTACACGGCCGATGCGATTGATGTTACCGCTGGTACCAATCACCGCATTATTGGCAATACCATCAACAACACGCTTGGTATTGGCATTGATTTAGCTGCCGGTACCGGACATGTAGCCTGGAGAAACAGTGTTCAAGACGCGGGCGGCGCTGCAGGAATCAACGTAGCAAGCACCGACAGCTGGATCGTACAGAATGTATTCTTCAGCAATACAAGTGTGGGTATTTTGTTGGCCGGCGCCAATAATGCGGCTATTGGTAATACTGTCTCTCAAAACGGCACAATCGGCATCTCGAGCACCGCAGCGAACAATCTGTTATTCGGCAACACGGTCACGCAAAACGGAACAAGCGGAATCACCGTTGCAGCAGCAAACAACGTACTGATACGCAACAACGTGGAAAATAATACAGGGATCGGCGTTTCGATCACAACCGGCGATAACGGATATCTTGGAGCCAACGATTCCGATGGTAACACTCAAACCGGTATCGCAATCGCCACAGACTTTAACAGTGTGGAATTCAACGAGATGGAGCTCAATCAGAATTTCGGACTCCTCATTTCCGGCGATGAAAACACCGCATTCGGAAACCGGTTCACCGGCAACACGCCAACTCAAATCTCCGTAACAGGTACGGACAATAACTTGTTCTAAATTCACTGTTTCAAATATGGCTTTTACGCTTGCTCTCCTCGTGAGGGCAAGCACTATTTTTCAACTGAGTTACCCGCAAGGGCATCCCGTAAACATCATGGTTTGGAGGTCATTTGATGAGAAAAATTCTTGTGGTCGGCTCAGAGGAAACCGCATCGTACCAAATCATTCTTCTCCCCCCTCTCCGTTATTTGGAAGGACAAGGATACTGCAGGTTCAAGATCCTTCCACATAAACAAGTAACCCGTTCTATCATTTCTTCATATGATATTATTTTGTTTTTGAGAAGCATTGAGCCTGCAGCGCTCCAATGTTTAGAATGGGCACACCGTGAAGGAAAGAAGACCGTATACGTCATTGACGACCATTTTCTCGCGATTCCTCAAACCACACGTCTTGGCCAAATTTACTCAAAACCCGCTTATAAAGAAACCTATACTTACTTTCTAAAAAACGTACACACAGTCAAAGTAGAATCACCCGTCTTTCGCGATCTGATTAAGATGCATTTCACTCCTAAAGTGGTCTATTTTCCAGGAAGCATTGATGTTTCCTATACACAATTGTCCAACAGTCCGAAAAAGGAAGATCGACTCGTGATCGGATATGAAGGTGCCAAAAAGGAAAGTTCTTTCCGCCCGGTTATTCCTGCATTGCAGCGCATACTTAAGGAATACGGAGATTTTGTTAGACTGGAGTTCTACGGGTACTGTCCTGAAGAATTGAAGGGGCATCCTAATATCTCCCATCGGAAACATAATGAAGATTACAGCAAGTTCATGCAGCAGCTGTATCGGGCCAATTGGGATATCGGTCTTGCACCCATGGATGATGGTCTGTTCTACCACTGCAAAAGCAATGTGAAGTTCCGCGACTATGCTGCCTGCCGCATTCCCGGCATTTATTCATTATCCCCCATATACCGAGATTGCGTATTCCACAAAAAAACGGGTTATTTTGTTCCTCAAACAGAGCAGGGCTGGTATGTCGGGATTCGAGAAATGATCGAGAATCCCAAACTTCGAAAAAAAATTTCACAAAAGGCCGCAAAGGCCGTGGCCAAGAACTTTACGATCAACCAGTGTGCGAAAAATTGGAAGTCTCTTTTTCAAGGCCTGCTCGACGTACCATAGAACCTGTAATAGATGATGACCTATTATTTGGAATGGAGAGTGATAGCATGCCTACTCTTCAAGAGGCAGCGTTAGTTCTTAACCAGTATTATGACATCAAAAAGCCGAAAATCGAATGGATTCAGAACGAGCCGGATAAGGCAGTGTGGAAGGTAATCGATAACAAAGAAACCTATATCCTTAAGTCGGATTACAGATCAAGTAAAAGCTTCACCCCTTCTATCACTCTACAATACGCACTATCCCAACAAGGGTTGAAGGTTCCTGAGGTTATCGCCACGAATCAACGGAAACTATGTACGAAGCAAGGTGAGCATCGTTATTATTTGTCTAAATATATCTCTGGAGGTCCTGCATCGATAATTGACCGCGTAAAGGTCATTGGGGATTTTCATCAACACGCTACATGGCCAAGTTCACTCACATCCAATCAAAAACCGAGCGCCTTGAAGAATGGAATTAACAGATGGATATCTGAATATCAATTAAAATTAAAAGATTTGATGAAATGGAAAAACCAGTACTCCTTGCCGTATATTCAACCCTGTATACAATTAGCTGAGAAATGTATAAAAGTTTCTTCCCGAAGAGCGCCCCTCCTCGCGGATCATCTCACATCCGTAAACAATAAAAGATGGCTTGTACATGGGGATTTAACCCATTTGAACGTAATAAAAACGCCATCAGGAGATTTATGGATCATTGATCTGGAGCATTCAAGAATTGACTCTCCCATCAAGGATATCCGTTATTTATTGCCGAGGGTCGTGTTGTCTTCTTATTATAAAGAGTATTTTGCGAGATTTCCTGAAGGGACGTCCTTTAAAGAACTCTATTATATAGACGCGATTTTTCCTCACAGCCTCCACTTCTACCTCGGCGGATCGATCAGGCAAGGGAAACTTCCGCTGAAGAGTTCTCAGGTACAAAAGATCGTATCGGACGAACTAGCGAAGGATGACATGATAAGCAAGCTGTTAGGCGGCAGTAAATAAGGGAAAACAGAAGGGGCCGTTGTACGACAACAGCCCCTAAGTTACATATTAGCGTTTCAATCTTTTCATAACCGGCTTCTTGTGGTGCTTGCTCCAATTAAAAAATTCATTATTACGGATATTGCCATTGATCGCCGTAAAAGGAACCTTGTTCTTCCAGGCCACGTAATTAAAACTGATTTGGTCTCTTTTACTATAACTTATAATTTGTCTCCACCAAGTGGTCATTGCCCCCATAACGACAGGATCATTATGGCGTCTTAGGATCACGCCGGACTCAATCAGTCCGTTATCCCTCGGATATCCCGCATTCTTATACAAGGCTACTTGCTTTAATATGACTTCCTTGTTATCCTTCCCCAAGGCAATGCAAGCCTCAGCTTCTTTATAAATACAATTCCGATGTGAATGTTTGTAGAACACGAGCGGTGAGGCTCTATATGTTTCAATAAACCGATCGATATCTCCGACAATTCTGATATTCCCGTCAACCCAAACACTGTGTTTGTAGGTCGGAAATAATAAATGTGGCATAACTTTTACCCATCTAGCTTGACGGGCCGAATCAGCGAATATTTTATCTAACTTAATCATTTTCCAGGTTCCGGACTTTAATTTCGGATTATCCGTAAAACAATAGTAATCACAATGCTTGCTCATTTGTAAAGGATCCTGCAGCTTATCGTAATTGCCGGTTATCGCTGTGTATACTACGTTTTTTCGTTGATTACTTGTGATGATTTGTCGTCTGCACGCTAAGAGCCACTTTAATTTTGCCCTTGTTTCTCTGAGCGATTGATGCACGGCCATTTTTTGTACCGATCGTTGAACCCTTTCCTCGCCATGCTTGCGATAGAGAGCAGCTTTTCCATTCTGCACTAATTTCTTTCTTCTATCGGTTCCGAAACTTGCCGACTTTTGATGATAGATATAACAATGGGTGGCAACCTTTAATTTAAAGTTGGCAGCCCGGGCGCGAAGACAATAATCATCTTCTTCCCCGTAACCTACCGGAAAGTTCTTCTCATCAAAATATCCGATTTTGTCTAACACTTCCTTCTTGATCATTAAACAAAAGCCGTTTAAAAACATGACTCTCGGAAAAATCTTATCCGAGGCTTGATAGACAATCTCGGCCATTTGTTCGATCGTCAAGTCGGGCTCCAATCCATTACGGCTCCAGTCCCTATGGGGAATGGATTGCCAGCTGGCTGCATTTGACAGCGGACCGACGATACCGATCCTGCGGTCGGATTCCATGGTTTCCGTCAGCCTTTCCAACCACTGACCGGTTACGATCGTATCGCTGTTGAGGAGGACGCAGTATCGTGATGTTGACTCCTTTAATCCTTGATTCGCAGAAGCCGTATAGCCTTGCGGCTTATCGTGTCGAATTAATCTATGGTGAAATTGTCGTGTGTACTGTTCCAGATAGCGCTTTGTGGTTTGATCGCTTCCATCATCTATGATAATTAAATTAATTTTTTGCGTCGTATTGTTTTGAATGGAGTTCAAGCATTGTTTTACCGCATTCAAACCGTTATGCACACATATGACAACATCAATCAATCCCTTCCCTCCCTTCCCCGTTATCTTTGATCGACACAACCGGGGGTGAGCTTTTCTCCAATCGCTTATGTCCGCCGAGCAATACGATGTTTCCTTTAATCGACCGAGTCACATTTTTCGTGTCATATAGCAAAGCGGCATGCTCAGCAATAAACCGGTAATCGATCGTACTATGATCGGTAGTAATAACGACCAGGTCGGCGGAGGCAATCAGATCCGGCAAAAGTTCTATGGAAGATATCCTTTGACCGTTGTCCATAAACCATGGAATGAGCGGGTCATAATAGGTTACCGCAGCCCCCTTCTGCTGTAGAAGCCTGAACACTTCGAGTGCGGGCGATTCCCGCATATCGTTGACATCCTTTTTATAAGCCATGCCAATGCATATAATATTTGAGTTTTTTAGCGGCTTTTCATGGTCATTGAGTATGTCGGTAATCTGCGATATGACATAGCGGGGCATATTGCTGTTGATATCGCTGGTCAATTCAATAAATTTGTTATAGAAGCCGAACTTTTTAGCTCTCCATGACAGATAGGTCGGATCGATCGGGATGCAGTGGCCGCCGATCCCCGGCCCCGGGAAAAAGGGGATGTAACCAAACGGCTTGGTCGAAGCAGCGTCGATCACTTCCCAGATGTTAATCCCCATTCGGTCACACATGAGCGTCAGCTCGTTCACAAGCGCAATGTTAACGCTTCGAAACGTGTTCTCGAGCAACTTAACCATCTCGGCCGCGGCCGTTGAGCTTACCGGAATCACGTTATCCAAAAAAGAACGGTAAAATTGAAGACCGAGATGTGTACATTCCTCCGTGATTCCACCTAAGATTTTAGGTGTGTTTTTTACATTGAATTTACGGTTTCCAGGGTCCACTCTTTCCGGAGAATAACATACAAAAACATCCTTACCCGTTTCCCATTGCGTATTGGCCTCAATCACATTCTTAATTAATTCTTCGGTCGTTCCGGGATAGGTGGTGCTTTCCAAAATAATGAGCGTATCTCTCGAAGCATACCGGATGATGGAATCAACCGCTGACCGAATCATGGAAACGTCAGGATCTCTGTTGATGTTAAGCGGGGTGGGCAAGCAAATAACGATGATATCTGCCTCAGCCAGCGCTGAAAACTCATGAACCGCATACAGGCGCTGATGGATCAAAGAATCGATGTCTTCATCCTTTATATCCGTAACATACGATTTTCCGCGTTGCAGCTGTTCCGTTTTATTCTTATCAATGTCAATTCCGTACACCCTGTAATTACCTCTTGCCGCCTCCACTGCCACGGATAGTCCGACGTAACCAAGACCGATCACGGCCACCGTTGCCGTCTTGGTTTTTATTTTATGCAAGATTTCGCTCATCCTGGTTGTCCATCCTTTCTTGAAGAGTAAGTCCTTGTTCAAAAAACACCCATGATGAAATTACCGGGCGATCATGAATTTCCTTCTCCTGATAAAATATGAAATACGCCTGAGAGTAGCAACGGCGAATTCACCAGACATATTACCCATGTCATTCCTGTTCGTCCGTTACATACAGAAAAGACAGCGAACGGTTTCGCTGTCGTAGTATACAAGCCATATTGTCTTGCCTCCCGAATGCATATTAATTACTTTCCGGAGTCTCCCCGAGCAGACGCTCCGCTAAAATGGCGGGCTTCTCTAAACGTTGTTGTACCGTTGGCCAGTTCTCCTTCGTAGCCGTATGAATAACCATATCGTAAGGGACCCCCCTGATCGTCAGGCCATTGCGTTCGATTCCGGTTCGCGGCAGCCCGCAGTGATCATGAAAAGAAACGACGCTCGCATTCTCGATAACCGTATTGGAAAATACACTGGACAAACCCAGAATATCAAACGCAACGTGAAAAATAAGCCATACGCTGGCAGGAGCGGCTGGGATCGAATCGGAAATGATCCATCTTCCCCAATTGCCGGCTTGACCATCAATATCATAGATCGCGATGGTTCCGATCGGCACTCCCGAGAGAAGCTCAATGCAGAAGTAATAATCGCCCTCTCTATGAAAATATTCTTTCAACCATGCTTCATGCACAGCATAACGAGAGTCGATTTCTCCGATGTACTTCGATAACTCAGGGGACCTTCTTAGCTTGAAAATAAATTCGGCGTCGTCCATCGTAATCGGTCTTAATCGAATGCCGAAACGTTCAACGGTGATGTTGTGGTTCACGACTTCACCTCAATGATCCTGGCGATGTCATCCAAGCTTTGAATACCCGCTACTTCCCTGATGGAAAAGCGAACATCGAACTGCTCTTCAAGGCGAAGAATGAGCTCCATATGCTTTAAAGAATCCCAATTCGGCAATTCTTCCCGCTTTGGATTACCATGAGGCGGTATCGGGGTGTTCAACACCTCGGATAAGATCGACCCAATTTGTTTGCGTATTTCCGTCATCGATTTACCTCCACTCTGGCAGGATGGTTCCCGCAAGCAGCTTTTACACGTGCATAGAGATCCCTAAGCGGCAGCTGTTCCGGCGAGCCCTCAACAAAACGCTTTATCCAGTCCAAGGCGGGGGCATTCCGCGGCCCCTGGGACATCTCAATGTGGATACGCTGCACTCCGCGATCCATCAATTTCTCCAAGATCCAGGCAAAGGCTACCGTTTCAATGTCGCGTCCAAGCGCCCTGCAGCTAAAAAGCGTCTCGATTAGATGCGCTTGTTCGCCATCCAACCTGCATACAAAGGTGCCGATAATTCCGCTGTCTGACAGTATATCCGATAGGCCAACCGTAATCGTAACGTAATTGGAGGCGTCCATAACGTCATTTGCTTCATTTTCTGTCATACGTCTTAGAGCCAGGTTAAACTGATTTGTTTTATGACTTAGATCATACAGCCGCTTGACATGGGAAGCTTCATTCTCATAAATGGTAATGACCATGTTCAAGCTGTCTAAATAGGAATGGTAATCCGCTGCTGTTTGCCTGATCTTCTCTCTGGCCTGATTGGCCTGGATATCCGTTGTTCGGGATACGGCAATATCATCCCGGTGAAGTTGATACAATCCGGGAAAATGACATAAACCCAGCATCGTTTCTTCACCGTTTCGTTTGGCACGGAGCAGGCGTACCTCCGGTAGTTCTGCAGCCATCTTCACCAATTCCGCCGGATTGTCATCCACAAACAAGAAGGCAGACGGATCGATATTCAGTATTTGAGAGAGCCGATTCAGATTTTCTGCTTTTGTCTGCCAATTTGCACGAACAGCGGCAAAATCGTCCCATCTCAGCGGAAAATCGGTACGCGCATCGAACAGTGCTTTAACATCTTCCTCCTCATTGCGGCTGCACAAAGTAAGCATAATTCCTGATTGTTTTAGTTGAAGCAGCAGCCTTTGCAACCGATGATGGCCTTCCGTTAGCGTTACCCCTTCAGCTCCTTCTTCTCCCAGGACTCCGTGATATAGCGTATCATCTAGATCCAAGGCAATCGCTTTAAGCCTCGGAACCAAGGAAGCGGGCAAGAGTTGGACGCCAAGGTGACGGGAAATAATCGTTGTTGCCTGATTGGAAAATGGGTAGTTGCTAATTTCCTCGTTCCGATAATCATAGAAGGATTCGGTGCCTTCATGGGCCAATTGGGCTAAATCGATCAGAACACAGCCCGTGTTGTTCTCAACCGCTCCCAACAAATACGAATTTAACTTCCGGAACCATCCACGGTCACTGGCACGGAAGCTGAGCACCCTATTGGCATCTTCCAAGGACTCCGGCCAGTTATTTATCCAAATCGGTTTATCCGTTACCATTCGCAATTTAACGATCCGTTCATTCAGCCATTGTGCAGCTTTTTGTGCACTCATAGAGCGGGCGTAAATCCGCCAATCTAACCAGATGATATATACATCCGCCTGAGCTTCCCCTCCAATACCGGACAGAGCGCTATCATAATCTGAGTAATCAAAACAGACATCAGCCTCCCATAATCCGCAAAACGGAGACATCAAATTGGCAACAAACTCAAAGGGCATCGTTCTGTCAACTCGTATTCGGAAGGTTCGAATGCTTGGAAGCTTCGGGCTTCCTGCGATCCGACTCCTGGAGGGAAGGGAGCACAGCAGAGAATCCGCTAAATCTAAACGGGTTAACACATGATTCATTCCTATACCTCCCTCCTGTTTTCAGAGCTTTGACCTGGCCATCATGCCAATGTTTCTGATACTCCGGGATCCTATCCCGCTTAAGCCATTGGCATTAATATAACCCGAGCTCCTTACCCCACACATTGATTCTTTCCAAATAATGATCCAATAAATGAACCGTCTTCAGATCCTCCACGCCCCAAAAAAGCTGCTGGAATAAGCTGCGTTCCAAAACGCGCTGCAAATAGGCCATTTTGTACAACGTAACCGGGTCCGTATCGAACCGGATTCCATATTTGAGCATTTCTGCGGCATATAAAGGCGCACAGCGTTCAATTACGGCATATTCGTCGCCTCTCCAGTCCTTGCGGTATGCAAAAAACACACCCATTAAATTAAACATATCGAACCAGCAAGGTGAGAAACGTGCACCTTCCCAATCGATAAACTTAATGTTCCAATTCTCTTCGGCTACATTGTGGCAGCCGATATTCGGTGTTTGCAGATCATTGTGAATGATGCTTTTACCTGCCTGCAGAAGCTCGGGAAAATAAATAGGCCCCTTTTGTAACATGGTACGGACATTAACGTAGCTAGACTCCAGCCTCGCCTTTAATTCGGGACGTTCCATTGCCTTATCCAGATATTCTATAGTTCTTTGATGCGTCTTCTGGCGTTCTTGCGTTGAGGTGGGGGAATCGTAAAGCGGGAGCCATTCCTCGAATGTTTCCCAATGACTATAAAAATTGTCGTTATAGGTTAGCGCGTGAAGTTTCGCCAAGGAAGGGATAATCCGGTCGAAATAATCAGGTGTAAAGATAACCTGACCCTTTACTTGAGGGACGAACTCCATGAATACCCATACATCATCACCATTCATACCTTCCACGATCAGATATATGTTAGGTATCAGATCCGATAAAATATGGGTTGCTTTTCGGTACATGTTTAACTCGATAAGTTTCTGTTCGTTCACGGGTGCTTTGAATATCTTTAAAATCATTGGATATTTTTGTCCGTTTGCCGTAATTTCGAGTTTCCAGATTGCACTCTTGAACGTTTCTTTCAAACACTCCATATTTCCATCGTTCAAAACAACGGTAGATCCGAAATGGCTTGCAATCTGATCAGCGCATCCAAGCTCCCGCCACTTCAGACTTATATCGTTAAGAGGCGGGTTTGCCAATAAGGCCTGTGCATCCTCAAGCCCTTTATTATATCCATCTTCTTTTCCCTTTTTAAATCCATCCGTACGACCTTGCTCGAACCCTTCCGAATTTCCTGTTTTCACCATATAAGCGATCCTCCACTCCGTATTCCTTTTATATCCTATGTGGAGGAGCTCCGACATGACATTAAAAAAACGCGATTTAACATTCCGTATACACGATTTTACATCCTGCGAATAATTGGATCTTTTTGCGGATAGGCGCTGGATAAACATTATAAGACAACGCAAAATAACCCGCAGAACACGCGGGTTAACCGTGTAGCATTCAACTCCGTATTCATAGGACCGAATGTTTCTAGCGCTAATAAAGCTCCAAATTTTTTCCTAAGACCTTGATTTTTTCTAGATACGCCGGCAGCAGCTTCGCCTCTTTTTTTCCGGTAACAGCCCAATTCAGCTGAAGATACAGCCCTTTCTCGAGTATTCGTTTTGCAAATGCCATCCGGTACAGTTTTAGTGGATCCGTATTAAAGATAACTCCGTGCTTTCTCATCTCATTCGAATATAATTGAACGCAGCGGCGGGTTATATCCTCTTCCTGATCCCCCCATTCTCGGCGGTATGCCAAGAAAACCCCGATCAAATTGACGAGATCAAACCAGCACGGGGCATATTTTGCGCCTTCCCAATCGATAAACTTGATATTCCACGACTTCTCCTTAACATTGTTTGTCGCTATGTTTGCAGTGTGAAGATCTCCATGGATAATGCAGCAGCCTTCATGAACGACCTCCGGGAAATAATCCGGCCCTCTCAGCAGCAGGCCCTTCACGAGTGAGTAGTATGGATTAATCATATCTTTCAACTTGTGGTTTTTCATCGCTTCATCTAAATAAAATAAGGTTAACTTATTTATGTTTTTTCTTTCTTGTCTCATAACCTTGGAATTATATCGAGGCAGCCAATCACCGAATAGTCCCTCATACTGTATAAAGCGTTCATTCATCGTAGAGGAGTGGAGCTTCGCTAATGTCGGAATGATTTTGTCAAAATGATCCGGATTATACTGAACTCGCCCTTTGAGAGGCTCAATGTATTCCATGAACACCCACAAATCGCGTCCGTTCATATTTCGTTTGGTCTTATAGACTAGTGGCATGAACGGTTGAAGCACTTTTTTTCCTTTACGGTATATATTTTTCTCAACCGTGCTTTCCGGCCGGTCTTTTTTGAGCGCTTTCGAAATTTTAAGAATGACGGGAACGCGCTTTTGGTCATGTTCGATTTCAAGTTTCCATATGCTGCTTTTGTAGGAGTCTTTTAAACATTCCATAGTTTGATGACCCCATCTCGCTTCGGCGCCAAAGGACTTGAATGATTGGGGGAAACCCATCTTACGGCATGTTCTTCGAATGAATCGCTTGTCTATTCTACAGGTTCGACTCATTAGTCCTCACTCCATTTTTCGCTTTTAACCATCGTATGTCGAACATAGCCTTACGTATCCATTCCTTCGCCTAACAAACGGAAATGTGCTCAGGCTCAAGCCTTAGTTATATAGAATGCTGCCTGTGTCGTCTAGGCTAAGGTAACAGCCTGTCTCCCATCTTCATAACCTTTAGCAAATCCGGCTTTAAAATCTTCCATGTAGGAATGATCATACCCTTTGTCATGGATTTGGGATAAAGGCCGGGTTCGACCGGCCTCAGACCTGGAGCTATAGCGGCCACCGGCTCGATGGCGCTTGACTGGCTTGCCATGGCGGCGTTTAGTACCTGATGACTTCAGGCTTCTCAGCCCTTTTGCGAATGACTTCTTCCGTGCCATGGGTGAAGCCTTACGATAATTCCTGACCGTTAATGCCGTGTTCATGCCAAAATCCTCCTGCAAGGTTCAGTTCGTAGCTTCTAACCCGGCCTCGTTGTAAAATAGCTGGCACTCGGATGTTATCCATGGCGATGCCGGACTGCCTAATTTGTACCGATTTAACGGAATGCCTGTCAACATTTCAGCCATCACGGATTGATAGCCGACAAGCAGCCGAATATTCTCCGCAAGCGTGCGGGCGGTTGTTTCGGAATGTGCCGTAACCTCAGCGATACTTTCCAATATACTTGCCAGCGCTTGCTGACTTCTAGCAATGGATGATACCATAGCAATCTTGGCCTCATGTTCCCGTTGTATGCGCGCGATCATGAGTCCGTATCTCCGAAATCGAATGCATCAAATCCCATGGCATCATCTTGTTCGGCGTCCGTTCCGAGAATAATCCGCAGATTCCGGCAAAGACCGGAGCCTATTTTCGTCAAGCCCTCGATTTGCTCGACAATTTGCTCGTGAATGGATAACGAATCCTTCAACTCTCCCTTGGAACGAGGATATTGAGTCAAGACCCATTGACAAACCTTTTCGGCTTCTACCGCTTTCCCTTGAAGAATGAGATAGGTATTATATTGAATAGTCACGGATGCATCGAGAATCCGCATGAACGATTCCTCTTTACTCACATACTTTCCCCCTTAACCAACGAAGTCGGATCCCATTATTCTTCGCCTTGCTCGTTCGCTCTAAGCTCTTTCATTACGATTTCCAAACTGTCTGCCGATGTTTGTTGCAGGTCGGCCATGGCGTTCAAATAAGCAGCAATGCTGCTATTGACTTGTTCCACCTGGGATCCTGACGACCGGCCTCCTAATAATTGTCCCCCTAACGACCCTCCTAACGATGGTCCTCCTCGTGAATTCGGTTCTTCGGAGGCTTGGATTTCATGATTCGGTAAGGAATGTATAATTTGAGCCATGCGGACTGCTGCATGACGCTGAGCTTCTAGAATGCGCGCTAATTGCTGCTGGGAGTGCGATAGGTATTCGACCATATCATCTATTTTTTTCTCCACGACATAACTCTCCTTCGCTCATCATATTTTTCAACATATGCTTCGACAAGCTTCCTGGTGCCATGAATAATGCCGTCCTTCGAATCAGGTGAATAGATCCTTAGCCGGCAGCATCGTTCTATATTGCTTCGGAATTCGCCCTAACCATTCGCTTATGCTTTCCTGTAATGATGGAAGTCCCTCATCTAGTCCTCCCACCTCCGTTAACAGCTCGGGGCGGAACAGAGCACAGCACGCATTTAACCGATTATGGATATCCGTTTCATCCCCGGGAAGTACGGGGGTTCCTGACTGTGCAAAACTCACACAAACCGTTTTGATAGCCGGTGCATGTTCCAGTTCATCCATCAGACCGCCGATCCAGTTATCCATAACAGGTGTACAGCCATATAGAATAACTAACTTCTTCCCGTGTGCAGCACGAAGTGCCTTATTAAGAACAACCGCTATGCCTTGACCACTTCTCTCCATAATGTGTCGTACCGCTCCGATCCTGCCGCGCACATATTGCCTGGTTCCTTCCGAGGAGCCGGCATCAGCTATGAGCAGCTCATATGGATGCGGCGTTAAGGCTTCGATTCTTCTGATCTTGCCAATGGCATCTTCGTTTGGATCATGAATGGGGATGATGATGCTGATGCCCTCAAATGAGGATTCTCCGTTTTTTTGTCCGTGTTGAACGCCATAAGAATAGCCAACGATAAATCCATCCTTCCGTCCTTCAACCGGATCAGCTTTGGGAAGAGTCGCCGATAAAGATGTCCGTAAGCGAGTGCCGCGTCTCTTCATCGTAAAAAATCCTTCATATACATTCCGCCTCCCGTTTCTCATCACTGCGTGAGGACCGAATAATCTTTTGGCAATTCATTTCTATTGTATGTTGACTTTCTCGCTTCGTGACGGCATCCACAAGGACCATTCCATTCTCTAAACGTATGATCATCTTCCATATGTAAACAACACTTGATTGGAGTAACATGTTCGTAAATGAGCGTCATGCGGAGAACTCCTTAGTATTCACTTCTGCGGATGATTGCACTAAGGCTCTTTTCGGAACGGCATCTCCATCATGTTGACGAATGGGATCCCCCTGGTTACAAAAAGGATGGGTGGAATCTCGCTTCCCCCCATCCTTCTCCTCCATTATGTTACCATCCGGCCTATTGAGATCCAGTACAGCCAGCCTTCTGAGATCATAGTGCCTGCCGGCCGTGTAATTTCGATGGCAACCTCCGCATGCTGCCGTTTTCGAATGCCAGCTTGAAACACCGGATCACTGCACGATGCCACCATTACATAATGTTCATCTTGATAGGAGGTCTGTAGCGGTATTGTAATTTCGATCGTTTCTTGTTCATCAGAAAAGATAAAGGGGAAATATCCAAACTGCTGAAGTAAAGGCGTATCAGGAACCCCTTGAACTGGATTAAAGGAAAGATGACTCGGTTGAACCGATTCAAGTGCTAGTTTGGAAGAAATAATGGATTCGGATGACAGATGAATACTGTGTACGGCATAATCCTCAATCGCTTCACTTCTTACGCTGCGATGCTGCAGATGGGAAGCACTGATTACATCATCAGCCAACGCGTGATCCATCACATCATTCTCTAAATCTGACCACTTGCCGGAAGTTCCTCTGATGGCTATCTTCTTATTATAGCCATCGTACCGCCGAAAGGGCCTTCCCTTTCTTATCCTGGTGATCCTTCTGGCTTTGTTCACTGTCAGCTCTCTCCTCTGCTTCTAATCGTTACCTTCATCCTATTCAAGAGAAGGGGCTACTGCCACAGTCGGTTAGATGGTTTGCATCAAGCTGGCCCATCGTTCTGCCGTATGATCCCATCTGAAACGCTGACGCACCGTTTCACGACCAGCCATCCCGATTCGGGTACGCAGATTCTCGTCCTGAAGCAATCCGTTAATCCGTTCGGCAAGCCCGCCAGGAAAATCATCCCTTTGAACCAGGTAGCCCGTCACGCCGTTCTCCACGATCTCCGGAATACCGCCTGCATTCGCAGCGATGACGGGAACTCCTGCAGCCATGGCTTCCACGTTCACGAGCCCAAAGGCCTCCCTTGGCGCTGAGGGGACAACCACAATATCGGCAAGCGAGTACCAGTCTGCTATTGCGGGATAAGGGATAAAGGGGCGGAAAAATACCCATTGGGTATAAGGTCCGGCCGTTCTTTTCAGTTCCCGTACATATGCGGTTTCCCGATCGGATCCGTAGGCCGCACTTCCGATAATAAGCAAAAGAACATCCGGATGCTTGTCAATGATATGAGGCAATGCGGCAATCAGATGGTGAACCCCTTTGTCAGGGATGAGCCGTCCCGCAAACAGAATGATTCGCCGTCCGTTCCATCCGTAATGAGCAAGCTTTGCCTCTCTTAGTGCCTTGGCAGCAGGACTGAAAGCAGGAGTAAAATGATCAAGACTTACACCAAGATGATTAATCGTGATCTTCTCCAGAAGCCCAGCATGTTTTGAAGTGATATCCTCCAGCAGGAAACGGCTGTTCACCACAATGCCGTCCATCCAGCGAGCAATGGCCCCAAAACGCTGCTCGCTCATATACGGAGGTGAAATAAATGTATTGGAGTGAAGATTCAATACGATTTTCACATCCGGCAGATGCATTTTGAGGCGCTGCGCCAGCAGCGGCCGATTGTGAACTTCGATAATATCCGGTCTCCACTTCTGAAGCCTCCGCAGCAAGGAAGGATAATAATTCGTTCCAGGTGGCAGGCGGTAGCACGGAACGCCGTTGATCGTGTCTTTTGAAGGGAGCCCTTTTCCCAGTACTCCGAATATGCGCACATCCATGGCACCCTGTGCTAATGGAATGGTCTGCTCTACTACCCGCTCGACGGAGCTGCTCCTCCCCGATGGAATGACAAACGATCCCGGCGTCACAACCGCCACCTTCCGCAAACCCATAACTCCACATCCTTCTCACATCTTATCTATATGAAAAACACCTACTGATATATCAAAGGTTCCCCCTTGACCCGTAGTGTTTCGTTGCCATATCCAAAATGCGCATACCTGTTCATTTGTATGGTTAGATACCTTAACATATACCGAATCAGGGCCTGTTGGTGACTAATTCCCGACAAAGAATAGGCCAACCACGGGCGACACCCGTCCATCCGGGACAATCATCCTCACGCATACGATATGGTACAAAGAGTACAGGATTATGGTGACAAGGAGGGTGACCATGCATCTGGAATATGTCGGCATTCTGCTCAACAACAATACGTATCGCAGAATTTCCAGCGGGAGTATCGGCACTGAATCACTGACCAACTACGAAGAAGCTGCTGCCATGAATGGGTTGGTTCCTTGTTTTTTTACAATCCATCATATTTCACTAGAGACTGGAAAGGTGACTGGTTTTGTTCCGGCTCCAGCTGGATATTCACAAGTGCATATTCCCATCCCACGCGTTATTCATATGCGGGCTATTTATCATAAAAAACAGGAGCAGACGCTGATTGATCAACTGATCAAGCGCGGGGTATTCGTTTATAACGGGCGTACGCGTTACGGTAAAAACGTTATACATCATATGCTGGAACAGGACCAGGGGATATTACCATCCCTGCCTCATACGGTAGAAGCTACCCCTGCCTCGATTCGCTCCATGCTGAGCCAGCACGGGGATCTCGTTCTAAAACCATGCAATGGAAGCATCGGGGTTGGTATTATGCGATTAAAAGGTAACTCTTTTCGCAGTCAATTCACTTACTCCCGCTCATCCCCATCGGCCAAAGGTTGGAGGACGGTTACCTTGCCGCCCGGAAAGCTCCATCCACTGATCTATCAGCGGATTAGGCAAGCTCCATTCGTTGTACAGCAGCGCATACCGCTTGCCGAATATGATGACCGCCCCTTTGATATCCGAGTTACCGTTCAGCGCGGGGGAAGCGGGCGCTGGGAAGTCGCCGGCATGTTCGCCAAAACATCGGCTCCACGAACGTTTGTCTCCAACATTGCTCAAGGCGGCTCAGCCTATCGGGTCCCGGACATACTCGCCCGCTGTATGCCTGGCTTGCCTGTAGGACTTACCATAGAACGAATTGCTGAGTTTTCCCTCCATGTCGCCAAGACGCTGTCCTTGTATATTCCTTACGCAGCTGATTTTGGAATGGATGTCGGCATTACCGAGAATGGAAAGATCTATTTCATTGAATGCAATGGCTGCGATCAACGTTATGGATTTCGGGAAGCCGGAATGGAGGAAGTTTGGAAATACTCATACTACAATCCGATGGCTTTTGCCCGGTATCTTTATGATAACGGGGTTTGGCCGCATTATTGAATGGAAAAAACCAGCCTCCCCCTGAGAACGGGAGAGGCTGGTTCATGACGATTTTAATGGGGAACCTGGGATTTGAAATCCCCTTTACTGGATTGATCTGCATGGTAAAATACGACATCCCCGTCCAGCAGCGTAAATCTCTTGCCATAAGGATCGGTATAGGTTCGACTGTACCCTTCAAGCTGCCACTGATTCATGAGCGGTGCATGAATGTATTGCAGATGGGGCTTGGCCGTATTGCCCTCACGGATCGTCTCGATGTTGAAATTGACCACGATATACCCCTTCTTCAGAAATACAGGGGACTTCTCGTCCAATCGGTTACTCCGCCCATAAGCCGCCAGATCCGTTCCTTTCTTCACTACATAGACGTCGGCGGGAAGACTGTATTCACCGTACCAGCGCTGAACAGCGGCGTTGGCCCGCTCTCCGTCAACGGAGGTTGGCAGCCCCGACTTTGGCCCGATCAATGTTCGAATGCCGGACGGCAGCAGCATCCAGTCAAGCCGGCCTACCCAGGTCTTGCTCTTGCTGATCTTCTCCATATACTGCTTCGCATAGGCCGCCGGGGACATTCCCGCCGGTGCCCCACCGTGGTTGTATAGATACGAAGCGGTATCCTGCAGTTCCTCTTGGGGTACATTGCGCAGCCTTTCATTCAGAATGACGTAACGCTTCTCTGTATCCTGCGGGGAACCGATGCGAATGAACTTCCGGTCTCCACTGTGGTAATACAGATCGACAGGCTGACGTCCGCTGCCGTCTTTATTCACGAAATAAAAGCTCGGCGTAACCGAAATGCCGTCCTGCGCCCCGAACATATTGCCCTTAGTCTTCAAATCGAATTTGAAGTGGTATCCTGTCTTCACGGCCGCATTCTTATACCCCTGTGCCGGATGCTTGCCCGGAGCGATGGGAAGCGTATAAGGCAGCGCGTTCCCCCGGGCCTCGCCGTCAATGCCGCGGAGTCCTGTCCAATAGGACGCCCCGCTTGGTGACGCGTTCCCTTTTTGCTTGCGGAAGACGGTCTCCCAGTTATAATCGGCAATATCCGTGATATGAAAATCATACACGCGCCCGATCACTTCCACAGGTTCTATATCCGTAGCCACATGGTGGGATAAATTCGTGTTGGCATCGGGCTGCGTCGTATAGTCGGGCGGCGCGTTCTCCGCAATCGTACGGAAGTACACCTGGTAATCGCCCTCATCTACCCACACCGGCAGAAAAAACTCCGTATCCAGCTGTGCCGTCGGGATCGTGATCCAGGTGTCTTTTGGATAGAAAGTGCGCTTGTCGCTGCTGTACACATCGAACGGAAAATAAACCTGCTTCGATCTTACATACTTCGCATAGTCCCGGTTTCCGTATCCCTGAATGTTCCGATGCTGGCCCGAGGTAGGGATGCGTACCGTAAACGGCCGATCCAAGATGAAGGCAGACCGATTCGGATTGGGGGTCGTCTTCTGGTTGTGGGCCTGATCATCCGTTACGGAAGAATAGTTGACGACCGGGGTGTGGACCGTGACGGTGTTTATGGCGTTGACCGGGAACGATTGATGGGACCCGCCATTAATGTTGCCCGGGATGAGCTCGTAATCAATCGTACCGGTGCTCGCCGTATTCGCTTTATTCAACAGCGTACTGCTGATAAGATAGTTTCTGCCGTACAATACGTCTCTTTGAATCGTCGCGGCCGGAGGGATAATCCCTGGAGATGGCGCCGTTCCCTGTGCCCAGCTGTCACTCATGACGGTAGATCCGTTAAATAGGACTTTATCGTTTCTTACCTGGTTTTGGCCCACGGCCGACTCGGCTGCGGACATAAAATCGGTTGTCGGCACCGCCGGTCTGCTTGAACCGCCTGGAACGGTTTCCGTCCCTAAATCCACTTCTTCGCATGAAGCAGGCTCCACATGATCGTCAAGACTCGTGCTGTGATCGGACGTAAGAACGGGAGGTGTGTAACCGGCTGGAGTGAGGCTCACCGAACCGCCTGGTAAAGCATAGTTGCTGACAGTCGTTTTGGACAGCTTATAAACCTCCAGGTTATCGATTTGCCAGTAGGAGTACGGCCTCGTTATCGTCACCTGTTCTTCTACCGGAACCTCTTCTTCCATAGGTTCATCGGGCGTGCCGGGATCATCCGGTCCTGAGCTTGGCGTTCCCGGAATCGTCCAGGTGAGAAGGTATGTTTTTTTGACGGGAACGGTGTAGGTGATCTCCCCCGTCATGTTCGCCCATTGGTTCTTGTACAAATAATTGAGACCAAACACATTGACGTACAGGGATTCCGAAGTCGGTATCCCGTCCAGAACGTCAAACTTTTCTGAATCCCGGTTATCCGCATTAATAACGCCCGTTGCCACGGGGTCCATTACCGTGTGCGAAGTAACAGTTCCCTTTCTCGCAGCACCGATTTGGATCCCGCATGTGTTGGGCGGACCGCCTGAGCCTCCATCTCCACCGCCTCCTCCTCCGTTATTTCCGCAAGATGACCCTGTCCCGACCTGAATCATGGCATCGTCGGTTTCGTCCAGGGCTTGGGCCGTGTCCTTAAAATGAGCCGTAATCGTCGCTTGCCCCGTCGTTGCCACGGCTGTAACCACACCGGAAGCGTTCACGGACATGATGCTGTTATCCGAGCTTCGCCAAGTCAACTTATCGTGTCTTTGCAGATTGTATGTACTTCCGTCTACCTTCGTTAATTTCGCTGTAAGTTGAATGGTACCGCCCGGTGGAACACAGGTCGGACCGGTAATTTCCAGGCTTGATGTTCCATCTGCAAATGTGGCTCGGAGAAGTTTGTCTTTGTACATATAAGTGTAGGAATCAAAGTCTACAAAGAATTTGGAGAAGTACCAGACCTGCTTGGCTCCTGGATTTGCCCAGTATCGGTTGTAAGTGTCGTTGTTGAAAGTCTGGGAGAATTTAATAGTAATAGAGTTAAGATCATCATCGTTTACACTAATAACTTCTCCGCCTACTGTACTTGGATCTGATGTACCAAATGTACCATGTACATCCGGAATTCTTGTTGTATTATCAATTTGAACATTTTTAGCAGTTACTGCATCTTCCGATATAGCCCCACTACGTATCCATGTCCCAATTAATGCATGCCCAATTTCCGTAATAAGAAACGCTTCTTTTCTATTGATAGGTGCTCTCATTTCCTTATCCGTGCATCCTGGGTATCTAGGAAGTTGATGTCCTTGGATATTTTCTCTTTCAACATTTCTACAGTTCTTATTATCCATAATTGTTCCAAATGTACTTGAAGCCTTCCATAATTGTCCATATTCTTTTCCTGCATCTGATACCGACCATCTATCCCAGTAATAGACACCACCGTAGTTTGTGTTATTAATTGAAGAAACTTTTATTTTCGTACCACTTAAAGAGTCTTTGCCGCTCCATTTTGTTACCCCGGGTGTGAATCCATTAATTGGTCTTATGGGGGATTTTGTTTTTTTGTCTATCCATTCAATCTTTTTTATTATTTTTCCTGAGGGTGCGTCCAAAGTAATTAACTTTGTTTCTAACTCTTTTTTAGCAGAAAATAAGTATCCACTATACTCATAATTTTTGGGGTCAGCTACGAATTCATAATCTATAATTTGAGTAGTATCATTGGCTGCCTCAATAGAATGCAAATAAGGTAGAAATAATGATATTAAAAAAGTGACGACAGTTATGACTAAAACAGTATAATAACGACTAGATCTCTTCATATGCTAACCCTTACTTAATCAGTATAGATCTAGATAATTTACTGAGATAAATTGGAGCACCTGCTGTAATAGTTTCCACCATAACTTCAATTATACCCCCTGTACTAAATCCTTCCTTGGGTATAACCAAACCATTAACGTGCTTTTTAGGATCTGTTGATTCGATAAGATGCGGCATATTTAAAACTCTACCATTTGCTTTTCCGTTGTATCCCCGAATATTCAACGCTAGCTCGTCCCTAGGGTATAATTTTGGTTTATTATTAACAATATAATGTGATTTCAGTAGAATCACATAAGCTTGTAAATCGTTATCAAAGACATTTTTATTAGAACCAAGTACCCACACAAGTTTATCTTTACTTGGAAGTAATTTGCGATTTGGATCTTTCGGATCGTTCCAGTCAATAGCTATTAATTCATCCACCTGAGCAACAACAGACCCATCCGGTGCACCGAATTGCAGCTTAGACAACTTCCATGAATCGATACCTACATTTTTGTTATGATTATCCGGCCCATTAAAAATCTCCGGTGCCACCGAGAAAATATTCGTCTTGTGCCAATACACCTCAGCAGCAGCTACTGCATATTTATCCACGGGAAGCTCCTTGCCGCTTTTTACCTGAAGCAGTCGCTCAATGACCGCAATCGCTTGAGCTCTTGTGGTAGCGCCCGTTGGTGATATTACGCCCGGGGCGGTCCCGGATATGATGCCATCCTTGGATGCAAGATACATCCACTGCTTATCCTCCACATTTTTGTACCCCAGTGCTTTTACCGCCAGTTTGGACATCTCTTCACGCGTCATCCGTTGAGTCAGGTTACCGTCGGCATAATCGCCGGCTTTATAGATCCCTGCCGATTCTGCCGCCGTCACGTAAGGAGCATACCAGGAACCTGAACTTGTAGAAGCTGCCTCAAGCTCCAGGGCCGACACCGCCATTTTGATGAATTCCGCTCGGGATACCTGTTGGTTAGGCAGGAATCTTCTATCCGGATACCCATCCACATAACCTCGCTGTACCGCATCTTGAATAGCTGCCTGGGCCCAGTGGCCCTGAATATCCGTAAACTGGACAGCCGCGGTCTCACGAGACTCCACCGCTTTGCCGAACGCATTGTCTTGGGCCGCCTCCGCCACGACCGAATTCAAGCTTCCGATGATCACAGTTAGCACCGTTAATACACTGATCAAGATCTTCTTCATGCATATCCTCCTGAAAATGGTTATAGTTAACCCTATGTCATTCCTTTATATCTCCTTTCTACGCCCTTGCTTAGGGACATCTACCGCCAACTCTCACAATTACACAACACTTACAGTTTTGTATGGATGAGAGAAATTGTAGTTATTTTATCATATAATCCACTATTTTGGTATAATATTCCTAACCTGATTCTAGTTGACTAGTTGATTGATCATCTCTATTCACGACCGCAGATGCACCCTAAACATGACAAAACCTCGACGATAGTCACATGAATTTGTGTCCATTCGTTCGAGGTTTAATTGTTACATGTAGTGGAAGTGTTATAAACCGGTTGAGGATTCTTCCCGGTCCCCGGCCTGAATTTCAGCCTTCTCCGCGCTTTGCTTATATACAGCAGCCAACACCTTTTCATAAGCGCTTTCAAATTCATCCGGCAGGATCGGCTTGATTTTGTCCATTACATTCAGCAGTTTAAATAATGCCTGTACCTCCTCTTCCGTTAAACCAAGGGGGTACATTGCAAAATGTCCAATGAAGGTATAGCCGCGGCCGCGGCCTTGGTGAGTGATGGGGATATGCATGGCACTGAGGGCATCCATATCCCGATAAATGGTTCTTTCACTGGTTCCACAGCGTTCGGCAAGCTCCCGAGCAAGTATTCCTGGTCTTGCTTGTACAAGGGTAATGATTCTCATTAGTCGGATCAGTCGGTCTGTCATATGGCATTCTCCCTATCTTTCTAGTAAATTAGACATATTTTTGTTGACTGCTAAATAGTACATTCGACCCTGATATCATTTTTCCTTTTTTATATAGGGATTCTTGTTTCCTGGTTATGACTTAAGTCTAAAGTCCCTTTTCCAGTTCGCATTTTCAGAATAAAACTGCTGATATGTATTCTTATATAGAACACTGAGTTTATAAAGGACTTCGGCCTCCTTTAAATATTCCGGATCTCGAAATCGGGTTGCGTATAAAAGCATCTCATCTGCCTGTCTACGAATCAGATCTTCACCTTGAGTCAAATTCCCCTGTTCCAGTTCTTCTCTTGCCTGCTCCAGGATGAAAGCATTCTGGTATAATTTCAGCACTTTCTCTACCCGGTAATCTGCTTTTCGGTATCTCAACGTCGTATGATTGCTGAATTGAAGCGGTATCGTTCGGGACGGCTGCAAAACCACCTTCTGCTTTAGAACATCCATATAAGTCCATAAGGCAGTAACGATGGGATACACCCCCGATTGACGAGCACCGACACTCAGCTCAAGAACCAATCGCTTGGTTCTTCCTTCGGACAAAGAGCCTAAAGACAACGAGATGTTGCGATCATTCAGAATCTCCCCTTGGCAGCCATACATCTGTTCCACTTGAACGCCTTCCCCTAATTGAAGGTGCAGCTGGACTTCTTCGGCTATGCGCCGACGAAGGCCTTTGGACTGCGTTTTCTGCTTCTGGACACCAGCCCTCCACTCGATCAGCAGAAAGACTTGACTAGTGCCGCCAGCGAACACATGGCTGTGGCTCCATGTATAATCCGAATACAAGCCTGACTGCAATACATCCACCTCTTTCCTCTTCTTCTAATAATGTACCAATAGAGAGGGACATCTTACTGTCACGGAACATATGTTCCCATCCTAATTTCGACAAAAAAAGACCACAGCCCTATGAGCTGCGGTCTTTCGTGGATATGCTTTATGGCAGTTCGCGTACAAGGAAATCTGCGGCTACCTTCAGAATGCCGTTCCTTTACAATAAAATGGTGTTGACCACGGCAAGCAGCAAAACATATATTCCTAAAGCGATCCCAATGAATTTGACCAGCTGGGTTGAGCCGATCCGGTACAACTCGATTGCGGCGGCGCTGTTTGCCGCCAAACCGGTCATTAGAGCAAATACAAGGAGGAAGAAAGCCGGCTTTACCAACAAGAAGCTGAGCAGTCCACTAACGATAAGCACCGCTCCGAACGGCAGCTGGAACGAGCCCATTTTGGCTATGTAATCCTTCATGTCGAGCTTTTGTTTGGTCATCATGTTCCCGGCAAGCCAGAACGAACCCAGCAGGATGACGGTTGAGAACAATCCCAGCAGAAGAAAACGGCTCCCCATCCCGAAATCGCTTAACAAGGCGGACATCATGCCCAGTCCGGAATAGAACATCCGCTTGACTCCTAGGCCGAACAACCAGAAACCGAGGATGCTGGATGCCATCCCGATCAGGCCGTAGATCATGCCTGTTTGATCCCCCCGCATATTCAGGGCACTCATCGGATTTTTCAATAGATTCAGCAGCACCTGACCATCGACTTGAACGGCCGATGAAGTTTTGGTATGAGAGCCTCCGGCCGATGCGGAATCGTGACGCCTATGTTCCGGCTCCGCCGCTGCCGCCGTATATTTCAGAGGATTCGCCGAGATGTCGTTAGCGCATTGATGTGCGACGCCATCCGTTAATTCTTTACCGCAATGAATGCAAAAGCCCATTTTCTTCAAAACCCCTTTTCTCCTGTTATGGTTTATGTATACTGATTCATGTTACGACCTAGTATAAAGGATAAATGTATTATTTTGTAACTGTTTCTTCCATAAAACGTCATATTCAGACGATATTTTCTGTTGTTTAGGATACTCCCATCCCGCAGCAGAATGAAAACGACTTCGATAGATTAACGCCAACCAACGCAAAAAAGCCCGGAGCGTTCTCCGGGTTTTAAAGGCTGCTTATTTGAATATACGGGATCTACTAACCTATTACCGCTGCCGAAGCGGACTTCGTATCTCCCATAAATCTTTCAGTGCGTTGAATGGGCGCGTACGTGACTTTATCGATTAATAAGCCGTTGCCTACGGGCTTTCCATTCACCGTTATCATAATTTTCTTCACGTTGTTATCTTTCATCATAATCGCAATCTCCTTTTATCTGCTAGTTCATTTTATGTTCATTTCGTATGGGATGGCCTCTATGCGCTTGCTTGAATACATTACCCGCCGCATTGGCAAGTTAAACAACTTAGCTGCGAATGGATTCACTTCCCATGCGAATGTGGGTAATATATATTAATAGAAACCTGTCGAAATCTGATTCGTATTTACTATAAATAATCGAATGGTGGTGACCCCGCATGTTTAAGCCGTCAAAATCCAGGCTCATCCAACTTTCTCTTATTCTGCTGGTGGCAGGAATCGCGCTGCCGGCCGGAGGACGGACCGCCAGCGCCAATTATTTCAACAATATGTACGATAATATCCAGCAGTTCACGGGACTCCCCGACGAAATAAACCAGCTTAAGAGCAACTATAACCAAGCCCTGCAAGAGCTTGATAAAGCCAAGATCGCTTCCGAACGGCTGCAGCAGCAAAATCTGACCCTGGCGGAGCAGAACTCCAATCTTGCAGAGCAGAACCAGCAATTAACCCAAATGGTAAGCCAGTTACAGGAGGCTGAAGCCGCACGAAAGCGCGGGGCGGAACGTTTAAAAACGGTAGCGATCACCGCCGTGGCGTTAGCTGCCGGATACTTTGTCATCATTCGCGTCCTGCGATTCGGCATGCGCCGAACGAACCGTTCGAGATAGGACAAGCTCTTATCCAAATCCATCCCATTCAACCAGGCAAAAGGAGGTGCGGCGATGATTATCCGAATGGAAGATGCGGCCGGCAGCGGAGCAGGTCAAGCGGTTACGTTCTCTTTGACAGAGGGGGACACGGCGCATGTCCTTCATCCCGAGCAGATCGTTGCCTATCGTGGACCCTCCTCCGGGCGCAGCGATCGACTTATGAACGTGAAGGGCATCTACCGCAAAAAAAAGCTGATCCGTGCCGACATTACGGGACCCAGCCAGTTTACGGCTGCGCTTCCCCCGGGCTTCAACATGCATGAAATTCAGCTGGAAGGCGAACAGGACATGCTCTATGATTTTCGTCATGTTTTCTTTTACACCCGGTTTGTTACGATGCAGACAAGAATACTGAAAATCAAAAACATGCTGGTCACGCGAGATGCCATTAAGATGAAGTTTTCCGGGAATGGCAGCATCGGCATTCTGACCCAAGGCCCGGTATGCAAAGTCAAGCTGCATCCTACCGAGCCGCTGTATGTGGACGCCGGAAGCATCATCGCCTACCCCGAAGCCGCTAAGCTGGACCTGACCGTATACGGCAATCATCTGGCCAGCCAGCACATGAACTATCACTGGAAGCTGACCGGCGACGGTTATGTGCTGTTTCAAGCGGGACGCCAGAATCAGCGGCTCGTGAACGATTTAAACGACGAAGGCATCATCAAGCGATTCCTGCGGGAAGCAATTCCCTTCGGCGGAGTGTTTATCAAATAATCCGGCCGTGTTATAATGGAGGGCGTAATCGGACCGCATGCCGTTCACGGCTCTCCACGCGGTCACAAGGACAACAGAAGACAATCCATGCGCCTATTATCGGTGCGTGGGAGAGGTTCGTGAACTCCCTCTATAAAAAACTATCGTGTCTTATTCGGTGTTACACCCTAAGAATAAGGCTTGTTTTTTTACGGATTCAGTTCAATGAACTTCTCTTTCTTCTACGGGATCGGCCCTCTGGGGCTGCTCTTAAATTATGAAGGATGAGAGGTTTTTTTATGCTTAAAAATGAAAAAGCAGTCGTTGTTTTCAGCGGGGGGCAAGACAGCACCACCTGCCTGTTCTGGGCGAAGGAACGCTTCGCCGAAGTGGAAACCGTAACATTCGATTATGGCCAGCGCCATAAGCTTGAAATAGAATGCGCGGCACAGATTGCCAAGGAGCAAGGCGTGAAGCAGACGGTGCTTGATATGAGCCTGCTTAATCAGCTGGCACCGAATGCATTAACGCGCAGCGATATCGAGATCGCCGAAGGCGACGGCTTGCCTACAACGTTTGTGGATGGCCGGAACCTGCTGTTCCTCAGCTTTGCCGCCGTGCTGGCCAAGGGCGTCGGAGCGAAGCATCTGATCACGGGCGTATGCGAGACGGATTTCAGCGGTTATCCCGACTGTCGGGACAGCTTCATCAAATCGCTCAACGTTACGCTGAACCTGGCCATGGATTACCCGTTCGTCATTCATACCCCGCTCATGTGGCTCGACAAATCCGAAACCTGGGAGCTTGCCGACCAGATGAATGCGCTCGAATATGTTCGCGATCATACGTTAACCTGTTATAACGGCATCAAGGGAGACGGCTGCGGGGAATGTCCTGCATGCAAGCTGAGAAAAGCGGGGCTCGACAAGTATATGCAGCGCCGTAACGGCATCTCCGAGAGGGGGCGCCTGGTATGAGCCGAGAGCCCGGGGCTTTCCGCATTGTAGAGCATCTGCAGAAGCTTGGCGAAGACATCGATGCCGGAAGCCTGCGTTACCATCGGAAGCGGGTGCTTGTTTCCAAAGAGTTTACCTTCGATGCTGCGCACCACCTGCATTGCTATGAGGGAAAATGCAAAAACCTGCATGGCCACACGTATAAAGTGGTTTTTGGTATCAGCGGAACTCCAAACGAGGTCGGCATTACCGTGGATTTTGGAGACATCAAGGATTGCTGGAAAACGAGTATCGAGCCTTACCTGGATCACCGTTACCTGAACGAGACCTTGCCGCCGATGAATACGACAGCAGAGAACATGGTGGTCTGGTTGTTTGAGAAAATGGAGGAGGCCCTCCGCAGCAGAGAATCCTACGAGCAACAAGGCATGCGAACGGAGTTCGTTCGCCTGTTCGAGACGCCGACCAGCTACGCTGAGGTCAGACGGGAGTGGATGATCCATGAATAATGTGCATGAAACGCCTGTTACGGATTCAAACGGGGGCTCCTCCCCTGCCATGACGGTGGAACGTCCGGTTCCCGTGATGGAGATTTTCGGTCCTACCGTTCAAGGCGAAGGCATGGTCGTTGGCCGCAAGACGATGTTCGTTCGGACGGCGGGCTGCGACTATCGCTGTTCCTGGTGCGACTCCGCATTCACGTGGGACGGTTCCGCAAAGGACTCCATCTCTTTGTTGAGTGCTGATGAGATTTGGCAAGAGCTGTACCGGCTGGGCGGAGAACGCTTCGATCACGTCACCCTGTCCGGCGGCAATCCCGCTCTTCTTCCCCAGCTTGGAGCGCTTGTGGATGAGCTGCATCGGCACGGAATTACCGTTGCCGTGGAGACTCAAGGCTCACGCTGGCAGGACTGGCTGAATCATATCGATGAAGTCACCATTTCCCCCAAGCCGCCAAGCTCGGGCATGGATACGGACTGGGGCAAGCTCGACGATATCGTCTCGCGTTTATCCGCCCGTCCGCCCGGCAGAACCTTCAGCCTGAAGGTTGTGGTCTTTGACGATAAGGATTTGACCTACGCGGAAACGGTCCATGAACGATACCCGAACGTACCATTTTACTTGCAGACCGGTAATCCCGATGTAGGCACAGGGGACACGACTTCGCTTGTGTCTCATCTGCTGGACCGGTACGAGTCGCTTGTTGATGCGGTCATGCAATCCGACCGGTTAAACGATGTGCGTGTCCTGCCGCAACTGCACACGCTCGTCTGGGGGAATAAACGCGGCGTGTAGCACGGCATCAAGAAATTACCAATGATCTGATGAAGCATGAATGAATATAAATGAAGGAGTTATCATATATGGCTGGAAGACAAAAAGAAGAAATGGAAGACGTTACCCTGCTCGGCAACCAAGGCACGAAATACACGTTCGAGTATGATCCCGGCATTCTGGAGAGCTTTGACAATAAGCATCCCTACCGCGACTATTTCGTCAAATTCAACTGTCCCGAATTCACAAGCTTATGCCCGATCACAGGCCAGCCGGACTTTGCGACCATCTACATCAGTTACATTCCGGATATCAAGATGGTGGAGAGCAAGTCCTTGAAGCTGTACCTGTTCAGCTTCCGCAATCACGGGGACTTTCATGAGGATTGTGTCAATATCATCATGAATGACCTGATCAAGCTGATGGATCCGAGATATATCGAGGTATGGGGCAAATTCACCCCGCGCGGTGGTATTTCCATCGATCCGTACTGCAATTACGGTCGCCCGGGAACCAAATACGAGGAGATCGCCGCGAATCGTCTGATGAACCATGACCTGTACCCCGAAAAGGTGGATAATCGGTAAGAAACCGCCTTTATGGCTGCGTCATGATATTTTCCGAGATATTAAGAAAAAGGGATGCCCGCGCATGGCGGGCATCCCTTTTTGTCGTGTCGATCCGTATATCATCCTTGGATTACAACGGATATTCCATATTCCGAAGACGGTAATGAACACGCCGCTTCTTGTACAGCATTTTCCCGGCTTCGGCCACATCGCTTATGGTGCCTTTGTTGCTGATCGAACCGAATACGATCCCGGCGATCGGAATCAGCTGAAACAGCTTTTTCATCCCGAAGTTATCGGTATACGACTGGACGACTTCACGCCAGCCCTGCAGCTGCGAGAAGACCTGCTCCGTCGCCTGGACGTCGTCAAAACTGGCGAGCTCCTCAAGCACCGCTTTCTTTCCGACGATGTCGGCGGATGCAAACTGCAGGCATTTCACGATAAACACCCGCTCCCGGGGATCGTTCGGATCATACCCGTAACAAAGGGCCATCTCCTGGAGCACCTTGAGCGATTGACCGAGCACCATGGGCAGATCGGCCGCTATCGTAAATACGCCTCCGATTCCCGTTGCCGCCCCTTGGGCCGCCGCGAATTTGACCCGCTTTACCGTCAGCGTATCCGCTGCCGCATCCATGACCTGGAGCGGCAATTTCGCGGCTGCTGCCAGCGTAAGTCCGGAAGCCACCGCCTGCTCTTCTCCGTTCCCAGCCCCGCCCGACCCCGCCTCGCCGGATTTCGCGGAAGGGTCGTTCACCGCGCCTGAACCATCCAATCCAGCGGTCTGAGCCAGTACGTTCATGACCGACTTCTCGCGAACCAGATGCTTCCCGCCGCTTTGAATAAATCCGCCGACCTCGTTCAAGGCGCTTCCGATTTTCTCTTGAACAGCCTTGGGCGTGAGGCGATCCAGCAGCATAAAGGGAATTCTTCCGAGCTTCTCCCAGAACATGACGTCCTTCTGCTCCTTCTCCCATTTCAAAATCTCTTGAAGCTGCGACTCCAGCTGTTGTCGTGATTCCATCTCTGCCATCCTCACTACTCCTCTATCCGAATTGAACGATCTATGAAGGTTATACGTGTAAAATTGAAGAAAGGCGCAATAAATTTCAAATTGAATCTTGCAACAGCATTCGCAAGGCAAACAAAAAAAGAGATCGACCCTGATCCGGCCGATCTCCCTTTGCTTTCGTTAGCCGACATGAAACGGCAGCAACGGATATGAACTTTATTTGCCCAAAAATGCGTTCAGCATCCACGAATGCTTCTGCACATCGCTCACCATGCCGGTCAACAGATCAGCAGTTGCATCGTCGCCCTCTTGGTTTGCTGCCTCGATACCGGACTTGAGCTCTCCGGCCACTTTCTCGAAATCCGCAACCAGCTGTCCGACCATCTGCTCGGCCGTGTTTTCATTCGAAACCTCCTGCAGCGTCGTCAGCTTCAAATATTGAGCCATGCTGGCGGCCGGTTTGCCGCCGATGGCCAGCATTCGCTCTGCCAGCTCATCCACATAACCGGCGGCCGTGTTGTACAGCTCCTCGAATTTCTCGTGCAGCACGTAGAACTGAGGGCCTTTCACATACCAATGATAATGGTGCAGCTTCACGCCAAGCACACTCCAGTTGGCTACCTGCGTATTCAGTATCTGTTGAAGTTCATCGGTTGTTCCTTGCGCTTGTTGGGTTAAGTTACTCATCTATATCGTCTCCTTTGATATTGTATTTAGACTTATTCTAATTCCTTGAATTAATCATAACAGATTCCTGTCTCTTTTGCAAAGAAAATCGGAACTTCTCGGATGAAGATAGGATGAAGAAATTACCTCCGATTTATACCTATCCTAAATTATTTTTAAGACCGTCTGCTGTGATGGGCATCATATAGCTTCAGCCCGAAATTTCTAGGATAACCCAAGAATCGTTTTCATTTCCTTCCGTTTTTGCTTCGGGTTCATTACGTATAACGTGTCCCCTGCCTCAATGACGGTGTTTCCTCTCGGCGTGATGATGCGTTTCTTCCGAATAATGGCGGTAAAGAGGATATCGTCCGGCAGATTCAGCTGCTGAATCTCCTTGCCGACGATGGGCATATCCTCATCCACCAGCACGTGGTTGATCTCGGAATCCGTTTTCCCTAGAGCCATCAGCTCCAATAAGGACGGGGCCTTTCCTTTATCTTTCTCCACCAGCGCAAGCCTTTGCGTGAGCGGAGAGATGGTGGTGCCCTGGATCACCGCTGATGTCAATACAACAAAGAACACGACATTAAAAAACAATTCCCCCTGCCTGATTCCCGACAGTACGGGATATGTAGCCAATACGATCGGTACGGCCCCACGGAGGCCGGCCCATGAAATCAATATTTTCTCGCGGACGGCAAATTTGGCGAACAATAGACTGCTGAACACGCCGATCGGCCTGGCGATGAAGATGAGAATCAGGGACAACAGGAGTCCTTGCCATACGACCTTCGACAGCTCGTTCGGGAAGACAAGCAGCCCGAGCAGCACAAACATCACGATCTGCATCATCCACGCAAAACCTTGATTGAATGCTTGAATCGTCTTACGGTACGTCAGCTCGGTATTGCCAAGCAGCAAGGCCATAACGTATACGGCCAGCAAACCGCTGGCTCCAAGCCATGCGGCGGCGGCATACGTCAGCACGGCAAATCCTAAAGCAGTCACGGGGTATAGCCCCGAAGAATCGAAGTTGATGCGATTGATCACATACACGGCCAGCATGCCGACAAGAATGCCGACCACCAGCCCTAATCCCATCTCCATCACAAACGAAAAAATAAGCCCGAACAAATTTAGGTCCGGATGTTCTATCCATTCGATCAAGGACACGGTAAGAAACACCGCCATCGGGTCATTGCTTCCGGATTCCGCCTCGAGCGTCATTCGAAGCCTTTTCTTCAGATTCGTTCCGCCAAGAACCGAGAATACGGCTGCCGCGTCCGTCGAGCCGACGATAGCGCCGATTAACAGTCCTTCTTTTAAAGAAATATCAAGCACAAATGAGGCGCATAGTCCGATTACAACGGTTGTCAGCAGGACGCCTATCGTGGCAAGCGAAATGGCCGGACCCAGTACCGGCTTGATTTCTTTGAAGTCGGTCTGCATTCCGCCCTGAAACAAAATGACGATCAGTGCAAATATGCCGACCAGCTGCGTGAGCTCCGCATTATCGTAATAAATGAAACGGCTGAGAATCATCCCGATCGCGATAAACAGCACCAGAGCGGGCATGCCGAAACGGGAAGAAAACTTGGTGGTCAATACGCCTGTCAGAAGCAAGGCGCCGCACAGCAAAATCATGGAATCAACAAAACTTGGCAAGCTCATCCCTCCGGCGTCAGATTCGTACATTTATTATTACCCGAAAAACACCGCCTTTTCGCACACGCCCAAACCGTAAACGCTTCGATCCAGGGCTGGCTAACTCCGCCAACCGGACAATTCCGAAAAGCCTTAGGAAACGTTTACTGGAAATTCCGTGCCCAATGACTTTATACTAGTAATAACAAGCGACATACATAGGGGAGGCGTCAATCGAGTGAACATTTCTATGATGAAAAGCGATCAACTGCAACAAGCCGTCGAGCTGTCCGACCGTATTTTTCTTAAACAGCCGGAACAGCCTTCCATGGGGGTATCCTTCCCTCCGATATTCTCGCCGGGTATCAGCCATTCCTACGGTGCCTGGGATCAGGACAAACTGGTGTCTTTCATGGGATTCGTGCCGTTTACCATCCAGACTCGCGGTGCCCGATTAAATATTTTCTCCATCGGCTCCGTCTGCACGGACTCCGATTACCGGGGACAACGGCTTGCGGGCAATCTCCTGGAACAGTGCATCCGGCATGGCGAGGCCTCCGGTGCATCCCTCATCCTTATTTCCGGCGGCAGATCCCTGTATACCCGGGCAGGCAGCCGTTTATTCGGCCGGGCACTCCGGTTCCGTCTATCTCCCGCCGTTGTGGAGCCGCTGCGTGCTGCAACGGGAAAAGAAGTGAACATCCGGGCCATGCAGCCGCACGATCTGTTCCAGATCCAAAGACTGATGGAACAGCGGGAAGCTGGATATGTTACAACGGCTTCGGAGCTTAACAAGCTGCTGGATGCAAGCGCATACTCCAACGTGATCCGTCTTAAGCAGCAGGTGCTCGTCGCCGAAGAAGGCGGGGCGTTGACCGCTTTTGCCATCATCGCCGTACCCGGAAACACGATGACGCCTTCCAGGGAGTCCACCCTCGTCGAGTGGGGAGGAAGCCCTGAAGCGGCCGCACTGGTTATAGCCGATGCCATCGCGTCCTTCAGCCTTTCAGAGCTTACGATTCCGCTGCCTTGGCAGGATAAGGAGCTTGCCGCTTTAATCCAATCTGCCGGTATCCTGCCGGAGTATATTCGCAACGAGGGAACCATTTATTTGGTAAGCGGGCCAGAGCTGCTTCGTCAGCTGGCTCCTCTGCTTCCCGAGGGGTTGATCCAGGCCGACGGCGAACATGGTCCGTACCGTCTTACCCTGAGCCATGAAACGTTGGAGCTGGATGACGAAGGTTTGCTTTCCATCCTGTTCGATCCGGAATCCCCGTATCGGGCTAACGGGAGCGTAACCTTCGATCCTGTCCCTCTCCCTTACGCAACCGGCCTTCAATATATATAATGAAGAACTAAAGGTGCATCGGATCCTTCCCTAAGGCAGGGGAGGACCTATGTGCCTTTTTCTTTCGCTAGAGATTAACTAACTTGGAAACCGTTCATCCCAAGCAAACCGGCGTCGATACTCGCCTCCCGAGGAGTGGCCGTCCGCCTATTTTTCCCAGGATAAGTGCCCTTCCTCTCCGCTTCCACATAGGATGGGGTAACCGATCTGATAGAAAGAGGTGCAAGGCCTTGAGTCATCAACCGAAAAGAGGGCTTCAATCCCAAACAAGCCTCGGTATCCCGGGTCTCATCCCTGGATACCCTTACTATCCTTATCCATACTATCCACCGTTTTATCCGCCGGTCTATCCGTTTCCTCCGTATTACCCGGGGTATCCCGGATTTCCCGGACATGGGCATGGGCATGGGCACGGTCCTTGGCATCCGGGACATGGCCCAGGACCGTGGCATCCGGGTGGACCTGGACATGGCCCCGGTGGACCAGGCGGTCCTGGACATGGGCACGGCCCCGGCGGTCCCGGGTATGGGCCGAGGGGTGCGAGAATGCAGCGCAACAAGCGTTAAACACGACTTCAAGCAAGCCCTGTGAAGCCGGATTGTCGCCGCAAACAAACCGCCCGGAAGAATCCGGGCGGTTTGTTCATCGTTCATGATGCATATGAGAATAACCCTTATCGTCTCTTCGTGGTTTCTTCACGATCCGGGCTAACAATGTTAGGACTCACGGCGCCGCCGTTGCCATCGCCATAGCCTTGATACAGGTTAGGGTCCGGCACGGCATCCTCGGTGGCGGCAGCCGCTTCAGAACGCGAATCTACCGGTGCTCCTGTACCGCTGTAGGTACCTTCTTCACGGTAATGGTGTTCATTGAGCGCGCTGTTGCTCCGGAATATATCATATACCTGGCCACCGTTCGACTCATCGGCATCCACCATGACCAGAATATGCCCTTCATCGACGTAGCCCCCATATTCCTCCGCTTGATCTTCCGGAATGCCAAGACCGATCAGGCCTCCTACCAACCCGCCTGCACCGGCACCCACGGCGGCGCCCGTCAGCGTTGCCGCGATCGGCCCAGCGGCAATGATCGGACCAATGCCCGGAATGGCCAATGCGCCGAGACCTGCGAGCAATCCGGTGACGCCTCCCAGCACGCCGCCGGTAGCCGCTCCGGAGGCCAATCCCTCGGGCGCTTTGGTTCCGGTCTCGTCCTGAATATGGGAAGATTCGCCGCGATCCTTGGCAATGACAGAGATTTCATCGGCTCTGAATCCTTGCTGCTTTAGTTCCTCAATAGCTCGGGTTGCTTCCTGCTCCGTCCGAAAAGCTCCTACAATTTTCTGAGTCATATGAATTCCTCCTATTTGGTCATTTTCGGTTATCGCTGTACATCCCTAAATTAAACGCCAGCCGCCATAATCAAACAAGGAAACCGAAATGACCGCTTGTAAAGAAACCCGTCGCAGAGCCGAAACTTCCACATATCGCCATGGAATGATACTGGTAATATATAACTCCATGAACATTCATGTTAATATAGCAAGTAAGCACGTGTGCCTTAAAAATTGAATAGGTTGGTGATTCCATGAACTGGTTCAAGCCTTTCGAGGACGATCTTGCCGCCGCTTTCTCGGCCTGCGAAGCAAGGCTGTCCGAATTCCCTGCTCCCCTGAACCAAATCGGTCTTTCATACCTCAGAAAGTTTGACGTCTTCGAGCAGGACAGTTCCAAAAATTACATCTGCTATCTGCTTCCCTTCTGGATGAAAGAACGGACCGCACTTCCCGCCGAGATATACCGTGATCTCTCCACCGCTAACATTATCGGCATGTTATACTACTTCATTCAAGACGACATCATGGACTCGCCTCATGACGGCCAGTCCTCCATCGATCCGAAACACCATCTCGCGCTTGCCAACCTGCTGTATTACGAATTTCTCACATCCTATCAACCTTACTTCCCGGCAAATTCAGAATTCTGGTATTATTTCAAACACTATACGCACGAATGGTCGGAAGGCGTCATCCATGAAAACCGGGAGGATTACTTTAAGCACGACAGGACCATGGTTGCCAAAAAAGCGGCTCCCGTAAAGCTGGGAAGCACTGCCGCACTTCTTCTATCGGATCAAGCGGACCTTATTTCACGAACGAACGACGTGATGAATCATGTGCTGCTTACCTTGCAGATGATGGACGATTGGACCGATTGGAAGCAGGATCTTGCGGATGGCAGCTACAACTGCCTGCTCTCCCTCATTAAATCGGAACGGGGACAACCGCAGGACGCTGTTCTAACGATATCCGAAGTACAGGAAGCCATCTTTATCAACAACATGCTGAAGCCTTATGCAGAAATTGCCGCTGCCACCCATGCCCATCTCTTATCGGTAGATATAGAGGCTCCGCATCTGATTTCCTTCCATCAAACGATGGTGGATGAACTTCAGAACGAAGCGAATCATATCGAAAACAGCAAAAAAACCTTGTCTTTTGGCGGGTTAAATTACCATTTGTCTATTCTAAACAAAAAATAATAGATTTTATATTTGTTCCATGGTATTCTTTAAGAGTAAAAAATAACCAATTTATTTGAAAGGGTGATTCTTATGACGACAGAAGCCATCTTTCAAACACAATTGATTCAAAAAGCCTGGGAGGATCCTAGCTTTAAGGCAAAACTGCTCAGCGATCCAAAGTCCGCGATCAAGGAAGTTCTTGGTGTACGGATTCCCGACCACATCGAGATTCGAACGCTTGAAGAGAATCCGGGCGAGCTGTATCTGGTCATCCCTCCGAATCCGACTAGCGTGATCAAATCGGAAGCCAAGGAAAGAGCCATCTGGTAAACACTACATAACAGCCTGGACATTTCATAAATAGATAATAGGTAAAAAGAGTGGGGACGATAACCGTCATCGCTGCCGCAGCTTAGCGAATCATTCGCAAGCCGCGGGAAGCGTAATGACGGCATCGGTCCCCACTCCTATTTTGCTCGTAAAATAAATGTCCCCGTCCATGGCTTCTATAATTCGGAAGGTCACCATCAAGCCAAGGCCCGTCCCCTTCGTTTTGTTCGAGAAATAGGGCTCTCCCAGGCGTGCCAGCACCTCCGGTCCCATCCCCTCGCCATTATCCACCACATGAATAAACACCTGGCCTTGCTGTCGGTAGCAGCGGATATGAACCAGCCCATCGTCGCCCAGCGCCTCAATGCTGTTCTTTACGATGTTAATAAAGGCCTGCTTGAATTTCGAGGAATTGCCCCGAATCGTAATATCCTCCGGAATATCGACGGTAATTCTGCCTCCTTGCAGATGGGCCAGCGGGCCGAGTATGCCTTCGATATGCTTGAACTCCTCGGATATCCGCAGCACCGTGTCTTTGCCGAATTCCGGTTTGGCAAAGGTTAAAAAATCCGTAATGATGCCCGAGGCACGGTCCAGCTCTACCAAGGCCAGATCCAGATACTCCCGTTCGGTGGACTGGGCTTTTCCGGTGAGGAGCTGCAGGAATCCCCGCGTCACTTGCAGCGGGTTGCGAACCTCATGCGCGACCGATGCCGCAAGCTCACTGATGATTTCCATCTTCTCCGAACGCTGCAGCTCATTGTTGAACATCTCAAGCTCTTTGGAGTATTGAAGCATCTGTTCGTGATTCTTGGCAAAATGCCGTCCGAGAATAACGATCAGCGCAATGATGAAGCTGACGATGCCCCATTTCCAGAGGAACAGATTGTAGCTGCCCCGGGTCAGGAAAAACTGCAGCAGCTCGCCCAAACCCACAATGGCAAACACCGCAAAGCCAGCGTTGAAAATAACGGCGTCCTTATTTCCCTTAACGGCATAGTACATCGAGCTGCCGACCAGCAGTACGAATTGAACAATCATGACAAAACCCAGGACCTGAACGGAGAAGAAATAATACAGGTCGAACCATTGATTAGAGGCCCATTGATTGAAAATCAGGAACAGGCCGCAGAACAGCGAATAGAATACCTGGAACTTCCGAAGTTTGCGCAGTACGCCCCTCCAGCCGGGGCCGAAGATTTTTTCAAAAAAGAGACTGAACGAAGGAAGTAAAATAAATAATGAGATGTCATATAACTGAGTATATAAATTTCCATATTCATCAAAAATCGTATAAAGAAACGGGGAGTATGTAAATACCAGTATGCCAACGGATAAAATAATAAACGATAATGACAGGACGGTAATCAAATATTTTCTGTTCAGGAACACGGCGCAGATCAGCATCACCAATGCAATAAAAACAAAGGCGCTCCCGAGGATGATGTCCACCAGATTCGACTTCACGAACTGGTTCAACAGATCATGATAGTTGCCGACCAGTATTTTCCCTTCCATCGTCACATGATCTCGCGCGGTTTCCAGCCAGATGTACAGATCCTTCCCGAGTAAGTCCTGGTGAAGGGGAAGCAAAATGTAGTTCAGCTCATAATTGTACGTACGGGTAGATTCGTAAATCTTCTCATGGTCCGCATATACCGCAACCTGCTGTCCGTGCAGCTTGTCAATTAAAATGCCGGGGGATGCCGATGATATCTCGGGAATCTTCATTTGAATCCATGCGGATGCCTTGGCATGCGGCTTGGAAGGCGTCGAAGCTCCGGTCGAAGTTACCAGCCAGTCATCCCTGTGGGCCGGTACGCTGTCCGGTACCCCACGGGTTTCGGACCAAAGGATTCTCCACTCCTTAATCGCTGCCCGAGCTGCCGTTTCTTCGGTGGCAAAGACAAGCCCGGGTAACCCCTGGCTAAAAGCTATAACGATGATCAGGAACACAGCGATTCTCCATCCAGACCTCATGGACGCACCTCAAACATTATAATGGGTGATTCTCTTACTGTGTTATTCGCTGCGACAAAACCTTCCACCTTCTAATTTTCGGAAAAATGATAAAATTTTCTATTATTGATATAACAAAGAGAGATGCACGCGGCATCTCTCTTGATTGGAAATCTAAACTTCCACGGAATCAGGAACGGACGGAAAGCGAATGATCGCCTCGGTACCGCTTCCTTTTTCACTGATAAAATGAATGGTTCCTCGCATCGCTTCGATGATCCGGAAGGTGACCATCAGGCCAAGCCCCGTCCCTTTCGACTTATTCGAGAAATACGCCTCGCCCAGCCTCTCCAGATCCCCAGCTTCTATTCCAATGCCGTCATCTTGGATGTGAATCACGACTTCATCAGATTCGGCATAGGCCCAGATACGAATAGTCCCTTCTCCATCCAGTGCCTCGATGCTGTTCTTGACGATATTAATCATCGCTTGCTTCAGTTTGGATGAATTGCCGGTGATGTATAATTCCTTGGCGTCATCCAGTTCGATCGTGCCCCCGCTCAGATTCGCAAGCGGCAGCAGAATGCCTTTCACATGCTTCAGCTCCTCATACACGTTCAGCCTGATCTCATGCTCCAATTCAGGCTTGGCAAACGTGAGGAAATCCGTGATGATCCCGGAAGCCCGGTCCAGTTCTTTCAGCGCCAAGCCAAAATACTCCTTTTCCGTCTGCTTGGAGTTCTCGGCCAGAAGCTGCATGAAGCCGCGCGTCACTTGCAGCGGATTTCGAACCTCGTGCGCAACCGAAGCGGCGAGCTCGCTGATGATCTCCATTTTCTCCGATCGCTGAAGTTCGTGATTAAACATCTCCAGCTCTCGGGAATATTGCAGCACTTGCTCATGGCTTCGGGCGAATTTACGGCCCAGCAATATGATCAGGGAGACGATCAGGCCGATAACGCCCCATTTCCACAGAAAGAGCTCATAATGCCCGTCATGGTAATAGAAGGCCAGCATATCTCCGAGCGTCGCTATCGCCATCATGCCGAAGCCGGCTGTAAAAATATAAGCGTCCTTGTTACGCTTGGCAGCGTACAGAATCGTGGTACCGATCAGCAGCACCATCTGCAGGATAATCAGGACGCCGAGAATCTTCACGGAGAAGAAATAGTACATATCATAAAACGAATGATGGCTCAGAACATGTACCGCAAGGAAGACCAGGCAGATCCCGGAGTAGGCCATCTGAATTCTTCGGCCGTAGCGAATGAGCCGGTAGGGACCGGGTCCGTAGATTTTCTCGAAATAGAAATACAGCGCCGGCAAAACGGTGAAAAGCGAAATATCGAATACCGAGACCCATACACTGCCGAGTTCGCCATAAAAGGTGTACAGGAACGGCGAGTACGTAATTAGCAAGGCTCCGCTTGCCAGAATGATCACGCTCAGGGACAGCCAGCTGGATACCGTATGCTTCGGAAGGAACAAGCAGCAGAAGAACATGACCACCGCAATAAACAAAAAGGAGCTGCCTAATATAAAATCCTCCAGATCCTTCTTGATAAAACCTCTACGCAGATCATCATACTCGCCGAGCATGATCTCGCTATCGATGCCTAACGTCATATCGCTAGAACCGTTTGTCCATATATAAACGGTTTTGCCGGCATCATCAGGATGAAAAGGAAGCAGCAGCGAATGATTCGTATACATATAGTCCCGCTTGGCTTCATACACTGGTTCGTCGTTCAAGAAAGCCAGAACATCCTGCCCCTTGATCCGGTCAATCATAATGGCCGATTGTTTCCAAGGAAGGTCAGGCAGGGTAAAACGATTCCATGCTGAAGATACCCCATCTGACTTTGGGGGTTCTTTGTTCTCTGGTGTCCCTGTCAGCCAACCGCTTGAATTCCGAATGCCGGCTGGCGAAACAACCTCCTGTTGTTCGTTATCCCACATAAACTGCCAATCAGGTATCACGGTATGAGCACGCTCAGCATCCGATTGTCCCGGTGATAAAATCGATATAATTAGCAGCAGCGGCACGACCAGCAGAAGCAGGAATATGGATTTGGGCATATCCTTCATCTAGTCAGCACCTCTAACCGTTATTGTCAATATAAATCCGTATTCTTCTCCATCCTTTGCCGATTCGACAAACTTCGTGTTCATTTACAATCAATATAACATGAAATGCCAGGTATCGTTTGTAAAATTTTATTTACGTTCATAGCGACAACCGGCCGAAAAGCAAGAATGGCGGTGCAAGGATCATATCCTTGAGCACCGCCATTTCTTCATTTGGCATGTTTTTCATCTGACAAACCTTACCTCTATTGAGCACACCTGCTTACAGCACAATGACTAATGCTTCTAATGCGTAGAGTTTGAAGCAAGGCCGACTTTATCGACCATCCGCTGGCTTTCGTCGTTCAACCCTATGAGCGTGAGGTCTTTCCCCGCTTCCTTGTACTTATGCCATACCTTCGAAATGGCATTCGTGGCTGACTGATCCCATACATGGGATTTGGAAAAATCAATCACGACATATTCCGGATCATCGTTCACGTCAAACAGATTTACAAAATACATCATCGTTCCGAAAAACAGCTGTCCCCGGATTTCATATACCTTGGTGCCGTTCGGCTGCATATGGGGCACGGCGTGAATTTTGGCCATCTTCCACCCGAAATTCAGGGCGCTTAAGATAATCCCGATCATGACCCCGATGGCCAGATTATGAGTCGCTACCACAATAATGACCGTTGCCAGCATGACGATGGCATCGCCTAACGGCACGCGGTGAAGCGTGCGAAGCGATCCCCATTCAAACGTGCCGATCGAAACCATAAACATGACCCCGACAAGCGCCGCCATCGGAATCTGTTTCACGACATCCCCGAGCACAATGATGAGGAACAGCAGAAACACGCCGGAAACCAAGGTGGATAACCGGGTTCGCCCTCCCGATTTCACATTAATCACCGTCTGTCCGATCATGGCGCAGCCCGCCATGCCGCCAAAGAATCCGGTGATCACGTTGGAAACGCCCTGACCGCGGATTTCCCGGTTCTTGTCGCTGCCCGTCTCGGTCATCTCATCCACGAGCGACGCGGTAAGCAGCGATTCCGTCATCCCGACGACAGCAAGAGCCAGGGAAATAGGCAATATCGTCATGATCATGTCCAAACTCACGGTTACATTCGGAATGTGGAAGAACGGCAGTGCCTGGGTGATGTTGCCCATGTCCCCGACCGTTTGCACCGGGGCCTTGAACCAAACCGCAACGATCGTCATCACGATGATCGCAACGAGTGCCGATGGAACCGCTTTGGTTACCAGCGGCAATAAATAAATGATCAGCAGCGTGCCGATCACCATCAAGTACATCGGCCACGATTCGCCCTTGAAATTCGGAAGCTGGGCCAGAAAAATGATGATGGCCAGGGAATTCACAAAGCCGGTGATGACCGGCTGGGGAACAAACGTGATAAAACGTCCGAACTTGAGCGCTCCCATCAACATTTGCAAGATTCCTGTCAGAATCGTTGCCGCATACAAATACTCGATCCCGTGCATAGCCACAAGCGGTCCCATCAATGACGCCATGGCCCCTGTCGCCGCCGAGATCATGCCGGGACGGCCGCCGAAAAACGAAATGCTGACGGCAATCACGAAGGACGCATAGAGTCCCACCATCGGATCAACGCCTGCCATGATGGAGAAGGCGATCGCTTCCGGGATGAGAGCGAACGCTACCGTCAGACCCGATAAAATATCTTTGCGCGAGTTGCCAAAGAAGCCTTGTCTAATCCATTGAAACAAAGTCCTGATCACTTCCTGTTCTGTTGTTAGTTGTTGACAATCCACTCTCAGAATTGTCCCGGTCCGTTAGTCGCTTTTTCGATTATAACGGGATCATTTTAAAATTTCATTGTTCAATTTAAGGGAAATCATCCACGAAATCATTCATTTTCTCTCATTTATCTTGTGTTTCGTCTATTTTTCTTATTTGAAAATTTTCATAATACGTCATCCGACAGGGAAAGATAGAGCTTGCTTGGTTTATCATAACCTGAATGTTTCGGGATTCATTCTTGATTCAGCGGGTAAAGTCGAAGTATAGAAACCTATTGTAATTGAAATCAAGGAAGGAGATGGACACCATGCGAGACGAAAACAATCGGAATACGCTGGCAGATTTGACATATTTGGAATTCGAGGCCAAACGGAAAGTCGAGGATACGGATTTGATTCCGCAAGACGATCTGAGAGACGTCAACACCTATACGGAGCAGAGCCTAAGCAGCGAAGACGCGGATCATATCGCGTACGATCAGAATGAAGCGGCTCCTGCGGATGCAAAACCGGAGGAGCGGATGAACCCCGATCACAGCGCCATCGATGCATGGGAAGCTACCGGCGCCGATCCGGATCAGCGGACCCTTGCCGATGAGCGGTTAACCTTGTCATCCGATGCCGGAGAAGCCGACGAGGTGCGGCTGGACCGCACCGCCGACGAAACGGTTATTCGCGATGTCGCGGATGATGCGACGGACCCGGAATGGCGGGCCATCGAGGGTGAGCCTCCAACTCGTCCGGGTGACGAGGTCATCGCCGAGTATACCGGCGATACGGAGCAGAGAGTCGCAGCCGACGCAGCGTTGTCAGGCAGCGGTACCGCCTTTTTGAATCAGGACATTTTTATGAATTACCCTTCGGGTGAAGAGGAGTATACGCCCTTGGAGGATGTGCCGGACGCGGACGCGATTGCGGCCAACAGCCCCGTGGATCCCGCCGCGCCTCCGACGGAACAGATGCACGGAACCGATCTGCTGAACGGCAGCAATGGCGAGGACGACTAAAACCTGCAAGACCCGCCTCTCCTTAAAGGAAGGCGGGTCCTATACTAGCATCTGTACGATCCCTCTATTTTCCGAATATGATATCCAGCCAGCCAAGAAATGACATCCACAGCAGGATGCCGATCAGGGTCCCCCATATGAGTGCCGTTAATATGTTGCCCTTTCTTTCCATGCCTACGCCTCCCATACAACCATCTTTATAGTAAAACAGTATGGGTCAAGCTATCAGTTCTTATACCAGCCGTTCATTTCAAAGATTCGATTTCATAGGAGGAACAGCCGATGAAGAAACAACCTGACGAGAAGCACCGTTTAGTGACCGAACGCGACATCGATGAGGAATTCGGCCTGTTTGTCGAGGATTCCTATCCGGACAGCATTCCGATACCCGACAGCATCAAACACGAGAAGCCGGATGGCAGTGATACGAGTAACCGCGGAAATCCTCCGTCATCCTAAACAACACCGGGCAGGAATCGTGGACCTCTTCTTTCACCCATGCCATACCTTCCAACATACACTACACCATACGACCCTGGAAGGATGATGCCTCATATGAAAGGATTGCCGATCCATCCCTGCAGACATAAGATCACCCTGCAGCAGCGACTAGCCTCGTTGACCGGACATCTGGTGGAAATCAACGCGCCGAACACCGGATTGGAACCCGGACGGCTGCAGCGGGTATTCCCGAAAAATTTCATCAAGGTGCAGGGCGAGCTTTTTGTGCCGTCCAGTCTCAACTCGGTTCGGGTATTCGATGTCAAGCCGCCGGGCAAAACGGTGCGGGTTGGGGTGCGGACCACTTTCCCAACCCGCGGCGCCTTTGACCGGATCCGGCTTGTCAGAATCGGAGCCGATTTCATCGAATTGCTTGCCAAGGACAAGAACCGTTCGCGGATTCTGCTTCCTCTAAACAAAGTGGAGGGCATATTTCCTGTCAAGTAGTGACGTACAATGCTCTCCATTTCCTGAAGCTTCCGGACTTGTACAGGTTCGGGAGCTTATTTTTTGCATTCTGAGCCGCTGGCCTTGATTCATTAATCGCAAGGAAAACATCCTCTACACGCGGTCGGTCTTCTATGACGTTACGTCGATACGTTTTCCTTAATATATACTCCGCTATTTCGATTTTCAGTACTTGTCCAACCTGTGATAAAATATGATACAGATTACATGCTTAAGACCTGATAAGGCAAAGCACAGGAGGAGTCAATGATGTTGAAACGCAGAACACGCTGGATGCCGGCCCTACTCGTCATCCTTGCGCTGCTGTTCGTGATGACGGCATGCGGCCAGAATGACAAGGAAACCGAAAGCGGCGCAGGCGGCGGAACAGGTTCGACGAACGGCGCCGCGGCGCCCGAAGCGGAACCGCCGAAGGAAGCCGAGGTCAAGCAGAACGTGCCGGACCCGAACGCCAGCCACCCCATCGTCACGATTGAAATGGAGAACGGCAAAACGATAAAGCTTGAGCTTTACCCGGAGGTTGCGCCGAATACGGTGAACAATTTCATCTCTCTGGTGGAACAAGGGTTTTACGATGGCACAGGCTTTCACCGCGTCATCCCCGGCTTCATGATTCAAGGAGGCGATCCTGACGGAAACGGCACGGGGGGACCCGGCTACGCGATCGCCGGAGAATTTACGTCCAACGGGTTTCAGAATGACCTGAAGCATACGACAGGTGTATTATCCATGGCGCGGGCGCAGGATCCAAACTCCGCCGGGTCGCAATTCTTCATTATGGTCGCGGACGCGCCTTCGCTGGATGCCCAGTACGCCTCCTTCGGTAAGGTCATCGAAGGCATGGAAACGGCTGAGGAAATCGTGGGCTTGGAGCGGGATCAGATGGACAAGCCGCTTGAAGTGCCCGTCATGAAGAAAGTGACGGTCGATACGCTCGGGAAGGATTATCCGGATCCCGAAAAGCAGGAATAGCTTTTTGGGGATAATCGCTGCTGTCAGCGAACCATTTTCCTTCCTCGCTTGTGAATGAGCACAGAATCCGGACGGCTTACCAAACAACATGCGAAAGAGGACCGACGCACGCTTGAAATATAGCTGCGTTCCGGTCCTCTTTTTTTTATACGTTACAGCAGGGTATGGCCATTACGGACGGGCCGGCTTCTCGATCACGTAAAGACAGGTGCTGTCCGGCAAAGTTACCGCCTTCCCATCCTCATCCATGAATTCGATGCGGTCAGCCAATGCCTCGGCATATCCTTCCTGCAGATAATGCTGCTGCACGCGGATCAGCGCTTCGGGACCCAGCGTTCTGCGGATGCATTCCGCAAACTGCGTAGGCGTGAAATATCCGAACTGCTCCTGCACTTCATGAACATACGCTTCGGCACCCCAAGTATAGGTATACAGAAACTCCATCGCATCGTTGACAGGCATGCGCACCTCCGCGTCAGCCAGCTGCTCGTAGGATATGACCCGGCCTTTGAAATCCGAGGCATACCGGTTAAGCCATTCCATGCCGTCGGCCTCATGGAAACGGATCCTTCTCCAGGTATCCTCGGGCTCGGTCATGATCCCGTCACGGATAATAATGCGGCCCCCGGGTGCAAGCACTTCATAGGCACTGAGCAAAGCTGCCTCCACGGTCGCCGTATTGAAGCGCGAACCGTCCGTCTCAATGTACGAATACAACTCGTGCAATATCGAGGAGAAGATGACCGTATCGACGCTTCCGGGCTTCACATAGTCCCTGAGATTCAGCGCGTCCCCCTTCAGAACTTCCCATGCTTTGTGCTCCAAGCGTTTGCGCTTTTCCAGCGCTTCGATCACGTTCGAGGAGATATCGATCCCGACGGGACGCGCATGCGGGAGCCGTTCTTCGATCAAGTCAAGCAGCACGCCGCCTCCGGGACCGATATCCAGCACCGCCGTTCCCGTGATATAATCCAGAATCACTTTCTTGTAATCTCCCGCGCTGTTCATATCGTTTAAATAATTCTCTTCATTATGAAACCGGTCATAAGCATCCCGCCTCAGGCCAAACAGATCAAACAGCAGCAGCACTGCCTTCTCGTAGAGCGGGGATTTCTCCGCCTCGATGCAAAATTCAATTAATTTCTCCGCGGCCTGCGAGAATTCGAAGGTAAAGAATACCGTATCCGGCAGCTCCGGCTTTCGTTCGATGCGGTGGCGCAGATGCGGGTTGGCAATCGCCTGCCCGCGAAGGCAGGCCTCCCAATCCGTCTGGCGCAAATATTGCTCGATCATTCTTTTCTTGTACACGTTCAGCTTCTTGACGCCTTTGTAATCGTAATACATATCGTTCATCAGCGGCTCAAAGCTCAGGTGGCTCACCGAATCCGAAGACAATCGATCCTCCGGGCTCTGCTTCTCCGAATGGAGAGCCAGCAGCAGAACCTTCACGAACTCTTCCAACGAGAAATCCTGCAGGGCCGCTTCCACATACCAAAGCGTCATGTCCTGAAACCCATGCAGGGCAGCAGGCAGATCCGTCTGCCTCCGAATCTCCTGAAACTGCCTGTCGAAATCTTCCCCCCGGGCAATGGAAGCGGTCCGAAGGCGGCGCAGCCTTTCCTCGTAAGTCCAACGATCCGGGACGCTCCCTTCGGCAAGCTTGCGAATCAGCTGTTTGATTTCTTCCTCAACGGAATGCCAAAGCTCCTCCGATACGGCAGCAATGATGCAGTGATTCAAAGGGATCAGCAGCCGGATCAGCTCATCTTCGGTCAACCGTCCTTCCTCCATAAGCTTAATCAGCGGCAGGTTCTCCTCGAAGGCGACTTCCCCCCGGATGTGTTGCCCGAGCAGTCCATGGGTAAGTATGAGAGTATGTACCATCTCTTCGTGCGGTGACAGGGTTCCCCTGCCTTGCCGGATATGTCTTTCATACAGCTGCGCGGACCCGATATTATGCAGGAACAAATGGATGCCCGACTGCTGCCAGCGCAGGCGATCCCTCATCGTTCCGCCCTTGGCCGTTTCCGCCCACACCAGGACTTCTTCCAGCAGCTCTTTGATCCAATAGGAAACAGGCAGCGAATCCAGTATCTTCAATGTGCGTTCTACATAATCCAGCACGGGGTTGGCGTGGGCCAATTGCCCGATGGACGTGATCCGTTCCAGATTGACGATTCGTTCCTCGGCCGATATCAGCTTCATTAGCCATGGATGCGTTCCCGCAGCCGATTCATCCCCCTGACGAAACGCGGTTATGATATTCAGCGTTTGCAGCATAGGTTGTTCCTCCATCCTGTAATAAAAATGAACAAGTTTATCTTGGTTTCGCTGCTACGATTATAACAAATTGTTAAGGGTGGATCGCGGACATTTGGTAGTTGCGGATGGTACAGGGTATACTGGTCAACGAAACCATATTTTTTATCAATATGAAGGAGTGAATGTACATGAGCCTGAAAAATAAAACAGCCCTCATCACGGGTGCAGGCAAAGGGATTGGGCGCGCCCTGGCCATCGCACTTGCCAAGGAAGGCGTGCACGTTGGACTCGTCGCCCGTACGGCAGCAGACCTGGAGCCGCTGAGCGCCCTGGTTGCCGAGCAGTATGGTGTCAGAGCCGTCGCGGCGGTGGCCGACGTTTCCGTGCAGAGCGAGGCAGAGGCTGCTTTCGCGGCGGTAAACATGGAGCTGGGCTCGGTGGACATTCTGATCAACAACGCGGGCATCGCCCAGTTCGGCAACCTGCTGGAAATGGAACCGGAAGCCTGGAAGCGTATCGTCGACGTGAATCTGATGGGGACGTACTATATGACGCGTGCAGCGCTGCCCGGCATGATCGAGCATAACCAAGGAGACATCATCAACATCTCTTCTACGGCCGGAGAACGCGGCTTCGCCACGGGCTCAGCCTATAACGCTTCGAAATTTGCCGTGATGGGACTGACCGAAGCCGTGCTGCAGGAGGTCCGCAAGCACAACATCCGCGTGACGGCGCTGACTCCGAGCACCGTGAACACGGATCTCGCCGTCAATGCCGGCCTGAAGATCGGGGACGAGGACCGGATGATGCAGCCGGAAGACGTAGCCGAGCTTGTGCTGGCGGCGCTCAAGCTGCCGCAGCGGGTATTCGTCAAATCCGCGGGGATTTGGACTACCAACCCGCAATAAGGACGCGTCGACAGACGCTCCCATTGCAATAACCAATTCAAGGGTGTTCTTTGGTCAGGGGCCAAGGAACACCCTTTTTGCATGCAGCTTGCGTGTAATGCGATGGTTTGCGCCAGCGAATCCTGCGCAACCCTTCCCCCAAGGCAAGGTTCCGATGAAGTCAAGAACGTTTCGCTTAAAGGCCCGGCAAGATGCGCGTGCTTTGTTCTTTTTTCCATGCGGAATCAAGTGTCAACAATCCGTTGTCATGATATAATGACATGGCGTCATACGCACAGCCAGACCATTACCAAGCTATACTCATGGAAAGAAGATGACAACAGCATGATCGCCGACATTTTACTTGAAGTGGTACTTCCCATCTTTGTCCTGATAGGCTTCGGCATTATTATGCAATATGCCTTTAAGCTCGATTTGTACACACTCGCCAAAATCAACTTTTACTACATTACGCCTGCAGCCGTATTTATGAGTATGTACGAATCCAAGATGTCACCGCAGCTTCTGGGCATGGTGGCGTTATTTTATGCGCTTTATATCGGCGTCCTCTACCTGATCAGCATGCTGGTTGCCAAGCAGCGCAAGTTCAACCGGGGGATGAGAGCCGCATTTACCAACAGCCTCCTGCTGGATAATTCGGGAAACTACGGCCTTCCGATCAATGATCTGGCCTTCAAGGGAGATCCGATGGCCGGCTCGGTGCAAGCGCTGATCATGTCTTTTCAAAGCCTCCTTACGTTTACGTACGGAGTTATTTCCATTCAGGGAGCCAAGACGGAGGGATTATACAAACAGGCCATGATCGGATTTCTGAAAATGCCCGTCCCCTATGCCCTCGTCATCGGCATTGCGCTGCATGCCCTGGCCTTGCCGCTCCCGGTCTTTATCTCGCAGCCGCTGACCTATGCGGACCAGTCCATGGTGGCGATCGCCCTGCTGACGCTCGGGGCACAGATCATTAAATATCCGCTGCGCCTGCGCCGGCTCGATGTTTACCTGAGCGTCCTGCTCCGTCTCTTGGTCGCGCCGGCTATCGGCATTCTGATCGTGCTGCTGCTCGGGCTAAAAGGCGTTCCGGCGCAAGCGCTCATCATCGCTTCCGGCATGCCCGTTGGCGTCAATTCGTCCATCCTGGCGGAAGAATATCAGAATGAGCCTGATTTTGCTGCACAAACTGTCCTTATATCGACCATACTAAACGTAATTACGATTACCGGCCTTATCACCCTGGCCAAATTCATAGCCTAAAGACTAACTTATCTCAGCTAGGAGGAATTACATATGAATTTTGATCTTGCGATTGACCGCACCTGCACCAACTGTCAGAAATGGGACAATGTCCCCACCGTCTTCGGCGTGCCGGACGCGCTTCCGATGTGGGTGGCCGACATGGATTTTGCCGCGCCGCCCGCCGTTGTAGAGGCGCTGCATAAACGGGTGGAGCATGGCGTATTCGGCTATACGTTCCCGTCCGACTCTTACCGTGAAGCGATTAGCGACTGGATGAAGAAACGCCACAGCTGGAGCATACAGCAGGAGTGGATTCAATTCTGTCCGGGCGTTGTTCCGGCTCTCAGCCTTATCGTGGATGCGTTCACCGAGCCGGGCGATCAAGTCGTTATCCAGACGCCGGTCTATCCGCCGTTCTACAGCGTCGTTCAAGAACATGGCCGCGAGTTGGTGCATAATCCGCTTCTTCTTAGCGAAGAGGGGGATTACACGATGGATTTCGAGGACCTGGAGAAGAGCTTTTCCACCGGCCATGTCAAAATGATCATTCTGTGCAGTCCGCACAATCCGGTGGGCCGGGTGTGGAGCCGAGCGGAGCTGGAACGTCTGGCTTCCCTCTGCCAGCAATACGACGTGCTTGTCGTATCGGATGAAATCCATGCAGATTTGGTGTTTGAACCCGGCGCGCACACGCCGTTCGCCGCGCTGTCCGAGGATGCCGCCGAGCGTTCCATCATCTGTACCGCGCCTAGCAAGACGTTTAATATCGCCGGCCTGAACACGGCGAACATCATCATCCCGAATGCGCAGCTGCGCAGCAAATTCCGCAAAATATTGAACCGTTACGCCATCGGCTCCATTACGCCGATGGGTGCGGCCGCCACCGAGGCTGCTTACCGTGAGGGCGAACCGTGGCTGGATGAGCTTCTGGTTTACATCCGCGGGAACATGGAGCTGGTAGCCCAATATGCACAGGAACATCTGCCCGAGCTGAAGGTGGTTATGCCGGAAGCCACCTACCTGCTGTGGATTGATTTCCGCGGCATGGGCATGTCCCACGAAGAGCTAAACCGCTTCCTCGTCCAAGAAGCGAAGCTCGGTTTGAACAGCGGCGCAGCCTTCGGCAAGGAAGGCGAAGGCTTCATGCGCATGAACCTGGCCTGCACGCGCGCCACCGTTCAGGAGGCGTTGTCCCGCCTGAGCAAAGCTGTCGGGGAATGGCGGAAGGCATAAGAACATACAAGATCCGGAATGAAATAATAAACGGAGTCAAGCCCATGGCTGACTCCGTTTATTTTTTATTTTACGATAACGAATCTTTAGATAATCATCTAAAATAATAATTGACCATCATCTAACAACTGTGTTTTACTTCTATCTAGAAAGGTGGTTAGATGATGATCATACAAGAAAACGCTCGAGTGATTCGTTATCGGGATCTGTCATCCCAAAAGGAGTATCTGAAGTTAATGATGGCCAATGCCGTGAACCGGTTCGGCGATTCCATCGACATGATTGCTTTTTCCTTGATGGTATACCAGCTTACCGGTTCCGCCTCATGGGTAGCCGTCATTTTCGGCATCAATGCACTCCCTTCCATCCTGTTTCAACCCTTTGCAGGCGCCATCGTTGAAAGACTTCACAAGAAAACCATCATGATCCTTGCGGATATTGGACGTGGAGTGACTGTAGGCGTCACTGCCGTCCTGCTTATGCTTGATCTGCTTCAGCCCTGGATTCTGCTTGTGCTTACGTTCATCAATTCCACGCTGGAATCCCTTCGTATTCCCGCCGGGTTAGCCATCATTCCCCAAGTGCTTGATAAAGCCTTATATACCCATGGCATATCCTTAAATTCAACCATCAAGAAAATCGTGGAGTTAGCCGGTCTTGGCGCTGCCGCAGCCATCATCGGATTATTCGGCCTTGGAGTGGCTATTATGATCGACGCCGTCACCTTTTTACTGTCCGCCCTCTTCATTCTGGGCATCAACAGCAAGGAAACATGGCAGCGGAGCCCGATTCGGCCGGATCTGAAAAGCTATCTCCATGCGCTGGCCGAGGGATTCATCTATCTAAGAAAGGCAAAAGTCGTATTCGCCGTCTGCATATTAGGCGGCATCATGGGCATCTTCCTGATTCCCATTAACTCCATGATGGCTCCATACACGACGGGAGTGTTAGGACTGTCCGCCAAGGGGTTGTCCGTTGCGGGCATTTCCTCAACGATCGGTCTTGGCATCGGTGCCTTCTTGTTCCCTTACTTAAGAAAACATTTCTCTGCCCGCATTCTGTTCATCACTGGCGGGACGTTCATTGGAATTTGTTATCTGGTATGGTTCTGGATATCGCACTATTCCGGACAAGTCATGCTGACCTATGTCATGTTGGCTTCAACCATGCTGATATTCGGTTTTTTTGCTTCCTTCGTGGAAACGGTGATCGGGGTATCCTTCATGGAACACATTGAGGAATCCTACTTGTCTCGCGCCGGTGCCATTTTTAACGCGATCGCAAGCTCAACCATTCCGCTCGGTTCGCTGATCGTCGCCACCGCGATGACGTTTATAACCCTTGAACAGCTATTTGTCGCCACTGGTATTTTTACAATCATATTGTTTGTTGGTATGCTCTTCATAAAGACATTACGCCAGCTGTAAAGGAGTTATCCCATGAACATAACGGTATTGGCAAGGCCGGATATTCCCCGTGAATGCATCGAATTGCTCTATCGGTATACGAATCATGAAGACACCCGGTCCGTGAAGAATGAACTCACGATGAAATATAATCTGGACTCGCCGGACCTATTGCAAACCTTCGACCCCATCATCGAGATAGGAGAGCTGGTGCATGGCCAACTGGAAGCAGCGCCTGATCGCATGGCTTTTTTCTTCGAAAGCCGGGGACAGGCGGGCTGGTGCTGCGCCAAGCTGCTATTGGATGAATATCTCCGCTCAGCGGGTACGAATGCGAATATTCTTCGGCTGTCCCCTGTCATGCAGGATGAACGGCGGCGCAAGTACGCGGAGTCTCTCGTCCGATTATTTATGGGGGATGCCGAAAGCCGCGAATGCCAAGCGACTCATACCGATGCCGATCTGACCAACATGATTGACGGACTCGAACTGGACGTTCAGGAGAAATGGACACTGCATCTCTTATATCAGAACTTTGATATGTACATGCAGGAATTGCAGAGCATCCTTGAACAGGCCATGGCCCTGTACGAGGAACAATTGCCCTTGCTAGAGCCTCTGCTGGAGCGCTTTGCGGCAAGATACCATCAAGTGGTTCAAACCGAACCGCTGGAGTACATCAATAACCGATTCCAAATCAATCTCATGGACGATAAGGAAATCCGAATCGTCCCGCAGATCATGGGCTTCAATATGGTCACGCTCCATCCTCAAAAAAGCGAGAATTCAATAGAAACGCTGTATATCGGCATTCTCTTTGAAGCTCTTCAAGAAGCGGTTAGCCGGGTCATCTCAGACGAGAAGATATGCAAAACGTTGAAAATGCTGAGCGATGCCAGCAAATTTGCGATTCTGAAGTCGATTTACCGTGAGCCGGCGTACGGTTCGGAACTGGCAGACCGGCTGAATCTAACCACGGCTACCATCTCGCATCATATGAACGCACTTATACAACAAGGGTTTGTCATGATGGAAAAGCGGGCAAACCGCATCTACTACCGAATGAATCGGACGGCTGTCGAGACTTACCTCGAACAGCTGCGATCCAGCTTATTGCAGCAGGAATGAGCAGTTGTCCTTGCATGCCCGGTATGGGATGGATCCTCTCCTCATAAGGAAAAAGAAGGGTGAGCCAAGGCCCCTCCTTTGGCTCACCCTTCTTGTGCAGCTCTTTCTCTTCCGCAGCCGTTAGTCGCTTCGGTCCCGCGATCCTTCCAAGCATGCTTACATCATCGTTCCGCTGTCGTCCGTGCTTGAAGTCAGTTCCTCGATAGCCACTGCCCCGTTCAGGCTGCCGTCGGCCGATTGCGCCCGCTCCATTTGGTACCCCGCGTCCAGCATCGAGCCATCCAGCTGATGCAGCTGCTGGCTGACTTGATCCATCTGCTTGAACAGCTGGCGATACTGATAGGCTTGCGCATACTCGCTCTGCTGCGCGGCCTCGTCCATCTGCTCGAACATCGTTTTATTCTCGCCCAGCACCTGACGGTACTGCTCCGCCGCAGCGGTTCGGATATCCTGCGCCGCCCCCATCATCCCATGCAGCACCATCCTGCAGTTCACCAGCTCCTGGCGCACGGCGGAAGAAGTTTCCGGCGTGACCGCAGCCTGCGCATTCTGAAGCTCGGTGCGGATCCCGCCGAGCTCGTTCACGATCATCAGGGCTTCGTCCATGCGGCCGTTCTGCCCTGCAGCAGCCAATTGGCTGGATAGCTGATTGAGTCTCATCGACATGTTTTGAATATTGCTCATTCGTCATTCCCCATTTCCGGACCAAGTCCTTTTTATGAACTAGGATGCGATAAACCATGGATTGCTATTCATTCCGGTATCTGGGCGTGATATCCGGTCTGCTGGAATGCGGGGCGGGATGCCGATATAATAGAGTAAGTCATCATATGAAAGTAGGTAGATTAAAGAGTCCGCATGATCAAACGCAAAAAAACGACGCTTTTCCTTGTTGTTGCCTTATTGCTCGCCATATTCTACATGCAGCTGCAAACCGCCATACCCGGATTTATCAACGATCTCGATTTTGATTTTAATAGCAAAGAAACCCCTGAAATCACCCAGCTCCACCCTTATGTACTGCAGCAAAAGAATGAGCTTGTTCGTCTCACCAGGAAAAAAGGGATCACGATTGTCATAACGGACGGTTACCGAAGCCACGAAGAGCAGACCCGCATCTACAATCAGGGCCGCAGCACCGAGGGCAACATCGTGACGAATGCCAAGGCCGGGGAATCTCTTCACAACTACGGGCTCGCCATTGATTTTGCGCTGAGGCTGAAGGATGGCAGCGTCATCTGGGATATGGAATACGACGGGAACGGAAACGGCAAGGCCGACTGGATGGAAGTCGTGGAGATTGCAAAAGATTTAGGCTTCCAGTGGGGCGGAGATTGGGCCAACTTTCCGGATTATCCGCATTTGCAAATCGATTTTGGATTGTCGATCCGTGATTTGAAACGGGGAAAGCTCCCTCCCATGGACGCTTCCGAGTATTCGGAAGCCAAGTGAAATGAGATTGTTATTTGTTTTTATTGAGCATCGAGGTACGCATAGCATACTTTAGCTATACTCCAATATGACTAACGCATCAGGTAAATAAATCAAGGCCGACCAGATCCTTCTGGTCGGTCTTTTTTGACGTTGTTCGCTGTTAAAGCGTCTCGATGAAGGTGTGATGTTCAACCAAATGCTTGACATGCCGTTCACATTTTGGTTATATAGTCATATATATAAGCATATAACCTTAACAGGACAATGAAGGCAAGGTGGTGATTCTTATTGAGCGGTACCGTGCATCCAGATAATAGGCCCCTGTTCATCCAGATCAAGGAAAAGATCGAGGACCAGATCGTCAATGACCAATTGCTTGAAGGTGAACAGGTTCCTTCCACGACGCAGCTGTCCCAATTTTACAAAATCAATCACATTACGGTGTTGAAGGGCATCAACCTGCTGGTTGATTCCGGACTCATCTATAAAAAGCGAGGTGTCGGCATGTTTGTTGCTGAGGGGGCCAAGGAAATGCTGCTCCGGACCCGAAAGAGTGCATTTGCGGAACATTATGTGGTGCCTATGGTACAGGAAGCGGACAAACTCGGTTTGTCCACGGATGAGCTTGTTCAAATCATAACCCAGTTAAAAGGAAGTGACCCCCATGAATCTTGATGTACAGTTAGATCGGGTATCGGTGACATACGGCAGCGTCGAAGCCGTCCGCGATATTTCCCTCCGTCTCCCGGCCGGCAAAATTTACGGTCTCCTCGGTCGCAACGGCGCAGGCAAAACCTCGCTCCTGTCGATCCTGGCTTCATTTCGCGAACCATCGTCGGGATCGGTTACGATTGGCGGCGAGCAGCCCTTCGAAAATGCCAAAATCATGAGGGAAGTTTCCTTCATCTACGATGTCGACTATAAAGAGGAGACGGACAAGGTCAAGGCCGCGATTGAATCCGTTGCCAGGTACCGCCCCCATTTTGATACGGCTTATGCCCTGGAGCTTGCCCGCAAATTTAATTTGCCCCTGGATAAACAGCTGAAGCAGCTCTCCAAAGGCATGCAGTCCGCTTTTAACGTATGCATCGGCCTCGCCAGCCGGTCGCCGGTTACCATTCTGGATGAAGCTTATCTCGGCATGGATGCGCCATCGCGCGAAATTTTTTACCGGGAACTGCTGAAGGACCAGGAGCGCCATCCCCGTACGTTCATTCTTTCCACCCACTTGGTTTCGGAGATGGATTATTTGTTTGAGGAAGTCATTATTATCCACAAAGGCCGGTTCATACTGCAAGACGATTATGAAAGCCTTACGTCCAAGGGAGTATCCATTACGGGCCCCGCGGCCAAGGTGGACGAATTCATCCAGGGCATGAAGGTGCTGAACGTGCAGCAGCTCGGTTCCACCAAGGCCGTCATGGTCTACGGGGAGCTTAGCGAGGCATCTCAATCAGCCGCATTGAAGGCAGGACTTGAGATCGGGCCGATCTCGCTTCAGGACTTGTTTATCCATCTGACGGGGGAGGAATATTCCGCATGAAAAAGACGTCATCGCCCGTAAGCAAAGTATCGACGGAGATGTTTATTCAGCAAGGCAGCTGGGCATTGGGTTTTCTAACGATTGTGCTGCTGATTTATATTGGAGTCGGCATCGCTAACAGTATTGGTGTCAATGTTCGGGAAGGAATGACAGATGAGGACTTCTTCTCCATCGCTTACCGCTCCACCAAAGGATTTATGCTCGTCATCGGCATCATTTCAGCTTACGGTTTTCTGAGCTATTATGTAAGACACGGCATTACGCGCCGGGATTTCTTTGGTGGTTCCGCTTTAGCCGCCGTCTTTCTGTCCCTGGCATTTCCGGTTGCCGCGGCTCTGATCCATTGGATTGTCTCGCTGTTTGCATCACAAGATGCGGGAAGCACCCGGCTGCTGCAGGAGTTCGACAACAGCTGGCTGCTGACGCTCGTTTCCTACGGTATCCAAATCTTCATCTATTACCTGATGGGGTGGATGATCGGATCCGGATTTTACCGGTTTGGCTGGATTCGCGGCTTGGGATGGATCGCCGTTGCCCTTGTTTTGATTGGCTTCATGGATGCATTGTGGCAGTTCGAGCTGGCTTCCATATGGGAACAGTGGTTGCCGGTCACGACAGACTTTTCCGTCACGCTGCCGGTTTCGCTCGCAGGCTCCCTGGCCGTCATCCTGATTGCAATGATTCTAATTCGGCTGATCACCCGAAGAGTTACGATCAAAATGTAACCAATACGCAAAATAAATGGCTGATCCATGGGTAGCACCTTCTACCCCGGAATCAGCCATTTTATGATATAACGCCACCGTATAGATTAAGCGGCACTGCTCTTCTTCTTATTGTAAATGTCGAAGGCTACCGCCGCGAGGAGAACCAGGCCCTTAATGCCTTGCTGCCAGTCGATGCCGAGACCTACGAGCGACATCCCGTTATTGAGGACGCCCATGACGAGACCGCCAATGATCGCGCCGAAGACCGTCCCGATCCCGCCGGTGGCCGAAGCGCCGCCGATGAAGCTCGCCGCGATGGCATCCAGCTCGAAGTTCGTACCGGCTCTCGGCGTCGCCGCGTTCAAGCGGGCGGCAAAAATCAAACCGGAGATGGCGGCCATGACGCCCATATTGACGAATACCCAGAACGTGACCTTCTTGGTTTTCACGCCGGACAGCGCCGCCGCCTTTTCGTTGCCGCCAAGCGCATAAATATGACGGCCCATCACGGTTTTGTTCATCACGAAGGAATAGATGATAATGAGCACCAGCAGCAGAATCAGAATGTTCGGCAGGCCGGCGTAACTAGCCAGCATGAACGTAAAGGCATTGATCACGGCCGCGATGAGCACCAGCTTCAGGAGGAACAAGCCGCTTGGCAGAACGTCGAAGTTGTATTTTTTGTGGGCTTTTCGTTCCCGCAGCTCATTGATCAGGAAAATAACCGTAAAGATGATGCCGGCCAGAACTGCGATCAGATTGGTGCCGGTATTGCCGAAGTCCGGAATGAAGCCGGAGCTCAGCTTCTGGAAGCCGCCCGGAAACGGCGCAATGGATTGGCCCTCCAGCACGATCATCGTCAGGCCGCGGAACAGGAGCATGCCGGCCAGGGTTACGATAAAGGCCGGTATCCTCACGTAAGCCACCCAGAATCCCTGCCATGCTCCGATCAGACCGCCGACGATCAAGGATACGATGACGGCAATGACCGGATGCAGCTGCATATCGACCATCATGATCGCAGCAACGGCGCCGACGAAGGCGGCTACCGAACCGACCGACAAATCTATATGACCCGTAATGATGACAAGCACCATGCCGATGGCCAGTACGAGAATATAGCTGTTTTGGAGAATCAGGTTCGTGATGTTGATCGGCTCCAGCAGCAGCCCTCCCGTAATGATTTGGAAAAAAATCATAATGACAACAAGGGCGATGATCATCCCGTATTGGCGGATGTTGTTTTTAAACATTTTTTTGAGCGTCTCCATGCTTAAGCCCCTCCATTCTTGGTCATGTATCTCATCAAGGTTTCCTGCGAAGCCTGCTCTCTGCCAACTTCTCCGGTCATCCGTCCCGCGCTCATGACATAAATCCGGTCGCAGATCCCTAAAATTTCAGGCAGCTCCGAGGAAATGACAAGCACCGCCTTCCCCTCATCCGCCAGCTGGTTGATGATCGCGTAGATTTCGTATTTGGCCCCGACGTCAATCCCCCGCGTCGGCTCATCCAGAATCAGGATGTCGGGCTCGGCATAGATCCATTTACTCAGCACAACCTTCTGTTGATTCCCCCCGCTGAGGTTCCCCGTCTTCTGGAGAATGTTCGGCGTTTTGATCTTGAGCTTCTTCCGCATGTCTTCCGCCACGAGGATTTCTTCCCGATCGTCAATGACCATCTTCTTTGCCAGCTTGGACAGTCCGGTCAGCGAGATGTTGCGTTTGATATCGTCCATGAGGATCAGCCCGTATTCCTTCCGGTCCTCGGTCACGTAAGCAAAGCCGTTTTCAATCGCCTCGTTGATGGACTGATTCCGGATTTCCCTGCCGTCTTTCCGAAGCGTACCCGTGATGTTCCGGCCGTAAGCCCTGCCGAAAATACTCATCGCAAGCTCGGTCCGGCCGGATCCCATCAGCCCGGCAATGCCCACGACCTCCCCCCGGCGGATATTCATGCTCACATTGTCAATCACTTTTCGGCCTGCTTGCTGCTCGTGATATACCGTCCAATCCTTAACCTCCAGGATGACCTCCCCGATCTTCGGGCTCCGCTCCGGATAGCGGTTCGTCAAATCCCGCCCGACCATGCCGCGGATGATCCGGTCCTCGTTCACCTCGCCGCCTCTCATATCCAGCGTTTCAATGGTCTGGCCGTCGCGCAGAATCGTAATGGAATCCGATACCTTCGACACCTCGTTCAATTTATGGGAGATCAGGATGCAGGAGATTCCCTGCTTCTTGAATTCCAGCATCAGCGCAAGCAAATTCTCGCTGTCGTCCTCGTTGAGCGCCGCCGTCGGCTCGTCCAGAATAAGCAGCTTCACCTTCTTGGATAAGGCCTTCGCAATTTCGACCAACTGCTGCTTGCCGACGCCGATGCTGCCCACCTGCGTATTCGGGTTCTCGCTGAGCCCCACCTTATCCAGCAGCTCTTTGGCCCCCATCATCGTCTCGTTCCAGTTCATGATGCCCTTCTCGGCGCGCTCGTTCCCCAAGTAGATGTTCTCGGCAATCGACAAATAAGGAATCAGCGCAAGCTCCTGATGGATGATGACGATGCCCAGGTCTTCGCTTTGCTTGATGTTTTTAAATTCACAGACGCTGCCTTTGAACAGAATATCTCCCTCATAGCTGCCGTAAGGATACACGCCGCTCAGCACTTTCATCAGCGTGGATTTGCCTGCTCCGTTCTCCCCGCACAGGGAGTGGATCTCTCCTTCGCGAACCTTCAGATTTACCTGGTTCAGCGCCTTTACCCCGGGAAACGCTTTCGTAATGTTCCGCATTTCAAGAATGTACTCTGACATCTGGCTTCACCTTCCTATCCTTTCGTATTCGCTTGCCTAAAGACTATTTCAATCCGACTTCTTCCTTGGAATAGTAGCCCGTCTCCACAACCTCTTTCTCCACGTTGGAAGCATCAACGGATACAGGGGGAAGCAAATAGGCAGGCACGACTTTGATGCCGTTGTCGTACGATTCCGTATCGTTCACCTCGGCCTCTTCTCCCTTCAGCACGCTCTCCGCCATCTTCACCGCCTGCTCGGCGAGCTGGCGCGTGTCCTTGAACACCGTCTGGGTTTGCTCACCGGCCACGATCGACTTAATGGAAGCAAGCTCCGCATCCTGACCCGTGATGATTGGCAGCGGCTTGCCGGCCGTCCCGTAGCCTACGCCTTTGAGCGAGGAGATGATGCCGATGCTGATCCCGTCGTAGGGCGACAGCACCGCGTCCAGATTCTCGCTGGAATAGTTGGCGCTGATCAGGTTATCCATCCGCGACTGCGCCAGGGCGCCGTCCCAGCGCAGGGTCGCAATCTGGGCCATGGTGGTCTGTTTGCTCCGAACGACGAGCTTGCCCGAATCCATGTAAGGCTTGAGCACGGACATCGCGCCGTCATAGAAGAAGTAAGCATTGTTATCGTCCGGCGATCCGCCGAACAGCTCGATATTGAACGGCCCCTTCCCTTCCTTCAGGCCAAGCTTCTCTTCAATATAGGAGGCCTGCTGAACGCCGACCTGGAAATTGTCGAAGGTGGCATAATAACTCAAATGCTCGGTGTTGCGGATCAACCGGTCGTAGGCGATGACCTTGATTCCCTGATCATGGGCCTTCTTGATCACGTCGGTCAGCGTATTGCCGTCGATCGAAGCGATCACGATCACGTCGACCCCTTTCGTAATCATGTTCTCGATTTGGGAAATCTGGTTTTCAATCACGTCTTCGGCGAATTGAAGGTCGGTTTTGTACCCTTTTTCCTGAAACAGCCGCTCCATGTTCTTCCCGTCAGCCACCCAGCGTTCGGATGATTTGGTGGGCATCGCAAGGCCGACGTAACCCTTCTTTGCATCGCCGGTTTGGCTTTCGGCGAGGTTGCAGGCCGTCAGGGCCAAGAGCAGCACCGCGATCAGCAATCCTGGCAATCCTCTCTTCATCGGTAGTTCCCCTTTCCGAAAAATGAAATCGAGAGCGCTTACAACCGAAGGTTCGAAAAGCCTCTCTGTACTAAAAAGGATACCTCCGTTCGGGTGGAGGGGTCTTTCCACGAAAACAACCTTTTTTATAATTTTCATACTTTTGTTGTTCGGCATTCTTGCGAGATGTGCACAATGGGAACCGGTCCGAACGACTTTATCGTCATCAAAAAGAGCCTCCGGTTTGTTGTATGCCAACGAACCGGAGGCTCTCTCCATGCTGCAGCGTATATCCGACCGCAACCAGATGTTCTCTTTCCATGCGTCCATGGAAATAAAAAGGCCGGCGGGCACTAACGCCCGCCGACCCTATTGCGATCACATGCCCGATTGCAGCATTCTTGCCAGGATGGCCGCCGTTTCCGCGCGGGTAGCCGCCCGCTCCGGCGCCAGCCTGTTCGCTTGGTCGCCCGTCAACAGTCCTGCCTGCGAAAGCTGATCGACTGCCCCGCGAGCCCATGATGCAAGCTTGTCATCGTCGGCATATTGCACCGGCGCTCCCTCGGTCTCCTTGCCAAGTCCCGCCGCTTCCATCGCCCTTGCGATCATAACGATCATTTCCTGCCGGGTCACGGCCGCGTCTGGGCGGAAGCTGCCGTCCGCATACCCTTGGATCAATTCCACCTTATAGGCGGCTTGAACGTCGGCTGCAAACCATCGGCCCGCCACGTCGTTGAACGAAGCAGGAACCGCGGCTGCTCCGCTCGGATGGATCCCCAGCATTCTGACCAGCATGGCAGCAAGCTCCGCCCGCGTGATGGAGCGGCCGGGTTCAAAACGGCCGCCCTCCGTCCCCTGCACGATGAGCTTGTTCGCGAGCAGTTCGGCGTCGGCTTTAGCCCAATGCCCGCTCATGTCGGTGAATGCGCGGCGGCTCTCCAGAACGGTATAGGTTCCCGATGCCTTCAAAGTGAGAAGGGCATTTTCGGCCGAAGCGAAACGGGCCGGAACGTGCTTCCATTGTCCGGCGGCTTCATCGAGGTAAGCCGCCGTCAAATACCGGCCGTCGGCCAGCATTCGCTCTGAAGGCGCGAAGGTTGCGGATAATCGGCCATCTGCCAGCGGCTGTGCCGTTCCGTCCGGCTTCCATGCGTTCAGCGACACGGAGAACGGCTTAAGCCGCATACTCGCTCCCGTTTTCCGCGAGAGCTCCCCGAGCCTCGTCTCCGTCTCGTCATCGGCCGTTCTGATCGTGAGCCCGATGAAAGCCGCAGATAAATCCGATGGCAGCTCGCCCAGCTCAGCCAGTGAGAAGACAAATACGCCCTGCGGCGTGCGCCACTCCATCACCGCGCCGCTGACAAGCTCCCGCAGCCGTTCCACGACGGCAGGCTTCATGAGCAGCGACCATTTGTTCGTTCCGCCCCTCGCTTCAATCACGATGCGGCCTGAACTCAGCTGTTCGTGCTCGAGCGTGATCGTCTGACCGAATTCCCCGTCGAGCACCAGATCGACGGTGAGTCCGCGATCTTCCCCTGCGGGCGGTTTCACCCCGCCGGTATCGTCCGGCATGCCGACGGCGTTGCCCGGGCTTCCGCCGAAACCAGGGTCACCTGAGTGAACCGGCGGCAAAACGGCAACCTCGGCTGGGGTGCTTAAACCTTCATAGGTCACGGTCATGGACGTTTTCCCTGACCGGATGCCGTACAGCCGGCCCGCTGCATTCAGGGAGGCATAGCCCCTGTCTGCAAGACGGTATGCAGCTTCCGCGGTCACATCGGAGGAGGTGCCGTCCGAGTAATGTGCAGTTACCCGGATCTGGCGATATTCGCCCTCCCTCACCTCATACCGGGAAGCATCCAGCGTCAATCCGGTCGGCACGGCATAAACCGTGACGGGGGCGACGGCTGTCAGCCTGCCGGCATCAGCCTCATAGACGGCCTGCATGACGGTACGCCCGGTACGAAGGCCTGTGACATACCAGTAACCGTCCTCGGCCCGCGCCACCCGGATCAGCCCATCATCATATTGGAAGCGGGCATCTCCGGTTACGTCCGAGGTAGCATCCCCGTAAGTCACCTCGACGACCGTGCGCACCGATTCGCCGATTTGAAGGCGGTACGAGGGCGGCGTAAACCATATGCCGTCGGCAAAGGTCACCTGCACGCCATCCCGAATCGGTTCGCCGCCGATCCTGGCGTGAATGTCGGCCACTCCCGGCTCGGTTGAACGGACTTCCGCCGTATACACGCCGTTCTCGCGGTACGTGGCTTCCGTCACGGTGCCGAGCGTAGTCTCAAGCCGAATATCGGCCCCGCTCCCCGTGTTGTTGCCAAAGGCATCCCTCACCGAGATGGTAATCGTCGAGGCAGCGGAGCCGTTGGCCGGGATTGCCCCGCTGTCGGCTGAAAGCTCCGAAGCGGCGGCCGAAGCGGGACCCGGCAGAAATTCGACCTTAGCCGTGTCTGCGAGCTCGCTATTCTCCACGGATGCCGTAATGATGGCGATGCCGGCCTCGGTGGAGATTAGCGAGGCCGTGTACCGCCCCTCGGCCTCGTATACGGACCCGGAAACGGTGCCGATCGAGGAATGAATCCGAATGTCCGCGGGCCCGCCGTCATCCGGAATCGTATTGCCCGCGGCGTCCTTCAGCTGCACCGTAATCCGTGCGGACTGCATGCCGTCGGCTGTCAGCCCGGTCCGGTCCGCATCGACCGTCGAGCGAAGCGCCGAAGGCTCCCCCGGCTCGAAGGATACCGTCACTGCCGAGGTGATCCGAATGCCGTCCAAGGTTCCGGTAATGACGGCTGTTCCGGCCCTATTCGATGCAACGCCGGCCGTGTAACGGCCATCCGCTTCGTACTTCGGCTCCGTCAGCAGGCCAAGCGTCGACGCCAGCTTAAGCTGGAGCGATCCGGCATCGGAGCGGAGCTCGTTTCCGTAAGTGTCCTTCAGCTGTACCGTCACGTTTGAACGGCTTAGCCCGTCAGCGGTAACGACTGCCCGGTCGGCTGACAATATCGTTTGGTCCGCCGAAGCCGGGCCAGGCATGAACTGCACCGACGCCGTGTGCACCAGCGGCACATCGTTGACACTTCCCGTGATGACGGACTCGCCTGCCGCCGTGCCAGCCGTCAATATGGACGTGTACGTACCGTCATGATGATCCGTCATCAGACCCAGCGTTCCGGCCGTCGTCTGCAGCAGGACCTTGTCGCCCCCAGCGGTCAACGCATTGCCGAAGGCATCCTTCAGCCGAATCGTGACAACCGTTGACGTGCTGCCGCCCACGGTGATTGCTTTGCTGTCCGTCTCGATAATCGATTCGGCCGCGGATGCCGCCCCGGCGAGAAGATCCACCGATACAGGGTGCTCCAACGGCACGCCGTTTACGGCACCCGATACGACGGCTGAACCAGAAACCGTACCGGCCGTCAGCATGGCTGAATACGTGCCGTCGCCATGGTCTTGAACGCTGCCTAACGTTCCGGCCGTCGTGGTTAACACAACCGCATCACCGCCCGTCTTCAATTCGTTGCCGAAGGCATCCTTCAGCTGCAGCGTCACGGTTGTTGTGCTGGCGCCGTCAGCCGGCATCGCCGGGGATGCTGCCGTCAGCAGCGATTCGCGCGCCGAAGCCGCTCCGGTTTCAAAGTCAACGGACGCGGTCTGCAATAGCTTCGCACCGTTTATCGTCGCGGTGATCGTTGCCGGACCGGCAACCGTCGGTGCCGTAAGCACGGCCGAGTATGTGCCGTCGCCATGATCCGTTACCGCCCCGACCGAGCCGGCCGTCGCGCTCAGGCTCACCCTGTCGCCACCGGACGTCAGGTTGTTGCCGTAGACGTCCTTCAGCTGCACGGTCAGCGCCGTTGTGCTTGACCCGTCAGCCGGTAGAGCGGACGCCCCCGCTGTGAGGAGCGATGTTGCCGGGGAAGCGGCGCCCGGAACATACACGATGTCCGCCGTCTGCGTGACGGTCTTGCCGTTCAGCTCAGCCCGGACGACGGCCTTGCCGGCAGTCGTCGGCGCCTTAACGGTAGCCGTATAAGTACCGTTACCGCGGTCCATGACGGCGGAGAGCGTGCCTCCGCTTGTTTCGACGGATACCGCGTCGCCACCTTGCGTCACCGGGTTGCCGTAGGCATCCTTTGCTTGGACCGTAATGACAGCCGTACTGACTCCGTCTGCCGTAATCGAGGCCGGGTTGATCGACAAGCTCGTCGCTGACGGCGATGCCGCCCCCGCAACGAAGTTCAGGCTTGCCTTGCCGGCAAGTGCCGAGCCGTTGACAGAACCCGACACCGTTGCGGTTCCTGCGGTCGTCGGCGCCGTCCAGGTCGCGCTGTACGTCCCGTCGCCGTAATCCGTTACCGCACTCAGGCTGCCTGCAGTAGCCGACAAGGTTACGGTACCGCCCGAAGCAGTCAAACGATTGCCATGCGTATCCTTCAGCTCCACGGTAACCCTGGTCGTGCCGGTTCCGTTAGCCGGAACGCTTGCGTTCGCGGCGCTGATCGTGGAGGCCGACAGAGACACGGGGCCGGGCACGATGCTTACGTTCGTCGTTTGCGCGAGCCTCACGCCATTAACCGATGCCGATACAACCGACATGCCCGTTGCCGTCGGCGCCGTCAGCGTCGCGGTATACGTTCCGTTGCCTTGATCCGCAACGGAACCGATCGAGCCGATGCTGGCCTGCATCGTCACGGCATCGCCGCCAGTCACGAGATCATTGCCTCGCGCATCTTTCAATTTTAAGGTTAACGTCGTGGTCCCCGATCCGGCCTGGAGACTGCCTGAAGCAGAGGCTAGGCTGGACTTGTCCGCGGAGGCGGCCCCCGGGACGAACGAGACCACGGCCGTTTGTTTGATCAATGAACCGTTCAATCTGGCCGATACTTCAGCGGTGCCGGTCGTGGAGGCCGAGGTCAGCGTTGCGGTATAGGTTCCGTTGCCTTTGTCGGACACGGCCGCGATGGTGCCGCCGCTTGTGCTCATGGACACGGTACCTGCGGAAGCCGTCAACGCGTTACCGTAGGCATCCCGGAGCCGTACCGTCAGCATCGTTTTACTGCTGCCGTCCGCAACGATCGAGACGGGAGCCGCCGACAGCTCCGAGGTTTGCGTAGACGCTCCCGCGGGAAGAATCTGAATCGCGGCCTTCTGCTGCATCGCCGCCCCGTTCACCGCGGCACTGACGGTCCCGCTGCCGGCGGCCGTGCCTGCCGTCAGCACAGCTGTATAGGTCCCGTCCCCATGGTCGGTTACCCTCCCGGCCGTGCCGTGCGAGGACTGGATCGTTACCGTGTCGCCTCCGGACACCAGCGGATTACCGTGCGCATCCTTTAAGCGGACGGTCACCGCCGTGCTTCCGCTTCCAGCCGTGAGCGTGTTCTGCCCCAGGTTGATCGTGGATGCCGAAGCCGATGCGGCTCCCGGGACGAATGTGACCGTTGCCTTCTGCGCGATCGGCGTTCCGCCCAGCTCCGCCGTTACGGTTGCCGTACCGACGGAAACGGGCGCTTTCAGCTGTGCCGTGTACGTCCCGTTCTTCCGGTCCGTCACGCCGGACAGCGTACCGGCAGTCGTCTTCATTTGCACGGCGCCGCCGCTCGCCGTCAACGGATTTCCGTTGCTATCCTTCAGCTGCACCGTCACGGTGGAGACACTGCTGCCGTCCGCCGGAATCGATGCCGGGCTCGCGGTGACCGTTGAAGTGACGGCCGAAGCGCCAAGCGGATTGAACTTTACCGTGCCGCTTGCGCTCATGGGATAACCGTTAATGATGCCCGTAATCGTTGCGGTTCCGGTCGTCTTGGACGACGTCAGTTCAGCCGTATACGTCCCGTCCCCGTGATCGGTGACCGGACCGAGCGTGCCCGCTGTCGTGCTAAGCTGAACGGTCCCTTCGCTCCTGCCGATGTTATAATTGCTTCCTTCCTTGAGCGTTACGGTGACCGTCGTCTTGCTGGTCCCGTCCGCGTCGATGGAAGCGGGACTGGCGCTGATTTGCGTCCGGGCCGGATATACTTGCAGCGCAGACGTGTAATATACCAAAGGGCTGGCATCCGATATGCCCAGTTCTCCCTTGCTGGTCCAGCCCGCGCCCCATACGGTACCGTCCGCTTTAATCGCAAGGGCATGATTGTCACCCGCAGCGAATTGACCTGCGTCGCCGAGCAGTTTTGTCGCGACTTGGAGGTTCCGGTTTTGCATGCCCCACCACCACAAGGTTCCGTCGCTTTTCAGAGCCATGCTCAAGCGGCCGCCGCCAGATATCCGGACCACGTCCGTAAGCGGTCCGGAACCCGTCTGCTGAACCTGAATCGCCGTGTTGGAAGAAGTCAGCCCCGGGTTGCCCAAGTTGAAATTCTCATTGTATCCCCAAGCCCAAACGGTGCCGTCTCCCTTCAGAGCCATGCCGCCAAATCGACTGCCTTGGATATCGGCTATGCCGGTTAACGGCTGTCCGGAGGAATCGATCACCTGTACCGGATACACGGAGTCGGCCGTTGACCCGCTGCCCAACCCTCCAAAGCCTCCGAAGCCCCAGGCCCATACCGTGCCGTCGTTCAGCAGCGCTGCGGAATGGTAATCGCCTGCCCCTACGGCCTTCACATCGTTGAGATAGGATCCGCTTGACGCCTTGATGCGTACGGCTCGGGGGTTGCTGATGTCATAATAATCGGTAAGCATGTCGCTTGAATTGGAACCCCATCCCCAAGCCGATCCGTCTTCCTTGATGGCCAGAACATGGTCGTAAGCCGCGGCGATGCTGCGTACACTCGTTAGCGGCCCCCCGCCGGACTCCGTCACCTGGACGGCACGATGCCGGTCATCCGATGCACCGTTCCCCAGCTGTCCATAGGTTCCCCTGCCCCAGGCCCATACCGTACCGTCGTTCAGCAGCGCGACCGAGAAATAGCCTCCGCCCGTGACGAACTTCGCGTTTCCCAGGGGCGTACCGTCGAATTTGGTCACCGGAACGGGCCGAAACGACTTTGCCGTTGTGCCGTTGCCCAGTGCTCCCGCACTGTTGTCCCCCATCGTCCAAACCGTGCCGTCTCCGGCAATCAGCAAGGAATGAAGGTATCCCGCTCCGATTCCTTTGATGCCGGCGGGCGCCGCGGATGCGGCATGTGCCGGCTGCGGCAGATTAGGCACGATCATCAGGAATGCGAGCAGAAGCATCGCGATTTTTTTCAATCTGCGCAATGGAATCTCCCCTTCTTGTAATAAATAGTAAGTAAATATAGCAAGGAATCGAAACTCTGGTGCATGTTGTCCATGATTCCACGGTCCTGACCGCATTCTAGCAAAAAAGGATGTCAATAATAATTAACAAACGTTAACGATTCGACAAAAAATTTATCTCGGATGAGTCCCCTCGGATTGCAAGAAAAAAAGCGGGGATTGCCATGGAACGCAATCACCGCTTCTTATCGCTACCTACCGTGGGCTCCGCTCTTCGTATCGTCTATTCTTCCAGAACCGCCGCCCCTTTGCGGTACCGGTTCGGCGACACCCCCATCACCTTCTTAAAGGCCGTGCTGAAATAATGCTGGCTGTCATACCCCACCCTCTCCGCGATGTCCAGGATGCTCAGCTCGGTGGCGTTGAGCAGCTGGATCGCTTTCTGAATCCTCGTCTGGGTCATGAGCGTGATAAAGGACGTGCCCAGCTCTTTCTTTAGCGTCCGGCTCAGATAGACCGGCGATACCTGCAGGGCCTGGGCGAAAGATTCCAGCGTCAGCTCCCGAACGGCATACTGTTCCTGGATGAGCTGCCGGGCACGCCGTACCAGCGGAGACAGCTGCGCCTCCTTGAATACCCCTTCCCGGCAAGCCTCGTAGGCGGCCGCAACCGCGCCGCCGTCCGCCCCTTCCGAAACCGGCTCCAGATGTACATTCACGGCCAGCTTCAAGTACTTCTGGATCAACTGCTCGGCATCGGCCGCAATCTCTATATCCGCTTCTCCCCAGCAGCAAATGCCGATCCAGCCGGTATGGTCCCGGAACAAAACGCAGGGTGCGGGATGAAACAGCTCGGCGATTATATTTTCCATCGCGAACAGATACAGCTGGCGGTCGCTTTCCTTCATCAACGGCTGCGGAGCCGTCATCTCCGGCCATCTGGCAATGCCGATCCGGGTGGGACGGCAAGGCGGCAGTCCCAGGAACTCCAGCTGCTCGATCGCCTCCTCCTCATCCAGCAGGCCATGCATCCATTCGAGGCAGAACCGTTCCCGCAGCAGCGGAATGTTCTTCTCGATTTGCTCCGACGCCTTCTTCAGGTAGCTTTCCTGGATTTGATGGTCGTTCAGCTCATCCCGAACGCTCCCGAGCACCTGGATCAGGTGCTCCGCATTTACCGGTTTCAATATATAATCCTTAACGCCAAGCCGGATCGCTTCCTGCGCATAAGCAAATTCGTCATGGCCGGTAATAATGACGAACCGGCATGCGGGGCGTTCTTCCTTCATTCGCTTCATGAGCCCGATGCCGTCCAGGAACGGCATATTCATATCGACCAGCATAATGTCAATCGGCTGGCTGAGCGCAAGCTCCAGCGCTTCCTCGCCATCCTCCGCTTCGGCAGCCACTTCCATGCCGAGTGCCCCCCAGTCGACCGCATCCCGAATCCCTTCGCGGATAATCGGCTCATCGTCGGCAATCAAGACTTGATACGCTTTCTTCATCGTGAGTCTCTCCCATCATGATCGGAGGACGAAGGAACGGCATGCAGCAGCGGATGCGTAATCCGTACCGTGGTTCCCTCGTTCTCTATACTGTCAATCGTGATTCCGTACGTCTCCCCGAACGTTAGCTTGATACGGGCCTGCACATTCAGCATACCGTAGCTGCGGCTTCCTCCCGGCCCTTCTACCGGGGTCGCCTCCATGGCCGTTACCGGATCGGCAAGCTGCCTGCGAAGCGCCTCCAGCCGTTCCTTCGGCATTCCTGCTCCGTCGTCCCGTACGGCAAGCACCAGCACATTTTCCTCAACATCCGCTTGGATCCAGATTCGCCCCGGGCCTCTTCGGGCCTTAATTCCGTGATATATCGCGTTCTCTACCATCGGCTGGAGAATCAGCTTCAGGACGTACAGTCTCTCGGCTTCAGGCGAAATCTCCATCTCAACCTGCAGCCTGTCGCGGTAACGCGTCTTCTGGATTTGCAGGTAACTGCTGATATGCGTCCATTCGTCGGACATGGGAATGATATCATCGCCTTTGCTGAGCCCGACCCGAAACAGCCGCGATAAGGACTCTACCAGATCCGATACATCGTCCGCCCCTTTCTTGCGAGCCATCCAATGAATCGTATCCAGCGTGTTGTACAGAAAATGCGGCTTAATATGCGCCTGCAGGCTGCGCAGCTCCGCCTCGCGCTTCTGCCTCTCCCGCAGCTCGCTCAGCTTCATCAGCTTGCGGATCTGCTGGAGCATGCGGTTAAAGCTGCGGCCAAGCATGCCCACCTCATCCTGCCGGTTTCCCCAGTAGCGGATCGTCAAATCCCCGGATTCGGCTTTTTGCATGAAGGACATAAGCTGCCAGATCGGCCTGGATATGGACTGCGAAAGCGTGTAAGACGCCGTTACCCCAAACAAGCACACCACAAACAAGAAACAGATCATATAAAAACGAATCTCCCGCACCTCATAGACCGATTCGCTGGTTGGAAATACGCCGATCGTCCGCCAGCCGGTAAAGGAGGAGGTGCCGTATATCAGTTGCAGCCGTTCCCCGTTCACCTCGCGAATCAAAGCGCCGCTGTCCTCTTCGGGAAACCACGAAGGCGGAATGGACGGAATGATGGAATCCTCCGGGGTATAAATGCTGGAGCCGCCAGCCTCTGCCACCATCAAATAACCGCTTTTTCCGAGCGTCACATCCCGGACCGTCCTAGCGACCGCCCGCAGCTTCAAATCGATCAATACCGCGCCGGTCACTTCCCTCGTATCCGGATCCACAAACGAGCGTACGACCGACACCAGCTCCTCGTTGCCGTAATGAACATGGGTGGTGACGTTACGGTCTGCCGGATGGCCGAGTACGGTAAAGATCCCTTCGTTTAAAGCAGCCTCGCGGTACCATTCTTCCTCCGTCAAACTCGCCGGACTTCGTGCATACATTTCGTTACTGATATAGGCTCCTTCGCGATTGACCAGAAGAATGGAGGCGATTTCCGGATACAGCGTCGTGAAGCCTTGAAGGTACCGCTTAATCTCGTAATTCTCCTCATTATCCTGCTTGACCAAGGACGTTTGCGGGATGTAGGTTCCCGCAGGAATATCGGCTCCTGCCGCAGGCTTATCGCCTTGAATGTCCCCTTGCAGAAACCGTTCCGTGCGAGGATCGAAGCCGATCAAATACGTAATGTTCTGAAGATTCTCCATATCACTGTCCAAGGTTTGGTTGACCTTTCCGATCAGTTGAATGGTATTCGAGGTTACCTGCTGGTCCACAATGCGGTTTACCGTCCAATTGACAAGAACGCCAAGGGCGATGGAGGGAAGGATTCCAACCATGAGGAACAGGATGACCAGCTTGTACCTCAGCGGCAAATCCCCGAACCGCAGCCAATGCGAAAAGCCCTCGCGCCAGGATTCCACTCTGCTATTTCGCATAATAATCATTCACATTCTCTCGGGTCACAATCGAGATCCCGGTGTCCACCCTCACGGGAAGCGGGGATACATCATTGCCGAGCGTCGGGGCCGGTACGGTAAGTCCGTGATGCAGGTGAAATAAATACTGCAGGGACCAGTAGCCCATATTCCACGTCCCCTGAGCGATCGTTGCCGCGATGGTTCCGTCGGAAATCCGGTCCAGCGTCCCTTTGTTCGTATCGAATCCAATGATGGTCACCCGGCCCGCCTTACCCGCGCCGATAACGGCATCCGCCACGCCCATTCCGCCGCTGGCCTCCGTCACGAAAATCCCCTTGAGATCCGGGTGCTTGCCCAGCATATCCGCGGCAGCCTCTTTGGCTACTAGAGTGTCCCCTTTCCCTTCCCTGACCTCCACCACGGACATGGAAGGATATCTCTGCGCCAACGTGTCCCGGAAGCCTTCCGAGCGGTCGTCATGGTTCTGCTGCCCGGGCTGGGTCACAATTCCGATTTCCCCTTCCCTGCCGAGAAGCTGCGCCATCTTGTCCGCGGCCGCAACCCCTGCGTTGTAATTATTGGTTGCAAGAAAAGAATACGCCTTGCTGTCAGGTGCATCCGCATCGAACAGGACGACCGGAATCCCGGCATCCACGGCCTTGTTGATCGTAGACGTCAGCGCCTTCGAATCGATGGCCGACAAGGCGATGCCGGCCGGACGCTTCGCGATGACCTGCTCCAGAACGGTAATCTGTTCCTCCACGTCATATTGCGTGGACCCGCGATAATCGACGGTTACGCCGAGCGCATCCCCTCCATCCTCGAAGCCCTTCAATATATTTTTCCAATATTCCATCCCGGATTGAAATGTGACCATGACGTAATTCTCGCCCATGCTGCCGTGCAGCCCGCCTTCCTCCCAGGCCGAGGAGCGCTTGTCTTCCAGCCTGTACATGAACACATAGGTGAGAAAAGCCAATATAAGGGCGCCGTACACCAGCATCATCTTCTTCATGAATGAGTCCCCCGATTCTTGATCCTTCGTTTGCCATCCACCAGTTGCAACCGGTTACATATCGTATAATGAATATACTGCAATTCTCCGAAAAAGATCAAACGCTTGCTAGAATTTGGCAGCGTACAACAGCAAAAAACAGGCTGTTCCAGGTTCCCCTTAACCATGTTCACAGCCTGTTTCTATGATTTCAAGCATATGCATTTCGTTCCTGCATGAACGAGGTTTGGGTTGCCCGTACTGCTCACTTAGCCGGATAGATGCTAATGCCGTGCATAAATAAACTCACCACGTGACGCGCAAGATCCTCAGGAGTCCGCTTGCCTGTCAGCAGCTGCTGGGAGGTCAGCCTTTCGATGACGCCGACCAGGCACTCCGCAACGATGTGCATGTCGGAATCACGATCAAAGTACCCGTCCTGCTGCTCTCCCTTCAGATTTTGCTCGATCATGGCTGCCATTTCAGCCTTTACGATGGCGGAATCATCCCCGATGAAAAAACCGATTTGCGTCAAATCCGGGTCCTTGCCAAGAAACGTGAACAATCCCGTAAGCACGCCAAGCAAACGCCCGGTCACATGAGCCTCATCGATTCCGCTCTCCAACCGGCTTCCCTCGATCAGGCCTTTAAGCTCCGAACGAAATTTCTCCATCAGTTCCCTGAAAATCGCCTCTTTGCTCTCAAAATACAAATAGAATGACGGCTGCGTCAATCCTGCCCGGGAAACGATGGTGCTGATCTTGGTCTGATGGTATCCTGACTTCGCAAATTCATTGGCGGCAACAATCAGTAGTCTTGCCCGGCTTTCTTGTCCGTTCGCACCCTTCTTCCGCAAAGCTATCCAACCTCCGAATCTACCCATGATGTATGTATGCTAGTTACCCTTCATTATACTCTATATCGGAAAGTTGCTGCTACACATAAAGAGTCCCGCCTGGACCGAAGACTTTACATCGCCCCCGGAACGTTATAACGTAAAAGGGATAAGTTGCTTAACGTTTCAGCCAAAAAGGAGATTAATCACATGCAGGAACATACCCAATCCAACTCGGTAGATACAATCGAGTCATATAGCTCGGCCCCGCATTCCTCCAAACGCGTGCTTATCATCACGGCGGTTGATGCCGAAAAAGATGCCGTGTTGCGCGGGCTAAAGAATGCGTCCGGATTCGAGGTTATCGCGGGCGGAGTCGGTCCGGCGGCCACGGCTGCCGCCACTGCCCGCCGGCTGATGCAAGCCTCCTACGATTTCGTTGTCAGCGCAGGCATCGCCGGAGGTTTTGCCGGTCAGGCTGAGGTTGGCTCCATCGTCATTGCGGACCTCATCCTTGCGGCGGATCTTGGATCCGAAACCGAAGACGGCTTCACCAGCGTTCAGGAGCTCGGCTTCGGAACGGATCGGATTCCGGTCGATGCTGCCGCTGCCGGCAAGCTTGTCGAGGCCTTGGAGGATGCCGGCGCCGCCGTGACCCTTGGTCCCGTGCTGACCGTATCCACCGCGACGGGAACGGCAGTGACGGCCGCCAGCCTTCTCCGCCGAGTGCCGAACGCCTGCGCCGAAGCGATGGAAGGGTTCGGCGTAGCCACCGCTGCCGCTGCAGCCGGGGTACCCGTGCTTGAGATCCGTACCATATCCAATCAGGTCGGTCCGCGGGACCGCGGCGCATGGAAGATCAAGGAGGCGCTGCAGGCGCTTGAGACAGCAAGTTCATTACTACCGGAGGTGCTACGATGAAAATCGCTTTTTCCCCTTGCCCCAACGACACATTTGTCTTTCATGCCTGGGTTCACGGTCTTATTCCCGGTGCTCCCGAGCTTGATGTATCCTATGCGGATATCGATATCACCAATCATTGGGCGGCCGAGGATCGGGAACATGACATCTTGAAAATATCCTATGCCGCGCTGCCCTGGGTGCTGGATGAATACGCCCTGCTGCCCTGCGGGGGAGCGCTCGGCCGCGGTTGCGGGCCTCTCGTTCTGACGGCGGACAAGCTGACGGACGGAAAGACCCCGGACAGTCCGGCTGCGTTGTCCGGCCGGCGGGTAGCCGTTCCGAGCGAGCGCTCCACGGCTTATCTGTTGTTTCGCCTGTGGGCCGCCCAAAACGTACCCGGAGGACTCGGCGAAATCGTGGTGATGCCGTTTGACCAGATCATGCCGGCTGTCCGCGACGGTGCCATCGATGCCGGGCTGGTCATTCACGAAGCGCGATTCACTTACCCGTCCTACGGATTGAAGCTGATGACCGATCTCGGCAGCTGGTGGGAATCCGATACGAATCTGCCGATCCCGCTGGGAGCCATCGTGGCCCGCAGGTCGCTGGATCTGGCCAGCATCTCGAGCTGGATCCGCTCCTCGGTCGAATACGCCTGGGAACATCCCGGGGAATCCCGGGATTATGTCCTCCGGCACGCACAGGAAATGGACCCGGACGTCGCCGATGCCCACATTGACTTATATGTCAATCCATTTACCGCGGAGCTGGGCGAAGACGGCTATGCAGCAATTTCCGCCCTGCTGAACCGCGCAGCCGATGAAGGGCTCGTGCCGCGGATCGATCCCGCGCTGCTGAAACGTCCGGAATAGCCGGATGATAACCGTGTAACGACGTATTCTCTCGAAAGACCGACTGCATGCAGCCGAAGTTTTTCTTGGGAAAGTAGGAGGAGGCTTCCTCCGAAGTCAATACTGTATTTCTCTAAAAATAGAGGAACGCCCATGAGCCCGACCAACCGTGTCCGGCTTCTCTTTTGGCGTTCCTCTTTTTCCTGCCTGCGAATCGTTCATCCGAACTTTCCAAGTCAGAACTTGTTCCTCGATATCCAATCATGCAGCTGCCTGTAAATTCCGATAATTTCATCCATGGGCATCCTCACCAGCCCGCTGGACGATGGAGCTACAAACTCATGGACGCCGTCTACGACGGAGTCCGGCTGGATTCCCCAGTCCGCCTTGGCCTTGCCGCTGTATTCAGTATACACGCCCTTGCCGACAAAACAGGCAACCTCCGGTCTGTATTCCTCCAGCTTCTTCCGCAGCGTCTCTCTTCCGAGCCTATACTCTTCGCGGGTAATGTCTTCCGCGCCTCGGGTGGGCCTGGCTACAATATTGGTGAATCCATAACCCAGTTTAAGCAGTTCCCCGTCCTCTGCGGCTTCATATAAGCGTGGAGTCAAACCGGACTTATGCAGTATCCTCCAAAAATTGTTGCGCGGGTTTGCGTAATGGTGCCCCACTTCGCCCGATCGCAGACTCGGGTTAAAGCCGATAAATACAAGGGTTAATCCATAATCCAGATGATCGCTGACTTCGTCCATGCTTGATTCCTCCTCATCATCTAATCTGGGTTCCCTTAAGTTTAATGAGAGCTCGATGCGGCAGCGCTATTGTTGCGTTTGCGTATTTGGTGAATCCCCATCACGACGGCAACGAGCTCCCAGTCATCGAGAACATCGCTCTCATTCTGCAGCTGATAGGCTCCGGCTTGGAGCCAGCCGCTAATGCGGGAAAATTGGGCGATGCCCCTTCCGGCCTCATCCGTTATTTCATATTCATTGGAAAAGGCAGGCGAAGTGATCTCATACACGCCACGCGCCCCCGCATCGTATTCGAATTTTTTCGTAAAGAAACTCATCCGCATGCGCAGCAGACCCAGTTCTTCCCCATTGCCGCCCGTGATATTCCATTTGTTCGAGAAGAATCGGAACGAGCCGCTGCATACGGTCTCTCCCCCGGCGTTATACACGTCCAGCGAGGAGCCGAAAACACTCTTCAAGTCCAAGCTTCCTATTACACGGCCTTCCCTATCCATAATATCTGTCATCCCCGAGCTAAAAAAGTTATCCTTAAAATACAAATGCATGCCCCTGCTCCCCTTCCTCGATTTCCTGCATCCCTGTTATTCATACAACGATTTGCAGGTTAAATTGTTTCAAATTTTTGCGGGAAATTCGGGAACCGATCCATGTTTCGATTGTCTAATATTCGAGGTGATGCTATTGGAGACCCTTAAATCTATGGTAGCCGTGAATGATCCAAGCACGCTGCTGAGCGGCTGGATGGAGTCCTTCGGCCAGGACGTGTGGAACTATGCGTTCTTCTTAACGAAACGCAAAGATGCGGCGGACGATATCAGTCAGGACGTGTTCCTTAGGGCTTATAAGCACTGGAATGATTTTGAGGGCCGAAGCTCGGTCAGAACGTGGCTGTTAACCATCACCCGCAATCTTTCCCTGAACTATCTCAAATCCTCCTTCATGACAAGGGTGTCTTTAACCGGCTGGATCACCTCCAAGCAGACCGAGCCTTCCGCGGAAAAAGAGTTCATGGATGCCGCGGCCGTTTCGCAGATCTGGAAATGCGTGATGGAGTTGCCGCCCAAATACCGGGAAGTGCTGATTCTGGAATTCCACTATCAGCTGCCGCGAAAAGATATGGCCCAGCTGCTCGGCCTATCCGAAGGAACGATCAAGTCCAGACTGCACCGGGCGCGCGCCCGGATGGAAACGATGTTGAAAGGAGCGGATATCCCATGAAAACCGAACAAGAGCCGCAGCCGGATTGGATGCAGGAGCTTGCTTCCCCTCCGTTCAACGAGCCGATGTTCACCGCGAAGATGAAATCCGATGTATCGCAGAGCGCCGCAAACGGCTCCTTAAGCCTTAAACGACGAAGAGCTCCAGCGCGTCTTATCAGCATGACCGCGGGCGTATTGGCGCTGCTTCTCATAGCGGCGGCGTGGGGATGGCGCGAGTCCCCTGCGCTTCAACGGATGATCCCCATCCAGGGCTGGGGATACGCTGCCAAGTGGACTCCCCGCAGCGTATACACGGTGGATGGCGTGGATAAGCTTCAGGTTTTTCCGGGCGGGGAAACTGCAGCGGGCTCTCCGGCCGGAGCCTGGTGGAATTTATTAACCCCGATCCAAGAGCTTGAAGGGAAAACGATCAGCATATCCGCCGTTCACCGGGATACGGGAACTACCATCGAGGAGCTTGCCGAGACAGAGATTACCTCCGATATGGCTTACAATGACTTGACGCGAGTTTCTTCCCGCTTCGCTCTGCCGCTTTCCGGTTTATGGCGTTTCGACGTGATGGTGGACAACGAAAAATATGGCGATATCGTTATCGATGTTCCGGATGGCAGCTGGGAGCCGAGCCCGAGCTTCGTGTCCGGCAGTTATGCCATGACCGGCGTCGAAGGACGATTGGGCTTTATACACTCAGGCCTTATCGCTGGCAAGCCGAACAAATACATGTGGCATTTCTGGGGGCTTGACGAAGAATTAACGGGGGAGCTGGTCATCACCGCCGTGAAACAAAATTCGTCCGAAATCATCGATGTATTTAAATCTCGCGTCGCTCCTTATCCTCATAATGGTGCCGATGCCTCATTGCCGACAACGATGTTACTTCCTTCGCCTGGACTTTGGCGCATTACGGTCTCGATCGACGGTCAATTGTTCGGCAGCGTCATTGTCGAAGTTGCTAAACCTTGAATTGGGGAAGCCGCAAGATACATGAGCCGCGGACCGTTAACACAAGCATGCCTCATGGCAAGCCTCCTCGTGCAATCATGGAGGAAGCCGCTGCCTTGACCCTGCCGTTGAAATGAAACGGATTCCATTAAATAAGGCTGCCCCGGTCCGTAGAACATCTACGGAGAACCGGGGCAGCCTTTTTCAAGAGGAATATGACGGTTCATATTCCTCTTGTTCCATCAGCCAATACGCATTATTTCGCTTCCAATGCTTCCTTCGGCACTTCGATCTTGCTGATTTCGTTATGCTTGGAGTAGGCGCTCTTCATTTTCATATCCAAGGATACCTTCTGACCCTCGGCTTCCATTGCCATCACCATGTCCAAATCCGTTGTTACAGGCAGGTAAGATTCCTTCTGCACGCCATAAGTAATATGAATGCTCTTGATATCCATTTGGTCCATCATGGCTTCCATCTGCGGATCGTTGCCCGCTTGGCTCATCATAGACTTGGCAAGCTCCTTCAGATTGTCGCCGGAGACATCCGCCGTCAGGACGTATGCGTCTCCGTCCTCCGTTACTTTGAAGTCCTTAGCGAGGGTCTTGAATTGCTCTACCTGCTGCTCAGGACTCGCACTGCTCGGATCCAGGCTGTCGCGGATCTCTTGCTCCGATTCCTTCGGAACCTGCATCCATTGACCATCCATGAGCATGTAGATGCCGTCTTCCGTTATATACTGCTTCATCTCGACCTTGCCTTCCGGCGAATCCATCACGACGTTCTGCATCATCTCCACCGGCTCTAGCGTAAGCTCCGAATCGAGCGACATATCAACGTTTTGCTCCTGTTTCTCTGCGCCTTCAACAACGATGTGCTGCTTGACATCGGCTTTCATGGCAAAGCTCTTCAAGTTTTTCGAAGCTTCGGCCGATTTTTGAAGAAGCTCGTCAGCGGTCGGCAAAGCCTCCTCCTTCGGCTCTTCTTTAGCCGGCGGCGTCTCTGCCGGAGTCGTCGTCCCTTGTTCCGCTGCAGGCGGTGTTGCGGCATCATCTGCTGCTTTGTTGTCTTTGCCGCATGCCGTCATGCTCATAACCAAAATTGCCCCTAGTAATATTGCCGTCCACTTCTTCAATCGAATTTCCTCCTAAAATATGTATTCCGGATTACTTACCCATTCTATACGATTTGTAACATCCGTTGATCAAAATTTCCGAAAAAGGTACACTAGACCTAATTCTGTTCAGGAGGCGTGCTCGATTGGAAAACATTCTGATTACCGGATATCGAGCCCATGAGCTCGGTATTTACAATAACAAACATCAAGGCATTCCTTATATACGCAAAGCGATCGCCAATCGTCTGGTTCCGCTTCTGGAGGAAGGCCTCCAGTGGGTAATCACCCCCGGCCAATACGGCGTGGACCTGTGGGCCATTGAGGCGGCAATAGAACTAAAGTCCCATTACCCTCACCTGAAATGCTCCATTTTGACGGCGTACCAGAATCCCGAAGAACAATGGAACGATGATAAAAAAGCTTATTTTCAGGAAGTCATGAAGGGGGTAGACTTCTATGCGCCGGTCAGCAAGAGTCCCTACCAGGGGCCATGGCAGTTCACGGCCAGAGACGATTTGCTCCTCCGCAAAACCGATGGCATTCTGCTCGTGTATGACGAAGACGGCGGCGAAGCCAGCCCCAGGTTCATCAAAGAACGCGCGCTGAAGAAGCAGGCCGCGGACGGCTACCGCTTCATCAGCATCGGTTCCGAGGAAATCCAGGCGGTTGCCGACGAAGAGAGCATGTCGCAGGATGATTACTAGGTCGGCTGCCCTCCGGTTACCATTTCGATCCGCCGGAGGAATTGTTATTGTCCCAGCTTGATCCGCCGGACGAATTTCCGGATGGCGAATCCCCCCAGCCGGAACCGCCCGAGGAATGCGAGGAATGCGAGGAACCGGAGGAGCTTCCCCAGTTGGAGCCCGATGACCGGCTGCTGCTCTGCGCTGCCGCTTTGCGGGCGTCCGCCGCGGCTCTTCTCGCTTGATCGGCTGCTCTTTGGAGCTGCTGGGCCGCCCTGCGCTGCTGCTCCAGCATTTCCTGATGGCGAATCTCCCTCTCTACCCGATCGATATATTCCGCGATATTCAACAGTTCATGCGAGGCTTCCGCATACATCCCCTGCTCAAACAACTGCTCGACCCGGAGCCGATAAGACTTGTAATTTTTCTTGAATCCCCTGCTGGCCCTCCGCGAAACTTGTTTGAAACGCTGCTCGACCTGCACGGATAATCGTTCGGCTTCCTCCTTCTGACGTACAATGTCTTGAACCCCATAGGCAAAATGCTCGGCCTCCTGGGTACAGCTCCTCGCTGCGCTCTCCAGATAATCCAGGTCATACAACGGGGATGAGAGCGCATCGCCCACGGTCTGTACATTTCTCCAAAATGAATCAGGCAGCCCTAACAGAAGCGAGTGGTTGCTCGTGACTACGTTATGAATCTGCAGGGTCTTCTGCTGACTGACAAACACTTCTTGAGCCGCCGCCAATTCATGGCGTACAGCCTGGAGCCGATCATCCAGGCCTTCAAGCGTTTCCTTCATTTCCCGTACCCATTGCAGCACGCGGGCCATCGTCATCGATTCGTCCTCGATGATCTCGCTCGCCTCTTCGAACTCCTGCACCTCGTCGTGCGTCAAGCGTTCGGCCTCCGGAAGTTTACCGTCCGCCATGCGGACCTCCTGCGATTCCTTCGCCAAGGCCTGCTCCCAGCTTTGCCAATGCCTCGGCACATACTGGCTTCTGCAATGATTCAGCATCGATTGCAGCACGGAGCTTTCGTTATGAAATTGTTGTATTTGCCCATACAACCGATCCAGATCGTTTCGATTCTGCCTTCTCAGCTCCGCCTGCCGTCTGGTCATGCCCAGCGCCTCTTTCAGCATAGCGTGCGCACGTTCCGAAGACTTGCGAACTTCACCCATATTCCCTTGTCGGAGATAATTTTCCAGTTGGTTCATCTGCTCCCTTGCATCATCCAGCCGCTCGAAAGGCCGGACCTTGATCCGATACAACTGGTGGGTCTCTATGATCTTAACAATCTCGGCGCGAATCGCCGCCGACTGATCCGAAAATTCATGAGCTTCCTTAACATAAACAGCCACGTCTTCGATGTTGCTCTTGCTCATGGAGTGCTTCTGCTCGGCTGCCTTTAGAACCTCCTGCGCCTCCAGCGGGTCAAACAGCTGGAGCTCGACGGCGCGCTGAATATCTTGTTCCAGCCCTTCAAGCTCCTGGTACAAGATCGGGAAGGGATATCCCGTATCGGCTGCTGTCCGGTCAAGGGTTTGCTTAAGCACCGTGTAATCCGCGTGCAGCTCCGTGGTTCTCCCTTTCGCCGTTTTATCGGCATGCTCGATGACGGTAATCCGGTTATCTTCGGCCTTGATCCCATGCTCCAGCCGATCGGCGATTTTCGAAAACCGCTGGATGGCTTCATCCATGGAAGCATAACGCAGGATGAAAATCCGGGTCTCCTGCAGCTCGGTTTTACTCTCTGCGGCAGCCACCATAAACTCGGACAAACGATCTGCGATTTCCTGCACCGCTCTGCCTGTCCTGCCTTGAGCAATCCCCTGATAGGCGCCTACCTTCTCGAGACTTGCGTTGCATTTGACCAGCAATTCAGCGAACTGCTCCGAAATCATGGACAGTTTGCGCTTTTTAAGATAACCCCTGATCAACATAAAGATCAGCGTGATTCCCAATCCCCCAGCAACCATTTCAATCCATGGGAGCTTCGGAAGCTCGATCTTCAGAGGAGCGGCAGTATCTGCCGTGGACGTTGACCGGGTTGTTTCATCCGTGGTTTTGACATTCCCCTTGTTCTCGGGTGTCGGTGATACCGCTTCGGCCTTACGATCATCTCCCTGAACGGGAACTTCACCGGCAGGCAGAGCTGCCAGGCGATGGACCTGGTGGATCATGCTCGCGCTGGCCTTCGAGAAACTTCCCTCCTTCGCATGCGGTATGAAATAAGCGTCCAGCATGGCGGTTATGGCGGAACTGCCGGTACCCTTCCCCTTATTCCTGCTCCATTCGTCGATGGCTTGCTGCAGCCGCGGATTGTTAAAATTGAATTCCACGCTCCGGTCTCCCGAAGAAATCAGCAGCAAAACATCCGCCGTGTCCAAATTCCAGGCATCGTACGCTGCATTGGCGTAATCCGTCGGACTTTGACCATCCAAACCCGGAACCGTCAATACAAAGACATGGATCTGCTCCCCTTTGGCGATTTTACTCAAATACTGCCGCTGCGACGAATCAAACAAGCCGGCCGTATCTCGCACCAGCCCTTGTTTGGACGGAATACCCGCGGCCCATACCGATGTGCCGGTCCCTATGATCAGAACCAGCATGACAATCAACCATCGCATACGTTTCATTTCAAGCCTTCTCCCCCATTCCTACAAACAAATGAACTTTCTGTATATATCGGATATCCAAGCCAACATAAAAAGCCATCTTTCAACTTTGCCCACGTCCGTCTAAATCGGTCGTCCCCAAGGTTTACGCAATAAACCTTGGTATCGTGTCAAATTTTTGAAAAATGGCTCTTTTCATGTTTTCTCTATGCCAGCAGATAGTCGTCAATGCTGGTATGCGCATAACCATGAGCTGCCGCCACGGCTCCATAGGTCACTTTGCCTCCGATGACATTGATGCCCTTGGCCAGCGCCTTGTCATGGCGGGCGGCAGAGCGGATTCCTTTGCTTGCTATTTTCAACCCGTAGGGTGCCGTTACATTGGTCAATGCCATGGTGGAGGTACGGGCTACGGCGCCCGGCATATTGGCAACGGCATAGTGGATGACGCCAAACTTTTCATAGGTCGGATGATCATGGGTGGTGATCCGGTCGATCGTCTCGATCGAGCCTCCTTGATCTATCGCCACGTCCACGATGACCGATCCCGGGCTCATCTCTTTCACCATCTCTTCCGTGACGAGGCGCGGAGCCCGGGCGCCGGGAATCAACACCGCACCCACGACGAGATCGGCAGCCTTAACCGTTTCCGCAATATGATACGGATCGGACATGATCGTTTTGACCCGCCCTTGAAAGAGATCATCCAGCTGACGAAGCCGGACGGGATTAATATCAAGAATGCTGACGTCCGCACCGAGTCCCAGCGCAATTCGTGCCGCATTGGTGCCGACGATGCCGCCTCCGATGACGGCGACCTTACCAGGTGCAACCCCCGGGACGCCGCTTAGCAGCACGCCTTTGCCGCCATGCGCCTTCTCCAGGAAATGCGCCCCGATCTGAATGGACATTCTTCCCGCCACTTCGCTCATCGGGGTCAGCAGCGGCAAGCTGCCATCCGCCAGCTGTATCGTTTCATAAGCAACGGCGCTCACCTTACGGTCCACCAGCGCTTTGGTCAGCTCCGGTTCGGGGGCCAGGTGCAGGTAAGTGTATAGAATCATTTCCTCCTGGAAGTAGTCATATTCCTCCTGCAGGGGTTCCTTTACCTTCACCACCATCTCGGCTTTCCAAGCCTCCGCAGCCGTTGCAACCACTTTGGCTCCGGCCGCCTCATAATCTTCATCGGTAAAACCGATCCCCAGACCGGCTCCGGATTGTACAAGCACTTCATGCCCGGCATTCCTGAAACTGATAACGGTACCCGGCGTCATGCCTACGCGGTTTTCGTTATTTTTGATTTCTTTGGGAACCCCAATAATCATTCCCATGGCCTCCTTCGTGGTCAGCTTTGCCTATCTAATTGCATTGTACCCATTTTTACCCAAACTGTGTACCTGTCTAAGGTCAGGGATTGTCCATCCGAATTTTTATCTATATATCCGTAGTATATGCCGGGACAAGAAGAACGACATAAAAAAAATCACTCCCGGCAGACGGATTATAACGGATTTTTGTCCGTTATACCATCCTCTGCCAGAAGTGATACCATACTTGCGTATACATGTAAGACTTGCCTTCGCTGATGTGCAATCAGCTTACACTTTTTCGCGATCTTTCCCTTTATCGGATTCACCTGCGTTTTTATTCGCTTTCTCCCGATCGAGCTGCATCTCCTCCACCGTTTTCACCTTGAGTCTGGCTGCTCCTTCATACGAGCGGGTCGGGATCAGATTGCCGGCCGCCAGGCGTTCCTTCGCCTCGGCGATCGAAGCCGAATACTGAGGAAGCCATGCTTCACCGGCTACCAGCATTTCATCGACCAGCTGCCAGATTTCCTTCGGATTGCATACCGCCCCGATCAGCGGATCCATCATAAACGCCTGCCGAAGCAGCTTGTCATCTCCATGAACCGCCGCTTCAACCGCCAGCCGTTGAACGGATATGCTTACGCTGCATACGGCAGCCGGGCCAAGAGGCAAATTCCCGACAAGCGGCATGGAAATGCCGTTGCGGTCAACGTATCCCGGTGCCTCGATGACGGCATCCTCCGGCAGGTTAGCGATAATGCCTTCATTCACAACATTAAAGTGTCCCCGGTATACCCTGCCGGTCTCCAAGCCTTCAATGATGTAGGAGCCGTGCTCCTCTCCCCGGTGCTCCGGCTTGAATTCCATTGCCGGATCCTTCATCCAGTTCGGGAAATCGGTCTCGAACCAGTTGCGCCCCTCGGTGCAGACTCGCAAATACCCGCCCGTCTCTCCGTTGATCCAGCTGCTGAGATCAATCCACTCCGTAATTTCCTCCGGCCGTTTGCGGTACCAAGGCACGTATTCGCTTAGATGGCCGTTGGATTCGGTGCTGTAATATCCGAAACGACGGAGCATATCGATGCGGACCTTCTCCGTCCTGCTGTATTCTGGATGGCGCTCGAACGCCTCCAGCAGCCCGGCCGTCAAGTCCTTGCCTTGATGCGAAGCTTGAATATACCAAGTCTGATGATTGATTCCGGCACAGACAATATCGACGTCCTGTTTCTTTAAACCGTAAACCTCGGCAATCTGGTGGTGCCCATGCTGCACGCCATGGCATAAACCCACCGTCCGTACGCCTCCATACTGATTGCATGCCCATGTCAGCATGGCCATCGGATTCGAGTAATTCAGCAGCAGGACATCGGGCGCGCACACCTCGCGAATATCCCGGCAGATGTTCAGCATCTCGGGGATTCCCCGCTGGCCGTACATGATGCCTCCTGCGCAGAGCGTGTCGCCCACGCACTGATCGATGCCGTATTTTAGCGGAATGTCCACATCCGTGCGGAATGCCTCCAGACCGCCCACGCGGATGGTGCAAATGACGTATTTGGCATCCTGCAGTGCCTGCCTTCGATCCGTGGTGGACTGGATCGCAATCGACAGCCCGTTCTCATTAATGTCCCGCTGACATAATTCCGAGACCATCTCCAGGTTATGCCGGCTGATGTCGGTGAAAGCGACCTCGATATCACGGAACTCCGGTACGGTCAGCAAATCGCGCAGAATCCCCCGGGTAAAGCCGATGCTTCCCGCTCCGATAAAAGCAACCTTAAATGACATTTTATCCTCTCCTAAGCTACTAATTAGATTGTACCCATTGTAGCAATGGAGGGGCGGTAAGCGTTATCAAAATCATGACCTCTTGGACCCTTCGGAGTCAAAAATCCTCACTTCTTATCTTCGACATCGTCTTCACCGTAGTTCCAGGCATTCCGGTCTTTCCGAAGACGATATTCCACCGGCGTGCTGCCTGTATACTTCTTGAATAACATATGAAAATATTGCCTGCTGCCCACACCCACATAATCCGATATTTCATGGATGGGGATATCCGTCTGCTCCAGCAGCATCTTGGCCTTTTCCATTCGGATCGTTGTCAGGTACTCGGTTATCGTCCTGCCTGTCCCTCTACGGAATACCCGGTGCAAATAGCCGGGATGCAGATTCACTTCCGCAGCTACGTCCTTCACCTGAATCTGGCGGTCATAGTTCTGATGCAAATAATCGACGCTGCGTTTAATATAGAAGTCGCTCTGCTGCATGTCGCTGCGTTCTCTTTCTTCATACAAACGGGCGATGCATACCAGCAGCTGTATAAACAGCGCATGCGTCATCATCCTGCCGTCGGTACCTCTCTGATCGAGCTCAAGCACAAGGCTTTTCAGCACCGGATATACCTCCTCCTGATCAGCCAGCACCAAATAGCGGAACGGCCGCTTTAAGAGAAAAGATACCTCTTCTTCTTCTCCGACGATATGCCTTAAAGATGGCGCCTTCCCTTCACTTTCCATAAAACCGAATTCCACGTTCAGCATTCGGCATGAGGCGGCCTGATCCACGATTAACCGATGCGGAACACCGGCATCCAGCACCATGAATTCTCCTTTCTTCAAAATGACGCTCTTCTCCGTATCGCCTGCCTTCACGTCAATCCGGCATACTCCGGAAATCATATACATGATTTCGGTTGAATCATGCTGATGGTAGGGCATTTCATAATTCATCCACTGTTTATAATAATAGGCATAAAAGCGCGGGACATAATCCCCCTCTTCCAGCATTTGCTGAAACAAGCTGCCGTTCACAACCACTCCTCCTCCCCTTTGTCATAAGCAGAACAGCATTCGGTTTATAGTAAACGCCCATCGACGCCATAAACTTACAGAACTCGGTGACCACGGCTACGCGCATATAAAAAAGCCTGGCCCTTAGGCCAAGCTTATCATCATTATGGCAGTGGTGCTACGAGATTTTGAAAGCGGAGACGGTATGGTTCAACTCTTCGGCAAGCTCGGCAAGCGATTGTGCCGTTGCAGCCGATTCCTCGCTTGTAGCCGCCGTTTCCTCCGTGGAAGAAGAGATCGTCTCAATCGCCGTCGCCACCTCTACAGCCTGGGCCGCCTGCTCCTCGCTGGCGGCGGCAATATCCATGACTTTGCCTGCCGACTCATTCACCATGTTTGTAATATGAGAAAAGGCTTCGCCGGCTTTTTCCGTATGGATGACGCCCTGATGCACCGCCTCCACGCTATCGGCCGTATTCTTCTGCATGCCTTTGATAATGTCGGCAATCTGCTTCGTGGCTCCTCCGCTTCGTTCGGCAAGTTTGCGCACCTCATCCGCCACCACGGCGAACCCTCTCCCTTGATCCCCTGCGCGTGCAGCCTCGATCGTGGCGTTGAGCGCAAGCAGATTGGTCTGCTTGGCGATATCGTCGATTACCTCGATGATTTCGCCGATCCGCTGGGAGTCTGTCTCTAGCTTGGCAACATGCTCGCGTATCCGATTCATGCCTTCCACCGACTGCTGGACGATTCCGCTGCCTTCCGCTGCAATCCCGGAAGTCTGGTTCACGAGCTCGGACGCTGCCGATGCATCGCTTGCAACGGAATTGATGGCATTGGACCATTCCTGAAACAATTCGCTGACCGTTTGCACGGATTCAGCTTGGCTGCTGCTGCCCACCGCAAGCTCCTCGGCACCGGCCGACAGCTGCTGCGAAGCGGCGGCAACCGAGGATGCATTCATATTCACTTTGCCTATCATTTCCCTCATACTCTCCAGCAGTTGAGCGAATACCCGGGACAGCGTTCCGATTTCATCCGCCCTGCGAAGATAATCCGCGGGAACCTCCTTCGTGAAATCTCCCTTGGACATGGATTCGCCGATCGCTACAGAAACGCCCAGCGGTTTCACGATGGATCTCGTTAACAGGATTACGATGGCCGCCAAGGCTGCCAAGGTGATCACGCCTGCCGCTATGATGGAGATGATCAAGGCATCCGAATTCGCCGTAATCTCGTCCATCGGGATAATGATGGCAGCCGACCATGGCGTTTCGGTCAATCCGGTCTTAATCGGCGTATACAGCTTGTACAGAGCGGTGTCTTCCTCGGTATAGACATCCCCTTCCCGAATGGCATCCAGTATGAGAGGAACCGTCTTGCCAGGATAGGCTTCTTCCAGCTTCTGTCCCATCAATCCGTCCTCCGGCGACGTTACGATCACGCCGGTATTCGAATAAATATGCGCATACCCCGTATCAAATAATCGGAATTGCTCCATGACGCTTTGCAGATGTGCGAGGGATATATCGACGCCCACTACGCCGACGGTCTTGCCGTTATCGATAATCGGCACGACGAGCGACGTCATCATGACATCCTCGTTGCCTACTTTGAACTCGTACGGATCCATAATGATCTCTTTGCCGCTGTTCTTCGCCAGAAGATAGAAGTCGCCTTCCCCTTCCTGCTCGTAATCCTCTATAATCGAACGCTCCAGACCTGCTTCCGTCCTTGCCCAGTAGGACATCATGCGTCCCGAATGATCGCTGCCGAGTTTGTTTCGGTAATCGTTATCCCGGCCGTCAAAAGCATCCGGCTCCCATAACGTCCAGATTCCTTTCCAGGACGGATTATCCTCCAGGTTTCTTCTCAATATTTCATTAACGGCTTGACGATTCGTTGTGTCGGTCTCTTTCATGCCAACGAAGCTTACGGCCAAAGTACGTGCAGAGTTCATGACATCGTCAAGCTCGGCCTGAACCAGCGCGCCGATCTTCTCACTCGTTGTCACTGCAAGCGTCTTGGCCGAATCGAGAGCTTCTTCCGTTGTCGTCATGCTGATATAGGTCATCATGCTGCCTAAAAATATTGTGATTGCTCCCAAAATAATAAGCAGCATGCGACTTTGAAGTTTCATCGCAAACAAAGATTTCCATCGTTTCATTATGAGTCACCCTCGCTTCTTCCGGCTGTTAAATCATTCCACTCTTCTTCAAGCTGCGCCAAAACTTCCTCAATCTCTTCCCGTGACAAGAGATCATCGACGCCATATTCAAATAGGTCCTTTGTCATGCCGCGAGTTACCACCCTTCCTACTTACAGACTATATCCATCCAGTAACATAAGCATATACACTTGCTTACCGTTCGTAACCGAAATTCTCTTGCGTGCTCACGCAAGAATTTTGCGGGATGCCTTTGCGGTTTATTGTCGAATCTCTACGAAATGAATAGGAATCATGTCGAAACATGCTTTTTTGATATCGTCTGAACTTATAGAAAAAAAGACCGAGTTTATCAGCTCATCTGGACAAAATCGGAATCCGACAGAATCCCCATTTGCTTCGCTTTCAGCGCAGCCTCTATGCGTGACTTCACATTCAACTTTTGAAACAGGTTGGTTAAGCAGTACTCCAGCGAACGCTGGCTCATAATAACCGTCCCCGCAATTTCCTTATTGCTCTTTCCCCGAGCGATTTCCTTGAGAATGCTGTATTCTTTATCGGTTATAGACTGGGCTGCCGGCGCACCCGCCGTCCGTTCCGGGCCATTCGCGGTCACGCGGCGGAGCTGCTTCACAAGTGTCAACGGAAGAACCACTTCGCCTCGCAGCGCACACCGAACGGCCGTCACCAGCTGCTCTTTGCCTGACGTTTTCGAGACAAAACCAGCCAGTCCCGCCTCCATGATCAGGTTAAAATGATTACTGACTTCAAAGCCCGTATAGATCAGCATCACCGCGTTCGGGGCGATCCGGAGGATCTGCTTGGCCAAGTCGATTCCGTTCATCCCCGGCATATGCATATCGATCAGCATCACGTCAAAGCGCTCCGTATTGACCAGTTCCAGCGCGCGCTCCGGCGTATTCGCAAGCTTGACGAACATATCCTTTTCCTGTTCGAGCAGCACCTTGGTTCCCTCCATCACCGAGGGATGGTCATCCACCAATAAAATATCGATCTTCATAACCCTCATGACTCCTTTAGTCTGGTATCTTGTTTGCTGCTTTGCCGGTATCCATGCTTACTTTGCCGTTATCGATATATAGACAGCCAGCCCCCCGCTCTCCGATGAGTCGAACTGGATTTTGCCGTTCATGCTTCTCACCCTTTCCTTCATGCCGCCGATTCCCATACTGTTGAATTGATCCGGCTTCTGGCTGGGATCAATTCCGACTCCGTTATCTTCATAACTCAGATTGACCTCATCCGACTGGGTGGACAAACGAAGCTTTACCTCCGTCGCATTGGAATGCTTCGTGGCATTCGCCAGCAGCTCCTGAACGATCCTGTACAACCCGATCAAATGGTCGTCACTGATATCATCAACGAAGTTCGAGCAGTCGAACTGTATGGAGTAATTGGTGCGGAGCTGGGTGAATTCAAACAATGCCTCAAGCGAACGTTCCAGCCCCTCTTCCTTCAGCAGCGGTGGGCGAAGCTCATTGCACGTAATTCGGATCTGATAAATGACATCCAGAAGCCCCTGCTCAATCTCCTCCAGCTGTGGACGCAGATGTTCCGGCAGATCAAGATCCGATGTAATCTGATTCAATTTCCTGTACCAGATAATCTGTTCCTGGAGCGCGGCATCGTGAAGATCCTGGGACAGTCGCTTCCGCTCATTCTCGGAGAGATGCAGCATCAGCCGCAGCAGCCACAGGGGCATGATCTGCTGTGAGGATCCCAGCTTCTCCAGCTCCCTCGTCAAGTCCTCAATCACGCGAAAATTATCGTACAGGACGCTTGCATAGCGGGTAATCGTCTCCAGCCATATTTTCTTGGCCTGAATCAGGAGCAGCGGAGCCTCGCCGCCGATGCAGACGATGCTGCTGTCCCCGTTCATCTCCCCGATCTTGACGAAATATCCGTCGCACGTCTCAAACAGCTTGCAAAGCGGAACATGCTCGGGACCGCATTTATGGATCGAATGAAGCACCCTTTGCGGCAGTTCCTTGCTGCCGCCTTGAATCTTGATATGCAGGCTGTGGTGGTTGATCCGGATCAGGCTCACCCGGTCCGTTCCCAGCACTTTCCTGATCTCCTGCACGATCCGGGCGTTCAATTCGCTGATCTTCACCATCCCGAACAGATCGGAGGAGAATTGATCCAGGCTCATCTGAAGCCTGAAATACCGGTCCTCGCTCTCCCGGACAAGCCGCTCTGCCGCAATCCGCTCCCGTTCGGCCTGCTTCTGTTCCGTTACATCCCGAATAATGGTAAGTGCCGTATTATCGCCTATATAAGGGATCGGCGTCGTGATGGCCTCGATATCGATGATCGTTCCATCCAGCCGGACCAGCTTATTTTCCGCGAGCTCGGAGGTAGTACCGCTTTTGTACACATGTTCAACCTCAGACGCCACGAACTCGAGCTGGTCGGAAGGAATCACGTCCTGGAAGGAGGTGCCGTCCAATTGCGCGATGTCCGTAATTCCCAATAAGGATAAGCCGGCGGGATTCGCATAAATGTAAGAAAAATCGGAGTGCAGGAACATCGCGACCGGTGCGATATCCAGAATGTGGCGGTTGATACGGTCGCTCTCCATCAGAGCCCGTTCCGCTGATTTGCGGGCGGTAATATCCTCGAAGAAAATTTCAATGGCGTCCGATTCCTCGTCATACAGGGCCGTCGCCACGACATCGACCCGCTCTCCGTCCACCCGCTTTATGGATAACTCCTCGGGAACGACCCGCCTGCTGCGAATCAGCTGCGTGAGCCGTTTGCGTGCCCACTCCTCATAGGGATCAAACACCCAGTCCCAAGGATCGGTGCCAAGGATATTGTCGGGTTCAGCGGCACCAAGGATCCGAAGTCCGGCGGGATTCACGTACATCAGCTTGCGTTCTTTGCACACTGCGATGGCAATAGGCGATAATTCCACGAGGCGGCGATACCGGTTCATGCTTTCCTTGAGCGCCTGCTCCATCTTCTTGCATTCCGCCATATCATACAGCGCCTCTTCCATGCGGAATCGGGTGGTGATGTCAATGGCAATGCCATCGGTCCGGACGATTTGCCCGGACTCATTCATCGTCGGAATCATTTTCACCTGAACCCAGCGTACGTCGCCCTCCGCATGGAGGATGCGGTATTCGGTATGAACGGCCTCGCCTTGCCGAAGCTTGTCAACCAAGGATCGGAACAGCGCCATATCCTCGGGATGGATCATCGTTTCCCAGGAGAGCCCGTCCGAGAAATCGCGATGCGAATAACCCGTGATTTTATGAAAAGCCAAGGATGTATTTTGTATGATCCTGGTGCCGACATCGTACGACCAAATCCCGACATCCAGCGTAAGCAGCATATCGTCAAGCATGCGGAACCTGCTCTCGGCCATGTCCAAGGCCCGATGGCTTAACTTCCGTTGATAGCCACATCTGTATAAGATAATCAAAAAAAGAATTGTCATGGCGGTCAACACCAAAACGGTTGCCCCCAAGAAGTAGCTGTGCATGATGTTTGATAGTCTCCTTATGAAGCATACACGCAATTCACGACAGGGCTTTGCGTTACGCCGAATGCAGGCTGCGGGACGCCCAATGGCAGCCATATCATTTATCGGCAGATCCTTCACAAATGCGAAGATCAGGAACTAAGAAATTTTATGTCACGTTTCTGAGTGTCATATCTGCGAAAATACACGAAGCGCCAGTGGTCCTATGCATGTGCATGCCCTAAGTGAAAATGGTCGATCGAAGTACATGCCAAGATGACAGACTACGTATCAAAGGGGGGGTATTGCGTGTCCAGGAGGGTAAGCCTGTGGAGATACTCCCGTTCCTTGTCTCTTGCCAAAATAAAAGCTCGAAGCCGTTTCTCGCTTCGAGCTTTCCATAAGCTTTCCATAGCTAACCTTATGCCAAATCCCACTCGGAATGGATCTTGGGCACATCCGATATCAGCTGCTGCGTATACGGATGCTGCGGATTCAGGATAACCTCTTCCGCAGGTCCGCGCTCCACGACTTTCCCCTGTTCCATAATATACAGCGTATCGCTTACATAATAAGCAAGCCCTACGTCATGGGTAATAAATATAATTGTCATGTTGTTCTCATCCCGCAGCTTCAAGAGCATATCAAGGATCGTGGACCGCGAGCACGCATCGACCATGGAGGTCGGTTCATCCGCAATAAGCAGCTTCGGATGAAGCATGAAAATCCGGGCGATCATCAAGCGCTGCATCTGCCCGCCGGACAATTCGAACGGATATTTATTGTGCAGCTCTTCGAATTTTAGATTGACGAAGGAACACGCTTCCTTCATCTTGCGGAATTGCTCCTCCTTCGTCAGTTTATCTCCCTGCAGCTTAATGCAGTCGAGCAGCAGCTTCTCGACTTTGTAGAACAGGTTGAACGAAGAGAACGGATCCTGGAAAATCGCCTGAATGTTCTTCCAATAGCGTTTGCGGTCTCCATGCCGCTTCAGCCGTCTCGGCTTGCCCATATATTCAATCGTCCCGCTGCTCTCTTTCAGCAAGCCCATGATCATTTTTGCCAGCGTCGTTTTGCCGCTTCCGCTCTCGCCGACAATCGATATGATTTCGCCTTCATGAAAGGTAAAGCTGACATCCTCCACGGCGGTTGTCTTCTGCTTCCCATATCCGAACACCTTCGTGAGGTGCTCTCCCCGAATCAGTACGTCATTCCCCTTCATTCGCATACCACTCCTTAAGCACATCAGGCTCCACGATGCACCGATAGATTCGATCCCCCACGGTCCGGGACGTTATCTTGCCCTTCCGGCAGGCATCCTGCACATAGGAGCAGCGGTCGGCGAACCGGCAGCCCTCCGGCACGTTCTTCAGATTGGGCGGGGTCCCCGGAATGGCGGCAAGCTTATGGCCCTTCATGCCCTCCTCGGGCACGATGATGGAGCCCATCAGCTTTTTCGTATAAGGATGGATCGGGTCAAATATCATTTGCTCTGCGGTTCCCCGCTCCACAATTTCCCCCGCATACATGACGATGATGTCATCCGTTACATGATAGAGCAGCGGCAGCTCGTGCGTGATGAAGACAAGGGATTGGATAAAGCCGCGGTCCAGCAGGCTCTTCAGCAGCTTGATTACCGCTTTCTGCGAGGTTACGTCCAGAGCCGAGGTCGGTTCGTCCGCAATCAGCACTTTCGGATTCAGAATGGTGGAAATCGCGATGACCGTTCTCTGCTTCATGCCCCCCGACAGCTCGTTCGGATAGGAGTTCAGCACCTTGGTCGACAAATTCAAGGTCTCGAACCGCTCCGCCGCCATATCCCACACCTGCTTCTTGTTCAGCTCGGGGCGGTGCTCCTTCATGATATCCTCGATGAATCGAATGATTTTGAGCGTAGGATTCAGGGCATTCATGGCCGCTTGCGGAATATACGATATCTCTCTTCCCGACACCCGGGAACGAAGCTGTTCCTTGCCAAGCTTCATAATGTCCGTGCCGTTGATGACAATCGAGCCGCTGCCGAAATGCAGCGGCGGAAAATAGAATCCCATCAGGCTGAGGGCAAGGGTCGATTTGCCGCAGCCGGATTCGCCGGCAATGCCAAGCGTCTTCCCCTTCTCGAGCGAGAAGCTCACGCCGTCTACGGCATATACATGCTCCTTCAGCCGGGTACGGTAAAAGGTTTTCAATTCGTTAACTTCCAATATATTTGTGCTCAAGGCCCCATCAGCTCCTAATCTTCGGATTGAATATTTCATCCATGCCGGTGTTCATCATGTACAAGGAGAAGGTGATGATGGCGATGGAAATCGCCGCCGGGATAAAGGCCCACCAGGCCCCGGCAACCGGCGCTTCGAAGACGAGCGCCCAATTCATGATGATGCCGAGGGAAATCGTGTTGTAAGGGCCGAGTCCCAGCATCGAAATGGAAGCCTCGGAGAGAATGCCCGATGCCGTCTGCAGCACGAAAGCCATCACGACATAGGAGGCGATGTACGGCAAAATCTCCGAGACAATGATGCGCGGCGTGCTGTACCCGGATATTTTCGCGATGTTCACGTGATCCCGGTTTCGCAAAGAGGAGGTTTGCGCCCTGACGGCCCTGGCCGTCCAGGGCCAACTGGTGATGCCGATGATGACCGCCGTGACAAACGAGCTGCGCGAATCGATGCTGACCGAGATCAATATCAGGATGACAAAGGAAGGAATCACGATGAAAATGTTGGTGATCGCGGTCAGCAGATTATCGATCATGCCTCCGATATAACCTGAGGCTAACCCGATCACAAGGCCGATCACGGTAGCAAATACGCCGGCTATCAGCCCCACCTGCAGGGAAGTCCGAATGCCGTAGATCAATTCAAGAAATAAGTCCCTGCCGAAGTTATCCGACCCGAGCAGCAGCTTCGAGTCCGGCGGTTGATATGCCAGCGCGATCATTTCCAGCGGGTCATTGCGGTTAAAGAGCGGGTAGATCAGCACCATGCCGATCATGGCCAGCAGCATGCAGGCTCCGAACATAAACTTTGGCGATTTGATCAATATGCGAAAGGAACTGTTCATATTATTGATCCTCCATCTGAGCTGCCTTGATTCTCGGATCGATCCAGCCGTAGATTAAGTCAATCGTAAAGTTGGCCAACAGCACAGCCAGGGCGATCAAGAGGGTGCAGCCCGAAATTAACGGATAATCGAGCTGGCGGATCGCCGTGAACATCCAGGTTCCGATTCCAGGATAACTGAACACGATCTCGCAGATCAGAGAGCCGCCCACCATCGTGCCGATGGATAACGCCAGTCCCGTTATCTGGGGCAGCATGGCATTCCGGAATACATATTTCGCGATCTTGGAATCCCGTATCCCGAGCAGCTTGCTGTACAGCACATAATCCGAATTCAGCTCATAGATGGACATCTCGCGCATGCCGATGGCTTGACCGCCGATGGTCACCAGCACGATCGACAGGAACGGAAGCGTGTGATGCCGAAGCACCGAAGCGAAGAATTCAAAGCTGAGCGTCGGCACCATCTGATAGTCGTAGCCGCCATGCAGCGGAAACCAGTTCAGGGACAGCGCGAACACGTACAGCATGATGATGGCCAGCGTGAAGAACGGAATGGAATTCACGAATAAAGCCACCGGAAAAATCACTTTATCGAACACGCCCTTGCGGTATGCCGCAACGGCGCCAAGCACGTTGCCGATGATCCAGCCAACCAGGATGGCCGGAAGCTGGAGACCGATCGTCCACGGCACTGCCGAGGCCAAAATCTCCGTGACCGGTTTCGGATACAGCCCGAACGAAGTGCCCAGGTTGCCGGTCGCCAAATTTTTCAGATAGATGAAGAATTGTTCCCATAAAGGCTTATCGATGCCGAACTCCACGAGAAAGGTCTCATAGACCCGCTTGATCGTATCGCTGTCGGTCATCCCCTGCGTCATCTCGGACACGATCATGCTGACCGGATTCCCCTCAATCATCCGGGGCAACAGAAAGTTTAGCGTAACGGCGATTACCAGCGTCAGAAAATACCAGAAGAACTTCTTGACGATATATTTTCCGTAAACACTCAAGCAGCTCACCCCCATGAATCGCACCTTCGAATTTGGTGGAAAAGAGACCTATATCAGGGGTGCTAATCCGCCAATACAGGTCTTCGTTCATTGAGTTATATCGCTCAGTTATGAATCTGATACAGCGACTTGATGCCGGCCCCATCCATTGAAATTTGAGGAGGGATGTTGCTGCCGTCCCCTTCGGTCGGGAAGCCCTTCCAGACCGATTCATTAACCGTATCGAATACCCATGGACGATACATGAGCGGAATCGACGGAATATCCTTCAACCAGATTTGGGTCAATTCGGTGTAGAGCGCTTTCAATTCGGCTTCGTCCGAAATGGTAGGAATCTTCTCGATGATGGCATCCGCCTGATCGTTCTTGTATCGGCCCCAGTTGTAGAATGCCATTTCGCCCATTGGCGCAACGCCTTTGGAGTACATGATGGTCATGGCGCGGTTCCACGGCTGGCTCGGGCTGACTCCGCCCGCAGGCGTGTTCATGATAATGTCGAACTTGCCGGTCTGAAGATCATTGGTCCATACCGGCGCTTCCGGGAATTTGGTCCGAATCTCGATGCCGATCGCTTTCGCGTTCTGGGCGACGATCTCAAGCGCCGCATTCCAATCCGACCAGCCGTACGGACACTCAATCTCAAACGGACCCAGTCGGGTACCGTTCAGAACGCGGATGCCGTCTTTCCCTTTCGCGGCGCCGATGGAATCAAGCAGCGCATTGGCCGCCTCCACGTCCGTTGTCCACTGGAGCGGTTTGATGGCCGCCTGGTCCACATATTTTGCTTCGGCCTCCGTATTGAGCGTCAACGACGGCTCCATCGGGGCGGAGTAGCCGCTGATGGCCAGCTCCGAGATTTTGCCGTAGTCAATTGCCATGGCAATCGCTCTGCGGACATCCGCATTGTCGAGTCCTTCCTTCGTCATGTTGAAGAAAATCGACGGCATGGAGCCGGGCACATAATAAGGCGCCTCTTTGATATAGGTTTTGACCGGAGCCCCGCCTTCCCACATTTTCCATACCTGCGGAATAAACTGCTGCGATACGTCGACCTGGCCGCTCTTGAATGCCAGATCGCCCGCGGCATTATCTTTATAGATGACATGGGTGATGTACTTTGGAGCCGGCAGCTTGCCGAAGAGCGCCTGGCCCCAGTAGTTATCGTCCCGTATAATCGTGATTTTCTGGTCATTGTAAAAATACATTTTATATGGCCCCGTTCCGATCGGGTCCTCGTTGACTTCCTTCCGAATGGTGGCAAGATCGTTATTGGCTTTCTTCTCGACCTCTTCCCAGACATGTTTGGGCAGCATCGGCATGATCTCAATGCTGTCGAGCACCGTCAACTTGTTCGGATTGTCTTTATTGAGTGTAATGTTTACCGTTTGCGGTCCGTCTGCCGTTACGTCCTCGATGTACGTCCAGAAGCTGCTCCAGTTGATGTCATACTTTTTGCCAAGCTGGTAGGTATAGACGACATCGTCGGATGTGAACGGCTTGCCGTCGCTCCATTTGGCATCCTGGTTCAGCTCGATCCGCAAATTAAGATCGTCGGTCCATTCGTACTTGGTCCCAAGCAGCGGCTCTAACTCGCCTGTGAGCTGGTTGACCATAAACAACGTTTCATACACCAGTTCCCTCGAATTTCCGTAGTTGATCGGAAACGCCGGGTTTCCGCTAAGCAGGTTGAAATTCGTGGGCGCTCCCCATTGCAAGCCGTTCACGTAAAGCGTTTCGTTTCTCGGCGTTGCTTTCGCATCGCCCTGCGGTGCCGGTTCTTCGCTTCCTCCGGGCGTCTTAACTTCTTCATTAGGCGGAGGTGTTTCTGATGCTGTCGGCGGCGGCGTCACGCTTTGGCATCCGGCGACAAAAAAAGACGCGGCCAACAATAGAATGAACATGGGTCTCAGAACGATTTTCAGCTTCACTTGTGAACCCTCCCATTCATGGAAATGTGTTCTCACTTAAGTGCTGAGTATCCGAGTCGAACATCGGTTGTCTGCAAGCGCTTTCTTGATGGATTTATATGTGCCTCTGTTCAATCTGAGTACGAATTATTTTTTTTGTCATTTTTATTCAAGCCTCAAGGATTTTTCCATTTGACGTCGAACTTGAATGGACATGGTAATCTAGCGGACGATCCGATACTCTTCAAAGGGGTGGGCCTACTGCCTGTGATCAAAGATGTTTTGCTGCAGTTGTTGTTTGCATTGATGCCTTTTGTTGCATACAACATCTATTACAGAAAACTGACAGTCAACTATTCCCGTAATTTCATCATTGTCATTTGTTCGCTGTGCATGCTGCTGTCCATGACCTTTGCTTCGTCTGTCCAAAGCGGGCTGATCTTTGACGTGCGGTATGTCATTATGTTCTTCGGCATGCTGTTCGGAGGGTTCCTGACAGGGGCAATTCTGCTCGTGGAATTTCTAATCTACCGGTTGTACATTGGCGGATCCGGCATGATCGACGCCATTATAATCTTGATCTTTACGTTCCCGCTGTCCGTTCTGCTGTCATTCCTGTATCACCGAAGCAAACACAAATTATGGATCATTTTTATAGCCGGCATCAGCTTCTCGGTCCTTCCGCTCCTGGTGCTCTATATAACCAAACCCGACTACATCATGAATTACTTTGTTTTTAATATTTTTGCCATGCCGGTTCATAACTCGCTCGGGATATGGCTTCTCGTGACCCTGTTTAACAAATCCGTATCCGACAAGGAGCTATATCTGCGGTATATCCAGAATGAAAAAGCCGAAGCCGTGAATCATGTCGCCGCCTCCCTTGCCCATGAGGTCCGCAATCCGCTGACCACCGTGCTGGGGTTCCTGCAATTGATCAAAAGCGGTACGTTCCCTCCGGAAAAGACCGAACGATTCCTAGAAATCAGCATGGAGGAAATTCGCCGAACCGAACAGATCTTGTCCGAGTACCTCTCGATCAGCAAGCCTCACTTGCCGTTTCAGCAGCGAATCGAGCTTGCCGCCCAAATCAAGTCCGTTGTTGAGCTTATGACTTCATATGCCAATATGAGCAACGTCACCCTCAGCACGGACTCTCCCCAGTCTAACCTCTACATTTCGGGGAGTCCCGCAGAGCTCAAGCAGCTGCTGGTCAACTTTATTAAGAATGCGATCGAGGCGTGCAAAGACGTCGACAACGGCATGGTCAACATTACCGTCTATGAAGAAACGGAGCAGGTGGCCGTGGAAATCAAGGACAACGGGATCGGCATGACACCCGAGCAGCTAAGCCGTCTCGGTTCGATCTACTATTCCACCAAAATGAGCGGCACCGGACTTGGGCTCACCTTCTCCTATCAAGCCATCCGCGCCATGAACGGAAGCGTCTCGGTACGAAGCTCGCCAAGATCGGGAACCGTGTTTCTCATCACGCTCCCGCGCGCGAAACTGAACCCGTAAGAGATGACGCACGAGGTCCGTTAACGAAAAAGAGAGGCGTCTTTCCGGGCGAAAGAGCGTCTCTCTTTTATTGGGCTTGCAGCATAATTTCTTTAGCCTCAAAACTTCTGTTGTTTTTGCTTATGTTCAACGGCTTTTTTAACGTGATGCGGATAAGATCGCCTTCCTTTAGCTCATCCAGCGTGATAGCTCCTCCTCCACTTGCCTTCAGGGAAGTCGCTTCGGTGACCAGCACCTCACAGTGGTACCCCTCATCCGTGTGATTCTTCCGGTTACGATTCACTTCGTCGGAGCAGTCCACGGCAATCCTGTCGTCTTCCAGCGAATAAACCGCGGACTCGAACACCGTTACATTACGGGCACATCCTGCCGTTAACAGGAATAGCAGGCACATAAATAGCCTCAGCTTCATACCGCAAACCTCCATATACCTGCTTAAGCAGTTTTCATAAACATAAAGCGACAGGCACGAGTCATCATTAAGTTTAGTGTAACATCGGCCCGTCCATTGCGCTTCAAAAAAACGCAAGGAGCGGGGAGGATCCCCTGCTCCTTGCGTTACTTTCGTTCATCCATTCTTCCTTACTGGTATTTAGGAAGCCAGTCTCCGTGCGCTTCGATCAAGTCGTCGCACAGGCTCTTGATGTCATCCATGGACAATTCGGCGGCCGTATGCGGATCCAGCATCGCCGCATGATAGATATGCTCCTTCTTGCCGGTTGCCGCGGCTTCCAGCGTCAGCAGCTGGGTGTTGATATTGGTGCGGTTCAGCGCGGCACACTGCGGAGGCAGATCGCCAACATAGGTCGGCGTCACGCCGCTGGCATCGACCAGACACGGAACCTCGACGCAGGCTTCCTTCGGAAGGTTCGTGATCAGTCCCGTATTCATCACATTGCCGCCGATTTTGAACGGTTTATTGGTCTCGATTGCTTCCAAAATGTAGGAGGCATATTCATGGGAACGGTTGTGCTTCAGATCCTGGTTGTTGACCAAATCCTCGCGCATCGCCTTCCATCCCTCGATTTGGTTCACGCAGCGCCGCGGGTATTCATCCAGCGGGATGTTAAAGCGTTCGATCAGCTCCGGATAGTTGCGCTTGATGAAATACGGATGATATTCGGCGTTATGCTCGGACGATTCGGTAATGTAGTAACCGAAGTTCAGCATCATCTCGAGACGGACCATATCATGGTGCTTCTCCTTCTGCTTCTCCGCCGCGCGCTTCTTGATTTCCGGATACAGGTCCACGCCGTCCTTCGTTACCTCAAGCAGCCATGCCATATGGTTGATGCCGGCGATTTTGGCCTGCACGCCTTCCTTGTCTATTCCCAAATTATCGAACAGATGCGGGATGCATGCCTGAACGCTGTGGCACAATCCTACGGTTTGCACGCCGCCCAGCGTGTTCATGGCATTGGTCAGCACTGCCATTGGATTCGTATAGTTGAGGAACAAGGCGTTCGGACAAACCTCCCGCATATCAGCCGCGAAATCCAGCATGACCGGGATGGTACGGAGGTTTCGGAATATCCCGCCGATTCCCACGGTGTCCGCTATCGTCTGTCTTAGCCCGTATTTCTTCGGAACCTCGAAGTCCGTGATCGTGCACGGGTCATAGCCTCCAACCTGAATCGCGTTAATGACGTATTTTGCTCCGCGAAGCGCTTCCTTGCGGTCGCCGTATGATTTTACGACACAGGTGCTGCCGCTGGTTTTCTTTATGTTATTCAGCATGTTCTCCGAGTCTTTCAAACGAACGGGGTCAATATCAAACAAAGCAAGTTCAAATCCCTGCAAAGCCGGCGTCTGCATGCAATCACCCAGGACGTTTTTGGCAAATACGGTACTTCCTGCTCCGATGAATGTAATCTTAGACATCAATAAATGCCCTCCTTAAACTCCATAAATTAATACGCTTTCACATGACTAACTATAAGATAATCAGCCTTTTTTGAATATGGAGCAAAACAAGTGCCATATGGACATTTGTCGTGCGATTATGTAATCTAACTCTATCTCATATCCGCCCATCGATCGATATAGCACACGTTTAAGGAGGAGCCAAAAAGATGTCCATTTTGCCGGACCATACCCTTTACACGATTGGCATGAACCCTTCGCCCGGCGGCCATGACCTAAACATTCTGTTCAGCGGCGAAGGCACGCCCGTACCCCGCCACAAAATCGGGCCCATCATCCATGATTACTGCCTTATTCACACCGTCCTGACAGGCCAAGGCGTGTTCGAGTGCGCTGGCACGGTGCATCACTGCCGGGCAGGCGATACCTTCGTGATCCTTCCCGGCGTTCTGTTCAGCTATGAAGCGGACGACCGGAACCCCTGGCACTACAACTGGGTGGCTCTGCAGGAGAAAGGCACCAACCTGCTGCTGGCTGATATGGGCGTTACACCCGTCAGGCCGATTATCCGCTGCACGGAAGAAACCGAACTGAACGCCCTGGCCGAGATGTACCGTCATCTGCGTCTCGGGTTTAACCAATCGGATCACCCTTGGCTGGAGGATCTTCAGGCATCCGGGTGGCTCCGATTGCTGCTCCATAAGCTGGCGATGTTAAACCGCGAGCATCTACCGTCGAGCTCCAATGACGTGCCGGATATTGAGCGGGGCGTGAGACAGACGGAGCGCTGGATTTCGACCCAATATCACCAGCAGCTGTCCATAGATCAGATGGCGAAGGCACTCGGCTATCACCGGGCCCACCTGTCCAAGATGTTTAAACAGCATACGGGCCTTTCGCCCATGCAGTACCTCATGAAGGTACGCATCGAGAAGGCCAAAGCACTCATGAGATCGTCATTCTCCATCCATGAAATTGCCTCCTCCGTCGGTTTCAACGACGCTCTCTATTTCTCCAAGCAGTTCCGCAAATGGACAGGCATGACCCCCAGCGAATATAAGTACAGCCTGGAAAAAAGCTCGAATAAAACATGATCCTGCAAATGAAAAGGAGCTCCCGGCATGAATGCCGGGAGCTCTTCTATAAATAACACCAAGTGCCTTTTAACTTATGCCTGCGCCTCATACAGCTGGACAATCTCGATAATCGTCTTGACGGCCAGTACCATATTGTCGGCGGACACGTATTCATATCGTCCGTGATAATTCTCCCCGCCCGTAAAAATGTTCGGTGTCGGCAGGCCCATGTACGACAGTTGGGAACCGTCGGTCCCCCCGCGGATCGGTTCGATGATCGGCTTGATTCCCAGCTTCTCCATCGCGGTCTGCGCGATGTCGACCACTTCTTTGACCGGCTCGATTTTCTCCCGCATATTGTAATATTGGTCTTTCATCTGAAGCACGATCCGCTCGGCTCCATACTTGTCCTGAAGCTCTTCGACGATGGAAGCCAGCTTGGCCTTCCTGCCTTCGAACAGCTCCCGGTCATGGTCGCGGATAATATAACGAAGCTCGGTCACCTCTACATCGCCTTCGATGGAAGTGAGATGAAAGAAGCCTTCATACCCCTCGGTATGTTCAGGCGCTTCTTCCGCAGGGAGCATGCCGTTCAGCTCCATGGCGATTTTCGCCGCGTTGACCATTTTGCCCTTGGCCGTTCCGGGATGGACATTCTTGCCTTTGCAAGTCACGAGCGCGGCCGCCGCATTAAAGCTTTCGTATTGCAGCTCTCCCAGCGGCCCCCCGTCCATCGTATACGCGTATTTGGCACCAAAGCCCTCCACGTCGAATTTGTGCGGTCCTCTGCCGATCTCTTCGTCGGGCGTGAAGGCCACGCGGATTTTCCCGTGCTTCAGCTCCGGATGCTGGATCAGGTAATTCATCGCCGTCATGATCTCTGCAATGCCCGCTTTATCGTCGGCGCCCAGCAGCGTTGTGCCGTCCGTTGTCACGAGCGTATGTCCTTTGTAACCGCTCAGCTCCGGAAAATCTTGCGGGGAGAGGATCACGTTCTGCGCTTGATTCAAAACGATGTCTTGTCCGTCATATTGTTCGACGATCCGCGGTTTGACGCCGGCACCCGTAAAATCGGTCGCCGTATCGATATGTGCCAAAAAGCCGATGGTCGGGACGGGTTTATCCGTGTTAGCCGGAAGCGTAGCCATCACATAGCCGTTCTCATCCATGGTGACTTCCTGCATGCCGATGCCCTTCAGCTCGTCCACCAGCAGCCGGCCCAGCGTCAGCTGCCCCGGGGTAGAAGGGCAAGTGTGGCTGTTCTCGTCGGATTGCGTATCCATCTGCGCATAGGTAATGAGTCTGTCGATTACTTCTTTTTTCATAAATTCTCAACTCCAATACGTATGGTATGTAAGGTGCACCTCTCAAATCCATCAAGAGTATACCATATTTGCCCGCGCTCAAAAAAATAACCGCTCCCCGAAAACCAGGGGAACGGTCAGGCTATGGCCAATATGAAACGTTGATTTATTCAAAAGCCGGCAGCGCAATCTCGGAATAGTTCTCCTCGAAGAACTTCTTCACTTCGGGGCTGGTCATCGCCTTCGCAAGCTTCTGAATCGGCTCGGAATCGACGTTATCCTTGCGGGCCACCAGCGTAATGGTGAAATCGGAGTCGTTGCCCTCGGTTACCAGGGCATCCTTCTTAGGCGTCAATCCCAGCGGTTTGGCATAAGCCGGCGTCATGGCCACCATATCGACGTCGTCGAGGGTGCGGGCCAACATCAGCAGATCCACCTCGGTGAACTTGTATTGATGCGGGTTCTCCACGATGTCGGCCTGCGTCGCTTGGATGCCGACGCCTTCCTTCAGCTTGATCAGACCGTTCTTCTCAAACATCACCAGGGATCGGCCGATGTTGGAAGGATCGTTAGGAATCGCTATCGTTGCGCCATCCGGAAGCTCTTCGATGGTTTTGTATTTTTTGGAGTACGCGCCGAAAACGGCATTATAGATCGGCGTGACCGGAACCAGTTCCGACCCGTTGTTCGCATTGTACTCTTCCATGTACGGTACATGCTGGAAGAAATTCGCGTCCACCTCTTTATGGGCAAGCGCATTGTTCGGCTGCACATTATCGGACAGAATCCGGATGTCCAGATTGATGCCTTCTTCCTTCAGCATCGGCTTCACCAGCTCAAGCACCTCCGTCATCGGCGGAATGAGCGTTGCGACCTTCAGCGTCACTTCTTCTTTCGCTTCGGGCGCCGCGCTCTCCGGGGCTTCGTCCTTGGCTGGCTGCTGCCCGCAGCCCGCAAGCGCAAGCATGAGGGTCAACAGAAGCAGCGATAATTTCTTATTCATTTTAGGTTACCTCCAGGTAAAAAAATAGAATCCGTGCAAGCATGTTCAAAACCGCAATTATACTTTTCTTTTGTCCAGCAGCCTGGAAGCCAGGTTCCCGCCGAACTGGATCGATTGTACCAGAATGATCATGATGATGATCGTAAACGTCATGATCTCTTCCTCGAATCGCTGGTACCCGTAGCGGATCGCGAAATCCCCGACGCCGCCCCCGCCCACGATCCCCATGACCGTGGAGTACGAAATAAAACTGATCGTGGAGGTTGTCAGTCCGAGCGCAAGGCCCGACCTGGCCTCCACATACAGGAACTTGAATATCATCTGGATCGTGGAGGCCCCCATGGAAGCGGCGGCCTCCATCACTTCCTTCGGCACCTCCAGCAGGGATTGCTCAACCAATCTGGAGTAGTAGGCTACTGCTACGACGGATAGCGGCACGGCAGCGGCCACCGTGCCGAGCGATGTACCGACAATCCACCTTGTGACCGGAATCATGGCAACGACAAGCAGCAGAAACGGAAATGACCGTATAACGTTGACCAGAGCATTCAGAATGGAGAACAATAGCCGGTTCTCATACTGCTGTCCTTTTCGGCACAGAAATAGCAGTGTTCCGACCGGAAGACCCAGTATTATAGCGGCAGCAATCGATATGCCCACCATAATGAACGTCTCGCCAATCGCCCGCCATATTTCATGCTGATACTGGAGGACATAGGCCAAATAATCGTTCACGTATTGAATGATGTCATTCATAGAAGCCCAATCCCCCCGTTTCTCCAGCACCGTTAATTGGAGTTCCGGTATCTCGAGGCACCTCTTCATCCTGTTGGCGATTACGGTACGTTCGGATCAAGCGGCCGTCCTCCATCACGGACACATGGTCGCAGATGCCGTTCACCACGTCCATTTCGTGCGAGACGATGACGATCGTAACTCCGAGCGTCCGGTTAATATGTCTTAACACTTCCAGAATATCCGCCGTCGTCCGCGGATCCAGGGAAGACGTCGGCTCATCGCACAGCAAGACGGTCGGCGAATTGGCCAAAGCTCTGGCAATCGCTACCCGCTGCTTCTGGCCGCCGCTAAGCTGAGCAGGATATGACTTCGCTTTATCCTCCAGCCCGACAAAGCGCAGGACCTCCTGAACGCGCTCCGCACGGACGGCCTTGGGTACCTTTGCCAGTTCAAGCGGCAGGGAAACGTTGCCCCATACCGTCCGGTTGCTGACCAGTTGGAACAGCTGAAAGATCATGCCGATGGACCTTCTTGCCTCCCGAAGCTCCCTGCCGCCAAGGGCAGTCAGCTCCCGTCCATTCACCGAGACTTTCCCGGCGTCCGGTCTCTCCAGTACGTTCATGATGCGCAGCAGCGTCGATTTACCGGCGCCGCTGGCGCCGATGATGCCGTGTATGCTGCCCTCTTCAATATCGAGAGAGACGGCATCGATTGCCAGGTAACGGTCCGTGCCGTTGCCATAGCTTTTACTGACCTCTTGCAGCGAGATCATCCTAGAATCCCCCTCCTTGCCACATGAAGAAAGCCCGCGTGGCGATACCGCCTGCGAGCACATGATGCTGCAACAACAATTGAATCATACCATAATTTTAGACAAAATGTGACACCCCTTGCTCACTGCCAGAAAGTGCATGCTCTTTAAGATAAATAAAGCTGATGTCCATACATGCCCGTTAAGCGTTCAACCGCCTTATCCAGCAAACCTTCCTCAAAACCCTCCAGGCCTTCGATGGCTTGAATTTTCTCCGCAGCCGGCATCTCCTTCTGAAGATGCAAACTCCAGTTCACGATCGCCTGCACCGCATCTTCATGCTCAAACTGGCCGTAATAGATATGCGCTTTGTACAGATAGCTCTCGGCATGCTCGGGCACCACCTTCAGCACCTCGTCAAATGCAGCCAATGCCGCATCTTCGTCCTGATCCTTGTAATAAATCTGCCCCAGCCTGAAATATGCCCCGGGATGACCCGGCGAAAGCTCCAGCACTTGCAGCGTATCCTCCTTCGCGCGCGCGTAGTCTCCCATCGAATAATAAATTCCGCTTCGCAGGCTGTACAGGCTTCCCTGCCCCGGGTTCAAGCTGAGCCCCTGAGCGCAGTCCGCCAGTCCCCGCTCGAGCTGGCCGGTCTCCACGAAGCAAACGGCGCGGAATTCATAGAATCGCGGATTGGACGGATGCGCTTGAATCGCCTGGGAATACGCATCGATGGCAAGATCCCACATGCCCATCTCCTTGTAAATATGACCGCTGGCCGCCAGGTATGTCGGGTGCTCGGAAAAGGCTTCTTCCTGCTTGACCGCTTCCTGCAGCTCCAGCAGCGCTTCCTCGTTGCGTCCTTGAAGATAGAGCACGTAGCTGAGCTTGTTGCGGATCTCGGTCCCGTCCTGGAGCGCGGCCGCTTCCTTCAAAGCCTGCTCCGCAGACGGCAGATCGTTCATCTCCATATAAATATCGGCACGCTGCACATAATTGGGCGCGTCATCATGCTCAAGCTTAAGCAGCTTGTCATTGGTCGCCAACGCCTCCTCCTGGCGACCCAGCCGGTAGTAGCAGTCGGCCATCCAGTAGCAAGCCAGCGGGGAACCCGGCTGTCTCGCATACAGCTTCGAAATCAGCTCGAAGGCTTCCTCTTCCCGGGCATCCTCGCGGTAGATACGGGCCAAATCGAAATAAGCGCGGTAATCGTCCGGTTCCGCCTCGATCGCCCACTCCAAATCGGCTTTGGCCGCAGCTTTGCTGCCGGACCGATTCAAGACCTCCGCCCTCTTTAAGTAAAGTTCGTACGTATCCGGATACCGTTCAATGGCCTCCGACAGATAGTGCTCGGCCTGCCCCAAATCCCCCAGCTGCACGTACAGATCCGCCATGGGCTTCCGGAAGGAATACGCCTCGCGCGCTTGCCGCTGAAACGTCTGGAAGGCACCATAGCTGTAATTGGTGCTTCCCGCGAACATCGCATATCCGCCATCCGCTTCCGCTTCATACCGGTCAGCCAGCTGGATTCCCTCCTGCAGGACGCCCACGGCTTCCTGCACATGATCCATCAGATCCAGCGACACCGACAGCATGTAGTAATACATCGGAATGGCGCGCTCCGGCTTCTGGATGCTTAAACGAAAATAGTGCGCCGCTTCCGCCGGGTTCCGGTTCTCGTAATAGGCCATGCCCAGTTCATAGTAGGTCGAAATTACCGTGCTGTCGTCCTCACGCTTGATGCTTTCCTTCAGATCCCGGATCGCCTCGTCGTACTGGTTCAAATCCTTGTGCGCAATGCCTCGGGTATACCAGTTCATATAATTGTCCGCATTCAATCGAATCGCTTCATCCAAATCCTCGATGGCCTCGCGCTCCCGGTTCAGCTCGCGCAGAATATGGGCGCGCCGCTCGTACGCGCGATGGCTGCCGCTCGTTTCGATCACGCGTCCCAGATAAGCCACGGCCTCATCCGAATAGCCGCTGTTGTGCAGCAGTTCCGCATAGTGCAGCTTGTCATTAAAACTTGTAATGGCGCTCTCGCCTTTTCTCATATATTTAAGGGCTTGCTCAAAATCCCGCTTCTTCCTGTAATGGTTACCGATACGGAACCAGATCCGCTTCATCAACTTCATGGTGGCTCATCCTTTGTATGTAGATGTTATTCTTGGTTTCTTGGGCTCGTATGATTAGAGCCGGCGCAGCTTTCCGTCTTATCTCTATATTATACTTCCTCTATGTCCATTTGCACCCAAATTAAAGAGGAACCTCCTGGCTCCTCTTTCGGTGTGTATCCTATTATATTGTATAAAGATACCAAAAATGTGCAATCCAAAATATTACTTCCGATTATTTAGTGAAATGCTCTTCCATTCTCCGCCATCGGGTTTTTCCGGCATGGTATGCGGCAATGCCTAGCGAAATTCCCCAGACCAGAAAAAGCGCATACCAGAAGTATCCCCACACCGCCATGGGGCTTGCATCTTGAGCAGCGTGCATCGGGGCCGACTGAACGCGTCCAACCGCTAACAGATACTGCAGGGCGAAATAGATAAATCCCCATAATGACAACAACACCGAACCGGCTGTTGCAGGTACAATTAACATCCATTTCGGCAGTCGTCTCCCCCAAGGCCTGATGAAAGCAAGCGCGAAAACGGCAGCCAACATAGCGATGGTTCCCATTCCCCAGTAGCCGATCGCATGTGACCAAAAATCATCCGGCGTCTCCTGGAAATCCCCGGGGAATGCAAACCCGAAGCCGAGCCCCCACCAATAATGGGGGAGGGCATACAGCACAGCAGCAATGCAAGCAACAACCCCCGCTTTTTTCATTCTTGAATCATTCATTTCATCACCTCAAGCTCATCTTACCTATCTAAAGAGAGCATTAAGTTGACTCGAAGTTTAAGTTACGTTTAAGTTTCCGCCCAAACCATAGCTGAGGAGCCGCTAGGAGTGGACTTCACTTCCCATGGCAAGTTCATTTCCTTTGTCTGCTCATAAGCGAGCGCCCCACATTCATGAGCACACCCGGTATCCGACCCCCCGGATCGTTTCTATTATTTGAGGAGAGCTTGAATCGATCTCGATCTTCTCCCGTAAATGGCGAATATGCACCATAAGCGATTTGTCGCCATGAATATACGGTTCCCTCCATACGGCCTCGTAGATTTGCTTTTGGGTCAATATTTGATTCAAATGATCGATTAAATACATGAAAATGTGAAATTGCTTGCCCGTAAGAACGATTTCATCCATCGTTTCCGTATTTAATATACGGTTCGTTCTCCGGTCAATATTTAAATGCTTCACCTGGAGGTTATCCGAAGCCATAGAACCAGAACGTCTTAACAGCACCTGAATGCGCGCAGCCAGTTCGTCGGGATGAAACGGCTTGGTCATGTAATCATCGGCAAAGGATAGTCCTTGCAGTTTATCCTCCATTGACGTTCTGGCAGTCAGCATTAAGATCGGTACATCCGGACGGCGCTGCTTGAACCGCTGGCCGATCGTATAGCCATCCAATCCTGGGATCATGATGTCCAGTATGACCAGGCTGCAATGTTCAAAATATTCCATAGCATCATGACCTGAAGTCCTCCAGATCACTTTATAGCCAAGTTCGATTAAAAAATCTTTGGACCAAGCGCCGATCTCCTTATCGTCTTCTATGTATAGAATAGTAAAACTCATCGTCTATGTTTGACTCCTTATGAGGGATATACTGGTAGTTTAGCATATTGGAGAGATACGAGGGCTCCTATTTGAAGCCCTCTCCTGATTTTGTCAGTAAACCTTATGAATCACGTCTTCAAAATCGGGATCTTCCATATCGATATCATCCAGCTCGCCCCAGCGGCCCAGCTCTTTAAAAATATCAAGCGTGTTCATCTCGCGGCGGTTCACCTCAATCGTGACGGTGTTATCCAGAGAACCTGTCACGCGGATCGGGACGGAAAGATTGCCTTCCCCCTGAAACTGCTCAGGAATGGCAAAAGGTCCGCGGAAGGTCACGGTGATGACCGTAGGCAGCCCGATCGTCTCCCGCAGGGACTTCACCGTTCCATCATAGGAAAGCTCGCCGTTGTTAATGACCATCACGCGATTGCAGAGCTGTTCGATATCATCCATGTCATGCGTCGTAAGCAGGATGGTCTTGCCGAATTGCTCGTTGACCAGCTTGAGAAAGTGGCGGATGTTCCGCTTGGCGTTCACGTCCAGGCCGATCGTCGGCTCATCCAGGAACAGCACGTCCGGATCATGCAGCATCGCGGCCGCGAGGTCGGCGCGCATGCGCTGCCCTAGCGACAGCTTGCGCACAGGCGTTTCCCAGAACGCCCGTAAATCCAGAAGTTCGGCAAACTGTCCGAGTCTGCGCTCCTTGTCCGCCTGATCCACGCTGTACATTTTCGCCAAAATATCGTAGGAATCCTTCACCGGCAAGTCCCACCACAGCTGGCTGCGCTGACCGAATACGACGCCTAGATTGTTCACGACGCTGCGCCGTTCCTTGTGCGGATTCATGCCTCCGATCGAAACGCGGCCCGAGGTCGGGTGGAGAATGCCGGTCAGCATTTTGATCGTTGTGGATTTGCCGGCGCCGTTCGGACCGATGTAACCGACGAATTCCCCCGGCTCCACTTGAAAGCTGATCCCCTTTACGGCTTCCTTCGTCCGGTATTCTCTCGTAAACAGGGTTCGCAGACCGGAGAAGCGCCCCTCCTTCACGACCGGCGTTTTGAACTCCTTGCGTATGTTGCTCACTTCAATCATGGACGCATTCCTCCTTTAGCTCCCTGTACTTTGATATTTCGTCAAACCAAACTGCCAGAATTTCAGACTTAAGATGAGACATAACAGGGCCGCTCCAGCCAACGCAGGCAGCACCCAGGCTCCGAGCTCGCCCCGCAGTATGTATAGCGACGGGACATAATTGACCAAACCGACCGGGACCACGATCAGCAGGATCGACGACATCCATTTGGGATACAGCGTGAGCGGATACTGGGCCGCGGTCCGGGCCGCATCCTCCGTCAAGTTCTGAAGCTCGGTGATCCGGGTCGTCCAAAAACCGAAGGTTGCGGTCGCAAGGCCGATCGAGAACAGGATGACGGCACCCGTGACGATAATGTACAGCGATTGCGGCACCGCGCTCCAGCCCACCTGACCTGCCGCCATCATGCCATGCAGCGACCACCAGAGCAGAAATCCGCCCTGCAGCACTTCGCCCAGCATGATCCGGAATTTCTGCGGCATGAGCGCCAGCAGCACTGGCATGGGACGGGTCAGCAGTTGGTCAAGCTCCCCGTTGACCAAATATCTCTCAAGATGATGCACTTCATCCGCAAGCGTCCGGTAGAGCGTCTTCGACAGCGTCATGACGGCAAACAAATACCCGATTTCATGCATGGACCAGCCCTGAATGGCTCCGAACTTGTAGAGGACGATGGCGACCATGAGAAACTCGGAAATTTGGATCAATGCGGCAAGAAACGAAGCCAGGATGAAATTGAATTTGTACTGCATGCGGCTTTTGATGCTCGTCCGGATCAGCAGCGCATACAGGGATAGCCAGGATCTCGCGGTCATCCTCCCTGCACCTCCACTTTCCGCCTTAGGAAGCGGGTAGCCAGCAGGCTTGCCAGCGTCAGCAGCACGCACCATGACAACGTGCCCCACAGATGGGAAACGTCATCGAAGCCCAGATAGATCCGGGTCGGCACATAGAGCAGATACGGATACGGCGACCACCAGGCAATCGCCTGAAGCCAGCCCGGCAGCCATTCGATGGGAATGAAGAAACCGGCCAGGAGATTAATCATCGCGTGGTTGCCCCAATACAACCAAGACGATTCCGTTGTCCATAATGCCGATGCGCCGATGAGATAGTTGATGCAAATCGATAAGTAGGCGGCGCCTGCGAGCGCAATGGCAACGTAGAGGAAGGTGACTGCTTTTCCGGGCAGCTGCAGCGAGAAGGCAAAATAATACACCAGGTAGATCGGGATTGATTTGTAAACGAATTGGTAGGCGATTTGCCCCCATTCCTTGGCCATCAAATGACTGAACAAATGAACGGGACGCATCAAATCCAGGGAAATATGGCCGGTTCGCACGGCTTGGGGGATGCCGAGGCCATTCGTGACGAAACTGGAAACCCAGAGCGCGGCTTGCGTAAAGGCGATGTAGCCGACCATTCCCTGCGTTCCGTAATCTCCGAGCGCGCAATCGGCACCGAGACCGAGCCAGATACAGGCATACATGAAGCCGAACATCGCACTGGCGACATTGTGCACCATGTGGGCGCCGCGGTACTGCAAATTGCGGGCATAGGCTTTGGAAGCCAATGTGAAATAAAGCATGAAGCACCTCCGATAAGCATTTTAGATGGCGGACCCATCCACTTCAGACAAGGCGAAAATGAGAGAAGGACAATAGCATACCAGAACGTTCCATTTCAGGCAAGGATTTTTTCGCAAGGAACATCGGGTGATTATCGGGCCGAAAATCCGGCATGCAAAAAAAGAAGCCTTCTTTTCCCTAGGCCGGTTGAGAACAACAGTCATGGGCGTGCGAAGACTTCATCGTCATGATGAGTAACCAACGGGCGGGGACATCTGCTTCCCCTGTTCGTTGGTCTATAAAACGGTATGAAGGGGATGCTCGGCTTATGTAGAAGGGAGGCGGCCGGACAGAAAAAAGACGTGATTTGTCAGATCACGTCTTTATGCTTCATCGGCTCCTGAAACTCGCGGAAATAGTCTACCAGGAATGACTGGAACTCCGTCGCGGCCTTGGACAAGTAGCGCCGCTCCAGCCAGGCTACGGTAAAGGTGCGGTAGCAGGAAGGCTTCTCAATGCGCACCATCGCGTACGGGGGCATGTCGTCCCCTTTGCATCCGGGTACAAATGCGGCTCCAAGCCCGGCCGATACGAGGCTGGACAATGCTGCCGGCTCATCGACTTCACATACGACTTCCCGGCTGATCCCGGCCAATCGGCAAAACTCTTCGTTCATTTTACGAAACGGATGGCCTGCCTTGTACTCGATGAAGGCCTCCCCCGCCACCTCCTGAAGGGCAATGCGGGACCGTCCCGCCAATCGATGGCCGTGAGGCACCGCCAGGAACACCTCCGCATGTAGGACCGGAATCTCCCGAATGTGGTCTTCGTCCAGGGCCGCCGCGGTAAAGCATAGATCGACTTCTCCGTTTTCCAGCATCTGCACCATCTCCATCGTGGAGTTGGGCGGAATCTGAATGATGCGAAAATTCACATCAGGATATCGCGCGCGGAAAGCGCCCAGGGCTTTGGACAGCCGAGGCAATGCCGTCGTTGCTATGCGGATGCTCCCCCGCTCCATGCCTGCCAAATCGGACACTTCCCTCCTGCCTTCCTCTAGGGCCGATAACGCCGTATCGACGCTTTTCAGAAAAGCTTTCCCGAATGAATTGAGCTTGATTTGCCGGCTCTGCCGATCAAACAGAGGCACCCCCAAATTTTCCTCTAAGCGGGCAATCGTCTTGCTGAGCGCAGGCTGGGCAATGCGAAGTTCCTTCGCGGCCTTGGTCATGTGCTCCATTCGGGCCACCGTCTGAAAATAATGCAGCTGAAGCAGTTCCATGAGATTCTTCCTCCTTTATTGATATCCTTGAGTATATGAATGCATGTCATAATATATATTTTTATTTATTAACTATCGATTGTAGAATAAATCGTAACCAAAGGAAAGGGGGAAATCACATGAACGAACATCAACAACCGCAACAGCCGTCGGCTGAAAAATTAATACGCATTCTGGCGTTTACGATGATTCTCTCGTCGATGAGCGCAACCATGTTTAATATCGTGCTTCCTGAAATCAGCCAGGAATTCCAGCTTTCCTTCGCCCAGGTCAGCTGGGTATCGTCGATTTACATGCTCATCTATGCCATAGGCTCCGTCCTGTACGGAAAATTGGCCGACACCTATAAACTCAAAAATCTGGTCACCTTCGGATTGCTTCTCTTCTTTGTCGGTTCCATCACGGGCTTGGCCGCACAGGCCTACTGGATGGTGCTGCTGGGACGAATCCTTCAGGCAGCGGGGGCAGCCGTCATTCCGGCAATCGCCATGATCATTCCCGTCCGTTACTTCCCTGCGGAAAACCGGGGCCGCGCACTCGGCATAACGGCGACCGGGCTCGCCATCGGCAACGCGATCGGGCCGGTGGTTTCCGCATTGGTCGTTAGCACGTTCCATTGGAGATGGCTCTTTTTCATTCCGCTGCTCATCCTGGCCACCCTCCCTCTCTATCGCAAATATCTGGACAATGAACAGGGCCAGGGCGCACGGATCGATTGGCTCGGCGGCGGCCTTCTGGCCGGAACGGTTGCGCTGCTGCTCCTCTCGGTGACCCAAGGCGGCTGGATATTCGGTTTAGGCAGCCTGATCCTGTTCCTTGCGTTCCTTCTGCGCATTCGTTCGGCTAAAGCGCCTTTCGTCCAGCCCCGTTTATTCCGCAACCGAAGCTACACGGTCGGACTTGTCCTCGGCATGTTCATCATGAGCGTCGGTTATGCGCTGCCTTTTCTTACTCCGCAGCTGCTGTCGGATTTGAACGGTCTGGCTCCGGGATGGATCGGATTTGTCATGGTGCCCGGAGCCGTGGTCACGGCCATGCTGGGCGGAAGAGGCGGCAAGCTCGCGGATACCAAGGGAACCCGCTATTTATTCTATGCGGCTTCCACCCTGCTGCTGCTGTGCTTTGCCCTGTTGTCCACCTTCGCTGGCGTATCGCCGCTCCTGATCGCACTGTTCCTGATCTTCGGCAATGTCGGTATCATGTTTATGCAAATCTCGCTCTCCAAGACGATTTCCTTATCGCTGCCCAAAGAGCAAACCGGCGTCGGCATGGGACTGTTCTCCCTGCTTAACTTCCTGTCCGGCGCGATTGCCACCGGGGTTTACGGCAAAGCCGTCGACCTTGGCGCCGGCACCCGCTGGAACCCGCTGAGCATGGTACAGGGAGCTTCAACCTACAGCAACATCTATATCGTCTTGGTGGCGTTGCAAGCAGGAATCCTTCTGCTGTTTATGCTGCAATTTGGCAGAACGGCACAGCATAAGCTGCAGGTTCAAACTACCGGATCCAAATAAGGAACGGCAGCCAATGCGGGGTCGTTTGATGAAACATGCCTGCCCATCCGAAAATGATCCGGGGCTCTCATACAGGCCGCGCAGATCTGAATCCGCGCATGTCAACACAAAAACCACCGGAGCAACGCTTGGCTGTAGCCGCTCCGGTGGTTTTGATGATGTCCTGATGCCTTTAATTTTGTTGGATGCGATGGCGATGCTATGGATACTATGGTGCCTGCCTATACCTAGTAACCCTTATACGTCCAAACGCGGCTGCGGGCAGAGAAGAACATGCGCTTCTTCCTCTTGGTGCCGGCTCTAAGGTTACATGGCGGCGCGCTTCAGCTGTCCATGATATAAGTCGCTGTAGAACCCTCCCTGCTTCAGCAGCTCATCATGGGAGCCCTGCTCCAGCAGGCGTCCGTCTTTCAGCACCAGGATGCGGTCGGCGGAACGGATGGTATTCAGACGATGGGCTATCACGAAGCTCGTCCTGCCCTTCATCAATCGCTGCAGCCCTTCCTGGATCTTGATCTCCGTTACGGTATCGATGCTGCTTGTCGCTTCATCCAGCACCAGCATGGAGGGGTTGGCCAGAATCGCCCTTGCGATCGCAAGCAGCTGCTTCTGCCCTTGGCTGATGCCGCTGCCGTCAGGCTTGAGCATTTTGTCGTAACCGTCCTTCATGCGCACGATGAACGAGTGGGCGTTAGCCAATTTTGCGGCTTCCTCCACTTCTTCGTCGGTCGCATCCAGCCGGCCGAAACGAATATTCTCACGGATGGTGCCCTGAAACAGGAACGAGTCCTGAAGCACGAAAGCCATCTGCGAACGCAGGCTTTCCCTGCGGATCGAAGAAATGTCCCGGCCGTCCAGGGTAATGCTTCCGCTGTCCGGATCGTAAAACCTGGAGAGAAGCTGAATCAAGGTGGTTTTTCCCGCACCGGTCGGACCGACCAGCGCAATCATCTCGCCGGGCTTCGCTTCAAAGCTGATGCCTTCCAGGGTGTCCCCGTCTTTATCGTAAGAGAACGAGACGTTGTCGAACTTGACCGCCCCCTCTACGCTCTTCAGCGTGACGGCCGCTCCTTCATCCTTCGCTTCAACCTCTTCGTCCAGCACTTCGAATACGCGTTCCGCACCCGCAATGGCGGACAGCAGCGTATTCCATTGGTTCGCCAGATCGTTCAGCGGTCTCGTAAACTGCCGCGCGTAACTTTCGAATATAATGATGACGCCGATCGTAATATGCCCCTGGATCGCCAGGATGCCGCCAATGCCCGCCACGATCGCAAAGCTCAAGTTGTTGAGCCCGTTCATCAGCTTCGGAATGAAGCCCGATATGCTCTGCGCCCAGAAGCCCGATAGACGAATCCGTTGATTGCGATCATCGAATTCGCGGACCACCCGTTCCTCCTGGGAAAAAGCCTTGATGATTCGCTGCCCGGACAGCGTTTCTTCAATGTAACCGTTCAGATCCCCCAGATTGCGCTGACGCTCTTTAAACAGCGGGCCGGTCCGGCGGGTAATCCAGCGCATCCCCATCATCATCAGGGGCACGACCAGGAACGTCAGAAGCGTAAGCAGCGGGCTAAGCCATAACATGACGGTTAACGTGCCGATTAAAGTCAGCACGCTCGAGAAGATTTGAATGGCCGAGCTGTTGAGCGTCGAGCTCACGTTCTCGATGTCATTCGTCAGACGGCTCATGATTTCGCCCTGTTGACGCTTCCCGTAGAACGGAATCGGCAGCCGGTGCAGGTGCGTGAACAGATCCATCCGCATCCGGTACACGGTTTCTTGGGCGATGCCGATCATCCAGACGTTGTGCAGCCAGGTGGTTAAGGCCTGAAGGACATATACGACGGCCAGGCCAACCAGAAAGTACAGCCAGGCGGAATCGATGGTGCTCTCGGGATTTCGTACATCATCCAGAAATTTGTCCACCCCGACGCCGAGCAGATAGGGACCCAGCAGCGCCAGGCCCGAGCTGAACATCACCATCAGCAGCACGAGCGCGAGTTTCCCTTTGCGCCGGGCAAGATAGGTCCATATCCTGGAGAGGGTGCCCGACCAGTTTTTGGCCTTGGCTTTCGGCTTGCCGCCACGGCTGCCGCCATCCTTGTTCTTGTCAAGATCGAGCTTCGGTTTCGGGTGACGAAACGGTTCAGTGAATGCCTTGAGCATGATGCTGCGCCTCCTCTCCATATTGGGATTCATAAATGCGTCGATACAGAGCGGAGCTTTTCATCAAAGCGTCATGATTCCCTTTTCCGATCAAACGCCCGTCATCCAGCAGCAATATTAAATCCGCCGAAGTGGTCGAGCTGATCTTCTGCGTAATCAAAAACGTCGTGCAGGATAAATCCTTGAGGGCATCCAGCAGAGCGCCTTCCGTTCGGACGTCAAGCGCGCTGGTGCTGTCGTCCAGGATGAGGATGGCGGGCTTTCGCACGAGCGCCCTCGCAATCGACAGGCGCTGCTTCTGTCCGCCGGACAAATTGACCCCGCGCTGGCCCAGCATCGTGTCATACCCGTTAGGCAGATGCTCAATGGTCTCATGAATCTGAGCTCGGCGAGCAGCCTCCTGAATTTCTTCCATCGTTGCATCCTCGCGTCCCCAAGCAATATTCTCCCGCACCGTCCCGGAGAAGAGCAGCACTTCCTGCGGCACATAGCCGATGCCGCTGCGCAGGTTCACCTCATTGATCGTCGCGGCGTCCACGCCGTCCACGAACACGGTCCCCTTCTCTTCCTCGTAAAGCCGCGGAATCAGCTGGACCAGCGAGGATTTGCCGGAACCTGTGGCTCCCATGATGGCGATGCGCTCACCGGGCTTCGCTTCAAAGGAAATATCCGTCAGGACGTCGATGTCGCTGCCCGGATAACTGAAGCTCACTTGCTCGAATTTGACGCCCCCCTGAATATCCACTTTTCCGGCTTGGTCCTTGTTTGAGCCTGCCGCCGTATCCTCCGTGCCCAGCACCTCCTGCGCACGCTGGGCGGAAGCACGTCCGCGGGAAAAGGCAACGACGACCCAAGACAGGGCGGACATGGCGCCGATGCAGCGCAGGGAATAGTTGACGACGGCGACCACCTCGCCGACGCTGGCACTCCCGGACGCAATATCTTTGCGGCCGAACCACAGGACCGCCATGATCCCGGCGTTCATAACGAGGAGAATAAACGGCATCGTGGTCTCCGTTAATCGCAAGGTCGAGACGGTGGTGCTCATCAGCTTGCCGGAGGTACGGGCAAAGCGCTCGATTTCATGGCCCATGCGCACGAATACGCGGATCAAGCGAATCCCGGTCAGATTCTCCTGAATGACGCCGTTCACCGCGTCGAGCCGCTGCTGGACGCTGCGGAACGCATCGGCAGCCCGCTTCATGATCCAAGCGATGAAAATGAACAATACGGGCACGGTCAGCACAAGCAGCAAGCCCAGCTTCACATTCACTACGAGTGCCATGATAATGCTGCCGAGCACCACCAGCGGGACGCGCGTCATGAACCGCAGGCCCATGAACACCGTGTCCTGGATCTGGGTGACGTCACCCGTAAGCCTGGTAATCAACGATGAGGTGGCGAACCGGTTAAATATCGAATAAGAGAAAGACTGCACCTTGTCATACAATTGATCGCGAAGATCATAACCGAGCCCCTGACTCGTATGCGCCGCAAAAAAAGAGCTGGATATCCCGGCGATGAAGGCTATAATAGCGCTTCCAGTCAAAACGGCTCCCCACATCCATACGACGGACATGTCCTGCTTCTGTATGCCGTCGTCGATGATTTTGGAGATAAGCAGCGGCTGAATCAGCTCGACGGTGAGCTCGATCAGCATCATGGCAAGTGCCGCAATCGCTGCAACGCGGTACTTTTTCAAGATCGAGAAGACGATTCCCATATGCATTCCTCCGAGTGTCGAAGACCCTTATCCTATTCTTACATCATTTACCCATAGGTCTTCATGTAGTAGCAATATTAGTTCGTACCATGGCTGGATATGTCCATTATAATATATTTTCTCCTAGATCTTGCCGAAGGATGAAAATTATCGCGGGAAATCGCATTCCATTACCACTACACGCATGGCACAACATAAAAACCAGGATGACAGGCAGCGAAAAAGAGAGCCCGTTCACAAGGATCGTCTCCCGCGAATATGGCTCTCTTGCCGAAATATATGTCTATTCCACGGACTTCAGCGCTTCGATCATGTCGATCCGTTTCAGCTTGTAATGCATGGAAGCCATGACGATGGCCGAGAACAGCAGCGTCAGCAGCGCCGCGTAGCCATAACTGATTTCATGGATGGTGGGACTGAACATCATCGCATCCACTTCTGCGGTCAGGAGCACGAACCGATGCAGGAAAATGCCTGCCAGATTGCCCGCTATGATCCCGAGCACGGTCAGGATCATGTTTTCGCGATAAATGTACATGGTTACTTCCTTGTCATAGAAGCCAAGCACCTTGATCGTAGACAGCTCGCGTATCCGTTCGGATACGTTGATATTCGTCAGATTGTACAGCACGACAAATGCGAGGGCCGCAGCGGACACAATCAGGACGACCACCACGACGTTCATGCTGTCCATCGTATCGCTGAAGGCGTCGCTTACGCCGCTCGTGAAACTCACCATGGCGACCCGTTCGCTTGCGGTTAACGATTCCCCGAGCCGATCCTCCCACTCCGGATCGTTACGGTCATAAGTCAGCAGCTGGCTGTTTACTTCGGGCGCTGCTTCAAAAATATCTTCGTAGTACTTCGGCGTCATGTACACGTAGTGCAGGGCATAGTTCTCCGTGATCCCCGCCACGCGTATTTCAAAGGGTTCATTGTCGCTGTTCTGAACCGTGAAAGTGCTGCCAATGCCGAGACCGAACAGCTTGGCCAGCTTCTCGGTAATGATCGCGCCGTCATCCGTCAGCGACAGCGTCTGCCCCTGTTCGCGGGGCTTCAGCACGATAAACGAATCGATCTTCTCCGGCGATTGCGGCACGAACAAATTCACATCCTGGCCGTTCACGCCGGGGGCCGCCGCGGTCATCGCCTCCTGGGTCACGTTCAGGATTCCCGTAATCTCCGGAACTCCCGCTAGGCGCTTGTTATAGTCCTCCAGCCCGCCGCTCTCGCCGTTATCTTCTTGGAATACCACGGTCGCCTGGTGCTGCATGATTTTGCCGTATTGCATCGGCGCGATATCCCCGATGGAGTCCTTAAGACCGAAACCGGTCAGAATCAGGGCCGTGCACCCGGCCACGCCGCAGACCGTCATGAACATCCGCTGCTTGTAGCGGAAGAGATTTCGCGCGGTTACCTTTCCAATAAAGCCGAGCCGATTCCACACCCATGGCACTCGCTCCAGCCATATGCGGGATCCGTTCTTGGGCGCCCTTGGACGCATCAGGACCGAGGCGTTGCTTCGAAGCTCCACCCGCACGGCCACATAAGCCGTCATGGTGGTACAGAGCACAGCCACGACAACCGAGACGACGCTGTAGCTGAGATAGAAGCTGGTTCTTACATCGGGCAGATTATATAAAGCGCCGTAAGCATCATAGATGATGGCGGGAAACAGGGTAAAGCCGACGGCCAGTCCGGCAGCCGATGCGGAAACGCTCGCCAGCGTCGAGTAGACCAGAAACTTTTTCATCACGTCCCGGTTGCTGTATCCGAGGGCTTTCAGGGTTCCGATCTGGAGCCGCTGTTCCTCAACCATCCGGGTCATTGTCGTCAGGCTGACGAGGGCCGCAATCAGGAAAAAGAATACCGGGAACGCGGTGGCAATGGAAGATAAACGGTCCGCGTTATCGCTGTACTCGGTATATCCCGGGTTAACGCTGCGGTCCATGACATAGACCTTGGGAAGCTCAAGCTGATCAAGCTCCTTCTGGCCCTCAGCCACTTCCTTTTCGCCGTCTGCGATCTCCCGCATAGCCTTTGCTTTTTCCTCTTTGAATTTCTCCTGACCTTCCCGGTAGTCCGCCTGTCCTTGGGCAAGTTCCGCTTTCGCATTCGCGAGCTTGGCTTCTCCCTCCCGTCTGGCGGCTGCAAGCTCTTCCGTTCCTTGCTTGAACGTTGCCTCTCCCTGCGCGAGCTGACGCTCGGCTTCCCAAAGCTTAGTCTGCCCGTCCTTCAGCTCTGCTTCGCTTGCATCCAGCTTCTGCTGAGCCTGATCCAGCTGCAGCGAAGCCTCGTCCAGGCCACGCTGGAACTCGGAAGCCGCCTGTCGCAAAGCAGCGCCGTCCGATGCGCCGTCCATGAAACCGGCGGCGGCCGCCCCTAGCTTCGGATCGGCTGACTGAGCTGCCGAGAGCAGCTCTTGCCTCTGCTCGTCCGGGATGGCCTCCGGGTCCAAGCCGGAGATTTGCTGCAGCGCCTTGGCCAATTGCTGTCCTTGTGCCAGCTTCGGCGCAAGCAACGCCCATTGTTGATCCAGTTGGCTCTGACCCGTCTTGAGCTGATTCCGGCCCTGTTCCAGCTTCTGCTGATTGCGTTTCAGCTCCGCTTTGCCTTGCGAAAGTTCTTTTTCCGCCGCATCGAGTTTAGCCTGCCCTTGGGCCAGCTCGGCCTGAAGCTTGTTCACCCCATCGCGGTACGCTTGCTCGCCTTCATTCAGCTTGAGCCTGGCATCCGTTAACTCCTGCTCCGCATCGGCAAGCTGCCTCTTGGCATCCTCGATCTTGCCCATCGCCTCGTCCAGCTTCTTCTGCCCTTCTGCACGGATCTCCGCCAGCCGCTCCTGCGGCATGGCCTCCAGCGCCAGTTCAACCGCTTCTTTGTGGCGGCTGATTTTCTCGTCGTACTCTGCTGTATAAGGAGCAGGTTCCGCCGTGTCTTGAAAGGTCATATAGACTTCCGTATAAACAGGCAGTTTAAAATCCTTCTCCGGAATAACGGCAAATACATCCGCCGTCCCTTTGCCGATACCGCTCGTTCCCCGGCTCATGCTGCTTATGAACAGCGGGCTTTTCGCTCTTCCAACGACCGTATACGTCAGATGATCAAACGTTTCCCCCAAATCCGCTTCCTGATCCGGATTGGTAAAGGTGACCTGATCCCCTATTTTAAATTCGTTTCCTCTCTCTCCTGCATCGATGACGATTTCGCCTGCTGCCTCTGGCATTCGCCCCTCTGTAAGCACATATTGATTCAGATTATTTCCTGGGTCATAGGAGAGCACCTTCGCGATCCGCCCGCTGTCGCCAAGAAATACGTCCGCGCCGTAGCCCGGTTGAACCTCATCCACGCCGGCAACCCGTTTCAGCTTTTCAATATCGCTTGGTTCTAGACCCAAGGTCGATTGAACCTTAAGGTCCATCAGTTTTAAATCCTTATAGTAGTGATCCGCCGTATCCAGCATATCCGGCCCGGTGGCCTTGATCCCCGCGAAAAAGCCAACGCCGAGCATAATAATCGCAAAAATGGACAGAAACCGTGCCTTTGTCCGCGATATTTCCCGGAAAATATCAGTCCATAACGCTTTCTTCTTCATCATCGATGTCTCCCTACCACTCAATGCTGTCTACGGAAACGGGATTCGGATTCACCACCGTCTTCCGAACCTTGGCATTGTTGATCTCAATGATGCGATCGGCCATCGGTGCCAGGGCAGAATTATGCGTAATGACGATAACGGTCGTTCCCGTGTGGCGGCAGGTATCCTGGAGCAGCTTAAGCACCTGCTTCCCGGTATGGTAATCAAGGGCACCCGTGGGTTCATCGCAGAGAAGCAGCTTCGGCTGCTTGGCAAGCGCCCTGGCAATCGCCACCCGCTGCTGTTCGCCGCCGGACAGCTGCGCCGGAAAATTGTTCAGGCGCTGCTCCAAGCCGACATCCCGCAGCACTTGTTCGGCATCCAGAGCTCGGGGCGAAATCTGCGAGGCTAACTCCACGTTTTCTTTTGTCGTCAGATTGGGAACCAGGTTGTAAAATTGGAACACAAATCCGACGTCATTGCGCCGATATCCCGTCAGCTCCTTGCTGTTAAACTTGGCAATGTCCGTTCCATCCACCAGCACTTGCCCCTCATCGGCGGTGTCCATGCCGCCCAATATGTTCAGCACCGTGGATTTTCCTGCCCCGCTGGGACCGACGATAATCGCAAACTCGCCCTTTTCGATCTCCAGGTTGATTCCGTCGTTGGCTACAATGGTGGTCTCGCCCATCCGATAGCGCTTATATCCATCCTTAATGCTCACAAAAGCCATGTCACTCCACTCCCAACTCATCGTTGCCTTTTCGGCCTGGAACGTTATGTAGAATCTTAAGTAACCCAAGCGGTCTATAAGCGCGTCAGCTGCAGGATGGTCAATGTTTATACGGATACGTACTGCGGCGTCTGCCTAAACCTGTGCAGCGGACTATTCTATTTGCGCGTTCTTCGTTGTTAGATTCACTTGTTTGGCTTGTCCTGATCCGTGAGTCCATCCTTAAAACCAGTGTAGCATAAACAAATCCGCCAAAGAAAACGCTGAATAGCCCCAGACGGCTAAGTCACAGAATGTTCCAAATTCGCATGCACGAATGGCACAGAAAACGCTTCTTCACCCGGGAAGAAGCGTTCATTATAAAGCAATGATAAACATCCTATGATTTCCAGAAGATCGCCCGGTCCTCCGCACGAAGCTTCATTACGAAACCGGAAGGGTCCTGAGCCGTGTACCCGATCGAATCCACGATCCATCTGCCCCCCGCGTGCTTGTATTGAATCGTGGCCAATCCGGTATCCCGGAGACGATGCTCGCTGGTTCCCGTCTCGTGGGTCGCGTCGGTCATAAGCTTAAAATAGGGATCGATCCGTTTGACTTCTTGAGCAAGGGCTTCTCCTGGAACCAAAACTTCAAACTCGCTCCGCTCCGGGAGGCGGCTAAGCCGCCATTGATCCGTGAGATGTCCGCCTCGGGGATAAAAGAACGAAACCAGCTTGCTGCCATCCGCCATTTCGTGAATTTCATACGTATAGTCCCGTTCCTTTCTTACGATATCCGGTTTGCCGTATTGGCTTTCAACCGTATATGAATCCGGGGCATACGACATTAGCAATCGATATACAAAAGGAATGTTGATCTCGTTATGAAGCGTAATATCCTCATCGGCTTTTCCGATACAAAGCAGCAGGAGGACTAACAACACCGCGATTGCACCCAAGCGCAATCCTGCTGCCCGAGCTTTAAACACGCCGTCCGTCCTCATATCATTCGATATGTCCCGTCAACGCCGCTTCGGGGATATTTTGGCCCCGGGTCCAATCCCTGAACGAAAAATCAAGCACGCCGCCCTGAGCAAGCGAAGTCATGACCCTTCCATCTTCGAAGGCGTACGAAAAGGTATGCAGCGTTCCGAACAAATCGTCGTAATCCGTAAAAAACAACGGGGATTTGGGATCCTTAAACAAACCGAAGACCTCGGTTTGGGTTAACCGTTCTGAATCCAGACTGTCGAGGTAACGTTTACGCCGCAGGGAATGCTCGATGGCAGGCCTGTTTTTGCCCGTCAACTCCTCATAATGGTTAACGCAGGCAATTGCCGCCTCCCCGCCCGCACGGGGAATCACTTGGTCCGGGCTTGCCTCGACAACGGCCATGTTGCCCTGTGCATCTCCTATTGAAAAGTTATAACAAGCCGCATGGGGAATATGGCGCAGCATATAAGACGCTTCTTCTGTCGTGCCGCACGATTCCAGTATCATCCGAACGCCGACCCAAGGCGACAGTCCCGTCTGGTATCCGTCAAAGCTGACAAAATGCAGCCCGGCGGCAAGCCCTTGCTCATTCACCCCGTCATGCCTGCCTATGGCCTGCAAATTATAGCCCGCGGTTGCCAGGCCTTGATCGGCTTGAGCCACAGTAAAATAACCATCGTAAAACGCAGGCGTAAAATCGTAATTTCTTACGTAATACGAAGCCGTGATCATCGCCGAGCAGCCCATGGCCGCGATTTTCGGGACGTCGTATCCGCCCAGAAGCGCCGCGGCTTTGGGAAAGGACATTTCCAAGCCTTCCGCCAGTCCCTCAAGCTCCGATAGCAGCTGCGGGGCAAACTCGTTATAGATGCTCTTCAGCTGTTCCGTGTCGATCTCCGGTTTGGTGGCCGCTTCGAAAGCTTTCAATATGGGCTGATTTCGCAGGCTGCGGCCCAGCTTCAGCCCGTTATGATAGTTATCTTCTCTAAGCTGCAAGATGTTTACCTTGTAATCCGGCATTTTGATCCCTCCACCCAGACGGTATTCCTTATGGGAATATATCCCTCATCCGATTATAGATGGAATTCGCTCTCCTTCCAATAAAAAAAGCTCCACCCCCGCATGTTTGCATGCTTGGAAGGAGCAAAATTTATGCTCGGGGCAATTGTTCAAATACGTGAACGTATTGCTCGTATTTTTCGGACCAGGCGTCTTTGCGCGATTCAAGCATCCTGCCATCCAGCAGTGCTTCGATGACGTCCAGGCATACGTCCCAACCGGCTATATCCTTCGGCGTATGATCCGTGATGTTCGTTATCGTCTCGATCAGCACCAGACGGCAGCCTTCGGCCTCGGGATGCAGCTCAAAACGCACCCGGTCCTCTCCCCACGTATACTCCAGTACCGATAACTCCCGATAGTCCGTAATCTCAAACTCTTCGAACGTTCCGTCCTGCATGTCAAAGGTAATTCTTCCGCCTTGGCGCAAATCCTCCACCTTCAGCTCCGAGAACCACTGCTTCAGCTTGTCATTATCCGTTAGATAGGACCACACCTTCTCAACCGAATGCTTCAGGCGGCGTTCAAATCGGACGGTCGTTCCGAACTCGTCTTGCTGTACAACAGCCAGCATCACTCATCCTCCTTATGGAATGTTTGATTCAAAAATGGTTCATCCAATCCGGCGGCCTTAGGATGATTACGGAGCTTCATCCTCATCCAGGAGCCTCTCCAGATCATCCAGCTTGTTCGTCCAGAACTGCCGATAGGGCTCCAGCCAGTCGTGGATCTCCTCCAGAGGCTTGGCATTCAGGCTGTACACATGCTTCTGTGCTTCTTTCCGCAGCGAGACAAGGCCTGCGTCCCGCAAAATGCGCAGATGTTTGGACACGCCGGGTTGGCTGAGCTGCATGAGCTCTACAATCTCCCCCACCGTACATTCTTTCACGCGCAGGTAGTCCAATATCGTCCTGCGGTTCGGCTCTGCCAATACTTCAAAAAGGTTGTCGTTCAACATGTTTATTATATTACTATACAGTTATATTTCCGTAAAGTTATATAATAGACTTACGCCGTCTTTGAACAAACATAACGCCTTCTTTATAATGTAGCTATTGATGTCCGGTTTTAACACGGTAATACGGGATTGCCCCAGCCAAGAAGGAGGAATGACGGAAATGCCCAATATTATATTTTTGCGCGACCCTGATCTTCCGTTTTTGGAAATCAAACAATGTGATGCTTTGGATCACCTGGCCTACAAAAAGCATTTTCACGAAGAAATCTCCATTGGTCTCATTGAGCAAGGGGCTACCCGCATATGGTCTGCCGGGAAACGGTATGAGGCTGCTCAGGGACATATTGTGCATTTTCCGCCGCTGCTCCCTCATGCTTGCCACCCCGAGAATTCCGCCGACTGGAAATATACGATGGTCTTTATCCATCCCCGGTGGCTCGACCCTGCGCCCGCCCACTATCATCCCTCCCAATCCGATATGCCCATCCTGCTGCCGAAATATCAAAACGATCGCTGCCGAAATCTGGTTCATTCCTGTAGAATAGGGCTTCAGCAAAAAGCCACTCCATTGGAGATTGAATCCATGCTGATGGCATTAATGCGGGAAACGGGCCTGCTTCGGGAGGAAAGCGCCTCGGTGCCTGGCGGCAATGTGCCTGAATCCCCGGCTATGCTGCGAGCGAAGCAGTATTTGGATCAGCATTACAAAGACCGCATTACACTCGATGCCCTTCAGGACATATCCGGGATCAGCAAATTCCATCTCATTCGGATGTTTACGGAGACCTATCATCTTGCTCCCCATGCCTACCAGAATTTATTGCGCATCAATTACGCGAAAGAGCAGCTGTTACAGGGGAAGGCCATCGCTGACGTTGCTACCGAGTCCGGTTTTTACGATCAGAGCCATTTCACGAGAGCTTTTGCCGGGTGCGTGGGGACAACGCCTCTTCGGTATGCAAAAGCGGCATCATCTTAAACTAACCGCAATTTTATACAATACCGCCTCGCGCAGACGTTGATAGAATCATGAAGATCCCAATGTTGCGAGGTGTTTAACTTGAACGATTCTTTATCTGAACGGGCTTTTGCCGACGCTCTGAAGTCAGTTGCCCGTAACCTTCAGCTCAAACAATACGTCCGGCAATCCGCCGAATGGTATCCGATCCTGCTGCGTGCAGCGGAGCGTTTTGTCGCGGGAGACGTGCTGGAACGAGGTTTGTTCTGCCGGGATGCACTGGATGCCCGAGGTTATCGGGCTTCGCTGGAATATATCGGTGAGAATACCCTGAACGAAGCCGAATGCACACAGGCTTTCCAGGAGTTCTCCCGGTTAATCGAAGCCTGTTCGAAAGGCCGGCCGGGCACCCGTATTTCGCTCGACCTGTCCCATATCGGATTATCGGTAGACGAGGATTTGGCTTACCGGCATCTTGAAGGGCTTGCCAGCCAAGCGGAGGTGGCCGATTTGGAGCTGGTCATCAGTATGGAGGAGTCCGCCAAAACGGATGCCATCCTTGCGCTGCATCGCAAAATATCGGCCCGGTTCGCGAATGTCGGCATCACGCTGCAAGCCCAGCTGCCCCGAACCCTGGAAGATCTCGAACAAGTTCTTACCTACGGTTCCGGCACGATCCGCATCGTAAAGGGCGCCTATCAGGAACAAGAGGGACACTATATTCCTCGTTCCGAGACGCTTACCTCTAGGTACATTCAAATGGTGGATTTATGCGTTCAGGCAGGCTGGCCGGTATCGGTCGCCACTCATGATGAACCTATCCTGCGGCATATGACCCGCAACGAAGTGTATCGCGGCTGCGCCGTCGAAATTGAAATGCTGTATGGCATACGAACGGACCTTGCCAAGCAACTGAAGGACGACGGCTTCCCCGTCCGAGTCTACCTGACATACGGCGAGGAGTGGTTCCTGTACTTGTGCCACCGAATCGCCGAGCACCCGCCGAATATCTATGATGCGGTGACCCGGTCGATCGCAGGCGGCACCGAGCCCATCACCCAATATTGATCAACAATTAATAAGGGAAGAAACAGCGAATAGGCGCTGTTTCTTCCCTTATTTATGATCTGGTACTAAAAAATATTTTCGGAATGCCGATGTAATAGGTGAAACTTTATTCTGGACGAATGCGTCATATTGTAGAGGAAAATAATAACAAAGCGAATTCAGGAGGTTGAGTGTGTGAAAAGAATATGGACTGCCTTGCTAGCAGCTATACTGTTAATCCCCATGACATTCCAATCGCAGGCCCAGGCGGCAGTGAACATCAGCGTCTTGATTGACGGCGTCAAGCTGTATACGCCTCAAGCGCCTGTCATGATCCAGGGGCGCGTCATGCTTCCGATGCGATCCATCTTCGAAGCCTTGGACGCATCGGTCAAATGGAATCAAAAAACGAAAACCGTCACGGCGGTCAAGGATGGCACGACCGTCATCCTAAAAATCAACTCCAAGACGGCCACCATCAATAGCAAGACGGTGGCGCTGGATGTACCGGCGAAGAACTTAAAAGGCAACACCATGGTGCCGGTCCGCTTCGTAAGCGAAGCCCTCGGCCAAAAAATCGGCTGGAATTCCAAAACGAAAACCGTAACCGTCACCACGACGAACAATTCCGGCGGAAACAATACCGGGATCGCACCGGTGAATTACGTAACCCTTCGGGATATCGGCAATGCCGGAGACGGCCGCGATTTGCAGGTCAGCTTCTCCAAATCGTCGACCGAACCTTTAATCTCGCATTACCGCGTCATGATTGTGAAGCAGTCCAAGACGTTAAACCAAACCGAGGCACAGCGCGTATCCTCCGCTGCTTACACATCGGTATATCCGACCGGCTCGGATCCGATGCTGACCCTTACATCCGGTTCAAAGGATGTGGACGGTGACCTTATCCGCGATAATCAAGCTTATAAGGCTTATGTATTGGCAGTCAGCAAAACAGGCGGCGCATATGCCCTTTCCTCGGCTTCCCCGTCGTTGACGCTGACCAACACCAATTCGGTGAACGGCGCAACCAACGTGAAAGCGAGCGATGTGAGCGACTACGGCGATGGCCGTGATCTTCAGGTCAGCTTCACGCGCGCCCAAAACGAGAGCAATGTAAGCAACTACCGAGTATTTGTCGTAAAAACGAAGGATGCAGCTAACTTCAATCTGGCGGCAGCCAAGTCTGTATCCAGCCAAAATTACTCAACGGCAAGCAAAACTAGCACGACGAACACAACACTGTCCACGACGCTGAGCTCTTCCGCCCGCGATACTTCAGGCGAGCTCATTCGCAGCGGAGTCGCTTACACCGTATTCATTCAGTCTGTCAGCAGCAACGAGAGCGTGCTTGCAAGCAACCTCTCGTCCGGTTCGGCCAGCATCACCCTCAGCACGGGGAATACAACGGTTCCTTTCATCACGCAGGTAACGGATATCGGCGATGCCGGTGATGGCCGCGATCTTCGCGTAAGCTTCAACAAGGTATCCAACGAATCCAGCATTCATTCTTATCGCGTGTTTGTCGTAAAGGACAGCAATTATAGCAGCTTTAACCTAAGCAGAGCCAACACGGCTTCCAGCTACAACTACTATACCCATGTCAACAAAACCGGCAATAACATCACGAACCTGACGCTGTCATCGGGCGCCAGAGACGTGGATGGAGCAACGATTCGCAACGGCGTGCACTATCGCGTATTCGTCATGGCGGTGGACAACAATAACGCCAATAACAACGTGCTGTCCGCTCCATCAAGCTCCATCATCTTGAGTTCCAGCTACAATGTGGGCGCGGTTACCAGCCTGTCCGTCACCGACGTGAACAACTACAATGACGGTCGCGACCTGCAGGTGTCATTCTATCGCCCGTCCGACCAATCGAATATTAGCCATTACCAGGTCTTCGTTGTCAAATCATCGAATAGTTATTTTGATCTGTACAGGGCAAACAATCTAAGCAGCTATTATTATACGCAAATCAGCAAGAACAACAGCAGCAGCAACTACATGTCGCAAGTGCTGAATTCAGGCAGCCGCGATATTGACGGAGAACTGATTCGCAATGGCGTCAGCTATCGCGTTTATGTCCTGTCCGTAGGATATTCGACCAGTAACAATGCATTATCTGACTATGCTTCCATTACGCTTGGGAACGCCAATCAGAACGTTAACCCTGTTTCCACGCCGTCCCTGACGCTAAACGGCAACAACGGAAACGGAAGCGACCTGAGAGTCACCTTCAGTCCTGCTTATGGCGAAAGCTACATCGACCATTACCGGGTTATTGTCGTAAAGTCAAACCAAAGCCTGAACGTGTCGCAAGCTTACAGCAACGGGTATTACACGTTGGTTAACAAAACCGGCGGTACCATCACTCGGGATTTGGTTAACACGACCAAGGATAGCGATGGAGATCTCATTCAAAGAGGTTCAAGCTACCGCGTGTACGTCTTATCTAGAGGCAACAGCTATTCGAATTACAGCAACGCGCTTTCGGCGGTCTCTAATGCGGTTACGATTCAAGGCGTGACCCAGGTAGCGGCAGCAACGAACGTTACAGCAGCGGATGTGAGCGACTTTAATAACGCAAGCGACTTGAAAGTATCATTCACCAATCCAGCAAATGAAGCCAATATCAAAGAATACCGAATCATGGTCGTAAAGCAAGCCAACGCCGGCAGCTTTACTGTAGCTCAAGCTAACAAAGTAGGTAATGACAACTATGATAGTGTAACGGTTGGCACCAATTTCAATAAGGTTCTGCGAGCTGAAACAAGAGACGTCGAAGGTCAGCCGATTCGCAATTCGGTGGATTACCAAGTGTTCGTACTGTCCGTAAGCAACAATGGTTCCATAAGCAATGCCCTGTCGGCACCATCGGCGACAATCAAGCTTACGGGTACGGCCGTCACGGTTCCTTCGGACGTATATGCCGGGATTGTAAGCACCAACGGGAACAGCAGTGATATTATGGTTAAATTCAATCCTTCTTCCGGTACTGTGGGAGAATACCGAATTCTGATCGTACCATCGAGCAAAAGTTTCGGATTGGATGATGCGAACAAAATCACCAATGGACAATTATATACGACGGTTGCTCCATCTACCGTCAGAATTGAACAGAAGCTTTCTGCAGGATTATCGGATGTAACCGGCGCAGCTGTCGTGGCTGGAGTCAAGTACAGAGTTTATATTCTTGCCGTTGCTGATGGCACCGTGTCAACTAAGAACAGCATCTCTGACATGTCGGAAGAATTCGAAATCCCGAACCTGATCCAAACCACGGCCGTTACAGCCAAACTGGATGCAAACGGGAAGCTTCAAGTCGATTTCAAGAAGGCGATCGATGAGCGAGGCATTACGGCTTACCGCCTGTTGTTTGTAGAGGAAGACAACATCAAGACCTTCAATCTTAAAGCAGCAACGGACGCCGCTGCCAAAGAAGATAAGAATGCAACAATAAAACCGGATGGCAAAGATGTATCGACCCTCATCGATATCCCTGCCAAGGATGCCCTGGGTAAAGACATTAAAGACAATGCGAAGTACGCCGTTTATGTCCTGTCCGTGCAATCCCAGGATAAGAAACTTGCTTCGAGCGCACAATCCGCAACGCCTTTATCCGAAGCGTCCAAAACGCTTGTTGTATTAAAGAAAACGCCTTAATCCAAGGTGCATCAGAATAAGCCTTAACATGTAGAGCTGTACCTCATCACTAAGACGATGAGGTACGGCTCTTTTTTATCCGCTTCTTCCATCAAGCCCCCATTTTCAAAACACCTTGCATCTCATAACTAATTTCCACATGATTTTAAGATGAATTATCCGGGTAATTCCTCATGGAAAAATATGATAATTTAAAACCAGAAAACGCTTTCAAAAATATTATTTGGAGGTGAATCCTGACCTTAAAAGCCAATGTTGCAGCTAGGTCCTCAACAAACGGATAACGGTTATTGAATGGATCTAGTGAAAATACCGCTTCACAACTTCAAAACAAAGGAGATGCTAATGATAAACCTCAATAAGAAATCCATCTGTTCCTTGGCTCTCATCGTTTCTCTGGTCATCTCATTGTTCCCTGCTTACGCATCCGCAGCGAAACACGAACATCCAAGGCATCCAAAGAAAAATCTCCAAGCCTACGTCAATGATATGCAGCCCGGCTGGAACCTGGGCAATTCGCTGGATGCCGTGGGAGCTGACGAAACGGCATGGGGAAATCCGCGCATCACCAAAGCGCTGATCGACCAAATCGCGGCACAGGGATATAAGAGCATCCGCATTCCGGTAACCTGGAGCCATCACATCGGCAGTGCACCGAGTTATGCCATCGACGCCTCTTACATGGACCGGGTCGAGGAGGTTGTCGATTGGGCGCTGGACGCCGATCTGTACGTCATGATCAATGTCCATCACGATTCGTGGCTGTGGATCAGCCATATGGAGAACAACCGCAACGAGGTCGTTGCCAAGTACAACGCCGTATGGACTCAAGTTGCCCAACGCTTCCGTACCCATTCGAACAAGCTGATGTTTGAAAGCGTCAATGAACCCCGCTTCTCGGATGGCGGGACCACCGACGAGTCCAAAGCCTTTCAGATGCTGGATGAGCTTCAAACGTCGTTCCATCGGATCGTCCGCGGATCTGGAGCACGCAATGCAACCCGGCCGCTTGTGCTCTCTACCCTTGAGGCATCCCCGACTCAAGCTAGAATGAACGAGCTGTACAACACCATGACCAAGCTGAATGATGCCAATCTCATCGCCACCGTCCATTATTATGGGTTTTGGCCGTTCAGCGTGAACATCGCGGGGTATACCCGTTTTGAGACGGATACCCGAAACGATATCGATCAGACGTTCAACCATGTATATGACACTTTTATCGCCAGAGGGATTCCCGTTATCCTTGGCGAATACGGGCTGCTTGGCTTCGATCAAAGCACAGGGGTCATTGAGCAGGGCGAGAAACTGAAGTTCTTCGAATACCTAACCTATTATCTCAAACAGAAGAACATTACCCATATGTTATGGGACAACGGCCAGCACTTTAAGCGAACCGCCTTTACCTGGTCCGATCCGGAGCTGTACAACATCATGAAGGCAGGTTGGAGCGTACGTTCTTCCACGGCTGATACCGATCTGATTTTTGTGAAAAAAGGAGCGGCTGTCCAGGATCAAAGCATCCCATTGAACTTGAACGGCAACGCACTGACCGAAATCCGCTCAAACGGACAACGGTTAGTCGCCGGGCAGGATTATACGCTGAACGGAAATACGATTACGTTTACATCCAGCCTGCTGTCCAGGCTGACCTCATCCGGGCAATTCGGAGTGAATGCCGTACTGACGGCCAAGTTCAATCGAGGCGCGGACTGGAACTTCAGGGTTGTCTATCATGATACGCCTGTGCTGCGCAGCACGCAGGGAACCACCGACTCGTTCAGCATTCCCGCGACGTTCAATGGGGATCAGCTGGCCACGATGGAGGCTGTTTACGCATCGGGAGGCAATGCAGGGCCGCAGGACTGGACCTCCTTTAAGGAATTTGAATACACGTTTTCCCCATCCTACGCGAGCCATGAAATCAAGCTTAAACCTGTCTTTTTTAACGAGGTCAGAGACGGAGAAGTCATCCTCAAGTTTCATTTCTGGAGCGGCGAGGTCATTACCTACAACCTAACGAAGAACGGCAGCAGCGTGACCGGCAGCACCTCCTAGGTTATGCTGCATGGGAATAACAAAAGCTCAAGTGAAATCACTTGAGCTTTTGTGTATTTAGGCCTGCGCAATATTTCGTTCAGCCAGAAACTGATCGATAATGGCCGAGATGACATTCAAGCTGACAGGCTTGCTGACATACTCATCCATGCCCATTCCTAAATATTTCTCCCGATCCCCCTTGATCGCATGGGCCGTCACGGCCACGATATAAGGTTGATGATCGGGCGGGGCCGATTCCTTAATGAGCTGGACCGCTTCCATGCCATCCATGAAAGGCATCTGTATATCCATGAACACCATATCATACGGATAACGCTTAAAGGCCTCTACCGCCTCGAGCCCATTAAGAACGGTAGTCGAATTGTACCCCAGCTTCTCAATCATCTTCTTGAGGACTAATTGGTTGACCTCATTATCCTCAGCAATCAAAATTTTCAGATCGCTGCCGTCGGAGTGATTCTCGTGAACCGTCCCGGCCTCCGGCATGTTGCCCGCGTTTGCACTAAACGAAAAATCGACCGTAAACGTAAAGACGGACCCCTGCTGATTCGGATTTCGCTCATACCAGATATCCCCGCCCATCAACTGAACGAGTTTTTTGCATATGGCCAGTCCGAGTCCCGTCCCTTCCACCTGCCGTGTCATATAATGATCCACCTGATAGAAGGGTTCGAACAGCTGCGCAATCTTCTCGCTTGGCACCCCTATGCCCGTATCCGTAACGGAGAATTGTATGAGCTCCGAGTTAGCTTGGTCCCTGACACACTGAACGGAGATCGAAACCGCACCGTTCGGCGTAAATTTAATGGCATTGCTGAGCAGGTTCATTAATACCTGCCGCAGCTTCGTCACATCCCCATAGACTTGATTCGGCACGTCGGACGCTACAGAGGTGGTCACCTCAATATTTTTGTCCAGCGCCTTCGGAAGAATCATATTCAATGTCTCGGACAGGGCCGTTCTTAAGCTGAATGTTTCCTCCACCAGCTCCGTTCTGCCCGATTCGATCTTCGAGAAATCCAAAATATCATTTATGATGTTCAGCAGGGTTGTCCCGCTCTTCTTGATGATCTGCACGTACTCCTGCTGCTCCTCATCCAGCTCGGTTTCCAGTATCAAATCCGTCATTCCGATTACGCCGTTCATCGGCGTACGGATCTCATGGCTCATCATCGCCAGAAACTCGCTTTTGGCTTTATTCGTCTTCTCGGCTGCTTCCTTCTCGATGATAAGCCTTTTCTGCTCCGTCATATCCTTGGCTATAATGTAGAAGCCCACATTTTTGCCATGAATGACAATGGGAGCAAGCGTCGCGAGCACTTCAACCTGATGCCCGTCCTTGTGATGGATGCAGTTAATCCCCTTCTCGGCGGCAACATAATCGGCCGCAGAAGAAAGCACTCGGGCGAGATTGCGTTCGCCGATCAAATTCGAGATTTTGGTTCCGATTAACTCCGGAATCTTAAAACCCGTCAGCTGCTCCGCCATCTGGTTCCCGTTAATAATCCTGCCTTCCAGATTGAAGGAAATAATCGCATCATGGTTATACTTCTTCAGCGAGGTGTATCGCTCAATACTCTCCTGGAGCTTCTGCTCGGCTACCTTGCTGTCGGTAATATCAACAATTTGCGAAATGAAGAACAAGGGAGTTTGATCCTGATCGTCGCGAACGAGAGAAACATGTATCGACGCCCAGATGACATTGCCATCCCTATGTACGAATTGTTTCTCCACCGAAATGGTTGAGGACGCTTCATCCAGAGATTGTAACAGCTTGTCTTTATTGTTAATGCATTCAGAGTAAATATAATCGGTTGCCGGCTGTGCCATCAATTCTTCGTCCGTGTAGCCAAACATTTTGCACGCCGCAGGATTTACGCTGATCCAGCTTCCTTCTATCGTAACCAGGGCAATGCCAATTGGAGCACTTTTATAGACATGTTCAAACAGAGCCTGATGGCCGAAAATGTTGATATCACTCATACTCTGCACCTCCTGATACCGCTTATTATACATCAGCGTCTTCAAAATAGGAGTTTTTTCAGAGTAATTTTATATTGCTAATCATTAGTAGAGTCATCGGTATACCTTATGATAGTCGTAATCCCTTGTTAGCTGAAATTACTTCCGCATTACCAAGCGATTCCTTGCCGTTCACGAAAAAAATTCCCGCTGGGTCCATCATCCTCCATCATCGCCAGCCATACCGCCGTATCGGCCCCTTCGGCAACGGTTAACGGAGCGTCTGCTCCTCCCATATCGGTCTGAACCCGGCCCGGGCACACCGCATTCACCTTTATTCCGGTATTGGCTACATCCTGCGAGACGAGGCAGGTTAACGCGTTCAGCATCGTTTTGGAGATGCGGTATGCCGCGGATGAGCCTTGTAAACCATAACCGCCCTGCATGATTTCGAAGGCTCCAAGACCCGAAGAGATGTTTACGATACGCCCGTATTGATGCTGCTTCATCAAAGGTATTGCAGCCTGCGTCATTCGCAGAGCCCCGAAAAAATTCGTCTCCAGCGTTGCGCGCACGACCGACTCCTCTACATCGATCACAGAAACGCCTCGATCCAAAATCACCCCGGCATTGTTCACCAGCACGTCAAGGCGCCCATAGTCAGACTGTATTCGATTCATCATTCCTGCCACATCGCGGACCTCATGGACATCCGCTACATGCAGTTTCACACGGAGCCCCTCGGCAAGCAGTTCCTGGACTGCCAGCCTTCCATTCTCTTCGTCACGGGATGTAATCAGCACCTGGAGCCCTTTAGCAGCGAGCTGTCTGGCTATCTCTTTTCCAATCCCGCGGTTGCCTCCCGTCACAACGGCCATTCGCTGTACCTCTTCCCCCCTAGCCTTGTTCACGACGCCCGTCCCCCTTATGCAAAATAGCTTCCCATGCCGCAATGCTCTTCTCCAAATGGAGTTCCGCCTGTTTCAGCATCTCCATCTGCAGCTGGATGTCATCCAGCTTCCGCCTTCCCACCTCAATGGCATTAGGAAGACATTCGATTTTGATATGCTCATCGAACGCGCATTGAAAAAAACTCATAATTTCCTTCACCGTCAATCCCAGGCTAAAATACATCTGGATCAAACGGACCCGCTCGATATCCGTTGCCCTGTATTCGCGATAGCCATTATCCAGACGCTCCGGGCACAGCAGCTCCTTCTCCTCGTAATAGCGCAAGGAACGCAGACTTACGCCCGTTTTTCGTGACAATTCACTAATATGCACGCCAAGCAGCTCCTTTTTCATCGGTTATCCGCATTTTAAAGCATCACATCATGTGAGGGTCAATCCGTCATTTTACAAGGCTGTCCCGGGAGCCCGACACCCCTACACTCAAATCATCCCGAACAGCATCAAACCGATCGCATTGATCGCAAAATTGGCAAACATATGCACCATCCAGGACGCATAAATATTGCCGTTTCGCTCATTCAGCCAGTTAAACAACAGTCCCGCCACAACCAGTCCCGCGATTAACAAGAGGAACAGTCCTACCGAGAACCAGCTGGACATCATCGCAACATGATACACGGCAAAAGCCCCGGCACTGAATACATATGCAAACCTGCGCCCGACCTGCTCCTTCAGCGTGAAAAAAGCAAATCCCCGGAAAAAGAACTCTTCCAGCAATGAATTCACGATGGATATGTAAAGGGAGACCAATACGAAATTGCCTGCATTGACACCCATATTATCCTCCAGTGCCCCTGTCACCTTGGTAAAGTCGAATAAAGGCCCCAGCCCAAAATAGGCGCCGAGTATGAAGGCGAATACGCCGAGTCCCAGCAGCAGGGAGGTTAGGAGACCCCTTCTCTCGAAAGCGAACAGCCTGCGAAACGGAACCCCGCCGGCGATGATGGCGTAGCCAATCGGCAGTGTCAGAAAGAGAATGATTTTGATGGCGGATTTGACGGCGTAATCCGGACGGATCACCGCGTCGACCAAGCTCATGGCTAGGCAGCTAAATACGATGATGGCCATAAGAGAAACGATTTTCTTTCTTGATCTCATTGAAAGTATCTCCTTTAAACAGGTTACATCCATACATCTTCCATATATTAGAGTTCGATACGCCGGGCGTAATGCCCTCTACTCCAAAAGAAAACGCCCCTGACATCACCATATCAGAGGCGTTTTCGCTATTCATTCATTTTATGATACATGACGGCCCAGCGCCGCCTGGTATACACTCTTCGGCCGGAGCCCTATCAGTTTATCTGCCGGTTCTCCGTTATGAAACACAATCACCGTCGGCATGGACATGATGCCGAATTGGGCAGCAAGCTCGGGGGATTCGTCACAATCCACCTGATAGATGTCCAGGCGACCCGCCTCCTCCCGGCTCAGCTCTTCCAGAATGGGAAGCAGCACTTTGCAGGGCGGACACCATGCGGCTCCGAATTCGACAAGCGTGACCCCGTTCTGGTTGATCGAGCTTTGAAAGCTCCCTGCGTCTAAACGTGGTAAACTCATTTGCATTCCTCCGCTTCCTCCGATTTCCGTTCATCCAGAATCGATTGCATGCGTTCCTCCAGATTCATCTTGATATGATTCAGCTGGTGAATCTGCGCTTCGATCTCTGCGATTTTTTGACGAAAAATCGGGAACACCTCCGCGCAAAACGCCTCTTTGTTTTTCAGGACGCAATGCAGGAAACCGGCGATCTGCTCGGTGGTCAATCCAAGGTTTAGATATAACTGGATGGTACGCACCTGCTCTTCCGCAAGCATCGAATATTCCCGATAACCGTTCTCGTTTCGGACCGGCGTCAGCAATCCTTGCTGCTCGTAGTACCGTAGCGAACGAATGCTGACGCCGGTACGGGCCGCGAGTTCTCCGATTTTCATGCTTTCACACCTCCTGGACGAACGATTCGATTTCATTGTAAACCCTGACACTAGTGTCAGGGTCAAGAGGATTTCGCGATTTTTTTCAAAAAGCGAAGATTAGTAGCGCAGGCTCACGCTCCCAAAGTCACTTTCTTTTCTTGGACTTGCTTCCGGCGCCCTTGCGAAGCTTCGGCCAGCGATTCGCCGGCACATGCTGGAGCATCGTATGAAAGACGGTCCCCCACTGCTCTTCGTTCAGCCGACCGATGGGGAGCTCTCGGTCCACTCTCAGCACTTTAACGAGCTTCGCCATCTGGGGAGGCGTAAACACGCCCGATAGAGCCGCAAATAACGGCAGCCGGGCATCCTGCAGACCATAGGCGGCCAGCGCCGTAAACTTGGGCTGACTCGATGCGGCAATGAGCGGCTTCTTCCTCCGGTGAATGGTCAGAATGGCTGAATCCACTTGGGGAGGCGGCGCAAAATGATGGGGCGAAACGGTCCGCACGAGCCGAATGTCGTATTGCATCCTCCAGCTGAGAATTCGTGGATCTTGAATGGGAACGGCCGTAAAACGTTTGGCTGCCCCCATCTCCACAAGCAGTACGGCCCGCTGCAGAGGGAGGCCGGGGCACTCCAAAAGCTTCCCCATGATCGGCGTGGTGATCGAATACGGAATATTGGCCACGACGGCAAATGGATTTCTCGGGAGCGGGATTTCCAGAAAATCCGACTGCTTGACGCGAATGTTGCTGCTATCCTTCATCTTGCCCAGCAGTTTATCCACAAATGCCGGATCCGTCTCGATCGCAAGCACGTGTCCTGCTTTCTCTGCAAGAGGAAGGGTTAACGCCCCTGTACCCGCGCCGATATCAAGAACGGTATCGGTGGAGCGAATCCGGGCCAAGTCGATCATATCATGAATCAGCCTTTTGCTGATTAACAGATGCTGCGCGGAAAAGTTGGACGGTTTCTTCCGCTTTTCACGATGTTTTTTATGATATTTGGACACAAAAAAGCACCTCATTCATTCGTATAGTAATGAAAAAGGCACAGCACAAATAATCCTTCGCATTTTTACATGAAAATGGATGGATGTAGATGTTCTGTACCCTCATTAACGAATACGTATGAATGCGATGCAGCACATGTCAGGACAATCCTCCTTAGATGAAACGGATAAAATAACACTGACAGTATAACATAGCTCCCCCGCTGGCTCACGGGTACATTCTGTTAAAAGGATTTTTTACCGCCGGTACATGCAGTACATATGGTATGTTGAGGTAGCTAGCATAACCCGTGCTCGAATCCTGCAACCCCCTCGCATCCGGCATACCAGAAGGAGTAAAACGATATGAATATCTATTTCACGAATGAATCGAATGAAACCAATAGCGTGGACAAACATTACGTAAGAAACCAAATGATTGCATATAATCTGAAGCATTTCCCTGACGAATTAAAAGGCCGTTACCAGGAAATCAACTTGTTGTTAAGGAAGGAGGACGGTCAGATTTTGGGCGGGGTCGTTGGGGAAATATGCTGGAACTGGCTGGAGATCCACTATTTGTTCGTGGATGAACCCTTCCGTCAATCGGGGTACGGTGCCAAACTGTTAAACAAGGCCGAAAACATCGCAAAGGAAAAGCAATGCGACTTCGTTAAACTGGATACGCTGAGCTTTCAAGCCTTGGATTTTTACCTCAGGCAGGGTTACGAAGTGTATGGCAAAATCGAGAACGCCGGGCGGCATACCCACTACTATATGAAGAAAAATCTATAAGATAAACGAAGGCAGCAAGGCTGCCTTCCCCTCCCGAGCACTTTGCCTACCTCTTCTTCTTCGCTTTGCTTTCTGCCTTCTCCAGGTTTTGCTGAACCCGATATTGGACGATTCGGCGTATCAGCTCATAAGGCAGCGGCTGATCGATCGGAAATTGCAAGGTTCCCTTGGACGTATGATATTCCTTCAGCTCATCCTGGAACGCCTCGATCCCGCTGGGCGCGGGGTAAAAGCCGATATGTTTCTTGAATGCCGCAAAATGCACGAGGTTCCCGTGGAGGTCGAAGGTTGGCATCTGGTAGCTGATTTTTTCCTTGGCATGCGGGGCTGATTCCTGTATCACACGCCTTAATGTCTGCAGAATTCCCTGGACCTCCGGTGCACAGCTCGAAATGTATTCGTCGATCGACCCGTATACGATTTTGTCATTCATCAGATATAACGGCCCTTTCGCAGGTTAATACGTTTCATAAACGAGATCCCCGTTCATTTCAAGCTTGTCATTAAACAGGACGTATATGTATAGTTGTCCCGCCGGCGTATCGCCTGCATCATACCCTAGCCGAAACGTGCCGTCCTTGTCGAAGGCAAGCTCGGATAGAACCAACTCGTTCACGTCTTCGTCGGGATGCATCCCGGCAATCAGATCCAGCGCTCGATCATTCAGCTCCCCAAAATTCGCCCAGGCATTCCGGATGACCGGGGACAGCCGGTTCATATCCGCTTCGGCAGAGGCCTCCGTGCTGACGGAGAGCTCCGTCTCCTTCCATTGAAGCCTGGCCCCGTAAAAAGACAGCGAGACATCGTATTCGAAGGTCCCAACGCCCTTAACGGTATGGTCCGGCTCCATGATGAGATTGTTGGAATGGTTCAGCCGCTCCAGCTTGGGATTACGATGCGTATCCAGTTTGGAGATTTTGTTCTCCGAGCAATAGAGCTCCGTTAATAGCACATTGCGAGTGAGATCCAATTCGGTGATGTGATTATTGAAGCATCTCAAGCTTTGCAGCGAAGGATTTCCGGTTACGTCCAGCTTCGTCAGATGATTGTGGTTGCAGCGGATTTCGATCAAGTCCGGACATTCCTCCAGGTGTAAGCTCATTAAATAATTGTTTGCGCAGTGGAGATAGGTTAGCCGGGGGTTCTGATGCAGCTCCAAAGCAAACAGGGAGTTGTAGCTGCAATCCAGCTCCGTTAAATCCGCGTTCTGCTCGAGCCGCAGCTCGGATAGAATATTCCAGTAACAGACCAGCTTCGTCAGCATGGCGTTGTGACTGACATCCAAATTTCGAATTCGGTTAAACCCGCAATTCAGCGTTTTCAAGTTGCTATTCTTGCTGAGATCTAGCTCCGTCAGGCTATTGGACGAACAATCCAGTTCTTCAAGCGACGTGAAATGCTCGATCCCCTTTAGACTTGAGTATCCATGATTTGAAAGCTGCAGCGATATAATATGTTCTACATCGCCCGCCTGAATCCGTTCACGGTTCCCGCAATAGGTTTCGAGCACATAAGCTTTGAATCGTTCATCTATGAAATCCTGAGTTATATCCATCGTGTCCTCCTTAGGGCAAGCTCCTGATCAATTCGCGCTTAACCGGGATTCCGTTGTCCGACTTCCAGCAATTCTATTATAGGGTTCCGCCTTGAAAAAGGTCAGGGGTCTTTCTACCTACTTCCCAGGGGAATTATGGAAGAAATTGACGGGTAAAGAGCTTTCCTCTGCCAGCGCGGATTCCGATCAAGGGCTTTAACGAAAAAAAACGGCAATGGCTTCCCGATATTCGGGAAGCCATTGCCGGCAGCAGAAGCTAGATAGCCTCCGGTTGTTCCGACTGGACTTTCGGCGTTACCACCGATACAAGCAGCTCGTTGGCCGAAGAAATCGGCACGACACCATCGGGCAGCTTGAGATCCCCGACATGCAGCGAATTCCCGATCTCTAGTCTGCTGATTTCAACGGGAATCGTGGCAGGAATTTGGTCCGGGAAGGACTCGATCTCAATGAACGTGCTTTGGATTTGGACGACCCCTCCCGATTTGGCTCCTTTTGCGGTGCCGATGTAATCGAGATTCACTCTCGTCCGCACAACTTCATTTATATTGATACGTAAAAAGTCGACATGAATGTATTCACGAGTTACCGGATCACGCTGAACGGACTCCAGCAAAACCGGAATCGGCTCCCGATCTTCAAAATGAAGCTCAAGGATTCCTCCTTTGCCGTTCCGTGCCCATTTGCCGAACTCTTTGGCGGACAGTTGAATCATCATATTGTTTTCCCCTGTGCCAAATACAACCGCCGGAATTCGTCCCGAAAGACGAAGCTGCTTCAGTCCGGTTTTGTTCATCGCAGCGCGCGTTTCTGCTCGTAAATTTACTCTCATCTCAACAACACTCCTCAGATTATCGTTATTTGGGTGCACTCTCCATCGATCGTCCATGATGAACTACGGATTTCTCCCCCCGTAGCGGGGAAATCAGGAGCACCATTGCATCACCTCCAGATAGACATTTAATGTAAAAACCTTTTATATATGCGAGAAGGCACCTCGTTCCACGGGAACGAAATGCCTAATTACTTGCTACCATATCATAGAAAGGGGGCGTTGTCGACCAGAGCGAAAATGGAAACTCGCTTACATGAAGCCATCATATGGCTTCTATGATTTCAGCTTCATCAATAAGACTGCCTCCACATGGCTGGTTTGCGGGAACATATCGACCGGCTGCGCCCATTCAAGCTCGTAGCCGCCGTCCAGAAGCACCTTGCAGTCTTTGGCTAAGGTCGAAGGGTTGCAGGATACGTATACAAACCGCTTCGGCTTGGTGCGGAGCACCGTTTCCAGGAAGCGTGGGTCCAGGCCAGTGCGCGGCGGGTCCGCAATGATGACGTCCGGCTTCATGCCCTCCTTGACCCAGCGTGGCAGCAGCTCTTCGGCTTGGCCGACGTGGAAGCTGGCGTTAACCCTTCCGTTCCGCTGCGCATTCGCCTTGGCGTCCTCGACGGCTTCGGGAATCGTCTCGATTCCGCGCACCTCCTTGGCATACGGCGCAAGCCACAGACCGATCGTGCCAGTGCCGCAGTAGGCGTCGATGACGGTTTCCTTCCCGGTCAGCCCCGCTGCCGCCCGGACCGACTCGTACAGCTTGACCGTCTGCTGCGGATTCAGCTGGAAGAACGCTCTCGGCGACAGCGAGAATTGCAGGTCGCTCAGCGATTCCTGCATGCTCTCGGCGCCCCATAGCGAGATTGTCCGGTCTCCGAAGATGAGCGAGGTTTTCTTCGGATTGATATTGAGTGAAATTCCGCTTACCTCCGGAATGGTAAGGCGCAGCATACGAACGAGATCGTCCTGCCTTGGCAGCTTGCTTCCAGCCGTGATCAGCGTCACCTGCACTTCCCCGGATTGGAAGCCGTGACGGACTACGATCGTCCGCACGCCATCCTTGGCACCATTCTCCTTATAAAGCGGAATCCGCAATTCCTCGAGTACGGATTTGACCTTCTCCACCGTTTCATTGACCTTCGGATGCTGAATCGGGCAGCCGCTGATATCCACAATCGTATGGCTGTCCGCTTCATAGAGCCCTGCTATCACTTCATGGCCCCTCCGTTTCAGCTGCAGCTGCGCTTTGTTCCGGTAGTCCCATGGATGCTCCATCCCGAGAATCGGCTTAAACTTGACATCGTCCAATCCCGCGTACCGGCTGAACGCCTCGCGCACGATATCCGTCTTCGCCTGCAGCTGTCCCTCATAGGAAATATGCTGAATTTGGCATCCGCCGCAGATGCCGAATACCGGGCAAGGAGGCTCTATCCGGTGAGGCGACCGCTTCTCCACTTCCAGCAGCTGGGCCTTGATAAATTTAGGCTGAACCTCCCTCACCTCGGCTTTGACCACTTCATTCGTGATCGCTCCATCGATAAACACCGCCTTGCGGCGGTAGTAACCCACTCCCTCGCCGTTAATGCCGAGGCGTTTGATCGTAACGACTATCACGTCCCCGGCCTGCAGCTCATCCGCATGCTCGCGTCCGGATGACAGCTTCGGTCCGCGTACCTCTTGCTTATATTGATCCGCTCGTCTCCCCTTCGCATGCGGGGATGCCGACGACGAATTGCTGTTCTTCATACGGTCACGTTGAAAGGTCGGCTTTGCCCCTGCTTGGTTCGCTGCAGTCCGCTCGCCCTGCTTCTTCCCGTATGCCGCTGATTTGCTGTTGTTGGTTCCTTTTCCGGAACGCCGTTGTTCACTCATGCCTTAATTGCTCCATCCTTAATGGTATCGTGTCCAATATACCATGACGGTCCCGCGAATGCGAACGAGCCATGTACTTTTTTCCGGTGTCATACGGGGATTCTTTCGCTTCATTGGCACCAACATCTTTACTCCGCAAAAAACCGCAAAAAATATTTTTTCGATATGGAAACCAGTGACGATCCTCCAGCGTATAATTCCATTATCATACATTCTCTTATGGAGGTATCTTTTATGTCGTTTTTTAACAAAATGCTAGCCAGTGTAGGAATTGGAGCCGCCCAGATCGATACGCACCTCGAAAAATCCTCCTATTATCCGGGTGAGGAAGTACGCGGAATCATTCACATTAAGGGAGGCAATGTAGAGCAGACGGTCGACCGCATCTATTTGAAACTGATGACGGAATATACCAGGGAAAGCGACGACAAGAAATACATAGAATCCTATACCATTGCAAAAGTCAACGTCTCAAGCCGCCTCACGTTGAAGCCTGGCGATCAGCAGGAAATTCCGTTCGCCTTTCCTTTGCCGCTGGAAACGCCGCTCACCATTTCGCGGCAGCCGGTATGGATCCACACCGGACTCGATATCGATAATGCCATCGATCCGAAGGACCGCGATTTCATCGACGTCGAACCGAACGAGGACGCATCCATTGTCTTCGACGCCGTCGAAGCGCTTGGCTTCAGCTTCAAAATAGCAACATGCGAATATCATCCGCGGCTCGGCCAGGGTGTTCCATTCGTGCAGGAAATTGAATTTTATCCCGGCTCCTCCTATGCCGGTCATATCAAAGAGCTTGAATTGATTCTCTATCCGGAGCAGGAGGGGATTTCCATCCTGGTCGAAGTCGACCGTAGAGGCAGAGGCGTTTCAGGCTGGCTCCAGCGTTCGCTCGATATGGATGAACAGCACTCCTGGGTAACCCTCGACAAGCAGGATCTGGCCCAGGGACCATCCCACGTGGCCCAAATTCTGGACCGTGTCATCCGCAGATCGATCTAATGAAAAATGGCCCGCAGGGCAGGTCGCTTCCCAGGCGACTCTCCCAGCGGGCCATTATTTTTGAATGATGAATGTATATCGATCCCTTAGATGAAATAATGCGGATACTTCTCTCGCAAAATATCCTGCTCCACAACGACGAGGCGCAGATGACGCTCCATCACGTTCATGGCTTGCTCCGCCTGCCGATTGACGATCAGCTGATACATTTCTTTATGCTGCGAGATGATATTCTCCCAGTTGAAGTCCTTGGACAGGCGAAGCAGCCGCAGACGATTGAAATGGATGTTCAATTGCTGCAGCATCTTCCAGGTCCGTTCTTTGCCCGTCCCCTCAAACAGAATTTGGTGGAATTCCTCGTCCAGCTCAAACAGCTTATAGAAGTTATGGTTGCCCGCGCACACGTCCTGCAGCGCAATATTGGTTTCCAGGCGAAAGCGGAACTCTTCGGGAAAAGAACCGCAGGCGAGCGCCACGATTTCCTTCTCGATCTTCTCCCTGATAAATCGGCCTTCCTCAACATGCCGAAGATTAATACGGGATACGATCGTCCCGCTTTGCGGAATGATGTCCAGCAGCTCTTCCTCCGCAAGCTTCATGAACGCTTCCCGGACCGGTGTCCGGCTGACGTTCAATTCATCCGCAATTTCTTTTTCCGAGATTTTCGTACCCGGCTCCAGCTCCAGATGAAATATCCGATCCTTCAATAGCTGATAAGAATACTCTCTGGTAGAGCCTTTAATCTTTTGCTCTGTTGACATATATCGCTACCTCTTTCTTAAATGCTCTATGTTCTCTTTGCTTAAAGTTGCCCTTCCCTCTATATTACCCGAATCAAAGGCCCGGACGGTATATAATGTATAGGAATCGCCGGAAAAAACTCCCGCAGCCTATCGGCCACGCAGGCCATGCCGGGCTCCTCGCTAGCAGCATGGCCAAGCAGAAGCAGGGACGGGCCCCTGCCCTGCGCAGCCGCATCGCCCATGTATTCAGGCGTCTCCCATTCAGGGCCTTCCCCTACGATGAGAAGATCCAGCGACTCCTTCAGGCAGAGGGGAATGGCATGCGCGCCGCCGCCGCGATAGCCCACGGTTATGCCGATTCTGAAGCATGTGCTGCTTCGATTACCGACATAACGAAGGTAAGGAAGATTCAGCTTTCTTTTTACAAACTCCGCAATATCCGGCAGGCTCATCTCTTCCGGCAGCGTGACAATGGCCGCTGCCTTAAGATGCTTATCGACATAAGCCTCCCAATCCAGCGCCTGAACCAGTCCTTGCATCATGATATCGGGAACGTATCGGTGAGGCGCATCATGGAACCGGTAAATCGTCAACTCCCCGGATTCCATCAAGCGGAGTTTATCCTGAAAGACAGGACTCGCCTCCACCCCCTCATATCCCTCCTCCTGATGGCTGTAAAACGCCCCTTCATGGGTAATGACAAGGTTGGCCCCAACTTCGACCGCTCTCTGCAGAACCGAATACGATGCCGCAAACGTGACGGCAATGCCGTGGACCACCGCTTCGGCGCTTCCCGCCGTAACCCTGTCCACCTTGGATTCAAGAAATCCTGCGGGCTCTGTTAAGCGGTTGACGATGTCTTGAACGGTGACTCGCAATCTGGAATGCCCTCCTTGGAAACAACGCAATCGGCCGAACCGAAAAACAGGCTGCCCTTCCATCAAGAAACGGCAGCCTGTCGATCCGTCGGTTATTGTTGCTCTTTATATTTTTTATACGTTTTATTCGCAATCTCCAGGTATTGCCCCACGCCCTGGCTATCCAGCTCTTGCACGAACTTGTCGTACTCGGCGAGATCGCGGTCGCCCAGAATGAACTTCAGCGTGTTCTGATCCGTGTAGTCCTTCAGCGGCGTGCTCAAGAGCGTCACTCGCTCGCGCTCTTCTACCGAGTATGGAATCGGAGGCTCCGGCTTCACCACCGTTTTTGTTTCGCTCATGCTCTTCTGGAACTGCTGCTCTTCCTCGCTGAACATGGATTGCAGCAGCTCGGTCGTGCCTCCGTATGCAAACACGCCGCCCGAGAAGCCGTGCTCGATCCGCAGATCCTTCGTGCCCTTTGGATTCAGTCCGTTGTAGTTGATGTCGTCCATCAGCTTGCGTACGCCGCCTTCCTTCGTATACGTTACGCCTTCGACGCCCCACTTCGCGAATTCCTGTCCTTCGTCGCTGTAATAGAGCCAGTCGATAAACTGCAGAATGGCTTTGAAATGCTCGCTCTCCTTCACTTTGGATGAGATCATGACCCCGTTCTCGAGCCGGCTGCCGGACATCAGCTGGCCGGCCGGTCCGCCGGGAACCGTGATTTTGCTGATGGCATACTTGCCTTCGCCCAGCGTTTTGTCCATATCGTTGCGGTGCTGGACCACGGTCTGGGAGTTGCCGTTGATGATGAAGGATTTGCCGGTCACGAATTTTTGCACGGCCTGATCGTCATCCTGGGTAAAGCTCTCTTTGTCCAGCAGTCCTTCGTCCACCAGCTTGTGGAAGTAGGTCAGCATTTCCTTGTATTCGTCCGTAGCCGCCGTGTATACAAACTCATCCTGCTCTTCCCTATATGTCAGCCCGCTGCCGTAGCCCCATCCGCCTTTGGTGCCGAAGCCGGTAGCGGCGATATTCAACGTACTGTTGAATTTAAAGCGGTCGGAGAATGGCGTAACGTCCGGATATTCCTCCTTCAGCTGCTTCATGGCCGTATACAGCTCATCCCAGGTGGCAGGAATCGCGATGTTATGCTTCTCGAAAATATCCGTGCGCACGATCAGGGTGTAGTCCGGCCACACCGCTTCATGGAGGCCAGGAAGCACATAATACTTTTTGTCCTCCTGGCGAAGCCCTTCCAGCTCGCTGTCCATGTCCCACTTCTCGATCTTGTCCTTAAAGTTCGGCATCAGGTCAATATAATCGCTGATCGGCAGAATCGCGCCGGAAGCCACGAACGCGGATTCCTCCCCCGGGTATGTCTTCGGAATGACCAGCGGCGCGTCGCCGGAGCTGATCAGCAGACTGCGCTTTTGGCTGTAATCGCTCATCGGCACGATTGTCGGCTTCAAGGTCACGTTTGTCATTTCTTTTAGTTTAGCAAAAAGCATCCAGTCCTGCTTATAAGGATACGCCGGCTGGTCGCTGTAGAGGATGGACAGCTCAAACGGCTCCGTCGCCTTGAACGTTTCGCCTACGGCGTAGGTTTCCATGGCACCCTTATCCTGAATTTCAGCCTCTTTGCCGCCTGTTTTGTCGGTACACGCCGCCAATATCACAACGATTAATGACAGCAATAAAGCTTTGCCTGCAAACGATCGACGACTCTTTTTCATTTTCCCATTCCCCCCATGATATCAACAAATTGTCCTTACGGATGGTCCTATTGCTTGACGGAGCCCAGCATGATGCCGGTCACGAAATATCGCTGAACAAACGGGTAAATCGTCAATATCGGCAAAATGGTCAGCACCATGGTCACCGATTTGATGTTGGCGGAGATCTGAGTCAGGTTATCGGCCGAGGTGGCGCCAGCGGAAGTAACGCCCGTCGCGCCCGCAATCATGTTCCGCAGATAGATCGTGACCGGGAAGAGCTCCTTCTGGTCCAGATACAGGAAGGCCGGAAACCAGGAGTTCCAGTGCCCGACGGCATAGAAGAGAACCATGGTCGCGATGACCGCTTTGCTTAAGGGGAGCACGATTCGGAACAGCATGCCGTACGTGTTCAGTCCGTCAATGGCCGCGGCTTCCTCCAGTTCCTCCGGCATATTTTCAAAAAAGGACTTCATGATGAGCATGTTATAGATGCTGATGGCTCCCGGGATCACGATGGCCCAGATGGAGTTGCTGAAGCCCAGGCTGTTAATGAGCACATAGTTCGGGATCAGCCCCCCGTTGAAGAACATCGTGAACACGGCAAACATCGTCAGGAACTTACGGCCGACCAGCCTTTTTTTGGACAGGGCGTAAGCAAAAATCGTTGTTAAAAACATGGATATGGCGGTGCCGACCACGCTGTAAACGACCGTGTTTTTGTAATTCGTCCAGAACATGGCGTCTTTGGTCACGGTTTTGTAGGTATCGAGATTGAAGCCCCTCGGAATCAGATTCACCTTCCCCGAGTTGATGTACGACTCGCCGCTGAAGGATTGAGCGACCACGTTCAGGAAGGGGTACAGCGTGATGAAGACAACGAACAGCAGAATGATGGCATTGCACACTTTGAACACCTTATAGGATCTTGACTCCTTCATATGCGCTCCCTCCTCACCATAAGCTTCGATCCGTCAGTCTTCGCGAGATCGCATTCACGGAGAAGACCAATATAAGCCCGATCACGGACTCGAACAGCCCGATCGCCGTCGCGTAACTGAAGTTGTTCGATACGAGACCGACCCGGTACAGGTATGTCGATATCACGTCCGCCGTTTCATAAATGACCGGATTGTAGAGCAGCAATATTTTCTCGAACCCTACCGCTAAGAATGCCCCCATGTTCAGGATCAGCAGCGTCACAATCGTTGGCAGGATGCCCGGAATCGTAACAAACAGCGTTTGCTTCCAGCGGTTGGCCCCGTCGATCCTCGCCGCCTCGTACAGGGATTCGTCTATTGTCGTTAAGGCGGCCAGATACAGGATCGCGCCCCAGCCCATGCCCTGCCAGATTTCAGACGAGATATAGATCGCCCGAAACCACTCGGCCCGCTGCATGAAATTGATTCGTTCCCCATTAAAGAACTCCATGAGCGAGTTAATGGAGCCGTTGACCGACGTCAATTGCAGAATCATCCCGGCAACGATGACGATGGACAGAAAATGCGGGAGATACGAAGCCGTCTGGACGAATTTCTTGAACCGCTTGCTCTTCACCTCATTCAGCAGCAGCGCGAAGATGATGGGGACCGGGAACGTAAAGAGCAGGGACAGCGCACCGAGCAGCAGGGTGTTCTTGAACACGTTCCAGAACGCCGGGTCATGGATAAACATGTTGAAATAGTGCAGTCCTACCCACTTTTCCCCGTAGATGCTGCCCCCCGGCATAAACCGCCTGAAGGCAATCACGTTGCCGATCATCGGTCCGTATTTAAAAATGAGCAGATACATAATCGGTAGAACCAATAAAGAATACAGCTGCCAATCCTTCCGGATCAACGCAGCGATGGTTTTAAGCTTGGCTGGCTTCTTAGCCGCTTTCGCGGCAGGCAAGGAATGATTTGCAACTTTGGGCTCCATTACGTTCTTCACTCCAATCCGTAGGGCCTTTCCTCATACTTCTTCATTCATGGACTAAGCCCATGTTTCATCATCCATCTCCATTCAACCTTCAATGAGAAATCGCATTCCGTTTGCTGCTATTCAGCGTTCAGCAGGATGTCCGCCACCCTTTTATTCAGCCCCCTCCCACAATTAAGCGCTTACATAATTGATTTGAAAAAATAGACTCCCTCATCTTGAGCGTTAGATTCAAAAGATTCCGCTGCTGCTTTCACCTATGTAGAGAGTCGTTATTTTGTATACTAGTATAACTAGTATGGTAGTTGGTTTTATTGTAATGGACGTTTTCTTCAATTTCAATACATTTTTTTCTCGTGGATACAATCCCGATCCCAAGCCTGAAAAAAAAGCCGTGAGCGCATTCAGGCCATGGCCTGCTGCGTCACGGTTTTAAGGATCCCTTTCTGCTTAGGTATTCATCATGCATAAGAGGCGGAAGCCTTCGCTTCCGCCCCTTGAGGTTTCCCCATGCCGGCTTTATATTTATTTCAGCTCCGTCACGTTGCCGTCAATGCTGACGCTTTTGATGTCCATATCCCCCAGAAATACGAGGTTATTCTTGCTGTCCAGATTATACAGCCACTGAAACCCGCTCTTTGTGGTGCTTGTCGAGCTGGCATGAAGCTTCAGTTCCGATCCGTCCGCGGCGATGACCTTAACCTCCGGCGTATATTCCGGCAGTTTATCCAGCTCACCGTCGGTACGCTTGCCTTCGATGGCTACACCGATGGATGAAACACTAATGGTGTGGAGAGACAGTGCTTCCTTACCCTCATCAAGCGCCAGATTCAGACTTTGTTCTCTTTGTTTGCCCGGAGAAATGGTGAATTGCACATTCCAAGGGCCCTCAACGGCTTGGGTGTTGTCGCCTGACGTGATTCGATCGGCTGTGATCCGTGCCTTCAGCCCCTCGAGGTCATTCATCGCATCCATCTCAAACACGGCGACAAGCTTTTTGTTATCGTCAAGAAGCTGCTGCCCCACCATATAATTCACATTCTGCTCCGTTTTCAGTTCAAGTAGGGGGATCGAAACACCCTCGGGGAATGGCATGCCATCCTCTTTCATGAAACTGACCACCAAATAACCGCTGTTGCCGACATAAACTCCTTCTTCAACATTCATGATTACCCCGGACGCTGTATCCGTCCCTTGTATGGGTGACCGTTCGTCTTCCGCAATGGACGCGGACTGACCGAAAAATTGCTTCAAGCTATCCATGTATTGGCTCGCAAAAGCGGTCGTGCTAAGTATCATAATCATCGCGGCAGCGATAACGATACTGGCTTTATATTTTTTCACTTTCCTGTTTTTAAACACCATCGTTTCCTCCTCTTGAATACGGTTCATCGCTCGGTTCTTGATCCGTTCCATACTGATCTGCTGCGTCAACTCGCGTTCCTCTTCCTCCGTAAGGAGGAGGTCCTCCAGCTCCTGATTGTCGATATTGGCCATGATATCTACAATTCGCCGCTTCACTTGCATCCATCCCCTTTCGCAATCGATTTGAAGCTTCACTCCTATAGACACGGTCTTTATAGAAATCCTACGGATTCTCGGTTTCATAATGGATGCGCAGTTTGTCCCTTGCCCGGCGGATCCGGGCGGTGACGGCTTTCTCCTGCATATTCAGCCGGCTTGCAATATCGCGGACTTTCTCTAAATAGAAGTACCTGCGGATGAATATTTCGCGATCCGGTTCGCCCATCCCCTGTACCATGCCGCTTATCGTTTCCTTCTCCTGCCGTAGAATAGCCAGTGCCTCCGCAGAGGGACAAGAAACGGCGTCATCTTCCAATTCGGATTCAATGACCCGCTGCCTTTTTCGCAATGCATTCAAGGTATGATTACGCGCGGCTATGGCCAGATAAGGCTTGAGACTATCTCCGCGCAGCATGATTTTGGGCCCGTCTGTCCACAGCTTGACCAGCACGTCCCCGGTGATTTCCTCCACATCGAAGGAATTAAACCGCCCACCTGCCACCTTAGCGACCACCGCGGCTATGTAGCGTGAATAGCGGTCAACCAATGTTTCAAAACATCGCGGATCTTTCCTCGCAAGCCCATCCAGCAATGTCTGATCCTCCATGGATCCTCCCCCCTTTATAATCATCTCTTTTGGTAGAACCAAGCCACAGATCCCGTGCTACTATATAAGACACCTTTAATTCCGGAAACCCTACACATCTTTTGAAAAAATAATCGTTTCGCCAAGCAAACGGATCGGAGCAGCTTTGCTTGGGGTAACGGCAAAAAAAGCCAACCCCATCGGATCGGCTTGTTCTACAAACGTATGATTTTATTGCAATTGCGGAGAAGCCTCGGATTGCTGTCTCGATATGATGAACAGCACGATCCAGATCAGCAGGAATCCAAGGAGCTGAGGCCCTGTCACGATTTGCTGGAATACAATCCAGTTGATCAGCACGCCCACCATGGGAAAACTCAGTTCCGCGAGTGTAGCCACAGAGGCTTTGGTCGTGGTTAACCCTTTATAATAAACCAGCAGGCTCAGGAGACCCGGCAGCAGTGCCTGCCCGATCAGGTTGAGCGACACCAAGGCAAAGGCGCCTGTGCCCCATGCCGGCATATTCCAAGCTGCCCCTTCGCTCCAAGTAATGACGGTCAGGAGCGGCAGCGCAAGCACAAACCGCAGCGAGGTTACCGTCTCGTACTTCAGTTTGCCTACCATCAAGCGACCCATGACCGTTGAGCCGCCCCATAAGGCTGCAGCGCCTAAGGACAGGAGGCTCCCGACTTGAACAAACTCGTTCCAATGGCCGATCGGCAGGGTTAAGCCGAAGGTGAGCAAATACGTGCCTGCTAAGGCGATGATAAGCAGGATCCCGAAATGGCGCGGAAGCTTCTCTTTCAGAAGCAGGCTGGCCAGAATGATGGCAAACAGCGGCTGCAGCTTCTGCAGCAGCAGGACGGCATTCAGATTGCCGCTCGACAGCCCCATCGTGAACAATACGGTAGCCAGTGCCGAACCGCCCCAGGATATAAACAGCAGCGCGCCGACATGATTCCAGCCAAGGCTCTTTAGTTCCTCCCGGTTCTTCCACAATACAGGAATTGCAATCAAGGAAATAATGATATGTTCAAGCAAAACGATCTGAGCCGAAGTCAGATTCTTGAGCAGAATAACCCGAAATAACGGGTCAACGCCCCACAGGGCGGCCCCCAAAACAACGAGCCAGAACCCTCCTTTAAAACGTCGACTTGCCTGTGCGTCGGAACCATAAGGTTTCACCTTGATCCCGGTATTCATATTACTCATCTTGCCCTCTCCTGTCTTGAATACGGAGGTCTTACTAGCAGAAAGCCCCCGTCATCGGCATGGCCGACATATACGGGGGCTGATCAAATAAGCCTGCGCCAATGGAATTTTTCGCATTCACGGCAAACTCATCTTTGATCTTCTCCCATCCGGACTTTACCGTCGGCCTTGGAATTGCACCAAGTCAGTCGCTCATTCATGTTGCAAACTGAACGCAGCGAGTCGCGGGCTGAGGCTCGTTCGCGAAGGAACAGAGCCATCACCGCCGGTCAGGAATTTCACCTTACCCCGAAGATCCATATTCATGTTTTATTTTGGTCTTGCCATTAAACCGATTGACCGATAATTCCTATAAGCTTAGTTGATGTATTGAAATTATAACATGAATCCTTTCATGTAAATACATCTATTTTCAAAATAAACGAAATTACACATGAACACAATGAAAAATCTCACGTTCAACCAAGACTTACTGAAAATTATACAGCAAGTATCAATTTGTTACCAGCATGATTTTTTACCATTTCCTTGCGCCTATCTTAAATACCTTCCGGCTTGAATAGCAGCCACTCCTGCTTGAAGATTCAGCAGGCCCAGCGCTTCCTCGGTATTAAGGCTCATTCCGCCCCCAAGAGGCTTAGATAACAACCGAGAAGCACTTTCTGCAGCTGTTTCCTCCGATTGCTTCGTCTCACTCAGCAATACTTTGCTTGCAATATGTATATTCGGATTCAATGCGCATGAACTCACATCCTTATCCAATCGTTATCAGGTCGTTATTTCCATCCCTTATTAAAGGTCTCGGAAGCCTGAGCACTTCACTTTAACCGGTCGCCATCTGCCTGAGTACGCAAAAAGACCGCCCTTAAGGTTTCAATCCACCTTAAGGACGGTCTAATCGCATGAAATGCTATCCTGCTTCGATCAGTTCATAAACTTCAACGCTGCCAAAGTACGCTTCAGCACAAGTGCTGCTTGCGCTCGTGTGACCGAATCGAGTGCTCCGAAATTGCCTTGGTTGTCACCCTGCACGATGCCTTGCTTAGTAAGACTGGCCACATGGGCGGCCGCCCAAACCGGAATGGATGCCTGATCCTTGAATCCGGCAGCGGCATTCGCGCCCTGGTTGGATAGGTCTGCCGGATTCACCGCCTCCATGGCCCGGGTGATCATTACAGCCATTTCCGCTCGGGTCATGCTGGCATTCGGCGAGAAGGCACCGCCGTTTCCGCCTTCGATTAAGCCGTAGCGCGAGGCTGCGCCGATCTCGCCGGCATACGCGGAATGATCCTGAACATCCTTGAATGCACCGCTCTCGATGACCGGGCTGAGCCCCATCGCACGGACGAGCATGGCCGTAAATTCAGCTCGCGTGATCGCCTTGCCCGGTGCATAGGAGTCCGCGTTGACTCCGTTCACGAGCAGCTTGGAAGCCATGGATTCGATTTCCGATTGCGCCCAGTGGCCGTCAAGATCCGCAAACGTCTTCTTGTACTGCAGCAGCGCATAAACGCCGTTTCCAGCATGCTTGACTTCAATCGCTGCTTTACCGTTCCATGTCGTCCTTACGGCCGGTACAAACCGGAAAGTACCCGCAGCTTCGTCATAAATGACGGCAGCAACCGAATCCGGGTTCATCCCAGCCGGCAGCGGCATGATACGGCTGATGACGCGCTTCCCGAAATCCTTCAGTTCCTGCTCTGCGCCAGGCGCTCCAACCGCTGCGCCGAACCGCAGTCCTCCATTCGCTGCCAACGAGGCGCCCATGGAAGAGGCCTTGCTTGTCATAGCATCCGCTACCTTGCCTGCTGCCGGAGCCACCGACACCTTCACCTGGATGCCGCCGGACCCCTGTGCAGGCTCCAGAGCTTCATCCAGAGGCAGTGCCGTTATCGGAAGACGGATGGCTCCGAGTGCGGTCTCCAGCACCAGGGTTGCATTCGGATTCCGTTCCATGGCCTGCTTCAAGCCTGCTGCCGGAAGCGACAGCTCCGCGGCACGGTTCAATTCAGGAGCCCGAATAATCAGTTCCTGCTGCCCGTTCGCGGACAAGCCGGTCACGGCCTTTTTCCACGCCTCTTCCTTTACCGTAATGCGGTCCATCGTTCCGCTTGCAGCAGCACTAATATTCAAATTGCTGCCTGTCATCACGTTTGGCTCGGATGCATTTCCGCCAGTAGCAGGAGGATTAGGCTGCGTTGTCGGCGGCATTACGGAACCGCCCCCCGACCCGCCTGATCCTGATCCAGGAGAAGAGCCGTCGCCAGGATTCGCCGGCTTCTTCTGCTCCGTAATTCGGCCCTCGACCTTCGGCGATACCTTACCGCCCAGCTTGTTCACATATTCCATGAAAATTTCATAATCCGGGTAACCCAGATCCTCGTTGTATTTCCCTTCGGCAATCGCATCGGCAAAAGATTTATAACCATCTCCGCCCTTGGCGACAAAGCTGTTCGTTGCCATTCGGTACGTTTCGGTCAATACCAGAGGTTTGTAGCTTCCGTCCTTCATGATCTGTACGTCGAACACTTTATCTCCTGCCGGTGCGCTAGGATCCCACTTGAATTTCACCCCGGCGATTTGCGGGAACTTCCCTGGCAGATCCGCCAGTTTGGCACCGCTTATTCCGTTTTCCAGCCCGTCTTTCAGCTGCTGTCCGGTGACGTCCATAACAAACAGCGTATTTCCGAAAGGCATCACCGTACGCAGCTCGCCCATCGTAATATCACCTTCATCAATCGCGGCGCGGATGCCTCCGCCATTCGTGAGGGCAATATCGGCGTTTTTCAGCTCTTTGGCTTTAGCCAGCATGCCGTCGGCAATCAGATTGCCCAGGTTCGTCTCCTTGGAGCGGACATTCTCGCGTTTGCCGTCAAGCTCGACTCCGGCAATGCCGATAACCTGCTTCATCAGTTCTTCCAATTCCGCTTTGTAAGGAGCCAGCATGTCCTTCGCTTGCGTGTCTTCCTGGACCGTGTTGTCTACCGGAATCAGCTTCCCGCCAAGTTCGCCGTCTCCCACGAGAACAACGCCGTTTTTATCAAACTGCAGATCTACCCGGCCGAGGAACTTGCCCCATTCATTCGCTTGAACGATGACGGTAGGGGTATGATGCTGACTGTCCGTCACCACTTCCGGCGCGTTTAGCGTCGTATGGGTATGACCTCCGACGATGAGGTCGATGCCTTCGACGGCTTCGGCCAGCGCCAGATCTTTAGCGTACCCCAGGTGGGAGAGGGCGATGATCTTGTCTAGCCCCTCCTTCTCCATCGCCTCAACGGTAGCCTGAGCCGAGGTCACCGCATCGCGGAAGACCACGTCTTTACCAGGGCTGGAGGTTTCCGCGGTATCTTCGGTCGTTAAGCCGAACACCCCGACCTTCTGGCCGTCAACCTGCAGTGTCACGTATGGGTATACCCCGCTATTTGCGGTTGTCTTGGGCTGATCGGTATCGATAACCGCCGGCTTGTTAATCAGATGTGAAATGTTAGCGTCGCGGCTAAGATCCACGTTCGCGCTGACGAGCGGGAAATGTGCCTTGCTCACGAAATCAGCAAGCGTCTTGGTGCCTTGATCGAATTCATGATTACCGAACGTCATCGCGTCATAACCCATATAGTTCATGAAGGCCAGATCAGCCAGCCCAAACCATTTGGTGAAATACAGATCGCCGGAAAAGACGTCCCCAGCATCCAGCAGCAGGCTGTTTCCGCCTTCGCTGCGGATCTCATGAACCAGCGTAGCCCGTCTGGCCACTTCCGCCAGATGCGCATGGGTATCGTTGGTATGCATCACTGTTAACTTCCACGGTTCTCCATCCGGCGAACCGTCCGTTACGTTAACCGACACTTCCGCCGAACCGTAGCCATCCTTGCTCAGGACGGTAATCACGGCTTGACCTGCGGATACCGGCGTAACCAGGCCGTTCTGGTCCACGGCGGCTACCGTTTCGTCGGTGGAACTCCAGGCCAGCTCGGCCGATCCGCCTTGAACCGGCTCAACGTTTGCTTGCAATGGTTCCGGGGACCCGCCCGTTTTCAACGTGAGCGAAGGCTTATCCACCGTAATTTTGGTCACTTGAAGCTCCAGCAGCACCACCGTTCCGCTAACTTCATTCGCAACCAGCAGCAGCGGACGTCCTGTTGGGCTGTCCGAAGCCGGAATAAAGTCCAGTCCCTCCGGTCCGGAATCCGATTGGATGCCTCCGTTGAAATCCCGCGAGTTGAAGTAGTTCAGGAACGCCGGAGCGGCTGGATCCGTTACGTCATAGGTCATGACGCCGCCAATGCGCTCCAGTCCGACAAAAGCCAGCGTCTTCTGTCCGACCTTGCCCACGGCAACATATTCCGGCTCCGGGCCTTTCTTGGCGCTGCGGCTGTCCAGATCGGTTTTGTCATTGCTTGCATTGAAATGATTCGGCAAGCGCTCGGCCGTAATCTTCTCGAAATCACTGCCGCTGTCGTATGCCTGGGACAAATCCGCCGCATTCCAGATGGAGAAGGAACGCCCCCCGTACAGATACAGCCCTTCATTGCCCATATCGCTCGCAACTTCAACCTTGTCATAGGTTGTCCCTTTGCCAGCCAGGAATTGGGCTGCCGGCGACGATGGATCCAGATTGGATTTCATTTTGCCGATGTCGCTTTCGTTGCTTCGGTCATCCCAGCCGGTAGCGTCCCCTTCGTTCGCGGACAGGATAAACTGCTGCCCGTTCACGCTGTAGGTCGCAATTCCGTCCGGCATGTACATGCCGTAAAAAGGAACATTCTCAAACTTGATTTGCCCATCCTTCAGCAAATCGAGCTGATTCTCCGATTGATTGAAATCCTTATATCCGAGTCCCCGGACCGATTGAATTCGCTTCGAGGCGATATCGACCACGGCTATCGCATTGTTTTCCTGCAGGGCCACGTACGCTGTCAGCTCGTCCTCCGACAATGCGATGTATTCGGGCTCCAGATCATGGACGGCATCGTTTTTCGTTCCGGCGCTGCGAATTTGACCGTCTGCTTCCACATTCCCGCGAATATGCACCCGATCGTCAATGATCGACGGGTCATCGAACTTCAAATGGCTTACTTCGCCAGCCAAAGCATCGATAATCGTGATGCTTCCTTCCGGATCCGGGGCGGTCTCCGTGCGGGGCTCGCCTTCATCCGCCGTCAGGATATAACGGCCATCGGACGTGTACTTGACCATATCCGGCTGAACGCCGGTTTCATAAGATCCGATCAAGCCGCCGTCATAGTCGAGCACCAGGACCTTGCCGGCTTTCGTATGATCCCGCTCCTGAACGGCAACCGCGACCTGCTTCGTCTTGGTGTTGATATCCACGCTGGTCAAGTCTCCATACAGGAAACCGCCCGTGTTCGCCATATCTTCTACATGGATCTGCTTGTCCTTAACCAAGCTGCCATCGGCGCCTAGAGACACGATTTCGAGGCTGGCCGGCTGGGTCGATCCGTTAACCAAATAGAGCTTCCCGTTATCTTTGTTGTATTTTACAATCTCCGCTACGCCGCCATCCTTGTTGGAAGTACCTACGGAATAATGTCCGATCATCTTCATGGCCAGCTTGTCGGCCACAGGTGTTGGACGCTTGCCCAAAATTTGCAATTTCACAACCGATTGGGCCGTAGCAGGTAAGGCTGCACTATCCTGCACCGTTACCTCAACCGTATGCTCGCCCTCTTGCCCAGCCGCAGGCGTACCTGAAATGGCTCCCGTATCAGAAGCGAGGGTCAAGCCTGCCGGTAAACCTGTCGCCGAGAACGTATACGGCGCTTGTCCGCCATATACATCTACGGTGACCGCATACGGCTCATCCGCATATGCATCCGGAAAGATCATATCGGTAATGCCCAAATCCACGGCAGCTATAGCTGCATCTTGTGATGTCGTCTCCATACTGGCGGTCTGGAGCAATTCCTGCCCCTCGCCAGCATACACGCTGCCCCCCGAAAACAGAGAGGCCATCGTGATTTCCGCTGCCATCAACAGCGAGACTACTTTCATGCTTTTATGCTTCAACTCCATATCCCCTCTTCTACCTTATTTACATTCAAGTGTAAGGAGGAAGTGTTAACGGATGCTCAATATCAGTCGCGGTTTATGTAAAATGGCTGCCAAGCAACAAAAAAAAGCCTCGACCTCCAAGTCGGGCTTCCCAGAGCAGCAGCTGCATTCGAGCTGGTGGCTTGCTTATTCTTTTCTTTCATATGTATTCTGGAATCCTGCTTATAACATGCGCCAGCCTCGGATCATCTCACACTTCAATCAAAAACCCCGAAATGCCGCATCGTTGCAACCGTGATCAGGATGAACCACCGAATGAGAATGATCCCCCAAACGATAAGAAGACCTTGGAACAGCCGCTCAACCATCCATTCGATCTTCTTGTTTGACGTATATCTGCGCCTCTGCTTAAAAAACCACGCCGCGAACCCTTTGGGAATATCGCTGAAAGTTGTCTTTGGCTCCATTGGCTGCGTCCTCCTCCATTTTCTATCGATTAGTATGTCGGATATACAACGCAAGTCTTCGGTTGAACACGTTTCTTGAATTTTATCACGTTTAATGGAAAAATTCACCATACTTCATGTTGCCTTGTCACATTTCCGACAATATTGTAGTCAAATCGACATGATGTCTGATAAACTAACATAAAGAATTGCTATTTGTAACACAAACACTTCACAAGAATAACAGCCGAAGATCTATTCATGACTATTCGAAGGCCATAACGTGTGCATATCATTTATGTTTGCCTAGGAAAGAGGAACCAACATGAATCGTAACTGGTTTACGCGGATGCTTATGCTGTATATCCCTGCTTTTCTGATCGTCCCCGCCTTTTTATTTTTCGTCTTTTTCCAATCATTGAGCGAAAGCAACCGAAAGGATGCCGAGCGTTCCAATGCTTTCGTAACCCAGCAAGCGATGCTGATGATCGATACGTCGTTGTCTTCTCTGGATCAGAAAATTTCACTTGAGATGCTGCGCAATCGAAAGGTCATCTCCTTTTTCTCCAGAAGCACGGAAAAGGATCTGCCCCTTCAGGTGGACGTGATGAATCTATTGCGCGATTTAAAAATGACCAATCCACTGATTCATTCCATTTACATGGTTCAAGCGGATCATAATCAAGTCCTCAATGAAAGCACAAGCTATTCCTTGGATCAATATGCCGATAACGCCTTCATCCGCTCCAAGCTGGAAGCACCCAACAGCCATTGGTCGGATACCAGGCTGTACAAGGAGCTTCCGTCCGACAAAGGGGTCCCTGTCGTCTCATTGACGCGCAGCGTTTCCATCTTCTCCAAGCATCATGGGTTAATCGTCGTTAATGTAAGCGCTGACGCCCTGCAGGGAATGCTTCTTCAAATGCACGATCCGTCTTCCCGCATACTAAGCCTATATGATACGCAAGGGAACAGCGTGTTCGATATGGCAAAATCGGAGACTTCAGTCAGCAGGGGCGGAACCAGCAACGGCGCCCTTCAGTCGGAAGCGAATTCCGACTATACGGGCTGGCGCATCGTTAGCAGCGTTCAGGGAGCGGATACCTTCAATTTCATCATCAGCCTATCGAATATATGGTTTATTGCCGGTTTGCTTCTCTGTGCCGTTTCGGTCGCCTGGATCGTCTACGTGACGCTGCAAAATTACAGGCCCATTCAGCGCCTGGTCAACCAGCTGCAGCAGCTATCCTCCAAGGAGGACGCCCCGGAGGAAATCCATAAAAACGAATTTACGTTCATCAATTCCAAATTGCAAAACATGATTGATCAGAACACAAGGTTCCAGCTTCAGTTCGAAGAGGATTTGAAGGCTCAGCAAAATTTTTTCGTGTACGAGCTGCTGGAAGGGACGCGCTCCTTCGATTTGAAGGAATGGGAGAAGGAATCGGCCAAGCATGGCCTGCCCGTGCTGTTTGGCAAGCAGCTGGTTTTTGTCCTGGAAGTGGATCACCGTTCCGAGTGGAGCGCAAATTACGGTCAGATGCAGCATGGCACTCAGCAAAAAGCCATCGAAACCATCATCCTGGAAGCGGCGTCGGATCATGCCTGCGAGGTGAAGCTGCTCTGGGTATCCTTGCACCAGCTTGCTTGCATTCTGGTCATATCGCCTGAAGCGGAGAAGCTGGCATTCGAGGCAGTCTCCTTCGCGGAAGAATGCCAGCGCCGATTTGCCGATGCCTTATCGTTCACCTTATCCGTCGGCCTCGGGGAGCCGGTCGAGCATCCGGACAATCTGCATGATTCATACCATGAGGCATTGGATGCGCTGCAAACGAAGCCCGTCAATCGAAGTGCCATGATCATTCCTTATTCGTCCGATCCCTTGTCGAAGGATCATAGCTTTCATTATTTTCAAAAGGTTGACCGGATCGTTGACGCCTTCCGACTCCAAGAAGCCAAGTGGAAGACGGAAATGCAGGCGCTCTTTCAGAACATGCTGGGAGAAGGCATATCGCGCCGGGGCGCAAGCAGTGTGCTGCATTACCTGACCTACCATCTGAACAAAACGGCTTCCGGAATGAACGACGAATACTACCTGCTCTGGAAAACAGAAACGATGCCGGCACTCGACCGGGTTCAAAAAGAAATCGACCTGCCGGAGGATTGGACGCAGATGGTGCTTCAGCTTCTGGAGCAATTTGCCGAACGGCTGGATACGCAGCGGAATCTGCGAAGCCAGGGAAACCTCGTCCAAGAGGTTAAGGCTTATATTGAAAAGCATTATACAAAGGCGGAACTATCCCTTGATTACCTGCAGGACAAGTTCGGGATCAGCGGCAAATATTTGAGCAGATTGTTCAAGGAAGAGTACGGCTTGAAATTCGTAGACTTTTTGATTGATTTACGAATTCAGGAAGCGAAACGGCTCCTCACGGAAAGCGCATTGTCTGTACAGGAAATTACGGAGAGGGTAGGTTACAGCAGCCCGATTTCATTTGCAAGGACCTTCAAAAAAATAACCGGCGTCCCCCCGATGGATTACCGCAAAGGCAAATAAAACGGCGCAGAACCTAAAAATCAAACGAAGGCCGAGAAGGACATCATATAGTCCCTCGGCCTTTTCCCGTTTATGCCGTAGCGGCGCCTGCCCGCGCAGCCATGCCCATCGGCCGCAAAGTAGAAAATAGTTCCGGGTAGAGAAAAGTTTTTTGTGATTTATATTACATACATTTTCCAGTGTTATTTAAATTGCCATCGCGGTAACGTTTACACTGACACTGGATTCGCCTTTCGGTTTGTTAAGTGAAAAGTGTTTGTTGTCTGGCCTGGCAGCAGGTGTTTTTATTAAGGGCAAGGAACGGCGCCTCGCCGCGCTTTCCACCATAACCAAAGAACCAGAAGGGGATGAACTAGCAATGGTAGACAGAAACAGAAAGAAAAAGGGATGGACGGCGCTGATCACTGCAGCCGTTACGTTATCAACCGTATTAAGCGCCTGCTCGGGTGGCAAGGAACCGGCCTCCGCAAGCAACGCCCCGTCCGACGGCGATCCAATTACGATCTCGTTCGAGACGTCGGTATACGCCGAAGAACCTCATAAGAAGGCAATCGATGCACTCATTGCCAAATACAATGAAACCCACCCTAACGTCACCATCAAAGTTCATGGAACAGACTACGAGAATTACTGGGATAAACTGACCACCGAGATTCTGGCAGGTACGCAGGGCGACATCGTTCAGGTATACCCGGAGAATATCGCCACCTATAATGCGCTGCAGAGCGGGGGCACCTTCGTGAATCTCGATGAGAAGATTCAAGCGAGCGGACTTGAGGACAAGCTTGTCGGACAGGAACTAAGCAAGGTGGACGGCTCTTATTATGCCTTATCCAATTACGCATGGGGATCAACCGGCATTTTCTACAGCAAATCGATGTTCGAAGCCGCCGGAATCGATCCGGCCTCCATTCAAACGATGGATGATTTCAAAGAAGCCGCCATACAGCTTGGCGGTGTTCAAGACGGACAATACGGGTTCTCCAGCGTCATCGGCACCCATCCCTTTATCGCCTCGGAATGGTACCGGCTGCTCGCTCGTCCCGTATCGGGAGGCATTTACTTCCCGGACGGCGAAGCTGGACCTTACGAGGCCGACCGGATTAACGTTAATTCCGCACCAAACGTTTGGGCAGCGGAGTGGTGGCAGGATCTGATCAAGAACCCGCAGGCAACGCCTCCGGGAACCCGCGACAAGAAGGTCAGCCGCGAGATGTTCTGGAACGGTCAGGCCGGCATGATGATGGATGGTCCCTGGTTTATCGGCATGACCAAAGAACGCGATGAAGCTTTAATGGACGACCTGGGGCTCATGCCGCAGCCTTCCGTCGAATACGAGGGTCAAACCTATAAACCGAACCCGCACAATTATCCGATCGTGTCGATGATTTCCAAAGACAGCAAGCATCCTGAGGAAGCTTGGGAGTTCCTTGAATGGATGACCTCCCGGGAAGCGCAGCAAATTATTGCCGGTTCCGGCATGATCCCGAGCAGTAAGGAATACGCCGAATCCGAAGAATACAAAACGGAGAATCCGCTGGCTGCCCAATTCTTCGATTTCCAGGAGAATGTATACGCCCCGGCCGTGATGGACCCGCCCATCCCTGAGCTTGGCTCCCTGTCCCAAATCCTCATCAATGCCGCGCAGGAGATGTTCGTTGGCATGAAAGACGCCAAGACGGCGCTGGATAGCGCGGCTGAGCAGATGAAAGACACGATGCATTAAGAGGCATTCGAAAACATTTAAACGATTGAAGCTGCCCGGCTCCACTGCCGGGTAGCGCACTTACATCATAAGGAGGTGGGGGAATGAATCCAATGCGAACGGATGTGACAAGCAGGCAAACTCCCTTGCCGTTGAAGAGAGCTTCGAAGGCCAAGCGATTATGGCTGGAGGAAAAACGGCATTTCAAAAAAAATACAGCCGCCTATTTATTTATTGCGCCGCTGGCCATTACCGTTGCTATTGTACTCCTCTATCCGATTTTGAAATCGGCGCTCATGAGTGTGCAGTACTGGAAGGTTGCGAAGCCGATTGCCGAAGGCAATCCCTTCGTAGGCTTGGACAACTATGCTGCCGCCATCCAGTCGGGGCATTTCCTGAAATCGTTGGGCATTACCTTTCTATACATTATCGTGACGGTGGTTCTGCGTTTCCTGCTGGGAATCGGTACGGCCGTCCTGCTGAACATTCCCTTTAAGGGCCGTGGGCTTGTAAGAGCGCTTGTGATCATCCCATGGGCCGTCCCTGAAGTCGTTGCTTGTCTCGTATTTATTCTGATGTATGATTACCAATTCGGCGTGATCAACGATCTCCTGCTGAAACTCAACCTGTTGTCCAATCCGGTCGCTTTCCTCGGCGAAGCCGAAACCGCGCTCTGGGCAGCCATGTTCGTCAATGTATGGAAGGGCTTCCCGTTCGCCGCCATCATGCTGCTCGCCGGTCTGCAGAGCATATCCAAAAGCTTGTACGAAGCGGCGGAAATCGACGGTGCCTCGAAATGGCGCCAGTTTCTCAGCATTACCTTCCCGATGTTGAAGCCCGTATCCGTCATCGTCTTCCTGCTGCTGATCATTTGGACCATTAAGGATTTCGGCATCGTCTACGTCCTCACCGGGGGCGGACCAAGCCGGGTAACCGAAATACTGACCATTTTTATCTACAGGGCAGGGTTCAAATCGTTTGACTTCGGTTTGGCTTCCGCTGCTGGGATGATCCTGCTGGCGATCTCCATCGTATTCACTGTGATGTACATGAAAGCAACGAAGGCAGGTGAAATGTCATGAGCAAAGGGATCAGCAAAATCGCCGTTTATGCATGCGCCGTTCTCATTTCGTTGTTTGCCGTATCCCCTTTTCTATGGATGATCCTGACTTCGTTGAAGCCTCAGGCCGAAATCTACAGCACGCCGCTGACATATCTTCCTCAAGAGCTTCATTGGGAGGGCTACAAGGGCATGCTGAATCCCCATGCGGACGACAGCGCCAACTTTATGAAATGGTTCGGCAATACGGCGTTTGTCTCGCTGCTAACGACGGTATTCTCTCTTATCATCTCCGCCTTTGGCGGCTATGCGATGTCCCGGTTCGGCTTCCGGGGACGGATGTCGCTCGGATATATCATCTTGTTGACGCAGATGCTCCCCGGCTCGCTGCTCATTATCCCGCTGTACCTGATCATGAAGGATTACAATCTGCTGAACTCCCATCTGGGCCTCGTCATTGCCTATACCACCTTTGCGGTACCGTTCTGTACCTGGATGCTGAAGGGCTACTTCGACAGCGTATCCCAGTCCATCGATGAAGCTGCGAGCGTTGACGGGGCTAACCGCTTCACAACCTTTATCCGGATTTTGCTCCCGCTCACGCTTCCCGGGCTCGTGGTAACCGGCATCTTCTCCTTCTTAACCAGCTGGAACGAGTTTATGTTCGCCCAGACGTTCATCAGCGATTACGACAAATGGACGCTGTCGGTCGGCATCGCCAGCTTTCAAGGACAGTATGTCGTCAACTGGGATTACCTCATGGCGGGCTCCGTCATAACCACGCTTCCGATCGTGATTGCGTTCTGGCTGCTGCAAAAGCATCTGGTCAGCGGAATGACCGCCGGAGCCGTTAAATAAAGCTAACCATTCAAGGAGGGGTCACAATGATCAAATTCGGAATCGTAGGCATGGGGATTCGCGGCAGCATGTTTGCCGATACCCTCAACCAAAATCCTTATGCGGAGCTGGCCGCGGTCAGCGACGCTTATGAAACAACCTTAAATGCCAGCATGGAGAAATACGGGGTTCCCGGGTATTTGCAGGTTGAGGATATGCTCGAAAGCGAGGCTTTGGATGCCATCGTGATTGCCACGCCGGATTTCCTGCATAAAAAGCCCGTTATGCTCGCGGCACGGCAAGGCATTCATATCATGGTTGAAAAACCCTTCTCCACCTCCGTCGAGGAGGCCGAGGAAATGTACGCCGCGGTAGAGAAAGCGGGCATCAAATGCCTCGTCGCATTTGAGAATCGCTGGAATTCTCCTTTTGTTGCGGTTAAGGAAGCCGTCCGAAATGGGGACATCGGCCATATTCTGACCATCAACACCCGCTTGAATGACACCATCTACGTGCCTACCAAAATGCTGAAATGGGCCGGGGAATCCACGCCGGGCTGGTTTCTATTCCCGCATGCTACGGATATTGCCTTATGGCTGAAGAGCGGGGTTCTGCCGGTCAGCGCCTATGCGGTAGGGACGAAGAAGAAATTGGCCGGGATGGGGATCGACACCTACGATTCCATGCAAACGATCGTCTCCTTCGACGATGGCACGCATGCAGCATTCACGACCAGCTGGGTGCTGCCCGAATCGATGCCGCTGATCTACGACTTCAAGGTCGAGATCATCGGCGAGGACGGGGCATTGTATGTCGACTTATCCGACCAGATGGTCCGTAAGGGCGGCAGCGTCTACAGTCATCTTCATACGCTCGGTACGCCGATCAACGGCCAATATACCGCGGCGCCCCATTATATGCTCCATTCCTTTGTCGACCATATCCGACTGGATACGATGCCGGAATCCGGCGCAGCTGCCGGCCTGCTGAATACCAAGCTGGTGCATGCCATCCATCGCTCCGTCTTAAGCGGACAGGTTGAGCAGGTGTGACATGGAGGCATGCCCAGCGGTTGAATCATGCACTTTTCTTGACATGCCTGCAGTGAGGGCCGAGAACGATCGCTTATCCATGACGGTGGTTCCGGGCTGGGGGAGCAGAGTCATCTCGCTGCGCTGGAAACCATCAGGCACCGAATTGCTGCGTACGCCGTCCTCCATGACGGAATATGAGCAGACACCCTTTTTATACGGCATGCCTGTCTTATTTCCGCCCAATCGGATCGAGAACGGCAGCTTTACCTTTGAAGGACGCCCCTATCAATTCCGCATCAACGAGCCGCAGCATCACAATCATGCGCACGGACTTGTTCATGACGAAGCATGGGAAGTCGGACGGTGCTGGACCAAGGGGAATCGGGCCGTGATCGAAACCGTGTTTTCTTCAAGAGGCCGCCCTGCTGTCATGTCGCAATTTCCGCATGAGTTCACGATCCTTCTGCGCATGAGCATTGACGGCGCTTCGTTCAGGCAGACGGCGGAAATCCGCAACAAAAGCAAACACTCTTTTCCATGGGGACTGGGGTATCATACCACCTTCCGCTTTCCCTTCGGGGATGCGGAAGATCAGGAGCGCTGCACGCTGAGGGCGCCTGTCGGGAAACGATGGGTCCTTAACGACCGGGTGCTGCCGACTGGGGAGCTCGCTCATGACTTCCGCAGCAGAGGCCTGCGGGACGGCATTTCCGTCAGTCAGTTCCCGCTCGATGACTTGTTCCTTGCCATGCCGGAAGACCGTAACGAAGCCGTATTGACGGATCCGGCGGCTGGCCTTCGGGTTACCTACCGCGCGGATGACGCCTTCAAGCAGTGGGTGCTGCACAATGGCGATGGGGCGAGCGGTTATCTATGTCCGGAGCCTTATACTTGCGCTACCAATGCCTTCAACCTGGGGATGGATCCGGAAATCACCGGCATGCAGGTGCTGGGGCCCGGCAGGAGCGCCCTGCTGTTCTGTACCATCCATGTGGAAGAAATCTGATTACCTCGACTAAAACCATCACGAAAGCGGTCCGCTAGCAAGGATGTTTCCTTGAACGGGCCGCTTTCCCCAGTTTGTTGTACGTTTGATCTTCACCCCTTTTGGGATATTTCACCAATTGAATAAAAAAACGCGATCCGGGAATCTCCCCGAATCGCGCCCTCGCTTTACATATCTTGCGTTTACTCCGCCTGATAGCGCTCATATGCGGCCTGGTAAACTTCCATGTACCGGTCCAGACCCATTTTGTTGAGCGTGTTCACATACTCTTCCCATTGGCTGAACGAGGCCGAGCCGTTCACGAATTTCGCTTCCATTTCCTTCACGTAATCCTCGATATCTTTACCGATCGAGGTCATGACGTCCGTTTCCTCCAATGTAAAGTTAAAGTTGTACAGGATCTCCTTCACGGCATACGGCTCTGCCTTTTCGGCAGCAGCCATGGCGTTAGGGCGCGTCTCCGAAGCTTTGAACCATTTCTCCCGCACAAAGCCCGGATAGCTGCCCCCGAGCCAAGTGAAATTCTTGGCCAATGCCTGATCCTGCGTTAATCCGTTTGGATTCTCCGTAATCTCTTTCACATATTCCAACTGACCGTCCGTGTTCTTCGTGTAAGTCTCTCCTTCTTTACCCATGAAATAGAATTGGGCTCCCTCATCCCCGTAGAAATAATCCATCCAACGGATCGTGGCTTCCGGATTCGGGTTCTTATCGGTAATCGCAAATGCACCCACGTGAACCATCGGCACTTTGACGTGGGAATAGAGCTGGTCTCCGTGCGGTCCCTTAAGCGCCCCGAGCCCGATGTATTCTTTGCGTCCCATGACCATCTCCGGATTCGGCACGATCGTGGCACCGAGCAGGCCCTCCTGCCCTTTCGCATTCAACGCGCCGCCTTCAATCGTGAAGATCTCTTTATCGAGCAGCCCTTCCTGGTGCAGCTTGTTGACGAATTGAAGCATTTCCTTGTACTCCGGCAAGGCCTTGGTAAAGCGCAATTTCCCAGTGTCCGGATCGACATCCACCAATTTATGGCCAAGTCCGCTCGTGCCAAGTCCCCAAGAGCCTTTCAAATGATCGATGATCCCGGTAATGCCTGTGGAGGAGAAAGGAATCTCGTCATGCTGTCCGTTGCCGTTCAGATCGGTTTCCTTGACCGCCTTCAAATAGGCATAGAATTCTTCGGTCGTCTGCGGTTCTTTCATCCCGAGCTGATCGAGCCATTCCTGATTAATCCATATCGGGGTGCCAATCAACATGGAGAGCAGTTCTGGATCATAAAAAGAAGGCAGGGAATAGATATTGCCGTCCGGCATCGTCAATCCTTTTCGAATATCCGGGTACTGATCCATCAGCTTTTTGAAATTCGGAGCATATTGATCGATCAGATCGTTCAGCGGTATAAATACTCCTTGCTCCCCATAGCGGGTCAATTCGGCGGAGCTGACCCTTGCGGAATAGAACACATCCGGATAATCCCCGCCTGCAAGCGCCAAGTTCCGCTTCTCGGTCAGCGTATCGAATGGAATGAGGTTCCAGGTCACATTTACATTCGACATTTCTTGGTAGGTTTTCCATACAAGGGTTTCCTCGAATTTGCTTCCGTTCGTTGGCGACTTCCCTGTGAAAAACGTAAGGTCGAGGGGCTCGTTCACAATCGGCATTCCGGTCTCGTTAAAATTTGCCTGCGGCGTTTCGCCCTTATCGGCTGCGCCCTCCCCGCTCTTGCTCCCACAACCAGCCAGCAATCCGGCGGCCAGCACGGCAGCCAATGTAAGCGAAGTCCATTTTTTCATCACCATAAGTTTCATATCCCCCTCATCGATTGTCCGTAATCAACCTTTAATTGCACCAATCATAACACCCTTCACAAAATACTTTTGCAGGAACGGATACAGCAGCAGCATCGGCAGATTCGTCACGATGACCGCCGCATATTTGATCGCTTCCGCATCCATCAGGCTGCGTGCCAGTGAATCATCGCTGATATCCACCATCTCCTGCATTTGCCCCTGAACCAGAATTTCACGCAGGAACAGCTGCATCGGATAATTCGCACGGTCTGACAAGTAGATCAGTGCGCTGAAATACGAATTCCAGTGGCCCACGGCATAGAACAGCACCATCACGGCCAGAATCGGACCGGATAACGGCAGGACGATGCGCCATAGCACCCGCATGTTGGAAGCTCCGTCAATAAACGCCGCCTCCTGCATCTCCTTCGGAATGGAGCTCTGGAAGAAGGTCCGCATAATAATGATGTTCCACACGGATACGGCCGAAGGGATAATAATGGCCCAAATCGTATCCAGCATCCCTAGTTCCTTCACCAGCAAGTAATTCGGGATCATTCCCCCGCTGAAGAACATGGTGAATACGATGATCGCCGTAAAAATGCCGCGGCCGTTAAAATCGGCTCTGGACAACGGATAAGCAGCTGCTATCGTCATCAGTACATTCAAGGCCGTTCCCGTCGTCGTATACAGCAGCGTGTTCATGAATCCCCGCATGAGATCCGAGTTGGCAAATAATCGTTCGTAACCGACAAACGACAATTCCTTCGGCCATAACCATACTTCCCCCCGCATCACCGTTTCCGGGGCGCTGATGGAAGCAATCAGAACAAAAAATAAAGGATAGAGCACAAGGAGCGTAATAAATGATAATATAATGTAAATAAATACTCCGGCTATTCGTTCACTGCGGCTTTGCGGCATATGCCATCCTTCCTCCTTACCATAGGCTGTTCTCGCTGACTTTTCGGGCAATCCGGTTTACGGTAATCAGCATGATAAAGTTGACGATGGAGTTAAACAGGCCGACCGCAGCCGAAAAGCTATACTGGGCGCCCAGTATGCCGCTCCGGTATACGTTCGTGGCGATGACATCGGACGCTTCCATATTAAGCGAATTTTGCATCAGGAAGATCTTCTCGAAGCCGACGCCAAGAACGGAGCCGATGTTCAGAATGAGCAGAATCGTCATCGTGGGCGCGATCCCCGGCAGATTGATATGCCAGATTCGCCGGAGCCAGCCCGCACCATCCACCTTGGCCGCCTCATGCAGCTGCGGGTCGATCCCGGCGAGTGCCGCCAAATAGATGATGGAGCTCCAGCCCATGCCCTGCCACACGCCGGACCACACATAGATGCTCTTGAACCAGGAGGGCTCCGTCATGAATGCAATCGGCTCTCCGCCGAAGGAGGTGATAATCAAATTGACAAGGCCGCTTACCGGCGACAGGAACATCATGATCATTCCGACAACAACGACCGTGGACAAGAAATGAGGTGCATAAGTTACCGTTTGTACGAATCGGCGGAACCGGCCCGATCTGGCTTCATTAATCATTAGGGCCAGAATGATCGGAATCGGAAATCCGACCGCCAGCTCATATAACCCGATACCCATCGTATTTTTAATAATGCGCCAGAAATAAAAGCTGTCAAAAAAGCGTTCAAAATGTTTGAAGCCCACCCATGGGCTATCCATGATCCCTTTGTTAGCCATAAAATCCTTGAATGCAATCTGGACGCCATACATGGGTACATAATGAAATACAATGAAGTACAACAGAACCGGTGCAAATAAAGCGTATAGCTGCCAGTTTCTGCGCATCTGCATCATGGTTCTTCGCCAGACACTTTTCCTTTGAATTTTTGAATGCGCTTCCACATTGCTTAGCTGACGTTGCAAAATCGGCAATCCCCTCTCTTCGTCTATGCGTCTCCTTTGTGTCCCAAGGTCCACGTCTGCATCATAAACGACCCGAACGCATGAGGGGTATTGACCATTTTAATGATGTCTTGCCTTTCATTGGATGGAAGGGCGGAAGCCGCGTTTTCCTAAAGCAATGCTTAAAATCTAAAATATTGACTATCCCATTTTTACGAAAGATTAACACGATTCGGGCACATTCCTTAATACTTGTCCTATATAATGTTATGAAACCTGGAACGTCAGAAAAATACAAAGGGGGGAAGACTGTGAATTGGATCCGGCATAAAAGCCACAGTGTATTCTTTAAAATTTTTCTGAGCTTTCTGGCCATCATCGTGTTATTCGGATTGTTCTATGCGGTTATCTTCCAGCTCTTCAAGACCAGCCTGCAAAAAGAAATCATCGATAACAGCCAACGGTCGGTTCACGATACGGCAGAACGGTTCAACAACCAATTCAGCAGGCTGCAGGTATTAATGTTCGATATATATAACCAGTCCGAATTAATCGGCTTCAATAATCAGCTTCGCCACCAGACCGGAAACGAAGTCAATTACTTGAAGGCCCGAGATGTGATGATGCAGATGCGGAGCGATATCTATAACCCGCTGTTCTTTCTGGAGGACACCCTGATTTATCTTCGCGAGTTTGATTTTGTGCTCAGCAAATCCGGGAGCGGCGATGCTGCCTATATGTTCAATCGTTCCTATACGAGTCCGATGTACCCTTATTCGTTCTGGAACGGTTATACGGGCGATCCGGAATCCTTCAAGCTCCTCCCTGCTTCAACCTATCGAATCAACAACGATTTGTCCGAGAAAACGCTGATGCCTTTTGTTTACAAGCAGCCGGACAGTCCATATGAGGTCATTGCCCTCATCGATATCGATAAGGCCGCCCAATCCTTCTTCGGCGAGTCGAACGATCGCGCGCTTGCCATTCTGAATGCCGAAGGGCAAGTGCTGTATACGCTGGGCTCCATGGACCAGGATCAGCTGCCGCCGTTCGAGGCCGGTCAAAAAGCCGTGCTGAAGGATGGAACCTACTATTTTGCGGAAGCCGGATCCGACGGATTGACCTATGTTTCGGCCGTGCCTTACAGCCATGTCTCTTCCCAGCTGAGCCGGTTAACCGGCGGTTTGCTGCTTATATTCTGCCTATCGCTCGGGGTAGCGCTTGCTGCATCCTATTTCCTCAGCCGACGGCTGCATAAGCCGGTGAAGCAGATCCTGACGACCGTGCTGAACAGAGCCAGCAGCTCGGCGATGCCGGAAACCGGCAGCGTCACGGAATACGACCTGATCCAGAACCGCATTCAGGAGCTGTTCCGGGAGAAGGAAGAGATTCGGGACCGCATGAACAAACACAAGTCCGTCCTGACCAGTTACTCTTATATCAGTCAGCTGAAGAGCATTAATACCGATATCAGCGAATGGGAGGATTTCCTGTCGGATGACGGAAGCTTCATCGTGGTTCTGTACCATATCCGGTTCCGGATGAATCCGGTCTATGAGCTTCCCCTCCAAACCGATCAGGCCGTCCGCCATATGCTGGAGCATATTCATCTGATCACGGCCGAGCGCTATCCGGGCTCCCATACGTTCCAGATCGAGAAGAACGAGATCGTCTCCATCTTCAAACGGGAGGAAGCGGCCCGCCTGGAGGAATTGCTGCTGGAGATCAAGGGCATGTTGAATGAGGAGAAGGAATTGTTCCTGGTCACGATTGCGGTCAGCTCCCAGGTAAGCGATTCGTCCGAATTCAATCAAGCCTACCATCAGGTCAAAGGATTGGCTGCGCAGGCTCCGCTGCTCGAGGAATCGCAGATCGTGACCACGCAGCGGGTACTCCCTACCACCGTGAGCCTAAGCCCGCCGCAGGAAAAAGGGCTGCTCGACGCACTGCAATCCGGCAGCGACGGCCGCTCCCTGCAGATCATCGACCAGGCGCTTGAAGCCATGCAGCGCAAGGAGGCCGGCATCGCGCAATTTCGTTTCTTCGCCGATTCCGTCGCTTCCAAAATTCTAAGTTTTATGGAGATGGCCCAGATTGACAAAACCTCCGTCCAATCTTTGAAGCAGTGGAGTGCAAGATTGGCGGAATGCCATTGTTTATCTGATTACCAAGGCGTATTCCGTCAGCTCGTCGAAGCCTCCTGTGCCCTCATCCGCAAGAAAAAGGATACCGGGGAAGAGCCGCTCATCGCCATGTTCATGAACATTGTCCATAACCAGTATGCCGATGATCTGTCTCTCGACTATCTGTCAGCCAAGCTGAACCTGTCGAGCGCCTACCTCTCCGTTTATATCAAGGAGAAGACCGGTCTCAACTTCAGCGATCACCTCCTCGGCATCCGCATGAACAAAGCGAGGGAGCTGCTGGCGTGCACCGACCTGACCGTCAATGAGATCAGCCAGCGCGTAGGCTATCTCAACATTACCTCCTTCAACCGGACATTCAAGAAGGCCGTCGGCATGACGCCGGGCGCATACCGCAGGCAGCATGTGGTGCAGACCCATGCGAGCGGATCCTGAGAATACGGTAACAAAAGAAAACCTTCTCTTTCTCGGCATGGACCGGGCGTATGCCCGGTTGGTATCCCGGAAGAGAAGGTTTTTTTGCGTTTCATTGTTCGCTCACACGATGGAGGTAACCGAATCTGTATCTAGTCGGCCTTTATGGTCTGTTCCGTCTGTATTTGGCTCTTGCGTCCTCTCAGCTTCCCAGACGCGAATAACGCTTTGTTCCACCTGGACAACCCGAGCAGAACCCGGGCATCTACGAGCCGGTAAAACCAATGGGTCACCGCGGCGATAACCGCAAACGTGAGAATCGTGGTAAGCAGCACGCAGGGACCATAACTCAGAAACGGGCTGAGTTGCAGAAAGACATAGCTCCCGAACGAGCAAATCACCGTAAAGTGTACGAGGTACAGCGAGAACGAGATTTTACCCAAATAAGCAAAAAACCGATGGCTGAATATCGACTGCATACGGCTTGAATGCAGCAGCACCGTTAGGATCAGGAATGATCCGATTACATGATAAAACACAAAGAAATCGAAATTGGGAGCCCCCCATTGGAGGACCGAATATACCGTTCCTTGCGGTGCAATGTAAGGATAGGAGCCTAAGTAAATACCGGCGCAGAGCAGCAGAAGCTGGATCCAGGACCGATGGATAAGTGCCGGCCGCTCCCTCCCGTTGTTCTTTACATCGCTTAACAGCATGCCCAGGACGAATCCCAAATAGTAGGAATCGATGAATAAACAGATGAGGATTGCATACACGGCATAACGAATCCGATGGCGGCCGCAAACAATCAGAAAAACGAAGATCATGAACGAACCGAACAGCTCGTACGTCATCGTCCACAGCACGGGATTGTACTGCGAGCCATAGGTGAAAAAGGTATGCAACAAGCTTTCCTTCAGCATGACCAGCAGATTGGCGTCGGCGGCAAACGGATCGGGCATCGAAGATAACGTCATCCCGCGTATATTGTCATAAGCTCCGAGATCCAATACGAGGATCAGATAAGCAAGGAAAACGGATGCCAAGGCCGGCAAGGCCAGGCGAAAATAGCGGCGGATGGCGGAAGAATAAACGATGAACCTGTCCCCTGTTCCAAAAAAACGATAGCTGAGCACATATCCGCTGAGCACAAAAAACAGACAGACGGAGAAGTTGCCGTTAAACAGCAGATTGAACGGCGTTCGCGCGGCAATCCCCTCAAAAGCGAAATGCTCGATCTCCTCCCTCCCCTCAAAAACCGACGGTGCAAACACTTGAAAAAAATGAGATACCACCACGATCAAGGCGGCAAGCCCTCTCAAGCCGTCCAAATATACGATTTTCATAAACAACCCCACGTTCCCCTATGAAATAGGCTGATAATGTAACCTATATTTCTTAGGGAGGAAGAGGAATTCTGTACACGATCCGGATGTTTTAGGGATAATCATGTTTAAGAAAATGGCTGCCACATAAAATGAAAGCGTTTTCTTAAACTAAGGAAAATCATAGGGGAGGGAAAAAATTTGAGTATTTATTGGAGTCAGGTCGATATTGAAGAACTAACGGGATCAGGTGTCGTTTATTTTAACTCAAAGATGGAGATGTTGGAAGGTCTTCCATGCAAAATGTATAAATTGACCTATCAGCAGAGCCTATGGACGCATTGCCATGATTATTTTCAGATATGGTATGTGGCAAAAGGCGCTTTCCTGCACACCGTCCAACAACAGGTATACGAGATACGCAAAGGCGATATTTTTGTTATTCCTCCATTTACCCTGCACAGCGTGAGCATTTCACCCGATGAGGACATCGAAATTTACGGATGCGAATTCATGCCCTCCTTCGTGAACGAGAGATTTCAGGAACAGCCGACAGAACATGCCTTTTTCGATGTGGCCTTTCTGGAATACTTTCTGCGCAAGGAAATGAACGCCCAATCCCAAATCACGCTGGACAGCGTGACCGACGTAACGGTCCGAAATGTCCTGAAGGATATGCTGATCGAATACGAGAGACGCACCCCTTTTTTTCAAATCTCGCTCAAAGCCAAGCTGCTTGTGCTTCTCTCGATTCTGGCACGGCAGGTCAACGGCGAGCTGCTGCGTGAAGGATTCGAGAAATCGGAGAAATACCGGGAAATCATGACGAGAGTCGTTGATCACATCCATAACCACTACCAGGAAGATATGAATTTGAATGATCTATGCAGCCTATCGAATTTATCAAGGTCCACGTTCTGCATCCTCTTCAAAGAATGGACAGGCAAAACATTCAACCGTTATCTCACCGACCTGCGGATTCTGCAGGCCATGATGATGCTGAAGCAGCCGGAGTTATCCGTAACGGATGTTTGCTACTCCACCGGATTTAATGAACTCTCCTATTTCTGCAGAATCTTCAAAAAGTATACGGGCATCTCTCCCACCGACTTTCGTAAACAAGCGATGAAATAGAGTGTTCAAAGCCATACGATAATCCTATTTTTGAACACGATAGTGAAATGAAATGATTTTTTTACATGCTACGATATCCATAATTCTTGCAAATAACTGGATCAGGGCCGGTTGTTTAGTCAACTGTGTTGGGGAGGGAATTGATAGAACTTCGATGAATGACGTTGCACGATTGTACACGATTGCTCAAGGGGAGGAAGAGGAATGAAGAAGAAATCTTGGATCTGGAGCCTTATTCTATTGTTCTCTATCGTAACAGGATGCTCGGGCGGTAATGCGCCCCAAGCGGGCAGTGATGCTGGTGACAAGCCATCCGATAATCCGCCTGCCCAGGATGCCGTAACACTCGACTTCTGGTACGGATGGACCGGACCGGAAGCGGAAGCGTTGGAAGCGTTGATTGCCAAGTGGAACAGCGCCAATCCCGACATTCAAGTGAAGGGGTTATCCCAAAGCGATTACCAGAAACAGCTTACCGCGATCACCGGGGGCAATCCTCCGGACATCGCATCCCAATTCGGACAAAATGTCGTGCCGTGGGGACTCCGTGGCGCCATGATGCCGCTGGATGATTATATAGCGAAGGACGGCGTCGATCTTAAGGATTTCGTGCCGGCTGCCCTAAGCACTTCCCAGCATGAAGGCAAGACGTATGCAATCCCGACGGCCATGCACGTGTCCATGCTGTTCTACAACAAGGATATTTTGCAGGAAGCCGGTTATGACGGTCCGCCGGAAACGATAAGCGATTTGAAAGAGTATATCAAGAAGCTGAGCGTCGTCGAGGATGGAGGCCGCCTCCAGCGGCTCGGATTGTGGCCGGGCATGGATGCGTATACGTTCAGTTATGCCTTTAACGGATCGTTTTATGATGAAGCAGCGCAGCAGGTGACGCCTGATCATCCGGGGATCCAATCGGCCATCAAGCTCTCGAAGGAGATCTGGGATCAATACGGTTCCGATAATCTGGACCGATTCTCCTCCGGGCTCGGCCAATACATGTCGGCACAGAATCCGTTCTTCTCGGGCAAATATGCGATGACGATTGACGGAGAATGGCTGCCCACCTTCATCAAGCAATACTCGCCTGATCTGAACTACGGCATAGCTCCCATTCCTTATGATGAGAACAACCCGGAACTTAAAAACTCCGGAAATGTAACTACCAGCGTATTCTATATTCCAAAAGGCGTCAAAAACCCGGACGCTTCCTGGAAATTCATCAAATGGATGACCGAGCCGGAGCAAATGGCTGAGTTTACGGCTGCCCTCGGGAATCTCCCGACGCGAAATTCGGCCTTCTCCAACCCACTCTATGAGGATGTGCCAGGGTTTAAGGAATTCCTCGACTATTCGGGGAGCGAAAACCTGAAGTCCTTCCCGGCTTCTTCCTACGCGAACGAGTACATGACGGAGTTCAGCGCGCAATATGACGCTATTCTCCGAGGCACCGTCAGCATGCAGGAAGGCTTGGACAAGGTGAAGGCCAAGATTCAGCCGCTGGTGAAATGATGAACCAAGCAGGCTCTGTCCAATGCAGCGATGGGTTGGGCGGGGCCGCTGCCTAAATATCTTGAAGCGGAAGGAGAATCGCGAAGATGAGAGTCTCCACAGCAAATCAACGAAAGCCCGTGTCAGGCTGGTCCAGGAAGGAGCGTCATTATGTGTATCTTGGCCTGGCGTTCGCCTCTCCTTGGATCATCGGGTTTCTGGCTTTTACCGTCTATCCGTTCTTCGGTTCGCTCTATCTGAGTCTGACCGAATACGATTTATTCAGCCCTCCCCAGTGGGTGGGGCTACAGAATTACGAGCAAATCCTCGCGGATGACCGCTTCTATAAGTCGCTCGGCAACACCTTTTTCATGGCGTTCATATCCGTGCCGATCACGCTGGCTGTCTCACTGTTGATAGCCGTGATGCTCAATTTCAAAGTGAAGGGGATCAATTATTACCGCACCATCTTCTACCTTCCGTCCGTCATACCGATCGTTGCAAGCGCTCTATTGTGGACATGGATGCTGAACCCCGACTTCGGGCTGGTTAACATGGCACTTCGCACCCTGGGTTTAACAGACCCGGCGTGGCTGCTGGATCCCCGTTATACGAAGCCGTCCCTTATCCTGATGAGCCTGTGGGGCTCGGGTGCGGGCGCTTTAATCTTCCTGGCTGCCCTCCAGGGCGTGCCAAGGCAATATTATGAAGCGGCTCAGGTGGACGGAGCAAACTGGTGGTACCGCTTCTGGAAGATCACGGTCCCTGCCCTGTCCCCCATCATTCTTTTTCAGCTCATCATGGGGTTGATCGGCGCCTTTCAAATCTTTACGGAATCGTATATTTTGGCTGGCGGCAAGGTGGATGGAAGCGGCTCATTGGGGGGGCCGGAGCAATCGCTGCTGTTCTATGCGGTCAATTTGTACCAGGAAGCCTTTGTCTTTCTGAAGATGGGTTATGCCTCGGCGCTCGCCTGGATTCTGTTCATCATTGTGCTGCTGATTACGTTCATCCTGTTAAAAACGTCGGGCCGCTGGGTCTATTACGGAGGTGAGTAACATGGCTGTCAGGTTGCGGGTGATCTTGCCGCATGCGGTCCTTCTTCTATTCGCTGTGATCTTCCTGTTTCCATTTGTATGGCTGGTGATGACCTCGCTGAAAACGCCGGAGGAGATACTCGAGTTCCCGCCGAGCATTTTCCCGGAGACGTTCCAGTGGTCCAATTATAAAGAGGCGCTCCAAGCCATTCCGTTTACCCGCTACATGATGAACACGTTTGTGATTTGTATGGTGAATATCATCGGCCAGCTATTCTCTGCACCGCTGGTGGCCTACTCGATATCCCGCATTCCCTGGAGGGGCCGGAACATCATCTTTACCATCGTCGTGGCAACCATGATTCTGCCGGCGCAAGTGCAGATGATTCCGCAGTACATCATCTTCACCAAGCTCGGCTGGGTCAATACGATCATGCCGCTTACCATCGGCGCATTCTTCGGGGCACCGTTCTTCATCTTTTTGCTTCGGCAGTTTCTGCTTGGCGTGCCGACCGAATTGTCCGAGGCAGCAAAGATCGATGGGGCTTCGGAGCTGCGGATCTATATTAAGATCATTATGCCGATCCTGAAGCCAGCACTGGCCACCGTTGCTTTATTCTCTTTTGTGTGGTCGTACGTGGATTTCATGGGACCGCTCATCTATCTGAACGATTCGGCCAAATGGACCATCACCGTCGGCCTGCAAAGCTTTCAGCAGGACCACGGGGCGCAGTGGGAGAAACTGATGGCGGCATCCACCATCATGGCGATTCCCATGATCCTGATCTATTTCTTCGGACAGAAGTATTTCATGAAGTCGGGATCGGCGTTGACCGGGTTTAAATAATAGGTTGAATGAGAACCTTCTCTTCCATCGCAGTTAGGCCAATCAGGCCCGCTGCGAATATGGAAGAGGAGGTTTTTGTGCTGATCGGGCAGAAATAAACAACTATGAAGAAACATTCAATAGACAAAAAGGATGAGAACAATGCCTTATCACATCACAGCCATGACGGAGGCGATTGCCGATCAAATCATGTCATGGAACTATGAGCCTCCCTATGACTTCTACGACAGCGGACAGGATGAGGAGTTTCGAAAAGAGCTTCTGGAATGTTCGTATTACGCCATTCTGGACGCTGAGGAGCAATTGATCGGTTTTTGCTGCACCGGCCCATCTGCCCAAATACCGATGGCGATCCCGTTAGGGGCATACGATGAGGATCTGCTCGATATCGGACTCGGCATGAAACCGGAGCTGACGGGAAAAGGCTTGGGACACAAGTTCCTCTCCTGCGTGCTGGCATCCATGGGAGAACTTCACCAACGCGAATCGTTTCGGCTGACCGTGGCCCGATTCAACGAACGAGCCATTCGCCTGTATGCCAAGCTTGGCTTCTCGGAGGCTGCATCGTTCGATAAGGGCGGCACCTCCTTCATGACGATGGTCAAAAAGCGGCAGGCCTAACCTCTTGATGGAAAAGTAAAGAGTGATCCTCCTTGGGATCACTCTGCTTTAGGTTATCGCTATTTCCGGAGGGGTACATTCCGGTGCAATCGTCTGCTCCATTTCAGCCACCCGAACCGGTCTGCCGCTGCTTCACCGCTACTCAATGGCGATGTAAACATCCACCACGGTATGGGCAGAATCAAACTGCCGCATATCATAGCGTTCGTAATCGCCAGTAAACGTTCTTTTTTCCGCTGCTTGCTGGAAGTAGCTCCAAATTTCATGCCATACCTGCGGGACGATCTCCATAAGTGGCCCGCGTCTTGTCCGGAATACCAAGTACCTGGATGCCGGGACGTACGCTTGCTGCAGCTCGCCGGAGGTTTCCGCAGCCGCGACCTCATCCGCCTGATTGCCGATGATCAATGTGTACGCCCCGGACGCATCGCATTCGTATTCGGTATATAAGGCATACATAGCTTGATCGTCCCCGGATATTTGGGACTGCAAGCCGCTTTGGAAATACCGATCCCATAACTGCGGTATTTTGCCTTGCGGTCCTGCCTCCGCTTCGTTTGTCGTTCGGACGCCGACGCCCTGAATGGACATGGCTGGCCTAACCTCTATCCATCGTTCACTCTGATTCTGATTGCTGTTGTTCATGCTGTATCCTCCTTGTCATGAATATAGCTTCATTCTACAGAGGTAACGTGGACATCTATCTGTCCTGGTTATCGTAGCGCTGCATAATCAATCGCGCTCTTCGTTTCACTTCCTCTGCCGCTTCGCCCGGCTGCTCAACCAGCACCTGATTACCAAAGCTTAGAATCATGCCGTAGAACCATTCGTCCAATTTGTATAACGCTTGAACGCGTAAGGAGCCGTCCGGGTTGACGATCAGTTGTTCCGGCGGAAACATATCCGCCACCCGCTGGCGCGCGGCAGCTTCGAATAGCAGCACAGTCTCCCTCTCCAGCGCGCCCGACCATGAGGAATCCCATTCCAGTCGTTCCATGCTCGGTATCATTCTTGTCTCCGAAGTCTGGTCCAGGATCTCGATATGCTGCATGCGCGATAACCGAAAGATTCGATGGTCGTGCCGCTCCAGGCAAAAGGCTTGTACATACCATATGTTTCCCTTCAGAATCAGGGATGCCGGCTCAATGGTTCTTCGCTCCGCGTGGCCCTGATGATCAATATACTCCATCTGTACCCTGCGCTTGTCATGAATGGCTTGTTTGAGCAAGCCCACGGCGGATTTCAGTCCCTGACGCTGTCCCCAAGGCTGAAAGTCCATGACTACGGGCTCCTTCCGATATTCGTCGCCAAGTCCCTGCTCTACCCTGCGCAGCAGCGCTTTGACCTTCTCCAGCAGCACGCCCATCTGCGGATCCTCCAGTGCGCTGCTCAGCCCCTTAACGGCTGTCACCAAGGTGCTCATCTCCTCGGCGGACAGCCAGTACTTATCGATCATATAATGCTCCATGATCTCAAATCCGCCGGTGATCCCCTGGTGGGCGACAATCGGAATCCCGGCTTGGCACAGCGTATCCATATCTCGGTATATCGTCTTGCTGGATACCTCGAACCGATCCGCCAGCTCTTTGGCGCTCAGTCTCCCACGGTTAAGAAGCAGGACGGTTATGGCTAACAGCCGGTCTATTTTCATGATCAGCCATCCTTTCGTTCTCGATCATTTCATCAGCTTTCTTAACTCAAGCTTAACAGATTCGGGATGTGTTCATGCAACCGTTAGGTCGGGTTCAGATGATCGTTAATCTGTTATGCTACAATGATAAGCACGGCAAGCAAACTGGGGCGGAATGAAACGCAGTTTTCCCTAGCAACGTAGACATACATATAGGTAAGGAATGATCGAATCTTTAACATCAAGGAGGAACCTACATATGGACCATCGGCTTGACGCCATGCGCAAGTGCCACCCGGACTCCGTCACGATCTCCCGCATAACGGGCTTCATCACGGACGGAATTATTATGCTGGCTGCAGCAGCTTATCTGATCATCGCGGCTATACTCGGATGGACCCTCATTCCCGGGTGGATCACCATCGGACTCTTGGTTCTCGGAGCATGGTTTACTTGGGCTGTGCCCTCTTTCACTTACAAACAATTCGGCTTTAAAGTCAGCGAGGAGGAATTGGAGCTTCGCTCCGGCTGGATCTGGCTCAGCGACACCCTTGTTCCCATGACGCGGGTGCAGCATGTCGAGCTGGAACGGGGGCCGCTTCTTCGCAAATACGGCTTAGCCAAGGTCAAGGTGGTCACGGCCGCAACGACCCATGTCATTCAAGCGCTCAAGCTGGAAGAAGCAGAGGAACTAAAGAAACAGATCGGCGAGCTTGCCAGAGTGGTGGATCATGATGAATGAACCGACAAGGCTGCACCGGCTGTTCATCCTGTTCCCGCTCGCGGACAGCGTAAAATCGCTCATTCCGATCGCAGCCCTGGTATCCATCAAATTCCTTAACGGAAAATCGCTGCGCGACATCCCCTGGTATTGGCTGTCCGCCGCCATCGTCATCCTGGTCTCGCTTCTGCTCCTGTACGGGTATCTAAAGTGGAAACGCTTCGTCTATACGCTGGAAGAAGACAAAATCATCATCCGCCGCGGCGTGCTGTTCCGGGAGGAATTGTCCATCTATACGGGTCGCATCCATTCCATGAATATGGAGCAGCCCTTGCTGCAGCGCTTATTGGGGCTTACCCAGGTCCGGATCGAAACGCCCGGCAAAAAGGAAGGCGGAGGCGGCATCCTGCCGGCCGTCACCAATAGCGAAGGCGAACGGCTGCAGCGCTGGCTGCGCGAGCAAACCCAAACCAGGCAGGCGGATATCGAGGTTCACCCAACTGCGGAAAGCTCCGGCCCATCCGGCCAGAGCCTTTCCGCCGAGACGGAGGGACCGCCTTTTCCTTCTCCGGGGACCCCGGAGGTTTATGAATCTATTCACAACCCGTTGGATCATAACCGGGACTACGCGAGCGTTCCGTTGAAGGATTCCGAATCCGACGACGCCGTTGGCAGAGAGAAGGCAAGCCATCCCACCCCGGCCGAGGAAGAACGCAGCACGCTGCTCCAGCTATCCTCGGGCCGTCTGCTCATTGCCGCTCTATCCTCGCCCAACCTGTCATTGGCTTTAGCCTTTGTGGGCGGTATCGTGTCTTTTGCCGATGATCTGCTGCCGGATCGGATGTACCAATCGCTGTTTCAATCGGCTGGGAAACTGCTGCCCGGCAGCTGGATCAGCATCGCGGCATTGGCGCTCATCGTGTCCTGGCTGCTCTCGGCCGTGCTCTACACGATCAAATATGCCGGATTTACCGTCGAGCGTTTCGGGAAACAAATCTCGGTCAGCTGCGGTCTGCTGGAGAGAAAAAGACTGCTCTTCTCCCCGGAACGCGTATTGGCTATAACCGTAAAGGAAGGCATATTCCGGCGATGGTTCGGTTACGCCGAAGTGAAGGTTCATGTGCTCACGTCAGAGTCCGAGAAGCATTTCATGCTGCATCCTCTGCTGAAGACCGGGGATATCCCGGCACTGCTGAAGCGGGTTACGCCTCAATTCAGCGCTCAGGCCGTTTCGGCTTCGCCGCCGCCCCGCGCCAGATGGATGTACGTCCGCTGGAAGCTGGCTTTTGCCGCAGCGGTCAGCGCCGCATGCATTTGGTATTTTGACAGGCTCGGTTTATTATCGCTCCTGCTGCTTCCGCTCTCGTTCGCCTGGGGACTTCTGTCGCACCGGGATTCCGGACTGAACGTCACGGGTAAACAGCTTACGATCCGCAGCCGGTTCATTGCCATGTCCACCAGGTACATACGCCGTCCGCAGATCATTGCCATGGAGGTCAACGGTACCCGCAGACAGCGAAGAAAGGGGCTTCTCTCTCTTCAAGTGAAGATGATATTCAGCGAAATCAACGAAAGTTTAAGCGGAATGGAACAGCAAGAGATCGAGGCCGTTCGGGCATGGTTCCAACAGAAAAAAGGCGAGACCTTAAACTCTGCAGGGCAGGGAGGTCACACCTCGTCGAGCGAGCGCCTATAAGCGTTTGGCCTCCGTTCTACCCGAACGGCCAAAGCCCGTCAAGCGGTAAACCAGAAGGGTTATGGCAAGAAATACGCCATATACGCCTATGGTGATTAGAATATGGGATGGATTGGAGATCAGATTGTCTCCTACCATCGAGAACAGCAGCATGGCGGGAATTTTGCCCAATGCGGACGCCAAGCTGTACGATACGAGCGTTACCTTGCTGAGCGCTGCGTACACGTTGATGACAATGGAAGGAATAAACGGGATCAATCGGGTAAACAGGATGGTCAAAAAGGCGTTCCGTTCAAACATCGTGGTCACTTTTCCAAGGCTGTTGTAACGATGAAGCGCCCGGTTACCCCATTCCTGGTACCCGTAGCGGATGAATATGAACATCAGGATCGAAGCAGCTGTGGAGCCGACCCAAGTAACCATCCCGCCGATAACCGGACCCAGGGCCGCCCCGATTACGCCGCCGACAACGGGATAAGGGATCACAGGGAACAAGGCCATGGCGACAGCGACGAGCATGATCAGCATGATGCTGTCTGTCGATCGAATCCATGCCAATATGAACTCGCCTTTATAGTAAATAAGACCACCCACGGCAATGTAGACAAGTGCCATTCCTAATTTTTTGACCATGCACCACACTCCAAGACATAATGCCTCTATTGTACCATGGAGCATGTCGATTGAAACAAGCAGCAAAAGGGACATCCTAAGGCATTATGCCTAAGGATGTCCCTTATTTACAGGTTCTACAAATTCAACAGGTTGTAGATGATGACCGCTGCCTGAGCGCGATTGGCGATTCCTTTCGGCATAAACCGGTCATTGCCGGTGCCTTGAATCACGCCTTTCTCAGCCAAGAGGGCAACCGCGTTCCTTGCATAGCCTGCAATGCTGCTGCCGTCTTTAAACTTCGCCAAGGTACCCTCCTCATCCTCTGCCTTCATATCGGTGAATAATGTCAGCGCATTGGCGCTCATGATCGCCATTTCCTGGCGGGTGATCGGCCGGTTCGGATCGAATTTGCCGCCTCCGATTCCTTGAGCGAGCCCGGCATCTATCGCAGATGCGATGACGGAGTAGTGCCAGTCGGTCGGCTTCACGTCGGAAAATTCCAGGTCGGCCGCCCCCGTCAGCTGGAAAGCCCGGACAAGCATGGCCAGGAATTCGGCTCTTGTCACCGATTTCATCGGTCGGAACGAATCCCGACCCACTCCCTCTACGATGCCAAGCGCCGCCAGTTCCTCAATCGCCGCTTTTGCCCAGCCAACGCTGTCCACATCGCCGAACACCGGAGGTTTCGGCGGCGTCGGCGGGTTGACCGGCGGTGTCACCGGAGGCGTTACTGGCGGTGTTACCGGTGGATTCGGTTTCCCGGGCGGAGTGACTGGCGGTGTCACCGGGGGGTTCGGATTTCCTGGCGGGTCAACCGGCGGCTGGCCGTGGTCCCCCGCTTTAATCGTTACGGAAGGGCTTGGGGCACTCTCGTTATGCAAACGATCGACAGCCGTCACCACATACGTATAGGTTTGTCCCTTCACAACGGTACGATCAACAAAGAACTGCGTCATTCCGGCGTTTTTCCTGAAAGTCCCTATTAAATTCGCCGGTTCCTGAACGCTGCCGGTTTCCCGACCGTTAAAGCGATAAACCGCATAATACGTCTCGTCGTCCGACGAAGACCAGCTGAGCTTCACACCTTCCTGTACATGGTCGGCCTTTGGCTTCTTGGTCGCAGCCGGTGCCTCCGATTCGATCCAAGGCATGGCCGGGATGAGCGCCGGGTATCGGTACAGATCGTCTTTCAGTTTGTCCGTAAATCCGAGCGCGTTGTCCTTAAACCATTTGGAGCTGAAATACATGCTGCCCCGAACTTCCTCGAAGTTTCGATTGTACCGGATCTGGTTCGGCATTTCGTCGGGATTGGACCAATCGGCATTCGACCCGATTTTATATACGGCTTGTCCGCTGTATAGATGAACGTTCTTGCCGGACACGATCCCGCTCCACCAATCGATCAGCTTATCGTAAGCCGCTGCGGAGTACCCGATGTTCCAATAAATCTGCGGCGTGATATAGTCGATCCACTCTTCTTCGACCCATTTCTTCGAATCCGCGTAAATCGCATGATAACTCTCAAGTCCCGTCGTTTCGGAGCCGGCCGGATCGCTGGATTTATTTTTCCAAATACCAAACGGGCTGATGCCGAATTTCACGTAGCTCTTCTCCGCCTTGATGGCTTCCTTCACGTTTTGAATGAAGGTATTGACGTTATTTCTTCTCCAATCGCTCTTGTTCGTAAAGGCGCCCTTGTACTGATTAAATGTATCCGTATCCGGGAAATCCACGCCCGTTACGGGATACGGGTAGAAATAATCGTCAAAATGCACGGCGTCGATATCGTAATTCCGAACGACCTCCATGATGCCGTCAATGATGAACTGCTGCGCCTCCGGCACCCCTGGATTGAAATACAGCTTGCCGCCGTATTCCTCGACCCAGTCGGGATGCTGTCTGGCCGGGTGATCCGCTACCAGCTTGTTGATGTCTCCCTGCAGGCTGATGCGATACGGATTGAACCAGGCGTGGAACTCCATGTTTCGCTTATGCACTTCCTCAAGCAGGAATGCCAGCGGATCGTAACCCGGATCCTTGCCTTGTTCACCTGTCAGCCACTCGGACCAAGGCCCGTATTGGGACGGGTAAAAAGCATCCGCCGTCGGTTTGATCTGCATGATCACCGCGTTCATTCCGGCATCCTCCAGTTGATCGAGCAGCTGAATGAATTGCTGCTTCTGCTGCTCCGGATCGGTAACCCCTTTAGCCGGCCAGTCGATATTATCGACGGTGGCGATCCATGCCGCCCGCATCTCGCTTTTCGGATGACGGGAAGCTTCATTCACGGTGATATAGAGCGAATCGGTCTTTCCTTGGAACGCGGCTGTTATTCTAGCGGAGCCTACCTTCAAACCGCTCACCACCCCTTTATCAGAAACCGAAGCGACGTCCGGGTTGCTGCTGGTAAACGTAACGCCTTCCTCTATGGTTTGCGGTTCAGCCATCCATGAGTACGTGGCGGATACCACCGTTTCAAAAGAATCTCCAACCGTCACGGACGTAAGCCCCTGAAGTTTAATGCTTTGCAAAACAGGAACCGGATCCGTCACGGTAATGGTATGATGGGCGGATGCTCCCCGGTACGAGGCCGTAATGTCAGCCGTCCCTTCGGAAACCGCGGTCAGTCGACCCGCTTGATCGACCGATACAACGCCAGGCTGATCGCTTGTATAGCTAATGCCTTCGGTCATCCACACCGGATCCGTCTGGTTTCCGTAGACGGAGTAAACCACGCTGCTTCTCATTGTACCGGTGACGCTCGTCTCCATATGAAGCGGTCCGGACAACAGCAATTCATGGGGAGCCGGAGCATCCGCCGCCACATGCAGCTCCAGCTGGGCTTTTGGCGCATCGCCGTACTCGGCCGTAATGGTCACCGTTCCCGGTGCCAATGCTTCAATGGTGTCGTATGTAGCGCCCGTCACGGTGGCAACGGATTCGTCGCTGCTGGTCAGTTTCACGCCGGATGTCAGTAACGTTGGTTCCGACTGTCCTTCATAGGTTGCATAAACTTGCGGTTTGACCGTTTCACCGACGCCCATAGGCGTCAGTCCGCCGATGTCGAGCCCATAGACCGGAGAAGCCGTATAGAAGGCGGAGAGCCTGTCGAAGTATAAGGCACCTTTGTTTTTATTCGTGTCTTTTAATTCGGCTACGTAGATTTGATTCACTTTGAGAGGAGCCTGAATGGTAGAAGGAATGTTTAATTTGACGTATTTCCAGCCCTTCCAGTTAAGACCGGAGGTGGCTGTAAAATCAACGGTATGCTTGCCGCCGGAAGAATCCTGGAGCTGTGCACGGAGCCAGTGGTTGCCGCCGTCGCCGTAAACCCACAAGCCGAGTGCCTTCGGTGATCCGGGAACGCTCCTGCCTGTTGATCCATCCGGGTCTCTGAAATTGAGATAAGCCGCCGAGGTGCCGGATTCGCTGCCCACAAAATCATAGCTTAAGGCTGCAGCATGATGTCCGTAATAAATCGGCTCCGGCCTCCCCGCCAAATCCAGCTGGGCCTTCCCCCTTGCGGAAGACGCAAATAAATTCGTTACCGATTCGAAATCCTCCAGCACCACAGCTTCCGGCTGTCCTGCGCTTGCGTTCGTTTCAACGGAACCGCCACAAACAGACACGGCCGAGCTGAGCATCACGGCGAATGCCAACGTCATGGACAGAATGGACTTACTGCTTCGATAGACACGCCTTTTGGTTATCATTCATCAATTCACTCCCTATAGTATGAGTGCTTGCTATCCGAACCGAAGCCCGATCTTCAGCAAAATCGGCTGCCGCTCACCTCCGATCATGCGACTGAAGTAGATGACGTCCTGCTGTTGCACCAGCATTCATCTCTATCACTATCATATTGAAATTTTATTTCAAATTTCAATAGTTTTTGTAAAATATAATTTTAAATCTCCGGCAGGAATTTTAGTCATCATGACGTACAATGACCAAAAAAAGCCAATACGGGTAAAGCCCGTATTGGCTACTTCAAACCATTCTTTTATTTCGTATAATCAAGAAGCCCGATAATCAGCGTCACGGCTTCTGCCCGAGTCGCGACTTGCTGTGGAGCGAAACGGTTATTGCCCACACCGCCCACAAGTCCTGCATCGACTGCCGCCGCTATATATGGGAGCGCCCAAGCCGGGATATCCTTCGTATCCGTAAAGTTCAGCTTCGCTGCAGAATCGGTGCTGATTCCGCTGGCACGAACAATCATAGCAACGAGCTCTGCCCGGGATAACGGTTTATGCGGACCGAAGGATCCATCCTTGTAGCCGCTAATAATGCCGGTCAGGGCCGCCTGTGCTGCAGCATCCTTAGCCCAGGAAGGGATCTTCATCGCATCTGTGAATGTAAGCTGAGCACCGCTCGCGTTCAGTCCTAATGCACGGCCCAACATGGTGATGAATTCTGCACGCGTCACTTGTTGATTCGGCCGGAAGGTTCCATCGCCATAGCCGTTCACGAAGCCCGCTGCAACAGCTTTGTCGATCGCTGATTTGGCCCAGTGCCCTGCAATATCTTTCAACGCTGGCGGATTCCCGTTACCTGAACCGTTGCCTGGGTTGCCGCCAGGCTGTGAGCCTGTGCCCGATCCGGTTCCCGGATCGGTTTCATTACCGGAACCTGGATTGATGCCTGAACCGGGGCTGCTCCCCGATCCCGGGTTGGATGTCCCAGGACCTGGATCCGGAGCCCCTGTACCCGGTCCTGGAGTTCCCGGATCAGGATTCGGCGTTTGCGCATCCTTCTTCACGATCCCGAATTGATCAATAATAAATGGCCGCGCTCCATTCAGGTTTTGATCGATTTCATACGTAACAGCTGTCAGCTTGCCGCCATCTATCGTAATGCCGACGAAATTTTGCACCTGGCTGCGTTTCGGACGCCGGCTATCGCTCGGATCCGGGCCGTATTTGGCCGCATGATTTTCTTCTGCAAGTTCGAACAGATTGTAGTAAGCTTCTCCGAGACTTGGGCTAGGGTTCTTATAATAAACCTTCGGACCTGCGGTTGCCGGAATCAAATAGATCGTACCGTCCGGATTTACGGAGTATTCCAGCTTCTGGCCGTTTAACATCTCCGTAATTTTCGCGGGCTCCGACTCGCTGCCATCCGACTTGATCGGTTTGGTACGGGCATAGATGTGATCATGACCCTGCAATACAAAATCAATGCCGAGCTCCGCCATTAACGGAGCAATTTTGGTACGGACGCCGTTAGCTCCCATAATATCGGAGTCCGTTGCATGGTTCGAAGTGGTGTAAGGACCTTTATGAATGTTGACGATCACCCACTCCGCCCCGGCTTTTTTCGCCTTCTGAACGTCCTTTTTAAGCCACTCTACTTGCTCGGGCGAGAAATTATCAAACTCAGCCGAATCCTCATTGGAATTCAGGACAACAAAATGCGCGTTGCTGTAATCGTAAGAATAATAAGCTCCGGTCTCGGTTGCTGAATGCTCCGGCTGCTGTACGTTGAAATGCTCTATGAAAGCATAGTTCTCGTCCTCATGATTTCCCGCGGAAGGCGCCAGCGTCGTATGGAGCAAGCTTTCCTGCGAGTGTCCTAACAGCCAATCCCATTGCTCTTCCTTGACGCCCTTGTCCACGAGATCTCCATTGTGGACGACAAATTGCGCTTCCGGAACGGTAGCGAGCGCCTTGGCAAGCGTTTCGGAGGAAAGCACGGCCTCATCTTCTTCCTTCGCTTGCGTATCGGCTAGATCAATAAACGTGAACGCTCCGCTCTCAGGCGCCGTCTGGAACGATCCGATGTCGCTCCATACGTTAAGAGACGCATCCCCTACCCGAAAATAGTAGGACGTATTGGACTTCAGCTTTGTCGCTTCCGCTTTATGCACAAGCTCCACCGCCGAATTAGTAGAAGGAGCCGAACGCCCTTGGAACGATAACCCATTCGTAAAGTCAGGCGCGTCCGCAGACTTCTCCACCACCTGTAGGTCGCTGCCTGTCACCTGCTGGGACGTATACCAGGTGAAACCCTTGGAAGATGTAGCATCGCCGTGGAACGTAACCGTCACTTTGCTCACTTTTTCCTGAACTGGATCCGGTTTCGTCTCCTTTATAATTCCGAATTGATCCACAATGAACGGCTGCGCGTTGTATTGATTTTGGTCGATCTCGTACGTGACAGCCGTCAGCTTGCCGCCGTCGATTGTAATGCCCACAAAATTTTGTACATGTCCTCTGGCTAAACTGGTTGTGTCCCCATACTTACGGGCGTGGTTCTCTTCCGCAAGCTCGAACAAATTGAAATACGCGTCACCCAGCTCCGGCTTCTGGTTCTTGAAATAAACCTTGGCGCCTGCGGTGGCAGGAATCATGTAGATCGTTCCATCCGGCTTGACCGCATATTCGATGCTCTGACCATTCAGCGTCTCGGTGATTTTAGCGACATCTTCCGCGGTTCCGTCACGCTTGATCGGCTTTGTGCGCGCATAGATGTGGTCATGTCCCTGAAGCACCATATCGATTCCAAGCTCATTCATCAGGGGCGCGATTTGTTTACGCACGCCATTGGCGCCAATGATATCGCTGTCGGTAGCATGATTCGAAGTGGTGTAAGGGCCTTTGTGGATATTAACGATAATCCATTCTGCCCCTGCAGCTTTCGCTTGCTCCACATCCTGCTTCATCCAAGCTACCTGCTCCGTGGAGAAGTTCGCATATTCGGTCGAATTCTCGTTGGAGTTGAGCACGATGAAGTGAGCATTGCTATAGTCGTAAGAGTAATATGCGCCTGTCACCGTTGCAGCGTTATCCGGCTGCTTCACATTAAAGTGCTCATAAAAAGCATTATTCTTATTCTCGTGATTGCCCGCGGAAGGAGCGATCGTGGTATGTAAAAGACTGGACTGTGAATGGCCCAGCAGCCAGTTCCATTCCTGCTCCGATGTACCGTTCTCCACGACATCTCCGTTATGGACAACGAATTTGGCATCGGGGATGGTGGCCAGCGCCTTCGACAAGGTGGCCGCGGACAGTATCGCCTCGTCTTCTTCCTTTGCTTGCGTATCCGTCAGGTCGATGAATGAGAAGGCGCCACTGACAGGTGCCGTTTCGAAGGTGCCTATCTCGCTCCACAGATTCAGACTCTCGTCCCCAACTCTGAAATAGTAGGAGGTATCTGCTGCCAAGCCTGTCGCTTCCGCTTTATGAACATGTTCACCTGGAGAGTTCGAAGAGACGGAAGTCCGTCCGCTATACACCTGCGCTTGACTGAAATCAGGCGCACTGCCGCGATTCTCTACTACTTGTACATCGCTGCGGGAGGAACCCAGCGGCGTATACCATGTAAAGCCCTTCGCGCTTGTTGCATCTCCATGGAAGGTTACCGTAATTTTAGAGATGTCCAGCACCGGAGCCTGTGCTAACGCGGTAAGCTCCATATCAAAGTACAGATCCGAACTGCTGTCGCTCTGCTGGTGAACCTCGACCGCAATTTCGTTGTTGCCGTCCTGCAAGTACGTTTTGAGCGGCGCCGTCAGATCCATATCCCCATACACAACCGGAAGGTCCTTGCTGGAAGTGGCTTTCGCGTGGTACGTGATCTCACCCTCAGGCATGCCCATACGTCTGATTTCATGACCATTGACGTAGAGCACGGCACCGTCATCAATGCCAAACGTTCCGAGAATCTGTCCATAAGCGTCGATTTGATCCTTGTTGACCTGAAGATTCGTGCGGAAGTAAGTCGTGCGGTGTTTGAGCTTTTTATCCGCACCGTAATCGACTACTGTGTTGAGCGGACCAAACTCCGCGGTTGCAATGCCGCTTCCGTTATCTTTATATCCGAATGGAGCTAATCCCGAAGCCCATGATGAATCATCGTAGGTGGCACGCCAAACGGTTGTTAAATCTTGTCCCTGATCAAAATACTTCCACTCGGCGTTACGCTGCAGAAGGATATCGGGTTGATCCTGCGCTGCGGCATCCGCCGTCGTCTGGAAACCGGTGCCTGCAAAGAATCCAAACACCAGTGCCGTCGATAACAGAATGGATAATAGCTTTTTGTACATGTGATTAATCATTTACTCTCTCCTTTTGTTATGTAAAAATGGGTCTGTGTCACCGCTACAAACAGCTCCAGCATAACAAAGGGGGATTAATGGCTTGTCATCTCTGCGTAAAACTTATGTAAATATTGACACTTACTCTTATTGCGCTGCCTGAATAACAAAAAAAAGCAGCGCGAGAAGTTCCTCTCACACTGCTTCATTGAACACGAAATCACTTAACCTTCCGATGGATACCTCAATCCCCACTGTGCCCGGATCTGATCCAGCAGCCTCATAATCGCAAGCGACTCGTCCAGCGGCATCACATCGCTCTCCAGCCGCCCTTCCAGCAGGCATCGTCCCACTTCGTAAGCCTCAAAGCTATAGCCCTTCTCTTGACGCTCATCCGTCACAACCACCGGCTCCTCGCCGTCAACATGCAGCGAAGCGGTTGTTGCATTTAAAAAGGATGGAATGTGAATATGCCCGTCGGTGCCATAAATATAAGCTTCATTCGTCAATCCCAGCCGGATCGCCCCGTTTAACGATGCCGTCTTGCCTGATTCATAGGATAGAATAACGGAGAACTGCTCATCTACGCCCGTCTCGCCGATATGCGCCGTACTCCAAATCTTCTCGGGCTCGGCTCCAAAGATCATGGCCGCAAACGACACCGGATAAATGCCCGCATCCAGCAGCGCGCCCCCGCCGAGCTCCAAATTCAGCAAACGGCCCTGCGGATTCCAGCCGCTCCGGAAACCGAAATCGGCCTTCACCAGCCGGACGTCGCCGATAAGACCGTCCTTCAGCCATTCGCGCACCTGCCGGATCGGCGGAAGGAAACGCGTCCACATGGCCTCCATCAGGAACAGCTTATGCTCGCGTGCTGCTGCGACTAACTCCTCCAGCTCATCCCCGTTGATCGTAAAGGGCTTTTCGCACAGAACGGATTTGCCTGCTTGGAGACACATCAGCGCATGGTCCCTGTGCATCGGATGCGGAGTCGCTATGTACACAACGTCGACATCAGGATCCGATACGAGCTCCTCGTAACTGCCATACGCCCGCGGTATATCGTATTTCGACGCAAACTCGCCTGCACTGCTGGCCGTACGGGAACCGACCGCCAGAAACTGAGCGTTGTCCACATATGCCAAATCGGCTGCAAACTGCTCCGCAATCCATCCCGTCCCCATAATTCCCCATTTGACCTTGCCCGGATTCTGCACCATAAAACTCCTCCTCTTCCTCTCCATGATCTGGCCTTGCCTAAAGCTTATAGAAGCTGTCCCGCTCCACCTTGCAAATTCGCAAGCCAAAGCTTTCATACCACTCGTTCTTGCCCCGTTCCTGGGCTACCTGATGAGCCGCGTTCTCCTTCCATAAACGTATGGACTCCAGGGAGTCCCAATACGAAACCGTGATCCCGAGACCCTCGTCCCGAGCGGATTCCACCCCCAGATAGCCGGGCTGCTGCGCAGCGAGCTCCGCCATTTTAGCGGACATCGCTCCGTAACCCCGGTCGCCCTCCGTTCGTTTGGACACAAAAATGCAGGCATAATAAGGCGGCTTCGGCGTATTCGCGTATTCCGTCATCCCCTTCCCCCTTTCCGGTTACTCAATAGGTGTAACTTCGGCTTACGTTCGTTCATTGATCCTGTATATCATTATATCGGAACTTCCGCCATACTTTAAACCTAAAAAAAAGCCTCTCTCCTCTGCGAAGTTCTACAGTGGAGAGAGGCGGTATTCGCCTAAGCTTTACTTCAGCTTATTCAACAGATTATGGATGACCTGCGCGCTTTCCGCACGCGTGGTCAAACCTTCCGGTGCAAAACGGCTAGGCGTATGGCCCTGAACAAATCCGAGGGCATGCGCGGTTTCTACCGCTTCCCGAACCCAGTCCGGGGACTCGGCGAGATCGGCAAAACCGCTTCCCGCGCTGATGTTCTCCTGCTGCTGTTTCATCGCGTGGGCATAAGCGCGCACCAGCATCGCCGCCATTTCCTGGCGTTTGATCGGGGCGTCCGGTGCAAAACGGTCTTTGGCGGTTCCGTTCACGATGCCGAACTGGGCTGCTGCCGACACGGAATCGGCGTACCATTTGCCTGAAGCTACATCGGCGAACGGCGCAGGTTCTTCTGCCTTAAGATCCAGCAGACGAACCAGCATCGCGGCAAACTCTGCCCGGGTCACTTGCTGCGCCGGTGCGAAGCGGTCCGCGCTGACGCCTTCGATGAGCTGCTTCGCGGCCAAATCGCCGATGACCTCCGCAGCCCAGAACGAGGATGGAACATCTGCAAAGGTTTTCTCGTAATCCAGCAAACCGTAAGCACTGAAATGGCGGATTCCTGCGGCCATGCGGCCGTCTTTGTTTACACCGCCGATATACTCCAGCTCTCCGCTGTCGGATACATAGTACATGGAAATTCTTTTGCCATTAGCATCTGAAGATAACGGCAGTTCTAGCATGATCGGATGATCGAATTCGGTTAAGCGGTGGACTTTGCCATCCGCAGTCGTCAGTTTAAGCTCGAACTCCAGCATGGCTCCGGCTGCTGTCAGCTTAGCGCCGGAGACGCGGGAAGCTTGCGCGATCCGCTGCTTCATCTCGGCCTCCGTTAATGTGGCGGCACTCAGTTTTATCGTGCCTTTCTCAAGCTGGCCGGCATCTGCAAGGCCGCCAAGTTGGCGAAGCACTTCGGCCGGGATCGTTAGGGACAAATTCTTCGCTTCAAGATGGATTGAACCATCCATGAGTATGTCTGCTGCATTCCCTGGCAGCGTGATATCCGTAAAGTTTCCGTCCACCGACAAGCTCACTTGCCCGTTCGACAGTTTAGCTGCAAGCTCGTTGGCGGATAAGGTGATGCTGCCTGATGACGGCGGTGTCACGGGCGGCGTTACCGGAGGCGTTACCGGTGGTGTTACCGGCGACTCCGGTCCCGGATCGGGATTACCCCCACCCCGGGTAATTACCTTCAAATCATATTCCGACTTGAACCCTTCGTAGGTTGCCGAAATGACGGTCGCCCCTTCTACCAAAGCCCGTACCGAGCCCCGTTCATCAATGGAAGCTACGTCCGGCTTACTGCTCGCATAGGTGATGCCTTCGATTATACGCATACGGCTGCCGTCGGTATATACCGCCTCCGTTACCGTCTGGTCGGCGTCCCCGACCTTCAGCTCGGATTTGCCGCTTAGGCGTATCGATTCGATGCTGCCGTTTGGAATTCGGTCTACCGTAATACTCACATCTGTATAGACATCCGGTGCCGCCGTGCTGGTCGCTCTTACCACCGCGCTCCCCAGACCTTGAGCCGTCACGATGCCGTCTGCGGATACGCTGACGACGTCATTCGACGGTTCGGAATGGTAGACGGACCACACAACGGTTCGTTCCGCACCGCTCGGCTTCACATCAGCCAGTAACTTTTGGCTCTCGCCTACAGCTAGCGTCAGCTGGTTTGGAGTTACTTTAATCCGCTGCGGCTCCGGCTTCGTATCCGATTTCGTCAGTGTAAACTCGTCCACGACGCGTCCGCCAACCGTTTGGGTTACAAAATGAAGCTCGTCTCCCTTCACTTCCACGGAGGCATACATTTGAGTCTTCTCTTCGTCGACCACCTCATGCCAGCCCCGCTCCGTGTGGGAGTAGAATTTAGGACCTGACGATCCCGCCACGACGTAGGTCGTGCCCTTCCCGTCCGCGGCAATCTGGTTGTTCATCATCGGGTAGGAACGAATATAAATATGATCATGTCCGTTTAACACGAGATCAACGCCGGATTCCTCCAGCACCGGCGCCCATAGGCTCCGTACCTCGGCGGAATCGTAGATGCTGCCGTATGGACCGCGATGGAACATCGCGACGGTCCATTTCTTATCATTATTAGCCAGATCCTGCTGAAGCCACTTCTTCTGCTCCTCCAGCTGATACTCGCTGTTCAGCATAATGAAATGAACGTCCTTGTAATCAAAAGAGAAGTTGGTTCCTTTCAGGCTGTCCAAGCCATTGCCCGGCTGGTTAAAGTGAGCCAGGAAGTCTCCGTTTTCCTTGGTCCCCATCACTTCATGGTTGCCGATGGCCGACACTAACGTCGTATTCAGGAAATGCTTCTGGGCTTCATCGAACCAATAGTTCCACTGCTCCTCCAGGAAGCCCTTGTCCACCATATCCCCGGCATGGACCATGAATTCGGCGTCCGGATGCTCGGCTGCCGCCTTGTCGATCGTATTCCCCCACAGCTCGAACTCCTTCGCAGTGGAGGCCTGGGAATCCGCAAAGTACAAGAATTTCGTTGTATCTCCCGCAAGCTCTGTCGTTTTAAACGAGCCTTGGTCACTGTAATGGCCTTGGCCGTCACCGACACGATACACATACTCTGTGCCTGGCTCAAGGCCGACCGCCGTCGCTTTATGGACGCGGACCGTGCCGAGATCCAATGTATGGTACAGTTCGCTGTCACCATTGAACTTCTGGACGTTCGGCGCATCGAAATCCGTAAATTCGGACCGCTTGGCCAATTCCACGACAGTCCCTTCCGTCGCCGGGTCCGTGTGCCAGTTCAGCATCCGCGACGTGGTTGGATCTTCGCCCATGCCCACGCTGATGTTGAACGGAGTAGGACTTCCAGCCAGCGGCGATACCTTAAACTCCAAGGCCGGACTGTATTGATTTCCTTTCACTGCCTGCACGGTATACGTCTTGACCTGGGACGTCAGCGCCCCGGTCTTCAGGATTCCCGCCGCATCCGTTATTCCCACCGCTGCCGAGTCTGCCAAGATCTGTACGCCTTCAACAGGCTGCCCTTGGGCATCGGCAACTTCGAACACCGTTTCGTATCCCTCTACAATTCCTTCCTCATTCCAGCTCAGCGCATAATGCGTTGCGATCTGCGATTCGATCGGAAGACCGTAGAACGAGAATTCGGTATTGCCCGTATCGGTGAAGGATACCGCCCCGGACGTGAGCGCTATGATGCTGCTGCCGGCTGCGTTCTTTTTCACGTCGTACCGGATTTGGCCGATCCAATCCGTATCCTGCAGGGATGCGGTATGGATGTCCTTCCAGGTGACCCTCACCTTTCCTGTCGTAGCGTCAATGCTCGCGCTAACCTGGGATAGGCTCAGCTTGCCCCCCGGTATGAGCTCCAGATTCTCCACTTTGGTGGGATCGAATTGGAAATCGACATGACCGCTGCGAATTTGGGATGTCTTCACACCGCCGATATCCAGCGTGTAACTGCCGCCAACATAGATCGTTCCCGGCGTATCGTACACCACCTTGGCTGAGCCGGTATTTACGGTGAAGTTCCATTCCTTGGTCGTTTGGTTGCCCGACAGATCACGGACGGTGACTTTTGCTTGATGAACGCCATCGGCGAGCGGAACGCTCGGCGTGTAATGGATTCTTCCTTCCGGCGGATACAGGGTATGCTGCACCGGACTTCCATCCAGATAGAATCGGATTTTGTCCGGATCGATCATCGTCGTTCCCGGGTGTGCGACAGGATCATAGCCTGCATCCTCGGCATACACGGTAATGGTCGGCGTGTTCTCTGTAATCTCCGCACCGTCGGCCGGCGAGAATTTCTTCAGTACCGGCGGATCGATATCGTCGTTGGCCGGACCGTACAATGCGCGAATTTCGTCCACGTAGATGGCTCCGGCGTCTTTTTTCTCGTTATTTGTTTCCATATATCGTACAGGTGCGTCCATCACCAGCGGTAGGGTTCTTCCTTTGGGCACGGTCGCTTCGAGATACTTCCATCCCTTGAAATCGACGCCGACCGTCTGATCGGTAAAATCGAGCCCGATTGCACCTTTACTGTCACGAATTTGGGCACGAAGCCAGTGCGTGTTGCCATCCCCGTACACCCACATGCTGATCTTCTCGGGATAGCCAGGGATTTCGATATAGTCCGCGGTGCCTGTCGTCTCCAGATAAGCGCCGGAGGTGCCTGTCGTTCCGGTAAAATCATACTCCAGTTTCAAGGCACCATTCCCGGAACGAATATAGGTCTCATCGGTTTCAATGGATACCTTGGTCGACTTGAACCGCGCACCTGCGCTTGGTTTATAGCGGCTGAGGCCATTCTCGAAATCCTCGAGCATCACCGGTGGAAGCCCGACGTTCACTTCGATTGAGGTCTCGATTTGACCGTACTTCACGAAGATTTTGCCGCTGACGTCCTGCTTATCCGTAGCGGCAAACGTTCCATTGCCGTCAATCGTCCCGATATCGCCTTCGGTACGCCACTCCAAACGGCTATTGTCGGCCTGTACCACTTGACCATTGCGAAGCGCCGTGACCTTGAGCATCTCGGTCGAGCCGGAGGAGAAGGTCTTCACGGCGTCGGAGAACTTGAGCTCAGTCAGCTCATCGACGACTTCCAATGCGGCTTTACCCGTCAGATTACCGGATTGTACGGATACCTCGGTCAATCCAGATTGGTTGCCTGCCGTAAACGTACCGCTGGCGTCGATCGTCCCATAGGCTGGGTCAACGCCCCAAACCGCGGCCTCCGTCATTTTCGCCGGATGCAGATTCTGATCCACGGCCGCCGTTTTGAAGGTAGCGGATGAACCGGTCAGCACTCTTTCCAGCGTGGGCGCCACAACAAGTTTATTCGCTGCTCCTTCAGGCGCCTTGTTCACCAGCAAAATGCCGTTGGCCGTTTTGCGTTCCCCGCCGTCCGACGGCGAGTTGAGCACCTTGCGCTCCGTTTCTCCCGACAGGCGGGCAACGAAGGTGGCCGAACCGCCTCCGTCCAGATTTAGTGCGTTCACTACACCAAGCTCCTGCAGCATTTCGCCAAGCTCGATGTAGTTAAGCCCTTCACTGAACCCCGGCTGGCGGCCATCAACCTCGAACAGCACAACGGAGCCGTCCGCTTTGGTGCCCACCACCGTTCTCGGGTGTACAGCCGGATCGGTATGCTGCTGTACGACGCCATCCTTGACCAGCATTACGGTACCGCCAATAGCCATCTTGACGTCCTGCCACTCGTTATCCAGCTGAAAACCCGCCGTCACTTCATCCCCTGCCTTCAGCCCGGCAAGCTTGCTCCGCTGCGAGCCCGAAGCGGACAATACCACTTGACCTTGGGCGATCGGCGAATTCCCCTGATCCTTAACAACAGAGACCACCTTCATCGTCAAGGTCTCCCCGCTGGCGACCCTGCCGCTCACGATATCCAGAATCACTTCGTCTCCCAGATTATTGGTCATCGTGGTGGCATTGAATTTTTCGGTATAAAGAACAAGTGCGTCCGTCCCTCTTAGACGGTTGATGGAGGACAGGCTGCTGGTGTTTCCGCCTATCGTCACGTTTTTCGTTAATTTCGGACTGCCGTACAGGCTCGTTCCGTCCTGTTTAATGCCAAAGGCGTTCCTGCCGCTGGGCGGATCCGTCAACAGCTCTCCGTCCCCCATGAACAATCCGAGCGGAATGCCGGTGGACATATCGTAGAAATCTCCGTTCACCGCCGCGATGACGCGATTGCCTGTCTTGTCGGCATCCGACGCCATTTTGCTGACTCCCTGCATGCCGTATACCTTGCCATCGGTGAGACCCGGCTGAAGCTCCAGATTTCCTTGCGATGGATCAAATTCCACCATATGGACCTTCTGCTCGCCGCTGCCTTTTTGCATATTCGCCCACGTGTATGTAGCCCCCGGCCCGATCTCCATCTGCCGCATATCAATGACCGATGCAGCGGCAGCCGCTGGGTCGGCAGCAGCAGCTTGTCCTGCGGGAAACAGCAGCGATAGAAACATCACACCGCTGAGCAGCGATGATATTCTCTTTTTGCTCCTTAACATGTACATGAATTCCTCCTTCTCTATGCTTGGACTCTGGTTCCTCTCGGTTGTAAGTCCGCTCATGAACGTAAGACCTACTCGGGAGTATAGCGCTCGCTTGTTAACTCCACCTCCAATCTGTGTTAAGACCGAGTTAACTCTGCCGGTATCGGCTTTACATTCAGTCATTAGCTGGAAGGGCTGCAAAAAAGTATGCTGCCAATTCGTATTTACCGCTTCCGACGAACGAAATTAACCCGTCTTCTTCCCTTCATCATATTGAAATTTTATTTTAAATTACAATACATTTTGTAAAATTTTATTTTATTTTTTCGGCAGGAATTTCCGGATGGGCGGCGTAAGCGCAGCTTTTGTCGAATGCGGGGAATGAAAACAAACGCCTCGCCGCCAGTTTCCGACTTATTTTTACGGCGAGCTTCCAAAAAGCGCAAAAAAAACAACCGCAGTTTATAGCCGCAGTTGTTTTCAAGATTCCCTATTATTTTTTGCTGACGTTGCCGTTGGCATCAATTTTTGCATTGAAGGAGAGTTTGTTCAGTTTCGCGATGATCTCTTTATTATACTTCTTGTCCATCAGATTCGGCTGACCTTGAAGAATCTTCACAGGCGTAATTCGGCTCGTGATCTTGGAGCCCTGAATCTCGACATGCACCATCATCGACAGCAAGGTTTTGTCTCCGCCCCGGGTGGAGCGGTTGAACACAAAGTTGCCAAGCGAATAATAAATCGGCTTGTTCTTGTAATATTCGATGCCCATCAACGTATGGCTGTGCGATCCGATAATGATGTCGGCCCCGGCGTCAATCATCTTCTTGGCCATCGTGCGCGCATATTCTTCCGGATAGTCGGCGAATTCCTGGTTCCAATGGATGTATACGATCGTATAATCGTTGGTTTTGGCCGACTTCTTAATATGGGTCAGCATAGGCTCCATCGTGTAGGCGGAGGCAGCACCCGGGTGGTTCTTGCCCGCAATCCAGGAATTGCCCGACAGCACCCGGCTGACGCCCAGCACCGCGACTTTCTTCCCGTTAATGTTCTGCACGTAAGGCTCGAAGGCCTCGTCTATATTTCGCCCGGCACCCGTATACCCGATCTTCTGGCGTTTCAGATGCGTGATCGTGTCCAGCATGGCCTGCTGGCCATAGTCCAGGATGTGGTTGTTCGCCAGCGTGACGCCGTCGATTCCCGCGTATACCAGGCCCTTGAGCGTGTCCGGCTTCGAACGAAAAGCAAAGGTTTTATCCGCAGCCTTGCCACGAATGGAGACCGGCGTCTCCAGATTGGCAAACGCCATATCCGCCTTTTTCAAGATGGGGGCTACCTTCTTAAAAGGATATAGGTTACCGAATCTATCGATCTGGCTTCCCACATATCCGTCTAACAAAATGTCACCTGCAAACACGAGATTTATCGGTTTATCCTTCGACTTGTTGGCTTGAGCGGTTGTCCCTGCTGCCGAAACGATGCTGGCCGGGATCAGCATAACGATAACCAGAATGAGGCAAAATAATCTTTTCATATCCATGCCGCCTTTCCAAATAAAAATCCTGAGAAGCTAGTTATTCACCTCGTTTATCCTATCATAAATTGATATAAAAGGGTAATTATATAAAAGGAACCATTTAATAGAATTATGTAATGGTTTCTAACCAGTAGCCCTTTCAGCACTACGCATGCGGATTATTCTTCCGATCTCTGTTGCAACAAGATTATTTTCAAACGGATTACAAGTGGTGAAAATCCAGGGTCAAAGGGGACCGCTTCGCTTCTCCAGAATCATTCCGCCTTCTCCATTGAGGCATGTCAACATTCAAATCATTCAAATCTATCTTTTTCTATCCATAGTCTTAGACTTAAAATGCGGAGAAAAAGTTTCAAATTTTGCAAATCATATTGAAAACAATGTAAAGAACTTATATATTTAAACGTATCGTAAGTGTATCTTTAATTTTAATTACGTTTTGTAATATTCACACGAGGTTAGTCTTACATATAAGTAAAACTAAAGGAGCTGCAATCCATGAATATTCACGCTGCGGGCGAGAACTCAACCCCCATGATTGATGATACGGACCGCAAAATCATTGCAATTCTCGGAAAAAACGGGCGAATCTCGTACACGGATTTGGCCAAGGAGATCGGTTTGTCCCGCGTGGCCGCGCAGGCCAGGGTCAATGCCCTGATTGATGACGGCGTCATTGAGCGCTTCGCGGCCGTCATTAATCCGGAGAAAGTGGGGATTTCGGTGTCCGCTTTTTTCAATGTGGAGGTTGAGCCCAAATATTTGCAGCAGGTGGCGGACACACTGGAGAACGAGCCATATGTCACCAGCCTGTATCATATGACCGGTCCCAGCAAACTGCATATGCACGGCTTGTTTGCCGATCATAAGGAAATGGAAATGTTTTTAAACGAGAAGCTTTACCCGCTTCCGGGCATAACCAGCGTGGACACACAGATTCTAATCAAGCGCTATAAAAGCCGAATGGGCATCAGACTCTGATTTTTGACAGAAAGGACTCCTACCCTTGGATGATAAAAATAGCAATCCATACATGGAATTAACGTTCGGCATGTTCCGAACCGGCATACTTGGTTATGGCGGCGGTCCCTCCGTCATTCCGCTGCTCCGGCATGAGGCCGTCGTTCGTTACGGCTGGCTCAGCGACGATGAATTCGGAGAGGTGCTGGCTCTGGCCAATGCGCTTCCGGGTCCGATCGCCACGAAGATGGCCGCCTATCTCGGTTACCGGGAAAAAGGGGCGCTTGGCGCGGTGGTCGCGGTTCTTGCGCATATCCTCCCGACCTGCATCGCGATGATCGCGCTGTTGTCGGCGGTGACGTTCCTCAGCAGCTCCAAAATCGTGGCGGGCATGATTGCCGGCGTTACGCCGGTCATTGCGGTCATGCTGGGCACGATGGCTTACGAATTCGGCGAGAAGGCCGTGAAGGGACTTGGCATTTACGCCGGGATCGGATTTTTTGTAGTGTCGTTTCTCCTGCTGGAAAGCATCCAGATCCATCCGGCCCTCGTCATTATGCTGTTCCTTGCCTATGGCACCGTGCATTTTAGAACCGTAGCCAAACTCAAAAAACAAAGACGGGATAAGGAGGGGTCCGCCTGATGGAAGAATGGCTTCAGCTGCTGATCAGCTTTTTTGTCTCCAACGTGCTCGGCTATGGCGGCGGCCCCGCTTCGATCCCGCTCATGTATAAGGAAATCGTCACGAATCACGGCTGGCTGACCGACACGGAATTCTCCAACATGCTTGCACTTGGCAACGCGCTTCCCGGGCCGATTGCCACCAAAATCGCCGCTTTTGTCGGGTACGGCGTATCCGGCTGGATGGGCATGACCCTCGCCCTCGCGGCGACGGTCATCCCTTCCGCGGTAGCGCTCATCTGGCTGCTGAATCTGCTGCAAAAATACCGCACGTCGCCCGTGGTCAAAGGCATGACCCTGCTGGTTCAGCCGGTCATCGCGATCATGATGCTGACCCTGACCTGGCAGATCGGCAAAAGCTCCGTCATCTCCATCGGCCTCCTGCAATCCCTCGGCATTGCCGCCGTCGCCTTCTGGGCGATGAACATCCGCAAAATCCACCCGGCGTTGGTGATCCTGGCCGCGTTCGCTTACGGGGGCTTGGTGCTGTCGCAGGTGGTATGAGGTGTTATAGTAGAAAACACTATCCCTGCCGAGAAATATCGGCATGACTAAAAGAGCGAGTTTGAGGGGCGTGCCCCTCAATCCTCGCTCTTTTTCATTTTCGCCACGAGCAGAGAACTGGGGAATGAGCAGAAATTCACCTGTGAACCGGACGTCTGTCAATGGATCGCAATATCATTTCATATGTCCAAACTCCACTTGCTCCTTGGTCGTGAGGGCCTTGGCTCCCTAACGGACTCAGAATACCTTATTTCTCGAAAAACAGCACTTTTGTCGGGGGGAGCGGACTCAGAGGACCTTATTTGCCGTCTTACTCGGTATTTGTACCCTTAATCCGCACAATAGCGGATCTGGAGTCCGGAAGATGGTAAATAATCGCGTTATTACCTCTAATAACGGATCTACGGTCCGTTAAAAGCTGACATTAGTCTCTTGAGCGCTACTGATCTGCGATGAAACCTGCGTTTTCCCGTTAAGTAACCCCCAATCATGGCGACAGGGCACGATTTAGCCAAGGAGTAGACGACGAAATGGTGGCATCCGGTTATAGCCCGGCGTCCATCAGTGAACGGGGATGTCCCATTATATCTCCGTGTTCACCAGTGAAATGCCATGCCAAACATCCGATTATATCCCTGTGCTTATCCATGAAATGACGCCATTCCGCGTTATAGCCCAGCGTCCATCAATGAACTGGCGATGACTCGTTACATCCCTGCGTCCCTTCAACGAAATGGCGACACCCCGTTATATCCCCGTGCCCCACCAGCGAAATTAGCGACTCCCGTTATATCCCTGCACCCCATCAGCGAAATGCCAAACATCCGGTTATGTCCGACGCCACAAAAAGTGCCTGGAGTTCCCCCAGCTTCCCAACGAGCTGCCCGCAGCCTCCCATCACATCTGATATCCGATGTCGTCGTGATCATTTGCTTTAGGTGAATCTCCGCTGCTCCATATGGCATTCTTTCAACCACCCGCCTGCTACCTTCCCATTACCACACCGATCTTGCCCTCATGAATCTCCACCTTGTATTTCTTCACCCGGATCCGGTCGCTGAACAGCGACTTGCCGGTCTGCAGGTCGAATTCCCAGCCGTGCCAGGGACATCGGACGATCTCGCCTGCCCGGCCGTATTCGTAATCGTATACCTCCGAGGGCAGCGTCGTACCGGAGACCAGTCCTGCGCAGATCGGCGCTCCTTGATGCGGGCAGTAGTTGAGTATCGCATGGTACTCTCCGTTGACCCGATAGATGCCGATTTCGCGTCCCTCGATGTTGACGACTTTGTGCTCACCCTCTGGAACGTCCTCCTCCGCCAGCACGTAATGTACCGCCATGCATGCACCTCCTTGACTTCAACCCCTGTTCGTTGGATCTAATGGTTTTTCCCCCGTGCCCAGTTTATTGAATGAGTTTGCATTCACCTGCGGAGATTCATCCAGAGTAACCTAGTTACCTAGTCAAATCCCCATGACTTCCCGTAAATCGAGTTACGACACTTACCAGTCCATATCGTTATATTTATTAGTCCAAATAATCACTTCAACTTTGCATTGTTCCATTCAAATAGTAGCCAAATCGTTGAGCTATGGAAGTTACTCATACACAGAGTTAATCCATTTTGTTGTACATTCATCGTTGACCAGCTTCAGTTATGCAAGCCACCCTCGAACATGCATGTCTGCTTCGTCCATCCAAGGCGCACCCTCGACCATGCAAACCTGATTCGTTCATGAGTATGCTTTCCATTAATCCAAACCCGCTTCCATCCACAACTCCCAGACATCATCCATTCCCTCAATCCAGCCGATACAGCTGCTTCGCATTCTCGTAAAAGATCTTCCGCCGAGCTTCCGGTTTCAGGCCCCGCAGGACATGGCCCGGCGAGTCGAAATCCCAATGCGGATAATCGCTGGAATAGAGCAGCATGTTCTCGGCATCGATCATATTGAAGAGATCGATGAGATGCTGCGGATTATCCGGCTCCTCGATCGGCTGCGTCGATAAGTAGCAGTGATCCCGGATGTACTCGCTCGGCATTCTCGTCAGCCAGGGCACGGTTGCGCGCAGTGCCTTGTAGTTTTTGTCCAGCCGCCACATCAGGCCCGGCAGCCAGGCTACTCCGCCTTCAACCAGAACGACCTTGAGGTTCGGATACTTCACGAACACGCCCTCGCAGACCATACTCACCAGATGCGCCATGAACATCTGGGAGAGACAGGTGTGCCACTCGATATACCGGGTCGGGTAGCCGGCCGCGGTGGGAGCCGTCGAGCTCCCGCCGCCTTCCGCTCCCGGGTGGATCGCGACCGGTAGGCCGTTACGCGCCGCCGCTTCGTAGATCGGGTGATAGTGGCGCTGTCCCAGCGGCGACCTCGCCGCACTGGAGATCATCACCTCCACGATATCCGGATGGCCGCCGATCCTATCGATCTCGCGTGCCGCCAGCAGCGGGTCCTGGGTGGCTACCGCCATGGCTCCCTTAAAAGCTTTATGCTTGCCAAGCCATTCGGCGATCAGATAATCGTTATAAGCCGAGCATATCGCCGCCGCATAATCCGGATCATGCGTGGAGGAGATGTTGTAGACGACTCCCGTCAACACGGCATAGTCCAGATTATAGCCTTCGATCAACTGCTTGATCATATAATCGGGATCGGAGCCGGCTTTGCCTCCACCCGGAGGGATCGAGTCTTTTTTCATCACGCCGATCGGCGAGTAATACCCTGAGCCTGCATACCCGATGCCGGATGCTGCTACCCGGGAGCGCCAAGGCTCCTGCAGATATGGCAGCAGCGCCCTGTCGTCCTGCTCGTTATGAACGTCGACATCGATGATTTTGGTATCGTCCATTGCTTGATTCCTCCCATCTCCATAAGGAATTACTTGCCGCCGTATGTGCGCGTATACGCGGTGTTATACATGGCAAGGAGTTCGTCGGAACCGAGTTTCTTCGCTTGATCGATGAATTGCTGATAAGTGGAATCGTTGATCGGCGTTTTGCCGGTTACGAACTCCGTTACCTTCTGTTCGAGGAATTTGTTCAGATTGTTCAGCTTCGATTTCTCGAGCTCCAGCTCCTCTTCCGTCTTGACGATCTGCTTCGGTGCAGGGACGATATACTGCTCATACCTTGCATTGATATCCTTGCTCTTCTCGCTTAACCCGCGCTCCCACACTTCCCGCGACTTGGCGTTATTCAGCGTGATCAGGTCGTACCATACGCCCCAGTCCTTGCGCAGCGCATTAAACGGAGATTCGCCGAACTCCTTGTTATATACCGCTTTGCCGTCCTCCATCGTATACGTTTTGCCTTCGATTCCTAAGGACAGATAATTGGTTCCCTCTTCGCTGACCAGATAATCGAGGAATTGGACGGCGCGCTCCTTATCCTTCACTTTGGCCGATATCGCTCGGCCGACGGTGCCGACGACCGGACGGGAGAACTGATAGTTCTTGATCCCTTCGGCGGCAAAGGAAGGAATCGCGTCCAGCTCATACTCCGCCGTACCGGCCCCCCTCGCCTTGGCGACCAAGGATTCCAGATCCGCCTTCCAGAAAAACGTCACCAAGGATTTGCCCGTCAGGATGCGCTCCTCCCACTGCGCTTGCGTCAGCAGCGAGAATTCCGGATCCAGCAATTTTTCCGCATACAGCTTATTCAGGTACACCAGCATATCCTGATAATTCTCATGATACGGCGCGAATGCATATTGATCCGTGGTTGGATCCAGGTTGTAGAAACCGCTGATGCCGGTAAAGATACGCCCGAAGGTCGTGTACAGCCCCGTATCGCCTACGATCGCGTTCGATATGAGCGGATAGGAGTCCGGCATCTTTTCTTTCAACGTTTTCAGATATTGATAAAATTCATCCACGGTGGTCGGGGCCTGTATCCCGTGCTGATCCATGATGTCCTTGCGGGCATACCAGATAAAGTTGAAGCCCTTGCCTTCCGCATCCCCTTCCAGGACAGGTACGGTATACAAGCCTCCGTCCGTGCCCGTTGCCAGCGCCTTGGCTTCCGGATATTTCTCGTAGAAGGCCTTCAGATTCGGTGCCCGATCCAAATAATCATTGAGATTCAGGAACACCTTCTCCGGCCCATGCTCCCTGCCGTCCTGCGTCGGCACCTGGATAAAATCCGTGGCGGTATTCGTGGCAATCATGATCTGCCTCTTCTCCTCAAGCCCTTCCTGGCTTACGATCTGGAACTTCACTTTGACGCCCGTCTTGGCCTCGATCTCTTTAAAAATCTCCCAGTCATCCCGAACCTTGCCCTCCACCCGGTCGTATACGAGCCATGAAAAAGTAACCGGTTTGTCAGGGCTTAACGTCCCCGAGTCGTCCTTGCCTCCGCCGGTGCAGCCCGTAACCAGCATCGCGCAGAGCAGGATCATGGCAAGCGCAGTTCTGAACCCCTTTTGCCGCATTCCATAACCTCCTTTTTTATCGTCACATCGTATAGAGATGGATTCCCGTGAAATCCATGACTACCCCTTAATGCCGCCAATCATCGTGCCCTGTACAAAATATTTTTGGATAAACGGATAAACGCACAGGATCGGCAGCGTCCCGATCATGATCATGGCGTATTTCAGCGTTTCCAGATGCGTCAAGTCCCCTTCGCCCTGCACGTTCGTACCGGCGATCAGGATGTTGCGCATCATGATTTGCAGCGGATACATCTCCCGGTCATTCAAATAGATCAAAGCGCTGAAGAAGGAATTCCATTGATTCACCGCCGTGAACAGGCCGATCGTGACCATCACCGGCACGGATAGCGGCAGCACGATCCGTACCAGAATCTGCATGGACCCGCACCCGTCGATGGCAGCCGCGTCCTCAAGCTCCTCCGGCAGCGCCTCGAAGAATGTCCGCATAATGAACAGGTACCATGTGCTGATCAGCGACGGAAGAACGATCGCCCAGATCGTGTCCAGCATCCCCAGCTTCTGAACGATCAGGAAGGTCGGAATCATGCCCCCGCTGAAGAGAAGCGTGAACGCTGCCATGAGCAGAATCACTCTTCGGCCGGGCAGCCACCGCTTCGCAAGCGGATACGCCATCGCCGAGGTCGCAATCAACGTCAGCAAAGTATGCAGGAACGTGTACCGGATCGTATTCCAGTAACTCACCCAGAGATCGGGGTTATAGATGAGCTGTTCGTAAGCGATCAGCGTAATCTTCTTCGGCCATAGCAGCACCGCACCGCTCGCGACCATGGCATTGTTGCTGATGGAAGCCGAGAATACGTACACCATCGGGTAAGCCATTACCATGATCAGCACAATCATGAACAATACATTGCATACGTCAAACAGCTTCGAAGCGAAGCTTTCCTGCTTTTTCATCGCGCACCTCCCTCACCACAGGCTGGTCTCCGAATATTTGCGTACGACCCGATTGGCCGCAACGACCAGAATGAAGCCAATCGCCGACTGGAACAGGCCTACCGCGGTCGCGAAGCTGAAATCGGCGTCCAGGATGCCCCGCCGGTACACAAAGGTATTAATGACATCCGCGGTTTCGTAATTCATCGTGTTGTAAATCAAGAGGATTTTCTCGAAGCTGGCCTCCATGAAATTACCGAGCGACAGCACGAACAGAATAATCATGACAGGCACCATGCCGATGAACGTAATATGCCGGACCTGCTGCCACCGGTTGGCCCCATCCATTTTGGCCGCCTCGTACAGCGTCGGATCGATGCCGGCAATCGCAGCCAGGTAGAGAATGGTCCCCCACCCGACCTTCTGCCATATTTCGGAGCCCACGTACACCGTCCGGAACCACTCGGGCATGCCGAGAAACATGATCGGCTCGAGCCCGAACAGCTTAACGAGCAGATGGTTCACCACGCCCGTTGTCGGAGACAGGAAGGTGACGAGAATGCCCGCGATCACGACGGTCGACAGGAAATGCGGCATGTAGCTGATGTTTTGCACGAACCGTTTGAACCATTTGCTCTTCAGCTCATGGAACAGGATCGCCAGAATGACTGGCGCCGGAAAATGAAACAGAAGATCGTACACATTCAGCATGATCGTGTTGCGAATCAGCTTCCATGCATCGGGGGTGACATAGAAAAATTCAATGAAATGCTTCAGTCCCACAAATTTGCTTCCCAAAATGCCCCGGCCGATCGAATAGTCCTGGAAGGCAATGATGATGCCGTACATCGGCGCGTACTTGAATATCAAGTAGTACAAGATGCCGGGCAGCATCAGCAAGTACAACGCTTTATGCTTTTTCAGAACGTAGCCGATTCGTGATAGCTGCGCCAATAATCCCCACCTCCGATTGAAAGCATTTACATTCGTTTGTTGTTGTCCCCACTATACGAGCCGTGCCTACTTCGCGTAAAGCAAACATCTTTTCCGTAAGACGCATGTTTTGCAATGCCTGTGGGGCAAGGCTTTTGGCCTGTTCCATGCAAAAAAAGAGACTTCAGAAAATAATGCAGTCTCTTCTTTCCTACTGATGGGAACTCCGGTATTTGGCAGGCGTTATGCCTTCATATCGGCGGAAAGCCCGAATCAAGGAATTCCTCCCCCAATACCCCACCTTTTCGGCGATTTCGTCTATTTTCAAATCCGTTTCAAGCAAAAATTGCTTTGCCTTCATCAGCCGGTACTTCGCAATATATTCCACGTACTTCTCGCCGACCTCTTCCTTGAAGGTTCGACTGAAATGCCCGATGGACATATTCATCATGCCGGCAAAATGCTCGATCGACAGCTCTTGATCGTAGTGCTCGTGAATGTACTCCAATATCTCCATAAATTGTTGGCTGCGGCTGCTGGAGGCCGGCTTCCGGAACAGAAAGCCATGAATGTCCTGGAAGCATTGCGTCAGCTCGTCCCATGTCATGCAGCGATTCATTCGCTCGAACAGACCGGAATAATAGGGAACGTTCAATTCATTGCGCTCCGACTCCACCGCCCGAATCCAGGTGTTGAGCACATCGGCGAGCAGATATTTCATCTGCACGGCTGCCGCATCCTTGCGTTTCCCTTCCTCCAGAATATCCAGCACGGATTGGAGCAGCTTGTCATACTCCCGGGTTTTGCACTGGTTGTGGATCCGCTGGACCTCCTGCACGGACAGGAAAGAGTCCCATTGCTGCAGCTCCCTTGAAGGAAGACTGCCGCAAATCTCCACCGTGGAATGCAGCCCCCGGTAATTCAGCATGGCCAGGGCATGCTCATAGGACTGATGCAGCTCTTCGATGGCATGAACGGTTCTGCCGATCCCGATCGTCGCTTTATAATAGACACCGTAATCCAGAAAAATGTGCCTGATCTGCTCCGCTATTCGCTCCGGATACCCCTCCGTGATGTGATCATGCTGGACGACGCAAGCCATCAAATCCGGCCTTGTCTGGCAGATCCAGACCATGCCGGGCGCCAGCCGGTGGATCTTGTCCTTCAGCTCGGACAGCAAAAAGATCTTGGCGGATTCCGAAGTCGCATCATAAAACGACCGGTCATAGTGGAAAGAGATACACAGGACGGTTCTTGCCGCCTTATGGCTGTAAGCAAACTCAATCTCCTTGGCGTAGTACTCAATCGATAAGGCATCCCGGTATTGCCCCAGCAGGATTTTCGTGAAAAACTGCTCCTGCACGATCGGCAGCATCCCGTTCACCATCTGGTACAGCTCTTTATTCTCGGTCATGATGAACTGGGAGTAGCGTTTGATGACGTCAAACTCGTTGCCTTCGTAACGGCCCTCTTCATTCGGAGCATGGTGCAGCTTCAAGCCATCCTTGATCTCCCGAATCGGCCGGTACAAGCGCCGGCTTAAATAATACGAGGCGAACGCGCCGACAACGAGGAAGAACAGGAGGAACAACCAGCAGATTAAACGGGTAATATGGACCGGCTTCATCAATGTGCCTAGATCAACCATGCTGATATAATGCCAAGACTCGTTGAAGCCGGACGCCATGAAGGACAGCCCCACCTTGTCCGATATCGTAAATTGCGAAGCGAAACCATCCGTGCGTATTCGCTGCTGCAGGGCGTACTGGTCCTGCTCGGTCAGACCGGTCCGTGCGATCACTTGGGCAGTATCATCCACAATGGCCGTGCCCGTGACCCAGCTCTCCGGAATATGAATCCGCTCCTCAAGCTTGTCTCGCTTCACTTCGACCAGGAGATAAACTTCAGGGGCGGCGGTATTGAACGGGTAACTCATGGAAGCCGTTACGGAAGCCGGGGAATCCATGAAATCCATCATTTTCTTGCCGGATAATTCGGCTTCCAGCTGGTGGCGGCGGTTCAGATCCAAGGGATAGCGGGAACGGAAATAATACGCTTTATTCGTATAGGTTTCGGCATCGATCATTAAATCCTGATGGACAAAATAATAATAAGCCTTCTCAACCAATTCGTCCGATTCCAGCTGCTGCAGCTGCTCCCGCAGGGAATGAAGCAGCTCCGGAAGGAGCTGGCTTTCCGGCGACGAAGACATGGGAGCGAGCAGCACGCTCCGTAATCTGGATGTGCTCAGGATATTAATCATGCTTGTCTTTAGCGATTGAAGCTCGGCATCCGTCTGCTCGGAGAACCGGTTCATCACCACTTGGTTGAAACGCTCGGCATCCTTTTCGATGATGCGAACGACAAGCACCTGAGCAAGAACCGAAGCAACAATGACGGGGATGAGAATAAGGAGAAAATAGTTCGCGAACATTCTCCAAAACAGGGTGTGCCTTCTGGGAGGCGGAGTATCGGCGGCCCCCGGCTCAGCCAAGCGGTCAGGCGGTGTCCTTCGCTTCATGAATGACCCCCCTTTGTAATTAAAATTGCAAGTAACAGGGCTTGCATTTACGTTTACTATATTGTGATGTAAGTTATAATATTCGCCGGACAAGGGAGATGGATGGAGCTTGCAGTGAAATGGTATTCGAACAATGAAATGATGACCTTGAGAGCAAACAATTTAAATAAGTCCGTACCCATCTGGGCGTTTCGCTTTAATTAGAGAAAGAACCTCTGCTTTCTGTATGTTTTATGTTTTTTCGAGTCCTGCTGCCACTACCTAAGCATGCAGAAAAAGCTCATTCCTACTCATAATTCAAGTGGGAAAGAGCTTTTGAAAGTTTATCAAGCATATTACACTCTCTGGTTCCGTACGGAAACTCCAGAACCTTCAGTTTTACCCGTAATTAGTTAAGCCCTCCTTCCGCGACCACACTCTCACAGGCTAGAAGATTAGCTGCGTACGTGAGATAGAAGTCAGACCTTGATGGGTAAATAACCTTCAAGGTCTTAGCTATACTGTTTATAAATCCTTTCTAACAATAAATTCGGAAATTCGGCTTCAATTACTTACGTTTGCTCTTATAATGCTACCTTGCTATTACTTTCGGTCAATCCCCAACTATCTACTCTTCATACTCCCAATGAAAATATCTCGATAATAAAAGAGCAACCTCTCTCCATGAATTTCCTTGGCAATTTTCAATTAGCCTTTTAACCTCAGATTGAATATTTTTAATGTTGTAATCTTTCATAATAAATATTCCCCGTCCAAATTCTACACTGTTTCCGTCAAGATATTGCTCCAATTTCTTAGGACTTACTACACGAAAAGAAAAAGTATCAGCACCTTCTGAATTATAAGGGCCGATATCTAATTGTATTTCAACAGCAAAATTTTCGATATCATCTCCCCATTCTTCGCTGATAACAGTAAATGAAACTAATACTGGTTTAATCATTTTACTCCCCCACTATATCAACATGCACGTTTTTAACTTCTTTTGTTCCGTTAGTTCGTTCATTTGGCCAAGTATATAAGCTCTTGTCTTAACTCAAGCCAAGAACTTATATACTTCAAACAAAAAGACCGTAACTTATGCGGCTTTCAATGTCTATATGTTCTTATCGTTCGACCTGTACCACCCGATTCAATCAGCAATTGCCGGGTAAAAGAAAACCTTGAGGTCTTTATGGCCTCAAGGGCAATTATTTCCTCCGATTCTAAGTAAAGGATCTTCGGTAATCAGCACAGTGAACTGAACTCTACTCCAAAAAATGTTTTAGAAGTCACTCAAACATAGCTAGAACTTTGGCTTTATCAAGGATAGTATTTGAAGTCGATCCCCTGTTTGTCCGACTCTCCAAGTAACCTTTGCCAAATCACAGCATTTTCGCCTTTCGTTTGGCTCTGAAGACTTGTCACTAAAGGACTCCGAGCAGAATGCTCATACATACTAATAATCACTTATGGCTTCCATTGAACTCCATGTTTTTATCTAACTGCTCCAAATCTACATTCTTAACTCTTTCATCTTCATCTAATGTGCCAACTACCATTAACAGCCGTAGATCCTTTCCCACAGAACCTTTTAATTCAGCTTTAGAAAAAATGTTCCATAGCCATGCTCTTTTGCGATGTACTCCGTCAAAATTTCTAAAATATCATCTTGACTATACTTAAAAAATTTAACACAATCACGTTCCTCGTTATTTTGCATTTCACTCACTCCAATTTTTTCCATTCTCATCAAGGAACATACACCTACCAGCTTTATAGAATATTTTGTATTATCTACTTTCACATGAATGTTTATTAACCCCGAACCTCCCCTTTCGACTAGCCTTACACGTTCCCTACTGTCATATGTTAACGGGTCGTCACCAAAGTTACTTTCTTCATAGTAATGATCGCAATACATGCCGTTCAGTTGCGACTGGGTATCCCCACCAAAAAGAAAGCCCTAAAGAATTGAACTTTAGGGCAATAGACTCAAAGCTACCTTGATTGAGGATACAATTCCATATATGTTTCGTACCAATCAGGGCGTTGCGCTTTTATTTGGGAAAGAGCCTCTGTCAAGGCAATGCCTTTTAGATGAGATAACTTTTCATAATTTATTTGCTGTGTAGTTAGCCAAATATAACCTAAATACTCACCGCAGCTAGCTGCAATCATCTCATCATAATTACTGTCATTGGACAATTGTATTAAAATGTCCACTGTCTCAGCATCTTGAAAATTGATTCCTAATTCAATTACTGCGTCATCTTTTTCTGCATCTGATGCAGTTGGGTCTTTCAATATTTCCAATAGTTTTTCCTTCTTCATAGATTTCACTTCCCTAATGGAATATGGGTACCAATACTCTTACCGCCGCGTTCTCCTGTAAACGGGTTAATGTATGATGTTGGTGTTCCTTTATCGTCTAGCCTAGCATCGAAACGGGGTTGGTTACTTCCTGTTCCTAGCCCTTCCCTTGTACTTACTTCAGGTTTCAACTTCAATCTCCAGCTAAATTTCCCAGTGGCGTCCCTTACTCCCCATTGTTCAACACCACCAGCAGTATCTTGTCTCACCCAACCATTTCGTTCTGCCCAAGACCTTAAGTTGGCAGTGTTTTTGGAAATGCTACCAGTATCCTTAACTAGAGAAATTCCTGGCCCCTTACTCCGATTCTTTTGGAATTGTGCAATGGCCTTTTGAAGTTGCTTGTTCAGTTGCGTCAAATTAACGACTGGCTTCTGTTTCTGTTTCGGGCTCGTTACCTTTTTAGGTAGGGATGTTCCTCCGCCACCGCCAGGTCTTGCCACAAACCCTCCGCTGCCTCCGGCTCCCCCGCCAGCGCCTCGGCCTCCACTTCCACCGCAGTTATGGGTCCATAGCTTGAGTCCCGTTACGAAATACGTATGGTAGTCCCCAACGCTGAAGTTGTATACTCGGATCGTTTCTTGCTTGATCTCGATCTTTTCAATGACATACTCTATTCCTTCATCGTTGACAAGCCGATCTCCTGCTTTTAAATCTCTGGATTCGACCCAGCCTCTCCCTATCACCCAAAATGGATGCTCTGCCGTCGTGACGATGACGGTATCCTCCACCTGGATATGATAGGTTTCTTCCGTTACCCGATGATAAGTCTCTTCTACCGGCTTATAATCTAGTTCACCGGTCTCTTCACTCTGGGCCAGCACATAATCTCCGACTTTAATCTCTTCGATCGCTTTCGGTCCGTCTTGCGTTTCTATGATCGTTCCCGCAGCAAAACATAGGAGCAAGCAAGACTTGGCTGATGCTTTGCTGTTTCCGGTAGGATCGACGTAGATCAGCGGGTTATTCTCGACATAGGTGTACCCGTTTAAACTTAACGGGTTATCCATTTCCCCTTCATACGTATCCTCCCCCATAAACCGAGCCGTTCCCGGATCGTACCAGCGGGCACGCAAGTACTGCAGTCCCGTCGTATCATCCCAATACTCGCCGGCGTAGCGCATCACGTTCGGGACAGTTTCTTCGGTTTCCGCTGGGCCACCCCATATGTCGTAAGAATAACTGTTTAGCGGCGTACCCTGCTCATCCACCAGACCGACGACATCGCCGTGACCGTTGATTTGGTAATACTGCAGCTTCCCGGAGGCTCGGTCCTGCCTTGCGGTTAACTGACCGTACAGGTCATAGACATAGGCATAGGTAAGGGTAACATTGCTTCCGGTGACTTCCGCTTCCGCAATCAGTTTGGCTTCCTCATCATAGTAATAACGTGTGGTATCCGTGCCTTCCTTACGTTCATAGAGCAATCCGTCTCCGTTATAGGTGTAGCTGACTTCCTTGCCTTCCCCTGCCACCTGGGTTAACCGGTTCTGGCTGTCGAACGTATAATCTGCTTCCTTAAGGCCGAAAATCTTGCCGCTTCCCTGCTCCAGCCGGTTCCCGTTAGCGTCATACGTATAACTTAAATTCTTATCACCTGACGTTTCCGTCTGAATCCGGTTCAGCGGGTCATAAGTGAATTGTCCTGACGTTCCATTCTCGGTGCGGGAGATGATATTTTTGTTCAGGTCATAGCTATATCCGAATTCGTGTACGGATGTACTTCCCTGCTGAACGGTTACGCCTGACAAGTCATATCCGTCATAGTTAAAACCGGTACTGAGTCCACTATCAAGGCTTCTGCGCTCCAGCAAACTGTTAGCCTTATATTTAAAGGTCATTCGATCAAGCGGAGAAGCAGACATCAAGGAAGGTCCACTGCTTCCGGTGCTGATATCCATCGCCGAGACCCGGTTCATTTCATCGAGCTCTGACGATATACGAATAGATGCTCCGGCAGCGTCCGTCAGGATATATCCAGTTTTCGACTGCGTATTATATTCATAGGACACCCTGGTTCCGTCCGGAAACTCCAGTTCCTTCAGCGTTCCATCCTCAGGATTGTAAGAATACGTTGTCTTACCCGTAGGATCGGTCATACTAGTCCGGCGGCCTGCGTCATCATAGGTGTAATTCACCGAGAAATCCGGTCCGCTCTTTGAAATCAGCTGATTCTCGGAGTCATAACCGTAGTTATAGATTTGGTTCTTACGGTCCACCACTTGCGTGACATTACTACGATTATCATAATGGTAGACCGTGGTTTGATTGGCCATATCGGTCTGGCTGATCAGGCGGCCCATCTCATCATACGACTTCGTTACCGTCTGTTTATCAGGCATTACGATCTGAACCAAATCACCAGCCATACTATAAGTATAGCGAGTAACCTCTCCCTTCGGATCCTTCACCGAGGTCAAGCGGCCCAGCACGTCGTACGTATACTCGGTGCGCTGCTGATTGCCATCCATGGATGCCGTCACCTGACCGAGCAGATCGTATTCCAGATGCTGAAGCGGCGCAAATCCTCCATTTTTCCACTCTTGCGTTGATGTTGTTCTTCCCAGTACATCATAGGTTTCGCGCTGTTTGGTTCCAGCAGCGTCGCTATACGTGGTTGTCCGTTCCACGACCTTATAATCTGTGCTACTGCTGGTTCCATCAGCGTATACCGTTTTCGTGTTTCTTCCAAAAGCATCATACGTTAGGCTCGTCGTGTTGCCTTCGGCATCGGTCACTTCCGTCATGTTGCCTTCATCATCATATTCATACTCGTATAACGCATCATGCGTCTTCTCCTGTACCAGCAGCCCAAACGGATCATACTGCTCCGTCGTAATCACGCCATCAGCAGCTGTCTGAGTGACGCGATTCAATGCATCATCGTAACGTATGCTCGAAAGCGTGCCGTCACTATATTGAAGCTGGGTGATTCTACCCCATTTATCATAAGTGTACGCTTGCACGTTTCCGTCGCTATCTCTCTGGCTCTTGAGCTGTCCTGTCGGCCAATATGAATAGTCCGTCGTAATGACGGAGGACCGTGAGGCAGCGTCCTTCACGACCATGCTTTGGTTTGTCAGCAGATGACGTCCATACGGGGACTCGTACTTGTACGTCTGTTCAATAAATCGTGAATCATCCCTGACTTTGGTTTTTGTCCGGTTGCCGTACGTGTCATACTCATACTCAGATTGAGCAAGCGGTGTTCCGCCCGTTCCTTGGGACACGACCTCTTTCGTTACACTGCCCTGCCCGTCATATTCAAACTGTGTAACCTGAGACTGTGTATCGTTCATTTTGACGGTTACCTTGGAAGGTTCCTTCCACTCTGCTGTACCCGTCATATGCTGGTATTCATAGCTTGTTTCCTGGCCGGTGCTTGTTCTCTCCGATGTGATGAGACCATATTCATCATAGGTATACGACGTGGAAACAGGCGCGGAAGCCGCACCATTTTGAACATATCGTTCTTGGATCTGCTGCGGTGCATTTCGTTTGTTTGTCTCATCATAGACATACTCTTCGATATAACTAACCGAATCTCCCGATTGGCGATATTCCTGCAAGTAATGAAGCGCTGGGCTTGAGTTTCCCTCAAAGGTACTGCTCAGCTTGTACGTTTCGTCCCATTTACTGCTGCTTACGGTCGTGGTCCAGTTCACATCTCGACCATAACGATTCAAGTCTTCACCCGTATACTCAAAGCTGCGGGAACCGAGTATTTTTTCTCCCGATGTCGAACTGAATGTATCCTTGCGGGAGCTGACCTTAAAAACATGCCTGGTTGCATAATCCCCAATCTGTTTCAATGAAGCTTCATATTGAATATCGGTGATCCGGGATGTCGGGTACACGATACGAGTCAATAAAACCGTTCCGTCAGCTTCATGCTGTTCAGGCACGCTCACCAGCCCGGATAGGAAGTTAAACTTCGACACCGGATGGTTGTACACATAAGAAGTACTTCGAGACAGTGAGTCGACAACCTCTGCCAGAAGCGTATAGCCTTCCTTCTGAACCTTGCGATATTCCACGCTTTGGTCCGTTCCCTCCAAAATCACAGAAAGACTCAATGTAGTATGTCTGAATTGGAGAGTATTTCCTTCGCTATTCGAAATCTGCTTTAATACAACACCCTCGGGCATCTGATCATATAAAAAGCTCACCGTATTGTTATAGTTGTCCTTAATTTGTAGCAGATAACCTTGAGCATCAAAGTAGTAAACATAATCATTGAGAACCGTCAGTTTATATTCACTTGGTTGTCCATTCACGGTTACGCTTTGATCCGTTACCAGATCCATGTCATTCCAACTATACCCTACAATGTCTAATGAATCGGACAGGGCGAAGGAGCCCGCACCAGGAAAATACAAATAGCGTTTACCGCTATTCTCTTGAATATGGGGAAGGTCCCATCTCCAACCTCGACCTAAGGCTGAAGAGGTCTCCTCTCTTCGCATGCGAGCATCGTTCACAGCCTGTCCAGTTACCTCATCCTGACGGATCCCGATCTCTTCGTTCGCCTTCGAGCTGTCGTATACCCGTGTTAATGAGAACGGGATCATACCGGGAAGCTCCAAGTCCACGCTCGCATAATTCAAATCACCGGTAGCCATGGAGACCGAATCTTGATCATAGCTGTTGAAGTAGGCCGACGAGTCGTCATGGATTCGTACCTGCTCAAGAGCCGCCTCGTCCACGCCGTTTGAATCTTCAGCCAAGCTTTTTAATGATGACACCACAGCCTTCTCATCATATTGCACAACATCCGGTACCTGTATATTGGCCAGAACGGTATCGGCTGCTTTTGAGCTCTTCTTACCACTAAGAGATGAGTATATCTGATACAAGGTATATCCATCCGCGATCTTTTCTTGAACCCAAGCGGTGTCTACGCCATACTGCTGGGCCAACATCGGAATCGTAATCGCAGGTGAAGAAATCTCTCTTGACTTGGCTGTAACCTTGCCGCTGTCTCCATATACCAAAGAGCCCATATTTCCCAATAATAAGCTTATACATAAAACAACTATACATCCTCTTTTGAACACATCGTCACCTCTATCGCATCTGATGGAATTAGAATGGAAATACCTTTTTGCTTCGCTTCGTTACATTGCCATTGTTGTCGTATTCATATAGAATCTCATCTCCTGTACGGAGAATCACTTTAGAAAGCCGGTTATTTGAGCCATAGTGATACTTGTTTTCCGCGGCAAGAAGCATAAGAGCAGAATTGATCACCCCTTCAAGAGCAACCCCATCTTTCTCTACTAATTTTAAATAGTAAACCTGGCCCGCTTTCAGCTCCCATTCCAAGACGGTGTAATCCCAACCGTGCTCTCTCTCTTGGCCAACAGTCGTAGCCAGTTCATCGGTCAATCCAGCATCAGCGTACAATATCACTTGAGGCTCCTTCTCGAAGTTCTTGCTTTCCTTGACAACAAATCGGTATAATCCATCCGCCTCCGGTTTAAATCGATAGTAGTTCTCCTGCTTCTCTTTTAAGTATATGTCTTCTGCTCTCCGCTCCACGAGGTCGATAAACGGATCCGTCATTTCAGTAAATGTAAAACTTCTGGATGGTCCCGCAAAAAGTACGTTCTCTGATGATGATACGGTCACTTCCAGTCGTGCACCGTTTGGCACGATTTGTTCCTCATCCGTTCCGGTTGCCTCTTTCAAAACGTTTCCGGTCGCGTCCAGCAGCCGATAATCATAATACCGGTCAGAGACAACAGATGCATCCGTCAGCAGCTTGGCTTCAAATTGCCCCGTATTCGTAAACCTTCCCATCTCTCCAGCAGCCAGTTCCTTCTTAAGTAACGCCTTCTCATCGCTAGCCTCTGCAGTAACGGGTATCGAATACTCATAGGTAATGGATTCCGCTGAGTTTACCGTTACTACGACGGCACCGCCTCCAGGAATGACAATCTCCTGATCTATTGAATTGATTTGAGCTTGTTCCGGTTTATCCCCTGGGCTGTATACTGCATAATCGTAGAAGCTCTTTCCTTCAAGAGCGTTCGATTTCATCATTTGACTTGTGGTTCCCGGATTGGTAAAGATCACACTCTCATGCTGTCTTACGGTTATTTTTTCTCCCACCGGCTCCTTAGCAGGTTCTGCCTGAAAGAGTCGATATACGGCTCCAAACAAAACTTGTCTGTCCGAAGAAACCGTCACGATCACCTTATTTCCAGGCGCAACGACAGGCTCCATACTGGTACCTGTTCGACGATCGATTTCCACGCCGGATCCATCATAGAGAACATAATCGAACGTACGGCCACCATGTACAGCCTCACTTACGATTGCCTTGTCAATCGTACTGATATTCGTAAATTGATAGCTCTGTCCCTGATTCAGTGTAGCTCTGTGGAATGCGGGTTCTGTGCTTGCTTCGACGGTAATATCTCCTGAGTACTCATAAAGGATCGGAACAGAGGAAGGATTTGTGATTACGATATGGGACTGGGATGGAACTTCTAGTCTTGAGGATGCATTAAACCCATCCGAGAAAAGCTCCCCACTCGAACGATATATCGCATAATCCATGACTCCACCGACCTGATCCGAATTGTGGCGAAGCTCAACGTCAGGTCCATTATTATAAAGAACATAGGATTCATTTGGATTTATTGTGAGATGCTCAACTACCTCGCCCGGATCATCTTGTCCGCGGAATACACGGTATAGACCACCGAAACTGACAGGTTCGTCTGAAGCCGTCGTTACGACTGCTTTATAGCCTGGAGGCACCTTAGGCTCCACCGTAGCTCCCGTTCTTCGTGAATGTTCTGCTCCCGTTGCATCATAGATGATGTAATCAAAGTTACGACCACCCGCTAAGGAAGCTGTACTATCCAAATACTCGCTTTCTGTGCTGACATTGGTGAACGAGAAGCTTTCTCCCTTGGACAAGGTTACGCGCAGATAAGCAGGCTCTGTACTTGGTTCCACCGTAAAATCGTCCGTATAATCAAACACGATAGGTTGGGTACCGGCAACCGTGACGTTCGCATAGCCTTGTTTCGGTACCTGCGGACTGGAGCTTCGGTTAAAGGCGTCCGAAGATCGACTACCATCCGCTTTATACATAACGTAGTCAAATATTCCGTTTACTTTGCTGGCATTATTCATGATGGGATTCGACAAGGTCCCATGGTTACGGAATATATAGGACTCGCCGGGATTAAGGGTAATTTGACTGATCGCTTCATTGGGTCTTCCCCCGCCTTGGAACACGGTATAAATGGCCCCAAAAGTCACCGGGTTATCCGACACTGCAGTTACGACCGCCTTGTTATTCGGATAGACTTTAGGTTCAACACTTGTCGCTTGTCCCCTCGAACGTTCAGTCCCATCTTCGTAATAAGTAACATAATCAAACAACCGACCGGACGAAGAGGAAGCGTCGCTGTCCAAATATTCGAGACTGCTACTAATATTCGTAAACTCGTAACTTTCCCCTCGATATAAAGTCACCCTCTCAAATGCAGGCTCCGCACTGCCTTCTACTGCAAAATCATCGGTATAGTCAAACACGATGGGCATATTTCCTATGTTCGTGACAATGGCATATCCCAATGAAGGAATGCTTGGGCTCCCCTTTTGATTAAATCCGCTTCTGTATATGGTATCGTCGGGTCTGTAAATGACGTAGTCAAATAAACCGCCAACGTTGCTTGCATCATTCCGGATGGGGTTTGTCAGCGATCCATTATTATAAAAAACATACGTATCCCCCGGATAAACGGTTATACGGCTAATGGCACTGCCTCCTGTGGGCCGTACATCAAACGTTCGGTATGGAACGCCAAATGTAACCGGGGTCGCCGTAACCATCGTCAGTACTGCTGTACGACCTGCTGCAACGCTAGGTTCACTAGACGTATTCGTTCCTCTTGAATATTCGGTCCCATCCGGTAAATAGACGACATAATCGAAACGGTCGCTGGACTTTCCATCGCTTTCAAGCGTATCCGTTTTCATGCTGACATTCGTAAACTGATAGCTTTGTCCTTGGTTCAATGTAACCCTCGCATATGCCGGTTCCGCGCTGTGCTCGCCGTTAAACATATCGTATGGAAAGCCTACGGTAACCGGGTTGAGCGTAGCCCCGGTTATAATAATTTCATTCCCTTGGCCGACCGCTGGAGTTGAGACACTGTTAAAGTCCGAGCTATCTAATGTGCCGTCGGTGGCATATTCAGCATAATCGTATCGCCTTTCCTGGCTGCTCGAAGCATCGCTTAGCAGATTCAGGGACTGGTTCCCTTCATTCGTAAAAATATAGCTTTCTCCCTGTTGAAGTGTTATACGATGGAGCGCCGGTGTCGAGGACACGGAATATGTCACCTCAGGAAAAATGGAGAATGTAACCGGGAACATGCCCGAAACCGTAATGATGGTGGACGCCCCCTTTGACTGAGAAACATTCCCGCCGTGATTTAGTTCCTCGCCTGTAATTCTTCCATCGGCATTAAAGGTTACATAGTCATATACAACACCATTTGAAGAAGATCCATTACTCGAAATCAGCCTTGTTGAAGTAGATGTATTATGAAATCTGTAGGTTTCGCCTGGATATAAAGTTACCTCTCTTTTATCTGCAAGCAATTCTACATTTGAATTATGATATACAGCATCCGTAACGCTGGGCGGCGCCACTACTTCCGGTACCATTTCTTGTTCGTTAGGTTGCTGCTGAACTCCCTCAGCTGATGCCATGAATGGATTCCATCCATTCAGACATAAAGCAAATACCAACAGCCATGGAATCATTCGGTTTTTCTTAGACCTCACATTCTTTGCCTCCTCTAGCCATATCATGAATTCGTCGCAGGAATTTTCCGCACCTCCTTCCACTACCTGGGACATTTTATAATTATCGGTATACTATGTAGACAGCTGAATAGGAAAATCGGCTCTATCGCTCGACAAATTGCGAGGTCGATCATGTCGATTTTTGTAAACAAAAAAACGTCCCCAGCATCTGTTTCCAGACACCAGGGACGCTCATCGTTCATCTGCATTTATTCCATGCGCTCAAACACCTTGAATCTTCGGCCTTCCTGCAAAGCCACCAACGTATGTTCATCGACGACATAGATTTCCGTGCCTTCGGGCAGCTCGTTCGACGATAAATGCGTATCCGGATATTGATCAGGCTCGAGCCGCTTCTGGATCGTGCCCGCCAAGGTCAAATCCGCCTCCGCAAAAGCCTCGGCACCCTCAGTGCCTTTTCCGATATACTCTTGGTCGTCGTATTTTACCAGAGACGCATAACTGGCCGACTGCTTGCTGCCGCAGCCCAAACATAGGATCAACAATAGGCTGATGACCGGAAGCCCTGCTAATTTAAGCCTCTTGCCCATAAGTCTTCCTCCTTTGCGGAACGTCTCCTAAGGTCTTCGTTTTCTACCCATAAAAGCTATAACAGCTCATCCAAGCGTTCTTTTAACGCTCGGGCATCATAACGAATAAAAGCTCCGTTGACCGTGCCGACGAGCACTTCCTGATCCGTTACGTTCAGCGCTCCGTTTTTGGCATATACCTCTCGCAAATCGACGTTGCCGGTGATCACGTTATGCAATCTGCCCAAGCTTCTGCCGTCTTCCTTGTTCAACACCACAAGATCGCTTCCCAAACTTATCAGCAGGTACGAATCCAGAATTCCGTAGCTGCTGCCAACCAGATGGGACAGATCGTCACCCGCTTTGGAAGTGGTCTCCATCTTCCATAGGATGCTGCCGCTCTCTATATCAACGGAAGCCGGAATGCCGTTCAAAGCAAGATAGACTCGCGCTCCCTCGATGATGCCACGGGTGGCCTTCCCTTTAATTGTCCACCGTTCCTTATCTTCAAGGCGGTCATACAATACGCTTTCGTAAGCGGCGGCCCCGCTGAAATACTCCCCGCCAAGCGCACGCTGCACCAGCAGATACCGCTCACTCAGCACCTCGAACCTTTCCATCTCAAGTGCCGGATATGTGTCTTCGCGCTCGCCGGTTTCCGTATTGAACAGAACCCATTCCTTGCCGAGCAGCATCCATCGTGTTGTCATATCCGCTGGCGCAGTCGGATCGTAACGATAACCTCCGGTAAAATACGGATCTCGGGACGGATCGTCCATCACCCTCTTGCCGACCTTCACATTCCATGCCGCTTTGCCGGTGACCGGATCATAAGCGGTAAGCTGTCCGTTCTGCTCGATGAGCACGTACGGATCGCCCGTTCCTGCATTCAGCAAGCGGTGTTCGCCGGACAAGGTCTTTTTCCAACGCAGCTTACCGGTATCCTGATCCAGGACGCGCAGCACGCTTTTGGTTTCGTTCATGTTCAAAGCTTCATCCAGTATGATCGCATCGGCCGCAGCCGTCATCGTCAAGCCGAATTCGTTCTTGGGCTTAACCTCCCATAACACGTTGCCATCCGACAACCGGATATGCCGCACGCGAGCCACGTAATCCTTAACCTCCGGGTTATATGCCGAGTACATCGTGACATGCTTCCGCTCCCGATCGGTAATGGCCGTATACCAGCCGAATCCCGCATCTTCCTGCCACAGCTTCTTGCCGGTGCCCCGGTCAATCGCATACAGGGAAGAGTTATCATGCATCCCGCTGAAGCCGCCGTCATCTCCCTTGACGAGCAGGACATCCTCATTGGCCTCAAGCAGGAAGGTGAAGTTCAGATTGCCCTGATTTCGCCAATCGGGCTCGGCTGTTATGGTCTTCCGCAGCGGCAGGACGTCCAGACGATAGGTAAACTCGTAATCATCGCCAGGATTGTAACTCCGCTCGAAGGATCCCGCCGAAGGGATTATCCATTCGCTGGAACTCAGCTTTCCGGATGGGGAGAACGTCACCGTATAATGGGCATCCCGCTGCTCATATCTCCAGGTCTCGCCGAGAATCATCGGTTTATTGGAGCTCGATTCCTGATTCCGCGATGTCTCCCTCGCCTGCGGTTCGCCGAGCAGCTTTTTCACGTACGAAGAAGGGGTCCCTTTCTTAAAAAGAAACTCCGTCAAGTTGCGCACCACATCCGTCGCTACTTCCGAATTGCCACCAAGAAGCGCTCCAGGCATCGCCTTCTTGGCTGTCGTGTCCTTTCCTTGTACCCACATCATCGCCGGGCGGTAGATCCGGTAATCTTCCTTCCACTTGGAGGGAGCGACCATAACGCCGTACCAGTCCTTCCACTGGGCTACGGCGATGAGGGACGTTCCCGTCTGGGATACCGGCCATTTCACCGCGCTTCCGGGAGCCAGGTATATGCTGCCGCTGCTGCGCAGTTGAAGCGAGAGCGGGGAAATATCGTTCACTTTGGCAGCTTCCTTGGAAACATACCATGTCGGGAGCCACAGGTCCCCACGGGAATCGGACTTGATGAATGCCATTTCCCCCTTCACGGAGTGAAGCCGGAGCGATTCTCCCTTGGCCCCGTAATAGCTGGCCTTGAGATTCCTCAGATGGCTGTTCTTGCCAAGCGCATTAGGGAAAAAAGCAGCCCTCTGCTGAAGCGTGACGCGTTGACCGGATATAAAGCTCCCGGCTCCGGCAGCATCGGCGAATACGGAACGAGCGCCCTCCTGCGTCTGCTGAGCCGGAAGTCCGATGAGTGAAATGCAGGCGGCTGCCGTTATTCTGATGAATAGTCGCTTACGGATCGAAACGCGTGTACTCACAAGAAACCATCCTCTCCCATACAAGCATATATATTGTAAACGCTATTATAAGACAATAGGTTCCAAAATCAAAACAAAAAAAGCTCCCTTTCAGAAGAGGAGCTCTTTCTAACGCGTGTATGAACGGGCTATTCCCGTTATGATAGTTCCGCGGCTGATCCGAAGCAGGCTCGCTCTCTTCAGCATCAGCGGATATTCATTCGCCAGGCTGAATCAGGTACGCTGCGGCTCTGCGTTTGCCCCCCTGTCATGATTCTGGCGCGATTGGACACGCCGTCCGATAGCTCCTCCCATACTTGCCCGATAAAGGATGCAGGGGCAATGGACGAGTCTCGATCGCTTCCTGATGCCGCCCCGCTGATGGATCGCTCCTCAATCTGCATATTAGCACGGAATGCACTGAACTCTGCGCAGCCCGATAATAAAATGACACCAACCATCACAATCATAATCTGCCATGCCACCACGAGCCTGGCGTTCCGTTTCGAGTAATCCAAGGATTCCATCCGACTTCCTCCTTATGTACGTTCTGAAGGAAAGTATAAGGAACAGATCTTATCAATCAGCGGGGCAAGTTCTTAACGAATGCTTAAATAAAACTGAATAATTCCATATGGACCTTGCAGCAGCGAGCGGGGAACCCTTCTTAGGATCATATAAAAAACGCTCCCTTGAAGGGAGCGTTCGCTTGGGCTGCCTCTATTGCTTCGCAATGCAGAACGACCACCGTGCGGCAAGCTATACGACTTTGGGAAATCGGGTTTCAAAGGTCGTCCGCTGCCGGTCGCTCCGAACCCGGATTTCGCCGCCCTGGACCTCCACGATGCTCTTCGTGATCGCCAGTCCCAGACCGGTACCCCCGGTCTGCTTCGAACGGGAAGCCTCCACGCGGTAAAAGCGATCGAAGATGAAAGGCAAATCCCGCTCCGGAATCGGATCGCCGTAGTTGGTGAAGCTGATGCTCACCTGACCGCCAACGCTGCGGACGGCGATGTCGATTCTGTGCCCGGACTCTCCGTACCGGATCGCATTGGATATCAGATTCTCGTAAGCCCGGACAAGCTGGGCGCCGTCTGCCCGAATAACGAGGCCTTCCTCCGCCGCAAGCTTGCATTCCATCCCGGCTTTCTCCAAGGACGGAACGAATTCCTCGATCAGCTGTCTCATGAACTGAGCCATATCGATCTCCCGGATATCCAGCGGAAGTCCGTTATTGATCCTCGTGTATTCGAACAGGTCATCGATCAGCTTCTTCAGATTTTGCGCTTTCTCATAAGCGATATTCACGTAATACCGCAGCTCTACTTCATCCTGGTACCGGTCTTCCTCGATAACCTCCAGAAACCCCAGTATCGATGTCAGCGGCGTCCGCAGATCATGGGATACCCCCGTGATCAGATCATTCTTGGTTTTCTCCGCATGGCGCTCTTCCAGAATGGATTGGTGAAGCTGCCTGCTCATCTGGTTGATGCTCTCGGCGACCTCGCCCAGCTGGCTGCCTGAGCGAACAGGAATCTCGGTATCGAAATTCCCCTTGGCAATCTCGCGGAGGCCATGCGTAATCTCCTCCAGGTAAACGTTCAGCTGCTCGGTCATGCGGTTAATGCCGGCAGCGACGGCGCCTACTTCGTCCCGGGTGTCGAGCTCGATTCTGGAATCGAATCGTCCGGCCGTGATGTCCTGAAGACCGGTCTCTACCTTCCGCAGATCCAGGGCAAACCACCTCGTGCTCATATAATAGCTTGCCAAAAAAAGAATGATACCCGTGACCAACATAACCGGCTTCGAGCCGAGGTTATTGACGATCCAGGCAAGCGGCGGGTTGATGGCCGGAATGGAGAGGACCAGCGTGCTTAACGCATAAAGTATGATAAGCAGGGCGGCCGCGATGCCGATGCTGGCCAGCAGCATAAGCAGCATCTTCAGGCGGATGCTATGAAGCTTCATTCCTTTCAAGTCCGTCACCTCTGGTTAAGTTTACTCTATTTTGTAACCGATCCCCCATACCGTCTTAATGTATTCCGGCTGCTGCGGATCCTTCTCGATCTTCTCGCGCAGCTTGCGAATATGGACCATGACCGTATTCTTCGATTCCATGAACGGCTCGTTCCATACCTCGGTATAAATCTTGTCCATGCTCAGCACGAGTCCGCGGTTGATGGCCAGCGTATGCAGCAGGGAGAATTCGCGCGGCGTCAGCTTAATCTCCCTGCCGGCCACCGTTACCCGGTGGGACGCGACATTGAGGATCAGCTCATCGATCTGGATTTCGTTCTCGTCCCGTACCGATTGATTGTTCAGCTGTTTGTACCGGCGGAGCTGCGACTTGATCCTTGCGACCAGCTCCAGCGGACTGAACGGTTTGGTCACGTAATCATCCGCGCCGATGCTGAGTCCGGCGATCTTGTCAATCTCCTGGCTCTTGGCGGACAGCATGATAATGGGCGTGTTGTTCTCCTCCCGGATCTTCATGCATGCCTGGATGCCATCCATCTGCGGCATCATGACATCGAGAATGATCAAATCCACTTTATGCGTTTTTAGAATCTCCAGCGCTTCCAGGCCATGAGATGCGGTGAGCAGCGTATAGCCCTCATTCCTGACGTAAATCTCCATCAATTTCAAAATTTCGGTTTCATCGTCAACCATCAATATCGTAACTCCAGACATGGCTCCTCCTTGATCATAAAGCGGCAGTCAGCATAACGCCTTTTACGTTCTCTTGCTCCATGGATCTTATCTGGCCGGGCGATGCTGCTGTTTTGGTTTCCTCTCGCCATGGCCATGCCCTCGTCGGGTATCGTCCTATTTTTGCAGCGAAACAGGCTAGGAACCGGAAAGCGGCACAGCCGGCGTATCGGTTGGTTTACCCGATCTCTTCGCCTTCGGAATATTACCGAAAATCACCCATGAGCCCGGTATATATCGAACCGTCAATTCCACGACGATCCATGAACAGCCTAAGGCTGCCGCAAAACCGCCTGCATACCACAGATGGGTCAGGATCGAGTTCCCCGTGGTTAGCGGGAATTGACGGTAGACGAGCAGAAAGAACGGATGAATGAGATAAATCCCGAAGGATACGGCCCCCAGTCTCTCCAGCGCGGGCGTCCATCCGCGTACCCCGGCCCGGTAGAACAGAATGGCGAACTGGAGCAGGACAAGCGCCCCAAAGTAAGTATGCATATTCCACAGCAGCTCATACAGCGTTGAGTTATATCCGGTTCCGTGAAGACGGTTGTTGTAATAAATGTACACATGGCCGAGACCGGCTGCTGCCCATGCGATCCACAGCATCGTCCAAGCCGCGATCCGGTAAGGCTGTGCGTTGGCACGACTAATCACAAGCCAGGCCTTCAGTTTCGGATAATAGATGCCGATAAAAGCGCCCAGCATGAAGTAAGCGATATAGGACAAGGCCCAGCTTCCCTTATTCGGCACCTGCCAATAATACTTATTCATCAGTATAAACGTCCACTGGATCACCAGTCCAATCGGTATCGCCCATTTTGCAAGCTGCGGCATCTTCTTGAACAACCACAGCACCAGCGGAAACAGCACATAAAACTGAATGCTGATAAACACGAAGTACAGATGCGTATACGCTTTGCCCGTCAACAGCTTTTGAATAAAACTCTCCATCGTCTCGCCAAACGGCCTGCCTTGATAATGCAGATAGTGCAGCAGCCCGAAGTAAAACACGGAAAAGAGTGTATACGGGATGATGATGTACAGCAATCTTTTCTTGTAGAATCCGCCGATCAGCTTCTTGGTCGTAGGACGGTCATAATAATTGTAGAAGAGTACCAGGCTGCTTAGGAATATAAACGTCGGCGTTCCGTATTTCATGAAGATGTTCATAAAATTGTAGATGATAAAGTATTTGGAGTCCGTCATGGCCGATACGGCATACGAGGTCGAGTGAACGGACAGCACGCCGATAATGGCGAATGCGCGGACCAATTGCAGCTCGGGAAGACGCTCCCTTGGCAAAGAATTCATTTTGTTCATGGCAGTTCCCTCTCATTTCAAAGTCCGAATTTTTCTCTCGTTCCTAACTGAAACGAATTCAATCAGTATAGTAGACATTTCTTAACGCCTTACTTCCAAATTCTTAATAATTGCTTAAGATTCTGGTGCATGCTCCTAATAAAATTCTCCTTGATCCCGAAGAATCCTTGGTCTTACAATAAGAAAATCATCTATCGACGTACTTTCTCAGAAGACAGACCGCGTATAGCGGAAGTTTTTCTTGCGAGATAAGGATGGTAAGCCTCTGAAGCTTATACTTTCTTATCTCTTAAAAATAATCTTTCAGAATTGGGGTGAATGGGATGCTGATTAGGATCCTTGCCGTTCGAAGTAGCTAGGCCCGGTCTATCATACTGGACCGGGCCTAGCCGGAATCACAGCAACTGAGTGAACGAATAAGAGACGATCTGTTTTCAGCATCCCATTTTATCTCAATTGAAAAGGTGAACAATATATATGAAATCACAGGAATACAAGTCATTTTATGATATCGTAGGAGCCTTAAACGGCTGGGATTTCGGCAAGGTCAGATGTATCTCGGAAGGCGTGGAGTGGAATTTTTACGATGAGGTTAGCAAGCGGTGCACATCATCGGGCGTTCTGCTGGATATCGGCACGGGAGGCGGAGAGAACTTGTTGTCCATCGCCTCGAAGGCGGCATTGCTGGTTGGAATCGATCTTTCCCATGCGATGATAGAGACTGCCCGGAATAACAAACGGAAAGCTGCGGCTTCCAACGTACGCTTTGTCCAGATGGATGCAGGGATGCTTCAATTCCCGGAGGCGTTTTTCGATTTGATTTCATGCCGGCACTCCCCTTTCCGTGCTTCGGAGGTTGCCAGGGTATTAACCGATGATGGCGTGTTTCTAACGCAGCAGGTTCGCGAATGCGATAAAGCTAATCTTGCCCAAGCCTTCGGCAGAGGACAATCCTCCCGGGAAGACGGCGCTTTAATGGAGGAATACAAGAGGGAACTTCAGCTAGCAGGGTTTCGCGATATCCAATGCGCCGAATACGATGCCGTCGAGTACTATGAGCGTGAAGAGGATCTTATCTTCCTGCTCAAGCACACGCCCATCATTCCCGGATTCGGACAGGAGGAATCGGATTTCCGCATCCTGCAGCAATTCATCGAAGAGCATCGCACAGATCTCGGAATCCAGACGAATTCCGCACGGTTTATGATCGTGGCACGGAAATAGCCGGTCGTCCATGGTTATCCATAACCCGTAGCTTACGGGCTCTTAAACAGAAAAAGCGCACAAGGGGCACAGCCCTTGGCGCTTTTTTTAGAAATCGGCGTCGTATATTATCTCAGCATGATGGAACCGCCGTCCACCATCAGCGTTTGGCCGGTCATGTAATCGGAATCGGAGCTGGCCAAGAACACGGCCACGCGACCGATATCCTGCTCGGGATCGCCCATTTTTTTGAGCGGAATCTTATCGACCATTTCTTGATACGCTTCCGGAAAGGCCTGCTTCCACTGCTCTACGCCAGGCGTCAGCGCGATCGGACTGATCAGATTGACATTGATGCCGTCCGCTCCCCACTCGTTGGCAGCCACGCGTGACAGTCCCCGGATCGCTTCTTTCGCTGCGGCATAGGAGGCCTGGTTCACCATGCCGGACAGTCCCGCACCGGATGCAAAGTTGATCACCTTGCCCTTGGCTGCTTTCAGATGAGGATAACATTCCTGCATGAAAAAAAACGTCGGATAGAATCCGGTATTGAACGACAATGCCAACACTTCATCGGTTGTTTCCACAATGGGTACCTGCTTGGACACATGCGCGTTGTTGACGAGAATATCCAGTCTTCCATAGGTGCTCACAACGTCATCCACGATACCTTTAATCGAGGCTTTATTCGTAATATCGCCGTTAATAAACATCGATTCGCTATATGCCCTCAGCGCTTTCTCCGTTTCGCGACCCTTATCCTCATTCACGTCCACGATGACGACCTTGGCGCCTTCCTTGGCCATGGCCAGAGCCATGCCGCTGCCGATTCCGCCGGCACCGCCCGTAATTATAGCTACTTTGTCTTTCAATTTCATGCTGTATACGCCTTCCTTCTCGAAAATGATAGCCTCACTATCAAAGATAGATCATTTCGCGGAAAATTTCAAATTTAAAGGATCCATGCAAAAAAAGCAAGCCCCTCAACCATGGAGGAGCTTGCCGCTTACGTGTTCGACAGGGTCAACTAAAGACCCGTGAAGCTATTCGTCATTAGCCGTTAACCAGCAGTTCTTTCAGCTGCTTGATCTGCTTGCGTTCGCCCGCAAGCACCAGCGTCGATCCCGCTGTCAGGATGTCGTCCGGACCGGGATTGATTTTCTGCTCTTTCTTGTTCACAATCGCTAATACATTAGCGCCAGTACGTTGACGAACCTGAAGCCCTGCAATAGATTGTCCCACGCATTTGTAATGCGGCTCGATTCGCGCCCATTCGATAATCAAATCTTCGAGCGTCACTTCGATGGTCTCCAGCGCTTTCGGTTTATACGTCATGCCGCCGATAATGCCTGCGATTTGTCTTGCCTCGTCATCCTCTAAGGTAATCTGGGAGATGGTCTCCTCAGGATCGTCATCTTCAAAGTGGTACAGTTCTCTGCGGCCATCGTCATGAATAACAACAACCAGCTTATCCCCTGATCTCGCCTGAATAAGGAACTTCTTCCCGATACCCGGCAGATCAGATTCGCGAATAATACTCATGTGTAAATCCTCCGTTCTGGGGTTAATTCAATCTCTAGATTATATAGATTAGTTGGAAGAAAGTAAATCATCCCGGGCTTCCCTATGCATTCCTTTTTTTCACTTTCTCCACTGGATCGCTCCATTTGAATATTTTATTCATTCCACGGTACACGCGCTTCGACTCTTTCGCCAGGAGTGGCCCAAGAATCGCGAGAATCAGAACATAGAGGGCCGAGAATGGTTTCAGCATAGCGGACAGTCCGCCGGCGAGTCCCAGATTCGCAACGATAATCGTAAACTCCCCGCGCGCCATAATAGTCAATCCGATGTTAAGCGACGATTTATGCGATAGTCCGGCCTTGCGTCCCGCTATCATGCCTGCGACTAGGTTGCCGATTATGGTCAGTACCACAGCGCCAAGAGCCAGCCATAACGCATTCCCCAGCGTGGTCGGATCGATGCCGAGACCGAAGCTGAAGAAGAAGATCGCTCCAAAGAAATCACGGAAAGGTATGACCAGCTGCTCGATCCGTTCGCTATGATCCGTCTCCGATAAAGCCAGTCCGAACAGCAGCGCGCCGATCGCTTCAGCTACGTGCAGCGTCTCCGAAAACCCGGCAATAAAGAACATGGACGAGAACACTACGATAATGAAAATCTCGCTGGACGTAATATTCAGCAATTTGTTAAGTATGGGCGGACCTTTTCTCGCAATAACAAAGAACAACAGCATGTAACCTATGGAAATGCAAACCGAGAGGATCGTTGCTCCTATCGATGTTGCCCCGCCTAACAGCAGTCCCGACATAATCGATAAGAACACGGCAAGGAAAATATCATCGAACAAAATCATGCCGAGTATGAGTTCCGTCTCCGCATTCCCCGTGCGCCGCAGATCCACAAGCACCTTAGCGACGATGGCGCTGGAGGAAACCGACAGCATCCCTGCAATGATCAGCGTCTCGTACAGAGGCATGTTGATCACGAAACCGTAAGCCACACCCAGCACGAAGTTTAATACTACATATACGGTTCCGCCTACCACAATGTTTCGTCCGGACTTGATCAATTTTTGAACCGAAAATTCAAGACCAAGGTAAAAGAGCAGGAATAGAATACCGATCTGTCCCAGAAAATCGATGATCCCCTGGCTCTCGATGAACTTAAAGTCAAGAATCCCTATCGTTGGTGCATGCGGACCGACAAGCATCCCAAGCACAATCAAGAACGGTATGATCGAGAACTTGAGCTTTCCAGCAATTACGGAGGCTATAGCAACCAGAATCAGAGCAGTTCCAACCTCAAACATCATATGGTCCATAGAAGACCTCCTCCTCCTCAAATTTGACTTCTGGCAATCATTACTATTATACATAAAAATGCATACATTTACAAAGGAACTGCAATATATTTGCTTGATTGCCTTTTATGCAGGAAATGGCGTCATTTAAAAACAGGCTTATTTTTATTAGCGATTTCATTGTTTCCAAAAAATATAAAATCTATCCACAATCGCATTCAAGCTTCATTTAATGAATAAATATACACATTACTGCATACAATACCAGGTAAAAAAATCCATTATTTTAAGCAGCTTATTCAATCTCTCCCTGGTTTTCGTTTTTCTTATGCGCACGAAAAAAAGCCCCGCGGCTGCAACTGCGGGGTTTTGCTTCTTCTTTGCACTATTATTTAAACCAGCCTTTTTCCTTAAAACGCGTGATCGCTTCGATCCGGTTGCTGACGCCAAGCTTATCGAGAATAACGGAAATGTAATTACGCACGGTTCCCGTGGTTATAAACAGCTGATTGGCAATTTCCTTCGTATTCTTGCCGTCCGCGATGAGGCCCAGCACTTCCTTTTCCCGCTCCGTCAGCGGATTCTCTTCACCGGAATACGCTTCATCCACCAGCTCGGAGGCGTATATGCGCCTGCCTGCCATAATGCTGCGAATGGACGCGGCCAGCTCCTCGCTTGGGCTGTCCTTCAGCAGGTAAGCGTTGGCCCCCGCTTTCACGGCACGCTCGAAATACCCGGGCCGGGCAAAGGTCGTCAAGATCATCACCTTGCAGCCATAACCCTTGATCTCCTCGGCGGCTTCAAGACCGTTCATGATCGGCATCTCAATATCCATGATGCAGATATCCGGCTTATGAAGTTTGACAAGCTGTACGGCATCCTTGCCGTTGCCCGCCGTCCCGACCACCTGCATATCCTCTTCCAGATCCAGCAGTGAGGCCAGGGCTCCAAGCAGCAGCCGCTGATCTTCGGCAATGACGATTCGGATCATATTCCCGCCTCCTTATCCGGCATTCTGAGCACATTAGGGACTCGAAGGACAAGCGTAGTCCCCTCGCCTGAAGTAAACTCCATGCTTCCGTTCACGAATTCTAGCCGTTCTCTCATTCCCCGCAGCCCGTTGCCGCGGTTTTTCGCGTCCGTGACGAACCCGGTTCCATTGTCCTTCACCCTGGCAATCAGATCCGTTTCCGTGGATTCGATCACAATGGAGCAGGTCGTGGCATTGCTATGCTTCACGATGTTATTCACTGCCTCTTTCAGGCACATGCTGATCACGTTTTCGTTCATTAACGACAGATTCTCCGGCTCCACCGTCCCCTCAAAGGTCAACTCAATCTGAGCCGCCTTCAAGATTTGCCGAATACGGAAGATTTCATCCGCAAGCCGGGTCCCCCGCATCCGCGTCACCATCTCCCGCACTTCCTTCAGTGCGGTTCGGGCTGTCTGACGGACATCGTTGATCTCGGCTTGGGCCCTCTCCATATCCTGTTTCATCAGTTTGCCGGCCAAATCGCTTTTGAGGCCAATAAGAGACAGCTTTTGTCCCAGCGTATCATGCAAATCCCTCGCAATGCGCTGGCGTTCCTCCAGCTTCACCAATTCCGAAATCCGTTTGTTGGCATCCTCCAGCTGGCCCTGCAGCTGATCGTTCTTATTTCGGTTATAGTTTGTCACAGGGAGCAGAATAACGCCTACCACGCTCACAAGCACGAACGGCAGCTGCGTGATAAAGAACGGATTCCGCGTTAACAATCCATAATTGACCGTAATGATGGTCGTAACCAAGTGGATGGAGTACAGCGTGATAAACCCGGCCTTATTCTTGATGTTCCCGATGAAGAAGGCGAGGAACAGCGAGAAATAGATATATCCGAATACCACGGACATCGTAACCGATATTAAAATTTGCAGACTCGTCCAGAAATAGACGAGCCAGCCTTTGGACAGAAATGACAACACATAGAAAGCGAAGAACATGACGATCATCAGAACGCCGATCACGATCTGATAGGTCGAGGTCGAGCGAAAGATGAAATAGAACGGAAGGATGTAGAAGACAACCCATACGTAAGGGCTCAGTCCCGTGCTTTTATGAAAGATCTGATACCATTTCTGCATGGAGTCCCACCTTCTGTCGGTTCAAGCTTCATTCATTTACTAGCCTTAGCGAATCCGTGCTCCATTATTGCAGCATGACTCAGCGGCCTATTCGCCCTGCACTCTGGGTCTTGGGCTAGACAGGTTCTTCTCCGCCTTCGTCAATGCGGATTCATGCGGTTTAAGAAGCGACTTACGCGCTTCCTTAAAGGTGACAAACACCTTTTTCTCTTCGTCCCACAGACGGAAACGAATGGACTTCAAACTGGTCTTCAGCGTAATCGTGGTTGCCTTCTGCAGCGGGGGAGCGGCTTCATGCGCCTTCTCCAAGTTATAGTTAGGCACCTTCGGGCTCAAATGGTGGACATGATGGAAGCCAATGTTGCCCGTGATCCATTGCAGAACCTTCGGAAGTTTGTAATAAGAGCTGCCTTCTACGGCTGCATTGATATAACTCCACTCTTCATCATGCTCATAATACGTTTCCTCGAATTGATGCTGCACGTAGAACAACCAAATGCCAAGCATCCCGGAAACCATGAAGATCGGAGCTTGAACGAGCAGAAATGCCTGCCATCCGATCGCCCAGCACAGCAATGCATACAAAGCGACAATCAAAATATTCGTTGTATAGTTACTGATCTTCTCCTTGCGTCTCGCGCCTTTGCGGTTGAAACGATAGGAGATCAGAAATATGGCGATGGGACCCAAACCGAACATCACGATCGGGTTGCGGTAGACGCGGTAGTACAGACGCTGCCAAAAGGAAGCTGCCCCATATTCTTCAACGGTTAATACCCACATATCGCCGATTCCCCGCTTATCGAGATTGCTGCTCGTCGCGTGATGAATCGCGTGAGTGTTCTTCCATTGCTCGTAAGGGCACAGCGTAAGCACGCCCGTAATCGTGCCGAGAATTTTGTTAGCCTTGCGGCTCTTGAAGAAAGATCCGTGACAGCAGTCATGGAATATGATAAACGTCCGGACAACAAACCCCGAAGCAATCACGGCTATGGGAATGGTTAGCCAGTACGATACGGATAAGCTTAAATAGGCTGCATACCATAGCAGTATCAAGGGAACCAGTGTATTGAAAAGCTGACCTATACTCGCCTTCGTGTCAATTTCTTCATAAGGGGCAACGTTCTTTTTCAAGCTGGACAATTTGTTATCGGGCTTAGCCATAGTTGTCTTCCTCCTCGAAATGAAGCGCAAGGACGTTATCAAGTTATCACGCACTTGTCTAAATTAAGTATATATAGGATGTCATGCGCGTCGTAGTCATAAACGTCATTTCGGGAGTATGACAAATATCATATATCGGTGCGGGAATCCGCCGGGAACCGCAGTCCGATCTGGCTTCTGGCTTCCTGCATAATTTCGGCCGTGATGAGCGAGTTGGCATGGGTGTTGATTGAACTTTCCCGTTCGCCGCACCGGATCAAATCGATAAATTCCCGGGCCTCGTAATACATCGATTCATGCGTTTGCAGCTGGGTCACGTTCTCGACGGTGCCGTCTCTGTAGCGGATCTTCACATCGTACGGCTGATTGATTTTGTCGATGATCATCGTGCCGTTCTCGCCCTGAATTTCGGTTGGAGCGGAGGAATCGCTGATTTTGGAATGCATGATGACCGCATCCATCTCGGGATAGGACAACAGAAGACTGCCTTCGCCGTCAACCCCGGAAGACAGCATGTAGCCGGAAGCCTTCACCGTGTCCGGTTTTCCGAACAGGGTCACCATCGGGTACAGGCAATAGATCCCCAAATCCATCAAAGAACCGTTGGAATATTCAGGGTTGAACGCATTCAGCACCGTCCCCTGCTTGAACGCGTCATAACGGGAGGAATATTGGCAATAGCTCGCAAAATAACGCCGTATCGGGCCCAGCTTGTACAGGTTGTCCCGGACGGTCTTGAAGTTCGGCATCAGCGTCGACTTCAATGCCTCCATCAACAGAACGCCATTGTTCTTCGCGGCTTCGATCATGGCGGCCACTTCGACCGCGTTGGAAGCCATCGGCTTCTCGCAGAGGACGTGCTTCCCGTGGTTCATGCATAATATCGCCTGGTCCACGTGATAGGAGTTCGGACTCGCAATGTATACCGCATCAATTTCGTCATCCTGCACCATCGCCTCAAGATCCGTGTAGACCTTGGGATCCGCGTACTTGGCCGCAAAAGCCCTGCCCTTCTCTTCCGTACGGGAGTATACGGCAGCCAGAATAAATTCTTCCGTCTCCAGTGCCGACTGGAGAAACCTCTCGGTGATCCAGTTTGTGCCGATAATGGCAAAACGGATGTTCATCCCTTATCCCTTCCCTTCTTCTTTTTATTCCTGTTTGATCTTTGTCGTTGGCTTACATCCATCCTTCAAAAGCCGAAATTCGTTCGCGTGCCGAATCCGGAATCGGCGTACTCTTGCCTGAAGCGGTCTCGATGAGCACGATGGTTCCGCGACCGGCTGCCTTCAAGGCGCCGTCCACTACGATCGCATATTGAATGTCCATGGAAGATCGTCCGATCTCAGCCACCCGCACATGAAGCCTAAGCGGGTCCTTCAGGTACATTTGCGCCAAATACTGGCATTCGAGATCCGCAACAACCGACACCTTTTGATCGCCGAACAGCTCGTCGGTCAATCCCAGATTCTCGAAATATTCAATGCGTCCCTGCTCAAAATACATGAAATAACTGACGTTATTGACATGACCCAGCATATCCGTTTCGCAGTACCTAATCTTTATCGGAATGTCAAAGTGAAACGTGTCCAGCCAGGACTTGGGATCCGGTTGTATGAAGGTTGTTTTTTTCATGATGAGTCCCCTTTCTCTTTATAAGAGGGAAATGTATGTACAATGCTAAACCAGTCTTCTACAGGATAATGAATACCCGCTGCGTCCGTCAACTAAATAACCAAATGATGGATATTCTCCTGGATTGGCTTAGAATATGGCTCTGAATTCATTTCCCTCCCATAGGTTGCCACCCTTAGAAGCGATCCATGAAAAAAACCATCCGCCCCCTGATTTAGAATCACGGGTGGGATGGTCTCGATAGCATGAATGGAACTAGCTGGGTCAAATCATGTCCCGATTCGTCATCAATGTCTCTTCTTATAGTAGGTTAAGGCCAGCGCAAGCGCCAGCACCGAGCCCTTGACGATATCCATCGCATAATACGGCACCGACAGCATGATCAGACCGTTTTGCAAAATACCGATCAACACCGCGCCGACAAAGGTCCCGAGCGCGTTCGGCTTGCCGGCTCCGAAGACGGAATATCCGATGAAAGTCGCGGCAACGGCATCCATGAGATAGGGTCCGCCGGAGTTGACCTCGGCCGTCATGACGCGAGCCCCGAGGATGATGCCGCCGACAGCGGCAAACAATGCGGAGACCAGATAAGCGATCAGACGGTATTTACTCACCGGGATCCCGGATAGAGCCGCCGCTTCGCGGTTGCCCCCGATCATGTACATGTACCGTCCGTGTTTCGTATAGGTCAGGAACAGATGGACCACGAGGACCACGAGAACCATAATGATAATGATCCATGGCACCTGCCCGATCTTCTCGAACAGCGCCGGGATTTTACCGGTGGCAAAGTCCCCGCTCGGCATGATCATATTCTGGGAGATGGTAGCGCCCCGGGTATACGTCAGGGCAACGCCCTGGAAGATAAACATCGTCGCCAGGGTCATCAGCATGTCGTCGATCTTGAAATTGATGACCAGAAACGCGTTGATCAGCCCGACGGCCAGGCAGAACAGCAGCGTGAGGCCGATGCCGATGCCGATGTTTTGCCCGTGCCAAACGAACATGGATATGACCAGCGCGTTTGCCAGGGAGGCCGTCGAGCCGACGGATAGGTCAAAGCCGCCAACGGCGAGCGATACGGTCAAACCTACGGCAATGATCGTCACGATCGAGATCGAACGGAGAATGTTAATAATGTTGCTTGTATTCAAAAAGTTGTCGGCAACGGTCCCGAAGACGAGAATAAGTACGAATACCGTAATCAACGTGCCGTATTTATATAGAAAATCGAATGCGAAGCTAGCCGCCGGCTTCTCCTTAACAGGTCTTGCTGTATTCATGTCAACCCGCCTCCTGTGCAGTAAAGCAATAATTCCTCTTCATTCGTTGACCGCGTTGTCAGCTCCTTCGTGATGCGGCCGTCATACATCACATACACCCGGTCGGTGATGCCCACGATCTCGGGCAGCTCGCTCGTAGCGTACAGCACGCATTTCCCCCGCTTGGCCAGCTCGGCCACCAGCTTAAAAATATCCCGCTTCGCGCCAACGTCAACGCCCTTGGTCGGTTCATCGAAAATATACACGTCCGCGTCGGCCAGCAGCCATTTGCCGATCGCCACCTTCTGCTGGTTGCCCCCGGACAGGTTTCTCACCCGCGCTCTCTCGCTCGGAGTTTTGATCCCGAGCGATTCGATCATCTCTCTCGCCGCCTGTTTCTCCCTGCCAAAGCTTAGCCAGGAACCCCATTTGGAAAATTGGGACAGCACCGCGGCCGTTAAATTGACGGACACCGGCTCTTCCACGAACACGCCTTCCCGGCGGCGCTCCTCGGGTACGAGCGCAATGCCGTTCCGCACGGCATCATGCGGCGAGCGGATGCGCAGCTTTTTTCCATCCAGTATCATCTCGCCGGTTGACGTGCCGGAAGCCCCGAATATCGCCCGGCACAGCTCGGTTTTCCCGGCCCCGACAAGGCCTGCCAAACCGACGATCTCCCCTTGGCGGAGGCACAGATCAACGCCGTTGATTTTGCCCGGGTCGTACATGCCCTTTACCTCTAACCGCGCAGGACCGATGTCTCGCTCGATATGGGGAAACTGCTGATCCATCTTGGAGCCCAGCATGTATTCCACCACTTTTGGCTGATCGATATTCGCGATGCGGTCGCTCTTCACCAGCAGACCATCCCGCATGATCGTGATGTCGTCGCAGATTTCGTACAGCTCCGGCAGCCGGTGCGATATGAAAATAATGCCGACTCCGTCCTGCTTCAGCTTGCGCACCAGCTTGAACAGCTGCTCCGTCTCGCTATGGCTGAGCGGCGCGGTCGGCTCGTCCAGCACCAGAATGCGGCACTGCTTGGAGACGGCTCTGGCGATCAGCACCATCTGTTTCTCCGCCAGCGTCAGCTCCGAAATCAGCTTTTTGACCGGGACCCGGATATTCATCCGCGCAAGAATCGATTCGGCTTCCCGATGGAGCTCCTTCCAGCGGATCAAGTGCCGTTTGCCCATATCGTGAACGGTCCGGTCGAGCATGATGTTCTCGCCGACCGTCAGGTTCGGAATGAGCGCCGTATCCACCTCTTGGTAGACGATCTGAATGCCCAGGTCCTTTGCTTCCTTCGGTGAACGGATGTCTGCCTTGCTCCCATTGATCCAGATTTCGCCCTCGTAATGGGTATACGCTCCCGATAGGATCTTCATTAAGGTAGACTTTCCCGCGCCATTCGCTCCGATCAACGCATGAGCCGTCCCCGCGGTCGTCTGAAAATCAACATCGGTCAACGCCTTAACGCCTGGAAAAGAGATCGATATGTGCTTCATTTGAAGTAAGGGTGCCGCTCCCGAATTGTCGGTCGAGCTGGCAGTTGTTGGCTCCATCACGCTTCGCAAGTGTATTCTTCCCTTCAAATAGGATAGGGCGCCCCTATCGATGACCGACAAGAGCGCCTGTATGAATATTGCTGTTTATTTGCCGCCTGCTTCTTTCAATGCCTTCATCCAGTCCTCTTCGAATTCCGTGCTTGTTCCCCAGCTCGGGATAATATCCGCCAGGTTCACCATGTTGACCGCTTCGGTAGCACCCTCAAGGCCGGAGCGCTCGATCAATACAGGCTCCAGATTATACGTAGCAGGTGTTTCCTCGCCTGCAATCTTCTTCGCCAGCAAACGAACGTTGATGGCGCCGATCATCTTCGGATCGACGGCTGCGGTAGCCACCCAAGGGCTGTCCGGTTTCTGGATCAGCTCCAGGTCCGCGTTGGATACGTCGATGCCGTAAATCTTAACCTCGCTGCGTCCCGCTTCCTCCAGTGCTCTGGCCGCGCCGATGGCGAATGCATCCCAGGTTGCGAAGATTGCATCGATTTCGCCCTTCGGATATTTCGTCAGGATAGCGGATACCGCGTTTTGCGTTTCCAAGGAAGTCTGGTCACTCGCTACGCCGAAACGCTCCACTTCCTTAATGCCCGGGTTGTTCTTCAGCGTTTCCTGGTATACTGCATTACGACGCACCATCGGCGGGAAGCCGTCTACCCAGAGGTAAACGATGTTGGCCTCCGGCCCTTGCTCTTCAATCAGCTTGTCCAACGCCAGCTTCGCGAGCTGCTCGTCATCCTGCGATGTCTGGGTCACCCCTGCAATGTCACCGATCTCCGGCAAGGAGTCGAAGGTGACGACCGGAATTCCCTTTTCGGTAATCTTCTTCACGTCCTGAACCGATGCAGGATCGTCGCCATGCGATATGATAAATCCATCGTAGTCGCTGTCAATGGCTTGGGCGATCGCATCATGGAATTTGGCGGAGTCTCCGTTCGCCGAGAAGGTATCCACCTTAAACCCGAGTGCCTCGCCTTCCTGCTTCGCCCCAGCCAAAAATTGAGCCGTATGGTCATCGCCCCCGATTTTCCGAACGACCATCAGTTTCACCGGATCCTTCTCGGCAATGCCTGCCGGCAGGTTCTCGACCTTGTCCGCCAGATTGCCCGACCCGCTGCCGCCGCCGCTGCCCGATTCGGCGCATCCGGTCAATACGATCACAAACGCCAGCGCCAGCGCCGATAATTTCCTTACATGTTTCATGGCTTTCATGTTCTCTCTCCCCCTGTTTTCCGTAAAAAAGACGAATATTAATTAATACAAGTAATCCTATAGGATTTAAAAAGAGGCGTCAACCATTATTTTTTCGCTTTAATGCATTACACCACATACGCAAAAAAAATGAAAGTGATTTCTAACATTTCTAATTGTATCGGCAGCCACGAACCCATATTTCATACCTATTGCCATTCTCATATAAAAAAAGAGCTCCGGGCACGACATTCGCGCCCAAGCTCTTTCCATTAGGAGCACGGATTCCGTGCATCCAGCGTTTGTTACATTCAGCTTCATTTCTAAACCAACCGTTAGCCCAAAGAAACGCCCATCGTTTCAAGCCAGGCCTTCGCGATCAAGCCGTGTCCGGCCGGTGACGGATGCACGCCGTCCGGCGCCCAGAAGGCAGCTTCGCGCCGTACCGACGCCGCAGCGAACAATCCGTCCAGCGGCACCAGCAGGGCTCCGTATTCCACCGCCAATTCGCGGACCGCCGTAATTTTCGGATCCAGATCCTCGCGCCAAGCTCTCCGATCCTCCGGATGAGGCAGCACGAACGGTTCAACCAGAATCAGCTTGGCGTCCAGCGCTTCTTTCGTCCGTTCGATCAATTTGCGGTACCCGGCTTTATAATCCTCGGTGCTTGTCGGGTCCCCGCTATCATATCGGCGCCAAGTGTCGTTGATTCCGATATAGATGGATACCCAGTCCGGCTTCAGGTCCAGGCAATCCTCCTGCCATCTGTTATTCAAGTCGACGACCCGGTTTCCGCTGATCCCTCGATTCAAAAAGGTAACGTTCAACTCAGGAAATTTCATGCCGAACAACGAGTCGATCAATAGCGGGTAGCCGTTCCCCAAGCTGCCGGAAAAGTTGCGGTCGCGACCGCAATCCGTAATGCTGTCCCCTTGAAATAATACGACATCCCCTTGCTGCAAACGATTCATTCCACTTCCTCCTCATCGGTATGTTGCTATTGTGCGTACACTTGGAAATTCGTAGGCTCATGTATCGTGAGAACGCTTCCTAACATTTAAATATTTGCCGTGCAGGGCCTCAATTCCTTTTTATGAGCACTGCAAATCGCCGATTCGGATCATTTTTTTGGATAAAAAAACCTGCCCCGACTCCGGTCGGGACAGGTTCTATTCGATTAGGCTCCGGTCGGCATGGCCACCCAGTGGCCCTCCGATACTTCCACAAGCTCGGAATGCTCCAGATTATATTTATCCTCTCCGGTGCGTTCTTCCAGCAGGACCCGTTTCTTCTTGGATTCGATCTTCGGATCGGGCACCGGAATCGCCGCGAGCAAGGACTTCGTATAATCATGCTGCGGATTGGAGTAGAGCTCCTCGCTTTCCGCGAGCTCGACGATCTTGCCCATATACATAACGGCAACGCGGTCGCTGATATGCTTCACCATCGACAGGTCGTGCGCAATGAACAGATAGGTCAAGCCCAGACGGTGCTGCAGCTCCTCCAGCAGCTTCACGATCTGCGATTGGATCGACACGTCGAGCGCGGAGAGCGGCTCATCGCACACGATGAATTTCGGCTCTACCGCCAGCGCCCGCGCAATCCCGATCCGCTGTCGCTGGCCGCCGGAGAACTCGTGCGGGTAACGCGTCGCATAAGCCGGATCCAGTCCGACCATATCCAGCAGCTCCTCGACCCGCTTCTTCCGCTCCTGCTTGCTTCCGGTTAACTTATGGACATCCAGCGCTTCGCCGATAATGTCCACGACCTTCAATCTGGGATTCAGCGAAGCATACGGATCCTGGAAGATCATCTGCATGTGGCGCCGCATGGCCTTCATTTCCGAAGGGGAGAGGCGATTCACGGACATCCCCTGATACAGCACTTCTCCGCCCGTCGGCTGATGAAGTCGAAGGATGGCTCGTCCCGTCGTTGATTTTCCGCTGCCGGATTCGCCGACGACCCCGAGGGTCTCCCCCGCCTGAATATGAAAACTGATATCATTCACCGCTTTAAGCACGTTCCCTTTGCCCATATCAAAATACTGCTTCAGGGATTTCACCTCTAACAGCGGTCCTTTATAGTCCGTGCTTGGCACGATGATCGGCGCCGGCTTCGCTTTCTTCTTCTCGTCGAGGCGCGGAAGCGCGTTTAACAGCTTCAAGGTATAGGGATGCTGTGGATTCTCGAAGATTTCCTCCGTCGTTCCCGTCTCCACGATCACGCCGTCCTTCATCACGGCCACGCGGTCGCACATGCCTGCCACGACGCCGAGATCGTGCGTGATCAATATAATGGAGGAACCGAAGCGCTCCTGCATATTTTTCATCAGATTGAGGATTTGGGCCTGAATCGTTACGTCAAGCGCCGTCGTCGGCTCGTCCGCGATCAGCAGCGCAGGTCGGCACGCCAGGGCGATGGCGATCATCACCCGCTGCCGCATGCCGCCCGAGAACTCGTGCGGGTATTGATTATACCGCGCTTCGCTGTTCGGGATGCCGACCAGCTTGAGCATTTCAAGCGCCTGCTGCTTCGCTTCCTGCTTGGACAGCTTCTGGTGTTTGACCAGACTTTCCGATATTTGTTCCCCGATGCGGATGGTCGGATTCAGCGAGGTCATCGGATCCTGGAAAATCATCCCGATATCGCGTCCCCGGATGCTTTCCATCTCCTTCTCGCTTTTCTCGGCCAGGTTCTGGCCAAGGAACAGGATCTCTCCATCCTTCATATAAGAAGGCGGGGAAGGCAGCAGCCGCATGATCGAGCGTGCCGTGACGCTTTTGCCGCTCCCGGATTCTCCGACGATTCCGAGAGTCTCCCCTTTCTTCACTTCAAAGCTGACCCCACGTACCGCGTGAAATTCTGAATCACGGGATTGAAAGGCCACGCTCAAATTTTTAACCTGCAATATCGGTTCCAACTCTGCTCACCTGCCATTATGCTTATGTCATTAAAGTAATATACTCTACAACTCTTATAATCTATTGACTTTTAAAATAGGCTAAAATAAAATATACTATATCACTCGGAATAATGCAATTTGAAACAAGGAGGAAAGGCACCTTATGGGGGGGACAGAAGCAGCAAGACCAAACAGACTCATAAGTTCGATAAGCAGCACATACAGTAAGATCCTTCTGAATCCTTCTTATAGATACTTACTATTATTACTGGGAGCGCCCGTGAATCTCGTGGTCTTCCTATTTTATTTGGTTCAGCGGAAGAAGGATGACTACGCGGCCGCTGAGAACCGCATACGCAGCGAGATGCTGGCCGCCGGATATCTGGAGGCCCTTCGCTCCGAGATGATGGAGCAGCAGAAACGCAAGCATGAGTTTTTCAAGCAAAAAATCAGCGAGGCTCAGCTCCGGCAGGAAGTCGACAAGATCGCAGAGGCAAGGTTCCGTGAAGTCCTCAAGGATCGGACCGCCAAGGACCTGAAGCTGAACAATCGCAAACGGCTGACTCTGGCCGATACGTTCGGTTCTCTCATCGAGAACCCGTTGTTCTTCATTATATCACTTATTCCGGGCTTGCTGATGTACATCCTTATTTTTTTGTACAGCAATCCCTATCTGAAATATATTTTGGAGAGACTCGTGATGACGGTATTCGTTATCTTTGGCGTAGCGGTCCTCGTCTTTACGATTCTTCACTTGTCGCCGTTTAACCCCGCGGCCAACATATTGGGCGAGACGGCAACGCCGGAACAGATCGCGGCTTTCAACAAAATGCACGGACTCGATCAGGGCTATCTGACGCAGCTGTGGAACAACATTAAAGGCATCGCATATTTCGATCTCGGCAAATCCTTCTCGGGCAACGAAGAGATTACCTCCAGCATCGCCAGAAAGTTTCCGATCACGCTGACCCTTACGGTCATTTCGTTGATCCTCGCGATTGCGATCGCATTGCCGATCGGGATTATCTCGGCCACGAGACCGAATTCGTTCTTTGACTATACGTTTATGTTCATCGCGCTGATCGGGCTGTCCATTCCGAACTTCTGGCAGGGACTGATCTTCATTCTGAATTTCTCGATCAAGCTGCAGTGGCTGCCCGCCACCTTCAATCCGGAGAACTGGCTGTCCATGATCATGCCGGTGATCGTGCTCGGGACGGGACTTACCGCTTCGGTGGCCCGAATGACGCGCTCCTCCACGCTGGAGGTCATTAATGAAGATTATATGATCACAGCCAGAGCGAAGGGGCTCGGCAAGCGCACCATTCTGATGAAGCATGCTGTCCGCAATGCCATCATTCCGATCATTACCGTCATCGGACTTCAGTTCGGCGGGATGCTCGGCGGTTCCGCCGTTACGGAGAAGGTGTTCAACATCAGCGGTATCGGCAGCTACATCGTGGATAAACAATTTATCCCTGACATCCCGGCCATCATGGGCGGCGTGGTTTACACCGCTATCACCATATCGCTGGTGAACGTCATCATCGATATCTTGTACGCATTCTTCGATCCACGGATCAGATCCAAGATGAAACAATACTAAAGCAGGTGTACTCATGATTAAGAAGCTTCTTTCCAAACAAGAAACCAAACACCAGCTGAAATCCTCACACGAGTACAGTCAAGCCAGCTTCACATGGGTTATCTCTCTGACCTTAACGGTGATCCTGCTTCTGAACAGCTTTGATTTCACTGGGGGAACCATTAAACCGTGGGTGTTCACCGCCTTTGCGGCATATGCACTGTTTACGATCATACAGATCATCATTACGCTGCTGATCCGAAGGGATCTTCAAAGGGACGGAGAAATCCGGCGCTCGACCAGGATCCTGGGTTACGTTCAGCTGCTGAGCATCGTTACGGGGAATCTGTTTACCGTCACGTTCGGTTTCAATCTGATCAAAAAACAGAAGCCTCCCGAATATACGATCGCCGTTTACATGCTGTTAACCCAGCTGTTTGCCATCGCGATATCGGCGCTGAATCTGTTCAAGCCTTACGTCTCGAATACGTTCCTGCCGGCCATGGCCGTGCTTTTGGTTATAGCCGTCATTCAGCTGATTGCGCTTATCCTCGTTGCCAGGTACGTAAAATCGAATTATGCGCATCCGGCATTGACCTGGCTTGCTTTTCCGATCATTCTGACTGCGGCAACGGGCAATATTTTTGCTCTGGTGCTCGGCATCAACCTTCTTGCGAAGATCCGCAAGAACGGCAATCCCGCGATGACCCGCTGGGGCGACGTATGGGTAAAGCTTACTGCCAATTCGACGGCCATGTCCGGACTGTTCTTCGTGATCTTCCTGTTCTGCCTGTCGGTGACCAGTCTGTTTACCTTCGATTACAGCATTGCGATCGATAACAACTACAGCGCCATCCTGCAGCCGCCAAGCCTGGCGTACCCCTTCGGTACGGACAACTTCGGCCGGGATTTGTTCTCCCGGATCGTATTCGGGGCCCGCATCTCGCTGATCGTCGGATTCGCTTCTACGGCGATTCCGGTTGTCATCGGCGGCATTCTCGGTGCCGTCTCCGGCTACTATGGCCGCCATACCGACAACGTCATCATGCGATTGCTGGACGTGCTGTACGCCATTCCGGGCATCCTGCTCGCCATTGCGATCATTGCCGCATTCGGAGCCAATACCGTCAACCTCATTCTGGCGCTCAGCGTAGGGGCTATACCGACTTATGCAAGAACCATGAGGGCGAATGTGCTCCTGGTCTCCACCTTTGAGTACGTCGATGCGGCCAGAGCTTTCGGCTCGAGCAATTTTTCGATTATTTTCAAGCATATCGTTCCCAACTCACTCGCGCCCATGATCGTCAAGTCGACGTTAACCATTGGTGCAGCCGTCATCTCGACGAGCAGCTTGAGTTATCTGGGTCTCGGCGTCGAGCCGCATATCCCGGAATGGGGGAATATCCTGAAGATCGGAAGCACGTACCTTGAGACGCATTCGTACCTGGCGATTTATCCGGGTCTGGCCATCATCGCGCTTGTCCTGTCCTTCAACTTTCTGGGCGACGGACTGCGGGATGCGCTCGATCCGAAGCTGGATTAAAGCTTTTCGTGCCATTGGCACACTAACATTGGTTTCAAAAAATATTTTATATATATACAACTCAGGAGGGTATCACCAATGAAAAAGAGTTCCTTGCTGTTATTGTTCCTCTCGCTGGTCATCGTACTGGCCGGATGCAACGTAACAACCAAAGATGATGCACAGCAAAATCAGCAAGAACCAGCGGATACAGCTACAGACACATCCGCTGTTAATATCGAACTGCTTGGCATGAGCTCTAACGAATCCGATGTCAACATCATTCGCGACCAGCTCACCAAGAACGGCTTCAACGTGAAGCTGAATCTGCAGCCGGACTACGGCAGCTTCAAGGCACAGCAGGATGCCGGCAATTACGACATCGCGCTGTCCAGCTGGACAACCGTAACGGGTAACCCTGACTATGCCGTTCGTTCCCTGTTCAAAACCGGCGGCGACTACAGCATTATGTCTGACGAGGAAGTGGACAAGCTGATCGACCAAGCGGCCACGCAAACGCCGGAAGACGCCGTTGAGACTTACAAGCAGCTCGAACAACGTCTGGTAACGGACAAAGCTTACATCGCTCCATTGTACATCTCCCTGAAGAGCCAAGCGTTCAACAAGGATGTGCTGGACGAGAATTCCGTTCGTCTTTCGAAATCCCGTTCCCTGCCTTGGGAAGCCGTTGATTTCAAAGACCAATCCAAGCGTGCGACGCAGCCGCTGATTCTGTCCCAATCGATCTCTGAACTGACTTCGCTTGACCCGATCAAGGGCAACGACGGTTCCATTAACATCATCAACACCAACATGAACGTACGTCTGATCAACCTGACCGATGATGACAAGATCACGTCCGAAGGCTCGCTGTCTTATAACCATGCCATCGGCGAAGGCAACTCGGAGTACTACTTCATTCTTAGAGACGACATTAACTTTGCAAAAATCACGAACAAAAAAGCGGAAGATTCCGGCGAGCGCGTAGGCGCGGACGATGTCATCTTCTCCATGAACAGAGCGAAAGACAAAAATTCGGTGCCTGATCATCGTACCTACACGCTTCACGAGCACATCAATACCGTTGAAGCCGTAACCGACCTGAGCGTGCTGGAAAACACCAAGGTTTCCGGCGGCAGCGAAAGCGTCAAGGAAGCGCTGGAAGCCGACTTGGATACCAAGATCGCTTCCCTTGTCGACGACAAGAATCAAGCAAGCACGAAAGACGGCAAATACCAAGTCATCAAATTGACGACAACCGAGCCGTTCCCGCAAGTATTGAACTACCTGGCTCACCAATCGGCCGGTATCGTATCGAAGAAGCAAGTTGAATCCATCAATACGTATGACGTTGAGAAATTCGACGTGAACAAAGACATTCCTTACGGCGACCAGAACACGGTAACCGAAGGCGATAAATACAACAACACGCTGTATGCAAGCGGTCCGTATATCCTGTCTTCCAAGAATGACTATGAAGCCACCTTCTTCAAAAACCCTGGCTACATGAAGGGCACGGAGCACGAACCGAAAATCGAGCAAGTGAAAGTACGCTTTATCAAAGATGCGGACAGCACGCTTTCCGCACTGCGCAGCGGCGAAATCCACCTGTACTACGGCGTGCCTGAAACGAAATACGACGTAGTGAAAGGCGACAGCAAGCTGAAGCTGCAAACGATCGAAAGCAACGCCGTATCCTACCTGCTGTTCAACACGAAGAACCGTGATGTGGCAACAAGCGACGATCTGAGAAGAGCGGTGCTCTACTCGATCAACCAGGATGAGATCCTGGCCTACTACAACAACAACAAAATCAAAGCCTACTCCACCGTCAGCCCAATCGTCAAAACCGGCAACGAGCTGGTAGCCGATCCGGCGAAGGTGAAGGAATTCTTGAGCGCATATAAAGCGAGCAAGTAAAAAAGAGGACGACATTAGCGAAAAGCTGATGTCGTCTTTTTTTGATGCGAGGTTTATATGCGCCACTTCTTGCTCCAATAGCATCGCAATGGAACGGGTAGTTCTTTGCATCGCTCCGCATGCGGATGATTCTTCCGATCTCTGTTGCCCCCAGATTTCTATGAATGAATGGGCCAAAGTAGAAATCCGGGGGCAAAGGAGACCGCTTCGCTTCTCCAGAATCATTCCGCCTTCTCCGCTGGAGCACTACCTTAAGTAGTCCGTTGTTAGCTCATGTTTCGATACATCTCACATTAGCCATAAAAAGGGACGAATGATAGCCGCGGCGCAGCTACTCTCGCCTTTTTTTTTGGGGAGGGGGGAGTGAGAGGAATCCCCCCTGTAATTAACATATACGGGGGGCTTACCAAGAATGATGCCTTGGATTACAGGCGCTTGATATCATCTACAAGCTCGGGCAAGCCCTCGCAGAAATAGTGATCGTCGCCCTCGTATTCTCGGGTGACAGCTTGGGGGAGTTGCTTCGCGTAGTGCTGAGCGTGCGCGAAAGGCACCACGGGATCGTGGCGGCTGTGGTACAGGTACAGACTGGATATGCGAGGCAGCATGGTGGCGAAAGAATCAGGCAATCTAAAATCTTCACTCCGCCAATCATCGTCTTTGCCCCAATAGGGGGCGGCGATCAAAAACAGTCCAGAGACGGTTAGCTGGCAGTCTTCTTCCGAAAGATATTTCAGTAGCACGGAGCCGCCGAGGGAATGACCTACCAGCAGCACCTCTCCATTCAATGCCTTGATTTCATTGGCAATCCGCGCTTTCCATAGAGCGTAATCCGGATCCGGCATGCCGGGAGATAAGACATGATAAGCTTCACCGAGCCGTTCTTGTAAATGGGCGATCAAGCCACTGCTTCCTTGGCCGTTGCCTTGCGGGCCGGCACTATGAATGAACAAAACTTGTTTTTTCATGATCCGTCTCCTTCCTGATCTTTGCTTATGGGTATGAGCATGTCCAACAGGATGTGTACCAACCTAGAATAACTGATAGCAGCATGCCGGACTTCTTTTCGTTTGCTGACATCTGACCCCATCCGACCCGTATCAGAAACTCTCGGCATACTCTTTATCACAGAATAAAGGTATGTCGATATCAAGGTGTCGCCCCCCGGGATCCCCGGCTTATGATGAAGCCGACAAAGAAATGGTTTGCCGTTTCAGTATCAAATTCTTGGCTCCATTAAAGACTAACAAAGCCGCCCCTGCACCAGAATCGGTTGTAGGGGCGGCTCTTTTTAGCGATTGATTGCAGGATGAATTAAACCGTCAGCACCATTGACGGATCGATGCAATCGGCCATGGACCGAACCTCGGCCCGGCCCGGCTTGCCTGGTATAAATGCCTGCTCTCCGTTATCTCGGCGGCTGAAGGATACGGTCACCGGGATGCCCGGAATCAGGTCAAAGAAGTTATCGCTGTAGAAGCCTTCCGCTTCGGCGGACAGCCATACGTGGCGGGCAAGCACGTTGCTCTCCAGCACAAACGCCGTACCATCGCTTCCTTCGACTTCTTTTACGCTGATGGCCGGACTGTGCAGACGAAGATGCTTGTCATTCACGAAATAGAATGTTTTGCTGTCAACCACGACTCCATCCTGAAGCCATTGCGCCAGCAGCACGACCTCGGATGGATCATGTCCGCGGAGCAGCTCATCGGCCGCAGCCCGGAATACAACGAGCGATGCTTGCTCTTCCGCACGGATCGGCTGCTCGGATCCGTAGAGCTCTTTTCCGTTAAAATCGAATAACTGAACCTTCAGCGTGCCCTGAACCGCTTCTGAAATATCGGATACGAGATGAACCCGAATCTCTTGTTCCTTGGATTCGACCGAGAGACTGACATCCCGGAAGCAGCGCTTGGCCACGTACTGCAGCGCCTTCCATCTGCCGAGATAATCCATGCCTGCCCACGAAGCGACCGGCCAGCAGTCGTTCATCTGCCAATACAGCGTGCCCATGCAATACGGCTTGTTGCGGCGGTGGGCTTCAATCGCCGTCTTCATCGCTTCGCCCTGCTGGATCTGGCTCATGTACAGGAAAGCCTCGAAATCCTTCGGCTCGTTATAATATTGATCCATGTAACTCTTGATCAAGCGGTTGCCGGCACCGTTCTTCTGATGAGCCAGCATGACCTTCGACTCCAGCTCCATATCGCGATCTTCCGCATATGTCCGCACCGTCTTCGGTTCCGGGAATGACTGGAACCCGTATTCGCTCATAAATCGGCCGACGTAAACGTTGTAATTGTCAAACGGCTCCGTGTTATGCCACACGCCCCAGTAATGAATATCCCCGCTCGTCGTGGAAGGATTGGCATGCTGCTCCTTGTCATGGCTGAGCGATACCAGCGGGGAGGAAGGCCAATACTCCGCTCCCGGAGCATAACCGGTTACGGCCTCAGGAAGAATTTCGTGGAATACCTTTTCGTAGTCGCTCCAGATCTTTTCGCGGAGCTCCTCGGTATAGTCCTGCTTCCAGCCCCAGCCGCCCTTCTCTTCATAGTGCGCCCAAGCGGAATCAATCTCGTTGTTGCCGCACCAGAGCACGATGCTCGGATGATTCCGCAGACGGACGAGGTTCTCCTCCGCTTCCAGCCGCACGTTCTCCAGAAATGCCTCGTCGCCTGGATACATGCTGCAAGCAAACATGAAATCCTGCCATACCATGAGCCCGTATTTATCACACAGATCGTAAAAGACGTCTTCTTCATAAATACCGCCGCCCCATACGCGCAGCATGTTCATGTTCGATTCCGCTGCGGACGCGATTTCATGGCGATAGCGTTCCGCCGTCACTTCCGTTATGAAGCTGTCGTTCGGGATATGGTTCGCTCCCTTGGCAAACACAGGCGTGCCGTTGAGCTCGATGTAAAAGGACGTGCCGCGGCTATCCTGTTCCCGTACCAGCTTGACGCTGCGCAGGCCGGTTCGAACCTTTGTCTCCGCAACGGTCCGTTCTGCTTCCGCCAGCTCGGCATGGAACGAATACAGATGGGCCTCGCCCAGGCCGCGGCACCACCACAGCTTCGGCTCGGCAAGTTCAAGGCTCAATTCAACCGAATGACGGCCTTCCTCCAGCCGAACATTCTGTTCCCATGTCTGGCCGCCTGCACTTACCCGAAGCACGCCTTGCCAAGCTTGCTCCGCTGCAATGGTGGCAACGGCCGTAACCCTGGCCATTTCTGCCGTAACCTCATCCTGGCGAATAAACAAATCATCCAGCCTGACTTCGGACCAAGCCTCGAGCCTGGCCTCCCGCCAGATCCCGCTGGTCACGAAGCGCGGTCCCCAATCCCAGCCGTAATGATAAGGCGCTTTCCGGGCAAAAATACTCACTTTCTGGTCGCCCATACCGCCAACCTCGGACTGGTCATTCGAAGCAGGCAGCGGATATCCGAGCTTCTCAAGCTTCGGCAGATCCTCCTGGATAGGGGAACGGAAGCGGATCTTAATCACATTTCCCGAATCCTTGAGCTGCGATTTCACATCGATCCGCCATGAACGAAACATATTATCGGCGGAAAGCACCTTGGCCCCGTTCACGAACACATCGGCGTAAGTATCCAATCCGTCGAATACGAGCTCGATGCGGGATTGGGCGCTCAGATTCGAATCCAAATCAAACGACGTCTCATATTCCCAATCCTTCTTATCGATCCACTGCAGGTCATGCTCATTCGTCCCGTAGAAGGGATCGGGGATGATGCCATTCTTCAGCAGGTCGGTATGAACGCAGCCCGGCACCTGGGCCGGAAGCCACTTGGATTCGTCGCACGCTTTGAATTTCCATTGATTTAAAGTCATAACGTTAAAATTCATGATAGTCTCTCTCCATCTCTATATATTGATTTTGATGCGGTTCGGGTCATACTTCAAACAGACGTGGCTTCTTTCGCACTTCAGCTCGTTCTCCACTCTACGATCAGCTTCCCGGCGAGCGGCAGCGGCCTATAATTGGCATGCCTTACAGATCAGGCCGTCGGCCTTTCAGATCCGGAAGTTCATCCAGCGTGACCGTAAACGGATGATGATAGGTGCGGATCAGCTGCAACTCATCCGTATACTCTTCGGAATACCTCCGGTTATTTCCTTCCCCTATGAACACAAAGTTTCCATACCATGTGCAATTCCATGCCCACGGGCATCCGTCCTCCTGCATGAGATCGGGGTCGGGTATGACGCCGTTCTCGGTCAGGGCAATGATTTTTGCCGTATCCGTATACGATAAAGCCGTGCGGAACCGCTCGGATTGAGAGCCGTAATCCCGGGCAGGCGGATAAATGTCTTCCCCGATGATATCGACGTAGGAATCGCCCGGATACCAATCCTTGTGTTGCCCGTTCCATACCCAGATCAGGTTGTTCAATTCGTGGTGATGCGTCATGCGCTCGTACATCAGCTTCCAGAGCGCAATGCAAGGCTCGGGGCCTTTGGCTCCCCACCAGAACCATCCGCCGGAGGCCTCGTGAAGCGGTCTCCACAGCACCGGAATGCCGGCATCCTGCAGACGCTTGAGCTCGGCAGCGATCGCATCGATATCCCGGATGATAAGGCCATACTCTTCCGACGAAGGCTCCGACATCGCTCGTGCGATATCAAAGGTTGTCGCATTGGTGTAAAAGCCTCGGCCCCAGGTCCGGTCCGGCGGCAAATCGATCAGATCCTTCGGGGCATTCCAATGCCAGCAGAAGGTCACGATCCCGCCGCGGTCCCACCACTTCATCGCCAGATCCGTATCTTGACGCTCGGCCCCGCGCTCCACCCGGGATGGGGAGTAATTCATGAAATCGAACCCGCCCACGGCCGGGTATTTGCCCGTGACCTCGTGGATCATCTCGAACTCCGGCGTTGACACAACGCCAATCTGCTGCCCGGTCAGCATCCGTTTGCCGTAAATGCTGCACAGATAACCCATTAACCGTTTTGCTTCATCGGAAGCGGCCGGGTTGATCAAGTCCGGCTGGACCTCATAGCGGGTGCTGCTTGCTTTTGTCATGCGATTCACTCCTATCCTGTAATTGCCTTATGGATGAAAGAACCTACAAATTTCCTTCACCGTAACCCAAATGGCACAGCCCAATTCCTGCAGCATACCTATCAGGCAAGCACGATACCTGATCCACGCCCCGCACTCATCCTGCGCACATGGCATCTATCCTGCGATATGATACCTATCCTGCAACACGACATCCATCCTCAGCAGCCTCTACCCGACAACCCCTGTACGCTCCACGCTCTCCACAAAATGGCGCTGCACGAACAGATACAATCCGATTAGCGGCAGAATGGCCAGCAATATCCCCGTATCCACTACAAGCGCCACGTAGTTCGGATCGGCCTTGGCCGATGAACCGAGCCCCATCAGAGCCGGGAGAAACTGGTTGGCGTCCGCCGGCAGCGAAGCGATCTTCAGCGGCATGAGGGATTGTTCGCTCATAAAGAGCGAGGTATAGAAGGTGTCGTTATACTGCCAGACGAATGAGAACAGCGTCACCGTAATGAGCGGCGGAATCGCATTGGGAAGCATGATTGCAAAAAACGTCTTAATCCCGCCTGCCCCGTCAATCAGCGCCGCCTCCTCAATCTCCTTCGGCAGCCCCCGGAAAAATTGGCGGAAGATATAAATGAACAGTCCGGCCTTAAGCCCGGTGGCCGTGGCCGAAGTGATGATCGATGGCCAGTAGCTGTTCAGCAGGTTGATGCCCTCTTTTCCGGTAAACAAGTGTACCAGCCCCAGAATGTCAAAGCTGCGGAAATGCAAATACATCGGCACCATCAGCGTGCTCATCGGGATCAGGATCGTCAGCACCACCAGGCCGAACAGCAGATTGCTTCCCGGAAAGGTGAACCTGGCAAAACCATACCCGGCAAGAGCCGTCGACATCGTGGTCAGCAGCATCGTGATGAATACGTAAATCATCGTGTTCAGCAGCAGCGGCCAATAATCCAGCAGGTCGAGCACGATCTTGAAATTATCCAATGTGAAATGCACCGGAATCATGTAAATCGTCGGGTTATAAATATCCTGTTTGTCTTTGAACGCGACGGAGAACTTGGTGATGATCGGATAGATGATGATGAATGTGATGCCGATGATCAGCAGATAGCGGAACGCCGCCCACAGAATCGGCAGCGCCTTGTTCTTGAACCGGTTCAGTCGTTCCTGAGCCGTTTCGTCCGAGCGATCCCGAATCGATGCCATAAGGACCTCCTTTTTTTCCTGCACCCGTCAGCCAGGAATCTCTTTGCCATTAGTTTTGATAAAAGGTTTTCCTTGAGACGATGATTCCCATCAATACCAGCAGCAAGCTGATAACGATGGTATACAGCCACGCCATCGCGGCACTGAGCCCGAAATTCTGCGTTTTGAAGGCCGTCTCATAAATCGTTCGGGTCACGGTGCTGTCCGCGAACGAATCGATGATGGTATAAATCATGTTCGTCAGGATGAGCGGGCTCACCATCGGAAAGGTGATTTTCCAGAACGATTCATAAGCGGTAGCCCCTTCAATCTTCGCGACCTCGTACATCGAGCCCGGGACGGCCTGCAGGGCGGCAAGGAAGATCAGAATCTGCACGCCCGAGCTGCTGATAATATCGTAGATCCTCATGACCGCCCCGATAATATACTCGGTTACGGTAATGGGAAATCCGGCTTCGGATAAGATGCGCACCATCGATAGCACATTGAACTGCCCGGAGGCTTGCCCAAGCTCCTCCGCCACCGTCGCATTTCCGACCAGATTGATCAGACCCGAGGTTTCCGCTGCCGAAATCGCGCCTGACGCCAGGATGACCGGCAGGAAGAAGATCGCTCTCGCAAGGGCTCTCCCCCGGAATTTCTGATTCAGCAGAACGGCCGAAAACAGACTGAAAAACAGGATCAGCGGAACGTCCACCACCATACCCAGTATCGACTCCGTCAAGATCCGGTTGAAGTTCGCGTCCACGAACAGCGCGGTGTTGAAATTGCTCCAACCTACCGGCTCCAGCTCATAGCCCGTGGGAGAGATGTTCAATTTACTGAAGCTGAACAAAATGGACTGAAACAGAGGCCCGGCGAACAAAAAGATAAAGCCGATCAGCCATGGCGCGATGAAGAGGAGGCCGAGCATGGATCTTTTCTGAGTCAGGGACAATCTCATTTTCATGCCCGGTCACCACCTACAGCGTAATTTTGAGGTTCCACCAGGATCCCGTTAACATTAACCGCTTGATCGGTATAATTGATCAGAATCGAGGCGCCGTTCTCGTACCTTACTTCCACCACGCCGTCTTCATGCCGCTTATGCTCCACCATTCGCTGCGTCCGGATCGGCGCCAGCACCTCGTTCAGCTCTTGGTACAAGGACACCGCTTCTTCGAACCAATCCTTGTAATGGGTGGAGTACATGTCATCGAAACGCGTATACTTCAGCTTCGAGCTTTGTTCATAAGACCACAGGAAATGCGGAGCCGTTCCCAATTCCAGCGACTGCAGGAGCGCTTTGCGCAAATGTTGTTCATTCAGGTTATTGACTGCTGCTCCCGCATAATCCAGGTAGCCGTGAATGACCATTTGATAAAACGGCACGGCTTCATCCGTCAGCCCGAATCCGCTGCTCGACGTCGGGACATCGAGCAAGTGGCCCGCATATGGCCAGCTGTAAGCATTAGCACCGGAAACCATCGTATCCGGGTATGCCTCGTGCAGCGCCTTCAGCTGATCGGTCACGATAAACTTCGCGGTTTCCCGGAAAACCACCCGCTGCACCCGGTAATCGGAGCTCAGGACATCGCCCAGGTCCCGCAATGACACGGCCCCCGTGCCAAACCGTTCATATTGCCCTGTGAATCGCTCCACGTAATAGGGAAGCTTCGCCGGCGACATCAGGTTGTACGTGCCGTAATACGAGTTCATCCGGTTCGTGTTCCGGTCAAACGGATGCAGCGCTGCCGTTTCCCTGGTCACGAAACGGGAGGCATCGGATGACGGCGTAAACGCACCATCGTCATGGTAGACATGCTGGAACGCAACATCCGGATACAGCCCGCCGCCGGCGTCCTGCAATTGCTTGGACAGTGCCTTCAGGTCGGCGGCGTTTCCGACAACGCTGTCCGTCTTTACCTTCACCGGGGTTTTGTGATGGACGCCTTGGCCAAACCAGCCGAGGTAACGCATCCGGAGATTGGCGATGCCCTCGCCATGCAGAAGAGCGGCGATCTCGCCTGCCTGCTCGAAGGTGGTCATCGAGACGACGGCATCATACGGTACGCCCAGAAAAGATCTCCGTTTATCCACGCTTCCCAGCATATCGAGATAGAACGGAATGCCCTCCGCTTCTTCCAGGGGAACCAGCTTGCTTTCCTTCGCAAGCGTTTCCTGATACAAGCGGGCCATGCCGGAGTAGCTGGCCTCTTCACCAGACAGGAAACGGTATTTGACGGACAGCTTCCCGTTGTACAGCTTGTCATTCAACAGCTGGATTTCCTGCACCGTACTTCCGGTGTAAAGCTCCAGCATATCCTCGCCGCGCACGGCAAAGCTGCTGAATACATGATTGTACGAATTCTGCTTCCCGCCGATGTCCGCGGACACGCTCGCGATGGCGTCGCCTTCTTCAATCACGGCAAACCAGCCTCCGTCCCCGTTCTTCATGCCGAACACGGGCATTCGCGCCTGCTCGGCCACCTGTCCGCGGCTGCTGCTGTTATGATTCGGATCGGTGCCGTATATGCGCTGCACGTACTGTTCTTCCTTCACTTTGCCGTTATTCAGGTGGATCAGGCTGCCGCTGCCGTCCGGCACCAGCATATAACCCTCGGCCTTCGTTCCCGCCGCGCCGAAATAGCGAAGCAGCTCCACGCTGCGCAGGCGGTGACTCTCGCTTTCCGTTACCTGGTCAAGCGGTATCGTAACGACAAGCGAATCCTCTTCCAGCCGGTATTCGAGCGGAATCTTGAACTGCGGCTTCGAAGAGGCGCTTGCGGCGGCCCCTCCGCCCGCTTCGTTATCATAGGCAAGATCCTCCGCGGTGTAGCCCGCCTGCTCGAAAGCGCCCAGCATTTTTTTCAGAACCAGCTCTTTCTTGATCTGGTCGTCCAGGCGCTCCAGCATCGCAGGGTTATCCTTCATGGGGTAATACCGGGCCTGCACGTATCTGGCCAATGACGCATCCAGCTTGCTGACCACCTTCTCCTGCAGCCGGTCCTGCGAGATGTATTTCGGCAAGGCGTCGATTCCAAGCGAGACATCTCCCAGCGTATACGTGACGCGAACGCCGTTGTCCAAGGCTTCCGCCGTATAGTTCCCGTTCAAAACGCTCCACGTATAATTCGGATAAGTCTCAAGCGTGCCGATCCCATCGCGGAACGTCAGCGTCAATTGCGAAGACAGCACTTCTTTCTCGAAAGGCGAAGCAATTCCGTCCTCCATCCGGTCTGGCGGATTGCTGTACCATACCGTATCGCTCCGCTTATCCCGCACCGCGACCTCGGTCGTGTCCGGATGATAGTACAGCGCAAGCGCCTCCGTTTCCGCTACCAGATCCATGCCGGGCACGCCGCCTGTCAAATCGTTCAGGGCGGAGAGCTCCCTGCCTTGCGCCGTCTCGGCCGCCGCATTACTGTACGCAGCGACGTCGACCGCCGGCGCTCCCCGGTTCACGTAGATCAGAAAGCCCGCAGCCATGCACGTTATAACGGTACATGCAAGCACCGTGTACAGCCATTTTCTTTTTTTCACGGCCCACGGCCTCCTTATTGCCTGAAAATGATCTCTCGGTAAACGTTGACAACGAACGTGTAAATCTGCTGCAGCATGCTCAGGACGAGCGTGCCCAGAAATACGATAATGCCCATGACGATCAGGCTCAGAAACATCGTGACGACCGTTTTGCCGGCCGAGTATTGGTGGACCGTCATCGTGCCGACAAAGAGCAGCCCGATAAACCAGATCGCTGCTACCGTCGTTAGCAGATAATAGAACACGGTCTCTTCCTGGACCATGAACCGGCTCGCCAGCGTCATGGGCGGATAGATCAGAACCATCGGAATGAGGGCATATGCGCTGGCCATCACGATCTCCTTAAACTTCCCTTCACCGCCCATGAGCGTGGTGACCGACCAGTTAGAGACGCACCACAGGAAGAACGGGAGGACGATAAATATCAGTTCGTCGATGCTGCTCAGCGTCCGCGGATCATTGTAGTTGACCAGAAATCCCGCATACTGCCGCTGCAGAATCATAGCAATGACCACGAGCGCCAATACGAGATAAGCGACCCCGAGCCGTCCCCGGTTTTCGTACTTCAGGTCCCAATATCCGTCGAAGGGGTGAACGATCAAATGAAGGGGGAATTTAAGATAGTCCTGCTTCATGCTTTCCTGCCCTCCTCTGCTTTCGGTATCTTACCGTTCGATAGACCGCGTAGAGCAGCAGGCCCCCGGTCCCTGCCGATAAAAAGGTGCCGAAATGCTCCTTCATGACCTCCCTGCGATATCGTTTATACGCCACGGAATAATTCTTGCGGTCCATGCCCAGCTCAAAATACTTAAGGGCTTCCTTGTTCTCCCCCTTCATGAGCTTCGCTTTCCCGATGCCGATATAAGCGATGTCATAGTTCGCATTGAGCTGAAGAACCCGTTCCCAATACCTCTCCGCCTCCGCGTCTTCTCCCCGGTAATGATGGCGGACGGCAAGGTTAACCTGCTCCCCGAACTCGGTCGGCTCGAACATGACGATGCTTGCCTTTCCCCGGTCCAGCACAAGCTGACGGTCTCCGAGCCGTTCAATCGCCGCCGGCGTCTTAAACAGGCCCAGCTGATTCCCGATGCCGCCGTATACGAACAGCAGATTGCCGGTCTCGTCGTATGTGAAGACGCGACCTTGGGTAGAGTCCAGCGCGCTGTACATCCCGTCGCCGAGCACCTTAATATCAACGAACTTGGATGGCCCCACCGTTCTTCGATAATAAATATCTCCCGCAACCGGAAAGTAGCCGAAGCGCTTTAGCACATCCTCTCCCGACGGATTGAGGCGTTTCATCGGTTCCCTGGATCCCACGTCAATATTCGTGGCATAAACGAACCCCTTGCCGTCCATATCCAGATTGGAGAACTCGGTCGGGATGAACAGTTTCATCTGGGCTTTCTGCGCGCTCGTCGATACCAATCTCCAGAAATAATCGCCATAATCGCGCTTTACCTTAATCGTTCCGACGTAGCCGAGAAAGGTACCGTCCTCCTCGAACTGCATAATGCCTTCGTAAACGCCGCGGGCGACAACGAATACCCGTTTGGCTTCATCCACCGCTACTTTCAGGGGAATGAATTGAAAGCCTTGAGGCAGCACATCCGACTCCGGCTGCTCCATGATACGGACAAGCGCCCCTTCCGCCGTCAACACGACAACCCGTTGATGGTCCGTATCCGCAACATAGATTTGCTCATCCCCGTCAATGAAGATGCCGGCAGGATTTGCAAAACCGTCCTCTTTCCCTTCGTTCATGAAAGAATCAATCACCCGGATCACGTTCCACGTGTCGTCCAGGACGACGATCCGTTTGTTGCCGCTGTCCAGCACGTAGATGTTTCCGGCTTCCGACACATGCATATCGCTCGGATCCAAAAAATCCCCAATGCCCAGCTCCTTCCCCGTAACGGCGCGTTCCGGCAAATAAGCGGCAGGCACGGCAACCGTTTCCTCCCAATAATTGTAGATATAGCTCTCGTACGGAGCACTGGCGGAGACGCTCCCCGGCATCAGGCCGGTAAGCAGCAGGGAGGCCGCCGCGAGAGTAAGCAACCATTTTTTCGCTGACATCTGATCCCCTCCCCTAATCCTTCATCCCGGAGGTCGCCATCGTCTCGATGATCCGGCTCTGCGAGAACAGAAAGAGCACAATCGGCACGCTCATCAGGATGACTGCCACGGCCGCGCCTGCGCCGGCCCGGGAAATACCGCCCAGAATGATCTGATTGGATGCATAATGCAGGGTCTTAAGCTGTTCGCTGTAAATAAAGCCGTTGCCGTCGGTTCCCCACAGGATCTGGAACAGCAATATGATCAGCGTGAGCCACGCCGGCTTCACGTTCGGCATCACGATGGACCAGAAGATCCGGTATTCGCTCGCTCCGTCGATTTTGGCCGCCTCCAGCAGGGCATCCGGTATCTGTTCCATGAACTGCTTCATCAGATATAACCCTAGCGAATAGCCGAAAGCCGGTATAATGACGGCCCAGTAGGTGTCAATGAGCCCCAGCCAAGACAGGATCATATAATTCGGCGTTGCCGTAACGACCGGCGTGAACATCAGCGAGAGCACGACGACCTGGAACAGGAATACCTTGCCCGGAAACTTGTGTTTGGCCAGCGGATAAGCCGCGGCGGATGCAAAGATCACATGACCGACAATGCCGACCCCGGTTATGAAAACCGTATTGAAGATATACCGCGAGAACGGTACCCAGGACTGGCCGAGCAGATTGATCAAATCGGAAAAGTTATTCCATGTGGGATTGCGGACAAACAGCGTCGGCGGGAACAGAAAAATTTCGTCCAGCGGCTTGAACGCGTTGTTGATGGCGTACACCAGGGGCAGCGCCATGAAAGCGCCGAACACCGCCAGCAGCGCAAACAGGGAGAAGGTGCCCATAAACGAGCGGTTTACCCGTTTGCTGCGAGCTTTAAGCCTGACGTTCAGCAGGCGTCCGTCCCGTTTTTTCGGAAGTTCGTATGTAACCCTCACGCGTCTACTCACCTACCTTGCGCAGCAATTTTTGGACGATCAGGTTGGTTCCCACCATCAGGATGAACAGTACGGTCGCAATCGCCGACGCAAACCCCATCTCGAAGCGCGTCGTGCCGAAATCGATGAGATGCGTGACGATGGTTTCCGCCGCATAGTTCACGCTCGGGAAACCGGCCAGCGCAATCGATACGTCAGCCACGGCAAACGATGTCGTAAGCTGGATGACCGCGCCGAACATAAGCTGCGGCCGCATCGAAGGCAGCGTTATGAACCACAGCTCCTGCCAGCGGTTGCGGACTCCGTCCACGGCACCCGCTTCGTAGAGCGTTTTATCCACGGTTTGAAGTCCGGCGATGAAGGCCAGGAAGCCGGTTCCAAGGCTGAGCCACAGCTGGACCAAAATGATAATCGGCATGATGAACGCTTCGGTTTTCAGCCATTGGATCGGCTCCAATATGATGCCCAGCTTAATCAGCATGCCGTTCGCTATGCCGTAGCGGTCACCCGAGAAGATCATCAGCCAGATGAAGTAAATGTTTCCCGAGATCGAAGGCGCATAGAAGATCAGGGTCATGAACGCCCGCAGCCGCGGACCCAGCTCATTGATGACCCAGGCAAACAGGAAGCAGGCCAAATAACTGATGGGTCCTGTTATGGCTGCAAAGAGCAGCGTGTTCTTCAGCGCGACCAGAAAGATATCGTCCTCCAGGAACAGGCGCGTATAATTATCCCAGCCGACAAACCGCGGAAACTCCAGCATATTGAAGTACGTAAAGCTGAGAATCATCGAAATGACGACCGGAAACACGGTAAACAGCGTGAACAGGATCATATAAGGCGCAAGCAAAATATAGGAATGCTTGCTGGCCTTCATCTCCGCCAGCTTCCGCCTCCACCAGGATTGCGGCTTGACGGGGCGGATTGCGGCTGACATCGTAACCTCAGGATCCTGAAGGCTGGCATTATGCAATTTGGACTCCCCCTATTCCTGCAGCTCGCCGAATTCTGCTTGCTTGGTTCGGATTTCGTCGTGAATATACTGCACCGAATCCATCAAGGCCTCCCGCGGCTCGATGCCGCTGATGACCGCACGATAGAAGGCATTGAACAAATGCCTGCCCGTCGAATAACCGCCCGGAACCTCGGGTATTCCCTGAACCCATTCAAATTGGGATTTCAAATTCTCGTAGTCGGCTACCGGCCACGGCAGACTGTCCAGCGCCTTGATGTTGGCGGTCGGATAGCGGGCCGCCGCGCCCATCAGCCCTTCCATTTCGCGGCCGAAATTCGTCTGCGTCGCATCGCTGGTCCACCATTTCAAGAATTCCCAGGCCGCATCCTTGTCCTTCGCATCGTCCAGCATCAGCACGGCGCTGCCGCCGCTCGGTACGGTGCGGTTAATCGTACCGTCCGCCTGAACGGTTCCCGGAACGGGGGCGAACCCCCATACGCCGCGGATTTCCGGCGCGAATACCGACAGCTGGTTATAGGTGGTGTAATCGGAAATGCCGATCGGCATCTGTCCGGTACGGAACCGGTTCGCAAAATCGTATTCCCGCTCCAGCTTGTAGTCGGTGTAATACTCCGTCCACTGTTTAAATGCTTCCAGCCCAATCTTGGAATCCAGATCCGACTCCCGGTCGTTGTTGCGGTAGAATTGTCCGCCGGATTGCATCAGGAGCGCCGCATACATTGAATTCGGCGGCAGCGTGGTCCACTGATCCGGTGCTTGCGCCACGACGGGAAGACTGAATTGCATATGATTTTTGTTCAATACGGCAAGCAGGCTGGCCACATCGTCCCAAGTCTTCGGAACTTCAAGACCCAGCTCTTCCAGCACGTCCTTCCGGTAGAACATCATGTTAAAGGTTTGCGTCTCCGGCAGCGCATATACGCCGCTGCGGTATCGGTATGGCACCAAGGCGCTGTCCCGGAATCTGGCCGCCACCGATTCGAAGTCAGGGAATTGCGTCAAGTCCGCTGCGGCATTTCGCATGGCAAAGTTCACCGGGAGGTCATTGCCGATCTGCATCGCCACCTCCGGTCCCTGTCCCGACAAAGTGGCGGGGAGCAGCGTCCCCATGTTCACCAGCTTCAGATTCACGTTGATGCCGGTTTCCGGCGTAAAGGTCTCGTCGATCATCGCCTTGATGGTATTGGCCTGATCACGGCCGCTGCCGATCCATACGGTGATCGAACGCTGGTTCTTCTCATCCGTGACGTTACCGATATTGTTGTAATCGATAAAGAAGGAGCTGAAGAACGTCGACGCCTCATGCTTCACCTTATCGGCCGCCCCCATTCCGCTCTTCGGCAGCTTGGCATCGGCTGATGCAACATAGAGGGCATCGATCTCCAGCGGCTGCTCCCTTGCCTGCTGCAGCCATGTTCCGAGTCCGCCGGTATTCGTCTTGTAGGCCTCCAGCCTGCGCGGAATCGTATCCGGCTTCTCGATCATCTCATCCAGCTGAAGCGCCATGGTCTTCAGCAGCGCCTCCTGGTCGCCGGATTGACCCGACAGCTCAACCAATCTGGCCGCGACCGCTTTCAGTCTGCCGCTTTCGTACCGGAAGGCTTCCAGCAGTTCCGGTATCCGCTGCTCTACGCGGTAATCCCTGAATTCATCCGGATTCGTGCCGGTGATCATCAATATTTTGCGGTACATGGCATTCAGGTTAAGCAGACTGTCCTCCACCTCATGAATGAGGGGAGCGAATTCACCCAGACTCGCCTCGAGGCGTAACACATGCTTACCTTGCTCCAACCGGAACAGATAAGGTTCATCGCCCCCAAGCACGTCCATGCGATATCCGTTCTTGAAGCGGAAAGCGACGTGGTTCATTTCTTCAAACGGAACCTTCCCGTCGATCGTCAGCTTTCGCGTCGAGTATATGCCCCTCACAAAATTTTGCTGCGATTTGAACGCTATCTTATAGAGTCCGCTCTCCGGGACGTCCAGTTCCCATTCGATCCACTGTCCGGGCAGCCGCCAGTTAAAGCCGCCGATGGTGTTGATTCGGACTTTCGACGCACTGTAAGGGCTGACGCTCGGACTCGAACGCTCGCTTAGCGGATACAGGGTCGGCGAGGATTTGGCGACTGCGTCTTCTCCTTGAATCGCCAGCAAGGTGCCTTCAATTCTTCGAATCCCTTCAGCCTCATACTGCCGGTACAGCTCGGCATACGTCGGCGGAATCTCCTGCTGGAACAGCTTGAGTTCCCCGATAACCATCGGTTCCCGTGCGGCCGTTAAAGATACGGTATGCTCCCCCTCCTCAAAGTAAAAAAGAAGCGGCTCCGTGATGTAACCATCCGCATCCTTCAGCACCGTCGTGGTCCAAGCGGGACGTTCGATTTGCTTCGGCCTCAGGTCATTGCCCTGGTTATCCTGATCGATGCCGTCCTTGGCGTTATCCCATATGCGGTCGAATTGCAAATAAGCGGCCTCCTGAAATGGGACCTCCCCGTCGATGCGGATGGAACGCTCAATGGAGGAACTCTTTCCTTCCACCGGATAATAGAGCAGGGACAGATTGTACAATCCCTCCTCCTCTACATGAACCTTCCATTCCACCTCACCCTTCTCCCCCGTGAACAACGAGGTTCCGGGATGACCCTCATAGGCTTCCAGCCTGCGGAATTCCCCGCCCTCGGCACGGCTGTAATCCGCAGCGGGAATCGTGATCTCATGATCAGGCCGACCTTTTCCGTCATGATCCGACAAATATTGGACATAGGAAATGCTTTTCCCCGGCTGCGTGCTGAGATTGACCAGCGTTGCGGGACGTTCCAATGTAAGCTCTGTCCCGCCGTGTTCCGGCCCCCCCCCGGCTCCGGACTCATTTCCCCCTCTATTAAAGAACAACGTCAAAGCGGCCAAGATTGCCGCAAGAACCAATAACCGGGTCATCCATTTTTTTAGCTGCGTTTGAAGTGTCAATGTTCATCCCCCTGTTCAGGAGAAGGGGGCGCGGCTTTAAGCTTTAAGCCCCCGTCCATCTTATTTGCCCATTTTATCGACAGCAGCCTGTGCCTGTTGTTTATATTTCTCGGCCGTAGCGGTTACCGATTGATTGTTCACGATAATGTCCTCAATGAAAGCGCCCGTAGGGTAATCCGTGTAGGCTTCGTCGACCGTGATGACGCCGGTCCCGGCAATATGCTCGCGAATCATGTCGATGTCTTCCTGATTGGTATAGATGCTCTCCAGGTAATCCTGTCCCGGGTATTCCTCGGTCGGCGGTATATCGAACGTCTCTTCGTAAATTTGGTAGACGATGGCCGGATCTTTCACGCCTTTGGCAATGAACTTCGCGGACGCGGCGGTATTGGCATACGTTGTTTCTGCCGATCCCTGCGGGCCGGCAGGAATCGGAACCACGCCAACCTCGAACGTAATGTCGCCCAGCATCCATTCCGCCGCCGTAAACATGGCTACGTCGCCGTCTTTAAAGGTGTTGGTTTCTTCCCAATTCGTTTTGTTGCCGCTCTTGACTTTCACTACCTTCTCCACGTTGTAGAGGCGGTTCACGAACTCGGCTGCTTCCAATGTCTTCGGATCGGACAAGCCTTCTTTGCCGTTGGAATCGTCTACGATTTTGCCCCCGTTAGCGGCGGTGAAATGCTTTACGGCATCAATGGCCCAGCCGGAGAAGCCCCATACGTCCGTTTTCCCGTCGTTATTCGTATCTTTGGTTGCCTGTTTGGCAAGCTCCATGAATTTATCCCAGTTCCATTCTCCCTTGGCATACAGCTCCTGAAGATCCGGAAGACCGTTCTTCTTAAACAGATCGCGGTTGTAATGAAGTCCGAGCCCGATGGAGGTCGGATTATCGAAGCCGTATTCCCCTCCGCCAATGGATGGATATTTCGTCTGCAGATCCGCTTCGTTATTGATGTTGTTTTTGTCCGTGGTAAATTCGCTGATCGGCAGGATCTGTCCCTTCATAATCGCCGGCAATGCCGACTTGTACTCCAGCTGCACGATATCGGCGAAGGGCTCGCCTGCCAGCACGCTTGTCGTGAATTTATTCATGTACTCCTCAAAGGGGACGTTGACGAATTCGATTTTGCAATTGTATTTCTTCTCGATTTCGGCGATCTTCTCCAGGCGTGCCTTCTCTCCGGCCGTCGTGCCTGCCGGCTTCAGGTCCCACCAAGCGGCTACCTTAATCACGCGGCCGCCCAGATCAACAGGTTCTGCTTCAGGTTCGGCGGGTTCTTCTTTAGGAGTCTCTGCCGCGGTTTCCGTGCTGGGAGCCGGGGTCGCCGGCGGCGTCTCCGCCTGCTTCGCCCCTCCGCCGCTGCAGGCGGTAATCAAAAATAACAAACAGATAAGCAATAAAGAAAGCCCTTTCATTTTTCTCACGCTAAAAACCTCCCCTATTTGTTTAACGCCCTGTTAACGTCATGCAAGTACCCCCAAGATGATGTCGATGCTTCATTCCCGGCAATCCTGTTTTCCCCCGCCCCCAATCCGTTATCCCTGTTTGCCAAAAAATATAACACCAGGATCGCAATCACGTCAATATATTTTATGATAATAATAACAACTAACCTAAATATTATTTTATAAACAACCTAAATAATTAGCGACAGCGTTTACATTCATCTTCAACAAATGTCAGCTTCTTTCGCTAAAAATCCTTATATATCAACTAAAATTACTGTTAGCCCATCTTAACCGACTTTAATGAATTTCAAATGTTTGTTATTTGTTTGTTATGAATACAAAAAAGCCCCGATGTCTTTAAGACATCGGGGCTAACTTAACATTACATGTACAGCTTATGGTTCGTCCGTATCCCGCGCAGCGTTATTCGATTCCCTAACAATGACATCGGCTTGAATAAGGAGACGCTCATAATTGGAATCCGGGTTCACGATCCGCCAGAGCAATTGATCGACGGCACGCATCCCCAGCAATTCCTTATCGATGTTCACCGTTGCCATAATCGGCAGGCTGTCGTACGTATTATCGAATCCGGTCACCTGTACGTGACCCGGTACGTCGATGCCCTGATTCCCGAGCGCCTCCATGGCAAACATGGCGGTGATATCATTGGCGCAAACGAACACTTCCGGAAGCTCGTTTCCGGCAAGAGCCTTTCCTAACGTTTCGTGTATGTTCTCAATCTCTGGGCTGATCAGAGAAGGCAGCTGCCGATGCTCGATTTTGTAATCGGCCAGCGCGGACGAGAAACCGATCCAGCGCTCGTAAAAGCTCTGGGCATCTTCAATGTTGCCGATGAACTGATATTTTTTATATCCTTTGCTGATCAGTTTGGTCATGATTTGTTTCATGCTGTGCATATTGTCGGTGAACACCGTGTCCGATTGGAACGCGGGGTCCATGTGGTCTACCATGACCACGGGTATGTTCAGCTTCTTGATATCCATTAAATTTTGCGTGGACACGGCTCCCACCGTTACGATCCCGAGAATGCCCTGGGGATTCAGGAGGGAGAACATGTGGTCATTCGAAGGCTCCGTCAGCGTCAGGATGTCGAGCCCTTTCTGATTAAGACGGGTCGATATTCCGTCAAAAACCGGCCCCCAATAGAGCGATTCGCGATTCTGATATCGGACATTCGGGAACAGGACCAGTACCGCCCCCGCCCATTTTCGGTTCTCCGGCTCCTGGAGCTGCTGGTTTCTTCCTGCCGCTTGGCCTGGCTGATCCTTGAAATACCCAAGCTGTCCGGCGGCCTTCAGGATCATGTCCCTGGTCTGCGGGCTGACACCGGATTTCCCCGACAAGGCCCGGGATACCGCGAATTTAGACACGCCTGTGAAATCGGCGATTTCCTGAATCGTCACTTTCGTTTTCATCGTTATCAACCTACTTAAGTGCGAATTTGTCGTTCAGCTTCTGTGTTATTTATGTTAGTTTTTGTTAGGTTACTGACATAATATTATTTGAAATAATCGTTAAAGTCAAAGAATATCCTGCATTTTCTTGTTTTCATTTTTACAAAAACAAAAGCTGCCCCTATGGTCATCCTCGGACCATCTGGGGCAGCTCTTCCCTTGTAGGCTTAAAAATATAGATAATTACGGTTTCTCCACGAGCAGCGCTTCCCATTGCAAGCCTTCTCCGGCGATTTCGATCCGCAGGTCGGAGATGCTCTTCAACGCCTCCTCACGACGTGCCTCAAGTATAACCACCGTTTCCTTATATAGCTCGTCTATCTTCTTTTGCGTACCGCTTGCCATTTTCGTTATTTCGGATTTTCTTGCAGCATTGCCTTTGGATATCGCGGTTGTCTGTTCCTTTAACAGCTTGCTGTATTGGCTCTTAGCTGTTGCTTTGCTGATTTTCCCTTGTTTGTACTTCCACATCGGACTGTTCAGGTACGAACTACTGGATCCGTTACGGAGCTTCCACATCGGGCTGTTCAAATAGCTTTCACTGACCGTTTTGCTGAATTTCCATGCGGAACTGTTCAAATAGCTCGGGGTGATCGTCTTCTTGTATGTCCACATCCAGCTGTTCAAATAATCCTCGTTCATTTCCTTGCTTAGCCTCCATAGGGTACTGTTCAAATAACCCCGGTCTGCGGCTTTCGCATACTTCCACATCGGACCGTTTAAATAACTTGGATTGATGAGCCGTTCATATTGTGTCAGCTTATCCTTTACATCGCGGTTTCCCTCATACTTCAGCTTCAGCTGCTCCAAATCGGCTCGAAGCTTCTCGTCCCACTGCTTTTGATCCTCCAGCACTTTTTTCTCCAGCTGGTCCAGGGAGGCATGGCTGGCATTATAAAACGCCTTATATTTCTTATCTACTTGTTTCTGATAATTGTTATACGCATTTACCGTCTTCTTGTTATAGGATTTATACTCGCTCCATACTTGATTGATCCATTTCTGATCCGCTGCATGAACCGTTGTTAGCGGCACCAAAACCGAGACTGCAAGCAAAAGGCTGCATAAGGTTAATAACGATTTTCGCATCAATCTCATCAATTTTCGCCTCTCTTCTGTAGATAGTAAATAAGCGATATTTTACCTAATGGCAAGACATCTTCCAATAGGAACTCCGAACCCCTAACTTTTAGACTAGAACCGATTTCAGGGACTCTCGTATATTTTCGTACGACAGCGTGTCTCACTCCCTGGAAACTTCATAAAAAACATGCCTTCCTTTCACATATCCCACATCAAAAACGGAAGATTCATGCACTTCCTTGGTCCTGTAGTCCCTTAGTATCGCTATAGTTAGTTAGCTAGTTACAACAGCCCATCTTTGTTCGGAACCGCTTTCTGATGCTTGACCGCCCGAAAAATAGGCCTATACAATGTATTTTGTAGTATTTTAGCAAATTATAGATGGAGGATTGCAGATGTTGAAGTTCAGGACACTATGTGCGCCTATACTCCTGGCTGTCTCTTTGTTCGTAGGAGCTGGCAGCGCTTTCGCCGGGGTTACTTTTCGGGATATTGATAACCATTGGGCAAAAACGACCATCGAATGGGGCGTCGACAAGGGGATTGTCAACGGCTATGCCAACGGAATGTTCATGCCTAATCAGAATGTGACCGAGGCCGAATTCATCCGCATGCTGGTTGTCGGCATTACGGGCAAGGACCTGCAGGAGAACTATTTGACCGAACTATGGTCGGATAAATATTATCATTTTCTGCATTTCAAGAACTACCCTGTACACGGATTCGCTGACAAAACCAAGCGCAGCCAATACATAACGCGGGCCCATGTGGCCGAGCTGATATCCAGCGCCGACGGCGTGAACTACGGCGGGAATCAGGCCATTCAATACGTTCTGGGCAAGAAGTACGCGCAGGGCCGAATCAAAGGTGAAAATACGATTGAAGGCTATGTAGGCAGCGGCACCATCACGCGCGCCGAAGTGCTGCAGCTGATCAAAAACCTGACCGATCGCGGAATGTCGAACCTGTACGACCGCCCTACCGCGCCAAGCGCGGAGGCCATGCTGCCGAAGCTGCCAACGCCTTGGGACGTTTACCGGGACGAGATGTACCTCGTGATCCGCCAGAAGGTATTTCCGAAGTACAGCGGCTACCGCATCTATGACGACGGATCGAATAAAATCGTCATGACCAGCACGAAGCAAACCGGCGAGACGGATTACGCCGTGTCCGTTCAATTCGAGCCGCAGATTATGCAATTCAGCGGAATCGCGCTTTCCAATGCCGCCGATAAAACGCAGCGCGGCATGCTGATCGAACTCCTCCAGCTGTATGGCTTCCAGGTCGATTCCGCCTTCCTCGCGAAGATAGACTCCGCGGAGAAGAACAAGAAGGTGATCGAGCTGAAGGTCAGCGGCAAAACACTCGTTATCGATCCGCTCGTGGCAAGCCCCGCCGGGCATGTCCATATCTACTATAAGTGGTGGGACGGATCTCGGGCCTAATTCAGGAAACTCGACTGCGCTGCAACCGAACAAAAAGCCCTGACGCAAATCGTCAGGGCTTTTTCATTTATATATCGGCTTCTACGCTTTCGCTTCCGTGGAGATATTCCAGTTCACGCCGTATTTGTCAGCCACGATGCCGTATGCCGGGCTCCAGAACGTCTCCTGAAGCGGCATAACCACTTGACCGCCCTCCCGCAGCGCTTCATATATCCGCTTGGCCTGTTCGGCCTGATCGGTCATGATACAGATCTGAACCTGATTGCTGGATTGAACCGGTTGACCGGGAAACGTATCGGAGAACATCAAATCCGTCTCTCCTACCTTCAGCAAAGCGTGGGAAATGCGATCCCTCGCGCTTTCCGGCAGCGGAAAATCAGGGTTCGCCGGCATCTCGCCGAAGGTCTGAACCATGATGACCTGGGCGTCCAGCGCCTTCTCATAGAACTGAATAGCTTCCTTAGCATTCCCGTCCATCACGAGATATGGATTCATTCGAAGTGCCATATGATCGTCAACCACCTTATTTTTATATTTACAACACGCTACTCCTATTATCTCCCAACAGGATCACTTTAGCAAAATATGAGGCATTTTCGGTTGAAGGACCGTTATGGTTATTCCTCATTCCATCCATACAGGATCTTGAAGTCTGCCGTGACCTCCATCGCTTCATCCAGCATTTGTCCGATGGCCTCGGGCGAAGCGCTCCAGGATAACGGCGTCATGCGAATCAGTTGTTTCATCTGATCGTTATCCAGGACGACTCGATACTGCACCCGCTCGGCATCGATTTGCTCAAAGTGGCGGCTGAATAGCTCTATTGTGCTGTCATTGGAGTAATTCTCCTTGCCTGTCCCCGTATAGAACAAGGTTCTAAGCTCCTGCAAATACAGGCGGTCCGGGATTACCTTCACCAAGGTCCCGCCACTCGCAAGCAGCCGCCTGAACTCCGAATAATTGGACGGGGACAGGATGTTCAGGATGTAATCGAACTGTTGGTCGGCAAACGGGCTCCGGGACAAATCGGCCACGCACCATATAGAGTCCGGGGATGTCTTGGCGGCCATAACGATGCCCTCTTTGGCAATATCCACGCCCACGCCGAGAACATCCGGCACCAAAGGGTGCTCCCGAAGCTTATGTCCGATGGCGGATAGATGGGAGCCCTCCCCGCAGCCTGCATCAAGCAGCTTTACAGGCTTCACGGATTCCCGGGTCTTCAGCTCCTGGATCAGGCGATTCGTTACCGCTTCTACCATGGGGCCGAAGAAGCCGCTGCCGCTGATCGTGTTTCGGGCCTCAAACAAAGCCTTATCATATTTGGTTTTGGATGAATGGTTCAGCAGGTTTACGTATCCCTGTCTGGATATATCATAGCAATGCCTGTTCTCGCATTCCAGGCTGGCCATTCGTTCTACCTTCATGGCACCGCCGCAGATCGGGCATTGAAACATCTTCTCGTGTATCGAAAGTTTTTGTGCTTTTTTTAACAATTTTTCGTTGTTGGACACAGCAAATCACCCTTTCATTCGATTGAACGCAATGAAAAAGGCACAGATAAATAAACTCAAGCCGCAGTTGTCAAAAAAAAGGGCCGAGCCTACTTGGATCTGTACCTAACATTAGCGTAAACGAATGAAATGGATCATGAAAAAACACGCTCCTGACATCAATTTAGGCAAGATAAATGCCCTAATTCAATTCTAACACGCGAGCACAGAATGTAAACCTCCGGGACAAGCGTCCGGTTCAGCAAAATATATCAAAAATAATCTCCCTCTATAGACTATGATGAGTGCTTGGGACTCTATCCACCTCCCCGCTTTAAAAGACAAATATTAAATTCAAAATGACATATATATATTGCAAAAAGACGTAAATACTATTACAATGCATGTATCCAGAAAATCTCAAGAACGTATCTCTAACCAAAAGGAAGGAATGATGAGCTTGAATTGGTTTAAGAAAAACCCGGTTGAGGATGAGCGTATCGTCAATTTGAAGAACAAGTTATATAAAGAGGTGTATACCTTGATCATGATCATTTGCAGCATTTCCGTCATCATCAAATCTTTTGCGCTGCCGAGAACGGAATCCGTCTGGCTGGAAATGCTGATCATGCTGGGAGGAAGCTTATATTTCGGGATACGCAGCGTGGCGCTGGGGATTTACTCGGATGAAGTGGAGGTCCATGACCAGCGGAGCAAAATTTCGTTCAGCACACGTACGGTGATATGGGGGCTCGTTATCGGTGTCGCACTTGCTCTTTTTTTCGGTATCCGCAGCGCGGTTCTGTTTGGCAATGACAACAGCGCGACCGAGCTCAAATATTTCTTTAGCGTTTTCCTCGTCTCACTGATCATCTACATCCCGCTCTTTGTTGGGGTGAATTGGTTGATCCACTACGGCGCCAACAAGGTAAGCCAGAAAATGTCGCAGAACGATCCATTCGACTCGTAGAAAGGGATATAGGGGGACTGCCGCATGAAAAACATCAAATTGAAGATGGCCCGCGTCGAGAAGGATTTATCGCAGGAAGAGCTGGCCCAGATCGTCGGTGTCTCCAGGCAGACCATCGGCCTGATCGAGCTGGGGAAATATAATCCGTCCCTCAGCCTGTGCGTTGCCATATGCAAGGCATTATCGCGTACGCTGAACGATCTGTTCTGGGAAGAGGACTAGGGTAGGCCTGCATTTCAATTCACTAACGCCGCCAGACCATAATTGCGACCAGGTTAAGGAGGTGATGCCAACGCTTCAAGGCAAGAAATAATAACCAATCATCATAATAAGGAGTGACCTAATCTATCATGCCATTACATAAAGCTAGAAAAGCATTCACCGTGTTTCTGCTCACCGCTTCCCTATTGGGGACGACCTTCATCTCTGAAGGAAAAACATATGCTTCTGCCGCCGATCCCATTCAAGGGCAGGTTACGGAGATTAAGACTGCACGAACGTCGGATGAAAAAATTGCCGAGTGGGAGAATTGGGCCAAAGACCATGTATATCGACTGGATACGATTCACCCGGCCAACACAGCCAACGGCACTAACCAGTATAAGGATCTGGCTATGCTGAAGCCCTTGCTGCATGACAAACGTTTTGTGTTCCTAGGGGAGAGCTCCCACGGGGTTGGCGAGTTCAATCTGGCGAAGACCCGTTTAATCCAGTTCCTGCATCAGGAGATGGGGTACAACGTTCTGGCCTTTGAGAGCGGTCTTGGCAACAGCTCTTTGGCTTACGGCAGGGTCAGGCAGCAGAGCGCGGAACAAACGATGAAGGATTCCATCTTCGGCGTCTGGTGGTCCAAGGAGATTATGCCGTTGTTCGACTACATTAAAACAGCACAACAGAGCAAGCAGCCGCTCGTGCTGACCGGTTTTGACATGCAGCTGCAGCATCCGCTGTTGGACGGACAATGGCTGAAGGACCAAGCCATGGCTAAGCGTCTATCGGAAGCTGAGAAGAAACTGTCCGACTACTCTCTTGGTACGGATCTGGACGCTTACCGCAAAGAGAAACATCAGCTGATTCAAGTATACATGGATGCTCTGGAATCCTTAAAGACGGAGACAAACGAAGCTCATCTGAAACAGCTGTACCCGGATAACCCCAAACTGTCCATGCTGCTCAAGCGGAGCCTGAACGACCGGATTCGGGTAGCCCGGGAATACGTGGAGCTCTCCATTCAATCAACGCTTGGCATGGAAAGCGGTGATTATGCTCCGTTCCTGGAATCGATGGAATGGCGGGACCAGGCGATGCATGACAATCTCATGTGGCTGGCAACCGAAGTATACCCGACGGAAAAATTCATCGTGTGGGGACATAACGACCACATCCGTAAAGCCCAAACCGAGGTGATGGGTACGCCATATCCGGTGACTTTAATGGGAGAGAAACTCTCGGATGAAATGAAAAAATACAGTTACGTGCTTGGCCTGTATCCGGCCAGCGGCCAAACCGCGGATAATATGGGAAATGTGCATGACGTTCTGCCGGCTGAGCCGGGCTCCATTGAATCGATCCTCTCGGCCTCAGGCTCGCCGTATACCTTCGTTGACCTGCGTTACCAAAAACGCGAGGCAGGCAGCTCGTGGATGTTCGAGCCGCGTTTTGCCTATAGCTGGGGGATGATTCCGGAAAGCTTAATCGCCCGGGACCAGTACGACGGTATTCTGCTGATCGATGACGTAAACCCGCCCCAATATATGAGATCCTCGGCTTCATCCAAGGCTTCTGTGCCTGCTGAAGAATAAGGTGCTATCATTCCTTGTTGTCATATAAGAATCTTTCATAGGTTGAGATGACAAGCATCCTCTGATGGTCTGCTCCAAGAGTCCGGAAGCAACGAACTCTTGGAAAGGATCGAACGGGATGCTTTTTATCTTACGCTCAGTTCCGCATGGTTATTTTATCGAGATGTTCCCCGAGGAGGTTTTGAGCTTCACCTCATGCTCCCCGTCACCGGTGCGCCCTTCCGTCTTACGGTTGCTCTCGTTCCTGTCCTGTATCGGAACGGCAATGGACCTCCGTCCGCTCCCGGAATGCAGCACCCATGTCGCATCAGGCGCCTCTTCATCGAGCTGTATGTTCACGTTTCCGCTTGTCGCCGATACATCCACATCGTTGTTCAAACGGGCGAACGAAAGGGAGATATTCCCGCTTTTACCCTTCACCTGAAGGCTGTGATTTTGCAAGCCGGTTCCCGTTACCTTGCCGGAAGAACCGTCAATTTCGACCTTCCCTGCATAATCCGCAGGAATTTTCACGCGAAGCTGCGGCATCCGGCCGATATTCAACATCCGAGTGATATCGTTATCTAAAGAAATCTTCACCCGATTATCTTTTTAATCGACAACGGCTCCTGCGGAACTGCCGCTTCGGAGCAGCGAAACCTCCAATGCTTCCACATCCGCTGTCTCCACGAACAAGGTCGTGCTGCCATGGTCGATCTCCAGCACTTCGGCCTCCTCAAGCGTTACGCGTTGGAGCTCCTCTTCTTCATCCCTCGAACCGCATGCACTGAGCAAGAACATGCCGAGGATCCATAGGATAACAGCTGGTGCATATCGTTTCATTGCTTTACCTCCACCCTTTTTCAACATTGAAGTCATTGTACAGGATGACGCCGCGTCACTTTCAAGCGATTTTTCAAGTTTGGTAAACAACAGGAAAAAAGACACCGCCATGTGGCAGTGCCTCCTGCTAGTTCAAGGCAGGGACCCTATGGTTGTCCATCTTTTTGGTCGTACCACGATAAAGTTGGACGGGTTGGAGGGTATCCGTGCTGCTCCCTAAACTGCTTACGCACTTCGGTAAAGTCATGCCAGCTCTTCCCGCTCCCCGGATGATTGGCATGATGTACGATGCAGCGAAACGCATCCTCCACGCAAGGATCCACCCAGAAACCGCTGCTTGCTTCCATCCGGTCCGTTAAAGAGGCAGCGTCTTCATCCTTGATATCTTCCAATGCGAAATACCCCAACTGGACTACGCGTTCAGCCACTTTCGGTCCGATCGAAGGAACCGTCTGAAACTGTGCCAGTCCCCGGATATATTGGGCGCGGCTATCCGAAACACCAAGCACGCCGGACAATAACTCGATATCCATTTGCGCAATATCGAAGAGCTTCATTTTGTTTGACCGCAGCTTCGCCAACTCCTCGCCAGTTAACGTCAGCTTCGGCGATTTTCTCGGTACATGCCGCTGCATCCTTCTCACCCCTGTTCTCACTCTGCATACATACCTGACGTTTAATATAGATCGAACATATTTACTTCATAGCCTTGGGCTTTCAGGTAATTGAACATTTGCGCCCGATGATGCTGGGCATGCGTGACGATTTCAATCAGCCACTTGGCTTGGGTTGAACCGTGCTCCAAATAGAAGGGTCTCGTTGTCTTCTGCATAAATTCTTCATCCGTCAGCCCATTCATGTAGGATTTTACATCGGCAAGTCCCTTTGTCATCCAAGAGATCAGCTTGTCCTTGTCCGTGCCGTCAGCGGCGATGCTTGCCTCCAGTTCCCGGATCTCCGCTTCGCTCTTCTCTTGCAGAATCAACAGGTCCGTCGCAGGCACCGAAACCAGATGATGCACGAGTTCCTGCAGCGATCTCATATTGTGGGCAGGCCTGTAATCCCAATGCGCTTCTGTAATTTTGCCGATCAGATTCGAACTGGTACGAACGATAAGCTCCAGCTCTTCGAACAACAGCTGCTTCATTTCATGCAATTGATTCACGTTTCATCACTCCATTTATTAGTTATGAGGGGCTCTGGGTTCTACGGCAAGTATAGCGTATAATAGTGACAACTATTGTCATAGTCATCCAACGATTCGGAGCTGATCCTATGTCCAAATCCAAACGTCTCATCGAGCTGATGATGACCGTTAACCGAATGCGAAAATTCACCGTACGAGAACTGGCCGATCAATTCGGCGTATCGTCTCGCACGATCTTGAGGGACCTGCAGGAGCTCAGCGAACTGGGGGTTCCCCTCTATTCCGAGGTAGGACCGCACGGCGGCTACCAGGTGCTGAAAGAACGGGTTCTTCCGCCGATCGCCTTCAGCGAGGAAGAAGCCGTCGCGATGTTTTTTGCCAGCCACGCCCTGCGTCACTATCTATTTCTTCCCTTTGAAGCCGAGTCCTCTACCGCACTTCAGAAATTTTATTATTACATGCCCGGGGATGTGCGCGACCGGATTGACCAAATGAAGAACCGTGTGGATTTTCTGACGCATACCAGACAGCAGAAGGCTGAATCTCTCGGGGCTCTGCTGGATGCCGCCGTCGACCAGCGGGTCGTTACGGTGTTATACGAGAGCAGGGACGGCTATGCCGCGCGAAGCATCCAGCCCGTGGGCATCTATGCAAGCAACGGCTTCTGGTATTGTCCCGCTTATTGTTTTCTGCGCGATGATTTCCGCCTGTTCCGCTGCGACCGCATGCAGTCCGTGGCTGAGGATGCAACCGGCATCGAGCCGCGGGATCACCGGCACATTCATCTGGGGAACTGGAGGGAATACGGGACCGAGAAATCGGTCTATGTCCGGATGGTCGTGGATTTGAGCCGGGAAGGCGCTCAGCGCTGCGAATCTGAGTTATGTCCTGTCCCCCATATTGCTAAGCGGACGGATGGAAGCGGACGGCTTGATCAGAACGTTCCTGCCAGCGAGCTTTTGTATTTTGCTAAATTTTTTATCGGATTAGGAAATGAAGCCACCGTGAAGGAGCCGCAGGAGCTGGTGGACCTTACGAAGGGCATTCTGACGGAGATGATGGCGAAGTATGGTTAGAGGCAGCTGACTCTCTTTTTGGCAAAGGGGATGGATTATTTTATCGGAATCTTGCACCAGCGTGCGTTTGACGAAAAGAACACGCCTTGTTACAATTTCATCAACAATTAGGAAAAGGATGAGGACGATGGTTCGTCGTTTGATCAGGTTTAAGAATGTCGCTACTGTATTAAGCTTCTAAGTAAACATGATCTATTCTACTTAGAAGCGAGGAAATAGAATGAAACAACATCGATTTGAACACTGGTCCGAAATCAAGTATTTGAAGGATATCGTCACAAACCCGATGATAAGCGTAGGAGAATACTCATACTATTCCGGTTATTACGATCATCATGATTTTGAAGATGGCTGCGTTAGATACCTCTGGGGGGATGCAAAATCCAGAAGGTTGTTTAATCCCATTGAAGACTATGGCTGGCATATCGATAAGTTGATTATCGGAAATTACGTATGCATCGCAAGCGGCGTCATTATTTTAATGGGTGGAAATCACAACCATCATCCGGAATGGATAACCGTGTACCCGTTTGTCGATCAGATTGAAGCTTCTTACGCGCCAAAAGGCGATACCGTCATCGAAAGCGATGCTTGGATTGGAATGAATGCCATGATTATGCCAGGTGTGACCATAGGCGAAGGCGCCATTGTTGCGGCTGGTTCGGTTGTTACTAAAGATGTCCCGCCCTACCGTATCGTAGGCGGTAACCCTGCCAAAGAGATAAAGAAACGCTTTGCGGACGAAGACATCGAAAAGTTAATGGAAATGCGTTGGTACGATTGGGAACGCGAGCAAATTGAACGAGCCGCTCATATCTTCTCCAGTTCTTCCGTCCATCGATTATATGACTATTATCAAAAAGAAATAAAACCCTGCATTTAAATTTCAGATGCCTCTTATAAATAGGAATGCAAATATCCCTGCTTGAATTCAAGCAGGGATATTTTTTGTCTTGGCCTCAACCTTGCGATCATTCGTTAAAACCTGTCATGATTTCAACATCTATTGATCCGCCCGGTAAACCGAACGCCCTCCCTTGACGGTCTCCAGGATGCGAAAGACCTCCTCGCGCTTCTCCAGAAGCACGAAGTCGGCCTGGGCTCCTCTCTTCAGCCCATGGCGTTCCCCTTGCCCCATGGCCTGGGCGGGCAGCACCGAAGCCATGTCCCATGCTTCCGAAAACGCGCACATTCCCGACCGAGCCAGCCGCCAAACCGCATCGGCAAGCATCATGGCCGAGCCGGCCAGCAGCTCGGGCTTGCGGGCGAGATGCAGTCGGCCTTCGGGAGTCAAGACGACATGACCGCCGATGTGGGTCTCGTATTCGCCTGGCGGCATTCCGCTTAAATAGACGGCATCGCTGACCAGCACCACTTTGGATTGCTTGGCGCGGAGCATCACCTTGATGACCGAATCCGGCAGATGGTACCCGTCCGCGATCATGCCTGCCCACAGCTGATCTTGGGCAAGCTGTTCCCATATATAATTCGGATGCCGCGGCAGCGTTAGATGCGCGCCATTGCCCAGATGGGTGGACATCGTCGCTCCAGCATCCACGGCTTCCCGAATTTGCTCAGGTGTGGCAGCGGTGTGCCCGATCGATACAACGACTCCCGATTCGGCGCACGCCCGGATAAAACCCGCGGCTTCCGGCCACTCAGGCGATAGAGTGACGATCCGGATCCGGTTCCCCGACGCCGCCTGCCATCTCGTAAACAATGCCCAGTCCGGCGCCTTGATGTACCGGGAATCATGGGCTCCCCTTGGCCCCTCCTCCGGAGAAAGAAAGGGGCCTTCCAAATGAATCCCGCCTATGGACGAACCGACCGCTTCATCCTCCAGGCAAGCCGCGTCGATAACCCGCAGCAGCTGTTCGATTTCTTCGTCTCCGTTGGTAATGACGGTGGGGTAGAACAGGGTAAGACCCTTCTTCCATAACCGCCGGGTTGCCTGGATGACCGTATCCGTTGTAAGCGGCAGCGAATTGAAGTCACATCCGTAACCGCCGTTAATCTGAAGATCGATCAATCCGGGAGCAACCCATATCTCCTCGTCCGCGCCGCGTGGAAGGACTCGCTCGATCCGGCCGTCCGGATTCCATGCCAGCTCCATCGGCTCGCCTGTTGCATAATGGCGGCCTGCCCGAACCCGTTCGTGGCTATCCATTCCGTATTTCCCCATACGACTCCAGATCGACGTACAGCGTGCAATCCGGATGCCGCCGAAGAATGCTGGCAGGACAAGCCTCGCTTATCTCCCCTTGCAGCGTCCGCTGCACCGCTGCCCGCTTGCTTGCGCCCGGCACGACGCAGAACAGATGGGCACCCGACATTAACGCCGGAACGGTGAGCGTAAGCGCGTATGCCGGAACCACCTCCAAGCTCGCAAAACAGCCGTCATTCACCTGCTGAAGGCGGCAAGCCTCGTCCAGCTTGACCCGTTTCACCCATAAAGGGTCGGCAAAATCGGCAACAGGCGGATCGTTGAAGGCGATATGCCCGTTCTCGCCAATGCCCAGGACCACCATATCGATCGGGGCGGCGGCGACCAGTCGGCTGTATCTATCGCACTCTGCTTCAGGATCATTCAAACCGTCGATCAGATGCACCTCTCCCGGAGATACCCGATCAAACAGCCGCCGGGATAAAAAGTTCCCGAACCGCTGCGGGGCCGACGGGGGGAGGCCGATGTATTCATCCATATGAAATGCGGTTACCCGGCTCCAGTCCAGTCCTTCCGCTTGAACCAGCGCGGCCAGGCATTCATTCTGTGACGGGGCGGCCGCAAAGACGATGCGAATGCGCTCTTTCTCGGCCAGCAGGCGCTGCATGGTCTCGAGGATATCGGCGGCCGCCGCTGTCCCCATCGCTTCGCGCTGGTCATAAACGCGGACCTTCAGTTGATCTTGAACGTTTTCAAGAACAGGCTTGATGTTTCGCTCAGTCCTCATAAAGTCACCTCCATCCCTTACAACGCCGGCGTACCGGTCAGCAATTGAATTTCCTTGCGCTGCCTGGAAGCCTCGTAGGTACCGAGAATGATTTCCAGAGAATGCCGGCCGTCCTCCCCAGTGACGATAGGCTCGCGGCCTTCGCGAACGGCAAGCGCCATATCTTGAATTTGCAGGCGGTGGCCGTCAGGAATAACTTTGAACGCATCGAATTCAGGAAGCTGAACTTGTTCGCCATCGATTTCAAGCGATACGATCGCATCTTCTTCCATGACAAGCACGCCCTTCTCTCCATGAATGACCAGCCGCTGGCCTTTGCCGTCGCAGGCCGTCGTCGTGATCTCCATGACCCCGAGCGCGCCGTTCGTAAATTCAAGGGCGGCGATAACGGTATCTTCCACTTCGATATTTCGCAGCACGGCTTTGGCCTTCGCCGACAAGGATGCTACGGGCCCAACGAGCCATTGGAGCATATCCACCGTGTGTATTCCCTGATTCATCATCGCCCCGCCGCCGTCCATCGCCCAGGTCCCGCGCCAGCCCGCACTGTCATAATAGGCTTGATCGCGGTAGAGCATGACATACGCCGAGCATAAACTAAGCTTCCCGAGGCGTCCTTCTTGAATGACCCTGCGGGCATACCCGGCCTGCGGGGACATGCGCCTCGGAAAGACGGTGGCGAGCAGCACCCCGCTCTCCGCACATACCTCGATCATGCGCTCGATATCGTCAAGCTTGATCGCCATCGGCTTTTCCACCAGCACATGCTTGCCCGCCCGGGCAACCATCGCCGTTTGCTCTGCATGCATGCCGCTTGGCGTGCAAATGCAGACCACTTCCACATCCTCGCGCGCCAGCAGCTCCTCCAATGTGTCGCAGACATCTCCTCCATACGTTTCAGTCAGCTTGACCGCCGATTCCCGTTTCGTATCGAACACGGCGGCAAGCACGGCTTCCTCCGTGTTCATGATGCCCTTGGCATGGATATCCGCAATAATTCCGCAGCCGATGATCCCGAATCGAACTTCCTTCGTCATATTCCCTACGCCCCCTCATTCCCGTTCTGTTTGCATCGAAGCCCGTGCTTTCTCCTATTCCCTGATCAGGATCCGTGCTCCCTCATCTGCCATCACCGTAGCCTCCGAGGCTTTGTAAATATCGTCATGCGTGATCAGGCCGGCTTCTCCCGCCACCCGATTCAGAAAATCCTGCGAAAGGGAGAACGCCGGAGCCGTCAAAGGCAAAGAGCGCAGCTCCTGATCGGTGACCACAAGCGTTACCTCATCGCTGGACAGCAAGGGATCGCCTTCCAGCCGAATTTCGGCAATGCCGCGCGTCCCCGTAATGAATAACCGGCCGTCTCCCCAAGTCCAGCTGCCGGCAGGCGTGTGCCAATCCGCGTATAGCTGTGCCGTGATCCCGCCAGCCATGAATACCTGCACGCCGGCCGCATCGTAGAAGGTCGGGTATTCAGGCAGAATATGCTTCGCCAGATAACCGGATGACGTCTCCACTTCCCGGCCCGTCAGCCACCTTAACAGGTCGAAGTCATGCACGAAGAGATCGTTGATGATGCCGCCGGACTGCTCTCTGTCAAAATGCCAGGCCGGCCGGGATTCCGGATTCAGCCGATGCGGCTTACGCATCGAGATATGGACGATGTCCCCCAATTCTCCTGCCCGAATCATCCGATGTACGGTATGCAGGGATGGACGGAAGCGCTCGGTCAGCATCATGCCTACCTCGATTCTTCCACGCTCCAGAACGCCACGCAGCCGGGTTAGCCCCGCCCGGTTCGTCACGGCAGGCTTGTCGATCATGACAGGCTTGCCGCGCAGCTCGCACAGCTCTATGACGTCCATCTTCTCATCGTTGATGGCCGCGCAGCCGATGAGACTTACCCCTTCATCGCCAAGCAGCGACTCGCGATCCCCCGTCAGCTCCAGGCCGTACCGGTCGGCGAGGGTGCGGGCTAACGGCTGATTGTCCGGTTCGTATACTCCTGCACATTCGTAGCCCAGTGCCAGCATCTCCTCGATAAACATGCCGATGTGGGCATGCTGGCAGCCGATGATTCCAAATTTCCGTGCGTTCCCCGTCATCCGGTCGACACCTCCACAGCCTGCAGCCACTCCTTAATGACGAGCAAATCGTAAGCGAGCCGTTCCTTCGGCGGATAGGGAGCTGCGCATTCCAGCGTAAGCCAACCCGCATACCGCTGTTCCCGTAATCCGTTGAGCAGCCCCCCGTGATCCACTTCTCCTTCGCCAAGGCGGCACTGCAGGAAGAACTCTTCCCCGTGACGGGTCAAATTCTTGAACGTTCCCGGGGCGCCCCCTTGCCCGATCCGCCGTTCATCCTTGATGTGCACATGGAACAACCGGCTTCCAAGCTGCCGGACCGACTCTTCCCCAAATTCCGTGTCCGTGATGTACATATTTCCTGCATCATGAATCAGGCCAACCTGATCATCGCCGATCAAATCCAGCAACCGCAGTGCACTGTCCGTTGTCTCCACCAGGCTCTGGTTGTGGATCTCCAGGACGATCCGTTTTCCTGCAGCGCGGGCTTCCTCCGCGCATTTCCGAATCCAGAAAGCCGCCTTGGCATAATGATAATCCTCCGCCAGGAAGGCATTCGGCCCTCCCTGAAAGATCCGGATCATGCCCGCCTCCAACATCACCGCGCGTTCAAGCAGGCCCATGAACTGATCATAGGCTCCGGTACATTCGGCATCCCCGCTTGTCGAGAAATTCCCCATGTAACCCGCCAATGCCGGAATCTCCAAACCGCGCCCATCCGCAAGTGCCTTCATTTCGCGAACCCGCGGAAGCGATGTCTCCGGGCTCAAATGCGGTTCGCGGCAGGCGATTTCAATGCCGTCAAAACCGAGTTCGGCCGCGATCGACATCGCTTCATGGATGCTGTAATCGATGAGTGATCCGCTGAATGCCGCTATTTTCATCTCGTCTTTCATCCTTTCGTCTGCATTTACGCCTTCTCAAGCGCTGAATACGCCGTTATTTAATCCCGGCCATATTATGGTTCTGCACAAAATATTTCTCGGCAAACAGGAATACCAGCAGGATCGGAACGAGACTGACCAAGGCCGCCGCAATCATGAGCTGTTCATTGCCGGTCCACTGTCCCGACAAGGAGAGAATGCCGATGGGCAGCGTATACTTCTCGTTCGAGGTCAAATAAATGACAGGCGTCAGAATCTCGTTCCACTTGCCCATGAACGTAAAGATCGCCAGCGTTGCCAGCGTGGGCCTGGCCATCGGAATGAAGATCCGCAGATATATCTGGAACGGATTGCAGCCCTCCATCTTGGCCGCTTCCTCATACTCTTTAGGTATATTCATGAATGCCTGCCTCATGAGGAAAATGCCAAACGGTTGGGCCAGCCATTCGATGATCCACAGCGGCGTGAGCGTATCCAGCATGTTCAGTTTGTTAAAAATGATGAAGTGCGGGATGATGATGACCACCGCCGGAATCATCATCGTCCCCAGCACCATCACGAACAGCGCGCCTTTCAGCGGAAAGCGCAGCCTGGCGAACGCATAGCCGACCATCGAGCAAGAGATTAGCGCGCCGATGACGGACAATGCGGCCACGAAGATGCTGTTTAGCGTGTAGCCGCCAATATTCCCAAGCTGGAACACCTGGGCGTAATTGGACCATTGGAATACTTCGGGAATCCAGCGGGGCGGAACCGTTGTATATTCCCTGTAGGTTTTCAATGAATTCATGAGCGCCGACAGAAACGGCACGATCATGATGAGCGAGCTGATCCCGATCAGCACGTATCCGATGCTTTTTCCCAGCAGCCTTCTTCTCATTTGAGGCTCCTCCTTCCCCCGGTGCAGTTCCGCATTTGCAGTAGTTCCATCTTGATCGCCGGATCAGTCATAATGCACCCATTTCTTTTGAGCGCGAAGCTGTACCAGCGTCAGCAGGAACAGGATCATGAACAGCACCCAGGCAATGGCGGAAGCATAGCCCATCCTCATAAACGTGAACCCTTCGCGATATAAATACAGCATCATGACCAGGCTCGAGTTATTCGGGCCTCCCGCCGAGCTGATGTCGCCCCTGCCGGTCAGCACGTAGATCTGTTCGAATGCCTGGAAGGTAGAGATCGTGCTCATGATGACAACCAGGAAGGTCGTCGGCGAGATCAATGGAACCGTAATGTACCGGAATTTGCGCAGGGCTCCTGCGCCGTCGATCTCCGCGGCTTCGTACAAATCCCCGGGAACGCTCTGAAGTCCCGCCAGATAGATGACCATGATATAACCGATCCCTTTCCAGACCGCGATGAAGACGAGCAGCGGAATGGCCAGCTTCGGGTCCTGCAGCCAGCCTTGCCCTTCCAGCCCCAGCTTGGCAAGCAGCGTATTGGCCAGGCCGAAGCGAGGATTGAATATGGCGTCGGCGACATACAGGATGACGGTCCAGGAGGAGATCACCGGGATGAAATGAGCCATCCGAAACCATTTAAGCCCTTTCAAACGCTGGTTTAGCGCGACGGCCAGCACGAGCGCGAGAAAGGTCTGGAGCGGTACGAACAGAACCGCAAAATACAGGGTATTCCACAGGGAACGCCAGAACATCGAATCCTCGGCCATGCGCCGGAAATTATCCAATCCGCTCCACTCGGGCGGATTCAGCATATCGTAATCGGAAAAGCTGAAGTACAGGGATGCGGCGAGGGGACCCGCCACAAAAATGATAAAGTGGAGAAGATAAGGGGAGGCCATAAGCAGCCCCCATCTCCCCTCATGATCCCATTTCCGTTTTCGGGCGGGCTTTCCATGCGGCATCGGATCGGCTTTGAGTGCTGCATTGTCGTTTAGCGTATTGTCCATTTCACTCCCGCCTTTCTTCCACCCTTGATTTATTTTTTATAAAAATCATCGAGGACCGCCTGAACGGCTGCGTCCGCTTCGCTTAACGCCTGATCGACGGTTGCATCTCCCAGGAAGGCTCGCTCCGCATTTTCGTTGAATTTGCCCACCCATTCTTCCCATACTGCGTTATTGTCGAGCGTTTGGGCGAACTCCAGACTGTCCAGGAAGGCCTGGCGGTTAGCCGGTTGCTCTCCCGCCTTGAGGAACACTTCGGATTCCGCTACGGATTTTTTCACGGGCACGGCTTCGCCAAGCTCGGTCCACTGCTTCTGCACATCGTCTTCCGTAGCCCAGTATTTAATCCACTCCCAGGCAGCTTGCGCCTTCTCGTCGCTCGACTTCTGGTTAATCACCCACGAGTTGGCGATGACCGGGGACACCCGCTTACCGTCAGGTCCCTTCGGCAGCAGCGTCACGTCGTAATTCAGGCCGGCTTCATTCGCTGCCTGCACCCGGGCATAAATGCCGATCCGCATGGCGGCCGATCCGCTTGGGAACACGGCGGTATTGCTCTGGAAGCTCTTCAGGTCGACCGGATCGGTAATAATGCCGCGCTGCATGCCGTCGACCATCCATTCGAACGCCTGCTTGTTCTCCGGGGAATTGATGATCGAGTTCTCCGCCTTCTCGTCAAGGGCACCGCCGCCGTAGGATTTCATCACGGAGAACCAGCCCTCGGTAATGCTGAAGAACGTAAGCCCGAACTGATTCACGCTGGCTGCGTCAAACCCGCTGTCCTCGGCCGTTTTTCCGCCGGCGTCCACCGTCAGCTTGGCTGCCGACGCTTTCAGGTCTTCCCAGGTCCATTCGTCCGTAGGATACGCTACGCCTGCTTTATCGAACAAATCCTTGTTGTAAAACAGCACGCCGACCTGAATGCCCTGCGGCACGCCCCAATAGCGTCCCTCCGCGTCCTTGTTGAAATCGAGGCCGTAGTACTCGTCGGCTTTCAGATCCTTGGCAATCCAATCGGTCAGATCCTTGGCGGCACCGCGCTGGGCATATTTCATGACGTAGACGCCGTCGGACAGCCATACGTCCGGCGCCTGGCCGGCCGCGATCTGCGTATCCAGCTTCTGATAGAACTGCCCGTAAGGGGCGCTTTGCGTCTTCACCGTAATGTTCGGATGCTTTTCCTCGAACTGCTCGATCAGCTCCTTCATCTTTGCATCGGAGCTGTCGCTCGAATAATATCCGAGCAGGATTTCTACCTTCTTATCTTCCCCGCCGCCTCCGGTGCCGGGAGATGCGGTGCCGGTCTTACCATCGCTGGCATTGCCGCATCCGCTTACAATGATGGATATCAGCAATAAGGCCGTTACCCAGCTGTAGAACCCTTTTCTCTTTTTCATAAATCCTCGCCCCCTATTAATGTTGAAATGGATTAATGAGATTGTAGTTGATAACGACCGTCAGCGCCCATGTACTTTATTAGCCCACTTGTGATTTCTTGCCGCGGCATCATGGTTTTTCATTTACAACTTGTGTTTTTTTGCTACAATGTTCCTTACATTCCCTACTTCAAAGCCAGGAAGGCGGAAGAGCGATGAACATCCAAGGCGTTTCCATCGGTAACCTGACCATTAACCAACGATTGTTCGTGCTGATCATCCTATTCATTGGCCTCCCCTTCTTTCTGCTCGGCAGCTTCTGGTACCAGTCGTCTACCGAAGCGATTGAACAGTTTGCCGCAGGCGCCAACAAGCGTATCATTGAGCAAACCAACGTCTCGCTGGATTCTTACATATCCAATCTGGAGAATTCCACCTATCCCTTTATCCATAACCCGCAGATCCAGCAATTTCTCTCGACCACGGAGCTCACTCCCTATGCCTATTTTCAGCTTGCCAAAAAAGTCGAGGACGACTTGTTCGCCCAAATGATCTACGGGAGATCGGATATCATCGGGATCTCGCTCGTCGCCGAAAACAAGCGGCAAATTACCGATTACGAAAGCGCGCCGGGACTGCTCGACATGAGCGAAATCCGCAAACGCAACCGCTCCTTTCAAGAGCAGCTGGACCAATACAACGATTTTCAAATCATCGGCCTAAGCCGGGTAGGAAACACGCCCGCCCTCACCGTCGCCCGGAAGCTCTATGACAATTCATCCTTTCTCTATAAAGGCTTATTGATCGTCGACCTCAATCTGAAGCAGATCGGAGCCATCTGCTCCAACGATTCGCTGGGCGGCTTTGACGTCTGGATAATGGGCGGCGACGGGCATATGATCTACCATCCGGATCCGAGACAGATCGGGGCCGAAGTCGAGTCCGGGCTGTTATCGCGTATTCAAAACCGGGACTCCTCCTTCTTCCGGCATCAAGACCCGGTATCGGGCACCGAGAAGATGGTCCTCCATGAACGTTCGCAGAGCACCGGCTGGACGGTTGTCGCCGATCTGCCGCTGAGCAATCTCATCGGCGGTTTAATCACCCAGCGGAACTACTCGCTTGCGGCCGCGTCGATGCTCTTGATCATCGCATTGGCGCTTGTTGGCGGGTTTTCCTTGTCCTTGACAAGGCCGCTCTCCATGCTGCAGAAGTTGATGGCCCGCGTCGAGCGGGGCGATTTCGTTCTTCCCACCCATATGAACCGGTTCCGCAACAATGAAATGACGGCCGTGTTTCAAAGCTTCTACAGCATGACGGGAGAGCTGAAGCGGTTGATCCGGGAGGTCCAGGATTCCCAGTTCAAGGAACGGGAGCTCATGATCAAGCAGAAGGAATCCGAGCTCCGCTCCATGCAGTCCCATATCAACCCGCATTTTTTGTACAATTCGCTGGAGATTATTAATTCATATGCCATCGCGGACGATCATATGGAAATCAGTCGCATGACGCGGGCGCTGGCCCATATGTTCCGCTACAATATCGGCCATGCCGGATCCGTTGTGCCGCTCCGGGAGGAAATGACGCATGTCCAGTATTATCTGGATCTTCAAAGCGCCCGGTTCCGCAAGCTCCGGATCGATATGGACGTGAACGAACGGGATCTGGATCGCGTGAACGCCGTCAGGCTGACGCTGCAGCCGATCGTGGAGAATGTGTTCATCCACGGGTACAGGGGCAAGAAGCCTTCCTACCTCGGGATAAGCTCACGCGCGGAAGCGGGTTATTATGCGATCGTGATCCGGGACAAAGGGGTGGGCATGACGGCGCAAACACTGCGGCAGATCAGGCGAATTCTGAATTCCGGCAAGAAGCCGGAAGGCGGCATCCTGCGAAACGACGGGGACGAAACCACCAGCGGCATCGGCCTCTTGAACGTCCATCAAAGGCTCCAGCTTACCTTCGGGGACGAGTATGGACTGTACCTTGTGGAATCCGTGCCCTCGGAAGGCACGATATTTGAAATCAGACTGCCATATAGGACTAGCGAGGAGGGACTTCATGTACCGGATCATGATGATTGATGACGAATACGCCATTCATTTGAGTTTGCGAAAGCTTGTCGAGAGGTCGGGTCTTCGGATCGAGGTTGCCGGCGAAGCCGAAGACGGGGTTGAAGCCTTGGAAATGCTGGAGAACAGCCGGCCGGACATCATCGTGACCGATATTTGCATGCCTGAAATGGATGGGCTGGAATTTATCCGCCGTGTCCGGGAATCCCATGCACAGATGCATTTCATTATCCTGTCGGGCCACGACAACTTCGAATTCGCGCGTCAGGCCATGCGTTATGGCGTATCGGATTTCCTGCTGAAGCCCATCGACCCGGCCCAGTTCCATGCAACGCTGGAACGTGCCTGCAGGGAGCTGGATGAGCGGAAAGCGCGATTCTCCCGGCAGACGAAATGGACGCTTGCGCACCAGAGCCATAAAGCCAGGCTAGCCGAGCTGCTGTGGTCTGCCGAGGAGCGGGAGGCCTTGGAACAAACCCATGAGATCATGACCCTTTTTGAGACGATGGGACCGAAAGAGGTCAGCCTGTCACGGTACGCCCATATGCTGGTATCGGAACTGCTGTCTGCGCTTGAAGAACGCGGGTTGATGCTGAACATGGACACCGGCGAGGAGCAGTGGGCGCAGGATGATCCTCTTGCCTGCCGCCGCCAAACAGAGGATAAGGTCAAGGAAATGCTGGCATTGATTAAAGGCTCCAGAAATCTGGGATCCCGCCATAATATCCAAAAAGCCAAACGATACATTGAAGATAACTATGCGATGGAGGATTTGTCCTTGCAGGAGGTGGCTGATTCGGTGGGGATGTCGGTGACGTATTTAAGCCGTACCTTCAAAAGCGAAACCAATATGAACTTCGTGAAATACCTGGTGCAGGTCCGTATGGAAAAAGCGAGGGAATTGCTTGCGGAGTCTGAGCTTTCCGCTCAGGAAGCGGCCTACCGCGTCGGTTTCTCGGACTATGTCCATTTCAGCAAGACGTTCAAAAAATTTCATGGCCTCACACCTTCGGCGTACCGAAAACAGTGCAAGGCCATGAATGGAGGATGAAGCGGGCAGGAGTTTAATTAGCTTGTTCTCCCGTTCTTCCACTCCTTCGCTCTGGCGAGAAGCTGCTCAACGAACGCATTCTTCTCATCGGAGTATCGGAGCAGTGTCCGGGCTCCTTGCGAAACGATCCGCCGCTTGATCTCGCTGTAACGCTCGGCTTCCACGGCATGGGCCCGGAGGTAATCCCGGATGATGATGTTATGGTTCCAGATGTCGCCACGGTACGGCACGATATGAACGTTATAGGCGAACCTCCCTCTTTTGCGAAGGTAAATGCGGCCGGTGATCCCGGATTCGCCCAAGTTCTCGTAGCCCGCAGCGGCCAGTTTGGGGAGGATTTCATCCGTATGCCGAGCGTTCTCCACGCCCACCAGCATATCGACGATGGGTTTGGCCGTCATCCCCGGTACGGACGTGCTTCCGAAATGTTCGATCGCAGCCGTATAAGGACCGATCTCCCCGATCAAGAGCCGATGTTCGTCGTTAAACCGATCCGCCCACTGCTTGTCATAGGGCTCCAAGTGAATGGCTTCGTCAATCGTCATGAAGGAACCTCCTCCGAATTTGGTACGTGCATGCTGGTGAAGCTCCTCGAGCCAAAAGCAGCGGACTCCCGTAAAAGGGCATAGGGTACAGCTTCTAGCCAAGCTCACGTACTCACGAATGACTCCATCATGCCCTTTATGGTTTTAAATGGCAAGAGCCAATATGCTATGGTTTATGACCAAGCATGCCTTAATATCGACTTTCCACAACGGCAGGTGCAAGAACCTGCTGTACATACCTGTCGGCCTCCGCCCGAAGTGTTTCATCGCTTACCCGTTCTACGTTATAGGTCACGAAGGCAGGCAGATAATGGACCTTGCACCGGTTCAACGTGGCTTGAATAGGCCGCAGCAGCTCACTCGCGGTGTACCAATTGTCCCCGCCTGCCTGATACCCTTGTTCCAATCCTGCCGCCGTCGTGGCCAGCATGAATTCTTTGCCCTTCAGCTTGTTGCCCTCCGGTCCGAACGCCCAACCGAAGGTGAGCACGTCATCCATCCATTTCTTCAGCAGGGGCGGGCAGCTGTACCAGTAAAACGGGAATTGGAACACCACCCGCTCGTATTGAAGAAGAAGCTGCTGCTCGCGCTCGATATCGATAGTCCAATCCGGGTACTCCTTGTAAAGATCCCGGACATCTACATTTCCATTCGCATACAGCCCGTCGTGCTCCATCAGCATTCGATTCGCACGCGAGTTGTCTAAATTCGGATGAGCCACAATCACCATGGTTTTCATATTCAGGTCTCTCCTGTCTCATTTGGTTTGTTTGACACCCCCATTATGTTTCGGATCGGTTTCGTTGAAAAGTACGCTCTTTTTCTGTACTTAGTCCGCTCTAGCGTACCTAATCATCCCGTGCATAGTACGATAAAACGTACTAAGTACGAATAAGAATAGTACTGGGTTTAAATCGAATCCTGTGCTACATTACTATCATCCAAGAAACAAAATCGATCACACACTTCCTAGCGGGAGATGAGAATATGAGAATAACCGATCATGAACGGCCTAACACCGACGGTATCCTGACCACGCTGCAATTAATCGGAGGTAAGTGGAAACCGCTGATTCTATTTATTCTGCTGCAGGACGGAACCAAACGGTTCGGGGAGCTTCGGCGTCTGCTTCCGGGCGTGACCCAAGGCATGCTCACAAATCAGCTCCGTGAACTGGAGCAGGATGGGCTGGTCATACGCAAGGTATATCAGGAGATCCCGCCCAAGGTGGAGTATTCCGTCTCGGAGCACGGGAAGAGCTTGGACAGCGTACTCTCCGACATGTGCACCTGGGGATTTCAGCATCAGGAATATGTCAACAAGGTCAACGGACAGTCTGATGAGGGCTCAGGGAAAAACGCAGGCGGACTGTAACGAAAACAGCAAGCCTGGGCGAGACCTCGCATTTCTCGAAATAACGATCGCATGCATTTACATGCAGTTACTCCCTGTGGCGCATCACGATTCGTGTCTGCCAAACAACTCATGCAACGTCCGGCTTCCCCTCCCTCTTCGCATTCCACGAGCCGTTCCTCTTGGGATCGGCTTCACCGCTCTCTTGCTTATCTTTACCTGTCGCATGTCTAAATGAATATGGGCCGAGCAGGTTGGACCGCAGCTTGAAAATGAATCGCAGAAATTCACTTCCACCTATTGCCTATTTATGTCGATACGATATATATTTATATCGTATCGACATATTGTTGGGGGTGGGCTTTATGTATGAAATCTTTGTTCTGGGCGAATTAATGACCGGAGACAAACACGGTTACATGCTTCAAGAGATCCTAAAAAATACAGGCGGGCCTTACCGCCAGATCAGTTCAGGAACGTTGTATCCCCTGCTGTCCCGGATGGTGGATCACGAGTGGATCCATCTCAGTCTGGACGGGTCCGGCGGAGGCAAACGGCCCCGAAAAATCTACGGGATTACCGATTCCGGCCGTCGGAAGTTTCTCGAGCTCATGGAGAAACCACTGGAATACAACATGGATACGGAGCAGACGTTCCACTTCAAAATGGTCTATTTCCGGTATGTTCCGAAAAGGGTTCGACTCGACTGCCTGCAGCAGTATTTGATTTATCTGGAGACCAACCTGAAGCATGTGACGGACTTTGAAGCAGAGATCGCGTTCTATAAACCCGAACCTGAGAAACAGCGGCTTCAATTGCTAAGGGTGCTGGATCACCGAAAGCAAATGGGAGAGACGAATATCGAGTGGATCAAGAAAGAAATAGCGGCTGTTAAGTCCGAAGAGGACTAGCGTTCAAGCGTTTATGCAGTACATATCAAGGAGGGGATTACTGGATGGAACGTTTATGGACGAAGCCGTTTATTCAGATGACGGTCGGAATGCTGTTTCTGTTTACGGGCTTCTATCTGCTGCTGCCCACGCTTCCGCTGTATATCAAGCACCTGGGCGGCTCCGAGACCCAGGTGGGCTTGGCGGCCGGCGCATTTACGCTGACGGCGGTGGTCTTTCGCCCGATGGTCGGGGGATTGGTGGACCGGTACGGCAGAAGAGCTTTTTACGTTTGGGGTCTTATCTTCTTTGTTCTTTCGATGTACCTCTACGATTGGGTCGGCAGCATTCTGCTTCTGCTTGCGCTGCGGATCCTGCACGGCGCGAGCTGGGCTTTCTCGACAACCTCCATCGGGACGGTCATCACGGATTTAATCCCGATCTCCCGCCGCGGGGAAGGCATGGGCTGGTACGGTATGGCGATGACGGTGGCAATGGCCATCGGCCCGATGCTGGGTACTTATATCGTGAGCGGGTATTCATTTCGGACGTTGTTTCTAGTCGCTACCGGGCTCTCCCTGATTGCCTTCATACTGGCCTACATGACCAGAGCGCCTTATCAAGCCAAGCCTTCGGCTGGGCGAATTCAGCTGGTCGAGAAATCCGTTCTGCCTGTCACGGCTGCCATCTTTTTCCTGGCCGTCGCCTATGGGGGAATTACGACCTTTCTCCCGCTGTTTGCCGAGTCCATCCGGGTCAATCCGGGAACCTTTTTCCTGGTGTACGCCGTCGCTCTTACCTTGATCAGGCCCTTTGCCGGGAAGCTGTCGGACCGTTTCGGCGAAGCGGCCGTCATCATTCCGTCCCTTGTCGTCACGGCCGGTGCCCTGATCGTCTTAAGCCAATCGAGCGGATTGCCCGGATTGATTACCGCCGCCATTCTGTACGGCATCGGTTTCGGTTCGGCCCAGCCCGCCCTTCAAGCAGCCACCCTGCGCATTGCGCCCGAGAACCGGAGAGGCGCAGCCAATGCCTCGTTCATGACGGCATTCGATCTCGGCATCGGACTTGGCGCCATCGTGTTGGGCCTGATCTCCGAGCGTATCGGCTATGCCTATCTGTTTACGGTTACGGCCGTGTCTGTTGTCGTATCCTTGGTCATATTCGCGGTCTTTGTAAGAAGACTGCTTACGGCTGGCGTTGCAGAGAAGGAATGAAAGCTGGTCGATATCAAGCAAACACGCCCGCGGACTTGGACCGCCGCTGTTGCATTGGAGCGTTCCGTCGCAGTGGAGCACTCCTGCCTGACCGAAGCCGTTTTGCCGGGATGGCAGAGCTGCCGACCCTCTAAGCCCGCCAGCCTCGGAAGTCCGAACTTCCGCCCCTCCGGCTTCGTAACCTCCGAGCCCGCTTCCGAATAGGCTAACGTATCTGATGTTAGATTGGAGCGATGGTACGCATGGCGCAATATGTACCGCCGGTGAACATTCATACTCTCACGCATACGGCACGCGGGCTCGTGATTCATTATCCGCAGGTATACGGCCTCATGAATCCTGGAGCAGAAGAAGCCATCAACCGGGCCATTATTCTTCAAATCCAAGATATGCAGCGTGAACAGCAGCAGGTTCAGACCGGCACCAACCCGCAAACGACGGGCACCTTTGAGATTAAAACGAACGAGCGCGGCATTCTTAGCCTCGTGCTGACCAACTACACCTACTCCGAGCATATGGCGCACGGGTATACGGTGACCAAAGGACTGACCTTCTCCACGGCCACCGGACAATCCTATGCCTTATCCGATCTGTTCCGCCCGGGCTCCGGCTATCAAGCTGTCTTGGCCGCCGAAGTGAACCGTCAGATCAAGGAACGCGGCATTCCCGTGCTGGAGAACGTTCCGGTTACCGTTTCGCCGAATCAAGACTTCTATCTGGCCGATAAGTCGCTGGTCATCTTCTATCCGCTGTATGCCATCACGCCATACTATGTCGGCTTTCCGATGTTCCCCATATCGGTATACGACCTCTTGGACCTGGCGCCCGAGAACGGATTGTTATCGGATCTTGCCGCGGATGTGGCGTAGGAAGCAGCAGCGCATTCAGGCGATATGCAGCAAAAAAACAAACCCGATGCCCTGGCGTCTTACGCCAAAGTTTCGGGTTTGTTGGTTATTATCTTATGATCCAGCCGCGCCAGTTACACCATGATTTTGCAAATATCGTTGGTGAATTCCACCGGATCGGCAATCGGCAAGCCCTCGATCAGCAGCGCCTGATTGTACAGCAGATTCGTGTAGAGCTTCAGCTTATCCTGATCCGCTTGCAGCGCCTTCAGGGATTGGAACACCTCATGGTTCGTGTTGATCTCCAGCACCTTGTCGGCTTGGATATCCTGCCCGTTCGGCATTGCCTTCAGGATTTTCTCCATCTCGATCGAGACTTCGCCCTCCGTGGACAGGCACACCGGATGGGATTTCAGTCGTTTGGAGGCTTTGACGGACTTCACCTTGCCGGCCAAGAGGCTGCCCATGGCTTCAAAGAGCTCCTTGTTGTCGCTCTCTTCGGCTTCATTCTCCTGTTTGTCGGCCTCGGAATCGATACCGAGATCCCCGCTGGATACCGATTTGAATTCCTTCTCCTTGTATTTCATGAGCATCTTGATCGCAAACTCGTCGACATCGTCGGTAAAGTACAGGATTTCATAGCCTTTGTCCAGCACCATTTCGGTCTGCGGGAGCTTCTCGATCCGGTCGATGGAGTCGCCGGAAGCATAATAGATATACTTCTGATCCTCCGGCATTCTTGACACGTACTCATCCAGGGAGACCAGCTTCTTCTCCTTGGAGGACGTGAACAGCAACAGATCCTGAAGATCTTCCTTGTTCATGCCGTAATCGTTGTAAACGCCGAATTTCAGGCCTCGGCCGAAGGATGCGAAGAATTTCTCGTAATTCTCCCGCTCGTCCTTCATCATGCCCTGCAGCGCGCTTTTCACTTTGTTCTTGATGTTCTTCGCGATCAGCGTCAGCTGGCGGTCATGCTGCAGCATCTCGCGGGAAATGTTCAGCGACAGATCCTCCGAATCGACCATCCCTTTCACGAAGCTGAAATAGTCCGGCAGGAGGTCTCCGCATTTATCCATGATCAGAACGCCGTTGGAATAGAGCTCAAGCCCTTTTTCGTATTCCTTGGTGTAATAATCGAACGGCGTATTCTCGGGAATGAACAGAATCGCGTTATATACCACGGCACCATCCGCTTTGACGTGAATATGTTTGAGCGGTTTATCGAAGCCGTAACGCTTCTCGTTATAGAAGTTGACGTAATCTTCGTCCGTCAGCTCGCCTTTGTTCTTGCGCCAGATCGGCACCATGCTGTTGATGGTCTGCTCTTCCTGAACTTCCTCGAACTCGTTCTCGGCGTCTGCCTTCGGACGCTGCGTTTTCACGTCCATTTTGATCGGATAACGGATAAAATCGGAGTACTTCTTAATGATCGCTCTTAGGCGGTATTCTTCCAAATACTCGTCATACTGATCGTCTTCCGTGTTCTCCTTGATCTTCAGCACGATCTCGGTTCCGACGGAATCTTTCTCGGCAGGCGTAATGGTATACCCGTCCGCGCCTTCGGATTCCCATTTATATGCCTCGTCGCTGCCCAGGGCACGGCTCGTCACGGTAACGACGTCGGCCACCATGAAGGCGGAGTAGAAACCCACGCCGAATTGACCGATGATATTGTGTCCGTCCTTAGCTTCATTCTCGCTCTTGAATGCAAGGGAACCGCTCTTCGCGATGACGCCGAGGTTATTCTCAAGGTCTTCCTTGGTCATCCCGATCCCCGTATCGGCAATGGTCAGCGTGCGGCTGGCTTTATCCGCGGTAATCTTAACGTAGTAATCCTCTTTATTAAAGGTCAGGCTGTCGTCGGTCAGCGCTTTATAATAAATCTTGTCGATTGCGTCGCTGGCATTCGAAATCAGCTCGCGCAGGAATATCTCGCGCTGCGTATAGATGGAGTTGATCATCATCTCGAGCAGCCGTTTGGATTCAGCTTTAAACTGTTTTTTCGCCATGAAAAAATCTCCTTTCCAATCTGAACGAGGTTTCTTTTAGCACTCTTTACAACAGAGTGCTAACACTTCTTCTATTTAAACATGTACCAATTTTTGATGTCAATATGTTTGGAGACTTTCATGACTCAAACGCGGCAGCAACCTTTGATCGGCGATGCAGAAGATTTCGGATGAATCCCTGGAGAACGGGCAGCAAGCGCCGAAAGGGCAGTCTAAAAAGGAATCCCCTTTTTAGACTGCCCTCCACATTCATGGCTCGATACCGCTGTTTAATCTCTTGGATAAGACCGGACGAATCCACCATACGTAATACAGGCCGCATAGGAGCAGCACGCCGGCCGTGGCCAGGAAGGGGAGCCGATAATCCTGCCGGGCCAGGATCAGTCCGGCGACAAAGGTTGCCCCGGACGAGCCTAAGCTCCGGAAAACCGACCGCATGCCGGCATACAAATTTCGCTCCTTTTCATTAAAGGCCGACATCAGCAGACTGTCCAGCAGATTGGACAGCATGGTCACGCCGCCGCCCCGCAGCAGAAACAGCCCGACAAACAGCCATACGGGGAGAATCATGTATAGAGCGGCAAACAGCAACATATTAACGATAAATACCGAGATAATGGCCGTGTTATAACCGAACCGCTCCATGACGTACGGTGTCATCAATGAGCATATAAACAGAAGGATCGCGCCGATGGCAAGAATTACAGATACCTGGTCATCCATCCAATCCAGGCGGAACTTCACGATGACGTTCAAGAATGAGCCAGTCATGGCTATACAGCCGCCGAGCAGCGCCGTAAACACGGCGAACAGCCATAAGGTCCCGGAAGACAGAGGCCCCGTTAACCTGGATATTCCCTTAGAAGATGAAACCGTCGGCGCTTCCTCATCCAAGTCCCTGCGCTCAGAAGGCAGCCAGAACGCCCGGATGACGCCATGAAGCACAAGCACCAGCCCGGTCAGCAGAAGCGACACTTCATAACCCCTGCTTCCTTCAAATCCCTTCGAGATATATCCGGCAGCCAGCGTTCCGAGACCCGTGAAAGCCGTAAAGACGGCAAACATCAAGGAAAATGCACGGGCCTCCTCCTTACGGGAACGGCAATAATGGAAGAGAAGCTGAATCTCCGTTGTTTCCACAAGCGTCAAGCCGGTAGACACCAATATTTGAGCGACATAGAACCACAGCAAATCATCGCTGACAGCAAACAGCACATTGCCTGCGGCGATAAAGAATACGCCGGTAACCAGCAGTTTTTTCCTTCCGGTCCGGTTGGCGAGCAGGGATACCGGAATGGCGAGCACGCCCATAATCAGAATGCCCATCGACACCAACGCGCCGATTTCGTCCTCCCTTAGCCCCCGAAAAAGCAGATGCAGATTCAGGACGAGTGTATAGAGGCCGATTCCAATGCCATAGAAGGCCTCGCTTATAAGGAAGCGGCGCACCCCCGTAGACAGCTGCAGCAGGTCTTTGATGTAAAAGGACATGTTATTCCCCTTCTCCAGAAAATCCGATCACGATCTGAAATGAAATCAGTCGGTTACTTGTATAATTCCGCTTCCGAGCGCATCCGCCGGCTCAGTCTTACCGGATCGGTATCCTCGGCAGCGTAAGCCTTCAGGAGAATGCGGAACGAAAACGGCTCCGGCTTGATCGAATGCTCCGGAGACTGTGCCGGACCGCAGCTGTTGCTGCCAAGTCCGTTCTGCCGGTAATCCAGATTCAGCGTAATGAAGCTGCGTGGAACAAGGTCGCTGGCATGCGCCGCGGACTCCACATCCTGCTCAGTGTACCGGCTTGCACTGAAATTCAGGACAGGCTCGCCAACGGCGAGGAGCCCCAATCCAGCACCATCCGCGAGCGAGATCCAGCGGACATCCGATCGGTTCCCATTCTCCTGCGGATAAATATACGGCGTGAACAAGCCGTCCACAGTGCTGCGGTATTCCCCAAACCGTCCCGCTTCCAGGCTGTCCGGATAGCTTTCCCCAGGTCCTCTGCCGTACCACCGGACATGTTCCATGTCGCCGGCGACTTGCATTTGCAATCCGATTTTCGGCAGCATGGCGGGCGGCGTGCCGATCGGCTCACCCTTCACATCCATGATGATCAGGCCGCTGGAAGTGATCGTATAGGTCGTTTCGCAGCGGAAGCCCCAATCATATACCGGCGGCGCAATCCGGGAAATCCGCCGCACCTCCACGCTGTCTTGGTCCAGTCGCTTCCATTCGAAATGATCGATCCGCTCGGAGAGTCGGTCCAGATGGGCCTTGCGCCAATCCGGCAGCACGTACATGTCGTTATCGATCGGCGGACGCCAGAAATTCAGCGCCGGTCCGCCGAACGCGATTCTTTTGCCCTCCATGGACAAGGTTTCGAAGCCGGAATGAAGGGCGCTGAGGGACAGCTGAAAGCTTCCATTCCCAACGTGAAGACCATGCTTTTCTTCGCTAATCTGCAGAGGTCCCCGCCGCAAAGCAGCGGTCGGTTCGAATTCAGGCTTCGACGCTTCGCACAGCAGAAACTGGGACCATGCCACTTCATGTCCCCGTTCCGCCCAGCGGCAGTCCGCGGCCAGCGAGAGGGATACCTCCAGCCACAGCTCGGCATAAGGATTCACGCCTATTGTCGCTTGCTCCAAGACCTTCAGGAGATTTAGCTCCGAGCTTGTGCCTGCTTCGATGCGGGGAAGGTCCAGCGCTCCGCTGCGGACAAGCTGTCCATCGGACAGTACCCGGTAATGGGCCTGCAAATGATCCAGCGAAATGAAATCATAGCGGTTCATGATATGAAGCACACCGTGTCTTCGCATCGACATGCGGACAGGTTCAATGACCTTTTTGTATTCCAGAAGTCCGGGTGAAGGCGTCCGGTCCGGACGGACCAAACCATCGATGACAAAATTGCTGTTGTTCGGCACATCGCCATAATCGCCGCCGTACGCATAATCCATGCTGCCGTCCGGCGTCCTTCTGCTCAGCCCGTGATCGATCCATTCCCAGACAAAACCGCCCGCCAGGCGGGGATGCGCTTCAAAGGCATCGAAGTAAGGACGCAGTCCTCCGGGCCCGTTGCCCATCGCGTGCGCGAATTCGCACAGGATATGCGGCTTGGGATGATCGGTCATTTTGCCGAAGCCCTCCATCTTCTCGACGGAGGAATACATGGTGCTCACCACGTCGCACACCTCGGCTTCGCGGTCCTCCTCGTAATGGATCAGCCTCGTCGGATCATGCTCCCGGCACCACTCCGCCATCGCGCGGAAATTGCAGCCGAAGCCGGATTCGTTGCCGAGGGACCAGAACAGCACGGACGGATGGTTCTTATCCCGTTCCACCATCCGGCGGACACGGTCCACGTACGCTTCCTTCCAATCCGGATCGTCGCTCAGGCAGGAAATGTTGCCGAGCGGCTCGAAGCCGTGGGTCTCCAAATCCGTCTCTTCCATGACGTACAGCCCGTACACGTCGCACAGCTCGTAGAATCGGGGGTCATTCGGATAATGCGCCGTCCGCACGGCATTGATGTTGTGCTGCTTCATCAACCGGATGTCCTCCAGCATCGTGGACAGGGTGACGGTTCGGCCCGTATCCGGATGATGGTCATGGCGGTTGACGCCTTTCAGCAGGATTGCCCTGCCATTAACGAGAAGCCGTCCGTCCTTTACTTCGATGGAGCGGAAGCCGACGCGCTGCGCCACCGTCTCCAGCGTCTCCCCCTGATTATCCCGCAGGGTGATCACCAGGTGGTACAGTGCCGGTGACTCGGCACTCCATAAATCCGGGCCCGCCACCTCGATCTCAAAATCCTCCACGGAAGAGTGCCCGACGTCTTTGCCGGTTGACCCCATCTCCGCTCCAGCGCCATTCAACAGCCGCAACTGGACGGAGCCGCGCTCCGTACCTTCCAGCTCCAATTGGACCTGCAGCTTCGCGTTCCGATACTCCGCATCCAGCTCGGTCGTTACGCGGAAGTCGTTGATGCGAAGCGCCGATGGCTCGGCGATCAGGTACACGTCCCGGAAAATGCCGCTCATCCACCACATGTCCTGGTCTTCCAGATAGCTTCCATCGGACCATTGGTATACCCGGACGGACATCTTGTTAACGCCGGGCTTCAAATAAGGCGTCAGATCGAACTCCGAAGTCAGCCGGCTCCCCTGGCTGTAGCCGATAAACGACCCGTTCAGCCACACATGGAACGCGCTGTCCACCCCATCGAATTTGACGCCGATCTTTCTGCCGTCCCAATGCTGCGGAAGCTCGAACTCGCGGACATAGCTGCCGGTCGGATTCGCATTTGGCACATGCGGCGGGTCCACGGGGAACGGATAGTACAGGTCCGTGTAATGCGGATGCCCGTAGCCCTGCAGCTGCCAGTGTCCCGGAACCGGGAGGTCATCCCATGCCGATACATCGTAATCCTCCTCATAAAATGCTTCCGGAGCGCTCTCCGGCTCCTCGGCATAGTGGAATTTCCACACCCCGTTCAGCGATTGGTACCAGGCCGAGCTGCCTCTGTCATAACTGAGCGCTCCGTCCGCATCCGCGAACGGAATGAAATAGGCCCGGCTCTTTGCCCGATTTCGTTCCAGCACGCTCAGGTCATCCCAGTCGCGGCCAATACGATGGTCTTTCATCATGTCTCTCCATCCTTTCCCAAGCGGTCTAAGCTTCTAGAGGTCGTTCAACAAGCCGTCTTTCCATGACGTTTTGAACACGCACTTCTATGTTCTGATGCTGTTTCAAGCTCCATATCCATTGTGGATGCCTCTTATCGCCGGCACCGTTTACCCCTTGATTCCCGTTGTGGCAATGCCGCCAACGATATAACGCTGCGCGAAGAAAAAGACGGCCAGCGGCGGAATCGAGATCAGGCAGGTGATGGCCATAATGGATTGCATGTCGACGCCGTGCATGCCCTTGAATTGGGATAACCCCAGCGTCAGCGTATATTTCGTCTGGTCGTTCAGGAAGATGAGCGGGCCCAGGTAATCGTTCCAGCAGCTCATCATATGGAACACGGCCACCAGGATGAGCGACGGACCCATCAGCGGCACGATAATCCGCAGCAGAACCGTCATTTTGCCCGCCCCGTCAATCGTTGCCGCTTCATCCAGCTCCTTCGGCAAGGTCATGATGAACTGGCGCAGCAGGAAAATGAAATAAGCGGAGCCGAACCAGGACGGAACGATGAGCGGTTTGAGCGTATTGATCCAGCCCAGGTAGTTGAACTCCATATATTGCGGAATCATGGTCACTTCCCAGGGAATCATCATGGTGGCAAGCACGATCAGGAACAGCGCGTCCCGCCCCTTGAATTGAAACCGGGCAAACCCGTAAGCCACCAGCGTGCACGAGACGAGCTGCCCGAGCGTCGACAGCAGCGTCACGATCAGCGTATTTTTCAAAAACAGGTTAAACGGCTGAATGCTCCAGGCCTCCGCGAAATTGCTGAACCTCCACACGGAAGGAAACCATTTCGGAGGAAACAGATACAGCTCCTGCTGCGACTTCAGCGCCGTCGTGACGGCCCAGAAGAGCGGAGCAATGAACAGCAGCGAGCACAGAATAAGCAGTGCGTACGTGATCACCCTTTTCATATGGAACCTCCCTCCCTGCTGGCTTGAACCCCTTGCTTGGCACGCTTCGGCTTCGGCTTCGGCTTCGCCTTCTCCTTCTTCGTCTTCATCTCGCCCTCATAGAACACCCAGGCCTCCGAAGACTTGAACACAAGGAACGTCAGCGTCAGCACGATCAGGAACATGAACCAGGCGTTGGCTGCGGAATACCCCATCTTGAAATATTTGAACGCATTCTCGTACATGTACATCGCATAGAAAAACGTCGACTTCAGCGGGCCCCCGCCCGTGAGCAGAAGCGCCAGCGTCAGCTGCTGGAACGCGGCAATGATGGACGTAATCAGGTTGAACAGCAGCGTCGGCGTGATCATCGGAATGGTCACATTGAAGAACTGCCGAATCTTGCCCGCCCCGTCCATCGAGGCCGACTCATACAGGTCCTTCGGAATTCCCTTGAGACCCGCCAGAAAAATAAGCATCATCGAGCCCTGTCCCCATAGGCTTGCAATGACCATGGCGACCAGGGACCACTTCGTATCGTTCAGCCAGTCCGGCCCTTCGATGCCGACCAGCGATAAGAAATAGTTCAGGATCCCGTAATCCCCGCTGTACACCCAGGACCAGATCATGGCGAGGGCGACGCCGGAAATGACCGACGGCAGGTAGAAGGCGGTGCGGAAGAATGCGCTCCCTTTTACCTTCTGATTCAACAGCATAGCGAGTCCCAGAGCCACGACGATGTTCAGCGGCACGAACAAAGCCGCGAATTTCAGCGTAACCAGCAGCGATTTCCAGAACAGCGGATCGTTCGAGAACATCTCCACATAGTTGTCGATGCCAACAAAGGTCACTTGGCCTACGATCGGCCAATCAAAAAACGAAATGACGAGGGAAAACAGCAGCGGGCCGAGCGTGAAAATCAGGAATCCGAATATCCATGGAAAAATGAAGAGGTAGGGCACGGCCCCACCCCAACGTTTTGGTCCAAGTCGCTTCGGGGCCGCTGTCTGCTGTTGTGAGTAAGGCACTTGCGTTTGGGCCATTTTCGCGAACCTTCTTTCTTCGATTATTTCAAATAGCGTTCGCTATCCTTCACCGCCTGGTTCAGAACCTCCTGCGCATCGCTGCCGAACATGACGGATTCCACGGCTGCCGACAGCTGGCGGTTCACTTCGTTCCATTTTGGGTTCAGCAGAAAAGCCGGCGTATTGTCCGAACGCTCCAGCATCGTGTAATACGGCTTGTAGAGCGGATCCTGGTCCTTCTTCAGCTCGTTGACCACGCTGACCCGGACCGGCAAGTCGGCCACGCGCATTTTGATCGCTTCATCCGATACGTAGAATTTAATGAACTCCCACGCCAGATCCTTGTTCTTGGAATCCTTCGCTATGGATAATGCGGATTCGGCCAATACGCCCTTCACTGGCTTGCCCTCGAAGGCCGGCATTTCCACCGTACCCACATCGATTCCGGCTTCCCTGAAGGATTCCAGCGGCCAGATGCCGCTCTCCCACATGGCAATCTTGCCCGCTTTGAAAATATCCTCCCCGCTCTGCTGCCCTTTGCCTCCGGTCAGGACCGCCGAGCCGTTCTTGAGCATATCGCCAAACATCTGAATGGCTTCCGCCGTTTCCTTACTGTTCATGTAGCCTTCGATCGTTGTGCCGTCCTCCGAGATGAAGGATCCGCCGTTGCTCCATACGAACCCTTGAAGGTCATACGTATCGTTCTCGGCCCGTACGCCGAAGCCGTACTGCTTCTTGGATTTATCCGTCAGCTTCTCGGCGATTTCCTGGAACTCCGCCCATGTCCATCCATCGCTCGGGTAAGCAATGCCCGCATCGTCGAACATCTTCTTGTTGTAGTACACGACCCGGGTCGTAAAGCCCGCCGGGATTCCGTACAGCTGATTGTCGATCTTGCCGTAGTTGAACAATCCTTGGTAAAAATCATCGATGTTCAAATCCTCGTCCTTGGACGCGTAACCGTCCAGCGGCTCCAAGGATTGGTGATACGTCGGAAAATCCCACATGTACATCACGTCCGGCGGATTGGCTGCGCCGAATCCGGCGGCCAGCTTCTGATCGAATCCGTCGGCATAGGCCTCGACCTGCACCTTCGTGCCGGGATGCGACTCTTCGAACTTCTTGGCGATCTCCTGCTCGATCTTCAGCGCATCTCCCGTATCCCATGTCGCGAAACGAAGCGTCGTTGCCGCCTCTGATGAGCTTCCGTCCGGCTGCTTCGCGCTGCCGGTCCCGCCGCTGCCGCCGCATGCGGCCAGCAGCGATGCCATTAACGTCATTACCGAAACCATCGCGATCCATGACATTCTCTTTTTCATATTGTCAGCTCCCCTAAAGTATTGAGTTGATATGAATTGAACCGCTTTCATCATAACTCGGATGAAAGCGGTTCAAAACGTGCGCTGATTCGCAGATGATCGTATTTTTGTTCGAACTTTAGCCCGCGGGTGTTCATTTGTTTACGATGATTCCCCTTTTTGTTCGGCACGGTATTGGCTTGGCGTCTGACCCGTGCAGCGCTTGAACCATTTGCTGAAATATTTGCTGTCTCCGAGTCCCGTCTTCTCGGCGATCTCCTGCATCGTTAAGGAGGTTTCGCGCAGCAGGCCGTATGCAAGGCGGAGCTTGCGCTTATATTGGAACGCGATGAAGCTGTCGCCGACCGTTTTCTTGAACAGGATCGAAAAATGGCTGCGGCTCAGCCCCACCTGCTGGGCCAGCTCCGCTGCCGACCACTCGTCCGCGGGATGTTCGTGCAGCAGATGAACCGCCTGCAGGATCGGCTCCGGCCACTGCTCTCCGCTCAGACCGTACACCCGCTCCAGCTCGACTTCCTTGTGCAAGGATTGAAAGGCTTTCTGCACATCCTCCGAGTCCTGAAGACCTCCCCGCCAATTCCAGGCAAGCTTCCCGCATCGGCTCTTGATCTCCACCAGCAGCCCGTCCGCCGCTTCCTTATATTCCTCAGGTACGGCCCAATAGCAGCTGTCCGCGCCGTATGGGACCCGCTTGCTGGTGCGCAATCCCGGCTCCTCGGAGCCCTGCTCCTTCAGCAGGTGCTCCCAACTGCCGCTGCAGCCCGCCGTTTTGATCAGATACAGCGAGATGGGCTTGCCCTCTCCCAGCCCGGCGCGGCTGCAAAGCTCCCGGAGTTCTCCGGGGAAACGGTCGCTGTGCCCGTTAAGCCAAGCAAACAAATGGGCGGAAACCTGTTCTTCCAACCCGTACCCGTTGGCCGGCGCATCAGACAGATCGCGTTGAAATTTACCCAGCATCGCTTCGAGCTCTTCGTCTTCGAAGGCGGTTTTCAGCAGATATCCGGACGCGCCAAGCCGCATCCCTTCCTGGGCATATTCGAAATCCCGATGGCAGCTGAGCAGAATGATCCGGGTTTCCGGCGCAGCCTCCTTCACCTTCCGGGAGAGCTCGATCCCATCCATCTCCGGCATGACGATATCCGTAATGACGACCTGCGGCCGATACTCCAGAAAAGCCTCCCAGGCCGCCTGGCCGTTGGGACTGTCCGCCACCACCTCCATCCCGAACCGTTCCCAGGGCACCGTGGAGCGGAGTCCCTTGCGCACTATGCTTTCGTCGTCGGCAATCATCACTTTAATGTTCTCTGTATTCATCATCGAAAGACTCCTCCCTTTTCGGCCAGCGTATGATGATCGTTGTTCCTTCTCCCTTAACCGAATGCACCTTCAGTCCGTAGAGCGGACCGAAATGCAGCTTGAATTTCTGGTCGGCGTTCCGCACGCCAAGCCCGCCGCGGCCCTTCCGCTTCGTCTCCGGCGAAAACAACCGCGCCAGTTTGTCCTCCCTGATGCCGGCTCCGTTATCGCGGAGCGTGAGCACAAGCTCGTCATGATCCTCCTCGACGTTGACATGGATCTCTCCCTGCCCGTCCGTAAAGGCATGGAAAAATATATTCTCGAACAACGGCTGAAGCGTCATCCGCGGAATCAAATACGGCAGAAGCGAATCATCGCAATCCAGGCGATAACGAAATACTTCGCCGTACCGGATTTCCTGGATCTTGAGGAAGTGGCCGATCATGCGCAGCTCCCTGTTTAGGGTAACGAGTTCCTGGGAAATATCCAGATTTCCCTCCAGCACCAGCGTCAGATGGTACAGCATCTGGCGAATGTCCTCCGCGCCTTGCAGCCGGGCCTTCCACTGGATGGAATTCAGGGTGTTGAACAGCAGATGGGGGTTGATCTGATAATGGAATGCGCGCAGCTCGGCCTCTTTTTTCAGCCGCTCGCTCTGCTCCACCTCGCCAATCAGGGTCTGCACGCCCGTTACCATCCGGTTAAAGCTCATATCGAGGCTGCCCAGCTCATCCCTGCCCTCGATGGGCGTACGGGTATCCAGCTTGCCGAAGCTCACCTTCTGCATCGAGTCCTTCAAGGTCCGGATCCGCGAAGTGAACCGGGAAGAGAACAGATAAGCGATGCCAAAAGCGAGCAGGCAGGATACGGTGGCAACAACCATCGTGTTCGCCCGGATCACGTCCGAGGATTGATAGAACGCCTTGGCGGGAATTCTGGCTTCCATGGTCCATTGGTTGGCGTCAATCGTCCGGGTCCAGGCCACATCGCTGTCATGGGGCGTATACGGAGCGTCCGTCTCATACACGACCGTGCCGTCCGGCGATGTAATAAGCAGATGGGCATGCGTGTCGGCCTCGAACTTGGCATAACTTCGCAGCAGCTCCTCGGCGTTCTCCTCGATCAGGATGACGCTGCCGTCCTGAGCCTTGTCCGGGTGATGGATCGGCACCGCCAATCCTAGGACAGGCACGTTGTCGCTATCGCTGTTATTTATGGAATGATCCTGCGGATAGAAGCCCAGCCAATAAGTGCCGGCATAGGCTTTCGGCCTGGCGTTCCACGCCGGGATATTGCCGAGTTTGTTCACGTCCAGGTTGTTCTCCCCATAGTAATAACCGGAGCTCGTTATGATGTAGATCCCGGCTGTCAGCTGCGTCCGCAGGGACTTCAACAACGATTCGAAATCGTTCTTCTCCATGATGTCGCCATAGGTGGACGGCGTCCCGTTCCCGATTCCCGAATGGCTCGGATCCAGCAGGTAGGAATAAATCGTCTCCGCCGTCTGCTTCATCCGCCCCAAAGCCGAACTGGTCTGCTGCTCCAGCTGCGCCACGGCATTATCGCCGTATTTGCCGAACTGGGAGTTAATCACTTTAGCGGATTGAACATAGGAAAGTCCGCCAAGCGAGAACAGCGGAATCAGGGTGACGACTAAAAAACAGGTAAGCAGCTTGGTTCTTATGCTCTGATAGGTGCCGGTGAACATCCGTCCGGCTCGGTCTTTGATTCCCTGAAGATTCATGGCTACTCTCCCCATTGTCGTATCGAATCGTATCGTGAATATGCATCCGATCGTTCGCCATGCGGCTGTACTGTTTACGAGATTCCGTGATACCGCTTTCATTATAAACCTGAACAAAGGGCTTGTAATTAGGCGGCAACTGGAAAATAAGAGGAAACGGAAAAAGCACCTCCTCCGCAAGGCCAAAAGCCCGGGAAGAAGTGTTAGTCCGTGACAGTTATAACGTGTATTCATGTCCCAAAATCAAAAATACGCTGGAGGTCCAGGTGAACGCCCGATCGCGCAGCCCGGCTCCGGTCAGGGCATCAAAATTCTCGGCCATGCCGCTGAGACTGACCATTCGGCAGTACCGCTGCGCAATCTCCATGGCCAGCTCCTTATCGCCGGCCGCCGCCACCCCTTCGACCAGCAGCATCGTGGAAGGAGCCCAGATCGGGCCGCGCCAATATCCGTCCGGCTTATAGTATGGGCTGCTTACGCTTTCGGTCGCCCAGCCGTTGCTCGTCAGAAATCGGCTTTCATCCCGAAGCCCTTCCAGCAGAGCCGTGCGGATATGCTCGGGAAGGCGTTTACCCAGCAGGATAGGAACGAACAGCAGCAGGCTGTCCCCTTCGGACGGCTCATGCGTTCCCGAACGGCAGGCCGTAAACCGGCCGTCCTTCCAGAAGTGCCGAATCAAACGCTCCAGCGTATCGTCCGCCCTTCGTCTCCATCCGGCCGACTCCTCCGACAGGCCCAGCAAGCCCGCGATTTCGGCCAGCGTCTCCATCTGGATAATCAGATAAGCGGCAAGGTCGGGACTCTCGACGGGAATGCCGTTATTGAACGCCGTGCTGTTGTCCCAGCCCGAGTCGTTGCCGTGGTTATACTGGGGAATGCCGTCGCCGTCATGATCCCGGTGCGTGAACCACCACTGCGTCCATTTCGCTAGAGGGCCATAGACCTCGCGCAGCTGGGCCTCCTTGATGTAATCGGTCCGACGCATCATCCAGGCCAGCGTCCAGCCGTGAATCGGCGGTTTGTTGCAATTCCATAGCTCGTATTTATCGTTCACGAAGTCCGGGATCAGGCCGCTCTCATCCTGCCGGTCAAAAAAGATCATGAACTGGTCCCAAGCCAGCTCCGGCTGATGCCGCACAAGAGCCATCGCGTTAAAGCAGTTGTCCCAGCTCCAGATGTTGGTCATCCAATTCTTGGACATATACATGGCCGGGCGAGTCAGGCAGCCTTCGGCAGGAACCACGCAGGACCAGGTAATATAGGCGGCGAGCTCCCTTGCTTCCTGCCACTGCTCAGAGACGGCAAGGGTGCTGTTCAGCCATCCGGCGTAATCCTCGCGAACACTTCCAACCGCATCGTCGAAGGACTCCCATTCGTCGCGCGGCTTCAAGACGGTCATGAACTCTTCGACCGCAAATTCGGCCGCATTGGATGCAGGATCCACAGAAAAGTCGGCGGTAACCCGCGAGCTCTTGATCTCGTTCCATTCGACCTCCATGCCCATCTGGCCCGCAAGCCGGGTCAGCATGAAGCGGCAGCCATGCGTAAAGCTGTTCACCTCCCAGCTGTCCGGATGGGTCTCATAGGCGTAATCATACGCTGCGGGGAAAAAGGTAAGCCGGATGCCGCAGCCTTCCGAGCGGAATCGCACGGTCCGGGAGTCCGATATGCAAATATCCGCATGGCCTAACGAATCGGAGGCCGTTAGCCTGATGTTGTCGGGTGATGCCACCGGTTCAAATGATATCGGCTCGTTCTGCCGGTTTAACAGCTCTATCAGAAACGCCTCGCCAAACTTGTCATCCCCTCCGCGGACGGTTCGCAGGTACAAACCCTGTCTCCGGTTCTCCGCCGCTGGCAGGAGGGATATCGCCAAGAAGGACTCTCTTCGGCTGAAAGGTACGATATTCAGATCAAAATTCATAGGACATCTCCTTCGCTGAGGTATCGCTTTCATTGTAAAACTTCTCAAGGAAGGAGAGGACTGACGGATGTCTTGCCGATAGAGGGATATTGTTTGGGGCACGCTTGCTCTAGCGAGGGAGGTGTCATTTTGTTCGATAAGAGGGGGGTAAATGTCATGGCAAACAACAGCGCAGCGAAGATCCTATAAAAAAACGCCGATGATCGCGGCATCGATTTATGGATTACAATGGCGATCATCTGGTTTAACTGGGCGACGAGCGCCGACTGAATGAACCCCTTATCGTTCTGCCGGGATTATACGCATCTGGTATGTAGTGAGCCATTATGTCGCTATAATGGCTCTGTCTGCTATAGCCTGCTATGCCTGCTATGCCTGCTATGCCTGCTATGCCTGTTATGGCTTCTGTCCGTGCTGACGCCAATATTGTCTTTTTCCGTCATCGCGCACGGTGATGCCCAGCTTCGATAGTTCCCGGCGCAGATCAGCCGCGTCCTCTCGATCCTCGTTCTTGATGGCCTTCTCCCGTGCCAGGAAGAGCGCGTTCATGCTAGGCGTCAGTTCCGGCGAATCGGCAATCCATCTGACGTAATCATCGGCGAACGGATTGCGGTCTCTCCAGGAGTAACCGTGCCGCTTGAAGGCTTCGGCCACCGTTTCCCGCTTGGCTTCGGGTTTCTCGCGATAGAGCTCCTCCCCTTCGTTGCCCAGCAGGACCAGCTGCTTGCCGTCCATAAAGGCAGCGGAAACTTCTTCTCTCCTAAAGGTTTGTTCAGCCTCATGAATGCGGAGTGTAATCTCCTTGTCCGACAGGCGAACCGCAAGGCTTTCTTTAATGGCTAAGTGAGAGAGCACCGTCCCGGCAAGCAGCCCTACAACAGCGGTTACGATAACAACCCATGGGCCCTGGATGGATGCGATCAACTCCAAGGGTCCTTGAAATGGCACCCAAGCCAGGCCCGTTGCCCAATCCGCAATGACAGGCAGAAACCAGCCGACCACCGCGCCTAATAAAGGAGGCACCGCCCATACCAGCATACGGTCTGCCCATGATAATCCAAGATCACTGTATTCCCTCTCGTTATTCAATGGCATCCGCTCCTTTCCTGAGAACGCTGTTCACCGCTTCTTTCCAGACCGCTTGATAGTCCAGCGGAATCTCCATCATGATATAACTCGTGATATTATCGATGACCAGGGCCAGAACATAGGCCTTGGAATCCGCATGCTGACGATCGACGACCCCGAAGTCGACCCCCAGCTTCATGAATTCCCGAAAGCCGTCCAGGAACGATTGCTGCATGGCAGCTACCCGCTGGCCGTAATTGGCATTCCGGTTTGCGGTCAGCATGAACTCGCTCAATAGGCGCATCACCGGCACGAAGGCTTCTTCCTCCTCGGGAAACATGCGCAGCCCGCCCTGGTACAGCTGCTCCGCGAAGTTAAACTCATTTAGCCCGGTCAGGGAGAAATAATGATCGAAATGATAATCGCTGAACATGTATTCAAAGACCCGCTCCACCAGTTCATCCTTGGACGCAAAGTGATAGTAAATCGACGGTTTCGTAATGCCCACTTCGCCGGCAATCATCGCCAGGCTGGTCTTCTCGATGCCATGTGCCGCAAACAATCCGATGGCAGCCTCGACGATTTGCCGCGAGGTTAAATCCTTCTTTTTCACGCTGTCATCCGCTCCTTTTTTACCTACCGATAGGTAGAATTTTAAGATGGATGATGGAGGATGTCAATATTTTTTTAACTACCGGTAGGCAAAAAAAACTAAAAATCGCCGATGCTTATCGCATCGACGATTCATAAGAATTAGGATTTGTAGCTTAACCGGCTCAACCGATTAAAGCATTCTTCTTCCCATCATGATGATGGTTTCAAGCAGCGCCTTCCACTTTCCTTCGACCGTGCGTGCGGTCTTTGCGGCGTGGGCCGCTTCATTGCGTTTCGAGCGCAATTTCGTTGCCATCCGGCATCGTTCCAGTTCCTGACGGAGATCGTGAACATGCTGTTTGGCAATATCTTCATTATTGATATTCATGTTTCATTCCTCTTTTCTTTTATAGCGACAACATTCCGACATTACCAATACCTGCAAGCTCCTCTTCCGTCCCCTTCACTATAATACTTCCATTGTTTGCCCGAAGGTAAGGGTACAAAATGCCTTTAATTCTTTTTTCCCCTACAACGACTTCGCCGAAAAGATCCAGGGAGGACATCGAAGCCTTAATATCTTCCTCGGTGACGTCATCGTCTAAGGTCAGCGTCCCGTCAACAATGAAGCTCGCCGGCTGGCCCAAAGCCGCCAGCTGATCCCTCGACCAGGTCTCCTCGCCGCTGATGAACACAAACAGCCGCTCATAACTTACGATTTCTGTATTCAGGTTGGGGCAGCGCTCCCAGACCAGATCTTCGATCTCTTCGCCGCAAATGATGAACGAAGTGGACTGTATCTCCGACACGGCCTGGCTGAAGGCGTCCCGGTTCACGTCCGCCTCGAGAATGAGCGGCTTATTCGTGTAGAGCTTATGGCCTTTAAATCTCCGTACGCTTCTTGCGTTTAGCCGTAGCGGTTTGGTTACATACTCGAATCCTGCCGGGATCACCTCGACCAAGCCGTTGATCTTTTTCAATTTATCGTAGAAATAAGGGGATTGATGTTCATGGATAATCGCCTTGCCGTTGACTTGGATCTTTTCAATCCGGGCCGAGAACTGCTCCATATCCAGCTCCTTATCCAGATGAACCATGCCGTTCAAGACCAGCTCCATAGGCTCGCTGCTGGAGGCCAGATACGCATTGTTCAACTGCACTTTCCCGGACTCGAACCGGGGTTCGTATTCGTAAGCGTGAATCTCCGCGCTGGCGCCTCCCACTTTGAGGAGTGCAGAGGTAACGGCAGCGGCCAGATGCCGGGGAGCATAGACCTCGCCGTTAACCACCAGGTGCAGCGTGCCGCTCTGGAATGCTTCAAGGGATACTCCTTTATCGATGATGACCGTGCCGTTAACGAATACGCGGTCCGGCTGCTCCAAGAGCTGAAAATATTCCTCGTTCAGCCGCAGCGTGCCGCTGTAATAACGGTGTCCCTCGGGGATTTCAATCGTCTTGCCGATATTGCCAGTGTTTTTCAACAGCGTGAGGAGGTGTGCCGTCTCTGCCCGGTATATCACAAGGCCCACGTTTCCGATCCGCTCGATGCTTGTTACGGTTTCCTCCGTGGCCTGCGTAAGATCCAACATCCCTACATTCTCGATGATTCTGCTCATTTCATATCTTCCTCCCATAGTTTTCTCAATTTTTTGATGGCGGTTTGCAATTTGTAACGAACCGTGGCTGCCGGCATACCCAGCTGCTCACCGATTTCTTGGCTGGACATCCCGAGCCAAAAGCGCTTAAACACGATATTGCTCTGCGATTGCGGCAAACGGGCGAGCCATTCCGTCATTTCGATATTGCGGCTTGACACGGGGAGCTCCGCGATGTCCAGATCATCCTCCCACGATACGAGCCGCTTCTCCCGGCGGCTAATATCGATCATGCGATTTTTGACGACTCTGAAGAACCAGGCCTTTTGCTTGTGAAGGGGCAGCGCTGCCAGGTTCGGCTCCTTGATGGCTTTCATAAAGGCATCCTGGACCAGATCATCCGCTTCGTAAGCATGCTTGGCGATGGATCTGGCATAACGCTGGACATCGTCCTTCAGGTTTTCATAAAGATCACATACTTGCATTAGCCAACCTCTCACTTTTCGTTTTGTCTTTTCTGTAAATATAACGTTTGAGAGAAAGAAACTGATGGATATTCTCGAATTTTTTTTCGGGCCTATAAAAAAACACGCCAACCGTCTAGCAGTCAGCGTGTTTACCTATAATTAATCCCACATGGAGAACAGCACCAGCAGAGTGGCTGTGATGCCGAGCAAGATCGAGTGCCTGGAAAACCAAACCGAACGTATCTCTTCCTTCATCCTTGCATCCTCCTTATTGTTTTCATTGAACGTGATGATTCATCTTCCCTGATCACTCAATCCCACCAGCTAAGCACACATACCAGCATAACCGCTACCAAGAAACCGTCCATAAATTTAAGCTGAAGTTTAGCCATTTGGATTCACCTCCTTCTAAACGGCAACAAGTTGTGAGGGAAATCTTCGTCTTATTATTGATTGATCAATTACTATTATCGAAAAAATAATCCCTTCGCATATCCTGGTGTCGCTGCTGCGCCACTTTATATGGCCTCCGCTGCTCATGCCCGTTTATTCATTAAACTCCTCATGGTCGCAGCTATCGCCTGCTCATGAGGCGTCCATTGAATCGGACCGATCAGGCGCTCGTATTTCTCGCCGCTCAGCACCAAAGGCTCCTCGGTCAAATACAGCATCTCAACCACCTCTTTCATCACCGGATTGAATAACCCGATCAGGGAGAGTCCGATTCGTCCAAGCGGCATTACCGCCTTGCGCTTTCCGGCAGCCTGCTGCGCAATCCGCACCAGCTCATGGCCTGAAATCACGCCCGGTCCGGGGATATGCCAGTTCTGCCCATAGGACTCCTCTCTCTCGGCAATCTCTACGATCATTCGGGCGGCATCCGGCAAATAGATGTATTCTCGGGGAACGCTCATGTTGCCGATGAAGGCGGTTGGCTTCCCTGCCGCAATGGCTTCCATCGTGACGGATAAATAGGACGCCTGCGCAGAAGGACCATAGTAGTCGGGCAACCTTACGATAAGAGGGTTTGCTTTATGCCAGCGCGATGAGAATATCAGCTGCTCGTAGGCTAATCTTACTTTGCCCTTACGGGTATGCGGTTTTTTGGGATGCTCCTCTGTTGCCTTTTCCATTAAGCGTCTGCCATAAGGATAGATTCCATCAACCACCACAACCTTGGTCCCCAGCTTCTCTGCAGCCGTCATGACCGATTCACCCAGCGGCAGCAGCCTGGATTCCATCTCGTGGTAAGGGATGTTCGCACTTTGAAAAATAACATCGGCCCCTTCCGCGGCTCTTCGGATATCCTCAGGTTTAAATGCATCTCCCGTTTCCAGCGTAAGCAGAGGCGAACGGTCCAGCTGCTCAGCCAGCTCATTCAGCTTCTTCGCGGAACGGCCGAAGGCTACCGTTTGAATTCCACGCTTCACCAGTTCCGCCGTCAGCGGGGCGCCTACGCCGCCTGTCGCACCCAAAACAATCGCTTTTTTCATCATCAATCTCTCCTCATATTAAAATAATTGATTGATCAATCACAATTGATTAAAAATGAAATGCCCTTTCTCCACCGCGCACAACCTTATGCAGTACGCGGTGCGGCACATCGACGCGCGCCTTATCTTTTGGGCATCATATTCGGCATATCCATCGCCATGGCTACATTGCACAGCATCCCCCGGGCCAGAAAATCGGAGGTTTTCTTATCGGCATCCTCGAATCCCGCTTTCACGAAAGCATGCTGAACCAGGTCCTTCACCTCGTTCATTCCCTGCTGCATCGCTTCGCGGATGGGCGCTTCCTGGATCGTCTGCGCCTGCATCTGCAGCAGGATTTCGCTGCGATGGGATTGCACGATCCCTTCGTACGCCCGGATCAGGCCCGTCTCCAGTTCCTTCGGAGCAGCGGACTCGATGACCCCCTGAAATGCCTGCACGATGCGCTTCCAGGAGACAGTCAGCGATTCCACGAGCAGCGATTCCTTGGTAAAGAACCGATAGACGTAAGGCTGGGATATCGCTGCCCGTTCCGCAACCTGAGCCGTGGTCGCGCGATAGTATCCGATCTCTGCAAACACTTCGATTGCTGCCGCTACGATTTCATTTCGCCGATTCGCAGAGGTTGAAGCTCTAGCCATTCAACCAACCTCCTCTCACTCATCTTTAATTTCATTATTGATTGACCAATCACTAATTGATTTCAGTATATACGGTCCGTTTTCCTTTTGCAACTGCTTTTTTCCCAGAATTATTGAATTTAACACCTGGACATAGCTTGCGCATAGGGAAGGAATCCGCTATCTCTTATCGAACTGTTTTATGAACCGCGATAAGGCGGGAGCCTATTCCAAGACTTTATTCTGTAATCGATTAAGGAGGATCTATCATGAGTCATGAAGGTCAACAGCAATTCGAACGATGGCATAGACACCGTACGGTCTTGCTTCAGCTGCTGCAGGACGTACAGAGCGAGCATTTGGATTATAAACCGTGGGATCATGCCTATACCTTGGGCGGATTGGCTGTTCATATTGCGGCGTCCTCGGACATGTTCTTGCGCTCCATTGTAAAAGGTTCCTTCTCTCCACCCTCTATTTCCACCGAATTCGAAACCATCGATGACATAAGAAATATCGTGCAGGCTTCGACCGAATCGTCTACGGCTGTTTTTAATGAATTGTCTGACTTCCTAATGGAGCAGCCGCTGGACTTTAACGGGTTCGTTTCCCCAGGAAAAGTGTGGCTGAGCAACATGGTCGACCATGAAATCCACCACAAAGGGCAATTGTTCACTTACGTGCGTGCAGTCGGCATCGAAAAGGTTCCCTTCTTCACCGTTCAGCCGCCAAAACCGTAACGATAGGTACGACTGGATTTGCAGCTGCAAGCTTCTGATACTCATCCTGATTCATCTTACTCAAAATAAAGCCGGATTTCCTGCAGCTTATGCTCAGGAAATCCGGCTTTCTTCTATCCCTGGTTAGCCTTGCTTCGCCAGCTTCACCACAGCCTGCAAAGCGGTGTTAATCTCGCGCTCCACCGCGTCGGCAACCACGTTTGTGTTCGGATCGTACTCGGCCGCAAGGTCGGCGTCGGCAAAGCCGTCCATGGCCACAATCGCGCCGGCGCGAACGCCGCGGATCGCCGCAACGACGTACAGCGCCGCAATTTCCATCTCGACGCCGAGCGCGCCGGCCGCTTTATATTTCTGATGCGGCACTTCCTCGACTCCGTTAAAGAACACGTCCAGCGTGACGGTTATGCCCTTGCGCACGACGCCTTCGCCGATCGCGAGCGCGGATTCGTACAACGCCTCAGCCACCTGGCTGTCCGCAACCGCCGGAAAACCGTCCGGTACCAGCTGCTTCGTCAGACCGTCCGTACGGATCGCCGCGGTGCTAACCACAAGGCTCCCCGCAGGAGTGTCCGCCCGATAAGACCCGGCGGTGCCCACGCGAATCAAGGTCTTCGCGCCCGCGCGAATCAGCTCCTCGAAGCAAACGGCCGCTCCCGGGCAGCCGACGCCATGGCTGGTTACCGCCAGCTCAACGCTTTCATACGTTCCCACGAAAGTGCGGTACTCGCGGCTGAATGCCAGCTCGCGCGCATTTTCGAGCTTACGGGATATCGTCTCCGCGCGTTTCGGGTCGCCGCAGACGATCACAAATTCAGGTATATCCTCTGAGTTCACTTGCAAAATAGGCATCAACATATTAGTCAAACTCCTTACGTGTCCATTCGTCTTCGGGTATATCCAGCGCCTCGCCGCTAAACCGCTCTTCCTTGAACGGGTCCGCTTCATTATGGAAGCCGTTGCGTTCCCAGAAGCCCGGGCGGTCTTCCTTCATAAACTCGATGCCGCGCAGCCACTTGGCGCTCTTCCAGAAATAGCGGTGCGGCACGACCGTGCGCAGCGGCCAGCCGTGCTTGTCCGTCAGCGGCTCGCCGTTGAAACGATAGGCCAGCAGCACATCGTCACGGAGCAAATCCTCGATCGGCACATTCGTGTCATAATCGGGATCGGCATGAAACATGACGTATTTGGCATCCGGCTTGATCTTCAAGCCCGCCATGAAATCCCGGAACAGGATGCCCTCCCATACCGTATCGAACTTGGACCAGCGCGTGACGCAGTGAATGTCGGTGTTCACGGTTACCGTTGGCATCGCCAGAATATCTTCATACGTAAAGGTTTGTTCCTCTTCGACTTCGCCGAAAACCCTGAGGGTCCATGCGGACATGTCGTAATGGGGAACCTCCCCTTCATGCAATATCGGGAACTTCTCGGTCAGCGTCTGCCCCGGCGGCAGCTTGGCCCGCTGCTCTTCGGTCAGGTTGCCCACCGCCACCGGCTTCATTTTTTTCAAACGTTCTGCTTTTTTATGCACCAACTTCATCTCCTTTACGCTTGATCGCTTTCGCATCCGCTTATCGGCGGGATGACTTCAATCACTGGTTGTCGCGGCGCGGCATACGCGCTTATCTGGAGCTGGATCCCTGCTTCAGCGCGTCCTGCTGGAAGCTTTTATCCTTAAAGAAGAACATCGCCAGAATCGTTACGACATAAGGCAGCATCTGCGTAAAATGCGTAGGCAGCGCCAGGCCCTGGAACCGGATGCTGAGTGCATCCATAAAGCCGAACAGCAGGCTTGCCGCCGTCACCCCAAGCGGACCCGATTGGCCCAGCATCGTGGCGACGAGCGCGATAAAGCCACGGCCGGCCGTCATGCCTTCCGTAAACATCGTCACCTGTCCAAGCGACAGCTGCGCGCCTGCCAGCGCACATAACACGCCGCTCGCGAGCACGGCTCCATACTGATACCGTCTTACACGGATGCCCACGCTTTTGGCAGCGAGCGGATTCTCGCCGGCAGCCAGAAAACGGAAGCCGTTCTTCGTGCGATAGAAATAATACCACATGAGGCCCGCAATCAAAAACGACAGATACACGAGCGGCGTAAGGCCCGCCAGAATAGGACCGATCACCGGAATATCCTCGATAATCGGAATGTTCCATTTTGGCAGCCCGACCATCGTATTATCATAAAATGCACCTTTCACATCAAAAATAGCCCGCAAGCTGAATGTGGTCAACCCCGCCGCCAACGCATTCATCGCGATACCGACCACGATGACGTTGGCCTGCAGATTAATGCTGAGGTAAGCAAAGATAAAGGAGAAGATCGACACGATCGCAATCGCAAACAAAATCGCGTAAAACACGTTGCCGAAAAAGTGGTTCCCCACCACGGCTGCGAATGCTCCCAGCAGCATAAAGCCTTCCAAACCGACGTTGAACAATCCGACGCGCGAACACAGGGCACCGCCGAGAGCCGCAAGCAGGATCGGAGTGAGCACGCGGAGGGCCGAGTTGATTAAAGCAAGGTCAAACAGCTGTTCCATCGGATTTGTTCCCCTTTCTGCGCTTCAGGAAGCTGTATGTGAATCGGGCGGAGATAAACAGAATCAGCACGGCTTGGATGATTGCTCCTACCTCAAGCGGCACTTCCGTATTCCGTTCCACGCCCATGCCGCCCGTCTGCAGCGCGGCCAAGAAAATCGATGCAATCAGCGTACCGATCGGATGCGACCCTGCCAGCAATGCTGCCATGATGCCCGTCCAGGCATAGTCGGCCGTAGATAACGCACCATCGATATAACGATACTGGGAGCCCAAAATTTCAACGGCGCCGCCAAGTCCGGCCAAGCCGCCGCTGAAGAACATCGCGCCAAGCATCATCGGCCCGCGCTTAACCCCGCCAAACAGGGCAAACAGCGGATTTCCGCCTAGCATCCGTACTTCGTAGCCGATCACGGAGCGCTTCAACAGCACGAATATAATCAACGCGGCCAGCACCGCGAGCACAAAGCCGACATGCAGCGGCATGCCGGAGATCAGCTTCGGCAGCCAGACGCTGTTATCGAGCATTTCGGATTGCGCCATCGCGGCCGAACCCGAGCGGTCCTTCAGCGGATAAGCGACCAGATAACCCGCAAACAATACGGCCACATAGTTCAGAAGCAGCGTGGAGATCAGCAGGTTCACCCTGAACCGGGCATCAAAATATCCGGCCATCACCGACCATAATCCGCCCGCGATCACACCCGCAAGGATGGCAGCGATACACACCAGCCAGCCGGGACCCGGCATATACAATCCGACCAACGCGGCGGAAAGCGCGCCAAACACCATTTGTCCTTCCGCGCCAAGGTTAAAGAAGCCTGCACGGAAGGCAAACGCCGCGCCCAGACCGATCAGAATGATCGGGGTCGCGCGGGACAGCGTATTCGTGAAGAAATACATCCCGCCGAAGGCACCCTTCCACATCTCCGCGTAGGTCTGCAGGATATCGCCGCCGGCAATCATGATCGCGATGGCTCCGGCAAGCAGCCCCACAAGGATGGCGGCAATCGGCTGGAGCAGCGGAAGCGTAAGTTTAGTCCATTTGTTCATTACAGAGTTCCTCCCGCCATCAGCAGTCCCAATTTCTCTTCTGTCGCATCCTTCGCCGACAGCTCGCCCGCGATCCGGCCTTCATACATGACCAGAACACGGTCGGACAGCTTCAAGATTTCCGTTAATTCCGACGATACCAGCAAAATTCCCGTGCCCTCTTCGCGCCGCTTGAGCAGTTCGCCATGAATCGTCTCCATGGCGCCGATATCGACGCCTCGCGTCGGTTCCGCCGCGATCAGGAACGGAGTTCCCTGCTCCAGTTCCCGTGCCACAATCAGCTTCTGCAGATTGCCGCCGGACAAATACTGCGTGCTGGTCTCCAGGGATCCGGTCTTGATGGAGAATTTCTGAACCCATCCGGATACAAGCGAACGAATGTCCTTGAGTTTGAGGAAGCCGCCCTGCTGCAAGCGGCGTTGGTGCCCCATAAGCCCGGTATCCATCACGGTAGCCGTTCGGTTGGCACCCCATACGTAGCGATCCTCCGGAATATGGGCTAACCCGTGCTCCCGTATTTCTCTTGTCGACATGCCGGTAACGTCCTTGCCCGACACGGCAATCCGCCCGCTGTCCGGCTGAGCCAGGCCCGAGATCACTTGAAGCAGCTCGGATTGCCCGTTGCCTGAAATACCCGCAATCCCGACAACCTCGCCGGCCCGTACCTCCAGGTTTACGCCGTCCAGAACCGGCTTGCCTTTCGTTCCGCGGATCGAGACGTCCGATACTTCCAGCACCTTCTCGCCCGGCGTGATCGGCTTGCGGTCCAGTTCCATCAGCTCGCGGCCGACCATGAGACGGGAGAGCTGGTGGGCGTCGGTGTTCCCCTTCTCCACCACGCCCGTGACGGCACCGTCACGGAGCACCGTAATGCGATCGGCCACGTCAAGAACCTCGTTCAGCTTATGACTAATCAGGATAAAGCTTTTTCCCTGTTTGGAGAGCTGTTTAATGGCATCCAGCAGCTCCTGCACCTCGAGCGGCGTCAGCACGCCCGTCGGCTCATCCAGAATGATGATTTCGGCTCCCTGATACAGCACCTTCAATATTTCAACCCGCTGCTGCACGCCGGGGGCACTGCTGCTTACGGTGGCGCGCGGGTCCACCTTCATGCCGTATTTTTCGCAGAGTCCTTCCACGATCTTCACGGCTTGCTTGCGGTCAAACCCGGCACCTGAGCCCGGCTCATTGCCGATCACGATATTCTCGGCGATCGTAAACGTAGGAAACAGCATGAAGTGCTGATGCACCATGCCGATACCGCCTTGAATCGCGTCAAGCGGGCTTGCAAACGAAACTTCCTTGCCATTCAGCCGAATCGTACCCGAGGTTGGCTGCTCCATCCCGTACAATATCCGCATCAGCGTCGTTTTGCCTGCACCGTTTTCCCCGACTATCGCATGAACCTCACCCGCGCGCAGCGAAAAATCAATACCGCGGTTTGCGCTGAACTCGCCATACTTTTTCGTAATATTGTCCATCTGGAGTAGCATCGAGTCATGCCTTCCTTTCGTTTCTGAATGAAAGACCGACTGCCCATGTGCAGCCGGTCCAGGTAAGAACTAATTTTGTTCCAATGCGTTCGTTACTTTAATCTTTCCGGCGATGATATCGTCGGAAATCACCTTAAGCTGATCCACGATGTCTTGTCCAATGAATGGGTTAAGCGGCGTTTTGCTCTCATGCGTAACGTAAGTGAGACCTACAGCGCCTTCTTTCAGGCCGTAGTCACGAATATCGAAAGTATAGTTGCCCTCTGCAAAATCCTTCACCGTTTCGTATACGACAGCGTCGGTACCTTTCAATTGCGCAAGCACCACATGCTCAGGCTCGGTGTTGTCCGTATCTTGTCCGGAAGTGTAGAAGCCCTTCTCTTTCGCTGCTTCGAACACGCCCAGATCGCCAACGGCGGACATGCCGGCTACGAAATCCGCGCCTTTGGAGTTCTGCAGGAGCGCAAGCTCCTTCGCTTTTGCCGGATCGTCGAATCCGCCTACGAAGTTAACGAAAATTTCGATGTTCGGATTGACCGATTTCGCGCCTTCCTCAAAGCCGGTCATATATTTATGCATAATCGGAATGTCGTTGGCCACAACGTTGCCGACCTTATTCGTTTTCGTTGCCAATCCTGCAGCCGCCCCCAGAAGATAAGCAGCCTCATGCTCGCGGAATCCGACGCTGCGGACGTTCGGCAAATCCACGACCGTGTCAATGATCGCAAACGGCACGTCCGGATTCTCCGGTGCAACCTTCTTTAATGCATCCTCCATCTGGAAGGTGGATGTGATAATCAGATCATACTTCTCGGCAACCGCCGTACGGAGGTTCTGCTCGATCGAAGCAGGGTCTGTCGATTCAATCGTTTTGACTTCAACGTTGAAATCGGCAGCGGCCTTTTGCAATCCTTCGTCCATCAGGGCAAAGAATGGATTCACGCCGATCTTCTCAGGAAGAACTAGTGCAATGCGTTTCTTATCTTGAGATCCTTCGGAACCGCCATTAGCTGCACCACTGTCAGTAGACTTATCATCGTTGCCGCAACCTGCAAGCAATCCAACGGATAATACGAGTGTTAATAGAATTGACCATGTCTTTTTCATTTCCTGACCTTATCCTCCTAAGTGAGCACTTTTTATACTATTATCCTATGGTATAGACAAGCAGATGTCAAAACAAAAATTTTAGCGTTTTATGTAGTTTAATGTGTTTTTTAGCAAAAATTTGGTGGAAAACTGCGTATATCACAGAACATTACCTTGTCAAAATGTCGATAATGTTCGGGAATTGCCAACATTTGATCAAACGCTTCCGGCATGTATCCGGGATGAAAACGCATTATTTTCAAATTCCTGGCATCACGCAAACCTGGACTCTCTCTATCTATATAAAAAAGGATGCCGTTCGGCATCCTCGCTCTGCATGATTTCTATTTAGATGAAGCAGCATACGAAATGTTGAATTCTTCGACTCCAGCCTGCTTCCACGGCCGATTCAATCGATCAGCTCCGAACCTTTCAATAACCGCTGCAGCATGACCGCTGCTTCGCCGCGGGATAACTTCTGGAGTGGCTTAAGCCCTGCGCCCGATCCCAGGACAATTCCTTGCTTCACAAGGGCGGCCGCAGCCGGTGTGGCCCAGTCGGACAGGTCTTCACGGTCCTGGTAAGGGGAGAGGATGGCTGCCGCCTCCATCTCATTCACTGCGCTCGTTATTCCCGCCAGCTCCATCACTCTCGCCATAACCGCTATGGCCTCTTGACGCGTGATGCCTTGGGCCGGCCTGAATTGTCCGTCCTCATACCCCTGAAGCAGCCCATACTGCACAGCTTGCGTTATGACGCCGTTATGCCAGTCCTCTGCGTCGACATCCCGGAAAGCAGGAACTCCGTCCTTCACCTCATCCAAACCGAGCGCCCTCACGATCATGGCGGCAAACTCGGCACGGCTCACTTGGGCTTTCGGCGTGAAATGAATCGCCGCCGTCTGATTCGCGTTTGTGTCTGTTCCACCCTCGACAAGTCCGGTTCCGTTCAGGATCATTCGCGAAGCAAGATCGCTCACCGCATCCTTGGACCAGTGGAACGATACATCAGCAACTCGCACTTGATGAGAGATGAAAGCAACCGTACCTGCTGATAAGCGATGCAGAATCGCCTCGCTCCTTCCGTCCTCCTTCAGCTCGAAGCGCGTCGGGATCGGGTGGAAGCTGCCGTTTCGATCCAGCAAGACTGCCGTTGTCATCCGGCCCGGCATTCCCTTCGGCCAAATGATCCGCTGCTTCATATATTGCGGAAACGGATCTAACTGCAGTGCCGTATTCTGAGCTTTAGCCGTGATTTCAAACTCGATAGGCAAACCGATAAGCGTAATGCCGGATTGCAGTGCGGCCTTCTTAACGGTCTCTACCTTGGCAGCGTCGCTGGCAGCCATCGTCAGGGTTACCGTAATTTGATCCGCGGCCGGCAAGTCCATGCTTCCCGGCGCGTGCCAGCGCGATGATGCCATCACGGCCGCAGGAACGTGGAAATGACCAAGCGCTGATCGGATTTCAATGGCGCCCTGCTTGGCGTTAAGCAGATCAAGGGCAGCTCCGCTGGTTTCCAGGGAGACCTGATCCGCGGGCCGTGCCAGCGCGATGACGATTACCGGATTGTAGTCCACTGTCTCTAAACGGGCTTCCAGCTTAGCCGTATCCAATTTCATCGATACGATGGTATGTCCATTGGCCTCATGGAACAAACCTGTAACCATCCCTTCCTGAGATTCATCGTTTATCGTAACGTTGACGTCCACGCTATTCGAAGGTACGGCATTGCCCGATAAGCCCGGTATAGCCGATCCTTGGCCGGAACCTCCTGGCGACGAGCCTTCCGGCTCTTCAGGCGTCCCGCCACTGCCTCCGGATGAAGCTCTAGTTACCGTCGTTCTGTATTTCATATGCTGGCCGTCAGGCGCCGTCACCACAACCTCGATGACCTGGCTGCCTACGGCGACGGGGAAGGACGGGCTCTCCTGGCCGGAGAGGAGATCCATTGGCCCCCATATCAAATTTCCGGCCTCGCCGTACACGCTGGCCGTTACCGTCGCCCTCGCATCATATACCTGTGCCGTTACCGTGAGGCGGTCCGTATCGCCGGCGACCTGCGCTTTGTAATCATTGTGATTTCTGGCGAACTCAGGGCTCAGCGCTACTTCTCCGCTCGACGAACGCAGCGCCAATGCTTGCAAATCAGCGTCGTACGCCGGATCCTCATGTTCCCTGACCGTAAAGCTCCAAGCATCCGCCCCCTGAATGCCGGTAAAACCGGTACCCGAATGGTTACCGGTAAAAGCACCCGGCTCGATCTCGACGTAATAGGCTGCCCCTGCATCGAAATCGTTCAGCGGATCTATGCTCGCCGCGTTCCCGAGAATCGTGACGCTCCCTGCATCGGCAGCATCGACGCTCTCGACGACGCGATGATCCGAGGCAAGCCTAATCGTAATCGATTTACCGGATACCGACGTCACTTCTTCATTAAAGACAACCTGCAAGGTTACATCTTTTTCCACGCCGACAGACTGGGGGGACGGCGTGTAAGATACGGCCTTTAGCTCGATCGGTGCCTGGATCGCCTTCCATTGGGCATACAGCGTAACGTCCTCCGTACCGAATATAAGCTTGCCACCGGCAGGATAATCGATTCCGCTTCCGTCGACCTCCGTATTCCAGCCGTCGAAGACATGTCCACCCTTGCCCAGCTGCCCCGTATTGCCCGCCACGACCGCTTCGTCGCCTCTGGCAAACAAACCGCTGCTTACCGGAACATTCCCTTCGGTGTGTCCGTTGCCGTCATAGGTTAACGAGTAGATTTGCGGCCATAGGGTTGTCACCTTCAGCATGCGGTATGCACTTTTCCTGCCGACGGCATCTTTGACCATGACGTTAAAATAATGATCCGTGCCTGCGGCAAGCCCGTTCACCACCATCCCGGTTTGATCCGCCGCGTAGCTTCCGACGGGCTTTCCGTTCCTCTCCATTTGGCTGACGTCCCCGATATTCGGGCTGCCGGACGAATATAACAAATACTGCAATTTGTGCTGCTCCGTCATATTGTCCGAGGCTTTCGGCCATTCCAATGCAACGGAGTCTGACGTGATGCTATGCGGATTCAGGCTCCCGCTGCCCGTATCCGGAGACGTGGTATCCAGCACGGCTTTGGTCAGGGTAGGTATTCCCCTCGTATTGTTGTACGTCCCGTCTCCGAGCTGTCCTCCAGAGTTATAGCCCCAACCCCAGACGGTTCCATCCTTTTTCATAGCTACGCTATGAAAGCCGCCGGCGGAAATTTCGCGTACATGCTCGATACCCGTCACAGGGACCGGAATGAGGCTGGAAGCATTCGAGCTTAGGCCCAGCTGCTGTTGACTGTTATCTCCCCAGCTCCATACGTTTCCTGCCTGGTCCACTGCAAGGCTGTGATAACCTCCACCCGCAACGGCAACGATATGCTGCAGGTTTCGAACCTGCACCGGTCTCGTCCGGTGCGTTCTCGTACCGTCGCCAAGCGTACCGTACGTGTTGTTTCCCCATGCCCACACGGTGCCGTCTTGTCTAATGGCCAAACTATGGGAACCGCCGGCGGCGATCGCCATGACGTCCGTCAGCCCGGCAACCTGTACCGGAACGTGCCGCTCCGTCGTCGTCCCATCTCCAAGCTCCCCGCTTTCGTTCACGCCCCAGGCCCATACGGTGCCGTCCGATTTTAAGGCAAGACTGTAGTATCCTCCAGCCGCAATCGCCGTCACATCGCTTAGACCGGCCACCAGAACCGGGGAGTTTTGTTGTGTCGTCGTTCCATTTCCCAGCTCGCCGTTGTCATTTTTCCCCCAAGTCCAAACGGTGCCGTTCTCTGAAAGCGCCATGCCGTGATAGGCCAATCCGCCCGATATCGCCTTGATCCCGCTCAGACCCGGAACTTGCGCGGGAGCGTTCACATTCGTTATCGTTCCTATCCCTAACTGTCCGTTCTCGTTTGCCCCCCAGGTCCATACCGTTCCATCCTGCCTTAGCGCCATCGAACTGCGGACGCCGGAGTGAATGTCAATGACATGGTTCAAATTCTTCGCCATGACCGGAGTTGTCCGGGTATTCCAGGTGCCGTCACCCAGCTGCCCCCTGTCTCCGTATCCCCATGAGTAAACTTCACCGCTGCTTACGAGCGAAGCGGTATGATAGTACCCGGCTACAAGCTTCGGTGCAACGGCCGCAGCCGCAAAGGCTTGGCGATATCCCAATAACCCATCCAGCTGCAGCAGCAGCAAAGCCGCACACAGCAGGATTTTTCCTGAACGCCTTAGCATAATCTCCTCCTTCGTTTCATCAGCGTTATGATAGCTGCGGCCCGTTTAGGACCGCGGTACCAAGGATGCTATCAAAATTATGGGAGGAAAACGATTGACAAACGTTAACTTTTCATCTTTTTTTTCATATAATCTAGTTATCGCGACTCAATTTCCGTGAAAATAACGTTTCGTATATTGCGAGGGTATCCTATGAAACTACTGACCGACTCACCCATTCTGAAAATAAAAATAAGCCTTCCCGGTCTGAAGGAGCATCTGATTCGCCGGGACCGGCTGCTGCAGGATATGGCAGCAGGCCATAAGGGTCAGCTGACAACCGTCATCGCGCCTGCCGGTTACGGCAAGTCGACGCTGCTGGCCCAATGGGCTCATGAAACCGACGAACGAAGCGCCTGGGTTTCGCTGGATGAACGGGATAACGATCCCGTTCGCTTTTGGAGATACGTGACGGCCTCGCTGGCCTCGATTCTTCCCAAGCCCCAAGGAGCTCGTCTCATGCACCATACGCAGCTGCTGCCAAGCGCCTCGATTGAAAGCTTTCTGGATACGCTGATCAGTGAATTATACGAGGATTCCGAGCCCCTCAATCTCATTCTTGAGGACCTGCACAGTATTCACTCTTCAACCATCCATGGAGGAATTTCCTACTTGATCGACTACCTCCCCGAACATATTCATCTTCTCATCTCGTCCCGGACCGAGCTTCCATTCCCCACGATCAAGGGCGTGGTAAACCATGAGGTCCATCTTATCGGCATGAAGCAGCTGGAATTTACCTACGAGGAGACGGAGCGTTTGTTCCGCCATGCGTCAAACGGCGGCCATCCCATTCTGACCCCGATGGAGCTTGATACGTTACGGAACCAAACGGAAGGCTGGGTTACCGGGCTCCAGCTTGCCGTAATTACCATGCGAACCGGCAGCGCTTTGGAAGGATTCGTGGATGATATGAAGGGGAATCCGCTTCTCGTATCCAAATATCTGTTTCAGGAAGTCGTAAGCAAGCTGTCACCCGACGTGTTCTCCTTTTTGCTCCAGACCGCGGTCCTTTCAGAGCTGCATCCGCAGGTTTGCGATGCCGTAACCGATCTCAGCGACAGCCGTCCGATGCTGGAGGAGCTGCAAAAGCTGAATCTGTTTCTGGTTCCGCTGGACGAACATCATGCCTTCTTTCGTTATCATCATTTATTCTCGCAGTTTCTGCTCGACCTGCTTCAGCGCGAGTTTCGCGTTGAATATACCAAGCGCCACCGGCTCGCCGGGCAGTATTATGCCTCCGTCGGCTCCATGGATGAAGCGATTGACCATACGTTGTCAGCGCAGGACTTCGGGCATGCCCTGAACTTGCTCGAGCAGCATATGCAATCCGTGCTCGAACTTGGAGAGATTGCCACCTTGCTGAAATGGTTTGACCGCATCCCCTCCAGCTATCCGATGACACCCGAAATGTCGCTGGCGCATGCTTTTGTCTTGGTACTGACAGGAGATCTCGAACGTTCCGAGCGCATGCTGTCCCTTATTGAGGAAGCCTGCGCTGCGCTAGAATCATCTGACCGAAGGGAGCAGCTTATGAGTTCCATCCTGTTCGTGCGGTCCAATCTTGTTTTCCTGAACGGTGACTTCGGCAAATGGTTCGCCTTCAGCGAAGGCATCCTCGACAACCTGATGCCCGACAATCCGATGTACTACCAGTTCGATTACAATCGGCGGGAGCTTTACGTCAGGCGTACCTCGCTCGGCATGAAGGGAGCTCTCTCCGCCGATACGGAAAGAATCGCGCATCTGTTTACCGGCGTGCTGGAATCCCACGGGTGGGCGCATTCGCTCATGAACTTATATGTTAAACAATCCTTGTGCGAGGGATATTATGAATGGAACCGGCTGGCGGAATGCCGGCAGCTGCTGGTGCAGATTCGTAACGCGCCGCCCGCCAAAGAAACGATGGGGCTGTTCGTGCCGCTGCATATCACCGAAGCCAGGCTGTTCGCTGCCGAGGGCAAATTCCATCTAGCCCATTATGCTTTGGATGAAGCGTGCTCCGCTGCACATGCCAGAAAATCGAGCCTCTGGCTCGCCCCGTTAAAGGCTGTCAGAAGCTTGATCTATATCCGGGAAGGGCGCATAGCCGAAGCACGGAAGGAAGTAGCCGAGCTCCCCGTTGCCGTCAAGGACAAGCCCGCCTATAGCCGGGAAACCGAATACCTGGCGTTAGTCCGCATGTTAGGCAGACAGCGCAGGGAAACCGAGGCGCTGCGCCTCCTGGAGCTGTTAAAACCTCAGGCCGAGCGCGAACAGCAGCGATCCAGCATCATTGAAATCACAAGCCTGCAAGCGCTGCTGGAACATCAGCGCGGCCAGCGGCAGCAGTCGCTTCAACTACTAGGCGAAGCCTTGCGTGTCGGGGCACAGAACGGTTATGTCCGCACCTTCCTCGATGAAGGGGAGGACATGCGCCAGCTGCTGCAGCTGTATTCGAGCCGCCTCGGACAGGAAGACGGCTTGAGCCTGGAGGAGCTTCAGACGATTGAATATGCACGCACGCTCATGAAGTTTTTCCCGGGTTATTCCGAAGCGGATATTTCATCCGCCGGGACATCCCAGCAAACTCTTCCCGAACAGCTGAATCGGAATGAAATGAATTTGCTGCATCTGATTCGCCAGGGCGCCGCGAATAAACAGATGGCCGCAGCACTCGGCCTGTCCGAAGGAACGATCCGGGTGTATTTGTCCAGATTGTACGGCAAGCTCGGCGTGACGACACGCACGCAGGCTCTGGTTAAAGCCCAGTCGCTGAACCTGCTGGAGGATTAATTGGATAACCCTACAAAAGAACCCCGGGACACGAATTCCCGAGGTTCTTTTTTTACGCTATGGATTTACCTTATAATAACCGTCCGCACCATCATGAGCTGAAGGATCGAATCCATTTGAACCGGTTTACCTTCACGATCGCCACAAAACACTTCAGGATTTGATCCGATTTCAGGCAGATGAATACGGCAAGCGGCGATAAATGGAACACAAAAGCGCATAAGGCGGATGAGGGCAGCACGATCAGCCACATAAATATCAAATCGTTGTACAGCACAAAGCGGGTGTCTCCGCCGCTCCGCACGATGCCCGTCAAAGCCGGCATCTGGTAGGCCGTTCCGACCACGGTGATCGACAGCACCGTCATGAAATGCAGGGCAAGCGTTTTGGCCTCATCGGATATCGAATAGAAGCCCAGCACGAAATCCTTGATCACAAACAGCACGGCCCCCGTCAATAAACCGAGCAGGATATACAGAATCTGCAGCGTTTTGGCATACGATATGATTTTATCCATCATGCCCTCGCCGATGGTCTTCCCGATCAGTACGGCCGTTGCGCTGGCGGAAGCGTACACGATGACCGTCACCATCTGGAAAATCGTTGTTGCAATGCTGTTGGCGGCGATCGCGGATTCCCCCATATGCCCCAGGATGGCGGTTTGTGCCGCCATGGCAAGCCCCCATATCGTATTGGACATCAGAATCGGGGAGCCTACGCGAATGTACTGCTTGAAGAGCTCCATATCGAACTTCAGGAAATCCTGCAACTTTAACAGAATCTTGCGATCGAAACGCTTAACATACACGATGACGATCACGCATTCAATAATCCTCGCCGTCAAGGTAGCGATAGCCGATCCGGACACGCCCAGCTCCGGGAAGCCCATATACCCGTAGATCAGGATGTAGTTCAAGCAGATGTTGATAACCAAGGTGGACAGCGATACCACGAAGCCGATTTTTACCGTTTCCACGCTTCTTAAGGAAGCCAGCAAGGAGCTGGTGACGGCAAAGAAGATATAAGAGAAGCAGATGATGCGCAAATATTCCACACCGGCAGCTATGACGTTCTCTTCCTTGGTAAACAAGGACAATACCTCGTGCGGGAAAAAGAACACGATGACCCATAACACGATGCTGAGAAGGATGGCCATGCGCATGCCGATGCTTGCCGCTTTTTTGATCAAGCCTAAATCCTTGGCTCCCCAGAATCTGGACGACATGATGACCAAGCCTTCGCATACGCCCAGAACCAGCATGTGCAGCAGGAATTGGATCTGGTTCGCCAGCGCGACGCCCGACAGCGCCGACTCGCTGTATCCTCCCAGCATGACGTTGTCCGACAAATTCACGCCGACCGATATCAGGTTCTGCATCCCGATCACAAGCGTCAGCCAGAAAAAACTTTTGTAGAATCCTTTTTCCCGAACAAATAAACTCATGTCAGCTAACCTTCTTCGACTATAAGATGATGAATCTCTAATATATACGAAATTATGCAAATGAACAGAACCAAATGAAGTGAAGCATCCTTCCCGCCGTATAGTAGATTCATAGAATCAAAACATAATAACATTATAATGTTTTTACGGTAAAAAACTAGTCGTCTGGTTGCACTCCATTACGAAAGCCGGTAATCGAACTTCGACGGCATCCTGGAGGATTCCGCAGCAAATCCCCTGCCCCTTGTCTCATCTCTCCCCGCCTGATCGCTCTAAAGGTCATGTAACATGATAAATTCGCGCGATGCCGTGGGATTTCCTGACTATGTACAAAACGACATACCCTATATATGATGGCAATGTAATTCCATCCCAACGATATAGAGGAGAATGTGTATGACCGTGTGGAAATATCCGTTATCCCGCAACATGGTTCAGCGCAGCATGATTGCAGCCCTCAGCGCTGCCCTCCTTATGACCCCGCTTCATGCCCTTGCTGCCGATGAGGCGCTCCAAGCCAAGGCATCACCAATGAAAACGCCGTCCAGCACCCCGTCCGACACCACGGCTTTCGCACAATTCACGGGGAATCCAGCCGATTCCCTGGCGATTGGGGAACATCGTTTGATCAGCCGCAAGGAGATCGATCGGCACTGGGACGGCCTTGATCCGGATTACACGCCGGAGAAGTCGATCGAAGCGGTTAAAGCGCTGCTGTCGGAGGAAGACTTCGAGGCTCTATTTCCTTACAGGCTAGGTTCGGCCGCATGGTTTAACGTCGCCAAGGGCAAAGAATACTATAAAGCCGATCAGACGGACTATTTCTCCTACGACAACCTGATCCACGCGGTGGCCGAGGTGTCCAATCTGAAGATCAAGATCCGCACGCGGCAAGGAGCTCCTTCCGCCCAAGAGATTTACCGATTGGACAAAGATGCCCGGGTCGAAACACTCGTCGTGCGTTCGGCGGATTTCCATTCGGCCGAGAACCTTAACCAAGCGATTGAAACCGTTATCATTGACGGCGGCACCTTTCTCAAGGAAGGGTTCAAGAAGGACCGCAAGCGCGAACTGGCCGCCTTCCTGGCCAATCTCTCCCACGAAACCGGCGGGGGCTGGGCTGCCGCTCCCGGCGGTCCGCTTCGCTGGGGATTGTTCTGGAACGAAAACATCGCGGGCCGGACAGGGATCAACATGGATGCCTTCGTTGATCCGGCAAGCGCAGAGCTGTATCCCGGATCGCCGGACAAGCGCTACTATGGGCGGGGACCGATCATGCTCAGCTGGAATTTCAACTACGGACTCTTCAGCTCCATTATCTATGGGGATAAACGCGTGCTGCTGGACCATCCCGAGATCGTTGCCGCCGACGGCAAGATCGGCTACATGACCGCCATCCTCTTCTGGATGACGCCGCAGGACCCGAAACCTTCCGCCCATGACGTGATGGTCGGCAGATGGAAGCCTTCGCCGCTCGAGAAGTTCAGGGGACTGGGCAGTCCCGGCTTCGGCACTACGGTGATGGTCTTGAACGGCCTGGAAGCGAACCTCGGGGAAACCGAGGGCAGTCCCGTGCAGCGGCGCGCCGGGCATTACCGCGATATCACGGGCCGCATGGGCGTCGATATTACCGGAGAGAAGGTCGATACGTTAGGGATGAGACCGTTCTGATATGGAACCCGCCTGAAGCTTGGATCCATCACGTTTGATGGATCATGCAAAATCGCCCTTGGCGGATGGATGGCTTCCGGCCACCACGCTGCCATAGGGCGATTATGTTCTGAAGCAGCCTTCATACCAGCCGCTGGGATATGGCTGCGCGCTGCGCTTTCGGCAAACTCTTCAGCACCAAATCGTAGGAATGGTCGATCATATCGCGCAGGTCCGCTTCCGTTAAGGAGCCATCGACGGTCACCGTGTTCCAGTGCTTCTTATTGAGATGGTATCCGGGCTGCACGGCGTCATGCTGCTCGCGCAAATTCTCCGCGATGACCGGATCGCATTTCAGGGAAATATGGCTGACCTTCTCCCCTGCCGTTGTGGTAATCAGGGCAAACATTTTGCCGCCGACCTTCATGACGATCGGAAGCGGTCCGAACGGATAATCCTCGGCTGCGGCTTTCTTCGAAAGACAATAAGCAATGAGTGGGCTTCGCACCTGGAAATTCTCTCCTTCAAGATCAGATCTATTTGATTATAGTAGATGATGTTTCCCTGTTCAATTCCGTTTGATATGTTGTTCATGCTCCGTTCATACAACTCTTGTATATTGGGACTGATTCAATATGCAAGGAGGAATTTATCCATGTTGAAGTACAGCAAATGGCTGATGCGCATTGCGGCCATTTATATGCTCATCGGCGCATTGATCGGAGCGGACATGGCAGGCAGAAGCAGCTACAGCATGGTTGCAGGCCACGCCCATATCCTGGTGGTAGGCTGGCTGACCTTGTTTGCCTATGGCATGTTCTACTACGTCTTTCGGGACAAGCTCAGCATGAAAAGAACCGCCGCGATGCACTTCTGGACGAGTTTGCTCGGGGGCGGGATCATGCCGCTGGGCATGCTGATGTATTACCAAATGCAGAATACGGCAACCCTGCTGGCCTTTATCATTCCAGCATCGATTTTGCTTGTCGCAGCAGTTTTATTTATCACCTTATTGTTTTTCGATAAAAAATTGTTTTCGAACACATAGCTTGGCTCAAGGCCATCGTGGAGGCTTGCTCTACTTTATCGGCATATGCTGAACAAAAAAGAGAGGTGAGCCTCTTAACTATGAGCTATAAAAGCAGTACCATCAAAAGCAAGTGGAAGAAAACGAAATGGTTGAACGAAGATGCTTACTTCAGGCAGTACGTACCCCATACGCTGCCGTTCAGCAAAAAAAACCTGAATGCTATGCTGGCGGACTACACCACGGTTTTCTTCAAACCTACGGATGGCTCTGGCGGCAATAACATCATCCGGATCCGCAAAACCGGCGGAGGCTACCAAAGCCAGCTGAACACGACGAAAACGTCGTACTCGAGCTCATCTCAGCTGTACCGCGACCTGAATCGCTTTGCAGGGAGCAGACCTTATCTGCTGCAAAAAGGAATTCGCTTGGCCAAAAGCAATGGCAAGCCGTTCGATATCCGGGTGATGGTCCAGAAAACCCGAGAGGGCGCCTGGGTCGGCACCGCCCTCTTCACGAAGGTCGGCAATCCGAACAAAGTTGCCACCAATTATAATCAAGGCGGCTCCATCGGCACGTTCAAGAAAACGATGAGCGGCGCCAATTTCGACTCGGCCTTCACCCAGCAGCTCGAGTCTGAACTCAAGGGACTCGGCGTTGCCGTAGGCAAAAACTTTGACCGCCATTATAAAGGATTCAAGGAACTTGGCCTGGACGTGGCTATCGATTCCAAAGGGAGACCGTGGATTCTCGAGGTCAACACCAGACCGCAAATTTATCCGCTCAAAAATCTAAAGGACCGCAGCCTCTACCATAAAGTGCTGTCTTACGGTAAGCATTATGGGCGTACGAAATAAACGAGGATACTTCAGTCGCTTAAACCAAACGGCCGGGCATCATGCCCGGCCGTTTTTGGCTGTAATCTCATTTTAAAAACTTATGATCAGGATACCTGGAAGAGCGCTTAGGTTTCCCTGCCTGCTTGAAGCTGCAGATCCCGCCATACCTTCTTGTTGCTGTATTGTTTGTCCGTGCTGATATCTTGTCCGAACCATGCCGGCGGCACAAAGCCGTCAGCGGCTTCCAGGGAAGGAAATTCGACTTCCAGCACAAGCAAGCTTATCTGCGCATAATCGTCGATTTCGATGATCGTGCTGCCCCAACGGGCGGTTACCCGTCTCTTGGTCAACGGAATCGCCCCATGCGCCTTGACTACCTGATCGTAGAGACCTTCGGAAATCGCATATTCAACTTCTTCCCGGGCAATTCCCCACCCTTTTTTGAACGTATGGGTGAATTCGAGCCGACCCGATGTCAGATCCGTTATTTTTCGGACCCGCAGCTCCTGGTCCCCATCCAATGCCAAATACGTCTGCTCGATGAACTGCTCCTTCTCGACCACGATGATTCCTTCCTGAATCAACTCATCGGGATAAGCCTCCAGAAGGTATTTGCGTTCGATTTCAATCGCCATGAGTGTGATATCCTCCATTCGTCATTCCCATTCTGCTGATTCCATTATAAGGACCCGCAGCCCTAGCGACAAATAAAAAGCGATAGAAGGTATACGCTGGGCATACTTCTATCGCTTCGAGTTCATACATTACTTTATCAATTTTCTATAAGCCTTGATCGTCTGCGTGTGCATGCCTTCGTGGTACATGCTGAATGTAAGAAACTCGCCGACGGTTTGGAACGTCACGGGACCGATCGTCAGCGGGTGTGCCGAGGCCTGGTCCAGGCGATTCGAGAAGGTTTCGCGGATCCGGGCGGTTTGCTCCTGCAAAAGCTCTGCCAGCTCAGACAGCGCAGGCGGCTTCGATGTCCAATCGGCCGGCTTGGTTCCGGTTGCAAACCATGCCTCGAATCCTTCCGGAAGACGCGGCTGCTCGCCCGCGGTCGCAAAAGCGAACTGCTCGGTTACGGTGTAGATATGCCCGAGATTCCAGCGAATGCTATTCGTAAATCCTTCCGGGATGATATCCGCTTCCTGTTCCGTTACATGTTCCACTGATTTCAAGGTTGCTCCTCTGGCAAAATCCAATTGGTTGAAAATCGCTTCATTCATAGCATAATCCCCCTTCCAATTCGTACGTAACTATCCTATCGTACTATTCAGCCTATCGCAAGGAGTCCTAAGACAATTCGCGTAACCTTTCGAATTTAGACACGAATCGCTTCATCGATTAGCTAAAGAATATAGTAAAGCCTGGAGCTGTGAATGAAAGATTCACTCAGTTCCAGGCTTTATGCATGCAGATAGAATTATGCCGCTCTAGCGATGATGCGGTTGTTCTCAAGAACGGCTCTAGCTTCCTCCGTGGCAGGACGATAGCCTTTCTCCAACAGCTCCTTAATATAAATCTTGTTATACACGAACGAGAATATGATTCCGCTGATCCAGGCCCCGATTCCCAACGTAAAAGGACCGACTGCGGCAGAGATAATAAACATGATGACTGCCCACTTCAGATCGCCTCGGAACAATGCCGGGAAGAATGCAAAGAATAACGTCGTCCAGCTAAAACCTACCTTCACTTGTTTCGTTACCCCAGCATCATTTTTCAGATAAATCTTCATGATTCACACTCCAACGATTAGTGAAAAAAGAAGTCGTACTCCAACATCCGAAGTAGTTCTTAAGCAGTAAATTTTATGGTTAATCCGAATCTTTTCTCCTACGACTATATTACCATTTCATGGTATGGAAGTTAATCACTTTTTTTAGATATTGTCGAAAAAAGATGTAGAATCTTACATCTTCATCGCGTTTTTGCGTTCGATCCATTTGAAGCGACTCTTGGATCATGTTTATACTATAGGAAATCTATACATAAAGGAGTGGGATCAAGTATGAATTACCGCCGTCTTGGCAGCAGCGGCCTGAAGGTTTCGGAGCTGGGGCTCGGCACGAACGCTTTTGGCAAAAGAGCCGATCAAGAAACATCCACCCGGATCCTGGATCACGCGCTGGACCGTGGCATCAATTTCATCGATACCGCCAATATTTACGCCGGGTCGGAATCCGAGCGCATCATCGGTGAGGCGCTGGCGGGCAAACGCCATAACGTCGTATTAGCCACGAAAGCCGGACTCGTGAACGGCCAAGGACCGAACGAACGGGGCTCCTCCCGCTATCATCTGCAGCAAGAGCTGGAGAACAGCTTGAAGCGGCTGAAAACCGACTACGTAGACCTGTATCAGATCCATACGTTTGATCCGGAAACTCCCCTTGAGGAGACCTTGCGCACGCTGGACGACATGGTAACATCGGGCAAGGTCAGATATATCGGCGCCTCCAACTATGCCGCCTGGGAAATCATGAAGGCGCTCGGAATCAGCGAATTGCGCGGATATGCCCGTTATGTATCGACCCAAACGAGTTATTCCCTGGCAGACCGTACGCCAGAGCTGGAGCTTGTCCCCCTCTGTCTTGATCAGGGCGTTGGCATCATTCCGTATTTCCCGCTGGCCGGCGGCATTCTCACCGGCAAATACGGTCAGGGGGCAAGCAAGCCTGCCGGCTCCCGCGCGGAAACGGACCCGAACTTCAATCGCTTCCTCGAAGAGCGCAATCTGAAGCTCGGTCAACAAGTCAGCCAGCTCGCAGCAGAGCACGGCCATTCTCCCAGCGCACTGTCCATTGCCTGGCTGATGGACCGACCTGCCGTCTCGACCGTCATTGTCGGGGCTACGAAGACCGAACAGCTGGACGATAATCTGAAAAGCCTTGAGATTAAGCTGGACAAGTCCCTGCGTTCGAGCCTGGATGAAATCAGCGACGGCTTTGTTCATGCCAAGCCGTTTGCAACGTATCGGTTGGGGTAACCGCGGTGTTCGATTAATACAAAGAGCTGCTCCGGGACCAACGGCCCTTCGGTGCAGCTCTTTTTCTTCTATACTCGAAAACCACTATTTAGACGGCATATCTCCGATCATCCCCGATGCCGAAAGCATCCGTAGAAGAATCGTTGCCGTTTCCGCCCTGGTCATATCACTCCGAGGTCTCAGCTTGGCATCGTAACCGCTCATGAGTCCGCTGTGAACCGTTTCGGCTGCAGCCCCCTTCGCCCAGTTTGCCAATTCGGCACGGTCTTGGAAAGCAGCCAGCACAGCCTCCGAATCCATGGCCTCTACCATTGGGGAAACCTCAGCGAACTTTAACGCTCTTGCGAAAATAACCATCGCCTCCTGTCTGGAAATCAAGCCATTCGGCAAAAAGGTCCCGTCGGCATACCCGTGTATGAGTCCGTTCCCGCTCGCCGCCGATACGGCTCCCACATACCAGTCCCGGGAAGTTACATCTTGAAACGAGCTTGTATTGCCTTGCTCCGTTAAACCGAGCGAGCGTACCAGCATGGTGACGAATTCCGCACGGGTTACCGGTTCATTCGGATGGAATCCGGCGGCGCTGCCGCCAACGATAAGGCGTGACGCCATCTCGTTCACCGCCGCCTCGGCCCAATGGCCTTTCATATCCGATAGTTCTTCTTCGTGGCTGAGTAAAGCATACGTCCCGCTGTATAAACCTTTTATTATGGCGTAAGTACGGCCTTCCCGCGCAACCAGCCGGGTCGGTGCGTGATGGACCTTCCCTTGATCATCCAGCAGAACCGCCGTTGTCACGATGGCAGCTGACCCCTCTGCCACGGGAACTTCCAGCTCCACATAAGAGGAATAGCTATTTCCGCTCAGCCGTTTTCCTTGATCGTAGGCTGCGACGCTAAAGTCTATGGAGCCGTAATGTTCACCAAAATACTTCCCGTTCCCGACCTGCTTCAGCTTAGCGCTGATCGAGGCGTTGCCATCGGCAAGGACGAGATGGATCGCGCCTTCCTTCGTTTCGGCAAGACTGCCGATCTGTTCGGAAATGGCTTGAACCGGAATACGGACGCTGCTGGCCAAGGTCTCGAATGCAATCATCGCGCCGCTTGCTTCAAGCGCTTTGGCGGATTTCCCGTCCAGAACCACCACGGCTTGATCGAGCTCCTCCGTGGCGCGCAGCCGGACGATCGGTCGGCTGTTCTTCTCCAGTGCCAGCAGCGATTGGAGCCTGTCTCCGTTCACCTTGACGGTCAGCACGGTCTGTCCATTCTCTTTCGTAACCTCCGTTGATATCAAGCCGATCTGTAAAACGTCGTTTACATACGACTTGACGTCGCTGCTGCCTGCCGGGCTCTGCCCTGAGCCTGCCCCTTGACCTGCTTGAGAACTCCCGCCTGCCCCAGGTCCTTGACCTTCCGAAGATCCTGATCCGCCCCCCGGCGTCCCCGGATTGGATGGATTTCCGGGTTCCGGTTCAGGTTCAGGGGAAACGGCTGCCTCTCTGGTCACATCCAACGTGTAAGTCTTCGCAGCTCCATTCTGAGCGGTAACCACGAGATGAATGCTGTTGCTTCCTACCGCTAGGCTGATCGGATCTGATGCCTGTCCGGCGGAGACAGCCTTACCGTTTATCGTCACCGTTGCCTGAGGATCGGAAACGCTCGGCGTTATGCTAATCTCCGTTATACGGTTTCCAACATGGCTAATATATCTGGTGACAGCAGGGTTGAATGCCGGGGCAAGCGTTCCATGCGATAATGCTAATCCGCTTAAATCCGCATCGCCAGAAACGGGTATCTCGGCACCGGCCGGTGTTGCGCTCACCTCTTCCGAAAATGCACTGGAGCCCCCGTCATTTCCGGCTTTCACCGCAAAATAATAGGTCGTTCCGATCAGCAAATCCCCTGCTGAATACGTCGAACCCGTAACCGTTGCGATTGGTGCGCTCCCATATACGCCGGACCCCGTCCCGGAATAAATATCGTAATAAGTCGCACCCGTTACGGTGGACCACCGTAAGGTCACCTCACCATCCCCCGCTGTGGCCGTCAGATTGGCAGGCGCTAACGGTGCTGCGACAGGCTCAGCCTCCGTTGTAAAGCTCCAATCCCCAGTGCCCTTCATGCCTGCATAGAGGTTGCCTGCTGTATCCTGAAATGCGCCCTCCTCTATTTCGACGTAATAACGCGTAAGGTACGATAGCTGTCGCGACAGACTTACCGCAACCTTCTCGTCGATCACGCTGACGCGGGCGCTATCGGTTACTTCGATCGACTCGATCTTTTGACCGTCCGCCGCTCTCATAATCGATATGTATTTGCCGCTGCCTGCGGTAACGGGTTCATCGAACGTGAATTCAAGCTTCGTCCCGATCGGCACGTCATCCGCCAGATGCAGAGGAGCCCGATCCACCACGACAGGCGCATCCGAATCGATCCATTTAGCAAACAGCGTCAGGTCAGCCTGAATCGGCGTCGCGAAATCGAATGGAAACTGGAGGGCTTGATCCGTATACCACCCTCCGAATGCATAACCGGATTTCACCGGATCGACGGGCTTCGTTGCCGCCGTATGATGAGGGACGACCTCGTCTGCCACGGGCGACCCTCCGTTGCTGTCGAACGTCACGGTTTTAGGGAAATAGATCGAGAAACGGACCTCAGTCTTATTCCCTGCACGGTCGGTTACGACGAGATTGAATCCCCCTTCCGTGTTAACCCTGTCTCCGCTCTGGAACGCTTGCTGATTGAGCGTTGCCCTCCCTTCATTGAAGAAGATATGCAGCTCCCGATCATACTGGCCTCCATCCGTCACGCCTGAGACCACAGGTGCGGTTTGGTCGATCTCAAAATCGGCCTTGACCGTTTTGCCGCGAGGCGACTCGACGACCAGTCTATACTGGCCATCCTTGCGGATAGTCGTACCGCTGGCAATTGGCTGCCCGTCCAGCGATCCCGTGCCATGGGTATAAACAGGCGTTACTTCGTGATTATAAAGTCCTCCATCGGTTATTCCGCTTATCCGGGGTTCAGGCTCCGCCACGTGGATGGTAACGCTGGTTACGCTGCCGCTCTTGTTATTGTTGCTAGCGATATATGTAAAAGAATCTGTGCCAACAAAATCGACATCCGGTGTATAAGTAAAGGAGCCGTTTCGATGAAACACGATCTGTCCATGAACCGGCAAATCCACGATGTTGGCGATCATGACATCGGAATCATTTTTCAGAACACCCGGTGCAGAAACGCTTAATACGGTGAACTCCGCCGTCGTGTATTGATCCGGCACGCTAACGGGCTGAACCCGCTGCAAGACAGGAACGATTCCCGTATGGAATACATAATACGTTGTCAGCGGATCGCCTCCAAGATCGGGAATCGCAAACGTTTGATCCGGCGATCCCCCGAAAGCGTTGCCGATTAAGCCGTACAGCGCCATGTTCGAGGCAACATTCAGCAGTTTACCGTCCGCCTTAAAGGAAGCGAGGGCAGGGATATCCAGAGGAAACAGACGCGTCTCGCCTGTGTATACGGCACCGGCCGTACTGGGTTGGATCCCCGACTTAGCGGCGAAATACCGGATTAGGGGCTGCACCGGTTTAATCTCCGGCAATTTAAAGCTCCCCTGCCAGTCTTGGCCGAATGTAGTGCCGTAAACGCCGTACAGAGCTTCAGAACCACTTAAAGCACCCCCATCGGCCGCGACCCAGTTATCATTGAACTCTATGTTATAGGGAAAGAGCCGAAGCTCTCCCAGCATCGTATTGGTGGTCAAGCCATTGTTCCTTGGGTTTAATCCCTCAACCGCTATATAGTACCCCATACCCGGCACGGGTTCTTCCCCCCGTAAATCAGGCACTGCAAACGTCTTTTTTCCATCCCCTCCGAATTGGTCCCCCAAGAATGAATACAAACCCGCATATTCGAGACCTAACGGCAGCTCCTGCCCTGCACAGTATATCCACCCTTCCGGACCATCCCGGTAAGGAAATAGCCGGATTTCCCCCAGATAGTGAGAGTTTGGAGGATTCGCCTCAGCCCTCTTCGGAGACGCGAGCACGCCCAGTGCTACCTCGAAACCTATTAGAATGGACAACATGACCTTCAACCATTTCGCAGATGCCATTTGCCTTCGTTTTTGCATAATGCAGCTTCTCCCCCTAATGCATTTGTCCTATTATAATACTAATAAGTATTATAATATTACTAGAGAGTATTATAAAGGACAACCGGTATTTTTCAAGTATCTAAACCTCCGCCAAGCTGAGTGAAGAAACCAACCTTCCTGACCAGGAGCATGCAAAAAAAGATGGCCCTGAACCAAGTCAGAAGCCACCTAATTAAACCAATCTATTATTTTATCCCCGGGTTCTCTTGATCCCCGGTTCATCGAATAGGGTGCTTTCGCTTCCTATTTCAATATCTCCTCGATGCGAGTCTGAACATCTTCGCTAAGATCGATACCGGATGCCTTCGCATTCTCGGTTACCTGCTCCGGACGGCTTGCGCCGACCAGTGCGCTGGCTACGTTCGGCTGACGCAGAATCCACGCAAGCGCCAGATTGCCCACGGACACGTCAAGCTCAGCCGCAATCTTCTCCAGCTCGCGAACCTTCGCGATTTTCTCTTCGGTAATGCCTTTGCGCATCCATTCCAGCTTCGCTGCTCGGCTGTCAGCCGGAATATCGGAGGCAGAGGTATATTTCCCCGTCAGCAGGCCTTGTGCCAGCGGGGAGAATACGACCTGCCCAATGCCGGAACGCTCGCTGAGCGGAATGATTTCCTTTTCAATATAACGTTCAAACATATTGTAGATGGGTTGATTGACCACGATGCGGTCGAGGAGGTAACGATCCGCTACCGTCAATGCCTCCGCAATTTGCGAAGCCTGCCACTCGCTGACGCCGACATAGAGCACCTTGCCCTGCCGAACAAGGTCGTCGATCGCGCGAAGCGTCTCGTCCAGCGGCGTTTCCGGATCATGGCGGTGGCAGTAGAAAATATCCACGTAATCGTGGCCAAGTCGCTTCAAACTGGCATGTGCCTGCTCCATAATGTGCTTGCGTGACAAGCCCCGGTCGTTCGGGCCGTCGCCCATCGGCCAGAAGGCCTTTGTCGCCAGCACGTACGATTCGCGCGGATACGCTTTCAAGGTCTCGCCTACCAATACTTCGGCTGCGCCCTTCTCGTAAACATTCGCCGTATCAAAGAAGTTAATGCCCAGATCATAAGCCGTTTTAATCGCGTTAACCGCATTCTCGCGTTCAACGTAACCTCCGTATGTAAGCCAGCTTCCCAAGCTGACCTCACTGACCTTGAGACCTGTGCGTCCTAATCTTCTGTATTTCATGGCAAATCCTCCTTCAATAGATTAACATGGATGCTACATGAACTATTCTAAAGTAGTTCCTATTCCCACGGAAGAAGTGAAATGTTCTTCACTATATTATAAGAAGGATAGCTGATATACTGGAGTATAGTTAATAGAATACCGGAAGGAGCCTATGGTTATGGGAAATAAAGCGAGCAGTTACATACCGAAAACTCCCGAACATATCGAATGCAATATCGAAAAAACGCTGCTGGTCCTGGGGGGGAAATGGGCATTTCTCGTCATTCGGGAGCTCTTTGGAGGCACGAAACGATTCGGCGAGCTGCAGCGGCAAATCCCGAATGTCAGTCCGCGGGCCCTGACCACGACGCTCCGCCACTTGGAAGAACAGGGCGTGCTGGAGCGCGAAGTATTCCCTACCGTTCCGGTTACGGTGGAATACACTCTGACGCCGAAGGGCATGGACCTGCATGTCATCTGCAAGGAAATGAAGCTGTGGGCGGCACGGTGGACTTAAAATCAAGATAGCTGACAGCGTGCGGCAAACGATCCGAACCCGACGGTTAACTTAAAAAAAGCAACGGCGGATTCCGTTCAACGGAAACCGCCGCTGCTTTGTTAAAAGCTTGCTATTTTTAGATTTGTAGATTACATTTAATCGTTATTGTTTTGATTGCCGCGGGATTCTCCGCCTTTGCGGCCGATTTCCTCGTAGAAGTCCTTATCATGGGACTCCGATGTGGCCTCTCCGCCCTTACGGCCGATTTCTTGGTAAAACTCCTTGTCGTGATTCTTGGCCGTTGCTTCGCCGCCTTTGCGTCCCGCTTCTTCTCTGCTCATTTTGTTACCGTTGTTGTTAGCCATTGTTCATCACTCCTAAGTTGTTTTTTGTTGCTGCTATGTCATGTATTTAACCCTTCGGAAAAAAATTAAACATTACTTTTCGATTCCCTCGTTCACCACATATGGGCCCGTTCCAAGCGTGGAGTGCTGGTGTTTGGCGGGAGGATTTAATACGGGAACGTCGCCGTAAGCCGCCGGATTCGCCACGTATTCGAAATTGCCGGTACCGTCCGGCAGCGGGCCGTTCGCCCAGCGTCCTTCGCGGCTCTCCTCGCCGACCGAGAAATTCATGAATTGGCGGGTCGCTTCTTCTACGCTGCGCTCGCGCGGGAACGAAGCAGGAGCAATCGGGCCTTCCATCGCCTCGATCTCCTCGATCGCGGCCAGCCACTGATTTTGATGCATGATATCGCGGGCTATCATAAAGGACAGCATGTCTCGGACACCCGGATCCGTCGTCTGCTCATACAAGCGTACGACCTGGACCAGCCCTTGGGACTCCGCGTTCAGATTCGCGCGGAAGTCAGCCAGCAGATTTCCGCTCGCGATGATGTACTTGCTGTTCCACGGATACCCGTTGCTGTCCGTCGGGGTCGCGCCTAGTCCCGATACGATCGCATGCTGAGGATTCATGCCGCCGAGCGCAGCGGCAATCAACGGATCCTTCGCCGCTTCGTCGACCTGATCTGCGGGAGCGCCATCCAGAAGCTGGGCGATCATCGTGCTCAACATTTCGACATGGCCAATCTCCTCGGTTCCGATATCCAGCAGCATATCTCGATACTTCCGATCTGCGCGGCAGTTAAAACCTTGGAAGAGATACTGCATCATGACGGACATCTCACCATATTGACCGCCCAGCACCTCTTGAAGCTTTCTCGCATATACCGGATCCGGCTTCTCGGGTTTCGCCCGGAACTGAAGCTCTTTCATGTGAATAAACATCAAAGTCGTCCTCCTTCGTAGATGTGATGATTAGTCCGAGTATTTTTTACCCGGCCCGACTGATCTGAAACCGTACCGGCTGGTTCATTCGGAATCCATGTATACGTCAGAAATGACAAAAGCCGCGGCTCGCGCGGCTTCATCATAGGATTTACGTCAGATTCGCATACGCCTCTGCAGCCGCATGCAGGTAATAAGCCAGCCCCGTCTGCTGTTCTTCGAGCATCCGAAGATGGAATTCATCGTTCAGGAAAAACTTCGTTTGCCCCGCAAAATCGGCGGCGGTAAAGGCGTGGCCCTGCTCGTTCAAATATTGAAGATGCTTCCGAATCGAATCCCGAACCCACTCATCATCGTGCCTGATTCCCGTTATCAGCGCATTAGCCATGCCGGCCATAAAGCCTGCCGCTTCCTTCGCTTGCTCGTTCATATTGGGAACATCCATCGGTGCTCCGTCAAGCAAATCCACCTCGTACTGCTCCTTCAAATGTTGATTCTGCTCAGCCAAGGCATCCTTCCACTCTTCTTCGCTATCAAACCCATTGAACAATTCTTCCGGTTTCATGCTTTTTCCCTCCCCAACATATTCTATGGACTGCCTCAACGTCTGCAGAATGAGCTCCAGCCGATTCCACCGGCCCAGGAGCAGCTTCTCCTGCTCCGTGAGAATGGAGAGCCGATCCGGCGTTTCCTCCATCAGCTCTTTAATTTGCTCCAGCGGAAAATCCATCTCTCTGTAGAACCGGATTTGCTGCAAGCGCTCCAGTTCCGCTGCCCCGTACAAGCGATACCCCGCATCGCTGATCTCGGCAGGCTGCAGCAGTCCGATTTTGTGATAATGATGCAGTGTCTTGATGGTTACCCCTGACATTTCCGAAACCTCTTTTACCGTGTACAGCATGCTGTTCCCTCCTTCGATCTATAGTCTAAGGCCTCCCCTTGGAGGAGAGTCAACATGAACATGGATCCCGTATTTTTCGAATCTCTCGAATCGCTTTTCTCAAGAAAATATGATTTTTGCTGATTATTTTGCTAGAATGGTCCATTATGCACTCAGTTCAACAGATAGGATGTTATAGGAAACGATGAAAAGGAAATGGTTCAAATACGCCATGCTCTTATTATCCGTTGGAATCTTGGGGATTATCTCGTACTATACCTACGCTATCATACAATTCTCAAACCAAATCTCGACCGCTTCGAATCCGGTGAAGCCAACGGGCAGCACGGGGGCCGCACAGGAAGAGGTCATTGAAATCCCGAAGTGGGAGGGCAAAGAACGCGTCAATATTCTTCTAATCGGAGGAGACTCCCGGGGAGACGATGCCGGAAGATCCGATACCATGCTGGTGGCCTCCATCGATCCCGTTACGAAAAGCGCCCATTTGTTCTCGATTTTGCGGGACACCTACGTGGACATCCCCGGTCATGGCAAAGGAAGGCTGAATTCGGCTTTTGCTTACGGTGGCATCGAGCTGACCAGACAGACCATCAGCGATTTGTTGGACCTGCCCATACATAAATATGTTTACACCGATTTTGTCGGATTCATCGCCCTGGTCGACGCCATCGGCGGGGTCGACATTGAAGTAGAGAAAGACATGTACTACACAAGCAAAGCCGACAAGCACATGTACGACATCGATTTAAAACAAGGGCTGCAGCATCTCGACGGCAAAATGGCGCTGCAGTACGTCCGATTCCGGCACGATGCGAGGTCCGACTTTGCCCGTACCGAAAGACAACGGATTCTCATGACGGAAGTCGCCAAGAAAATGCAGACCACGAGCTCGCTCATCAAGCTGCCCGGCATTCTGGATTCGATCGCGCCTTATATCGAGACGGACTTAAGCCCGAAGGAAATGCTGAAGCTGATGGCGCTCGGGTTTGACGTGAACCTGGACAAAGTCGATCAGCAGCAGATCCCGCCGTTCTCGCTGTTGACCAACGAGAAGGTCGGACGGGCCCAGGTGCTCGGCGTGGATAAAAACAAATTGCAGCAGTACGTGAAGGAATTGTTCGAAAGCGATGCCGCTGAATAAAGCCAGCAAGCAAACAAAAGAGGGCGTATGCCCTCTTTTTTTCGGCTAGACCGTCCGCGGACGCTCGTGCAGCAGCTCCGACGGAGCGCTGCCTGTGAACCGCTTATAGATTCTGTAAAAATAGGAGAGGTCCTGATAGCCGAGAAATACTGCAATTTCCTGTACCGTCAGCTGCGATTCCGTCAGCAAATACGCTGCGCGTTTCATCCGCTGGGCGTGCACGTACTGGCTAATCGTCTGTCCCGTGACGCTCTTGAAGAGCGCCGCAGCGTAATTGGGCGTTTTGCCGATGGCATCGCCGAGCTCCTCTTTCGTTATTCTCTCCCGGTAATGCCGCTCAATGTAAGATTTCATCCGTTCCGCATGCAAGTGCTTCTCGGGCGTGATAACGCCCCGATCCAGCTCTCGGCTGATATAAATCAACACTTCTGTCAATAATGCTTCTATCATCATTGCATAATAAGACGGGCGCTCCCGCCACTGCTGGTGGATCGCCTTCAAACGTTCGTGGATCAATTCGTAACAGCCCGGTTTATGCTTCAACGCTTCTTCCCGTTCAAGCGCGGACAAAGCCGTGGACGGCTCTCCCGTCCATTGAACGACCATTTGCGTGTGCGTCACGGTAGGGATGCTTTTGCCGTAATACGGAACGCCGGCCGGAATAAGCAGCAGTTCCCCCTTCTCCATAATCTGCTTATCTCCATTCACCCAATATACGCATTTTCCATAGGTCGCCACGGTTAGACGCCATGCGCTCTTTCCATGGTCTGCTTCCTCATACCAATCGACGCCGCTAATTTGCCGAACTTCAACCGGAGTGACCATAATTTCACCTCATATGCATTACTATAATCCATTCATTGTACTATAGTTCATATCATGATTCGACAAGACAGGCTACAATGTGATCATTAGGGTAGCTCATGGGCTTTACATTTCTAGAAGCCCGAGTGCTGCAACATTGCCGCAGGGTGCAAATACAAAGGAGGAACAACCAATCATGCTTAAGACAAAAATCATCTGTACGATGGGGCCTGCATGCGATTCCATCGAGCTGTTAAAAAATATGATTCAGGAGGGGATGACGGTCGCCCGATTGAATATGGCACATGGCGAGCCGGAGGATCACGTGGCCCGGATTCGGAATGTTCGCCAGGCCGCATCCGAATTAAACACGTATGTCCCGATCATGATGGACATTAAAGGTCCCGAAGTCCGGATCGGCAAGCTGAAAGAGGCTTCCTGCCTTCTGAAACCCGGTGAGGAACTGATCCTGACGACCGAAGAAATTCTGGGAGACGCCCAGCGCATCTCGGTCAATTATGCCGAGCTGAATCTAGTCGTGAAACCGGGAGACCGCATCTTGATCGATGATGGCCTCGTAGACCTGAACGTCATTCGCGTCGACGGACCGGACATTCTTTGCAAAATCGTCAGCGGCGGCGTGCTCAAGCCGCGCAAAGGCGTCAACCTGCCCGGCATCAAAACGACGCTTCCCGGCGTCACCGAGCGTGACGTCATGCATATCGGCTTCGGACTGGACAACGACATTGAGATCATTGCCGCATCTTTTGTGCGCCATGGCGACAACATCCGCGAAATCCGCAGCATCCTGAAGGAACGCGGCGCGGAGCATGTGCAGATCATCTCCAAGATCGAAAACGGAGAGGGCATGGAGAACCTGGACGACATCATTGAAGCCTCCGACGGGATCATGGTTGCCCGCGGCGACCTTGGCGTCGAAGTGCCAATCGAAGAAGTGCCGATGATGCAGAAAGAAATGATCGATAAATGCAATCTGGCGGGCAAGCCGGTTATCGTGGCAACGCATATGCTGGAATCGATGCAGGTCAATCCCCGCCCTACCCGCTCCGAGGTGAGCGACGTGGCTAACGCCGTTATCCAGGGCGCAGACGTGGTCATGCTGTCAGGGGAATCCGCCGCTGGCAAATATCCGGTGGAATCCGTGCGTACGATGGCGGCAGTCGCCCGCCGCGCCGAGACGATGATCGATTATAAGGACCAGTTCGCTTTCAAATCACGACAACAAGTAGCCGATATTACCGAGGTCATCAGCCAAGGCGCGGTCAGCTCTTCCCTCGTGCTGAATGCCAAAGCCATCATTACGTCAACGGAGAGCGGATTTACGGCGCGGATGATTTCGAAATATCGTCCGGAAGCACCGATCATCGCCGTCACGCAGCATGAAGAAGTGCTGGCTAAAATCTGCCTGCTCTCCGGCGTCATCCCGGTAAAAGGCGACAAGGTCACCACAACGGACGAAATGTTCGAGTCCGCGACCCGCAACGCCATCAAGACAGGCTACATCGAAAAAGGCGACATTATCGTATTGTCTGCCGGCGTTCCGATCGGTCAATCCGGCAACACGAATCTGATTAAGGTTCTGCAAGTATAACGAAAAACACAAACTAGACCTCTCCGATGATTTAAGCAGCGCCAATCCGACCTTCTGGGCATATAACGAACTCAGAGGAATAAGCTCGTAAGGAAGGCGCTGCCCGTTTCGGGTGAACCGAACACGTTACCGGAGGTCTTGCCAGAATGTATATACCTTATCATCCTATGGGGATGCAGCAGCAGGCTGCCCTTCCCCATGCGAGGAAAGCTCATCACCCAACAAGTCCTTACCAAATGCTGTTCCACTGGAACCGCTTGGACTGGAACTTTCCGAATGCTGCGATGAAGCAGCGGTTCGAGCTGCATCAATACTGGAAGCACTGCATGCCTGCAGGCGTCAAAGTGGACCGACAGGGGCGTTTCTATGTCTCGGTTCCGCGCTGGGCGGAAGGCGTTCCCGCCACGCTCAACACCATCGTGATGGTGAACGGCAAGCCGGTGCTGAATGCTTTTCCAAGCTGGGAGTGGAATACGCCGGGAGATGTGCGAGCGCTGCAATCCGTCCTGGGTTACGAGATCGATGAACATAACCGGATGTGGATTCTGGATCAAGGAAAAATCGCGTATAATACCTCGCCCGAAGGCTCGCAAAAGCTGGTTATCTGGGACCTGAGCGCAAATCGCCTGATCGACTCCATCGTCATCCCGGATGATATTGCACCGCCCCGGACATCGTTCCTGAACGATATCGTGGTGGATAACCGAAACGGTTACGCTTATATCACCGATTCGGGCTCCGGCTGGCCGGATCACGAGGTATACGGCGGCATCATCGTCTACAATATGAGAGCGAAGAGATTCCGCCGGGTCCTGGACAGCCATTACAGCACGCAGGACGTGCCAAGGTTCCGGTTCGAGATCGATACGGAGCCGGTCTACCGCAACAAGCCGGTCCGGATCGGCGCGGACGGCATCGCCCTGTCGGCGGATCGCGAAACGCTCTTCTACTGCCAGGTAACCGGACGCAATCTGTATGCGATCGATACGGGGCTGCTGCGTAATTTCGATACCCCCGATCCGCTCATTCGGAATTCCGTTCAAGCTCTGGGCAGCAAAGGGACGACGACCGACGGCATGCATGCCGATAATCGAGGCCATGTCTTCTACACCATGCTGGAAGGCAAAGGCATCGGTTATTATTCACCCTGCACGCGCTCATTTCACAAGCTGCTGTCCGATGACCGAATGCTGTGGGTGGACGGGGTGGCTTTCGATCAGCGCGGCTCGATCATCTTCAACAACAACCGCCTGCACCGCATGTTCGAGGAGCCGCAGAACATCGACTGGGACGATCCTTACAATCTGATTATATGGAGAGCCTACATCGGCCGGGATGTGAAGTCGTATTTATATGGTTGACGGTTATGAAAAAGGGTTAGGCAGTTCGGGCTTTCAAGCCCTCTGCCTAACCCTTTTCGTATCATAACTGCAATGCCTGGCCGCAGCGGCCGCAGTACCGCGTCCCTGCAGGCGACACGGTGCCGCAACCCTCGCAGGTTAAAGACGGCGGGGCGGTGCCCGGTCCTTCGGAACCGCTGCGCTTCGAATCGGAGCCGACCGCTTGCCGGAGCCGTTCCTCTACCTGCTGGGCGGGATTGACGGCCCGATGCATCGCCCTTTCCTCCTTCGTGCCTTGACGAATGAGCGAAAAGAGCAGCGCGATGCCGATGCCCCCGACCATGACCATGCCGACCATTTTCCACAAGCCCGCCGCATATGGATAGTCCCAAGCCGCATGCAGCAGGATGCTGATCAGCAGTAGGGCAGCCATCCTCAGGAGCCGATGCGCGGTCGAGCCCCGTTTGGCGGATTTCCCCAGGCCATACCACAGTCCGGCTGCGGCAATGGCCGTCCAGGTGCCGTGCCCGAACGGGGACAGCAGCGCCCGGACCCACAGCACAGCCAGCATCCCCGAAGTCGCATGCTGCTGCAGATACATGAAGCCGTACAGAATGCTCTCAACCGCGGCAAAGCCCATGCCTGCCGCAGCTCCGAATACTACGGCATCCATCAGGAAACGCTGCTTGCGCCCGCGGAGAAAGAAAAAGCATACGAGCAGCTTGGCAATTTCTTCGATAACGCCGATCAGAAGCGCTGCCTGCACATGCTCGATGGTCGTTGTCTCCAGACCGCTGCCGACGGACCAGAAGCGTTCCAGCACCCACGCAACCGGCACGGCGATGATGCCGGAAGCCGCGAATACGGCTGCCAGCCGAATGGGCTTGAATCCGAGCAGCTGGGAGCTGCGCATATAAGCAACAAACGAAACCGGTCCAACGAATCCGCCGGATATCAAAGCGGCATATATCCATACCGGCTGTTTCAGCCAAATGGCTAGCCCTGTGAACGCAACGAAAATGCCGCCAAGCGCCAGCAGCACATCCATCCAGCGATCTTTTTTGGGAGGGGCCGGAATGACGGCTTCTAGGGTCGCGGCAGCCTCGACTTCAGCTTCCGGCGCCTGCTCAGTCTCCGTGAATTGCAGCTTCGCCGATACCTCTTCATTGAGAAGTTCGGGCTTTCGAATCCGCAGCACCTCATGAAATTGCCGCCTGACCGGTTCGTACTGCTGCAGGACGAAATGAAACTCATCCCTGCCCATCACCATCAGCTCGCCGTTCTCAAGCGCCGTCACCGTGCCCGTATGGGCTTCGCCGCTGAGCAGGTCCATCTCGCCGAAATAATCCCCGGGCTTATAGACCGCCTTCTTCCGGCGCCCGCTGCGCACCTCGAACCGTCCTTCGGCAATCATATAGAAACGGTCCGCCATGGTGCCTTCCGCGACAATGACGTCCCCTTTGTATACTTTCCGCCTGACCGTGACTTCGGCAAGACCGCGCAGCTCCGCGTTCGGAATCGCGGCCCAGATCGTCGCCTTGCTCAGCATCGCATGCATCGTGCGGATTCGGGCCGAGAACGACAGGCTCTCGTGAAACATCGGGCTTGCCGCGGCAAGCCGGCTGAACGCGTTCTGCTCCAGCCGCAATGCCGTTACTTCGCCGATCGCCTGGGCACCCGAAGTCCTTTTTTCCTCAAGAAACAGGGAGACCTCACCGATCAATGCGCCTTCGCCCAGAACGTCCAGCGTCACCGTGTGGCCGATCAGATTCCTCGAAACGATCTGAACCTGCCCGCTCATGATGAAATAACAGGAATTGCCGTAGCTTCCCTCTACGATCAGCGGGTCCCCGTCATGAAACAGCTCCTCATGCATGGACTGGACGGCACCTTCCAATTCATGCAGCGGCACCCCGCGAAACAGCGTATGATTACGCAAAAACTCCATGGCCTTCGTCGTCATCTGCAATCTCTCCATAGACGAAAAGAATCCGCCCGACGGCAGATTCCTCTCTATTCATTATGTACGACTCTATTATCGCATATTTCCGATGATGCTGCTGCGTGATTCTTCCATTTTCTTAATAAAATTCGTCATGACGTCAAAGGCTTCATTGCGCTTGTTGGTCATCGACTGCAGACGGAGCATGTCCATTTGCTGGGAGTTCGATAAGCTGTCGATCGATCCCTTCAGCTTCTCTGTTGCTTGATTGAGCTCTTCTGCCGTATATTCCTTCTTGGATGCATCTGCGATGCCTTCCGCTGCCAGCTTGCCGGCAAGATCGTCCGGTATCGAATATTTGCCGTCCACTGCTTCTCCGGTCAAAGCGCTGTTAATGCCTGCCATGGCGTCGTTCTTCTTGGCGATTTCCTCGTTCCGCTTCTGCACGTCCTGAATCTGGTTGTTAAGCTGCGCATCCAGCATCTGTGTCCGCTGCTGCTGCACGACCATCAGTGCGCTCTCAATATCCATGCTGGACAGATCGATCTGTGCGACGTTGCCGATCCCGCCAATGGAATTGTTCGTTGCGCTTCCTCCTACGGCCTGCTTGACCGACTGGTAAGCCTGGTCGTTCATCATGATGCCCGTGCCGGCCACTACCCCGACCAGAAGAGACGCGGCCGTGGATAAAATCATTTTTCGATTCATCGTTTCAACTCCATTCCTCTAATTCTTTGTGCCTAGTACGAAAATCATAGCAAATGCATGAACGGCGAACAAAGCAATATTTACCATATCTCGACAATTTATATAGAATTGAAGGGATTTTTTTCGCTTCCGCCCGCTCGCTGCTTGTCCGATGCGATCTATGGGGATGAAATCGGCTGATGCCGCCTTGAAGCCGCGACAAAAAACCACACCGTGCCCGATGTGGTTTTCCTGGTTCGATTAGCCCACTAAAGCCGTTCGGTTGCTAGCAACCAGCATCCAAGCTGCGCGTCATGGCTCGTGCGGTTACCACGGTTCCTTGAACCCCTGCCTATCCTGCTCGCAATCGCGCAGCAGCTTCGTGCGAAGCCCCTCATACCAAGAGGGGACATCGGCCAACTCGCTGTCCTCCAGGGATCGCAGCACTCTGGCAAAACCGTACAGACGGCTGAATCTTTGAAATCTTGAAAACTCTGCCTCCAGCTCGTGATCCAGGCTTCGGATCGAGCGATACCCTTTCAGGAATGCCTGCTTGGCATGCTCCGACTCGGCATCGGCAAGAGCCGTGACGATATCCGCCGCATACCAATGGTACATGGCATCGTCGAAATCGATCACGCGGAATGAACCTTCCTTCGCTTCATAAAAGATGTTATCCAGCTGGAAGTCATAGTGGATCAAGCCGTACGTCTGTCTCGACGCCGGCAGGAACTGCAGCCATAGACTGACCCGATGAAGCTCATCCATAGCATCCTGCTCCCCGGGATGCCGCCGCAGCACCTGATCGATCAAACGCAGGATGTCCTCCGCGCTTCTTCGCCTTACGGCTCCAGGTTCATATCGGCTGGACAGCGTATGCAGCCTTGCGAGCGATTTCCCCCAGTCCCTGCATTGGGACACGGTGAGATTGTCATGCAGAGCAATCCCTCCTGCGGCGCGAAACACGACGCCGTGATACTGCCCCTCCGGTTCCTGAATCGTCTCGATCCATTTCCCGTTCACGGAAGAAATCGGCGCGACGCAAGGGTATTCGTGCTTAAGCAAATACTGCATGAATTCCACCTCGGCCGTCAGCTGCTGGGCCGCATGTTCTTGCTCGAAATTAAACCGGAGGAAATAACGCTCTCCATCGTGGTTAAACACATACACGAAGTTGGAGCTGGCCCGCCAAAATTTCAGCGTTCCCTCATCAAACTCCCAGTTGCGGATCAGCTCGCGGGCGGCCTTGTCGCCAGCAAGTCCGCGAACCATCGTCGTTAACTTCATCATTTGCCTTTTTCCTCCCGCTACAGCATGAGAGGATTTAAACCTCGACTTATCCTAAGCAACAAGCCCTCTCATCATCTGTATCCCATTGTGAATATGAATCGTATTCAACAACGTCACTCCTTTCCGCACATGGACGCAAGTATTGGGTCTTGCCCAATCCTATTCTAACGGAGCTGCCAGCCATGCGGGTGGGAGAGAACGGGTATAGATGAAGTTTACGGCACGATCCTTCTCCCCCGCCTTCTTCCTTAGATAATCTTTTGAATGCGAACGCCAGAATCAGGCTCATGACGATATACATCAACACTTTGGAAGCTGGGCTATACGGGGAGAGCAGTATCCCTGCCAGAAAAAACAAATTCACTACAAGGTACAGCAGTTTGATTATCATAAGATGACCTCCATCCGTTCCCTACTCAAACAGCCCGGCGAATTCACCATAGCCTTCCCGGACCAGCGCTTCCTCCGGTATAAAACGCAGCGCCCCGGAGTTCACCTGATAATGCAGGCCGCCCGGCTGGGGCCCGTCATGATACAGATGTCCCAGGTAAGAGCCGGACAATCTGCCGTAGAGCGCGGTGCGTACCTTGCCGCCGCGGAGATCCCCCTTTTTGCTGATAAATCCTTCGTTCAGCGGCTTCCTAAAAGCCGGCAATCCCGTACCAGCATCATATTGATCGGTCGAGCTGAATAGAGGGTCGCCGTTCACCACGTCCGCGTAAATCCCCCGGCTTGCGTGATTCCAATACGGATTATCGTAGGCTGGCTCGTCCAAGCCTTCTTGCGTCACCGCGTATTGGATTGCGGTAAGACGCCTGCGCAGCTCATCCTGGTCCTCTTTCCGCCTCCAATGCCGCTTCGCAAAAGAATCCCGGCCGGAACCCTCATAATATCGGTTATAGTCGTACCGGTGGGTATTATAGTAGTTCTGATGGACATCCTCCGCGGGATAAAAGGGACCCGCCGGCAGGAGCGGCGTCACGATCTTCCCCTTGAACCGGCCGCTAAGCTGCAGGCTGCGCTTGGAGGCTTCCGCATGCTCGCGCTGCTCTTCGCCATGCACGAAAATCGCCGACCGGTAAGATGCCCCGCGGTCCATGAACTGGCCTTCCGCATCCGTTGGATCAATCAAGCGCCAATAGATGTCCAGCAGCCGTGAGTATGGAAACACATCCGGATTAAACCGGATTTGCACGGCTTCGTAATGCCCCGTCGTTTCCGTTCCTACTTCTTCGTAGGTCGGATTCTCCGTATGGCCGCCCGTGTAGCCGGAAACCAGGGAAAGGATGCCGGGCAGCTCGTCAAACGGCTTCACCATGCACCAAAAACAACCGCCGGCAAATGTCGCCAATGAGGTCTTGCCGCTTCCATGCTTCAAGGCTATCGCTCCTTTCATCCATCGTTGTCGGTTTCATGTTGATATTAGTGTAGCCTTGAGGACGCAATGGCAGCAAGTTTCATAGGATTTAATTGGTGTAATCGGCGATTTCTCCTCCAAGATCGAGCCAGGAGTGAGAAAGCAACCCGCTTAGGCGCAGGCCTTAGGAGGGGGTTGCTTTCGTCGTTTATCGAGGTACGCCGGCCATTTTATTCTTCAACCGTTCCATAGGCGTCCTCCACAGGCCGCTCCAAGCTGCAGCTGGCACCCTGCTGCATACGGATGGAGTAGCCATGGCCTCTGGGGGATATCGTGGTACTCGTCAGAGTTACCTCTCCCAACTGTTTTTCCTCTATGAGGACAAGTGCCGCACGGGACCAGACCCTGCACTCGCCAGCCCTATCTGCCCGAATCTTCACCTCGCTCAATTCGCCTTCCTCCCAGCGCATGTCGACAACATAGCCGCCGCGGGCCCGCAGCCCCTTCACCTCGCCGCTATTCCACTGCGGGGGCAGGGCGGGGAGCAGCCTTAACTCTCCCATATGCGACTGCAGCAGCATTTCGGCAACGCCGGCAATCCCGCCGAAATTGCCATCGATTTGAAAAGGCGGGTGGCAATCCAGCAGATTCGGATAAGTCGAGGAAGACAGCAAATTCACGAGATGCTCATGCGCTTCCGCTCCGCGCTGCAGCCTGGCGTAATAATTGATGATCCAGGCGCGGCTCCAGCCCGTGTGGCCGCCGCCATGCGCAAGCCGCCGCTCCAAGGTCTTGCAAGCCGCCTCGGCAAGCTCCGGCGTCCGGGCAGGATCAATCTGCTCTCCCGGATACAGGGCGAACAACTGCGAGATATGCCGGTGCCCTGGGTCAGCCTCCTCGTAATCGTTCAGCCATTCCATGATCCCTCCATGGCGTCCAATCTGCGGTGCCGGAATTTCCTCCAGCGCCGTTTGAAGCTCCCCTAAGAAGGCAGGCTCATCTCCGACGAGATGGCCGGCCTCCAGGCAGGCACGGAATAAAGCCGTCGCAATCTGCCCGTCCATGGCCGGCCCCATGCAGAGGCTGCCGACGGCTCCGTTCGAAAGCACGAATCGGTTTTCCGGCGAAACGGAAGGGCCGGTCATCCGTCTCCCTACCTCATCCACGGTCATATAATCCAGCAGGAATTCTGCCGCTTCCTTCATGACCGGATACGCCCGCTCCCGCAGGAAATCCGCATCGCCGCCAAACCGGTAATGCTCCCACAGATGAAGGCACAGCCACGCGGCTCCCATCGGCCATACGGTACAGGTCATCAATATCCCTTCGGGCCGGGTTTCTCCCCAAAGATTCGTATTATGATGCGCCGCGAAACCGCGGCAGCCATACATCTCCCGAGCCGTATCGCGGCCATTAGGGAGCATCCGGTCAATCAGGTCGAACAACGGCTCGTGGCACTCCGCCAAGCCCAACAGCTCTGCCGGCCAATAGTTCATCTGAATGTTCACATTGATCGTATACTTGGACTCCCAAGGCGGGGTGAAGCTGTCATTCCATATGCCTTGCAGGTTCGCAGCAAGAGATTCGGGCCTGGAACAGGAGATGAGCAGGTATCGCCCGTACTGCACGTATAACGCGATCAATTCGGGGTCGCTATTTTCCGCGGAAGCACCTTCCGTCTTCACTCTATCCTTCAGCAAATTCAGCCGCCGATCGGTGGGCAGGGACGGCTGGTCGTCTTCTATTCCATTAGGATATTCGACTCGATCCGAAGCGCGGATTACCTCTGTCCCATTCGAAAAGGAAGTTCCACTATCGACACATTCCGTCCTGCCCGCCCCGTTCTTGCCTGTGCCGAGCGTTAGGGAGAACCGTTCAAACTTCTCCCGATACTCCGCCTGATGACGGTTTACCAGCTGCTCGTACGACATGCCTGCCGCACGATCCAGCTGTTCCAGACAGACCTGGACCGGCTGCCGGCATCGAAAGGAAGTTTGGGCTGACAGCAGCAGCGTAACGGAATCCGCTCCTTCTACCGAGAGAAAATCACCGATGGCTCGAACGGCTCCTCCCACAGCGGCAGCGCGCAGCGCCATGCCAAAGGAAATGCCGTCCGCACCGCACTCTCCCTCCATCAGCAGGGTGTCATGACGCAATGATGCCGTCCCCCCATCAAACGGACGGCGCATCAGGTTCGCCGCAAACGTCAGCGCCCCCGGCCTGTCGGCAGACAGGCGAATGACCAGCACGCCATCCGGCGCACTGGCAAAATACTGCCTGCGATACCGGATGCCCCGGGACGAATAGAATACGGTCACCATCGACCGCTCCAGATCCAGCTCTCGTTCATAATGCTCCACCGTTTCCTCCCCATCCAGGAATTTGAGCAGCAGATCGCCCAGCGGCTGGTACGGCTGCTCGTATTTCGGGGAGGACGTCATCGCCATTCGGGCTAAATGCTCGGCCTCGGCTTGTCGCCCATCGAAGAGCATCTGCCTGATCTCGCTCAAATACCGAGAGGCGTTAGGATTGCCTCCTCTCCCCGGACCTCCATACCAGAGAGAATCTTCATTTAGCTGCACGCGTTCAAGCGAAGGCTTGCCAAAGACCATGCCTCCCAGGCGACCGTTCCCGATCGGCAAAGCTTCATTCCACTCGGCTGCCGGGGAATCGTACCACAACCGCAAGCCCCGATTTGCGGAGATGTCAGACCGCCGCGCAGCGGTTCCATCTGTCCCCCCCACCCCGGGCTGCCCCGCAAACTCACGACCTGCCTGATGCCCTTCAAGAGAATTCTCGGCATTACTTCCTGTTGTCTCCCTCTCCATAATCCAACACGTCTCCTTCTTCAAGAAAAAGGGGATGCTCAGCGTTTTCCCTGAACATCCCCTGTTCGCTAAATATGATTAAGGCTGTTCCGGTATATCCAAAGCACCGCCGCCCACCGGGGCTCGGGCCAGATGATCTACCGCTTGCTGCCCCAGGCGATCCTTCAGCTGCTGAATGAATAAACTCTGGAGTGCCACATGCCGATCGGCATATTCCCAATAACCGTCCTCGCGAGGTCTTGGATCGTAGGCACTCGGAACGAGCGGCTTCACGTTCAGGCCGTCTTCGGTAGGGATATGCCCGATGACATAGTTTTGGGCAGTGGGGGGCTTCTGGGCGACAAGCCCGCCTTCGGTATTCCACATGACGTAATTCGCGCCGGCCCACCCGTGTCCGCTGCCCAGCCATCCCCGGTCGCGGACGCTGATGCGCGCGCTGACGTTGTCGTATAAACCGCCTGTCGACCAGCGATGGTGCGGCTCGCTTGTATTGTATTCGCGAGTGGCCTTATTGTCGTACATCACGTTCGGCCCTTGCACGCGGCTTTCAATGACGTAAGCATGACGGGAAGTCTCCGTATAATTGCGCTGCACCAGATTTAACTGCCCCTGGATGAAAAAACTGTAACGCCGCCCGCCGGTAATAATGCTGACCATGTCGTGCATTTCGCTGTCCTGCACCGTGACCCACTTGGCCTGCCGCCCGACCTGCACCAAGGCATAGGAAAAATGGTAGCCGGCCACCTCTCGCACCCAGGCATTCTTCACGCTGTTCATCATGATGAAACGTTCTGCATGGTCCTCATCGGAGTAATACGGGGTGTCCAGAACATCGTTATCCATCTTCGTGTCGGTTTTGCTCGGATCAAAATCGGATATGGCGCGCATGTTCTCGATCCCTACCTGCTCGATTCGCGATTCGTCCGTCGCCTTGAATAGCTTGCCCCCGCCCCATTGACGCTCAACGGCATTCGCTAACGGAGCGTCCACCGTAATCCGGTTGCCGTCGATCGCCGTAATCACGCGGTCAAAATCCAGATTGAACGGGGACCACTGCTGCGTTCCTCCGGTTCCTGGCCGCATGTAGATATGATCCATGCCGATTTCATGAATCCAGCGGTCGTTGCCGATCCTCCGGACGATGACGGAATCGCCCACCTGATAGTCAGAGGCATCCTGGACATGGAAGGAACGCGAGCCTGCCGGAACGTGCAGATCCTGGATATCGGTCTCCGTGCCATCCACAATCGTTGCACCATTCGTTCCGCCCACGACGATCAAATTTCTGGCCGTTGTTCCCGTGCCCCGGATGATGGTTCCGTCCTCACTCTTCCCCTCGCCCCTCAGCACGACGCCGCTCGCCTGGATGTTCAGCGATCCGCCGACCAGATACGTGCCCTTCTTTAGAAGAACGGCCCCCCGGAAGCCGTCCGCGTCGCGCGGCAGCTGCGACACCTCATCGATCGCCGCTTGCAGCATCGCCGTATCATCCCCCCCGGTCGGCTGCACGGCAATCCTCGCCTGCACGTCGGGAAGCTTCACCCCGCCGCCCATATAACCGACATTCGAGAAATCGATGATCCGATTTCCTTTATAATCGGGAACATACACCATTCTTCCGTCTTTTCCGGTATATGCGATATGACTCTGACCGTCAGGTATTCCTTTCTTGGGCATGACGGTGTAAAACAAGCTGTCGTAGTAAGTTCCCCCGTCCGCGGCTTGGAACGTCATCCTCACTTCGTGCGTGCCCGGTACCTTCATCCCGCCCGGAAGAGTGATCGATTGACTTATCCCCGTTTGCAGCGGCTTTGTGTCCAGCAAACCTCTGGATTGGCCGTCCTTGAACCATCTGGCGCTAACGGTCCCATCCGTATTCGGAGCAATCGTGACGACAGGCAATGGCTTGCCGTCATCCAGGATCGCCGCCTCGCCGATCTTCTGGACTAACGTCGGATGCGTGAACGAGCTGAAAGCAATATATTTCGCATCCCGGAATTCCTGATCATCCTTCACGACAAACCAGAAATCCGGCGTCCCAACCGTTTGGCCATTAACGCTGATTTCCGCATACATCCGGGTGGCGCCGACCTTGACTCCGGTTACGGAACCGGCTGTATCCACGGCCATGCTGCTCCCCGCAGCATGGTATTGAACCTGGCCTTGAGGCAGCGCAACCCACTCTCCGTTGGCTCGTTTGCCGCGCACCTCCAAGGCCGACGTTTCTCCAATGTCCAAGGTCCGTTCATCATTGTTGTTATAAGGAGTGCCATCCGGCTTCACGAAAGCCAGCTCCGTTACGTCCGACGGAATCCCTTGATCTCCATCCTGCATATAAATCTCCAACTCCTTAAGCTGAACATTGAGATTTCGGCTGAGCTGCAGAGTCACCCGTACTTGGGAAGCGCTTACGGAATTAAACGCCATGACTTCCTGACCGTCCGCTCGAATGCCCCCATTTTTCGCATAGGCTCTGGTCCAAGACTCGCCGTCAAGGGAATAATCAATCTCGATGCTGCCCAAATTATCTCCCCGGTTTAAGTCCAGGACGACCTGGTTGAGAGACTGCTCGCTCCCCAGATCCACCTGAACATGTACACTCATGTCCTCACGGTCCGTGCTGGCCGGCTGCCAATAGGTATCCTTGCTGCCATCCACGGCTTTCCCGGCTTCACGCCCGCTGATCTCCGAACTGGCCGTTGCCGGCCTATTCATTGCCTGGTTGACCCGCTCCACCCCATCGGCTGCCACCGTTTCCCCCTGTATTGGCGGATTTCCGAACGAAAACAGCAGAATACCCAGCAGCAGTATGATACTTCCCCTTCTTATCTGTCCGTTACGCTTGCGCACCTGTCTCATCAATCATCACCCATCCTTTGTCTTATGTAGTGATTACGATTCACCGCAATTAGAGGATACCCTCCTTTCAAACGCCTCTTGATACTTCCATGTTAAAACAGCGGCCTCCCGCCAGACCATGCCGTAACTTGCGGAAGGGCCGTGTTTTTTTACGGAGTAACATAACATAAGAAAACACAACCCGGAGCGAACGGAGCCGTATGCTAAGCCTTCCCTTTGTCCGTTACAATGAGGCTGCAATGGGTACGTCATTTTGGTAGCGACAAGGAAGGAGTTTCGTTTATGGATCATGAGCTGTCCCCATCTCTGTCGGCGCCGTTTTATGCTCAGCTTCATTCCCCTGACGGGAATTTGCAGATCACCCTGGAGCAGGCGCATAACGGTCCCCTCTTGTATACGGTTATGAACAAGGGATTCCGGGTTCTTGACAGATCCCCGCTCGGACTCATCACGGACAGATACCAATTTCAGCAAAATATCCGCATCCAGGGGGTTGAGCACAACACGATCACGGAGCGTTACGAGCTAATGACCGGCAAGCAAAAATCGCAGTCTTACGAAGCAAGCGAGCTGGTGCTCCTAACTTCCGTCGAGCATCATCAGGTGAGGATTCGATTCCGCGCTTTTCGAGACGGCGCTGCTTACCGTTATGAGCTGCAAGGAGAAGGTGATATTCGCATCGAGAACGAGATCTCCGGATTCCATCTGCCGGGGGATCGGATGCTTAACGTCTGGGCGCAGCCGTTCATGCGGTGTTATGAACGAACCTATGACCACGCCATGCCGGACGATCTTCGGGGAGGGCATTTCGGCTTCCCGCTCTTGGTTCAATCGACAGAAGAGCAATGGCTGCTGCTGACAGAAGCTGCCGTGGACGGCGGTTATGGCGCCAGTCACCTTGCAGCCGATGAGCAAGACGGCCGGAAGCTTCGCATCTCGTACGCTCCGGATCAGGAAACGCCGATTGCCGCGCAGCTTCCGCTCTCGACGCCCTGGCGCGTCATGATCATCGGATCGCTCGGGGATCTGGTGACTTCATCGGTAACGACTCATCTATGTCCCCCGCCCGTGCTGAAAGACACCTCTTGGATCGCTCCGGGGAGAGCAGCCTGGTCCTGGTACGCGGAGGGCGATTCTTGCGGCGATATGGATGCTCAGCGGCAGCATGTCGATTTTGCCGCCGGAATGGGATGGGAATACGTCGTCGTTGACGGCGGCTGGGAGGGTGTGCTGGATGCGCCTCAGCTGATCGATTACGCGAAGGAGCGCGGCGTCGGCATCTGGCTGTGGACGCATTATCAAGGGCTGAACACGGAGGAACTCCGTGAAGAGAAATTACGCCTGTGGGCCTCCTGGGGTGCTGTTGGGATCAAGGTCGATTTCTTCGACAGCGACAATCAAGAGACGCTCCAGGTCTACGACGCCATCGCCGAATCCGCCGCCATGCACCGGCTAATGGTTAATTTCCACGGATCCACCAAGCCGAGCGGGGAGCACCGGACATGGCCTCATGTGATGACTAGAGAAGGCGTTTACGGCGCGGAATACTACCGGGCGCAGAGTGAAGGCCCGAATGCGGTTCATCTCTGTACCTTGCCGTTTACGCGAAATGTGATCGGATCCATGGACTTTACGCCGGTCACGTTCAGCAGGAGGACCAACACGACCCAAGGGCTTCAGCTCGCACTGGCCATCCTCTTCGAGTCCGGCATCCAGCACTATGCGGACGCGATCTCCGTGTTCGCGGACCATCCAGGCAAGCCGCTGCTGGCCGCGGTTCCGGCCGTCTGGGATGAGACGCGGCTGCTGGAAGGTTATCCGGGCCGGTACGTTACGATCGCCAGACGATCCGGCGCGGAATGGTTCGTCGCCTCCATCTGTGCCGCAGGAGGACGAGATGCCCGAATCCCGCTGGATTTCCTTGAAGAACATACGACATATCAAGCGGTGATCTATCAGGAGCAGGCAGAGCCGGACGAATATCGTTATCGCTCCGTTCTTCCTCCCATTGAGATTCGCACGGAAACCTGCTGCAGCACAGATACGATCACGAAGCGCCTGAAGATATATGGAGGTCTTTCCATCCATCTCACGCCGCTTTGAAATGATCTTTACGGACGGCATGGACGTCGTGGACGCCAATCGTGAAACGTTAACCGATCATAGGCTTCTGCTGAAGGCGCAGAGCTTCAGGGAACCTTCAAAAGCTGGTTCTATGAAACTCTGCGATCCCGAAATGCGACCCGAGAACGCGAAAAACGCTGCCCTTACCTTAAGGACAGCGTTTCTATTTGCACTTCGAGCACAGAGTCTGACCTATATGCCCGGGAAAGGCAGGCCATGCGCTAAACACGCGGCGGACTCGGCATGACCATGCGGATGGTGGTTCCCGTCCCCACGCCCGCGGAGGTTAGGCGCAGTCCGTAACTCTCGCCGAATACCAGCTGAATCCGGCGATGCACGTTAAGCAGTCCGATGCCTCCGGTACCGCTAAGGTTCAGGGAGGATTCCGGCGAATGATTCGTGTGGTCGTGCTCGTAGGACAGCCGTGCCGCAACCTCGTGCAGCTGTTCATCGGTCATGCCGATGCCGTTGTCCGTCACGCTGACCCAGAAAGCATCGTCGCTGCATCCGGCAGAGATGATGATGTGCTGCGAGGCTTCGATGCCGTCCGGAAACGCATGCTGGAATGCATTTTCGATTAAAGGCTGAAGCGTCAAGCGCACCATTTTGTACAGGAGAAGCTCGTGGGGAACCTCGACCCGAAGATCGAATTCCATGTCGTGCCGGTGCTTCATGATGGTCATATAATTCAGCACATGGTTCAGTTCGTTCGCAACCGTAATCTCCTCTAGCGAGGTCAGTAAGGAGTATCGCATCATAAAGCCCAGCGAAGACACCATCTCGGTAATCTCGGACGAGCCTTCAACCTCGGCATAACAGACGATGGTCTCCAGCGTGTTGTACATGAAATGCGGATTGATCTGCAGCTGAAGCGCCTGAAACTCGGCCTTCTGCCGTTCGATGATCGTCTTCTGCTGCTGCAGCTCGGTCTCGTATACCCGCTCGATCAGTTCCGACAGCCGGCTCACCATCAGATTGTACCGCTGCATCATTTCCGTCAGCTCATCCTGCCGCCGTTCAGGAAGGTCCAGGGGAATCCATCGGCCCTGCTCCGTCTGCCGCATCCCGCGGATAATCGTCTGGATCGGCTGGGTAATGGAACGGGTGAAACGGTAAGCAAGCAAACAAGCGGCGACGAGACTGATCAAGCCGATCGTCCAGGCCGTCGTGCGGATATTGGCAATCGGCTGGCGCCACTCTTCCAGCGGAATCGAGGCTACCAAGCGCCATCCGGAATAAGGAGACATCCGGGTCATGAATACCCGCTGCTCTCCATCGACCGTCGTATATTTAAAGGATTCCTCGTCCGCGCCCATAATGGCGGCGGTCAGCTTCGAATCCCGGGCGGGAGACGAAGCGTTGTCCTCCAGCCCTTCGGGCTGGTAAACCACGTGACCGCTGGCATCGGCAATATAGAAGTATCCCCGTTCACCCAGATCGATGCCTTTCCACAGGGAGGACAGCTCCTGGGAGCGCACCTCCATGGCGAGCACGCCTTTTTCCGCCGTGGAAGATAAACCCTTCATCTGTCTAGTCATGCGTATCACGCTGCCGCTGCGTCCCGGAATAATGCTCTCCGTATGAATCATGAGGCCGCTTTCGTCTTTTGTGGCATGGCGGAGCTCCGTCAGCTGCTTCGACTTGTCCTCTTCGCTGAACACCGGCGCCGTAAAGTCCGAGCCGAAGCTGTACGACGCGTTTCCGTTGTAAGACAAGAGATACATCGTCAGCAGCTCGGGCCCCCGGTCCATCAGGGGACGGAACACCGTATCCTTGATCGTGGAGCTGATGTGATAGTATTCGTAATGGTCCGCCGGGTTCGGCAGATCCACGAATTTCTTCAATTCCCGGTTGGTCAGCAGGGAGATCATCGTCCGGTCATAGGATTTGATGTACAGGTCCGTGTGATTCAAGGCATTCTGCACGATTTGCGACAGATGCCGATCCAGCTGCCGATCCAGCTCCGCGGAAGAACGAGCGTACGTGACGATGCCGATCAATAACGAGGACAGCGCTATGATCGATACGCAGTACAGGAAAAGCTTGCGATACAGTTTATTCTTCATCCGTTAAATCCCAGCATCGTCCGATATTCCGTCGGCGTGTGTCCCGTTACCTTCTTGAACATCTTCGTAAAATGGGGATAGTCCTCGTAACCGACGTTTGCCGCCACGTCGATGATCCGCATATGCGGCAGCGCAAGCAGCTCCTTCGCCCGTTCCATCCGCCGGTGAATGCGGTACCGGACAAAGGTTTCATTGGTCATTTTTTTAAACATCGCGCTAAAATAGGTCGGCGTATACCCCGCCATCTCCGCCACTTCCTCCAGCGTGATTTCCTCGGACAGATGCGTGTCGATGTACGCTTTCACTTCATCCAGCGGATTCTTGAAATTCCCCCAGCGCTGGGTCACCAGATCGGCCGTCATCCGCTTAACCCTCAGCTCGAATTCATTCAGCAGCTGTTCCTGGGCCGCATGATGGCCGATGGGTTCGATCACGGAAACCTCCATATACCCCTTCGATACCAGTCGCCGGAAAATCATCCCCACTGCATCATCCAGCAGCTGCTGAAGCTGCGGGACGCTAAGCCCCGCTGCCTGCAGATGCGCCCTCCAATCGACCAACAGCTCATCCAGCCGTTCCGTCTGCAGCATCCAAATTTCCTGCCCGATGTTTTCAATCCAATCGACGTAGGAAGCCAGGGAGACAATGCCTTTATTGCGATGTTTTACGATCGCGTCAAAGGTCTGGTGCAGCACCACGCCCGTCACCGGCTTCAGCAGATAATGCTTCACCCCGTAAGCCAGGCACTGCTGCGCATATTGGAATTCGCCGTAACCCGAGATGACGATGATCTGAATATGCCCATACAACTCATGCAGCTCCTGGCACAGCTCCAGCCCGCCCATTCGGGGCATGCGGATATCGGTCAGCAGCACATCCGGCTCGGTCTCCTTGATCATCGAGAGCGCATGCTCGCCGTTTACGGCCGTATCGATGGCGTCAAACTGCAGGCGATAGGTTTCCGCCATCTTGACCAGCCCTCTTCGGATGACAGGTTCGTCGTCAGCAATCAACAACCGCATTATTTTCAGCCTCCTGTATGTAGAAGAATTAGGGATGAGGCAATCATGAAATGGAACAAGAAGGTATCCGCGAGCGGCTGCCATGCATGGCAGACCGGCGGATACCTTGAACTTTATTTATTCACTCACTTCATTTAAACGCTTACATATTGGATTCATTGTACAGGATTTTCGGGATAAACAGGAGATGTCCTGCTGCCTATCTTGCATGTTATCTTGTACGATCCACGACGTTCTCCTTGTTCTTCCAGCGTTCCGTCGCTTCCTTGATGATCTCGTCCCCGCCCTTGGCGCGATATTCCTCGAGCACCTTCGGCCACTCGGATATCGGCTGCTTGCCGTAGATCATCTTCACCATGCTGTCCAGAATGAATTTCGGTCCCGTATCCCCGGTCGAGGCCAAATCCGGGAACTTGGAGAAGCTGTTCAGATTCGCCGTAAAGGTAATGCCGCCGCGGCCTTCATTGCTGAGCACGTCGCTGAACGCCGTAATGACGTCCTGGCCGTCCTCGGTCAGGGCCGTCTGCTTCTTGTTGTAGGTCAGCTCATGCACGAACCACAGCTGGTTGGCCCGGAACCCCGCTTCGTCAACTTCCTCCTTTTTCACGGGCCATGTATAGTTGACCTTGCCGTCCTCCATCGTGTAGTTCTCGCCCTCGATCCCGAAGGAGAAGAACATATCGGCTTCCTCCGTCAGCATCCAGTCGAGGAATTTAATGATTTCGATCGCTTTTTCCTGACCGACCTTGTTGTTGATGTAATACGTGGTCGAGATCGAGCTGTACAAGCCGAGGCCGCCCTTGCCGTCCGAGCCCGTCGGCGAAGGATAGATATCCACCTTCATCGAAGGATCCACTTCCTTCAGCTTGGCGCGGAAACCGATCAGCCCCTCGCCGTTGGACGCCCACATGCCGGCTTTGCCGGAATTGATGTTCCGGCCGTAATCCTCCTGGGACAGGGAAGCGAAATCCTTAGGGATCAAGCCTTCGTCGTACATCGTCTTATACGTCTCCAGTGCCTTGGTCATGTTCTCGACATCGAAGAACTTCGGCACGACTTCCCCGTTCAGCTCCATGAACTGGAACGGCAGCACGTCGTATGCCCCTAGGAAGGTATCCGCGTATTTAAAGCCCTCCCGGTATTGGAACGGATGCTCTATACCCAGTTTTTTGAAGGCGCGCAGCATATCCAGATACTCTTCCACCGTCTTCGGCGCTTCCTGGATGCCTGCCTTCTCCATCAGATCCGTACGGATAAACGTGGCGCGGCGCGACGGGTTCTCCAGCCAGGCCGGAATGCCGTAGATTTTGCCGTCGTACGATACTTCCTCCCATGCCGCCGGGGTGACCATTTTCATCAGATTCGGCGCATACTCCTTAAGGAGGTCATCCAGCGGCATGAACACGCCCGCTTCCACCGAGCCTGACATGGAGCCCGTTGTCGGCCCCCCGCGCATATTGCCGACCACGTCCGGAATTTCGTTGCCTGCAAACATCAGACTCATCTTCTGATCAAATTCCTTATGGGACATCAAGCGAATATCGAGATCGGTGTTCGTCATCTCCTCCAGCTTCAGCACCCATTTGTCCTTGTTGATGTCGGGCGACGATTCGATGTAGGTGTTGCCGCCCGTGGAGAATGAAATCGAGAATGCCAGCTTGCTGGAAGCCGTGCCCTGCTCGTTCCCTTCCGGCTGGGTATTCCCTGCTCCTTCTTCCGCTTTCCCCCCGCACCCCGCAAGCAGTGTCATCATCATGACGCCGATCAGTAAGACCGTCCAACTTTTTTTCATCAACCTCTCCCCTTTTCGCAAAAATAGACAAGTGGTTCATTCATGAGGTAAGCGCTTTCGTAAAATCCATTTCATCGTAGCTCATAATCCTCATGCGCAGAATTGGCGTTCTTATTATGGATTTGTGTTCTTTTACGATCAGGATTTGATCGAACCGATAAGCATGCCCTTGATAAAATATTTCTGCAGGAACGGGTATACCAGGATGATCGGCAGCGTAGCGATGACGATCGTGGCCATCTTGATGCCCTCCGGGGACATGTTGGCCAAGTTCTCGAACGTGGTGTCCATCTCTCCCATCTGATCGGTAATCACGATCTCCCTCAGGCGAACCTGCAGCGGAAACAGCTTTCGGCTATTGATATAGTATAGAGCGGACGAGTACGAATTCCAATGCGCCACGGCGTAGAACAGTCCCATCGTCGCCATCAACGGCTTGGATAGCGGAAGCACGATGCTTGATATGATCCGCAGCTCTCCGCACCCGTCGATCCTTGCCGAGTCGATGATCTCATTAGGCAGATTCATGAAGAACGAGCGCATGATGAACAGGTTGTACGCGCTGATGGCGCCCGGAATAATGAGGGCCCAGACCGTATCCAGCATGTTCAGCGATTTAATGAGCAGATAGTTGGGAATGAGCGGCGCACTGAAAATAAAGGTGATCAGCACGAGCATGAGAATGACTTTCCGTCCCCGATATTCGTTGCGCGACAGCGGGTAAGCCAGCGAAGCCGTTGCGATTAAGTTGATTCCGGTCCCTACGACGGTCACGAATACGCTGATCATAAAGGAACGCCATACCGAGGTATCGTTCAATACGATGGCGTAGTTGGAGAGCGTAAACTCAACCGGCCACAGGCCGACGTCCCCCCTGGAGATGGCCAGATCGCTGCTGAGCGATTGCGCCGCTACGTGCAGGATCGGAAAGATCATGGCGGCCGACACGACGGCCAGGAAGATATAGTTGAACATTTCAAATACGAATTCGCCTGTTGATCGTTTTATCATGTTTTCGGTCACCTGCCTAGTATAAGGAATTTCCGGTCGTTTTGCGGCTTATGGCGTTACCGCCCACAATGAGCAGCAGCCCGATGAGAGATTTGAACAGCCCGATGGCCGTGGTGTAGCTGTACTGCTGTCCAAGCAGACCGACGCGATAGATGTACGTATCCAGAATATCGCCCTTGTTCTCGTTCAAGGCGTTCAGGAACACAAACACCCGTTCAAACCCGAAATCGAGGAAGTTGCCGATGTTCAGCAGGAACAGAATCATGATCGTGGGCAGAATCGACGGAATCGTAATCGCCAAGGTCTGGCGCCAGCGGTTCGCGCCGTCAACCCGTGCAGCTTCGTACAGGTCCGGATTGATCCCGGCCAACGCCGCCAGGTAAATAATCGTTCCCCAGCCCGCTTCCTTCCAGATGCCCGAGCCGATCAGAATGCTGCGAATGTAGCTTTCCTCGCCAAGGAAGTAAATCGGTTCGAGCCCCACCCACATCAGGATCTGATTGATGATTCCCGTGGTCGGAGACAGAATGCCCACCGCAATCCCCCCGATAATGACCCAGGACAGGAAATGGGGCATGTAGATGACCGTCTGGAGCACCCGCTTGTACAGGACAAGACGAATCTCGTTCAATAGCAGGGCCAGGATGATCGGTACCGGAAACGCAAAGACGATGCTGTACATCCCGATCAGGAGGGTGTTCCAGAATATCCGCAGAAACTCCTCGTACTGAAACATCCGGTAGAATTGGTCCAGTCCGACCCAAGGACTCTCCCATATGCCTTTGAATAAGTTGTACTCCTGAAAAGCCATGGCACTGCCGAATAAAGGGACGTATTTAAATACGAGAAAATAGAGGATGCCCGGAATCGAGATGAGGTATATCGCCTTGTACTTGCGAAAGCTGGATAACCATTCCCGGCTCCGCGCTGACGGTGTTAGCCGCGTGCTTGGGTTGATGTTCGCCATAAGGACCTCCCGTTGTAAGTTTGCCTTCGTATTCATCCTATAAGCGGAGCGCTTCGCCAACAATGGCGGCATTTGTTTGTCGATGTGTTTTTTTACGATTGTGTTTGTAGAGGGCGGTACGAAAGGGGTGTAACACAAAAAAGAACCCTTTAGGGAACCCGGGTCTAATGCGGCCAAGTTTCGCCAAAGGGCTTATGAGGCATGGACACAGGTCTACTGTGTCCATGGGGAACAACCTTGTCCGTCGTTTTACGAACCTCGCTCGTTTACGATGCTCGGTTCGGTGTCGCAGGACGACGGTCTGCCGGTTGGCAGGAGAGATCCGATGGATCATCTGGATCGTAAATATACCACCGTGCGGCTTCGTAGGATAAAACAAACTCATCCATCTACTCGCACCGGAAAAGGATAACCTATTCTTGCTCCTTCTCCGCAATCTCCCGAATCGGAATCGCCATGTTCCAGGTTTCCGTGCAGTCGTGAAATCCGTTGGTTCCATCCGAGGTCGCTGCGAACATCCAGGCCGGACGACCGTCCTCCATGAGCAAAAACGGCCGTTCCAGGTTGCCCATCAGCCGCTCCGCGCCATCATCCCACAGCACCCTGCGGGAATACGCCGGCTCCCCTGGCCGGGTTGTCATCTCCCACTGCTCTCCGTTCGCCGACCACGCATGGACCCCGCTATAGCGCTCTCCGCAGATGGAGCCGTCCATGTCCTTGGCAATCATCTCGTACCCGCGTGCCGTACGCCAAATGAAGGGATCTTCAATATGAATGGCAGGCGGAAACAGCGGCTCAGGCTTACGGGCGTACGGACCGTATACCGATTCCGCGCTGGCCAAGCCCAGCTGCATGTTGCCATAGGTATGCCCTTGATAGGGCCGGGATTTATAGATCAGCTGCACCGAGCCGTCGGCATGAACACAGGGTGCCGGATTGGACACGAAAAAGCTGTCAAACTGATTCGGACGGGGCAGCAGAACCGGAAGATCCCTTCGTGTCCATGGGCCGGTTACGGAAGGGGCGGTCGCTACGCCGATCCGTTTGTTGGCCCTGGCCACCACGGCGAGCGGATCATTCGGCAGCAGCACCTCCCCTTCCTCAGGCAGCGGAAACGGAAACGTCGTGCCCATATAATAGAGCACATACGTGCCGTCCACCTTCACGATATGCGGATTGTGCACGCTGCAGCCGTCCCAATAGGCCGGAGACCGGGTCCCAAGCACCGTCTCCTCGTACACGTACGGTCCGGCCGGATGGTCGGCGGCCGCACGGACGATCTCCGAGGCCGCAAGCCATCCGGGATGCATGGGCAATGACTTCGGCCAACGCGAAGCAAACATATGGTAGCGGCCATCTTCGCCCCGGATGACGCTGCCGCACCAGACCCAATATCCCGGCATTCGAAAGCCTCCTGCAACCGGTGCAGGATCAAATACGATTTTCATTGATTCCTCACTCCCTCTCCATTGGCAGCAGCGTAACCTTGCGCAAATTCATCAAAGCATCCGATGCCAGCGATATTCCGCGGACTTCAAGACGGTGTATGCCTGCCCGGCGAATCGTCAGTCGACCGATCTCAAATTCTCCCCAGCACCCGTCCCCGCCCGTATCGTAAACGGTACAAGCCAGCTTCTGTTCATCCAGGGACAATTCAAAGCGTCCCCCCGCCTGAGCCGCTGAGGCGGACAAGGTGACGACGATTCGGCAGTGGACCGGCGCTTCTTCTTCCGAACGAAACGCCCATTGAACAGCCGCATTGGGAGCGGTCCACCCGGTAACGCCGTCATGCCCTCTTTTTCCGTTGTCGCAGCGCAGGCCGTCGCCCTGGATAACACCATCATATGCCCAGAACGTATTCGGCATTGAAGATATGAATCTAGGAGTCCCGTTGCTCTCCAACTGCTCTCCATCCAGCTTCAGCTCAATCACGGTCGCATAGGCGTCCTGAGGTACCGAACGCACATCAATCTGCCAGTCCCACGGCCCAAGCTGCCGGATCGGCAGGCGGTCCTCCTTCGCCTTCGCTCCGATAGGCTTCGCATATTGAACTCCATTTGCGAGACCGGGCAGGATCAAATAACCGTCCTGCGGCCAATGTCTGACCAGCAGGTACAAGCTGTTCTCTTCCGGCTTCCATGTGCAGTAGCCCCACTGCGGCGTTCCGATCGGACTGCCGCTCGTACCGTATATGGCCTCGCCGTTCCGCTCCAGGAAGCTGCCCACCGTCTCCAGCAGGCTTCTCGACGTCTCGTCAATCGCCCCGTTGCCGAGCGGGCCGACATTCAGCACCAGATTGCCGTTCGCCGCTGCCACGCGCAGCAGTTGGTCGATCAATTCCTCCGGACTCTTCCAATGGTCATCGCCATACCGGAATCCCCAAGAATCATTCAGCGTATGAATCGACTCCCAGTCCTGCTGCACCGGATGGAATCGCAGCTGGTTATCATGCGGATTCCCGTAATCCGCAAAGCGGTCATCCCGGAGCCGCTTGTTAATCAGGCAATCCGGCTGCAGCCGGCGTACCCGATCATGGAACCACACGGCGTGTTCGTCGCTGATCTTATGGCCGCAATCAAACCACATCAACCCGATCGGGCCGTAATCGGTCAGAAGCTCCTCGACCTGGGGAAGAGCCTTATCATGAAGGTAACGCTCAAAGCGTCCCCGCTTATCCTGATCGTCGATCCAGTCCTCCAGCAGATCCCATGCGCCGATATTCCCCGGGTAATCCAGCGTGTTCCCCTGCGAATCCGGGTGATGCCAGTCCATGGCGTGAGAATAGTAAATCCCGAGCCGAATCCCCTCGGCCTTGCATGCCTCTGCCAGCTCCTTGATCGGATCTCTCGGGAAATTCGCATGCCGGGTAATCGAATAATCGCAAACCTTGGAATCGTACATGGCAAACCCGTCATGATGCTTCGTCGTCACGATGAGGTATTTGGCCCCCGACCGCTTGGCCAGCGCTACCCATTCATGCGCATCGAACCCCTCCGGGTTCATCCTGGCTGCAGCTTCCGCATACTCAGCTACAGGTATCTTCCCCCTGAGCTGGATATGCTCCGCATAATTCGCATCCACTCGCTCGCCCTTCCACATTCCGCCCAGCATCGAATAAGGCCCCCAGTGCACAAACAGCCCAAAGCGCGCTTCCCTCCACCAGGCTATCCGACGGTTGCGATCTCGGTCATTCCCCCGTTGACCGTCTGCGATAACATTCGAGTGCTCCTGCGCCAATCCGGCCCCGTCCATGTATTCATCCCGCTTCATGTGGTCCCTCCTCACCTGCCAGTTAACGGTCCGACAGTCTAATAACCTCCATTATAGAAGGTACGCTGGTCCGACCACTTTGTTTTTTTGGGTTGAGGTTGTGTTTTGTTGAGGTAGGGGGAAAGTATGGTTCATTCGATAGATATGTAAACTGTAAATGAGTTGAATTTTCTTAGATTACATTCATTGTCAGCCTGAGCATAGCGTAAAAAGAGCTTCGCTCCCGAATAGGAGCGGCTCCACAAATTTCGATGTTGATCAACCTAAATTAGTTCATTACCTGCCGGATTCTTATATATCGTTTTACTTCCATCCTTCACCATATTACCTTTCGGATTGCCCTTATCATCTGCCCCCTGCCCCTTACCGCCTTGGCATGGCAGCCCATCCGGCCGTCTCCAATCGAAAGACTGCCGGAGGAAGAAACCACTTTTTAGAATCAATTAGAGTTCCATTATTGATCTTATATTTCACTGGTGTTATATTACATATGCGAAATATTAAAGACAAGGGGGTCCTTCATGCACCCTATTTCAAATGTGGAATTTATGCTGCTGCAAATGATCGCAGAATGTCGTCAAGCTTCGGGGTACGATATCAAGAAGTTAGTCGATCAACGAGGCTATCGGGAATGGGCGAGCATCGGCACGACTTCAATTTACGTAGGGCTTAGGAAACTGAGCGATAAAGGATGGATTGCATCCGAGGAATCCGACGAAAAATCCGGCAAGGGCCCCATGCCGACCCGGTTTGTCCTCACCGAAGCCGGTATGACCAGGCTGAAAGATGAAATCCTTGACAGTCTTTCGTCAGCACGGGAGCGCGACAACCGCTTCGATCTCGGTTTGGCCGCTATGCCACTTATCGGGAACGACATGGCCATGGCTGCATTGCGGAAACGGTTGGATTTTCTTCGGAAGGCTTCAGAAGGCATAAAGCAAAAATTCGAATCCCAGGGCGGTGTTCGATTGCCGCTGAACGTAAGGGCGCTGTTCTTGCATCCGATCAGCCTAATAGAGAGTGAGCAAGCGTTCGTTGCCAGTCTAATTAACGAATTGTCGAAGGAGACCAGGGAAGATGACCACATTCATTGAAGGTTTCGTTCCTTACCAAGGCGAACATTGCGAAACGACCACCATGGGCAATTTAATGCAATATACAGGAGTCCAACTATCGGAGCCGATGCTGTTCGGACTCGGACAAGGGCTCGGATTCATTTATTGGGACTCGAAGGGAATGGATTTTCCGTTCATCGGAGGAAGGGTGAAAGTGGATAAGTTGACGGCCAACCTCGCCGACAGGCTGGGTTTGACCGTGAATGTCCAAGAAACGTCGTCCGTCGACAAAGCGTGGCGGAACGTACGGAGCTGCATCGAACGCGGAATGCCGGTTGGGCTGAAATTGGATTCCTATTACCTGGACTATTTCACGAACAAAGTGCACTTTGCCGGTCACTATGCGGTCCTATACGGCGTGGATGACGAATATGCCTACATGGCAGATACCAGGCAGCAGGGCGGACTGGTGAAGACGCGTCTGACAAGCTTGGCCGCAGCCAGAAACGCAAAGGGAGCCATGAGTTCCCGAAATCGTTCTTATACGCTCGAGCCAATCGACGCCTTACCGCCGCTCGTACCCGCTTTGCGCGAATCCTTGACCAAGAATGCCCAGGACTATCTGAACCCGCCCATTCGCAATATCGGGAATAAAGGCATTGCAAAAATGAGCAAAGAGATCCTGAAGTGGCCTTCCCGCAGCAACCAGTTCGAACATGATTTATGCCTGACCGCATTGCTGATGGAGCGTGCGGGAACCGGTGGTGCTTTGTTTCGGAATCTGTATCGGGATTACTTGAAGGAATGCGCCGATCGGTTGGAAGACCCGAGAATCGAACAAGCCTACCTTTTGTTTACGGAGATCGCGCCAATGTGGGCCAGTGTCTCCGCATCAATCGACCTTGCGGGAAGATCAGGTAACACCCAGGAGCTACAGCAGGCGTCCAACCTTTTGCTCGAGATTGCGGATAAAGAACGCGCAGCCATGGAGTTATTGTTGTAAAAGCGATTGGCATGCCGCCAGCTGACAAGGAAATCCGTGGATTTTGCGAAAGCAAGCCGAGAAACGTACAAAACCAGCCCCGCTCATTTCTGTGCGGGGCTGGTCTAGGTGAATTCACTCAGTCTCTTGAATTAATGCACCTGATCGAGCAATCGATAGGCCTCTTCCTTCGTTGTCACCGCCAAGAGCGCTTCCCTGAAATCATCGTCCATCAGCTTGCGGGACAACATTTGCAGCACTTTCAAGTGCGCATTCTGTTTACTATTACGCGGCACGGCAATCATAAAGATCAGTTTGGCTTCGCTCCCGTCCAGACTCTTCCAGTCGACGCCATCCTGCTGGATACCAAAAACCACGCTTGGTTTCAGGACAGCATCCGATTTACCGTGAGGAATCGCAATATTCATGCCGATGCCGGTGGAGCTTTCTTGTTCCCGGGCTAATATGGCCTGTTTAAAATCTCCGTCAGCTCTGATCGCCCCATTCCGCTCCAATACACCGATCATTTCGTCGATGACAGCATCCTGTGTTGCTCCGACCAGATTCAGGTTAATGAGATCCGGTGTCACAATATCCGTCAATTTTTCAACGCGGATAGCAGAAACCTCCGTTGCTGTACCATTATTGATCACGGTTGAATCCACTTCAGCTGAGTCCGCAGCCAAGGGTGCATCCGCGTCTGCTGTCGACGATTCACCTGCTCCGGCAGGATCCTCTATCGCTTCTGGTCCTTCCCCAACAACTGCCGGAGTCACACCTGCAACATCTTTCTTGAGCAAGCTCACCATGATAATCGATACGGCTGCGCCGCCTATGACAGCGAGGAAGAACATCAAAACATTATCAACGGCACCGAGTACGGCTACAATCGGACCGCCATGGGCTACGCTGTCACCGACACTGCCCAACATGGCAATCACCGAACCCGTCATGGAACCGACCATGATACTCGGAATGACGCGCAGAGGATCTTGTGCCGCGAATGGAATCGCTCCTTCGGTAATACCGAACAATCCCATCGTAAATGTTGCTTTTCCAGCTTCACGTTCCGCAGGTGTAAACTTCCTTTTGTTCATCATGGCCGCCAGTCCCATGGCAATCGGAGGAACACAGATGGCAACGGCAATTTGGCCCATAATTTCATAGTTGCCTTCACCGATCATGGCCGAGCCGAACAGGAACGCAACCTTATTCACGGGACCGCCCATGTCAAAAGAAATCATCGCGCCCAGAATAAGCGCGAGCAGAATCGAACTAGTACCCTGCATTCCTGCGAGCCAGACGGTTAACGCTTCAAACAGATCCGCAACCGGAGCACCAATCACAAAGACGAAGATTAACCCTACAACCAGCGAAGCCAGTACCGGGATAACGATAATGGGCATAATCGGCTGCAGCGACCGAGGAACCTTGATCCTTTTAATAGCAAGTGCAACATAACCCGCCAGGAAACCGGCAATAATCCCCCCGATGAATCCAGCTCCTGCTTCACTTCCATAAAAGCTGCCGTTCGCAGCAATGAACCCGCCGACCATACCTGGTGCAAGACCCGGCCTGTCCGCAATACTCATGGCGATAAATCCGGCAAGGATCGGAACCATGAAGGTAAACGCAGCCGCGCCGATACTCTCAATCGTTTTCCAGATGGAATCTTCCGGTATCACCAGACCACCCGGTGTTTTCACGCCGCCCATCGTCAGGGCGATTGCGATGAGCAGCCCGCCGATCACGATAAACGGCACCATATAGGATACACCGTTCATCAAGTGGCGATAGATCGGATTTTGTTTGGGTTTGTTCTCTCCTGTCATAGCTTCAGCCGACTTGGACTGTGCCTGGTAGACGGGCACATCCCCTTTCATCACCCGTTGAATCAGTTCTTCCGGACGACGGATACCATCCTGCACCCCAACGACAAGCAGTTTTTTACCCACAAACCGGTCCTTCACCACCGTCTTATCCGCTGCGATAATAATGCCATCCGCTTCGCGGATATCCTGCTCCGTGAATTGATTCTCCACGCCAATGGAGCCTTGGGTCTCAACTTTCATCTCAACGCCAAGCTTCGCGCCTGCCTTCTGCAGATTCTCAGCGGCCATATACGTATGTGCAATTCCGTTAGGACATGAAGTAATCGCTAATATTTTCATGTTCGTCATTCTCCTTCGCTGTCATGTTCCCGCTTACATTTATAGTGTACACGCTGAAAACGCTGTTATCGGATGAACTTTTTACCGGAACTTCCGGAAAAACAGGTTTATTTCGCAAACAAATATCCCCATAAAGTGGAGCCTATGATGCTTATTCCAAATACTCTAAGGGGGACCCCAACAACATGTAAAAAGCAGGACGGTATACCGTCCTGCTTCGTCATCACAGTTTCAAATAGTGCGTGTTCAAAAAGGTCGATTTTCAGCACCGAGAAGGTTGGATGAAGCTAGGGACGTCAGGAGCGGAGCGTACGTTTTGGGTACGTGAGCACCGGAAGGCCCGGCTGAATTCAAGATTCGATGCCGAGCTGCTTCCTGATTCGCTTCGTGTTAGATATAGAATTTATGAGTTATCAGTGGAACTGATGAAATTCTATATCGCAAGAAAACCTACCTATGCATCGCGGTCGCTCATCCTTGAAGTGGCCTCGATAGAGGTTTTCTTATCAAAAGCGGACTTTTTGAACAACCTCTACTACTAATTTTACCCTTTTAACGTATTCAGCAACCGCATCGCGTCCGTCTCCTTAGACAACGCACTGACCAATGCCGGCTGCTCACTGATCCGTGACAATTCCCTGAACAGCTGCCGCATCTCTTTCCGCTCATCATGCTTGATAGCAAGTAAGAACACAAGCTCTACCTTCTCGGTTCCCCAGGTAATCGGCTGCTTCAAAGTAACCACAACGATGCAGGACTGTTTAACCCGCTCCGAGCTGCCATGAGGGATGGCAATGCCTCCTCCAATCGTCGTAGCAGACATATTCTCACGATCCAGCACACTTTCCGTATATCCTGCCTGGACATACCCTTTGTCCACCAGCATCTGCGCAAACTTGGAGATTAACTGTTCTGGACGCTCGACCTCCTGCTGAGGAAAGATGAGAAAAGGCGTCGTATATTTCAAAAAGACCGATTCTTCAGCCGCCCTGCCGTCCGGCTCATCGAGCCCCCGAATCGCTTGCTCCAGCTTCCGCTCGTCACTGGCCTCAAGCAGAGGGGAAACGAGGATATGAGGTGTTTTTAACTCGGGCAGATCAACGGTCGTAATGACAAGATCCACCTCATGAGCTGCCAGATAATCCTCAACTTCCGCTTTGGACATCGTTGTCTCTACATGCACGGACGGGAATCTCCGTTCCACCTTCGCGAGAAGCAATTGGGACATCCCGACGCCCATATGACACACGATTATGACCTTCTGAGGGTGGCTGTCGTTCTGATGAAGCCGTTCTACAGACGCCTGAAAATGCAAAGTCAAATACGCGGCCTCCTCTTCGGGAAAGTATAGTTGGAGCGCTCCCCCTACCTCTTCCAGTGCCATGATGACGCGATCGAACATATAGGGGTACATCTTTTTGATCTCGGCCAGCATCGGATTGGACACAGCCAGACCATAATGAAGACGGTTCATGGTTGTGTACAAATGCACTTTCAACCCGTTCAATAATTCCTGGTCTTTGGAAAAAGGGATCATATTCAGCTCCGACATCCGCCGAATCAGTTGCTCAACCAACTGTGGCAGCAGAGGGTGGCTATCTGCCAGATCGCCCCGCCGGGCACTTCCATCCTTCTGCGTGTATCGGAACTTCCCGCCAAGCAGGTGCAGGGTTAGATAAGCGGTTTCTTCCTTGGAAAAAGGGACGGCGAACAGTTTTTGCAGCTGCTTCAAAAAGTCTATCGCCCAGGCAAATTCCGCTTTGTTCTCCAAAAAGGCTATGTCCTGCGCAGAGAGTGAAATCGGCTGTCCCAGCTTGGTCCGTTTGACCATAAGCAGTATATGCAGCATCAGGCTTTCAAAGGCTTCATCGGTGAAGCGGAGCTGATGCCGCCTCTGCAACGCCTTTAACTCATTGTATACGGTGGCGATCTCGTGCGGTTCATACTGGTTACGCATCATCTGCCCCGTCAACTCCGGACGGTTGATCAATTGGTTCAACCGCGCCAGCGCCATCCGTTTGTTCTTCTCCGAGCCCTCAATCATGAAGCCTACTCGCTGCTTCGTCATTAAGCTCAGATCAAAGCTCCGCAGCCAGCCCTCAATCTTTTCCATATCCCGACGGATAATCGCCTTGTTCACGTAAAACGGTGAAGCCAGGTTCTGCAGGGTTACGGGCTTTGCGTTCATCAAGAGCCGATATGCCAGATGCAGCACCCGTTCCTCATCGGATTCATCCTCGGCGGTACTCTCGTTGGAATACAAGCGGTGGAATAAATCAGCCTGATCCGCTTCCCCGATCTCCAGATAGACGCCAAGTCCCGGCCTTTTCACCAGATGGCCACTGGAGTGCTTAGCCATATATTCTTCAATCACCTTCAGATCGTTTCGGATCGTCTTCTCCGAGCACTCGGTCTGATCCGCCAGATCCTGAACGAGCCACAGCCGGTTCGGTTCCATTAACAAATTGCGAAAAATCTCTTTTTGCCTATTATTCATTCCGATCCCCTATTCAACTTAATGGGAGTGCTCACTCATCGTAGAGCGGGTACATTGTCCTACGTATATCATATCCGGGTCTCTATGGCAAACGGATCTGGGAGGTTACACGAGAGTGGATCAAAAGAAATGGCATGTTGACGGAATAGCTGAGCATACACAGTATTCTAAAATCTGACGTAAACAAAACAAGGGTGCCTCTGAAGTCGGCCCCCTTGTTTCATGATCCGATTATAATTCCTATTTACATCTTAAGAAATCTCTTCGGTTGCACGGCGTATCTTATCTACAATAGCCTCTACAACTTCCCGCGCCGACTGCGCTCCCGTCACGGCGGATATTACCGCGACGCCATCCGCACCCGCTCCACTCACTTCCTCCACTCGCTCCACGGTAATCCCGCCAATCCCAACGATTGGCAGATGGATTCCAGCTTCGCGAAGCTCACGGAGAATTGCTGGGCCTTGCGCAGTTCTGGCATCATCCTTCGAGCGGGTCGGATAGATCGGCCCGATCCCAAGATAATCGGCGCCGTGAAGAATCGCGCGCCGCGCTTCCTCCACCGTGTGAGCGGAAACACCGAGAATCCGGTTGCCGATCCGCTCGCGGACGGAAGCCGCGGATTCGTCGTCCTGGCCGACGTGCACGCCGTCGGCGTCCAGCTTCAATGCCAGCTCCACATCGTCATTGACGATGAAGGGCACGCCTGCTAGGCGGCACTCGGCCTGGATACGGCGGGCCAGCTGAATCATCGGCTCCCCGGCGAGTGCTGCTTGCCCCTTCTCACGGAACTGGACCATCGTTGCGCCTCCAGCCAGTGCTTCCTGCACGACCAAGCTTGGCTCGACGCTGCAGTTCACGCTGCCGAGCACGAGGTACATCCGCAGATGCCGCCTCATGATCTCGGGTGCCACTCTGCCCGTCATCGCAGCACCTCCTGACGGCGGCGATTGTATGCCCAATGATTGGTCGGGCCCTGTCCCTGCCCCAGGTTCAATCCGTCCTCAATGGCCGCTTGAATGAATAAGCGCCCGCTCTGAATCGCATCGAATGCGCTCAAGCCTTGGGCCAGGCCTGCGGTAATGGCCGCAGAGAAAGTACAGCCGGTACCGTGCGTATGAACGGTATGGATTCGTCTGCCATATAATTCTGTGAAGGCCGTACCATCGTATGCGAGGTCGATGACCGGAGGACTTTCGGGATTACCGTCATCGTTGGAAAAGAGCGGACGGCCCCCCCTATACTCCCCAGCAGGCATGGCAGTGCTCGTTTGACCGTGCGTCCTTTCGAACTGAGGCAGCTCTTCCTGCTGCATACCCGCCGCTATAGCTGGTTCCCTGCCTCTTTCGTGATCTGTGCCTTCACCGTTACCAAGCATTCCCTCGTCATGACCGCCTTTGATCACTACGATCCTGGGCCCCAGATCATGAATACGCCTCGCCGCTTCGTTGCGATCGTTCATCGTGCGGATACGCATCCCCGCCAATACTTCGGCCTCCGGTATATTGGGGGTGACGATCAACGCCAGCGGCAGCAAATCTTCTCTTAAAGCCTGCACCGCTTCGCTTTGCAGCAGTTCCGCTCCGCCCTTGGCGATCATTACGGGATCGACAACGACCTTCCCCCAGCCGAATGCCCGAATCCGGTCAGCAACCAGCCGAATGATCTCGGCGTTGAACAGCATGCCCGTCTTCAATGCATCTACTCCGAGATCCGAGCCAACCGCTTCAATCTGCTCCGCAGTTGCTTCTGGCGGCAGCGGATATACGCCGTGAACCCCCAAGGTATTCTGCACCGTGATCGCGGTAATCGCCGACATGCCGTACACGCCGAGCTCCTGGAAGGTTTTCAGATCGGCCTGAATGCCGGCGCCGCCGCCGCTGTCAGACCCGGCAATCGTCAGGGCACGGGGCATGCGAACCTCGCTCATCGTGTGCCTCCGGCAGCCGCCGCTCCCGCTTCCAGTACAGCGGCATACCCTTCCAGCGATTCTGGATGAAGCTTCGCCAGCTCGTCCAGGAAAGCGATCTGGAAGCTTCCCGGTCCCAGATCTGCCGTTCGCTCAGCAGCTTTCGCCGCCGCGGCCCCATAGAAGGCCAGACCCGCCGTACCTGCAAGCAGCAGGTTCGCTTCTACCGCGGCAAAGGCACCCAGCACCGAGGTCAGCAGGCAGCCTGCGCCGGTCACCTTCGTAAGCAGCGCATCCCCTCCGGCAATGATGCGCACTTCCGTTCCATCGGTAATCACGTCCTCTTCACCGGTAATGGCCACGATCGTGCCTAACTCGCGCGCAGCCCGCACGGCCAGCTCGGCATGATTGCTGCCTGCGCTATTGCCTGCGTCTACGCCCTTGATCTCGCGGACCTCCCCGATAAGGTGAGCGACTTCAGCCGCATTTCCGCGCACGAGCGAAACCTTCACCTCGCTTAGGATCCGCAGCGCCGACTCCGTCCGAAAACGGGTCGCTCCCGCGCCGACCGGGTCCAGCAGCACCGGCACGCCATGGGCATTCGCCGATTGTCCCGCGATCATCATCGCATCCACCAGCTCGCGGTTCAGCGTGCCGATGTTCAATACGAGCGCGCCCGCGATGGCGGCCATATCCGCCACTTCCTCCGGCGCGTAAGCCATCACCGGCAACGCGCCCAGCGCGTACAAGCCGTTAGCCGTAAAATTCGTAACCACCACGTTCGTCATATTGTGAACGAGGGGGCTCGTCTGCTGTACCTTCATTAAAAGCGCCGAAACCTCTTTTTCCCATGAACGCATTTTATATCAGCCTCTCTTCGCTATAATGGAATTCCATGTGCTTGTGAACATCGCTCTTTACAGCACGGCAGCCTCCAGCTGCACCGGCCACTCCTCCTGCTTATAAGCCATGTCCCAGAACAGATACTCCAGCTGGCAGCTCAGCATGAAATGCTCCCTCATCCGTTCCCGCTCGGCTGCCGTCGCACGCTCCGCCCATGCATCGACACGGTCGCGGAATTTGGCTGTCGCGTCTTCCCCCCGGTTTCCGTAGAAAGAAATCCAGTCGTAAAACGGATGGGCGGCATCCGGCTTCACCTCATTCAGCAGCTTGCGGCCAATCTCCAGGTACGTCCATGGGCACGGCAGCAGCACGGCCATAATCTCGCCCAAACTACCCTCATGCGCCACCGTCAGCATATGACGGATGTAATGATGCGCGGACGGAGCCAGCGGATATCCTTGAAGCTCCTCATAGGTCACACCGGCAGCTGCGCAAAAATTCTGATGCGGGTGCACCTCGCTGTGCAGGATGAATGAAATCTGTTCGTTAAAGGCCGCGATCTCTTCCCGGCTGGTCGATTTGGATATGGCTATTCCGTAAATCCGCATGTAGGCATTCAAATACTCAAAATCCTGCTTCACATAGTGAATCAGCTGTTCCCGCTCCAGATTCCCCTCGGCAATGCCTTTTACGAAGGGATGATCGAAGATTGCTTGAAAAATGCCTCCCGCCTGCTGACGGAGCGCTTGCGTGAAACTCATGTTTGTCCCCACCTCCAACATATTGAAGAGCAGGAAGTCCGCAAGACACGACTTTTCAGACAACGCTAAAAAGCCGCCCCCGAAAACTGGAGCGGCTTCGTCAACAAGCCCGGGTACGCCAAAAAGTGCACCGAGACCTCATATTCGAAGGCTCCACTTTCCTACGCTAGTACGAACTAGATCAGGTTCAAAGGGTCCAAGATACGCTCTTGTCTCAGCCGCCAACGGCTCCCCTAGTGGACTTCCTATTCTTTTGTTTAATACTGTACATAGGTTTGCGGGTGGTGTCAAACGTTAACAGTTTGTGGACGGAACCTCAAGCTCGAAACCTTCCTCCGACCGCGTGATTGTGACGATGTACGGTGGCGGCTGTCTTTTCGCAAGATAAAAACGCAGGCTACCCAAACCCATTCCGGAAACACTGACGCTCGGCTGTCATATATGCCCCCGCATAATGAGTGCATAAACACAATTCAAATAAATGAAATTTAAAGGGGCGAGCGTATTTATGACAAACCAACCGAAAGCGGTTAAACCCATTCCGGATGGCTACACCTCCGTGACGCCGTGGATCATCTCAAGAAACTCCGCAGCGCTGATCGAATTCCTCAAGCAGGCTTTTCGGGCCGAAGAGTTAGCCCGCGTCTATGTTGGCGATGATGTCATCGGCCATGCCGAGGTGCGAATCGGAGATGCCGTCGTCATGATGTTTGACGCGAAACCGGAATGGCCGGATAGTCCGGCATACCTCCGTTTGTATGTTGAGGATTGCGATGATGTGTATCGGCAAGCGCTGGCCGCAGGAGCGGTCTCTGTGACGGAGCCAACGAGCTTGTTCTTCGGCGACCGGGTGGGACGGGTACGGGACCCGTTCGGCAACTTATGGTGGGTACAGACACGAATGGAGGACCTCACTCCGGTCGAAATGGAACAGCGTGCCCAAGACCCGAAATACATCAAAGCGATGACCTATGTTGCAGGGGCGGAGATCGTGGTGAAGATGCCGTAAAAAAGTTGCCGTGAAGCGAGCGTTATTACTGGGAGGACATGGGTGGATTCGGTGTCCCAGGGGTATGCATGGATGGCTGCCGACCAAAACGAATGTAAAACCGCATAACTTAGAGTAGCTTTGGGTTAGAGGTGAAACCTGGGGGACTCAGAGTAGATAGCTGAGAGTAGTGGTGGTCTTGGTGCTACTCCTGGTTTGGTGCTACCGCTCGAGGGCAAGAGGACTGAGGATACGTTATTTAGCTGAATAGGCGTAATTGTTGAGAGCTAACGGACACCAGATACGTTATTCATTGAATATGACGGCAAATAGGCCGATTATTGCGGTAATAGGGGATCCTGTGTCCGGTAGATCTGAGAACCGGGGGTTAATCAGGGTAATAAGGGATCTGGTGTCCGTTAACGAGTATCTTGGTGACTGCTGGTATTAAAATGCTACTACTGATCTTGGTGCTACTACTGGTCTTGGTGCTACTGATCGAGGACAAGCGGACTGAGGATACGTTATTTAGCTGAATAGGCGTAATTTTTGATGGCTAACGGACTCCAGGTACGTTATTTGTAGAATATGATCGCAAATATGCTCCTTATTGAGGTAATAGGCGATCCTGTGTCCGGTAGGTCTGAGAATCGGGGGTTAATCAGGATAATAAGGGATCTGGTGTCCGTTAACGAGTATCTTGGTGACTGCTGGTATAAATGCTACTACTGATCTTTTGATGCGACTACTGGTCTTGGTGCAACCGCTCGAGGGCAAGCGGACTGAGGATACGTTATTTAGCTGAATAGGCGTAATTTTTGATGGCTAACGGACACTAGATACGTTATTCATAGAATCTGATCGCAAATAGGCACCTTTTTGAGGTAATAGGGGATCCTGTGTCCGTTAGATCTGAGAATCGGGGTTAATCAGGATAATAAGGGAACTGGTGTCCGTTAACGAGTATCTTGGTGACTGCTGGTATAAATGCTACTACTGATCTTTTGATGCGACTACTGGTCTTGGTGCTACCTCTGGTCTTGATGCTACTACTGGTCTTGGTGCTACTGATCGAGGACAAGCGGACTGAGGATACGTTATTTAGCTGAAAAGGCGTAATTTTTGATGGATAACGGACTCCAGAGACGTTATTCGTAGAATATGATCGCAAATAGGCTCCTTATTAAGGTAATAGGCGATCCTGTGTCCGGTAGATCTGAGAATCGGGGTTTTCAGGATAATAAGGGAACTGGTGTCCGTTAACGAGTATCTTGGTGACTGCTGGTATTAAAATGCTACTACTGATCTTGATGCTACTACTGATCTTGATGCTACTACTGGTCTTGGTGCTACTTCTGGTCTTGGTGCTACTGCTCCAGGACTAACGGACAGAGGATACGTTATTTAGCCGAATGGGGGCCATTATCGATATTTAACGGACACCAGAGACGTTATTCATTGAATATGACGGCAAATAGGCCGATTATTGCGGTAATAAAGGATCCTGTGTCCGGTAGACTTAAGAATCGGGGGCGATTTAGCAAAATAACGGAACTGGAGTCCGTTAACATGTTGGGGAAGCCGGAATATCCCGCAGAACTAATCTAGCGATTGGGCTGCCTGTATGGCGATGCTTCTGATGCGGCAGAGCTACAGAATTGACCAGAGATGCTGGCGCCGCAATCTAGACGTGAGAGTGTCGGTCGCCTTGTTGCCCTAGTACCTTCATGGACATAAGCTTCCACAAAATATGGAACCAGCAAAGTAAGCAACAGCACCCAAGTATCATTGCAGCAAAAAAAGGAGGCCCCCTCGCAAGATCTCAGATCTTTTTGGGGTGCCTCCTTATCCGCTTGTTCCTAGCATCTTCCGCTATACGATGATACTAGCCTTCAGCATCCGTCTTCATTCCTTACTGAATGCCGTAAAACTCCTGCAGCTGGTCGATCAACAGGTTGGCCGCCAGGATGCCGCCCGCCGTATTCCAGATCGCGTCATCCACTTTGTGGGCTTGACCGTTCTTCACAACGTTCAGGTTCTTCCACAGCGGATCGTTGATCCATTCCTGCTCGGTTTGGTTGGCGCCGCCATCCCCTGTTTCATAAGTGAAGTAGAACAGTCTGTCGGCTTCCACCTCAGGCAGACGTTCCTTCGTGATCTCGTCCACGAAATCGTCCTTTGCGTTCTTAGTCATGTCGTTGCGGGCGATGCCGATTTTATCGAAAATAACGCCCGAGAACGTATTGGTGTGGTACACCCGCGTCTTGCCTGCCATGAAACGAACAACGGAGACAGTTTCGTCAAGCTTGCTGCCAGCCTTCTCTTTAAACTCCTGGATCCGCTTGTCGTAGGCAGCCAAAAGTTCTTCGCCTTCCGACACTTTGTTCAGCGCTTTGGCATACAGCTCAAAATTGTTCTGCCACTCGCCGCGAAGATCCTCGGCAAAAACGGTCGGCGCGATCGCCTTCAATTGCTCGTATACTTTCTCCTGACGCATCTTGTTGCCGATGATCAGGTCAGGCTGCAGACCAGCGATCAGCTCGATGTTCGGCTGGCTCTCTTCCCCGACAACGGTAACGCCTTCCATCTGGTCTTTAATATGCGGATACCAAGGATCGCCCGTCCAGGATCTAACGGCACCTACCGGCTTCACGCCCAAGGCCAGAAGCGCCTCGGTTCCTTCGTTCGTGAGGACGACGACCTTTTGAGGCGTTCCTTTGATCGTTTCCGTCCCCATGGCATGCGTAACTTCATACGATTCGCTGCCAGCAGCTGCGCCGCTGTTGCCCTCTGCGGTATTCGTCGTGTCGCCGCCCGCGTTGCTTGTACCTTCTTGCGCCGGGCTTGCTCCGCACCCCGCAAGAATCACGATCATGATCAGAGCCAGCAAGCTAAACTTGAGGCCTCTTGCCCGTTTCTTTGCCATTCCTGTTCCCATTCCTATCTTAATCCCCCTTGTGTCATATCCCGCTATTTGAAAATCATTATCAATCACTGATTCAAAACTATAAAGGGTTTCGTGAAAAATATCAATATATTTGTGAGAATGATTATCAAGCTCATTGACAGATAACGTCCCTTCACCTAAAATTCATATGAACTTAATTATTCATGGACTTAAGAAAGTGAGTATATATGCGCGTATTCGGACTATTGATATCGCTATTGGCGCTGGCCGCTGCAGTCATGTGCAGCATCGCATTCGGAGTAACGAACATACCTCTTCATCAGGTATGGGAATCGTTCACTCACTTTAACGGAAGCAACGAACATCTGATTATTCTCACGGCAAGGCTTCCACGAGCGCTCATTGCCGTCGCCGTGGGGGCATGCCTTGCCGTTGCGGGTGCGCTTATGCAGGTTATCACGCGCAATCCGATTGCGTCGCCGAGCACGCTTGGCGTGAACTCCGGCGCGGCTTTCTTCATTATTCTGGCATCGGGCTGGCTGGGCATTGGCGGACTCCAGTCCCTTACCTGGGTCGCGTTGATCGGAGCTGCCGTCAGCGGCGGTATCGTATTCTTCCTCGGCAGCATCGGCAGGGACGGCATGACGCCGGTCAAAATCACCTTGGCGGGGGCTTCCATGGCCGCTTTCTTCCACTCCCTGACCCAAGGACTAATGCTCTCCGACGGCAAAATGTTTGATCAGGTGCTGGTATGGCTGGTCGGTTCGGTAGCCGGACGTGATATGAACCAGCTAACCGCCGTATGGCCGTACATGGCTGTTGGCATGCTGGCTGCGCTGCTGCTGGGACGGCATCTGAACGCCCTCTCCATGGGAGACGACATCGCCCAGAGCCTCGGGCAAAAAACCGCACTCATCAAGCTGTTAGCTGCTGCAGCCGTCATCCTGCTGGCCGGCGGCTCCGTAGCGGCGGCGGGACCCATCGCATTCGTAGGGATCATCATCCCTCATATCGTTCGGTATTTAATAGGAAATGATTATCGGTGGATACTACCTTACAGTGCGGTGTTTGGCGCACTCCTGCTGGTGACGGCCGATCTCGGCTCCAGATACATTGCCATGCCGAAGGAAGTCCCTGTCGGCGTGATGACTGCAATCATCGGGGTGCCGTTCTTCGTGTACATAGCCAGGAAAGGAAGGCGAGCACAATGAGTAAACACCGCATATTCCGTTCCCGGAACGCCAAAGTCTCGTTTATGCTGGAGCGAAGAACCCTATGGGTGTGCCTGATCCTATTCGTGCTTTGCATTGCCACCATGATTATCAGCACGGGAACCGGCAGCCAGTTTGTTTCGCCGCTGCATGTCGTCAAAGCGTTACTCGGTGACGCTCCCCCGATGGAGCAGGTCATCGTCATGCAGCTAAGGCTGCCCCGTATTATCATTGCTGTGCTGATCGGCGCGGCTCTCGCGGTGGCGGGGGCGATTCTGCAAGGCGTCATCCGCAACCCGCTTGCTTCTCCGGATGTCATCGGCATTACGGAGGGAGCATCGCTGGGGGCGGTTCTCTTCATTTTCATATTTACGGGAGCCGTATCCATCCATTGGATGCCGCTCTTCGCCATTCTCGGCGCTTTTTTCATTACCGGACTGCTGTATGTGCTTGCCTGGAAAAATGGCGTATCGCCGCTGCGACTCGTCTTGATCGGAATCGGGGTATCGGCCGCGATCAAATCGATCTCCTATATGCTGATCATCTCCGGACCGCTGCAGTTGGCGGACCGTTCGCTTACCTTCATGGCGGGCAGCATTTACGGCATGTCCTGGGATAAGGACGTAATGACCTTGCTTCCTTGGGTCGCCGTTCTTCTTCCGCTAACCTGGCTGCAAGCCAGAAATGTGAATATCCAGGCCCTGGGAGACGACGTGGCCAGCAGCACGGGCGCGCAGGTTCAGAAGCAGAGGCTGATTCTGATCGGACTCAGCGTTGCTCTGGCCGGAGCGGCCATCTCGATCGGCGGCGCCATTGCTTTTATCGGATTAATGGCACCGCATATGGCCCGCAGGCTCGTGGGGCCCAACTTCGGAAGCGTGCTTCCGGTCAGCGCGCTGATCGGTGCGATTCTGCTGCTTGTCGCGGACCTGGTGGCACGGACGGCCTTTCTGCCGCGCGACGTACCGGCAGGCGTATTCACCGCCGCGATCGGCGCGCCGTTCTTCCTCTACTTGCTTTATCGTAACCGCAATCGATTCTAGAACCGAAAGGAGCTAAAGCGTCATGAATACGCTGGAAGCAAAGGGATTGGGTCTGTCCTACGGGGGAGACTTTATATTCGAAAATCTGGATTTAACCGTGCCTATAGGTAAAATCACCGTGTTTATCGGCAGCAACGGCTGCGGCAAATCCACTTTGCTGCGCTCCATGGCCAGGCTGCTGAAGCCGCAGCGCGGCTCGGTTGTACTAAACGGGGCCGACATCGCAAGCTTGTCCACCAAGGACGTGGCCCGGAAGCTGGCCATTTTGCCTCAAGGGCCAACGGCTCCGGAAGGGCTGACGGTCATGCAGCTGGTGAAGCAAGGGCGTTATCCTTACCAGAGCTGGCTGCGCCAATGGTCGCGGGAAGATGAAGAAGCGGTCACAGCGGCTCTTGAATCCACGGGACTGACCGAGCTGGCCGATCGTACAGTTGACTCGCTGTCAGGCGGTCAGCGGCAGCGGGCCTGGATTGCGATGACGCTGGCGCAGGAAACGCCGCTCATTCTGCTGGACGAACCGACAACCTATCTGGATTTGACGCACCAGATCGAAGTGTTGGATTTGCTGTACGACTTAAACGCCAAAGAACAGCGGACCATCGTCATGGTGCTGCATGATATCAATCTGGCCTGCCGTTATGCCGACCATATCGTGGCCATCCGCGACGGGAGCATTAAGGCTGAAGGCAAACCGGGAGATATCATCAATTCCGACTTGATGCAGACCGTGTTCCAGCTCCCATGCGAAATTATTCCGGACCCGCTGTACGGGACTCCGATGTGCGTTCCGCGCGGGAAGGGCAAACGCCGACCTTCGGCTGTCCAGCCGAATGCGGCAGAACCGAATCAACCAACAACAACTCCGGTGCCCGCCCCTGAACTGGCAACGGTCTAGCATATACGAACATAACAGCCGGCTTCGTTTTCGCTTTATGCGGGAAAGCCGGCTTTTTTAATTATTTGGACCTTTGAATCTGTTGTATCTGTTGGGTCTATGTCGAGAAACAAAAGAGACACATCAAGACCTACAGAGACACATCAAGACCTACAGAGACACATCAGGCCCGCAGAGACTCATCAAGGCATGTAGAGACACATCAGGCCCGCAGAGACATATCAAGGCCTACAGAGACATATCAAGGCATGTAGAGGCACAAAGAAGGCCGCCCCAAAACGTCGGGGCAGCCTTTTATATTTGTAATAAACGCTAAATACATAGGTTTCGTCTTCCATTGCACCACTTGTACACATGCTGTTCCGCTAACCATTCGGTTACCGACCGCTTATGACCATTTGCCTGCACGCGGGGCTTTATGCTTCTGTCGAAGCGGAAGTCCTCCGAACAGCTTGGACTTTTCACGCTTCCGTTGTTCCAGCAGTTTCTTTACCCCTCGCATCAACATGCGATACCTCATCTCATCCTCGTGACCGAACTTGCGCATTTCGTCAAAGTACTCGTCTGTCATCCTATCCCCCTGCTGTATAAGTCTATAGAACTAGGATATAAGACCGAACTATACAATTTCTCAACAAGAATTGGTTACACCCTAAGCCTGATAGCTCCTGCATAGCTGAGGCCCGGCAACTCAACGACTTGCTGCCTTCGCCGAAGAAGAGCCTGATTCTCCTCACCTCCGAGGGCTTAGAAAAAACCTGGCAATCAAGATTCACTTTTATCCGCCTGTCATCGTACTCGCTTCATTCGTTCCAATGTTGTACAGCGAGAATGTTCGTTTCGCATCGGAACGACAGGTATTATACAATAAACGAAAAAAGGGGGCGTCGCTCATGCGGAGTACATGGAAGCTGAACGGGCCGGTCTGGGCAGGCATCGCGGCGGGCATTCTTCTCGGGCTGTTCCTCAAGATCATCGAGCACGTCACCTCGCTGGAGGTCTACACGCTGCTCCTGAACGTCGATTACGTGCCTCTCTTGAAGGAACTCAAGCTCTCCGAACTTGTCGAGTTTGCGCTGCATCTCGTCATCTCTGTCCTGCTGAGCATCGCTCTAGCCATCTTTTTGAAGCAGAAGAATTGGTCCCGCGGGCGAAGCTTGTCCTGGGTTTCATTGGCCTGTTTGGCCGTAGGACTTCTCCTATATCCGACCACCGTCTTGTCTGACCGTACCCCGGAATTATCCGACCCTGCTGCCCTTCTATTCTGGCTGGCCGGTCATCTGCTGTACGGCATCGCTTTGGGCTGGCTGCTGACGAAGTCACGCGGAGCCTCTGCCTAGTACGGAAAGCAGTCTTTCGAAAACGCCGGTTTATAGATTAATGCAATTATCCGCTCCTCTTGAATGGAGCGGCTTGAGTGCAAAGTTTTATTTAGTACAATTTTTTAGAATTAATTTTCCAAGGCTTTCAGCTGATTAACGATAGGTAAAACCCAATACGGCAAATTAAATTCCCTATGCTTAATCCCCGAATTCTGCCTCCAGCACAATTTCTCCACTCAGTGCGCTATTATCTATCACAAGTAGATGACCAGGCTCATGTATTGGAGAAGATTTTGCATAGAAGAATGATGCCGGTGCATGATATCTTCGGCAGGGATGTGGTGACCCCCATTACGTACTCTGCCGGCTACTCGTTCGACATTTAGATTTGGATCACCAAGGCCTTCATAAAACATGGTGACCTGGAACCATATAGGCTTAACTTGTATAAACAACTTTGGATTTGATTGGGTCCTTCAACGCAAAATGACCGCCCCCCTTGGGGGAGCGGTCACAGCTATGAAACCGAATGCGCTAATGCTTGTACTATTGCTATGGAGCTTTCACTTTTGGCTCTTTGGCAATTAACGTCCCAAGGACAAGTCCTTATCCTCTTCGCCAGCGGGTTCCTCATCCTCGGCGAACGAGTCGTCTGCGGATGCCGCTACGCCATCCATGAAATCTTGAATTTGGCCGCTGTTGCGAGTCAGCGTGGCTACCGAAACCTCGTGTTTCTTCGCGATATCGGACTTCGTTGTTGGAATGTTAAGCGATGAAGTTACTATATATTCGATCGCACTTGCATATCCACCCTGTTTGCGGTACTTCGGATTGGCTTCTCTGGAGAAGCTGTTCCAGACCATCAGGAGGCTGAACACTTGAAACAGCTGCTGCTCATCCTGCAGTTCGTAATCCCGGCAGATCTGAGGAAACACAGACTCTGCAAGCTCGCGATGCTCATCGGCGATCCAATCCATCCACCCCAGCTTGTCGTTGATCATCTGTCGCAACTGATCGACCTGTAGCTTAGGCTCTGCTGCTTTCGCACCAGGGAACTGGATGACTTTACCGTATACCGTGCGTTCATCTCTTTCAAGACAACATCTTTTGTACTTTTTCCCGCTTCCGCAGTGACATAGATCGTTTCTTCCTAGCTTTTTCATTTCCTAGCTCCTATTTGAATGATTTCTTCTATTATACATGGAAAATATGAAAATGCGCACCTCAAGCCTACAGATCCTTAAGGTATGCCAGCCTTTCGGGTCATATACACTCTCTTACGGGGGGGCTTCCGATAAGAAGGTGCCGAGGCAAGCCAGATAGCAAAAAAGCGCGGGTTCCCTCTATGAAAGCCGCGCCCTTTCATATTATTCTATAATATCGTCATAACGCAAGTAGGATGTAACAAATTTGTTAGAACCTATAATAGACTTGTGCCATTTTTGGTAAAGATTCCATAGATAGAATCTGATCTACAGTAACCTGTTTCCGATAGATGCCCCCTGTTGGCGGTAATGAAATAACCGCCTCCCTATACGTTATAGAGAGGCGGCTGCTTGCCCATACTCGGTGAAATCCGTTTAATTTCCTTGCTCTAATATCGCTTCCAGGCGAGTGAGCAGGACCACTGTCTCGGCCCGAGTTGCCGGATTCCCTGGCCTCAGATTAGACTGGCTGTCGCCTTGGATCAATCCACGGGCAGACAGCTCCATCATGGCTTCCCTTGACCAGGCTTGCACCAGGGCATGGTCGTTGTAAGCAGACAGGCTGCTGTTTCCTTCCACAGGGAGCGGGGCTCCTGCAAGCTTCATGGCACGCTGCAGCATCACGGCAAGCTCTCCTCTGGTAACCGATTGAATCGGACGAATAGTGCCATCCTTATAGCCCTTCAAGATGCCTGCTTGCATAGCATCCGAAATGGCATCCTTAGACCAATCAGGCCAATATTCACTTGTGTCGGATCTGTCGGCCTCGACAGAAGCGAACGGCCCAAACCAACGATTCAGCAGAACGACAAACTCGGCACGCGTAATATAGGCATTGGGCCGGAAGGTTTTATCTGGGTACCCGCTAATCTTAGCTGATTTAACTGCCTTCATGATAGCATCCTCAGCCCAATGTCCTTTCACGTCAGAGAACTCTAAAGTCTCTATTCTTTCTCCGTCATCCCCTCTCCCAGGCACCGGATCCTGATCTTCGATTGCCGGAGGCACCGCTGGTTTGTCCCCTTTCCCTGACTCAGAGTCCGGTTTCTTATCGGTTCCAGGAGTCGGAATGGGATTGGAACCAGAGCCCGAATTTGACCCGGGTTCAGTGACCGTACCCGGATTCGGCTGTGGATTTGGATTTGGATTAGGTTCGGGATTCGGATCAGGACCCGGGTCAACATCCTTATCCGTAACCTTGATTACGGCACTAGTGGAATGCGTGCCATAAACGGCGTTTAGAACGGTCTGTCCTTTCCCTTTTCCTGTAATCAGCCCCTCAGTACTGATTGTCGCAATCGTCTCGTCCTCTATCGTTAACTTGCTATTCGATGTAATGTTTCTCGAATTGCCATGTTCATCCGCTGCGATAAGACTGGCTTGCAGCGAGCTGCCTATCTCCAGTTCGTATTGCTGTTTGTTGAAGGATATGCCTTGGATGAATAGCTCGAACTCAACCGTAATGGGATCCGCGAGCAGCAGACCTTCAAGTGACGATGCACTGATTGTGGCGATCCCCGGCTGATTAGATACCAAGGTGCTCTCATAGACGCCATAGGCCGACTCTGTCACCGTGGTCATCTGCCCCAAAGAAGAAGTTAACTCAATAGGGCCAAGATAATCGTCCAGATCGTTGCCATGGACATCCTTGATGTGAAGCTTGATCTCTGTGGATTGCTTACCATCTGCCACCACAATTTTCGGGTTCGCCGTTAATGTGGAATAAGCTCTGTTGGGAGTCCCGGCTCTAAACGATACTTTGGCCGACACTTCAAAAGGCTTGCCATCCAAAGTCACACCAATATTAGCTATACCTGCTGTATCGGATCGAAGCTCGGCTTCATAAACGCCATAAGAGGTTTCTACCGGTTCACTGACCGTTCCAAGCGAGCTGGTGAATGCCGCCTTACCGCCGCTTCGGTTCAGCTCATTTCCGTCAGAATCCCTTAACTGCAATCTCAATACGATCGGATCAGCACTGCCAACGGCTGACATGGAAGGCGTTGCTGTCAACTCTGAATGGGCAGGGTGAGGCTCTCCGGACAGTACGACAATTTGCGCTGCCGGAACCTCCAGGCCATTGATCCTGGCTGTTACCTGAACAGGCCCTGGAGAATCTGCCAGCATATCAGCCGCATAACGCCCTTCTCCTATGTAACTTACAGGCCCTACTATCATCGCCCCTACAGCTTGCATATCCACGATGTCCGTACCGAAGCTGACCGGCTGTCCTTCATGGCCGGCCAGCTGAAGAGTCAACCGGTATGGCTGCCCCATAACCGGTCCGATGCCTTGTTTAGGCCAGTAAGCTTTGTCATAATGGCTGAGTGACAGTTGGGTAGGCTCTATGGCGCTGTCCATTTTATAGCCGCCTCCGAGCTGTTTTTCTCTATTACTCCCCATGCTCCAGAGTGTGCCGTTATCCAGCATGATTACCGTATGATGACCGCCGGTCTCGGCTTGCAATACTTTAGCATTACCCGGCAGCCTGGTGACTCGCCCTGGCCGCTCCTCCAACCGATCATCTCCACGGCCAAGCTGTCCTGTAATGTCCGCTGAACCCCAAATGGTATTGCCGCCCCAGGTCCACACACTGCCGTCTTCGCGAATCGCTGCGACGTGTGCAATCCCTGCCGATATATCAACAACATGGCCGAAAGCATCTCCAGATGCCTTGTCCAATACAGGCTTGGGATAATTTGAATAAGTCCCCTGGAGTGTGTCAGAGCCTAGCTGCCCATAACCGTTGACCCCCCAGCTTAATAAGGTTCCGTCCTCTTTTAAGGCCAAGGTATAATCATTACCGGTAGATACCTTCTTGATTCCATTCAGAGGATTCTTGTTCTTATCCAGCGCATGGACGGGATACGAGTGACTAACTAATGTGAGGTCCCCCAGCTGATAGGCCCCGTTATACCCCCAGCCCAGCAGCTCCCCGTTCTCCGTTACCGCCATGGTAAACCAATTTCCTGCATGAATTTGCTTAATTCCTGTCAGGAATTCGGAAGCGTTCTTCTTCACCTGGACCGGTCTCTCGACATACTCCATTTGGCGACCGTTCCCTACTGCACCTGATTGATTATCTCCCCAAGCCCACACGGTTCCGTCTTTCGCCAATGCGGCGGCATGCGTAACTCCGGCAGAAATCTGTTCAATCGGAGGCAGGCCTGCAATCGGGATTGCCGTTGGATAATAATAGGTTCCCTCGAACGGCCGCCCCAATTCATTACTTGCATTTAAGCCCCAGCCGTATACAGTTCCGTCAGCGGATAAAGCAAGCGAGTATTGTTGTGATGCCTCGACTGCTACAATGTTCGCGAGAACTTTAAGTTCACCGTTCACATTCTCATAAACTGGCTGCGCAAAGCTGGTGCTGAAATTCGAACCTTGTTTCCCATTCCCCAGCTGTCCCACCATATTCGATCCCCAGGACAAAACCGTTCCATTATCCAGCAAGGCTAACGTATGGTACCCTTTTGAGGATATCGAAACGATGTTAGTCTCTCCGGGTAAGCCTGCCTTTCCCGTATCCGCATGCCCTGTGGTACCCATCTGGCTCGCCAGCAAGAGTACGATGAGACATATGTGCCATATTTTACGTTGCAATGCGTCGACTCCCTTCTATGGATTTCATATGAATGCGACAAAAGTATACAAAACCCCGGGACCATTGCCTATTATCCAAAGTTAACAAAGGGGACAAACGAGAAAAAACCGCGGCTCACCCCCCTGCTCCACGGCTATGGTGCATAAACATAATGAAGTAATACATATGATCGACAGCCATCCACCCATGCCCCGACCCACATATCGTGTACCCAAGGAGAAGTACGTACGATGTACAATAAATGCTCCTCTATTTCGAACGTTCCATTTCAGATCCCGAGAAGGTTTTCAGTACCGCCTGTACTCTTGAGCTGACACCTAACTTACTGTAAATCCGGTTCAAGTACACCTTCACGGTCCCCACCGTGAGTCCTAGTTCATCGGCAATGGACTGGTTGGTATCCCCCCGGCGAAGCAGGGCCAGCACTTGTGTTTCTTGGGGAGTTAGCCCATATGTACCGAAATGGTCCAGAAGATCTAGGCTTGCCAGTTTCTCCTGTCTCATCTCTTCCATCAGTTCAGCCATATAATCTTTCAATGGAGCTGTCTTCATAGCATCACCGTTAGTATTCAGCTCCTGCAGTAGTTGATACACCCAATTCCCTTCATCCATAAATGTGCGTTTATATCGATACGGCATGACAAGCGAGAGCGCCTCTTGAAGAAACAACGTAGCTGCCTTTACGTTTCCGCGAGTGTATTCCGCGTAGGCCTGCAGGACGATGACAGATGCGGTAATATTAATGCTTCCAGCTTCTTCGGCTTGAATCCGGAGGGCCGCAAGCATAGTTTGCGCTTGACTGGCTCTCTGCTGATGAATGAGCAGTCGCGCCCAGGTCATGATTTCCAATGAATACTCAAGGCTTATCCGCTGCATCGACGAAAGGTTTAGCTCCTGAAAGCCAGCCTCTGCCAGGGACAACTCTCCGTCTCTAAGATCGATCTCCACCAAAAAAGCCCGCAAGGCACTGCACCATAATATATCTTCTCTTGCTTCCATGATATTCAACGCATCCTGCACGATCGCCCTTGCCGAATGGTGGTTTCCTTCCTTCCGTTTGAGCCTAGCCATAGTCAGTCGGATCGGAATGAACAAGCCTGGAACGTCTTTGTATCGTCTGCCTTCTAAAAGCCGATCCAGCCAGAATACGCATGCATCCAGCTCATTCTTCTCATAAAAGCCTTCTGCCATGGCTTGCATGACATATTGACACATCAAGGAATCCTCCCAGCCATGGCGTTCCAGAATCGAGACAATTTGTGTGCCTACCTGTGCCGTGGTATTCGTAAGAACGCCTTGAAGCCCGAACGGTGTATTGCGCACAAAAGGTTCCCGGTTATTGTAATTGAAATTAAAGAATATGGGATCCTCCGGCAGTCGATGTTCAATCGTCTGAGCAAACTGGAACCATTCATCAAATTGTCTGGAATTAAAAGCAAGATTGGCTTTTACAAAAAAAAGCCCGCTCAGCCATTCTAGCTGCCGCTCCATGATTGGCAGTCCATACAAACCTGCTTCCAATCGTTCAAGCAAATCCCGTGCTTGGTCACGCTTCCCTAGAAGAGAATATACAAAGATCTTCACAAACAGCAATCTGTCCGGCAAACGGATTCCTTCGGGAAACCTGTTAAGCCACAGCTGAAGAAGGTCGAATTCTCCCTTCTTGATCAGCTCCATCATATGCTGATCCACCAGAGCGGCTGCCATCTCGTATTCCTCCGCCAACAAGGCGTAATCGATCGCTTCCTCATGCCATCCTTCGCGCGCATATACCTGGCTTGCTCTCCGGTTAAGCTCAATCCATCGCTCGGGGTTCTGCTGCTTTAATAAGCTGCTCAGGAAATCGCCAAACACATGATGATAACGATGCCACCGTTCTTGGTGATCCAAGGGAATCAGAAATAGCCCTTTGGCTTTTAGCACCTCCAGCATGCCATCACATTGGGGCAGCTCGGTGACGGCAGCGCATATGTCCGCGTGAAATCGCCTCATAACCGAGGTTTCCAGCAAAAACTGCCGTAAAGGCTTGTCCAGCCCGCGCATGACTTCATGACTCAAGTAATCACTCAACTGCCTGTTACTTTGGATAAAAGCATCAGAGCCCGGTATGCCAGCAGCTTCGTTCTGCCGCTGCGCAATAAGTGCTAATTGGAGTCCGGCTGCCCATCCTTCTGTACGTCGAACCAAGCTATTCAGCTTCTCAGGGGCGAGGGAACGCCCCAGTGTCTGTTGGCACAGAGAGCCCGCATCCTCCTCGTTGAATGCTAGCTCCTGCGCTCCTATCCGCTGCAATCTTCCGCTTAACAGCCATCTCCCCATCCCCTTGAGGGGCAGCTCCGCGCGCGAAGCGATGAACACCCTGACAGAATCGGGCAAATGCTCGATCCAATAATTCAGACTTTCATGAATTTCCTGATGGGTAATCGAATGATAATCGTCCAATACCACGTTTATAGACAGAGAGATGCCATGCATCTCCATAATAAATTGATCCAAGAAAGAATAAATCACTAGACCTGAATAAGGAACCAGCAGGGGCAGCAGGCGATTTTCGATCCCGGAAGGTAAGTAGGGCAAGAGCGAATGGATCATATAGCGCCAAAATCTCCGCAAATCGTTATCCTGCTCATCCAAAGTTAACCAAGATGCCGGTCCGTGCTGCCCTTCATGGTGCATATACTGGACCAATGCGGTGGTCTTTCCGCTGCCGGCAGGGGCTACAATCGTGATGATCCGATACCCGCTGCCCTGATTCTCCCTCTCATCCCATACAGAACGGCTGATCCATGAATCCCGTAATGCTGGCGGCTGCAATTTAGTTCTTAGAATAACAGTCCCTTCTCCCATGTGAGTCACCTCCAAGTCTTACTGTTACTATAAAATACTCTTAAGTATCTTTCCAGGTTAATCCTCAAAGTCCGGCGTTTCCCCGGAAATTAATAGGATTACCCTCTCAAAGGATCTAAACAATGCCTGCTGGCATACATACTGGTGAAGCTGTTGTACAACCGATCAGCATACGCAAAAAGCGGCCTTACTCTGGATCATCCAGAGTAAGGCCGCTTGGAGCTGCATCTCGACATTAACCCGTTGATTCTCGAATTAATAGCCCAGTGCGGTTTTGGCTTCCTTCCACTTCGCGTTCAGCTTGTCGAACGCAGCCTGCAGATCGTCGGCCACGATATATTCCTGGACGTAATCGCCGGTACCGATGCCAATCTGCGCCTTATTCGCGATCTCGTTAAACTTCGGATCGGTCGCTTCGCTCTCGATCAGCGTCGGATTGAACGATTGGAATTCGGCGAGCTGCGAGATGGAGGACTCCGCCGATTTGATGATCGGCATGAAGCCGGAATCTTCCACGTATCCGGATTCCTTCACGAAGAAATCAACCCACGCGGTAGCAAGCTCTTTGTTCTTGCTGTCTTTGCTGACGGCGATGAAGTAATCCGAACCGAGCGGCGCGTTGTACTTGCCGCTATTATCGTACGGGAGCGGGAAGAAGCCGATGTCCTCCGAAGCCGCGCCGGCGCCGATCACCTGCGGAATCACCCAGTTGCCCAGGAAGTACATCGCGGCTTTGCCGGAAGCCATTTCGCCTTTCGAAATCTCCCAGTTGTTTGTGTACAAGTCTTTCTCTACCCATTCCTTTTGCACGAAGGTGCGTCCGATATTCGCAAGGATGCCCCATGCATTATCCACCTGGAACGGCGCTTCCTCGGCGACCTGCTTCGAGGCGAACTGCGGATCCCCGTTCACGTACCATGCGGAGTTATCCGCCCAGTTGCCCATCGTCCATTGGGCTCCGAAGTTCATGTACAGCGGAATGATGTCCGCCGCTTTCAGCTTCTCTGCGGCTGCGTACAGCTCATCCAGCGTGGTCGGCACTTTGTCGACGCCTGCAGCCTGGAACGCCTTCTTGTTGTATACAATGCCTTGCGTATTGACGCCGGTGGAGATTCCATAGCGTTTCCCTTCGAAGAGGGTATTGTCCGCAAAATAAACGTCCTCGAACATCGTATCCGGCAATGGCTCAAAGTACTTGCCGTACTCCGAGGTGGCAAGGCCAGTCGGAATCATCAGCACGTCGCCGGCCTCGCCCGTGGTCAGACGGACCTGAATGTCCGTCGCATAGTTGGTCAAGCCTTCAAATTCAATCTCCGCCTTCGGATATTTTGCTTTGAAGGCTTCCACGTATTTGTCCAGCGTGCCGTCGTTTACCAGGTCGGTGCGGTGCGTCAGCACCTTCAGCTTGCCGCCCAGCTCCGCTTCGCCGGATGCCTCGGTCGGCTCGCTGCCGGCGTTGCCGCTCGGCGGTGCCTCGGTGCCTGCGTTATTCGTTTTATTTCCTCCGCAGGCGGCCAAAATGGATGATACGGTTAAGAGCAGAAGCAATGCCATCGTAAATCTTTTTTTCATTTCGTCTTCCCCCTGTACGTTGAATGTACTTGCGTTTCTTCGCATCTTCATGAAGCGCTTACTGATATCGCTTACATTTCAAATGATAATCGCTAACACGTTCAAAACAAATGAATTGTTTTTGTTTTTATTGTCATAAATTATGCTAACATATCATTTTCTTGTTAGTCTCGATATCACCTGCTTCTCGGCGGCCGACAGCAAAAATCGCACCGTACGTCCTAACGAACGTGCGGTGCGATGTTAACCCTATGTTTATGTTCAGCTACCTTGCGCACCGAGCCGGTACGCCCGTCCGATCCAGCATTAAACCCGGATGCCGGCCGCATAAAATGTCTTCACCGTCTCCTCGGCCAACTTGCCGTACATGCAATAATCATCGTTCAGGGACGCTTCCTCCACGCCATACAGCCGCGCCGGCCAATCCCACAGCATGTACCCCTGCATCCACTCCCGCTTGGCGCAAGCAGCGAACATCGCTTCATAATACTGCCGCTGCTCCTCCTCCGACGGGCCGCCGGGCAGCGACCAATCGTTCGGGCGGACCGCGGAGCCCTCGCGGCTCGGACAGCCGGCTTCCATGAAGAAGAACGGCTTGTTCCATCGGCGGACCGTGCCTTCGATCCGATCCAATTGCTCCTCCCACTGGTCGATCGGATAATAGCCGCTGGAGGAGATGATATCTACCTCATCCCACCAGCCCACGCGCTCCTCCTGATATTTATCGCAATTATACGTCACCAGCCCGCCGTAGACGTTTCGTACATCCGCAATCAGGGCCCGCCACTCCGCGTCCCGCTTATCGGCCTGCACCATCTCGCAGCCCACGCACAGCATCTCGCATCGCTCTTCCTCCGCGATTTCGGCATAATGGCGAATGAACTCCCCATAGGAGCGGAACCATTCCGCCCAGCTCGGCTCACCTGGAACCTCTTCGTCGAAGAAGTTAATATGGGCCCGCCACGTTCCGTTCGCGACGTTCACGACCGGCTTCAAGCACACCTTGAGGCCCAGGCTCTTCGCCTTGCGGATAGCCCATCGCACCTCATCGTCCGTCACCGTCGGTTCTTCCCGGAACGGGATTTCCGTCGACTGCGGCGTTGCCTGCACGGCCGACAGCGCGATGGCCACCCAATTCACGTCCATGTCCGCCATGCGTTCCATGGAGAATTCCGCCTCGGGTCCCGTCCAGGAGCCCCGTACGCCGGTCCACCCCCAGGTCATGCCGCATACTTTTTCCGTCCACTTGTTTGTCGAGTTCATATATCGAGTCTCCTCTTCTTCATCGTCTAGTGTTCGTTATTTAACCGCTCCGTTCGTAACCCCCGCAAAAATGTACCGCTGCATGAACAAGAACAACACGACCGTCGGAATGAAAATAATGAGAATGCCTGCCGAAATCACGTTCAGCTGCGCCGCATTCGGACCGATGAAGGAATAAATCGCGGTGGATACCACCTTCAGGTCTTGGCTCGGCATATACAGGTACGGCGTGTAAAAATCGTTGTAAATCGAAATGCTTTTCAGAATGACCAGGGTCGCCGTAGCCGGCGCAAGCAGCGGGAAGATGATGGAACGGTAGATTTTGAACAGGGACGCCCCTTCCAGCATGGCGCTCTCATCCAGATCCCGCGGGATGCTGTTCACGAATTGCAGATAGATGACGATCTGGAGCACGTCGGCTCCCAAGTACAGCAGAATCGGCGCAAGCATCGTGTTGTAGGCCCCCAGGCTCTGGATGACGCTGAAGGTAGCCACCTGCGTCGTGACCATCGGAATGACCTGAGCGACCAGGTACATGCCCATGATCGCTTTTTTCATCTTGAATTCGAACCTTCCGACGGCATAAGCGACCATGGTACCGAACAGGATGTTGCCGACTACCGAAATGACCAATATGATCAGGATATTGCGAAATCCGAGCCCCAAATCCCCGATGTCGATCACCCGCTTGAAGTTCTCGAAGTTAAAGAAATTGTCAGGCAAGCTGAGGCCGGATTGATAATACTCCACCTGGGTCTTGAACGCCCCCACGAAGATCGAGTAAATCGGGAAGAACACCACGAACAAAGCGACAACCAACGTGAAATAATTGAAAATCCTAAAGCCGATCGAGCCTTCCCTTTTCATGATTGCTTCTCCTCCCTGAACAGCAGCTTCCGTTGGATGACGATGAACAGCAGCACGATGATCAGCAGCACGACCGCCATCGCCGAGGCCAGCCCGAAGTTCTGATACTTGAATGCCGTATCCACCGTTTTGATGACGAAGGTCGACGTATCGTTCGCCCCGAGCAGCATCACAAACGGAATATCGAACGCTTCGAGCGCGCCCGTCAAGGTGAGGATCAGCATCAGCTCCAGCACGCCCCGGATGCTAGGCAAGGTGATGTAACGGAACTTCTGCCAGCCCGATGCCCCGTCGATGGATGCCGCTTCGTACAGGTCGCCCGGTATCGACTGCAGGGCCCCGATAAAGATGACCATGTTCAGCCCCATGTACTTCCACATCGAGATGAAGGCCAGCGCAAAATTCACGATCCCTTTGTCGCCCAGCCAGCTCTGCTGCCAGGATTCGAGTCCAAGCGCGCCGAGCAGCGTATTCAGCGAGCCGTATTCCATGTGGTACACGTTCTTGAACATGATGACCGTAGCCACGCTGTGCAGCACGTACGGCAGGAACAAAGCGACCCGGAAGCCGTTTCTCCCCTTTAGCTTGCCCGTCAGAATAACGGCAAAATAGAGGGCAAAGACGACCTGGATGAGACCCCCGATCAGATAATACAGATTGTTCTTGAGTGAGCTGAACACTTCGGGCTTCGTAAAAATCTCGACGTAATTGTCAAAGCCGATAAAGTTCATATCCCAGCCGAGACCCGACCAGTCCGTCAAGCTGTAATACAACAGCGAGAGCGCCGGATAATAAGAGAAGGTCAGTGACAGGAGCACGGGAATGGCAAGGAAACCGAACAGAATAAGATAGCGCTGCGTTTTATAACTGAAATTGAACACGTTCCCTTCCTCGCTTTCTGGATGAAATGGTACCGTTTTCAATCATTATAAAAGACAGCGCCCCGAAAAATAATAGACTTTGTTTGCTTTTATTGTCCTCAGTTTAGATAACAGTCACCTAACAAAATCGCGGTACTCCTTTGGCGTTTTTCCGGTCATTTTTTTGAATACTTTATTAAAATAAGCCGGGTCCGGGTAGCCCACGCGTTCGCCGACCATATACGTCTTGAGCCCGTGATCCTCCTTCAGCAGCCGCTTGGCATGCTCGATTCGCACGGCGATGCAATAGTCCGTAATCGTCTCGCCCGTTTCGGTCTTGAACAGCTTGCTCAAGTAGCTCGGAGTCAAATAGACCAGGTCGGCGAGGTGCTGAAGCTCCAGCTCCTCGGTGTAATGCTGCTGAATATAGGCTTTGATCGTCTCGACAGCCCTATGCTCGTTCTTCCCTTGATCCAGGAGACCGGCGGCAGCCTCCACAGCGCGCCTCAGCCGGGCCGCGAACGAACGCCAATTCTCGCTGTCCCCCGGCTCCAGGTTCCAATCTGCATCCCCTGCGTCAATGCCGCGCTGCTTCATCTCTTCCGCCATATGCGACTCCAGGGTCAGGCAAGCCTCCCTTAATTCGGCCCAGCCGGGCCGCAGGGAAGCCGTCTCTTCCAGCCAAGTGCCCATCGCCGCCGGCAAACGTGCATACTCGCCTGCACGCAGCGCCGGAAGCAGCTGTTTATCCAAGGAACGGACAAGCCGGTAGCGTTCTTCCCGGTGAACCGCCGGTATGCCTTCGCCTCCGCAGTTGCGCCGTTCATCGCTGTACCAAGCCTGCTCCAGGACGCTCGCGGCTTCCCTATAGGCTTGCGGGAGCCAGCGGCTCCCGCTGAATACGCCGCTGATGCCCAGCTTCGCCGAAGTGCCCGCGGGAAGCTGCTGCAGCAGCATGGCCGCCCATTCTCTCGCCATATCCGCATGGCCCGACTCCGCGATGGACGCCAAGATCGCCTGCCTTCCTCCTTCGCAGCCGATGATTCTCCGCTCCGTCCCCCAGACCAACGTCCACGCCAGCAGCTTCTCTTCCGCGATCTCCGGGAACGTGCGAAGCAGGAGCACCGCGTAATGTCCGTGGAACAGCGCCTGCTGATCCAGCCGGTCGCAGACTTCTTCGAACAGATGCTCTGGCATGGTTCGCTGATCCGTGCCTAACAGGAAGCTGACCAGATCGTCCGACTCCAGCTTGCGCTCGTTCTGCTCGCCCTTCACCAGCTCGTCGACGTTCTCCAGCATGCGAAGCAGCTCTTTCATGTTGACCGGCTTAAGCAAATATTCCAGCGCTCCCTGACGCATGGCGGTGCGGGCGTACTCGAAATCGTTGTAACCGCTGAGCACGGCGAATTTGGTACGGGAGGCCATCTGCTTGATATTCGCCATCAGCTGGAGCCCGTTCATTTGCGGCATTTTGATATCGGTAATGACCAGGTCGGGCTGGAGCTCATGCCATTGATCCAGCAGCTCCTGGCCGCTTGCAAACGTCCCCACGACCCGATATTGCTCGCCTGCGTCCCGTATCAGCTTGCCAAGCCCCAGCCTGATCCGTTCCTCATCGTCCACCACGGCGATGTTAAGCATTTGCAAGTCCTCCTGTTCTCGGTTCTTCTATATGTTCCGCGGGAAAGGTAATCCGAACGGCAGTTCCTCGCCCTTCCTCGCTTTCTACGGCAAGGCCGTAGGGTCTTCCATATCGGAGCTGCAGCCGCTCGTGCACGTTTCGCAGCCCGACTCCCCGGCCGTCCGGTCCTTGGGGCTGCGCCTGATCCAGCATGCTGCGCAGCCTCGCAAGCGCTTCTGCCGACATGCCCAGCCCGTCATCCGTAACGGTAAACACATGATTCATGCCATCCATGGCATAGGTAATGGTCAGATGCAGCAAGGATTTGTTCTCGTCGAAGCCGTGATTGACGGCGTTCTCGATGATCGGCTGAAACAGCAGCTTCATTACCCGAATGGAATCAGCCCCCGGATCATCCGGCAGCGTCAGCACGAACCGCTCGCCGTACCGGTAATTCAGCAGCTCGATGTAGGCTTTGACATGCTCCCACTCGTGCTTCACCTCCACGACCTCGCTGCCGGCATGAATGCTGTAGCGCAGCTGCTGTCCCAGCAGCTGCACCATATCTCCCACCTCTTGGTCGTTATGAAGAACGGCCGTCATCCGGATCGTTTCCAGCGTATTGTAAATAAAATGCGGATTGATCTGGTGTTGAAGCCGCTCCAGCTCCGCCTCCTTTTTCCGCTTCTCGGCGGTGTAGATATCGTCGATGAGCTGTTTGATGCGTGCCATCATCCGGTTGAACGAGACCCCGATCAGCGAGGCTTCGTCCCGCCTTCGGACCGGGAACACCACATCCAGCTTGCCGGTCTGCACCTGCTTCATCAAATGAACGATGGACCGCAGCGGCCTTGTCAGCGCATAGATCAGAATCAATGAAATGATGAGGGCAAAGCTGGTAACGCCGACAGCCGCCGCGATCGTAATCTTCCGGGTCTTCAGCGCATCCTGCATCAGCTGCCGCTCCGGCACCGTAATCAGGATCAGCCAGCCGGTCTGCTCGGATTTCCGGTAAACGACAAGTTGCTCCTCCCCGTCGACCTTATGGCGAAAGCTTCCTTCGTTGCCGGTGGCCTGGGCAAGCGCCGCATTGTCGGTCATGCTGCGGGACAAATATTTCTTCTCGCTGTCATAGATCACGGTCCCGTTGTCATCCAGGATGAAGGTGGTGCCGTGCGTCGTCTCCTCCAGGTCGGTGACGATGTTCTCGATCACGCCGATGTTGGCATCCACCACAATGGTGCCGATGGAATGGTACGATTTATCGATGATGTCGCGAACGACCGTGAACATGTACTGCTTGCTGCCGGCGGACACGGCGATCTCCTGCGTGCTGACCAGTACGGGCCGGCCGCCGGCCTCCGTGGCCAGCTTGCGCCAGTTGTCATAGTACTGCTGCAGATTCGAGCGGTTGCCGCCGCTTTTGACCACGTAATAGGGGTTGCCGAAAAGGTCGAACAGGTACACGTTGCTTGTGCCTTCTTTGATGTTGTTCATGAAATAGATGCTCCGCTCGACCTTGCGCGTAATCTGGAGCTTCAGCTCACTCTCGTTCTGGCTTGCCGATTCCTTCGGCTGCCCTTCCGCCTGGTAATGCCGATTGGACATCTCGAGTCCTGACTGAATTTCATTAAGGTACGAAGGAATGATCGATATTTTCATCATATCGGTCACGTAATCATCCAGCTTGCCCATCATTTTGCTCGACAGCTGGGACACGTAGGCGACCGTATTGTTCTCGATGGTGGCCGTATAACGCTCTGCCGCAAAATACGTGATGAGTCCGATCGGCAGGATGATCAGAAACAGAAAGACCACAAACAGCTTGCGGTCCAAGCGTCCGGCCGGCCGCTCCTTCCATAGACGGGTAATGTAGCCGCGCAGGTTCACGTCAGTCGACCTTCTTGGCATAAGCGGTGGATTCGCGGAGGATGAAGTCGCCGGCCAGCAGTATTTTTTCCAGCGGGCTGTCCGGCTGCTCCACCCGTCTCGCCAGCATCTCCACCGCCCTGCGTCCGAACGCCTCCTTGTTGACGTGGATGGTGCTCAGTGACGGAGCCGCATAAGCGGCATCCTCAATATTGTCAAAGCCGGTAACCGAGCAGTCTGCCGGCACCTTGGCGCCCAGCTTGCCGAGCACCGTCATGATACAGATGGCAATGGAGTCGTTCGCGCACACAAAGGCGGTTGGCAGTTCCTCCATCCGGCTTAGTATCGTCTCGAGCGACTCCGTCATCTCGGAGCGGTTATCTCCTTCGAAGCTGAGGAGCTCCTCGTTCTGATCCAGCAGGATCCCCTGCTCGCCGAGGACGGAACGATAGCCTTGATAACGATCGGCGAAGCTGCGCGAGAACCGGACGTTCCCCACGAACTGAAGCCTTCGATGCCCGCACCCGATCAAATAATTGGTCACCCGTCTCATGCACTCCACATTGTTCATGAACAGGGCATCCGACGGTATCAGCGGATCCTCATGATCGATCAAGACGAAGGGAATATCCAGGCTGCGGATTTCGAGCAGCAGCTGCGAGGAGATAAATCCGACGCCGATGATGCCTCTCACCCCGCTCGGGTTAATCAAATTCGCGAAGCTGTCCTTGAACTGATCGGTCACGATGACCATCCCCGTGTCCCTTGCCTCAAGCTCATTCGTGATGCCGTCGATAATCCGTCCCCAATACAGGGAATCCCGCGTTTGGTAGCGGACATTCGGCACGAGCACGATGACAGTCTCCTTGGCGGCTTGGCTGCCGTCGGCGTTGGCTTCGTTCTTCTTGCCTCCGGCCTTCGGCGACTTGTTGGCAAAATAACCGAGCTGGGTCGCGACGTTCACAATTTTCTCCCGGGTCTCGAGACTGACGCCGGATTTACCTGAAAGCGCTTTAGAAACAGCGAACTTCGAAAGGCCGAGATGATCGGCAATTTGCTGCATCGTGACTTTCCCTGCCATAACCTGTACACATCCTTTAAGGTAATCGATAAGTTATTAGTTAATTGTTATCATAACATTTCATTTATTAGGTAAACAATTAAAACTTTTGAATGCAGCGACGGCGCAGACAAAAGCCCGTTCCAACCAGGAACGGGCCACTTTACGATTTAAGCATATGAACGTTTCATTAAGCCTTTCGTTACTCCATTAGCACGCTAACCGTTCAGCCCCGTTAACGGTCCTATCCCCTTGCTGCTGCAGCGGTTTCGCCAATCACTTGCCTTAGTACAGGCTCAAGCCGGTCCGCCATCAGCTTGAAGCCGAGGTCCGTCGGATGAACCCCGTCAACGGTCGTTTCCCCGGGATCGTCGCCTAACCAATCCGATCCGTCCACAAACGTTAGGTTATGGTCTCCAGCCTCAGTCAGTTCCCGAACGAGCTCCATCTGAAACTTTTTCCGTTCAAGCCGTCCTTCGCGAAACTCCGGCATGAACGACTCGGCTCCATGAGGGATGCGGGATACCAGGATGATGGGAACCTCGGGATGGAACCTCCGGTAGGTCTCGATATACCGCGGCAAGGTCTGACGATAAGCTTCGGTCCCTCCGCAATTCGCCTCATAATCAATCACGAGACAGGCCGGCTCCGAGATTTGGGCGGCCAGTTCGGCAAGCTCCGGCTCTCCCTTGCCGTTCCCCGAGAAGCCCAGGTTGACAAACTCCAGATGGAGCCTGCGGCTTAAGATATTCGTGTACGACATGCCGGGCCGCGACGCGCATCCGCCTTGCGTGATGGAGGTTCCGTATATCACCACTCTCGCGCTGGAATCATAGGGCTCCGGCGCAAGGACCTCGGCTCCCGGCTCCATTCCGATCCATATCTCCTCAACGCCCTGGTATAAAGGCATGTTGAGCAGGAACGAGCGTGCTTTGCGGTCCTCGACAGTGAAAAGGCTGCTCTCATACTCTGCCTGACCTGGCTGGAAACGGGCGGTTCCTGCATGTTTCCACTCGCCCGGGCCGCCGATATACGCATCCACTCCGCACTCCCCGGTGGGGGGCATATGGTACATGCCGGAGCCTGCCGTCAACCGCACGCGGACGGATACGTTCCGCGAATCCGTTCGGAAGCGGATTTGACCGCCCGATGTGCAGTTCGCAAGCGTATCCACCTCCGGTCGGACGGGGACCTCAGGTACGGCTGGCAGCCTGCGATAGATACGTTCGGTGTCGAACCAGGCAAAGCCGGATACTCGGAATGGCTCTTCCAATGGGGAATACCATAACAATTCGTCCGCTTCGGCGTGATCGATCTTCATGTTCTGATCCAATAGAAATGGAGACACCTTCTCAGGTTCAGGGCTATTGTTCTGCACAATGTATCGCCTCCCTATGTAAGCTCGAATTGAAGTACATTGCCTTAGAACGGCTTATCTGTCCCATGCGGTGGCAACCTCTTCCTTCAGTTCCTTCAGCAGCTCTTCCTTGTCATCCCGGTAAAACATGTTATAGGTGTCGAACGGGATCATCCGCCCGTCGGGATGCACGATATGCACGCAGGATTTCTTGACGGACCGGACATCGAAGTTATGGGCATCCAGGAACTGCATGATAATGACCCGGAAGACGTTGTCGTACGTAATCTGCTCCGGCACGGCGGCCAGCGGCAGGCAGCAGAGCAGGCTCTTCAGGGAAATCGCCGAGGATTGCGGCGAGTGGCCCGTCGACAGCAGCTCAAACATTTTTCCCCGGATGACCGGGTCCTGTTCGAATACAATCGTGTTGCTGTCGCCTTCAAGCAGGATTTCCGGGTCGATCATCCGCGTCAGCGGGAGCACTTCCCCGCCCAGCTTCAACGCATAACCCATGGCGAGGCAATCCGGGTGGCAGGGCACCGGCAGAATGTCCGCGTCCGTAAACACTTCGGACTGGTCGATGATCATCCGCCGGACTTCGCTTACGGTCAGCCGATCGGTTGCCGGATCATACCCCTCCAGCCGTCCCGCCGCCTGAATCGGCTGAATGGTGACGCCGCGGACCGCCTTTTGCTGAAGCCCATACTGAATGATGTCGCCGATTTCGCCGTCATTGAGCCCTTTCTTCAGCGTGACGACCAGCGTCGTGGAGATGTTGAATTCATTCAGGTGCTCGATGGCCTGCCGGCGGATGCGCCGCAGGTCCGCCCCTCTCAGCTCCTTCAGCACATGTTCCTCAAAGCTGTCGAACTGCAGGTAAATCTCGAAGCCGGGCATATACTCGGCCAGCCTCCGCGCAAAATCGCGGTCCTGGGCGATGCGGATGCCGTTCGTGTTCACCATGATATGCTTGATGGGACGGCTTTTGCACATATCCAGGATGTCGAAGAAATCCGGGTGCGTCGTCGGCTCGCCGCCGCTGATCTGCACGATGTCGGGCTCCCCCTCGTTCTCCACGATCCGGTCGAGCATGAATTCGATCTGTGCCAGCGACCGGTAGGAGGTGCGGTGCGGCGACGATTCGGCGAAGCAGATCGGGCACTGCAGATTGCAGTGATCCGTAATCTCCAGCAGCGTGAGGCAGCTGTGCTGCTCATGGTCCGGACACAGTCCGCAGTCGTAAGGGCAGCCGTAACGGATCGGCGTATTCCAGACGAGCGGCATTTCGGACGGCTTGATGAACTTTCGCGTCTGATGATAATACTCGGCCTCGGTTGCGATCAGCACTTTTTCCGGACCGTGCACGAGGCATCTTTTGAGCATATACACCATGCCGTTCTCCTCGATGATCTTGGCTTCCACTTTGCGATAACAGGTGGTGCATATGCTGTTCGTCAGTTCATGATACAGATAAGGCCGGTTTTTTGGCATAATCAAAACTCCTTTGGTCAGCTTGGAAGACGGGAACCCGGCGTGAAGCGGCGAATCCGGTTTCTGCCGCCGATCAGCCATGCGTAATAGATGAGGCCCGCGATGCAGGCCAGCTGGATATTGTTCAATCCCAGGTAAGGATGCGGCGTCGGCTTGATCCATTCGATCGCCAGGCGGAACAGCAGATACCCGGCCATGAACCATTGGAACATCCGCCCGGACACATAGCCCTCGCGAGTCGATCTGCCGCGGCTTTGGCGGTATAGCGGCATCAGCAGCAGGGCCAGCACGATCAGGAAGAGGATCTCATACAGCTGAGTCGGGTGGCGATAGATCCCGTCGCCGAAATCCACGCCCGTGAACCAGGTTGTCGGCGTGCCGTAGGTGTGGTCGTCGAGGCCGGTCAGAAAACAGCCGATTCGCCCAAGGCCCAGGCCCAGCATCAGCGGGTACACAAAATCATCGCCCGTGGAATGCTTCCAGCCCACCCAGCGTTTTGTCAGCTCGACGCCGATCAATCCGCCGAGAAGACCGCCGACAATCGTCTTGCCACCCCAGAGGAGATGGAATTGGCGCAGCTGTTCCCAAGTGGCCGCCGGATCTTCAAACCAGTACAGCAGCTTGGCCCCAATGGCAGCCCCGGCGATGATGCCGGCCAGCAGCTGCAGGCTCATCAGCTTTGTCATGCCGCTCGGCCGGCGGGTCCATAAATACACCCGAAAGCCGATAAAGTAGGCCAGCGATTCAAATAACACATGCGGATGAATCCGCCAGGAGCCCAGGTACAAATAAACAGGAAATTCCATCCGCCCACTCCTTGAATGAAAACTTGAGTTGAAAATAAGACCTTGCTCGAGTTCGAAACGCGTTCTTTAATAGGAAAACAGGATCGTTCCGCAAATCGCGAGCAGCAGCAGCGTAAGCCCGCCCAAAATGGCTAGTATGGAGACGATCACGGTCACCCATATGTTCCTGGACCGTCCGGGCATGCCGGGAGCAGGGGGCATTTCGCCGCAGCGGTAGCGGCAGCGGCCCGTCTCCGGATTATGGCATTCGTCGCACACCGGCTTCCCGCAGCGCGTGCACTGCGCGGCGGCTGCCCTTTCGGGATGGTTCATGCAGCGGTAAAATTCCATCGAATCACCTCATTTGGCATTTAACCCTTATATTGCCTATTGTAAACGCTAACGGAGAATTAGACCACCACCTGCAAAACGACAGATTGTCCTGGAGTAAATATTCATTAGACGTCATAAGATGCCGCCGTTTCCAATCGGAATCGCGGAAATAAAAAAAGGCAAGCCCTCTGACTCATTAAAAGCCAGCGCTTGCCTTTCCATTCTTGTGGTTCGATGGGTCAGCTCGTGGGTGCATCCTGCCAAACATTAAACTTGTTGCCGTCGGGATCCTTGAATTTGAACTGCAATCCGCAGGAGCCGTGATCTACCAGCGGCTCGACCTGTGCTCCATTTTCCCGCAGCCGCTTATGCAGCTCCGTGATATTCTCGACTTCAAAGGTTAACGAGAACATTTCATAATTCTCCCCTTCCCATTGGTTGGTTATGAAGTTGGCTGTTCGGTTATCCAGTGTTTCCAGCAGGAATAACCACTGTCCGTCCCCTAAGATCAAGATGGCGCCTGTATCGTCGCATTTTCTCACAGTAAGGCCAAATAGCTCCGAGTACCATTTTACCGACAGCGGAAGATTCCTTACCGGGAGATAATTGCAATGAACCTTCTTTAGCAACGGCTTGTTCAAGGATTGGAGCTTGGGTGCTTCGTTTAATGGGTTGTCTATCGTCATTCGATTCACCTCTTGTTCAATGTGGTTTCAATATATAGACGATGGAACCGGACCGATTCCGTCACGGAGAGCCATTTTATTATCAATTCGGTCCAATTGCATGATACTTATTGCCGTCGGGATCATAGAATACCAGCAATTTGCCGAATAAAGCATCTTCCCGGATCGGCTCCATTCCAATCCCCTGTTGATGCAGCCGCTGCACTAACTCCCCAACGCTCGCTACTTCGAACGTGAGTACAGGCATGCTCGCCGGGGCGTGGCGCTGACACTCGAGCAAATACAATTCCTGTCCGGATTCCAGCACCGGATTGCCGTGCCTGCTGGTTCCCAGATGAAAATGCAGGATAAACCAGGCGGTGGCCTGCCCCTTATCCGTGACTGGAATATAGAAATGACCGGCTCGCTTAAGGACATGTTCCGAGACCTGCTGCTCGAAATCCCTCCCCAAACGGTGAGTAAGGAAATAATGCTCGAAGTCACGGGCAAGATGCTGTTTCAAAACTTCTCTGGCACGTCGTATTCGGCTTTCAACCGCAGATACCGACATGTTAAGGAACTGTCCAATCTCTTTCATGGACCACTCGCTTAAGTAGTGCAGCACGACAACGGATTTACTCTTCTCCTCCAATCCCTGCAAGGCTCCCCAGACGGAATCATGGATCACATATTGTTCCAGCCATGGCGTGATATTGTCCGCTGCTGGAGTCGTTTCGTGCAGGGGGAGAGCCTGCTTGCTTCGTTTGGCAAAATCGAGGCTGGTCCGGCGCGTTATCGCATACAGCCAGCTGCCCAGCTTCGCTGGGTCGTTCAGCGTATGCAGGTTGCGATAGCACTTCAGAAATGCTTCCTGCACCGCATCCTGTGCCTCGTGGAAATCCCCCAGCACGCTGTACGCAACGGATAACAGGGCATTGGAATACTCGTTGACGATCATCCGGTAGGCATCAAAATCCCCCGCTTTGGCATCCTCGATCCGTTGATGGGATAGCGGCAAATGTTCTTTCATTAGGACAGATCCTCCCACTGTGCCCACATCTTCTGCGGATTGAGCTCATACACCCCATTGTCCCGGAACATGAAGTGATGCATGATAAACTCCCTCCGGATCGTCGCAAAGTCTTCATGATATTCCTTGATAAACTCGTTCATTTCCTTCTCGCTGTACTTCCGTCCCTTCTCCAACCGGGATACCATATGCGTAAGCACGATGAGTTTCTTCTTCAGCTGGGCAGGGATGCTCTTCAGCTTCCCGTCGGAGGTGAAGAAGTTCTTGATTACGGAATCCCTCATCCGCTGCTCCTCTTCCTGCAAGCTTTCCGTTACGCCCCCGGGCCGGACTCTTTGGTAAATCAGATTCTCCGTCGCTGTCGCACTGTTCTTAATAAAGTAATCGTTCAGCGAAAAAAAGATCGTGTTCTTGTCCCTGCGTTCGTTGATGAGACTCGCTTCCCGCAGCTTCGCCGCGTGGTGCGTAATCGTAGCCGGCGTGACGCCAATCTTCTCGGCCAGAAGCTGGCCGTTCATTTCGCCTTCCGCAAGCAGGATGAGCATCTTGATTCGGGTCGGGTCTGCGAGCGCCTTGTGATAACTGACCACCTTATCCAATTGCACGGGTTTAGCTCAACTCCTTATATAAATTTAACATCCATCTAATTTATAGTTTGTTAAATCAGATGTTAAACCATCCGGATTACAAAGTAAACCTCCTCATGGAGAATGAAGGCCATGGCACCATAAAAAACCCGCCCTTCTTCATGAAGGAACGGGTTTTCCGGATGTTGCGGCTACACGTACGAAACACGATTGCTCTGTTGCTGTTGACCTAGATATCAGCTAAGCCGCTTCTTACACTACCGCTGCGTCCACTCTGGACTGATCGGCATTCTGGCATCGTTTGCATACCTTCAGTGCCGTGCCGTCCGATTTGTTGGCGACGTAGAGAAGTTTGATGCGCGACGTGCTGCATACCGGGCATGTGCCGCGGCCGCGCGATGGCATGTTCCATAGTGCGCGGCCCCGTTTTGTTTTGGCCATGGTTCATATCCCCTTTATTTCATAATCTCCAATGGTATTTCGAACCCATGCACACCGCTTGCCTCCGCCGCGATTATTCTTTGTTATGCGAAGCTCAATCCTTAGGATGGACAAGCCGAATATCCGTGCAACTCCATTATAGGGGACGGGCCATCGCCAAATATAGGGAATAAATGCTTATGAAGTCTTTTTTACATACGCCTTCTTTCGTGGCTACGAATTCCATATCCGCTGAATCTCCGGTACATCTGAACGGAAGCTGAGCTTATACACGTCGGGATTGGAGAAAGCCTCCCACTCGTTGAAGCCGATCTGATTATCGTAATGCTTCAGCAGAAGCGAGATCAGATTGCCATGGGATACGATAACGGCATTCCGGCTTGAACTCTGCAGGACATCATGAACTACGCTTACCGCACGATGCATGGCTGTACGGCTTGATTCTCCGCCTTCAAAGCACAAGTCCAGATAGGTTCTGCGCAGCATCTCCCGCCATTCAGGAGCATTTTGGCCCGACAGTATTCGCTCGGTCAACCTCTCATCCAGCACAACGGCCACGCCTATGCGATCAGCCAAAGGTGTAATGGTGTCGTGAGCTCTGCGATAAGAACTTGAAACAATACGGTCAATCCCTTTGTCGTGCAGAAATTCAGCAAGTTCAAGCGATTGCTGAACCCCCTGCTCGGTTAACGGAGCATCCGCCGCTTGTCCCTCCGCTTGGCAATGGCGTACGATGTATATTTTTTTCATAGGATCGGCACCTCCCTATAATCCAATATTGCGCTTGAGCCCTTGATAGCTTCCTGACTCCGGAAATCCGCGCTGAGCGATCGTCATAAACTTCTCGGAAAACCCGTGGTTTGCTAAATCTGCGATCGGGACCATGACCACATCGCCGATAGGATTGAGATCGAACTCATTCGTCGGGAGGCGGATTTCCCCCTCCAAGCGTTCCAGCAAAAACGTAATATGCAAGAGGGATGGCGATGAATCCGGCTTATCGCATAAATACAGAAGCTTCGTCACTTTTGTAACAAGCCCGGTCTCCTCTTCCATTTCCCGAATCATGGCTTCCTCCAGCGTTTCCCCTTGCTCTACCCTTCCTCCCGGAAGAGACCAGCCGCGTTCTGACGAAACGCTCTGTTTGACCAGCAGAATCCGTTCGTCTTCGATCAAAATTCCGGTAACTCGAACCTGCAATAGGCTGCTCATACCCTTCCCCCGTTTCTTAGGATTTTTCTTTTCGAAAACCATGCTTATTTGAGCTTCCTTCGCGCCTCCTCCGCCCGCTGCACGCTCTCCATCGTCCACGGCGGTGTCTGGGGATGATCCCTAATTTCCGACAGCGTCATCCACTGCACCGAATCGACCTCGTCCGGGCTTTTGCAATACGGCGTTCCTTGATCATACTCGCACAAGAACACTATATTGATGACGGGACGTCCATCGCCCGTGACAAATGAAGAGCTGTAGACATACGTAACGCTTTCCTTCACCTCGACCCCGACTTCTTCGTAAAGCTCCCGCTTTACCGTGCGCTCCAGAATATCCAGCGTGCTGCCTTCCTTGTCGACCTTGCCTCCCACGAACGAAAGCGTTCCGCCGGCGTTCTCTTCCTTCAAGCTGCGCGTTATCATCAGCCACTGCCCGTCCTTATGCACGGCTCCTTCCACGTTGACGATAAACATGTCCTCCCTCCTCCAACAGCCTATTTTCCGCTTGATACGAGCCTATTGTCGGATGCCAGAATAAATCCTTTATTTCATTTTTGCATCACAGAAACTTCCTGCGGCTATTCGATTATGAATCGTCCCCCAGTTGCACATCGATTCCAGCACGGGCAGCAGCGTGATTCCATATTCGCTCAGAGCATATTCGACTTTTGGCGGAACCGAGGGATGTATGGTCCGAACGACGAGCCCGTCACTCTCCAATTCGCGCAGATGCTGGGCCAGCATCTTCTGCGTTACCTCGGGTATGTCCTTTTCCAAATCGCTGAAGCGTTTGGCGGATTCCATCAGATGCCATAGGATCAGAGGCTTCCACTTCCCGCCTAGTACATGCATGACCGTTTCAATGGGACACTCGCTAACGACAGACCTGGCAGATGTTTTCATATCAGCCCTCCTCTATGGCTTACTTTAAAGTAAGCTCCTTACTCGAAAGTGCGTTCTTATCAAGATTCTATGTCGCATGTTAGTCTAAAGTCAATGCAAACCGGAGCATGACAGAATACGTTATACCGCAGCTTGGAAGCTATCGAAAAAAATAGGAGGGCTATGTTATGAATTCATATGGTTCCAGCAATTCTTGGACATCGCGGAATTGGGGTCCGCATTCTTATTCCTACTGGTTGGTCGCTTCACTGTCGCTGTTTGTGCTGTTTCTAGGAACCAATGCGTTTATTCAGCCGGAGGCTGCCATTCAAGGCTTTGGTTTGACTCTTTTCCACCCATCGGATACAGCCATCATCTACATCAAGGCCAATCGCGATTTATATATCGGCCTGATCATTGGGGCACTATTGTTACTGCGCATGCGTAGAGTGCTCATCGTCCTGTCCATCCTCAGCATCGAGATGCCTATTGTAGATGCCATGTTAGTTCTGCGTAGTGACGGGGCAGCTCCGGCCAGCGCGTGGATTCATATCGGCACTGTAGGTTATATTCTCGTGGTGACATGGATCCTGTTCCGTGAGGAACGATCCGCTCAACGAACGCAAAAGAACTCGGCAAATATCAATACCTTGATGAAATAATATTTTTTTCCGGCTTATTCGTTCATATGGCGTCTGCGATGTGGTACAGTACATCAAGATGAATTAGGCTGTTATCCGAAGGAGGCGTCTATGAGCTATCACGGATCCGATTTTTACGACAACGACAAGAATTTCGAGAAATACATGGAACGGCGGCAGTGGCAGGAGAATGCCAACGATACGTTGGAGAAGCCCGTCATCCAGCAGCTGGTGGGGGATATCGCGGGCCTTCATGTATTGGACCTGGGATGCGGGGATGCCGGCTTCGGCGTGGAACTGCTTCAACAAGGGTGTGCCTCCTATACCGGAATCGAGGGCTCCCGCAACATGGCGGAAGCCGCTTCGAGCAGCCTGGCCGATTACAAGAGCGGAACCGTTCTGCACATGCAGATGGAGGACTATGCTTATCCGAGCGATACCTATGATGCGGTAATCTCCAGGCTCGCTCTTCATTATCTGCAGGATATCGGGGATATCTTTCGAAGCGTTCACCAGAGCTTGAAGCCAGGCGGAAGGTTCGTCTTCTCCGTCGAGCATCCCGTCATTACCTCCACGCTGCAGCCGTCCGGCACCAGAACGAATTGGGTGGTGGACAACTACTTCATCCAAGGCTACCGGGAGCAGCAATGGCTCGGCGGCACCGTTCATAAGTACCATCGAACCGTCGAGGATTACTTCCGGGCGATGCAGGAAGCCGGCTTTATCGTGGAGCACTTAAGGGAGTCCCATCCTGTGCGAGCGTATTTTGCAAACGAGGAAACCTATGAGCGCCGGCGCAGAATTCCGTTGTTTCTGTTTCTTGCGGGGAGAAAGAGCGAATAGCTCACATGCGGCATCAAAAAAAGCACCCTTCCACTTCACAAGGTGGAAAAGGGTGCTTTTTATCATGGAATTTCCCCCATTCGCCGCTATCGCTTATGAGGGTCTGCCGGCTCTGCTTCCCTTGTTGAATCCGCCGGACTTGCGTTTCCGAGCCTGGCCGTTGTTAGGATTCGAAGCTGCTTCCGAACTCAGCTTGCGTGCCATTTCTGAATATGGATTCGTGATGGCTTCCGTCATGGGCTTACGCGCCGAGTTCGTCTTGGATTGGCGGGGTGCACCCGTCTTCGGGTTGCGTGCCGCGTCGGCCTTTGGTTTGCGGGCCGCATCCGCCTTCGGTTTAGCAGGTCTCGATGCAGCTGACTTGCCTTTGCCGGGCTTGGACGAGCCGGATTTTGGCGTCGGGTCCACCTTGGCGGCTCTTAACGCCCCGGACATCGGGAAGTCATGGTCCTTCACTTCCGGAATGGACTTTCCGATTAGCTTCTCGATATCCCGAAGAAAAGGAACCTCGTCCACTTCGCAGAACGATATCGCCGTCCCGCTCAGTCCCGCGCGCCCCGTGCGCCCAATCCGGTGCACATACGTTTCCGGAATGTTCGGGAGGTTGAAGTTAATGACATGCGACAGCTCGTCGATGTCAATCCCGCGCGCGGCGATATCCGTTGCCACCAGGACGCGGGTCGCCCCGCTTTTGAAATTGTTGAGCGCCGTCTGGCGGCTGGTTTGCGATTTGTCGCCGTGAATGGCCTGAGCCGTAATATTCACCTTGTTCAGTCCGCGCGCAACCCGGTCAGCTCCCCGCTTCGTACGGGTAAAGACCAATGCCGACACGATGGACGGGTCCTTCATCAGCTCATTCAATTGCTGCTGCTTATTCCCGGTTTCCAGCAGGTACACCGATTGCTCGATCCGTTCGGCCGTAGAGGAGACCGGCGTGATCTCGACTTTTACGGGATTGTGCAGCAAGGTTTGGACAAGCTGGGTGATTTCCGCAGGCATCGTGGCCGAGAAGAACAGCGTTTGTTTTTTGCTCGGCATTTTGGCGATGATTCGCTTCACGTCATGGATGAAGCCCATATCCAGCATCCGGTCGGCCTCATCCAGCACCAAAATCTCCACATGCTGTAAATCGACGTGCTTCTGATTCATGAGATCCAGCAGCCTGCCTGGGGTCGCAATCAGAATGTCCGCCCCTTGCTGAAGCGCACGTTCCTGCGTCTTCTGCGAAACGCCGCCAACAATGGCCGTCGAACGCAGTTTGGTGAACTGGCTGTAGGCTTTGACGTTATCCGAAATTTGCAGGGCAAGCTCCCGGGTCGGCGACAACACCAATGCGCGAATGCGGCGTCCCATGCCCGGTTTAGGGGGTTGCTGATTCAACAGCTGGATCATCGGCACCGAAAAAGCGGCGGTCTTCCCCGTTCCGGTCTGGGCGCAGCCCAGCAAATCTCTGCCGGCCAGCACAGCCGGGATCGCCTGAGCCTGAATAGGCGTCGGCGCTTTGTAATTCTCCTTGGCCAAAGCCTTGAGAATGACAGGGGATATATTTAAATCTTCAAATGTCATGGGATCTCCTTTATGGTAAATATCTATATTTTTCGCATCACGTAAGATGGGGCATCTCATCATCGAGTTTCCACAAGCCGTTCCTTTACGTCATAACATATAACGATACCATAGATCGGCATAAAAAAAGAAGCGGAATTTTCCTCCGCCTCCGTTTCAAGCCCCAAACCGCTGTCGATATCCGCATTTTCTGCATAATTCCTCAACCGCTTCCCGGCGCGAAAATCCGTCCACGAGGTTGTTCGCCCGCTCCCCATCCACGATGTCCGAGAAGGACTTCTGATGAAGGTTGCCCAAGTTAATGACCCCTTCCCCGTCCAGACAGCAAGGCACGACCGTCCCGTCTACAAGAATCGCCGCCTGACTGCGCAGCGCATGGCAGAAGCCCTTGCCGTCATCCTCCGGGGCCGACAAGCTCGGCCACTGGAACTCATAATCCTGGTTCAGGTAGACGTGTTCGGCTACCCTTACGCCACCGCCGGGTTCAACCTTTTCCTCGATGCGGTAGTCCAAATTGAATTCCTGCTCCAAAATTTCAAGCGTCTGGCGGTTTCGGCTCTTCTCCAGGTTCGTTTGGTTGTCCTGCGTCAAATTCCACAAACGGAAGGAGAAGATGACCTTATGCTCCTCCGCATCCCGCACAAAAGAGAGGATGTCCCGCAAATATCCCTCACGGTCCGTGGAGCCGACATGTCCGTCAAAGCTGTGGAGCGAGAAGTTCATCTGTCTCAACGCCGGCTTGCCCAGCAGCTTATGCCGGTTCTTCGCGATCAACGTGCCGTTGGTCGTGATGTTGACCTTGAACCCCTTCTCATGGCTGATATCCAGCAGCTCGTCGATCTTCGGATGAAGCAGCGGCTCTCCCTTCACATGCAGATAAATGTAACTCGTATGCGGCTTGATCTCATCCAATCTTCTCGCAAAGTCCTCCACTTTAATGAAGTTGGCCTTGCGCTCCGTCGGCGGGCAGAACGTGCAGGCCAAATTACAAATGCTCGTAATTTCTATGTAAACTTTCTTAAACGTCCTCAAGATGTTATCCCCAATCCCATGTCTATGATCGTATGACGATTTGCCAGCTTGCTCGCTTGCCAATCCTTCACATCGTACCATAGGCTGGCATTTACAGCTACAGCTATCAATGCGATCTGATGCCATTCTATATAAAGTGAAAGAAGAGGGAGAACCCTCTTCTTTCGTTTTTGCTCTAATTAACGTTCATCGTTTATGTTTGAATGCGTCACTTATCAGCATCAATCACACTCAGCAAGTTCTTCAAGCGTCGTGGATCTTATCGTAATGGAAGTATTCGTGGGGTCTCGTTTGGATGAGACTTATAACCCTGGTCTACAGGACGAGTTTCTTGCGGATAATCTACAACATCGTCTCCTTCATTCTCAACAACTGCTGCAGGACGAGCTTCTGTTGGATAATCCACAACATTGCTTCCCTCGCTCTCAACTACAGCTGCAGGGCGAGCCTCTGTTGGATAATCCACAACATCGCTTCCTTCTTGCTCAACTACAGCTGAAGGACGAGTTTCATTGGGATAATCCACGACATGGCTTCCTTCAGCGACAGCCACAAGACGAGCCTCTTCCGGATAAGCCACAACATCCTCTCCTCCATTCTCAGCAGCAGCTTCAGGACGAGCTTCTTTGGGATAATCCATGACATGGCTTCCTTTATTCTCAACTACGACTTCAGAAGGTACCGCTCTAGGGGCCGCTTCTGTTGGTTGAGCTTCTGCATGACCAGCCTCATTTTCAATGACTTTAGGCGTATTGCTAGAAGCCCATGCCGCTGCTGATGTGCTAATTACAGCAACCAAAAACACCCCTGTTAACGTGAGATACATTGTTTTCTTTTTTTGTTTCTTTACATTCAGCATCATCATTAATCTCCTTTTCAATTGTTTGCCGTCACCGGATAAGGAGACAATAAATTGCACGGGTAAATTCCTTGACCCTGCCATGACGCTTAAAATCGTCTCCCCATAGCGTTTCCGCTCGGCATAGGACATCTCTTTCACGACTTCTTCATCGCAAGACAGCTCGCTCCATATATGAAGGTCCTTGCGAAGAATGTGCACCAAAGGGTTAAACCAATGTAGGGCGCTTGCTCCGAGCGTGAACGCTTTGACCCATAAATCTTTCCGTTTCAGATGGATCAATTCATGACGGATTACCATGTCCATGTTAACGGTATTCTCTATAGGGAGATAAATGGTAGGTTTCCACAGGCCGACAAGAACAGGGCTCCGAATGATGGAGCTGTAGGCAAGTCCGACGCTGCTTTTCACACCAATGGCTTCCTTGATGAAGGAAAGCAGTTTCGCTGCTTCGCTGCTTATCGGAACGGTGACACGCGAATGTTCAAGTTTCTTTAAAAATCTGCGATAACAATACATCTGCCATGCAGCAAAAGCTATAGCGCCGAGTGCCCATAAGACAATAAGGGGCAGGGCTACGTTTACTGAGATGGTCTTTGCCGGAATAAGCGGCTCCAAACCAGTCCCTGAATATGGACCGGGCAGCGCATGTTGCACAGTTGAAGGCAACTCGTTCACAACGGGAACTGCACTAAATGTAAAAAGCGGTGAGATCCACTGAATACCAAGGACGACAGGTAAAAGATAAAAGACCACTGCCATTTTGCCAATTCCATAGCGCCACTTTGTAGGAAAGGTATTGATGAATACGATACGCAGTACAAGAATGCAGGCTACAACGGCACTTCCGGCAACGGTAAGGGTAAACAGCAATTCAAGAATAGTATTCATAAGCACCCCCTACTTTTGCGAGAACCATTGCTTCAGCTCTGCAATATCTTCATCTGAAAGCTTTTCGCCGTCATACAAAGCCGAAATTAGGTTTTTAACCGAGCCTTGATATAATCCGTCCAGGACGTGCTGCGCTTCCATCAGCTTATAATCTTCAGGCGAAATTCGCGGCGTATATTTATTGGTCCGTCCATCCCTCGTAGCCGTAAGTGCCCCTTTGTCCACCAAACGCGACAGGAAGGTGGACATGGTCTGTGCCTTCCATTCTCTTCCTCTCTGGGCAAACAGTGCGAGCAATTCGGTGGATGTGACAGGCGGAGTGCTCTCCCAAATCACCTCCATTAGTTCCATTTCAGTATCCGATAATTTTTGAACCTGGTTCACGGTGAACACCTCTTTACGTCGTTATGCGTCCATAACGAACTTATTACTACATCGTGTAGTGATTATAACCTACTACATCACGTAGTCGTATGTCAAGCGAAGGGAATTGAAGTTTACCGCTACATAGAACTTATATGTAAAATGAAAGAACCGCGCAGGAGCGCGGTTCTTTGTCAAACCATACAGCTACAAATAATTTAGGGCACACTTGGATTTCCCCAGGCCCCCTTATTTTACTCGTGCAGATGGTAGTGTTAACGCCGTTTATTTTGAATCGTTGTCGTCATTTTCTGCAGCCTCGCCAGCTTTGTTACCCAATGCTGCGCCTGCGATACCACCGGCAATCGTGCCGATCGGACCCAGTATGGAACCTACAGCAGCACCCACGACGCCGCCGCCCGCTGTTCCGATTGCTTCTCCAGCGTCAACGCCCATGTTGGTCGTGTCGCGGTCAGAATCAGCCTTATGATTACGATCGTTTTTATTAGCCATCCATCTCACTCCTTTGAAATTTGTGACAGGAACAGCTCCATCTTGCCGGACGTTGCTCCAAACCATATCTTGCCCTAACAGATCTAAAAGAATTCTTTAAAATATGCCGGTTCGGATTTCATTCTAATCGAAAATAGGTTGCGAATTTTAGACGATGTTTGCGGATTATGGGATTATGTAAACGGTACCAAGCTTGCTACAATGAACATGCAATTACGAAATGAACTTTGTTCAAGGGGGATTTCACATGAAAAAGCTGTCGATTTTACTGTTAACCTGCGTGCTCATTATAGGGGCGCTGAGCGGTTGCGCAAGCAGCGAGTCCGATTCGGGTTCGTCGAATAAACTCGTGATCTACAGTCCAAACAGCGAGGAGATCATCAAGACCATCATTCCGATGTTCGAGAAGCAGACCGGGATAACGGTTGAGCTGGTAACGGCTGGCACCGGCGAAATTATTAAGCGCTTACAGTCTGAGAAGCAGAACCCATACGCTGACGTGATGTTCGGCGGTTCGATGGCCGGTTTCCGCGAAAACGAAGCTTTATACGAGCCTTACGTATCGCCTGAAGACAAGAATTTAATGGAAGGACACCGCAATACATCGGGCTTCGCTACCCCTTATATCTCGGATGGCAGCGTGCTGCTCGTGAACAAAAACCTGATCGGCGATATCAAAATCGAAGGTTATGCGGATTTGCTGAACCCGCAGCTTAAAGGGAAGATTGCTTCCGCCGACCCGGCTAGCTCCAGCTCCGCTTTCGCACAGTTAACGAACATGCTGAAAGCCATGGGCGGCGATTATGAGAGTGAGCAGGGCTGGAATTATGTCGGTCAACTGATCGAGAACCTGGACGGCAAAATCGCCAGCGGTTCCGGCGCCGTCCACAAAAGCGTGGCGGACGGCGAATACGTAGTCGGCCTTACTTACGAAGACCCTTCCAGCACCTATGTAAAGAACGGCGCACCGGTCGAAATCGTGTATCCGAAAGAAGGCGCCGTATTCCTGGATGCGGGATCCGCCATCATCAAAGATGCGCCGCACATGGACAACGCCAAGAAATTCATCGACTTCATCCTGTCCCAGGAAGCCCAGGATGCGTTCGGCACGCAATTAACGAACCGCCCGCTTCGCCAGGGTACCAAGCTTGGCGACCACATGAAGCCTTATGAAGAGATCCACATGATCGATGAAGACACGGACTATGTCAGCGCGCATAAATCCGAGATCGTTGAGCGTTATGTCGATTTGTTCACTAGCGTTAAATAAACTATAGAATCAGGTGACAACCATGAGCGTAACCATAACCATTCAAGACTTAATCAAAAAATACGGCGACACAACCGTCATTCCCGAGCTGTCCCTGGAGATCAAGAAGGGTGAATTCTTCACCCTTCTCGGGCCTTCCGGGTGCGGCAAGACGACACTGCTGCGCATGATTGCCGGCTTCAACAGCATTGAAGGCGGAACCATACATTTTAACGAGCGCGTCATTAACCAGGTGGAACCGGGCAAACGGAATATCGGGATGGTTTTTCAGAGCTATGCGATCTTCCCTCACCTAACCGTCAAAGGAAACATCGCGTTCGGGCTGGAGAATCGGAAATTATCCAAGGCCGAGATTAACGCCAAGGTTGATGACATCCTAAAGGTCGTTCAGATCGAGCCCTATAAAGACCGCATGCCGAAGAACCTGTCCGGCGGCCAGCAGCAGCGCGTTGCGCTAGCCAGAGCCATCGTCATCCGGCCGGACGTCCTGCTGATGGATGAGCCTCTATCCAACCTGGATGCCAAGCTTCGGGTCGACATGCGTAACGCGATTAAAGACATTCAGCGGGAAGTCGGAATTACCACCGTCTACGTCACGCATGATCAGGAGGAGGCCATGGCGGTTTCCGACCGCATCGCGGTCATGAAATCCGGCGTGATTCAGCATCTGGGAACGCCGCAGGAAATTTACCAGCGTCCTGCAAACGTATTCGTTGCAACCTTTATCGGTCGGACCAACATTCTTGAGGGCAATATAACGAAATCCGCAGGCAGCTATGCCCTGCAATTCGGCTCCGGCTATATGGAGGAGCTGTCTAACATCGAGGTTCCGAAATCCGATGCCAAGGCAGATACGCTAAACGTTCAAATCTCGGTTCGGCCGGAAGAGTTCATACTGACCGAGGACCAGACCGGCATGAAAGCAACAATCGTACACAGCGTATTTTTGGGGCAGAACACCCATTATTTTGTAGACTTGGCTTCCGGTCAACGCGTGGAGATCACGCAGGAATCGAAAACGTCCCATATCCTCGAGCCTGGCCAAGTCATCTATCTCAAGGTGAAACAAGATAAAATTAATGTCTATGATGCGACCGGCGAACTGAACTATACAAGGGGCGCCCGGCTATGAGAGAGACGCGCAAACGATTCGATGTCTGGACCAACATTTCGTTACTGATCTTTGTGTTCTATATTCTGTTTCTGGCCCTGCCATTGTTTACGATGCTGTTCAAAAGTGTGTACAATGGCACGACAGGCGATTTTTCCCTTGCCTATTTCACGAAATTTTTCAGTAAGCCCTACTATTTGAATGCCCTGTTCAACAGCGTTAAGGTGACCGTCAGCGTAACCTTGCTTGCCGCGATTATCGCAACGCCGCTGGCTTATATCATGGCTACGGTGAAGATCAAAGGCAGCTCGGCCATTCGCGTACTGATTCTGATCTCGTCGATGTCGGCTCCGTTCATTGGCGCTTACTCCTGGATCCTGCTGCTCGGAAGAAGCGGCGTCATTACGAAATTCGTCAGCAGCACATTCGGCATTACGATGCCGGATATCTACGGATTTACGGGGATCTTAGTGGTCTTAACCTTGCAGATGGTCCCTCTGATCTTCATGTATGTATCAGGCGCACTCAAGAATATGGACCAATCGCTGATGGAAGCTGCCGAGAGCATGGGCTATACAGGCTTAGCCAAAATGCGCAAAGTGCTCCTCCCGCTCATTACGCCAACCTTGCTGGCAGGCGGCCTGCTCGTCTTCATGCGCGCGCTCGCCGATTTTGGTACGCCGATGCTGATCGGCGAGGGATACAAGACCGTGCCCGTGCTGATCTTTAACGAGTTCATCAGTGAGGTCGGCGGCGATGACGGCTTTGCGGCGGCGATCAGCGTCATTGTCGTTCTGTTCGCCACCACGATATTCCTGCTGCAAAAATTCGTAGCCAATCGCAAATCCTTTACGATGAGCGCACTGCATCCGATCGAAGCCAAGAAGAAGAAGGGCATCGGCAATATCGCGGCTCATGCGGTTATCTATCTGTATACGTTAATCGCGCTGCTGCCGCAGCTTTATGTCATCTATACTTCGTTCCTGAAATCCAACGGCAGAATTTTCGTTGAAGGGTTCTCGCTCCAAAGCTACCGGGATGCCTTCAGTAATATTGGCGGCGTCATTCTGAACACGTTCTTCCTGGCTATCGTTTCCCTGGTCGTCATTATCCTGTTGGCGATACTGATTGCTTACGTAACCGTTCGAAGAAAGAATGCATTGACGAATACGCTGGATATCTTCACGATGTTCCCGTATATCGTTCCCGGCTCCATACTGGGGATCGCCCTATTGATCACGTTCAACAATAAACCGCTGGCGTTAAGCGGAACGGCCGTCATCATGATCATCTCGTTTGTCATCCGGCGTCTGCCCTATACGATACGCTCCAGCGCAGCCATTCTGCACCAGATTAACGACGGGATCGAAGAAGCGGCGATCAGCCTGGGCGCTTCCCAGATGAAGACGTTCTTCAGGATTACGCTTCCGATGATGCTGGCAGGCGTCGTCTCCGGCGCGATCCTGAGCTGGATTACCATCATTACCGAATTAAGCACTTCGATCATTCTGTATACAGGCAAAACCAAGACCGTCACGGTTGCTATATACACGGAGGTCATTCGAGGAAACTACGGCGTGGCTGCGGCACTGTCCACGATTCTTACCGTCATTACGGTCGTGTCGCTGCTCGTTTTCCTGAAGCTCTCCGGACAAAAGGAAGTTTCCATGTAGATGTGAAATGTAATCATATCGTAGACCTACATCCAAGCCGGCGCCTGCAGCATGAAGGGCCGCTTGGATGTATTTGGATTATCTGCGGTTAACCGCGAGTCAGTATAATAGGATCGAGGTCCTATCGCAGATGGAGGGCAGCATGAAACCAACACCTTATCGTAATTTCAAGGAATCCACCCGTCATTTGTTTCGCGTCTATACGATGATCCCCTTCTCCATCTTAATCGTATTGTTCTTGGCGTTCACGATTATGAACGGCCGTTTGAACTTAACCCAAAAAACGACCGAAGCCGCCCAGTCCATCAGCCAGTCCATATCCGGCGTATATCGGCAGTATGACGAGGAGATTCATCGGATGGCCGAATCTCCCACCGTGATCAACTATGTAAGCTCCCATCTGGGCAGCGAACAAGTATATTCCGAGTTCTATGATTTCAACAATCGGCAGAAGATCAAGAGTATTTTTCATATAGTCAATACGGATGGCGTCTTCCTGGCCAGTTCAGCCCCGGCGGATGCGCTGTACTCCAATTTTGCCTTCGGCAACCTCATTCACCGGATTGAACAGCGGCCCGGCGACACGCTAACCGAAATGAACAGCTTCCGCTATTCGCATGACCGCGATACGAGCTACACGTTCGGCAAAGCCATCGTGAAGGACCAGCAGACGATAGGCTATATCATCTATCAGCTGTACGAATCGGACATCCAGAAGGTGATTTTCGAGCAAAACAATGAAATCGCCCTGATCACCGATGAACACAACACCATTATTGCCACGACAAGCAATGTGACCAAAGGCGTGCTCAACAAATTCAACCCCAAGGTCGATAACAAGGGACATGTTCTGCTGAACGGGGGCAAGTACTACAAATATTCCAAACGAATTCCTGGCACGCCGATTCAAGTCATTACGCTGAATTCCTACAAATCGGAGCAGTACACCTATTATACGGTTTCTTTCTTTGTCCTTGCGGCCAGCCTGCTGCTGTGGGTCTTGATCCAGTTCCTGGCGAACAAAATGTCGGCGCGCAATTCCGAATCGATCGATAAACTCATACACGCTTTGGCCCAGCTGCGCGAAGGGAACTTCAACGGCTATGTCGACATTCAGACGAATGACGAGTTTCAAATACTCGGCAATGAGTACAACGTGATGCTGGATCGGCTGAAGGAATTGATCGAGAAAAATAAAGAGCTGTCGGAGCTCCGCACGATTATTGAGGTGAAGCAGCTGCAATCGCAGTTTCATCCGCATTTTATTTTTAATGTGCTCGAAACACTGCGCTATGCCATAAAGATTGACGCGAATCAAGCCCAGGAGATCGTGCTGATTCTATCCCGTTTGCTTCGTTACAGCATCGGACATGATCGCAGCGTCCAGCTGAAGAATGACATGAATTATGTCCGGGATTACCTGAAGCTGCAGCAAATCCGGTTCAATGACCGGCTGGACTATCGGATTACCGTAGCGGAGGAAACGCTGGATGTATACGTTCCCAAGCTTCTGCTGCAGCCGATTATCGAAAACGCTATCAAATATGGGTATGAGAATCAAAGTAATGTGCTGATCGAGATTAACATCTACACCTCCGCCGGCAAGCTCATTCTCGAGGTTCGCGATAACGGGCAAGGTATGAGTAAAGAGAGACTGCAGGAAGTGAACCAGATTCTGCAAAGCCAGACAAACACGACGCAGCATATCGGGCTGTACAACGTTCATCGCCGTTTGGTGCTTCTATATGGCGAAGCGTCCGGCATCCATATTGACAGCACGCAAGGAACAGGCACCTGTGTCGTCCTTACGATTCCTTACGAATGGAGTGAATATCATGTTTAAAGTACTGCTGGTCGAAGATGAGGATATGATTCGCCGGGGCATCCGGTTCAGCATCGATTGGGTTCAATACGATTGCATCGTTATTGAAGAAGGACTGAACGGACAGGACGGCTACGAGAAGATCTGCGAGCTGAAGCCGGATATCGTCATAACCGACATCACCATGCCGATCATGGACGGCATCTCGATGATTCGGGAAGGACTCCGGCAGCATACCTTCAGCAGCATCATTATCTCCGGCTATAATGAATTCCACCTGGCGCAGCAGGCACTCCAGTTAGGCGTCACCGAATTTCTGGTGAAGCCCTTAGAGGATGAACAGCTGGTAACGGCACTCGAATCAGCCAAAGCCAAAGTGGATTTAATCCGCAAATATGAAGTGATTTCGAATCATCCGCAGGAAAAAGAAGAGATTTTGAACAGCAAATTTCTGGAGAAGGAAACCAAAACCTCGAAATACGTGTCCAAAATGATCGCCTATGTACAGGAGAACTATGCCAAGAAGATCAGCATTCATGACCTCGTGGAAGAGCTCGGCTTAAGCGCCTATTACCTGAACCAGAAATTCAAGGCAGAGACAAGCTATACCTTCAATGAATTTCTTAACCGTTACCGCATCCAGAAATCGATCGAGTTACTGAAGTCAGGCGACAACAAGGTCTATACCATCGCGCAGGATATCGGATTCAGTGATTACAAGTATTTTATCAGCATCTTCAAGAAGTATGCCCACGTCACGCCGAGCCAGTATCAGGAATATTTCGAGGAGAAGAATGGATAGAACGGGGAACCTAGATACTAGAGGTACTCTATCGTACTTATATTTGCACACACACCACACCCCTGCCAGCTTCAGCAGGGGTGTAGAATCTTTATCTATGATTCCTGTCGTTCATACAGCCGGTACATGGATAGCTCGCCACTCATCGCCACCGCTTGCGCAAAGGCTTCCTTCACGTCCCGTCCCTGCTGAACGATCTCATAGATCAGCCGGAGAACGAACATCAGCGCATCGTTGCCGTCCGGATAGTCATCCGGCCCGATATACATCCGGCAGCCCCGCTCCAGGAAAGCGTCGGCCAGTGCTGGATCCCCCAGCGAGCAGCCGTTCGCGATGACTGCCTTCCCGTCCAGCTTCGCATATCGCATAATCTCGCCTGGCCCGAAGCCGCCCCTCGGCTCATCCTCCTCGTATACCTCTTCGCCGAGCTCCGGCATGATCAAGCTGCCCTCGTCCCCGTGAAAGTTCAACAACATCATATCGGTGCCTTCATACAGATCATCGCCTGGCAATACGGAGATCAGATCATTCGGCCTCCCGATCCAGTATGTAAAGACGCGCACCCCGAAATACTCCAGAGCCGCCCTTACGGCTTGGCTCTCCATATCGCAATCCGGCCCGACGACCAGAGCGACCTGCATAGCCGGCTTACTCACTACTAAATCCCCCCTGACAATGACTTCGATAAGGAGCTCATACTTTTCTCCATATCATCCACCATTGTTTATCATACGAACCGACTTCGATCTCTTCCAGACCTAGATTCGCTTCGCTGATCCAGCTTCTAGCCAGTTGTATATAGTCGTTGTGAAATTCGGAGGAATAACCCATTTCATCATATCCGGCATAAGTAATGTTATCGAATATCATATATCCTCCGCTTTTTAACTGCTTACAGCTTGTGTCTATGATTTGGATAAACGCCTGATACGCTGCATCTTTTAGCGTACCCTTGCGGTGATAATCCATCACCGCTTGCAGCATTAGAGGTTCGATCGTCCACCAATCTTGATTTACTGTATCCATGCCCTCACGATCAGCAATAATGGTCTGGATGATATCGTTAATAGCGTGATGATAAGCGACAACGTCAAAAGAGGACTCCGGATAATATAAACCGATATTGGCGGCATCGTCCTCTACAACCCGTATGCTCACGTCCATTCCGTTCGTTTTCTCCTGGAAATTTCGTGTCAGGTCCCTGTTGAGGTTGGCCGTCACATAGGACCCCGCTTCATGGGAATAGGCGTCTACAGCCTTGGGAATGTAAATGACATCGCCTGCACCAACTTCCAAAAGACTTAAAGCACGGGGCACATTCAGCTCCGTGAAGAGATTCTGCCAGGATGCTGAATAATACAGTTGAAGATATTCGAATACTCTCTCCTTGGATATATCTATTGGTACTGCTAATATGTCTTTCAATTTGTTTTCCAATTGGACTGCGTTCATCTGTTCCAATTCCGAAATCATGTCCTGCGAAAAGTCACGTTGTAGGATATCGTTAAACAAGCCAGCACTCGTTTTCTCGGCTAGCGTCTGCATATTCATCAGCGTATCCCTCTCTTCTTATGGTTTCTAGAGTATATTCGAATATATGGTGTTTTTTCCTCTTTTTATGATTTGGAAGAGTAATCTTTTAATATATACGCAAAGAACCCGAAAGAGGCACTTTTTTTCAAAGTTTCCCTCTCTCGGGTCTTCGTTCTAAAAACGTGGCTATGGCGGTTCATAGCCAACGGCTTGCACCATTAACTCACAATATGTGTGCCGGCCTGTTTCCTGATGGCATCGCTTAAGCTTTCCGGGTTCGTAATGATAACTCTGCGCCCCGGCTTCTTAAGAAAATTGAGGCTCGCCTCAATTTTGGGGAGCATGCTGCCTTTCGGAAAATGCCCCTCCTTCACATACTGTTTAATCTCGTCAACGGTGACCTCTTCCAGCGCCTTCTGATCCGGCGTACCGAAATTCACGAATACTTGGGGCACGCCCGTTGTGATAATCAGCGTTTCCGCATCCACCTGTTCCGCCAATAAACTTGTGGCAAAATCCTTATCGATCACCGCATCGATGCCTTCGTAGGTATTGTCCTTCGTCTTGATGACGGGAATGCCTCCTCCGCCGACGGCAATCACGATACAGCCGGACTCGATCAGTGACCGGATGGCATCCTTCTCCACGATATCAATGGGCGCAGGCGAAGGAACAACCCTGCGGTATCCGCGCCCCGAATCCTCGATCATCACCCATTCGGGATGCTCGCGCTTCAATTCCTCGGCTTGCTCCAGGGTGAAGAAGGAACCCACTGGTTTCGAAGGCTCGCGGAAGTTATGGTCGGCCTCGCTGACCTCAACCTGCGTGATGATGGTGGCTACCTTTTTCGTGATGCGGCGGTGGATGAATTCATTCGTTAACGCTCAAAAATTTATTCACATACTTGAATAATCTCTTTAGGAATGGAGTCAAAGACTAATACTTCCGGCTTGGAATATGGTTTTGTCTCATTGTATTCTTCAAGTGTCATCAGACTCCCCCAATACAAATTTATCCAATGTTCAATACTTTCACCTGTATCAAAATTCAGTGCTTCTTCATCGGTATCCTTCAAATCCTCATAAAATGCTTGATCGTATATAGAAAGAGAAATATCTCCATCAAAGACTAGGATCCTATCCGTAAACACCGGGAAACAAAAAGATTTAGTAAAACGATTAACCAGATCTACTCCGACTGCTTCTCTGAAGTTAACCCAATCTGGTGTATTGAAAGGTCTGAACCGTTCTGTAATCTCAAGTTTCACCCTACCACCGTTGCTATATCGGTTGTTTGATTTTGTCATAAAGTTTATGCCGCCTGATATAATCTCTTCAATAGAAGCATGGTGTTCATGACCTTCAGATAAGTAAGCATGATACAACAAGTCGTTCATATTTTATTTTTACACCACCCAAATTTATTTTCTTGGAAAGTAAGGAAAATGGGAACTTCTCGTAGGGTCATCCAAGTTTTCAAATACTCTATGGCTTCCTGTTACCGTGTCAGGTGTACTAATGTTACCGTCAAACTCTTTATAATACTTAGTTATTCTTTGAGTGTTTGGGTTATTAGGATTCGGCCAGTTTGAATATGCTTTATCAGGACTAGTCATGGTTTCTTGCCTTAATCCCTCTACATCAACATTTTGACCATATTGTGTACGATTAGGGGTTGAGGGCTTGCTTGGATCAAACATGTGCTTTTCAGAGTGCGGGTTAACAAAATCATTGGGATTACTTCCTCCACCCGGCTTTGTTGGGACTGGAGATTGTTCCGTTCCCTCCTGCCCGGTCCCTGTCCGTGTCCCTGTCCCCCCATCCCCACCCGAATCATGCTTCAGGTGCGGGTGAGTCTTCACGCCGATCCGGCGTGTGGCCAAACCGGCCAGGATCATGGCAGCCTGCCCCATATAATTAGACGCACCGCCCGACGCCTCAACGTCTGCGGCGAATTTCTCCTGGGTATCGGCATCAAAAATCATTTTGCCTCCCCAAACCGCCGTGTCGATGATCTCTTCCGCCGTCCCGATAGTTGCATTATAGGCCATGTCCTTGGCAGTGCCAAGCGGGTCTTCCACCAAGGACGTAGCCGTATCCTTCACCGAATTTGCCACGGATTTCGCCCCGGTCTGCAGCCCCTGCCAGAAGTCCCCAGCATGGTCCCAGAACGTTTTGGGTTCATTAGCAGCGCCCGCTGCCGATGCCGCAATCATGATATATTCACGCATATCAGCTGAGATGAACCGGAAAGCAATGGTCTTCAATTCCTGGCCGATGATCCGAAGATGTTCGATCGTTTTATTCATTTCGCCATGGGCACGCTGAAAATCTTCGAAAAACCGCGAACGTGTCGTTCCTTCCCACGAAGACATCATATACGTAATCTGCTGGTCCAGCCGATTCTTGGTCGTTTCCAGTTCTTCAACTGCCCTGGCGGCTTCCTCCGATACCCGAATCAATACCTCGGGCGGGACAAGTATTCTAGGCATTCGCATCCTCTCCAACGTTTCATTGGACCTTATTGTATCTATCTTCTAGGATATGGAAGAGGTTCCAGAGTCCTTCATATTGAAGGCATGGGAGTATGCAAGCTGAATGAAGCAACGCTTTTATGTTCCAATATGGTTCAGAAGCCCCAGTATATGCGTGCTCAGAATCCGGACCTCATCAAATCGCTTAGCACAAAAGCCAGATGTTTTTCGGCCAAACGCATATGACGGTAAAAGGTGGCTCTGCTCATATGGAAGGAGGCTGCGAGCTGGCTTTTGTTCCGGTCCTTGCGCAGATAACTGGCGATGAGAATTTCCTTCTCCAACAGCGTCAAAGGTTCCATCGGACGTTCGTCGGCCAGAATCCCTTGAATGATATCCCTCACCTGCATCCCATCCCAACCCAATCGCCGAACGACAGGGAGTTCCTCCAGCTTATCCGGATCGAACAGCCGTTCCAGCATTTGCTTCATTACGCTTCTATCAATGGCCGAGGGATACCCATCCTCCCGTTGATGTGCCTGTTGTCCTGCTGCTGTCTCCGTTTGCCGGATGATCCGCTGAATCCACTGATCAAAGCTCGTTTGCCTAAAATCCAGCTCCCATGTCGTCAATTCGATGCCCGCATATCCCGTAACTTTCCCGCATGTTTTGAATCCCAGGATCGACAATAAGGAATTCAACTGTGGATCTCCCGCCGCCAAAATCCCCCGCAGACCACCAGTCATGCGAACCAGCCATTGCTGCATCAGCAAAGCTCCCAGCTCTTCGGGACGATACAGGGACTGTTCGGCATTTACCGCGGATAACAGCACAAATATCGTATCGGCCGCCTCCGGAGGAAGCTGATGCAGCGAAGAAGCCTCTTCGCCCAGCATCCCCCTGCACCCAGGCGCATATCGTTCCAACAAGGGCATACTTAAGGCATGCAGCCATACGCCTGCGCAAAACGCCAGGGGCGTCCCTTTTTCATCCCGCACGATAAAGATTCCTTCTGGAAAATGAGCTGCAATCTCCTCCAGCAAAACCGGGTAATCGGCTGAGTCGACCAGCTCGGACTGCCAGTCCGAACCCCGAATAGACGCCTTCAAAAAACGCTGCAAATACGGCATATCCTCCTGCCGGAACGGCTTCTGTTCGCCTGGTTTCAGGCTTGACGAGAAATTGGCATATGCATGGGCCGAGGGCAAAAATTCGCGGTACAGCTCCAAGATGTGGGTGCTCAGGCGCATCTGCATCCGTTGATCGACCGAATGAAATCGTTCCGCCAGCAGAACGAACGCCTGATGGCGAACCGCTTCGAATTGTGCGGAGTTTCTGCGCGCGAAGTCATTCCGTAACATTCGAGCAACGACCTGGTGCAGCGTTATCCCATCCGCCGTATCCCGTACGAACGAAAGTGCCCTCAGATGGTAATAGTCCGCCCCTTCCAAGGGCGTATCCAACAACCGGTTCAGCATGTTCTCGTCGGCTGCAGGCAGAAGCGACAAAACCGTCAGCGCGCGGTACACGCCAGGAGAAGCCGCTTCCCGTAAAAATTCGGCGCTCAATACAGCCGGAACCTCTCGCCATACATCCCACTGCGCCACAGACTCGGAAAGCAGCATATCCACGGTCAAGGCAAGCGACAACGGATGGCCTTCCGTCTTCTCAGCAATAGCTCTTTGCCATTCCGCAGAGAAGCCGCTGCCGTCTAAATAATCGTAGACCTCTTCTCGCGTAAACAGCCGCAAAGGGAACCTTTGGATTTGGGACTTCCATTCCGGATTCGTCTGCCACTTGAGCGGCAGTCCATTGCGCGAGGCACATACGATCAACACGCGGGCGGATTTCAACTCAGGAAGAAAGCTGGAGAACAGCCACCCTTCCAGCTTGTCGATTTCCTCGCCATTGTCTATGAACAACACGGTACGCTGCAGCTGAAGCTCGTTAATGATGTATGGCAGCAGCGCGGATTCCGGAGCCCTGGTTCTGCCGTATTCAGTTGCAAGACTCATCTCCAGACTCGCCAAAAAAGCGCCCGACGTCGTTAAGCCTCCTTGCCCGTCCAGCCAAAGGGAACGCACCGTGGACTGCCTTGCCGTCCGGACCATTTGCAGCAGCAGCGTTGTTTTGCCAATGCCGCCAATTCCTGATATTGAAAAAATGGATGTCTGCGCCCGGGGATCCGCCAGCCAATCCGTGAAACTCATCATTTCCCGACCCAAACCGATGATGCGATGTTTTGCAATCTTCTCCATTCGTTACATCTCACTCCATCCGCTTTTCGCCCGTTGAATCTGACAACTAGTAAACCTGCTATTTTTTTATACTATACTATGTTTCGAGTCGACGAATAGGCTCCATTACGGAATAAACGTAAAAAACGCGCACATTCTCGGTTGGAATGTGCGCGCCAGCTATTCAGCTGCAATCAGTTCATGAAATTCAAGTAGAGCAGCATTCGGTTTAAGAGAACCGTGCTTTGAGCACGCGTAGCATACGCCTGCGGAGCGAACGCCGCGTTCCCAACGCCTTCGATCATGCCCGCAGCCAGCAGCTCGGAAGCCGATCCCTTGGCCCAATCGGATACCTGGGCATGGTCCGAGAAGCGTTCCAACGCAGATGTGTCCTGCCGCGGAAGCTCGCCGGCATATCGGACGGCTCTGGCCAGCATCACCGCCACCTGCTCTCTCGTGACCACAGCGTCCGGTCGGAACGAACCGTCGGCATAGCCTTCAATCAAGCCAGCCGCGGATGCGGCCCCTATCGCACCGGCATACCAGACTTCGTTCGGCCCCACGTCCGAATAGGAAGAAAGCTGAGGCTTCTCGGCTAGTCCGAGCGCACGCACGACCATCGCGACGAACTCGGCGCGGGTCACCGTACGGTTAGGATCAAACGTGCCGTCAGCCGATCCGTTCACGATCAGCTTGTTCGCCATCCGCTCGATGTCGCTTTGCGCCCAATGTCCCTGGATATCCCCGAAGGTTCGGTTGGAGCGAACCGCGGTGAACACGCCGTTATATGCGCCATAAAAAGTCGCTGTCTCCCCTTCAAAAACGGAAGGGACAAAGCGCGGCTTCCCTGCGTCATCCACCCACACGACGGTGGAATGGTCGGGTTCTGCCGCACCGTTCAACGAGAATGTGCGCTCCAAATACGTGCCTTCCGCTTCGATTTTTACATTGCCGTCGCTGTATAGCTCAAAGCTCGTCGGCCTAGCCAGCATGTCATAGCCTTGACGGGTCAATTCCTCATCCAGCTCACGGCTTGCAGAATCCGTCATTCTCGCGATGACAACCGTTACGGTCGTTCGGTTCGGGAGGTCGCTCAGCACGTGCAGCTGAACGCTGTAGCTTGCCCCGTTCACTCCAATCCGAATGGCTGCATTCGGATTCGCCGCAAGGAGAACCTGCAGCGCTTCAGCCGGAAAATCGACCTTCACCACCGGATCCTCGTTATCGATGTCGATGACGATATCCTCCCCGCCAACGGCCCATGACCGAACCAGATCGGAGTCCGGTATCAGTCTCAGAACGGTGCGCCCATCATGCTCCTGCTCTTTTTTGGCGGCGACCCGAACTTGTTTGCCGTTGATCGTTACGATCATTCTTGGGTCCGGCGCAGGGGAAGGGGCAGGAACCGGAACCCAGCTATAGGACGGGGATTCCGGTTCTGGGGTATAGGCGGCTCTCATATCGATGCGCCCTACATCGACCGTCTCCCCAGCTAGGACATTTACGGTTGTCGCATAATCGTTATACGTCGCTGCCGTCACCGTGAGTTCATGACGGCCCGCTGCTACGTTATTCAGCGCAAATCTCCCCTCAGCGTCGGTCATATCCTTCATTCCGCCCACCGATACCGCTGCACCGGCCAGCGGTGTATTCCCTGTACCGTAGACTGCGCCGGTCACCGTCCCCGTATCCGCTGGAGCCGAATGTACCGTCACTGCTGCGGTGGCCGTGAACCCGCCGTCGACGGTCGTCACCATAACGACCGCCGTACCTTCAGCGACCGGCGTCACCACGCCGCTCTGATCCACCTCGGCGACGGCCGAATCGCTGGACTTCCAGGATACCGCCTGGTTCGTCGCATTCACGGGCATAAGTACGGATATCAGCTTCTGTGAAGCACCTCCTGCCGTAAGGGTCAAAGTCGTCTGATCCAAACTCACCCCCGTAACGGGGATGGTGTTACGAATATGGCTCGCTTCCACTTGGATAACGCTCCACGCTTGGATGCGCTGCTGTGCATCCAACTCAAATACCTCGAGATATTGACCCGGGATCGGATCCAGAATGTCTGCTCCTAACGAGTAGGAGACCGCTTCGCCAGGCAACGCATCCCCCACTAGAGGACGCTCACCGGCATCTGGTCCGAGCAAATAAGCAAACGTATGCCCAGAATCGCCCGGAACTGCCGTCGCGCTCGTCGCACCGTTCGCTCTGCCTGGGCTGATAGCAAGCCCGTCGATGTCCGGTGCCGTTTCATCCACGTACAGAGTCAATACCGCGCTGACGGTGTTCTGGCCCGCATCGGTCGCCGAGACCGTTACCGGGAACGCGCCGCTCACCGTGGGTCTGCCTTTGAGCATGCCATGATCCGTCAACGCCAGGCCGTCAGGAAGTCCGGAGGCGTTCCAGGACAAGCCCCCCCTTGCGCCGTCGAAAGCTTCAAGGACCAAGGAATAAGGAGCGTCCTTGTCCGCCCGCAGCAGATCCGTTGTCAAAATGTCCGGACGAAAATAAGGATATCCTCCATTAATACCGGCATCGACGGCCCAGATATCGGTGAAATCCCAGCCTTGGTAATTGGATGCTTCCCTCATTTCGTTGGTCGTAAGGCCCGTAATGTGAATCGAGCCAGTACCACTACCATCTCCTACGCCGCTGGTTTGCATGGTAGCAACGGAATCGAAATACGAGGCATGGATCGAGGGATTCGTCGCGTCGAAAATGGAACCGACAAAGCCGCCCATCCCGCCATAGCTGAATCTTCCGGATTGGGTGACAGCTGTCGACGAATAACTATTAGTAATATCCCCATATACTAGCTGTCCCGCCAATCCGCCCCCAAAGAAAAAGTGATCGCCACCCGAATTGGTCACCGTCCCTGTGGCATAAGAGTCGCTAATGGAGCCTGCGCCTTGGGATCCGATAAGCCCTCCTGCAAATTGGTTGGAGGCATCACCGCTCTTTACGGCAGCGAATGAAGAAGAACGAATAATGCTCGAATGATCGTATGCCGTGCCGACCAACCCGCCTGCTACGCTCACGCCTGTATAACCGGTATTGCCGCTCGTAACGGTGCCCTGCGAATGCGAGCCGATGATGCTGCCGCCTATCAGGTGTCCCACCAATACTCCGGCATAACTGCCGCCGCTGACTTGTGCGGAAATGCTTAGATTACGAACGGTCCCCGATACGCGGCCGAAGAAGCCGACATATTGCAGAGCTCCTCCATCGATGGTAAGACCTTCGATCCGGTGTCCCCTTCCGTCGAAAACACCGCTGAAGACGGTCGCTTCATCACCTATGGGCACCCAATCGTATCCGGTCATATCGATGTCGCCGGTCAATCGGATATTCCGATCCAGGTAGGACGCTTGATTCCGATTGATATAGGCCAGTTCTTCAGTGGTCCCGACCCACACCCAACCGTCCGCTTCAACCGGAACCGAGTTGTTACCAGCCCGGACCACGGGCTGAGCGGAAGCCAAGGGAGCAAGCACCATCGAAAAAATGAGCGTTACTGCCAGCATGATGGACATTTTTTTCATAAACAGGTTTCTCCTTTGCATCAGTTACAATCATCGATGAGTATAAAAACACGACGTGATCTGATAAATTTCAACATCTTTAATTAAGTGTAATATAACAATGGAACAAAGACTGTCTCATTTTTGTTTCAAGTTCGTAGGAAGGGGCTGTCATAACGAAAAACCGAGCGAATACAGGGAACGGCCCTGAGTTTTCGCTCGGTTATTTTTGCTTGCTTACGGAATTCATCAAATAATATACCCTGTTTAAATCGGAAATCATCCTAGAGGCTGCTTAACTTCTCTGGATTCCCGACGGTATAGATCTCCTGTATGGTGTGAGCCGGTTTTCACTCCATCCTTGCACAGGTCGAATTACCCTAAAACAAAAGCTTTTGTCGGACTCCAGCATGAAAAAAACGAGCCCCTAAAAGGCTCGTTAAATCATCCATTATCAGATTTATCTTTGTATTCTTTTAGATGATATCTTATTATGAATATTCCAAGAACTAATGCTAATATAGGGACTAATGTAAGCCAGTAATGTCTAGTATTCGCAACAAGAATTATCCCTAAAATACAAAGCACCAAATAAACAACGTCCGATATAAGCCGTCTTCTCAAATATGTAGTTCTGGATGAGTTTTTCATGACGAAGACCCTCTCTTTTAACCTAGAATAATTACATTATAAATGGCATCATCTATCATTTGATCATACGTACGACCATCTCCACCATCATGCACTTGTTTTGGCACTCCGTTTACTTTCGCCTCTAAAATATATTGTTCACTTCTTAATCCGAGTTTGCCTTGTGAAAACACTTCGATTTGCGTCAAGTACTTAGTAGCATCAAGAATTCCATACCATGCTGTATCAATAACAGATCCTGTTATTGTAATTGCAAATGCTTTTAATAGGGTGGTCAGTCCACCTTTTGTCCAAATAATATCGATAACTGACAAAATAGTTTGCAACTGCCGTACCCGCAGAAAATTGTACATCAATGTAGTAGTTTTTTTATACAATGAACCGTATTGGTTCCATGTAGAATTATATTTTGTCTTCACAAAATTATAACCTGGTGAAGGAGAGTCCATCGGAGTCATCTCAAACTGGACGCTCTAACTCTGTAACTAATTCATCAACATTTTGGGCAATTTCCTCTCCAGTTTGAATGTTTTTTGTTACAACATCGCCTGTGCTTGTATTAAAAGTAGCTTCCGCTACCAAGTTATCGTTAATGTAATGCTTTACTGTCCTCATACCATCTGACTCACTGAGCTCAAGACGTGATGTCTCATCAGTCAACTCATCTTGATAGACTCCCTGAATATTTTTTTCACCATGATTCTCTGTAAAAGAATACGAGAGTTCTTTTAATGTATCGTCGACTTGAGAAGATGCGTAAGAACTGCCAGCAAATCCAGAAAACACAAACGTCACAAAAACCGTCAAAGTCAATAACAAAGAAACTCTTTTCATATAGTACATCCGAATCTTTTTTTAGAGTTTACATCCGTCCTCCTTTCCTTTACTTGGTAAACACCCTAACATTATATAAAGTTGCTGTAAACCATTTAATTCAATTTTTGTAAATTAAGCAAAAATAATTAAATGTCTACTTCCTTGTTCTGAGGTGATTATTTGGTCTTCTCTTTTTCTTTCATAAATTGTGCAAAAAGGCTTATTCCTAGGTTGGAATAAGCCTTCTATGTATATCAAAGGTTAGTCAAAATAATGAATAAAGGATATTGTAGAAACGTTAAACTAATACCCCACATCAGATGCATGATTAGATCATTTTATCTCATGTACCAACATTCAAGTTATAAACCCAATTAAGATGAATCAATTGGTTACAACTATTCTTCAGAAATAAACCTCGCAGGAACACTGTCAGCTAACCATACAGCATCATTGCCTTGATAAAAGTTACATCCTTCATTTGAAGCCTGCTCAGCTCGAATTACTAGCAGGACGGGACTAGGATCTTTACGCTTTCCGACCAAATATGCTGTTTCTCTATCAACGGATAGATGAACATACTGTCTACCCATTGGTCGAAGTCCCTCGTGCAAAATCTGTTCAACTAAGTGCCTAGCTGTCCCATGATAAAGTAATGTTGGCGGAGTTCCAATCACTTTCAATATTTTTTTGGGTGCAGAGTGACCATACAAGGCTCGGATTTTTCCATTCAAAATTTCATGCCGTGCTTTATCTGATTTATCAATCATTTCAATTAAATCCTGTTCGGTTATAGATTCCCATTGTTTGTCACGGCGCAATGCAATTAGAATCTGTTCAATGCTTACCCATCCTTCATCATCTAATTCTAATTCATACTCCCATGGTGTATGTCTTAAGGCATATGAAACTTCTTTACTTAATTTTGTAATATCCACTACTCACACTCCATACTTATTAAACTTTAATTTTGCCTTTTAGACCAGTAACCTTCGATTTCATTGATCGCATTTATTGCATCCGCTCTGATGCTGCTGTTTTTGTGTGCTAAATACTTGGTTAGATAGGGTAAATACTCCTTTTTAAAAGTAAAGCTTAGTATCGTCAATGCGGAATGGAGACACTCCTCAGGCAGAAGTTCAAGATTGTCAGCTAAAATATCGAAGTTTATCCCCTCAATGTTTTTATAAGTTGCTGCGGATAGTACAGTAGTAAATATTTCTTCCTTCATATCTAAACTCTCTTCTTTAATACCGAAATGGAGTAGTACTGTAACAATATCATTGAAATTATCAATCGAATTGTTATAGGATTCGAAAATATCACAAAGGTGGCTTAACATCTCTGTTTTTTCCTCAGTATTCGATCCAGAGAGTGTTGCCTTTAGTTCTTCTATATTCAATTATTTCACCTCATTCCATATTATGGTGTGAAAGGAATATGCGTATCATTAGCAATTGACTCATCATAATGAGGACTGTTTTCTCTTAGGACATTCTCTTTATGAAAGTTCCCTTCAGAATCCATTGTCCATTTCCATTTTGGGTTAACTTGCTTAACTTCTACTCTATAAATCCAACCATTCGCAGCATTGCTACCCGATGGAGCATTAGGATCGACACTGTGTGCCCGTACATCCCATGTTTTTCCTGATTCATCAACCCATCTGAATTTCACTCCTTCTGTAGCCCCTCCAGGTACTTCCCTCCAGGGAATTTGCTTAGCATCCGTAGGTATTCTAGATATAAGATCATTTATGTCTTTGATGTTCTGTAAATCACCAACCGCTCCAGTACCCATTTTATTTAGGTCTATATCCGGAGCCTTAGGCGTCCCCTCAACAACCTTCCCCCCATCCCCACCCGAATCATGCTTCAGGTGCGGGTGGGTCTTCACGCCGATCCGGCGTGTGGCTAAACCGGCCATGATCATGGCAGCCTGCTGTCCCATATAATGGGACGCGCCGCCTGACGCCTCGACGTCTGCCGCGAATTTCTCCTGGGTATCGGCATCAAAAATCATTTTGCCTCCCCAAACCGCCGTGTCGATGATCTCTTCCGCCGTCCCGATAGTTGCATTATAGGCCATGTCCTTGGCAGTGCCAAGCGGGTCTTCCACCAAGGACGTAGCCGTATCCTTCACCGAATTTGCCACGGATTTCGCCCCGGTCTGCAGCCCCTGCCAGAAGTCCCCAGCATGGTCCCAGAACGTTTTGGGTTCATTAGCAGCGCCCGCTGCCGATGCCGCAATCATGATATATTCACGCATATCAGCTGAGATGAACCGGAAAGCAATGGTCTTCAATTCCTGGCCGATGATCCGTAGATGCTCAATCGTTTTATTCATTTCGCCATGAGCACGCTGAAAATCTTCGAAAAACCGCGAACGTGTCGTTCCTTCCCACGAAGACATCATATATGTAATCTGCTGGTCCAGCCGATTCTTGGTCGTTTCCAGTTCTTCCGCAGCCCTGGCGGCTTCCTCCGACACCCGAATCAATACCTCGGGCGGGACAAGTATTCTAGGCATTTGCATCCTCTCCAACGTTTCATTGGACCTTATTGTATCCATCTTCTAGGATATGGAAAAGGTTCCAGAGTCCTTCATATTGAAGACATTGAAATATGCCAGTTGGATGAAGCGAAGCCTTCATGCTTCCATATGGTACAGAAGCCCCAATATGCCTCTATTGTATCTAGTATGGTGACAGGTTTTGTTGGCATCATGGTGTATCCCTAATAAAACAGCCATAAAAGGGTTACCTTCCATGACTGTTTGCACTTGCTCTTATTCAGTTTCCTTTAGCGCTCGACTACTTCTTAATAAACACAATTTTCACGCCAACCACCTGATCCTGCTCATTCACGGCCTTATACACGCCGTATGCACCATCACCTATGCCGGTACGAGATACGACGCCCCCATCCAGGACACCCGCTTCTTCCCCGCTCTCGGTGATGTCGCAGCAGGCATAATACCATTCCGTATCCGTGGTGTCGGAGCTATCCGATGCTGAATTCGCATCCGGAATTCGGTACTTTTGAATATCAAAAATTCCCGCCTGTCCGCTATCCACTCCAGCCACAAAAGGACACTTGATCCACTCCAGGAATGCCCCCTGTTCTGCTACCGAGTGATGGTAAGCCGTCAGCTTGGCGTTGGCTTCGCCCCAGTCCGGGATCTCCACCTTCTCCACTTCCCCTACCCACGTTCCATTCAATACGGCTTCCAACACGCCCATGATAATAATGTTCGTATCCAATTCATAACAAGGATCGGCCACAACCAATTGTCCGGAATTCACTTCAAAATGGCCCAGTTGAATGTTCAATGAATATACCTCCAATAACAACGTATGATGGTTCTATTTTAACACGTACAAATAATCAGACTCCATTTTCAACCTAGCCCCTCATGATTCCACAACGACATCTCCTCAATCCTAGCAGTCACCTGATTTGTTCCACGCTCCATCTATTCGCCTTTAAACTATGGACATCTCTTTTTTAACGGACTATAATGACAAAAGCGCTCCAAAAAACGAACATTAAGGCGGTAAATATGAGTAAATATATGTTATTATTTCAAGGGACTTCTTTTTCAAGCAAATCTCCCAAAGAAATTCAAGTATTGAGAGACTATCTTTACTGCGTCAACACGGACGGCATGATTGAGCGAGTCGTGGCACCGGAAGATGCCGACTATCAATCCTTGCTGGATACGTATCAAGGCACGGACAGCTTTCACCGACTAGAGGAAGGACAGTATTTCCTGCCTGGCTTTGTCGATTTGCATGTTCACGCCCCGCAATGGGCTCAGTCCGGAACCGCATTGGACATTCCGCTCTACGATTGGCTGAATACCCATACGTTCCCGCTGGAATCCAAATTCTCCGATCTGGAGTTTGCGCAAAAGGTTTACGACGATGTGGTAAGCACCCTGCTGGCCAACGGAACAACGACAGCCCTTTATTTTGCCACGGTGCATAAAGAAGCCAGCTTGTTGTTAGCCCAAATCTGTGCGAGCAAAGGCCAGCGCGGACTTGTCGGAAAGGTTGTCATGGACGACCCCGAGCAGAATCCGGATTACTACCGCGATGCGGATACATCCACGGCACTGGCGGATACGGAGGAATTTATTATCGCTGTACAGGAACTCGCCAAAACCACAAAACAAGGCGTGTATCCCGTCGTCACCCCACGCTTCATCCCAAGCTGTACGGATGAGGGCCTGAAGGGGCTAGGCGAGCTGGCAGCCAAATACGATACGTATGTGCAGTCCCATTGCAGCGAAAGCGATTGGGCGCACGGGTATGTGAAAGAGCGATTCCAGAAAAACGATGCGTTTGCCCTGCATGATTTTGGCCTGCTGCGCGATAAATCGGTCATGGCTCATTGTAATTTCCTTGATGACCAGGATGCCGAATTGTTCGCTGACACCGGCACCGCGATCGCGCACTGCCCGATATCCAACGCGTATTTCGCTAACAGCGTCATCCCGGTTGCCCGCTTCCATGCCAAAAATGTCGAGATCGGTTTAGGCTCGGATCTATCCGGCGGCTTCTCACCGAGTCTCTTCGATAATATAAGACAAGCCGTAATGTCCTCGAGAATGCTGGAAGATGGCGTGAACACCTCCCTTCCTGCGGAAGCTCGCGGCGTACCCGAGTCGAGGATTACGGTCCATGAGGCATTCTATCTGGCTACGGCCGGGGGCGGTGAAAGTCTGAGCCTGCCGATCGGTCGCATTCAAGAAAACTACGCATGGGATGTGCAGGTGATCGATACGAGACTTCCATCCGCGAAGCTGCCGATTTTTGACGAGTTTGAAGACATACAAGATATTTTTCAGAAAATCATGTATCTGGCACGGCCTGAGCATATCCGCGAGGTGTGGGTGCAAGGGGAAAAGGTTCATACGCGTTAAGAATAATAGAGGTTGTTCAACAAGCAATTCATCCTAACATTCGAGGTGTCCAGCGGAGTGAAAACACAAGCAGAAGAGCTAAATGGCACGCAAACAAAATCACAGCATTTAACGGTTCCGCCCGACGGCAAAATATCATTCGGGAAATCCGCCATTCTCGGTTTACAGCATGTCGTCGCGATGGACGTCTATGTCGTCCCTTTCCTGATTGCCATGTTAATCGGCTTAGCGCCGAATCAGTCCAGCGCATTGATTCAATCCACGTTTATTGCGGCCGGGCTTGCCACGATCGTGCAAACGTATTTCTGTATGAAGCTGCCGATGGCGCAGGGGCCTTCCTATGTTCCACTCGGCGCGATTGTCGCGATCTATGCCGCGAGCGGCGGAGGGGAGATGGGTTGGAGTTCCGTGCTGGGCGCGAGCTTGATTGGCGCGATCCTCGTGATTATTTTGGGATATACGGGAGTTTTCAATAAAATCGTTAAATCCTTCATCCCGCCCATTGTCGGGGGCACGATCATCTTCATTGTCGGTCTGTCGTTATTGCCTGTTGCGATTCGAGACAATATCTACGGCGCCACGGACGCCACCATCAATCAGAACGTACTGCTGGCCCTGATCTCAGCGGCTGCACTCATCCTGTTCGTCATCCTGGGTTCTGTGTTCCGAACAAGAGGCGCGATATTCCGCGTTACGTCCGTGATGGTCGCATTAATTATCGGATGTATCTCCGCCAACTTTATGGGTGTGCTGGATTTCAGCGCTGTCGCAAACGCCAAGTGGTTCAGCATGCCGCAGATTCCGTTTAAGGATTTTGGGTTCTCCTTCGACTTCTCGGCGATTATCACCATGGTCATCATTTACCTCGTACTGCTGGCAGAAACAACGGGTACGTGGTTTGCCATCAGCAACGTCATCGATAAACCGTTAACAGATAAGAACATTAATCGTGGGGTGATTGGCGAAGGGATCAGCTGCCTGATTGCTTCGGGACTCGGCTCGACGCCGGTTACCGGCTATTCCACCAATGCAGGCATCATCTCCATCACGGGTGTGGCCAGTCGTCGGGTCTTCCTGGCGGTAGGCGGATGGTTTGTCCTCTTCGGCTGCTCCGGCAAATTGGCTGCGCTGATCTCCTCGATCCCAACCGCCGTCATCGGCGGCGTATTCGCCATCGTCTGCGGCATCATCTCGATTAACGGGATCCAGGTGATGAAGAACGTAAAAATCGGGGAGAAAGAAATGTACATTATCGCCATCCCGATGATTTTGACGTTAGCGTTAGTGCTCATTCCTAAAGATTTCTTGTACACGCTGCCTACGTTCGTGCAGTATTTGCTGGGCTCACCGATTCTGGCTGCTTCGCTTGCAGCGATCTTGTTGAATAAATTGCTGCCTAGTACGAAGTAAGTTGTAGAGCGAGGCAATTGGAATTGTAAGTAAGGTTAAATGGGGCTGCCCTCAAAGAGACTACGTTTGTCGTAGGCTTTGGGGGTGGTTTTTTTGTATATGGGGGACACTGATCAAATCAAACATGTGTTTACTGAACCTGTGGTTGCACTCACCTCCTCTTGTTTCTCATCGCGGCTAGCAGCTTCACATTCCCATAGGCTCCTTCCACGAAGCGGCGATAATCAGGGGATTCCACCGGAACGATCGCGATTTGCCCCTTTGCATTGAAATGAATACCCCACCCGTACTTCTTCGGGAGCATCGATGCTCTCAAGCATGGTTGCGGCTTCATATAAAACTCGTCTCGAATCTGGTCCCCTCTCTCGGCTAACTCTGCCTCCGGAATGTTTTTGTGCCGGATATGCACTTCGTACAAAAGCTCCTCCTGGGTATAGCCATACGGATGATTCGTGATTAACTCAAACTCGATGCCCGGCTTGGTTTTTCCGTCTTTCTTGTCCGGCGGCTGCGTTCCAGTCTCAACAGGGCAATCTGCGGCAACGGTAATAAACGTATCATAGTAATTCCAATCCATCTTCGTTCCTCCTAATCAATATATAGCACCGCTCATAACACATCGACTTATTTATAACCAATTATAACCCTCTATCCCTGACAGAATCGGTCAGTCATTTTGAAGAAAAGCAGGTAATTCTATACAAATAATGAAAAGCGTCTGTTTAACAATTCGCGGATTGCGAATTGCCTTCTAAGCGGTATAACGCGTGTGGTATACTTAGCACAAAAAATTAGAGCGCGTGACGAAGGGAGTTAGTATGAACCATCATAGGATAATAGAACAAGCATTGATTCATATTGAGGAGAATTTAGAACAGCCTTTATCCGTGTCATCCGTTGCTCTTACTTTCAATATGTCTAAATATTATTTTCATAGGCTTTTCTCTGCCATGATGGGCTGTTCTTTAAATCAGTACATCCTATCTAGAAGATTGAATGCTGCTTTATCACTCATTCATAACAACAACTTGTCGCTTACCGATATTGCTTATCAGTTAGCCTTTGGTACGCAAGCCTCATTCACCCGGGCATTCAAACAACATTACGGCGTAGCTCCAAGCTCGCTAAGAGCAGGGTTCAAACAAATCTCTCCAACTCCAATACCTACTGTGGTTAAAAGACCATTTAAAAATATGAATGGTGATGTCGTCACGGATTTCACGCTGACAGAGTTCAAAGAGACCCGAATAAGCGGGATTGCCTTTGAAGTAGACCTAGCCACTGATGATTACAAGAAGAAGATTCACTCCCATTCCAAAATGCTGTTGAATCATATTGATGACAACATAAATGGTTCTTGTTTTGTCATTTATTCAAACTGTCAACCCAATTCAACCCGGTTCAAAGTTATGTTCGGAATCCCAAGTGACATTCAAATTCATGAACCCTTTTATTTCACGGTTGATGTACCGACTATTTTTTGTGCGAGGTTCAACTATTTTGGCGACCTGCTTGATATTGGAGAAGTGCTCAAAACAGACTATGCAAGATTCTTAAAGATTTCCAGGCAAGAGTCTGATCAATCGGATATTGAGCTTATCCAGGTTTTTAATGACGTCCACAATCTGGATTCAACCTACCATATCTATGCACCAATCAAGAAAGTCCCTGACGATCTGGAAATTTAATGTTGAACCGAGGAGCCAAACCGTCAGAGGAACTATTTATTTCATTCAATTAGGGAAGATCGAAGACATCTCTAATTCGATGCTTACTTACGTTCCGACCAAATAATATATCCGATCCATATAAGAGCAACTCCCATCGGTATCGCCAATGCCCGATCAAACGGATGGGGGAGGATTGCAGCAGCAATGGTCACTACAGAAGCGAAGGCCAGCAGAATTGCTGCTAGGCGAGGGAAGACTCTGGCACGTAATGTGGCGATGCCTAGCAACAGACCTCCTAGCATATACAATACTCCCGCGAGCGGTGCTAATATTGGGAAGATCCCCAGATTAGCCTCGCTAACCGTTCCTCCAAAGAGTCCAGCCATACCTTCCACAAACTTCTCAGCATCACTTGTCAACAACGGCAAAACGAATGCTTCGATGAAACTAAAAATGATTGAGATTAACCAGAACAGATTGAACAAAAGGAAACCGACCAAGCCAAGCCACCCCGCTTCTTTCGCTTGGCTTATATAGAATCCCGTAATTCCGATCAGGTTAAAGAGCGACATAGCCATAGTCAAGCATGCAACCACTACCCAAGAGTTTGTGTGCACAGAAGAGATATCATCTGTCGGGTGGATAAACTGAATGACGATATATAGAATCCCTGCTATTACTGCCATAAATCCTGACCACCGTTTGAGAACATGTGGTGTTATTATTGTTTTACTTCCCTCTTTATTGTGCTCTATATTCACGATGATTCCTCCACTTCTAGATATTAATAACATGATCGCCAAGTCTTTTCTCGACATGACAGGTTTTCGACTCCAACCATCCATTGAGGTTATTTTGAATTTTTTTGCTACGGCCCCTTCCTTATTATGTTTGTCGAATATAACTTAACAAATATAGCCTGCCCTTACTTTTCAAATCTTGCTGTAATTGGTGAAGGGATCGTAAGGAATCTTAAAACAAAAAAAAGCACCTCTCTCGAGATGCAAACGAATCTACAATATATTTCCCCCAAAGGACGGGGAAGCGCTTATGATAGGCATTCTTCAAGAAGAGCCATTAGTCGCCTCAAAATCTTTTTCAGAAGTCAGCGTTCAAGGATGTGCATGCGAGAATCTTACTTCAATAATATGCAAATGGTTTACGCCATCCATCCCATCTGCCACTTCCTACTCGCTCCCTCAACCTATCACTGTGCTGACAGATTCGTTCGAAATGAAGGCAAGTCAGTTGCCTTACCCATCTCGCTCAGCAAATTCTCCATGCTCGCTCTCTGAAAGGACGCCAGGTATACAGCCAACAGTTCATCCGTCTCCTCTTCGGATACGTCAAGTTCAAACACGATCAGCACATCGTCCTTCAGATAGATTTTCCATGCATTCAGCTCCGATCCTTCCTCCATCTCATGCTCCGCTTCCTCCAGACGCATACATCCGCGATAGTCGGGCAAGCTCCACATGCTCTCATCGAATATAGCCCAATACGGCAGCCGATCCTCAACGCCCAACTGAACGAATCCCTTGCCAGCGAGAAAACGTTGAAGCGATCGATTTTCCAGCTGCCAGTCTGGAGAGTTCCACGCGCACAAATAGACCGGCGGATCTTCCTGCTCCAAATCCTGAAGTCTGATCCCGCAATATATCACGGACTCCTCTACTTGATAGAAGACCAGAAACGCCTTATCTGTCGTAAAAAAAGTATCATCCGGAATGAACACATCCTGCAGAGGGAGCGGTTCATATTGGTTGTTGCACCCTTGGGTGATGTATGGGGAATGCCCCAAAATCTTATAATATTCCCGCAGCACCGTCGGCAATGAAAAACCCAGGCTCTGTTCCTTTGCTTGTATGTCCGCCTCCGGAATGCCGTGGGACCCCTTATGATGCTCTCCTAATACATGGAGAAGTCCTTCGATTGTCGCTTTCATAAAGTTGGGTCAACCTCCTCGATGTATATCGTTCAACAAGCTTCTGCGAGTTCTTATAGAGAATATTGATACGCTTCGCAACGAATACAATCTAATTTATTCAATCTAACAATCATGAATTGAATAAGTCTGAAACTGAAACCTTTTTCCAGCCTTCAAGTCCGATTAAATGCAGTATCCGTTCTTTTTCTGAAGCATCAAATTTGTCCGTATCTTTTTTAAGACTCCCTTCAAATTCCTTCATGTACTGCTCATTACTCGTGTCGGTAACATACATATAATAGACATCTTGGATCGTATCTCCGTTGCGAAATTGAAATTGAAAGACATACATTTGTTTAATTTCTTGAATTTTAGGCAGTTGTTCGGGTTCCCCACTCTGTGCCCATTGTGCGGCATTCCTCAGCAAATCAGGGTCACTTTGAACATTGATCAGTTCGGGTTGAACGCGACTGGAATCATTACGGTACATATAAATATTTATCATATCCAATTTTACGGATTCTTCTATTTGATCCTGATTTCTTGGCGAACAGGAAGTTAGGAGGGAAGCAACAAGAACAACTCAGCACGCTTGCCATGCAGAGCCGCAACGCCTCGCCCTAATCGCTCCGCAGTATCCTCCGCTTCGTTTCCATGCAAGAACGACATCACATTATAACCGGTCGTCCTTGACTAAAAAGGACTCATAATGATATTTCTTAACTGAACCAATAGAAAATCAATGATTTTGGCCGGAGAGGTCATTGTCGGGAAAATAATGTACATGGATGCGATCACCCACCCCATGCCCGTCAGGGTTGCAAAGGCGGCTTTTTCTTTCCTCTCGGCTGATTTTATTCTAGGCAATTGATAGGAGAGCATCAACAGGACGAGGACTGTTATACCGACGATATAAACCACTTTCATGCTTTCACCTCTTTGCTTGAGAAGGCTCAAGACGTCCCGCCTTTTCCTGTTCTTAAAACATGTGCCTTAATATCAAAAATCACATCAACTGTAGGATATCTATCATCCCATTCACCTTTTAGCTCCCGCCACTCGTCCGGGTATTTGCGCCTGAATTCATCTGCAAAACCGATCACGTCCGCTTTCATCTCTTTTTGCACGATTTCAAGCGTGGCCGACAGACGCCCTTCAATCTTTTGAGCCAATGCATCTTCCAGCTTTCTAATGCTTTCCACTTCGTTTAGGTCCAAGTCCGTTTGATTCTGAATGATATCGTCCACGGTCTCGATCCTTATTGTCATTGTTAATTGTTGTCCATCGATTTCCGGAATTAAATCGGCGTTTCCCTTAATTAAATTCATCGATACATACCCATCTGCTCCCTCAGGCTTCACTGTGACAATCGTCTCTTTAATCTGATTTCTATACCACATTACTCCTCTGGTCAGCTTGTCATCGATGGATCCGATCATTTTCCCTTGCCTTAAAATAGCGGAGCGATTGATATACGCGATCGTTTCCCTCGGTGACTGCCCTTCTTCCGGAGGCAAGATATCAATCATAGGAAGAATGGCATCCCCGGACTCACCCTTTAACATCTCCATTAAGTCTAACAGTGTCGCTCTCATTAGCACGTCGGATTCAGCCAGTTTGATCAGTGCCTCAGATGAGCTTCTTTCCAACGGAGGGCTTAAAGCAACGATCTCTTTGGCACTTCCTTTACTAATGAACACATAGCTTCTCAAGCGCGGCTCAGGATGGCGGACAAAGAAATCCAATTCGCTAACAATTCCTGTCTCGGCAAACGCCTTGCTGATCACGATCGCCTCCGCATGGCTCCAAAGAATTTCACGGGACATCTTCTCATCAAGATCCTCGATCGCATCAGGTATTGATACACCTGATCCCGTCCGAAGAATGGTGCTGCTGCCTCCTCCCTGACTCCCGTCCTGTCCGCCGCTTTTATTGCCGCCAGGGGAATGTACTTCAACGGTGATTTCGATATTTCCCTCTTCCGTTTTATCCAGAGCCACTCCGGTAACAATCGCAAGATCATTGGTTTCCCGTCGATCCCAACAGCCCGTAAGCAACAACAAAATTACACAAACGAAACAAAGGGTGATGACCCGTCTCATTTCTTTGACGCTCCTTTACGCTTGAAAAACGTAGTACGTAGGTATGCTGCACACAAAAGAAATACGGGAATCGCTACCCCATATACTAAAGTATCCATCACCCCGCGTGAGACGACTTCAAAATGCTCCGCCGCCTCCGCTGAATTAAGAAATGCCTGCATGGCAAATACCCCAACCAAAAACCCCATTGGCAATATAAGCAATCGATAGCTGGAAAGGTTAAGCCACTGGGCAGTTCCCAGTACCACGATATAATAAAAAGCACAGAGCTTGATGAAGGTTCCCGCAATCCAAAGCGCCATAACGAGTGATTCGAGATGAGACAAAAATTCAGCAATGCTAATATACCTGGAAGCGCTCATGAGTGGAGCATTAAAATTCGCTGTCACATCCCCGAAAACCCAAATCACGATCAGATTGGTCACCACCAGCGTTAGCGTAACAACGAATACGGAGAGCATCCCAAATTTCATCCCTTTTTGACGATCGGTTAGGAAGGGGAGAAAAAAATAAACGATGCCGAATTGGGCGAACCATGTGTATAACACCCATGACCCCTTTAATGCGGGCATCCATCCATTTTCCATCACGGGGAGCATCCGTTTCATATCGACATCCGGCAGCAACAGAATAATAATCACTAGAAAAAGAAAGAAAAAAACCGGAAAAACCATTCCGGAAAGCCTGCTAATAACTTCAAGTCCCCCATGTAATGCAAATGCGCATAACAGTAGCATCATGCCGATGATGACCACTTTCGGGGTATGCGGCAGAAATTCACTAACCACGAATTCTCCGTACTGCCAGAACATCACACTTAACGAAGTCACCAGCAATATTAGCAGAACCAGCCCCAGTACTTTGCCGAGAAAGGTTCCAAGAATATGTTCGCTGTATTGCATAATGGTCGCTTCCGGATAAAGCTTGTTCAACCTGTATGCGATATATATACTTAAAACCCCCAGCGGGGAAGCCAAAATCGGCGAGATCCATAAATCCTGCTTAGCCGCTTCAAAGACGGAAGCCGGAATAAAAAGAATTCCCGTTGCCAAAATAGCGTGGTACATCAATATTCCCATTTGCAAGGCAGATATTTTTCCCTTTTCTATCATCGAACTCACCTCACCCTTGCTCTCCATCGCCTCCCCGATCGGAAGTCGGTTTCTGATTAGAACTTTGCCGATATTTATTATATTCCCCTGTAAGATGGGGACGCGTATTTAATTTCCATAAAGGGGCGCGCATGAGCGCATCTTTCATATCCCTTCCTTTCATGGGAGCGGCCGGAGAAAGATAAGGAACGCCGAAGGAACGCAGCATGCTCAGATGTGTCATGATGGCCAGGATACCTGTCACGATCCCTACAAGCCCAAACGTCCCAGCCAGCAGCATGACCGGAAAACGCAGCAGCCTGATAGGTATTGCAAGATTGTAACGCGGAATGGTGAAGGAAGCGATACCGGTAATCGCAACGACCATAACCATATGATCTGATACTAAACCGGCGTCCACAGCTGCTTGGCCGATCACCAATGCTCCCACAATGCTGACGGCAGCCCCTACCTGTTTTGGAAGTCTAAGTCCTGCTTCCCGCAACCCTTCAAACGTGATCTCCATAAGCAGAGCCTCCACCAGCGCCGGGAAAGGAACGACTTCTCGGGAATCAACCATCGTAAGCAGCAATGTCGTAGGCACCATCTCTTGATGGTATGTAATAATGGCAACATATAGCGACGGGAACAAAAGAGAAATAAAAAGAAATAGATAGCGCAGCCAACGGGTTGCCGTAGCTATCATAAAATGATGGTAATAATCCTCTGCCGATTGAAACAAAGAAAAGAATGTTGTCGGAGCAACCAACACAAAAGGCGTACCATCTACAAGGATAACCACTCGTCCCTCAAGCAGACTGGAAACCGCCGTATCAGGCCGTTCCGTAATAAGCACTTCCGGAAAAGGGGAGTAAGAGTAGTCTTGAATCAGTTCTTCTATATAACCGGATTCCAGAATCCCGTCGACATCTATTCGTTTAAGGCGGTTAGTCACTTCTTCAACCAACGTTCCATCGGACAGATCTTCAATATAAGCGAGGGTAATCGCGGTTTGCGTATAACGGCCCAACTTCAACGATTTCATCTTTAATTGAGGGCTTCTAATCTTTCTTCGCAGCATAGAGGTATTGACCTCCATGGCTTCCGTAAACCCTTCACGCGGCCCTCTGACAACCAGTTCACCTGTAGGCTCTTCGATGGATCGCTTCTCCCATTTAGCCAATCCCAGGGCAAACCCCTGCCCATGACCCTCCAATAACAAAATTGGATTCCCGACCGATAACTGTTCGATACAGGCATTAAAAGTCGCAATCTTTGTAACCTCCGCCACGGACAGCCTCTGCTCAATCAACGTTTGTGGATGAACCGATTTCCGTTCCGCTTTTTTCATAAGCGGTGTTAACACGTGGCTATCCATCTCTTCAACATTGGATAGACCTTTTATGTAAATTAATTGGGCCTGTATATGACCAGCAATTGAGAAAGAGCGAAAAACCACATCAGAGCAGTCTTTATACAGCAATTGCAGCACGTCCAGGTTTTGGTTCAAATCAGGGTGAAGCGGTTGTGGGTCCTGTGCATCCGTCTGTTGTGCTTTATGCGTTTTGGACGCTTTATTGTTGTTTTTTCTGGACTTGAACTTTCTGCGAAACAACACCTCTATTCCACTTCCTCCATGGTGTAAGGATATGAAAAAGTTCTTTTTCAAGTTACACTTAGTATCCCGTTTCCTTATCAAAATATACCATTACAGGAAGTTCAAGTTCATTTCCCTGATCTGGTCCAAACCGTAACTTCAATGATCCTTCAACAGTCCTTGAACTTTTAACGATTCAGCCTCCAGATTACACCTTACATAAAAACTCCACCAGAAAACTCCACCAGTTCCTTCTATCATCTTCCGGTGTGCAACCATCAAAAAAACGCACCTCCTTGTGGAGATGCGTTTTTCACTGGAATTTCATATGCAGCAACCGCATGTGCTGCAACTTTTCAGATTATTCCGGGATATTCCCGCCAGCCACACGGTCCCCGGAATTGCCCGCCGGGTCGGTGACATTGTCATCCTCGCCGGCATGTATGATCAGCGAACGTCCCAGCACCGAGTTCGGCTGGTTCTTTTCCAGCGTGCCATGCTGAATGATTGTCTCCGCTTCCACGGTGCCGTCTGCGCCCACGACCAGGTTCGGCATGTCGCCGACATGGCTTCCTTGCGGATTCTCCAGGCCATGATGCTTGTGGGTCGGATTAAAATGCCCCCCGGCAGATTTAAAATCCGTTCCCTTTATCGCATTCTCATGCACATGGAACCCATGCTTGCCTGGAGTGAGGCCGGATGCGGTAATCTTAACCTTAACCCCGTCATGGATCTGCTCCAAGGTAGCGGAACCAACCGGCTCGCCCGCCGCATTGTACAGCTTGACTACAGGCTGCCCCAGGGATTCCTTCCTGGAAGCCTCGCCCCAGTACACGGGTTGGTTAACCGGATCTGAAACCATGCGAGCTGGCGCATCGCTGCCGGTAGGAATGTTAGGATCCGAGGTCGCCGTCTCTTGTTCCGCAAAAGGGCCATCGGCGGTGGCGTTGTCCTTGCCATTAACGAAGTGGCTTATTTTAGACATCGTGTGTTGAATCGTACCTAAGGTTCCTTCTGGATTCGCAGCAGCGAACATAATCCCTATAATTAGCAGGGCTCCGGCCAGAAACGCCCCAGCCATATATTTTAACTTGTTGGTCAACTTTTTCACTTCATCGCCTCCTGAATGATGATATTCATTCATCTCCCAATCGACTGATTTTATACATCCAAGTCGTTATTTTATGGGATAAGAGGCATTTGGGTTGGTCAGAGAGGGGCTCGATAACGGTTTTAACGCCCCTCTGGCAAAATGAGTTCTCTCATCCGATCCGTATGTTTGGCGGAAACCACATATACATCTTCTCCCCATTCTTTGAACCCATAGCTGAACACACTTTCCTGACCCTCTTCCCCCAACCACAGCTTGATGGCATGAATCGGAGATTGCTGGGCATAGACGACCATCACATCGTAATCCGGGTCCGTACGTTTGGCATCATCCGGCTGCTTGCGAGCGGTACGGATCGCTTCCTCAAACGCTCTTACATCTTTCGCATCCTTAAAGGACAACAGTGTATCCCCATTCATCTCGTCCCATGTCTCGAAATCCGAAATCCGGATTTCGGCAACCTGTTCGTCCAGAAGCTGCATCGTCTCCCAACCGGGTTCCTTCTCGCAGCCTACCAATAGAGCCGTCATGTAAAGCATCATGATCATGAATAATCGCTTCATATATAAAACCGTCCTTCCTTATCTATGAAAATATTATGGGATGATCCCATGCAACTTCAGCTTGTCTATTAGCATGGCTCTATAGTTCTCTTGGTCGTAAAGGGAGTTATTGATTAACTCCTTGTTCAGTCCGAGCTTGTCCAAGATCCTGTGCTCCAACTCGCGCCGGGCTTCCAATACTTGCAGAGTCCCTTCGACGCCTTCCAGACCGTGATGTTTGCCATAGCCCTGTCCAGTGTAGTAATGAACGAACCCTGTGGACCAATCCTCCGGGCGTTCCCGAATGGCCTTGCGGAATGCGTATTCCAGGTCGTTCTGCTCAATGTAGAACAGGAGGGGATTTAGCGGAAGAACCGCTTTTTCCAGCCCCAGCACGTAGTCCGTCACTTGATCTTCCGGCGCATCATGCTTCACCATGCCGACGGTCACCGGATTCTGAATGAAACAGCACTCAAAAATCGTGACGGTAGGCTCATGCAGCGCCTGCTCCGCAAATGCCTCCCACCGATCGGTGATGAGCCACCGGTTGAGGTCCAGCGGGAGCTCGTAAATATCCTTCTTAGCCAACGAATGATATAGATCATCCGGAAAAGAAGCGCCATATTCGTTCTTCAGCTTCTGGTAGGGCAAGAGGTTCCAGCTGCCTTTTTTGACAGCCCGTTCGAGCATTATTTCTTTAAAAGGGCCTGCGACTTCCAGCAACTGCCCGAATTCCTCTTCCGTCAGACATGCGATTCCCTCATAATCCGCCGGGTGGTTGGTATCCCCCTCCATCACCAGCCGGGACTCGATGTTGTGCTCGGAAAGAATGGCATGAATCATACGGGACGTCGTTGACTTGCCGAACCCCGGCAGGCCCTCAACCATGATTAATTTCGTCTTCATTTCAAATCCCCTTCAATTCTCAAGAAATGCTTGCAGCTTCATGTATTCAGTGGGAGCCTGTGAATATCCTTTTCTCTATCTATTGATTAGACCCAAATTAAGGTATGATAATGTTACTACTTATAGAGAGGTGTTCATACATAAATGAAGAAGACTTTAGCCCTTTTGTTGATGTTCGCTATCTTAATTCTCCCGTCACAGGCTTATGCTGCCCCACCCTCCATCAAAATGTCGATCTCCGAGGTTAATAAGATCTACTTTGAGGATTACAACAAGAGGTTAAAGGAGGTTAAGTCTGCTATTCGGACATATAAAGCTCCTGTGTGCTCCAATGTAACCACCCTCACGAATCAATCCAAGCAGCTGACATCCAAGTACAACAACCTTAAGAAGTCCAAAGCCAGCAAGACGGAACTGAGTCAAATGAAGGCAACACTTGATAAGGCTAAGAAAAGTCTTAGTGAAGCAAAGAAAGTCTGCAATAAGGAAACAGCTGAAACGAAAAAAGAACTCAATGGACAAGTTAAAGAAATTTCTTTAGCCAAAACTTCCGGAGTCAAGCTGAACGTCGACTCTTATAATAAAGGAACAATCACCAGCTCAACGTTCGATAAGGAAATACGCAGTATCGTGAAGCTTGTGGACGATGTTTTCACATACATTCTAGAGGATCTGGAGTAGAGCAAGCGGCAGGGTATAACCTGCCGTTTTTTTATTGAACATCGTTGAGCAAAATATAAGACCGTAGACATTACCATCTACGGCCTTTCCCACATTCAACCTAACACCCTACTCCAAACTACTAAACTCATTCATACGCGCAAGTTTTACAAGATCAGACTTAGACCATCCGAATTCTCTAGATTTCACCCTGCAATATTTGCAAGAGCAATGAATCTTCCCCTTAGCAAACTCACCTGTAAACTTGGCATGCCAACCAAGCTGTTTAGCAAGCCTGCTCTTACGCTGGATCACTCTCCGCCGATGATGACGGTAATACGAACGAGTACGATTGTTGCCTTTGCTTTTCATTCCATCACGCCCCTTGGGATAAGGCCCAGCCTGCAAAGGCGCCAAGAGGGTTACGTCATCCTTTACAGGCCGAGCGTGATGAAACTGCTACATTGCACAAACACCATGGATCACCTCAACTGGATGTGATTTAAACCTGTATACTTACTTACCAACTCCGCCACTCTCTCTACATGCACCGTATGCGGAAACCTCGTCTTGAACCTGCTCCAAGGTACCGAAACCCACAAACTCGCCATATCCTTCCCTTAAATCCCATTTATCTAATTTAACATCAATTCCATCTACAGCTCTAAGCCTCTCCGCTAAACTATATACCCATTCTCATGCTGGGGCGTTGTCCAATATATGATATAAAAACAGCGGGTGGTCTCTCATTAATTTTTGTATTCATTTGATCCCCCTCTATCTAGTTTTAAGTTTAGGGATAATTATACCATAAGGAATTCATAGAATTCATAGACTACTACTCAAAGAGAATTCAATTATCCGTTCACAACAACACTAAAAATGTTTGTATCTCACCCCTCTCTATTAGCCATAAACAAGAAGATCTTGCTAGTAACCAAAGTTCATATATGTTACTTTATACTTAACTACAATCCACTAATTCCGGAGGTAAATATGAAGAAAGCACTAATTTTTCCTATTATTCTATTAGCATCATTTTTTTCAATTTTAATTCCCAAAACAGAAGCTAATGCCGCTTCAAACGTTGTGCCAAACAATGCTTATATATCTGATGAAATTGCAGTTTTTTTAGATGGTGAAATTCTTGTAACACGCGAAAAATCCTATACTATCGATGGAATTAAAAATCATGGAACGTATGTTCCTGTAAAGATAATTTCTAAGTTTAAAGACATAACGATAAACTACGCCAAGCCAATAACAGTTAAATCAAAAAAAGGAACATATAAAATAAATAATAGTAACTCAGTTTTATTAGATGGGGTCACTTATATAAAACTAGATTACCTTTATAAGATAACAGGGTACTCTGGTAAACATGAATATGAGCCTAATACAATTTTCCTATGGAGCAATAATGAGGGTAAAGCTAAATCAGATAAATTAATCTCTCAGATAAAACAAGTAAAGAATGACAATCTAAAAACTTTCATGGGCAAAAAAGTGTACATATATGAGGGGGAACAAGTTGGGCGTGTAATCGAGATTCTTCCGTACAGTGGAAATAGTGTAGCGTTTAAGATATTGTTGAATAATGGAAAAGTGATTGAAGAAATAGTAATTGGCTCAGAGCCTGATTCCTTCTGTAGTTATTTCTTGTATGAAACAATCAACTACATCTACTCAGGAAAATATTATTGGGCAGATAAAAACTATCTACCCTCGTCTAATCCATTATTAAATATAGAGAAGGTTTATTTCAAATCTGTAAAGATGAAAGGAAAAACCCTTCTCGTTGAAGCGAAAAGATCAAGTGGAGCAGCTGTCACTTTTAAGCTACCCTTTTATGATGATCCTGGTATAGTGATTAGAAATGGGTTTTATACTGTTAACCCAAAAAGCATTTATCCTAAATGGAGCGATGCCACTTGGAATAGAATAGTACAGCAAAAAATTGCTATTGGTATGAATCAAGATCAGGTATTGTTATCATGGGGAAGACCAAATGATACATCTTCTTATTCAAGTAATACATTAACAATGGATCAATGGATATATGGTGATACTTATCTCCACTTCTATAACGGAATACTCGAATCATGGTCAGATTACTAATAGACAACAGGGCAGTTTATACACTGCTCTTTTTATATTTATCTCCTTATATTACCTCATATTTTTTCGATGATTCGCTTAAAGGTTGCAACTTTTTTTCGTGTTTATTGCGCTAATAATAAGATCTTTATAAAAAATCTTGGTGTGGAGATGGAAATGCTGTGGAATTTTTTTATACCATCCCCCGTACGCTGGATGCAGACGTTTGTCAAACTTTAGCGATTGTTCGTATACCACATTCTACATTTTAATCAATACACTGGTATATGTATATGAGACATAAAAAAGACAATGTAGCTTCAAGCCACACCGCCAATTTACTCACTTTACTGTTTTTACATCCCTCTTCTCAATGACATGTCGTATACGTAACATGTCTAAGCCGTCTTGAAGATAATCCAATAACGGCATCTTAGCAAGCATACTGTATAGTCGATTAAATCCACTTTCAGGCCGATGACGGCCATTTTTTTGTTTCATCATTTGTTCTCCTATTCCATTCGCGATTGAATTTTGCCATGCATGCACGTCCCTTATTATAGATCAAGGTGCTGCAGCCCGTACACTTGGATTACCGGAAAAAGACAGCAAAAAGGCTGCCGAATGGGCAGCCTTTGAACTTGTCATCCAACGCGGGTTGATCCCCACTCCTGTCCCAACTCGAACAGCAGGTTAGCGATCATCTCTTGATGTCCTGCATGTTCACCAGATTTCTCCCTGAGTGGCACCGTCAGCATCCGCATCGCGAGCAGATACTCCTTCATATCGGTACTCTGTACTGCTTGCGGGCATCCAAATCACTCCACACCCTTCAACGACTCAATCATGTGAATCCGCGTCACTTTTTTCCGAAGCATGAGGTTGGAGAGGAGGGTCAGGAAGAATGCCAGCACAACCGATGCCAGCATAATCACAAGGTTTAATTGATCCGGAATTTGCTGATGCGTACTCGAGAGCGCCTGGATGATAATCGAATAAACATAACCGCTGATCGGCAGAGCAACAATGACCGCAAAAGCGGTTAACAGCATGTTCTCAGAGAAGATCAGCCGGTTGATTTTACGTTTGGGATAGCCTAAGACCTTCAGGGTGGCAAGCTCACGGTTCCTTTCATAAATGTTGATGGAAGAGATCGTGTAGATGGCGCCGAAGGACAGAATGACGGCACAGATGATAAACATGATGAAAATAAAGCTGTTTTGCTTTAGCATATACTGCGCTGATTTCTTCAGATCATCCTTGTCCGCAATGGCCTCCACCTGCGGGTCTTGTTCGAAGAAGCTGCGAACGCCTGCCAGATCGGCAGCGCTATGGACGCTCACTAACAGCGAGGCGGGATCGTAGTCGATACCCAAACTCTTCATATAATTCGGTGTGCTGTAGAACGACGGATTCGAGTATTGTGTGGAAATATCCAGAACCTTCATATCAACGATGGTTTGGTTAAGCTCCGGTGCGGTGAATTGAAGCTGGATCGTATCCCCTTCGGCTATATGATACTGATCCGCGTAAGATTTCGGTACCAGCACGCCATGGTCTTCTAACGATAGCCGATTGCCTTGTTCATCATAAAAGCGAATCAGCTCATTATCCTGCTCCGTAACCACAAGCGTAGCATTTTCTTTGTTTTCCCCTTGGATGAGTTCCACAGGGTAGGTGGACAACCTATAATGGTCTGCAATGCCGGAGGGCAGTGCTGCCGGATCCGGAAACGATCCCATTGCATAATCGACTCGTAAATCATACGTATTTACCTCTTCAATCTGGCCGGCTACCTTGAGCAGGGCCGTCTGCGTGCCGAAAGCCGTGATCAACAAAACCGTACTGACCACAACGCCAACGGAGCTTGCGAGTGCTTTTTGTTTATTTAAGAAGATATTTCTTAGAATGATCTTGTAACTGTAAGGGAGCCGACTCCACATCCCTGGAATGTTCTCGATGAACAGCCTCTTCATCTTCTTGGGTGGCTTCGGACGCATTGCCTGCGCAGCACGTTCTTGCAAAATCGCTCTGCCGCTGAAATAGCAGGACAGCATGCCAAACGCACTGGAGCAGATCATCGGAGGTAGGAGCGTAAAGAACGAAAGGGAGAACGTCAGGTCAGGTAGGGAGTAAGATCTTCCAATCGACGTTGTTATGAGTGGAATGAACAGGGCGGCAGCGATGGCATAGCCCAGGATGGAGCCGATGACACCTGCCAGCACGGGGTAGCCCATGTAATGCAGCATGATGCTTCTTTTTTTCACCCCTAATGCCTTCATAATGCCCACTTGATTTCGCTGGGAATCGATAATCCTCGACATGATCAGAAACAGAATCACCGCTTCAATCAAAAAGAGAACGATCGGGATCACTCTGCTCATCAGCTTATTATTATGAATCGTTTGCTGGGTCTGGGAATAGTTGAAGGTCCGTTCTTTGCTAACCTGGCTTACATAAGGGAGTGACTGGGAATGTGCTTCAATGGCCTGGCCTAACTGGTCCATGTCGTAACCGTCCTTGGCATCAATCAGGATCTCATTGTAGTACATGCCGCCTGCGATTTCAGGAATGGTCTCTTCGGGGATATAAGCGATTCCATAAGCTTGGTGGTCCTGGGTTTCGTTCTTCTTGGCATGCTCCACATTCTCATTCAAGCCGCTGATCGTGAACGTCATGTCCTTGTCATTCACACGGAGACTGATGGAATCACCGACACGGTAATGATGCGCCTCGGCATAGTGGGAGTCCAACAGGATCTCATTCGGCCCTTCTGGCATCCTGCCCTCCATCATCCTGGACGTGTTGATTGCATTCGGTACGGGGATCGAATGCACCGTTAAAGTAGCTTTATGATTTTCAAAAGCCTGTTCGGCCTGGACGGTATAACGCCCTTCGATATGTTGAATGCCATCAATACTCCCTAAATCCTCGACATCTCCTGCGGAAATTTGACTGTAATAGACGTTGAAGTCGCTTAGATTATGTTCTTGAAAATACCCCTTCGTATAGCCGCTAAGATTGTCGCTCAAGGTGACCAGCCCCGTGTAGAAAAAAGCTCCCACCGCGATGACCAAAACAATGGCTATGAATTGTCCTACCGACTGTTTCATGTCCCTTAACAATTTCAACGCTAAAATCTTCATCACCACTCGATCCCTTCAACGCTTTGTTTGTGCTCATTGATCGTGATGCTCTCGATCTTCCCGCTCTTGACGCGGATCACTTTATCCGCCATCGGCGCGATGGCCGAGTTATGGGTGACCAGCACGACGCATGTCTTCGTTTCCTGGTTCAAATCTTGAAGAAGCTTTAAGACGGACTTTCCTGTTACATAATCCAGAGCACCGGTGGGTTCGTCGCAGAGGAGAAGCGCGGGATTCTTGGCAACCGCTCTTGCGATCGCAACTCTTTGCTGTTCGCCGCCAGAGAGCTGGGAAGGGAAGTTCTTCAAACGATCCGTTAGTCCAACCTTATGTAAAATATCTCGTGCATCCAGATGGTCCTTACATACCTCTGTCGCAAATTCCACGTTCTCCAGCGCATTCAAATTCGGAATCAGGTTATAGAATTGAAATACGAAGCCAACCTGCTCGCCGCGGTATTCGGTTAATCTCTTCTCGCTCCATCCCGTAATCTCTTGATCTCCAACAAACACTTGTCCCGAAGTAGCCGTATCCATCCCGCCGAGGATGTTCAAAATCGTGCTTTTCCCTGCCCCGCTGGCCCCTAGAATCACGACGAATTCCCCCTCTAATATGGAGAAGTCAACACCCGCCAGGGCTTGAATCGTCACTTCGCCGATTGGATAGGCCTTGGTTACCTTTTTGAATTCGATTAACGTTGTCACTTCGTACATCTCCCCGTCTTGGATTTTCAGTTGGCCTTGATGCGTTTAATCTCATCATTACACCTTACGGTACAAGAGACACCCGACACGCGACGTATTCCATCATCAGCCTCAGGAAGGATTTCGCTTTAGCGACGGGCTAAGGGAATGCGATTACTGACTCCGGACGCAATTTTCTAAAAGGAAGAAAAACAAAAAGACCGCCATCCAACTGTGGGATAGCGGTCTGTTCCTGCGTACGATACCTGATCTTGTCTGAAATGGAACTGATTTAACTTAAAAGCGTCTCTGAAGCCAGCGTAAACCCTTCAATCGCGACATCTTCGTCGACTTCAATCATGATGTTGCGTTTACCTTGGAAATTCACCTGTTTGACATACCTTAAATCCTGCGGGCTCACCGAAATCGTAGCTACCTTGGTTTCAATCTTAATGGATTTGGTAGTATACTTCGGCATGACGCTGGTTGCTTTCATCTCATAGTTCTTGTTGTCCACGATGGTTTCGAATGCCCGCTCCACCTTCTCGGTTGTCACGTCCTCTACGCCGCTTGCGTTCAGCACGCGCTCCAGATCTTTATAATCCAGCTTCGGAGGTTCTTCCTCCTTCGTCTCTTCGTTCATTTCGATCACCCGGTTGATTTCCTCGTACACCTGGGCAATGGTGGCTGAATCGAGCTGTTCGCCGGCCACTTCCTTGACGATATCCTCGAAGATCGCTCGCTCTTCAAGTGCCGTCACGGATCTTTCTCCGTTCAAGACCTGCTCGACAAAATGCGGATCCGGAAAATTCGATTTTCCCGTACAATACAAAATACGATTCACATCGGAATAATTGTCCGTCACGCTAGGATACAGGAATCCTTGCTCTGGCGCACTTAACTTGATAATCGGATCTACAATGACATTATACTTGAACTCCCGCTCCACATAATCGAACAAGAGCGTCTTCCGTTGTTTCTCCGTAGAATTCACGCTGCATAAAATGAACGGATGGGCGAACACCTCGTTCTTCTCGCTCTCTTCCGCTTCATCGTTTCTCGCCTTGGTCGGCAAATAATACTGTCCCCGAACGAACGTGACCACCATGTCCCGCTCATATTGGGCATCCTTCAGCATTCGATCCACCAGCATCAGCATCAAGTCCTGCCATTCTTCCGGATCACCCGACACGAGCGCTTGGTGAAGCATGACCTGCGCCGGTTCCTCCGCTGCTTCCTGGAACCTCAATTCGAACAATTTTTGATCCAGCTCGCCGGTCAGCAGTTTTTTGAAATTCCCCATGTATAACTCTTGCTTCTCCCGATCCACCAGCTCGAACGGCAGGCGCTCCCAATGATAGATTTCATTCGTTTCCTTTGTAATATAGACATTGAGAATATCGTAAATATTCATTAAATCGTGATCCAGCTTAAATTGCTTGCGTATATTGGCGACTTCTTTTTTGTTCATATCCGATTCGGCAGCTCCTTCAATATAATCTGGCTTAATTAGTATAAATTATTGGAACGCAAATTGGTAAGTGATCTTGGCTTGCATTGTCGTGCCTAGGGTCCATATCCCTATGGCCCTGATCTTTTATTGTGGCATATTTAAATACCTGAGTCGAGGATATTCCTTGAAAAAACATCTGACTTCACCGTGTGTATTTTCCTTATCTCGGACCGGCATCATCATGGAAAATATCAAAAAGAAGTCGGTTGATTCATCAGGGGAGTCAGGCTCGTAATAAAAAAATGGTGATACGGGTTCGTTCCGTATCACCATTTCATGTTACTCTGTTCGCACGCCATTCGCCGCCGAGCATCCATACGAATGCTGCCTGGCTATGCGCCACTTCTCATGTGGCCGCAAAGCTCCCGAGCGAGGCACATGCCTTGCGCGTTACAGCTTGCCCGCAGCTTTCACTTTCACGAGCAGCGCATTGCCCGGCAAATACGCAATCGGAATGTCCTCGACGGACACGATCTGTACGGTCTCCGGATTCGCGCCAGCTGCCGTTGCCTCGTTCATGGCGCTTTCCTTCGCATCGCGGATGACGTCGTCATAGCTCCAGTCGTCCAGCGAATAGATCCGCTCCGACTCGCCGCTAACCTCTCCCAGCGCCGCGCCGATTGCGTTCGCCGCATCATAATTGTCCGGCCGGATGATTCGGCTTGCCCCTGCCAGCGTATCCGGTACCAACAGACTGCCGCCGCCAACCAGAATGACATCGACCGGGTCGGCACTCGTTTTCATCCGGTCAATGGCATCCTCCAGAATCTGCTGCATGACGGCATCCACCTTACCGCATACAGCTTCGTCCACTGCATCCGCGTTTGTGCCCGGCCATGCGGCCCGGCCCATCTTCACGGCTACGTCCGTTGTCGTCAGCGTATCTCCGCCAAAGATGAGGGCCCGTGTCGTCAGCTTGTAGCCCACGCTGTCCGGGCCAACCGTTACGCCGCCTGCGTCGTCCAGCCGGACGATCGTGCCGCCGCCGAGGCCAATGGACAAAATGTCCGGCATCCGGAAATTCGTGCGAATGCCGCCGATATCCACCGCTGCCGACGACTGGCGCGGAAAGCCTTGCACGAGCACGCCGATATCCGTCGTCGTGCCGCCGATGTCAACGACCAGCGCGTCGCTCAGCCCGGACAAGTGTGCAGCGCCCCGAATCGAATTCGTCGGTCCGCACGCAATCGTCAGAATCGGGTAACGGAGCGCATATTCGCTCTTCATCAACGTGCCGTCATTCTGGCAAATGTACAGCTGGGCATGGATGCCGAAGCCGTTCAGCGCTTCCTCAAATCCGCGCACTACGCCTGCAATAACTTGCAGCAGCGCCGCGTTCAGCACGGAGGCATTCTCCCGCTCCAGCAATCCGATGCTGCCGATCTCGCTGGAGTAGGTAACCGGCATGTCCGAACCCAACACCTCGCGCACGATCTCTCCAACGCGCTTCTCCTGCTCACGATTCACAGGAGCAAATACGCCGCATACCGCCACCGCATCGACTTCGCCGCTCATCCGGCGGCACAGTTCGGCGATCTCCTCTTCATCCAGATTGGCGATCTTGCGGCCGTCATACTCATAGCCGCCTGAGGCGACATAGCTATGCGGCCCAACTGCCGCGCGCAGCGATTCGTCCCAGCCGGCCAGCGGCGGAACCGCCGTCGTGGCCGGTGCGCCGATGCGAATCAGGCCGATCCGGCCGAGATGCTTGCGCTCCACGATGGCATTGGTGCAATGCGTGGTGCCGAGCATCGCATAGCGAATGTCTGCTCCATTCACGCCGCTTTCGTGCAGCAGCCGGCGAACGGCTTCCACAATGCCTTCGTTCACGTCGGCAGTCGTATGGACCTTCACCTTGTGCACGCAGCGCAAGTCGGAATCCAGCAGGGCGGCGTCCGTATTCGTCCCTCCCACATCAATGCCAATGCGGTAATTCCGGTTTGCATTAGAAGTTGTAGTCTTGGTCATTTCGCCGCACCTCCTTTCGAAGCCAACGTCTCGATCGGCACATAATCAAAGTCATAACCGAAATATCTCGGCCCGGCCGTCTCAATGCCTTTTGGCGTGCGCCATTTGTCGTCGCATGGCAACCCTGCTGCCGTCACCCGGGCACCATACTTCAAGTTCTCCGTCGTCACCGGCATGCCCGTATCCTGATCCAACAGCGTAATCAGATCAGGCGTAATCGCGAGCGGTTGATCGTCAACGGTGGCGAGCAGGAACTCATTCTGGAAAAACAGCCGCATCGTTGTTCCCTTGTTCTCGCCGGTACCTTCGAATACGGCTTCGCCGCGCGTAAAACCGCCATCCATGCGGCGTCGGATATCCACGGCCTTGCCATGGAACAAGGCATGGCCGTTCAGCTTCGCGAGCAATTCGCGCACAGGGTTCAGCTTCTGCTGCTTTGCTTCGAACAGCGTCCGCCCGATCTCATAGGCGAGCGTCAGCGTGCCGCCGATCGCGCTCTGCTTCACCTGCGCGCCGGATACCGGATAATCGCAGATGGAGGCAGAACCACCCATCTCCACCGTCAGCGCACGTGCCATCCGTTCTTCCCACACGCCGTCAATCGTATGCATCAGCGCGCTGTTTCCGCGCTCGTCCGCCATCGCCACCGGGCTGCACGGGATGCCTTCCAGATGGAACGTCACCATCTGCGATTCGGGAAACGCACGCCCCATCGCATCGGCATCGACGAGCGGAATTCCCCGCTGTGCCGCCGCAATGACGGGAACGAGCGAGTTGCCGCCGCCGACCTCGATCGGCATAACGGCATCCACCTTGCGGCCGAGCTCTTTTTCCATCAGGTCAAGCGGTTTGGTCAGCTGTTCAGCCGAAGGGATTTTCTCCAGCATCACCGTCGGTGCTCCGATCATCGATACCGGCACGATAAGCCCTTCATCGTCCAGCTCTTCGAGCTGGGCAATTCGGACCGGGCCAAACTTGCGGATCGCCTCCATGGCCATCAATTTTCCGACATGCGGATCTCCACCGCCGCCCGTGCCAAGCACCGCAGCTCCGATCGCGATATATTCAATGGCTTGTTCATCCAATGTAGTTAATCTGGTTGCTTTGTTCATGCTTTCATCCCTTCTTTACTACCCATTTGCCTATGATTGCTTGCACGATAAATGCCATCAAGAAGCTGTCCAGCGCCGGAACCTGGGTTACCTGGAACCATCCGAGCCCATCCGGGGCCATCGTTGTCATGAACCCGAAGAACGTGGCGATGACCCAGACGACGATGGAGCGGGGAATCCAGCTCCGATTGCTGTCCAGTCCGTCAAACGAGAATCTATTTTTGTTCACCAACAAATACTCAGCCGTATAAATGCCGCCCAGCGGTGCGACAAGCATCGTAATGTACGTCAGGAACGTCATGAACCGGTCATAAATGCCAAAGCAAGCAAGTGCCGTGGCAATGAGACCTGCGATAATCGTGATCACGGATTTAGGTACCCGCTTGAAGACAACCGAGAAGCCCAGTCCCGCGGAATATAAATTGTTCGTATTGGTCGTCCATTGTGCCAGCGTCAGCACGATGATTGCCGGAATACCGAGTCCGAGCGTCAGCAGAATGCCCGTCAGATCGTCGGAATCCATCGTACGCGACAGGAAAATCGCAATGATGGTCATGAAGCTGTTACCGACAAAGAAACCGATAAACGCTGCGGTAACGGCATGCTTTGGCGTTTTGGCCCAGCGCGCGATGTCAGGGGACAGCGCCGTTCCAAGGATAAAGATACCGATGACCAGCGAAATCGCCGTCCCCATCGGCAGAGCCTCCCCCTCGAACGGTGCCCAGACGGTGCTTCCGCCTTCCCCGTTAAGCGCCATCACCAGCGCGATAATGATAAACACGACGAGCAGCGGTACCGACCAGACGCTTAATTTTTCAATCGCCCTGTAGCCCCAGATCGCCGTGGACATCATCAGAAGTCCGCCAATGATCGACAGTACCCAGAGCGACCAATGCCAGCCCCATAGCTCGCTTAACGCCGTCTGGAAGTTGGAAGCGAAGAAGCCGACCTGAACGCCGAACCAGCCCAGCGATGAAATGCCGAGAATGACCGAGACGATGAGCGCCCCTTGGTTCCCAAACAGAAACCGGCTGATCATGGCCGTCGACAGTCCTGTTTTGGCTCCCACATATGCGCAGACAGCCCCGATCATGCCCAATATGGCTGAACCGACGATGACCGCCGTCAGCGAGTCGCCGATGCTCATACCCGCGCCGAGCTGCGCACCCAGGAACATCGCGGACAGGTCAATGCCGATTGCAATCCAGACGAATGCCATCGAGAGCCATGATTTCCGCAAATGCTGGGGTACGGGCTCCCGTTCGTAATCTTCTATTTTCGTATCGTTGCTCATGTTCCACCCTCTGCTTTCTGTACCATCTTGTTGATTGCCTAAGCTTCGACGGATCTCCAGAACATCTCAAAGGCATGTTTCAGTTTCCGTTCGAACAGCTCCGGCGATTTATAGTAGTAATATTGCATGCCCAGTCCGTCCATCAAGGTGAGGTACGAATCCACCAGCGTCTCCATCGGGACGATGGCCAGTTCGCCGCTTTCCAGACCTTCCTGCATGATCTCACTGATAATGCTGCTCAAAAGCGTATCGAAACGCCCAAACGCCTCCTGCATCCGATCCATTAGGAAATCCGGCGGGAAAACCAAGTACCGGAAGGCAAATACGGCAAGCTCCTGCTTGTCCCGGTGGAAATCGTATTGGCGAAGCAGCAGCGCATGCAATTTTTTCTTCGTGCTCATTCCTTTGCTGGTTTCTGCCATCGCTTGGATATATTCGTTATAGGCGCTCATCGATTCTTCGAAGACCGTCATGAACAGATCTTCCTTGCTTTCGAAAAAGGCGTAGATTGCCGGAGTTTTGACGCCAACCTCCTTCGCGATTTCCGATAATGCCGTTCCATCGTAGCCCTTCTGTCCGAATAACCTCAGCGCAGCCTCTTTCAGCTTCGATCTGGTCATGTTCATCCCCTTTTCGCCATTTAATTAACGTTAATTAAGTAGATTATACAACTTTTTGCATAAAAATCAATGTATTTGATGGCTCTGCCAAATTATCTTTCAATCCTTATACGTTCAACATTCAAGCAGGACCATGTACTAAGTGGATAAAATCCCCATACCAAAAAGAGATATCCTTACTCGAAGGATACCTCTTCTGATACTTGAACCTATTCATTCAAACAATCTTTGATGTTTATGAAAAAACCGGTAAAAGAATTGGACATTGTCCAGCTCAAACCATTCTGCCGTTTGCAACATCTTGGCATCGAGGTTGTAGATTTTCGCATGAAGCGTACCCAGAACAAAGGGAGAATGCGTAGCAATAATAAACTGACTGTCGAAATAACGCGCCAAATCGTTCATTTGCTCGGCCAGCTTGATTTGATTCGCCGGAGAAAGCGACGTTTCCGGTTCATCCAGTAAATACAGTTGACCGGGAAGCAAATATTCCTCAAAAAACTGCATCGAGCTTTCCCCGTTCGAATACTTCTCTTGAGCGAATTGAATGATGTCCATCTTCTTCTTGAATTCATACGACTGCTCCAGCTCTTCTACCTCGGCCTTACTCTTTCCTTGAACGAGCTGCTCATGCAGCAGCCCTTCGCGAAGCACGCTTTCCTGCTGTATTTTCTTGATTTCATACAACAGATCCTCCGACTTGATGTAACGGCTCCCGTCGGGAAGCTTATATAGGGGACGCTCCTGATCATCATGCCCGAGTTGATAGCTGCTTTCCTCGATAAACCGCTGCGCGTACGCGTTGTGACCATAGCTTGTCATTCGCTCAGCGCCCGCGATTCCCAATTTATTGGCGATCAGATTCAGCAAGGTGGACTTGCCGGAGCCGTTACTGCCGTATAATACCGTGATTCGATCAAACAGCAGAACCTCCCCTGCCATGTGCCTGAACACATGATCGGGATAGATATTCGGGTTGCTCGAAATGGTAGAAGAGAGTTTGAAGTTACTTAAATATAGCATCGCCCTTGCTCCCCTCTCGGAAAATGAAATGATTCAAGTTTGATATTCATACCTGGCCATTCTATGGATGCAACCATCCGACCCACACAGTCTTTCTATTCAAGAACGGTCCAAATATCCAGTGCCGTCAGACGAATCGCCTCAAACTCATGATTCTCGTACGCTCTTAAACGGTCGGTACAAGCCTCGCAAATTGTCCGCATTGCATCTTGTTTCTTCCTCAGGATAGAGCAATAGCGACAGGACCTATCCCAGCAATTCTTTAGCTCCGTTCATCACTAAGGGCATAGTCTGTTTAACGAATGATTCCGCACTTATTAGACGCCCCTCATTATTCCAAGCGTAAGCCGCCCCATACATCCCCCAACTTAACATGTTAGTAGCTGTATTCATTAAGAATTGCGCGTTTGAACTTGACAGCATCTTGTCTTTGTCTATAAAGGAAAGAAGTATCGTCTGAATTTTTTCCTTTATTTGAATTTCGAATACAGCTCCAAGCGATGTATACCTTCTTTTGCACATAGTGCTTAGACTCTTGTGAAAATCGCATACCCCCAGAAAAATACTCTGAATGGTTTCTTCATTTAATACTTCGTGACCGCTTATTCTACGATTTATGATTGTCATAAAGGAATCCATTAGTCTGGCCTCTAGAATTTCGAATTTATCTACAAAGTGCGCATAAAAAGTCGCTCTGTTAACAGTAGCCCGCTCTGCAATATCCCTAACGGTTATCGATTCAAAGTCTTTTTCTTGAATTAACGAAGCAAAAGCGTCTTGAAGGAGTCGCCGTGTACGTATCACACGAGGATCAGCTTCATTCTTTTTAATTGCCATGGTTTTGATCTCCCCAATAAAACGACATTATAGAATTGGTGTTGTCTATACAACGGTTTATGGTTTTTGATGATTGCGCACCATTCTGTTGTTATCATAACATATAAATACAACAGGTGTTGTTCAAACAACTAATGTTGTATTGAACAAAATGCAGAATACCGCTTTTCCAAAAGGAGGAGAGAACCATGTCGGTTTCACAACCGTCACTTACGATGGAGCACCAACTTTTTTTGATGTTATTCGAGAACGTCGGTCGGTTCGTAGCTATGATCCCGAGATCAAGATTTCGCGGGAGGAATTGACCGAAATATTGCGGCAAGCCACGCTGGCCCCTTCAGCCGCTAACCTGCAGCCGTGGCGGTTTCACGTTATCGACTCGCCGGAGCTGAAGCAGACGCTGCTTCTGATCGCATCCAATCAACAGCAAGTGGTCGAGGCTTCGGCTGTCATTGCGGTACTCGGAGATTTGGAGTGATATAAATTGGCGGCCTTCTTTGATTAGATGATCACAATTAACCTATATATGAGTATATGCTGATATATGCATTAATTGCGATTTTTATTTATTTCGATATTTTTAAAAACATCGTTATTTAAACACATCGGGAGAGTGAATTATGAAGAGCACATGGAAAGTTTACGTTCTAGCCTTGGTCAGCTTTTTAGTTGGAACATCCAATTACATCATTTCCGGGATATTGGACCGGATCGCAGAGACGATGGGAACAAGCGTTGCGGCAGCAGGCCAGCTCATTACGGTTTATTCCCTGGCCTATGCGGTCGGCACGCCTATTTTAATGGCGCTGACGGCCAAAATGGACCGGCGTAAGCTCCTACTTTATTCGCTGGGCCTCTTTATTATCGCAAATCTGCTGACATTTATATTGTCCGGCTTCGGTCTCTTCATTGCCGCTAGAATCATTACGGCGTTAGGCGCCGGGGTAGTCACCGTTAACGCGCTCAGTATCGCCGCCAAAATCGCTCCGCCAGGCAAGCAAGCCAGCGCCATCGCCAACGTCACCATGGGCATTACCGCATCGCTCATCATCGGCGTCCCACTCGGCAGAATGGTAGCCTCGGCTTTTGGCTGGAAAGCGGTATTTCTGGCCATCGCAATTGTCGGGGGCATCGCCATGCTTGTCATTGCTGCGGTTTTTCCACGTATGCGGGGCGACAAGCCTGTCCCTTTGATCAAACAATTTGCTTTGTTAAAAAAACCTCAGGTCTTTGTTGCTTTAGCGATTACTTTTTTCTGGTTGGGCGGATATTCCCTTGCCTATACTTACATCTCCCCTTTTCTGCTAGAGGTGACTCATTTAAATGAATCATTGATTAGCGCAGCTCTGTTCGTGTTCGGCATTGCCAGTTTGATTGGCTCGAAAGTCGGCGGCTACAGCGCGGATAAACGGGGCATTATATTCACGCTCGTTTCAGGGATGGCGCTTCACGTCATTTCGTTGATTTTGCTATCCTTAGTCGGACAGTCGGTCATTGCCGTATTCGCCATTTTGATCCTCTGGTCTTTTGCCGCCTGGTCATCCGCTCCAGCGCAGCAATTTAACCTGGTCAAGCTTGTTCCTGAATCCTCGGGCGTCATGCTGAGCTTGAACAGTTCCATGATGCAGTTTGCCATGGCTGTCGGCGCAGGAATCGGCGGGCTGATCGTTAACCGTGTTTCTTTGGCATCCATTACCTGGTTCGGGGTATTCGGCGTTCTCATCGCCATCATTGCCGTGTTTGTATTGTCCAGCATGGCATCACGGCATTCGGCGGTGCAGACAGCGGATTAACGGTATGCTAAACAAGGATATTTGATAAAGGACTCTGCTCACTAAGTTGATCTTTCGGATCTTATCCATTCTTAACAATAAACAGTCCGCAAATGAACTGCCCCCCATTGTGGGACGCAACAATCATCCTGCTCAGAATATAATTGGAGGTATGACTCATGCAAAGACCAGAAATGAAGGTTTGATCACATTGAACAACTAGGGACCATCCAAAAAAACACGGCGACCTCTCTCCTGATTGAATTCCGGAAAAGGTCGCCGTTTATATTAATATCTCGTTTTATTGTCTAGCTACCCCAGTATTGCTTGGCAATCTGTTGACCCTGATCGATTTTCGCCCATTGCTCGGCCTCGCTTAGCTCGTTACCGCCATCGCAGGATGCAAAGCCGCATTGATGCGAGAGCAGCAGACGATCCTTATCAATGATTTTGGATGCTTCGTCAAGCAGACGGACGACGCGTGCTTCATCATCCAGCGTATTGGTTTTGGAAGACAGCAAGCCCAGAACAATCTCCGTTTCCGGTCTGTCCTTGAATACCTCCAGTGCTTCAATCGAACCCGCACGATCGTCATCCCATTCCAGGAAGAAACGATCATATTTCAACTGCTTCAGGAACAGGTTGGCGATTTTCGCATAAGATCCACCGCCCATATTGCGGGAATCATAGTTGCCGCGGCAGTTATGCGTCCACATTTTCAAGCCGAGGCTATGGCCGAAGTCAATCACCGTATTGTTAATCTCAATAAATTCGGTGGCGAGACCCTGTACTTCCGCTTGATTAATATGCTCCCCTGTAAACGGAGAGTTCGGGTTGTCGTCTGCAAACAACTCCCACAGGCAGTCGTCAAATTGTAGAATCTTACCGCCAGCCGCAGCGAATTCCGCCACGAATTCCTTATACGCGCTCACAAGGCCCGCTTTGAGCTCCTGTTTGTTCTGATAAACCGCATCCGTGCCGCCAATGTTATCCGACCAGGAGAGTTCACCGTAGATATGAGAAGGAGATGGTACGCAAAGCTTCGTTTGCTGATCGCCAGCCGTTTCTTGCAGCTGTTTGAACAACTTAATGAAGTGATGATTCTTTCCGCTCAGTTTGCCTGTAATGCGCAGGCCAATATCTTTGCGTGTTTCATATTTCGAGGTTCCGTCCACATCCCGGAAAAAGTAGCCATGGTCCGCGATATAACGCTGGGCTCCGTCAAAGCCCCATACAAAATCCAGATGCCACATCGATTTGGAGAATTCGCCGTCCGTAACAACCGACAGGTTATGCTCGATTTCCTTTTTCACGACCTGTTTGATCGCCTCGGTCTCGCACTCGGCATACCCTTCGAAATTTTCATAGAACGGATACCGGATATCATCACGATGTTCAATTTGCGTTTTATATTTCAGCAGCTCTTCGGGCCGCAACAAACTTCCTACGATCTGGAACTTATCAGTCATGTACATAACCCCCTCGTTGTATAGCGATATCATATCACGACGAGCAGAGTTATAAGGCATACCAAAATCTCATAACTAGTTATAGCTAAAAGCTATAGCAAGAATGACGGACTGAGATTGCCCAAAAGAAAAAACACAGCCAAAACGGCCATGTTTTCCAAAAATAATATTTGTTCTCCTGAAGCGCGCGCTGGTGTTCTCCAGCCTGTCCATTTAATTTCCTCGTTCATCTGCCTCATCAGAATGCTTGCTTCCAAACTCATCGAGGAGCGCACGTACTTCACTTGTTGACTTTGCGTTCATTAATTGATTTCGGAGTTCACTTGCCCCTCGGAATCCACGGACATAGATTTTGAAGAAGCGGACAAGTGCGCTGAAGGAGCGCCGCATCTGTGCCGAATATTGATCATGTAGATCCAGATGCAGCCGCAGCAGATCAAGCAATTCCTCACTGCTATGATCCTTCGGCTCCTTCTCGAAAGCAAATGGATTATGAAAAATCCCGCGCCCAATCATAATGCCATCCACACCGTATTGTTCAGCGAGCTTCAGGCCGGTCTGACGGTCAGGAATATCCCCGTTAATGGTCAGCAGTGTATCGGGTGCCACCTCATCGCGAAGCTTCTTAATCTCCGGAATCAGTTCCCAATGCGCGTCGACTTTGCTCATTTCCTCTCTTGTCCGCAGATGAATGGACAGATTGACAATGTCTTGCTTCAAAATATGGGTTAGCCAGTCGCGCCATTCGTCTACGGCACTAAAACCGAGCCTTGTTTTTACACTGACGGGCAATCCCCCGGCTTTGGCTGCCTGGATAATGTCCGCTGCAATGTCGGGACGGCAGATCAGTCCGCTTCCCTTCCCATTCTCGGCTACATTCGCTACAGGACAACCCATATTAATATCGATGCCTTTAAACCCTTCTTTCGCCATGCCGATACTCATCTGACGAAAGAATTCCGGCTTATCTCCCCAGATATGGGCTACCATCGGCTGTTCATCCTCCGTAAAAGTCAAACGTCCGCGCACACTGTGGTTCCCATCCGGGTGACAGTAGCTCTCGGTATTCGCAAACTCCGTAAAAAACACATCCGGTCTGGCTGCTTCGCTTACGACATGGCGAAACACAACATCCGTCACATCTTCCATGGGCGCCAGTATAAAGAAAGGCCGTGGTAAATCACGCCAAAAATTGTCTTTCATATTAAAAACTCCTCTATACATACCAGGACAAATCTTTATCCCGAAATAGTAAATACAACCTGTTCATGTCCTTGCTTTTCCTTCACTTATAGCATGTTTAAGCAGCTTAATCAAACGGCAGTTTATGTTATATCGCAGACACTTCAATGACTATATCATAATCCAGAGAGGAGCATACTCCCCATAAATTCGAAAAAAGGAGAGGCGATCGCTAGAACAAGAGCTTTAATTTCGTGCGGTTCCGTTGGCAACGAACTAAAAAGCCGTCCCGCACTGATTATTAGGGTTCGATTGCCATGACCGCTCCCCCTCCATGATGCTTTAGAACAGCCAGTTGCAACTTTGGTAGAATGATGATCGTCTATTCTATGTGCTTCCCCTAAGGGGCATGAACTTGAATCGGTTTTTGGATTCGATAACCACTTAAAAATAAATATATTCATAAAATTCCCATACGTTTCAACTGATGGATACTGTAATATGGATAAGTGCTTTAAGAAATAAGTATTTTTGGCAACTCGGATGGTGGATACGGAAAATTATGATGTATACGGATTGGTTTTATTGGCTGTTCGTGTTCGTGGCTGTCGTCACGTATCACCTTATGCCGCATCGTCTCAGACCCTGGGTGCTCTTTGCCTCAGGCGTCGCATTTTACTACAATTATGCAGGTGATTACCTGTTCCTGTTGCTTGCGGAAGTTGTCATTGCCATTGTTGTCGCGAAAGCCGCGGCGAAATGGAGAAAGCGATGGATTTACCCCGCTGGTATCCTTACCGCCATTCTCGTGCTTGGTTATTTCAAGTATACCAACATGATGCTGGATACGTTAAATGAGTTATTTGCTTTTGTTATCAGCCCTTCTTGCCTAAGGCAGAGCAGATTGTGCTCCCGCTCGGCATTTCCTACTTTACGTTCGAGCTGATTCATTACTTGGTTGAACGCAAACGCGGAACGCTGCCGGAGCATCGGCCGGAAGGTCTGTTGTCGTTCATTTTCTTCTTCCCGTCGATGGTGGCGGGCCCAATTAAGCAATTTCAGATGTTTAATCCGCAGCTAACATCGAGATTTCACTTGGAACACATGCTGATCGGAGTCGCCCGAATCGGGTGCGGCCTTTTCAAAAAGCTCGTCCTCGCCGGATCCATTGATATGCTGGCGCAGCCCGTCTACTCAGCATCCGGCATAGCTGAGGCAGATACCGCCAGACTCTGGATTTCGCTTGTCGCCTATACGTTCGTCATCTATTTTGATTTTTCTGGCTATTCAGACATTGCCATCGGGACAGCTCGCTTGTTCGGCATTGTCATCCCGGAGAACTTCCGCTTCCCTTATTTGGCCCGCAGCATAGCCGAGTTCTGGAACCGTTGGCACATTTCGCTCGGTTCATGGCTGACCCGCTATGTGTATTTTCCCCTCGGGGGAAGCCGTGTTCCTGCTCCCCGGGTCTATTTCAATCTGATGGCGACGATGACTGTCTCCGGCCTCTGGCACGGAGCCGCCTGGAATTTCGTCATTTGGGGCATGTTCCATGGCGTGATGCTGTGCATTCATCGCTATTATGTGAAGCAGCTAAAGCCTGCATTAAAGCCTGTTCCGAAATGGCTGAAGCCGGTAACGGTCACTGTCGCGATGTTGATCACATTCTTCGGTGTAACGATCAGCCGCGTATTTTTCATATTGCCGATCGCAGACGGATGGGATTTAATGCTCCGGCTGCTTGGTATGCGATAAGTTACCGATTCTCGAATATGGATGGAAATGGAAGTGTAAGATGTCTTGCGTAAATTAGTTTTGAATAAAACCGTGTTCGTCATGCTGATCTCCTTTGCCTTGATCGGATTGCTTGGATTGAGCATTGAAGCCGATCAAGTGGTCGATCAAATGAGACAAGAAGTCGTGACGCATGCGGAAAAAGAGCTTCGCGTTCCGACATACGATGCCATTGTCTTTACGCCGTTATGGGTCGAATACTTGAAGGGGCATCCGGATGACGGCACAAAGGCGATCGGCATGTTTGGGCCCTCCACGGTCTTCGGCACGACCGTACAAAAGGGGGAGAATACCTCGGCCGGCGTCCTTCAAGCTCATTTGAAAGACAGCCGCGTGATCAACCTGGGGATTTCCGGCGGAAGATTTACGGAGACTTACGCCCTGCTCGCCTCGATGATTGACGAGATTGATTTTGTCGTCTATGAGATCAATTATGGGATCGTCGTCGTCTCGGATAATGAGCCGAACGTTGTCGTCTATCCGTCGCTGGTGGAGAAGCTGGGTCAACCTATCCCGCGCAGCTGGCTGGTTGATTTCCCAGACAAAAACCGCGAATCGCTCCCAAGCAACGCCCACAATTGGGTGACGTCCCATTTCCTGAATAAGTGGACCCTCTATCATGATCGCGACGCGATCAGTTACCGTCTGTTCATGACTCGTACGCCGATGGAGAAAATCCGCCAGGAAGTCCACAAGAACGAAAATGAAAGAAAAGGGATAGAAGAAAGCTATACGCCGATGTATACCGCTTATGACAAAATGAATGACGCTCAACAGGAAGGCATCGACAAGCACTATGCAGAGCTTTATCGGTGGAGTAAGCCTTTTGATCAAGATCGCAGCTTCGGGTTGTTCATGATTGAAAAAACGCTTGAACTGCTGCAGGAGCATCATAAGAAAGCCGTGTTCTATTCGGCTCCGCTGGATAAAGAGCATATTGCCAACAAGAAGCTTTTCCATTGGAGCGAATATACCGAAGCGATGGGCGCTTATCAGAAGTTGGTAGAGTCGAGAGGATACCCCTATATCGAATTTAATCAAGAGGAGAACAATACAATCCCGCATGAATATTATCGCGACTCGGCCCATCTTATCGACAAAGGGAATAACATGTTTGGCGAAATCTTGTATATGAGGATGAAAGATTATGGAATTACAGCCCCATAGCACCACATCGGCCGAAACGAAAGCCCGCGGCCTCACTCATCATGTCGTAAGGGCACTGATCATGGTGGGAGTGGCACTTGGCGGAGCCATCGTCCTGATCGCCATCGTACTTGGTATTTTATTCTTTTCCGGAGAAACGCAGGAATTTATTTATATGAACTTCTAATGTACATGAAAGCGGCGTGCAATGACTGACTTCCTGTCCTGCATGCCGTTTAGCAATTCATCGTAACGATTGGAACGAAGACGCGATTGCCGCGCATCCCCATCTCGTCCCCAACTATTTTTAGCATCCTACATATTTGCGTTTGGACCCAAGCTGATCTTTATCTACCGCCTTTTGATATCATCGTAAGCGAGTAACGACAATTATTTATGCTCATCACGCACTGCGCCGCAGTTCATAAAAATATTGCACAATCGGATGCTTTAGCTTCATCCTATCTGCCATGTTTACAATCCGCTTTTTGCCGACTCGTCTGTCTACCAAAGCTAGAATATTCAATAAGATATCATCGCTCTCTATGCTTTCTTCTATAGAAGTAGATAAGAACTTATTCGCTGTAGCGACAAAATTGGATTTACTTAATGCAGCCTGTGCTGACAAAAGCTCCTTTGCGAGTACGGATACTTTTCTATTTCTTGCAATGACGTTGAGACGATCCTCTGGAACGGTCCCTTTGGTTTCCTTTCTGACGGCCTCCAATTCATCGTCGCTGATCGGAATTTGGATATGGGGATCATTCTTAATTTCCAGCTCCGTCTGATACCACCTTATGGAGCTGGTTTTATCACTCATAAGGAGTACGTTCTTTTTATCTACCGATATATAACAAAGCCCTGCTTTATCAGGTAAATAACGATAACCGGTTGCGCGATATTCAACTCTTCCAGCTAATGCAGGACTGAGAAAGCTCTCCAGCTGTTGTTTCAATTTGCTCCAGGACATGGTTCCTCCTATGTTTTCAAACCCTGAGGGGTGCGGTATCCATCTGTACATCGTATTCAGTATGAATAAACCCCTGCCAAAAAACAACCCATAACATTAAATAACAAGAACAGACTGCCGTGGCAGTCTGTTCTAGGTTTTACTAATTTCATTCTACGCGATATGCAGCCAAATTGCGGATCAAAGGCTGCTCCACGCTGGAAAGAATACGAACCCGCAATTGATCGGCTTCGACGGTGTCGAATCGGTCGATTTTTTTATGCCCGATCGCACTTCCGCGTACAAGCTCCTTCCATTCGCCATGGCTGAATGCTTCGAGCACATATTCACGCACACGCTCCCCATGAGCAATGTCTTCCATGATGATGACGTGATTGACTGGCTGAATATGCTCCAGCTTCAGAAGCAGCTCGGTTCCTTCTCCACTCGTTTGGCCAACCGGCTGCCCGAATCTGCGGCGGATTTCATCTCCGAATTCGATGACACGCTCCACATCCGCTTCAGGCAGCAGCCCGCGGTTGTCCGGGGATATATTCAAGAGCAGCGTAGCGCCATGGCCGACCGAGCGGTAATAAATATCCAATACTTCCTCCAGGCTTCTTAAGCTTGCTTCATCGTCAGGATGCCAGAACCAGTGAAGCTTGCGGATCGGAACATCGCATTCGGCCGGTACCCAAGACGGAGTCCCTTCCATCCAGGTCATCATATCGCTGGTGAACATGCTCTCCTTCGCCGTGGTGGCCGTATTCCAGCACGGATAAGGCGCAACGCCGTCTTCATTCCCTACCCAGCGAATCGTCGGGCGCCCCATATTAAAGACCATTGCATCCGGCTGGTATTTATCAATCAGACCGATGATTCTGTTCCAATCGTATTCCCTGCCTTGGGAACCGGCTCCGTCGAACCACACTTCGACCAGCGGTCCATACCCGGTCAGAAGCTCCGTTAATTGCTCCGCATAAAAATCGTCATAAGCCTCTTTATCGGGATAACAAGGTTCATGCCGATCCCAGGGGGACAGATATAATCCGAACTGGAGCCCTTCCTCTCTGCAAGCATTGGCAACTTCCCGGACGACATCCCCTTTGCCGCCTTTCCATGGGCTGGACTTCACGGAGTAATCGGTCGTTTTTGTCGGCCACAGACAGAATCCGTCATGATGCTTTGCGGTCAATACCAGATATTTGAAGCCAGCGCGTTTTGCGGTCCTGGCCCACTGCCGGGCATCCAACTGCTCCGGATTGAAGATCTCCGCTGAATCCGTTCCGTCTCCCCACTCCTGATCGCAAAACGTATTCATTCCGAAATGGCAGAACATACCCAGCTCCATATCCTGCCATGCCAGCTGCTGCGGAGATGGCTTTGCAAGTTCATTCATTGAATCATACACCTGCTTTCTATGAGGTTAAATAATCATTCCCTGCACAAGGAATCTCCGTGCGCAGGGAACCGATTTCGCATTATTTTCCGGCATCCAATGCCTTTTGATAGATTTCCAGGTACTGGTTCAGCTGCATGCCATCCAGCCCTTTCACATATGCATCCCATTCTTTGTTAATATCTTTGGAGCCTGTAATAAACTGGGCCATATTGGATTTCACGTAGTCGACAAGCGTTGTCTTGATCTGAGCTACGAGCTCGGCATCTTCAAGCGCTATGAACAATCCCGATGGATATTGCTCCTTGGATTGATACGGTTCATATTCCTCGGAGACTTGATTCAGACGGGTACCGTATCCATCGGGAGCGAGCGGATCCTGAGGAGCTGTCCAGGACGCGCGATAAGCGTAGGTTCTCAGTGATGGACCGATCTGCTCCCAACCGTCATTATGCGTCGGCTTTTTGTCGGGGATAGGAATAGCCGTATATTTAGCCTGCTTTCCATCCATACCCTTTTCTCCGGATTCAGCTTTCCGCCACCCTTTGCCTTCAGGGCCATGTTCCTGCAACACGATCGCTTCTTCCGTATACAGATAATCCGCTAACCGGATGGCGGCAATCTGCTGCTCTTTCGTCGCTTTATTCGTAATCGCAAATTGCGAGACAGCGATTCCCGCAAAATTCAGCGTCTGCTGCACACCATTCGGGCCTTTTAGCGGAGGCAGGGCAACATAATCTTTATGACGCGGCGCCTTATCATCCATGCTGTAAGCATAACTGATTAATGCAGTTGAAAGCGCACCCATAATATTGTCCGGTTCCCGGTTGGCCATTTGCTGAACAGCATCGGCATTCTGGGTAAAGGCTGCGGGATCAATTAATCCCTCTTTGTACAATTGATTCAGATAAAGGAGGCCCTGCTTCCACTCTTCTTTGTTTGCCGTAAAATCAACTTTGCCATCCATGACGCGGAGGAACGTACCCGAACCCTTGTCGACGTAATCATCAAGGATAAACGAGTTCATCAGGAAGGCGGAGACGTTGCCTGCCCACATTTCATCCGAGCCTGTCAGCGGGAGTTCATCTTGTTTGCCGTTGCCGTTCGGATCCTTCTCTTTGAATGCCTTCAGCACCGTATAAAATTCGTCAGTTGTCGTTGGAACAGGCAGTCCCACTTGATCGAGCCATTTTTTATTGATCCACATTTTGAGCGCATTGTCACAATGGTAGCATTCATTGACCTGCGGCAATGCATAGATGTTGCCATCCGGAGTCGTGATGGAGGCTTTCATGTAAGGGATATCCTCCATCGCTTTCTTGATATTGGGTGCATATTGGTCTATCAAATCATTCAGAGGGATAAACACGCCCTGCGACCCATACTTCATTTGCTCTTCCTTGGTCAAATTCCCTTGGAGAATGACTTCAGGATAATCGCCGCCGGCGAGCATGAGCTGCTTGCGGTCGTTCAAAGCATTTTCCGGTACAAGGTCCCAAGCGATATTGATGTTTGTCTTCTCTTCAAGATGTTTGGTAAATAGGTTGGTATCCATGTTTTCGATTGACGCAAACTGAGGCGCGAACATTTTAATGGTCATCGGCTCCTTCACGATCGGATAGGAACCAACAGCATTAAATAAATCTTCATTGGCAGCACCGTTGTCGTCCGTCTTGCCAGTTGACTGATTGCCGGAATTGGTTCCTCCGCAGGCACTAAGCAGCAGCATGCAAGCCATTAGGCAGCTAATGATACCTAGCCAGTTTTTCTTCTTCATGCTCTTTTCCATCGAATATACCCCCCGTTTATCATCCGTATTTCGGGCGTTTGGCCCTTTCCAATGCTTTTGCCTCCACCAGCTTTTGCCGTATCTGAATAATGTACAGCCTCACCTCCTTGAAACCATGATCGCTCTGTCATGATCAGCCCTTTAGCGAGCCGATCATGACGCCTTTGACAAAATGTTTCTGGACGAAAGGATATATGATAAGCACAGGCAAGCTGGCAACAACGATCAAGGAATATTTCAGCAAATCCTTGAGCCCCTGCTGCGCCTGCATCTGGCTCACATCCGCCATCATGGAAGCATCGACTGAATTCAGAATTAGAATGTTTCTGAGAATGATTTGAAGCGGGAACAAGTCAGGATTCCTTAAGAAGATCAGTGCATCAAAATAAGCATTCCAATGCCCGACTGCATACATCAATGTCATGACCGCAATAATGGGTTTGGACAGCGGCAGGACAATGCTGAATATGAACCGGATGTCACTGCATCCGTCCAGCTCCGCGGCTTCCGCCAATTCATCGGGAATCGTGGTTTGGAAAAACGTCCTTGCGACGATAACCTGGAATACCCCCAGTGCCCCCGGTAAAATCATGGCCCAGCGCGTATCCAGCAGATGGAGATTCTTAACGACGAGGTAATAAGGAATCAGTCCTCCTTCGAACATCATCGTGATCACCAGCAGAACCATGAAGAAATTGCGGCCGTAAAGCGACTTCTTCGCCAGCGGATAAGCCAGCATAATCGTGAGCGTTACATTGATGAGGGTGCCGACAACGGTATAAAAGAGGGAATTCAGATAGCCGACGCCGATCTGCGGATTATTGAATACCGCCTTGTAGCCGTCCAGCGTAAAATCTACGGGAAACAGCCAAACCTTGCCCGATGTAACCGCCTGAGGCGAGCTGAAGGACGAGCTTACGATGTAGATTAATGGTACGGCTACGGCAATAAGAACCAGGGTCAAGAACAGATAGATCAAGAACATGAAGAGGCGGTCGCCTTTCGATTCACGTATAGCGGCTTTTTTGAACATGGGGTCTCCTCTCTTTCCAAAGTTGCTATTGTTTACTGGCTGCGTAGAACAGGCCTACCACAAGCTGCTGTTCGACAGCTTTCTGGCGATGTAATTGACGGACACCAGCAGAATAAGATTGATGACCGAGTTGAAGAGACCGATCGCCGTCGAGAAGCTGAAGCTGGAGCCCAGCAAGCCAACCTTGTACACATAAGTGGATATGACTTCCGACGTGCTTAAATTAAGCGGATTTTGCATCAGGTATATTTTTTCAAATCCTAGTTTCATGATGTTGCCCAGATTGAGAATGAGCAGAATGACCGATACGGGAATAAGGCTTGGTATATCGATGTTCAGAATCTTCTGGATGCGGGACGCGCCATCTACTTTGGCTGATTCGTAAAGCTCCGGGTTAACGCCGGACAATGCCGCGATGTATATAATCGCTCCGTAACCTGTAAATTGCCAAACATCGGACCAGACGTAAATGGACTTAAACAGGCCCGGTATACCCATAAAATTCGTATTACTCATACCTAACATCTCGAAAAATTTACTGATCATCCCCACATTTGGCGTCAAGTTGACGATAATGATCGAAACCATAATCACCGTAGATATGAAATAAGGGGCATATGAAACCATCTGTACCGTCTTCTTGAATAGGCCGTTGCGGATTTCATTCAGCGCGAGTGCCAGCAGGATCGGTGCGGGAAAGCCTACAATCAATCCGTAGAAGCTAATGCCAAGCGTATTCTTAATGTAGAGCCAGAAGTTCGGCGAATCGAAGAACTGGCGAAAATATTTCAGCCCGACCCAGTCGCTGCCCCAGATTCCCTGGATGACGTTATAATTCTTGAATGCGATTACAATACCGGCCATCGGTATGTATTTGAAAATAATCAAATAAAGAACGGGTAACAAGAGAACGAGATACAGCTGCCAATGACGCTTAATTTGTTTTCTTCTTGACCTTCCTCTTCTCCCTTCTGGTAGCGTTTTCAATTGTAGGGGATGTTTCCGGTCCAGGCTTGGTTCGGTTTGAAGCCTAGAGGTTAGTCTCGGCATGCGGGTTAACTCCTTTCGTCCATTCCTACTTTCAGGTCCTTGCGATGTAAACCGAGTGTATACAACAACGACGCCCGGCAACAAGAAACAAAAATAAAAACGACTAACCATTTTCGCCTGGGCCTCCTCATAGAAAGCGAATCGGGGCTCATTCAGGGCGGACGGAACGCCTTAACAACGGGTTCGTTCTCAATCAAAAAAGGCAGCGATCCATGATCGCCGCCTTAACCGTTTTCTACTGCTGAATCATTTTCTCCCCGTTCCTTGGCCTTCCGGCCATTCCGGTATTCGCCCGGGGTAACTCCAGCCGTCCTCTTGAAAACGCGGGTAAACGAAATAGCATGGGCATATCCGACCCGCTCTGCGATCTCCTGCACGGAATAGTCCGTTTCCGTCAGCAGCCGCTTCGCTTCCTTCATACGGATATCAATAAGGAAATCAACGAACCTTTGTCCGGTATTTTCCTTAAACAATTTGCTCACATATTTGGCGTTCAACTGATACCGATCGCCCAGCATTTCAAGGGACAGCTCCGGATTCGCATAGTCACGCTCAATTAAATCGCATATGTTTCTAATGATGCTGGAGTATTGGTTGTCATGATGAATCTGCTTCATCTGTTCATAATGCTCCGTCAGCACTTGTTTAATTTCCTGTCTCAGCTGTTCCAGGGAATAGGAATTGTCTACCTTAACCGTCAGCTTCGGCAATCCCTCCTGTATCCACTTGTTGTAAATTTCCTTGCCGAGTCCCGACATTTCGCGGCCGATGTAATAAACCAGATAATTCATCAGGCTGAATATTTCATCATTGGTCAAGAAGCTGTTCTTCAGCTGTTCAAACCATTGATCGTAATCCTCGCTCCACTGCTCCTTCTGCATTCTGAAGGACTGGATAATTGCACGAATCTCACCTAAATGCGTATAAACCTCGACAATGCCATGGCTCGAAATATCCTCGCTGCGGATCAAACGATTCTCACCGAGCACGATTTTATACTTTAAGGCTTGCATCGCATCTTTATAGGATTGCGGAATATCGCCAATCTGATCTGTCGACCGACCCATTCCCATCGTAATTGTAAATTTCAAGTTTTGGTGCGTCCATGCAAGGATTTGTTCCGCAATTGGAACCAGTACGGCCTCCTCAAACTTGTCCTGATCCCGTTCTTCAAACAGAATAATGGACAGGTTGGAAGGTGATGTCCATTCCGACCACAGCCGGCAGTCCCATTTCGAAGCGATCTCATCCACGACCGTCCGCAGAGTGAATTTAAGCAGATCTTGATCGGTCTTGGAATAATCCCGACAGAAATCCCCGTACTTATCAATCTCCAGGATGAGCATACGATATCGGTCCAGTGGCAGCGGCAAATTCAGTCGAGCCGCTTCAGACCTCCATTCGGATACAGATAGAGGCGAGTCCCCTTCGATCAGCTGGCGGAACATAAACCGGGTCCTGACATGGAGATCCTCCCGGTATTTCTCCTGATATTCCTTGGATTGTTCCAGTATGTTGTCAAAGGCGGATTCGATAAATGCGAATTCATCCAGCTTCCCCTTACGTCGGCCACTGCTCACCACCGGTAGCGAATAGCTGCTGAAACGGGCAGCGATCTCCTCAATGGGCTTGGAATTTCGCCTGGAAACATAAATCATCCATAGGAAGCCGATGGCAATCATGCCAAGACCTATGATAAACCAAAGATTATAGAGATAAGAGACAGCGCTTACAAAACCGTTGTTCAACAAACCGCTTCCATAGTTCCAATTCGTATAGCTTGATACATACTGGGAATTGACTTGGGATGGCGGACGATCCGCTTTGGTGCCGAACAAATGGTTTCCGGAGGTATCCTGAACCTGAATGAAGCTCATGTTGGAATCCAGCATCTCTTCGGTAAGCTTGTTCAAGGATTCCGTGCTCACATTGACAACGATCATGCCTAAGTCGTTTTTCATGTAAGGCGATCCTCTGACCAGGCTGACCACCTGCTTGCCGCCCTTCATTTTAAATTGTTCGAAATTTCTCGCGCCTGTCCATTTCGGCGTTTTCGATACTTGATATTGTTCAATAAATTCATGGTCCGGATATGTACTTATGTATCCATTCGTGGCATTGCTGAGAACATAGCCGTCCGAATGCCTCACCAGATAAATCGAATCGATCAAGGGATAATAATTAATAATCTCCTTGAGCTTCTGAACAGCTTGAATATTAATATAAGGATCGCCAACGGCAGATGATTTGAAGAAATCATTCAAAGCCTTGCTGTTGATGCTTTCGAGGACGATCATATTGTCGATCACCTTCAGGGACGTGTCCACCATGCGCATCGCTTGCAAGGAAAGCGATTTATTGGCGTTAAGCGCCTCCCGCCGGCTCTGTTCGCTGAACAGCTGAAAGAAAACAAAAAATATAAAGGTAATCACAATAACAAAAATGGGCATATAGGAGAGCAATAGACGCTTGTACCAGGATCTCTGCATGATCAACCCTCCCACCGTTTTTTCGCAAATTTTTAATTATTATAACTTAAAAAGCGCCTTTTGGGTTATAGTTCTCCATAGTCACAACGATACGCCCATACCTAAACACAAAAAGAAGCGGGACAATGCCCGCTCCGTTGTTGTATTCCTGGTATGCTGAATTGAATATTTTATAGCAGCGGGTTCTCGTGTTTCGCTTTCAGAATCGACCAGCGCCGCTCCACTTCTTTTTCAAATTCGCCGAGCATTTCTTTGTTTTCTTCCTTGAGCAGATGTCTTGATTTGCCCATATATTTCAGCCAGTCGCTGAGCGGCACCCGTTTCTTCTTCGCTTCAGGATCGTACGTAATATTCGTTTCTCCCTGCTCTACTTCATACAGTGGGAAGAAGTTTGAATTCACGGCCGCGCGGACGATGTTCTCCCCATCCTTGTCGCTCGATTTCCAGTTCAGCGGGCATGTGATCAGCAGCTTGCCGTAGACGGTACCTACATTCTGGGCGTACCACTGCGCTTTTGCCGCCTTTTTCACAAGGTCCTGCGGAAATGCTTCCGTCCCCGTGAATACATACGGAATATGCGCCGCCGCCATCATTTGCACCGTATCTTTATGATGGAACGCTTTGCCCTGCTGCTGTTTGCCGACGCCGGACGTACTGGTCATATGCCCTAATGGCGTAGAGTACGAAAGCTGTGCACCGGTGTTCATATAGCCTTCATTATCATATTCCAGAATGATCAGGTTATGGCCCCGCAGCGCCGTCCCGATGGCCGAGCCCATCCCGATGTCCATGCCGCCGTCGCCGGTCACCATCACAAAAGTGAAATCCTCAGGAACTTCGATTTCCCCGCGGCGTTTCTTCTCAAGGAACGCCTCTACCGTGCCGGATAAAGTAGCCGGGCCGTTCTGGAACAAATTATGAATAAAGCTCTGCTTATGCGAGTTATACGGATACCCCGTTGTTGTGATATAAGCGCAGCCGGTATGGAATAAAGTAACGACATGGCCTTCAATCCCTTTGAAAAAGAGCTCCAGCGCCGGGAAAATACCGCAGCCCGGGCAAGCTCCGTGACCGGAAGCAAACCGTTTCGGTTTCGCGGCAAGCGCCCGCATCGGCGGCACTTTAACGGATAGTTTACTTGTCTCTTCATCCACCTTTACGGTAATCAGGCCAGATTTAAAGCTGTCTCCATTCATCGGTGCAATGACCGGCTGCAGCCTCTGCTCCTCAGCTCCCGGTGTTTGGCCGTAATAATCAAACGGCACTTTGGCATAACCGAGCTCCATGGCCTCGATCGTCAAGGCAAAAAAAGCTTCCGCGTCATCCGCGTAATAGTCTTTCCCGCCAAGTCCAAATATGCGGGACAGCACAATCGGCTGCGGACCACGGATTTCCTGCAGGGCCGCTTTGACCTCATGGGTAAGATTGGCCCCATGCGCACCGTAAGAATCGGCACGTTCGCCAACCAGCAGCGCTTTGACACCTGTCAACGCCTCGCGGATTTCTCTTGCCGGGAACGGCCGGAGAATATTCGGGCTGATTATGCCCGCTTTAATTCCTTTCGCCCGCAGTCGGTCCACGACGTCTTTGGAGGATTCGGCCGCCGAATTGAGCAGGAATAAAGCCACCTCTGCGTCTTCCATGCGGTACAGATCAAGCGGCGAATAGGATCTTCCGGATAAAGCCGCGTATTCCTCTGCCACTTCCTTGAACACCTCGCCCGCACGGTACATGGCGTTTGACTGTTGAAAGTGGTTGTTCATCAAATCGTCGCCGTTCATATAAGCCCCAACAACGATCGGGTTGTTCTCGTCCAACACATGTGGATATTCAGGCGCCTGTTCCCCTACAAACTCTTGAACGGTTTCCCGGTTCGTAAATATATGTACCCGGCGTTTCTGGTGCGATGTAAAAAATCCGTCATAAGCTACAATGACCGGCAGGCGTACGTCTTCATGTTCCGCGATTCGCAGCGCCATGATATTCATGTCATACACGGCCTGCGGTGAACGGGCGGTCAAAATCACCCAGCCGGTGTTCAGGCCGTAGTAAAGGTCCGAATGGTCACCGCGAATATCGAGCGGTCCGCTGACCGCACGCGTCACCAGGTTCATAACCATCGGGAAACGTGTGCCCGCCTGCACAGGAAGCTGTTCGATCATATACAGGAAACCATTCGCGCTGGTAGCATTGAATACCCGTGCTCCGGCTGCGGCCGCACCGTAGCAAATCCCCGCCGATCCATGTTCGCCGTCAGCGGGAATCAGCTTGATGTCATGTTCGCCGCGTGTACGCATCATATCAAGATATTGGGCAATTTCCGTAGAAGGCGTAATCGGAAAATAACCCATAATGTGATAGTTAATCTGGGCAGCCGCCATGGCAGCCATTTCGTTGCCCGATTCGAAGACTTCCGTTTGAGTGGCCGCCAGCTTGTTCTCCGTTGTTTCTTGAATTTGCATATTCATGATCGGACTCCCTCCGCTTTTAAATAGGGAAATGATTGCGGCACACGGTGCTGCTCCGCATAATGCGGCTCTTCTAACATGGCAGCCAAAGCGGTGGTCGGACAAGCTTCGATACACTTCAAGCAGCCTTTGCAATATTGATAATCAATACCTTTCATAAACATCTGCATATTCCCGCGTTTATCCGGCTTCGTCTCCCACACGATGCAGAAATCCGGACATACCGTATCGCAGGCGGCACAGTGAATGCAGTCCTCGATCTTGTACTCTGGCAAATATCCCTGCCGGGAGGCGCTAAGATCCTTCAGAACACTGTTCGCGGTAACGTTCAGAATTCCGCCCAGCTCCTGCGTTTCATATCCAAGAATCGGCTCCGGTCTTGCGAAAGCGATTGGGTCTATAAGCGCTGAGCCATTTCCCAAGGAAAGGAACTGGACTTCGTTATATCCTCTGTCAAAGGTCCGCACATTCGCTTCCACGAGGTGGGGCAGCTTTTTCTCAAATGTCGTGCGGATCACCTGCCGCATATCGTCCGGATTCAGGAAGCTGCAAATCCGGAACAAAGCCCCCAGCATGGCCGTATTTACTTTGGTTTTTTCCTCAACGGAAATTTTCAGCGCATCCACTACGGCCAGCGTTCCCTGCTTCATGTTCAGATCCACGGCCACTTCGGAAAGGGCTCGCGCCGTATTTACAAGCACCGTTCCATCAGGCTGTAATCCGCTTATGACATCGATCGTCTTATACAATGCTTCATGAAATACGCCGACGACATGCGGCTGCTCAATGGGACTGTGATCGCGGATTTCCACCTCGGAATCGCAGAACCTGACGAAACTCTTCACGGGCGACCCTTTTTTCTCCGAACCATAGCTGGAAAAATTCGAACCGTTAAGTCCGGAGCCGGTGACCCCGGCTTCGGCCAGCATTTTTCCGGCCAGATTGGCGCCAAGCCCGCCGATGGATTCGAGACGGATCTCGAAAAATCCCAGTTCATTCTTTTGAGGCAAAATCGACATGTTCTCTCCTCATTTCTTCTTAGGTCATTAATTCCAGTTTAAAAGAAGAAACGGACTGGGTTTGTGATTAAACTCACTACTTAAGAAATTGTGATTCCAATCACTATGTCGGTTGTGGGAGCGAAGTATACTGTCTTCAACAGTCCAATTGCGAGGCAATTTTATACTGACCTTACGACAAAAAATAACGAAATTGGAGGAGTAATAATGAATAACAACGCCCAAGAGACCTTACAGCATCAGCCGTCCATGTTCTGCTTTCAATGTCAGGAAGCATCCAAAGGAACAGGCTGCACCATTGTCGGCGTATGCGGCAAACCGCATGATGTGGCAAACCTGCAGGATTTGCTGATTTATCTGCTGAAAGGCATCTCTTTTCTCAGTCTGGATGTCCGGCTGCCGGAGGTGCTTGAACAGCGCGTATCGCTGTTTATGATGGACTCCTTGTTTGCAACGATAACGAACGCCAACTTTGACCGCGAGGTTTTTGTGGAAAGAATCCGGGAAGCGATCGAGCTCCGCGGCGAGGTGCGCACCTATTATAACGAACAATATCCGGAAGGAACCGCCAATCTCCCTGATGCTGCCGTCTGGCAAGCGGATAACGAAGTTGCTTTTGATGAAAAAGCACGTACGGTGGGTGTCCTCTCGACCCGCAATGAAGACATCCGCTCGCTGCGCGAATTGATTACGTACGGCTTGAAGGGGATGGCAGCTTATACGTACCACGCGCTTCATCTTGAGAAGGATGATCACGAATTAAACCGTTTTATGCGCCGTGCACTTGCCGCTACGCTTGACGACAGCCTTGAAGTACAGGATCTGGTAGCTTTGACGATGGAAACCGGTAAATACGGCGTAAACGCCATGGCGATGCTGGATGAAGCGAACACCTCGGTTTACGGAAATCCGGAAATCACGAAGGTCAATATCGGGGTAAGCAACCGGCCCGGCATTCTCATCAGCGGCCATGATCTGAAGGATTTGGAGGAGCTGCTGAAGCAGACGGAAGGAACCGGCGTGGACGTGTACACGCACAGTGAAATGCTGCCTGCCCACTATTATCCGGCATTCAAGAAATATGAGCATTTTGTAGGCAATTACGGGAATGCCTGGTGGAAGCAGAATAGCGAATTCGCAGCCTTTAACGGACCGATATTAATGACGACCAACTGTATCGTTCCGCCGAAAGACAGTTATAAGGACCGTATCTATACAACAGGCAACACCGGGTTTCCGGGTGTCCGCCATATTCCAGAAGGAACAGACGGTGCTCCCAAAGACTTCTCCACGCTAATCGAGCAAGCGAAAGGATGCCCCGCTCCAACGGAGCTTGAAACGGGTGAGATCATCGGCGGTTTCGCTCATGCCGCTGTGATGAACGTGGCCGATCAAGTCGTCGATGCCGTGAAATCCGGCGCGATTCGCCGCTTCTTCGTCATGGCCGGCTGCGATGGACGGATGAAATCCCGTAACTATTACACCGATTTTGCGGCTGAACTTCCAACAGACACGGTCATTCTAACGGCAGGCTGTGCCAAATACAAATACAATAAACTGGATCTAGGCGAAATCGGCGGTATTCCGCGGGTACTGGACGCTGGTCAATGCAATGATTCTTACTCCCTCGTCGTGATTGCATTGAAGCTGAAGGAAGTATTCGGCCTTGAGGATATTAATGATTTGCCGATTTCCTACAACATTGCCTGGTATGAGCAAAAAGCGGTGATCGTGCTGCTGGCCCTGCTATATCTTGGCGTTAAAAATATTCATCTGGGCCCTACGCTCCCTGCATTCCTGTCGCCTAACGTCGCCAAAGTCCTCGTGGAAAACTTCGGTATCGGCGGCATTACCAATGTGGAAGATGACATGAACATGTTCCTTGGTGCCTAATTAGTAGTCGAAGAAAACCTGATAAAGAAAAAAGGGCATGGGTTATGCAAGCAATGATCTGCTTGGTAACTCATGCCCTTTCAAATTAAATAAGCTGCTTCCACTCAACAAGCAAATCCTTTCACGTCGCTACTTTTCAATTTACCTATCAATGTAACCCCTTAATTCTTACCACCATAGCCCTTGTATGTAGCGTAAACTGCATCTGCATATTGATCTGCCAGAATCGGACGGCCATAAGAATCCGTAGCTCCCGGATACCAGTTATCTCCACCGTTGTAGTGTAATAATCCGTTGTAGATATTTCCAAACTTCGTAATCTTCTCATTTAAAATTAATGCCCCCAGATATACCTGATCTTGTTCACTACTATGATTATACGCACGGCCAAATTTTGAGCTGAATTGAGATAAGTACGCATTGCGTGTGTTTGGTTCTACCTGCATCAATCCGTCGCCGGCCGATGGACTACCTGGTAAACCCGCTCCAAAGTTGCTTTCCTTTTTGATAACGGCACTTAGCAATAAAGCAAAATCTCCGCCTTTCCCATAGGCATTGTCCGCATTCATGACATATGTCCATATATGGCTTGGAACCTCGGCAGGCTTTGTTACTGTAGGAGGTGGTGAACCCGTATAAATCTTGACCGATGACATTTTGTCATTGATCGTGTTGCCAACCCAGGAAGTATCTGAAGTAAAGGTCCACTTGGTTCCTCCAAAATTATCATTCTCATATACTTCAACCGTCCAACCGCTTGGAACCTTAAGAGACGACATCCAGTCATTCGGAATTCCGTTTGCGTTCAACTGAGACAGTGTATAATTCCCTATCCCAAGTGTCACTGCTTTTCCTCCATAGTTTATATCTGCATAGAATGTTACTCCGTTCGTTGTCGGTGGTGTCGTTGGTGGCGTAGTTCCGCCGCTACCGTCTTTCTGCCATAAAGCAGGGACATTGGACGGTTCCCAACCTACTTGAGAAGTATGTGCCTGAAGGCAGGTATAAGTGCTTCCACTATAGGTTACTGTGTCATTTACTGCATATGCGGTATTTGGAGCCCATGCTCCTCTAGCGGCTGCGTTTACTGACGGTAAGGCTGCGCAAAATGTGGATAGAAATATTGCTAGAACCACCAAAAGTGATAAGGGCTTAAAAGAAAACCTTTTATTAGTCATTTTTCAAACCTCCTTGTTTTTTATTTATCTGTAGCGCTCCCATGGGACATGCCACAGGTTTTTTCTGTACTATTATCTTACTTTATTTCCATTTTCTAAATTAATTCCACAAAAACAGAAGAAAGACTATGGAAAAATGAAGGGGGAAGGATTCAATAAAAAACCGAGGAAAAACAGGAGTGGATACCTGAATTTCGCCCGGCTTGTAACACAACTTTAGGCTTTAACACGACTTATAGGCTTTGAGATGACTTTAATTACGTTCTACTCCTAATGCACTACAGTTCGCAACACTCCACATGTGACGAGTTGACAGTGATAATAAATTTCAGGAATAGCATTTGCTCAATGATGGAGCGGTTAACTACACCCGCCTTTTGTTATACCCACCCAATGCCTGATGAATTAGTCATTCCATCTGATGTATCTCCTTAGAGTTAACTCTGTCGCACGTATTTTCCTGAACCTTTGTACTTATTGGTCTTTGTATTCCAGGTGAATATTCCCTCTGCCAGATCCCAGCCGCCTTCGATTCTATGGTTCTTCCAGTACTGATGCACTTTACCCTTGGAATCAATGTAAACTCCCTGATCCCCCATTAATTGAAGAGCTTTACTCAAGGTCCCATACTGAAGTCGATATACATATAACTGGGTATTCGATGGGAAATAAGAGAATGTAACAGCCACATGTTTCTCATTCTTCGATACGGTAAACACTTGGAACGTCGGTGGTTCAAAGCTTTCATCACTTACAATCCCTGTGTTAATTAAAACAACATGTCCCTTTGCGTTAATCAGATAAAAATTACCTGATTCAGTGAGAATAAACGATTCTTTTTTCTTGTCATTGTTAATGTCGTCGGTTTTGACGATCTTAACCACTTCATTAGGGTACTTTTCAGCAAGGATATCCTTAGGTTTCTTTGCTGCAGCAGAGACACTACCCGTAAACGAAAAGAAAATTGCAAAGCTAAGCAATAATGCCATTGTTGAGAATTTGCCTTTCATAAATATGCCCTCATTTCCGGTGTTATCATATCTTCGTTAATATTAACGTAATTTTGCCTTATCCACATGCTCAGCCCGTATCCTCGGATCAGTGATGTTCGCCTCAATTAATGATTGATAGATCTTCTGAATATCAGATTCCGATAAAACGGTGTCTATCTTCTCCGCTTGAATCCGATTTATTTTGCGCTGAATATATTCGGAAAGCTCAACATCGTACACAATCAGTTCGTCCGATTGGATTTTTCTCAGTTCCGGATCCACGCTGAATCTACAACGCATTGTAAAAGAAACCAATGAGATGAACCGGCTCTTTTGGTAGTCAGGGAGCAAGCTTTTAATCGCTTGAATATGGCCGTAATTTTGCATAAAGGGATTATACATTTTAAACCGGTTACTTACCGTCCATGACTTATTCTCTCTTGTTCCCTTAATCTCTCCTGTGTAGTTCTTCGTCTCGATGACAAACAATCCTTGTGGCGTGATCACTACATGGTCAATCTGCGAGTAGCCCGTACGGGACTTCGAATTCGTCACCATTAAATCATTTACATACTTACATCCCTTGGGGAGTTGATCAAGTTGAATATTAATCTTATGCTCACCCAGTTCACCAATACGGGTAGATTGAACCTTGGGTTTGGCGTTGTTTCCTGATGTTTTGGCTTTATTCGTATGTTGAGCCGGCTTTTCTTTTGGCTTATCAGAGGATTTGAACAAGGATTTTAATTTTTCAAACATAAGAAAGCTCCATTCTATATGTAATGGTGATTCATCCGATCCGTTTCTTAAGAGGCGATGTACTCCTCTGCATACTCCATTCAGTAGAGTTAATTACTAGCTGCGTTCTCCCCTTTATTTTAGAATGCCTCTAATCATACTACAAAGTTATTGACCCATCGTATATTTATACATTAACTTACTTATATAAGTCATTTCCCTAAATATGGAATGTGGATCTGGAGGCGAGTATCTTTGGTACCTACAGACAGAACAATCAGTACGGAGCTATTACGTTACTTGGAGAAGGAAAAACTCAGCATTTCCTCTTTTGCAATTAAATCGGGAATCAATTCTGGTACCCTCAGCCGCTTTATCAATGGGAACCAGCCGCTCTCCGTTTCAAGTCTTGATTTAATTACGAAAGCCATGAATCTGGAAGAAGGCTATTTTTACTCTCTATATGTAAATGAGTCAACTCCGAACTGGAGGCGACTTGGCCCTTTTATCATGCGATGTGCCGAGCTAGGGAAACTCTACTGCATCGATCAGGCTGTTGATTTGATCATCGATAACCCAGCTTATTCATCCCTACTCTTTGATAGCGCTGAAGCACTATTTCACAAGGGTAATCGGGAGGCTACTCTGATCATATACAAAAAAGTTGCCGAAAATGAAAAACACCAGCATAACGAGAGATTAGGTTTGTGTCAATACAGGATATTTACTTGCTCCCTAAACTCGGATCAGGAACAAAATCTGAACTGTACCATACAATTTGAAGCTTATGTCAAGCGACTTCCTGAAGGAGTACAATTAGATGCTTTAAAAGATTTAACTAACACGTTGTTGTCCTTAAATAAAAGGAATAAAGCAAAGTACTATGCTCAGGAAATGGGACGCATCTCCAGAATGCTGTACGCACAAAAAAATAATAAAAACAGACCTCATAGGAAACCTATAGAGCCAGCCAAACCGTTGTTTGGATATATTTTATACTCCGATCTGCTGTTAGGCTCCATAGCCGCAGATAACGATGATTATGATCAAGCACTTTATTATTTATCCTGTTATGAGGATCAATGCTGGATTAAAGAATCAGATGAAGCTGCCGAACGTACCAAAGAGCAGTTCCAGGAATGGGCTAGAGGCAACCGTTATCTATATGATCTAATGAAAGGCAACATAGAAGTACTAGAATCATACATCGAGTATATCTCTTCCAGGGAGAACGAAATACTAAGAGCTTTATTTAAAATCATCCAAGCAGCTAACATGTATCATTTTGAAATGGACGAATATCTCGATAAATTTGAGAAACTAATCAGGGATCATCTCAAGCGACGAGAATCAGTTGGCAGTTATACCGAACATATAATGGATGACCGCTTTGCCAATTTCCTTACCGATGTTGGTATGTATTATATACGGAAGGATAACATTCAAAAAGGCTCAAGATATATACTGGATAGTTTGGAGTTCTCTTACATCAACAATAATGCAATCAACATCGTAAGATGCTGCACAACCATTGAGCATATACAATCTAAGCTGGATCATGACGGTCTACAAAGGTATGCTAAAATACGAGATAGGTTAAAAGTTAGCGGTTCTCTTATCCATCCTTAGATTCGCAGGAGTTCTTGTGTTATGGTAGCTAAACTGCAGCCGCATGCTCCCACGATGAATTTAACATCTATTCGCGAGGTGACTGATCTGATATAAGTGAATTAGAGAACGAAGAAAGAAGCCAAGGCTGATCGCTGCACTAGCCTTGGCTCTTCATTGTACTCGTTATTAGGGATTCCTTCCTCACATATGAAAACCCAGTGATTATTAGAGTTTTCAACAGCATCAAACATAGAAAAGGAAATAAGATAATTGGAATCTATGAGCTCATCTGTCTCTCGAATGTATTTTATCTGGGAGATCCGGAAGAATCACATGACTTTTACATATTGCCAACAAGGTTTCCTCCCTAATCCCGCCCATAGGTTCACAATCAAGTAAAAAAAACCATTAGAGAATTCACTTAGAAAAGTACAAAACGATAACGATAGTTTCCCCCTAATCTATCTTCAAATTCTCTAATTTCTTGATGATCAAGCTCAAATCTATTTATATCAGGATACCTTTCTTGAAAACAATTCATGAACTCTCTAATATCCATTGTAATGACCCTTCTTATGTTCAATTACTCGTAACCAATTGTACGGAATTCACTTCAAATTGCCCAGTTGAATGATCATGAAGACACCTCCAGTATCTGCGTATAATGATATCTTGTTTCAACATGCTTTCAGTATTTAAATGCATTCTTTAAAAAATCGAGCGATACAACTCGGAAGGATTGGATGCCACTCTACCCGATAGGTGAATCAGCACATCGTCCACGCGGTTCAGAAGCTTCTGAAGCTGTGAGGCGTCCATGTGTTGAAAAATTGAAGCATCATTACATCCGACCACAAAATTAAGAGTATGAATAAACATCACCTTATCCAAATCCGGGATGGAATTCTGTCCCGTAAGCTGGATGACATCCTGAAGCGAAAAGTAAGATGGAGCAAACATGCAATTATTCTCCTTCATATACAATGCCTTGAGCATGCATCCTAAAGCGCGATCACTAAACAAGATACATACATGAGCAGAGGTCGGATGCATCAACTGGGCTGCTGAGTTCATATAGATCTGTACGTAATGCTGCATCTTAATCATTAATTTGGAATGAATAGAGGATTCCTGAATTTTTAACAGCCTATCTTTGCTATCTCTGCATTCATCGATGGAGGTTGAATGATTCACATACGTCAGCTCCTAATCCGTTATTGGCGATACCCCCGCTGCGACTGAATTCCTTTAATGGTCTTTCCAAAATTGCAGGTGCATAAAAAGTATTTCTAGCTCAGTTGATCAAAAAGAGTAAACATATAGATATAAATACTCACTTAGGATGCATAAATAAAATACAAACTACATACAATATTACCGTATAGTAGTAAATTATTCAAATAACTTATTATCTATGTATTATTGCGAATCAAAACATTCCCTACACTTCTATTAAAGAGAGGTGTAAAAATGCCTGATGTCCTAAAATTAGTCGGAGCACGTATAAAGGATCTTCGTAAATTAAGAGGATTATCTCAAGAAGCATTGGCAGAAAAGGCTGGCTTCAATATAAGTTATATAGGATTTATTGAACGAGCCGAACGTAATGTTTCCATGAAGAATCTGGCGAAGATTGCCAGTGCATTAGATGTTGGAGTGTATGAACTTTTTACATATTTGAAAGAACAAGAAGAACTGCCAGAGGAATCGGGTATGAAAGATATTATTTCTTTACTAAGAGAACGAGACCCGAAAGATATTGAGATGGTCCGTAATATACTAATTGAAATTTTTCGGCGGATTGATGAGAAATAGTTAAAAAAGCTGATCGGATTCCGATCAGCTTTTTTAGAGTTATCATCAAATATTATAAATCGATTAAAAAACTAACTATTATAGTAAAAACAAGTTACCCTCTCTCCTGCCTTATAAAAAGCGTTTAGCCTTGATACCAGTGCCCTGTTGCATAGTAATAAACTGACGGTGAAGCAGGTTTTTGTCCAAGAAATGAGATAAACTCATATATTCTTGACATCAAATGATATAAAAAGCTCACCCGAAATGAGCCGAGCCTCTAATTCCCGTGTCGACCGGTCTTATATAACTGAGCTAGAGAACGGAGAAAATGGCCCTACTCTTCTCACGCCCTGCCTTATACACATGCTCAGTCCGAATATTCGGATCAGTAATATGCCTTCGACCAATGATTGATAGATCTTCAGAATATCAGATTCCGTTAGTACAATGTCCAACTCCTATGTAATCCTGGGTTCATAATCATAGAATGATAACGGATGTTATCATACATGCATGTTTGGTTATAATAATCTGATATAATGAATTAATTAGAACTGAATATCTAAATCTTAGAGAACTGTACGTCATGAACTGATGTAAATTCCACCTTAATCATATCGCCTGGTTGCAGATTAACATCCGATACCAGCGTCGAAACAATTTAAGATGTAGTGATACCTGTGCTATTATTACGCTTTTTGGCTGATACAGAAGCCCTAACATATGCATTGAAGAAAACATCTATTGTACTACCGTTAAGTATAGTATCTGGAATGATATTACAAGCCTCTGCATCTGATATTGGAATCTGAACATAGACTTCAAGAGGACTTCGATGATTTACATGTCTTGATGCTCCCAAAGTTCTCCATCTTAGATGTGTTTGTTTGAGTTTTGCTTGGAGGGGATTATGACTGATAACCTTACGCCTTCAGATAGGAAGAAAAACATGCAAGCGATACGTTCAACTGGCACTAAATTAGAGGACAGAGTCTGCAATGAACTGTGGAGAAGAGGTTATCGATTTCGCAGGAATGTCAGCGGACTCTTTGGTAAGCCTGACATAGCGATTAAAAAGTATAAATTAGTCATATTTATTGATTCATGCTTTTGGCATAGTTGCGACATTCACGGTAATATGCCGAAAAATAACCAGGAATACTGGCTTAAAAAGCTTAATCGTAACAAAGAAAGAGATTATGAAGTAACCAAATACTATCAAAGTATGGGATGGTCGATACTGAGAATCTGGGAACATCAGCTAAAGAAGGATTCATTTGATCGGACAATCAGCGAGCTCAGCTCCTTTATTGATAAAGTGAAAGGGCAGGGTTAGCCCCCTGCCCAATGTTCACCTTACAATATATTCGTCTCTTACTTTATTCTTAACAAAAGTTACTTCTTCTTCTGAATTATCGAATGTCCAATGAGCTTCAATTGAATTGTACGGCACTCCCGCAAACGTCTTAAGAATAGCTTCCACTATTACTTTTGCACCCATAGGCGGAACAGCCATCCCAATCTGTTTCCTTACCGCTTCTTTTCCACCTAAGAACTCATAGTTATCAGGGAAAGTCTGAAGTCTAGCTCGTTCACGATTTGTCAGTGCTCTAGGAATTGCATAATGATACATATGTGTCCCACCGCCCCCGCTACCTGTTACTGTGTATGCAGGCTTATCAGGATGAAGTCGTTTGTATATTTGGCTGATTTTGGTCTTTTTAACGTTCAATCTCAGATGTTCTGGCAAGCCTTCATACCAAGCATTTTCACCTGGTGGAATATGCGACAGCATCTCAATCACTTTACCTTGATGATTCGTGTATTCATGATTTGTTGCGTTTCCAGGGATTGGGGGTTCTTCAAGTGCTTGTTTAGCAGTTCTAAAATTATTAGACCTATGAGTTGGTTCTGGTACTCTAAATCTCAACCCTAAATCTTTTCTAATTCCAACAATGATAATTCTCTGCCTTGCTTGTGGAACGCCATATTCATGAAACTTATACAGATGAGGTGTTAAGTTGTAACCCGCCTGCTCTAAGTCAGATAGTATTTTAACAAATGCCTCACCCTCATTAGCGCTTTCAAGGCCTCCGACATTCTCGGCAATAAACCAGAGAGGTCTATGAATATTCAACACCTTAACTCCATAAGAGTACAACGGTCCGAAATCGCCATTAAACCCTTTCTTCTCGCCAACATTACTATAATCATTACAAGGAAATCCAAACGAAAATGCATTGATTCTTGGAAGGGCTTCGATATCTAATGTCCTTACGTCACCTTCGATAACAGATTCAGGGTTGTCAGGACAAATATTGTGTCTGAACGTCTCGCATGCTGCAGGGTCGTAATCATTCGCCCACGTGTGCTGTACTTTAAATACTTCACCTGTTGGACTGACTACTTCAGCTAGTTGTGCTCCTAGGGACAGGCCACCTGGACCGCTAAACAATTCTCCTTTATTAAATATCATTATCAAACAACTCCATATTTCATATTGTTTGTGTTTTTCATAATCACACGAACTGTAGTTCTATTATACATTAACCATACAAATAAAGCAGCCCCATATACAAGAAGAAGGCTGGGAAGCCCCAGCCTTTGTGAGTTACTTTTTCGATTTCTTCCTGGGTGTGCGAGGATTTTTAGGTTTGGGTGGCGGATTGCTTTTGCCAGTATCCTGCGTACTCTTTCTAGCACTGATGCTTATTAGCAACTCCGATAGACTATTTGCCTCAGCAACAGCACTAGTAATTTTGCTGTCACCAGTAAAACATGGTACAAATACTCTAGATATGAAATGACTAAATGTCATATTGGAATAGCTGGCTAAGATGTCCGTCTTTATTTTCTCAGCACCACTCACTTCTATTGCGGGAATAATATCAAATCCGTGAATAGAGGATACCATTATGTAAGAACTTTGGGAAAAGGTAAGCATGTCAGTTACTTGCTTCTTTAAAAGAGTTGTATCAACTCTAACATCACTTTTGTTGTTTGACCGCATACTTGAATCAAGTTTGTGCTGCAATAGTATACCCTTCTCCACTTTAAGACCTTGCAATTCCATCTTTAGAGTTATTATTAGATCCGCACCTATTGTAGATTCTTCTGTTCGCGGGCTTAACAGTCTATGATTAAATTCAAAATCAATCCTAGTATCTTCTTCTTCAATTGGACCAATTATATATAGATCATTGAACAACCCAAACCAATCAGCAACCGCGCCTGAACCGTGTTCTTCTTTAGTTGCGAATGACTTGAAGTTTTTCTTGTATCTCCGTATTGCTTGATCGATGTGTTTTTCAATTTTGGCAATCAACGGGTTTTCAGGATTTAAGTTCATTAACTACACCTCAGTTAGCGGTCCCAGTCTCTAGCCACACCCACTAGAGTACAGTGAACATAAAAAATTTCTTGCCATCAGGAAATCTTAAGTTAGGAACCCAGAACGGTTGTCCATCCCAGCCTTCCTCAACTCCACCATTAAATCTGTACATGGTTAATGTTGGACCAGACGGGTCAAAACGGTCCGAGCCGCCAGAGAGCAATGCCCGATAACCTTTGCTTATGTTAGTACTCCTTACCTCAATAAAGCCTCGGTTATGGAACATTCCCTTCATATTTCTCATGCACGTCCTTATTGCTTCATCATCCCAAGAACCTCCCCCGGTTTCATCAGAAACTGTTAGGTTTAAGACATCAACAAGCATATCAATTGGAACTTGCATTACTTGTCCCGTGCCCATAAAGGGTAATAGCATTTGATCCAAAACTTCTACATTTTTAACCAGTGGCGAGTACGGGAAATATCTCTTTCCAGGCATGTAGAAAGCCAGGGCATCAACATATACCACGCTCGTACGAGTCGCTCGTAATAACGAATGTGTTGTTCTAGACAATACAATGGCTTGCATTTCAGTTGGATTTATTTGTCGTGCCATTGTCCAAAGTTGCTTATGTGAATCATGTACACCCCTGAAGATCTCCAATAATGAACTTGAAATGTAAAACCTCATAACATCCATATCTTTCTTGCGGTACCCATACATTCTTGAGTGTTGCAAGATAGTATCAACCTGTGGTGATTTACTTGTTCTTCCGTAGTATGTTACTAACAGTCTTTTAATAGTTACACCACGGCCCAGTCGATTACCGCCAATCAGTATATTAAACGGTGAACTATATGTTGCTGATCTTGAACCTGAAATAAGCAACTGAATGCTTGTACTATTTATGCACTCTGCAATCTCTTGAATGATGTCCTGGTAAGACTGTGGATTGGGGTTGGTCAACCTCATATCATCATACGCTTCTCGTAAATACTCGATCACAAGAGCACTATCTTGGGATGTAGGATTCGACATAGCACGAGTAAGCCTAGTCACAAAGCTGTTTACAATACGTTCTATCCTCCTGTGAGGATCTTGTCGTTGACTGACATGACAGACACATGAGAATGCGGTGCCTTCTCCATTTATCAATTTAGATGCGGCGGCAACGAAGAATGAACATAACGCCTTTCTTAACCCTGTTGGGACCGCTTCCCAAGTCTCCTCTACATCTAATATGTCAGATGAGAGAATGTTATCGACCTCATTATCTGGAAAGAGTCTCATTGGTGATAGATGTTGCTCAGTTTCAAAGAAGGCCTCGCCGCCTACGTATCCCTCTCCAGGCTCGAAAGTCACTGTAAATTGGGGGGCAAAATCGCTCTCCGAATGTTGCAGAAATAGAGATTGTGGAGTCGCAGTTACTTGAACATAAACATGCTTCTCGAAATAGCCCCTAATATTTACAATAGCCTCATTAACACCACTTAAGTCATCTGTGTCGTTATTTAGTAAAGTGTTAAGACTAGCTTGATCTGCTTCATCATCAAAGATAATGGGGCGAATTTCATCAGAACAGTGCGTCTCAAGAAATTCAATGAGTGATTGGAGTATATGAGTATTCTTGGTGGCCATCAATACTAAACCGCCCGTTTGCAGTGCTGTTTGTATTCTTTCTGGATGTGCCATCATCCATTGGTCCTTACCTAAGGTCTGCATCCCAGGCAAAGATTGATTAATCCTGTCAAGTGTTTGATCATATAACCACACGTTATCAGAAGTAAGTATTATAAACAGTCGGAAACCATTATCTGACGCTAATGCAGCGGACATAAGCATATTGTTTGTTTTTCCGCTTTGAATCTGCCCAAATAGTAACCCGTGACGGGTTGGATCATTAAGAGCTCCGACCTTCTCAATGAGCCTTACAGCATTACTTTTAATTTTATCGACTTCTATTTGATTCAATCCGTCGTGTCGTAAAATTCTCAATAATCTAGTAACTTTCGAACCGTCTAGGATCATTTCTATCTCCTTCTCTGACTAAAGTCCATATAGTATGTGTCATCGTTCATCTTATATATAGTTATCGAATCTCTTCCATATTGATCGAGGTGCGCTTTTTCCACTTTCTCACCAAGCGGTACCCCAAGGCGTCTTCTAAAATACTTACCAAGTATGCTATTATCATGATTTGTGTGGATTGCCTTTCTTCCTTGCTGGGCAACAGTACATACAAAACTTTCACCGTCATCAGTAATAATTGTAAACTCGACAGCTAAATCAGGAAAAAAATCAGGATTGTCCCTATGTATATCACTTGAGATAGGAATGTACGCTTGATTAGGTTCCCTCCCCTCTCGTTGCCCCCAATTCAGCGCACTTCTTCCATGCACCTGACCATCCTTTTTTTGCGTTAGTCTAAGCACAACACTTGGACATCCGCTAACCGCAACGCCTATCGCCGAAATATCAATGTCAGAAACTTCAGGCTCCCTTTGATACAGCATCTGGAAGTGCTCAAATATATCGGCGTCAGTACAATCTTTCAGTAAGTGTTCATCAGGAAACACCTGCAATATTTCTACTGGATTTGCCGATACCATAAGTTCCTGATAATCTCTGAATCCATGCCACGTTAAATTGGAAGAACCTGCATATGCTATATCAAAGTCGCCATTCTCACCTCTCCACAATACAGCTTTTGTATGTATTGGCGGGGTACCATTATAATAGCGTACTCGTAATCTTCCAGTACTATGAACTAGATTTACATATTCGTTGTGATCCCAAATAGTAATTGGTTGTTGTTTTACCATACCCAAGATCAAGTCGATAGACATTCTTTCATATGTATATAAAAGATGATGAACAAAGGCAGAGGATCCATATCCTGTTAGAGCACGAAAGTTCATTCTGCCTTCATCATAAGGGGTCTTAATGACTTGAGAATAAATATGTGGCCATTGTGGCATCGTTTTTTCCTCCCTTTTGGTTATAAATCTCCCTATGGTCAATATCGCTCACAAGGGTATATGGGTTGCCAAAATCAAATGACTGTGAGAAATACTCGAAATCGGGCACATAAATATCACATACACGATTATAAATGAGCTTATCTGTCTTAGCAGGAAGCTTTTCATCATCGATAACAAACCATCACCGATAACAAACATGTTCTTAACATCTTTGTACCTGAGCATATATTCGTTTATCCCCTAAAAGTCACAGGTCTTAATGACTATTAAAGATCAAACAAAGCTGAGTATTTCTTAATTTCAATAAAGCCCTAGTCCTAAATTCGACATTAATATAGGTATTCCTGCATTCTAGAAAAAGAAAAGCGCCCCGTGGGCGCAAATATTGCTTGCCATGGTTGCTATTTGGAATTCGAGCTCATATATTGTCGTCTCTTAAATCGGACTTCGATAGACCCAGCTTCAAGCTGCCGATCATTGTCATTAACTGATTATCGCTGGATTTAGCGTAATTGAGTAGTTGCAGATCGCCTCGATCACACGAATGCATCCATGACACTAAATGTTTAAAACCATGCTACCAGGGATATGCAACAAGATGCAGTTGATTATTTTGACCGTATTATGTAGCAGTCAAAACCGCCAAAGGGGTTATGTGGATGTTGTAACTTCATAATGAGTTGATAACCCTTGTTCCAAGGACTTTCGTGGCTTCTATTGGACTTACTCACGTTCCCAGAAGACCCACACTCTCAATTACTGAGGCTTTTGTTCTGTAGTCTAAAGCACTTAAATCTTCTCTAATATCTGCCTGAAATATTACCAAATTTGTAATCCTATATGGTATGATTGGCGCAGGGAAAAGTTTCTAATGGGCGGTGTTTAAAGTGGCCGGTGATAATAACTCTCACTTATGGATTGATGGATTATTTCCAAAAAGCAAAAAAGGTAGACGCTGATAAAAACAGATCATCCACCACCGCCCACATCTTGTCATCATTACGATGGAGGAGTAACAAGCGGTACAAGAAAGAATGAAGGCAAAAGGTAAGCACAAAAGTAATGGTCAGGAAAGCCTCAAATAAAATTCATTACAACATTACCCGTCCCGCTTTGATCGGGGCGTAAGAATCGATGCGCTTATTCACTAGCCCCTTTCCATTTTAGTAACACTGAGCTCTCAACATGTGTCGACTATTCATTGATAATAAATTGTTCCCAGCGGAAGCGGGAGTATTCGCTAATATCATCGTAAACGCTAGTGAAACTACTAGGGTTTTTATTTTAGGTAATCCGGACTAATCATCTATCGAACGTAACCGGCAATGAGGAACAGATTTTCGCGCTCAACGTCAAGGACTCAGCACCCGAGAATTTCAAAATCATCCACATCAACTCTAAGGTGTCGACGTCTCGCCAACGCTAGAACGTGACGAACAAGATTGTTCCGCTCATCAGGGAGTGTCGCCAGCTGCAAGCTGTCTGACCCGTTGTCTTCCTGGATGCCGTTCATTTCTAAGTGAAACAGGACGGCTCGATCGTGAACAATGCGGCCTACATGGTAATCGGTATTGATCTGACCGCAATGAGGACATTCTGGGTATGTGGATCGGTGAGAACAAGTCTGCAAAGTTCTAACTGAGTGTGCTGAACGACCTCAAAGACATTTATTTTATGAAGGATCCGGTTTATTCCCTCTCCAAATTTTTGATAATATCCCTCATTTCAACACACAACTGTCTAACCTTGGTTTCAATAATTTTAGGGTTATTGCTTTCCCTCCCGTTCAATCCTTCCTTTATTGCAAGATAGAGCCACCCTCTGTTCTGAGCAATGGAAATTTTGTCACTGTCATCATCATGGTAAATCTCGCCATTGTATTCTACGGCAAATTTAAAAAAACGGTCCAGTAATCTATTGTGTATAATCACTGGAATATCAATTTCTTTACTTGATAGTAGCCCTACATTATTTACTCCAACTACAATGTCATATATATTACTATCAAAGTACTCATAAACTAATTTATCAATTAGTTCTCTTGCATAGTTTTCATTTTTACTACCGTCTGATAAATTATTCATTCGATCTTTTAGTCTCGTAATTTTACCAGCTCTAAATGTTCTTTCATAATTTTGTCTGCTTTTTTCTTTTTTCTTTTTCATAGCTTCATCTAGTGTAAGATTAAATCCTAGGTTTCTTAAGCGTAACTGTACAGTAGGATAGGGTAAGTTGAATAAGATAACTAGTTGGACAGTTGTTAGACGAGATATATAAACTAAATAATATACTGTTCTAACATACTCAACAGCTGATGCAAATCCTAAATTTATATATACTTCTTTTCTCATATTGCTCTTATGATTAATTGCGTATTTTAATTTTTCATGCTCGTTTAAACTTATATTTGACGAATTTATCTTTGCTTCTATGTACTCATCATTCAATTTTTTTCTTTCTATTTCAAATTGCTTCGAGTTTTCTTCGAAATCGTTAGAATACTGCCACCCTAAATTATATAGATGAATGTACAACGGCTGTACCTGCATCTCTAATTTGTGTGCTATTTCACTTATCTGCAACTTTTCAATAAATCGAAAATAATAGATTATTGCAACGAAGTCATACACGCTTTTAAATTGTTTTTCTATTTGCCGTTTTCTTTTTTCGGAAAAGGTGTTAGATAAATCCTCAATGATTAATGGAATAGTATCTTTTTGAATATTAAAATAACCTATATTAATAATGCTCATTTGCTACCATCCTTTAATTCTTTCCTACATCTCTCTATATAAGAATATATTATTTCCCAGTAATATATCATTAAAAGATGATTGAGAGCTATTAACGTCAGCTTCGTAAGGAAAGGGCAGTAGCTTCTTCCCGACTGACGAAGTACTACTAAAAATGCTGTGGGTGTCACCCGCAAATGGACGGGCAGGGTCAAAACTGGGGTCAAGGCTACTCCAGCTCTCTTTCTTCTTTCCGGATCGGATCAGTCAGCATTTTACCGTGAGGGCCGTCCTCCCCTCGAGAGAGATTCTCTATAAATGAGTTTACGCATAATTCTTGATAGCCCCGTCATGATCGGACGTTTTCGTCCACCAAAGTATATTTAAATGAATTACAGAAAGTTAAAGATTGAAAAGGCTTATTTCTCTCTAGAAGAATGAAATTATACACTTTAACCTTTCGAGAGTCGATTCCGATTACAGGATTCATAGATCCCTCCCAAAGTGCGTTTATCGGAACCCACTAACCATTGCACGGCCATAGGCTTCGCGTGTTATTCGAGATCAGGAATGTCACAACCAGCTTAATCATGGTTTAAGCAATAGCGGGAAGCTGTACCACCCTATTCCAACCGAGATGATTGTCCCTAATTTCAATTTCTTTTCCATTTTCCTTCACTTTTTTCTCATCCTTATCTATAGTAATTACGCCATATGTCTTCTTTGTATGGCAGTTAGGACAAAGTACCCAGAGATTATCAATCGTCTCCCCACCGCCTTTAGCTTTATCTAGAATATGGTCAACATGAATGATCCAAGACATCATACCATTTTTATTCAAATATTCTTGCTTAAATCCGCATACCTGGCATGTGTGTTGCTCTAATTTTGCAATTCTTTCTTTTTGTGCTTTACTTTCTTTTCTTATTTTACTTTGTTTCTCACTACTAATGTACTGTTGGGCATAGTCGGTAAATTTAATTGCTTCTTCTCTAATTTGATCTATTGATTTAGAATTTATATCGTTTAAAATTAGTTCTTCGTCAAAAATCAAATATTGATTTACATTGAATCTTTCTATCGAATTGTAAAGTTCTATATCTTCGTCGTATTTAATTCTCAGATGATAATGTTTTATACCATCCTTACCGTTCTTGGAAACATCAGCATTCTCGATATACTTGAGGATCAATTCAAATGGTAATTTTAATACACCTTCATAGCCCAATATTAAGCACAAATAAGATATGCCCTCTATTTGATACTTTTTTAATGCACTTGGAGTAATACCATACCAATATCCAACTCCGTCTGAATAAAGATGTGAAAACTTCATCGTAATTAATTCTTTGTTATTAACTATATAGTAAGTGATAGACTTATTTTTATAATTACTTTCAAAATTCAATAGTTTTGCAGCATTCTGATCACTTATTCCTCTTCTCTCCATAGATCCGACCCTCCTACAATGTACTGACTAGCCAGTAAAAAATTTCGTTTCCAGAGGAAGTGGGAGTATTCGTAAAGTAATTTAGCTTTAGTCAAACAGACTAATGGTTGTTTTATATACCCCTTCATCTTCTTGATATTTGTTCTACATGTTCAATTTATCTCAATACAATATCTCTAATACGTTCATCTAAAAAAACATCTACAGAATCAAGGCTTCCTTCCTTGATACCATTCAATAAAAAAATTAAATCATTATCTACAATTGGTATAATGACCCCACGTCCATCATTATACGTATCTCTACACCGATTTATAAATAAATTCATGTTGTTAATCGAGCGACAAAGCAGAAAACCTAACTTACCCCTTTGCCAAGAGAAGCGTCCAGACAGTTGATCAAGTTCAGGATTTTCAGGGTCAGAGGAATAATTTTTACACTCTACATAAATGAATTGAGCAGGTAATTCAAATCTAGTAGGGAATCGGTAAAAAAAACCTTTGTCAGCAGAATTGTCGAAGACTATATCTATTCGTTTCCTACCCTCATGTATTTCTCTTTCGAGTTGTGGTGATGAAAGATTAGGATAAAATATATAAGCTAATATCCCGACTATATGTTTATGATATTCATTGGCATTAGCTCTACCTGGTGGTATTTGTTCTAATTTATTTATTAAATATTCAACGAATGTGTTTACATCGTAACCGGCATTAAGTTCCTCGTGCATTAGCGGTCCATGAATTTTTTTAACGTAATTAGTAAAGTCTTCATAAACGGACGGGTGTCTTTGGGTAAACCCCCTGATAAACTCCTTAGTACATGGTGCTTCATGTTCCTTTATATCTTTCTTTGAAACCCATACTTTTTCCGTACCGTTCTTTAATACTTTTCTCTTAACTAATACTGAGTTGAGAGTAAGGTGCTCTCTTTGTAGAAAATTCAGCACAAAATGTTGATGATACTTTTCGTAAGAGTAATTTTTGCTATATGAAACAATAGCCTTAGGTACCAGCAGAATGACCTTGCCATCGACGACTAACATCTCAGTTAGACCAAATTCCCATCTAACATTCTCTCTACTCCAATAATATCCGGAAGGTACATTATCCGTTAATGGTATCCCCCACAATTTACACTGATCATGCGTATACTCTATCAAATGTCTTCTAATAATGTTAGTTGTCATATCTGACAATTTGTCTTTTCCAAAGTTATCTACAAAAATTACACAATCCTCCAAATCCTCGACAAGACCAGACTCTACAGCCCGACTCTCTAGTAAACTTTCAAATATTTCAGTTGCATCCTCTTCACCAACTCCCCTCCCACGAGGGAGCCCTTGGGATATCCCAAGGCAGGTTTCGTTTGGCTCACCTAGATAATTAAATAAATCCCTCGCTTCCTCAATACGATTAACATTGAGAAGTTCAATTAAGTATTGAAAGAACCCTCTAATAGTACGTGAAGCGTTTAATGACCATTGATCATGTCTTATTGACAGAAAAAAGGGATCTAGAAAGAGAGGTATATCTTCTGTAGTATCTATATCTATAAAATCTAACTCCTGTTGAGTTGCTCCTAAATTAAATCGTGTACTAATCTTCACAGAAATCCCCCTCTTTTATCGCTAGGTAAAATTATACATATTATTGTCTAATTTTGCTATCGATACAATAGTGATGAATTTAATGAAATTAGGAAAACAATATCTCTCATATGATCGGACGTTTTAATTTGAAAGCAGTTCTAGCAAATGAATGCGCTAAATTTTCTGAACGTATTAAACTAGGTAGACAGGCAAGTGCCAGACAAGGCAAGTATCAGCCTTCTCTCCCCGCGCTTGGTTACAAGCGTATTACGAGCGGTGAACTTGTACTTAATGAGAAGCATACTGAAACTGTCGCAAAAAATCTTTAATTTGTATCTTCATGAAGGGTGGGGCTGGTGTAAAATCAGCAATTATCTTAGTGAAAACTGTGTTCCTACTCCACGATCAGTTTCTGGTGCAAGGAAGAATGAGGGCGAAAGACAAGAATAAAAGCAATGGTCAAGAAAGCCTGTTTGCTCACATTGCTGTTTGTGCAGACTGTGGAAAGGGCATGACATTCCGTAAAGATCGAGGAAAAGAAGGGGCTTATGTGTGCGGGGGATACATCAAGCATACAAAATCTTTTTGTTCCACTTACCTCGTTAAAGAGCCGACGACACTGTTACAAATGGTCAAAGACGATATAAGGGAACTAATCGATAGTAGTGTCAAGCTAGACAGGCTTTATAGCGTGATAAATGGAGAAGCAAGCCTTTATCAAAGCAACAGCAAGAAAGAGCTGCAGAAGGTCACCAACCGCCTTAATCAACTAACTGATGAGTTTCAGGGGTTGCTTCAACTTTACGCCCAAAAAGATGTCAGTATCGAACAGTTTGCCGTTCAGAATGAGCGCATTCAAGCAGAGCAAGGGAGACTTGCCAAGCAGAAAGCAGAAATAGAGTCTCAGCAAGAAGCAAAGAAAAATACAGACGATCATCTTCGTGCCTTTAAACGTCAAATTGATAAGTTTGCAAGGTTATACAAAGAAGATGATCGAGTAATGAAACAACTGCTTCAAACGCTTATTCAAAAGATTGAAGTCCATGAAGATGGATCAATCAAAATTCACTACAACATTACCCGCCCTATCTTAATCGGGGCGTAAGAATCAAAGGGAATATTTACTAGCCCCTCTCCATTTTAGTAACACTGAGCATTCCACATGCACCGTATGCGGAAACATATCCACCGGCGTAACCTCCACCGTCCGATACCCGCCATCCTCCAACACTCGCAAATCCCGAGCCAGCGTGGATGGATTACAGCTCACGTAAACTACGCGCTCCGGCTTCATCTCAAGAATCGTCTCCAGCAAGCGTGGATCGCACCCTTTACGCGGTGGATCGACCACGATCACATCCGCCTCGATGCCCTGCTCTTTCCAGCGTGGAATCACATCCTCTGACGCGCCGACTTCAAACTCTACATGCTTCATACCATTGAGCTCGGCATTCGCACGCGCATCCTCGATCGCTTCCTTCACGATCTCGACCCCATATACCTTCTTGGCATGCTGTGCCAAGAACAGGGATATCGTCCCGATGCCGCAATACGCATCGATCACGATCTCTTCCCCGGTTAATCCGGCATACTCCACTGTCTTCCCGTACAGCACTTCGGTCTGAGCCGGGTTCACCTGATAGAAGGAACGCGCAGAAATCGCGAACTTCACATCGCCTATATAGTCATGGATGACCTCACGCCCCCACAGGACGCGGGTTACATCCCCAAAAATCACGTTTGTTTTACGTGTGTTCACATTTTGGCAAACACTCACAACCGCCGGGAGCTCCTCACGAATAGCAGAGATCCACTCGTTGACACGTGGAATCCGCTCGCCGTTCGTGACGAGCACAATCATCATCTCTCGGGTAGCAAAACCGATCTTCACCACGACATGGCGAAGCAGGCCTTGGCCTGTCTCTTCATTGTAGGCGGTGATGCCTAGCTTCCGCCCGATGGCTTTGACGCGGCTGACAACCTCGTCGTTCTGCTCATGCTGGATGAGGCACGTCTCCATGTCCACGATCCGGTGGCTGCCCCGGGCGTAGAAGCCGCCGACCAGGCCGCCTTCCGTTACGCCGATCGGCACCTGGGACTTGTTGCGGTAGCGCCAAGGCTCGCTCATACCGAGTGTCGGCCGCACGAGGATCCCCTCTTGATCTGAATCAACGCCGGAAACGGCAGGATTGGTCCCATTGGTTTCAGAATTCTCAATGTCCCCTCCACCATCTGTGCCATTCCGCTCCTTGCCCACACGCGTCGCTCCAGCATCTTTCGCCTCATGCACCACCCGCAGCTTTCCGATCCGCTCCAGGTTGTCCACCACCAGCTGGCGCTTCCACTCCAGCTGCCCGGTGTAACTCATATGCTGCAGCTGGCAGCCGCCGCATTGGTCGTAGATCGGGCATGGGGCTGCAATGCGATTGGGGCTCTGCTCGACCAGCTCCAGCAGCTTGGCGTAGCCATACTGCTTCTTGGTCTTGAGCACCTTCACCCGGGCCTTCTCGCCCGGCAGGGCGCCCTGAACGAACAGGGTGTAGCCGTCGGCACGGCCGACCCCTTCTCCGTCATGGTTCATTCCTATAATATCGATCACGACCTCGTCGTTCTTCGCCACCGGCAGGTCCAGGAGGGCCGCCGAAGCCGCCGGCTTGCCGCTGCGGCGCGTGTCGCTTCCCTTGCGGTTCTTCTTCATGATGTGCTGTTCACTTCTTTCCGTTCAACTTGTCCCTTACCACTCTATATTCCCAATCGGAACACCATCCATAATAGAAGTTGTTCAAAAAGCTCGCTTTTGATAAGAAAACCCCTATCGTGGCCACTTCAAGGATGAGCGACCGCGATGCATAGGTAGGTTTTCTTGCGATATCGAATTTCATCAGTTCCACTGATAGCTCATAAATTCTATATCTAACACGAAGTGAATCAGGAAGCCACTCGGCATCGAATCTTGAATTCAGCCGGGCCTTCCGGTGCTCACGTACTCAAGCGTACGCTCCACTCCTCAGTCCCTAGCTTCATCCAACTGAAGCGTTTTGAAAAAACGCACATCGGGAGCATAAGCTTCGGTGCTGAAAACCGACCTTTTTGAACACGCACTTAATAAAAACGGATGATCTTCCGTTAACCTTCACTCGCTTAAACAACAAAAAGCTCCCCCAAGGGAGCTTAGCGCACAAGCTCACGTCCATCATTATACGGGAGCCTCGTATGTTATTCAATCCATATAGCCTGCAAATCCAATCATTTACTTACAAGAGCCTGGAGCCTAAGCGGCGATCCTCGGCCTGTTCCATCTCGTTCCATGGCCCATCGCCCCAATCGCCTATCCATCTCTAATGTGATCAGTCCCCGCTGAGACTTCGGCAACAACCATCACGCCTTAAGCGCCCGTTGCCTTCCGCCTCTCTACCAGCTAAACATCTCAGCCAAAAATCCGCAAATGCTGCGGCAGGACACGGAACGTGCCCGGCAGGACGCCGCCGAACTCGCCGTCCAGGTTCAGCTGAACCGGTCCCGGAGAGACAACCTCCATATAGTCGGTGCGGAAATGCACGACTCTCTTGTCGTTGATATGCTCGCCGCGCAGAGCGAGCGTAGCCACGCGCACGAACTCCGCCAGATTGCACTTGCGCAGGGCAATGACGTCGAACAAGCCGTCGTCGATGCTCGCGCCCGGCGCGATTTTGTCGAAGCCGCCGACCGAGTTGCTGTTCGCAATGAGGAACACCATGAATTCGTCATGGATCGCCGGATGACCGCTGGCGTTGATGATGAGCTCCTGCGGCGCGAGGCTGACCATTTTCTCGATCCCCTTCAAATAATACGCCAGCTGCCCGATCATCGTTTTCAGCTTGCTGGGCACCTCGTAGGTGAGCTCGGTCAGCGTACCGCCGCCAGCGATGTTGATGAAGTAGCGATCATTCGCTTTGCCCACGTCAATCGGACGCGTCTCGCCCCGAATCACCAGATCGCAATACTCCTCCCAGTTCTTCGAGATGCCGAGCGCCCGCGCAAAATCGTTCGTGGTCCCCAGCGGGAAAATGCCCAGCGGCGGGAGGTTATCCCTGCCGGCCATCCCGTTGATGACCTCATTGAGCGTGCCGTCTCCGCCGGCCGCGATCACAAGATCGTACCCGCGTTCCACGGCATCCGCCGCTTCGCGAGTCGCATCCCCCTCTCCGGTCGTTGCATGACAGGAGGTTTCGATGCCAGCACTGTCCAGACGGTGCAATATATCAGCAAGCCGACGCTTCATTTCCTCCCGGCCGGAGGTTGGGTTATAGATTAACCTTGCATTTCTCATTAACGATACGCCACCTACTTATGATTTCAAGGATTGAAGAAGACGTTTGGCCTGCGACTCCATCCACTGCGGCAGCAGCGGATGCGGAAGCAAGGTTCTGCCGGAATACCGGCATTCCAGCCCCTGGAGCCGATCGGGTATTACCTTCTCCGTAAAATACCCCTCACTCAAAAAAAGCGGAGCTACGATCACATCGCAGCCGCGCTCCATCCATGCTGTCACCTTGTCCCGCACATCGCCAGGACTGAGTAAGGCATAATCCGCGCCGGTTCCGCTTACCTCGCTAACTCGCTGTGCCAAAGAGTTAATACCCTTTTCCCAGCGGCTGCGAAACAGATCATGCCTGCTGCCGTGCCCGACGAGGAGAATGACCTCCTTCGCCGGGTTCACGGACAGCTCTTTCACCTTATCCCATACCATGGCCGCAATCTCGGGATCGTCGTCCATCGGCGTACCGAAATGAACCCGGGAACGAACCCGAAACGGCGCCAGGTCCGTCTCCATGTCCGGAACGGCCTTCGCTCCTATAGCATAAGCTATTTCGTCGACATGTGTGCTGCCGGACGAGACAAATAGAGGAATGACCACAATGTCGGTGACACCCTGGTCTTCCAAGGCCGTGATGCCGTCCTGAATCAGACGGCCCTCTACCAATTCCAGGTACGAAGATACGACCGGTATATCCATGCGGGATGCCAGTTCGTGGACGGCCTCGTCCACAAGCGACACCCATTTCCGTTCACGTGAGCCATGACTGATGACCAGCACACCCGGCTTCGTCATGAATTAACGTCCCAGACGCTCCAGCGTCATTTTGTAACCGTCATTGCCGTAGTTCAGGCAACGCTTCACGCGCGAGATCGTGGCGGTACTGGCTCCCGTTTCTGCTTCAATCTGGTTGTATGTGCATCCCTTGCCCAGCATGCGCGCCACTTCCAGCCGCTGCGACAAGGATTGGATTTCGTTCACGGTACAGAGATCGTCGAAGAATACATAACATTCCTCCACGCTGTCCAGGGTTAATATCGCTTCGAATAATTGATCGATGCTTTTATCATTTAGCTTCTTTAATTGCACTGGATGATCATCCCCTATTGTTACTGTGTGTATAACACTCGCACTCCCATTGTACCCGAGCGGATATAGTATTTTCAAGCATTAACGATTTCACGCACTACAGGACGACCACCCCTTAGGGGGACTCATCCCGCATAAACGCTCTCATTCACGTCCGAAAGAGGCGCGCCAAAATCTTCCTGGGCCATCGCCCGATTCCGCTCCTATCCCGAAAATCGGGACATCCGCCTAAACCCATCGCCCGCCCGTATCATACAGTATAGTATCTTAACTCAAAAAGGAAAGTGATATCATGACGCGTCATTCTCACTATTATCATCGCCGACCCACGAATAACCATCGCTCACTCAATTCATATGAATCACTGCCGCAGGATCCAACACCGTACCCTGGCATCACGCCATACGGCGATTATCCGGAAGTCGGTGAAACGGCGTTATATCCATATACCGACGGCGTAACGGATTTGGAGGCTTCGGCTTCGGCTCTCGCTCCCTCCACGAATTCCGGCGGCGGCGGGCTGGCAGGTCTCCTCGGCGGAGGAGGCGGCAGCGGCGGGGGATTAAGCAAGCTCCTCGGCGGGCTCGGGGTCAACAATATGAGCGACATCAAGGGACTCATCGACCGGATGGGCGGCATCGACGGCATCGTCAACAACATCGGCAAGGTACAAAAGGTCATGCAGGGCTTCCAGCAGCTTGCGCCTATGTTCTCCGTGCTGGCAGGCGCGCTTAAGAAGAAGGGCAGCGGATCGTCTTCGACTGCCTATACGGATCAGAATGAAGACGGCTACGAATACAGACCGAGAAGACGGCGGTCCTCGGGAAGCAGACGCCGCTCCGGCTCGCGCAAATCGTCTTCCGGCAAAAGACGGCGCCGTTAACCTATGTAATCGGTGCACCCACGACACTTTATATGCCGTGCAATTCTAATCAAACCATGCAGGCTCTGATCAGCGAATAAGATCAGATCTGTCAGGATGGTCCATCAGATACTTTAGGGCCGACCATGGCGGGATGCACGGAACCCTCATACATCACGCAGGCTCCAGTCTGTACCCCCAGACTGGAGCCTTATCTTTTTTACGGCCTGTATATCCTCATCAGCGCGTCCAGTCCCCTTCGGGGCCGGCTTCTTTATTCTCGACGCTTTCCAGCGATTTTAACCGGAACCAATACGATCCGCGCAAACCGGAACGCAGCAGCATCGTAATACTGCCGAGCAGGTACAGCACCGTCGGGATTCGCTTCATCTGGGGATAGAACATCATGATGCTGCCTGCGATGAACAGCAGGCCCGTGGCGATCTCGCTGATGACCATGCCCACCTCGTAACGGTTCGTGACGGCGAGCTTCCGTTTTCGTCTCCTAGCCAAGCGAAGCATCCGGCGCAGCAGCCGGGAACGCAAAGGCTCGTCTGGTTGACGCGATGAACGCTTCTTGGGATGTCGTTTGAGCCCGAGTTTCATATGCAGTCCCTCCTCAGCAAGCCTTTACCCCTTACGGAAGAACAAGAAACGACAGCTATTTAGCATTCGCTCTTCTTGAATGAGACAAACTTCCCCGCTCATCTCTCTTCAAATCACTTACTGACCCAGGACTTCGGCCGATGCAGATGGTCCCGGCTGGAATCCCTGCTTCGATTGGCTTAACAGTATTTACCGCCATAGAACCTCCTTATTTAAACCAGCCTCTGCGCATAAACCACAACACCATGCCGCCGCCCAGCACAAACATGAGAAGGAGCACGAAGAAGTAACCGTAATGCCACCCCAGCTCCGGCATGTTCTCGAAATTCATCCCGTAAATCCCGGCGATCAGGGTGAGCGGCATGAAGATCGTCGTAATAACGGTCAACGTCTTCATGATTGTGTTCATCCGGTTCGAATTCACCGATATGTAGCTGTCCCGTAGATCCGCCGTCATCTCGCGATCGGCCTCGATCATGTCCGCGAGCTTCAGCAGGTGGTCATAAATGTCGGAAAAATAAGCATGGTGCGCATGATGCTCCATATGCTGCGAGTTAACGATCCGGTACAGCAGATCCCTCATCGGCACCACCGTGCGCCGCAGGCGGAGCAGCCTTGAACGCAGCGCGAACACCTGATTCATCAGGTCTTCGACCGAATCCTTCTCCCCTTGGCTTTCCAGCTCGGCCAGTTCATCCTCGATGGCGAACAGGCTGGGAAAATACTGGTCCACCAGCTTATCCATAATCGTATACGCCGTGAAGCTCGGACCGTCCTGCCCCAGCGGCCCCTTGCCGGCAACCGCGAGCACGCGTTCCCAAGCCTCGTCCATTTCCGGCAGCGCCTGCTGGTGGAAGGAGACCACGAACGAAGGGGCCAGGAATACATCCACCTCGACCGCCTGCAGCGTATCCGGCTGAAGCGCATGCAGGACAAAGAACTGCATGTTGTCGTAATAATCCAGCTTCGGCCGCTGTAGGACATGCAGGCAATCCTCCACTGCCAGTGGGTGGAAGTGAAAATAGCTCTCCAGCTTCCGCGCCTCCTCCGGCGTCGGATTGCTGAAATCGGCCCAGATCCAGGCATAGTCCTCCATCCGGATCTCTTCCAGCGTAAGCCCGGTCACCGGTTCATAGCTTGGCGTAATCGCCAGAACGCGTATCATGATTGGATGTCCCCTTCCCCTGTACCATCGATTCTTTAAACAAAAAAAGCCAATCGATTCCTGATTGGCCCCACAACTATCCGTTTCTCTATGTGTAATGATTCATGTCTAGAAAAGAATTTTAAAGATGACTCCTGCCAGTACGGCCGTAATCGGAATCGTAATAAACCAGGTTACCACGATGCGTCCTGCCAAGGACCATTTTACGGCGGAGAAGCGTTTCGCCGAGCCTACGCCGAGAATTGCCGACGTAATCGCATGCGTTGTACTGATCGGCAAGTGAAGCAATGTCGCCGAGAAGATAACGGAAGCGGCCGAGAAGTCAGCGGCGAACCCGTTGATCGGCTCGATTTTGAATATTTTCGTACCCATGGTCTTGATGATCTTCCAGCCGCCCACCGACGTACCGAGCGCCATGGCTGTTGCCGCAGAGACTTTAACCCAGAAGGGCACTTCCATCTCCTGCAATTGACCGGACGTCACGAGAGCAAAGGTAATGATACCCATTGCCTTCTGCGCGTCGTTGGTACCGTGCGTGAAGGATTGCAGCGCTGCCGTGAAGATCTGCATCGTACGAAAGCCCTTGTTCACCGTATGCGGACTGCGCTTGGCGAAGATGACCTTGAGCAGCTGCATGACCAGATAACCGATCACGAACGCGATAATCGGCGACAGGATCAACGCAAGCACGATGTCCTTAAACCCGCCGTAATTCAGCATGTCGCTTCCCGCGCCGACGAATACCGCACCCGCCAGTGCCCCGATCAGGGCATGGGAAGAGGACGAAGGCAATCCGAACCACCAGGTAACCAGGTTCCAGATGATGGCTGCAAGCAATGTTGCAATAACAACCTCGATCCCGTTATCCAGCTTGGTCGGATCCGCGACGCTGCCGCCGATGGTTTTGGCAACGCCCGTGAACATCATCGCGCCGACGAAGTTCATGCTCGCTGCGAGCAGTATGGCTACCCGCGGCTTCAGGGCCCGGGTCGATACCGACGTTGCGATGGCATTCGCCGTATCATGGAACCCGTTGATGAAGTCAAATGCAAGCGCCAAAAAAACAACTATTACTAATACTAACATCGTTGTATCCATTGTTCAGGACTCCCTTACGAGTTGCGCATAATGATGGATTCCAGCATATTTGCCACGTCTTCGCAGGTGTCCGTGGTCGTCTCAAGACGTTCGTAAATCTCTTTCTTCTTGATCAGCAGAATCGGGTCAGAGACGGTGGCAAACAGATCCTTGATGCAGATCCGCAGCAGCTCGTCGCCTTGGTTCTCCAGATCGTTCAAGCGGATCGTGTATTCACGGATCGCCAGAAGTTTCTTCTGGGAGAGCAAATGAATGGCTTTCTGGATTTCATAAGCCGATTGACGCAGAATCTCTGCAAACTGCACCATGTACTCGTCAGGTTTCCCCAGATTATACATATAGAAACGGGATGCGGTTGCTTCCAATCCGTCCATCACATCGTCCATGCTGGTTGTCAGGTCCATGATGTCGTCGCGTTCGATTGGCGTAATAAATGTTTTGTTGAGTTCAGTAATGATGGTATGCGTGTAGGTATCACACTGCGACTCGTATTTCTTCATTTCGTTGGCAAATTCAAGCACATCTTCAAGATTGGAAACGTGCTGCGAAAAATAGTCTGCGGCTTGTACCACCGTATCGGCCATATTCTCCAGCGTTTGGAAGAATATATCCTTTTTCTTCATTTTCATACTCTTAACCCCTTTTTTCGATAAATTGCCGCGAACGCCCTGAAAAGATAGACAACCTTGACTATCTTATCACATCCATGGCAGGGTGTGTATAGAAAAGTAACACTCAAAAATGTAAGGAACTAACAAAACAGAAGATGCATGGATATCCCTTCAATTCCCTTGCCTATTAACATCTCCGTATGCGTGCAAATTATCCCGAAACGGCAGGCCTGATTCGCTGCCTCGAATTCTAGGGATTCGAGATCGTGACGTGGCTTTCAAAAGAAGGCGTGTTGGGCACAATGTTGAAATATGTCGTTCCCGGAACCAGCGGCACTTCCTTGCCGTCCTTGACGAAACGGATCGCATCACCCGCAGCGCGTACCCACTGCCCCTTGATGACTTCCCCGCGCTGGAACAGCATCGCTTCCCCGCCCGCTTCCACGTTCACGGCTAGCCGGCCCACGTCATCCAGCACCTTATGGTCCGCCCCCAGCACGATCACATTCGCGGCCTCCAGCTGAACGTTATCGTTGAGATCCACATGCGGCGATCCGTTGATCGACCGTTTGTACGTGTTGGAGGAACCGTCATACTGATAATCCACGACATAGCTGTCCAATAAAAATTTGATTTCCACCTTCTCTGCAGCCTCCCCGGAAACAACCTCAACCGGTTCAGTGCCCTCTTCGCCATCGGCGCTTGCAGCGATCGCCTCCGGATAGAACGAATACTCTGGCACCTTCACGTCGTTGCCGTAATCCAGCTTGGCCGCTCCTTCACGGAGCTTCTCGTCGCTGGAATACAGATTATGCGGCGCTTTGCGGTCCTTGGCCCTCCAGAAGTAGGCGCCTGCATTCCCGATCTCGTCCATGTCCTGCTTGCCTTGCTTTTGAATGATGCTGTAGGCTTCCGGGCTTCCTCCCGCATGCACCAGAACGCCGCCGTAGCTCTCGCCAAGATTGATCAGATACGGTCGAATGCTCCGAATCGGCCCGATTTTCTTAATGTCGCTCTGGCTTTGGAAGATGCCGATCAGCCGCGTGATACCTCCCTCCGCCAGCACTTCGTACACCATGTCCGCTTGACTCAGACCCGACTGCGGCCTAGCAGCCGGTGCGTTATTGATCATAACGGCCAGCGGACGCTGCGTCAGTGACGCTTCTAACGGCAATCCCGTCAGAGGTGCCTTATACGGAGAAGAGGTTTCCTCCTGGGGCACTTCGACCGGCTGCTCGACCGGAGCCTCCACCACTGGTGCCGGCGTTGGCTCAGCCTGCTGCTTACCGCCGCTGCAACCGGACAGCAGCAATACTGCCGCCATGGACAATAAGCTTGTCCTCCACGCATATTTTCGGAAAGACAAAGACCCTTTGCTAAACATATCGTTTCCCCCTATGAACGCTCCCATTACTTATTACCCTAAATTTCCAGACCATTTACCCGTAATTTCCAACCGGCGTTTCAACTTTAATTTACATTTAATCACAAAATCCGCGCTTTGTCTGTATATAGAAGAGATACTATCCTTTAATGAATCACCTTGACAGCATGGCCTTGGCAGCAGTTCCAACTCAAACCATGGTGAGGTTCTTAATGGCCCGGTTTGTGACATAAAAAAGTCTCTTAGAAGGCATACGTATAGTGCGTATGCCTTTAAGAGACTTCCTGCTTCCATCCATTTATTTAGCTTTAAAAGTATCAGAAGAGAAACGAGATGCGTGTCATCCGATCCGCAAACCAATATTGCCAAACTGCTCGCCCGCCGTCATCCGCCGGAACGCATCCAGAATCTCATCCAGCGGGTACATCCGGTCGATCAGGGGCGCAATGGTGTGCTCCTCCATGAACCGAAGCATCTCTCCGAACTCCTCGCGGCTCCCCATCGACGTACCGATCCAGGACAGCTGCGGAAAAAATAAAGCCCTCAGCGGAACCTCGACCGCGTCGCCGGAGCTGGCCCCAAAGCTGACGATCCGCCCATTCGGCTTGATCACTTCCAGGTATTGGGGAAAGGTTGCCGGACCGATACTATCCAGAATCACGTCCACCTTCTCCCCTTGCAGCTCTTCGTTCCAATCCCCGCCGCTCGAAAAAGCCCTATGCACAGAATAGCGCCGCGCTTCTTCGAGCTTGGCTTGGCTTCGGGAAGTGACGCTGACGACAGCCCCCGCATTCTGGGCCATGAGCATGGCGTAGGTTGCAACCCCGCCTCCTATACCTGGTATAAGCACATGCTCGCCAGGCTTGATATGCGCCCTTGTAAACAGCGCACGGTAGGCCGTTAGCGCGGATAAAGGCAGTACTCCCGCTTCCTCCCATGTCAGGTATGTCGGCTTTCTGAAGGCATTGTCCGCTGGGATGACGACCGTTTCAGCAAACGTACCGTCCGTGGGTCCGCCCAGGATCTGCGGCACCACCGGGACCTCTTCAGTGTTATCCCAACCGATCGTCGGATGGATGATGACTTCCGTGCCGACCGTCAGACCCCCCACTCCTTCACCTACGTCATCAATGATGCCTGCGCCGTCTGAGCCCAGAATGAGCGGTGCATCCGCCGCATGACGTCCCTTCATCAGAAACAGATCGCGGTGATTGAGTCCGGCCGTCTTTAGACGGACCCGGATCTCACCAGGACCCGGTTGTTTCGATTCCATATTGCCGACCCGAAGTCCGTCCAGTCCGCTCCGGCCGCGATGAATGGCTGCTTTCACATGAATCTCTCCCCTTCTTCCGGCTTGTGTAGGCCATGTTAGGTTCAATTGTATAGATCGCCTCGGAGCATGTAAAATGAGTAGTATTGAATATGGCATTCAGTCAGAATGAAGTCAGGATGGTGAGACTAATGGAAAGCGGAGATTTACGGATATTCCGCGCAGTAGCGGAGGAAGGCAGCATTACGCGGGCGGCCCAACGCCTGCAGTATGTTCCCTCCAACGTCACGGGCCGGATCCGCCAGCTGGAGGACAGGCTCCAGACGGCCCTGTTTATCCGAAGCAATCGAGGGATGGATCTGACCCCTGCCGGCGAGCGCCTGCTTGGATACACGCGTCAAATTTTAAATTTGCTGGATGAAGCGGAGAAATCCGTACAGGCTGAGGATACGCCGCGGGGACCGCTACGAATCGGTGCGATTGAATCCACCGCCGCTGCATATCTGCCAGGACGCCTGGCCGACTATTATGCCCGTCACCCCGAGGTCAGCCTGTCCCTCACCACGGGCAACTCCAGCGTGCTGATGCAGCAAGTGCTGGACCGCGAACTGGACGGCGCTTTCGTGTACGGACCTTTGACGCACCCTATGCTGAAACAGATTCCTTCGTATAATGAGGAACTGGTACTCATCTCCGAAGCCGGAGCGGCAAGCCAGCAGGAGCAGTTGCAGAAGCCGATGCTTATTTTGTCGACAGGCTGCACTCACCGATCCAGAGTGGAGCGCCTGCTGGCCGAAGCTGGCGTTCAACATCCGCAAATCATAGAGTTCGGTTCGCTCGAAGCCGTGTTAGGCGGGGTTGCTTCGGGTCTCGGCGTAGCGCTTCTCCCAAGGTCCAATGCCGTTTCGCTTTCCAACGAGAAAAACATTGCAGCCATGACACTGCCGGAGTCCTACCGCGAGGTCGTGGTGTATTTTATCTATCACCGCGACGTGCCACTGAGCAGCGCCCTTCGAGCTTTTCTTGAGCCGGAGAATCAAAAATGATTGAAGTTTGACCCTCAAAGCGGGCACATCGGATCGAATGACCACAGCGAGAGAATCCCTGCACTCCCGAAAACGAAAACGATTGACTAATCTAGTCAATGGGAGGATTAGATTGAATGTTCACAACTTTGTGATATTTATCACGTGTATTGTGAATATTTTCACTTATAATAAAGACATAGAGAAGGTGATCACTTCCCAAGGCAACAAGAACACACATCATCGACATCAAAAACAACATGTTAATCCAAAAAATTAAAACTCATTTAAGGAGTGGTTTATATGTTTAACAATTGGCTGAGAACAAACAAAGTGGCAATGTGGTTACTGACATTCATCCGGGTCTACATCGGGTATGAATGGATGACGGCAGGTTGGGGCAAATTGACGGGCGGATTCGAAGCAGGCGGATTCCTGCAAGGCGCGATTGCCAAAGCAGCCGGCGATCACCCCGCCGTCCAAGGCTGGTGGGCAGCGTTCCTGGAGCACGCAGCACTGCCGGGCGTGAAGCTCTTCAACTTCATCATCCCGCTTGGTGAGTTCCTCGTCGGTGTCGGACTGATCCTCGGTACTTTCACCACCTTCGCTGCTCTGATGGGACTTGTGATGAACGCCGCGTTCCTCTTCTCGGGCACCGTGAGCACCAACGCCCAAATGCTGCTGCTTGAAGTGCTGATCATCGTCGCTGCTGCCAACGCCGGTAAAATCGGTCTCGACCATTGGGTTCTCCCTTACCTCCGCGGCCTGTGGAACAAAATGACGCACCGCGATCATGAGCCTAAAGCGCCGACGACTCATCTGAAAAAACGAACAGCTTAACTTCGTAACGATCCATGCAAGACGGTGGAGAACTCCGGTTCTCCATCGTCTTTTTTCCATGCCAAGAACCTATGCCAAATCACAGTCTATGCGAATACTGTATTTAAATACAGATTTTTGCAAATATGAATAATTTGTGATGATGCGACATTATATAGATCGTTGCTGTTTTTTCGGCTTCCGTCGTGCTTATGAATTTCAAATTTGCAAAAATCTGAAAACAAAAAAGAGAATGATTATTCATTGGAGGAGTGGTGTTGATGTTTATTCAATGGTTGCAATCCAGCAAAATCGCGATGTGGCTGCTGACGGTCATTCGGGTGTACGTCGGGTATAAGTGGTTATCGGCTGGCTGGGGCAAGTTAACGGGAGGCTTCGATGCGAGCGGATTTATGCAGGGAGCCATCGCCAAGTCCACCGGCGAGAATCCCGCGGTTCAAGATTGGTGGGCCGTATTCCTCAAGCATGCCGCGCTCCCCGGGGTCAAATGGTTCAACGTCATCATTCCGCTGGGCGAATTCCTCGTCGGGCTCGGCCTGATCCTCGGCTCGTTCACCGTGTTCGCTGCGCTAATGGGGCTGGTGATGAACTCGGCGTTCCTCTTTTCCGGTTCGATCAGCATCAATGGTCAGCTCCTGCTGCTCGAATTCCTGATCATCCTCTCAGCGGCCAACAGCGGTAAGATCGGCATCGACCGTTGGCTCATGCCTTATCTTCAGAATAAATTCACGCGCAAGGCGAAAGTCAGCAACGACTCCTCCCCTCTGCAGAATCAGGCAGTCTGATTTATAAGGAATACGGGAGTAAAATAGAATTAAAAAGTAATTTAAAGTATTCTCAAGCTGTATCGTATTTGGTCGTATCCGGTCTTACGCTTCTCGTCAGTTAAATTCGTGCCTGGTTCCCCCGTCCCATAGCTAAATCCATCTCGTTTCTTCTTCCTAACAGTACGATTTGAATGGTTCTCCTCTATTCGCACTCTTTCTGCTTGCCTTATCAATAAACCATCGGGTGACCGCGGCCATCGGTACCGGTCATCCGTGTTTTATAAACAGTTATGCTTAGTAATAAATTCACGACGAGCCTCAGGGTCCAGGGAAATGGCATCTCCCAATGCGTTCGCATTATCTAATCGCTCCAGGTACTAGGTACTTTTTTACGCTTACTGCTAACAGCTAGCTGAGTTTTCGCTGAGATTTACTACTCCGCTTGCTGGTTTTGCATTTACCACTTCCTATTTTGCATATCATTTACTGGATATATGCCTACTCCATGCAGCTTTTTCTTATCACTTACCGGTTTATGTCTACTGCATATTGCTTCACTTATTACTTGCTGGCTTTATGCGTAAAACTTACTTATGCTCTGCTAATTGATATTGGATGTGCGTATACTTCTTGCTGTTTGAGCTCTTTTGCTTATTCTATTGCGGCAGCCATTTGCGTACTGCTTCCCACGTTCTCCCCACCCCTTTTCACCTATCACTTCCCCCTGCCAACTCACGAATGTAAAGTTTTTTTATGATTTTTATCACGAATGTGATTTAAATCACATATATTGTGATTTTTTTCACTTATAATAAAGACATAGAGAAGGTGATCACTTCCCAAGGCAACATGAACAAACAACATCGACATTAGAAACAAAGCAATTATGTGAATCCAAAAAATTAAAAACTCATTTAAGGAGTGGTTTATATGTTTAACAATTGGCTGAGAACAAACAAAGTGGCAATGTGGTTACTAACATTCATCCGGGTCTACATCGGGTATGAATGGATGACGGCTGGCTGGGGCAAATTGACGGGCGGATTCGAAGCAGGCGGCTTCCTGCAAGGCGCGATTGCCAAAGCAGCCGGCGATCACCCCGCCGTCCAAGGCTGGTGGGCAGCGTTCCTGGAGCACGCCGCACTGCCGGGCGTGAAGCTCTTCAACTTCATCATCCCGCTCGGTGAGTTCCTCGTCGGTGTCGGACTGATCCTCGGTACCTTCACCACCTTCGCTGCTCTGATGGGTCTTGTGATGAACGCCGCGTTCCTCTTCTCGGGCACCGTGAGCACCAACGCCCAAATGTTACTGCTTGAAGTGCTGATCATCGTCGCTGCTGCTAACGCCGGTAAAATCGGTCTCGACCATTGGGTTCTCCCTTACCTCCGCGGCCTGTGGAACAAAATGACGCACAGAACCACCAAAGGCGACGGCACCACCCACACACCTTTCAAAAAACAAACCGCATAACATAGTAATCAACTGAAACTAAACAATCTAACCTATTGATTAAACCGCCCGACTTGAGCTATCAAGCCGGGCGGTTTTTGTTGTTGCACGTTGGGTTTCGGTATACCACCTCGTGTTTTAGCATACGTTTAGGTTTTGACATACTGCTTGTGTTTTGACATACTGCTTGTGTTTTGACATACTGCTTGTGTTTTGACATACTGCTTGTGTTTTGACATACTGCTTGTGTTTTGACATCTGCTTGTGTTTTGGCATGCTGCTCATGCTTGGCATACGTCTGAGCTTTGGCATACGGCTGGAGCTTTCGCTTACTTTTAAGCTTTGGCGTACGTTCGAGCCTTAGCATAAGTTTGAGCTTTAGCATAAGTTTGAGCTTTAACATACGTTCGGGCGTTGGGCTTACACTTTGGCATACGTTCGAGCCTTGGCATACGTTCGAGCCTTGGCTTACTTTCAAGCTTTGGCTTACGTTCGAGCTTTAACATACGTTCGGGCGTTGTGCTTACGTTCGAACGTTAATTTATACGGCACTAACTAGCTACTTACCATTTTAGCGGACTCAGCGGACCTTATTTTGACCAAAACCACCGTTTCTTTAACACTAACGGACCAGAGATCCGTTATTCTCCGAATTTGGCCTTCATTTTACGCTATATCCGCAATTTAACGGATCGTGTGTCCGATAGATCCCTCAATTGCGAGCAAAAAGCAAAAATAGCGGATTTGAGGTCCGGTACGGCCAGGCCGTAACTCGTGTGACATACAACTTGGGAGCCTACGAGCTCTCTTTAGAGCGCTGCCTGGAAAGCCAAGCTTTTTCATGTAATCGCATTTTTGGCATTCGAATCATGGGGATCAGGTCTTCATTCGTCAACGGATGTCCCGGATCGGTTGTGATGCTAAATGACTTGCCGTTTTCAATCCAGAAAAGCAAGTTGATCATATATTCCTTCCCAGTTTGGATTCTCTTCTTTCGGACTCCAGAAAAATCATGATCAACAAAAGAACCCATGCAATCCTTTTTACAGGACTGCATGGGCCTATCGCGAATAATAGCTTGCTCAAAATGTTATTTTTGCACCGCTGCTTTCAGAATTTCGACCTTCTGTTCCTTGGACATATCCCATGTGGTTGAAATGCTGTATTCGAAGCCCCCTTCATGCCAAAAAACATATTTTGGATAGATATCCGCCGGTAAGTCATCCTCAAAGAAACCTTTTTTCTTAATTCCTTCTGAGTCCAACATATATTTAGAAATAGCCAACGTGTCTTTTCCGTTCGTATATTCAAGACGGATGGTTGCCGCCTCTTTCCAGTCTATCTTTTTCGCGTAGACGGGTTTTCCGCTCTTCTTGCCTTCGGCCCTTACATCATCAAGGAACTTTCCTTCGGTTGGACCTTCAATTCTCGCTTTGGCAAACTTATATCCTTCCGGCAGGTTGGCAGGCTGCTCCAGGATGGAACCTTCCAGCGTGGAAGCTCTTTTCAGGTAGTCCTCGTAAGCAGAGAATTTTTCTATCCCTCCCCAATAACTCAGGTCGAATCCGCTGTTAAGATCCTTATATTTATGATACAGAACGTACATATCACCTGTCTCTTTACTTAGTTTCTTCACTCGATTGGTCTCATCTTCGATATACTTCTTTTCCTCTGGAGTTAGAGCCTTGGCTGCGGCTGCTGCTTTTTTCTGGGCCTGTTCCAGTTCTTTCTTGTAAAGCTCGCGGTCTATATCCCCATCGGGATAAATCATATCCTGATCATGATTCACTGCAGCTTTCGAATCCTGTTCCGATTGAACTGGAGCTTTTTGCGGTACGTTCCCCGCATTGCTTTCCTTTGCATTAACCAACGTCACGCTGCCAAGCGCGAGAATCATTCCCAGTCCCAAAATGGACAGGCGGTAGGATTTTTTGTTGAAATGTTTAATCATTTTCAGTCTCCTTTTCATTTGTTTATGCGTGGCGGACAGGCCGGCAAGCCCCGGCTGGCGTTGGTATCCTGAAAAATGCTCCAACACATGGAGGATCGTTTGTCCGTATGCATTGCTTTGCTGCGGGCTCATCCGATCCAAGACGCATGCATCGCAAGCCATCTCCTGGTCTTGCCTAGCTTTATGTACGGCTAGCCATAATAACGGATTAAACCAGTGGATGATCAGGATGATATGCACCAACCAGTTCACTGCCACATCCCGCCGCTGAATATGCGCGAACTCATGCGCAAGAATATATTGAAGCTGCTCCTGTTTCAATGTGATGAGCAGGCTTGGCGAAATGACGATCGCCGGCTTACTATAACCGACGACGGCAGGTCCTGGAATTCGCTCGCTGGCGACAAACTGCACGTTTCGCTTCACGCCTAATTGCTGTTTCGTCTCGTGAAACACTGCCGATAAAAAAGGCGTATCCATTTTTCGGCCCGCGCGCAGGGCTTGTTTCAATCGAAGCTGGTCGTAGACCGTTTTCGCGGCAAGAATCAGCACGCCCGCAAGCCAAACCGACATCAATATATTGGTGAAACCTATTTGCTTGAACCCATTCCACCAAAAACGGCTCTCCTTCACGGGTCCTGAATCAAGGGATGGAGCAGGTACTTCCGAAGTTCCGCCTGCTTCCAGATTTAAAGAACCCTCAGCGCGAACCACCGCTTCGCTTATTCTCCCCGTTTCATTCCAAAGCGGTGGAGCTTGAGTTTGTTGATGAATGCCGGGCACTAGAGCCTCCAGAGACAAAACATTGTATAGGCTAAGCGAAGATTCCGGGGCCCAAGGGAGCAGCAAGCGAATGGCCACAGGAAACCAAAGCCAGTATCTCCATCTGGCTTCAATCTTGTTTTTTAGTAGAAATTGCAGGATCAGGACGAGGACGATCATGATGCCGGCCATGAACGATCCGCGAATGACCCAGCCGAAAAACAACAATAAATTTTCATGCAATGTATGACTCATCAGGGCTCTCTCTTTTCTGCTTCCCCGTCGCTGCTGTTCTCGTCAAACAAAGCTTTCAGATCCTCGATTTCTTGCGCATTCAGTTTTTTATCCTGCAAAAAGTTGGCCAGCATTGGCTTTAAGGCCCCCCCATAAAGTTTTTTCATGAAGGATTTGGTTTCAGACTGCAGATACTCCTGCTCGCTGATGATCGGATAAAATAGTTGGTTGCGCTTTGAACCCTTTTCCAGTTTCGCACCCGCTGCTTCCTTCTGCACCAGACGACTGAGGAGCGTCCGGGTTGTATTGGGGTTCCACCCCATCAGATCCGTCATTTTCTTTACGACCTCGCTGGAAGGGCAGTCCGGATTTGCCCACAATACGCGCATAATTTCCAGTTCTGCATCCGTAATCGGTGGTATTTGATGATTCATGCATGAAACCTCCAATGTTAATTCAGTCAAACTACATGTGTAGTTATGTTAATGCTACGATTGTAGTTTAATAATGTCAACATGTTGGGTCAAGAAAATTCTTGGTTTCGCTACATGCCGTATACTTGTATCGCTTGTGGTAATGTTGATCTGCAAAAGAACTCATGCCATCCGATTTCTAGAGCTGTATGGGCTTGTCCGCAAGACCTATAGCTGACGCAGAAGTTATTTTTGCACCGCTGCTTTCAGAATCTCGATCTTCTGTTTCCTGGACATATCCAATGAGGTTAGTGAAATACTGTATTCAAATTTGCCGCCATCATTCCAAAAAACGTATTTTGGAAAAACATGAGCCGGCAGCTTATCGTTAAAGAAACCTTTTTTCTTGCTTCCCGCCGAATCTGCCGTATACTTGGAAAAGCCCAGCGTGTCTTCTCCGTTCGTATATTTAAGACGGATGGTTGCCGCTTCTTTCCAATCTATCTTTTTCATGTAGATGGGCTTTCCGCTCTTCTTGCCTTCAGCTCTTACTTCATCAACGAACTTTCCTTCGATCGGAGCTTCAATGACCGCTGTTAAGAACTTATATCCCTTTGGCAGGTTCGCAGGCTGCTGCAGAATGGATCCTTTCAGGGTTGAAGCTTTTTTCAAGTAGTCCTCGTATGTAGTGAATTCATGCACCCCTCCCCAATAGCTAATATCAAATCCGCTATTTAACTTTGGGTATTTATGATACACAACATACATATCCCCCGACTCTTGGGTTAACTCCTTTACTCTCTGGATCTCTTTTTCGATAAACTTTTTTTCCTCTGCAGATATAGACTTGTCTGCTTTGGCTGTTTTTTTAACAGCGGATTCTTGGGCTTTCTTGACGGATTGTGCCTCCGCCGCATGGCTTGCGGAAGAACCCAGTAATAGAATGCTGCTTAGGGTAGCGATTGCTACTTTCGTTGCTGCTTTCATTTGGTAATGCTCCTCTCCTATAATCTTTACTCATAAACTACATCTGTAGTTACAAATCAATACTACAACTGTAGTTCAATAATGTCAACTCGAGTTTGTGCAGAAAAAAACCATGCAATCTTATTTCAGACTGCATGGGCTTGTATATAAGACCTATGGCGCTGCGTTCTTGTTCTCCGGCACCCGCATAGCGGGTGTTTTTTTGTTTCGCGCGTTTCACGCGCTCAAACCACCCAAACACAACAAAAGCCGAGCTTGTGATCCAAGCTCGGCTTCTCATTATTCGAATGACCAGCAGTTCAGGCTCAAACTGCCATATTGGTAAGATTGAAACAATCGCTTCGCCTTGCGGCCGTTGTCCGCAGCTCCCATCGCATAGAACAAGGGAACAAAATGCTCCCGTCCGTAGGAAGGTACGGCGTCGCTGGCATGAGGCGCTTTTTTGTCATACGCAAACAGATTGTGCAGGTCCCAATTCGACAGCTGCTCCGCGACCCATTCGTCGAATTCAGCCGCCCAAGCATCGGGCTCATTACTCTGATGCACCATCCGCAGATTGTGCACCAAGCCGCCGCTGCCGATAATCAGAATGCCTTCATCACGCAAATCGGACAGCATCGCACCGATGGAATATTGTTCGCTTGGCGAGCGCTTGGAGTCCACGGACAAGGCCACCACGGGGATATTCGCATCGGGGTACATTTTGCGCAGAATGACCCATACCCCATGGTCCAGTCCGCGGCCGGTTATGGCTTTGGCGTGCAGATTTTTTGCCTCAAAACGCTGACGGATCTGAGCTGCCAGCTCCGCACTGCCTCGGGCAGGGTACGTAATCTTGTACATCTCTTCCGGAAATCCGTAAAAATCATGCATGGTTCCATGCTCGGCGTCCTCGGTCAACCGTTGATCCGGATCGTCCCAATGGGCTGAAAATACCGCAATGCCTCTAGGTGCAGGCAGCTCCCGCCCCAACTGCTCAAGGAAGCGGGTGTACTCGTTGTCCTCCAGGGCCATCATCGGCGAACCATGGGCAATAAATAAAGCAGGTAACGTCATCGATGCCACCTCCAGCTTCAAAATCAAGGGACAACTCTATTGTACCGTTAAATCGCCCATTATGCCAAATAACTCCCTTAAATCATCCAGTGCTGCCATTCCTGCTGAATGTTCTCCTGCCCGTTCAACCAATCCCGCGTCCGCTCAAGGAGCAGCTGGCGCTGGGGTCCGGCTGAGTACGTGTGATCGGCCTGGAAGATAATCTCCTTATCGCAGCGGCCTTCCTGACGCATCCAGAACACCTTTTGAAACAGGAAAGCGTAGTCCACCGGAATCACCTCATCCGAGGTACCATGGACGACCAGCACATTGCCCGTAAACTTGATGGCTTCCTGGAATGGCTGCCCCTGAGCCAGCGAATCGAAAAAGACCGGGGTAAACGAGTATCCCAAATAATCGGCGGATCCCGACTTAACCGAGGTGTCGTACACGTCGCGACCGGTGATTTTGACGATATCGTTGAACGGGTATCCTACCGCGGACCACAGAATCAAATTCTTTACCCGGCGATCTCGAACGGCCGTCTGCAGGGCGACGGCGCCGCCCAAGCTATGTCCGAGGAGCGTGATCCGCGTTGGATCGACATCCGCGCAGCTGAGTCCGTAATCAAGAACGGAACGCGTCTGGGCAATCATCGAGTCGAGACCTTCGCTGCCGTAATTGCCCGAGCTTTCCCCGCATCCGATATAGTCGAACCGGATCACCATGTACCCGTCCTCGGCAAACTCGCGCGCCGTTTTGACAAACAACCGATCCACCCCGATCCGGCTTCCCACAAAGCCATGGCAGATGATGACCAGCGGGACCCGATTGCATCGGCTTCCGTGAGCCGATTCCTTCAATGGGTAATGGATGGTTGCCGTAAGTTCCTCTTGATTATGCCGGATTGTAATTTGCCGCTCCATGCCGATTCCTCCTTGCGATAACGCGCCGTAATCATAATATTAATAATTCCGATAAGATTAATATGAATTAATTAAACTTATCTTAGCATCGTGATTATGGATTGTCAACGCAATTGAGCACCGGCAAACGCAAACTGAACAAGGGTGTGACGGTGTGATGAACGCTGAAATGGCGGTATGCAGCGAGATTAAGCCAACAATGAAGGCTGGGTTAAGAATCGGTCCGATCAGCCCTCTAGCTGTATTACGGACTAACGCGATATCTGTTTGACAAGTCGTTCATCCCGCTGACGCCCGCACCTCCAGCCTTACTCGTAGCTCTGGCGAAACATCGCATGGGTTTCTTCGCGCCCGCTCCAATCGTTCATCCAGGTCTTCCCGACGGGATCGTTCTCCCATAAGGATGCGGCGGAGCGATCATGGTCCTCACGCTCGGAGACGAATCCTCCTTCAGGCTGGGCCGGTGAACCATCCGGAGCACCGCTGCTTGCGATTACCTCCTGCCCTTGTGCCGGCACAGCGTCTCCTCCGTGCAATTCATCGTCAAAAAAGCTAGCGCTCATCTGAGAACTCCTCCTTCTTGTCCCTGAATGATCAGGGCGTCGTGTATAGATTCAGAATGCTTATTATTGTGAAATAGGAGCCGGAGAATTATACCTTGTTCACGAAGGTGACAAGATTCAGCAGCACTACCTTGCATTGCAAGCATGTTGTCTGCTATCATATATTGCATAACAAGGTAGTCTGCTACCGTGCCTACTCGCAGTCATGCCCCCATGCGCCTCACTACCTTGCATAGCAATATACCTGAAGGAGGAATTCCCACATTCATGACCACCCAAAGTCAAATGCTAAAAGGCATTCTCGAAGGCTGCATCCTCTCGCTCATGGAGCATCGGGAGGTTTACGGTTATGAGCTCAGCACGCTGCTGGAAGACAGCGGGCTGACGTTTGTGAGCGAAGGCAGCATCTATCCCCTGCTGCTGCGCATGCAGAAAGAGCAGCTCATCGAAGGCACCCTAAGGCCCGCCCCCGGTGCCGGGGGACCGCCACGCAAATATTACAATTTGACCGATAAAGGCCGGCAGGTTCTTCAACAATTCAAGGAACATTGGGGAACGCTTAAAGATAGTGTGGACCACATTTTAACCCGCGGAGGACAGTAAAGATGAATACCAAACAGATGATCAAAGAGAACAACCGACTCCAGGATGCCATGAATTCGAACAACCTAAGCTATTACCAAGACATGGTGGTCTATATCCGCAGCAGCTCCGTGCAGGAGCAAAAAGGCGAGGAGCTGCTGCTCGAAATCGCCCAGCACCTGCTGGACGCGCAAGCCAAAGGCAAAAGCGCCGAGGAGGTATTCGGCAGCGATCCCGAATCCTATTGCAAGGAGCTGGTCGAGCAGCTGCCAAAAATGAAAGGCCTCAGCAGCCTCCAATTCCATCTCATGATCCCGTGGGTGGCCTTAACCTGGTTTTTCTTCGTTCAGGCTCTGGTCGGGTTCATCACGATGTGGGCCGGGGGTCCGGTCGAGCGCATGACGCAGGTACGTTTATCGACCCTGATTCTGATCGCAGGCGGTTCCTATGTGCTGATCCACGCATTGCTGAGATGGATGAAGAACGACACCTTCAAGCCGGACGCAGACAAACGCAAGGTGAATGCTCGCAATATCGGGATTTATGTCGCCATCACGGTATTGATATTGGTAGCGGGGGTGTGGCTGGGAAGGCTGCTGCCGGTACTGACGGTTGCGCCATGGATCAGCCTCGTCATATTCCTGATCGGAATCGCAGGGACCAAGCTTCTTTTTTCGAGCAAATAATACAAACTCGTCATGAATTCGCGTGCGTCGCATAACAAAATCTTTAATATTTTTTCGTTCTTTGTAAAGTAATGTTCTATAGAAGATGATAGGATAAGGGTAATGTGTGGTAAGGGAGGAAAAACCATGTTAAAGTCGAAAAAATCCGCGATTGCTGCCATCCTTGCACTTATTCTATCGATCCAGACCGGCGTTATCGCTAGCGCAGCACCCGCATCCCAAACTGGCTCAAATGCAGTTTCAAGCAAAGCTGCCGCCTTCGGCAATGCCGTGTACAACAAAGCCAATAAACTGCTGAAGGAATCCGACGTGGCTTATGCCAAGTCTTACATCACCAAGCATATCCGCAGCGTGACCGCGTATCAGGCGACCATGCTGGTGCTTAAGCTGGAGAATGCGATGAATGATGCGCTCCCGGCAAAAACCGACAAGGTGTACGAAATCGGCATTCAGGATAAACTGATGAACTTGTACAAATACGGGGAGCCGATTAACATCACCATTAACAAAACCAAGGATGAAACGCTCCGAAAGGTGCTCATCAACCTGCGCGACAGCGGCTACAGGCTGTATACGACCGAGGGCGTGATCTTCCCGATTATCGACTATACCACGCTGAAGCCTTACAAGCCTTATATCAACAAGGATATTCAAGCCTATATCGACATCATGGTCGTTGAATCCGAGAAGCCTGCCGTCAGTGATGCCGCTTTGGTGATCCCATGGAGCGAGGCCATTGATCGGGGACTAACGCAAGAGGCCTTTATCAGCGCGTATCCCAAATCCAATCGGACTGCGGACGTGAAGCTGAAGCTTCGATTCACCGAGCTTAGTTTATACTACGGATACAACAACACGCCGCTGTTCAAATACGAGGACAATCTGCTGGACCCGGAAGTACGGCAAGCATTCGATAAAGTACTGAAAGACAGTGACGCTGTCTCCAAAAGCGCCCTTCTCAAAAAGCTCAAGTCCTGGTCCGACGTGCTGGAGAGCAACAAAGACAAGCTGAACCAGGAAGTGGAGCGGTACCGTGCCAAGGCGGTTCCGATTGACTGAGCCATCCCGACGTTAATGGCGGGTGACGCCATGGACCACAAGAGGGTCATACATGAAATAACTAGAAAAGCCGGAGTTCCCGTTAGGGGAACCCGGCTTTTTATGGTGCTTTCGTGTACCTCTTAAATCAGCAGATTGAACAGGTTCATGTTCTTATTCAGCTCCGTGTAATCCAGTCCCTTGCGCTGCATCCGCTCCACCAGCGGGCCGTAATCCTCCGGCCTCAAGAGCTCGATGCCTACCAGGGCAGGTCCGTCTTCCTTGTTATGCTTCTTCGTATACTCGAAGCGCGCGATGTCGTCGTCGGGACCGAGCACTTCTTCCAGAAATTCGCGGAGCGCCCCCGCGCGCTGCGGGAAGTTGATCATGAAGTAATGCTTCAACCCTTCGTAAATCAAGGAGCGCTCCTTGATTTCCTGCATCCGGTCGATATCGTTATTGCCGCCGCTGATGATGCAGACGACCGTTTTCCCGCGAATCCGGTCCCGGTTCATATCCAGCGCCGCGACGGCCAGCGACCCCGCCGGCTCCACAACGATCGCATTCTCGTTATACAGCTCCAGGATGGTGGTGCACGCCTTACCTTCCGGTACCGTCACGATGTCGTCCACCAACTCGCAGCAGATATCATACGTCAGCTGCCCGACGCGTTTCACGGCGGCGCCATCCACGAATTTGTCGATCTCATGCATGGTGACGACTTCGCCCTGCTTCTTGGACTCGATCATGGACGCTGCCCCAAGCGGTTCGACGCCAATGACTTGCGTCGTTGGGCTGACGGTTTTGACGTAGGTTGCCACACCGGCCGCAAGACCGCCGCCGCCGATGGTGACAAACATATAGTCGGCAGGCGCGTCCAGCTCCTCCATAACCTCCATCCCGATCGTGCCGTTGCCCGCGATGATCTTCGCTTCATCGAACGGGTGGATAAAGGTCATGCCGTACTCGTCGCATGCCTTAATCGCTTCGGCATATGCATCATCGAAGGTATCCCCTGTCAGAATGACCTCGACGCTGCCCCCGCCAAAACGCTTCACCTGCTTCACCTTCTGGTTCGGGGTCGTGCTCGGCATGTAAATCTTGCCTTTGATATTCAACGCGTTGCAGGAGAAAGCCACCCCTTGCGCGTGGTTGCCCGCGCTTGCGCACACAATGCCGTTGCTGCGTTCTTCCTCCGACAAGCTGCGAATCATATTGTAAGCGCCGCGGATCTTGAAGGAGCGAACCACCTGCAGGTCCTCGCGCTTCAGATACACTTCGCAGTCATACTTGGCTGACAGTACTGCATCCCGCTGCAGCGGCGTGCGTACGATCACTTCGCGAAGCACGTGGTGTGCGCGCACGATGTCCTCCATGCTGACTGCCCGTTTTGCCGTATACGTCTCTTCCATTCTCTCGATCACACTCCCACTTCGCTGCCAGGTAAACGTTGATCCATCCGCTACCCTTATTTACGTATTTCTATCATTGTATCACTTTTCATGAAAATATCCCGCCCTTTTCTGGCAAGCTTTCGTAAAAGAGTCATTATCGCAACAAGTATAAGCCGGATGTACAGCCGATACTCGGTAACCCGGATATGGATAGAAGGATCGGACCTTTCCTTTAAAGAGGGTTGACTTCCTTCTGACACTTTAATACTATAAAGCATGAAAATTAACCTAAATTTTGGGAGTGACTTTAATGAAGAAGAAAGTATTGTATGGGTTATTGGCGGGTACACTCACGCTGGGGATCGGTACAGGCGCTATGGCGTCGGCAGCTTTGGAACCAATCAAAGCCTATTTGAACAGCAAGATTTCCCTGAAGTTAAACGGTACCGTGGTAACGCCGAAAGACGCAAACGGCAAAACCGTGCTGCCGATCACTTACAACGGCACGACGTACTTGCCTGTGCGAGCTGTAGGCGAGCTGATGGATATCGACATTCGTTATGACAGCGCAACTTCTTCAGTACTGATTGGCGGCAATCAGGGCTCCCCATCCGAAACCTCCAGTCCGTTATCATTAAGCTCGCTCGGAGCCTCCGTATTGGGGACATCGGCCTGGCACACCAAAGATTCCAGCGATACGGTTTACAAAGGCAAGGATTACAAAGACGTTTATTTACATACCGATTCGGCTAAACAAGGCAACAGCTTCCAGATCATGACGGGTAAAAAATATGCCAAACTGCATCTTGAGCTAGCCGTGACAGGCGGTGCGCAAGAAATCGTAATTATGGACCACAACAACTCAACGCTCAAAAAGGTGTCCCTGGCTACAGAAGATGGCCTGGTCGGCGTAGACGTCGATGTATCGGCTGCCGATTTTATTTTTGTGGAGATCGTTGATGAAGGTCCGGGCACTTCCCTGTTTGTTCCTCTGACCAGTTCCTATTTGACAAAATAAGTCCTTGCGATGATTCGCGCGGGCGGAAGGCCATGATATTGAAAGCCGGGGGTCAATGACCCCCGGCTTTCGCCTGTCTATCTGTATGATTTATATTAGCTCTGGACAAACCACTGCTTCATCAATGTTAGGGTGAGACCACCCGCTTGTTAGTCCATCGGAATCACGATGACTTTCCCCGTCTGCGTGGTGATTGTAATTTGATACTGCAAAATCTCGACGCCCAGCCTTTCTTTCACGTCTTCCATGGAAGGCTCCTCAATGGCGGGAGTGTCGGGAGCGCTGGGGGTGCCATGCACGGCCGCTATGAGCCAATGGGTTCCGGGTTCGAGTGCAGTCCTCAGCGTAGGAATCACCGTGCGGGGACGCAGCAGATTGGTATTGGCATGGGGATAGATGAGCTCTGCCGTATCGTAACCGAGCATGCCGTGGATGGCACTCGTGCCGAAGGTGCCGGAAGCTGATGCTGCCCCATCTCCCGCACGGGAGCTGTCCAGAGATCCCAAGCCTAAAGCAAACCCGCCTTCGGCAGCATCGAGGTTTCGTTCCGTGCTGATCCGATGGATGCGAATATGCCATGGCAGCCCTGCCGCTATCCAGGTCCTTACCTCGACGTCTCTCCACGGCTTCCATTTCGCATACAGCACATGCTCCTGAATCCGCGTCTCCTCGCATAAGCGCTTGACACGGAACAGCCGATCTCCCTCGCTAAGGGCAAGCATGGAATCGAAAGCCCCCTGGGCCAGTCCCCATTCCGCCCTCGGCACGCTGAACGCAAAGGCGGTAGAGTAAACAAACTTCTCGTACTTGGCGGAAGTATGCGTATGCTCGTTGGTAGACGGGTGGCCCGTATTGAACGCAGCCACATGGCCGGTCTGCGGGTCCCTGCAAAGCACCAGATGTGCAGGCTCCTGCACCGAGATACGTTCTAGCTCCGCCTGCTCCTGCTCCTCTACCGCCCAGAACGGATGGCTATCCGGCAAAGCCAGGATCAGGAACGTCTTCAGCGACCAGTACACCGAACCGGCCGCGTTATAGTTCTCCGACATGATTCGGTTCGGGTAAGCGTAACCCACCGTCAACACGCCGTCCCGGTCGAATATAGGCTGCTGAAACCACCATCTGAGATTTCTAAGGACCAGTCCCTTCAGCTGGCCCGGACTAAACCCGTCCAGCCCGGCATAAGCCGCAGCCGACCAGAAGGCCGGCTGCGCAAAGCGGTACGTCAAGCTGCGTCCGTAAGGAACGGCCGCCCCGTCGGGAGCAAACCAGTGGATGAAATCGCGTGCAAACGACGCGGCCCGCTCCCTGTAGCGCCCGGCGCGGTCCGGATCTTCGTCTCCCATCAGCTGCGCATAGAGCAAGCCATAGAAATGAAAAGCATACGGCACGTAATAATCGCAGTGCCCCCCGATCCCGTCGCTATACCAGCCTGCATCCAGATAGAATTCCTCAATGCGCTGGAGATTGCTCTCCAGCTGCCCGGCATCGTATGGTAGGCCTGCTTTGCGGAAACCAACGTTGACAAAAACATGGAAGAACAGCCAATTGCAATCATAGCAAGGATGATGGTTGATTTGATCGAGCCACTGATAGAGGTTGGCCTTCTCCTTCTCGCTCAGCGGCTGCCAGATGCGGTCCGGAATCAGGGCAAAGGCCAATCCGAATACCGCCATCTCTACGAGACGCTGATCATAGTCGTTCACCTTACCCCAGTACTCCGCATGCGCCGGATCCGTACCTGCGCGTATCCCTTGCAGGCACAGCTCCCACAGCTCGTCATGGGAGCCGCGGGCAACGGCGGGAACGAGCCCCCACAAGACGCGAGAGAAACCCTCCATCTCCGCAATATCGGCATAGGCATCGGCGCCCGAACGCTCAAGGATTAAGCGTGCGCGCCCCTCGCTGTAGCATTTGCTTAAAGGCTCCAGCAGCTGCGAGAGCGCCTCCTGCACGTCCCGTCTTGTTCTCAGCGGATTCCGGGCAACCGGATGGATCAAGCCTACCTCGGGATTCCCAGTAACTTGTATGCTCATCTAACATTCTCACTCCATTCCCGGAATGCTTCTTCTAATTCCCTTATCCTCTTCCTTGCCTTACTTCCACTATTTCCTTCCCGAGCGCCGCTCCAATCTCCGTTATTCCCAGTAAAACGGCCCCTTCCCTCTCAGCCGCGCGAGTCCCTCCACAAAGAAAAAGTCGCCGTAAATCAGGGGCACATCGATATTCTTGCCCTCCGGATAATGGCTGGTCCCATGGAGAATCAAGCCTTCCTCGCCATCGTTGTCCCATGTGCCGTAATTCCGGTACAGCGATTCCAAAATCCGGACCGCGGATGTCCGGTATACGGCCGCCTGTCCAGGCCCCACCTGGTCAGCCAGAAGCAGCAGCCCGCTGGCGGCGCAGGCACCGGCGGACGAATCCCGGTAGATGCGGGCCTCGTCCGGGGCGCGGAAGTCCCAGAACGGCACATGGTCTTCCGGCAGGTTCGCCAGGAAGAAATGCGCCACCGTTTTGGCCGTATCGAGGTAGATCGACTTGCCCGTATGATGGTAGGCAAGCGTCAAGCCGTAAATCGCCCACGCCGTTCCCCTGGACCAGGCGGATTCCGGCGCAAAGCCCTGCCCGCCGATCCCTTCCAGACGTTCGCCGGTAACCGGATCGTATCGTACGATGTGATAGACGGAACCGTCCGGCCGGACGAAGTCGCGGACCACCGTATCCATATGCGCTTCGGCCATATGCCGGTAGCGGGGATCGCCGCTAATCTGCGACGCCAGGAACAACAGGGGCGTATTCATGGCGCAATCGATAATGGCGAGACCCGCGTTATCCTCCCCTTCCGACCACGGATTCCAGGCTCGAATATATTGGCCCTTCAGGTTGAAGCGTGCAGCCAGGTAGTTGGCAGCCTTGAGCGCGCGCACCTTGGACTCTTCGCTGCCGGTCAGCTTATAGGACGCCATGCTGGTCAGCGTCCACATGAAGCCGAGATCATGGTCCAGACGCACATATTGGTTCAGCACGTCATCCAGAATGAGCTCGCACTGCTCGGCGGTGGTTCTAAGCTCCGCCACCCCGCTGTCGTTGTATAGAAGCCATAGCATGCCCGGCCAGAAGCCGGCCGTCCACCAATGCGGCGGTTCCAGCTGGTAGACGCCATTCTGGCTGGCATGCGGAAACCTCGCCCCGATCCGTACTACGTTCCGCTGCGTCTTCGCAAGCGATTTCTCCCAGGCTTCCGTCAGCCAATCCAAAGCAATCTCCGTGTTCATTCCTCTTCACTCCTCTGTTCATATGAATTGAAATTTGAAATCGATATTCGCATGCAAGCCGGGGGCCTTCACGTTAAAATCCACGGCATACCAAGCCGCTTCGTTGCCGAAGTGGTCACGGAAGACATGACTTGTCAGCTCAGGCTCCACCAGCTTGCTGTCATAGTGGATCAGCAGGCCGGGCCTGTCGTATATGGAAAAAGCAGGACCCGAGATAGTGTCCTGTACCTTAGACTTCTCCCGATTACCTCCTCGGTGTTGAGCCGGTCCCTCCCGGTTTCCACCTTGGCCCTGAGCCGGCTGCTCCCCGGTTCTTTCTTCAGCCGCAATCGGCTCCCCCTTCTTCTCTAAGGCTTGAACGACTTCTGGACCTTCTGCCTCTGCTTGCTCGTAAAAACCCGGTGCCCGCAACCTAACGACCTCCCGCCCATCCATCAGCACAAGCTCGGGCTGTATCCTGGTGACGATCCGCTCCACCAGACTCTCTGGGGGCGAAACGAACGTAAACCGGTCGCTCAGCGTCAGTTCCGGCCGATTCCCCTGCTTGTTCCACTCCAGCGTTCTCGTGAATGACTGAAGCGCAGGAACGCGGTAGGCCGAGGTCAGCTCAAGCGCAAGCCGATCCACGGCTTCACCCGTCACCGCTTCCAATACAACCGCGGCGCTATCCGGGCCCTCTTGCTGGTAATGGCCGTCGATGATCGGCACGGAGTGGCCTTGGGAGCCGTTGCAATCATAACCATACCGGCCTTCGCCGAAATACTCCGCCGTGTACTCGCCGCAGCCGAGGTCCGAGCACCAAACTTCCCCGGCGCCGTACAGGATAAAATGCCCAAGATCATTATGGTTGTGCGGCTCGCCGTTGCTGCCGCCCTTGGCGGCAAACGCGTACACTTCGCCTCCATGGAAGCTGCGGGAGATCAGCCACTGGGCATCGGGCAAATAATAACTTGCCTCCCCCCAATCGCTTCCCGCTATCAAAGGATCCCGCCAGATCAGGTTGCGCAAAGCCGGAGCCCAGCGGCTGCAATGGTCGTCGCGGTAACCCGATCGGAGAGACTGCGGCGGAGACTCGAAGTCCCCGTACAATCCGGCCAGATAATGAGACAAGCCGATATGTACCGTGCTTTCCGGCTGCGAATCGGAGAAGTTGACGACGGCCTTTCCTCCCAAAAAGCCCTTTTGCTGAAACAAGGCGATGCGGCCGACCTTCTCCGCACGGAACCAGTCCATCTCGCCTCGGGTGCGCTTGCGCAGCAAATCGGCATAGTATACGAAATACCCGAACCCGTAATTCCAATATCCCAGCCCTTCCAGACAGGCTCCATCGGGGCCAAAGCCCTGCAGATAATAGTCCATGCACCGCTCCGTCTTCAGCAGAACCTTCGCAAGCGATTCCCCGCTTTCTTTAAGCAGCAGCGCGGCGGAGCCGATGGAACCGGCACAGACCGCAGACCAATTATGCGTGGCGGTCTCCCAGCCGTGCTCGTGACTTAGGAAAGGAATGAACAACCGCGCTTCAACCTCCTCCCCGATTCTCGAGATTAGCAGCGAAGGCAGATGGTCCCGCAGCAGCACGCGGATTTCGCTGAGGGTAAATCCGGTCTCGGCGCTGAACAGATCAATCGTCCCTTTGATGCCGCCCGGCGATTCGACGTTCACATGCGCCGGCAAACACCAGGTATACTCATCGCAGATGGACCAGATCATCTCCTGGAGAGCCGTCCGGTAAGCTTCTTTATCCGGCTCAAGAAGGGTCAGCAGGGCAAAGGTATTCAGCCGGCGCCTTCGCTCGAAATACGCCTTCTCATAATCCAGCCTCGTTCCCTGCCGGGCAAACCGGGTGAATAAGTCATACGTCAGCGGCGGGTTCGGGGCAGACAGCAGCCTCTCCCCTTCCTCGCGAATCTCGGATATGTCCTGCTTGTAATCCCCGCTTCGCTGAATGCCTTCCCAGAAGGAACTCTGGTCCCCGCCTTGGTAATACATCCGCAGATCGGCGGGAGCCATCCCGTTCACGATCGTTGTCAGCTCCTGTATCCTGTTCATCGGACTAAGCCCCCCCTCCTTTCCGTTTCAACGTCTGTTAGTGACGCCCTTTAGGCGCCCTTTCAACCATTCCGGAACTCTACGGGGGTTACCCCCGCATACGCCTTGAATGTCTTGCTGAAATAACTCACATTGTCGTAAGCCAGACTTTCGCAGATTTCCCCGACCGTGCGGTCCGTCTGCCGCAGCAGCTCCTTGGCGCGCTCCATCTTCATGCGGGTGACGTATTCGATGAAGGTCACGCCGGTTTCTTTCTTGAACATGCGGCTGAAATAGCTCGGATTCAGGTGCAGGCAGCCCGCAACGTCATCCAGCGTGATCCTCTGGTCAAGCCGAAGGGACACGTATTTGCAGGCCTCCGCCACTTCCGATCGTCTGCTGCCCCCGAATCCCCGGTCCATAGCCTGCATGGTGGATTCCAAATAATCGTGAAGCCAAGATTTCAGCTCGTTCAGGGAATCCATGTCCATGATCTCTTTGTGCAGCGCATCGGCCGTATACGCGGGTGACAGCGAGTGCAGGAGGTGAAGCCTCAGCTTCAGATCCAGCAGGAGCTTCAATACCCAGTCCTTGACCGATTCCGGTGCGTACCGCTTCTCCTGTATCCATGAGATCCACCGATCGACCGTGTCGCGCACCCCGCATAAGCCGTCTTTTCCAAGCAGCGATTCCCGCAGCTCCGAGCTGGCCCGTTCATAATAAGCGAAGAGATCGGAATCCCCATGCTGGCTTCTTTTCTCCAGAGCTCCGTTCAGTTTGGATATCTCTTGCGGCTCCAGATAAAATCGTTGGTGCTGGCACGCCAGCAGTTCATTAAGCGCTGCCTTTAGGCCTTCGGGATCCGCGCACCCCCGGCCGATCAGGAACGACATGCGGATTCGCAGCACGCGCTGAAGCGTCCGCTGCACCTCCTTCAGGCAGGCTGCGGCCTCATCGTATATGTTGCTGCCCAAGCCGGGTCGATACGAGAACAGGAGCAGCGAAGACTTTGCATCGTATAGGACATGCACCGCATCCGGATTCAGTTGGTCCAGCACCTCCCGCAGCACGTTGCCCAGGGCAAAATGCAGCGTCTGGTTGGAGGCGAAGCGGTGCCTGATCACCCGGACATCCTCCAGATGTCCGACCGCGGGAAGGCAGTGATAACCAGGCTTCAGCACTCCGTACTCCGACAGCTCCTGCCGCCATGTTTCGGGGGACAGCAGGGGCTGATGGATGAAATTTTTGAGGCTCTGCTCCTTCCGCAGCTCCTTGGATTCGTCCACCAGATGGATCATCCGCGACCGCTCCCAGCCCTTCTGGGCTTCCTCGTCCATCGCCTGCTTAAACCGCCTCAGCAGCTGCGCCAGCTCCTCGGGGTCGAGCGTATCCTTCAACAAATAATCCTGCACGTTCAGGCGCATGGCCTGCTGGGCATATTGGAATTCGTTGTGGCAGGACAGAATGGCGATCCGCACATCGGCCTTCACTTCTTTGATGCGTGCGGACAGCTCAAGCCCGTTCATTTTGGGCATGCCGATATCCGTAATCAGAATGTCCGGGGGCGAAGATCTCGCATCCTCCCAAGCACTCATCCCGTTCTCATAACTTCCCATCAGATTCAAGCCCAGCTCATTCCACGAGATGGCCTCCGACAACAGCTCAATGACCGGATAATCATCGTCCACCAGCATCACGTTATACATCCGTTTTCCCTCTTTCCGGTATAAACATCTCGATCACCGTTCCTTGGCCAGGCTCGCTGTAGACGCGACATTGAAAAGCCTCGCCGAACACCATGCTCATCCGTTCCATCACATTTTGCAGACCGATATGGGAGAAGCTGCCCCCGCTTGCCTCCTCCTGCGTCGAGGACCCGGCGGAGCCGCCCTGGATTCTCCGGGCAATCGACTCCCGGATGGCGGCATCCATGCCGATGCCGTCGTCCTTCACCGCCAGCACGAGATGCCTGCCCTTCATGGCGGCTGCAATCCGAATCGTCCCTGCCTGCTGGTTGAGCCCATGGATCAACGCATTCTCCACGATCGGCTGCAGAAAAAAGCGCGGCACCTTGAAGAGGAAAGCCTCCGGCGCGATATCCAGCTCCAGCCTGACCTCCTCCTTCTGCCGAAGGTTCATCAGGGCGACGTAATGCGAGATCAGGTCGATTTCTTCATGTAGCGCAATCTCGTCCTCTTCGCGGCTGATCGTCATGCGGAGCAGCACGGACAGGGAGCCGATCATCTTGGCGCTTTCGGGATCGCCCCGTTTCATGACCTTCATCCGGATCGAATTCAGGACATTGAACAGAAAATGGGGATGGATCTGGGCTTGAAGCATTCGGAGCTCCGCTTTGCGTTTTCTCGCCTGATTCTCGGATATTTCCGAGATCATGGCTTTGAACCGGTCCAGCATGTCGTCGAATAAATGCCCCAGCCGTCCAACCTCATCATTGCCATGAACATTCGACCTCACTTCCAGGTTTCCGCGCTGCACGGAGGTCGCCACTTTGCCGAGCTTGACTAACGGCTTGGTAAACGCGCGGACAAGCGCAATGAGCAGCAGCAGAAAGATCAGGAAGAAGCACATCTGAAACCAGAACACCCGGTTGAAAATCGAGTTGATATTGACGATCGCATCCTTGTACGGCTGCATCAGCACCAGACGCCACCCGGCATACGGGATGTCCTGGTGTACCATCAGCTGCTTCTCCCCCTTCATCGGCACGATTGAATACGGCTTCTCTTGATCCAAATTTTCGAGATAAGCAAAGGTCGTTCCGATCTGGCTCTGATGGCTGCCGGAAACGATGGTTCCCTCAGCATCCAGCAGCACCAGCTCGTTGCCTTCCGAAAGGGAGTTGAAGATCCCGCTGATCTGATCCTCCATGAACGTCACGATCACGTAACCGTAAATTTCGGAATCCGGCAGCCGGAGCGTGCGCACCACCGATAATTGCGTCGGATGATCAATCTGGTCGGAGCGGAACATCGTGGCCTCCGGCTCCGTCCATAGGGACTCCAAGCCTTGCAGCTCCGAAATTTGGCCAAACCAGGGGCGCAGCCTGTAATCGGGCGGATTGTAATCGCTTACGGAATAATTCATGTAATAGGAGCCGTTCTCCAGAATGACGGTGACATAGCTTTTCTCGCCGACAACCGTCAAGCTGTCCAGATGCTCCAGCACCCGGTTGGATTCCATGAACCTGCGATAAGGATCCGGGTCCTCGTTGCCGGAGACCACCTGCTTGAAATAGGAATTCAAACCGGAATTCATCTGGATATAGTTGGCGATATTGATTTTGCTTAAGAGCAGATTCGTCACCGATCCGCGGACCAGCTGAAGGGCATCGCTTGCATTGGATACCGCCTGCTGCCTCAAGGCTTCTTTCGTTAACGAATTATACAGAATCAGGCTGACGATAGCGGGAACCACGATGCAGGTAACGGCAGCCAAAATCAGCTTATGCCTGATGGAGCTGGGGATCAGGCTCTTCAATCGTGCGGGCATAGGATCCACCTCGGGTATGGCGTGACGGGAATAATGTACGCGAATTCAAAAAAAGGGACGAAGAGTTTCGTCCCGATTTTTTGTCTATTATACCAGATCATTTTTTGTTGGATTCTATAATTTTGTTCACTCGCTCCTGCGAATTCGCGATGGTCTGGTCAATATCCTGATTGCCCAGTATCAGCTTCTCGTATTCCTCGTTCACCGCCTCGTACACTTCCGCCTGATAAGGCGCCGGAGGGACGATGGCCGAGGCCTTCGAGGCAACCAAGGTGTCCACGAGCGATTTTTTGTCTACCTTATCCGGACTCTTCGTGCCCGACAGGATGGTGTCGATGATCTCCTCCACCTGCTCGGTCTTCACCTGCTGCCAGGCCGGAATGTTCTTGCCCTGCACGATTTGCCCTTCCGTTGTATACCAGCGGACGAATTTATAGGCCTCTTCCTTATGCTTGGACTTGGCCGCCACCGCCACGTAATCCGTGGTGACCGGCGTAAGTCCCGTCGGATCGCCTTCCTCGTTTTTCGGGAATGGAGCTACGGCGACATTGAAGTCCAGCGGTACTTTATCCGTTCCGCCGATCTCCGTGTTCATCCAGCTGCCGATCGTGATCATGCTTGCGGATTGATTGAAGAATTGCGTCCGGTAATTCAGCTTCTGGGAGATCATGTCCGTATAAGGCACCGAGGATTGGTCCTCCTTCTCCATCCGCACGCGCAGCTCCAGCGTCTGCCTGAAGGTCGGGTTATCCAGATTGGAAGAGCCGTCGGCCTTCAAATAGTCGGTATCTTGAGGCTGATTGGCCATCATCAGCTTCAGAAATTCCAGCCATCCGCCCCCTTGCGGGCCATGGAAGTACGTCCCGTAGCGCTTCGACGCTCCTTCGCCCTGGGTCAATTTTTTGGCATAATCCGCATATTCGTCCCAGGTCCAGTCCGTCGGTACAGGAAGTCCCGCTTCCTCCAGGTGATCCTTGTTCAGCAGCACATACCAAGGGTTGAACTTGCCTGGCAGCGCGTAGACCTTGCCGTCGAGGCGGGTATCCACTTTATAATCGGTTTCCACGCTGTAGCCGTCCTTCGCGATATAGTCGTCCAGCTGCTCGGCCATGCCGAGCGCCACCCGCTGCGCATAACCCGCCGGATCGCTGAACATCAGAATGTCCATCTGGGCCGAGGATGCCGCCTCCAGGTCAAGCTTCTTGAACGCCTCCTGCGTATCCCCCTTCTCGCTGAGCTGGACCAGCTCAATGGTCACGCCCGGGGTTGCCTCTTCATAGGCTTGGATCGTTTTCTTCCAATTGTAGGCTTCCTCCGTGCCATACGTGTACAGCCTCAGATTGGTCTTGCCTCCGCCTTGCGCGGAATCACCTTGCGCCCCATCCTCTTTCGCTCCCCCGCAGCCGGACAGCAAGCCGATCACCATCGCGGCCGTGAGAACGCCTGACCACCATTTCTTGTTCATCATTGTCTATAACCCTCCCCATTGATATCGGTATGTAAGGTCGTGACGATTCTAGCTGTAACTATCCACATTATATAGAGCGCTTACATCTTAACCATAAAACAATCTTTACTGATGTTGGAACTATTTTTACCCCATTCATTCCCGAGAGACTTAGCCCTTGACCCCACCCAGCGCAATACCTTCGATGACGCTCTTCTGGCCGATGATAAAAACGATCAGCAGCGGGAATATCGCCGACACGGCAGCCGCCATGATCAGGGAGTAGAATTCTCCGCTCAAGGACGTGAATTTCTGCATCGCCAGCGGAATCGTGAACAGCCGGTCCGTCCGCAGGAAGATGAGCGGATTCTGATAATCGTTCCACGTCCAGATGAACCGCAGGATCGCATACGTGGCAACAGCGGGTTTTACCAGCGGCAGGGCAATGGACCAGAAGATTCGCGGATGGTTCGCGCCGTCGATTTTGGCGGATTCGATGAATTCCTGATGCACCCCCATGAAGAATTGCCTGAGCATGAACGTTCCGAGCACACTGAAGCTTCCCAGCATAATGAGCCCGAAATGGTTATCGAACAGCCCGATATTGCGGTATAGAATAAACTGCGGGATCAGGATGGCCTGGCCCGGAATCATGTAGGTCACCAGCACGATGATGAACAGCCAATTGCCGGCGGCAAACCGGATTTTGGAGAAGCCGTAGGCTGCCAGGGCGGATACCATGGCCGAGATGATTGTGGTCAGTATGCTGACCTTGATCGAGTTCCAATAATAGAGATAGAAGGGATAATCGCCGAACCATACCTCCTTGTAATTCTGAATCGCGTTCCACTCCCGCGGAATCCATTGAATCGGATATACGAATACGTCTCGCTCCATCTTAAAGGATGTCACCAGCATCCAGATAAAAGGAAGGAGAAACAGAATGCTCACCGCGAACATCGCGATCGTGACGATAAGCTTGCGCCAGTCGACGCCGACTCTTGTCCCCATATAACGCCCTCCCTCTTAGTAGTTGACCCACTTCTTCTGAGCGGCCCACTGCCCCAGCGTAATCAGCATGACAAAGCCGAACAGAACCGCGGCAATGGACGATGCGTAACCGACCTTCAGGTTGACGAATGCCGTATCGTACAAGTACCACACCATCATGGTCGTTGAGCCGATCGGTCCCCCTTGCGTCATGACGGCAATGATATCAAAGACCTTGAACGTGGAGATGATCCCCGTTACCAGCAGGAAAAAGGACGTCGGCGACAGCAGGGGCAGCGTAATGCGCCTGAACTTGGTCCAGCCGTTCGCTCCATCGATATCGGCCGCTTCGTACAGATCCTTCGGGATGGATTGCAGGCCGGCGATATAGATAATCAGATTGAAGCCGATCGAAATCCAGATCGATATCAGCATAATGGAAATCAGCGCGAAATTCGGATCCGCGATCCACTTGGGCGGATTGGACATCCCGAGCGTCCGGAGGATTTCGTTGATCGGCCCGTAGGACGGCTGGAACAGCACCTGCCATACGACGGCCACCGCCACGATGTTGGATATGTAGGGCATGAAGTAAGCCACTTTAAAATAGCCCTTCATATAGACAAACCGGTCGATCAAGATGGCCAGCGTCATCGAAATCATCATATAGACCGGAACCGTCAGAAGAAACAAGATGTTGTTGCGTACCGACTTGATAAACATGTCATCCTCCAGCAGCTGGCGGAAATTCTGAAACCCGACCCACTGGATGCCGTCCCAGCCCTGCACGAAATTCCAATCGGCAAACCCCAGCACGAGTGTAGCCAATATCGGAAACAGCACCAAAATGATAACGCCGATCAGCATCGGGCTTACGAATGCGATCCCCCATAGGTTCTCTCCCCGCTGCAAGGATCCCCTGGACTTGTCCCCCCGCGTCGGCTGGGCGCCAGGCTTTTTCATCGTCTCCATTGTTTGTGCCATGTCGGACCCCCTCGATTCTTATTCGATGGGTAAAGTATAAAAAAAATACCGCCAACGCATTGACGGTATTTTGATCATATTCGCTTTCATTTTTACTTGATTAGACAGGGAACGCATCATGGATCTTGGCATGCCCGGTATTACAGGAATTTCTCCTTAAACCAGGCAGCGGCCATCCCGACCTCTGCACGGCTGAGCTGATGCCCCCCGTTCTCCCAATGCAGCTTCACGTCCGCGCCTGCCCCGCTCAATAGCTCGTTCAGATCCTCGCTCTCCTGCGGCGTGCACATCGGATCGCGTCGGCCTGCAGCGATAAAGACCGGAACGCCGGTCAAATCCGGCAAGGTTTTATCCCGCAGCGGAACCATCGGATGGTGGAGAATGGCCCCCTGCAGCGCGTCCCCTTCGTGGAACAGCAGGCTTGCGGCAATGTTGGCGCCATTTGAATACCCGACGGCCACGATGCGGCTGCGGTCAAAATCGTACTCGGCGGCTGCCCAGTTCAGGAATTCATCCAGCTCGTGCGTGCGTTTCACGAGATCCTCTAGATCAAACACGCCTTCGGCCAGGCGCCGGAAAAATCTCGGCATGCCGTTCTCCAGCACGTTCCCGCGGACGCCGAGCACATTCGACGTTGGCGAGATCATCTCGGCCAGCGGCAGCAAATCCTCCTCGTTCCCTCCGGTACCGTGCAGCAATAGTAAGGTTGGTGCCTCCGGGGAAGTCCCCTGGCGGTAAATATGCGTATGTTCCATATGTTTGTAGTCTCCCTTCGACTGGTGATATGGTTAAATTTCGAATCCGTTTGACACCATTAATGTTAGAATGACCTGCAATAGCTCAATAGGACCAAAGGCTGCCCTAAAAACCACTTCATAAATTAGGTCGCAATCCCCATCAAAGGTTGCCCTAATATCCTGTTATAATATCTTTAATTTAAGATTCTTTAAATACATCATACCATGGATTTTGAAAAATGCAACAGCTGCCCTTCCGCCTCGCCTCCCCGCTAGAGCTGCAATCGGAAACGCTATGTCGCCCGTAGCCTGTGTATCACAACCGGTGACGAACAAAACGAAAAGAGAGGAAGCCTCCACTATGGAAGACTTCCTCTCCTGTTTGTATTCTCTATATATGATTCCGTACGTGTTCCCCCGTAACATCACTCATTATATCAAAAGATAGGTATAATGTCAGTGGATGTTTTGGTATTTCTCACAATTTTTTTGTGAGAATGTTAGCGATTATTCCAGTTGATTGGATAAAAAACCATATATTTAGAAAAATTGTAACCGTTTGGTCAACGCACCTCTCGGTACAGCGAAGGCCTGCGCGCGCTTGAAGTTCATCGGCGCTCCCCGCACGATCGTCAGTGCCTTGTAGTATTCGATGAACGGGAAGCCGTAGGTTTCCCCGCGCGCATAAGCGTATACGTTCATGGCTCTCACCCAGGTTTCATAGGCTTCGTCCGGAATGTCGATGAAGACCTCGGGATGGAAATCGTACGGGTCCTCCCAATTGTCCGCATAGTATAAATGCTGGGCATAGTGGGACGGAAGCTCGCGTTCAATCGTCTTCAGGCCCGCATAGAAGCGGGCGTCCTCCACGATATAATGCGTATTGGAATGATCCTTATGAATGCTCTCCTTCCAATGCGTGATGATGATATCCGGTTTCACTTCCCGTATGACGTCGGCGACCTGATACTTTACTTCCTCGTCCAGCGGAAGCTCGGCATCCTTGTAGGCAAGGAACCGCACATCCGCGCCGACGATATCGGCAAATTGGTGAGCTTCGTCAATCTTTTGCTTTGCGTACTCCTCCGGCGTCAGACGGGGGTGTCCCTTCTCTCCCGGCGTTAGATGAAGAAACGTCGCTTTGTGGCCAGCCTGCGTATATTTAGCGATCACTGCACCTGCGGTAAGATCCATATCGCCCGCATGCCCGCCAATCGCCAAAATGTGATGCTGCTTTGCTTCCGTCAATGTAATCTCTCCTTTATATATCCATGTAGTCGAAGCTATCTATTGCAGCGGCTTGCTCATAATATCGAACCGGCGTGTCACGTCGAAGCCGGCTTTGCGGTACAGATGGCCTGCGGGACTCTGCTCGCCCGTCCAGAGGAACCAGGCACCGTGCAGTCCTTGAGCACGCATAAGGGCAAGGCAGTCATACAAGAGGATTTTTCCGAGTCCCTTCCCTTGCATCGACGGATCCACGCCAAAGGGACCGAATCGTTCCGCCACGCCCTCATATCCGCCATGCAGGCAGAAGCCCACCAGCTTCCCTTGATCGCGTGCGATCAGAATCTGATCCGTTGTTAATCGCTGGAGCAGCCCCTCACGAATCGCCCGGCCCCAATCCGGGTTAAACACGTCCGTCGCAAACTCAATCAGCTCCACCAGATCGCTGTCCTTAGCCGGCTTGAAAGTAAAGCCTTCATGCTCCCGCTGCCGCTTCAGCTCCGCAACCTCCGGCGGCATATGGAAGCCAACCAGGGAGCGATCCATCGCAACCGCCGTGTAATTGCGGGTAAAACCACTGGCCGCAAGCCATGCCAAGCCCTCCGGATAGCGCTCCCCATCAATGCCCGGAACGATATAATTCGGGGCATACGAGGAGAAAAAGACTTTGCTGCGCCCATGATGACGAAGATAATCTTCTCCTTCCTGCAGCAGCCGCGACGCCACCCCCAATCTTCGAACCGATGGATCGGTATAGAAGAAGGTGATCCAGCCGTGATCCGGGTCCAGCTCGGTGCCGATCATCGGCAATCTCCGGCGCACAGCATACAGGACGCCCACTATGCGGCCCTCCTGCTCCGCGATCCGCAGTCCCTGCGGATCAAAGTTCGGGTCGAGCAGCACCAGATTTCGAAAACGAAGCCGGGTGATGGGATCTCCCGGCAGGCAGGCATTCCACAGAGTCGTAATCCGTTCCTCGTCCCCAGACCGGTAAGACCTGTAGGTTAAACTCGTCATTGCGTCATCCCTCCTTATAGTCGTAAGTCATTTATAGTAGTAAGTCATTGGATCTAGTAGTAAGTCATTGGATCGTCGGCGTTTGCCCGTAACGGCATGCCACCGGTTCATGTCCATTCACAAATCCCTCATGTACGGACGGAATATCTATGTGGCAGCTCCCATAAATGTTCCGACATCAGGGGGCATTGCTTACGTCCATCCCGTCGTTAGATCGGTTTTCGGATTGCTGCCGCTGCCGAATCGAGAACGACGGCTATTGTGTGCTTTTGTGAGCGCTGAACCCTGTACAAACGGTGCGTGGTCTGGAGCATGCTTAGATGGCCGTCAACCATATGCCGCATTCCATTCTTACCATGCCACGGCTCCCTTCAAAGCGTTGTGGACCTGTGCTCGCAGCTGAGCCACGCTGCTGCTCCGCCCCCCATATACGCGGTTGGTCAGCAATACGACCGCAAGATCAGACTGGGGATCGATCCACAGGCTGGTTCCGGTAAAGCCGGTATGTCCGTAACAGCCCGGGCTCATCCAATCTCCGGAGGCGTCCATCTTATCCCCTTTCAGCACCCACCCCAGACCACGGCTCGAGCCCTGAATATGGCTCGTATGGGAACGAGTGGCCGTAGCCGCCGCAGCCCGAGATAGGAGCCTCGATTCGTCAGTTCCGGTCTCCGCAGCCGTAACCGTCGGAATTGCGCCCAGTGAAAGCCAAACTCGGGCATACTGCAGCAGATCTCCTGCTGTGGCAAACAAGCCTGCATGGCCGCATACACCACCTAAGGCCCTTGCCTTCTCATCATGGACGATCCCGCACAGATGATCCTGGATGGTATCCTCATACTCCGTTGCGGCATAGCGGCTGGGCTGTTCCGGCGAAGGAGTTAACGTGGCATGTCGCATGCCCAGCGGATCCGACACCCATCGCTTAAACGCTTGGTCCAAAGGCAGTTTGAGCGACCGTTCTATGATGCGACCAAGCGTCAGATACCCCAAGTCGCTGTAAATCACTTCGGTATTCGGCTTCGCTGCAAGCGGCGCTGAAAAAACGGCATCCCACATCTGCTCCCTGTCCCAGCCATGGGAATGCAGGTTCATATCCGCCTGGAGCCCGGAAGTATGCGTCAGCAGCTGGCCTACCGTGATCTCTTCTTTGCCTGCCGTTCCGAATGAAGGCAGCATATCGCTCGCTTTTGTGCTCAAGGTCAGAACCCCATCATCGATCAATTGCAGAATCAACGGGAGCGTGACCGCCACCTTGGTCAAGGATGCACAGTCGTATAATGTGTCCTCGCTAACAGGCACAGGCTGACCCTGCGCCGACTGGGGATTGGCATAACCGGTTGTGTAGAACCATGTCCTGCCTTCATGCAGAACGCCCAGTACGGCACCCGGCGTCGTACCCGCGGCTATTTCGCGTTCAATGGCGGCGCACGCCGCCTTCACTCCCTTGACTCCCAAGCCCAGCTGCTCTGCACCGGCCTTCACATGAGTCTCCACTGAACTCCCCCCCTTTCTTCAAGGCCTTGAATTGGATTAACTGAACAACAAACACGCCATTTTCGCATGAACTGATCTTCAAATTGTAAACGCTTGCTAAATCTATTATATGACCTGTAAAATTTTGTTTCAATAATAAATAAGAATTATAAAATTTAATTTCATGTCATAAAATATTAATTTCCTTTTATTTGGATATTACATATTGACACCTGAATACGCTTTCATTTACAATATTGTTGAAATCAAACACTCGCATAATTTAAGGGCCATGCATTCCGTCACCGCACACCCGGTATGGAACAACCCCGGTTTCTCTTCAGGAGATGCCGGGGTTTTTTGTTGCCCTATCTTTCGTACAGGAGGTGATTCCCCGCAGCTTCGGTTTGCTCATTGAACCAACCCCCATTCAATAACTGCTACATAGGAGGAATACGATGAAAAAATTCTACAAACTGACAACCGCCCTTGCCCTTAGCTTGTCCCTGGCGCTGAGCTTGCTCGGACCAGCCCATGCAGCCCCGGATACCTCGGTATCCAACAAGCAAAATTTCAGCACGGATGTCATTTATCAAATCTTTACGGACCGTTTCTCCGACGGCAATCCTGCCAACAACCCGACCGGCCCGGCCTTTGATGGGACCTGCACCAACCTGAGGCTTTACTGCGGCGGCGACTGGCAAGGGATCATCAACAAAATCAACGACGGCTACCTGACCGGCATGGGCGTTACCGCCATCTGGATCTCCCAGCCGGTCGAGAACATCTACAGCGTCATCAACTATTCCGGCGTGAACAACACCGCATACCACGGCTATTGGGCTAGAGACTTCAAGAAAACGAACCCGGCTTACGGCACGATCGCCGATTTCCAGAATCTCATCGCTGCCGCCCATGCCAAGAACATCAAAGTCATCATCGACTTCGCACCGAACCACACGTCCCCCGCTTCCTCGGACCAGCCTTCGTTCGCGGAGAACGGTAAGCTGTACAACAACGGCACCCTGCTCGGCGGATATACAAACGATACGCAGAATTTGTTCCACCATAACGGAGGCACCGATTTCTCGACGACCGAGAACGGGATTTACAAAAACCTGTACGACCTTGCTGACCTGAACCATAACAACAGCACCGTGGATACCTACCTGAAGGATGCCATTAAAATGTGGCTCGATCTGGGCATTGACGGCATTCGAATGGACGCGGTAAAACATATGCCGTTTGGCTGGCAGAAGAGCTTCATGGCCACCGTCAACAATTACAAGCCGGTCTTCACCTTCGGCGAATGGTTCCTCGGGGTAAACGAAGTGAGTGCCGAGAATCATAAGTTCGCCAACGAATCCGGCATGAGCCTGCTGGACTTCCGCTTCGCGCAGAAGGTTCGCCAGGTATTCAGGGACAACACCGACAATATGTACGGACTGAAATCCATGCTGGAGGGCTCTGCAGCCGATTACGCGCAGGTGGAGGATCAGGTCACGTTCATCGATAACCACGACATGGAACGTTTCCATAATAACAGCGCCAACCGCCGGAAGCTGGAGCAAGCGCTCGCCTTCACGTTAACTTCCCGCGGCGTGCCAGCCATCTATTATGGAACCGAGCAATACATGTCCGGCGGGAACGATCCCGACAACCGGGCTCGAATTCCTTCTTTCTCTACCACGACTACGGCTTATCAGGTCATTAAAAAGCTGGCGCCTCTGCGCAAATCCAACCCGGCCATCGCTTATGGGACGACGCAGGAGCGCTGGATCAACAACGATGTGCTGATCTATGAGCGCAAGTTCGGCAACAACGTGGCCGTCATCGCCGTCAACCGCAACGTGAACACGCCGGCCTCCATTACGGGATTGGTAACCTCACTGCCGGCCGGCAGCTACACCGACGTGCTGGGCGGCCTCCTGAACGGTAACAGCCTGACCGTCGGCTCCGGCGGATCCGCTTCCAACTTCACGCTGGCAGCGGGCGGTACGGCCGTGTGGCAGTACACCACGGCCGTGACTGCGCCAACCATCGGGCACGTAGGACCGATGATGGCCAAACCGGGCGCAACCGTCACCATTGACGGCCGCGGTTTCGGTGCAACCAAAGGCACGGTATACTTCGGCACGACGGCAGTTACCGGCGCTAACATTACGGCTTGGGAAGACACGCAGATCAAGGTGAAAATCCCTGCCGTTGCCGGAGGCGTATACAATATCAAAATCGCCAACAGTGCCGGAACCTCAAGCAATGTGCATGACAACTTCGAAGTGCTGAGCGGGGATCAGGTCAGCGTGCGCTTTGTGGTGAACAACGCCACCACCGCGCTCGGCCAGAACGTGTATCTGGCAGGCAGCGTAAGCGAGCTTGGCAACTGGGACCCGGCCAAAGCCATCGGTCCGTTGTACAACCAGGTCATCTACCAATACCCAACCTGGTACTATGACGTCAGCGTGCCCGCCGGCAAAACGATCGAATTCAAATTCCTGAAAAAACAGGGCTCGACGGTAACATGGGAAGGCGGCTCGAACCATACCTTCACCGCACCAACGAGCGGCACGGCCACCATTAACGTGAACTGGCAGCCGTAAGTTCAAGAACGACTAGCTTTTGCCGAAGAACGGCACCTAAATAAAACCAGCTCCGGATATGATCCCGGAGCTGGTTTTGTTCATGCAGTCATAATTCCAGTAGCAATAGCCCGTTACGCGAAGCACCTCAACATTCCCTCAGCCCTGCATGAGCGATTCCCAAAGAGAGAGCGTGCTCAGCAGGCAGTAACTCACCAAGCGCACGAGGAAACCCAACGGACCCGCGCTAATTTCCAGCCATCCGAGCACCACGCACACCAGCAAAAAAGCCGATGAAGATGTTCCCCTTCATCGGCCTTTTTCTCCCCCCCACACCTTAGCGTAAATGGTTGTATGCAAAGCACGACGCAGCGGAGAGGACGAATCGATTCCCCGCAAGCTTCAACGGAGCAGGCGGAATCATGGTGGAGAAACGAAGTGGTCCGCTTTATCCCCGGATTTCAGCCATAAATATCATTCCAATAGAAATCCGGGGGTAACAGGGATCGGAAGCATGATCCGCATGCGGAGTGCTGTATATAGCCATCACATCATTACCAAAACCATTTACGTCCTAAACATCACCAAAGATTTGCGCAAGCCCTCCGACAGCTCCTCCAATCGCGACGACAAGCCGACCAGCTTCTCGCTCACCTTGAACTGCTCGGACGACATCGAAGCGACCTCCTCCGTGGCGGCGCTGGTTTCCTGGACAATCGAGCTCGCCTCCGAGATGGAGTCGGTCAGCGCCAGCTGGGAATCGATCAGAACCTCCACCGCATGCGTAGACTCGCTGATCTCGGTTAAGAGCGCATCCATCTCGTGACGCACGTTATCAAAGACACCCTGTGCTTCCTGCACCGAATGCAGCTGCTCGTCAAAGAGCGGCGATGCCGACGTCAAAGCATCCACGGAGCCCTGCACCTCGCGCCGAATGTCCAGAATCATGGCGCCTACGGTCTGGATCGACTCCTTGGAACGATCCGCGAGGCTCCGCACTTCATTGGCAACCACCATGAAGCCGCTGCCTGCCGCCCCGGCGCGGGCCGCTTCAATCGTCGCGTTAATGGACAGCACGTTGGTCTGATGCGTAATCTCCGACATCAGCTCCAATATTTTGTGAATCGATGCGGTATTATCCTTCAGCTTCTCCGCGTTCTGGACGATCGCCCGGTTTACCTGATTAATCCGCGTCGATTTCTCCACCAGGCTGTCCATATGCTGTGCGCCTTCTCCCGTTACCCGGAGCACGCGATCCGCCGCGGCCGCGATCACCTGATTCGTATCGGACACCTTGCTCATCCGCACGCCGATGTTCTCGGCCAGCTGGTTCTCGCGTTCGGCCTCCATGGCCAGGCTTCCGCTTCCCTGTGCAATCTGTTCCATGGCGGCCGCGATTTCGCCGGCCGTAAGCGAGGTTCCTCTTGAGGCTTCGGCCAATTCCTCGGCCGTAACCAGCACTTCCTTCGCCGACGCATTCGTCTGATCGACCAAAGCCGAGATTTGCCCCATCATCCGGTTGAAGCTCTGACCCAGACGGCCAATCTCATCGGCACGGCGGAATTCCGTCCGCACCCTTAAGTTCCCCTGCTCTCCCTCTTCCATCAGGCTGCACATCTGGTTCAGCGGTCGGCCGACGGTACGCATCATATAGTAGCCGATCAGAACAGCAACCAGAACCGCTGCCACAATGACCGCAAGCGTCACGGCAAGCAATTTGTCAGTGGCCTGCACGAAATCGCTAACGGGAGCAAAGCCGACCATATGCCATGGCGCGGTCTTTAGAGGCGTATATACCACCATCTGCTCGTCGGCGGTATAGTAGATCCCCCCTTCCTCGGCATCTGAAGGAACCGTAATGGCGGAAGGCTGCATCAGCTGGGCCGGGTCCATGTCGTGCACGATCCGGTTATCTTCGGCCACGATCCGCATCTGTCCGTTATTCCCTATTTTTAGATTCGCCAGAACCTCCCCGACCGCCTCATCCTTGACATCCATCAGCAGGACGTACTGCGCATTCGGATTTTTCAGGTTTTTCAGCAATCTCCCCATCGTCATGGTGGCGGTACTCTCATTCTCCATAAAACCCTTGATCTCTGTCGGGAACCATACCGGTTCGCCATCGGCCTGAATAATCCGGTCGATCTTCGCCTTCACCCCGTCCGAAGAAGACATTCCCGAATAGCCCGTGGAGTTATAGGAGCTTTGAGCCTGAAGATTGGGCGCGACCAGACGCATGCCCTGCAGACGTTTATCCGAAGATGCCATCCCGTTCAGCTTCTCACGGATCCGGTTCTCGGCCTGCGTTTTGTCCCGAATGCCGATATCCGCCGTGCTGACCGTCACCAGATCTTCGCGAAGCACCGTGTCCAGCGCCCACTGGCGAGAGGCGGCTTCATACTGGCCTAACAGAAAATCCAGCTTGTCCGCCGCCTGCATCATCTGCCCCGAGGTCGCTTCGGATACCTGATCCATTACCGTGTCCTTGGAGATGGAATACGACAATAACCCCAGCGCCGAAGATAACAGCACGATCGTTGTAAAAAAGATAACAAACAGCTTCATGCCGACCGCCTTGAATTGAAAACGCTTTGTCATGTTCATGTTATGTACCCCCTGATTGCATGAATACATGCAAAAAGACACAGCAAGGCAATTACCGGCTGTGTCTCTTCGCTGTTCTCTCTATCTATGTGTCTTATGATATCGTAAGTTGGGCTATCCGTTTTTGGGCTTACCCTTTGCTTGCGCCAGCCGTCATGCCATCGACCAGCAAACGCTGCAGGAACACAAACAGCAGGGTGATCGGCAGTGCGATCAGCACCGATGCCGCCGCGAACAAAGTAAAGTTGCTATCCTGGGTAGAGTTGACGAGATCCCACAGGCCGACGGCAAGCGTCCAGTTTTCCTTGGTCCGGAGCACGAGCCGGGCAAAGATAAAGTCTACCCATGGGCCGACGAACAGCGTCAAGCCCATATACGTAATCATCGGCTTCGACAACGGCAGAATGATTTTGCGGAAGATCTGGAAGTTGGTGGCTCCGTCAATCTTCGCCGCTTCATCCAAGCTTCGCGGTATCGTATCCAGGAAGCCCTTCATGATGAGGGTTCCGCCAAGCGGTGCCCCGGCCGCATACACGATGATCATCGCGGCATGCGTATTCAGCAGGTCCAGGGAGTTCAACAGGATATACAGGGCGATCATGCTCATGAAGCCCGGGAACATCCCCAGCACGAGAATGACCGATAGCGCATTCTGACGGCCCTTGAACCGGAAGCGGGATACCGCATAACTAGTAAGCAGGACAAGAATGGTCCCGATAATCATGGAGAACACCGCGATTTTCAACGTGTTCATGTACCATGTGCCAAACAGGAAGCTTTGGGACGTAAACAGCTCTTTATAATGACTGAGCGTGAAGGATTCTGGAATCAAGGATTTGCTGTACAACGACTTTCCGGGACGGAAAGAGGCCAGAACAATCCAGAGCGCCGGGTAAATACAGCCGATCGCGATGATGACAAGCGTGATGTAGCTTGCCGTCAGGCGGATCGCGTTTCTCATTTTAATTCCCATTATTGGATCATATCCTCCTCTTTGAATGATCTGGTACGACGATAATTGTAAATCGAGAAGGTCGCAATAATCATGAAGATGATAATACCGATGGCCGATGCCATGCTGTAACGCTGCTGATCCAGCGTCAGTTTATAGAGCCAGGTGACGAGCAGGTCCGTCGCTCCCGCGTATTGATAGTCGCCCACCACCGGGTTACCGTTCGTCAGGAGGAAAATCAAGTTAAAGTTGTTGATGTTACCGGCAAATTGCGTAATCAGCACCGGTGCCGTCGAGAACAAAATCATCGGCAGGGTAATGATCTTGAACTTCTGGAAGCCGGTCGCTCCATCCACGTCCGCAGCTTCATAGAGATCCTTCGGAATCGTGGTCAGAACGCTCATCACGAGGAGCATGGATACAGGGATACCGACCCACATATTAACAACGATAACGGTCACTTTAGCCCAGACCGGATCGGTCAGCCAAGGCAGTCCTTCCAAACCGAAGTACCTTAAATACTGGTTGATCGGGCCGAATTGCCCGTTAAACATATTACGCATGACAAGCAGCGAGATCAGCTGCGGGATCGCATATGGAATGATCAGGATGACGCGCCATACGCCTTTGAATCGAATTCCTTTTTGTTGAATAAGCAGTGCCACGAGCACGCCGCCGAAATACGTGGTAACCGTTGCGAGCACCGCCCAGATGATCGTCCAGGTCAGAACCCCGAAAAAGGTGTGGCTCCACGATTTCAGTGCAACGAGATTGGTAAAGGTTTTGAAGCCAACCCAATCCACCAGGCTAGCAGGCGGCAGATTGTTTGGAGCGGAATAGTTCGTAAACGCCAGCAGGACCATGAAGATGATCGGCATGACCGTGAAAAACAAAATACCGATTGCCGGCAGTGTCAGGAAAGATTGCGCAAATTTCCATTCGAAAATATAGTAAAGGGTCTGTCTGAAATTGTTGGGCGTTAAACCCTTTTCCCTTAGTTTTCCAGCGTTATATGCGTTTTTGATATTGGCATAGTAGCCAATAAGAAAGAGCGCAAACATAATTAAGGTGATAAGTCCTTCAATCAGGAGATTGATGGAATGGTCACCCGCTACCATTTGGGTCAAGCCGTTGACTTTTTCTAAATGGCTCCCCTGTTCTCCCAATGTTACCATTCCCCAGATGGCATCACCCAGGTTGTTAATGAAGTAATACAGACTGAATACGCCTACGATAAGTAAAATAACGCCTTTGATCCATTGCCGATTGTAAAGCTGACCCAGACCCATGCAGATGGCTGATAATACGGCCGCTGTGATACGATGTTGACGCATGCTCCCTCCATTCTCCTCTCCGTATAATCGAGGAATCACCCGCCGGTTGTTCGGCGGGTGAACTTCTTCATCTGTCTCGTATTATATAAGAACGCTATTACTCGCCAGCTCCACCACTGTTGAGGTCTTTCACTTGAGTTACGGCTTTATCCAGCGTTTCTTTCACGTCTTTGTTGTTGTCCCAGATCTCAGCCAGCGCAGCGCCTACTGGAGACCATACGTTAGCCATTTCCGGTACGGACGGCATCGGCTGGGAAGATTTGAACTGCTCCGTGAATGCCGATACATACTCGTCGTTCTTGATTTGATCGTCTTCTTGAGCTTCGTTGTTGGTCGGAACCGAACCAACCAATGCGCTCAATTGCAATTGTGCTTCTTTGGACGTTGCGAAGTCTGCGAACAGACGAGCTGCTTGCGGATACTTCGTGAACGAGCTTACGTACCAAGCTTTGATACCGGAGAACGATACTGCAGGCTGACCGCCGATCGTCGGGATTGGAGCAACGCCGAGCTTGTCGCCAAGCGCTTCTTTGTATCCGCCAAGCTCCCATGGTCCGTTAATGTCCATCGCCAGATCGCCGGCCGTGAACAAGCCACGCTTGATATCCGGCGTAATATCGCCGGATTTAACCGGAAGGATTTCCTTAAGGCTTGCATATACTTCCATGCTCTTCACTGCGCCTTCGTTGTTCAGGCCGATATCGTTGACGTCGGCACCGCCGTTACCGAAGATGTATCCGCCGTTGGAAGCAAGGAACGGATATGCGAAGTACAGGTTGCCTGTTTCGAACATGAATCCATACTTGTTCTTGGATTTGTCGGTGAAGGTTTTGCTGAATTCGATAACCTCTTCCATCGTTGTCGGAACTTCTTTAACCAAGTCCTTGTTGTAGTACATCAGGTAAGTTTCCGCAGCGCGAGGGTATCCGTACAGAACGCCGTCATAGCTTACGCCTTGGATGGCTGCTTCCGTGTTGTTGCTTTTCGTTTTTTCTTCATAAAAATCGTTTGGCAGAACCAGGTTTGTCGCTACGGCTTTGCCCAGGTTATCGTGAGGGAACAGTACGACGTCGGCTGCCAAGCCGGATGGTCCGTCTTGCGCAAGCTTGGTTACTTGATCAGTTGGGGACAATTCTTCAATGGTCACTTCAACGCCGTATTTCTCGGTAAATTCTTTGGCGACCGCATCGGTGTAAGCTCTTTCGTCCCGGCTTTCCCATACGACCAATTTCGCGCCTTCTTCTGGCTTAAGTTCCTGTGTCTCTGTATTTTCGGCCGGCGTTTCCTGTGCTGGCGGAGTCTCAGCAGGTGCCTCCGTAGCTGGTGCGGCCGTATTTCCTCCGCACGCTGTAATGGAGAACGCCAACGTGAAGGTTGCAGCTAGCGTAAGTAACTTCTTCATCTTCATTCCATGATTACCCCTCTCAATAAATGATCAGAAAATGTTGGAAATCTGCGCAAACGATTTCAGAAAATTTTCAGCGTCTCTTTTTCTATGTAGCATCTGGCGAGATACTCAGGAAAAATCCCGTTGAGAAAGCGCTTCATTCACTGAAAACATCATACAACATTTAATATCGAATGTAAAAACGTTTGCACAGATCATTTTTCCCCGTTTTAGGCATATAATCTTCTATTACCTTCGATATTCACTGTATTTCGTAAGTTATCATAAAAATAGTTGTGCAGATCCTGTGCAATCCTGTCATTTTGCACGTTATTTGAGACAAGAAGCCATCATAAATGCCTGCTCGTTGAACAAACGTTTGCACAATAGTGGGAAATAGAAACAGATGTACCCGGGTCTGCCATGAGCGGATCTTGCATCTAAGCTTGGCTTCCCCATGTATTTCCGATAACAGCAAGAAAGGACTACCGCTTGTGATCTTTGAATAACCGATCTGCGGCAGTCCTCCTATTTTTACGAATCGTTGTTAGTGAAAGAGCTTGCTTATTGCAGTGCTTTCAGCGCAATGTCCGTCCGGTTAAACTTGCCTTCAAACGCAATCGCTTCTGCCCGTTCATAGGCTTTCGCGCGTGCCGCAGCGATATCCGTGCCTAAACCGACAACGCCCAGGACACGTCCCCCGTTCGTTCTCCAGGTGCCATCGGCATCGCGAGAAGTGCCCGCATGAAATACGATCGTCCCGTCCTTCTCGTTGTCCAGACCAGTAATCGCAATTCCTTTTGGATACGATGCAGGATAACCGCCGGAAGCCAGGATGACGCATACGGCTGCCTCGTCACTCCACTCCAGCTCAAGATCGGCCAGGGTCCCGTTCACGGCAGCAAGGAAAACGTCAAGCAGATCGGTCTTCAGGCGCGGCAATACGACCTGCGCTTCCGGATCGCCGAATCTGGCATTGAATTCAATGGTCTTCGGTCTGCCGTCCGGCGTGATCATCAATCCGGCAAACAGAACGCCACGGAACGGACGTCCTTCGTCAACCATCGCTTTTGCCGTAGGCTTGATGATCGTCTCAATGGCCTCTTCGATGATGGACGGCTGAATATGAGGCAATGGCGAATACGTTCCCATTCCTCCGGTATTCGGCCCCTGGTCCCCGTCATACGCCGGCTTGTGATCCTGCGCGGCTGACATCGGCTTCACGGTTTCTCCGTCCACAAAGGCGAGGATCGACATTTCCTGGCCTTCCAGGAACTCCTCGATAACTACGCGGCTTCCGGCATCGCCAAACACCTTCGATTGCATGATGTCGCTGAGTGCCTGCTCGGCCTCCTCGATGGTCCGCGCAACGGTAACGCCCTTGCCTGCTGCGAGCCCGTCCGCTTTCACGACGATCGGCGCGCCTTGCTGGCGCAAGTAAGCAAGCGCCTCCTCGTAATTGTCGAACTTCGCGTAAGCCGCTGTCGGTATGCTGTATTTATGAAGCAGATCCTTCATGAAGGTTTTGCTGCCCTCGATTTCGGCCGCGTTTTTGCGCGGACCGAATACCGGGATGCCCGTAGCGTCAAACGCATCCACGATGCCTTCCGCCAGCGGATCATCCGGACCGACAACTATGAGTCCCACCTGCTTCTCTACGGCGAAAGCCGCCAGCTTATCAAATTCCGATACCGCAATCGGCACGCATTTTGCCAGCTGCCCGATTCCGGCATTGCCCGGCGCACAGTAAATGGTGCCTGCTTTCGGGCTCTTTGCCAGTGCCCATACGATGGCATGCTCTCTTCCGCCGCCTCCGATAACCAAAATATCCATGGTTTATCCCTCCCGAATCATTTCATATTGCCCGCGATATCGTTTCACCGCATGAATCATTTACGGGGCAAAGCGATAAGTCGGCCTTTCGCCCCTTAAACGTAAAGGCGGCGCGCGCTAAGCGCGGCGTCGCCTCTGCCAATGTTGATTGAAAGGGGTATACTTCGAATGCAGTCTGATGTCTGCAACCAAGCCCCCGTCATTTTTTAGCGAATGAATTAGTGCTTGAAATGCCTCACGCCGGTAAAGACCATGGCGATCCCGTATTCATTGGCAGCCTTGATCGATTCCTCATCCTTGATGGAGCCGCCCGGCTGAATGATGGCGGTAATGCCGGCTTTCGCCGCAAGCTCCACCGTATCGCCCATTGGGAAGAACGCATCGGAAGCGAGAACCGCGCCTTTGGCTTTCTCTCCCGCCTGCTCCACCGCAATACGCGCGGAACCGACTCGGTTCATTTGACCTGCGCCTACGCCGACGGTCATGTCGTCAGCCGCCAATACGATTGCGTTCGACTTGACGTGCTTGACCACCTTCCAGCCGAAGAGCAGCTGCTTCAGCTCGGCTTCGGTCGGCTCACGGTCCGTCACGACCTTCAGGTCAGCCGCATCGAGGGAATGCACATCGCTTTCCTGCACGATCATGCCGCCTTCGATGGTTGTTACGGCAAGCGTGCTTTGGCGCTCCTTGGCCGAGCCGAACTCGCCCATCTTCAGCAGACGGATGTTTTTCTTTTTCGTCAGAATCTCCAGCGCCTCCGGCGTGAAGTCCGGTGCCAGGATAATTTCAAGGAAAATATCCTTCAGCAGATCGGCCGTCGGAGCGTCAATCGTCCGGTTTGCGGCCACGATGCCGCCGAAGATGGACGTCGGATCCGCATTGTAAGCCTTTTGATAAGCTTCCAATACATTCGTCCCGATACCGACGCCGCAAGGATTCATATGCTTCACGGCCACCACGGTCGGCTCGTCGAATTCCTTCACGATCTGCAGGGCCGCGTTTGCGTCATTGATATTGTTGTAGGAGAGCTCTTTGCCGTGCAGCTGCTCGGCGGTCGTCAACGTTCCGGCGGGAGCCAGCGGCTTCCGGTAAAATGCCGCCTTTTGATGTGGATTTTCGCCGTAGCGAAGGTCCTGGATCTTCTCGTAGGTGACGCTGAAGCGCTCAGGAAGCGGATCCCCTGTCACATTCGACAAATAGTCGGAAATGAGCGTATCGTAGGCAGCCGTATGACGGAATACCTTGGCTGCAAGGCGTTTACGGGTTTCCAGCGTCGTATCGCCGCCGCCGCGGATTTCCTCGATCACGCTGCCGTAATCCGCCGCATCGACAACCACGCTCACAAAAGCATGGTTTTTCGCAGCCGAACGCAGCATCGTCGGACCGCCGATGTCGATATTTTCGATCGCATCTTCATACTCGACATCCGGCTTCGCGATCGTTTCCTGGAACGGGTACAGGTTCACCACGACCAGATCGATGTAATCGAGGCCCAGCTCCTGCATTTGACGCTGATGCTCCTCGCTGTCGCGAATGGCAAGCAAGCCGCTGTGCACCGCTGGATGAAGGGTTTTGACGCGTCCGTCCAGAATTTCCGGGAATCCGGTCACATCGGAAATGCCGATGACAGGAACGCCTTCTTTTGCTAGGAGGTTCTTCGTCCCTCCTGTCGAAATGATCTCTACACCCAATGAAGACAACTCGCGGCAAAATTCCACGACGCCGGTTTTGTCCGACACGCTGACCAAAGCTCTTTTGATACCCACGTTCATACCCCCTATTTTGAATGAAAATCTACTAAGTTAGGCCTGTCTTGATACCGTAGATGCTGTCGAAGATCCATAATTGCAAATTATTTCCCGAGAAATATCGAACATGTCGATTCACTGTAAGACCTTGTCCGCTTTTATTACAAAAGCCTATTAGGCAATCGTCACATTCCGCCCGTTCAGCGAAATCCGCCCCTCGGCAAACCAGGAAACGACTTCAGAGTATAACTTCTGCTCCACGGCGTGAATGCGTTCTGCCAGCGTTTCCGCCGTATCGCCGTCCTTGATTTCAACGGCCTTCTGAGCGATAACCGGCCCGGTATCCATGCCGCCATCCACGAAATGCACCGTGACGCCGGTCATCTTGACGCCATACGCAAGCGCTTGGCCGATCGCGTCTTTGCCTGGAAAAGCAGGCAGGAGCGAAGGATGAATATTGATAATCCGCCCGTTATAGAACTCGACAAAGGAAGGGCTCAATAGCCGCATATATCCTGCAAGGACAATCAATTCGACACCGCGCTGCTGAAGCTCTGCCGCAATTTCCCGTTCGTAATCTTCCTTAGAGGCATATTCCTTCGGCTGAAAGGCGAATACATCCACATTCGCCGCTTTAGCCAGCTCCACGACGGGAGCCTGAGGCTTGTCGCATACCAGAATGCTGATCTCGCCGCCCAGGGCTCCGCTTTGCTGCGCATCGACCAAAGCCTGAAAGTTGCTGCCTCTTCCGGAAGCGAACACCGCCATCCGAAACGCTCTCATTACACCTCAGCTCCCGTGAAGGTTACGATGCGCTCGCCTTCGGTCACGCGGCCGATCACATAAGCCTCTTCGCCTGCGGAGCGGAGATATTGAAGTGCCCCGTCAGCATCCTGCTCCTTGACGACAAGCACCATGCCGATTCCCATATTGAATGTCGTAAACATGTCCTTGTTCGAAATGCTGCCTTTATCCTGCATCAGCTTAAAAATCGGCAGAATCGGCCAAGCGCCGTATTCGATGTCGACGTTGACGCCCTCCGGCAGCATGCGCGGAATATTTTCGATGAATCCGCCGCCCGTGATATGCGCCATGCCCTTCACTTCGATCTCTTTCAACAGCCCGAGCAGCGGCTTCACATAAATCTTGGTTGGTGCGAGCAGTACGTCGCCAAGACGTCCGCCCAGTTCCGGAAGCTCCTGCTGCAGCGAGTAGCCGGCATCCTCTAGCAGCAGCTTGCGGACGAGCGAGAAGCCGTTGCTGTGCACGCCGCTGGAGGCCAGTCCGATTACCGTGTCGCCTGCCGCGATATTCGACCCGTTGATCATTTTGCTTTTGTCGACAATCCCCACGGTGAAGCCCGCGATGTCATACTCGCCTTCGCTGTACATGCCCGGCATCTCCGCCGTTTCCCCGCCGATCAGCGAGCAGCCCGCCTGGTTGCATCCGTCGGCGATCCCTTTGACAATGGACTCGATTTTGGACGGAATGACCTTGTCACACGCTAAATAGTCGAGAAAAAAGAGCGGTTCTGCACCCTGCACCACAATATCGTTCACGCACATCGCTACCGCATCGATGCCGATGGTATCATGTTGGTCCATCGCGAATGCAAGCTTCAGCTTTGTGCCGACGCCATCCGTGCCTGAGACGAGTACCGGCTCTTCATATTGGTCTTTATTCAGCTTGAACAGTGCGCCAAAACCACCGAGGTCCGTCATGACTTCCGGCCTGAAAGTCGTTTTGACATGCTTTTTCATCCGCTCTACCGCTTCGTTGCCTGCAGCGATATCCACGCCTGCTTGTTTGTAAGTATCAGACACGCGCTCAACACTCCTTTTTCGTTATGACGAAAGTATCAGTTCACACATCATTTATGGGCTTAATCAATAATCAGCTTAAAGAGGTTGTTCAAACCAACCCTCTCGGTGCTGAAAACCGACCTTTTTGAACACGCACTTAATGGGTGTATCCGAGAAAAAATGGCTGTCCGCTGCAGAATCAGCAGCTGCAGCCCATCTTCTCTTCCCCGTTGAAATCAATCTGCGTCGGGTACTCATTATCAAAGCATGCCATGCACAAGCCGCCTTTAGGGCTGTGCTCATCATAACCGCCAATGGCGGATATCAGTCCCTCCGGACTCAGGAACGACAGGGAATCCGCATTGATCTCCCGGCAGATTTCCTCGACGCTTTTCTCGGAGGCGATTAATTCCCTGCGGTCCGGCGTATCGATGCCGTAGAAGCATGGATTCTTGAACGGCGGCGACGTAATCCGCACATGCACTTCGGTCGCGCCCGCTTCGCGAAGCAGGTTGACGATCCGGCGGGACGTGGTTCCCCGTACGATGGAATCATCGATCATGACCACCCGTTTGCCTTCGACCACGCGCCGTACCGCGCTCAGCTTCATCTTCACGCCCTGCTCGCGCAGCTCCTGGCTCGGCTGAATGAACGTCCGGCCCGTGTATTTATTCTTGATCAATCCCAGCTCGTAAGGAATGCCCGTCTGTTCGGCATAACCGATGGCGGCCGAGATGCTGGAGTCCGGTACGCCCGTAACTACATCCGCATCCACGAACGATTCCAGGGCCATTTTGCTGCCCATCCGTTTGCGGGCCGAATGCAGGTTGGAGCCGTTCAGATCGCTGTCCGGACGGGAAAAATAAATATATTCCATCGCGCACAACGCTTTGCGTCCCGCTTCCGTGTAACGCTCTTCCCGAAGTCCGTTCCGATCGAGGATCAGCAGCTCCCCGGGAGCGACGTCGCGAATCGCCTCAGCTCCGATAACTTCAAGCGCACAGGTCTCGGAGGTGAAGATGTATGCATCGCCCAGACGACCCATCGTGAGCGGACGGAGTCCGTTCGGGTCCGAGGCGACGAGCAGCTTGTCATTGGTCATGAGCAGAAACGCAAAACCACCCACCAGGCGCTGCAAGGCATCCTTGGCAGCCTCGACAAAATCCTTCGGCGAACGCGCGATCAGATGCGCAATGACCTCCGTATCGCTTGTCGTCTGGAAAATGGAGCCTTCCATCTCCAGCTCGCGCCGAAGCTTCGGCTCGTTCACGATGTTGCCGTTCGTAGCAATCGCCAGATTGCCCTCACGATATTTAAAGACGAGCGGCTGCGCATTCGTCAGCCTGCTGTCCCCGCTGGTCGAATACCGGACATGCCCGATCGACATGCTGCCCTGCAGCGATTCCAGCTTGTCTTTATCGAACACTTCTTTGACCAGCCCCATACCGCGGTGATAATTGAAATTCTCGCCGTCGGCCACGCAGATTCCCGCGCTCTCCTCGCCGCGGTGCTGGAGGGCGTGAAGCCCGTAATAGGAAAGGGAGGCGGCATCGGGATGCCCAAACACCCCGAATACGCCGCACTCTTCTTTTAAGGTATCGAAAATATCGCTCTGACCTGTTCCCTCATTGTAGTAATCCCCTGTCCACAGTCCTTCGGGTATCAGTTCATGAGACATGGAATGGCATCCTCCCAGACGGATTTCAAAGCCTCCACGGATTCTTCCAGCGCAGAAGCACCGTTAATGTTAATGCTAAGCTTGTTTCCGCCGACTACGCCAAGCGCGGTAAATGGAACGCCCGCTTCTTGCAGGAGCTTCTCCAGCGCATTCTTGTGATCAGGAGACGCGGACAGCACGATCCGGGATTGGCTCTCGCTGAACAGCGCCACGTCGTTGCGCAGATCGGTTGCCCATTTCACGCTCGCGCCGATGCCGCCGCTGATGCAGCTTTCCGCAAGCGCTGCTGCAAGTCCGCCCTCCGACACGTCATGCGCCGATTGGACCAGACCCGATTGGATGGCCTTCAGTACGCCGCCGAGCAATTTCTTCTCGGTATCCAGGTTCAGCTCCGGCGGTCTGCCTTCCGACACCCCGTGCAGGATCGCTTGGAACTCGCTGCCTCCCAGTTCGGCACGGGTATCGCCCAGAACGTAGATGGCATCGCCCTCCGCCTTGAAGGCTTGCGTCGTAATATGATCCGTATCATGGATCAGGCCGACCATGCCGACAACCGGCGTCGGATAAATCGCGCCCTTGGCATTCTCGTTATAGAGGCTGACGTTCCCGCCGATGACCGGCGTTTCAAGCTCGCGGCAAGCTTCCGCCATGCCGTCCACGGCTTTTTCCATCTGCCAGAAAATTTCCGGCTTCTCCGGGCTTCCGAAGTTCAGGTTATCCGTAATCGCCAGCGGCTCGGCACCGGAGCACACGATATTACGAGCTGCTTCGCTAACGGCGATTCTGCCGCCGAGCTCAGGATCGAGGTAGACGTAACGTCCGTTGCAGTCCGTTGTCATCGCCAGGGCTTTGCGCGTTCCGTGCACCGTTACGACGGCTGCATCCGAGCCCGGACGAACGGCCGTGCTGGTGCGAACCATATAATCATATTGGTTGTATACCCATGCTTTGCTTGCAAGGCTTGGCGAACCGAGCACCTTCTTGAGGGCGCCGCCCAAGTCCTTCACTTCTTCATAACGGAGCGTATCCACCGCAGCCTGCTCTTGATAATAAGCCGGTTCTTGGGATGGTTTGTTATAGATCGGGCACTCGTCGACGAGCGCTTTAACCGGCATGTCGCCAACCACCTCGCCGTGGTGGATCAGCTTCAGGCGACCATCGTCCGTTACCTTGCCGACTTTGGCGCAGATAACGCCCCAACGCTCGAAGATTTCGCGCGCTTGTGCTTCATGCTTCGGCTCAACGACGAACAGCATGCGCTCCTGGGATTCCGACAGCATCATTTCATAAGGCGTCATGCCCTCTTCGCGCTGAGGCACCTGATCCAGGTACAGCTCCAGACCATTGCCTGCTTTACTTGCCATTTCTGCACTGGAGCAAGTCAATCCAGCCGCGCCCATATCCTGAATGCCCAGCACGATGCCGGAATCGATCAGCTCAAGGCAAGATTCCATCACGAGTTTCTCCATGAACGGATCGCCGACCTGAACGGCCGTACGGTTCGCTTCGGATTCCTCCGTCAGTTCTACGGAAGCGAAGGTCGCGCCATGGATGCCGTCGCGGCCAGTTGGTGGCCCGACATAGAAGACCGGATTGCCTACCCCTTTTGCAACGCCGCGCTGAATCTTGTCATGGTCGATAACGCCTACGCACATCGCATTGACCAGCGGATTGCCTTCGTAGCTCTCGTCGAATACCACCTCGCCGCCTACCGTCGGGATTCCGATGCAGTTTCCGTAGCCGGCTATGCCGGATACCACGTGTTCGAACAAATATTTAACGCGATCGCTCTCCAGCTTGCCGAAACGAAGCGAGTTCAGAATCGCTACCGGTCTAGCCCCCATGGAGAAAATATCGCGGATTATGCCGCCTACGCCCGTAGCTGCGCCTTGGTAAGGCTCTACAGCGGAAGGGTGGTTATGGCTTTCGATTTTGAATACGACCGCTTGGTTGTCGCCGATATCGACGATCCCTGCGCCTTCGCCCGGTCCCATCAGGACGCGCGGGCCGCTTGTCGGGAAGCGGCGAAGCAGCGGCTTGGAGTTTTTGTAGGCGCAGTGCTCGGACCACATGACGCTGAATACGCCGATTTCCGTGTAATTCGGCTTGCGTCCCATGAAGGAACAGATCAGCTCATACTCGCTGTCCGAAACTCCCATCTGCTTGTAAATCTGATGCTCTGCGATCTGTTCTGCCGTCGGTTCCTTAACGGACGTTTGCTGCGCCATGAGTATCCCTCCATGCCTGTAATATGGATGTAAACATTGCTTTACCGTCATCCGAGCCGAGCAGGCTGCTGACCGCGCGCTCCGGATGCGGCATCATGCCGATTACGTTGCCGCGCTCGTTGCAGATGCCCGCGATATCCTCGATCGAGCCGTTCGGATTGTCTTGATACGTAAATACGATTTGCCGGTTGTCCCGGAGCTTTTGAAGCGTTTCTTCATCACAGTAATAGTTGCCTTCGCCATGCGCGATCGGAATGACAATCTCTTGTCCCTCCGCGTAATCGCGGGTAAACGGCGTTGTATTATTGTTCACTTTAAGCACCGTGTCATGGCAGCGGAATTTCATCGAATCGTTGCGCCGCAGGGCTCCCGGAAGGAGTCCGGCCTCCGTCAAAATCTGAAATCCGTTACAGATGCCCAGAATATACTTGCCCTCTTCCGCCGCTTTCGCCACTTCGTTCATGACCGGGGCGAACCGGGAAATCGCACCACACCGCAGATAATCTCCATAGGAGAATCCGCCCGGCACCAAAATACAATCGTATGGGGAAAGGTCCGTTGCCGTATGCCAAACATAATCCACCGGCTGACCGATCGTCTCTTCTACCGCCTTATAGCAGTCAATGTCACAGTTGGAGCCAGGAAAGACCAGCACTGCAAATCTCATTGGTTTAGCCCTCCAATTCATAACGGTAGTTCTCTACCACCGTATTGGCCAGAAGCTTCTCGCACATTTCTTTCACTCGTTGCTCGGCTTCCTCACGGTTGTCCGTGCCCAGCTCAAGCTCCATATATTTACCGATCCGCAGGCTTTCCACTTCCTTGTACCCTATCGAATGAAGCGCACCTTGCACCGCTACCCCTTGAGGGTCCAATACGCTCTGCTTAATCGTGACGTAGACCTTTGCTTTCAACATTGTATCCTGTTCCTCCTCGGTATATATGAATGAAATGGTTTATCAAAGCTTACAGGCTAACACCCGTGATTCGGCTGTAAATATCGCTGTAGCGGCGCGTTGTCTCCTCTACCACGGCTTTCGGCAGCGGATCCGGCTCACTGTTCTTATCCCAATCGGACGAAGCAAGATACGTGCGTACCGGCTCCTTATCCATACTGTCGATCTCAATGTCGAGCGCATAATTGTTCTCATCCCAGAAACGGGAGGAATCCGGCGTGAAGATCTCGTCGATCAGGACGATCTCTCCGTCGATCAATCCAAACTCAAACTTGCAATCGGCCAAAATAATGCCGTGCTTGCGGCAGTAATCGCGGGCAAACTTGTACAGCATCAGGCTTTTCTCCTGCAGCTGCAATGCCAGCTCTTCGCCGACAAGCTCCTTCATGCGGGAAAGCGAAATGTCCTCGTCATGGCCGACATCGTTCTTGGCCGCCGGCGTGAAGATCGGCTCCGGAAAAGCCTCGTTCTTGCGCAAGCCCTCCGGCAGCTGAATGCCGTTGACCTCGCCCGAGGACTGATACTGCCTCCAGCCTCCGCCGGTGATGTACCCGCGCACGACGCATTCGATATCGATGCGCTCGGCCCTCCGGCACACCATGATGCGTCCGTCCAGCAGGTCCTTGTCCTTGACGGCATCGCCCAGCAGGTTCACGTCGGTATGCACGACATGATTGCGGATGAGCTGCTCCGTTTGTTCGAACCAGAAGGCGCTCAGCTTGTTCAGCACGGTTCCTTTAGCCGGCACGGGCGGCTCCAGCACATAGTCAAAAGCGGAAATGCGGTCGGTTACTACAATGAGTACGTGCTCGCCCAGGTCGTACAGTTCACGAACCTTGCCCTTGTACAGCAGCGGTACGTTGACCAGATGAGTGGCGGTCGATAATGCCGGTAATGTCATGTGTTCCTCCCCTTAGACTAGAGATTGTCTGCCTGTCATCAATACGAATGCGGATTATTTTTCCGATCTCTGTTGCCCCCAGATTTCTATTACATAAGATTTAATGGTTGAAATCCGGGGGCAGCATATGCTTTCGATGCTAGCTTTCCGATGGAAAGCTTTCAGGAGACCGCTATCGCTTCTCCAAAACAATTCCGCCTTCTCCGTTGTAGAAATTGAATTTCTCTAGATCTTTTATGAATGCGGATTAATTTGGTTTCTTAACTACTCCAGCCCCAGCTTGGCAAAAATCGTATCCACATGCTTCAGGTGCCAGCTTGGATTGAAGGCATCTTCGATCTCCTCGGCGCTCAGCACCTCGGTGATCTCAGGCGTGGATTCCACGATCTCGCGGAATTGACGCTGCTCTTCCCATGCCTGCATGGCGCGTGGCTGAACGGTGTCGTACGCTTGCTCGCGGCTGAAGCCCTTGTCGATCAGCTTCGTCAGGATCCGGCCGGAGAAAGGAACGCCATATGTGCGGGCCATGTTGCGCTTCATGTTCTCCGGGAAGACCGTCAGGTTCTTCACGATGTTGCCGAAGCGGTTCAGCATGTAGTTCAGCAGCATCGTAGCGTCCGGCAGGATGATACGCTCTACCGAGGAGTGGGAAATGTCCCGCTCATGCCAGAGCGATACGTTCTCGTAAGCGGAAACCATGTGGCCGCGAATGACGCGGGCAAGGCCCGAGATGTTCTCCGAACCGATCGGATTCCGTTTATGCGGCATCGCGGAGGAACCCTTTTGTCCTTTGGCGAATGCCTCTTCTACTTCGCGAACCTCACTCTTCTGGAGCGCGCGGACTTCGGTAGCGAATTTCTCGAGCGAAGTCGCGATAAGGGCAAGCGTCGCCATGTATTCCGCGTGACGGTCACGCTGCAGCGTCTGGGTCGAGATCGGCGCCGCTTTCGTGCCGAGCTTGCGGCAAACGAATTCTTCGACCGAAGGATCGATATTGGCATACGTGCCGACGGCACCCGAAATTTTGCCGTACTGCACGCCGTCAGCCGCATGGCGGAAACGCTCCAGGTTGCGGATCATTTCTTCATGCCACAGCGCCATTTTCAAGCCGAAGGTCGTCGGCTCTGCATGAACGCCATGCGTTCTGCCCATCATCGGGGTATGCTTGTAAGCCAGTGCCTTCTCTTTCAAAATACCGATAAAACGCAGGATGTCCTGCTCCAGAATATCGTTGGCTTGCTTGAGCAGATATCCCATCGCGGTATCCACCACATCCGTCGAAGTCAAGCCGTAGTGGACCCATTTGCGCTCCTCGCCAAGGCTTTCCGACACCGCACGGGTAAAAGCGATGACATCATGGCGGGTTTCCTGCTCGATTTCATAAATCCGATCTAAATTGAAGGTCGCATTCTGGCGAAGCTTAACGGTGTCCTCCTTCGGAATGACGCCAAGGTCGGCCCATGCCTCGCATGCGCACAATTCCACTTCCAGCCATGCTCTGAACTTGTTCTCCTCGGTCCAAATCGCCCGCATTTCCGGTCTGCTATAACGTTCAATCATCGTTTAATCCTGCCTCCAAATATTAGTTTTCTCTACCCATTCGAGCGCGTCATCGACGTCCCCGCACAAGAGGTTGATATGTCCCATTTTGCGGTTAGCCTTCGCCTCGCTCTTGCCGTAAAGATGAAGCTTAGGCACAACGCCGAGAGACTCTGCAAGCGCGTCGTGCTCTCCAAAACGCCGTACGGCTTCCTCCAGATGCTGCCCCAGGAGGTTCACCATGACGACCGGGCTCAGCAGCGTCGTGTCCCCGAGCGGCAGATCGCAAATCGCTCTCACATGCTGCTCGAATTGAGAGGTGGAGCATGCCTCCATCGTGTAGTGCCCCGAGTTATGCGGACGAGGCGCAAGCTCATTCACGAACAGCTCCCCCTCCTCGGTCACAAACATCTCGACGGCCAGCAGGCCAACAGCTCCCAAGCCTTCTGCCACGCGTTCCGCGAGCTTGCATGCTTTGCGCTTGACTTCGCTCGGCACGCGCGCGGGCACAATCGACAAATGCAAAATATTGTTGACGTGCACGTTCTCTGCCGGCGGGAAGCTCTTCACGATGCCGCTGGGCGTACGCGCCGCAATGACGGAGATCTCGCATGCGAACTTGACGAACTTCTCCAATACCAGCTCAGTCCCGCTGGCAGCCAGCTCCTTGTAAGCCGATTCGAGTTCATCTTCGCTGCGGAGAACCGCTTGCCCTTTACCATCATAACCTCCCGTGGCGGTCTTTAGCACGCACGGAAGTCCAAGTTCGGAGGCGGCGGACAACAAATCTTCCAAGCTTGTTATTTCACGATACGGTGCAACCGGCACGCCGGCCGCTTCGATCGCGGCCTTCTCGCGCAAGCGGTGCTGCGTAGTGTACAGCAGCTTGCTTCCCTGAGGAACATAAGACTGCTCCTCCAGAAGCCGGGCCACGCCCGCATCGACATTTTCGAATTCGTAGGTAATGACATCGGCTTTCGCCGCGAGCTGCCGGGCAGCCTCGACGTCGTCGTAACGGGCCGTAACCTGCTCGGCCATCTGGCCGAGCGGAGAGTTCGGCGTCGGATCAAGGGTGACGAACGAATATCCCATCCGGATTCCGTCCAGCGCGATCATTCGTCCGAGCTGCCCGCCGCCGAGTACGCCAATGACCGAACCCGGCAAAAGCTTTCTGCCGGTTGCTCGCGTCTGCTGTGCTCCGTTCTCCATCATAGGTTATCGCTGCTTTCCAGCACTTCGTCCCGGATCCGGTCACGGCGCGCCTGCACTCTTTCGCGAATTCCTGCATCCGAGGTGCCGAGAATTTGCGCTGCGAGCAACCCCGCGTTCGTGGCTCCCGCTTTGCCGATCGCTACGGTTGCTACCGGAATGCCGCCTGGCATCTGCACGATCGACAACAATGAATCCAGACCCTTCAGCGCTTTGGATTTAACCGGAACGCCGATGACCGGCAGTACCGTCTTCGAAGCGACCATCCCGGGCAGGTGAGCGGCTCCGCCGGCTCCGGCGATGATGACGCGAAGCCCCCGGCCCTCCGCCTCCTCGGCATAACGGAACATCAGGTCCGGCGTCCGGTGAGCGGATACGACTTTTTTCTCATAAGGAATTTCAAGCTCGTCTAGCACCTGGCATGCATGGGACATCGTATCCCAATCTGATTGGCTTCCCATAATGACTCCTACTTGTGCTGTCATGAGTTACCCCCGCTTTCTGCGAAATTCGACATTCATATGACTGCTGAAAAAAAAGTCCGATCCCGTAAACACAAAGTTCTGTGCAGGTCTCGGACATACAAGGATTACGAACGCTGCCGCCTGCGTCAAGCAGAAGAGCCTTGCGCATCCGCCGCCTAAGAAGCAAACATGAAGCCAAGCCCCGTCGTTGCCGCACCGTTTGTATTCCCTCGTAGTCCGAAAATTTACGGTTTTCGGGTAGAGACTTCCGGGCCATATCCCCGGCTTTATACGAGACATATTAAATTTCATCAATCATGCTTCATAAGTTATTTTGAACCTCAACATCCTCAGTTTATCAATTTCTGACACCTAATGTCAACCTAAACACGAACAATCGGATTTATAGAAAAAATAATGTTCGTATCTAGGGAGTGAGCAATGCTGCAGCAAAAACTTCCAGGAGACTGCGGCATTAAAAAACGTAGACAACTACTGAACATTAAAGGGCATGAGCTGTTCATGTGGAGCATAGTCGGCGCTGCGCTGACGCTTCGTGATTCCGATCGCTGTTAAACACGGGAAACTGGATAGGACTATAATGGATGTTTCCCGTGTTTAAAGGCGAACGCTAGCGCTTCTCCATCCACGATTCGTCTGCTCCGCTGGAGCGAGAACCTTTTTTGCTGCTGCATAGAGGGTAATGGAAAAGTATTATCGCAGAATAAAATAAGACCGTGTTCTGCTCTTTAATTGTAGCTACTTGCACAAGGAAGATGGGGGCGAGTGTCGAAATCTTATCATCCGACGTGAATATGAAATACGACAAAATATCTAATCGGAAATTTATATTTGAATCTCGCAAAAGCGGAATCTATTTCTAAGGAGAAACCAATGGCTATCTATTTCGTAAGGCATGGTCAGGACGAAGAAGGGTATCGCGGAGGATGGAGCCAGCGAGGGCTCATCGATGAAGGGATCAGGCAAGCGGAGAAGCTGGGGCAGTACTTGGATGAACACAAGCATGATTTTAATATTCAGCGCATCATTTGCAGCGATCTGCAAAGGGCTTGTCAGACAGCCGCAATCATTGCTGATAAACTTAGCCTGCCCTTGAGCGGCTCCGAGGATTGGCGGGAGACCAATAACGGTCTGCTCGCCGGAATGCCCCACGCATTAGCGGAAAAGAAATTTCCGGGGCTCTATTTTTCCAGCTTACGGATGGACGAGAGATACCCTGGAGGTGAAAGCCCGCAGGAAAATTTCCAGCGGATCAAAGATACCTTCACCAAACTATGCCAGGATCAGGAATCGGCGAATCATCATGAAAATGTATTGGTGGTTACTCACGGGGGAGTGATCAACATCATTTATCATCTAATCAAGGATATGGCATGGACCAATAAGAATCCGTTCTTCCCGGCGGCGAACACCGGGCTGCACCGAATCGAGTCTCGCGACGGGCGATGGGAGCTTACCATGGAGAATGCAACCCCTCATTTGTAATCGAGCATCGGGCATTTTCCGTCGTGCCTGTTTTACCGCTCCCCATGCTTGATGGCATCTACATATTGTTTGGCTTCAACCAAAGACAATCCCAATTCTTCTCTTACGGCTTTAATCGCTTTAATATCCTGCCCATCCTGCAGCAGCCGTTTGACTTCCGCAGGCACCGGCGGCTCGGGTATTCCTAAATGGCTTGCGATTTGGTTCAATGTGGCCTGCTGCCGTTTCATTCGCTTCTCTATGGCCGTCATTCGGCTGGAAGCCACAAGACCGACCAGAACGACCAAGATGATAAGAAGTATAATTTCCATAGGAGCCTCCTCTGACCAAATAATCACGAACGAAATGTTCCTATCAAAAAGGGACGCCTTCGCGTCCCTTCCACATTATTTTACGACAAGTACCGGAATCGTTGCATGCTGCACCACGTTATGGCTGACACTGCCCAGCACGAACTCGCGGATGCCGCCAAGGCCGCGGATGCCGATGACAATCAGGTCACTGCCGTTCTGATCCGCATACTCCAGGATGACTTCGGCCGGAGGACCCTGGATCATCTCCACTTGACCGTTAACGCCCGAATTCTCGATCCGCTCGCGGATTTCCTCCGTCGTCTGCACGGCCAGATCGTAAACATCTTTATTGAGTGAAGCTGGAATCGGGGCAAGCCCTTCCCCAACGAAGAAACGAGGAAAATCGTAAGCATGAATGACATCCAGCGTTGCTCCCGGCGTTACCTTGGCAAGTTCCACCGCACGTCCGAGCGCTTTATTCGCTGCTTTGGAGCCGTCGTAAGCTAGAAGAATTTTAGTAAAAAGCATACAGGCCACCTCTTTCTGTTGTTAAAAGACCTACTACTTATTATTAAACAGCTTCATACCGGTATGAAACGAGCTTGCCGACTAACTGTCGGCGACATCCCTATGTAAATCATGGCAAACAAGCTAACCCCAGAAATACGTATACAATGCAACGTTTACGACTAGCAGCAGCGGTACTCCGGCTTTAAATGATAAATGCCTCGTCTTATGACGCTTGCGGTACATCGCGATCCATACGCCCAAAGCCCCGCCTATGGCGGCCAACAGAAAAAGCGTCCTCTCCGGAACGCGATCCCGTCCCAGCCGGGCACGCCGCTTATCCTCGGACATGACCAGATAGGCTACCGCATTGATAAAAATAAACCAAACGATCAGTGCAGGTCTCACGTTGGTTCACGCACCCCCATTTCAACTGATCGATCTTGCCAATCAGCCATTAGCTATACGTTCTACCGCTATTATAAAACCGCAGGCTGATGAAGACAATGCCCGGCCATGCCCTAGGGGCATGACGCCAAGCGCTGTCCTTGATGCCATTACGAGGACACCGGCCGGCGTCGTAAGATTCGACCGGCCCGTGCCCCGCATAATGACAACCCAAACATTTCTTAACCGCCACGAGCCATCAAGATTCGTTCTTGGGTATTTCGTTCAGGCTCGGAACATAGTCTGCAGCCTTTTTCGGCTTGAGGGTTTTGCTCTCCTCCAGAATGCTTGATTTGTTCTGCTGGTTTTCGGTCTTTCTCGCTTTATGGTTCGGCATGCAAATCACCCCCTGTCCGTAGAATGGGCCATTGCACCCGAGGTTATGCTCACAACGGCAAGAAAAACGCAATTCACCTTAACCCCATGAGATTAACGCTCGAGAGACTATTCCTTCCCCTTCTGCTCAAACGCTGCCTTCAACAGGTCGCCCAGGTTGGAACCGATCGACTCCTGCTTGCTGTACTGCTGCACGAGCTTCCGCTCCTCACGTTTGTTCACGTGCTTGGCGTCCTTCTTCAGCGTTTCCGTAATGCCGCAGCCAAGGCACTGCACGAACAGCCCTGCCTTGCCTTCCTTCATCTCCATCTTCTTATGGCACTGCGGACAACGGCGGTTGGACAGGCGTTTCTCGCCTGAGCGCTTGTACCCGCAATCGTCACTCGGGCAGACAAGCAGCTTGCCGCGCTTGGTCTTCTTCTCGAGCAGCCTTGTGCCGCAATCCGGACAGTGGCTGTTAGAAACGTTATGAGGCTTGTATTCCGCTTCGCTTCCCTTCACGTCCGTGACCAGCTTCTTGGTCATATCCCGTATGCCGCGCAGGAACGGTTCCGGCTTGCCCTGCCCCTTCGCGATCCGCTCGAGCTCGGCTTCCCACCGCGCCGTAAGCTCCGGCGTCCGCAGCTCCGGAGCGACCAGCTCGATCAGCTGCTTGCCTTTGCCCGTCGGATGGAGGGTTTGCCCCTGCCGTTCGATCGTGTCGGAGCTGACCAGCTTCTCGATGATGTCGGCGCGGGTTGCCGGGGTTCCGAGGCCGTGCTTCTCCATCTGGGAGAGCAGCGCCGCCTCGTTATAACGCTTCGGCGGCTGAGTCCGTCCCGGCTTCAGCACGCAGCGGACCACCTTCACCGCTTCTCCTTCTTTCAGCTCCGGCAGGAGCTTGCCCGAAGAAGATGGGCCCTGATCCTCGTCGCTCTCGTCATCCGTGTCATCCTCATAGTCGCCGCCGTACACCTCGCGCCATCCGCTGTCCTTGATCGTGGTCCCTTTCGCATAGAGCTGCTCGCCTTCAATCTGCACGGTTACCGATACGTTATCGTAACGGGCAGGCGGATAGAATAAGCTGATGAACCGGCGCACGATGAGATCGTACAGCTTGCGTTCATCGACCGACAGCTGATTCAGCAGCACGGTCTGTTCGGTAGGAATGATGGCATGGTGATCCGTAACCTTGCTGTCGTCCACGACCCGTTTGCCTGGCGACAAATTTTTGCGCAGCAGCGGGCGCGCAATGGACGCATACGGTCCGATCGCAATGCTCGACAGCCTTTCCTTCAACGTCCCGACCATATCGGACGTCAGGTAACGGCTGTCCGTGCGCGGATAGGTGACCAGCTTATGCTGCTCATACAGGCGCTGCAGCACATTCGAGGTCTGCTTGGCCGAGAACCCGAATCGGCGGTTGGCTTCCCGCTGCAGCTCGGTCAAATCGTATGCCAGCGGATGCGGTTCGGTTTTCTCGCTCTTTTTCACGCTCACGATTTTTCCGGTGCTGCCCTCCAGCTTCTGCTTCAGCTTGGCGGCCTTGTCCTTCTCGAATAAACGGCCGTCCCCGCCGGCCGGACGCCACGAAACCTCAAAGCTTCCGAGATCGGCCTGCAGCGTCTCGTATTCCTGGGAGCGGAAATTCACGATCTCCTTCTCGCGGTCCATGATCATCCCGAGCGTCGGCGTCTGGACCCGGCCTGCGGACAGCTGCGCATTGAATTTGGTCGTCAGCGCGCGCGTCACGTTCAGTCCAACCATCCAATCCGCTTCCGCCCGGCAGCGCGCGGACTCGTACAGCCGGTCGAACTGCTGCCCCGGCTTGAGGGAAGCGAAACCTTCCTTGATTGCCTTATCCGTCTGGGAAGAAATCCATAACCGTTTGAACGGCTTGTTCCACTTCGCCATTTTCAGGATCCAGCGCGCAAGCAGTTCCCCTTCGCGGGCGGCATCGGTGGCAATGATCATCTCGCCGACATCCGAACGCTTCATCAGATGCTGCACCGTCTTGAACTGGTGGCTTGTTTCCTTCAGCACCTTAAGCCTCGTGTTGTCCGGCAGGATCGGCAGATCCTCCAGCGCCCAGGTCTGGTACTTCTTATCATAGTCCTCGGGTTCGGCAAGCCCCACCAAATGTCCAAGCGCCCAGGTCACAATATATTTCGGTCCTTCAAAATAATTCTTCTGCTTCTCGCGGCTGCCCATCACTCTCGCAATTTCCTTCGCAACGGACGGCTTCTCAGCCAATACTAATACTTTCATAGCCCTCCCCTTCCTCTGTTCCCCTATTATAACCTCCCAGCGATTGTTTCCACAAAAACGAATCAGATCATTTTCTTCGCCAGCCGGGTGAACGCATGATGGGCACATGCCGGACAGCCCTGCTTCTTCAAATCCTCGATCGTGGCAAAATCGCCCTGCACGCCCACCTGCAGCTCGCTCTGGCATTGGGTGCATCGGTAGGTTCGGATCGTCCGCCGAACCTCGCCTGTATAAAGCTCATCCTCAAAAGAGCCCTTAATCGGCGGCTCCGTATATTCCGTCGTTGTCAGCACGATCATTTGGCTGCTATTGCCGATCATCTGCGCTCCGATATATTGATTGAAATGAAGTTGCACCTGTCTGACCGACAACCCCATGCGGACGAATTCGCGCTGCATGGACCATGTGAAGTCGGGTGATTTATGTGCGAAGGATAGGAAGATGGGGCAGCCCTTCTCGGGCTTCAACGCGTTGATGCCACGGGACAAGAACAAGGTCAAGCCTTGAAGCGTGTACGGCGGATCCGTAAAAAAGCAATCGTGTTGCCCTTTCCAGCCCTCTGGCAGAGGCTGCCTGAGGTCAACATGCCTGCAGGTAACCGATACATCTTCCCTTGCAGCCATGTCACCGATAAACTGCAGGAAGCGTTCATCGATATCCATCACGGTAAGGCCCGCTCTCTGCTCCTTCGCGTTCGGGAAGAGCCGTTTCAGCAGCAGGCCAAGCGAAATGCTCACGAGATCGTCGTCGCCCACGCACAGGATGTTTTTCCCGATCAGGCTGTGCTCCCTCAGGCACAGAATCGCCCTCCGGAGACTCGTCTCGACCGTGCATTGGGATTGGTCGATTTGAACATCGACCTGCGGGCGCCGGTCCAGAATCTCCGTGAGCCTCGCCAGCACATCGGAAAGCTCCGTCCGCCAATCGGCTTCGCCGGCCAGCAGCTTTTGATACAAATCGATATCGATGCCTCCGTATCCCAGCTTTTGTTCGACATAAAGCTTTCCGGCAGAGGTGCATCGCACTCCCCGCTCTTGAACGAGTGCTCCGGCTTTGATGAGCTCCTTCTTGATCGCGGCAGCGACCGGAAGCGGCAGACAGGTATGGCGTGCCAGATCTTTGGTGGATATGCCCGGGCGCATATAACTTGCTGCCAGCAGCTGTTCGATCACCTGGGTACCTTCCTGCAGGGAAACCTTCTTTTTTACTTCTTCTATATAATGGATCATGTGAAATCACGCTCTCTTCCTGAGTATGAGTTGCATTTCCCCTGGAAAAGAACACACATGACCCCCTGCGTGCTGAAAAACCGACATGAAAAAGGGACAGATGTCCATGAACCATCGTCCACCTTCTGCCCCTTGAGCGGGAAGCCGTACCCAGGGTACGGCTATGTACAGTCATTATGATAATGGATGGCTGTTGTGTTCTTAACCAGGTGGACTCCAGCCTTCGAGCCATCGCAAATAAACCTCGCATAAGTAAGGTTTTTCGCAAAGCGCTTGCCAGAGTCCTATAAAATTTGGTTAGTTAAGAACACGCACCGACATCAAGACAACTCCCCTATTTCAATCGAAATCAAACCGCTCAAAACCTGTTGGACATAAAAATAATGTCCTGCTTCACTTCAAAACCATGCTTCCGATAAAAATCTTCGGCCGGAAGCCCCTTTCCCGTCAGCAGTACCATGCAATGAATGTTCATTGAATGTAAGTATGCCTTCATTCCATTCATGAGCGCCGAGCCTAGACCGCTGCGCTGCAAACCGGTATCGATGAAATATTCCTGGATATGGTACTCTTTGCCGCTGTACCAGCTCTTTGTATGGCCAAAGGAGGCTCCCAGGATGCTGCCCTCCTGTTCGATAACAAAACCCAGGAACACCGGATTGTCCATAAATTCCTTGAGGTATTGCTGCACATGCGACACGGAGTCCCACTGGTCGAACCAGGGTTCGCCGTTAAATACCTTGAGCATCAGCTCCGAGCATGCTTCAAGATCGGATTCGTCCATCCATCTGACATTCGCATTCGTTCCCATTAAGCCGCAACACCCCATGATCTGTAAATGATATCGTAATCCCCGACAAACCTAGCCGTCCGGATCATTATTATGATAGGAGCAAAGTCATTCCGACTCGACTCCTTACCTACTATCGGGTCATGGCTCACGTTCCTTTCCGTGGAGGGATCCAATCTTTCCGCCAAAATAGCGCGCGCCCGGTACAGCCGGGATTTCACCGTTCCTTCCGGTATCCCTACGATCTTGACGATATGGCTAATCGGCATATCCCGGTAATAGTGAAGCTGAATAACCCTGCGTAAATCCTCTTCCAGATAAGTCACGGCCTCGTTAAGTTCGATCGCTTCATACGGCAGTGCATCGGCACCCCCATCCGTAGGATCAACCTTGCGCAGCCGCTGCTGGGAGCGCAGCAGTTGCAGGCATTCATGAATGAGAATACGGGACAGCCATGTTTTGAAATAAGCAGGCTCTTTCAAGGTAGGGATAGCGATGAAGGATTTATACATCGCTTCCTGTACCGCATCCGCGCAATCCTCTTCCCGCTTCAGATACAAGCGGGCTAGTCCATACAAATTACGCTCGCAAGCGTGGATCAGCCGGCTAAAGGCTTCCCGATCCCCACGCTTGGCAAGCTGAACATCGCGCTCTATATTGGATTTCTTGTTCAAGTTGGGAGACCTCCTTTGCAACACTTCCTTGGCCTTACATAAGTTAGATGCCTGAGAACGTGCTCAGGTTCACGTCAGTTCATTATTTTTTTAAAAGCTGGTGTTACAATTACCTTCATCTTCGCACATTTCCGCTAATCATTTCCATATTGAATATTTATCATATTAAAAAACACCGCAAGGTCATCGCCCTCACGGTGTCTCGTTCAGCCTATAAATCGTTCATATCATGAATTGCATGATTAGATCCGTTCTCATTCAATTCGTACCCTTATCCACATATCGTCCTTGCTCGGGAACGGCCAAACGGTCAAAGTCCCGGGCCAACCGCGCAAGCGAAGCTGTTAGCTCTTCGCCGCGCATGGAGACCCCGTGCCCCGTGACCAGAATTCCAGGATTCAGGCTTGCCAGGCGGCGAACCGATTCACGCGCCAGATCCCAGTCCGGGGTAAAATACATCGGCGGCCCGTGCAGCTCCTTCTCCTGCCCGATGACGGCAAGCGCTGACTCTTGCTTCACCGTAATGACCGCGTCTCCGGCCACGAGGACTCGATCCCGTTCACGAAAAAGGGAGATATGGCCTGGGCTATGACCCGGTGTCGGGATCCATTTGAATTCGGGAAGACCGGGGACGCTTCCGTCCTCCGGCAGCGGTCGTATCCTCGATCCCAGATCGATGGCTTTATTCGGATACATGGGAGCTACGCGGGCCATCAATCCGCCGCCTACGCTTGGATCTCCCGGTGGATAGTCTTCCTTTCCCGTGAGGTACGGCAGCTCATCCCGATGAGCATAGACGGGGACGTTCCAGCGATCGGCCAACTCCTTTACATTGCCCACATGGTCGAAATGGCCGTGCGAAAGCACGATGCAAACCGGCGGCTTTCCGAATCTTTTCTCAGCTTCTTCTACTATGGAGCCTTCGAAATTTCCGAGTCCCGTATCAATCAGTACCCAGTCACCGGTTCCCGGCGTACCGACCATCTGGATGTTCACCATGACGGTACGCAAGGATAGAATATCCGGCGTAATCTCCTCGGGCTCTACTACCCCCGTCTTTAACATGCTGTGGTCATTCATTATCGAATCGCCCCCATTTCTCGTTGTAAGTGCTTCTTGTAATAACATACCCGTTTTGGCACTTTTCAACGAAGAAACGGCGGTTTTTACTGAATCATTTTGTTGAGACGCTCCAGATAACGCCAGCGAGTAATAAAGAAATAAATGATCTGTATGCTCAGGAAGAAGATGAAAATCTTCAAACTGTGCCCTACGATCGAGAAGTCTACCAGCTGCTGCAGGGCTACGAAGGCAACGCCGCTGTGAATAAGTGCAATCAGCATCGGCAGAAAGAACATAATGACAAGCTGCTTGGTAATGATGGTGCCAAGCTCTTTTTTGCTGAGACCGACCTTGGCTATCATGCGATACTGCTGTTCATCCCGGGCAAGATCCGCGTATAGCCGGAAATAAACAAAGCTTGCCGCGAAGGTGAAAAACACGATGCCGACCAAGCCGCTCACCATAAGCAGGATCCCGTTCTGCTGCTGGGCGCTTTTCCAATCCAAATACAATGATTTTAGATAATAGCTGTAGTCTTCATTCTTTTTGAGACGATCCAAAATCGATCTAGACACATCCCCTGTATTCTTCCAATCCTGTACGTAATACGTATGGTATGCCGCATAACCGTACTCCTGATCCTGTTGTGCCTGGAACGCATCCTCGTACAAACGGTCGGATACGACCAGCGTCTCGCCGTAGGTTGCCGGTACAGCAATGAACGTTTCAGCTTTGAGCACTTTTACGGTTTCCGATTTCTTGCCGATTAATACTTCGAACTGATCATTCAAGGGACCATCAATTCGGTAGCTGTTCTTCTCCGTTACCGTTCCCGGAGTCAAGATCCCTTCAAGATCGCTCAATGTTTCTGCCGGGTAACCCAGCGACTGAATGAGACTGTTATATTCGCTCAGCTTAATCAGCTTCACCCCGTTATCCGAGAAAATCGGGGTAACCTCCGCTTCCTTGTAATCGAATCCGCTCTTTCTGAGCTCCTCCCTGATGATATCCAGATGTCGATTCCCTCTGTCCGCATCCTCTTCATACATGGAATACGTAAAGGCATAAGGGTTCTCCATGGCCGACAGTCCCGGATCCCCGATCGCGAGCGTGGTACCGATCCCGGTAAAGGCAGATGCCGAAATGACCGATACGAGGAAGAACATCACCGCATTGTCCTTGATTCTGTACAGCAGCTCCGAGATCGTCAGCAGATTGGTTCGGCGGAAGAAGAACCGCTCTTTCTTCTGCAGATACCGCATGAAAAACACGCTGAACTGGGTGAAGAGAAAATACGTGCCGATAATGACGAAAATAACGCCGCCAAGCAGCAGGAATAAATTGAAGATTTGGAGAATGGCAAAAGCCATGACCATGCCGTATCCGGTTCCGATCAGCAGGACTGCCAGCACGGCCAGCCAAGCCGATGCTTTCGGCTGCGGCTTGGGGCTTTCCTCTGCTTTCACAAGGGCGAGCAGCGTGCCCTTACGCAGCATAAACGAGGAGAACAGCGCAATCAGCAGGAACAATACGGCATAAGCCGCAGCCGTAATGATCAGCGATTGGAGCGGAAAATAAAACGGAAGTCCGGTATCCACGGCCAGCAGCTTGGCGCTGATTAGCAGAATCAGCTTGGAGAACAGCAGGCCCGTGCCGATGCCGACAACGATCGCCGCAGCGCCAATCAGGATATTCTCGATGAACAGCATCCGGTTCAATTGCTTGCGGGACATGCCGAGGATCAGCAGAATGCCGAACTCCTTTTTCCGGACCTTGATGAAGGCCCCCACCGAATACAGCAGGAAGAAAAATGAAAACACGAACACGATATACTGGGATACCGTCATGCCCATCGTGCCCAGCATGGACATGGTACCGCTTGAGGAGACCAGGCCGTCCTTCAGCTGCGGGTGAAACGACAGCAGCCCGTAAGTAAAGAAAATCATGACGGAGAAGGCACTGCTCAGGAAATGGGCAATATACGTGCGCTTGCTGCGCAGGACGTTGTTAATGGCGAACTGGCGAAAATTCATGTCCCGAACCTCCCAGCAGCGATAACACGTTGATGATTTTTTGGTAGAAGGCCGACTGGCTCTCGCCGTACGTGATTTCGTTGTACAACTGTCCGTCCTTGATAAACACCACCCGATTGCAATAGCTTGCTGCCACCGGGTCATGGGTGACCAGCAGCATCGTCACTTGGTCTTCCTTGTTTCTCCGGTCCATCATTTCCATGACGTCGCGGGCCGACTTGGAGTCCAGGTTGCCTGTCGGCTCATCGGCCAGAACCAGCTTCGGTACGTGGATCATGGCCCGTGCTATCGCCGTCCGCTGCGCCTGTCCCCCCGATATTTCATAAGTCCGCTTATCCAGTATCGACGTGATGCCCAGTTTATCGGCCAAAATGCCGACCCGGCGGTTCATCTCATCCAGATCCACGCCGTCCAGCGCCAAGGGGAGCAGGATGTTCTCCTTCACCGTCAATGTATTCAGCAGGTTGAAGGACTGAAAGACAAACCCCAGCTCACGCCGGCGGAACATGGCGAGTTTATCCTGGGATAATCGGAACGGATCCTCCCCGCCGATGGTGATCTCTCCGGACGTAGGTCGGTCGATGGTGGAGATCATGTTGAGCAGCGTCGTTTTTCCGCTGCCGGAGGGGCCCATGATGCCGACGAATTCCCCTTGGTTGATGCTCAGATTGATATTGGAAAGCGCCTCGTGGGACACCGCGGCCTTATAGACTTTGCCCAGATTGCGCACGTTTAGTATTTCCATTTTGTTGTAAACCTCACTTTCGTTATATCGTTCCTGTAAGGTTAGTGTATAGCAACCGGCAGGCCATCTCCTATCGATCACTCTTTCGCCAACCTTACATCGGTGTAAGATTCATCTGAGTGCATCACGTTTGCGATTCTAAGGCCGCTTCGAGTACGTAATGGTTGCGATTCCAGAGGCGTTCCGAGTACGTTATTGTTGCGATATAAAGGTGCTCCGAGTATGTCACTGTACGATCTCGAGGCCGCTCCGAGTGTTAACGTTCCTACGATCGCTGTTGCCCCCAAATTTTCCGAACGATTACGCCGAGGTGAAAATTCGGGTGCAAAGGCGACCGCTTCGCTTCTTCGGAATCGTTTCGTCCTCTTTCGCTGGTGCGTGCCGATACCTGCACATGATTTAAAGCATAAGAAAAACCTTACCTCAGGGCTTCATGATGCTTCAACATCCATCATTTACCCAAGATAAGGTGTTCTCGTAAAGTATTTAGGTGACTCAATCCAAAGTTCAATAAGAGCTCAAACCGAATCTTACCCAGCCCCTGCTTTACTGCCTTATATAATTTCAATGTCGTGAATGTCACCTGCAACAGCCATAATTGAACTCTGCCTCCAAGAGACGTCTGTACAAAGCAGATCTCACCCCGAGAAAATCAGCCTCACCGTCGTTCCTCTTCCCGGCTCGGATTCCAGCTCGATTTGGTGGTTCATTTTATGGACCACTTCTTTGACGAGATACAAGCCCATGCCGGTGGATTCCTTCAGCTTGCGGCCGTTTTCCCCGGTGTAGAACGGGTCGAACACCCGCTTCAAGTCGGATGGCGGTATGCCCATCCCCCGGTCCGTGATCTCCAGCACCACATGGCGGTGGTCCTCCGTCCGGCGGGCCTGCATCGTCACCTTAAGCCCGGTTCCCGCAGAATATTTAATGGCGTTGGACAGCATCTGCAGCATGATGAACCGGAGCCATTTGGCATCCGTCTGAACGGTGAGATCCGAATCGATCCGCACCTCCGGATACACATGACTGTGAATGAAATAACGCTTGTTCTCGTGCACCGCCTCGACTGCCGCCTTATGAAGCTTCACGGGCTCCACGCTGAAATCCTGCTCGAAGGTTTCGAGCCTGGACATGTAGAGCACCATCTCCAGCCCGCGCCGAATCCGGTCGGACTCCTCGGATAAACTCTTGAAGGCGTCGTTGTCATCCTCCTGCGTGATCATCTCAATGACGGACAGCGGCGTTTTCATCTGGTGCACCCACTGATTCATGAAGATCATATGCTCTTTCCGCCGGCGCTCCCACTCTTCCATGACCGTGCGGTATTGACGGTACTGCTCCTCCATAAGCTCGCTAAGGGCCGTAGGCAGCGGGGCAGACTCGTTATGCTTGATCGATTCCTCCAACGACCTGATGGGCTGCGACAGCCGCTCATAGAAATCCCGGTGCGTGAAATACCGGAATGCCAGGTACCCGCCCAGAATGGTCAGACCGAGGAAAACAGCATAAGCCGCTGTCACCGGATGATCATAGCCGTCATACCAGAATACGAGCAGCACAACGAACAAGGCCGCGGTTACAAACAGAATGAGGGGCAGATGCTCACGCCAAAACAGCTTTTTCATTGCCTACCTCTTCCATGACGTATGCAGCCTGTACCCCGAACCGCGAATCGTTTCCAGCGCATTCTCAATCCCTAACTCCCCCAGTCGTTTCCGCACCCGGTTAATATTCACGCTAAGCGTATTATCGTCCACGAACGTATCGTCCCAAAGCTTCTCCAGAATCGTCTCGCGCGTCACAAGCCGGGGGCTCCGGCTCAGCAGCGTTTCCAGAAGGATCGTTTCTTTTTTCGTGAGCACGGATGTCTGATCGTGAAGAGTCAGCTCCATCCGTTCTGGGTAGAGGACAAGCCCGTCCCTCTCCACCGTACGCTCAGCGGATGCTGCCGCATAGTCGCCGTATACGCGACGCAGCTGGCTGTGGATTTTGGCGATGACGATATCGTAAGCAAACGGCTTGGTGATATAATCATCCGCGCCGTTCTCCAAGGCCCGGAGCTGATCCGGCGTCCCGTTACGGGCCGAGATGAAAATAATCGGGCAGGTCGATACCGACCGGATCTGGCGGCACCAATAATATCCGTCAAAGCTTGGCAGGTTCACGTCGAGCAGAACGAGATGCGGTTTCATCTCATGGAACTGTTCCAGCACATGATCGAAATCCTCGACGATGTTCCCTTCATTTCCGTACCGTTCAATATGCGATTGCAGCAGCCCCGCCAGCTTGGGGTCATCCTCAACGATCATGATTTTGTACATCCGTTCACCCTCCATGAAGCGTCAGGCCGCTCTTTCCCCTCCGAAAGAACAACCCGATGGTTTATGATTCCCTAACGATAGCCGCTTCAAAAAAGTTGGTTCCGTCCGGCGATGTGCCCTGCACGTACACCCGATTGTTCTCCTCGGCCGAACGCTTGATCAGCATCGTATCCTTCAGTCTGGCCTCGTTATGGTATGTAATCTTGAAGCCGGTCACTTGCCCTTCCCGAAGTTCCTGCTCATCCAGCACGTCAAAGCACAAATCCGCATACCGGGCGTTATTCAGATGGCCGTTCGTATCGATTCCGCTATACCGGACCGTATACGTATACGCATCATCAAGCTGTACCCCTTCCGGCAATACGGCTTTGCTTGGCAGCTCTCCAACCGTTTCCTGACCGATCGGCACCTCGTACGGAAACATGGACGGACGCAGAATTTTCCGTTTATGAATGTCCACCAGCGCCCATACCGAGCGGCCCTCGCCAAGAAATTCCCCATCGCCGTTCTTGATCCGATAATCCCGATGCCACAGCGCCCCTTTGGACCCGCGGCTCCAGGTGTCCACATATACGGTTTCCATATCCCTTGGCATCCGCCGCATCTCAAGCTCCAGCGTAATCAGCATCCAGCCCATGCCACGCTCGATCATTTCCTCGCGGCTGATCCCCAGCGCCTCAATATGCCGGTCAGCCGCTCTCTGCAAAATACTGAGCAGCGAAGACCATCGGCAGTCTCCCTTAAAGTCTGCGTCAACGGATTGAATTGTATAGTCTTCTGTCCATTTTTCTATCATGAGTCCCATGCCAGCTCCTTTATTTTCTCAACCTAACCACTCTCTTCAAGCATAATCAAAAAAATCGCATTTATCAAAGAACGAAGCGGCATATCACTGCATTGGAAAATAATGATTTTATCCAAGTTGCTGGTCAACCCGGTTTAAAAGTCACGTCTTTGGTTAATAGTAAGGCACAAACAACTATAACTTATACGAGGTGATAAACATGAGTTTTCTTTGGTCATTAATCGTTGGCGGTATCATTGGATGGATTGCTGGTTTGATTATGGGCAGAGACATCCCCGGCGGTATCATCGGTAACATCATTGCTGGTTTCGTCGGTGCTTGGCTGGGCGGACTTCTGCTCGGATCCTGGGGACCTGAAATGGGTGGATTCTACATCCTGCCTGCGTTGATCGGTGCCGTCATTCTGGTCTTTATCGTCAGCCTGATCATGGGTTCGATGAGACGCGGCCGCTCATAACCACTTGAAATTGGACGTTGATGCGTAATTGCTGCGATGTTCCGCTATGACATGGTTTAAACGTACTTACAGCGGTATTCGCAAGTGCAACGGACAATTTCCGTAACAAAACAGGGTGACCTATTCGCTATCATGGCATAGGTCACCCTGTTTTACATGTTTAAGTAATGGGAAGTCCCTGCTTCTTGGCGTAATTGCCCCAATGCGGCTTACGCCCGTCAATGTCGCTAAACCCGTATTCATCCGATAGGTCCCAGCTGGTCAGCGCCTTCCCGCTCTTGTCGGCAACATTCGGATCGGCTGCCAGCGCCGCAACCGCCTGCCCAAGAAAATATGGAGTCTCCGATTCGATGAAATGCGGTTCTTGTGCCGTGGCATCCCGCCAATTTTCTTCCGTAACGCCGAAGTGATCCAGCATTTGCTCCGAGCGCAGAAATCCCGGCGTCACGGATAGTGCGGTTACCTGATAGGGACGCAGCTCTTCCGCCATGGCTGCCGCCAGATGAATCGCCGAAATTTTTGCCAGGCTGTAATACAAATTCCCGCGATACCGGTACGTCGAGCCGTCCGTGACCTCAATGACCAATCCGCTGCCGTTCTCCACCATCAGCGGAACGCCGTAATAACTCGTGATCATATGCGTTGTCACTGCCCGCTCCTGCATCAGCAGTCCATCGGACAGAAATTGCTCCCAGAACGGAATATTCCAGTGCGTCAAGTTCTCGCCGCCCCATATATCATTGACGAGGATGTCCAGCCGGCCTTGCTGCTCCTCGCGAATGCGATCAAACAACGTTTTCACTTGCTCTTCCACGGTATGGTCGCATTGCACGGGAATGCCGTTGCCTCCCCGGTCCGTCACCATCTCCGCCGTGTCGTCAATGGTCTCCGTCCGCTTGATATCCGACGCTTGGCCGCGTACGCTCCGTCCCGTGCAATACACCGTTGCCCCCGCGGCACCCAGCATCACCGCAATGGCGCGGCCTGCTCCCCGGGTCGCTCCGGCCACGACGGCGATTTTTCCTTGCAATGGCTTTGGATCATTCTTACTCATAGCGTTACCTCCAACTATATTCTGAAGTATCTCAACGCCTTCATCGTATCAGACATATATGACATCCGTTGTCTTATATCCATGCTACAATACAATTAACTTCTATAGATACAGAGAGGTGACATGACTTGAGGGCGGATCGTCTATTATCCATTATGCTGATGCTTCAGAACGGGGGGAAGAAGAACACCCGTTATCTGGCGGAGCAGCTTGAGGTATCGGAGCGCACGATTATACGCGATATGGAAAGCTTGAGCTCGGCGGGCATCCCCGTATATGCGGAAAGAGGATCCCAGGGCGGCTGGGTGCTGGAGGAGAGCTATCGAACGAACCTGACCGGCATGACGCCGGACGAGCTCATCTCCCTGCTGGTTTCCAGCCACAGCCCGTTGATCGGGGATTTGGGGATCCGCAAACAGTTTGATGCTGCCTATCAAAAACTGTTGGCTTCTTCCCCACGCTCCATTCGGCAGGATGCCGAAATCATTCGGGAGAAGATCCATATCGATGGCGCAGGCTGGCACTCCTACCGCGAATCGCATCCGTATCTTACGGTTCTGCAGGAGGCGCTGTGGTTGGATCGCACCATCGATATCCAATACATGAAGGGAGAGGAACGAGTCGAAAGAAGGATTCATCCGCTCGGGCTGGTTGCCAAAAGGAGTACCTGGTATGTGGTGGCCGAATCTCAAGGCGAGCTGCGAACCTATCGCGTATCGAGAATCGTGGATGCCGTCATGTCCGAGGAAACGTTCGAGCGCCCGGGCGATTTTAATCTAGCCGAATACTGGGAGGAGTCGCTGGCACGGTTCATGCAAAATCTCCCCCAGTATCCCGCACAGATTCGCATGACCGTCGATCTGATCAAACGCTTTGAGCGGGAGCGGTACGTAAAAATACTCCGATGCGATATGGATAGCCAGCACGACGGGTGGATAACGGCCGATTTGGAGTTCAACACCCTGGAATCGGCTTCGGCATTTCTTCTAAGCTGCGGGGCGGAAATCGAGGTGATGGCCCCCCAAGAGCTTAGGGAGCATGTCAGCATGGCGGCAAATGCCATATCGCGGCTATATGAATAGATCAAATTAAAACACCGGGCAATCGCCCCAAAAACAGAGGCGTACCCGGTGTCGTGTGTATTGCGTGCGCGATGTGCGCCGTCTTCATTGAATCGTATGGAGAGGCTTCAGGCTGGCTTCGATCTGTTCTCGCTTCGGCTCCAGAAACGGCGGCAGCGCAAGGGACTCGCCGAGATGGTCGATATGCTCATCCGTGTCAAAGCCCGGACCGTCGGTAGCTACCTCGAACAAAATACCGTTAGGCTCCCGGAAATACAAGGAACGGAAGTAGAAGCGATCGACAAATCCCGAATTCGAAAAGCCCACATCGCCGATCCGGTCAATCCAGGACCGAAGCTCTTCCTCGTCCTCGACGCGGAATGCAACGTGATGAACGCCGCCGCGGCCAAGACGCTCCTGCGGAAGATCCGTTCGTTCCTCTACATGCACTTCCGCTCCCGTACCGCCTTCTCCCGTCTCAAATACCAGGATATCCGGCTGCCCGTCTACTGGCGAAGCATAGTGCCCTTTGTAGCGGAAGCCCATCAGCTCCGTCAATACCTTCACGGTCAACACTGGATTAGGCACGGTCAGCTGCACCGGGCCTAATCCGATGATGGCGTATTCCGCCGGAACCGGCCCCTTTTCCCATGGAACGCCGCCTGGAACTCCCTCGTTATGTTCATCCGAAACGAGAATGATGCGCTGGCCCTCGAAATCCCTGAAGAGAAGGGTCAATCGGCCCGCACGTTCCTTGATCTCCTCGCGTTCTACGCCGTGCTCGTCCAGCCGCCGGGTCCAATATTCCAAGGCGCGGTCGTTGGGCACGCGCAGGGATGTCGCCGAAATGCTGTTGTTTCCCTCACGGGTCCGGCCGGCCATCGGAATTTCGAAGAAGGTAAGCTCCGTGCCGGGATTTCCTTTTTCATCGCCGTAAAACAGATGGTACACCGACACATCGTCCTGGTTCACCGTTTTCTTGACCAATCGCATGCCCAGAACTTTTGTATAAAATTCGAAGTTCCGCGAAGCCGCAGCCGTTAACGCGGATACGTGATGAATTCCTTTAAACTTCATGACTTCAACCTCCATTTATCGTTTTTTTCGTTATTAATAGCATGTTAACCATCATAAATATTCATATTTGCTGTCTGATTCGGGAGCAGCTTCGTTCTTCGCTGCCTTCTTTACGTTTGCTTAATCTCAGTTTAGTATTTAAACCTTAAATCGTCAAGTCTTAATATTAAGATATTTAAAATAAAAATAACAGAACTCCTTTTCCCCGATCAACCCCGGAAAAATGGATCTGTTATTCATTCCCTCCTATGTTGAACCCTATCCGCAAATTATCCGATTTCGATATCATGGGATCAAGGTTCATTCTATGTCTTGGAGACCGCCTCTTCCCGATACTCGGATGGCGTTTTCCCCGTGATTTTCTTAAATACCTGGGTGAAATATCGCGGATCCTGATACCCTACCAGCGGCGCTACCTGGTACACCTTCACGTCCGTATTCAGCAGAATGCTCTTGGCCTTCTCGATCCGGCACTCCGTCAGGTACTCCAGAAACGTATAACCCGTCGTTCCCTTAAACAGCGTGCAGAAATGGCTAATGCTCAGATCCGCCAGCTCCGAAACCTCCTCGATGGTCAGATCCTTCTGGTAATTCTCCGCGATATACTCCTTGGCTTTGCCCATCACGGCTTGAACATTGTCTTTGGCCTGCCCGGACCGGCTCTCGGCAATCCACTTGCTGAAGTGGCTCTTGATGACGTCCATTAGCTGCTGAAGCGTGCCGGATGCATGAAGCTCCTGCAGCAGTTCCTCCAGCGACCACTCAAACAGCACCTTCATATGCTCAAACTGCCGATACAGCACGACGCTCATCTCCAGCAGCACCCGCTCGGTCATCTCCCTGCTGAACGCATGCTCCTCGATATAAGCCTTGGTTTCGTCAAAAAGCTCCAGGAGCCGCTCCTTATGAAGCGTACGGATGCTTTCCACCATGAGCGACTCGAGATGCTTCGGATACTTCGCTTCGCTGGCCGTTTCCAGCACCGAATCGGGCGTCCCGAGAAACACGCCCTCTTCCCCTGAATAAAACCGCTGGTACAATGCGCGCACGGCCGTCTCGTAAGCCGTTCCCAGACGGTCGATCCCGGCCATGCTGGGACTGAAGCCGACCGAGCAGGACAGCTTCGTGTTCCGCTTGATCAATTGCACCAGATCCCGGCCGATATCCTCCTGCCGCTCCTTCGTCAGGTTCGGAAACAGCAGCACCCATTCCCCGCTGCGGAAAGGAAATACCGTCAGCCCGCCATGCTGCAAGGACCACTCCTCGAGGACATTCCGTACGGCAAACAGCCACAGGCGCTTCTCGTCCATGCTCCACAGCTCGTTAAGCCGCAAGTATTGATCCAATTGAATGACGGCCATCGTGTATCCATGCTCCAGCTCGCTGTCCTCCAGCCACTGCATATGCTGCAGGGGACTACGGTTCCCTTCGATGAATTCGGTCAGCATCCGCTCCCGGGCCAGCAGCGACAGAACCTTGATCGAGTGAAGCATCTGGTCATCCGCAATCTGCTTCTCCAGGGTTCTGGCCGCCCTGGCAATCGTTTCGGTCAGTTCATCGTGGTCGATCGGCTTCAGCAAATAATCGAAAGCCCCTTCGCGCAGCGCTTCCCTCGCGTATTCGAATTCGCCGTACCCGCTGATGAAAATAATGATTCGCCTTGCCTGATCCGCCTTCAGTTCCTTCATGAGCGTAATGCCGTCCATCCCCGGCATCCGAATATCGCTGATAATGATATGCGGCGACACTTCGCGCGCCAGCTTCAATGCGCCGTCTCCGCTCTTGGCCTCCCCAACGACCTCCAGATCGAGCTCATCCCATGGAATAGCCGCCTTCAGGCTGCGCAGAATGATCGGCTCATCATCGACCAGCATGACTCTGAATTTGCCTTCCGATCCGCCCATGACGTTCCCCCCTGTCTCCTGTTTACTCTGCTGCCGTATTCCGCCTAAGCTTCCAATACCGCACCGAGGACTTCTGAATTTGCTCCAATGCGCCAGCAGCATCGATCCGTCCTCCAATCATATCCTCGATCACCTTAAGGAACGAACTGTTCACCTCGGGTGATAACGTGTTGTCGTAAGGCAGAAAGGTGCTCGTGGATTCCTCCATCAATTCCGTGACTTGGGCAAAAACCGGCCCGGTTTTCTTGGAATCATAGTCAATCTTCATCGAAGGGACGCGCAGCCCTTCATACACCAGCCGAGTCTGCACCTCCGGGGTATAGAACATGCCCAGCAGCTCCAGAGCCGATTGCTTTTTCGTTTCATCCAAGTCCGATGACAGCCCGATGCCGATCGTATATCCCCCTGCCAAGGAGCGTTCTTCGCCGGGAAGGAGCGACGGAAAGGGAATGACGCCGATCTCGTTCTGAAAATCCGGGTAATCCTCATTCTGCAGCAGCGTGATATCCCAGCTGCCGTTCATATACATCGCCGCTTTTCCTTCCGTGAACTGGGCAATCGCTTCTTCTGTGGAAAGATCGTTCGCGTTCGGACTGAACGCCCCTTCGTTGATCCACAGCTCCAAGTGCTCAAACGCCTCCAAATACGACTCTTGCACAAAGCTGGCCTGATCATCTCCTTCGACCAGCCGGTCAATCAGTTCCGGCCCGGCGTAGCGATCCATGAAATAGTGGGCAAAAATTCCCGCCGGCCACCTGTCTTCGTTGCCGACCGCAAAGGGAATGATATCGTTCTCCCGAAGAACGCGAATAGCTTCGTCCATCTCCTCCAGCGTCTTCGGAGGCTCCAGCTTCAGCTGCCGGAATAAAGCCCGGTTATAATAGATCGGCTCTGCGTGTCCCTCGAAGGGCAGGCCATAGATCCGGTCCTCGAAGGTCCAATGGTGCAGATCCTTGAACTGCTCCTTCAATCCGGTATCTTGCAAAAAATCCGTTAAATCCATCAACCGGTTGGATCTGGCATAAGGCACGATCTCGGCGCCTCCGAACAAAACAAACATATCCGGCGGCGTGCCGGTCACCATCTCGCTCTTCAGCTTTTGTTCCCGGTGAATCGTCTGATCGATGCTCTCGAAATTCACCTTTACGTTTGGATGCGCTTTCTCGTAAGTGCGGACGATGCTCTCAAATACGGCCAGCACCGGCTTGTCATGCTCTTTGTTCCAGAAATGCCGGAACGTCAGCGTGATTTTCTCCGGCTGTTCCTCCTGGGCTGGTCCCTGATTCTGTACCGTCACCCACACGACAGACAGCGCCAACAGAGCGGCATATCCGACGATCCAGCCCCAATTCCAAAACCATCTCACCCTGCAGCCCCCCTCTCATGTCAGTATTTTCGGTATTCGAATTCGTATCAAGGAGCCGTAACCCGGGGAGGAACAGATCATCAGGCCGTAACGGCTGCCAAACCGGATCCGCAGCCTTTCATGGACATTCTTCAATCCGACCCCGTTCTCGCGGTACTTTTTGAGCTGTCCCGGATCCGAATTCCACAGCTTCATCAGCGTTTCCGGATCGAAGCCCGGACCGTTGTCCTCCACGTCAATCACGATATCCTCGCCGTTCTCGGACACACTGATGGAGATGAATCCGCTCTCCTCCATCGGCTCGATCCCGTGATATAAAGCGTTCTCAACAATCGGCTGAACGATCAGCTTTTGCGTAACGTAGTGCCTCAGTTCATTCGGAAGCTCAATGCCGTAATCGAATTTTTCCTCGAACCTGAATTTCTGTATCCGCATGTAATGCTGGACATGCTCCAGCTCCATGCTGAGGGGGATAAGCTCATGATGCTCGCTGATGCTGATACGCAGCAGCTTTCCAAGCGAAACCACCATCTTGCTGATATCCTTATTGCCCTGAAGCACGGCCATCGAATTGATCGATTCCAGTGAATTATAGATGAAGTGCGGATTGATCTGAGCGACCAGCGCCTGCAGCTCCGCTTCCTTTTTTCGTGCTTGTTCCGTCTCGACCTGCCCAATCAGCTCCTGGATCTGGGTGCTCATCCGGTTAAAGCCGTCGATCAACAAATCCGTCTCGTCCTCCGCCACGTTATGCGACGGGATCGGAACGAAGATGCCCTGCTTGACGCGCTTCATCCCGTTCACCGCGCTAATGATGCTGCGCACCATTCTGCGCACAAAAAAACGGTCGAACAGGAACGCCGACACGAGCGAGATCAATCCCAGGATCAAGGCCAGGTTGCGAATCGGGACCGATTCGGCCGAAATCAGTTTGCTTGGCGTGATGGCGACCAGAAACCAATCTTTATTATGAGAAGGTGAATAGGTGATCAGCGATTTTTCGCCTGCGTATTGATCGACATAATACCCTTTTCCATTCGTCTTATAATTATCCGAGAGAAACGGGAATTCCGTCCGCTCCCCGATATGCCCGCCTGACTTGCTGAACACGATGTGCCCCTGCTGGTTGACCAGCAAAATATCTCCCTGCTTCAGCGTTGCCGCCTCCCAGAACACCTGATCCAGGAGATCCGGCTTCACGTAGATCACCACGGTTCCGATATCCTCCAGCGAGTAATAGTCCTTGATGACCCTGGATTGAATCAAAACGGGAGCGCCGTCAGCCGCAGAGCCGTTCTCGCCGGGTCCGACCCATACGGGACGCCCCTCCGCCTTCTCCACCGCTTCATACCATGCCTGCTGCCTCAGTTCCTGAAGCTCCATTCCGCCATTCGTGTTATACATCAACCTGTCATTCGAATAAAAAGCAAACGACGCAATCATCGGATGATTAATCAGATTGTTGATCTCCTGCCGCCGTTCATAGGTAACCGCGTATTCCGGCTGTTTCAGCATCTGCTGAACCGATTGCTGGGTAATCGCCGAGTTCGAAATCGTCGTGATTTCGTTCAAGGCGAACTTCAGTTTCCGATCCGTTTCCAGGAGCGAAATCCAATAGAAATCATTCGACTTCTTCTCCATCGCTTCCGAAAAGCTGTAATAGGATACCCCGCCCAGCGCGATGACCGGAATGAAGACCAGAAGAATAATAGCCAGCAATATCTTTCGGCGGAGTTTCATGGATCCTTCCTCCCTCCACTCTACTATGTCTATTATTCTTCATAACAGGCCGCATTCCTTGTCGACTTCACCTTGCTTGTTAACTTTTTATGGCGCCTGATGTCAATCCGGCGATGACCCATCGGCTGAACAACAGAAATACGATGAGAAGCGGCAGCGTCGCCGTGAAGGTGGCCGACATGATCATGCCGAAATCAAGACCGTCCTTATTGGTGAACAATTGCTGCAGCGCAATTTGAATGGTGTAATTCTCCCTGTTTTTCAATACGACGAGCGGCCAGAAGAAATCGTTCCACACGTTCATGAAGTTCAGAATCCCGAGCGTGGCCATCGCCGGGGTAACAACGGGAATGGCAATGTTCCAGAAGATCCGGAAATGTCCGCCGCCGTCGATCCGCCCCGCTTCGATCAGCTCGGTATGAACGGCAGAAGCGATATACTGCCGCATCCAGAAGATGCCGAAGGCATTGACCATGGCCGGCACGATGAGCGCTTTGTAGCTGTCGATCCAGTGCAGCTTGGCCATGATGACGTATTGTGGAAGCACGCCCAGCTGGGCAGGCACCAGCATCGTGGCAATGACAAAAACAAACAGCGTCTTTTTCAGTGGAAACTCATACTTGGCAAAAGCATAACCCGCCAGCGTGCAGAGGAATACCACGGACAAGGTCACGGCCGTTGACACCACCACCGAGTTCAATAAGGCCCTGAAAAAATCCGTCCGCTCCAGCACGCGCGCGAAGTTATCGAAAAACTGCGTGCCGGGCGTAAGCAGCGGCGGAATGTGAAATGCCGCATCCTTGTCATTGGTAGCCACGACAAACATCCAGTAGAACGGGAAGACTGAGACCAGCGCGCCAAGGACCATGAAAAGATAGAAAAAGAATTTCGCGACAACACCGGGTTCATCCGGCTTTTTTCGGCTTATGGCGACTGTGCTCATGCTTTTTTACCTCCCGAATCTTTGCCTTCGCGGCCCAATATCATATTTAATACCGAGAACAGAATGGTGGCGATGAACAAGAGAACCGCCGTTGCCGCAGCCGTACCGAAGAATCCGTTCTTAAATGCTTCGTTATACAAATAGGTGACCATCGTGACCCCTTCCTGACGCGTAGAACCCGTGCCGGACTGACCGAGGAATACATAAGGCTCCGTAAACAATTGGAGCGCGCCGATCGTCGATACCAAGGTGACGAACAGAATGAATGGGCGAAGAAGCGGCAGCGTGATATAGAGCAGCTGCTGGCCGCGGGTGGCCCCGTCGATTTTGGCCGCTTCATAAATATCGGTCGGAATGCTCTGCAGCCCCGACAGAAAAATAATGGCGTTATAGCCCATCCACCGCCACATGACCATGGATGATATTGCGATTTTGACTCCCCACCAGCCGGAGTTGAACGGCACGCTTTCCGCACCGAAGGTGTTCAGCAGCCAGTTGACCATCCCGTTGTTTCCGAACATCGTACTGAACACCAGCGTCACCGCAACGATGGAGGTGATGTTCGGCATGAAATACAGGATGCGGAACGTGTTCTTGAATCTGTTCAAGGCCGAGTTGAGCATAACCGCAACAAATAATGCCACAATCAGCTGCGGCACGGTTCCCATCAAAGCCATAATGAGGGTGTTGCTAAACGCGATCCAGAAGGTCGGGTCGCTTGTAATAAGCTCGTAATTCTTGAAGCCGACGTATTTCATCGGTCCGAGCGCATCCCATTTGAAGAAAGACAAATAGATGGTAAACAGGATCGGATACAGACCGAAGATTGCGAACAATATAAAGAATGGCGATATAAACGTATAAGCCGTAAACCGGCTTCGCACGGTCTCCGTCAACAAGCGCCGCCTTTGCGGCACCGGCTGCGGCGATTCTGCCGTTGCTGTGTCAGCCATGATGCACCTCCAGGTAGGTAAGGATAAATCCGAACCCGAGCGAAGGGCGCTTTATCCCTTCTCGGGTTCGGACGGTTATTGGATATGAACGGGCTAGCTGGAATGATCCGTCTGTTTAATCTAGCTGCGATCGACCAGCGTCTTGATTTGCTTCATTGCGCTTTCCCATTCTTTTTGCGGGTCGGCCTTTTTCTCCAGCACGTTTTTGAGCGCGTTTTTGATGATCGTGTCGGTCTGGTCATGAAGCGGTCCGTAGTAAACCGGCTTGATGCGTTCCGCCGATTTGGCATACGCTTCGGAAATGACCTGGCCGCCGAAGAATTCGTCCTTCTCTTCCGTGAACGAAGGCTCGCTGTACACCGCCGGGATGGACGGGAACAAACCGCTGTCCTTAAACGATTTCAGCTGATTCTCCTTGTTCAGCACCCACGAGATGAATTCGTAAGCTTCCTTCGAATACTTGCCTTCCTTCGGCAGGGTCAGGAACGAACCGCCCCAGTTGCCTGCTCCTTCAGGAAGCTGGGCAATCTGCCATTTGCCTGCGGTGTCCTTCGCATTGCGGATGGTACCGGCAATCCAAGCCGGGCCGAGCATGACGCCGAAGTCGCCGTCATTGATCGCTTTTTGCCATTCAGGAGACCATAGAATCCAGTTGCCGATCCAGCCTTCCTGAATTCCTTTTACCGTAAAGTCGTAAGCTTTTCTCACTTGCGGGTTCGTATCTCCGATAAAAGAGCCGTCCTCTTTGTTGAAGTAGATTTGATCCGGGGATTGGTCGCGCACCCCGTTGTAGACCAGGTCTGTCAAATCGGCGAACGGTTTTCCTGTTTTGCTGGTGAAATCCTTGGCCACGCTGGCGAATTTGCCCCATGAATCGATCGCGGCGCTGAAGCCGTCCGGATCGGTTGGCAGTCCTGCTTGCTCAGCCAGATCCGTACGGTAATAGACGACCGTAGGGCCGATGTCTGTTGGCAGACCGAGTTGGAAGGTGCCGTCAACCGATGTGGCCTGCTTCCATTTCCACTCCAGGTAGTTGCCCTCTAAGTCTTTGGCGCCGAGGTCGTACAGGTTATAGAATTTATCCTGGTTATTGATGAAGCGCTCCATGAAGGCAATTTCCAGCTGGAAAATGTCGGGTGCGCCAGAGCCCGCTGACAACGCCGTCGTCAGATTGTTGTGGTGCGCGGTTTGGTCCGACGTATTCTGGAATTTGAACGTGATGTTTGGATGCTCTTTCGTATATTCCTTCGCCAGATCTTCATAGTTGGTCGTTCCGAGCGACCAGAAGGAGAGCTCGATTTTCTCTGTGGACTCGGTTCCTTCTTTCGTATTGTCCGTCCCTTCATTGCTGCTGCCTCCCCCCGGAGATTCAGCCGTACTGCTTCCGTTTCCGCCACCGCCTCCACATGCGGCCAGCGTGAACACCATGATGACACTCAGGAGCAGCAAGCTCCATGATTTAAACCTTTTCATTCTTCTACCCCTCTTCCATGGAACGTATTTTTCTTCTTTAGTCTAATGAAAGCGGCGCCAAATTTTGAGGAGGCAAACTTTCGAATTTGAGTTGAATATATTACGATTCACGTTCGTCCGCTCGAAAAATCGCAGCATAAAAAAACCGCATATCGATTATCGATAGCGGTTTAAATAGCTTAGATTTGTCATATCGTCCATTTGACGATGGAACCCGCGTAGGTCATGCCTCCGCCGAATCCGTAGAGCAGTGCGTGGTCTCCCGCTTTCAGGCGCCCTTCGTCGACGGCCAGCTGAAGCGCAAGCGGAATGGAAGCTGCCGACGTATTCCCCCGGTACTCGACGCTGGTCAAGGTGCGGTCCATGGTAAACGGCCCCCGCTCGTTAATTGCCTCGATCATGCGGAGATTGGCGCTATGCGGAACAAACCAATCGACTTCGTCCGCGGTCATGCCCCCTTTGGACAAAAGTGCCCGGACGCCGTCCGGAATGTTCCGAATGGCCCACTTATAAATCTCGCGGCCATTTTGGACAAGGCATCCACTCTTTAATTCCGTACCGTCCATTTGCTCGGAGAGCGCGGTTTTATACAGATGAATGCCGCCTTCGCCAAAAGTGCCCGAGACGGAAGCGATGATCCCAGCCGAAGACTCGTCTCTCTCCAACAATACGGCACCTGCGCCATCCCCAAACAATACGCATGTCGTTCGGTCGGTGTAATCCGTAATCTTCGATAACGTTTCCGCGCCGATAACCAAAATTTTACGGTAGGCTCCCCCGGATATCAATCCGTCAGCCATCTGCAGCGCATATACGAATCCCGCACAGGCGGCATTCAGATCCAGCGCACCCGTGCTTGCGATGCCCAGCTTCGATTGCACTCGGGAAGCGGTACTGGGAAAAGAGTACTCCGGCGTGCTCGTGGCCACAAGAATCATATCCGCATCCTGCACGGTAACGCCATACCGTTCAACCATATCCTCCACAGCCTTAATGGCAAGATCGGACACGTACTGATCGGGAGCGGCAATCCGGCGTTCCCGCATGCCTGTCCGCTGGACGATCCACTCATCGCTCGTTTCCACCATCTTCTCCAAATCCGCATTCGTTAAAATCCGTTCAGGAACGTACGTCCCGATTGCCGTTATTCTCGACTTCGATTGGCTCATCATTCCCACCTCCAATTTTATAACCATTATAACACCAAGTATTAGGACTTGGTACTAATTTATTTTTATATATGATTATTACAGCCTTCACCATCTTCGCCCCGATCTAAACACGCGTTCCCTCTTACACGAAAAAACCTTTATCGCTTCAGCGATAAAGGTTCTCTAATTAGAATCAGAAACAGACTTCCTCACCAATCGACATGGAATATATCTGGATGTGGAGATCCGGATTCGTTCCCTTCTATTCTGATTGACGATTACGTTTTATGTGTAACAAAAAAGACCGCAATCGATCACTCGATAACGGTCTTTATGGTTGTTCGCTTGGCGACGTCCTACTCTCCCGGGACCCTTCGGTCCAAGTACCATCGGCGCTGGAAGGCTTAACGGTCGTGTTCGGTATGGGAACGCGTGGAACCCTTCCGCCATCGCCACCAAACGGTTCAGATGCTTGATCACCTGAAAACTAGATACGAAACGAATTTGCAGCACATTGAAATATGTTTTGGATAAGCCCTCGACCGATTAGTATTGGTCAGCTCCATGCATTGCTGCACTTCCACCTCCAACCTATCTACCTCGTCGTCTTCAAGGGGTCTTACTAATTGGGAAATCTCATCTTGAGGGGGGCTTCACGCTTAGATGCTTTCAGCGCTTATCCCGTCCGTACGTAGCTACCCAGCCATGCTCCTGGCGGAACAACTGGTGCACCAGCGGTACGTCCATCCCGGTCCTCTCGTACTAAGGACAGCTCCTCTCAAATTTCCTACGCCCACGACAGATAGGGACCGAACTGTCTCACGACGTTCTGAACCCAGCTCGCGTACCGCTTTAATGGGCGAACAGCCCAACCCTTGGGACCTACTTCAGCCCCAGGATGCGATGAGCCGACATCGAGGTGCCAAACCTCCCCGTCGATGTGGACTCTTGGGGGAGATAAGCCTGTTATCCCCAGGGTAGCTTTTATCCGTTGAGCGATGGCCCTTCCATGCGGTACCACCGGATCACTAAGCCCGACTTTCGTCCCTGCTCGACTTGTAGGTCTCGCAGTCAAGCTCCCTTATGCCTTTGCACTCTTCGAATGATTTCCAACCATTCTGAGGGAACCTTGGGGCGCCTCCGTTACTCTTTAGGAGGCGACCGCCCCAGTCAAACTGCCCGCCTGACACTGTCCCCGTACCGGATCACGGTACCAGGTTAGAACCTAGATACGATCAGGGTGGTATCCCAACGTCGCCTCCACACAAGCTGGCGCTCATGCTTCAAAGGCTCCCACCTATCCTGTACAGATCGTACCCAAATCCAATATCAAGCTGCAGTAAAGCTCCATGGGGTCTTTCCGTCTTGTCGCGGGTAACCTGCATCTTCACAGGTATTAAAATTTCACCGGATCTCTCGTTGAGACAGCGCCCAAGTCGTTACGCCATTCGTGCGGGTCAGAATTTACCTGACAAGGAATTTCGCTACCTTAGGACCGTTATAGTTACGGCCGCCGTTTACTGGGGCTTCGGTTCACAGCTTCGGATTGCTCCTAACCGCTCCCCTTAACCTTCCAGCACCGGGCAGGCGTCAGCCCGTATACTTCGCCTTACGGCTTCGCACAGACCTGTGTTTTTGCTAAACAGTCGCTTGGGCCTTTTCACTGCGGCCCCCTCGGGCTATTCACCCTACCGAGGCACCCCTTCTCCCGAAGTTACGGGGTCATTTTGCCGAGTTCCTTAACGAGAGTTCTTCCGCGCGCCTTAGAATTCTCTTCTCGCCTACCTGTGTCGGTTTGC
>NZ_CP096377.1:157500-1060000 GCF_053903045.1 Paenibacillus sp. AK002 | reverse complement strand
ATCCTTGTTTTCAACGAAATTTCCAAGACCAAGATTGAAGGCACCGCCTGGTACCGGATGAGAGATATCCGTTCCCGGGTTGATGGAAGCCGTAACGATATTGCCCAGCTTCAGGCCAACGATCGTGATGAACAATCCGATACCAACGGTAATGGCGATCTTCAAGTTGTTCGGAACCGCCGTCAACAGCATTTGGCGGACTTTGGTTACCGTAAGAATGATGAAGACGATACCGGAGATGAATACGGCACCGAGCGCCGCCTGCCAAGTAATCGCACCGTTCGAGCTTAAAACAACTGTCATGAAATACGCATTCAAACCCATGCCTGGTGCCAGCGCAACCGGAATGTTAACGAAAAAGCCCATGGCCATGGTCACGAGACCGGCACCAACAGCGGTAGCGAAGAATACGCCTTCCTGTGGAATGCCCGCGCCGTCAGGACCCAGGAACAGATTGTTGACCAGCAGGATGTAAGCCATGGTCATAAAGGTCGTCAAGCCTGCGATGATCTCGGTTCTTACATTCGTTCCGTGTTCCTTTAGTTTAAAGAAACGCTCCATTGTAGAGATATCCCCCTTAAATTAATGACCGGCAACATACAAATAGACCCTAAGGATAGATCCCTAGGGCCGTCGCTTGAAAAAAGAGCCGCAAAACAATCTTTCGCATGCTGCCGGGCAGCATCCTTATCGAGTAACCGGTCTGCTGCATGGGAGCGTTGCTCCAGCTTGCAGGCCGATCTCGAATGCTGGACGAGTCCGCATCATTATATTGCCGCTCTTCTTTTCGTAGCGAGATCATTACGGTGACCTGTAGAGACTCCCGGGCCCATTCCCGGGATTATACGAAAAAGCTCGCTATTTGTAGTTGTCGTGTCGGTTTCTACACATATTCTAGGACGAGAAGCCCAACCTTGTCAACAACAAAAACGAATATTATACTTGTCAATTTAAAGAAACGTTCGGGAATTGCCTTTCCAAAAGCTTTCCGCTCTAGGACGACTGACCTACATACGACTAAAAACTACCCAAAAGATGCGCACACGATCATCGAAATCCGCCCGGTGAGGTGTTTTACATCCGATGGTGGCAGAAGCGGGTCGAAACCGGACACGCAGGAGGAATCATATATCTCCTTAGGAGAAACTTATGGCTATTTTACCGACAGCATGGTGGGTCTCACTTAATGCGTGGGCATCGTAGAGCCCTTTTCGAGAAAAAGGAAACGTAGCTCCCACGACGGATCTTACCTTTTTTTGCTCTAACAGGTCGGCTATTTCCTGAAGCTGCTGGCCATTGGGATCCAGCCAAATATTTTTGGCGGTCACGTCGTATTTTCTTACCAGTTCTTCATCAAAATCGCTGACAATCGATATAATTCGCCCGGTATGCTGTTTCAGTACTTTAAAGCTGTTCTTCTGCACGTCACCGCCCATCGTATCGAACACAACGTCCACATCCGATAATTCATCTTCAAATCGGGTCGTCCGATAGTCGATCATCCGATCAGCACCGAGCGAGGCCAGCAGTTCATGATTGCGTTCGCTGGCGGTCGTTATGACGTAAGCACCCGCTTGTTTGGCAAACTGGATAGCGAACATGCCGACGCCGCCGGCGCCTGCATGAATCAATACCTTCTCTCCTTTGGTCAGTTCACCATGCGTAAACAGCGCCTGCCAAGCAGTCAGTCCCGCGAGCGGAACGGATGCCGCTTCCTCCCATGAGATAGCAGCAGGCTTGCGTGCCAACAGGTGATCATCCACCAAAGTAAATTCGGCATATGTGCCAAAACGGGTCGTTTCCGGGCGGGCAAACACTTCGTCCCCCACTTTCCAATCCGTTACCTCGCTTCCGATTTCCGAAATGGTCCCGGCAACATCCCATCCTAAAATAATGGGAAACTCCCAATCCATCATTTGTTTTAAATAGCCTTCTCGAAGCTTCCAGTCAATTGGATTGATTGAGGTAGCGGCCACTTTGACTAAGACCTGGTGCGCTTGCGGTGCAGGAGTAGGTACTTCTCTTTCCTGAAGCTCTTCCTTGCCACCATAACGGTCAATGACGATAGCTTTCATTCTTTTCCTCCTCACAGGTTCTGTCTTGGTTCGACTTCCCTTAAGCTCGCTCTTACCCATTGCGCCTTAACGTATTATTTATCTTATTGGACAAAAGATGCATGCAATAAACCAGGGCCTCAATCCATTGTTTAAAGAGGAAAGCTCGTATGGTACCCACGCAAAAAAACCTTCAATCCCACGGATGTGGATTTGAAGGTTTTTATGTTTAGTGCAGCTGTATAAAAATTACTCCCACTCGATCGTTGCTGGCGGCTTGGAAGTCACGTCGTACACGATGCGGTTGACGTTCTCGACTTCGTTCACGATGCGGACGGAGATTTTCTCAAGCACATCCCATGGGATGCGCGCCCAGTCCGCTGTCATGCCGTCGATGGAGGTTACGGCGCGGATGCCTACGGTGTAGGAATACGTGCGCGCATCACCCATGACGCCGACGCTCTTCATGTTCGGAAGCGCCGTGAAATACTGCCAGATTTCGCGATCCAGACCGGCCTTCGCGATTTCCTCGCGCAGGATGTAGTCGGAGTCGCGAACGATTTGCAGCTTGTCCTCCGTTACTTCGCCCAGTACGCGAATCGCAAGACCCGGTCCAGGGAAAGGCTGACGGTGAACGATCTCGTCCGGCAAGCCAAGCTCTTCGCCGACTTTGCGAACTTCGTCCTTAAAGAGGGCTTTGAGCGGCTCGATGAGCTCGAATTTCATGTCTTCAGGCAGCCCGCCGACATTGTGGTGGGACTTGATCGTATGTGCCGTGTCCGTTCCGCTCTCCACGATGTCGGTATACAGCGTGCCTTGAGCCAGGAATGCGAAATCATCGAACTTGCTGGATTCCTCATCGAATACGTAGATGAACTCGTTGCCGATGATTTTTCGTTTTTTCTCCGGATCGTCCACGCCCTTCAGCTTGGACATGAAACGCTCCTGCGCGTCAATCTTGACGACCTTCATGTCGAACTTGCCGACAAAGGTCTCCATCACGCTCTCGGCCTCGCCCTTGCGCAGCAGTCCATGATCGATGAACATGCATGTCAGCTGATCGCCGATGGCTTTGTGAATCAGCATGGCCACAACGGAGGAATCAACGCCGCCGCTCAGTGCGCACAGCACTTTTTTCTCGCCGACCACTTCACGGATTTCGCGAACTTGATCCTCGATGAAAGTCTCCATGCTCCAGTTGCCTTCGCAGCCGCATACTTCGTACAGGAAATTCTTGATCATTTCGTTACCATGGACGGAGTGGCGAACCTCCGGATGGAATTGCACGGCGTACAGCTTCTTGTCTTCGTTACTCATCGCGGCGATCGGAGCGGATTCCGTTCCTGCATCCAGCTTGAAGCCGGAAGGCAGCGATACCACGTGATCGCCATGACTCATCCATACGGTTTGTTTTTGCTCAATTCCTTTGACAAGCGTCGAGTTCGGGGCGAATTCCAATTCGGCTTTACCGTATTCGCGCTTCGAAGCACGCTCTACTTTTCCGTCCAGCTGCTGAGCCATCAGCTGCATGCCGTAGCAAATGCCGAAGATCGGCAGTCCCAGATCGTAAATGGCAGGATCCACATGCGGTGCATTCTCGGAATACACGCTGGAAGGACCTCCTGAGAAAACAATGCCGCGCGGGGAGAGATCTCTAATCTTCTCGACGGGCGTATTGTATGGCAGAAGCTCACTATAAACGCCAAGATCGCGAATGCGTCGTGCTATAAGTTGGTTGTACTGTCCACCGAAGTCCAAAACGACGATGATTTCATTAGGCTTATTCATTACCGGGCCTCCCTTGATTAATGAAATTAATTATACGCAACCCCAATTCATACCGTCAAGAAAGAGGGCCCTTTGTTTTCATGCCAGTTTTTTGACAATTCGAATGCATTGGCGCAAAAAGAGTACTTTTTCCGTACGGGACCACGGTTCATCCTGGTACGCCGCCCGCTCCCAGCGCGACGCGAACGCCTCCAGCTCCGCCCTGAATTCGGCATCGGCAATCGACAGGGCGCTGACGTATTGACGCATGGTCTGCCCTCTTTCCAAATCCCCATACCTGTGCTGCAGCTTGTCCCAGACCCATACCGCCGCCGATACGAGTCCCTCCCGCCCGCTGACCGCTATCGTCCGGGCCATCCTCATGAAGGCCCAACTCTGGCGTACGGCCGGAATTCGGCAAATGACGGCCACAATAAGAGGGAGGATCAACAAAAGCACGACCCCAAACATCACGGGACCGATGGCGGATATCACAAGGAGCACTTTAACGGCAGCGTAGATCATGGTACTCCACAAGGTATGCCATGACATCATTCCGGCGGAGCCGGAATCGCCGGCAGCCGGAGGCATGGACATCCCCTCGATCCCAAAGCCCGGAGTCGGATCAAACAGGACCCACCCCTGTCCCGGGAACAACACCTCCACCCACGCATGCGCGTTCTTTTGGGCGACCTCGTAACGATCCGTCGTCCCGGCCACCCGATCGCCAGGCGCGAATCCCGTCACATAGCGTGCGGGGATGCCTTCGGATCGGAGCATGACGGTCATCGCCGTGGCAAAATGAACGCAGTACCCTTCCTTCGCATCGAACAAAAAATGATCCGTAAAATCCCGGCCCTCCGGTGGCACGGAGGTTTGCAGCGTATACGTATAGTTTTGCTCCAAATAGGATTCGATAGCTTGCGCCGTTTCATACCTGCCCGCGGCGTCCGATGTAATCTTCTGCGCTAAATCCTTCACCCTGGAGGGCAGTTCCTCGGGAAGCTCCAGATACATTTCTTCCATATATTCGGGATCATCCCCGTTCGCCCTGCGGAGCGCTTGCTCCTCCGGCTGCGCGTATAAAGTTTCTACGGTATAACCGGACACCGACCTCCCGCCTTGCAAGGAAATCGTTTCGGACAGCCTGTCGACGGCCAACCTTGGCGCACCTCGCTCTTTGGAAGAATGCATCTCCTTCACGCGGGTAATAATACCTCCCGACAGCAAAGATGGGACGGAGGTCTCCTGTACAAAAGTCAGCGACTGCTCGATCGTCTCTCCAGAAGGACGCTCCCAATACGGCAGGAAACCGCTCAGGTCCTCCGATAGCTTGACCGGCTTGCGGATGGAGGGATCGGCATCCCATTTTCGGCCGTCATATCGATTATACGTGTCTCCGCGCCAATACGTCGGTACAGGCGATTGCGCCGTAAAATACAATGCATCGCTGAGCGTCAGAGGGCCTCCCAAATCTTCTCCTTGGGAAGCATATCCGGCAACCTGGGAGGCAGGAATCGACGGTTCCGCATTTCCGCGGAGCCGATCCCCCCATCCCGCCAGTCGTTCCGCCATTTCCGCCACACTCAATCCCATGCCTGGCGAAGGCTCGCCCAATCCCCCTCCTACTCGGGTAATCCCCGCGATCAGAACGGAGGCCAGCAGCACAAACAGGCTCCAGCGCAGCACAGGCAGCCCGGACAAGCGGGCGGTTCGCATGGGTTCGGGGAGGTCCATTTCCGAAGAGGTTCCCTCCACGGTTTCCTGCTTCAGCTTAAGGATCAGCATCATGCCCTGGGCCAGCAACATGTACAGCACCGCGCGCAGCATATCCCCATAGACGCTTTCTTCCATGGCAGACTCCAGCACCGCCAAATAAACCAGCGTCGAACCGCCAAACAGCCAAACGGTCCGGCGATACAGAGCCAGCATATGCACTGCGGATACCATGATGCCCCAGCCGACAAGCAGGATGATCGTCCTCGTTTCCTGGCTTAAGATCGTAAACTCCCACGCATTTCTTAAAGCCGAAGCGTCGCCTGGAAGTATCAGCGAAGCGTAATCGGACAGCCATGCGAGCGGATCGCTATATTCAAACAACCGGGAACAAAGCCAAACCACCAGCCCGGCGTTCAGCGGCAGCCACACCCAGCCCCTCCATGTAAACAACCCTTGAAGCAGCAGAAATAAAGCCCATAGGAATAAGGTTTCCAGCACAAACCGGCCGCCTGTTTCGCCCGCATTCCGAAGGGGCAAGAGCCACTCTGACAGAAGTCCCGCCACCGGCAGCGTGATTAATATGCGATGAAGCAGCGTTCCGTGCGACCATCTGGAAACGAATACCGAAGGCATACTCCGTGATCCGAATGACCCGGCTTCCCGATTGCCGCCAGCCCTAACGGGCGAGCTGCCCGGTCCTGTCATGGACGGCACCTCCGATCCGGATAGGGTGCTCTACCTCTACTGCTAGTTTTTCATGTACATACATCAGCTTCCCGCCTTTGCCGAAAAATTCCCGCGCCCACGGCGGATGCGCCTGATTCTCCGGCGGAGCCGCCGATGTGCTTTCAGCCGATTTCAACCGGCTTACGCTTTGCGTGCAATAAATGGTCACCTTTCTGCAGCCCGCATTCAGGAGGCTTATCCCGGCGTCAGCGGCGCCCTGATGGAAGTACCCGGTGATGATAGCCCAATCCGTATTCTTTTGCGAGGGATTGAAGGATTGCTGGAATCTTCGGTTCCGCATCGGATCATTCCCGGTTAGCTGAACAGAGGCCAGAGGCACCAACGAATCCGGCTGCCCTTCGGACCCGCCTTTGCGTTCAATCGATGGACCCTCTAAATCCGTCCCATCCATGCATAATTGATAGGGGATTCTATAGCGTATAAGCCGGGATACCATTCCAGCTGCGGCCGATACCGCTTCTTCAAATTCTTCCTGCGGTTTCCGGGCTTCATGGCCCTCATACCCTTGGAGCGATGTATCCAGCACAACGCCCTGCCTTGCTCCAAAGCCCTCATGAGGCATAAAAGATTGCAAGCGGCCAAGCTTCGCGGAATTCTTCCAATGAATCCGATTCATGGGATCCCCTGGAACATAATCGCGCACGCCCGATCCTATCATTTCATTCCAAACGTTGAAGCGTACGCGTTCATCTTCCGTATCCATATCGCTTCCATGCACAGGCATCTCGGCCACAGGCCACTCCGCCGGCTTAGGCAGCACAATCAGGCCGCCCGAATCGCTGAGCAGACTTCGGTTTGTCCTGAACCAGCCGAACAGATCGCCCCATTCCACCTCGCTGTAGATCGAAGACCAGACTCCGCGGGGAACCTGGTTCAGCCGGTAGGTATACGCAAGCCTTCGCCGCATGCCCGGGAACAGCAGTTTGCGATATGTCCTGCTGCCGATACGGTCGGTGATGATAAGCCATGGCAGGGGAAGAATGCAACGATAGGCAACATGAACCGTCATCTGGACGGAGTCTCCAGCCTGTATGCTTGAAGGGGAGCTTGTGTGCGAGATGGTGATTCGGGTCGGACCGAGCAAGCTCGTCATAACCCCTCCCAGCAATAAAATCGTGGATGCCCACCAAACAAGCCGCAGCGATTCCCCGCCTAACCAAAGATAAAGCCCCAAAGACACCGACCAGATGGCTATGCCTCTCAACCATTCCAGCAGACGCCGTCTCATGAGGTGCTTCCCTTCCGGCTGCGCTGGCGCGGCAGATCAAACCTCGTAATGATGGACTCTACCATTTCGTAAGGACTCACGCCGGCTGCGCGTGCATCATGACCGAGCTGAATCCGGTGGGTCAGCACCGGTACGGCAACGCGCAGGCAGTCATCCGGGATGACATACATTCGTCCTGTCAAAAATGCAGCTGCCTGCGAAGCACGGAGCCACGCTAATGTCCCTCTCGGACTGATGCCCAGGGATACGCCCTGCTGCCTTCGGGAAGCATCGGCCACACTGACCATGTAGCGTTTGATGGTGTCATCCACGAAGACGCGGGCAACGCTCTGCTGCATCCGGATGAGCTCGGAGCCCATCATGATCGGCTTCAGATCATCCAGTCTGGAACTGCCCATTCCCCGCTCCAGCAGCTCCAATTCGCCTTCCATGTTGGGATAGCCCAGCGATAATCTCATCAAAAAACGATCAAGCTGCGCCTCCGGAAGGCGGCTTGTGCCTTCATATTCGTAAGGATTTTGCGTTGCCAGCAGGAAGAACGGGGCAGGCAGCGGATACGTATGGCCGTCCACGGTGACGCGCCCCTCTTCCATCGCCTCCAGCAGCGCGGATTGCGCCCGCGGCGATGCCCGATTAATCTCATCGGCCAACACGATATTGGACATCACCGGTCCGGGCCTAAATACAAATTCTCCCGTGTGCGGATAATAGACCGATGCGCCCGTGATGTCCCCTGGCATCAGATCATAAGTAAACTGAATGCGGCTGAAATCACAGCCGATTAACGCAGCCACCGACTTCACCAGCATGGTCTTCCCGACTCCCGGCACGTCCTCCAGCAGCACATGGCCCCCTGCCAGCAAGGCAATCATCGTTAACGAGATTTGCTCCTCATGTCCGACGATGACGCTGCCAATCCGTTTGGTAACCCTCCCCAGAAGATCTGGCGCCCACTCCGGATGATCGGCTTCTTCAGCATGAACAGATGAACGATACAAGAACATCAACCTCCAACCCATATTCATAGATTTATTTAATAGCGTTAGCTTAGAATCTTGAATCTATGAATAGGTTTTCCAAGAAAGCACGAAGATAGACGTCTTTTGCTAGAAAAGGATTCGCCTGTCCCGCATGATTCATAGCGCGCCGCCCGCCTGGCCTGAGGATTCGAACGAAAAAGGCCAGCCCGTTGCTACGGGTGGCCTCCATCTCATTCATACGCACATACTGCTTTTCATCGTTTACGTCCGATCATCGCATTAACGATTCACGGTCTTAATCCGTTCCCAATTCCAAATCCGTTCCAGAATCACGGCTGCCTGGGCACGCGTAAAGTAAGCCTTCGGGGAGATTTTGCCGTTCATGCCGTACACGATGCCCGACCCTGCAAGCACAGCTGCACTCGATTTGGCATATTCGGCAACCTCATCCCCATCGGCAAAAGCATCCAGCGCCCCTTCGCCTTCCAGCTTCTTGCCTGCCGCCTCCAGGGCACGATGCGTTACCAGCATCATGTCCTGGCGCGTCATCGGCGTGTCCGGCGAGAAACGATTTCCGCCGACGCCTTGAACGAGCCCAAGCTCTGCGGCGATTTGCACGTGTTTGTAATAATAGGCCGAAGACGTAACATCTCCGAATGCTGCCCGGCCTTCGCTCGGGCCTTCCAGCTCCAGCACGCGTACGAGCATAACGAGGAATTCGGCCCGGGTGATTTCGTTCTGCGGATCGAACAGCGTTTCGCTTACCCCTTGGATAAATCCGCGGGAGGCCATCGTTTCGATCGCATCGATCGCCCACGGCACATGCTTCAGGTCATGAAACGCTTTAAATGCGGAAGCGACTGCAAACGTGCCGCCATGGGGCAGCGCTGCGCGAACGATCCCCTGTTTCGCATCATAACGGCTGTCAGCAAGAGGCCCGCCTTGCCCGTTGGCATCGATCTCCCTGACAAAGATATGATCCGGTTGTGCCAGCTCTTCCTTGGTTGGTGTGTAAGGCACCGACCAGATCAGGCGAGCTTTCCCCGATTTCCACGACAGGGCCCGGTCGCCGGCAAGAACCTCTACCCGGAACACCGGACGATCACCGATCTCCTCGCGAAGGGCTGCAGCACAATTGCTGCCCGAAGCTTTCGCCAGACGCAGCGTGACGGTTTCCGTATCCTTTACTCCGGCTCCCCGAACCCATGCGCTTGGCAGCTCCAGTGCGCCGAACTCCGTTTGGAGGATCAACACAACCTCCGAGTTCCCCAGCAGCCACTTGCCCGGCAATTGAATTTCGTAGGACTGGGCCTCTGTTTGAGCCGGGATATCCACGATTGCTCGCTTCGGCCCTTCCACACCGGCTGCCGCCCTATCCAATGCCTGCTGAAGGACTTGGCTCGAGAGAACAGCGAGAATCCGCCCGTCGTTGTTCCGGATTTCGAGTGAAGGCGTGTTTGGAGCTGGACTTGTGCTGCTTCCCCCGCCGCCCGCGTTTGCTCCGCTTCCTCCGTCACCGCCGCCGTTATGTTCTCCGCCGTTTCCGTCTCCTCCGCCTGGAGCGGAGCTCTTCGTGAATTCCAGCACGCCGAACCTGGACGTGTTCTGATAGGACTGGCCCGACGGATCCGACCAGATGGCCACGCTGTCTCTTGTACCCTGGCCGTCTTCATCGTTGTTCACCTGCAAATCGAATCCGATGACCGTCCCTTTCTCAGGCTTGATCTTATCCAGGCGGATCGCTGCTTCAACGACATATCCCCCGTCGATCACCTTCGCTGCCGAAGTGAAGTTATCCTCGCCCGCATAACCGCCAAAGGAACGCAGATTGTTGAAGCTCATCCGGTACTGTCCATCATCTTCTTGGTAAGCATCCGTCTTTCCATTATTCTGGTCCACAAAAATCTCTACCGAATCCTGCTCCCATACGTTGGGACTTGCATCCGACAACAAGCTGTCGCTAACCATGGCGTAAACATACAGGTAATTCTCATCCCATAGCGTCCGGAATGTTGCGGTCGCGCCGCTGTTACCCTCGACCCACACATCGGTTGCCAGTTCCGCGGCTCCCCTCCAGATGCCGTCCAGCTCGCCGTCCACCTTCGGGGTGCCGTAGAAGGCCTGGGCCGATTTCGGCGCAGCTGCGAGCGTAAGAATGCCGAGTCCGTCTTGATCGCTCTCCTGGGCATGCCTTGGATCGCTCCAGGACACCACCGCTCCGTTCTTGCCATGCTCGGAACCGTCATCCGAACCGGAATCCGTTACCCTGACATCGAAATAAATGTCGCTGCCCAATGCCCCTGTTCCGTGTAGCTGGAGAAGGGCCTCCCCCGCGTAACCTCCCGCGGTCTCTGCCGTGTTGGCGGCTCCACGCTGAATCCGGGCTTCTTGCAGGGTACCGTTCACCACCGCGAAGATATCAACCTGATCCCCCGGGGCTATCGATCCGTCTTTCACGTCAACGCTGACATAGATATGGTCCTTGTCCCATAGCGTCTTAAATTCGGCAGACAACGCTCCTAGCTTCTCCGTCTTAAGTGCAGGAACCAGATTCCAGGCAACATCCGGTTGTCCGTCGATGACGGCCTTACCCTCCACAGCCGTCCCGGTTTTTCTCACAATCGTTAGCCTGGAGGGATCGACCATTCCCCAATAAGCTGGCTTGGCCTGATATTGCTTGTCAAAAGGAAACGGGGCATCCTGGCGGCCCGTCCCCGCGGGACGGTCATGCAGCCAGGTATGGTCGTCTGCAATCCCCCAAAGGGTGACATTGCTGATCCAGCCGCCCTCCACGCCTGCATCAACGCCCATTTGGTCCAGCCGCTTCAATTCTTCGAACAGCTCTTTGTACCGATAGCCCTGCTTGTCGAGCAATTCCTGAGGAACGGTCTGGAAGGCGTCGGTATTGTTCGTGTACACCGAGACGTCCAGCTCGGTAAGCTGATTATCAAATCCTGCCTCGCCGAACATCCGGATGGAATCCGAGATTTGCTGGATGGACGGCCCGCTGATATTGATGTGCGTTTGATGGCCAACGCCATCGATCGGAACGCCTTCCGCCTTCAGCTGTTTTACGAGATTCAGCAAATAATCGCGTTTCTTCGGGTTGTGCGTGCTGTAATCGTTGATGTACAGCTTGGCTTCGGGTCCGGCTGCATCTCGCGCCGCATGAAAGGCGGTCCGGATATAGTCGAGCCCCGTTATCCGGTACCACTGGCTGTCACGCATGCCGTCCGGACGCCCTTCGTCAATGACCTCATTCACGACGTCCCAATCGCGGGCATCTCCCTTGTAGCGGCCGGCCACCTCATGGATATAAGCTTCCAGCCTCTGAAGGACGAGCGCTTTGTTCTCCGGCGTGGCTTCAAGATATTGGCCCTTGTCGTCCTTCAGCATCCATTCGGCGCCTTGCTGATGCCACAGCAGCGTATGGACCCGGAGGTTCATGCCATGATCCCTGGCATAATCCCTGATCAGATCCGCGTTGGCAAAGTTATAGGTTCCCTCTCTCGGATTGAGAGATTCCGGTTTCATTACGTTCTCGGCAACAAGCGAGTTATAATGATAATCCAGAAGCTCCTTGTGGACGCCCGACAGATGCTTAGGCTCCACGGCTGCCCCGATCTCGAAATACTCCCGATACACATCCTTCAGTGCGGGAATATCATTCTGAATGGAGCCCGGCAGAGCGAGCTTAATGTCATCGACATAGAAATTGGAAAGATCCGAGGTCTCCACGTAGAGCTTCAATGTTTCCATATCCGAGCTGAAGCCGAACGTTCCTTTCAGTTCCACCCACTCCGTGCCGCTCGCGGAGGCTGAGGCGAGGGTCGTATAGGACGTCTCTGCCGCGCCCGCCGCTTTATTCTCCATCGAAAGCGATAGTTTGACCGCCGCGGCAGGAGCCTGCTCAAGCCTGGCATAGACTGAGATCGTATACGTTTTTTGGCTCGCCATGATGTCTTTGACATCCTGGCTGGGCCCGTTCCAGCTGTTCGTCCGATCATGGACCTTTAAGCCGTAGCCGCCGCTATGGGCTGCTTCTGGCACAGCTTCTACGGTCTCCGAATCGCGTGGTCCCCAATCCATCGTCGTTCCGTCTTCAAAATCCCATACGACCGTATGCTCTCCCGGCGTCCCACCGCCCGGGTCCGTTGCCGGCTCAATCAGCCGGACTTTGAATTCGTCCATATAATAAGCGGCGTCCGGACTGCTCGGACTCTGCAAATAAACCTGCAGGGCCGAAGCATTAGCATCGTATTTATAACGGCCTTTTACCTCCACCCACCCGTCGGCGGTTACGTCGACCGGGCTGCTGAAGTTCACGTATTCCGGCTCGGCTCCGGATTGCTGCATCGCAAGCTGAAGCTTCTGAGACCCTTGGGTGCCTTCCTTCAGATGGACATATGCGGAAATTTCATAGGTAGCCCCCTTGTCCAGCCGATTCGTGGCGGATAGATTAAACCCCGGGCCGTTCCAGTTCGCCGTCCTTCCCTCCGTCAGCAGGCTCCCCGTCCCTTCATAAGCATAGGTAGCGGAAGTCACCGTCTCCGTCCCCCGTTTGAACCACCCCTCCGTCCCGCCATCGAAATGATGGTGAATCACAATATCCTGATCAGCGGGCGGCTGGGCCGGTTCAACTGCCGCCGCGCTCCAGCCAGGCGGAATGAGCAGAATGAACGCGATCAGCATCAGGCTGATCCTCCTAATGAGTGTTCTCTTAGACACGAAATGCTTGCCTCCTCATTGGTTGCATTTATGGTCTGTCATATAGCGAAAGCTGGATTATTCCTTGACGCTGCCCACGTTCAATCCGACTACGAAATATTTCTGCATGAACGGATAAACCAGCAGAATCGGAACCGATGCCACGACCGTTACGGCAGCGCGAATCGAAATCGGCGTTACCATGTTCACCGCAGCGTCCTGCGTCATCCCTGCGCCGGCAGCCACTGCCGGGTTGCTGTTCGCGTTCATACTGGATGACAGCAGCTTCATCAGCTCATACTGCAAAGTGCTCAGCTCTTGGCGGGAGGAGGTATAGATGAATGCATCGAACCAGGAGTTCCAAGCCCCCACGGCCACGAACAGCGCAATGGTTGCCAGCACCGGCTTACACAGCGGGAAGATGATCCGGATGAAGATTTTAAAATCTCCGGCTCCGTCAATTCTTGCCGATTCGACCAAGCTTTCCGGAATCGTTCCGATATACGTCCGGATAACGATCATATTGAATGCGCTGATCATCGACGGGATCACATATACCCAGAACGAATTCAGCAGGTGCAAGTCCTTCATCAAGAAATATCCAGGAATCAAGCCTGCGTTAAAGTACATCGTCAGAATAAAGATCAATGTAATCGGCTTGCGGAATACATATTCCCGACGGCTCAGCGTATACGCCAGCATCGTGGTCAAGACCAGATTCAGCAGCGTTGAAAGCACTGTTCTTGCCACGGAAATCCAGAACGCGTCATATATCGTTCCCGAAGCGAATACCGCCTTGTAGTTCTGCCAGGTAAATTCCCTCGGCCAGAGATAGATTCCGCCCCGGATCGTATCATTCCCCGCATTCAGGGAAACGACGATCGTGTTCAGAAACGGATATAATGTGACAACGACAAGACCAATCATAAACAAGGTATTGAATGTATTAAAAAGGATCGGCTCTACTCTTTTTTTTCTGACGGATTTAGGCGCTGCGGCAGCAGTTGCTGGCCCAGGGCTGATTGTTTGATTTGCCATTATAGCAGCCTCTCTTCCCCTAGCCGTTTCGCGACTCCGTTTGCAATCAATAACAGCGTCACACTAACGACCGTTTTAAATATACCGGCAGCCGTTGCTAATGAGTAATTGCCTTGGGCAAGCCCGTACTTCAGCACGAAAATGTCAATCGTTTGCGACCAGTCGACAACAAGACCGTTGCCCAGCAAGTATTGAACCTCGAAGCCTGCTTCCAGAATGTGACCGACCTGCATGATCAACAGAATAATGATCGTTGGCTTAATGCCCGGCAAAGTAACATGGAACATTTTCCGATAGCGGCTTGCCCCGTCCATATCGGCAGCCTCATAAAGCGCCGGGTCGATGGATGCCATCGCAGCCAAATATATAATCGTATTCCAGCCGACTTCTTTCCAAACATGCGACGCTCCGACGATTCCCCAGAAGTATTTGCCCTCACTGAGCCATTGGATCGGCTCCTTGATGAGATGCAGCTTCATAAGGACATCATTGATGATTCCGTCCGAAGCCAAGCTCGTCGCCACAATCCCGGTTACGATGATCCAGGATAGAAAGTGCGGAAGATAGGAGATCGTCTGTACGGTTCTTTTCCAAAATACTTTCCGGATTTCATTCAGTAACAATGCAAGGATAATTGCAGTCGTAAAGCCGAGAATCATATTGATAACACTCATTGCGAGCGTATTGCGAAGCACTTGCAGGAAACTATCGTCCTTAAAAAGAAATTCAAAATGTTTAAAGCCTACCCACTTCTGTTCACTAAAGTCTCTAGCCGGCTTGTAGTCCTGGAAAGCCATGGTCCATCCCCAAATAGGAACATAGGCAAACAAGATGATGTAAGCCATCAGAGGCACCGACATATAGATCAACTGTCTCTGTTCTTTGAGTACGGCCCAGGTGATTTTCTTGTTTGTCTTAGGCTTCCGGACGGCAGAGTCTTTGACAAAGGTCTCTTCCATAAGTTTGTTCTCCCCAAAACCCCATATTTCGTAAACAAGGAAGGCATGAAGCCTCCCCGTTTACGATTCATGTACCTTCCGTTGCCTTACTTAACAGACCAAGTGTCTCTTCTCCATTGCAGCACTTCATTAATCCGATCTTCATAAGCCTTGATGTTGAGCTTGCGGATATCAGTGACGTACTCATCCCAGACGCTGTCGAATTCTTCCGGTTTAGCAAGAATGGCTTTGGGTAAGTACTTCGTGGACAACTCATTTTGCTTCGTATTCACGATTTTCGCTTCAGATCCGTCTACCAGGTCGACAGACCATGCGGGGTAAGCGATGTCGTTCTCGGGAGCCGGACTGAAGAAGTCGACATAGCTGTTGAATCCATATTGGGCGAGGAAGTTCTTGTCATACTCTTTCATGCCTGCCAGAATTTCTTCAGGCTGGGCAGCCGCATCTGTAGCGTTGCCATCCGAGAATAAACCTTCCATTTTTGGGGCTTGGCCGTAGAAGGAATCGGCTTTATTCGCGAGCTTCCAGGTTGCATCGGTAAACTGATCGCGCTGCTCTTGCGTTTTCATGAATCGGCCATCTTTGACGATGTAATCTTCCCCTTCGATCCCCCAGGCCAAGATTTTTTGCCAATCTTCTTGAATCAGCGTATCCAATAGTTTAATAATTCTGATAGCCTGCTCTTCGGATGCATTGACCGTAATCCCGAATCCGTTATTGAGGTTTAGAGCCGGACGATCTTTGTAATGATCCCGGATGCTTTCATCAAATACAAGCGGAAGACCAACATATGTTCTTTCATCTTTCTTCTGGGTAATCAGCGCGTTTTCTGCGCTTTGGAAGTTCCAGTGCTGGTCAAACATACCAAGAACTGCGCCGCTGGAGATTTTCGCCATATACTGGTCGAAGTTTTGAGTGAACGTTTCTTTGTCGATGATGCCCAGGGTATTCATCTCGTTCAGCTTTTTATAATAGCGTTTGGCATAGTCCTTATCGGCAAAAATTTCCGCCTTGCCATCTTTAACGACCACACCGCCATCGTTCGGATGACCGATCAAATGCTGAGGAGCATTGAACAGCCCCCAGTTTTTCCAGTCATAGTTCAGAATTTCAAAGCCGATCGTCGGCGTACCGTCGATGGTCGGATGCTTTTCCTTGTATTGTTTAATCAAGTCAAAATATTGATCCAAGGTTTTAACCTCTGGATATCCCGCCTCTGCCAACACGTCCTTCTGAATCCAGAAAGCCGGGCCCGAATACCAAGACGAGCTAACGTCCGCATTCGTTACACCGTAGTTTGGAAGATTGTAAATATGACCGTCATTCGGGTCTTTCATCATGTTCCAGTACTTCTCATAATGCTTCTTCAAGTTTGGCGCATGTTCTTCAATCAAATCCTCGAGCGGGATAAAGGCACCGGCAGCTGTCAGCTTTTGATTCGCTGTCATCATGTCCGGATAATCGCCGCCTGCAATCATAACGCCGAGCTTCTGGTCAATATCGCCTGCCAGGAACTCGAATTTGAAGGATGCTCCTGTCTTTTCCCTGATTAATTTATAAATCTTGTTGTCAGGTGTTGGTTGCTGGTCGGGCTGACCGATAAAAACACTCACCTCAAATGGTTCGATCTTATCCCCGTCCGTCCCGGGTGTTGTTTGTTCTGCGGAGTCCTTTGCTTCCGGCTGGGCCCCGCTATTCCCGTTTCCGCCCCCGCAGCCCGTAAGGACGATGCAAAGCGACAACAGCAACACCGTGCTGAGCCGAAGCCATGATTTTGTCTTACCCCCCATAAAAGCACCTCCGTCATAATGTGGTTACATCCTTGGTCGATACGCCTCTTCGTGTAACCTTCCTTTATTTTAAAAGCGCTTTCAAAGGCGGACTATACTATAATTAAAGCATTAACCTTAAAAACTTTAGAACATCCTCTTCTTGAACTCATTCGGTGCCATGCCCCATCTTTTTTCGAAATGCTTAAGGAATTGGTTGTAGTGGGTGTAGCCGACCCTTTCGGCGATTTCGCTGTTCTTCAGCTTGTTCTGCTTCAACAGCGTGGCCGCTTCCTCAATCCGCAAATTATGTATGAGTTCGTTGAAGCCAATCCCATTCTTACGCATCAGCAGCTGGCCGAGATAGACGGGATGCAGATAAAAAAGCTCCGCCAATCGCTTAATGGTCAGATTCTCGCGGTATTGCTGCCGAATATAATCGTTAATCTCCTGGATTACGCCTTGCGAATGCCGGGCCTGTTCCTTGAGAAGAAGCTCGATGCACTCTTCCCCGAAGCGCAGCAGCTCTCCCATCAAGTCGTTCAAATGGAAGGTTCCGTCCGTTAATCCAGCTGCATTGGATTTGGCTGCCAGGATTCGAGCTTCCGCACCTTCCGCCTCCCTCACCAAATCCATGATTTTATACAAAACATGGATCACCATTTTCTTCACGATCCCCGGCGCGATTCGCTGCTCCGCAAACCTGGACGCAGCCAATCCGGCAGCCTCTCGGTATCCCTTCTTGTCGAGGAGCTCCACGGACCTGATGACATCATCCATCAGGTTCGTGGGATAACGATAATGAAACGGCCGATCCCGTACCTCTTCATATGAAATCATCCCGCCGTACGCCGGATCGTAAAATTGATGCTCGATGGCTTCCTTGGCAGTTTCGTAGCAGCGACGGATATGCACCAGAGACTGCTGGCCTTCTCCTACAGCCATAAACAGCCGCTGTCCTGCATAATGGCGGACCAGCTCGCGGATCGTGCCTGAGGGTACGCTCCCGTTGTCAGGGGAATAACCGTTCACCAAACCAAGCCGGTTCGATTCCAGATCGATGACATACTCCGAATTCGCGTGGGCTGACAAGCGGGCGACGGTTTCCTTGACGTCAGGAAACAAGTCAGGCTCTGCTTGGATCAGACATACGTTCCACTCTTGATGGGCGGAGGATATAACCTGAAGCCTCGACAGGCCGCTAGCCCTAAGCGGCATCTCCAAGAGCGTTTGCATGATCAACGAAACATCCTCTTCCCTCTTAGCAATCGCGCTCAGGCTTAATCTGCGATGCTCCTGCATCAGCTCAGCATGAATCTTGCCGAGCTCCTCTTCGGCTTCCTCTGCAATAATAGGCTTCAGCATGTAGTGATGGATGCCGTGCCGCAATGCCTTCCTTGCATATTCAAATTCACTGTAGCCGCTCATGATGGCAAATTTCACACCGCTATCCCGGTGATGCTGCTGCCAGGTTTCAATCATATGAAGCCCGTCCATTAGCGGCATGTTTACATCGGTAATGACCAAATCCGGCGCAAGCCCATGAATCATCTTCAAGCCTTCCACTCCGTTGCCCGCGGTTCCGCAGACGCTAAACCCCAAGCGTTCCCAATCGATCCACAGCGCCAGCCCTTCCAGCGCAACCGGTTCGTCATCGATCAACAGCACTTTGAAAGGCATGGTTCTCCCCCTCTCCGCCTTTATGCTCCCGAGACTCCAACAGCCGGATCGGAATCTCGAATGAAACGGTTGTCCCTTGATTCGGGGTGCTGGCAATGTTGAAAATGACATGATCGTCGTAGTACAGCTCCAGCCGCCGATATACGTTTCGAATGCCGAAGCTGTTGCCCGAGAACTGCTCGTTGCGAACCGAGAGAATAATGTCCCGTAGCTTGCTTTGCTCAATGCCCTTACCGCTATCCGTAATGACGATGCGAAGATAATCACGGGCAACCGAAGCGCTTATGGTCACCAGACCCGCTCCATCCATCGCCTGCAGGCCATATTTGCATGCATTCTCAACGAGCGGCTGAATGCTCATTTTCGGAATTTTATAATGAAGCGCTTCCATATCGATGTTGAATTGATATTCGAATTTATCCCGAAAGCGGAATTTTTCGATTTTGAGATACATTTCGATAAATCTGATTTCCTCCTCCACGGAGACCAAATCCTCTCTCCAGCTCAGCAGTCTGCGAAGCAGCTTGGACAAGCTTTTGATAATATCCGTCACATCCGTGTATCGATTCTTCGTGCAGACCACCAATATCGCATTCAGGGTATTGAACAGGAAATGGGGATTCATCTGGCTCTGCAAAAAGTTCAATTCAGCCCGAACCCGCTCCATCTCCAGGCTTTTCTTCTGAATCTCCAGCTTGTACACATTGTTGATCAGGGAGTTCATCTTCGCTGTCATCTGATTGAAATTCCGGATGAGTCCGCCGATTTCGTCCCGGCCTTCGTCCAGTTCAATCAAGTCGAATTTCTCGTTGCTCACCTTCTGCATATGACGGGACAAACGCTTCACCCGGTAATTGTAGGACCGGAGCATAACGGTAATAAAGACCGCCGCAACCAGCGTAACAACCGCTGCCAATACAACGGTAAACAGCTGCATATCCAGCATGGCGCTCGTAATCCGGCTCCCCCGGTTGATGCCGATCAGCTTCCACCCCTTCACGTACCTGGCCGTTCCGATTGAGAACACATGCCGATCCTCTTCATCGTATTGCTCCAGGTCAAGCTTCGAATATGCGCTGTACTTCCCTCTTTCATAACCGCTGCTGGCCGACATAATAATCTCATTGTTCTCGTTCACCAAATACATATCCAGATAATCGCGTTCCCGTACAATAACGTCATAGATCTTGCTCAGGTCGATGTCGATGCGAAGCAGCTTCTCATAAGTGGAATAGCTATCAAAATAATCCATCTTCTCAATGACGCTTAAATACGGAACCGTCGAAGCCGAATTGCTTGCCTCCGTAGCCCTGTATGCCGCCACCAGCACCGGATGGGCCGAGCTCTTCCACAACGCATACCAATCGCTCTCGAGCACATTATCGTTGATCACATGATAATTGCCGCCGGACACAATGGTGGAATTTTCGGTGAAGATGCTAATCCGCTGAATCTGGTTGTTAACCGGTATGTAGCTCGTTACCCGATTCCGGAGCTGCTCATCAAAGGTTTCGTAGAAGTCCAGCTGGGACTCATACTCGCGATCGAGCATTTCGTAAAGGGTCTTATCTGTACTCAGCGCATGACTTACAGCCACCCCGCCGTCGATGAAATTATGAATATCCTTCCTAGCCCGCTCCATCGAGATATCGAGGTTCTGCTCCTCTCTCTCCCGGATCAGCTCCGACATCCGATCCATAAAGATGAGGTTGACCACCAGAATAGGCAGCAGTACACCAATGACAAAAATAAGAAAAAATTTAGTTTTCAACGGAATATCGTTCACGAAATTCCCCAGCCTGAACACTCTCTTCATGAAGGCACCCTCCCGGTTTAGCGCTGCTTGCTTTCAACATGATTCTTGTAATTCGAGGGCAGAATCCCGGTTGTCAACTTAAACTTATGGATAAAATAGTCCGCGTTCGGGAACCCGACATGGAGCGCAATCTCGGAAACCTTCATTCCGCTCCGTTTCAGCAGCAGCTTGGCCTCCTCGATCCGCTTGTCATTCAGGTATTCCTTGAACGGCTTGCCAGCATGCTTCTTGAACAGCTGCCCCAAATAGGTGGCGTTCATATGGAAATGTCGTGCCAAATCCTGAAGCTGAAGCCTGCTCCGGTACTCCCGGTCGACATACTGAATCACTTGAAAAATGGTGTTGTGCTCGTTAAGCTTGCTTAACTCTTCCAGCTGCGAAGCGGCCTCAAACGCGAGCAACCGCATATAATTCTTCAATGGCGCTTTATGGCAAGCATCACTCAGATGACCAAGCTTCCTTTGCAGCCGGTTCATGAATAGATCCGGATCTCCATTCATTTCCGCGATTCTTCGACACAGCTTCAATTCCAGATCGGCCACATCGGCTTGAAAAGCCCTCAGGTGGAGGAGATGATCGGGCATGGCCGTAAAAATCCGCGCCAAGCATGACTCGATGGACGCATGCTCCCCCGCCATAATCATGGAAAGCAATTCGTCCATCCATCCGCAGGGAAGTCCCCGGAGCCGCTCGGCTCCTCTCGGTTCTTGGCAACAAAACACGCCGCTTCGGCCTTGGCTTCGCTTATCGTCGCGCACCTCCGCGCTTTGCCTGTAAAGCTTTCCGATCGCCTGGATTCCCTCCCCTGTGCCGCTTAACGCCACGATAACCGGCCCTTCAAGCTCCCGGGCCAGAGCAGACTGCAACTGCAGCGCAGTCTCCATGACCTCATCCGGAGTCGAATGCTCGACATGCAGCACCACTCCGATGCTCCCGCTATTGTCCTGGAAGCATCCCAGTAAGCTCGGGGGCCCGTAATCGGTCATCCATTCGATCCAATCCACTCCCGTTTCAGTAATCCCTGTTTCAATCAATAGGCACTGCAGCAGCGGCTCGCCCTGGATTTGCATCGCATTGCTGGCTTGCTCGGCCAAATCAGGGCTCAACTCTTCCCGAATGAGCCGGTTCAACAAATAATGGACGGCAAGGCCGGCTTTCTTCCGGTAGCTGCGTTCAGCGTCTCGTTCGTCCTGGATCTCATGGCTGAGCTTGGCAAGCACTGCCTCAATCTCCTCGTCATCAATCGGTTTCAGCAAATACTCGGCGACCCGTTGGCGCATGGCTTGATGCGCGTATCCAAAATCATCATATCCGCTCAAAATAACGAATTTCGGAGGAAGAGGCAGTATCCGTTTGCTGTGCTCAATCAATTCCAGGCCGTTCAGGACTGGCATGTGGATATCCGTCATCACCAGCTCGGGCTTCAACTGTTCCATTAACTTTAGCGCTTCCGGAGCGCTCAGGGCTTCTCCGCATATTTGAAATCCAAACCGGTTCCAATCGATCATGGTTCGAAGTCCTTCCAGAACCCATGGTTCATCGTCCACCAGAAGTACATTGAACAACACCCTCGTCCCCCCTCATGATATGTCAGATGTAAGCGCACTCATTTTACCTTATACTACCATACTAGTATATCTGTGAGAATATACTGCAGCTCCTCTGCTTTATATTGGTATCCTGGTCAGAACACAAATAACCGTAAGCGGGGTTCCTTTGTACAAAGGAACCCCGCTTACGGGCTGCTCAAGCTTGCCTATCCCTTAATCCCGGATAAAGTAACGCCTTCAATAATATATTTCTGCCCGATGATATACACGATGAGCACCGGGACGAGCGCAATGGAAGCCCCCGCCATCATCAGCGTCCAATCTGTCGCGTACATGCCGCGGTACAAATTCAGCATCATCGGCACGGTAAACTTATCCGTGCTGCTGAGAAAAATCAACGGGTTAAAGAAGTTGTTCCACATCCCGAGAAAGGTAAATATCCCGAGTGCCGATAAAGCCGGCTTGATTAGAGGAATCATGATCCGGGCGTAGATCGTCCAGCGATTCGCGCCGTCCACGATGGCCGCCTCTTCCATTTCCTTCGGAATGCCCCTGAAGAATTGCCGGAGCAGAAATACCCCGAATGCGTTTAGCAGCGCAGAAGGGACGATAATTGCCAGATGCGTATCCAGCCATCCGATATTTTTCATGATCAGATAGAGCGGAATAATGGTTACTTGTCCCGGCACCATCATCGTTGCCAGAAACAGGACGAACAGCGGCTCCCGGAACGGGAACGTGATTTTGGCAAAAGCATAAGCCGCCATGGAGCAGGTAACCAGCTGTGAAACCACCACGATGATATTGATGTAGAAGCTGTTGAAATACGCGCGCCCGAACGGCAGGGCCGTCAGCGAATCCTTATAATTGGACCAGATGAACGGATCCGGAATCCATTTGGGCGGCACGACGAATACTTGCGACAAATCCTTGAGCGAGCTGAGCACCATCCACACAAACGGCAGGGCCATCATGCAGGCGCCTAAAATCAGCACGATATGCAGCACCACGGTGGACATCCTCAATCCCCGATGTATCATTCGTTTTCCTCCTTCCTAGGTTCGAACCGTCAGTCTTCGTAATGCACCCACCGCTTGGACATCTTCATCTGGAACAAGGTGAGCGACAGGATCATCACGAACAGGATGACCGCCGACGCCGTGCTCTTGCCAAAGGTAAAGTCCGCAAAGGCCGTCTCGTAGATGTGATAGACAAGCGTATAGCTGGCCTTCGCCGGTCCGCCGGAGGTCATGACAAACGACTGGTCGAACACCTGAAAGGAACCGATGATGGACATGATCGTTACGAAAAAGGTCGTCGGGGACAGCAGCGGAATCGTAATATGGATCAGCTGCTGCCATTTGCCGGCGCCGTCAATCTCGGCCGCCTCGTAATAGCTTCTCGATATGCCCTGAAGTCCGGCAAGGAACAGCACCATGTTGCCTCCCAGCCCCATCCAGACGCTCAGCAGGGCAATCGAAGGCATCACGTACCTGGAATCCGTCAGCCAGGAGGGGCCCGTTATCCCGAACCACTGCTGCAGGTACATGTTAATGAGGCCGAAGTCGGCGTTGAACAGCCACATAAACACGACGGCCACGGCGACGGACATCGTAATGTTCGGCATGAAGTAGATCAGCCGGTACAGAATCTTTCCGCGAACCCGGTTTAAGCCCACCGCCACCAGCATGGCGAGAACGATGCCGGTCGGCACCGACAGAATCGTGTAATACACCGTGTTCACCAAAGCGATGTGGAACTCCTCATCCTGAAGCTGAGACACGAAATTTTGGAGTCCGATAAACTTCTTCGCCCCCATGCCGTCCCAGTTCATCATGCTGATGACAAAAGCCGAGATGAGCGGAACCAATGAAAAAGCGATCAAACCGATCATCTGGGGAAAGATAAAAAAGTACCCCCATAAACCGTCGGACGTCTTGCTCTTTAAGGTTGTTCTCCTCTCCGGAAACCGCTCCGGAGAAGGAGCGGCTCCGGAGCTTCCTGCAGGCTGCATGTTCATTTCATCTCACCGTTCCTCCCCAGAGCTGGATCAATTATTGCCGCTCTTGTAATCCTGAATTTTCTTGTTGGCCATATCCTGAATATCCTTCAAGGAGCTTTCAAGCTCCTGATCTTTCAGCCACAGCGCCTCGAACTTGGACGTTATATCCTGGCTTAGCCCGGGAATGCCCGCCTCGAACGGAGTCAGGGAATACCCGATCTCGCGCGCGTCCAGGAATAACTGGGCGTGCTCCGGCAGATTCCCTTCCAGGACCACCTCATCCGTTCCCTGTACCGACGGGACGGCATTGCCGCCGCCCTGCAGGCGGAAGCGTTGGCCTTCTTTGCTAACGTACTCGGAGAAGAAGGTGTATGCCGCTTCCTTATTCTTCGATGCCTTGTTCATCACCATGTATGCAGTCGGGATACCGGCCGGCTCGATTTTATTGCCGGTATTGGTTGGCCATGTAACCACGTCATATTCAAGTCCTTGATTCTTCTTGAACAGCGGCAGGTACCAACGGCCTGCAGCAACGAATCCGACCTGGTTGGACATAAACATGGCATCCCCGCCTTGCCCTTTCGGAAGCGTGCCGGAGAAGGTGATGTTTTTGGATTTCACGTTGTCGTACAGGAAGCGGAAAGCCTCCATCGCCTTCGGATCCGAAGCCGCTACGAAATTCCCTTCGTCGTCGTACACCCGGCCGCCGTTGGAAGTAACCCAGCTGTGGTAGCTGTTCCAGGAGTTATCCAGCACGTAGCCGTACTTTTTGCTGTCCCTGATCTTGTCCGCCATCTCCTTGAATTTGTCCCAGGTCCACTGTCCGTTCGCCTGAAGATCGGCCGGCATCTCGGTTATCCCTGCTTCCTTCAACACCTTCTTGTTGTACCACAGCACCATCGGGTTGCAATCCACAGGCACCCCGAAGATCTGGTCATCCCGAACGGCTGCGCCCCACAAGCCTTCGAAATAATCCTCTTTCTTGATCACGCTTTCCGGAGCTTCCATATACGTCGTCAAATTCTCAATGCTCTGATTCTCGATCAGTTTCACGACCAGGGCGTCGCCTGCATAGAAGATATCCGGAGCCGTCCCGCCTGTTAATTGGGTTAATATTTTCTGATCATACTCGCCCGGAATCGGAATAAATTCGACCTCAATGTCCGAGTGATTCTTATTAAATTCCTTCGTCAGCTCCTGAAAGCGGCTAAGCTCGCCCGGATTTCCCCAGGTCGCCCATTTGATCTTGACCTTCTCGCCGCTTCCGGACTCCCCGCCCTCTGATGTTCCGCCGCCTCCACACGCTTGGAGTATGGATGATAGTAGAAGAATGATTGCAAGCAATGACCCTCTCACCTGTTTTCTTGTCATTTCATTTCCTCCATTCAAACCAGATTTGGACTCGCTGGCACAGCTTTTGTAAACGCTTTAATTATAAAATTTTGGCAAAAAGCTTTTGAACGGATTATGTTCCGAAAAAGTGGCTTCTTTTCCGATCCTGTGAAATCCCCTTATTTTCGATGCTGTCCCTTGTACTCAGCTGGCGTCATGCCTACCATTTTCTTGAACAGCTTGCTGAAGTATTTCACGTCATTGAATCCGGAACGATCCGCCACTTCATACACACGCAGCGATGTTGTGGAGAGCAGCTCCTTGGCCCGTTTCAAGCGGAGATCAATGACATAGTCAATGAAGTTGTGTCCCGTGACGCGCTTAAACAATTCGCTAAAATAGTTGCGGCTGACAGCCACTTCGTCCGCCACCTCCTGCAGGGAGATCGGCTCGGTAAAGCGCGCCTTAATATATTGGACGGCCTGCAGCACGATCCGCTCATGCAGCGTGGATTCCGGTACAGGGTGGCGCATGGCTTCCTCCCGAAGCGCATGAAAGCCTTGGAGAACCAGCTTCTTCACTTCCTCCACCGAGCGAAGCTTGCCCACCTCCCCGATCTGCGGAAGCGGCGGACCGCCGGGAAGATGTAACATAGCAAGCAAGCTCAGAAGCTCCTCTGCTTCCCGGAGGACCGCCGGCTTCTTCATCCGTCCGGGACGCCAGCGCTGCATAATGGACTGCAGACGTTCCTCGCTAATGTCCATGTTCCCGACGGTCAGCGCGGCCCTTAGGGCATGCAGCTCGGCAGCCGGCCGCTCCTGAGTCGAATCGGCATCGGTCAGGGGAAGCTCCTCTGCCCGCAATATCTGTTGATCTGGATGAAAGAAGAGGCCCTCCAGGCTTTCAGCGGCTTCTCTAAACGCTTCTTGCAGCTTATCCATGCTGTTATATCTCCTGCTAAGCCCCATCGTGCTCCGGATCGGCAGGCGGATAGCTCCTTCGTCCCCTGAAGCCTGCCCGTTTGCTTCATCCCTTAACGGTAAGCAGACCGCGATCCGGTCCGTTTCCAGCCGAGCTGCCAGCGCCTCCGGCGCCTGGTCATATAACTGCCCCATGAACCGTTCGATCTCCTCCTGCCAATCCTTTGGCTGTATGCCGGCCGCAGCAGCGCCCAGATCCGAATCTAGCTGGAGCACAGCCAGCAGATACGAGCCGTTATGGTTCCATGCTTCCAGCTTCGCGAGTGCATCCGGCTCACCGGACAGCGCCTGAAAGAGCATTTTTCCGGCGGCCTTCTTCTTATTCAGCCGCTGCTGCTGCTCATGCTCGGTCAGAATCCGCTGCATCTGCTTCTCCTCTTCCAGCTTCAATCGCATGTGATCAAGCACGGTGCCCAGGGAGTCCGCGTCCAGCGTCGGCTTGAGGATATAATCCGATGCGCCAAGCCTGATGCCTTCCCGCACGAACTCGAAGTCGCTGTGACAGCTGAGCAGCAGTACCTTCACCCAAGGACAAAGCTCCCTTGTCCGGCGAGTTAATTCTAAACCGTCCATGACAGGCATCGCGATATCCGTGATCAGAATGTCCAAATCCCCGTTAATGATCCACTTCATGGCCCGTTGTCCATTGGAGGCTTCCCCGACAAGCCGGTAACCGTATTTCTCCCAATCGAAGGTCGAGCGCAGTCCCGTACGCGCGATCGCTTCGTCATCCACGAGCAGCACTCTGTACATAATCGTCCCCCCTTTGTCTTGCAAACGTGACCGTGACCCTCGTTCCTCCGCCTTCCGTGCTTTCCACCCATACCCCGTACCTGCTGCCATAATACAGCTGGACCGTTTGGTGAACATGACGCAGGCCGATATGGGTCATGCCTTGCTTGGAGTGATCCTGCTCATACGACAGCAGTCCCTTGATCCGTTCAGGCTTAATGCCGATTCCGTTGTCCTCGATCCGCACCATGACATCCTGCTGCTGCAGTGTTATCCGGATCTGAATAACGCCCCCTTCATCAAGCGGGGCAATCCCGTGAAAGATCGCATTCTCCACGATCGGCTGCAGCAGCATCCGAGGAACGTGGAGGTCCTCCATTTCCTCGGGGCAATCGATCCACAGCTCGATTTGGTGGTCATAACGGTAATTCTGGATGATCATATATTTCCGAAGCAGCTCCAATTCATCTCCAAGCCTTATAAACACTCCGTTGCGCTCCAGGCTCCCCTCCAGCAGATGAACCAGGGCCGTAACCGATCGGTCCACGTCATTCGTCCGATTCAGCTTGGCCATCCAGCGGATCGAGTTCAGCGTATTGTAGAGAAAATGGGGATTGATCTGATACCGCAGCGCGCGGATTTCGGCTTTTTTCTTCTCGGACTCCTCCGCGGCGATCCGCCTGATGAGCAGGTCGATCTGCTCTATCATTTTGTTGAAGCTTCGGCCCAGCTGACCGATCTCGCTGGGGCCTACGTTCTTGCTGCGGACCGATAAATCGCCCGCCTCGCTTCTGCGCATCAAGCGGCTCAACTGAACGAGTGGATTGCCGATTCTCCTCGTCATGAAATATCCGATGCCGATCGCGGCCAGAATCGATCCGAATACGATCCAGACCGTGAAACTCCTAATACTGGCGGAATCGGCCGTCAGTTCCTTAAGCGGCACCATGCCGACCACATGCCAGCCGTTGTTCAGGCGCGAGGGGATCATCAGCGTTTTGTTGTTATTCAGGTTGTATTCCGTCAAACCCGAGGGCAGCTTGATCCTGGACTGCTTCCCGTACATCGATGGATCGGGATGGTAAAAGTAACGATTCTCGTCATTCGCCACGTACATATACCCCGTGTCGCCGAATTGGACATGGTTTAATTCATCGATCAGGACATCCCCCATAATTTCGATGAACATCACCCCGACGATCTCCCCCGTATCCCAGCTCCGGATGGCCCGGCCCAGCCCGAACACAGGAAATCCCATTCCCGTTTGCTTCAGGTAGGAGGTATCCGACAAGCCGAACCATACCGCCTGCCCGTTCGCCTCCAGTATCGCCCGATACCAGGGAGAATCCCACTGGTCCGGGATGGACATCAAGGAATCCGCGCTCAGGACCGAATTGTTCCGCTGCACGTCAAACACGTATACGTCCAAGATCTCCGGCGAATTAATCATGATGGACGTCAGCAGGTCCTTCCCCTCCTTCACCTTCAACGTCAGGTCGTATTTACTGATATCCTGATCCTCCAGTATGCCGTGAACCACTTTGCTGTTCAGCACCATCATCGAGGAGTCGTCCAGTTTCTTGAAGAACATATTCAGCTTGTCGCTGACTTGGGTGATCGTGAGGGAAGCCACTTTACTGACCTGCTCCTCCACGATCGATGCCGATTTGTGATACGACAGGAAACCCATGATGAGAACCGGGAGAGTTGTGCCGATGAAAAAAAACAAAAACAGTTGAATCACGATCGAATGAAGACGACGGTATCCCCGCATACATGCTCCCTCCTGTTTCATGAAATGAAAATTGCGAACCATTTGAGATAGCGCTTACATAACTATCTGACCTTCTTTCTTCTTCGCTCTGGACGCTCATCCATTCTGCCTTTCTTACCTCCTTCTCCCACATCCCGACGGGAGCGGCGCCCGGGAATCCCTTCCCTGCTTGCATCCTCGCTTCGGGTGTATCCATCGTATTATGTTTTCCTGACGTTGTCCCTAAGTCCATGCGCTTATGTTTGGGCTGCGCAATAAAAAAAGATGGACCCGAATAATTCCGGGTCCATCTCTTGTATTTGGATATAATGTCGCCTTCTGAGGCTTAGTAAGCCAGCGTGAACAAACCGTTGATGTGAGACAGGTAACGCATGTTACTTGCTTCCTTCATCAAGGTTGCAGGCAGACCTTTCAATTGGGTTTTGTTGGCGCCGATGGTGCCGATGGCGTCTTTACGTCCTAAGCTGCCAAGCGTACCGGAGAATACCGGATTGAAGGAAGCCGGTGCGCCGCCGTTCAATTGAGCGAAGATGTTGTAGCCGATCAGCTCGCCCATTTGCCATGCCAGCTGTGCCGTTGGCGGGTATGGACGGCCTTCCGGTCCCATAACAACCGCGCTGTCGCCGGCAACGTATACGTCAGGATGGGAAGCGGATTGTAGGAATTCGTTGACAACCGCACGTCCGCGGTTGACTTCGATGCCGCAGTTAGCCACAACGGAGTTGCCCTGTACGCCGCCAGTCCATACCAAGGTGCTGGTTTCAATCGTGCTGCCGTCTTTCAGTTCAACGGTTGTGCCGTCCATTTTGGTAATCGGCAATCCGGTCAGGAAGTTCACGCCGCGTTTTTGCAGGCTTGTTGTCGCGCGGTCAACCAATTCAGCTGGGAAGCCCGGCAGAATGGAAGGAGCTGCTTCAACACAATAAAGCGTGATTTCTTGTGGGTCGATACCGTATTTGCGAGCCAGCTCGCTTCTCATATCGGCATATTCGCCAACAAGCTCAACGCCTGTCAAGCCGCCGCCGCCAACCACGATGGTAGCGTCCGCTTTGTTTTTGGTTTTGCTGTATTCCGCAATGCGGGACTCCACATGAGCACGCAGACGGTTAGCATCGTTCACGGACTTCAGAATGAAGCTGTTCTCTTGCAGTCCCGGAATGCCGAAGAATGCCGTTTCGCTGCCCAGTGCGATAACCAGGGCATCATAAGTGAAGTTTCCGCCGTCGTCGAGGGAAACCGAACGCTCATCCGGCTTGATTTCCTTAACGTTGCCGATGCGCAGGTCAACGTTCGCGCCGCGCAGAAGCTTGTCGAGCGGCAAAGCTACTGCCTTCTCTGCGATGTTGCCTGCTGCCAGACGGTGCAATTCCGTAATGATCTGATGGGTTGGGAAACGGTTGATCAGCGTGATTTTTGCGGCAGCACCAAAATGCTCGCGTGCAGAAAGCGCACTAAGCAAGCCGCCATAGCCTCCGCCCAAAATTAAAATATGTTTAGACATGACCATCCTCCGTTCTTCGTATGATTTATGGATTAACGCTTGTTTTGTTGGTCGCGCTCGTTAAGAACGTCCAAAAAAGCCTGAGCATAGCGAAGACCCTTTTGAACCTGAGGATCTTTCAGCATTTTCATCAGACCAAATACGCCGATCTGAGCTTGGTCGCCTTGAGCATGTACGCGGTCTCCGGCTTCGATGGCTGCAGATGCAACGCTTTTTGCTGTTGTCGTGATCGGCTTCGCGAATCCGCTCAGGGAAGCCATGGTGTCTTCCGCTAGCACGGGATCCGTAGCTACGGATTTACCGAAGTCATACGCCTTAGTCATGACGGTCAGCATTTCCGTAAGTTTTGGAAGATTGTCCACGAGAGTTGTGAGGGATTCCTGAACCTCGGGCTTGAGCAGTTGTTCGAGCAGCACATCAGGACGGCTGGACGCCGCAGCTTCTTGGTTTCCTACAACATTTTCCGGAGTTTCGGACGGCTGTGGGGAAGATGTTTCTGTCATAATGAATTGCCTCCTTTTCTTTAAGTGAATTCCCAAGATGAACTTGGCGACGATCGTACCGGCTAGCTTTAATTTTGGGATAACCGGTATCTATTATGCATCACTTACAAAAGTGCGAACTTATGGGTGACTCACTATCGCCAAAAATAAAGCAGGGGGAACCTTCCCCCTCCTTTATCTGAAACAATCTTAGGGATTGTGATAAATATCTCTAAGTACTAGTCTATAACTTGTGAAGCATAATTACAAACATAAAATACAATTTTCGACTACAAAGTTAGAACGCGATACTCGCCTTCTTCATATGTCACTCTTGTAACAGGTCGACCGGAAAAGTCAAGCGCTTCCCGAAGCGGAATCCAAGCGGTGCCGCCGATTAAATGAACATCGGAGGACACCGGCTTGCCGCCGGTTTGCATGGGGAACAGCAAGCCTCCCACCGGGTCGGCTTCCCAGCGATTCCCTGCCAGCGTCACCTGCACGGTCTTGTTGTGAGACTTCCAGGATACGCTTCCGCCAAGCCGCTCCACCAAAGCGCGCAGAGGAACCATCAACCGGCCGTCGACCAGCTTGTATTCGCCTGCCGCAAACGCGGTTTCAAGCCCTCCGAATTCCACGGCCAGCGTTCGCCCTGTCCCGAATAGCGCGGCGTTGACGGCGACGTGCTCGCGAATCCACTGCTGTGAAGGCTGTGAAGCCTTGCGGGCGGTCTGCTGAGCACGAAATTGAACGGGCTCGGTTTCCGGAGACAGTACGTCAAAGGCATAGCCTTGCTTTTTATAATAAGAAATAATGTCCGGGAGAGCCTTAACGCTTTCGGCATGGCCTTTACCGTCATGGAGAAGCACGATCGCCTCCTTGCCGTTCACTTTCGTGGTAGCCCCCTTTACGATGTCTTTAGCCGGGACGCCCCTATACCTGGAATCGCCGCTGTCGACGTTCCAATCGAATACATGATATCCCCCCTGCTTCATGTATTGAAAATAGGCCTCGTCAAAATGTCCTGCCGTCCCCCCGGGAGCTCTGACCAGCTGCGGCCGTTCCCCTGTAATCAAACGGATGATTTCCTCGGTTTTCTTGATCTGTCCCCAGAAATCCTGAAAATGCCCGTAGAGCTCGTCATAACGATGATCATATGTATGATTCCCGATCACATGGCCTTCCTCATAGATGCGGTTGATAATTTCGGGACGGGTCTCCGCCTCCTTGCCCAATACAAAAAACGTGCCCTTGATTCCTTCCCGCTTCAAAATATCCAGCACCTCGAGCGTTAAATCCGATGGTCCATCATCAAATGTCAGGTATACCGTTTTGTCGCTAGGCTTCTTCTTATATTGAACAGGTGCGGCGTTCACGGCCGATGGTTTCTTGAATGCATTGATAGCGACCGGCTTGCTTGCCTCCCGGGTCTTTGCTTGAACATTCTGCTCCGGCACTGCTGTCAGGGATGCCGCTGCTAAAGGGGCCTGCTCCGCATATTCTGCCATCGGCGCCTGAACCTCAAGTCCCATGCCGATCATGATCAGCACTGCCACAACGCCGAAGAATACCGCTATCGATGTAACCCGCACCATATTTTTCATTATTAACTCTACCTCCATCGCTTCTATGAGTTCGGCTTCCTGATAGATTATATGGAGGGCGATTCAAAAAAAGACTAGAATCTGATATTTTCTTCCCCCCCTTGATTACTAGTCACATTACTAGTAAACTGAACTCAAATACAGAACTCGGAAGGGATGATAGAACATATGAACCACCTAGCGGTCATTCAGCGTGATATTACGGAAGTCCGGGATGTCGTTCTTCGGCGCCACAGCTCCATCCATGCCTCAGGACCCGTCATCGAATTCGGAAACTGGAGCAAAGCCGATCCGTTTCTCGGGATGATGGAGGACAAGTTCCAGGCCGGTTCATTCGACGACCATCCCCATCGGGGAATCGAAACCGTTACTTTTGTCATCGATGGAACCGTTGAACACTATGACAGCCTCTCCAAGGGCGGCGTGCTGGGGCCTGGAGACGTGCAGTGGATGACGGCGGGAAGCGGCGTCATCCACAACGAAGTGCCGTTAGAAGGCGTAACGGCCCACGTCCTCCAGCTCTGGATCAATCTGCCCCGCGAGCAGAAGATGGCGACTCCCCGCTACCAGAACCTGAAAGGCGCGGATATGCCGATCCGACAAGAGGATGGCGCGGTTGTGCGAGTCTTCTCCGGTTCTTCCGGCGATGTCGTATCTGCCACCGAAAATCATGTTCCGGTCACGATGGTCGAGGTGCTGCTGGAGCCCGGCGCTTCCATCGCGCAGGACCTGCCCGGCAGTTATAACGGCTTCATCTACATCCTTGAGGGCAGCGGAACCTTCGGAGGCAATGGCGTAAACGCGGCTAAAAGCCAGGTGTTGTGGCTGGGCGCTGGAGTCGACGGAAAACCTAGCGAAATACGGGCAGCGGCTGCGGAGCCTCTTCGCTTCGTTCTGTACGCAGGCGAGCCGCTGCGGGAGCCCGTGGCAGCCCGCGGTCCCTTCGTCATGAACACGGAGGAAGAAGTGAACGAGGCCTTCCGCGAATATCGGACGGGTACGTTCTTGAAGTTCTGATTCATTCAGGCTGGCCAAATCCTCTGATTTAGGTGATAAGCCCCTCATTCGAGGTCCCTGCTTGCAAGATATATTACAAAAAACGGTCCCTTATCATGCCTGTTCAGGCATGCCGAGGGACCGTTCTTCATATATAGCTATGACAGCACGGCTGCGAGAACCGCTTCGACATGGCCCTTCACTTTCACCTTCCGCCACTCGCCGGCCAGCTTCCCCTTCTCATCAATCAAGAAGGTTGAGCGTACAATACCCATATATTCACGGCCGAACATCTTCTTCATCTGCCATACGCCGAACATTTCGCTTACGTTATGCTCCTCATCAGACAAGAGCAAATAGGGCAGGCTATGCTTATCGATGAATTTGGCGTGGGATTTCAGCGGATCGGGGCTGATTCCGATCACGACTGCGCCGGCTTGCTCCAACGCACCATAGTTGTCCCGGAAGCTGCAAGCCTCCTCGGTGCAGGTTGGGGTCATATTTTTCGGATAGAAGAACAGCACGACTTTACGCCCACGATAATCGCTTAATGCTACCTTCTCCCCGTTCGAAGCCGGGAGTGAAAAATCCGGCACCTTGCTTCCAATCTTCAACTGCTTTTGGTCTGCGATAAGGCTCAACTCCTGCTATACGGACTTTAGGCCCGTAAAATTGATTGTCTTTTCGAAAAAAATTATAATAGAATGAATGTCGAATGTTCAAATGTTCTATCGAATTTATTCATCAGCGTAATCCGAAAGGAAGAACCCAATGACCAAAAAAACAAAGAAGACGATTATATGGAGTGTCAGCATCATACTGGCCGCCGTCATCGGTTACGGCATCTATTATGCGGCCTCGTTTTATGACGGCTTGCAAAGTCTTCAGAAAACAGGCGAAGCCTCCCCTTTTCGGGAAATCGAGAAGGTGGATGCCAAAGTCCCTGCCCCGCCGGAGTGGGAAGGCAAGGAGACGGTTAACATTCTGCTGATGGGCGTCGATGCGCGCGGTTTCGAGGAAGGGGAAATTCCTCGTTCCGACAGTATGCTTGTTGCCTCGATTGATCCCGTAAAAAAGAAAATGCACTTATTCTCTATTCTGCGCGATACTTACGTAGAAATACCCGGGTATGACCGAAACCGTATCAATACGGCCATCACGCACGGCCCGAACACGGCCATGAAGGCGGTAGGCGATCTGCTGGGCATACCGATTCAATACTACGTCTATACGGATTTCCAGGGCTTCATGAAGCTGGTTGATTCCGTCGGCGGGGTTGATTTCTACGTGGAGAAGGACATGAGTTATTCAAGTAAAGCCGACAAGAACGAGTACGACATCGATTTGAAGCAAGGCATGCAGCATCTGGACGGCAACGCGGCACTGCAATACGTCCGGTTCCGCTATGATGCGATGGGCGACTTCACCCGCACCGAGCGGCAGCGCGAGCTCCTGAAGGCCGTGGCCAAGAAAATGCAGACCACCACTTCCATCATGAAGCTTCCGGACATCCTGAAGTCCGTCAGCCCTTATATTGATACGAATCTCGATGTCGAGGATATGTGGAAGCTTGCGAACGTCGCCTACAAGAGCAAAATGAGCGGCAGCGAGCAGGTGCCACCGATGAAACTCCTGAAGGAAGAACATATCGGCGGCGCCGCCGTCTTAACGGTCGGAAATCCGGATACGCTGAAGCAGTATATCCAAGACATCATGAACCCGCCGACGCCAGAGCCTGAGACCGAAGGCGGCGAAGGCACGGAAGGTGATTCCGGGAACGCCGATACCGGGAATACCGACTCCGAGAACAGCGACTCTGAAAGCTCCGCAACACCATCTGCGACAACGGATCGCAACTAATACACTTACAGCAATCAGGACAGGGCGCTACGTCAATCTAGCTTCCTGTCCTGCTTCATGAAGAAAGGAAGTTTTATTATCATGCCAACCTCAAGAAACCGTTCCGAAGCCCTGTACCAAGAAGCGCTGCAGCATATCGTAGGCGGCGTAAACAGCCCCTCCCGTTCGTTTAAAGCCGTAGGCGGCGGTGCCCCCGTCTTCATGAAACGCGCAAGCGGAGCCCACTTCTGGGACGAGGACGGCAACCGTTATATCGATTACTTGGCGGCTTACGGCCCGATCATTACCGGACACGCCCATCCGCATATTACGGCGGCGATCACGGCGGCTGCCCAAAACGGCACCCTATACGGAACGCCGACGGAGCTTGAAATTACCTTGGCCAAAATGCTGAAGGAAGCCATCCCGTCCATGGACAAGGTACGTTTCGTCAATTCCGGCACCGAGGCCGTCATGACCACGATTCGGGTCGCCCGCGCTTACACCAAGCGCAACAAAATCATCAAGTTCGCCGGCTGCTACCATGGCCATTCCGATCTGGTCCTCGTGGCTGCGGGCTCCGGGCCTTCCACGCTCGGCATTCCGGACAGCGCCGGCATCCCGGCCAGCATTGCCACGGAAGTCATTACCGTTCCTTTCAACGATCTGGAAGGCCTGCGCGCTGCCCTCGACGCATGGGGCGAAGATGTGGCCGCCGTGATGGTCGAGCCGATCGTCGGCAACTTCGGAATGGTCATGCCGAAGCCGGGATTCCTCGAAGGCCTGTGCCAGATGACGCACGACAACGGGTCGCTGGTCATCTATGACGAAGTTATCAGCGCCTTCCGCTTCCATTACGGATCCACCCAAACCTATGCGGGTCTGGCCAATCACGAGGCGATTCAGCCGGATCTTACGGCTCTGGGCAAAATCATCGGCGGCGGACTGCCGATCGGCGCTTACGGCGGCCGGAAACACGTGATGGAGCAGGTTGCTCCGCTCGGCCCGGCTTATCAGGCGGGAACCATGGCTGGCAATCCGGCCTCTATCGCGGCCGGAATCGCCTGCTTGGAGGTATTGCAGGGCGAAGGCGTGTATGAGGAGATGGAGCGCTTGACCATCAAATTGACGGAAGGCCTGCAAGCGTCCGCAGACCGCCATGGCGTTCCGCTCACGATCAACCGCATCCGAGGCTCCTTCTCCACGCACTTCTGCGATCATCCGGTAACGAACTATGACGAAGCGCAGGATACCGACGGCGAAGCCTTTGCGGCCTTCTTCCGCCACATGCTGGACCGCGGCGTGAACCTGGCCCCTTCCAAATACGAAGCCTGGTTCATGACCACGGCCCATACGGATGCGGACATCGAGGCAACGCTTGAGGCCGCGGAGGAATCTTTTAAGGCCATGAAGAATTAACCTAGATAAATTCAAAGGACGCGAAAGGAGATTTCCTCATGAAAAAGCTGTTGAACAAGTTATAACCTGCTCCACATCCATGCCATGCTTCTACGGTCCGGATCCGTGGACCTCCTGACCTGTTCGATTCGAATCATCGGTAGTCCAAATATGAATACGGAGGCTCCGAACTTATGAGAAGCGAGCAAGAAATGATGGATTTGGTATTGGGCTATGCAGCCCGCGATGAGCGGGTTCGGGCCGTGACCCTGGAAGGCTCCCGAACGAACCCTAACGTCCCGAAGGATATTTTTCAAGATTACGACATCAGCTTTCATGTTACGGATATGGAGAGCTTTATCCAGGATCCGAACTGGATCGACGTCTTCGGGGAACGGTTGATTCTGCAGACGCCCGAAGATATGGCCATGTTCCCTCCGGATCTTGGAGGCTGGTTCTCGTACCTGATGTTATTTACCGACGGGAACCGGATTGACATGACCCTGATTCCCATCGAGGAGAAGGAGAAGTACTGCAAGGAAGACAAACTGATCCAGATCTTAATGGATAAAGATCAAACCTTCCCCAAAATTCCTGCTCCGTCCGACGAGGATTTCTGGGTACAGCGTCCGTCCGCAGCCTTTTTCGAGGATTGCTGCAACGAGTTCTGGTGGGTATCCACGTATGTCGCCAAAGGCTTGTGGCGGGAAGAAATCCTCTATGCCCAGGACCATCTAAACAACATCATGCGGCCGATGCTGATGAAAATGCTGGAGTGGCAGGTGGGCACACAGACCGATTTCTCGCTCAGCGTAGGCAAAAACGGCAAATACTTGAAAAACCACCTGTCTGCGGACAGCTGGAATCAGTTGATGTCCACCTATCCCCGCGGAACCTACGAAGATGTATGGGACGCGCTGTTTACGATGGGAGCCCTGTTCCGCAAAACGGCGCTGGATGTTGCTGAACAGCTGGGCTTTGAATACGATATGGGGCAGGATCAGCGCGTAACGGGCTTCCTGCAGCATGTCCGGCAGCTGCCGGCGGATGCGAGCGAGATCTATTAGGATTTGCAGGACGTTGCGGTACCCTTGATTCCCAATATCGAATCAGCAAGCCGGGCTTAACGAGGACGGACTCCTGGTCCAAATGAAGCCCCGATTGCTGAGGAATTGAGTCAGCAGAGAGACGCCACGCCGGCGTCTCTTTTTTATTCCGCAGAATCCCATCCTAGCAGCGTACCCTTCCCTACTTCTACTCGAACTCGCTTTTGCCAAATGCTCTCTCCTGTCAAAAAGATTGATTCAATCCATTTGTCACATTTGTCCTTTGCCCAAACGTAATACAAATTGTAAAGGGGTGAAACCACTTGGATGTACCAGCATTCCATCAGATCGTTGCTGATGTTTTGAAGGGAGAGATCGACAAATATGAGCTGATCATGAACCGATTCCATAAAACCATCTTCAACTATTGCTATCACATGCTCGGCGACTATGCCGAAGCAGAAGATTGCACCCAGGAAGCTTTTCTGAAAGCTTACCGCAATCTATCTAAATTCGAACCGGACAAGCCCTTCGAAGCCTGGCTTTACCGCATCGCCTGCAACCAGTGCATCGACTTGCTCCGCAAGCGAAAGCTATCCCGATACCTCCCCTTTCTATATCAGAAGGATCAGGATAACAGGCATGTCGATCAGGTCATCGAGCACAAATACTATAATCCGTCTGTGCTACGGGCGCTGGCCAAGCTAACCGCCGAGGAACGGAGCCTGCTTATCCTGCGCTGCGTCGAGGACAAGAGCTATCATGAGATCAGCCTTATTTTGCAACAAAGCACGACCTATCTTAGGAAAAAATTTGAGCGGGCCGCTGCCAAGTTCCGCAAACATTACGCCATGGCCGAGGGGGAAGAAACGAATGAGCATGGACAACGACCGGGACCTGAAACCACTCTTTCAAAGGGTTGAACCGTCCGGGACAGCCCTCCAGGAACGTGTCATGAACCGAATTCGGGAAAAACAACTTAAAGAGGAGCGATTTTTCGTGAAATACAAAGTAAGCATTCTCATGATGGTCGGTATGCTGCTTACCGCTTCGACCGGATTTGCCGCAGTACAGTACCATTCCTTAACCAACAGCAAGGGAGAAGTTCTATATGAGGAGAAATCGAACGCTCAGGCGCCTTCGCCGAAAAGCTATTCGAAAACGGAACTAAACCGCATACATCTCATGAACACCATTTGGGACGAACAGATCGAGCCGGGCGAAGCCGCCATCATTTATGTCGTACCGGACAATCCCGAGCATGTCATCGATATCAAATCCACTCCGCATGCCGTAAAGGATTTCGCCAAGTTGCAAAACATGGTTAATGTGCCCGGCTTGCCGCTAGCCAAGGAGTTGTCCGGTTCGGGCACGTATACGTTCACAAACGCCAACGTGCACATGGAACGCGAGACCGACGTGAACCCGCTGACCGAGCAGGAAAAAGCCGACATCGCCAAAAAGCTGCTTGAGAAAGCCAAAGCTTCCGGGAAGGACTACGCCCTGATGCCGGTGAAGTTCTCCGATCAATTCTGGCTTTCGACGGTATATTATGCCAGCGGCAACAAAAAACTCTCCCTTACCATTCTGAATAACGGGGACAACGGAAGCGTGACCTCCTACTGGGATAAGAGCATGGGCATGACCAGCCGGAAAATCGGGATCAACGGGCAGGACGTGCTGCAAAAAACGTGGAACGGCGGAAACTCGGCGCAGCTGGCGCAGCTGGACTGGGTCTATGAAGAGCCAACCACCGGACATCACTACATGTTTTCGCTCAACGCTACCACGGGTGACATCGCTGCCGAAGAGCTGATCCGCATCGCCAAGACGATCATTCCAAAGGCGGATTCCAAGTAAACCGCATGATTCTTTGATTAAGGCCGTCATAATAGCCGATCTTTATACAATATGACTCTCTCGTAGGAACGCTGTAAATGTGGAAGATAATACAAAAAAATCGCCTGTGGCGGTCTCGGGATCCGGACTCCAATCAGGCGCCGTGCTTGAGTAGGGCTGAACTTTCGCCCGGCTTTAGCAACTGTTGCCAAGGATATGAGAAAATAAAGAGAGACGCCGCTCCGACGTCTCTCTTTTGTACTGCCATATTCCCCAATCCCATCCTGGGTAGCCGCACTCCTACTTCTGCTCGATCTTATCAAAGAAATTCTCCTGAACCAGCTTGGCCGTTTCGTCCAGCTGCTTCTTGGAGTCCGTGCCTTCCTTCGAGAACGATTCCTGCACCACGTTGGACATTGCCGCATAGTAATCCTGCGTGCCGAATTGCGCTTCAGGCTTTCCTTCCAACAGGCTGAAGAGCTGCGGATCGTATTCATAGACGTTGTCGTACTTATCGTAGATCGCCTTCACCTTCGCCGCATACTCCGAATCGTCGCTGAAATATTCCAGCGGCGTCGGCACAAAATATTTGCCCTCGGCCTTGCGGGCATTGATCGTATCTTCCACCGATTTCAGCGCATCATCCGTAAAATAATCAAACGTGATATAGCGGAATGCCATTTCCTGTTCTTCCTTCGTGGCATTCGGATTGATGACCAAATAGTTGCCGCCCAAAATGCCGTGGTGCGCTCCGCCTTTCTCCATCGCAGGCATCGGATACGCAAGCACGTCCTCAGGCTTCATGCCGCCCTCGTTCAATGCCGGCTGGATCACGTCAAATGCGCCTGCAATGACCATCGCCGTCCGTCCTTGCTGGAACGAGCTGACGGCATCGCCCCATCCGAGGGCCCAGTCCTGCGGAATGGCGTTTGCTTCCCATCTCAGCTTCTTGTAGAAATCCAGCGCCTTCACGCCGGCTTCCGAGTTAAACACCGCTTTCACTTTGCCGTCCTCGTTCACTTCGATATCCCCGCCGGCTTCGAACAGGAAGTTGGTCCAGTTCCAGCCTGCTTCATTGCCCTTGCCCATCGGCGCGATTCCGGAGATGCCGGCCTTGGGGTCTGCTGCGCCTTTCGCCGTATTGTACATGTCGTCCCATGTCCAATCCATCGGCGGTACGGGCACGCCCTTCGCGTCCAGCAGCTTCTTGTTCACGATCGTAGACGTGATATAACCGTTCTGCGTAACGCCGTACACCTTGCCGTCCACGATGAATTGATCCTGCAGCACGGGATTCATGTCGTCCTTGTACTCCCATTCGTTCCAGAACTCCGTAATGTCGGCCACCCAGCCCCGCTCCACGAGCAGCTGTGCCTCCGTGGCCCAAGTGTTATAAAATGTCGGCGCTTCGTTCGAAGCCATCTTCACCCCAATTTCGTTGACGCTGTACTGCCAGTCGTCCTTCACGATGGTCACGTTCGGATATTTCGCCTGGAAGCGGGCGATTTTATCATCCTCCTGCTGACGCAGCGTTGTATCATCCGGCAGCGGATAGTGAATCTTGATCGTGATCTTTTGATCCGCGATATCCTCCTTCGGCTCCTCCGTCTGGGTCGTGGCCGTCCCGCCCGAATTGGCGGTGCCTCCCTCTTTATTCGTGACCTCCGGCGCCGCTTTGCCGCCGCCGCATGCGGCGAGCAAGGAGCTGAACAGCATAAAGCAGATCAGTAATGCTGAGAACTTGCGCATGGATACTCCCCTTTTCCTTAATGAAATAATGATGTCCTTTCCTCTCTCCATCATAAAAGCCAAATCCGGAAAGGACGATGTGCATTCATATGACGATCGTGTGCAGGGCTACGATGTGTACCGCTGCTGCCCTACCCTTTGACGGCCGAGAGGCTGACGCTGCGCATGATGAATTTCTGGAACGCCAGAAATACGAAGATCGGCGGCACCATCACCATGAACAGGATCGAAAATTTAACGCTGCTGTCCAGGCTCCTTGCGTTGATGACATACTTATAAATGGCCGTAGCCAGCGTATATTTGTCCTGGGTCTGCATGACGAGCGACGGCCAGAACCAGTCGTTCCATGCCGTGGAGAATGTAAAAATCGCCAGCGTCGCGAAGATCGGAACGGATAACGGTATGGCGATCCGCAGGAAGCTGCTCATCTCCGAAGCGCCGTCGATGCGCGCCGCCTCAAAGATCTCCGGGTGAATGCCGTCGAAGAAGTTTTTGATCAGCAGGAAGAAGTACGCGTTCGCTCCGGCCGGCAGCCAGAAGGCCCAGTAGGAATTCAGCAGGCCGAGCTCCTTTAAATTGACGAAATTCGGAATCATGTAACTCGACGCCGGGATGAACAAGGTCATCAGAATGAAGAAATAGATGGCCCGGTGATACGGAACCCGGATGCGGGAAATGCTGAAGGCCGCCATGCCCAGCACCAGAATCGTGACCAGCAGATTACCGCCGAAAATCAGCAGCGTATTCTTCAGAAACATCGGCAGATCGATGTATGCCCACCCCTTCGGAAAGTTCTCCCAATGCCATTCCGAAGGAAAAAAGCGCGGCGGAAACGTGTTGATTTCCTGATTGCTCTTCAATCCGTTGAACATCGTCATGCCGATCGGGTACAGCATCGTGAAGGTCATCACGGCAATGCACAGCACCATAAACCCGTAAACCGCCTTATTCCACGGTTTTCTCAAATCCGAAGCGGACAGAATGCCTCTCTCTTTCATCCTAGTACTCCTCCCTGTTCATCTTGAATTGCAGGATGCCCAGCAAACTCAGCACAAGGAACATCAAGATGCCCATCGCGGTTCCGGCCCCGTAATCCAGCTGGTTAAACGCATATTTTACGGTCAGGAGCGCATAGGTGAGCGTGGCCTTGTTCGGTCCGCCGTCCAGCATCGCCAGCTGCGATTGATACGCCTGTGACGTGCCGATCAGCTGCAGAATCAGCATGAGCACAATCAGATTGCGCATCGAGGGAAGCGTGATGTATTTAATCCGGGCCCACACGCCGGCACCGTCGATTTCGGCGGCTTCATACCAATCCTTCGGGATGCTCAGCACCCCGGCCAGATAGATCAGCATCGCCGAGCCGAATTGCTGCCATGTCTCCATAACAACCAGCGATACCATCGAGAAGCGGCTATCCGATATGAACGACACCGGATCTGCCCCGAAGAAGCCGAACAACGCATTGATCGGACCCACCGGATCGTACATCCATCGCCACATGCCGTAGAGCACGACCCCGGGCACGACAAACGGGAGATACGCGGCAATCCGGGCGAACCCCTGGAACAGCTTCAACTCCGAGATGGCAATGGATGCGGCGATGGGCACCCAAAAGCCGATGACAAGCGTTAACAGCATGAAATACAAGGTATTCCTGACCGATAGCAGCAGGTCGGGATTGCTTAGAACCTTGGCATAATTATCGAACCCGACGAAGGTGTTGCCTTTTACGAAATCGATATGAAAAAAGCTGTAAAAGATCCCTTTGAAGATCGGCACCCATAAAAAGACGATAAAAATCGCAATGGCCGGGACAAGGAACAAATACCCCCATAGATACTTCCTCCACAGCGGCTTGCGCTTATGCTCCTTCCGGGCGGGGCGGCCGGGCTCGATCAGAGCCTGGCCTTGTGACATGATCGTTTCTTCCATCCGACTCCCTCATTCCTTTATTCAATGTCTAGCTTTTATTGTAAAAAAGCCGGGGAGCCTTCGAACATGTCTAAAACTATGTGAAGTATGACGGATCTTACTTCTTTAGCTCGCTTGGGCTTACGCCGTAGTATTTTTTGAAGATTTTGCTGAAATGCTCCGGGGATTCATAACCCACCCGCTCGGCTATCTCGTACCGGCGGAGATCCGTGTGCAGGATCAATGCCCTGCTCTCCTCCATTCGCAGCTTCACCACATACTCCCACAGGCTGCTGCCGGTATATTTTTTGAACAGGTAACTCAAATAGTTGGGGCTCACGTGATTGTTCTTCGCTACATCATGAATGGTCAATCCCTTCTGGCGGTAATGCTCATCGATATATTGCCTCGTATTCTCCACGATCCGGTTGCTCTGGCTCGACAGCACCTCCTGCGACGTCTCCTGGGCATAATTGTGCCAATTGAAATCCCCGTAATAAAAGACATGGAAATCATGCAGCTGCTCGCTCCACAGCATCGCTTTGTCCGCCTGTCGGCTGAGCACGCTCAAGAATTCCCGTCCCCTCAATATTTGGCTGATGCCCACGGTACAGCTCCGTTTCAGGTGCAGCTCCACATGGTGGTGCAGACTCCGGCCGATCATCTCCAGATGGTGGATTTTCCCGCTGGCGTTCTCCTCCATTTCCTGTTCGCTCCATTGAAGGATGATGTTGACGTCCCGTTCCGGCGAATAGAACACCAAGGTGTGCGGCTCCTGTTCCAGCAGCTCCTTGGCGATATTCAGCGCGGCATATTGAATCAGGTGTATATCATGACTGGAAAAAGAAGCGCTGCGCTCTTCCGCCAGGCCCAGTTTCATTTTGATGACGGCAAAATAGGGGCCGACCAGGCCCAGCTCCGACTCGTCGGGACCGGCAGTGGCCGATGGATCCGGCTCCATGGAGAGCCGCTCGTTCAGCCGCTCTATTCTTTCGGACGGCGGCTCCTCCATCCGGAAATGCTCATTATCGGCCATGAGAAGCGGCTCGACCTGGGGCGCCGGCCGGTCCATCTTAAGCAGCACGCTGCGGACCGAATCCAGAAACTGCTCGCTGTTCAGCGGTTTGATCAAATAATCCTTGGCTCCGAGCTGAAGCGCCCGCTGCGCATATTGAAATGTTTCATGGGCTGAAATTATGATCGTCTGTACCCAAGGCTTCACGATCTTCGCCTGCTGCATCAGCTCAATGCCGTTCATCTCGCCCATCTGGATATCGGTGACCAGCAGGTCGATATCTCCCATCCGTATGTAGTCCAGCGCTTCCTGCCCGCTGTAGGCCGTGGTTATGCCATCGATGGCAAGGCCCGAGGACGTTAACAGCCCTGACAAGCCCTTGCATATCAAAGGTTCGTCATCTACCACCAAAATGTTGTACATCAGGAAACCTCCTGTCCGGTTGATGTAATGGTTGCTGCTTCTGTTCGCGGTATCGTGATCGTCACGCGGGTTCCCCCTTCTTCCCCGGGTTCATACTGCAGCCCGTAGCGGCTGCCGAAATGCAGCCGGATCCGCTCCTGGATATTGCGGATGCCGTAGCCCAGCGAATGATCGGGTGCATCATCATGGAGCAGCCGGCGGATGGATTCGTAGTTCACGGGGCGGAAGCCGTTATCTTCAATGACGATCCGGCATCGATCACCCTCCAGATGACCCGATACGCGGATCATTCCGTCCTCGCCCATATTTTTAATGCCATGAATGATCGCGTTCTCCAGCAGCGGCTGCAGCGTGATCTTCGGCACATGATTCGCCAGCAATGCCTCGGGAACGTCCCATCGGATCGTAAACTGATAATCGTAACGATTCAACTGGAGATTCATATAAGCCCCCGCATGCTCAAGCTCTTCCCCAAGCGTGATAAGATCCCGGCCCCGGCTAAGACTGATCTTCATCAATTTGGATAAATCCTTGATCATTTCGGCGGACTCGGTATTGCCCTCCATCGTGCTCTTCCAGTAAATGCTCTCCAGGGTGTTGTACAGCAAGTGGGGATTGATCTGCTGATAGAGCAGCTGCAGCTGCGCTTCCTTCTGCTTCAAATCCATATTGTATTTGTAATGGATCAGGTCATTCAGTCGGCGGGCCATGTCGTAGATCGTGGAGATCAGGACGCTGACTTCGTCTTTTCTGCGCCGATAAGGGGTTTCCGGCACGACGTTTCCAGGTTCGTACCTCCTCACGAAATGCGCCAGCTTCTGGAGCGGCGTCATCAGCGACTGCCAGAAGTAAAAGACGATAATGAGGCCCACGGCAAAATAAGCGACGGAAATGACCTGTATGACGCGCTTCATCTCGCTTTGCTGGGCAAGCAGCGTTTTGACGGGCACCTTGTAGACCAGCTTCTGCTGGAGCACGTAATTGTAATCGATGACATAGATGAAATCCGACGTAATCACGTCCATGACGCCGATCGTGGAATGGCCCGGATCCGCTTCGGGCGGCAATTCCAGCTTGCCCGCCATGCCCTGTACCGACGAGGTCAGGATATTATCGTCCCAATCCGTAAAATACAGCTCCCCATCGGGAATCGAGACCGTCGATAACGACTCGCCGATCCGCGCGTCCAAATTGGTGACCAGCAGTACGCCGATGGTACCGCCCCGATAGATATTGTTAACGGCCCGCACATAGCTTAAAGTCTCTTGATCCTGGCGCCCTTGCACCGGCGGCGACAGATTGGCCATGCGCCTCAGGTATCCGTTCCCCTTCATCGCCACGGCTTCATCGAACCAAGCGGGCTTCTCCTTCTCGTCGGAGAAAAAATATACCCCTGCTTTTCTGCGGTCAGGGTAATACGGGGCAAAGAAGTAGCTGTTGTCCGGGTCGTACACATAAAGCGAGTAATAGACCGGTTCACGCTCGTCCGTCTCTTGGGAGAAGGAAATCAGCATCTTTTCGAGCCGCTCGTAATTTTTGACGCGTTCCAGTACGGTAACCTCGGCAAAGGGATCCAGCTGCTGGATCTGCGAGTTCTGGATGACCGTGGAGGTTACTTTGTTAACGGTTTCAATGTCCCGGTTAATCAGCTTGAAATTTTGTTTGTTCAGTTCGATATAAGCATTGGTCACATGGCGCTTCAGGATTTGACCAGCCATGGAATTCCCGTAGGCGTTCAGCCCGAATAACGGAATGACCAGCACCAGGAACAGCAGAATCATCTGCTGTTTGATGTTCATGCGGCCCAGCGGATTTTTGAAGCGGTTCTTCATCGGCCCTTGCACCTCCGGCTTTCTCAAGCATAGCAACAATCCAGTGGGATCAGCGTAGTCATTTCTACGGAAATGATGCGCATTTTTACGATTAGGCAGGATGTCCTAAGTGGATGTATTAGCCCTGCGGCAGGCGATTTCCTGCAAAAGGAGCAGGAGCCTCTGGCGGGAGTCGATCTGTCGAGGTGTGGGGAGTATTGACTGCCCGACTTCACGCTATCTACCCTCAAAATGGAATAACACCCGCATGCGCGATCCTCATCGGATTGAACATGCGGGTGTTAGGTGCCGGTTCCCTTTTAAAACGGAAAGAACAGCGGCAGTACCGCCATCATGACGAGCCCGATCGTCAGTTGAAGCGGCAGGCCGACCTTCACGTAATGACTGAATTTATAACGTCCTGCCGACATGACGAGCGCGTTCGGCGGCGTGGAGAACGGGGACGCAAAACACATGCTCGCTCCAATCGAAACGGCGAACAGAAACGGATACGGACTCGCTCCCATCTGGATCGCAGCCGACAACGCAATCGGCGCGAATAATACCGCGCAGGCGGTATTGCTGATAAACAGCGTTAGCAGCGAAGTGGTGAAATACACCCCTGCCAGCAGGGCAAGCGATCCATAGCTGCCCAGGGAATGAACCAGCATATCCGAGATCAGCGTGGCGGCTCCCGTCTTCTCGATGGCAATGGACATCGGGATCATCCCTCCAATAAGGACGATGCTCTCCCAGTTGACCGTCTTATAGGCTTCCTCCATATTTCGGACGCAGCCGAACACCACCATCAACACCGCGGCAATCATCACGGAGGCCACCGCCGGAATCCATTCCGTCACGAGCAGGATCACCATCAGCAGCATAATTCCTGCCGCGATCGGCGCTTTGTGATCCATCGTCAATTTGCGCGACTCCTCTGCCGGCTGCCCCACCACCACGACATCCGTCTGCTCGGCTGCCAGCAGGGCAATGTCCTTCCACGCGCCCTGCACGAGCAGCGCGTCGCCAAAGCGCATTTTCTCTTCCTTCAGATGATGCAGCAAATACTGTTCTTTACGCTGGATGCCCAGAATGTTCACCCGATACTTCTCGCGGAATCCCGAATGCTTGACGAGCCGGCCGATCAGACGCGAGGACGGCGTCAGCATCACCTCTGCAATGCCGACGTCGCTTGTGGCGTATTGCGACTCTTCGGCATGTTTACGGTGCTCGGGCACACCCTGGTCCAGCATGACAAGCCCGTATGTCTCCGCAAACTCCGAGGCCCGCTCGAATGGACCATTCACGTACAGAATATCCTCTTCCTCTATCACGGTCCCGGGCCCCGCGATCTCCTGATTGATCGTTTTGAAGAATTGATTCTTGGCCGACATTTTACGGCGGATTTCAATGATGTTGATTTCGAACTGTGCCGGAATATCCAGCTCCCGCAGCGTCTTGGAGCGAATGGAGGAAGCGGCTCCAACCTGAATCCGATACAGGTTCTGGGTCAGCCGATACTGCTTGGCCAGCTCCCTGAGCGAGCGTCCGCCCTGGTTCCCCGTTCTTCCTTCTTCATTGCTGGGAAGATAACGGCGAAGGAACAATATCGCGAGAATCCCGGTTGCCAGACACACCAGGCCGATCGGCAGAAAAGCAAAAAACGACAACCGTTCGTACCCTGCGTTAATCAGCGTCTCCTGAATCACAAGGTTCGGCGGCGTTCCGATCAAGGTGAGCATGCCGCCCAAGCTGCTTGCAAACGCAAGGGGCATCAGCAGCCGCCCCGGATTGATCTCCGCGCTGTATGCCAGGCTGACAACGATGGGCAGCATCACCGCTACCGTGCCCGTATTGCTGACGAATCCGCCGATGAGCGACGTCACCAGGATGATCATGATCAAGAGCCGGGTCTCGCTTCCCCCGCCAAGCTTCAGCAGCTTCCCGCTGGCCATCTTGGCCAGCCCGGTCTGGAAAATGCCGCCCCCCACAACAAACAAACCGATCATCATGATGACAACCGAATTGGAAAAGCCCGACAGGGCTTCAGCCGGACTTAAAATGTCCGTTAGCATAAGTACCATCAACACGCCGATCGCGACCAAATCCGACCGCACTTTTCCCGACATGAACAATACGGATGCCACGGCCAAAACAGACAACGTAATGATCATCGGTCCATTCATTCCTTGATCCCCCTATAATGCCATATCTATGTTTCTTCCAAGATTCGACATTCGATAAGCCTTTCCCTGCCCATTTCACGGATCTGCCACTTTCCGGTCCGGAGCGGGCGGCCAATCTGCGCCAACGTCACACCACCCATTCAAGGGAAATGATGTAGTATTGTAACACCTGCCGGGAGCATCTCATGTTAAAAACGTCACAACCCTGTGTGCAAATCTTTAGGCGATATCCCCATCCGATCCTCTATCGCACCGTCGACCATAACGAGGGGTAAAAAAGGATTGCTCTCGTAGGCCGTCACGGAGAAATCACAAAAAAAGCTGCATCGGCTCCTTCCAGCCGGTGCAGCTTGCTCATGGAATTACAAATTGATGAATGCGGTACGCAATTTGGAACTGTACTGAACGTCAAAGCCCAGGCCGGATGCAATCACGGCGAGCGGCACGTAGGTTTTATCCTCTTTTCCTACCTTGTGCAGGAAAGCCGGCGTATCGATCGGTACGGTCGTTCCGTTGACTTGAACGGTTTTGGCGCCGATCTTCACCACGACCGTCTGGTCTCCGAAGGTAATCGTTGCGCTGGATGTTTTATTCTCCCACTTGGTAGTCGCCCCCACCGCGTTCACGATATCTTGTATGGCTACGTAATTCAGGTTGTCGCGGAGGATCGGCTTGTAAGGCGTATTCAGCTCCTGCCCTTTCACGACGATGCGCATCGGCTGCCCCTCATTTTGAACAGGAGGTTTCTGATAGCTGCCCCAGATCGTCTCGGCAAACACGCCGGCCATCGTTTCGTATCCGTATTGGTTCGGATGGATGTCATCCTTCAGGATATGGGTCATCGTCAGCTCGGAGCCCACGAATTTCTTCGCGACATGCGCTACCTTGATGTCTACGCCCTGGGTTGCAAAACCGCCGGCCACCCCGTCCACCAGCTTCGTGAACTCACCGGATGCCGCAAGCAGTTTTGCGTATGCAACTTCATCGGCGATTTTGGGAACCGGATTATACTGGTCGGCCACGACGATCGCGGCATCCGGATTCAAGGAATGCAGGCCTGTAATGACGGATGACACGTTGTCCTTATAGATCTGGAACAGTTCCTGCATCTTGGCTTGCAGCTGCTCATCGCTTAACGTTTCCACGGTGCTGACAAGACTCATCATGTCATTGCCGCCGATGGTAATGGTGATCAGATCGGCTTCGGCGATAATCGGCTTGGCTTTCGCTGCATCGGCGCCGATCTGCTTGGTCCGCGGATCGATGCTGCTGAGTCCCGGCTGCAGCTCCTCCGGCGTGATCGCCCGTTCGTCCAGGACGGCCTTGACGTAGTTGTTCAGCCCGTCGGTCTTCAACCCGCCGATCCCCAGATTCGTGACTTCGGTCCGGCCATGGAACAGCCCTTGCTCATACAGCCGGTCAACAAAACCGTACGGTTTGCTGTTCAGATCCATTCCCGGCTCATACCCGACGGTCAGCGAATCCCCCAGCGTTACGATACGATATGTATTCTTAGCCGCAGCCTCATCGGCATAAGCCGGCGCAACGCCCGGTCCGACTAGCGCCACCGCGAGCGTCAAGCTGCCGGTTACTGCCGCCAGCCCCTTCTTCCATTGTTTGAACATGACTTCACTCCCTTAACGTCGAATATCTTGATACAGCCTTATTTTACCACCACCACCAGGCGAATGGTACCGAATCAAGCCGGGCGAGACGGCTTCATGAGAAGATAAGCGAATAGATAACCTATGGAGGTAACTCCAAACCAAGCAAATATCCCTGGCGTGCCTGCCATATACAGGCTTGGCAGTATCGACCATCCAAAAGCAATCAGCAGCAGCAATCTGTACGAATACACCATCGCAATCAACGCCAAGCAGCCTGGCAGAAAGAGCATAATGAACGTATTCAGGGCCGGACTCCAGTTCATAACGTCCGTATACGGATTAAAGATGATAAGTATGCACCACAACAGGATGGAACCCACACCTGATAATCCTGCCAAAAATAGGAAGCCTTCAGCTGAACCCGCATTGTTTCTCCTCCCCCCTATATGGACAAGGTCGCACATCCTGGCTCCGACATTCACCGTCTTGAAGAGTCTTATCTTGATTGCTATACAAAAAAATGGACAGCCCGTTTCATGCTGTCCATTCCTGATACCGAACTAGGATGATGTTACGCTCCAATACCGCGATATTCCTTGAAGCGCTATCACACGTCTTCGCCTGAATCCTCAGGCTTATCCTTCTTAACCGCCTTATCGATGTACTTGTCATAGCGGTCATCCAATTCCTTTGCCATGCTGCGGTATTTGAGCGTCTCCTCCACGATGGGATCGAGCTGCGTCTGAATCCGGATCTCATATTTCGGAGAGAGCAGCCTGCGCTCCTCCTTCTCCCGATCCTTCTTCTCCATTTCACCGTCCGTTAACATCTCGCTGAGCTGGCGCTCCAAATCCTGATCCGACTTCTCATTCATCGTACGCACACTCCTTTTATCAAGCGGTTAATAGTGAACGGCATTCCTCTTGCGGATGGTGACCGTTTAGCGGACCAAAGCCTCGCCCGCATCTTTTAGCGTATCCAAAAAACGCTGATGAATCAACCCGTTGGTTGCAGCCAAATGACGCACCGACAGATCGTAGGGCCGTCCTTCCGTATCGGTTACTTTGCCGCCGGACTCCTGAACCAGCAGCGCGCCTGCGGCAACGTCCCAGGCACTCAAGCCGTGCTCCCAGTATCCGCTCAGCCGGCCGGCCGCCACATAAGCAAGATGAAGCGCGGCGGAACCGCCCGCCCTTACATTGCGTACCATCGGCAGCAGCGCCTGAAGCTCCGCCATGTTGAGCGGCAGGTTGACCTTGCTGTCCAGCGGGAAGCCCGTGGCCAGCAAGCTGTCCGACAATTGCTCCTCCGTGGAGACATAGGTTGGATTGCCGTGAACGTAAGCCCCCTTGCCTTTTTCCGCCACGAACAACTCGTCCCGGGAAGGGTCGTAGATAACGCCGACAATCACTTCTCCATGATGAGCCAGCGCGATGGATACGGAGTAAAACGGAAATCCGTGAACATAGTTCGTCGTGCCGTCCACAGGATCGATAATCCAAAGATACTCTTCGTCTTTGGCTTCCTCAAGCGCCTTCGCATAGGCATCCGTACCAGGGGCAACCCCTTCTTCTCCCAGGATCGCATGATCCGGGAAGTGCGTCAGGATCAGCTTGCGGATCATCTGCTCCGCGCCTTTGTCGACCTCGGTTACGATATCCTGTGCCGAAGACTTGGTGCTCAGCTGCTTGACGGTGCCCAGTTTGCTCTTAATCCATTCTCCCGCTTTCGCGGCGCAATTAATCGCAACGGCGGTATAGCTCTTACTGCTGACAACATAAGGAATCTTTTCATTCTCGTTCAAAGCACTCACTCTACTTTCTATATAAATCTAGTAATCTTGGAAATCTCTACATCCTATTCAGTCATTACGGTAGCCGATAGGGCAGCCACGCGAAAATTCCGCCTATTTCAATAAAAGTCCGTCCTATGCTGTGCACCTGAATGCTTGGCGAGAACGAACTTTTTAGTCCAATGTCATTATCTTAAGGGGAATCCCTGTTTGGCTACTTCCAACGTAACCCAAAACCCATCAACTTGCAAGTGTTAACAAGCTCAACTTATCGGTTAAGGGTTCACTTCGATGGAAGCACCGTCGAGTATGGTAATGCCCTCTTCCGTATAATTTCCCAGATCCCTCATCAGGTCAAACAAGGCGCCGTCCTTCATCTTCGCTTCAATCATGACGTCCACTTTCGGCGTAGCCCCGGCAATATTCCTTAAAAAAGCCAGCAGCGGCACGACATCCACCCCGTCCGCATGGCTGCGGATATCGGTCTTGCTCTTGGGGCTGGAGACATGAATCTTAGGCGGCAGCGGCTGCGCCCGGTCCGAATCGGCCTGCGCAAGCGGCGTCTCCCAGGTGCGAAGGATATCCGGCCACAGCTCCCAGGGCGCCTCGCCATCGTTATTGACCCACTGGTGATGGATATCCAGCACCATCGGCAGCCCCGTTTGCTGGCATACGGCCAGCGTTTCCTGGGCGGTAAAGGTTTTATCGTCATTTTCAAGGGTCAGCCGTTCCTTGATGTGGGGGTTAAGCTCACGGAAATGTTCAACGAATCGGGCGGCTGCCGAAGGCTTGTCCCCATAAGCTCCCCCGATGTGAATGTTATTCTTCATGGAAGCAGGCAGTTCCATCGCCTGCAGCATATGGACGTGCGACTCCAGATCACGGATCGAATTGACCAACACCTCAGGACGCGGCGTGCTCAGCACCGTGAAATGATCCGGATGGAAGGAAACCCGCATCCCGTGTTTTTTCACGAATTCCCCAATGGCCTGAAAGCCTTCCCGCAAAGCCGGGAACGGATCCCAGTCCCGCATGTCGTTATGCGTGGCCAGCGGAATCAGCTTGGACGAGAAGCGGTATACCTTGATATCGTGAGCCGCATTATGCTTCAGAAGCCGAAGGGTATTATGTAGGTTCTCATTCGCGATCCGCTCCAGTTTGTGTAGGCCGGCCTCACGGTCATTCAGCTTCATGAAACTCTTCATCGTCATCGTCTTGGAAGGAGAAGCATTCTGCACGACCGTGGACATGGCCACATAACCGAAACGGACAATCATGCATGGTCTCCGAAGAACATCTCGTGCGCGAGCGCGGTCTGTACGCGCGCTTCCTCATCCGTCAATTTGCGGATGAGCTGCAGTTCGACCGAAGTGACCTCCCGCCCCTGGAAGTTGATCTCCGATACGCATGCGGTGATCAGGACGATGGCCACCGCCCGGTTATCCGGCGTATAGGCAATGACCTTCTGTCCCGTCGGAAACACCCGGAGCCCATCCTTCAGCATTTTGCCGCGGCCGTATTCCAGCAGCTCGTAGAGCTCCTGCTCGCTTTTAAACTTACAAACGGAATTGAACTCGGTTTGAAATCCCATATCATGTCTCTTCCTTTCATCCCAAAATATTAGACTCAAGGGGAGCCGTAATGAATAGCGCGGACTCCCCCTGGTGTTTCATATCCTATTGTGACGGCTTACGCCTGGTTCTCATAAATCAGGGATTGCTTGCGATGGTACCGCTCAAGGCCCAGCTCGATCATCCGGTCAAGCAGCTCGCGATAGGATACGCCCGTCTCCCGCCACAAGAGCGGGTACATACTGAACGGCGTGAAGCCCGGCATCGTGTTCACTTCGTTGATCAGTATCGCGCCGTCCGAACGGCGGACAAAGAAGTCGGCGCGGGTAATGCCCCCACCCTCAATCGCTTTGAAGGCGGCAATGGCCAGGTCGCGCAGCCGATCCGCCGTATCCGGGTCGATCTCGGCCGGGATTTGCATCTGCGACTGTCCATCCGTATATTTGGCCGCGTAGTCATAGTATTCACTGGAAGAGACGATTTCACCCGGAACGGACGCCATCGGCTCGTCATTGCCGAGCACGCTGACCTCCACTTCGCGCGCATCGACGAACTCTTCAACGATGATCTTGTCATCGAAGCGGAGCGCGGATTCAATCGCTGCCTTCAGCTGCTCCCGGTTCTTGGCCTTGGAAATCCCGACGCTCGAGCCGAGGTTAGCCGGCTTGACGAAGCTCGGGAATCCGAGTTTGTCCTCGATGTTCTTGAGCACTTCATGCTGGCCCCGCTCCCACTGGGTGCGGTTGAAATAGCAGTACTCGCATTGCGGCAATCCTGCCTGGGCAAAGAGCTTCTTCATGACGACTTTGTCCATCCCGGCAGCGGATGCAAGCACGCCGGTTCCCACGTAAGGGATGTCCGCCATTTCGAAAAGCCCCTGGATCGTCCCGTCCTCGCCGAACGTCCCGTGAAGCAGCGGGAACATAATATCGACCGCCTGATTCTCTTCCCCGTACAGTCTGCTGAACACGGCGTTCAGCGCCGTTTGCGTGCCTTCCCCTTCAGCCAGCTTCAATTCCTCCTGCCGGGCGAAAGGAGCCGGCATCTTGCTGCCGATTCTCCAGGTTCCCTGCTTTGAAATATAAAACGGGACCATCTCGTATTTATCAAAATCAAAAGCGTTCATGACCGCGAATGCCGTGGATAGCGACACCTCATGCTCGCCGGATTTCCCCCCGTATACTAAACCAACCGTCAATTTATCCTGTCCCATGTTAACCTCTCTCTTGTCCGTATTGCAGCATGACATGCTGTCATCTTAAAAATAATCGGGAATATGGTAAAACCGGTATTCGGTGTTATCGTTCCAAGCATAGGAATCCCGGTAGTCCCAATAGCGGTGGCGGCTTGACACCGTATGCGCATTAACCAGCGGCATCCCGCCCGCGTCAAACGCCGTCACGATGGTGCTGTGCTGAAACGCGCCGTCGCCGTCCCAGTCGTACACGATAACGTCCCCCAGCATCAGCTGTTCGGGACGCTCCACCCGCTCGGCCCGGAGCCCCGTGGTACTGGCATTCAGATAATGCGCGAAGCTGTTCGACACCGCCCAGCTGTAGCTCCACCACTCCCGTTTGTTGACGTATCCCTTGTACCACCATCCCGTTTCTCTTTTACCAGTATAGTGGATTGGGGCTTTGCCTGCAAAGAGGCACTGGGAGATATAGTTCGTGCAATCCACGTCGAATTCCTCAAACTCCGGATTCCCCGAATCCCACCAACGGTCGGCATAGGCAGCCGCGGCTTCGCGTTCGTAACGTCCCGATCGCGGACTGCTGCCAGCGGCGTATACGCGTCCGTTCATGAAGGGAGTGGACGGCTCCCTTCCGGCCGCGTCCGACCCTGCTCCCGGAATATCGGCCCTCTGCAAAGGATGGCGTTCATCCTGCAGACGTTCAATGCCGACGATCAGCCAGGCATCCCCGTCCCGAATCAGCGTCAGCCGTTCCCCGACAACCGTGTCTTCCCGATGCGTCATCCCTCTTTTTTCATAATAAAAAACGCTGTGGAGCCGCACATCGGCCACCACATCATCCTCCGTTTCCCTCAGTATGCGCTGAAGACGGGCGCGGGTCTCGCTCTTAAGCGGCGTTGCCTCCCGCTCCGCATACCACGATTGCAGGCGAAACTGCCTCTCTCCTCTCTCTACCAGGTAGTTCAGGTCCGCCACAATCTGCTCTTTCAGGCCTGAGGAATAGTCCACGCGATTTTGGTTATATTGATTGACGTAAATATATAGAGCTTGCTTCCAAGGCTTCTCGGCTTGCTTCAAACTGTTCATCCTCTCTCCTCCTCTAACCTTGCCATTCACGCCGTTCCCTATCACAACTATATGAAGCAAATCTTCAGGCTATGAGCTTCGGTCAAGAGAATGCAGAAACGCGGGATTGCAGCGGCTGCTTTCGGTAAGAAAACAGGCTTGTTTTCACCTTTTTGAATTGCGTTTCTTCTATAAAAAATGCTTTACGCGGGGAGTTGAAAACGTTATACTTAAAGTAGTCAATTTATGAAATTAGGTTTCATCTAGTGAAACCGAAAAGGATTTAACCCTAACTGTCTTTATTCGATTTATGAAATGACTTAAGGAGGTTCATCAATGCCAGCAAAGGATCAATTCTCCATCTCTCGCAACCTAGAGGTGGGCGGTAAAAGTTACCGCTACTTCAGCCTGCAGGCGCTCGAAGAGCAAGGATACGGCAGCGTGTCCAAGCTTCCTTTCTCCATTCGGGTGCTGCTTGAAGCTGCCGTTCGTCAGTTTGACGGACGCGCGATTACCGAAGATCACGTAAAACTCTTGTCCAAGTGGAACGAAGGACGCGACAACAACAAGGAAATTCCGTTTATCCCTGCCCGTATCGTACTGCAGGACTTCACCGGCGTACCCGTTGTCGTAGACCTTGCAGCCATGCGCGACACTGTAAAAAAATCCGGCGGCGATCCTAAACAGATCAATCCGCTCGTTCCGGTCGACCTCGTTATCGACCACTCCGTCATGGTCGACGCTTTTGGTACCGACCAAGCGCTTGAAACGAACATGAAGCTTGAATTTGAGCGCAACGAGGAGCGTTACCGTTTCCTCCGCTGGGCTCAAACGGCATTCAACAACTTCCGCGCGGTTCCTCCGGGAACAGGTATCGTTCACCAGGTTAACCTGGAGTACCTGGCTTCCGTTGCGGCTACGAAGACCGTTGACGGCGAAACGCTGGTCTTCCCTGATTCCCTCGTAGGCACGGACTCCCATACAACCATGATCAATGGTCTTGGCGTTGTGGGCTGGGGCGTCGGCGGCATCGAGGCGGAAGCCGGCATGCTCGGCCAGCCGCTGTACTTTGTCACCCCTGAAGTTATCGGCTTCAAGCTGACAGGCAGCCTGGCAGAAGGCGCTACCGCGACTGACCTTGCCCTCACGGTAACCGAGCTTCTCCGGAAGAAAGGCGTCGTAGGCAAATTCGTAGAATTCTACGGTCCAGGCCTCGCCAACATCAGCTTGGCTGACCGCGCAACGGTTGCCAACATGGCTCCGGAATACGGCGCTACGATCGGCTTCTTCCCGGTTGACGACGAAACGCTGGCTTATCTTCGCAACACGGGCCGCTCCGATGAGCAGGTTGAGCTTGTGGAGAACTACTATAAAGCGCAAAACATGTTCCGTACGGCCGATACGCCGGACCCTGAGTTCTCCGACGTAATCGAACTGGACCTGGCTTCGGTTGTGCCGAGCTTGGCCGGACCGAAACGTCCGCAGGACCGTATCGAGCTTACCAGCATGAAACAAAACTTTAACGACATCATCCGTACGCCGATCGATAAGGGCGGATACGGCCTCAGCGATGAGAAAATTGCAGAAACCGTTAAAGTCAATCATAAAGACGGCTCTACCAGTGAAATGGGAACGGGTGCCGTTGTTATCGCAGCCATCACCAGCTGTACAAACACGTCCAACCCAAGCGTTATGCTTGGCGCAGGTCTCCTGGCGAAGAAAGCCGTTGAACGCGGCCTGACAAAGCCCGGCTATGTGAAGAGCAGCTTGACTCCAGGTTCCCTTGTCGTTACCGACTACCTCGAGAAGTCCGGTCTCTTGCACTACCTTGAAGCTCTCGGCTTCTATGTTGCAGGCTATGGCTGCGCAACTTGTATCGGTAACTCCGGTCCATTGCCGGATGAAGTGAGCGAAGCGATTGCCGACAACGACATGACGGTAGCCGCCGTATTGTCGGGTAACCGTAACTTCGAAGGTCGCGTGCATGCTCAAGTCAAAGCCAACTACCTGGCTTCGCCGCCGCTGGTTGTTGCATACGCTCTGGCAGGCACGGTGAACATCGATCTTCAGAACGATCCGATCGGGTACGATCCGAACAATGAGCCTGTGTATCTGAAGGACATCTGGCCAACGAGCGCGGAAATCCGCGAAGCGATCGGCCTGTCCGTCAGCCCTGAAGCATTCCGCGCCAAGTACGAGAACGTGTTCACCGCCAATGAGCGTTGGAACAAGATTCCTGTGCCTGAAGGCGAGCTGTACGAGTGGGACGATCAATCCACTTACATTCAGAACCCGCCGTTCTTCGAAAGCCTGGGCAACGGCCTGAACGACATCCAGGACATCAAGGAAGCGCGCGTGCTGGCTCTCTTGGGCGATTCCGTTACGACGGACCACATCTCTCCAGCGGGCAACATCGCAACGAACAGCCCAGCCGGCAAATATCTGAGCGACCGCAACGTGGAACGCAAAGACTTCAACTCCTACGGCTCCCGCCGCGGTAACCACGAAGTCATGATGCGCGGTACGTTCGCTAACATCCGGATCCGTAACCAGGTCGCTCCAGGTACGGAAGGCGGCGTTACGACTTACCTGCCAACGGAAGAAGTGATGTCCATCTATGATGCTTCGATGAATTATCAAGCAGGCGGACAAAACCTCATCGTTATCGCAGGTAAAGAATACGGTACGGGAAGCTCCCGCGACTGGGCGGCAAAAGGTACGTATCTCCTCGGCGTCAAAGCTGTACTGGCTGAAAGCTTCGAGCGTATTCACCGCTCCAACCTGGTGGGTATGGGCGTTCTTCCGCTTCAGTTCCAGGAAGGTCATGGCTGGAAGAGCCTTGGTCTGAACGGCCGCGAGACATTCGATATCCTGGGCCTCAGCAACGATGTGAAGCCAGGCCAGGAATTGACGGTTGTCGCTACGCGCGAAGACGGAACGCAATTCGAGTTCCAAGCTATCGCTCGTCTGGACAGCATGGTCGACGTGGATTACTACCATAACGGAGGTATCCTCCAAACGGTACTGCGTCAAATGATCGCATCGAACCAATAAGGCATTCTTATAGGCGATTTGGCCTTAGTCAAAAATCCCCATCATCCGCGCATGGATGGTGGGGATTTTGTTATTTCCCGGTACTTCTTTCCTGAATATTGGAAATCCCGTTTCGAATGTTGCCATGGAGGTTAATTGGTAAAAAACATTCCCGGAAATCCAGACTTAGGAGGAAGGTACCTATGATCAAAATACATACGATGTCATCGTTCCATTATCAATACCAACGGCCGCAGCCGGTGGCAGCGCCTAAGAAAGAGGAAGCGACGGACAAACCCCTGACCTTTCAAGAAATCCTTAATCAGAAAATGAAGGAAAAGAACGTGAAGCTGACCTAAGTTGCGCTTACCTGTTAAAATACTGGGCTGCAGCGACAAAAGGACCGTTCCCCGCGATCACCAAGATCATGGGGGACGGTCCTTTTCCATCCTGATAGGAATATCGTTTATATGGGCGAGCCTTCTCCAAAGAGGGACAGCGTTTGGACGGTGTGTTATTCCGGGTGGCTGTATCACATTCAGCCTCCCGGTCATTCAATAACTTATAGTGATGCTGTCTCTGATCCGGCAATAGAATAAATTAAATCATCATTCCCATTTCCCGTGCCGCTTCCATCAGGATTGGCGCATGCTCGCGAAGCGTTTCGGCTGACAGGCGGGTTACAGGCCCTGACATCGACAACGCGGCAGCGACGCGGCCACTGCGGTCGAAGATCGGCACTGATACGGCAGCCGCTCCAGGCTCGCGCTCTTCGATGCTGATTGCGTAACCGTTCTCCAGTATTTCCGCCAGCTGCTGCCGGTACGCGTTCTTATCGACCGCCTCCGGCCAATCCGGCGCATTCAGCAGCTCCTCCTGGTCCGCCTCAGGCGCAAAGGCCACAAGAACCTTGCTGGACGCGCCCACCGAGAGCGGCAGCCGCACGCCGACCTGGGCGACCCGGCGGATCCCCTGGTTGCTCTGAACCGCTTGAATCCGAAGGCGATCCGAACCGTCCCTTAAATACAGACTTACCGTTTCCCCAAGCCGATCCCGCAAAGCCTCCATCGCCGGCTGAAGGCGAATGGCAGGGTCGTCGCTTTGGGACAGATGCATCGACAGCTCCCATATTTTCAAGCCGAGCCGGTATTTCTCCGTCTCTTTGTTCCGCACGACGAATCCTTTGTCTTCCAGCGTTGTTAGCAGCCGATGGACGGTGCTTTTATGTAATCCGATAAGGGAAGAAATTTCCGTGAGAGCAAGTTCGCCATCCTTCGTAAAACACATCAAGATATCAAGGGCCCGCTCTACGGCGCGTACCGTCAATTTGCGGTCTTCCATCCCGATCAGCTCCTCTCCTGTTTCATTGTATGAAACCTGGTTACAAGAATTATATGAGAATTCTTCTCAAAAGTAAACCATGGGGACAGGGACTTTACAGTTGTCTTACAATCTATGGTTTTGCATTGACTTTATAGGCATCCGGGCATACGATTATTATAATTTCAACTTTTTCATGTTCACGAAACGCACTCAGACTATATGGTAAGGAGGGGCCACTTATGAGCACTACGACTGGTAGTAATGCCCCACTCTCCCAATTGAATGACGCGCCGGCCGAGCTGTCCACGGGCTTGGTCCGTCTAAAGCATATTATATTAGCGCTGCTATTATCTGTCGTTTTTTTCCTCGTTTTCTGTTTTATTGCGCTTCATGCCTATATCGCTTGGGTTTTGTCGAATCCGACGGTGGCTCCGCTCTATTCCAATCCCAAGCTTGCGAAAGATATGAATTACGAGAACGTCACGTTCCACTCGATTGACGGGAAACGAAATATCAATGGATGGTATATCCCGGCCGAGAATTCCTCGAAAACCATCGTGCTCAGCCATGGTTACGGCGCCAACCGAGAGGAAACCTGGGTACCGATGTACGATATCGCCCACTACGCGCACAATATGAATTTCAATGTGCTCATGTTTGATTACGGTTTTGCCTCCCAGACCAGCAAGGAAGTGGCGACCGGCGGCAAGGAGGAGAAACGCCAGCTTCTTGGAGCCATTGAGCATGTGAAGCAGCGCGGGGCGAAGCAAATTGTCGTCTGGGGATTCTCCATGGGGGCCGGCACCGCGCTGCAGGCAGGGCTTGAGACCAAGGACGTGGATGCCATGATTCTGGACAGCGCCTTTTTATTAGAGCCGGACACGCTTTACCACAATATCCACAACCAGATTGATCTCCCCCGTCATCCATCGCTGGAGATTCTGGAGCTGCTCTTCCCTGTGCTTAACGGCACAAGTCTGGACCAGATCCCGTACAATGAAGTGAAGAAGCACGATTACCCGTTCCCGACCTTGTTTATCCACGGAACGAAAGACGATAAGGCTCCTTACCCGATCGCCGAGAAAATCGCTTCCAACCAGACGCATGCGGATTCCGATTCCTGGATTGTAGAGGATGCCCATCATGAGCTTATCTTCCGCGAGCACCCTAAGGAATATCTGCGCAAAGTGTCGACCTTCCTCGGCAAACTCGAAACGCCGGACGAATCCTGAGGTTTTCATCAGTTGTTTATATAGCGAAGAGGCCGTGCTTTTCATGATACGATTCTGCTCCCCTGCTGCCTGATGCAGCGGGGGGTTTTTATTTTTCCTTCATAATACAGGCCGCCAAATGAATATAGTGTGTTTAGTGAACCTGATACTGGAGGGAACGGACATGTTATTTCATTATGGAGCGAAGCTCCCGGTACGATTACTGGAGGAAATTCGCTTTTGGAAGCATCAGGAAAGAAAACACCTCGCGCTGATCAAAGCCGTGGTGCCCGATCTGGAGCCGGTCTACGTGAAGATGCTGGATCAATGGGCCATCGTGTTCTCCGACACGGAGAAGGCGGCAGACGAACTTCTGCGCCATATTCTAAGTTATAATGCTTCTCCCACGCCTCAAATGCTGGCCCAGGTCGAGCAGCTCTTGCGCGCTTCCTGCGAGCAGTCCAGGGAGTTCATTCGCCAGCTGCACAGCTTAAAAGAGAACAGTGAGGCCGTTCAGAAAGTACCGCTTGCCGGTACGGTCCTGCACCATGTGATTCGGGAGTCCGAATATTTCCTGAATGCACTCGAAACACTGAACGCCGCCGGAGCGCTGGAGAGATTCATGGATGTGGATATGCCGCTGCAGTCGATGACGCTGCACGAGACCACGTCTCCTCCGCCGTCTACTCCCGAAGCCGAGCTGTCCATTCAAGGCATGGGAGACAACGGCGGCAAGGCTGTGCCGATTGGCGGACACCGCCTCCCTCCACTGCCTTACGCTTATAATGCGCTCGAGCCTTATATCGACGAGAAAACCATGCGGATTCACCACGACATCCATCACCAAAGCTATGTCGACGGCTTGAACAAGGCGGAGAAGAAATTGGAGGAGGCCCGAAAAAGCGGCGATTTCGAGCTCGTGAAGCATTGGGAACGCGAGCTTGCGTTCCACGGTGCCGGGCACTATCTGCATACGATCTTCTGGAACATCATGAACCCGCGGGGCGGCGGCGAACCGGGCGGAGAGCTTGCACAGCAGATCAAGAAGGATTTTGGAAGCTTCGATCGATTCAAGAAGCATTTTACCGAAGCAGCAGACAAAGTGGAAGGCGGCGGCTGGGCGATCCTCGTCTGGAGTCCGCGCAGCCATCGGCTTGAGATTTTGCAGGCCGAGAAACATCAAAATCTCTCCCAGTGGGACGTCGTCCCTCTCCTCGCCCTGGATGTATGGGAGCATGCATATTACCTTAAACATCAAAATAAACGCAAGGATTACATCAACGATTGGTGGAACGTGGTCTACTGGCCGGAAGTCGCAGAGCGTTTCAAGCATGCCAGCAAGCTGAAATGGAAACCGTTTTAACTCTCACTCCGGCATTAGCTGCTTCGGATTGGTTAATATTGGGTATGAGGTCTATAGCCCTCCTTACTTCCTTTATGGAGTTTAGGGAGGGCTTCCCTGTTCAGAGGGGTACTTGGTCATGAGCCCGGATTCGAGCAGGATTATTCAGGTTAAGGAGTAACCCAACCTTATTGTTAGGTCTTTTTTACCACATATCTGGTTAATTATTCGGTTGAACGCTACCATATGCTGGATTATGATATGACAGTAAGCTTGGTACGCAGCCTCAGCATTGGTCTAAGGCAACAACCGAAAGATCCGGCGTGCCTGTGGGAGCAGGACATCACGACTGAAGGGATGGGTCAGTGTGAACAGTAGGTTCAAATCGCGTATTTTCATTTTTGCTTTTGTATTCATTATTCTAATTGTTGGAGGATGCCAGCCCGTGAACCATAATCAAAACGAAGCCACTGCAAACGGCAGCTCGGACGAGGTTATAACAAAGGCGAAAACCACGGCCGTTCAGTATTTTAAGGAAAAATACAATTTGGATGTGGAGATTACCAAAGAAGAGATGATGCCTTCGATCGTAGCGGACAAGGTCAACCTCGAAGGGTTTGTCGTGGATCATCCTGAACAAACCTTTAAGATATCCGTAGATTTCAACACAGGCGAAACGTCCAATTTCGTGATGAACCCGGAGCTTAGAAAAGCTATTAAGGGCGAGTGACGGGCCTATGTTTCTCTTTGCAATAACCATAGGCTCTGAACCTGATAGATCACGTTAAGGAGGGAATATATTTGAGTTCACCGCAAGTGGATGACGAGACATACCGACTCATGTCGGAAGCGGCTTACCTCGATCTGAAAAAAGAAGATACCGTTGAGGACCTGCCGGGATGGGAGGTTCTTGAGGACTATAAGAGCAACAGCATATCCGGTTTTGACGCGGTAACTTTCTACAACAAGGAAACGAACCAGGCTGTTATCGCATACCGCGGCACCGAAGCAGGCAGAGATTTATCCCATGCTCTCCCCGATTATCTGGCCGACGCGGATATTGGCATTGAAGAGATCAAACGAAAAATCCCGGAGTTTCGGGCTCCTTGGGCCGACCATGTAGACAAGGTCAAAGAAGTTACGGGCATTAACGATGTCACGGATTGGTTCGGCGAACAATCGAGGAAAATCGATAAGAAAACGGATATCTTGGGCACCAATCAGTTGTATCAAGCCGAGGATTACGCGCTGGAAATGAAGGAGAAGTACAAGGGCGTTGATTTTTCCCTTACCGGTCATTCGCTGGGCGGAGCCAACGCGCAATATGCTGCAGCTTATACGGGCATGTCGGCAGTCACCTTCAGCGCCCCGTCCGTCATCGGGAGCCTCTCCCCTGAAGCCAGAAGAAAAGCCGAGAATGGGGAATTCGACTCCCAGATCATTAATTTCGCCCATCCCGGCGACATTATTGCCAGCGGCGCGCTCGGAGGTTACGACGGTCACGTCGGCTCTACCTATTACATAGACTCCAGTTACAAGGATGCCAATGACGGGCTCAGCATCAAAGAAAAAATCGATAATACGCTGGGAGGCCCCAATTATCACCAGCTGGACCGCTATCAATTCGAGAATGGTTACATTTCGAACCGTCTGTATGACGGTGCTACCGGTAAATCCGTGGATTCGCCCAGAATTCCTTCCCATAGCGGTCTCTTGTTTGGTCTTGGCGGGCCGTTGAGCAACTTGGGCTTAGGTCTAGGTTTGGGCGGCTCAATGGGAGCCCTGGCCGGCTCCGCAGGAGGCTCCTCCGGCACCATCCAGGTCACCCCAGCCGAGCTGCGAAGCGTAGCTGAGAAATGGCGAGCTCACGCCCATCAGAGCGATGCCGAAATGCAGGGAATCCGGCAGCGTCTCTCCAAATACATGTTCTCCAGCCACAGCCGGCGTCTGCAGCCGATCGTCCAGCAGTTGGATACATCCATCATGTCGATGAGTCAGTGGCATCTGCAGCATACCACCGACATCGTGCAGTACATTAAATTTAAGGCGGATCTGTTTGAACGTACAGATAACAGCGGGTAAACATCTATTAGCAACCACCGGGAGGAATGGGGATGAGTCGAGAGATTCTGCTGGAGCTTGATGATTTGCTTCAAGCCGAACGCGAGCTGACGGGGCTGCTTGCAGCCCTTCGGGCCGACGAACAAGAGGCGCGGGGCATGTATGCCCGCCTTCAGGATTGGAAGGGACAATCGGCCAATGTGCTGAGAGACCAGATCGAAGTCTTTTTCATGGAGATGTCTCGTCGAATCCGGGAGATCGAGGAGCAAAAAAGCGCCCTCGTCCAGTATGTGCAATATATGAAACAAGTCGATGGCGCATCTTGATGATCCACGAAGAATCGAGTGTACCATAAGCATCGGCCGCAACAAGGATAAATAAGCTGCTCCGGTTGAATACCGGAAGCAGCTTATACCTAGCGTTATTTTTCAGTGTCTATAATGGGCTCTTGACCAGTTAAGGATGTGGACGGTCTTGTTTTATCGTTAATCGTTGTAGTTTTTGTTGTTGTAGATTTTAATGATATGATCCGCATACTTCAAATCGAATATCATTCGCTCCTTCACCTGAGCATGTACGGAGGAATCCTTGCTCAGTTTGTTCATAAGCTGCCCCAAATCTCTACCGAGCTTGGCTGCTCTCTTGTCGATTGTTTTATTTTCGTTCAATTGGTTGACAAGCACCTTCAAGTCCCTTTTATAACTCTTCGCATCAGCCATTCCTTTATTCGGCACATAAATCTCATCGATCTTCCGGTCCATATCCATCAGGATGGTCTTCACGGACAACCCTGGGTTACTGAATGGAACGATGGCCTTATTCCGGTACATCCCCTGTTTAAGCGGCACGTTATATTGATCGCCGAAGTAAGACAGGAATTCGAAGTACGCGCTGCCTGATGTTCCTTTTTTCTGCGTCTCATAGGCCTGCTCGACGAGCACCGGCCGAGATACTTTGGCCTGTGGCCCGAGCCCCATCGTCACGTAAGAGAGGCCACCGGCAAGCTTTAATGTCTCTTCCGCATCATGCACAACCGCTTGGGCATCCAACTTATAGGACATTGGGAATACGTTGTCCAGATAACCATTTTGCAACCACAGCCCTGCCTCCTGCAGCTTGTAATACGGATTGGTGTAGAAATCGGAATAAACCGCTGCACTGATCGAAAGTTTCGGTGAAATCTTTTTTAATGCCGGTACAAGCTCTTTAACAAATCCCGTAATGATATCCATGCGGAACTGCTGCCATTCCGGCCACAGCTTATCGCCCGGATACAAATTCACCGGATCTACGTCTGTTTTAAATGTCTTCATAAACTGCTCACGGGTATAAGCGTCATAACCATAATCGATTTCCGTCCCGTAGTTATCGGGGTAACGGATGTAATCCAGATGCAGTCCGGCAACCGGGTATCTGGTCACCAGGTCGACATAGAGGTCGGTAATGAAATTCCGGACTTCCGGCAGTGCAGGATTCAGCCAGTAAAAAGTATGGCCGTCTACTTCCCAATAGTCGGCTCCATCCCGCCGGATCATCGACCATTCCGGTTTTTGCTCCATCTTGTTTCCCTCAAGAAATGCGTTTTCCACCCATGCATGGATCTCGAGACCGAGTTCATCGCCCACATCCATATACGCCTGAAGGACGTCAAACCCTTTGTACATCGGATTGTGAGGCGCAAGCGGATTGTCCGAAGGGTAAATCGTGTAGCCATCCCACCAAGTTTCCACATACACCTGATTCAAATTTGCATCCGCAATGAGCTTCAGATGCTGGCGCACTTCATCCATATTCGTCTCTAATGGACGCATCCAGATCGCACGATGGTCGACCTTGCGGGATTCCATGTTCAAGTTAATGACCTCATCCATCAGGCTGTCGAGCGCTGCTGATTTCAAAGTCATCTCGTCGTATGCCTGCTGCTCAATCAGCTTGACGATCTCTCCGCGGATGGCTTTGGCCTCCGCCATTTTCTGCTCGATCTTTGAATAAGGAACATCCATGTACATATCCTTCGACTTCTGCAGCAGCGCTGTCGAAGTCCCGATACGGTAATCGGCTCGATCCAGGGAGGATTGCGGTGTCAGCATAACCACCAGCTCTTTAGCCGTACGATTCATAGTTACGGTCGCACTTAGCTTAGCGTAGTTCTTAAGCCATTCTGCCTTCACGCCGTGGCCAGACAGAACAAAGCCTTTGTCCGGAATCAGAGAGTTGTTGCCACCAACGGATATGACTCTATGATTCTCATCAACGATGACCTCATAACCCCAGGCATTGGTGCCTGTTGTTTCTTTTCCATAATCACTGGTGTACACAATGAGCTGGTCACCCCCGCGGAATCCGTCGAAAGGCTTGTCGTTAGCTGAATCCCAGCCTCCCGGATTATCTTCCTTCGACTTCGGATCCACAGCATCATAAGCAATCCGACTCGCTAGATGCGTCTCTTCATGTACGATGATCTCCACAGGGTCACCCGTTTTGATCTCGCCGCTCGCTATCTTTGCATTCAGATCATTGTAATATGAAGACCCGGCTTGTACAGATAATACATGGCCTTGGCTTGGAATACGGGAATTGTTATACGTTTTGCCATCCGGCTTAGCCATGCCCGTAATGATGCCATTCTCAATGATAAGCTCAAGTCCCCATTGATTCGTATTGGTCGTTGCTCCATAACCGGCATCATACAGCACGACATCATTCTCGTCGCGATATGCATTTATTTTGTTAATCGCTATTTCGGCACCCTTCACGACGGCAAAACGGTTCATCTGTTTCGGAACCGCAACCCCATTCAGTATCAGCGCATCTCCGATGGCAATCGCTTTCATTTCTTCCTTGGCTGTGCCGGAAGCCGATATCACCACATTGTGCAGGGGGATATAGGTCCCTTTGGAGCCGTTCGTATTTTTCTCAAGTACGATTCCTCCTGAAACAATATATTCAACGACGGCATCGTTCTCAAACGGTGCTGTAAATGGAGCGCTATAATCTCTGGTATACACGGTAATCCCGTTTTCGCTGCGTTCGGCATTCACCGCGTCAACCACAAGTTTGGTGCCGTCAGGCAGCGTAATGGATGGGCTTGCTCCCATTCCCCCTTCCTGGGCCCTGGCTTTCTCAGGAGAGATCGACATGAGCGAAAAAATGAGGGCACAACACATAAGCACTGAAAACCATTTTCTAAAGTTCATCATTACACCTCCGGGTTATATACTAATTCTGTACCAGCAAAATGGATATACAATGGCATTGGTAAACGCTCTGTTATCACCTCCTTAAAGGCACCCTATGCTAGGGCGCCATCAAGATCATTTGTTCCTGCTTGTACTGATTCATCGCCAACCAGTGTAAAGTCCACCTCAAACATCCGATGCCAAGGGAGTTTAACATCCGCAACCTGCGGCTTCCCACCGGTCATCCCCATTAAATAGGTGCTGCAAAACTCATTCAGCCCTTCCTTGATCACCCCACGAAGCTCGTCTCCCCTTGATCCGAGATCCATAGGCGTCACGTCTAACTCCGGTAGAACCTCCGCTATGACTTCACTGCGGACAACTGTTTGATAGCCCCAATCCTCAATCAGCCTGCGCAGCATGAAGGACTTGCTTCTCTCCCTCCAGACTGCAATGGTTTCCTGCGGGGTCTCCTTACTGTAATAAGAAGCGATCACGGCATGAGCGATCACGGTCCCCAGCGTATTGCCAGAAGTATTCCGTGCGGCATAAGCACCCAGCAAATTCAGTTCATTGCCTTTGCTGAGCAGCTTCATCAGTTTATGGTCTGCGCCACTACAGACCGCCACGTCAGCAAGAGCGATAAACAATCCTTTTTTGGAATATGCCCGAAGTGCCTGTCTGAACTCATTCAAATGAATCTCGGAATGATAAGAGCAGCTACACTTCTGGGAGTTTTGGTAGGATTCATTCGTCTCTGATTGACTTAACGGCGGAGCATTTACCATGAGCACAAAATCCGATTCCGTAGAGGAATCAGCCATGAATACACCTGCAGCCGTCATGTGCGATTTAATGCTTTCATTCAAACTCCGATCCTCATACCTCGGAATCAAAAACGGACCTTGTGTTGACGAATAACGGACATAGGCTTCAGGAAAGTAATTTTTAATCTCACAAAATACGCCGGCCAAAAGCGTACAGCCTATCTCGTCTGCCCCCGGATAGAGCATCACGCGATCTACCAGATTGCTTTTGTCCACCATAAACAACAGCTCATGATGCTCTTTAGCCGAGTATCCATCCCTCCCATTGCCATCCAGTGGAATGACCAATTTATCGATGATTCCCTCGTCCGCATAACGTATAGCCATCCGGTTGACGTAAGCATTGGTAGCCCTACGGTCTGTGAAGTCAGTCAACACGTTAGAAGGAATTTTCATCGTCAGCTTCGTAAGCGAATTCATTTCGAATTCAGAAAGATTCTCCCGCTCGCCCTTATCCAGCATCCGTTTATATTCATATAGCTTTCTGCCATGCTGGGCACAATAAGACGGTTCTTCATCATCATTGTCATCAAACGGAACCCGCAAAATCAGGTTATTGGCGTAAATTTTCAGGGATGGATTGATGGCCTTGAGATGCTTCAGCAATTCTAGTCGGTCCTCACATTCCTTATTCGTTAGATGATGAAGTCTGGAAGGGACGATTCCCCCGTACAAAAGCAAATCGAGCGAAACAATCAACCTCGTCGCATCTACGACTTCCTTCTCCAGCCACTGCCTCAGCGACTCGTACTGAGCTGGCTGCTTCTTCATCCCCAGCAGGGACAGTGGCGGCACAATAAGCACCAGGTCAGTCATGGAAGCAAGCTGCACAGGGTAATGATAGTTGCAAGGCCGCTCGTCGAGCGGCAGGTATATAATTTTCTCGTTAGAAAATGTTCCGTTCATGAAGTAATTATCCTTTCACAGCGCCAGCGTTTACACCCTTGATGAAGTATTTCTGAAATGAAATGAATACAATCGCAATCGGAATGAGCGAAATCATGGATCCGGCTGCGACCAGGCGTGTGTTGGATACAAAGGTTCCTTTCAGCTTGTAAAGACCCACAGTTAACGGGTATTTTGAGCTGTCATCGAGTACGAGGAATGGCCACAGAAAGTTGTTCCATGCTCCGATAAAGCTCAAAATTCCGAGTGTGGCCAGTGTAGGCTTCACCATCGGCATCATAATGTTCTGCCATATGCGCCATACGCCCGCACCATCAATGACTGCCGACTCTTCAATCTCCTTCGGAACGGAAATCATCCCTTGCCGCATCAGAAAAATGCCATACGCGGAAACGGCGCCGGGTACAATAACCCCCGTCAAGGTGCCCAGAAGATTCATTTCGTTTAGAATCAAATAAATCGGAATCATCGTCACTTCTGCCGGGATCATCATCGTAGCCATAATCAAGAGAAAAATGGCCTGTCTTCCTTTGAACTGCATTCTTGCTAGCGGAAATGCAGCCAAGGACGCGAATATCAATGGCAGTGCCACGCCAAAGAAAGATAAAATAATGCTGTTCCAGAAGTAAACCGGTATCGGAAGCGAATTCCATACGGTTACATAATTTTCAAGCGTCCACTGCTCCGGAATAAAGCTCGGAGGCATGGTGTAAATGGCCTCGTTCTGTCCCTTAAGTGACGTTGAAAGCGTCCACAGAAAAGGCATAATCATGGCAAAAGCGATGAGTATCATCAATACGTAGGAGAGCGTATTGTTGATGACTTTCCGTTTGTTCCACCGTTTCATTCCGGACGAATGTTTTACTTGAGCGCCTGTAGCTTGATCTGCCATCATTCATCCCTCACTCTCTGTCCAAGTATCGTTTATTAATGACCGTCAGCAGCAAGATCGCCAGGAACAGCACAAAGGACATTGCGCTTGCACCACCCATGTGCAGCTTGGTGAACGCCTCGTCGAAGACCAAATATACGACCGTCGTGGATGATTTCAGCGGCCCGCCCTGGGTCATGGTCATCATGAGGGTAAACTCTTTAAACGCCCCCATTGTGGATACAACGGCCACAAAGAATATAACCGGACGCAGCATCGGGAATGTGATGACCATCTGCTTGCGCCAGAATCCGGCACCGTCCAAATCAGCTGCTTCATACAAATCCTCCGGCACGGATTGAAGTCCTGATAAATAGAACAGCATGTAATAACCAAGGCCCTGCCATACGGTTACAAGCGCAAGACTCGGAAGAACCATATGTTTACTTGTGAGCCACTTTAACGGCTCTGCTCCGAACAGACTCAAGATGTAGTTAAGCACCCCATCGCTCTGGAACATCCAGCTCCACAAAAAGGCTGTAACAACAACGGACACAAGTGTCGGAAAATAATAAATAAGCCGGAATGCCTTAACCCCAGCTAATCCCCGATTCACAAGCACAGCCAAAAACACCGGCAGAACCACCAAAGCAGGTGTAACTAAAATCCAGTAATAAGCCGTGTTGCGCATTGCTTTCCAGAATAGGTTATTACCCATTAGATCCTTGTAATTAGCCAGACCGACCCATTCGGCGGGGTTGATCACATCATATTTCGTAAAACTCAGGAACAAGGCAGCAAAGGCAGGGATTACGCTAAAAACCAGCAGCAGCAAACCAGCCGGGGCGAGAAACAGCCAGGCATGTGACTTTTTATACATAGATGCGAGCCTCCTTCGTTACAGCACCATCGATGCCAATAAATCTTCTTCAGCCGCACGAGCGCGGGGCTGAAGAAGATGGTTCCAAGCCTAACTCTTTATTGAAGCAATTCATTAACGGCAGCTTCCGCAGCTGCTACGGCATCCGCAGGCTCTAAATCATCTGCCAGCATACGTCTGAATTCTTCGTTAAGGGCTCTGTTGATATCCGCCAGATTCTCAACCGGAGGCAGTAAATCCAATGATTTCTCAAGCTGTTGTACAGCCAGGTAACGGCCTTTATCTACAGGATCCGTTGCGTCCTTGCCTGCTGCGAAGAATTCATCCTCTGCAGCTTTCTTCACGGAAGGCAGCACGGAGGATAACTTGCTCAACTCAAGCTGGTTCTCTGCATTCGTCACAAACTTCGCAAATTTAACCGCTGCGTCTTTGTTCTTACTCTTCTCCGATACAGCGATGTTCATTGTATTAACCGGAATATTACCGCTGCTGAAAGCAAATGCACTGGCTGCATCCGATTTTTCGTAAACCGCCGGGGACAAATCGTTGACTTGACGGAACAGGTTCGGCCCTGTTTGCCACCAAGCAAGCTTTTCCTGTGCATACCATTCTTGCGGCTTTGCCATTTCCAGCAAAATTTCTTCCGGAATCAGCCCTTCTTGGTTACGCTGCTTATACTTAGCGAAAATTTCAACTGTTTGTGGTACATTAAATGCAGCCTTTGTATAATCTTCATTCAGAATTGGGATTCCGCTGTACAGCAGCTCGTCTCGGATCGATGTCAGGGAATGCCCATAAGCGCCTGTCTTTTCCTTAATGGCTTTTGTCATCTCCCAGGCTTCATCCACCGTTGTTGGAGGGGCATCATAACCTGCTTCTTGCAGCAATTCCTTGTTGTAGAGCACAATATCGTTTGCCAAGTACCAAGGAAGCGCATAGGTTGATCCTTTATATTCGCCCGCTCTCCATACACCTTCGTAGAAGTCATCTTTGACATCTGCGGCAAGCTCGTCCATATTAGCCAGTGCCCCGAGTGCAGCAAGCTTCTTCAAGAATTCGGTGTTCAGGTTAACGACATCCGCCATATTGCCTGAAGCGCTGCCTGTCAACGTCTTCTGCTCAACCGCGTCGATCGGGATATCTTCCCACTTCACGGTCACCCCTGGATTGGCTTGTTCAAACGTATCAATCATGCCATTGATGTAATCATCGAAAGTCGGGCTCAGCGAGATTGTCCAAAACTTGATTTCTGAAGAACCTTCGGACTTACCAGCGGTATCGCCCCCTCCACTGGAGCAGGCTGCCACCATAAACATCATGCATGTAAGCAGTAAAGCGACCATTCTTTTAGATCTTTTCAAACCAAACGCCTCCCTTTTAAGTTCTATTTAGTCTAAAAACCATACAACTGAAAACCCTTTCATAAAAAGGCGGGGAATCGAATCAATTGAGGCAAAGCACAAAACTCGCATAACCCCTTATTTTCTTCCTTGTTGTATAATTGGTACAAATACAACATTACTGATTTTCATATGAAGTGTATATGACGGCATTTACCCTGTTTGTATCCAATTTAGACATGATGATTTTGTAGGAGGTTTTGGCTGCATGCAAATTATCCAAGAACCGATTGAATACCAGGACCCTCTCCTATGTATCAAAATATGGAAATTAGTCAACGATGGCCTGGAGTATCCCATCGAGTGGATATGGCATTATCACAAGGAGGTTGAATTTCTTACGGTTGAGCAAGGAATACTCGATGTACATACACCGGATAAAGTTTACAGGCTGAAAGCGGGAGACAGCTGTGTAATCGGCTCATCCCAGCTTCATTTTGGACGCAAGATCGGCACCGAAAGATTGGTATACATGGTGCTTCATATCGATTTGCACGCCTATTTCAATCCGGCCATTCAAATGTATTACCGTCAATTTACGGAGATTGACCAGCCGTTGGACCGACTAAACTATATCCTCGAAGAGAATACAGATGCCAAAAGGGAAATCGCAGGCATTATGGGAGAAATGCACGATGAGATGCAGGAGAAGAGGAGCGGCTTTGAGATTGCGACCAGCATGCTGGTCATCAAACTTCTGCTGACACTGTTTCGAAATGATGACCGTGGAACACTGAATCAAGAAGGTTCCAGGGATATCCCACTGCTGAAAGAGGTAATTTCTTATATCAACGCTCATATTGGGGAGAAAATCGAGCTGAAGCAGGTGTGCAAGCTGGCGAACATGAGTTACTCCTACTTCTCTAAGTATTTTAAAAAAATGTTGGGAATTTCCTTTACCGATTACGTAAATCGCAGAAAGATCCAGAAGGCGGAGCGCCTCCTGCTTACTCAAAACATGAAGGTGACAGAAATTGCTGAGGCAGTCGGAATCGAAAATATGGCGCATTTTTACGAACTATTCAAAAGATATACCGGCTGCAAACCTAAGGAGTATACCGCCAAGCTGCGCCCAGACCCGTACCTACCGTTGGTTAAGGCCCAAGAGTAAACCAAAAAACCGGCCTTGAGGTCAAAATGCAGGATATTCAGAAAAAAGCCTCGCCCTGAATGGGCGAGGCTTTTGGCTTATATTTATAGGATCCTGCTTTAGTCTTTAATCAAGGACAAAAACTCCGAGCGCTGCGCGGAATCGCTCTGGAACGTACCGCGTACAGCCGACGTTACCGTCTTGCTGCCCGGCTTCTTCACGCCGCGTGCGCACATGCACAGATGCTCGCCTTCTACAACGACCATAACGCCGTTAGGCTGCAGCGCCTCCACCATGATATCGGCGATTTGCGAAGTGATGCGCTCCTGCACCTGAAGACGGCGAGTTACCGCCTCTACCAAGCGTGCCAGCTTGCTCAAGCCGGCGATTTTGCCGCTCGGGACATAACCGATATGGACTTTGCCGAAGAACGGCGCCATATGGTGCTCACACTGGCTGTAATACACGATATCTTTCACGATGACCAGTTCCTCGTGATTCTCGTCGAAGGTAACCCCGAGAACGTCCTTGGGATCGACTTCGTATCCCGCAAAGATCTCTTCGTACATCCGCGTCACGCGGGCCGGTGTCTCAAGCAGACCCTCACGCTTGGGATCTTCACCGATCAGCTTCAATATTTGCTCTACATGGTACTCGATCTGCTCTCGGTTTTGGCCTACTTTATGGTTTACATAGTCCTTTACGCCCGCCACAGTACATCCCCCTTTCCGTTCCAAAGAAAAAGCAAACGGTTAACTTATAGCCGCTGTTAGCGGTCTTTTTAAATAGAAATGCCCCTCCGTCGTTCCATTTAGACGGGAGTGGGCTTTCTTGCATTATGATTTGCGTTTGCGGCCTTGCCCTTTACCCGGCATAGGCTGATTTTTCATCATTTGCTGTGCACGCTGCATCTGCTTGCTGTTCATGTTATACCCCATTTGTTTTGCCATCTTCTGCAGCATTTGCGGATCGTTCTGCATCTTCTCCAATTGCTTGCGCAGATAGAATACGCCGATGAAGAATCCGCCGACCAGACCCACGATCAATGTAATAATCGGAATGACAATATCCATCACTTGACCACCTTCTACTAATATCTGCCATTTCATGGCGCATACACGAACCTATCATAGCATGTCCTTTTCGTCACAGCAAATGAAAATAACGGATGCTTGGCAGCAGGCAGCTATCGATGATTACGCCTTGGTCAACTACGATCCTTTGCGATCCGGCATGGCTCCTTCGATCGTCAACAAGGTGCGTTTGATTTCCGGGCCGCCGGCATAGCCGATCAACGCTCCGTCGGCTCCTACCACCCGGTGGCACGGCACGATGATCGGAACGGGGTTCTTATTGTTCGCTCCGCCTACGGCTCGAACCGCTTTCGGACGTCCGATGGATTCGGCTACATCCTTATAGGAGCAAACCGTTCCATAGGGAATGGATTTCAGCGCTTCCCATACCTGCAGTTGGAATGAGGTTCCGCGCATGTCCAGCTGTACGTCGAAAGCCTTCAGTTCCCCGGCAAAGTACTGCTTCAACTGCGTGATCACGGGGGCTAGTCTAGCCTCGTCCCGTTGGTAGCCGCCGTTGCCAGCCCAGGTCCGCGACCACTGCTGGATGACCGCTTCCTTCACATAGAAGCTGCCGAATTCAATGAGACAAAGCCCCTTCTCCGTGGCGCAGACCGTCAGCGGTCCGATCGGAGATTGAACTTCATCATAATACAGCATTTCCGGTCCTCCTTCAGGGATGGCCATCGGCTCGACCCCCTGAATGACAGAACCCTCCTGCTCCGGATTGCCCCCATTCGAGGAACCCGGAACCCCGGCGGATGAAACTTCGGCCGCGGCTTGCGCTTCGGCAGGTGCTTCATTTCCAGCCGGTTCAGGCTTTAGTTTATTCAAGGCTTGCTGCAGCATATCTCGTACTCGGGAATCCCCTTCTGATTTCATGCTTTTCTCTAAGTTGTTCAACGCTTCTTCGCCTCCAATACGGCCCAGAGCCCATGCAGCGGTTCCCCGCAGCTCCGGGCGCGGGTCCTTCAGCAGTACTTCGCTCAGCTTCGGTACGGCTGAAATATCTTTAAAGTTGCCGAGCGCGATGACGGCATTGCGCTGAATCGGCTTACGGCCGCGCCAAGCGGCGGACGTATCTCCGAAGGTCTCCTTGAATTCCCGGTTGCTCATATCCAGAATGGGCAGGAGCAGCGGCTTGGCTTTTTCAGGATCGGGCTTGAAGTCCTCTTGATGAGTCCAGCTCTTGCCCCGGTTCTTCGGACAAACAATTTGGCAGGTATCGCATCCATATAGCCGGTTGCCGATCTTGCGCATGGCTTCTTCGTCCAGAAATCCTTTGGTCTGGGTCAGAAAAGAAACGCAGCGCTGGGCATTCAGCTGCCCGGGACCGACAAGGGCGCCGGTTGGGCATGCATCGATGCATTTGGTGCAGTCCCCGCAATCCTCGGTTACCGGCGAATCCGGCGGAAACGGGATATTGGTTACCATTTCGCCAAGGAATATCCAGGAACCGAACTTCGGAGAAATGATGGAGCAGTTCTTGGCACTGAAACCGATGCCGGCCCGCTGCGAGACGGCCCGGTCGACAAGCGCGCCGGTGTCCACCATGCTTTCAAGCTTTGCATCCGGCACGCGTTCCTTGATGTACGCCTCCAGGCGGCTCATCGCCTCCCGGAGCACATGGTGATAATCCCTTCCCCAAGCGGATCGCGCCATGATGCCCCTGTACTTGCCAGGCTCCGATTTCGGCGGGTTCTCCATCTTGGAGTGGTACGTTATCGCGATGGCGATCAGGGACTTCGGCTCGGTGCCGGGGAGTGCGGGAGTCACCCGCTTATCCAGGTCCGGCTCCTCGAACCCAGACTCATATCCCTTATCCCGATGGGATTGCAAAATCCCCTTCAGGGATTGGAACGGCTCCGCCGAGGCGAAGCCGATATCATCAATGCCGAGCTCAGGTGCAACGGCTTTTAGCTCCTGCTTGAGCTCCTCCCATACCGAAGGCGGAGGAGCGTACGAGCCGAGTGTGTAGGTCATTCTCCAGCGCCTCCTTTTCTGGGATGATGTTCTGTCTTAAGCTACAGCTTTCTGATCTCGGACAACGGCCAGAAAATAAATTCGGCCCTGCCCACGATGTCGCTTTCCTTCACGCTGCCGAACATGCGGCTGTCCTTGCTCTTTCCGAGGTGGCGGTTATCCCCCATAACAAAATACCTTCCCGCTTCCAGGGTAACGGGCTCAAAGCCAGGATCCTCGATCGGGACATCGGTATACCCTTCCTCTTGGGCCACGCCATTCACGTAGAGCTTCTGATCCTTTACCTCAATGGTATCCCCGGGTACGCCGACGACACGCTTAACAAGAAACTCCTTCTTGTCCGGGCCGTCGCTCGGATCCTTAAGCACAATGACGTCGCCGTGGCTCGGTTCCGAAAAGCGATAGACCACTTTATTAATAAAGAGCCGCTCCGATGCCACCAGCGTCGGCTGCATGGATTCGCCCTTAACCATAGACAGGTTAAACACAAACATATTTAGAAGCACCATAATAACAAATGCAATCGCAATCGTCTTTACCCAATCCCACAGCTCGGCGGCCCAGCCGTTCTTCTTGGCCGGTTGATTCTGAGGCCCGTTGTTCTCGCCATGCTCAGTTGAATCCGGAGGAATCACTTGTCCCATGCTACACCTACTTTACTTCGATTTCACCTTCGAGCATCGAGGGTGGCACCTTCAAAAACAGGTACATTAATAGAAAAGCATATCTCCCACCCATTTGCAACGGCTGAAAGATATGCTTCATATCGAAAAAATGTCGTTTCTTATCTCTGTCGAAGCTTAAGGCCGCCGTTTTGCGCTGCTCGTATGTACCGCTGTAGTCGCTGCAGCTATTGACCAAGGATACTGAGCTTCTGGAACGACCGCAGGATTTGGCTGGCACCGTATCCCATGGCTTCATAAAATGGCATGGCTGCGGCGTTGTGCTCATCTCCGGCTACCATGATCCGACTGACTTTCCGTGATTGAAAACGCTGTTCCATCGCTGATATCAAGGCTTTGCCAATCCCTTTCCTGCGATAGTCGGGATGAATGGCGATGCGGTAATAACAGCCATGATTGCGCTCGATCGTACCGATTAAGGCACCAACGATTTCACCGTTTTCTTCTGCCACCATAATCAGATCGGAGTCCCAAGCGAGCTGCCTGGAGAAAGGCTCCATCGTGTTTTCGTAGCATTCTTCCGATAAAGCAATCTGTAATAGCTCGGTTACGGGGTTACAGTCACTCAACTGAAAGGAACGAACATGCATTTCAAAATCTCCCTTTTCGTTAGCATGATGCGGTTTACCCGGTTTACAAAGATCTAGTATTCCGTTAACGCAAACCTGACATTTAAGTTTACTACAAAAAACCCGAAAATCCTGTTTCCTTGTCCATTAAACCACATCTTTCTCGTAAATTCACGAGTTTTCTTCTGAAAGCGCTTTATATGAAGCGTTTTCATTATTTTTGATGGATAAAATTCCATATTTTTGTTGAATGATCGATTCGTTTCCTGCTGTTAAACCATTAGCTCACGGTAAAAATCGCCCCATTAATTACCAATGAGTTTACATCATTGTCTCTATTTATTTTTGAAATCACCGGGCTACCTTTCCTGTGGCGATACATGCTGTAATGAGGGAGCTTGATGAAAAAAAACAGCGCTCCCCCGGCCATGTGCCTTTGGAGGAACGCTGCTTTCGTACATCCATGTTTACTGAAGAACGACGGTATCTCCCGCTTTCAGCCCTGACAAAACCTCGATTTTATCAAGCGTCTGCATCCCCGTCTCAATATCCTGCCGCTCGATCTGGCCGCCTCCCTTGTCCACCATGACATAAGAGCTATCTCCCTCCGTCATGACGGCCAGCTTGGGAACGACAACCGCCTTGTTCTTCCGTTTGGTCACGATCTCTCCGTTCAGCGTCAATCCGCCGATCAAGCGATCGTTCTTCGGCAGCGAGATGATGACCTTGAACTGCGGCGTCTGGGACGTCTGCTTCTCCTGAGCCGTCGCCTCGGCGAATTTGGCCACTTCCAACACCTTGCCCTTTAGCTTCAAATCCTTGATGGACGGCAGCTTGACCTCTACCGCCATGTCCGGCTGAATGCTGAAGATGTCGTTTTCCCCGACGTATGCCACTAACCGCAGGGAATCCAGGTCGACGATTTTGCCGATATACTGGTTAGCCGTCACCGATTGCGGCCGCTGCTGGGTCGGGTCGAACAGGAACAGGCCTGCTGCCGGAGATACGTATGTCGATTGCCTCAGCCTGTCATTCAAATCGGCAAGCGTTTGGCGTTCGATATCGTTGTTCACCTCGTCCAGCTGACTGCTCAGCCGCGCATTTTCCTGGTCTGCCAGCATTTTCAGGCGCTCCGCCTCCGTTGCGCCTACAGGCGCGTTGTCGAGATCCTGATTCAGCGTAAACTCCTTCAGCTCCTGCTCCAGCTTCCGCTTCTGCAGCTCCGCCTCCTTCTGCTGGAGCTGCTGGCGAATCGCCTTTTGCTCCAATTTGAAAAGGGCGTCGCCTTTTTTGATCTGCTGGCCGTTCTCGACGTTCCAGGACTCCACCTTCGCTTCAAAAGGGGCGTATACGTTCGTTTCCTTTCCGTATTCGGACGTTCCCTTGACCTGCACGGTCGATAGAATCGTTTCCTCAGTTACGGGGAATGAGATGACCTGCGGCTCTTCCATCATGGGAATCTCAGGCTCCTTGGGTTTCACCTGCCCATATCCCCAATATCCCACCAGACCCAGCACAGCAGCGATAACCGTCCATTTTATGATTTTTTTTATCATACCGATTTAGCTTCCTTTCCGAAACTCATGATCCTAATCCCGCTTGATGGCCAGCAGCGCATTCGTTCTTGCTGCGCTGATCGCCGGGTAAATCCCCGAGAATATGCCCGTCATGACGGCGAAAGCAATGCCGATCGGCAGCGTCTCCGGTGTAACGGCGATCTGCAGTCCCGACATGCCTGCCGAAGCCATGATGAATGAATTCAGCCCTTTGATGATCAAATACGCGAATACGATGCCAAGCAACCCGCCAAGCAAACCGAGCAGGCTGGCCTCTACGATGAACATGTTCCGGATTTGCGGCATATTCGCTCCCAGAACCTTCATGATGCCGATTTGCCGGCGGCGCTGATGCGTCGACATCGTCATGGCGACGATGATCGAAATCGAGGCCAGCAACAGAATAAATACGCCAATGCCGAGAGCGATCGCCTTGAAGGTGTCCAATTGGGAAGCAACCTGATCCCGCATGGCCAGATTGTCGCTCGCATTCAGCGCAAGCTTGGAGATCAGGTCCTCGAGCGGTTTAATATATTGCAGATCCTCCACTTTGACCGTTAGATTATCGTAAACCCGCTGTTTCGAAGTTGGCCCTTTTTGCAGATTCAAGCTGTCCGTCAGCCAATCTGCCGTGTCAAAGGATATGTAGGCCTGACGGTCATAGAATGCAAACTGGGCATCCCGCCCCTTGGGCACATCCAGCACGCCCCCGACGTAGAGCTGCGGGCTGAGCAATTTCTTGTCGTTGTCCATCTGCTCCAGCTGTACGTTCTTTCCGATCATTTCCGAAACGGTGCTCTCATACTTCTGGAACTCTTCCCATAGCTGCGGATTGTTGGGATCGGAATTCATCATATTGTTCAATCTTTCGCTCGTCTCCGCGTCCTTCCATCCGGTTGTCGCTCCGTAATTCAGCACCACGGCACCGATCTGCTCCAGCGGGCCGCCTTCCTTGAACCGGTTCCCCTGCTCTTGAAGCTTGGACAGGTCCACGGCCACGATGTTGATGCCTTCATGGATCAGGTTGTCGGACGAAATGGTCCGGAAATAACCGAGCTGCTTGGTGGCTACAACGGATTTGACGTGATTGAAGCCCTGAATGACCTGAACCTTATCATCCGTAAGCAATCCCCGTTCTCCTCCCGCCGATTGGCCGCCGCCTTCCCCTGGCCCGCCTGTGCTCTGGGGAGTCACCGTAATCTCGTCAAGTTTCATGCCGCCTATGATTTCCGTCTCCAAATAACTCTGGGCTCCGTTGCCAATGCTGATCGCTACGATAATAGCCGCACATCCGATCGAGATGCCGGTCATGCACAGGGCCGTTACCACTTTACGGCGTTTGATCTGTCCCCATGCCAGCCGTATGCTGTCTAAAAATCTCAGCTGACCTCACCTGCCTCCTCCGAATGAACCAGAACCCCGGACAGGGGCGAAGGGGCGCTCGGCCCCCGCTGCCCTCCCGTGGAAGTCGCGTAGTTCTCCGGCTGAACCAAATAACCGTCGCGGAGCATAATCGTTTTTTTCATTTGGGCGGCGACTTCCATCTCATGGGTAACGATGACAAACGTCGTTTTCATGGACTCGTTCAGCGACATCATGATTCGGATAATTTCCTCTTCCGTTTTGGTGTCCAGGTTGCCCGTCGGCTCGTCCGCAAAAATGACGGAAGGCTCGGTAATCAACGAGCGGGCAATACTGACGCGCTGCTGCTGTCCGCCGGACAGCTGGGACGGGTACAGCGAAGCCTTATCGCCGATCCCCGTCATCTCCAGAAGCTCCATCGCTTTCTTGCGGCGCTTGGACGGAGAGACGGATTGAAAAACAAGCGGAAGCTCCACGTTCTCCCGAACCGTGAGTGTCGGAATCAATTCGTAAGCCTGAAAAATAAATCCGATATGCTTGCGCCGAAAAACGGCAAGCTTGTTTTCCCCGTATTTGACTATATCCTGATCCGCAATATAAATATGGCCTTCGGTCGGTTTCATCAGCCCGGCCATCAGGTTGAGCAGCGTGGACTTGCCCGATCCGGAGCTGCCGAGCAGCGCAATCATCTCGCCCTTCTGGACTTCGAACTGGATGTTATGAAGCACCTTTAACACTTCGTTGCCGTTCTTAAAGCTGTGCGATACATTTTCCAAACGCAGCATGTTCGCTATTCCTTTCCGGTTCTTAGTCTATCTCTCCTCGTTCGGGTCCAGAAGGGGCTGGAACGTCAGGTTGTAGCTTTGGCTGCCCAGCGTGATCCGCTCGTTCTGGAATTCGTCCACAAGGGTCAAGTTAAACCAGCCGCCGCGGAGCTTTTTGTACTGCTCGTCCGTCAGCTCCATCGATATCGACCGGGTGCCCGGCACTTGGATATCGGTGCCTGGCGTAAGCGTCCGCTCCTGTGTTTGTCCGAGGCTGTCCTTGATGATTAGTATCAGCTTGCGGCCGGAATCCGCGGCCGCAATGCTCTCGCTGCGTTTCACATCCAACGTGGCATTAAGCGATATGGTGGAACTGCCCTCCTGTAAATGTCCAGCCGCTTTCGTAACCGAAACGCTGTAAGGATACCAATCGAGCTGCGTCAGGCCGGAGCTTGCCGCAGGTCTGGCCGGATTCAGCATTAATTTTTTCACGCCCAGCACACCCGTAGCGTCCTTGCCCGTTTCCGCAAGCTTGCCTCCGGACATCGCCGTGCCGAGGGCCAGGCCCAATTCGCTGGCAGCCCCTTTCGGCACTCGGGCCCAAAAGACGATCGACTGCCTGGATCCCGGCTGAAGGGCCGCTTCCGGCTGAATGGTCTCCGCTTCATAAATCCTGCCGTCCGTGCTTTGGAAGTACCCCTTCAGCACTGCGGCTTGAACGCGGCGCTGTTCATTGCTGGTCAGCACGAACTCCGAATAGACGATATCGGAGTCTGCTCCTTCATAGATGACCGTCCGCCGTTCTTGTGCCTCCGCACGTTTACCCGCAGCCGTGACCGTATAGGGCTTCCCTTTCTCCAGAACGCCGATCGACTGCATCATCCCGGACGTGGTCATGGTCAGGAACGACGTTTTGGCCGCTTCCTGCTGCGTAAACAGCTCGAAACGGAGCGAACGGATATCCTTCGTATACGGGATCCGCGCCATGACGTACACCTCGGTTGATGCCCCCGGCGCTATCAGGGAGCCCTGCTCCTCGGCGATGACCTCCGGGCCGGCCAAGCCTGTTTTTTCATCCGCCGTGACGTTCGCTTTAAGCTCAGGCAGCGGCAGCGATTTGGATTCCTGGGTATTCCGCAGCCGCAGCTTCGCCACGATCAGGTCCTGGTCCTGCCACGGCAGGCGCTGGATGGATTCCAGCGTGTACGCAAAGCCTTTGGCCGACTGCGCGCCGTATTCCACGCCGATGGATGACTTGCGTTCCGTTTGGTACGGGATGGCAAAGTATGCAATCGGCAGGGTCAACGGCTCCTGAACCTCGGAGGTCGGCTCGCTGCCCGACTCACCCGGATTCGCGGGCGGTTTGGATGCGCCGGCCGTGCCTGATGCCCCGATCATTTGCAGCTTCAGCCGGTCCTGCTTGAGATCAAGCGGAAGCGTGATTTCCATCACCATCGTTTTCTCTTCCCCGGGGCGGAGCGTCAAGCCCGTTTTGCCGTCCGGCGTATAAGGATGGAAGGAGCCTTCGGACGCTTTAATCGCGAACTCGTAGGCCGGAACCTCCACCGATTTTTTTCCTTTGTTCTTGAAGGCCATCTCGATGGTCCATATGCCCTGTCCGCCGGAGGCACGCAGCGAAGACTGGCGGATTCTGACATCGACCGGAATCCCCCGGATGGTCAACTTCTTGGCTTCGCCCGCCTTGACGTCCCACTTCGGAGCAGTTGCAGCCGGCAGCTTGAATGAGGCGACAGGCAGTGACAGCTTCAGCGTGTCATCGTTTTCGGTCCATAAGAAACGCAGGCCGGCCGTCTTCAGGTAAGAGGGAACTTCCGTTATGTAGTAAACCAGTTTCTTTTCTTTCGGCTGGACTGGCACCCCCTCCGCCCCCGCCTCATGACGCAGAGGGAACGAGTTGCCGCTTGCCGTTACCAAATGCGGCTCGAATCCCCGATCGTTCCATACCTTGCCGCCATGATTGGTCATATACATCCCGACTTTGGCGATGACTTTGCCGTCGTACTTGATGATCTCCAGCGATTCCGCCTGTACGGTAACCGGCGTTCCGCCCAGCTTCAGCTTGGTGCTTGAGCCCGTTGGGACGGCAGCGGAATAATTGGCGGGCATTCTGTACGTTCCGACGCGCTGCAGGTAGCCTTTGACCTGCGGATTCCATACGTCCATGACCAGCTTCATGCCGGCCAAAGAGCTGCTGTCGGTCTTTGCATAGTAGGTGACGCTCACGCTTTGCCCGGGCTCTACCTTCTTCTTGGCCAGGTCCTTGGAAATGGGATTGGCCGCGCTCACGGAACCGCCGGGAAGGACCACCTTGGGAAAATAAGATACCAGGCGCGCTGCGCTCTTGCCCCCATTTTTATAAGTCAGGGTAAATACCGCCGCATGCGACCCGTTTTGCTGCCATACGTCGGCATGGTCGAGCTTCGCCGTGACGTTGCTGCCCAGCTTCACGCTCCAGGCCAAATTTGCATTTTTTTGCGCGGCCGACTTCGCGATCTGCGATGTCTCCGTCTTAGATGCAGCAGCTTCCACTTGCGGTGCCGCAGCCAGAATCGCAGCCATCAAAATGGCCGTCACTCTGAACTTTGTACTATTCATGTTACGACTCCTTTCTACCTCGATCTATCCCTTTCATGCTCCATCTATAAGTACAGATTTCTTCAAGGCTATATATATAACGACAACTTTCCCAGGAAAGTTTTTCATCATTTTCCATTGCGGCGAAACAACATTCTTTAGCCCTTAAATCGGCTCTCGCGGACTTTTCAAACATAAAAGTTGATTTAATCACCCAAAACGGTTTAATATATGTAGTGTAGCCGGATTACATATTCCATTGCTCCGGGATGATAAAGACTTCCTGATGAAGGAAGGCCTTTCATCATAACCAAAAACTAAATTTACAGGAGGTTTTTACTATGGCATTTCAATTACCAGCACTTCCTTACGCAAACGACGCGCTCGAGCCTCACATCGACGCACAAACGATGGAGATCCACCATGATCGCCACCATAATACCTACGTAACCAACCTGAACGCTGCTCTTGAGAACGCTCCTGAGCTTCAAGGCAAATCCCTTGAGGATCTGATCGGCAACCTTGATGCTGTACCGGAAAGCATCCGCACAGCGGTTCGCAACAACGGCGGCGGCCATGCTAACCACTCCCTGTTCTGGGAAGTAATCGGACCAAACGGCGGCGGACAACCAACCGGCGCTTTGGCTGATGCCATCAACAGCGAGCTCGGCGGCTTCGATAAATTCAAGGAAGATTTCGCCAAAGCGGCTACAACTCGTTTCGGCAGCGGCTGGGCTTGGCTCGTTGTTAAAGACGGCAAACTGGCAGTAACCAGCACTCCTAACCAAGACAGCCCGATCATGGAAGGTCAAACTCCTCTCCTCGGCCTGGACGTTTGGGAGCATGCTTACTACCTGAAATATCAAAACAAACGCCCGGACTACATCTCCGCATTCTGGAATGTAGTCAACTGGGAAGAAGTCGGCAAGCGTTACGACAACGCGAAGTAATATCGCCTGACTACAACCGATCTCATATCACAAAAAAGGCTGCTTTCCGCCGTAGACCCTGTCTATCGCGAAAGCAGCCTTTTCATATTCATAATTCCCCTAAGCATCGTTTGCCGCTGCCGCAGGGCCGGATTCATAGTAGCGCGCTTTAGACGGCGAGTAGATGACCGCCAGCAGCATGACCGAGGACAGTACCGCTGCGCCTGCCCCGATCAGGCATACGGCCTGCAGCGACGAGGCATCGGCGGCAAAACCGAGCAGGAGCGTGAAGAGAATCTGCAGCATCCCTTCCAGCAGTCGGGTCACGCTCGTAAAGCGTCCCATGAGGTCAACGGGTACCTGGTTTTGAAAAAAGGTGGTATAGCCCGCGTTGGCATACGAAGAGAAGAAACCAAACACGATAAAACCGATTACGGCCGTCATGAGACCCGATGCGGCATAGAAGATCATATAGCCGATGCTCGACAGGAGCATCCCTGCACCGATAAACATTCGCAGCGACAGCCGTTTAACGGATAAAGACGCAGCCATCGAGCCTGCCAGATACCCTGCACCCGCTACGCTGACAAGCAATCCGTAATCCTCGTCGCCGAGGAGCAGCACCTGCTTAATGAACGTGGCCTCCTGGGAATCGAGCGCAAACCCGAGCAGCGTGGCGGATTGAAACAGCACGTATACGAGCATAAAATACTTCGCGGCCTTTCCGAAATCGATCACCGCGGCCCAGTCCCGCAGCAGCATCCTCATCGTCATGGCCTCCCGCTTGCTGCCTGCCGCCTCCTCTCCATCCACATCGGGAAGGAAGTAGATGACAAGCGCACAGATCAGGAAGGATACCGCATTGATGACGATGCTGACCCGAATATCCGTGTAAGCGATCAATAGGCCGGATACGGCGGGTCCAAGCAGCACAGCGCCGGAAGTCGTAAAGCTGGACCATGCGTTGAACCGCTTTCGTTCCTCAGCCGGAATCAGCTTCGTTACGTACGTCATGGACGTAGGCCCGAAGAAAGAGCCCGCCACGTTAATCAGAAACATGATGCCATAGATGCCCCACACCGAGGACATGAAGGGAATCAGGGCGATCAAAGCCCCCCGGATCACATCGGTGGTCATCATAAGCCTGCGCTTGTTCGCCCTGTCGATGATGCTGCCCGCCCAGGAATTGGTCAACAGGGTAGCGAGCGGCCGGATGATGAACAATCCGGCCACTGCCGCGGGAGACCCCGTCATGTGGAGCACGAGCAAATTGATGGCAACCAGATAGATCCAGTTCCCAAGATTGGAGATCCCGATGCCAACAATGTACAACAACGCATTCTTCCAACTATGCAAAGGCTTCACGACTCCTTACAAACCTCTCCTGCATTACCTAATGAACAAGGCAAAAGCGGCTTCAAGATGAGAAATAGGCATTCAGAATCCGGATGAATACATTGGGAAATGCGTAGCGCTCCATATCCTGAACGTGAATCCACCGGAAATTCTCTTCGCCCGTCTCATATGCAGCCGCGCTTTCCGCTGCTTGCAGGACTGCCGGCGGCACATCCTGCCACTTACAGCGGTATACGCCCATATTCCATTGAATATGGCTAAAGGTATGCTCCGCGTCCATCACATGGCCGATCGGCTGGACCGGGACCCCTTCTTCCAGCAAGGCATCGCGCAAGCGGACCATCGCCGTCTCCTCGGGCATTGCGGCCGGTACGCTGCTCCCATCGGCCGGTACGATCACATGCGGCAGTTCCCACATCCCGGCCAATAAACCGGCGGCTGGACGCTTGCGGATCAGGATCTTTCCTTCGTGCACGCCGGTACCCTCTACTATCGCGGTAAGACGGTATTCAGGACGCGGCGGCTTGGCCTTCGTTTTAATAGGAAGCGATTCCTCTTTGCCCTCCAGCCGGGCCGAACAATGCTCCATGACCGGACATACCAGGCATTTGGGAGACTTCGGCGTACAGATCAAGGCCCCCAGCTCCATCAGCGCCTGGGTGAAATCCGAGGCCCGTCCATCCGGAACCAGCGTCAGCACAAGCTCCTCCATCTTGGTACGGGTTTTCACTTTCATGATATCTTCCTCGATCAAAAAATAACGGGAAAGCACGCGCATCACGTTGCCGTCCACGGCCGCGGCCGGAATGTTGAACGCGATGCTGCGAATGGCGCCCGAGGTATAGGGACCTATCCCTTTCAGACCCGATACTTCGTCTTTGCCGCTGGGCATCACGCCATCGTACTGCTCGGTCACTTGTCTAGCGGCAGCCTGTAGGTTGCGTGCGCGGGAATAATAGCCCAGACCCTCCCAGCATTTCAATACATCGTCCTCCGGCGCGTCCGCAAGCGATTGGATTGTCGGAAACCGCTCGATAAACCGATGGAAATACGGGATCACCGTGTCTACCCGGGTCTGCTGCAGCATAATTTCAGATACCCATATATAATAAGGATCGCGATGCCTGCGCCATGGCAGATCCCGTTTATTGATTTCATACCAATCCAGCAGCTCTAGGCTGAAGTATCGTTTGTGTTCCGTGTTATGCATCTATACGTAATCTCCTCCGTCTTCCTTACTTGATCTTCTCCACCACGGCGAAAGCGGAAGCCAGCGTGGCCTGATGGGAAATCGTCAAATGAATCGCATAATGGGCGGAGCCCCCCAAGCCCAGACGGTCCCAGGCTTCCTTGGACAGACTGGCTTCCGGCCTGCCGAGAGCACCCGGCATTACTTCCATGTCATGGAATCCGATCAGGCGGCCGATTCCGCAGCCAAATGCCTTGGATATCGCCTCCTTGGCAGCAAAACGCCCGGCAACAAACTCCGTCCGTCTTGCCCCCTTCTTAGCGGCAACGGCCTGCTCTTGCTGCGTAAGCACGCGCTGCATGAACTTCTCTCCATGCGGGCCTGTCATCAACGTCTCCATTCGCTTCATGTCCAGCACATCATGCCCGATTCCGTAGATCACAATCGTCTGCTCCCCTTCGTTGATCCAGTCTTCCTGTTCCAAAAAAAATAAACACTCCTACTTATTGTAGCAGTCGATGTCCGCCAACGCGAGACTACGGTGTTACAACAGCATGAATTAATTACATTTGTTGTATTTCAAATTTTATCCATATAAACTGAACAAAACAGCATATAGATCGAAGGAGGAATCATGTTTTGGGTACATTAATTTATCACGTTGCCGTTTCGCTTGACTATTTTATCGCAGATCAGGCCATGATGGAGGGAAGAATCGATCAGACCCTTTTTTTATTCGATGGGGAACATGTTCCGGACTTTCTAGCGGAAATCCAGGACTATGAGGCGGTCCTCATGGGCGGAAAAACGTATGCGTTTGGTTTTAAGATGGGGGCTAAGCCGGGGGAGCCAGGTTACAAAGGTCTTAAGCATTATATATTCTCACGTTCGTTAGAATTCGAATCCAACGATGAGGTTGAATTGATCAAGGAGGACGCCACCCCCTTCATCCGTCATCTCAAAGAGCAGGCAGACGGCAAGCTGTGGCTGTGCGGCGGCGGAGAATTGGCAGGAAGCCTGCTCCAGCATAAACTAATCGATCAGCTGGTTTTAAAAATTAATCCAGTGATGGTTGGTGACGGTGTTCCGTTATTCGGGAGTGTAAAACCCAGGTTGAAGTTCGATTTGATCAATATGAAGCAATATGCCAACGGCGTTCTCAAACCGACCTACAACATAATATATACCTAGTCTCTCATAAAAAATATAAAGCCTTCCGGGGATGGATGATCCTCCGAAAGGCTTGTTTCGCTTGGGGTATGGTTATGTTAGATGCCTGGAATCGTATTGCGCTTGTGCGCCGTTTTGACGTAATAGCTCTCAAGCTTCTGCTGAACCTCGGGATTGATCGTTTTGCCTTCCAGATAGTCACTGTTATCATCATAGCTGATTCCGAGCTCTTTCTCGTCCGTCTGTCCTTCCCAAAGTCCGGCAGAAGGTGCTTTGTCCAGAATCGATTGCGGTACCCCCAAATAGGATGCAAGCATGCGAACCTGACGCTTGTTCAGGGAACTCAGCGGCGTAATGTCCACTGCGCCGTCCCCCCACTTGGTATAGAAGCCGGTAATCGCCTCGGATGCATGGTCCGTGCCGACAACAATCAAATTCTGCTCGAATGCCAACGCATATTGTACCACCATACGCACTCTGGCCTTCACGTTGCCTTTGCCGGGGATACTCATATGTTGATGGACGCCGATATTCTTCAGGCCATGCTCCACTTCCAAAGCAACCTCGTTCACCGCCTCCTCGATATTGGTCTCGACGGTATATTTCAAATCGAAGGCCTTCGCCGTTGCGTAGCTGTCGGAAATATCGGCCTGTTCGCCGTATGGCTGGAACACCCCGAGCGTCTTGTATTCCTTGCCGTTCTCCTCCGTGAGCTCGTCTGTAGCCCGCTTGCACAGGCCGGCGGCCACGGCCGAATCGATCCCGCCGCTAATGGCGATCAGCAGTCCGGAAGTGCCGGAGTTCTTCACGTAGTTTTTCAGGAAATCCACGCGTTTGCGTACCTCTTCCTCCACGTTAATCGTAGGTTTGACACCCAGTTCAGCGATAATTTGTTCTTGCAGGCTCATGATAGATGACTCCTTTCAGTATGTTCTCTCTAACCTAAGTACTTCATTCATACAACAAAAGCCCCGCGGCTTCGGAATATGCCGAATGCTTCGGGGCCTATGTAACTGCCGAATTACTGGCAGTAGCGATTGAATGCGTCGGTCAAATCTGCGGCGATTTCCTCGGCGGAACGGTTCTCCACTTGATGACGCTCAATAAAGTGCACCAATTCCCCGTCCTTCAGCAGCGCAATCGATGGGGAGGATGGAGGATACGGAGCAAAATACTCACGGGCTTTCGCCGTTGCTTCCTTATCCTGTCCGGCGAACACGGTATACAAATGATCCGGCTTCACCTGGTTCTCAAGCGCAATGGCTACACCAGGACGTGCTTGCCCTGCTGCGCATCCGCATACGGAGTTTACAACGACCAGCGTTGTGCCTTTCGCCTCCGGAAGCACTTCTTCCACCTCTTCAGGTGTTGTGAGCTCCTTGATTCCCAAACTGGTCAGTTCATCCCGCATCGGTTGAACCATATCGCGCATATATCGGTCAAAAGACATACCCATAACTGCTTCACTCCTTATATAAACAAGATTGTTCGAATTATAACAGCTCATCGATATCTATATTATACAATCCTAAAGAGTGAAAGCAAGAAAATACAAAACGAGCAGCATCACAAAATGGGATACCGCCCGTCTTCTTGCTTCATTCATCATACTAGGTAGCAGGATAGTTTACCCCGTCCTTTTTCTTGTCAACGATGGGCTCGCCACGGCGATCTTTGTTTTCACGCTCCTGCCGCTCCTGTTGCTTGGAATCGTTCTTACTCATCCGAATCCCTCCTTTACCCTGAGCTCTGCCTTATGATGCGTAAATAACAGACCGTTTATTCGGAAGCGGCAGCGCTCTGGGATTCCGACAGGCCGTGCGGGTACGAGCGGACAGGAAAAGAAATGATGAACACCGTACCCTTGCCTAGGTGGGATTTTACGTCTATCGTTCCATGATGACGCTGTATAATGCTCATGCACAGGGCGAGTCCAAGCCCCGTCCCCTTGCTCTTCGTGGTAAAGAAAGGTTCAAACAAGCGCTCCAGCTCATTCTCCGGTATGCCGATTCCGGTATCTGCCACATACAGCTGGGCGAGGTCCCCTTCCAGCCGGGTTTCGATCGTCAACGTCCCCTTGTCATCCATGGCCTCCATCCCATTGCGGCACAAGTTCAGAATGAGCTGCTTCATCTCCTTGGCATTCAGATACAGTTCGGGAATGCCGGTTCCCAGTTTCAGCTCGATGTTCTGTCCGCGCAAATTAGCGTCCGCCCACAAGAGCGGGCTGAGCTCATGGATAATGTCATGAAGGTGGCATTCTTCTTTCTCGGCTGCCCGGTTCTGGGCCAGGGACAAAAAGTCGCTGATGATGCCATTGGCCCGATCGAGCTCTTCCATGACGATCCGGTAATAATGATCCAGCGTATCCGGACTCTTCTCTTTCATAAGCTGCAGGAATCCGCGCACGACAGCCATCGGGTTGCGAATCTCGTGGGTGATGCTTGCCGCCATTTGGCCGACCAAGCTTAACCGTTCTACATTAATAAATTCCGTGCGGAGCTTCTCAAGCTCCGTAATGTCTTCCATAATGCCTACCGCACCCATGATGTCGCCGTTCCCATTATGTATAAGCGGATAAATGCCGGTAGAGTACACTCTAGTAGCGCTGCGCATAACTTCTCCGGTGCTTTCGACACCGTTTATGGCTCTCTGAAATCGGCTGCGCAGATGTTCCTTTTGAATCATGCCCTCCAACAAGTCGAACAACGGCCTGCCGATGACATCCTTGGTGGTCAGATTGGGAAACACGTTTCGAAAGCTGCGGATAAGCGGTTGATTAAAGGCGATGATATTGCCGCTGCGATCCACCGCAACCATCCCTAAAGGAATCATCTCCATCATTTTCGTTAATGAAGCAATCTCTCCGTCCTTCACGTCGTACTGGCCCGAAGCCAGACGCCCAGAGGTTAATTCGATCCAATACACGATCAGTCCCGAATAAAAAATGCCGATCAGCATATACAGAATGGTCACCAGAATCGTGTCCGGATTCAGATCGTCATTCCTAGCCTTTCCTTCCATCGCGTGGCAGGCTACAATAATCAGCATAGCCGGAACGAGCGCGCTCCAGAGCCAATAAATCTTTTCGGTCATGGAGCCTTTCTTGAAATTGGAGGATACCCTAGGTAATAGCGAGTATCCCAAGACAAGCAAATTCAGAACGAGGCCGGTCGTTGACCAGCCGTTAATCAGCCCATGGCTTATGACATAAATTACTGCAAGACATAGCCCTGAACTCCTGCTTCCATATAATATGCCTAAAAATAACGGGATCACGCCAAGATGGATCGGAACGTAATAATCGCTCATTGCAGAAATCAAGACGCACAATACAGTGCTGATTCCGCTGGCAATGACAATATGCTTGCGAAATCGAAGCAGATCATCCGGATTCTTCTTGTTCAGGCACTTTAGATGTCTGTCGAGGAGAAGCGGCAGATGAAAGATGAGTGTACCAGACAGCAAAACTTGCAGCAAAATATCTTTCCATAGGCTCAGCACAGTGATCCATCACCTCAATTGGACAACGCATCTAATATTTCTGATTAAAGCACAGGCGACATCATATTACAATATCTTGTAAATTCCTGCAGCGGCGACGGAGTCCTCCGTCTTATGTCCTATTCATGAGGTTTGGGATAATTCGTGAATATCCTATATAATAAGATCCATCTATTAATTGATATACCCCCAAAGGAGCTATGAGCAAACATGCTTGATTATGATATTATCGTCGTCGGCGGCGGACCTTCCGGATTGATGTCCTGCGTGGCTGCAGGGGAAAGAGGAGCTTCCGTTCTCTTGATCGACAAAGGGGACAAGCTGGGCCGTAAGCTTGGCATCTCGGGCGGCGGAAGATGCAATGTCACGAATGCCAAAGAACAGGATGAATTGATTGCCAACATCCCGGGGAACGGACGCTTTTTATACAGCGCTTTTCAGCATTGGAACAACAGGGATATCATGACCTTCTTCGAGGGGCTTGGCATCCGGTTGAAAGAGGAAGACAACGGGCGTATGTTCCCTGTTACGGACAAAGCCTCCAGCGTGGTGAATGCCCTGATTGGCAAAGTGAAGGAGCTCGGTACCGATATACGGACGAATAGCCCGGTGAACCGCGTTCTCTATGAGAACGGCCGGACGTCCGGGGTCGAGCTGAAATCCGGGGAAGTGATCCAATCTTCCTGCGTGATCATTGCCACCGGCGGGCAATCCGTGCCCCAAACCGGTTCGACGGGAGACGGTTACCCATGGGCTGAAGCCGCAGGCCATACGATAACGGAGCTGTATCCGACCGAAGTGCCTATCGTGTCTACCGAGCCTTTTATTGCCTCTAAAGAGCTGCAGGGCTTGTCACTGCGGGAGGTGGAGCTGTCCGTCTGGAATCCGAAAGGAAAAAAAGTGATTGCCCACCGGGGAGATATGCTGTTTACCCATTTCGGGGTGTCCGGACCGATCGCGCTTCGCTGCAGTCAGTTCATCCGCCAGGTGCAGCGGAAATTCGATGTCGTCAACGTGGACATGGCCATCGACATGTTCCCCGAGCGCTCTCAAACGGAGCTTGCGGCCGAGCTCAAAGGGCGATTGGAGGATGAGCCGCGAAAGAGCATCAAGAACGTGCTTAAGGGCATGCTGCCGGAACGGATGATCCCGCTGCTGTTATCCAAATCGTCCATCGATAGCGACATGATCTGCAGCGGCATATCCAAAGCCGCGCAGGAAAACCTGGCCTCCGTTCTTAAAAAGTTCACGTTCCGCGCTTCAGGCACCCGTTCGCTGAAGGAGGCCTTCGTGACGGGCGGCGGCGTCAGCCTCAAGGAAATCCAGCCCAAAAGCATGGAATCGAAGCTGATGCCCGGCCTCTTCTTCTGCGGGGAGGTTATGGATATACATGGATACACCGGCGGCTACAACATCACGGCCGCCTTTGCGACCGGATATACGGCAGGCAAGCATGCCGCCGAGTCCGTATCGCACATAGCCGATTAAAAAAGCGCGCCGGAATGCCCTGTGTTATGGGATCATTCCGGCGCGCTTTGATTATTCCTGAGGTTGGCGTTTCTCCTCCTTGTATACCGGCCAAGACATGAGCGAGGGCGCGACCATGAGAGCAAGCACGGTCAATGCAAGCACGGCGAGCCATCCCGTTACGCCCTGAAAAAGCGTTAATCCTGCCACGAGCGAATAAAGAAATGCGGGAACGGCGAGCAAAGCTCGTACCGCAACAATGCCGGCGGCTCGATGCTGTTGATTCGTAAACGGAAGCACATGCATGAATTCGGCTTTGGCAAACAACGCCCATCTTGTGTTCAGCCAATACGACATCATCAAGACAAGGGCAGCATAAACGATGATTTTGATGATCAGCGGCGGCAGCCAGACGGCCGGGATGCCGACCAGCGTAATCTGAACGTACAATAACAAGCTCTCAGGTTGGCGCAAAATCGCTTTAAGCCCCGCATCGGCGAGCCTTTTCTCTGCCGTGCCTTTGAACAATCGGCCGGACTTCCGCATAAACCAGGTTTTGCTTCGTATGCTGGGCGGTTTCCCGACGGCTTGAACCAGCAGCTTCTCCGTCAGCTGCACCCGAGTCTTTGCATCCTCGCGCGCATCGGCCAGGAAGGTCCCCTGCATGGCCAGACGCTTTCGGCTGAGAAAAAAAAGCAGCATGAGCAGAAGCAAGACCGCCGCCCATATAACAACATAGGAATGAAGCCAAAACGTAACAAGCAGCGTCAGCAGTCCGAATGATAGCCAGCGTACAACATACGTCATCAGATGCTTCCGCCATCCTTTATAACGGGAACGGATCATGGCCGTCCATAGATTGGCGCACCAGGCGCAAACGACTGTAACTGCCAGTAATGTCATCAGGGCAGTTCCGGTAATTTCATGTTCCCTGACGAGAATCGGCAGCGCAAGCACCGAGATGATCAATCCCTTGATCGTTGAAACCGCATGACTGTACGCCATGCCTCCGATCATTAATCCCTTCATCCATTCCCGCTTCTGGCGAAGAAACAACGTGTCGGCCTCTTCAAAGAATAGCAGCACTCTGCCGGAAAACATGAAGAGCAGGATCCCTACCACCGCTTGCAGCGGCAGGAATTGTACCCATCCGGGAAACGGGCTCGTCCATAACTCGCGGTATAACCCGCCTCCCAAGAGAAGGCCCGGGACAATAATGTAGAGCATTACGACCCAGTCGACCACGGTCGCCAGATTGTCGCGCTGATTCTTCCAATGAGCGGTCACCCTTCGCCATAAGAGGGCGGCCGGATGTCTGAAGTGATGTGATCGTTCCATATCCATCATCCCCCTATGTCAGCGCATCGAAGCAGTCAAACAACGATGCGCCGGGAAGTTCAGCGGACTGCCGGATTTGGTCCAGCGTGCCCTCCGAGGCAATCCGCCCTCCGGATATGAGTACAAATCGATCGCAAATTTTTTCCGCGGTGTCCAGCACATGGGTAGACATCAATACACCTGCGCCACGGCGCCTCTCCTCGAGCAGCAAATTCAGGAAGTCGCGCGTTGCCCGGGGATCCAAACCGATAAACGGCTCGTCCACGATATAAACGTCGGGTTTGGAGAGAAAGCCGATCATCAGCATCATCTTCTGCTTCATTCCTTTGGAGAAGCCTCCCGGCAGTTCATGGCGTACCGACTCCATGCCGAACTGCCGAAGCAACTGGGCGGCCTGCTCCTCAAATTGCTGATCGTCCATTCCAAAAGCAGCAGCTGCCAGATCCAAATGCTCCCACAGCGTCAAGTCCTCGTAAAACACGGGCTGCTCGGGAACGTAAGCATATCGCGGAGGGTTGCCCGCAATATAGACATCGGCTTTGCTATCTTTTAGAAGCCCCAGCACCGTCTTAATGGTCGTGCTCTTCCCCGCTCCGTTCGGTCCGATCAAACCCAGAAGCTCGCCGGGCACCACTTGAAACGATATATCCCGTATGCGCGGGCGGCTTGGCTCGTATCCTGCCTCCTGAATATCCACCTTCAGCACCGGTTCAAGCCCAAGTCCATTCTCTTGAATCTTATGCATCCTAACACCCCATCCGTTGTCTCTATTCCCAGTATTACGCAGCAGGGCAGGGATTCGTTGCATTTAGCGAAAGATTCTTGCATTCTATCGTAGTCGTTTCAGTTTCAGTGACCCTATGGATACCTTTCCCTGCTGCAGCGGCATCATCCTTCCTTTCGATTCTGCCTTTGCACGGCAGCAGCGGTTTGAACCCAACGGAATCTGCGGTTTGTGCTTGTTTCATGTCCCCCACCCTTTTCTTCCCATTTGAATTTCATTATAGGATCGACAGGATCGACGCACGGAGGGCGTATCGGGCTGGAGGCGTCGTGGCTGCCGGAGCCGGAGAATGAAAAATGTTTCGTCTGCATTGTGACAAATCACATGTTGCATTTGTATATTTCAGCGTAATCTTAGATTTGAAGTAATTCAGGACATGAGTCCATACCAAAGGCGGGAGAATGTATGAAGGTGTCACATGAACGCGATACACAGCTTGCGATGCACCTGTATCGGGTGTTTGCCAAGTCATTCAAGAGCGTCAACGAACATGTCGTGAATGGCAGTAAAATCGAAGGCTTTAATCCAACCTCTTTTGCCGTAATGGAAGTACTGTTCTATAAAGGCCGCCAGCCCATCCAGCAGATCGGGGCACAACTGCTCCTGCAGAGCGGAAACGTAACTTACGTGGTCGATAAGCTGGTTGAAAAAGGCTACGTGCGCCGCAGACCCTGTCCCGAGGACAGACGAGTGATCTATGCCGAGCTGACTCCGTCCGGAGAGCAATTGATGCAGAAGCTGTACCCGCTGCATGAACAACACATCCAGCATGCCTTGGGGGGATTGGACGAGGAAGAGAAGCGCCAGCTGATCGGACTGCTGGGCAAAATGGGAAAACATGCGGAACTGGTGCAGATCGTACGCCAGCAGGGCTGAAAAGCAAAGAGAAGAACCCTTCCTCCTTCTCGGGATCAGGGTTCTTCTTGCTCAATGTACTGGTTAGAAACGCTCAGTCTTTAAAGCCTTCCAGGGCAATGGTCGGCTTCCCGTCCGCTTGCCAGGCTCCCTTGTTGTATCCCGCATTGTATCCCGGCGTTGCTTCGGGCTCCCAGTAGAACACACCCAGCCCGGTACCTCCCGCTAAGCCTCTCACCTTGGTCTTGATGCTCTGGATAAAGCTCTTGGCTGCCGCCGGCTGATTGTAATCCATGCCGATTTCGCTGATCATGATGCTTTTTCCATATCTGGCGGTCATGTCTTTGGCATTGGCTATCGTCTGATCGACCTTCGATGACCAATCGCCCGCCTCCGGGTACAGCGACATGCCGATAATATCGAAGTTCGCGCCGTTGCTGATCAAGCCGCCAATATTCCACTTGAACAATTCATTGTCGTAGCCATTCGATAAATGAACGATCGTCTTGGCCTGGCTGTTGACGGACTTCACCGCGTTATGCCCCGTATTGACGAGCCATGCGTAATTCTTCATGTTCACTGAGGCCTTGCCGTCCTCCCACAGCATTCCGTTGTTGGTTTCGTTGCCGACCTGTACCCAATCCGGAGTCACGCCTTTGTTCTTCATGGTGTTCATCACATAGACGGTATGGGAATAGACCGCATCCATCAGCTGCTGAAAAGAAAAATTACGCCAAGCATAGGGCTTGTTCTGCTGTCCCGGGTCCGCCCAAGAATCGCTGTAATGGAGCGTAAGCATAATGCTCATGCCTTTATTCTTGGCACGCTGGGCCAGATCGGCGGCTTTTTCCGCATTCAGATAACCGTTCATGTAATCATTCATGTTGGGATTGACCCAGACACGGATCCTTGCCGAATTGATCTGGTAATCGTTCTTCAGAATGTCCAGAATATCGCGCTGAACCCCTGTCTTGTCCTTCCACTTATACCCTTGAGCTTCCATACCGGGAACCCAGCTGATGTCCGCTCCTTTTGCAAAGGCAGGCGCCGCCTCGGCGGCGCCGTTACCCGAAAAGCCAAACGTTAACGCAAGCATTGACACGCAAAGAAACAACCTGCACCAAACTCCTTTCGCGACTCCAGTCATTACGATACCTCCTTGGTTTTTCGTTCACTGCGCAAGTGACACTTTAATTGTAAGCGTTTTCTATATGAAGCCACAGGGCATAATGCCAACATTTCCGGTCCTTTTCCAAGCAAAATGAACCCGGGCGCAAGGGCCGAAATGTCAGATCCGGTGCGGAAAGGATGCTCACATGGAATAGACAAATGAGCGGCGCGGTGCATGATGAAGGGACAGGCATCGCACGAAGGCACCTGTCCCTGGAAGAGGCATGTTTTGAAACGAATCGGAACATGGAAGGCTGAGCCGGCTTACGCACTCGCCCCTTTTTTGATCACCTTCACTCCGTAAGGCGCCAACCCTAGCTCTGCCCCTAGGGCTTCGCCCGAGATTAAATCACGGTACTCGGCTCCGTCCAGCGTGACCCGCTTCGCTTCGCCAGAGAAGTTCATCACAAAAATGTAATCTGACTCTCCATCCGTACGAAGGGATGAGCTTACGCCCGAAGGCAGCTCCACCGGCAGCGCCCGGCGGACGCCTGTCTGTTCAACGAGCTTCCTGTAAAAATCGGAATGAAAAGGCTCCTTGTTCCGGGAGGCGATATAATAGGCTCGGCCCTTCCCAAGCTGATTGACCGTCAATGCTGGCCGTCCCGCATAGAAATCGGACCGGTAAACGGCCAGCGCCTCCGCCGTCTCCAGATGAATAAGGTCGCACAGCTCAACGGCTTCATAGGCTTTCGCCAAGCCAAGCCCCCCTGTGTCATTCGTTACGATCCCATTGACATCGTGATCATGGAGAGCATCGATTTCCTCCGACCATATGCCGAGCGTCTTACGCAGTGGACCCGGAAATCCGCCAAGGAAGCAAAGGTCAAACTCGTCGGCGATTCCCGACCAATACGTTGCAACAAACGTACCGCCCGCTTCCACAAATTGTTGAATCCGTTCGCCCACGCCTGGGCGCACCATATACAGCATGGGTGCGACCAAAAGTTTATATCCGGAGAAGTCCTGCTCCATATCGATGACATCGATCGGGACTCCCTGCTTCCATAAAGCACGGTAATGCTCCTGCACGGTCTCCTCATACTTGACTCCCTTGTTCCGCGGACCTTGCGCATCGTTGATGGCCCAGCGGTTCTCCCAATCAAAAATGACGGCCGCTTCCGCCGGAATGCCCGTGCCTACAACGGCATCCATCCTCTTGAGATAGTCCCCGACCTCAGCCACATCGCCGAACACCCGGGTGCGTTCATGACCGACATGATCAACGACGGCGCCGTGCAGCTTCTCGCTCGATCCCCTGCTCTTGCGCCATTGAAAATACTGCACCGTATCCGAACCATGGGCAACGGCTTGCATGGAAGACAGCAAATGCATACCCGGACGCTTCAGCTTGCTTACCGGCTGCCAGTTCGTCAGACTTGGCGTGCTCTCCATCAGCATCCAAGGCTGTCCGCCTTTGATCGAACGGATGATATCGTGCATCATGGCAACGCGGGCTGCCTGCACGGCCTCATCCCCGCCCTGGTCATGCCAGGTCGGATAGCTGTCCCACGACACCACGTCCAGCAGATCGGCAAATTTCCAATAATTCAGTCCTTCAAAATATTCCATCAGGTTGGTCGTAACCGGAAGGGATGGATTGACCCTGCGGAGAGGTTCTATTTCATGCCGGATGAAATCCGCCGTCTGATCGGTTACGAACCGTCTCCAATCCAGGTTCATTCCATGTACCTGCGTCTCCCCGTGTGGCGACGGAGATTCAACCTGGCTCCAATTCGTAATCGTATGGCTCCAGAATGCGGTCCACCAGGCATGGTTGAGGTCATCCAGCGTGGCGTACTTCGCCTGCAGCCAAGACCGGAATGCGTCCTGACAGTAGTCGCAGTGGCAATCGCCGCCAAACTCGTTCGAGATATGCCAGCCGATCACGGCCGGATGGTTGCCGTACCGCTCCGCAAGCTTCCTGTTGATCGTATGGACCTTCTCCCGATAGACCGGCGAAGTATAACAGTGATTATGACGGAAGCCGTGCAGGTTACGGACGCGCCTCTCGCTTACGCGCAGCACCTCGGGATACTTCTCCGACATCCAGGCCGGTCTTGCGCCGCTTGGCGTAGCCAGAAAAGCATAAATGCCATTGGCGGCAAAGCGGTCCAATACGCCGTCAAGCCAATCGAAGGTGAATACCCCTTCCTCGGGCTCCAATGAAACCCATGAAAATATGCCGACGGACATCACGTTGCAATTCGCCAGCTTCATCAGCCGGATATCCTCTTCGAGCACTTCGGGATAACGGAGCCATTGCTCCGGATTATAATCGGCGCCATGCAGCATGTGCGGAACGCGCGAGCTAATCGGATTAAACGTTCGTTTCATAGTAAGTTAAACCTCCTGTTTCCTGATAGGATCGCATCTCTTATTCTTTGACAGAACCCAGCGTCATCCCTTTAACGAAAAAACGCTGCAAAAAAGGATAAACCAGCAGGATGGGCGCCGCGCCGATAAAGATCTGTGCGGCATTCACCGTCGTCTGGGACAACAGCTCCATCTCCTTCGGGCTCATGCTCATCGAGCTCATGTCCCGCTGGATAATGACCGTCTGCAGAAAGGTAGCCAGCGGGAAATCCTTGGCATTGTTCAGATACAGCAGCCCGTCAAACCATGAGTTCCAGTGGAATACCATGCTGAACAGCGCAATCGTGGCAATCGAGGGCAGCGAGATCGGCAAATAAATCTTAAACAGCGTTTTGAAATGGCCGGCTCCATCGATGAAAGCCGCTTCCTCCAGTTCTTTCGGAATTCCTCTGAAGAAGTTCAGCATCAGGATCACCAAAAAGGTATTCACCGTGCCGGGAATCACCAGCACCCAGAAGGAGTTAATCAGACCCAGCTTCTGAATCACGATATAGAACGGCACCAGGCCTCCATTGAACACCATGCTGAACACAAACAGCCAGGAATAAACACTGCGGCTGCGGAAGACGCGGTTCTCTTTGGACAGCGGATATGCGGCCAGAAACGTCACGGCAAGCGTCAAAGCCGTTCCCAGTACGGTACGTGCAATCGAAATCCAGATCGAGTGTAGAAATGCCGGGTTATTGATCGTTTTCTTGTAAGCTTCCAGCGAAAAATCGACCGGCCATAATCCCACCAGACTGGCGTCGGCAGCGGCTTTGGAGCTGAACGAAATCGCCAGCACATGAAGCAGCGGAATGATGCAGAGAATGGCCAGCGCGACAAGCAAGCAGGTATTAAACACGTTAAATATGCGGTATTCCATCGTTTTATGGTACATGGCTCTCCCTCTTTCGCTCTGCTAGAATATACGGTAGCCCGCCCACTTGTAGGCCAGCCGATAGGATACGAGAATAAGGACCATGCTGATCACGGATTTGAACAAGCCGATGGCCGTTCCTAACCCCATCTCGCCATTCAGGATCGCTGTTCGGTATACAAAGGTATCGATGATATCGCCTTTCTCGTATACCAGCGGATTGTACAGGTTGAAGATTTGGTCAAACCCGGCATTCAGGATGTTGCCGAGCGCCAATGTCCCGACAACGATCGTGATGGGAATCATGGAAGGGATCGTGATATGAAGCGTTTGTTTCAGGCGTCCCGCTCCATCGATTTCCGCGGCTTCGTACAGGGTCGGGCTAACGCCGGCCAGTGCAGCCAGGAATACAATCGTATTGTATCCAAACTCCTTCCAAACGTCGGATACGATCACCGTGAACCGGAACCAGTTATTGTCACCGAGAAAAAAGATCGGATCGATGCCGACAGCCCCCAGAATTCGGTTGACAAAGCCGTCCACGGCAAGCATTTCGATCAGAATTCCGCCCAGGATGACCCAGGACAAAAAGTGCGGCAAATACACCATCGTTTGGATGCTCCGCTGAAGCGCCGTTTTTCGGATTTCATTCAGCAGAATGGCAAACACGAACGGAATCAGCAGATTGAACACGATTTTCATCACCGCGATGACAAAGGTGTTCCATATGACCTGCATGCTGTCCTGCCTTTCAAACAAGTATCGGAAATTGTCCAAGCCCACCCATGCGGAGCCGCCAACGCCCTCCCACGGCTTATAGTCCTGAAAAGCCATAATGATGCCGCCCATCGGCAAATAACTGAACAAGAACAGACAGATAAGGGCCGGCAGCAGCATGACGTGGAAAGGCCATGTTTTTTTCATCCTCTTCATCCAAGATCCTCCCGTTAAATCAATCTACCTCTTGATTATAGGACCCGTCCCGCAGGGCGCAGTAGCCCACAAAACCAATATTCATGGCACGATAGCAATCAATTTGCAGCGTCTCTCATGGAACAAAAAGGACGGCCCTAAGCAGGCCGCCCTTCATTACTCGGTAACCACAACTACTTCACGCTTTGATACCATTCGTTAACCTCTTTGGTGATCTGTTCCCCGCCTCCGGCTTTCCAAGTTTCCACAAACGAATCAAACGATTCAACGGGCTGTTTGCCGTAAATGATCTCGTTCAGGGTTTGGTTCTCGATCTTCAGGAGATAATCCCACTTCGATTTCATGGTGGCGGTTACAGGTCCCGTAAACATGTTCTTCTTGGAGATCTCCTCTTGGGAGAGCAGCACTTCCGCAGCGGCAGGGGTATCCTTGCCATAGTTGACCGCCACGTCCTTTTCGAGGCGGCTCTCCGGCTTCCCGCCTTTCGCCAGCTTCAGCAGCGCTTTCATCTGCTCGTCCGGAATGCGGGCACCGTCGCGGACCAGCAAGTAACGGACGACATTGACGTAACCGCCTTGGATCTGATCGTTGGGCACCATTTCGCCATTGGCATCGAGCTCGAAGTCGTAGCCCTCGAACAGCCCGTTGGCAAATTCGCCGCCTTCCTTGGATACGGCAAAGTTATCGAACAGGTAGTTTTGATACGTGAAGAAGGCTTCAGGATGCTCCATATCTTTATGGATCAGGGTAACGCCGTTCGTATACTGCGTTCCATGGCGCATCGCAATGCCGTCAGGGCCAGAGGGAATCTGCACAGGCTTCCAGACGGCTTCCGGCGCATTCTTCACGGTATCGATCAGCGGCCAGCCGCTCATCCAGTAAGGCCCCGGAATGATGCCGGCCGTTCCGGCTACAGCCGGCTCCGCCGTTTTGTTCTCATCCCACAGTGCGGCTTCCTTCGGAATGTATCCTTTATTCATCCACTCGTTCAGCTTCACCAAGCCCTGCTTCATGCCCGCATGGACCGAGCCGTATTCCAGGCTCCCGTCCTCAGCGACGTTCCACTGCTGCGGCAGCGTTCCATAAGCGCCGAATATCCACGACGGATCGCCCATCCAGGTGCTCATGGACGTTTTGAAGCCGATGCTCAGGGGCGTGACTTTATCTGGAGCAAGACCGGACGGGTTCTGGTTCTTGAAAGCATCCATCACCTGCTCAAGCTCATCCATCGTCTTCGGCGCGTTCATCCCCAGCTTGTCCAGCCAATCCTGCCGGATCCATAATACATAGTCGTGATTGTAGGCAAAATCCAGTACCGGAAGCCCCATTCGCTTACCGTCCCGGCTGTACTGATTCCACACATTGGGATCCAGATTCATCGCGTTCTTCCACGTTTCCGATGCATACTGGTCAAACAGCGTGCCGACCTCGGCAAACATGCCGGAATCGATCAAATCCTGGGCCAGCTGCTGATTTTCGGTGCCGAGCGTGACGATATCCGGCATCTCCTGACCGGAGGACATGGCCAGCCGCAGCTTGGTTGCAAAGGCGCCGTTGGTATCCGTAATGGACCACAGCGATTTGATGTTGATGCCAAACTTCTCCTTGGCCCACTTCGTAGCCACGTTGTTCTCGATCGTTTCTCCATTCTTGAATTGCAGCGTCGGATCGACGCCCCACACCGTCGTTATCGTAACTTCCGGATCGTATTTCTGTTTGTAGACGTTTTCAGTTTTGGATTCGGCCGGCTGCTGCGCCGCTTCCGGTTTCGGCTCGCCGCCGGAGCATCCGGCCAAGGATCCGGCCAGGAGCAAGGACGCGGCCAGGATCGGAAACCATTTCTTTCTTCTAGCGGTCATCGTTATATCCCCCTTCTACCACCTTATGGATTACATGTTTAATTATAGAGGGGCCGGCAGCCGCATCCTATGTCACGAATCGAAGATTTCTGCACCTTTAGCAACATCCTTGGTCTCTGTATTCGTTCGGGGTCATTCCGTAGTGCTTCCGGAACATCTTGCTGAAATACTGCGGATTCTGGTATCCGAGCTCAGCGGTAATTTCATAAATCTTCTTGTTCGTATGCTTCAGCAGATATAAAGCCCGCTCCATTCGCTTGCGGATGATATAATCGCCGAGTCCCTCTCCGGTTTCGCTCTTATAAATCTTGGATAAATATACCGGATGCAGGAATACCCGGTCCGCAATCGTCTTGACGGATAGGTCGTGACCCGAATCGGCAGTCACCATCTCTTGGACCTGTTTGATGATATGGCTCTTGCTCGTTTTCTCCTGTTCGGACGAGATATTCTGAAGTTTATTCAGCATATCAAGCGACCAGGAGCGCAGCTTGGCAGCCGACTGAACCACCTTCTGAATATATAAGGGGTCCCAGCCGGCCTGGTCCAGCTGATGAATGTAATGCCCCTGCTTGTGAGCAACGTACATATAGGCATTCGCAACCGATAAAAATATTTCATAAAAAGCCGTCTGCCCAATGAATGCGGTTTCAACTTCTGTAAAGACTTGTTCTATTTTGTCCCGGGCGGCATCCCACTGCCTTGTTTCCAGCAGATGCAGCAGGCTGGGCGGCTTTGCAAACGCCTGGGTAACGTCCCATACAGGCTCATGCAGCCGGTCATCATGGTCCTCGGCGAACCGGACAGCTTCATGATCTCCGTTTCCCCAGAGGTAAAGCGAGCTTAATCCCGACCGGTAAACGGATCCCAGTTCCCCCGGAAAATCAAACGAGCCCGACACGAAAACTGAAATGCTTCCCTTCAAATAACTGCCCACATCCTGTTGAAACTGGGTTATGTACCGTTTCAATTCGTGGGAATCCGCGAATGTTTCCATATCTCCAGCGTTCGGCACTCTCTTGGACTGAGCCAATAGAATCAAACAATGATGCGGCGTTTTGCAGGACCACACATGAAGCAGCTCGGCAAATACCTCCTCAGCAATGTTGCCGATGGCATATTCCATCAGTCCCATCGAATAGTCGTCCATTCCCGTAAACCTCTGCCCTAGCTGGATCAGCAGCATGATCGTCCGCTGGTCTGTTCGGAGCGGAATTTCATATTCATGAAGCTTATGATCAAGCGAATGTCGCGGCATCTCGCGTCCGAGCAATAGATCATGCATGAGGCTGTTTCGCAGAATGCCGAGATCCGATTTGCGGCTGTACATCAGCTGATGGTAGTGCCCGAGCTCCTTCCGCTCCTCCTTGATCGACGCCAAGGCGGAGCTCACGCTCCGCATGAATTCACCATCGTCCACCGGCTTCAAAATGTAATCGGATGCCTGCAGCCGAACCGCCTGCTTGGCATATTCAAAATCCGAATAACCCGTAAGTAAAATGCAGCGGATATGCGTCCAACGCTCGGTTATGGTCTCCATCAGCTCCAGACCGGTCATCACTGGCATCCGAACATCCGTAACCACCACATCGATGTCCTGCTCCTCCAGCAGGTCGATCGCCTCCAGGGCGGACGAAGCCTGATACACTTCTTCAATATCCAGCTCTCGCCATGGTATGGTCTGATATAAACTTTCCGTTACATAACTCTCGTCATCAACCAATAAGATATTCATCGACTCTGTGCCCCCTTCGCTGACTTGGATTGATTCTTCCCAAGCGTTCCGGCAATGGCCAGTAAAGTACAGCCCGTACGCCGCCTTGCGGAGATGCCGCAAACCGCAGGCCGGCTTCTTCGCCATAACGCAGCCGCATGCGCTCGTGAACATTCCAGACGCCGCAGCCCATCTCCTGATCCATCGGCCTGTTCAGCCGGGCCTCCAGCTCGGCCAGCTTCTGCCCGTTCATGCCGATCCCGTTATCATCCACTTGAATGCAGGCCAGACCGTTCACAATCCGGAAGGTTACCCTGATTTCACCGTCGCCCGAGTGAGGTTCAATGCCATGGAGCACGGCATTCTCCACCAAGGGCTGAATAACCAGCGGTGGGATCTCCATGCCTTCCGCTTCCTCCGTCAAATCGAGATGATATTGGAGACGCCTCATCCGCATCTGCTGGATTTCCAGATAATGCGTAACGAACTCCATCTCGTCCGATAAGGGAACCAGTTCCCTTTCCTGACGCGTGGTATAGCGGAAATACCGGGACAAGCTGTGCGACATCGCCACAACGGCTTCGTATTTCCGAAGCTTCGCCATGCTGGTAATAAACGAGAAGCAATTGTAGAAGAAATGGGGATTGATCTGGGACTGCAGCTGCTTCAGCTTCGCTTCCCTGACATGGATCTTCTCCATGTATACATGCTCGAACAGCTCCTGAATCTGCTCCACCATCGAATTGAATCTCGTGGCCAGAAAACTGAACTCGTTACGGCCCGCTACCTTCATCCTCACTCCGTAATCTCCGGCTTGCAGCCTTCGGAACACATAAACCAGCTGCTTGATCGGAACCTGAACCTGGGAATACAGCAGGTATGCGGCGAGGCAGCTCATCAGGAGCAATGCGGCGATCGAAATATAAAAGAGCCTGTTCGACGTATGGATCGGCTTCATAATGTCCGATAGCGGAATATAGTCGATCAAATACCATCCGGTCGTTTCCGATAACGCGATGCTGACCGAATAGGTTTTGCCGTCCACTTCCTTCACGCGATTCCCCACGTCTTCGAGCGGCTCCCGATCCAGCTCCGCCATCATATGGTTAATCAGTTCCCGGTCCGCGGTACGGTTGTAGATCACGCCCGAATCCGGTTTATAGTAGAACGGATCGCTCCTTCCGTCGCTCTTAAAGCGGTCCAGCATATCCTGGATGTTGGTGCTGTCGAATTCAACCTTGATCACGGTATTCGACTTGCGCGTATGATGCTGGGTGGAATACGGGGCCACCGAATACCAGACAAACAGGAAGCGCCGGTCGCTCCCCTCGTAATAAGGAGTGACCTGCCAGCCCGGCTTCACGTCCTCCGCAAGCTCCTCGGGCGAATAAAAACCGGCATCGCTTTCGGTGACCACCCGCCCGAGGGACGGAGAATAAATGGCCAAATGGCTGCGCCAGTTCGAAGAGCTCTCCTGAATGCTCAGCTTTGTCTGAATTTGCTTTACCAGGTTAATCGCGTCCAGGTTCAGATACTTATCCTGCAAATAGATATCCCGAAAGCTTGAGATGTCCGGGTCATGCAGGAGCAAATTCGGCCACGATGCCAAAATATCGATATTGGTATTCACCTGATTCTGAAAAAAGACAAGCTGGTTCGTATTCGATTGGCTGAGCTCCTTGCTGAGCACGTTCGTCGTGGTTTGGTTCGAATAGAAATAGAGGCCGACAATCGGAATCAACATCAGAAAAATGAACAGGACGATTTTTCGGAACAGATTAAATTTGGACATACATCGGCAGCCCCTTGGTTTATGTAGTGTGAGATATCATTTATAGCGAAATATGTTTATTATATCGGAGTTTGCCCTGTGCCGTGTAGGGCATAAAGACAAGATTTCGGGCACTTTCGAAGGGATTGCTACGACATTGGACGTTTGCGCAGCCCACATAGAGCGCAACCAACAAAAAACAGGATCACGGCCTCAAAGAGACCGTGGTCCTGTTAAATTTTTATTATGAAATATATGTCTTACATGAGTCCATCGATCAATGGCCTGAAGGTTTTTCCTCTCCCGCCTCCGGTTCAGGGGGCGCATTGCGGAAGGCGGCCACGATCAACATACAGATCACCGCCATCACCGCCATCACCACGAACAGGGAATTGAGGCTTCCCTCCAGTATTCCGCTCAGCAGGCTGCCTGACCCTTCCGGCAATTCGGCCATTCCATGCGGGGAGAGCAATTTGTTAATGTCGTCGCTGGTAATGCCGGCCGCATCCGGCTCAGCGGCAAGTCTGCCCGCGATTCCCGCATTGACCCATAATCCGAACACCGCTACGCCCACGGTTTGACCAAACGTCCGGATGAAGGAGTTCAGCGCCGTGGAAGCTCCGCGAACCTCATAGCCGACCGAGGATTGCGCAATGATCTGAAACAAGGTGGAGATGTAACCGAAGCCGACGCCATAAATGAACGTAAAGACCAGCAGCACGCCCAGCGCCGTATCCTTATGCATGAACGCCAATCCCACCGCTCCGATTATGAGGAGCACGACGCCGATCATCGCCGTTTTCCGGGAACCGGATTTAACGATCAGGCGACCGCTGATAATCGAGCCGATCAGCCATCCGATCGACATCGGGGCCAGCGTCAGACCCGACAAGGTGGCGTTGCCGCCACGAACCCCTTGAATCCACAGCGGCAAATACGTGGTCAACCCGATGATAAGCGCACTTACCAGAATATTGGCTACCGTCGATACCGTAATATCCCGGATCTTGAACAGATGGAGCGGCAGCATCGGCTCCCTTACCCTGCTCTCCACCACCAGGAACGCAGCGAGCAGCACCACGGAACCAATCATCAGACCGAGCATGAACGGAGAAGTCCAGGAGTAGCTCTCACCCCCGCCTACCGCGAGCGCAAACAGCAGCGCCGTCATCCCCACGGTAAACAGGGTCGCTCCCCCGTAATCGATCGATACTTCGCGGGCGGTGCGCTCCTCTTTGAAATAACGGAATATCAGCCATATCGATAACAGCCCGAACGGAACATTAAAAACAAAGATCCAGTGCCAGGACAAGTAATCCACGAAATACCCGCCAAGCAGCGGTCCGATCAGCGAGGAAATTCCCCAAACGGAGCTGATCATCCCCTGAATCTTCCCTCGTTCCTCCAGATTGTAAATGTCTCCGACAATCGTGAAGGTCACCGGAATCACCGCGCCGGCCCCGATCCCTTGGATTGCCCTGAAAATGATCAGCTGCGTCATGTTCTGCGACAGCCCGCACAGCAATGAGCCTACGAGAAAGATCAGCGAGCCGTATAAAAATACGGGCTTGCGTCCATATAAATCGCTTATTTTACCGAATATCGGCGTCGTAACGGCCATCGTCAGCAGATAGGCCGTAAAAATCCAGCTCATCAGGCTTACGCTGCCGAAGCTGCTGATAATGGCCGGACCTGCCGGGCCGACAACCGTTCCCTCGATCGCAGCCATAAAGGTGGATAACAGAATACCGACCAGGATATAACTGCGTTTGTCTTGTCTTAATACACCCACGTTCCTTCGTCCCCTTTACTCTAGACGGCCCCGGCATGACTCCTGTCCCTGCCGATCCTATTAGGATAAAACCGGGGCCAACAGCATAAAAGCGCCTCCCGATACCAGGAGCGCTTTCACATCATGTAACATTACTATTATAAAGGTTACCGCGTTGGTTGCACAGACATTTTCCCGCTCCGTAGATGAATACGGGAAGTGGCATGCCGCTTCATGAGTTCGGGATCGTGCGTGATCATCAGGACGGCCGAGCCTCCCCCGATGACATAATGGCACAGCTCGGTTACTTTATCGATGGCGGCATAGTCCATTCCCGAGGTCGGCTCGTCCAGGATATACAGCGGTCTTTCCAGCATCAATTGGCTGATGATGCTTAAGAGACGCTTCTCGCCCTGACTAAGCAAATAAGGAGACATTTGAAGCCGATCCGTAAGTCCCGCCATCTCTAACAGAAACCTCGCCCGCTGCTGCTGGCCGGCCGTCAGCTCCGGTCGCTTCTTCACGGACATCCCGCCATGGAGGCTGTAGATCAGCTCCTCCCATACATTCGGGGCCGTAAACATATATTCCGGCTGCTGGAACACGTAGCCGATCAACTCGGCCCTGCGGTAGACGGCCATTCCCTTCGTATCCTCCCCTTGCCAGCGTATGCTGCCTGCCGGAGCCGGCAGCAGGCCCATGATCAGGCGGCTGAGCGTTGTTTTGCCCGACCCGTTCTCGCCGGTCAGGAGCACCCAGTCGCCGGGATCAATCTTCGCATCGATATCGCGCAGCGCCTCCCGGCCGCCGGGGTACGCAAACGTCAGCGAATCGATCCGGAGCAGCGGGGGGACGGCAGACAGCCTGGCGCCTTCCGCAGGGGCGACCGCCACAGGCGCGGAACCTGCAGGGACCGGCTTGCCCGCATGATGGGATACCGCCGCAGGCGCGGAACCCGCGGGGACCGGCAATTCCGCATGGCGCGCTGCCGGATGCGGAGGCATTGTTGCCGGGACAGGCTTGTCCCCGGCGGCGGCACCCGCTGCCTCGCCTGCGGGCCGAGGCAGCAAGCCCAGCTGCACCAGCTGCTCCCCGCAGCGGTGCAGCAGCTCCTCCGGCGGCCCGTCGATCACGACGGTCCCGCCGTCCAGGACGATGACGCGCCCCGCGGCGCGCGCGACATCGTCAAAGCGGCCGGACGCGGTGATCAGCGTCCGGCCCTCCGCCTGCAGCTTATGGCACAGCTGCAGGAAGTTCGCCTGCGCCGCGGCATCCAGGCTGGCGCAGGCGTCGTCGAAGACGAAGAGCCGCGGGCGCAGCGCCAGCACCGCGGCCAAGGCCGTGCGCTGCCGCTGTCCGCCGGACAGGCTGCGCACCGGATCGGTCCGGCGGTGAAGCAGCCCGACCGCCGCAAGGGACTGCACCACCCGCTCCTCGATTTCCGCGGGCGGAACCCGCATATTTTCAGGACCGAAGGCCGCTTCGTCCTCGACGATCCCTTGAACGAGCTGGGCATCCGGATCCTGAAACAGCACCCCGACCGCATCGGCTACGTCGGCTATCGGCGCCGCTGCAGGATCCATGCCGTCCAGCAGCACTTCCCCCGTTCTTGCGCCTCCGCCGCTCCGCGGAAGAAGGCCGCATAGCAGCTGGCACAGCGTCGACTTCCCGCTGCCGCTGGCACCAAGAATCGCGACCCAATCGTTCTCCGCTATGTCCAGATTCATATCGTGGATAACCGGACGTTCCTCTCCGTCATATAAAAATCCCAGTCCCCGGCATGACACCCTTGTTCCCGACATCGGGCTATCCCTTAACGGCGACGGCGAAACGGCGAAGCAGGCCCGTCTTCACTAACGCCTCTCCTAAAACCTTGGTTAACAGGCCGCAGAGGAGAACGCCGCTCAGAATACGCACCACCACCGCAATGCCAAGCACTTCGATCGGCCAGGACGTATACCCGAACATGTTGGCCGCGAACAGGAACCAGAGCGGTACCATCGCCCCGCCAACCAGCATTAGAGCGCCGGCGCTCCACTTTTTGTATCGGTAGATCGCGAAAATCGTCTCCGCCACGATCATGTAGCAGCCTGCGGCCACGAAACACGAAGCAATGCCGTATACCGTACCGGTCAGAGCCTGAATCGTGCCGCCGATGGCAAACGTGACAACCGCCGTTCCCGGTTTACGAATGATGTAGTAAGCCAAGAGTCCATAAACCATGTAGATTCCTGTCGTCGTCGAAGTGGCGATGGGTCCGCCCAGACTGTTCAACAGCTTGTTAACCGGCCCTATGTATACGGTGAGAACGGCATTAACGGCAGCAAGCATTGCCATCAGGATAATCTCCTGCGTCGTAAAAGCAAACCATTTTTTCTGTGAAGATGAATTCAAAGGTAGTCCTCCTTCATACCAGCCGCCGTCGGCGGCTGTGCTAGCGTTCGTCAACGCTTCTTTTCATATTTTGCACACTTCCGCTCATAACGTCAACCCATTTCTTGTTGATTTAGGTTAACAATTTAGGCAATCCACCACACGAAAACCGTTGCCAGTACATACATAACTGCCGATGCGACCGCCCATGAAGGAATGTTAACCTCCGTGCGATAGGTTCGGTCCGGGTATGCGCCAAAACCTTTGGATTCCATTGCGCCCGCCGTTTGCTGAACACGACGCAGCGCATTAAGCAGGACAGCCGAAACAAACTTCAATCCGTAGCCGATGCGGCTTCCGAGTCCCTTGGGCGGTCGATGGCCCCTTACCTGCTGGGCAGCCAGAATATGGGCACCCTCCTCCTCCAACAGCGGAATGAAGGTCAGCGCAGCGGATACGCCAAACGCGAACCGGTAAGGGATTCGAAGACGTCTGGTCAGCTCGGCAACCAATTCTCTCGGATCCGTCGTCAAGATATACGCCATCGAGGTCAGAAACAACGTAAACATCCGGAGCGACATGGCACCCGCGGCGTTCAGAGCCTCAACCGTCAGGGTGATGGGCCCCCACTGCAGCCATACGGTGTTCCCTTGGACCGTTAAGCTGGTCAGAATGAAGTAGGGTACCGCAACGATTGCAATGAGCCGGATCCCTCTCAGCAGACGCTTGCAAGACACCCGGCCGGCGAATCGGGCTTGGCCGATGCATAACAGGAGAAACAATGCCTGCTGCCAGGCTTGGTCGAGCAGCATGGCGATTACCGCTGTACAGAACAGAATCACCAGCTTGCTTAAAGGATCATATCGATGAAGAAGCGTGCCGCCCTTCTCATATTGAATCAGCATATTCCACCAACTGCCTCTCTTATAGCGTGTTCCAATCTCTTCTCAATCGCGAAAAAACGACGGCATCGACATAACCGCCGGACGTAAGGCGATAATCGCGAAGCACTCCTTCGCGCATATAACCGTTTATCGCAAACCATCGGCATGCACGCTCATTTCTCGAATCGACGAAAGCCTCGATTCGGTTTAGTCCCATGGACGCGTACCCGAAAGCCGCAACCAGCTCGGCTGCCTCGGTCATATAGCCCTTCCCCCAATAACGGCTTGCCAGCTCACACCCAAACTCGCCCTTGAACGCGCCCTCCAGCTGCCAAATATTAAATCCGCAGCTGCCGATCAATTGGCCTGTTTCGGTGATCTCGATGCCCCAGCGAATGGCCTCGTCCTGCTCGGCAAGCCGTTGCAGCCACTCAATCAGTGCCTTTGCGTCCTCGGCTGAATCCATGACGGGCATATCCAGAAAGGCGGTTACGGCGGGATCGGACCAACAGCCCAGCATTGCTTCCGCATCCTCCGTCTCCATCCTTCGCAGCCGGATCCGCCGCCCCTTCATTTCCGGAACGATTCCTTCGCATCTGTACATGGTATTCCACCCCCTCGCAAAAAAACTGACTTGCATCGGCTGTTTCCGGTGATACTATGTGCGTGTATAAAAGAGTATAGCGAAAATCAATCCGTATCCTGGTCCCCCATCAACATCTTAGAGCTGGATGTATATATATTGATGGATTCGGGAGGCTTCCGTCAATATGCTTGTCACGGCTCCCTTGTACAGTGCGGAAGAAGGAGGAAGTCATCTGAGTATGTATATCGCGATTGTCTTGCTGTTCACCGTCGTTGTCATTGCCGCTGCCATTACGCAAATCGGATATCTGCAGATTACGCGGATGCGCGTAAAGAATGACCTCAAGCTGTTCACGGTGCTGGAAAAAGCCGGACTATACAGCAGAGAGAAATATGAATCGCTTCAAAAGAACGAGGTGGCGATCAACAGCTTTGACGGGTTGAAGCTGTGCGGCGCAGCCATTCTAAACAATCCCGGCTCCAAGCACTGGATGCTTCTTGCCCACGGCTATACCGGTTCGCGAGCCGTATCCACCCAATTCATTGATTTGTTTACGGAAGAGGGCTACAACGTGCTCCTGATCGATCAGCGCCGGCATGGACGAAGCGAAGGTCGCTATACCACCTACGGTTATTATGAGAAACACGACGTGCAGGCGTGGGTGCGCTGGATTACCCGCAAATACGGCGAGGACGTGGCGATCGGGCTTCATGGACAATCGCTGGGAGGCGGAACCGTGCTGGAGTATTTATCCATTGCCGATCCGCAGGTCAAGCTTGTCATCGCGGATTGCCCGTATTCCGATTTGACGGATTTAATGCGGCATCAGCTCACGCGCATCAACAAAATCCCTTCCGTGCCGTTCCTGTCCTGGGTGAACGCCAGAATTCGGCGTAAAGCCGGGTTCAGCCTCGATCAGGTCAGCCCGATCCGTGCTGTTCGGAACAGCATGCTTCCGGTTATGTTCATCCATGGCACCAAGGATAATTACGTGCCTACCCGAATGAGCATCGAGATGTTCGAAGCCAAACCGGACCCGAAAAAACTTCTTCTTATCGAAGGCGCAATCCATGCGAACGCTTATCATGTGGATCCCGAGCAATATCGGGAAGGCGTGCACTCTTTCCTTCGTGAACATATAGATCAACCCGTCCAGGCACCGCTGCCGGAAGCTGCCCGCGCAGCGCAGCCGGAAGCAGCGCCAGCCCAAAACACCTTCCAATTGGAGCTGGACGGATCCCTTGAGACAGTATAGAACGGCCGCTCAAAAAGCCCCCGAACTGCACGCTGAATCCGCGTGAGTCGGGGGCTTTTTTCAATTGTTATGCTGTTATCTGCCCTACGCCATGGAATCGGCCTTTTTCGGGTTCACCGGTTTAAGCACTTCATCGCAAAGCTCCTTAAGCCTGATCTGGATTTCCTTGAACTCCTCGATCCCGGCTCCCGTGAGGCTGTACCCCTCACCGTGCGCCGTCAGGAAGTTCTCCTCGGTCAAGCGTTCGAGTTCATGCTTAACCTCCCGGTCGCCGACCTTATATCCATGACGCTCCAGCTCGGGCTGCATCTCGCTGATCGTAAGGTCCCGCTCATGGGCGTGATAGAGCATATGAATACCGATAAACAAATTCTGAACGTCTGCGCGCATTCGATCTTCTCTCCCTCCACCTGATTGAATTGATACCTGGTCATGTCATACATTACCCCTGCGACATGGTCAGGAATCAGCCGGATTCGCCGGAGCCTTTCTTCCCATGGCTTGTCCCTTGACGAATATCATATACTTATACTAAGGTGAATGAATCAACGCTAATGAAGGAAGGGCGGATATCCAATGTTTCAAAACACACCCTATGAAGGCACTAGGAGCGAGCAGTACGCCCAGGTCCTGAATCAGTTGAAAGCACTTATCCACGATGAGCCGAATGCCATTGCCAACTTGTCCAATGCATCTGCGCTGCTCAAGCAGTTCCTGTCCGATACGAATTGGGTCGGCTTCTATCTTTATGATGGCAAAGAGCTGGTGCTCGGGCCATTCCAAGGACTGCCCGCCTGCATCCGGATTCCGATGAATCGCGGAGTTTGCGGAACCGCTGCGGCTAAACAGCAGACACTGCTTGTAGCCGACGTACATGAGTTCCCGGGGCACATTGCCTGCGATGCGGCTTCGAACAGCGAAATTGTGGTGCCCATGATGGTGGATGGCGCATTGTATGGCGTTCTGGATATCGACAGTCCGCTCAAGAACCGTTTCGACCAAGAGGATCAAGCCTTTTTGGAGGAATTTGTCCATATATTGGAAGGCCAACTCACATTATAATTCAGGATGATTTGACGTATTCTTCCGTACACTAACCAAGGATTGAAACCACAATTCTTAGGAGGAATACACGCCATGTATCCAATGAATAACAACAACTCGCAAATTTCGCAGCAAATTCGTCAGTGCGAGCAAATTCTTCAGCAGCTGACCCAACAAACGCAGCAGGGTTCGGCTATGTACCAGCAGCTGATGCAGCAAGAGCAGCAAAATGCGGCCCGACTCGAGGAAATCGCTCAGCGTGAGCGTCAAGCGGCGCAGATGATCCAAACTGCCCTTCAAGGACATCAACAGGCGATGCAGCAGTATCAGCAAATCTCCCAGATCGTTAAACAAGTGGAGTATTCCGTACAAGCCCACAATCAAACACAGCATATTCAGCCTTCTTACGGCCAACAAGGTTTTCCTAACACACATCAAGGCCAAGGCTTCCAATAAGCATGCTAAAAGGGGGAACCCTGCAAATTCATTGCGGGTTCCCCCTTTTGTTTTATTTCTTCTCTTCGCTTACGCCGAATTCGATCTCGGCTTGTATCTTATAGCGCTTTGGCTCTTCCCCGTTCGAGCCGCTATGACTCGCGTCCTGCGACATGGTATCAATCACGAAATCCGCGGATCCGTAGACGACGTAGCGCCCGCCCGGAAAACCATCCTTCAGCGAATGGATGAAATCTTTGAATTTCTTGTCGTCCCTACTGTCGTATCCACCGCCGATTTTGTAATATTCGCGCAGCGGCTCGCCCTTTTTCAGCTTGGTTGTAATATAGGGCTCGTTCATGGCATAACTGATGTTGTAGTCTCTTGTGAGCTCTTTCATCGGGAAATAAAAAGCGGAGGCCGCATGGCCGATCGTAATCTCATCCTCTTCGCCGATATACTCCAGCTCCCCGTATACTTGAACTTGATCTCCCTGTTCATACTCTTCTTTCTCGCTAACGAGTCGATACACGAAGTCCCCGTCGGTCATTTCCGCCTGATTCCCCCTGGCAGCTTTATTCAATGAAGTTCCAGTCGGATCTGCCCCCTGCATTTCCTGCTTCGCGCAGCCCGTTAACATCAACATCAAGATAAACCCCATATAAAGGTATCTTCTCATCTTTTTTGTTCACCTCAACCTCCAGACGGATGGATTGTGAGCAATGTTGCATAGAAATGCAAAAAAGCCGCATCCAAAACTCCTCAGATTTGCGAAGTTTTGGATGCGGCTTATGGTTTGCTATATCCCGCAGCCTATGGCCGCAGTCTCGGACTGCACCCGAATGTTATGTCTCGTAAATGTTCTTTACCCGTCCCACTTGGCCGTCCTGAAGACGTACTTTAATGCCGTGCGGATGGTTAGGCGAATTGGTCAAAATATCTTTGACCACGCCGCGGGTTAATTTGCCCGTTCTCTGGTCCTGCTTCAGTACGATATCAACCTCAAGCCCCGGTTTGATATTGGAACGCTGCCCACCGTTCATCATCGTCCCTCCTGTTCCTATCTTCATGCTGTTGTCCCGTTCCTACTGTCCACCTTACTGAAATCGAAAGCGAAATGCAAATCGCATAACACAAAGGACTGCCCGTTAAAGATCGTTCAGATCTCCCAATCGGACAGTCCTTCTGTTTTCAGAATAAGCATGGATCAATCTTATCCATGGAATGATGCTTTATAGTACGCTTCCGCCGTGCACGAAGCGGTGTTTCCAAGAATCGCCGAAGTTACCTACGAGGACGCCGCCCGATTGTTTCGAGTACGTATGCAGCAGCTTGTTGTCCCCCAGATAGATCGCTACGTGCGTAATCCGCTGTTTGGACTTGTCCAATCCGGCATAAGCGGATGCCGATGAACCTCGGTAACTCATGAAGAATACCAGATCCCCGCGCTTTAATTGATTGACGTTGTAAACAGCCGTTCCTTTATCTTTGACGTACTGCCCTTGCTTCCGGGAATCGCTTGGCAGCGTAATGTTAGCGCCGTCCATGAATGCGCGGCGGACAAATGCCGAGCAGTCAAAGGTGCTCGTTGAATTGCGGTTAGAACCGAATTCGTACGGCGTGCCCAGATACTTCATGCCTGCACTGATTACTTTTTCAACGCTTGCGCTCGCAGAAGGCGCCGTGCTTCCCGAATTGCCGGAAGTGTTAGAAGATCCGCTGCTTTGGTTAATATATTTAGACGAAGCATATCCTTGCTTGCCGTCCGAAGTTTTGATCTTATACCAGCTTGAGCTTTTAGCCAGAATTTGAACGCGCTCACCCTTATGCACGCGGTCAACGACTTTACCCGAAGTCGAAGGCTTATTGCGCATGTACACATTCGAGCTTGCTACACCTTTGGTTGCAGACTGCACGCTGGCAGCAGACACTTCATTCACAGACCCATATCCGTAAGAACCAAGAACCGCTGCTGATAACAGCGCTCCGGCCATCAATTGTTTGAATCTTTTTTTCGAGAAAATAACGATCTCCCCCATCTCGTTTGATTGTGGAATGACGAAAATGTCATTTTCGTGATCCCGCAATCATTATAGACAGGCTGTGTCTCGGGACGCATGCTACCATCCTCACAAAAACACATGCCAACTATTGGTAAAGAGGGGGACTTTGGTCTCTTATTATACTTGAATTTAGTATAAATAGATTATTATAGCAAAAAAACATGCCAAAATAACCCAACCAGTCCGGCCTAAAGAAGTCCGGATTTCTTTGTTGGGTCTTTCTACTTACCATATATATGTATTTTTCCTTGCGATGGCTGCTTGAAAGATGACCTTTGGTTCCCTGCCACACTTTTAAAAAAAGCCTGTGCAGACGGATCCCCCATCTGACAGACTCTAGTTTATCGTACCTTCTAAATTTCATTCCACTACAATATTGTAAACTTTTGACCCTATGGCCGCTTGGAATAGAGCGGATATCCAGGGTTTTCCGGTACGTCAATCAGGATGACCCTGACATTCTCTTGCGCCTTAAGGCTTATCGTCTCACCGAGCACCGTATCGATTACCATAAAGTCCCGATGATGAAACAGGAGGCTCTCCTCTTCCGTGCTAAAGCTGCCGGCTCCCCTTACGGCAAGCGCAGCCGCACGCCTGCCGATTTTCAGTTCATATCGTGCTTCGTGCCCGGCCAGAATTTGAATATCCAGCATCCTCACGTCCACGGACAGATCGGTTGGCGCGGAACCGCCGATCATCGTTTTGACCAATCCCCCCTGGATACGGGTTACCGGATAGGAGTCCGGACGATACTGACGACAGGCAGGGTTTTGCTTCAATGAATCGCGAAGATACGGCTCAAACCAAATCTGGAATCCTTCTGCATCCGGCCCGGTCAGAAGTTCCTCATGCGTAAGTCCGGAACCGGCCCTCATCAATTGCAGGCCTCCTGGCCCTATTATGCTGTGCGTACCATGCGAATCCTCATGGTCGCACTTTCCCTGAATCATATAAGTCACGATTTCAAAACCCTGATGGGGATGAGACGCGATATAACCTTCGACGGGCGAACGAAACCAGGACCAATAGAAAAGCGGCCCTACCCGGGTCACGGCTGACCCTTCGCCGGAGAAACCGATCGGCTTCAACTCCGTTATCCTTCCTCCATCGAGTGAGCCCTTGCCCTGATTCTCGGGTGGATATACATTTCCTATCATGTCCAGTCTCCTCCTTTCACCCATCCATGATGGATCTTGAACAGGTGCTGCATTGATTATCTTGGCTTTAAGATAGTATCAACGATAACCGAACAGATATCAACATCCTTAAATTCCCTGATTTGAGAATGCATATTTGCGAATCATTTTTCAGTTTATTTTCAGTTCGCGTTCAGATTTCATTCAGCTACGGCACGTATGATAAAGTTGAAGGAATGAAAGAAGAGGAGTTTTGTGTCATGGGATCCATGCATCGTATTCGCGTTTTGCTTGTGGATGACGAGCCGCATATACTGCAATTTCTGGAGCTTGGTCTCCATAATGAAGGGTTTGAGGTGCGCACGGCCTCCGATGGGGAATGTGCGTTAAGGGAAGCAGCCAGCTTCGAGCCGCATGTCATCGTTCTGGATGTGATGATGCCGGGAATGGACGGTCTTGCGGTGTGCAGACGTTTGAAGGAGGAAGGCAGGGATATTGCGGTCATTATGCTTACCGCGAAGGATGAGATCGATGACCGTGTAACAGGCCTTATGACCGGAGCGGACGACTACATGGCCAAACCCTTCAGTTTCGAAGAGCTGCTGGCCCGCATTCAAGCTCGGCTCCGCAATCAGTTCCCGAGCCTGCTGGGCGAAATCCGGCTTGGGCCATTCACCATCGATGACCGCAAGAAAGAAATTTCATACCTGGGGGAAGCCTTGGAGCTTTCCCCTACGGAATATAAACTGCTCAAACTGCTTGTGACCAAACACGGCAGCGTTCTGAGCAAATCGAACATATTGAATATTGTGTGGGACTATGACTTTGGGGGAGAGGATAACATCGTGGAGGTCTATATCCGATCCCTGCGAGAGAAGCTCGGAGACAAGGAGCATCGGGTCATTCGCACGCTTCGCGGAGCCGGCTACCGGGTGGATTTGCCATGAGTTTTCGAAACCGTATACGCGCATCTCGGCCAACGTCTCTGCGCACGCAGCTCCTGTCGCGTTCCCTTCTCGTCTTGGCGCTTCTGCTCGTGCTGATCGGAGCGCTGCAATATGTACTGATGAAAAACGCCCTGTTCCGCAATCAGGCCGAGGCGCTTTCGCTTCAGGTCCGCTCTATCCCCGTGGAGATGTGGGAGCCTGATCGCGTGCCGCATAACCGGCCTTCTGTTCCGAATAACGACGCCCATGCGGGCATGCCCCGCCAGGAGAATAGACCTTTGCTCTTTCTGCCGAATATGTCGCTTGCCAAGATCGCAACGAACGGAAGCTACACCGACCTGGCCAGTGACAACGGTCTGTCCGCGCCGCAGCTGGCAGCAGAGGCTTATACCTCGATTCTGGAGCAATTCAAAGAGCGTCGGCCCGTTCCGTACGAAGTGATTGACGATGCCCAAGGCACCGAGCAGATCGTTGTCTTTCGCCCTTACGGCAGCCCTAACAGCCCTTCCGGTATACTGCAGCTTGGAATGGATACGCAGCCGCTCCATGCCGTTCTGCTGCGGCAGCTGCTGATATTTGCCGTGCTGGCTTTGCTTGCCATGGCTGGCGGGATCGCATTGTACCTGCCTTTGCTGCGCAGGACGCTTAACCCGCTAAGCCGAATGGTCGAAACAGTGGAACGAACGGATGCCGGAAACTTGGCGGAGCGATTTCCGGCCATGCAGGGTCAGCAGGAGATTGACCGCTTGGCCCAATCGTTTAACGGCATGCTGAAAAGGCTTGAGGGAGCGTTTGAAGCGGAACGCGAGGCGAAAGAGCAGATGCGGAGGTTTATTGCCGATGCTTCCCATGAGCTGCGCACGCCGCTTACTTCGATTCACGGCTTTCTGGAGGTGCTTGGCCGCGGCGCCGCCGACAACAAGGAGCAGCTCCATGCAGCACTGTCCAGCATGCACGGCGAATCGAAGCGCATGAAGAAATTGGTCGAGGATTTGCTTCTGTTGGCCAAACTTGACCGTAAGCCGGAGCTTCATCTGCAGGATACCCGGCTGGATCGGCTGCTGCTTGAGATGGAGCCCCATCTTAGGATGCTGGCTCAAGGCAGAAACGTAACGATTCAAGCGGCAGACGTGCTGTGCCGGTGTGACTCCGACAAGATCAAGCAGGTCATCTATAACCTGTTTCATAATGCGGTACAGCATACCGATTCCGACACAGGGCGGATTACCGTTACGGTGGATAAAACCAAGGACCATGCCGTACTGCTGGTCAGCGACAATGGAGCCGGGATTTCGAAGGAGCATCTGCCCCATCTGTTCGAGCGGTTCTACCGCATCGATGAATCCCGGACCCGGCAGCACGGCGGTGCAGGTCTTGGACTGTCCATCACCCAGTCCATCATGAACGCGCATGGAGGCCAAATGAGCGTGGACAGCACGGTTAACCAAGGAACGGTTTTTCGTGCGGAGTGGCCGGGCATCATTCCTTAGCCTGAAATACTCCTTCATGAACCAGTTCATTCAAGGATCGTCGGTCCGTAGGGACCTCCCGTTCCTGCAGCGTCTCCGGAAGCGCCGATTTATCCCCGCGGTATCCAAGCGTTATGACCGCGTGCAAATCATATTCTTCCGGGATATGCAGGGCTTCGCGGGCAAGCTCATGGTCGAAGCCGCCAATCGCGCGGGTATTCAGCCCAAGCAAAGCAGCCTGCGAAGCGATTGTTCCCCAAGCAGCCCCCGCATCAAACGCGTGGCTTCCGCTCGGTTCCCCATTGGCATTCAGCGTGTAGGAAACGAGGAGGACAAGTGCCGGCGCTCGATCGCTCCACACGCGGTTTCCGGGACGGATAAAAGACCGGAATCGCTCCCGCTCCTCCTCTGTTCGGGCAACGATAAACCGCCACGGCTGCCCGTTGCCCGAGGAGGGTGCCCACCGGGCCGCCTCCAAGACGGTATACAGCACGTCCTCTTCGACCAGACGGGGGTCAAAGGCCCTCGAAGACCATCGATTCACAAAATGGGCATGCACCGGATATTCGGGACGGCGCGTTTGTTCCGCCACCGTCCGCTTCGACAGGGCTGATACGATTACGGTTGGATCAGGTCTGGTCATACGATCATCTCTCCTTACCCTTGCGGGTTATTGTAATACGGCTTGGTCTGAGCTTGGTTAAGGCTTGATCAGCCAATCGTCCAAAACAAAATCGGTTTCCGCCAGCTTCTCTTCGATCAGAAAGGCCTTCGTTCCTTCCAGCAGCTGCAGCCCTTGTTCGGTAAAAGGAACCTCTTTGATCAGCTCGATCGGACTAACCTTCTTCACGTACTCCACCTTCGTGCTCTGCAATTCGGCCAGAAACGCATAGTACTCCTCCTCATGCTGCTTTAAATCCTCTAGCGCCTTGGAACGGGCTTCATTCCACGCCTTGGCGAAATCCGGATATTTCGCCAGATAATCCTCCGACACCACGGTTATGCTGGTTCCATACAGCTCGGGATGCTTGGTGGCATCGTCCAGCAGCGTATAGCCTTCATCGATTTGTTTGAGCGTATAGACGCCGGTATTGGTCATCGCGTCGATTTCCCCGCGGGCCAGGGCAGCCTCCGCATCCACGCGAAGCAGGTGGATGACCTTCACATCCTCAGCCAGCCCCTCTTTCTTCAAAAGACCGGCCAAGTATCGGTGGTGGAAGGAGCCTTTTTGAGTGGCTACCGTTTTTCCCTTTAACTCTTCCAGGGAAGCCGGGCCTCCCTTCTTCGCCACGAGGTACCCGATGCTGTCGGTCGAGCCTTGGGTAATCACCTTGGTCTTCGCTCCCGTTGAGCGTGACAGGATGGCCGGCGTATCGCCCAAGCTGCCAAAGTCCAGGCGGCCGCTGATCAGCGATTCGCTCAAATCCGGACCGTTCGGAAAGGCGGTCAGGTTTACCGTTTCAATCCCGTGCTTCTTGAGCTCTTCCTGAATAATGCCCTTATGGAACCCCCAGCCCTCGGCGCCTCCAGGCACATTCAGGGCATTGGTTCCTATATATCCGTAATTGAGCGTCTTCGGCACGCCGGAGCTTGATGCCTCCGTTATTTGATCTTTGGTCCCGCAGCCCTGCGAAAAAGCAAGCGCCGCCGCCACCAGCGTCAATAAAATCGCGTATCGCTTTCGCTTGTGTTTTTTAACGTTTCGATTCTCCATTCGATTTCTCTCCCCTCACAGATCCCATCTCGATATGACATTGCCTCGCTTTCGCTTCTTACGCCTCTTGCTTCTTACTGGGCTTCATGGAATCCCCGGCAAATCCTGGCCTCAACGAGCCCGAAGATCATGCTTCCCATGCAGACGGGAAGAGTGGAGCTGCCTGAAAAAGGGGCAGACGGACGGTTAAGGGACCGAACGCTTCGCGAGCTGAGCCAGAAACGCATGGCTGGATATGGACGTTCGGCCGGGTCCCCATCCCACCTTCTCGCGGTAGCCCCCCAACAGCTCGGCCTGCTCCAGCTCCGCCTCGCTTAGCCCGCTGAGCCGGTCGGGATGAGGAGCGACGTACATCGCGTCCGCCGGACAATAGAGCTCACACATGAAACAGGTTTGGCAATCGTTCTGGCGCGCAATGACAGGCACATCGTTATCGACTTTATCAAATACGTTGGTAGGACATACGGAGACGCACAGATTGCACTGCACGCATCTGGCATCGCTGATCAGCTCAATCAAAGGGAAACCGCCTCCTCGCTCACGCTCTGCCCCCGGACGCTGATTTCATCCAACCCGGATGTAATCAGGCGGTAATGCTGCGTCTCGTCCAACTCCGGATAATCAACCCGCTTATGCATTCCCCGCGTTTCCGTCCTGGCCTGCGCCGAGCGGTACATCCAGCGGGCCGTTGCAGCCATGGCCGCTGCCTCGCGTTTCTTCACCGCCTGATAATCAAGATGGATGGGTTCCTGCCGGATCGATTTCCATACGCCGTCGAGCCGTTGCAACGAATTCCGAAGTCCCTCATCCGTACGGAACAGGTTCCGGTCATAAGGCATGACCTCTTCCTGCACCGCCCGAATGTATTCCTCCGCGGCAATGGGCGGCTTTTCCTGCAGCGAGCCGAAGGTACCGGAAGATACGATCGGAGCCGAAGACAATCCGTGCACCTCGCGTCTAGCGGCATGCCGTCCCAGCGATTGGGCATAGTCCGCCGCGCCTTCGCCCGCAAAGCTGCCGGAAGACATCGCCCAGGCGGCATTGTGGCTGCCGCCTCCGGTAAATCCCCCGCAGATCAGCTCCCGCGTTGCGGCGTCTCCCGCGGCATACAAGCCGGGGACCTTCGTGGCGCACGTTTCGTTCACGATATGAATGCCCCCGGTCCCGCGCACCGTCCCTTCGAGCCGAAGCGTGACCGGGAACATATCCTTGAACGGGTCGATGCCCATGCGGTCAAACGGCAGGAAAAAATTCGTCTGCCCCACCCGGAGCAGCGGCTGCAGATCGGCGGGTGCCTGATCCAATCGGGCATATACCTGACGGTTCTCCAGCAGTTTTTTGGCAATGACGGAACGTCCCTTGGTCGAGCCCGCCCCCTCTACCACCGTGCCGTCCTCGTAGTAAAAGCTTGCATAACGGTAATACGCCGTTTTGGTCACCGAGGAGAACGTTGGCGATATGGCGTAGGCGTTGGAGAACTCCATGCCCGACATTTCGGCCCCGGCCTCGGCTGCCATCAGATAGCCGTCACCGGTCAACACATTGCATCCCAGCGCTTTGCTCAGGAAGGCGCAGCCGCCGGTTGCGATAACAACGGCACCCGCCGTGACTCTCCAGGGATCGCCGCCCTGCGTGCTTACGCCAGCGGCGCCCCCCACTCCGTGTTTATCCGCCAGAAGTTCCAGCGCAGGGCTGTGGTCGAGTATTTTGACGCCGGCTCTTTTCACCAGCTTGCGCATGAGACGCATATACTCCGGTCCCTGCAAGCCGCGCCGGAATATGCCGCCATCCGGGTCGACCGGGAACGAATACCCCCAGCCGCCCAGGCGGTTCATATTCTCGTAGGTTTGATCCAGGACCCGATCCATCCACTCATTCTCGGCTAAGCGTCCGCCCATAAAATACCGGCTCATCTTCGCTTCCTGGCGCTGCCGCCCTTCAGGCTCCACGTACCATACGCCTGTGCCCGACGGCGCCGTTGCCCCGCTTGATCCGCAGAACCCTTTATCCGCCAGCACGACTTTGCTGCCTTTCGCCGCAGCCGTTAAAGCCGCCCAGGCTCCGGCCGGGCCACCGCCAATGACCAGCACATCCGCTTCCAACCGAAGCGTGCTGCCTTGAATACGTGAACTCATGCGTGTTCCCCTCCTAATCATCATTGTCCCTCTGTTCTCTCATTCACGAAGCCTGATCATCCCTTGTAGCTATCCCGCCACTTCAGCAAGCGGCGCTCCAGAGAGCGGACGAACAGATCCACCATCATGCCGACGACGGCAAAAACCAATACACCCACAAAAATTTGCTCCGTTAACGAGGATTGCTTGGCAAGATTGATGAGAAACCCGACCCCCGACTGCGAACCGATCAGCTCCGCAACGACGAGCCCGAGCCAGGATACCGCCAGCGATAAGCGGAGTCCCATTAACAGGTTAGGCAGCGAAGACGGGATGATCAGCTTGATCATCTGCTGAACCCGGCTGTACTGCAGCACCCTGGATACCTCGAACAGCTTTTTGTCGACGCTCCGGATGCCGAGAAACGTATTGACGTACAGCGGAAAAAAAGCTCCCTTCGCAATGATCAGCACCTTCGACGTTTCTCCGAATCCGAACCACAAAATAATAAGCGGGGCGATCGCCAAATGCGGGATCATCCGCAGCATCTGCACCGTCGGATCCAGGAATATTTCCGACTTGCGCGAGAAGCCCGTCAGCAAGCCGAATATCAAGCCCAGGCTGCCTCCCAGAGCGAAGCCCGCAGCGGCGCGGCCGATGCTTATGCCCAGATGGGTCGCCATCTTGCCTGAGGCAATCAGATTCCAGAGGGATTCGAAAATCGCCGCCGGCGTCGGCAGGAAGAATGCATCGATCCAGCCAAGATTGCCTGCCAGCTGCCATATGGCCAGCACCAGAACCGGAAGGGCCGATCCGAGCGCAATGGCCCGTAGGAAGGCTGCACGCCGGCGATTGGAGCGCGCGGCAGCAGGATTGGGCGGCTGCGATACAGCGGGTGACTGCCCCGCCGCAGGCAGCGCAAGTTCGTTCACGTTTTTCATCGTGTCTCCTCCTCTCTCTTGGAATCAGAAGCCGTGCTTTAGCCCTCATAGCTGTCGTTCCATTTCAGCAGCCTGCGCTCCACCAGCCTAACCGCGGCGTCTGCTGCTTTGCCGATGACGGCAAACAGGACGATGCACACGAACACGGTTGCGGTTTTGCTGAACTGTCTGGCATCCGTCATCAAATAGCCGATGCCGGACGTGGAGCCCATGATCTCGGCAACGACCAGCCCGAGCCAGGCCAGCCCGAGGGACAGCCGGATCCCGAGGAAGATATGCGGCAGGGAGGACGGAATGACCAGCCTGAAGATTTGCTGGATACGCGTGAAACCCAGAACCCTTGTTACTTCGAACCATTTGTTATCCACGCCGCGGATGCCCAGATAGGTTTGGATATAGAGCGGAAAGAAAGCCCCTTTGGCGATCAGCAGTATTTTGGACGACTCCCCGATTCCGAACCAAAGCACGAACAGCGGCGCAACCGCTAAATGCGGGATCATGCGGACCATCTGGATGGATGGATCGAGCACACGCTCGGATATGCGGAATACCCCGACCAGAATACCGAAGGCTAGGCCGAGAGCCCCTCCAAGGGCGAAACCCGCTGCGGCACGAACCAAACTGATCCGGACATGACCGCCAAGGTCACCCGAGCCCGCCAAGTGGGCAAAAGCCTCCGCAATGCGAAGCGGCGTCGGGAAGAGCAGCTCCGAGATGTAACCAAGGTCGCCGAGCACCTGCCATAAAACCAGCAGCGATACGGGAAGAACCGCGCCTGCAGCCAAGGTGCCCAGCGACTTCCTCCATATCCCGGCACCTGATTCGCCGGGGGAGACCCTCTGCCGCTGCTTGGCGGCGGGCTCCAGTACCAGCGACTCGCTGCCGTGGACCGGAGCCGGAGGGTCCTGCCGGTACAATCCTGCATGGTCACTCATCGCGATCACGCTCCGGCACGGCAAACGCCACTCTTTCATCAACTAACATGAACATCAGCCAAACCCGTTTCATAAGGGCACCTCTCTCCTCGAATACAAAAAGAGACATTCTTCGAAAAACCGAAGGAATGTCTCCATTTGAATGGTTGACAGTATGAATGCTATTGGTTTAGTTCTGCTTTAACCTCGCCGGGGGAGAATCCGATCGATAAACGGGGTCTCGTCGATCTCTGCAAGCCGGGTCCGCCCGCGTCCCCAGCCGACCGTCTCCCTCCAGCTTCCCATGATCCCTACCGCGATCAGCTCTTCTTCCGTCACCTTCTGCTCCATATCCGCAAAGGGAGAAACATACAGAGCATCGGCAGGACAATAAGCCTCGCATATAAAGCAGGTCTGGCAATCCTCCTGACGGGCAATGACCGGAAGCCCCGTCTCCGTCCGGTCGAATACATTGGTCGGACAGACCTTGACGCACAGGCCGCACTCGATGCACCGCTGCTGACTGACAACCTCGATCATGAGCCTTCCACCTCCCCGGCCGCTGCCGCGATCCAGGCAGCAGCCTCCACGGCTTCACTGCTCCTATTGCCTGAACCGCCATAGTGTCGGCAAGCGTCCATGGTACCTCGGCCTGCCTGCCGGGGCGGCCGCCCCTCAGGATATACCTGGATATGATCGATCCCGCTCACGGTCAGACGATGCTGCTGGTCCGGATTCGGATCCGGGTATTCCAGAAGGGTATGCATCCCTCTGGTTTCCCGCCGGGTCAGCGCAGCCGCATACATCCATCTTGCCGTTGCCGCCATGGCCGCCGCTTCCCTTGCCTTGATCCGCTCGCGCGAACCCCCGGTTATCTTCGCGTACACTTCCGGCCATAGCCCGTTCAGCCGTTCGAGCGATTGCTGCAGGACCGGTTCGCTGCGAAAATAATTGATATCCAGCGGAAACACCTCCCGCTGTACCGATTGAATCAGGTTGGATGCATCCATTCCCTGCCCATGTGCTGCGGATGGATGGGACATTCCGGCCCGCCCCGCACCTTGCAGGCGACGGCTATCCGCGGAAGAACGCGTACTCAGCGCATGCTTCGCCGCCGATTCGCCAGCCCACGTTCCCGAGCAAATCGCCCAAGAGGCATTAAAAGCCCCTCCGCCCGACTTGGCACCGGTCACCCGCTCCCGGGTTGCAGCATCGCCGGCGGCGTACAGACCCGGTACCGTCGTCGCGCAATCTTCGCCGGTGATCCGGATGCCTCCGGTTCCGCGGACCGTCCCTTCATAGCGGAGGGTCAAGGGAAAACGCTCCTTGAACGGATCGATTCCCGCCCGATCATACGGAACAAAGAAGATGGCGTGCGATTGCCTTAATATGCGCCGTTTCTCTTCCGTGTCGGCATGATTCAGCATGGCGTATACCGGTCCTTTGCGGAGCATCGTCGGCAGAAAATCATGCGGCCTGGGCCCTCCGGGGCTGTACAGCGTATTCCCGTCTTCGTCATAATACGTCGCCCAGTTGAGAAGCCGCCCCCGGGTCACCGTGCCAAACGCCGCGCTCGGCGCATATTGGCGGCTGAATTCCATGCCGGATAGCTCGGCGCCAAGCTCCGCCGCCATGAGCAGTCCTTCGCCTGTAAGCACGTTGCAGCCAAGGCCCTTGCTCAGAAAGGCGCAGCCGCCGGTAGCTATGACAATCGACTTTGCCCGTACCTCCCAATCCTTGTTCTTCTGCCTGCATATGCCTCGTGCTCCTCCGACCCCATGCTCGTCGGCAAGCAGCTCGAGCGCCGGGGACTGATCCATGATCCGTACGCCCGCACGGCTGACCGCGCTTCGCATCAGCTTCATATATTCCGGGCCCTGCAAATGGTCTCGCATGGGGACCCCGTTCTCATCGCGGCGAAACGGGTATCCCCATGCCTCCACGCGTTCCAGATTGATGTATACCTGATCCAGCACGCGATGGATCCAATCCGGTTCCGATAAATAACCGCCCTCCTTCATCCGCTGGGCCACGGCTTCATCGCGCAGCTTATCGTCAGGAGGCAAATATAGCAGATTGGTTCCTCCGGGTGCCGTTGCCCCGCTGGAGCCCAGAAACCCTTTGTCGGCCAGTACGACCTTGGCACCTTGGGACGCCGCGCTCCAGGCTGCCCAAGCCCCTGCAGGACCGCCGCCAATGACGAGGACATCCGCCGTCAGTTTCAATTCATCCTGTGCACGCAATCGTTGATCCCCCCGCTCCTTGGTTGATAGTAAAATTGAGGTCCATACGACAAAAAGGAGATCATGAAGGATGCTCATGATCTCCAGCAGACTGGTCGATTCAAATTCATTTATCATAGTTATTCGATTGGAATTATCAAGTATATTATCAGCTGATGGCACAAGCGTCAAGATTAATTTTCGGAGGGATCGCTTAACAAAGCGAGACATTCGCTTCCGAGCTTTCCTAGGCCCTGCTGTCTTCGATCACTTTTCCTTATATCCCGACAATTTGGTACAATACAGACGGTACGAGAATGTCAAATGAAGGGACTATGATCGATATGTTCAAAATTTTCATTGTCGAAGACGATGCCGGGCTGGTCGGCCTGCTGAAAGAATATCTTCATAAATTCGGTTATGCGACGCAGTCCGTTCATGATTTCGAGACGGTGCGCGATCAATTTGAATCGTATGACCCTCATCTTGTGCTTCTGGATATCAATCTGCCTAAATTCGACGGCTATTATTGGTGCCGGCAGTTCCGCAGCCTCTCCACCTGCCCGATCATCTTCATCTCCGCCCGCGACGGGAAAATGGATCAGGTGATGGCGCTGGAGAACGGTGCCGACGATTATATAACCAAACCCTTTGACTACGAGATCGTCATGGCCAAAATCAAGAGCCAGCTCCGGCGGGCCTACGGGTCCTATGCTGCCGGTCAGAATGAGCGGGTCCTCAGCATCGCCGGACTCACGCTTGACGTTGAGCGTCTCTCCGTTTCGCTCGGACCGACCCAAGCGGAGCTCAGCCATACCGAAGCCAAAATATTGGACGAATTAATGAAGAAGCCCGAGCAGATCGTCAGCAGGGACCGGCTCCTGGAGAAAATATGGGATGATCAGGCCTTTGTGGACGATAATACGCTGAATGTGTACATCACCCGCGTCCGCAAGAAACTCGCCGCCCTCGGAATCGAGGATGGCCTTCAAACCGTGCGCGGGCGCGGCTACCGACTGGTACCGAGCTGGAGGGACGAACCATGAAACTATTTCTGCAAGAACAGCGTCCCTTAATGATTGTCTACATCGCCCAGCTTCTTGTCGTTACCCTGATCTATAGGCTGGACGGTTATCGCAATTTGACGGTCAGCCTGTACGCGGGCATCATCAGCTTGCTGCTGCTCGTCGGCTATCTCGCCTTCCGTTTCATTGCCAACCGTTCCTTCTATAAACGGTTGGAGCAGCCGCTCCCGGGAGAATCCCTCACAGGCGAATCCTCGGCAGAATCCTCCCACACCCCGCTCGCCGAAGCGCTTCATCAGCTGCTGAAAACCCAGTTCCGGCATTACACCACGGATCTGCATAACTATAAGCATAAAATTGAAGGCCATCTGCAGTTCATCAACCAATGGGCCCACCAGATGAAAACGCCGATTTCGGTCATTCACCTGATTCTTCAGGATGATGACGACCCCCGGTTTGCCGCGATCGGCGACGAGCTGGACCGGCTCAAAAAAGGGCTCGATCTCGTGCTGTATACCGCCAGGCTCGATACGTTCGAGCGCGATTTCCATGTGGAAAACCTGCCGCTTCAGCGAATCGTCCGAAATGTCACGTCCGAGCAAAAGCGGCTGTTTATCCGGCGGAGATTGTACCCGTCCATCCGGATCGATTCCGGATTAACGGTGGCCACGGACGAGAAATGGCTCTCTTTTGTATTGACGCAGCTGCTGACCAACGCGGTTCGATATACGCTGAAGGAACAAGGCACCCTCTTTTTCAACGGCTACACCCGGGAGAATCAAGTCGTGCTTGAGATAAGGGACGAAGGCATCGGCATTCCCCAAAGCGACCTCCCGCGGGTGTTCGATCCCTATTTCACCGGAGAGAACGGGCGCCGATTCCAGGAATCGACAGGCATGGGCCTGTTTCTGGTCAAACAAATATGCGATAAGCTTGGACATGCCTTCGAAATCGAATCCAAGGTCGAGGAAGGGACGACGGTCCGCATCATTTTTGCGGATGCTGCGGGCCATATCGCACAATGAATTCCACCGGCAGATGGCAGGGTTCGGCAGTACAAGCTCTTTAAGCCGTTGCTGCTTATTCCCGATCTGCTTACATCAGCAAAAGAAACCTTACAAGGTTGTAAGGTAACTGTAAGTTACGAATATGGCATGGACGCCAACGAATCTTTTACAATGATAACATCGTTATAGAGGAGTGAAGATATGCCCATCCTGAGCGTCAAGCATCTATCCAAAATCTATGAGGGCAAAGTGGCGTTCCAAGCGCTGAACAATATTCACTTCAACGTCGCCAAAGGCGAATTCGTCGGTATTATGGGACCTTCCGGCAGCGGAAAAACGACGCTCCTCAATCTGATTGCGACCATTGATCAGCCCACGGCCGGGGAAGTGATCATAGGCGGACGCAATCCCCATCTGCTCGGCAGGAGCGATACCGCTCTGTTTCGGCGCAGGGAGCTGGGCTTCGTCTTCCAGCATTTCAATCTGCTGGATACGCTGACCGTTGAGGAAAACATCGTCCTGCCGCTGACGCTGGAGGGCATGCCGCTGGACGAAATGGGCATCCGGCTGAACCGGATCGCAGACCGGCTAGGGATCGGGTCCATTCTGCACAAGCACACCTATGAGATTTCCGGCGGGCAGATGCAGCGCACCGCCATCGCGAGGGCGCTCATTCAGGAGCCCTCCCTGATTTTGGCTGACGAGCCGACGGGGAACCTGGACTCCAGAGCCTCCAAAGAAGTGATGCAGACCCTTTCGGCTTCAAGCAAAGAAGCTTCCGCAACGATTCTCATGGTCACTCACGATCCGGTGGCAGCCAGCTACTGTGACCGCGTCTTGTTCATCAAGGACGGTCAACTATATAATGAAATGTATTGCGGTGACAACCGCCAAGCCTTTTTCCAGAAAATCATCGACATGCTGGCGCTGCTGGGAGGAGGAAGTCATGACCTTTCGACAATTCGCTTTTAGGAATGTCCTGAGGAATAAGCGGACCTACGCGGCCTATTTCTTAAGCAGCGCATTCTCCGTCATGATTTTCTTTGTGTGCGCGCTGTTCCTGTTTCACCCTTCCATCACGGACGAGATGTTCTATCCGGTCGTGACCCAGGCGATGGTTGGCGCAGAGCTGATTATGTACGTATTCTCGTTTTTCTTCGTGCTGTATTCCGTCGGGGCTTTCTTGAAGACCCGCAAGCGCGAGTTCGGCATTCTGTTCATGCACGGCATGACGGACCGCCAGTTTAACAAAATGGTGTTTCTTGAAAATATGATCATCGGCGTAAGCGCGATCGCCACGGGCATTCTGTTCGGCATCATTACAGGCAAGCTGTTCCTGATGGCAGGCTCGGCCTTTCTCGGAGTCCCGCCCCTGCCGTTTCGGCTGAGTCTGCGCGCGCTGGGTCTGACGATCGCGAGTTACGCGCTGCTGTTCCTCATCATCTCGCTGTGCACGTCCTGGCTGCTGCGGCCCAAAGCGCTCATCGACTTGTTCCAGTCCGGACAGCGGCCAAAAACCGCACCCAGAACATCGCCGTGGTTATCCATATTGGCGGCTGTCCTGCTGCTTGTCAGCTACGGTCTGGCAGCCACGACAAGCGCATCGACCCTCGCGCTGCGCATGTTCCCGGTTACCTTGATGACGATGATCGGCACGTATCTGATTTATTCGCAGTTAGGGGTTGCTCTCGTCCGCAGGCTGAAAGAAAGCCGCCGGTTCACCTGGAGAAGAACCAAGCTGATCTCGCTATCCAGCCTGCAGTACCGGTTGAAGGATCATGCCCAGATGTTCTCGATGGTAACGATCGTGCTGGCCGTGTCTTTTTGCTCGGTAGGCGTATTCGCCTCCATTCCGGTGCTCACGAAGCAGTTCAACGAGGACTTCCCGGCCGCCATCGGTTATCTCGCCAAAACGGGAGACACCTCCGAAGAGCAGCATTTGAACGAAATCCGGCAGGAGCTGGAGTCGAGGAAAATACCGTTTGAAACGCTATCGTTTCGCGTTAAATATACGGATGCCGAACCGGCATCCACACAGGCCGGTCCATCGGAGATTCCGTTGACGCTGATCGCGTTCTCCGACTATAAGGCGGCTGTCGTGATGGCGGGACTGCCGTTTGACGAACAGCCGCCGAGCGGCGAGGAGGCCCTTGTCCTCATTGCTTCGCAAAACGACAGAGCTTATACCCGCAACCGGGATTACGCTTCTTACCGGCTCCGGGATTCCGGCATCCGGCTGCGTGAAATCGGTTATTCCGATCATGTCGGCGTGCCGGAATACTTGCTGCCGGAGATGGATGACGATTCCCGTTTCGGCGGTCTTGTCGTCAGCGACGACATCTTTGCCGCAGTCACGGATCCGGTCCGGCAGGAACGGTACACCGGCTTCTACGTGGACGATTTTACGGAGACGGAGGGGATCGTTCCCCATTTGGCTCCGGGCGGCGCCGTGCGCTATGAGATGGACCGGACCTTTGCGCTGGCGGTCAGCGGTACGCTGTTTGCCCTTCGGGACAGCCTGTACAACATGCTGCTCTTCGCGGCATTGCTTGTGGGCACGGTGTTCTTTATCGCGGCAGGAAGTTTCCTGTACTTCCGCCTCTATGCCGATCTGGATTTTGACCGCAGGCATTATGCCACGATATCCCGGCTGGGCATGACGGACAGGGAGTTCAGGCGGATCGTTACCGGACAGCTGGCGCTGCTGTTTTTTGTACCGATCGGACTTGCGATCGTGCACAGCATCTTTGCTTTCATCGCGCTGCAAAGCTATTTCTATTTATCCATTGCGGCTGAAATGGGCATCGTGCTGATCAGCTTCCTGATGATGCAGGTCCTGTACTTTTTCTTCATCCGCAGCCAATACCTGCGCAAGCTGAAGCAGACCCTTATATAAAGGATGGCAAAGGCCTCCTTATCTTTTGAAAGAGGTGTAACTTTTGGAAAACTGGATTACGGACATTATGGAGAAGTTCGGCTATGTCGGCATCCTGCTAATGATTGCCCTGGAAAACGTGTTCCCGCCGATTCCCTCCGAGGTCATTCTGACCTTCGGCGGATTCATGACAACCTACACGAAACTGACGGTGCCCGGCGTCATTATCGCAGCTACCATCGGCTCCGTGGTCGGTGCCGTCATCCTGTACGGGATCGGACGCCTGCTCGATGTCGAACGGCTTGAGAAAATCGTGGATCGTTGGGGGCATATCCTCCGCGTCAAAAAAGAAGACATCCGCAAAGCGGATGCCTGGTTCGATAAATACGGCTACTGGACCGTGCTGTTCTGCCGCATGATTCCGCTGATCCGGAGCCTGATCTCCATCCCGGCGGGGATGTCCAACATGAAGTTCGGCATGTTCCTGCTCTTTACGACCATCGGTACCTTGATCTGGAACGTCATTCTGGTATCCGTGGGGGCCGCCGTCGGCGATTCATGGGAGAATATCGTCGCCTTCATGGACGTCTATTCCAATATCGCTTATGCTGTAATAGCCGTGGCCGTGATCGCATTCCTGTTCTTCTTCTTCCGCAAGCGTAGAAAATCGGCTTAAGCTGGAGCACATATTTCATGCCATGCATCATTCATATCATTACATTTTACATTTTTAAGTAAGGGAGAGACCACAGGTCATGGATTTTTTAACCATCCTCAAAGCAATTATTCTGGGAATCGTCGAGGGACTGACCGAGTTCGCTCCTGTATCCTCTACCGGCCATATGATCATCGTGGATGACATGTGGCTGAAATCCGAGGAGTTTCTGACGAAATACGTAGCCAACACGTTCAAGGTCGTGATTCAGCTCGGCTCCATTCTCGCCGTCATCGTGGTGTTCAAGGACCGCTTCCTGGATCTCTTGGGACTCAAGCGCAAAAAGCCCGAAGCCGGCGTACCGGCCGGTACGGGCAGACTGAGACTCAGCCAGGTTATCGTCGGTTTGATTCCGGCCGGCGTTCTGGGCGTCTTGTTCGAGGACCTCATTGACGAGCATTTATTTTCTACCGAAACGGTGCTGATCGGTCTTGTGATCGGAGCCATCTTCATGATCGTTGCCGACAAGGTCAGCTCGAAACAAGAGCCGAAAGTGGTGACTGTCGATCAAATTACGTACAGGCAGGCATTCAGCGTCGGGCTGATTCAGTGTCTGTCGCTCTGGCCAGGCTTCTCCCGCTCCGGCTCCACCATCTCCGGAGGCGTTATGCTCGGCATGAGCCACCGTGCGGCAGCGGACTTTACGTTCATCATGGCCGTGCCGATCATGTTCGGAGCCAGCTTCCTGTCGCTGCTGAAGAACTGGGAGTACTTCACGCTGGAGGCTCTTCCGTTCTTCATCGCCGGATTCGTGGCGGCTTTCGTCTTCGCTTTGATCTCCATCCGCTTCTTCCTGAAGCTGATCAATCGGATCAAGCTGGTGCCGTTTGCGATCTATCGGATCGTACTCGCTGCCATTATTGCGTTGGTGCTTTATCTGTAAAACCGTTCTACAAGTACCGTTTACAATCCTAAAGGTGCTCGGGCACGTATAAAGGGGCTGTCCCAAAGTCATCTTTCATGACTTCTGGGACAGCCCCGTTTTATTATAAGTGCGCGGATGGCTATGGCATTAACAGACTATATCATAACAAATCTTTCCTCTATGCTTCTTTTGTTATAGAACTTCGTTTACCTCATCAGAGAACCATTTCGCGATGATTTGCGGTCTTGTTATGGCGCTGCCTACAACCACACAATGAGCTCCCATTTTGATCGCTTTTGCAGCCTGTTCCGGTGTGTTGAAGTTGCCTTCTGCAATGACTGGTTTCTTACACTGCTTAATCAGTTCTTCCAGCACGGTGAACTTCTCCACATGCTGAGACTGCGGTGTATAACCAATAAGTGTCGTTCCAATGTAGTGGAACCCCAATCGATCTGCTCGCAACCCCTCTTCCGTTGTGGAGATATCCGCCATGAACTTCTGCGAAGGATATTTTGTAAAGATCGATTGCAGGAATGCCTCATCCTGATCCATCGTTGCTTGCACAGCAATAATCTCAACCCCTGTACCAACAAGCGCATCCACTTCGGTCATGGTCGCTGTAATGAACGATTGCATACCCGGGTATTCTTTTTTGATAATGCCAATAATGGGCAGCTCAACTTGCTTCTTAATCTCTTCGATGTCTTCAACGCTATTAGCACGAATCCCCACCGCACCGGATTCGGCTGCCGCAATGGCCATACGTCCCATAATAAATGAACTATGCAACGGTTCGCCTGGCAAAGCCTGACATGATACAATTAATCCTCGTTTCACAATATGTTCCCTCCATGCCCTATCCTCTTTTATTCTTCTCCAATAGCCTCATTTATCTTTTGTTTAATTAAGTCGGCTTTTGCGCCAAATACAGCCTGAACCCCGCCTTTTACTTCTAATACTGCAGTAGCACCCAGTTCTTTAATTGTATCCTTATCTACTTTCGATACATCTTTGACTGCAACACGAAGTCTCGTAATACATGCATCGACATCTTCCAGGTTCTCCTTGCCACCAAGCGCATTCAGTACTTTCATCGCGGTCTCTCCAATACTGTCCTTGGTTTCAACCGATACGCTCTCCCCATCACTTTCACGTCCCGGTGTCGCCACGTTGAATTTCGTAATTAAGAAGCGGAACACAATGTAATAGATGACAGCCCAGAAGAGCCCCACAATAATGACATAGATCCAATTCGTTTTGGCATTCCCCTGCAGAACCCCAAAGAGCATGAAGTCGATGGCCCCGCCAGAGAAGGTATTCCCGATACGAACGGATAACATATCCGCGATCATAAAGGATAGACCATCTAGAGCCGCATGAATCACATATAACCAGGGAGCGACGAATAAGAACATAAACTCAATCGGCTCCGTGATCCCTGTCAGGAACGATGTCAGCGCTGCACTAAAGAACAAACCAAACACAAGCTTGCGACGGTGCTTCGGAACGCAATGATACATCGCAAGACATGCCGCAGGAAGACCAAACATCATCGTAGCAAAACGTCCTGCAAAAAAACGGGTTCCTTCGGAGAACATTCCAACATGATTCGGATCAGCCAGTTCGGCAAAAAAGATTTTCTGCGCACCCACCACTTGCTGACCTGCAACCGTGGCGACACCGCCCAGCTCTGTGAACCAGAACATCGGATAAATCATATGGTGTAGACCGACAGCACCTGTAAGACGAAGCAAGAATCCGTATAAATAGGTACCGAAATATCCCATTCCGGCTACAGCAGTCCCTGCCGCTACCAGCCAGCCTTGAAACGTAGGCCAGATTAAGAAGAAGATCCCGCCTACAAAAATAGCACTAAAAGATGAGACGATCGGAATAAACCGTGAGCCTCCAAAAAATCCTAGAAAGGAAGGTAATTGAATCCCACGGTATCGATTGTTCAAATAAGTAACCAGGATACCAATGACAATAGCCCCTACAACTCCGGTGTCAATGGATTCAACGCTTGGATTAAATACCGTGATCATTGCACCAATCGATGCATTCATAACCAGGAACGAGACGGCTGCCGCCAGCGCAGCAGTACCTTTATCCTTTTTCGCTAGCCCCACGGCAAGGCCAATACACATGATTAGCGCTAAGTTGGCAAACACAACGTTGCCGGCTGCCGACATAATTTGAAAAACAGCTTGTAAAAACCGCGTATTCAGAATCGGATATGCAGCAATCGTATTCGCATTCGATAAGGCTCCCCCAATCCCAAGCAGCAAACCCGCAGCAGGTAGGATTGCAATCGGTAACATAAATGACTTACCAAGCTTTTGCAACTGTTTAAACATGGATTTTCCTCCTATTGGATCAATCATTGTATTCCATCGCGATATGCCAATTCTACATCATGAAATTATTTTAGTAAATATAATTTAACTAAAATAATTTTATTTTTGGTAATTAATCTATGACGCTTAGCATGAACAATCACAATAAAAAACCTGTGCCCCTCCAGTAGACGAAAAACACGTCAACTTCTGAGGTTCACAGGTACGATGAAAGCTATATTGTTAATCCATTCGATTGTGTTCAAGAATCGTATTCACTGTAATTTGCATCCGACTATTTAAATCCGCATCCTCGAGTAAGATCATACATAAAATATCGATCGCATACATGACGGAAAATTGACTATTTACAAACCTTTCTTTATCAACAAACAATGTATTGGAGACCAAAATAAAAGAGTCCACTTGTTGCGCCAGCGTACTTTCGGAGAAGCTGGTCAGACAGATGACTTTGCACCCATTATTCTTTGCAATTCTGGTTGCGTCGACAATGACAGACGTTTCCCCTGAACTGGAAATCGCAATAACGAAATCATTCTCATTCACTATCGAACTATTGATCAGCATTAAATGAGAATCCGTAATACTCTGCACATTGAAGCCCATACGCAGCAAGCGAAGCATCATTTCCTTCGCTGAAAGTCCCGAGCTCCCGATTCCGTATATGTAAATTCGTGCTGCGCTCTTAATCGCTTCAGCAAGTCGATGCAAATATGTTATGTCCAGTAATTGATTCGAACGCTCAATGACCGTCTGATAGAATTTAGATACTTGTATAAGAATATTGTCCTCCGCCGAAGGAGCCGTCGCAGTACGAAGCCTGCCCAACTGAACCTTCAATTCGGCAAAATTATGGCAACCAATCTTCTTGCAAAAATGCGTGATTGTCCCATTCGAGACACCAACATGGTTCGCCAGCACAGATATATTCATGTTATTAATTGATTGACCTTCTTGAAGAATATAATTCGCTACCAACTGTTCTTTCTTCGAGAAACTCGGATATAACTGCTGAATAACCATATAAATATCCATTGAATCCACCACCGCCATTTGGGAATTATAACAAAAAAAGCATATGGATTCAATATTATTGCTATGGCCGTGAATGCTAGTGCCCATCCTGAATCCTAATTCGTAAAAACGGGTATATAGAGAATGATATCGAGCTCGTCTGAGACCGATTTTTAGTAAACAACGTCCGCTCTGTCCGTCAACGAATATCATAGATGCGGGGACTTCGGGGAGCAGGCTGCTGCAGTTGGTCCTTTGAATAATACCGTACCTTCTTACCATGACAGCTGGCGTATTCAATCTCGGTCCGAGTGCTGTCTCCAATATAGCCATTCACATCGATTACAAAGATTTCGTCCGACATATCGATTTTGCGGAAGTGCAGCTCTTTGAGCCTGCGCTCCTGCTGCTCCGTGATCTCGATTCCGTCGCTTTGCTCAAAAAATCCAACGCTTAGGACGATATGTCCGCTAAGCGTAAGCGAAGCTTCGGCTTCTCGAAATTGCGCTTTAAACTTGGTGGAGCCGCATAGTGTAATCACCTGCATGGCACACCCTCCTTTTGGCTATATTCATGCTTTAAATGGTTCTCGATCTGGCCAGTGCTCAGCGGTCAAACACCCCCCAGGAATATCATGATGCAAGCCATCGTCCAAGGCAACAAGAAGAAGCCCTCCGGTATGGAGAGACTTCTGCCTAATGGTTGTATGGGGAAGCCCCTATCCCTCAACGAGCCAAGATCAATCATTTCCGTAGATGGGTGCATCTCCCCATGCTTCACTCTTCAAACGATAAATTGGCGGGCTCCTCAAGCAGCTCATAGTGAAAATCGAGGTTCGTCGTAGGTACGCTGAGATCCACCTCTTCAAAGCGGAAGCTGTCTACCCACACCTTCCCTGCCCCCATCAGCAGAACACCGATCGAGATCGTCGCGCTGTCCTCGGGTACGTCGAGCACGATCGTATAGTGATTCCAGTGCGTGCTGCCTACGATGCGCCGGTCATTCATATTATCGAACTGGAGCACGTCTTCGGCGCGATTGTCGACGCGCATCCACAGCCCGCAATAGTCCTTCACGTTTTCGGTTTTGACAAATCCGGAGAACCGCATCCGCTTGCCCGCATACTTGCCGGCTTTGAACTGCTGCATCATGGTTGCAAAAGCGCCATCCTCCATCGGCGTAAGGGCTCTTAAGTAACCCGAGGTGCTTCCTTGGTGGACGGTGGTCCGATCGACGCCGATCTCATAATCTTGAGGGTGGCTTCCGCTTAGGAACCAGCCTTTTAATGCGGATTGCGTTTGCTGCTGCATATGATCCTCTCCTTTTTGGTAGCTTGAGTGTTGAGCGTGAACCGCAAAGATTTTGCGGTAACGCCCCGGCGGCATGCCGTATAATTTTTTGAATGCTCTCGTAAACGACTCCTGACTCTCGAAGTGGCAGTGCAGGGAAATGTCGATAATCGCAGCCTCAGTGTGCAGCAGGAACTGCGCCGCATAACAGAGCCTTCGTTTTCTAAGGTAATCCGCGATGTTCATGCCGACCTCCCTCCGAAACAAGCGGTGGAAATGATACGGCGAAAAACCGGCATAGGATGCAATATCCGCGAGGGTCAGCTGCTCCTCCAGATGCTGCTCCATGTACGCGATGCTCTTTTGGATAATACGCTGGGTACTCAAGGTCAGGCCCTCCTTTGTTATTAAGGATACCAAAAGGGACCAGGGCGTTTTTGATCTTTTTTGCCAACATAAGAAAACTGTCGGTCAGCGCATGTTCTCGGAGGTCTTGCCGGAAATAGCGGAGGTAGCGAGATAGCGGAGACCCTCTGCTTGCGATTCAGGTACGCTCATCCTTTGAAGCCCCATTGTTCTCATATAAAAAAGCTCCTTCGATTACGAAAATCGAAGGAGCTTAAATTGCATAACGGGAATTCCCCGTTCCCCGGTTTTATCGGCACAACCGCACTATCCCTGCGGCTTCAGCCGAACGGTGCGCTTGGTGCTTGCGGACTCGTACGCTGCAATGGCAACCCGGGCGGAGAGATAGCCGTCTTCCCCGGTAATTTCGACCGGCTTGCCGTCGCGGATGCTTTCGACAAAGCTGTTGACGAGGCCTTCGTCCATATCATCGCCCCAGAAGCTCCACGACGCTTTACCGGTCACATCGCTGTATACATCGTTTTTCTGGGCAAAAGAATCAATGTTCAGCACGCCTTTGGTGCCGATGATCTCAAGCGTTACGTCCCCCCATGTCGGGAAGGTGCGGTTGCGGGACCAGCTTGGGTCCAGCACGGCCACGACGCCGTTCGCGAATTTGACGTGGACCATGCCGGCGTCGTCAATCTCGGTATCGTTGAACAGCGTTTCCGCATGGGCGTACACTTCCTCGGCCTTGCTGCCGGTAAACCAGTGCATCAGATCCATCACATGGACGGTATGATCCAATACGGCGCCGCCGCCCGATTTCTCCCGTTCAATGAACCAGCCGCCCGGCATGGTTCCCCGGTTGGTTCCCTTCATAGCCAAAATGTCGCCGATCTGCCCTGCGTCAATCGCTTCCTTCGCCTGGCGCACGGACGAAATATATCGGCAAGGAAAAGCGGTCATGAGCTGAACGCCGTTATCCTTGCATACCTGAATCATCTCCAGCATCTCGGCTTCCGATAGGCCCAGCGGCTTCTCGCAAAGCACGTGCTTGCCCGCCGCTGCGGCGCGTTTGGTAATTTCCGCATGACGCGCGTTCTCCGAACAGATGACTACGGCATCCAGTTCTTGTGCCAGCAATTCATTATAGTCGGCATAATACGGAATCCCCCGGTCCACGGAGTAAGGACGAACGCGCTCCGCGTCTTCATCCGCGATTCCGATCACCTCGACGTCATCCCGCTTCAGCATGCCAAAGAGATAGCTTGCCGCATGCATATGGGCAAAGCTGATAAACCCTACTTTCACCTTTTTCATGAAACCGTCCCTCCGATCATCACGGGCTGTCCAGTTTGTGCCGATTGCTCCGCTGCCTGAGCGATTTCAACGGCGTAGCAAGCATCCTTGATGCTGACGAGCGGCTCGCTGCCGTTTCGGATGCACTCGATAAAATGCTGCACCTCGTTATAATAAGGGTCATGGAGGCTCGGACTGGAAGGAACCTGCACAGCAGCTCCCTCCCCGGCCTCGGCGCTAGCCAATTTCAAGTCCAGGGACTGTACCTGATTGCTGTCGAATCGTACGATGCCTTGGTCTCCCGAGATCTCGAACTGCGTCGTAAATGGACCGGGATACCCCCAATATCCGGTTAGACTCGCGATGGCGCTATTTTTAAAATGAAGCGTAAGCTGGGCGTACTCCATCTGCGGCTCGGCCTGCTTCACGGTCGAAGCATAAACCGACTCCACTTCCCCGAACAGCCAGCAGGCAAAATCGATGTCATGAATCATCAGATCCATGATGACGCCGCCGCTCTTGCCAGGGTCGTTGTACCATCCATCCATTCCCTGCGGGTAGGAACCGTACCGCTTAAAGTGAGCCATCTTCGGCGTTCCGATATTGCCCGAGCGGGCCTGCCGATAGGCATCGTGATAGTTCGGGAAGAACCGGACGACATGTCCGATAAACAACCGGACTCCGTGCTTCTCGCAGGCCGCCTTCATCTCCTGCGCATCCTCCAGCGTTAATGCTGCCGGCTTTTCGCAGATGACATGCAGCCCTTTTTCAGCCAGTTTCAGCACAAACGGTTTGTGGAGATAGGTGGGCAGACACACCGCAACCGTTTCCAAATCTTTTTGTTCAAACAGCGACTCTACATCCGTGTATGCCTTCGCCCCGGTCAAAGCGGCAACGCGCTCCGCTCGTTCGGCGTTTATATCAACCACGCCCGTCACCGTTACTCCCGGCATTTTCGCCAAATTGTGCGCATAGGCCGTCCCCATCGTGCCGCAGCCCAATATCGCTATGTTCATGCTTATCCCTCCAGTATGCCTATAATGACATGGATCATCAGGTGATGCCGTATCCGCCGTCCGCGATACCGCCCACCCTGTTACATTCTTCATGTAACATGACATTCCTGCCTGTATTCCTCAGGATTCGTGCTTTTTTGAACTTATGCCGCTAACTTGGTAAAGTGTATATATAGAGCAGAGAGAAAGGGTGTAGCGAGAACATGTCAGAACTTGTCGTACAAACGAAAGACGGGCGCATTCAAGGCCTTACGGAAAACGGAGTGCGCGTATGGAAGGGAATTCCTTATGCGAAGCCACCGGTTGGCCCGCTGCGGTTCCGTTCTCCTGTGCCCCCCGATTCATGGGACGGGATTAGAGAAACTACCGCTTTCAGTCCCATGTGCCTTCAGCCGCTTGAATCCACATCCAGCATGCTTGGCGGCGGCGTGACCAAGACGGTATCCGAGGATTGCCTATATCTCAATGTGTGGGCACCCCGGAACATGCCGGCGGAGCCGCTGCCCGTCATGGTATGGATTCACGGGGGCGCTTTTGTCACAGGCTCGGGCAGCTTGCCAAGCTATAACGGCGCGCCCTTCGTTCTCCGCGGAGACGTGATCGTGGTTACGCTCAATTACCGGCTGGGTCCCCTCGGCTTTCTCCATCTCTCTCCATACGGCGAAGCCTATTCCTCCAATACCGGTTTATTGGACCAGGTCGCTGCCCTGGAATGGGTGCGGGACAATATCGCGGCCTTCGGCGGCGATCCGGAGCGGGTTACGGTATTCGGGGAATCAGCGGGCAGCATGAGCATTGCAGCGTTACTGGCGATGCCTGCAGCCAAGGGACTGTTCCACCGGGCGATCATGGAGAGCGGCGCTGCCCAGGTCATGGTTCCGGAACAGGCACGGATGATAACGGCCGGCTTGCTTAAAGAGCTGGGCATTACGCCTGACAAAATCCATCAGCTGGATTCCCTGACAGGCGAGTCGATATTCGAAGCCGGGGAAAGGCTGAAGAAGCAGATCGGACCCGGCGTCAACATGATCTTTCAGCCGGTTCTGGATCCGGACACTTTGCCGCATGATCCGCTGCAGGCCATTCAATCGGGATGGGCCAAGGACGTGCCGATCCTGATCGGGACGAATCTCGATGAAGGGGCTTTGTTCTTCCGGCCGGACATGCCGCTTGTGAAGGAAGACGTCCTTGTCCGCACCGTGGAGATGATGACCGGCATTGAGGATGCCGCCCCCATCACCAAGGAATACCCGTACAGCATCGACGGACATGCCCAGATTATGACCGATCTGTACTTCTGGCGCTCGGCCCTGCAATTCGCTTCCGCACAGTGCAAACACGCGCCGGTATGGATGTATCGGTTCGATTGGACCTTGCCGGACCATCCGGTGCTCGGCAAAGCGATGCATGCCCTGGAAATCCCGTTTGTATTCAACACGCTGGCGCTGTTTGAGAACATCGGCGTTCAAGTCGATGCGGCCACGCAAGCCCTGTCGGACCGGATCCAGGATGCCTGGATTGCCTTTGCGCGGAACGGCTCGCCGGATACGGAGGCGCTGCCGTGGCCAGCTTATGATCCGGCTTTGCGTTCAACGATGATATTCAACAACGACAGCAGGATCATCGAGGACCCGGATGCGGAGAAGCGGAACATGCTGCAATTATAATAGCGACACGTCATGAACCAGGGAATCCTTTATCGATTGGAACCCTGGTAGCATCAAAAAAGCTGTATTCCAGGCATGACAGCATGCCGGAATACAGCTTTTCGTTATGATGGGTCGTACAAGGACTTACTGCTGATTGCGGGCTCCGCAGCCCCCTGCTGCAGCGAAGGGCTGAGAGGACTAAGTGCTCCTAAGAAATGCGTAGCCGCCTTATTTTACAGCCCCCTGCGTAATGCCGTTGATGATCCACTTTTGCGCGAACAGATAGATGATGATCATCGGCAGCATCGCCATCAGATAGGAGGCAAAGGCCAGATTGAAGTCCGTGTTGAACTGCCCTTGGAATATATACTGCACCAATGGCAGCGTGTAGGAATTCGTATCGCTGATAATGATGAGCGGCAGCAGGAAGTCATTGTAGGTCGAGAGGCAGATCAGAATGCCCACCGTCGCATTGATCGGGGCCATGATCGGGAATATGATTCTCCAGAATGTTCCCCAAGTCGACGTGCCGTCCACTCGGGCCGCTTCCTCCAACGCAACCGGGATGGATTTAATATAACCTACGTACACAAATACGTTAAACGCCAAGGCATAAACGGTATGCAGGATGGTGAGCCCGACCAGATTCGTCATATGGAACCCGGCCGTCAGCTTGACCAGCGGCAGCATAATGATCGGGAACGGAATGAACATCGCGCTGATGAAATAGAAGTACAAGCCTTTGAAGAACTTCCGGTTCATATTGCGGGCAATGGCATACGCGACGAGCGAATTCGTCAGCAGGGTCAGCACCACCGTGGCCGTTGTCACCATGGCGCTGTTGCCCAGCGCATTGAAGAAATTCGTCATTTTTATGGCGTTCGCGAAATTCTCGAAATGCAGGTCTTTCGGCAGGCCGAACACCGATGCCAGCATGTCCTCCGGCGTTTTGAGCGCAATCGTAATCGTCATATACAACGGGAACAGGATCAATATCGTTCCCAATGTGATGAGAATCATCACCGTCCAGTTGGTTTTCGTCCGCATTACATGTCCCCCTCTCTTCTCTGCAGGAACCGAATCTGCACAATGGATATCGTGGCAATCAGGATGAAGTAGATCACGGAGTTAGCCGATTGGTAAGCAAACTCGCCTCCCTCGAAGCCGCCGGTATATATCAGGTGAGAGATGGACTGCGTTGCCCGCCCCGGGCCGCCGTTGGTGAGGGCTACGATCTGATCGAAGACCATCAGTGAATTCTTCATCGCCAGCACCATGTTGATCGTAAAGAACGGCGCGATCAGCGGGAACGTTATTTTCCAGAACTCCTGCCACCGGTTCGCTCCGTCAAGATTGGAAGCCTCATAAAGCGTACCGGGAATGGTCTGGAGCCCGGCAAGATACAGAATCGTGTTGTAGGCAATGCCCTGCCATACCGCGACCACCACGATGCCGATCCAAGCATGCTGTTCACTGCCCAGGATATTGGTCGACAACCACCCGATCCCCAGGTTCTGTCCCCAAATGGTGAACACATTCGAGAACAGATAGTTGAATATGTAACCTACAATCAGCACGCTCAGAATATTCGGAAGAAAATAGATGCCCCGAAAGAAATTCCTCGCCTTGATTCTGGCGTTCAGGCCCATGGCAATCAGCAGACTGAAGATGTTGATGAGGATGGTGACCACGACCGCGAATTTGAATGTGAACCAATACGCATTGCCCACGTTGCCATCCTTGAACAGATTGACGTAATTCTTGAAACCGATGAAGTCGAAGTTATCGCCGAATCCGTTCCAGTTCGTGAAGGAGTAATACACCCCCTGCAAAGCCGGCAGCGTCAGAAATACGAAGAACAGCACGACCGCCGGCACGGTCATCAAGTAATAAGGCATAAGCCGCTTGTTCATGTTGGGTCCTCCTCAATGCTTCTTGGATATCGTTTGAAGAAAATACCGCCTTCCGCCCGTTAACGCCTGTCAGCTACCTTGTCCCATTCGGTGTCCAGCTTCTTCAGATACCCGTCGATATCCCGGTTCTGGAGGAAGGATTGGATCACCGAGTTCAGCTGCACCGCCGCGGGAATGTAGTGGTCGGCAAAATCGATGACCTGGCCCCGCTCCAGATATGGCAGCAGCTCTGCGACGGCGGGATCCTCCTGCTTCACGCCCTCCACGGTGGAGAACAGCGTTTGCTCCGTTATATATTGCTTGCTATTCTCAGGCTCCAGCAGAAATTGAATGAAACGCTGAGCCTCCTCTTTATGCTTCGAATCCTCGGAAATAGCCAGTAAGGTATCCACGCCCGAAATCAGTTTGTTCTCCTCCGGACGATCGCCGGTCGGCAGCGGAAAGAAGCCGATCGGCGCATCCGGATTCGCCTTCCGGATTTCCGGTATGGCCCAGGTTCCCTGGATATACATGGCGGATTCCCCCCTCGCGAAATCCCGGTTCCCGTCCGCGTAGTTTTTGCCGAAGTTGTCCCCATGGCCATAATCCATCAGTGCGAGCTGCTTCTCCGCAATCTCCCGGTATTTTTCGGCAAACGTTACGGTGCCTTCCCGCCGATGCATGTAAAATTCAATGCCTTCCAGGTTGGAAGCCAGTGCGTTAAACGGCAGCACTGTCTGCCAATCGTCTTTATATGTGAAATAAAACGGGATTTTCCCCGCATCCTTGGCCTTCTGCGCCGTAGCCAGCAGCTCGTCCCAGGTCTTGGGAACGCTGAGCCCCAGCTCCTTGAAAATTTCCTTATTGTACATGACGCCGTTAGCGTTAGTGGAATAGGGAATGCCCGTAACCTCGTCCATGCCAGCTACGTCCTTCAGCATCTGGACATAAGTCTCATCCACCCGGCTCAGCAGCGGGTTATCCGTCAAATCCATAAATATGCCGCTTTGGGCCAGCAATGAATACGTATCGGTTGCCCCCATGCCGATAATGTCGGGAATGTCATTCTTGACGACTCTTGTCTTGAGCACCGTCTCCGCATCCGGCGGATTTACCTGAACCACCTTGATCTCGGATTGGGACTCGTTAAATTTCTCGATGAGTGCATCAAAGGAGCCTTTCGCTTCAGGCTTGTTCTGAAAAAACTCAATCTGCACGCGTCCTGAGTCCTCTTGAGCGCCGCAAGCGGTCAGCATCCCTACGGTCATCAAACACGCCGCAATCCATTTAGCTAGCTTCATGGTCTGCCCCCCGTTTCCTATCCTGATGTTATATGGTCGATCTCCATGTTAATTTACTACCCTATTTGCTTGGTTGGTAAACCTCCCGGACGCCGAGGCGACGCTCTCTTCACCTAATGGGACAAAACAAAAAAGCCAGCAGATCAGGCTCTTCAACCTGATCTGCTGGCAAGGATTGGCTATCTGTTTATAGCCTGATCCAACCTACTCCAGCCATTTTTTATGAATGTCCGCAAACTTGCCTTGCAGCTTCATTTCGTCGATCCACATTTCCAGATAGCTTGCATATTCAAAGTCGCCGCGAGGAATCATGTAGCCTTTTTCGCTGTTCGTGAACGGCTTGTCCGTCAAAGCGGCATACAGTCTGGAATCCGCCTTCGCATACGTAATCGCTTCGATTGTATCGGTGATCATCACGTCATACGTACCGTCTGCTACCAAATGCGGGATATCCAGGTTGTTCGGAACAACCGTCACATTCGCTTTGGTCAAGTGCTCGCGCACGAATACTTCGTTCGTTCCGCCCGGATTCACGCCGATGCGAACCGAGGGTTTATTGATATCTTCAACCGTCAGGTATTTGTCTTTGTCTTCTGCACGGATCAATGGAGCTTTACCGAAGGAAATGTACCCTTGGGATACATAAGCCGTTTTTTGTCTAGCCGTGTTGCGGGTAACGCCGCCCACTGCGATGTCGAACTTATCAGCCTGCAAGTCCTTCATCATGTTGGACCAAGTCGTGTTGACGTAGCGTACTTCCACGCCAAGGTCTTTACCGAGCTCTTCCATGGCGTCAACATCATAACCTTCATACTCTTTTGTAGCAGGATTCAAATATGTAAACGGTTTGTAATCCCCTGTCATACCAACCCGGATGTAGCCTCTTTCGATAATTTCGTCAAGCTGGGAAGCCGCTTGCTTCTTCAGTTGACCAGGTGCATTGGTCGAAGCGGATTTAGCCGATACTTCCGGCGATGTAAGGACCTCGTTTGCCGCAAAGCCCGTTGCTACCAATGATAAGCTGACTACCCCTGCTATTAATACCTTTTTCCAATTCTTAGCCATGTTTTCGTTTCCTCCAGTTTTCTTCTAGTTGTACTTCTTGATGCCCCTTGGTTGGCAGTGGCATCGATCTGCCTTAAACACGCTGAACCTCTTCTTGCTTGTACTTTCTCTGACTTACTGCTTCGCATGCTTGCGATTCGAACCGTTTTCCTTCCAGGCATCCCCCCTCTCAAGTCCCCTTACGCACAGGTCCGTAAGATCCAGGGAATGCTAGAGACTGAATTTGCCAAGCTCTTTGCTGAGCTCTTGAGCAACCGTCTCCAGTTGTTTAACGGAGTTTGAAATCTCCTTGATGGTTGCAATCTGATCTTCCATCGCAGCCGTCACGTTCTGTGCGTCATTGGAAGTCAGATCCGCAATGGATTTCAGCTCTTCAACCGAAGCGCTGACCTGTTCCGATCCAGCGGACATTTCTTCGGATGCCGCCGATACTTCCAGAATGTGATCCGCCACGTTGCGGGTCGCATTCAGAATGTTATCGAATTTCTCGCGCACATCTTCAATCAACGCAATGCCGTCCTGTACATCCTTACGGCTGACGTCCATGACCTGTACCGCGTTGATCGTGTCCTCGCGTATTTCCGTAATCAGCTTCGCGATCTGATCGGTCGAAACCTCGGACTGTCCAGCCAGCTTCTTGACTTCTTCAGCCACGACCGCAAAGCCGCGTCCGTGCTCGCCCGCTCTGGCAGCCTCGATGGAAGCGTTCAGGGACAGCAGACGGATCCGGGAGGTGACTTCCGTGATAAAGCTCAGAATTTGTTCGATTTCCGAGGAACGCTCATTCAAACGCTCAATGGCCGTGCCCACCTTGGACGTACCTGCGCCGATGTTGCCGATCTGTTTCACGGCTTGCTCAACGACAACCGATCCGGTCTCCGCTTGGCTGGCAGCTTCCTGCGCGGCTTCGGACACCATCGAGGACGTCTCGGCGATTTTGACGATCCCGCTGGCCATGTCGCTCATGGACGTCGCGATTTCGTTGGAGCTTGAGGCGTGGGCTTGCGCACCGCTGGCAATCTGGCGAATGGAGGACCCGATTCGGTCCACGCTGTCCATGGCCGTATCCACCCCGCTCGAGACGGTTTCCGTAACCGACATGACCTGGCGGGAGGAATCGTTCACGCCGAGGACCAAATGCTTCAGATGCGATACCGTCTGATTAAAATCACTCGAAAGTACGGCCACCTCATCCTTGCCGCTAACCTGAATGGTCTTGGTCAAATCGCCTGCCGCGACTTCCTTCACAGCCGTATTGAGCCTGCGGATCGGCCGGACGATCTGGGCCGTGAACCAAATTGCTGCAGCGGCGGATACGACCAGGGCGGCAACCGAGATAATGACTAACGTAAACGACATCTCCTTGATCGGAGCATTCAGCTCATGGGTCGGTGCCGTCACGAAGACCCCCCAGTTCAAGTTGGACGGTGCATAAGCCGCCGAATACTCGGTACCTTCCAATACATAATCGAACTCGCCTGGTCTGCCCTGGCTGACCTCTTCGTAGGCCTTCGTCAATTCGGCGCTGTCAACGTCCTTCACGTTTGATTGAAGGACAAGCTCCTCTTGCGGATACCACATGAACGTCCCCGATTTGCTCAGAAGAAAAGCATATCCGGTGTCTCCGAACGTTTGGGAGGATACCGTTTTTTGTACTTCGTTAATTGGAAGGGTGGAGCCCATGTAGCCGTACTGTTTTCCATCCTTCATCAGCGGAATGATCATCGTAACGATGTTGTTGCCCGTCCGCTTGGATAGCACCGGCTCCGACACGACCAGCTTGCCTTCGCCCTTCCCGGCTTCCTGATAATGGACGCGGTCGGACACGTCGGTCACCTCGCCCAGAAAGTTAATGACGTTCTTCCCCGTCAAATCGTACGAGAAGAAGAAGGTCTCAAATTCCTTGTTCACTTCCTGCGCAGCCTGAATCAACTGCAGATCTTGCTCTTTGTTACCCGTAATGAATTTCCCGATGCTTTCCACCTTGGCAATCTCTACATCAAGAAACTGGTCGATCTGAAGCGCCAGCTTCTCCGCGCTAAGCTGCGCTTCCTTGTCCAGGCTCTCCTGCAGCAAGTCAGATGACCGACTGTAAGTTACGGCAAAAACGGATCCAAGACTGACTAGCAAGAGCAAACAAATCATTGTAATCATCTTTTGCTTAAGACTCTTTAGCATGCTGTAAATCCTCCCCCAATAAGTAGCGCTTTGGTCCTATCCGATCATTCGTCCAAAATTTTTGCAAGTGCTCTTTTTTCTGTAAGGACTTTCTCTCTACATACAAAAACGAACAGGCAATGTCGAAAAATGTTGGTGTAAAATGGGGAGATAAGACTCCGCTTTATAAGTTATCGGTAGCATTTGTCCAATATTTGAGAGTTTGGCGAAACTTTTTACATAATTCGACTTTTAGGTCGTTTATGTAAAAATAGATGGGTTATAGTTCTAAATGCCTATTTCAAATGAAAGAAATTACATATATCTTTAGACCTTGTTGGCAATCGGCTGCGGCGGCACCACCCTCAGTCGTTGGGGCGGCTGGCCGTCTCCGAAAGCCGCGCGGAATCATAGCACAGCTGCAGAAAAGCCAAAAAGGCTGCCCCATTGAAGCAGAAGGATCTGCTTGAGGGACAGCCTTATTTCATTCGTCGACCCTTAACCTGCCTTAATGGACAAATAAGGATCTTTGTTCGTTGTAAACATGGAGCAGCGTATAGCGGCTGTATCGAACCTTGTGGGCTTCAGCCAGGCTTCGTTCCAGCAGCTCATCGCCGATCGGAAGCTCCGACACCCCGGCCGGGCCGCCTACCATGCGCATCAGGTCGCCCAGCACTTCCGGCTCCGGGAGCTGCGTAATATGCGACCGGATGTCGTTCCACTGCAGCGCCATTCGCCGTTTTATATCTTCCGCGCCCGGGGAGGAGCCTCCATTCAGCTCAATCCCCTGCTCTCCGATACGATGATACAGCTTCGAGATTTCCACGCAAGCGGCTCCTACTTTGGCACCGTGCAGCAGCTGTTTCTTCCCTAAACGGATAAACTCCATCTCCCAATAATGGGACAGGTGATGCTCCGAACCCGAAGCCGGATGGGATTGGCCGAACAGCAGCATCGCCAGGCCGGATTCGACGAGCGCCCCCATCAAGATGCGTACGCCATCCTCGCTCCGCTTCGCAATCTGTTCCACCGCGTTCACGCACTGGCTGAGCGCGGATTTCGTCATATCCGCCGAAATTTTCAAATATGGCTCGTCGGCCACCAAACTGCCGAACTTCCAGTCGAACAGCGATGTGTACTTGCCCAGCATATCCCCGAATCCGGCGGCGGTTAACCGGGAGGGAGCAGCCATGAGAATATCGACGTCCGCGAATATCGCGCTTGGTCCGATGGCCGGAATCGTTATCTTCTCGCCCCGTACAATGACTGGCGCTCCCTTGGAATTAAATCCATCCACCGATGCGGCCGTAGGTATGGAGATGAACGGAACGCCCGCGGTATAGGCGGCGTAACGGCTAATATCGTGAATCGTCCCTCCGCCTACCGCCAGCACCGCCTTCGCTCCGCTATGCTGGATATCCAATATGACCTGGATCAGGGATACTTCATCCGCGATGACATCTCCCTTCCGGTCCGGAAGCAGCCGGGTGACCTGGACCCCAATCGAGGATTTCGCGAGCAGATTCAAAAGCCTCTGGCCCGCTTGGTCATAGGTATTGCCGTCCACGACCATGACCACCGAGGTCCACCTTTTCGTCTCAAGGTAGCCCGCCACCTCGTCTAATGCTCCGTGCTGGATCTGAACCAGCTCTACTTCGTCCAGATTCGCAAGCTGATGGGCCGGTAAATCCGCTGCTAGACTCCGGACATTCGATAAAATGGAGGTCATATCCGCGCACCCTTCTTTCCGGTTACCGCCATCGCCGGCAGCGGGTCATTGCAGGTCATGCCGGTAACCCCGCACTCCAGCGAATACCGGACGCCCTGCTCATCGTCCGGGCAATAGCTCCAGACCAGCAGACCCTGTGCCTGGAACCCGGCAACGATTTCCGGCGTAAGCAGTGACATCTCCACGCCGATCCCCCACATTTTGGCGTAGGTGCCCTCCTCTCCGAAGTCAAAGCCGGACATTTTCTCGCCCGGAAACCCCTGAGTCTTTTGGCCATGCGTTTCATGGATATAGGTCAGAACCTGAGCATCGAAGCAGGTGAATACGCAGCGCGGCAGGTACCCGTACCGGTTCAGTATGTCCATCGCCAGGTCGGCGGCCTCTTGGGCATCGGGACTGGGCTTAATCTCCACGTTGCATAGAACCTCGGGGTATTCCCGAAGCAGTTCGCAAAGCTCCGTAAGCGTCGGGATCTTCAAGCCTTCGAATTCCCGGGCAAACCAGCTGCCCGCATCCAAAGCCTTCAGCTCCGCAAGCGTATAATCCCTTACCTCGCCGGCACCATTGGTCGTACGCTGAACCGTTGCATCATGGATAACCACCACCTCCTTATCCTTCGTCAGCCGAAGATCAAACTCCAGCATGTCAACGCCTAACTCCAGTGCCTTGCGAAAGGCCAGCAGCGTATTTTCCGGATAAGCCGATTTATACCCGCGATGTGCAGCCACCATCATAGAGGATGGTTCCCGTAGTCGTTCGATCATATATCCTGCCACTCCTTTACCTGTTGTTATTGGCCCAGAATCCGCTCCGTCTCTTTCTTGAAGGTATCCAGTGTTGCCGGGATATCCTTGCTGTCATACATGATCGCTTCCATGGCCGAGAAGAACTCATGCATAATCTCAGGCCATGCCACATCCTTATTGGTATCTGTAGCGAATTCCAGCTGATCATAGGCGACTTTGCGGTTCGGTTCTTTGGCCCACAGTTCTTGGATCTTCTCCGACTCCACCATCTTCTTCGTGAAAGGCAGGTAACCGGATTGCAAAATAAATTCAAGAGCGCCTTCCTCTTCCATCTCCATCCACCGGATGAACTCCCATGCCGCTTCCTTGTTTTTGGAAGAAGACAGCATCGTCACGTTCGCGCCTCCGGTCGGATTCGCATACACTTCGTCCTTAGGCAGGAATGCCGTCACGTAATCGAAATCCACCGCGCTGGACAATCCGCCGATCGATCCCGTGGATTGGTACATCATCCCGACTTTGCCTTCCACAAACATGCTGTTTACGATGTTTCCGGAATCCTGAGCGGGCGGATAATACAAAGCGCCCGTGCTTTGCAGGTCTTTCAGGTAAGTGAACATTTTGACACCGGCACCGTTATCCGAAAAGCCGATCGACGTATTGTCGTCATTGAAGAACGTGCCGCCGGCTTGCGAAATCATGGCAATCGGATACCAAGTGTCGTAAGGCATCGTGACGCCGTATCGCTTATACTCGCTGCCTTCCTTGACCACCAGCGCGTTCGCGACCTCCTTCATTTCCTCCCATGTCGTCGGGATTTGAAGCCCGAGCTCATCCAGCAGGGTTTTGTTCACGTGCAGGATCGGGGTGGAACGGTTCAGCGGCAGCGACACCAATTGATCATTGAAGGTGGAGTGTCCCATTAAACCGGCAGTGAAGTCGTCTGCGCTGATGCCGGAGCCTTCAAGAAAAGGCGTCAGATCCTCAAGGACCTCCGAATCCGCGAACATCTGGATGTAGGCTCGCTCGAGCATGCTGACATCCGGGCCGGTGCCGGATGCAATGGCCTGCTGCAGCTTGGTTACCGTTTCGTCGTAGCTGCCCTGGAAGGTGCCTACGACTTCGATATCCTCATGGGATGCATTAAAGCGCTGAATGAGCGCGTCCATGTATTCCCCGTTCTTGCCTCCCAGCGAGTGCCAGAACTGTACCGTGGTTTTCCCCTTGTCTCCGGACGGGGCTTCGGTTCCCCCGCTTCCCGGCGCTTCGCCGGGCTCAGCCGAACCTCCTCCACCGCATGCGGCAAGCAAACTGAACAGCAGGATGACGGATAGGCGTGTATACCATTTGGATTTCATGTGATTCATTCCTCCATTAATTATTCGATTATGAATGGCTGAAACCTGTCATTTCCTGTAATTATTTAATGCCTGAATAAACAAATGCCTTCACGATGTGCTTCGAACAGAACAAATAGACAAGCAGGATGGGCACTACCAGAATCACGTTGCCAGCCATGATGATATGCCAGTTGCTGATGCCCTCGGTCTCCCGCAGCATGGCGATCCCCAAGGTCAGCGGCCGGACGGCTGCCGAATCGGTCATGACAAGCGGCCAGAAATAGTCGTTCCAGTGACTGACGAAGCTGAACAGCGCAATGGTGGCAAGTGCCGGCTTCGACATGGGAATCATGATCTTCCGGATGATTTTGAACTCGCTGGCGTTATCCAGACGGGCCGCTTCGATGATTTCCTCCGGAATCTGCATGAAGTATTGCCGCAGCAGGAAGATGCCGAAGGCATTCGAAATGAACGGAATAATCTGCGGGAGCAAGGTTTTGACCAATCCCCAATCCGCCATCATCAGATAAACCGGGATGAACGTAACCTGCCCCGGGATCATGAAGGCCAGTAGGATCATCCCGAACAGCAGCGTTTTTCCCGGGAATTTATACTTGGCAAAAGCATACGCGGCCGGAATCATGATCAGGAACTGCAGTACGATGATGGAGCCGGTGACGACAACCGAGTTCCTGAAATAGGTCAGGAAAGGCCCCGCATTCATCGCTTCCGCGAAATTCCCCCACTGCGGCGAAGCCGGAATCCACGTCGGCGGAAACGTCATCGTCTCCCGGAATGTCTGGAGCGATGTGGAGATCATCCACAGGAACGGAAAGATGAAAATCATGAGCACTGCAGCCTTCAGCAAATAGCCCAGCGCCGTCCATACGATTTTTAAGTCAAAGGTCTTCAAACCGTGCCTCCTTTCTTCGTGGCCAAAGCCTTATAGCCTTATTGATAGTGGACCTTCTTGGATAACAGCCGGAAATAGATGAACGTGAGCAATCCGATAATGGCCATGAGCACAACGCCTGTCGCGGCCGAATAACCGATATTGGTCGTTCGGAATCCGTATATGTAATACACAAGCGTTGTCGTTGCATTGTTCGGTCCTCCGCCTGTCATCACCTGAACAGTGTCGAATACCTTGAAGGAGCCGATCGTCATGATGATGAGAATAAAAAACAGCTGCGGCGAAATCATCGGCAGTGTGATTTTATAAAACACCTTGAACCTGCTCGCATTATCCAGCGCGGCCGCTTCATAAATGCTCGGCGATATGCTCTGCAAGGCTGCCACGATAATCAGGGTGTAATAGCCGATGGCCTGCCAGACCGACACGATAATGACCGATATCAACGCGGTCTTGGAGCTTTGAAGCCATGCCGACGGCGGGAGTCCAACCAGCTTGAGCAGATAGTTGAGCAGTCCTTGATTCGGCTCCATCAGCCACAGCCAGACCAGCGAGATCGATACGATGGATACGACGTGCGGCGTGAAAATCCCGGCCTGGACGATCGAATTGAAACGGCCTTTCTTGTTCAGCCATACGGCGATCAGCAGGGACAGCAGCATGGTCAAAATGACGACCCCGGCCGTATAGACGGAGGTGTTCCAGAGTGCTTTGTAGAAATCCCCGCGCCCGAGAATCTGCGTGAAATTGTCCAATCCGACAAATTTGCTCTTGTCTTTGTTCATCAGGTTGTATTTGAACAAGCTTAAGTAAATCAAATAACCTACCGGATACATCACGAACAGCAGGATACCCGCCATGGCTGGCGCGATCAGCACATAGGGCCTGATCCCTTCCCAGATCCTCCTCTTATCCATGGGCCAGCCCTCTCAGCCGCTCCATGAACTCCCTGTGGCGGTTGTCCTTCTCGTCCACCCGGTTCTCATCCGGACCGAAGAAAAACAATTGGTCGGCCGGCACGCCGAGACAGACTTGCTGATCGACATGGTATCTGTCATCCGGACATTTCACCATGAATGCATGACCATCGGTCGTCTTCACCTGATAAATCGTCTCGGAGCCCAGCATTTCTCGCGTGATGACCTCGCCCTTGGCCGTGTAGTGAAACGATTCCGGTTCCGTGCCGATCACAACGCTTTCCGGACGGAACCCGAACGTCGCGCGATCGTCCCCCAGCGGCGCAATGTTCATGGGAGGAACCCCGATGAACTGGGCCGCAAACAGATTGCTGGGCTTGCGGTACACCACCTCGGGCGGCGCCTCCTGCTGAATGACCCCATTGTTCATCAGCACGATGGTATCCGCCATCGACATGGCCTCGATTTGGTCATGGGTCACGTAAACAAAGGTCGTCCCGAGCTTCTTGTGCAGCTCGATCAGCTCGATCCGCATCTGAACCCTCAGCTTGGCGTCCAGATTGGACAACGGTTCATCCATCAGGAAGACGGACGGATCCTTAACCATGGCCCGGGCTAAAGCCACCCGCTGCCGTTGCCCGCCGGACAAGGTGGAGGGCTTGCGGTCTAAATAATCGTTCAGTCCCACGGTTGCCCCTATGGTTTCCACCAGTCGCTTACGCTCGGCTTTGGGAACCTTATTGTTCACGAGGCCGAATTCGATATTCTCGCGGACCGACATCGTCGGGTAAATGGCGTAGTTCTGAAACACCATGGCCACGCCGCGCTTCCCCGGTGCAATGCGCGTGACATCCTTGCCGTCGATCAGAACGGAACCGGAGGTTTGAGGGTCTATGCCCGCGATCATCCTTAGGAGCGTTGTTTTCCCGCAACCTGACGGGCCGACCAGCACGGTGAATTTTCCGTCCTCGATGGTAAGATCCAAGTCCTGTATGACGGTTTGACGATCAAACGACTTGCTCACTTTCACAAATTCAATGGATGCCAAGAGCGATCCCCCTCACCAATGTGTAATGATGCTGTCATGACAAGCGAAAAATGAACGATTCCATAACATGAAATCCCTTACATGCACCTGATAATAAGTACGCATCAAATGCACATGTAATGATCACTTTTGTTCATTTTTATTTAATTCGATTGTAGATCTGCAATATTAGGAGAGTGTTAGGCCTTCGTACGGATTGTGTAAATTCGCTTCGCAGCAAGGGATTTAACATGGCATTAACATAACGGGAGTACACTAGATAGAAATGGAGCCCATAAGCATAAAAAAGCAAAAGTGCGCATTGTATGTACAAACGCACGCTGCTGCTCATTGTCCAATTAGGAAGGGAGAAATTATCGATTGCTGGCACATGAACGAAAGAAAAGGATCATTGATTACGTAAGGCAGTACCGTACGGCAACGGTTGCCGCCCTGGCATCCGAATTCGGCGTCCACACGGCCACCATTCGCCGCGATCTGGCGGAGATTGAGCAGGAAGGCGCTTTGAAGCGCACGCATGGCGGGGTCATCATGGAGCAATGGACGCATAACGAGCCATCCTTTAATGAACGGACCAACTTTCATCGGGACGAAAAAATACGCATCGGCCAGCTCGCGGCTTCACTCGTGGAAGACGGAGAAAATATCATCATCGATTCGGGGACAACCACCCTTCATATTGCTACGCATCTTGTGCACCGCTCGGATATTACCGTCATAACCAACGATATGAACGTTGCCGTCGAGCTTCGCGATGCTCCGGGCATTAAAGTCATCCTGACCGGCGGGGAGCTGTACCCCTCGAGCTACATGCTAAACGGCATGTTTACCGACCATGTGCTGAAATCCCTGCATGTCGAGAAAGCGTTCATCGGCACCCCTGCCCTGCATCCCCAGCATGGCCTCATGCACCCGGAGGCGCTGCTCGTCCCGGCCAAGCAGAACATGATTCAGGCCGCCGGCGAGATTGTCGTAGTCACCGACCACAGCAAGATCGGCAAGCTGTCCCTGCATACGGTCGCTCCCAACAGCGCTATTCATACTCTCGTTACCGGCAGCGAGGCTTCCGACTCGGATGTCAAGCCTTTTCAGGAACGGGGCATCACCGTTTACAGGGTTTGAGACTAGCAAACTTTGCCTACCTTTGCATACCTTTGCATACCTTTGCATACCTTTGCATACCTTTGCATACCTTTGCGGACCTTTGTGGACCTTGGCATGCCTTTGCATACCTTCGTATCTTCGCGGACCTTTGCATGCCTTCGTATTTGCGGACATTTGCATATCTTCGTACCTTTGCATGCCTTCGTACCTTTGCGCACCTGGCATGCCTGAACATACTTCTTGCAGAAAGCACAAAAGGCACCCCGGGGGGTGCCTTTTTCAAGCTGCTGATCGCCAGCGGCTTGCTTATTTATATTCCACTGCTATGTTACCCATCCATACTCGCTTTTTTTCGCGATTCCCCGCTTAGACCAATAGAGCAAACAGCAGAGATTCACGGAACGTCTATAAACACAATCGACATGTCATTCAATATGTCCAAAATTCAATGGTCGACAGCCAATCCAAGCATGCCCCGGACTACGCACCGTGCGCACAGGGAGCAGTGCGCACGATGTACTTGTTCTTTGGTATAAGGAATAAGGACTTCCTAACGGACTCAGAATACCTTATTACATAGAAAATAACCCTTTTAGTAACTTTAGCGAACCCAGCGGACCTTATTTGCTGTTTTAATCGGTATTTGCTCCTGTATTTCTCATAATAGCGGATCTGGAGTCCGGTACATTCTGAAAAATCGGGTTATAATCTTGAATAACGGAACTAGGGTCCGCTAAAGCTGACGAAAGTCATGAAATCATCGAATGAAGAACATCGACGGTCAGTGAACCGTGAACCCACAATATTTCTATAGGTAATTCCAAGAGCCACCAGGGTCAATGCGTAGCCGACGGAAGCTATCCCCTCTACGCTTATTAGAAACTATCTCCTCTATGCTTATTAGAAGCTATCTACTCTACACTTATTAATGGAAGTAAAAGAAAGAATCCACCCCCCCTTCTCTCATTCCCTCCATACGCATATCGGATGGTTCTTTGTTTCGCGCGGTTCACGCACTCAACTGGCTAAAGCTAAAGAAAAATCCGGCAGTCATTAGACGCCGGATCCGGTCAAACGATCGATTTAAGGGATAACCTTCCAAACTTCGGCAGATCCAGGTGTTTCGCCTTGAGTCCACCATTTTGCTTCATAGTTCACGCCATTGTGGCTGACTTTGCTGCCGCCTAAATAAACGGCTGTTGCGCTCCATGCCGGATAGGTCGTGGAGCTTCCGGATGTTGAAACCGTAAGCGGAGCCGATGCCGATGATTTACTGCCTGAGCTGCTGACGGCCACCACAGTGTACGTATAGGACGTTCCTGCGGTTAACCCCGTGTTGGTATAAGAGGTTGAAGTCGATGTACCCACAAGGGATCCGTTACGGTAGATTTCATAACTGGAAGCCCCGGTGGAAGCTGCCCATGCCAAGGATACGCTGCTGCTTGTTTGGGATGGGGAAGTAAGTCCCGTCGGTGCCGGAACGCCTGGGTTCGGAGTTCCGCCGCCACCGCCGAAGTCTACATCGATGACGTTATAGAAAGCGTTAGCCGTGTCAGCTACTTCCCATACAGCCAGAATGACATGGTAACCGGACTTGGCAGGAACGTTACATGTGGATGCATAGTTTGTCGGAGGTTTTACGCCGCCGTAGTTAATGGAGCAGAAAGGCGTCAGATCGAACGAAGCTCTGCTCAGCGGAGCGTTTTGATCCCAGCCGTCTTTCGTAATGTAGTATTTCCAGCTTGCCGTCGCATGGTTGGCCGTCAAATGCCATTGGAACGTCGTGGTTCCCGGGGAAATGCTTACTTTGCTCCAGCGAGTTGCGGACTGCTCATCGAGTTTAGGGAACGCGCCGCCTGCACTCGCGATTTTGCCATCAGCGGGACCTGCGTTCGGCCAACCTTTAGGAGCTTCCAAGCTTTGCGGCTCATACACGATGGCGCCGCAATCGGTGTTTTGCCCCTGCTTACACAGAATGGCGCGGCTTCCTGGAGAATCGACATATCCGTGGGCAGAAGCTTTATCCGCAAATAAAACCATGAACAAGGTCATCAACAGCATCGTGGAACCAGCAATGATCAAATTCTTGAGCCAAGCTTTGTTCGGCAAACTTAAAGTCATACAATTAATCCTCCTTTAATATAAAAGATAATAAATAAAGCGTTTACACAACCTCCGGCTGCTCAGGCCACCTCCCCTTCTTTGACTAGTTGCCCTCTTAACTTACTGATAACTTGACTGAACTTGGAATCTTCCACAATCATTGTCCAAGCTTTACCAGTACTATCATTATTTTAAAGCATCTGGAAGTCGTATCCCATAACACTAATCAACGATTTGTTACACATTTCAATGAAATTGGATAAATATGTAACCTGGAATGTTATGAAAAACACACGGAACTTGCAGAAAAAAATCGCAAAAAAAAGCATGCCTCCCTGGGGGAATCATGCCTTCATCCATGCTGTTCGATCCGTTCAGACCGCGGAACAACTCCTATTCTACGCCGTCCTTAAAATGCTTCCGGTAATGTTTATCCCCTTTGTGCTCCAAATCCTCGATCGTAAGCTCCAAGGTATGGATAATCTGTTCCTTGACCTGATTCAACGTGTCAAAATACACGTTCTCCTCCGCTCCAACGATGCGTGTGCCACTAAGCGCCTGAACGGCCTGGTAAACCCGGTGCTGTTCGGCCAAATCGTCGACGGCCTTCAGCGTATGTTTCATCTGAAGGAACAGATCCTTATGATGCTGGGTGGTCAAACGTTTTTCAAGCTCCTCGATTCTGGCATTCATGGCGGCTCTCTCCTTCGCAATAAGATGCTTTCGATTATACTTTCTTGGAATCCCCTTTTCCAATAAATTCTTCTTATATATATCACGGTTTCTTTAAGGTGAAACAGGAAATTGACCACTGCTCAGCGAACTATGATAACGTTAACATTTTGCATAACTACATACACTGAGAATGACGAAATCGATCAAACATTTGGAGGTAACAATGGAAAACAACGGACTCGGAGGAAAGAGCATTATCCTCAGACTAGAAATGAATACTCAAGAGATCAAATTCGGTGAAGTTGCATCCGCCATATTTGAAGCCGGGGGAGACATGGTTGCCATCGACGTCATTCAAGCCAGCGGCCACATTACCGTGCGCGATATTACCATTACGGTCACCGACAGCGTCGATATCGAAAAAATTACAAATACAGTAAAACATTTAAAAGGCGTTCGGCTCGTCAATGTTTCCGACCGCACCTTCCTGCTGCATCTCGGTGGCAAGATCGAAACCCAGCCCAAAATCCCTATCCAAAACCGCGATGACCTGTCTCGCGTCTATACGCCTGATGTCGCCCGCGTATGCTCGGCCATTCAGGAGGATCCGAAAAAAGCCTACACGCTCACGATTAAAAGAAATACGGTGGCCGTTATTTCAGACGGAAGCGCCGTGCTCGGTTTGGGCAATATCGGCCCTTATGCGGCCATGCCGGTCATGGAAGGGAAGTCGATGCTCTTCAAACAGCTGGCCGGCGTAGACTCCTTCCCGATTTGCCTTGACACCCAGGACACCGAAGAGATTATAGCCTGCATCAAAGCGATGGCGCCGGCATTTGGCGGCATTAACCTGGAGGACATTTCCTCTCCGCGCTGCTTCGAGATTGAACAGAGACTGCGCGACGAGCTGGATATCCCCGTATTCCACGATGATCAGCACGGTACGGCGGTCGTTCTGTACGCGGCGCTGATCAACGCCCTGAAAATCGTCGGAAAATCCATCGATAACGTTCGGGTCGTTGTGTGCGGAATCGGGGCTGCCGGGGTGGCATGCAGTAAAATCCTCCTGTCGGCCGGCGTTAAGGACATCATCGGCGTCGACCGCGAAGGTGCGCTGGTTGCTGGAAGAGAATACAGTAATAGTATGTGGCAATGGTATGCTGAGCATACGAACCCGAACAAAGTCGAAGGTTCCCTGCGCCAAGTGATCCAAGGTGCCGACGTGTTCATCGGCCTTTCCGCAGGCGGCCTGCTTCGCCGCGAAGACGTACAAGCCATGGCTGATCAACCGATCGTATTCGCGATGGCCAACCCTACGCCGGAGATCAGACCCGAAGAGGTCGAAGATATTGTGGGCGTCATTGCGACCGGACGTTCGGATTATCCGAACCAAATCAATAACGTCCTCTGCTTCCCGGGTATTTTCCGCGCAGCCCTGGACTGCAGAGCAACTACGATTAATGAGGAAATGAAGCTGGCCGCAGCCGAAGCCATTGCATCCGCCGTATCGGACGAGGAACGCAACCCGTCGTATATCATTCCGAGCGTGTTCAACCAGAACGTCGTAAAGGCCATTCGTGAGCTTGTCGTGAAAGCAGCGGTCAAGACAGGGGTTGCCCGGAGAATTCCGCGTGAATAAGAATTCCCTCATCCGAAAGTTCAATAGACAAGCTCCTATATATGAAAGGAACACCAGGCAGCGCAAACTCGGAGAATGGAGACAGCGACTGCTTCAGGGGGTTGAGGGCAAAGTGCTCGAGGTAGCTGTCGGCGCCGGCGCCAACTTCCCCTTCTATCATCCTGATACGGTGGACGTAACGGCCGTCGATTTTAGTCCCGAGATGTTAACCCGGGCGCGCCAAATGGCATCCGAGCTTGGCATTCGGGCCACTTTCCTGGAACGGGACATCGAGACCCTGGAGCTGCCGGAACGTTCCTACGACTGCGTGGTTTCCACCCTGTCGCTATGCGGCTATGAAGACCCCGTAAAGGCATTGAACAACATCAACCGCTGGGCGAAACCCGGCGGCCGCATTTATTTGCTGGAGCACGGCATGAGCACGAACCGGCTGCTCGGCGCCGTGCAGCATCTCGTCAACCCCGCGGCACGGCGGATATCCGGGTGTCATTATAACCGGGACATGATCGATATCGTGAATGCCTCGGAACTGAACATCGTCAAGACGGAACGCTATTGGAACGGCATCATCCATCTGATCTGGGCCCAAGCAACCTGACCGTTCATACATACATTCATTTGGACCTGGCGGCATAATTTTAACATGAGCTCTTAATCATGGATATGGAGGAACTTGTTATGAACACAAGGCCTAATGCTAACGAATATTTGCCCCTCGGCGAAAAATACGTATCGCTTGTCCCTGAAGGCCATATTGCCGAGATCTTGCAGCGGCAGCATGACGAGACGTTAAGATCGCTGAGCGATCTGACGGAAGAACAAGCTAATTTCCGCTATGCGGAAGGAAAATGGAGTCTCAAGCAGGTGGTCGGCCATATCGCCGATGTAGAGCGTTTATGGAGCTACCGCATTCTCTACATTGCGCGCGGGGATGCCCGTGAATTTTCAGGGTACGACCGGGAGATTTTTGTTCAGAATTCCCCGTTCGGCCAGCTTCCTCTGCGGGAGGCTCTTAAAGATTACGCTGCCGTCAGGCAGTCCACCATTACGCTGGTCGGAAGCTTGACGGAGGAAGCGCTGCTGCGACAGGGCACGTTCAACAATTACCCGCTCTCCGCCCGGGCGGCCGCCTATGTCATTGCAGGGCATGAGCTTCATCATATGAATATTTTGCGGGATAAATATTTAACGTAATTGATGAAGCTGCTTAGCGGCATGGTCTAGTATTACGTATTCTTAAACAAAAAGGGGCCCCAAAAGATCTTAGATCTGACGGGAACCCTTTTTTCTGTTAGGAGACGCTCCGTGTACAAATCGTTCCTCCCATCGCTGTTGCCCCCAAATTTCTCGGAATGGTTCAAAGCATGGAAGAAATTCGGGGACAAATGAAAAGGTTGGCAGCGCAGCTGGCTTAGCTCCAATTCCATACCTCGATGCGGCCCAGACGGAATCCCCAGAATTCCGACTCCTCCTTCAGCTTCTCCAGTTCCCGCACAGGTCCCGTGACGGCTGCTCCGTAAACTCGAACTCCATTTTTCTTCAAGTAGGCCAGCCGTTGTTTGTCATCATCCACGCCGTTATATTTGATATTGTTGGTCATCCAGTCAACGTCGGCGATCAGCTGCAACACGTCGTCCGATATTCCTGCCTCCAACGAGAAAATAGTATGCCATGCAGAAAGGAAATGGTTGTCGTCAAACATAATCCTGGGCCTCAATGTAAGATGGGGAATCGTGTGACCAGCGCCGCTAGAGCTATAAGTACCCAGTTTAAACGCCTTCATTTCACCTGAAAAAACAGCCATATTGGTCGCTCGAACATCATAGTCCGACAGGTGCTCCAAAACCTGCTCCGGTGACTTCAACGTTCGAAGCGAGAAGAATAATTCCGCTACGTTGCCGTCCTCCAGTTTCTCTAACTGGTTCATTGCACCATTCGGATGAGAGGAGTCTGTAATCTTCCCACCATCCAGAAGCGCAGAATGCAGAACATAAGGGTCCCTTTCTTCGCGGTTCAGGTAAGGCCCCTGTTCTTCAACGGAATAGGTCAGTTCTCCCCATAACCTCTTCTTCGCGTGAAGCTCTCCGACAATCAACTGCCATTCCCCCACATCCTTATACACTTTCAGCGCTTTCTTCTGGGTGAGGAAGGGCGTCACTTCTACCGAAGACAAGCCGCGTTTATCTACCATCAGTCCACTCTCATGCAATTCAACCGTCGTCATGACAGACCTTATAAATTTATCGTTCAGGCCATTTTTTTCATAATAAATTTGGACGGCTATATAATACATGACATAAGTAAGGAATACGGCCAACGCAGCTAATAAAGCATTAAAGAGCAGCGTTGCCCTTGTCCGCCAGGTCATCCGATGAACATGCAGCATTCGTATCTTCTCCCCCTTCTCACTTAGACAACGGTTTGATTTCGCAAAGGTTACGGTAAAATAAAAAATCGCTACGGCAGCTAGAACACAGCTATCGTAGCGATTCCGTTCACGTTATTCGATTATGGCGCTTTTCGTGGTTGGGCTGTCATGTCCATCCCAGCACTCCACATCCTGAAGCCCCTTGATGCTGTCTTTAGCGAAGACCGGATCGAGGCCTGCCCGCTTCTGCTTCAAGTAGTCATTCAGCGCGGCGAAGGCCGTTCGGGATAGCAGCGCGATGGCGATGAGATTCACGATTACCATCAAACCCATGAAGAGGTCGGCCAAATCCCACACCAGCTTTACGCTGGTTACGGAGCCGAAGATGACCATGGCCAGCACGGAAACCCGATAGATCCATACCCAAACCCGATTCGACTTCAAAAACTCGATGTTGGTTTCCCCGTAGTAATAGTTACCGATCAAGGTACTGAACGCAAACAGGAAAATCATGACCGCCAGGAAGTCGGATGCCCACGCGCCCATCTCCATGGCCAGCGCAGCCTGCGTCAGGGCGATTCCATCAAGTCCGGTCTGCTGGTATGCGCCGGTAAACAGAATAATGAATGCCGTGCTTGTACATATGACCAGCGTATCGATCAGGACGCCCAGCGCCTGAACCAGACCCTGCTTCGCCGGATGGCTTGTCGTTGCGGTCGCCGCTGCGTTCGGTGCGCTCCCCATGCCGGCTTCGTTGGAGAACAGGCCTCTTTTGATCCCGTTCATGAGCGCGGCACCGATCGATCCGCCGACCACCTGCTCATACCCGAACGCGCTTTTGACGATTAGCGCAAAAACATCCGGCAGCTTGGTGATGTTCGCCAATACGATAAACAGCGCGGCACCGACATACAGCACAGCCAGAATCACGACGATCAGCTCCGACATTTTGGCAATTCGCTTCACTCCCCCAAAGATGATGGCCGCAAAAACAACCGCCATGATGATTCCGAGGGTTAAACGATCCGTGCCGAAGGAATTCTGGAAAGCTATCGTAATCGTGTTGGATTGAACCGCGTTAAACACAAGGCCGAAGGACAAAGTGATCAGGATCGCAAACAGCACGCCCATCCACCGCTTTTTTAATCCTTGCTGCATGTAATAGGCGGGACCTCCGCGGAATCCGCCCGCTCCATCCTTTACCTTATAAATCTGCGCCAACGTGCTCTCGATAAAGCTGGAGGCCGATCCGATGATCGCGATGATCCACATCCAAAATACGGCCCCCGGCCCCCCAAGCGAGATAGCCAGGGCAACGCCGGTGATGTTCCCCGTCCCGACGCGGGCCGCCATGCTGATGGCAAACGCCTGAAACGGAGAAATGCTGCCCTTCGTTTTGCTCTTGGGTTCGCGGATGACCCGGAACATCTCCCCGATCAGGCGAAACTGCAGGAACTTGGTGCCCACCGTAAAATACAGGCCAAACGCTATCAGCAATACGATAAGCAGTTTAGACCATAGAAAATCGTTAAAGATAGTAACTACCTGCTGTACAATCTGATCCATTCTCTACCCTCACTATATATATGTCATCACCCATGGTGTAGGTTTGTGAAAAATAGCCCATGTTACATCTAACCATTACTCCCCCTTGGAGACAAGAGGTTAATTGTGGAAGAGGGAGGCAGGGTGAACAGATCAAGGTCCTTCAAGGGAACCCCTATAAAAAAGACCCTCTCCTCGCGGGTGAGCGCAGGAAAGGGTCTTATCCGTAAGGCTTCTTGCTTCAGCTTGCCTACAATGATGCAGGATTCGTGCCCGTGTAAATCAGAATCGCATCGCGGAGGAACTTGGCGGTTCCAGGCTGCTTCTCGTCATAATGGGCGGTAAACCGCTCATCGTCAACATACATCTGGGCAAGGCCGGCATGGGCTTCTTTGCTGTAATCATTCCAATAATAGGTGAGCCAACGCTTGTGAAGATCGGCCGCCTTCTGGGCGAGCTCGCCGGCAGGATCGCCCTGCTTAAACGCTTCGGCCAGCGTTTCGTACAGCTCCTCCGCCAGACGCGTTACTTCATCATGCTGCGCTTGCGTCATATTTTTCAGCTTGGCATTGGATTTATTTACAGTTTCGTCGCCATACTTCTCGCGAATTTCCTTGCCGTATTTCTTCTCATTATCATCAATCAGCTTCTGCTTGAATCCTTCGAATTTCTCTTGGTCACTCATCGTTTTTCTCCCTTCGGCGGAGGCTATCGTGTTCTCCACATTGGTAATCAGCAAATCCAGCTGCCTTCTCTTGTCTAGGAGCTGCGCATGGTGATCCTGGAGCGCCTTGGTCCGATTGAAGGATGGTGAGGTCATAATCTCTTTGATACCGTCCAATTGCAGCCCAAGCTCCCGGTAAAACAAGATCTGCTGCAATTGGTCAACCTCCTCCTGCCCGTAAATCCGATATCCCGACGAGTTGATTCTGGCCGGCTTCAGAATCCCGATCTCATCGTAATAACGGAGGGTTCGCGTGCTTATTCCCGCCAACTTCCCAAGCTTCTGCACCGTGTATTCCATGGTTTCACCTCCTGACAAACTCAATGTACACCTTTACGTAACGTTAAGGTCAACACTTCGTGAGAAAAAAATGATGAATTTCTTATATATAAAAAAAGAAACTGAATGTATTCTTAATAGAATACCATCCAGTCTCTTCAGCAATCCAATCTCGATTCAATCGTTATTCCGTATCCTCATCCGTTTCTCCCGCAGCCGCAGCCGACTTATCAGCGTCGGTATGCTTCTCGTTCACCCATTGCTTCAAGGGCTCGGTCATTTGATCTTTCAGCTTCTGAATCAGTTGATCCTCCGTCATTCCCTTCGCCGCTGCGATCTCGGCCAACGATTGTCCTTCTTCCATTCCAGCCTTCAGCTCGTCCTCCGACACTCCGAGCAATGCCGCGATTTCTTCCGGATTACCGAATTTGCCGAACCCTCGTCCTCCTTTGCCATGACCTTTTCCAAAACCGGCGTCGCTGCTCTCTACGATTTGGGTAAGACGGTCGCTCAGACCCTCTTTCCACTCGGCTGCTTCGGTTTCCGTAATGCCGCCCTCACTCAGACGCTCATCGATGTTGGCGGTTTCCAGCTCAATCAGCTTCTGAACGAACGCGGATTTGGCCATTCCTTTGCCTTCGGCAATTTCGGCAAACGTGCTGCCCGCTTCAAGCGCCTTTCGGATTTCGGCCTCCGTCAGCCCAAGGATTTCGGCCGTTTCCTTCACGATGCTGCCGCCCCGAGGTCCGCCCGCCTTATGACCCATCCACTTCCCTTCCCGGTTCTTCACTGCATCCGAAGCCGTTGTGTCCGTTCCCGTCTGACCGTCCTGAGCTGCCGAGGCTGCCGTATCCGTGCTCGCTGCGGCAAAGGTTTTGTTCTGAAGATACCCGGCTCCCCCCAGCACGATCGCTGCCGCCATGCTGCTTACTAATACTTTTTTGCTTATCGGATTCATCGTCATCTCTCCTTCTAGGATCATGGTTTGTCTTGCTATTTGAAGTATAGAGACGGAATCTGAAAGCAATCTTAGGGGAAGGTTATGCCAGGCTTAGGCTAAGCTGAAGGTTTGCTGAATGTGGCGCTATGCCAATCGGCTTACGTACATCATGAAGCTGCGGAGTACACCCTAGTCGGAAATGGGTGCGGAAGCTAAACAAGCGAAAGAAGACGGGACACGCCAAAAAACCGCGCACAGCTGGATGGCGAGCGCGGTATCCGCAGGTACTAGCGAAAAGACAACGTGCGGGCGGAGGCCAGCTTGCGTACCGTTAGCCACAGGGACAAGAGGAGCAGCAGCTCGAATACGTTCGTGGCAGCCGAGCTTTCGATCGGGATCGGTATGGCGCTCCCGGCAGCCATCAGCACCGTGCCGATGAACAGCAGCGGCGTCTTTTTTCTCCGCCATACGATAATGCCTGCCGTCAGCAGCGGGATCAGGATCAGAATCACCATCAGCGGCGGCCCCCCGGATTCGGACGAAACATAACGCAGCGCTCCATACTCCATGGATGACTGGAGCTTGAGCGGCAGCGTCTCCGTCACCACCTCGAGCACGATCAACGCTGCGGTGAAAAGCCAGGCCCCCCATGCGGCGGCCGGTCTGCTGGCCCAAGGGCTTCCGGCCTTGCGTATCAGGTCGAACGACACGAGTACAAGCAGCGGCGTGGCCAACGCATGCACCCAGAAACGCGCAACGTTAAGCCCCTCCAGCAGATCACCTTCCCCCATGTATTTCCCGATGCCGATCACCCCGTTATCCCAGACCAATCCGGCCGTTACGATCAGCAGCAAGTACCGAAGCCCCGGTGACGCATCCCGCCTCAACAGCACGCACCCATACAGAAACAGCACGGCATATATAGCGGCCAAGCCCAAATACAGCACAGAATCCATGGTTACATATCTCCTTTCGTCCTAATCCCTCATGAGCGGATTTCGATCGACTCGTATAGTACGTACTGATAGGTTTTATACCCGTTAGCCCGCCATCCTAACCTAAGTGTATGTATATGAAGCAGAGGCTGCAGAAGATGCCGCGATTATGTAATGGAGCCGCAAAAGGGAATGTCCGGCGCGCGAAGCGCAAAAAAACCGTAGGAGCAAGTTCTCCCACGGTTTCTATCCTTATTTCCTGCGTTGTTCAATAAGTGGCCTATTCTCTCGTCCGATCAGTTCAAGGCTCCTGATTTTCCTTCACCTCCGCTTCCGAAAGGGCCCGTTTGGCCAAATTCGTCAGCACGACATCATCCATCGGCGGATTATGAAGACCTGCCCGGACATCCCGGTACATACGCTCCAACGGGAGCTTCCGGGAGAGACTCAATCCCCCTACGATCCGCATGGCCTGATCGACAATCCGGACCGCCGCATTGGTCACGACATACTTGGCAAGCCCAAGCTCGGGTTTGAGCGCGGCGCGGTTCTCCGCTTCCTTGTCCCAGCGGTCGGCGGTTTGGTACAGATAGCTGCGGGCCGTCAGCAGGTCCGCTTCGATTTGGGCGATCTGCCTTTGGACGTTCGGCAATTCGGCAATGGGCACCGTCAAGGAGTTCGGTTGATGATGACGGGCAAAATCGATGGCAAAATTCCGCGCGGCATAAGCAATCCCCATATAACATGCCGGGATATGAAGCAGAATGCCTTCCGTAGGCACTTGAAACTCAGGCTTCTCATAATCGGGTCCCCGAATGACTTCCGTGTCCGGCACGAATACGTCCTCCAGAATCACGTCATGGCTTCCCGTTGCCCGCATGCCCATCGTATTCCAGGTCTCTTCAACCTTGACCCCTGGCCCGCTGCGAACGAGGAACGCGCCGACCTTCTCGCTATGCTCGATTCCGGCCGTAACCACGAATTGCTTCAAGATCGGGCTTAACGTGCTGAAGGTTTTGCGTCCGGTGATGTGCCAGCCGCCCGACACCCGCCGTGCCGTCGTCTCCGGCCTTCCGCCCCGGCTGGGGCTCCCCGTCGCAGGCTCGCTCGCCAGTTCATTAATGACCGTGCCTTCTGCTACAACGTCTCTGCACAATCTCTCAAATAACGGCTCCGGCCAAGCCCCGGAAAGGCGCAGCTGCAGTATCTGCCCGATATGCCAGCCTACGGCCAGCGCCGTAGACCCGTCTCCTCGGGCGAGCCGTTCCTGGGCAAGCACCATTTCGTATACGGAGGCTTCTTCTCCTCCAAAGGCTGCCGGAACGGTCAGCTTTAGATAACCGGACTCCTTCAAATCATCAAAATTCTCGAACGGAAACGATCCCTCCAGATCGTGCTGAGGTGCTCTTTCCGCGAATATCGCTCCAAGCTTGTCGGCCCGGGTTGCGATCATCGCTTCGCGTTCATTACGTATGAATGGATCTGTGGAACCGAATCGATTCAAGTTCGTCCCCTCCTTGATAACCCTTGTATTCCGATGGATATATACTTGAAATTGTAGCAACCCTGTTTTGGGGTGTCAATGAAAGGGCTCAGATACCGTTAGATTCCTTGTTCTGACAGAAATGAAGCGATCGCCTCGTTCACATCGTCGGGGTTATCCAAATTCGTTGCGTGATGAGCGTTCCGGATCATTTTCAATTGAGCGGTCGCGATGTGTTCCTGCATATATGCCTGCTGCCTTCCGATCATCGTGTCGCTTTCGCCTTGAAGCAGCAATACCGGGCACTGGATTTTGTGCAGATCATGCGTGCTGTCCATTCGGGTAACCGCATCCCATATCCGAATCCAATCGGAATGAGCAATGGAGCCAAAAGCCTGCTCAATATAGGCTTGATTGCTCTTATTAAATTTGGATAGCATCCTGCCTTGTATTTTTCCGGATAAGGACATCGGCATCAGATAACTTGTTAAGCGGTTTACCGGCACGAACATGCGCTCGAACCAATTAAACGCATTCGTGAACGGCGTGCCGATCAGTACCAGGGCCGCAACCTTCTCCGGATAGCGAACGGCAGTCTGCAGCGAAATATGACCGCCCAGGGACAGCCCGCAAAGCGTCGCTTGTTCAATGCCGAGTTCGCCTAGCAAATCCGCCAAATCCCTGCTGAAATCCTCCGAATCCACCTTGCCGTGCGGCAAGGAAGAGGAGCCATGCCCCCGGATATCCCACACCACGGTTTGATACCGACGGGAGAAGGCATCGACTTGAGGCCGCCACTGTTTATGGTTCCAGGAAGCTCCGTGCGTAAACACCAACGGCTTCCCTTCTCCCTTCACTTCATAATACAAATCGACTTCCCTTCCTTTGTAAACCGGCATAGCCCTCCACCTCTCCATAATAAAATGGGCATTATTCGGTACCGCCTTGAACGAGCGAGGCGAATATGACCTGAAAGCACTCGTCAAACAGTTCGTCCAAGCTTCGGTCAGACTCTTTGATCCAGATCAGCATGGCGCCGCTGATCGCGGCTTGCAGCACCCGGCTGACCCGTGCCACGTCACATGGTACGATCTCGTTGTTCGTGATCGCCTGATCCAGCATCTTTCGGGTAAACTCATCGATGAGCTGCAGCCGGTACCGGGTCTTCTCCAACAAATCCGGATCATTCGTCCCTTCTAGATAGAAGGAGGTGTGGTTGGCCAATTCCACAGGATCCTTCATATGCGAGACGGCGTCCCTGAACACCGTCTTAAGCGCCTCGATTTGGGATTGGCCGGACAAACTCGCATCATGGAAAGCTTGCTTGGTTAATTGAATGACATAATCGCTGTAGGCCAGGAGCAGATTCTTCTTCGAGCCGAATCGCTTCATTAAGGCTGCCGGCGAGATGTTCATTTCATGCGTGATGTCGGTTAAGGCTAACTGGCCGTACCCTTTTTTGCATAGTGCCCGGTAGACACCGTGGAAGATCACCTCGTCTTGAAATTCGCGAGGTCTTACCATGCGCGTTCCTCCCATCGTTAGTGAATGATCATTTACTAACCATTATTTCATAAACGTTATTCCATGTAAATGTAATATTGGTCATGTTGATGGCGCTGGACATAACTGGCGGCTTCCCTGGCAGCAAGATATTCAATGGACCATCCAATGATCGAAATTTCGCTATTTTGTTGATCGTTTGATAGAAATAGCGCAACTTCCTTATACTCTTGGGCGGAATTAACCTCTATACTGTCAGTAGAAGGAAACCATAATCTAGGAGGAGCTGAGCACATTGCGTACCAAATTCATTTACCAGGCACCTGCAAACGGTTATCCCGAATGGAATAATAATCCGAATATTTTTCAGTTGAACCGGCACAAGGCCCATGCTTACATGATGAATTTCCCGACGGAGTCCGAGGCGCTGAGCCTTAACTACGCCATGTCCCCCTGGTATCAGTCCTTGAACGGGACCTGGAAATTCGCTTTCGCCAAAACGCCTGAAGAGCGCATTCAAAATTTCTACGAGGCCGATTACGATTCCGGGAGCTGGGCCGATCTTCCCGTCCCTTCCCATTGGCAGCTTCAAGGCTATGACTATCCGCAATATACGAATGTAAGATACCCCTGGGCCGAATCGGAACCCGAATTGAAAGCTCCCTTCGCACCGACCCGATACAATCCCGTGGGCTCCTACATCCGTGAATTCACGGTACCTGACGTTTGGAAGGAACAGCCCGTTTATATTAGCTTCCAAGGCGTTGAATCCGCTTTCTATGTATGGGTGAACGGCGAGATGGTCGGGTATAGCGAGGATACGTTTACGCCGGCCGAGTTCGACATTACCCCCTATCTGGTTGAAGGCAAGAACAAATTGGCCGTTGAAGTATACCGATGGTGCGACGCGAGCTGGCTTGAGGATCAGGATTTTTGGAGGCTTAGCGGAATCTTCCGCGAGGTCTACCTGTATTCGGTCCCTGCCGTGCATATCTCCGATTTCTTCGTGCGCCCGGTTCTTGACGACGAGTACCGGCATGCCGAGCTGCAGATCGATGCAGCTGTCACCAATTATTATAACGAGACCATCGACAAGGACACGCTCATGCTGGAGGCGCTTCTCTACGATCAGGACCGGCAGTTGGTCCAAAAACAAACACTCACCATTGCGGATTACATCATTGACGAGGGCAGCTTTACCCTGAGCATGAACGTCCCCGAACCCGAGAAATGGAGCGCGGAATCGCCTTATTTATACACCGTTGTCCTGGCATTGAAGAATACGGACGGAGCTTGCCGCGGAGCCGTAAGCTGCCGCACGGGATTCCGCCGCTTCGAGCTGAAGGACGGGCTGATGCGAATCAACGGTCAGCGCATTCTGTTCAAAGGCGTAAACCGGCATGAATTCTCCCCGGATACCGGACGGGCTCTCAGCCGTGAAGACATGATCACCGATATTGAGCTGATGAAGACGCATAACATTAATGCGGTACGGACTTCCCATTACCCGAATCAATCCGTATGGTATGACCTCTGCGATGAATATGGGTTATACGTTATTGATGAAACGAATTTGGAGACGCACGGGACCTGGAGGTATGGGCAGCAGGAGCTGGAAGAAACGGTGCCCGGCAGCAAGCTGGAGTGGCGCGACAACGTATTGGACCGCTGCAATTCGATGTTCCAACGCGACAAGAATCACCCCTCCGTCATCATCTGGTCGCTTGGCAACGAATCGTTCGGGGGCGACAACTTCATTGCGATGCACGATTTTCTGAAGGAGGCCGACCCGTCGCGGCTGGTTCATTACGAGGGAATCTTCCATTACAGGGCGTCCGAAGCGGCCAGCGACATGGAATCCACCATGTATGCAAGGCCGCAGGATGTGGAGAAGTATGCCAACAGCAATCCGGACAAGCCTTATATCATTTGCGAGTACAGTCACGCGATGGGCAATTCCTGCGGCGGGCTTCACCTGTATTGGGAGCTGTTTGAGAAGTACGACATTTTGCAGGGGGCTTTTATATGGGATTGGATCGACCAGGCGATCCGCACCCAAACGGCGGACGGTATACCCTATTTGGCGTACGGCGGGGACTTCAACGAAACGCCGCATGACGGCAACTTCAGCGGGAACGGCCTGATCTTCGCGGACCGAACCAAAACCCCTAAGCTGGACGAAGTGAAAAAATGCTACCAGAACGTCAAGTTCGAAAGCCTGGATCCTGCCGCAAGCCGGATTCGGGTCAGCAACCGCTTCTTGTTTACCAGCCTCGATCCGTATCTTGTACAATGGGACGTAACGCTAAGCGGCAAAGTCAGCCAATCCGGCACGCTCGAGCTCTCGCTTCAGCCTGGTGATCAAACGGAAATCCATGTTCCGTACTCCCCTCTGGATGACGAAGGAAAAGAAGCGATTCTCACCGTCTCCCTCGTTCGGAAGGAGAGCACCAAGTGGGCGCCTGCGGGACATGAGGAGGCTTGGGAGCAGTTTGTGCTTACGCCGCATATTGCCGAGCAGCCCGAAACGGACGCTCTTGCAAACGTGCAAGCACTGGAAGCTGCCGAGTCGGATGAAGAGCTTATCATCAGGGGTTCTGCCGTCTCGTTGCGTTTCCGCCTTGGCACCGGGGATCTAACATCCTACGCACTGTCCGGCAGGGAATGCCTGCTGGCGCCGGCAAGACCGAATTTCTGGCGGGCCGTCACCGACAACGATCTGGGCAACCGGCTCCCTGAACGCAGCGGCGTGTGGAGAACGGCCCATGATCGGCGAAAGCTGCTGTCTTTGCGCTGGCATGCGGAAGGCCCTGCCGTCGTGGTCTCCAGCCACTATCGGATCGAGACCCATCCCGTATCCAGCCTGACGCTGGAATATCGAATCTATCCGGACGGTACCGTCCGCGTGCTTGAAACCTTGATCCCTGGCGCCGGTCTGCCCGACATTCCGGAAGTCGGCATGCTGTTCTTGCTGGATGAAGGACTCGATACGATCAGCTGGTATGGGCGGGGACCACATGATAATTATTGGGACCGGAAAACAGGAGCCAAAATCGGCCGATACGAGGGCAAGGTCGCTGAACAGTTCGTCCCTTATCTAAGGCCTCAAGAGTGCGGGAATAAAACGGATGTGCGCTTCGCACTGCTAACCGGGGAGAATGGCGGGGACGGACTGAAATTCGAGAGTTCCTCCCTCATGGAGGTATGCGCACTGCCGTGGACGCCGGAGGAACTGGAGGGCAGCGACCATGCGTACAAGCTGCCGCCAAGCGATAAAACCGTCCTGCGCATCAACTACAAGCAAATGGGCGTCGGCGGCGACGACAGCTGGGGAGCGCCGATCCATGAAGAATTCACGCTGCCTTCCAACCGCACGTACAGCTTCGGCTTTACGATGGGGGCAGCACGGTAGCATGCTGACCTACTCGATAGGACACATGCAAAAAGAGCAGCTTCGTGTTGAAGCTGCTCTTTTATGTTTCGGTTATTCCATGCCCTCTCACCACGGAGGGGTGGCCACAAGGACGTTTAACCCTATTCCAGAATCGTGCCCGATGCTGGTTCGCCTTCGCTTAGGCGTGTGCCCCCTGCAGCTCGCGGCGATCCGATTCGTCCCGAATGTCGCCCACGATCTCCTCCAGAATATCCTCCATCGTCACCAGCCCGATCGCCGTGCCGGATTCGTCCGTCACGACAGCCATATGCACGCGGATTTGCTGCATTTTGATCAGGACGTCCTTGATCGAAGACGACTCCGGAAAACGCGGCATGTCGTGAATAAAGTCATTCACGCTGCAGTTTCTTCCAGCCGCTATGCCCGTCAGCATCTCCTTCGTATGGATAAACCCGATGAAATCCTCCGCGCGTCCCGATTCCGTCACCGGGTAACGGGTATAGTCGTACTCGCCGAGAACCTCCAGGATATTGGCAAGCGGCCACCCTCGTTCTACCGTAACGATGCGATCTCTCGGTACCATGATTTCGCGCAAGGTGCGCTCCTCAAAAGCAAATATATTGGTCAAATACCCCATCTCGGTCTGGTTAATTTCGCCGCTCTCGTAGCTCTGGTCCACGATCCACTTCAATTCCTCCTCGGAATGGACCGTTTCATGCCCTGCCGGCTTTACGCCGAATACTCGAAGCAGGAGACGCGAAGCTCCATTCAATGCATAAATGAACGGATACATGATCTTCCCGAACCAATACAAGGGAGATGCCAGCAGCAGCGTCATTTTCTCGGCAAATTGGATCGCCAATGTTTTAGGCGCCAGTTCCCCGATGACGACATGCAGGAACGTGATGATCCCGAGGGCAATGGCATAAGAGAGCACCGTTGCCACCGCCGCCGGCACGTCGAATCGTTCAAACAACGGATGCAGCATCCTTTCGACGGTCGGTTCGCCCAACGCGCCCAGCACGAGAGCCGTAATGGTAATTCCAAGCTGGCAGGCGGACAAATAGTAATCCAGCTCATGGGCTACCTTCCTGGCCGTGACCGCCCGTTTATTCCCCTCGGCGATCAATTGATCGATCCGCGACAGCCGCACCTTCAAGATGGCGAATTCGGCCCCTACGAAAAATGCAGTCAGTCCTATGAACACGGCTACCAAAAATAAATTCAACGCGATTATTCCGTCCAATGATTTCCCTCTTGCGAGGGATTCACCTCCAAAAAAGTTATGGTCTGAATGTACACGGGATCATGCCATGCCCTTGATCATCCGTGTCTGAGAATGACGTGTTTGATCTGAAAATTATCCGTTTCCGCTACGGCCCATATATGCTCGCCATGCTGGATCTCATCGCCGTCCTGAGCCGTCGTGCCTTTCTGGTACTGAATCCAGCCGCCGATCGTATCCATCTCCTCGTTATCCTCGAATACCAAACCGAAGCGCTTCTCAAGCTCCTCCAAGAGAACCCGTCCGCTTATCAGGTATTCGCGTTCCCCGATCTTCCGGATATCCGCTACTTCATCTTCATCGAATTCGTCGCGAATTTCCCCTACGATCTCTTCCAAAATATCCTCCAGGGTCAGGATCCCCGCCGTACCGCCGTATTCATCAATCACCAAAGCCATATGCATCTGCTCCTGCTGCATCTTCAGCATGGCATCCTGGATCGGCGTAATTTCAAGCACGACCGGGAGGTCCCGAACGAATTCTTCCAGCTTGCGGTCTCGTCCTGCCACGATGTGGGGCAGCATCTTCTTGACGTTGACGACGCCAACCACCCGATCCTTGCTGCCGTCCTCGATGACAGGGTACCGCGTATAGTTGTGCTCATCCAGGATACGGACGATGTCCGGGTATTCCATGCTTTTATCCAGGGTGATCAGATCCGTTCTCGGTACCATAATGTCTTTGGCCACGCGCTCATCAAACGAAAACACGTTTTCCATGTAAGCCAGCTTGGTCCCATTGATCTCGCCGCCCTGAAAGCTCTGCGCCATGACGATGCGCAGTTCCTCCTCCGTATAGGCCTGCTCATGCGGCGCAGGTTTCACGCCGAATGCACGAAGCAGCACGCGCGAGGCTCCATTCAACGCCCAAATGAACGGATACATCAGCTTGCCGAACCAATACAGCGGGGCTGCAAGGAGCAGCGTCGTCTTTTCCGAGAATTGAATAGCCAAGGTCTTGGGCGCCATCTCTCCCACCACGACATGCAAAAAGGTTACGAGAATGAACGCAATGGCGTAAGAGGCAATCGAGGCCGTAGAAGCCGATACGTCAAACCAATCGAATACCGGGTACATAATGCGCTCAACGGCCGGCTTGCCGATGGCCCCGAGCCCCAGCGCCGTCACCGTAATGCCGAGCTGGCAGGCCGAGAGATAGTAATCGAGATCGCCGGCTACCTTTTTGGCAACAACCGCCTTTTTGTTTCCTTCCGTTATCAATTGATCGATCCGCGACATGCGGATTTTAACGACGGCAAACTCGGACGCCACGAAAAAAGCGGTCAACGCAATCAGTATGGCAAGTATGATTAAATTAGTGATGGTAATAATGTCCAATGATTTCCCTCTTCAGAGGGATTCACCTCCAGATTGAATTAAAGGCCATGTGCTTTTGCATCTGAACAGGTCATGTCTCTATACGATATCTCCATGAAAAAGAGGTAGTTCGCAGAAGAGAATATTACAACCTAGTTCCGCAATTTGATCCATTTGCAATAACGCCTTCCCAATGTACTACCTCCTCTCCTGGAATCTATTTTTCATGTTTATGAAAAAATTATATCATGATCGCAATCAAACCATCCAGTTGCACGTTATGGTTTGCGGACGAATTCCAGCACGAATTCACATAATTCTCACTTGTTTGATGAGGTATATTCCTTGTTGATGCTAAATATGCCCTGTTATGTATTAAAGTGCCCACCCTATCCGGTGCTCATCCATACATAACCAATACGGGTTCCGTCTTGAAGGATATGCGCCCGGGTTCGGCTAACATAAAAAACCGCAGGATCGTGATGCTGGATCCTGCGGTTTTGCCACTGCTAATGAACATATTTCGTTATCAATGGAGATCTACGGTTTTGTTTATATCCGAGTCGCCCTTTGGCTCTTGGCCCACCATTTTCTTGAAGAAGGCTTTCACCGTTTTCGTTTTGTTTCCGGTTTCCCAATACTCCGCGGTGTCCGTGTCCACCTTGATCAGAATAATGTTGGGATCGTCATAGGACGTCTGCAGAAATTTTTCGTACGCCGCATTCCAGAGCGCCTTTTTCTTCTCCAGATCATTCACGACTTCGGCTTTGCCTCGGATCGATACGTAGGATTTCCCCACATAAGCGACATTCACGTTGGGATTCGCCAGGATTTCTTCGTATTTGCTGGTATCCCGCTTCGTTAAGAACCACAAGTCGCCGTCGAATTCGATATCCTGCGTCTGCATCGGCCTGGCATTGATCCCGCCCTCCGATATCGTGGAGAACATGGCCGTTTCGATATCCTTGATAATCTCCTTCACGGTTTCGACCGCTTCCTGGTTTACAACGGTTCCGTTTGCCATCTCAATCACCCCATCCTTGTATTTATCTCTAATTACACTTCCCATAAATAAGTTAAACGATGAATCATGTAACATTTCGTGTCCATTCGTAACGGTCTTCCTGCGTGGATTCAGGCCGGAACGGAACCGTTCCCTGCGCAGAAAAAGCCGGAACTGCAGGCGCAGTCCGACTTTATCGCACGAAACATTCATTTTTAAAAGGACGGCTTCATATCATCACACCTGAGCTCTGAATTCCAGCGCGTAAACGGATGAAGGCCGCAAGTCGTAACCTTGGCGCCATGCCTCTGCAGGAACCCTGCTTTCCTTGCACATAATATGTTCCGGCTGAAAAACGGAGTTGATGTCATCGTAAGAATCGCCGGTGATTTCGTAAAGGGTCGTTTCCCCGGAAGCCTCGAAGGCTTTCAAATCCAGCACGGCCCTAACCGCCTCCAGGCTTCGATTTACGATCAACACGGTGACGATGCTGCCGTCGTCATTCGTCCCCGCCACGATGTCCAGGTCCGGAAGCGCGTCAAGCGCCATAGGCGTCTCCTTCCTCGAAGCCACGGAGAAGGTTCCGCATTCCGCTTGGACGGGAAGGACGCGCCGAACGTCCCGATTGGCGTAAAGCTTCAGCACTTCATAGGTCGGCGTCCCGTAGATCGTAAGGGGATGCCTGCTCCACCCGGGCTGCTTGCCGCAGTATTGGTCCGCATAATAGTCCCCGACGCGTATGCAGCCGCCCAGCCAACCATTTACCAGGTCAGAGAAGCTGCCGATGTGCACCATGTCGCTGCAGCGCATCATTTCATTCAGGTTGGCAGCATTGGCCACCGCGGCTCCCAGCGTGTGCTCATTCGGCAGCCCTTTCCGTACCGTATTCGGATAATACATCGTGTTGTATTCAGTGATCGCCAGCTTGACGTGGCTGTGCTCCGGGCGGGACCGGATCAGCTCCGTCGTCTGCCGGACATGGTGCCGGGTCCACTCGGGATAAGAGGCAATCGCCTTATAGCGATCCTCCGCCGGCGTATCCCGGTTCATGCCGAAAGGGCCGTAGCCGTGATACAAATGCAGCGTCAAATAATCGATGCTCTCGCCGGCCAGGTCCAGCACGGCCTTATTCCAGTTCTGCTCGTAATGACCGCAGGCCAGCAGCACGATGGAAGGGTCCGCCTCCTTCATGGCCTTGGCAAACGATATCGTCCGCTCCGCAAACTGCTCGGCCGTGCAAGTTCCGACCTGCCATTGGCCCCACACTTCGTTGCCGATCTCCCAGTACTTGACGTTATACGGCTCAGGGAAGCCGTTCCGGGCACGTAAAGCCCCCATCGGCGTATCCGCGCCCCCGTTGCAGTATTCGATCCACTGCGCGGCTTCTTCAGGGGTGCCCGATCCGTCGTTCACGCAAATCAGGGGCTCCACCTGCAGCTCTCGGCAAAAGCGGATGAATTCGTCCGTTCCGAAATATTTGCTGGTCCACCCTCCCCAGGCCTCATTGTACATGACCGGCCTTTCCAGGACCGGACCGACGCCATGCTCCCAATGGTAAGCGCTGATGTAATTGCCTGCGAGTCTCATCATGCCCGCATTCAAATCTTTAGTCATCTCGACCACTTCGCGTTTGACCATGGCGATGCTGTCGACGGGCAGCAAAGAGACGTGATCGATCCAGAGCATGCCGGTGGACACGTGATCGATCCACCTTGGATGCTCAGCCGGAACATATACCCGGATTTCGGCATTTCTGCAAGCGCGCGATATGGACAGCTGCGCCTCGCAGTGCTGCCAGTTATGGCTGCCAAGCTCCATGCGAAGCCGCCCAAGCGTCTCTTCCGTGCGCCGGTCCACGGCTTCCACCGTCACGTATTGAAGCTCGACGGAGGCCCGGGCGACAAGACGAACCGTATAGTTCATCGGCCCCTTTAATGCCGCTTTCTGCGTTATGCCGGCATAAGCTTCATCATCGCTCAGGATGCGGATGCGCTGGGTTCTCCCCGAATGCCGGGGCGCCGGTGCTTCCATCGCATACTGGGTGTTGCGTCCGTTCGTATACGCGCGCCAGCTTCCCGATACCGGCGTCTTCGTTTCTGCATCGCTCTCAAAATCCATGTCCTTCAGCGGAAACGCGAGCATCGCCTCCATATGGTCCCGGATATCCTCCACAAAATGACCGAACAGATACGGATTAATCTCATGCTCGCTCTTGCGGCTGCAATCAATGGTAATCGTTGCGTTCGTATTCAAGAATATAACCTCCAATGGAATTTTAAGTTGAGCGGTGCGATCATACCGGCATTACCCTTTGATCGAGCCGATCATGACGCCTTTCACGAAATGCCGCTGCACCAAAGGATACATCAGCAGTACAGGCAAACTGGATACGATAATGACCGCGTATTTGATGCTTTCGGCCAGCAGGATGCTTTCTTCCAGTCCCACGCTGCCGTCCACGGCATCCGATTGGCTGATCAGCAAAATTTCGCGCAGCACCAGCTGAAGCGGGTGCAGGTCTTCGTTTCGGATGTATATGAGTGCATTAAAGAACGAATTCCAGTGGCCGACCGCATAGAACAACACCATGACCGCCAGGATCGGCTTCGATAGGGGGAGAATGATGCTACACAGCAGCCTCCAATTGGAGCAACCGTCGATATGGGCCGCCTCCTGCAGCTCCCAAGGAATGCTCGATTGGAAATACGTCCTCATCACGATCAGGTTGTACGTTGCGATCGCCCCGGGTATGATCAGCGCCCACATCGTGTTGACCATTCCCAAATCTTTGACCAACAGATACGTCGGAATCAGCCCGCCGTTGAAGAACATGGTCAGCGTGATCAGCACCATGATCCCGTTGCGTCCGGGAAGGTCGGGTCTCGACAGCGGATAGGCCGCCAATATCGTCATGATGATATTGATCGCCGTGCCGACGGTCGTGTAGAGGATGGTATTGCGATATCCCGTCCAAATCTTGTCGTTGTGCAAAATATTCTCATAGGCATCCAGCGTCACGCCCTTCGGCAGCAGCCAAACTTCGCCGTTCAATACCCGTGCCGGGTCGCTGAACGAAGCGCTGACGATAAACAACAGCGGGTACAGCACGATGACGATAATGATCGCTGCGATCGCGTAGATCATAATGTCGAATAGCCGTTCACTCGAGGCACCTTTTACTGTTGATGGCTTGGACATGTCCGTCCCCCCTTTACCATAAGCTCGTCTCCGACGTCTTGCGCGCAATCCGGTTCACAAGCAGGAGCAGCACCAGATTGATGGCGGAATTAAACAGGCCGATTGCAGCCGTGTAGCTGTACTCCCCTTTTAAAATGCCCGTCGTGTAGACAAACGTGGAAATAACGTCGCTTGATTCCAGATTCAAGTTGTTCTGCATCAATAATATTTTCTCGAAGCCCACGTTCATGAAATGGCCGATATCCAAAATAAGCAAAATGATGATGACAGGCGCAATGCCCGGCAAGGAAATATGCCAAATGCGCCGCAGCCTTGAAGCCCCGTCCATCTTCGCCGCCTCGTACAGCTGCGGGTTCACGCCGCTCAGCGCCGCAATGTAGATAATGGACTGCCATCCCATGTTCTGCCATATGTTAGAACCGATAAAGATCGTCTTGAACCACCCCGCTTCCTCCAGAAAGCGGATCGGCGTGCCTCCGAAGGCCTCGATCAACAGGTTGACGGGACCGCTGGTCGGAGACAGGAACACGTTCAAGATGCCGACGATGACGACCACCGAAATAAAATGCGGGATATACGTAATGTTCTGCAGCCATTTGCTGAAGGTCTTGCTGCGAATTTCGCTGATGATTAGGGCCAGCAGGATCGGAATCGGAAAGGCAATCAAGAGCGAGAACAAATTGATGGATAGCGTATTCCACAGCAGCCGCCAGAAATAATACGAGTCGAAGAAGCGTTCAAAGTGTCCGAAGCCCTCCCAGCTGCTGCCGAGAATGCCTTTGGCCGGATTGAAATTTTTAAAGGCAATCTGAAGCCCGTACAACGGACCGTAGTGAAACACCAAATACCAGACGATGGGCAGTAGCAGCATGAGATACAGATCATACCGCTTGGCCATTTGCTTTAAGAGGCGGGGGCCCCGCCTCGAATCGCTTCGAGGCAGAGCCATCGCTTTATCGGCGTTGGCGCTCTTCATGGGCATCCACTCCTTCACGATGATGTGGCAGCTTTATTTCTCCATCTTGTCATAAGCATCCTGATACAATTTCTCCAGTTCGCCGATTTTCATCTTTTGGAGCGTGGATTGGAATTCTCCCCACTTGTCGAAGCTAAGCGCGCCCACAATGAACTTCGTGCTTTGCTCCTCGTAGTATTTGTCGATGTCGTTGCGCAGAATGTTGACCTGCTGCGCGGTTTGCTCATCAAACATCGGGGCGGCGTAACGAACCTTCGGCATGAACGGATCCAGCTGCTGCTGCGCCTCCTGCACCTGCGGCGGGTTGATGAACGAAGCGACCTGTTCGCTGATGATGTGAGGGGCCCCTCCTCCCGCATAAGGCGTGATTTTGGCCTGATTGGTAATATCCTTCAGGAAATCCTCCGTATAGTATGGAATCCCGTCCTTGAGCTCGTAGTGCTCCCCTTCCCTGCCGAATCTCAGAAGCGTCGATCCTTCGTCGCTGTAAAAATAATCGATCCAGCGCATCGTGACTTCCGGATACTTGTTGATGGACGTGATGGCAAAGGCACCGAAGTCTCGCGCAATCGGCAAGGCCTGGCTTTGCATCCGGTCTCCGTTCGGACCTGCGGGCGGCGCGATTCCGGTATATTGATCCTGAATCGACAAGAAGTTATTGTTGGTTTGGTCAAAGAAGAATCCCGCATTGCCCGACCCTTGCTTGGCCAAATACTGCGCTTCGGTGTGCGAGAAGATCTCGGGGTCCAGCAGCTTTTCCTTATAAAGCTTGTTTAAGTACATGAGCATCTCTTTATTCTTGTCGCTGCCCATCCAGATGCTCACTTTGTCGTTGTCGATATTGATGTTATATCCGAGCTGCGTATCGAGACCGAATGAGCCGCTCATCGCGGCAACGATCGCCAATCCGACACGGGCCGTCATCGGAATTTCATCCTGCTTCCCGTTGCCGTTCGGGTCACTGTCGCGGAAGGCAAGCAGCACCTCATACAGTTCGTCCGTCGTCTCCGGTACCTCCAGATTCAGCTTCTCCAGCCACATCTGGTTGATCCATTTCTTATCCGTCCGCGCCGCGCCCAGCGTCACAATGCCCGGAACCGCATAGATATGTCCCTCCGGCGTCGTGATGCCCGCGCGGATTTCAGGATATTCCTCCATCAATTTCTTCAGGTTCGGCGCGTATTCGTCGATGAGGCCTTCCAGAGGGATCAATTGGCCTGCCGATCCGTAGCGAACGGCCTCGAGCGGCGACAGACCGGAGCGGAACAAGGCATCAGGCAGCTCGTTGGAAGCAAACAGCAGGTTTTTCTTCTCCTGGAAGCCGTCCGTCGGCGCTTCGATGAATTCCACCTTGACGTTGCTCAATTTCTCGTAATCCTGGAACACCGGCATTTCCTTGAACGGACCGTTCACGGGCGCAATCCGGGTGAACATTTTCAGTTCCACCGCTTGATCGACGATCGGAAACCCCGTGGTATGTACGACATTCTCCGCAGCTTCGGGTGCGGCTTCCTTCTTCGATCCTCCATCGGAACTGCATCCGGCCAGCATCAAGCTGGAAACGATCATGGAGATGACCGCGTTTCTTCCCCATCGTTTAAGCATGTATCAGCTACCCCCATATCTCTTAATCACCAACCCCTTTTGTAAGCGTTTACTGTTGGTGTGTGCTTATTATAATTCACGCGCCCCGACGGCCCGTTACAAAAATTTGACCATTTACTCCACATATTTTACGGTTTATAACAAGGCGGCTTTCGAGTCCGTTTTCCTGCCCATCCGAATACTTGGTTTTATCCTTATCCTCTTCCCAGGCGGTTCAAATACTCCTGCGGGGTCAGGCCCGTCATTTCCTTGAATACCTTGAAAAAATAATTATGGGTCGTAAACCCCACCTGCCCGCTGATTTCCTTGATCGAATATTTGCCGCTTTCCAGCAGCTTGCGCCCCGCATCGATCCGAACCCGATTCAGGTACTCCGAGAACGTCCGCTGCGTCTCTTCCTTGAATATTCGGCTCAAATAGGAAGAGTTCAGGCCGATGGCGCCCGCGGCAAGCTCCAGCGTCACATAACCCGGGTACCGCTCCAGAATAAAGTGTATGGCCTGCGTGACATGCCGGGAATAAGGCCCTCCCGCCCGATGCTGCTTCAGCAGTCCGAGCAAGCCTGCATAGAAGGATTGCAGCCACTGCACCAGCTCCCCGACGCTGCCGATCCTTCCGAGCTCGCTTCGGGACGGGAGCTTTACCTTGGCGTCTTCCGTCCCTGGCATCCAGGTTTTCAAAGCCTTGTCCCCGGTTTGCATGAGCTCGCTGACCATCATCTGGACCGTATGCGAATGGATCGGCAGATGGTGGATGGAAGCAAAAACAGAATCGATTAAACCGTGCACGCCTTCGATGTCCAGTCGTTCAATCGAAAGCAGCAGCTGTTTGTGCTCCTCGATCGTTAGAGACACCCGCTGGTGGTATTCATCGGCAAGCCCGCCGGCCCGGCCGGGCATCCTGAGGGCCGCGCTGTTGCCGGACGGCTCCGAGCGGGAAGCGTCGAGTAGCCGTTCGGCGGAGCCGTAGCTTGTGCCGAGTTGGGTCAGGCTGGTGCACACATGTCCGACGGCGCTTACGCATTTTAAATTGAGGAACATCTCAAGCGCATGCTGAAGCTTCCTCATCTGTCCGTCGATTTCGCTCTTTATGGCATGTTCGCTCCGTTCCTTAAACGCAAACACGATCATGAAGCGTCCATCCTCCACATAAGCTGCCGTCCGCTCCCGGATATCGCCAAGGCTCTGCTGCATCATATCGACCACCTGCTGAACCAGCCGATTCGTCTGCACGTCGCTGTACGACTCCGTCAGCAGCAGGAACGGAACAATCTGCAGGGCCGCGGCCGCATAGCTTGACGCACCGGTGTACAGGCCGTTTTCTCGCGAAAACGCCTCAACCTCCAGGGTGGCCTCCTTCCGTCCCCTGACCAGATGCACGATATAGTCGCGGATGTGCACGGGATTTATCCGCTCGGTCTTAACCTTGCGGGCCTCGCTCTCTTCCGGCAGCCGATCCGCCTGGCGCAATTCAAGGACCGCTTTGTTAAGCAGGGCAGCAAGCGTCGCACCGTCCAGCCGATGCTTCAATAAATAATCGATGGAGCCGTTCTTCAGGCACTCCCGCACGTAGTCATAATCATCAAAGCTGCTGAGCATGATCGTCTGAATGGACGGAAACCGTGCCTTAATCGCCCGATTGAGCTCCACGCCGTTCATTTCCGGCATATTCACGTCTATAATCGCGATATGCGGAGGAGACTGCTCGATCATCGCGAGCGCCATGATGCCGTTATGCGCTTGGCCGCATAATTCGAATCCATGCTCATTCCAGTCCAACAGCGTTCGCAGATCATGCCGCACCAGCGGTTCGTCGTCAACAAGCAGCACTTGAAACATGGCCTTATATCACCTCTTGTCGGGATTTATCCTTATTCTCCACTATGTTCGGAAGCCGAATCTCGGCCTTCGTATATAAACCCGGCTCACTGTACAATTTGACGCCGTAGCCATCGCCGTACATGTGAACGATCCGCTCATGCACATTGCGTACCCCCATGCCGCTGAAACGGGACGTGTTCCCGTTCTTGCCCGTCTCCCCCAACAGTTGTTCCTGCTGCCCCGCCGTCATCCCCTTGCCATTGTCGATCACTTCAATCTTGAGGTCGCTTCCCTCTTCACATACGCGTATCAGCACGAGTCCCTCCTGCTCCAGCGGTCCGATGCCATGAATGATGGCATTTTCCACGAGGGGCTGCAGCATCAGCTTCAGGACCCGGCATTCCAGCAAAGCATCGTCCTCCACCTGGGTGACCATCCGGATCGGCTCCATATACCTGTACTTCACGATGGAGATATAGCGTTCTACATAATCCAGCTCCTCTTGAACCGTTAAAAATTCGCTCGAATTGCCCAAAACGCCGCGCATGAGCTCAATCAACGATCCGGACACCTCTTCGATATTCGGCACGCCGTTCATCTTGGCCAAATACTTGATGGTATTCAGCGAATTGTATAAAAAATGAGGATGAATCTGCGCCTGTAGCGCCGTTAATTCGGCCTCCCGCTTCTCTTTCTCGCTGACCCGGATCCCTTCCAGCAGCCGCTTCAAATCCTCCACCATGCTGATGAAGACGCGGTACAGCTGTCCGGTCTCGTCCTCGCTTTTGATTTCCTTTTTCGGAAACGTCAGATTCCCTTCCTTCACGAACATCATCAGGGATTTCAATCGCCTTATGTTGAGGGTGATTCGGGAAGATACCTGCAGCGAAGCGATCAGGACAACGATAAACACGATGATGGATACCTCCGCCAACAGTTTGCGGAGCCTTGCCGATTCGCTCAGCAGCGAGTCCATTGGTATCAGGGCCAGGGTGCTCCATCCCGTATACCCGGATTGACGGCTCACAACGATGTAATCTCGGCCGTCTATGCTTTGCTTGATGGCATCCCCATTCCCTGCAAGGTCCGGATGAATGCGGAGAATCTTATCGAACGACGGGGCGAAGGCTGGCGCCGATTCGGCTTCATAGACGAAACCGCCCTGCTTGTCCAGCACATAAATCATGCTGTCGGTGGTCGGCTTCACGCCGTATGTTTTTTGGATAAAATCATAATTCAAATCCACCATGACCACTCCGATCGTTTCGCGGTTATATCGAATCTCCCGGCCGATCGTGATGGCATCCGATACGCCCGACTGCTTGAAATAGGCATGGCGCGATCCGTTGTGGAGCATGTAATCCATCATGGGGCTGCCCAAAACCGTCTTGTCCAGCCAAGGACCGCCCGAGAAATACACCTTCCCGTTCAAACCGACCACCGCAATTCGCGAAATATAGGGCTTGTAATCGATCAGAACGGAGAGAAACTCGTCGATCCGCTTCTGTTCCTGAAACCATTCATAACTAATCTCTTCATGGGGGCTCAGCAGCGTGTCGATCACCGTGTTTTTGTTGGTCACCACGACGGTGTTCAGCCGGTCGATTTCCTCCAGCATCATATTCAGCGATTCATCCGCCTGCCGGATGCTGTCCGAAACCGAGGTGACGGCATTTTGCATGATCGTCTCGCGCATGCTCATATACACGATGACCGTAATGGAGACGATGGACACGAGCGTAACCGCACTGAACGCAATGAAGATTTTCCCTTGAATGCTACGTCTGGGCGATAGCCATCTTTGAATCGTAGAGAGCTTCATGGCGAGTGTCTCCTTTTTTAGGTTCAGTAGAACCGGGCCGTAACCGTTTTCAAAAGTATATAACGCTTCCAGAAATCAGCATGGATTTTCACGCATCGTTATGGGCGGCACCTTGAAGTAAATCTTGAACGCCCGGGTGAATGAATACAAATTGGGATAGCCCAGGGACAGGGCAATCTCGGTGATCGTGGCGTCCGTTTCCGCTAGTAACCGTTTGGCCTTTTCCATTCGGATGCGCTGAAGGTACTTCAGGGGGGGCATTCCGACCTGACTCGCGAACATATTGGAGAAGTACGAGCGGTGCACCCCCGCGAATTCGGCAACCTGCTGTACGGAAATTCCCTCGGTAGCATGCAATTCCATGTAATCCAAACACTCGTGAATCCATCCCGCAAGCTCCGTCGGCTCTGCGGAAGCCGCATCGGGAACCATGCCCGCGAGCAGACCATAAACCAAGCCGTGCAGTTCCAGCGATACCGACGGCTTCCAGCGCTCGACGCCGGCCAATGCATCAATCACGCGTTCGGCGGACTCTTCGACCCGGGAGGATATCATTTGTCTGCCGAACGGGCTTTCCGGCACCAAGCCGGCCAGCTCGAGCAGCGGCCCGACCCTGTTTCCGTCCAAGGCCAGCCAGCTCATCCGGAGCGGTGCATCCGAGGGAAGCAGGTGATAGTAATAGGTCCGGCCCGGAAACAGGCAGAACAGATCATTCTTCTGCAGATCCACTCGTTTGCCGTCGAACTCCAGCCGCACCGTTCCCTCATGCACGAAGTGCAGACTGTAACACTCGATCCGTTTCGGCCCGACCCTGTAATTGGGCTTGGCTAAACTTCGCCCCGCCCGGACGGGCCAGATCTGTGCTTCTTTATCCAAATATCCCGGCGTATAGTAGATAAACTCGGCATACTCGTATTCGTACTCCTGCAACTCGACTTCCCCCTCTTCCCTTCATTCTTTCATCAAGAATAACAAAATGACAACAAAAATATAACACGGTGCTATTTTGATAACCCCTATTTTTCAATATCATCCATACTAGGAGGGGATTACACTTGTCGAGAAGACCTAACATTTTGCTAATCACTAGCGATCAGCAGCATTGGAATACGATCGGCGCGTTTCAGCCTGAAATCTCTACGCCGAACCTGGACCGCCTCGCGCGTCAAGGTACGACGTTCGAACGGGCGTACTGTCCCAATCCGACCTGCACGCCGAGCCGGGCTTCCATCATTACGGGGCAGTACCCGAGTCAGCATGGAGCCTGGACCTTGGGAACAAAGCTGCTGGAAGACCGCCATACCGTGGGCGAAAGCTTCCAAGACGCAGGCTACCGGACCGCACTGGTGGGAAAAGCGCATTTTCAGCCGTTGAAATCAACCGAAGATTACCCATCCGTGGAGGCCTACCCGATCCTTCAGGATTTGGCGTATTGGCGAGATTTTCACGGTCCTTTTTACGGATTCGATCACGTCGAGCTGGCCCGCAACCATACGAACGAGGCCCATGTCGGACAACATTATGCCCTATGGCTCGAGGAGCAAGGATGCGCCAATTGGCGGGATTACTTCCTGCCGCCTACGGGAACCATGGATCCTACCCAAACATACACATGGCCCATCCCGGAAAAATACCACTACAATACCTGGATCGCCGAGCGGACCCACACGCTTTTGGACCAGTACAAGAAGGCGGAAGAGCCATTCTTTTTGTGGGCAAGCTTCTTCGACCCGCACCCGGAATATTTGGTGCCGGAGCCTTGGGATTCGATGTATGATCCGGAGAAACTCACGATCCCGTCCCTGACGCCCGGAGAGCATGACCGGAATCCGCCGCATTTCGGATTGACTCAGGAAGAGGAGCCCGATTTTTCGCATCTCGCTGAGACCGGGTTCGGCATTCACGGTTACCGTTCCCATCACTATTACGAATACGGCTCGAAATCCAGGTTAACGGAATACGACAAGAAAAAGCTGGTCGCCGTGTATTACGGCATGATCAGCATGATGGATAAATATATCGGCAAAATACTCGATAGACTGGACGAACTGGGACTGTCGGAGAATACGATCGTTGTCTTCACCACCGATCACGGACATTTCTTCGGCCAGCACGGCCTTCAAGCCAAGGGCGGGTTCCATTACGAGGATTTGATCAAGCTTCCGTTCATTGTGCGTTATCCGGGGCAGGTGCCCGCCGGGAAAAGGTCGAATGCAATACAGTCTCTGGTCGATCTGGCCCCGACCTTCCTATCCTTCTGCGGCATACCGGTCCCGCACGCGATGACGGGCATCGACCAAAAGGACGTGTGGCTCGGAGCCGTCGATACCGCAAGGCAGCACGCCCTCTGCGAATTCCGGCATGAGCCTTCAACGATTCATCAAAAAACGTACATCGAGCAGCGTTATAAAATCACCGTTTATTACAATCAAACCTACGGCGAGCTGTTTGACCTTGAGGCAGATCCCGGAGAACTGCACAATTTGTGGGACGAACCGGGATATGAGCAGCTGAAGGCGGAGCTGCTGCTTAAATATATCTGGGCCGAGCTTGGCAAGGAGCCGATGCCGATGCCGAGAATCCATCACGCCTAATGCAGAAGTTAAACGCGTACATGAACCGGGCGAAAGAACAAATAACGCTTCTGGCCCGGCTATTCTGGACCTTCTTTCGCATCGGCCCTTCCACCTTCGGAGGCGGATACGCGATGCTGCCCATGATTGAGCGCGAAGTGGTGAGCAAGAAAAAATGGGTGAACGAGGAGGAAATCGGCGAGCTGATCTCGCTTGCCGGTTCCGCTCCCGGCGGCGTCGGCGTGAATGCCGCCGCCATGATCGGGCACCGCCAAGCCGGCTTGGCCGGGGCCGTTTCGGCCGTGCTGGGCGTGACATGCCCCACATTTATCATCGTGCTCCTGATCAGCACGGCTGCGGTATTTTTCCGGGATCAGCCCAAGGTTGAAGCGGCTTTAAAGGGGATGCACGGCGCCATCATCGCGCTGATCGCGGTGGCTGCTTACCGGATGGCCAAATATGCCGTCTTTGATGCCACCACAACGATCACCGCCCTTGCCACCGTATCCGTGATGCTGTTCACCGGCCTCCATCCCCTCTATCTGATTGCGCTTAGCCTGCTCGGCGGCATGGCCGTCATCCAGATCAAAATACGGCTGGGGCTTCGAGCGGATACCGAGAAGAAGGCTGCGGCCGACAGCTGCCCGGAATTGGAATATTACATTTGAGCGAAACGAATCGGGGCGAAGGAAATGTATTGGGACTTGTTCATGATATTTATTGGCGTAGGCCTTGTGTCTTTTGGCGGCGGTTATGCGGTTATCCCGGTCATTCAGAAGGAGATCACGGAAAAAGGGCTGCTGACCGCAGCGGAATTCCAGCAGACCGTGGCGCTGGCCGGCATGGCACCCGGGTCGATCGCCACCAATGCCGCCACGCTGATCGGCTATCAGACCGCCGGCTATGCCGGGGCCGTCGTCTCGACCGCCGGCATCATCCTGCCGTCGCTGGTCGTCATCGTGATGCTCTCCGCCTTCTTCTACCGCATGCGGGGGAATCCATGGGTGAAATCTTCGTTATACGGCTTGCGTCCGGTCACGACCGGACTCATCGTCTATGCGGCCATTCATTTTGGTTATCCCGATGAGGGCGACGGGGTATTAAGCGGACTCATTCCCACGCTGCTGATTTGCGGAGCTTGTTTATTTCTCCTGCTCAAATACAAACTCCACCCGTTGTTGATTCTCCTTATGGCCGGCGCTGCCGGCATCGTTTTATTTTAACGCGGTAAGGTGAGGCGGGAAGCTTCAGACGGCTCCAACAGCATCCCAATATGGTTCCTTTGTACATCGTGTGCGCGGGTCCCTCCCTGAGGGGCCTGGTGCTTGGTCCGGGGCATGCTTGGATGGCTGGCTGCGAGTGTATGAGTGGTTACAGGGATGGCTTTCCCAAAGAAACGAATAACAAGCCGGAACCTTTATACGGTCCGGCTTGTTCTCGTTTCTTATTTATGGCGCCAACCGTTCCGAAATACGTTTGGCCATCCACTCGTTTACGTCCCAGAGATCCGCGACGGGAGCCCCTGTGAAAGGGAGGGTGTGCATGTACCCGGCCGGACCAAATTCAGGCGTTATGCTGGTGTGACTGAACCCTTGCTCTCTTCGGTATTGGACAATGCGTGACCACCAGGCTTCAAAGACTGTCAGCTCCCGGCCGTATTCAGGCGCCCCGGGATGGGGAACCTGCGGGCCCTGAGCGTAGCCTACGCGCGCGTGAATATGGACGGTCCGGCGTATGGCGGTTTCCATGTCTTCCGCATAGTCCTCCAGCAAGGACTCGGTCACGCAGCACCAGTGGCTGAAATCGGCCGTAATGCTCAGCTCCGGGAACTCCTCCAGCAAGGTGCGCGTCGTCCACGGCGTGAACATCGCCCGCGACCGGTGGGTTTCGTGCCCGATGGTGATGCCGACCTCCTGCTCTATTTTCAGCGCAGCCTCGAAAAAACGCAGCTGCTCCTCGATCTTCATGCCATCCCGGGCGCTATGGGACACGATCAGCTTCGGGCCGAAGGCTGCGGCCCGGCGCGCCTGCTCGGCAAAGGTGTCTTGATGGGGCACGGATGTAGTCACCTGGGCAATGTAATGAAGCTGAAATTCCTCCAGCAAATCCTTAAATTCGGCTTCCAGATTCGCCGGCGGCAGCGGAGCTTCAATTCCCGCGTAACCGGCCTGTGCAGCCCTCGTCAATTGGTCCCTGCAGCTTCCCTCCATGCCCCACAGGGCCTTATACAGCTGAATGTTCAATTCGTGCACGCTCCTTTATCCCCATCCGGGTTATTCGTTGACGAATTTCGTTCCGGCGATGTTCTTTCCACGGGCCAGCCACACCTTAAAACCGGGATTCTTATCCGGATAAACCAGCGCGTCCGTCGAGAAATACCGCATGGTGTACCCGCAGCGCCGGTACGGGCTTGTATTCGGCGCCGCGCCATGAATGATGCGCGAATCGTGAAGCGAGCATTCCCCTGGCTCCAGTTCGAAATAAACCGCCCTAGACTCGTCAACCGAGCCGGTCTTGATTTGGGTGTCGAACAAATTCTTTGTCCCGTCCACCTCCTCATAGTCCGAGAACCCGCTATGATGCGTGCCCGGAATGACGCGCATGCATCCATTTTCCTTCCAGCTGCGGTCGATTGCCAGCCATACGGTGATAATCTTGTCGAAGCTGCTTAATCTTCCGTTCCAGTAGGCCGAATCCTCATGCCAAGGCGTAGCGCGTCCGATATGCGGATCTTTGCAGATAAAATGGCTCGACCACAGCCCGATATTCGGTCCGATGATCGGTTCAACCAGATCAAGCACTTCATCGGCCAATAGGAAATCCAGCAGCCTTTCGTCACGGAAATGCGGGGTATCCAGTTCGTCCGATAGCTTGCTGCCCTTCTCCTCGAGCTGTTCTTCAAAGATGGAGGTCAGTACCTGCATTTTTTCGGCGCTAAAGAGCGGTTTCCGGTATAGGTAATACCCGTTCTCCTTATAAAACTCAACTTCCTGCTTCGAAAGCGCTTGCGTTGTCATCATCATAACCTCCAGTCAAGTAGAAATTTCACCAACTGAGGCCATTATATCCCGGACGGTGACAGCCATACTGCGCATTCGTTAGGAAAAATACTGCATATCTTCGGCTATCCCTGCATGATGGCGGTACTGCCTGGGGGACATCCCTTTTCGCTGACGAAACACCCTCTCGAAATGCCCTAACGTATTGAAGCCGGAGGCGTAACAAATTTCGGTGACGGGCAGCGAGGAAGCCCGAAGCAGCGATTCGGCAAATTGCATTCTGACATTTTGCAGGTAACGCTGAAAAGACTGTCCCACGGACTTCGAGAAACACTCGCTGAAATACGTAGCCGAGTATTGGGCCTGTGCGGCCGCATCTTCCAATCTCAAATCTTCCCGGAAGTGGTGGTGAATGTAGATCAAGGCCCTTTGCAGGTTTACGTTGAGCTGCCGATTCCCGGTCCCGTTCGTGGGCAAAGCGCAGTTTGCGGTACTGCCCCGATTCAGATCCACCAACAGCCGCTGAAGCGTAGCCCGAATCGCGATCTCGCTGCCTTCGCGCGAAGCTCCGGTTTCTTCCCTCATCCGTTCATAATCGGCGAATATCTGCCGGTGCTGCATCTCCTCGAGCTGTGCATGCAGCACCAGCTTGCCTCCGAACAACCAGTGATACAGGTTATCGTCCATCATGGCCTCGGTAAAAATGACATTGTATATTTCGAGAGGCTTTTCTTCCTTGGACACCAGCTCATGGAAGTCGGCCGGCGTCAGCAGGAAGAGGGTTCCGGAAGACAGCGGATACGCGGAGCCGTTGAGCCTATGCTCCCCTTCTCCCCCAACTACATAACTCAGCTCGTAAAATTCATGCCAATGCAGCGGAATCGTCCCCGGATGAATGCCGTGAAATACTTGAACAGGCGCGCGAGGCTGCAATCGGTAATCCTCATTGGTTAGCCTGGGAGGCTGTTTGGTTTCCACTTGTGACGCTCCTTTTCGCTTTTCAATTCACTAAAATCTCACGCCGTGGACGGTCAGGTCGGTACAGGCTAGAGCTCTCTCCGAGCCATGTTCTGCCGGTGCGATTCGGCCAGCCGAGCAAAGTACCGAATGGCAAAATCCCGGAACAGCACCGCCGTCTGCATAAGGTATCGGTCCTTGGGCCAAGACAAGGAAATCGAGCGCTTGCACCAGCTTTCTTCGAGCCTCAGCTGGACGACATCGGGTCCGGTTGATCCGCCCCATGTCACGACCGGCAGGAAGGCGACGCCCTGACCCGCTCGAATGAGACCGCGGACGGTGGCGGGGTCGTCGCTCTCGAATCGGATGCGGGGGGTAAAGCCGGCAAGGCGGCAGAACGCATCGGTCGTTTCACGCAGCGATTTGCCCGGAGGCAGCGTAATGAAGCTCTCTTCCTTAAGCTCCCGCAAGCTGACCCGATCTCGATCCGCAAGCGGATGGTCAGCGGGTACCGCAACCACGATCTCCTCTTCGAGCAAGCACACCGAGGTCGTTCCCTTCGGCGGCTCTGCGCCATCGGACAGGCATAAATCGAAGCTCGGCATCCCTACGGATGACAAAACATGCTGCTGCAATTGGAACTCGGCATTCGGGCATTCTTTGCGAAAATCAGCCAATAGATCCGGCAGCAAATGCGAGGAGACGCGCACATCGAGCGTGATGGCGGCGGAGGTGCTGCTGCTGGCATCCTGCAGCTGCAGCTTTCCGTCCTCCAGCGCCTGCAGCGCCATATCCACTTGATGGAGAAACAGCTTGCCATGCTCGTTCAGACGTATGGATTTGCGTTCCCGCTCGAACAGCTTGGTTCCCAGCTCGGTTTCTAGCGATGCGATCATTTTGCTTAATGCCGGCTGCGATATATGAAGGCTATGGGCTGCTTTCGTCATGTGCTGCATCCGGGCAGCAGTCTGAAAATACTTTAATTGCAACAGTTCCATCTCATTCCAACTTTCTTTGATACATAACTTATCAGTTATCATTTATATAATCTAATATATATTAGGGCTCATCATAGAAACAAGATATAATAATCTCATCTTGTAAGGATAGGAGACGGTCGACTTGATCGTGCAAACATTATCAGGCACAGTGGAAGGCGCCGATTTAAACGGCGTGCATGTATTCCGGGGCATCCCCTATGCTGCCGCACCTGTAGGCAATCGCAGATTCAAGCCTCCGGCCCCTCCGCTCGCTTGGACGGGCGTAAGGCCGTGCAAGCAATTCGGGCCGATCGCCCCCCAGCAGCATCAGCCGAACGGGAACGTGCCCGGGCTTGTTCAGTCCGAGGATTGCCTAAACTTAAATGTGTGGACAACGGGCGTCAGCGAGAAATTAAAACCGGTCATGGTTTATATCCATGGCGGCGGGTTCGTGTCGGGAAACGGAGCGGATTGCGATGGATCCCGCTACGCAGCAGAGGATGGGATCGTCTACGTATCGATCAATTACCGGATTGGTGCGTTAGGTTTTTTGTATTTGGGAGACCTGCTCGGCAACGAGTATGAAACCTCCGGAAACCATGGCATGCTTGATATCATAGCTGCCCTCCGATGGGTTCGGTTGAATATTGCCGCTTTTGGCGGCGACCCGTCGCGGGTAACCGTCATCGGCAATTCTGCCGGGGCCAAATGTACCGCCACCCTCTACGTGATGGAAGCGGCACAGGGCTTATTTCACCGGGCCATTGCCCAAAGCGGCGCAACGCAGTCGATACGGGATTGCCAAACCGCCAATGTCACGACTCTTAGGCTGCTTGAAGAGCTGGGGTTACCGCAAGCACAGGCGCATCAGCTGCTTGAACTTCCTGCGGAGAGAATCATCGAAGCGCAGTCGGCAATCGGCTCCGACACCTCGCGCAGCCTGCATATGTTCGGCCCGGTTGCCGACGGCCATGTCATTCCGTTGGATCCACTGGCGAGTCTAGCCGGGAACGCCGGCCTTCCGCCGCTGCTGATCGGCACGAATGAGAATGAAGCGGCTATTTTTATCCATAACGATCCGGCGCTTCAGTCCCCGGCTTTCGAGACGCTCGAACGATTCTTCGGAGAGAATGCCGCTGTGGCGTGGAATGCTTATGCTTGTTATGAGCAATCGATGGCATCGGGTGAAGCGTGGAGCAAAGCATTGACCGAACATCTCTATACGATCGGAGCGATGCAGTTTGCAGAAGCCGTGGCATCGTCAGGAACTCCTGTATGGATGTATCGGCTCCAATGCGGCGGCTCGCTCGGCGCGATACACGGGTATGAAGGCAGTCTCATCGGCGCGGCATTCAACCGAAATGCGATGCCCGCTGAATGGCACTCCAATGAGGATCCCTATTCCGTAGCCGCCGAGAGCTATGCGCTGGCACGCGCCATGCGGGAAGCATGGGTCGCATTCGTACAAAGCGGAGAGCCGAATATTCGTGCGCTGCCGGCTTGGCCCGTCTATGGGAGCGGGCACCCCACCATGGTACTGGACCAAAACAGCTGCGTTCGAGAGGACCTGCCGGTTCCGGCCGGAATCGGCGTGCCCCATCAGGTTTGGAGGATGGCCTGATGTTGTTGATCCAAATCGCCCTCGTTATGGTGCTGCTCGGACTACTCCTCGGTTTCGTGGGCGCAGGCGGATCGGGTTTTATTATTTCCATCCTGACGGTCGTATTCGGTTATCCCATCCATACCGCGCTGGGTACCGCACTGGCAGCGATGTTCTTCTCGTCGCTTTCCGGTTCGGTCAGTCATTATCGTGAAGGGAATATGGTGCTGAGAACGGGTGCCGTCGTCGGCTTAGCCGGTGCGGCAGGGGCGTGGGTCAGCTCAGGCTGGTCCTCGCTGATTCCCGAGTATCAACTGGGCTTTATGACATCCGGGATGCTCTTCGCCTCCGGACTGGCCTTATGGTTCAGGATGTTGTACGTCTCTCGGCGGTCCCAGGCTTCCGAGGTCTCGGCTCCACCGATTGTCCAGGGTTTCCGGTACTGGCTGCAGGCGCTGCTCATCGGACTGATCACCGGTGCCTTATCGGGTTTGTTCGGAATCGGCTCCACCCCGTTCATCCAGATCGGGCTCATGCTTGTCCTCGGCATGTCGCTGCGCTTTGCTGCCGGTACGACCATGCTGGTCATTATGCCGATTGCGCTGGCCGGAGGCGCCGGATACTTCTCCATCGGATACCTGGATGTTCAACTGCTCGCCGCCGTTGTGGTCGGGACGATGTCCGGGTCGTACGTCGGAGCAAAATTTACGAAGCGCGTACCCGTTGTCTGGCTGAAAACCTGCATGGTCCTTACCCCGATGATCGGCGCTGCCATATTGCTGCTGTAGGGGCTGCTGGAACAGCTTCTAGTTATGTAATAAAATACGGAAACAACAAAAAACCTTCCAATGATCGTCATTCGATCATTGGAGGGTTTTCGTTTTTTGAATGTTAGAATCGAGTCATAATTCGCAAGCGATGGCTTTTATCTATTTACGAACAACGGTATAGCCTTTATCCTCAAGCAGCTTCACGATGCCATGCTCACCCAGATAGTGGGCTGCGCCAACCACGATGAAGTACTCTTCTTTTTTGCCGTTCTTCAGGTATCCGTCGATTTTCTCGGCCATGCCGATGTTTCGGTCAATCAGCATCGCTTTGTTGTATTCCTCATCAGCGGCCATGCTGTTGGTGAACTCCAGCAGCGCCTCATCATTACCCGTCTTCCACATTTCAGCCAATTGCTCCACACCGTCATCCAGGACGTCGAAATTATCCAAGGCGATGTTGAGATTCTTTTCTTGCAGCTCTTTGGAGAAGCCATTAAACATGCCGAGCTGCAATTCATAGGATTCTAGCTCGATTACCGGAATCTTGCGCTCGATCGCTTTCTGGACGAAATACAGATCGATTCCAGCAGCGGCTTCGTATCCAGCCTTCACCGCTTTCAAGCTGCTGATCGTGGTTTCCACTACCCAAGGCTTGAATACATCCAAGGCATTCGGCTTCATACCGCTCTCCGTCAGGATTTTGCCTAGCTTGGCGTACGTCTCGCTGGACACATGATCCTTGAGCGTTGTTCCATCCTTATACATGCCCATATCCATGATCAACTGCTGCTGCGCTTCGTCAGCTGCTTTGCTGACATCAACCTCGACACCGAGATAGTCTGCTTCGGCAAAGGCTTCCTCAAATTCTGGACGCAGCGGGTAGAAGCTGTCATCCGCGATATGCATAGAGCCCACCAGGTACACAGTATTCCCGTTGCTCTCTACTTCCCACATAAACCCGCGGCCGCCGGTCTGCGCGGTTTCCGTCGCCTTGGAAACTAGCAGAACGGTACGGCTTGCTGCATTCCATTTGACCTCATAGCCGGCTGCGTCCCCGACAACCCGAATGGGCGCATAAGTTACGCCATTGATTCGTTTCAGTTTGCCTTTTAAGGTAATGGTCTTACCGTCCACCACCGCAGTAATGGTATCATCTGCAGCCCCCGTCAGCTTCACGTCCAGAGCCTGGAGCGTGCTTCTAAGCGGAACAAGCGTCGTGCCTTTTTCTATAACCGGTGTGCCAAGCGAATATTCGACAACTTGGTTATTCACTTTCACAGCCGGCTGCTGCGGCGCTGCCATGGCAGGCACTGACGTGGCAAGCAATCCCGCCGAAATCGTGAGAGACAAGAGCATGCGTTTCCAATTTTTCATGTATGTAAACTCCTTTATTTTGGTGTAGTCTGGTGCGATAAAGAATAGCCGTTTTATGGGGTTATGTCCGCCATACCGACGTCGGTATGGCGCCCCCGTTAACTCTACTTTTTTTGTTCCAGCAGCCCAAAGACTACTTGCAGCGCTTTACATCTTGTATGCTTTCATTGCTTTTCGAAGCTCCTTGAACGTAGGGCGTTTACCGTACATCAGGACGCCGGTGCGATAGATTTTCGCAGCCAGCCAGCCGAAGACGAGAATGGCCACGATCAGGATCGCCAGCGAGAGCAGAATCTCCCATACGGTAATGTCGCCTAGTCCGATCCGTACCAGAATCGTGGTCGGCGAGATGAACGGAATGTACGAGGACACCTTCATCAGCATCGAGTTTGGAGCGCTCAGGCTAAAGATCGCGATATAGAACGCCACCAGCGACAGCATCGTAATCGGCATGACCGCCTGCCCTAAATCCTCGGTACGGCTGACGATCGAACCAATGGCCGCATAAAGCATCGCATACAAGAAATAGCCAAGGATGTAGAAGATTAAACCGAACACCAGCAGCATCGGATCGATCGCGCTCAGGTCGAGATTCATCTCCTTCAATGTATCCAGGTTGTGCGGAAGCATCAGGTTCACGGCGGCCACGATGCCGAATGCGGCGATCTGCGACAGTCCCAGCAGGAACATGCCGATGACCTTGCCAAACATTTGGCTCAGCGGAGATACGCTTGTAATCAAGATCTCCATAATGCGGGAGCTCTTCTCTGTCGTCACTTCGGATGCGATCATGTTGCCCGTACCCATCAAGGTGAAGAAGAACAGAATAATCAGAGCGTAAACCACAATGTAGTTGATAACCTCGGAAGCCCCTTCCTTCTCATCCGAAGCCCCGTCTGCATCGCCTGATGGATTCGTGCTAATGCTGCGGGCGTCAATCTGAACCGGCGTGTTCAGTTCATTGATCTGGGCATCGGACAAATTGAGTCCTTCTACGATGCTGCGCGTCTTCGCCACCTGCAGCGCTGCTTGCAGATTGGATTGCAGTTCCGGGCTCATGGCCTCGTCTTCGGAGCTGTAGACCACGGTTGGGAACGTATTGCCTTCCTGCGCTTCAAATTTCAAATAACCTTCGATTACGCCGTCTTTAATGTCTTGATTCAGGGCAGCTTCATCTGTCGTTTCGTATTTGACGAATTCGTAGGAATTGGCCGGTAAGCTGCTCCAAGTGGTCTCCAATTGTTCGGCAAGCGTTTGTTCTTGTCCATATACCAGCCCGATGCGGGTGGTCTCGTCGGATCCAGCCTTATCCCCCGTAAACATTTGGATCAGAAAAGGAAGATTGATCCCGATCGTAATAATGAGTGCAAATATCAAGGTTGAAACGAGAAACGACTTCGTTCTTACTTTATTCATGAACGTAAATCGGATAACGGTCCACATATTATTCATTGGATTCACCTACCGCCTTTATGAAGATTTGATTGAGTGTCGGCTCCTTCACTTCAAACCGATGGATCGTGCTTTGCGACATGGCCGTATTCAAAATGTTCTGCGCTGCATCAACCTGACTGATCCGGATGGAGTAGCCGTCCTCTTTGCGCTCCACCGCCGTTACGCCAGGCAGGGCTTCAAGCCCCCGAACTTCACCGGACGTACCGAGCACCACCTCTTCACGAGGATACTTGGATTTGATATCCTTCAAATTCCCTTTTACCACCGTATTGGAGCGATGGAGAATCGTAATGTTTTTGCACAGTTCCTCAACGTGTTCCATCCGGTGAGTGGAGAACAGAATGCTCGTTCCTTTGTCTCGGAGTTCTTTTACCGTTGATTTCAGAAGCTCGACGTTAACCGGATCCAGTCCGCTGAAGGCTTCGTCGAGAATGAGAATTTGCGGGTCATGGACAACCGCTGCGATAAAGCCCATTTTTTGCTGATTACCCTTGGACAGCTCTTCGATCTTCTTGTCGTAATAGTCGGGAACTTCAAACCGTTCCAGCCAGTACTTCAAACTCTTGTCGGCGTCTTTTGCAGACATGCCCCGCAGCTGAGCCAAGTAGGAAATTTGCTCGCTGACCTTCACTTTCGGGTATAACCCGCGTTCTTCCGGCAAGTACCCCATAATGTGGCGAAGTTCCTTGTTGTAAGGCTTTCCGTTGTACAGGATCGTACCGTCATCCGGGTAGATCAGTCCAAGCACCATCCGCATGGTGGTGGTTTTGCCGGCGCCGTTCGCCCCGAGCAGCCCGTAGATTTCACCTTCCTCAACCTGAAGCGAAATCCGGTTTACTGCCGTTTTGTCTGCATAAATCTTAACTACATTGTCTAATTGCAATCGTTGCATCTTTTAAAAACCCCTCTCTATCCTAGTTCTGCACATTGGCAGGCATGTTTCCGTCAATCCATAATCGAAGCACTTCATCCAGCTCCAGGGAACGGGTCTGAATAAACGGGATGCCTGCAGACTGCAAGATCCTCTCCACTTCCAAGCATTCCGTCGTTATAAAAGAAATCGTGCTCGCTGTCTCTTGCTTAAAGCTCAGAATACCCGGCAGCTCCTCTACAATGGAGGCATCTCCCTGAATCCAGCATTCCCTCCAGTTGTCCAGCAGCGAATCCTTCTCCACCATGCCGAGCATCTTCCCATGATGGATGAGAATAACATAATCGGCCAGGCGCCGGATTTCATCCACCACATGGGTGGAGAGCACGATGGTTGTATCCATGGACTTCATCACTTTGTGCAGCTGATCGATCATCAGCTTCCAGGCGAAGGGATCCAGGCCCGAGGAAGGTTCATCCAGCAGCAGGAACTTGGGCCTTGGCGCCAGAGCAGCGGCAATCTCGAACTTGCGGCGTTCCCCCTTGGACATCTTGCGCAGTTTGACGCCCCGCGGGACATCGAACCGGGATAGAAGCTCATCGAAAAAATAACCGTCCCAATCGTCATACCAGGATGCGCGAAAGCTGGCCGCTTCATCCACCGTCATATGCTGTTCTTCTATGCTTAGCTGTTCAGGAACGAATCCCATCTGTTTACGGATCGAGACCGGAAGCTCTCCTCGGTAAGACTCGCCGAACCAGGTGATTTCGCCTTCGTCCGGAAACACGGTCTGCATCATCATATTCAGCAGCGTGCTTTTTCCCGAGCCGTTAGGCCCCACCAGGGCAACGATATATCCTTGGGGAATCGATAATTGTATCGGGCCGATGGTTTTCGTTCTTCGCCGTTTAATGACATTACGAAATTCAATAACATGCGGTTCCATGGAATGTTAGCGACCTCCTTTGGCATCATATTTTTCCCGGACAACTTCCATGAACATCTCTTTCATCTCTTCTTCATTGAATTGAACGGCAAGCCCTTTATCTACAGCATCCCTTAATGCCTCAATGACCGCATCGCGTTTATATTGTTCTCGGGCCTGGTCGCCGACGCCTGCAACGAAAGTTCCGGTACCTTGCCTCGTTCGCAGCAGCCCTTCATTCTCAAGATCCTGATACACCCTGCGCACCGTAATGACGCTACACTTCAGATCTCCGGCAAATTCCCTAATGGATGGCAATAACGTTCCCTCCTCGATTTGACCGCTAATAATGAGCGAGCGCAGCTGTGTTTCAATCTGGTGATATAAAGGCTCTGCGCTATTTTCATTGATCTGTATCAGAAGTCGCACCTTTTACCACCTCGCTTTTCTTTTGTACATAAGCCCGTGCCATTGCATGCCATACGGATTCATCTTAAGGCCCTTCATGATAAATCCCTGGTCTGCTGCCGCGTGTAGGTTAACTTGCTCATGAGCAGCATGGACGCCAATCCCGCAATCAGCGCACCCCACATCACCGGAGATAACAGGCCCCATTGCATGGCGGCGTTTGCTGAGAATTCGAATATGCTGTAACCCAGAAGGCTCAGTACAGCGACCGATCCCGCAATGAAAAAATTCAAAATAACGGTATTCCTTAGATACACCTTGCCGCTGCTCATACTTTCCCAGTAAATATAAGGTCCCGTTAATAAAAATCCAACCCCGACCCATGTCAGCATAAAGGCGATATAGCTTGGAATATCCATCACGCTTCTTAGGTGATTGCCTATAGCGTAGATGATTCCGTAAAACACGATGCTGTTGATGGCAAAAGCGATCAGGGAATTAATGATCCGGCTAACAAAAATAGCGGAAGCCGGCACCGGTATGCTCCGGTAGAAGTACAGCATTCGGGTGTATGAATCCTCGTTCAAATATTTGAAGGACTTTCTGTTAAATAAAAATCCTACAAAAGGAGCAAAAAGCACCATGATAAAATCGACAAACGGGTTATTGTATTCGTCTAGATGCTCGAACTGAACGTTTATGACGACGCTCGTGGCAAACCCCATGTACAGCATGAACAGTATCGTCCATATGATTTGGAGCTTATCGCTTGCGAAGTCTTTCTTCACGATCTTCATCGCATTATGGAAAACCTGTTGCAATGCGTCTCACCCTTTCATTCCTTCATACATTCATTTCGTTCTATCATCACAGTCTGAGTTACACTGTGCTTAGTGTGATTACTGTGCTCACTGTGTATATCTTTATACACAGTATATAGTGTGCATATAAACAGTGTCAATAGAAGTTGTAAAATTTTATAATTTCCTGGTTTCAACAGCGACCGGAACGGGTTCACTCCCCGTCTGCCCACACAGTACACCCGGTTGAGATAACCACGGGTGTTCCTTCCCTGCGGCGGCTCACTCAACAGCATCCCTGCTCAAGGGGAGTGCAGCCGTGGAGGAGACCTGGCGTTCGCCTTTGAAACCGGGAAACTACCACCTCCTCTAATCCCAGTTTCCTGGTTTCAACAGCGACCGGAACGGATACACTCCCCCTCCTGCCCACACAATACACCCGGCTGAGATAACCATCGGGTGTTCCCTTCCCTGCGGCACACTCAACAGCATCCCTGCACAAGGGGAGTGTAGCCGTGGAGGAGACCTGGCGTTCGCCTTTGAAACCAGGAAACCACCACCTCGTCTAATCCCAGTTTCCTGGTTTCAACAGCGACCGGAACGGATACACTCCCCCATCTGCCATCACAATACACCCGGCTGAGATAACCATCGGGTGTTCCCTTCCCTGCGGCTCACTCAAGGACATCCTGCTCAAGGGGAGTGTAGCCGTGGAGGAGACCTGGCGTTCGCCTTTGAAACCGGGAAACTACCACCTCCTCTAATCCCAGTTTCCTGGTTTCAACAGCGACCGGAACGGATACACTCACCCTCCTCTGCCCACACAGTACACCCGGCTGAGATAACCATCGGGTGTTCCCTTCCCTGCGGCTCACTCAACAGCATCCCTGCTCAAGGGGAGTGCAGCCGTGGAGGAGACCTGGCGTTCGCCTTTGAAACCGGGAAACTACCACCTCCTCTAATCCCAGTTTCCTGGTTTCAACAGCGACCGGAACGGATACACTCCCCCCTCCTCTGCCCACAATTGAGCCGCCAAAACAAAAAACACCCGCCAGATTTCTCTGACGGGTGTTCTCCTCCATTACATTCCAAATATGACTTTCCATACAGGCTGGGTATGTCCGCCCGGGTACAACAGGTACAGCAAGGTATACACGGCTACGCCGGTGATGGCCGTAAAGAACCAGATGATTGACGTAACCTTGCCCCACTTGCGGTGCGTGGAGAATTTCTCCTTGAAGCCGAGGACCAGCGTCGTGATCCCGAACACAGCGGCTACGGTAGCCAGTACAATGTGGAAGATCAGGAATACCTGGTAATACGGCTTCAGGTCATCAGGTCCGCCCCATGACGTGTTACCGATGAATACGGTGCGCGAAGAATAGATGATAAAGAAGATGACGGCTGCGATGGCCGCCCAGATCATCACTTTCTTGTGGGCCTCGCGCTTCCCTTTAATGATAAGTCCCCAGCCAATCGCCACCAGAACGGCGCTGATGACGATGAACGTTGTACTGACCGTGGGAAATATAAAAAACCAATCCATATGGATCCCCCTTCAATAAATCCTGTTACGCCTGATTGAGTTTGCCTGGAGGAATCTCGCCAGGCAAAGGATCGTCTTCCTGATTTTCTCGTTTGTACCAGTGAAAGAACACATAGGCCAGCATCGAAGCAAAAATGATTTCCTGGAAAAACTTCATGATGATCCCGCCCACTCGCTGGTCAATCGCTGGCTCCAGGTAGCCGAAGAACTCCGGCCCGCCGAACTGGCTGAGCAACGCGGTGGTATCGCCGGCAACGCAATAGCCCATCGCCTTCGCCCATACCACTGGATCGCTATAAGTTGCGTACATCGGTTCGCTTGAGAAAATAATGAGCCCGCATGCCGGTGTCAGCAAGACCATGTTGAGAAAGATGTATCCCATCTTCATAAGCCCTGACGAATTGTCCTTCTCCGGAATCGGTTTAATGATGGCCCACCACATCAGCAGCGAGGCGATAAACAGGATCAGGTAATACAGACGGTGCACCCAGAAGTTTAACATGACAAAGTCATGGATGACCGGGATGTGGTAAAACGAAAACAAGCCGTTAAACAGAACCGCGGCAACAATCGGACGCGCAAGGAAACCGAGCTTCTTAAACGGATTGACCTTGTCGAAGGCGCGCCACATCCAAACAGGAATACCCAGAATCAAGAGCGGCACTGCCATTAGATAGGACATGGCCATACTGACCATATGAAACGAGAACATTGTATGCCCGAGCAGTTCAATAGGTCCACCCTGTGCGAGATAGAACGTTAGCATACCGCCTACAAACAGTGTTTTCCTTCCTGCGGAAACCGGAGCACTCCCTTCAAAGCGACTGCTTAGCGGCCCGGTCAACAGGAAGTAGCCTGCCGTAACGAGCAGCATAAATGCCAGGAACAAGGGACTCCATTTATCTGCAAAACTAAAATATTCTAAGCCCAGCATGCAAAAACCTCCCCTAAACGGGTTAAATTCTGTCGAAATTGTGACACCTTCCTACGACTTAAAAAAAGAGGGGGCTGAAGTAGCCCACCTCTTTTTCATTTTACCACCAAACCCAGAACAGTGCCATGACAATACAGGTACTAGCTACGAAGAAGCCGCCAATCATGAACAGGATTGGCATCAGATGCCCTTTGTCCTTCAAGTGCATCCAGTAACCCATTTGCACGAACACCTGCAACACAGCCATAACCAGCAAAAGGATGATCGTAAATGCTGTGTTGATGCCACCGGCTGCGACAGCCGCAAAAGCAATCGCAGTCAAGACGATGGAGAAAATAAAGACGACAATGTGTTTCTCAGGACCTTCCACACGATGGCGGTGTTTCACTGTAGGCCCCTCATTGGATTGTTGATTCGCAGTCATTCCTTAGCCCACCTTTCCAAGAAGGTATACGACCGAGAAGATGAACACCCATACAACGTCGATAAAGTGCCAGTACATAGCAGACACATAAACCTTAGGTGCTGTAACCACGGTTAACCCTTTTCTGTACAGCTGAGCAATCAACAGGCTGATCCACACGACCCCGAAAGCAACGTGGGCGCCGTGGAAGCCAACCAGCGTATAGAATGCAGACGAGAATGCACTCGTCTTCATGTTAAACGATTCATGCACAACATATTCATAGAATTCATAAATCTCAAGGCCAAGGAATCCAAGACCCAGGACAACGGTCACGATCAGCCACAGCTTCAGCTTCTCGATATTATGACGGTGCAGCGCCTGAATGGCGAACACGCTGGTCAAGGAACTGACAAGCAATATCAGCGTTGCTGCTGCCGTGATCGGAAGCGAAAACAGCTCAGCAGCAGTTGGACCTTCGTTGTTCTGGCCGCGAAGCGCCAGGAACGTTGCAAACAACGTACCGAAGAGCACGGCCTCTCCACCGAGGAAGAGCCAGAAACCAAGAACCTTATTACGGCCTTCGAGTGTTGCCTTCTCGGGCTCGTGAGGAAGTTCGCCGTTTACATGTTCAGCGTGACTCATGCTTTACCCTCCCCTTCCAGTTCTTCAACTTCGATGTGATATCCATGATCATCGTACAGGGAACGAGCGATCATTGCCGCGAACGTAATCAGAAGACCAACAATCAGAACGATATATTTATTGAAGATTAAGCTCATGAACGAATTCGAGAAGTCTTCCGTGCTAAACATGAAACCAAGACCCGCGATAAACAGACCCAGTGACATCACAAACGGAAGGATGCTTGGCGAAGGCATGTGGATCGGACCAACCGGCTCGGATGGTGTCATCTCTTTATTGCCTGCCATCTTCTCTTTCCAGTAAGCGTCAATGCCGCGAACGAGCGGAATTTGCTTAAAGTTGTACTCTGGCGGTGGAGACGGAATGCTCCACTCGAGCGTGCGTCCATCTTCCCATGGATCCGCTGCAACGCCAACCGGTTTTCTTGTAGTGACGGCAATGTTAGCCAAGAAGAGCAATACGCCGATCCCCATCAAGATTGCACCGATGGTACTGATGAAGTTAAGCTCGTCGAAGTTCTGGTTCGGCAAGTAGGAGACAATCCGCCGCTGCATACCTAGCAATCCAAGGAAATGCTGTACGAAGAATGTCATGTGGAAGCCGATTGCGAACAACCAGAACGTCCATTTGCCCAGCGTTTCGTTCAGCATACGGCCGAACATTTTTGGCCACCAGTAGTGAAGGCCGGCGAACAGACCGAATACCAGACCGCCAACGATAACGTAGTGGAAGTGAGCTACAACAAAGTATGTGTCATGGAACTGGAAGTCTGCAGGAGCAGAAGCCAGCATAACACCGGTAACCCCACCCATTACGAACGTCGGTACGAAACCGATCGCAAACAGGTTTGCGCTGGTGAAGCGGATTTGGCCGCCCCACATCGTGAAGAGCCAGTTAAAGATTTTGATACCGGTAGGAACGGCGATCAGCATCGTTGCGATGGAGAAGAGCGCATTCGCTACAGGTCCAAGACCTGTCGTAAACATATGGTGAGCCCAAACCATGAAGCCCAAGAAGGCGATCAGGATGGTTGCAAATACCATGGAGCTGTATCCGAACAAACGTTTACGGGAGAATGTAGGGATAACTTCTGAGATAATACCGAACGCCGGCAAAATCAGAATGTAAACTTCAGGGTGACCGAAAATCCAGAAAATATGCTGCCACAATACAGGGCTTCCGCCTGCCGCAACATCAAAGAAATTGGCACCGAGCAAACGGTCAAAGCTGAGCAATACGAGACCTACCGTAATGGCAGGGAATGCGAACAGAATCATGGCCGAAGTGATGAACGCCGTCCATGTAAACATCGGCATTCTCATGAAGGACATGCCAGGCGCACGCATCGTAATGATGGTAGCCAGGAAGTTGATACCACCGATCAACGTACCGAGACCTGCAATCTGAAGTCCTATCGTGTAAAAGTCTACGCCGTGCGTGGACGAATAGTCGTTGGTGGAGAGCGGCGTATAGGACGTCCAGCCCGCATCAGGCGCGCCGCCCATAATCCAGCTCAGGTTAAGCAAAAGTCCACCGAACAAGAACGTCCAAAATCCGAGCGAGTTCAGAAACGGAAACGCGACGTCGCGCGCGCCGATCTGAAGCGGGATGACCGCGTTCATCAAGGCGAAGATAACTGGCATAACGCCAAGGAAGATCATCGTCGTTCCGTGCATTGTAATCAATTCGTTAAATACTTGAGCCGATACCAGATCGTTCATCGGCTTGATCAGCTGCAAGCGAATCAGAATCGCTTCGATACCGCCTATCCCGAAGAAGAAACCACCCGCGATCAGGTATAATATACCGATTTTCTTGTGGTCGACGGTTGTCAGCCAATCCATGATCCCCGTGTAGCGTTTGACGCTATGGCTAGAAGCATGAGCGTGAGCCAAGGTTTGTACCCCCTTTTAAAGTTCTTGCTGTATTAATAATCCAACTTATAATTGGCCAAGTAATCGGCAATCTGCTCGATTTCTTCGTCACTGAAGCCGAGATCCTTCGGATTAGGCATCGTGTTGCCAGGTTTTACAGCCTGAGGCTCCATCAGCCATTCCACCAGGTTGTCTTTCGTCGGCTTAGTGCCTGGTTTGCCGCTTATGTCGTTCAGCAAGATACTCGCAATCGTCTCACGGGATCCAATGCCGGTCAGGTTAGGACCCATCGCTCCGCCTTGGTCGCCCACAGCGTGGCAGGAAAGACAGTTGGTCTTGAATTTCTCGGCGAGCGCCGCATCCGCAGGAAGCACGGCTGGCTCTTTGAATGCCGCCACCCATTTGTCAAATGCCGCATCGTCAACCGCTTTCACCCGGAATTCCATGAAACCGTGAGAAGGACCGCACAACTCCGCGCATTTACCAATGTATGTATCCGCTTTGTCAGCAACCAGAGTCATGTAGTTAACGCTGCCTTCCGTGTTTGTATCCATCTTGCCGCCGAGCGATGGTACCCAGAAGGAGTGAAGCACATCATTCGTTTTTAATTGGAATGCAATTTTCTTGCCTACGGGAACAACCAGCTCTTGAGCCGTTCTTACGCCGTAGTCTGGATAATTGAACTCCCACCAGAACTGGTGAGAAGTAACTTCCACCTTAACTGCATCTGGATTGTTCCAGTCGTTCTCTCCGTAAGCAAATACCTTTTGAATAGTAGGAACTGCAAGCACGAGCACCAAGAGCAGCGGAATCGCCGTCCAAATGATCTCAAGCTTATGGTTACCTTCCACTTGCTCAGGAATTTCATCTTGTCCCTTTTTTCTACGGAATTTAACAAGCACGTATGCGGCAATTCCAAATACCACAACCATTACGACGATCATAATCGAAATGGAGAGCTTAATTAAATCCAGTTGACCTTGTGCTACCGGACCTTGTGGTCTTAAGACCGACAAATCCTCTCGGCCGCAGCCGGATAACACCAAAGCAAACATGGCCATCAAAGGAAGAAGACGCTTTACAGCCTGCCACCGTTTCATCATTGATCTACCCCACTTTTCCGATTTTCGTAGACTACCATCCGGCGCAAACAGCGGTAATCTACCTGCACAATCACGGATGAAGTAATCCTGTCAATTAAAGCAATCACTTATTAAATATAAGTTCATGGGTTGCTTTTGTCAATCATTCACAGGGAGTTCACAAATTGTTCGAAAAGTCGTCAAAGTCGCGCCATTACTGATTTTGCAATCGCTTTCAAAGCGTACCTTCCACCCCGCGACCCCTCATTCGACATTCTTCACATCCCGTCAACGACAGCCTTCATAGCTATATATACAGTCATTTCCGCCTTTTTGAATCTGTATGCAGCCCTTCCCCCTGTCAACCCGGACAAACATGATGAAGGAGGTGTTCCTCGAAAGCCGCAACCGGCCCTGCAAAGAATGCCTCCTATTATTATGGTATATTTTTCGGCATCTTAATCCGTCAGAACAACAGCATCTCCACGCGTAATGGCAATCGTATGCTCATACTGGACGCCCACCGATCCATCCGCGCTGGAGATGGTCCAGCCGTCATCCCCCCAGAACACCGCCCCTGAAGGGCCCAGGGTGAATACCGGTTCGATGGTAATGACCATGCCTGCTTTGAGTTTGAGGCCCCTTCCGGGATTTCCATAGTTCGGCACATCGGGCGGCTCGTGGATGGCGCGGCCGATGCCATGACCGACAAGCGGTTTGACGATCCCATAGCCTTCTCTCTCGGCGACCCTTTCGATCGCATGGCCGACGTCACCCAAGGTTGCGCCATGCCGCGCGGCCTCGATCCCTTTAAACAGCGCTTCGTGCGTATGCTTCATAAGCTGCCTTACTTCCGGGGAAACCTGATCCACCGCGTAAGTCCAGCCGGAGTCGGCCAGCCAGCCGTTCTTGTTCACCACCATATCAATGGTGACGACATCCCCGGATTGCAGCGGCCGCTGGTCGGGAAATCCATGGCACACCACCTCGTTGACCGATGCGCAAGTCGCGTAAGGAAAACCTTTGTATCCTTTTTGCTCGGGGAAGGCCCCGTTCCTCTCCAGAAACTTCTCGACCCTGGCATCGATCTCGCTGGTCGTGATCCCCGGTTCGATGACTTTCGCTATTTCACGGTGACAGGCGGCCAATATGCGCCCCGCCTCGCGGATATGTCCGATCTCTTCCTTCCGTCTAAGCTGTATCCTCACATCTGCCCACTCCCTTATATCCTTATCGGATCGATTGCTAACAATATATGTAGGGACCGATGCAAAATGCCCCGAGAAGCAGACTTTCCGCGTAATAGGAAGACACCAAGATTGAAAAAACGGCTAAACGCAAAAAAACCGCTTTCGGGACATTTGTCCCAAAAACGGTTTAACCATAGGCGCTAAAATGGTTCATGTCATTAGTCGTTAACAAGGTGAAGATGCGATGCGTGTCTGTGATATTTCTATAGACCAGGTGCTGTTACAGGTTACGAAACGGAGGAATTCAGCTTGCCAAGTTCATGCTCAACAACAAGAGTAAGCTCTTCTTCGTAGCCCCCCATAATATGGTACTTCCGGACATACTCCTTTACAAATTTTTTCGGATCTTTAGGCCGGAAAATTCGTGTCATTTCCCGCAGACTTTCCTTAACCTCATTGTGACCTTTCGTTGCCATGATGGATCCCTCCCAAAACGTGTGGAATAAATTACTCCGTTTAAAGAGAATGCCGAAAAGATCTACCTCATTAAGTTGAAGCCATATTGCAGTTCTTACGGTGACCATTAGGTTGATATTCAGCAACTTACCAATGCACCTGACACTATACATACCCTAACAGCATGCAACTGAATCATTAATATATTATATCATATTCCTCTGTTTGTTTCATCTTTCCCAAAAATTGTTTTTCTGTACTATGTTTTTTCGCAGCGTCATCGGTTGCGCACAGAATTGGTTAAGATACTTTTAAACGATCCTGCCGGCTGCAAGCGGCGAATGCCGTCACCGGAATCAAAGATTTGAGAAGATGAGATACAAGGAGGCCATTATATCATGGTGAAGTCACAGACTATCCTGCATTCCCCCGTTGCCTCAAGCCCGCCTATTCCCGTTGCGGAGCCTGAAGACGCAGGCCTTCGGCGCGACGTGCTCGATCGGGTAGACCTGATCATACAGAAGCAATATCCGAAAATGCGGAGCTTTCTCCTCCTTCATGCCGGCAAACTTATCTACGAACGCTATTACGGCGGCCACGGCATATCCTCGCTGAATGATTTAAGGTCAGCCACCAAGAGCTTTACGTCTGCGCTTTGCGGCATCGCCCTCTCACGCGGCGAGCTGCCTGACCTGAAAGCCTCCGTGACCGATATCTTTCAGCGTTACGTTCCCCAGCGAGCTCATCCGTTATTGCGCAACGTGTCCCTTCATCATCTGCTGACGATGACCTCGGGCTTTGCGTGGCAAACCGGTAAAAAGCTCGGGGAACCGCTCATCCACCGTTTCCATCGCAACCGGAAATGGACGAGCTTCGCCCTATCCCTCCCTGTCGTCGAACAGGAAATGGGCCGATTCCAATACCGGAGCACCGATTCCCACCTGCTCTCCGTTGCGGTTAGCGAGGCCACGGGAATGGACGCCTACACCTATGCCCGGCAATATCTGTTCGAGCCGCTCGGCATTCGCCATGCCGCCTGGTCCCCGAGCCCCGAGGGCCACAGCATGGGTCATATCGGCCTGTATCTTACCTCCCGCGACATGGCCAAATTCGGTCAATGCTGCCTGGACGGGGGACAGTGGCAAGGCAAGCCCGTTATTCCTGAAACCTGGCTTAAGCAAGCGCTCGCTCCGCAGGTGAAAGGCTATCCCGCTTTCGGCGATTACGGGTTCCAATGGTGGACCGGCATTCAGAACGGATCGGTTTATGCGCTCGCCCACGGCCATGGAGGACAGCAAATCTACCTTTTTCCCCAGTTGGATGCGGTCGTCGTATTTACGGCCGACAGCAAGGTCAGCCGCTGGAAGAATCCGCGGGTACTGCTGGAACGCCACATCCTTGATACCCTGAAATCCGCAGCGGCTTCCGCCGAATAGCTGGCAATTCGCAAACCTCTTCTTTCTTCGCAAGAAAGCGTTTGTGCCTTTTCCAAGCCTATTCACTGGCTAACATGCAAATTTCGGCGGATAGTCCCCCCTCTTTCTGGTTACTTTATGCCATATGAATCATTTCTTAAAATCAAGCTGAGAGGAGCATGCGACATGTCCGGTAAAGACAAGAATCTTCACCCGATTTCGAGAGAAGGGGTGGACGTGGACGGAACGTACACGAATGAATGGGGACGGGAGGAATACCTGAAGCGAGGAGAGGAATTCCCGTTCGATCCGCAGATGGGCTCCACGGAGTGGCGGCTGGCGGAGTATGATTTCGACAACCACCATCAAGGCAGAACAGACGAGCGTCTGGTTCCGAAAGAAAAAGGTCCGGATAAACAGGTGAATGCCGAATCTCCGCTCCGCCATGACGTGGAAGTAGATTAAAGCCCTTGCATATCGGCAGCGAAGAGATGATTCATCAGACCTGCTAATAAAAGGGTGATTTGATATGCGAAAATCGAAGCGGCTTCTGCTGTGGCTGATCCCGATCGCCATCGCGGCAGCCTTATGGCTCATAGCTAATGTCGTGGAACCGGAGTATGCCTATGTACCGCCTGCGCATAAATTGGAAAATTCCAATTCCGCCCAAATCCAAACCCGGCAAACCGATGTCATTCGCCAGTATGACCTGTGGGGCAAGACGCTTACGGTCCCGGGAACCGCTTTGCAGGATCAGCACCCCCGTTTGACAGCGGCCAATGGCGCAGTTGAGGTAAACAAAGAGATGCTTGCCCTGGGGCGCCGCACGATGTATGAGGAATCCTTTGGCAATGAGGTGTTCTTGACCGATATTTTGGGAATCGTCGACGGTCCGATGAAGCTCAAAAACGTTGCTAAAGCCCTTGCCGAGCTGAAAGGACGGGGAACCACCAATTTGCGCGTCGAGCTTGATCAGGATGTGACCATCGGCGGCAAAACCTTCCGCAAGGGGGATAAAATCGATACCGGCTTTGACGTAGCCAAAGGAGCTTATTCCCCCATTGGCGTAACGTTCAAGTATGCCGAAGGCAAAACCCGCATCGGCGTTAGCTGCATGGCCTGCCATGCCACCGTGAACCGTGATACGGGAATGGTCGTGGAGGGCGCGCCCAATTCCGATCTGAACCTCGGTTTAATGCTGGCGTTGGCCCCGAATAGCGCAGCGTATTTCACCCACACAGACGTTGCGAACCTCGTGGATTATGTCAAGAACGGGCAGCGTACCGTCATAAATTCCAAAGGGCAAACCGAAGCCCTCCCGGATCCCGCCCTGCTGGAAAAAGCCGTTGACGACAATCTGATCAAATGGGCGCCCGGCAATTTCGATACCACCGTCGATAAGGTCAGCGACGTGACCCAAATTCCCGATATGTTTACAAAGGGCGACCATCCGTACAGCTGGAGCGGCTTCGCCATCGCGGGTCCCTTCAAAGGACTCAGCACCTTCAGCAACAATGTTCACGCCCAAAATACGGATACATTGAGCCAAACCGAGGTCAGCGAGCCGCTAATGGGGATCGACAAAGAGATTTATGTGGGCACAATCCTGCAAAATGCGGCCCATCGCAAGTTTCGCTATGATCCAAGCAGCGGGCTGAAGCCGACCGAATTCTTCGACCGCCTGGACCCGAATCCCGGAACCCCCGGCGTTAATGAGGTTATCAAGATTCCGAACTTCCCCAAGGTTTCGGCCATAGCGCCGAACGGGCTGTATATCAGCTCGCCGGGTTTTAAGGCCGGGGAGCAGGTTAATGCCATGTCCGCTTATCAGAATACCGTCCGTCCGCCTGAAACCGATAAGGCTGAAGCCTCCGATGCCAAGACCCTCAGCCTCGGGGCGGAAGTTTTCAAAAAAGCGCAGTGCATCACTTGCCACGCAGGCGACTATTTTACCAACAACCGCATTATGCGTGCGGCAGAAATCGGCACCGAGCCTGCAAGGGCGAAGGCCTTCCATTTTACGCAGAACGCTTTTGGCGAGGCGGAGTTCTACCCGCCCGATACGCCTGTCCCGATTCCTCCGGACGCCAAGGCGACTAAAGTCCCGCTGGATGGTATAGACCCGGAGCAGATCAAGCTGGGCTTCGGCCATAAATCGGGCGGCGGTTATAAGGTCAAAGGATTGATCGGCCTCCGCTGGTCGGCACCGTATTTGCACGACGGGGGCGTCGCGGTCGGGCCGGAGCTGTCGCAAGCCGGAGTGCCGGCAACGCTTATGAAGGGCATTCACCCGGATCCCTACAACAGCCTGAAAGCCCTGATCGACCGCAAGCTGAGGCTGCGGGTCGTTGAGGCGAACCGCAAGGATTCGAGACTCAGGGATACCCACGTCACCGGTCAGGGACATGAGTATTGGGTCGACGAAAGCAGCGGGTTCACGCAGGAGCAGCAGGATGCGCTCGTGAAATATCTGCTCCAATTGAAAATGAAATAAGTCCGGGATATATCCATCATACTTTGTCCCATCGGCTCATAAGGTAAGGTATATAGCTTGCCTACCCCAGAACCGGTCTAAGACAAGGAGTTGATGAGATGTCCCCTTTCAAATCGTCCACAGGACTTCCCGAGAATTTGGCCGCGACGCTGTGCTATCTTCTTCCCATGGTCGGAGGAATTCTGTTTCTTTCATTAGAAAAGAGAAGCCGATATGTCATATTCCATGCGCTGCAGTCCTTGCTGGCCTTCGGCCTTCTGGCCGTCGCCCACCTGCTGTCGAGCGCGGTGCCCATCATCGGCCTTCTTGCCTCCGCCCTCCTGGCGCTGGTCGGCGTGCTGATGTGGCTGGTGCTTATGTTTAATGCCATTCAGGGAAAATGGTTCAAGCTGCCGTGGATCGGCAATTTTGCGGAGAAACAAATGCAGCGCATCTAAAGCAATGCATGCAAAAACGGCTTCCTCCCATGATTGGGAGGAAGCCGTTTTTTGGGCTTCAGCCCAAGACCGAACAGGATCAAAAAAAGCAGCCGGAACTGATCCGGCTGCTTTCGAAGATCATCTTAAGCTGCGTGCCCTTCTGTCGTCTCACCTCGCTCAGTGCGGGTCGGCTTCGTATATTTCAAGCCGTTAAAGATCAGATTCAGCACAATCGCGGTCAAGCTGCCGGCCACGATGCCGTTATCGGCAAGAATGCGCAGGTTGTCGGGCAGGCTGGCGAACAGGCCCGGCACGGTTGTGACGCCAAGACCCATGCCGACGGAACACGCGATAATGAACAGATTCTCATGACGGTTAAGGTCTACTTGATCCCCTAACATCCGAATGCCGGAAGACACCACCATGCCGAACAAGGCAACCATCGCCCCGCCCAGAACCGATGTCGGCACAAGCTGCGTCATGGCGGCAATCTTCGGCACGAATCCGATCAATACAAGCAAACCGCCTGCCACTACGATGACGTCGCGCGTCTTCACGCGGCTCATCTGAATCAAGCCAACGTTTTGGGAGTACGTGGTATAAGGGAACGAGTTGAAAATACCGCCTACCACAATCGCAAGACCCTCCGCGCGGTAACCGCGGGACAAGTCCTTGGAGGTGATGTCGCGATCCACGATTTTGCCAAGCGCCATAAATACGCCCGTCGATTCGGCAACGCTGACGATCGCTACCAGAATCATCGTCATGATCGGAACGATTTTAAACTCCGGCGTGCCAAAAAAGAAAGGCTGCGGCGCGCGGAACCAGCCGGCTTCGCGCAATGGAGTGAGATCCACCCCGCCGTATAACGCGGCAACCAGGGTGCCGAGAACTAGACCCAAAAGAACGGAGATCGAACGCAAGAAGCCTTTGGCAAAACGATTCATGATAATAATGAAGGCAAGAACGCCGAAGCCAAGGGAAATGTTCAGTGCGCTGCCAAAATCCTCGCTGCCTTGGCCGCCCCCAAGGTCGTTCAAAGCTACGGGGATCAGCGTCAGACCAATAATCGTAACAACGCTCCCTGTAACGACAGGCGGGAATACCTTAATCAGCTTACCGAATAAACCGGAGAACAGAATGACAAATAAACCGGAAGCGATAATCGCTCCATAAATAGCCGACATGCCATGCTGCTGTCCGATAATGATCATTGGACCTACGGCCTGGAACGCGCAGCCGAGCATGACCGGAAGGCCGATACCGAAGTACTTGTTCCCGAATACCTGCAGCAAAGTAGCGACCCCGCATGCCAGCAGGTCGATGGCGATGAGATACGTCAGCTGCTCCGTCGTTAAACCGAGCTGCCCGCCAACGATAAGCGGTACGATGATTGCCCCTGCGTACATTGCCAATACATGCTGCAAACCCAGCGAAAAGGTTTTGCCCGGACTCCGATTTTTATCAAAAATCGGTTCTTGCACCGCTTGTTTCTGTTGTTCCATGGCTTTTTGATTCCCCCCAATAAATTGTTAGCTTTCGTTCTATGCGAATGTCACAACGCCGTCTTCAAGTGATGCAATCCGTACGAGCGATTCGACCCGGTAGCCCGCTTCGGCCAGCAGGCGTCCTCCCGGTTGAAACGCCTTTTCAATGACGATCCCGATGCCTACCACTTCGGCACCCGCCTGCTCGACGATTCGGGCAAGCCCGAATGCCGCCTCGCCGTTGGCAAGGAAGTCGTCCACGATCAGCACTTTGTCGCCCGGCTTGATGAATTTCTTAGCGACCGTAATTTCGTTGGTCTCCTGCTTCGTGAAGGAGTACACCTTCTCCACGAAAATATCCTCACGGAGCGTCAGCGATTTCTGCTTCCGTGCAAAGATGAGAGGCACTTCCATCTCAAGCGCGGTCATGATGCCCGGCGCGATGCCGGAGGATTCGATGGTCAATACGCGAGTCACGTTCGCTTCCTTGAACAATCGCGTAAATTCCTTTCCCACCTCTTTCATCAATACCGGATCCATCTGGTGATTCAGGAACGAATCCACCTTCAGTACCTGTCCGCTTAATACAATGCCTTCCTCTTTCACTTTGTTCTGCAGTAATTGCATGATGCTCCCCCTTAAATTTGTTGTCCGCATTCCAAGCAAAAAAGCCCACTTCCTCCCTTCACCGAATCGCCGGGAAAGAAACAAGTGGGCATAAGCAGCAAAAACGCACCGTTAGCCTTCCGGTCAAACGGAATTTGACCTGGCTTGTCCGCTGCTGCTATAACCCGTAGTCCAATCATTTCCGGTGATCGGGTAGAGACATGCAGGCCGATTCCTGCACCTATACGAGAAAATGTATGATATCCGAATTCCTTAGAATGCTTACGTAATAATGTTATAGTTCCGAATGAATGAAGTATAACGCATTCCCTATGAAAAAATAAAGTGAAAATTTACGGAAATAATAAACTGCTGGTCAATTAAAAGAAAAAAAGGCTGCCCCATACGATTAATGGGACAGCCTTCCCTTGAATCAACTTGTAGGTATCACTTCGATTATCCATTCCAGGGGATCACCGATGGGCACCGATATATCGCTGTTTATATCAACCAGCTGGATACGGAGCGTATAAGTCCCGACATGAGCTTGCTGCCAGCGGAACAGGATATCGCTCCCATTCCCTCCCAGATCCATATCCCCAGCCGTTAAACCTGCATTCACCCGGTATACCCCTTCACGATCTGGAGTTGCGATCTCATACCCCTCCGTCGGAACCGTTCCCGGCCCATGCGGCTTCATTCGGAATCCGAGTACGCCCAGACTTACCGGCTGACCATGGTCATCGAGAATCGTCAATTCATAGCCAACCCGGGTATCCTCGCTCAGTCCGTACGCTTTGGAATAAAACCCCCAATACATATCAAGGGCTGCCGGAAACGGCCCTTCGCCAATGAATTCGAACTGCGAGAAGGGACTGACCTGGATGGAACGGACGCCTTCTCCAAGCACAGTCCATTGGCCTTCCTTGATCTCAAGCAGCTCAATCTTCTCCGTATAGCTGCCCGGCTCCAGCAGATCGGCATAGAACTCCAGCGGAATATCCGGCGAAGCGACCTCGCTTAACTTAAAGCCGGTACCATCAACAGACTGCAGCGTAAAGCTTCCCTCTGCGTTGGATTCCACCGTCTGCTCGCCATGACGGACAGGCAGACCCACGACCGGGATTCCATCCCTTGTCAGCGTCACCCTGACTTGAACTTCCATGTCATCGGCTAAGCCTTTCGTCTCGAAATGAATGGATCCAAAATAATTGTCTGGGCGGGCCGACAGTTCACTGCTCATATCATCGCTATATATAACCTTCACGAAAGGATCGGTCCCCGGCGGCTCCGTCGTAGGAGGTTCCGTTACCGGAGGCTCAGTCACTGGGGGCTCGGTCACAGGCGGACCGGTTACAGGCGGCGACACGCTGCCTCCTGATCCCGAGCCGCCGCCCGGGCTAACCGGCGTCGGCTGCCGAGCGCCTTTCTCCTGCTCCGCTTCTTTCCTGCCCTGGAGAAAGCGTGCCTGCTCCTCTGCGCTTAAGGATTGAAGAAGCCGCTCTTCAGCCTTCTTCTTCATTTCCTCCTGTGCTTTTCGGTTCGCTTCATCCTGCTGCTTCTTCTGCTGCTCGATCTTAGCCAGCATGTCGCCGAGTTTCTCCTGCAGCTGATCCAGCTGATTCTGCTGTTGATCTTGCTTCTTCTGTATCTCTTCCTGCTTGCGCTTCAAAGCTTCCAAGCGCGCCTGCTCCAGAGCAGGGTCGAGGCCGGCTTGTTTATCCAAATCTTTCACTTGGCCCGGATCAAATATCTTCCCCGAATCCGGGCTTGCTTCTTTCATCAGTTTATCTACTTCTTCTTGGCTGGCTTTTTTCTTATCAAGCGCCTCTTTCGCGATATTTCCGATGAGGTTATTCAAATTATCCGCGACTTTTGCCAAATCGTCCGGCGATTTCATAATCAAGTCTTGAGCGCCGGTTCCGCTTTGTCCGGACTGTAGTTCTTGCCGCTTCTTCTCGAGAAACTCCTCGTTCTCCCGGTCGATGTCGTTCTTATTCTTAATTATCTGAGCAATGATTCCCGGCGAAGCGTTCCCCATCAAATCCTCAATATCGATGAATTGTACAGGAGGGCGTCCCTCCTGTGAACCGCCTAGCGATATTTGTTGCGTGGGACTAATCATGACCGGGCCGGATGGCAGCAAGGAACCTTCTGTGCCTGTCGGCACCAGCGAAGAGCTTACTTTCCCGCTAGCGGTCACTACGTTTGTCATCCCTGTTAAGGGGTTGACGGTGATTATAAAATGCGTGCCTTGTACGCTATTGTCCGCATAACCGGTCCGCACGTCGAAACGATCCGTCGACCGGGCAAGGTCGGTAACATCATAATAAGCCTGCCCAGCCTCCAGATTCAGCCGAGTTACGTTGGAGATGCCAATCTTGCGAAGCTGCTCGACCACCAACGTCGTGTCGTTGCCTAACGTAATGACATCTTCCGTATCCAGGATCCGAAGCTTGGCGCCTCCCGTGCCGGAGCCGGTAACAATTTCATCGTCTTCGCCCAGCATCATCCCCTTGTAGGCGTCCACCTGCGCATACCCGCCGTAACGGAGCTTGGCCGAACCGGTGATTTCCACGACCTGCATGCGTCTCGGCGTAAAGTTCGAAGTGCTGAAGCTAACATTCCCCGGCTTCGTTTCCCGTTCAGCCAAATCCCGGATGATAACCAGCTTTGTGCTGGCGTTCCATTGGACATCCTTGCCCATCAGTTCGGCCACCGCTCGCAGCGGAGCCATCATCTGGCCGTTGGCGATATACGGCTCAACTTCCTTCGCCGCTCGGGAAACTTCTTTGCCCGCCTGATCCCGGGTCATATAGGGATCTCCGGCTTGCAGCGTGATGACATCCTCGCCAAGGGTTAATGTCATTTCCTTATTCTTGGCATCATAACTCAAACGGGTTCCGAGCAGCGTGCCTAACGTTCTGACAGGCACCACGGTCTGGCCCTGTTTCATAACGGCCAAGTCGCCCAGTTGGGCCACCTGATCTCCGTAAGCTGCGGTGATCCCTTGGCCTGGTTGCCAAGCATCAGGCGTCTTATAGCTGGACCATGCCCGGACGGCCCCATTGCGTTGGTCCGCGATGAACAGCTCCCCACTATCCGAAGCGACCCCAATATCCGCCGGCGCGTTGAATCGGACCTCGCTTTCAATTCCGTCCGCGTAACCTCTCGTTCCGCCGACCATGGTGGTCACGCGTTCGTCTTTCAGTTGACGCACGGCATGATTATGGGAATCTGCAATGAGAAGTCCATCCTCCACGCTCCATGCCAATCCCCGAGGCGAGTTGAAGCGGGCTGCATCCGCAGCTCCGTCCAGATAGCCAGGATCAGCGTATAACGCGTCCTTGGCGTAGCCATCGGATGACGGAACGCTGCCGGCGGCCGTCGAAACGGTCCCTTTCCCGAAATCGATATAGCGGATCGCGTGATTGCCCGAATCGCTGACATACAAATTGCCTTTACCGTCAAGCGCAAGACCTGCCGGCTCGTTAAATTGCGCTTCAGCAAGCGATCCGTTCTTGTAGTCCCCTGCCAATGCGATGACTCCGGCGCGAACCTGGACAGCACGCGTCGACGGGCTGCCAATCGTCGTTACTTCCCCATCCGGAGAGATCCGCCTAATGACGTGGTTCAGCGTATCCGCCACATACAGAATGCCGTCCTCGGTAACCGCAACGTCCTGCGGCTCGTGGAACAAGGCATCTTGAGCCTTCCCGTCCTTCAGCCCAATCCGTCCGTTGCCCGCTATGGTGTTTACTCTGCCCGCTTGATCGATTTTACGAATGGCATGGTTGCCTGAATCGGCTATGTACACTTGACCTTTTCCGTCAACGGCAATCCCGGACGGCCGATTCAAAAACGCAAGCTCGCCCTGGCCATCCAGGAGCCCGCCGATCGGAAGTCCCCCGCCGTCCCGCTTGTAGGACAAGGAGGCGCCTGCGAGAATGCTGCTCTTCCCGTCCTTTATTTTGCGAATCACATGGTTCTCCGTATCGGATACGATAACGGAGCCGTCAGGCAGCCAAGCCACACTGCCCGGTTGTCGTAATCCTTCGGAAGCCAGTGACGAGGATAGCCCGGCTGCATGCCCCGGCCCACCTGCAATCGTAGTCGATTGACCTAAAGGTAATCCGTTGCCGGCAACGAGCCTCTCTTTGCTTGGCAGAGGCGCAGTTGATGCTGCCATGGCGTCGCTTGCTCCCCCAAATACACTCCCCGCAAGGACAGCGGCTAGTGCCATCATGCCCATCTTTCTAAACCTAATCAAACCCAAACCCTTAACCCCCCTATACCTAAGTGATATTTCTAGCAAAAATCATACAATAATCCGGTCCTATCTGGATACATAATTTTCCCAATATATCTGACATCAAAAAAAAAGCCACCTCAACGGCAGCTTTCTCCGAAAATTTCATCTATTGAAACGTAACGTGGATCTGCACGATCTCGGAACGGGAGCCCAGCCGAATCGGCGGTCCCCAGAAGCCGTAGCCCGAGGACACGATGGAATGCATCCGGCCTTTTTGCAGATATCCCCAATCGTTCTCGAACAGGGCCCTCGTAATCAAATGCGCCGGGAATACCTGACCGCGGTGCGTATGCCCCGACACGATCAGATCAACGCCCTGCTGCTGTGCTTCGTCCAGCGCATTCGGCTGATGATCGAGCAGAAAAACCGGCTTGGATAAATCCGCCCCTTCCATGATCATGGACAAACCTGCGCGGTCCTGATCCTGCTTATCCCGCCTGCCTACCAGCGTCAAACCCTCCACCGTCAGTTTCTCGTCATACAGCACGGTCATGCCGCTGTCCTCAAGAGCCGATATCAGCTCCGTGATCTCCCCTTCGAATCGGTCATGATTGCCAAGCGAAGCATATACGCCATAGGTTGCCTGGATACCGGTCAAAACCCGATCTATCCCCTGGCTTAAATACGCATCCAGATCATCATCAATAATATCGCCCGGAAACAGAACCAGATCCGGCTTCAAGCCATTGATCTCCTTCACCATGCGCTCAGCGTGTGCCTTGCCTGACAAGACGCCGAAATGCATATCGGACGCCATGACGATATTCAGCTTCTCCATGGTTCCCGCATCCTTGTCCACCTGAATATCGTAAGCACGTACGGTTGGACTATAAGCGTTAAAAGAGCCGAAACCGATCGCGATCACCATCAGCACCAGCACGACGGATACCGCCGCCTTCTCCAGCCCATCTCTTCGCAATGCCGTCATCCTCAGCAGCCATAACACGATGTGCATCAACGGGAGAAGGATAATCAGCACATAAAAAACAGCCATCCAATACGATCCTATGATATTGAGAACGGTTTGATTACCGAAAAACCGTCCTGATATAAACGATGTCGATACCACGGTCAGCACGACTATGTATACCCATTTGAGCGCCATGGACGGCCCCGGCCTCAACCAGCTCCATACGCTTCGGCCAATATAATAAACCAGCAAGCCGTAAATCAACAGCGCCACGATTCCTGCAATAATAAACATCGCCATCCCCTTCCGTACATCCATTATAGCAAGCGGATTTTACAAATCCCAGCGGACGTTGGCGGAAGGCGGAGGGCTTATGATCTTCGCATGGTTCTTAATGACATCAAGAAGCCGTTACAAACCCGTGCGTTGTTTCGGCAGCAGCTCGTTCAGCAGCGCCTTCAAATTACGGTCTTCCGTATATCGCTCCTGCCCCATATCCAATTCATTCACGCGTATATACGTATAGCTTTCCGCGCCGTTCTCCGGTTTAAAGAGAAGTTCATCATGCGGGTCAGGCACCACCCGGTACTCCATTTCATGAAACATATCGAGCAGCTGCTCACCTGTAGGAGTCTCTCCCTTATCAACAAAAATCAATCCCCGCAGCTTCTTGGGGCCTTCTTTATGTCCGACTGTAAAATGAACGATGCATTCCATGCTCATCCATCTCCCTTCTTGGTTGTTATGTTATCGGTTCACATCCGTCTCATTCATGTTCTCCTGCCATCTCGGCCTTCATTCACGCCGGTTGCCGGTCTTAAGCAAATAAACGCCAAGATGAATCCCGGCGTTCCTAATCATTATGTCTATTCCATTCTACGATGAAACATGATGCTTAACTGTGACAAAAGTCACTTCCAGAAAGGTATTGATCTAAAACCTGCCCCTAGGCCGTATTGCGATTGGAGTCCCCGTTCACCTCTTCTTCGGGATCGCCTTCATGCCCCGCCAGCGGGCGGGTTATCGATGACGCAGCCTGGTCTTTCTGGTCTTCCTGCGCTTCAGCCTCCGGCTCCGCATTAAGATACTCGCTTTGAATCAGGCCAAAGTGTTCTCCGTAACGCGCTTCCAGCTGCTCGCCCATGTCCTGTTCCAACTGGAACAATACCATCTCTTGGGTAAAATGATGCAAGAGCAGCTCTGCCATGACCGGATGCTCCGTGATGACCGCTCCCGTATCATAGTCCCCGCCGCGCATCCCTAAGATGCACCATTGCCGATCGACGACAAACGAGAACTTCCGGCCGCCGGCCCTGCGCTCCGCAAGGTCGCTCCACCCGGGCCACGCCAAAGTTCTTGAGAGTCCCTGATCCGGACCGTCGCAAGCCCACAGCACCTTTACCCCTCTGGCCTCCGCTTCAGCCAGCGGCTCACGGAGCAGCGACGCTTCCTCGCGCCAGACGTCAACGACGATCTCCCGTTTCGCCCGCTTCAGTTCCCGTACAAGCACATCAAGCACCGCCTGATCGCCCTCCATGCTAAGGAAGGGAGCGGCCGTGCCGCTGCTCCGCGGCAGGCTCTTCTCAACAAAAGCGAGGGATGCCTCCACGCGCCCGGATATCATCCGCGTCAATTCCTCCGGCTTCAGCGAACGGTAACGGACAGGTTCCCCGTCCATTCGCTCAAGCGCTCCCTGCCGTTCCAGACGCTGCATGGCCGCATAGACGTTGGAACGCGAAGCGCCCAAACGTTTAGCTACCTCATACCCGCCTGCAGGCCCATGCTCGGCAAGGTCCACCATAATCTTCGACTCAATTTCAGTAAATCCCAAATTGCGCAAATGATGCAGCAATTGTTCCATAATATTAGTCCTCCCATAGATGCTCGAACGCTTGCTCTATCATTCACACTGTCCTTTATTCATCGCGCAAGGGCATGATCGTCCGAATCCCTATCTCTTAAATCTGTTCAGCTCCGCAGCGCGGACACCATTTCGAGCCTTTCGGCAGGTCGACGCTGCAAATTTGGCACTTCACCATGTCGCGGGTCGCTTCATCGTCTCCGACGTAGTCCTGGCTTTGATTATTTTCCTGCCAGAAACGAATGCGGCGGTCCAGCTCCAGCTGTCTCTCCCGCTCGCGCTCGAGCTCTTCCCAGTGACGGCGTTCCCTCTCCTGCTCCTCCTGCTCGAGGCGCAGCCGTTCCGGATCAACCTCCGGTTCAGACGACCGCTCGATGATCTCCTCGCGCTGGCGTTCCGGTTCAGGATCATACAGGTCGGGCTCGTACGGATCCGGATTCGGACGATAATCATAGGTCTGGACATCGTCCTGTTCCTCCTGGATTTCTTCAGCCGCCGCATATTCGCGTTTATCGAACATGCTCTTGCGCTCGGGCTCCCGCGGCTCATCCGGCGCCGACTCCTCAGGGTCCATCAAATTGGCAAGCTTGTTTCCGCAATACGGGCAGAAATTCGCGTCCAGCGCGACCACGCGTCCGCATTCGCAGACCCGTTCATTCTTGAGCACCGCGATGCGGTTCCGTATCGCTTCGATTTGCTCTTGCAATCCATCGCAGGTTTGCGCGAGCTCGACCATCTCCTTTTCCGCAATCGTCATATCCTGCTGACGGTAGCCCTCATAGAATACTTTACCCATCTGCAGGTAATACGAGTTCTTCTGCTGTTCGATTTCGGAAATTTGGCTGTTGAGCTTATTCACTTCGACCACGTGCTGCGCCTTTTCCGTTGCACGGTTAGCTCCATCCTTGAGCTTCTGTAAAATCTTCATTTATGAATCCTCCTCTTTCTCATATCCCGATTCACCGGCGGTCAGCCGGCACATTGTCATATCTCTTCATCAAGGTTATAAACGATTTGTAGCCAGCCATAAACCGGCTGCCCCATGTTTCTTTGCAGTTCGCAGATTTGCTCATGTATCATGAAATGATCCTCATCGTCCAGTATACTGCCGTCATGGTGATTCTATCATACCAAATTCCTTGCCCCATGTGAAAAAGGAAGCCCCTTCCAACTTCGCTTCTGATTCATCCGGGCCCCGAACGTGTATATGATTAGAAAAATGCATAGTAAGGGGCGGCGGCCGGCTTAAACCCCGTGTCCTATTCCGAGCAGCCTTGCGCTGCCGAAGTCTGGAGGGATTTATCATGACAAACGATAAAAAGACGTATTATGTTTCAGTCAATCACAACCTGATCCAGGATGTACCGAACGATACGAACGAATATGTCGTATATATGGATGATGAAGAGGTCTCGAAGCTGAGAGGGCTGCTCCATGAGGTCAGCAGCAGCGACCGGTATGCATTTAAACGGACGTTCGTCCCATATAAATCGGCAGATCATGACGATGCCGCCGAGGAATACGATGAACGGACGATTAATCTTTATATCTTTCTCCACGAACATGGGGATGAACGCACCCGCAAAACCATCGAGGATATGAACATCATCGGCAAGCTGAACGATACCGGCTACGATGATCCCGGTTATGAAGACTCGCCGCTGAATAAGTAATCCGAATGCTTCAGTCCAAAAACAAAGGAATCCCGGAGCGAGCCGCTCCGGGATTCCTTTGTTTAACTAGAACATCGCCCGGCCTTGCGCAGGTCCTGTTCTACTTTATAGATTCGCAAGCCGCGGTACAAGGATAAAAAGTCCCGTTTATCCTACGACTATTAGCACAGCTTACAGTTTAATGTTCGCTTCGTCGAAATACTCCTCCAGCGTCAGGCCGCTGTCGGCGATATCCGGTGCCAAATCCTTTCCTACGTAACGGATATGCCAAGGCTCGTATACATAGCCGGTAATATCCTCGGCCCCTTCCGGATAACGAATGATAAAGCCGAATTCCGGCGCGCGGCTCGCCAGCCACTGTCCTTCCTCCGTATGGCCGAACGTTTCCTCCAGCGCATTGCCCGCGCTTGGGCTGGATACGTCGATGGTCAGGCCGGTTTGATGCTCGCTCGTACCCGGCACAGCGCTTACGCGGTTAGCCTCGGCTTCCCCCTTGGTACGAACATTGTTCTCATATATGGTTTTTTGACGGGCATAAGAACGGTATCCCGATACGGCCCGAAGCTCGATGCCGTCCGCTTTGGCCGCATCGAACAATTCCTCGAGCGCATCCGCCGCTTCTTGTCTCAGGTGCCGTTTCTCGTGCGGCTCGTCAAAAGAAAACGGAACGTCCGGCTCCACAAGATCACTCGGCTCATAGCCATCCGGCAAGCTGCGCTGCTTGTTCACGACTACCGTCATGGCCTCCGCATTGGTCACGACCTGCTTGCCGCCGCTCTCCTGGATGGTGGCCTGGAGTGCATTCTCGCTGCGCTTTGCCATGACCGGATCCGCCGGCTGATTCTCAGCCCCCGTCTCCCCATTCTCCGATCCGCCTTCAGGAAGCGTGCTGCCTTCCTGACCCTCGGCCGGCGACTGCAATTCCTGCCCCTGTTCCTTGCCGGAGCCGGCATCGTCGGATTGGCATCCCGCCAGAATGGCTCCTGCTAACAGCAGGGATGACAGCATTACGCTTGTAAACCGGATTCCTCTTCCCGAAAATGCATTCATCTCTGCTACTTCCTTTCCCACAGTTTGTCCTGCCCCCATTGTACCTTATTCGGAATAAGCAGGACAAACGAGCCGCTGACGAATCATGACGGATTTACACCGTTTACGTCAGGTATTCGGCAGCTTGCCTCGATTTACGGCGCCGCTCTTATCGAATTCCATACCATTCTGCAATGGATGCCCAAGCTATGGCGAAGGCGGCTCCAAGCTGCGGCGCTTCTGGTCCGCTTGCTTGGCCGCCCCGCGAGCGATCAGGGCAAGCGCTTTGGACGCGCCGCGAACGCCCGGCAGCAAGCCTGTCCAGTCGCCGGCCGGGCCGAGCTGATCCGCCGGAGGCGGCGGCGACAGCTGCACCGCCAGCTCGCTAAGCTGCGGGCCGGGCCGGTGCAAGCGGCCCTCGGCCGCCGCTTCGGCCACCCATTCGCCCGGAGAAGGACCGGACGGTCCCTTCTCCTTCGCGCGGGCGGCCGACTCCGCGGCAGAGCTGCCTGCCGGCGGCGGGGCTGCTTTGGCCCAGGCGTGGAAGACGCCAGCCAGCAGCGCTTCCCGCGGCAGCCCCAGCAGCGTCAGCTGCTGGAGCGGCTCTGCCGCTAGGCGCCGGGATGCGGCAGCCAGCAAGGCTGCGGCATGCGCGCAAGCCGCTCGGCCGCATGTGCAGCGCGCTTCGGCGGCAAGCTCTCCGCCCCGCAGGGGGGATGGCGCCAGTTCATCCAGCCAAGGGGCGCACTGACCTGCAAGCAGGCGGTACAACGCCTGCGGGTCTTCCTCCAGATAAGCCAGAACCGCCTCGCGGGCGGCAGGATCCAGTTTCTCCACCTGAACGCTGACCTCATAAGTCTCCGGCGATTCGATGTCTCCATCCGCTATTCCCTTCAACCATCCCGGTTCGATCTCGAGTCTGAGCCCTTCGGCTAATCCCGCAGTTTCCATAGCCCGCACCTCCTTACATTCCATTCGCGTACCGGTACGCCTGGAAGGCATGATGCCATCCGCGGACCGGCATTTTCGGTTACATCCAATCCTGCTCCTGAAGCTCGATCAGCTGGCGGAGCTCGCCGTCCGACATCTCCGTCAGCCAGGTTTCGCCCGACCCGACCACCTGCTCGGACAACGCCTTCTTCTGTTCGATCAGCTCGTCGATCCTCTCCTCCAGCGTTCCCTGGGAAATCAGCTTGTGCACCTGCACGTTGCGGTTCTGCCCGATCCTGAATACGCGGTCCGTTGCCTGGTTCTCGACCGCCGGGTTCCACCATCGGTCATAATGGAGCACATGGTTCGCACGGGTCAAATTCAGGCCAACGCCCCCGGCTTTCAACGACAACACAAAGAACTCCGTCCCCTCGCCTGCCTGGAACGCCCGTACCATCTCATCCCGTTCGCGTTTTTGCACCCCTCCATGAAGGAAATACGGCTGTTTTCCGTATTTGCGTCCAAGCATGCTCACCAACAGCTCGCCCATGCCCACATACTGGGTAAAGATCAGCGCCGATTCTCCCACATCCGCGATGCTGTCCAGAATTTCGAGCATGCGCTCCATCTTGCCGGAGGACTCGGGACGCACAGCGCGTCCATCGTCGCGTCGAAGCAGCTGCGGATGATCGCATATCTGCTTCAGCTTGGTGAGGGATGAAAGCACAAACCCCTTGCGGGCCATGCCCGTCCGGCTCTCGATCTGTCCCATCATCTCGTCGACGACGGCTTGATACATCGCGCCTTGAACCTCGGTCAGCGGACAATACGATTTCAGTTCCAGCTTCTCCGGCAGATCCTTGCGGATGTCCGGATCGCTCTTGAGTCTGCGCAGCATGAATGGAGAAACCAGTTTGTGAAGCTCCCGGAATCTCTCCTGCTGCCCTTCCCCCGGCGCATAGCGCTGACGGAAGCTGTTAAACGATCCGAGATATCCCGGATTGAGAAAATGGAAGATCGACCACAGCTCCGCCAGACGGTTCTCCACCGGCGTCCCCGTCATCGCAATGCGGTGCGGCGCGGATAATTTCATGACGCTCTGCGCCTGCTTCGTACGATAATTTTTAATATACTGGGCTTCATCGAGCACCACGCTCGACCACTGGATCGCGGATAAGTCCCCGCCGTCTCTTCCGGCCAAGTGATACGTCGTCAGCACGATATCATGATCGGCCGCCTCCTGCAGGAAATCGTCTCCGCGCAGACGGCGAACGCCGTGGTGCACATGCAAGGTCAGATCCGGCGCAAATCGCTGAATCTCCCGCTGCCAGTTGCCCAGTAGCGAGGTCGGGCAAATGATCAGCACCGGGTCTCCCGCAGCTTCGGTATTGAGGCGCTCCAGCAGGCAAGTGATGACCTGCACCGTTTTTCCAAGCCCCATATCGTCGGCAAGGCAAACGCCAAAGCCCAAATCGCGCATCACGCTTAGCCACTGATATCCCCGCTCCTGATACGGCCTCAACTCTCCGTGAAGCGAGGAAGGGATCGGGCGGGACGGCAGCTTGCGCACCGTTTCCCCGTCCAGCAGGGAGGACAGCAGGCCCGTTGTCTCAACTTCTTCAATGAAGAGCCCCTTCCACAAGCGCTCTCCATCCATTTCGGCGCTCAGGTGCATCCATTCGGCCAGCTCCATCTCGCCCTTCTCATGGCGTTTCATGAAGCGCAGCACCTGATTGATCTCCTTCAAATCCACCTCGACCCATTCCCCGCGGAACTGGACGTAAGGCAGATTCTGCTCGGCCAAAAATTTCAATTCCTCTCGCGTCAGGGTATGGCCGCCCATCGCTGCGGATATTTGGAAGCTGACCAGATGCTCCATTCCGAGCACCGGCGTCGACTGTGCTTCGCCTGACGATCTTGCATCCGGCATCATTTTGAGGGATAAGCCGACGCGGCGGCGTCCTTCCCTGCTCCAGCGGGACGGCATTTGAACCGTAACGCCGCTCGCCGTTAATCTCGGAACCGATTCCTTCATGAACGTCGACAACCGCTCAAGCAGAAGGGTAACGCTCTCCGGAGCGCGCCCATACAAGCCTGCCGCCAGCTCGGGAGCCAGCGCTGCGGCTTCTCCCAGCCTCATGAGCAGCTGCAGCTGGGCCCCAGCATACATCCGTCCGCGCAGCAGCTGATCGGATTCCGGACTTCCCCATACGCTGCGGACCGGCATCAATAAGCCTTCATCCTCCTGGCTTCGCGCCCAGAAGGTTACCTTCCAGTCCTTCCGGCTCTCTTCCAGCGGCGGTTCGAGCCGCAGCCCAAGGGCAAGGGTTCCGTTCTCAGGAGGCTGATCCTCCCCGCCGGCGTAAGGGAACACGGTCCCCCCGACCCGTTCTACGGCTTCCTCCAGCTCGCCCACTTCCTCCACCGTTCCTTGAATGGGAATATCCCGACTGACCGTCAACAGACTGTTCCACCACAGCTCGGTAAGCGGGGATTGTCCCCGCCGGTAGTTCGCCAGATAGGCCCTCAGCTTGTCCTCCGATTCGCGGACGGCAGCCCTGGCTTGACTGTCGATCACGCCGCACAGGAAAGAATACAGCACAATCGCCCCCGCTTCCTCCCGCGTGGAAGGATCGGTTCCGGCAAGCGCTGCAGGCGTCCCGATGGCAATAGGAGGAATATTCGCCGCCAGCTGCAGAAAACGGGCCGTATCCTCGGTATTCAACTGCGGTTTCCATACCGCTTTTATCGTGTGCATCGACGTTTTGCGCCTTCCGGCGGAAGGATCCTCCGCCGTCCCTGGTGCAATCTTCCCCTGCAATAACAGCTCCAATGCGAATCTGCTCGCTTGCACCCAATATTCCATTTCTTCGCCGACGGCCAAACCCTGAGCTTGGGTATGCTCGGGATCCAGCGAAACCAGCATGGAGAATGCGTCTCCCGGTGTCAGCGCAAGCCCTTCCATCGTCCGTCCGCCAAGCGTCTTCCGTTCCGGGCGCCGCGCGCTTTTCGATCCGAGGACTTTGGCCGGATATCTGAGCTCGGCAAGCCGGAGGGAAGCGTTAGCGAAGGGACGGGTTCCATCCGGTTTGCGAAAGGTTCGGACCACTCTGCTCCATGCATCCACTCGGGGCTCCGAAACCTCACCGGAAAAACAAAAGAATACGTCACCTAACCATACGCCATAGAGCGGTTGATTCATCGTTGTCTCCCGTCTTTTCCTGCTTTATAGATATTATTACTATCTTATACGATAGCAACCTAATTTCAAAACGATACGGATTACGGCCAGCGCCAAAATAACGTCAACCTTTATCATACCATGTATTTACTATTTCGTTATGATCTATGTATTGCATATCGAATTCTTCTATATATAGAGTAATGAAAAATCCTTGTTCTTATGCAGTCTCCCGTTCATTCTTGCCGCCCAAATTTTCGAAGCCTGCATTTTTTATGCGACCCTTCCGCTGATCCGGCGTATGTAGATCATACATTAAGAGTTCGGGAGGTCTTGCATTTATGAGTTTTGTTGGCTTTGGTATTTTCGGGATTGCGACTTTATTGCTGGTATTGTTCTTCTTTCTTCTTCACATTGCCGTCTGCGTATGGGGTTATAACGATGCCCGGCGGAAAGGGCGCAGTCCCGAGTTCGCGATTCTTGTTGTGCTGGGTTTATTGTTCTTCCCTGTCGTGGGTCTTATTATTTACCTGCTGATCCGCAATAATTATTAGCCTCCACAACAAAAAGACGGTGCAGGTTCGTCCTGCACCGTCTTTTTTTGACGTCCATAATCATTCGGATGGCACTCGTGCCGACCTCGCGATTACTTCGCCTTCAAGCTCTCCCATGATTTCTGAATGCCTTCGAACAATTGGTTCTTGTCCACATTGCCAGCAACATAACCCTGCATCTGGCTGCCGAATTCATTCATGCCGCCATCAGGGAATTTGTTGAACTCCCAGCTGAGCGCTTTGTTTTCTTTACTGTATTTCACGACATCGTTACCCAAATCGCCAAGCGTCTCGCTATTCGCCTCGATGCTGGTCAGCGCCGGGATGAACTTGAACTCTTCTGTAATATAACGTTTACCGGTCTCCGAAGTAACGAGCCAGTTCAGGAATTCCTTGGCTTCATCCTTCACCTTGGATTTGTTGTTCACGACCCAGTTGTTTGGCACACCGATCGGAAGCTTGTCGTTCTCTTCGGCGTTGTCATTGATCGGCATTGGCAGAAGGCCAATGTTCAGATCCGGATTGATGCCGTCGATTTGCACTTGCGTCCAGTTCCCGTTCTGGGTCATGGCTGCTTCACCGCTGGCAAAGGTCGTGATTTCCGTGTTGTAATCGGTCGTCAGCGGGTTCTTCTGGCCGTATTGGACGGTGAGGTCGAACAGTCGCATCCATTCATCGAACTTCGCGTTGCCTACCAGCTTCTCCGTGCCTTCATTCATTCCTTTGACGAATGCATCGGGGTCTTCCTGATGGGCGAACGGAATGTTCAGCAAGTGGTTGGCCAAAATCCAGGTTTCCTGATATCCGTTCACGAAAGGCGTAATCCCAGCCGCTTGCAGCTTTTTGGCAGCTTCCTCAAGCTCCGTGATCGTCTTAGGAAGTTCGGTGATTCCCGCTTGCTCAAACAAATCTTTGTTATAAATGAATCCGTAGCCCTCGATGGTCATCGGTTGTCCATACAGTTTACCGTCTTTTGTCATCGGTTCTTTGGCAACGTCAACAACGTCCTTCACCCATGGCTGGTCCGAGAGATCCTCGACATTCTCAAACCATGTCTCCAGATCGCGGTACCCGCCGACGTTGAAAATGTCGGGCTCATCGCCGGAAGCGAACTTCGCCTTCAGCGCCGCACCATAATCGGAGCCGCCGCCAACCGTTTGAATATCCAGTTTGATGCCCGGATGCTCTTTTTCATACTCGGCCTTCAGTTTGTTCAAAGCCTCGGCGATTTCGACTTTAAATTGAAAAATCTTAATCGTTTTCGTTCCGCCCTCGGCACCGCCTTCAGCGCCTTGGCCGTCCTCATTGTTGCCGCCGCAGGCTGCAAGCAGCGTGGAGAAAGCCAATACCATGACCAGGAGCAGCTTACCGTATTTCTTCATTGTAAAACCTCCCTTTTTTTCTATACCAAGTGTGTCCAGCATTCGTTGATAGCGTTTACTTTTTCAGTATAATCAACCTATTTTCGTTAAATCAGGTATTATATTGATCTTTGAGGGGGAAGGAATTGACCGTTTGGTTATTATCCCTTCACCGCTCCTTGCGTAATTCCCTCAATGATGTACTTCTGCATGGCCAGGAAGAACAGAATGACTGGCATGATCCCCAGCACCAGCGCCGGGAGGGCCAAGTCCCACTGCTTGGTATACTGCCCAAAAAAGGCAAAAGTAGCAATTGGAATCGTCCGAAGCTCGGCAGACTGCAGAATCAGGGATGGCAGCAGGTAGTCATTCCATATCCACAAGGTGTTCAGGATGATCACCGTCACGAACATCGGCTTCATCAGCGGGAAAACCACCCGGAAGAATACGCCGTACCCGCTGGAGCCATCCACGGTTGCGGCTTCCTCGATCTCCATCGGGATCGATTTCACGAAGCCATGGAACAGGAATACGCTCAGCGGAACCCCGAAGCCCAGGTAACAGATAATCAGTCCGTACAAGCTGTTGTTAATGCCGAGCGTTGCCGTTACTTTCACGAGCGGAATCATGATCGATTGGAACGGAATGACCATCGCCGCCACAAACAGCGCAAACATGATTTGGTTAAAACGCGTGTTGCGGCGAACCATCTGGTAAGCGGTCATGGCGCTTAACATCGCCAGCAGCAGGTTGCTCGCCACCGTAACGACCAGCGAATTCCAGAACGCCTTCGGGAAGTTGGTAATGTCCCACGCCCGTGAATAGTTGCTCCATTCGAACGTGGTCGGAAGCCCCGCCGAATCGGTTAACAGCTCGCCGAAGGTTTTGACGGAGTTCACGAACAGGAAGTAGAACGGAACCAGGAAGAGCAATGCCAAGATGACCATGATGATCTCGGTGGCCATGGTGTTCAGCCGGTATTTTCTTGTAGTCTCCATTAGGCTTCAACCTCCTTGCTCTTCGTGAATCGGACTTGCAGGCTTGTGATGATGGCAACCACGATGAAGAATATGACCGCCTTCGCCGTTCCGAGTCCGAGACGGTTATTCGTATAGGCCTCGTTGTAAATATTCATGGCCACCGACTCGGTCGAGCCGAACGGGCCGCCTTTGGTCAGGGATAGGTTCAAGTCAAACATTTTGAATGACCAGGAAATCGCCAGGAACAAACATACCGTAACCGCCGGCATGACAAGCGGGATGATAATGGACCGCAGTACCTGCCCTCTGCTTGCCCCGTCGATTTCGGCAGCCTCCAGAATATCCTTTGGCACATTGTTAAGCGAGGAGATATAGATGACCATCAGGTACCCCGCCGTCTGCCATACGAAAACGATTACAATTGCCCAAAAGGCAGTTCCCTTTGTGCCGAGCCAAGGCAGGTTAAAGAATCCAAGGTTCGTGGCATTGCCGATCGCCGCAAACCCTTTGACAAAGATAAACTGCCAGATGAAACCGAGCAGCAGGCCGCCGATGACGTTTGGCATGAAGAAGATCGTCCGCAGCACGTTGCGTGTCTTCAAAGGCTTTGTCAAAAAGTACGCCAGAATAAATCCTAGAAGATTCGTAAGGATGACGCCAAGCACCGTAAACCGGGTCGTAAACCAGAAAGCATCCCGGAATTTATCATCGTTGGTAAAGATGGTAACAAAATTATCAAAGCCGACAAAGTCGATTTTGCTTGACACGCCATTCCAGTTCGTGAAGGAATAATAAAGACCCAGGAGGAACGGAATGATCATGATGAGGATGAAAAATATGGTGGACGGCCCCACGAAAAGAAACTGCTGCAGCAGCGCCGAAGATTTTTTTCGATTCATCCCTTGATCTCCCCTTTTCGTTAAGTTGTTGTATGATGTACAGCTATTATGCGGTAACCTGTAAACAATAAACACGGAGAATCATGAACCGTTAGGTGTAAAATATTGACCATACGCGCTTATGCCCATTCGATAATTCCGAGGTGATCCTTCATGAAATATCGCAGCATCCAGACCCGGCTGATCACGTTTATGCTCGCCGTCACGACCATTCCGCTCCTGCTCTCGTTAATCATCACGTTTACGCATACCCGCGAGTCCGTGAAGGAGCAGACGGTGAACGAAAATGTACGGCTGATCTATCAAGGAGCGACCAATCTGATGAACTATCTGCGCGGCATCGACCGCGCGTCGCTGTCCGTTTATTCGGATCCCCATTTTTTGCGCAACCTTGCCCTGGATCCCGATAACCACCGGGTCGTAGCCGAGCTGTATGCCACCTTGCAGGCCATCCAAACGGGCACGCAGGACGTTCACCAGATTTATCTGCACAATCAATTGACGGGACAATCCACCCAGATATCCAGCAATCTGCCAAGAAGGGAATTCCGGCAGGCTCCGTACCGCAAAATAGAAGAGTTCGGCGAAGGCAATACAGCCATCGAGCCCGTCCATCAGGTGCATAGTTACGGGTTCCCTCCGCGGCCCGCGGACATCCTGGATTTTGAGGTGATCACCTTCTACCGATCCATCACAAACGTGCCTGCGCCGGACCAATATGCCCTCATGGCCATTGACGTGAAACTCGACAGTATCTTGGCCATATGCGATCAGCTTTATGCTAAAGGGGAAGAGGCGCTATACTTGATTGATAGCAGCGGCAGCATCATATACGGTCCGGATCCGCAGCAGAGAGGTCAAGCACTGGACGATCCTGAGCTTATGGACGTCATCGCTCAAGCGGAAAGAGGATATTATGACGGCGAGGATGCGATGATTGTCTATGAGAAGCTCGATTTGCCTTACGCACCCTGGACGCTCGTAAAACAAATTCCGCACCAAACGCTGTACAAACATTCGACGGAATTAACGAGCATTAACGCGATTATTGCGATATTGGCGCTATTCATTGTCATATTCGGCACATTATGGATATCGATTCGAATCACAAAACCCATTAAACAGCTCACAACCTATATGAATCAGGTGAAAACCGGGCGGCTCGACGTGAATATCGACGTGACAAGCCCGGATGAGATCGGCATTCTGTCCCGACGCTTCCGAACGATGATGGATACCATCAACAACCTGATCCTGCGCGAGTATCGGCTGGAAATCGCCAATAAAACCAACCAACTGAAGGCGCTCCAGGCCCAGATCGATCCGCATTTTCTGTACAATACGCTCCAGTCCATCGGCACCTTGGCCCTGCAGCACAACGTGCCGAGGATTTATTCCTTGCTCTCTTCGCTGGCGAATATGATGCGCTACAATATGCGTAACAGCGAGGGCAAAGTGACGCTTCAGGATGAGATCAACCATGTGCGGCTGTACCTTGAACTGCAGAAACAGCGGTTCCGCGATCAGCTGGAAATCATCTGGGATGTGGATCCGGAGAGCCTCACGGCCCCGGTTCCGAAGATGATCCTGCAGCCGATCGTTGAGAATTATTTCAAGCATGGCATGAACACGCACGCCGGCGTCGGCCGCATCTCCATCTCCACCCGCATCGCGGAGGATGGCCGCTTAATCGTTGTCATTGAGAATAACGGGGCTTCCATCGAGGAGGCAGAGCTTGCCTCGATCCGCGGCAAACTTGAGACGGCCTTTCATCATCCTGACCGAAACGATGCCGGCGAAGATTCCATCGGGCTGTTGAACGTATTCATGAGGTTGAACCTGTACTCCAACAATCATGCTGAATTAACCATAGAGAATGCAGAGCCCCACGGCGTCAAGGTTACGCTCGATATCAAACCACGGGAGAGTGAACACTAGAATGAGAGTATTGATCGTAGATGACGAGCAGCACGTTCGGGAAGCTATAGGGCTTCTGGCAGACTGGGAACGGCATGGCATAACGGAGATCGACCAGGCCGCCGACGGCGAGGAAGCGGTACGGCTTATCGAGGAGAAGAAGCCGCAGATTGTCATGACCGACATGCGGATGCCCCGCAAAAACGGACTTGAGCTGCTGACCTGGCTGCATGCCACGAAACCGGATATTAAAGTGCTTGTCATCAGCGGATACGATGATTTTGAATATGTGCGCCATACCATCCGTTCGGGAGGCATCGATTATATTCTCAAGCCCGTGGATCCGGACAGCTTGAACGAGGCGCTGGCCAAAGCGGTTGAAACCTGGCGGCTTGAGGAAGAGAAACGGCGGCATATGACCAATCAAAATATTGAAATGAATCAGATGACCCCATTCTATATGGACCGCCTGCTCTCGGATCTTGTGAACGGTTACGGCAGCAGGGAAAGCGTCGTCTCTCAATTGCGGAAACGGATGACGCTGCCCGAAACCGGCATGGCTTGCAACGTTGCCGTGCTCCGCGATGATCAATTTGACGAAGCTTTGCTGTCCAAATTCCGCAATAGGCGGCATCTGCTGAGCTTCACCCTCATCAACATTTGCAATGAGCTGTTGAAGGATCGCGGAGTAGCCTTCCGACATATCGACAAGCCCGGAGAAATCATCCTGCTCTGTTGGAATCCACGTCTTCCCTTTAACGACCTGCTGGATCGAATCAATGACGGGTTCTTCTCCACCCTTCGCAGGCGGGGCCATTTCGGCGCCGCCGAAGCGGGCGCTTTTCCCCATGATTTGCCCAAGGCATATTCGACTGCAGTCCAAGCCCTGTGCAGCCGTAATTTATTGACCGGCAAGTCCCACATCCATCGTGAGCGCGCCGTCGAAAGCGAGGGCTCGCGCACCCTGCGCCTCTCCTCCTACGAGGAGGAATTCAAGCTGGCTGCACTCAGCGGGAGCAAGGAGCGCATCGAGGCGGCCACGGAAGAGTGGCTGCAGGAGGTTCGCGAGAGGGATCTTGTGTCGCCGGAGCATCTGATGAGGTGGAATTCGGAATGGGACTGGATTCAGTATCATTGGACGGAAAATGAAGTGAAGAGCACGCAGGAGCCCGTCGAGGACGCTGAAATTTCGCAGGACCTTCCCTCTGCGCTCCCTTACAGCGAGGATGGCATGATTTGCTGGGACCGCTGGCGCGAACAGATCAGTGGTAGACTCTACGCGGCATCCCGGGTCCTTACCCAGATCCATTCGAAGGACAATCACATCATTCATGACATAGCCCAATATTTGGAACAGCACTATCATGATGAGATTTCGCTGCAGCAGATCGCAGGCAAGTTCTTTCTTAGCAGGGAGTACATTTCCCGTAAATTCAAGCAGGAATTCGGCGTGACGTTATCGGATTTCCTCGGGCGGATTCGAATCGAGAAAGCCAAAACGCTGCTGCTCAATCCCCAAATTCGGATTGCCCAGATCGCGGAGATGGTCGGTTACCAGGACGAGAAATATTTTAGCAAAGTGTTCAAGAAGATGGAGGGTTTCACGCCGAACGAATATCGCAAGAAGCATATGAATTAAGAAGACTAGAACCCCCTTCTTTTAGCTGCTGGCTCGATATCCAAACTTTTGGGTATATTCTATATAGTCCAGACTGATTTCAGGAGGAGATTGTATGTACCGTACGAACCCGTACCGCTGGTGGAATCTGCTGTTCTTCCTCGGGGTTATCACCGTGAACGTGTTATCGGGCATGCTGCCGCTGGGCGGCAGAACGACCGGGGAGATATCGGATATGTATTATACGGCGATCACTCCCGCTGGGTATGCCTTTTCCATATGGTCCGTCATCTATGTGCTGCTGCTCTTTTTTGTCATCTACCAGCTGCGCCGCGATTCCGGAAACCGGGATTCCGTCAAATCCATCGGTCCATGGTTTATTCTCAGCTGCGTATTCAATATGGCATGGCTTGTACTATGGCACTATTTGTATATTGAATGGTCTGTCGTTGTGATGTTATTGCTGCTGCTGACCCTATGGGTTCTATATGTGCGCACGCATGCGATAGACTATCCGACGAACGGCGAGAGATTCTGCCTGAAGCTGCCGTTCAGCCTATATATCGGCTGGGTGTGCCCTGCCTTTATCGTCAATGTCGGGATCGTGTTCCAGAAGAATGGCTGGAGCCTCTTCGGGCTGCGCGAGTCCGCTTTGGGTATCGCCCTGCTCTGCGTAGGCGCTTTGCTCGCCATCCTGATCGGACTGCGATACCGGGACGGCATCGTACCGCTGGTCTTCACCTGGGCTTACATCGCCATCGCCGCCGAGCATCGGGAGACCGACAGTATTTTAATGACCGCCTTCGTGCTCTCGATCGTCTTGTTTGTATTTGCCATATGGCTCTTCTTCACGCGCAACCGGAGACGATCCCGGTATTAAAGCGCGGATTCATCGGCTCGTCCTTCAGAATCTTCATCGAAAGGATTTAGAACAAGCAAAAGGAGCTTTGCCGACGCAGGCAAAGCTCCTTGTACGTTCATGTCGTTTAATTCTTAACGGCTATAACCTCGATCTCTACCAATCCGTCCTTCGGCAGACGAGCAACCTCCACGGCACTGCGCGCAGGATACGGCTCGGAGAAGAAACTGCCGTACACTTCGTTCACCGCCGCGAAATCGTTCATATCCTTCAGGAATACCGTGGTTTTAACCACTTGATCCAGGCTTGTCCCGGCAGCTTCGAGAATTGCCTTGACATTGCTGAGCGAAAGCTTCGCTTGTTCCTGAACCCCTTCACCGAATTCTCCTGTTTCCGGATTCAATCCCAGCTGGCCTGAAGTATATACGAATCCGTTGATTTCTACAGCTTGGCTGTATGGTCCGATGGCTCCCGGGGCTTTGTCGGTCGATATGATATGTTTACTCATGATATATCACCCTTTCTATGTATTCCTATCTGTGTACATTGTAATCCGCTGCGGGTTCTCTGGCAAATTTAATCAGCGGCCTCGCCTAGAACATGCATCACTTCATTGGTATACATGATGGCCTTTTATATCCGTTAGACCGATGTTCACCATCGACCTGGCGACCTTCTGCGCCGGAATGGCCCGGTATGGGGCAAGCTTCGGACCCCTGAAGGCAAAGTCGAGGGAAGTCATCAGAAGCGAAGCCGCCCGCTCCCCAAGCCGCCGTTCGGTTCTATCCCCCAGCAATAATGACGGCCTGAACAGATGCAGTCCCCGGAAACCGATTCCGGCCAATCGCTCTTCAACCTCTCCCTTGGTGCGAAGATAGAAATTGCGCACCTTCGGATTGGCACCTACGGAGCTGACCGCCATAAATTGCCTCACCCCGTTCTGCTTGGCCAGCTCTGCCGTCTTGATGACATAGTCCACATCCACCTTACGGAACTGCTGCTGGGACCCCGCTTTCCTGATCGTGGTCCCCAGACAGCAGTACACGCTATGGACGCCGGAAAAAGCGTCGCCGTATCGTTCCAGCTGATCCCACTCCACCAGGATGGGCAGCAGCTTGGGATGTGTGACATCCGGGAGTCTTCGCACCAGCACGCGAACCTCGTCAAGCTCCCCGCGGCCCAGCAGCTCGTCGGTCACCGAACGCCCCACAAGCCCCGTGGCCCCGACTACGAGTGCAACCATTCCCAACGAAACCCCTCCTTTTCGTTCATCATATGAAATATCCATGACATGAAAGACATCGGCTGTCTGCCGTTCTTCTATGCGGTACGAAGCACTCTCCGCCCCACCGTCAAAGCAATCAACACCATCAGCACGCCCACCGCTGTTTGAAAACCATATCGGGAGATCCAGTCGGGCGCATGTGCAATCCCTTTGAATATGAGACCGCCCAGCATGGGTCCGAGAAAAGAAGCAAACCCCGTGATGGAGGAGTATACGGCAATGAACATCGGCCGTTCGCTTTTCGGCGTATCTCCGATCATGAAGTTAAAGGCAAGCTGGTTAAAGCCGCCTACGCCGGCACCAAGCAGCATATGCGATAACAGCAGCACCGGGATCACGGGCAGGACGGACAGCAAGCCCCATGTCAAGCACGACCCCGCAATCAGCGGCAATGTCCAATAGAGCAAGGTTCTGTTGCTGAAACGCGCATTCAAATTCCCCCATACGTAGAAGCCGATCATCATGATCACGGTCTGCGCAACGGTCATGATGGATACGATCGAATACGAAATATGCAGAACGTCCAGCATGGCGTACGAGTAGAGCGGAACAATCAACGTCTGCAGAAAGAGCCAGCCAGCCAGAAACAGCGTAGATTTGATAAACGTGGTATCCGACAGCGGCTTGCGGATCATCGCCCTAAACTGACGCTCGCTCGAATGCTCGAAGGGAGGATCAGGATACAAGAAGAACATGGATAAGTTCGCAGCGATGGCAATCCAAGAAATCATAAACAGAATCAGGAAGCCCCCGCCGCCGGGGTAACGGTCCAGGATGATCCCGCCAACAAACAGGGTCAGGGCTCCGAGCGCATTCAGGATGGTATTGCGTATGCCGAAATAACGTCCCCGCACTTTGGCCGGCACCATGTCGCTTATCAGCGAGGTCCACAGCATGCCGGATACGGTATTGGCAATAAAGGCGCCCATATAAAGGATCATAAACACCGGAACCCACCATCGTTCCGGGAAAATAAACGGGATCAGGCCCGTAGCCCCCCACAATATGCGGTGCATAAAGGTAAACACAATCATTGCTTTCTTGCGGTACTGCAAGCGCTGGATTAGGTACGCAACCAGAATCTGAAGCACGTTGAACAGCGTGGTGACGGCCAGAACAAAACCAACCTCACTGGATTCCGCGCCTAAGTACAATAAGTACCCTGTCAAGAAGGGACCGCCCAGCAGCGTCTGCAAAATGATCGCCGGAACCCCTTCCCATGTGGCCGTCATCAAATGTTTGCGTTGATGCGAAACCTGTTTGCGCGGCTTGTGAATAACCTGGACAGCCTTGATGTTGATACACTCCTTCGATGTCTTCAAATGGGCTGATCAAACTTCCTTTTGACCTCATTCTACACCGCATCGGACCCAAGTCAATATGACTTTTGAAATATAAAACTCACATGAATTTCTCATTGCATATTAGCTGGACAGCCAGGCTTAAAGAGTCAAAAAAAAGAGCGCAAATCAGGCTCGATTTGCACTCTTTCTCCATGCGGTTATGAAACTGGCCAGCGGTTTCCATTCCCTGCCGAGCCAGCCGGAGGACTCGGAAGATTCCTCCGCCATGAGGCCCGCAGCGGGCGCTGCCGCCTGCTGACTGTCCGTGACAGGGAGAATCTCCTCGTTCGTCATCTCGTAGTATCCCAAATGATAGGTGCTGACCATATCTCCGTGTAAGGTAAACACCTTGCCGTCACGAATATCGATCACCTTGCCGGTCACAACACGGGATTCCAACATGATTCGTACTGCCTCCCTTATCGTCTTGTGGACTAGTCGCGGTATCTTGCACTCCAATCCGTATATTCGCGCTCTGCCGCATCCTTCGTATGCCCGTAGCGTTCCTGCAGCTTGCCAACCAATTTATCTTTCTCGCCGTCGATCACATCAAGATCGTCATCCGTCAATTTGCCCCATTGCTTCTTCGCTTCACCCTTCATCTGCTTCCATTTCCCTTTAAATACGTTGCTATCCATAAGTATCAGCTCCTCTTAGCGTAATGGATGATGAATTGTATCATTGCCTGTACTTGTGTATACCCGCCAGGAGTTTCTCTGAATCCTGGCAAACGATGACAACGGGGAGTTCCGCTCTCGAACCATACCTCAAGCGCCGCATGTAAAAAGCTGCCGCCGTGGACTTCAATCATCCGTGGCAGCAGCTTGGATTGTACAGAGATATCCATTTTCATAGCATAAGGGAGAAATTAAACTTCCCTATCAGCCTTTCAGTTTGATGACGGCTCCCTCCCTTTCCCTCTCCCTCTCCTTATCCTTCTCCTCCTCTTTATCCTCGCCAACCAGCTCTCTGGCGGAGGCTTTGAATTCGGACAATGTGCGGCCCACCGCCCGGCCGAGCTCGGGCAGCTTGGAAGGTCCGAACAGAATGAGCACGACAATCAAGATCATCATCAATCCGACAAAACCGACATTTTGGAACATAGAACCCAACTCCTTTAATATGTGATGGTAACGGTTCATGTTGAAAGCCAGCGGCCATTCGATCCACCGCTGCGAACGAGAACAACTTACTTTTTCTTTTCCTTATTCGGGTATACGGCTACGGCCTCAATCTCAATCAACCAATCGGCATTCACAAGACCGGCAACTCCCACGGTGGAACGCGCAGGCTTAACCGGATTCTCCTTCGTATTAAAGAATTGGGCGTATGCGTCAAACCAGCCGGTATAATCAAAGGTCCCGTTCTTCGCTGCATCCGGGGTCAGGTACACTCTCAAATAGACGACATCCTTCATCGTCAATCCCTGCTCCTTCAGCTGCTTCTCGATTTCCTTCAGGATGCCGATCCCCTGGGTTTTCGTATCCCCATAGCGTTCATACACCGTTTTGCCGTCCTTGTTCAACAATGGCGGAACCGTTCCGCTCGTATAGAGATAAGAGGAACCCTCCGGCACGACTACCCCGCTGGAGATCGAGGATGTAGGACTGCCGTAAAATTTGGGGGCCGGCAAAGCTTTGGCCGGCTTCTTATGGGCAGAAGCACCGTCGGCATATGCGGTTACGCTTACGGCACTGAACAGCATGGCGAGTGCCAGGAACGTCTTCAGTTTATTTTTCATGGATTATGGACTCCCTTCTCCATTATGATTTCATGACGCGTTGATGGATATCGGTTACGACCTCGCGGGCGGATTCGATGGCACCTGCCTGCCAGGCCGTAATGTAGCTGATATGCTCCCCTGCCAGGTAAATGCGGTTATCCGGCTTGCAGAGGGTCGGGTAGTAGGTTTTCCTATCATTGGCGGAATAGGATACCCAGCCTCCCTCCTGGTATTTGGTCTTCTTCCAGTCGATCGAGAAGGAGGCCTCAAACTCCTTCGGATACTGCGGATGGATCTTGGCCCCCTGCGTCAATGCCAGTTTCTCGCGCTCGGCATACGACATGCTGCCGAGTTTATCGGCGATGCCCCCGTACGCATAATAGCCGAGCAGGATCCCCTTCTTCCCGAAATAGTCTGTCGGCGGATAGTAGATTTGCGTAATGTCCATATTCGTCAAGCTGCTGCCGCCGTACAGATACTCGTCCTCTTCCCAGAAACGGCGCTTGAACTGCAAACCGATTTTACCTGCGGAGGCGTAGCCCACGCTGCCGATGGCTTTGGACATCTCCGGCGAGAAGTCGGCGGGGATCTTCTTCAGTACCGTCAGCGGTATGGTGCAGATGCAGTAATCGCCGCGGAGTTCCTGCTCTCTGCCGGAATGGCCGTCCACATACACAATCCGCACGCCGGAGGAGGACTGGCGAATTTCCTTCACCTCGGCCCGGTACTTGATTCGGCTGCCTACCCGTTTCTCGAATGCCTTGATGATGGCGTCCATGCCGCCTACGGGGTGAAACATCATCATCTGCTGGTCGTAACCGTATTCGTTGCTGAAATATTTGCCGAAGCCGGAATTGATGATGGCCTTTAAATCGAACGGATCGCGGAGCACGCCGGCATCCAGGCGGCTTCCCGGTTCATCCTTATACCCGCCGCGCTCCGATCCCTTGTAGAACAGGTCCGGATTCAGATCGCCTTCGGCCTTCAAATAATCCACCAGCTTCAGCTTCTCTTCCGCCGTCAGCGGCAGATCCAGCGCATTTTGATTCACGGCCTTGGCCAGCATCTCGGCCACGTAACCGCGTACGTCGGCTTTGGCTGCACGCTTGGGGACGCGCTGTCCGGACAAAGCCCCCACATTCTCGTTATAGTAATAGCCGCTCTCGTTCACGTTGTTGAAGGGCTCGATGGCTACGCCAAACTTCTTGCAATAATCCAGCGTGACGTGAAACTGGGGAATCCGCATCGGGCCTGCATTGAAATACAGTCCGTTATCAAAACGGGAAGTCTGACGGCCGGATCCGATCTCCGACACGGAGGTTCCTTTGCGTATCGTCCAGTTACGCCCGCCGGCAAAGCTTTTTGCCTCCAATATCGTGCAGTCGTAACCTGCCAGACCAAGCTCATACGCTGCCGTCAGGCCCGCGATCCCTGCGCCGAGAATAACGATCTTCTTGCCGCCCCGGCCGCTGAGATGCAGATCATTCTTTCCGGGTGGAGTATATTCCGCGGCTTTCAACGTTTCCGGCGTAAGGAGCCCCATCGTACCCATCAAGCTGAAGACGGCGACAGATCCGCCCACCTTGCCAACGGTCGTCAGAAATTGTCTCCGGGTCATCTCTTTTGGTTGTTCTTTTGTAGCCACCCTCGTTCACTCCTTCGCTAGTTTGGGATTGGATTGGATTCATGAGCCGATCTTAGCAGAGAAAACAAGGTTTGACTTAAAATATGTAAGAATTCCTAACATAGTTTTTTTATTTTTGAAAAATGATTGCTTTTTCACCTTCTTTTTCATAAAATCATGTCATAAATCCTTCCAAAGGGAATGGTTCCACCCAAATTATTACCGTTTTATCTTCTTTGGTTTTAATCCCAAGCCATTAACAAAAGCTCAGGGTTAACAATACTTACATAGGAGGTAAAGAGCATGGAGAGTAAGGTGATGAGTATTGGGGTTGTTTGCGAACTGACCGGATTGACGGAAAGGCAAATCCGGTATTACGAGGAACGCAAGCTCATATTTCCGGAGCGTACGAAGGGAGGGAACCGAAGATATTCTTTTGAGGATGTGAAGAGCATTCAGGAAATCCATCAAAAAATGCAGGAGGGATTTAATACGTTTGAACTGAAGGAATTGAATAAGTCGAAAAAGCAGCGCTGCACGCCTATCTTCCGATGATAACAAAGGAGTGACGAAGTCTATGGAGTTCAAGAATACCATGACGCTGCTCGAGCACATCGCCGAACTTAGAAAGCGAATCCTTCTTGTAGCCGCCGTCTTTCTCCTAAGCATGGCGGCAGGCCTATTCGCCGCACCCTATGTGTTATCCATGTTAAAGCATCATTCGCCGGCCTTTCAGGTAACCTGGAACGTATTCTCGCCCTGGGACGGACTCCGCATCTACATGAGCATCAGCATCGTATTGTCTCTGCTTCCTACCTTGCCGTTCGCCCTGCACCAAATCTGGCTGTTTGTCAATCAGGGACTGAACGGCCGCGAGCAGAAAGCGGCCCTTCGGTTGGTCCCCTTCTCCGCGTTATGTTTTCTCATAGGGGTCGCGTTTGCGTACTTTGTCGTTTTTCCGATGAGCCTCGCTTTTACGACGGGAATCAACAGTCAGATGGACCTCGTCGAGACGTACGGCGTCGCCCAGTACTTCGGTTTCATGTTCAATATCATCATCCCGCTGTCTCTTGCCTTCGAGCTGCCTGTCATCGTCCTGTTTCTGACGCGAATAGGAATATTAAGCCCGGCTCTCCTGCATACCATGAGGCGCTACGCCTACGTCGTTCTGGTTATCGTTGCGGCGCTGATCTCGCCGCCTGACCTCGTATCCCACCTCATGGTTGCCGTCCCGCTCATCGGTCTGTATGAAATCAGCACATGGCTGGCAGGCTGGATGCATCGCAAGAGAGAGCATGCAGAGCATGAAGAAGGTACGGAAATCGATACGGCTCACCAGATGATCTGATATCCTTGTTTTTTCCATGTCCACAAAAAAAGAGGCCGTATACCTGCATAGGTACGGCCTCTTACCTATTCATCAAAGAATCCGTGCAGCTGCGTTCCTTGGCTGGTCCCCCGCTAACGGATCGTAATGACCTTCTTCTCCGCTTTCATGTATTTCACGAACATGCCCGCATAATCGGGATCCCACTGGGTTCCCCTACCGGCTTCCAATATGCTCAATGCATCCGAAGATTTCATGCCGCTGCGGTACGGCCGATCCGACGTCATGGCATCATAGGCATCGGCCACCGCAATAATCCTGCCGAACAGCGGAATTTCCTTTCCCTTCAGCCCGTCAGGATATCCGCCTCCGTCATAGCGCTCATGGTGGGAGCGCACCCCCTCCAGGTAAGGAGCCATCGCATCGGCAGGCTCGATTTGCAGCAGAATGTTCTCCCCTTGCGCCGGATGAGCCTTTACCTGATCGAACTCCTCTGCCGTCAGTTTCCCTTCCTTCAGCAAAATGTTGTCCCTGACCCCGATCTTGCCGATATCATGCAGCAATGCCGTCTTATGCAAAAGATCAACCTGTTCTTCGCTTAGTCCGGCCAGACGGCCGATCAACACCGAATATTCCGCTACCCGAAGCGAATGGCCGGCCGTGTAAGGATCTCTGGCATCCAGCGCCGCTGCCAAAGCGGCAAAATAACTGTCCAGCAGCTTGCGATTCCGTTCCTCGCGCACCTGCAGCCCGCGGACCATCATATTAAAACCCGCGATCAAATTGGAAAATTCATCGGAATAGAGATTGGAAGTCTGAATCAGACGCCCCTCCTTGATCTCATTCATCGCCCGGTACAGCTGACGAATGGGACGCTGCAAATCCTGGGTCAAGAGCCAGGCGCCGATATAAGCAAATCCGACCCCAAGCAGCAGTATAAATCCGGCCCAGCCCCAATACTGCTGGGCTACAATCTGACTAAGCCCCTCCAACCGGATCTGCACGGCCAAACTGAACAGAAATAGCGGAAAGGTGCCGATCAGCATCGTGCTTAGCAGAAATTTCGTCCGAATCGCCATGAACACATGGCCCTCAAGAGAGAAATCCACGCCATAACGCGACAGCGCCTGCCGCCGAACTTCCTTGATCAAAGGGCGAACGGCGGCTATGGTCAGGAAGAATTCGATCATGGCGTGACAGCTGGCCAGCAGGACCGCCCCCAGACAAGCCAGCCAGATATAGAACGGCGGGAAATTCAGCTTCCCCTGCTCCATCATCCAAACGGTAAGCAGAATGGCCGGAAGCGACAAACCGAGCAGATGCGGTCCGAATATGCGATATACCGCCAAACGCGGCATGCGGTGAATGCTCAAATACGCTTTTTCCAACGTTTCCAAATCCGTATGGCCCTCATCAAATCCCGCGTGAATCGGCCGTAAATGGCGAAGAAAGACCGTCAGCTCCGAGGCGACCATCACCATGAACGAAACGGCCAATATGAGCACTAGACGCACGCCTTCCCGGGTGGGAATCTCCAGGGTCGTTACCATTAATACGCCACCCACAACAAGCACAGCTGCAATGGACCCGATCATATAGTTCCGGATTAGCTGTTTAAGAAAAGACTTATACAGTTGCATGGAACGCCTACTTTCATTAACGGATAATAAATATCGGCAAGGCATATGCAATCCGAACATATTCGACATGATGCTACAAGTTTAAGAGCTCGGCAGCAGAATTCACAAGAAAAAACTGTTAATATGAATATCGTAGGATTTCAGGAAAAAATCAAGCGTTTTTGCATATCATTCTAATATTCGTTTGAATATCTTTGCTTATTACACGCAGTTGTGCTATAATTATTAATTGTTACACGAAGTTTAACCCCGTAAGTTCCTCGAAACATGGTTATTTACATCTCTGTTGAAGTGCAAATTCCTATTTTATGACCCTAAAAGTATGAGTTTTATGGAACGGTTTTCTGATTCACACTGGAGCGGTCATCGGAGCCGCAAGGACGAAAGAGAGGCAGGGCTTTTGTCGTTTTAGAAGCAAAGATTCTTGAAGAAACTTCAAATACGGAACCGACTGTGCAGCCGTAAAGGCGCCAGGGGTTAAATTTTATAAGCGCTATTAAGCGCACAATGAAGGACTCGGCCTTTGCCGGGTCCTTTTTCCATGGATGCGCCGCCATTTCGATTGTACGAATCCCAAAAGACCAGTGACAGCCGCCTAAACGGCTGCATATGATACCGGAGACGATCAGTATTCGGAAGGAGCGTGCAGTTTTGAAGAAAAAGAAAAAAAACTCGTCAACATCTTCTAACCAACCCTTCAGAGTTGACCCTAGTACCAGGGAACTCGACCTGTTGGGGCGGGGTAATGGACGCAGTCCTGAAAAAGAAAAAGAAACCGAAACAGAACAAGATAAAGAAGCCCGCATTCTTTCAACATTACCCCTCGCGGATCCGGAAGAGGATCTCATCGGCATTTTCGAGTTAAGGCAGCAAGAAAGAGAAGAAGTCATCAAGCCCGTAATATCAGACGAAGCTATTTCTTTATCGACAGAGGTTACTGCATTTTCTGATACCGTGACAGTAAATTCCGACTCCGCCGCGGCAGCATCTGACTCCACAGCATCATCTTCTACAGATTCCGTGACACTGTCTTCTGCAGATTCTTCCATAACACTGTCCTCTGACGATTTGACGCTATCTTCCGATCCTCTGCCGAACACGGAAATCGAGCCGGAGCAGTTGATTCTTGAAAAGGAAATGCCAGAAATTAAGGGAGCCTTTATATTTACAGAGGACATAGGTGAATATGCCATAACCGAGAACCGGATCGCCTCCAAGTCGGTTACGGCTTCCAAGCTTGCTCGTGGAGCGGTCGGTCCAGAAGCGCTGCAAGACTATAGCGTTTCCAGCCTTCATCTTGCAGACGAAGCCGTGACCTCAAGCAAAATTGCTCCATTGTCAGTCACGGGCGAGCATCTCATGGATGGAATCTTATCGACGCGCAAATTCAGGGACGGCTCGGTCAACGCAAGCAAAATCAAGGATGGCAGCATAACCACCCAAAAGCTGGCGGACCATGCCGTTGAAGGGAAGAAAATAGCCGACGGAGCTATTACAGCAAGGCATCTCGAGCAGCTGCTCGTATCGACGGAGCTGCTGGACGACCAATCTGTCATTGGAGAAAAAATCGCATCAAGCGCCGTAGAAACCCGGCATATATCCAATGAGGCGATTCACACTTCCAAGCTTGCCGACAATGCCGTCACGTCATCCAAAATTCGCGATGGCGCCATCACCGGAAACAAAATAGCGGATAGCGCCGTAGACGGCTCCCATATACAGCAGAAATCCATTAACAGCGACCATCTCGTCAGCAGGGCCGTGACATCGGAGCATATTGCCAAGGGAAGCATCGGCCCAGACCAAATTGCTGTTAGAGGCATTGGCGCCGACCATATTCAGAATGGATCGCTGGGCGCCCGCCATCTGGAAGACGGTGCAATAGGGCCTGATCAGATTCAGCCTGGTTCCATCGGTCCCGAACAGATCGACATCAGCGCCGTGTCCACCCGTCACTTGAGCGATTCCAGTATAACGAGCTCCAAACTTGCCGATCAGTCAGTCCATACAGCCAAACTGGTCGAGCAGGCAGTTACGGCCTCAAAAATTGCTGATCAGAGTGTTCTCCCGAGTAAGATTGCCAATGAAGCTGTACAAACCCGTCATTTGGCTAAAGGGGCCGTAGAATCATCCCAAATCGCTTCGGAGGCTGTTCAAGCCCGGCATCTCTCTCAAGATGCAGTGAAAGCAAAACATATCGCAATCGGCAGCATCTTGCCACAGCACTTTGCTCCTGAAAGCGTGCTCGGTGCGGCAATCCATTCCAGAACGATTGGAGAGCAGCACATGGCCGACCGTTCCATCGCGAGACAGCATCTTCAGCGAGAATCGGTTGGGGAAGAACAGCTTGCACCCGAAAGTGTAACGGGCAGCAAGCTGGCGTTGGGCTCGGTTGGCGGCAGCATCATTAGGCAGAGTGGCGTGACTTCCAGCAATATCGCAAGCCAATCCATTCTGCAGCAGCATCTGGCAGCAGACAGCGTCGGAGCACATGCCATACAAGACGGGGCGATTCAGTCATCGCATTTGACCAACGGCTCGGTTGCCAGCTGCCATTTACAGACCGAGAGCGTAGGAACAGAAGCGCTTGGACGCGGAGCGGTAACGAGCGACAAAATTGCCGAAGGCAGCGTAATCGAATCTTCTATCGGCGAAGGGGTTATTGCACCTCGGCATCTGGCAGACCATGCTGTAACGTCCCTGAAACTGTCACCGGAAAGCGTGTCGACCGACAAGCTGGTGGATCTTTCCGTTACGTCATCCAAACTTGCCGAAGGCAGCATCACTGGTGACAAAATAGCATCCCAATCCATCCGTTCCACCCACCTGTCAACCCATTCCGTCGCCAAGGACGCCATTCAGAATGGAGCCGTTACCTCAGACAAAATTGCCCAGCAGGCGGTTGAGGGAGTGCATCTTGGACTGGAATCCATCTTAGGCAAACATATCACCCAGGAAGCAATTCACGGCTACCATTTGAAAAAGAAGTCCATCACGCTAAACCATTTGGCTGACGAGAGCCGATCGCCCAATATGCTGTTTGCCGACGGAAGCATTCCAGGAGCGAAGCTTGAATCGCAATCGATTACGGAGGACCACCTCACCCCTTCATCTGTGTCGGGGACCGTATTGAAAACAAACGCCGTTAGCGGAGAAAAAATCAAACCGCTCTCCATCTCGGCAGTGCATCTGCAAGAAGCGAGCGTCCTTTCGGACCATCTTGGTTTGGAAGTGGTCAAATCACAGCATATTGAGGATATCGCTGTAACCGATCGGCATATTGCGTCAGGCTCGATCAGCGCAAAGCATATCCAGAACGAAAGCATTGAATCGTCGCACATCGAGAACGGTGCCGTTCTTTCCGAGCATATTGCCGGAGAATCGATCCATGGAAACCATCTCAGTGAAGGGGCTGTGGCATCCAAGCATATAGAATTATTCTCTATTCAAAGTCACCATCTCGCCCCTTACTCCGTCAACATGGCCCATCTGGCGGATCAGTCTGTCGGCCATGTCCACTTGCAACCGGATAGTGTGGGAGTCGATCAATTGCAGCCCGGGTCTGTCAAATCAAGACAATTGGCAGAAGGTGCCGTTCTTCCTCATCACTTGCAGACGCAGAGTATCAACACGAAGCATATTGAAGCCGGTGCGATTACAACGGAGCTTATTCAGGATCACGGGGTTACGGGAGCAAAAATTGCCCATGGAACGATCACCGGCTCAAACATTGCGGCAGGTTCTCTGAACGGCTCCAAAATAGCCGAGGGCTCTATTGAAAGCCGACATCTCGGGCCGGACGCCTTTGATAACTTCAACCTGGCTAACGGCTCCGTTACGGGGAGCCAAATCGCCAAGGAAACCATCACAGGCGCGAACATTGCGGCTGGTGCTTTGAACGGGTCCCAGATTGCCAAGGGCTCTATCGAAAGCAAGCACCTTGCACCGGACGCTTTTGATAACTTCACTCTAGCCGAAAGCTCTGTAACAGGAAGTCAAATTGCTGAGGGAACCATCACCGGCGCGAACATCGCCGACGGCTCCTTAAACGGATCGCAGATTGCCGAAGGCTCCATCGAGAGCAAGCACCTCGCACCGGATGCTTTCGACAACTTCACCTTAGGTAAAGGTTCTGTTACGGGAAGTCAAATTGCTGAAGGCACCATCACCGGCGCGAACGTAGCCGATGGGTCCCTGAAAGGTTCGCAGATCGCCGAAGGCTCCATTGAAAGCCGCCACCTCGGTCCGGACGCTTTTGATAACTTCACCCTGGCCGGCGGATCTGTATCCGGAAGGCAAATCGCTAAGGGGACCATCACGGGCGCGAACGTCGCCGACGGCTCCTTGAACGGGGCGCAGATTGCCGACGGCTCCATCGAGAGCCGACACCTTGCACCGAATGCTTTTGACAACTTCACCTTAGGCGAGGGCTCTGTTACGGGAAATCAAATCGCTGAGGGAACCATCACCGGCGCGAACGTCGCCGACGGCTCCATCGAAAGCAAGCACCTTGGACCAGACGCTTTTGATAACTTCACCCTGGCCGGCGGATCTGTATCCGGAAGACAAATCGCTAAGGGAACCATCACGGGCGCGAACGTCGCCGACGGCTCACTGAACGGGGAGCAGATTGCCGACGGCTCCATCGAGAGCCGACACCTTGCACCGAATGCTTTTGACAACTTCACCTTAGGCGAGGGCTCTGTTACGGGAAATCAAATCGCTGAGGGAACCATCACCGGCACGAACGTGGCCGAGGGATCCTTGAACGGTTCCCTGATCGCCGAGGGATCCATTGAGAGCAAACACCTCGCATCGGATGCCTTTGATAACTTCACCCTGGCAGAGGGTTCAGTAACAGGAAGCCAAATCGCTGAAGGTACTATCACTGGCACGAATGTCGCCGACGGCTCCTTAAACGGGGCGCAGATTGCAGAGGGCTCTATCGAGAGCAAACACCTCGCACCGGATGCTTTTGATAACTTCACCCTGGCTGACGGCTCTGTTACAGGGAGCCAGATCGCTGAAGGTACTATCACTGGCGCGAACGTGGCCGAGGGGTCCTTGAACGGGGCGCAGATTGCAGAGGGCTCTATCGAGAGCAAACACCTCGCACCGGATGCTTTTGATAACTTCACCCTGGCTGACGGCTCTGTTACAGGGAGCCAGATCGCTGAAGGTACTATCACTGGCGCGAACGTGGCCGAGGGGTCCTTGAACGGCTCCCTGATCGCCGAAGGTTCCATCGAGAGTAAACACCTTGCGCCAGATGCCTTTGATAACTTCACTTTGGCCGATGGTTCAGTAACAGGAAGCCAAATCGCTGAAGGGACCATCACTGGCGCGAACGTAGCTGAGGGGTCCTTGAACGGTTCCCTGATCGCCGAAGGTTCCATCGAGAGTAAACACCTTGCGCCAGATGCCTTTGATAACTTCACCCTGGCTGACGGCTCTGTTACCGGAAGCCAGATCGCTGAAGGGACCATCACTGGCGCGAACGTAGCTGAGGGGTCCTTGAACGGTTCCCTGATCGCCGAAGGTTCCATCGAGAGTAAACACCTTGCGCCAGATGCCTTTGATAACTTCACCCTGGCTGACGGCTCTGTTACCGGAAGCCAGATCGCTGAAGGTACTATCACCGGCGCGAACGTGGCCGAGGGATCCTTGAACGGTTCCCTGATCGCCGAAAGTTCCATCGAGTGTAAACACCTTGGCCCGGATGCTTTTGATAACTTCACCTTGGCTGATGGTTCAGTAACAGGAAGCCAAATCGCTGAAGGGACCATCACTGGCGCGAACGTAGCTGAGGGGTCCTTGAACGGTTCCCTGATCGCCGAAGGTTCCATCGAGTGTAAACACCTTGGCCCGGATGCTTTTGATAACTTCACCTTGGCTGACGGCTCTGTTACCGGAAGCCAGATCGCTAAAGGTACTATCACCGGCGCGAACGTCGCCGACGGGTCCTTGAACGGCTCACAAATCGCCGACGGCTCCATCGAGAGTAAGCACCTCGGACCGGATGCTTTTGATAACTTCACCTTGGCCGAGGGGTCCATTGAGAGTAAACATCTAGCACCTGATGCCTTTGATAACTTCACCCTTGCTGACGGCTCTATTACAGGAAGCCAGATCGCTGAAGGTACTATCACTGGCGCGAACGTGGCCGACGGATCCATCGAGAGTAAGCACCTTGGACCGGATGCTTTTGATAACTTCATCTTGGCCGAGGGGTCCATTGAGAGTAAACATCTAGCACCTGATGCCTTTGATAACTTCACCCTGGCTGACGGCTCTATTACAGGAAGCCATATCGCTGAAGGTACCATCACTGGCGCGAACGTGGCCGAGGGATCCTTGAACGGCTCCCAGATTGCAGAGGGATCCATCGAGAGTAAACACCTTGGACCGGATGCTTTTGATAACTTCATCTTGGCCGAGGGATCCATTGAGAGCAAACACCTTGCGCCAGATGTCTTTGATAACTTCACCTTGGCCGAGGGGTCCATTGAGAGTAAACACCTCGCACCGGATGCCTTTGATAACTTCACCCTGGCTGACGGCTCTGTTACCGGAAGCCAGATCGCTGAAGGTACTATCACTGGCGCGAACGTGGCCGAGGGATCTTTGAACGGCTCCCAGATTGCAGAAGGATCCATCGAGAGCCGGCACCTTGGACCGGATGCCTTTGATAACTTCACCTTGACCGAGGGTTCTGTCACCGGAAGCCAAATCGCTGAGGGGACCATCGAGAGAAGACATCTTAGACCGGACGCTTTTGATACCTTTACACTTGCTGACGGCAGCATTGACGGCGACAAATTAGGCAAATCGGCTGTCACTAGCGTTCATATTTCCGACGGGGCTGTTACCGGCCAGCAATTGGCTGAATCAGCAGTCACTGCACAGCATCTGGCCTTCACGCCGGTGCGCAGCTCAAGCGGGAAGCCGAAACTTCAGCAATTCGGAATGACTCCCTTTGTATTGACAGGGGCCGACACTCAGACCGAGGTGACCGTCCAATTCGACGAACCTTATGCCGGTATTAACTATGTTATCGTGGGGATGAGCAACAACCCCGGCTTCCAGATTTCACTGAAATCCCAGCGCGAGGATGCAGCAGTTCTGGAAGTGATCCGCCAGCCGAATTGCAGTATTTCCTACGGCTTCGTGTCCTGGATTGCCCTTGGCCCTTCACTGTAACCAGAATATCAAGCCCAAAAGCGGCTCTCCTATAGCGATAGGAGAGCCGCTTACACGTTATTCATGCTATCGTCATTCTAGGGAATCGTATGCTTAGCCAGCCTATGTTTCCGCAGGAAAAGGCGTGGATTGTTCAAATACAGCTCACGAAATTAAAGTCTTGCATAAGGATAGGGATGAAACGCCTGTTCATAACGTGAGTTCCAGTAGTATTCAAAAATAAAAAAGACGAGCTTCACGCTCGCCTTTTTTATTTTGAAATCGCCTGCATGTATGAACTTTGCAGTCATCAAGTCCGGCAGGAGGATAAACCTATATGCAGATTAAACCGCGCGTCCTTCCCCCTGTGCTGCGCTCTCCCCTGCCTCCGGCCATCTCGTTCGTACGATTGCAGCGTAACAGCCCGAGATAAACAACAACGCAGCTGCAATGATATACGTAGCCCGGACGCCGTATTCGTCGGTGATGAACCCGAACAGCAGCGTGGACAGGCCAAATACCAGCGAAACCATCGCGCTTTGAGCCGCGTACACTTTGGGCAACAGTTGAACGGATACGCTTCGCTGCAGAGTGGTCTGCAGCGAGACGGATTTCAGCTGTTCAAAAACGCCAAAGCCTGCCGAGAACATAAGGGCCAGCCAAGGCACCGAGGTCAATCCAAAACCGAGCGTCATCAGACTGATGCCGAAGGAAGAGCAGATGACGAACTTGCGAATATTGCGGTCGATCAGCCCCCCGCCTCTCATTCCGAACAGTCCGCCCAGCATGAGTCCCAGGAAAAAGCTTGCGTTGATATATCCCCACCACGCCTCCTCCCTGTGCAGCGCATCAGCCACGTACACGTAGATGATCGCTGCAATCCAGATCACGCCTGCCATCGTCTCCAATACATAAATCACATGAATCGCCCGCAGGGAAGGCTGCTTCCAAATGAGTGTCCAGCCTTCTTGAATGGAGCGCCCTTTCGAAACGCGCGTCTTCTCTTTCGGTTCCGAGGCGGCTTCATGCCGATCCTCTATAAGTTTCATGAAGACTGCCGCTGCCAGGGACAGCGCAAAGGTCAGTCCTATCACGCTGCTTCCGCCCAGGACTGCGACCAGCAGTCCCCCGACGGCCCAGCCTCCCAGTTGGATCATCTGATCCACGATGGCAACAAAGCTGTTCGCTTTCGTTAACTCGGCGGCATCCACCAGACGAGGCAGCATGGCATGGCTGGCAGGTGCAGCCCAGCCATCGAGCAAGGAGATGAGAAATACGAATCCGAGAATCGCATAAACCGTCGCCTCCTGCGCTCCCAGTGCATAGCAGGTTACCATCAACAGGAACAACACGGCCGTTTTTCCGATCTGAGACGAAACAAGCAGCGTCTTGAGGCTGTACTTGTCCATTAAAACGGGTGCAAAGCTCCCGCTTATAAACCGGGCCGTCGTCGTAACGAAAGGGATCATGGCCATCAACATGGCGGATCCCGTAATCCCATGGATCATAGCCATCAGGCCGACAATGTAAAATAAATCGCCGCTATTGGCGAGCGCCTGGCCTATCCAGAGATATCGAAAGGATTTCCGTTTCATCTTTCTACCCCAATTCTGTATTTAGTTGTGCGGGTTGGGTAGAAAAACCTACATGTTCTGGCCTCCGTCATTTCATATGACTCATATAGTAACATCCTTCATGTCTTCTGTTAAGCTGCTCGGTATTTTTCAATCCCTTCTCATTTCAGCTTTGGATTCGCATATACGGCGTAATCGGCCTGGTATATCCCTCCATTCGCCTATTTTTTATCCCAGGCTAAAACTATTTGGCCCTCTCCTCGGTCTAATGATCAGTCAAGCGCACTCAAGTACTTGAGTTGATCCCATCCATCCGGCCAATGAATGAACAGATCAACGAATTCGTGCCATGACATGTATACTAGTGCTAGTAGTTAGGAGTGAGTGAACTGAGAGCGAAAGAATCGAAGCAACAACAGTTCAGCGAACATATCGAGAAATGCAAGAACAAGTTATACCGGGTGGCCTATTGCTATGTCAAAAACGAGCAGGAGGCACTCGACATCGTCTCGGAAGCGACCTATAAGGGATACCTCGCTTATGAACGGATGAACGAGCCGCAGTATTTTGATTCTTGGATGACCCGGATCGTCATTAACGCTGCCATCGACCATCTCGGTCGCAAGAAGCGGTTTACCTATATGGAAGACCAGGCTCAGGACTACGCGGCTGCAGAGCATGCGGTCCCGCTGGAGGAGAAAATGGATCTGTACGATGCGCTCGACAAACTGCCGCCGGAGGAGAAAACCTACATCATTTTGAAGTTTTTTGAGGACCTGCGCTTTAGGGAAATGGCGGATGTGCTGTCATTATCCGAGAACACCGTCAAGACCAGGTTTTATCGCATTATCGGAAAATTGAAATCTTATTTAATCGAGGGAGAGGTCGATAGCCTATGACTGGAAAAGAACGCTACGAACACATTGAAATTCCCGCTCAGTTAACAAGCGTTATAGATGCTGCGCAGAAAAAGGCGGCCACCCGTAAACGATCTAAACGCATGATGAGGTATTCTTCCGTTGTTGCAGCGGCCGCTGCCCTGCTCTTCGTGGTCAATATCCCAACGGTAGCCAATGCCTTATCCAAAGTACCCGTGGTGGGCAGCATCGTTCAGGTGCTGCAATTCGGGAGCGGCGGCGAGCGGACCGACGGCGTTACCGTAGGAACGGAAGCTTCCGAGGATGTATTCAAGATTCATTTTGATCAGGAGGGCGAGTCCGTTTCCAGCGTGCCTGCCTATACCGTCTACCATAGAGATGCCCCGAACCGCCTTATTTTCACGTTTAACGGGGTTCGAAATTTTGACTACGATACCATCAAGAAAGACATGCTTGCGCTTCCGCTGGTGAAGGATGTTTATGAAAATGTGATTCTGGACGATTCGGCCATGCGTTTTGTCGTTGAGCTGAAGGACGGCGTGAAGCATTCCGTATCGGAATATAAAGATCCCGGCTATTTGGAGCTGAAGCTTACTTCGACCGGCGAGCCGGTAACGCCGCGCGAAGTCTTCTATATCCGCAGTGAGACGATGCCGCAAGGGGAATCCCTTGCCATTCTTGAAGAGATTTACTTGGAAGACGACGTGACCTTCATTAAGGCGGCCGGAGGGGACTTCATCGCGGTCATCGGCGGATTCGATACCCGCGAGGCTGCCGAGCAGAAGCTCAGTGAGATTTCGTCGCGCGAGAACTACGGCGATGACCTTCGCATCGACAGCTGGATGAGCAATGAGCGCCCGGACTAACCGGTAACATGATAGAAGCACCGCTCCGACAAGTGTGGGAGCGGTGCTTTTTTGATGATCACATGATTCAAGTTCGATGTACCGTCAGCTCCGGATGCAGCTCTCCGGCCGCAAAGAACGTTATGCTTACCCACTTAGTTCACACGATAAACTATCGCTTCATAAGGGTTTAAGGTGAATGGGCCGAAACTCCGGTCCGACCGCTCGTAATTGGAAAGCACCACTTCCGGATGACGGCCGCTCCATTCCGCGGGAAACTGAAAATCCGGCGTCCTGCCGTAAAAGTTCAATACAATCAGATATACCTCGTTCCCTAATGATCTGGAATAAGCGAAGATCTCCGGATGCTCCTCCAGCACGGCTTCGTATTTTCCGTAGATCAGCACCTCGGTGGACTTGCGCAGACGGATCAAGGCCTTATAGTAATTCAGAATGGAATCCGGATCGGCCAGCTGATGCTCCACGTTGATCTCATGATAATTCGGATTGGACCGAATCCACGGCACGACGGATGAGAAACCGCCATAAAGCGTGTCATCCCACTGCATCGGCGTTCTTGCATTGTCCCTGGCCCGGTACGCGATTCTGCGCATCGTCTCGGACACCTCTTTTCCGTCCAACAGCCGCTCGCGATAATAATTGTAGATCTCCACGTCCCGATAATCGCTCAGCTCCGGAAACTCGACATTCGTCATCCCGATTTCCTGCCCCTGGTAAATGAACGGGGTCCCTTGCATCAGCATAAAAAAAGTAGCCAGCATCTTGGCCGATTCCTTATGATAGTGGACCGGATCGCCAAAACGGGATACGGAGCGCGGCTGATCATGGTTCTCCATATAGAGAGCGTTCCAGCCTGTCCCTTCCAGGCCCGTCTGCCATTTATGCATGATCTGCTTCAATTCGGCCAAGTCCCAGACGGCGTAATCCCAGCGCCCTTCGAGTCCGAAGTCGAGATTGACGTGCTCAAATTGAAAAATCATGTTCAGCGCCCCGTTCTCCTCCCCGATCCAGCGGTCTGCTTCGGCGATCGGAATGCCGCTGGCTTCGCCCACCGTCATAATGTCATAATCGGCGAACGCTTCGCGTTTGAATTGCTGAAGAAATTCATGGATTCCCGCGATATTCCGGTGACCGGGATTTGAATCGACATATCGAAGGTTGTTTGGATTCGGCATGTCGGGCAAACCCGGCAGCTTCTTAATATGGGTGATCGCGTCCACGCGAAAGCCGTCGATCCCTTTATCCAGCCACCAGCGGATCATCCGCACCAGCTCTTCCCGGACCGCCGGATTCTCCATATTTAGATCAGGCTGCTTTTTTGAATAGAGATGGAGATAATATTGACCCGTTAACTCGTCGTACTCCCAAGCGGAACCGGTGAACACCGATTCCCAATTGTTCGGCTCGGCCCCATCCCTCGGGTCCCGCCAGATGTAATAATCCCGCTTCGGATTCGTTCGGGAGGAGCGGGCTTCCATAAACCACGGGTGTTCATCCGAGGTATGATTAAGCACCAGATCCATGATAAGGCGCATGCCGCGCTTATGAATTTCGGCCAGCAGCCGGTCGAAGTCGGCCATCGAGCCGAATTCCGTCATAATATCCTGATAATCGCTGATATCATAGCCGTTGTCGTTATTGGAGGATCGATAGATAGGGCATACCCATATGACGTCAATCCCGAGATCCTTCAAATAATCCAGACGGGATATCACTCCTTGCAGATCCCCGATGCCGTCTTCATTCGAATCCATGAAACTGCGCGGATAGATCTCATACGCAACGGCTTCTTTCCACCATGCTTTCCGCATTGCCTGATCCCCCGTTTACAATCAAAATGCTGCCCATCGCGGTATACGGACATTAGTCGTTTATACATTCTTATGAACCGACTCCTGCCTAAGCCGCAGTCTGTGGCAGCATACAGTATTGCCGTTTAAACGATCATATAAGCCTGGTAACCATAGAATGGCCATGCCGCGGGGATATGCGGCACAGCCATTCTAAGTCTATCCTCTCACGTATTTACCGGTCAGGGAGTGTTCCGCCGCGATCAGTTCGGCGGGCGTTCCTTCGAACATGACCCTCCCTCCCCTGCTGCCGCCTTCGGGCCCAAGATCGATGATCCAGTCCGCCTGACGAATCACGTCCAGATTGTGCTCGATCACGATCACCGAGCTGCCGTTATCGACGAGCCGATTCATCATGTCCAGCAGATGCCCGACATCCGACATATGCAGCCCCGTCGTCGGCTCATCCATGACGTAAATCTGCCCCTGCTTGTGCAGCTCGCTGGCCAGCTTGATGCGCTGGCTTTCCCCCCCGGACAGGGTGCTCAGCGGCTGTCCGAGGGTCAGATAGTGCAGGCCCACGTCATGCAATGCTTCCAGCCGCCGCCTGATTTCTTTTTTCTCGAAAAAACCCAGCGCCTGCAGCACCGTCATGTCCAGCACCTCGGTGATCATTTTTCCCTGGAGCTTGTACTGAAGCACATCATCCTTAAAACGTCTGCCGTCACAGGTATCGCACGGCGACTTGATGCCTTCCATGAAAGCCAGGTCCGTATAGATGAAACCGAGCCCGTGGCAGTCGGGGCAGGCCCCTTTGGAATTGAAGCTGAACAGGGATGGACTCTGATCGTTCGCCTTGGCGAACATACTCCGGATGTCATCCATGATCCCTGTGTAGGTGGCAGGATTGGAACGGATCGAGACGCTGACGGCGGATTGATCGATGACAACAGCCTCGGGATGCTGGGACAGAAAGGCATGGTGAATGAGCGAGCTCTTTCCTGATCCCGCTACGCCCGTGACCACGGTCAATACGCCTACCGGGATATCCACCGTCACATGGTTCAGGTTATGATGATTCGCATTGGCAATGCGCATATGCCCTGTAGGTACGCGAAACTGTTCCTTCATCGGCATCCACCGCTTCATATACTGCCCTGTTAAGGTGGAAGCTTGGTCGCACAGCTGCTCGACCGTCCCTTCGAAGACAATTTCCCCTCCCCGGGTACCGGCATTGGGCCCCACATCCACCACATGGTCGGCAATTTCAATCACGTCACGGTCATGCTCCACGACCAGCACGGTGTTGCCCTTGTCGCGAAGCTTCCTCAGCATGCCGTTCAGACGGTGAACATCCCGCGGATGCAAGCCCACGCTCGGCTCATCAAAAACATACATCATGTCCGTCAGGCTGCTGCCCAGATGCCGGACCATCTTGACCCGCTGCGACTCGCCTCCGGAGAGCGTGGTCGTCTCCCGGTTCAGCGTCAGGTAATCCAGTCCCATATCCATCAAATGCTGCAGCCGCTCCGCTAAGCTGGCTACCATGCCGGCAGCGATCGGCTCCTTGATATTCAGGATGAACGCTCTTAGATCCCCGATCTCCATGGCCGCACACTCGGCGATGTTGAATCTGTTGATCCTGCAGCTTAACGCAGCTTGGCTGAGCCGTGTCCCCTCGCATAACGGGCATGTGCCGTGCGTAATGAAATTTTTCACGTGATTGAAGGTTCGTTCGGACAATTCGCTGCTGTCTCGCTGAATATACAGCCGGTTGAACTTCAGCACGAGGCCTTCGAAGTCGGACTGCACCGGTCCGCCTTTGGACGGGAACGTCACTTTTCCCTCCTTGCCGTACAGGAAGAGATCCCATTCCGCTTCGGAATAATCGGCCAGCTTCTTGTCGTTATCAAAGAAACCGGACATGGTGTAGTTCTTCATATACCAGCTGTCCACCGAGAAAATCGGAAACCGGACCGCTCCCTCATTCAAGGATTTGGTCGTATCCAGCAGCTTTGTCAGATCCAGCTCCACCTTCTTCCCGATTCCCTGGCATTCGGGGCACATGCCCTGCGGATCGTTAAAAGAAAACGCATTGGAGTAACCCACGAATGGCTGCCCCACCCTCGAAAACAGCAGTCGAAGAACGGCGTACAGATCGGTGATCGTGCCGAGCGTAGAACGCGAGTTCCCTCCCAGCCGCTTCTGGTCGATGACGATGGCGGTCGACAAATTCTCGAGCGAGTCCACGTCCGGGCGGCTATGCCGGGGAAGCCGATTCCGGACAAAAGCGGTGAACGTCTCGTTCAGCAATCGCTGGGCCTCGGAACTGATGGTATCAAACACGATGGACGATTTGCCCGAGCCGGATACGCCGGTAAAGACGGTGATTTTTCGTTTTGGAATTTGGAGCGAAACATTCTTTAGATTATTCTCCCTGGCACCGCGAATGCGGATATATTCTTGCGGCATGGCCGTTCCTCCTTTGTGCCCTGTAGTGCTCCTATTATAAAAGGGCATTCATGACATGTACTGTCATAATGAAGGAAAGCTGCTATGATTCCGGTCGAACCCGCGCCGGGAAAATATCAGGAGGGTTGCTGGCCTATTAATGGTATACTTAGTTTATAATGAGTCAGGGGAAAGAAATGCAACATCCTTCCATTTTTGATTTCGGTTTGCCAATATGCATCCTGTCCATTACAATTTACGGAACATCATCTTTCGAAGATTTCATGATTACAGGAGAATAATGACGATATGAGCAAAAAAATAGTCGCCATCGATATGGATGATACGATCTGCCATCTGATTCCCAAAGCCATCCATTATCACAATTTGCAGTACAAGGATCCCCAGCTTACGCTCGATCAGATTACCGATTACAACCTGCACCAAATCTGGCATCCTGAATGCTCGGAAGAATTTTTCTTCGGAAAGCCCGGCTTGTATGAAGAGCTCGAGCTATTTGACGAATATACGATTGACGAGGTTCACAGAATGACACATGATTATGATGTCATTGTCGTTACCGCAGCCCGCCCATCCTCGGTGCCCGAGAAATGGAGATGGCTGCAGAGGCATATGCCTTTTATTCCGTTCGAGAATTTTTTCGTGGCCAAGCGCAAGGATTTGGTGGAGTTTGACCTTCTGATTGACGATGGTCCCCATAATGCGATTGCTGCGAGAAAAGCCGGAAAACAGACCATCCTGATTCCGCGCCCATGGAATGCGCATATTCAGCATGAATTTATTCTGAAGGACTCCTGGAAGGGAATGAACGAGTTAGTAGACCGCATTTTATCCGATTCTAATCATCAAGGGGAAATGAAATGAATATAGACCGCAATAGCCGGTACCTATCGCAAGACATCCATTTTTTCGCTGCCGCGCTGTCGGAAACGCTGGTTTCCGTGTGGGAGGAAGACCCCGCAAGCGTATACGTGGAGATCGAGCGAGGTTACATTGAATGCTACACGCCGGATGTCGTCCGCATCCGCAACGAAGAAACAGGTTATTTGACGCACTACAGCCGTGATACCGCGATGTTTCAGCGGATGTAAAATACGATAAGAGCCGCTTCCCTTGCCGGGAGGCGGCTCTTTTTATTGCCCGATTTACCTTTTTTGCCAAGTTCACCTTTTAGCTGACAAGACAAGAAACAAGGTTGCGAGCGGGCCTAACAACAGCGACAGCAGAAACCAGTTTAAGCCCGTTCTGTTCTTTCCTTGGGCCAGCCCGGCATTGATCAGTGCCAGCGTTCCCCATCCCACGTAAAATTCGTTATTCATCGTATCCCCTCCGAACGCATTCTATCTGGCTTAATACGTATGGCGGAATGAATCGTTGCAGGATATGCGCAAAAAGAGCAAGGAATGCTCCCTGCCCTGCGTGGTTATAAAAATTACGGCACATTCGCTTAAAATGCCGCGATGCGCGGCTCCGGGAAGAAGCCGAAGCTTCCCAGCGTCGGGACGATGCTCACGCTTGCTCCAATTCCCTTAACAGCTGAAATATCTGTCCCCTGTGATGGGACTCATGCTCAATCAGATGATAGATGACCCATTCGGGCGTCACATCGTACGGCTCCAGTTGTCTGGGCCTTCTCCAGTCCGAAAGGTCCATGCCTCGGAAATGGGCAACCAGTTCCTGACGAACCATGTCCATACGGTGGAGATGCTCAGCGAGCGGCTGATCCGGCACTTCGGAAAGACGGTTATCCTCCGTACGGTGATCCCAGGGGAAACATGCCTTTATTTTCGGGTCCCAATCGGATTCAAGCACCTCGGCGTACAGCCAGTCCGCTTCGATTAAGGCAATATGGTATAGCAGTGAACCGATGGATTGCCGGCCGGCCGCCTTATGATTCAAATGCTCATATCGGATCCCGGCCAGCCGTTTCAATATCGTCCGCCGCACCTCCTCGAGTCCCCATATCCAGCGGCCGATCTCCGGCTCAAACCCAGGCAGCGCCTCAACGGTCAACGTTTTCCTTTGCAAGTCTTTCACGCTCCCTCTCATGATCTCATGAACTTTAGGATAACAGGCGGGAGACGCAGGCTACAAGGTAACGTTCGGTTTAGACCAAAATGATCCTGGGGCCCATTGCAGCCGTTCTTACTTCTTTCTGGTCGCAATCGCCTCTGCCGTTTGTTTAACGGCCTGATGCCCGAATACGGCGAACGCCCCCGCAAGGATGCCTTGGATGATATTCTCCACGCTCCAGCCGATCAAGCCGGTTGTCAACAGGATGGATACGACCATAACCACATATACGATGCTCCAATTCGGAACCTTTGGCGTTTGCTTCAGCACGTATCCGATCACCCAACAAGCGGCAACGACCATGAACAGCCGCGGATCGATCAGTTGAAAAATGACGCTCCATTCCATGACAAACCCACCCTTTCCATTCATTTTCTACATCCTATTCCTAGAGCCTATGTATCGGCTTGTACTTATATCCTTATTCCCGCAGGCAAAATAATAGAATCTGCCGATGGAATTCGTGATAGGTTCATGGATGGGCAGACGAAGCGCCAATCGCGTATTCCCGGGTGGGGGGAATACGTAAAGATATTCTTTGAAGTGGCTTTGAAACTAAAGGTCATTGCCTGCCGCTTCAATGATCCCGCAGATCCAGTCGGTCAACCGCCGATCCTTCTCTTCCTGACTGCAGTCCGTTGGAAAGGCAAGGTAGTGCTGATGCTCGGGAATCCGGGGTATCCCCTTCTTCATGACGGCATCCGCCCTGGTATCGTTTTGGTATTCTATAAAACGAAGATCCCTTCCGTCCAATGTCTGATAGGCATAACAGCTGTACTCGATTTCGTCGATGACGGTCCAGTGATGTCCCTGCTTCCTGGGATTGCACAACACATGCGTGCCCTTCAGCTTGTTCAGTGAGTATAGAAAGCCTTGCAGCTGGGCCTCTGTTAAGTGGTAGTCATCCAAGTAATACCGCTGCGAGACTCTGTCCGCATTCGTGTCGATGATCTGATAGTTTAGAATAAACGCAGCCCCTTTGCGCAGCACCGGATCGAAGTAATCCTTCTGAATCCGGCCCTTATGACGGGAAAGACGATCAGACACCAGATCATCCATGTTGCTATGGTCCAGGTTATGACCGAAAGTGATCAAGAACTTGCGATTCTTCATGCAGAACTCTCCCTTATATGACCGATAAAGTGCCAGTATATTCCACCCATTATTATACAAAACAAGGCAGCCTCCTCACCAACGGAAGCTGCCTTGCTCTTAAACCTGTTCAAATATCCCCAATTCCAAACCACATTAAATGTTATACCTTGCTAACCTCGGCTTCATCCGCTACCGCGGCCTCGGTCTCGGTCGTGGACTGACCCTGCCATAACAGCTGCATCTCTTCGCTCGTGGCGAGCAGCTCGGCCAAGCTCCCCTCCGCTTCGATCCGTCCATCCTTCATGACGATGATATGATCGGCCTTGGACAGAGCCGCCCTGCGGTGCGATACCGCAATGCAGGTGACGTCACGCTCCTTGAACATTCCCTCCCATACCAGCTGCTCCGTCTCCACGTCCAGCGCGCTGGACAGATCGTCGAAGATGTACAGATCCGCGCCGGTCATCAGCATGCGCGCCGTGGCCGCGCGCTGGATCTGTCCCCCCGACAGCATGACGCCTCTCGGGCCGACAAACGTCTCCAGCCCTTGATCCAGATTCTCGATGTCCTTCTCCATGACGGCCAGCCGAACGGCCCGTTCCAGCGCTTCCTCGGCCCGCTCTTTCTTCCCTTGCACGATGTTCTCTCTCAAAGGATCGCTGAACAGCCTTGGAACCTGCGGGGTATAAGCCGCCCGAGGGGGCATCAGGAAGGTAGCCGGATCGACTTCTTCCCCGTTCCAGCGAATCGTGCCCGCCTGCTTGGGCAGCAGCCCCAGCAGGGTCCGGACAAGCGTCGATTTCCCGGCCCCGATTCGGCCGGTCACCACCAGAAACTTGCCGCGCTCCAGGCGGAGTTTGATATTCGATATCCCATTCTCCGAATTCGGATAATGATAGGATAAATTCTTTACCTCCAGCTCCTTGAGCTTCTCCCCCGGCTCCCTTCGAATGAGAGGCAGTTCCGGAGGATCTTCGTTCAGATACGTTTCCCTCGCTTCAATAATCCGGTCCTCCTCGCCGGGGCGGAACAGCGAGCGCATACGGTCAAAGGAAACCTTCAGCCGTTTGTGCTGGAACACCATATATCCGAACAAGGAAATGCTGAACCCGATATTGGCCAGGTACGTCGTAAACAACGCAAAATCCCCGACGGTGAAATGCCCGGCTTGCATCTCGGTTGCGCACATCAACAGGATCAGCCCCGTACAAATGCTCAGCACATGCTGGTTCAGGGACCGCATCCATTGTTTGAACAGATTATCCTTCAGCGCCGCCTGCCGGCGGTCCTCATTCAGCTTCGTGAAGCGTTCATGGACATGATCCTCGGCCTGCCCGAGCTTCAAGGCTTGGACCGCGCCGAAGGTTTCGGCAATGAAGCTGGTGATTCGCCCCGTAGCTTCCCGGTTCTTCAGGCCGTAACGCCGCGCGCGGTTGCCGGATAAATTGTTCAGCAGCGTGACCACTACGAGCGGCAGCACGGCCACCAGCATGATTTTCCAGTTAATGCTTGCCATGATGACAACGGATACGAGCGCAAAAACAAGGCGTCCCCAAAAATCCACCCAGGACTCCACGTATTCCACAACTTCATCCACGTCATCGCGGAAGCGGCTCATCGCCTCCCCTGGAGAAGCCGGCAAATTCCGTCCCGGCCAGCGCATGATCCCCGCCAGCATGTTGGTGCGCAAGATAGCCTGGATATGATAAATATACGTTACCCATTGATAGAAAGCCGCAAAGAACGTCCCCACCCGCGTAACCCTTACAACGGCAATAAAAATCAAAGGAACGGCCAGCCATACATAATCCGTGGAATTCGATGTGGCCCGGTCGAAAAACCACTGCATTCCGAGCCCGATCAATAACGGCAGCGAATGAAAGATGCACCACAACAAACCATTGATTAAAAATAATGAGGGCTTGAATCGAAACAGCCGCCCTATAAAACCCGTGATGGTCACGCCAGCTCCTCCTCTCTGCCTGTACTCAGCAGTCTCGCATAATGCGATGCCGGATCTAACGCAAGTGCTTCCCGTGCGCCGAATTCCAGAATTCGCCCGTCACCCAGCACCATGATTTTATCCACCTGCTCCAGGGTAGCCAGCCGATGCGCGATGACGATGCCCGTACTGCTGCTCATCAGCTGATCGACGGCTGCCTGCAGCATGGTCTCCGTTGCGGCGTCCAAGCGTGAAGAGGGTTCATCCAGAATCACGAGGCTCGGCTGCGTCAAAAATACCCGGGTTAACGCAAACAGCTGTGCTTCCCCGGCGGACAACGAGGCCCCGCCTGTGGTCAGATGCGTATCCAGACCTTCCGGCTGCGCATCGATCCACTGCCGAAGCCCGAGACGCTCCGTCGTTTCCAGGATGAATTCGTCCGACACGCCGTAATCGAACAGCGTCAGGTTGTCGCGCAGCGAGCCGTCGAACAGCTGCACATCCTGCGTAACCATCCCCACCCGGCGGTAAAGCGCGGGCAGCTTCAGCTTCGTGATATCCGTGCCTCCGACGCGGATGACCCCGCTGTCGATGTTATACAGCCGAAGCAGAATGCGGCTGAGACTCGACTTCCCGCTGCCGGTACGTCCGATGATCCCCAGGCGTTCACCCGGCTTTACTTCAAAGTTAATGTCCTTTAATACCGGTTTATCCGCGTTGTAACTGAAGTTGACGCCCTCAAACTCCAAACCGAGCGCGCCTTCGGGCAGCTCTTCCTGCTCCCCGTCCACGATCTCGCTCTTGTGGGACAGCAGCTCTCTGGAGCGCAGCATGCCGGATTTCGCTTTCTGAAACTCCTGCACTTGGTCGCCCAGCATCTCGATCGGATCGTTTAACATCTGCGTATATTGATAGATCAGGAACAGGGTTCCCAGCGTAATTTCATCGATCAAATAATAGCGTACCCCCAGTAACAGGACTGCGGTAACCGCCAGGGCAAACAGGATCACCGTGGTGTTCCAGGGTACGACGCGGAGCATCCAGGCTTTTCTCCCCTTCAGGAACACGCTGCGCATCAAGCGGTGAAACCGGTTCATGACGTACGGCACGTTGCCGTTCGCCTGAACATCCTCGATGCCGGCGATGCGTTCCTCAATCAATCCGAACAGCGAAGCGCTGGCTTCCCGTTCGTTCTTGGAGGAATTGACGCCCATATTCCGGATGAACACCATGAACAGAATGGACAGCAGCGTGAACACCGTCATAACGATCGCGATGGGCAAATTGACCGTAAACATGAATCCCAATATGCCGGCAAGCAGTACGAAGCTGCCGATCACCTGCACGATGAACATCGCAAAGAAATTCGAGATATTCGTCACGTCTCCGTCAATCCGCTCAATCATCTCGCCGGGCGTTTTCACATTATGAAACCGCATATCCAGCCGCAAGCAATGCTTCAGAAGATCACCGCGGAGACGGTTCGTCGCGCGCCATGAAATATCGTTCCCCAGATAACTGACAGCTACGGTAATCAGCTGGTTAAACACAGCCACTACCAGGAATAATCCCGCAAGCTGGATCAGCGTGGCTATCACGCCTCCGCCGGCTGCCGTGTCGATAAAGCGTTTGACAATCTGCGGATTCAGCAGCTGCAAGCCGGTCGACGTCAGCAGCATGGCGAGCAGCAGGATCAGCCGTCCTTTTACCGGCTTCAAATACCGAAGCAGCCATGACATGGATACCTTTTCTTTTTTGGGCACAGTGCCCACCCCCATATGCAAGCAAGTATATACGGACCGTCATTCCCCAAACACAGGCATGCCCGGCAGTAAATCATTACCAGTCTACATGAAAACCCCGATCATTCCTAGGTAAAGAATAATTATAATGTGATGATCGTTTATTCTTAATTGCATAAGGAATAAACCGTACAACTGCACGGCCTCTCCGCAAATATATACAATTGAAGGAGGCCGCTTCCGTCTTTTCTTCCTATATAAATCTAGCGAGTCAATACCCGCTTCAAAAAAAAGCGAATCCGATAATTCAGCATACTCGTATATGTATAATAGAGTGACGTGCAACTTTTTGGAGGTGGGCATAATGAATACTGGGATCAGTGGATTAGACGGACTGGATGAAGAGAAGCTATCAGAAATTCGCGAAAATGCCGCAAGGCTCTCGGACATGAAACAAGAGGTGCCCGTGGAAGAACTGTTCTCGGAATCATTTATTCAAAGACATACGAAGTTTTCTTCCATCGATCACTTGCTGAAGGCCGCTGGATACGAGGGAAGCACCGATGAAGATTTTGACGAATTCATACAAGGTCGCACGATTAACCCGTTTATCGTTGAGCATACCCCATTTCGCAGCTGGCAGGATTTTCAGGAATTAGCCGTATCCGCTTATATTACGAAATGGCTGGGATTGTAAATATTCCATCAGTACCGTACCCTAGGTCTTTCCTCTCATAAGGGAAGACAACCAAAGAAGCCCCTCTAACCGATGTTAGAGGGGCTTCTGATATATTATTTAAAAGGGGTGCTTCTATCATATGCCCGAAATATTAAGGGGAGCTTAAATTACGATTAAAGAGACATAAATTGTTCATCATGAACGCATCCTTGTGCATCTGCATCAAGGGTGCGGCTCCATTCGCTTGTGGGAGACACGTCATTCTAAAAATCCCCGGGCCATGGCCTATTCGGTCGTCACCGTAGCCGTTTTGGTCTTGTTATCCCATCCCACCTTGGCGCCTAATGCCTCACCGATGGCCCGGAGCGGTACATAGGTCACGCCATTCTCCAGCCTGCCATCTTCGATCTGCTTACCGTTTACAATGACATTGACCTTATCGCTCACCTCAGTACCCCCCTCTTTCTTCTGAAGTCCCAGGTATTTGGCAATGCCGTTTACATGGCCTCTCGCCAGAGCGTCCATCACGTCCTGCCGTTTCAGCTTGGCTGCATCCGCTGCCACATCGATAAACAGGTTCTCGGTCAACACCGCAGGCATTTTAGATTCACGGACCATATGCAGGTTAGCCGCCTTCTGTCCTCGATCGCTTGCCCCGTAGGATGTAATCGCGCTCATGACCTCCGAATGAATAACATTCTGGAGTTTTACCGAACCAGGGCTTGCGGAGGTATATCGATATGACTCGAAGCCCCCTGCACCGCCGCCTGCGTTACAGTGGATGCTTACCAGGATATCGGTACCGGCGGCGTTTGCCTTATGGGTCCGTTCCGCCAATTCCAGAAACACGTCGGAAGATCGGGAGAGGTATACCTGAACGCCGTCGTAATCGGCTTCCAATCGTTTCTTCACGGCCAGGGACAGCGCTAATACGATATCCTTTTCCTGCAGCCCGTTTCCGGTGGCTCCGGCATCCTTTCCGCCATGTCCTGCGTCAATCCAAACCTTTTTCACGATCATTCACCGCCTTTGTAGGTTGTTGAATAGCCTGGTGGCTAAATACAGCGAAGTAGGCCGCGTCCCTTTCTTCCGCTCATGCTTTCACGTTTACGAGGCAAGCAACTATAGATCCTACTGCAAGGACGAGTATAATATATAAGATACTCCAATGAGGTACGGTCGGTGTTTGCTGGAGCCTATATCGAATGGCCCGGTTACGGTTTTGAGCTGACCTCTTGTGCCCAGCCCCAAGCTTCATTTCATCCGGAATCCCTGATATTATGCATACAATGGAACTTTCCCGGAGATTGCCGTCATGTTTGGCAAGGCGGTGATTTCATCTGTGTTACTTCTATTCTAACCGATCGGAGACGGGTTATATGTCTGGATTCGTACTTATCGTGTTCGCTGCAGCTCTTATCATTCGTGGTGTCATGAGGATACGCAAACCCACATGGGGGTCCTTATATAAAATGTGGAACATAAAGTATGGGTCGGAGCCTGATTCCGACTACATTCACTATATAAAATCCAGCGGAACTCTTCTGGTGGTTCTGGGATCGATCGTACTCGTATCCGGGGTTCTGATGGTTATATTTTGAGCTCCATAACCGATACTTTCATCCCTTTAGGATTTAAAAAGCCCTGCCGACATGAGTCGGCAGGGCTTTTTGTTACGCGAAAGAAACGAAATTATACCCAGAAAGAAGCAGTAATGATGACCAACAAGATGAAGAGAACAAGAATCGCTCCGACAGAGTTATAGCCGCCGTATCCAACTTCGCCCATGAGATTCCCTCCTTTGCTTACGATACGATATAACGTATTCAAAATTTCATGAAGTGTCAGGGCGCATGTACTGCTCATAGACAAAAAATACCTCCGCCAGCCTCTGCCAGCGATCCAAGTGTCACTCGGCGACGAGATTTCCTGTTCAGTCAGGCGGTCATTTATTTTCAATCCCGGTAAATCAAATTTGGCACGATACGTATATAGACAAGCTCGGCAATTAGCTCTATCACGGTTTGCGTGACGATTACCGCAGCTGCAATCGTAGCCATTTCCTCGGGCAGAGTAAATGCTAAAGGAAGAACGACTAATGAATTCCGTGTCCCTGCACTAAATATAAGAGCTCTCCCATCCTTGGGTCCGATTCGAAAAAACGCCGAAGTCGCTCGTGAAATAAATGGCGTCATGATATGGAATAGAACATAAATGGGAATAACCGCTATGATAACGTTGAGATCTTCATACACCCTCCCGATTTGTGAAGCAATGACTACAAAAAGAACGAGTGCCATAAAGGGTACTGGGAGCCATGCGGTTAATTGCAACGATTCTGAACCCTTGGCACTTTTCTTAGCCCAGAACTGTGCAGCTACAGCAAGAAGCAACGGGACGATGATCAAGAAGATAAACGCCTCGACAAATGGGCCGACCTTGACCACTTCTGCTGCTTCCGAGCCAAGGAAAAGCCACAAGTAAAACGGAAGCATAATGATTTGTACTACAAAAAGGATCGGTGTGGATGCAAGAATCAATCGCTCATTCCCTTTCCCTAACTGTGTAAAAACAATAACATAATCAATGCATGGCGTCAGAAGCACAAGGCAAACACCAAGTAAAACGGGAGCCGGTTGAGGAAATACCAAGGTTAGAATATAGACGAGAACCGGTGTTAGAACAAAATTCACAAGCAATAGAGCTCCTATAAAACGCCCGTTGGATAAAGCCTCCCTCAGCTTAAGGAATGGAATTTGACAAAACATGCTGAAAAGAAGAATGGCAATCAGGAATGATATGGCAGGCTCAACAAACATGCCTATGGCGGGACTTAATAAGCCAATTACTGCACCTAATATCAAGGCTGCTGCATAAACGCCTATTTGATTCTTCTCTACACTCTCCAGTCTAAGCATTTGTCCACACTCCACTTTTTACCCGAATTATATCACGGGACCGGCATGGCACTGTAAAATACCGCTTTTGAGGCCGCGCTGCTCTCAACCATTGCTATACCCTATTTAGCACACCCATCTCTGAAAGGGATTAAAGGCGTCCTAACCATATATGGCTAACAGGAAGGTAACTCAAAATCTGAAAGCGCAGTCTAAGGTGTCCACGTCTTAGCTTACCGTTTGTCTTAAGTTATAGGCCCCAGCCCATTTCCGAATCGTTTAATTAGGCGGCAGCATAGGATAATCGGAAAATGATGAAACGATAAAAGGAGAATGAACATGTACCGCGATCCATGCTACCCTTATCAAGCGCTTGATCCAAGATATCAATACTGGAACGATTACAACCGGCTTCATAACTTGAATCCTTATTATTTCAGTTGGTATGATGCCAGTTGGAATCGTGATCATGAAGATATTCAAATAACGGATTATGGACGAGGACCACTTGTACTGAATATTGATCAAGCTGCGAAACAAAACAATACGTACCGAACCGCTTTATGGACAGGGAAGCACTTACAAGTGACCCTAATGAGCATTCATGTTGGAGATGACATTGGACTAGAGGTTCACCCCACAACCGACCAATTTATACGCATTGAACAAGGTCAAGGGCTTGTTCAAATGGGCGATAGCAAAAACAATTTAGATTTTCAACAAATGGCCTATGATGGCTATGCCATTATGATACCTGCTGGAAAATGGCACAATGTAACCAATATGGGCAGCGTACCGCTAAAAATATACGTGATATATGCCCCTCCTGAGCATCCATTTGGCACGGTCCATGAAACAAAAGCAGAGGCCATGTCTGCTGATTAGATCAAGATAAGGGGTAAATGAACGGATTACACAATAACGACTCGGCGATTTGTTAATCTTAGGGTTGTATAAATATATATAAGCCGTTAGAAAGATGAAGCCCGTCAGCTTAATGCTGGCGGGCTAAAGTGTAATACTAAAAATATATAAAGAGACTAAAAAACATAAACAACACGGAATGATGGATAAGAACAGTTTGCTATCTTCACTTTCCCCTCTTTTCACTCCTACAATGTGCATCAGGTATCCGGCACTTACAGACAGTGTTACAAACCCTAAATATAACGTTTTGTGAGAACTGAACCAAACGCATATAACAAAAATAAAGGCTATCCACGTGAATATATATCTCAAAGCTTTAAAAGGTTTATCCCCCAAAATATCACCTCAAGAAAATGTTGCATTCACCTTCTGTACCAACCATTCCATCCATTTCATATCATATCACGCTCCTTCGGAGAAATAAAAAGCCGCTCCAGGAAGGAACGACTTCAGATATTTTAACGAGGTTGGGCAGATTATGACATAAGGTGACGTATTTGAGGTCTATACTGGATGGTAGATTAACGTTACGAAAGGAGAAATAAATCATGACACGAAGAATAATTTTAGATTTAGCGGTTACTTTGGATGGTTTTATTGAAGGGAAACATGGTGAAGTTGATTGGTGCATTATGGACCCTGAGATGGGGTTTAATCATTTTTTAAATCAAATCGATACCATTCTATATGGAAGAAAAAGCTATGATTTATGGGGACATTTCACTCCGGAAATTGGACATACGGATTCTGAAAAAGAGTTTTGGGAATTGGTTCATAGTAAAGAAAAGTATGTGTTTTCCAGGACGCAAAAGGGGACTGATCATAAAGCAATATTCATAAATGATAGCATTCTTGAAGAAGTAAATAAATTAAAGAATAAGCCTGGTAAAGACATCTGGCTGTACGGCGGAGCAAGTCTTATTACGACTTTTATCAATTTGGGACTTGTTGATGAATATAGATTATCCGTTCACCCTGTTGTTTTGGGAGAAGGAAAACCGCTGTTTGTGGATTTAAAACAGAGGTTGAATTTAAAAATGGTGAATACAAGAACGTTCTCCTCAGGCGTTGTACAACTAATTTATCATTTTGATGGGAACGAATAATATTACACATTCGCCAACACGAACAAATAACGGCCCGGTTCCCGAATGATGGAAAGCCGCGCCGTTATTGACTTTATGAAGATGCTGGTGAAGGGAATTGAACCCCCGACCTACGCATTACGAGTGCGTTGCTCTACCCCTGAGCTACACCAGCACATGTGGTTCGATGATATTCCTCTCGAAACAACAAAAATTATTATAATACTTCGGCAGCAAAATGCAAGTCCTAATCTAACGGGAATATCCACCGAATTTGGCGGCATTACCCGCCTAACTTCTCCTGCACGGATTGGATCTTCTGTTTGCTCGAGGAGACCTGGTCCCTGCGGTCGTCAATTTTAACGGAAGTCGATACGCGCTTTGCCCCGGACAGAAAAGGCGCTTCATGCAAAGCCTCAATCGCCCGCCAGATCATGTTAAGCTCTCCCTCGATGATCGTGCTCATCGATGTCAGCTCATAGGAAATCCCGTCCTGCTGTTTCAATATTCGCTGCATCTCGGCGACATAAGCGCTTAAACTCGTGGTTGCGGTTCCGATCGGAATCACCGTTACCTCTGCTATTGCCATCTGAACAACCTCCCTCGTCATATCTCAATCATGTGATACTCTTCCATTTTCCAATTCCAATTCCGGATACGGATATCATACCAATTTCGGTCCGCCATATCAAAGCCCTTCAATTTTAGCTTCACACAAGATATAGTGTATCCTGACCGCCTCATCCATACGGCTATATCCTATTTTGTCAAAACGAGAATATACGCGGTATCTGCGCAGAAAAGGTCGCATTTGGTCACAATCCAGGAAATCTTATCGCCTTTTGACAGTTTCTTAACTGGCACAATGACCGCTCGTTTGCTATAATTCTTTTTGCGTTCAATTTTAAGAATATGGTTTACAAACACAATATATTGGGTTAAATTAGATTAACAACAACCAAATATAGTGTATATAGGTGCCGGATCAACCCATAAGGCAGTCCGGCTTAATAGGGAAGCATGGTGTAAATCCATCACGGTCCCGCCACTGTAAGGGCTCTTAGGCTGTTCATCATTTTTTCAGCCTTCCTCATACGGCATAGCCACCGAAGAATCGGATCAAGGTTTTCGGGAGGCACCGCCGGGAGGCAGAAGCCCGAGTCAGAGACCTGCCTATATACTGCAGACACCAACCTACGGGGCTTTAGGTAAGTGTTCGTTAAACTTGCGTCTGTACATAACATCATGCCCGTTCAAGGGCTTATGTCAAACGTCATTTCCGATCACAGCGCACGGACATTTTCAAGCCTGCCCGCGGGTTTTAGAAAATGTTTTTTTGATGTCCTTTTTCATATTTCCCCCGAAGAAAGCGAGGAATTTATTCATGCCCCAGCTCGTAGTTAAACCGAACAACCGTCAGCTTGCCTTTGATGAAATTCGCCTCTCCGTCTATGCCGACCGGACTCTGAAAGGATTGGACATGCTCGATAAGGAGCGTCTGCTTCGCGGCGTCAATGCCAAATTGCGCGGTGAGCAAGTTACCGGCGAAGAAATCAGCAGCGCCTTCACGATGTCCGCCCTTGAGCTTGTAACCAAAGAGGAGCCGAATTGGAAGTTTGCAGCTGCGCGTTCGTTTCTGACCTCTTTATATAAAAAAGCGGCTACCAACCGCCGATACAAAGCATACCCGGAAGAACCATACGGTGCCTTCTACCCGCTCATTACGGAGCTTGTACAGAAAGGCATCTATCGCGAGGACCTTCTGACCAGCTACACCAAAGAACAAATCGAAGAACTCGGCGAATGCATCGATCCAAGCCGCGATCTGCTGTTTGACTACATCGGTCTGCTGACGCTGGCTGAGCGTTACCTCGCAAACGACTTTGACGGTCGCGTCATGGAACTTCCGCAAGAACGCTACATGGTCATCGCGATGTTCCTCATGCATAACGAGCCTGCCGACAAGCGTCTTGACCTTGTCAAGGAAGCCTACTGGGCCATGAGCAACCTGTACATGACGGCGGCTACGCCGACCATGTCCAATGCAGGTAAAAAAGTAGCCGGCCAGCTGTCCAGCTGCTTCATCGATACCGTGGACGACTCCCTGGAAGGGATCTTCGACTCCAATACGGATATCGCCCGTCTCAGCAAAATGGGCGGCGGCATCGGCGTATACCTCGGTAAAGTTCGTGCACGCGGCTCCGATATCCGCGGACACAAGAACACCAGCTCCGGCGTTATCCCTTGGATTCGCCAGCTGAACAACACCGCTGTTAGCGTGGACCAATTGGGAACCCGTAAAGGCGCCATCGCGGTGTACTTGGACGTGTTCCACAAAGACATCCTGTCCTTCCTTGATCTGAAGCTGAACAACGGCGACGAGCGCATGAGAGCGCATGACGTGTTCCACGGCGTATGCCTGCCTGACCTGTTCATGGAGGCTGTCGAAGCTCGTGAAGAGTGGAGCCTGTTCTGTCCGCATGAAGTGAAGAAAATCATGGGCTGGAAAGACGAGAACGGCCGTCCGCTAGGTCTGGAAGACTTCTATGACCATACTCAAGGCGAAGGCGAATTCCGCCAAAAATACGCGGAAGCCGTAGCGAACCCGCTGCTGCCGCGCATTACCGTACAAGCCATCGACATTATGAAGCGCATCATGAAGTCCCAGCTTGAAACGGGGACGCCGTACATGTTCTATCGGGACACCGTCAACCGTGCGAACCCGAACTCGGCTCATGGCATGATCTACTCTTCCAACCTGTGCACGGAGATCATGCAGAACCAATCTCCGACGGTCGTTGAGCAAGAGGAGCTGGTTACGAAAGACGGCCAAACCCGGATCGTGATTTCCAAAATCCCTGGCGATTTCGTTGTCTGCAACCTGAACTCCATCCACTTGGCTCGTGCCGTACCGGCCGGTGTGCTGGAGCGTCTCGTTCCGATCCAGGTTCGCATGCTGGATAACGTCATCGACATTAACAATATTGAAGTTCTGCAAGCTCAATACACCAACAGCCAATATCGCGCGGTCGGTCTCGGCACCTTCGGTCTGCACCACTTGCTGGCGCTGGAAGGCATCCGCTGGGAATCCGACGAAGCCGTTGCCTATAATGACAATCTGTACGAACACATCAACTACCTGCTCGTCAAATCCAGCATGGAGCTGGCCAAGGAAAAAGGCCACTATCCGAAATTCAAAGGCTCCGACTGGGAGAGCGGCGAGTACTTCACGTTCCGCGGTTATACCGACGGCGAGCATGAAGGCAAGTTCGTGACCACCGAGCAGTGGCGTGAATTGCAGCAGGAAGTGCAAGCGAACGGCGTCCGTAACGCATGGCTGTTTGCCATCGCGCCGAACGGCTCCACCTCGATCATCGCGGGTTCCACGGCGAGCATCGATCCATTGTACGAACTTCTGTCTTATGAAGAAAAAACCACTTATAAAGTGGCGAACCCTGCTCCGGATCTGTCCGAGAAAACGATCTGGTACTATAAAACGGCTTTCTTGATCGACCAGCATTGGTCCATCAAGATGGCTGCCGCCCGTCAGCGTCACGTTGACCAAGCGCAAAGCTTTAACCTGTACGTCCGCCCTGATATCCGAGCTTCGGAATTCCTGGAGCTGCATCTGCATGCCTGGAAAGCCGGCATCAAATCCACGTACTATGTACGCAGCCGCGCGCTGACGATTGAAGAGTGTGAGTCGTGCGCAAGCTAAGAGTTTAGAGTAACCTTTTTCGAACCCACCCAAACCCTCCCTTCCAAGGGAGGGCCCCAAGGGCTCTGCCCTCTGGACACCCGCAAGGTGGGTTGGATGTGAATGAGGCGCTTCTTAAGTTACTTTAGTGGCTAGGAGCGCTTTCTCCCTGCGGGAACGCTGGAATACGGCGCGGGGACTTCTGAGTTACTTCGTACGATTTGTTGAGTTACTGTCTGCTGGGATCGCTCTCCCTTTGGGAATCGCTTCTCATGCGGCGCGGGACTTCTGAGTTATTTCTTACGATTTGTTGAGTTACTGTCTGCTGGGATCGCTCTCCCCTTGGGAATCGCTTCTCATGCGGCGCGGGGACTTCTGAGTTACTTCGTGCGATTTGTTGAGTTACTGTCTGCTGGGATCGCTCTCCCTTTGGGAATCGCTTCTCATGCGGCGCGGGGACTTCTGAGTTACTTCGTGCGATTTGTTGAGTTACTGTCTGCTGGGATCGCTCTCCCTTTGGGAATCGCTTTTCATGCGGCGCGGGACTTCTGAGTTACTTCGTGCAATTTGTTGAGTTACTGCCTGCTGGGATCGCTCTCCCCTTGGGAATCGCTTCTCATGCGGCGCGGGACTTCTGAGTTACTTCGTACGATTTGTTGAGTTACTATCTGCTGGGATCGCTCTCCCCTTGGGAATCGCTTCTCATGCGGCGCGGGACTTCTGAGTTACTTCGTACGATTTGTTGAGTTACTGTCTGCTGGGATCGCTCTCCCCTTGGGAATCGCTTCTCATGCGGCGCGGGACTTCTGAGTTACTTCGTACGATTTGTTGAGTTACTGTCTGCTGGGATCGCTCTCCCCTTGGGAATCGCTTCTCATGCGGCGCGGGACTTCTGAGTTACTTCGTGCGATTTGTTGAGTTACTGTCTGCTGGGATCGCTCTCCCCTTGGGAATCGCTTCTCATGCGGCGCGACAAGCATCGAGCGGCTGCATGCGGAGTCTCGCATAGCAGGCGGGAATAGCTTTCTAATACAGGACTACAAGGGTAAGGGTATCCAATCGGAAGAGTTTACGTCCGCCTTTGGGAGCCCTTTGCAACCTTTAAAATACATTCAGGCAAGGCGGACAACAGCGGCTGGAGATGGATACCCGTCCCATGAATCCGCTAGTGAGTCCCTTCAACCTTCCGCCCTATTATGAAATACAAGGAGAGAAAATCGGCATGCAAATGCAAAAGATATTTAACACCGAAGCACCCAACCGCTCCACTCGCGTCATTGAAGGTGAATGCTCCGGGATCCTGAACTGGAACGACATTCGGATGCCTCATATGTATAAATTGTATAAGGTTCTGCTGCTGAACCACTGGATCGCGGATGAAATCCCGATGTCCAAGGATGCGCAGCAGTTCCCGCGCCTGGACCCTGAAGAGCAGCGCACCTTCAAAATCAACATCTCCCTGTTGGCTGTGCTCGATTCCATGCAGACGATGTTTGTCGGCGACGTCAAGCGTTACTTCACCGACTCGTCGCTCGAAGCCATCTCGGCCATCATCGGTCAGCAAGAGGTGGTTCACAACCAATCCTATTCCTACGTGCTTTCCTCCATCGTATCGGAGCAGGAGCAGAAGGAAATCTTCGAATACTGGAAGCATGATCCGGTTCTTCTGGAGCGCAACCAGTTCATTTCGAACATTTACCAGAATTTCCGCGACAATCCGTCGCCGCAATCCTTCTTCGAAGCCATGGTCGCCGACCTGATCCTGGAAGGGATTTTCTTCTACAGCACGTTTGCCTTCTTCTACAACCTGGCCCGTGACCAGAAGATGATGGCAACCAGCCAGATGATCTCCTATATTCAGCGTGACGAGAACCAGCACTGCTACTTCTTCGCCGAAGTGTTCAAGCAGCTGCTCAAGGATTTCCCTGAGCTGAACACCAAAGAGAACATCGACTACCTGTACCGCACCATTGACCGTGCCGTTGAGCTCGAAACCAACTGGGCCCACTACACGCTCAGCAATGTGCGCGGCATCGATCTGAACGAGTTGAGCGATTACATCAAGTACATCGCGAACCGTCGCATCACCATGATGGGTCTGGAAAAAGCTTACGAAGGCGTGGACGTCAACTGCATGCCATGGATCAAGCCTTTCTCCGACGAAGCCCTCAACGCAACGAAAACCGACTTCTTCGAAGCCAAATCCCGTAACTACGGCAAAGTTGGCGACGACAACGGCTTTGACGATCTATAAGTTTACGATCTATAAGTTTCCTTCCATATACACAAAACCTCCGAGGTCCCCTAAACAGGGATCCCGGAGGTTTTTTATGCCTTATATAAGACGGCTGCAAACCGTTCCACTACATTAAGCGTTACCCCTCGCTGCCCATACCTCGATCTCCACCTGTAGGGACGGCATCGCCAGCGCCGGCACGTAGGCCATTGTCATGGACGGCGCCTTTCCCCCGTGGAATTTCTCCCATACCCGGTGGAAATGATCCCAGTCGACCTCCTGAACCGCCCAAATGTTGATTTTGACGATATGATCCGCCGACATGGCTTCCGAAGCCAATACCCGCTGAATATTCGCCAAGGTGTTCTCTACTTGCTCCTTCATATCGGCCGGCAGGTTCCCCTCCCTGTCGGTCCCCACCTGGCCGGAGAAAACCAGCAGCTCAGCCCCTCTCGCAACCTTGGTTACATGGGTATACGGACCGATCGGCGGGGCGATGACAGACGGATTGTACCGCTGAATCGGGGACGATGCCTCCTCATCGGCTTCATTCAACATAGCCAGTGTCTGATGGTCCTCCCACTTCCCGTTAATCTTCACGTTTTTCCTGGCGATGCCTTCTTTGTGGAAGCCCGCCTTCAGGAGCACTCGGATCGAGCCCAGGTTGTGCGGCATGACGCCCGCCTCAATCCGGTGAAATTTCAATTCCTGAAAGGCAAACCTCACCACCATTTGAACGGCCTCGGTCATATACCCCTTTCCGTTATGGTCCCGGTCCAGAAAATAACCGATCCAGCAGCTCTGCAAATTCCCCCGTACCACTTCCGTCAGCATGATCTCGCCGATGATCGTTTCGGTATCCCGCAGTCCAATCATATAGAGATACGCCTGATCCGCCTTGCTGGATTCCCGGGCCTTTCGAATCCGTTCGAGTTGTCCCTCAAGGGTATAGAATTCGTCGTCCCTTAAGCCCGTGAACCGTTGGAAAAAATCCCGGTTATCCACCTCGAGCTTCCATAGCGCCTCCGCATCCGATTCCTCAACCGACTTGACATAGATCTGTCTTCCTTGCATGAACATGGTCTTCCTCTCCTTTGCTCGTATCATTAGAAACGCAAAAAAACACCACAGCGCACCTGTGGTGTACATGCCGATCTATGCAACCACAAGCCAGCGACCTGTGGTGTTTTTAATTCCACTGTTCCCTCAGTCAATAGAATGAAGGATCCTTGATCGCCGAATATCCGATTTTGGACAGACTTCTCCCGTCATCGGACCGATCAAAGAAAACAGCGGTGGAGTATCCCATGCCTTTGGACAGCGACGCCAATGATCTTTTTTTCATGTGAATACTCCTCCCTGCCAAGATTTCAACCATCTATGTTCATAACAAGTATCTTGCCTTATGGCTCGTTAATTCCATCGTTTCGATTACCCATAGGATACATGATTCTGCATGAAGGATCAAATCCGCTAAGCACAATCACATGACCGTTCCCTTTGGATTGTCCTTGGACGGTCCTCTGCCCTGCTTCAGATGCTTCAGCTGAGCCACAATAATGACGCTGATGACCACCAGCAGGAACCAAGAGCTGATTTTTCCGATATGCACCAGACTCCATGTCCGTTCCTGTCCCGGATAGGTCCAGGCCCCGAGAAACGTGGAGATATTCTCAGCGATCCAGATAAAAAAACCAATCAGCAGGAACGACAGCACCAACGGCATGCGCAAGGTTTTTCCGTCAACGTCGAAATACACCATGGTTCTGCCAAATACCACGAACAACAATACGGTGAGGAGCCAGCGCGCATCCCATACGTAGTGATGGGTAAAGAAATTGGCGTAGATCGCCGCACTGATCAGCACCGTCAGCACAGGCAGCGGCCAGCCGGTGATCCGCAAATTCATTCGCCGCCAAGCCTGGCAGATATAACTGGCTACGCTCGCATACATGAAGCCGCTGTACAGCGGAACGCCGCCGATTTTGCTCCAGCCCTCCTCCGGGTAAGACCATGAGCCCATATGCACTTTATACAGCTCCAGCATCAATCCGATAACGTGAAAGACGCAGATAACCTTCAGTTCATCCCATGTCTCCAGCTTGCTCACCAGCATCCCGATTTGCGCCAAGACGCAGATGAGAAGAATGAGATCATACCGCGGCAAACCCGGAATCTCAACCACCTTGGTCAGTCCCAACGCGCCGAAGATAATCACCGGAAATAGGCAGGACAAGGCCTGCTGATAACCGAAAACCCACAGCTTCCGTATAAATTCCATAAGCTCCTCCTAGCGCCTGCATTCGTATACTTCACCCTACCACAGACCGCGAAATGAATAAAAGAACAGCTTTGTCATATTTCATCCAGGCCATGGAGCGCAAAAACAAAATAAGAGAGCAGCCCCTGCAGCTGCTCTCTCATCGGTTAACGGCCTATCCGACGATCCTTAAGGTTATACCTGCGACATGCAAGCTCTTAGGTTCAACCTTGTTCAATCGCTAGATTATATTCGGGTTCCCGGCGTCTTGCGCCAGGTCTCAACAGCCTGAAGGAACCCCCTCTTCATACAGGCGGGGCATTCCCGGTTAGAGCGCGACATGGCGAGTCGATTTTTCCTTTTTGACCCGTAACAAAAATGTAAGAGGTATGGCTACCACCGCCACCATCGTACCGATCATGAACACGTCATCAATGCCCATGGTCGTTGCCGTACGCGAAGTCACAGCCCCGGCACCCATGTAATAGGATGTTCTGGTTACCACCAGCGCGCTGAAAATGCCGATGGATAACGAAGCCAGCCCTTGACGCGCCCAGTTCGTAATGGACGATGCATGGCCCGAGTACTCGCTGGACACCGCGCTCATCGCGGCGTTCGTTAACGGCATGTTGCACAAAGCGATGCCGAGGCAGCGAACCAGCTGCAGCGTGGAAATGTACAGAACCGACGTATTCGTGCCGATCCCGCTGAAAGCCAGCGTGGCGGCCACAATGATGAGGACACCCGTGATCACCAGCCGGAACGGACCGATCCGGTCATAAAATTTGCCGATAATCGGCGATGCCGCCGCCATGACGATTGCGCCCGGCAGCATGATCAGTCCGGTATCCATCGGGGACAGCTTCAGCACGGTCTGCAAATAGAGCGGCACCAGCAAGGTTCCCGTATAGAGAGAAATTGTCACGATACAGTTCAAGATTAAGCTGTACCGGAATCGGGGAAATTTGAAGACCTTCAGCTGCAATAGCGGCGACGGAATACGAAGCTCCCACTTAATAAAGAACAGCAACAGCAAAATACCGGCGACGAGCAAGGAGATCGTCTTCCAGGATCCCCAGCCCCAATCGTTGCCATGGCTGAAGGAGAGCAGCAAACAGGAGCTGCCCGCCACCACCGTCAAGAATCCGAGGAGATCGAAGGTCTTCTTCCCGGTCAGTCGATAAAAAGGAATGAATTTGCTTACGATGACGATCGATATCAGGCCGATGGGGACATTCAGAATGAATATCGATTTCCAGCCAAAGTATTGCACCAGCCATCCGCCCAGGGTCGGCCCTATCACCGGTGCCAGCATGGAAGCCAGGCTCCACAGACCCATGGCATAGGCCTGCCGCTCGCGCGGGAATACCTGGTAGATGATCGTCATCGTAATCGGAATGATCATCCCGCCGAAGACGCCTTGCGTGATCCGGAACGCGATTAATGTTTCGATGTTCCAGGCGACGACGCATAATAGCGACGAGAGGGTAAAACCCGTCAATGCCAGTACGAACAGCCTCTTATAGCTTAGCTGATCCCCCATGTAGCCGACGATAGGGGCCACGATACCTGTTGCCAGCAAGTATCCGGCCATCAGCCATTGGGTTGTGCTCAGCGTAGTATGAAACTGCTCCATCACCACCGGAAAAGCGACGTTGATGGTGGTAATGCTCAACACCGCGAGAAAATTGCCGAAAAACACGGCGCTCATAATTAACCAAAATGAAGATTTTTCGTCTGTATTCACAAGAAGCCTCCTAAACAAAGTAACCCCGCCCGGATCTGATAACAGAACTGGAGGCAGGATTACTTCAGTTTCATATCGTTTACTCTGTTGGAAATAGCTTTCGGCCAAGCAATCGCAGCAAAATATACAGGTTATCCGCCTCGTCCTCATCCAGCTGCTTGAAGGATTCCATGACGGCATAGTCCCCCTCGCTGCGCGCGTCGAGCACCAGCTGCCGGCCTTCTGCCGTAAAATTGACATAGTGGCTGCGTCCGTCACTCGGATTCGGCGTTCGAATCACCAATCCCCGTTGTTCCAGTGCATCCACCAAATAAGTGATCGTTGCAGCTTTAAGCTCCATGTGCTCAGCCAACCGGTTGGGAAGCCACGGTCCCTGCTGCTCGATCAAACTTAGGATTTTATACTGATTCATCGTCAAATCATTCTTTCTTAAATGACTCAAGAAAGACACGACCCGATGCCTCGTCATTTTATCCGATAACTCACGATACATGTCCATGAGTCTCTCCACGCTTGCTTCTCTTCCGTTCTCCAGAGTTTTTCACCTCGTTCTTATTTTAGTTCAATGATTCTAACTTGTAAACACCATTTTCATGATTTTCATTCTAATTCATCCCAATTATCGAGGTTTAATGGACTAATTACTTAAATCATTCAAAGTTTATTTCGAGATATTGAACTATTCTAATTCTTAAATTCAGAAGCAGAGAAAATTCTTATTCATGCCTTGGCAGGAAACGGTCAGTACAATAACAGGCCCCCAATGAAAAAAAGAACTCGCAAGATCTAGCGATCCACGAGCCCTTATCTTCCCCGTTTATTCCTCATCGTCCGCAAACAATTCATGCAGCATCGATTCCCGGCGATTCACGAATTCCTTCGTGATCATGTAATGATCCGTTTCCTCCAGGCTCGTTTCTTCCACGCCTTCGGATGTCAGCTTGTAGATGATCGAATCCGGATAAGCCATGACAATCGGCGAATGCGTGGAAATAATAAACTGCGAGTCTTCATGAACCAGGTCATGGATGCGTCTCAGCAGCGCCATTTGGCGAAACGGCGACAAGGCCGCTTCCGGCTCGTCCATGATGTACAGTCCGTTGCCGCCGAAGCGGTGTAGAAACGTCGCAAAGAAGGATTCCCCATGGGATTGATGATGCAGCGACTTTCCTCCATAGGACTGCCAAAGCCCTAGCGAATCGACCTCGGAGGCCACGTTATAATAGCTTTCCGCCCTGAAAAAGAAGCCGTCCCGCGGCTTCCGGACTCCTCGAACCGTACGTACATATTGATACAGCACAGAATGCGTCTCGGCCGTAGAAAAGGAGAAATTGATGGTCCCTCCTTCCGGATTAAATCCGAGGGCCGCAGCAATGGCCTCCAGCAGCGTGGATTTGCCCATTCCGTTCTCGCCCACGATATAAGTGACCTTCGGATGAAAGCGAAGTCCGTCCATAGCCGCTACGGCAGGCAAATTAAAGGGGTATTCGTTAAATGACGGGATGCGATCCCTCATTAACACAACGCTTCGAAGATAGGCAAGCATAGCCGAGTTATCCAACCGCTTTCCCTCCTTGAAATCTACGTTAACCGATCATGACAAGTCTACTATATAACATTCCGGCTTCGGTTCCAATTCAGATCATCGCCCGATGCAGGCTGCACACCCTCATAGAACGCATTCTTGGACATACAACGAATCCGAGCAGCCCGCTGTTTGCTGCGATAGCAGGCAGACCGCTTCCTTGAAGCACTTGAAGATGCCCCGATATTCAAAAAAATGCGCCATCACAGGGCTTGCCGGCACCTGGAATAACGCACTTTTTCATCCGATATTGAATCTGTTGTTACGATATGCTATTCGCTTACGATAAATTGATAGAGCTCCTCGACCTTCTCTTCCGTCAGATCGCCGCTGTTATCAAACACCTTGATGGACGTTTGCGGAATATCCCAGTTCACTTCCGGAACGAAATCAACGCGCTTCTTGAAGTCGTCCCAATGATCCAGCTTCCACTGATCCCGCTCGGTCTGTCTGTCAATGATCCGCTCCTTCTGCAAATCCATGTCCTTGAGCGCAACCACGATGACCTTCACATCAACGTCGTTCTTCGTTAATCCCGCGGATGCGATGACCTCTTCAATCCATTCGCGGTTCTTGAGCTCCGCCGTGAACGGCGAGATCATAAAGACATTTTGCCTCGCACCCAGGTTCTCGATGCAAATATCCTTGGTCGTATCATATTCCAGATCGCGCAGATTCTCTTTATAGAAGGAAGAATCGCGGTCGTTCGGATCCAGTCCGTTGCTCTCCAGGAACTTCTCGACAAACCGTCCCCCCACCGTATCACGGTCGAGAAATGCAGCCGGTATGCGGACTGCAAGCTTCTTCGCTACGGTTGTCTTGCCTGTACCGGCCACGCCGACAAAAAACACTAGCTTTTGCAAATGGTATCCCTCCATATGATCTATATCGCTAGAACACCCCTGCCGTCACTCACGCTATCCCTATGCGCGTTCTGTCCGGTAACGGGTTTCTTCAATTAATTCCTCCATCGCGGAGGCCAAACGCTCCTGAAGCACTTCCGCTACGTCAAACCCGCCATCCTCGGTACGCGCCACCTGGGCATCCACGGCGTACACGCCGCCCAGAATATGCCGGGCCCCGATCGAGGAAAGCACGGGCTTGAGCGAATAATCAATCGCCAGCAAATGCGCGAGACTGCCGCCAATGAACATCGGAAGCACGATTTTGCCAGCCAAGCCTTTTTGCGGAATCAGGTCCAAAAATGTCTTAAGCACGCCGGTAAACGAAGCTTTATAAACCGGACTTGCCACAATCACGGCATCGGCCTCGGCCACAAGCCCGTTGGCTTTGACGATATGCTCGCTCTCAAACTTCGTATGAATCAAATCCTCGGGCGGCAGCCCGGCCACGTCGATCCGGCTCACCTCGAAATTGGCAGCGGTTAGTGCCTGCTCCGCAAAATCCATAACCGCATTCAATCGGGATCCGGCTGTAGGGCTCCCGTTAATAATAACAGCTTTCGCCATAATCATTGCTCACCTCAGCTTATCTTATAATGTCACCATTTCATCCATGTATCAGATCGCTATGTAAGGTCCTCTCGATATAGAGTCAGACCGCCATAGCCTGAATCTCAGAAAAAAAGACTCTACAGGATACGGCAAAGTCTTCCGGTCAGCAGTCGCTCTTGCATCCGACATCAACAAGCATAAATCAGAGCAAACTTGTCAGAATTAGTATCATCGTATCAATGTGTCCGCGCTTTTGTCAATCCGGCAGAATGCGTCAAACCGATGTCTCCATTGCCCGCTCCATTTAACCGATCACGAACAGGGCTCCCCATGCGAATACGGTGTAAGATCGGCACCTAGCCCCTCCCTTGATCAAGACGTCACGCTTCCTTGTTCGGCAAGCAGCGGCGAGTACATCATGAGCGCATGGTTCTCGGTAATCCACTCATCCCGAATCCGTTCGCCTTCCCTGTTGAACACTTTGCGGCCAATGACGTTATGCCTCGCATATCCTCCCCAAACTTCCTGGGTAATGCGATGGTCCCGCTCATATACTTCATAGCGATGCAGCGGAGCGGCGCTGGATCGCCATTCCCCGATCAAATCCTCCTCTGATACATATACCGACAGCTGGTATGTATCGTTCGTCGGATTATAAATCTGAAGGTCCAAATAATTATAGGCGCACGTAGCGCCGCTTCCGAACGGCTGGGTCCGGTTCGCATCCGGAAAGACGTCATAGCTGTGCCGATGCCGTTCTTTCACTTCCAGAGGGGTGTGCAGCGTCATCCAGTATATGAGGTTGGACAGCTGGCACAGCCCTCCGCCCATGCCCGCCTTAAAGCCTCCATAGAACAGGACCATGCCGTCGACATACCCTTTCCTGCGAGTCGGGCGTCCAATGCTCCTCCAATAGGACAGCGTCTCTCCCGGACGAACCAGCAGTCCATCCAGATGGCGCACGGCCAGACGCAAGTTGATCACCTTATTATGCTGATACCACATATCAACATCCTTGAGCTGGCGTTTCAGCGGGGTTTGGTGTGTGAACACCGAATATCGCAGCGGCTCAGGACTTTGCGTGCGGGCGATGCCGCCCCTCTTCTTCATCCATGCCCAATAACGCCGGTATGTAAAATACTGCTTGCCTGCCCACAGGCGGAATTTTGAACGCTTGACGGGTTTCATCCGTGACCGTGCCCCCTTGGCCGTATTGATGAATTTGGAAATATTTTACCACAATAGCCCAAAGGACATCGTAAAAAATCCGTAATCCGCGTGTTTGCGCACGACCTTTCACCTATTCTGTTCGCAATCGGCACCCTGGACTGGGCGAATGCATAGAGATAAAGCATCGACGTTCCATGAATAACATCCCGTATACCAAAGGAGGAATGAAATGAATCCCCAACAGCCCATTCCATACGTAGGCTCCAAAACCGAATGCAAGGAACAGCCCATCGCTTTCCCTCCCCAGCATCAAAACTGCCAGCCGGGCCTTGAAAGCCTGATGTCGCCGCGTCCGATCAGCGAAGATCCCGCCTACCGGGGCAGCGGTAAACTGGATGGCAAAATCGCCATTGTGACCGGGGGGGACAGCGGTATCGGCAAAGCGGCCGCCATTGCCTTCGCCAAAGAAGGTGCCGATCTGGTCATCCCATACTTATATGAGACTTCGGATGCGGAAGTGACGAAGCAGCGGATTGAATCCCTCGGCAGACGATGCCTCTTAATGAAGATCGATCTGCGCTACAAAAAAAACTGCGAAGCCGTGGTTAACGAGACGATCGCCTGCTTCGGCAGAGTGGATGTTCTCGTGAACAACCATGCCGTCCAGTACGTGCAGCGCAGCATTCTGGACATTACGGAAGAACAGCTGCATCACACCTACCAGACGAATATCTTTCCGTTCTTCTTCATGATTCAGGCCGCGCTGCCCCATATGAAAGCCGGAGCGTCGATCATCAACACGGCCTCCATTACGGCCTATGACGGTTTAAAGGAGCTCATCGACTATTCCTCAACCAAAGGCGCCATCGTTTCCCTTACCCGATCCCTGGCCCTTTCGCTGGTCGATCAGGGCATCCGCGTCAACTCCGTCGCGCCAGGCTCGGTCTGGACGCCGCTCATCCCTTCCAGCTTCTCCGCCGATGAGGTTGCCGTATTCGGAACGAATTCGCCGATGAAGCGAGCCGCGCAGCCTTATGAGCTGGCACCCGCTTATGTTTACCTGGCATCGTCCATCACTTCTTCTTTTGTCACGGGCCAGGCCATTCACGTCAACGGAGGGCAGATGGTAACCAGCTAGCATGGATGCCGCTAGCATCCGAGGATTCCACGAATAACGTGCAGAGGATGTGTACAATGAACACCGGAATTCCCAAAAGGTCCGCCCGGATGGACATGGGGTTTTATGCATTAAACAAGCTGGCCAGCGCCGGTATCGTCGTGCTGCTGCTGAGTTTGCTGGATTGGGCGTGGCCGTCCGGGGCGGATCAGGCCTCGGAGTGGCTAGGCCTTTACATGCCGCAAGAACACTGGGTGTACGGTTACGCGCTGACGGCCTCTCTCGCGGCCGATGCCATACTCACGTTCCTGCCTTCGCTGCATAAGGGGAAACAGGCAGCCGTGTATGGAGCGGTCGGTTTTCTGTTCTTCGCCCTATTCACAGGCGGTCAACCGGAGCAGCTCTGGCTCCGTGCCGCTGCCGGAACCCTGACGCTGCTTCTGTTCTTGTGGGGAAAGCATGCATTCTCCAGCAATTCTCTGGCCACCCCGTTCTTTGCCCTGGCCGTTCCCCTGCTGTGCTGGGTGATCTGATTCAAGCGCCTATAGCCTCTCCCCCATGGAAAAAGGGCCCTCTGATGAGGGCCCTTGCTCTTTGCTTCAAAGCGCTTCGATGACGTCCCCGGCGATGACCGAGGCGGGGTGCCCCCGATGCCGCGCGGCCCGCTCGCCGGCACGGCCGTGCAGCCACACGCCAAACGCGGCTGCAGACGGACCGGCATGCCCTTGCGCCAGCAGGCCGGCAATGATGCCGGTCAGCACGTCTCCGGTGCCTCCGGTCGCCATGCCGGAGGTGCCGGTTGTATTGATGTAGGTTTGTCCGTCCGGAGAAGCCACGACGGTATGCGCCCCCTTGAGCACGAGGGTAACCCCGTGCCCGGTCGCGAACCCTGCGGCGGCACCGATCCGGTCCCGCTGCAGCTCGGCGGTGGGGATGCCCAGCAGCCGGGACATCTCCCCGGGATGCGGGGTCAGCACTGTGGCCGCGGCACGCGGCTTCCAGGCGCCGAAATTACCAGCCGCAGACAGCATATTCAGCGCGTCGGCATCCACCACCAGCGGCCCTTCCCATTCTTCCCACAGCCGGCGGAGCCACCTGGCGTCTCCTTCAAAGCGGCCGAGCCCCGGACCTACGGCCAGCACATCGCGGGACTTGGCGAGGGCCAGGACCTGCTCCGCGGAGGCCTCATTCCAGCAGCCGCCGCTCTCCTCCTCTGTCGCAGGGGCGAGCATCACCTCGGGCGAGGCTCCGGTCAGCGGCAGCACCAGGCTGGCAGGGAGCGCCCAGGTCACCAGGCCGCAGCCCGCGCGGAGCGCCGCCCGGGAAGCGAGCAGGCCTGCGCCGCTCATCGTGCGGCTGCCCCCTACGGTCAGCACGTGGCCGTAGGTGCCCTTATGCCCGTCCGGCGCGCGGCGGCGCGACACGTCGGCGCCCAGCTCCGTCCGCAGGACATGCGGGGTAAGCAGATGCGTGCTGACGCCCAGCTCCCGGCACAGCGATGCCGGGATGCCGATGGAGCGGACCACCACCCGGCCCGCCGCCCCGGCGCCGGGGTACTGCACCAAGCCTCGCTTCAGGAAGGCGAGGCATACCGTCACCGCGGCCGAAATGCACGGCTCGTGCCGCCCGCCGGTATCGGCGTCCAGTCCGCTCGGAATATCGGCGGACACAATCGGCAGGCCGCTGTCGTTCGCGGCCTGGATCAGCGCGGCGTAAGCGCCGCGGGGCGCGCCCGTCGCGCCCGTCCCGAGCAGCGCGTCCACGATGCCGGTGTACGCGCCGTAGTCCACGGCGGCACGGCCGTGGACCAGTGCCGGGATGCCGAGCGCTGCCGCGGCATCCCGCTGCACCGCCGCCTCGCCGGCAAGCGCGGACGGCTCGGCGGCGTAGAGCAGCGTGACGCTTATGCCGGCGTCACGCAAATGCCGTGCGGCGACCACGCCGTCGCCGCCGTTATTGCCCTTGCCCACCAGAATGAGCCAGTGCTCCTGCTCCGCCAGCGCGGTGGGCAATCGCGCGTCCCCGTCGACAATCGGCGAAGGGCGGCTCATCTCGATAACCCGGTCATTTCCGGTGGAAGGGCCCTCTGCCCCTGACGAATAACCCGATAAGGAAGTCCGCCGGTCACACCTCTCATCCTCCGGCAAGTAGGCTTGATCGCTTCCGTATGTCCGAGCCACCGCCGTGGACGGTAACTGGCTTCCGCCATGGCGCTCAAGGCATAATTTCAGGACTTCCTCGGCAATCGCTTTACCCGCGTTTTCCATAAGCGCGATGGCCGGAATGCCGATTCGGCGAATCGTGTAGTTATCGAGTGCCCTCATCTGTTCGGACGTCACAACATACATCCAAGCTCTCCCCTTTGCTTCGATATATCCTACCCAAACGCTCTGACGACTTCGCTTGATGCCTGTCGATTAATAAGCAACGGTAAATCGGGACTGAATGAACTGCGGATCGTCCAGCTCATCAATCACGGCTACCGCGAAATCTTCAACCGAGATCCGGCTGCTTCCGCTCTCGTCCGTCACCAGGCGGTCCATGCCGATCCGGAATTGTCCGGTACGTTTCCCCGGCTCGATGATGGCCGCCGGACTGATATACGTCCATTCCAGATCGCTTTCCTTATAAAGATCGTAAGCATCCGCATGCGCACGGGCAAGCGGTCTGATCTCTTCCGGAAATTCCGGGGTTTCCATAAGCGGTACGCCGCTGTCGGCGATCAGGCTGCCTGCGCCGCCAACGATCAACAGGCGGGTTACGCCGCCGCGTCTCGTTCCCTCCACAATGGTCCGTGCGGCTGCTACAAGCTCCTCTTCTTGGCCGAACTTCGGACCGAAAGCGCTGATCACGGCATCATGTCCTTGAACAGCCTCTTCCAATGACGAAGGATCCATCACATCCGCTTTGACTTTCTGTAATCGCTCATGCTCCAATTCAAGACGATCCGGATTACGCAGCACCGCCGTTACCTCGCGTCCCCGGCGCAGCGCTTCTTCCGTAATGCGTTTTCCGATCGTCCCGCTTGCTCCAATCAATGCTACCTTCATGTTCATCGCTCCTTCGTTTAAAAATTATACTACATCACCCAGGCTGGTGAATGGTTCTCTTATATCTTAAGTAGTAGTATGAACACCCGGTGCCGCGTATAGCCGTACTTGGTCGATCGCACCTCCTATTTACTTATCCCCTTGCGGACCTCTTCAAACTCCACTTATTCATTTTTCCTCAAAACATTAGATCTTTAGACCTATGAAACAAGATATTGTTTTCACCGATAGAATACATAAGTGCACATTTATGAAAATATATATTTGGCGTAATGACTTCTAACGCAATACTAATGGTATACGCTTGTCGAAGATTGTCCTAATGCTTATGTTTAAATCGTAATGAAAAGGAGAACATCCATCCTATGAAAAAACAATATGTCCGCTTGCTGGCTCTCTGTCTCGCTGGCGGCCTGCTGCTGCTAAGCAGTTTGTCCCTTCATCCTGATGCCGCGGAAGCGAAACCCAGCCAGAAGGCAACCTGGTTCTGGGATACCCCGCAAATCAAAGACTCCGCCGATGACATTCTGAGCTTTGCCGGCAGCCAGGGAGTGAACGTGCTCTACCTGCAGATGAACCGCGACGTCCGTCCCGAGTATTACCGCAGCTTTATCCGCCAGGCAGGAGTGCAAGGGATCGAGGTTCACGTCCTCGGCGGGGCGCCGAACTGGGCGCTGGAATCGGAACGTCACCGGCTGGAGACGTTTATTCAATGGACCGCCGAATATCAAGCGTCCGCTGCCCCGAATGAGCGCTTCACCGGCATCCATGTCGATATCGAGCCGCATGTGCTGGCCGAATGGAAAACGAACCAGTCCTCGGTCGTTAAGCAGTGGCAAGCGAGCGTCCGTTATCTGGTCGATGAAGCGCACAAGCTGAATCTGCCGATCGGCTCCGACATGACCTTCTGGCTGCATACCTACCAGCTGCCGGATCAGTCGATGTCGATCAGCCGCTGGATGATCAAGCAGTTCGACCAGATCGTCATTATGGCCTATCGCGATCAAGCGGATAACATATACAACCTCGCCGCAACCGAGCTAAAGGAAGCCGACGAACTCGGCAAGGAGGCCCTGATTGCCGTGGAGACCAAGTCCAGCAATGAGGGAGCTTACATTACCTTTTTCGAGGAAGGCACGTCCTATATGGAGGAACAGCTGAGCAAGGTATGCACCAAGGCGGAAAAGCACCCTTCCTTCTCCGGGTTCGCCATTCACGACTACAGGTACTGGAAGGAACTTCATGACTCCGATCGATAACGTTGCGATCCTTACATTATGGCATTAAAAAAAGATGGCGTTTCAAGAGGGTGTTTCCTCTGGCGCCATCTTTTATGTTTAGATGAAGGAACTTATCCTATCCTTTGGGTAAAAGGCCTGATCGCCTTCAAACCGTCAACATGAGAAGCAGTACATAACCGACCGTTATTTTCGCGCGTTGAAGCGGCGCTTTTTTTACCTGCATTTCCATCACCCCGGCCCCTCCCTCTCTTCGATGTCTTATTCATATACTATATGCGGCTCGGCCCCTTTTGTTACCTCGAGGAAACATTGTTTACCAAGAGAAAAACCGATCCGTCATGTGAACAGTGGCATACGATCAAGCTTCCTGCACTGGAAGCGAACCCGGGGAGCATGCGGCTCATTTACGATCAGCATAGTGCTCTATGACGTCCTGCAAATATTGTTCTGCTTCCATTACAAGCTGACGCTCTCCAGCGTTCCATTGATCCCGATTGTTATCGACCGCTAAAAAGGCAGCATGAATCCGTTCGTCGCCATGGGTCACGCGTTGAACCATCTGTTGCCATTCTTGGGCTAGGGCCCTGGCTAAACGGGACTCGATGGGGACGTTTGAGGCCTTATAAGCTGCAGCTTGCAGCGATATTTTTCTGAACGTATTGTAAAAATCCATGGCCGCCTGCTCAGAGTCAAATACTTTTTGAAATAGCCGGGCGTCTTCCTCCGAAAATTCGTATTCTTTCCAAGCCGACATATCGACCTCATTCAACGAACGCATAAGATGGGCTAACAGCTCCCAGGGTACGTTGTACCCTTCTTTCATCATTTCCTTTGCCACATGCAATCCGTCAAGCTTGGCTTGGATGCTCTCTTTCTGTGAATAAAGGACCGATGCCTGGTAATCTAGAATATTCTCGATATCCTGCTCCTCCGTGCCCACGATCAATTGCTCTTTGATCTTGCTTAAAGAGAAACCGATGGCTCTATAGAACATAATCTGTTCAAGTACATACAGCTGTTTATCATAATATACTCTATGCCCCAGCTCATCTCGCTCCGCTTTAAGAATCCCTTCATTATCGTAGTACTGAATGGTTCGCGGAGTTATTCCCGACAATTGGCTGATTTCTTTTACGGAATATTTTTTTCCCATGAACCCATCCCTTCCTGTCCCTTACTCGATTTTCGCTAAAAAAGCTTCTATCGTTTCCAGTAACTCTTCAGGGTATTCCCCGTTAATCGCATGCGAGGCATCTTCAAATAAGACCATCTCGCTATTAGGGTCTTTCAAGGCATCCATCCCCGTTTGATACGACTTTTCAGCATGGTGCATCGTCGATTGTCCAGCTAAAATACCGAGCACCGGTATCGTTAGCTCAGCTAATTGTTCCGGCTGGATGGCTTCCGGCATGGGCAGCTTGCTCTTGAATGTCCGCATCCCGGTTTCGATTAATTTGGCGGTCGGATCGCTGTCATCGACTTCAGCCCCGCCGGATATATAGCTGAGCATTTTCTCCCGGATCGGTTTGGGCACCATGGGCACCGTCGCCGGAATGGAGGCCAGTATCATTTTTAATGGAATGGGGCCAAACACATAGACAGGGTCCAGCAATATGAGCGAGTGAATCTTCTCCGGATGCTTGAGCGCCAGATTCGCCGCACTCCACCCGCCGAACGACAGCCCTAATAGGTGGATCTCTGATTCCGGCAGCTGATCCAATACTTGCCCTAACCATGCTGCTTGGTCCGCAGCGGTTTTAATCCGTCTGGTTTCCGTGCTTAAACCCGGTTCTCCTATCAAATCAACGGTGTATACAGGCCGGTGTTCTAAAAAGCCGTTAAGATTGGCCTCCCACATGGGTGTAGCAGATCCCTTTCCGGGAAGCAGCAACAAAGGCGTTTTGTGCGGTGTATCGCTCCCCTGGAACTTGTAAAGCTGAACCACGCCAAAATCGGTATGAACCTTGATCGACTCAACCGGTTCTGGCAAGTGACTCATCGCCTCCTCATAAGCCGCCGCATATTCCTTCTGCCCATCCTCTGTAACAAAACCGCTTAACGACCCGTCATCTCTGAATAGAAAGCCTACTACCGTCAGTATAGCTAGTATCGCAATGAGAATGCTACCCAAGATAATCCATCCTTTTCTTCGTTTCACTTCAATCCCCTCCTAAGGCGACTATAAGCTATGACGTAACGTTATACGCAACCCCCATGCGCTCTATAGCTGCCTGTTACCGAATCGGCTTGAAATCCCTTCCTTCTTGTGCAATAGTGAAAGGTAGAATATTGAAGGAGGGATCCGCTTGTCCCTTACGGAATGGATGGTTGATATCTTTGGCTCGCTGGACGGGCTCGTGGCCGCGCTTCTTGCCACTGCGGTATTTGCGGGCCTGTACATATACAGTGCGTCCCGGCTGCTCGGTGCACGAAAGGATTCGCTCGCCCGCATTCGTCAGACCTTGACGGTCTATGCCAGGCTGGCAGGGCTTCTTGGCACGCTTATCCATCGACCGACCCGGACGGCCGTCCCCGAGGATCTGCTGATCCGGCTTCTGCAGGAATGCAAATCCGCTGACCTGTTGACGCGTGAGCTCCACGAACAAATGGATATCTTTCTAAGCGATCGCGATGAATCCCGATTGACGACGCTTCACAAGCTGCTGGACCGCGAGATCAACAGACTCATGAAGGAGCGCGACGAGCTGGTTGGACGGCTGGAGAAGCCCGGCTGGGGGATGGGCTTGTGGCTGCTCCTAAAACCTGCCGTACCTGCCCTTTCACTGGGTGCCGCACTCCTATGGACGGCGGTCCTTGCGGAGGAACTCAGGCAAACCTCGGCCTGGGCAAGCCCCGAGGTTTGGTGTTTATGGCTCTCCAATATCATTGCCACGATCTCTTTCTACCGTTTATTGATGGATTCGAGAAGAAAAACGCATGGCATGATTTATACCGTGCTGCATCTGCTGATTGTGGCTTCGGCCTTATTTAATCTGATCGGCGGCGAAGCCTCGCCTTACGTTCTGGCTACCCAATGCTTGCTCTATCTGGCGGGTTTCCGGGTAACGGCCACCCGTAAGCGGCGTGAGCGGCCCTACGCCGGCCATCCGGAGCTGATGGAGCAGTTCCTTCATCCTGCTGGGGATCACGATCCTCTAAGCGAAACAACAGGCGCGGGCGAGCAGGAGATCGGCAGCAGCCCGCTCCGGTCGCGATAAGATGCCTGATACATGAATACGATTGACAAACAGCCCGGCCGATTCAACGGCCGGGCTGTTGTATTATTTGTATTACCCTATCTCTAATAGAAAAGAACTTCCGCATGATTACCGAAGCGCGTTCCCTAGTCTACTTGGTCAACACCCCTGATGTCTTTCCCATGTCGACTGGACAGGCTGCACTTCACGTTATCTGGCGGAAGTTCTTTTTACGGTACTTGATCGCTTTTGCTTGGTCATCTTGTATTCGTTCTTCGCTGCTGGCCGGATGCCCGGGACGATCCTGACGTCTTGACCGCTCCGGAGGCCGTATTCTCGAAACGCTTGCGCTCCGTTCGTTCCATCTGAACGATTTGACCCTCATGCACTACGATTTGCAGCGAACCGAATTCCATGTCGTTCAGCAGGCTTGCTATGCGCTCGAGCCACATTTCATCCACTTTTAATGGTTTAGCCATGGATACGCCTCCTCACCGGGCAAAGCCCTCATTTATTGACTCATCTTCATCAGCCGAAGACACATATACAATGTAAACGATCATTATTCATTCTTTTCCAACCTATATAGTATGAATTAACCTTAGCATGGGTTGGAAACGACTGTCAATGGGCATTTTTTCGCGTTAACCAATTTTTAAGCAGCAGCGTAATCACGGCTAACAACAGCAATAAGGAGGCCACCGCGAACGATGCCGAAAACTGATACTCATTGTACAAAATCTCGACATGAAGGGGAAGCGTATTGGTCTCTCCGCGGATATGGCCGGATACGACGGACACGGCCCCAAACTCGCCCATGGCCCTGGCATTGCACAGAATGATGCCGTACAGCAGTCCCCATTTGATATTGGGCAGGGTGACCCGCCAGAAGATTTGCCAGCCCTTGGCGCCGAGCGTTACAGCCGCCTCCTCTTCCTTCGTCCCTTGGTCCTCCATCAGCGGAATCAGCTCCTTGGCCACAAAAGGAAACGTGACGAATAACGTAGCCAGAACGATGCCGGGCACGGCAAATATGATCTTGATATCATGGCTTTCGAGCCAAGGGCCAAACCAACCCTGACGGCCGAAAATAAGCACGAAGATGAGGCCTCCGATAACCGGCGATACCGCGAACGGTAAATCCAGCAGCGTAATCAGCAGATTTTTGCCTTTAAAGCGGAACTTCGTTATGGTCCAAGCCGCGATGACGCCGAATATCGAATTCAGCGGTACCGCAATCGCCGCCACCAGTAAGGTCAACCGCAGCGCGGACAAGGCATCGGGATCGGACAAGGCTGCGATATAAACCTCCCATCCCTTCTTAAGCGCTTCGGACAGCACCGTAACGAGCGGCAGCACAATAAGCCACAGAAGCACAAGGCCAGCCAAACTAATGAAGGTCCATTTCACCCAGGTTTTCTCCGTTGCAGCCGGAGAGGGCGATGTGCCTCGTTTCCCTGCCGGAACGGCAGCGGGTACGGTTCCAGCCATATAGATTCCCCTCCCTAGCGCGCGGTTTTCCGCGTCCAGTGTTGTAATAGATTGATGCCGAGCAGCAGCGCGAAAGAGATGAGCAGCAGAATCAAGGCAACCGCCGTAGCGCCGGCATAATCAAACTGCTCCAGCTTCGTCATGATCAACAGCGGCGCAATCTCCGTCTTCATCGGCATATTTCCCGATATGAAGACAACGGAGCCGTATTCTCCGATCCCCCGGGCAAAAGCGAGCGCAAACCCGGTCAGCAGCGGCGGAATCAGAGTCGGCAGAATGATGGTGCAAAACGTGCGCCACCGGCCAGCTCCTAGCGTGGCTGCCGCCTCTTCCGTGTCCCGCTCCGCGTCCTCCAGCACCGGCTGTACCGTCCGCACGACGAACGGTATGCCGATGAACATCAGGGCCAGCGTGATGCCCAAGGAAGAGAACGCCGCCTTGATGCCGAGCGGCTCCAGCAGTGATCCGATCCAGCCATTCGCGGAATAGATCGCGGTTAATGCCACCCCCGCCACGGCCGTTGGCAGGGCGAAGGGCAGGTCGATCAGGGCATCCCACCATTTTTTGCCCGGAAAATCATACCGCACCAGCACCCAGGCCAACAGCAGCCCCAGTATCGTATCCGCCAATGCGGCCAGCGCCGCCGTCGTCAGACTGACCCGGTAGGATGCCAGCACCCTCGGATCGGTTGCAACCGACCAGAACTTCTCCCAGGTCAATCCGGTTTGGTTAAGAAGCAGTGCCGACAGCGGCACGAGCACAACCAAACTCATATAAAGGACAGTCAGCCCCATGCCGACCCCAAAACCCGGGAGCACCCTGCGATGATTTCTGCCTTGCTTCCGTACGGGGAGTACAGTCATATCCACTCATCCTTTCCTGCCTTCGGCGGTTATGCCGATCAGCTGCCTGGCACGTAAATCTGATTAAAGATGCCGCCGTCATTAAAATGCTTGGTTTGCGTCTCTTCCCATGTTCCAAACACGTCCTTGAGCGTAAACAATTCGATGGCCGGGAATTTCTCCTTGTATATGTCGGCTACGCTGGCAAGCGTCGGACGGTAGTAGTTCTCCGCCGCAATCGTCTGCCCCTCTTCGCTGTATAGGTATTCCAGATAGGCTTCGGCCACCTCCCGGGTGCCGCGCTTGTCAACGTTCTTATCCACGACGGCAACCGGCGGTTCTGCCAGAATGCTGACGGACGGGTTCACGATTTCGAATTTATCCGGTCCCAGCTCGTTAATCGAGAGATAGGCTTCATTCTCCCAAGCCAGCAGCACGTCCCCGATTCCGCGTTCCACAAAGGTGGTTGTCGCTCCCCGTGCGCCGCTGTCCAGCACCGGCACGTGGGTGAACAGCTCTTTCACGAATTCCTGCGCCTTCGCTTCGTCGTTGTTGTTAACCTTGAGCGCATAACCCCATGCCGCCAGGTAGTTCCATCGTGCACCGCCGGAGGTTTGCGGGTTCGGCGTGATGACCTCCACGCCATCCTTGACCAGATCCGGCCAATCCTGGATGCCTTTCGGGTTCCCTTTGCGGACGAGGAAAACGATGGTCGAGGTGTAAGGCGCGCTGTTATGCTCAAACTTGCTCTCCCAGCCTTCATTGATCAATCCGGCCTGACGGATCGCATCGATATCGTATCCGAGGGCCAGTGTCACCACATCCGCCTCCAAACCGTCGATAACCGAACGGCTTTGCTTGCCCGAACCCCCGTGCGATTGCTTAAACGTCACCTTCTGGCCTTGTTCCTTCTCCCAATGCGCCGCGAATGCCTTGTTGTACTGATCGTATAACTCCCGGGTCGGATCGTAAGAAACATTAAGCAGTTCCACGCTCGGCTTGCTTGAACCCGAAGCAGGCGTTGCATCCCCGGCGGTTGCGGCCGTTTCTGTTTTCTGTGAGCCGCAAGCCGTCAGCGCCGCCGTCAGCATGACTGTTAATCCGATGAGAACCCCTTGCTTCAACACCTTTTTCATATCGATCACTCCCCCTATTCTTCTCTACTAAACAGGCCTCATGGCAAAAAAAGACGGAGGAAGGCTCATCGGAACAGAGTCAAGCCGGTTTGCAACCGTGCCTGCCCTTATTCTTCGAGCGTTCCTCCGTCGATACGGTGAGAACAATATATTATAATTCCTACCTGTTTAGTATGTTATGTTGTTATTGTAATAAGTCCCCCTTCTGCTGTCAAACCTTTTTTTCAAAAAATTTCAAGTTTAGGACCATTCGGACCATAGAACCATTTTTGGTACAACAAACGCAGTCACGGCGCGGATTTCCATTTACTGATGGTTGTATGAACCCGTTTCCAACCTTATAATTCTACCCCAAAGGAGTTGATCACGATAAGAAAGCCAATACGGAAAATCATATCTGCTTTTTTCCTTAGTGTTCTTCTGATCCTGCCGACATTCGCCCAAACGACGGAGGCCGCTCCGCTGTTAAAGCCCGGCAGTGAAAACGGGGATGTCTGGGACCTTCAATATCGCCTGAAAACGCTGGACTTCTATAACCAGCCGCTGGATGGCAAATATGGCGCAAACACGAAAGCAGCCGTTAGCCGTTTTCAAAAAGAATACGGCGTGCCAGCCGATGGAATTACCGGTGCGCAAACCTGGAGACAGCTGAAAAAATATACGTTGAATCAATCCGAAATGGACGTCATGGCCAAAGTCATTTACAGCGAAGCCCGCGGTGAGCCGTACAAAGGGCAGGTTGCGGTCGGGGCCGTTGTCATGAACCGCATTCAATCCAGCGAATTTCCGAATGACATTCGGGGCGTCGTCTTTCAAAAAGGGGCTTTTACGGCCGTGGATGACGGACAGTACTGGCTGACGCCGAACCGTTCCGCCTATCTTGCCGCATTGGATGCCGTTCGCGGCTGGGATCCGACTTACGAATCCCTGTATTATTTCAACCCTAAAACCGCAACCAGCGACTGGATCTGGTCCAGGCCGCAAGTGCTGCAGATCGGCAATCATATTTTTGCTCATTAAGGATTCACTCAGTTAATCTTTCATTAGCTGAAACACACGAAGACAGAATTTTCGACGCCTTGTTCCTTGTCCGTCGCTGTGGGCAAGGAGACGCGAATAAAAGAAGCAGCTTGATTCCCTTCCCGGGTCTTCAAGCTGCTTCTTCTTTCATATAAGTTAACGTTTGTTTGCTTTGGCCTTCTCCACGGGACAAATGCACACCGGGCGCGTGACTTCCAACGTATAGCCCGTAGAGACCAGATTTCCCGTATCCGGGTCGATCCGGAAGCTTGCGATCAATCCGTTATCCTGATTCGCCGTAAGCAGGAAGCCATCCGGCAGTATATTGAAGTGGCGCGGCGTTTTGCCGCCGGAAGACACCCAGTTGACGGCACGGAGCGTACCGGCTTCCTGGTCGATTACATATTGGACGATGCTGTCATGTCCCCGATTTGAGGCATACAGGTAACGGCCGCAAGGAGATACCAACAGATGGGCCGATGTATTGCTATCCATCACGACGTCCTCTGGCAAGGTCGAGATATGCTGCAATATTTTCAGATCCCCGAACGTTGCGTCGTTCGCGTATGCCGTTACCGTGCTGTTCAGCTCGTTCGTGCCGTATACCCACTTGCCTGACGGATGAAAAGCCACATGCCTCGGGCCGGAGCCTGGCGGCAGGCTGATCTCGCGGTGGGTCACCAGCTTCCCGTCTTCCAGCCGGTACACAATCACGTCATCCATACCCAGGTCACTGACCAGGATATACTTGTTGACCGGGTCTTGGAATATCGAATGGGGATGCGCCTCCGATTGACGGTCATCGCGAAGGCCGCGTCCGCTGTGCTTGATCTTGGAGGCCAGCTCGCCGACCCGTCCGTCCTGATTCAATGCCAGCACCGAAATCTGTCCATCGCCGTACCCTGTCGTGAGCAGATGCTTCCCGTCCGTTGTGCGGGATACATGACAAGCGCCGGACGAGCCGGTAGACTGAACATTCAGCAGCGTCAATTCGCCGGTGACCAGATTGGCCGAATAAGCCGACACATCGCTTTCGCCCTTCTCGCTTGCTGCATACAATACGGAAATCGAGTCATCGAAATCCAGATAGGTCGGGTTCTCGATGCCTGCCGTACCGCCTAACAGGCGCAGCTCGCCGGTAGCCCGATCCATCGCCCCCCAATGAATGCGATTCTCTTCTTCCGAACCATAGGTTCCTATGTAAAATATCAGTTCCTGTCCTGCTGTCATGTGATCCACTCCTTTGTCTAATGAATGATCCGGTGGCCCGGCCTGATTCTTACTATGTATTACCCATCGGAGCCCCATGCCTACCGCCTTTTTTCAAGTCGTTCCGGCAAGCCGTCACCGCGCTGTCGCTACCAATTACTGCACGCAAAGAAATGTATTGCTACCATTGGTTTTATCATGTACGATTACCACAATTACCTCTCTATTCTATCATTCGTTGAAGGAGATGACAGCACATTGAAGAAAAAACTCAGCCTACTGGCTATCGCTTTCCTGTTCTTGTTCGCAAGCGCGGCCCAAGCCGCTCCGGCTAAGGATCAAGGGAAAATCCGGGTCTATCTCGATAACCAGGAAATTCAATTTGCGGCGGCGCCGATCATGAAGAACGGAGTCACCTTCGTTCAATTCCGCCCTTTGTTCCAAGCCCTGGATTATAAGGTCCATTGGAACGGCGCGAACAAGCAGGTGACGGGTACATATCTCGATCAGAAGCTGCAGATGACGATCGGGCAGAAAACCGCCTATGTCAATGGCGCAAAAACCACGCTGCAGATCGCTCCTTTCACTCAAGGCGGCAACACGCTGGTTCCCCTTCGTTTTGTGGCTGAAGCCACCGGACTCCCGGTAAAGTGGGATTCCAAGGCGCGTACCGTCAAGATTGACCGCGAGGGTGCGACGGCCAAAGCCGAAGACGAGGTGAAGAAGCTTTACCACATCATTGAAGAGGCCGGAAGCGGCAAGAATCTGGACGAAGTTATGAGCGTATTCCACCCCGAATCTCCCGTTCTTGCGGAGGTTAAGCAAAACTATCAGGATCAATTCAAGAACGACAATCATGTATCCGCGGACGTATGGGATGTAGCGGTAGCCGGAACGTCGATCCATGCCTACACCAGTGTGAGCCTAGACCGCATCGGCGGGCCGTTTGCATGGGATGTTACGCTCCATTACGAGAATCTCCTGAAGAAGGATGCGTCGGGCGCATGGAAAATCTATGATTTGAACCTGTACGAGACAGAATATTTCCTCGGAGACAAACTGCTTGAAGCTCGTCCCGTAGTGCCGGAAGCAGAGCAGAAAGCCATCGTGGAGTCCATCGACATTCAGTACAAGGGCTTCAATGAGGAGAATGGCCCGCTGCTCATGTCCGTCATTCACCCGGACTCGGTCTTCCACGAGATGTTCCAAACCAGCATTGAGGAAGGTATCTTCGATGAGGTGAATTTCAATCTCAAATCAGAGGATCTCCGGACGGTCTTCTTCCAAGGAGATGACGCCGTCGTTTATGCCGAAGAAAGCGATGATGCGGACGGCGAAACGATCTATTCGACGTCGCTCTATTGGCTCAAGAAAACCGAAGGCAAATGGCTGATCTATGACGTGCTGGAGCTTGAATAGATTGCGGATATCATGAAAGCTTACGAAATAACCGTGAATTCCCGGCAAGGGAAATTCGCGGTTTCTTTTTTTGCATCTTCTTTAATTAAATCCTCCTCCGTCTAGGTCTACTTCGCCCCAGGTGACATATATCATATTAGTAATCCATAAAGGAGGGGTTTTATGGGGATTAAATTAATCAAAATCGCTGCTGTTTACTTCGTGCTCGGTGTGCTGCTCGGCATGTACATGTCGATCACCCACAGCTACGATTACGCCTCGGTACACGCACACGTCAATCTTCTGGGCTGGGCGTCCCTGGCTCTTGCAGGCGTTATTTATGTTCTGTTCCCGGCTGCCGGGGAGTCCACTGCCGGCAAAGTGCATTTCTGGCTGCACAATATCGGTCTGCCCGTCATGATGATCGGTCTTGCCCTGCTAATGAGCGGCATCGAATCGGTAGAGCCGGTCGTTGCCGTGGGAGGCGTTCTTGTAACGCTGGGCGTTCTCGCTTTCCTCTATAATGTGTTCACCCATGTAAAGATCTCGCAGAGTAGAAGGAAACGCTGACTTTTCTCCTTAAAGAATCGCCTAGTGAGGGTGATTCTTTTTCATGTTTCAAACAGCTCCTCAAGGGAAGATGGGTCACAGTTACCGACTATTGGGTAAAAGTAGATACCTTTCTCTTCGAAGGAGGCAACATAGACATGGAAACGAACTCGGCAATTCAAGTCCAATTCCACTGCCGCCAGTGTCAAACGGAAATCGGGGTTACGTTCACATCCGAACAGTTCGCCACGGTTCACTGCCCGCAGTGCGATTACAGCTATTCACTCATGCGACCGACCATTGGGGAAGAGATATTGCTTGATTGGGAGAAAGAAGCCGTATTCCAAAAAGTCCGCGCAGACCAAACCGAGCATGACAAAATGGAGCTGATGCTCCTCGTCATTAAGGTCGTCGAGCTGCTGACCTGGCGGGATGAAGGCAACGGCCATATCCGTGCCATCGAAACGCTTCGCCAATGGCTGATCCTCAACGGAGTGCCCAAAGCTCTGATCGAGCTGCTGGATGCTAAAGGACCGGCAGGAAGCTCCCCCACCGAACGCAGGGAATAGCGTCATCGGCCTATGATCCAGGATTTAAATAAATGAGAAAAAAGGAACCTCCCCGGCCTTCTTGATCGGGGGCGGTTCCTTTTTTTGTGTCCTATATTCCGACCATCCTGTTTTTCATGCAACGGAACTTACTGTTTAAACCCTACGTAGTAACACTTAAGAAAGGAGCTGATTCACCCATGCTCAATTTCATTTCTGTACTGCTCATGGGTCTTGCGCTCATGGGAATCGGCATACATGCCATCCGCAATCCGTACTCTTGGTGGTTCAGAAGAACGAGAGATGACACGGAACCCAGCGATCTGAGAATATGGTACTTAAAACTTATGGGTAGAGTAACCATGGCGTTCGGCGCATTGGTCATTCTGATGAGCTTTCAGCATCTCTAATCTCATCGAATCGGCACCTCGAATGTCTGCTCCATGACGCCAGGGTAGCTGCTTAACGTAAACGTGAGCGGCTGCGGGTAATCCCCGGGTTTAAGGTGGATATACTGCGTGATGAGGCTTATCCCGGTATCCGAAGAGGATCGGGACGAGGAACTGAGCCCCCCTGCGTCCTCGTTGATCGTATGCTTCTTCCCTTCCCCGTCCACGAACTCCGGCTCAATCGATACGCTGCCCATATGCCGGTCAGCCCGCTCCTCGTATTCCACTGTCAGCGTATGTCCCGTGTATGCTCCGAATCGAAGATCGCCGTCCGGTGCACGGAGAATCTCCTTCTTATCCGTATCGATCACAAGTGACATCTCGGAGGGGTCCACCGCTTGGAATCCGCTCGCTTTCAGCGTGATCGACTCCGGATTCTCCAGTATATTGCTGTCGAAGAAATACGTCATGTCCCCTCCCCCCGCACCGGGCAAAAATGCGGAATCGCTGTTCAATCGGATCTGCTCGCCGTTAACCACGGTTTCCAAATACACGTCCCATAAACCGGATACCTTCATCGTATTGCTGGAAGGGATGTTCGCTTTCAGGACGATTCCGGCAGGGGATAACACGGCTTCCTTCAAATAGAACCTTTGACTCTCAATCTGCAGCATTTTGTTGAGCGGAATCGTGCGGGTAAACTTCTGGACGGTCTCCATATCAACGGATACGTCGATATCCAGAACCTGCTCGCCCTCTGCCGAGGATTGATGCACCGTATTCGTTGTATAGGGGGCGATGCTAAAAGATAACGTCATTTCTTCAGGCACGGATTGGTTCTCGCCCATATGAATGTCCGATCGGGAACGGAACGTTTGCCCGGGCTTAATCTGGCTTCCACCCGACGACCCGATGCTGTATGGCAGCGACTGGCTGGAGCCCTTACGCTTCATCTCGACCCGCTTTAGGTCTGCGTGATACCCCGCATCGTTTTGGATCGTATAAAACACCTCCATCTGCTGGGAGCCTACAAGGATCCCGTTCAGCGTTACCGTATAATCCCCCCGGGTCACCGATTGATTCACCGGCTGGATCATGCCGTGTTGGTTAGCCGTATTCAGCGTAATATCTTCTCCGAGATCAAACCCGGTCAATGGCGGATACGGCCCTTGCGCGGCCATTTGCTCCTTCGGCTCCACGATGCCTCCATCCCCGCCCCATACCACGAACAGCAGTGCGGCAGCTACGGTTGCGATCACGGCAGAAAAGGCAGCCATCCGCGTCCGGCTCCGCTGCATGCGCCGTCCTCTCCGCATTCCGCTTCGAACAGCCGCATCCAATGCTTCATCGGACACAACCGCCGTGTAGATCTCCGCATCCCTATTCATCTCGTTCAGCATCCGCTCTTCCTTCTCATACATGGAATACCGCACCTCCTGGCTCGATTTTTTGCCGAAGCAGCTTTAGTCCTTGATGCAGCCGGGTTTTGACCGTTCCCTCCGGTACATCGAGAATATGCGCGATATCGCTGATCGTCATGTCCTGGTAATATTTCAGGATCAGCACATGGCGATATTTGGGCTTCATGCGGCTCAGCGCGCGCTCCAAATCCAGCTTGCTGTCGCTGACCATTTCCGCAGCCGTCTCCCGGCTGCGCACTTCTTCTACGGGAACCATGCGCTTTTTCCGTTTCTGTTCATCCACGCAGCAGTTAATCAATATCCGAATGAGCCAAGGGACGAACGCCTCCGGATGCTTCAGCTTCCGGCATTTCATCCACGCCCGGCATACCGTCTCCTGCAGTGCCTCCAAAGCGTCGCTCTCGTTATGCAGATAACTGTACGCAATTCCGTATAGACGCCTCCGATGCTCGGTGACGAGTGCATAGAACGCTTCCTCGTCTCCCCTGCATGCCGCAGCCGCCAGCTCTTTAGTTTCCAACATCCGATATACCTTCCCCTCGTTCGACCTGCCTCGCTGTTAACTTCACTCTATATAAAGACTGCGAAGCCATTCAAACGGTTTTTTTATTTTCGCACAAAAAAAGCCCGCCCCGGCAAGGCAGACTTGTATGTACTTCCGATTAACTTCGTCTTCTGCGTCCTTTAAAGAAATAATGGTATCCCAGATAACCGATGCCGCATAGCAACAGCATCAGAGCGGAGATCCAGATGACCGGAAGCAGATATGGCGTGTGCTGGCTGGCTACGTATAGCAGCACTGCGGAGAAGGCATACATCACCATCAGAAGTACGATGCGTTTGAACATATCCATATCATCCGCCCCTCACCCTTCAACTAAATAACCTACAAATTTTTCCGTATATCTATCTTTATGGTAACGCAAATTGGCGAATATTGCACTCAAAATTTGGTAAATATATAAAAATTTTAGTGGTTCAAAGGGTCTATTCATGAAAATGTTAAAATCAGGCTTGCTATAACTAATATCATTAGTTATTATACTAATAACATTAGTTTTAAGCGAAAGGGGTACGGCTTTATGTTAAGAACGACGATTGAACAGGTGACTCAAATTTCTTTTCTTCCTCGCCTTTTTCCGATCAATGTTTGCCTTGTAGAAGAAAGCGACGGGTTTACCCTCATCGATGCAGGGATGTCATTTTCCCAAAAGGGAATCCTGCAGGCTGCAGCCGATATCGGAAAACCCATTAAACGGATCGTGTTGACCCATGCTCACGGCGACCATGTCGGTGCGCTCGACGGGTTAAAGAAGGAGCTTCCGAATGCCTCGGTCTGCGTCTCGCGGCGCGATGCGCTGCTGCTGAAAGGGAATGCCGAGCTCCAGCCCGGAGAGCCGCAAACGCCGATACGCGGGGATATCCCGAAGAACATTACCACCGTTCCGGACGTTCTCCTGGAGGACGGGGACTCCATTGGTTCCCTCAAGGCCATCTCGACTCCAGGCCACACGCCCGGACATATGGCCTTCCTCGATGAGCGCAGCGGCATCCTGATTGCCGGCGATGCTTGGCAGACGCGGGGCGGATTGGCCGTATCGGGCGTCCTCAAACCATGGTTTCCGTTCCCTGCCATGGCCACCTGGAGCAAGGAGCAGGCCTTGGAAAGCGCCGGAATGCTTACCGCGCTCAAGCCCGCCGTTCTGGCTGTCGGCCATGGACGGATGCTGAGAAATCCGGCGGGTGCCATGCAGCAGGCCGTTGCGGAAGCCGAATCAACGTTCAGGAGGAATGCACGATGAGTCCAAGACCCGGCATCGATCGACTTCAACTGCTTCAAACCGCTGCCGAATTAGCGGATCGGGAGGGACTTCACGCGGTGACCCTGGCTGCGCTTGCAGCCAAGCTGGGCGTTCGCTCCCCTTCCCTGTATAACCACGTAGACGGGCTTTCCGGTCTGCATGCCGCCCTGATGCGGCATGGTCTCCAGACGCTCCATGACCAACTGCTTAAGGCTGTCGCCGGCCGGTCGGGCGAGGATGCCCTGCGCCTTGTGTGCCTTACTTATGTCGACTTTGCTCGAACACACCCCGGATTGTACGAAGCCGCATTGCAGCCGGTCCGTCCCGAAGAGCAGGAGACGCAGCAAGTAGGGAATCAGATTGTCGAGCTGCTGCTTCAAATCCTGGCCCCTTACCAGCTCAGCGAGGCGGAAGCGTTGCATGCCGTACGGACCCTTCGCAGCCTATGCCACGGCTTCTCTTCCCTGGAACGCGCGGGCCAATTCGCCATGGATCTGAGTGTTGACGACAGCCTGGATTTCATGATCCGGAGTTTCGTCACCGGGCTCCATCTTCAAGACGGACGGCGCTAGAAGGGCCGTACCTCCTGCGCCTGCCTGATTTTGCCTGGCATCAGAATGTGCTATAATCATAAGGCAGCACATTGTGATGTCATTTTATTTATGGAAAGAGGTCTGAATTGTGGTTAATTTCGATTCCCCAATTCTTCAGATAGGCTCTACGATCGCGATGCTGGTTATGGCGCTGGCCGTTATTTTCATTCGAATGAAGGCGAGCAACCGTCCCGTAACCGTCAAGAAGATTATCATCCCTCCCGTAGCGATGAGCACCGGATTTCTGATGTTCGTTGAGCCGCAGGTACGCATCCCTTTATGGTGGGCAGGGATCGCCTTTTTGGTAGGCTGGTTCATCTTCTCGTACCCATTGATCCGCAGCACCAAATTCGAGAAGGTCGACGGCCAGATCTTCATGCAGAGATCGAAAAGCTTCGTGTACATTCTGCTTGGCCTGCTGGCCGTCAGGCTCCTGCTCCATGGATATATTGAACAGCATATTTCCATCCCGCAGACCGCGGCGCTGTTCTTCATGCTGGCTTACGGCATGATTGTCCATTGGCGCATTTCGATGTACCGCCAGTATCAGCAGTTCATGACGCCGGAGGCGGCGATGTAGCGGACATGCTCCATCGTAAACCAGTCATGAAACTTAGTTTAACGCAAAAAGAAGAGTGCCGATGATCACGCCATCCGGGAGGCAATTGCCCTTCCGGCCGCAAAGCTCCCTCCGAGGAGACTTGCGAAGTCGTGAAATCGACACTCTTTTATTTTGTTGGATGTCACAGGATCAGCTTTGTTCTTCGCTTACCTTCACCAGCTGTTTCCCGAGATTTTCTCCGGAGAACAGCCCCAGAAACGCCTCAATCGTCTTGTCGAAGCCGTCGACGATATTCTCGGTGTACTGAATCTTGCCATCCCTTAGCCATTCGGCCAGCTCCTGCAGCGCCTCATTGTACCTGCTGGCGTAATCGCCGACCAGAAAGCCCTTCATCAGTGCCGTATTGGTCAGCAGCAGGCTCTGGATTCTTGGGCCCGTATCCGGCTTCTCCAGGTTATAGAGCGCGATTTGGCCGCAAATCGGGATCCGCGCATTTTTGTTGATCAGGCGCAGAACCGCATCCGACACCTCGCCGCCGACATTGTCAAAATAGACGTCCACCCCGCCCGGACAAGCTTCCGCCAAAGCCGAAGCCACATCTTCGGTCCGGTAATTGATCGCAACGTCAAAGCCGAGCTTCCCGGTCAGGTATCCGGTCTTTTCGTCAGAACCGGCAATACCGACCACCCGGGCTCCCTTGATCTTGGCAATCTGCCCGACAATCATGCCAACGGCGCCAGCGGCGCCCGATACAACCACCGTCTCCCCTTCCTTCGGCTGACCGATATCCAGGAGTCCGAAATAAGCCGTCAAACCGGTCATCCCCAGCACGCCCAGCGCGGTCGAGACGGGTGCCAGATCCGGGTTGACCTTGCGCAGCGTCCCGGTGCGAACGGCGGCAAAGCGCTGCCAGCCCCAGGTGCCTGCAACAAAATCGCCCTCCCGGTAGGTCGGATCCGTCGATTCCATGACCTGCCCTACTGCGCCTCCGGCGATAACCTGCCCTACCTCATATGGCTTGGCATAACTTTTGGCATCGCTCATTCTGCCCCTCATATACGGGTCCACCGATAAGTATACGGTCCGTACAAGGACTTCTCCGGCTTGAGGTACGGGCAAAGGCTGCTCCTCAAACGTAAAATCCGATTCCTCCGGCATGCCTTGCGGCCGCTTGGCTAGTATAATTCGTTCATTCACGGACATCTGAGTACCCTCCTTTTAGTAAAGCCGTCATCTTATCTTTACCCATTTTGTCCGTTTACCAATTTCCTAGCCTTTGCCACGCCCGTCCTTCATCCCCTACCTGCTCTTTACGAGCAAATTAACGGCTTCCTGCACAAGCTTCTCCGTATCCTCGCCGTTCGCTTCGGCCTTGCGCACGCAGTCCACCAGATTGGAGCTTACGACAACGCCAATGGTCCGGTCGATTGCCGTACGCGAAGCGGATAATTGCGTGATGACCTCCCTGCAGTCCTTGTTTTCCTCCATCATCTTCAAAATGCCGCGAAGCTGTCCTTCAATCCGCTTGATCCGGTTTTTCATCTGATCGTCGTATTGCATATATATTGTCCTCCTCTAACGTATCTGCTTGTCAGGCTTGTCCTTATGCCTTTATTATACAACAAACGCCGGCTCTTTCCTCTTGACTGCCCCTCCCGGCAAGATCTAGCTAAAGAACCTGCGTCGTTCCGGCTTCAAATGCAGCATAGAGGTCAGCCACTTGTACTTAGGGCTTGAATACGCTTAGAACGCGTGGTATATTTTTAATCAGCTAATGAATTCATAAGCAACCCGATTCAAACCTCATAATCTAAAGGCAATGTTATCTTACAAAGGTACAACCTCGGCTATTCATAGTCCTGGCTGTGCCTTTTTTTAATTTCACTATTTAAGGAGGAATTATCGATGTTTCTGGAAGCCATCTATCACCGTCCGCGCAAAAACTGGTCCTACGCTTATAACGGCACGACCATCCATCTCAGAATCCGCACCAAAAAGAACGACATTACCGAAGTGTACGCCCTCGCAGGCGACAAGTACTTGTGGGATCAAACCATGGAATACATTCCGATGACCAAGCTGTCCTCGGATGAAATGTTCGACTATTGGGAGTGTGAGGCAACTCCTCCATACCGCCGCTTGAAATACGGCTTCCTGCTGCAGCAGGGCGACGAGAAGCGCTGGATGACCGAATATGATTTCCTGACGGAGCCGCCGGCCAATCCGGACCGCCTGTTCGAATACCCGTTCATCAATCCGGATGACGTTTTCCATCCGCCAGCGTGGGTCAAAGACGCGATTTTCTATCAAATCTTCCCGGAACGCTTCGCGAACGGGGATACGAGCAATGACCCGGAAGGCGCTTTGCCTTGGGGCAGTGCCGAACCGACGCCGAAGAACTTCTTCGGCGGTGACCTGCAAGGGGTTATCGACCATCTCGACCATTTAAGCGAGCTCGGCGTCAACGCGATTTATTTCACGCCGCTGTTCACGGCAACGACAAACCATAAATACGATACCGAAGACTATATGGAAATCGATCCGCAGTTCGGCGACAAGGACACGCTGAAGAAACTCGTCGATCTGTGCCATGCGCGCGGAATCCGCGTTCTGCTGGATGCGGTCTTCAATCATTCCGGCAGAACGTTTGCTCCGTTCGTCGACGTTCAGAAGAACGGTTTGAACTCCAAATACAAGGATTGGTTCTACGTTCGCTCCTTGCCGCTGGAAGTAGTGGACGGCATTCCGACTTACGATACGTTTGCGTTCGAGCCGCTGATGCCGAAGCTGAATACGGAGAATCCGGAAGTCCGGGCTTATCTGCTTAAGGCTGCGGAGTACTGGATCAAGGAAACGGGCATCGACGGCTGGCGCCTGGATGTGGCCAACGAGGTGGGACACAGCTTCTGGCGCGAATTCCGTCAAGTCGTAAAAAAAGCCAACCCGGATGCTTACATCCTTGGCGAAGTGTGGCATGAATCCTCCATCTGGCTGGAAGGCGACCAGTTCGACGCCGTCATGAACTACCCGTTCACCAATGCCGTACTGGATTTCTTCATCAACCGTACCGCCGATGCCGAGAAGTTCTCGTTCATGCTCGGCAAGCAGCTTGCCGGCTATCCAAGACAGGCCAGCGAAGTGATGTTCAACCTGCTGGACAGCCATGACACCGCAAGACTGTTAACGCAGGCGAACGGCGACAAACGCCTGATGAAGCTGGCCGCCATGTTCCAATTCACGTACTTCGGCACGCCTTGCATCTATTACGGCGACGAAATCGGCATGGACGGCGGGCACGATCCGGGCTGCCGCAAATGCATGGAATGGGACGAGTCGAAACACGACAAAGACCTCTTCCATTTCTACCAAACGCTCATTAAGCTCCGCAAAGAGCATTCCGCTCTTCGCACGGGAACCTTCAAATTTTTGAAGGCCGAGAAGAACGGGGGCAAAATCGCTTACCTGCGCGAGGACGACAATGAAACGATCCTTATTGCCGTCAACAACGACAAAGCGGGCAACACAATGACAATCCCTGTGCTGGACCGCCAGTGGACGAACCTGTGGAACGGCGAAGGCCTCAGCGCGAAGCAAGGCCAGCTGACCGTGAAGCTGCCTGCTTACGGCTTTGCGATCTTGAAAGCCGGGCAATAAACACGAAACTCCCTTTGAATGCCATATAGCCCGAGTATGCGGGCCGGCAGTCGAAGGGAGTTTTTTTATCCGAGCAAAAACTGATCCGCCGAAGTAAACAGCAAAATCGTCAGACTAATCACCTGATTCAGATTGTAGGAGGCAAGCTGCATCCGCCTGCGGCTGGAAGGCTTGATCATGCGATGCTCCACGGCCAGCAGCAGCACCGAGACGGCAATTCCCGTCAAATAGAGCCAGCCCAAACCTTGGATAAAGTAAAGGGAAAGCAGCAGCATGACCATAATCCCGTGCAGCACTCTGGAAATAAGCAGCCCGCCTTCTAATCCAAACGCCCGGGGAATGCTCCACAAGCCGGTCCTGCGATCGAATTCGATATCCTGCGTGGCGTAGATGATATCAAAGCCTGCAATCCATAGCATGACGACGGTACCGATGATGAACGGAATGAAAGCGAATTGCCCCGTTACGGCAAACCATGCCCCGATCGGAGCCGAAGCGATCGTGAAGCCCAGATAGAGATGGCACAGCCAGGTGAAGCGCTTGGTGTACGAGTACGTGCAGATCAGCACGATCGCCGCCGGTGATAGCCCCAAGCATAGCGGGTTCAGCATGCCTGCCGCGAGAATAAAGATGGCAAAGTTAACGACCACAAATACGTACACCTCGCGAGGCAGCAGAAGCTTTCTTGGCATATGGCGGTCCGCCGTTCTCGGGTTGGCCGCGTCGAACTTCAAATCGATTACGCGATTGAAGGCATTGGCCCCGTTGCGGGCGGCCACCAGCGCAATCAACGACCACAGCATGACATGCCATGACGGCACGCCGCCGGCGGCCCAGACCATGGAGATGATCGCAAAGGGCAGCGAGAACAGCGTGTGGGAGAACATCACCAGTTCTCCGAACATTTTGGTCTTATGAACGACTTTATACATCATCTGCATCCGGATCCAACCTCATTCGTTTTATGTTTGGGACAACCCTGCCAGCACCTTATCCAAGGCACGGAGCATCGCCTCGATCTCTTCCTCCGGGATGATCATGGCCGGCTGAAAGGCCAGCACGTTTCGGCCCACCCCATTTTTGCCGATAATAAAGCCTTCATCCTTCATGCGCTCCAGAATGATATCCGTCCATGCTGCGCTCTCCTCGTCGGTCGCACCCCGGATTTCGGCTCCGGCCATAAACCCTTTGCCTCGGACATCGGCGATAAGCTCGTACCGGCCCTGCAGCTCCCTCAAGCCTTCGATGAGCCGCCCGCCAATGCGCAGAGAACGTTCGACCAAGCCTTCCTGCTCGATGTAATCCAATACGGCAAGCGCCGTAGCGGATGATACCGGATTGCCGCCAAAGGTCGAGGCGGAGGGACGATTCAGACTGGCGGCGATCTCATCCGTCGTGCAGAACGCGCCGATCGGCACGCCATTGCCCAAGGCCTTCGCCATGGTGAGAATATCGGGCACGATGCCGTAATGCTCGATTGCGAACATGCGTCCGGTGCGGCCGCAGCCTGTCTGGATTTCGTCGGCAATCAGGAGAATTCCGTGCTCCTCCAGCATCGCCTTCAGCTCGCGGAAATACCAATCCGGCGGAGCGATCATTCCCCCGTTGCCTTGGATCGGCTCTACGATCATGGCAGCAAAGCTGTCTCCCTTCGCAGCGAGCACGCTCGCCAAGGCATCCAGGGAGCGGCGGGCAGCGGCATCCTGATCCATGCCAGGATCATAAGGTCGCGGAATAAACGCAGCCACGTCTTCATCCAGGAAATCGTCGGCACGCCACATCGGGATGCCGGTCACGTTCATGGTCAGGAAGGTGCGCCCATGAAGGCCGTATTCCAGCGCCAGGAAGCTGCGGCGTTTCGTGTGCAGACGCGCGGCGAGCAGCGCGCCTTCATTCGCCTCGGAGCCGCTGTTCACAAAGAACGTTCGCTTTAAGTTGCCGGGCAAAACGCCGTTCGCCAACCGCTCCGCCAGGTCCACCATCGGCTGGGTAAGGTAAATGGTTGACGTATGCTGCAGCGTCTGCAGCTGTTCGATCGTTCTAGCCGTAATGGCTTCATTGCAATGGCCGCAGGCAACGACCGACACGCCCGTGAAAAAGTCGACATAAGCTTTGCCGTCATGGCCGTAAAGCGTATGCATCTTGCCGCCGACGATCTGGGGCGGTTCGCTGTAGAAATGCGCCGTGCAAGGATAGCCGTACCGCCGGCGCTTGGCAGCGACGGCTTCCGGACCGATATGAGTATGGCCTTCATGTTTCATGGATGCTCCCCCTCTTTCGATTATTTCCGTTTTTCCATGTTCCGTGATAGAGACTGAGGAAAACGGTGCCTCGCATCGGATCATCTTCCTGCCCCGTCTCTAAGGGATCTCATGCTTCCGTCAGCTCAAGTTCCAGGGAATGGCCGAATTGGAGCGAACCGAGCGTGAACCCGGCGTATACCGGTGCCATGCTTTGATACAGCCTGCCGCATGCATCCAGGTTCAGCGCAGCTTGACGATATAACCGCACCAGGCTGCGAAGCTGCTCGGTCGTATACGTTTTTCCTTCGATGCGGAAATGATGGACGCCGGCTTCATACAGCTCCTTCAGGATCGGCATGTAGCACAGCTCCTTCGCCAGCGCCAGGTGGTTGCGCCCTGCGGCGTCCCGGTAAACGGGGTTCTCCCCTTTATCCGTAAGCAGCACGAGATGGCGGTTATCCACGAAACGGTTGTCCTCTTCCGCTATGGGCTCGAACTCTGCGGCATTGGCGTATAAATCATGCTCCAGATACATGACGATTGGCGATCCGTGAACGATGATCTCAAGGGGAACCTCCGGATGGCGCAGCAGTTTCGTCAAATCATGGAGCTGAAGCTCAAGGGACGGATTGATTCGGGATATGCCAAAATGGTCCTGATAAAACGAAGCCGCCATATGGTTGTAGATGTTCAGGCTGAAATCGGCGATCAGCGGCAGCCCGATGGATTGAAACTTGTGCATGGCACCGATGTTGGTCGCAAGCAGGCCGTCCAGACCATAATGGTTAAACTCCTTGCCTGCGCTGAGAAACTGATGGTACTGTTCCATCTGAAGCTCATTCATCATGCGGGGCATGCCAAGGACAATCTCCGCGTCCCCTTTATCCGCCGTCAAGGCTTCGATGTCTTCGCGGCCAAACGGACGATCCGGCTGGAATACGTCCCCCGTCAGGTAAATGACGCCTGCTCCTTCTTCTAATGCCGCACGGGCCTGCTCCACCGTGTTGACATGCACCGTAATTTGCGGAATCGACGTGCCCTGCCGTTCCCGCTTCGCATGGCGAAGCGATTCCTTCACCTGGAGCACCCGTTCCTCCTTCGTCTCGCGTTCGGCGGTAGGCGTACTGAACACCTTCCCCGTACTGTAAAACTTGCCTGTTCCCTCATAGCGGCGATTAATGAAGCCCAGTCCCGGCTTGCCGAAGGCATAAGCCGTCGTAAAATCGCGCTTGCGATGTTTATGCAGCGTATCCGCCCCCGCCTCGCGATTGTAGCCCAGCGGATCCGCAATATAACGATCGATGGCGTCTCCGTACGAATTCACGACCATCAGCAAAAACTCGGTGTCTCTCATGCGTCCTTCAATTTTGAAGCTGGTGATGCCGGACTTGATCAGCTCAGGAATGCTCTCGTACATGTACATATCCTTCGCCGCGAGCGGATACTCGGTCGGATAGAGATAACCATCCTTCTTCACCCGGTAATCCCAGCGGCAAGGCTTCATGCAGCGCCCGCGGTTAGAGCTGTTGCCGAACAGCATCGAGCTGTAGAGGCAGTTGGCCCCGTGAACCGTGCACATGTCGCCGTGCACAAAATACTCGAACTCCATCCCGCTCTTGGCCTGCAGCACCTCTGCCGTTTTCAGATCCATTTCGCGGGAAGCCACGATGCGGGAAACGCCCAGTGCTTTGACCGCTTCGATCATTTCCAGGTTGTGCACGTTCATCATGACCGAGGAGTGAACCGGAATATTCGTGTAATTCATCTCTTGGATCAGGGGAAACACGGCCAGGTCCTGCGCGATAATGGCATCCGGGCCGATCTCGTTCAGAAAGGCGAAGTAGCGCTTCGCTTCCTCCAAGTCCTCTTCATTCATCAGGTTGTTCACTGTAATGTAGGCACGCTTCCCGCGGTCATGGGCCAATTGGACGGCCTCGCGGACCTCCTCATAACTTAAGTTGTATCCCTTGCGCATCATGCGCATGTTCAGCGATGGCCCCCCGAAATATACGGCATCGCAGTTTGCGCCAATGACGGTCTTGAATATCTCGAATGTTCCGGCTGGAGCCAACAGTTCCACTTCTTTACCGTTAAAATAACGAGCCACAGTCCGTTCCCCCTACTCCGAAAAATATATTTTTTTCGATTGTAACATAATTCACAAATAAGATTAGTGAATTAATTCACAGCAATATTCACAGTGCAATCCCAGCTTCGAAAAGCAAATCAAGATACGAATCGATTTTTTATTGACCAAACGTTCATTCAATAATAAAATAATGTTCATCAAGCGCTGCACATCATTGAAAATCGAATGGAGGTATTCTATTGGATCTGCACTATGAAGTTCATGGAAACGGTAAGCCCATCGTCCTTGTTCACAGCGGTGGAGCCGATCTGCGGGACTGGAGTTATCTTGTCCCTCTTTTAGCGGAGCATTTTTGCGTCATTGCCTTTGACGGTCGCGGAGCCGGACGCTCTCCCTCTCCCACGCAGCCGCCGAATTATGTTGAAGATTTGTTATCTCTTCTTGATCATCTGGATATTTCGCAAGCTGCGATTGTCGGTCATTCTATGGGCGGCCGGATTGCCACGGAGTTCGCGATCCATTATCCTGAAAGGGTATCGGAACTGATTGTCATAGCACCCGCCCTGTCCGGTTTTCCTTATTCTGAGGAAATGCAAACTTACATGCTCGGGGTAAGCGCCGCTGCCCCTGATATCGAGAAAATGATCGAGCTGTGCATTGAGCCGCCTTCTTATGAAATTACAAGGAACCGCGCCGAGCGGGAGCTGATGGTCCAAATGCTTCGCCATCATTTCGAGCGGTCATTTACCTGGTCCACCTTTGACTCGGTTTGGCCGGAGCCGCCGGCGATGGACCGATTACAGGATATCTCGGCCAGAACGCTGTTCATCATAGGAGATCATGAACTGACCGATAACCAGCAGGTAGGAGAACAATTTCGAAGGGTTCCGAGCATTCGATTTGCCACCATCGCCGGAGCGGATCACATGGTCACGCTAACGCATCCGGAGGAGTTATCCCTTCATATCACCCCATTCGTAAAGGAATGAAGATTTCATGCCACGCTCACCCAGCGAGAACGAACGCATACGCCAGATGGCAAAAGAGAAGATTTTGGAAACCGCCATGGATTTGTTTATCCATCAGGGGTACCATGCCACTTCCATTAGCGATGTAGCCAAGAAAGCCGGCACATCCAAAGGGCTGCTCTATAATTATTTTTCAGGCAAGGAAGGACTGCTTGCCGCTATGGTCGAGGAGCGAATCGCAAGCGTTGCCGAAGTCATGGAGAATTCCGCTTCACTCCAAGCACCTGCGGATCAGCTGAAATATATTTTGGAGCAAGCCATCGACAACGTCTATCAGCAGCCGGAAGTATTCCGTTTTTACTTGCATCTTCAAACACAGCCCGAAGCGGATCAAGAGCTGTTTCCCTACAGCAAGCGTCTTGTGGAAGAGGCTGCACGGCAATTTGAGATACAATGCCGCATATTCGAAAGTCTCGGAGTACCCGAGCCGCGCAAGCGCTCCTTGTACTTTTCTTCTACCCTTCAGGGCATCATGCTGATGATATCCACCTATCCCCTGCACTTCCCCATTGAAGAAGTGAAGGAGCAGATGCTGAAGGAGTTTTGCCCGTAAGGCAAAAAGAGCCGAGGTTAATCCTGTGTTTCAGGATACCTCGGCTCTTTACGCTGCACGCTCTCCATGCATACTGTTGGATATTTATAAATAATGCCTCCACTTTCTTCGTACTATCTAACGTTCCTCTTGCCGTACTCTTACCCTGGGACTCCTCATGCCATCAATCATGGACGGAATGCGCATAAACAGCTCACTTTTTTCAACTTTTTCTCTTCCTTCATGTCCTTAATCAGTTATGCTATGAATAACAGGATCGAAACGTACGTGAGGAGGAAAGAAACGATGGCTATTCACTGGCTGGAACCGGATATCGCCGAATGCACCCGAAGAGGAATCGCCTACTTTACGTCGGAGCTGGAGATGGCGAATGGCCTGCCCTGCAAAATGTACCGCATTACCGAAAAGTTCGGGAGTTTATCCGATCATATGCATGACTATCTTCAAATCTGGTATGTCAGCAAAGGCGAATTCATCCATACGCTCTATGGCCAAAAATACCGGATGGTCCAGGGCAATATATTCGTGCTCCCTCCTTATAGCGTCCATCGCGTGGAGATGATTCCCGGGAAAGAGCTCGAGGTGCTCGGGTGCGAATTCATGCCGGCCTTCATTAACGAACGATTGGAGGGAATGCCGGACGAGCCGCAGCTGTTCGACCTTTCCTTCATCAAGCCTTTTGTCACGACCGAAGACCGCGTCCCGCTCAAAATCACCTTGACCGGCGGCAGCGACCTCGCCGTAAAGGAACTCCTGACCGAAATGCTGAACGAGTTCGGAGGCCGGGGCCCATTCTTCGATATTCTGCTGAAGGCCAATCTGCTGAAGCTGCTGGCGATCGTGAACCGCGAGCATGCCGAGCAAGGCAAGCATATATCGGTAACCGCGGGCAGCGCCCCGTATCGGGAGCCCATATTGGAATCCGTTCAATATATCCACGACCACTTCGATCAGCCCCTGTGGCTGGAGGATCTCTGCGCGCGGACGATGATGTCGCGGACGAGCTTTTGCCGACGTTTCAAGGAAGTGACAGGCTGGACCTTCAGCCAGTACTTGGCCAACTACCGGATACGAATGGCGATGCGGCTGCTGACGGAGCCCGAGCTGACGGTAACCGACGTGTGCTTCAAGGTAGGGTTTAACGAGCTTCCCTACTTCTGCCGCATTTTCAAGAAATACACGGGCACGACCCCCGCTTACTATAAGAAGAACGCTTTTAAAACCGTGGACTAGCGCCTCGGTACGATAATCCAATAAATAAACACGATAGTGAAATCGAAGCGATCGCTCACATGCTATACTCGGGGCAAGCAATAACGAAGAATACAGCGACAGGCTCATGTCATCACTGCATCATCAATCCACGATTTTGGAGGAGAACCGATGAACAAAATTACAATTGCCGTGATTGGCTGCGGCACGATTGCGAACAGTGCCCATATCCCCGCCTACATGGCCAACGAAGATGCCGAGATCAAATATTTCTGCGATATCTTGAAGGACCGGGCCGATGCCGCCGTCGCCAAATACGAATGCGGCCAAGCCATCGAAGATTACAACCAAATCCTGAACGACCCTGAGGTCGACGCGGTATCGATCTGTACGCCGAATGACGTCCATGCTTCCATCGCCATCGATTGCTTGCGGGCAGGTAAGCATGTATTATGCGAAAAACCGGCAGCCCGCACCTACGCGGAAGCGCTGGAGATGCAGAAGGTTCAGCACGAAACGGGCAAAACGCTCAATATCGGGGTGGTCAACCGATACAATGAAAGCGTAAACAGAATCAGAAAAATGATCCAAAACGGCGATCTTGGCGAGCTGTATCACGTATATGCCAGCTTCCGTTCCCACCGTTCGATCCCGGGTCTCGGCGGCGCCTTCACGACCAAAGCCATTGCCGGCGGCGGCGCGCTGATCGATTGGGGCGTTCACTTCCTCGATGTCGTGATGTACTGTACGGGCGATCCGAAGCCGAAGACCGTCTCCGGTCAGGCTTATTGCAAGCTGGGCAAAGACATGGAGAATTACACCTTCCTCAAAATGTGGGCAGGTCCGCCGAAATACGACGGCACGTATGACGTCGACGATTTTGTCACGGCCCTCGTCCGCACGGAAGGTCCGACCATTTCCCTGAACGGCGCATGGGCGCAAAATATCGGCGCCGAAGAAATGTTCATCGACTTCCTCGGCGATAAAGGCGGCATCCGGCTGAAATACGGCGCGGACTTCACCTTCTACACCACGGAGGACGGCGCATTGATCGAAACCACGCCGAAATTCAATCTCGGCAGCATGTTCCAGAATGAGATCGACGGGTTCATCCGCTGCATTCAAACCGGGGAGAAACAGCCTTCGCATATCGATACGGTCATCCTCTCCTCCCAGATCATCCAGGCGATTTACGACTCGTCCGACCAAGGCGCGGAGGTTTCGCTGCAGCCCGTTGCCCAGAACAGCCTATAACCTATAGTTCGAACGCCAGGGAGGCCCTTTACCATGAAAAAAATCGGATTCATCGACCTGCATTTGGACCAGTTCCACGCGAACAAATATCCCGGGTGGATTGAGCAGGCATCGGAACATGCCATGAAGGTCATGTACGCCTACGGCAAGAGAGACAAAGAGAACGGGCTCACGAACGCCGCCTGGAGCAAGGAGTTTGGAATTGAGCTGCTGCCCACGATCGAAGAGGTGGTGGAGCGCAGCGATTACCTGATCGTGCTGTCCCCGGACAATCCGGAATTCCATGAGGAGCTGTCCCAGCTGCCGCTGCAGTCCGGCAAGCCGACCTATATCGATAAAACGTTCGCGCCTGACCGCGAAACGGCCATCCGCCTGTTCGACCTGGCGGCAAAGCACGGAACGCCGATGTTTTCGACGTCCGCCCTGCGTTTTGCCAGCGAATACCACGAGCTGGACCGAAGCGATATACAAACGATCAGCAGCTGGGGACCGGGCGCCTTCGCCAATTATTCGATCCATCAAATCGAGCCGATCGTCAGCCTGATGGGGACCAGCCCGAAACGGGTGATGTATATCGGAACGCCTGACTCCCCTGCCCTGCTGATCGAATTCGGAGACGGGCGACAAGCCACCGTGAATCATCTTGGGGATAATTGTCCCTTTACCTTGGGGATAAAGAATGGCGACGGGGGCTTCAAGCAAGTCACCGCGAATTCGAATTTCTTTGCCTTGTTCATCGAGAATCTGGTGAATTTCTTCGAAACGGGCGAGCCTGCCGTCAACCCGGCAGAAACGGTCGCCGTCATCACGGTTATCGAGTATGGATTGAAGGCCGCTGACACCCCTTATGTGTGGGTGGATTTGCCTCAATAGCAAAAGGAAGGGTTCGTTACACATAGGAATATATAAAAAGAGCTGCTCCAATAGGCCGTAAGGGCCCGGGGCAGCTCTTTTTCATAAAACCAAGCTTTGAAATCCAGTTCTGAAGAGTTACACTTCTTTCCGCTGAAAATAGACGAAGCCCGCGAGAAAGAACAGTAGAAACCCTCCCACCACGACGGTCATGAGGCTTTCGAACGGCAGGTTGAATGCGCCGAAATCGGCTTGACCTGCCGGCATCATCGCAAGAAACGGCTGCGTCCACGGATAGTAAGGAGCATACGTCTGCGAGTTGGCTACCAGCATGTTCGGTATGGTAAATACGACGTTTAATGCCAGCGGAGCGGCAAAGCTGCTCCAGGCCGTTGAAACCCCAAGCTGCAGCGCGGCAAGCGGCAAGCAGGCAACCCAACCGCCAAGCAGGCAACGCAGCAGCATTTCCCACGGAATCGGAGCATCCACCTTGTGGATCAACCCGGCTCCCAGCACGGCGCCCATGAACAGTAACTGCACGACGGCCAGCAGCATGGCGACCACCGAGAATTTCGCAAAATAGACGGCGCCGCGTGAAACCGGCAGGACGAGCAGCTGCTTCCATCCCCCGCCCGAATGCTCATACCGGCATACCATGGCACTGAATATCCCCGTCAGAATCGGAAGCAGCAGCATGGCATGCAGAATGATCATAATGCTGATCAGATATTCCCATGGCGCCAGCTCCTCAGGCTTTCCGTTTAATATGCCGAGCAGCATGACCAGGACCGCGCACAGGAAGATTTGCGGCCACAGCTTCGATTTCGACAGCTTAAGCCACTCTGCGGATACCGCTCTTAGATAGGATGCCATCTTAGTCCACATCCTTTCGGTTAAAATGAATCAGGCCAGCGCATGCGATCACCGCGCCCAGCAGCAAACCCGCTCCGATGACGCGTGCTTCTCCCGGCCCCATGTAAGCCAGCAGCGGCCATTTTAGCGGCATCCAATCAGGAAACTGCAGGGCGAACATCGACACGACCGAGGCGGTAATCCCGATCCCGACCGCGATCCCCTGGTTCTTAAGCGTCAAAGACATCCACAGTTGAAAGGCCAGCATGGGAAGCGCCGCGAATAACTGCACAAACCCAATGCGCAGCAGATCGACATACGGCATTTGATCTGCCCCCATCCCCAGTACGATGCCGAGGACGGCGGTACTGATCGACAGAAGGAGACAGGATACGCAGAGAATCAGGAAAGCCTGCACGAACTTGGCACTGAATACCGCCGTTCTGGAGATAGGCAATGCCAGCAGCTGCTTCCACGAGCTCAGCTGATGCTCCACGTTGGCCATCAGCGAGCAGACCAGCGTGATCCCGAGGAACAGGGCAATCGGCACAAAGAAGAGCACGTTCTCCAGCAGTCCGCCCCAAGGATCCGCCGCGTAGGATTTCATCAGGTAATCGTATCGAAGTCCGAAGTTCAGCCCTTGCATCGCTGCCAGCCCGACGGGACCGAGCGCAGCGAGAAACCAGATGCCCTTGCCTCGGATTTTCAGCCAATCGGCGGAAAGCGCACGGAACATCATACCCGGCTTCCCTCCCCTACGATCTGCATGAAGATATCCTCCAGCGACCTCCGCTGCTCTTCCACCCGGTATACCGCATGCTGGTTCTCTACCAGGCGCTTCACGAGTTGCGCGATTTTGGCATCCTGCATGCTCTCCAGCTCCAGCATCTGGTTCCGCAGGACGCCTTCGCAGCCTAAGTCTAGGGCTAGTCCAAGCGCTGCCTCAGGCTCGGATACCGATAAGCGGAAACCGCTGGACGCCGTGGATACCAGATTGTCGATCGTATCCTGGAACACCATCCTTCCTTCGCGAATAATGCCGACTTTGTCCGCCATCTGCTCGACCTCGCCCAGCAGGTGACTGGATACCAGCACGGTAATGCCGTATTGGCGCGGCATATTCTTGATCAGCTCCCGGATTTCATGTATCCCGGACGGATCCAGGCCGTTGGTCGGCTCATCCAGAATGAGCAGCTCCGGATTGTTCAGCAGGGCGGCCGCGATGCCAAGACGCTGCTTCATCCCTAGCGAGTATCCCTTGACCGGGCGCTTGGCCTCCTTCGTCAAGGAGACGATCTCCAGCACTTCCGCGATGCGGGATTTCGGGCCGCCGGTAATCCGGCGGATCGCTTCCAGATTCTCTACGGCCGTCAAGTGGCCGTAATAGGATGGGTATTCCACAAGCGATCCGGTCCGGCGCAAAATGTCCATTTTTTCGCTCTTTAAATCCTTGCCGAACAAATGAATCGCGCCACGCGTCGGTTGAATGAGTCCGAGCAGCATGCGAATGGTCGTCGTTTTCCCGGCACCGTTCGGGCCGAGGAAGCCGTAAATGTCGCCGCGGGCGATCTCCAGATTCAAATCCACGACCGCTGCGCGCTTTTTGTATATTTTATATAAGCCTTTTGTTTGAATGACGAGTTCCGTCACGTTCATCACCTCAGGTATACATCCTACATGTCCAAGGTTAAATGCCGGTCGGCCCCAAGTTTAAATTTTCTTTAAAAAAGCTGGATGGCTATCCACCGTTTTAGCAAGTGTCCGAATATGATATAATATCTTTGCCGAAACGCTTATTGCGTCCGTACAGGGGGGCTACCTGACGCTGATGATGGCATGCCGATCACTCTTCTCTCACATGAATCGACTAAGCATTATGATTGGAGTGTGGTTAACGATGAATATGAATGTTCTTGTTCAATTGGATTTCAGAATGGATCTCTCTCTCAGTCTAACAGCTGTAGCCTGCCTTGCTTATGAACCCAGTTCACTGACGAGCTCGTGAATCTCGAGCGAAAAGCAATGGTACGAAGACGCCTGACAGGGCGTCTTTTTCTGTTATTGGCAGCTAAAAAAAGAGGAACCGATAATCGAGCCGGCTCCTCTTTTTATATATTCGACCTAGCCCTCACCATCCGGATAAAATGCTTGATAGCCCGGCGCTTGATTGCTCAACGCTTCCAGATGCGGATCCTCGTTCCCTCATCCGAGCTTTCCACATGGCTTTCCAGCCCCATCTCCCTTGTCAGGTGGTCCACGATGGCCAGGCCGATGCCCGTGCCTTTGTTGCCGGAATCGCTTGCGATCCCCGGCCCATGGTCCGAAATGACAAGGACGCCCTCAAGTCCTTCCCTCTCCTCGGTATGAATGCCGATGTACTGCCCGGATCGGGCGTGGCGAGCGACATTTTGGAACAGATTATCGAGGAGCCTCCGGAACCACAGCACGTCTACGTTCCAGTGGAGCGGCACGTCTCGCACCTGGATGTCAGGCTCGATTCCCGCCTTCTCCCATACCGGATACCAGGCAGCGGCGCTTTCCTTGACGATTCGCAGCACGTCTGCAGATTCCATGTTCAGCTGCACTCTGCCGCTGGTGAGCAAGTTGTAGGACAGCAGGTTGTCGATCAGGCCGCCCAAATCCGCGATTTTCGATTCGATGAGCGACAGCGATTCTTTTCCCTTCGGGCTCAGCGGCTCCCGTTCCATGGAGAAAATATGGCTTCGAATCACCGTCAGCGGGGTTCTGAGATCATGGGACAGATTGGCGATCAGGGATTTGCGCAGCTCTTCTTCCTCGCGCTGGCGGCGCTGTCCCTCTTCCAACTGGATAACCATATCGTTATAACCCTCTTCCAGCTGTCCAATCTCGTCATACTTGGTTAACGTAACCGGCTGCGGTATGCCCGTCGACGCATGGGACGACGTCATGGCCGAACGAAGCCGCAGCAGCCGCTTGCGGATGCGCACGAAGAACAGCCAGGAGACCAGAATGAACAGGCCGGACATCGAAGCCGTGAACAGCCCGTACAGCGCCGTTTCGCTCGCAATGGGCTGCTGGACATTAAGATATTTTCTCGGCAGCTGCATGACCATGAAGCCTTCTCCCGATCCCTCTCCTCCGATAAAAGCCACGGAGGTGAACGGATCGCTATCCAGGGAGTTTTTCATAAATTGCACGGTATAGGGCGCGCTCCATACCTCGGGCAGGTTAGGCTGCACCGGCAGCTGCAGCCTGGTCTTATTGCCGCCATCCACCCAGAACATGGAGATCTCCGGATACTCCTGCCGTATCGAATTCAGCTTCTGCTCAATGGCCTCCGGCGAAGCTCCGCTTAATCCGGCAGCTTCCTCGTGCCACATTCTCTCTAACGCGGCACCGCTGGTATATTTCCCGGCAGGGGCCGGCGGCCGATCCGAGAAAGTATCGTTCACGAACCAGTAAAAAATCGACGCTAACGGAAACATGATCGGCATGAAGATCATAGCCATCAAAATCAGCAGCAAATACCGATTGGTCAGCGAATTGCGGAACCTTCCCTTCTTCCTTTTCCATCTCATGCGCTCACCCGGTAGCCAAGCCCGCGAACGGTCTCAATAATCTCCGGGTTGGCGGGGTCCCGCTCGAGCTTCTCCCGGAGATACCGGATGTGGACCATCAGCGTTTTGTCCCCTTCGATATATGATTCTCCCCAGACCGACTCGTATATTTGCTCCTTGGTCATGACACGCCCCTGGTGCTGGAGCAGATACATAAAGATTTGATGCTGTTTGCCGGTCAGCAGCGTCTCCTCGCCGGTATCCTCGTTCACGATCCGATTCTCGTCTTCATATACCGATAAGTGCTTCACTCGGATGGGCTCCGCGGATTTCACGACAGACCGCCGCAGAAGCACCTCGAGACGGGCAGCCAGCTCGTCCGGATGAAAAGGCTTTGTCAGGTAATCGTCGGCGAACTCAAGCCCCTGCAGCTTATCGTCAATAGAGGTTCGAGCCGACAGCATCAGGATGGGCAGTCCGGGATAGGCCTTTTTGAGACGCTGCCCGACCGTAAAGCCGTCCAGCCCCGGAAGCATGACGTCCAGAACAACGACCGCACACGGAGCTGCTTCCTGTACGGCCTGTTCTCCGCTCAGCAGCCACCGTACCTCGTATCCCTTGTCCCTGAGGAATTCGCTGACCCATCCGCCGATCTCCCGATCATCCTCAATATATAGAATGCATGCGCTCATGGTAAAACTTCCTTTCCGTACGAACCTTCGTATCTCCCCAGAGGAGGCTATTTCATAACCTTTTGTGTCAAATAAAGGCTCTTCTAAGCTTTTATGTATACCGTAATTCATCTTTTGTCATTGTAACATGGGATCCCCGATGTTCATGCATCCGATTTGCTAACCTGCCGTGCTCCCTCACTGGGCCTTCACGAAGCCTGCCTCACCTTCATATCATGCCATCCGTCCTCCGGTCAGACTGCCGCCCAGGCAAGTCTATCCCTCCGACTCTCCGTAATGCAAGCTCAGCAGCCTTGCCTTCTCCCTCAGACTGTCAACGATCTCCGGCGGTTCGATCACCTTCGCCTCCAGCCCCAGACGCAGAAAAACCTGGGTCACATATTCAAGATCATTCCGATCGACGATCGTATCCACGATGCCGCGGTGCTCATCCTGCATGACCACCTCGTTCTCCAGCCAAGGAATGCTTTCGCACTGCCTTGCCCCTTCCCTGGTCAGCTCGGCATATAATCGAACCGGCTCCCGTACGGGATACGCGTCGAGCCATTCCTGCATGCGAATGTCCGGCTCATAGGTGCTGTCAGTCAGAGTCAGGGTTTCCATCCGGTCCATGCGGAATACACGCACTTCTCCCTTCCCGTTCTCCAGCGCAGGCATATACCATAAACCATCCTGGGCATAAACGCCGAGAGGCAGCACTTCCCGGTCGCCGGTACCCGATTTGGATCGATATCTGATCCGTACAGCCCGTCGGTGAAGCGCGGCTTCAATGACGTCTTTCAGGTAAGGGGACCCCGCGGTCCTGCTTGGGCTCCAGAACGTCAGCACCGATTCCAGGCGGTCGATCATCATCTTGGTGTCCTCCGGAAATCCGGCCAGCAGCTTACGGGAGGCGGAGTCGATATTGAGCTCGAACGGTAACGAGGTATAACGCTTCAAGGCCTGAAAGGCAAAAAATATGGCAAACACCTCGTCTTCATCGAACAGGATCGGCGGGAGAACGCGAGTCTTCAAGGTACGGTATCCCCCGTGCCGTCCCTGCTCGGTATATAAGGGTACGCCCATATCGCTGATTTCGGTCAGATACCGGTGAGCCGTGCGAACGGAAACGCCGAACTCATCGGCCACTTCCTGAGCCGTAAAGATCCTCTTGGCATTGACATACATCATGACATCCATGAGCTGCTTGGCTTTTGACATAATGTCCTCCTCACGCGTTATAACTAGACAATAATTGTCATGTTTATAAGATATGCTATTGCCGTGACAAGGTCAAAAACAACACAAGAGAGGAGTTCCCCTGATGAACCAAAGCTTAGAACAGTCCATCAAGGTCACCGGCGCACGAAACAAAAACCTGCGCAACATAAGCCTGACCATTCCCAAAAAACAAATCACGGTGTTCACCGGCGTGTCCGGTTCCGGCAAATCCGCCATGGTCTTCGATACGATTGCGGCAGAATCCCAGCGCCAGCTGAACGAAACCTATTCGAGCTTTATCCGCCATCGGCTTCCTCATTACGGACAGCCTGAAGTCGATTCGGTTGAGAACCTGTCGGTCGCCATTGTGGTCAATCAGAAAAGAATCGGCGGCAACGCCCGTTCAACCGTGGGAACCATCACCGATATCCATTCCCTGCTGCGCTTGTTATTCTCCCGGATCGGCCGGCCCTTCGTCGGATATTCGGACGTGTTTTCCTTTAACAACCCGCAAGGCATGTGCCCTCATTGCGAAGGACTGGGCAAAGTGAACACCTTTCGGATCGAAAGCTTGATCGACAAGGAGAAATCGCTGAATGAGGGACCCATCCGGTTTCCGACATTCCACCCGGGGGAAGTGCGCTGGAAGCGTTATGTGGCCACGGGCCTGTTTGACAACGATAAGAAACTGAAGGATTACAGCGAGGAGGAATGGGACACGCTGCTGTACAAAACCGGCTTTAAACCGCCGAACCCGACCAAGGAATGGCCCCCTACCTCGTATTACGAAGGCATTATCCCGCGAATCGAGCGGACCTTTCTGAGCAAGGATTCGCGGGACTCGAGGGCGTATAGGGAAGCCATCGAGCAGGTGGTGACCGAAACGGCCTGCCCGTTATGCCATGGCGGAAGACTGAATCAGGAGGCGCTCTCCTGCAAAATCAACGGAACCTCCATCGCCGACTGCGCTCGGATGCAGGTCAATGAGCTGATCGTTTTTTTGGAAAGCATCGAGGATCCCGCGGCGGCAACCATCGTGGACACCTGCATAACCCGGCTGCAGCAGCTGCTTCTGGTCGGGATCGGTTACCTTACGATGGACCGGGAAACCGCAACCCTGTCCGGCGGCGAATCCCAGCGCATCAAAATGGTGCGCCAGCTGGGGAGCAGCTTGACGGATCTAACGTATATTTTTGACGAGCCCAGCATCGGCCTCCATCCTCACGATGTGCATAACATGAACCGCCTGCTGCTTCAGCTTCGGGACAAGGGAAATACGGTCATCATCGTGGAGCACGACCTGGACGTCATCCGGATTGCAGACCATATCATAGATATGGGACCGCGAGCCGGACTAGCCGGCGGCACCATCGTATATGAGGGGAATTGGGAGGGTTTGCGGCACGCCGATACCCTGACGGGAAAATGCCTCCGCCAGCGCGCCCGGTTAAAGTCCGAGGTCCGCGAGCCGACCGGATGGCTGCATATTAGGGACGCCACCCTTCACAACCTGAAGCAGGTGTCCGTGAGCATTCCGACCGGGGTGCTGACGGCGGTAACAGGCGTCGCGGGGTCAGGCAAAAGCACGCTCATCAACCAGGTGCTGCCTGGCGTTTATCCGGAGGCCGTCATTATCAATCAGGACATGATTCAGGCGTCCAACCGTTCCAATCTCGCGACGTTTACCGGCATATTTGACGATATCCGCAAGTTATTCGCCGGGGAGAATCGGGTGAGCCCTTCCCTTTTCAGCTTTAATGCCAAGGGAGCCTGTCCGGAATGTAACGGCTCCGGCACGATCACGATGGATTTAGCCTTCATGGACAGCCTGGTTAGCGTTTGCGAGGCTTGCCAGGGTCGCCGCTTTCATGATGACGTCCTGCAATATCACCTTCGAGGCAGCAGCATCAGCGACGTGCTCGCCATGACGGCCGATGAAGCGCTGGATTTTTTCACGGAGCCCGGCATCCTGGCCGCGCTTCTGCGCATTCAGCAGGTCGGACTGGGTTACTTGACGCTCGGTCAGCCCTTAAGCACGCTGTCGGGAGGAGAGCGGCAGCGGGTGAAACTGGCGGCCGAGCTCGATCATTCAGGTGAGATTTACGTGCTCGACGAGCCCTCGACCGGACTCCATCTGTCCGATTGCGAGCGGCTGATGTCCATCATCAACCGGCTTGTCGCACAGGACAGCACGGTCATTGTGATCGAGCATAACCTGGATATCATCAGCCAGGCGGATTGGATTATCGACATGGGACCCGGCGCGGGACAAGACGGCGGGAACATCCTGTTCTGCGGCAAACCGGCCGAGCTGCTGGAGAGCCCGCGTTCCGTGACGGCCAATTATTTGCGGCAGTTTCGTGCTTAGTCCTCAAGTAGCTTTAGGGCTATAGCGGATGTCAAACAAGACCCCGAGCACGCCTCCTTCCAGGGGCTCGGGGTCTTGTTGTGTTTTGCTGTATAAGGCAGGATCGCAGCCTATTCCAAAATAACGGTCGTATACGGCGGCAGCGTTAAACTGCTGCCATCCAATGCCGCGCTGTCGTCGGTGGTTCTCGCCAATGACCGGAAATCCGCAGATCCGTTCTTCGATGCTAGGTCCACGATCTGCTCCGCGCCTGACAGGTTATGAACCACTAAGGCCCCGCTCTCGTTTGTCCGGCGGATATAAGCCATCACTTGCTGGTTCCCTGACGCATAAGATTCAATCGTGCCGCTGTTCAGGGCAGGCATCTCATTCCGCCACCGGATCAGCGTGCGATAGCGGGACAGCAGGGAATTCTCGTCTCCGGTCTGCTGCTCTACGCCTTGCACCTGATCGCCGCGGTTATGCGTAAGCGGCTCCCAGGTCGTCTGTCCCTTATCTCTGCCCGTATTGGACCAGATCATCGGCTCCCGGATTTGCTCGTCCGGCTTCGCTCCCTTCATCCCGATCTCTTCGCCGTAATAGATAAACGGATGGCCCGGCATCGTCAGCAGAATGCCGGCAGCCATCTTGGCGTGGTTTACGTCATCCTTCAGCTGGGACATGACACGGTTCATGTCATGATTCGTCAGGAAGGTAGCATCCGTAAACTTGCCGTCCGATACCTGGCTGAACAAGCCATATGTCCGCTCCAGGGTGAAGGCCAGGTTGTTATCCTTCTCGTTCATGGCGGCACCGAGGATGCTCTCGCCCAAGCCGAAATTGAATCCGGAATCAAATGCATTCTCCAAATACGGCGCGATGACCGCAGCGGAATTATCCCAAATCTCCCCGACGATATAAGCCTCCGGGTTCACTTCATTCATGCCGGCGCGGAATTCCTGCCACCAAGCCGTATTCTTGGCCGTGGTCGCCTCTCCCTTATCGGACATCAGATCCTCGTAAATATGCTTGGCTGCATCGATCCGGAAGCCGTCGACGCCCAGCTCCAGCCAGAACTTCCCGATATCCTTCATCTCCTCGCGGACCTTGGGATTATCGAAGTTCAGATCCGGCATTCCGCCCCAGAACGTGCCCATGTAATGCGCCCCGTTCATCTCATGCCAAGGGGAGCCGCTTCCCGCCGCGCTGGATCCGGAAGGCGTTTTCCCTTGATCCTCGGCCCAGATGTACCAATCCCGGGTGCCCGAGGCCTTGTCTTTCGCAGCCTGCTGAAACCAAGCATGCTCCGTGCTTGTGTGATTGACCACCAGATCCATAATGATCTTGATCCCGCGCTTATCCGCTTCGGCAAGCAGCGTCTTAAAGTCATCCAGCGTCCCGTAATCCGGGTGAATGGAACGGTAGTCGGTCACATCATAGCCGTGATAGCTCGGCGAAGGATGGATCGGCATCAGCCAAATCCCCGTCACGCCAAGATCCTCCGAGGATTCCGGATTTCCGTCATTCAAATAATCCAGCTTCTCAATGACCCCTTGCAAGTCACCGATCCCATCCCCATCGGAATCATAGAATGAACGCACGAAAATTTCATAATAGACGTCGGAAGGCTGCTCATCCACCTCCGTTTTCCCTTCTGGCGCAGGCGCTTTCGTATCCGGCTGTTTCGATTCCGAAGCCGCCGGCGGCTTCGCTTCCTCTTCAGGCGTAACCGCGGTGCCGCTGCAGCCTGCAAGCAGGCTTCCCGTAAGCGCAAAAGCCATAAGCCATATCGGCAGAGCCCTGCGTCTTCCCCATGTATTCCGTATCACGCTGTTTCCCCCTCTTCGCTTACGCAGCTGATATTCATCGAGTCATTCCGCTTATGTACTGTACAGTATTTTCATGTATAATCAGAAAGCGCAAACGTTTGAATTAAAAAGCACCAGAGATTTCCAATAAAACGGTTACATAATAGGGTCTGGCTTTAATTCCATCTTCGCCGGTTGATAACGGCCTGTTTTTGATCCCACTCTATCATAACCCACACTTTCGTTTTGTTAAATCGTTTGCACAATGCCGTTTTAAGTTGTTTTCCGGTTTTTTCGGGCCATAATACCGGCCTTTCTTCCGTTTTCTAATCCTTGCTTCTTTTTTGATGCATTTGTGAAATAATTGCGTTGGACTGACTTGGATACGTATTTACAAGCCTATCGATTAACGTTAATATAGCAGTGTGAAACCGTTTAACATACCGGATCAATATGCCTTTAGATCAATAGGTACCCACGTATACACAGGGCCTGACAGACCCACAATTTAATAAAGAGGAACGGTCGGCGAACAGCGGAAAGTTACTCTTGTGAAATAAGGGAGACTCCAGTAGTCGCTTTCTTATTTTCAAAAAAACGCAAACGGTTCCACTGGAGGTCCTATTATGTCAGTAACGATAAAAGATGTCGCAAAACGAGCGGGCGTATCCCCCTCCACCGTCTCTCGGGTGCTTTCCAATCATCCAAGAATCAGCCGCGAAACCTCGCGCAAGGTGAAAGAGATCATGGAGGAAATGGGCTACCATCCCAATATTATGGCCAAGAGCCTTGTTTCCAAAACGACAGAAAGCATATGCGTCATTCTGCCGAAACCCGCGGAGGAATTGTTCCTCAACTTATTCTTCATGGAGCTGATCCGCGGTATCGTCACCCAAGCGAACCGTTCCGGATACGATGTCGTCCTCAGTTCGGGCGGCAACGAGAAAGAGGAAGTCGAAGCGGTATCCCGCCTTCTTAACGGCCGCCGCGTCGACGGCGCCATCTTGCTTTACTCCAGGCAGGACGACCAGGTCGTTGATTTTCTGAAATCGAACAATTACCCGTTCGTGCTGGTCGGCCGGAGCGAGAAATATCCTGACCTGTTATCGGTCGATACCGATAATGTGCAGGCGGCCTATGATGCAACCAAGCATTTGATCTCGCTTGGGCATCAGCGGATAGGATTTGTCAGCGGGCCGCCAAACCTGATCGTATCCCAGGACCGGATGAAGGGCTACGGAAAGGCACTTGCCGATGCAGGCCTTGAAATGAGAAAAGAATGGATTGTGGAAGGCGAGTTCCTGCAGGAGAGCGGCTATCGCGCCATGTCCTTTTTCATGAACCTGCCCGAGCGACCGACGGCCCTTGTCATTGTCGACGACATTGTCTCTTTCGGCGTGGTTCGCGGACTGCACGAGCTGGGGTATAAAGTTCCCCAGGACGTATCGATCATCAGTTTCAACAACATCTCATTGACCGAACTATCGACACCGCCGCTGAGCAGCGTTGACATCGGCATCTATAACCTGGGTTATACCGCTTCGCAGGCATTGATCCAGACCATTCGCAACGATGACAACACGATCCTGCCGCACCGCTATATCATTCCGCATCGATTGATGATCCGCGAATCCTCGATGTTTTCGCCGCCGAAATCTTGAGTGTCGACGAATATGCGGAGCATAGCAAGAAGTACTTCAAAATAAAGAAGCATCCTGGTGCTTCCTTTATTTTTGCAGCTTGGTTCAAACGTTTGCACTAATTCATTAAGGAGGATGATCATGTCAACCCTATCCGCTTGTTTATTCGATCTAGACGGCGTGCTGGTGGATACCGCCAAGTATCACTACATTGCCTGGAAGCGTCTTGCCGGAGAGCTTGGCTTTGAATTCACGGAGCAGGACAACGAACGCCTGAAGGGTGTTAGCCGCATGGCTTCCCTCGATATTCTGCTTGAGGTTGGCGGAGTATCGCTGGATGAAGACGCGAAGCTGGCGCTGGCTGAGAAGAAGAATGCTTGGTATGTCGAGTATATTTCCAACATGGACGAATCCGAGATTTTGCCTGGAGCCCTTGAATTTATCCAAGCTTTGAAGGACCGCGGCATCAAGGTTGCGCTGGGCTCCGCCAGCAAGAACGCGATGCTGATCCTGAACAATACCGGCCTGACGCCTTACTTCGACGCTATCATCGATGGAACGAAGACCAGCCAAGCGAAGCCGGATCCCGAGGTATTTACGCTGGGAGCTCGCGAGCTTGGCGCCCAGCCTGACGCCTGCGTCGTCTTCGAGGATGCCGAGGCCGGAATCGAAGCCGCCATCCGCGCGGGAATGCGCAGCGTCGGCATCGGTTCGCCCGAAACCTTGGGGCGCGCCAACCTCGTCCTTCCTTCCCTGGAAGAGTTAACGGTGGACCGACTGCTGGAGTTATAAGCGTGTGAGCACATGCGTTTACAGCATTCAGCAGCATCATCCCATATAGATATGCAACCATTTTTCCTAAACCTAAAGGAGCCGATGATTGTGAAACAATATTTAAAACTTGATGAATGGTCAATTATTGAAGAGGGCTTTGATCCTCACACGCATGAAATTTCGGAGAGTATCTTCAGTATCGGTAACGGATTCATGGGCCAACGCGCCAACTTCGAGGAGTCCTACAGCGGTTCCTCCCTGCAGGGCAGTTACATGGCCGGGGTGTATTATCCGGATAAAACCCGCGTAGGCTGGTGGAAGAACGGTTATCCTGAATATTTCGCCAAAGTGCTGAACAGCACCAACTGGATCGGCATCGGCATTGATATCGACGGCACGCCGCTGGATTTGGCCAAATGCACGGTGAAGGATTTTGTGCGCGAGCTGAATATGAAGGAAGGCTTCCTCTCCCGCCGCTTCACCGCTGTCATGGAAGACGGCAAGGAGCTCCAGGTCGAGGCCGTTCGCTTTGTCAGCATTGTACGCCACGAGATCGGTGCCATCCGATATGCCGTAACGCCGCTTAATTTTGCTGGAGAGCTTACGGTCACGCCTTATCTCGATGGCGATGTGAAGAACAAAGACTCCAACTATGACGAGAAGTTCTGGCTGGAGGTATTCAAGGAAGCCGCGCAAGGCTCGGCCGCATTGACCGTAAAAACCAAAAAACTCGATTTCCATGTTACCTCCGTCATGTCTTATCACATCCTTAAGAACGGCGAGAAGCTGGATCTTCAGGCCGAGCTGATCGAAAAAGAGAAATATGCCGCGAACCGCGTAAGCATACCCGTATCCGAAGGCGAAGCCGTCACCATCTATAAATACGTGGCCAACGTCACTTCCCGCAATCATGGATTCGGCGAACTGGTGGAAGCAGCGCGTGCCGTGCTGGAACCGGCGGTGGAGACCGGATTTGAGCAGTTGCTGAAGGAGCAGGCGGATGCCTGGGGCGACAAATGGAAGGAAAGCGATATCGTCATCGAAGGCGATGTGGCGGCCCAGCAAGCGATCCGCTTCAACATTTTCCAGCTGAACCAAACTTACAGCGGCGAAGACGACCGCCTGAACATCGGGCCAAAGGGCTTTACCGGGGAAAAATATGGCGGCAGCACCTACTGGGATACCGAGGCTTATTGCCTGCCGTTCTATCTGAGCACCGCGGATGCCAGCATCTCGCGCAACCTGCTGATCTATCGTTATAAGCACCTGGAAAAAGCGAAGGAAAATGCCAGAAAGCTCGGCTTCACCAAAGGGGCCCTCTATCCTATGGTGACGATGAACGGCGAGGAATGCCATAACGAGTGGGAGATTACGTTTGAAGAAATCCACCGTAACGGCGCGATTGCCTATGCCATCTATAACTATGTCAACTATACCGGCGACTTCTCTTACCTCGGCCAATACGGTCTGGAAGTGCTCGTGGAAATCTCCCGTTTCTGGGAAGAACGCGTGAATTACGTGCCGGCGAAGGACCAGTATATGATGCTCGGCGTTACCGGCCCGAACGAGTACGAGAACAACGTCAACAACAACTGGTATACGAACCGAATTGCCAGCTGGACGATGGAATACACGCTCGACGTGCTCGAGTATTTGAAAGAGAATGAGAATTCCCGCTATGCCGAGCTTACGGCGAAGCTTGCCCTGCAGGATGCAGAAACGGCCAAATGGCAGGATATCATCAGCAAAATGTACTACCCGGTAGACGAGGAACTCGGCGTCTTCCTGCAGCAGGACGGTTTCCTTAACAAGGAGCTGGTTCCGGTGAAGGAATTGGACCCTGCCCACCTGCCGCTGAACCAGAACTGGTCCTGGGACCGCATTCTGCGTTCGGTGTACATTAAGCAGGCCGACGTGCTGCAAGGATTGTTCTTCCTTGGCGACCGGTACGATCTGGCTACGAAAAAACGCAACTTCGACTTCTATGAACCGTTCACGGTACACGAGTCCTCCCTCTCGCCATGCGTACATTCCATTCTCGCTTGCGAGCTCGGGTACCAGGAAAAGGCGTACGAGATGTACCTTCGTACAGCCCGCCTGGACCTGGACAACTACAACAACGATACCGAGGACGGCTGTCATACGACCAGCATGGCGGGAACCTGGATGTCGGTTGTGCATGGCTTCGGCGGCCTGCGCGTGAAGGACGGCGTATTGCATCTGAACCCGTTCATTCCGGGTCATTGGTCCTCCTTCTCCTTCAAGGTGATGTTCCGCGGATCCCGCCTGAAGGTTAACGTCAAGGGCCATGAAACCCTCATCGTAAACGAAACGGATACGCCTGCTGTCCTGAACGTGAACGGCAAGGAATACGCCATCAGCGGATATGGAGAGGTAACGGCTGCAAGATAAAAGGCACCGGAGCTTCAATGCGCCGGCCCATACAAAAACAAGAGCCCTGGAGAATCTTCCAGGGCTCTTGTTTTTACAGAAAACGGGCTCCTCTACTTCATGGCTCATCCTTGAAGAACCCGTCTTCATCCATGTCAGGCATCATCTGCAGGCTCGGCTTCAGCCATAAGCCGGGATCAAACCAATGCCATCGCTTCGCGCTTATCGTGCGGAGGGTATTGCCGATTATGTATGTTATGAATAGATCAGTTGAGTATGAGGATCACGCGGAGGGCGTTCGGCTGGCTTCCCAAACAAATACCCCTGCGAAAGCTCGATCCCGATATCTCGGCAAAAATGAAACTCCTCCCGTCTCTCGATGCCTTCTGCAAGCACCATGGCCCCAAAATCATGAGCCATGTTCGTGATCATTTCGAGCTGCTTCTGCTGGGCGGGATTTCGATCGCAATGGTCGATAAGACTCCGGTCGATCTTCACATAATCCGGCTTAAGCCTAATCATCTGCTCCAATGTGGAATAACCCGCGCCGACGTCATCCATGGCTACCGAGATGCCGTGGCTTCGATATACCTCGAATATCGACTGCAAATGCTTCACATCGTCGATTCTCTCTGTTTCCACCACCTCGAATACAAAATCCCTCGGATCCAGATGGAGCCTGTCGATCGTATTGAAGGTGTGGCTCAGACACATCTGCGCATCATATATCGAGGACGGCAGGAAATTCACGAACCGCTTCACGCCGATCGGAAGCCACTCGGCACTGGTCTCAATCGCACTGGTTCGTGCCGCCTGGTCCAGGAATGAATGCAGACCGGTTTTTCGGGCTGTCTCAAACAGCTCGTACGGCTGGAACCGGAGTCCCCACTCTACCGGTCGAAGGAGAAATTCATAGGCCACGATCTGCTCGGATGGATCCACGATAGGCTGCATGTAGCTCGTAAACTGCTTATGTAAAATGACATTCACCATATCATAATGCTCCATCTGCAGTTCGAACTTCTGCATAGGGATCCACGAATGCCGGATTTGCGGAGCTCCTCCACGGGTAACACAGAAGGACAGCTCTTGACGAATCTTCAGCGGAAGGGGTTGCAGACACTCGATGATGGAGATCAGGTCCGCTCGTACCTTGTAGTTCACAGCACAACCCTCATTGTTCTCTTGTACCGCGTAGCCGTTCACTGCCAGCAATTGAATAAGCTCACCACTTGCAGGCTTCATATGAATGGTCCCCTGGTCCTCAATCGGTTCAAAGGTGCTGCAATTGTCGCAAATCATGTTCGTCCTCCTTGGCAAGCTAGCTCTCACTATGCTTCTTATCGGCATTTTGAATATGATTTCTTTGCATTTTATGGATTTTATATCGAAGTTATGACCTATTTTGCGAGAAATGCGCAAGATTCGTGCAATGATTGCGCTAAATTCTACAATAATCGACTTATATTGCTCTTAACAACACATTGTCGATATCCGAATCTTTTATCTATTCGACTTTTTGATCCAACAGCTGCAGCAGCATCGTTCGTTCCACATCGAAATGCCAGCGGGCGTTTCGCTCTTTCGCCGCATACATCGCTGCATCCGCGCGACCGATCAGCTCCTGGTCGTTCCTGGCATGATCCGGATAGACCGCGATGCCGATGCTCGGCGTGGTTCGGACCTCATGCCCTTCCAGCTCATACGGCTCGCTCAGCATCGTCCAGATCTCTTCCGCCATCCAGATCAGTTCCTGATCCTCGCCGGCCGGATGAATCACTACCGTAAATTCGTCCCCTCCTAAACGGGAAACCAGAACGCCTTGGGATTCAAGGGTTTGAAGACGGGTCGCGACCTTGCGAATCAGCAAATCGCCGGCACGATGGCCGTAGCGGTCATTCACTCGTTTAAAACGGTTCATATCCATATATAGCAGCCCTACGCGGGAACCTGCGCGGTCCGCCTCCTGCAGCGAGCTCGACAGCCTCGCGTTAAAGTAGCGGCGGTTATAGAGTCCCGTAAGATCGTCGCGATGCGCCAAGGTCTCGCTCTGCATCAAGCTTTGATGCAGCCGGTCAAACAAGCGGTCATTCTCGAACTGGATCAGGATCTGCCTGATCAGAATCAGGATGACGCAGAGGGATAAGCCGGTAAAAAGCCCGTTCCATCCTCCAAACCGCTGCACCATAAGGGCAAACATCCCGCCAAGCACGCTGTAGGGAAGCAGGTATCTTACGATCAGATTTCCGAACGAACGGGGCTCCCTCTCATCCAACGATTGATTTCGGGCATCGGGAGCTGACCGCCCTCCTGCCAAACCAATGATGAATACCGAAAACGTATAAAGTGGGTACAGGTATGAACGAACTTCAACACCCTTATAATCGACGAGATACATATGCAGAACATCGGCGGCAATGTACATGCTCCCGCCAAGGCATATCAGGAAGACTGCCCGTTTCCTTAACTGCCCTGTGTTAAAATACAACACCAGGGTGAAGAAAATAAGCACCGTTGCGCACAGCGGATACAGCATGTCCACCCACAGCTTTCCCCACAAGGCTTCATTCGCCAAACCGTTAAGCTCGGGCTTGATGAAATATTCCCAGCCTACCGTCATGACCGTTATGCCAACGATCACGATGTCCAGCATAAACCGAACTCCCCGAAACGAACCTTGCACGTGCCGGAACAAATAAATGAGGGAACCTGCAAACAGGATGATTTCGAATCCCCAGAATAATTGAGTCAATATTGTCCGGGAAGCGCTCTCTTTCCCCAGCCAAAAATAACAAGCATCGATGATTCGAGCCGAGGCATCCGCCATCAGCCCGGCACTTGCGATAAGCCAAAACCTTCGAAGATGCGGCTCGTAATGCCGACTGATCCGTAGTAAATAGACGGAAGCGGCAGCGGAAGCCATAATGACTAGAACACGCTGAGGCAATAAAGCATCAGGCATCCACAGAACGGTCATTATCTGAATGAATGCATATATGATGGCGAGTCGAATCCACAGATGATCTGCTGGAGTTGGACTCATAAGCATTCCTCCTCGGCCAAAAGGCAAGCTTTCTTCAATGCTTGTTTGTTAGGTCTTTTGAATTAATAGTTATAGTTCTCATGATACTTTTTACCCACCTAAAAGTAAAGAAGAGGAAATGAAAGAAAGACCGTCGATTCTACTCTATTAAACCATCGCGTACCCAAAAATTGTCGTCCTCAAGACCCACTTGACGTATAGGAATTATGTGATAATATTTCAGTCATATCTCATATGAATCGGAAAGGGTGTTTGCCTTGTCACAGAAACGATTGGATCATGTCGGCATTGTCGTCCGGGACCTTGAAGCCACGATTGCTTTTTACACAAATGTCGTAGGACTTGAACTGAAGGATCGCCTTACCCATACCAATGGCGTCATCCAGCTGGCATTCCTCGGATTTAACGGCAGCGACGAAACGGAAGTCGAGCTTATTCAGGGTTACAGCGACACGCTTCCCGCAGAAGGCACCGTCCATCATTTTGCCGTCAGCACCGATAATATCGAAGCGGAATATGCGCGCGTTCAGGGACTGGACGTACCTCATCTTGACGAGGAAATCGTAACGCTTCCGAACGGGTACCGCTATTTCTTCGTGCACGGTCCCGAAGGAGAATGGATTGAGTTCTTCCAGCGCTAACCGCTGGCGAACAGGATCCTAGTAATTGCTTTATCCCGTGAATGGTTAACGGGGTTCGTTCTTCCAACTGCACAAGCCATGTCCAATACGAAGACCTGCCTCGTTCGCATCCCCTTCCGAACTAGACAGGTCTTTGCGTTAGGACTATAATAACGGTTGTAACGTCCGAAACTTCATAAATCCCGGGGGAGCTGGAATTTGGCCGGCTGAGAGTGTATCCGATGATACTGACCCTTACACCTGATCTGGGTAATGCCAGCGTAGGAAGTCCATGTTTGCGGCAGCTATGATTTGCCGTGGTATACACTTACGCCGTCATGCGTCCTGATATCATTCGGGGCGCTTTTTTTGTGGAGTTAACGAGGTCGTCATAGAAAGAGAAGAGAATTCAAAGGAGAGAAGACACGATGAAGAAGGGAAAATGGATGGCACTGCTTCTCGCTTGCGCCCTGCTGATGGTTGCGGCGGGATGCGGTACAGGCGGAAAGAACGAAAATACAGGTACCGAAGGCGCAGACGGCCAGGCGGCCGAAAAGCTCCGCGACGTACAGCTGATGCTCGATTGGTCGGCCAACACAAACCACACCGGACTGTATGCGGCCAAGGAGCTCGGGTATTACGAGGAAGAAGGGCTTAACGTCCAGATCGTCCAGCCGGGGGCCGGCGGAACGGATACGCTGGTCGCATCCGGCAAGGTGCCGTTTGGCATCAGCTACCAGGAAGGCGTCACGCTTGCCAGAACCCAAGGCCTGCCGCTCGTCTCCATTGCGGCGATTATTCAGCATAATACATCCGGCTTTGCCGCCCCCAAGGACAAGGGGATCGTCAAGGCTGGCGATTTTGAAGGAAAATCCTACGGCGGCTGGGGCTCGCCTGTTGAGGAAGCCGTCATGAAATCCATCATGGAGATCGACGGTGCCGATGTCAGCAAAGTAAATATGGTTAACATGGGCGATGCCGATTATTTTACGGCCGTCAAACGCGATATTGATTTTGCCTGGATCTTCTATGCCTGGACCGGTATCGAAGCCGAGCTCCGGAACGAGCCGCTTGACATGATCTATGTGAAGGACTACTCCGAGCAGCTTGACTATTACACGCCGGTGATCGTAACGAACGAGAAGCTGATCCAGGAGGACCCGGAGCTTGTCAAAGCATTCATGCGGGCGACCTCAAAAGGATACGACTACGCGATTCAACATCCTGAGGATGCGGCTGCCCTGCTGACGAAGGCCGTTCCCGAGCTGGATGCCGAGCTGGTTCTTGCCAGCCAGAAATGGCTGAGTCCCCGCTATCAGGATGATGCTGCCCGCTGGGGCGAGCAGAAAGCCGAAGTATGGTCGGGGTATGCAGACTGGATGTTTGAACGCAAGCTGCTCGAGAAGGAGCTCGATGCGGACAGCGCCTTCACCAATGAATTTTTACCTGAGAAACCATAGGATGCATTTAATTTGGAAGAGAGACGGCCTGTCCGGCAGGCTGCCTCTCTTCCATTACAATATAGCTTGCATGAAAGGATGAGTTTAGATGGCAAACACCCTCTTGAGCATACAAGTGATACCCAGAACGCCGGATGGAGGCGACAGCATTCCTTATGTGGATGAAGCGATCCGGGTCATACAGGAGTCGGGCGTGAAATACGAGGTCCATGCGCTCGAAACCACCTTGGAAGGAGAGCTTTCCGAGCTGTTGAAGATCGTTGAGCGCATGCATGAGGCGCTGGTGAAAGCGGGAAGTCCCAGCGTCATATCCCAGGTCAAAATCGCGCACCATCCGGGCGGCATCAGCATGGATAAGCTGACTGAGAAATACCGTCCATGAGAAAAGGCTGGTGGAGCTCCGTTTGGCCGCCCGTTGCGGCGGTCCTTTTCTTTTTGACGGTATGGCAGGCCGCGGTATCGGTATTCGATATAGAGCCGTATATTTTGCCGGCGCCGACGGCCATCGGGCATGAAGCCGCCACCGGCGCCTCCGGCCTTTTTCAGCATACGCTAGCCACGCTGCAATTAACCCTGGTCGGATTTATGATCGGTACGGCGATCGGCCTTGTCATCTCGTTGGCCCTGCATCTGGTGCCTTTTCTCAAAACTGCCCTTTATCCGCTTCTTATTCTTAGCCAGAACGTGCCGACGATCGCTCTCGCCCCGCTCCTCATGATTTGGTTCGGCTTCGGCATGCTGCCCAAGGTTATCGTGATTACCCTGGTCTGCTTCTTCCCCGTAGCCGTTGCCGCCCTGGACGGACTGGCGCGTACCGACCGCACCATGATGAATTACATGCAGATGGCGGGAGCCACTTCATGGCAGATCTTCACCAAGCTGGAGCTGCCGCATGCGCTCCCCTCCATCTTCTCCGGGATCCGCATCGCGGCCACCTATTCGGTCATGGGTGCGGTGATCGGGGAATGGATCGGCTCAGACCGGGGCATCGGCTACTATATGATGCTGCAAAAATCCGGCTACCGCACGGACCGGGTGTTTGTTGCCATTCTGATCATCGTCCTGCTCAGCCTGCTGATGGTGCTGCTCATCACCCTGCTGGAGAAGCGCCTGATCCGCTGGAATCGAAAAAGTTAAAACCATGATGAACGGACATTTTCTAACCTATATAAAAGGAGGCTGTTTAGCGATATGACACATCAAGTATCCCTTCCGGATCATGACGGGCAGCGCCATTCATCTATCGCGGTCCCGCCAGCGCCTGCCCTTGAGGCTCGCAGCCTTCATATCACCTTCCGCGAACGGCGCAGCGAAGTGCACGTGCTGGATGGCCTTTCGCTTCAGGTGCAGCCCGGGGAATTCGTCTCCTTGATCGGTCCTTCAGGCAGCGGAAAGAGCACGCTCTTCCATATCATCGGGGGATTAACGGCTCCGGATGAAGGCTCCGTACTCATGGACGGTCAGAATGTGACCGGGGAGAAAGGCCGCATCGCCTATATGCCTCAACAGCCGGCCCTCTTCCCTTGGCGTACGGTGGAGGACAACGTGCTCCTTCCCGAGGAGCTGAGAGGCACCTCGAAAACCGCCGCCAGGGAAAATGCCCGCAGCTGGATGGAACGGGCCGGACTTGCCGGCTTCGAGAAGGCGTACCCGCATACCCTTTCAGGGGGGATGCAGCAGCGGGCCGCTTTTCTGCGCGCGCTGATGAGTCCGCAGGAAGTCATGTGCCTGGACGAACCGTTCAGTGCGCTCGACGCGCTGACACGCAGCGATATGCAGCGCTGGCTGCTCGATATCTGGGAGGATACGCGCCGTTCGGTGCTGATGATTACCCATCATATCGAGGAGGCGCTGCTGCTCTCGGACAGCATCTATATCCTGTCGGCGCGGCCCGGCACGATCCTGAAACGGGTGAAGGTCCCTTTTCCCCGTCCGCGCAGGGAAGACATCCTGAACGACCCGTCCTTTATCGCGCTAAAAACCGAAATCTCCGCCATCATGCGCGAAGAACAGCACAAGCGTTGAGCCGCATAGGCAGGATACAAATGGCTAAGCTCCTGTATCCATCATTCAAAAGCGCTTCTTGTAGGCGTGCAAGCGAGGTGATATAACGATGAAATCATTCACGCAGACGGAAACAAATCTCCCTCTGCTGGACACCCATATTCATCTGGATCGTTATGCCTTCTCCGATCAGCAAACGATCCTTGCGGATATTCGCAAAAGCGAAGTTCAGTCCATCATCTCCGTCTCCATGAACCTGGCTTCCAGCAAGCGAAACCTGGAGCTGGCCAGGGAGTACGGACCGTTGGTGCGGCCGGCTTTTGGTTATCATCCGGAGCAGCCCGTCCCTTCCCCTGCAGAAACCGAAGAGCTGCTGGATTGGATGGTTAAGCATGTCGACGACATGCTTGCCGTCGGTGAGGTCGGCCTGCCCTATTATGCCAGGCTGGAAGCCGAAACGGAGGGCCGGCCGTGGGATAACCGCCCTTATGAATGCCTGCTTGAGCAATTCATAGCATTTGCTGGACGGCATCATAAACCGGTGATACTGCACGCTGTATATGAAGATGCGGATACCGCATGTGATTTGCTCGACAAATATGGCGTCACCCGCGCCCATTTCCATTGGTTCAAGGGCTCTCGTGACACCTTGCGGCGGATGGCGGATAAAGGCTGCTATATCTCCTTCACGCCCGACATTCTTTATGAGGATGAAATTCGCGATATTGCCCGCATGTATCCCGAGCATCTTGTCATGACCGAAACCGACGGCCCTTGGCCGTTCGAAGGCCCGTTCACCGGACAGATGACCCATCCCAAGATGACGGCTTCCGCAGCGGCGGCATGGGCCGAGCTTCGCGGGCTGACCGTTTCCGAGGCTCGCAGGATTTTTTACGAGAATGCGGTTAGACTTTACGATCTATAAAAAAAAGAATTCCCGTTCCATTCAAGCCGGTTGTTTACGCAATCGGTTTGTTTTCTTTAAGGAACCGGTTATATTGGTTAATCAGTTCATCGAGCACGATCGATTGCCTGAGGACTTTAGGATGGTTAAAATCACGATACCGCTGCTTCATTTTATGAAGCTTGTTTCTTTCCTGCTCGATATCAAACCTAATGCCTTCCTTCGTTTTCATGACTTAATGTCCTCCCCTCATGTAATATTTTATGCTTTAATGTAAAATTATAGGATGTTTGATGTTAGACATCAGGGGCCTAAAATCGAAAGGGACAGGTCCCATGAAACAAAAAAACCACAATGCGAGCGCACTCGCATTGTGGTTTGGATTTCGGTTATTTCACAAATTTGTCCTGATACGCCTTCGAGATCTCCTCTGTAATCTCCTTCATCTTCGGATCGCTCTTGATCGTTTCGATCAATTTATCGTACGATTCAACCGGTTCCTTGCCGGTGATGACCATGACCCGCATATCCTCTACTTTCTTGGAAATCTCGGGATAATATTTGTTATAGGCTTCCGAATATAGCTCGCCCGAAGGATTCGGCACCTTAACCGTCTTGCGCTCCGTAACGATCTCTACGTTCCGTTCATACACCTCGTCCGGCATCCCAACCGCATTGATGGCCATATCGTCGCTGACGAGGTGAATCATATTGTTCAGATTTCCATCTCCCGTCTTATCGGTGACGGCCTGCGGCGTTGCGACCTTCTTTCCGTTCTCCAGATTGTAATGGACGCCTTCGATTCCGTAGGTCAGCATCTCGTTTCCTTCTTGGCTGTAGCCATAGTCGAAGAACTCGAGGATCTTCTTGACTTTGGCCTCCGGCACTTTCTTCGGAATGAGGTACACGCCATAGTACGGGGAGCCTGAAGGCGTATACTTCACCCCGTTAGCATTCTCCAAGTAAGCAAGCGGCATCAAATCCGCCTTGGGATCAACGTCCTTCACGGCCTTGCCGGTTACCCAGGCATGGTTCATGGACATGCCGCCAACCCCTGCCTTGGCGCTTCGCATCGTATCCATCACCTGGGAGAACTTCATGATGGCAAAGTCTTTTGGTAACAAGCCCTCGTCATAAGCCTGCTTGATCCACAGCATGGCCTCCCTTGACGCGTCCGACGTAATAATCGGAGACAGGGTATTATCCGGCTGGAGCTTCCAGCCCCCTTGCGTTTCATTAAAGATATTATAAATATACGCGAGCGCGCTCGGATTAGCGGCATACGGGATCTCATCCGCCTGTCCGTTACCATTCGGATCCTGTTCCTTGAAAGCTTTTAACACGTTATGGAACTCATCCAGCGTTTTTGGCGTTTCCAGCTGAAGGGCATCCAGCCAATCCTTGCGGATCATCGGGAACACCCCGCCCCCATAGCTTGGGTAGTAACGCGGAATCACGATGTTCTTGCCATCCACCTTGGTGATTTCCCACATTTCCTTCAACTCTTCGCGATTTAAATTCGGGTAGTCTTTGAGAAAAGGGGTCAGATCCCAGAAGACTCCCTGCTTCAGCATCTTCTGCAGCTGCGGGTTCTGCATCGTTTCCACGAAAGTAACCTCCGGAAGGTCGCCGGACGCAAGCATGACATTGATTTTCTCTTCGGCCGTGGATGGGGACAGCCACGTAATATTCAGCTTGGTATTGGTGCGTTTCTCCAGCTCTTTCCAAAGCGGATTGGTGTTGTCTATGAATTCGGTGGCATAATTCAAGGTCTGTATCGTGATGCTTGTAGGTTCACTGCTGTCTGTCCCGCCCTCGCTGCCGCTCGAGGGACTCCCGCCGGGGCTGCCGCATGCGCTAAGCAAGAGCGAACTTGCTAAGAGCAGCACCCCCGACATTTTCAAAAACGACTTGCTCGGCTTTGCATCCATTTTTTTCATCATTAGACCTCCCTGTTTATGATACCTCTTTCCTGACTGACCATGTTGGAAAAGAAAAACCGTATATCGGATCATTCCTTGACGGAGCCCACCATCGCCCCTTTGGCGAAGTGCTTCTGCAGGAATGGATACACTAACATGATTGGAACGGTAGCAATGACGACCGCTGCCATTTTCAACGTTTCCGTCGGGACGGGACGGTTCACCTGGAAGGCAAATCCCCCGCCGCTTCCCGATCCCATTGTCGTGGGATCCACCAGCATATTTTGGAGCAGCACTTGCAGCGGCCACATCTTCTGGTCATTAATAAACATCAGCGCGTTGAAGTACGTATTCCAATAGCCGACCGCGAAGAACAATCCGAAAGCCACCAGGGCCGGCAGCGACAACGGCAGAATGATTCGCCAGAACACGCCGATATCATTGGAGCCGTCGATCATCGCGGCTTCCTCCAGACTGTCCGGAATGCTGTCGAAGAATCCCTTCATGAGCAGCACATACCACGCGCTCGTCAAGCTCGGCAGGATCAGCGACCAGACGCTGTCGATGAGTCCCACATTTCGGACGACCAGATACAGCGGAACCAGCCCCGGCGTAAAGAGAAAAGTGATTAACACCATAATCATGATTGCCTTGCGAAACCGAAGCCGTTTTCGGGACACCGCGTAAGCCATCCCCCCGGTAACGAGCAGACTGAGCATCGTGCCGACCGTGGCCAGGAACACGCTTATGGAGATCGAGGTGACAAACAACCCGTTGGACAGTAAATGCTTGTAAGCATCCAGCGTCCAATCCCGCGGCCATAATATCAAGCTTCGTTGATAATACTCCACCGGATCGGTAAATGACAGAATAACGGTATAGTAAATCGGAAATATCGTTGCCAAACCGATGATCAGCAGCAGGCCGTTGTTTACGAAGCCGAAGAGCCCGGTTTTCCATCCTTTCTCATGCATGCTTTACTCCTCCTTGTCTTCGCCCGTCCTCTAGTACAGGCTTTCTTGACCGTATCGCCTCGCCAATCGGTTGGCCGAGACCACCAGGATGACGCCGACGATCGATTTGAACAACCCGATGGCCGTACTGTAGCTGAATTCTCCCTGCCTTATCCCCACCCGGTATACATAGGTATCGAACACTTCGGCTACATTGGTGACGGGCGCATTCATCATCAGATAGATCTGTTCGAATCCGGTATCCATGATCGTTCCCAGGCGGAGGATCAACAGAATCAGGATCACGTTGCGCATCGCGGGCAGGGTAATATGCCATATCCGTCTCATACGGCCTGCGCCATCCATGACGGCTGCCTCGTATAATTGCGGATCCACTCCGGCGATGGCCGCGAGGAAGATGATGGTCCCCCATCCGACCTCCTTCCAGATGGATTGTGCCGTCAGCATGCCCCAGAAATAGTTCGGATTGGAGAGAATATCGACCGTTCCCCAATCCATGGTAACGAGCCACTTATTGAACAAGCCCTCCGATTGCGAGAACATGAGGTAGGTCAGCCCATAGATCAATACCCAGGATAAAAAATGGGGAATATACACCAGCGATTGAATGGTACGCTTATAGAAGGAGCTTCGTACTTCATTCAGCATCAAGGCTAGAATGATCGGCGCCGGGAAAAAGAAAATCAAGCTCAGGAAGCTAATCGCCAGCGTATTGCGCAGCAGCATCCAGAAGTCGTCGTTGGAGAAAAACCGGGCGAAATGCTCGAAGCCTACCCAAGGGCTTCCGAACACTCCGAAGTACGGCGAGTACTCCTGGAAAGCAATGACGAGATTCGTAATCGGAATATATTTGAAAATGATAAAGAAGATAAGACCCGGCAAGGCCAGCATGTATAAATACTTGTCGCGAGCTACATCCGACCGGATCCGCCCCCACTTCGTTTTGGATTTCGCGGGAATAGGGGGGCTCCCGCTTCCTTTTGCCGTCTGAACGGTTTCTTGTGCTTTCATCGATACTCCCTCACTTTCAGCCTTGTCGTCTCGTTCAAACCTGCCGTTCGCGGAACGTATCCCTAATGTAAACGGTTGCAGAATTGCCTGCAATTCTACTTTTTTTCCGACGCGGCCCCTTCCCCTCTCCCTTCGATGCACAATACGGAAAAGTGCCTGCCTGCCAAGCGTTTCGGATCATCCATTTCCTCGAATTGCACTTTTTTTCCTTGGTGCCGGAATGCCATGCTCATCGGCATCAATAGGAAAATGTGATCTTTTCAACTAAACCCCTCTTTCGCTATGATAGTATTTAATGATTTTCCCGGCTTTCTTCGATCAGGCCTTGGATTTGTCTATGCCAACAGGGGGTTAGTGTTATGAGGCAACAGAATCCTGAATCCGGTTTCAAAGGTGTTATGTATTGGAGAAGCATCGCGCTCGCCGTGTTGATGACGTGCCTCCCCATCTCGGCCATTACGGCCGTTTACCTATATGTGGGGAACCAGCATATGATCAACCAATATCAGCAGCGGAACGAGGAAGCCCTGGTGGATGCGGCGAGGCAAGTGGACGAGCAGTTCACCCAGCTGGTCCACTACGCGCTCAATATGGTGGTGAAGCCCCATTTCAAGCCTTCCTTGTCCGATATGGACTTTGTGTCGAATATCGAGGAGACGAACGAGCTGTTTAATACGCTGAACCTGGTGGAAAATGCCGATCCCCTTGTGGATCAGGTCTATCTCTACATCAAAAAGCAAAATAAAATCATGGAGCCCGATCTCGGGCTGCGGACCTTGGATCAGGAACAGGATGCGTTAGGCTTCGGCCGGCTCATGGACGGAGATTCGGATATGTTCTGGGTACATGACCTGGAGCGGCCTTTCAATAAGGGGAGATCTTCCCATGCGCTCGTCATGCGGCTTCCCTTCAACGGTCATACGCCCTACGGGGCGATCGTCATCTACATCGATCCGTCGAAGCTGCACGTGATTCGCAACAGCGAGAATCTATCGTTCCTGCTCGACGATCAAGGCCATGTCATCGGGGAATCGGGCATGAGCCGCAGCATGCCGAAGGCGATGAGCGCGATCCAGGAACAGCTGAAGCTTCCGGAGAATGCCAATCGCACGAATCGTCTGCGGATGAAGGTTCCGGTCGATCAGGATGTGTGGCTGGTGAATACCGTTCAATTTGAAAAAATGCAGCGGAATTGGACCTATGTATCCGGCACGCCGCAGTCCACGATCATCGCTCCGACGAAGCCGTATACCCATATCATCCTGATCTGCTTTGCTTTTGCGCTCGCGGCATCCTTGGGCGCAAGCTGGTTTGCCTCCAAGAGGATGTATCGCCCTATTCGAAAAATGCTGCATATGATTGGCGGCGATCAGGCCAAACAGACATCGCGGTACAACGAGCTCGAATATATTGAACACGAGTGGAAGCAGTACCGGTTCTCGCATGACACGCTTCAAAATCAATGGAAGCGATCCTTGCCCGCGATCAGGGAGGCTTATATCAATCAATTCTTGAGCGGGCAAGCCGCCCACCTGACGGAGTCCGAGTACGTGCTTAAGCTGCAAGAGATGGAGCTTGACATCACGAATAAACAGTTCTCGGCGATCGTTCTCCAGCAGCATACCCACGGGGAGGATCGGACGCCGCTAACGGAGAACGATCAGCATCTTCTCACCTATGCCGCTTTAAACGTGATTCAAGAGCTGGCAGAGGACGTTAGCGCCTATATGCACCCCATCAATTTCTTCGACGGCTCCTTTGGCGTCATCCTGATCGTTCCGGCCTCTCCTAAAGCCGACGAACAGACACGCATGATGAGGCTTCTGTGCGATCAGATCCTGCGGGCCCTGCGCGATACGCTGCGGATGTCGGCAACCATCGTGCTGGGGGGGCCAAGCTCGACCTGGACCGATGTTCCCCATATTCTGGAACAGGCCAAGCGGGCGCTGCATTACCGATCCTTCGATGCCGGCAGCCAGCTGCTGGAAGCGGACACGGTGCTGTCCCAGAAAAACGACTGGATCGACTTTCCGCTGGAATTGGAGCAGGATTTCATACACACCCTGAACCTCGGGCTGCAGGGGGACGCGCTTCGATCCCTGAGCCGCTTCGTCACGGCGCTTCAAGCCGGGGGCGGCTCGGAGTGGCATGTCCACCATGGGCTCATGCGTTTAATCACGAGCGTTCACCGCTCCATGCTGCAGGCTGGCTTAAATCCGTACCAGGTGTACAATTTCTCCAACCTGCAGGAGCAGCTGTCCCTGCTTCGCGATCCGAAGGCCTGCGTGGACTGGTTCCAGAAAGAAATCATCGAGCCCTATCTCGATCAGCTGACGAAGAACTTCAACAGCTCCATGAAATCGCTTGTCGAAAACGTACTGGAGCAAATCGAGCAGAACGGGATGCAGGACTTGTCCCTGGATGCCATGGCCATGGAGGCCGGCGTCAGCGTATCCCAGCTGAGCAAAGCGTTTAAACAGATGACGGGCACGAATTATATGGACTACCTGACGACCGTGCGCATGAACCGCTGCAAAGAATTGCTGCTGACCACGGATCTGCGCATTCATGAAATCGCGGAGGCCGCAGGATATCAGCCTCCCTACTTCAATCGCATGTTCAAGAAGCTGGAAGGGATCACCCCAGGTCAATACCGGCAGCAGGGAATCGGCAAATGAATCGGCATGTCATCCTGATCAGTTAATCTCGTATAAAAGGAGCCCTCTGAAAAAGGGGCTGTCCCTTGGTCTGTATTTCATGACCTTTTGGGACAGCCCCGTTTCTGTGTTATGACTTACGTTCAAGCGTCGTACAATACGGCGCGCTTCCCGTGTTGTGACTTACGTTCAGGCGTTGTACATTGGGCCACGCTTTCTGTGTTGTGACTTACGTTCAGGCGTCGCCCTATTACGGCACACTTCCTGTGGTGTGACTTACGTTCAGGCATTGTACATTGCGGCCACGCTTCCCGTTGTGACTTACGCTCAGGCGTTGTACATTGCGGCACGCTTAGCGCCGACCAGCCATACAAGCATGCACCGGGCCACGCACCGTCGGCACAGGGAGCAGTGCGCAGGATGCACAAAATAGCTGCACATTAGCGGACTCAGCGGACCTTATTTTGATCAAAAGCGCCATTTTTCGAATATTGGCGGACATGAGGTCCGCTATTCTCCGAATTAGGCTCTCATTTTTCGGATTATACGCTGCTTAACGGATCATGTGTCCGATAGATTGAGCAAAAACGAGCCCATAGCGAAAATAACGGATCTGAGGTCCGATACTGCCATGCCGGATGTGAGGTCCGATAGATACTGCTGCTGCCGTCCGTAACTCGTTCCGGCTTGCGGCTTCTGAAGCTACGGCAAACTTTCGGAGCACTGCCTCTCCCACTCCTCCGATCCCACGCCCAGCCAGGCTTGGCTTTATCGGCCAAGTGTAGTTCCTATAGCTGGAGCCGTACAAGCATGCCCCGGACCACGCATCGTCGGCACAGGGAACAGTGCGTACGATGCACAAAATAGCTGCACATTAGCGGACTCAGCGGACCTTATTTTGATCAAAAGCGCCATTTCTCGAATGCTGGCGGACATGAGGTCCGTTATTCTCCAAATTAGGCTCTCATTTTTCGGATTATACGCTGCTTAACGGATCATGTGTCCGATAGATTGAGCAAAAACGAGCCCATAGCGAAAATAACGGATCTGAGGTCCGATACTGCCATGCCGGATGTGAGGTCCGATAGATACTGCTGCTGCCGTCCGTAACTCGTTCCGGCTTGCAGCTTCTGAAGCTAAGGCAAACTTTCAGAGCACTGCGTCTCCCACTCCTCCGATCCCACGCCCAGCCAGGCTTGGCTTTCGCCGCCAAGCGTAGTTCCTATAGCCGGAGCCACACAGCATGCACCGGGCCACGCACCGTGCGCACAGGGAGCAGTGCGCGCGCGATGTACAGCGTGGCCCTCCGGAGTTTCGACGAGAGCAGCCGTACCAGCCCTCCCTATTGATTTACGAGAGCCACACCCACTCTCTCTACTCATCTCTAACGCCCCATAAACCCCTTCCCCTTCAGGAAGTCCTTCATGTGCAGCCTGACCGGCTCCGCCAGTCGCTTGGCCATAAGCTCCGACCAGGGAGCGCTGTTCTTGCCATGGGTGCGTTTGGACAAATAATCGGAAGAGATTCGGTCGTAGCTCTTTACTTCTTCCAGGGCCGCCGGATCGTAGCTGTCACGGTGCAGGACAGCCTCCACCGGAAGCCGGGGACGCAGCCCCGGCTCCTGATCCGGGTAGCCGAGGCACATGCCGAATACCGGATAGACCAAATCCGGGAGCTCCAATGCCTCGGAGAACTCCGCAATGGAGTTGCGGACTCCGCCGATATACACAATGCCAAGACCAAGCGATTCCGCCGCGATCGCGGCATTCTGCGCAGCCAAAGCGGCATCCACCGTGGCCACGATGAAATTCTCGGTCGAATCTTCGTACGTCTCTTGATCCGCAACATGCGCCTCTGCGCTTTTTTTCAAACGATACAGGTCTGCGCACCATACCAGAAATACCGGGCATTCCACGATATACGCCTGATTGCCCGCCAAAGCGGCCAACCGCTGCTTCTTCTCTTGCGAGGTAACCGCAATCACGCTGTATGCCTGGACGTTGCTTGAGGTTGATGCCATCTGGCCTGCTGCCACGACAGCCCTTAGCTGTTCCTCGGACACGGGCCGATCCGAATATTTACGTATCGATCGATGGTTCATCAGCAATGAAATCGTGTCATTCATCGGGTATCCACTCCTTAAGCTCTTCAGAATCGCTCCATTTATTATGTAACTTCGGCTTGGGCAGTGCAAGCTTGGTTGCCTGCGACCGCAGCGCAAAAAAGCCGGCATGCTGTCGATCGCCTTCAGCAGCCGGCTCTTATTTCAGCCAAAGTTCGCGGCTAGGGAATATGGCAGGAAATCTGTCGTTAAGACACGATATCGTAGCCCTGCTCTTCAATCGCTTCCTTCAATGCGTCAAGGCTGACTTTGGTTTCGTCGTATTCGACGGCCACCGTATTGGATGCAAGATCGACTTTGCCAGAAGCTCCCGCACTCTTCAGCGCGCCTTCCACCGAGTTCACGCAATGGTTGCAGGACATGCCTTCCACCGTCAATGTCACTTGTTTCATGCTGTCGCCCTCCTATCGTAAAATGTCGTACAGTATCACTTTACTATACCCCCCGTAGGTATGTAAAGTTGGCAAATTTGCTCCTTTCTGCAACAGAAACACGAAAAAAGTAGGAAGATTTATCCTTTTTTTCTGTTATAATGTACATGAAACATAAGATTTATACAGGATGGGACAAGCTTTTTAAGCCCCTCCGAAATTTTTCCATAAATTTTGATTATTGTTGAAGGAATTACCAATTCGCTGTCGAACTATCTTATTACAGAGATAATGAACTATGAAAGTAGGAACTCTATCATGGTATTTGACGGCATTATACTAGGGTTAATTGTCGGACTGATACGCGGCGGTTTCCGTCACGGACTGCAGCAATTCAGCAAGATTCGCCTGAAGGGCGGCCTCATCTTCCCAATTCTCCTGATCGTACAGCTGCTCATATTCCGTTTTCAAGCGAATTCCGACTGGCTGGCATCCGCAAGCAGCTACGTGTTTATGTTCATCTACGTCGCCGGCATGATCTTCCTTTGGATGAACCGGGACCAGAAGGGCTTTGGCAGCATTTTGGCCGGCGTCTTTCTCAATTTCCTCGTCATGGCGGTTAACGGCGGCAGAATGCCCGTATCGATGAGCGCCGCTTCCGTTCTGGATCCTTATTACGTGGACATGCTGAGCAACAGCACCGTCATCACCAAGCATTATCTGATGGACGCCTCTACCCGCCTGCCGTTTCTGGGTGACATTATACCGTTATCCCCGCCGTACCCAAGAACACAGGTGATCAGTATCGGAGATATCATCATGAACGTCGGCATCTTTCTCTACATTTTCAACCTGATGACCGTGGGGAAGAATACCGCCAACGTGCAAGCATTGGGACCGAAATCCGATACCAATGAACGTGTGGAACCACAAAATTGATCATACATCATACCACCTGGAAAGGAGGGAGAACTGTGAAGAAAACTGATAAAATCAAGTATTCCCGCATCGTATTGAATGCCATCATCGTTGCTTCTGTTGTTGTCGCTCTGACTTCCGGTTACAGATTCGGATAATCGACTTCCATAAGAAACAGGCTGGAAAATTCAGCCTGTTTTTTTACATCTTTTTCGTTGTTTTGCATCGCAATATACCTTAAAATGTGGAGAATACACCATTGATTTTATTGAGGAGAAATCATTTATGTCCATATTTAAGCGTCCTAGGTTCTCTCAAGGCTTTGCGGGACAGCTGTATTTTGTTTTTCTTTCTCTTCTGGGCTGTTCCACCTTCCTGCTGGTGCATCAAGGGGAAATCTTTCATTATACTCCTTCCCAGTGGGTATGGGTCTATGCGATGTTAGGCGCCGCCCTCATCTTAAATTACTTCACCTTCCAGCTGCCGCCAGAGGGTAATTTACAGTCCATGGATTCCTCTGTTTACCTGGCGTGCATCTTTATCTATGGAGCACCGTTTGCGCTGTCCGTCATCCTGTTTGTCTCCCTTGCCATGGCGCTTTACGACAGAAAAATCCCCTTCTGGAAGCATTTTGTTAATTTCTCCGTGTATACCGTGATGATTGTCGGGTCCTCCTTCATTTTCAAAATGGCGGGCGGACAAGCAGGCCCTATTCACAATGATCAATTTGGTGCGTATGTTGCAGCGTTGGTTGTTTATTTTGTTATCAACGTATTCCTTGTCGGCTTCTACTATTACCTGTTATACAAGGGATCGTTATATGATATTTTGAAAACCTTCATGAAAGATACACTGCTTGTTTACCTCAGCACGCTCATTCTTTCGCTGGTTCTCTCCATACTCATCGTACATAACGGCGTTTTCGGGCTGACCCTGTTTATAGGTCTCAGCGTGATGCTGTCCTATTCCTTCAAGCAGCTCTTCACGATGTATAAACAGGTACAAGAGAAAGCCATCAAGGATCAACGAACCGGATTATACAACCACAGCTATTTCGAAAATTTGCTGGAAGACGAAATCAAGAAGGCCAAAACCAATGAAACGCCGTTGTCGCTGGCCATGATCGATATCGATGATTTCAAAAAATATAATGATCAATTCGGACACCTAAAAGGCGACATGCTGCTCGGATTTCTCGGCAATTACCTCAAGGTGGAATCCGAAACGGCCGAGGTGGTGGCCTCCCGCTTCGGCGGCGAGGAATTCACGATCCTGATGCCGGGTTATGATGACCATAAGGCACGTTCCTTCATTAACAGGCTCCGCAAAAAGCTGAACGATACCTATTTTGACGGCGTGGAGATTTTTCCGTCCGGCTGTCTCTCCTTCTCTGCCGGCGTTGCCTCGTACCGGATTGATATTCATGACAAGTCGCAGCTTGTCGAGCTTGCCGACCAAGCGCTGTATTATGCCAAGAAGCAGGGCAAAAACAACGTGCATGTATATGGAAGCGGCGCCGAAAAGGAATCCGAGATCGACTTTGCGGAGGACGTCCGAGACATCGAGCAGCAGCTGAAGCTGTTCCTGTATAAAGACGTGGATACGTTCAAGCACTCCAAACGGGTCTTCCGCTACGCCATGGACATCAGCGAAGTGCTTGGGCTTGACAGCGTGGAGCGGCGCAATTTTGTGCTCGGGGCACTCATTCACGATATCGGCAAGCTGGAGATTCCTTGGGGAATCTTGAACAAACGGGACAAGCTGACAGCCGGCGAATGGGAAACCGTCAAACGGCATGTCAGCTGGGGCAAGCGCATCGCGGAAACGAACGAGAAGTTCAAGGAACTGGTTCCTTACATCGAACTGCATCATGAACGGTATGACGGCGGCGGCTATCCTCACGGCTTCAAAGGCAGCCAAATCCCCAAGCTGTGCCGGATGCTGACCATTATCGATTCCTTCGACGCGATGACAACCGAACGCCCTTACCAGAAAACGAAAACCTTCGAGGAAGGGATTGAAGAGCTGCTCCGCTGCTCGGGCACGCAGTTCGATCCGGAGCTCGTTGAGCTGTTTATCCGTTATTTAAGGCTCAAAGCCGAAGCGCAGCAACAGCCTGCAGCCGGCCTGGAGACCTCTTAAAGACCACCTCCCCTCTGCCTTTCTCATCTTTTGGGATGTTTGATACTTCCTCAAATAAGGTATAAAGGTAGTATCACAACGTTAAATGAGGTGAGATCGGTGGCTGATAAGAAAAAGGATCTTCCGCTTCACAATGGTCCCGGCAACATGGATCACCCTGAACAATATCCGACGGAACAAGAAAGCCTGTTCGACAAATTCGAGAGCGAGCAGCATGTGGACCCGATTCCGATGGAAGACGCCAGGCTGGAGCGCCAGGAAGAAAAGCAGCGGGATGGCACGTCGAAGAAGCGTTCATCCAGCGACGATAAGTATCACAGCGGCTTTTAAAAATGGGATTGGCCTTATCACTGCAGCGTAACTTGAACTTATGGGCTCCGTTTTGGCGGAGCCTTTTGATTTCCCCGTTTTTTCTTTAATATAGAAGGGTATGTATTCTGATCTAAACCCTAGAGATTATATAAAGAGTGGAGTGGACCCTTTGTTTTCCATATGGACTTTAAACCGTGTGCAGCGAAGGATGCTGCTGGTACTGATAGCGACGGTTCTGGTGTTGTCATGTCTGCTGGTGCTGACCGGTCTTCATGAACGTTCACCCAGCATAAGCAGCGTGATCGAAGAACGGTATATCCAAAGTGCGGCCATGATCAGCCACCCCGGTGGAGACCTGGAAGAGCATGCCTCCAGCGTCATGCCCGGTGTGCCGCTTATGATTGCCGGACTTTCCGCCATATTCGGAAGCATGGAGGCTGCCCTGATCGGCTATCAGCTGCTCCAATGCTTGTTTCATGCATTTTCCGTCTACTTGGTGTTTGTGCTGTCCCGCTACATGTTCAATACGAGGATCGCTTTTCTCTCTTGCATGATCTATGCGCTATTCTGGCCGGCTTATGGCGCCGTCCGCCTGATCCTGCCGGATACGACCATGCAAACTTTGATGCTTCTTCTTGTCTGCGCCGTCATCGGAGCGCTTGAATTGAAGCAGGCGGGATGGTACGCGGCTGCCGGCGCGCTTACGGCGCTTATGGCCTGCTACAACCTTCAGGCGCTGCTGTATCCTGTATTGTTCATTGCCTTCTGGATCAAATACCGCAGTCCGGTCAAGATCGTAACCGGGGGGATCCTTCTCATTAGCGCGGGATACCTGCTCATCTTGTCTCCATGGTGGCTGAACATCCCTCTGTTCAATAAATTGAGGTATATGTCCGGTCCGTGGAATCTCGCCGCGCTGTGGCTGGAATCCAGATACATCGAGGGCAATCCATTGGTTCATCTGTTCCGAAGCATATTTGCGGGCCGCACCTCCAAATATGCGGCTGCCATCGGAAACGAGGAAGCAAGAAAAATCGTGCAATCCGCATTGGATGCAGTCCGTCTGGTCATGCTGTTTGCCGGGGTCGCCGGCATCATCTGGTCCGTCTGGAAATACCGTCTGAAGCGGCAGCTGCCGGTGCTGCTGACGCTGCTGTATTTCATTGCCGCTGAATGGCTCGTTCCGAGCCTGGACGGCACCGGATTTCCCTATGCGGTCTTCCTGCTGCTCTACGCGGCATTTCTCGCGGACAAAGCGATCATTTACGCGCATAAGACTCGCCTGCTTCGCAAATAAGCATCGCTCCCGAAGCCGGTCCGATCACGGTGGCCGCCTGCGCCTGAAAGCACTTTGATGTTGTGCTTTCAGGCGTTTTTTTCATATTTTTGTAGAACCTTTCAGGTTGGTAAAACGTCTATATTAGTATCGAAGCTTCCATACATTCATGCCAGGAGGAATGACTGCATGAAATTAAACCGTAAATTCATCGCCATCCTTAGCATCGCCATAGCAAGCGTCCTGACGATAAGCACCATCCTGTACTTTACCGATGCTTCCGATCGCTCAGGCGGGAAGCACCGCATGAACGACAGCCTGAACGGTCAGGCGCTGATTCAAGTCGGCGCCACCTACATCACGCGTACACATTTAACCGCCTACAAGGATAACCTCACAAAGAGTGACACCCCCCTACCTGATGACTCCGCGCTCCTTAAAGACATGGCAGCAAAGGAATTGATGCTTCAGCTGGCTGATGAAGAGGGCGTTGCGGCAAGCCTGGAGGATGGGGCTCAGAGGGCAAGGCAGCTTCGGGAAGCGCTCGAGAGCCAGCCGCGACAAGTGCAAGAGCAGCACATGCGCATGCTGGATGCGATGGGCATCAGCGAAGATCAGTACTGGGAAGACTACTCCCCGCCGGAATATCGGGACATGCTATCGATCGAACGATTCATGAATAAACTGACGACGGAAATGAAGACAAACCAGCCTGACGTCATAACCAGCACGAAGCAGCTGAAGGAAGATCTGCTGAAAAAGGCTGTCGATGAGCAGAGAATCGTCGTATTGGATCCGGATATTCAATGGAGATAACGCCACATTGGTATATAATGGAGTAAAAGTCCATATGTGATCATGGGAGGATATTATGAAAAAACGCTTCTCTTCTGTTCCTGCTTTTGCACTCGGCGCGATCGTCGGCGTGGCGCTGACAGCCGGTACGGCCGTTGGTGCCGCCGTTTATCTGAAGGCATTTCCATCCCAATCCAAAATTGTGGTCAACGGATCGGAAGCCCGGCTGTCGGATTCTCCGGTAGTCATACAGAACAAGCTGTATGTCCCCGTGCGGGACTTCTCGGAAGCGCTTGGATATCGGGTCGGCTCTGTCGGTCCCGAGGGAATCGGAATTATTCCCCAATCCTCGAATGGAGAGGCGATCCCGGTCGGCCCGACTGCGCCTTCCGAGTCCGAAGGAGCGCCTGCTCACGAGCGTCATTTGGTGAAAAACCTCGGCAAGCTGATCGAAGTCAACGGCGAATTGAATATGCAAAAGATTTATATCGTTATCGCTGCCGGTGAAGCGAGGCTGTATTCGCAAGATGAAACCACCGGCAACGGGCTGCTGCATTATTTGATTCTAGACGGCGATTCTTCCCTTTACGACCCGTTTGTACAGATGGACGGACAAGCCGGAGAGCTGGATTACAACCTGCCGAATTTCGAAGGTCAGACTCCGCTTCATCTGGCGGTCATCCACAAGAATGACTTCTATATCGACAAGCTGCTGAACCAGCACAAGGCAGATGCCTCCCTTCAAGACGCTTCCGGAAAGACGGCGCTGGACTATGCCGAAAAAGACAGCAAGCAGTATAAATTGCTTACGGCCTACATCAACAATAAGTGATGTCCGAATGCTGCAGAGGCGCGTGAGCCCCACCGTTTACGGCACCCTGCAGCCCTTCATATGCTATCGGAAGCCCGCTCATTTGGCGGGCTTTTGCTTTTGCTTTTGCGATTTACGGGTTAAAGCCCCGTGTCATTTTTTCACAGCCTAGCTGTAACTTTATGCCCTGGTTATACGTGTGTTACATAGAGGGGAGGACATGAAACTGAACAGTCTGGAATCGATTTATCAATTTTACGTGAAAGACGTGTATCGTTACTTGTACTCCCTCTCTTACGATCACCATACGGCCGAAGACCTGGTGCAGGAAACCTTTTACCGGGCTTATTTGTATCTCGAGGATTGGAAGGAAGAACGAATCAAGCCATGGCTGTTTCGGGTTGCCCATAACGCTTACGTGGACTATCAGCGCAAGGCGAGCCGCAGCATCGTCCGGGACGCGGAATTTTTCGATCAGATGGTAGACCGGAATACGCCCGAGAACATCCTGCTCCAGCAAGAAGTCCACAGAGAACTCGGACGGATGCTGGCCGATATTCCGGAGAAGCAGCGGCAAGCGGTGCTCCTGGTCGATTTTCATCAATTCACCTACCAGGAGGCGGCGGATATTATGGGCATCACCTTATCCCATATCAAGATCACGTTATTTCGGGCCAGGCAGCGGCTGCGGGACATGAAACGAAAGGACGGGAATTTATGAGCGAAGAATTCAGGCAGCGGCTGAAGGACTATGCGGAGGGCAAGCTGAGTGACGAGGAAAAAAACGAAATCGAACGGGAAATGGAGAAGCTGGAGGAATACCAGGCTTACGTGAACGAGATCATGGATAACGAGCGTTCGAGCGATGCCGGCACCCCGCATGCCGCTGACGGCCAGACCGGCCTCTCGCCCAAGAAAGAAAAGCGAATCGTTCGCCGGGGCAAATGGCGGGCCCGAATCTCCAATACGTTGACGGTGATATCGGCGTTTCTGGCGATATTCGTCATCAGCTCGATCATTACGGCGCTGTTTTACGGGGTCGGCGATCCCAGCCGCAACGATAAATATCGGGATGCCATCGCTTCCGCCATCTCGATCTCGAAGCCTAATATCGACGTACGTTTAAATAGCCAGGTCAGAGCCTTCTTCCGGCAGGAAGTGTACGGAGATATAGACAAACAGGTAGGGAGCGAACGCGTGACCGTCGGCGAATACACCGTCAACTTCCTGTTCGGGCTGCCGTCCGTCGATGTGGATTGGAATAATGGCAGCTCGGGTTCATCGCAGATTTTCTACCGGCCGGATAGCTCTGCGGAGACTTCTTCCGCGAATCAAGAAGAACCCAACGAACAGTCAAATGAGCAGAACGCTGGCACCTCCTCTGCAAAGAGCGGCGATTGGTCCAGGCTTGAAAAGCTTCCCGAAGGCACCGTGGCCGAGGCTTATGTATCGTTTAACCGTTTCTTCACGACCGACGAGCTGCTGAAACAATTCGAAGACCGGAATGTGGAGGCCGTCTGGTTTGCCGTCGATACCGGGCCGGATGACCGATTTAGCGGCGGAGACGGCGTAATCTCCCATCCTGTCGGCTTTCCTTCTTATCCCGTCTGGCATCATGACGATTTGACAGTGACCTCTTATCAGGAGCAAAAAACGGGATGGTTTAGCAAGACCACCCTCAGCGGCGGACATTACCCTTCTGTAGACACCTACGGGGACGGGGAGCTGCGGAATGAGCACTTCATCAAATCGCTGCGGCTTCTGCAGGAGTATGACCTGATTGCCGAACGGGTGGCTCCCTTCATTGACGTGGACGCTTCTTTAGCTTACGTGGAACAGAACGGCGTTCGCCTCTATGGCGCCGTCATTACCGGCCCTGTCAAAGAGCTGCTGACCTTGCGCGAGGTATCCTGGGTCCACGATCTGCGGGTCGGGGAAGTGCGGCTGTGGAATTGGATCGAGTGATGGTCTTATGGCGAGTGCCATATACTGCAACTGGCTGACGAACATGAAATGAGGCCGCCGGCCCTCTGAGCATGCCCCGGCCACGCTCCGTGCGTCCAGGGATCGATGCGCACGATATGCACAATGACATAGGGCAGCAAAAAATCCCGGACTTCTTCCTTCATGGCAAGTCCGGGATTTTTCGTTAGTCATATAAAAGATTCAGGTCATGAATGATCCCTGCTGCCTGCGCTTGCCTCGTGTGACCATAACTCCATTTGCTGCTCTTCTCCCGCTCTTCCCGGATCCGGCGGTCCCTCTCCATCGCATCAGCAATATAATCGCGCGGCTTCAGCTTGCTGTTGATGTTCAGCAAAATGCCGATCATGATGAGCTGCAACAAAGCAATAACAACCAACATGACATCCCTCCTTCTACATGGATTATGGATACTCTTGAACATTCCTACTTAATATAACACCTTCTCCCTCTATCAAGTTGCGAGTGAAGCTTATGGTCATAACCCTCATGAACGATGATTCATGCCATGAATCATAAGAGCTTCGCCCATGCGCTTACCCATATCCTGCACTTTGCCAGACTTCCGAGAATCCGTTAAACTGGTAAGACGATAAACGAAATACGAAATGATTGGTGAATTTCATGACATCCATACCCTTTTATAAACGCCCGTACGGCGGTGAGCGTCAGGATATTCCGTTTGCGAAGCTGGCTTCCTTTGAGAACAGCCGGGACCTGATCCGCGATGACGCGCCGGATGCGGCTTTTTTTCGCGGCTTGGAATCCCAGGGACTGCTGCTGAACCGCGCCCAGATTCAGGCCGTACGACATACGCAAGGACCGCTGCTTACGCTTGCCGGCGCAGGCTCCGGCAAAACCTCCGTGCTGGTCAGCCGGACAGGCTACCTCATTGCCGCCAAGAGCGTCGACCCGTCTTCCATCCTGCTTGTCACCTTCTCCTCCAAGGCGGCGACCGAGATGAAGGAGCGCATCATGGCGCTTCCCGGCTTGAGATCCAGCGAAACCGCCAAAGTAACGGCCAGAACCTTCCATTCCTTCTTCCTGTACTTGCTGCGAACCCGCGGCTATAAGCAGGAAATCCTGAGCAACGCCAGGCATCAGCAATTTATCATGAAGCGCATCCTGCGGGACATGGGCTTGCAGGATAGCTACGAAGCCGAGACGCTGCTATCGCTGTGGTCCGCCCACCGGATGAGTATGACCGGACTTGACGAGATGCCTGTCAAAACGCCTGCCGAGGTTGAACAGCGGCAGATTTTTGCCCGGTATGAAGCATGGAAGGAAGAGCATGGCCAGATGGATTTCGACGACATTCTGGTCTTGTCCTATCGTCTGCTGTCCCATGATTCCGGACTGCTCGCCTCCCTTCAGAGGCGGTACCGTTATGTCATGGTCGACGAGTTCCAGGATACGGGACTGCTGCCTTATGAGCTGCTCAAAAAAATCGTCGCCCCGCACCGCAATTTAATGGTTGTGGGTGACGATGACCAGACCATATACGGCTTCAACGGGGCGCGCAACGAATTCATCCTGGAATTCGACCAGACGTTTCCCGGGGCCAAGGTCGTGACGCTCGATATCAATTACCGCTCCCTCTCCTCGATCGTCGGGCTGGGGAACGAAATTATCCGCGTCAATGAACGGCGGCGCCCCAAGCAGCTGCGGTCGACCCGCAAGAGCAGCAGCGTGCCGCTCTACCTTCGACCCGGCGATCCCGATCAAGAAGCGGAGCTGCTGCTGACCCATATCACCGAGCAGGTCCGGGAGCACGGGAAGCAGTACCGCGACCATGCTATTCTCTATCGCACCGCAAACAACAGCCGGGCGATCTTCGAGCAGCTCGTGATGCGGGAAATTCCGTTCATTCATTATGAGAACGGGGATCTGTTCTACGAGCAGTGGATCGTCAAGCCGCTCATGGATCATCTGCGGCTGTCGCTGGACCGGCGCAATTTTACGGCGATGGAGGGCATGCTTCATACGCTGTACATCAACCGCGACAAGGGCATGGCTTTCATCCGGCAACAGGATGCTCCGCGGCCCAAGAAAGGGCCTCTATCGCACCTCCTCTCCTTCCCCGGGCTGAAGGATTTTCAGATCGAGAATATAAGGGAACGCTCCAAGCTCATCAAGAGCCTGAAGGCGATGGAGCCCCTTCAGGCCGTGCAGGAAATGAGGCGGCAATTCTACGACAAATTCCTGGAGGCCGACGAGCGGCAGGAGATTACCCTCCATAAGGAATTCATTCAAGAGGGGCTGGATGAACTGGAGGCTTCCGCGAAGCGCTTTGGCGATATCGCTGAATTCGTCGGATTTGTCGACCGGCTGATCATCATCCATAAGGAAATGGCGGCCATGAAAAGGGACGAGCATGCCGATGCCGTCCGCTTAATGACCATCCATAAATCCAAGGGGCTGGAATTTCCCTCCGTGTGCCTGATCGGAGCGAGCGAAGGCATTCTGCCGCATACGTCCGCTCTGGACGCCGAGCGCAGGGACGATCAGCGCCCGCTGTCGGACAAAGAGGATAAGGCCTTGGATGCGCTGGAAGAGGAACGCAGATTGGCTTATGTTGCCATCACCCGAGCACGGGATGAACTGGTGATCAGTTCCCCGGGCTTTTATCGCGGACGGAAAGCGGAGGTTTCCCGCTTCTTCCGGGACGTGTTCCTCACGGATGAACAGAGCAAACAGGGCAACAGCATACCGAACAAAGGCGCAGGGTCAACGGCCCGCGCAGCCTTTACGGCGCAACGTACGATCCGCATAGAAACCTCGGCCAAGCCTTCATCGCCTTCCTCTTCTGCCGGGCGAAGGTTCGGGAGCGCCGCTAACCAGACGAGCCAACGTTTCGCTTCAGTTTCACGGACAGGGTCGAGTCCTACTCCCGAGCCGCAGTCTCCGTCTGCTCCCGCTGCGACGGAGATCGTCGACGTATGGCTGTGCACCAGCCCTAATTGCAAGGGCTGGCAGCGAGTCAACGCACGTATCCCTGCTAACAGGAGGGATCGGGAAAGCAAGGCTTGTCCATTATGCCAGGCACCTATGAAACAGGGTCGTAAAGAAGTTCCTGTGCATCACAGGCGCTAGGGGCAATTCTCAGACTAAAAAACTCGATTTACAAAGCTGTTAGGTGAAACATAGCGGTTTCTGGAATCATGAATACAACGAGTATCGCAGCTTTACCATGCTGTGCGCAGCATGATACCCGCCTGAATGAATTGTCGTGCCGCAAGCGCACGTCGATGTCCCCGAACCCGAAGCCTGTTATCACGGGCCTCGGGTTTTTGGCATCCCAAGACGGCATAACGATAGAAGGCTATACATTACATGACGGATCGGCTCAGCCAGGATCCCGGTTTTATTTCCCCGATGCCGCAAATATATATGGAAGCGTATACAGAATGCGTTACAATGGACATAAGAAATCATCTTATCTCTCATGCTTCGAATACATACCGAGGAGGAATGCCGTCATGATTAAAGGAATTGCCCATCTGGCGTTCGATGTTGCCGATATGGAGAAATCCCTTCATTTTTACTGTAATGTGCTTGGTTTTACCCGTGCTTTTGATATTCCCAATGACCAGGGCGAACCGTGGATCGAGTATATTAAGGTACGTGATGGACAGTTTATCGAGCTGTTTTACGGCGGACAAAACAAACCGGCCCGTGTAGAGCGGCCCGTCGGATTCTCACATCTCTGCCTTGAGGTGGAAGACATCGAGCGCATCGCGGAGCATCTTCGCAAGCAGGGCGTGAAGCTGGACGTCCAGCCGGTTCAAGGAAAAGACTTCAACTGGCAGTGCTGGGCCAGGGACCCGGACGGCAACCGGATCGAATTCATGCAGTTGGATCCGAAATCGCCCCAGATGAACTGTTAGACGCTACCATCGCCAGCCGAATCTCTGTCATGCCTTACCCGAGGCCCCTGTGGAAACAAGCATCCGCTTGATCGCCGTTTCATTATCCTGTGCGCCGTACCACACGAAACATGCAGAGCTGAAAAATATCCGAACCACGCAGCCGCTTCGAAACGAATCTGCCGACAAGGGTCTTGATTGCAACGACATTCCGGCGGCTGTCGCCCGATAATCTCAAGGTCATCCCGTATATAGGGTTGACCTTGTTTTTTCTTGTGCAAAATGTAGAGACAGGCCTTACATTCAACATCTTGCCAACTTCTGTTAATCCGGCTACAATATAACCACCGAATTATTCAAATTTGAATAATATGTACATAGTTGAATAAGGAAAAGGAGTATCCTTAACATGAATGCACAACAAAGCAACATCAAATTGGTCGTGGCTGGTCTGCTGCTCGGCATCTTCATGGCCGCCATCGATAACACGATTGTAGCGACCGCGTTATCGACGATTATCCGCGATCTTCAGGGCTTCGACCAAGTCGTCTGGGTAACCTCGATCTACATGGTTGCCGTTATGGCCGGCACGCCGATATTCGGAAAGCTGTCCGATATGTACGGACGGAAGCGGTTCTTTATATTCGGACTGGTTGTCTTCCTGATTGGTTCCGCCCTCTGCGGGATGGCGAACAATATGACAGAGCTTATTATTTACCGGGCGATTCAAGGAATCGGCGGCGGTGCTCTTATGCCGATTGCGTTTACCATCGTGTTTGACCTGTTCCCGCCGGAGAAGCGCGGTAAAATGACAGGTCTGCTCGGCGCCGTATTCGGCACCTCCAGCATCATGGGACCGCTGCTGGGTGCTTTTATCACCGACAGCATCGGCTGGGAATGGATATTCTATGTCAACGTTCCGATCGGGATCATATCCTTTATCTTCATCATGACTTCCTACAAGGAGTCCCGTTCCCATGCCAAGCAAAAGATTGACTGGACGGGGGCTGCAACGCTTGTAGGCGCGATCATCTGTCTGATGTTCGGTCTGGAGCTGGGCGGGCAAACCTATGCTTGGGATTCTCCGCAAATTCTGGGCTTGTTCGGGGGATTCATTGCTTTGTTTATCGTGTTTCTGTTCGCAGAGACCCGAGCAGCCGAACCCATTATTTCATTCCAAATGTTCCGTAAACGCCTGTTTGCTTCAAGCAATATCGTTGCCTTGTTCTATGGAGCAACGTTTATCGTGGCAACCATCTACATCCCGATCTTTGTGAGCGGAGTGTACGGTGGTTCGGCAACCAATTCGGGCCTCATTCTGATGCCGATGATGCTCGGCAGCGTATTCGGGAGCCAAGGCGGCGGTATGCTGACGACCCGGACTTCGTTTAGAAACATCATGATCCTGTCCGTCTTGTGCTTTATCACAGGCATTTTCTGCCTGAGCACGATAAGCCCGGACACGCCGCGCTACCTGTTAACGCTCTTCATGGTCCTGACCGGCTTTGGCGTCGGGTTCTCGTTCTCCACGCTCAGCATGGCCTCCATCCATAACTTTGATGCCAGACAGCGCGGCGCGGCAACATCGACGAACTCCTTCCTTCGCTCCTTCGGCATGACGGTGGGGATTACAATCTTCGGGATCATCCAGCGCAACGGCCTGAACAACCGGCTCGCGGAAGCCGGAGGAAACGCGCCGGCCGGTGCCGAGTTAAATGCGGACGCCGTCCTTTCACCTGAAGTGATGGGGCAGCTCCCACCGAACGTGCGCGAACAGATCACGGCTTCATTGGCTGATTCCATCGCGAACACGTTCATGTGGGCGCTTGTGCCGGCGGTGCTGGCGCTTGTGTTCGTCCTTATGATGGGCAACGAACGGGTGACCGTTCCCGCCAAGGCTAAGGGAGCCTGACGGCATGTCCATGAAGCTGGCCATCCTAGGCTTGCTGCTGGAAGGAGACCATCATCCGTACGAGATCCGGACCAAGATGAAGGATCGGGGCATGGATCAATATACCAAGCTCCAGATGGGCTCCCTCTATTACGCGGTAGACCGGCTCGCCGAGAAAGGATTCATCGAGGCCGTGGAAACCATCCAAAGCGACAGCCGTCCGGATAAAACCATCTACAGGATCACGGAATCCGGACGCAAGCTTTTTGAACAGCTGCTGCTCAAGAAATTCAGGGACATCGAGCCCGTGCACCACCCGCTGTATATGGCGCTGCCCTTCTCTCGCCACGCAGACCCCGCCGTTCTGGCCCCGATCCTGCAGACCCGGATCCGGGAAGCCGAACACCGGGTGAACCAGGCGTACCAACTATACGTGGAGCACCAGCATATCGTCCCCCGCAGCACGCAGCACCTGATGATCGGGATGTATGAGCACGCCAAGACCGACCTGAACTGGTTAAGAAGGCTGCATGAGGACCTGGTGCAAGGGAAGCTCGGCACGATGGGCGAGCCGTTGTTTCCGGAGGACGACCAGGAAAGACGATAATGCCAAAGGGGCTTTTCACCTGCTATTGAATACGCAAAAAAAAGCGAGCACTTCCCTCACTCAGGGCTGGTGCTCGCTTTTTTATATGAAAACGAAATTTAGAACAGGAACTCATCCGGGTTGGAGCCGAAACGTTTGTTTTGGTTCAAGCCGTCAATAGCAGCCATATCTTCTGCGGAAAGCTCGAAATCGAAGATGCCGGCGTTTTCACGGATCCGATGATCTTTAATCGATTTCGGAATGACGATGACGCCGTTCTGAATGTCCCACCGCAGAATGACTTGCGCCGTGGTTTTTCCGTATTTCTCCGCGATCTGCGCCAGCGCCGGTTGATCGAGGTTGCCCTGCATCAACGGGCTCCAAGCTTCCAGAACGATATGATTCTCGCGTGCATAGCCCAGCAGCTCCTTCTGGGAAAGCAGCGGATGCAATTCCACTTGGTTGACGACAGGTACCACGCCGGTATCCTCAATGATATGCTGCAGGTGGCGGATTTGGAAATTGCTGACGCCGATGGAACGAACGAGGCCTTCTTTTTGCAGATGAATCAATGCCTTCCACGTCTCGAGGTATTTATCTTTACCCGGCCAGTGCACGAGATATAAATCAACGATATCCAGCCCCAGCTTCTTGCGGCTCGTCTCAAAAGCTTGCAGCGTCTTCTCATAACCCTGGTCATCGTTCCATACCTTGGTGGTGATGAACAGCTCGTCCCGCGAAACTCCGGATTCGCGAATGGCTTGCCCTACGCCCTCTTCATTGCCGTAGATGGCAGCGGTATCGATGCTGCGGTACCCTGCAGCGATTGCTGATTTTACGGACTGAATAACCTCTTCGCCTTCTTTGGTCTTCCATACGCCAAGGCCCAGCCACGGCATTTTTACGCCGTCATTCAAAGTAGGTCCATCGGTAAAAGTTTGATTGGCCATTCTGAAATCCCTCCTGTATATGTAATGCAGCGGTTATTGGGCCGCTTTCTCCAGTATATCAAAATCCCAGTATCCCGCTCAACGTTACAGCCCTTGCGAGGGCTGCGGACATTTTTTAACTGCATTTAAACGGGGTTTAAACTTCGTCGGATACAATGGGAACAGATACAGGAAAAACAGGCTTTGCGGCCGTTTATCAGGAGGAATATGACCCCATGGAAAAAGCCATGCTTATCGTTGCCTTAATCGCACTTGCCATCACATTCGTTCTCTTCGTCGGAAATATCGTGAATAACGGACTGTCCGCCGCCTTCAAACTGAACAGCCGCGCCAAGAGGCTTGCCGTCGTACTGATCATCGTCTACGCCGTTTCGATCAGCAGATTCGCGCTTCTCCACCATAGCTGAACCCATCATTCATCGCCAAAAAGGGCCGTCCTATGAGCAGCATGCTGCTGTAGGCTCGGCCCTTTATTAATCGTTACGGCATATGCATGTAACCTATCGTTTTAATCCTTGCGTCTAAAAATACCGAAGGTCAGCAGCCCGCATGCCGCCAGAAACAGATACGGCCCAGCGGCCGCCCCTCTGATCGTCTCTCCAAAAAAATCAATGGTCTTGGACGACACGTACATCATGGTCAGGAAAATAGCGACCAGCGCTAAAGCGTAGGCAATCAGCTTGTTCATCTTCTTCTCGCGAACCACTTTCAAAAACGGATAGATGAAACATACGATGAACAACACGCCGCCCTGCATAAAGCCGTTCTCCGCAGCCACGCCGATATCCAGCCATTTAAAAAAGAAAGAGGCTATCGCCAAACAGGTGGCGATAAAAATAAATTTGCTCCCCAGATCCCACTGTTTAAACCGAAATTTCATCCATGTACACTCCCCTAGTGTCAATCCCCCGGATGCCCAGCACCCTTCGATAAACTTAGGGTCCATTATACCGGATTTTTGCGGCCGGGGATAGATCAACTACAGGTCTGCAGCACTATTCAGCCATACCGTCTTGTTCGCGGCCGGTTGACGTTTCCCCTGCTTCGGCTCCATGTCCGGATATCCGATGTACAGGAAACCCAGCATTTTATCGTCAGGCTTCAATCCGAACGCTTGGTTCATCAACGCGTGGAAACACGGCTCGCCGGTTCTCCACACAGCGCCAAGACCCAGCTCGTGAATTTGCAGCAGCATGTTCTGGATGCCGGCGAATACCGCTCCGTACTCTTCCAGCTCAATCACCTTCGGATCCGTCGACGGCTCAACCGCCACACCGATGACGACCGGAGCGCGGTACGCCTTCGTACGTCCCGATTCGCGCGCTGCGCTCACGGCCTCTTCGCTCGTATCGTCGCCGCCGGCCACCTGAATATCCCCCAGGGCATTGCCGAGCACGTCGCGGCCTTCCCCTTGCATGACAAAGAATTTCCACGGCTCCGTCAGCTTGTGGTTCGGCGCCCAGGTTCCTGCTTCGACGATCTGTTCGATCAACTCCTGCGGTACGGCGTCAGGCTTGACCTTGCCAAGGCTGCGGCGCGTGCGGATAGCTTCACTTACGTTCATATCTGATTTCCTCCCGAGCTATATATAGTTGGTCTTATTTGCATACTCCTAATTGAGAGTCTATCTCAATTATAACAAAAAGAGAAGGGGACACCTATCGAGATTCTCGGGTACGGTTCATGTCATAAATTGACCAGTTGAAGAATAACAAGCTCTTCTCTGTCTCCAAATCCTCGATTACAGCCCAAAATTATTGTAAATCCTCCTCTGTTTTACTAGCATTTGGATCGAAACGTTCACATCCTTCCCCTCTATTTTATCTAGATTTCCATGCCATTATCTGGGATAATGAGATTTAACTCACAAGAAGATTAGGAGGATGATTCATGACTGATAAGCGACTTATAACGCCCGAGGATTTGTACCGGATGCACTGGGTGAATGACCCTGTCGTATCCCCCGCAAGCGGGGCCATAGCCTATGTACATAAGTCCGTCAGCGAAAAGCACGACGGTTACCGTTCCCATATCCGCCTGCTTCCCGCAGGCGGCGATCAGGATATTCCCTTCACTTCCGGCGAAGCCGATGCAGCACCCGCTTGGTCCCCCGACGGGTCTGAGCTTGCCTTCTTGCGCAAAAAGGGCGATAAGCCACAGGTATGGATCATGCCTGCCAACGGAGGGGAAGCCCGCCCCGCTACCGACCTGAAGCACGGCGTCAGCGCATTTAAATGGTCGCCCGACAGCTCGCGTCTGCTGGTTCGGAGCGAAGCCGAAGCGGCTGAATCTACCGAAAGCGAAGAGAAAGACAAGGACGACAAGCACAAGCTGCCGGAAGAAAAAATCATTAACCGCATTAAATATAAAGCCGATGGCCCCGGATTATGGAATGAACGCCGACATCATCTATATATCGTGAATCCGGCTACGGAAGAATGCAAACCAATCACCGAAGGAGATTTTGACGTATATGCCTTTGCCTGGTCACCCGACGGCGGCAGCATCGCTTACAGCAGCACCCTCGCCACGGAGCATTTCACGAACCCGGATCTTCGCTTGACGAACGATGTGTTTGTCATGGACCTGTCCAGCGGATCGGTAACCGAAATCACGGACGGAACCCTCTCGATCGGCTCCATTGCGTTCACCCCGGACGGGCAGCATGTACTCATGCTTGCCAGCGATCTCAGCTGCGGGTTTGCCACGCTGACCAAAATCCACCTGGTTCCGCTCTCGGGCGGAGAAGCCCGCGTCCTCTTCACGGACATGGACGTTCAGCTCGGGCACGCCGCGGTCAGCGACATGAGAGCCGGAGCGGGAACGCCTCCCCTGTTCAGCAAGGACGGCCGATCGGTTTACGTCCAGCTCAGCCAGGATGGGGGCGTCCATATTGGACGTTTTGCCTTGGACGGCTCCTCCTTCGAGCTTGTGGTGGCAGGTGAACGCGAGGTGTACCAATTCGCACTGACACCGGAAGAGAACGTGATATTTGCCGCTGCCGACCCGCTGCAGCCTGGCGATCTGTTCAGCTTCACTACAGGCAGCAACAAGGAACGCCGTCTGACGAACTGCAATGAGGAGCTGTGGAACGAGCTTACGTTAAGCACGCCCGAGTCCTTTACATTCCGTACGTCGGACGGCTGGCCAATCCAGGGCTGGATCATGAAGCCTGCCGGCTTCGCGGAAGGCGCCAAGGTCCCGGCCGTGCTGGAGATTCATGGCGGTCCGCAAGCCATGTACGGACACACGTTTATGCATGAGTTCCAGCTGCTGGCAGCAGCCGGCTATGCCGTTTTCTATACCAACCCGCGGGGCGGCCATGGATACGGTCAAGTCCACGTCAATACCGTCAGAGGCGATTACGGCGGGCGGGATTACCAGGATCTGATGGAAGCCGTGGATTATGTTGTGAATACCTACACTTATATCGACGCTTCCCGTCTCGGCGTGACCGGCGGCAGTTACGGCGGCTTCATGACCAACTGGATCGTCGGTCATACCGACCGGTTCCAGGCTGCGGTAACCCAGCGCTCGATATCGAACTGGATTTCCTTCTACGGCGTCAGCGATATCGGGTATACCTTTACCCAGGATCAAATCTGGGGCAATCCTTGGGACGATCTCGACAAGCTGTGGAAGCACTCCCCGCTCGCTTACGTGAAGAATGTCAGCACACCGCTGCTCATCCTTCACGGCGAACAGGACCTCCGCTGCCCGATCGAGCAAGGGGAGCAGCTGTTTATCGCCTTGAAGCGACTGGGCCGTGAAACTCAGCTGATTCGCTTCCCCGGCGCGGATCATAACCTGTCCCGCAGCGGCCATCCGCATCTGCGGGTCAAACGCTTGAGTCATATCGTCCGCTGGTTCGTGAAGCATATCGAAAGATAACATCAAAGAAAAACCATCCCTGTGCGAGCTGGCGCAATGAACGCTCGACAGGGATGGTTTTTTTGTGTTGGTTCATCAAACAGGACCGTACATCGTCTCTCCTGCTACAACAGTCTCCCGGACCACCATGCCCGATCCGTCCGTATCGCAGTCGAACAGCGTCAGGTTCGCCGGGCTCCCGATCGCAAGCCCGCCCAACTGCGGCATATCCAGCACTATAGCCGGGCGGACCGTGACCGCGCTTACCGCTTCCGCCAGCGTCATATCCGTATAGCGGATCGCATTGGCAATGCCAACCTCCAGCGAAGAAGCCGATCCGGCCAGTATCGCCGGATTTGCTACCGTATGCAGACGCCCGTCCGCCGTCAGCTCGACTTCGCCTCCGATGAGGCTGCTGTACCTTCCGGGAGCCATGCCGCCGAACATGACGGCATCGCTGACAAGCACCGCTTTGTCCCGTTTCGCCCGCAGCATCGCTTTCAGCACAGGGGGCGCCAGATGGTGGCCGTCCGGTATAAAGGTGGCCCATAACCGGTCGTTCGCCAGCTGGTCCCAAATATAGTTGGGGTGGCGCGGCAAAACGGGCTGCGAGCCGTTCCCCAGATGCGTCGAAACCGTTGCCCCTGCCTGCACCGCTCGATCGATCTGCTCGCCGGTTGCCATCGTATGCCCGATCGCGACGATAACACCTGCCTTGACTACCTTCTCTATAAATGGAACCGAGCCTTCGCGCTCCGGCGCGAGGGTCACCATCCGGATAAGCCCGCCAGCCGCATCCTGAAGCCGTTGAAACTCATCCCAATCCGGATTCCGGATATACTCCCTCGGATGCGCCCCGCGACTGCCGTCTTCATCGGAAAGATAGGGGCCTTCCATATGAATGCCGACAATCGAGGCGCCCCCGAACTGCTTGGACCCGGCATACTTGAACAATGCCTGAAATGCTTGACGCATCCGGTCGTAGCTGCCCGTGATGACCGTCGGCAAGTATGCGGCGACCCCGCACCGATGCAGCGCCCTCGTCACGCCTTCAATGTCGCTTTTCGACGTCACGGTTCCATTCAAATCGTATCCGCCGAAGCCGTTGACCTGTACATCGATCCAGCCGCTGCTGATCCAGGGCAGCAACGCCGTCTTATCCCCTTGACCTAACCGTCGTATAGCCGCGATCCGTCCGTCTGACGACTCTACCTCAACCGGCTCGCCGGTGTGCGGGAGCTTTCCACGCCACATCATAGGTGCCCCCCTGCCTAAGCCCATTGATATATCGGCGCTGCCGATGCTTTATCCAGATACAGCATCCAGCTGGGATGCGTCTTCAGGATGGTAGCCGGCACCCGATTATCGACCCCGCCTTGAATCGTATTCTGGATGGCTGCCGCTTTCGCCTGATGAGGCACGACCGATACGATATGGCGGCTCTTCAAAATCTGCTTGACCGTCATCGTAATCGCCTGTTTGGGCACTTCCTCATTCGATGCAAACCAGCCTTCCCTTACCTGCTGGCTCTTGCATGTATCGCTGAGATTCACGATCGTATAAGGCGAATCGTTATCAAAATCGGCCGGCGGATCATTAAAGGCAATATGCGCATTTTCCCCGATCCCGATCAGGGCCAAATCCACGGGCGCTTTGACGATTTCCTCGTTCAGCCGCTTCACCGTTTCCTCGGGATCGCCCTCCCCGTTGATGAGCCAAGCTTGGCCGACGCTCGCATATTTCAGGAAGCGCTCCTTCAAGTACTTGCGAAAGCTCGCCGGATGGGATTCCGGCAGCGCGATATATTCGTCCAAATGAAACATTTCAATTCGTTCCCATTCCAGATTCAGCTTCACGAAGTGCGACAAAAACTCAAACTGCGACGCGCCCGTCGACAGGACGATTCGCGCTTTTCCTTTCTCCGCGATTGTATCGCGGAGAATGACCTCGCAAGCGCGGGCAGCCTCCAAGCCTGCCTGATCCGCATGTTCCAAGATGTTCAACTGCATAATGATAATTCCTCCTTGTTGTACAACATTGTAGAAATGTAAGCCATTAGGCCAGAACGCTGCTATTCATAAATTCCTCCAGCCTCACCATGCGTTTTTCTACGCGGGAACGCTCGGCTGCAAACGCCATCAGATGACTCTGGATCGACGCTTGGGCAGAGGTTGTGCTGTTATGCCGTCCCTTAGATTGAACCGACTTCACAAAATCGGCGATCAAACGCATATCCCCGCCGCCATGGCCTACATGGCCTTCCGGATCGACGAGCTGGATCACTTCCTGCTTGCCGCTGCCGAAACGGCGGATCTCGATCTCATTAGTCTCCATCGTGGCCCGTATTTCGCCTTCGGTGCCCATTAGCTTGATGGTACGGTTGCATTTCTCCGTGAACGCGCTCATCGTGAACACCGCCGTAATGTCATGCTCGAACTCCATGCTGACGACCTGATGATCGACGACGTCGTTATCGCAGTGGTACACGCACCGGCCAAAAGGACCCTCCAGCATCGCTTGGTAACGCGCTTCGTAGCTCGGGTCGTTGCTCGCGGCCTCGCCTTTCCAGCCCGAATTCTCGATCAAATACGTATTCGGCGCATAGTACTGGCATTCGTGCGATACCGGGCATCCATCCAGGCAGCGCTTCGGCGCGCCGGGCGGAGCCGACTCCGGACGGAAATGCGACAGGTGGCCATAGGAGGCCACGCTTAGGCATCGGCCTCCCGCCAGCCATTGCATGATGTCCAAGTCATGGCACGATTTGGCCAAAATCATCGGGCTGGATGACTCGCTGTTATTGAAATATCCCCGCACATACGAGTGGGCCTGGTGCCAATAGCCGACGTTCTCGTTGTGCTGGATCGACATCAGGCGGCCGATTCGTCCTTCATCGAGCAGTCGTTTAAGCTCTTGGAAAAAAGGCGCATACCGGAGAACATGGCAAATCGTTAACGTACGGTCGAAGGCTTCCGCCTGTCGGCCCATATCGATGCATTCCTGCCACTCCGGGGACATCGGCTTTTCCAGCAGTACATGATACCCGGCTGCCAGCGCCTTCATGGTCGGCTCATAGTGGTCACGGTCCCTCGTGCAGATGAAGACCGCATCCGATTGACGGGGGGCGGCAAACAGGTCATCCCAGCTTGCAAAGCATTGATCATCCGCTATCCCGAACTTCGCTTGGCAGCGGCTTCGCCGCACCTCATCCGGATCGGCAACGGCAACAATCTGCATCTCCTCCGGTCGCTGGAGCGCATAACCGCTGTAAATCATGCCGCGAAGGCCGGCTCCGACCAGCGTGACCGTTAGTGGTTTTGGTTTACTCATGTCCTTCCACATCCTTTCCCTCTAGTTGCCCGCGATATTCTACCCGTGGTTCGTTCAGCTCGGAGGGATCAAGCATCCTGAAAATGCCGGGAAACACGACGCTCATCGCTTCCTCCTCCTCGAACTGCCGCGCCCTGACCAGATCGGCTGCGCTGCTCACAGGATGAATGGCCGTAATCGTGCCGATTCTATGGTCAACCTCCGCGGCAAGCTGCACATACAACCCTTCCCGACCCACCGTATAGAACGGGATCGCTCCTGCCTGCCACTCATCAAAGTGGGAGATGGCCTCCATGCACCGGATGACATCGTGCGTGCGCAGCGCAACCAAACTGTCCCCGAGCCAGATCAAATCATCGGCAAGCTTATGCAGCACACCAAAGTAGGAATGCGCTGGTTTCCCGTATATCGGATAAGGCTCATGGGGACCGACGCCGGACGTATTCAGCACCAGTACCGCACGGCCGGATCGGCAGGTTTCCTGAATCCAGGCCCAATGCGCTTTCAGCTGGCGGGTCCCTCCCCGCCAAACGGCAACGGTCAGCGGCCGCCTTCGTTCGGCTGTATCCTCGGCCAGTCGGAATACATAACCGCTGTTCATGATGCCCTCCTGCGACCACCACAAGCGATAATCGGCCTCAAGGCCCTCCACTGCGCCCAGCCCAATGATGCGCGGGTTCAATTCGCAAGGCTTCCGGGAGGCGTAAATCTTCTCCTTCAGCCACCGCCTTGCTTGATCCCGCCTTTGCTGCTTCGGCAGCAGCGAACGGGCTGCTTCCAGCTGGTTGCAGCGATCGGTATTGAAGTCCCGGATCGTCCTTGCGTCGGCCTTATCCCGGTACACCTGACCGCTGGGACTGCACCACAATTGTTCCGGAGGCAGCGCCTCTATCTTCATGGCATCGGTGGGAACAGCCTTTACCTCGAGATGCCGGACGAAAAATGCCGCCGCTGCCGCAGCCATCCGGTCCGTATAGCGGTGCGTCGAGGCGTCGGTCACAAGCTGCAGGTCGCCCGTGTGACCGAGCAGCTCCCAGAAGCGCCTGCAACGATCAACGGTGCGCCGCGTGCCTTCAATCGGGAAAAAATCGTATTCCGCCGCCAACACGATCAGCGGCTTCGGTGCAAAAGCGATGAGCAGATCCTCATGGTCGTAACCCAGCCCTGACAGACCCGGCCATACCTGCTCGGCATCCTGCACGCCGCCGGCATGCATGTACAGCTGCCGGTTCATGATGAAGGTGGCGGGAGCCGCCGCCGCAATGCGTTCATCGCAGACCATCATCATGGCCGTCTGCGTTCCGCCGCCGGAATTTCCCGTTACGCCGATCCGCGACGGATCGACCTCGGGCCGCTCGCACAAGTAGTCGATGGCACGCATGGCATCGTGAACGAAATATCGGGCTACGCTGTCGCCGAGCATATGGCACTGAACGCCGTACTGCTGATGCTCCTTCGTTCCCCATATGACGCTCCCTGCCCGATCCTCGAAATCATGAAGGCTAAGGCGCTCGCCCTGCCCGATCGGATCGATGGCCAGCACGATGATGCCCGCCCGGACGAAGTGCTGGATGACGCGCTGATAATAGGCATCATGCTTCGCCCCCAGCTCGTGCCCGCTCAGAAACAGGACGGCCGCGGAGCGTTCTTCCCGGTGATCGGGCAGATACAGATTCGACGTGACATCATACCCCGGGAGGGACTCGAACATAACCTTCTCTACTTGAAATCCGGTTCCGCGAATGCTTCCCGTTGTGCGTCCGTTAAGTAGGGAATCGGTTCTGCCACCTGACATGTTGCAGGCGCCCCCCGCGGACCAGCGCGAACGTTCCTTAAGCGGAGAGCCGTCAGGCGATGTTTCCTCCCCGAAGGCCGCCCCTTCCTCCCTTTCCGGGTTCGCGAATGCATCGGGAAGACCGCCGATGGACTTCAGGAAGGCTGCCTTTATGTCCTCCTGCCGCTCTCTTGCCGCCTCGGCCGTGACGATGGAATCGCGGATAGCGTCCCCGGCGGCAAATGCGGCATCGGAACGCTCGAACACATGCGCTTTCAACTGATCCCGCGTGTCGTATAACGTGCAGACATACTGCTCCAGTTCCTGAACGCTGTTCATCTCGATGAACTCCCGTTGACGAGCGTCGGCGAAACGTCCGGAAGCTTCATCGCCCGGCCTTCGGCAATGGAGCGATTGGCCGTGGCGCCAATCAGAAGGGATTCGGCACCTACCGAGCTGTCGGCTTGTTGGCCTAGCGGATCTTCGATCCCGCCTTCGAACAGCGCCTTGCGCAGCTTCGCATCCCCACCGCCGTGACCGGCGGCCGATGTATTGACCTCGACCAGCTCCTCCGTGCCATCGGCTCTAAAAATATGAATCCGGCTCGCTTCCCCTTGCTTCATATCCGCGTTGCTGTATACATTCGAGACCTCAATCCGGCCTTTGCTGCCGTTGATCGCGGCGCGCCAACCCTCATACGGGCTATAGGCGACGAGGGAATAGGTCAGCATCGCATCATTGTCGTACCGGACATTGACCGACATCGTGTCATAAATGTCGATCCGGCCGTCAAACAGGCAGCGGTCCCGCAAATAGCCGTCGGCTTCTTCCGCCTGGCGATAGTATTTTTCAAGAAACGGATCCTTTTCGATATCCATATAGAACTCACACTCGTCTTTCCGGTGGCAAGTCAGGCATCGTTCTCCATGGTCCTGCCGATCGTCCCCGTACACCCGTCTCGTCCCAAACGCATGAACTTCCGCGGGACGGCTGTTCATCCACCAGTTCACGATGTCGAAGTGATGCGTGGACTTGTGAACCAGCAGCCCACCGCTGTTCTTCATCTCGGCATGCCATCTGCGGAAATAGTCCGCGCCATGCCGGCGGTCCAGAAACCACTCCAGATCAATATGGTAAACATCTCCGATGACTCCTTGCAGCAGCAGTTCCTTCACGGTCGCAAAATATGGCGCAAACCGAAGGTTGAACGTGACCGTCACCTTCTTGCCGCTCTCCGACTCCGCCTGCAGAATCTCTCGGCACTTGTCTTCGTCAATCGTCATCGGCTTCTCGCTAATGACGTCGCAGCCTGCCCTCAAGGCTTTCACGATATAGGTATGATGCGTGTAATCCGTACTCGCCACGATCACGACATCCGGCTTCGCGGCGGCGATCATTCCGTCAAAATCATCGTAGACGGGGATTCCCCCGCACTCCTCGCTCAGAAAGCGCGCCCGCAACGGATTGGCATCATACACGCCTTCAAAGGCAAGGACGCCTCTCCAGTCGGTAACCATCGGCTTAGCAAACATATACAGCGCTCTCGATCCAGCGCCGACCAGCACGTACTTCTTCATGTCGTAAGTTCCTCCTTCAGCCTTTCATCCCTGTCGAAGCGATGCCTTGAACAAATTGCTTCTGCGCGAACAGATAGACGATGACGACCGGCAGCGTCGTAATAACGGCCCCCGCCATCAGCAGCGCTTGATTGACGTTCTCCGATTTCAGGTAGAGCAAGCCGAGCGGCAATGTGTACAACTCCTTGTCTTGCAGGTAAATCAGCGGGCCCAGCGTGTTGTTCCACGCGCCCATGAAGGTGAATACGCCCAGCGCGGCCAGCGCCGGCTTGCACAGCGGCAGATAAATTTTGAAGAATATGCCCGGCGGGCTGCAGCCGTCGATCGTAGCCGATTCATACAGCTCTTTGGGCAAGGATTTAATGAATTGATGCATCAGGAAAATACCGAATGCCCCGCCCAGAAAGCTGGGCACGATCAAAGGGTAATACGAATTCAACGCCCCGAATTCCTTCCAGATGAAATAGGTCGGGATCATGGTCACTTGCGACGGAATCATCAGGGTAGCCAGCATGATCATATAGATGAGCCCCCGCAGCCGAAAGGTAAACATCGCGAGCCCGAAGGCCACGAAAGCGCTGGAGACCAAGGATCCCACCATCTCGATCGAAACGATGAAAAAGCTGTTCAAGGTATATCGGCCGAAGTCGACTTTATTCCATATCGTCACATAGTTATCCCAATTCAGCGGATTCGGGATGAGCTGCGGCGGCATCTGCGAGATGGCGCCAACCGTCTTCAACGACGTGGACAGCATCCATATGAACGGGAACACCATGAAAACCGCACCGGCAATCAGCAGCAGGTACATCAGCACCTTAAGCAAGGGGTGAGTCGTCTTAGTCATAGTGCACCCACTTTTTCTCGAAATACTTCTGGAACAACGTGAAGCCCAGGATGATGACAAACAGCAGCCAGGCCGTTGCCGATGCCGGTCCCATTTTGAAGAGCAGGAACGCGTCCCGGTACACCAGCAGATTCGGCACCATATTTCTCTCCGGTATGCCCGTGGTGATGGAGCCGAACAGACCGAGGAACACGTCGAATGCCTGGAATGCCGAGATGGTAGACAAAATCATGACGAGATACACCATCGGCGTCACCATCGGGAACACCACCTTCGTCAGCTGCTTCCAGCCATTGGCGCCATCAATCTGCGAGGCTTCCAGCACCTCTTTCGGAACGTTCTGCATGCCGGCCAGAATCATGATCATGGATTGGCCCACGCCCTTCCATACCTGAACGATCGCGATGCTGGAGATGACCATCAGCCAATGGCTGCTGTCAATCCATTTAACGGGGGCAAGGCCGACAGACTCCAGCACCCAGTTAATCACGCCGTATTGATAGTTGAACATCCACACCCAGACCACGCCGCCCGCGATCCACGGAGTCACGACGGGGAGGAAATAGAACAACCGGAACAAGCCCTTGGCCCGGATGGCCTGATTCAGCATGAATGCGATCACGAATGCCATTAACGTCTGAATCGGCACGAAGATGAGCGCAAAGACAAACACGTTCCGAATGGACACCCAGAACTCGTGCTTGTTCAGGACCCGCACCCAGTTGTCCAGCCCGATCCACCGCGGCGGGTTAAACAAATCCCACTCCGTGAAGGAAATATACGTGGAGAATAAGATCGGAAATAAGAGAAAAACCACGACATTGATGACAAACGGCAATGTGAAGATATAACCCCAGTATCCTTGTTTCTGCATGACACACCTGCCTTTCGTTAACGGAGCAAAGGATGCAATCCGACACGTCGCCAAAACTGCATCTCCCTGATCCCATGAAAGTTATTTACCGGAGTCCAGCACATCCTGAACCTTGGCATGAATATCCTTCACGCCGTCTTCCACCGAAACATTGCCCACCATGATTTCATTGACCACCTGCTGCACCAGAATCCGCCATTCGCTCCAGGTAGCATTCTCATCCAGGGTAACGCCGCCTTCGTTAATGCCGTCCGTGAAAGCCGCTTTGTTCAGAGGTTTGGTTGTGCTGTCCTTCAACTGATCCAGCGCCGACTTCTTCACGGGCAGCGTGGATCCCGTCTTGACGATGATATCCTGCACTTCATCGCCGAGGTAATATTTCAGGAACTCCCAGGCGGCATCCTTCGATTCCTGCTTCGCTCTGGAGGAGACCAGCCACGTGTTGGCTACCATCGGAACATAGCGCTTGCCGTCAACCCCTTTCGGAATTTTGACGACATCCCAGTTCGTATCGGCAAAGCTCTCGTTCATATTCACCTGCAGGCTGTATTGAAGGAAATACATCGCGGCCTTGCCGCTCGCGAATACTTCGAGCTCGCCGCCGTTCGCCTTCAAGTAATCGATATCGGCAAAATAGCCTTGATCCAAACCGTCATACAGCTGCTGTAATCCGGCCGCGGTTTTGGGATCGTCAAACCGAGATTTCGTCAGGGTGTCGTCCAAAGCCGAGCCGCCTGCCTGCTTGATCCAAGGAAACCAGCCGTTGGTTATGGAAAAGGAACCGATGAATCCGAATTGGCTGGTTTGGTCTCCTTCCTTGATCGTCAGCTGCTTGGAGGCTTCAATGAGGTCGTCAAAGGTCCAGTCGTCGGTCGGTACCGGCACGCCTGCCTTCTCGAAGACATCCTGGTTGTACGCTAGCGCAATCGGGTTAATGCCGTGGGGGACGCCCCAGATCTTCCCATCCGGCGTTTTGGCGGAGAAGAGTCCGTCGATGTATTCGTCCGCTTTCAGGTCGGATTCAATGTAGGAGGACAAGTCCTCTGCCACGCCTCGTTCCCCGTAGCTAAGTATGGTGGCGTTCTCTTGGAACCAGACGTCCGGCATCGTGTTGCCTGCAATCTGCGTGGCGATCTTGGACGTAAAGTCCCCCCAGGGCGCTTCTTGGATTTCAACGTTGATGTGGGGGTGGGACGCAATAAAACCGTCGATAATTTCTTTACTTGTCACCTCATAGCTGCCAGGGAGCCCAATCTTGAGCGTCACCTTCTCTTTGCTGCCTTCCGCTTCCCCCGGTGAGACCTCCCCATCGGTTGACCCGCCGGATGAGGAGCAAGCGGTGAACATCATCATAAACGCCAGCATCAAAGAGATTACCTTTACCTTTCTTGACATTGAAAACCCTCCTTTTTGAGTTACAAATAGAAATAACGTGTTTTCTGCTCCAGCTCATTCCAAAGGCATTCATTCTATAGTAATCGATTTCTGTAACGAGTATAGCATGGAAGCCCTTTCTTGAATAGAGTTTTCTATGCTCTCATCGATTATTTTTATGCTAGAAGTCTGAATTTGAGCGTTATATAAGGTATTCCGAGGTTTTACAGGAATTGTTTCCCACATGCTGAATCAAGAAACGGATAGGAAAAAAGTTAGTAATCGATATCTTTATTAACAACAAATAAAGCCCGAGCGTTTTTGAAATGCCCGGGCCTTATGCCATCCTTGTATTCACTTGTTCTCCCGAATATCCCGGACCGATTTTCGCTCCAGCAATTTAGGCTGCAGCATGACATCAAACATCGGGCTATCGTCGCCCTTCATCATATCCAGCAGCATTTTGCAGGCCATCTTCCCCATCTCGTAATCGGGCTGCTTAATCGTTGTGAGCGGCGGATGAATCATCTGCCCCACGTCAATGCCGTCAAAGCCCATTACCGAAATCTGCTCCGGCACCTGGATGTCGCGCTGTGACAATTCGTTGATCACCCCAAAGGCCATCATGTCATTGCACGCAAATATCGCCGTCGGCTGCGGCGAATGTTCCAGCAGTCCCTGCGTGAGCTGCTTGCCTGTATCGAATTCGGTTATCGCATTATACACTTCCTCGGTCGGGGACTCGACCACCAGCGGTTTGAGACCTGCGTCCTTCATCGCCGACATATAGCCCTGATGAATGCTTCGGCGGCTTGGGCGATCCAGCTTGGAAGTGACGTAACCGATGCGCGCATGCCCCTTCTCCTGCAGATGCTTGGTAGCGATGTAACCGGCCTTGTGGTAATCGAACTCGATCTGGTTAATGTTGTCCTCATCGATCTTCTGATCGATGGCGATGACGTTCAGGCCAAGGTTCATCAGCTGGGTCAACTGGCTCTTATCCTTGGAGATCGAAGAGATGATCAGGCCTTTGACCTGCTTCTCCATGATCGTCCTTAAATATTCGTCCTCCAGCGCCGGATCTTGCAGGGAATTGCATACGATAACCGTAAAATTATTCTGCCGCGCCACCTCTTCGATCCCGAATATGACGGAAGAATAGAATGGATTCACAATAGAAGGAATGATGATTCCGATCGTATTACTGCTATTCTTCTTCAGCTGTTTGCCAAACATATTTGGAATATAATTGGACTCCTTCGCGATTCGCTGGATACGTTCTTTAAGCTCTTTGCTGACAGGATAACTGCTGTTGCTTAACACGCGCGAAACCGTTGCCGAAGAAACGTTTGCCATCTTCGCTATATCATGTATCGTGGTCGGCTTCTTCATAGGATCCCTCACTTATAGTAATCGTTTACTATTGTAAAGTATACAAATAGCTGACATATAAAGCAATAAACCGATGAAAATATCCATAGCGCTCACGCCCCGTTACATCCGCAGATCCCAATTTCTCGGCTCTAGTCCCATTGCCCGGAACGCTAAGTTCAGCCGCTGGATGCGACGAACGCCAAAATCGATTAGTTCTCCGTGCTCGCAAACAAAAAAAAAGACCGCCGGGTCATCCCCGGCGGCAAATATATTGGTGGAAGGAATTTCATCGTTCAGTTGGAACAAGGAGCAGCTAAAAAATGACTGAGACTGGAATTACACCTCAGGCGTTCCGTAGGTTGCGAACCAACCCTTGATCGTATCGAAATCATCCGTAAAGGACAGGGAGAGCAGCAGCAGTACGCGGGCTTGTTGAGGACTCAAGTTGTCGCCTGAAATGATGCCCTCTCCGCCGCCGTATACGCTTCCGGAGCCTGTACGGGTCGTAGTTACGAAGACCACCCCCTTTTCAATGGCTTCTTTGCGGGCAGCGCTCATCTCTCTCGAGATGCCGCCTGCGCCGGTACCGGAGGTGACGATGCCTTTAGCTCCATCTGCCACAAAGCCTTTGATCGAGCCGCCGCCGGCCTCTTGATAAGAAACCGCAATTTCGACCTTCGCCAGATCCTCTTTCGTGATTTTGCTCAGATCAAACACCGGCTTGCCCTGACCTTCCTCTTTCATTGCACGGAGGGGAGCCCGGTAGATACGGATATTCTCGTCATCGATATATCCGATCGCGCCCAGCATAGGCGTTTCGAACGTGTCGGTGCGGTAGTCATTGGTCTTGGTTACGCCGCGCGCCAGATGAATCGTGTCATTCAGCATCAGCACCGTGCCGAAGGATTCCGTACGGCCGCTTCCGGCAAGCTTGATGGCATTGTACAGATTCGCTTGGGCATCGGAACCGATTACCGTCCAAGGTCTCATGGAACCCGTGATAACGACGGGTTTGTCGCTTTGCACCGTCAGATCGAGGAAGTACGCAATCTCTTCCATCGTATCCGTCCCCGTCGTTACAACGACGCTATCGTACACTTCCAACGCCTTGTCGACGGTCCGGGAAAGATCGTATAAATCGGCCATGGTATAAGCGCTCGACCCGGAGTTGCCGAACTGGAGCGTGCTGATATCCGCAACCTTGTCCGTATTCGGAAGCTCGCCTACCATATCTTCAATCTTCAGCGTACCTGCCCGATAGGATTGAAAGCTGGTTGCATCCGTCGATTGGCCCGCCAAAGTGCCGCCAGTCGCAACCACCAGCACGTTCGGCTTCGCCGATTGTTTAGAGGCCTCCGACAGGGGAGGAACCGTCGTATTCCTACCTGGCGCCGCAGGGGTTTGCACGGGTGAAACCGCACTTACCGTCCCTTTCACTTCCGTGACCGTCGCAGCATGTGCCCCATACGTTCCAACAGGCGATAAAGAAATCACAAAAGCAGTGAATGCAGCGGTACTCCATACTGCTAACGGGCGTTTCAACTTAGGTTTCATCATGGCACTCTCCTCTGATGTTTATGTAATATTACATAACACAAATCTATGTATTCGTTAGAATCATTCTATTTAATGTTATTTAATATAACAAACATTACATCAAGTAGGGAAAGCGATTACAATGATAGTTTATGGATGATAACTCCCCTTTAGTTGCCTTTTTTGATAGATTTAAATAAATAAAATCCAGAAATGAATAGAGCATATCATCAGAAGATAAGATTAATTAATGTTATATAAATTAACATACAAGTCCGTCCACAAACGATTTCTATCCGAGCAATAAACAACAACAAGGGATAGTCCATCACCCTCCGGTCGGACTATCCCTTGTACTTGTTATCATAGCGCCTGCTGGGGATTATCTTGTATAAACGCCTTCTGCTTAATCCGCCTGTCCCGGTTCCTCCACAGCCCCTGCTCCGGTGACACGGTACACCATAATTTCACCATCTACCACGTGATAGATGGAGTAAGATTCCACCACCCTGTTCTCGTTAAAGCTTATCATGAGCTGCGCCTTCATGCTTCTGCTCTCAAGGCCCTGAACATCCACCGAAACGGCGGTTTCGGGGTAATGGTAGCCTTCCTTGCCTGGATGATCATACTGCCACGAAGTGAATCCCCCGCCTTTAGCCGTCGTCTTCGCCTCCCCTAGCTGTTGCCGGACTTCTTCCATCGTCTTGCTTATCAGCGACAGCTCTTTCAGGGAAGAAACAACATCTTCTCCCTGCTCTTTCGAGGTTGGCTTTTCCGCGGAAGAGGCCGGAACAGACGGCGACAGATCGGCTGCCTTCGCTACCGATTGATCTTCTGAAGCCTCGTCACTCTCTCCGGCAGGAGTTGCCTCTTTCTTCTCCTCCGGCTGCGGCTGCTTGGATAATTCAAGCCCTTGCACGGATATGTTCACCGGCTCGTTCTCCACCAGGGGAATTTCGTTGCTGCAGCCTGCGATCACCAGCACGGCCACGACTGCAATCCATATCATTCTAATCTTGTTCATAGCTCACTACTCCTTCGTTGCCTCTCCATTATGATTGGAGGTAATATGGAATTCCTTCATCATGTTATGGAAGCGTGCACCGAAGCCTTCGGAGGCCTCCAGGAAATACTGCTGCTTCACGACAAAGCTGCCGCCCTGCCCGTTATCGAACACATAATACCGTATGACCGGATCATCCCACTCTTTGCCGCCGGTGCCGCCTACCGCACGTACCTCCCAGCCTTGAATCGGTTCATCCACGAGATTCGCCTCGACCTTCGGATAGGTTTGCAGCTCCTTCTGGAGCTGCTCCGCTGCGCTCTTTGGATCAATGCGCTCCTGCGAAATTTCCATGAACACCTCCGGATAGCGGTCATCCGTCGGCTTCTCCTTCAATTCAATGCGATCCACGCCCGATTCATGAACCATCATAAACCGGCTCTCATCAATATAAATCACGTAATCCGCCCCCTCATGCAGCTGATCCACGCTTGTTTCCGGCATGCCCTCCAGCTCCTGTTCAACCGTCTTCTGAGGAGCGAACCATTCCTTCACCTGATCAATGAACGCTTGGACAGGCGCCGTCTGAAAGCTGACGGTCAGCACGATGGCTGCCGCAGCGGCGGTGCCCGCAATCCATCCGGCCGCTCTTCGTCCCGAACGGCGGCGCCCTTTCGATTCCCTTGGCGCGAAGCGGGTCTCCGGCTCCGCCGGCTGCTGGGCTTGCTCGTTATGAATCCGCTCCTTGATCGCCATCCAAATCTCGTCTTTATGTCGCATCGCGTCATCCGTTCCCTTTTTCAGGCCGTCTGCAATCTCTTGATCCCATGGATCACGTCCCATGCTGATTCCCTCCCCTATTCTGCAGCATCCATTCCTTTAATTTCTTTCTCGCTTTGAACAGCCTGGACTTCACCGTGTTGACGTTCAGCTCCATCATGTCCGCGATATCCTTCTCGGCAACATCATTCAAATATTTCAAAATAACGGGAATCCGGTGCGGATCATCCAGCCGCTGCACCAGCTCATATACCTCGCCGTGCCGGTCAAATTCATAGGTGTCGCTCTCGGAGGGAAGATCCCTCTCCTCGGAAATTTCCGAAGGCACCATCCTCGCATGTTTCTTCAAATACCGGTTGCACTCGTTATAGAGAATCCGGTTGAACCACGGCTCAAAGGGTCTGCTCAAATCATAGGACCCCAGGTTGCGGTAAACCCGGATAAACGTTTCCTGCACCACGTCGGCGGCGCTTGCCGAACTTCCGGTGACTGCGGCTGCCGTTCGAATCGCCCGATCCGCATATAACCGATACAGCTGTTCAAACAGTTCATCGCTGTACTCCGTCTTTAATCGTTGTATAAGGTCGTGTACCAAACCGTGCTTGCCTCCTTTCACTTGGCCAATCACTTACAATACCCCGGCATGCAGGCAAAAAGTTTTCGAGTACGTTATTTTTTTATGAAAAAAAGGATACCCCGATGCCGCACGGCCGAAGTATCCTTTTTCTATATTATAACCAATCCTTAAGCTTGCGCCGGGATCGGTTCCATTGGTTGTGCCTGATGGCTCACCGGCTCGACTTGCTCTGCCTTGCGGAGGTGCTTCTGTCCGCGCCAGCGGAAGAAAGACAAAACGCCGCGCAAATACTCGTCGGCGATCATGCAGGAGTAGATGCCGATAAGCCCCCACCCCATATGAATGCCGAGCACATATGAGAGCGCGGTGGCGACAAGCCACATCGAGCCAAGGGAAATGTACATGGTGAACCTGGTATCTCCGACGGCATTGAGCGAGTTGCCGAGCGCCATGTTAAGCATTTTGCCGGGCTGGAGAATCAGGTTCATGCCAAGAAGCGATGCCCCGATCGCAACGATCGTTTTATCGTCCGTAAACAGCCCCAGCAGCTGTTTTCCGAAAACATACAGGAGGAATGCATTGACGACCACGTAAATAGCCCCGATACCCAGTGCGCGGTACGCGCTTCGGTAGGCCTCCCGGATCCGGCCTGCGCCGAACAGATGCGCGATCTGGATCTGGGCCGCCATCGCGATCGACGAGCCTAGCAGGAAGCAGAAGGATTCCAGCGTATTCATATACGTACGGGCTGCCAGCTCGGCGGCACCCAGCGTTGCAATGAAGGAGTAAATGATCAGCTGCGTAAAAACCCAGCAGGACATATTGATGCCGAGCGGCCATCCGATCTTCAGGATTTCGCCGAACAGCGGGCGGTCGAACACCCGGAATTCCCTCCATTTGATTCGGTATTCAAAGGAGCGCAGAAACATGTACAGCAGCAAGAGAACGGCAAGCAACCGGCTGACCACCGTCGAAATCGCAACGCCGGTAAGCCCCCACTGCGGGAAGCCGAAAGCTCCGAATATAAACCCATAGTTCATAATGACGTGGATGATATTCATCCCGATGGCCACGTACATCGGCCCGCGCGTGTTGCCGGTATTGCGGATGACCGTGCTCATCGTAGCCATCATGGCAATCAAGATCATTCCGCCGCCGACAATGGAGATATACGTTCCCGCAAGCGGAAGCAGATGCTCCGGCAACTGCAGCACCGAGGCGATAGCCTCCGGCATTGCAAACAAGATCACGCTGCACGCCAAGCCGATGATGGTGGTGGCGCTTACCGCCATGATGCCGATCGTTCGGGCATCCCCCGTCCGATGCGAGCCGATCTTCTGGGCAATGAGAATGCCGGCACCGCTGGCGACCGTCATGAACAGCGTCGTCATCGCCTGAAACAGCTGATTGGAGAAGCCGACCACGGCTACCGCATCGTCAGAAATCCGGCTGACCATCAATGTATCCACCGCTCCCAGCAGAAACTGCAGGAACAGCTCGATAAATATGGGCCATGCGAGAACCCATAATGTAAATTTGTTTGTGTTTTTATCCAACATTCCAACCTCCACCCATGATGTAAGGGTTAAACACAATTCATGATGAAACGGTCTTTAACCTTTTCAAATTATAGATGGTATACTGGAGTTATAATATCATTTTCCGAACGAAAACTTTCAAAATTCAAACCTCGCGAACCACGAAAGGGCTTTCTTATGACGATCCTGAATTTTACCGTTCCGCCACTGCCGGAATACATCAATAGCGGGCTTACCCGGGCTCCGATTCACAGTGGACACCCCAACCGCAAAAACATCGGCATCTTTGATTTGCTCGTCGTTAGGAAGGGGCAGCTGCATGTCACCGAGAACGGAAATCCTTATGAGATCAAACCCGGCATGTTCCTGATCCTGCGTCCCGATACGCATCATTTCGGTACGAAAGGATGCATCGAGGAGACCGATTATTACTGGCTCCATTTCCAGACCTCCGGGGATTGGCACCCGGATGAGGCCTGCCAAGCGCCTAGAAGAGAGGAAGTTTCGGAGCTGAAGGCGATGACGCCGAACTATTTTTCCGTCAACATTCCTCAGTTCGGCACCCTGCCTCAGCCGGAAAAGGCCTTGGAGCTCCTGGCTACCCTGTCTTCGCTGGTACAGTACGGTCACCAGGCCAAAATCCTGTGGCGGCAGCAGGTGGTGTTCCAAGAGCTCATCGAGCAGCTGGCCGCCGCACTGGATACGCCCCTCTCCTCGCCCTCCTCCGCTTGTGCCGAACGGGCCGCAGCTTATCTGCGGAAGCATTATCGCGAGGAGTTCAAGGTACAGGAGCTCGGCGACCGCATCAACTTCCACCCTGTCTATATCGCACGCTGCATGCAGAAGGAATTCGGCTGCTCGCCGGTTGAATATTTGCAGCGCTATCGGATCGAGCAGGCCAAGATGCTGCTGATGCAGACGGACTTCAGCATCAGCCGGGTCGCGGAGGAGGTCGGTTTCAATCATGCGGCCTACTTCACCTCCTGTTTCACGAAGCAGGAAGGGATCTCGCCGCGCAAATACAGGCAGCGGTTCTTCATGAATTAATTCATTTTTACGCAAAATCCAAGAAAGTGGCTTGCAACCTGCGTGAGAAGCCTATATAATGAGAATTAACCACATGATAATGATTATCATTACCGGACAAGTGAGAATGTGTTGAGAATGTATTTACACTCAGGTTTACACGCTTTTCGCTTGAAGAGTTTATATACAAAGGAGAGCCGATCGACTTATGAAAACGACTTCCCGCCGCTGTTCTCTGCAAATGGATGATTATTTGGACCTGCTGAACCTCGCGATCCAGCTTGGAGACGTGAAGTGGCAAAAAGAAATCACCCGCAAAATGGAAATGACGCTGTCCACATTAGAGACCGCTGCTCAATAAATAACACAGGGATTACATATCCTGCATATAGGAAAGACACCCGATCGCTTATCCCAGGCATCTCCTTGGAAAGCTGATCAGGTGTCTTTTTTCTGTCATCGCTATCGTTTCTTCTCCAGGTTCTGGCATTCTAAATTACTTCTTCGCAAAACCGTCCAAATCATGCTTCAACCGGTTGTTAAGCGCTACCAATTCGTCGTAATCGGAGATGTCCAGTTTGACTTCTCCCCCCTCAACCGAATCCGAAACGTAATACACCTTGTACATCAGGGAAATCAATGCTTCCGAATCCTTCATGATGATCGCATATTTCTGGGCGTCCTCCTCCGAGAACTCCCCGTTCTCCGCATAGCTTTCCCGTATACTGTCGGATAGAGCCAGGAGCTTTCCCGCGATGGGGTTAAGCAGCTGCGAACGGACGGCTTCATCTGCCGTCTTGGAATACGCTTCGATGGCCGCCAGCTTCAGCCGTACTTCCGCAAGGCGCGCTTCATGAAGGGGCATGGACTTCAACTCCAAAATGTCGGTGTAATGGCTCCATATTTGAAATAGAGATGTGCCCAATATGCTTTGCAAGGTCATTTTCGTTCCCTGTTCGATCTTCTTCTGATGTTCAATCAGAAACACGGTGCAGGCCAGCACCAATGCTACCATCCATACCCAGATCCACTTCGCTGAATTCGTCATAACGCACCTCCGACTCTTCTATTTTACCATATTAAGGATAAAATAGAATGGAATATATCATGGTCAGAGCGCAAAATAAACGACCCAGTCGCAGGACTGGATCGTACCGATTCTTTTAGCTGCCTCGATTTTGTCGCCACAAGTGAAAAGGGAATCGGATGTAAAATAACAGTCCCCGGTTCATATAAGAGGGAGAACCCTGCCGCTTGACGGCTAAGGTTCTCCCATCATAGACAATATCATTTTGGCGACTGGTCCTCCCAGCACTATTTTGAAATCATTCCTGCTGCAAGCCTGCATCCGTCTGCACCTTGATCCGGTATTCATGTGGCGAGATGCCTTCCAGCTCTTTGAAGACGCGCGAGAATTGCTTGGTGTTCTCAAACCCGACCGCTTTGCCGATATCGGCAAGCTTCATGTCACCGGCCTGGAGCAGGTCCTTGGCTTTCGTTATTCGCAGCTTTTTGAGATAAACCACGAAATTTTCGCCCGTATGGGCCTTAAACGCTTCGCTGAAATACGAATAATTCAACGATACATAATTGCTGACCATTGCCATGTTCAGCGGCCTGTGATAATTCTCCTCCATGTAGCTGACCGCTGCCTTGATCTCGGAATGCTCGCTGTGGGCGGAACGGATCCCTTTAACGTATTCATTCACGTGCAGCAGCAGATGCTCCAGATTCCTGAAATACGTATGGAAATGCCGGTAATTGTCCATCGTCCCTACCTTGCGGTACAGCTTCAACACTTCCACCATGGAGTCTCCGTACACGCGGAACACTTCGTCCAGCACCCGTTCATTAATCCGTTTGCTGACAAACTCCAAATAATCGATGGCCACATGGGGCATGTCATCGATATGGAAAATGTCCAGCAGCAGCGCCTTGATCTCCCGCTCCCGTTCCGTGCCGAGCATGTTGCCGAGCTTGCGGATATTCTCTTCCGGCACCGGATACGTGTTCAGCTCCCCTTGAATGTCATCATGGCTCATCAGTTTGACGTTGGGGTGAATGAACGTATAACTCAAAGCGGTCAGCGCCTGGTTATAACAGCTCCGAATATCCTCGAACCGGAAGCCTTTCCGGCTAATTCCGACGAAGAGCCCGTCCATCTCCCGCTCGGTAAACTGCCGTGCCAGCTTCTCGAATTGTCCGTCCGGACTGCCGATGAGCACGACCCTCCCCTTACCGTCCAGGAAACACGCATTGATCCGCCCTTCCACCGAAGCCGTCATGTTATCAATCAGCTGCTTCAGCTCATCCTTGTTCATGGAGTTGCCGTCTTCGTATTTGTATTTCATCACCGCTACCCGAAATGGCTTTACGAAGGAATCAAATCCGATTTTTGCCGCGGCAGCCTCCGGCTCCCCATCCACACTTTGGGGCCGCTCCAGGAGTTCCTTCAGCCGATGGGTCTGCAGCTGTTGAAGATATGCGTCACTGGCCGCCATGCGGTCATGCACGTCCGCTTGCCGGATCAAAACTTCTTCTGTCTTTCGGAGGGCAGCGAACAGTTCGTCCCGTCGAATCGGCTTAAGAAGGTACTCTTTCACCTGGTACCGGATCGCCGCCTTCGCATATTCAAAATCGTCATACCCGCTAAGAATCAGAAAGACGGGTTTAACTCCCAGCGGACCCTCCCGTTCGGCCAGCGCCTCGATCAGGCGTATTCCGTCCATGACCGGCATCCGGATGTCCGTAATGACGATATCGGCCGGTTGTTCGTTGTAGGCTTCCAGCGCTTCCTGCCCTTGGGCAGCCAAACGGATCTCGTATTGATCCGGGAACTCCCGTTCAATCATCGTTTTCAGGCCATACCGGATATTCTTCTCATCATCCACGATCATCAGACTTCTCATGTCCACTGCCTCCTCCTGTTAACAGCACTTTAGGGAATGTCATGGTCACCTGCGTAAACTTCCCCTCTTCGCTCTTCACTTCGATTCCATATTCATTCCCATAGAACAACCGGATTCGCTGGTGCACGTTTCGAAGCCCGATTCCACCGGCCTGCACGCCGCCGCGCCCATAATCTCCCGAAGGGAGCTCCTCGTCGTCCGCCGTTCGCAGAATCTCGCCCAGCCTGCCCAGCCGATAAGGCTCGATCCCGATTCCATTGTCCGTGACGTTAATCGTAATCTGGTCCTCTTCCCATGCGATGACATCGATCTTGATCTGCTTCTCCTGATCCGGGAACTCCGGCCAGGCATGCTTGACGGCATTTTCCACGATGGGCTGCAGCGACATTTTCAATACCTCGAGCTCCATGAATTCGGACGGAATGTTGAGTTCAAGCCGGATCGGCTCGTCGAACCGGATATTCATTACATCGATATAGTTGCGGATATGGCGAATCTCATCCCTCAGCTTGACGTACTCTCCCGACCATTTGAAGTTATAACGCATCATTCCGCCTAGGGAGGTCAGCGCGTCCGAAATCGTCCGCTGTCCCTCGATTTCGGCCAGCATTTTAATATTTTCGAGCGTGTTGTACAGGAAATGGGAATCGATCTGGCTGTGCAGCGTGCGCAGCTCCGCCTCCTTGGTCACCGCCTGCTTGCGAACCCCTTGGGCAATCAGTTCATTGATGGTGCGGATCAATTTGTTAAAATGATGCGCCAGTTCGCCCACCTCGCCGCCGCCTCGGATCGCAATGGCCGCGGTAACCTCTCCCTTGCGGACTCTCTTCATCGTCTCCGTTAAACGACGCAGGCTCTTCAGGATAATGGAATTCAAGTAATACGTAATAATCGACAGCAGAATGATCAGCACGACGTTCGCGGCTATAATCTGTCCCTGGGCCTTGGATACGTTATTCAGCGCCCCTTCCAGGGAAACGACATTCAGCACGTGGGCATGAAGCCGCTCCATCGGCGTCGCAATCAGCAGGAACGAGGAACCCTCCAGGCTGAACCTGGCATGCATGGTCTCCTCGGAGTCGCCCGTCTGCAGCTTCAGCTTAGCGAATTGAAGCTCCACCTCGTCCCGGAGTCCCTCGTGACTGGTCATGAACGATTGGCTTCGATCCATGAACAACTTCCCTTCCTGATCCACGATGACCATCTGCGAGCTGTCATCCACGATACCGGCAAAGGTCTTCGGAGCAAAATACTTGAGCAGCATATCCACCTGAATCACGCCGCTGTAATTCCCGTTATGGACTTGGCGGATCAAGGACACCTTCGGCTGCTCTTCGGACACGTCGGCGGCGTAGCGCTGCAGAATATCGGGATCGCGGTGGTTGAATACCCACATCTCCCCGCCGTCCAACTCCTTGACCTTGGGAAACCACGGCTCGCTTGCGATCCGTTTCTCATGGAAAATGATCGGCCACATCTCCGTCACGTTCGAGTTGTTGGTGTATAACCGAAGATGCGTAATATTCGGATTGTTCGTTTGGATCCGTTGTATATCCTTGAAAGGCCCCCATGCCAAATCGATCAGCCATGCCGGCTCGGGCTCTTCATTGATCCGAAGATAATCCTTGATTTTGTCATCCGAAATCGCCAGCTGTGCGGCCATTTCGATCGCCTCGATCTGGTTCAGCATGTTCATCTTCTCGATTTCCAGCAGGAACGAGTTCTGGTTAAGCGCATCGCTGATATAGGTATCCCGAATCTGCTTAAAAAAATAATTCGACACGATAATGCTCGGAATCAGCAAAATCAAAATATAGGCAGCAACCAAACGGCTCTGCATCGACCTGCGGCCAATCCAATAGGTAAACGATTGTATAAGCGATGCCATTCGTTTCATCATGACTGTCACATCCCGTTTCATGAAATAACCGTAACCGAGTCCTGGATGGAAAGGCAGCATCAGCCGATCGGATACCATCCTATATTAGCTCGTGATGCGACAAAAGGCACCCTATTTCGACAAAATCGATCATAGGGTACCTTGCGCCTGCATTCTGTTTTTTTTGCGTTCGAGCGAAAATCCTTATTTCAGGAATTCCTCAAGCTTCTTGACGTTCTCTTCGTATTCTTTCTGTCTGTATTCCTGAACTTTCGCGAATCCGAGCGATTCGCGTTTCGCTTGGTAATCGCTCCAGATTTGATCGAATTCGGCATCCGTTTTGGCAAAGATCAGCTTCGGCAGGATTTTGCCCCATTCGTTCAATACTTTGTCGTTAATGATACCTTCCTCGGAGCTGGCATCCGGATCCAGTTGATCGAATTGCGAGAAGCTCTGGGTCTTGCCGCGAGTCCAGTCTTCCATCTGCTTGAATGGCTCTACGGCCGGAGGCGCCCAAGCCGGCGTGATGTTGGTATCCATCATCATCCAGAAGGTATGGGATGCTCCGTACTTCTTGTCGAATGCGCCGCGGTCGCTGTTCAGCAGCTCTGCAACCTCAGGCAGGAATTGATCTTTACCGTCAATCGTATCCCATGTCACGCCTTTTTCGCCCAAGTAGGTGTCACGCTGGCCTTCTTCGGAGATCAGGTAATCCAGGAAGCGAATGGCACGTGCTTTGTCTTTTACGTTCTTGGAGATCAAGGTTACCGTCCAGCCGGAGATCGAAGGACCCGACAAGGTCGGCTGATCCAGATTGGAGTTAGCCGGTCCGTCCACCGCGATGTACACGGAGTTCGGATCGTTTGCATACAGCGCGTTCTGCTGGTTCGCCATATCGCTGCGTTGGTACAGCATCGCGAAATAGCGGCCCTGTGCGATTTTTTCTTCCATCTGCGGACGCTTATCCACGAAAATATCCTTGGACATCAGACCTTTTTCATTCGCCGTACGGAACGTCTTCAACCATCTTACATATTCCGGATCGGTGCTTCGGTCATACAGCTTTCCGTCTTTATCCTGCGGAATGGCGAGGAAGTTCTGCAGGTAGCCCTCGAGGGAGCTGTTGCCTTTCTCATGGAAATCATGCAATCCAAACGGAATGAGCGGCTGTCCGTTCACGTCCGGGAACATTTTCTTGGCGTCCTCAAGCGCTTTCAGGAAACCTTCCGGCGTGCGCATATCCGGGCTTCCGAGCGCCTCATACATGTCTTTGCGGACCAGGAACGTTTGGTTGGAGGTAATGTTATCGCCAAACTTCTCATAGTCCTTCGGTGAAGAGGAGGCATTCGGATAACCGTAAATGTTGCCGTCATCCTTGGTGTACCACGACACCTTCGCAGGGTCGGTTACTTTATAGAAATACGGATCGTATTGGTCCGCCAGTTCGTTCAGCGGCAGAACGAGGTCGCCTTCGATCATTTTTTTGACAGCGTCTTCATACCATCCCAGCGTAATAAAATCAGGCAGTGTGCCGGAAGCGATCATCGTATTCATCTTCTCGGCTTCGTTCCCGGCCGGTACGATGAAGTTGACGTTAACCCCCGTCTTCTTCGTTACGTATTGCGACGTAATGTCCTCGCCCCATTTGTTCGGGAACCAGGCGAAGTTGATGTACCAATCAAACGTAATCGGGGAGGTATCGACTTCCCATCCCGGCTGGTCCTGAGTCAGTTTTACTTCTTCTGCCGGTTTGTCTTCCTCTTTTTCCGACGCGTTATTGTCACCGCCGCCGGACGAGCATGCTGTTGTAAAGGCCATGACCAGTGCGAACATCAACAACAGAAGGCTCTTTGGCTTAAGCATCTTGCTCATGTGTTTACCCCTTTTCTTATTTAAAAATATGATTATATAGAACTCCCGCCGGATTAGGCAAGAGAAGCTACCTGTAAGATTTCCCCTCCCCCGGGTCTCCCCGGGAGATGGAAAGCAAGGCTAACAACGACTCCTGTGAATCAACCTTTAATGGAGCCGATCATCATCCCTTTGACGAAGTATCGCTGCAGGAACGGATAAACGAATACGATCGGTGCCGTCGTTACGACCATGGTCGCCATTTTGATCGATTGGGAAGTGACCGTCTTGGCCACGCCGCCCGGCACCTGGGCCATCATCTGATTGGAGCTCGATTGAGCGACGACCTTATACAGATACGTCTGGATCGGCTGCAGATCCGTATTGTTGATATAGATGACGCCGGTGAAATAGTCGTTCCACTGATAAACTCCGTGAAACAAGGCGATCGTTGCGATAACCGGCATGGATACCGGCAGCACGACCCGGAGGAAGATCGACCAGTCGTTGGCCCCGTCAATCTTCGCGGCCTCCTCCAGACCGTCCGGAATTTCCCGGAAGAAGGTCATGAAGATGATGAGGTCAAAGAAACTGAACATGGCCGGTATGATGTACACAAGGAAACTGTCTAGCATATTCAGATCCTTGATCAACAGATAGGTTGGAATCAGTCCGCCGCCGAAAAACATCGTTATCGTTCCGAGCAGAATATAGAATTTGCCGCCGATCAGACCCTTCCGCGAAAATGCATAAGCGACCATCGCGGTGAAGAGGACATGGATGAACACGCCGATCACGGTTTTGGCTACAGTGATGCCCATCGCCGTCATGATGCCGGAGCTCTGAAACACCGCGCTGAAATTCTCGAAACTGAACATTCTCGGCCACCAGTAGATCCCTCCGCGCATGGCGTCCTGCCCGTCGTTGAAGGCATTTACCAGGACATACCAGATCGGGTAGATCGTCAGGAAACATACGATCAGCATGCCGAAATTATTGAATATATCAAAGAAGGCTTCGCCTTTGGTTCTGCGTTTAAGCATGGAATATCATTCTCCCTTCTCGTTAGAACAGCGAGGTGTCGTTCAGTTTTTTGGTCACCCTGTTCGCAATCAACAGCAGGATGATCGCAATGACGGACTTGAACAATGCAACGGCTTGCGCGTAGGAATAACGTCCGTTCTGCATCCCGGTGTGGTATACGAAAATATCGATGACGTTGCTCGCGCTTTCGTTCAGCGAGTTCCGGAGCACCAAAATCTGATCGAAGTTGGAGTTCAGCACACCACCGACCGCAAGAATGAAGAGGATGGATATGGTCGACTTGATGCTGGGCAGCGTGATATACCACATTTTTTGAAACCGGCCGGCGCCGTCAATCGTGGAGGCCTCGTACATTTCCGGCGAAATACTGGCAATGGCCGCCAGATAGATGATCGCGGACCAACCGAGCTCCTTCCAAATATCCGAAGTGATAATGATTCCCCAGAAATATTTCGGTTCGGCCAGATACGTGATCGGCTCATCGATAATATGCAGGGCCAGCAGGATATTGTTGATGATCCCGATATCCGCAAGCCAGGTCATCAGAATGCCGCCCAGAATGACCCATGACAAGAAGTGGGGCAGATAGGAGATCGTCTGGATCGTTCGCTTGTAGCGAACGGACCGGATCTCGTTCAGAAAGAGCGCAAAAATGATCGGCAGCGGAAATCCGATGAACAGCTTCAGCAAGCTGATCCCGAGCGTATTTCGCATAACGTTGGTGAAGTCTTCGTCCGAGAAGAACTCCTTGAAGTGTTCCAGCCCGACCCACGGAGCTTCGCCGATGGATTTGACAATATTAAATTCTTTGAATGCAATGATGACACCGTACATGGGAATGTAGTTGAAGATGATCATCCACACAACGCCGAGCAGCGCCATAATTTGAAGATGTCGTTGGCCGTAGAGCTTTCTGAGCCATCTTTTTCTGTCGAGCTTCCTCTTATCCTGCACAGAAGGCTCCATCGAGGGACCGACACCGGTTTCGGAAGCGTCGGCATGAAGTTGATTTTGCATGGTTATGACCTCCAAGTTGATCCTATCATTTTGAAAACCCTTACATTCTCTATATTTCTATTGTAAATCGTACATGGTCTGCATGTAAGGTTTCAGATTTCGTATCAAGGTGCTCATTTTTCGGGTAACCATCAGCAAGAACGAAAATTGCGCCCCCCAAACGAAATATCGTTCCCCTTCCTGACCGGGACAAAAAAAAAGGCATGAACAGCAGCCTCAGTAGCTGCCATTCATGCCTTCCTTCTTGCCGATGATGTTCTGCCCCAAGCCGATTCCCTGATCGCCGCGGCTTTCATCATCCTTGTTACTAACGTATATCAAACGGTTTCCCCGTTATTCCTCTTTGTCTTCCTCGCGCTGTTCCTGTTTGCTTTCGTGTTCCTGCTGGTATTTCTCACGCATTAGCTTCTGCATGATGAATTTTTCCTGATCGTTCAAGCCGCCTTGGTTCTCCTGAATGATCATGTTGTCAATGTTTCGCTTCAGTACCTCGGTTTGCGTGTTCAATACATTTCACTCCTTTGAATTTTGCGTCCCTTATGCTGCGAAATCATTCTGACCCAGAATGTAAGGGTACACGTATTACTAACCATTCTCCTTCCAATGAAACAGAAATAGACGGATTTACCATAAAATCCGAAGGTAGCTTCAAGAAGAATTAGTGTTTGCCCAGCGCTTTCTCTAGGTATTAGCTGCTATTTGCGCTCGATCTGAATCCCCTTAGCAAGAGATTTCTGTTGTTTATTGGTATTAACTAGCTGCGGCAGGCTTCTCGTTTCCTTGACCATAGGGGAATGACACAAATGGCATACCGGTTCCGTGTCGAACGCAAAATCGTCCCGCATCCACCCTTTGCAGTCTTCCTTCGTGCATGCCCACACTTCCGTTATTTCCTCAGGAATACTCTCCATCGAGTTTTTACGCGAATACATGAACGCTCCTCCTTATTCTCGTCTTAGAAAATAGAAACGCCGTATAAAAGAAAACTGCCCTTAATGTCACACATTAAGGGCAGTTTTCAATTGTAATTACAATTTAACAACGTTCTCAGCTTGTGGTCCACGGTTTCCTTCAACGATGTTGAATTCAACGCGTTGGCCTTCGTCAAGCGTTTTGAAGCCGTCGCCTTGGATCGCGCTGAAGTGAACGAATACATCGTTTCCGCCTTCAACTTCGATGAAACCAAAGCCCTTTTCAGCATTAAACCATTTAACAGTTCCTGTTTGCATGGGGGAATCCTCCTTGATATATATTTACATGACCTTTTTTCTTCGCAGACGGAATAAAAAAATTCACATATTGCACAAGGTTACCAGAAATGACAACCCTCTACAATATGTGAATTCAGGTCGATTTCGATATTCATATCTTAACACATTTGAACGACGATAGCAAATACCTAAGCAAAAGATTCTGCGGAAAAATTAAAGTTGTCTTCTTCGGCATCATTCCGATTAAGCACGAGCAGGCATATATAACTCCTGGCATATACCGGGAGTTATATATGGAGCAGGAATTATACGAGTAACACCGTTACTTCCGCAATTCCTCAAGCGTTTCCTTCCACCGTTCCAATGCTTGATCCGGCTCGTGCAGCCGAAACCTGATAGCCGACGTAATATCCGCATACTTCGCGATATCCTCGCGAACGGCGACGACCTCGGCATCGAAACGCTGCCGCGGATGCCGGGCATCGGGCAGATCAGGAAGCGCCTGAAGTCGCAGCCGAACATAATGAGCCGCACCATCATGTATGGCCACCAAGGTTGCCTGTCCGGACCGAAGGAGATTGCCTGTCGTAACCGTTCCCTGCCATAATGCAATCCGAAGCCGGTTCCGGTCCAAGGCCAGAACCTCCCCTACGCTGAGCATGGCCGTATTCGGCCATCCATCTTCCGTTACGCTCAATAGCAGCATCGCTTCGTATTGTTTCGACTCCAGATCGGAGCCGTCCAGCCATTGGCACAATCCTTCTGATATTGCCGCCTGTTCCGTCACAACACCATCTCTCCTTCACCTTATCCATTTAACGCGCTTCGGTAAATTCCAGCCAATCCAGCTCGATGCGTCCCTTATTCACCATGAACACCAGATCCACGGGGCCTTCCTCAATCGGCATCCCCCCAGCCAGCCTATGAACGTGCCACTGTCCTTCGCCCGCGCCCGACAAGGAAATGGCTTCAGGCTCCCGATCCCCGACCTGCAGCATGATATCCACCGCACCCTCCGGAATCAGGGCCCGAACATCCAAATGAAAGATGCCTGCACCAGCGCAAAGCGCATCATAAGCAAGCCAATCGCCCTCCCGGAGCTGCACGCATACCAGGTTATCCTCCGCCCACGGCTTGCCGCCCTCCGGAGCGTAGCTCGGCTTCTCCGACTTGCCCGTCATCATCCGCATCGGAACGCCGTCAGAAATCCGGAAGCCGATATCCTGACTGGCCTTCTTCTCGACATGATACGAAACGCCCTCGCCCCGATACCCGTAAAACTCCGCCGGAATCTGAATGGGCAGCCGGCGCAGCAGCGACCGGGCTACGTTCGGATAGGCATCGCAGGCTTCCAGCGGAAGACGGTCCAGGTATTCGCCAAGAATCGCTTCCGCTTCGGCTGGAGACGGCTTCTCACCGCCTTCCAGGTAACCCGTCAGCTTATCCCACCCTTCCGGCATGCGGATCGAGAACGGCGAATTCCGGGTGTTCATCTTCTTCCAGGTCCAGAAGTTCCAGGATATGTTATGGTCCTCGAACATCCGGAAGGCCCCCGTATACCACTGCGGGTTGTTCTCCCCGCCTTCTCCCATGAAGATCGGCACGTTCCACTCCTCACGCAGATCGATATACTTCTGAATGCTCTCCGTGTCGGGATTGTTCCAATATTTATGGAACTGCAGCATCAGGTTATCATCGAATTTATCGTCAAAAACACTCCAGTCCGTAGACCAGTGCACACCTTCCAGAATGATCATATGACGCTTGTCCACTTCGCGTATGGCCGCGGTGATTTCCTTATACAGCGGCATCACCCGGTCATTGTACTCGCTGAACCAGTCGGGCAGCGGTTCGTTAAGCAGGTCGTAACCGGCAACGATCCACTCGTCTTTATATCGTTCCGCCAGCATACGCCACAGCGCCACGGTCCTCTCCGCGTTCAGCCGATCCGTGAACAGCTCCGGCAAATCCCGCTCGGAATCGTCGATATTGGCGCCGGTTTGTCCGCCGGGCGCGCCGTGCAAATCCAGAATAACATACAGCGAATACGTCCTGCACCAATCGATCACCCGATCGATGAGCCTCAGATGGCCTTCATGATAGGCAAACGGCGGATGCTGCCCTTCCTCCATGATAAACCTGGCATTGATCGGCACCCGGATGGAATTGAAGCCTTCCGCGGCGATCTGCCGGATATCGGCTTCTGCGATATACCGATCATAATAGGTCTCCCAGAACGCGGCCGCCTTCTCCTCGCCGATCAGCTCCCTGATCATGCCTTCGATGCGCCGCGGGCGGTCTCCCTGCTCCGGCATCTTCCACATGTAGCCTTCCGGCAGCAGCCAGCTGCCAAGCCCGACCCCCTGCAGCAGAATTTCCTGCCCGTCCCCGTTCACCACGCGTTTGCCGTCCGCCTTAACGAAACCGCTTACCAAAGGATTTCCGCTATCATTCATATTGGCATTCCCTCGCTTCCATGTCTGTAACGAATGTAATTGACCTGTACCTATCAACGACGACATTCCACCCATTAGGCCAAACATCAAACAAAATATAACATGTCATGCAGGGCAATAAGCCTCAATCCGAAAATCAGGGAATCATCCTGAAATATCGGCCGCCGGCCAACCGAAAAAGGCGCTCTCCTCCTATCGAGGATAACGCCTTTTCCATATTCCGAAATTAGGATGATACCTCCGTCGCTGGCTTCACCGGAACCGAAGGAATGGATGCTTTTCCCTTCGGCAAGCTGCCCGGCAGCTTACCGAAGAAGATCCAGGTCCAGCCTCCCAGGCGGCCAATGCCGTAGACCGCTATATACGAAACCGCCACCGCGCTGACAAGCCCGCCGGCATACCACGCGAGCAGCAGCCAGGAGTTCTCCGTCCGCGGAGGAAAGTCCCGGTAAAAGAGCAGCACCAGCGGATGCACCAGATAAACGCCGAAGGAATACACCCCGAGCCGTCTGAACCCGTCCAACCACCAAGCGCTCTTATTCCCGAACAGCAGCGCGACCTGGAGCATAACCAGGGCGGTGGTTAACGTATGCACATTCCAAAAGGCATCGTAGAGCAGCGGGTGATATTCCGTCCCCAGCAGCCGCTGATTGTATCGAAGGCCGATATGCACCAGCGCGGCGCCCAGCCATACCGCCCAGAGCAAGATCCAGCCCAGCTTGCGCAGCGCCGGTCTTGCTGCCTGCTGCGCTGATGTCAGCCAGTTCTTAACCCGGTCATAATAGATCCCTATCCATGCCCCGAGAAAATAGTACGACAGAAACGACAGCGACCAGCTGTTCCGGTTCGTTACGTCCCACCAGGCATCATTGCCGATGTAGAACAACCACTGCAGCACAATGCCGACCAGCACGCAGACCGCCGCGAAGCCACGGAATCGCTTGAGCAGCATCAATACGAGCGGGAACAGCACGTAGAACTGAATGTTAATGAAAATGAAATACAAGTGCGTGTAGGATTTTCCCGTCGCCAGCTTGGGCCAGAAGCTCTCCAGCATCGCCGCCAGATCGGACTCGCCCCCGCGATGATACCAGGCCACCGTAAAGAACAAAACCGAGAACAGCACATACGGCACCAGGATATACATCAGCCGGTTTTTGAAGAAGCGCCCAAGGTCACGGCCCTTGAACGGGCGGTGATAATAGTTATAGAACAGCACGAAGCTGCTCAGAAATATGAAGGTCGTCGTTCCAACCTTCGAAAATATGTTCAGGAAGTTATACAAGCCAAAAAAATCGTCCCCGCGCATCTGAACTGTGGCGAACGACGTCGCATGCACCATCAGCACGCCCATCATCGCAAAGCCCCGAACCAGGTCGATTTCGGTTAGTTTTGCACGTTTCTCCATGTTGCCTCCTTCATAAGATTACGCCCCCTATTATATCTCACTCCCCACCGCTTGGATACTAAATTTTCCTAAAAGTGGCATGGAACAAGCTCCCTTTGCCATACCAGTGTAAAAAGGGCCTGGCACCCAAACAGGACAATAGCTTACATGCATGCAGGCGTCCAATTCGAAGTGAATAGGAGGGGATTTCTACTGATTGAATTTAGCCGCGTCAACAAATTTTTCGGAACCTTCCATGTTCTGAAAGAAATCGACCTGACCATTTCCCAGGGGGAAGTCGTTGTCATCGTTGGACCTTCCGGCTCCGGCAAAAGCACGCTCCTGCGCTGCATCAATCGGCTTGAAAGCATTACGGATGGCGAGCTCGTCGTGAATGGCGTGAAGCTGCATGACAGAAAGATCGACATCAATACATTCAGGCGGGATATCGGGATGGTCTTCCAGCACTTTAACCTGTATCCGCACAAAAAGGTGATCGACAACATCATTCTGGCGCCCATGAAGGTGCTGGGAATGTCGAAAGCGGAGGCGACGGAAAAAGCGATGACGTACCTGCAGCGGGTCGGGATCGCGGACAAAGCGGACAGCTATCCTTCCCAGCTCTCGGGCGGCCAGCAACAGCGGGTCGCGATTGCCCGCGGATTGACCATGAATCCGAAGATCATGCTGTTTGACGAACCGACGTCCGCGCTTGACCCGGAGATGATCGGCGAGGTGCTCGATGTCATGCGCTCGCTCGCCCACCAAGGCATGACCATGGCCGTCGTTACGCATGAGATGGGCTTCGCACGCGAAGCCGCGGACCGGATCGTCTTTATGGACGAAGGCCGGATCATCGAGGACGCTCCGGCTGCCGAGTTCTTCAATCAGCCGAAGGAAGAAAGAGCGCGGGCGTTTCTGAGCCGCCTGCTGCATCACTAGCCAGTGAAGAAATCGGATACGGAACGTACGGACGAAGATGGAACTTCGCCAATGCTGCTCCTTGGGAGCTTAACGAGTGAAGAGAAAATAACTTTTTTAGGGGGAAGCGAAAGATATGAAGAGAAGATTTACGGGGACCTTCAGGTGGAGCGCGGCCCTGCTGGCGCTAGTCATCATGCTGATCGCATCCGGATGCGGGGGGTCAGGCAGCACGGACACCCTGGAGGCGATCAAAAAACGGGGCAAGCTGGTGGCCGGCGTGAAATATGATACGAAGCTGTTCGGACTGCAGGACCCGGCCACTGGCAATGTGGAGGGTTTCGATATCGACATCGCCAAAGCGCTGGCCAAAAAAATTCTCGGCGACGAGACCAAGGTCGAGCTGAAGGAGGTCACCTCCAAGACCCGGATCGACATGCTGAAGAACGGGGACATCGACATCATTATTGCCACGATGACCATTACGGAGGAACGCAAGGAACAGGTGGATTTCAGCGATGTCTATTTTGAGGCCGGCCAATCCCTGCTCGTGAAGAAGGGCAGCCCGATCACGGGTCTGGAAAGCCTGAACAAGGATACGAAGGTGCTCACGGTAAAAGGCTCCACATCCGCGCAAAATATCCGCGAGAAAGCGCCTGACGCGGTCATTCTCGAATTCGAGAATTATCAGGATGCCTTCACCGCGCTCAAAGCCGGACAGGGGGATGCCCTGACCACCGACAATTCCATCCTGCTCGGCATGCAGCAGCAGGACCCGAGCTTTGAGCTGGTCGGCGGCAACTTTACCGATGAGCCGTACGGCATGGCGATCAAGAAAGGAAACCCGGAATTCGTGAAGACCGTCAACGAGCTGTTGAAGGAGCTGAAGGACAGCGGCGAATACGACAAACTATATGAGCAATGGATGGGCGTAAAGCCGGAATAACCGCCGCAAGACTTGGCCTGGCCGGGCCGAAGGAGGCGTGCCCCCTGACCGGGAGCCATCCCGGTTTACTGCGGGAAAGGCCCGGCCTTCCTTCGACCGGCCGAAACGATCATCATCCCTATTGGAGGTGAAGCCTTGTGACCTTGTGGGATTTCAACATTCTGGTCGAGCATTGGGATCAATTCATGGCCGGCCTGGGCCAGACCATTCTCGCCAGCCTGCTGGGACTGATCGGCAGCTTGGTGCTGGGCACCTTCATCGCCATTATGCGGATTGCTCCATTCCGCGTCTTGAAGGCGATCGGCACCATTTATGTCGAGTTTATCCGCAACATCCCGCTGCTTGTGGTTGTCTTTTTCTTTTTCCTGGGCCTGCCCGCCCTCGGCATACCGGTCGATCCGTTCACCTCGGGCACGCTCGGGCTGATGGTGTATACGGCTGCCTTCATTGCCGAAGCCATTCGGGCAGGCATTCAGGCAGTACCGTCAGGGCAGTCGGAAGCGGCTCGCTCCTCCGGACTGAGTTATATCCAGAATATGCGCTACATCATTCTTCCGCAGGCGGTCAAAATCGTACTGCCGGCCATCGGCAACCAATTGATCAACCTGGTCAAAAACTCCTCGGTCCTGGGCGTTATCGCTGGACTCGACCTGATGTATTATGCCGATCTCATTAACCTGAGCACCTTCAAAGGCATACCCGTCTACACGTTTGTGGCCCTGTTCTACCTGCTCCTGACCGTTCCGCTCAGTCTCGCGGTCCACTATATGGAGCGCCGATTCGCGAGAAGCAATTGATGTTACGTTCGAAGTTTGCCTAATATACAGGAGGTGGCATGAGATGGATTTTATCGGTGCATACTCCTGGCCAAACCTGCGATATCTCCTTCAAGGCTTTTGGATCACGGTGCAGGTTGCCGGCTTATCCATTATATTCAGCTTCATCATCGGAACCGTGCTCGGGACCGTGAGGTATACGAAGACCCCCTTCCTGTCGAGGACCACGGCTTTTTTGGTGGATATTATCCGCAATCTGCCGCTGCTGCTGATCATATTCTTCATCGGCATGGTGCTGCCCCAGACCGGGATACGAATCCCGACCTTCTGGGCGGCTGTTGTCGGACTGAGCATTTTTGAAGGCGCCATGATCGCCGAGATCGTACGCAGCGGCCTCGTATCGGTGGATAAAGGGCAGATCGAAGCGGCCCGGGCCTCGGGCCTCTCTTATATGCAGACACTGCGGCACGTCATTCTTCCGCTGGCGCTGCGCCGGATGTCCCCGCCCATGGTGAGCCAGTTCATCTCGCTCATTAAAGACACATCGCTCGCCGTGATCATTTCGCTGCCTGAGCTGATGCGCAACGTGCAAATCCTTAGCGGTTCCAGCTATTCCTATGTCATCCCGGCCCTTGTCTTTGCATCCTTGCTGTACTTTACGCTGAATTATCTGCTGTCCATCATCGCCAAACGTCTGGAAGCAAGGCAGATATAGCCCCTGCTAAGCGTTCGCAGCTTTCTGCATGGACTGCCACCACCATGTTACAAAGGGCGCCTGCCCGCCATGCGCGTGTACGTCCAATCCTGCTCCGCAGCCATTTATGGCTTGCGGGGTATTTTCCGTTTCTTCAGCAGCCAGCCCCTGCGTTTCCTAAACCAGGCTCTACCCCCCAGCCATTCTTTGGCAAGCGCCTGCAACAATGGCGATACTCCCCTCGTCTAAATACATAATCATCCCGAAAGGAGACGCCGATATGAGAAAAGGCTTTCTCGCCATGATGGCTCTTTCCCTTACGGTTGGACTATGGCTTGGCGCTGATCACTCCACGGCATCCGCCTTGTCATGCGCGGAGCCTCGCAAGGTTACCGAGGAGTTAAAAACCTCGGATGCGGTATTCAGGGGTACGTTAGCCTCGTCCCACCCTAAAGCCGACATATCCAAAAGTAAATATACTTTCCAAGTTTCCGAGTGGTGGAAAGGAGAATCGGCTGCCCCTACCGTCACCCTATATTCCAATGGCTGGGAATCCTTTGAAACAGGCAAGGAATATATCGTGTTCGCCGACAATAGCGGGCAAAAGCTCAAACCCCACCTATGCGGGAATACGGGTCCTTCCTCATCCGTTGACGTAAATTCGCTTGGAGAAGGCATCCAGCCCGAGAAGCCCGCTCCATCAGCCGAAAGCCCAAGGCCGGGCGGCATCCTGGCAGGTTTGATTGAACTCATTCGTTTCCTGCAGGGCAAATATTAATCCTGCCGGCAACCGGCGTTCTGCTTAAGGCCTGCCTGAAAGTACCTGCCCGCTCACGCGAAAAAAATACAACCATTCTCCATGTCATCCGTATACAACGTAAAAGAACTGCGTTTTTAACGACAGGAGGATGAGAAATGATCAAACGATTATTGCTGATTTCACTTGTACTGGGAGTTCTCTCCGGATGTTCCTTGGTGGACAGCGTGAACAATTCCTTGGATTATACGAAGGAAGCAACGACCTTTATCAATGAAGCTTCCCAATTTGCCGAGTCCATCCCGGAGCTCGCCCAGCAGGCAGCCACCAATACGGATGCCAAGGAAACGCTGACCCAGCAGCTCGAAGCGATGAAAACCCGGATCTCGGAGTTTAACGGCATCGAAGCCCCTGCCTTTGCGCAGACGATCCATGAACAGCTGGTCGGATTAAACGACACGCTGCTGACCGACATCAACGGTTATATGGATCAAATCCAGAACGGAGTGACCGACTTCCAGAATTCCAACATCGTTCAAACCGTCAATAAAATCAACGAAACGATGGATATGCTCCAGAATCTCCAGCCATAATCATGCAATCCCTTGCCGACAGCACAGCAGCCCTTCTCTTCAGGAGCAGGGCTGCTGTGCTTGCTTCGTTATGTATGTGTTTCGTTCCTCACTTAAAAAAGGATTCCAGATTGGCGGTAAGCGTCTGCTTTACGACATATCGCGTCCCGTCTTCGCTTGGGGCCATGATCCAGGATGTCCCTTGGTAGCCTGCTTCATCCCGAGGGTCCCAGGCCACAATGAACTGCCAACCGTCGCCGAAGCGTTCATCGTATTCTTGGCTATAACCGTATGCGATATTCTCGCGCGAAACCGATTCGATGGACATATGCTGAACGCTTTCAAAAGATTTCATCCATTCCGTAAATTCCACCATGTCCCGGTCATACTGACCTGAGAAATATCCCTCGCCCCCGCCCGACATCGTGTGAAAGGTTTCTGCATCCTCCGCCTGCGCTGCCTGATACAGCAAGGAAACGGTCTGCATCGGGTTCCATACGGGCTGCTTCGCTTTCGCGGCAAAGAATGCCCTGTCTTCAGCGGTATGCTGGATTTCTACCGCGATAAGCTCTTCCATCGTCGCTTCCCTTCCAAGCTCGTAAGCCCCCGGATAAACCGTGGATTGCTCCACCACTTTAAGCCCATCCGCGAACGCCGTCACAAACCACAGATTCTGATCGCCCTGGCTCAGCTCCTCCAGTACGATCTCGGCCTGGCTCCCGTACGTAAGGGATAACAACCGGCTGCTTACCTCATCCAGCCCTTCTTTATCAAACAGCTTGAAGCGTTCCGCTCTCACTTCACGTTTGCCCGCCTCTTCGAACAGCACCTTCAGCATGGTTGGGGACATTCGGACGCTCGGAATGTCGGCATGACGGAAATACGAAGCGGAATCGTTAGCCTGGAGCGCTTCGTACATGTCGAGAACCGCTTCGACGGGATCGCGATTAGATTCTCCCTCCGGCTGCTCAGCCTCTTGCTTGACCTGGCGATGGCTCGGATCTTCCTGCGGGAATGCCGTACGCAAGCTCTCCTTAGCCGCCGACGGCATTTCCGCTGGTTTCGCGGTTTCCTCTGCACCCGGTGCAGCAGCAGTCGGTGGAGTTATCTGTTCGGCTATCGGCGCCTCCTTCGCGCAAGCTGCCAGCATCATCATGATGACGGCCAAAACCATGAGCTGTCCATTCCGCCGATATGGCCGCTTCCCCCTTTTCATTTCGTTCACCCCCGTTATATAACGAAAAACCGGTATAACGCCGATACCGACCTCTTTATATTCATCATCGTCATTATGGAGAGGAATGTTTATCATGGACATAAAAAAAGCTCCCGCCAGGTTTAAAAACCTGCTTGAGAGCTTCTTCTCCTATCTTGCATCCCTTAAAATCGGTTATAGCTTACAAATTCCAATACCGGCTTGCGGTAGCCGCGGGGACGCGGTTTGCGCGCATCCTCCTTGCCGATCGCGATCAGCATGGCGGGCACATAATCGTCCGGAATATTCAGTTCCTTCTGCAGGGCATCGGGATCAAATCCGATCATCGGGCAGGTATCCCATCCCCTGTCCTTGGCCACCATCATCAATAACATCGCGGATAGGCTGGCATTCCGAATGGCTTCATCCCTCATAAAGGTTTCTCCGCCCGCTTCATAAAAGTTCGTGACCGATTCAACCGTCATGTCATATTCAAGCTTATCGATCACGCCCAAATTCAGAAAACCCTCGTTCATTCTTCCGATATCCTCGTAGGCCCGCTTATTCCCCAGCACCACGAGGACGGCCGACGCGGTGAGTATCTTGTGCTGCTTGTTGGCGGCTTCGTAAACTGTGTGCTTGATATCGGGATCCTTAACCACCACATAGTGCGTGTGCTGTAAATTAAAAGCCGAAGGAGCATATTTAACCTCATTAAAGATATCATTCAAATCCTGATCCGGGATTTCAATCCCTTCCATAAACAGATTAGCCGATCTCCGGCTCTTAATTAATGTTGTCAGATCACTCATATCTGCACGCCCCCGTCATGATTAGTTAAAGATTACCGCATCCAGCGAATATGCGCCTGCACTCGTGAGTGCCAATGCAACGGCCACTGCGATCAACAGCAAATTATACTCGTATCCATTCGCTGTGGACCAATACCCGTTTTGGCCATGCACCTTCACGATGGCGCCCAGCATCGTCAGCGTGATCAGCGCTGCGCCGAGCACCGTGAGAAATCCGGCTGCCAGCAGCAGCCCGCCAACCAGCTCCATTAGACCTGACAACACCGCGATCGCGACGCCGGGTTTTATACCCACCGATTCCATCCAGCCGCCGGTCCCTTTCGGACCGTAACCGCCAAACCATCCAAACAGCTTCTGCGCTCCGTGCGCTATGAACGATAACCCGACCACCAAACGAAGTATCAACAATCCAATATCTATAGCCATTTTGTACGCCTCCATATTCATGTTCATTATTTATAGAAATTCATCGACACGATCCATCGATATCTTAATATAAAGATATATAGGTGTAGAATGATTAACCTGCTTTACTTCGCTAACGTTTATGCACTTTACACTTACTCCTTTCAATTGACTAACTTTTATATAGTCACTTAACTTAATATCAAGATATATGATGCGGGCTCTCCTGTCAACCGTTATTTTTAAAAAATATGCGCTGTGCAAAAACATCCCTGCCATTTTCCCGGCAAGGATGCTTCGTATGGCTATTATCTCACTGTCACAAAGCGGAATGCCTTATAACAGCAAAAGAGAGATCCCCTGCCAAAGAATCTTTGGGGACCCTCCTTTCGTTTCATCAAGTACGGGTGATTTATTCCTTCACCGCGCCGATCGAGATGCCCCTCGTGAAGTATTTCTGGAACATGATGAAGATGATGAGCATCGGTATGGCTGCCACCGTAGCCCCGGCCATTTTGTAGGCAAAGTTCGAATTGAGATCCTGCATCAGGGTGGCCACCCCGACCATCAGCGTCTTCACGGCTGCCGCGATGGAGCCTCATTCATGACGGCGGCCGATTACTCGGCCAGCTTCTTGATTTCACTTTCGGTCAGCGCCTTGTTATACATCCGCACCTCATCCAAACTTCCGTTAAAGTAAGGGTCTGCCGCGAACCGGCTTTTTCCTAAATAAGCCTCCGTGGTCAGCAGCCCGCTTGGGTTCAGCTTCATGTGATCGCCGGAGGAAACCATTTGTCCGTTCACGTATAATTTGCCCGTATCCCCCTGAAGGGTTACAGCGACATGGGTCCACGCATTCACCGGAAGCGGCGCGCTGCCAAGGAGGCTCTGGTCTCCGCCGTTGCCGTGAATCGTAAACTGAAGGACGCCGGCGTGCTGGGATGGCGTAAGGAACATATGCCTGGCGAGCCCGCTGCCGGCATCCAGCACCCGCTGCCACGGTGCTCCTCCCTTCCAATACACCCAGGCCGCAAAGGTAAAGTCCTCTGTATCGGTGACCCGATTCGGCAGTTCAATATAGCCGTCCGAGCCATTAAAATCCATTCCGCCTCCCTGCCGGCTCTTCTCATTCCACCGGACTCCGCCAAGGATCTTTCCATGAAATCCGTTATCCGAGACGTCGAACGCCGTGCCTTCTTTATTCTCGCTGAACGGATAGCCCAGCATAAGCGGCCCTGCGGACTGCTGCAGTACGGTCACGTCAAACGCTTTGGAAGCCTTCGCTTTACCGCTCGTAATCTGAGCGGTCAGCGTAACCTGCGCATCCCCCGCTCCGGCTGCAGGACGATTCAGCTTACCCTCCGCCGATATGACTTCGGGATGAGAGGAGGTCCATCGAATGATTGCACCGCCGGAAGCCTCGGACGGCAAAGCCAGATCGTAGAAAATTTCGCTCACATCCCCGAGGGACAGATCACTTTTCACGGCCTCCACGAGTTCCCGGTCGCTGCGATCAAGCTGACGCGCGCCCCACACCGCGGTACCGTCCGCCGAAAGAGCCGTAAAGGTCATCATCTGCCGCTTCGCTTCGGGGTCCCATTGCGGAGTCATTACGCCTTTATAACGCTTTCCATCCAGCGTAAGCGTCACATCCCGCTTTCCGCTGATCTTCCACGCGCCCTCGGCTGCACCCGTTACTTTGCCGTTCTTATGAAGCTCGATCGGCATCGATTCTTTGATGACGGACGAAATATCTTTCCCGTGTTGAATCAGCTTATAGTCTCCGGCCGCATCTTTCGGCGTGACTTTCTTAGGCTCCCTAGCCTCCTCGCCCGCGTAACGGTATGGAGCCGATACCGGCCAGCCGTCCTGATTCATATACAATTCATGCACACGGATCTCATGCTCTTCCCCCCGCTGCGGGAAGCGGCTGTGAAAGATAAGGAATGTTCGTCCACTCCGCTCATCGTAGTAGACGGAGTTATGGCCAGGGGACACGGCCCCGGTGCCGATCCCCGTTCCCGGATCGCCGACCAGGCGTTTGAACAAGTAGTTCCCCATCAGCTTCACGCCATACGGTTCAATCGAACGGTCGTCAAAAAGCGGAAGGGAAGGATCGGCCTTCACTTCTCTCATGTCGTTGCCCTCCGCATCGTAGAAAGGACCATCCGGATTTTTGGATCGGACCACCCGCATATTGTAGCCGCCAACCGCATCCAATCCCCCGTACGACAGGTACAGGTAGTAATAATCCGTGGCCGGGTTATAAACCATGTAAGGGCCTTCGATCCGGCTGTGATTGCCTCCCAGCAGCTTCTTCCCGTATCCTTGCCCAGGCAGCGGTTTTCCGGTCTTGGGGTCCATCTCCATAATGAAAATGCCGCCGGAATAGGAGCCGTATACCATCCACAGCTTGCCGTTCTTATCGAAGAACACATCCGGATCGACGACATTCGGGTGCTTTGTTGCATCATAGATGGTACCATCCTCACTGATTTCGTCCCACATGCCGGATTTCAGAATGATGCCGGTGTCCTTATACGGGCCTTCGATCTGATCGGCAACGGCGATCCCCATGGCGGATCGCGGAGAATCTCCTTTGCACGCGTTATAGTACATATAGAATTTGCCGTCTGCCAGCTGAATCACGTCGGCCGCCCACAACGTATCGCTTTGCGCCCATTCCAGCGTTTCCTTCAGCTCCTCCGTTACGTTCGGAATCAGCGGATTGCCGGTCGCAACCCCGGACGCGACCATGTCCCAGCTCATCAAGTCCTTCGATTTGGCCGCGGCCAGATGGGAACCGAACACATAGTAGGTATCCCCTGTTTTGATCACGGACGGATCGTGCACGGATGCCTCCCGGAATAACGGTGCCTTCTGTGCATTCTCACCCTTCTTCAGCGGAGCCGCCTCCGCGTATACGTCAGGAACGCCGGCCGCAGGGCCTTGGCCTGCCGTACTTAAGCCTCCAGCCATTAAAATTACGGCAATTCCTGCCGCAGCCGTCTTACGCAGCATGTTTTTCTTCATACGATTCTCCCTTCGCCTCATTTTTTGTAAACCCTTACATAAATAAAAAAACAAGATGCCCATTATGGTGATAGCTCTGGTTGTTTAATTTAGAATAACATAAAACATTTTATATTTTATAAGATATTAACACTGACCCTTATGAAATATCAATGCAATTTTTATTAATTTACTTCGAAAATCAATTAATGGTAGGAAAGACCCAAAAAAACCTGATCCGTAACGGATCAGGTTTCATTTTATATTTGTATAAAGTTAAAGGGCGTTATGCGTTAATATGTCCACCAATTTCCCGACATGACAATCATCGAGAACAGCTTGATGCTCTCCTCATAATATCCCTCTGCAGATGCGTTCGCTGTATAATTCCATACCGAATTCAGCCAGCTCTGGTGACTGGACGAAGTCATCGCGCTTACGCCGAACGGTGCATAGAACGCTCCGCTGTTATAAGTCACCAGCGCGGTCCCGTTCAGATTATACCCTGCCTTGATATTGGCAGGATTGCTGTTTGCAGCCGACTTAATGAACGTGTTCATTTTATTCAATTGATTCAGCGCGCGCGTATCGCCGGTCATCAGATAGTCGGTCGTTATCCGCCATGGAGTCCGTGCCGAGTTGTAGTAATATTTCCCGTCGTTCGCCCCCTCCAGGAATCCCGCTGCCGCTGGCTGATAATTGCCGCTCGACATCACAACGAAATCCGGAAGCAAACCGGTATTGGAGCTATAACCGTTATAGATGGAGTTGATGATCGTATAGGTTTTGTTGATGACGTTATCCCAACGGGCATCGCCGGTAGCCGCACGGAACGCCTTCATATGGTTCAGCATGAAATCCGATGGCCGCGTGGCGGTATTGTAGTTGCCGCTGGTAGCCCAATCGCCCAAACGCAGCGTCCATTGCGACTGATTGACGTCATTGCTCATGATGGCATTGATGATATCCTTCGCGGCCTGCAGGTAATTGATCGATCCGCTGCTTCCCCACTGCTTGTCCGCAAGCAGGAGTGCGTAAGCAATATCCATATCGCCGTCCGTTGCCGAGTTGGCCCCCTCTATATTCTGGAAGCTGCTGTTCTGTTTCCACGCCATCAGATACGGATTGTTATCACTCGGATGCGCCTTGTAATAGCGATATAACCCATCGAAATACGACTGCGCATTGCTGTCGTATCCCGCCATCAGAACGGTGAAAATCATCCCGTAACCATGAGCCTCGGATACCGTCTCGCCCGCGGAATTGTATTTGACGTAATATTGCCCGGTTGCAGCCGGCTTCAGAAAAGACCCTTTCCAGCTGTTCCATTTGCTCTTGACCGCATTATCCATCGCGGTCTGCGTTACGTTGTTCGGTTTAATCGAACCGCTCGTATAGGACGTATGCTGGGGAAAAGGCTTGTTGGCCGCCAGGGACAACCCCGCCGGCAAGATCAGCAGAACTGCGCAGACCAACGCCGCCGACTTACGGATAATCGAATTTCGGAATACTTTCATCAACGTTTCGCTCCTTTGGTTTTCGAATTGGAAAGCCATGACCGCTACAGCCTGGTAAACCGGTTTCGGTATAAACCACCACCCTTCCCATGATCGATGGAAACGAGGAGACTGCCCGTATGTATAAGTACCACGAAGTTTGATGATGTCCGATATGCAACTGCCTTCATATATAATGAGGTAGGATCCATATCTACTACAAGTATAATAGAATTGTATATTATTGTAAATTAATAGTTTGCCGGTCATAATTCGTCTACCAGCATGAATAACCGTCTTTCCGCAAGCAGTATCCCACTGTCCGGAAAGACGGCTATCGTTATTTCGGTTAGCATTCCCTTTATTTCCGGGCAGGACGTCAAACGGCATGAATGGACGGCCATGACCGTTCGATCCCCTGTTCCGTCAATCGCCGCTGAAAAGCCTCCAAGTGGTCAGGGGTATTCCGTACTTCCCGCGGCTTCAGTCCATGCTCTATGCAATAAGCGGCCAAATGGCCGGCTGCCTCGCCGATATTCCATTCCACGGGATGCAATCGATAACACCCGTTCGTGATATGCGTCGTGCCGATATTCTTGCAGGCTGCCAGCACGTTAGCTACCCGTACCGGAATCAGGCTCCCCATCGGAATTTGGAAGGGCAGGCTCGAAATATCGATATACGTCCGCAATCCCGTGCTTGGATGCAGATCGATCCGGTAGCAGCCGATGCCAACGGAATCGTGAAACGTCTCCGCCCGCCCGTCCGGACGGCATTCGGCGGCAATATGCTGCTCCTTCACGGTAAATTCGGCGCGGATCCGGCGGGATTCACGGATATAAGGGGCTTTTGCCAAGCCATCCTTCGTCCCCATCACGTCCGGCCGAAGCCGGAGTCCGGGATATCCCTTTCCGCCATCAGGCCGCGGGGCTTCCGTCTGCATCCAATAGAGCAGGGACAAACTCAGCTGCTTGGATTCCTCCAGATGCCGTTCCCGTTCTTCCGGGCCGACATCAATAATGGAGCCGAGCCAATAATCGTTCTGCGGCCAGTTCACGACCGTAACGCTGCTGTCAAACACCCCGCCTTCGAAATGCTCCCGATTCAGGATCTGCCGGTATTTCCACAGGGAAAACGATCGGCCATCCGGAAATAAGCTGTAGGTGACCGGCTCCAGCGTATGCGGTACTAGCCCCGTCCAGCTCAGCATGGCATCGGGCCAGAAATCCGCCCGGTAGCTCTTCCAGAAATCGTACCGATCCGGCTTCGGGATGGTATGATCCTCGCCCTCCCGGTAATCCATCGCGAAGCACCAAGTGAAAGCCTGCATGTCCGCCCGGTCCGCCGGACCGGATAAAGCATGCGGCTCACCGGTCTCTTCCGCCGACTCGGAACCCGTCACGTATTCGATGCCGGCCAGCGGGAGCAAGTCCCCCTCCTCGGTAGCATCGAGGAAAAATGCGCCGGTCAGCTTGACGATGTCGCCGGATCTGCTGTCCCGCAGCCGGACGGAAGTTACCTGATCCCCGCCGGACTCCGCTTCCATCAGCGTTTGCTCCGTAAGGATCGTTAACCTTCCGCTGTTCACGTAAGGTGCCAGCATCCCCTGCAGCACGGCCAGCGCCGCTCGGGGTTCATGGGCAATGCCGCTGACCAGGGCGCTGCCTGGATTCAGGTAACGCTCTTGCCGCGATTCGGCCCGGAGCGGAAATAACTCCTTATAATAATCGCGGACCCGATTCCGGAATTCACGGTAGCTGGCCGTGCAGCCAAACTGCTCGATCCAGGGATGCTCGTCGGGCGGTACGCCCTGACTTGTAATCTGGCCGCCGAGCCAATCGCTCTCTTCGGTCATAATCACGCGTTTTCCCGCCTTCGCCGCCGCATGCGCAGCGGCACAGCCGCCGAGTCCTCCGCCCAGAATGACGATATCCGCCTCTATATGATTCCCCATCTGCACCGCACCTCGATATCGCTGTATTCTAGTCGGCTTTGGCACCAACCGTCTCATGATCGTATTTAAATATCGTTCCGAGCGTCGTTGACCCGGGGCCGTAACGCTCATAAGCCTTGCCCGCCTCATCTACGGGGACCACATGCGAGATCAGCGGTTTGATCGAGATTCTCCCTTCGGCCAACAAACGAATATATTCCGCAATGTTGCGGCCTTCCGTCCATCGCACAAAGCCGATCGGATAATCCGTATTGTTGAGTTCATAACTTGCGTCGTACCGGCCCGGACCGCCGGCCCGCGATATGAGCACCTGCGCTTCCTTGCCAAACATCCGCTCCCTGGCGTAGGTCATGGATAAATCGCCGACAATGACGATTTTGCCCTTATCCCGAATCCACGTCATCGACGCGTTGATGAGCTCTTCACCGGGACCGCTCGCGCACAGGATGACGCTGTCGGCTCCATGTCCGCCCGTCATCCGCCCAACCTGCTCCTCAAGCTGCTCCTGGTTATCATAAGCATAGGCAATATGCCGTTTCATCCCCTGCACCCGCTCCGGGTTCAGGTCAAATCCTGCAACGGGGCAAGCCGCCGCATGCGCGATCTGGGCAATGATCTGCCCCAGGATGCCAAGCCCGACCACCACGGCCGATTCGCCGAAGCGCAGATCCGCAACCCGCAGGGCATGGATCGCAATCGCTCCCAGCCCCGCAAAAGCGGCCTCCTGCGGATCCACCCCGTCCGGGACGATCGCCGTCAGGTTCGAAGGCACGGTAAGCCACTGGGCATGGCGCACGTAGGGTGCTCCATAGCAGGCCACCCGTTGACCGACGGCAAGCCCCTTCACGCCTTCACCCAAGTCTTCGACGATCCCCACCGCGCTGTAACCCATAATGACTTTTTGATCCGAAGCCCTTCGTATAAAGATCATTTCTGTACCCGGACTGACCGCCGAGTATTCGGTGCGAATCCGCACATGACCTGCCGGCAATTCCGCCGGCCTCTCGATATGATCAACGATCACGTTTCCATGAATCGTGGCAACAGCCTTCATATGGACCCTCCTGCTCCACCTTATTTTCCTGATGCTTTCCGATATTCGCTCGGCGAGACGCCGCTGTATTTCTTAAAGGTCGTCGTAAATGTGGAAGAGTTCGAATACCCTGTTTTCTCTCCGATTTCGGCAATGCTGAGATCCGTGTTCCGCAGATATTCACGCGCATGCGATAATCGGACTTTGTTCAAGTACTCCACGTAATTGACGCCGAATGTTTTCTTGAAATAATTGGAGAAGTATTTCGAGCTGGTGTCCAGCACTTCGGCCATATGGTCCAAATAGAGGTTCTCCATGTAATGCAGTTCGATGTATTGGGAGATGAATGCGGGATTCAGCTTGCTTCGCGGATCGTGGTTCCGCGTATTGGCCACCACGCGCATCACTTCCATCAGCGCCTTCTGAATCTCTTCATAGGTGAAGGCTTGATCGACCTTGCGGATGAAATCACTCTCCAGCCGGAACAGCTCGTTGCGGTCAACGGACGGCGAATCCGCCTGCTTCATGACGAGGAAGAACATGCTCTTCGCAATATGCACCATCTGATGGTGATGGATGCGAAGATCCGCATTCTGCTGGAAAATATCGCTCACGATCTGCAGTCCCTCATCCACCTTGCCGCTTAGCATGCAATTGCTCAGCTTCTCGATCTTCTGAAGCGGATAATAAATATCCGGGACGTACCGAATCTGCTCCGCATCGACCATGTCCGTGTCCGCATTCACATTCCGGTACAACCGCCCATCCTTAATATTCCGGTATGCTTCGGAGCAATTGCTGATTTTGGATTCGTACGTGCGGCTAACGCAGCCCCACACCGTGAACGTATCATGATAATCCTCGTTGCACCGCCTAATATACTCCTCGAATTTCCTGACCAGCTGCTTGCGCTCGGACGGCTGATCCAGACCGATTAACGCTAGGAATTTCAGCTCTTCGACATGATAAACCACCACATGTCCATAGCGCTCCTCCAGGCCGCCCCGGATCTGAGACGTCAGCTCTTCCAGGACAAAATCCGACTTGGCCGCCCCCTTGCCGGCAGGCTGCAAATACACGGCGGCCATCATGAAATGCCGGCACTGGAAGAAATGCGTGTAGTGCTTCTGCATCTGCATTTCCTGCTCGCGCGAATGGTGATGGCCGTCCAGCGTTTGCAGGAACACGCTTCGGCGGATATCCTCATCCACCAGATCCATCTGCTTCTTGAGGGATTCGTTCTCCCGCTGCACCTTGACGATGCCGCTCTGGATTTTTACGAAATCGTTCCCTCGAAGAGAACTGCCCCCGAGCAGCTGGACGATGTTCTTCACCGGCCGGTACAGGTAAATGCTGAGCAGCACCGACAGAATGACGTTTAACACAATCGCGCCGTACATAATCCACGTATTGGCATCGGTGACGGAATCGATATTTTGAAACTTGTACGGCATTTTATTGATATATATAAAACCGTTATAGTCCGATTTGTAAAAATTGTACTCAAAATCGTCGTGCGTGAGGGAGGCTTCCTGCGACGGATTAAAGTACACGTCGTTCAGAATGCCTACCAGATCGAGATCCTTCTCGGTGCTCAAGATGACGTTCCGGTTCGCATCCAGCACGATGAGCGAGGCCCCGGGAATCATGGAATTCAAATCGATCCCCTTAAGCAGCCGGTTCACGTTAATCAGAATCATCAGGTTTTTGTTCGACATTCTGACCTTGTTGCCGTCTACGGCTATCATCAGGTTCCGGCCGTACCCGCTGCTCTGATCCGCATAAACCTCCGCTGGAAAAACCGTAAGCTCGTGCTCCGATCGGGTAAACGTCTTCCAGAACATCGAGTTGAACTTCTGGGATTTGTATCGCCTGTCAAACAATGCGTCCAGATTGCTGGTTCCGCGTGTCGTAATGGCCAAATCGTGATTGTCGAACGAAATGACCACATCTTCCACGATATCCACGTTGGATACGATGCTGGTGACGCTGTCCTGCAGAGAGATGACTTTCTCCATGTCAAGTTTGCCGTTATCCAACTGCATCCGGTCCGAAGGAAGCGCATGAATGTTAAAAATCAAATTGTTAATGGAGGAGAAACTGGTATCAAACGACTGAATAATATTTCTGATCACCATCCGGTTGTTCTCGCTCACCTTGTCGTAAATTCCGGTAATGGAATTCTTGTACACGATGTAATTGAATATGAACATGATGCCGATGACCAGTTGCAGAGCGAAGAAAATCTGGAGCAAGCCTCTGTTGGCGATCAATCGATTCATACGGATTCACCTCTCTTGGATGTCATCCCTTCATATTCAACATGATAGCCCCCGGCACCTTCCCATCACCCCTTTTCGGAACCGAGCATGACCCCTTTGGCAAAATACTTCTGGGCAAACGGATAGATCAGCAGCACCGGAATCATCGACAACACGATCGTTGCGTTCTTCATGGCCTGCGGAGCAAGCGCCGACGCATCCACCAGGCTCGGGTTGCTTCCGTTCTCGCTGAAAATCAGCATATCGCGAAGCACGACCTGAAGCGGGTACATATTCGCGTCGTTCAGGTAAATCAGCGGGATAAAAAAGCTGTTCCAATGGCCCATGAAATAAAACAATCCGATCGAGGCCAGCGCCGGTTTGGACAGCGGAAGCACAATCTGGAACAGGATGCGGTACTCGGAAGCGCCGTCGACGACGGCTGCCTCGCGCAGGGATTCCGACATGTTCTCGTAGAAGCTTTTGAGGATTAACAGCTCGAAGGTCCAGATCGCATTCGGAAGCACGAGTGCCCATACGCTGTCCAGCAGGCCAAGCTCGGATACGATCAGGTAGTTCGGAATGATCCCCGGATTCAGGAACATGGTCATGATGATTGCCAGCAGGAAAAACTTGCGCCCGAAGAAATTTTTGCGAGCGAGCGGATAAGCCGCTACCGCCGTAAGCAGCAGGTTAATGGCCGTACCGAGCGCTGTATAAAAAATCGTATTCAGATAGGCGCGCGGCACCCGGTCGTCGTTCAGCACCTGGGCATAGGCGTCGAGATTAAAACCCTTGGGAAACAAGGTGATATTCCCTTGCACCACTTCGGAGGTCGCGCTGAGGGAAACGGCGGTGATATAGACGACGGGGTACACGGTAATAATGGCAAGGCATGTCAGAATCAGCGTGTTGATAATGCCGAATAACGAGATGTTTCGAAGGCTGAATCGTTTGTTGTTTACCATAGTCCGCTACCTCCCAGTCGCTTGCTGAAGTAGTTGGAGGACAGCAGCAATATCATGGCGACAACGGCTTCGAACAAGCCCACGGCCGCGCCATAGCTATAGTTGCTCTCCAGAAGGCCTTTCCGGTAGACATAAGTCGAGAATACGTCCGCCACCTCGTAAGTCATCGGATTGTAAAGCAGCAATACCTTTTCGTATCCGATCCGAAGCATCGACCCGGTCTTCAAGACAAACATGATAATAATCGTTGGAAGAATGGCGGGAATCGTGATTTTAAAAATCATGTGGCGCCTTTTGGCACCATCCACCTTGGCCGCTTCGTAAAGCGACGGGCTGATCCCTGCAATCGCAGCCATATAGATGATAGCCTCATAACCGACGGTTGCCCAGATATCCGATGAAACATAGATGGTTCTAAACCAGCTCGGCTCAATGAGAAAATACGTCTTCTCGAAACCTAACGCCGCGATCAGCTGGTTAATGATCCCCTGATTGGGCGACAGGAAGTCGATAATCATGCTGCTTATAATGACCACGGACAGGAACGAAGGCAGATAGCTGAGCGTTTGAACCGACTTTTTGAACCATTTCACTCTGACCTCGTTAAGGAGTATCGCCAGAATGATGGGAAAAGGAAAGCCGAAAATCAAATTGTATACGCCAAGAAGGAGCGTATTCTTGAACAACAGCCAGAAATCCGGACTGCCGAAAAATTTCTCGAAATGCTTGAGCCCTACCCATTCGCTCTCCATGATGCCGGTAAATACGCTGTAGTCCTTGAAGGCAATGATCAAGCCGTACAGGGGCCCGTATCGGAAAATAACATAAAACAACAGGCACGGGATAAACAGAATCAACAGCTGTCTGTCCCGCTTCATATGCTGAAAGGCCGAAACCATTCTTCTCCCAAACCCGCCGCGGGGTTTGGCGAGATTTGTCTCTGTCCCTGCACTTGACATGGTGTTCCCTCCTTTAAGATGATGAGCAGCACCCGAGCGTTGTACCCGGATGCCGCCATCACTCCTATTTCTTCTGCGGATTATTTCGTGGCTTCATCCAATCTCTTCTGGGCTGCGTTGAAAATATCGACGATTTGCTTGGCTCCCTGCTTCTCAGCCTGTGCCTGCCATTGCTGCCACTGCGCATCGCCGTAGTTTTTGTTGAGAATGTATTTGGCGTTAAATTCATCCGCCAATTTCTTCAGCGAGGTTTGGATTTCCGCAATCGTTGCGGTTTCGTCATCCGTAAAGTTCACGACCGGATCCAGCGGCTCGAATTTATTGCCGTTCAGGAGCTTATCCTGAGCCTCCTGCTCCTTCTCCGTATAGTTGAAGTACACGCTGCGCTTGTCGGAATTGACATACACTCCTTGCAGCCACAGGCCATAGCGATCCTCCAGCACGCTGATATCCACCAGCGGCACGTCGGTCAGCTCCGGATAGACGGCTTTATCGCCTTCCATCTTGAACGTCTCGCCTTCCACGCCCATCGTCACCAGCGTGGCGCCGGACGGGCTCGTCAGGTAATCGAGCAGCTTCAGGGAAGCTTCCTTGTTGTCATTGTTGGCTACCGCGATGCTGAAGCCGTTCGTAATGCTCTCAATCGTCTTGCCGTTTCCGGTCGGCCCGACCGGATTGCCGTATCGCAGATCATAGTTCGGATTTTGGTCCTTGACCTGGTTGTAGAACAGGTCCAAACGTCCGATCCAGTCATAGGTGACAAAGGATTTATTGCCTGACGTCATTTTCGCCGTCCAGGAATCGTCGGTGTCCGTCATGAATTCCGGATCGAGGAGTCCCTCGTTGTACAGCTTCTTCATGAAATCGAGCATTTCTTTGTGCTCTGGCTGTATGGTAGCGTACTTCCATACCTTGGCCGTCTCGTCGTAATACGTCGGATAGTTGGCTCCGCCGATTCCCCAGCCGAAGGCCCAATCGCGGAAAATGTGCTCTTTCGTTTTGGAGGCGTAAGGATAGGAATCCGGATAGGCTTCCTTCAACTTTTTGAGGGCCTGATAAAATTCGTCGGTATTCGTCCATTCCTTGATGCCCAGCTCATCGAAGATGTCTTTGCGGTACAGGAAGCCGTGGTTCACGTCACGGTTGATGTTTGCAACCGGCCAGGTATAGATGTTGCCGGATTCGTCTCCGTAGGACGGAATGACCCAAGGATTCTCGTCCACATACATTTTTTTGAAGTTCGGCAGCATGTCGAGATATTCGTTAATAGCAACGACCGCTTTCTGTTTGCCGATCTTCTTCAGCTCCGGTGGCGTCAATCCGTGGATGATGTCCGGGAGCTTGCCGGATGCAACGGTTACTTTCAGCTTGTCTTGAAACGTAGCCGAAGAATAAGCTTGGAAATTCACTTTGATTCCGGTTCGCTTCTCGATCTCCTTGGCAAACAAGGAATCATTCAGGTTGGTTTTCTCGCTGACGACCATCCAATTGATCGTTGTCGGTTTATCGACCAGCGGAAGCGCGAGACCGCCAGTATCCCCATATTGATCCGGATCTGCCGGTGCCGTTGGAGGTGCTGTTTCTCCGTCCGTTTCGGGAGCTGCCTCTTTATTTCCTCCGCTGCATGCGGCCAGGATCGAAATGATTAATGTGAACACGAGTGCCATACGAAACCATTTTTTTGTCATTTGCGTTCCTCCTCTAAATCCATCATTTGAATGCGGCTGACTGAATCTGTGCGATCGCTACTCTACCCCCGTCATTTCTTCTCATCTGTGTGTCGGCTTACTCATCCGGTCTGCGCTTCGCATGCTTAATGTTTCCTACCATGCCTCCTTGTTGGCGAAGATCCCGGCCTGTCGCAGGAATATTCTAAAATGATCGGGCATCCGCTGCCGAGTGTCCGGCACGGAATTTTCTACCCATCCACATCATAAAAACGCTTCCAAGATTCGTAAAGAAGCGTATTTCTGCGAGATGGCGTTTTTTCTTCTTCAAGCGGGCGAAATGCCGAAAACCCGCATAGCATCAGGCTTTTTGAGCATGTGGAAAATGCTAAAGCGGTAGAAATAGATAAAAAAATAGAGGGATTTCATCACGAAATCCCTCACGGAAGATGTTAAATTTCTTCTCTTCCCCATCGTATATTCTTGAAGCAGAACGTCATCGGCGATCTATCAAAACGGGTGTGAATTCAATCACTCGTTTCCGTCCTTCTTCGCTTTGGCACCCTGCTCCCGCAATTTTTTGCCTTCCTTGCCGTATAGATCCTTCAGGATTTTCTTGCCGGTCGGCGTCTGCGCAAGTCCGCCCTTCGCTGTTTCCCTGTGCTTGGACGGCATGGCCGTGCCAACCTCCAGCATCACGTCGATCACTTCGTCGGATGGAATGACGCTGCGCACGCCGGCAAGCGCCATATCCGATGCCGCCAGCGCCGTCACCGCGCCGAAGCCGTTGCGCACGATGCAAGGAATCTCGACCAGCCCGCCCACCGGGTCGCAGATAAGTCCCAAGGAATTCTTGAGCGCAAGTCCGACGGCGTGAACGGCCTGCTCCGGCGTGCCGCCCCGCAGCTCCGTCAAAGCGCCTGCCGCCATACCGATAGCTGAGCCGACTTCAGCTTGGCAGCCGCCCTCCGCACCGGAAATAAACGAGTTATTGGCAATGACGTAGCCGATTGCGCCTGCGCTGAACAGCCCCATCACCAAATGCTCGTCTTCCCAGCCGAAGCGTTCCTGCGTGCTGACGAACACCCCGGGAATAATGCCGCATGAGCCCGCCGTCGGCGTCGCTACGATGCGCCCCATGGAGGCATTTACCTCGGACACGGACAGGGCGTAGGCCAGCGCCGTGCAAGCGTCGGTACCAAGCGCGGGCACCCCGCTGCTCATATATTGATGAACGCGCACGGCATCGCCGCCGGTCAGGCCGCTTTTGGAAGGGACGGGTTCATGGATTCCCCGGTGTACCGCTTCCTTCATGATGCCGTAGTAATCGGCCATTTGCTTGAACGTCTCGTCCCGGCTTTTCCCCGTTTCCTTGATCTGTTCATTCAGCATCAGCTGGCCGATCGTCACCTGATCCTCCCGACAGCATGCAATGATCTGCTCCAGCGTAGAAAACTTCATGACTGCGCCTCCTCTACTGTCAAATCCGCGATGACGACGCGATGCACGCTCGGCAGTCCTTCGATATGCTTCATCAATTCGGCCGGAACCGCTTCGTCCGACTCCACCACCGTCATGGCATCGCCGCCCCTTCCCTTGCGGTCCACGTCCATATAGGCAATGTTGACGCCGCCGGCCTCCAGGAGCCGGGTGATATGCGCGACCATGCCCGGCGTATCGTCATGAAAGACCAGCAGCACCGGATAATTCATCGTAAACTTGACGTCGAAACCGTTCACGCGCAGCATTTCCACGCTGCCTCCGCCAATGGAAGCGCCTGCAATGACATCGGTATGATCGCCGCCCATCAGCCTCAGCTCCACGGTATTCGGGTGAAAGGCCACATTCTGTGCCGTCTTGAAGGTAAGTTCAATGCCTGCCGCTTCGGCAAGCTCGATCGAATTCCGGATGCGCATATCGTCCGTGGCAAAATCAAGCAGCCCGCCTACGACAGCCAGATCGGTGCCGTGGCCGCGGTAGGTTTCGGCAAAAGATCCATAGAACACAATTTCCGCCTGATCGGGGAATGCTCCAAATATGCGCCGCGCGGCTCTTCCGATCCGCACGGCCCCAGCGGTATGGGAGCTTGACGGCCCCACCATGCTGGGCCCAATAATAGAAAACACATCTTTAAACCGCATGCGCGATTCCCCACTTTCGACTATTCTGCCCTCATTGTATCAGTCTGCCAGCCAACTTTCCAAGTGCTCCCGAATAAAATCGTCATCGTTTAAATGGGGATAATCCCGGTAGACCCGATCAATCTCTTCCGATTGTCCGGGAGACAGCGTTTCATGCGGATTCAGGCACCATGTGCCTTGCAGCAGTCCCTGTCTGCGGAGCACCTCATGAATGCCCGGGATACAGCCCGCAAACTGATGCGCGGGATCGAAGAAGGCCGCGTTGGAGTCGGTAATCTCGACGTTGCGCGTCAGCCATTCCTTCGCGAACTGCTCCTGCTTGCGCGCCTCTTTGATTTCCTCCAGCAGCTCCACCGCTTTCCTGGTCCAGACCGCCCAGTGACCGAGCAGACCGCCGACGATAGGCTTGGCGACCGGCGTTCCGTCCACCTGGAATCGATAGGTCGTCAGCAAATCGTTGACGATGTTATCGTCATTCCCCGTATAGAGCGCAATATCGTCTCTACGGCTCGAATAACAGACGGCACGAACGACGTCAATCGTCTGGTAGCGGTTGAAGGGGGCCATCTTGATCGCTACGATATTCGGAATTTCTGCGAAGGCACGCCAGAATTCGAAGGAGAAGATGTTGCCGCCAACCGATGGCTGAAGATAGAACCCGATCACCGGCATTCTCTGCGCGATCTCTTCCGTGCGCTTCAGAATATCCTCTTCACTCCAGCCGCTTAACCCGCCCATGCTGAGCAGGACGGCATCATAGCCGAGCCTGCGGGCAATCTCCGTTTCCTCCACGGCTTGCTCCGTGGGGCCGCACACGCCGGCCACCATCAAGAAGGGCCGGTCAAGCTCTGCCCTGCGGACCTCTTCCACCGCGAGCCGCAGCACCGGTTCGTACAAGTCAATGCCTTTATCGCGGATCTCGAATTGGGTAGAGTGAACGCCGACCGCCACACCGCCCGCACCGGATGCGGCGTAATAGCGGGTCAATGCCCGCTGGCGGCGTTCGTCCAGCTTCCGGTTCTCGTCCAAAGCCAGCGGATGCGCCGGTATGACGAGCCCTTCGTGAAGAGCTTTCAGCTTCTCGGGGGCCAACCTCTGCATTGCAGGAATCTGTCCGCTCATTAGAATTTCCCCCTTCTCTCTTGGAAGTGCGTCGGCTTGTTCCAGCTCTCGCCGCCGGATTGCACCCATGCTGCCGTCCAATCCAGCATCTGCAGCAGAGACACCTTCGGATATCCGAAGAGTTGGTGGGATTTCGAGGCGTTGTTCAGGAGTGCGGTCTCGGATTCCGTACCTGTAAAGGTCACTTCCTTGCCCATCCGTGCCGCCAATTCCTGTGCCGCCCAGCGGATCGACATCGTCTCCGGTCCGGTAATGTTGATGATTTCGGGAGGCGAGCTGCAATGCAGGAGCGAACGGAGCGCCATCTCGTTGGCATCCCCTTGCCATATGATATTCGCATGCCCCATCGCCAGGTGAATCGGCCGGTCCTCATGGATCGATCTGGCGAGCTCATGCAGAACGCCATACCGCATATCGATGGCGTAATTCAGACGGTAGATTGCCATCGGCGTACCGTTCTGGTGGGAGAAATATTCAAAGACGCGCTCTCTGCCGAGACAGGATTGCGCATATTCCCCGACCGGCTCCGGCGCAACGGATTCGTTGACTCCACCGCTGCCCACCGGAGAGAACGGATACACATTCCCCGATGAGAACACCACCATGCGGGATTGCTTGAATTTCTCGGCCACCCGGCCCGGCAAATACGAGTTCATCGCCCAAGTAAAATATTCGCGGCCGGTCGTGCCGAATTTGTTGCCGGCCATATAGATCACGTTTGGAGCCTCGGGCAGCTGCTGCAGCTCCCCGTCGTTCAGCAGGTCGCACGATATCGTCTGGATGCCCGCCTCTTCCAGCTCACGCCTGGCCTCCTGGTTCGAGAACCGGGATACGCCGATGATCCGTTTGCCGCCACCGCCTTCGCGCACGGCGTTAGCGGCCAGCCTTGCAAGGCTGGGACCCATTTTTCCGCCGACGCCAAGCACCAGGATATCCCCTTCCAAAGACGCCAAATCGGCAACAAGCTGTGCTGAAGGCTCCGCCAGCTTCGCTTCTAATGCTTCTACGGTTAACATGAACAATCTCCTCCTCCGAATGATGATTCTTCTTCATCATACGGCCCCGTTTGATATAAAGACAAATCTTTAAATCGTCTTTAAATAAACAGCACACAAAAAAACCAGCTAATACTTGTCAAGCATTACAACTTGGTTAAATAATAGAATACTGATATACTTTTCTAAACAGCACAAATAACCTTCATTGGCGTGAAGGTTATGGGAAAATATGGTTTTTAGGCTTTGTAGGGTTCGCTTTTACTTAGGATGGCATAAATGTGATGGAGAAGCTTGTTGGCGCAAGCGATCACGACCACCTTGTAGAGCTTGCCCTCTTTTCTTTTTTTGTCGTAGTAATCACTTATCCTGCGGTTTGCATGTCTGCGAATTCCGCACTGTACGGCAAGATAGAGTGCTCGCCGTAGTCTTTTTGAGCCTCGTTTCGTGATCCGGTTGCTTGTAGCCGTGAATTTTCCTGAGCTGTAGATCCCCGGATCTAATCCTGCGTAGGCTACAAGTTGCTTCGCATCCTTGAACTGACTTGCATCGCCAAGCTCTGCCACGATGGCTGCCGCAAGTTTGTTCCCTACACCCGGGATACTTTTGATCAATTCCACTTCAGGCAACTCCTTAGCCAGTTCTTCCATCTGCTTTTCCAAATAATTTAACTGCTTATCGAATTCCAACAGCAGGGAGACCATGCTAGTCAACGCTATGCTCTGAGATTGACTCCTCTCTTGTGTTTTCCAGCCCAACAAGAGTTCTTTCAACCGTTTTGTTTTCTCCGTAATCCATCCTTTGGAGTGGGATTTACCTACACATTCAAGGATGAGATCACCCACATCTTCGACCTTATTCTCCAAACATCGCTTTAGCACTTTTAATGATGTGGTCGCATACAAATTATGAAATAATCCGATGAAGTCCGGAAACACTTGCTCAAGCAAAGCTCTGCTGTTTAACTTGGCTTGTACGTACATCGCGGTTACAAACTCATGTTGCCTCGTTAAGTGTTGAAGTTCGGTGTAGGTTTCCTCCCACTCTCGATGCGCTTTAACGTCCCCTCGGTAGTACATCTCAGCCAAATGCCATGCATCTGCTGCATCTGTTTTCACCTTGCGAAGTTGCGTGCCTTTCGATCGTTTGGCTTGCAGAGGGTTGACGATGTAATGAGTCCATCCACTGCGTTTAAGATACCCTACCAGACTTCGATGGTAATGTCCGGTCGCCTCAAGGACAACAACGGGCTCGACGCCACTTTTATGTTTGAGTGTTCCTAACAGTTCCCCTAGCTGTTCAAAACCTTCCGGCCCATGATGAAGCTTCTCCATCCTCCCGAAGGGTTTTTCGCGACCGATAAAGGCTTGGATAACGCTAACCCCTTTGGCCACGTCTATTCCTACTACTGGCTGCATAATAACCTCCTTGATTCGATTTACCGGCCTTCCCACATGGTCTCCAACCCCATAGCTTCGCTTGTGATGCGAGGTCTAAAGCCTCTACCAGCTCAAACATAGTCGTTGGACGGTAGTGAGAGAACCGTTTTTTTGACGGGATCTGCGTCCCTAAGCCACCTTCGTTCTCCCGGCTACCACCATCGTATAATGCCTACAAAAATAGGCCAACCAGAAATCTCTGGCTGACCTAATAATACGAAAGCCCCCTGATGTCAGGGAGCAAACGAAACGTTCTGCACGATATATCGAAGCATGAAGAAGGCAGCGATAAAAAGGGAAGCCAGTCCGAGCAGCGTAAAGATGAAGATTTTCTCAAAGCGGGAAAACGGGGCACTCGTTCTCTTCAAGTCCATCACCTCATCCTCCATTATAGGACATAACGAATATTTTATTCCAAAAATGCAAATCGGAAGATTTGCCGCGGCCTTCCCCTCGGCACCTTCTCGAGCCCCGAAATCTCCACCAACCCGTTGTCGGTCCACAGCTGAAGCAGGCGATGCGCGCTGCGGACGGTAATGTCCAGCAGGTGGGCGAGCTCATGGACCTTGTATTCGTATTTACCCGAACGGGCGCGCTGGTTCAGCAGCTTGCTCAAATAGGCGCTCGTCATGCCCGCATCCTCTGCTCGCTTGATCAGCCCTGCATCCGTAAAGGATAGCACCTCCAGCACGGGATCGGCCATTTCCAGCGGCCCTATCAGCGTACCATCCTCACGCACGATAAAACAGGCGTTGCCGCCAACCTCCTTGGACTTCCGCATCGCGATGCGCGCATGGGTTCCGGCCATGCTGGCCGACCGGCCGAATCCCATGCCGATGCTGAGCGAAATGCCGTAGGTTTTGTTCACGTCTTTGGCCAAGGGAATCGTTTTGTAACCTCCGGTTTCCCGTTCGAAGATGCCGCGCGTCGTGAAAAACAGATACTCATCCCCGCCCAGATGGGTCAGATAACCATCCAGGGATTCCACGTAGTCGAGCACCATCCGGTGAATATCCAGCTTCAGCTTCTGCACCTCATGCTCACTGTTCCGTCTCAGCGCCTGCGTGCCGAAATCGTCTATATTTATCATCCCGACCACAATCTGGCCTTCCCAGCTGCGGCGGGATGCCGTGGACAGCAGGGCTCGCTCCAGCGATACCACGATATCCTGATCGGAAGGAAGCAGCCATTCATTGGGTATTCCGAGCCGCGTCAGTTCTTGGGCCACGGATTCCACGCCCGTGAATGCAACAGAGCACCCGCCGGATTCGTATTGATGGCGATGAAACGCGATCAGGCTGCTCTTCGGGGCGTAAGCCGGCCCATCGTAGACGACAGCCTGTACGGCAGGGATGCCCAGATCCTTCATGGTCCGAACCACCATTGTCTCGGTTAAGGTGTCCACCGATATGCCTCCATCCAGTCGTTCCTGCTGCCCGGCATGGAACAGCGCTTTATATAAACCCGCGTCTGTGACGGGAACGTAATGTACAGGGATCTTGACCTGACCGAGCTCCTTCACCTTGCGCTGGGACAACGGATCCGAGAGGAACAACACTTCGACCTCGCTCCCGATCCGCTCCGCCAGTGCAGGGGCTTCGTCTTCATCCTGGAAAACCAGCGGCGCAGGGTCAAAGGAAGGAAAGGTTTCAATAACCTTCATGATCTTGTCAACGATCGTCCGGGTTCCGATAATACCGATACGGATTTGCTGGACAGGGGGGCGGGTCCGCTCCGTCATGATGCCTTCACTCCCATCTTTCCCATTTCCGAGAAGCCGTGCATGAGCAGGCCGGTACGGATACCTAAATCATAACCGCTATCGAAAATTTGGCAAGCGAAACGCGGTCCTCCCTGCATAAACGAATGCACCCTGCGTGCTGCTTGAGAGTTGACTTGGTGTCTCATGCGATAACCATCATGACGCCGCGATCCAGAACAAGCACATACCCATAAGCAAGAAAAAAAAAGAGCCATTACGGCTCTTGAATCGATTTCTTTTCCGGATATATAACGGATTCATGAATCATGCGCATGGTGTGCGCGGCCCGAGGCATCCTTGGATCCTGCCTTTCATACGCCGATTTATTGCTATAAGGCTACCAGCCCAAATCCAGGGTCTCCCCCGTCTCCGCATAGGTCTTCAGAATGCTCATGACCATCCACCAGCTGTCCGCTGCCTTGGCGCGGGACGGATGATCCGGCGTGTATTGATCATTGACGAGCGTTAGCTTGGTACAATTGCCTATCGGCTCAAGGGTGAACGTAATGCGGGACTCCAGCTCCTCATGATTCGCGTAATACGACGGGCCCGGGTGCTCGGACAGGCTCAGTGTCTTCTGCCGCTCATAAGCCAGAACATTCCCATAGACATGAACCGTCTCCTCCCCGTCATTCCCCGGTCCCACATAAGCGTAAGGCTCCCCAACTTGAAAAGAAGATCTCAGTTCACTCCCGAAAAAGGTGGCCCGCGTTCCCTCCGGCGAAGTTAAGACATCCCATACCTTCTCCTGCGAAGCTCCGATATAAAACTCATAATGTAACGGCTCCATTTTAGTTTCCTCCCATCTTGAAATACGAAAAACCAGCTTGTCCTACTGTGATATGATGATGTTATCAAGCAGCCGCGATCCAAGTATTGTAAAAATGCGACAGGCTGCAACCTGCGGAAGCACTTCAAGCTCAAGTCCCGTGGAGGCCAGTGGTCCATCAATCCAGGCCTGCTACGGAGTTATGGGAGGTGTTTATATCCATGATTCAGCATTCTCATCAGCCCAGCCTCGGCATCTTGAACATGAAAAAAGCCGGAGAGAAATTCCAGCTCCTGCGCGTCCCCCGTCGGAGGACCTTTCCCATTTCATCAAGCATTATTGGATCATTCATTGGGATTTAACCGATCACGAATCTCATCTGCAGGATGTTGTTCCTAATCCTTGCGCCAATCTGGTCGTTCAACCCCGTCGGACCGCTTTTTACGGCGTAGCCAGCACGAGGCATTCGCACCATCTGGAGGGCAGGGGGCAAGTATTCGGCGTCAAGTTCAGACCCGGCGGATTCTATCCGTTCATGAACACGTCCATGGACCGCCTGACGGATTCCTCCATAGGAACCATGGAGATTCTCCAAGTTGAGCCCCATAAGCTGGAGCAGGAGCTATTGACCGCAGAGGAGCCGGAGCACAAGGTTAGGTACATGGAGGAGCTTATTCGCCGCATTCTTCCCGAAGAGGATGAACAGATCGAACGGATTCATGCCATGATCGACCAAATTCATCACAACCGGGACATCATTCGGGTCGAGCAGGTTAGCGAATGGTTCCAGATGAGCCCGAGATCACTTCAGCGCCTGTTCAAGCAATACGTTGGAGTAAGCCCTAAATGGGTGATTCGCTTGTACCGGCTGCAGAATGCCGCCGAAATGCTCGAAGGCCCCGATCATCAGGATGTGCTGGAGCTGGCCATGGATATGGGTTATTATGACCAGTCGCATTTTATCCGGGATTTTAAAGCGGTGATCGGTAGGACGCCCGAAGTTTATATGAAGGAACGATAAATCTAAGGGAGGTAACAGCATGTATACGCTCCAGGCGATCGGAACGATCCATAACGAAAGAAAGGCGATTCAGGATGATTACTGGGGGGATGTCATCTCGGAGATCAAGCTTGGCGAAGAATGGAATGAAAGCTCCCTGGATGGGGTTGAAACGTTCAGCCACCTTGAAATCATCTATGTCTTCCATCTCGTCCAGGACGACAGCATCCAATATGCGGCGAGACATCCGCGGAATAATCCGAGCTTTCCCAAGGTCGGTATCTTCGCCCAGCGCGGCAAGAACCGTCCCAACAAGCTGGGAGCCACCATAGTGGAGTTGATAAGCAGAGAGGGCAGGTCCGTTTTCGTTAAAGGGCTGGATGCCGTAGACGGGACTCCCGTCGTTGATATCAAGCCTGTCATGGAAGAATTTTTGCCGAAGACAAAGATCAAGCAGCCCGAATGGGCTGCGGACATCATGTCCCGTTACTGGGAATAATGATGAGAATACTTCATATTACAAAAAAACAGCGCTGCAGCCTGTCCTTCAAGGTTCAAGGACCGGCCTAAGCCAGCGCTGTTTCTGTTGATCCGCAACATGCTGCATAACCTTAATTGTTAATCAGATTAATTAGAGAGGCTCTGGCCCGAGATCGGCAGACGGATCTCGACCGATGTTCCGCGCTCTTCCTCGCTGCGGATGACGATCCGGCCATTGTGGCTCTCCATGATGCGCTGGACGATCATGATGCCCAGCCCATTGCCGTCCGGCTTGGTGGTATGGAAGGGTTCCCCAATCCGCCGAAGCACGTCCTCCGTCATGCCGGAGCCGTTATCGGTAAAGGTCACTCGTTGATATCCATCCTCCACATCCATCTGGATGTGAATGTTTCCGCCATACGGCAGGGCCTCCATCGCATTTTTCAGGATATTGAGAAAAACTTGCTTGATCTGGTTCCGGTCGCACAGAATCGTTGCATTCCGGCCGAAGCATTGAGTCATCTTTATGCCGCCAAGGCTCGCCTGAATGGCGAACAAATGAAGCACTTCCTCCAAAATCTCGCCGCAATTCTCAAGCTTAAACACAGCCGCCTGGGGTTTGCCCAGGATCATGAATTCCCCTACCATCAGATTGGCCCGTTCCAGCTCGGACATGATCAGGTCATAGTGCCGGAGAGCGGCATCCTTATTGGCCAGCTGAAGCATTCCTTTTACCGTCGTGAGGGGATTGCGGACTTCATGGGCGATGCTGACGGCAACCTGGCCGGCAAACACCAGCTTCTCCGTATTCCGCAGCACTTCCTCCGTACGCTTCATCTCCGTAATGTCGCGCAGGGAGCCCACGACCCGCATAAGCTGCCTTTCCCGGTCATACACCGGCTGAACATCCAGGATATAGTGGTGCATGCTTCCGGATATCTCAAGGGACAGCTCTTCTCCGATGCAAATCTCCTGTCCGTGTATCACCCGCTCATAATACTCGCCAATCGGCTCGATGCCGAACACCGGGCGGCCCACGTATTTCGTCCGGTCACGGTCGCCGGCATCCGGGCACAGCAGGCTTAAGCTGGTTTCGTTCATCTGCAGGATCTGGCCCTCCGCATCGGTGATGATCACGCCGTAATGCTTCGTTCCCAGCAGAACTTGGTTAAGGGTTTGCAGCTGCGTGTTCTGTTTGCGGGTCACCATCTCCCGCTCCAGGGAATCGGCCATCGTGCAGAGCAAGGCATATAAATGCGGGTGAACAAACTCCTCGTTCGTCATTAGGGAGATCGTCCCTATGATCGCCTTCCCATCTTCGCCGTGAAAGGGAGCCGAATAACACGCCATGCGGTGAAGAATGTGATGAAAATGATCTTCTCCTATCAACGTAAACGGCCGTTTGTACCGAAGGCACAGATCAATCGAGCTGGGGCCGTCTTCTTGGGAATACCCGCTGCCCTCCATGATGCCCAAATAACGGGCCGTTTCTATGATGGTCGGGTCCCCTTCCATGTCAAGAATGAAGCCCTCGTTATCCGTCATCGTAATCACGACAGGGTTCCCGGAACCGGAGGAAAGGAATTTATTCACGAAGACTTGGATCACTTCGATATATTCGTTATATTTGGCACGCCTTGCAGCCAATGCTTCAGCATTCAATCGATAAGTATGTGTTGGAAGAAGCTCCGGGTTCATCCCCTTGTCTATACACTGCTGCTTTGCTTGTTGAATGATCTCCTGATCGGTTATCACACCAAATCGATTGTTCAAAATCACATACCCCTTTTTTTCATACTGCCACTTTCATGTCACATATGTTTATTCTAACACTTTTATCGGCAAATGGAGCCCAACCGTAAACTTAATCAGCATGCGAATATGCAGCCTTCATCTTATCATGGGGTAGAGCTCCATATCTCCCTCCTTTTTATGTAACTATTTACAGGAAATATCCGTTTAGACTGTAAAGGAGATGAGAATCCATGTTCAAACGTCATGCAACTTATTACGGCTTCGTCCTTGCTCTTCTGATTCTTGTAACAGCCTGTTCGAGCCCCCCGTCCAAAGCGCCGGCTTCGTCGCCCTCCGAACCTGCGAGGAGTGCAGTGACGGACCATGAAAGTCCGGAGGAGCGCGTATTATCATTGTACGAAGGAGAGCACATGAGTGCCGAGGATAAAGCCACGAACATGCTGGCTCACTTGGAGGGCATGGACTGGACGGAATATAACCGCCTGAGCAACGGCAAAGCGCTGGAAACGCTGGAGCTGCTGTATACCCACCGCTCCCTCATCCAACCCGAGCATTATACGAGCCTGTTCCTCGCAACAGCGAATCTCGATGGTGCCTCTGCCGAGCAATATGCCGCCATCGTCGGTGAATTGTTTACGAAAGACAGGGAGGGCGTGGTGCAGGCACTTGCTGATATGGGTGACGAAGCAAGTAGGCAAAGCGTCATCTCAAGCATAGCGTACCATCTCGGTTACCAGGATGTTGCACAAGTGAAACAAGAGGTCCAGCGGTGGCAAACGAACAAGGTGCTAAATGATGCCGAGAAGGACGTCATCGCCTCCCTCATAGCGGCAATCGACAATCCATAAATGCAAACTAAAAGAGCTGACCCCGAATTGATCGGAGTCAGCTCTTTCACTCGTTATCGTTAAAGACATCCTGCATCTTATTGGTTCAACAGGAACTCTTCTCCCGCAATGCCCGGCGAAGTCATGTGGTAAGGATCCAGAATGACCAGAATCTGCTCCTCTGTCAAAAGTCCCTGCTCCAGGATGATCTCCTTGATGCTTTGGCCTGTCTTCTGCGCTTCCTTTACCAGCCTGGAGGCTACGTCATAGCCCAAATGCGGGTTCAATGCCGTAATGATGCCGTAGCTGTTATCTACGAAGTATTTGCAGCGTTCCTTATTGGCTGTAAGATCAACCATCAAATTCTTGTAGAACACGTCCATGCCGTTCTTCAGGATTTTCAGGGAGTGCATCAGGTTGTTAGCGGCGACCGGAACCATGACGTTAAGCTCGAATTGACCGGCTTCGCAAGCCAAACTGATCGTATGGTCATTGCCGATGACCTGGAACGACACCTGGTTCATGACCTCCGCCATCACGGGATTGACCTTGCCCGGCATGATCGACGAGCCCGGCTGTCTCGGAGGCACGTTCAGCTCGTTCAAGCCGGCTCTCGGTCCGGAAGCCATCAGGCGGATATCGTTGCACATTTTCGAGAAGTTCACCGCACACACTTTGAGCGCAGCAGACAATTCCATATAAGCATCCGTGTTCTGGGTGGCATCCACCAAATCCTCGGCTTGCTTCAGGGAGAAGCCTGTCTGCTCAATCAGATGCTGGACGACGCTCTGCATATAGTCCGGCGTTGCATTTAATCCCGTGCCTACAGCCGTCGCGCCCATATTGACAACCAATAACCCTTGCGCTGCCCGCTCGATGCGGTGGATGTCCCTTGTCAGCACGTTGGCATAAGCCCCGAACTCTTGCCCAAGCCGGATCGGTACCGCATCCTGCAGATGCGTGCGTCCCATCTTGATGACATCGTCGAATTCCTTGGCCTTGTCCTGAATGCCGGCGACCAAGGTCCGGAACACCCCAAGGAGATCCTGGGTCAGACGGTACGACGCAATGCGGATCGCCGTCGGAATGGCATCGTTCGTGGATTGCGACATATTGACATGATTATTAGGATTGCAGTAGAAATACTCGGCCTTCTGTTTTCCCAAAATCTCCAGCGCCCGGTTCGCCAATACCTCATTCATGTTCATATTGATCGAAGTGCCCGCCCCGCCCTGAATGGAATCGACAATGAATTCGGAACGGAGATTGCCTGCGATGATCTCGTCTGCCGCCTCTATAATGGCGCTGCCTATCTTTTTCGGCAGCAGGCCAAGTTCCATATTAGCCAGCGCGGCCGCTTTCTTTACTTCTCCGAGAGCAGAAATGAGCTCGGCATGAATGGGCACCCCGCTGATCGGAAAATTCTCTACCGCCCGGACCGTATTGATGCCGTAATAGGCATCTATAGGAAGCTGTTTTTCCCCCAGAAAATCTTTCTCCACTCGATACTGCATATCCATGGACAACATCACCATCGCCTTTTGATTATTTTGTATCTTGCTTGTCACCTGTTATCATCCAGCTTGCCCGGATATATACAGAATTCTGCCTTCTAACTTGAAATCCTCTATAGCTTACGCGTTTTGTTAGGGAATATTGAATAATATGTGTGATTGCGCAAAAAATGAGGCTTTCTCTAAGTATAATTACCCAGAAAAAGCCCCTCTTACCCCAAACGACTTGATTTCCATTGACGTCCGTCACGATGGATGGTTACAGACTCTAAGCCATGGAGGTCTTCCTGTGCACCGGGAAGCCTAACGAAATCACGGCGCCTCCCTCTTGGCGATTCCCCGCTGTGATCAGGCCTCCGCAGCGTTCCACGATGGCCCGGGCAATCGCCAAACCGAGTCCCGTCTCCCCGTTCTTGCCCTTCACAAACCGGTGGAACAGATAAGGCAGCAGCTCCTCGGAGATCCCTTCGCCGTCATCGGATACGGTGAGCACCACCCGACCTTTTTGGAGACCGGCTTGAATGTAAATATGCTTGCTTGCATGCCTCGCTCCATTCGAAACGATGTTCAACAGCGCCTGCAGCAGCTTATCCCGGTCGGCATACACCGTTAACGATTCGTTATCCCCATATGAAAGATGCACGAACAGCCCTTTTTTCACCAGAACCGGATTGATCCTCTCGATCGTTTCCTCTACAAGCTCTTTCATATTGACTTCTGCGGCCTTGAAAATATCATCTTCACTGTCCAGCTTGGCCAGCAGCGTCATCTCGGTCACGATATTTCTCATCCGGCCGCTCTCGCTCATAATGATATCGAGCCCTTTGCGAATATCCTCCCCTTCGAATATGCCGTCCCGGATTCCCTCCGCATATCCGGATATGGACATGAGCGGCGACTTCAGCTCGTGCGAAGCGTTCTGGAAAAATTGCTTCTGCACATGATTGTACCGCTCCAGCTCACCGGCCATTTCGTAGACGGACTCTGCCACGGCGCCGAGCTCCCCGCTTGCCGACACGCGCCGGACTTCGGAGAATTGACGCTCCTTCACCTTCTTCAATTCTTCCCGCAGATGCATGAGCGGCTTAATCAGCCGCTTGGTGATGAATAGACTTAAGATCACCATGACCACGGCCCCTGCGCCGAATACGAGCATCAAACGCCCCAGCAGCGCCTGCTCAATCGCCTTGATTTTGCTCACTGGCGTAATCAGCGTCATCGTTCCTTGGGGAACTGCCGTGACCTCGGTTAGGAATTGTCCGTCCACCGATGAGGAGTTATACGAAGCTATGCTATCGGGTCTTACTGCTGCTATGCCCATGTACTGGGCGGTAGGAACTACAGGAGTCGAGCGGACTATATTCCCTTGGCTGTCCTGAATAATAACGCCGACCTCGGCAACCTGTGCAGAGGCAAACCCGCTAACGGTCAAAGGCTCGCTCTCGATAGGGATGCTCTGTGCAGCCGCGGTTTCCAGCTTTGCCGTCAACGCCGCCCCAATGGACTGCATGTCCTTTCTTTGCGTGCCGATAAAATGGTCCAGCAGCACATAATGAATGACGACGGCCGTCACGGACAGCACGAGTATAAGCGACAAAGCGAAAGCAAGATTGATCTGATGGACCAGCTTCATATCGATGATTCCTCCCCATCCGTTCTCATTCGGTATCCATGTCCCCATATGGCCTCGATCGGCAGCTGCTCCACTTTCTTGCGCAGCCGTTTAATGAGATGGTCAACCGCCCGGTCGCTTCCGAAATAATCGTCACCCCATACGGAGGTCAGCAGTTCGTCCCTGGTAAACGCACGGTTCGGATGCTCGGCAAACACTCTCAGCATCTCGAATTCTTTGTTGGTCATATCCACTTCTTCCCCGTTCCAGAATACGCGCCTCTCCTCCAGCAGTAACTGAAGCCGCCCATTGCTAAGCTCCGGGGAAGCGGCGGCAAGCCGCGGGACATGCTCCGCGTGGTTGAATTTGTACCATCGGCTCAGCTGACGTTTGATTCGGGCAACCAGCTCGCGAGGGCTGAACGGCTTGACCATGTAGTCGTCGCTTCCCAGCTCAAGCCCCAATATTTTATCCACCTCGCTGTCCTTGGCCGAGATCATGATGATCGGGACCTCGGCTTCCGCGCGGATCCGCCGGCACAATTCGAAACCGTCCATGCCGGGCAGCATAATATCGAGCACCCACATATCCGGCGGATTCGTTCTCCACATGTCCCAGCCCTCCTCCGCCGTGCCAAGGCCCACCGTCCGGTAACCCTCCTTGCGCAAATAAGCCTCCACCAAATTTCGTATATGCAAATCGTCATCCACAACGGCGATGAGATAGGTTTGGTTCATATCATTACCTCCGAGCTTCATCTCTTCCCAGTATAGCAATCGGCACAAAGCGAATGGGGAATGCCATTGTTTTTCCACAAATACACCAATGTTCTGCCAATGCTGATTCGTACACTGGGTACTGTAAGACAAACCAACCCCGATAAGGAGTGTTAATACGATGAAACACAAACTATTTGGCAAGCTCGCCCTATCCGCTGCCCTTCTTGGAACAGCAGCTCTTCCCGTCCATGCCTCGGGTGCCGAAACCCCAGCCGATGCACCGAACCAAACAGGTAAAAGCGCGCCCGTTGCCACCACGGCAACCATTTCCGTTATGCCGAATCCGTTGGAGTTGGCTGAACAATACGCGCCGGAAACGGTTCAGGACTGGAAGGATACGCTGGCGAAATACGGCAAGCTTGCCGGAAGCGAGGGAACCTTCTTTTTCTCGGAGGCCGCGGCTGTCGTTGCAGACAACGGCGAGGTAAAGCCGGTCGCGGCAGAAGGCGAATTCGGAATATCCATTGCCGTGAAGGCTGTTCCGGCTGAAACCGTCAAGGGATTCGTGGACAGTGGCGATATCAAGGATATCAAGATTACCAAGATCAAGGAGCTTGCCCCTCTCGAAAGTACCGCCATCAAAGTAGCGGAAGCCGTGAAAACCGATGCAAGCGACGGGAAGCACGACGTGATCCGTTTCGAGACAGCCAGCGTGAAGGCAGTGAAAATCAGCGATGCAGAGAGTTTGGAAGTGAAGATCGACGATGAGGATCTGGCGTTCGTCCATGCAAGAATCGACCTCTTCAAAGCGGTGGATGCCAAGGACGCCGACTCTATTAAAAAAGCGCTGGCGAAACTGCTGGACCAATACAAGGCACAGATTGCCAAGCTGGAAGCTGAAGCGAAGTAACGTCGGTACGAGACCGTACATGACAGCGCGAGCCCAGCGTACTTAACCGAAAAACAAGCCCTGCCGGTGCCGCGGCAGGGCTTGTTTTAGCATAGGCTTACGTTTTTTTGGCCATTGCCTTCATCAGCTTCACGGCCGAGCGCACGCGGGGACGCTTCAGATGCTCCTCCACGTAGCGGTAATCCGTCAGGATCACCTTGGCATCCCGCAAACCGTAAGCAAAATCATCATCAAACAGCAGGCGGTACTCCCATACCCGCTTCTCCCAATTCGGAATATTCGCCAGCATCCATTCATCCTCCGCTCCCGGGTGAACGTACGTTTCGCTGACCCCTTCGGGGAGTCTGTACAGCTTATCGATCAGCGACTGCTTGAAGCTCTCATAGGTCTCTCCCTCGACGACGGGAAACGGATGCGAGAGCAGATAATCCGGGATCGGCACGCCGAAGGTATCGGCCAAGCTGGAGGCAAGCGCCACCGGCCGCTCGATATTCGGCAGCGTGCTGAGCAGCGGATCCTCCGGGTGAATATAGCGAAACAAGCGCGCGGGGAGGCGCCAGCGGGAAGTCTTCCACAGCATCTGCGGAATAAGGCTCCGCCCCGTTTCCATCCCGTAAAGGCTGCCCATGTGGTTATCCACATGGCTGATGCGGATGCCGGCCTTCTTCGCCAGCCGGTATTGCGCCTCCAGCTCTTTTAGCACGGCGCCCGTCTCTGCTCCCCGTTCAAACTCCTGAACCGTCCGGTATTGGTGACCGCTAGCGTCATGCAACGAAGAATGACCGGTCAAGCTCTTCCACCGCAAAGCTTCGAATTCGCTCGTCAAGGTCAGATGCAGCCCTACATTGGGTTGGCGCCGGCGTGCGGCCCAGGAGGCTGCCTCCTCAAAGCCGGGGGCCACGGTCATGATGGTCGCCGATGCTTTATTCTCCTCCAGCAGATGCCGGATCGCCTCATTCATGGCCTTGCTCTGTCCGAAATCGTCACAGTTGATGATCAGTCTTCGCTCCATGGTCATGCTCGCCTCCTATGGATTTTGAGAATTCGATTTTGGTTGCATACGATAGCAAGAAGGAAATGGCCAACAGGCATAAGGGGACGACACTGATTAAGTACCGAAAGGTCGATTCCGGATCGCTTCCCGGGTTGTCACCGCTTTCATATCCGAATATCATGCCTACGACAAAAAACGCCAGCGCGGAGATCAATCCGCTGGAACGCGTAATAAATCCGCTGACCGCCGTATAAATCCCCTCTCTGCGAAGCCCTGTCCGCTCCGCATCCTCATCGATGATGCTGCCGCTAACCATGGCCGGCGTAACCAGAAATCCCGCCAGACCGAACCCTACTCCGATCCCCGCCAAAATGCCGCTGATCAGATCATAGCCAAACCACAGAGGGATGACGGATAACGCATATATCCCCAGCGACAAACGCCATGCCTTCACGCCGTCCATCCGGCGGATCATCCAGTACCACACGAACACCAAGGGGATGACGGATACAAACACGGCTGCCAGCAGAATCGACACTTGATTGTCCGGGATGCGAAGCACGTATTTTGCGTAAAAAGGGATCGTGGAGCTTATCAGTCCATTCACCGTCTGGGCAAAGGAATTGGAGATGTTGAACACCCAGAACTTCTTGTTGCGCAGCGTTTCACGAAATGCGTGGACAAGCTTGAGCGGCTCGCTTGCGCTGTACGACTCTTCCTCGCGGACGCTCATCATGCACAGGAACATGAACACGCCGAACAGCAGCGCGTACAGGATCGCCATGTTCGAAAATCCCATGGCGTCATAGATGATCGGAGTCAGCGCAGTACCGATCAACAATGCCACCACTTGATAGCCCTGCTGGATGGCCGAGGCCTTCGCCCGGATGCGGTCTCCGCGGAAAAGTTCGGGGAACAGCGCCCCATAATTGACCCATAATACGGTTGCCACGGCTTCATACAGGATAAGCGCAACCAAAAACCACATAAACAGCCCGTTCTCAGACAGTCCTTCCGGCGGCGAGAACACGAGCACGAAGGTCAGCATGAAGAGCGGAATCGCCCCGAATACCCACGGCCTGCGTCGTCCCAGCCTGGTTCTGGTGCGATCGGACCAATACCCCATAAGCGGATTGTTTACCGCATCCCAGATCAGAAATACGGTTCTTGCCAGAGATGCCAGCCCTATGCCAAGACCCAAGGTATCGACGTAGAAAAAGATGTAAAAGGAGCTGAACGCCTGACTCGGAACCATCATGGCAAACATGCCCAGCGAAAATGAATACGGCGAATTCACCCAACTGCGCTTCATCCGTTTCCCTCCATCCGTCATTGACGATTTTGTTGTACAGTATTCGGCATGCGAAGGGAATATACCTGCGCAAACGAAGGCTCAGGTAATCTCGTCTATAGAGTGGAGAAAAAGCCATGGTGGAGACTTGGACTTGGAATTGGATGCATATACATATTTTTCATGACAACTGCCCACCCTTTTAATTAAGGACCACAAAATCTTCGGAAAGGGTCTGTGCCATGGAACTCCTAAAGGATCTTCTGCAAGTGCTTGGGAGAATTTATACCATTTACCCGCTGCTCTTGGGCGTTACTCTTTTCATGGGCCGCCGCTCCATCGCCGAGCTTCCCGTTTTCGACTACATCATTATCCTGTCCCTGGGCTCCGTGGTCGGAGCAGATATCGCGGATCCCAAAATCGAACATATCCATACCGCTTTTGCGATCATTGCCATCGGCTTGTTACAGAAGCTTGCCTCGATCCTGCTTGTGAAGAGCCGGCGCATCGGCAAGTGGATTACATTTGAACCGCTGATTGTCGTTAAAGACGGGCAGTTCGTTTATCCGAATATGAAAAAAGCACGTTACTCCATCGATAACATTTTGCAAATGCTGCGCAAGGAACAGATCTTCGATATGGCTGAAGTCGATATGGCCGTGCTGGAGCCGAGCGGTGCCTTATCCATCCTGAAAAAGATGGAGAAGACCGCCGTGACGCTGGAGGACCTGAAGTTAAAGCGGCAGAATGCCGGTCTGTCCTACGCCGTCGTCAAAGAAGGACGCATTCAAACGATTACCCTCCAAAAGTTAAACCTTACCGGAGAATGGCTGGAGACTCAGCTGGGTGAGCGGGGAATCCCCCTTGATCAAGTATTCTTCGCTTCACTCGATGAACAGAAGTATTTAAATATCACCATTTACGATAAGGAAATTCCGCTCCCCCCCTTGTATCATTAAGGATCCCAAAAAAAGCCTGGCGCTGCCGCCAGGCTTCTTCCCGTTTATGACTTATTGAAGAACGATTTTGATGGCATTGCCGATTGGCGGCAGACTCTTGGTTAGTACCGGGCCGTAGTAGCCGATAATTTCCGCATCGTCAGCCAAGTCGCTCGTTTTCAAGGCTTTGCCGTCTTTATTCACGACAACCGTCTCGGGCGTCAGATTTAGGACGACTTCATTGGGGGATTGTTCCGTCAACCCTTTGCCCTTGATCGTTACGCGCAGGTTGCCGCCATCCGCATTGATGTCGGTGATGGCGCCGGCCGTAGCCAGCTGCTCCGTCTCTTCCTTGTCGGACTTCACGCTGATTTCGTAAGCATACGTTTGAGGCGGCAGGCTCATCGTCATCGCCAGGCTGTGCACCGCTTCGATCTTCATGCCTTTTGCAAGATCCTTAAGCTCGATCTTCTTGCCCCCCGCATCGCGGATGACCGTGTTCTCATCCACGTTCAGCACGATTCCTTCGGTACCCGTACCGTTAATATGAACGGCTTTGCGTTCTTCGTTATGGATAACTTCCGTGATGGTTCCGACCACGGATTCCTTCTTAACCTCTTCTTCGGACGTGATGTTTACCTTCGTTCCATCAACCGCGACGTTAACCTGGAGCACTTCGCTGAAGAAGCTCGCAGGAACATACAGCGTGCCTTTTACGTTCACCGGAGCAGCGCCGAGGGACTTATACATTTTGTTAACCGCATACTGGTCTTTGCCCGTTTGCACGAGGGTCCAGATCGGCGATCCCGGTTTGGTCAGCTCCGCAGAGCGGTCCTGTAGATTCCACTCCAGTTCGAATCCGAGCGCCTCGGATACGCTGCGCAGCGGGATCATGACCTGTTTCGCGTCGGCATTCATAAATCCGGCTCCAGTTACTACCTTGCCGTTGACCAGAACTCCGTAATCGATGACCGCCGAGATCACCACCGGCTTCTGATCCTGGCTGTCTCCGGCTTGGGGTGCCGCATAAGCCGCTGCGCCGCCGGAAACGGCCATGGCCGCAACCATCAGCGTCGCTGCTTGCTTCTTCCATTGTTTGTTCATGTTCATCATCCTTTCTAGGTGTCTTAAGTTATCATGTACAACTATACTGACGGGCGTATTTGCCAAATGTTGCATTGATATTGAAAGTCCAAGGGCCGAGCATACATCAAAAAGCCGTTCCGGGCGAGTTTTCCAATCTCCCGAAACGGCTTTTGACCTGCAGCCGAATATATCATTTAGCGTTGTATAAATAGCGGGTCCACGAAGCTTCGGCAATATTCCTCCGCAATCTGTTCCGCGCTGTATCCCATATCGCGCATGTACAGAATAATATCGGCCCGCGGCAGGGATGCCAGCATCACGGAGGTGAACAGAGGATCCAGGGGCATCAGCTCTCCCCGCTCAGCCGCAAGCTCCAGCAGACGCTTGATCTGTAAGCGCAAATACGTGAAGGGCGGGTTCTCGCACATAATGTTCTTGGTGTCCTCCAACCGGTCAGAGGTCAGCATCACCCTGAGCCACTCCAGATCCTCGTTGAAATGCAGAATCACCTTCGTCATCACGGTCCGCAGCTGGTGTGCTACCGTTTCGCCTTCGCTACTGCGAAGATAAACGTCCAGCCCTTCCATAAACCGGTCGATCTTGGCCTCCATCAGCGTGAAGCAAATCTTGCTCTTGCTGGGATACCGGCGGTATAGGGTGCCTTGACCGATCCCCGCCGTTTTGGCCACTTGATGCATGGAGACGTCCTCGACTCCGTATTTGTTAAATAAGGCCTGAGCCGTATCCAAAATCTTTTGACCCAACTCGTCATTCTCTTTCGGCAATGCACGCATCCCTTTCTAATTAAACAAACGGGAACCTTATGCGGCAGACTGTTTTTCTTCAACGGGTGAAGACGTACGTTTAACAAATAAGCCCAGCACGAAAGCGATGATTGCAAGAACAAGTCCGATTACGAAAGCATTATGAAGACCGGCAACCATGCTTTGCACCGGATTGAGATCCCCGGTTGTTTCAACGTAATTTTTAGCACCTGCAGTCATGATGCTGATAAAGAGCGCCATACCGACAGCTCCCGCCACCTGCTGCAGAGTATTCATGATCGCCGTTCCATGCGGATACAGCAAGCGCGGCAGCTGATTCAAAGCCGTGGTTTGGGCCGGCATCATAACCATCGAAATCCCTATCATCATCATAACATGAAGGAAGATGACATAACCACCCGTCCATGAAGCGTCGATGCGCGAGAACAGGAAGATGGCGATGCTCAGCAGCGCCAAGCCGGGAATAATCAGAACGCGCGGTCCCAATTTATCGAACAGCTTCCCTGTAATCGGCGCCATCAATCCGTTGATGATCCCGCCCGGCATCATGACCAGACCCGCCGATAGCGCAGTCAAGCCCAGCGCGTTCTGCAGGAACAGCGGCAGCATGATCATGGTGGAGAACATGCTCATCATAAGTACCAGCATCAGCACGGTCACGAGGGAGAACATCGGAAATTTGAAGGTACGCAGATCCAGCATCGGTTCCTCCATCTTCAGCTGGCGCCATACGAAGAGCAGCAAGCTGATAGCCCCGGCGGTAATGCACCATATGACCTTCGGATCAGACCAGGTGCCTTCGCCGGCACTGCTGAATCCATATACGATTCCCCCGAAACCGATGGTAGACAGAATAATCGAAATGTAATCGACCTTCGGCTTGGTCAGTTCCGATACGTTCTTCAGGAACACCGCGGCAAACACGATGGAGAACGCAGCAAGCGGAATGACCAGGTAGAACAACCAGCGCCAGTTCAGAGCATCCACGATCAAACCGGAAAGCGTCGGTCCGATCGCCGGTGCCGTCATGATGACCAGACCGATCATCCCCATTGCGGCTCCGCGATTCTGAGGCGGATAAATGCTAAGTATGGTGTTCATCAGAACCGGCAGCATAAGCCCCGTTCCGACGGCTTGCAGGATACGGCCTACCAGCAGCACCCCGAATACCGGCGAGAAGCCGCATATAATCGTACCTATCAGGAATAGCGACATAGCGCCAATAAACATCTGTCTTGTCGTGAACCAAAGCTGCAGCAGCGCCGTGACCGGCACCAGAATACCGACAACCAGCATGTAAGATGTGGAAAGCCACTGCACCGTGGACTCCCCAATGCCAAACTGCTCCATCAAGCTTGGGAAAGCGATGTTCAGCAATGTCTCATTCAAGATGGACACGAACGCGCCGATAATCAGTGCGGCAACGATCGGCCCTCTCTTTATTTTGCTTAAATTAATCTTGGCCGAACTTGGCCCCACTCCCATATCCAAGACCTTATCCTCCCTGTCTTTTGTCTATACGGACAATTGTCCGGTAACGCGTTTTTTATTCTAACGGACAATTGTCCGCAGGTCAACTGAAAATTTTCATTAAATTTTCAAATTCGTCCACCCAGATGAAACCCGGATGAAGCCCGCGACGTTTCCCGCTGCCATAAGCACCGAAACAAGCAGGATATCCAACATTTCGGCCATTCATAATAAAAGGATCCGCCCCTAAATCGCGACTAGGGCGGATCCTTCTTCTATGCATATTTCGACTTTAGGTTCGCCTTGCCCCGAAAGACCCTTGGCATTCCCTAAATGCAAGCGTCCTAATAGGTCACTCCGCTGCGCGCAAGTGTCAGACCCTGATAACGCTAAGCATTCAGTGCAATCTTTTCTTTGTACACTTTGGCCCAGCCTTCCAAGTTGTTCGTTACGATCAAGAGTTCAGGATACTGGGCAAGGGATGCCAATACCGCCTCGTCATCCGGCGTCCAGACGATGAGCTGGATCCCCCGCTTGCGCGCTTCCTCCATAAACGAAGGGGTCACGTATACATATTTGACGGACACATAGCGAGCGCCGATCTGTTCCAGATAAGGAAAGACCGATGGCGTCGCCCCATAAATCACAAGCCCCAGCTCGATGTTAGGATCAAGGGAACGGGCACGTTCTATCGAATAATGATCGAAGGAGGTCAGGAATACCTGCTTATCCATGCCCGTATCCTTGATCACGTCAATGACCTTCTGTTCCAGCCCGGGATAGGTGTCCCCCATCTGCTTCAGCTCGATGTCAACGATCATCCGATCCTTGGCAAAAAGCAGCGCTTCCTCCAGCGTGGGGATGACTTCCCCCCGGCCTGCATCCAGCTTGCGTATTTCCTCCAGCGTGAAGGCATTGATCGCTCCGGTTCCGTTGGTCGTCCGGTTAACCGTAGGATCATGAATCACGACAGGCACGCCGTCCTTCGTCAGCTGGACATCCAGCTCCAGGTGCGAGAAACCAAGCTCCAGCGCTTTCCGAAAGCCCAGCATCGTGTTCTCCGGATATTTGAGCGGATACCCTCGATGGGCCAATCCCCGTACTTCCATGTGCCATTCCCTCCATATTTAAGTCGATTGACGGCCTCGATCACACTGCCGCCGCAAGAAGACGGACTTACGCAATCGAAATGGCCGTTTGCAGCTCTATAGGTTTGTTCGCCGCAGGCTTCCCGATCCCTGCTGCGCACAGCAGGAATTAGCTTTATGTCCTTCGCTCGAACAAAGAGACGGTATGGCGGTGTATCCTTGCCCACCGTCTCCACACCGTCCTGAATTCCGCAACATATGACATATGCGCTTATTTAAACGTCGAGTTCGCCATCGCGGCCACGATATGCTTTTGCATCACCGTAAAGACCAGCACGATCGGGATGATCGCCATGACGCTGGACGCCATTATGACGTTGAAGAACATCGCTTCATTCCCGGCGATGGAATCACGCAGCATTGCTATGCCCACCGTAAGCACACGCATGTCGTTGTTGTTGGTCATGATCAGCGGCCAGAAATACGAGTTCCAGGACGAAATGAAGATCAACACGCCCATGGTGACGATCGTCGGCATCGCCATCGGGAACAACAGCTTGTACAGAATGGAGAATCGTCCGGCTCCATCCACGCGCGCCGCTTCCAGCACGTCGTTGTTAATCGATTTGAACGCCTGCCGGAGCAGGAATATCGCATAGGCGGACGCCCCGTGTGGCACGATGAGCGCCCAGAAGGTATTCAGCCAATCGAGCTTGGACATCATGACGTACACGGGAACGAAAATCACCTGTTCCGGCACGATCAACGCGGCAAGCACCAACAGAAACAGCGCGTCCCGTCCCCAGAACTTCCCCTTCGCGAATGCATAAGCGGCCATGAGCGCCACGTTCAGCTGCAGAATTATGGTTCCGACCGCCATGAGCAAGGTATTGCCGAAGAACCGCGCGTAAGGGATAACCCGGAAGGCTTCGGCAAAGTTCTGCCAGGCAAAGGTTTCCGGCCAAAATGTAGGAACGGCCATCCGCATCTCAGACTGCGTCTTGAGCGCGCTGATCAGCAGCCAGTACACCGGAAAGAACATGACAAGGGTCACGATCACGGCTCCGATTACGCGGAGCGTCATTATGGTCTTTCGGTTCTTGGCGGATCCAGCCATATAATTATCCTTCATAGTGCACCTTCTTCCTGCTGACCACCCATTGTACCAATGTTAACAGCAATATGATCACGAACAGAATCATGACAAGCGCCGAGGCTCTTCCTGTTTTGAATTCATCAAAGGCCATCGTATAGATCCAGTACACGATCGCATTCGTTGCCTTGAGCGGACCGCCGCCCGTCATGACGTCGATCGACTGGAACACCTGCATGGAGGAAATAAAGCTGGTGATGACCAGAAACAAGGTCATCGGCGACAATAGCGGCAGCGTAATGTTGCGGAACTGCCGGAACTTGCTGGCTCCATCAATGGAGGCCGCCTCATAATACTCGGCCGGAATTCCGCGCATGCCTGCAATAAAGAGGATCATCGCAAACCCGACGCCCTTCCAGACCGAAACGGCAACCAGCGCCGGCAATGCCGTCGAAGGGTTGGTCAGCCATTCGACCGGCTCCATGCCGAACCAGGAAACAATGGAATTCAATAGCCCGTATTGTCCATTGTAAATCCATGTAAATACCATGGCCGCGACTACCATTGAGATGTAATAGGGCATAAAAACGACGCCGCGCAAGAAACCGAACAACCGTGACGATGACACGTTGAGCAGCAAGGCCAGCAGCAGCCCGATGACCAGCGTGAATACAACGTCCATGACGGTATACAAGAACGTGACCTTTAAGGAGTGATAGAAATCCGAGTTCGACAGCAAGCGCGTATAGTTATCGACGCCCACGAATTTCTTCACGGGACGGGTCATGTTCCAATTCGTGAAGCTGATGTAGATGGAATAACCCAGCGGATAATACAGGAACACGCCCATAAACAGCAAGGCCGGAACTGCGAACGAGAAGTCCTTCCACTTCTCGATCAACGTATGAGACATCCGTTTAGAGACCGAAGCGGTCGCCCGATCGGACGCCGCCTTTGTCATTGCTTTATTGGTCTCCATAGGCATCACTCATAGTCAGCCAGAATATCGTTGATCTTCTTGGCTGCATCCTGCATAAGTGGTATAGGATCTTTTTTGTTCAATACCATCTCCCCGATGACTTCTTTGTAGACTTCGCTGAATTCAGGATAAGCCGGATGCTGCAGACGCGGCGTTACTTCGTCGAAGTGCTCGTATACCGCTCTGTATTGCGGCCATCTTTCGAAATATTGATCGCCTTCTTCTGACTCGATTGCGGATTTTCTTGTCGGCAGGTATCCAACGGATTCAGCCCACTTAATGTTGTGCTCCGCCGAAGTCATGAACTCGATGAATTTCCAAGCCGCCTCTTTCTCCAGATCCTCGGCGCCGTCCATCATGACGATCCCCGCGCCGCCAATATTGGAGGTCCGCACTTTATCGCCAGGGATAAAGGATACGCCAACCTCAAAGTCCGCATTCTCGCGGTACATCTTGAGCAAAGCCGATGAATGCTGCACCATGGCGATTTCGCCGTTCAGGAACATCTGGCGCATATTGTCGGAAGCTCCTTTACCGAAGCCCATATGCATGCTGCCTTCATTTTGCCACTTGTAGAAGTTCTGGAGGTACCGGAGAGAATCCTCGGTCTCGACAGCGGAAGCACTCAGGTCCTCCGTCAGGATTTGTCCGCCGCCGTTAATGTTCCACGGATCGTAGTACCACGTATCCCAGCCTGGAACGGAGAAGGCATAACGGGTCGTTTTGTCGCCTTCTTTTTTCGTTACCTTTGCATTAAAATCATCGATCTCATCCCACTTCTGCGGCGGTTCTACACCCAGCTCGTCCAGCATCGTTTTGTTGTATACAAACACGCTGGTACTGACGATCAGAGGGAATCCATATTGCTTGCCATTGAATGCATATGCATTCAGCATCCCTTTGGCGAAATCGTCCATCTTCACTTCATCGCGCTTAATCCATGGGCCCAAATCAGAGAACACTCCGCTGTCCGCAAAGTTTGGCAAGGACGCAACCTCGACATTCGTAACAGCCGGCACGTCATTCGCAGCCACTGCAGCCGATAATTTTTTGTGAAGATCAGGATAACCGCCTTGGAACACCGGCTCTACCGTAATATGAGGGTACTTCTTCTGGAATTCGGCAATCATGTAGTTCAAGCCTTCAAGCTGTGCATCCGCGTGGGCATGCCAGTATTGGATTTTAACGGGTGTCGTGTCGTTCTTCATATCCATCGAAGCGGCTTCCACGTCATCCAGCGAAACCTCTCCTCCGGCACTTTCACTTCCACCGCCGCCTCCGCAAGCCGTGGTAATCACCATAAATATGGTCAGTAACATTAACAACCATGATTTCTTTTTCATAGATGATCTGTTGTCCCCTTTCGAATCTATTCATCATTCATCATCCAAAATTACCGTCGATCCACTTCACCAAATGCCGGTTGGAACGGCACGCGGATCCCATAGGAATGGGAGAATCCCCATCCAAACAGCCCGCCTATCCCTTAAAAAGCGCACAAAAAATAGAGACGTCAAAAAGAGCGCAACCTAAGAGCCACCACCTCCTATAAAAGCTAAAGTAGCTGCTACTCGGGTTATCTCATCGTCTCCACCCCTAGCAAATATGTAATTGTGGTTAATCCGTCATTGCTACGTAAGACCGTTACGTCCAAAAACGCGTGTCTCCCGTAGATACGAGGTCTGCGCCATTCGCCAGCGCCTCGTCGATTTCTTCTTCGCTTCGTAAAAAACCTCCCACTATGAGCGGACAGTGAATTTCCTTCTTCAGATCGCGGATGACGCGAGGCATAAGTCCCGGCATCAATTCCACTTCATCCGGACGTGCTTGTCCGATCATCTTCACTGCGGTTCCCAAAGCTGTCGTATCGATCGCAAACACGCGCTGTATCGAGCTGATGCCTGCTTGGCGCGAAGCCAATACCGTATTCGTCTTCGTCGTAATGATCCCGTCGATCTTGTACGAATCCGCCAAATACTGCACTGCCGAATTATCCCGGCCGATGCCGCTTACCATTTCCAGATGGACAAACACTTTTTTGCCTGAGGAGTGCAGTCGGTTTACGATATCCCTTAGTTTCATGATGTCGCCTGTCATCAGGTTCACCCGTTCCACCGCGCTGTTCACAGCCGCATCGATCTGTTCCAGCTTGGTAATCGAAGCAATAACGGGAAGACGGCGTCTCCCTTGATCTGTCATAAGTGCGTGTCCTCCTTATTATGAACACCTCTTATGATAGAGTAATAAGATCATGCGAGTATTAACGATATGTAAAATCTGTGTTAACGGCCCGCTTCTAGGCACCTGCATATCATGAATACGCTTTCTATTCAGTTAACAACAGATTCTGCTATATCCCTGGTTTGGTGGATTCCCTCCTAGATTCAGGATCATGCGGTTCTGCGAAGTATTGGATAGCGCTTTCAAAATGGCTTGTCGAGCTATTTAGTATCTATCATAGAGGAATTATTTAGCTAGAGTCTATAGCGAAATTTGTTTTATTTTGTCGAATTAAAAAGAATGTCAGCTCAATGTAATAAATATCATGGCGGGAAGCTCGTTTTTATGATCGTACAGCGATTGAAAGGCCCATGAAGGCAGTTTCAGGACAGCGGGCTGTGCGGAGGCTTGGATGCGGGGTAATCCGGACTCATTGACTCAGCAGGCGCACGAGCTTAATCAATAAGCCGGCCAAGAAAACTTCTTGGCCGGCCCCCCTTGATCCATCCCGTCGAGCACTAGCTATTCGAACAAAGGAACCTTCGGGTCCTTCCCGTTGCAGTGAACCAGCATCGCATGCAGCTGCCCCCTGTGGTGATACAGATGCGTCACGATTTCGAGCAGCCATTCGTACCTGGAATAGGTGACGCCCCAATAAGAGGTCATCTCCTGATGAAGCTCCTCTTCCGTCATTTCTCGGAACGCCTGCTCCAGATATGAATAGTTGCTCAATAACTCCGCCTGTATGTCCTTCAGGTTATTTAACGACACGCCTGCGTAATAGGCGCTCATCTCCTCTTGGGTGGCTCCTCCGGATATATGGAAATCGGCCCGGCAGATGACGGCGATATGCTTGAGCAGCTCTCCGACCGAATGTTTGCCTTCCGTCGGCTTTACGAGCAAATCCCCTTCATCCAGCTTATCGATGATGGCGACAACTGAGACGACACCCACCTCGATCTGATGTAGGGCATATGTACAATAGGAATTCATAGGTTCTCTCCAATCCGGTATGTATACAGTAATCTGTTCAAAATCACCTTATTATTATAGAACATACGTTCCTAATCTTTCAACAAAAAAACAACCTGACCCTTAAGCACTAAGAGTCAGGTTGTTCAAAAGCAAATCTTGTATAAGATCAGCTAACCAGGTCAAATCCGGTTGTATTCTCAAGCACTTCCACATGAAACGCGCTGCCGTCAGCCTTACGCGCAACGCTAACCGACAGGTGCCCGCTTCCGATCGCAATCCGTTCGGCCTTCAGTTCGTTCATCCCTTCCGGAAGGAACGGGGACAACGCGATTTCCTTCTTCGCCGCGTTCGGATACAATCCGAGCATCGCCTGCAGGAAGACGATCGAGGTTCCCGCCGCCCAAGCCTGCGGCGAACAGGTTGTCGGGTACGGAACCGGATGGCCCAGCTTCGCATCATGACCGCAGAACAGCTCAGGCAAACGCTGATATTCAAAATGCGCCGATGCCCGCAGCAGGCCGGAAATCACCTTCCCCGCCTCAGCTTTGAATCCTTGCTTGCCGAGACCCAGCAGGATCATGGCATTGTCATGCGGCCATACGCTTCCATTGTGATAGCTCACCGGATAGTAGCCGGTGGAGCCAGTACTCATCGTGCGGATGCCGTATCCGTTGAACATGTCGCTTCTAAGCATCCGCTCGGCTTGCGCCTTCGAGCGGCTCTCTTCCGGCAATCCGCTCATGAGCAGATGCCCGGGGTTCGAGGTCACGCTGCGTACCTGGCGTTGATCCTTATCAAGCGCAATGGCGTAACACTGCTCATCCTCCATCCAGAAGGCCGCTTCAAAACGGACGCGAAGCTCCTCGGCTTCCGTTTCCAGCTTGCGGGCCAGTTCCGGCTCGCCCAGCTCCGCGAAGACGGGTACCAGCGATTGCTTCGCTTGATACACGTAACCCTGAACCTCCGACAGCGCGATCGGCGATTCCGCATACTCGCCGTTCTCATGGATGATCGAGTTGGCGGAATCCTTCCAGCCCTGGTTCGGGAAGCCTTTCTCGGCTTCCTGCTTGTAGGCCATGAAGCCGGAGCCCGCTTCGAGCGCTGCATCGATATAATCCAGTGCCCGCAGCACGTTCGGTTTGAGCTCCTCCGCCAGGGAGAGATCGCCCGTCCAGCGGTAATACTCGCCGATCAGCGCCAGGAACAGCGGCGTGGAATCGATGGTGCCGTAATACGGCGAGAACGGGGACTGGTTCGTCGTGACCAGCTCTCCATAGCGGATCTCATGCATGATTTTGCCCGGCTGCTCATCCCGCCAAGGGTCCGTCTTCTCGCCTTGATAAGCCGCCAGCGTTCTCAAGGTTCCTTTGGCAAGCTGCGGGTTCGCCGGAAGCATGAACAACGCCGTGATCAAGCTGTCTCTGCCGAACGGAACCGCGAACCATGGCAGTCCGGCTACCGTTGTATCGCCGAAGCCTACATCCGTCGTCAGCATGCGCAGATCCTGCAATCCTCTCTGGTACAAGCCGCTGAACAGCGCGGAATCCGACTGGACCTGCGAGCTGTTCCCGTACCAAGCTTCGTACGAGGCTTCGAGTTTCTTCAGCCCCTCTTCATAAGTCAGCGTCTCTGCTGCGGGTTGCCGCTCCGTCATCGGCGTGACAAAGAACGTAATCACCTTCTGCTCTTTGGCTTTCAGGGACAAGGAGAATGAAACCGTGCCGGTATCATCCGCTTTACCGCCGTCCGCATCCCAGGCAATGCGCGTCTGCCTTCTCAGCTTGTCGGCGCCGACGTAGGCCAGCGTCATCTCTTGATCGCCTGTCCGAATCCCTTCCATTTTGCCGACTTCGCCCGTACGGTATTTACGGACCAGGAACATATCCTGAAAATCCGCATCAAAGGAAACCCCGAACTCGATATTCGAATCGGTCACAAAGTAATTGGTCAGCGTACAGCGCTCGTACAGGACGCCATCATAGATGAAGCGTTCCCGAAGTACTTCGATCGCCCCTTCATCCTTGGCATCCTTCATCAGGCGGAAGGAGGCCACATAGCTTTTATCCCCCGTGGAGGACAGAAGCGAAGGCTTCTCGCCATCGATGAACAGCTCCATGCGGCTCAGAAAACGCGTATCCTTCGTATACAAACCATGGCCCTGATCGTCCCCCTGGACGATATCTCCGTTAAGCCCGGTCAGAAAAAACACGTCTCCTTCTTTGATTACGCGGTAGTCCATGCATAAATCCCCCTTTATTCAACAACCTCAAGTTCAGCCTGCAGTCCTTCCTCCGAATGCGGTCCGACCCAGACATGGAACTTTCCGGGCTCTACCGTAAATTCAAGCCTTTCATCCAGCAGCCCCAATTCTTCACGTCCCAGCATAAAATGCACCTCACGGCTTTCACCAGGCTGCAGCCGCACCTTGGAAAACCCCTTTAGCTCTTTGACCGGCCGGGTCGAGCTTGCCACCAAGTCGCGGATGTAGAGCTGCGCGGTTTCCTCGCCGGCTCTGGATCCCGTATTCGTGATGCTCACGGATACACGCACGGATTCGTCCCGGCCGATCTGATGCCGATCCAGCTGCAGATCCGTATATTCGAACGTTGTATAACTAAGGCCGTACCCGAACGGATACAGCGGAGAATCATCGCAATCGATATAATCTTCGTATAGGTGGGGCCGCCCGGTATTCTTCCGGTTGTAATACATCGGAATTTGGCCCGTCGCGCGCGGAACGGTAACCGGCAGGCGACCGCTCGGATTGTACGCGCCCGTCAGCACGTCTACAAGCGCTAGGCCTGCGGCGGTTCCCAAATGCCAAGCTTCCACCACGGCATCGGCGTGCTCATGCAGCCATGGAGTCGCAAGCGGACGGCCGTTCATCAGCACGGCAATGACCGGCGTGCCGGTCTGCCGCTTCAGCTCCCGTATCAGGCGTTCCTGGCAGGGTGGAAGCGTAATGGACGTCACATTGTAGTGCTCGCCGGTCATCGCTTCGGATTCGCCGACAACGACCACGGCGACATCACACTGCTTGGCAAGCTGAACGGCACGATCGACTCCGCCGTCCAGCTCCTCCAGTATGCCGCTGCCCTGCTCATAGAACACCTCGGCCTTCGGCGCGATTTCCGATTGAAAAGCATCCCGCACCGTGACAACGTCCTCATCCCGGCCTTTCCAAGCCCAGCAGCCCATTGAATTATGGCGATCATCGGCCAGCGGCCCGATCAGGGCCAGCTTCTTGTGCTTGCCGGTATCCAGCGGCAACATCCCGCCGCGATTCTGCAGGAGCACAATCGATTTCCGGGCGCTGTCCCTGGCCTGGGCCAGATGCGCCGCTGGAATGGCTCGCCCTTTCAGCAGATCTCCGGCTTCTTCGCCTTCCTCGCTTACATACGGGTTCTCGAACAACCCGAGGCGGATTTTCACCCTCAAAATGCGAAGCACCGCGTCATCCAACAGCTGAAGCAGCTCGGGGTTATCCTGGACCAGCGCCTCCAGATGATCGAGATAGACGCCGGAATGCATGTCCATGTCGACGCCGGCGTTCAGTCCCTTCCGCGCGGAATCCTTCCGGTCCTCCGCATAGCCATGGTAGACCAGCTCTTCGATCGACTCCCAGTCGCTGACCACCATGCCCTCAAAGCCCCACTCCTGCTTCAATATATCCCGCAGCAGATAGCGGCTTCCGGAAGCGGGAACCCCATTGAGTTCGCTGAAAGCACTCATCACCGACAGAGCGCCTGCCCGAATCCCGTGCTCGAACGGCGGCAGCACGGTTTCCCGCAGCGTCCGCTCCGACATGTCCGTCGTATCATAGTCCCGGCCGCCTTCAATCCAGCCATAACCGGCAAAATGCTTCACGCATGCCGCTACGGTCGGGTTCCCGTCCCCGTTCGGACTTTGAAATCCTCTTACCTTCGCGGCAGCGGCCAGAGAGGACAGATAGGCATCCTCTCCCGTACTCTCCGCGATGCGGCCCCACCGGGGGTCGCGCGTCACGTCCACCATCGGGGCAAAAGTCCAACGGATGCCTTCCGCTGCCGCCTCTTCTGCCGCAATGCGGGCGTTCTTCTCCATCCCTTCGAGATCCCAGCTGGCGGCTTCGCCGAGCGGAATCGGAAAGATGGTGCGAAAACCGTGAATGACGTCATCCCCGATGAGAAGAGGAATCCCCAGCCGCGTTTCCTCCACGGCCAGCCGCTGGAGCTCGTTGATTTTTTTCGGACCATGCACATTCAGCAGCGACCCGATTTTGCCTTCGGCAACCAGCTTCAGCTCCCGCTCCTCGCACCGGCCGTACTGCACCGTTTGACCGATCTTCTCGGCCAAGGTCATCTGCGCGAGAAGGTCCTTCGCACGCTGTTCCACGTTATCCATGTCTAATCCCTCCCGATGCTTCGATATCAGCCTTTGACGCCTGCGTTCGAAATCCCCTCGATATATTGGCGCTGGAACAGGAAGAAGAACAGGATGATCGGCAGCGTGGACAGCACGACCCCTGCCATGATCATCGGCGTATTCTCGAAGAACATATCCTTCACGCTGTTCAGGCCGACCACCAGCACGTACATTTCCGGCGTATTCGCCAGCGTGCTCGGAACGAGGTAACTGTTCCAGGTTCCGGCAAATGCAAGAATCGACATCGTAATCAGCGATGAGCGGGCCAGGGGATATACGATCCGCCAGAAAGCGCCCATCTTCGTCAAGCCATCCATCCGCGCAGCCTCCAAGAACTCGTTCGGAACCGAGATGAAGAACTGGCGGAGCATGAAGATATACAAGCCTTGATAGAGGAAGGGCACCGTCAATCCCCAGAACGTGTTCAGCCATCCGAGCTGCGCCACGTTCACGTATACCGGGATCAGGATCATATGGTACGGCACCATCATGGTGGCCACAACGATCCAATATATCAGTCCTTTACCCTTGAAATTCAGCTTGGCCAGCGCAAAGCCGGCCATCGGGTTAATGATGAGGTTCCCGATGACAACGACGCCGGTCATGATCACGGTGTTCATGAACCATCTCGGCACGTTGTACGCATCGTTCGTGAAGAAGATTTTGAAGTTCTCGAACGTCCAGTTGGCCGGCGACGTCAGCGTATTGACATGGCGCATCGGGATGACGGACGTATAGATGGTATAGAGAAAAGGAAGGGCGAATAAGAGCCCCAGGATGATCGTGCCGATGTACAGAAACGGCCGACCTTTATTCGTTCGGGTCAACATTACTCTCACTCCTTCTCATCCAGGAATTTTTTTTGCAGGTACGTAATCAGCATGATGATCATGAAGAACAGCACCACCGCCGCGCTTCCGTATCCAATGTTCATGTAACGGATCCCGTGCTGGTAGAAATACGTCACCACCGTGCTGGTAGCGCCGGCCGGCGAGCCGAGCGCGCCATAACGGGAAATCGCGGCGATTTGGTCGTAGATCTGGAAGCCGGCGATCGTCGACACCGACACGATGAAGAACGTGATCGGCTTCAGGAACGGCACCGTAATGTAGCGGAATTTGTTCCACTTGGACGCCCCGTCGATCTCGCCCGCTTCATACAGATCCTTCGGAATTTCCTGCAGGCCCGACAAGTACACAATCATGGTGAATCCGGCTTGCTGGAAGATAAACAGAATACATACGAATAAGAGCGCATAGCTGGTATCCGCAAACCAAGTCACGTTCCCGAAGCCCAAAGCTCCGAAAAATTTCGTCAGGAAGGTGCCCTGCTTGAAAAGCATCATGAACACGGTCGTGATCGCGATCTGCGAGGTAATATACGGAATGAAGAACACGGTCCGGAAAATCCCCTTGCCCTTCAGCTTCTGGTTCACCAGGATCGCCAAAAGCAGACCGAGCAGGGTCTGAATCGGAATCGAGATGACGACGATTTCCAGGGAGTGAAGCAGCGCCCGGAAGAATTCTTTATCTTGCAGAATGGTGACATAGTTTTCGAGGCCGATGAATTTGGCCTGGTCCAAGGCAGCGAAGTTCGCATCCTGAAAACTTCTTACGAAAGACTGGATGAATGGATACAGAAACCACCATGCCCACAAAATCAAAAAGGGCAGCGTAAACAACCAGCCCAGCGTCTTATCGGAGTCTGCCAGCGAACGGAACCAGGATGGCCTGATCTTGTTCCCCTTCATATCAGCGTGCTTGCTGCTGTAATCGGACATAAGTTATCCCCCGCTTCCAAACTTAAATTGGTTGGTTCATGAAAAACCCACACAAAGTGGTGTGAACAAAGGCTCCCGCTCCCCTGATAACAAGGAGCGGGAGCGGGTGTTGCCTCTTTCTTATTTGAACTGGCTTTGAATGTCGTCGAGAATTTGCTGAGCCGTTTTACCGGAGCCGCCCAGAATCAGGCCTTCCAATTCTTTCACGAGCTCATCCGTAAAGCGCTTGGTATCCGTTGGATACCCATAGTCCGTGCTGTACTCCAGCGCAGGCTGCAGCGCCTTGAATTCAGGGTTCTTCTCGAAATACTGCTCGGACAGCGAGGATACGGCCGGATTGAAGCCGAGCTCCATGAATGCGGTTTGCGTATCGTCGTTGGTCATGTAATAAGCAGCCTTCAGCGCAGCTTCTTTGTTCTTCGCGTCTTTCAATACCATGTAAGCGTCAGAGCTCATGGTGCTGCCGTTCGTCGTTCCTTTCGGAACCGGAATGGCAACCATTTTCAGGTCCGGATTCGCATCCTTCAGATACCCTTTGTACCAGTAACCGCCTGTACTCATAGCGCCCTGCTCATTGCTGAATACTTCGCCGTCCCAGCCGAAGCCGAGCGATTTCGGCGTGACCGCCAGTCCTTGGTCGTACATATCGATGATCATTTCCAGCGCCTTGACGTTCTCAGGGGAGTTGATGGTCTTACCGTTACCCCAGCCTCCGCCGAAGCTCTTCACGTAGTTCGTGATATGGAAGGCATCCAGGTTCACGATAATGCCCTTCACATCGCCTTTGTTCAGCACTTTGGCCGCTTCGATCACTTCATCCCATGTGGTTGGATACTCGCCGAGGCCGGCATCCTTCCACATTTGCTCATTGATGAAGAACATCGCCGGCATATCGCTGTTCGGTACGCCGTATTGCTTGCCGTCCACGTTCCAAATCTTCTTCGATGTATCCGGGAAACGGTTCATGTCCACGCCCGTCGCTTGAACCAGGTCATCGATTGGCGAGAACAATCCTTTATTGATGTACTCGTAAGCACCTTCGTTGGACATTTTAATGAAGTCAGGCGCTACGCCCGCAGCAATTTCACCCGGAAGCGTGTTCCAGAACTGCTCGCTGCTCGGATATTGCTTAATTTTCAGTTCGATCTCCGGATACTGCTCGGAGATGGTGTCAGCCGCTTTCTGATAAATCTCCAAATCCTGCGCCGTACCCCAGAATCCGAAATTCACCGTTACTTTTTCAGCAGCGTCTCCGGCTCCATTATCTGTATTGTCAGCGCTTTTACTGCCGCCGCAAGCGGTTAAACCCACAACAAGAGCCAGGCACAAAACCAGCATGGCCGAAAACTTCTTGTTCCATTTACCCATGATGCTACCCCCCACGTTTCTTTTGATTTACCTTACATCTTCATGATAAAGAGCCGGGACAACAAAAAAAATTAATCAAATGATGATTAATTTTTTAAAATTGACTATTTTTTTATAAATAGATTGCACTGCACGAGCATTTTTATGAAAAATCACACTTTCTTCTCTAATATCACACTTCATCTTTCCTATATTGTTTAGGAGAAAAGCCTGTGTATTTCTGGAATACAATGGCAAAATGGGCCTGATTATTGAATCCCACCATCTCGGCAACGTCATAAATTTTGTAGCGATAGTCCTTGAGGAGCACCTTCGCCTTCTCGATCCGAAGCTCGTTAATATAATCGAACAGGCCCTGACCGACCTCTTGCTTAAACAATCGGCTGACATAATTCGGACTGACGTGGAACAAATCCCCGAACAATTTCAAGGAAAGGCTCTCCGGGTAGTGCTCCTCCGTATATTCCATAATATTTCGCGTGAGCTGGCTGTAGCCTCTCAGCTCCAGATGGCTGCGATTCTTGAGCCGCTCCTCGAACAAGGCACGGTATGCGGCCGATAGCTGCCCGAATTCATGGATCTCTTCAAAGGCCGATGTTTCTTCTTGAACGTCTCCCCGGCCCGGTACGCCTGTGCCCTCTCCGATCATAAACAGCAGACCTTCGTATACCTTGCGGACATCCTTCTCTTCCATGCATTCTTCTTGCGCCAGAAACTTCTCCCACTGGGACAGCAGCACCAGGAAGCGCTCGTTCGCCTCCTCCCTGAGGGCAGACTTCATCTGGCTTAAATAGGCATCGGCCTGTCTATAGACGTGCTCACCCTTCTGTTTCAGATGCTGATAATAAAAGATCGACGTATCCGGGTGATAAAATTGATGGGACAGCGCTTTGCCCGCCTGCTCGTAGCCCGTCCGAATGCCTTCGAAATCGGCAAACCAGTCGCTGATGCCCAGCACGATGTCGATATTGACAAACCGCTTGAGCGCCGAACTGATCATTTGCACCATTTTATTGACGCGCGTCAATGAGGCCAGCAGGCTTTTCAGCTCGCTGTTGCTGATGAATACGGCACTGCACTGTTCATCCAGCTGAAGATATTCGACTTCCTTCTCCGTGGACAGAATCTCGCTGACGACGTTCTGCACCGTATTCGGCAGGATCGACTCGGTTTCCTTGGCGTACCTTTTGATAACCGTGTGATAATCCTTGATTCTGAAAAGGACGACGTACATATTGCCCTCTTTGAGCTCCGTGTCATGCAGATCATGAACATGGCCACGGAGAGCGTCATATAATATCTGCTCCTTCCGGTTGCCCGCCGTACCCGGCCCGACTTGGGCCGGAATCCCCCGGCTCCCGAACTGCTCCCGGACGCTCTTCAGCATCGCAGTCAGCTCGCGTTCATTCATGTCGGGTTTGTGGAAATAATCAAAAGCCCCCAGCTTCAACGCTTCCTTCACGTAGGCAATATCATCGAAGCTGCTCAACACGACCGTTTGAACCGGGATCTGCCGGTCCTTGATCGTCCGGAGCACCTCGAGCCCGTCCATCTTCGGCATTTTGATATCCAGCAGCACCACGTCCGGCACGGTTTCCGTTATCAGACGCAGCGCTTCTTCGCCGTCCCCCGCTTCACCGACAATGTCCACGCCCTGAGCTTCCCAGTCAATCGCCGATTTGATCCCGATCCGAACGAGCGGCTCGTCATCTACTATAAGTATTCGCACTTGCTATCACCCTGCTTCTTCTGTGATGATCGGAACCCGAAGCCATGCGACCGTTCCGCCCTGTTCTCCCCTTTGGATCCACAGGCCGTACTCGGGCCCGAAATGAAGGGATATCCGGTTCCGTATATTGTTCAGTCCGATCGAGTTGAAGGTATCCTGCGGACCGTCCTGCTCCACCTTCGCCTGTCCGCCCTCCGGAAAACCGCGCCCGTTATCGCATACCTTCATGATCAGCGCCTCCGATTCCTCATAAATCGATATGACAAGGCTGCCCTTGTAATCGATGCCTTCAAAGCCATGGAAAACCGCGTTCTCCACAAGGGGCTGAAGCAGAAACTTCAGGGTCCTATGATTCATTACGGCCGGATCCACCTCGTACGTGACATCAAATTTATTAAAATAGCGGAAATCGAGAATTTTCGTATAGTTCTCCATGAATTCGACTTCCTCGGCAATGGTCACGTAGTCGCCTTCCTTCTTCACCGTAAACTTGATAACCGAAGAGAAAGCCTGCAGCGCTTCTTCAATGCCCGTTGCCCCCTGAATCTTGGCCATCCACTTGATCACGTTCAGCGTGTTGTAGATAAAATGCGGACGAATCTGCGATTGCAGCGCATTCATCTCCAGGTTCCGCTTCTCCTCTTCCTCTACGTAAATCCGCTCGATTAAATCGCGAATTTCGTGCAGCATCTGGTCCACGGTATGACTAATCACGCCGATTTCGCCGTGCTGCTTCGTATCAAAGCTTACGTCAAGCTGACCTTGGGAGACAAGCTTCATTTTGCTGTTCAGCACCGCCAGCGGCTTCATGATCGTGGTGGCAATCCGGGCCGAGATCAGGATGCACAGCACGAGTAACAGGATCAACGCACCGATCAGAATAGCCACCATCAGGTACACGATCGAGAACAGATCCTTCTTCGGAATGACCGTAACCGCCTTCCAATTCGCCATGGAGGAGGAAGAAGAAATCATGTAGGTATCCCGGCTGATCTGCGTGTTGACCTGGCCGTCCGCGTTATATTGAAAATCGCTTCCCAATACCTCGGACGCCGCCAGTCCGATTTCCTCGGGGTGAACGCTGTGCACGATATGATCGGTTTCGTCGATCAAATAAAAATTCGTATTCTCGGAAAATGCCGACTCGCTCCACAGCGTCTTGAGTTTATCCACCGAAATGTTAAACAGGATAAACCCGAGATCCTCCTTCGTGTACGGGTCCAAGATTGCCCTGCCCACCGACACGACCGGAATTCCCTTCGTTGACAGCAGTCGCTCCTGATGAATCCCTATCGGGACAAAGCCGCCATACGCTTCCCTGATCTTCCGGACAAAAGGCTCGCGGGTAAACTGCTCCTTGAAATAAGCGAAGTTCATATATTCCCGGTTGCTTCGGCCGATGATGGACCGGCTGTTCTCGTGGTAGATAACCACGGAGTCAATCAAGTCCGAATACAGCATGATCCCGCTCTGGATCAAGCCGTTCACTTTATCGAAATCCTGCCCCCGCTCCAGCAATGGATACGTCACCTTGCCGTAATCCTTCCGCATAATGGGATACACCGTGGAGTCCTGGATCGGGAACATGGACAGCCGGAGCAGCGGCTGCAGGGAGGTATCGATATTTTTAATGATTTGTTTGTTGTTTTCCACGGCGGCATCAATCATCGTGCTCCGATTATTCTCCACGTAGACCCAGGATACGATCCCGCCGATCAGAAGAAGGGGAACGATGATGAAGGCGGAGAACGCCGCAATCAGTTTCTTCTCCAGGCTTAAGTGAAGCATTTTCTGCTTTAGTTTCTTCATGGGCCGCGTCTCTCTTTTCTCGTTGTTCGATAGGATCGTCCTTTACCGCGCCGTGCCGCTTATCCGGAATTTTCTCGGCGTCATTCCCGTAAAATTCTTGAATAATTGCGTATAATAACTCTGGCTGCAGAACTTGAACGTAAACGCGATTTCGGATATCGACTGGTTCGTATTGGCCAGCAAATGCTTGGATTCCTCAATCTTCCGCCGATTAATAAAGGTGGTTATGGCTTCGCCCGTCTCCCGCTTGAAACGATCGGACAGGTAGCTCGGGTGGACCTTCAAATATTCCGCGACCCTCTGCAGGGTCAGCTCCTCGAAAATATGCTCCCGGATGTAATAGATCGCCAGGTTCACAATGTGAGAGAACGACACGTCTTCCTTCTCGGAGCGGATCATCGACACAAACTGCACCAGCATCTCATATTCAAAATGAACCAGCCGCTCCACATCGCTCATTCGCTCGATCTCGAGGATCAGCGTGTCGCTTAAATGAAAGGCGATCTCGGGATCCACGCCGCCTTTGATGATGGCCCGGGTAAATAAGGTGCAGGAGGCAATCAAGGCATTCTTCTTCGATCGAAGCGGATACGTCGCCAGCACGGCCGCTTCCAGCTCGTTAATTTTGCGCAGCATGTCCATGGCTCTATTCTCATCGCCGAAGCGGATCGCTTCCAGCAGCTCGTGTTCATAGTCGAACGGGGGATGGATAAAATTCTCGCGCAAATAAAACATGCGGGAAGAAAGGTAAAAGGGTTGGTTTCCAGAACGTGAAGGCTCTTTCATTATTTCCCCACCACCTAAAAATATTGATAAAAACCTTGATATTTTAGTATAACATAACTCCGATTGGCTCTAAAATTCAAGAATAACCATGCTAGGAAGGAAGTGTAGACCATGACCTGGAATATATCAAATCCTGATTTGTCGCAGCAAGCCCTGCTGAATATGGAAAGTATTTTTGCACTCGGAAACGGTTACCTGGGTGTGCGCGGCAACTTCGAAGAAGGCTACGGCGAGCGCCTGTCCACCATTCGCGGCACCTACCTGAACGCTTTCCACGACGTGATTGAAATCCCTTACGGCGAGAAGCTCTTCGCCTTTCCCGATACACAGCAAAAGCTCGTTAACAATATTGATGCCCAAACGGTCCTGATCTATTTAGGCGACGAGAAAGAACCCTTCCGCCTGGATCACGGAACGATCACTGCCCATGAACGCCGCTTGCATATGGACAAGGGGTACTCCGAACGAATCGTGCAGTGGAAATCGCCCGAGGGCAAAGAGATCAAGCTGACCTTCCGCCGTCTGGTGTCCTTTGCGCACCGGGAGCTGTTCGCCATCGACGTTCGGATGGAGCCGGTCAATTTCAACGGCCAGATTCGCATCGTTTCCACCGTGAACGGCAAAGTGAAGAACTACACCAATGCCAACGATCCCCGGGTAGGCGCAGGGCATGCGGAACGGATGACCGTCATCGATGCCGGCGTCAAGGGCAGCGATGCCTATGTCGTAGACGAGACGATGGCGTCCAAGCTGCGTGCCGCTTGCGTGACCCGTCATCGCTTGAATGCCGATGCGGACATTCAGCTCGAAGCCGGAACTGGAGAGGTTACCTTCACGGCTGTTCTTCCATTGACCGGACCGATCCACTTTACGAAATACAATCTGTATACCGACAGTCTTCGTCACGGGCAAGACATGCTCGAGCGCGGCATTCAGCTGCAGGAGGAGTTGAAGGATACTTCGTTCGAGGACTTGCTTGCCGAGCAGGGCGAGTATCTGAACGACTACTGGAAATCGGCAGACGTCGTGATTCAGAACGATGACCAGCTCCAGGAAGGCATCCGCTTCAATCTATTCCAGCTGCTGCAATCCGCCGGACGGGACAAGCACAGCAACATTTCCGCCAAAGGACTGAGCGGCGAAGGTTATGAAGGCCATTATTTCTGGGACACGGAGATTTACATGTTCCCGGTATTTCTGATGACGCAGCCGGACATTGCGCGCCAGCTGCTGCTGTATCGTTATTCCACGCTGGAGCAGGCGAGAGACAGAGCGCGGGAAATGGGACACCGGCAAGGGGCGCTGTTCCCGTGGCGCACGATCTCCGGAACGGAATGCTCCTCCTTCTTCCCTTCGGGAACGGCGCAATACCATATCAGCGCAGATATCGCCTACAGCTATATTCAGTATTATCTCGCCGAGCAGGACCGGGATTTCCTCTTGTCCTACGGGGCCGAGGTACTGATCGAAACCGCCCGCCTGTGGGCCGACATCGGCCACTATTATAACGGCGCTTTCCATATCGATGAGGTGACGGGGCCGGATGAGTATACCTGCTGCGTGAACAACAACTATTACACAAACGTCATGGCAAAGCATAACCTGAAATGGGCCGCCAAGAGCTGCGCCATTCTGGAATCCTACGATGCGCAAGGCTTCAAATCCCTGTGCGGCCGGCTTGGCGTAACCGCGGATGAAATTTCCGCTTGGGCGAAAGCGGCGGACGCCATGCTGCTCCCGTATGATGAAGCGCTCGGCATTAACCCGCAGGACGATACGTTCCTCCGCAAAGCGGTATGGGATTTCGAGAACACGCCGGAGGACAAATATCCGCTGCTGCTGAACTATCACCCGCTCACCATTTACCGTTATCAGGTATGCAAACAAGCGGATACGGTGCTCGCCCACTTCCTGCTGGAAGACGAGCAAAGCTTGGAAACGATCCAGCGTTCGTATGATTACTACGAAGGCATCACGACGCATGATTCGTCGCTGTCTTCCTGCATCTTCAGCATCATGGCCTCAAAGATCGGCAATATGGACAAAGCGTATGAGTACTTCATCGAGACGGCACGCCTCGATCTGGACAATACGCACGGCAACACGAAGGACGGCCTGCACATGGCCAACATGGGCGGTACCTGGATGTCGATCGTCTACGGCTTTGCCGGCATGCGCCTGAAGGAAAGCGGACTTTCCCTCTCCCCGGCCATTCCGAAGGACTGGGAGAAGTATGCGTTCCGCTTGAACTTCCGCGGCCGTCTCATCGGCGTAAACATCGAGAAGGACGGCGTGTCCTTGGAGATCGTCGAAGGCGAATCCATCGAGATCAAGCTGTACGACGAGGCCGTAACGCTTGAAGCCGGGAAACCTGTGAAACATGCGCTGCAGAGCAAATAACGCATTTTTCTTGCGATATCCGGAAGGTCCCTGTTTCGGGTTTATACTTTCCGTTTTCTCACAAAGGAGCTATAAGATATGAAAGAAACACGCAAGCTGAAGGCTGTCATCTTTGACTTGGACGGCGTCATTACCGATACCGCGGAGTATCATTATCAGGCATGGAAAGCCACGGCAACCGAGCTGGGCATTCCCTTCACGAGAGAATTCAACGAGAATCTCAAAGGGGTATCCCGAATGGATTCCCTAAAGCTCCTGTTAAGCCAGGCGGAGACGCCTGTAAACTATTCCGATGAAGAGCTGGTACAGCTGGCTGACCGCAAAAACAAGCTGTACGTCGAGCTGATCGAAACGATCACGCCAGCCGACCTGCTGCCGGGAATTACGGAATTTGTAGCAGACATCCGGTCGGCCGGCCTGAAGACCGGCATCGCGTCAGCCAGCAAAAACGCCATCGCCGTGCTTACACGGCTTGGGGTCATGGACCAGTTCGACGTGATTGTCGACGTAACCAAGCTGAAGAACAACAAGCCGGACCCGGAGATCTTCCTCACCGCTGCCGCAGAGCTTGGCGTAGAGCCTGCCGACTGCATCGGCGTGGAGGATGCCGCCTCCGGCGTTGACGCCATCAAGGGCGCCGGCATGTTCGCCGTCGCGATCGGCAACCCCGCGCATTTCCCGCATGCGGATGTCGTGCTGTCCAGCACGTCGGAGCTGAATTTCCGTGAGCTGGCGCAGAAATTCGAAGGCTGATAGAAAAATGTAAGGGTGCTCCTAAAGGAGCGCCCTTTTTCGTATAGCCCTCCCATTTTTTGCAACCACCCGCGATCTTCGTTAGACTGTAATTGGTAGTGAGTACAGTAACTTTCCGGTATGTAAGCATAAGCATCATATCGAGAATACGATAAAGGGGACTTTCCATGGAACAGGCTGTCTTGGATCAAGGGGCCGAACGATTCGGCCGAGGTTCTTATTCGCTGAAGTTACTTGGGGGATTCGATCAGAATGTATTTGAATACAACGGTGAAGACGGACGCCGCTTCATTATGAAATTCTTGGACGCGTCCAAATACCGCAAAGCCTCGATCATTCGCGAGCTGACGTGGATGGCCTATCTCGCCGAGCAGGGTCTGAACATGGCAGTGTCCATTCGATCCGCACAGGATCTTCTTATTGAAGAGGTAACCCACGATTCCAAGCGATACCATGTCATTGCCTTTACGAAGGCTCCCGGCAGCCCGTTAACGGATGTAACATCGGATTTTGCGATAATCAAGCAGTGGGGACGCGGGATGGGCCGTATGCATAAGCTCGGCAAAAAGGACGCCACCGCTTCGTCACTCGTGCACCGAATGGCGTTTCCCCAATGGAATGATCATGTGATTTTTACCGATGCGTTCCCGGAGGCTGCAGGTGAAAGAGTCCATACGCAGTGGAAGCTGTATCTTAAGGAATTGGAGTCCCTCCCGCAGAATGAGGAAGGCTACGGCATCGTCCACAATGACCTCCACCATCACAATTTTCACGTACATAACGGGGAGATTATCTTTTTCGATTTCGGGGATGTCTCGTACCATTGGTTCGCCTACGATATCGCCATCGCCATCTATCATGCGGTTCAGACGGTTTCGGAAAACCGGAAAGCCGAGTTTGTGGCCCGATTCTTCGACTCGTTCTTATCCGGCTATCTTCAAGAGAATACGCTGAGCGAGGAATGGATCCAGCGGATCCCGTTGTTCATCGACTTTCGTAATATCTACTCCTATGTCTACTTCGCCAAATTCGTAAATTGGAATGAGATGGATGAACGCACCCGGAAATATCTGTTAGCGATGAAAGCGGATATTGAGGCAGGCAAATCCGTTGTAAAGCTGTCTATTTAATAAGAGAAGGAAGATTGCTCTGCCATGAAACCTAAATCCAAACATCTCCGCCGGCTCGGGTATTTGGGCCTGGGGCTGCTCCTCTCGGCCATCCTTCTATACCTGCTGTTCCTTCGTCCCACGCCCATCAAGGTGGGTGGATTTACGTCCTCTGCGAATGAAAATACCATGATCTTCGAAGTCATAAATAAGGGATTCGCCGATGTGAAGCTGCTGGACGTGCGGGTGAACGATGGCATGAAGCCCGCCAAGGCCGAGCTGGGCGTCAGTTATTCCCTTCATCTGGTCGGAGGCGAAGGCCTTGATGAAGATCCCGATATCGAATTCGTCGATATTCGGGAGTTGCCGCTAAAGCCCGAGCTCATGCCGGACGAGAAGAGAGCCGCGCTTGATCAAGGTTCGCGGATTCCGCTTAATTACGGCATCCGTCTTTATAACAATCAGCCCATCACGCAGATTGAAGTGAAATATAAGTATGGATGGATCACTTTTACGAGAGAGATGCCGATGGGGCGATTTTTCCGGGATAACGTCTCCACAAAATAAGATTGGAAATATAGGCGATAAAAAACCGGGCTGCTGCAGCCCGGCTCATGCTCAAATTAAAATGACACAACATGATGATTCAAAAAATCCCGCAGCGCAGCTTCCATATCAGCCTCCCCCTCGTCTTCCATCCATGAATCCTGAAGAACAAGATAGCGGCAGGCGCTGCTCTGCAAATAGCTGTAGATGATTTGTGCAGCATCGATATCTTCCCGGGTAACCTCGGCAGCATCGCATTCCATATCCCTCGTGAAATAGCTGAGAATCAAGGCTTTGACCCTCCGCCTCAACGATTCAATGTCCGCTGTTGCAGCCACAGAGCACCTCTCGCTGTGCAGCACTACGTTCCCCTTTATCAAGAATAACTTGATCGTATCTTCGTTTAAATACTCGTAGACAACGATGCTGTGATTCTCTTCGGCGAACTCGATCACATGCCGCTTACTTAAGAGCAGGTTCACCGCCTCCATGCCGTCCCTGTATTTTGCAGCCTGCTCAAAATCGAAACGCTCGGCTGCGCCCAGCATGGTTCGCTCCATTTCATCATATAAACGTCGGTCGTCCCCTTGAAGCAGAGCAATGAATCGATCCATGATTTCATCAAATTGCCGAGCGGTTTCGCCGCCAAGACACTTGCCGAGACAGAGGCCAATCGAATAATTCAAGCAGGGGGTATTTGCCGAAGAAGCGGCAGGTGTATGATTGCAGGCGATTTTACAGCATTCCTTAACCTTCTGCACTGCATGTTCAAGACTATGTCTGCTGGCTGTATAGGGGCCGAAACAACGAGACCGGTCGGGGCCGCCTTCATCCAGTGTATCCGTAAATTCCAGCCATCGCCAATCTCGCTTTTGCCGCAATACGATATAACTATAACCTAGCGGATTTTTCATCTTGCGGTTATACATCGGCTTTATGTCCTGAATGAGCCTGCATTCCAGCATGAACGCCTCAAACTCCGTGTCGGTGACGATATGCTCGAGGTCTTTGACATGCTGAACCAGCCTCTTCACTTTGGGGGAGTGCGATTTATTGTTGTAAAAATACGATTGTACTCTCTTCTTGAGACTTTTGGATTTGCCAACGTAAATGACCGTTCCACGCGAATCTCTCATGAGATATACGCCCGGCGACAGCGGCAGCTCTTGTATTTTTGTTTTCATTATGACTGTCGATCCTCTCAACGAATCTATCAAACACGGCGTTTTCGTTCACTTCCAAGATACCATATGCACACCAAAAAGCACCACATTCACGGGCTGATTCAACTCGATGGACGTGGTGATTTTATTAGCGACTAGGGCTACGGCCTCTATTACCCCCGTCTCACATAGGGTGGATTGATTGTCGTGCTCCCGCATGCGACCGAAGGCCCCATAATAACTGATTCTCGAATATAATTGTTGGAACAGGATCAGGCAAGTAGAAAGTTGAAGGCAGGTTATTCAAGGTGTCTCAAGGTAGTACAAAAAAACAATAAGACGAACTCTGATAAGAAGCAGTCCGTCTTATTGTTAATCAGAATCAATTTAATTTATTGAAGTGTTCTTCACTTATTAGATCGAATAACTGTGGGGCATTGAAGGTAGCTTCATCAAATAGAACATCACTTCCAGAATCGCCACAATATAATTGTACATTCTTTTGTTCATCTAGAAATTCAAGATGGAAGAACGGTAGGATATAGCTTTCAGTTTCACTCATCTCATAATGATTGAAGAAATCCACAACTTCCTTATCAATAGGTACACGTAATTCAAGTAGGCCGTCATCACCAAAAGTCCTTTGAACCGTTTGTTTTTTCAGAAAGGGGGCGTCAGCATCATCTTGTGCCCAACATCTTATCTTAAGATACTTACATTCTTTGCAAAAAAACAAAATAATTTTTTTTACCAGATCTTTTCTTTGTTCTGTTTCAAGTTTGCTACTCAGTATATGTGTGTACAATTCTTTGAACTCACCTCATTTCTGACAACTAACATTCTATTTATCATTATATACTGTCATTCATTTTCAGGAATATCTTCGTTTGGTGGTATCCCTGGAACCGTTTCAGATTCAACCGGAACTCCTGGAGCTTTTTTAGATTCGTCTGGTTCTTGTGCCTTCTCATTAGGAGGAGCAGAAAGTTCATCTGATCCAGTATCGATAGGTGGTTGCTCACTATTTCCTTCCGGTTGATCTCCCGCTGATCTAGCAGCAGCAACCAAAGCTATAGCACTTGCAGGCCATGTAGCCCAAGCGATTACAACTATTGCTACAACTACACCAACAGTTACAGCAACTTCCCAATTTGTTGCTTTATTCAGTTGCGCCTTAACTTCTTCCTGCATAGCTTCTTTGGCTTCAGTTATGGCAAGTAGGGGGTGGCAGTTCGTCTTAGAGGTATTATTTACAGTGTCATGAACATACCAACAAATGCTTCCAGCTAGATTAGTTCTCGCTGAGATATGAAGATTGGCTTTATGTATTGAGTAGTTTCCACGAGAATCTTTTTCCCATACGTGAATGTTTGTATGAAGTATGTTCTGTGTTTCATTCCATGGACCTGCCCATCCATTGTGTAGTTGAATAACATCAATTTTATAATTACCTGGGTAAAATTGGGCGAATAACCCGGCAGATCCACTAGCTCCTACTTTAAGGGGAGCGGATACCAATAAAACTAGTGCTAAGATTGTTGCTAAGACAGCACTTCCCCTCTTAATGAAAAACTTTTTCACCAAAGACATTTGATCACTCCTTATTTTTATTGGATGGTAACAATAACTCATAAAATATGATATATTTTTTCTATAAAAGGGTAATAGTCCCATATAATTAAATATAATGCATATTTTTTGTGAAAGTATTGAATAAAAAGACGAAAAAAATGGCGGATACTGTAGAAAGTAATGAGGAACTGACTCGAAGGTTTACATTAATCTTACGACTTTGGAAAAGTGATCGTCTCTATACGTGAATTGCAATATGAGCGAATTGAATTAACAGAGTATATAAAACATTATCTTGATATTCTATTAGATTATTTATTACAAGAAGACCATCTAAACTCTCGATCAAGACGAACCTAAGCAGCAATCTCTTTTTCGTCTTTCCGAGTAAGCTTAATCCGTCATTAGTTATGTTAAGTCGATCCATTTTCTCTTCAAGTTCAATTACAAATCCCCTCACATCCTCGCTGAAATAAAATAGAGACTATCTATTTTATTTCAGCTTTTTCTAGCGAACCAGAAAGAAGACACAGCCATATTCCTCTAGCTTCGCATTCGATACTGCTGCCGGTATGCCCTCGGAGACAGCTGAACCGTCCGCTTGAACATCTTCCCGAAATGGGAGAAGTTGCTGAAGCCCGATCGCCAGGCGATATCCGTGATGGAATCATCGCTCTCCCGCAGGAGACGCTGCGCTTCCTTGACCCGAAGCAGGTTGAGATAATCGCTGAAGGTAAATCCCGTCGTCTGCTTGAACAGCCGGCTGAGATAGTGCGGGCTGATCCGGAACGCCTCCGCTACCTCGGGCAGCGTTAAGGCCTGCCGGTAGTTGTCGTTAAGATACCGGACGACCGCCTGGGTCTTCGGATGAAGAACCGGCTCCGTATCGGCGGAACGAACCGTGCCCAGATGCCGGCTGCGGTAGGCAAAGAGCAGCAATTCGACCGTTCGGTGCCGAAGCAGCCAGCTGCTTCCCGCTTGAGGATGGATCATCTCATTCACCATGTCGCCGACCATTCGCTCCACCGCTTCACTCGCTGGCGAAGGAAGTCTTAGAATCGGAACATCCCAACCGAACGGCTCCTTCAGCCCCTCGGCCAGTTCAAGCGGTACGGCCAAATCGGCGAACAATTCCGGGCTTAAATAGAGGACAAGGCGATCATGGTCGGGCCGGCCGCTGTCCAGCGTCTTATGAACGGCATTCCGGTCCACGAAGACAAGATCACCGGCCCGAACCCTGTAGGAGCGATCCTTGATGAAGTAGATCCGCTCGCCCGATAACAGGTAGTACAGCTCATAATGATCGTGTAGATGGTCGACCGTCATCGAGAAATAGCCAATGCGGCGATCATACTCCATGTTCAAATATCCGGCGGGATCGTGGTAATCTGCTCGAAACGGCTTGGTCATGCGGCTGCCCCCTTTCCTTGAATTATAGCAAAATATGCGGCATTTGAAAGCGATTACGCATGAAATGCGGCGAAAGCAGTGCTCCCTTGTTATAGGCTAGAGCTATATTCAAGGAGGCGATATAGATGAGTGACAAGAAACGTTATGTATTGGTCGGTACCGGCGGCCGCGCCGAATTTTTTTATGGCGCCCTGGCCCAAAACTTCCGCGACAAATCCGAGCTTGCTGCCTTTTGCGATATCAATCAAACCCGCATGAATTACGCGAATCAGCTGCTGCGGGAAAAATATAAATACGCCGAGGTGCCTACCTACCCGGCGGACCAATTCGACCGGATGATCGAGAACGAGAAGCCTGACTACGTGATCGTGACCAGCATCGACCGGACCCATCACAAGTATATTATCCGCGCGATGGAGCTTGGATGCGATGTCGTGACCGAGAAGCCGATGACGATCGACGAGGAAAAATGCCAGGCCATCCTGGATGCCGCCAAGCGGACCGGACAGAACATCAGGGTCACCTTCAACTACCGTTACGCCCCCCACCATACCAAGGTACGGGAATTGATCATGAACGATACCATCGGCCAGGTGACCTCGGTGCATTTCGAATGGCTGCTGAATACCCGCCACGGCGCGGACTACTTCCGGCGCTGGCACCGGGACAAGCGGAACAGCGGCGGATTGCTCGTTCATAAATCCACCCATCACTTCGACCTGGTCAACTTCTGGATCGGTTCCCATCCTGAAACCGTTTTCGCCTTCGGCGATCTCATGTATTATGGTAGAGAGAATGCCGAAGCGCGGGGCGTTACGCAATTCTATAATCGCGCGACCGGCAACAAGGTTGCGAAAGAGGACCCTTTTGCACTCCATCTGGATTCCGATGCGCATCTCAAAGCCATGTATCTGGATGCCGAACCGGAGGACGGCTACCAGCGGGACCAAAGCGTATTCGGAGACGGCATCAACATTGAAGATACGATGGGCGTCCTCGTGCGATATCAGAACAAGGCCATTTTAACGTATTCGCTGGTCGCCTATCAGCCGTGGGAAGGCTATCGCATCGCCATCAACGGCACCAAAGGCCGGATCGAGATGAACATCGTCGAACAATCCTACGTCAATTCACTGGGCGACAAGAGCCTGGAAGGCGCGTTAATCGGGAAAACGCTGCGGGTGCTTCCGATGTTCGATGCCCCGTACGAGGTTCACGTCGAGGAGCAGCAGGGCGGACATGGCGGAGGCGACCCGGTGCTGCTGAATGATCTGTTCGGGGAACCGGTGGAAGATCCTTATGCCCGCGCGGCCAACCATATCGATGGGGCGAGATCCATACTGACAGGAATTGCAGCCAACCGCGCCATCGCCACCGGCATGCCTGTGCGAATCGGTAATCTGGTTCGTTTCTAAGCCGTACACGGCTGCTCCAAGCATTTTTCCTTCAAAGGCTGCGTATTTGCGCAGCCTTTTTTCACATGTCGCAAACCGCCTAGAAATCCGCTTTTCGCAAAGGAGGAAATTGATGTTCTTCTCATTAAAAAGCCGTTTGATCGCCTTTATCGTCGCACTCTTCGTCCTCTCTTTCGGCACGCTCTCCTTCCTGCTGTTTACGGAATCGCGCACCGTGATCCGCTCCTACATCGAATCATCGGCCCTTGAAAAGATGGAGGAATACGGTTCTTACGTGGATATGGTCCAGATGCAGATTTATGACGTCGCTTCCCTGGTCTTCAACAGTGACACAGCCAAGAACTGGGACAACGCCATCGGCGATCCGCTGCTGCCCGAGGGGGAGAAAATGCTTGCCAATCTTGCGATGAGCCGATTTCTGACCCAAGCGACCAACAGCTACACCAGTATCTCCGATGTATCCATCTACCGGCGCAGCGGGCTTCGGGTCGGCGGCGAGAACCAAGTCGAAAGCGACCCTGCCTTTTTGCGGGAATCGTGGTACAGGAACTTCTTCGCGTCCGGAGACCGCTGGCTGCCAGCGCATACGGACCAGCATGAACGCGTCCGGGATCACGGCAATCCCGTTGTCAGCCTGCTGATGCCCATCGGGACCTTCCATCATGCCACGGCGCAAAACGTGATGAAGGTTAACGTCAGCGAGTCTTATTTTCTGGAGCCGCTCACCCGGATCCACTTGGCCAAGAACAGCACGATTTTTCTGTTGAACGAGCAAGGAAGCCCGATTCTATCCCAGCAGGCGCATGAACTCGGCGCCGGAGCCCTATCGGAAATCGATCGCATTCGAAACGGCCCGCTGAAATCGGGCGTCGTTTATCTGACCAACGATGAGGGGCAGCGGGACATTCTGGTTTACAAGAAGCTGGGGCGCACCGGTTGGATGCTGGCCGGCCTGGCGCCGGAGAAGGAACTGTACTCCTCTCTTCACAAGCTTCAGAGTACCATTCTGGTGGTCACGGTCGTTCTGATCCTGGTCTCCCTGTTTGCAGCCGCATGGCTCTCCTATGGCGTCACCAAGCCTTTAACGCGTCTGGTGCTGGCGATGAGGCAGGTGCAGCGCGGAGCCTTCGACCAGGCCGAGTCCGTTCTGCCTCCTGACAAAAACGTAAAGAGCGAGATCAGTTACGTCATCTCCACCTTCCGCTATATGATCAGCCGCCTGCGGCAGCATATCCAGAACGAATTCGAGCTGAAGCTGCTCCGCCAGCAGGCGGAATATAAAGCGCTGCTCATGCAGATCAATCCCCACTTCATGTTTAACACCCTGGAGCTGGTGAGCAGTCTTGCCATGCAGCGCCGGACGGACGATACCGTGCAGGTGATCGAGGACCTCGGCAAAATGATGCGCTTCTCCATGAATACCAGCGACGACCGGGTCCCCCTAACCGAGGAACTGGCCTATGTCCGCCACTATATCTCCATTCTGCAAACCCGCTTCGGGCCTAAACTCGACATCTCCGTTCACGAGGAAGGCCGGCTGGATTCGCTGGTGATGATCAAGTTCATACTGCAGCCGCTGATCGAGAATGCGGTCAAATACAGCTTTCAGCATCAAACCACGGCACAGGTGGACATCCAAATCAGCAGGCAGGGCAACCGCCTGTTTCTCCGCGTCGCGGATAACGGTCCCGGCATGCCCTCCGAGATTATCCGCAAGCTCCAGGACCCCGCGGCGGCCTCCCAGTTGGAGCCGATCCTCCGAAGCGAGAGCTGGCACATTGGACTCGGCAACGTGATTGCACGCTGCCGCTTGCATTACGGCGACTTATTTGCCGTTCATATTCGGAATGGGAGCGAAGCCGGCACATACATCGAACTGATTCTACCGGTACAGGAGGAATATCATGTACAACGTATTGATCGCAGATGACGAGATCGAGGTTCGCGAAGGGCTGAAGCTGAAAGTCGACTGGGAAAGCATGGGCTTTGCCATTTCGGGGGAGGCCGGGAACGGCCTGGAAGCTGAAGAGCTCTTGAAATCCCATTCGTATGACCTGCTCATTACCGACATGAACATGCCTGTCATGGACGGCGTCCAGCTGCTGGACGTTTGCCGGAGCCACAATCCGACTATCCAGATCATCATCATTACAGGATACGAGGATTTTCAATACGCCAGAGCAGGCGTCCGCAGCCACGCCATGGACTACTTGCTGAAGCCCGTTGCCCGGGACGACCTGAAATCCGCCTTAAGCAAAATCAAACACGAATTGGATAAGAACCGCAAGGTACGGGACGATTCGGAAATGATGCAATGGCGGCTATCCCAATATTACAAAGAAATGAAGGAACGCTTCCTGCTGGATCTCGTGCGCGGCAATCGCCTGCCCCCCGCCTCCCTGCCGGAACGGATTCGACTGTTTCACCTGGAGGATTGGCAGGACGGCCGCGTATGCTTCATCACCGCGGGCATGAGGGAATCCGGCATGCAGAAAGCACCCGAAGGCCGCGCGCCCGAGCAGCTCCGCCTTCCGTTTCAAATGGTCTGCCATGAAATCGCCGAGTCTTATCCGGGCGGCGTTCAAGTGTTTCATGATGCAGCTCATCCCGGTATCATGCATTTCATTGCGCTTGACGGCATTCAGCATGCATTCGCGGATAAACTCGCCGCGCAGGCATCCTCGTATTTAACCGTGGAGGTGCAGGTAGGATTTGGGCTGCCCGTGTCGGGACTTGAGCGCTGGAAAGAGGGTTATATCCACTCCCTGCTGGCCTGGAATCTGGCAGGACGCCAGAACGGACCGGATCAGGCACCCGTAACCGACCAAAGTCCGTTGCTGCCGGACGAAACAAGCCGCGCGCTTCATCGCTGCCTGATCCGGGGCGAATTGGAATCCTTCCGCAGCATCATCCGGAGGGAGCTGGGCGAGGCATTCCGGCTATCGCCTTCCCGCTTGGTACGGAGCCTTTTTCAAATCACGCTGATTATGGAATCCGCCGCTTTCGACAACATACGGCATTCACGGGGAGGGGGGCCTTTATGGATTTCACCCGAATGGGTTTTATGGCTGGAGACCCCGGAGCAGGCGGAACGCCTGCTGATGCAGTGGGCACAGGATTTTGTTGACCACCACCTGGAATCCGGAGACGGAGACGCTACCCTGATTGAATCCGCCAAGCGGTATATCGAGGAAAATTATATGCAGGAATTATCGCTGACCTCGCTGGCCGAGCAGTATAATTACCACCCTACCTACTTCTCGGAAATGTTCAAGGAAGGGGCTGGAGTCTCGTTCATCCAGTACGTTACGGAGGTTCGGATGAAACACGCCGTACGCCTGCTGCAGGAGACCCGATTGACGGTATGGGACATAGCCGAGCTGACGGGTTTCTCTTCACCCGGCTATTTCAGCTCCAAATTCAAAAAGATGTTCAATCAAAGCCCTTCCGAGTTCCGACTGTCGCAATCCGAAAAAATCGAACACGATGATCCGAAGAAAGGAGATTCCGCCCTCTCTCCTCCCCCGGTATGATGTGTTTACCGGGCGCACCGACATACCGATTGTAAGCGCTTCAGGCCGTCAGGTAACCGCCCATGCTCATCCATCCTGAAGGGAGGCACATTATGAGAAAGCTGTCCAAGCCCTTATACGGCCAGCAGAATAAGACAGCCTACTTGTTTCTTCTGCCTTGGCTCATCGGCTTCTTCTGTCTGACGCTGGGGCCGATGATCGCATCGCTGTACTTGTCCATGACCAAATTCAACCTGCTGTCATCGCCGACTTGGACGGGACTCAGCAACTATGTCCAGATTTTTACCGAAGACGATACGTTTCAACGATCCTTGTGGCTAACGTTCTATTATGTGTTCTTGTCCGTGCCGCTGAGACTTGCGTTCGCGCTGCTGATCGCCATGGCCTTGAACAAGGGCATCCGCGGACTCGGGATTTACCGGACCGTGTATTACATCCCCTCTCTATTGGGAGGCAGCGTTGCCATTGCCATCGTCTGGCGCCAAATCTTTGACGGCAGCGGGCTGGTCAATCAGTTCCTCGGCTGGTTCGGCATTACGGGCCCCTCGTGGATCGCCCACCCCGACTATGTGGTGTATACGATTATCACGCTGTCCGTCTGGCAGTTCGGATCGGCCATGGTCATCTTCCTTGCCGGTCTGAAACAGATTCCGACTGATTTATATGAAGCATCCGGCGTAGACGGTGCCGGAAAGATCCGTCAATTCTTCGGCATCACGCTGCCGATGCTGTCACCCGTTATCTTTTTCAATCTGATCATGAGCATGATCAATTCGTTCCAAGCCTTCACGCCGGCCTACGTCATCGGAGACGGGCGGGGAGGACCGCTCGACGCCACGATGTTCTACACCTTGTACCTGTATCTGAAAGGCTTCTCGTTCTTCGATATGGGTTATGCCTCGGCCCTGGCATGGATCATGCTGGTCATCATCGGGGTGTTCACCGGAATTGTTTTTCTTACATCAAAATTCTGGGTCTTCTACGGGGATAACCAGGAAGGGAGGTAATGGATATGCCGCTTAAGCGACAACTGGTTCAAGCCGGGAGGCATGCCGCCATTATCCTCCTCGGCCTGCTCATGCTGTATCCGGTGCTGTGGCTCGTCTTCAGCTCATTTAAACCGAATCATCTCATCTTTACCAACAGCAGCCTCATTCCGACTGCCTTCACGCTGGATCATTACGTGAACGGCTGGAGCGGACTTCAGGGCATTTCCTTCGGCCGATTCTTCGGCAACTCCGTGCTGATCTCGGTCATGAGCGTCTTCGGGAACATCGTCTCTTGTTCCCTTGCAGCCTATGCCTTCTCCAGATTGAAGTTTAAGTTCAAAGGCCTGTGGTTCAGCATCATGCTGGTGACGATTATGTTGCCTTACCACGTGACGCTCGTGCCCCAATACATTCTGTATAACGAACTTCATTGGATCAATACGTATTTTCCGCTCATTCTGCCCAAATGGCTGGCGCATGACTCCTTCTTCATTCTGCTGATGGTTCAGTTCATCCGCGGCATTCCACGGGAGCTGGACGAGAGCGCGACCATTGACGGCTGCGGACAATCGCAGATCTTCTTCCGCATCGTGGTGCCGCTTCTCGTTCCTGCACTGATTACGACGGCCATCTTCACCTTCATCTGGAGCTGGGACGACTTCTTCAGCCAGATGATCTATTTAAGCAAGATTGATTTATTCACCGTACAGCTGGGGATCCGATCCCTGTTCGATCCTTCGGGGCAATCGGATTGGGGGGCGCTGCTCGCCATGTCCACGCTGTCGCTGCTGCCTGTGACAATCATCTTTCTGGTGTTTCAACGGTATTTTCTCGAAGGCATTGCCACGACCGGCCTGAAATAGTCTCAGAAGCTCTGTCGTGCGAAGTCATGCTGCAAATGAACCAATTATGATTAGACTGGGGGATTATCCATGTTGAAGAAATGTTTCGTTGGAATGTTGGCTTCACTCCTGTTATTCGTCACCGCCTGTTCCGGAACGGATCACACGGGAGAAGCCGGGAGTACGAACGCAGGGGCTGAGCCGACCGGCCAGGTCGAGCTGCGTTTGATGTGGTGGGGCGACCAGAAACGGGCCGATATTACGAACGAAGCCCTGAAGGTGTTCCAGAACAAACACCCGAACATCAAAATCGTCGGCGAATTCTCGCCTTCCTCCGGATATTTCGATAAGCTGAACACCCAGCTCGCTTCCGGCACCGCCCCGGATATCTTCTTCCTGGGCGGAAACGTGGTGGACTATGCCAAAAAAGATGTGCTGCTGAACCTGGATCCGTATGTCGGCAGCGAACTGAAGCTGGACGGCATGGATGCCACCATGGTGGAATACGGCCGGCTGGACGGGAAGCTGCAGCATATTTCGGCCGGCGCAAACGCCCGGGGAATCGTCATCAACAAGGCGCTGTTTGAAAAGGCAGGCATTCCTCTGCCGGAGCAGGATTGGGATTGGGAGGAATTTGCCGCCATCAGCAAAGAACTGTCCGACAAGCTCGGCGACGGCGTATACGGCACCTATAATTTCACCGTCGACGGAATGGATATCTTCCTGAAGCAGCGCGGAAAACAGCTGTATGATATGGAGAACGGAAAGCTCGGCTTCGCGAAGGAAGACATTCAGGAATGGTTCGAGTATTGGGAGCAGGCCTCGAAGGCCGGCGGTGTCGTTACGCCTGAACTTCAGGTGTCCAATCCGCACGATGATACCAGCAAATCATTGTTGATTACGGGCAAAGCCGCCATGAGCCTCCTCCCTTCCAATCAGCTGGCTGCGTTCCAGAGCCTGACGGAAGATCCGCTCATTCTCCATCCGGTACCACGAGGTCCGAAGGGTACGGGCGTGGTATTCGAGTCCAGCCAAGGACTATCCGGATATGCCAACACCAAGCATCCGAAGGAAGTCGCTACGCTTATGGACTTCTGGATCAACGATCCCGAAGCGGCCAAAATCCTCGGCAACGACCGCGGCGTGCCGGTAACGGAAGCCAATCGCAACCTGCTCCAGGAGGAAGCGGGTCCTGTGGAGGAGATTGTGTACAATTATACGAGCCTCGTATCGGAAGCCACGAAGACCGAGCCTTTTGACGTGAGTTATAATCCGCCGGGATTCGCCGAGTTCTCCAAGCTGGCCCAGACGACGACCCAGGAGATCGGTTTCGGCCGGAAAAACGTCGAGCAGGCCGTTGCGGACTTCTACAACGGCACCGTGCGCATATTTGAATCGAATCAATAACAAGCTTTCAAGGAGGCGGACATGACAGAAGCTATGCTGGACCGGCTGCGCCGGATTTCGATAAGGGATCAGGTGCAGACGGGTAAACCGGAAGACCGGAAGCTGCTGCAGGAATGGCAGGCCACAGGCGTCCGATTCGCGGCAGCGGGCGGACAGCTGGAAGCAGCTTATTATACCGCACTGGAGAAGCTGCTGGCCTGCATCGTGCCGATGAACGGCAGCGATTCGATTCTGCAAGAAGGAGGAATCTACCTCGGTTGCTGGCTGGAGAGCACCGGCACCATCAACGCGGAACTGATATCGCGACTGATCCCCTCGGTATCGAAAACAACCTACCTGGCGTTTGCGGATCAGCAAAGAGAGGATGGGCTGCTCCCTTATAAACTGACGGAGAACGGACCGTCGTTCCGCCAGATCCAGCTCGTCACGCCGCTGGCACGCTGCGTCTGGAACCACTACGAGCTTCATGGAAGGGATCTCCCCTTCCTGAAGACCATGTACCAAGCCATGTCGCTTTACGACGACTGGATCGCGCGTTACCGCAACAGCCGGGGGACCGGCTGCGTGGAGGCTTTCAGCACCTTTGATACCGGGCATGATCTGTCGCCCAGGTTCTGGCATGTTCCGGATACGCCCTATAGGAATGATGCCGCTGCCTTCCACCCGGACTCCCCGGTGCTGCCCTTCCTGGCACCGGATTTGACCGCCAACATCTACTGCCAGCGCCTGTATTTGGCCCGCATGGCCGAAGAGCTCGGCGAATCCGGAGCCGATTGGAGGGCCAAAGCCGAAGCCAGCCTGGATAACCTCCTCCGCTACTGTTATGACGAGGAGGATCAATTCTTCTACGACCGGGATCGGAACGACGAGCTGGTCAGGGTTCAATCCGACGTGCTGCTGCGCGTGATGGCCTGCGAAGTGGGCGACCGCGGGCTGTTTGACGACATGCTGCGCCGGTATTTGCTGAATACGAGCAAATTCTTCGCCAAATATCCGTTTACGTCCCTGGCGATGGACGATCCGCGGTTCGATCCGTCCTCCTCTTATAACAGCTGGGGCGGTCCGTCCAATTTCTTGAGCTTGATCCGGGCGCCGCACGCCTTTGAACATCACCATCGCTATGTCGAGCTGACCTGGGTACTGCAGCCGATTCTGTCCGCCTTGTCCAAGGCGAAACGCTTCTCGCAAACCTTGAGCCCCTGGACCGGTGAAGAGGGCTTTACCGAGACGTATTCCCCTTCCATTCTGTGTCTGCTGGATTACGTGGAACGGCTCTGCGGCATCATGCCGATCGGATCGGATCGGCTGTGGTTTACGGGACTGCTCCCGGTCGATATGGACCATGGCGAAGAAGTTGCCGGAAACACGGCATATGGCCGAACCGTGAACGGGCTGCACTACGAACTGGTGAATACCCCGGACAACGTGACCGTATTCCGGGAAGGCCGCTTTCATATTCAAGGCCCAGCCGGGATTCGGCTGGTCACGGACCGCAGCGGACAATTGGAGGGCGTGATCGGCATGAGCGTGCGCACCATTGAAGGCGAGCTTCGCTATCAAGGCACGTCCATACCGATCCGGATCAAAGGCAATGAAATGCAGCTGTATTCAGACGGAGATTTGAAGACGGAGAGGGATATCGGCATCATCTATCCTTCCTATCGTTAATTTGAAGGAGGTGAACGCTTACGCATGAAAACTGGAGACATTCAGCTGCGGGACCCCTACGTACTGCCTGATCCGGAACAGCGAATATACTATATGTACGGCAGCACCGACAAAAATATATGGAGAGAAGGAACCGGCTTCGATGTCTATATAAGCCGGGATCTAAGCGATTGGGAAGGCCCTTATACGGTCTTTCGCAAACCGGACGATTTCTTCGCTGACGTGAACTTCTGGGCGCCGGAAGTCTACCCGTACCATGGGCGTTACATCATGTTTGCCACCTTCCGCCGAAAAGATAACGATCGGCTGGGCACCGCGGTCCTGTCGGCAGATGAGCCGACAGGACCTTTCTCCCTCCATAGCGAGGGGCCGGTGACCCCCGCCGACTGGAGTTCCCTGGACGGCACGCTGTATATGGACGAAGCGGATCAGCCGTGGATGGTGTTCTGCCACGAGTGGCAGCAGGTCGGCGACGGTGAGATCTGTGCCATGCGCCTGAGTCCCGATCTCACAGAGGCCGCCTCGGAGCCCGTGACCCTGTTTTGCGCCTCCGAGGCCGATTGGGCCACGCCGTTCCACTCGCCCCGCTTTCCCGGATCGGGCAACTATGTGACGGACGGCCCGTTTCTGTTCCGGACAACGTCGGGAAGTCTGCTCATGGTATGGGCCAGCTTTGTGGATGGCCGATACGCGCTCGGCGTTGCCAAGTCGCCAACCGGCAAGCTATGCGGGCCTTGGCTTCAAGAGCCCGAACCCTTATATTCCAGCGACGGCGGGCACGGCATGGTGTTCCGTACTTGGGAGGGGGAGCTGATGCTGACCGTGCATACCCCGAACCGGACGCCGGATGAACGGCCGATCTTTATCCCCGTCGTGGAGGATGGAGACAGCATCAAATTGGATGGGATGTATCGGGAAACACGAAGGGCCGAGTAAAATCTTTATACGAAAAAAGCCGCTCTCCATGAAGATGGCAGAGCGGCCCTTTTTTATAGGTTTTTGTTTCCCGAAATCATGCTTTACTATCCTGTATACACCAAAGGGAAGCCGTACGCGTACGGCCTCCCTCTACACTCATTTATTACAGCTTCACGATTTTACCGGTCTCTTGGGATTCGAATGCACCCAAGATCACGTTCAAGGAACGAAGTCCTTCCTCACCGGAAATGCTAGGCGGCGTGTTGGTGAGAATGGATTCGACAAAAGCGTCGATGACGCCGCTCGGAACCTGCTTCTCATTAGTTGCCATGGCGCCGACCTTGTAAGTTTCCACCGTACCGTCGGTCAGCTCCACAACCACCTCGTCACCGTTAACGGTACCGATCTTCATGGCACCTTTCTCGCACCACAATACCGTTCCGTTATCGCCGGATCTGTAATGCGTCCAGCTTGCCATCAGCGTGCCCACGGCCCCGCTCTTCATGCGAACGATGCAAGTCGCGTTGTCGTCCACATCAGTTCCTTCTTTATGGACCGTACCGATGAAACCGGCCACTTCCACGATTTCATCGTTCAGTAAATAACGGATAAAGTCGGATTTATGCACGCCGAGATCGCCCATCGCGCCCATAATCGCTTCTTCTTTGCGGAAGAACCAGCTGTCTCGTCCGTCCAGACTCCAGCTCTCCGGACCGCCGTGGCCGAAGGAAGTACGGAAGGTAAGCACCTTTCCGAGTTTGCCGGAATCCAGAATTTCCTTCGCTTTTACGTGCGGAGGCATGAGACGCTGATTGTGGCCGACCATCAGGTACACCCCGTTCTTGCGGGCTGCCTCGATCATTTGCTCTCCCTCTTCAGCCGTTGTTGCCATCGGCTTCTCCACCAGCACATGAAGGCCGGCATTCGCAGCCGCGATGCTCATTGGAGCATGCAGATAGTTCGGCGTACATACGCTAACGGCGTCGAGCTTCTCGTTCTTCAGCAGTTCTTGATAGTCTGTATAGGCTTTACCGCCATACTGGGCTGCCATCTCTTCAGCGCGTTCCTTTACCGGATCGGCAAAAGCAACCAGCTCCACGTTAGCATTGTTCGCATATTCAGGAATATGTCTGCGCTGGGCGATTGCGCCGCAGCCAAACACAGCCACTTTAATTTTACTCATTGAAAGTCTCCTTTGTGCTAATAGATTAAAATTGGTTCAGGTAGTTCTGCTTCAGCCAGTTCATGCTGTTCCCCACGCTTACCAGCGGCGGATTCTGACATACGTCCTGCTCGACGATCAGCCACTCCGTGCCTGCGTCGGATGCAGCCTGAATGACACCTGGCAGGTTAACCGAGCCTTGGCTCAGCTCCAGCGTCTTCATGTTGCCTTCCGCATCCTTGCTGAAGTCTTTCAGGTGAAGCAGCGGAAGACGTCCAGCGTATTTCGGAATGTAGGCAAGCGGATCTTGTCCGGCGAATTGTACCCAGCATACGTCCATCTCCACTTGCACGGCTTCCGGCGTCGTTGCGGAATACATCGCATCAAAGACGAACTGGCCATCGACCTCGGCTTCGAATTCAAATGCATGGTTATGATATCCAAAGATCAATCCCTGCTTGCGAGCTTCAGCCCCTACTTCCTCCAGGAAGGAGAAGAGGTTCTTCCAATCCTCGGCATCTTTACGATCTTCTTCGGCTACATATGGACACATCATATATTTAGCGCCAATGGTTTTCAGGTAATCAATTTCCTTCTGCAGATCTGCACGAAGCAGATGCAGGCCTACGTGACTGCCGATCGCTTTCAGGCCAAGCTCTTGAAGAAGCGTTTTCATTTCCTCGGCTGGAATGTCTCCATACCCTGCGAATTCCACGCCTTCATAACCCAATTCAGCCACTTTGCGGAGCGTACCGCGGAAATCCTGTGCCGTTTCATCGCGCAGCGTATACATTTGCAAACCAATGTTCATTCTTCTCATTATAGCGCACCTCGATTCCAAAAATGAGTTACTGCTCTATCTGCTACTATCATACATGCAAATAGGCTAAAATGAACATAAACAATATTGCTGCAACATGAACTATCTGCTTATATTTTTACTGGGGGTTGTTACCATTATGGAAGCAAGGCTGCTCATTTGCGACTATTCCTATCACTTTCAGCAATTCAGCAACAGCCATCGGGGCGGATTGACAACTTATCTGTTCCGCCTCCAAACCGAAGGCTCCTGCGAAATCTACTGCAACGGCATCGAGCACCACGTGCAGGCAGGCGACCTGCTGCTGCTGAAGCCCGGCGATGAATACGAGCTGCGTGTGAAGGAAGACGGCGAGGATGGCCGCGTGTCCAGCGGGGATTATTTTATATTCTGCGATGGCTCCTGGATTGATGATTGGTGGAATCGGATTTCCCGCCCTGTCGTCAGTCACGTCGGGCTCGACGATTATTTGCTGGGTCTGTGGAGACAGATGCTGCTGGAGAAGCGGCGCGGACTTGAAGGGGAAATCGGGGAGCTGACCGACTACCTGCTGCGCAGTCTCTGCCTCTGCCTGGACCGCGCCATTTCCGAGATCAAGCCGACCGATCGCCTTGCCTTCACCGCCCTGCGGCTGAAGCGATTCGTGGAGGAGCACGCCACCCTAACCTTCAAACTGGAGGAGGCTGCTTCCCATGTCGGGCTCAGCTTATCCCGGGCGGTTAAACTGTTCAAGGAGTATTACGGAAAAACCATGATTCAGTATGCCTTGGAGATCAGGCTGAACGCAGCCGTCGAGCGTATCAAATACAGCACGATGACGCTGGAGGAAATCGCGGAAACCTGCGGCTTCGCAAGCTACTCCTATTTTCACCGAGTATTCCGAGCCAACTATGGCATGTCCCCGGTCAAATTCAGGGAAACGGCAACGGTGCCGGCAAGGCCGGGCCAGGAGAAAAGCCCCCGATGATTTTTTTCTTCTATAATATAAAGAAGCAGCCCATGCTCATCCTTGAAGGCAGGAACTAGGCTGCTTTGCACTTTAGTAACTCGAAATATGCTCCAACTGCTTTTTCCGGCCACATCCATTCATAGCATCGCGGCCCCGGCGGCAGCGAAGACCAGCATGAAATAAACGCAGACCCATACCAGATGATTGCGATTCCACTCCCGCGGCTTGATCTCGACCGCGTACGGGAGCAGCCAGAGGAAGCTGGCGACAAACCATGCAGCGGAGACTATTCCGATAAGCAGCAGTTTCTTTCCTTGCTCGTATTGCAAGACAGGGTCCATCCCGTTAAAACGGATCAGCGAGCCGCTGGTCAAGGTACAGGAATAAGCCAACACCATGAACACGGCCACAATCAAAAGCGTGCCGATAACCTTGAGCCCGTCCGGAGCCAGGAAATTCGGCCGTCTCCCTTTTTTTCCGGAAAAGCCGATCAAAAAGAATACAAATCCGACCAAAATAGCCACACCTGCTCCTGAAGCGACAATGCCTCCGGAAATGGCAGCTGCCAAGGCTAGAATCGAAACCATCATCTCGTCTTTCCCTCTCTTTCGTACCTGCTGAACGGTACTGCGTGTGCTTGAAATTGAAATCGTGCGAAGGAGCACTAAATTTCCATAGGTAACGCACAATGACTGTGCAGATCGTATCGATCTAATTACTCACATCCGTCGTATCATCCATCCGGGCAGCCCGCATCGGTGAGAACACGAACCAAACTCCGACTACAGCCAGTCCGGTGATAACAACGCCTAATGCAGTGCGAAATCCATATACATCAGCGATTAAGCCACCCAGAGGTGCTCCAATAACGATCATACTGCGGTTGATAGACCTCATGGTGGCATTCATACGCCCATGCAAGTGTGCAGGTGTGATCGTCTGCCGGTAACCCATCTCAATCGGACCCTCAATGCCTAATGCAAATCCATAAAACAGTTGCCCAAATCCGATCAAGAGGAAGGTCTGAATCGACAGATTACCGTCGTCAGTGGATGGTGCCAGAACCATGAACAGGACCGCAGGTGCATACAAAAGTCTGGCATACGTGATGCTGCGTCCAATTCCAAATCGCTTGCTGACCCGGGTTGATAACGTCGTGCCTATAACAGCGCCAATCCCGGCTGATGTCATGACCAGTCCCAGGGTTGACGCATTAAACCCTAATTCGGTGAGAGCGTAAGTTACCAGCACCGTACCCAGCATACTGTTAAATAGAAACCACACATGGGTATTGAATGCCAGCGTGCTAAGAAACGGATGCCGGTAAACCCAGCGCAATCCTTCCTTTATCAATTCAACTATGCGTTCATTCGAGGCCTTTTCCTGCATGGGCTGATGTTTAATGAAAGCCATAACCAGCCCTGAAAACAGATACGAAGCTGCGTTAACCAAGATGGCAAACGGAGCGGTAATGACGGAGACTAATAAACCGGCAGCTGCGGGGCCGCTGGTTTCCGCAACGGCTGCGCTTTGCTCCAACCGTGCATAAGCGGGCAATAACAACCTTCTCGGCACGAGTTGGGGCACAATAGATTGAGATGCGGCATCATTGAATAACGACATCGTCCCGAAGAGTATCATGATGATCATCAGAATGCCCACATGGATTCCATCGAACAATGCCAGTAGGCAAATCGCTACGAGCAAGATCCCCCGTCCCAAATCGGTCAGTACCAGGATGTTCCGACGACTGACGCGATCAATAATCACTCCTGCCACCAATCCCAGCAGCACATAGGGCAGCCACCTCGAGGAATGGATCCAGCCCACATCAACGGTACTGCCTTCCAGGTTAACCACCACCAGCACTTGGAGAGCAAGTGTGGTTATATACGTGCCAAAATATGAAATGGTGGAGGCTAACCAAAAAAATACGTAACTCTTATTGTTGGTGAGATTCATCTCTAACCTCCATCTGAGCGCCGTATTTTTCGGGTTAATTGTATATTGGAGTCACCGCTGAATGAAGTCACGAGCGCTATAACTAGTTAGATTGTAGCATATCTGTAACAGATAGAGTCGTACTCATTCCAATCGTTCCACGATAAACCAGGGGCGACTTATCGACAGAATGATATGTATGTTTCTAACGATCTGCTCAAGGAAATTTGAACAGTAATCCAACATGCCCGGTATGCTCTTTATTTTAAAGATTCTATATATCATTACGTCATACCAATGACTGCACGATTTATACAAAAATGGTCTTACCTATAGGTAAGACCATTTTCTAAGACGAAAGTCTACTATTCATGTATGGTTCCAGCACTCATGGACTGCTCATGATGCAGCAGCCACTGCTTTCGTGATAGGCCGCCGCCATATCCGCCGAGTTCACCGCTTGTATTGATCACGCGGTGGCATGGAATGACGATCGCAAGCTGGTTGGCGCCATTCGCTTGGGCAACGGCACGATACGCGGTCGGTCTTTCCATCGCCGCTGCGATTTCGCCATACGAAGTCGTTTGGCCGGGGGGAATCCGCAGCAATCGGTCCCACACTTCTTGTTGAAACGGCGATCCCAGCAAGAACAAGGGCGTCTTGAATTGCGTTAACCTCCCGTCAAAATACGCTGCGAGCTCCTGCTCGATCGAACGGATCGGAGCCGTATGACCCGGAATAATCGCCGACTTGGTTCTCTGCCGGAGCCGTTCAACCTCACGCTCCAGGCCTCGGCGGTCCACGAATTCGAGCAGATACAAAGCCTCCTCGTCCGCGATGGCCATCATCGGCCCGAGACGCGTGTCGATCCATGAAGCTTTTAAGATGTTATGATGCCCCGATCGGCTAGGCGCCGCGCCCATGATGCGGGAAAAAGCATCCCTAAAGCCGCTGCTCGACTCGTAGCCGGTCGACAGCTGGGCATCGATGACGGCATGCCCCTCCCGGATTTGCTTCAAGGCAAGTCCCATCCGCCGCGCCCGTGCGTATTCAACGAAGGTCATCCCGAACCGCTTCTTGAACTGGCGCCTTGCCGTCGAAGCATCAACGGACAGCTTCTGGAAGTCCTGGTTGGTCCACCTTTTCTCCGGATTCTCCTCAACGGCTTCTACGAGCAGCCGGACCAGGTCCGATACCTGATTGGGGTGCGATAACGGACGGCAGCGTTTGCAAGGCCTGAAGGATGCAAGCAGCGCTTCTTGAGCCGTCTCGTAAAATTCGCAGTTTTCCATCTTCGGTTTCCGGGCCGGGCATGTCGGGCGGCAGAACACCCCTGTAGTCTTCACGCCTACATAAAACACGCCTTCGTACTCCGATTTCTTTTCCAGCAGCGCCTGGTAATACTCCTGCTGATTGGCAGCCGATATCACTTGGGTTCCTCCCCGCTTTGATGTACTTTCTAAAGGGCCATACGCTTGTTGGCCTTAATCATCATGCTCTCTTGTTCTCGTGTTTCTATTATATTTCTTTTGCCGGCATGACGTGGCCGAAAAACGTGCACGAATATTTTCGAGAGGAAAAAATGCATGAACCCCGATGACTCTGTTTGACCAATCATACGAAAAGCCCCTTCCGTTGACCGGAAGAGGCTTTTTCTTTCAAGAATATGAATTTCGCTTAAAGTTTAACCTTTGATGGATCCTGCCACCATGCCCTTCATGATCTGCTCCTGCAGGATCAGGTAGGCCACGATCGTCGGAATGACCGCGATCGCCATCGCTCCCATCGTCAGGCTGTAATCCGTGCCGAAGCCGTCCGAGAACAGGGACAAGCTGAGCGGCAGCGTCTTCAATGCCTGCGTATTGATAAATACGAGGGCGAAAGAGAAATCATTCCAGAATCGGAGGAATGCCAGAATCGATATCGTTGCCACAATCGGCGTACAGAGCGGCAGAATCATTCGGCCGAAGATTCCCCACCAGCCGCTGCCGTCGATCATGGCCGCTTCTTCAATCTCTCTTGGAATGGATGACATGTACGCCATCGCCAGAAAGATCGCGATGGGCAGCTCAAACGCCGTATATGGCAGGATGAGTGCGCCGTACGTGTCCAGCAGGCCGATATTTTTCATCATAATGAATAGGGGCACCAGCGTACTGTGGATCGGAATCAGCAGCCCGGTCGTGAACAATACGACCACCAGCTTTTTAAACCGAAACTGGAATCTGGACAGCACATACGCCGCTAGTAAACTAAGCAGGATGGTCAGCACGACGGCCGTAATCGTTACAACCGTTGAATTGATCATCGCTCGGCCCATATTTCCGAGCTCCCATGCCCGGAATAAATTCTCGGTCATCCATTCCTTCGGCAAGCCGTAAGGGTTGTTGAAGAAATCCTGGTTCGATTTAAACGCGCTCGTAAAAAGCCAGTACAAGGGATAGAGCGTAAGAATCGCATACACAATCAGCAGCAATTTTACGAATCCGGTTAACCCCTTCGTGATGACGCGTTTCCCTGAGTTACTTCCGGTCCCGGTCGTCTGTAAATTCACATCGCTCCCTCCTTCATGTTAACTTGACTTTCTGCGCGTTGCGAAATAATTAAGCGCGATAAGAATGGCGCTGACGATCATGATCATCGTGGAAACGGCGGAGCCGTAACCGTAACGGTACACGCTGAACGTGCTGTTGTACATATAGGTAGCAAGCAGCTCGGTCGATTGCGCCGGTCCGCCGCCTGTCATGACGATGACATGGTCAAAAGCTTTCAGGCTTCCCGAGATACAGAGCACAATGGTTACGACCACCGTGCTCCAGACCATCGGCAGCGTGATTTGCATCAGCTTGTTCCAGCCGGTGGAGCCATCGATTTTGGCCGCATCGTGAATCTCTGGCGAAATATTTTGCAGTGCCGCGATAAAGATGACCAGATAAGGGCCGATGTTCGCCCAGTTAATCGGAATCGATATCGCCAGCATGTTGACCTTCGGATCGGACAGCCAAGCACGGGTCCATGACTCCAGGCCGAGCATCTCCAGCACATAGTTGGCAATCCCGAACTGCGGGTGGTAAATGTAACCCCAGATGAGACCGACAACCACCGTGGAGAGAACCATCGGCATGAAGACGGCGGACCGGATGAACCTGGAGAAGAACGAATTCTTGAACAATACGATAGCCAGAATCAACGCGATCGGAACCTGGCCGATAATGGACGATACGACCAGAATCAGGTTGTTTCGAAGCGCCCGCCAGAAGATCGGATCCTTGAACATCTCTCTATAATTGTCAAGGCCGATGAACGTGGCGTCTCCGAACCCTTTCCAACTGAAAAATCCGTAGTATGCTGACCAAAAAACCGGAATGATGACAAATATCAGAAACAACAGAAGCGCAGGAAGAAGAGCTATGGCTATAAATCCTTTGCTTCTCATCGCTGTAGGCATGGCAGCCTCCTCCCTCCTAATCCTTATGCAGCGGTGAATCTATTCTTATGGAGTAGCGGATCGGGCTTGCGCATCCTGCAGCTTCTGGGCCACGCCTTCGACGGCACCGCCCATCATGATTTCCTGCAGGCCGTTGTTGATGACTTCAGCTGCTTCCGCAGACAGATAAGCATCGTATACCGGCGTAATGCCTGTGGATTTCACCAGGTTAAAGGCTTTGTAGTACAGGGAAGTAACTTTCGACTCATCGATTTCGGTATCGTACATGACCATGGAGTTGCTCTCGGCAATCGCTTTTTGCGCTTCCGGACCACTCACGGCATAAATCAGTTCGAGCGCCAATTCTTTCGCTTTCCCTTCCGTTCTGCTGCTAAGGGCCAGACCGCCGCCAGCTCCGCCGGAGATGGTGTTAGCTTCGCCTTTGCCTCCAGGGATCGCAGGCAGAGTCGTCACTTCAATATCCTTCATCTGCTCTTCGGAGGAAGAAGCCGCCAAGTTGGTGAGCGTCCACGCGCCGCTGATCATCATCGCTGCATTGCCTTGGATGAAATACTGCTCGGCTTGCGTGTTGTCGATGCTGTTGGCACCTTCTTGGAATGCTTTGTTGTCGACGAGCTCTTTGAAATAGCCGAGCGCTTCGATAAACTCAGGATCGGTGAATTTCGCGCCATCCTGTGCAGCCGCTTTTTTGAACCATTCGGTGCCGGTCACGCGGTCGGCAATCGATCCGATAATGGTGGATTGCGCGACCCACGGCGCTTTGTTTCCGAGGGCGATCGGCGTTATGCCGTTATCGTTGAACGTTTTAACCGCCGCCATCATTTCTTCCCAAGTCGTCGGAACTTTTACGTTATGTTTGTCAAATAACGCTTTGTTGTAGTAGAGAATCGAAGTTGCGGACATGCCCAGCGGGGCGGAGTAAATCTGACCGTCCTCGAACTCGTATGGATCAAATGCGCCCGGCAGGAATTTGTCCTTCCAATCGGAATGGGCGTCCAGCACTTCCGTGATCGGTTGAAGCAGCTTCGCTTGATGAAGCTCGGCCGACTGACTTCCCGCATAAACGAAGAACACGTCCGGCATTTCATTCGCAGCCGCAACGGTGCTCAGACGCTGACGGTAACCGTCCGGTGGAATCGCTTGCGCGTCGAGCGTAACTTCAGGATGGTCCTGAGCAAATTGATCGATAAAACTTCGGACTGATTTCGCGCGCAGGTCGTCACCGGCAAAGTTATGCCAGATGGTCAGCTTGACCTTTTCTTGGTCGCCTTCGTTTCCTCCGGCCTGCTCTTTGCTTTGCCCGCCTCCGCATGCTGCAAGAACCAGTGTCATCATCAGCAGTACAAGACCTATTTTACGTTTTGGTCTCATGGTCAATCCCCCTTTTAATATACGAAAATGATGAAGCTTCAAGATGATTAGCCCAAGTATAAAAGAGGATGTAACGCTTACATAGGGGATATAATTCAGTCCATAGAGGGACAAAATTCAGGATTCGGGATTTGCCCGATACTCCGAAGGGGTCAATCCGGTCCACTTTTTGAACAGGCGGTTAAAATATTTGATATCCTCGTAGCCGATTTCATTCGCGATTTCACTGATTTTGGCCGGCGTTTCCCGCAGCAGGTGCATCGCTTTCCGAAGCTTCGCCTGGGTTACGAATTCGATGTAATTCTGCCCGGTCTCCTTCTTGAACATTTCGCTGAAATAGTTGGGATTCATATGAACATGCTTGGCCACTTGTTGGAGAGACAAGCTCTGTCCCAGATGCTCATGAATGAAGGAGATCGCTCGCTGGACGGGACTTGTCGTCGACACCATATCACGGTACTCCTTCATGATGAGCCCGAGCGAATCGACCAGCACCTTCTCCGGATTCTTGGTCAACTCGCGGATATCGTACGTCTCTTCCACTTTCACCGGACTGGTATAGCCGATAGACGTCGCAGCCCGTATGAGCCAGCGCTGTGCCGAGACGATCAGGGAATGCAGGTAAGCCTGAACCGAGCCGGGCGTTGCCTGAACCTGGCTTTGGATGCGCCGCAGCAGATCCGCCACCCATGCCTGCAAGTCGGCGGATTCTCCCGAACGCAGCAGGGATGACAGCTTGGTTTCCTCTTCCATCGAACATACCGTGCGGATGCCTGTGCGTCCTTCGATATCTTCATAACGGATATGCCGTTCCGATTGCAGCAGCCACTCGTAGGAGCTGGCCACTACCGCGGTAGCCAGCGCAATGTGCAGCTCCCTGACGCTTGCGACCCGGCGGCCGCTGGCAGCCGTGATGCGGCAGGCATGCGTGGATTCCATCTTATGCAGAGCGGAATCTACCCGCCCCCAGCCATTATTCGGCTCTGCCCGTACCAACAGAAGCAGGGAGCCGTTCCACTCCAGCCACGCGCATTGCAGCACTTCGGCCAGCTCCGTGCCGATTAATCGATGCAGCTCGCTCACGTTCGATTGTTCCGCCTCTTCTGGATGCAGCGGATATACCGACAGCATCCAGATCTGCAGCACCGAGCCGTTCGATTCCAAACATAGCTCCGGGTATCGCTCACACAATTCGGCCTCGGCATGCTCATCCAACGGAGTGCCGGAAGCAAGCAGCCTTCGCAGAAAGCCCCGGTTGACCACCATTTCTTGGGCCTTCCCCTTCGCTTGTGTAAGCCTGCGCTGCAGCAGCCGTTCCCTGGCTTGGACAGCAGCCTCGATAATTTCCCCGGGCCTGCTCGTCTTCAGCAGGTAATCGCTCACGCCTTCCCGCATCGCCTGCTGCGCATACGCGAATTCATCGTATCCCGAGATGACGATGATCTCGATCTCGGGATGCTGCTGCTTGACTTGATGCGCCATATCCAATCCGCTCAGGCCTGTCATGCGTATGTCCGTAAATATGATTTCGGGCATTTCTACGGGAATCCGCTGAAGGGCTTCCTCCGCCGAGGCCGCGGGCGTCAGCACCGTAAAGCCGTTATCCGCCCAATTGATCACGGTACTCAAACCATTTCGAATGATCACTTCATCATCAACGATCATGACCTTCAATGTCGCCATCCCCTTTGCCGGATATTTCCGATTGTTGAATTTCAGGTAAATCAGGTATCGTAAACATCACCCGTGTCCCGGCACCCTCGGTGCTCTCCACACGCAGCCCCGCATCCTTCCCGTAATGAAGGAGCAGCCGCTTATGGACGTTCCGCAGCCCGTAGCTGCCGCGCGGGGTTTGTCCCTTCTCGTACTGCAGCGGATTTTCGACCAGCTGCTCCTGAAGCCATTTCAGGCGCTCCGCCGTCATCCCGATGCCGTCATCCTCCACCACGAAGCGAATCCCTTCGGGTTCGCGGTGTCCGCGAATCGTAATCGTCCCTATCCCGTCACGGCTCAGGATGCCATGCAGCATGGAATTCTCCACCAACGGCTGCAGCAGCAGCTTCAGCATGGCGTGCTGATACAGATCCTCTTCCACATGATCCTTAAACTCGAATTTTTCCGGATAGCGGATGGTTTGAATATTCACGTAATGGCGGACATGCATGATCTCCTGCTGTATCGTGCAGTATTCCTGCCCGTTGTTCAGGCTGAACCTCAGAAAATCGCTGAGCGACCCCACCATCTCGGCAATCTTCACATCCTGGTTCATCAGCGCCAGCCAATGGATCGATGACAGCGTATTGTAGAGGAAATGCGGATTGATCTGCACCTGCAGCGCATGCATATCCGCCTCCTTCTTCAGCGACTCGTTCAGCTTCACTTCATCGGTAAGCTTCACGATCCGGGAGCTGAGCCGGTTATAACTGATAATAAGCTGCCCGACCTCGTCGACCGTCTTGACCGGCAGCGCCGGCAGCGGCTCTTCCGGGCTTGAGCTCTTGAGGAATTTCGTTAAGACGGACAGAGGATTCGTAATCTTCTGGATCAGGAAAAGAACCAGAACAATGGCGAGCAGGATGGCCACCGTGACCGCAACCGCCGTCAATTTGATGAAATACTGGTTCTGGGAGCGGTATTCCTGCGAGGGAATGATGCCGACGAGCTTCCAGTTCACGCTGGACATTTTCTTATAGAGAATGGTCTTCTTGCTGCTTCCCTCGCCATAGTCAATATTGCCGCTGAGCCCCTCGAACTCTCCAATCGCAGGATAATAATCCGCCAGCGTCAAATTGGTCTCCATATCCGGCGGACCGGCGATAATCCGGTTATTCTCGTCAAGAAGAAGGACGAATCCGGTCTTCTCCAGGACGGCCTGCCGGAACTGATTGGCAATGACGCCCTGATCCAGATTGATCTGCAGATTTCCGATCGGCTTGTATTTATCCGTGCTCCGAATCGGCCTGGCCAGCGTGATGACCTTCCTGACGCCTTCAAAGGTCCACTGCCGGTGAACGAAGGACCACCATTTGGGATGGTGTTCGTAATAATCGGGAACCATTTCGGTAATATTCCGGAACTCGGAGCGTACCAAGGATTTATGCGAAATCGCATCTTTGCTGCCGAGCGGTTCAACGATGATGTTGGCGATATAATCTTTGGAAAAGGCCAGGTTCGTCAAAAAATTAATAACCGTCGTCTGCTGAACGTAGTTGCTCTGCTCGGTCTTCAGATAGGCTTGAACACCGGTATGCCCGATGAGAAACAGCGAGATATTCTCCACGTCCTTGACCATCGTATCCAGGTAAGCTTCCAGCTGTCGGAGCGTATTCATCCCCGTAATTTTGGCCTTCTCTTCGGTCAGGCTTTTGGCTATGTTAAAAGAGAAAATGCCCAGAAACAGCAGCGGCACCAGCGTAGCGATAATGATAAGCAACGACAATTTATGCTTTAGCGATTTCCCAAGCCATTGCTGCATATATACACCCCGTTCAAAGTCCCTATGGTATAGGCTTGTTATATTACTTAACATTGAATGCGTTTACTTCAAAATCAATCTCCATTCTTCGCTAAAATGTGTCAGGTTTATTAACTATCTTAGAGGAATCTTAAGACTCAAGTAAATGGTAATAAAGTCCTACAAGAAGGGATAAAATCTTCTTGAGGCAAATGGTGAACGCCCCATTTCGGCGATCGGCTACGGAGATGTAAACGGCGTTGAAATCCATAAAAGCACAGCACAAAAAGGGCGCCGCAGCGCCCATCACATTCGGTATTCACATCATCCGACCGAAACCTTCCGCTTCTAACCCATGTTGATCACATCCTGCCGGAATGCGTTTATGTGTAGTCCTAAAGTTTTATGATAAAAAACCGTTATTGCCCTCGCTCTTCCAAACGACGATATTCCATCTCATCCACCTCAAACCGGTTCAACTCTTCATTAAATCGGTATGTTATTCGGAGATCCCCGGCAAAACCGGCCGGGCTCATGCTTCCTGCCGCTTCCGTAAGAAGCCGTCCTTCCGCCAAACGATGTCTGACAACGGCTCCGAAGCCAAGCTTATCAAATAGATAGCTTTTATCTTTGGAATCGTCCTTGAACTTTTGGACGCTTTCTTTTCCGTTAACCGTAACCTTAACCGTAAAGTAATCCGCATACTTCTGGATGCTGGACTGCACATGGCTCGATACGGCCTGCTCCAGCGATTCGATCGGGATTTCCTCCAGAGACCCGGCGTCCACTACATGCATCTCCCCCACGTATAGACCGGTGCCCGTCCCGTCCACGTAGAACACAACAACATCCGGCTTGCCATCGCCTGTGACATCCTGGTAATGAATGACGGGTTTACGCGTAGCCTCTCCTCCATCCCAGTCCTTAAAGACCCGCTTCCTACCTTCTACCTCGACCACCATGCCCTCATATCTGCCATATTTCGATGCGCTGACCGGATACAGCTTCACATTGCTGTTCTCCTCCGCCGTCAACAGGTCAACCTCCGGCGTATAAATGTAAACCATGCCATCCTTCGTATCCAAGCGGACTTCCGCATTGTACAGCTCCGTCATGAATCGGGCGGGAACCATGACGCGACCATCCATAAGCTGCACGGGAACGGACAGGGCGTAGGTCTTCTCTTTTCCCTCGGCAACGTCGCTTCCCATTTTCAAGGTGACTTGGTCGGTGCCCGTGTTAACGGTTAGCGTCTTACTCTTGTTATTCCAGCGGAGCCCCATAGGCTTCAAGTATTCCTTGACCGTGTTCAGGGGGACCAGCACTGTGCCGTTCACGATGACGGGTTTGACATCCGGCGTCATTACATAATGATTGACGTTTAAAAATTCCAAGTCCTTCTTGTGCGCGGCCTGGGCCTGTACCGCCGTACTTAACAGCATCGCGGCCGCTATAGCGCCGCTTGCAGCCATTTTCGTCCATTTCCGGGTTATCATGTTCGCTAATCTCCTTGGCTTGTAATATTCAGTAATGCATCTATAACTAAGACGCAAGGTGAACGCAATTGGTTCGTGCATATCCATGAAAAATGACGAAAAACGTCTCCATTTCAATTTTTTCGATCATCGTCAGTAAAAATTGCCGCTTTTAAACTTAAATTCATGACCACATTCCAGATGATATGTTAGAATCAGAAATGATTGTTATAATATGGAATGCACTTAACTCAAGGTTAATGGCATTCATTCGGGATACCAACGATAAGTATGTCATGGATCGGGCACGAACTCACCTGTATCCGAGCTCCGAGCTTCAGCGGGGAGTTAAGCCATCGCCTAGTCTTAAGGATACGACAGCTAGAATCTTCGATACGATTCGTAAAACAGTACCTTGAAGGGAGGTGAGCTCCTTGAACCAGGGGATATCCTTTTTCGGCATGTTTTCCATGCTTAGCATTATCGTATACGGGCTATTCGCACTTCTCGGTTTATATGCTTTGTATCTCCTCATCAAATTGATGATCCGGGCCATAACCGCGCTTGAACTCTACATCGACGAGAAACGCAACCGACGGCTGTAAGGCAAACTTCGGATAAACCGAGGTTGAAACCACGGAACATCCTATGGTAAAGTCTAGGCAACCAGAAATGAAAGGGTGAACCCAAAGCCAATGATCTACTAATCCTGTCCCAAGCATTTGGAAAACACTTCGATTTCACGATACGAGGTTTTCGGGATAGGATTCGCGCGGCTTTTTTTATATGTGACGGGTGGATGTTTGAGACTTCTTCATGTAGAGTCCGCATCTTCTTTGTTCGTATTCGCCTCCTATTCCGAAATCTCGGAGTGGGAGGTTTTTTACTATTTTATCAACACCTATTGAGAGACTAGAGATTACCGATGACAGGAATTCATCCAAGCATCCACAGGAGAGCCTTCCCCAATCTGGGAAATCCGAACGCGAGATTTGAACACGCTCAATCAAATGAAGAATTCGCTTTAAGCATCCTAACAACTTCTACAAGGAGGCATGTTTGCATGCAGATCACGGTACAGGAGTACAAGATAGCGAACCGGGAGTCGGGACCTTATGGTATTGCGGCAGGACGAGACGGGGCCATCTGGTTCACGGAGCAAAAAGGAAACCGGATCGGACGAATCACCAAGGGAGGGGATATGCGTACTTTCGATGTCCCGACGCCGGATGCGGGGGTCATGTCCATCCTCTCTGCCCCTAACGGGGACCTCTGGTTCACGGAGTACAAAGCGAACAATATTGGAAGGATGACAACGGAAGGGATATTCACGGAATATGAGCTGCCGGAAGCAGGCTCGTCTCCTTACGGCTTGACGGAAGGCCCGGATGGAGCCATATGGTTCACCCAGCTAATCGGCAATCGGATTGGCCGGATTACGCCGGCAGGCGTTATCACGGAATACGATTTGCCGTGCGCAGGCTCGTACCCTTCCTATATTACGGCCGGTCCGGACGGCGCGCTGTGGTTTACGGAAAACCAAAACAACTGCATCGGCCGGATTACGGTAGACGGGGAGATCACCGAGTACCGGATTCCAACCGAACAATCAGGGCCTGTCGGCATCACGGCAGGTGGCGATGGCGCCCTGTGGTTCGTTCAAATCAACGGCAATCAAATCGGACGGATCACGACGACCGGGGAGATTACGGAATTCAAGCTCCCGACCGGGAATGCCAGACCCCATGCCATCGCGGCGGGAGCTCGCGAAGATTTATGGTTTACGGAGTGGGGAGCCAACCGGATCGGACGAATAACATGTACCGGGGACATTACCGAGTACCCGATCCCCACCCCATCAGCCGAGCCTCACGGCATTGCCGTGGATTCCGGCGGTGAGGTATGGTTCGCCGAGGAATGCGACCAAGTCGGCCGTTTCATCGTTCAATATGAGGATTCCTGATCGAACGCTCTACTCCGAAAAGCCCGTGCAGCCTGCTGCCGGGCTTTTCCAGCGCGAAGCTGCTCCGGCTGGTTTCTTCATCTAGGGGAATGTGATAGATTAAATGGATACTCAGAATTATTTCTCTTAGGAGACCGTCCGATGATGAACCCAAACTTAACTTTAGATGATCTGCAGTGGCAAACGCTCATTCAGCAAACTGCCGGTTATTTCAGCGATTTGACCATTAAACGGGGATTTCAATATTACAAGCAGGGCCGTGTCCACGCCAGCGAAAAGGCGGATGCGTCCGGTGTGATCGAGGCTTCCGTGGATGGAACGGAAACCTACCGCATCAGGCTTCAGCTGCATTCCCTGAGCGACAGCGAATGCAGCTGTCCCGTTAACGAGGGCTGCAAGCATATGGTGGCCGTTCTGCTTGACTATGCCCAGCTTCAGGGCCGATCCATCCATGCTTTGGTTAATGCGCATTCCACTACGTATGCCGCATCTTCTTCGTATGACCGAAGCGAGTCCGGTTTGAGCCAAGGCCATGAACGCCCGCCTGCCGGAGTTTCGAAATGGAGAGTCAAGGCCGACCATTTGCCCGAGCTGCCGATCTCCGCATGGCATGAGCTGTTCGAGGTTTGCACGGCTTCGCTGGGAGCTAATACGCAGAATTCGTTTTACGCCAAAAACGCGCTGGCTTCCCTCCATCACATTAAACCGCCGCTGCCGCTGGATATGGATCCGTTATACGAGCTCCATGCCCATCTCTTCATTCTCGAGAAGCTGGTCAAGCAGCCAGCCAGTGCCTGGAATGCCTCAGGCTCTTACATCGGCTATCATACGCAGGTAGCAGCGGATCATATCCTGGCCAGAATCGAGCGAATCCTTCATGAAGGGCTTGTGGACGGCGAACACGAAGAGGCATTCGGACAGCGGCTGACCGAGACGATCTCGTTTGTCCGGCGGAGCATGCTAAGCGAACCGCGGAACCGTAAATTTTACGCCCAGGTCTATATGCAGCTCTGGATGCACTGGATTCATCCGTTGGCAAAAAAAAACGACGGCTTGATCAAGGAGGAATTGGAGCAGCTGCAGGCAGCCGAATCGGAGCTCGGCAGCAGCCTTTCGCGCGCCTCATGGTATACGGCGCAGAGCTTAATGTCCTTCTATCTCGGGGAAGACGAATCGTCCTGGGACCTGATCAGGGCAGCGGACAAGGTCAGCAGCCTGCCCCCGGCTTCCGTCCTGGGCTTCTTCGACATGCTGCATTCGGGACGAGACTGGGGACGCTTGGCCCGCTGGCTCCCGGAGATCGGCCCGCTGCTTGGCAGTCACCGCAACGAGCATCTCAGCAGCTATCAATTCTACTGGGATGCCGTCATAGAGCACCTGCCCGGGGAAGCGGAACGGATGTGGAGCAGTCTTGCCGACATGCTCCCTTATTCGAAGGACATCTATCAGAATGCCTTGATCACGCACGGCAGATGGCGGGAATGGATCGACTATCAATTAAGCACAGGCCGGGAGCCGCTGGAGCTCCGGGTCAGCGAGCTCGCGCCCATCGAGAAGAATGCGCCCGAGCTGCTGCTGCCTTTTTACCATCAGGCCGTCGAACGATATATCCTTCACAAGAACCGAGCCGGCTACAAAGCAGCCGTCAAGCTGCTCAAACGGCTGGCTAAGTTATATAAAAAGCTCAAACAGCAGGAGCGCTGGGATTCGTTCATTATTTCCTTGTCCGTACGCAACAGCCGGCTTCGCGCATTCCAGGAAGAGCTTCGGAGAGGAAAGCTGATATCATGAGCAGATACACGGAAACCATCACGGTCCATATGGCATTAAGCGAATACGGAGATGCCGTGTTATACGGCTCTACCGTCATGCGGGGTTACGTATCCGGACAATACCTGAAGCACCGTTTATTCGCTTGGCATGAAGCCTCCTTCTACGGAACAGAGCTTACCGTCCAATCCGTTCAGGACATGGAAGTCATCATCTTGCCTTCCGAGCAAGTCATACCGTTCTTCGCGGACGGCCGGCTGCTCGAACACATCGAATGGGTTTGGGACGAGGATTGCCTTCCCTTCATTGAACTTGCGACTTCGCTGGCAGCCTGCATTCAGGATAAGCAGTACGCGCCCAGCTTGAGCGCCTTCAAGAATGGCAAGCTGCAATGGATCTGGGATACGGCGGCTTTCTCAGCCGAAGAGCAGGCCCGCCTCTCCGTCTTGATTGAAGACGAGATATGGAATGAAGGCTTGCGCGCCGCGTTCTCCGCCGCCGTTCAAGAACAGTGGTACGGCAGCGAAGAAGCCGCGGCTGACCTGCGCAGGGAGTATCCCCTGCTATTCTCGCCGAGCCGTACCGCGGCCGAAGGCATGGATGACAAGTCCTGGCTGATTGCCATCGGATGGCGGCCGGATACCGCTCCGTTCCGCCCCCTGCTGCAATTGCTGGAGCCGGACGAAGAAGAAGCCGAGTGGCGTCTTCGGCTCGTATTGCAGGACAAGCTGGACGCGGCGGCGCTTGCAGCCGTTCGTCTGGCCGAAGACGGGCAGGCATACGGATCGTGGCCGGAGACATGGACCGCCCATATCAAGGAGCGGGCCGCCGGCTGGCTCCAAGGTTTGCGGGCAGCCCTGCCGGCCCGGGTGCTTCACGCTCCGGCTGAAGACATGCTCGGCGCCCCGCTGTCCGACGAGGCCGCGTGGCAGTTCCTGACCGTCGACAGCCAGCGGCTGCTCCAGTCCGGCTGGCTGGTGCTGCTTCCGGCTTGGTGGGAAGCCGCCAGCAGGAAGAAGCCCAAGCTGCGGGCGAAGGTCCGCTCCGGCGAAGGCGAGAGCGCGGAACGAAGCAACGGCGGGTCCCTGTTCGGCTTGGATGCGCTGGTCAATTTCGATTGGCGCATCGCCATCGGCGAAGCTACCCTTTCCGAAGCGGAATTCGCCGAGCTTGTTGCCCGGAACGAACGACTGGTGCGGTTCCGGGGCCAGTGGATTCCGCTCGATCCCGCTCTGGTCGCCCAAATCCGCCAGATGATGGCGGGCGTAGACCGTGAGGAAGGCCTGTCGTTTCAGGATATTCTGCACTTGCATCTGCTCGGGAACAGCGATGAGACGGAGCAGGTTCATCAGGATGCGGAAGAAACGCGGGATCCGGAACGGATCAAACTGGAAGTGGAGCTGAACGAGCATCTCGTGAAGCTCATCGGCCAACTCGGCCGGCAAAGCGAATGGCCGAGCCTCCCTGTCCCCGCCGGTCTGAAAGCCGAGCTCCGGTCGTACCAGCATGACGGCTTTGCCTGGCTTGCTTTTTTGCGGCGTTACGGGCTCGGTGCATGCCTTGCCGACGACATGGGCCTTGGCAAAACGGTGCAATTTATCGCCTACCTGCTGCACGTGAAGGAGACGACGATGGAGCGGGAAGAGAGACGCCTCCCTTCCCTGCTGATCTGTCCGACCTCGGTGCTTGGGAATTGGCAGAAGGAGCTTGAACGGTTCGCCCCGTCGCTCCGGGTCATGCTGCACTACGGCGGGAAGCGCAGCAGCAGCGAGGATTTCTATCATGAGGCTTACCAAGCGGACATTATTCTTACTTCCTATGCGACGGCAACGCTCGATCAAGAGATGTTAAGAGACATGAGATGGGAAACGATCGGCATCGACGAGGCCCAGAACATCAAGAATGCCGACACCAAGCAATCCGCCGCCGTGCGAAGCTTCCCGGCAAGGCACCGCGTTGCGCTGACCGGTACACCGATTGAGAACCGGCTGTCCGAGCTGTGGTCCATCTATGACTTCATCAACCCCGGATATCTCGGCAGCCTGCGGGCATTCAATCTCCGGTTCATCCAGGCCATCGAAAAAGACAAGAACGAGCAGCGCACGGCCGATCTTCAGAAGCTGATCAAGCCCTTCATGCTCCGCCGCAAGAAAAAAGATCCGGCGATTCAGCTCGACCTGCCGGACAAGCACGAGATGAAGACCTATATCCATCTCACGGCCGAGCAAGGCGCGCTTTACGATCAGACCGTGAACAGCCTCCTGGAACGCATGCAAAAGCTCGAGGGCATCGAGCGCAAAGGCGCCATTCTGGCAGCTCTGACGCAGTTCAAGCAGCTCTGCGACCATCCGGCTCTGCTGACGAAGGAGCCGCTCCCGGAACTGCCGGGAGGCGGCGGCTTACTTGACACCGAGGCCGTGGTCAACCGGTCGGCCAAGCTGGAGCGGCTGCTGTCCATGGTGAAGGAGCTGCGGGACGAGGGCGAACGCTGCCTGATCTTCACCCAGTATATCGGCATGGGCGAGATGATGCGGCAGGTGCTGCATCAGGAGCTTGGTGAGCCGGTGCTGTACTTGAACGGCAGCACGCCGAAGGGGACGCGCGATCGCATGATCGAGCAGTTCCAATCCCGGACGCTCCCGCCCGAAGAGCAGCCGAACGTCATGATTCTCTCGATCAAGGCCGGCGGCGTCGGCCTGAATCTGACCGCGGCGAATCACGTGTTCCACTTCGACCGCTGGTGGAACCCCGCCGTGGAGAATCAGGCTACCGACCGGGCCTATCGGATGGGGCAGACCAAGGACGTCCAAGTGTACAAGTTCATCTCCATGGGAACGCTCGAAGAGCGGATCGATGAGATGCTGGAGAGCAAGCAGCAGCTGAGCGATCAGGTTATTGCAAGCAGCGAGGGCTGGATTACCGAGCTGTCTACCGATGAGCTGAAGGATCTGTTCACGCTGCGGCGCGATTGGGCATAATCGCTCTGTCAAGGAGTGAGCTATTAGGCGATTGTGAACCATCGGTCCCGTTGGAGCACAGCGCGGAATGCCTGTGGAACTCCTAGATGGCCCAGGTCTCGCTCTTAACGGCGATATCGTTGAATAGCAGAAAGCCCCGTGTGTGGACACGGGGCTTTTGTTATGCGGAGGAGTGGACGGTTGACGAGCTGCGAGAAGATTTACATTGCTACGCGTTTGAAGCTTGTACGACAGGGCGATGTTTTCTATTAACGGACACAGAATACGCTATTAAGCCAAAACCCACTATTCTGAAACACGAACCGGACTGTGAGTCCGTTATTTGCTCCAAAATATGATGGATATGCAGGATATGAGCCCCATAACGGATCTAGTGTCCGATAAAGTTGTAATTAGGGCATAATCTCGCCATATAACGGAACTGGAGTCCGATAGGTCGGAACAACAAGTAGTTAGGCTGCTTTAAGAACAGTAAGTGCCGGCGCGGAGTCTGTATTTACTGGTGCAGCAAGCGCAAAAGGCATGGGATCCATTACTTCTGGCCAATAAGTACCATCAGTATCGCAATCCGTCACATCGAGCACCAAGCGCAAACGGCACGGAGCCCAATTACTTTGGCACAACAAGTGTATCCCGCATCCGTTACCTCTGGCGCAACAAGTGCTCCCCCGCTACCTCCGATCACTCCTCCATCAGCTGCCGCAGCTTCGCTTCCGTAGTCGTGTCGGGAGCTGGCGTATAAATGCTGCATCGCAGGTCATCATTTCCGTACACTTTGAGCGACGTGAGCTCATATACCATTTTCCCGGCCTTCGCATGCCGGAATTCCAGATGCACCTCCGGGGCGTAGCTAACCTGGCTCTGCTCCCACATGCGGTTGAAATCCGGATGCCCGTTCTTCATTTCCTCCAAAAAATGGTCATACCATTCATCCTCGACATATTGACCGTAATAGCTTCGGAACATCGACAGGAAGCCGCTGGCAAACTGCTCCCAGTTCACCGCCAGCCGCTGGAATTCCCTGCGGGTAAAGAGCAGCCGGATCATGTTCCGCTCCTCGGGCGGGATCCGGTCAAAATCTAGAAACACGTACGCAGCCGCGCGGTTCCACCCCACGATATTGCACTTCCGATCGGATATCATGACGGGACAATATTTTAGCTCGGTGATGATTTTTTGCAGGGACGGGCTGATCTGCACCGCTTCGTGTTTGACCGTATACGGCTCCGCCCCGCTCTCCAGCGCAAGGGAGTACAGATATCTGCGCTCGTCCGCGTTCAACTGCAGCGCACTTGCGACGCAGTCCAGCACGGATGACGATACCTGGATGTCACGCCCCTGCTCGAGCCAGGTGTACCAAGTGGTACTGACGCCGGCCAGCTGGGCGACCTCCTCCCTGCGCAAGCCCGGTGTTCTCCTCCGGGTACCGGGCGGCAGCCCGACGGACTCGGGAGAGATTTTGGCACGCTGCCCTTTCAGAAAAGCGGACAACGCTTGCAGCCTAACTTGGGAATTCATCTATCATCCTCCTTCCTTCAACAAGGATAGCAGTATTTATACTAGGATAAACGGTATCTTGTAATAGGATACTACACGTGACATTATAACCTTAAGATTGACAAGTTATAAAGTCGTAAGGAGGCTGTTCATCCATGGAAAGAGTCGTTATCACCGGTATGGGCGTCATATCGCCGCTGGGCCATGATGTGGATACGTTCTGGTCCCGGCTTGTGCGGGGAGAGTCCGGTATTGCACATATAGAACATTTGGACACATCAAGACAAAAGGTACAAATAGCAGGCGCCGTGAAGGAGTTTGACGCAAACGCGCTGTTCGGCGCTAAGGAAGCCCGGCGGTTGGACCGTTTCTGCCAGTTTGCGCTGGCTGCGGCGGATCAAGCGATAAGCCAGTCGGGCCTTGATCTTGATCAGATCGATCATGAGCGCATGGGGGTCTACGTCGGCTCCGGCATCGGCGGCATCCAAACCCTGATGAATCAGAGCGGCACGCTGTCGTCGCGGGGTCCCGAGCGGGTCAGTCCTACCCTGGTTCCCATGATGATTCCCAATATGGCGGCCGCGCTCATCAGCATTAAATACAAGGCGCTGGGCTCCACGCTGGCACCGGTTACGGCATGTTCGATCGGCAATACGGCGATCGGCGAGGCTTTCTTTAACATCCAAGCCGGCCGGTCCGACATCATTATCGCGGGCGGATCCGAAGCCGCATTGACCGACATCTCGCTGGCCAGCTTTGCGAATGCTACCGCCCTGTCCTCCCGCAATGATGAACCGGGCCGCGCCAGCCGCCCATTCGATGCGGACCGCGATGGATTCGTCATGGCGGAAGGGGCCGGTATCCTCGTCCTGGAGTCGCTCTCCCATGCCCTAGGCAGAGGCGCCGTCATACTGGGCGAGGTTATCGGTTACGGTGCCAGCTCGGATGCCTATCATATGGTCGCCACGCCGGAAGACGGCAACGGCGCGGCACGTGCGATGAAGCTGGCGCTGGCCGAAGCGAACCTCTCCCCGGCCGACGTGGATGTCATCAGCGCCCATGCCACCAGCACGGTCATCGGTGACCGTTCGGAGACGGCGGCCATCAAGCAGGTATTTGGCGAGGAGGCGTACCGCATCCCGGTAACAGCCAACAAGTCGATGACCGGACACATGCTGGGCGCATCCGGCGGCGCGGAGGCCATTGCCCTCGTGAAATCCCTGCAAGAAGGCATCATACCGCCGACGATCAATCTCGATCATGCCGATCCAACCTGCGATTTGGACTATGTGCCCAACGAGGCGAGAAGCGCCAAGCTCCGCATCGGCATGTCGAATTCCTTCGGCTTCGGCGGACATAATTCGGCAATTATATTAAAGAGATATGAGAACGAATAACCATGAGTCTACAAGACCCCAGTTAAACTGGGGTCTTTTTCTTGTTGCGATAATGGGAGGATGGGCTGAATAATGGGACAGAAACAGAAACAACGGCTTTTTTAATTTTTTTTTAGCAGAATCAAACTTTTTGGAAGACTAGCACGTCTTGCTTCCGTAAGTCAATTGCAATTGATGGTTACCCGCGCGGGCCCAAAGGAGTGTCATATTTACATGAGAGGCGGCCGGAAGCTTGAGAAGCTTCTTATCCAATGCATAACCGAAAACCAGGACAGCGCCTACCGGCTGGCGTACAGTTACGTCAGAAATAAAGAGGATGCCCTCGATATCGTTCAGGACGCGATCCACAAAGCATTTTTATCCATGGAAAAGCTGAAGCAGACGGGTTCACTAAAAAGCTGGTTTTTCCGAATTATTGTCACAACCTCCCTGGATCTCATTCGAAAACAGAAAAAAGTCCGCGTCATGGACGACGAGAACCTGGAGTTCATATTACCCGGCAGTCATGACCACTATCCGAATCTGGATCTGGCCCAGTCCCTGGAGGATCTGCCTGACAAGTATCGGCTCGTCATTATTCTCCGGTTTTTCGAAGATATGAAGATTGACGAAATTGCCGAGGTGCTCCATGAGAATGTGAGCACGGTGAAAACGAGGCTATACCAAGGACTGCAGAGACTGCGGGTGAACCTAAGCGAGGAAGACCAAGAGGAGGCACAACGATAATGCATGACAAGCTGAATAGGATGAAGGAGCAGTACGAGAGCACTCCTATTCCCGACGAACTAAGCTCGGTGGTTAACAAGACCATCGCAGCCAGACGAACAAAAAATAGAGCGCTGCCCTGGCTCGCCGGCGTGGCTGCTGCATGCGCATTGCTGTTTGCCGGCGTGAACGCAAGTCCCGCATTCGCCAAGGCCATGTCCGATGTGCCCGTTCTGGGCGAGATCGTCAAGGTGATGACCATTCGCGAATATGCCGAGCAGGACGGCAGCACGGAGGTGCATATCGAAACGCCCGGCATTGCCAACCTGGGCAATCCGGAGCTTGAGCAAACGCTGAATAACAAATACCTGGAGGAGAACAAGAAGCTGTATGAGGATTTCAAAGACGAAGTCGCCCAGCTAAATCACGAAGGCGGCGGGCATCTCAGCCTCGATAGCGGTTATGAAGTCGTCACCGACAATGAACAGCTGCTGACGCTTTCCCGCTACGTCGTAGAATCCGCCGGTGGCTCCGCCGAGTCCAGGCAATACGATACGATCGACAAGATCAACCATTTGGTGATCACGCTGCCAAGCCTGTTCAGGGATGATTCCTACATCCAAGTCATCAGCGACAATATCAAGGAGCAAATGCGCAGGCAGATGCAGGATAATCCCGAAATCACCTACTGGGTAGAGCAGCCTGGCGTCGAATCCGATGTGCCGGAGGATCAATTCCAATCGATCGCCAAGGATCACAATTTCTATATTGATAACAATGGCAAACTGGTCATCAGCTTCAACGAATACGACGTGGCTCCCGGCTATATGGGCGTCGTGGAATTTACGATCCCTACGGAGGCCATTGCGGATCAGCTCGTCAGCAACGAATACATTCGATAGATCCGCCGTCCATCACCAACATACGAATGCAGATCGTTCTTCCGATCCCCGTTGCCCCGGATTTTTTGTTGAAACTTTATGAGTTCGTGGGAAACCGGAGGATAAGGAGACCGCTTCACTTCTCCAGAACTTCTGTCTTCTCACTTTAAAGATATCAAACCTAACCCTGGAGGTAATCACGATGAAAACAATCAAGCATACAAGCCCACTGGCCAAAACACTCGCGGCTGCCGGATTAGCGGGCGTCCTGATGATATCCGCTTCGGGGCTGCCGTCCGCTCATGTCCATGCCGAAACCAAAACTGCAGCGAGCACCGATCAGGTGAAGGCTCCGACCGCTGCCCCGCAACGGGTAACGTTCAAAACATTGCAATCTAATGAAAAATGGCTCGAAACGGATATCAAGATTCCTGTATTCCAGGGTCTGGCTGACACCAAGTACCAAGATCAGCTGAATGACATCATCGAATCCCATGCTTCCAAGGATATTGCCAAATGGGAGAAGGAGGCTTCCGAGGCTGCGGCAAATGCGGAACAGAACGGCTATACCATGCGCCCTTATCAGCTGACGATCACCTATGAGCTTACATCGGATGGCACGGACGACAGCCTGATCTCCCTCAAGGTCATCACGGAAGGCATGGGAATGAACAATGGCGATCCCCGCGTGGATACGTATAACTTCATGAACGAAGCCGAAGCCCGGCGCGTGACGCTGGAGGACCTGTTCGGGAAGAATTACAAATCGATCGTAGATACGGCGGTCAAAACCGCGATTGCCGCGGATCAGGACCATTACTTCGCGAACGAAGACGGATTCCAGGGCATTGATGCCGAACAATCCTTCTACGTCGCGGACGGAACAGCCTATATCGTATTCCAAAAATACAGCATCGCCCCAGGAGCCACGGGAACGCCGGAGTTTGCCGTGAAGCTGCCGGGTACAGCACCCGAAGAAAAGCCCGTTTTCGCTGTCTTGAAGCCAGGCGCTTACTACAAGGATAACAACGGCAAGATGATGGTTCCCGCGGCCCGCGTGCTGCGTCAGCTCCACTTCGATGTCAAGTGGAACGGCAAGAGCAAAACTGTGGAAATCTCCAAAGGTGCCATCTGGAGCGCGGTGAAGCTGAACAAGGATGCGTACGCTTTTGGCAAAATGGCTCCGCGCCCGCTAGGCGCGTCTCCTGCAATGAAAGACGGCCATGTTTATGTTCCGCTCGCTTTCCTCACGGACATTCTGCAGCTGCAGGCTCAAAGCCAACATGGCGAGATTACGGTGACAGCAGCACAATAGCTATTTTCCACGCAATCAGATCGTTTCTGCTTTCCATAAAGAGCTGGCAAAGTCGGGACAACGGCACATCAGCATGGCGGCAACAAAAGAGGCCTCTCCAACACGGAGACGGCCTCTTCTTATATCAATGATAGGGAGAATTGCCTTACGCGGCCTTCAGTACCCCGTTTTCTGCAATGTATGGGTCAACAATACCCCTCCGCCAAGGCTTCTCCAGCCCTGCCGCCCCATTCATCGTCCATCAAAAATCGGGCTTGGACATACTCTCCTTCACGCACGAAAGTCAGACGGTAATACACCTCTTCATCCTCGCAAATCTCAAAATACAAGGCATACCGCCCTGCTTGCAGCGGAAGCTCAATGACGGCGTCCGACATGACGGACAACAGCTCCAGCTTGCCGGGATCCAGAACGTCAAACGGTACGACCATTCGGCGCTGCGCGTTCGGGTCTTCCGTGAACGACTCTGTCAAGGCCAGCTTCACCCAAGCGCCGAAGGCATCGTCCGGAATCGGATCAAAGGTCAGATACCCGGGATGAATGACAGCGCCCTGCTTGATATTGATTTCCCCCCACTGGCACAGCTCCTCGTCAAAATCCCGCGAGCGGACTTGAATTTGATGGTGCGAGATGGTGAGATCCACCTCTTGGGTCATTTTTGTATGCTGCATTGTTCCGCACCTCGTTTTAAAAAATTTCTATTTAAGCTGCTCTATATGGATCGTGGCCAGCCTGCGCTCCTTATCCACCTGAACCCGCATGCTGATGCCCAGCTTCTCCTCGAACAATCGGGTGACATTCAGATACTTATCCTCCACCACACCAGACCCTCCTTGGCCGTTGGAGCGCGTCATGCCTGCGGTGATAATCTCCTTCACCATATCCCCGTCCGCTTTGGCTGCCGGGTCGTATGTAAATAGGGGCTCTTTACGGTCATTATAAAAGATGATGTCCTGCCGATATTCCTTTGCGTTCACATATTCTTTCCGGGTCTCGATATAGTCGTTCTCCAGATGGTCATACTGGACCCTCCCCGCCAAGAACGGATTGTCCTCCGAAGCCTCCACCTCGAACTGCCCATACGCCAATTGATACAGCATGTTGAGGTCCGACCCTTCCAGTCTGTAATACAGCGGGCGCAGCTCCCCCTTCTTATCGGTTGCGGCGAAGCCAGCCAGCAGCGGCCAAGCATCCACCTGTTCACCATCCACATCAACGGCGAGCTGGTATTTAGTCAAGACCACTTCATTCTGAAAAAGTCCATACGTGCGCGCAATAAAATAACCGGGTGTCAACAACACGGCCGCCACCAGGAGGATGATTCCCCAGAGGACCCGTCTGTTGTTCATGCTGTCACCTCCCCTCGCCGGTTCTTCATCCGACTCCTAACGTACCGCCTTTAGGCAAGGTTATGGGCATTAGGAGTGGTTCTATGTCTTCTGCTTCAATTAGTAGTCCACTTCTTCAATGTCGGTGCGCAGATTGCGGTTGGACGCCTGAAGCAGCTCCGTGAAGGAAGGCGCGATATAGTACACAAAATCAGGATCATGCACGTACATGATGATCTGCCCGGACGTTCCCGGCTCAGCCGGATCAAAATCCAGCATCAGATACAATGAGCCGCCCGCCATCGTGGCAAACGGATACCATGCCTTGTGGAACAGGTACGGTTTAATTTCCGGATCCAGCCGCTGTACCTCCTCTGGACCGTAGTACGCATCGAGCCGTTCGTCCCGTTCGCAGAAATATGATTTGACTTCCCTCATCTCATCCAGACTCATCAGATAGAACGGGGTGTATTCGCCATCTCCCTCGTTACCGGGATAGAGCACGTGAAATGCGTATCCGCTGCCGTCCTTCTTGCTGTAGAACGAACGGAAATCCTCCGGCAAAGCGATCCCGAACTCCTCTTCAAATTGCTTCAAGCGATCCGAGGGCGCTCCCTCCAATTGTTTATACTCGCCCAGCAGATCCCGAAGATCTTCAGCCACCTTCTCCTCCAGCAGCTGCTCCAGCTCGGTCATCAGACCATCGATGACAGCATTCATATAAGCATCCCCTCCGTTTACAGCATGTCCGCTCATTCCAAGCGGCACGCTTTCCCTTTACTAAAAAGTATATAGAACCCGCCCTAATGAAAACAACATGTCCAGCGGCATGCAAAAAAAGGGACAAAATCCCTGTTGAGATGTCCGATTTTGTTCTTTTATGAAAAAGCCCCGGGTATTTTATCTTCCGGCTGCTGCGCTTGTCATCCATACATAAAAGGCCGATAATGGAAGCAGATTTCGATCACGAAGATCACTTGGCGATGGGGAGGCTATACGATGGAATACGTCTACTTGGGAAGAACCGGACTTGAAGTATCCCGCTTCTGTCTGGGAACCATGACTTACGGAGATTGGGATTTGGATGAGAAGACCTCGCTCGGCATTATCGACAGGGTGCTGGATTCGGGGATTAATTTTATCGATACGGCAGATACCTATGGCAAGGGTACGAGCGAAGAAATTATAGGCAAAGCCCTTCAAGGACGAAGAGAACGGGTGATTGTCGCAACCAAATTCAAGGTACGGACCGCCGACGGACCGAACGGAGAAGGCGCCAGCCGTTACCGCATCATGAGACAGGTCGAGGACAGCCTGAAACGGTTGAATACGGATTACATCGACCTCTACCAAGTGCATAGACCGGATCCTCATACCCCGCTGGACGAGACGCTGCGCGCGCTCGATGATCTGGTTGCCCAAGGTAAGGTACGATATATCGGCTGCTCGAACTTTGAGGCTTGGCGTATCGTCGAATCCCTGTGGACCAGCGAAAAAATGAACCTGGAGCGCTTCGTTACCAATCAGCCTTCATACAGCATCTTCAACCGATATATCGAGCAGGAAATCCTGCCGGCTTCACAGCGCCACGGCCTGGCTACGCTGGCCTACTCCCCGCTGGACGGCGGCTGGCTGTCCGGCAAATACCGTGCCGGGCAGCCGCTGCCGGTTAATTCGCGGGGCGAGCGCATGGACATGGATGCTCCCGGCAACCGTGCCAAGCTGGACAAGGTTGAATGGCTCGCCCGGCGTGCAGCGGACAAAGGGATCACGCTGGGGCAGTTCGCGCTCGCATGGCTGCTGCAGCGCGGCATCATTCCCATCGTCGGCATCCGCAGCGAGCAGCAGCTAGCGGACAACCTGAATGCACTGAACGTGCAGCTGACCGAAGAAGACTTGAAGCTGGTGGACGAGGTGTCCCCAAGCCCATACCGGGACTTCTCCCAGGACGGCAGCTTCTGGTTCAATGAACCGCGTGCTTACCGGTTTAAGTGAGCTTGAACCGGACTCGTAAGGCATTAAGCCATCACCCAACCCAAAAAGCTATGTTCAACGTTGTACGCCCGGCATCGGTTCAATCGATTCCGGGCGTGCATGCTATGTGGCATCCACAAACTCCAGCCTTCCGAAACGCGAGGGCATATGGTAATTGACCTCTCCGGTGGGGCTCCAAGCCTGATATTCCCGGTTTCCTTGGTCGTCTTCGTCAATGCGGTAAAAGTTCACGTTCCAGCTTCGTCCCGCTTCCGGCGGATTCTGAAAGTTCTGCGCCGGAATGCGAAACTCGTAAACCAAATGTCCCTTCCCATCGTTCTCTACCGTGGTCAGAAGGCCGGTAAGGTCCCACTCGACATCGCTGTCCGTGATCGACTTTTGCCCATCGTTACGGATCCGCGCATCAAATACAACATTGTTCGGGCTCACCTCAAGCTCGATATATTCCAAGCCCTCTCCTGCTTCATCCATAAACAGCTCCACGACATCCTGCTCATACAGCGGGTCATCCCGATGCCGATACTCCGAGACGATATGGGAATCCCGGCAAACAAACTGCACGTAGAAGCATTCGGCGCTCCAGCAGGCGCGCACCTCCGTCGCTTCCTTCGCGGCAAGCCCGGTCACGGTGTCGCTCAGGGCCACAGCTTCATAGCGGCTCCAATCGACGCTTCCCCGATTCTCTCCCTGCTGAAGGTATATGGCGGGCTTGCATGGGTAAATAGCGGTATAACGCATGATCATCCCTCCGAAACATTTTCAATTGTAGTCATGATATCCTCTATGATAAGTCATACAGATTCGGTTCGCTATTCCGTGGTAAGAATAAAGAACATGAGGAAATCCCATCTTTTGTTCTATGCTCCCATAGTGAAAAGAAGCGCATGCTGTGCTACAATAATAAAATTGCAAACTCTAGGGAGGGTTATGGATTCGCCATGCTCATAATTGGTATCGCCGGCGGCACCGGATCGGGCAAAACAACGGTTGCCCGCTCTGTCATTGACCGTCTTGGTTCAGATAAAGTCACGTTTATTTCGCAGGATAACTATTACAAGGATCATAAAGAGCTCAGCTTCGAGGAACGCGAAGCGATTAACTATGATCATCCGTTCGCTTTTGACAACGAGCTGCTCGTCGAGCATCTCGGGATTTTAAAAAGCGGACAACCCGCTTTCGCACCGGTATATGATTTTACCGCCCATGCCCGCTTCACGGATCAGACCATCGAGCTGAAGCCGAACAACATCGTCATCATCGAAGGTCTGCATGTGCTGTCCGATGAGAATCTGCGCAAGCTGCTACACATTAAAGTGTTTGTGGATACCGATCCCGATGTGCGCCTGCTTCGCCGGGTCGTACGCGATATTGAGGACCGCGGCCGGACCATCCAGTCGATCCATAATCAATACCTGACAACCGTCAAGCCGATGCATGAGGCGTTCATCGAACCCTCCAAGAAATACGCCGACCTGATCATTCCCGAAGGCGGAGAGAATGAAGTCGGCATTCGCCTGCTTTCCATCTTGACCGAGAAATATTTGACCGGCGACCGCACGCTGTCGGGCGAATCATAAGACAAGCTTGTACGTCGGCCTTTAGGCATGTTGGCAGCATGAAAAAAGCCCGCGGATCTGTAATGACAGGTCAGCGGGCTTCTTGACGTGGTCCGTTCGCTTACGCGCTGGTAAGCCAGCCTGCGCGTATGCTTGCACTCTTCCGCTTCCGAGCGTGCTGCGGTCTGTGCGTTCTTGTTCTCTGGAATAAGCGTTCCCGGTGTTTTTGTTCTCCGGATTGTTGCGTTATCCGCGTTTTCTGCGATTCCTGCGTTCACTGCTTTTCCTGCACTTTCAGCATTTCCAAGTCTCTGCGTCACCGGTCCTCTCAAAATATTCAGCTCCCGGCGCTTCAGCCGTCAAACGTGCGGATCGTAATCCGCAACCACGAGCACGTCCATATGCCTTGAGGATCGCAGCAGGCTCCTGATCCATTTCCGCCTGGAAAATAGCTTCCATCCGGCCATCTGCGGCTGGCCGATAATGATTTGGGTCGCCTTAACCTCGTCTGCTGCCGCGACCAATCGGCCAGGACAGGCGCATGCCGGCCCCCTTCTTACCGGCAGCATTGTGAAGGTGCCCCCAAGACGCTCCGTTAACGTCTGAAGCGCCGTCAGGCGCTGCTCGTCGTCATGAGACAGGCTGTGATGACCTTTCAGAGGGAATGCCACATACCAGGCCGCCTTCAGCCGATGGGCGATCCGGAAGCCGCGGCGAATGAGCCGCTCCGCTTGCGGCCCCCTGGCAACCACGACGTAGATAACCTCCTCGCGCCGCCACGGCCCCCGAAGCGAGCCGCTGCGCTGCCAGGACTCCAGCCTCTCGTCCACATCATCCGCAATTTCCCTTAAGGCAAGCTCTCTTAGGGCGATCAGGTTTCCCGTCTTGAAAAAATGGCTGAGCGCCTGATGAACCTTCTCTTTCGCATAAATGTTCCCGTCCTTCATCCGCTGCCGCAGCGACTCCGGCGTCACGTCGACGAGCTGAACCTCATCGGCCGATAGCAGGATATGATCCGGTATCGTCTCGCGGACTCGAACGCCTGTAATCTGCTCGACGGCATCATTCAAGCTCTCCAGATGCTGCACGTTCACGGTCGTGATGACGGAGATGCCGGCCGACAGAATATCCAGCACATCTTCATACCGTTTCTTGCGCTTGCTTCCGGGCACGTTCGTATGCGCCAGCTCATCCACGAGGACCACGTCCGGCCTCCGGCGAATGATCTCATCGGTATCCATCTCCTCAAGGCGCGATCCGCGGTAATCCACCCTTATTCGCGGGAGGGTCTCCAGATTGCCCACCTGGGACAGCGTATCCTTCCGGCCGTGCGTCTCCAGCAGACCGACGAGAACCGTCAAGCCCTTCTTCAGCAGATCGTTGCCTTCCCGCAGCATCGCATAGGTCTTCCCTACGCCCGGGGCGGCGCCGATATATACCTTGAACCGTCCCCGCTTGACCTGCTCGATCTTCTGATCCAGCTCCTGTTCATTCAAGCGGTGAAACGATTCGGAAGAGAGCCGCTGCGGATGGAGCCGGGCCGGGATGATCCGCTCCCCGTCATGTTCCGCCCGATCCGCAACCATAAAAATATCAATTCCGCGCGTTTTCTTGAGCAGATCCTGAATAATCGACCCCTGCCAAAGCTCTTGCACGCGCGTCTGCTTCGAATGGCCGAGCACAATGCGCGTAACGTGGTGCTCCAGCGCATACTGAACCAGCATGTCAGCGAGCTTCCTCCGGGAACGGAGGGGCAGCTCCTCCATTTTGGCGCCTATCCGCACCGCGAGCTTCATCATGGAGCGCTTGAAGGCGGCCTGTTCTTTGGTAAGCTCTACTCCCGGCTTCACAAACGTGACGGCCAACAGCTCGCCGTTTAATCGCTTCGCGATCTGCTGCCCGCGCCGCATATAGATGGACCCATTCCAATGGTATTGGGTCGACACCAGTATTCGCTCATCGGCTCCCGATGGGCCGATGAGCCCCTGTTCCTTGCGGTACCGCTCCAGTGAATGGCTGACGCCTTCGGCAACGAGGCGGAGCGTCAACTCCCGAAGTACGGCTAGATTGCCCTGTTTCCATATGCTCCCGCCTCCAAGCAGGCCGCCTTGTGCCCGTTCCAGCATCGTTTCGGGCGTTACGTCAATAAGCACCACCTCGTCGGCGCTCTCCAGCGTATCAGCCGGTACGGTATGGCTGGTTTGAATGCCCGTCAGCTTGGAGGCAATGCCCTGCACGTCCTCCAGCTCATACACATTAACCGTCGTGATGACGCTGATTCCCCGGCTTAACAGGAATCGGATGTCACCCAGCCGTGTGGCATGCCGCGCTCCCTTCCGATTGCCATGGGCAAGCCCATCGACAAGCACCACCTCCGGGTTGCGCTGCATCAGCAGATCCAGATCAAGATCTTTCTTCTCCACGCCGTCCTCCATCCAATGAATGCTGGGCACCCGCTCCAGATCCCGGACCTGCTCCACCGTTTCCGGGCGCTGCATCGTGGATACCGCACATATGACGACATCGATGCCTTGCAGCCTCAAGGTCTGCCCTTCGCGAAGCATATGATAGGTTTTTCCCGATCCGCTCACGGCCCCGATATATACCTTGAGCCGTCCTTGATGGAGCTTGGAAATCGACCTTAAGAGCTCCTCCGGCGATTTTCTCCGAAAGGGATCCATGATCAGTTAAGAAGCTCTTGGAGACCCAGATTCAGCTTCAACACATTCACGCGAGGTTCACCGAATACGCCCAAATCCCGTCCCTCCGTATATTCCTTTACCAGCTGATCAAGCTCTGCTTCCGCAATTCCGGTCAGCTTGCTGATCCGCGGAATCTGAATGCTCGCAGCCTGCGGCGAAATGTGAGGATCCAATCCGGAGCCGGAATTCGTTACCAGATCGATCGGCACCTCACTCACCGGAACATCCGGGTTGTTCTTCGCCCATGCTTCAATCGAGGCCTTCGTTCGTTCAACTAAATCCGGATTGGAAGGGGCATAGTTATTGCTGCCTGAGCCGGCCCCGTTGTATTCAATGCTGGACACCCTGCCGTGAAAATATTGCGGCTCCGCAAAGTCCTGGCCGATCAATTCCGATCCGACCACCTTTCCGCCCCGATCCGTGACCAAACTGCCGCCGGCTTGCTTCGGCATGAGCAGCTGCGCCGCTCCCGTCGTGACCAGCGGATAAAGAATTCCGCATAACACGATAAATACAAGACTCGTTCTCAGGGCCATGCCCAGCGAGACACGGGCCGCGCCCACCCCGGCGCGAGGCGCCGGCGATGATTTCTGCAATGGCTTATTCATGGTTCATCGATCCCTTCTTCTATATCTTCCTTAAATAGCAGACCGGGATATCTCGATAGGCCAGCTGCGATGCTTCCGCCTAAATCCAGAGATGCACGATCATATCAATCAGCTTAATCCCGATGAACGGCACGATCACGCCGCCTAATCCGTAGACCAACACATTGCGCTGCAGCAGCTTCGACGAGCTCATCGGCTTATAGGCCACACCCTTCATCGCAAGCGGAATCAGCAGCGGAATGATGATGGCATTAAAGATCAGCGCCGACAGAATCGCCGACATGGGAGAACCCAGTCCCATGACATTGAGAACGTTCATGCTTGGAATAGCAGCCGCGAACATCGCCGGAATGATCGCAAAATATTTGGCGACATCGTTCGCGACGCTGAAGGTGGTCAGCGCGCCGCGCGTCATCAGCAGCTGTTTGCCGATAGAGACCACCTCGATAATCTTCGACGGATCCGAATCCAGATCCACCATATTGGCCGCTTCCTTGGCTGCGGTGGTGCCGCTGTTCATCGCCAGCCCCACATCGGCCTGGGCCAGCGCCGGGGCATCGTTCGTCCCGTCCCCGGTCATCGCCACCAGCTTGCCTTCGGCTTGTTCTCGGCGGATGACGGCAATCTTGTCTTCGGGCTTGCTCTCCGCAATGAAATCATCGACGCCCGCTTCACGGGCAATCGTCGCTGCGGTGAGCGCGTTGTCGCCCGTGCACATGATCGTCTTGATGCCCATCCGGCGCAGCTGGTCAAACCGTTCCTTCATGCCCGGCTTCACGGTATCCTTCAGGTAGATCAAACCATAGATGCGGTTATCCACGGCGACAGCAAGCGGGGTTCCTCCCTCTGTGGCGATGGCGTCGCTATTTGGCGTCAAATCCGAAGGGAGGGGGCCTCCTTGCGACTGCACCCACGCCTTGACGGCATCCACCGCGCCCTTCCGGACTTTCCGGCCATCCCTCAGGTCCATGCCGCTCATCCGAGTTTCCGCCTTAAATTCGATGAATTCCGCCCCATCCGCCATGCTCTCATCCACTGCGAAACCTTCCTTCCTCAGCAGCTCCAACACCGACCGTCCTTCCGGCGTCTCATCCTGCAGCGAGCTCACCGCGGCCCACCGGGACACCGATGCCTGCGACTCGCCGCCGACGGGAATCAATCGGCTGGCCATCCGGTTACCAAACGTAATGGTACCCGTCTTATCCAGAATCATCGTGTTGATGTCACCGGCGGCCTCAACCGCTTTGCCGGACATCGCCAGCACGTTGAACTGCGTTACCCGATCCATGCCGGCAATCCCGATCGCCGACAGCAGCCCCCCGATCGTGGTCGGGATCAGACATACCAGCAGCGAGATCAGCACCGGAACGGTCAACTCGATGCCAAGATACTTCGCGATCGGTGCCAGCGTCACAACCACGATCAGGAAGATCAGCGTTAAGACGATCAACAGCGTATTCAGCGCAATTTCGTTTGGCGTTTTCTGCCGGGAGGCCCCTTCGACCAACGAGATCATCCGGTCGATAAACGATTCCCCCGGATCGCTCGTAATCCGGATGCGGATCGTATCGCTGACAACCCGGGTGCCCCCCGTGACTGAGCTGAAATCTCCTCCGGCTTCTTTAATGACGGGGGCGGACTCCCCGGTAATCGCCGATTCGTCAACGGATGCAAGGCCCGCAATCACTTCCCCGTCCCCGGGAATCATCTCGCCCTGCGCGACAATCACGATATCCCCTTTGCGCAGATCCGTGGACGGCACGGATTGTACCCCGCCGTTCTCCATCACTTTGCGGGCCGTCATTTCCTGCTTCGACTGCTTAAGGGAATCGGCCTGCGCCTTGCCGCGCCCTTCGGCAAGCGCCTCTGCGAAGTTAGCGAACAGCAGCGTAAACAGCAGGATGACGAATACGGTCAGGTTAAATCTGCTACTGCCCTCGGTACCGAAATAGGACGGAAATATCGTCATAAGCAGCACGACCAGAGTCCCGGCTTCCACGACAAACATGACCGGATTTCTCATCATCAGGACGGGATTCAGCTTCGTGAAGCTGTCCTTCAGCGCCTGACGGACCATCTCTTGGGACATCGCTCTTTTTCTCGTATTATTCATGGTAATAGGCCACCTTTTCTATTTAACGAATCGTCAGATGCTCGGCAATCGGTCCCAGCACCAGCACAGGCAGGAAGGTCAAGGCACCGATGATCAGGACCACCGCGATGAGAATGCCGGCAAAGAGCTTATTATCTGTCCGGAACGTCCCGAGCGTCTCGGGAACCCACTGCTTCCGCATTAGCGAGCCGCCAACCGCCAGCAGGGCGATCATCGAAATGTAGCGCCCGATCAGCATGACCAGTCCAGTGCTGATGTTCCAGAACGGCGTGTTATCCGCAAGGCCCTCAAACCCGGAGCCGTTATTGGCCGCGGATGACGTGTATTCGTAAAGCACCTGCGAGATGCCGTGAAAGCCCGAATGGGCAATGCCCGCCTGTCCCGCATCCGTCATGAGCGCGAGCGCCGTAGGAGCAAGGATAATCAATGGGTGTACCAGAATGACAACCGCAACCAGCTTCATTTCCCGGGCCTCGATTTTTCTGCCGAGAAATTCGGGGGTACGGCCAACCATAAGACCGGCCAGGAACACCGCCAGGATCGCGTACATGAGCATATTCATCAGCCCGACGCCTTTTCCGCCAAAAACGGAATTCAGCATCATCAGGGACAGCGGCGTAATCCCGCCGAGCGGCGTGAGCGTATCATGCATGTTGTTGACCGACCCGGTCGTGGCTGCGGTTGTCACCGTCGTAAACAGGGAGGATTGGGCGATCCCGAACCGGAACTCTTTGCCCTCCATGCTGCCTTGCGAGGCGTCGATGCCCAGCTGGTTTAATGCCGGGTTGCCGTTGGTTTCGGCAGCGTAGTTCAGGGACAGGAAGCCGATAAACAAGGTCATCATTACCGAGAAAATAATCCAGCCCTGCTTGCGGCTCTTCCCGAACAAACCAAATGTGTAAGGAAGCGCCGCCCCGAGGCACCACATGGATAGAATCTCGATCACATTGGTCAGCGGGGACGGGTTCTCGAACGGATGCGACGAGTTGGCCCCCATAAACCCGCCCCCATTGGTGCCAAGATGCTTGATCGATTCGAGCGCGGCCACCGGACCCACCGCTATTTGCTGCTCGCTACCTTCCAGCGTCGTGACGCTGAGCGTAGGCTTCAGTGTCTGCGGCACCTGCAGCGCCACCAGCGCCATCGCAATGATGAAGGCAGCCGGAATGAATACCCGGGTATGCGCCTTAACGAAGTCCTCAAAAAAGTTGCCGACGGTCATGCCCTTGCTGGTCACCGCCCGGATAAAAGCAATCGCCACGCACAGCCCGGTCGCCGCGGACGTGAACATCATCATCGTAATGACGGCCATCTGGGCCAGATAAGACAATCCCGACTCGCCGCTGTAATGCTGAAGATTCGTATTGGTCATGAAGCTGATAATGGTGTTGAACGACAAGGTCGGTTCCATATGGCCGATGCCGTTCGGGTTCAGCGGCAGCACCTTCTGCAGCCGCAGAATCAAGTAGCCCGCCGCAACCAGCACGATATTCGTCAACACAAAGCTGACGGCATATCCTTTCCATGTCATCCCCTTGCGTTCTTTTAAGCCGATCAGAGCAAAGATCGGTTTCTCCGCCCAGGAGAACCATCTGTCCGTTCCATTGCTTTCATTGCGAAACACCTGATATAGATAAGTTCCCAGCGGCTTGACCAGCAGCACCAGAACGAGTATAACGATGGCAATTTGTAAAATGCCCATGACGAATGCCTTCCTCCTTCAGCCGATTCCCTAGAATTTTTCAGGGTGAATCAGCGCATAAATCAAATAGAGAAAAATAAAAATCGTGAATATCAACATGATCATCACGGCTGATCAGCCTCCGGTTCCGAAACCACGCGCCCGCACCAGGACATAAACAGCATGAGCAGTCCGTAGGTTCCTCCCAAAATGAGTACCATAACTAAATCCTGCATGAATGTAACCTCCCCTAACTCTTGTGGCGTCAGTCCAAACGCTTAGCTCATAACGGCTGCCATCAGAAAGGACACCTGATGATGATTCGTATGAAGCACCACATCGGCACCCAGCCCTTTGTATATCAAGCGCGGATTGCCGGAATGGGTGATCACATAAATCGACTCCGCGGTCCATGTCCGGCAGATCCGTAAATAGCGGCAGCACAGATTCAAGCTGCTTTCGAACAGAAACACCTTGCTGACGGGAAACTCGGGAATGATCCAGGTCTGCTCGTCTCTTGTATCAATCAAAATGATGGGTTTGCAGCCCAGTTCTCGCAGCCTCAGCTGCTCAGCCCGGTTGTTGGCTATGGCCGCAAACGGAACACGTTTGTGCATCAGCTGGCGGACGAATTCCTCCCCGGCCTTGTTCGGCGCGGATACCAGGATGTATTCCTGTGGTTTCTCCATCTTCGTTTCTCCTCCTAAGGTCAGAAAGAGAAGGCAACAACAAAGAAGCCTGCGGAAAGAGAAGAACTCTTCCCGCAGGCTTCTTAACAGGACACGGTGAAATACACCGTAGCCCAAGTCCACGACAATCGTTGCCTCTCTCGATACGCTTACGAGGTTAGCTGACGGATTCGGGCGTGAGAGTCGCCCTACCCATAGACCGTTATCTTGTCTATAGGATTCACCCCAGAGAGATCAGATTTATCTCCCGACTGGTTCCCCCGTTCCTTTTCCATTCAAGGACTCAGCGAAAATTGAATACGAGTAGCAGTAATTTTATTGCGATTTGACTTGTCGTCCGACTGGGCATAACAGCAGCGACAGGAGGTTTACGCGGTGAGAGTCGCCTCTACCTTCAAATCTCAGCAAGGCCCATGGTACCTTCTCCTAAGATTCGATCCATAATGAACCCGGCGCAGCTCTCACACTGCCTTTAGATCTTTATGGAACGACTGTCCGTAAGCCTTGGTCGTTGATGACCGTCAACTCATAGTTCGTATCATACGACCGGCCCTGCAGGATGTAAATGTGAGCAAAAACACATCTGGCGTTGTGTCGAACAGGAACCAAGCAGTATTTCGTTTTTATCTTCCGAATACTGCTCTATACTATGTATTTCTCTTGTTTTCTCGTATTTATCGCAATCCAACGAGATACCGAGATTTTGCCACGATAATAGATGACAGGATGGTTTGTACGCGTTTTCTTTTGCCGTTTTCATCTATTTTCAGAGTGTACGCGTCACAAACGGTCATTTACTTTTGCGTTCGTCCGGCGTATGATTCAGTGCATCTATTTAAGAAACACATGTTATTCGCTGAGCTCCCGACAGACCGGGAGACGGGGGAACCAAAATCGCCAAATTTTCGATTGGTGAATGGGGTGAATCCGCTGCGCCAAGGATCGAAAGGGCCCAGTGGTAGGGTGCTCTCAGCCCGAATCCGTCAGCTAACCTCGTAGGAGCGTTTTGAGAGAGAATACCGTCCAAGCTTTGGCATAGCGGCCGCCGGAATTGGGCCTCTAACCATAAATAGGCCTGGAGAGCGGGGTATCTCTGCTCACCAGGCCTATTTGCCGTGCATATAACATGTTTATAAAGGAGCGTAGATCATATCATGACGAAACTCATCGAGGCAGCACTTACACCCGTCATCGAAACCGCAGTGCCTGCATTAGGTGAAGAGACTATCCGCCATATGGAGATATTTCGTTTCGACCGGGGTTCGGCTGAACGTTTTATCCCCTGGAGCGATCACAGCAGGAACTGCGGCTTGTTCAAAATCAGCTGTAAAAACGCATCCGGGTATGCCGAATATGCGCTGCCCAGCACGAGAGAGTTTGCGGATCTGGTTCGCTGGGCATCCGTATTCTCAAGGCTGAGAGGCATGCACGTGATGGAAGCCATTCGCTATGTCCAAAAGCAGCAATGGGGATCCGTACGGATGCTGTTGGCGGTATCGGCCCTCGCCGATCTAGAGGCCAATCAGCATCAGCACATTAGCCGGAAGCGGTTAGGCAGTCTGCCGCTGGAGCGTTCCTTCCTGATGGATTGCTCGGAGGCGTATTATCATTTCTAGGGACAGCAGCTACAGAGAGCTACTGTCCCCGTTTCCCTTGGATTGGGCAGTTTTCCCGTTCTCAATTAATACTCCGGTTCCTTCGATGATCCGCTCCAACCCAAAAGCATAAGCATGCTCCGGATTGTATGCATTCTGGTGTGCCTGACCGGCAGCTTCTCCAACGCGGGATGCAACCGGAAACCTCTCCCACTCCACAATTCTTGCCAGAGCCGGCGAATAGCTAAGCCACCATTCATCGTCGTCCATTCCCGTGTTGATTTGCGTAGAGACCATGCTGTTTCTCAATCTGGCGCAGCTCTCCACATGCATAAGTATGAGTGATAAGGTAGAGTCCATCTCGATATCGGTCAAGCCGATACCCTCCATAGCACGTAGCTCCAGCTCGTACTTCAGAATCAAGTTAGGGCCTAGAACCGGTCTCCTGCCGGTTAAATCCACGATCCACGGGTGTCTCATGCAAAGATCCCAATTCGTCTTCGCGATAAAACGGACCGCTTCGCGCCAATCTCCCTTACAGTCCGATAAAATATTCTCTGAGGCGTATAGGTCAGCGTTCGCCGTATCCAGCATCAACTCCAGCAGCTCGGATTTCCCGGGAACATAGGTATACAAGGACATAGCCCCTACGCCTAGCCGCTCTGCCACTTTGCGCATCGACAACTGCTCGATGCCGTCAACATCCGCGATTTCCATCCCTGCCAACACGATTTTCCGAATCGTCAGCCCCGTGCGTCCCGGAACCGACTGAGGGCCCCACAGAAGATTCAAGCCTCGAGCAGGATCATTTCCTCGTTTGTTAACGCTCATATCCGCATTGACTCCTATCCGAAATTAATATATCGACATTTTAACATACAACGCCTTACGTAATGAAACATCCCGAATTTATACATGGGCTTCCAAATCAAGGATTGACAAAGCGCACACACAAATCGTACACTGTACGGTATGATGTACGAGATGGTGTTGGCATGCCAATGATATCTCATCTCTGCCACTCTCACTCGAGTTTCATTGAAGGAGGACTAAGCCATGGTATCAGGTGAGCTTGCGATAGCAGCCCATCATTTAACCAAGCATTACGGAGGCTTGAAGGAAGGACCCGGACTGAACGGACTCACCCTAGGAGTTCCGAAGGGAACGATTTACGGACTACTCGGCCCTAACGGGGCCGGTAAAACGACAGCCGTCAAAGTCTTCACGACGCTGCTCCAGCCCGACAGCGGGAGTGCGGCCGTTGCCGGATTTGATGTAAAAACCCAGGGTCACAGGGTACGTGAAAAGATCGGCTTGGTTGGTCAGTATGCCGCCATCGATGAACTTCTTACGGGAAGGAGGAATCTAGAAATGTTCGGACGTTTAAGCCGATTAACCTCAAGGCAAGCTCGATCGCGCGCAGAAGAATTGTTGAACCAATTTGAGCTTACCGATGCCGGAAATATGCAGGTCGCTAAATACTCCGGCGGCATGCGGCGGCGCCTTGATCTGGCTGCAAGCTTAATCGTGTCGCCGGAGGTTCTTTTTGTCGACGAGCCGACGACTGGCCTCGATCCCCTAGCCAGGCAGGAGGTATGGAAATCCATTCGATCTTTGAGAGATGCGGGGTCCACCGTGCTGCTGACAACCCAATATCTAGAGGAGGCCGATCAACTCGCCGACAGCATATCCATACTTAAATCCGGACGCATCATCGCCGAGGGAACGTCGGATGAACTGAAATCCTCCTTCGGCGGGGATCGGCTGGAAGTCGTCCTATACAATAGCCATGACTTCAACAACGCCATCCCCATGCTCCAGCAGATAGCCGGGCCGTCCATTATGATTGACGAAACCGGGAACCGGTTAAGCGTGCCGGTGACGGACCGCACAGGATCGCTGGTTAGAGCTGCTGCCGCCTTTTCCGATGCCGGAATTGAACCTAAAGATATTGTCCTGCGGAGGCCGACGCTCGATGAAGTATTCATCCACTTTACGGGCAGGCCAGAAGTCTTGCAGACACAGGAGGTGGCAGAATGATTCCCAATCCACAAGATATCGAACCTGCTGCAGTCTCCCACTCACTTGGAACGAGATTCCGTTATACGATCAGTGATGTATGGGTCCTTGCTCAACGCGAACTCTTGCACTGGCGGGGACAACCAGGCGTTATCATCATCAACTGGTTATTTCCCGTTTTGATGGTTCTCATGTTCGGTCTGCTCTTCGGTGGAGCGATCGTCGTCCCTGATGGGGGAGCATATTTTGAATTCCTGATGCCCGGCATGTATGCCATGACGATGCTCTTCGGGGTAGAAAGCACCGTAATGGCGGTCACCTCAGATGCTTCAAAAGGGGTAACAGACCGTTTTCGTTCGATGCCCATGAACGCTTCCGCCGTTGTAATCGGACGTTGTGCTGCTGATATGCTGAACTCTGTTATCGGGCTGGCGGTGCTCATCGCATCCGGTCTCCTGCTGGGCTGGCGTTGGCATGACGGCTTGGGCAATGCCTTATTAGCGGTATTGCTACTACTGCTTCTCCGGTTTGCGTTGCTTTGGGTCGGCATTTACATTGGCCTGATAGCCAAAAGCCCTCACATCGTATCCGCCGTACAATTGTTGGTCTGGCCAGTGGGATTTCTGTCGAACGTCTTCGTTGATCCTTCTACGATGCCGGCTTGGCTAGGGGCAATCGCCGAGTGGAATCCGTTATCGGCAACGTCTTCATCAGCCAGGGAACTGTTCTTAAATCCGGGTTGGCAAGGAAACTCGTGGATGTCAGAGCATTCGGTCATGCTGTCGATCGTATGGCCTATCGCGCTAATTGCGATATTCCTTCCAATGTCGGTTCGACGTTATCGACAGCTCAGCCGTTAATACACGAATGGCAGACTTCAAGGCAGTCTGATGCTGTTTTTTTGAAACCATAAAGAACCCCGTCAAAAAGCCACTTATTTCATCAGGCGGTTTTGACGGGGTTCTTTAATCGGATCGCGCTCACTTGAACATATTCTTAAGCACCATCATCAGGTTGGCCGGCTTCTCCGCCAGCCGCCGGGTGAAATACGGATACCACATCGTTCCGTAGGGCATATAACACCGGATACGGTAGCCGTCCTGCGCAAGCGCTGCTTGATCGTTCATCCGCAGTCCGTACAGCATCTGAAATTCATAGTCCTGTTTGTCGATGCGACTCTGTTCGGCAAATACCTTCACCCAGTCGATGATGTTGTCATCATGCGAGGCAATCGCGACGTAGGAACCTTGGTCGAAATGCATTTTAATCAATTTCTTGTAGTTGTCAATGACCTCCCGCTTCTGCTGAAAGGCGATGGTCCCCGGTTCTTTGTACGCCCCCTTCACCAGCCGCAGATTAACGCCGGCCCTGAGCAGGTTCTTCACGTCCTCCTCCGTACGGAACAAGTAGGCCTGCATCACGGTCCCCACATTCGTCAGCCCCTCCTTATGGAGGCGGAGCGTCATATCGATGGTCGCCTGGGTATACGGCGAATCCTCCATGTCCAGGCGAACGAAGTTCCGGTACTCTTTTGCCTTTCTTACCACTGACCTGATGTTTTCGTAAGCCTTCTCGGGGTCCAGGGCCATGCCCATCTGTGTCGGTTTCAAGGATACGTTCGATTGCACTTCGCGCTTCGCAATCCCTTCCACCAGCTTCAAATATTCCTCTCGGTACCCGGCCGCTTCGTCCAGCGTCGTAATGCCCTCCCCCAAATGATCCAGCGTAACGAGAATGCCCTTCGCGTTCAGCCTCTCGATTTCGTCCAGCGCCTCATCCAAGGTATCGCCGGCAATGAATCGGCCAGCCAATTTCCGGCCGTACTTGATCGACAGCCATTTCACGAGTTTATTGCCGGACACCGTCAGGATCACTTTACGGTACAGCTCGGTTCCGTCCATGCGCGCGCCCCCTTTGCAAGGTAAACCAAAATGCACTCTATCTAACTCATATGCAAAAATCATGACGGCATGCAGGAAGACATACATATTTAAATAGAGGTTTTCACCAGGAGATGCTAACCATGCCACCATGACGATCCGCAGCTGGACCATCGGCCTGAAGCTTCGATTCATATCATGTTAAGGAGGGGCCTCCCATGCGAGCACCTTTTCGGAACGAACCATTTATGGACTTCAACAACGAGTGGAACAACAGGTTATACGATGCGGCGTTATCCGGGGTCGAAGCCGAGCTTGGCCAATCGTACCCCTTGGTTATCGGCGGTGCCAAAATCCATACGGAACGTACCGCAAAATCGGTCAATCCGTCGCGCAAACGCCAGGTTATCGGCGTGGTGTCCCAAGCGGATACCGAGCTTGCCGAGCAAGCCATTCAGACGGCGGCGCGTACCTTCGAGACGTGGAAGCACACCGAGCCGAATGAGCGGGCACGCTACCTGTTCAAGGCCGCGGCGATCATGCGGCGGCGCAAGCTCGAGTTCTCCGCGCTGATGACCCTCGAAGCCGGCAAGACGCGTGCCGAAGCGGACGCGGATACGGCCGAAGCGATTGATTTCATGGAGTTCTATGCCCGCGAAATGCAGCGCCTGAGCGCGCCCCAGCCGCTGACGGTCCACGAGGAGGAAGAGAATCATCTCGATTACATCCCGCTTGGCGTCGGCATCGTCATTCCGCCGTGGAACTTCCCGCTCGCGATTATGGCCGGCATGACCACGGCGGCCATCGTCTCCGGCAACACCGTTGTGCTGAAGCCGGCGAGCACCACCCCGGTCATAGCCGCCAAATTCGTGCAGCTTCTGGAAGAAGTCAGCCTGCCTCCGGGTGTCGTTAACTTCCTGCCTGGTCCGGGTCAGGAAGTGGGCGATTATTTGGTGGATCACCCTTTGACCAGGTTTGTCAGCTTTACGGGATCCCGCGACGTTGGACTGCGAATTCAAGAGCGTGCGGCCAAAACGCAGCCGGGGCAGCGATGGATCAAGCGCGTCATCGCCGAAATGGGCGGGAAAGACGCCATCATCGTGGACAACGAAGCCGATTTGGACCTTGCTGCGGATGCGATTACCGCTTCGGCCTTCGGCTTCTCCGGCCAGAAATGCTCCGCCTGCTCCAGAGCCATCGTGCATGAGGACGTCTATGATACCGTGCTGCAGAAGGTCATCGAGCGCTCCAAGAAGCTGGTGATCGGAAGCCCCTCCCATGCCGAGGCTCAGGTGGGACCCGTCATCGACGATAAGGCGTACCGTAAAATTCTCGACTATATCGAAATCGGTAAAAGCGAGGGCAAGCTGGTACTCGGCGGATTTCCGGGCGATCCGGAGGGGTATTTCATTCAGCCTACGATTTTTGCGGACGTGGACAGCACTGCCCGTATTTCCCAGGAGGAAATCTTCGGCCCAGTGGTGGCCTTCACGAAGGCAGCCTCCTTCGACGAAGCGATTCAATTCGCCAATAATACCGATTATGGGCTGACCGGCGCGGTGATCTCGAACAACCGCGCGCATCTGGAGCAGGCACGGCGCGATTTCCATGTCGGCAACCTGTATTTGAACCGGAAATGCACCGGCGCCTTGGTGGGCACCCACCCGTTCGGCGGCTTCAATATGTCCGGCACGGATTCCAAAGCCGGCGGCCGCGACTACCTGCTCTTGTTCACGCAGCCGAAGGTGGTGTCGGAACGGTTCTGAATACGGCATGCCAAAAAAACCTCTCCATGATCATGGAGAGGTTTTTGATACCTTGTTTTATCGGCATTATGCCCTGGCTTTGCCCTTAATCTCCCGGACTACCTTGCCTTCAAACGATTGGTTCATCCAGTAGGCAAGATGAATGCCTTCCTCGCTGAAGGTGCATTCCGTCGTTAAGTAGAACGGCGTCTCGGTCAGCCTGACGATCAGCTGCAGCGTCCGGTCATCCTTCCAGGTCATGGAGGCAGCATACTCGTTATCCGCCATCATGATCAGCTTCGTGGTTCCCGACTTCCACTCGCTCCGGCCAAGGGCAATCGAGTTGACGCCATGTTCCCCCGTAAGCTCCATCACCCCGCCATCCTCTTCAAACCGGATGGAGAACGAATGAAGCTTCTCCTCGTTCTCTTCGAGATCATAGACGATCCCGGATACGTCCTTCTCAATCGGAGATAACGCCTCCTCGCTTGGCGGATCCAGCTTAAGCGCTTGCAGCGTTCCGGCAAGGGAGGCTTCCGCATCGGCATCGGCCGGCAGCGGATCTGCTCCCATCGCCGGCAGCAGATGCTCCCATACCTCATTCAGCACGGCCTGCATATCTCCAAGGCCGGAAGTAATCGCCAGGACTGCATCCTGCTCCGGGAACACGATGCAGAATTGTCCGAACGCGCCGTCGCCGCGGTATGCTCCATGGCGGCACATCCAGAATTGATAGCCGTATCCTTCGGTCCAGTCCGAAGTGGAATCCGCAGGTCCGTTGGATATCTGCTTGGAGGTCGCTTCTTCAATCCAAGCCTCCGGAATCAAGCGCTGGCCATCCCATTCTCCCTTCTGAAGATAGAGCTGGCCAAACTTGGCGATGTCCTCGGTCTTCAGCTTAAGACCCCAGCCGCCGGTGTTGATTCCCTGCGGGCAGCTTTCCCATGCAGCCCCCTGAATGCCGAGCGGTTCGAACAGACGGGGCTGCAAATAATCCAGCAGCGTAATGCCGGTGACCTTCTGCAGAATGGCCGAGAGCATGTACGTCGCTGCGCTGTTATATACAAAGTGGGTTCCAGGTTCATGCTCGACTGCTTGCTTGAAGAAATCATCCACCCAAGTATCGGACTGGATGGGAGGCTCCTGGGCATGTCCCGTTCCCATAATCAGCAAATCGCGTATCGTCATCGCGGACAGATTCGGGGACGGATCCTTCGGCGTATTTTCGGGGAAAAAGCCGATCACCCGATCCTCCAGCGTAATCCGGCCCTCCTGGACCAGGAGTCCAATCGCGGTGGAGGTAAAGCTCTTGCTTAGCGAGAACAGCATATGCGGTTTGTCCGCGTCGTACGGCTTCCACCAGCCCTCCGCGACGGAATGCCCGTGCCGAACCAGCATGAAGCTGTGGAGCTCAAGCTCCTTCTCCTGAATCGAGCCGATAAAACGTTTGATGGACTGAGATGAGATTCCTTGGTTTTCGGGGGTACTTCTTGGCAATAATCGAACCGTGTTCGTGTTCATCCTATTCCGCCTCTCCCTGTATAACAAGATAAATTCATCATGACCCTTCCATTATACACCAGATATCGGCGCCGCTTCATCATATCGCACGGCACGGAAGCCCCAACGTTGGCTAATCTCGTTCAAGTCCTCCCGAGCAAGGAAAGCGGCCTCCTGATCACGCCCTCGTGCCAGCTCCTCCCCATCCACTTGAGCATTGCCGCACTGCACCATTTCCTCCGAATACAGCGCCGGATGGGACAGGAAGAAGTACTGTTCGTCCGTCAGGCCGCCGAGCACCCTTTCAAACGACTCAGCCCCGTCCGGAACGCCGCCAGGGAAAAAGTTGTAGTAATATCGGTGGTGGTTTATAAGCCCCTTCGCTTCCATCCATCGGTCCAACTCCGCTTGCAGCCCGGGAATGAAGCGCTCGGGCAGCATATGGGAATCCGCGTAAGAAATGTTGAAGCCAGCCGCAGTCAGTTTATCCAGCTGCGCTTCGCACTCCATAAGGATCTCCTGCAGCGAAGGCGGATGATGTTGAAACAAGCTCGGGTCCTGATAGAAGTACCCGGCCCGATCGACAAGCGAAGGAACCTGTTCCTTCGCGGCAACAGGTCCCCAGCGTACGTTATCCCATTCGGCGTTCAGCGTCATATGGAAGCCGAAGCAGATGTCCTTGCGATGCGCCAGCAGCTGCGCGGCCTCGGCAAGATAAGGACCGGGCGCCATAATGGACACATTTTTGATGAATCCGGCCTCAACGGTCTTGGCAATCGCAGCATTGGCGGAACGGCTGGAAGCATAATCATCGGCTCTCGTAATGATCCGCCTCATTTCACAGCACCTGCGGCAATTCCTTTGATAATGTATTTCTGCGCGAAAACGTAGAAAATGACAACCGGGATGATCGTCAGCGTCAGACCGGCCATCGCCTGGTTCCACACGATCGTGAATTCTCCGAAGAAGTAGAAGGTCGAGAGCGGGATTGTCCGCAGCCCTTTGTCCGACAGCGTCAGCGATGGAAGCAGATAGTCGTTCCACAGCGCGATGACGTTCAGGATCGCGATGGTCACGCTGATGTTCTTCAGCAGCGGGAACACGATCCGCCAGAACACGCCCAGCTTGGAGCAGCCATCAAGTGTAGCCGCCTCCTCCAGCGCAACGGGCACGGATTTGATGAACCCGTGGTACAGGAAAACCGCCATACTGGACGTAAAGCCGACGTTCATATAGATCAAGCCCTCATGGGTGTTGAGCATCGGAATGTGCAGATTGGTGCGAATCCAGTCCATCACCTGCATCAGCGGCATCATCAGCGTCTGGAACGGAATCAGCATGGTTGCCACAAACGTGAAGAAAATGACCTTGCTCAGCTTATTGTCCGTCCGTACCAGCATCCATGCCGTCATGGAGGCGAGCACGATGACGATGATCACCGAGATGACGGTGACATACAGCGAGTTACCTAGCGCCGTGAAGAAATTCATCTTCTCCATCGCGGATTTATAATACTCAAAGCTGAAGGAAGAAGGTAGCGCAAGCGCATTCTCATACAGCTCGGCACGATCCTTAAAGGAGTTGATCAGCATGATGAAGACCGGAGACAAGAAGACCAGCGAGGCGAGGAACAGCAGGATATCGAGCAGCCATTTGCCTGATTTCTTCATTACATCTGCACCTCTCTTCTCTTCGTGATGATGACTTGCGTCAACGTGAGTCCGGCCACAATCAGGAAGAAGATAATCGCTTTCGCCTGACCTAATCCATAATTACCGTAAGCGAAAATTTCGTTGAAAATATTCATCGCAAACATCTCCGTCGCATTGCTCGGACCGCCCTTGGTCAACGACAGGTTCACGTCATAAATTTTGAACGCTCCGGACAGCGTCAGGAACAGACAGATTGTGAACGATGGCATTAACAGCGGGAACACGATGCTCTTCAGTCGCTGCCACAGGTTGGCGCCATCGACCTTCGCCGCTTCCATCAGCTCATCCGGAATCCCCTGGATGCCCGCGATGTAGATGATCATCGTATAACCCGCCAGCTGCCAGGTGAATACGGCAACGATGGCGTACAGGGCAAACTGCGGATGCAGCAGCCAGTTAAAGAACACGCTGTCGAGCCCGGTTTTCTCGCCCAGGAAGCTGAAGGCATCCGTAAAAATAAACTGCCAGATGTAACCCAGAATCAGGCCGCCGATCAGGTTCGGCATGAAAAACATCGTCCGCGCTGCATTTCTCGAGCGGAGCTTTGTCGTCACCAGCAGCGCGAAGCCCAGTCCCAGTACATTGACGCATACCAGCGCGAGCAGCGTGAATTGAACCGTATGCCAAGCCGATGACAGGAATCGGTCGTCCTGGAACAGCTGAACGTAATTGTCGAACCCTACGAATACTTTCGGATTCGCCGGAATGCCGTCCCAATTGACGAAAGAGTACACGATCCCGATAATGAACGGGATGATGACCACGGTCGTGAAAATAAACAGAAGCGGCACCGTAAACAGGGCAAACCAGGCTTTATCCTTTCTTTTGCTCATAATCCATACCTTCTTTCCGTTCCGGATGATTCCCGCAAGGCGGCATCAAACCTTGAAGTCGTGTTAGAAAAAAACAAAAGCCTAACGCTCATCATCAGAACGTCTGAGGCTAGGCTTTCGTTTTCATGGAATTGTGATATCAGATGATTGCCTTTCGGCTTCAATTAGATTATTTCGATGCTTTCGCCCATACTTCATCGAGTTTCTGCAGGAACTGCTCGCCTGTCATGCCCGGGTTCATGAAGTACTCCTGCGTAGCCGGAGCCAAATCGTTGGTAATGATACCCGATGGGAAGAAGTTCAGCGCCCAAGTGATCGTCTCGCCCTTCGTGGTTGCTTCGTGCACCGCTTGAGACAACGGATCCAGATCGCCTGCTTCAATGTTCGTTAAAGCCGGAATGAATTTGAAATCGTCCACGATGGCCTTCTTGCCCGTCTCGCTCGTGAAGAGCCAGTTCAGGAAAGCGTTTGCGGCTTTGACTTCCTCAGCGTCCGCTTGATTGTTGACGACCCAATAGCTGGCTACGCCTACGGCGATCTTATCGTTGCCGGCGAGCGGGAACGGCATCATGCCGACTTTGGAGCCGAAATCGCCGAAGTCCGCAAGCATGGAATAACTCCAGTTGCCCTGATGCACCATAGCCGTTTTTTCCGTTGCAAAGTCGCCCATCTGGCTATCGTATTTCACTTCCAGCGGATTCTTGGTGTTGGCCTTGATGACATCCATGAATTTCGCCCATTCCTGGAACTCCTTCGTGTCGGCCATCTTCACTTCGCCCTTGTTCAGCTGGTCGATGAAGGCAAGCGGATCGGATTGAAGCGCAAACGGCGTGTTGATGATGTGCCCGATCAGGAAGTAAGCCTCCTGGGACAGGCTCAAACCGTTCTTGCCGTCAGCCTTCAGCTGCTCCAGCGTCTTGGTGAAGGAATCCAGGTCCTTCATGTTAGCCGGATCCACCAGATCCTTGTTATATACGAGACCGAAGCCTTCTACGCCGTACGGAACGCCGACGGTCTTATCTTCTACCTTCAATTCCATGTCGGGCGCAATGTTCTTCACGTACTCCTCGCCGCTCAAATCGGAAAAATAGGATTTCAGCTTCTCGGACTCGGGTCCAGGAGCTACGCTGAATATCGTCGGTCCCTGGTTGCTGCTGAGCTTCGCCACCAGCTGCTGCGAATATGCGTCGCCCGCGGCACCCCATACTTCAACCTCGTTGCCGGTTTCTTCTTTATAGGTTTTAACCAAGGCTTCAAGAGGTTCCGTAATTTCGACTTTCGATTGGAAAAGGGTAATCTTCTTCAGCTTATCTCCCCCATCTCCTCCGGCTGCTGCTCCAGAATCTTTGTCAGATGTACCGCCGCAGGCCGCGAGTGTCGCAACCAAAGCCGTTGCCGTAAGTATGCTCAATACCTTTTTTACTTTTTTCAAGTGACACGCCTCCCCCTCAAGGACTCTATAAAGTAAAACGTTTACAAACCCATCATAGGGCGGTTTACCTAGAATGTCAATAAAAAATGTACACGTTTTCATAAAAATACTAAGTAAAAAAACTAGTAAAATCTATGATATTTTACTAGTCGCAAAAATAAAGTTTATCTCACCGTTTTTCTCCACTGGATCGTGGCATTCAGTTTAAAGGGCTCCCTGCCCGTCGTGCCCTTGATCATCTCGAGCAGCTCCTTCGCCGCTAAATAACCGCTTTCATAACGCGGGATCGCAATGGTCGTCAAGCCGGCCATCGCCGCCGCGTCCGAATTATCGAAGCCGGTGATCGATATGTCCTCCGGCACCCGTATGCCATTCTCTTCCAAAGCTTTGATCGCGCCCAGAGCCATATTGTCGTTAGCGCAGACCAGTACTTCCGGCAATGCGTTGCTCAGGATCAGGATCTTGGCCGCCTGATATCCGCTTTCCTCGCTGTAATCGCCATGGAAGTAATTCCGCCTGTCAAACGCGATGCCATTCTTCGAAAGCGTATCCATAAATCCGGCGAAGCGTTCCTTATGATCCAGGGTAAACTCCAGTCCGCCAATATATCCAAAGGTTCTGAACTGTTTATCCACCAGCGCCTGAACCATTTCGCACATCACGGGGTAATTGTCCACGATCACGCTTTTGGTATTGGCATACTCGTTATCGATAATCCGATCCATGAGAACGACGGGGAACTGCGGCGTGGCTACCGAGACTAAATATTCGTCTGTCATGTTCCGGTCGAGGCTTATGGTACCGCTTGCAAACTTGCTGCGCATAAAATTGGTGCTGGATTTATTCGTGCAGATGATGAGGTCATATCCATTCTCCGTGAGGCAATGGCTGATCCCCTTGATGATTTTTAAATAATAATCGCGATCAAAGTCGCTGAAAACGAATATAATCGTGTTGCTTTTATCGGATTTGGTTGACTTTTGCGGAAAATAGCCGTGCTCCGAGCATAACCTCAGCACCCGCTCCCTCGTCTCCCGCCCCACGTTCTTGCGCCCGTTCAGCACGTTGGACACCGTAGACACCGAGACCTCCGCGAGCTTTGCAATTTCCTTCAAACCACTCATGAATCCTATCCCCTCTCCAAAGGCGTTAGTAAATTTAATATAACATGGATTTATTTTTAATAAAATTTACTTATTTTGCTGGGACAAGATTTTGCTTGGATTTTCCCCTTGTCATTACTTATCGTGATACCTGCTCAGGCCAGAAAATCTTTGCTTGTCATGGCAAAAAGCAGGCCATGCGAATTCACCGCCGTCCACCGTAGGAAAGAGACTCTCCGTTGGTAACTTGTACCTTTTAGGAAAGGAGAGTTGGTTGTTTTAAGGCGCATTTGAGAGTAATATTCAGGAAACTGAACACAAAAGTATTCAGTTTTGTGTTCGACGTCAACACTTTTGTGGTATTATGATTACAGAGAGTGATTGTGTTATATATACATCGTATATGCACTATAAACAGGTATAACCCAAGGTAATACAAACTATAATAAAAAATAAAGCCTTCACCGCGCCAACGGTGAAGGCTTTAGGAACAAAGGCTGTGGGGAACCCCACGGCGTGCTCAGTTAACTTGATAGCTTAACGAAGAACCCACCGAAGGCCGCTAACCTTTATACGGTGGGTTTTCGCTTGTTTAGCTTTCGACGAATCCAGCGATACAGCTTCCGTACACTGAGCACAATGCTCAGAATGGTCGCAATACCTTTGAGAATATCGAGCAGCTCCACAAGGGCGATCATGGTATCACCCCCTTTACGAGAGGCTACGCCGTGATCGCTCCACCGCACTTTGTCCTTAATAAGAATTATAGCATCATCATATAGGTCTTGTCCTAAGATCTTCCAAATAACCGTTGACAATCCGTGCAAACAGGTGCATCTCAGGGTATTGATTGCTCGGTGGCGTTTTCAACTGCAGCTCCAAGGTCCATTTTGTATTACGGCGCGGCCCGTTTCGCACCAGCGCCTTTCATCATTGTATTGAGCCGTTTGAGAAGACCGAATAATACTTCGACGGGAACGGGAAACAAAGAAACCGTGGCCCTAAAAGGGGCACGGTTTCTTGATGAGCCAAGCACGCTTATCCCGGAATTTGATTTGCCGAAGGCAACAGAAAACCCGACACCTCGGGACCTAGCACTTCCGGCGCCATCACGACGGCAGAATGGTCCTGACCAGGCAGCATTCGGTGCTCGCACTGAGGGAGCAAGTCGACCAATGCGCTCGCGGCCCCATGGAACATAGCTCCGCTGTTCTCGCCCGTCATCACCATGACCGGGACATCGACATCCCAGCGATCCGTCGGCAGCGGTTGGCCGGATTGCGTGCTCCCCATAATCATGCCGTCATAGGCCAATGTATGCGCCATGCCCTCCATGACCTGCCAAGAAGGATCTGCCTTCATGAATTCTACATATTCCGCGGGGATGCCCAGCGCTGCTGTCATGAAATACTCTACGGCTTCGCTGCGCCTGCTCCCGGCCATCAGCGCATTCAAATGCTGCACGTATTCCGCCGGTACGGGTGCGCGGCTGTCGTCAATGATAAACGGCGGCTCGTATAGAAACAGTTTACTAACTTTACTGCCGCCAAGTCTGCTCGCCGCATCCAGTGCCAGAACAGCGCCCGAGGAACTTCCGAATAAATACGCGCTGCCGCCCGCCTCCTGAATAAGGGCATCGATATCTTCGATCTCACGTTCAACGGCATAGGGAGCCGTATCCGTACTGCTGCCCCGTCCCCGCCGGTCATAATTGTACACGGTGAAATGTTCAGACAGAAACCCTCCAAGACGCGTTGTATCGTTGTGATCGGAAGCTGCGGCAGCTACAAGAATGACAGCCGGACCAGTCCCTTTCTTTTCATAAAAAATACGGGTACCGTCATTAGACATAACGTAATTCATGTCATCTCTCCTTTTATTGTCCTTTTATGTAAAAACTTATTTCGTTCTCAAACCGTTCCAGCGTATCCGCATATCCTTCCACCATTCCCATGCCTTCAGCAGCCTCCAGCTGCTCTACGCTCGCAAAATGGGTGACGATGCTTAATCGGGTCCCATCCTTGACTGCTTCGAATGAAACCGAGGTCAACATGTCGCTGCCTGCAACGGGGTTCCAGTCCTGATCGGTAAATGTATCCGTATAAACGAGCTTCGATAACTCCGCCACTTCGGAGTAGGTCGCCTTGCAGAAGGCTTCTTCCCCTTCGCCCGCCGCATCGGGAGCCAGTCTGTAGCGCCATACGCCGCCCGGTCTGACATCCATCTCATATACCGTGGCATTCCAGTTCTTTGGTCCCCACCAGCGTTCGATGTGTTCCGGCTTCGTCCATCCCTGCCAGGACAGCTTCAGAGGTATCGATACGACACGCTCCACGGTCAGCCTCCGCTGCTCCCGGTCTTTCATGATGGTCGATTTCCTGCCCATGTGAATTCCTCCAATCTGTGAAATCGGCTCTGCGTGCAGAGCCGTATCTTCCTGTGGAGCTAGTAAAAGAATGGATTTAACTCTCCTTTCCGTTAAAGTCGCTCATATAGTCCTCGAACTTGTCGAGGCGCTCCTCCCACAATCGGCTGAACGAATCGAGCCAGACGTCCAGCTCCTGGAACGGCTGGGCTTCGAGACTATAAATGCGCTGCTGTGCGTTCTTGCGGACTTTCACGAGCCCGGCCTCGCTCAGTATCCGCAGATGGCGGGATACTTGAGGCTGGCCGATTCCCAAAGTCTCTACGATGTCGCTGACCGATCTCGACCCTTGCTTTAAGAGTTCAACAATGTTGAAGCGGTTCGGCTCCGAGATCGTGAAGAGGGTTAATTGCATAGCTGAAGTATTCATGGCTATAATATACACCAATGCATATATACGTGTCAACGTATATAATATTTTCAACATGCTTTTGACATCAAAAAACAAGACAGCATATCGACTCCTCTCCTCTCTCGCAAGCCGTATGATCTATCCGGATTCCCGACCAGGATGATCATGAACCATTGGCTGGTTAACCCTATCTCCTGTCCCAGCACCGAAAAAGAGGCCCCCGGATAGGAGCCTCTTGCTGTAAATCCTCTTTATATCATGACGCTTCAAAGCTATGAAGCTTTCAGGACATCCTTATGGCTGAATGGACACTTGATGCAGCTGCATGATGCCGTTCGGATGCCGCCAGAAGCCTTCAACCTTGCTGCTGACTCCGTTTAAATACTCCTGATGATGGATATACAGCATCGGCGCTAACTCAACCAGCTTCTCCTGCGCCTGCTTGTAAATGAGCTTGCGTTGTTCCGGATCGTTCTCTTTACGCCCGGCATCCAGCAGTTTATCCAGCTCCGGATCCTTCGTGAAGGTACGGTTGCCCGGCTCCCCTACATTCTTGGAATGGAACAACTCATACATGCCATAATCGGCATCGGCCGTAACCGTGGACCAGCCGAGAACAAACATGTCATGCTTGCCTTCTGCCGTTTGGGCCAAATATGCGCCCCACTCGACCACTTCGATTTTGACTTCGACGTTTAATTCCTTCAGCTTAGATTGTACGTACTCGGCGATCTTAATTCGTTCCGGATTGTCATTGGTCCAGATGGTCGTCGAGAAGCCACCCTCGTATCCGGCCTCTTTCAACAGCTCTTTCGCTTTGTCGATGTTATGTTCGATCGGCTTAACGGCAGCATCATAGCCGTTCACGTCCGGTGCCAGTGGACCGACGGCAGGAATGCCCGTGCCTTCGTAGATGCCCGAAATGATTTCATCCTTATTGATGGCCATCGACAGGGCTTGTCGCACCCGCACATCGTTAAACGGCTCCTTGTTGTTATTAAACCCGATATAAGACAGGCTTAGCGAAGCCTGACGGTTCAGGGACATGCCGTCCGTGCTCTCGATACGGCTGATGCTGCTCGGCGACACCGGGTCGATAATATGCGCATAACCGGTTTCCAGCTCCGCGATCCGCGTTCCCTCTTCGCTCACCACCTTGAACGTGACCCGTTCAACCTTCGCTTTATCTCCCCAATAATCGGCGTTCGCCACCAGCTTCACTTCTTGTCCCGGGTTCCAGCTCTCTAGTTTGAATACACCCGTGCCAACAGGGTTCTGCGCCAGATAAGCACCTGCCTTCTCGCCTGCCTTCAGCTTCTCGTAATCCAGCTTGATGGCTTCCGCACTAACCATGCTGACCGCAGAGTGGGCCAGATGGGCAAGCAGCGGCGAGAAAGCATACTCGGTCACGAGCTGCACCGTATATTCGTCAACGACTTTAACCTCTTTAATCATGCCCACAAGCGAAGCGCGCGGAGAAGCAACCTCCGGATCCTGCATACGGTCGATGTTGGCTTTGACCACCTCTGCATTGAATGGAGAGCCGTCCGTAAACTTCACGCCTTGTCTCAGCTTGAACTCCCAGGTCAATTCATCGATTGCCTTCCAGCTCTCGGCGAGCCCCGGTTGAATGTTCAGATCCTTATCATGAATCACCAACGTGTTATAAATATGCGTTGTCATTACGCTCGTTTGCTGGTCCGTCGACATATGAGGGTCCATGGATGGCGGATCAGAAAGCCAGGCAATCACAAGCTCATTCGCACCGGTGTCGGTTGTTCCTTCGGGAGGATCTTTAGCCCCCGGTTCAGGTGTCGGCGTATTGGTGCCGCTTAGCGGCGTTTCCGGGTTACTGCTCTTGCTTGGACTGCCGCACGCCGACATCAGTACGGTCAGCATGACCAGAATGCAGACAAGCCATTTGAATCTTCTATTACCTGTCATGTGAAACAAACTCCCCCTTCTCAATCAAAATAGGAAAATATTTTATACACAGTTAACATATATTTTACTATTTGATATTTATACCAGAAGAAGCCAGATTTACCTCACGTTTATACGACACCAATTCTGACATCCATACTTGGAGAAAGGATGATTTCACGTGCCTAACATGACCGCTGATGCCAGAACACCAGAATCGCTCCCTAGTGGAACCCGCCTTGCACAATGGAAATCTTTCTACCACCGTCTGAAGAAGAACAAAGCGGCCTTATTCGGGGGCTATTTTCTCCTGCTGATGATCCTTGTCGCGATTTTCGGCCCCCTGCTCACCCAGTATGATCCGACCAAAGTGGATTATTCTACGAAACTGCTGAAGCCGTCCGCCGACCATTGGTTTGGTACGGACCACAACGGTCGGGATATTTTCACGCGGATTATTCATGGCATGCGTCTCACGCTCTCGGTCGGTTTTATCTCGGTGATCATCGGTGCAGCCTTTGGTGTCGTGCTCGGAATCATCTCGGGCTATTACGGAGGTAAATGGGATGCGCTCATTATGAGAATGACCGATGTCATGCTGGCGTTTCCCGGCATTCTGCTGGCATTGGCGGTTGTCAGCGTCCTTGGAAAAAACCTGTTCAACGTGATCATTGCCGTCAGTATTTTTTCGATCCCTACCTTTGCCAGAGTCGTTCGGGGCTCCACGCTGGCCGTCCGCAAGCTCGAATATATTGATGCCATGCGTTCGCTGGGCGCGAGCGACGGGCGAATCATCTTCGGACATATTTTGCCGAATATCACATCCCCTATCATCGTGCAGGCGACGCTGCGGATTGCGGTAGCGATCCTGACCGCCAGCGGCCTGTCCTTCCTCGGTCTTGGCGCGCAGCCGCCCACGCCGGAGTGGGGAGCCATGCTGAATGATGGGCGCAACTATATCATGGACCACCCCCATGTGGCCCTGTTTCCCGGCTTGTCGATCGTGTTCGTTGTCATCGCATTTAATCTGCTGGGTGACGGCTTGCGGGATGTCCTTGACCCGAAAATGAAAAAATAATGAAGGGAGCTGCCGGGCCATGCTCATCTATTCCATTCGAAGGCTGATTCAAACGATACCTGTCGTCATTGGCGTGACCATCGTTGTCTTCCTGCTGATGCACCTCATTCCGGGAGATGCGGCGCAGGTCATTATCGGGGAAGGGGCGCCCAAGGAGCAGGTCGAGAAGATCCGCGAGAACCTGGGACTGAACGATCCGCTCCCGCTTCAGTATTGGAACTACGTCAGCGGCTTGCTTCAGGGGGATTTGGGAGATTCGATCCGCAGCAGCCGCCCCATCGCCGATGAAATATTCAAAAGCCGGTTCTGGATCACCGTTGAGCTTGCCGTGTACTCTACGATCCTGGCCGTATTCCTCGGCATTCTGGCCGGCATCATCTCCGCCGTCAAAAAAAGCTCCCCTGCCGATATAGGCGTCATGTTCATCGCCCTGTTCGGGCTGTCGATGCCAAATTTCTGGCTGGGGCTCATGCTGATCCAATATTTTGCCGTGGACCTAGGCTGGTTCCGTCCATCCGGCTGGGGCACGTGGTCGCAAACGATCCTGCCCGTGATCACGCTCGGGACCGGCGGCGCCGCAATTATTGCCCGAATGACCCGGTCCAGCATGCTGGAGGTCATCGGCCAGGACTACATCCGAACCGCCCAGGCGAAGGGCGTCCGGGAGCGTGTCATCATCTACCGGCATGCCTTGAAAAATGCCATGATTCCCGTCATTACCGTCATCGGCCTGGAATTTGGAGGCCTGCTGGGCGGGGCGGTGCTGACCGAGTCCGTTTTTGCCGTGAACGGCATGGGACGGTACGTCATCGACTCGATCCGGGCGCGGGATTTCCCGGTCGTACAGGCAACCGTGCTGGTGCTCTCGATCATGTTCGTGCTCGTGAACCTGCTCGTGGACATCTCCTACCGGTACTTCAACAAGCGTATTGATTTCGATTGATTGGCGATTTTTCGTCTATCGCGGTTAGAGTGTAGGCGGACACGGCGGGATTCACTATCTGCCGAAAATCGAGCTGCTTTGGGGGGCTCATTGCGGCTTATACCCACTGATTACTGTAATCGAGTCGTTTGGGGCCTATTCGGACATACGATCCGCTATTTGCCGATAATCAACCTATTTTCGAATCCACGCGGACACACGATCCGTTAATGCACCCGAAAACCTGGATTAATGCCGAAATATCTCGCAATAGCGGATCTGGTGTCCTCAACCTGCTGCTAAAAGGCGGAAAATCACGAAATAGCGGAACCAGAGTCCTCAACTACGCTAATGCGGCCAACTTAGCCGTTTTCAGTCCATACACACCCGAGATTTATTGAAGCTACGGGCCATTGCAGCTTAATAATCGATTATTTACTGTAATCGAGCCGCTTAGGGAGCCGATTCGGACACACGATCCGCTATTTGCCGATAATCCACCTATTTTTGAGGCTATCCGGACTCACGATCCGTTAATGTGCCCGAAACCACGGATTAATCCCGGAATATCACGCAATAACGAACCTGGTGTCCGCAACCTGCTGCTAAAAGGCGGAAAATCACGAAATAGCGGAACCAGAGTCCTCAACTACGCCAAGCGGCCAACTGAGCCGTTTTCAGTCCATGCACGCCCGAGATTTACTGAAGCTACGGACCATTGCAGCCTTATAATCGATTATTTACTGTAATCGAGCCGTTTAGAGGCCCGTCCGGACACACGATCCGCTATTTGCCGATAATCCACCTATTTTCGAATCCACGCGGACATTTAAACCACTAATTACTGTAATCTAGCCGTTTAGAGGCAGAGGCCCGTCCGGACACACGATCCGCTATTTGCCGATAATCGACCTATTTTCGAATCCACGCGGACACACGATCCGTTAATGCACCCGAAATCACGGATTAATCCCGGAATATCACGCAATAACGAACCTGGTGTCCTCAACCTGCTGCTAAAAGGCGGAATTTAATGAAATAGCGGAACCACGGTCCTCAACTAAGCTAAAGTGGCCAACTGAACTCATTTTCAGTCCATGCACACAAAAGCGGAAAATTAAAAACAGAAGATCCAAATAGTCCTCACAATCGCAAATACAGTCAGACCAATTGAAAGCGAAGGGAGCTACGACAAGATGGAAGAGCACGCAACAAACCTGCTGACGATCAAGAACCTGCGAACCTCTTTTTTTACCGAACTGGGCGAAGTGAAAGCCGTGGATGATATCAGCCTAACCGTACGCAAGGGGAGGACGCTCGGGATCGTGGGCGAATCAGGTTCAGGAAAAAGCATACTGTCCCTGTCCATCCTGCGGCTGATCTTTGATCCGGGGCGAATCGTTGGAGGCGAAATCCTGTATAACGGCGAGAATCTGCTCCAACAATCGGACCGGCAGATGCGGAAAATCCGGGGCAATCAAATCTCGATGATCTTCCAGGAGCCGATGACTTCGCTCAATCCGGTCTTCACCGTCGGCGACCAGATCGCGGAGGCTTATCAAATCCATGAAAATCTGAGCAAAAAACAAGCCATGGACAAAGCCGTCGAGATGTTGAGGCTGGTCGGCATCCCTTCCCCGGAAAAAAGAGTCCGTCAGTACCCTTTTCAGCTGTCCGGGGGTATGCGCCAACGTGTCATGATCGCCATGGCGCTGGCATGCAATCCGGATCTGCTCATTGCAGACGAGCCGACCACGGCGCTGGATGTGACCATCCAGGCTCAAATTTTGGAGCTGATGAAGGAGCTGCAGCGGAAGCTGCAGATGTCGATTATTTTTATCACCCATGACCTGGGCATCGTCGCGGAAACCTGCGATGACGTGGCGGTCATGTACTGCGGAAAGGTGGTGGAACATTCCGATGTGCGGACCCTGTTCAAGCATCCGAAGCACCCCTACACCATCGGCCTAATGAACTCGCTGCCGCGGCATGATATCGATAAGGAAACGCTGGAGCCGATTAAGGGCTCGGTTCCGAGCCCCTATGATCCGCAGGAAGGCTGCCGCTTCGCCCCCCGCTGCCCCCATGCAGCCAAGCTGTGTTACGACAAACTGCCGGAGCTTCAGGTGCTGGATGATAACCAGCAAGTCAGGTGCTGGAAATACACCGATCAGTGGGAACCGGAAAGCGAGGTGAACGTTCTGTCATGAGCAAAGAGTTGTTAACCGTCAAAAACCTCAAGCAGTATTTTCCGATCAAAGGCGGCATCCTGGGCCGTACCGTCAACGTCGTCAAAGCCGTGGATGACATTTCATTCTCTGTGCACGAGGGGGAAACCGTCAGTATCGTGGGTGAATCCGGCTGCGGTAAATCAACCACGGGCCGGGCTATTCTGAGACTGGACGAACCGACCTCCGGCGAGGTGCTGTTCGAAGGAACCGATCTGCTCACCCTGAACAAAGCGCAGATGACCCGAAGGCGTAAAGACCTGCAGATGATTTTTCAGGACCCCTACGCCTCGCTTAATCCCAGAAAAACAGCCCTCCAAGTACTCGAAGAAGCGATGGACATCCAAAATGTCGTGCCAAAGAAGGACCGTCGGTCCCGTGCCATCGAGCTTTTGGAAACGGTCGGCCTGGCCGCCTATCAAGCCAATCGGTACCCGCATGAATTCAGCGGCGGACAACGGCAGCGAATCGGGATCGCCCGAGCTTTGTCCGTGAATCCCAAGCTGATCATCAGTGATGAAGCGGTCTCCGCGCTCGACGTGTCCATCCAGGCACAGGTACTCAATCTGATGAAATCGCTGCAAACCGAATTCAAGCTGACCTATCTGTTCATCTCTCATGATCTCGGGGTCGTCCGGCATATTTCGGACCGAATTATCGTGATGTATCTGGGGACGATCGTGGAAATCGCGGAAAAACACTCCCTCTTCCGGCGCCCGCAGCATCCCTACACCCGCGCTCTGCTCTCGGCCATCCCCACAATGGATCCCGAGCGCAAGAAGGAACGCATCATTCTCAAGGGAGATGTTCCGTCCCCGATCAACCCGCCTTCTGGCTGCCGGTTTCATACCCGCTGCATGTATGCCACGGATCGCTGCCGATCCGAGGCGCCGATGCTTCGGGAAGTCGAAGAGCACAGAGGCCATCAGGCGGCCTGCCACTATATTGAAGAGATCGCGGCCGGTGCGTTGGAGAAGGTGTAGCTTATACGCCACCGAACGAATGACGACGCTTCTCTATAAACGAGAAAAAGCGAGATCCCAAGATCTCGCTTTTTCTTTTACACAATTTTAGCCTGTTAACCGAAATCGAAGGATGATCTTCAGAGACCTCCACTAAGCCACCTTCATAGGAGCCGCTTCTCCCGCCTCGCTTGGGACCATGTTTTTGCGTCTGTAAATGGAGAGGAGCAGGCCGACTATGGCAAAATCCAGCATGTTGTTGACGCCGCCATACGAGATAAAAGGAAAGTCCAGGCTCACAATGGGTACCACTCCCAGACCCATCAGGATCGGCATGAGCAGGCGCAGTCCCATGACCACGATGACACCGGTCACGATATTTTTCCCGTAGGTATCGTGAAGTACATGGGCTATGCTCCACATTCTGGCGAGGAACAAAAGAACGACCATGCCAACCACGATGCCAAACATCCAGCCGAAGCAATATATCAGATAGGGGTATATGGAGTCGCTATAAACGTACGGGATCCCCGGATTCGGCGCGGCAAATCCTTGACCGAACCAACCGGCGGAAGAAACGGCATCCGCGATGACCCGCATGAAATAACCGCCATCCCCCTCGCGGTCTGCGAGCCCCTCCAATCTCCACATGAGGTATACCCTATTTATAAACAAGATATAGGCTAATCCAATAAACGGCAGCAGCGTTAATACCGCAAATTGTTTAATATTCCTTTTCGTCGTCCAGGTCAGTATCAGGAATCCTAGCAAGTAAATGAACATATACACCATCGAACCACTCAAGCTGTATAGTGCGATTGGCAGCACACCCCGATACAGGATGTGGAATACACTTTCCCATAACCCCCACTGACTCGCAGGCTTCATGCCTGCCAAGGAAAGGAGGAGAAGGAAGACGGAAACCGTTCCAAGCATGGGAATCACAATAGGCCCAACGTGAAGATAGAGGTTGGCTCCATTTATATTCGTCCCGAAAGATTCCGTCATCGCCATCAGGCAAAGCGTGATAAAAAACAAAAAACCGGAGTATTTCTTAAGCTTTCTGTAGTCCAGGAAATAGAAGCCGATGAGAAGGATCAAGCCTATACCGAAGAACACAACTTTTCTCGCAAACATATCTGTGATCTTTTCCGTACCCGAATAATCCACGCTCACCGCCCCGAACAACCCAATCATCGAGAGCAAGGCCAGCAGGACGAGCAGCTTCCAATCCAACTGAGGCCGATGAGCCATATGCAGGCTTTTGCCGATATCCCCTGGATCGCCCATCTGTTTCACCGCTTCCTGCACCGCAGGCTCCTCCGCATTGCCCTCCAGCATCAGAAGCTCCGTCCGCTCCTCGATATGGCCGAGCAGTTCTTCGCGGATTTCCGGATGCATGGCTCTTGCGCGTACCTGCTTGCACACCTGGGTCAGGAAGTCTTGGACAACCTTGTATTCTTCAACCGATCGCACGCTAGCTTCCCTCCCCGATGACCGTATCCACCGCCGTCCGGAATTTAACCCACTCCTTGGTCTTCTCATGGAGCTGCTCCCTGCCGCGCTCGGTAATCCGGTAATATTTCCGTTTGCGTCCATCATGCTGGCTCCAGGAGGAATCCAGCCAACCTTCCGCCTCCAGCGTGTGCAGAATCGGGTATAACGTGCCTTCCTTCATCAGGAACACGCCATCTGAGCTTTGCTCAATCTCCTTGATCAGCTCGTACCCGTACATTTCCCGCTTGTTCAACACGGTAAGCAATAAAATGACGGTGCTGCCTTTCAGCAGCTCTTTGTTAATGCCCATTCCCCTATCACTCCAATACCTAGATAATCTATGTATCGTATAACTATGTATATGAGTATAGAATAAGCGTCTCCACAATGCAACGCATGTTTTCGAATGATCGGGCGGTTCGCCAATTTGCCAGAACACCGAAAAGCCCGGCAGCTTCTGCCGCCAGGCTCATGTATCAGCCATTCATTTCTTCACTTTTAATGAGCATCCGGCCGTCCATATTCACCAATTGTAGTTTGGAGCATACATCCTGCCGTTTTGCCCATCATCACCGTTAATCGAACCATCACTGTAGAAGACAGGAACTTTCGTTTTCATTAGCAACCCTTATCCGGCCCTCACCGCGCCTGTCACGTGCAACGCAAAATCCTCCGCATGACGCTGCAACTCTTCATCCGTCAGCTGCATGGCATTATGCACGGTAAATACCGGCAAGTAGATCGCCCCTACCAGGCTCGCCGTCACTTCATAGGGCCGGGTCAGCTCTTCCACCGTGTATCGGTTATATCCTGCGCTGCCGTAGGCTTCCGCAGCTCCGCCGGTCGTCACGGCCACGCCCCACTCTTTCCCCTGGAGCTTGTCGCCGCCCGGGCCATAAGCCCATCCGAAGGTCAGCACCTCGTCGAACCAATGCTTCAGAAGGGGCGGCGAGCTGTACCACCAGAAAGGGAATTGAAACACGATGCGGTCATGCTGAAGCAGCAATTGCTGTTCGGCCGAGATGTCGATGATGCCATCCGGATACCGCTGATACAGATCATGCACCCTCACCTCAGGATGATGCCTCACCGTTTCGGTTAGCTCGCGATTGATCCGTGATCCCTCATGCAGACCCGGATGTGCAACGATCACTAGTGTTTTCATGTAGGATCCCCCCCTTTTCTCGCCTAGCGTTATGTATACAAAAGGTATCAAGCCTCGGCAACGCCCGAATATGAGAAATGTCACAGGTGGCCTTATCTGTCTGTGATACTGTAGCAAGGAACATAGCGGGCGGAAAAAGTACGCCAAGGGAGGAGAATGAGAACGTGGCCCTTGTTATTCAAAATGTCAGACTGGCCCATCGCATCTATCGACTTACCGTTCAAGGCAGCTATTCGGCACGAATGGGACAGTTCTTCATGCTTCGCTGCTGGGATGCCTATCCCGTGCTGTCACGGCCGATCAGCGTTCATAACCTGACGGAGGATTCCGTTTCCTTCTTATATCGCGTGCAGGGAACCGGTACGTGGCTGCTGTCGGCGCTTCAAGCGGGTGACAAAATACAGCTGGAAGGGCCTTTCGGGCAAGGGTTTCCTGAACCCCAAGGACGGACGGCACTGGTGGGAGGCGGTATAGGAGTAGCTCCGCTGCTGCTTGCAGCTAAGGAAATTCCCGAAGCCAGCGTGTATCTGGGATACGCCGGCGTTCCTTTCGGAATCAACGGATTCCACGAAATCAGCCGGGATGTCACGGTGAAGTCCGGCGGCACCATCGTCGATGCCGTGGACCCGAGCCGCTATGACACGATATTTGCCTGCGGCCCGGTTGGGATGATGCACAGCTTGGCGCAAAAAGCCGAAGGTACCGACGCGAAGCTCCATGTCTCCATCGAGAAGCGAATGGGCTGCGGCATCGGGGCATGCAACAGCTGCACGTTAACTGCCGCGGGTTCGAACCGCAAGGCGTGCACCGACGGGCCCGTATTTCTGGCGAAGGAGGTGAACTGGAATGATCTCCATCGATTGTGAACTGGCGGGCGTGCCGCTGTCGAATCCGATATTGGCGGCCTCGGGCACGTTCGGTTTCGGCAAACCGTATGCGGATCTGTATCCGCTTCGCAAGCTCGGTGGCATTGTCTCCAAGGGATTGACCCTGACCCCGCGGCTAGGCAATACGGGTACGCGGATCTATGAAACGCCATCGGGCATCATGAACAGCATCGGCCTGGAGAATCCGGGAATCCGGGCTTTTCTGGAGCACGAATTATCCGACATGGCTTCGCACGGGACGGCGGTCATCGTCAATCTCGGCGGCGGCACTGTACGGGAATATGCGGAGGGCGCCGAGCTGCTTACCGAAGCCAGCCGCAAGCTGCGCTCAGCCGGCAAACGGGCCGTCGACATGATCGAGCTTAACATCTCCTGTCCCAACATCAAGGAAGGCGGGCTTGCCTTCGGCATCGAGAATGAGCAGGCTCGAGCGGTGGTTCGCGCAGTCCGCAACGCCACCACGCTGCCTCTGCTCGTCAAGCTCTCTCCCGGGGCGAAGGATTTGAAGGAAATGGCACGGATGTGTGAAGCCGAGGGGGCCGACGGCCTCTCGCTAATCAATACGATTCAGGCGATGGCGATTGATATTCGGGAACGCCGCAGCGTTTTTGACAGAGCCTACGCCGGATTATCCGGGCCGGCGATTAAACCGATCGCCCTGCGGATGGTCCATCAGGTGGCCCGGTCGGTGTCCATCCCGGTGGTGGGAATCGGCGGCATCTGCAGTGCCGAGGATGTCCTCGAATTCATCATGGCAGGCGCTGCAGCCGTACAGATCGGTACGTACAACTTCATCAACCTCCGTGCGGGAGATACCCTGGCTGAAGAACTGATTCAACTGATGGAGAACGAGGGCATTCAATCCCTGGATGACATTCGAGGCATTATTTGACGGATGCTCAACTTCCTGAAATTCAGCATGATCGCCTGAACATGAAGCACCGCGTCAGTTTGTGATTTTTTTCACCGATAACTATTCTTTTTCAGAATACAATGAACTCAAGAACAATATTTGTGAAGTAATTCACAAAATTATAGGAGGAAACCAGAATGAAAAGGACACTCTCTCTATCCCTCTCCGTCATGTTGATGTTTGCGCTTCTCGTAGGCTGCGGAGGCAACGGAGACAAAGAGCCTGTCACCACGGACAAACCGGCAGAGAGCCAAAACACGGATAATGCCGGAAACGGGGAGCAACCGGCACAAGAAGGAACGGCCCTGCAGGACGGCTTATATTACGCCGAAGGCGATTTTGCCGAGGATTCCGGCTGGAAGGAACTCGTCGCGATTAAAGTCGAAGGCGGTAAAATCGTCAGCGCCAACTGGAACGGTCTGCATAAGGACGGCGGCTTGGACAAAAAGACATTTTCCGAAAAAGGCTTCTACGGCATGAAGGAAAAAGGCGGCGCTCAAGCGGAATGGCATGAGCAGGCAGCCAAGATGGAGGAATACCTGGTGGCTCAGCAGTCCGTTGAAGGGCTCGCCTTGAACGACGAAGGCCGCACGGATGCCGTATCCGGGGTATCGATCCATGTCAACGGATTTACGGAACTGGCAGCCAAAGCGCTGGCCGCGGGACCTGTTGAAGCAGGACCATACAAAGACGGCAGCTACCACGCGGAAGCGGCTGACTTCGATGCCAAATCCGGCTGGAAGGAAACCGTCGACGTTACCGTAATTAACGGTAAAATCGCCGCAGTCAGCTGGAACGGCGTTCATAAAGACGGAGGCACCGACAAAGTCACCCGCTCCAAATCAGGCGAATACGGCATGAAGAACGGCGGGGCTCAGTCCGAATGGCACGAGCAGGCTTATCAAGCCGAGCAGTATTTGATCGAAAAGCAAGACCCGCAGGCCATCGTAACGGGTGAAGACGGCAAAACCGATGCCATCTCCGGTGTATCCATCCACGTCAACGGATTCGTAGAACTGGCAGCGAAAGCGCTCGAAGGCGCCAAATAAGCCACAAGTACGATAGAAAGAAGACAACTATTCCTTGAGGGGAGATTCGCATGAAACAGATTATCGTGCTGGGCGGCGGATACGGCGGTATACTTACCGCCAAGAAGCTGGCTAAACGACTGCGCAAACAGAAGGATTTGCGGATAACACTCATCGACCGCAAGCCGTATCATACGCTGCTGACCGAGCTTCATGAAGTGGCCGCCAACCGGGTCGAGGAGGATTCCATCAAAATCGACCTAAAAAAAGTATTTTCCGGATTCCGGAACGTGGACGTGGTGCTGGATGAAATCGGCGGCATCGACTTTGACGGCCAAACGCTCCAGGGAGAGAAACAGACCTACAACTACGACTATTTAGTCATCGGTACAGGCAGCAAGCCAACCTTCTTCGGCATACCGGGTGCGGATCAACACGCCTTTACCCTGTGGTCTTACGATGATGCGGTCCGCCTGAAAGAACATACCCTGAATATGTTCCGCAAAGCGGTTCTTGAGCGCAACCCGCAGGTCCGCAAGGAAATGCTGACCTTCGTCGTTGTCGGCGGCGGATTCACCGGTGTGGAAATGATCGGCGAGCTGGCCGAATTCACCCAGCAATTATGCAAGGAATTCTACGTGGATCCAAGCGAGGTTACGCTTCACGTTGCCGACATGGTCGACAAGATCCTTCCGATCCTGCCAGAGCCGTTAATACGCAAAGCCGAGAAGCGGCTGCGTAAAATGAACGTCAACATCATCACGGGCTCCAAGATTACGGAGGTTAAGCCGGACGGCGTTACCGTCGGCGGCAGCGATATCAAATCCCGCACCGTTATCTGGACCGCGGGGGTGGAAGGTTCCGATGTGGTCGGCAGCATGGATGTCGAGCAAAAAGGCCGCAAGCGGATTTTGACCAACGACAAGCTTCAAATTCCTGCTCATCCGAACGTCTATGTCGTCGGGGACAATATTTTCTACATTCCTGAGGGCGCGGCTGCACCCGTACCTCAAATGGTGGAAAACGCCGAACTCGCGGCCCCGGTCATTGCGCATAACATCGTGGCTGAATTATCGAACAAACCGATGAAATCCTACAAGCCGACGTTCCACGGCACGATGGTCTGTATCGGCAGCCGCTACGGGGTAGCCAACGTGGGCGTGCCGGGCCATATGTTCAGGCTCAGCGGCTTCCCGGCCATGCTGGTCAAACATCTGATCAACATGCTCTATCTGTTCCAGGTTTGCGGCTTCAACAAGGTATACCATTATATGCTGCATGAGTTCTTCCATGTCCGGAACAACCGCAGCTTCGTGGGCGGGCATTTTGCCAAACGCTCGCCGAATTTCTGGCTCGTTCCGCTGCGGATTTTTGCCGGATGGATGTGGCTGTCCCAAGGGTGGGATAAGATTCACAAGATCATTGACGATCCGAACAAAATGTTCCTCATTCCTGCCAAAGCAGCCGACGGCGTAAGCGCAGCTTCCGCTGCAGGCGCCGATGCAGCCGGAGCCGGAGCGGCAGACGCGGTGTCCGCTGCCTCCGCTTATACCGCAGAAGCGGTCTCCGCCCTTCCGGTGCCGGATTTCTTGAAATCCATCGTCGACTGGTCGATGGACCTGATGTTCTATACCGGAGACGGCGGCTATACTTCGCTTGCCTATGTGTTTCAGACCTCGATGGTATTGGCTGAGCTGATCGTCGGCATCCTGCTGATCGTCGGATTGTTCACGGCACCTGCAGCCGTAGCCAGCGTCGCCATGGGCGCCATGGTTTGGGTATCGGGTATGGCACCTAACGAGATGCTGTGGTATCTGGCAGCAGGAATCGCCTTGATCGGCGGATCGGGCAGCACGTTCGGACTTGACTACTATGTGTACCCTTGGCTGAAAAAGGTATGGAGACGAATACCGATCGTAAGGCGCTGGTACGTGTATACGGACTAATTCTTCTCTATTCAATAGAACGGGCTGATCGTATGGCGCTTTGCCGAATCAAGCTCAAGCCCTAACCGTTCTGCCGGCATTCACACTCTGATCAACACGAGCCTTCCGGAAGGAGTCAATAACGATGGATATGAAGCTATTACAGGATACGATCGACCTGCTTCGGTCGCATATCGATTCCGGAACGGATATCGATTGGATGGAGATGGATAACAGACCGGTGAGGGACATCGCCGATATGCTCAACGCTTATGAACTCGCCTATTCACGCAAAATGACGGTGCTGGCTTGCTGCATCCTGATTCATACTGCGCTAAACAAGCATGACAAGCTGCAAGCGAAGGATAACGAGAGACTGACGCGTTTGCTGCTGGACGGCGATTATTTGACCGGACTCATGTACCGGATTGCCGTCAAGCGAAGGGAATGGAAGCTGCTGTCCCGCCTTCTCCCCTTTCATAAGCGCATGCAGCTCAGCCTGCTCAAGAACGTTTCACCCGAAAGGATATTCAACGAGCTTAAGCGCGAAATCCGCAGCTATCTGGAGCAGCGGAGCGCGTAAGGAGCCATCCATGGAAAGGGGCGCGGATACAGATGAACCTTCATAACCAAATCGGAGTGGATCTCGCTTCCTTCGATCGCCTGCTCCGGGAGGTCGTCAGCTCAGACCGCGACCTCCCCCCTTCCTCCGTGGTGCTGAGCAGCGCCATGGATCTCATTAACGCCGGCGGCAAGCGGCTGCGCCCGCTTATGGTCGTGCTCGGCAGCCGTTTCGGGGAAAGCGGCCATGAGCCCGCCGTCATGAAAACCGCCGTACTGCTTGAATATCTGCACATGGCCTCGCTGGTGCACGATGACATTATCGATCAATCCGATATGCGGCGCGGCATGCCGACCCTGCACGAGACGACCGATGTCCAGACGGCGGTGCACATCGGCAACTACATGATTGCCCGTGCCATCGAATGGGCCGCCGGTCATCCAGGCGGCGACCCAGACGGGAACAGCGAAGACATCTCCGAAGACGAGGCCTACCGTTTAGCCGAGCTTGCGGCGCTGGTCACCGAGCTCTGCATGGGAGAATACGATCAGCTTCAACACCGCTTCGACTTCGGACTGACGATGGAGCAGTATTTGGAGAAAACGCGCTGCAAAACGGCCCTGTTGATGGCCCACTGCCTGAAAGCGGGCGCGGAAGCAGCCCATGCGGATGCCGGAACCGCTGAACGGCTCTTTCAATTCGGGGAGTCGCTCGGCATGGCCTTTCAAATCCGGGATGACCTGCTCGATTTCACGCAGCCCAAAGAGGCCATCGGCAAGCCGGCTGGCGCAGACCTGCGAAACGGCAACATTACGCTGCCGGTGCTTTACGCCCTAGACGATCCTGCCCTTGCCCCTAGAATCAGGCAGCTCGGCCCTCATTCCGCCGCGGCAGACATGGATGACGTCATCCACCGCATAGCCGCAAGCGGCGCGATCGGGCAGAGCGAAGAGCTTGCCCGTTCCTATGCGGAACATGCCCAGCGCATGATCGTCGACTTCGCGGATCACCCGGCTCAGCGTGATTTGCAGGCATTGCTCCATTATTTCCTGCCCTAAAAGACAGACATGAAGCCATATACTCCAAACGAACAGGGATACGTCCATCATGGATGCATCCCTGTTCGATATGAAAGGATGTTTAATCGACATGCATCGCACACGAATCTGGCGGTGGCGAATTGCGCTGACGGCCTTCCTGCTCCTGCTTGCTGCCGGGGGCTTCATGCTATTCAGGACATCTCCTCTTGCGGAACAGGAGACCGTTGACACGCAAGTGAGCTCCATCGCCATTTTTGCGCTCAAGGGCTGCGGCGGCTGTTCCAAGGCGCTGGGCGTCATGGAGCAGATGGAAGCAACCTCCCCGGACTACCGTTACCAGTATTTCAGCATTTCGGAGGATACGGAAGCCGTTAACCGGTACGGTATTACGGAGCACCCAACGATCCTGTTCCTGAACGCTCAGGAGGAAGAACTCGGAAGACTGACCGAAGATATATCAAGCGGCAGGATCCTGCGGGAGCTGGAAGATATCGCTGCGAACGGTGCACGCCCGCCCGAGGGAGCGACTCTCTCGGCCATCCCCGGCACGATGCCCAGCGTAACCCTCCATGCCTATGACCCGCATTCCGGTCTATTCACGCCGGTATCCCAGTACGTGCAGACGGATACCTCCGTCCGCTATCCGAAGGTCAGTGCCATGACGATGCTGACCCAGCTTTCGGATCTGCTGCCGCCCGAGCTGGAAAGCGCCATCCCGGCCGGCGTAAGCTTCGCCGAAATCCGAACCGAACACGGGGTAACCGTGGTGGAGCTGTCCCCATCGTTTCGTGCTTTTACCGGCTCTAAGGAGGGAGAACGGGCGGAAGAAGCCATCGCGCTTACGCTGCAGACCTTTGAAGGCGTGAACGGCGTTCAAGTTGTAAGCGGCGCGTATCGCAGCGACATCCTCTATGCGGAAGCCCTTGCTGGCCGTTCCGACGGCAAAACCGAATACCTGCTGCATCCCGATACGCCTCTTCCGCATATGTCCAGCGTGAAGGAATACAATGCAGCCATCCTCCATGCCGGCCACTTGGCCTTCATGCCCTGCTTCTGCGGATGCGGCGATGCCGGCCATAGCAGCAACCTCAATTGCTACTATGCTCAAGAGGAAGACGGCAGGCTCACGCCAACCACGCACGCGAAATTCTGCCAAACCTGCCTGGACGTCACGAATATGTACTTGGGGGGCAGGCAGCAGGGGCTGAGTCTGAAGGAAATCCGGCAATCCGTGGACCGGGCCTACCAGGGGATCAAGCCGACGGATACACCGATGCCGATGAATGAATAGGTATGACAAAAACACCGTTCCGTAAAGGATCGGTGTTTTTATCTATATTTTCTATGAGATGCGTTGTAAAACTATAATTCCCATATTATAACTTTACGACAGGCATGAATCTCATCTATGATTTGACTGGGTAAATCATCCATAGATGGGATACGCCAAAATTAAAAATCGGCAGATTAGAGGAGACGTATTACAACGTGATCAGAAAACACCTAAGCTTTTTTACACTGGCATTGCTGTTTCTTATGTTTACCCTTGAAGAGACGGAAGCCTCCAGCCAAAAAGTTAGTTTAACCCTCCCAAACGGGGCCACCTACTATGGTGAAGCGAAGAACAACAAACCTCATGGAAAAGGTACGATGCGATGGGGATCTTCCAAAGTATACAGCGGCGAGTGGTACAATGGGCAAAGATCCGGTACAGGCAAATACATATCGGACAAGCTTCCCGAGGATATGAAAATCGTCTACGAGGGGGAATGGCGAAACGATCGTCCTAACGGAACGGGAATGCGGAGCGAAAGCAACCCTGATTTTGAATTTCATGTAATCTCGAAGGGCATTTTCAAGGATCATGACTTGCTGTCAGGTTATACCGTGATGCAATCCATGGACATCCTTGGGTTTGAATACCGGAATGAGACCACTCTATTGGAGTTTTCCGCATCGGATCGGGAGCAGGCAAATGAATTGATGCAATCCAAATTGGCCCGCGGCCGCATTCAACTGCTTAATTATTATAAAAGTGATAAGTCCAAGCCTGACTACAAAGGGTTCGCATATGCAAGCGAGATGGAGGACTACGGGAGTTCCATCAGCGAAGGCGTATATCGAACGGGTGACTATGGGGTGATGGAGCTTTATACTGGAATGAATCAACGCTTCGAGGACGAAGAGCACTATAGAGTAGAGAATTACAAGAACGGGAGACTCGTCTCTGCAAGAGAAGTACCGGAGAACGGACGGTTTGCCGGGATCGTTCAAGGGAAAATCAATAACAAGAAGCATGTCCTGCAGCCTTATCTAGGTGAATTCTCAAAGCTATTAAAAGACATTGAAAACGAATCAGAGCCAAAAGGCTGCAACAACTCGCCCACCAGCGTTTGCGGGACCTTTCCTATCAAATTCGAGTAACAATAAAACCACAAACCGCAGTCCTTAAGGACTGCGGTTTTCATGCTCTTCAGACCGCCGTTACAGCAGCGCGGCTGCGGCCACGGGCAGAAGAAATACCGCCACGAATAACGTGTCCGCCCGCTTCCATACAAACGCCCTGAACCTGCTTCGCCGCGCACCCAGGCGATAGCCCCGGGCCTCCATGGAATCGGCCAACCCGATCGCGCGCCGGAACGCGCCTGTCGTTACCGGGACCAGCAGGGCAATGATCAGCCGTGCCTTCTCCCTCAGCGGGCGGGATGACAGGTCCAGTCCCCGGGACTGCTGGGCCTTCCACAGCCGCTCGGCTTCCTCGAAGATAGTCGGTATGAACCGGAGGGCAATGCCGAGCATCAGCACCAGCCGATCCGTCGGCACGCCGATGCAGGTCAGCGGCCGCAGGAGGCTGCCGAGCCCCTGGGCCAGCTGCTCCGGCTGGGTCGTGAAGGTCAGCACCGCCGCCAGCATGATGAAGAGTCCCATCCGCGAAGCGGACACGATCCCTTTTTCCAATCCGCCGGCATATACCTTGAACGCGCCCACATCCAGCAGTTTCCCGCCTCCCGCATCATAAAGGATGTGAAATACCAGGATGAACAACAGCAGGAACATCAGCGGTTTCATGGCTCTGATGTAATAACGGTACGGAATACGCGTGGTCCGGATCACCACCGCAGTGAACAGCAGCAGCGCGAGTACCCCCATATATCCGTCCACCAGGAACACGGCCACCATAAAGAGCGGCATAGCCGCCGTCTTGGCGCGGGGATCCAGACGGTGAACCCATGAATCGCCTTCCATATATCGGCCCAGGATGATTTTTCGTTTCATGTCGGCTCCCTCCCCTATCTCCCTTGCCTAGCCCTGCCAGCCCTGTCCTATGATCCCCGCAGTTCCGCATACCATTCCGCCAATGCTGCCGCATCCGGAAGCATTTCCGCAGGTTCGAGTCCAAGCTGTGCGGCCAGCATACCCGCCATCCGCACGGAGGAAGGAGCCATCAGGCCTCCCTGCTCCAGCACCTCCTGCCGGTGTACGAGCTCCCCGGCCGTTCCTTGAAACAGGACCTTGCCGTCCTTAATTACCACGAGCTCGTCGGCAAAGGCCACGATTTCCTCCAATCGGTGAGTGACGACGAGGACGGTTTTGCCTTGCGTCCTCGTTAATCCATGCAGCCGCTGCATCAGATCCTCCCGGCTGGCAGGATCGAGGGAGGCCGTAGGCTCATCCAAAGCCAAAATGTCGGGATCGGCCGCCAATACGGCCGCAACCGCCGCTTTCCGCATTTGGCCCGAGCTTAGCTTGAAGGGACTCTGCCCCAGCAGCTCCTCATCCAATCCGACGAAGGATGCCGCTCTGCGGACCGCCTCTGCGGCTTCAGCTGGACTCCGTCCGAAATTAAGGGGTCCGAATAATAGATCCTTCTCCACCGTTTCTTCAAACAGCTGCTGCTCCGGATATTGAAACACCAGGCCGACCCGCTGCCGCAGCCCGGCGGGAATTTTCTTGCCGTCACCCGATTCAAGGCGGAAATCCAAAATGCGAATCAGGCCGTCATCCGCCCGAATCAAACCGTTCATATGCTGGAGAAGCGTTGATTTCCCCGAGCCCGGCGCACCAAGGACGGCAATCATTCGGCCTTCCTCCAGCTCCAGATTCAGGCCGTCAAGCCCAAGAACCGGACTCATCCCCCGGTCCCGGTAGCGGTAAGAAACCTCTTCGAATGATATGACCATAATGCCTCCAGCACCTCCTTCTCCCTGACCAGCTCGCCGATATCGATTCCTCTCGCTTTCAGCTCCCTGCACAGCTGGAGGGCAAAAGGCGCCTTCAGCCTGCACCGCCGCAGCAAGTCGTCCTGCAGAAGCAGCTCCTTTGGACTGCCGTCCGCGGTCACCATGCCGCCGTCCAGCACGATCATCCGGTCGGCTTCGGCCATCTCCTCCACATCATGGGTGATGGAGATGAGCGTGTACCTGCCTTCGGCGTGCATGGCCCGCATCAGGCCCAGCAGCTCATTCTTGGCCTTCTCATCCAGCATGGAGGCCGCCTCGTCCATGACAATGATGGAAGGCTCCATCGCCAGCACGGCAGCGATGGCCGCCCGCTGCTTCTGTCCGCCGGACAGAGTGGCCGGATGCCGTTGGAGCAGATGGACGATATCCAGCCGCTCCGCATAGGTTCGAATCCGCTGCAGCATCTCTTCCCGGCTCAGGCACAGATTTTCCAGGCCAAACGCGATATCATCCTCTACGGTGAGGCCGACAAACTGATCGTCCGGGTTCGCAAACACCATGCCGATATGACGGCGAATGTCGCCCAGCGTGCGGCCGTTCAGCTCCAGCCCATCGATCAGAATGCGTCCCCGGCTCATGAGGAGCAGGCCGTTCAACAGCCGAATGAGCGTGGACTTGCCTGCCCCGTTTCTTCCGGCGATGCATACCCACTGTCCATGGGGGATCGCCAGCGAGACATCTTTGAGCACGTTCGTGCAGCCTTGTCCGTAATATACATGCTTGAGCTTTACTGCATGCTCTGACTTATCGGTTATGCCCGCCATGCCTAACGCCTCCCCCTTAGCTTTCTGTGTGAAACATGCCGAACGGATCAATACGCCGCAGGGATTCGATCAGATATTTTGCGGCCCATCCGACGAAGATCCCGGTCACCACGCCCGCCCCGAGCAGAAAGGGCAGGTAATAATAGATTTTTGCCGTCCCCAATACCAGCGAGGCTGCCGTCAATTGTCCGATATTATGAGCGATGCCGCCCGCGATGCTCACCCCGGTTAAGCTGAAATTGCTCCCCCCGAGCCTCAGCATGACATACATCACCAGATAACTCGCCAGAGCGCCGAACATGCTGAACAGGAAGGTCGAGAAGCTGCCGAGTATAAAGGCGGTCAACAATGTTTTTAAGACAATGAGCCACAAGGCATCCCTGCCCCCAAGGCAGACCAGACAGGTCAGAACCATAATATTGCCGAGCCCCAGCTTGGCGCCGGGTATCGTGACCGCGAACGGAATCAGGGCTTCCACAATGCCCAGCACCACCGATAATGATGCGCAGATGGCGATCACGACCAGCTTGCGGAGCGCATAAGGATCAGGAGACAACGGCATCCGGCTCACTTCCTTTAATTTGTTCTCCGGTCACTTCAACGAACACGCGATTAGGCAAACATACGATGGTGCCATGGATGTCGTGAACGTGGCCGAACCCGATGCAGAGCTGATCCGGACAATCCGACTCCACCATCTCGATCCCTTCGCGCGAGATCCTCAAAAGGTTGTATCCCCGCTCCGTCCGGATTTCTATGTCTCGGGGCTCTTCCGTCAGCGCCACCGTATCATAATGCTTTCCGTTCACCTCGATCATGGCATAGGTTCCCTTTGCCGTTCCGTCTTCCCCCATAAACTTGGATATTCCAAACCAGGCGACAGCCGCTATCAGCACAAGCGCTATTCCAATATCTCCGCGTTTCATCAGCATCTCTCCACTTCGCTTTGCTTATCTTCATTATCAGGGCTGCACCAAGTGCCAGAAATGATTTTTCTCACATTCAGCGGGGTAACGGTCTGATACGCTGAGATCATCGGAACTCGATGCAAAAACAGCATCAGAATTCGAAGAGGAGGCACTATCATGTATAGGAAGTTTCTTTCCTGCAGCAGCCTGTTGATCATGCTCACCCTGTTGATGACGGGAGCGATCGGCTGCACAACCAAAGCGGATCAGAAGACAGCCGCCAGCAACGAACCGGCAGCCGAACGTTACTTTATATTCGATACCATTGTAAGTCTCCGCGTTTACGATGAACGGATGACACCCCGGCATTTCGACGAGGTTAGGGCTCTGCTGGAACGGATCGACCAGCGTATGAACCGGCAGCTGGCCGGCAGCGAGATCGATCAGGTCAATCAAGCGGCAGGCAAATCCGAGGTCAGCGTTTCGGAAGAGACCTTCAATGTGGTCCAGACCGCCATCGATTACGCAGCGGCTTCCGGCGGACATTTCGAACCGACCGTAGGCCCGCTTGTGGATCTCTGGGGCATCGGGGGCGAACACCCCGCAGTGCCGAAAGAAGATGAACTCGCCGCCGCCATGCAGCGAATGAACTACAAGGATGTGATTTTGAATCCGGCATCGAACGCCATCCGGCTGAAGAAGGAGGGAATGTCGCTGGATCTAGGCGCCATCGCCAAAGGATATGCCGCAGATGTCATCGCGGACTATTTGCAGCAGCAGGATTTCCGCTCCGCCATCATTGACCTCGGGGGCAACATCCTGGCCATGGGTTCAAAGCCGGACGGCTCACCGTGGAATATCGGCATCCAGGACCCTGAGAAGGATCGCGGGCAATCCCTGGGTACCCTTCAAGCCGTCAACAAGACCATCGTGACCTCCGGCGTGTATGAGCGTTTCTTCGAAGCAGAAGGAACAGTGTATCACCATATTCTGAGCCCCTTCACCGGTTATCCGGTCGATAATGACCTGCTCAGCGTGACGATCGTGACCGACACGTCCATGGACGCCGATGCCATGTCGACTTCCGTCTTTTCGCTTGGGCTTACGGAAGGTCGGCAGTTCGTCGAGAGCCGGGATGACGCCGATGCCATTTTCGTCACCACCGACCATCAAATCTATCTCACCTCAGGTCTGACCGATACATTCAAACTGACGAATGACCATTATCAGCTTGCCGAATAAGTTACGAAAAGGAGAAGATCGTATGAAACAGAATCGAGCTGCAAGGTCCGATGCGAAGAATGGAGGGCTGTTTCCTGCGGCCACTTCCTTCGTCTTTTCGCCGCCGCATCTCGCTTTAATCCGGGAAATGGCCGAGCCAATCGGTTTGTTTGCCGGCGATTGTCTGTATCAGGAGAACGATCCTGCCGACCGGCTGTACTTCGTAAACCGGGGAAGCCTGAAGGTATCCAAGCTGCTGGAAGGCGGATTGTCGGCAACCTTGTCGCTCCACATCCCGGGCGATCTGTTCGGTGAGCCCGATCCGTTCGGACGAGCCGTGCATCATTTCGAAGCCAGGGCCATGGAGGATAGCGAGGTCGGCGTCGTGCCCCAGACCGAGCTGGATAAAATCATCCGCATCAACGGTGACTTTGCCGTGGAATATATGGGCTGGATGGCGCTCATGCAGCGTACCACGCAGAGCAAACTGCGCGATCTGCTGCTGCATGGCAAATCCGGCGCCCTATGCTCTCTGCTGCTGCGGCTGTACAATATGTACGGCACCGGCGGGACCGCCAAGGATCACAGGGCCATCATCGGCAAGCGGATCACGAATCTGGAGATGGCGGAGATGATCGGCTCTACTCGCGAAAGCGTCAACCGTATCTTGAACGAGCTTAAGGATCTTGGCGTGATTTCTACCGAGCGGGGGCGCATCGTTCTGAATGACCCCGCCTATTTGCGGAATATTTGCCACTGTGAGGACTGCCCCAAAGAGATTTGCCGAATGTAACGGACATCCACAAAAAACCTCTGAATGGAACACGGAGTCAACAGCAATCTTTTACCCGTATCCAAACAGAGGTCTATTCTTCTAATAGAGCATCCCATGTATTTTCTTTTACACGCAGGGAATCGAAATTTCCACATGAAAACTGCGCTAATTCTCGGTGTATCATGGCTCCGCCTTGCGCGCTATGATGGAGTTGATTTAACGGTTTAAAGGGAAACGCACACTTTTCGCATGTATATCTGAGAGCGTTTCCATTCCAACTCTGCTTAGAAATGAGGTTTTGCTCATGAAATATCCGTTCCAGGATCCGGATCTGCCGCTGGAAGAGCGGGTTCACGATCTGGTGTCCCGATTGACCTTGGACGAAAAAATCGAATTAATGTGCCAATACCAGACGGAAATCCCCCGTCTCGGCGTGCAAAAATATAAGCATGGCACCGAAGGCGCCCACGGCGTGGCATGGCTTGGCGAAGCGACGGTCTTCCCGCAAAACACCGGACTTGCGTGCACGTGGAATCCCGAGCTGATGCGTGAAATCGGCTCGGTCATCGCAGAGGAAGCCCGGGTCTATTACCAGCGCGACCGGGCCATCAACGGACTGACCATCTGGGCGCCGACCGTGGATCTGGAACGCGATCCCCGGTGGGGACGGACGGAAGAAGCCTACGGGGAAGACCCGCACCTGACCGGGGAACTATCCACCGGGCTGGTGAAGGGCATGCAGGGAGACCATCCCTTCTACTACAAAACGGTTGCTACCCTGAAGCACTTCTACGGCAATAACAATGAAGCCGACCGCGGCAGCGCCTCGGTAAGCATCGATCCGAGAAACAAACGCGAATATTATCTGAAGGCTTTCGAGGCTCCGTTCCGGGAAGGGAAAGCCGGTTCCATGATGACCGCGTATAACGGCATCAACGGCACGCCGTGCAACCTGAACCATGAAGTGAACGATATCGTCAAGCAGGAATGGGGCATGGACGGATTCGTCGTAGGGGACGCGGGTGACGTGCTGGGTACCGTCATGGACCATCATTATGTCGCTTCCTACGCGGAGGCCGTTGCGGATTCCGTCAAAGCCGGGATCGACAGCATCACCGACGATCAGGACATCTCCTTCCGCGCTCTCCGCGATGCTTTGGAGCAAGGATTGCTTGAAGAGCAGCATCTGGACCATGCCCTCCGCAATACCTTCCGCGTCCGATTCCGCCTTGGCGAATTCGACCCGGAAGAGCGGAATCCATACAGCCGCGTACCGGAGTCGAAGCTCTGCGCGCCGGAGCATGCCGAATTATCTCTTCGAGCCGCACGTGAGTCGATCGTGCTGCTGAAGAACGACGGTTTGCTTCCCCTTCCGCGTGATCCGTTCAAATCCGCGGCCGTGATCGGACCGCTCGCCAACGAAGCGTTCACGGATTGGTACAGCGGCACGCCTCCCTACCGGATTACGCCGCTTCAGGGCGTGCAGGCCAAAGCGGGAGACCGCAGCGTTCAATTCCATACGGGATTGGATCAGGTGCGCCTTCGTTCTGCCGTCAGCGGCACGTATGTCGCCCTGTCTTCCGAGGAGCAGGGCATCCTGCTTGCAGGCACGTCAGAATCCGCCGATGCCGCCGTGTTCGAGCGAAACGACTGGGGCTGGGGCTCCGTCACGCTCCGCCTGGTCAGCAGCGGCAAATTCGTGACGGAAACGGAAACGGGACTGCAAGCTGCAGCCGATGAGGCTCGCGGCTGGTTCGTGAAGGAGGCTTTCGGCTTCGAGGCGATGCCGGACGGAAGCTTTAAGATGAAAAACTGGGAAGGCAAACCGATCCTGCTCGATGAGCATGGCCGGCTTGTTGTTGGCGGCATCGAGGAAAGTGGAACGCCGTTTACCATCGAAACGGTTCAGGACGGCATCGCTGAAGCCGTTGCAGCGGCAGCATCGGCTGAAACCGCCGTCGTCTTCGTGGGAAACAGCCCGTTCATTAACGGCAAGGAAACGATCGACCGTCCCGACATCACCCTTCCGCCTGCACAGCAGGCCTTGATACAGGCGGTGTTCGAGGCTAATCCCCGTACGGTGGTGGTCATCGTAGGCGGGTATCCGTTCGCGGTGAACTGGGAACAGGAGCATGTGCCGGCCATCCTCTTTACGTCTCACGCCGGGCAGGAGCTGGGCCATGCGGTGGCCGACGTATTGTACGGAGATTACAATCCGGGCGGCCGGTTAAACATGACGTGGTACAAGTCAACCGAGCAGCTTCCGGACATCATGGATTACGACATTATCAAAGGAAAACGGACCTATCAATATTTCGACGGGGATGTACTGTATCCGTTCGGTCACGGTCTCAGCTACTCCCGCTTCAAGTACAGCGGTCTATTGCTGAGCCAGCCGAAAATGACGGCCGAAGGCAGCGTAACCGTTACCGTTGCCGTAAGGAACGAGAGCCAGCGGGCCGGGGATGAGGTGGTTCAGCTGTATGTGAAGGCTGACTCCTCCCGCGTCATCCGTCCGCTCAAAACATTGAAGGGCTTCCGCCGCGTCCATGTGGCTCCGGACACTTCGGAAACGGTAACCTTTGAGCTCAAGGCCGAGGATCTGGCCTTCTGGGACGTTACCCGAGAGCACTACTGCGTGGAAAGCGGGACCTATACGCTCATGGCTGGACCATCCTCCGGCCGACTGCCGGTCACCGCAGTCCTTCAAGTCGAAGGAGAGACGATCCCGCGACGCATGCTGCGAGAGCCTGTTCGAGCAGTGAATTATGACGACTACCAGGGTGTCTTCCTGGATGAATGCCGCGAAGGCGGCGAAAGCATCCGTTTAACCGGCGACTCGGGATGGATCGCCTTCCATGACGCCGATCTCGGCGATTCTCCGGTAACGTTCGAGGCCAGGGTGAGCGGACATATCAAGGGCGGCGACATCGTCATTACAACCGGCAGCCCGGATGGTCCGAAAGTCGGAAGCTGCAGGGTTCTGCCGACCGGAGGACGCCAGGCCTGGACGACGGTGGAGGCCGATCTGAAGGGGTTAACAGGACGCGCCGACGTCTTCCTGATCATGAAAGGCGAGGTGCAGATCAGCTGGTTCCGCATAGCTTAAGCCGACAGCGGCCCAGTGATAACCCTCTGTAATATGCTTAATCGATGGTTCTAACGAGCCTGCCAGCGGCACCCCATCTTACAGATATCCATAGAATATCAGCCCTACGTTTTATACGTTGGGCTGATGTTCTTTTTTGTTAGAATGAAGTCAATCCGAAAATATAAGAAAATGTCCCCGCCTTCGTTACAAGGCCACCTCCGCAAAAAAAAATATGAACCCTTTCCAAGGGTCATTTGTTTATTAGACATAACGCAAAGAAAGGAGTGCCTTGGATTGACGGAACGCGAGTTATTCGATTCATACAACAAGGATGTGTACCGTACCTGCTACTACATGCTGCGGAACGCCCAAGACGCGGAAGATCTCTGCCACGACGTATTCGTCACCGTATTTCGCCAGGATTGGAGAAGCGTGGAGCATACACGCGCCTGGATCATGCGCATCGCGATGAATCATTGCCTGAACCTGCTTCGAAGGAATCAGACCCAGCGGGAAAAGCAAAGCCAGGTCGAGTGGCTTCACGAACAGACCGCGGCATCGGTTAAATCCGTGGACACCATCGTATTGGAAAAAGCCGCGGCCGCGGAATGGGAGAGCCTGCTGCGGCAGCTCCCGGACAAGCTGATGGCCGTGGTCACGCTCCGCTATATTGGCGAGCTGTCGATGGCGGAAATTGCCGAAACGTTGAAGATCCCTGTAGGAACGGTAAAATCAAGGCTTCACAAAGCATTGAAAATCATGCGCAAAAAGCTCGAGCATCATAACGGCTTTTGGCTGAAGGGGGAGAAGCAATTTGGAACGTTTTGAGAACAATCTGAAAAATCAGATGAACACAGCGAATAACGTGTCTTATCCTGATTTTGACCGGATGTGGAGCAGCATACAGCAGGACGAATTGAAGGTGGCCGGAGGGGAATCGACTCCGCTTCGTCCGCGTAAGCGAAAGCGAATTGCGATCATTACCGGAATTTCCGTCGCCCTAATGGCCACACCGGTCTATGCAGCCTTGAATTATGATTGGTCCCATCTTCTGTCTTACAAGGCCGGGATCCAGACTGCGCTAGAACAAGGGCTTGGCCAGTCGATTGAGAAATCCGTTACGAAGGATGGTATAACGCTAACGGTGCACACGGCATTTATCGATGAGAACCGCACGTTCCTGCTCTACAGCTTAGATCCTGGCTCGACGCGGGCCGGCGAACAAATCGCTTTTGACCGAATCGGGCTTAAGGATAAAGAAGGCCATTCCGTCGAGGGCCATTATTCCCATCAGTGGAACGAGGAGTTAGGCGTATTCCAGGGGTATTTCGAAACCGATTGGGTTGCTGAGGGCCAGATCGCGGATATCGAGTTTGCGATGGAGAATATCCGTTTTACCGGCGACGGAACACAGTCCATCCCTTACGACCCTCAAAACCCGAATACGCAGGTATTCCCCATTCAAAAGGATGGCATTGACAGCGTGACCCTGCAGTCCTTCGAGCAAGCCGAAGGCAATGTCCTGCTCCAATCGGCCATTAGATTTACGGACCCTGAAATGAACAGCAGAAGCTGGGTGCGAATTCAAGCGGCCGATGGCAAGAATGAGATGATTAAGGAGGTTAAACCTTCTACTTTCGGAACTCCGGCAGCCACCGGAGAATACCTGAGCCAGCAAATATTCAAGTCCGATTCCCTGCGTGCAGGAGGTACGACATTCCAGCTGGCTTATGATCGCACGCTGCAAAGCGCAGACGGTATCTGGAGCTTGAATATGGCCCTGTCCAAGAAACAAATGGCCAACGGCACATGGAAGGACGTCCTGAATATCCCTGTAGATCAGGTGCCTGGCGAAACGAAGATCCATGAAATGATCGTGACGCCAACCCAAGTCCGGCTGATCCTGACCCATGAAGAAAAGTATACCCGTTTTCCTTTCATGGATTATCAACTAGATATAGGCGGAACGCTGTTGAACGGAGGTGTATGGTTTATTCAGGGACAATCCAATAAAACAGAGCTTCGCTTTGAAATGGCCGGACTGAATGCAGCCTCCCTGGCGAACCAGCCGGTGTCCCTGATCGCCAAGCACCGCGTCGACGAATTCGCCGGTGACAAGAGTCCGATCCGCTTGACCGATATTTCGGCTGAGCATCAGACCTTAACGTCCAGCATCGCCGGCTATCCGATCACGTGGACCTATTACATGAAGGACCACAACCTCTATGTGGAATCCTTGAGCTCCGACCCGGCGTTCGGCGGCGTCAACCAGACTTATTATCTGGACGGCGAAGATCGGAGCTATGGCATGCCGGCCATCATCGGCCTGATCGGCGATGACAGCAATAGACATATGGACGTGTATGAAAATTTCGACAATACCGATCTCGAAGTGTATGTTTCGAACTATACCACCCATAAGCGGGACGATGTCCTGCGCATCCCGCTTAAGGCCGGAAAATAAACATATAAGCGTTATAAAGACAAAGAAACCCTCTGGACGGACGAAAAGTTACCCGGGATAGCATTTCTGCCAAGAAATGCGGCCCTTTCGAAGCTTTCGTTCCCCATCCATGAAGGGGTTTCTTCTTTTTTTCGTTCACATGTCACAATTCCCGGCGGCGAACTGTCATATAGGTGAATATCAACCTCAAACGTAAAGGGGAACTGAACATGGAACTGCGAATGAATTACCGGTCGGCCAATCCCGAAGCCTTCAAGACCCTGCTTGCCCTGGAGCAAGCGGCCCAAAAAAGCGGACTGGATCACAAGCTGTACGAGATCATCAAGCTCCGGGCATCCCAGATCAACGGCTGCTCCTTCTGCGTGGATATGCATTCGAAGGATCTGCTCTCCATGGGCGAGAGCGTGGACCGTCTCCTCCTTCTGCCGATGTGGCGCGAAGTGCCAATCTATTCCGACGAGGAACGGGCCGTCATCGAATTGACGGAATGCGTGACCAAGCTGTCCGAAGCCGGCGTTCCGGCCGCAGTATACGAACGCGTGCGCAAGCATTTTGACGAGAAGCAATTCGTCGATCTGGTCATGGCGATTACGACCATCAATGCCTGGAACCGGATCGGCGTCGCTACAGGGCTGTTCCCGGGCTGTTTTGATTAAACAGCTGCAATTTATCCGGATTGACCACAAGAAAAATCCGGCTGATACGGGATAAGTCGGGTTCCCACTCAGCCGTAATGACCATGGAGACTCTGCCTTCCCGCTTCAGCAATACACCGGGCTCCCCGTTGACGGAGACGGGTTCAAACCCTTCCCGGAACGAGCCTTTGGCAGACAATCCCTCGAAGAAAGCCCGTACCCGCTCCATGCCCAATATCGGATTGATGGCTGCCTTCACTTTGCCGCCGCCATCCGACAGCAGCGTGACTTCTTCCTTCAGGAAAGAGAGCAGCGGCTTAAAATTCCCCATATCGGACGCCCGCAGGAAGGCTTCAACGAAGCGTTCCTGCTGTTCCGTCCGGGTCCCTTCTCCCACCGGCCCCTCCGAATGGCGGCCCATTTTTTCCTTGGCACGGCTGAAGGTCTTGCGGCAGCTGATCTCCGTCTTTCCAAGCATCTCCGAGATTTCATGATATTCGAGACCCAGCGTATCTTTGGCGATATAGACGGCACGCTCCAGCGGCGTTAAGCGTTGAAGCAGCACCAGATAGGCATATCCGATATTCTCGCGGCGTTCCGCAGGATCGGACCGCTTTATCATGTCATAATCCGGCATCGGCTCCGGCAGCCAGGGACCGGTATACGTTTCGCGCTGGCGCCTGGACGATTTCAGCAGGTTGATGCAGCGGTTCGTTGTCATTTTGGCCAAATACGCCTTCTCGTTAAGCACCTCTCCCCGATCCATCTGCACGAATTGGGAAAAAACATCCTGCACGATGTCCTCCGCATCCGCTGCACTACCCAGCATCCGGTAGGCCAGGCCGAACATCATCGGCTTGTATTCGATATAGATTTGATCCCATAACATCAGGCACACCTTCTTACTCTGTATATTGTCGACAGTAAGCTACACCACCTATAAGACAGATGAACGCTGCCGTCTGTGACATCAAGACGCTCTAATCCTACTCTATCCTATAGATCCCGATCCCTGAAAGGGTCAGTTTATCAGAGAGTTGGAGGGTCAACCAACGCTGCGTTCTTTATCTAATATGAACATTGCGACAAGGATCGATAAATCTATCGACATTTGGGTAATTTTTAAATAACATATGGAATGACCTCACCACACACGTAAAAGGTTTAAGAGTTTAGAAAGTAGGGACATTCATGAAAAAATCCACCCCTTTACGTCGCGTCGAATTCGGTTATTTTCTGCTGATTGCTCTTGCCGTCGTCCAGCAGGCGTTATTATTTTGGCACATCCATGTAAACCAAAGTTTTACTTTCATGGAATTTATGTTTAGCATCGGCTCGTTGGCCGCTTTGCTTATCGGCTTCTTCCTGCCGGTCGGCGTTTCGACGGTCGCCGTTTTTGTTTATTTGGTCACGTATTTCGTCTGGTTGTCCACGCTGGCTCCGATCCATGCGCTCACGCTGTCCTGGATTTTGCTGCTGCCCGCCAATACCGCCATTGCCGTCTTCATTAAGCTGGCTCTCGTGCGAAGCCGTAGATTTATCCGCCGTCTCGAGCAGCTCAGGAAAACCAACCCGGACATCGACATTGACACCTCGCTCGGCAGCAAGGAGGCTTTTGAAAGCACGCTGGTGAAGCAAGCGAATCTGGCCCATCGGTATTCCGATCAATACGGCTTCTGCATTATGATGTTTAAGCTCGATTTCCTCCCCCTGACCAGGGAAAACGTCGGCTCCCACCGCTTTGCCAAGCTGATTGTAGAACTGTCCAATACGATTCAGAAGCAGATCCGTTACGAGGACTATAAGTTCTCCATCGGCGAAGGGCGGTTTATCATTCTGTGTCCGCTCACCAAGCCGGAGTACCTCAAAAGCCTCATGGACCGCATCAAAGTCGCCATGATGAACGTCCCTTTCCGGGATAAAAAAGGCATGTCCCTCAAGCTAGTGGTCCGAGCCGGCGGCCTCGTGTTCCAGAAAGAGCAGTTCAGCCGATATGAACATATCGATGACGTCATTTCCGCTTTAGAACGAAATACCGAAACCGACCTCATCGGGGAGTATATCTAACGAAGTGATCATCACCATGAAAAAGGAGGCTTGCAGCCGATGTCGTATACCCATTGGTTTATCCCTCTCTGCATCGGGGTCAGCATCGTGTTCTCCATCGCCATCATCATCCTGACGATCGCAACCTTAAGCTTCCGTTCGAAAATCAAACGAAAGTATGATCGGGGGAAGTTCAGTGACTGACTTTTTCCTCGTTATCTCCATCATCAGCATATGGATTGCCGTACTGGAGTCAATTATTATCATGGCCGGTGCCATCGTGTTCATTCATAAACAAAGCCGGCAGAAGCTGGTGAATCCCGGCAATTTGGAGGATTACCCCACCGTGACGGTCATGGTCCCCGCGCACAATGAGGAATTGGTCATCCAGGCAACGGTCGAGCACATTTTACAGATGAATTACCCTCACCACAAAATGCAGCTGATTGTCATCGCCGACAATTGCAAGGATCAAACGGCCGAGCGGTTAAAAGCGCTGAAAGCGAATGAGCGTTACCGGAACCGCAACTTTGTGATCCTGGAGAGAACCGGAACCGGCGGCAAATCGGGCGCTTTGAACGACGCGCTCAAGCAGGCAACGGGCGAATGGATCTGTGTTTACGACGCGGACGCCGCTCCTGAGAAAAATGCGCTGTTGTTTCTCACGCAGAAGGCGATGGAGCAGCCCGAACGCTACGGGGCCGTCTTCGGGCGCAACAAGGCCCGTAACCGCGGGCAGAATTTCCTGTCCCGCTGCATCAATCTGGAGCTGGTGACCATTCAGCGCGTGCATCATACCGGACTGTGGCAGCTGTTTAAGCTGGGTACCATTCCCGGCACGAACTTTATCGTGAAAACCGCGCTCATTCAGGACATCGGCGGATGGGATGAGCATGCGATCACCGAAGATACCGCGATTTCGTTTCAGATCCTGACAAGGGGACAGCTGATTGCGCTGGCTCCCCAAGCCGAAGCTTATCAGCAGGAGCCAGAGGATCTGAAGGTGTACATGAAGCAGCGCGAACGCTGGGCCAAAGGCAACTACAGCGTCGTCACGGATAATATTCGTCATCTGTTCGACCGGAGCAGCTGGCGGATTAAGCTGCATGTGCTGTATTACGCGGCCAGTTACTTCTGGTTTATGATTGCCATCATCATCTCGGATATTATATTTATCGCCAATATCGTGTATCAGATCATCGCGCTGTTTAATCCGGCCGTCGTCTCCCCTTTCCGGTTTGAAGGGGATGTCTACATGTATCTCGTCATTGCCTGGGCCTTAATGTATTACATCTACGTCCTGCAGATTAACCTGGCGCTCGCAACGGACATCGGCCAAAGCACCACGCGCAACTTCATTCTATCCTGCGTGTCGTACTTCACCTACGCTCAGCTGTTCCTCGTCATATCCATCAAGGCGTTCTACTCCATGATCGTGGACAAGATTACGGGCAGGGAATCCAAGTGGTATAAGACGGAGCGGTTTGGATAGAGAGCCGCACTTCACTTATATTTGGTGTTAGAAAAATAAAGAAGGGATCGCCATGTTATTGGCGATCCCTTCTTCTTGTTTCACTATGTTTACCATGCTGCGTAATAGCGTTGCATCGTCATGGCTATTCAATTTTCCTTCCAGTTCTTTTGCTCATTGCGAAGTTTCTCAGGTGTCACGTCATTACCGGCGGGATCCACGATGCTTAATCCCGAAAAGGTGCTCAGCACCTGTCCGCGAATTTCGCGCAGATATTCCGTGCGCAAAACTTGCTGTTCGGCTCTTTCCGCAGCAGTGAGCACTCCTTCCCGCTGTTTTTGTGCCAATTCGTTAATCCGGGTTAAGCTTTGGATCATGATATCCCTCTTTTCCGTTATTGGTTTGTTTATTTATCTTAATTTAAAGATATATTATTTAAAGGTATCTGTCAACCCCCGCGAAACCTTCAATTGCATCAGGCGTTTTTGTGATTTTTTCCCTATCTAAAGTCCCTTCCTTTCCTTAAACTTGGTGTTTAAGGTTTAATTATTTACAAATCGTGGTTAATGTTAGTATTGAAAACTTGGTGTTGGCAGCATAATACAAATGCAGGTCTTGATCCGTTAGGAAAAATTGCTTATGCCTTTCTGGCAGAACATGAAATATAATAGAGGAACTTAACTTTAAACAACTGGGGGAACATCTATGAAATCTCAGCTCAACAACCCAGCTTCACCGGGGAAAAGCGATCGTTTTTCCTCTGCTGGATTCATTCTGGCCGCGATCGGGAGCTCTGTCGGCCTCGGAAACATGTGGAAGTTCCCGTACATTACGGGAGAACACGGCGGCGCAGCTTTCTTTCTGCTCTTCATCATCTGCCTTATCATAATCGGTTTGCCCGTCCTGCTGGCGGAGCTTGCCATCGGACGAGCCGGCCGCGGGAGTGCCGCGACTTCCTTCGTTAAAGCGGGCGGACCGAAAGTCTTCGGGCAGCTTGGATTGCTCCAGGTTATCGCGCCGTTTCTCATCCTGACCTTCTATGTCATTGTGGCAGGCTGGACGCTTCATTATGCGGTCATGTCGTTTAGCGGTAATCTGTACAACAATACGGATTTCGGCGGTCAATTCACTGGGTTTACGGAAGGCTATATGCCGATTATATGGCAAGTTGTCGCTATTGCGATCACGGGCTGGGTAGTAGCTAAGGGCATCTCCGGCGGAATTGAAAAATTCAACAAGGTTCTGATTCCTGGCCTGATCATCCTGTTAATCGTTTTAATGATCCGCGCGGTAACCTTGCCAGGGGCCGGAGCAGGCGTATCCTTCTTCTTGAATCCGGACTTCTCGAAGCTAAGCCCGGAAGCGGCGCTCGTCGCGCTGGGACATGCCTTCTTCTCCCTCTCGCTGGGGATGGGGATTCTGTTGACCTACGGGGCTTATGTCGATAAGCGGCAATCCCTTGGTCCGGCTACCCTCGCCATCGGCGCTGGCGACCTGATCTATGCATTTATTGCCGGGCTTATCATATTCCCGACAACCGCTTCGTTCGGGATCGAGCCGAATGCCGGCCCTTCCCTTGTCTTCATTGCCCTGCCGGCCGCCTTCTCGGCCATGCCGCTGGGCGCTTTTTTCGGAGGATTGTTCTTCGTCCTTCTAGCCATCGCCGCTTTAACGTCCGCGGTCTCCTTGCTGGAGGTTCCAACCTCGTATGTCATGGACCGCTGGCATTGGGGACGCACCAAAGCCGTTGTGGTTATCAGCGCACTGGTTCTGCTGGTCGGCTTACCCTCCGCGTTGTCATTCGGCATCGTGCCCGGGCTTACCGATATCGGCGGCAAAAATTTCTTTGATTGGCTGGATTTCATCACATCCAACATTCTGCTTCCAATCGGTGGCCTGATCACCACCATCTTCGCGGGATACTTCTGGAAGAAGGCGGCAGATGCCGCTGGTCTGAAAGCAGGCTGGTTCCGGGTGTGGCTGTTCATGCTCCGTTATATTGCGCCGGTTCTCGTATTACTGGTGCTGCTTCATACCACGGGCGTTATCACATTCGAATAATCATGCTCTCGGCAGCCCCTTGGCCTTCCCGGCCCAGGAGGCTGCTTTTTCTATTGGCTTGGCTGCCGGACGCGGAGATGGACGGAACGCTTGCAGATTGGCACACCTTCCTTGAAGCGGATCATATACTATCCTAAAAGGAGGTGTTTTCTCTCCATGCCGATTCAATTGTTGGACATGCGTCTATCCGTCCATATGCCAATGTGGGCCAGCGACAGTGAACCCATCGATAATTCCGAGCCGCTTCTTATCGGAGATATCGGACTTCAAACGATCCCGGCGCTTGGAACGGTCAACGTCACGGACGTGCGCGTATGGCTGTCCGGCACGGTTTCCTTGTTACGTCCGCCCACAACCGAGGCAGAGCCTTCCTCCATGACTCTATTGATTGAGCGCGACGGCAGCGGAACGCCGGGTTCCGGAACGATCATTTATGAGCAGGTCGTCGATCCCGGGAACCTCTCATTCAATATGTTTCCCATCTCCCTGACGGCCGGTGATACCCCTCCCGCCGCGGTCGTTAACCAAGGATTGATCCGTTATACTCTCTATATAGCCTCCCCCGGCGAAAATTCACTGCTGCTCAGCGGACCGGTCTCCTTCAGCGGCATTGCGGTCGCCGGATCCGGTTGAGGCGAAGTTTGAACGGCAAGAAGGTCTTCCCCGGTTCGCTTTGGGAAAGACCTTTTTTAATTGGATCTAATGGCCGGTACCGACGACAGCCAGGGCTATCGATCGAATCTTTTACGGCTGTACACCGCGGCAGCTGCAACGATGGAGATGACCGTCCACCCTGCACAGATCAGCAGATCCTGGGTCATTTCGCTGATAGCGGCACCTTGGCTGACGCTGCCCATCACATCGATAAACTTCTGCGTAGGCAAGTAATTCACGATGCTCATGATCCATTCATTGCCTAACATGGGAGCGAACATCGGGCCCATAACGAAGACAATCAGTACCGGCAAACCGATAATGGAGGACTCCTGTACGGTACGAGACATCAAGCCGATGATTAAACCAAGCGCAATGAACATGATGAGCGAGACGAGAATCAACAGGGACGGAATTCCCCAGTTGACCTCCGGCACCTCCGAAACGGCCACCGAAGCGATCACCGCGATCAGGGTCAATACGAAGGTGAGGAAGCTTTTGCCCATCAGAATCTCGGTAGTGCTCGCAGGCGAGAGCATCAATACGCGCAGGGTATGCTTTTCCTTCTCTTCAGCCACCATCATCGCCAGCACGAATGCGCCTGTCATCGATAAGGCGAGTAATATCGGAAAGCTCAGGATCATCATGTCATCGCCCTTTGTCCCGTCGCTCCCCATCTTGCTGAACAGGAAGGCAAACATGATCGGCATTCCCATCATCAACAGAATTTGCGGGTTACGGATACTATCTTTCCACTCTTTGTTTATTATGGCTTGCAGTCTTTTCATGGAAAATGTCATTGCAATTCCCTCCCGGTCATTTTTACGAAAATATCGCCTAACGTCGGTTCATTGGAATGAATCGATAACAGCCTGCCTTCCTGAATCCATTGTCCGATGCGCCGCGCGCTCTCTTCATTCTGCTGCAGCACCCGCTTGCCCTCGCCCTTCACCAACACCGTCATCGATTGATCGGCATGCGCCAGGCGTAGCTGCTGCGGGGTATCGATCGCTTTGATCACGCCATCATGGATAAAGGCCACGCGATCACAGAGGCTCTCCGCTTCCATCATATTGTGGGTGGTCAGAAAAATGGTGGTTCCTTCCCGATTCAATTTCCGCAGGCCCTCATGAATATGAAGGGTGTTAACCGGGTCCAACGCTGACGTCGGCTCGTCCAGGAATAGCAGATCCGGCTTGTGAAGAATAGCACGTGCCAGCATCACTCGCTGTTTCATCCCTTTGGAGAGCTTTTTCACCATCGTCTGACGATCATTGGCCAGATTAACCTCTTCCAACACCTCGGCAATCCGTTTCGATTCCACGTCATACAGCCTGCAGAACAGTTCCAGGTTGTCTTGAATGGTGAGTCTTTCATATAATGCGCTGTTATCGGTCAGTATGCCGATCCGGCGCTTATGGCTGGCATCGTTCATTTTATGTATAGGTTGACCAAACACCTTCACGGTGCCGGAGGTTGGAAGCAATTGGGAAGTCAGGATCTTCACCGTCGTTGTTTTGCCGGATCCGCTTGGACCCAGGAATCCGAATATTTCGCCTTGATGAACATTAAATTGGATATGCTGTAACGCGCTCTTGTTTCCGAACGCTTTCAGCAGCTGATTGACTTCAATGATTGGTTGCACGTTTGATCCATCCCTTCGGGTTGTCGTTGTCGCCTTACACCCTTCATGTTAAGGTAACGTCGAAAACACCGCATTATAATAGGGATGAAAGGAGGATATCCGCCATTGAAGCCTGCGATATCAGCTGTGAACGGAGCAAACATTCGGATGAATGCAACGCAAATCAAATGCCAATGATCTTTTTTAACTCATCGTATTTGCCTTTGGATAACGGGATGGAGCTCTTGGAATGGTCGTCCAGAATTAAACTGTAGCTGTTCCGTGTCCATGTGATGACTTCGCGGACCTTCTGCAGGTTCACCAGGTACGAGCGGTGACAGCGATAGAACCCGAACCCCTTGAGTCGCCCTTCCAGATCGCTTAACGACATGGAGCAGGCATAGACCCCTTGGAGAACATGAAGATTCGCGACGCCTTCATGGCTCTCGATATAATCAATTTCTGTCGGATCAAACAGAATCAGCTTGTCCCCCAACTTGGCCGGAATCTTCTCGAAGCGTACGGGCTGGACGAAGGCCGGCACTTGAGCTCCCATGGGAACCGGTTGCGCTGCAGCCCTGGCTTCATCAACGGATTCTGAAGAATGCGATTGATCAGATAAAGCGCTTAGCTGGGCGGATTTCAGCGCAGCTTCGTTGGATTCCGTTTCTGTTGCGGTCTTAGGCGCAGTTAACGGAACCCGTGCTCCTGTTTCTTGAGATACAGTCTCCGTGGCAGCCTCAGCGGGCACCCTATTTTCAGTCCGGGAATCTGCTGCGGTATAACGTCTTTCCTGCTCCTCGGCCTCTATTGAATGGAATGGCTCTTGATCTCCATCCTTATCGCCAAGGGGCTCGAGTTCTTCTTCCGCCGTCTCCAGCTTTTTGAACCCGGCATGGCTATATAGATACACATCATTGGTTATCGATATGGCCTGCTCCAGCACCAGGGTCGTGATGACGATCGCTTTGCCTTCCTCTATCAGAGCCGGTATCAGATTACGAATGATATAACTAGTCTCTAAATCGACATTTTGCTCCGGGTCTTCCATGAACAAAACCTGCGGATTATGTATGAGTGCACGTGCAATGGACAATCGGCGCAATTCCGACGGCGTCAACTGCGACACCCGGCTATTTTGCTTCTCGGTTAGTCCTAACCGCTGCAATAACAACTCCATGTCCGGCTTCGTCTCATAGAGACGAGCATAAAAATGGAGAAATTCACGGACCTTCAGACGCTCGTATGCCGCATCCGATAACAGCTGAATCCCTATTTTTTCTCTAAAACTCCGAGTATGATCCGGTGTCAGCGCCTCTCCCTGAATCCAGATGGAACCCTCCGATATCGGTGTCTGCCCGATCATGGCGAGCAGCAATTGATGTCCTAATTCGTGATTGCACTGAATGACGACGCATTGACCTGCGCTCACCTCAAGGTTGATGTGTGGAATTAATACGGTACTGCCGGATGTCTTCTGCACGTGTCGTAGCTGTACTGCGTTCATCTGATTTTGCATCCCCCTAGATTGTTGATTCAACAGTCCTATTTTAATGGAATGATTTGGGTGAAACTACTATTTATTTCGGATCATTCGCTAGCAGATGCTATTTCCCGAGAAATAATGACAAGGGATAACCATAAATGAAACAAAAAAGGACTTCTAATTTAAGAAGTCCAGGTTTCTTTACTTTACATATTAAGTCAATAAATACATTTAATTTACATAAAATTGACCATCAACTTGTCTTCATAATCACTCCTGTTTCTGCAGGAATATCTTTTTTTTTGATCCGTAACTTTAATTGACCTGTTAGCCATTGCTCTATAAATTGATAGGATAGATGCGAAACAACAATGGATAAGAAAAGGGATAAGACTGCATACATCGCAAAAGACAAAGATGAACTGCCAATCATACTACTAAGTTTAGGAACAAAGATTTTTAACGCAAACATAACCATCGTATGCCACATGTACAAGCTATAACTGATCCTGCCTAAATAAATCATAAAACCGGTACGAAGAACGCGAGATAATAACCCATATTCCTTAATGATTGGAATAAACAACAGGAAGCTTAACAGGAGAGCAACAGCGATTGGCACAGTAAATATATGATAAGCGACATACATGAGAATGAAACATATCAATCCATTGAAATAAAAAATCTTATTAGGCTTCGACCTATTTCGCAGCTTATTTTGACATATAAAGAGCAGAACACCTACTGCAAAAAACAAGAAATTACTGTGATAAACCACAATGACTATGCTCAACCCGATAACTAAAGCATACAGAACCCATTTTGAAACTACAGAAAGTCTCTCATTACGATAAACAAACCAAGCCAAGCCCGCAATAATATAAAAAAACAACTCATAACTTAATGACCATGCAACAATTTGCGCGATAGGCAAAGGAAAAATGCCGGGAAGTAACAGTGTATTCGTTATGAAGTTAGTAATATAATCTACGAATCCAATGCCATCCATCCATTTGTATCCGATAAAGGGACCTACAGCGAAAATAATGATGTGGATCGTAATATACACGGGATAGATACGCCAAATACGATTAAGAGCAAATTGCCCCAATGTTCGCTTGTTCAACAGACTTTGCGTAATTAATAATCCACTGATCACGAAAAATAAGTTAACTGAGATAGGTCCGGCATAGTTGATCCAATACAGAGGGGATTCCTTTGCAACCTCCGGCAGATATCCTTCTAGTATGGCTGAACCGAATATGTGATAGATAACGACAGATAATGCAAGCAGACCTCTAAGCCCTGTCAAAGATTGGTTTGTACCTTTCATTTCTAATTCCTTTTCAAAAAATGGAAGTATGACTCCGTCCGAAAGATTCGTGTTCAACGGTATCGCCTTAATTATTACTTCTATTGATTAGTTTAGCAAGAATAAAAACAATGGTCACAAGTAAAAGCTCAACTGGTGAATTCTCGTATACCAATGTTCACAGCATCGCCTGAAGCCGGACGATAGCCTGCGCCCGATCGACAACCTCCAGTTTACTGTAGAGATTACTAATGTAATTACGGGCTGTGCCTTCCGCAATGTGCAGCATATCTGCGATTTCCCGGTTGTTCAACCCTTGGACCATCAGTCTCGCCAGTTCTTCTTCCCTTTCGGTCAACCGGATCCGATCCAACCGATTTTTTCGCAAACCAGAATGCCCTTCTGACATTCTGTTCATTCTTGCCGCCAATTTAGCGGCAACCGGAGCAGGAAGAATGAACTGTCCCGCAATCGTATCCCGAATCGATGCAATCATTTTATCCGCATCCATATCCTTTAGCATGTATCCGTTCGCTCCGTGCGCCATTCCTTCTACGATGTAATCCGTCTCAATGAACGTAGTCAAAATAAGAATAAAGATGTCCGGATGGCTCTGTTTTATATGCTTCAGCGCTTGGATTCCATCCATGACGGGCATTTGAATATCGAGCAGTACAAGTCTGGGTTGGAGGGCATCCGCCAATTCACAAGCCTCTTCCCCGTTCTTGGCTACCCCTACAACCTCCATGTCGTCTTCCAGATCCAGTATCGTCCGTAGCCCTTCGCGTGTTAACAGCTGGTCGTCAGCCACTACAATCGTGATTTTTTCCATTCCTTTTCCCCAATCCATTGCTTTTGGTAAGGCAAATTAATCCGAAGCAGACAACCTTGATCAGGTCTGGAATCCACCGTCAAGCTGCCTCCCAATTGTTCAACGCGTTCTCTCATTGTTTTCAGTCCAAAACCATTAACGATTGTGCGAGCCCCGATACCTTGGTCTTGAAGCCTGAACTCAAGCTCCGACCCCACGAGCATCAGATTAAAATGGAACACCTTGCTTCCACCATGTCGTATTCCGTTAGTTAATCCCTCCTGCAGCGCATGATAAATCGTCTTCTTACATGCTGCAGACAACCATTCGGGCAAATCATGGATAGACGCATGGATGGTAACTCCCGCGTTTCGCTCTGTATCCCGGATTAACTCCTGAAGCATATTGGGAAGATGGGCATACTTGTCCTCCTTTAACATGTGTACCGAGCCCCGGATTTCATTGAGGCTGTGGCGCACCAAATCCTGTGCCTCGTTCAGCCGCTGAACCCCGGCTTGCATATCCTTATGAAGCAGCCTTTTGCCTGCTTCAATCTGCAGAATCGTCGAAGTAAGCGTATGCCCAACAATGTCATGAATTTCTTGCGCGATACGATTCCGTTCCTCATATACAGAGGCCTCAGCCAGTGCGGCCGATGTTTCCCTCATCGATTGCTCCAGACTTCGCGTTCGCTCTTCCACTTGAAGCTCCAGATTTTCCTTCAAATATTGAATCCCGGTATACAGCTTGGCATTTTTGATCGAAATTGCGCATTGAGAGCCTAGCAATTTCAATATATCGAGCCGCTGGGGCGTAAATACGCTTCTCGATAATTTATTTTCCATATATAGAACGCACGTCAGTTGATTCTGATGGATAATCGGTAGACACAGCACCGATTTCAACCCTTTGTTCCTGACATACGTATTGCGTACAAACATTCCTTCATTAGATGCGTCATGGAGAACAATGACCTCCTGCGTTCTGGCTGCATAACCGACAATGGGGGCAGGTACGATTTCGGATTCCTCCCCCAACGGCACGGACTCGATCCGGATATCCGCTGATGTGCCCCAAGCCTCAATCGTCCATTTACTCTCATCGTCGAAAATAACCGCCCCATACTCCGCGCCCGCATTGTGCAGCATAATCCGCATCAGCGAATCCAACAGCCGACTCATCTCCACTTCGCCCGATAAAGCCTGGGCGGACATCATGACAGAGAGCGTATCCACGCGTTCCAATCCAGACTCAGGCCTCAATTGCAGCAGATGAGGGTGCTCCTGCTTAAGGACCGCAGCCTTCGCCAAAGCCCCCCACTGCACGTAAGCTTCATAAGCCTCCGTCATATATATTCTGGCCAGACGCTGCTTGCCTTGACGCAAGCCATATTTGCCGTAACACTCCGCCGCCATCGCCATATCGTGAATATGTCCATATTGACGGGCAGCCTCTATCGATTGCTCGTATAATTCCTCGGCTTGCCGGTTCCTCCGCGTCAACCGAAATATCTCCGCTTTCATCAACAAATATTTATGCTGATAATTTTCGGGGCAGCGAGCGGCGTATTCCTTCATTTTGTATAGCCGCTTGCGCAATTTCCCCATATAATCGTTCTGCACATCCAGCGGGGCTTCTTCGTAAAGCTGTGCCCATACCAGCGACTCGTAATAGTATTGAAGAATCGGATCACCGGCCGTTTTCCGCTTTTTCAAGATAATGGCTGACCTCGCTAACGCTTCATTCGCTTCCCGATACTCGCCAAACAGATACCCCGGCAAATATCGATAAATGCATACTAACTCTTCAATCATATCGAATGAATCCCCGTGAACCGACTCGGCAAACTCCGCGTCCGTAATCTGCCCGGTATCGAAGGGATCATCAGGTGATCGAACACCCGTCAACCGAATGAGAAGCGCAATAAATACTTTAAGCTGCTTGGAATGAAGATGATTATGATGTCTTAAGAAATTCCCTGAGCTTGCGATTAGCCGGTCATATATCTCACCTAAAGGATGACCAAACTGAAAGAGAGAAGCACAATTGATCAGCACGCTTTGATTCCCTTGCCATAAGTCGCCCGATTCTAACCCGATCTTGCCTACCTTCTCGGTAAATACCCCGAGCAGGGCCGGGTCGTATCGCCGCCAACTATCGGAACACAAAGTAAAGGCGGTCAGTGTTCTCACATGCAGCTGCGGATATGGTTTCGACAAGCGATAGGCGAGCATTCCCCATTTAAATGCCTCTTCATGACGAAAGCGATAATACATGAACAGGGCGTAACCCATAAACCCGATGGAGGCCTCCGGGGTTATGCCGTAACGCAGCGTCATATCGACGATCGTTAGAGTATAAGAAAGCCATCCCTTCCGATTGACATAGAACGAGGCATTGCTCATATGGACCAACGCGGATATGGCCAGCTGCCGGGACGCATCCGTCATAGGAGGCAATTGATTCAGTTCTTTCATCGAATACTTGCCTAATTTCCGCTTTAGCCGTAACCACTGGAGAGTCAATCCGATTGAACCGAAATCAGACGGAAAATCAACTTGCAGCAGCCTTAAGGCATCTTGACCTAACGAGATCACTTCCCCATAATGGTCCTGACTTGCCTTCAGATGCATCTTCAGTACACAAACCGATGCTTTGTCAAAAGGGGTAACCGCCTTCTCCATCAAAGATCGGAACAAGTCGTGGGCGAGCTGGAAATGGGCACATAAATATTCCAATTCCGCTCGTTCCCGGTTAGCCTGAAAAGCGAGCCCATAATTTGTCCCCCAGTTATCCCCGTCCGCCTCCAAATAAGCCGTTGCAAGGCGCATATATCGCAGAGCAGTCTCGTAGGCGGTCGATTCTTTTGCCTTCAAGCCTGCCCTAAGATTCAGCTCCGCCATCCTTGTTCTCTGTTCAGGTTGACGGTTCCGCTCCACAGCAAGATTCATATGATTAACAGCTTCAAATAAAGCCTCCGTACCATCTCCCTGACCGAGATTCATTCGGTCAAGGAAGAGCAAGCCGATGCTCCAATGCAAATCCGAGCGTTCTTCTTCCGGAACAAGCGTGTAAGCCACCTGCTGGATGCGGTCGTGTTGAAATTTATAGGAGCTTCGGCTGCCGTCGTTGATGAGCTGCACCAATGACATCCTTTCTGCCATCTCCAGTTCCTTCGCCAGTTTCGTTATGTGGAGCCCGGATATAACGGACAGGGTTTCCAGATCAAATCGGTCTCCGAGAAATGAAGCATAGCCGACTACAATCTTTGTGGATGTTGGCAGTACCCGCAATCGATCCGTCAGATAGGAGACCGCATTATCGGGAATGTTCATTTCGGCAATAAACGGCAAATCCCATGACCAGCTTTTGCTCGATTGATCAAAGAAAACATGGCCATGGGCAATTAAATCTCCAAGAAACTGCTTGAGAAAGAAGGGGTTGCCGTCTGTCTTCCTAAGCAAGGCAACAGCCAGCTCCGCTACATCGTCATCTTTATGACGCATGACATCCTTTAACAGCTGGTTTATATCATCCAAGGCGAGAGGCTGCAGATCGATATGATTCCGTATTATACGATCATGAGTCAAGCGGTTTTCTAATCGACGAATCAGGTCGCCATCTTGATCGCGGTAAGCCAATGCAACCAGCAGATGCTTGGTTGCTCTGTCGTCCAGAAGAAATTCCAGATATCGAAGAGATGCTTCGTCCGCCCATTGAAGATCGTCAAGAAATAGAACCAAGGGACAGTTCGGACGAAGGAACAACTGGATAAATCGGTTCATGATCAGATGAAACCGTTCCTGGGCTTCTACGGGCGGCAGCGGTTGAACAGGCGGCTGTTGGCCTATCAGCAATTCCAGCTCGGGAACCCGTTCAATCAGAATTTTCCCGTAATCCTCAACCGCTTGAAGAATCCGCAGCTTCCATACTTCGGCCTGCAGATTGCCCTCGGTCAGCAGTTGACGAATCAGTTTACGGATCACCTGAATCCAAATATCGTAAGGCTGAGCCGTCTGATGGGTGCCGAACTTGCCCCTGATGAAGAAATAGTCCATAGATGCAGCCTGATCCAGGGCTTCCATGAGAAAAGAAGTTTTTCCTATCCCCTCCGTACCGCTAACGCCAACCAGCACAACAGACCCGCTAGCCGCCCTCCGCACTGCATCCTGCAGCATCTGCAGCTCAGCCTGCCGTCCGTAGAATTGGGCCGATTCCACCCATCGTTCCGGTATATCCCGGCTTCCGAGTCGAAATGGTTCCACCTCGCCTGTATCCTGAAGCCGATTGAAACACTCCTCAAGGTCCGTTTGAATTCCGAATGCGCTGACATACCTATCGCCGGGCATCTTCTCCATGCATTTCTGTATAATATCGGACACTATTTTGGGGATGAAGGGGAATTTGCGGTGAAGAGGCTCAGGGGTACCGGCAAGATGGCGGTATACCGTATTTACAGGGTCGATATGTTCAAAGGGTAAAGTACCGGACAACCACTCGTATAATATGATCCCGAGGGAATAAAAATCGGATCGGTAATCCGGCGTCATTCCCGTTCTGCGTGTCTGTTCGGGCGATATATAAGGAAGAGACGCATCCGGCCGGCTTAAAGAAGACAGCGGGCTTTTGCCCGCTTCGGTTGAACACATACGAATATCGATCAGCTTCACTTCATAGGTGCGGGGATTGACCATCAAATGAGAGGGCGTGATTTCGTTCAGCGTCATGTTCTCTCGATGAATCCGAATAAAACAATCGGTTATGGCAACAGCCATGCGCAGGAGATCCGGAAGTTCCGGAACGTCAGAATATGCCCGCAGGAGCTGTTCCAATGTAACCCCGGCCATCTCTTTCAGGAGAAGAACCGGCCGATCTGCGATCATCTCCAAGCTGTACGCTTCCAAGGCTCCACGGCCATCCAGCTTCTTCAATACGTCATACTCGTATCGAAAAGCAGCCACCATGGCCGATTCCGGACCTGCATCGCGCGTTGTCTTGGCTAAGACGCGCAAACCGTCGATAGAACGCGAAAGTCTAAAGAGTTGAATGTCTCCATTAGTATGGATTACGTCCAATGTTTGATATCCTGGCAATTCAAACATAAAGTTCCACTCCCTGATTATATGTAAAAGCGTGTTTAATGATCGCAGGCTAATTAAGGCTATTATAGCATTCGTCATTGCCATGCTATAAATCGCAAAAAGCTCGCGGCATTTCTTTGCTTCTGATATGCAGTAGGCTCGGTTCCGCAATCTTCGACAGAACGAATGGGGAAAACAGACCTTCCCCTTCGGTGGTCTGTTCTCATGGCTTGCCGTATGTATTGACGTTGTGAACCATCTGCAACAAGCACTGCCTATTCATGACGATCGTCGTTGTTATACCGAACATATTTAATATAATGGAAGGGCAGCTCGACAAATAGTGAGTGGTGTCATTAAATTGTCATATGACATCGATCAGATTTTAGGGAGTGACAGAGGTTTGCCAAATCGCGGTGATGGTTGATGAGGGTAACCTGGGTAGGGGACTTCGGGTTCGGTCTTGATTTCAGGGTTCTCCAAGTTGAATTTATGAATGTCAATTCCTAGCTGAATACAAACGTCTTCTATTTTCAGATTAATGGACATACATCACCTCATGAACGGATATGACCTTACTTCACAGAGCATCTGAAATCATATTTTGTATCCAAGCCAGGATGTGATTTACCTCATAAATATAACGCAAGGCCCGCGCGGCCAACAGTGTGTGTTGTCATGAATATTGTCATATGACAATCATCTTGATTTGGTCGAATTGGGAATAAAATGAAGAAGAGCACGCCAATTCGCGCGCTCTTCTCCAATCATTCACAAGACGCCATCATCACTGACAGCGAATCAAAGCTATTTGCTCAACACGGCCGCAGCCTCCGTCAGCATCATTCCGCTCAGCTGCACGCTCAGTTGAACGGGAAGAGTCGGCAGAGTGTCCCAGGCAGGGCCGCATATACCAGCATCCTCAAGCATTCCCTTCTCCCACAGCGTTTCCGCGTTACACTGAACCATTCGGCGTACGGCGTCCTCTTCGGGCGCCTCTTCAAGCAGCACCAGCAGATAACGGATGAGGATGCCTTTAAACAGACCCGTGTCGTCAATGCCCTCATCGGGCAGAAGCAGGGTTTTTGGATCGCACAGCTCGAGCATGCATGCGTCAGCGGTCCGTTTAGCGTCTTCGAGATAGGACTTATTCCCCGTACAACGGTATAATTCCACTCCGGCACCGAGGAACACGCCCTGACAATACGTGAATTTCCAATCGTAATCGATCTCACCGTCGCCCAGCCGGTTCATGCCATCCCATACGAACCCGGTCGATGGATCGACAAGTCGGCTTTTATTCCATTCATAAATGCGCTTTGCCCAGTTCAAATCCTCTTCGTTTCGCTCCAAAAGATACAGCCTTGCCGCCAAAATGGCGGCAGGCGCGTTAGCCGGCGTGTTTTTGTAATCCAGCTGATCCTTCTTCCACGCCATGCCGCCCCCGCAGTGATCGTTCCAAGCGGTCTTGATGTCTTCCCACAGCGTAAGCGCCTGCTCCTTAAACCACTCGCTTCCGGTAGCCTGATGCGCACGCAGCAGCGCGAGTGCCGTCCACTCCATGTCATCGTAATAATTGTGGGTGAACGTATGGCCGTTGTACTTGTACAGGCTTCGGCTGAATGCTTCCATTCGGTCGGCGTACATCGGTTTTCCCGTGCGCTTATAAGCGTCCACCAGCACATCCAGCACATGCGCCTGCCACCAATAATAGAAATTCTCGCCTGCCGCGGCATGTTCCCGCGGAAACCATTGATCCATAATACCGCTGTCCGGGTTTGCGTAATTTCGGTACATGGCCTCCTGCAGCAGGTCCGCTCTCTTATCCCAGTTTGCCGCAGAATGCCGACCATCGCTCCCCCCAGCCTGCCCTGCCGATTCCAGTACGGCCGCACATTCAAGCAGCATCACGCCGCTCAGCTGTGAGCTGAGCTGAACGATAGCGTCAGACGTTCGGCGGCTCTTCCAATCGGTCCCGAACAACGCGCCATCTGCAGTCTTTCCCTGTTCCCATAGCCTATCAGCGTTCCGCGTCAACCACCCTGCAGCTTCTGCTGCTTCAGGCCACACCTGGATGGCTTCCGTCACATAACGGATCAGGATGCCTTTGAACAATCCGGCGTCGCCCCCCCTTCGTCCGGAAGAATGCCTTCTGCCGAATCCGCCAGCTCTACGCGCATCGCTTGAAAGGTCCGCTTGGAGTCTTCAAGATACGCCGAATCGCCCGTGACCCGAAACAGCTCGACAGCGGCTCCGATAAAGACGCCTTGGCAATACGTGAATTTCCAATCTTTATCGATGGCCCCGTCCCCGGTCCGGTTCATCCCGTCCCAGACAAAACCCGTGATAGGATCCACGAGGGCATTCTTCTGCCAAGCGTAGATTTTCCGAGCCCATTCCAGGTCCGCCGGGTTGCCGAAAGCCCGATACAGCCGTGCCGCCAAAATAATCGCAGGCGCATTAGCCGGGGTATTCTTATAACCGAGCTGCTCCTTGTGCCATGCAATTCCCCCGCCTTGAACCTCGTTCCAGCCGGTTTGAATATCCTCCCAGAGCGTCAGCGCCGCTTGCTTGTACTTCTCCAGCCCCGTCGCCTCATAGGCGCGCAGCCATGCCAGCGCCATCCATTCCATATCATCGTACAGCTCATTCGGCCATTCGCCGTTATTCCGGCGGAGCACTCCCTCATACAACTGCTCCAGCCGCTCCGCATACAACGGATCTGCCGTGCGAACATAACCGTCCACCAGCACATCCGCCGCGTGCGCCATCCACCAATAATGGAAAATCGTATTGCACGCCCCGTCCGGGCACGGCGTTTCTATATTGTACATACGGATCGAATCATTCCAGAAAAGACGTTCCAGCGCGCGCTGCGCCTCATCGGCCCTTTTGGTCCATATACCGGACACCGTTATCATTGTCGAAATCACTCCTGACATCTCAATGTGCAAGTTTCTTTTTCCATCCGTCAAGCATATCCAGTTTCCATACCGCTAGCCTTTGATCCCGCTAAATGCGATGCCCTGAATGAAGTACCGCTGCAGAGCCAGGAACAGGACAAGGATCGGCAAAATAGCCACCAGCGCCCCGGCCATCATCGGGCCGTAATCCGTCTGGAAATTGAACGAGAACGCCTGGAGCCCCATCTGGATCGTCGCCTTGTTCGGATCGTTCAGCACGATCATCGGCCACAGGAAGCTGTTCCAGCCCGCCTGAAACGTGAAGATGCTCAGGGTTGCCAGCGCCGGCTTGGTCAGAGGCAAATAGATGCGCCAAAAAATTTTGAATTCGCCGCAGCCCTCAATCCGCGCCATCTCCATCATGTCGGAGGGGAGCGTCAGGAAGAACTGCCGCATGAAAAACACCGCGAACGTGCCGGAAGCCCCCGGAAGAATGATCCCCCAGAAGGAATTCATCAACCCCATGCCGCCGCTTCCGAACAGGTCGTTGCCTCCCATCAGCGGTATATGGCGCAGCACATACACGCTCGGGATCATCGTGACGATGCCCGGGACCATCATCGCGGCCAGCAGCACGCGGAAGAGACCCGAGTTGCCTTTGAACTTCAGCTTGGCAAAAGCGTAGCCGCTGAGCGAACCGAAGAACAGGTTGAGCAGCACGCCGGTAACGGCCAGAAAGAATGAATTCCAGAAATAAAGGCCGAAGGGTACGGTTGTGAACGCCTTTTTATAGTGCTCCAGCGTGATGTCCGTAGGGAACCATTTGATCGGCATCGAGAACATATCCTCATCCGGCTTAAAAGAGGTCATCACGCTCCAGTAGAACGGGAGAAACATGACGATGGCGATCAGAATGGCACCGATATAGAAGACGCTCGCGGTAAGGATTCGCTGCCGCTTGGCCTGACTCTCAATTGCTCTCATCTCTTGTCTTCCTCCTCTAAGCCCCGATTACACAATCGATTCTTCCGATTTATTGATCTTCATGCTGATCAGCGAGAAGACCAGAATCGCCATCGCCAGCACAAAGGCCTGCGACGATGCATATCCCATCTGCAGCTGGTTAAAGCCCTGCTGATAAATGAGATAAACCGGCGTTTTCGTTGCATTGGCGGGTCCGCCCTGCGTGAGCACGAATGCCTGATCAAACAGCTGCAGCGCGCCGATAATCGACATCGTGCTGACAAGGAACGTGGTCGGCCGCAGCTGCGGCCAGGTAATGTAACGCAGGCAATCGAATTTGCTGGCACCGTCAAGACGAGCGGACTCGTACAGGTAATCCGGCACGCCCTGAAGACCGGCCAGGTAAATGATCATATTGGAGCCTACGCTCTGCCACAGCGTCATCATAATAATCGACAGCATGGCGGTATCGGTCTGAGACACCCAGGCCGGGCCCGTGATGCCGAACAGCGACAGGATCCCGTTAACGAGCCCGTATTCGGGATGCAGCATCCAGATCCAGACGGTGGCCGCCGCGACCGCCGACGTCAAGGTCGGAAGATAGTAAAACGTCCGCAGCGCCTTGACTCCCCTCGCAGCCCGGTTCAGCAGAATCGCCAGCAGAAGGGAGATCAGTACGTTAAGCGGCACGAACACCACCGCATAAATCATCACGTTAACGAAGGTTTTCCAATACAAATCATCGCCGAACAGTCGCCTGTAATTGTCCATGCCGACCCAGTCGTTCGAGCTGAGCACGTCATAATTGGTAAAACTCAGGTATAGCGCCATTCCAACCGGGATCACCATGAATACCGCAAATAACAGCATTGTCGGCATAATGAACAGGTAGCCCATCCTGGCCTGGTGTTTGCCCAGCTTCGTGACGGAAGCAGGCTTGGCGCTGACTGGCTTCGTGGCGGAAGTCATCCTCATGCTCCTTTCTGTAGCTCCTAGAATCCCCGAATGCGTTAACGGGCAACGGCATTTTCCTTCAGCTGCTTATCGCCCTGCTCCTGGCTGAGCCGAAGGGTCTCTTCGGCGCTCTGCTTGTTCTGCATGAACAGCTCCAGATTCGGAATGACGGCGTTCTCCTCCATGACGGAGTAACCCGGATGCGTCGGCCGTGTTTTGGCAAATTCAAGCGTCTCCATAAACGGAATCCATTTCGGATCGTCCGCGAAGAACGGATCTTCGAAGGCAGGCTTGAAGCCCGGCATATTCAGGCTTGTTTTGGCCCATAACACGGCATTGTCCTTGTTGGCCGTCCACCATTTGATAAACTCCCAAGCCTCCTCCGGATGCTTCGAGCCTTGCGGAATGACAAGCCCAAAGCCGCCCATAACGCTTCCCTTATCGCCGTTCGGTCCGGCCGGTGGCGGCACGATGCCATATTCCAGATCTTTGCCGTATTTATCATAGGTGCTCAGCATCCAAGGGCCGGTGTACAGCATAGCGACTTTTCCGGTTACAAACGCATCCGTTCCTTCGCCCAAGCCGTCCTCGAAACCGATCTTGTACACCTTGTCCTCATTCAGCAAACGTCCCCAGAAGTCCAATACCGCTTTGCCCTTCTCGTTGTTCACGTTCATCGTGTTGTCCGGGGTCAGCATCGTTCCGCCCGCCTGCTGCAAATACATGTTGAACAGTCCGGGATCCCCCATCGACAACCCTGCCGTTTCGAGCTTGGTCCCGTTCCACTTGGTCGTGGCTTTGGCTGCCGCCTCAAGCTCATCCCAGTTCGTTGGCGGCTCAAGCCCGGCTTCCTCCAGCATTTTCTTGTTGTAGAACAGGGCCCGCGCGTCCACCGTCAACGGCAATCCGTACAGCTTGTCATCATAGGTAAGCTCCTTCAGAGCCTCTTCGTAAAAATCCTCCTTGTTGACGCCGTCGCGCTCCAGGTATTCATCTACGGGATGAAGCACGTTCTTAGGTGCATAGAGCGCGGTCCGCCACCGGTCCCAGAACACGACATCCGGCGTCCCCCCGTTCGTGGCCGCGGTCAGAAACTTCGTCACCACGTCCTGCTGCAGGGCATATTTTACCTCGATTTTATCTTGGGATTTATTAAAAGCATCCACCATCGTTTGGATCTGTTCCTGCCCTTCTCCGCCCCAGTCTCCCCAGAAGGTCAGCACCGTTTTGCCGCCGCTGGCTTCTCCGCCGGAGGAGCCGCCGCTGCCCCCTGAGCAGCCCGCCAGAAGCCCAATCACAACTATCATCGACCATACGATCTTCCACTGCTTTTTCATTCGTTAACCCTCCCTTATGAATTCCAAGCTTGGTTCGCCGCTTCATCCCGCTGCTAGCTTTACCGTTTAACCGCGATACCGGAGCACAACAGCACCAGTTCGCAAAACATCATATTGGCCCATGAAAACCAAGGCCGGGTATATTCCTGCGGCCGATCCACATGAAACCCTTCATGCATGAGCCCGGTTCCTCCGTCCGTTGCCAGCAGCAGTTCAAGGAGGCGCTGACGCTCGGCTTCATCCTGTTCGGTCATCCCTTGCATCGCAAGCGCAATATGCCATATGTATTGATCCGGCGTATGCGGACTGCCGATGCCGGATGCAGCCGTCCCGGAGAAGTAGTACGGGTTCCGGTCACTCAAGATAAACCTCCGCGTATTCGCGTATATCGGATCTTCCGCATTTCGGTATCCCAGGTACGGAATGGACAGCAGGCTGGGCACATTCGCATCGTCCATCAGATTCATCGAACCCAATCCATCCACCTCGTATGCATAGATAGGGCCGCATTCAGGATGCTCCACAATGCCGTACCGCTGTATGCCGGCTTCGATCTGTGCCGCGAGCTCCTCTGCCGCCGCTGCCAGCTCCCGATCCTTCAGAATCTCCTCGGCAATCTCCGTCACATACCCCAGCACAACGACCGCAAACATGTTCGACGGAACCAGGTACCCGTAGGCACAAGCATCGTCGCTCGGCCTGAAGCCAGACCAGGTCATGCCGGTATATGCCGTCTGTGCTCCTTTTCCGCCACGGACCAGCGTATCCGACGGAGGGCAGCTGCTCCGCTCGAAGGTGTAAGCCGATTGCTGTTCATGGTGCTGCTCTGTCGTCCACAACTCGATTATCTGCCGCACGCCTGCCCGAAAGGCTTCGTCAAAATGGCCGGTTCTCCCGGAGTTTTTCCACAGCAGGTAGCTGAGCTGGATCGGATAACACAGCGAATCGATCTCGTATTTCCGTTCCCAAATCCACGGACTCATCTCGGTTGCATCATCCTGATGTCCCATCCCGTTCGCGGACTCATTGAACGCATTGGCATACGGATCCCGCAGAATATAGTCAAACTGGCGTCTGACCGCGCCTTGAATCATGTCGCCGATCTCCCGGTCCTCTCCAAGCACCAGGAAGGGCCTGACCTGCGCAGCCGAATCGCGCAGCCACATGGCGGGGATATCCCCGGTAATGACAAACGTCGTGCCGTCCTCCATTCGCTTCAAGGTGGTATTCCAGGTATTCGCTAGGCATCTCTCGAACATGTCGGCTGTTCGTTCCGGCTGCTTCGCCCGAACCAGATCCGTTAACCGCTTAACGGCCTCTGGCAGTTCAGTTATGGAATGCACGTGATGTTCCCCTTTCACTTGATGGAATCATGAAACCGTTATCACGAATCAGTATATTGTTATCTAGTTAATATGTCAATATATAAATTGATTTAAATGTTATACTAGGTATTGGGTAAACTCAACACTAAAGGGACGCGCTTCTAACCAGAAGAACAAAAAACCATGCGCTCACAGGTTCGTGAGCGCATGGTTTGCATGCGTGCATTATAGGGAAACCAATCACTACAGAAATTATGTTTTTTTATAATTCCTTCTTACAAGGTCCAATCCCAAAGTCATCGTTACCGGATTCGAAGCCATTATCTAATCGATATGGTGATTATCAAGCGCCGGTCACATTCCAGCGCACTATGCATCGAGGCTCTCGCCCGCTTCGCTGACGTTTTGAACCAATTTCTACGATTCCTTAACAGGACCGGTAGATGCGCCAACCACCAATTCCGCAGGCAATCTCTTCTCGACCGCAACCGCATCGTGGTTCATGATGCCCAGCACCGTCTCGATCGCCAGTCTCCCCATCTCTTCCTCGTTCTGCCGCATATGGGTGAACAAATACCCCTCGCCGATATTTAATTGCGGACTGTCGAAGCATATAATCGATACATCCTCCGGCACCCGCAAACCGAGACGTTCAGCTGCAACTTTGGCAAGCAGTGCAATATTGTACTCGATCGCAAAAAAAGCGGTAATCGACGGATGATCCTGCAAATGCTGCATGATCCGCTGAATTTCCCGTTCAATATTGCTTTCATAGAAAGCATTCGGTAACGTGGCTGTTACGTCACTGATCCAGATTTCCTTGTCAAACGCGATGCCCCGGGCGGCATGAGCCTGAACGAATCCTTCAATCCGCTCTTCCACCGCCGTCGTATCCCTCGGGGGAGGAGATAGCAGGCAAATATGGCGGTGCCCCAAATCGAATAAATGCTCCACCGCTTGCACGGCTGCCCCTAGATTATCCGTGCTGATGGAAGCAGCTGCGACTCCCTTCAGCTTGCGATCAATCAGGACCAGCGGGAAACGGGCTATGACCATCTTCAATATTTCAGCATTGAAATATTCCCCCTGCGCGGGAAATACGATAAGTCCGTTCACGCCGAGATTCCGCAGCTTCTGGATGGATAATTCCTCGTTATCCTGGTCCCCGAACGTTCTGCGCAGGACCAGAAAGCAGTCATTCTCCCTGGAATACTGCTCCATGCTGTAGATGAGCCGTGTCCCGTAACTTGAGGAAAAGTCCGTAATGACCAGGCCGATCATTTTTTCCCGGCCGGTTGCTCCGGCATCCGCGCTCTCTGAGGAGAGCGGTTCCCTGTGTACTACAGGCTCATCCGGATCGGCTACGAACGATCCCTTGCCCGGCTTGCGCACGATCACGCCTTCAGCCGCCAGCAGATCCAATGCCTTCTTGCTAGTGATTCGGCTAACTCCGTACTCATCCGCAAGTTCCTTCTCTGATGGAACTTTATCTCCAATCCGAAACATATGGGTTGAGATCTTTCGCTTCATCTCGTTAAAAATCTGTTCATACATCGGCTTCGTGGAAGCTGCATCTTTCAAATTGATATCCCTCCAACGGTACTCCAAAACCTGCTAATTTATATAACAATATAACATGATATATTTAAATTGTCCATGTTGAACGATGATCGCTCACAGATTAATGACCATCTGAACCGTCCCAACCATGGAAAAACAGCGCCACAGGATGGTCTTTCGCCAAGAAAGACTCATGCATGAGGCGCTGCCTTCTGTCGACTACCTATCCATTGCCGAGCCGATACTTGACGTGCCGACTCAAGTTGGAACACACGAAAGAGGCGGATCAGGCCATCTATTCCTTCACGGCTCCCAGAACGATTCCGTGAATTAAGTAACGCTGCAGAAACGGATAGATCAGCAGAATCGGAATCATGGAAACCAGAATTTTGGCAGAGTTCAGGGTCGTATTGGAAATTTTATTGAACTGCTGCAGCTGCTCGACCGAGAGATTCTGCATCTGGTCCCGCGTCAGACTGAGCTGCTGCAGATAGGTCTGAAGCGGTATTTTTTCGCTATCATTGATCAGAATGATCCCGTCAAAAAAGTTGTTCCAGTGACCGACGATGACAAACAGGGTAATGGTTGCCAAACTGGGCATGGAGATCGGGATAAAGATTTTGAGCAGGATTTTCAGCGGACCGGCACCGTCAATGAATGCGGCCTCCTCCAGCTCCTTCGGAATGCCCTTGAAGAAGTTCATCAGGAGAATGACGTTGAAGACAGGAACCGCTCCCGGCAGAACCAGCGCCCAAATGCTGTTGATCAACCCCAGCTTGCTGATCACCATATACCAGGGAACGATCCCGCCGCTGAAGAGCATCGTAAACACGATAATCCACATGTATTTGTTTCTCGATCGGAACTGCGTAACGCTCCGCGACAACGGATACGCCATGAGGATGGTCAGAATCATGTTGATCGCACCCCCAAGCAGCACCCGTTCCACGGATATAAGGAACGCCTTCCAAAACTTCATGTCATTCAGTATCTGCCCGTAGGATGAGAAGTTCAGCTCTACCGGAATGAAGTAGACCCGGCCGGCATTCACAGCCGTGCTGCTGCTGACGGACACCATAATCGTATTAACGATGGGAGCCAGCGACAGAAATGTGATCAGGACGAGCGCGAGCATAATCATCAGGCGGGATAGCCTTGAGCCCAGCGTTTTGGATTGAATCATGCTAACCCTCCTAGAAAATCCTGTACCCCGCATACCTCGAGGCCAGCCTGTAGGATATAACGATCAGAATAAAGCTGATGACCGATTTCATCAGACCGATCGCCGTTGCGAACGAATACTGCATATTGATCAGACCCATACGATACACAAATGTATCGATAATATCACCCGTCTCATAGACCAGCGGATTATACAAGTTGAACACCTGGTCAAATCCCGCATTCAGCACATTGCCGAGACTCAGCGTGCCCAGCAGGATGATCGTCGGAAACATGCCCGGGAGTGTGATATTCAGGGTCTGCTTCCAGCGGCTTGCGCCGTCCATTGCGGCGGATTCATACAGAGCCGGATTTATCGCCGTCAACGCAGCCAGATACACAATCGTCCCGTAGCCGAATTCCTTCCAGGTATCCGTCACGATGAGCAGCGGCCTGAACCAGTCGTTGCTTGCCAGAAACATGATCCGCTCCAGCCCTAGAAACTCAAGGAAATTGTTAATCATGCCGTCAAAGGAAAAGATCATGGTCAGCATCGTGCCCAGAACCACCCACGACATAAAATGCGGCAAATACACAATGGTTTGTATCGTGCTTTTGAAGAGCTTCAGACGCACCTCATTAAGCAGCAGGGCGAATATGATCGGCACAATCAATCCGAGAACAATCTTTCCGACCGCGATGACCAGCGTATTCACAAAAATCTGCTTGGCATCCGGCAGCTGAAACATATACGTGAAATTGTCGAGCCCTGCCCATGCGGAGCCGAGTATCCCTTTCGCGGGGATGAACTTCTGAAAAGCCATGACTACCCCGAACATCGGCACAATCGAGAAAATAAACAGCATCGCCATACCGGGCAGCAGCATCGCATGATAGGTCATTTCGTCAAAGGTTCTTCGTTTCTTTTTCCTCCGGTATCGTACTTCCCGCTCTGGATTGACGGTTGTTTCCACTTGCCCCATCGTTCGCTCCACCTCCATCACGTCCCTGTCAGGACAAGCCTTATCGAATAAAAAAGCCCGCGCGGATGACCAACAATAGCCCTCCGCGCCAAGGCTCACGCTTTCCTTATCTGCTGCTCATCTGGTTGACCTCTTCTGTAATTTCATCGCCGCCGGTACGCTTCCAGGTGTCCACGAACTTATCGAATTCATCTACGGGGGCTTGGCCCATGATGATTTTCAATATGGTCTCCTCTTCGAGCTTTTGGAGGTTCGCCCACTTCAGCTTCATCGTCTCGGTGGTTCCATAGAAGCCGGCAGGAATTACCTCCAGATTCGGATTGTTCGCTTCGCGCTGACCCTCGATACGGGAGAGATATTCGCCATAGGTGTTCACATCGACGTCATTGCCTTTCTCCTTAAACTCCTGATACGCCTTGAAAGATACCACCCGGTCCTCCTGAACGGCCGAAGCATCCCCGGATTGATCCGCCTTCATCAGATCGTCGTAATAACGCTTCAACACGTCATCATAATCCACTTGCATCGGAATTTGCGTCGGATCATTGTTCCAACGGCTGGCATCGGTCAGCATCTCGTCCGGATGCTCTTTTTTGTAGTTGATGGCATCATCCGTTAAGGAGTACAGGAAATCCGTTGTCAGATTGACCGACTTCATGATTGCTTCGGGATGGGCAAAATTCTTCTTCACCACAACGATGCCCCCGCCCACCGGATCCTGACGAATCGTCTTGAATTTGCCGTTCTCGTCTACCGGTGCCGATACGGCTACCCAGACAGCATCAGGATCTTGCTTGATCGAGTCCTTGTAGTTGGTGTAGCCGATCCACCATGGGTTAAACAGCATGCCTACCTGTCCGTTGATCACAAGCGCTTCCTTCTCTTCATTCGACCGGACGGCGAACTGTTTATCAATCAGACCTTCCTTGTACATGGCGCTTAGCTCCGTCAGCGCCTGCTTCATCTCGGGCTGGACCGATCCATATACGACCTGACCGTCCTTCTCGATCCAATTCATCGGAAAGGCCCCATGCGCAGCGAATACCGGCGTAAAGTTCATGGCATTGGAATCCATCACCATTCCGACCGTTTTGCCTGTTCCCGAGGCGTCCTTTTCCACGAACGTTCTGGCGAGGTTCCATACGTCCTCAACGGATTCCGGCATCTTCGCGCCGACTTTATCCACCCAGTCCTTCCGAACCCACAGCAGCTGGTGCTGGTTGCCGATATTCGTCATCGGAAGGCCCATGATTTTACCGTCGACCTTCACCTGGTTCAGCAGCAAGTCACCATAGGAAGCGTAGATATTCTTGACCCCGTCGGATGCGGTCTTCTCGTACACCTCCGTCATATCGGCAATCAGATCATTATCCACCAGCTGGTTGAAAATATCGCGGCTGACCAGCATAACGTCCGGCAGATCGCCCGTTGTCATCGATAGCGACAGCTTCTGATCCATATCGTCCGTCTCCCAAGCCACCTTGGCTTTTACGTTCACCCGATCCTCCACGTAACGAGTAGCCAAATTGTCCTCAATCGTATCGCCTGGTGGCAGGTTGTTCACATGATTGGTATTCCGGCCGATCGTAAATTCCACCGGTGTCTCATATTTCCCGTACGGCTCATAATCCTGCTCTGAAATTTCCGGCTGCGCGTTATCGCTCTTGCCCCCGCCGCAGCCGCTGACTACGGCCAGCATCATGCAGCCGAGCAGCAGAGAAGCGATCTTTCTGCGTTTGTTCATCCTGTCATCCCCTTTATCTCGTTTTGGTTGATAACCAAATTGTATGCGGTTTCAAAACTGGCGTATATGCAACATTTTTTGGATATGTATCACTTTTTTCATGACCTCCTTTTTCTCCACTTCAAACCACAAAAAAAGCGGCTGCCTCAGCACAGCACACCGCTTTCATTACCAATGCTATGGATGGAATAACGAATGCACTGTTCAGGAGGCTGGAATGACCATCGATACCTCTGTTCCACTGCCTGACTCGCTATGGATATCGAGTCCATAATCCTGCCCGTAGCACAGCTTAATCCGGTCATTCACGTTTCGAACGCCGCAGCCGCCGCTCTCTCCGGCCAGCAGCCTCGCCGCCTGCTCGGGTGTCATGCCCACCCCGTTGTCGCTAACGAATAGTTTAATACCCCCTTCGATCCGGCTGACCCCAATGTGGATTTGGTAATCGGCCCCTCTGGCCTCCACAAATCCGTGCTTGATGGCATTCTCCACAATCGGCTGCAGAATAAAATGGATGATCTCGGTATGTAATACTCCCTCATCGATATGGTAATCAACGTCAAACCGGCCATCATTCATAATAAGCTGCAAATCCAGGTAAGCCTTGATGTGCTGCACCTCATCCTTGATCGTTGCCATATGCCTCCCCTGATTCAGCGTCGTTCTATAGAACCGAGCCAATGCCGATACCATGTAACTCGTTTCGATATCCGCCTTCTTCTCGGCCCTCCACCGGATAAAGGAGAGGGTGTTGTATAGGAAATGCGGATTAATCTGATTGATCAGCTTGTTATATTCGCTTTCCCTCTTGGCGATTTCCGCTTGATACACCTGGGAGATGAGGCTGTTGATCCGTTTCAGCATTTTGCCGATGCCGTTGGTCAGCTCACCGAATTCATCCTTGGACGAGCTTTGGATAATGACATCCAGATTGTTCTGCTCCACCTTGTCTACCTTGTTCTTAATATGAATAATTCTGCGTGTGAAATTGTTGGAAATCACATAAATGAGCAGGAAGGTAATGATCAAGCTGAGGATAATGACAAACAACGTAATTTGAAAAATACCGAGCGCATTAGCGTACGCATTCGTATTCAGCAAATGATAGTGAACCATCCAGCCATTGTTAGCGAGTGATCGGCTTAGGCTCAGTCCGCTCGACTCCCCGCCCTCCAAACCGGCAGATGCATCCGGCGCCTTGCTTTCCTTGAATATCACCCGCTGCTCAGCATCCTTGATCTGAACCGCCACATGCTCCGACAGCTTGTCCAGGTCTGCAAAGATGCTGTCGTGCTGAATGGAAATGACCATGAAATTGCTGTCCTTCGGATTGCTGATCAGTTCCTGAACGAGATAAAGTTTCTCCCCGTCCACGATCCAGCGCCTGCCCCGAAATCCGTCATACCAAGACTTGCTCTTAAGATCCCCGATCGGCAAAATATTGTCGCGAATCCCCAGCAGCTCACCGGATGTATAAAAGGTAATCGCCTCAATATTCTCGTCCATCAGCCTGATGTTCGAGATCAACGGCTCCAGGATGTCTCGGAAATCCAAGTACATGTTAAAATAGTTCTCTTCGTAATCCTTAATGAAAATTTGGGATAAATCCCGATTCAGCACCATGAATTCGCTCAGCGTATTGTACCGGTTAATCTTGTAATCCATAATGTTCGCCACCTGCTCCAGGCTAGCCTCGGCCTCGCTCCGCAGTTCCTTCATCTGAATGCGGTAGGACTGAATGAAGGAGAGCAGCCCGAGCAGAAGAATGGGAATGAGTGCAATCACCAAGTGGGACAGCAGCAGCTTGTTGCGGAACCTGATATCATTGAACTTGTTCTTGATCCACCCGATCATGGGGCACCCCGCACTCTCTGTACTGTATCGGACTCACGCCGAACTTGCTTTTGAACAGCTTGGCAAAATAGGAATGGTTATCGATGCCAACGGCTACAGCGATATCATTGACCTTCATATTGGAATTCTGGAGCAGATGGCTTGCCCGCCGCAAGCGGTAATCGGTCAAATACTTCGAGAAGTTCTCGCCGGTCTCTTTCTTGAACAAAATACTCAAATACCCCGGGGACAGATATACATCGTGAGCTGCATCCGACAACGAGATGTCCCGCTGGTAATGATCCTTCACATAATCCTTGACCTGAACGATAACCTTGGATTCCAACGACTCCTGCTGGTAGTCCCCTCCATAAGGGCTGATCTGGGTAATGTCCTCCATCACCTCCAGAAACTCCTCCCTGACTAACGGCTTCAGCAAGTAATTCACCACGCCCAGCCGGATGGCACTGCGGGCATATTCAAATTCATCATAACCGCTGCAGATGACAATCTTTAGATCCTGCTGAACCTTTCGCGCTAGTTTGCTTAGCTCCAGTCCATCCATCAGAGGCATTTTGACGTCGGTGATGAGGATATCAATTGCATTGTCCACCAGAATCCGCTCCGCGCTCATTCCGTTCTCGGCTTCCATTACTTGAAATGGGAAGCGGTACTGAGAGATCAAATCCTTAATGCCTTCTCTTTGAACAGACTCATCGTCAACAACAAGAACATTAAACATCATGAAATCTCCTTTGCATATGAAAAGTATGGGAACTTCACAGGAAGATATAGGTTGTTATAATTGGTATGGCTGTTATGTCGTAGTATATCATAGAAATCGGAAAGGGCTTTCATCTTGAACTTGTCAACATTCACTATTAACGTCCTTTTAATTTCATACTTTACTGTTTTCATAATGCGCGGGACTGACCTCTATTCTGATGGGGAGTTTCGGCTGACCTTCAAGGAAGCACGATGCATGATCAACCCGACCATTGCCCATCCTATAATCCATATACTTAAATTTTTGCAGGGAGGAAGATTCGTTGGAGCGTTTTGACCCGGAACTCGTCTTTTTTGAGCCGGATGCGTTGGAGTATCCGCTTGGGAAGAAGCTGCAAGCATGGTTTGAGGAATTAGGCACACCCATCAAAATGACCACCTCCCATAATCGGGTAACCGGCATTCCGGGGGAGACCGAAACCGAAAAATACCGAAACGCCAAACGCACCCTAGTCGTTGGGATTAGGAAGACCTTGGATTTCGATACGTCGAAGCCTTCTGCGGAGTATGCCATCCCGTTGACCACGGGATGTGCAGGACATTGTCATTACTGCTACCTGCAAACCACCATGAGCTCGAAGCCTTATGTCCGGATTTATGTCAACCTGGATGAAATTCTGGACCGAGCGAAGCAGTACATCGCTGAGCGGTCGCCCGAAAACACCCGGTTCGAGGCCGCTTGTACCGGCGATCCCGTATCTCTGGAGCATTTGACCGGGGCACTGGCCTATTACATTGAATTTATGGCCAAGCAGGAACATGGCCGACTGCGATTCGTAACGAAATTCGCCAACATCGATTCCCTGCTGAATATCCATCATGGCGGCCATACCAGGGTACGCTTCTCCATCAATTCCGATTATGTGATCCGTTATTTCGAGCCGGGTACCTCTTCCTTCGAAGAACGCATTGAAGCCGCAGGGAAAATTGCCGAAGCCGGATATCCGTTAGGTTTCATCATTGCCCCGATTGTCAAATATGACGGATGGCAGGAAGGATACTGGCATTTATTAGAGAAGCTCCATGAGCGATTGAGCCATGTGGAGGTTAAGGATCTGACATTTGAGCTCATTCAGCACCGGTTTACCAAAACGGCCAAAAACACCATTTTGAAACGGTACCCCAAAACCAAGCTGGACATGGATGAGGAGGACCGGCAGTTAAAATGGGGAAGGTATGGAAAATTCAAATATGTCTATAAAGCCGAAACCGTCGAGGAGTTTCAGCAGCTGTTCGAAAAGGGAATCAAAGAATATTTCCCGCGCGCGGAAATTGCCTATTTCGTCTAAAATACCCGGGAAAGCCAGTCATTTGGCGTACCCGAAAACAACATAACGGACACCTCGCGGTGCCCGTTATTCTTATGGACCATATATATTCGTATCCGCTCTTTCATCGAAGGGCCGCGAACTCTTCGGCCTTGTGATCTTGGTCGTACATCCAGACCTCAATCTCATGGATATCCATCGGCTTTCCGTAATAGTACCCCTGCATGACATGACACCCGAGCCCTGTCAAAAAGTCGATATGCTCCTTATTCTCCACGCCTTCGGCGATCACGTCCAGATTCAGCTTTTCCGCCATAAGAACGACGGCGTTGACGATGGCACGCTTGCTGGGCGTGTCCAAATCATTGGTGAACTGGCGGTCCAGCTTCAGGGCATCAATCGGAATCCGGTCCAAGAGCCCAATCGAGGAATAGCCGGTTCCGAAATCATCCATGGAGACCTTAACCCCTAAGGATCGGATATTCCCAAGCTGACGGATGATATCGTTCACATCGTGCAGCACCATGGACTCCGTAATCTCCAGCTCTAACAACCGCGGCTCCAAATCCGCCTGGCGCAGCACGTTTTGAATCAGCTCCAGCAGATTGTCGCCATGAAATAAACGGACCGATAGATTCACCGAGACCGGCTGGACAATCCCGCTATCCTGCCACACCCTGCACTGCTTGCATGCTTCTTCAAGCGTCCATCGGGTCATCGGAATAATCAGTCCCGTCTCTTCCGCTATCGGAATGAATTCCTGCGGGGAAATCACGCCGAGCCTCGGATGCCTCCAGCGGAGCAGCGCCTCGAATCCGACCAAGCGATCGCTTTGCACATTCCATTTCGGCTGATACACGATGAAGAACTCCTTCATCTCCAGCGCTCTTTGCAGGTCCTTTTCCAATTCCATCTTGCGAACCTCTTGAAGACCCATCTCCTCGTCATAAAGGCATTGCTGATTCTTGCCGAGCCCCTTCGCTTTATACATGGCGGTGTCGGCATTCTTCAGCAGCGTCGTACGATCCGAGCTATGGACGGAACCGATGCTGATGCCGATGCTAACCGTCACATACAGCTCGTTGCCGTCGATATGGTACACCTTTTTAATTTGTTGGAGTATATCATCGGCTAAGCGTTGGGCATAATTCGGGTCGCTTTGCTTCAAAATAACCAGAAATTCGTCGCCCCCGATTCGGAACACCTGCTGGCCGCTTCGAATGAATTGACGCAGCCGCTTGCCCACTTCCTGGACCAGCAAATCCCCGACATTATGACCCAGCGTATCGTTGATGGCCTTAAATTGGTCCAGATCCAGAAACAGGATCGTAATCTGATCCGTTTCGGCATTCGTCCTGAAGAACCGATTCATCTCATTGCGGTTGGGCAATCCCGTGATCGTATCCTGATAGGCCAGCTTTTCCAGCACATGCCGGTCAAAGAACATCGCGCCCCAGGAAATCAACAGAATAGCAAAAATCGCGACCGTCACGCAGTACAAGAGGAAGAAATCCAGAGACTGCGGCTGATGTGTCATCATGCCGGCATGTGCTTCAAAGCGCGCCGCCTTCATCCCTGTATAATGCATCCCGCACACGGCGAATCCCATCACAACCGCCGAGCCCCATTTGAGAAAGCTGGACTTGGAATGGTTGCGAAAACGAAGAAACAATAATAAGGCCGCATAGGAGGCCGCCAGTGCAATGACGGCGGACAAGATCCAAAATACGAGATCGTAACGGATGTCGGCGTGAACGACCATGGCTTCCATTCCTATGTAATGCATCGTCACGATGCCGCTTCCCATAACGAAACCGCCAATGGCGATTTTGGACCAGTTGATATCCTTGGGCATGGTGATATAAAACGCGATGAACGAGGAAATCACACTGGCCAGCATCGACATGATGGTCAGAAAGGCATCGTACTTCACGTTCATATTCATGTGCATCGCCAGCATGCCGACAAAATGCATGGACCAAATGCCGCTTCCCATGACCATGGCTCCCCCGAATAGCCAAAAAAACTTGGATTTGCCGTTCGCGTCCGAAATTTTGGACGTAATATTCAAAGCCGAGTATGAAGCAAGTATAGCGATCGCAATTGAAAGCCCAACAATATACAAGTTATAATTGCCGTCCATCTGAGCTGTGCACACTCCTTTTGTGAGTAATCCTTAGGTCCTATGAAATTCATACGTTACCCGAGAGACAAACGTTTCTATTAATTCAAGGATGGCTTTCCCTGCATACCCAAAGTGATAATTCTTATGGTTACGGCCCGCCCGGTCCTGAGTCTTCTACCTATTATATCTTTAGTAACTATTCAATTTCTCGACAAGCTCCGTTTTGGCCGAAACTTTCGGAACCTGCATGAGTCCAAAGGACTATATATTCCACAATATCCCTGCCTTTCCTTCTAACCGATTTAAAATAATGGAACGCAGAACGGACATTTCGGCCGGAAGGATATCGTGAAAAACAAAAAAACTGCCGACTCATTCCCTCAGGTCGGCAGCTTTTATCATGTCTTCATGGAGCACTTACCTTCGTTTCTCCATTCATATACTTCTCGCCCCACTCACAGATTTGATCCAGGATGGGCTGCAGTGAAACGCCCAATTCGCTCAGCTCGTACACGACCTTCGGCGGAACTTGATTAAAGACCGTTCGCGTAATAATCCCATCCTCCTCCAGCTCCCGAAGGGTCTGGGTTAACATCTTCTGCGTAATATCCGGCATCTCTTTCTTAATTTCACTCGTACGCTTGGGCCCATAACTAAGGTGGCACAACACAACGATCTTCCACTTGCCGCCGATCACCTCCATGGTGGCTTCGGACGGAATATGGTATTGCCGGTCACGATTCATAAGATCCTCTCACCTCCCGGACGAAAAATTCATGCGACTATGAAGGGCACTTTTGGGTGCTAATAGCACCTTAAGGTACCTATAGAACAAATAAGTGCGTACTTCCTTCCAGCCATTATATGATACATAATCCCCTTATACCAGTACTGTAAGAAAACAAAGCACATTCAACACATTATAGAAGAAAGCGAAGGTGATTCATGATGAAAGTACTGACCGTTGTCACTCATCCCAGAGTGAACTCCTTTACATTTGCTGTCACGGAGCGATTTGTGCAGGGGCTTCAAGATGCCGGACATGAGACGGAGGTTCTGGATCTTCACCGCATCGGTTTCGATCCGGTTCTGTGGGAGGCGGACGAACCCGATTGGTCTGATGCTGGCAAGGTTTTTTCCGCTGAGGTTGAAAACGAGATCGCGCGAATGAAACAGCATGACGCGCTGGCCTATATTTTCCCGGTATGGTGGTACGGGGTTCCGGCTATGCTGAAGGGGTATATCGACCGTGTCTGGAATCACGGCTTCGCGTATGGCGGCGGTTCCAAGCTCCATCACAAGAAGGCGTTATGGATCGCATTGGCAGGCGCGTCGGAGGACCATTTTGCCAAGCGGAGCTATGATACAATGCTGTCCCATTCCCTCAACGTCGGCATGGCCAACTATTCCGGAATCGAAGATTCCCGAGTGGAATTCTTCTATGATACGTTAGAGGGCAGACCGGAGCACATGGAGAGCCTGCTGGAGCGGGCATACCAGTTGGGGCTGCATTATGCGGGTTCGGGAGTACATGTGAAGTAAAGATCCCATAGTGGAGCTAGAGCTTTGTTCATACAATAAAAATAAATCGGCCTCGCTCTTGAGGCCGATTTTTATTTACCGCAGCTTCGAATCGTTCGCTCTCACGTCATTGGTACGTCAATAAGGAACGGCGGAATCCAGGTTGGCCTTAACCGTTGGTCATTACTTGCTCGTAACATCCATTGCCCCAACCAAAATTTGAAACATTTTAGTCATTTTTACCGTACATATAATTAATGTAAAAATAACGGAACAGGAGGAGTGCCGTCGATGATGCCCCAAGGAATGTCTTTTGGCGGAGGTTTTGATTTTATGTTTACGCTGGTTCCCATTCTGATCGGGATTGTATTCGTGATTGTGATCGTGGGCTTCATCTCCAACGGTGCCCGCTATGTTAAGAATGCCAAATCCCCGCGTACTTCCGAGTTTGCCCGGGTGGTCTCCAAACGGATGGATGTCCGCCATCATACCAATCACCACAACAGCGATAACGGAATGATGCACGCCAATCATTCATCCCGTACGTATTATTACATCACCCTCGAATTTGATAATGGAGAACGAAACGAGTATCTTGACGTCAAGAATCTGTACGGTCTTGTCGTGGAGGGAGATACGGGCTATGCCGCCATCCAGGGCGACTGGATCGTCGCGTTTGAGCGGAATATGCAGCCGCAGTCGTAACGGGACGCGGTCACAGTAAAAATGAAGACGCATCGTATATTCGCCCGGTCCCTAAAGAACAGAAGAGCCTTAGTCCGCGATCAAACCCGAACTAAGGTTCTTCTTGTTGAATCGACTTGAAATGTTAATATTTCATCTGATCCATTACGCATTGCTGCTCGTTTCGATAGGCTCATTCACTTCGATCAGTTCAACGACGGCCTCGCTTTTCAGCGTATTGCCGATCGTGCATGCACGCTCTACGACGGATTTCAGCTTCTCCTTGTAGGCAGGCTCCAGCGTTGGCGGCAGCGAGACAAGGACGTTGAAATGCGAGAACTTATTGCTTTTATCCTCTGCTTTTACTGATGACACTTCGATATGAATGGAAGACTTATCATATTCCACGCCGTCGTAAGCCATTATTTTTTGAATCGAGATGGATACGCACAGCGCCAGGGACGCTTCCAGCAGCTCTCTCGGAGACAAGCCGCCCTCCAAATTCGGCCCGTGGTTTCCTGCAATCTGAAACCCCGCCTCATTGAATATCCGATCCTGGCCTTCTACGATTTGCAACGTTGTCATGGTCCTTCTCTCCTTTGGGTTGGGGTTGGCGAACTTATCTGTTCTAGTCAACAAGATGACAGGCGACCTTATGGCCCAGCCGCACTTCTCTTACAGCCGGTATGTCTGTTCTGCATACATCGGTTGCATAGGGACAGCGCGTGTGGAAAACACAGCCGCTCGGCGGCGATATCGGGGACGGGATTTCCCCCCGCAACACGATCCGTTCCTTTAATCGGCTGCGGTTGAAATCGGGTACGGCCGAGAACAGCGCCTTCGTATAGGGATGCAGCGGCTCATGGAACAAATCGTCCGTCAAAGCCTCTTCCATTATTTTTCCGAGATACATAATGCCGATCCGATCCGAAATATACCGAACCACGCTGATATCATGCGTTATAAATAATAGCGTTAGTTTCATTTCGCGCTGCAGGCGCTTGAGCATGTTCAGAATTTGCGACTGGATGGACACGTCCAGGGCGGAGACCGGCTCGTCGCACACGATGATTTTCGGATTCATGATCAGCGCGCGCGCCAAGCCCAGCCGCTGGCGTTGACCGCCCGAGAATTCATGGGGAAAGCGAAAGGCATGCTCCGGCTGCAAGCCGACGGTTTTCAGGATTTGGAACACGGTTTCCTGACGCTCCGCCTTGTCCCCCATTTTATGAATGATCAAGGGCTCCTCCAGCATCCGGCCGATTCGTTTCCTCGGATTGAGCGAAGAGAACGGATCTTGAAAAACAAGCTGCACATCCTTGCGGAAATTCCGCATTTCCTCCCTCGTCATGGCCGACAATTCCCGATCCCGATACAGAACCTGCCCTTGGCTCGCCGGCGTTAATCCGAGGATGGTACGTCCCGTGGTGCTTTTCCCGGAGCCTGATTCGCCGACCAGACCGTAGGTTTCTCCCTCGTTCAATTGCAGGGAAACGTCCGAGACCGCGTTGACGTATGCTTTGGCGCCCCCTAATTTGCCGAATGATCCATACACCGGAAACTGCTTGTGAAGGGAGCTTACCTTTAAAATCGAATGATCAGCTGCTTGTTCCAACGGCTGTCTCCCTCCCTTCCGGCTTGTTTAGGGCCTCATAATGCCAGCACTTCACTCGATGGTCCGTTTGGGCCGTTTGCATCGGGGGCTCGGAGGTACGGCACAGCTCGTCGGCATAAGGACACCGCGTTGAGAAGCCGCAGCCCTGCGGAATATCCGTCAGGGACGGCACCGTTCCCTCAATGACGTAAAGCTCATCTTCCCTGTCCCCTTCCAGCTTGGGGATGGATTGGATCAGCCCCTGGGTATAAGGATGCAGCGGCGTTTGGAACAGCTGTTCCGTGGGAGCTTCCTCCACGATCTGCCCCAAGTACATCACCTTCACGCCCGTGCAAATTTCCGAGACCACGCCCAGATCATGCGTAATGAACAGCACGCCCATGCCCATTTTGCGGTTCAAGTCGGCGATCAATTCCAAAATCTGCGCCTGAATCGTCACATCGAGCGCGGTTGTCGGCTCATCCGCGATCAACAGGTTCGGCTCGCAGGAGAGCGCCATGGCAATCATCGCCCGCTGCTGCATCCCCCCCGACAGCTGATGGGGATATTCGTTAACCCTGATTTCGGGCGAAGGAATGCCCGTCATCCGCAAAATTTCGATGGCTTGCTGATGGGCTTCCTTCTTGGACTTCTTCTGATGAAGGCGTATGGCTTCTCCGATTTGATTTCCAATCGTATAGACAGGGCTCAGGGAGGTTAGCGGGTCCTGAAATATCATGGATATTTGATCTCCCCGGATCGCCCGTAATTTGGAATGCGGGAGGGACAGCAGGTTCTGATTCTCGAATATGACCTCTCCCTCGTACTCGATCGCATCCGTATGATCCAGCAATCTCATGATGGATTGGGACATCACGCTTTTTCCGCTGCCGGACTCTCCGACGATACCGATGATGTCACCAGTATTCATGGAAAAGCTGACCCCGTTCACCGCTGTCACTTTTCCGCGCTCGGTATGAAAATGCGTTTTAAGATTTTTCACTTCCAATAGAGGCTCTTTATTCATGGAAACACCTCCAGCCTTATATTCATCGCTTTCTAAACTTTTGCTTCACGCGAGGGTCCAGCAAATCGCGCAGCCCGTCTCCCAGCAAATTCAAGCTGAGGACGGACAGAACGAGCGTGGCCCCGGGAAATACGACCATCCACCATGCCTTGTAAATAACAAGCTTGCTTGCCTGCAAAATGTTCCCCCAGCTGGCTTCGGGCGCAGGAATGCCCGCACCGAGAAAGCTTAAAGCCGCCTCCGAGATAATCGCTTCGGCAAATACGAATGTCGCCTGTACCAATAGAGGAGACAGTACATTCGGCACGATGTGCTGCCATATAATGCGCGTGGAGCTGGCCCCCTGGACATGCATCGCCTCGATGTAGGTTTGCTCGCGCACCACCAGTGCTGCCGAGCGGACGACTCGGGCAATATTCGGCGTGAACACGATCGTCAGCGCAATGATAACGTTCAAAGCGGATGCGCCGAGCGCGGCCATTAAGGCAATGGCAAGCAAGATTCCCGGAATCGCAATCAACCCGTCGCAAATGCGCATGAGAATATGGTCCAACGTCTTGTAATACGTCGCATAGACGCCGATCACGAGTCCCAGAGCGGAGGACAGCAGCGCAACCGCCAGTCCGACGCTAATCGATACCCTGGCCCCGTAGAGAAGCCGGGTTAACAAATCCCGTCCGAATTCGTCGGTACCCAGCCAATGCTCGGTCCCGGGCGGCGTTAAACGGTCCACAACCTTCATGTCGTACGGACCGTAGTTCGTGAAGAGCGGTCCGATCAGCGCCAGAATCACCAATACAACAAAGATGGTCGCTCCGATCAAAAGCCCGTAGTTGGACTTCAGGCGGCGATATCCTAAGGCTCGCTGTTCTTTTTTCAGCTTTTTGCTGACTTGAGCGACATATTCCTTTTCCTGAACTGTAGCCATCCCGTTACACCTCTTTTATTTGCGATCCAATCGAACGCGCGGATCCACCGCGCCGTATAGCAAGTCGATGATCAAGTTGATGGTGACGTACATCAGCGTGACGACGAGCACCACCCCTTGGATCACCGCAAAGTCCCTTCTGGCAATGGAATTCAAGATCAATTGACCCAGACCGGGAATGTTAAATATGGCCTCCACGACCACCGCTCCCGTCACCAACGTGCCGAAGGTTTGTCCAATGACGGTCAGAATGGGCAGAAACGCGCTCCGAAACGCATGTTTGAACAGCACCTTCATTTCATGCAGGCCTTTTGATCGGGCTGTCTTGATGAAATTCAAATTCAGCACTTCCAGCATGGACGAACGGGTCATCCGCGTAATCAGGGCCGCCTGTATGGTTCCAAGGGAAATGCCGGGAAGAATCAGATATTTCATATGTTCCCATAGCCCGCTGCTCAGCGGTTCATATCCAGCGACCGGCAGCCACTGCAGCTTGACGCCCACGAACAGCATAAGGAACAATCCCAGCAAGAAACTGGGCAAGGCCATGCCCAGCAAGGATATCCCCATCAACGTATAATCGGCGATGGATCCTCGCTTGTAAGCGGCGATAATCCCGAAGGGAATCGCGAGCAGGATCGCGATGACCTGTGCCAGAATGGCCAGCGATAGCGTGGGGGTAATATGCTCCGCAATGGCTTCGCTGACCGGCTGTTTCATGAAGATCGAATCCCCCAGGTCCCCCTTGAACAGGTTGGCCACCCAGCTCGTATATTGTTCGAGTATCGGACGGTCCAGTCCAAGGTCCTGATTCAGCTGCTGTATTTCCTCCTCCGACGCCTCCATGCCCAAGATGGCCGCCGCCGGATTCCCCGGCGTTATGTGGATGATCAGAAAAATAGCGATGGTGACGACGGCCAGTACGGGAATCAGCGACAAAAGTCTTTTCGTAATATAAGCCAGCACGGCAAATCCCTCATTTGTACATGGTCTATGAATCCAATTTCAAAAAAGGAAGGTGTTATCGAAGTTACTCCGGTAACTTGTAACACCCTCCTTACATGCTTACTTCGCTACTTTGGCATTCCAAACCACCGGTGCTTCGAACAGCTCGAACCCTTCAAGCTTCTTCGTTGTGGCGACGACGCCATTATAATGGCCGATCACGGTGGAGGAAGCAAATTCGTACAGGAAGCCCTGCAGCTTCTCCCATTCCTGCTTGGCGGCTTCCGGCGTGGCTGCGCCGCGAATATCGATCAGCGCCTGCTTGACGGTTTCGTTGTCGAGTCCGGCCCAATCCGGATTAACGGCCAGCAGCTGCGGCGGGGTAAGCTGATAGCCCGTGCTGGCAACAAAGATGTCCCACTTGGAACGGTCGTTCTTCGTTTCCAGGAACGTCGGGAAATCGAAGTTCTCCACTTTTACGTTCATGCCGATCTGACGAAGCTGCTCCTGAATGACCAACGTGGCCGTGTACATCTCGTTATAATCCTTGGTCGTCAGCAGCGTGATTTCTTCGCCGTTATACCCGGCTTCTTGCAGCAGCTGCTTGGCCTTCTCGGGATTGGACTGGTTGTAATACTCCGCACCGGCTTCGGTCGACCATTGGACTTGATTCGTATTCAGGTAACCCGGCGCTAAAGAGTACAAATCCGGTTTGGCAAAGCTCGCCAACATGATCTCCTCATTATTGAACGCGGCGAGAATGGCCTGGCGAATCTTCACGTCCTTTAACAATCCCTCGCTGGTATTGAAAAATGCCGTCAGGGCACCGCCAGGGAACGAGAGCAGGTTGATGTTGTTGTCGGCAGCCAGCTCATCATAGCTTTCGATCGGAATGCTGTCCGCCACATCGTACTGGCCGGTCTTCACGCCTGCAATGCGCGTGGAGTGGTCCGTCACGAAATGGAAGTACAGGTCTTTGGCGGGAGCTTCTTTTCGCCCGTCAAATCCGCTTGGCTCCGCATCCGACACCTGCTGATAATCGTCGTTTCGCACCAAATGGATGTACTGATCCTGCTTCCATTCCTGGAATTTATAAGGTCCTGTACCGATGTACTCCTTGATTCCGTCAGCCGGCGCTGCATCCACGATCTCTTTCGGCATGATCGAAGGGAACTGCGCTTGCGATGCAATAAGAATCAACACGTCCGACGTAGGCGTCTCTACGGTCAGCTTCACGGTATACGTGTCGACGGCTTCGAATTTGGCATTCGTCAGCAGCACCTTCGCCCGGGACGAAGTCACCAGCCAGCGGTTCATCGAGGCTACAACATCCTCGGACGTCATCTCTTTCCCGTTGTGGAACTTCACGCCTTGGCGAAGGGCGAACGTATACGTTAAACCATCCTCGCTTCGTTCGACCGACTCTGCCAGAGCCGGTACGGGCTCATAGTTTGCATTCAGCGTGTAGAGCTGCTCGAAGATATTGCCGGCCGTATCGAGCGCAACCGCCGATACCGTCAAGGCCGTATCCAACGTTGGCGGCTGAGCCGTAAGCGCGATGTTCAGCTCGTCTTTGTACTCTTGCTGTTCGGCTTGCTTCTCGCTTCCTTTGTCTTCAGCTGCGCCCTCTGCCGCCGGATCGGAGCCGTTGCCGCATGCCGCGATCAACAGCATCAGCACGATCGACGATAAGAGTAAACCTAACTTTCTGGCTTTCATTGTAATCCCCCCATGTAGTAGACATATGCATATAAAATGTATGCATCATGCTCTGTCAAAAACTCGTAAAACGAACGCACCCCTAAAATCTAAGTTATCTGGTAGGTTTAATAAGCTATGCACATACTAATAGATTCGCTATGCGCTGTCAATGCAATAATTGATCGCACTAGAATTAATTTCCTATTGGCGAAAATTAATAGATCTGAGTTGCAAGGACTTCGTTCCTCCCCATAGCCTTAACCGTCGCAGCCAGCCTTCCCCCGAAATATAAAAAAGCCTTGGTCCGTCTTTCGAACCAAGGCTCTTTATTAAAGTGGCAGATCGCTTTGCAAAATCTTTTCCCTGCGCCCTTTCATATACCACTGTCCCCAGGGATGAAGTTTATCGAAATTTCCGCGGCAGGCATGGAACAGCTTCATATACCGCCCCATTTCTCTCAGCTTCATGAAATAGGGGATCTCCCGAAGCCACTCCTCCTCCAGGCGATGCTCCACACGGTATCCTTCCAGGAAAGGGATCAGGAACTTACCGCTGTCCGGATCGGCCCCTTCGGTCAAACCCGAGAAGAAGGCGGCGACCGCTATATCATCCACGAACCATGAATAACGGCTCGCATCGAAATCAATCAGGCACAACGCATCCCCCTGGACAAAAAAATTGCCGTAATGAAAATCGGCATGAATCAATCCGTAAGTCTCCCTAGAAACAGGGAGCTTCGATATATACTGGCACAAGGCTTGATAACGAGAGGCAATCCCCTTTTCGGATGGCGGAAAATCGAGATGTCGAACCTTCTCTGCCTCATACGACCAATCCGGCCGGCTTGTGGAGGGGTCCTGATGGATATACGCTTGGGTGATACGATGCATGCCCCCCATGAATCGGCCCATTCGCCTGTATAAATCCTCGCCGGCTTCGTTCTCCCCAACCGGACGCCCCTTGGCTTCCTCGTAACAGACCGCCGTATATTCACGGTCCTCCATCCGGATTCGCTCCGCAAGGTTCCCGGCTGCCGAATGGAGCGGCCTCGAAACGCAAACGCCCTTACTCCCAAGATACTCCACCCACTGCACCTCGCCGGCAATCTTCGCATAGGGTTTGTGGGACTCGTCGGTCAAGCGCACATACACGATCTTCTCGTCCCTTCGATAAGAACGGACAAGGCTGTGTTCGGAAAAATGCGTCTGGAGTCTATTCCGCTCCAAGAGTCCGAACCTGCTTGCAGCCGCGGCCATAAGCTCGCTCCGACGTTCCAATTGCAGCGCCTCCCTTCAAGCCGGATGATATTGATATCAATGATGAATGATTTCTGCAAATTTATAAGCGGCTCCTGCATGCAAAGCCCGGTCCTCATGAATATTCCATTGAAATAACACCATCTAACAGCGGTCCTTGTGCGGGCCGCTTTTTCAGCCGATGTATACGCTCTTGTTGTCGTCAAAAGGGCGGGAGGATATAATACGGGTAAAATAAAATCGTTTTGCAAGAAAGAGGGCCTTATTATGAATCCCCAAACCCGAAACGCCCGAACCCAAATCATCATCGAAGCAGCCGAGCGCGTATTTACACATAAAGGCATTGAAAAAGCCACCATGCAGGATGTAGCCACCGAGGCTGCCATGGGCGTAGCTACCGTTTTTCGTTTTTTTCCCCGCAAAGAGAAACTCGTCGTTGCCGTTGCCACGAAAATGCTGGAGACCGTTCTCGAGACCTTCCGCTCCATCGCGGAACAGCCGGTTTCCTGTATGGAGAAGCTGGAGCTGCTGTTCGACCACTTCATTTCCCTGCTGGAGCAACAGACCAGCTCGAACGTGAAGCTGCTCGAGAACTTCGAGAGCTATGCGGCTCAGTTTACAGAGCCTCTTGAGGACATCGAGCTGTTTAACGCCGTCTACCGGGATATATCCCAGGTATTCTCGACCATCGTGGAGCAGGGCATCGAGGATGGATCGGTTCAAGCCGATCTTCCGATTGCCGAGACGCTGACCACCATCGTGAATACGTTCGGCATTTTTGCCAGAAAGCTGTCCCTCCAGAAAAACATTCTGGTGGTCGAGCCGGACCTCGCACCGGAGAAGCAGCTGGCGATTCTCAAGCACATTCTGCTTAATTATTTGCGGGCATAAGGGAGTTGGAGCCAAGTAAAAAGAGTGCGCAGCATCACGACTGCTCACTCTTTTCTTGTTGGTATCCCTGGCTTCTCCTACAGGCCCAGCTTCTGCCCCCGCTCCAGGCGCTGGATCTGCTGCTCGCCCGTGACCGCCAGCTCGCTGAACTGATGGATCGTCTCGCGCATCCGCGGGAGAGCCTCCTGCTTGTAAGTGCTGATGGAATCAAGCGCTGACAGCACATCCGTGAACGCTTGCTTCAAGGTATCAACGGAAATACTCGTTTCCAGCGATTGCTTATGAATCGCCGCACCTTGATCCTTCAGCATTTTGGAGGTGGCGCTGATCAGGTTGTTGGTGGTTTCGTTCAGCAGCTCGATTTTCTTCAAGACAATCTTCTGGTTGTACAGGGCACTTGCCACCGTGACCGATATTTTCAGCGCCGTTACCGTTACGTTTCTCGCCCGATCCACACCACGGATTAACTCCTTGTTGTTCCGAATGACGACTTCAATCGCCATAATTCCCTGCTGGTTTACGACCAGCATCTGCTGCAGGTCCATCACGCGCTGGCGCAGCGGGAACAGCACCTCTTCGGTAATAAACCGGATTTTATCCTCCGACTCCTGCCGTATTTTGGCCGCCTCGACCTGGGATTCGATCTCTGCATCCATGAGCATGCCCAGCTGAATTTCCTTTTGCAGCTTTTTGGTGAGCTCGCGGAGGGTTTGCTGTTCAATCTCCAGCGTGGTGTTGTCGTTCTTTAATACGGTTTTTCCTTTATCCAGAGAAATGATGATGTCCGAGATGACGGCATCCGCCTTTTGGAACTTGGCAAAATATCGGCGCAGCGGGTTAAACACCATGCCCAGCAGCCCGCTCTTCGCAAAATCCACAACGCTCGGATCCAGATCCTTCAGCTGCAGCTGCAGCTCCGTTAACCCTTTGGCCACTTGACCGCCTTCGTCCCCGGTTTTCGATAATCTCCCCACCTGAACCTGCAGGAGCGCGTTCTTCTCCGAGGAGGATCTCATCGTGCTGATGCCAAAGCTTTCAATGGATTGCAGCACCTGTCTTCGCTTCTCGAGCGATTCAATATCCAGCTCCATGATGGCCTGCACATTGTTAGCCGCCAGCTCCTTCAGCTGCGTGACTTCTTCCGGCTCAGGCTTCACCTGCTCCTCGATCGCCGTCTTGATCTCTTCGGGACGAATGACTTCCATCGTAAATGACAATATAACCCCTCCTACAAGTTTCTGATAAACCAGATTCACATCGTTATGAAAAATTGCTACATCTGCACATTCAGCAGCTGGCCGATTTTGTATACGACATCATCGGTATCGGCGTTGATGCTGGCAGCTTCATTGATGCTGGAAATGCTTTGGAGCGCCTGAATGTCGGCATTATAGCCAATCGTATACACCGGGATTTTGAAGGCTTGGATCAGTCCGCGGATATCGTCTAGGGAATGCCCGACGTTCGTCTCCCCGTCACTCAGCACAAAAATCAGGGGTTTCACGTCTGGATTTGCCGCCATCTCGTCCTGCAGCATCTTCATCGCCACGACGATGCCGTCAAAGGTTGCGGTATTCCCGCTGGCCTCTAGGCTGTTGATCGCACCGACAAACATCGACTGCTGATTCAAATCGTACTTGCCGATCGGAAGGTTGATCGTAACGTCCGTGGAATACGATACGAAACCGATGCTGTTGTCCCGGCCCAGATATTTCTGTCCCGTCAACAGCGATTCCTTGAGACGGTTTAACGGCTCGCCGTCCATGCTCCCCGATACGTCCGCCACGAACACGGCCGCTACCGGCTTGTTGCCGTCCTTCTTCTCCTTCCACAGCTTCTGGGCGGACGGCAGCAGGCTGCTGTCAACGACCTCGAGCTCGGATTGGTAATCATTAAGACCGTTGAACCCTTTTTTGTCGGCCATCTGCTGGTATTTGTCCTGCTCAACAAATTCCGCGAATTTCTTGATGATGTCCAGCTTCTCCTTCGGCAATTTCCCGAGCGCGTACAAAGGGCTGTCATGCCTTACCCCAAACGGGGTAAAGACGTAACCGCTTTTCATATCCGCCGCGTTGACAAAGGTCTGATACTCCAGGACAAAGGCATCCAGCATGCCGGACTTCGCCGCATCGCGCATCTGGATCGTGGTGGAAGCCGTGAAAGGAACGTTCGCTTGGAATTTCTCGAAGCCCTGTACCGCCTTCTCACCCAGTATGTCGTTGCTGTCGAACGTTTCAAGGGCCGTGATCAGGAAGTTGAGGCCCGTGGAGCTGGCAAAAGGATCCGTGTACCCCATCGCCAATTCATTATTCGCTATCGCATCCGTCAGCGTCTTGACGTTCAAGGAGCCGTACTTCTCCACCAGCTCGTCGTATTTGGCTTTCCGGGTGACGACGCCGGTGACGTTCCCCGTCAGGCGCTTGGATACCAGCTCGGCTTTGACGCCGTATTCCTTGACCATCTCCCCCCACAGCTCATTGGAAGGCGTAAAAGCGTCCGGCACGTACTTCCCGGATGTTATGTAATCGGTTGCGGTTCCCGAAGCGATATTGCGGATCTTCACGGATACCGGCTTGCCGTTCACTACCGGCTTGGATTTGTTGAATTCCTCTGCCACTTCGTTCAGCCATCCGTCAATGCCCGGTCCCGCCTTCTCCGGCGAGGAGAAAATCTCCACGTACAAGTCCGTCGTATTCTCGACCGAGATCGGGAACTTCGATATATCGGGCAGGGAATCCGCGACGGCCACCGGGTCGAGATCGACTTGGCCTTTGATGGGATCGGCTGTCGTGACAGTAATATCCTTGTAGATTTTGTTGATCTTTTTAGCCGCGCCTTCCGAATCGACCTCGGCTTGGCTTTTGCCCAGATTGGAGGTCAATGTGATCCCCGCGTACACTAGAACAAACACGACCACTGCAATGGCCACTAATACGACAAAGGCACTCCCCTTGCTTCGCATAATCATCTCCCTCTCTTATTGCTTGTATAATTTGGTTTGCTTGATTAACGCATCGATTTCCTTCATGCACGGCATATCCTCCACATCCCGGTAATCGGTGCTGCCGAGCAAAGAGATCTCCAGCAGCAGCTGATCAAGCTTGAGCATGATTTCCTCGTTCGCCTCCAGATAACCGGTCACGTAAGCCAAGTACTCTTGGTATAACGCCGTTTTTTTCTGCGCCACCTTGCTGGACAGCTGGGAGGCTTTCGGCTGATCCGCCATGCGGGCGAAATCGGATGCGGCGAAGACGCCAAGCTTGTTCAGTATCCCTCGGATATTGAGGTAGAACAGCTTCTCGACTTCATCGATGACACCCATGAATTTCCTGTAACTGAGCTCCGTTGGCTGAAAACGCTGACCCAGAACGCCCAGCAGCGCGTTTCTCTTCTTCTCGATTCGCTCCAATTGATCCAGGGCAAGAGCGATATCATCCTTCAGCACTTTTACGTTGCGGTAATGGTGGAGCGCCTCTATGTAATCCTCGCGGGTCTGAATCGTTTGGATCGGTTTTGCAGCCGGAGACTTGAACAACAAAACATAACTTCCATAAAAGAGTGCAAGAATACTGACGACCCATACGGTGATGACCAGTGCAGACTGGAAAGCGTTATCGCCGCCGACTTGAAAGCCGAGCAGCCCGGGCGAAACCAGGACAATATTCACGATCGCGATAACCGCCATTAGCAGGAACAGCTTCGCGGACTTCGAGCCATTCAAGAATTAACACCTCCCCTGCTCCTATAGAGCGATGACTGATTCGACCTATCTTATAAAACATCCGTAAAAACATAGGCAATTGAAGGATATAACACATACTACGTCTCAATTCGAAGTTAGATGCATTTTCCTCTCCAGGCAGCCCTGCCGATATGTAATCCATTCATTTCTTTATCGGATTTTCACTTGGATAACATGATGCGGGCATGACCGTCCCGTGTTTAAGAAAGCCATGGCGAATACGCAGAGAACCGCGGCAAAACAAAGGGGCCAAGCCGAGGCGAGCAAGTTCATAGAGGTAGGGTTACTATATCAAAATTACATAAATAATCCAATGGTTCTGCGACAAAAGACACAAAAAAAGTCCTTCAGGGCGTGCCTGAACGACTTCTAATAGGGATGGCCTGCCGACGGGACTATATACCTTCAAGCTTTGCCTCTGGGCAGCTTATCCGCATATCGGGTCCGCAACTCGCCCAAGTAATCCAGCTTGCCGAGCACCTTCTCTTTATTCAGCATGCCCATGCTCAGAATGAGCTGCTCGATCAGCAGCAATGGCGTCACCATGGAATGAAATTCGCCCATATCCCCCCGACTGACAAAAAAGGAGATCTGCGCCGGCGTTCCATACCGGAACTCCTCCCGGTCCGTGATCATGATCGCCGCATTCTGCACGCGGCTTACGCAGTCCAGGATGACCTCCGTTTCCGGGAGCATCCGAGTAAAGCTGAAGATCAGCACAACATCTTCTCTCTCCACATGCGCGAGCGATTCCAGCAGTTCATGACCGCTGCCGGCCATGATTCGCACCGACATGCCAAACCGGGATAAACGGTACGACAATAATTCGCCCAGCGAGAGGGACGGACCAGGCGCATGCACATACACGCGTCTTGCCGAGGCCATTAGACGGGCTGCCTCCTCCAGCTCGTCCGGGCGGTTCTTCTCCATCGTGTCTTGCAGATGATGCTTCGCCTGTTCCAGCATTTTCGCGGGCAGACTGGACGCGTCCAGCCGGGATATCGTTTTTTCCAGCTTTACGGCAGGCGTCGTGTCCGAGGATTCCCGCAGCTTCAGCTTGAACGCCTTGGCATTCTCGTGCCCGACGGCACGCCAAAACCGGGAAACGGTCGCGATGCTGGTGCCAAGCCTGTCGGCGATTTCCTGCTCGGTCATGAACAGCATCTCCTCGGGATTACGTTCGATAAAATCGGCGATTTTGAGCTGGCTCGGCGACAGCCCGGATGTATCGGGAAACAGATTCTTCAATGATGCTGCACTCCTTCTGCAATGAAATCATCGTAATTGGGCGTGAGTTCATCATACGCCGTGATTGTTATGTAAATTTTATTTCATGATTATATTTTTGTAAAAAACATTACAATACGTTGACATAATACTCCGTTCATTTTAATAATCGCCTCCTATACTGATAGCAAATCCCATTTCCAAGGAGGCTTCTCTCTAATGGCAAGCAATTCACGGGTCTATACCCTGACCTCTTCGCAGAAAATGATGATTCTCGTGCTGTCCATGTCGCTGTACGGCCTGTCCAACATGTTCACCGAGCTCATTCCCGCGTTTCGCCTGGGTCCGATCGAGCTTTCGGTCGAATATTTCGCGTTCATTCCCCTAACCCTCTGCATGCTGTTCCATCCTTTTTATGCTGCTGTAGGGGCTGCGCTCGGCGAAGTCATCTTCGGTGAACTGATGCTCGGGCAATTCGGCGGCCTCGGAGAGCTGGAGAAGTTTCTTACCTTCTCCTTCGCCATGTACGTCGCCGGCCGCTTGGTCAAAAATCCCCTCAGCCGCGCTCAGGTCGGCATCGCCGCCATGTCGGGCGTCATCATCCACCAGCTGTGCAGCTCTCTGGTTGATATCGGCAAGGTCTGGATCGGCGTCGAGGAATTCGAAGCCGTGCCGGGGCTTGCACAAAGCGTGGTCCTTGTCGAAGGCATCGGTTTCCTGAACGATGTGCTGTTCTCCGGCATTCTGTTCGCTCTTCTGCCTACATTATATCTGGTTCCAAGGTTGTATGGAAAAATCGAGCCGCTGCTCGGCATCAAACCCCGCCAGAAGCTTACCCAATACGAAGCCGCCGGCATCGTCTCGCCCAAGCTGGTCCTGGCCGGAATCGTTTTGGCGCTGATTGCCTTCGGGGCGGAATCCCTTTCGGAAACGGACTGGAACCTCGGGGAGTGGGACAGCGGATTTGCAGACCGGTTCGGCGTCGGCGCGATCTGGATCAGCATTGCTGCAGCCGCCATCGTTGCTATTGCGGTACTGACGTTCATGCGGGCCAGAAAAAACCGTGGCCTTCAAGAAGAGGAAATGCCGGAGAACCCGCCTTATGCCTAAGCCGTCCGTTCAAGACAACCCGGCCATCCGAATCGCAGGCGTCACCTTTGCCTATCCCGGTTCGGAGCAGCCTGTGCTGAAGGAAGCTTCCCTGCATATTCGCCGCGGCAGCTTTACGGCCATCATCGGAGGAAACGGCTGCGGCAAATCCACGCTTTGCAAGCTGTTCAACGGATTGATTCCCCACTATTATTCAGGCGATTTCACGGGTACCGTCGAAATCTGCGGGGCTTCCGCCGAGAATCGGACGGTCTCCGAGCTGTCGCGCATGGTGGGGTATGTCTATCAGGATTTTGATAACCAGCTAGTCCGCCCCACCGTCATGGATGAAGCCCATTTCGCTCCGCTCAATTACGGGCTCTCGGACTACCGGGCCATGGGCGCCAGGGCACTCGATATGTGCGGATTAACCCATCTGAAGGACCGCTATATTTGGGAGCTGAGCGGCGGGCAGAAGCATCTGCTCGCCTTGGCGGGAGCCCTCTCGCTGGAACCGGACATTCTCGTTGTGGATGAACCGGTATCCCAGCTCGATCCCCAGCACGCCAAGCAAGTATATGATGTGCTGCGCCAGTTAAATCAGGTCCATGGAAAGACCATTATCGTGATTGAGCATCATGCGGAGTTTATTGCGGACTACTGCGAGGAAGTATGCCTGATGGAGCAGGGGAAGGTACTGTGGCAGCGCCCGGTCATCGAAGCGCTGAACAGCCTTGAAGATCTGGAGCGGCTTGGCATCCAGCCGCCCCAGGTGACCAAAGCAGCGGTACAGCTGTCTGCGATTTTGCTGAATGGCGGTTTGGCTCCCGGCCGTCCGCAGGATGGACACTCGATAACGGTCGGCTCAGACTCTTATTCTATGGGGTTGTCCGGATATCAGCTGAAGCAGCCTTACCCTATTACGGCCGAAGAAGCAGAAGTCTATTTTGCAGAGCTTCTGCACAGCCACGCGGATAGCCCAGCGCTGCTTGATCATCCACCAACCGACGCTAGAGCAGACGATGCTTCCCCCGCTGACACCACCGTGAAAAACCCGGAATCCGACCAGCGCCGCATCCTGCAGGGCGATGAATCAGAACGGCAAGGGGAGCATGGTTCACTGGTGGAGTTCCACCATGCCGTACTTCGCTACCGAACGATTCACAAAACGGAGCACGAGGTTCTTCGAGGCATTGATCTTCGCCTGTATGAAGGCGAACGCATCGCACTTGTCGGCAACAACGGCGCGGGCAAATCGTCGCTTCTAAAGCTGATCGCCGGCATCGCCAAGCCTTCCGGCGGCTCCGTCACGATGATGGGCAGAAATACCAAGGATTTATCGCTGGAGCAAATATCCGCTGGCGTCGCTTACGTCTTCCAGAACCCCGAGGATATGTTCATTGAAGATAATGTGCATCAAGAGGTGGCCTACGGCTTGAAGAGCCGCCGTCACCCGGAAGCGGAGGATCGGGTTCAGCGCATGCTGACTCATTTCCGGCTTCAGCCTCTCCAGGAACGGGATGCCCGCCTCCTCAGCGGCGGTCAGCAGCGCCGCGTATCCCTGGCCATAGGGGCCGCTATGATGCCCCGGCTGATTCTGCTGGATGAGCCGACGGCCAATCTGGACATGTCTACTCGTGAAGAGCTTCTGGATACGCTGCAGGAGCTGGAGGACCATGTCCGTACCGTTGTCATCGCCACCCATGATATGCAGCTGGTTCACGAATGGGCGACCAGAGTGATCATCTTGAATCAAGGCGTTGTGGCCGGCGACGGCACCGTCTCCGAGATTTTTGCCGATTCGGAGCTTATTTCCCGGGCCGGGCTCGCACCGACCCAGATGATGGATTTATCTATAAGGCTGGGCGTCATGCCCCCGACCAGCTCGCCGGACGAATTTGCCCGGTATATGTACGGCATTCTGAGCGGAAAGGAGATTCACCGTCATGCAGGTAGTCCGCAACTGGTTTAACAAGATTTCGATTGAACGGATTCAGCTCGAGTTGATGAATACCGCCTACGGGAGCGGTCATGCCGCCCTTTCCCGGCTCGATCCCCGATGCATGCTGATCTGGTACCTGTTATTTGCCATAGCGCCCTGGTTTATTTCCAGCATGACCGTGCTGGCCGGATTGTTTCTCATGATGGTGGTCACCACCATTCTGTCCCGGGTTACGCCGTTTATTATCGTCGTACTATGCCTGGGCCTGATCGGCCAGGTCGGCTGGCTGTTTGTGGTATCCCTCTTTTTCGGCGGGGACGTCAGCTCGGCGCTTCCGCTGCTGAAACTCACCTTAAAGCTGTCGGTTGTATCGCTTGCAAGCATTACGGTGTTCTCCGGCATGGATCCCGAGAAAATCAGCGACGGCCTGCTTGCGCTCGGCATGCCTGCCGCCTTCTCGTTCAGCTTGTCGTACGGCTATCGGATACTCCCCGTATTGTTCGAAGAATTTCGCCATGTGCTGCTTTCTTACCGGCTTCGGGGAAAAGCGCCGGAACATCCCGGCTTTCTCTACTGGCGGCTCGCGGCTTATTACATGAAACTGCTGATGCTATCCTTTTTCCCTTTGATGCTGGCGACCGCCAAACGTTCCCGCACGACGGTAGAAGCGCTGGAGACCCGCGGTTTCTCCTACGGCATGAAGAATCCGGCTGCCAAGAAGCTGAAGCTGTCCCACCTGACCCTGTCGGCGCGGGATGTGGTGTTCCTGACCGGAACGGCAGCATATACCGCATTATTGTTCTGGTTCGGCTGACCTTAAAATTACTGACATCGACAAGGAGTGTTCGAATATGAAAATTGATCTCCATACCCACGCCAAATTGTCCAAAGCGTCCGATTTCTCTAAACATTATTATGAGGAGATGATCCGGGAGGCGCTGGACAACGGACTTGATGCACTCGCTTTGACCGAGCATTTTAACACGCGCCATTTTGACGAGGTGTACCGGCAGCTTGACAGCATGTTCCCCTATAACGGCGAATACTACGATGCAGGCGGATTAAAGATCTTTCCTGGGATGGAAGTGGACATCCGGGAAACCGGCCACATTCTGCTGATCGGCCGGAAGGAGTTCATTCTGGAAACCCGCCGTCGCCTGGACGGGTATACGGAGAAGGGCGCCTTCATCCCTTTCGATGATCTGATGGACTTGGCCGAAGCCTTCCCGCTGCTCAAGATCGGAGCCCATCCGTTCCGGGAGAGCACGCCGCTCCACCATCTCACGCGCAGCCAGTTGAGCCGCCTGGACGCCTTTGATCTCAATGCCAAGGATATGTACCAATACGGCAGCGAAGCCAATCAAGATCAGGTTCAACGTTTCGCCGCCGATCTCGGCAAACCTGTTACGGCGGGTAGCGATACGCATCAATGCCTCCAATTCGGAAGCGTCTATAACGAGCTGCATATGCCTTGCGAATCCGCTGCCGAGCTCAAGGATGCCATTATGCAAGGCGCTTACCAGCTTCATGTCTCGGACAGCCTGCCGATTAAGGTCAAAGCATCCGTCATGCTGAAAAAGCTCATGAAGGAGATCATCCGGCTCCAGTCCCCCTCAGCCGTCATCTAGCTAGTGAAACGTGAACTACGCCAAAGTTCAATAGCCCCCTCTATGTATCATTTACATTCATGTACGAAAAAGAAGCCTGGTCATGTATCCATGTCCAGGCTCCTTGCGTTTCCGAAAGATTGTTACATTGCGACTCGATCCCATGTCATTCCCGTCAGAACCGGCTCTCTAACCCCATTCCAGCGTTGCACGAATCGGCGGGATGGGCGGAATTACTGCAGTCGATCCAACAGATTCAGCATGGCTTGCGCGCTTTCCGCACGGGTGGTCTTGGCTTGAGGCGTAAACATGCCATTGGCATGCCCCTTCATCAAGCCAAGGGCCAAGGCTTCATTCACCTCTTGGAGTGCCCATGAAGAAATTTGCTGCTGATCTTTCAGGTCCGGTGCCTCCTCTAAAGAGGAAGCGTCTCCCTTGGTCTGGTAAGCACGATAAAGCATCACAGCCAGCTCCTCGCGGGTGATGGCCGCGTTCGGTGCGAACGTGTCCTTGCCTCTGCCGTTCACCAGCCCGTGCTGGTAAGCCGCCGCAACCGCCGAAGCATACCATGTTTCGCCGTCCACATCCGTGAAGGCCGTGTCTTGCGTGCTTTCAAGGCCCAGGGCACGAACGAGCATCGCTGCGAACTGCGCGCGTGTCAGCGGCTGTTGCGGACTGAATTTCGTATCGCCGGTGCCATTCACAATATGCTTGGCTGCCAGCTCTTTTACCGCTTGCTCCGCCCAATGGCCGGCAAGGTCGGCAAACGATTTGTCGTATTCCAGCACGGCATAGTAGCTCAATTGACTGACTTCAGCCGTCAGCTGCCCGTTTACCGGCTTTCCGCCGGCATATTTCAATGGTCCCCGTTCCGAAATGCGATAGATGCCGGCCAGCTCGCCGTGAATGGCGCTGTCGACAGGAAAAGCAATCGTTACAGGCGCTATGAAATGCTCCAGCTTATATGCCTTGCCGTCTTTCGTACGGACGTTAAGATCTAATTCGTACATCTTGCTGCCCTGCTTCAGTTTAGCCTTCCCGGCAGCAGCTGCTTTGGCTACGAGAGAGGCGGCTGTCTGCGATCCAACCTCCTTCAGCTTAAACGAAATGACCGCATCCTTAGCCTGCTCGGCCGGTACGAGCTGGCGCAGCGCTTTGAGCAGCGCGGACGGAAGCTGTACCATCACGCCGTCCTGCTTCAGCTCCAGCGGCTTCGCCCCCAGAATATCCCCTGCCGTCAGCGGCAGGAGAACTTCGATATCCTCGGCACCGAGCTGAATCGTCACTTTCTCTTGCCCGCCGCGCAGCGATTCTTCGTTAACGATCCGCTGACCCTGATTTGGCTTCGTTCCCGGATCGGTAGACGGATTGCCGCCTGCTCCTCCGCTTCCGTTTCCACTGCCGGAGTTGCTGCCGTTGCCGCCGCCTTCAGTTGGCACTGCAGCCAGAATGACGGTACCGCCATCCGACATGGCAGGGAGCGTTAGCGTCACTTTCTGATCGGCCGTTACGTTATACACGCTGCCGCCGTACAAGTCCTTCGCCTTGCTGCCCGCCTTAAACGGCACAGGCAGGACGACTTCTTTCGGTTCGTTCTTCACGTGAATCGCGGTAACGATATGCTCTCCGTTATACTGCTTGTCGAATGCGAGATAACCATCCGCATTCGAAGCCGCGATGGATGTGCGCGTTCCTTTTGAAAACACTTTCGAGTTTGCCGCTCGAATGTTCAAGAGCTTCTGGTAATGCGTGAGCAGCTTCTTCTCGCCCTCCAGCTGGTCCCATGGCATATCGCCGCGGTTCTCGCTAAATTCGCCTTTGCCCATATCCCCGGCATTCTTGCCGGAGCGCCCAAGCTCTTCGCCATAATAGATGACCGGCTGGCCTTTGGATGTAATTTGCAGCGCTGCGGCCGCCATCAGCTTTGCCTTGTCGCCATCCACGTAGTGGGACAGGAAGCCATCCTCGTCATGACTGCTTAGGAATTGCCCCATCATTCGGGTGTTATCCAGCTTCGATTCGCGGTCAGCCAGGTAGGCCTCAACCGATTCCACGCTGCCGTTCACGAATTCCTTGGCCTTTCCTTTGAAGCCGAAGTCCAGCAAGCTGTCCATCTGGCCGCTCTGAAGCGTTCCGCCATCGCTGTCAACCGTGGCTCCGAAATATTCGCCAATCATTTTGAAGCTCGGATCGAGATGGGTCAGCGCATTTTTGAACGCCTTCCATGTCGTTTCATCCACGTGCTTCACCGTATCCAAGCGGAAGTAGTCGATCGTGTCTCCGCGGTCGGTTTTGGCACGCTCCAGCCAGCTTGCCTGCCAATCGATGATCTGCTGGCGAACAACCGGATTCTCCGTTATGAAATCAGGCAGCCCCGCTAATTCGCCTTTGATCGGATCGGTATCGGCAGACAGACCGTCTGTACGAAGCATATCTTTAAACCGGTCCTTATCTTCCTGCGTGATACCGGGCGCACTGTCTCCCGGCTTCAGGCCATATCCCGTATGGTTGACTACGACGTCCACCATAATTTTGATGCCCCGGTCATGCGCCTTATCGATCAGCTCCTTAAAGGTATCCAGATCGCCCAGATGCTCATCGATCTTCGTAAAATCTTTGGCCCAATAGCCGTGATACGCATATTGCTTGCCGCCGAAGCCTGCACCCTGATTGAAATCGATGTTATCCACAATCGGCGTGATCCACAGCGTATTTACGCCCAGATCCTCGATGTAATCGAGTTTATCGATCAGTCCTCTGAAATCCCCGCCATGGTAGGCTTCCGGGTGATCCTTGTCAACATTCGCATTGTTGGAAGCATCCCCATCCATGAAACGGTCGGTCAGCACAAAATAAATGCGCGCCTCGTCCCAATCGAAATCGAGTTTGCCGCCTGCGATTCTTGGCTTCACCGTTACCGCGGCTTCGCCGGTATGCCTATTGCCGTATTGGTCGACTAGCGTGATTCCTACTTTCTTGCTGCCGGCCGTGACCGTATCCTTTACGGCAATGCTGTGCTCCAGCAGCTCTGTATCAACCTTCGCTCGGGCCGGTCCTCCCAGCTCCGTCAGGTCGACGAACGCTTCCTTGTAAGCAACGGGCTCCGAAGAGGTTACATTCAATTTTAGCACCGCATTTTCATCATAAGAGATGGAACCAGGGGTTACCTTCGCCCTGATGGTCACGGTCGGATCGCGGTAAACCACCTGCGACTTTCCGTTCACCGTGTTTTTCGGATCGGTGACTTCCTTCGTGGTTCCGTTATGATTGACGATGAACGTGTATTCGTACGTTCCGGGAGCAACGCCCTTAAGCGTATAACTGAACCATTCCTTGTCAGGAACGTAGACCATCGTTTCCGGCTTCCCGTTAATCTTCACTTTCACGTCAGAGATGCTATCCATCCGGCCGTCCCTGAACAATTGATCGTCCCGATAATGGAACGTAATGTTACCGTCTTCAAGCGTCGGCCCCGTAATGCTCGGCAAAATCTCCAGCTCATGCACCATGCTGGTCACATTCACTTTCGTGAAGGCCTCTCCTGGCTGAAGCGGAATGATCCGGTCATCCGGGATATCCTGCTTGGCCGTATCCCAATTCGTTCCTTTGCGCAGAACGAAACCGACGCCTGTTGTTTCGGGTGCCACCTCAATCTGTACGGTAGCCGCGCCATTCTCTATCTTTTCAAACTTAATCTCACCGTTCGTTACCCCCGTATTCCAAACCCACAAATTCCAATCCGCATAATCCTGATCCGGCCGAATGTAGTTAAGCTGCACATACCGTTTATTGTCCACTACATCGGCTGTAACGGTTACGGTAATCTCTTTCTGGAACCCCCGATAGGAAACGGTTATGACCGCCGTTCCTTCCGCGACTCCCTTCACCACGCCTGCGGCCGTTACCGAAGCCACCTGCGGGTTGCTGGATGCATAGGTTGCTTGTTTCGTTACGGCTCGCTTGCTGCCGTCCTCGTATTCAGCGTATACCGCGGTTTGATGCGTCTTACCGGTCTGCAGAGAGTAACTATCTTGATCTGCCGATATCGCGCGGAGTACGGCTGCCGCGGCGTCCGTCTTGATCACAACGGCCGTCAGAGGCTCAAGCGTGATCGAGCCGGAGGTTAACGTGAAGCCGGACTTCGCTTTGACGCCTGTCGTGCCGGCTTCATCGTTGTCGACCACCACCGTGCCGGAGCTCAGATCTTCGCTTAGCGTAAGCGTTCTCGACTGATTATCCGCATTAACGAACACATAATAATGGCCGGTTCCGTCCGTCGCTTTATTCTTATAAGCAATGACCAGATCCTGCGCCTTTACTTCGGGAATCTGCAGCAGCGTTACGTTCGAATTCACCATCGACTGATCGCCGAGGCGGAAAGCGTCGGACGATTTTCTTAACTCGATCAGTCCGGTCGTATATTCCCGCGTCTTGTTATTCTCCGGATATTTGGCTTCATCCGTCGCTTTCTCCCAATCGAACATGTTGATGGCGTCGGAGGAGTCGTAGGAATCATGGATGAAATAACCGAAGCGGTTTCCTGCCTCGTCCTCTAATTCATGGTATTTCTGCTCGGGAACCCCTGGGCCCAGCCATTGCTTGGTCCGCCCGTACTCCTGTCCTGCATGGAGGAACGCCGTTCCTTGCGAGGTCAAGGTGAGCAGGTTGCCCAGGCGAATGCGCTTATGGATCTCCAGATCATTCGCTGCAATCGACGGGTCCTTTTTGATGGACTGCGCAATAATGTCGTACAGCGGCAGATTGTCATGTGCTTCAATGTATTGAACCATGTCACCCGGATCGTCTTCCTTCGTGTTGCTCGGCTGCGCCTTGATATTGTTGAAAATGGTTTGGATGTCGCGCGCGCCGCCTGTAATGAATCGAGGCTCGCCTTCATTGCCGAAGCCGGACTTCAGCTCGTTGCGGAACTCATCGGAGAAAACGCCGACGTCGTCCGTTTTATCCATCCAATTCTGGTCCGCACCCTTGCCTGCCAGGGAGGGATCCGACAGATGGCCGCCGAACGTGACCCAGCCCTCGCCGATAAACAGCGCTTTCGGGTTGATGGCTGCAGCGGCATCATAAGCGTTCTGCACGGCTTCATAGGTGGCGTCGCCCATCATGTCCCAGCGCATGCCGTCGATTTTGTATTCGTCGAACCAGTATTTCACGGAGTCCACCATCAGCTTCTCGGCCATCTTGTGGTTGGTCGCCAGATTGTTGCCGAAGCCGCCGATGAAATTACCGTTGGCATCCTGGAATGCATAATAGTTCGGCACGATATCATTCAAGAAATCTGCCTTGGCCATATGGGTGTAGACCACGTCCAATACGACGCCCATGTCCGCCTCGTGAATGGCGTTGATCATCGCCTTCAATTCTTTGATGCGAAGCTCGGGATCCGTTGGATCCTCGGAGTAAGCACCGTCAGGGGAGAAATAGCTGTGCGGGTCATATCCCCAGTTGTACTCGTTGTCTTTGGCCGAATAATCCAGCTCCCTGTTCTTCATGGCCGCTTCGTCGCCGTAATACCAAGCCATCACGGGCAGCAGCTGAACATGGGTGACGCCCAGGGACTTGATGTATTCGAGCTTCTCTTTGAACGCGTCGTAGGATCCCCAAGTCGCGTTATGCAGGTCATTCTCAATCGTCGGATCCGACGTGAAATCACGGACGTGAATTTCCCAGATGATGGCGTCTTCCCGCTGCTCGTAGCCCGGAATGTCCGCAAAATCCAAGCCGGCGGGATCCGTTTGACTCAAATCGACGATCGCGGCTTTGCCGACGGTATCGCCGTCCGGTCCAACTTCGCCCTTGGTGTTCACTCTGAATTGCGCCATGGATTTGGCATAAGGATCCAGGACGGTTTTCGTCACGCCGTTGTTGGTCACTTCGTATTGATAAAAATATCCTCTAAAATCTTGGATGCCGAGGTCTCCCGGCTTCAACCGAACCGACCATACCCCTTTATCACCCTTTTGGAGAGCGGCATTGCCGATAAACTGCGTGGCATCATTCTTGCTGTACACCTTTGCGGTGACTTCGGTCGCCGTCGGTGCCCACAGCTTTAGCTCGGCTCCTCCAGCCTGATAAGTCGCCCCGAGGTCATCGCCGTCGTAAGCGTACATCTCATCCAGCATTCTCCAGCCGGTGGAGGCGGATACGGTTTTTCCGGCGTAGGTTACGCTTAGCGGTAATTGATCCAGCTGAAATGATGCCGATACTTCGATGGTCGTGTTTCCGGTAATCTTCACGTTTTGAATGGCAGCCGGATGGCCGTCCTTATTCTTAATCAGCAGCTCATTCTTCAGCGTATCCGCTTCCAAACCATCGGTCATGGTAAATCCGAGCTGGAGCTTTCCCGGAGCCAATACTTCAGCCGAGACCAACCCGGTAGGCACTTCCCCATATGGGGATGTGTAGACGGTGTTGTCGCCTTCTTGAATGAACAGATGCTGGTATCGATCCACCAGAGAGAAGCCTTTGTCGCCTCCATCTTTGCCGGCGTCTCCTTTGGCCGGATCCAGCACGAGGAAGTTAATCTTCTGGGCTCCCGGCTTCATTGGAATGTCCACATAAGCGCCATATCGGTCGGTTTGGCCTGAAGGGAACATGGTAGCCCCCGTCGGCCAGTCTTTCGAAGGCGCAGCGACATCGTCTCCCCATAACCATAAACCGTACGGATCATAGTTCTGATCCTGCCGTTGATAGTGGATACGCACGGTATCCGCCGGCAGGTCAACAGGCTCAAAGCTGTATACCGTATCGGAGCCTTCCTTGAGCCATACTTCGTTCATGTCCGGCGAGGCTAGGGTGAATTTCTTGTCGCCGCCGTCTTTATTGCCGCTGATGCGATCGACAACGACGATGCCGACTTTTTGCGCGCCGTCCTTGAGCGGAATGTCGACGAAGGCCCCGTAGGCGTCCTGCTGCCCGCCAGGGAATGGCGTTGCGCCTGCCGGCCAATTGGCGGACGGAGATGCGACGTCATCGAATATCCACAGTCCGATGCTGCCGTAATTCGCGTCAGCCCGGCTGTAATGGACGCGCAGATGGTTAGCCGGCACCGGCGTTCCCGGATCGGCGGGTACCGTGAAATGAGCGGCAACGCCGTGATTGGCCGCGTCGTAGCTGAACGTAACCTTCACGTCCTGCGGCAGCTGAAGCGCCTCCCGATTAGCGGGGTGAACCGGACTTGCCGCATCGCTGCCCAAAGCGATTTGGTACTCATGATCCCCTTCGTACACGTCGGCCGTCACCGTGTATACATGGTCATAATCGGAATCCTGCATGATTAATCTCGCATCCGCAGGCGACCAGTCGGCCGCTTCGCCGATGCCCGATTGGAAGCTGCCGATCACTCGGGGAAGCTTATCCGCCTCGATCGGAGCGTAGTATGTAGAATCCGCGATCCGGTGAGTCCCATGGTTGTAATAAAAGGTAACCTGGGAATCTTGAGCGAGCGTTATGAGGATGTTGCCATCCTTGTTTGCTCCGCTCGGATTGGAATAATGGGCGGAGCCGTAATTCTCGTCCCACTTGCCGTCGATCGCGATCTTGTATTCGTACGATCCCGCGGGCAAGCTGCCGGTGAACCTGTATTCTCCGTTCCCCATATCGTTCATGGTTGTCGCGGCGGCAGTCGGATCCCAATCCCCGCTATGGCCTAATTCGGATTGCAGAGTCCCCACCAGCGTAACCTGGCTTGGCGCGCTATTGGCATCGGCCGTGGATGGCGGAATGCCGAGCATGGAGAAAATCAGCGAAACAATCATGATGATGGACCACATTCGTTTGCTTGAAACCGTCATTCTCATGAAACAAATAGCCTCCTTCTGTTCTTGGATTAGGTACAGCTGGTACGATGTTGATGCCAATCACTGCGCAAACGCTTGCATAAACAGGTTTGAGCTTCCATCAAGTAAAGTACGACAATTACTGACAAGAGTTAGAGAATATGTTCGAAATATAGAATGAAACAAAAATAGATGAAAGCGATTACAATGGAAACGTTTGCATCATTTATTGTAGTATTGAGGCTCCTTCTCGTCAACCACATTTTGACCTGTTTTCATCATGAATTTTGCGACTCAAGCGGATTTTCTCCAGCAGCATCTAGCTCTAACAAATAAAGGGAATCCGTCGTCCAGATGACGGATTCCCCTACTAAGTTTTACATGTATGGTATGGCCGTTGCCTGTAAATAGGGCTTGGAATTGCTGAAGCTGGTCGGCCGCAAGCACAACGCTGCCTACTAATAGCGAACCGTTAACTCATAACGTCCGGACAGCAGCTCAAGTTCAAGCATGCTATGGTCCAGTCCGCAGCGGACGATGCCGTCCGGCATGCAGCGTGAAGCTGATCCTCCCCATATCTCTACACCATCGATCAGGAGACCGGTAATGGGGCGGGAGTTCGTTGATGCCAATGCAACGGTAGCTCTCATTGTGCAGGGAAGCTCAAGCCGTATCCGAATGCCGGCTTCGCTGACCCGCTCCCAGCGTACGGCGATCTTGCCTCTTACGGTGGAAACGGAAGCCTCGGCAAAGTCCAGATCCGGCGCGAAAAAGGGGCGAATTCGTGCCGTCGCGAATCCGGGAGCTCCGCTCTGAATCCCGCAGACATACTCCTGCAGCAAGCGGGCGGGATAACCGTTCCATGCATGGCAATGGGACTCGATATCATCCCAGCCTTCCCACATGGTCTCGGCTCCTTGTGCAATCATGCAGCCCCACCCCGGGTAATCCGGTTTACTCAGCAAATGGTAGGCCTGATCCTGCAATCCCTCCTCGAACAAAAGACGGAGCAGCGGGAGCGACAAGACCGTCTTGCTCTCCCACGGTTTGCCTGCCACGGCCTTCAATGCAGCCTCCCGGTCTTTTTGCGGCAGGAGCCCCGCATATAATGCCAACGCATTAACGCCTTGGTGGATGGCAGTCGATCCCGAGCTGTCATGCAGCAGCTTGCCGGAGCCATCGTACAGCTCATTCAGGACGCTGACTTGCAGCTTCTGCGCATAGGCAGCATACGCTGCACTGTCATCTGCCCGGTTCAGCAAGGCAGCGGCTTCGGACAGAATGCGCAACGCCTGCCATGCCTTGATCTGCTGCACGGTCAGATGTTCGCCTTCATGCTCAACCGTCGGGTAGGGCCAATCGCTAATATGCCATCCGCGGCCGACCGGAATCAGGCCTGTTGCCGGCGATATCAACGATAGATAACCCTCGATCATGGCCCGGAGCGGTTCATAATATCGCGAGAGCAGCTCCGTATCTCCGCTAAACTGGTAAAGCTTCCACAGCAAGGTCGCATAATGCAGGTCCCATTCCGGGATTTGTATGAAAAAGTCTGGATGCTCGTAGTTCGACGGGAACACAAAAGGGAAGGAGCCGTCTTCCAATTGGCCGTCCGCAAAGTCCTGCAGCGTCTTATCCAATACCGGATAGGCATCGAAGTTATAGAGCAGCGTCTCGGCTTGGAGATCGGTATCCGCGAGATACTGCGCCTGTTCCCGATGCGGGCAATCGACCACCTGGCCCAGCACATTGTTGCGCTGCGTCTGCAGGCAAACGTCGTACAGCTTGTTTAAGAAGTCAGACGAACACCGAAAACGCCCCGTCCGTGCCATGGCCGTACCCGCTGAGCAAATTCGCAGCTGGCCTTCCTCAATCGGTTGCGGATAGCCGGTAACCTCCACATAACGAAAGGCTTTAAAGCTGAAATCCGGCTGCCAATATTCGATCCCTCCGCGTCCATGCATCGTATACAGGTCGTAATAATGATGCGAGGTCTCGTTGCACACTTGATGAACGACCCGCCCGTCGCCATCGAGCGTTTCGGCGTACCGCAGCCGTACCGTGACGCCTGCCATACCGGGCAAGGCCAACTGCGGCCAGCCCGATATGATTTTGCCAGCGTCGAATACCTGAATGAGCCCCTCTTCCCCGTTTACGAACGACGGCGCCGCTGCCACGGATGGAATGATCGACTCCAGCTCTTCCGCCTCGGGGAGCTGCTGCCAATGGAGTGACCATTGCTGTGCGGATGGATGAGCAAGAACAACCGAACTACAGTGTTCCTCTCCAACATCGGGCTGCAGCCAGTTCGGTTCCAGAAGAGCCGCGTCATAGTCCTCTATGGCCGATAAGCGGCGGTTCTGCTGATAAGGAGACCCTATGCGATGCGGAATCTGCCTTAAGGCCTGCCATGTCAGATCCGATACAACCAGCTGCTCCGTCCCGTCCTCATGCTCCACGTGCAGCTGGAGCAGCATTCCCGGGACGCCGTTCACATAGTTCTGGCCGCTTCCGCCCAAATAATGAGCGGCAACGCCGATGCAGTTGGAACCGGTCGACAAGAGGGAGGCCACATCATAAGCCAAATAATATTTGCGGTGAGGCACCCCCGTCGGTGCGGGTGAACCATAGCCTCCAACCCGTTGTCCGTTAACGAACAATTGGAATACATGATGGGCGGATACGAATATTTTGGCCCGGGTAGCGGCTCCCCGGAGATCAAAGGATTTGCGGAAATAGGCAAAATCATTAAGCTTCATCTCCTCGGACCGCCATATCCATTCAGCACTCCAATCGCCGGGAAACAAGCCCGTATCCCAATATGCCGGTACGCTTTCGCTTTCCTTTCCTTGACGGTCCCAGACCGTAACCCGCCACCAGTAACGCGTATTGCTCTGCAGCGGACCATCATACAGGAGGCTTAAGCTTTGGCCACTCCGCCTGCCGCTGTCCCACACCAAAACTTCGTCCCTGTTAGAGAGCCCCTCCGCGGAAAGGGACACCCACACCCTCACCCTGTAAGCCGCGCACGCCTCTCCGCGCCGATCGCTCTCTAGCAGCCAGGAAAAACGGGGAGAAGACACATCCAGCCCCAATGGATTCTCCAGACCATGCACAAGCGTTTTTTGTATCGTAAGCACGTTGCTTCTCCCCTTCCAGACTGTCTATCGGGCGTTAGAATCCATCCATCATGGATTCGATTGATCATGCGGCACGTTCACCTGGGTCACCGCCGCGGTTTCATTGCCGGCTTGATCCGTGACCGTATACGTGATCGTGTAGATCCTGCCGGAGCCTGCACCCGATCTTGCCGCGCGCAAGCTGAACGAGGTATCCGTCGTGCCCAGCTCCGCACCCTGAATATCCTCCGCTTGCAGCTCCTCATTACTTGTAATGGAGGTCAGCACGACGGAACCGATATCCGAGCCCGAATCGCTGGCTTCGACGGAAGCCGTGACCTGGACCAGCCTCTGGTTAGGCGGCCACAACTTGACCGGGTCCGCCGTTACGGTCGCCACGGGCGCGGTCTGGTCGATCTTCAAGGTCAACGACTTGATGGAACCCGGTTCCCCGGCTGGACTCATCGTCCGATAGTCCAGCTCATGAATCCCATCCGTATCCATGATCATTTCGGAACCGTACGTCTGCCATTCTCCGTCATTCACGCGAAACTGAATGCCGTAGCCGTCCGGCAAGCCATTCGCTGCCCCGAGCTTGACGGTTACCGGGCTTCGGTACCAGCCGTCGTTGCCATCCGGCTGCTCCGGCGTCAAAGCGGCGGTAAGCTCTGCCGCCTCCATGCCGTCGGCCAAACCGATGCCGTCGACATGGAAATATCCTCCTTGCCAATGCACCCGGCTTGCCGGCACAAGCCCGATTTTAATTTTGGTGATCCGGTCCTTATAGGCCCAATCCCCTAAGTCAACCGCCAGGTTGCTCCACTGCTTCGGCGGAACATTCCCCTCTGCTTCCAGCACATGCTGATCGCTGTACACCTTTACCCGAACGGTATAGGATTCGGACGCAGGTCCGTTCGAAGGATTGATGCCAAAGAACAGGTAGGGTTTGCCCTCGGCATTCAGCGGCTCGTCGAACCGCTTGGCGATGCCTTTGCTGTCGCCCAGCTGCTCTCTGGTCATCACCGTGGCCTTGAGCGTTTGACTGCCGGTCCAGGTGACAGAAGCATCGGTTTCGACGCCGGATACATACTCCGCATGGGTCCAGCCCTCATCGCCGTTCTCAAAATCAAACAGCATTTCCGCACCCTCCAGCTGCTCCGGAGGAAGGACAGCCGCTGGCGCCGTATCCGGTATCTCCCGCCGAGCAAGCATGCCGGCATCGAAGGATGGCGCGATATCCTGCCAGTCGGCGATGCCAATGATCGGCTTCGCGAACTCCGTCACCTCCAGCGAACGTTCCGTATCGATATACTTAAAGACATCATACACCAGCTTGTGCTCCGCAGGGATGCTGGCGCCCCTGCTCGTATCCGGATCATGCGTCCACAATCCGAGATTCAAGCCGTACTCTTCGGCATGGTCCACATGCCGGTGCAGAATGAAGGAGTCGATGCCGTCCAGGAAGTCCGTAATGTAATAGGCATACGCATAGGCTGCCGCCTGCAGCTGCTGGCCTTCCGGCGAATTGTCGCCGCTGTGGAAGCCCTGCTCCGACAGGATAATCCGGCGCGCCTCATCGCCGTACATGAACTTCGGCTGCTTCATGTAATCAACGAGGACGTGCAGGTTTTTAAACGTGATTTTCGGCGTATCAAACTGCTCGAGGGACTGCGGCGCAACCCAAGCTCTCGGATCGAACAGATTTTCCGGATAAGGATGATAAGCGATATGCCATGGAATATCTCCCTCTGCGTCGATCTCCGCCTGAAGCGTATCGATGATCGATCGGCCGTCGAACGAGCCGATCTGCGTGGACGGCAGCTGCTGATCCCAGTTATGCGTCAGCGAAATATACACTCTGGCGTTGCTGTAAAAGCTTTTTACGACGGTATTCGTTATTCTCACGGTCCGGGCATAGTCCTGAACGAATTCCCTGACCGTTTTATCGTTGCCCATATTGTACCAGGTCTCCCCGGCGTCCACCTCATTGCCAACGATGTAATTGACCGCTCTGCCGTATTTCTCGTCCTCGCGGGAGTAGCGCTCCGCCAGGAAAGCGGTGATGGCTTTATAATACTTCGTTCCTAGCTCATCCGTCGTGTTAAATGCATAGACGATGCCTTCCGTGGCATCCGGATGGAGCAAATACCGGTTAGGCGTGGTATCGTCCATTCCCCCCTTATACATGAGGAGGATCAGGGATACCGTCACTCCGTTATCGGACAAACTCTTGATGGAATTATCCCGCTCCTCGATCCAATCCTTCTTGAAGTAGAAGGTCTCCCCTTCGTAGGAATATTCGAACGTATTGGCCGGATTGACGGTCCCGTTCATGTAGAGCGCGTTATTGTAATCCACGTTCAGCGCGGCATGGCTGATGCCGAGGTCCTCCGCATCGCCGACCATCTGCACCTGCAGCCCCTTCTTGCTCTTCGCCACTGGGAACGGATACGTATTCGGCGCAAGTATCTCGGGATTGCTCACGTATTTGGCGCGGTCCACGAGCTCCAGCGATCCGTCCGGAAGCCTGGCCGCGACCGCAAATTTGGATTGCAGGCGGGTACGTCCCTCTTCTCCTGCCAGGTCCAGCTCAAACATAAATTGTCCTTGAATCCCCTGTTCGGCAATCGGCTCTCGATTCGCCAGATCCCTTTCGGATTCATAGGGCTGCAGCTCAAATAATTGGAGCTCTCCGCCTTCATAAAGCTCCGCTTCCCCGGGCTTTAATGCGCCCTCGATCACGATCCGATCCCGGGAGGCCGCGATCTCATGCCTCGTAAGCTCCCCGGGGAAAACCTCGATCGGTGCCAGCTGTTTGAACCGGATCTGATCGATGCCGACTTCTCCCGTGCTTGCCCCTCCGTCGCTCAAGAACGTCAACCGGAACTGCTTTAGACTGCCGCTCCACTCCGGATGCAGCGACAGATTAAATTCCTGTTCAACGGACTGGCTGTTATTCGCTTCGATGTCGAACACCTCCGACTTCGTGTCGTCCCAATCGGGGCTTTCCTCCGTAATCCATTCGACCTTCACTTTGTTGAATGGCGACTCGTTCCTCCATTTGACGCTCAATGTATTGTAATGATCGATATCCTGGATGATCACCGGAGATTGCAATACGGGAGCGGCACCAGCCAGTGTCAATCGGAGCTCACCGCCGGCTGCGTCTACCTCGGCGCCTTGGGCGGTAAACCCTTCCGTTTCCCCGTCCGCGTTAAAATCCATGCCGATGGCGTTCGATCCGCTGAGATAATCGATCTGGTAATTGCCGCCCCAGAATTCGTATCCCGGATCGCCCGGCTTCAGTCCGCCGTGATCGAAGTTGAGCATGAACGCGAATTCGATCTTGGTGACGTGGTCCCGCAAGGCCCAGTCCTTAACGGACACCGCCACTTTGCTCCAGCTGTTCGGATTGATTTGGGCAATGCTCTCATAGGAATCTTCGCCGCTGAACAGGGTAACCTTGATCAGATAGTCCTCCGTCTGCCACCCGTAGCAATTGGCCGCAAACGTCAGATAGTTCACGCCCGACAAGTCGAGCGGCTGATCGAAATCCCTGGATACCGTTCTCCATTCATAAGCCTTGACTTCATCCGACCATACCTCGAGCACATGGCTCCCCTCATATGGAGAATTCGGACCGTTGGCATAACGGTCGGCGTAGGTGACTTTCTCCGCCCCCGCTCCGCTGGTCCATTTTCCCGGCTGGTTTACCGCATCGGGCTCGTTAAAATCGTCAATGACAATCGAAGGCGTGTAACCCGTCACGTTCAGCACATGGGGAGATGCCTTTAAATCCGGATCATACGTGCCCGCAAACACGATCCCGGCGGGATACGCTTGCAGGGTGAGCGCCAGCAGGACTGAATACAGCAGCAGCCTTTTAAACCCCTTCAACTTCATTACGCTTGTTCCTCCTCAAAATGGATTCTGTTGATACGATTACCGCAGTTCGACGCCATTCACCCCCTTTCCAAACCCCTATTCGCTCGTCTCCAAGCCGATCGCCTTAATCTCTGATTCTAAGCACAAGCTCCGCCCCGTCGATCGCTTTCACGGTAATTCCCTCCGGAATCGTGAGCTCGTATTTCAGTTTCCCTCCCTTCTCTCTCTTCCAGCTTGCTTCCATCATGCCAAAGCGCGTCGGTACAGCGCCTTCCGCCCAATCGAGATCACCGGCATGCGGGGCAAGATATACCTCCTGCTCGCCGAGTCTGCTTAAATCAAGGCCCAACACGGATTGCGTCAAAATATAACTCGGCGATGCGCCCCAGCCGTGGCTAAAGCTCACGGGAATATGATCAACTAAATAAGTTGGCGTATTGCCTTGATAAGCGCTCGGCACGGTACAGGCTGGCGTTGATGGATCATACGTCTCCCACCAGGTGGTCGCTCCCCGGTCCAGCATGCCGCCCCAATAGCTTCTAATGATCTCCAAAGCGCTGTCTACGCGTCCTTTGCTCATCAACGTCTCCAGAACCACATGATAGAAAAAAGCGCCTTTTAACGGCGGCAGCTTTCCGCCGTCGTACCATTCGTCGAGGAAGCGGTCCTCTTCCGCCGGGTCCATCAGGCCGGACCATATCGCCGCAAAGTTGGTCTGAGCCGTGATCTGCTTCGATAATCCGTCCGGTCCGATGCAATCCGCAAATACGATCTCGCCAGGGGGCCGCATCTGCTCCCTTATGGCAGCGCGAAGCCGGACCGCCTGGTCTTTCCACTGCCCTGCCAGCTCGCCGCGCCCAATCGCTTGCGCCAGCTCCGCCGCCAACCCGAGCGCCTTGTGATAGAAGCAGGAGACGGCCGTCACCCGGTCGCGCCGGTCGATGTAATCGGCCCAATCGATAAAGCACCACCAGCCAGGCCGGTCGGCGCCGGCAAACAGGCCATCCCGATCCTCCTGCAGCGCGAACCACGCCATCAACCGTGTGATGGCCGGCCAGATTTCTTCCAGGAAATCGTGGTCCTTCGTATACAGCCAGTGGGCATGCACGCCGAACAACCAATGCGCGCAGAAATCGGGCAGCAGGAACGAGTTTCGTTCCGGGCCGGTACCGGGTATGGAGCCGTCGTCATTCTGAATCCGCGCCCCTTGCAGGAAACATTTGCGCAGCAGCCGATCATCGCCGAACGCGTGGTAGATGACTTTGCCCATGACCACGGCATCGGCTACCCAGAGCGCCTTCTCGCGCAGCGGGCAATCCTCCAGATGGTCCTGGCTGTTCACCAGCGTCGTATACGCCCCGACCTCCCAGATCCGGTTCAGACGATCATCGCTGCAGCGAAAAAAGCCGGATTCGTCAAACGGATAATGGACGGATTCGACGCCGAAGCGCGATATCGTCAGCGCGGCCGGCGTCGCCTGTGCCGTAACCTGAAGGAAACGGAAAGCCCGGCGGCCAAAGGGCTTCAGCCGATTTCGCCCTTTGCGCAGGATGAAGGTATCGTACAATTGCAGCTCCAGCGATTCTCCGTACGACAGCTGGATCACGCCGCCCGCGGGTGCGTCCAGCTCCAGCTCGGGATACCCCACGATTTCGCTAGCAAAATCATATACAACACCCGGCAGCGAGCCGGGCATGCTGGCATCAAGCGTCCAGCCTGTTGTACCTGCTGCTAACCCGCCTGGATCTCTTTCTGTTTCCGCTGAGTCGTCTTGCAAGCCAATCGCTTCATGACGCGGAGAGGTATGCTCCAGCGAACCGAACGCTTCCGAGCTGCCCCCACGATTCCGAAGCATGCCGGACTCCCCCAGGCTGACGCCGAAATTGGCGTCAGTTCGCACGATCGCTGCCGGACTGACCCACTCCCTGTGCAGCGGAGGAATCTCCCGCGGAAGCAGTCGCGGCCATGGCGAATCCGGATCCAATGCTTTGGCGATAACCACCGCCCCGCTCCAGGAGGAATCGTCATAAGCGGATTCCGCCCATCCGTCCTCCTGCTCCGCGAGATAAATTTCGCGGAATCCGTTCCATTGATGCTGGCGCGACACCTGGGCCATCCATCTTGGCGATCGCCGGACCTTCCATTCCGCATCCGTGGCGGCCACGCAGAACACTCCGTTTCCGTGCTCGATATCAAGCTCGGCAATCAAGCCCCCCTGCCCTTGCATCTGGCCTGTCACGATATCGGTCGAACCGAAATTGTAGGCGACGATGGCCAGCACATTCCTACCCACCGACAACAGCGGGGTCACATCGATCTCGTCGTAATACTTCCACTGCTGATCGGCAGGTGAGGGGCCCCTCCCGACCACGGCCCCATTGACATAGAGCAAGTACTCCTGGTTGGCCGACACGTACAATCGGCCCGCCATCGGCGCTTCCTGCAAGTCAAAGCTCCTTCTCGCTTCCAGATATACGTTGGCCGAATCGGGCGGTAAATCCCCCCATATCCAGTTCGCTTGCCAGTGCTCTTTCATCATGCGCTCCCTGCCAGCTCAGCTTCTCCAATGCGAGCTGATTTGATCATGCGCCCATCCTCCAGCTTCCATTCCACCTTAATCAAACCCTTGGGACTTGGAATCACGCCCCGTGCAGCCGTTAGCCCCCCGATGGCATGAGGCTCGAAAGCGATGCGGGCATAACCGGGCTCAAGCGCGCGAATCCCAAGGACATACCTAGCAATCCAGACCACCGGCGTGCTCGACCAGCTGTGGCACAGGCTCATCCGGTAGGAATCATACGCGGTATACGTGGTCAAGTCATGATGGATATCGCTGCTCGGCGTCAGCCTGATCCCCTCCCAGAAGGTGGTTGCTCCCGCATCCAGCATCGTTCCCCAGACCGTAGCGATAACATCCCACGCCCGTTCGTGCATGCCGTACTCCGAGTAGCATTCCGCCAGCCAGTAGGCGGACAATGGCGTGAGCGGGTCCCTCAGCCGATAGTCGAGGAGAAATCTGCGTGCGCTATCTTCTTCCACATACCCGCTCTTAATGCCGATGACCGAGGTGAGCAGCGCGTACGATGGTCCAATGAACTGCTCCTCCTTAAGCTCTGCCTGCGGTTCATCCCAATGGAGCCGGAGCTCCGGCATGTAATCCGCCAGCTGTTTCATTTGACTCTTCGTCATGCCGTAAATCGCGTTCAGGCACGCCCACGATTCAGACGTCCCCATGGGCGACCATTCGATGAAGGAGTGTTCCTCTCTGGCATCCGGCATAAAAATCCCGCTGGACGGTTCCGCATTCGCCTTCACCCAAGCGATATGCCGCTGCAGATCCTCCCGGATTTCCCATACGAAATCGCGGTCTCCCGTCTCGAAGAAGTAATCCCATATGCTGCTGAGCCACCACAGCGTATAGGAAGGGAGATTGTTCATCCAATAGCCGTAAGGGGTCCGCCCCAGCTCCCGGAGCGACCGCTTCAATACCGAATAATCATCCCAGAGCGAGTATTCGGTTTTGGCGGCCAGGTAAATATCGTAAGCCCAATTGAGGCGGTCCCGCTTGATGCCGTCCCACAATCCGATTTGATGGCAGACCCGGCTGGTATGCACCGACACGTCATAGATTCGCTGCAGAAGGTCGTGATCCGTCTGCAATTGTCCCGCCTGATTAAGCTCAGCACCGGCTGCCTCCAACCGGAGCTCGATATGGAATTCCCCTCCATCGTCATCGCTTACGTAAATTTGCACGTACCGCATGCCCTGGGGATTCGTTGCCGACAGGCTTCCCGGCGGAATCGCCAACCACTCCGTCATGCATCCGTCATAATGCCGCAGCTCCTGCAAGGATTCAGCGCCATTCCACAGCAAACCGATCTCGGAATCGCCGTGGTTGCTCACCTGCATCCGCACATTGAGCTCATGGGGCAATTCCAGCAGCAGCTCCGGCATCCGGCTCAAATCCAGTTCTTTCTGCTGTGTCCTACGTTCCTTCCATTCCCCCTGCTTCAGAAGATGATAAAAAATATGCCGTTCATTTCGGGACTCCACTTCGCCTAGGACGATTCGCCCACCGGCCGTTCCTTTCATCTGAATTACACCATCTATGCCGCTGACCGCTTCCACTCCGGCTGCGGACATGACTCTTATGCCTTGAACAGGCTCGACCGCGATATCGCCGTATCCTCCGGCAATAAACCAAGGAGGCGCATGATCCAGGTCTCCAAAAGGCTCCTCGCCCCAAACGCATACCACCTCCGCCGGGCCGTCCCCGGTCTCCCAGGTATCATCCGTTGCCAGCCATAAGCCTTCGCTTCCGCTCAAGTAGGCGATGCATCCCACCGAACGGTCATGCAGATGCATATTGATGGGATGCATCGGCATCGGCTCCGTATTTCGGAGCTCGATTCGGATTGTATAGGCTCCAGGCTCCAAACCGCCGGGGAGCCCCTCTACCGGATAAAATGCGGATGTGTGCCTGGCATGCTCCGGGAAATGGCCGATCACGGCATCGTTCAGCCTGATCTCGGCTTCTCCCGTACAGGCGATTCTCATCTCAAGCTGCTCAACCGCGGCATGCAGAACAAAGGATTTTTCCAGTACGACATGCCGCCGGCCCTCACGTTCCCGATGCCAGATCCAGCTGGGTATCTTCTCCGCTTGTCTGTGTATATTCATCCATCTCTCTCCATTTGGTCCGTCGTTTTATATTTTTAAAGCCCCTTGCGTAACGCCCTGGATGTAATACTTCATCCCGAAGCTGAACAGCAGCACCAGCGGAATCGCCGATATGATGTACGCCGCGAATTCCACGCCCATGTTGGAGATGCCGAACTGGTTCGTGAATTGCGTAAGCCCGACGCCAATCATCTGGATGCTGTTCGATTTAATGGTCAAAAGCGGCCAGATGTAATCGTTATAGATCCCGACGGACTGCATGATCATCAAGGTCATGAGAACGGGAACGGACAGAGGCAGCACCATTCTCGTGAACACCACGAACTCTCCCGCACCGTCGATTTTGGCGGCATCAAACAGCTCGTTGGAAATGCCCGCCATGAAGCTCCTGCACAAAAACGTGCCGAAAATCTGGCCACCCGCGGCCGCGCTGATAATGATGACCCAAGGCGTATTCACCAGCCCCAGATTCGCATACAGCACGTAAGAAGGGATCAGCGTCATGACGCCCGGTATCATCATGATGGCCAGCATCAGCATGAAGAGCACCTCCTTGCCGAGAAAGTCCTTCTTGGCAAAGGTATAGCCCGCAACGGCGGACAGGGCCACGACCAGCGTGCCGCCCACCGCCGCATAGAGCACCGTATTCAAGGTATACCGCCAGATCGCCGCGAAGGCTTCCGCATAATTCGCGGTCTGCGCCGGGATCGGCATCGTCCAGATGCCTCCCAGAATCTGCGCGTTATTTTTGAAGGATGAAATCAAGGTGAAGGCGATGGGGGCGAGGGTCAACGCAACAAAAACGATAAGCAGCACATAGAGCGCCGACTGCCGAACGAGTCTTGCTTTTGCATTCATGCCGTTCCCCTCCTAATCCGTATTGGTTTTGATGAATTTCATATTGATGACCGTAATCACCATAATGATGGCAAACATGCTGACGCCAAGCGCCGACGCATATCCCAGGTCATTGAATTTCGTTGCGGCAAAATACATCTGCAGCGCCGGCACATAGGTCGAGTCGGCAGGCCCCCCGCCGGTCACGATCAGGATGGAGCCGAAGTCCTGAATGATGCCGATCAGCGCGAGCACGATCAGCAGCTTGAATTGCCCTGCCAGCAGCGGCAGGTGAATCGCCCGGATAATGCGAAAAGATTTGGCGCCGTCGATTCTCGCCGCTTCGATCACTTCTTCCGGAATGGCGATCAGCCCCGAGTACATCACCAGCAGCTGCAGGATGCCGACGAACGGGAAGCCCATCATAATGATGGCCCACAGCGCCGTATTCGGGTCTCCCAGCCAAGGATGGCTTAGCGAGCCGAGTCCGATCATGCGCAGCAGCTGGTTCACAAGGCCGATGTTCGGATCGTACATGTCCTGCCAGACCAGCAGCATGCCAACGGATGGAATGACCATGGAAATGACGAAAAACGTACGGAATACATACTGGGACCTTTTGCTTCTCAGATGATAGATCAGCTCCGCCACGATCAGCGGCGGAATGAGAGCCTTGAACAATCCGGTGACGATGAGGATGAGCAGATTGCCCACGCCTTTGGTGACGTACGGATCATTCGCCATTCGCCTGAAATTGTCCAGCCCGATAAACTCGCTTCTTGCCCCGGGATTCCAGTCGTACAAAGAATGAATCAAGCCGGAGAACGCCGGGATATACAGGAATATAATAATGAGCGTAAAGCTGGGGAGCAGCATAGCATACGCCAGTTTGCTCTTCCACAACCGGTGAAGAATGTAAGGCTTTTTGCGCCGTAACCAGAAAAATAACAGTGCCGTCAACAGAACGAATACGATCACGGCCGCTACCTGTACCACGGTTTTGACCATCGCTGCCTGTTTGCCTTGCTCCAGCACGGCCCCGACTTCATATTGGAAGACGGCTCCTTTGTCCGAGCCTGCGAAGAGCCGCGTACCGTCTTTGCTGAACCGGATTTGCTGGCCGGCTCCGGCCTCCTTCGTGCTCCACAACAATTCGCCGCCTTGATTGGCCACGTAATAATTGCCCGAGTAGTCCGCTACCCCGATAAACTCCCCGTCATGGGTGACATGCACGGAGGTCACTTTATCCTTGGTCAACAATTCGCCAAGCCTGCTGCCCTCCGCCGAATAGAGGACCGCTTTATTGCTGGACGTTCCGACCACCATCGTTCCGTTATCCGCAACGGAAGCATGAAGAATGTCGCCCTCCAGCGGCGTCTGGAATTGCAGCTCGCCGGCAGGATTGAACAAATAGGCATACTGGTTCGCAGCTCCGGCTGCCAGCCATTGCCCGTTCGGGGATACCGCGGCGCTCTTCACCGCGATGCCGATCGAAATTTCACGCAGCGTCTGTCCTTGTTCGTCCAGAACATGCACCAAACTTTCGTTATGCAGCGTCACGATAGCCAGCTTGCCGTCGGGCGTTGCCGACAGATTCTTGATCATTTTCTTAAAATCCCGCTTCCACAGCTCCTTGCCGTCAGCACTCAGCATATAAAGATGCCGGTCATCGGAAGTGACGAGCATGCGGCCGTCATTCAGGAGGGCGACACCGGTCACGACGTTGTTCGCCATGAATTCGAATCGCTGGGTGCCGTCGCGCTGAAGAAGAATGGCACTCGCATTCTGCGTACCGACCGCCACCAGCTCGCCGTCTTCCGATATGGACAAACCTTTGATCGTAAGGCCCTGCTCCATCGTCCAGATCGGCTCAGAGGCATGGATCGGCTGGGCATATAGAAATAGCAGCAGCGAAGCCAGCAGGCAGGAATATATTGTTCTCATCACCTTCGTGTTCACACTCCCTTCCATGCCAAGTGAACCCGCAGAACTCCACCGATGAAGGCGAAGTCCTGCGCCTTACAGCCATTTACAGCCTTCTAATGCTACTGTCTGACAGGCGGCTGACGCTCCGGATTCTCGATATCGGAGAGTTCTTTTTTGCGTTCCTTGAGCATGGCTTCGAATTTGGCGTCAATATCCGCCTGGTACTGCTTCAGCAGCTGATCCACATCGATTTCATCGTTGAAGTATTTGGAGATCAGGCCGATATAGCTCTGCACGGACGGCTGATAGTCATGGAGACCGCGGGCCAACACGTTGCCCGGGCTGTTCAGCCCTTCCGTATTCCCGATCGCGTCAAACGATTCGAACGTCTTCTTCATTTCTTCCGGCAGCTCGATGTCGTTAAGCAGCGGCGCGCCGTTCAAGGAGGCGTCTTTGGAATTCTGGATGGCTTCCAGGTACACTTTATATCCTTCCGGGCTGGTCAAATACATCATGAAATCCACGTTCAGGGCGGTTTGCTCCGCATTCTTCTTCACGAAGCCGTAGAAGCCGGTGTAAATGTGAATCGTTCTCGCCGGAGCCTGGACCAGCTCCCCTTCCATGGAAGGCATGTTGAAGAATCCGAAGTCGAAGGATTTCACGCCGCCGCTCTCTCCCGTTTTTTCCGCATCGGCAAAATCCTTGGGAAGCTGCCAGTAGGAGGACGGAAGCGCGACCATGGTTGCGGCCTTGCCTGTCAGGAAGAGCTTGTAGGCCTGCTCCTCGGACATGCCCATAAAACCGTCCGGAGCGTAACCGAACAAGGTTTTCAGATTTGTCATGACTTCGCGCCACGCCGGATTGCCCTCGACTTTATACGGGCCGACTTTGTTTTTGATCGCCTGGTACATCCGCAGCTCGTTCGTCGATACTTTGGAACGGGAATCGTTGTACGGGTCGCTCAGGTCGAACTTCCAGTTATCGTCGATGTTTGGCATGTACGTATAATCTTCCGGCTTTGATTTGATCAGCTCCACGTAATCGCGGAAGTACTGGTCCGGATAAATGCGCATGAGCCAGCCCGCCTGACCGCTCCACAGGGAGAGCGCGTTGCCGCCGATCGTGAACGGGATATAACCCGCCGCCTTCAGTTTGTCGTAGGTCGCGATGAGTTCATCGAACGTTTTAGGGGTATCGGTAATTCCCGCTTTCTCGAACATCTCTTTGTTGTACATCCAGAGGATTTGAACCGATTCAAAGTTAAGCGCTTGCAAAGTTTGCAGGTTAGGGTCATCCAGATTGACGCCCATGCCGTCCAGGTTGAAGCTTTCCTTCCAGATCTTTCCGGTGTAGGGGTTCTCCGTCTCCAGCCAAGGCTTGAAGTCCACGAATTTCTGGTCTTCGTTCAGGTCGCTGTTTTCATTCGTGTTCACAAAATCGGCCTCCGGCTCTCCGGCGGCAAACTGAGCCTGCAGCCATTCGCGGTAGCCCTCGGCCGGCTTGATATCCACGACGACCTTAACGCCCGGATGCTTAGCCATGTAAGCGTCGGCTACCTTGCCCCAAACCTCGGCTGAGGCACCGCGCAAGGATATTTGGATCGTGCCGCTTTTAGGTTTTTCCGTATCTTCTCCGGCTGGTTCGGCTGGTGTTTTGGTATCCGTTGGGGTAGGCTGTTCGGATGGCGACGGGCTGGCGGTATTGGGTCCGCTGCTGGTACAACCCGCTGCGATGATGATCATTAGTGAGGAAATCAAAATGAGGCTTACGATTTTTCTGAAATGGATCATGACGTTCACTCCCCTAAGCGTTTAATGAATTCGCTTACATTTATGTGAAGTCTTAGATGTCTAAATTGGACCCGCATCACTCCCTTCAAGGTTAACAGGGTGCAAAAACGTTTTTGCACCCTTCAAAAAAAAGAATCGTCCAACGAAAATATCCGTTTTCAGGTCGATTCTCTTTCAATGACGGTACACGGCAAAACGATCGTCTGAATATCGTCAAAACGAATTTCGCCGTCAATCAGCTGCATTAACAGCTTCGCTGCTTCCAGACCCATCTGCCGCATCGGCAGCTCAATCGATGTAATGGATGGCCGGGCCAACTGGGAGACAGCCGTGTTATCGAATCCGATCACCGCCAGGTCCTCCGGCACCTTGTAACCCAGCTCCTGAGCCTTCTCGACGACGCGGGAAGCGACCACGTCGCGTCCGGCGATGATGGCGGTAGGACGCTCGACTCGGTTCAACAGCTTCTCCGTTTCCGTATACCCGCTGTCTTCTTCGAAGGAACCGATCTCAACCAACCGCTCGTCGAACCCGTCGCCTAATTCCTCCATGGCCTGGCGGTAGCCGTTATACCGGTCCAGCGAGGCATCCACTTCCAGCGAGCATGGGGTGATGAGCGCAATCCGGCGATGACCCTTGCCGATCAGATATTTAACGGCTTCATAGGCGCCTTGCTCATTATCCGCATTGACGCTGTGACACACCCCGGGCATCGTCGGCCTCCCGAGCAGGACAAAAGGAAACCGGTTCTTGATCAGCTCCCCATACGGCTGGTTAATGGCCGCCCCCATCAGGATCAGTCCATCCGCCGATTGCTTGCGGTAGACGTCCAGCAGGTGATCCGCCAATTTATTCGTACTCGGCTTCTGAAAGGACAGCAGCAAATCGTAATTGTTGTCTCCCGTCGCCTCCCCAAGCCCCTTGACGACGTCGAGGAGAATGGTATTCTCCAAACCGTCCACCGTATCCTCGACCACCAGGCCGATGTTGTTCGTCTTCTTCGTGACCAATCCGCGCGCGGACTGGTTCGGCCGGTAATTCAGCTTCTCGATTGCATCGAATATCCGCTTCTTGGTCGCTTCCGCTACATGCGCGGAGCCATTGACCGCAAACGACACGGTACAAACTGCTACGCCTGCCTCACGGGCGACGTCTTTTATGGTTGCTGCCATCATGATCATCCTTATCCAAAATTATAGGAAAACATTTGATTAGATTATAAACGCGCGGTTGCAAACAATATTTGCAGAGTACAAACCACTTATGTAAACGCTATCAGATCTTAGCCGATTACGGCGCTATCGCGTTGAAGAAAGAATCATCGAATGACGCAATGATTGATGTACTCATGATACAAAACGTTTTTGCAAAAACGATTTGTATATAAAATACACCGGGTTATCGGCAGTGTCAATCCTGTTTTTTTGTTCTTTTTTTATCTATTTCGTAAATGAATAGCTCGTTCACGAACCGCTGTACGTTTGAAATAGGTCGTGATAACTCCTCTAACTTTGCAAACAAAGGATTGATTTCCAGCGGCGATTCCCATAACATTAAACATTATAATGATATAATGTTTAATGCTCGCAAAATCATGGATGCAGGGGGATTTCATATGAAATTTCGTTTCGAGGGCGCTGTTACGGATGTCATGCCAGGCATTGAGCTGCTGCTGGATGGGCTTGGCGTCGAGCTTGGGGAAAACGGCATTCCCGTTGAGGCAGCCTTGTCCGATGGCGATCTGGAGGTCGGCAGGGACCGGGACCACGCCTATATTCGTTACGGACGAAAACATCAATTTTTCCGGGGACTCGGCTTGCTGGTTCAACATAGCCGCCAAAGCGATTCGTTCCACCTTCTCGAACGCCAGCAATTTGACCAGATCGGCCCGATGTTCGACCTGTCCCGCAACGCCGTGCTGACCGTGGACAGCTTCAAGCTCATGCTGAATAAAATGGCCCTGATGGGCATGAACAGCGTGATGCTGTACATGGAGGACACCTACCAGATCGAAGGCGAGCCGTATTTCGGTTATATGCGCGGTCGCTACACGCAGGCGGAGCTGAAAGAGATGGACGATTATGCCGATCAATTCGGCATCGAGGCTTTCCCAAGCATCCAAACCTTAGCGCACCTGGAGGAGTTTCTGAAGTGGGAGCCCATCAAGCATTACCGCGATACGAAGGGGGCCCTGCTCGTCGGCAGCGAGCAGACCGATTCCCTGATCGAACGGATGATCGAGGCCGCCAGCGTTCCGTTCCGCAGCAACAAGATTCACATCGGAATGGACGAAGCGGAGGAGCTCGGACGGGGTAAATATTTGGATCACAACGGTTATGTGAGCCGTTTCGACATTATGATCGCCCATCTGGACAAAGTCCTGGCTGCCGTCCGCAAGCGCGGTCTAAAGCCGATGATGTGGAGCGACATGTTCCTGAAGCTCGCTGCCGGCGGAGGCGGCGATGCGGCGTATTACGACAAGGACACCTCGATTCCGGAGGATATGGCCCGCCGCATCCCGAAGGATGTGGATATGGTGTACTGGGACTACACCCACATGGAGCCGGCGGACTATGAGAAGCTGATCGCCAATCACCGCCCGCTGGGCTGCAACCTCGTGTTTGCCGGAGCCGTCTGGATCTTTAACACATTCGGCGTCAACTACGGGTTGTCCCTGAACGCTTCGAATGTTGCGCTTCAAGTGTGCAAGCAGGAAGGAATCCGCGAGGTATACGCCACGATGTGGGGCGACGACGGCAACGAAGGAAATCCGTTCGCAGCGCTGCTCGGTCTGCAGCTTTATGCCGAGCATGCCTACTCGGAACAGGAGCCTTCTTCGGCTCAGTTGGCGGAACGGGTGAAATTCTGTACGGGCATCGACATGGAGGCGTTCCTCCTGCTGAAGGATCTGGACGAGATTCCCGGCCAGGAGCCGAACAACGCCAAGCAGAGCAACCCGTCGAAATTTTTGCTGTACCAGGATGTGCTCCTCGGGATGTTCGACAAACAGATCGAAGGCCTGGACCTCTCGAACCACTATGCCGAGCTGGAGCAAAACCTGCGCGCGAAGCGCGATAGCGGCGCCGAGCTGGACTATCTGTTCGAGATGCCGGAGAAGCTAAGCGCCGTCCTCAAACGCAAGAGCGAAATCGGCATTCTGCTGAAGCAAGCCTATGATGCCAAGGACGTCGATACCTTAAGGCATATGGCCAAAAACGTGCTCCCTGCCATCTCCAAAGCCGTGCAAGAGCTCCGCATAGGACACCGTACGCAGTGGCATCGGATGTTCAAGCCCTTTGGCTGGGAGGTCATCGACATCCGCTATGGCGGCGTCATCACCCGCCTGGACACCGCATCGTTCCGCATTCTGGAATACGTGGAGGGACGGACGGAACGGATCGAGGAGCTGGAGCAGGAACGGCTGGTGTTCAGCACGACCAACCGCGACAACCACAAGGGCGTCGGCTGGTGCAGCCATTATTACCGCATGGCTTCGCCGAACGTGTTCTACCATGTGCTGAATCCTTTTTAAGGGTTCCGGCTGTCCTTTATCAGCTCATACCAATCACAAAAGCATAATAAAAAGCCCCGGTTTGCCGGGGCTTTTTTTGCATTTATCGCTGAGGCTTAGATGGTATGCTCTATTCACGCTCAGGAGCCGTGACGCTGCACTTCCTTATACCAGTCTCGCACATCCCGGCTAAGCCGTTCCACGATCTCGGGGTAACGGTCCGCCAGGTTGGAGCGCTCCCCGGGATCCCTGGACAGATCGGACAGATGAACCTGATCCGGAACCACGCGGTCAAAATCGAGCTTCCCGTTCAGCACCAGTTTCCAATCCCCTTCCCGGACAGCCAGCTGGCCTTGATACTCCCAGAACAATTGCTTATGCGGCGACGGCATGCGCATCTGCAGCATCTCCTTCAGGCTGCTTCCGTCCAGCGCAACGCCTTGAAGCGGTCCTGCCGCCGGATCGACGCCGGCCAGATCCAAAAAGGTCGGTGCGATGTCCATCATAGCCACCACTTCATCTCTCACTTGCCCGCCTTCCCATCCGTTCGGCCAGCTCAATATGGCAGGCTCGCGGATTCCGCCTTCGAACAGGCTTGCTTTATGCCCCCGGAAGATCCCCGCGCTTCCCCCGTAATACACATCCTCCGTCCCATCCAGCCAGTTGCGGCTCTCGGAGGACGGTCCGTTATCGCTGGAGAAGAAAATGACCGTATCCTCGTAACACCCGGCTTCCTTCAGCGCCTTTACGATCTCCCCGACGCCGTCGTCCACCGCGGCAATCATGGCGGCCATGACCTGCCGATCCCAAGGCAAATGCGCAAACCGGTCCATGTATTCCTGCGGGGCATGCATCGGATAGTGCGGCGCATTGTACGACGCAAACAAGAAGAACGGAGCCTCCTGCTCCCGCGACCGCTGAATGAAATCAACGGATCGTTCCGTGATCAGCTCGGTCATGTACCGGCCGTTCTCCCAAACCTCCGTTTCGTTTTCCCATAGGTCATGCAGGGGGTTGACGCCATGGGCTTGGCCCCAATAAAAAATGTGCGAGTAAAAATCGACGCAGCCTGCCTTGAATCCGAAAAACTCATCAAATCCATGCGCATTCGGGCTGGTTTCCTCGGACAAGCCCAAATGCCATTTTCCAAACAGCGCCGTCCTGTACCCGGCAGGCTTGAGCGCCTTGGCCAACGTCACCTCGTCGGCAGGCAGTCCATGCGAACCGCGCTTCGCCCCAAGAATCTCGCCGACTCCAGCTCGGGCCGGGTACTTGCCCGTCAATAAAGAGGCTCGTGACGGGGAGCAGACCGGGGAATTCGAATACCAATTCGTAAAACGAATGCCTTCATCAGCCAACCCGTCCAGGTGCGGGGTTTTCACGGTGTCCGAACCGTAGCATCCAAGATCTCCATACCCTAAGTCATCGCAATAAATCACGATAAAATTCGGTTGTTTCATATCTCCATTCACCTCTACTATGCTCGACTTGTTCCTCATCATCGTACCTTTTGGCGGACGAATACGGAATGCTCCATCCTTGCAATCGTTATACAATATGTTGCATCATAGCAGTAACAAAAGAATTGACCGCTATTGTCGGAAGGAGGACACATGAGTTTAACAGTGAATCAGCGGCCATCCCGAGAAGAATACTTTAACAACCCGGCTCACTTTGAGACACAACTGGGATTATGGATATTCAAATCCGGATCCCACCCCTTTTTCACCGAGAAAGTCGGTCCCCGGTCCGTCGAATTTTACAGTATACATTTCGTTGCCAGCGGCAAGGTGCGGTTCGGATGGGACGGCAGCAGCGTCTCCCTCTCGGAAGGCGACCTCTTCTGCCTCTTCCCCGGCTCGGTCTATACGTATGTCAAGGACTGCGACGAGCCGTCTACCATGATCACCTGGACGGCCTATATGGGCGAGTTGATGCCGTCCATATTGAACCATGTCGATTTATGTCCGGAACGGCCCTATCGACGAAATGCCTTCAGGGACGATGCCTTGGCTGTCATCAAGGACATTCAGCGATTGCTCCGGCAGCCCCAGCAGGACCATAGCCTCCAGCTGATGTCGCTGGGATTCCAGCTGATCCACAGCATCGATCCCAACCGGGACCAGCACCTCCCCGCTGCTTCGGCTGCTTCGGACTGGCTCGAGTCCGTCCCCGGATATATGGGGCTTCATTGCACGGAGAACCTGTCCGTGGAGGAGCTTGCCGCCTGGGCCGGCGTGCATCGCAGTCACTTCACCCGCGCGTTTACCCGCCGATACGGCATCTCTCCGTCCCGCTACATGCAGCAGTTGATCATGGAGAAAGCGACCCGCCTGTTATCCGCCGAGGGAACCAGCATCACGCAGACCGCTTTATCCCTGGGCTATTCGGATTTGTTTACGTTCTCCCGCGCCTTTACCCGGTATTTCGGAATGACGCCGAGCGCATTCGTGAAAGCGAACCTCCCATCATCGAGAACAAGCGAATAACAAGGAACCGCCATACGATAAACGATAAAGGGATCGCCGTTATCGACCCTACAGCAACGAAAAGAGGCCATCCGATGAGGGATAGCCTCTAGTCTTTTTACATTACCTATTTTTCCGTGGCTACAAACGGCAGGACAACTACTCCTCCATCAGCTCCCACAGCGTGGTGAATGCCTCACCTTCCAATTGAAAGAACACAGGCGCATTGGCATATCGCACATATTGGCCGCCTTTGAACAGTCTTAACTGGACTTCCGTCCCGTCCTGCAGCTGGATATACAGAAATTTCTGTTCGCTAGGCCCGGTCTCGTAGATCCCTTGCTCAAACAGAGGCTCGGCCGCTATCGGCTTCGCTTCATATAAAGCGTCAACGAAGGCTTGCACCTCCGCATCGGCGGAAAGCTCGCGCAGCTTGTTCTCGCCCATGTTCCAACTGTCGAAATCCTGCCATTTGACCGAAATCATGTTCCCCATCAGATTCAGCTTGCCGATGATATCCTCGCCCTTGGCCACCGTAATCCCGTTCAAATGCTCATACAATTCGGCGTAGACTTCCCCGTCGTGCTCCATGTAGGACATGATTCTAAAATCGGCGTCATATCCCTTAACCGTGAATATATCCATTTCGCCGATCGTCGAAGCAAGCTCCGTGTAGTCATCGGAGGAGCTCCATTCCGTAATCCCCGACTTCGACCGTCCGAGCTTGTCGCCCCGCAGCTGCTTGGCGATTTCCGGCGTGATTTGCGTACCGGTTTGGGTGTAGATATTGCCCTGGTATACAACCAAACCGATCATATCGGCTTTGACGTTGCTCTCGCCCGGAAGCTCAATTTTCGGAATGGTTACCGGATCGTGGCCAACCTTCGCGGTCGGCGGGGTATTCGCCCCAGTCCCTTGTTGAACCACCGGGATATCGCTGACCGCTGGCTCGTTCTCAAGATTCAATACCAGCGAAGTCACTACCACCAGCCCCAGCATAATGGCCGCGGTGACGCCGGCGACCCCCATTCGGCTCATTCTTGTCGTTTGACGCTGATTTTGTTTCATTCCTTTCATGATCCGCTCCTCCAATCCTTTATCAGGTTCTATTCGATCAATCAATGATTTGTAGTCATTCCGATTCATCAATCGTCCTCTCCTTCCAAGTCCATGCGCAGCAGCTTCCTGCCGCGCTGAAGACGCATCTTGACCGCAGACTCGTTAATCTGCAAAATCCCGGCGATTTCCTTAACGGAATAATCCTCGTAATAAAACAGATGGATGACCGACTTATACTTGAACGGCAAACTCATGACGTTATCCATCAACGTCCGTTCCGACGGTTCGACAAAATAATCGTTCATATGCTCCATCTTGGTTACCCGCTTGCGCCACAGGCTCCCTTGCATGTTCTTGCAGTGGTTCGTAATCACCCGAATGAGCCAAGCTTTCTTATGCTCCTGATCCCTGAAGTCAGGCGCTTTATATATCAATTTAATGAACGTCTCCTGAATGGCTTCTTCGACATCCTGTTTGTTCCCAAGGTACACCATCGCTATTTTAAAAAGCATATCGCCATATAATTCATAGGTTTCCGTAATATCTCCGCCCGGCCGGAGCGAATCGATCTGCATCGCCTTTAGACCTCCTTTTACCCTTAACACAGTTATGGACGCAGATCGGTCACATTTTGTTTTTAAGTTTTTCGGATTAAAAAAAGAGGGGGTCCCGATAGATAGGACTATCTCCTTTTTCTGTTAGGAGACACTCCGTGTACGAGAATCGTTCCTCCCATCGCTGTTGTCCCCAAATTTCTTGGAATGATTGTAACCAAGGGAGAAATTCGGGGACAAAGAATATGCTTTCGATGCGAGCTTTCCGTTGGAAAGCTTTCAGGCGACCGCTGGCGCTTGTCCGAAATCGTTTCGTCCCCTCCGCTACCATGAGAAAAACTTCATTTCGACATATGAAGAGAACCGCTTCTTTCGTAAATGGGTGTGCGACCCATTTACGAAAGAAGCGGTGCAAGGATCGCATCCTTAGCACCGCCATTTCTATTTTCCACTTTGTTGATCAAAGGAGTGTTCTTTAGCAGTTTTGCTGTTGGACGCCCCCTTCCCGTTTATAACCAAGAGGCTAACCCAAAATGCATCCAGCCGCTAAAGAACCTGTTTATTTTACGTACGTCAAATCCTGCATCAAACGATGGAGCACAGCGGCGCTTTCGCCGCGGGTGGCATTCGATTTAGGATTGAAGCGCTGCTTCGGATCTCCATTCAGAATATCAAGTGCCGCCAATTCATACACCGCCACCTGAGACCAAGCACCGATCGAGGACGCATCGGCAAAATGAGCTTTTGCCGCGTCGACGGGGTTGTATCCGGCATACTCCAGCGCGTTGTAGGCCATCGCGGCCATCTCTTCGCGCGTGATCGTCCGATTCGGCTTAAAGGTGCCGTCCGTGTAGCCGTTAATGATATCGGCATCGACTGCTGCCTGGATCGCTCCCGCGTACCAGTCGGATGAAGCAACGTCCTGGAAGCTGCCTGACGCAGCGTCTGCAGAAAGTCCCAGTGCCCGGACGACAAGCGCTGCGAACTCGGCCCGAGTGACTGGAGCGTTCGGAACAAAGGTCTGCTCCGTGCGCCCGGTTACGATCATTTTGGCCGCAAGCGATTCAACCTCACCCTTCGACCAATGCGACGCGATGTCCTGGAACGTTACCGGGTTCTGCAACACCAGGTATGTGCTGTTGGTTCGGCTATAGATATCGATACGTTGGCCGTTTACCTTAAATGGTACTGGCGTGTATTCGCCGTTTCCATCCACTCGGACAACCGCGATGTCCGTCAACGCATGCGATTTGTCGACATTCAGGGACCGCTTCACATACGTTTGGAACGAATCCAGCGTGATAGTCTTGCCATTGTCGGACTTAACCGTCACGGTGTAGCTCACGGCTTGCAGCGCATGATATCCTTTGGAGGCCGCTGATTTAAGGGCATCCTCATCGATAGCAAGCTGAATGACCAATTGAAGGCTGTTCATGTCCGAGCCGGCTTGGGCCGCCAGCGCTTGAAGATCGATCTCCTTCTTCGGAAGCTCATAGCTTCCGTAAGGCGTCGCTACCACCAGCACCTTCGCGCTTGTTTGATCAAGCCACGCTCGCAGCGCTTCATTCTCGATGGTAACGGATGAAGAAGAGATGGGCTGCGTGCTTGTTACCTCTACGGTAACTTTTCCGCCAACAGGCTGTTTCAGGGCTTCCTTCATGGCCGCTCCGGTCACGCTGCCTGCCGCTGCGCCGTTCTCCACCATAACCGGAACCTTGACCTTGCCCGGTTCTGCCGGCGTCGTGGTGCCAGGGTTCGATGGGTTTACGGGAGGCGTCGTCGGTCCTGGAGTTCCAGGCGTGCCCGGATTCCCAGGGTTGCCCGGCCCAGGCTCTCCAGGTCCTCCAGGAAGCGGCGCTCCCTTCAAGTCCGTAATCCGTCCTTCGACGTAGGAGGTCTTGGTCGTGATGGTGCCTACCTTTTTCACATAGTTCGAGAATACCTCATAGTCAGGCTTATAAAGCAGGTTCACGCGCCCTTCCAGATAGGCCTTCTCGAGCGAAGCATAGAAATCGCCGCCCTTAGCGGTAAATGCGTTCGTCGCTACTTCATACGATTTATTCATGTCGATCGGCTCATATCCGTTCTTGCCTTTCACCTCGATGCGCAGGACGCGCGATCCAACCGGCTTGGTCGAATCATAATAGAACTTCATGCCCGCGATATGCGGGAAGCGCCCGTCCTGAGCAGGGGTTTTAGAGACCCCGTTCTCCATGGCTTCTTTGATCTCGGCGCCCGTTAGCGTGATCGTGACGAGATCATTGTTAAACGGAAGCACCGTCATGACGTCACCCATCGTGATTTTGCCTGCTTCAATGGATTCGCGGATGCCGCCGCCGTTCTGCAGGGCGATGACCGCATTCGTGCCGGCGGCTTGCGCCGCATCCAGCATGCCATCGGCAATCAGATTGCCGAGATTCGTTTCCTTCGTGCGGACATCGGCGCGGACGCCGTTCAGCTTCACTTCTGTCGTGCCCACCTCCGTTTGTTTCAATGCCTCCACGCCCGGCTTATATTTGGTGTTCAGAATTTGCAAGGCTTCGGGATCCGGCTGAATGACATACTGCTCATTGCTATCTTTCTCGTCAACGGAAATGAGGCTGCTGTTCCACTCCTGCAGAACCCCCTCGTCGTCAAATACGACCTCCAACTGACCTAAGAATTGACCTTTTTCACCTGTCTGCACAATCAGCTTCGGTTCGCTGTCCGAACGGTCCACGACCGCCTGATCCAGCTTGGTATGACTGTGACCGCCCACGATGATGTCGATGCCCTCGACCTCCTTCGCAAGGTTGACATCCACGTCATAACCGAGGTGCGACAGTACGACGATTTTGTTGATACCTTCATTCTTCAGCATCGCTACGGTGTCTTTTGCCTTTTGCACCGCATTCTCAAAGGTTACGTCTCCAGGCGAAGCGATGTTCGCCGTGTCTTCGGTTGTCAGTCCGATGAGGCCAACCTGCTCCCCGTCTACCTCCATGATGATGGCCGGGTAGATGGTTGCATCCTTGGCATCCCGGGTCACTTCATTCTTGAATTTCTGGGTCAATAAAGCATCGGCCGAAAAATTCACGTTCGAAGACACAAATGGGAATTCCGCATGCTCGATGAAATCGTTCAGCACCTCGGATCCTTTATCGAACTCATGGTTACCGAAGGTCATGGCATCATATTGAACCAAATTCATGAACTCCAGATCGGCAAGTCCCAAATATTGATTAAAATACAGCGTGCCTGAGAATACGTCTCCCGCATCCACGAGCAGAGGATTGACCGCATTCGCTTTGGCTTCCTTGATTGCCGTAACCCGGCGCGCAATATTATCCGGCGAGCTTACGGTGTCCAGATTGGCATGCGTGTCATTGGTATGCAAAATCGTCAGCGGGAAGCCGTTCGCGGCTTCTTCCTTCAGGTCGATCTGGGCGACGACGGGATCATGATCCGATACGCGGCCCTTGGAGGCCGGGAAATCGGCGTTCAGATGCACGATATCGACTTGCGTAGAACGGGTCAGGTTCTTGCTGACCAGAATATGATCCAGCACCTGCGAGTTTCCGTCATACGTGTACGTGTACTGCTCCTTGAGCGGAAGCGTCTCGATCAGGTTGTCTAATTCGTTGCCCTTCAAAATGTTTGTCGTCTCGGTAAATTGGAAATCATTCAAATCCCCCAGCACGACGACGTTCGCGTCAGGATTAGCAGACACCACGTCTTTCACGAATCCGTTCACGACCGCTGCGATCTGATGGCGCTGGGTTTCGCTGGAGAGAACCGGCGGCTGGGTGTTGCCGAATGGTCCTTGGTCTCCGGATTTCGAGTTAAAATGATTCGCGATGACAATCACTTTTTCCCCTTGGAATTCGAACTGCGCAGCCAGAGGCTTGCGCGATGCATTGAATGCCGCATTCTGCGGATCGATCCGCCCCGGATTCAGGGTTAACTGATCCGTCGCCGCATCATACGCCACGGATTCCGTCGGGGATCCCTTCTTGCCCTGAACGCTGTCCGTTAACTGGACGCGATCCGCGTTGTAGAGGAACCCGACCCGAATGTTGGCTCCCGGCGCTCCCCCGTCGTTATTATTCACCGGCTCAATGTCGGTAAAGCTATAGGTTGGTCCGCCGGCTGCCTTGATGGCGTTAATCAAGGTCTGGTAGCTTTGATCGGCCGCGGTGGTTCCGTTGTTCTGCTCTCCGTTATTATCCTGTACTTCGACAAGACCGATAATATCCGGAGACTTGATGTTGTTAACGATCGATTCCGCCAGCTTGTTGATTTTGGCGGAGCTTACGCCCGGGTAGAAATTTTCAATATTATACGTCGCTACTCTGAGCTGTTCGGCATTCACGTCAATAGTAGATACCTCTTGCTTAAAAGAGCTGCTGTCGATTGGAGGCAGGCTGTCTTTGGCAGGGATCACCTTGAAGTTCCCGCCGTTATACCCAATCACGCCGATCACATCATCGGCAAACGTATCGCCCGTGCTCACTTCTTGACCCGGATTGCCGTAAGCAATCAAGAGACGCTGCGGGTTGAAATTACCGTTCTCTTTTAGAACCAGCCCGCCCGCTGGCGTTATGACATCGGCGACATCATTTTCGACCCGGGTCGCAATGTTGTAGGTGCCGCCGCTTGTCCAATACGGACTAATGATCGTTGGCTGCGGAAGTCTGACCAACATGCCCTCCAGCGACTCGTAGAAGTCGATGGCGTCTTCGTCCGGATCGAACGTTGTCATGCCGTCGTTATCGATAATGGCAGCCGGAATCGGGCGTCCGCCTTTCCCTAAGGTAACCGGTTCAGGCAGCTGTTGAGCCTGATCCAGCTTCTTGAACGATTGCATCTCGATTTGGGTCGATGTCAGGTTGCTGGAGCTTCCCTCGTTATACTCGGCCACTTTACCGATTACGCTCACCAAATCTCCGATTTGAGGCCGGTTTGGATCCGTGGAATACACAAAAATGGCGTCCGAGGTATCCGGATTGGAATCCGGCTTCGGATCCTGGATGTAGAATCCCTTGATATTGCCGTTAGAGAACGTATAACCGTACTGGGTTACAACGCCTTCAATATCGGTTACCGTCTGTCCAGTATACGGCGAAGCATGGTCCTCGCCTTGGATATCCGCGATGCGCGGCTGCTGAGTGGCCTTGTAAGCAAATTCGTATACCTTGCTCACATCCGCACCTGAGACAACAATTGCCTTGATGGTCGTATCACGGTCAATCTGTATCGGTGCGCTGTACAGCGTGCTTGCTGTCGTCGGTACCGATCCATCGAGCGTATAATAGATGCTTGCCCCTTGCGTAGGGCTGGACAGCGTTACCGTTCCCCCGGTAATAATCGGTCCGGCACCGGGACTTGCGATTACGGAGAACATCTCTTCGATTAAGGCATCCTCGCCTAAAGGGATCAGTTCATAGACGTTTCCGAACTGCTTCACCACGCCCGTGATGCGGCTGAAGGTCTTCACCGTCTTCAGCTTGGACAAGCCCGAATAAATGATGAATTCATGCCCGCCTTGCTCGGCTGTGTATTCTCCAGGTCTATTCTCGGACTTGATGGTGACATCATTCAGGGAGACTAGTCTTGCCTCATAATTCTCCCCTGCAGCTGCAGATAGATCAGCTCCGGTAATTGGGAGAGCCTGCGGAACTCCGACCTGGTTCCCCGTTACGTCGTGCGGCAGCAAGGCGTGCGGTTTGATCTCCTGAAGATTGTTGTAAATCTCCATTACGCCGGCCACGCTCACCCGATCGCCAACACTGGCATTAAGCGGGTAATCATAGAGCACGATACCTGCCGTGTCATCTTGAATGTAGGTTTCTCTGCCTTCGATATGCGTAATGATGCCTTCCGTCCATACATGCTCGCCTTTTGCCTTGCTGCGGGCATCAGCGACGGACGATTGCCTTAAAATATCATATTGGAACGAGGAGACCGGCCCATCCGGCTGGCCATCCTGGGCTGCATAGGCATCCACCCGCGTAGGCTCGTTAAGGATGATCGGGCCGTTGACGATCTGGAAGCCGGACCCGTTTCCGCCGGACAAATACACATCCGCATAAACGGAAGCGCCTACCGTAGGCGGATTCAGCGTAATCTCCGTTCCGGCTGGCCAAGCATTAGGCTCCGGATTGGCCGTTACCGCTCCCAGGCCCGAGCCGGGCGTGACTGGCGTAGCTGGACTCGAGCTGTTTCGAGGATCCGGCGTCGTAACCGCAAAATCCGCTGCATTGTTATCCGTGTCTCGGCCGCGATCATTTTGACCAAAGGTCAATTCCTTGCGAATCGCAGCCGTGCTGTTGGAGAGAGCTGCGGTTGGGCTCTTTTCAGATAGCGTTGCATTTCCATAGCCAATAAGATCGATGCGGTCGCCAGCGGCGTTCACCAGATCCACCTTGCCGTTGGAGCCGCCCATACTCAATTTTCCTTGAACGTCAGGTGTCGGCAAAAATGATCCTATGGTGCCGCCACTCTGTTGGATTAATAAGTACGAATAAGGCTTTATGATACCGCTTAAAGAGGTTGTGTTACTCGAACTGAAATCACCTGCTGCGCTTGCATAACGCACCTTCCAGCCTGTCAGGTCGACCGGGCTGCTGGTCGGATTGAACAATTCGATAAAATCATGCGTATAAACGGCCCCGCTATTCCCGCCGCCACCGTACACCTGGCTAATCACAACCTGGTCATGCCGGGGAGAAGCCTCTGCCACCTTCACAGGGCTGAACGGAACGATGATACTCAGAAGCATCACGAAAACCAAAAGCATGCTTAACGGCCTTTGGCACCTATGTAATCGAATGCGCATTCAGGTGTTCACTCCTCTATTCTATTAAATTTTCTTACCTTATTTACTATATATACCAGATATGTTTTGGGAGTTCTAATCTAAAGTATGCTAGATGTAAAAAAACCTCCGATAGACCTAAACCCAAAGCTGGATAGGCATATCAGAGGTTCTATTTGTCTTACATCGACTTGCGCAAAGCGTTACCGTTTACCTGAATCGAACGGCTCCCCTACCGCTTTCGGCGCATTCGAGGATTTGGAGAAAATCACAAGCGCGATCAGCGTGACGATATAAGGGAAAATCTTGAGAATGACCGGCGGGATCACCGCCAAGGACGGAATGACCTGCGATACGTTGGCTACCGTCGTGGCAAATCCGAAGAACAAGGTCGCCAACAGGATGCCGAGCGGCTTCCATTGTCCGAAAATGAGGGATGCCAGAGCCAGGAACCCGAGTCCCGCAACGTTCCCCGTAAATTCGCCGGAATACGTCAACAGAATGACAGCCCCACCGAGTCCGGAAAAGGCACCAGAGATCATGACGCCGACATACCGCATGGACTGCACCTTAATACCGGCTGCTTCAGCCGCATGCGGATGCTCACCGCAGGAGCGGAGGCGCAGACCGAAGGGTGTTCTGTATAGCGCCAGTGCACTGAGCAATAACACTAACAGAACGAGCCAAGTCGTTGCATAGGTTTTGGTGAAGAATAAATCCCCAATAATCGGTATTTTAGACAGCACAGGCACATCGAACGGCGCAAAACCATTCGTGATGCTGATCTTGCCGCTGCCCGTAATGTTACGGGCAAGGAAAATCGTCAGGGCGCCCGCGATCATATTAATCGCCGTACCGCTTATGATCTGATTGGCACTGAGGTTAATGCTGGCAAAGGCATGCAGTAGCGAGAATAGCGCGCTCGCTGCCGCCGCCGCCAGCAGGCCGACCCATAGTACCCATGAATGGCCAGGCCATTGGGCCTGCATTTTGAAAATGACAAAGGCGCCGATGAAAGAACCGACAATCATTAACCCGTCAAGGCCGATATTGACGACCCCGCTTCGTTCACTGAACAGCGCGCCCAGGGCGGTAATCAAAAGCGGGATCGTGTAAGCGATGGCATACGGAAAAATCTGTTCAATCGTTGTCCACATATGTCCTTACTCCCCCTGCTTTTTATTTGCCGCGCGACGCAGCTTGAATTTACGGTACAAACGCTCGATCAAGATGCTGGTTGCCGCAAAATAGATAATGATGGCGATAATCGAATCGGCGATTTCCGGCGGAATCTCCGTCATGGCATTCATAAACCCTCTGCCCGAGTAGAGAATCCCGAAGAACAGGGCCGACACCAAAACACCGATAGGTGCGTTGATTCCAAGCAGGGCTACGGCAATGCCGTCAAATCCCTGGCTCGGCAGAATGCCGATCTGCATGCTGGAGGCATTCCCCGCATACTGTGCAACACCCGCGAGGCCCGCGAGGCCGCCGGAGATGAACATGGACAGCACGATGCTGCGTTTAACAGCGATCCCCGCATATTCGGAAGCGTGCCGGTTGAATCCGACCGCTTTCAATTCATATCCGAGCGTTGTTTTGTTAATAAGGAAAGCGACGACCAGAACGGCGATCACCGCGATAAAAAAGCCCAGATTGACATAAGAACCTTGGAACATATCGGTGAGCCACTGCTGATGCAGCATGGCTTCGGGCGGAAGCTGGCGCGATTCCGTCTCCAGGCTCGCCCCTTTGAAGTAACCCGGAATGACATAATAAACGGTCCAGTAGGCCGTCCAGTTCATCATGATCGTGGATACGACCTCATGCACGTTATATTTGGCCTTCAAGAAACCGGGAACCACCGCCCATAGTGCGCCGCCGATGAAACCGACCAGCACCATGACCAACAGGAGCAGAGCCCGCGGCAGATCCAGCGAAAGGCCGACAGCCGTTGCACAGAAACCACCGAACAGCATTTGGCCCGCAGCACCGATATTGAACAGCCCGGTACGGAAGGCAAAAGCCACGGACAAGCCGGTCAAAATAAGCGGAGTCGCCGTCGCCAGCGTATTTCCGATCCGCTCCGGATTTTTAAGCCCGCCTTGGAGGAGATACTTATATCCTTCTATCGGATTATGCCCGGTCAGCGCCATAAGCAATGCCCCCGCGATGAGTCCGAACAGGACGGCAAGCAACGATTTTACGCTGTTATTCATGTGGCGCCTCCTCTTTTTGATACCCGGCCATCATCAGTCCGAGCTCTCTTTCGTTCGTTTCGGAGGTTTTAACGATACCTACCAGTTCACCGTTATTGATAACGGCAATGCGGTCCGACAAGTTCAGCACTTCATCAAGCTCCAGGGAAACCAGCAGAACGGCTTTCCCCTTGTCCCGCTGTTCGATCAGACGACGGTGAATATATTCAATCGAGCCTACGTCAAGGCCCCGGGTCGGCTGAACGGCAATAAGCAGATCCGGATCGCGCTCTACCTCGCGGCCGATGATTGCTTTTTGCTGGTTACCGCCGGACATCGAACGCACGATCGACCGGCCGCCCGTTCCGGAACGCACATCAAAGCTCTGAATGATATGCTCCGCATGCTTGCGGATCGCTGCCGGCTGCAGCAGCCCGTTCCTGGAATACGGTGGGCGGTTATACACCTCAAGGATCAGATTCTCTTCAATCGTATAATCCAACACGAGGCCCCTCTTCTGGCGGTCCTCCGGAATGTGGCCGATTCCGCTCTCGTTCCGCTGACGGACGGATAGTCCGTTAAGCGTCTTACCATTCAGGCTCACCGTCCCGCTCTCCGCTTGACGCAAGCCGGTAATGGCTTCCACCAGTTCCGTTTGGCCGTTGCCGTCGACGCCTGCAATGCCCACGATCTCGCCGGCATGCAGATCCAGACTGAAGCCTTTGAGCGCATCGACTTTTTTACTGTTCTTCACGGTAAGCGACTGGATCTGAAGAACGGTCTTGCCCGGACGGCTCTCCTGTTTGTCCACTTTAAAGGAAACGCTGCGGCCTACCATCATTTCGGCCATCGCTTCGCGGCTCGTATCGGCCACGTCAACGGTGCCGATCGTTTTCCCCCGGCGGATGACGGTACAGCGGTCCGCAACCGCTTTAATTTCTTTCAATTTATGCGTGATCAGAATGATCGATTTGCCTTCATTGACCAGGTTCTTCATAATGCCCTGCAAATCTTCGATTTCCTGAGGGGTCAGCACCGCCGTGGGCTCGTCAAATATGAGCACTTCCGCATCGCGGTACAGCATTTTGAGAATTTCCACGCGCTGCTGCATCCCTACCGAGATATCCTCAATTTTGGCATAGGGGTCAACGTTGAGACCGTATCGTTTGGACAGCTCCTCGACCCGCTTGGCTGCGGATCTCACGTCTAACCCAAAGTAATACTTTCGCGTCTCGCTGCCGAGAATAATATTCTCGGTTACGGTAAACGGCTCCACCAATTTGAAATGCTGATGCACCATCCCGATTCCGAGTTTGTTCGCGACGTTCGGATTCGAAATCCTCACGTCCTTGCCGTTGACTTTGATCACGCCACGGTCAGGCTGGTACATGCCAAACAGGATGCTCATCAGGGTCGACTTGCCCGCGCCGTTCTCGCCGAGCAGCGCGTGAATCTCGCCTTTCTTCAGTTGAATCGTGATATCGTCGTTGGCCACGATTCCCGGAAATTCCTTGCGGATGCCCACCATCTCGACAACATAGTCCATGGTTTTGGGTCCTCTCCTTCTTTTTTGTTGGATATCTTCCTGTTCATCATTAACCGATAAAAAAACGCGGATCGACTCACTTCCAAACAGCCAGAACGCAGTTCCATAGAGATTATTCTATATTCAATTTCAGGATGCAATCGCTTGCGCCGGTGATACGGTCTGATACCTAAAATAGCCCCACAAAGTGGAGCCTATGCTTCGATGCTTGTTCCAGATACTTTGCAGGGCCCCAAAACATATAAATGCGATTACAGAATTGCTTACGCTTCGCTGAAATAACTTATAAATTCTGATACCTTAAAAAAAGACGGAGGGAATCCGTCTTTTTTCATGCGGTATCGCTGCTTTTCAAGTAAGCCTATCCACGCTCCATAGTAACCTTGGTGTCTTGAATTATTTAATCAATTCGCCTTGCTCTGCGGCTACTTTAATTTCGCCGGCTTTGATCTTGCCAAACACTTCATCTACTTGCTTCAGAACGTCCTCGCTCAAGTTCGGGTTATTCTCAGGAAGTCCGACGCCGTCATTTGTGGCATCCAGCGTAAGCGTTTGTCCGCCCGGGAATTTGCCTTCGGTTTCGGCTTTGATCATATCGTAAGCCGCATGGTCGATTTTCTTGACAGCGGAAGTCAGGACAACGGACTTGTCGCCTTCGTATACGCCGTCTTGGTATTGGTCAACGTCGACGCCGACGATCCAAACCTCGGATCCGTTCTGCACGCGAGTCTTCGCCTCGTTAATCGCGCCGACGCCAACGCCGCCAGCAGCCGCGAAGATCACGTTTACGCCGCGGTCATACATCTGGGCCGCCAATTGGCTGCCTGCCGCAACGTCGTCAAAAGATCCTTGGTATACCACGTTTTCTTTGTTGATGACGAGTTTCGTGCCAAGATTCTCATTAGCATAAGCTACACCCTGTTGGAAGCCCCAGTTGAACTTCTGTACAGGCGGAATTTCCATGCCGCCGATAAAGCCTGCTTGACCATCCTTCACATGAAGCGCTGTTGCAACGCCAGCCAGGAAGCCGGACTCTTGCTCAGCGAAGAAGATGGATACGGTATTTTCTTTAACGACCGGTGTTGCGCCTTCTTCTCCAGATTGAGGCGTTCCGTCGATAATTACGAATTTAGCGTCTTTATACTTGTCCTGTGCCTTGAACACGGCTGTTTCGAATTTGAAGCCTGGCGTTACGATAAATTTAAATCCGGCATCGTACAGGTTACCGATCTCTTTCGAATAGTCGGCTTCTGTGGTTCCGGCCGGCTTCAGGTATTTATACTCCATTTTGAAGTCCTCGTTCGCCTTCACGATACCTTCGTATGTGCCTTGGTTAAACGACTTGTCATCGATCGTTCCCGCGTCCGTAACCATCCCTACCTTGAAGTTTGCCTTAGGTGCGTCGCCGCCTGCGCCGCCGCTTGGCTCTGACGCCGGTTTGTCGCCGCAGCCTGCCAGCATCGTGACAGATAACGCCAAACTGATTAAAGATATGACCCCTTTTTTCATTAAGGATAACCCTCCTAGGTATATATGCCCGAATACTAGATTCGCGCTATTTACAATATATTAATAAAAGTGACCCTTTTCAACATAAATTTGGGTGAATCTGTCAAACTGCATCTGTGCCGCGGTGAAACGTTTAAGACATGTTTTATTCCAATTCTAGTAGAGATAGGAAGACGTAATTTTCGTATCGTTGATTTAACGGTTTTTATAGATAACACGGGGGTTACAGGCGGTGTGATACGAAGCGTGGGCAAGGGTTCAGACCCTTTGATTTGGTAAAAAATAATTGCGCTTTACGAAAAGAAAGCACCTTGGCCAAGGTGCTTATAAACATGCTGTTCATTCGATGAATGGCTGTGAATGATTATTCACTTGCGGCGGATTTTCATCATGCGGTTATATGTAATGAATGCGGCAATAATCATCGCGATAAAACCTAAATCGCTCGCCGACTTCGGCGACATGCCAAACACGCCCGCCAAACTCGTGACCAAGTTATTCGTAAGCAGCGCCACCGCAATCAGCATGACCGGACGCCACACGCTATACCTTTTCATCCTCGCAACACCCCCAGGCCAGATTCACAGCTTTATAAGAACCCCAGATGACTAAAATTGCTTAATCTATTAGATGCATTATACCATGAATAAGTATGCGTTTACATTAATCTCGATTTCAGGCAGTATGAATTTTTCAGTAGCCCGCAATTACTTCATTATATGAGTCGTGTTCATAAACATCGGGATGCATCAGATATTTATCATACGATCATCAAGACCGATTCGAAAGCAAAAGCCATAGGTCACAGCGTGGAAATCACGCTGCGTCCATGGCTTTTTTACGAAACATAAATTAATTATCATGCATTATGCCGTGACAAAATTTATCAAGGTATGCCCTCATCCTAAATCAAAATCATAGAAATCAGGCCGCATGCCATCGGAATCTGAGCTCGCGCTGGAATAACTCATCAGTCCTTTTTATTGTACTCGAATGAAATCTTAACAGGAGCCGGCATTCCCTCCATAGACAGATAGGCCTCGCAGGTTCCCTTTAAATTCCCGGTAAGCTTGATCGTGAATTGGAAACTTCCCGTTTCCGTACTGGTCGTCTGGCCTTCGTACCGAACTTTCCCTTTCGAATCGAGTATTTTCAAATTCACTTGGGACTGACTGCCGTTCACGACCAGACCGTCGATCGTCAATTTCTTCGCAGCGGCATCCACCACGGCTCTTGCGCTGTCGATTGTAGTGCCACCCCCCGCATGGCCGTCAATGCCAAGAACTTCGATTTCATCAAGGAAGACCCAGACGTTGACCGGGAATTCGACTTTGACATAGCGGGCGTATACTTTATCGGCTCCCGCTTTCCCCGGCACGCCGTCTGTTATTCCGCTCCAACCCACGAACTCGGCCGAGGCAGCATCCTGTGCCGGTGGCGGAGAAACGGTCGCCAGCGTGCTCCAGGATTGGCCGTCAGATGAAACGGAAAAAGTGACGTTCGGAGGAAAATAGATGCCAGGTCCTTTATCCTGAAGAAAATGGGCTCTGATTGCCCCGATCGATTTGTTGCCACCCAAATCAAATGTGATGGTGCGGCTTCGTTCGTCAGGGTAGTCGCTTCCCGCATGGGCCTGCCACTGCTCGGTGCGGTAATCCGTCCCGCCGAATCGGCCGTCCGTAAGTTCGTTCCCGGAATCGGGATAGTTGCTGTTAGGCTGCTGTGAAATTGTATAGCTTTGGCCAAGAACCAGATTGCTGAGTCCCCCTCCGTCAGACCAGGTATGAATGAGAACTTGGGCGTAGGAATCAAGCACCGTTGCGGCCGGGACCGAAATCAACCCTTGCGCTTGGACGGCCGGGTCGTGAATGTGCGCGAGAAAATCCTGCATATACGTCACGGCTTCCTTCGGCTTGTTATCGTCCAAAAGAAGCTTGATGGTCTGCAATCGATACGTCAAATCATTACCAAAAGCCGGCTTGATTTCGTTCGATGCGACATAACGCTGTACAACCTCCGCCATCGTCTCCGGCGCCGGGCTGCTATCGATGGCGTACGTTCCGTTCAAATACTGGTACAGCCAGTCATACATTAAACGCAAACTTGGATCCTTGCTTACCCCTAAGTTGTATACTGCATTATTGCCTTGATAGTGAGCTCTGAAGCCATTTTGCATCAGACCGGATCTGACGCCGCTGTCCAAGTATTCGACAAAACGCTGACGAAGTACGGGATCTGTCAGCATTCCGTCATCAAATTCAACTTCGTTCCCCATTCCGTATCGCTTTGCAGTATCCGTAGCATCATCCAGACGGTCGGAATCCATTCCGCCAAAGAAATAGTTAGGCTGAAGCGCCGCGGCATCGAACCCTACGTCTTTCCACATAAACATTTTGTAAGCATAGGAGTGTGGAATCCAGAAAACCTTCATGTTCATGGCATGCACTTTATCCGACACCATGCGAGCTATGTCCGGTCCCGATTCGGATATGTCGATTTGTTCCGGCATCCAGTACATGCCGACAAGCTCAAGATTCGAGTAGTTGGCAGCCTGCCATCTTTGCCGGGTCTGGTCCAGCCACCACTGCACCGCTTTTCCTCTGTTTTCAGACGCTTTTTCTTTGCCTACGACGGAGTCGTTGAAATTTAAGGAACCGCTACCGTCAATGTCGCCAAAATTGGTTAAGGATTCCCCTGGATTCGGAATCATTAACACAACCTTGACTTGATGATCGGGCTGTTTCAGCTTGGCCCCAACTTCCTTGGCAGCCTCATTCAACTGCTGCATATCGCCCGTGGCTGCAAAGGTTTTATCCAAATACCATTTCCAATCGTCCAGGTTCGTTTGTCCCTGACCGAAATCACGGCCGGCAGGCGAAGCAATCCCGAGATATAGAACGCCGTCATAAAGCCAATCGACCGGCTCGCCGTCTTTATTTACATAACTGATATTAGGGATAATCCGTTCCTTTTTCCAATCACCCAAACCATTCGCATATTGTCCGTTATACAGCAAATTCAGATTCCGGATCCCGGCCGTAGCTTCCCCCGGCTCCAAAAAACGAGGCTGCTCGGCAGGAACCTTTACCGCCCCTTCAATCTTGCCGTCCATACCCATAATTTCGATTTCATCAATGTATTCCCACTGTGTAGGATGCATATAAAAGGTCACCTTCACATAACGGGCATAAGCCAGCTTGCCATCCGTATTCCCGCCTTTGATTCCATCCCGGCTGCCATCCCATTCAAAGGTCTCCTGTCTGGGCGGTCCTTCTCCCCACAGAAGCTGCGTAGCGTTATGGGAAAGCAGCCCCCAATTTTCCTTATCGTCGGAGACATACATCGATACCGACAGCGGCACGAGAATCGAATTCGTAGGAAAATCTTGAAAGAAATTAGCCGTGATCTTTCCAATTGACTTCTCCTCACCGAGATCGAACACAACTTCGCGAGCCTTTCCGCGCAGATGTCCTACCCATCCCGGGTCGTTCATATCCAATGCGCCGTATTTTCCGTCCGTAAGCTTGTATCCGTCATCGGGATGCGAAGCTTCCGGAGCTTCAGACCATTCATACGGAAGGCCTGCCGCGAGATTGCGGAATTGCGTCTCCTGCACTGCCAAAGATGCTGCCGCTTGATTTTCACCTTTTGCTTGTGGTGCCTGTTCCGCTGCCTGTTCACCAGCATCCGTCAGTAGATCTAGTTCGACCTGTGGATGACCTGTATCCTTTCCTGCTTCCATCTGGTCTGCACCTGCCGCCTGCAGGACGGTCACATCCGGAACAAGCGATTTCGCCTGAACCGCAGAGAGCGGAGTCAGTAGTAATACCGCTGCCATTAATCCGGATAACCATTTTTTATTGAAATTCATCAAGGCCAGCTCCTTTTCTTTATTCTCGAGTACAGAAATATCAAAAACTTTAAACCCTTATTTCTGTTCCGGGTGAACGCTAGATTGTAATCCCCCCTTTCACGAAATCCGCCATAAGCAAGCAGCAAAGCGTATAAGATCGGCTTCCTCCGGAAGAGGAAGCCGTCACCGCCGCATCCAGTGCCGCCACCGGCACGAAGTTTCCAGTGGGCAACGGCAGTAGTACAGCGCAGCCAAACACTCCGCACTTCGGGCGATTCATAGGCATGGATAAGCAAACTTCGGTTTATCAGTGTTCAGGTGATTCTGGTCTACTTCGCCTTTGCCGCCAGGAACTCATCAATCTGCTTTTGCAGTTCCTGCTGAATTTTTTTGAGGGCGGGGCCGGCTTCCGCTTCAAATTTTTTCAATGTCTCGTCCGGATCGATAACCCCGTTGAACAGCGCCGTGTAGTATTGCCCATCGACTGTATTGTACTGGCTGACCTCGTTTTGCACCGGGGTACTGTCAAATTCGAAGCCGGCCAAAATATCGGTCGTGAACATGTCGGCATCCTTAAGCACAGCGTTCAACTCCTCATTCTCGCCCTTCACATCACTCCGCTCATCGACGGGATTCCACAGCCAAACATAGCCGAAAGCAGAGTAGCCGGATGTATCCAGGGTTTTCATTTTGTCGTCGCCTACCGCTTCCCAATGCTTCCCTTCGATTCCGTAAGAAAGCAGGTCGTAGTTTTCCTTCTCATTCGCCCAGTTCAGGAACATAATCGCCCGCTCCTTATTCTTGCTTACCTTCGGAACGGCCAGAAAGTTCCACTGTTTGAAGTCGGTGATGTTCGCACCCTTCTCCGGATTAAAGAAGGTGACCGTCTCCAGCTCGCTGTCCGGCACATTGTTCTTTAACGTGTTCTTGAGGGAATCGCCGATGCCGAACGCGCCGTTTGTGACGATTGCCACTTTGCCTGCCGAGATCGGCTGATGAAAATCTTTTGTCGTCAAAATGTCCTTAAAAATCAGACCGTCAGTAAACCATTTGCGCGTGTTCGCCAGCCACGTTCCGATCGGCTCCCGATCCTCCAGCAAATTGTAAACTTTGCCGTCATTGTTCTTGTAATAGAGCATCAGGCTGTTGCCCAGGGCGTGGGTAGGTCTAACATGGGTTTCGTAATCGTTCAGCGCATGGTGAGCGACAAATGAATAAGTGCCGGAGCCTGCGGTCATCGGGATGATGCCTTTCTCCTGCTCTTTCACCTTGTAGGCGAAAGCGATCAAATCTTCATAGGTTTTAATCGGCGGTACGCCGAGCTTCTCGCGAATATCTTTGCGCACCATGTAGGAATTGCCGGACATGTAGCTGACGCCGAGCGGAACGGCCATAATTTTGCCGCCGTATTTGTTGTAGTCCCACATTTGCTGCGGCCGTTTCTCGAGCACCGTTTGGCCGTACTGGGCCAACAGGTCGTCCAATGGCTCATAGAATCCGTTTGCAATCATCTGATTGATGTGCAGCCATGGCGCATCGAAGATGAGATCGATGTTTTCACCGGAAGCAAGCGTTACCTGTGTCTTTTGCGCCAGATCGGACCAAGGTACGAAGACGACGTCGAGTTTGACGTTGATCGTATCCTTCATTCGCTTTTCTGCTTCGGCGATGACCAAATCCATATCCGACGGCCGATCACCGGGAATCATGATTTTCAGGGTCACCTCTTCAAGTTTGGCGTCACCGCCGGCGCTGTCTCCGGTTTGACCCGACGGTCCGGGCGTCTTCCCTTCCCCTTCGTTCTTGCCCGAACAACCTGCAATCGCGACAAGCGCGATCAATAACACAAGCGCGATGGACAATAATCTTTTCATGGTTCCTTCCCCCTGAATCAATAATAGAGAAAACAGACGGATGAGCCGGTTCATAAACAACAGCGGTTGAAAGCTCGAACCGGTCAAACGCCTTCACGTTTGCCGCTCTACCCTTTTACCGAACCAAGCGTCAAACCTTTAATAAAGAAGCGCTGTATGAACGGATAGACGAACACGATCGGGCCGATGGTAACGCAGACGATCGCCAGCTGCATGCCATAGGTCGGCACGACGACGTTGTACTGCGTCTGGCTCCCGCTTACATAAGCCATAACATTCAAATTGGACATAAGCTGGCGGATCATCATCTGCAACGGCAGCATTTTGTGATTGTCGATAAACAGCAATGACAAGTACCAGTCGTTCCAATATTGCAGCGCGTAAAACAGGCTCACCGTGGCGATAACAGGCAGCGAAATCGGCCAGATGATGCGAAAGAAAATATAGAGATCATTGGCGCCGTCCACAGTCGCAGCTTCATTCAATTCATACGGCAGCGTCCGGTAGTAAGAGACAAGAATGAAGGCATAGAACGGATTAAGCAGATAGGGCAAAATGAGTGCCCACACCGAGTCTTTCAGCTGCAGCCAGTTGGCGATCAGCATGTAAAAGCCGACCAGTCCTGCGCCGAACAGCATCGTCAGGAAGGTTAGAAACGATAAAATATGGCGGTACTTCACTTTCCGGTGGCTCAGCGTGTACGCATAGGCGGCTGTCAAGAGTACGCCCAATGCCGTGCCGGCGATCGTCACGATCATCGTAATGCCGTAGCTTAGAAACACCTGCTTGCCGGAAAGCAAAAATTTGTACGCATGGAGGCTGAATTTGCTCGGCAGCAACTGGTACCCCGCCGTCTGCAGAAGCGATTCATCGGCGAACGAGTTGATGAACACAATCCAGAACGGAATGAAGCAAAACAGCGCAAAAGCACCCAGCACTCCGTACATCAAAACAAGAAACAACCGTTCTCTCACTTCGATCACACCTTAACTGGTTGGGACTGAAGCAAAGGGCCGGTTCGGAGCTGGAGAAACGCAAGTGGTCGCCTTTGTTCCCGAATCGTATCCGCTTAACGAGCTTATACGATCATAACGATTCGGGGACAACAGCGATCGGAAGCCCGAATCCGGCCTCATGCCAACTCGCCCAACCTTCCTTTTAGAATAGTCTTGAATCCGCGTCCACCTTGCGCGCGATCGCATTGAAGATCAGAATCGTGACAAGCCCCATGCAGGACTGGTACACGACAACGGCAGCGGACATGCTGAAATTCCCCAGCTGCCTCAGCGCACGAAACGCATACGTATCGATGACATCTGTCGTCGGAAAGAGTATGCCGTTATCTCCGATGATCGCGTAAATCATGCCGAAATCGCCGTAGAAAATACGGCCTATGCCAAGCAGCGCCAATATCATCACGGTCGGCCGCATCAACGGCAGCGTTATGTAGAGCATCTGCTGCATCCGGCTCGCGCCTTCTATTCGGGCGCTCTCGTAATATTCCGAGGAGATGCCCGTAATGACGGCCAAAAAAATAATGGAATTATAGCCGGCAATCTTCCAGGCGCTAATGACGGTTAAAATATACGGCCATACGCCAGGCGTCAAATACCAGTCCACTCCTTCGTAGCCAAGGGCGGCAAGCGCGCGGTTAATGAGCCCCTCGGATGTGCTGAATAGCGTCAACGTCATCATGCTGACGACAAGCCAAGAAATGAAATACGGTAAAAAAATAAACGATTGCGTGATTCGCTTGAACAGCCTGTTACGGATTTCGTTCAGAAAAATAGCCAGCACGACCGCGCTGCCGAGGCCGGTTACGAGAAACAGTACATTCAGGAAAACGGTATTCAGCGTCACCCGCAGCCAGTCTTTCCCATTGAAGAAAAACTCGAAGTTTTTAAATCCGACCCATTCGCTCCCCCATATTCCATCGGATAGCCGGTAATCCTGGAAGGCGAGCAGATGCCCGGCCATGGGCATATAAGCAAATACGACCAGAAACGCAATGCCGGGCAGCGCCAGCAAGTACAAATACCGGTTCCGCGACAGCTCGCGCACAAACGACCCGCCGAACCTTCTACGTCGCTCCAAAGAGCGTCCCTCCTTTCTTGTGCGGCTTGCAGAATTTGAACGGAGCCATCGTAGCATTCACGGCTGCTGCTTGCCTAGTTCTCATTGGCCGGATTCGGTTCTCGCGCGGCCGATTCGCGAGCGTTCGGCCGGTTGTTATTGGTCTGGCCGGTTCTCGATCGCCCGCTGGCCTTTCTAATTCGCAGAGTTCCCGACTATCTGCCGCGTCCGCTCCATCCGCTCGTCCGCCTTGCTGTCGCGGTATTGACTCGGCGTCATGCCGGTCGCTTTTTTAAATGCGGTGAAAAAGTGGCTTTTGGTCTGAAAACCGGACTGCTCTGCAATTTCGGTGATCTGCATGCTGGTCTGCTCCAGCAGCTCCTTAACCTTCCCGAGCCGCTCGTTCAAGATGAAATTCGATAGAGGCATGCCATAATGTTCGTGAAACAGCTGCCGGACGTATTTGGCCGACAAAGCGATATGGTCAGCGATATCGTCTACCGACAGCATCGGGTCATGGGTATGGTAGCGGACGTACTCGATGATTTCCCCAATCAGCTTTTCCTTGCGATTGAATCCCTTTTGGTCGCTAAGCTGCCGGATCATCCGCCCGGTCTCTTCCTTCAGCCATTCGCGAACCTCGGTAAGCGTGGCGAACTGCCTCAAGTGGCGCTCAATCCCTTCAACACTCTGGATAGACATCACTTTGCTGAACGACTTGACGATCGCAAACAGAAGCAGCTTCAGTTGGAATTGGCACTCGGTATATTTCATCGTCTGCAGGCGCGTGAACACCTCATCCAGCATGGCCAGCACCTTCTCCTCTTTGCCGCTTCGAATCGTCTGGATCAAGCTCTCATGCACAGCGGAGTCGATCGGCGCCTGTAAATCGGCATATCGTTCAAAGTCTTGTTCGACGTAGATTTTGTCATCACCGCTGACAAACTTGAATAATGTCAGTTCGTTCATGTCGTCGTATACTTTCCGCAAATCGTCATGTACGCGCCGCGCCTCGCTTTCTGCGATCGTCACGTCCAGCTTTACGTAACGGCTGACTTGACGGCTAAACTCCTTGAGCTCTTGGGTCAACTCGGGATCAGGGAGGGAACTGGCCGTGCCAACCAGCACGACCAGATGGTCGGTCCCAAAATCGACCACCTCGATCGGCCGTTCTGATGTGCCAAGCAGCTCCTCTGCGATATTGCCGATTGCATACTTGAGCAGCTTGCGAGAGAAGAAATCATACCGCTCGGATATCTCGTAATAGGAATCGATCTTGATAACAGCCAACCGAAGCCACTCATAGTCAAGCAGGCACGATTCGCGGACAATCGCCGCTCTGGCGCCGTCGGTCAGCCTGCCCTGCAGCAGCCATTGCCGCAAATATTCGGTCTTGATCAGCGGATAATGATCGCGAAGCATAACGACGCCCTGCTCGATGACGCCGTAATCGTTCTCCCCCTTCACGCCCAGCTTCCGCTGCAGTTGATCCGCCAGTCGTCGGAAAGGCCCGACAAAACGGCGCGAATTCCAATAGGCGATCAGAAGCAGCGCCACGAGCAGCAGGAGCGAGCAGACGATGATGACGGTTTTGAACGCCCCCGCCTTTTCGCGGAATTGCTTCATTTCAGTAACAGATATAATGGTCCACTCCGGCGATCCCATCCGCGCATAGTTGACGAACGCTTTCCCTTCGGCGCTGTTCATTTCGAAGGCTCCCTGGTTCTGCCCTGTCTGGATGTTATCGATGGTCTCCTCGAGCCGCTCATCCCATTCGCCCAGAATCAATCTTCCTCGATCATCCACGATCGAAAGCAGTGTATCCGCCCTTCCGTCGCCTGAGATCAAATGCTTCTGCAGCTCCTTTTTGTCGAACAGGACGACAAGATACCCGTCGCGGTTTTTCTGCTCAGGAGTCGAAGGAAGCTGAAGAGCCAAATACGAATTATTTCCTATCCTGTGATCAAAATAGCGGAGGAATGTCCCGGGAGTGCGCTCGATCCGCTGCAGCATCGTCTGATCGGCAAATTCCTCGAATGAAAGCAATCCAACCTTGGCGTCGATCACCTCGCGTTTGCGGATACTGAATAAGTAAGCGGTTTCAATATAAGGCTCATGAGATAAATATTTAGATAACACCCCCATCGTGCTGGCATTTTGCAGCAGATTGTCGGCTGAAGCATACATCCAGTTTTGAACGGAATGGTCTTCATACATGGTCAGGCTGTACCATTTCAGCTTGGCCAGGATGTACTCGACCCGCTCCGCCATTTCTTCGATGCGGTCCTGGTTGAACGTCCCCATCTGCGAGTATGCGAAATGAGAAAACCGGTTGGCCAGAAACAACGAGAACGGTATGATGGTCATTGCAAAAAAGATGCCGCTTATCACGAATATGCGCCAGGATGTCGATCTGAACATAGTATCCCCCTGTCCCCCTTCGTCTTCGGGAGTTCTCTTATGACCGATATGTCCTATCATAATGTACCCCTTTTCCATTTGCCTAGTTCTCATTTGTCCGTCAAGTTCTATTTCTCCGGATTCGCGCTGCAGCAACTTCCTTCCTGCCCTCGGAGGCTGTTCTTCATTCCAGTTGTGAGCCACTTCCTGCGGAAAGGTAGATACATAACTCAGCTACGGCGTTCATAGCAAAAAAGCCCCTCACTTTATGAGTGAGGGGGGCGTGAGTTGAATTTACTTTTATATAGAAGAAATAACGCAGTTCGCATCGTTTTAACCGTGACATCAAAACTCAAAACCCTTTATGTCCATCCAAGGTTGTGCATTTATTCGTGCTGCTGGCTTTCATTCAACCCAGCTTCTGTCCGCAATTCGGACAGAAGTTCGCGCCTTCGTTCTTCGCGCCGCAGTTCGGGCAGAAATTGGGCTTCTTGTTTCCTTCGGAAGAGGACGAGGATGCCGGGGCGGATGGCTCCTTCGCGGCCGGAGACTGCTGGCTTTGATTCTGATTGTTTTGGCCCTGGTTCTGATTCATATTCTTCATCATTTCATTGGCCATGTTCATCCCCATCATCATGCCTGCCATATCCGAAGCCGCACCGCCGCCTTTCACCTTGCCGGACGCGATCCCGTCCGTCATGCTGACCTGCTGGTACTTTTGCAGATTGCCGATCATTTCATGGGAGGCCGTCTTCGTGATCATGTCCTGAATTTCCTTCGGATAATTGAAGCTCATCACCTGGAAACCGGTAATCGTCATCCCGTTGTCCATCACTTCCATGTCGAGGTCTTCCCGAATCCCCCTGGCGATGTCGGAAGCGTTCGCCTGCAGATTGAACATGTCCTTGCCTTCGCGGCTGATCCACTTCATCAACAATTGATCGAGTACCGAACTGATCCGGATTTTCACGTCCTCCACAAGGTAGCTCTCTTTGATCCCGGCAATCCTGTCGATCAGCGTCACGTAATCGTTCACTTTAAAATTAAATGTCCCGTTGGCACGGATCGGCATGCCGCCCGGCAGCTGCGGCGTCGGGATCAGAACCGGGTTCTGCGTCCCCCATCGGACGGTGAACTCCTTGGTGTTCACGAACAGCACTTCCACGCGCATGCCGCTGTTAAAGCCGAATTTAAATCCTTTTAAGGTAGAAAGAAACGGGATGATATCCGAATCGATGTTATATACGCCTTCATCCTCGAAAATCCCTTCGATTTTGCCGTTATTGATGAAGATCGCATCCTGACCGGAGCGAATGACCAGCTTACTTCCTTTTTTAATCTCCCGGTTGCGCCATTTCCAGAAAATCATGTCATCCCTAAACTCTTCCCATTCCACTACGTTGGAGAATTGATTCTTGAAAAATCCCATTGATGCTTCCATCCCTTCCCATTAAAATTTCCCGCTGCTGCTGCTGTGCGAATGGCCGCCGCCGGTGACGCCGCCTCCGCCTCCGCCGCCCGAGCCGCTGCTCGTGTTGCGCTCTATTTTCCGCTTTGTTACGGTCGTTCTGATATATCGGTCCTGCTGATTCAAGATCCCCGATGTGCTGGCATCCTCATAGGTTCGGCTGTTGACCGTCACCCGCCCGCCGGAGCGGTAAGCCATGATGCCCACGGCGACCACGCCGATGGCAGCGGCAGCTCCCAGTTGAAACCAGAGATTAAATATAATGTTATCCGGGTTCACGTCCGGCTCAAAGCCCATGTACCGATGAGCGGTTTTGATGTATTTTTCAAAAGCCTGCTTGTAATTGCCGTTCGATAAATCAGGCGTAATCTTGTTGCGTATTTTGGTCAGTCTCCCGGAATCGAGATACTTCTCAGCCTTATAATAACCTTCCAAATGCACATCGTGGGTATCCATCACTAGGGTTAAAATAACAGTATTACCGTGCGGCTTGTCATACCCAGGTGCGTATTCATCGTAAAAGTTTTCCGTCCAAGTCTCATAGTCATCATTCTCAACACGGTTAACTGTTAGGATCATAAAGTCCGTTTCGCGTTCGGCACCGTACTCATTCGCCATCGCACTCAGCTCTTGGCGTTCTTCCGGACTGAGCAAATTCGCCTCGTCAAAGATCAAAGTCTTATCATCCGCAGCTTTGACGATCCCGGAGGGCGCTATCAAATATACCGTTAGTAAAAATAAGACCGTCCATAACGCATATCGTCTTCTCACAGGAACCCTCCTCCCATTGCCCAGGAGATCAGCTTCAAGGATAGCAAGGAGACGCCCGAAATGCCCGCGAACCACCCGGCCACCTTCGCTTTGCTGATCGGCGGCTTGCCGACCACCTTGCCCGTCTGGCCGTTCATCGCAAACGTGTACTCCGATTTGTTGTAATCATAGTGCACCATCCATACCGGAAGAAGAACGTAATCCGCCTGTTTCTTGGTGGTATCGATCCGTTTGTTGGTATAACTCACGGTCGTGTATCCTGAGACCGCCGACGAAATATACGAATCAATGAAGGAGCTGATCTTTTCCTTAGCGCGCGGAAGAAGCTGCTCGTCGTCATGGCTGTATTTTTCCGCTATGTACCCGGCCAGATAAGGGGTCTTGAATTCCTTCAGCTGCTGATAGGGAAAAGGCTCCAGCTTATCCATCAGCTCATCGTTCATTTTCTCGGAAGCATCGATCGGCACCTTCACATAATTCAAGCGAATCTTCCGGTAGATGTCGAAATGCTCGGTCTCCGTGTACTGGTAATCTCCTTGCGTGTAAGTTCTCACCTTGGTGCCCTGACCATGAACCTCAACCCGATTATGCAGCTCATACAGCCAGAAGGGAACGTAGATCCCGGTGATGCCCTTGATCCGGTCCGCTGTCATAAATCCGCTTGGCGTCAACAGGCCGTTCCGGCACCATTTCTTGAACGCCTTCATCGCCTCTTCCTTCGTAATCGAAAAAGGGATGACCTTCACCGGTGCCAGCTCGCCGCTCAACCGGTCGCTGAGCACGACGGCCGATCCGCAGAAGCTGCAGGTCGTGGCGCTGGTCTCCGGCTCGGTCACGATCACGGCTCCACAGCTGTTGCAATGGTACTCCTTTACCTCATCTTCCGCGAACACCTGCTTCTTCAGCGGGTCGGGGATTTCCTCGATGTTGTCTTTTCTTCCGCAGCTGGGGCAAGACAACATTCCCGTATCGCCGTCAAAAACCATGCCGCTGCCGCAGTTCGGACATTTGTATTCAATTACCGGCATTTGCTCACCTCGATAACAATGAAATGGTTACTCCTTCTTGTTCAGCTTTTCTTTGATCGCTTCCAGTTCATCCTTGGCATTAGGAGGTGAAGTCGGGGCAGCTCCGTCCTTGCCCATGCTCTTCTCCAATTCCGCGATCAAATCGTCCAGGTCATCTTCCTTCGCTCCTGCGCGCAGCTCAGCCAGGGCCTCCGCTTCATCCAAAGCACGGCTCGCTTTCTCCTCCATGGTATGGAATGCCGCATTGGCACCGCCCAAGGAGGATCGGCCGGAATTCAGCTCCTGCTGGGATTTGGCAGCCGCCATCTTCCCTTTCAGCTCGGCATAGCGATCTTCCAGCTGGCTCATATCCGACACCAGCTTATCCTGCAATTGCTTCATTCTGACGGCGTTTGCGGCAGCCGATTCGTGGGCTGCCTGCAGGTCGCTCAGCTTCTCGGCCTGCGCCGCTTTTCGCTCCAGGAACTTCAGGGCATCGCCTTCATTTCCCGCTTCCACGGCCTTCTCCGCATATCGCTGCAGCTTCTGAATCTCGGCGCTGCACTCATCCAGTGCCCGCTTCGCTCTCCGCTCATCCGAAAGCACGGAAGCGGTCTCCGCTTTCACCTTACCCAGATCGCCGTTCAAGCTCCGCATATAGGTATCGATCGTTTTCTCCGGATCTTCCGTCCGTTCCAATAACGAATTCACATTCACCCTCATAATATCCTTAAACCTCGATAAGATTCCCATCATGTGCGTCCCCCTCGAAAAGTTTACATTTAACTTATAATACCCTATATACTCCCGATAGGTTTCATTTGCCGAAATTCATTGGCATATATGTAAATTTATGACTAAGAAAACACAAAAAAATAACCCCCGACCTTATGGATCGGAGGGCATATATATTAGATATCATCCCGGATCTGGATGCGTTTCTTACCAGGGTCGGGCTTTTTTGGTATTTCAAGCTTAAGGACTCCATCCTTCAGGGAAGCGTCGATTTGGTCCTCGGCTATGTTCTGAACGTAAAATCTGCGCACATACTGGCCGTAACGGCGCTCCTTGCGGACGATGTGCTGGTTCGTATCCTCCACGCTCTGATCTTCCTTGCGCACGGCTTTGATCGTTAAGTAAGGGTCAGCGTAGCTGATTTCGATGTCTTCCTTGCGAAAACCGGGCAGTTCCGCCTCAACCAGATAAGCGTGCTCCGTCTCCTTGACGTCCGTCTTAAACGACATCATCGAACCCTTGAACGGCGCAAACACATCATCAGGAAAAGCGTCGTTAAAGGCATCATGAAATGACTTCATCAGTTGTCCGAAGGCATCCTCTCTGCGCTTGCCGAATGGCATCAATTCAAACATCATGAATTCCCCTTTCTTTGACCTTGTTTGACCTTACGCTTTTATTATATGCCCGGAACGTTTAAATGCCAAAACCGATGATGCAGGAATTCGCGCTAAAATAGCTCGTTATCGGCCGTTTTCACAAAAGAATTTGTTCGGATCTTAAAATCTGACCTTTTTTGACCTTCGATGTGATTGGTTTAAAAGTTCTACCGATTACTGGGAGCCTGAAATAAAAAAGAGTGCCCTTAGGGCACCCTCTTCTCTTATATATTCATATGGAGATCGATACTGATCGAAGAGCTTGAAGCTCTGTCTCTGTATAAGCACAATACTGCTCTGTTTTATTGCTTTTGCATAATTCGATCGATTTCACTTTTCAACAAAAGGTATCGATGCACGCTTCTCATGATCGGAACCTTAGTCAGCTTATTCTGATCGACATAGATCTTCATTTGATCTTTGGACAGACCTAACAAATGACCTGCCTCAGACACGGTTAATACCTCCTTGTTACTTGTAGCATTAAACGTTTTTTTCACCTTTAGATTCCAATCTTCGAATGCCTGCATGAAATCTCAACCTTTCTTGTACGCAACGAACGAGGACAGAATGGTTTTGGGACCGTGAGAACTGCCCTACGACTTCGTGTCCTTGCGCTGATTCTTGCGGTAAAGCTTGATTTGCTGATCCGACGAAACGAGAATCGGCAGGATTTTATTGCTGCTGACCATGGGCGACGCGCACTGTGAACAAACGGGAACTTCCTTGAACGAGAAGTTGTCTCGAATCCAACCGTTACACCCTTCCTTCGTACAAGACCAGATCGTGGTCATCTCTTCCGGCAGATTTTCCAGCGGCTTATTCCAAGAATATGACAATGAAATCCCCCTCAGCTACATTTTTTAACGCTTTCGTGCCTCAACTAGCCAAGCCCACCCTTTATAAGAAAAACGTCTATCGACGTACTCTTAAAGAAGACGGACCGCGTTTAGCGGTAGTTATCCTTGCGATATCAAGCAGCAGATCCTCTGAAATTCATACTTTCTGATATCTTAAAAAAAATCCCCAAACGATACGTTTGGGGATCCTTTCACGAGTCTACAGTTTTACAACGTTCTCGGCTTGCTGTCCGCGGTTGCCTTGGACTACGTTAAATTCAACGCGCTGTCCTTCGTCAAGCGACTTGAAGCCGTCACCAGTGATTGCACTGAAGTGTACGAATACGTCTTCGCCGCCTTCAACCTCGATGAAACCAAAGCCTTTTTCTGCGTTAAACCATTTCACTGTTCCTGTTTGCATAGAAACACCTCCTAAATTTATATGATTTTCTCATTTTTGGTTAAAAAACAAAAAATTCACATATTGCACAAGGTTCCTAATCAAAATAATAACCCTCTGCAATATGTGAATCTCAGGTCAAAATCCCAATAAACTTATTATACCTCAATGGATGTGGAATAGCAAACGACGAATGTTTTCCATTACATTGATGGATAACCTAGCAAGAGCCCGCTCTCCGTGAGCGGGCTCTTGCTGCCTTAGAAATAGAAGCATGGAACGTATTTACGACGAAAGCTGCTTCATGCAAATCACCATGAGCTATTACAGGTGCGGTTTGCATAGCTTGGCTATATGAATCCCGGTACAACCTAGATCTAAACCCCTTTAAATTCAATCCACTCGATCTGCAAGCCCGGCTTGACGAAATCCAGCTTCATCTCGTAATAACCCGCTTCCAGTTCCACTTTGACAAGCTTCTGCCGAATCCATCTGCCGTCGGTACCATTCGTTTGAATCGTGGTTACCGGCTGATCGTTCAGCGTGACGTTGCAGGCGCTTTGGGCCAGTTCCGATTCCGGCGACATGATGCGCACAATGATCCGGTACTCACCGGATTCCTCTACCTTCATATATGTTGATCCCGCTGCAGCCGGCTTCACTTGCGTGCTCTCCGATAAGGCTTGCGCTGGTACCGGCTCGAGGGAAGGATCGGCTTTAAATGAACCCACGGCTTCCTCGATCACCTGCTTTCTCGAGAAGACCGGCGCATGCATCAGGAATTGGCAGATGTTCATGGCGCTGCGCTGCAGCTCTCCGCGGGTCAGCGTGCCATTTTCCAAGGATGCCAGCGTATTGTCTTCCCAGGCATTGATTTCCGCTCCGTAGTTCATGACCACCATGTACAAATCGTTTTGGGCACGGACCATCCAGTTCGTATTTTTCCGATCGGCCGGGCCTCCGTTCACCACGTCGTTCATAATGGCCCACCAATCCGTCATGACGATGCCCTGGAATCCCCACTCTCCGCGCAGAATCGTGGTGTTCAGATCATAATTGGAAGCCGCCCAGTGTCCATTGATCGGGTTATACGAGGTCATGATGGAGTTGGCCCCGCCCTGCTTCACCGCGATTTCAAAGCCTCTCAGATAAATTTCCCGAAGGGCCCGTTCGGATACGACGGCGTCGACTTTGCTCCGATGCTTCTCCTGGTTATTGCAAGCAAAATGCTTCAGCGTGGCGTTGGAGCCGCCCTTCATAATCCCGCGCGTGCATGCCGCGGCAAAGGCGCCGGAGATGAGCGGATCTTCCGAGAAATACTCGAAATTGCGACCGTTCAGCGGGCTGCGCCGAATGTTCAGGCCGGGACCCAGCAACGCATCGATGTTGTAGCTGAGCAGCTCCCGGCCTTCCATCACATAGAGCTCTTCGACCAGCTCCGTATTCCACGTTGCTGCAAGCAGGGTGCCAATCGCCACCTGCGTTGCCTGCTGCCCGCTGTCCATCCGAATACCGGACGGTCCGTCCGCGGTGCAAGCCACCGGAATTCCGTAGTCGAGCAGGCGGTCGCTCACGCCGCCAAAAGCCGATGCCGTCCCCGCCGTAACCAGCGGACTGCTCATGCCTTCTCCTCTGACGATGACCGCCAGATCCTGATCGCTAAGCTGGGCGATGAAAGCCTCCATGCTGACTTTCCCCTCATGGACGTCCCTTAAGGTATAGCCTCGATTGCCCGTTTGCTCCAAGGTCGGCGGCAGGTTTTGGCGAATGCGCTCTTCCATGGCAATCGTGCGCTTCGGCACCTCCGCAAAAGTAAGCTCGTACGAGCCGTCCTCCCTACGAACGCCCGGCTTCATTCGCGTGAAGCTCTCCGTTGGCGCCATGGCTTCCCGGAGCTGCTCGACAACCTGCAGAGTTTCTACAACATAACCTTCTTGACCATCCAAGCCGATAGGCTGCACATTTCTCACGCTGGTTCCCGCGTACAGACGGTACGTTCCGGCCTCCAATACATAGGCTGAACGGTGGCCCGTCACGCCTGCATCGTCATAGGAGGCCATGGCATGAACCGGGAACTGGAGCGTTAGCTGCTGCGATTCCCCCGGCTGTAGCTCCTGCGTCTTCCCGAAAGCGGCCAAAACTTTGGCAGGCTGGCCCAGCCATCCTTGCGGTGCTTCGTAATAAACTTGCACAACCTCTTTACCTGCATAGGCGGTCCCGATATTGGTCACCTTCACGCCGATCTCAACGGTTGGCGCTCCCTCTCTGACCGCGAGTTTGGCTTCTCGCGGCTCGATTCGGAACTGCGTATAGGACAATCCAAACCCGAATTCATACTGGACGGCTGCGGGTCGAAACGTTTCGAAAAAACGGTAGCCCACATAAATATCCTCTTGATACAGGTTCTTAAGCTCATTGCCATAATTGCGGGTCGATGGATAATCCTCGATCGAATAAGCAATCGTATCCGTCAGTTTGCCGCTGGGCGTCACCTCGCCCGCCAATACGTCCGCAATGGCGTTGCCGCCCTCCATGCCGCCGTGCCAAGCATAAATGACTGAAGAAATCGGATACACATAACCTTCATCGAGCATCCAGCTCATATCGATAATGTTGGACACATTCAGCACCACAACGGTTTGCTCAAAGTGTGCGGTCACCTGCTGCAGCATGGCTTTTTCTTCGGACGTTAGCTGGTAGCTGCCCGGCTCATTGGCGTTGTCCTGATCTTCTCCGGCCGTCCGTCCGATGACAACGATCGCCTTGTCGGATGCGCGTCTTGCCGCGGAGACCAGCTCATCGGTCAAAGGCATTTCCTTCTGATGCCACGGCTCAGCCGCCCAGCCGCCTCCGCCATTATCGAAAGGATTCTGCTCGATCCACTGCTCATAAACGGCAGCCAATTCTTCATTGACGGCGATGCCCTTCTGATCCCGAAGACCGCCCAGCAGATTCGTTGTATGGGAAACATGAACGCTGCCTCCCGACCCCGTACCGCTGCGGTAATAATGAACCTGCGTTCTGCCAAAAACGGAAACGGTTTCGTTCGGCTGCAGGGGCAGAGCCTGTCCTTCATTCTTTAACAGTACGGCACCTTCGGCGGCGACTTTTCGGCTGAACTCCGCAAAGCCCTCCAAAGGAGCTCCCACTCTCTGTGTACTCAATATGTTCCCTCCCGTTTGTTTTCTCCAAATCACCAAGCCATATGAAGAAAGATAGTAAATGCCTGACGGATTCCAACATTAGGTATTAGGCATCTATGTACTATCATAGTAACAAATTCTGAATCGGAAAACAGTGCGATGTTCGCAGGATGCGATGAAGTTGGCTATAATAATGTAAACATCTATATTCCGTCAACACGGGATATGCGATTGGATGATTTTGAATGAAGGCAGGATCAGTTATGCGTATACGTGTCCATATAATCGCACCTTATGAAGCGATGGTTCCTATCATACAAGAGTGCATTCCCCTGTTTCCCCAGTTAGACATACAATACGCCGTCGGCGACTTGCAAAAAGGGGCCGAGCTGGCAGCTTCGGCTCAAAACAACGGAGCCGAGGTGATTATCAGCCGCGGCGGAACGGCCCAGCTGATTAAAGCCGCGGTATCGATTCCCGTCATTGATGTCCACCTGTCCGGATACGACATGATCCGTTCCTTGACGCTGGCGAGCCAGTTTAACGGAAAAACCGCCATTGTCGGCTTTTCCAATATTACATCGGGCGCCCAATCGATTATTGATTTAATGGATCTGCCTTTAAAAGTGTATACCATACACAGCTCCGAAGATGTTGCACGGTTATTGCTGGAGCTGAAAGCTGCCGGATACCGCCAGGTAGTCGGGGATGTCATCACCGTCCATACGGCCGAGGCCTACGGGTTAAAGGGCCTCCTCATCCATTCCGGCAAAGAATCCATCATGCGAGCCCTGGACGATGCCCAGCTCATCTACCGCTACCTGAGCAACAACTATACCGTCTCAGCAATCCTGAACGAGCTGGTTGCCAAAGAACACCCCAATCTCGTGATCTTTAACGATCAGAATGAAATCGTATACGAGCAATTGACCGATTTTGAGCACAGCCCTTTGACGGATAATCATATCTATCTGATCAATACTAATGTGGAATTCCACAAAGCCCAAGTGCAGAATGTTTTTACGATGGACGATTACCAGCTTTCCGTCACAGCCTATGAAACCTCATTGGACAACAAAAGCTATAAAGTATACTCCTTGGAAAAAGGGCGGCCCTATGAATTTGCGCAGTCAGGCATCAAAGCCTATGCTGAACCATTAGCAGAGCCGATGATTGCCGAATCCGCTGCGATGCGCACCACGTTGGCAAGCATCCAAGCTCTGTATCAACATCATGAGCCCATCCATCTGCTTGGCCGGGAAGATACGGGCAAGTCCTTCGTCGTGAAGTATATTCATCAATTGTACTCGGACGGCGGTTTGCTGCTCCAGATCGATCTAACCCAAGTTTCCCCGGATCAGTTAGGAACCCTTCCGCTATCCAAAGCCAGGACCGTGGAATTCATCCATGTGGAAGAATGCATACAGGATCCGAATTTGATAGCATTTGTGGAGACCTGCCTAAATAGGCGGATTGGCGTATTCATACTTAGCGATCGGGCGCTTGACCAACAGAGAACCCCCAACATGAAGCTGAATACGATCCTCATGCCTTCGCTGTCGGACCGTTTGGAGGATCTGCCTTCGCTTATTCAGCTCTTTTTAAGCCGATACCATCAAAAATACGGGACGGCGGCGGTAAAAATAAGGGAAGACGCCTTGCAGCTTATACGGCAGAATGCTGAGCACATGACGATCGGCCAATTAAAGCAGCTCATTAAACAGGCTGCAATGAACGAAACGGACTATGTGATTTCAGCCGATATACTTGCTCGCTTGCTCGACCATCAGCCTCCGGCCTCAACCCCTATTCCGTTGAAAGGGACTCTTAAAGAGATCGAGAAAGACATTATTCAATACGTACTTCACGAGGAAAAGAATAACCAATCTAGAGCAGCCGAACGGTTAGGGATTAATCGGGCCACGCTTTGGCGTAAACTTAAAGAATAAATTTAAGTTTACGCTTTTTTTTCGTTTTGATTGTTGCATTTTTAAACAATTTACTAGATCCGTTCTATTTACAGAAATTATATGTTGCTAAAATAAACAATTTGAACTAGTATAATTACTGCAAGCGCTTCAATAAAACGATTACACAAGGAGCTAACATTATGAAAATTAAAGCGACATTAGATCGTATCCCTGGCGGTATGATGGTTGTTCCCCTCCTCATCGGAGCGTGCATCAATACATTCGCACCTAACGCTTTGCGGATCGGCGGGTTTACGGAAGCCTTATTCGTGAACAGCTCGAGTACGCTCATCGCCCTTTTCTTATTGATTGCCGGCACGCAGATCACGTTCAAAACGGCGGGTTCGTCGGTGGGAAAAGGCGTCACGCTGCTTGTGTTTAAGTGGACGATCGGCGCGATATTAGGTTTGGTCGCCATCCTGTTTGCGGATTCCAACGGATTATTCCTGGGCCTTGCCCCTCTGGCCATTATCGCGGCCATGACGAATTCAAACGGCGGACTGTATATCGCGTTAGCCGGACAATACGGAAAAGAGGATGACAAAGCAGCCTATCCTTTCCTGGCATTAAGCGACGGACCGTTCTTGACGATGGTCGCGCTCTCGATCTTCGGTGCCATGGGCTTTGCCAACGGCATGTTCTCACCGATGTCTTTCGTTGCCGTACTGCTTCCGCTGCTCGTCGGCGTCGTGATCGGGAACCTGGACCGGAATATGGCAGAATGGCTGCATAAAGGCAGTGACAAGCTGGTTCCGTTCTTTGCCTTCTCGCTCGGTATGGGCATCAATTTCTCATCCATCATTCAAGGCGGACTAAGCGGTATTCTGCTTGGCGTGCTGACGGTCCTGCTCACAGGGGGCATTGGTTTTCTGCTGTTCAAGGCGATCGGCTGGAATCCGATTGTCGGTGCTTCCGAGGGCTCCACGGCGGGTAATGCGGTAGGCACGCCGGCTGCGATCGTCGCCGCGAATGCATCCTTCGCCCCGATTGCCGAAATCGCGACCGTACAAATCGCCGCGAGCGTCGTGACGACCGCCATACTGCTGCCTGTCTTTATTGGTTTCCTGTCCAAGAGACTGGAGAAATCAGGCGGCGTCGAAAAATACAACAACCCTGCAGCATAGAGGTTATCCCTAACCCCTCGATTGCATCGTTTTTCTCAAGGAGGAGGTAAACTGCATGAAATTAGCCATCATTGCAGACGATTTGACTGGCGCCAATGACAGCGGGGTCCAACTCGCTCGTCATGGCCTTAAAACCAGCGTTCTGTTCGATATGGACCAAGACAACATTCGTCATTACGATGCCGTTGTTTTCGATACGGACAGCCGTTCCATAACACCCGAAGAAGCTTATCAGCGAGTAAGCCGAGCCGCTCGATTTTTAACGGATGCCGGGTTTGATACGATATTCAAAAAAATGGACTCCACCATGCGCGGCAATATCGGGACCGAAATTGATGCGCTGTATGATGTGGTGAAGCCGGACTTTATGATGATCGCTCCGGGCTATCCCAAGAACAATCGAACCATTCTTAACGCTACCCATTACTTGAATGGAGTACCGTTAGCCGAAACCGAGATTGCCCATGATCCCAAAACGCCTGTCACCCACTCCTATCTTCCCGACTTGCTGAAGCTGCAAACCAAGTATGCCGTCGGCGAGATCTCAGTCCGTGATCTGGAGGCTGGAGCAGGCCGCATTGAAGGCAAATTAAAAGAGTTTCAACAACATAACATACCGTATGTGCTGATCGATTCCACGGAAGAAGCCCATCTGGAGTTCATCCTGCACATCACCGGGCAGCTTCCATACACGTTCGCATGGGCCGGCTCTGCAGGCATCGCCAATTATCTGCCCGCCCATTACCATATTTCGTCCAAACCGAGGGAGCTTGCTATCGCGCAGAATCAGGGACCCATTCTTACCGTGGTCGGCAGCGTGAACAAGAACTCCCGTGCCCAGCTGAAGCTTTTGCTTGAGCATACCGACGTGGTTCCCGTGCAATTCGTGTCTTATAAGGCTGTGTCCGATTCAGCGGAGCGCACGGAAGAAATGGATCGCGTCTATCAAGAAGTCAAGCTGCACGCGCTGGAAGGCAAAGATATCGTGATCTATTCGACGGCGGAGCCTTCCGATATCGAACGGGCCCGTGCCACAGGCGAAGCCCACGGGCTCAATCACACCGAGGTCAGCAATGAGATTGTCCGCGCCATGGGAGAAATCTGTGCCCGGCTGCTGGAGCACGGTTATTTCAAGGGTGTATCCATGACAGGCGGAGACACGGCCAAACAAATCTGCATGCAATGGAGCATTAGCGGCTTCGAATTGCTGGACGAGCTGGAAATCGGCGTGCCGATCTCGAAATTTATAGGGATCGACGATTTGTATGTGGTCACCAAGGCAGGCGGATTCGGCAAGCCGGACGTATTTATCCATGCGATTCAAACGATAAAAGGAGGTAATCCAGCATGAAACCGACGGTTGGAATTACGATGGGCGATGCGGCAGGCATCGGACCCGAAATCATTATGAAGGCCTTATCCCATCAGGAGATGTACGATAACTGCAACCCGCTCGTGATCGGCGACGCCAAAATATTAGAACGCGTGCTGCCGATTATCGGCTCAAGCCTGAAGGTGAACGCCATTCAAGAGCCCGCCGAGGCAAAATACGAGTTCGGCACCGTGGACGTTATCGATCTGGACCTCGTGCCGGCCGACCTTGCATTCGGCGAAGTATCGGCCGTCGCGGGAGATGCTGCTTTTCAGTTTCTGGCCAGAGCCATCGATTTGGCGAAGCAGCGGAAGATCCATTCCATCTGCACGGCTCCGCTGAACAAGGAAGCTCTGCACCAAGGCGGACATATGTACCCGGGTCACACCGAAATTTTGGCTGATCTCACGGATACCAAGGACTTCTCGATGATGCTGACGACCCCGAACCTGCGGGTCATTCACCTGACGACGCATATGGGATTGATCGAGGCCATTCAGAGCATCAATCCGGAAAGAACGTATACCGTCGTCAAACTGGCCCACGATACCTTGAAAAAGGCCGGTTTCGACAATCCAAGAGTCGCGGTCTGCGGAATCAACCCGCATGCGGGCGAGAACGGATTGTTCGGCAACGGCGAAGAAGAAGAAAAGCTGCTCCCGGGCATCAAGCGCGCCCAGCAGGAAGGCATTAATGTAGTCGGCCCCCTCCCTGCGGATACGTTATTCTTCAGAGCCGGCCGAGGCGATTTCGATATCGTCGTGGCCTGCTACCATGACCAGGGACATGCCCCGATCAAGGTCATGGGCATCGAAGAGGGCGTGAACATAACGGTCGGACTAAAAGGCGGTATCATCCGCACCTCGGTCGACCACGGCACAGCCTTCGATATTGCAGGGAAGAACATCGCCGATGACAAGAGCATGCTCGCCGCGATTCGTTCTGCCATTGAGCTTGCCCCGAAGGATCAAATATAATCGTGTGGCGATCGAAGATGTCATATGTAGAAGACCCGGCCTTCCGCCGGGTCTTTTTTTCTTTGCCTGGAGAGAATAAGGCTAGCCCCTCGTTCAAGCCAAAGCTGTAGTTACGAATAGCTGCATGACCGCCAGCACATAATAAACATCACAATCGATTCCAGCAAATAAGGAGGACCTTTCCATTGAGCACGAACCAACCGGACAAAAATCTGATTAACACGGTGGAACAACTGGCAGAGACACCCGTGAACAGCCATGAGGCCCAGCAACAGCAGCAAGCCCGCAATGATCGCCGGAAACAGGCTCTGCATGACAGCGACGGCAAATTCAAAGAGAATGAGTCCAAGAACTATCACTAGGGCAGTAACCTCGTAAAAAAGCGACCGATTACGGTCGCTTTTCTAATGGTATAACGGATACAAGACTGTATCGATGAAGCCCTTGCCTATTCGTTCGTCATTAACCTAAGAATGCAATAGAACGCTTTACTTTTCTTGCAAATGCAATGGGATCATCGACGGACTCCCAGTGAACATACATCAAACGGGGATTTTCAAACAACCAGTGATTGTGGACGGCCGTTACTTTAATCCCGTTCTTACGAAGATTCGACAGCAATCGATTCACTTGGCCTTGGAAGAGAGCCGTTTCTCCCAAACAAAGCGCGCGACCGGAACTGTCCAGCGATTCAAACGAGAAGAGTTGGTAACGGATCAAAGGAGAAGTGGTACGTCTACCTAAGATAGATGCGTTTACTCTCCTATTTCTGGAGACAAAGCAAACCGGGCCTTTTGTAATTTCATGCTCCGTTCCGCCTAAAATACTTGAGAATTGGTTACAAAGTCTTCTAAAGCGAGGACTTGCTTGCACTTCCGCCATACGAAATCATCCTCTCATGAAATAATAGAAATATGAGCGATATGACTCAACCGCATTAACCCAAGAACGCAATGGATTCTTTTGTTTTTCTGGCAAACGCAACCGGATTGTCAATCGATTCCCAATGCATATACATTAAACGAGGCTGTTCTTTTAGCCAGTGATTATGGAGCGCCGTTACTTTAATCCCCCGTTTGCGGAGATTCGACATCAATCGATTCACCTGGTTTTGATGCACGGCAGTCTCACCCAAACAAAGCGCGCGGCCCGACTGGTCAAGCGATTCAAACGAAAACATTTGCATTTGAACCAAAGGGGAACGCGTTCTTCTTCCCAAAATCGTCTCTCTTAAGTTCGTCATCCGCGTGACAAAACAAACCGGACCTTCTTCAATTTCCGATTCGCCGCCTAGGATTCTTCCAAATTGGTCGCAAAGCCTTTTGAATTGCGGGCTCACTCTAACCTGTTCAGCCATGATAAGTCCTCCTTTAATCGTATTCTTGGTATCATATGATCGAAGGAGAAAATAGTATTGGACCAATAACTTATTTATAAGAATAAAAAGTTATTAATCTATCTGCATCTATATCCAGCTCTAAAACTTAAAGGCGACAGCCTTATGATGCTGTCGTCTTCAAATTTTGTATGTATGTCGTTTCGCAGGACCAAAACGTTTATCCAACGGAAAAAGACCACCTTAAAAAAGGTGGTCTTTAAAGTATGCTTGGAGGCGAACCGTGACTATTTACAGCCACATTTCGCTGACGCCCCTATTCCTTCCAATCTTCAATTCCGGTCTCAAGCTGCTCAAACCCATGCGGAATCGAAGCTTCCATGATGTCTGAATAATGGTCGTGGTTTTCCGGAACATCGGTCCACTTCGGTCCAACCTTGATATCCCAAGGTTTACGATCCAGCAGTTGGTTCAGGATTCGAACAACCTCTAATCTCGTAATCGGCTGATTCGGATGGAAGGTCTCCTCCGTGAAATCGAACAGCACACCTTGCTCCTGAGCCGTTGCAATGGCTTTTTCAGCCCAGTGTCCCGCTACGTCCGTGTAGGTGCTCTCCTGGACAGCGTCCCATTTATTCAAATTCATGAGAATCTGTGCAAATTCCGCCCGCGTGATCTGTTTCTTCGGTTTGAACGTATTGTCGCCGAAACCGACCATCCATTTATTATTGGTTGCGGTCGAAATCGCGTTCGTTGCCCAATGTTTCGCACTCACATCCGAATACGATACTTTCTTCGAGCTCACTGCGGATGTATACAAACGAGATAGGATCGCAGTCATTTCGGACCGGACAATGCCACGATCGGCTTGGAACGTCCCGTCGGGATATCCGACCATGTATGCGCGATGATCGCCTGCGGCCTTCACTTTCGGCTCCTGGGAGAAGCTGAATTTCACGATCGTGTCGCCGACGTGGATGACTCCGTCCTTAATATAGCTGTCAGCGCCAAATCGCTCTTCACGCTTATCGGTACGGCTGTCAAAAACAACGTATCCGTTCTTCTCGCCCAAGAAGTAGTAATCGCCATTGGCGTAAACCATCCAGCCATATTGACCGCTGTCTGAGCTCATTTGCGGGTTATGGTTCTTGTTGGGTGCAAAATCAGGAAGCTCCGGCAGTTGAACAAGCGTTCCCGGCACTCTGCCTTTGGAACGATTCAGCTCCGTATCCGCCCAATACAATTGCATCTTCACGCCTGATACAGGCTGTTCCGTCACCTTATCGAGAATCGTGCCATATGGATCGACTAGATCAACCGATAACTTGGCATTTCCATTGCTATCGACGCTCAGCTTGCCGGCAGGACCAGCCAGCTTCTCCCCGTTAGGCGCGATCACGTTCAGCGACAACGTATATTCGCCAGGTGCAACTTTCGGAAGCGTAAAGCTGCCGTCCTGATTCATGACGATATTCGGCACATTCAGCTCTTGCCCGGATGCCGATTTTATTTTCCCTGATACTTTCAGGCTGTCTCCGACGAGCTTCGTGATTTTGTCCTGGACGACTTTGCCCCCGTTGGCTTGATCGGAAACAACAACGTCCGTTTTCATAGTAGGTGCAGGCTGCTGTACAACGTTTGTATTCCCTGCAGGCGGATCTTCTGCCGGTACCGCAGGCGCGTTTGGCTTGATGCTAATTACATTGGACAGACCTGCATGTGGACCCGATTCGACGTTTAACCGGAAATAGTAGGTTTCACGGCTCGATAAACCGGCTACGGTTGCACTCGTTGAACCGGCATCCAAGGTCTCCACTGGGGTGACCGGCGTGAACGTGGTGCCGTCCGTAGATTTTTCAATAACGATGCTCGTTGCCCCCGTTAAAGCAGGGAAATTCAATGTCACTTGTCCGACGCCCGCAACCGCCGACAACGTGGTGATCGGTTCCGATGGCGAGGCCTGTACCACATTGGACAAGCCTGCGTATGGACCCGATTTGACGTCCAATCGGTAATGATAGGTCTCGCCGTTCGTCAATCCGGTTACGGTTGCACTCGTAGAAGCAGCATCTAATGTCTCCAACGGGCTAACCACAGTAAACGCAGTGCCGTCCGTAGATTGTTCAATTACAATGCTCGTTGCCCCTGTTAATGGCGGGAAAGTCAATGTCACTTGCCCATTGCCTGCATCTGCCGATAACGTGGTTAACGATTTCGACGGCGAGGCTTGGACTACGTTGGATACGCCGTCATATAGTCCGGATTCGACGTTCAGTCGGAAATAGTAGGTTTCACCGTTCGTTAATCCGGTTACGGTTGCAATTGTTGAAGCCGCATCCAGCGTCTCCAATGGTCTTACCTGCGTAAAGTTGGTACCGTCGGTAGACTGTTCAACCACGATGTTTGTTGCACCTGTTAAAGCAGGGAATTTCAATGTCGCTTGCTCATTGCCCGCAACAGCGCTCAATGTGCTTAAAGGAGCCGGATCTGCGGCAAGAACATAGACGGTAAACGTCTTCTCGCTTGTCAGCCCGTCTTTGGTGATGGTTGCCGTCAAGGTCACGTAAGTTCCCGACTGGTTCGTAACCGGTCTCGTCACGGTTCCATCAGGTGCAATGACCGACGGCTGGTCGGAGGACCAGACGGTGGTGACGTCATCGTCTTGCTTCAATGTAAGATTGTTTTTCACCGAATTTTTCGTGTCGGTAAAATGGTACTCGATATCGGTTTTGTCCTCTGCCGTTTCAATGGCTTGAATGGCTTCTTTATAATCGGAAACAAGTTGATCCGCGATCCGGTTCGCAATTTCCTGAATGATGTCGTCGGTTGATTTGTCGGAATCGACATGCAGTCCGCCTTCGTTCAGGCCGCGGATAAAATCATCGTTGGTGTCCGTATAAGTCGACTCCGTAACGCCGATATACTGTGTGCCTTTGTTATTGAACGTTTCCGTCAGCTTAGATTGATTCGATCCCTGATCCAAATCCCCGCGAGGGTCATCGTTAATGTTCACGACATAGCGCAGCGGCGACGTCCCCCACAGGATATTATCGACCGCTACATCCAACGGCTTGCTCGAAGTTGAATATAATTTCATATTGTCGAATGAAAAAATCGAAATGATCTCGCAAGCATGGCTTATATGGCTGACAATGGGACCAAATTCATTGCCGTACACGTCCGGTAGAGCTAATTTTCTTATGATTTGGTCGCCATTATCCCACATATTCAAAGTCGTGTCCGTTGCGACAATCTTAATGCTGTGATGAGTCGATGTTCCCTTTGGGAAGTTTCCAATTTGGGTAACGCCTGATACGGAACTCAACGCTCTTCCCGTCTCATTGTGCAGCGCAGCAGCATCTACGCCATCGATCTTATATACATTGATGGCACCCTGAACATATAAAATCGCATACCCGCTTAATTTACCGTCGCTCTCGACCTGGGTATTAAATAGAAAACCTCCGCCTTCCATGCTGTGGTAATCCACTTTGGATTCATCCATGTCGAAGGTAATGATCTTCTTGCCTGAAGGGCTTCCCTGCGTCAGCATGAAATCCTTATACGCAGGCGAGGTATAACCATAGAAGGTTAACGTGTTGCCCCCGTTGGAAGCTTGAACGTGATTGTAATCGGCAGTTTCAACCGCCGGGGGAATCGCATAGCCAAATTGATTTATATACCAGCTGTCATATCCGGCATGCACATATGTCGTATCCGTTACCGTTGTCCGGTCTGCGCTCGCGTCCATGATGGACACATATTTAGGATTTACGCCTTGTGCGCTCAACCGGGCTTTAATTGCATCATTCAACTGGCTCTCAAAATCACTGGAATCATAGATGCTCGTTCCGGCATTATAGTAAACCTCTGCTACCGGCGAGAGCGCATATGCCATTGGCATATTCGTAACAATCAACAGCGTTGCCACGATCATTGAAATTATCTTTTTCTTCAACTATTTCACCCATCCTGTAAGTTAGTAACCGTATGACATCCAACAACGACCCTTGACCCCTTGTCCCATTCATAAATAAATTTGTGCGGATAACTCCCTCCAACAAAATCAGATTGTAAAAATTGTTAATTTCAACATATCAGAAGCATCTCTCAAAAATCTCTCAAATTTCGACTATTATCGACAGGTAGATTTTTGAGAGATCCATGCCATATGATAGAGTCCATAGGGATGTGACTATATGAAGAAATGGATGGGTTATCTGGGTGCAATATGCGCCTTAATCGCCATTCTCTATATGATTTTTAGCGACCGGGACACAGGTGCCGTCCATATCAAAGCCGTAGACGGCGTGCTTGATTTGCGAGAGCTTAAGGATCCGCCGTTTGTATCGCTAGCCGGCGATTGGAAATTCACCGCCGAATCTTTTGTCGAACCGGTCGACTTTTCAAGCGAAACCGATTATCTTTCAGTACCCGGTCCCTGGGCATCGGATGTCGAGTGGGGATCCTACCAGTTAATCGTATACCTGCCGGACCACTGGACCGATGAGATCGGTCTCCGTGTTCGGAATATATGGTCTGCCCATACCATCTATATTGATGGCGTACCCCTATCGAAAATAGGAACCGTGGCAGCAACCAAGCAAGCGACAACCCCGGACAATCCTGCCTATGAAGCGTATTTTAAACCGGGGGACAGGCAGCTGCTGATTACCATTCATGCCTCCAATTTCTATAATACGAGAGGCGGCATCGTCCTGCCGATCGATTTCGGCGACGCCGAGCAGATGAAGGAAGACGTGCAGCGGGATCTATCCTTGGAATGGACGGCTACCTTATGTTTGCTGCTGTTCAGCATGTTCCATATCACGATCTACATGCTGCGAACGAAGGACGAGGCCTTCTTATACAGCGGTCTGCACTTTCTGCTATTGGCATGGGTCATCGTGCTGCGAGGAGAGCGGCTGTTCATTCGGGAGTTTCCGTCATTTCCCTTTGAACTCTATTTTCGCCTGCAGGACAGCTTGACCTTCTTGGCCTCCACCTTGCTGATTGTCTTTATCGTCAAAATGATTCCTTCCATCATGAGCCGAAAGACGATGTATCTGCTGTTTCTGCCGATCCTGGCCTACGCGTTCTTTAATGCGGTTCTCCCGGCCAGAACCATGTCGATTACGCAGTATCCGCTCTTTTATTACAACGATGGATTAATCTTAGGCATTATTATTCGCATCTTCTATCTGACGATGAAGAAGCGAATCAACATCCGTAAGAATGAAGCCGTCATCCTCATGTCGATGCTTCTGTTTCTAGCCGTATTCGCGATAAGCGCTTCATCGGACAGCTTGTTCTTCACCGGGCGCAACTATATGAACCGAATCGGGCTGGTCGGGTTTGTCATGACGATGAATGTTTTTCTGGGCATACGCCTGATGAACCGGGCCGAGGAATCGGAGCAGCTGAGCACCAGGCTGCAGAAGGCTAACGATGCGAAGGATGCCTTCTTGAAGGTCACGACGCAGGACCTGCAGAGGCCTCTGCACGATGCCGTTCATCTGGTGGGGTCCATCAACCGGGAGCCCCATCGCGAGAAGCAAGGCGAGCAGTTGTACTTGGCTGAACAGCTGATGGGGAACATGGTGTATTTATTGAGGGATCTGCATGATTTCACCCGCATCCGGTTTGATGATTACGCGATCCAGCTCAAGTCCACCAATATTCGGATGGTCATGCTCCATGTCATTCAGCTGATGCAGTTTACCTTCACGAAGAAGAAGATCGCAATCAATGAACAGATTCCGAAGCAGCTTTACGTATGGGCGGATGAGCAGCGCCTGACGCAGGTATTCATCCGGATCATGACCGAGATCTCCCACGACACCGCAGATGATCAGCTGACCATTGAAGCCGTACAGGTGGGCACGGAAGTCCTGCTTCGAGTGAGGTCAACCGGCGAATCCATGGCAGTGAATCGGGAACGCCCGCATTCTTCGGGGCTTATGATGACGGAGGAACTCATCCAACAGATGAACGGAAGCATCGCATATGAACGCCTGCAACGCGGCATTCGCTTTACGGTCACCCTGGCTTTCAGCGAATGTAAAGAGCCGGTTAACGCAGCGGAGCATGAATACGATCTACAGTCTGCGGCGCACGCAGAAGATCGGACGTTAGGAACGCTCCTGATTGTGGATGATGACGTGATGCATGCGGAAGTCATGAGGGATATGTTGGGGGATGCTTACAAGGTACGAATCGCTTATACAGCTCAAGAAGCGCTTGACTACTACAGGAATCATCCGGAAATCGCGATGATGATCATGGATGACATCATTCCAGGCGACATGGATAGTCTGGAATTGCTTCGGCAAATCCGTACACAGGCATCCTTAATGGACCTGCCGATCTTGATGATGATTTCTTCCGAATATCCCAGACATGTTGAAATGATTTTTGCAGCCGGCGCCAATGATTATTTGCTGAAGCCTTTTTCCAAAGAGACCTTGATGGCCCGCTTGAACGCTGCGGAACAAACGAAGCAGTCGATGCTGAAGGCGATTGAGTATGAAATGGCATTTCTGCAGACCCAAATTAAACCGCATTTTCTATACAACGCGCTTAGCAACATCATTGCCTTTTGCTATACGGATGGGGAGCGTGCAGCCTATCTTCTAACGATGCTCAGTTCTTTCCTGCGTTATATCTTTGAGACGAGCCGGGATGGACAATTCTCCACCCTGCAGAAGGAGCTGGAAATTATCGAGGCCTATGTCGAGGTGGAAAAAGCCAGATTCGGCGAACGGTTAACCTTTGCTTATGACATCGATCCGTCCATTGCCGCGGAGCATGTTCGGATTCCTAGCCTGCTCCTGCAGCCTTTAGTCGAGAATGCAATACGCCACGGCCTATTCGACAAGGAAGGTCCGGGACATGTCCAGGTCACCATTTCCTTGCACGCATCCTGCTTGAAGATCCGCGTCGCCGATGATGGCGTAGGCATGTCGGCCGCGCAGTGCGCTCAGTTGATGGGGGGAACGGCCGCCAATGCCGGAATCGGGTTCACGAATGTACGTCGGCGCGTACATGATCTTACCCAAGGAAGCCTGGAGCTTCACTCGTCGCCGGGCAACGGAACAACCATTCAAATATCGATTCCCGTGAAGGAGGGACAAGGGTAATGTGGAAGATCATTATCGTGGAGGATGAGAAACCGATTCTGGGCCTGCATGCCAGATTACTCGAAACGCATGGCCCGTTTCAGGTTGTAGGCTGCTACGAATCGCCGTTCGATGCGCTGCAGGAGATACCGAAGCTGGATCTGGACGCACTCGTGCTCGACATTGAAATGCCGAGAATGACGGGGCTTCAGCTGGCTCAGAACTTGGTGGAGAACGGGATCGACGTGCCTGTGATCTTCACGACCGCTCACCAGCAATATGCCGTGCAAGCCTTTCGCGTGCAGGCCCTGGATTATCTCTTGAAACCGATGACCATCAATATGGTGAAGCAGCTGGATGAACGCCTTCAGAAGTATTACGGCCAGAGACCAAAGCAGGCCCAGAAGAAGGAACTCGACGTCCAGTTATATGGAGAAGCTTCCGTTATGCAAGGCGAGGAGCTTGTAAAATGGCCTACCCGCATCACCGAGGAGCTGTTTTACTATTTGCTGCTGCATGAGAATAAATTGTGCCCGAAGTGGAGAATCCTCGATGATCTCTGGACGAACGTGGAGGAAAAACGAGCGCTTTCCAATCTGTATAATACGATTTACCGAATGCGTCAGCTGTTTATGGAGCTCGATATTCCTATCGTCATCGAACGAGTGAATGATGGTTATATCATGAATGCGAACAACAGCATCATCATGAAGCCGAAAGAAAGGCCGGATGCCCTTCTATTAGAATCGAAAGGATATCTGTGGGCCTACGCTTTCGAATCGGGCCGTTAGAAAAGCAAAAGTTCATCCTTAATAGTAAACGAAAACCACATCCTCATGCGGATGTGGTTTTTTTGTCTAGATACTATCGCTTGCGGAATGCAGAGGTTTCGCTAATGCCCTCTCCTTCCGCTTACAAGTTCGGAATCTGCCAATTCACTTCCTGAAGCCCCATACTGCGTAGAAATTCGTTAGCGCGAGAAAACGGCTTGCTGCCAAAAAAGCCTCGATGCGCAGACAACGGACTCGGATGCGGCGAACGAATCAGTTTATGCTGCCGGTTCGTAATGAGCTCCGCCTTCTTCTGGGCGTGGCTTCCCCATAACAGGAACACGACAGGTTCCTTTTTCCGGTTGATCGCCTCAATAACCTTATCCGTAAAGCTTTCCCATCCCCTGTTTTTATGAGAATTCGCTTCATGGGCCCTTACGGTGAGCACCGTATTTAGAAGCAGTACCCCCTGCTTCGCCCATGTTATCAGATGGCCGTTATTGGGAATGAAGCAGCCCAGATCATCCTGAAGCTCCTTGTACATATTTTGCAAGGAAGGAGGCGTGCTGACGCCCTCTTTGACAGAGAAGCTTAGGCCGTGGGCCTGTCCCGGTCCATGATAAGGATCCTGGCCCAAAATGACCACCTTGGTGTCGGCCAGCGGTGTATAGTGCAGCGCGTTAAAAATATCGTATTTATCGGGAAAAATGGTCTTCGTCCGATATTCGTCAATAAGAAATTCCCGCAGCTGTAAGTAGTATGGCTTCGTAAACTCCTGCTCTAAATATGTCGCCCAGTCATTCTTCAATATCGCCATTTCGGGTTCTTTCCTCCTGCCATGGTCATAAAAATAAGATATAACTAGATTATATCATACGGATTATTTTCGGTATTTTCCTGACACCTATCCCTCACGAAGACGCAAAAAAAGCGACCGATTGCACGAGTCGCTTTTTCACCATTGATTCCCTAATCAAGTCATGATGACCGGCTCAATCTTGCCGTTGCCGATCCGCATCCGATCCATGCATAACTGGCGGTGTCCCGGCTCGGTGTCCCCAATGATTCGGCGGTGGTATACGATAAGCCATTCATCCCTCTCCTGCAAATGCAAGTAGCCATGGTGGCCGGGTCCTTCGGCAATCGGCTCCTGACGCTCCAGAATCGTGCCTTCATTCTTGAATGGACCGAGCGGACTGTCGCTTACGCCATAGGCTACGCGATAGGTTCCATTCGTCCATCCGCCCATGGACCACATCAGATAATAAAGTCCGTCCTTCTTAATCATACAAGGACCTTCCACGTATCCCTCCGGCGTAATGGAACGGAAAATTTCATTGCCTTCGTCGGCCAATGGAACGAATCCCGTCATCTCTTCGTTCATCCGCGCAACGTTGCAATGCCCCCATCCGCCATAATACAGATAGATCGTTCCATCTTCGTCCTTGAATAGATGCGCATCGATCGGCTGTGCCTGATGAATGAACTTATCCACGAGCGGCTTCCCCAAGTAGCCTCTGTACGGCCCCTCCGGACGGTCCGCAACGGCAATTTCCAAGCCGCCGATTTCCTCGTTCGATTGGATGTCGTTCGATGCAAACACGAGATAATATTTCCCTTGGTGTTCGATATGGGTCGGTGCCCAAACCGCCCTCCATATCCATGGAAAATCCGCCATTTCGATAATGCCTTCGTGTTTCTCCCAATGGATCAGATCGTCGGAACTGAATGCGTCCAGATTCATCTGCATCGTATATTCCGTGAAGGACCGCGTTGCATAAATCCAGTGCTTCCCCTCATACGTTCTGGCTTCGGGATCTGCATACCAGCCGGGTATGATCGGATTGTTGATGTTCAATGGTAGACACTCCTTTCCTGTGCTGGGCATGTCGAGTTCGAGCGAGAGGGCATCGCCCGCCGACCAATGGCGCTCGATTGAGCGATAGCCTCGTTCTACCATTGCTTCTACAACGGATAGCCAATCTCCTCCCGCGTGCAATCCTTGTAACTCGTTGAACTACCCTCCGAATCGTTCTCAATAACCCCGGGAATATTCCGGGCTTTCTTTGAGATGGACGATATCGTGGCCGGTTGGATTTTGGAAGGCACGAAGCCCGAAGGTCGGCGCAACGGCAAAGATATGGTCAAAGATATCCGCTTGAATCGATTCATACACACCCCAGTTGGTATCATTGCTGAACGCGTAGATTTCCAAGGGCAGTCCATTATCTCCCGGCGCTAACTGCCTGACAATCAGCGTCATATCCTTATGGATTTTCGGATGTTTCCGCAGGTATTGATGGATATACTCCCTGAACACGCCCACATTCGTAAGCTGTCTGCCGTTCACGTTGCTTTCCGTATTGATCTGATGCTCGATGTTGTATGCGTTAATTTCGTGTAATCGGGTCGTGACATAATCGGTAAGGTAGTGAATCTTCTGAAATTCCTCAATCATCTCCTTGGTGCAAAAGCAGATGCTGCTCGTATCGACATAGAAGCTTCGCTTAATTCTTCGGCCGCCGGATACCTGCATGCCTCTCCAGTTCTTGAACGAGTCCGAGATGAGGGCATAGCTGGGAATCATCGTGATCGTTTTATCGAAATTCATCACTTTTACCGTATTCAACGTAATGTCGATGACGTCGCCGTCCGCATTGTATTTCGGCATTTCAATCCAATCGCCGACACGCACCATATCATTGGATGATAATTGAACGCCTGCAACCAAGCCCAATATGGAGTCCTTGAAAACCAGCATCAGAACGGCCGATAGAGCACCAAGCCCACTGAGAATGATCAAAGGATTCTGTCCGATGAGGTTCGAGATCACCACAATGCCGCCGATGATGAACAGAACGATTTTCACCACCTGAATGTATCCCTTAATCGGCCTAATCTTGGAAACTTCAAATGAACGATAAATGTCATCAAAAGCATTAAGCAGCGCATTCAACACCGTGATGGTGACGATAATCATGTACGTCATGGCCGCTTTTTCAATCAGAATTTGGTACGCCGGAAAGATGGACGCCGAAAAATAAATAATGATTGCCGGCACAAGATGCGACAGCTTGTGGAACACTTTTTTCTCCACGATGATATTGTCCCATGTGTACCGATTGTTGTTGACGATATGAATAATCGTCTTCAGCACGATTTTTTTGGTAATAAAATTAGCCAGTATGGAGATCACCGCGATAAAAACGACCATGATCATATTCGAGAGATATCCAATGGTTTGTTCGCTCATGCCATATCCGTCTAGTTGATTTTTGATAAAGTCCATTGTTTCCTCCTGACGCAGTTTAAGATTAGCCTATTATTATAGAGGAGATTCTAGTACTGCGCAAAGTTCAGAATCAGACATCGCTGGGTTGATTTGGAAGATGCTTGGTGTAAGACGGTCTGTTTGAAAAACAAAAAAGAGCACCGAAAGGGTGCTCTCTTGGTCTGAGTCGATCAGATATATTTCATTTCCTTTCCGTTACGGCTGATCAACCCCCGCAGGCGCTTCATGACAGACTGAACTTCGGTATCGGTCAACAAATAATACGTATTCACCATCCAGGTTTCTCTGTTTTTTAAATGAAAAATCAGCTTAGGAAATTTCGGAAGCAGCCACTCCCGAATGGAAGGGCCGCTATAACTGATACTTGCAATCTCCTCCCACGCTACGGTCCGCTTTCCATCCGAAATGGAATTTTGATCGTAGGTTAGGAGCTGCGTGTCTGATCTCAGCGCCTTTGGCAAGCTGACAAACAGATAACCTCCAAAAAACGGAATCCCTATTATGGCTGATGTGATACAAAAAAACTTGCGAATAAAGGAAGTATCCATAAAAAAGGCCGCGTACAGCAGAAACAGGCAAGCCAGCACAAACAGTAAACTGCCAAGTGCTTTGCCCCATGCCACAGATTTCCGATAAGATATCGCGTTCATGATTTAGCGCCTTTCTAAAATTATTTGAACAGTCCTTTAATCCAGCTAACTCCACTTTCGACTGCTTTAGCTGTGCCGTGGTGATACCTCTATTGTATCAAAGAGCAGTTTTTTTTGTTTTGCTAGATGAAAAAGAGGCCTTGTCTCAGTCATTTACGATGACTTTTGAGACAGCCCCTTTTAGTAAGTATGATGGCGAAGCGTGGCCTCGAAACCACAGTTCGCCGGATCGCATTTTGATTGAATTGAACATATGAAACTTACGGAGAGAGTATCCGTTTTTGACCGGTAAGCTCCTGAATCGGCTTAATGTTTTGAGTGAATTCCAGCGTGCCTAAATAGTTTCCTTCTTCATCCCTTACGGCAAAATAACGAATGTAGACAAATTTATCTTTAACCGGGATCCAGAAATCTTCTGTATCTTTGACACCTGCTTTGAAATCAGCAAGCAGCTGATTGACGACGTGAACGCTTTGCGGAGGATGGCAGTTCTGAACACTTCGGCCGATCACCGCTTTGGTACGAACGAAGATTCGTTCTTTGCCCTGTGAAAAATATCGAACGATATCATGTTCATCGATAAAGGTTAGGTCGACCGGTAAATGATTTAAGATGGATTCCATCTGTTTGACCGATAAAATGCCTGTACTCATTCGGATATATCCCTCTTGCAGCGGAGAAGACCCCAATCCCTGACCTGCCCCAGGTTCAGCTGCTCTTTCAGGAATCCATGGTTGATCCGGTGCAACCAAGCAATAACCGACTTCTTCGCTTTGGGCAGCAATTTGAAGCCATTCATCTTCCGTCAACTTCTCCAGAGCCATAGGCAGTAAAATATGTTCCTCTTTATAGATCATTTCTGTTACTTCGTTTAAGACGCGTTTGGCAAGGTCCACTACGCTCTGCGTATTGCCCTCATCATGAGCGAGTTTGGATTTCACTTCTTTTATTCCCATTCGGATACCGTCATCTACCGCCCACATCACCTTGGTCGGTCCATAAATTCCGTATTTCTCGAGAAATGGAAAGAGCAAATTTTCTTTGCGGCTGTAGTGTTTGTCTACGTCATAGAGGAGACTGAAATCCTCCAGCAATTTGAGGCGATTTGCTTCCCCTTGATCCTTCAGAAATTGATCCAGATGCAGCGCGATTTTGAAATTTGCCAGTCGATCGATTTCTTGGTTCTCCCTCTTAAACGTAAACACAGGATGTCCAGGCTGCTCTTCGGGTTTATGAGTTCTGTGAATGTCTTGGATGGAACCTTTGAATACGGCAGCATGCACGCTGCACAGTCGCTGTACTTCGGTTACCGGTATTCCTTCCTCCTGCATCAGCACTTGTTCCAGCTCCGAAATTTCATCAACCGATATTTCGCCCACAGCTTGATTGAATTTTGACTTCACTTCTTCCACGCTTTTTCCATGGTGCAGCTCTTTCATGATTTCCTTGAGCAAATGTATACGGGCCGTTCGATGAGCAGAAAGTCCTTCCTCACGGTTATTAATGAATTCACTCATGTTCATCACCTCTGTTTTGTTTCAATATATAAAGATGAATTTCTATTCTGTTTACATCTCTAAACTAGCATCCTCATGCTCCATGACTTGTGATTAAAAGCACAAAGGGAATGAAAATTCATTGAACAAAGAAAGGACCCGTCTTCTTCGAAAAATTTTTGTCCGCTTGACGATATGGCCCGCACGACTGACGCGAAGCCCGCTCAGCCATAAATATGTAGCAACCCTTGTTTCCGAATTGTATTGAGCTGGCACACAAAAAAGCGACCGGTCACGGTCGCTTTTTAATTGAATGTATGTAGGGTAATCAAACCCCTATATTGAAAAATCCGGAACACAGGTGATGGCGATTACATAGATTTTCTAGACACTTCATACTTCTGAATCAGCAAAAATACGGCGCCGCCCCAGGTTTAATACCGGAGCGGCTAGCCCGCGTCTTTTCACACAATCGCCCCTTGGGCGTGCAGCATCTCCCTGAGCTGCGATGCATCGACTTCCGCCGCGGTGATTCCCGCCTTGCAGGCCAGGGCCGCCGCCGTGCCCGCCGCTTCTCCCGTAGCCATGCAGCTTGGCGTCAAGCGCGTGGTCGCCAGTGCTTCATGCGTGGTGGAAATGCAGCGCCCTGCCGCGAGCAGATTTGCTGGCCCTCGGGCCACCAGGCAGCGGTAAGGAATGCTGTAGGAACCGTCATTCTCGATGGTAGCCTCCATGATCCCTTTGCCTGACGGATCATGCAAGTCAACCGGATAACCGCTCCTCGCAATGCCGTCTTCAAAATGTCGTCCCGTCACCACGTCCTCCATCGTTAACCGATACAGACCGTCGATTCGGCGCGATTCCCTAATTCCGATCTGGGGAGCAACCGAGGAAATGGAGGCCTCGGCAAATCCGGGCACCCGCGACTTCAAAAATTCCGCCATCATCAGCACCTGCTTGCGCCCTTCCTCCTCCGCCAAAGTGAGTTCCTCGACATCGGTAGCGCTTAAGCCTTGTACCCGCGTACAGTTAATCAGCACCTCATCCTTCTCCGGTCCGATAAACAACAGAACCTGATCGCGGTTGATCGGGACCTCCGCAGCCTTCCACTCCTTATAAAAGCCGGAAACCCCCGTGAGCGGAATAAGCTCCTTCTCTAGCTCGGCAAACGGCGTCTTGTGATAAAAGTTGTCGGGATCAGCAAGCATCGCCTTCCGAATCGCCTCCACGTCAACACCCCGCATCCGGAATTTCATCGTCATCGGCTGCGACAGCCCGTCGCTTTCCCGCCCCTGAAGCGTCGGCGCTCCCGCCAGATAAGCGACGTCCGCATCGCCGGACGCATCGACGAACATCTTCCCGTCCACCTTGATTCGCCCCGATTTTCCAGTAAGGGTCACGGACTGGATGTATTCGCCTTCACGTCCCACTTCGTCAACGAAGCTGTGCGAGACGAGCTTTACCCCCGCTTCGCGCAGCATATCGACGGCAAGCACCTTATATATCTCTGGATGGTACGGCGTCAGCGTATGCACGAAACCGACGGTATCGCGAAGATGGCCGGGCGAGCCCCCGCGCTCCATCAAGCGCTCCACAATTTCCTGTGCAATGCCGCCGATGACCCGTTCCCCTTGCTGAGTATGAAACGTCATCCAAGGATAAACTCCGGCAGCCGTAGACATCCCGCCGACAAATCCGTACCGCTCAATCAAGATGACGCTTGCCCCCTGCCTGCCGGCGGCAATGGCGGCGGCAATGCCTGCCGGCCCTGCACCTATAACTACCACGTCCGCCTCCATGATCCGTGTCCTGCTGTCCATCTCTTTTCACTCCTCCTTTTAAGCGTTATTTACCCTATTCCTTGAGACCCGTCATGGATACCCCTTCGACAAACTGCTTCTGCGCAAAGAAAAACACAATGAGCAGTGGTAATGTCGCCATAACCGAAGCGCTCATCAGCAGATGCCACGATGTTCCCGACTCATCGGTAAACAGCGATAATCCCAGCGGCAAGGTCATCAGCTTACGGTCATTAATAAAGATGAGCGGATCAAAAAAATCGTTCCAGCTCGTCAAAAACGTGAAAATGATCAGCGTGGCGATCGCGGGTTTTGCTAACGGCAACATGATTGTGGAATAAATCCGCAGCCGCGAGCAGCCGTCGATCATCGCTGCCTCCTCCAGCTCCTTCGGAATCCCCAGAAAAAATTGCCGCATCACAAACACCCCGAACACACCGCCCGCGCCGAATATAGGCAAAATAATCAGCGGTAAATGCGTATTGATCCAACCCAGCTCACGCATAAACAGAAACATCGGAATGGCAATGACCTCGTTCGGAATCATCATCGTGCTCAGCAGCAGCAGAAACACCAGGCTTCTCCCCCAAAAAGGAATTCGTGCGAACGAATACCCCGCCATGGAAGAGAAAAGCACGGTGCCCACGGTAACCAGAAGGGCGATATATACGCTGTTGCCATAAAATAGATGGAACGGGATCGTCTCCAGCACTTCCGCATAATTCGCCCATCGTATCGGCGACGGAATCAGCTGCGGCGGAAAAACAAACACATCGGCCGGCTGTTTGAGCGAAGTAGAGACCATCCACACGAACGGGGTCATCATGACCACCGAAACGGCAAGCAGCAGCAGATAATGGAACAGGTTCCCGCCTGCCGGGTTGCCCCTTTTAGCAAATAGACTAGCTTTCATTCAGAACCCACCTTTTTCTCATCTGCCATTGTGCCAGCGTAAGCAGCAGGGTGATGACAAACAGCACATAAGCCAGCGCAGAAGCATATCCGAACTCGAACAGCTTAAAGGCTCGTTCCCAAATGTTGTAGACGAGCACCTTGGTGCTTCCGGAAGGCCCCCCTTGTGTCATCACGTAAATTTGTCCGAACACCTTCAGCGAACCGATAATGGTCATCATCAGGGTCAAAAAAATCGTCGGCGTGATCATGGGTACGGTAATTCGGAAAAAAATCCGCATTCTCCCTGCGCCATCGATCCTGGCCGCCTCGTAGAGCTGCGCCGGAACCTGCTGCAGCGCCGCAATGAACAACACCATATTCAAACCGACATTTTTCAGGAGACTGGTCACGATAACAACGGGCATGGCAAGCCGGGTATCGTACAGCCAGGCCGGGCCGGTAATGCCGATCATACGCAGCAGCTGGTTAATGAACCCGGAATCCGTGGCAAACATATACTTCCAAACAATCGACCAGACCACCAGCGAGGTCATAACCGGAATAAAGATCAATGTCCGGAAAAAGCCGGCTCCGCGAATATTTTTTGATAACGGGATTGCAAGCAGCAATGCCAAAATAATGTTCAGCGGAACAAGTCCGGCGGCAAAATAAAGCGTATTGCCCAGCACGCGCCAAAATTCTGCATCCCCCGCAATCGTGCGGTAGTTCTCGAATCCGATGAGCTTGGCCTCACCCAGCAGCGGCCAATCGGTAAAACTCATATAAAGCGCCATCATGAGCGGGACAAGCAGCAGCAGAACGAACCCCAGCACCATCGGCAGCACGAACAGCCAACCCGCCAAATGGTCACCGCGGTTTAAAGGCCTGGTCTTCCTTGCCTTCCTTCGGAATGGACGGCCGGGCCCTTCAGATTTTATCGTTTCAAGTGTGGTCATGTCGCTTTCCTCCTTGTGGGGCACCTCTACAGACGATCGATTGCATTCCGTAAAGCGGCAACCTCCCTAAGGATGCCTTCCGCTTCATTGCCCGTGACCACCGCTCCGACCAACAGCACCTTGACGCCGCTATCGGCCAAGGCCGGGATATCCTCCGGGCCGATTTTACGCTGCGTTGGCACAATGACCGGCAAACCGCCGTGTGCCGCCAGCCAGCGGTAATGAAGCAGATCGGCAAGGGTAAGCCTGGTACCATATTCATGGCCGGGAACGATGGAAGCCTCAAGCGCGCTGATGCCGAAGGTCCGGCCTCCTTCCACGACGCCCCGGTCGAACTCGCTATCGATCGCAAACGTTCTTGCCAATCCCGGGGCCTGCAGCAGAGAAGCAGGATGATGAAAGGCATAAATCGAGTAGAAATCGACGCCAAGCTCAGGGAGCCGGTTGATTTCCTCCGCGTTTACCTCTTCCACCGAGCCTCCGGGCACAATTCCAAGGGGGCCGTCAAAGCGGGAGCGAATGTCCTTGAAAATGTCGGCATAGCTGTCCAGCGTGCCGAAGCGATTGCCGCTGGCCCGGTGCCCTACGTTGATATGGACTTTCAAACCGTCGGCGCCCGAAGCCAAGGCTGCCTCTGCAAGCTTGATGTCATTGGCCGGGAGGCTGACGAACAGCTGCAGCCCCGGCGCTTCGTTTAATGCTTTATCCAAACGATTCATGCCCGTTCCTCCTAACGTAACTGCCTCTATTTGCTCAGCAGAGCATCCACCTTGCTTTTTACCTCATCCTGAATTTTCTGCGGTTCGCCCCGCCCGGCAAATAACTCGTCAAAGCCTGTCAAAATCTCCGTGTCGATGTTTTGCCAGCGGATATGTCCCGGCTGCACAACCGCTTTAGGCATTTCGTCGATGACCGCCTGCTTGATGTGCCCGGCATCCGGATTGCCCTCCACGCTCAGGAACTCATCCGAGTTCAGCACCGATTGGCGCGGCGGCACAAAGAAGGCCGAAGTTTTCTGTACACCCTCTTTGCCGGCAAGGAATTTCAACAGTTCCTTGGCTTCCTCCGGATGTTTTCCCTCTTTAAATAGCACGTAACCCGCCTGACCCATCATCGGAACGCTGCCTTTCGAGCCCGATGGCATTGGCGCAATGCTCCATTTGAAATTTTGGATCTCCCTGGCTTTGGATACAAAGCTATAGTTGTCGAAAATCATGCCGATTTGCCCGGATTCAAAATTAACCTGCTCTCCCGCCTTCGGGTGCGAGCCTTCCGTAAACATCATGCGCTTCAGCATGTCCAAGGTTTCAACCCCGTATTGATCATTCCAAGTGTATTCCGTCATCTCTGGATTAAAAGGTCCGCTCCCGTTTGACCAAGAATACGAAGCGAGAATAATCCATGTCTTCCAGTCGCGGAAAAAGTTAGCCCCGTAAACGTTCGGTGAAGCAGCGCTCGTCTTGATCGTTTTTGCAGCTTCTTCGAACGTTTCCCACGTCCATTCACCTTTTTCCGCAAGCTCGTTCGGCGTACTTAAGCCCGCTTGCTTGAACAAATCTTCGTTGTAGAACACCACGCTGGGCGGAGTGGAAAACGGCAGTCCGTATAGCTTGTCGTCCTGGCGAAACAGTTCAAGCGTCGAAGGTATAATGTCATCGATGTCAAAAGCGTCATCCTGAACGATATCCGTGACATCGGCCAGAATGTCGTTGGCCATAAATTGCGGTACCATCCGCTCCGATACCCAGGCAATGTCGGGCAGCTCCTGGCCTGCCGCCAGTACGGACATTTTTTGCTGATAGTCCGCAAACGGGATCGTGTCAATTTGCACCTCAATATTCGGATGCTCCTGCGTGAAAGCGTCAGTCAGCCCTTTGTACAGCTCAAGCTGCGCCGGATTTCCCCATGTCGCGAATTTGAGCAGTACCTTCTCGCCACTGGCTTCGCCTGGCGTATTCTTCGGCTGTTCTTTTCCGGCGCAGCCCATGAGCCCCACACCAAGTGTTAATGCCAATAAACCGGTCAACCATTTTTTCATATACCGCTTCCCCCTCTGCATTGTTCAAGTTAAGGTTGTGATGAGGTTAATTATATTTACATATGGTCATATAAAAAATCACTAAACGTTCAGAAAAGGTACGATTTTTTTAGGTTATTTCCGTTTTAGTCCATAAAAAAGAACTACATAACATAATTTGTTATGTAGTATTACACACTGTATTGCTCCCGATAGGTTCCCGGCGTCATTCCGGTATGCTGTTTAAATACCAGCATAAAATGCTTCGGACTTTGATATCCCGATAAACGGGCGATATCGTAAACCTTCAGGTTCGTCGTCTCCAGCAGCCTGCAGGCTCGCCGGATGCGCGTTTCGGCGATATAATCGGACAAATTGCCGCCCCCTTCCTGCTTAAAGAGCTGGCTTAGATAGGAAGGATTTAAATGCACCATCTCCGCTAACGTCTGCAAACGCAAATCACCGTCGGGGTTTTCAGCGATATACGCCTTCAGCTTCCGGATCATCCTGCGCCCCTCGCTGGACGGCGGCCCCCCGTCCGCCTCGCTATACGGCTCAGCCCCGCCCGCATTTCGATTTGAAGAATTCAAGGTTAGCCGAATCTTGTCCAATGCAACCGTAAAATCCTTACGGTCTATGGGCTTCAGCAGGTAATCGGCGATCCCGAATTGCAGCGCTTTTTTGGCGTATACAAAATCTCCATAGCCGCTGATAATGACAATCGGCATCTCATGGCCCGCGGTCCGCAGCTTTTCGACCATCTGAAGCCCGTCCATCTCCCGCATTCGAATATCCGTAATGAGCACATCCACCACATTGCGTTCCAGATAAGCCAGCGCTTCCTTTCCATGAGCGGCTTCGTATACGACCTCAACATCAGGAGCCACACGGCCGATCAAATCGCGGATGCCTTTACGGATAATATCCTCGTCCTCCACTAACATGAGCTTGATCATGGATGACCTCCTACCTTTCTTGTTTCGCGAACGGCAGCGTCACGGTAAAAGCCGCACCTTGTCCCACGCTTCCATCGATTTCGAAGTCGCAGTCCCGGCCGTAAATCAAACGCAACCGCTGATTAATATTTTTTAGCGCCACTCCATGACCGCGTAATGGCATTGCCGGAGTTTTTACTGCCACATCATCACCGGCCTCTTCCAATGAAGCTTGCAGAGCCGCCAATTCATCCTCCGACAAGCCCCGCCCGTCATCCCGAATGGTCAACAGCACCTCATCCTCAAATCGCGCCACCGTAACGTATACCGTGCCCCCTTGCTCGCGGTCTCCAATCCCGTGCATAATCGCATTTTCAATGAGCGGCTGGAGCAGCAGCTTCGGAACCAGGCAATCGTCCAACCCTTCTTCGATATCGAACATAGCCTGCAGCCTGGAACCGTGGCGCATTTTTTGAATGCGAATATACGACTCCGCCGTCTCAAGCTCCTCGCCAAGCCGGATGAGGCTTCGGTCCTGCTCCACTGCGCTGCGGATCAGTCGTCCCAAAGCCGTGGCCATTTCCGAGACGTCCTCATTATTGCGCTGCCGGGCAAGCATGCTGATCGACTCCAGCGTATTATATATAAAATGGGGTTGGATCTGGCTCTGCAGTGCGGCTAGCTCCGCCTCTCTTTCCCTCATGCCGAGCACGTATACTTCATGGACGAGCCGGTCAATTTCCTCTACCATCCGGTTGAAGCCGGAACCAAGCCGACCGATTTCATCCTCAGTTACCGGCACGCTCTGCTTGAAATCGCCGAGCTCCACAAGTCGCATTTTTCGTACCAGCGTCCCGAGAGGTTGGGTCAGCCGATAAGAGAAGTAGATGGCTAAGGCCCCGGCCAAAACGAGACATATCAGGCCGGCTAGAAGCGTAAAGTTGCGAAGTTCCTTGGTCTCCACAAGCAGGGATGCCACCGGAATATAGCTCACAATATTGATATCGGAATATCGGGAATAGTTGGAGACAACCAAATACTTGCTGCCCTCCATATGCAGAATCTCGCTGGCCGTTTCCGAACGCCCTGAAAGCCCGAGGATCCGGTCCGATAGCAGCTTGGAGGCTTCCGTTTCCCCATCTGCGGTCGCCGTGTAGAAAAGCTCTTCCCGGCTATTCTGCACGACGATGCCGCCGTTCTCTTCCAGCCTGACATTATCGACAAGCTGCTTGAACAAGGTCTGCTTCAAATCGATTTTGACTAACCCGAGCGTCCGGTTGGTATTGGGCTCACGGATCAGCCGGGCTACGGAAAAATAGCTTTGATTGCCGTCCAGATAGTAAGAAGGCCGATGAGGCGGAAGCAGCACCCAAGCCCCTCTCGCTTCCACCACGCCGGGGTACCAGGGCTGCCGCTCCACGTCTGTATAGGCAGCGATCGCGCTAGGAGCCAGGCTTGAGAAGGTGTAACCGCTTCCGGCGAAAATCTGGATACTGTCAATCTCTGGCCTGTCGAAGGTCATGCTGGCGATATAAAGCTGCATTTTGGAGCGTTCTTCCACCGTAGGCTGCTGATGTAGACTATCCTCCTCCCTGTACTTGCGCAAGATGGACAATACCCCCGAATCGTACAAAGGCATCAACGTCAATCTCTGCATCTCCATCAGGGTCCTGTCCAAATTCCGGTTGATCTGGTCCACCAATTGAGCGGTATAATCGGAGGTTCTTCGTTCAACGGAGTTGGAGAAACCCACGTAGGTAGCCACGCCCTGCAGGCTGAGCGGAATCGAAATGAGCAGCAGGAAGATCAGCAAAATTTTAGCACGAAGACTCCAGGACTTAAGCGGTTTGAACCTGAAAGACACGCTGGCCACCCCCTTCCGCCAGTCCCGTTTATTTTCACTTCATTGTACAGGAACATGGTGGGGATGACTACGGGATACGAAATCGAATTCCGAAGTTGGCTAAAGTTAGACTGTGAAACCGATTTCATAATTGTATAATTGTTATAACGATTGAATGTGCTGATAAAGAGTGAATCTTTATGAATAGGATGGTTGGGATGGATTTTACGGGAGATGTGGTTAATCATAAATATCAGTTTCCCGACTTAGCAGCTACCATTCAGATGCATGGTGTCCCAATAACCAAATCAACAGATAAAATATAAAAAGCGACCGAATCACGGTCGCTTTTTATATTCGTATGAGAGACGCGCGGGAGCACAAACCCCGCCCTGCTCTACTCCAACTCCATATAAAAGAGATTCGTCGTATGATCTTTTGTAATCGTATGCGCTCCTGGAGCAAGTGGCACACTGACCATACCATTCGTCATTGGATAACTCGTTCCATCAATCTTGATCTTGGTTCCGTCTGCCGAATTAAACACTAATGTTAATGTAGCGGTTTCCGTAGAGGTAAAGGTAATGCGGGTTGAACTCTCGATTTTCAAACATTGGGTTAGCGTTAAGCCGTTATACACCGCGGTTCCCTTGGTTGTGGAGAGATTCCCTACAATATGAAAGAAATCGCTTGCTAATCCGGACGTTGTAAAGTTGTGAACATGTTCTCCGGTGGACGGCTCTGGTTCTGGTTCCGGCTCCGCCCCGGTTGAATTCCCGCCTACGGATACAAGCCCGCTGGTGTAGCTGCTTATTTTAGCCATAAGAGCTGTATTGAGTGTATAGGATGTGTCGTCTACGGCATCATTGAATTCCCAAGTGAAGTCCCCGTTATTCAGGCGTCCGGCTTGTGCGGTAACGATCTGTTCCACATCGCTCACGTTATCGATGTCGGCGCTATTTACTCCCGTATCGACGGTTGTATCGAAGTTATTATAAGCCGTTCCTCCCACGAATGCTTTGTATGAGCTTGGTACGGTTTCATTTCTTGATGAAGCCAAGTATGCATCGAATGAGGTTGCATTTACCGGAGCTGTTCCGGTATTGGAATTTGCATAAATCAGGCTGTCCGCATCTACGATCCTATTGTTATAGGCCTTAATCACGCCTCCGTCTTCGCCTGAAAAGGTCCCTTCCCCTAAAGCATCCGTACCTTGCAAGGAACTCAACATCGGGTATTTGGCATGTCTAAAGTAATTGGATTCCACGAAGGCCGAAGCTCCCGTTGTCACACCCACCCCATATTTTGAGACTCCGTCATAGAAGTTATTGTAGATGTGAACCGATGCCAATCGGATTCGCGGATGGCGGGAGTCCGAGTGATCAAACCAGTTATGGTGGAAGGTGACAAAGAATTCCTCCGATTCGCTCAAACCGACCAAAGCCGCTTTTCCCGAATCCCAGTAGTGATTGTAAGAGATGGTAATATAGGTCGACCCTTTTTTCAGGTCCGTTGAACCATCGCCCTTGGCCTGGTCGGCATCTCCTCCTGCGGTTCCATAAAACAGATCGTTATTATGCACCCACACGTTGACGTTTCCTGTATCCATGGAAATTCCATCATCAGGGAACAACATGAGCCCGAGGTTTCTTACTTCCACATTCCCTACGTATCTAAGGAGCAATCCCCACCCGTAAGCATAAGCGTCGTCTCCGATCCCTTCGATCGTCATATTCATTTCCGAGTAATTGTTTTTGCCTTTTACTTGAAGGTAGCCGCTGCTATTCAGCTGTCCGCTCATGTCGTCATCGGTAACTTTTCCAATAAACCGGATCGCAAGAGGGGTTGTATCATAGCCTTTTTGTCTTAGCGTCAAAATCTCGCCGATCCCCACGCCCGTTTGAACCCCGCCTGAGCTATTGATTTTCACATCAAGGGTTACGGTTCGTGCCGTCTCGGAGGTCACATAAATAACTTGTGCACCATCTTTAAGCGTACCGTCATCATTGTAGGCACCCGAGCCAGTCCCGTATGGCGAGTCTGAGGAAAAAGCAAATCCGGATCGATCATGCAGCGCTACGGATAGGTTATTCGAAACGACACTTACCGTTGAACCGTCCGACAGCCTGGCTTCAACCTTCATCACATAATTTCCTGCTGCAAGTCCAACGGCATCTGCTCTCCAATAGGAAGGGTATTGCCGGATCAGCTCATTATCCAGTTGTTGAAAGCCGGAATCCGGCGCATTGGCGTGTTTCACGTAGACATTGTATCCCTCCGCATTACTCACGGGTGACCATTCTATATACGTCGTTTCATTCCAGCCCCCGCCGCCGATAATCGAAAGACCGGCAGCATGGACCGTTGTCTTATTCACCCATCCTCCCGCTATGAGAGATAGCGCCAGAGAAAACAACAACACCATGCCGGTTACCTTTGCAACGCTGTTCTTCATTTCATCTCCTCCTTTTTTTTATTCACTTGTGCTTTTGTAATCGCTTGCAATAAATTGGAGCTTTCTTATCAGCCTCCTCTCTTTATGGACCCTGTCTGTCAAACAATGTCCTTGTTTAAAATCAACAATTTTTGGAATTCCATCCACAGCTTATCAGCTTCGAAAACAGTTCCGAAACAATCATTTTGTTATAACCTGCGCATTCCGCGATATTCTGAGTTAATGATTATAGGTCAGGGAAATGACACTTACTCTGGACAACCTCCATGCCGGGCTGGTCGTGAACGGCTGAAAGCTGCAGATACAAGGCGTAGATCGGGCTATATTTCAGGCTTGTCCGGAGGCAAACGAAAAAAGCGACCGGTTAAGGCCAACTTCCCGGTTGTATGGCTTCTGCTGACTTCTCTCAGCGAGCTGTACTCTGTCTTTCGGGATCCTATATCCTACTCCACGTCTGTGATATCTCCCCGGGTAAGAGTGGTAACCTTCCCCTCATCCATCTGCCACATCTAGCATGATGGAATTCGGGCAGTACTGGACTTTTCTTTGCATTGCAAGCTCGTCCGTCCCATCACGCCCTCTATGTGGATTTCTGTTCGTCAGACGGAGGATTTGCCTCCGGCCTCCTTCAGATTCGGCCTAACGGCCGACACCCTTGCTTTTTTGGCTAACAGTTCCTACTGCCAAGCCTGTAGCGGACTTTCACCGCCAAGCTCTCGCCCATGCCGGGCGCACAATGAAAAAGCCACCAACCGGAACACGGGCTGATGACTTGCGCATGATTTTATGAAGAGCCGTGGCTTGGCAGGATATACGGCATGCCGCATTAAAGCTTTTCCGTTATGTAACGGCGTAAGCTTTTTGTATTACTGTTATTCAGTTCGGCAGCAATTAGCCGCGTATAGATTCCATCATGATGATACCGCCATCCAGCACTATTAAAGTCCATCGATTTTGCGTTATTTGAGGACACTGGGTCCGCTATTTCCTTGTTTATACCGATCTCGCAGCAATATGCGGACAAGAGATCCGTTATTCCGGGATTTTTCGCGGATTAATCCGTGATTATGATACAATAGCGGATCCTCTGTCCGCGTGAACTCCAGAATAGGCCGATTCCCGTAAAATAACGGATCCTCTGTCCTCATGATCTTCTTAATGGGCGAATCTCAGCATTTAGCATGCCTCTTCCGTCCGCATAAAGCGAGAATGGGCCGATTCCCGTAAAATAACCGATCCTCTGTCCTCGTGATCTTCTTAATGGGCGAATTTCAGCATTTAGCATGCCTCTTCCGTCCGCATAAAGCGAGAATGGGCCGATTCTGTAAATAAGGGACCTCCATCCACTTGCCCACGGAAAGCGATGCTTTCTTGTTCAGGCAGTTTAACGCCACCATTCGTGATCTCTTGTACCTGCCCCCAAGACGGCTTCGCCGTTCCAGCTGTAATTCCGGACCTCCCCGGCAATCTTCCACAAAGAAGGACAACTGTTATACATCCAGTCTAACGGCTCCGCTGCCGGAAGCGGACGGGAAGCAGCCTCAAAGGCCTGCCGCACCTCCCGCTTCTGCAGCAAGCTTAACTCCTTCTGGTCGACCGACACGAAGAGCGGCGTGCCGCTGTTTGCCAGCAGATCGAGCCACTGACGATTGAATTCCCAAGGAACGCTGGAGGTGATGCCTACGCAATCCGCATCATGGCTGAACAAGGTTCCATGCTGAGGCATTCGGAAGGCCAGCGTATTCACGCCCATTCTGCGCGTTCTTTCCCACGATCTGCCGCTGGTATCATCTCCGGTGCGCTGAATTTCAAACAAGCCTGCCGCCAGATGCCCAATCGTATTGCAGCCGATAATCAGACTGTCTTTCGAAGCCTCAGCAATCGTCCGGTACAAGTCGAGGACGATTTCGGCGGTGGTGCGGGTGGTATCCCCCAAGGCGTACGGCAGTGCATGGGCTTTTCCCTTCATCTGAAACCCCCATTGCCCAAACAGATCGAAGGTCGAAAAATCATGCTTGATCAGCTCATAACCCCATTCATTCATCCGACTCATCGTGTCCGCGACATATTCCAGCACATCCGGGCAGCTCGGATCTAAGAAATGCCCGCCTTTCGTATAACGGATCCAGGATTCCGGCACCTTCTCCTGCGTCAGCAGTGGACGACACCAGATGCCGGGTCTAACGCCAGCCTGCTTCATTTCATCCGCTAGTCCAGCCATGTCGGGAAAACCACGATTTCCTATCCATGGACCACCGTTACAGGTGCCGGAACTGATCTGCCAGCCGTCATCGATGACCATGAACGGACGATTCGTTAAGCCCTCCGCCATGGCGGAAATAAACCGCGAATCTTCTACTATTCGATGGTGGGAGCTCTTGCCGTAGGCATAATACCAGTTGTTGCCCCCATACACCGGAACGCTCGGCAGCACCGGCTGCTCGCACATGGAGCTGCACAGCATCCGGGTCGTCTCATACGGCGTCATGTTCTCGCCTCCATGGACCTGCACGAGCTCGGCGAATTTGAGAATCCGCTTTCCAAGGGTGACGCCTTGACTGCCGCTGCTTACATCCGCCGTCAGCGTCACGCCATCGGCGTCCACCTGCCAGCAGCACATCGATCCCGCCCCGGTTTTCACTCCGAACCCGGCCGTCGATGAGCCGTCGTGAATCATGAAATACCATGGCATCGCGCGCTCCGGCTGCAGGCCGGACCAGCCCATGTCTCCGTAGCCGCGTTCCCAGTGATCTCCGAACAGCGTTACCGGTTTCGCGAAGCGGTGGTTCCAACGAATGCGGATGGTATATACCGCCAGCTTTGTAGATTCCAGATAAAGTCCCATATCCGCTGCCGTTTCCCGCTGCTTCATGGTCACCGCGACGTGTCCCGCGCTCCACACCGAATCCGCCGCAGGCATCAGCTTCTCCCAGCCCTGTTCGGTCTCGGCCAGCACCAACGAAGGTGAATTGAATATATTAAAATCCAACCTCTTCACTTCCTTCCAAGCTTGTTAACGTGTTGACAAGGTTATCCCTTGATTCCTGTCATCGCAATGCCTTCAATGAAGTACTTCTGGGCGAAAAAGAAAAGGATGAGCACCGGAGCGCTGACCATGGTCGCAGCTGCCATCATCGCTCCCCAATCGCCGTCCCCGTACTGGTTCTGGAAAGAGCTGAGCCCTACCTGCACGGTACGAAGCTCGTCGCTATTCGTGACGATCAGCGGCCAGAAGAAATTGTTCCATGTCCCCATAAACGTGAATATCCCCAGCGTCGCTACAGCCGGCTTCAGAAGCGGTGTTACGATCGAAGCCAGTATACGCATATGACCTCCTCCTTCAATCAGGCCCGACTCAATCAGCTCTGTCGGGATGCCCGTAATGAACTGCCTCATCAGGAAGCAGCCAAAGGCGCTGGTAAGACCGGGAATGATCAGGCCTGCATACGTATCCACCCAGTTCATTTGCGAAAGAATCATAAATACCGGAATGATCGTTACCTGCGAGGGTACCATCATCGTCCCGATGTAAGCCAGGAAAAGCGTCTTTCTCCCCTTGAATTCCAGCTTGGAAAAGGCATATCCGCTCGCAACGGACGTGATCAGAACGCCTGCCACGGTACTCACTGTATAGAAAACAGTATTCAAAAAGTATCTATTCCAGGGTGCCATCTCCCAAGCCGTTTTGTAGTTGGACCAGGCAAATTCGGTAGGAATCCACTTGGGGGGATACACAAATACCTCTCCCGGCGTTTTGATTGAAGTCGTAATCATCCAAACTAATGGCAGCAGGGTGGTCACAACCGTCAAAAACAGGATCACGTACACGACAAGCATCCCGATTATGTGTGTTGGTCTTCTCATCCGTTAAACCTCCTGCAACTCAATCCTCTTTCTTCTGATACGAGTTCCACTGCCAGATCGTGATGGCGAACAGCAGTATAAACAGCAGCACGCTCACCGCCGAAGCCCTGCCGATTTTGAAAAACTCGAACGCGTATTGGTAGATGTAATAGGCAATCATATTCGTCTGGTTCATCGGTCCGCCGTTCGTCAAGGCATAAATCTCGCCAAAGGTCTGGAAGGAACCGCTAATGGATGTAATCAAGATGAAAAATGTGGCTGGTCTGAGCCCCGGAATCGTAATGCGGAAAAATTTCTGGATGGCATTCGCGCCGTCGATTTCCGCAGCTTCATATAAGGATCTGGATACGCCCTGCAGCGCGGCCAGGTAGATGACCATGTTATAGCCGAACGACTTCCAGATCGAGAAAATGATGACCGACAGCATCGCCGTATCCGGCGAGACAAGCCATTGAAAGGGATGGCTCGGGTTTCCGACCCCTATTTTCTCCAGAAAATAATTCAGGAGTCCGTAACTCGGTTCATAAATCCATATCCAAACCTGCGCCACGGCGATAATCGGCAGGATGGAAGGAAGAAAGAATGCCGAACGCATGAGCTTTCGGCCTTTGATTTTGCTGTTGAGCAGCACGGCCACCACGATCGCAATAGCCATGGAGAAGGCCACCGTAAATATCGTAAACACGGTCGTATTAACGATGGACTTAGTGAACACGGGATCCGCAAAGGATTGCGTGTAGTTATCCAGGCCCACGAGCGTGAATTGATTCGCGAATAAATCGACCTCGGTAAAACTCAAATAAAACGAATAAAATATGGCGAACAGCGTAAATACCGCGATCCAGATGACATTTGGCGCGATCAGCATCCATGCGACCGCCGCATCCTTGCCGAACATACGCTTAAACCGTTTCATGTTTGCACCACCTCGCACGCGCTTAATCAGGAAAGAAGGAAGGAGACAGATGACGTATTATTACACCCAATCTCCCGCTCCTGAGCCTATTTAGATGAGGACCATGTTTTCAATAATGGCTTGCTTTCCTCATACGCTTTTTTCATGGCCTCTTCAGCCGTTTCTTTGTTATGCATGGCAGCTTCGATATGCGAAGTGATAACTTCGGTGATCTCCGTAAGAGTGAGCACGTTGAAAGGCTGGTATCTGCCGTACTGGTACCCGTCGATATGAACCTGAATATCCGGATTCTCTTTGACGAAGTCCTTCCAAACAGCGGCATCCGAACTGCTCTTGCGAATCGGAATCGAACCGTAGCCGACCGCGAATTCAGCCGTTTTTTCCGGCGTGGACAACCAGGTCAGAAAATCCCAGGCCGCCTTTTCCTTTTCGGGAGTCGTTTTGAAAATGAAATTGTTCGTGCCGCCCAAAATCGTCGCCTTGCCCTTCGTTCCTTCCGGCAGCGGCGCAATGCCGTAATCCAGCTTTTCGTTGGCGTTCAGCGTTGGGATCGACCAAGGCCCCGATATGCTCATGGCGATCATGCCGGACTGGAATCCGTTCTGCGGCGGCGATAGGCTGGCCACTTTATGCTTGTTGATCAGGTCGGCGAAGAACTGGGTTGCGGCAATGCCGCCTTCTCCGTTAAACTGCAGCTCCGTACCTTCCGCATTGACATAGTCGCCCCCGGCCTGCCACATAAAGGGTGCCCAAGCGGCATCCAGCGCTCCGCCCTGCGTCGTCGGCAGGGACATTCCCCATCTCTTTTTAGCTGGATCCGTCAGCTTCTGTGCCGCTTCGACCAGCTCATCCCAAGTTTTCGGCGGGGTAAGGCCCGCTTCTTCAAACAGCTTCTTGTTGTAATAGAGCGCACGATTGTTCGTCTCGATCGGAATACCGTAGGTTACTCCGTCAAAACGCACGTTACCGTCAATCAGACCGTTCAGGAAATCATCCTCATTCCACTTATCCGGCTCGGCCTGGATGTATTCATCCAGCGGTTTGACGACATCCTTCAGCGGTCCGAGCCACATCGGCCACATCAGCATCCCGACTTCCGGCAATGCATTGCCTGCAGCCGCCGCGGTTAATTTGGTCACCATATTGTCCGTGTCCACGAATACGAGCTTTACCGTGGCGCTGGACTGCGATTCGTTATACTGCTTAACGATATTTTCTAAAAATTTCGCGCTCTCTCCGGATGCACCATGCCAGGCCGTAATCGTCACTCTTTTACCTGCAGCCGGCTGATCCGTACCGGAAGCTCCCTCTTTGCCCGAAGATCCGGAGCACGCCGATAATAGGGCCAATAGCATAGCTGCAATCAGCGTTAATGCAAGTCCTTTGAAGTTTTTGATCACTCGAAGACCCTCCCATTCGTAAATCTCGCGCAACTCTTTTTTCGATGCGCTGTTCTGCAGTGCAGCGCATGAATAAAGCGTTGATTAAAAACTGATTTTACTGTAGATTAACGGTACCGTATCTACTTTTGACAGAAAACCCAGTATTGTAAGCACTTACATTGAATGTGATGAGTTCATGATATACAAAATCCCTCGGCTGGAACACCGACGAATCTTAGCATTAGGGTGGAAAAATCTTAGGTGCTTTAGGTACAGGAGGTTAGGCTTTGATTGGAAAAACGCATTTTTTCAATTATTTATACCGCAGGACGGTCGCTTACATCGTCTGTTCCGTCATCGTGATTACCGTTCCCCTGCTCATCATGCTTTCGGTCTACTCCAGGAACGAGATCATGAAATACAATAACGAAGCCATCAGCCTCATTAACGATCAACTGGATTCGTTCTTTCGGTCGGTGGAAAACACGCAAAACATCATTACGACCGACAACAGCGTCGTTCTGCCGCTTACGCTCTATTACGCGGTTCCCAATTACGATTCCAGCGCTGCCACCCATGCGTTCCGCAGCATGTCCACCACGCTGAAGAACATGACCATGTTTCAGGACGGACTGCAGTTTTGCGTCGTGGGTCAAAAAGGACATTTGCCCGTCAATTCAACGAAAGAAGACATTAACGATAACTTTATCCCGATGGACGCCGTTTGGTACGAGACATTCGAACAAAATCCGGAGAAGAGCCAGTTTTTCTTCAATAATGAGCGTGATTACTATATCTCGGCCGAAAAAGCCATCTCCATCATCAAACCGATTCCCGACATCCAGACCCGAAAGCCGATCGCTTATGTCATCATGGATATTACCTACCCGGATTTCAGGGATATGGTCGAACGGATTCATCCATCGATTCCGATCCGGATTCACGATCCGTCTGGAGAGATCTTGTTCAGCAATATGGCCCCTGAGAGTCAGCCGTCCTCGTCAGACAGCAAGTTGTTCAGCCGCCAGATTTCGCCGTTTACGGGCATCACGATCGAGAGCTACGTGCCGGAGCAGCTTTTTATCAAGCAGATTAGCATGATCATCGTGGTCATTCTGGCGATCATGGCTGTGTATCTGTTCATTATTTTCATCATTTCGCTTGTTTCCATGAAGCGGTTTACACGCCCAATCTATTTGCTGATGAAAGCCATGAAGCAGGTGTCCAGAGGCAATTTGGAAGTTACCGCAGACTATCAGGGAAACATCATCGAGCTTCATGACCTCAAAAATTCCTTCAATATTCTCGTTGCCGGCACCAAGGACCTCCTGAAGGAAAACTACGAAATGAATCTTTTGAAGACGCAGGCGGAGCTGGATGCCCTGCAGCAAAAAATCAATCCGCATTTTCTATATAATGCCCTGGAGACCATCTCCAGCCAGGCGATCATCGACGGCTCCAAAACCGCCAGCATCATGTGCCAAAAGCTCGGAGCTCTGTTTACCTACAGCCTTCAGCCTCAGGACATCGTGACGCTGGAGCAGGAAATCAGGCATCTGAAAGATTATGTGTATATCGCCGAGATCAGCTCTTTTTATCCGCATATCCACGTGGACATGAGCCTCCATCCAGATACGCTGCACCAGCTCATACCCAAAATGGCGCTTCAGCCCCTGCTCGAAAACTGCTTCAAGCATGGGTTCGGCAAACAGCCGGGCAATTCCCCCTTGATCCAGATCCAGAGCGGCATTCAGGATGGCTATGTCCGCATCGCAGTGAGCGATAACGGCAAGGGGATGTCCTCCGATGAACAGATCCGTTTGAGAGAAAGCCTGAGACAGGTGGAGAAAAGAACGCTGGCTTCTCCAGACACCTCCATCGGGCTGCGACATGTCCATTCCCGACTCGCTTTATTCTATGGGGATTCCTACGTTATGGACTTTCAATCCGCCCCTTTACAGGGAATGCGAATGGTATTATTAGTTCCGATCCGAAAGGAAGATGCTTATGTATAAAGTCATAATCGCGGACGATAACCCTATTATTTGCAAAGCCCTGGAGAGTCGCATTCCATGGGACGAGCTTGGCCTGGAGCTTTGCGGCGTTTGCCATGACGGCAGCGATGTTCCGGATCTGATTAGAAGCCAAGCGCCGCATATCATGATCACGGATATCAAAATGCCCATCCTGGACGGAATCGCGCTTATCGAGCAGCTGCGCTCCCACAGGTATCCCCTGCAAATCATCATCATCTCCGGCTATAACGATTTTATATATCTGAAGAAAGCTATCGATTATGACGTGGCAGGTTATTTGTTGAAGCCGATTCAGGACGAAGAGCTATTGAACAGTTTGCAAAAAGTGATCGGAAATTTAAAAGAGCAGGAAACATTCTCGCAAATGAGCCGCTCGGCCCGTATCCTGGAGATGCTTGAATCCAAGCGGATCGCCAGCGGGCTATTGTCTGCCATCATTCGGGGGGCTGATTCTTGCATACAATCAGGTGAAGCTTTAGCTGATCTTTCTTTTCCTTCCTCCTACCAATGGCTCCTGTTTCAACTGCCGCTTCAAGAGGATGGGAGATTATGCGAATTCTCCATCGAAGATATCCTGGAGTTTGAAGATGCCCTCCGTCATTCTTATCGTCTGGCATGCCATTTATTCCTTCCATCGGACACCATGCTCGCTGTCATTTCTCCATATGAACATTCCGATTCGGTTACGGACCTGGTTTCGCAGCTACTTCGGGAAGACGGTATTCGATCTTCGCATGCGGCCAGCAAGCCCTTTCGGTCGCTGTCCGGCATGCAGCTGGAGCTAATGGAAACGATCAGCGGTTTATACGGGCAGCTGTATCCCGGCCGATTCACGGCAGCCCCTGCAGGGCATGCCCCTTTCTTGACCCTGAAGGATCAGCAGGCCATCGGCATGCATCTCTCCTTGCATGATTACAAAGGCGCACTCGCTTATGTTACCGAACAGCTCGATCAATGCCTCGCCTCAGCTCCGACACCTGGTCAACTCGATACCTTCATCAAAACCGTGATCAAGTGGTATTCGGATTATGACGCTGCCTATTATGACATGCAGGAGCAGATGGATGCAGCACTGCTGGCCGCGCTTGCCTTTTCCTCGAGACAGGACATGCTGGACGCGTTGGCCCCAATGGCAGAACCGGCCTCCGATTCGGGAAGCAAAGCGACGTACGTCATCCAGTATATCGAGAATCATCTGAATCAGCCCTTGACCTTGAACATGCTGAGCAAAATCTTTCATCATAACAGCATCTACCTTGGACAGCTGATCAAAAAAGAAACGGGAATGCCGTTTAATCAGCTGGTGAACAAGCTGCGCGTCGAGCGGGCCGAAGAGATGCTCCGCCGCAATCCCGATGTGAAACTGGCGGATTTGGCCTATCAGCTGGGCTTCTCGGACAGTAAATACTTTTCCAAGGTTTTCAAGAAAATTACGGGAAGACCGCCAAGCCAAAGTGCGGAGTCCGAAATGTAGAAAGGGTGCCACACCGATCTTCGGACCCTTGGAACACCCCTTTTTGCCAAGACCGAAACCATAACACGCTTAAATACTAGCGGGGGTACTCCTAAAAAATTATAAATAGGCAAATGAACCTCAACCGATGGGTTCATTTGCCTATTTAAAAATGGAGAAAACCCGCTCAGTGAGCGGGTTCTATGCATGGAGGCGTCGCGGCTGTGTAAAACCACAATTCACCGCCAAGTATTCCATTTCGTTACTCGTCTATCAAACACCAAGTACTAGGTTTGTATAAAAGAGAGCTTCTAAAGCTCTCTATGGGCTGGCTGCATCATCCCTTGAGTGGGGTGATCCTCTGGGTACTCGTAATATTGCGACTGAACGGGCGCATGGATTTGTGCTTCCATCGGCGGCACTGACGGCTGCTGATAGGGCTCATCCACATACATGATTCTGCGCAGAATTTGCATAAGCCCATTCACAACGCGCAGCGCAACCCAGAACAGGATAAGGCCTACGCCTATATACAGCAGGTATTGCTGATTATAGGTCCAATCGATATGAAAATAACTGAACAAGCTATTCTCCAAAATATCAAGCTGCAGTTCATTCATCAAAATGATATGCACGACCGGAAGAGCAATCAATCCGAGTCCCAGTGAAATCACCGTCACCATAATAACAAAGAATACGATGCCTGTAACAAATCTTAGTAATACGAGCAGCAGATTTCGAATAAAGAGCGCTCCGTCAAATCCGCTAACCATTCGTTTCAACCAATTCTGCCCAGCTTCAGACTGGTGATTGTAGGTATACGATACAGTAGGATTAGGTAAACCTAAAATTTGTCTAATCATGCTTTGTTCAAAAATCACAATCCCATTCAACAGCTTAGCTACTCCAAAAAACAGCGGTATTCCGATAAATATCGGAGTCAAACCGATGGATAATGTAAGTCCCGTTATCGCTACTGTAAAATAAATAATCCCTAACGGGAGAGATAGCAATAAATAGAGAATCGTTGCATAGGTTTTCGGATTAAAAAGCACCCAATTCACCTTGCCTGCCCGCGACATGGCAGTCGCTTCTGTTGCCTTCATATTCAAACACCCCTTATGGCTTTCATAAGTCACGCTCCGAGTTATAAATCCATTATATCCGCGTTATTTGGCTGACATAACCGTCTTAGGGGGTATCTGAACCTAGACTTTAGGCTAGGAATGGGCCTGGCTCTGATGAACTTATTGAAGCGAAGACACTATGACCAACTCGCCGAACGACATTTAAACACAATATTAACTATAGTGAAAAATCGGTAACGCCCTTCTTATAGGCATACTTCAGAGTATAGGTTTCTTCTTCTTTTCCATAGGGCATGGTAGCCATTTTTATGCGGGTATAATCAAGCCGACTCTCTTTTATCACTCTTTTTACCAAGGCTATACCCCGTTCTTCCTCCGTAACAACACAAAATATATTAAGCGCATACTTCTTCGGGTCGGACATGCATGTCCCCATATCAAAGCCGTCGACATGGCCTAAATCGGCATCCGCTAGAGATAATTCTAAATATTCCATTACTTTTTCTCTTAACCAGTGGTCGCGCTGGCTGCCTTTTGCACTTTTCAGAGGATACTGTACCACTAACCAGAATTTTTCGCTCATTCCAATTCACCAGCCAATCTTCAGTTAATGTGGACATTTCGGGTTATTATACCACAAATGGAAAAGTCACCAACCCGAACATCGGCTGATGACTTTTGCATACATTTTATGGACAATTCATACTTCTAAATCAGCAAATAATCTTTGAGTGGGGAATGGAACCTCTGTCCTTTCAATTTTTGTAGGTGGCTTCAAGTTCCTTTAAATCCTCGTCAGAAATGTCTTGGTAAGCCCCGTCTTGTTGGGGAAAAGCCAAACTCGCGATGATGTCTGCCTTGAACGTCAATCCTCCATTCCCGTTGTCTCGCTCCGGCGAGATCCTGACCAGAACCATTCCGGACGAATACCCATCCTGTTTACGAACGACGGTGACCCATGAGGTTCCAATTTCGGCGAGATCAGCAGGAGGATCCCCGCAGAGAGGGCTCCAGTAAAATTGCTCTCCCGCTTTCCTTGAGGTTCCCGTCTTGCTCATGCTTTCAAGCCTGCCTTTGATTTCCGCGCATAAGTAGTCGGTATCGCCTGATATGTCATACGTGATTTCATCACTGCCGCTCAGTTCAAACGGAATGCCCCGAGTGACGCTGATAGCCGGTGACCATCCTTTATTCCAAAGTATGGCGATCATTTCTTCCGCAGGTACGTTTACAACCTCCGGCTTCACATCTTCCTCCGTCTTCGGAGCGCACCCGGCGCCAAGCAGAATCAATCCCAGGCCCGCACAGATGAACAGTAATTTAAGTCCGCCGACTTTGATTATGTTGGACATCAACCCGGCACCTCCTGTGTACGAATAAGGGTAAAATCAACTTCAAATCACCGATAAATTGAAAAGGAAATTCCTTTGAATCCAAAACCTCCAAGAAAAACAATTCCATTCCTTAGGATTAGCTCTTGACGCAGGCGACTACTGGAAAAGAATCGCCTTTTTCACTCAAATTGAAAAATCAATCTTGTCAGGCTGTGGACCGACGTTTTTAGGCCAATAGATGATGTAATAAATGGAGCTATTGTAGGTGATGTCTCCTTGATAACTTACATTATTGTAGGAATATTCATTTGTCCAAGTTTTATACCCAGGCGAAGAATAATTCCATCTCAAAGGATTCGTCCCTCCTGGCTTATGAGTCCAATCCGAAGCCGTCGTCGTTCCTTTCATGAAATGGTAATCGACGCTTCCTTTTCGGATTGCCACCACACGTTCATAATTAGCTAACGATGATGGTTTAGTCGCTGTCTTATAACCCCAATATCCAAGGGCCTCCAGATCATCAACGACTAAATCTGCCATACTTGCAATCGATAGATTCATGTTGAAGCTCTGATTGGAATGATAGCCCGGATTTTGAAAGACATGCACGCCTATGGAATACCCGTAGCAATTATATCCTGTATAGCTGTTCGACCATGTTCCTATTACCGTACTATCTTTTAACGTATAGTTCGCTAAAGCAGATATGCTTTCTTGCCCGGACACATCCAGGATTCTCTTGGCCAGCTCCGCTAACTCCGTATAGTTATACGGTATGCGGTCTACGGTCGTTACTCCTCGTTGAATATCAGCTACGATCGTTTTTACGGCATTTACCGTATACTCGTCCTGTTCAAATGCTTCAGGCAATACGAGTCCATTTTCTAAAAGGGCGTCTAACTGTTCTTCACCGCTTAAATACGACAGCTTTTCGATTGCAACCGGATCACTATCGGCGTTGGCCTGGGCTGCCGGTATAAAGGAAATGAATAGTATGACGAGCGCTAATAACCCAGAAAGTGTTTTTAAACTTTTTTTCACAAGCGTTCCTCCTAATATAGAATTGAAATTTGCTTTATTTTCCTATGTATTGACTGATTTGAGAGCCGCGCACCAAAGTCTTCTTGTTTTAAATAGCAAAAAACTGTTGTATTATTCCATAATATGGGTCACCTCCTGTTATTTAGTATATACTATTTTAGATAAATTGGAATATTTTCCCTCGAAAATCTATTATTTGAACTCATATCAAATTAAAAGATTGCCCAATGATAAAAAGACGTTCTTCTTTTAACTTATACAGAACCATAAATACAACGAGAAAAAACCCGCTCAATGAGCGGGTTTTTATGGGGTATGAAGGGAGAAGGTATAGTATCACATCGGCTTCTACGAGCAGTTTTGATGTCACCCAAGAAACTCCCCGGTACATGGGCAATGAAGAGCGAGAGCATATTTAGTATTTTGAGAGCTCGGAGACATTGCCTCTTCACAGCAAGAAAAGCGACCGATAACGGTCGCTTTTCTGATGGTATGTATGGAGGCGAACCGTGGCTATGCAAATCCACAATTCGCCGCAGTGTATTGATTAGGTTACGGTATGCTAAGCAGCGGATCATAAAAAAGAGAGCTTCTAAAGCTCTCTATGGGCTGGCTGCATCATCCCTTGAATGGGGTGATCCGCTTACCTCCATACCTCGGAGTTCTCCTTAGTCCAACCATCCCTTGCTACGTGCGATATCGATTGCCTCGATCCGTGTATTCGCCCCAAGCTTCCCAATCGCCTCTGACATATAGTTACGTACCGTTCCATAGGATAGAAACAGCTGTGCTCCAATATCTTGAAGAACTAAGCCTTGGGCAGCCAACTTCATGACTTCACGCTCCCTGGGTGATAATGGACATGGATCATCCCATACCGCGAGCGATAATTCTGAATTGATGACACGTTTCCCATCATAGACTCGACGAATTGCATCGGCCAGTTCCTCGCTGCCCGTATCTTTAAGAAGATATCCATAAACTCCTGCCTGCATAGCCCGCTGGAAATATCCAGGACGCGCGAATGTCGTCAAGATGATGACACGACAAGCTGACTTATTTTTTTGAATTAATTCCGCAATATCTAGCCCCGTTTTCAGCGGCATCTCAATATCCAGAACAGCTACATCGGGTTCATATTGCTGAATCATGGACATCACGTCTTCCCCATTTTCAGCTTGACCGACGACTTCAATATCATCTTCTAACGAGAGTAACGTTGCCAGTGCTCCCCTTAATAACTTTTGATCTTCTGCCAAAACAATACGAATCATCTAAGCACTACCTACCTTTTCATTTCGTATTACCCTAGGTATATGTAAGGTGACTTTCGTCCCCTTGCCTGGGGACGAAGACAGCGACATACGACCATCGATCATAACCAACCGTTGCCGCAATCCGGCGAGGCCATTACTGCTAGTATAGAATTGATCCATATCTGCCCCAATACCGTCATCACTTACGGATACACGAACTTCCCCTTCCTGAATGTCGAGGAGAACGCTGCATTTTGTTGCTCGGCTATGTCGAACCACATTAGTAATCGTCTCGCGAAAACACATCGCTAAAATCGTCTCCTGCAAGGGTGTTAAAGGAAGCGGATTGTTCACTAAAGCGTCTTCCGTCCCTACATTAGAAGGTCTGGGATCTGAAATCGATTGATATTGAAATAAAAGCGGTATGCCCGCTGCTGAACATAACGATACAGCATGCTTATATTCGTCAGCGAGATATGTAACCTTCATCTCCGTAACCAATTCCCGCATTTGTTTCAAGGCTGCGCGTGCCGTTTCTCGTATTTCACGAGCCTCTTCTATCGCTCTCTCGGGTTGACGATTGACCAATTTCTCAACGACCTCGCCTTTTAGTGCGATCAATGACAGCGTATGTCCCAATGTATCATGCAATTCTCGTGCGATCCGCTGGCGCTCCTCCTGCTGTGCCATTCGTTCGGCCGTTTCTGCCCGCAGCCGCGCAGACTTCTGTTGAAATCGGGTCGACGTTCGAATAATATACGGCAGAATACAGATGCCAAACATAGGCACCAGCCCTATCCATACTAGGCTGCCCATCCGATCCAAGTAAGGAACAGCGATAAATCCCATAGCTACAGTAAAAACGATCGTTATAGAGAGTAATATCGGCAGCTTTTGTTTGCTCAGCGGAGCAGCTATCATAAAACCCATAAACGTATACATAGGGTGAAATACAGCTGCTAAAATCAAAAGTATACCCACCTGAACGATCAATATTGGCGTGGCCCACTTTAAATAAAAGTAGGATTGTCGAAACAATAGAACGAATATGCCTAACAGAACAAAGCCAAGCCACTGTATACTTGATGGCTCATAGAGTAAAAAGTACATGGGTATCATTACATTTGTTAACAAAATATAAGGAGCGACTCCTTCCGATTTTGGAAAGAGACGCCACTTTTCTCTATTCAATTAGACCGCATCCCGTCGATTATATATATAGATTGATAGTAGCATAAAGAGGAGACCGCATCCTGTCAAAATTATGAAATCGATACTTGCTGGATTTTGTCCAGCGATCATATTCCATGCCCCATTGGCGTAACGGTGAGATGGAAGCCATTCCCCGACCGAGCCCATCCAACTTGGCAAAGTACTAAGCGGCATCCAAAGCCCCCCCACAATGGCAAGCCCCATCTGTAATACATTTCCGATGGCAACGGAGGTGTTCGCATTTTTAAGCGTTCCTAACAAGGCACCAAGCGCCAGAAAAGATATGCTCCCAATCCATAACCATAGTCCGCATAATATCCATTGCCCGGCTGTCAATTGTATATCATGAACAAGGCCAGCAGATACAAATATAACAACAATGACGATCAAGTGAACAGCCATTTGCGATACGATTTTGCTGCCAATCCAGACTACAGGAGATAGTGGAGTCAACTTCAACAAGCGTACCCACCCGTCTTGATGCTCGAACGATAGACGGATACCGAATTGAGATACGGCTGTACCAATCAAACTGAATGCCGTCATTGACATCAATGAAAAGACACCCCAAGTTGTGGATTGAATCGATTGATCTACCCCATTCATACTCGCAAATAAAAAGTAGAAAGCAAGCGGCATCGCAATAGAGAAGAGCAAGAAGAATGGACTACGGATAATTCGTATACTTTCTGCTTTGGTCTGGGCAACAAACATATGTAACATGGCTATTTTCCTCCTAAAAATGTTTATTATCGTATAATCGTTGGTTTATTTGAACCTGTAAGACTTCGGAATGTATCTTCTAAACTGGCGGAATGTATATCAATATTGGAAATTCCCCATTCAGACTGCATCAGTGTAAATAACAATACATCGGTCTCTTGAGCATACAGACGAATTCGCTCGCCGCTACACTCTGCCTTTTCTACACCAGGTAATGTGAGCCATTCCTGCTGGGCTGGCGCGTTCGCCGCTCGAAATGAAACGGTTCTAAGCGCTGTTTGAGCCTTTAAACGTTCTGGAGTCCCTTCCGCAACAACCTGTCCACTGGCGATTACCGCGATGTGATCTGCGACAGCATCAGCTTCCTCTAAATGATGTGTAGTTAAGAGCACAGTACGTCCGTCACTTGCCAGCGCTTGGATGGTGTCCCAAAAGCGACCTCGAGCCTCGATATCCATTCCGACTGTTGGTTCATCCAGCAGGAGAAGCTCTGGATTTCCCGCCAAACTTTGGGCGAAGGCTAATCTACGGCGTTGTCCTCCAGACAGGGAGGATGCGCGTCGTTTCTGATCCGCGTGCAGACCCGAAATGTCTAACAATCGCTCTAGCGACATCGGATTACGATAATAACTGCGGAACAATTGAAGCACTTCTTTGACCGTAAGTCCATCTGCTGCTTTAACATCCTGCAAAAGCGCTCCAACGCGTTGCCGTAATTCTTTTGTTCCAGACGGCATCCCCAAGACCCTGACTTCTCCTGATGTTGGCTTGATCATTCCGAGTATCATGGAAATGGTTGTTGTCTTCCCTGCACCATTCGGTCCGAGCAATGCTGTTATTTGACCTTTCTCAAATGATAGATTCATATGATCAACGGCACAGTAGTCGCCGAATTTCTTCACTAGATTTATACATTCAATCGCCTTTGTCATTTTGTCCTAACCTCCGCTAATTTCTTCTTTCGTTACTTGATGTCCTCATTATATTGAAAAAGCGCGAGAACCAATTAGTGTGGGTTGTCACAAGCCGGTTATGACAAATGTCAGAAAAAAGAAAGCAAAAAAGAAGGACCTCTAGGCCCTTCTTCAGCATAACGTGCATTTAACGCTCTTTGAGTGAGGTGTCTTGCTTTGCAAACTTATGGCTAAGGATTTACATTTTTAAACGTACACAGCAAAAACCACAACTTCATGTGGTTGTGGTTTTACATGGTTAGAACGTGAGATGGAAGCAGATTTCCCGAATCTGCTATCCATCACCTCAATCTTCCGCCTTTGGCGAAGATGCTTATTCTAGCACTGGTTAATATTTGTTCGTTATAATGGACTGCACCTTAGAATGGATACGAAAAAGCCGAAGATTTTACTGTAGATATGGTTAATCATCAATTCGATCGTTAAAAACGGCTGCAATCATTGAAGCTCATTAGATCACGATTCCCGAATCATAAATCTACGCTTTACTTACGTGTCCCTTTTTCATTAGACGATGTTTGTATTTAGCTTTAAAGATACGCCAGTAGAGCTTCATAAGATTTGGAACAAGGTTCGCGTTTTCTTTGAGATAGGATAATGCAGAACGGTCTCCTCGTTTAGTATTGCATTCGCTGCATGAAGCGATCAGGTTATGCGGAAGATCCGAGCCGCCTTTGCTTGCAGGGATAACATGGTCCACTGTCGTGGCGTATCGTCCGCACCACAAACAAGTGTGATGATCTCGTTTCAGTGCGGCTTTTCGATAGTGCCGAAATAAGAACGGATTATAAAGTAGTTGGATCGTCTGCTCATCAATCCAGACAGCTCGCGATCGCTCAACTTCCCGCCAAGCCCGATGGGGCAAACATGGCGTTAGTTGTTGACCATCCATATTGAGTACCGTTATCAGTGGTTCCTCTCCATCATGACTATGATTCATCGATTTCACTCCACCTGTAAGACATGTTCTTGCCTATAGTATTAATATAAAACAAAAACACCATCCTCATACGGATGGTGTTCATCATGGTGGAGGCGAGGGGAGTCGAACCCTTGTCCGAAGATAACGTCATAACTGGTTTTAGCTTATTCATGATATTCGAGCTCATGTCGTTTTCCGGTTGCAGCATAGATGAGATTTCGAACTTATTTCCGTTAGCATCCTCGCGTACTCGTTTATTATTCTTGATATAGTAAATGGATGCCCCTGGCTTCTTGCGTGCATGTTGATTCGCTTTTTTTCAGAATTTCTTGAAGCTGCTCTCGATTGGCAACCATCCTGAGTCCCCTCCAGTTTTCTAATTACGCTTATTATATCATAAACAGAAGAGCCACCAACCAGATCACTGGCTGATGGCTCTATCATTGTTATGTATGGAGGCGAGGGGAGTCGAACCCCTGTCCGAAGATAACGACAACACAAGCTTCTACGGGTGTAGTGACAGATTTAATGTCACCCTAGGAACTCCCTGTCACCGGATTCCCTTCAGGTCAGCCTGATTGTCTTCTTCAGCTAGCCCCAGGCGGAGACTAGACAGCGTATCCCACTAAAGTTGAGCCCTCATCCCGGTACATGGGCGATACAGAGCGAGAGCACGCTCACAGGTTATTAAGCTGCGAAAGCGTAGTTGTTTTGTTGTTTGCCGTTTAATTGGCTTTAGCGTTGATGAAGTGGACGCGTCCCCACTACCCGCTACTCATGCCCGAACTATCCCCGTCGAATCCAAAAACGCCCCCTTAAGTTGGAGAAATGCCGATGCTTCGCACCTTAGCGTTCCTGCCAAAAAGGGCTATCGGATTAAATCAAAGAATATTCAGCCATAGCAGTCGATTGATGCCGCACACTCTTTCCCTCCAAGAAAGAAGAATGCGCCAACTGTATGCCGATTGTCAAAGATCTTATTGATCTCTTACATCACTTAGTATATCACATTCGACATCAAAATGATATATACATTGCAGGTAACACAGCTAAAAGCTGCCATCCCACTGTTAACATTAAACATTATGCTGATTTCTTAAACAGCATACCACGAATAACCGTGATTACCGTGCAATCTTCTGCTTCTCGCGCAGCGCACGCTGGATATCGCGTTGTGCGTCCTTCTTGGCGGCATCGGCACGCTTGTCGTACTGACGCTTACCTTTACCAAGGCCCAGCAACAACTTCGCATAGCCGTTACGGATATAAATCTTCAACGGTACAATCGCGTAGCCATCCTGCTTGGACAGGCCCAGCAGCTTGCGGATCTGCTCCTTATGCAGCAGCAGCTTCCGTGTCCGCGTAGGGTCCGTCGGGTTGTTGCGGTTCCCCTGCTCGAACGGGCTGATATGCATGTTATGAATATGAATCTCGCCATTCCGAATGGTAGCGAACGCATCTCCAATATTGGCACGGCCGTTCCGTATGGATTTGATCTCCGTTCCGGTCAACACCATCCCGGCTTCATACGTATCCTCGATGAAATAATCATGGGAAGCTTTTTTGTTCTGGGCCAGAACCTTCCCGTCACTTTTCTTACCCATGGTCTCACCCCTTGTCATCAACAATGATAATGGAAAAAGGACTTCCGGCAGACCGCCAATTGCAATCTCACCAGAAGTCCATTGTATCAAACGTCCGCCTCCAAAAGCAAGGCGGGGCAAGCGACTCCCTCGATGGATCAGGAGAGCATTCTTACTTTTTCTTCTTGCGTACAAAAGCGGCCGTGCCGTTTCCGCCTTGGCTCTTCCGTTTACGGCCACCGCCGCCTCCGCCGGAGTTCCCTCCAACGTTGCCGCCTGGAGTTGGACCTTCGCCGATGAAAATGCCGCTGCCCGACGTCTTCTTGCGTCGGTTCTTCCCACCGGCACCGCCAGAGCTGCGTGCATTGCGGTCAAAGCCGAGAGCGCCGCCCCCAGCGGAGCTGTATCCGCCTTTGCCGGAGCCAAAGGCGAAGTTCGACGCCTGCTGCTCGCCTGCGCCTGCGCCAGCACTCGCACCTGCCGGCGCCTCGCCGCCGCGCTTGCCGCGGCCGCCCTGGCCTCCGGCGCTGTCACTGCGGCGCCCGCCTGGCGCGCCGCCTTCAGCCGCGCCGCGTTTGCCGCCGCGGCCCTTGCCCCCGCGGGCTGCGCCATCGCGGGCACCAAATCCGCGGCCGCCATTGCCGCCGCGGTCGCCTTCGCCGCGCCCTTGGCGGCGCGGCTTCATGTCCACCATCTCAAAATCGATGGTGTGATCGTCCATGTTCACCTTCGCCACGCGAACCTTCACATCATCACCGATGCGGTATACCTTCGAGGTCCGCTCCCCGATCAGCGCCATATGGCCCTCATCGAAGTGATAATAATCGTCGGTCATCGCGCTGAGACGAATCAAGCCTTCGACCGTATTCTCCAGCTCAATGAACATGCCGAAGCTGGTCACGCTGCTGATAATGCCTTCGAACTCTTCGCCGACCTTATCCAGCATGAACTCGGCTTTCTTGAGCGCTTCCGTATCGCGCTCCGCATCCACGGCTACACGCTCGCGCTCCGAGGATTGCTGAGCGATGTCAGCCATCCGACCGGCCAGATGCTCATGGCGCTTCTCATTAAGCGCGCCGCCACTCTCCAGCACTTCCCGGATGACCCGGTGAATGACCAGATCGGGATAACGCCGAATCGGAGACGTAAAGTGAGAATAATATTCGGCCGCAAGACCGAAGTGGCCCGTGCTCTCTGCATCATATTTCGCCTGCTTCATCGATCGGAGCATCATCGTGCTGAGCACCGTTTGCTCCTTCGTGCCTTGAATGGCTTCCAACAGGTTTTGCAGCGCACGCGGATGGATCGAGTTGCCCCGTCCCTTCACCTGATGCCCGAAATTGGCCGCAAACGCCATAAAGTTCTGCAGCTTCTCCTGATCCGGATCCTCATGGATCCGGTAGATGAACGGTACCTTCAGCCAGTGGAAATGCTCAGCTACGGTTTCGTTGGCCGCCAGCATGAATTCTTCAATGATCTGCTCCGCGATGGAGCGTTCTCTTTTGACGATATCCACGGCTTTGCCGTTCTCATCCACAATGACCTTGGATTCCACAAAATCAAAATCCACCGCACCCCGGCGCATCCGGCGGTTCCGCAGCTTCAGCGCGAGCTCGCGCATCAAGCGGAAATCCTCCACGAGGTCACTATAGCGCTCGATCAGCTCCGGATCCTCATCCACCAGGATTTTTCTCACATTGTTATACGTCATCCGTTCTTTCGTACGGATAACACTCGTAAAGATATCGTGCTTCACGACTTTCATCTGATCGTTGAATTCCATCTCACAGGACATCGTCAGACGATCCACCTGCGGATTCAAGCTGCATATGCCGTTAGACAGGCGGTGCGGCAGCATCGGAATCACCCGATCCACCAAATACACGCTGCAGCCGCGATTGTAAGCTTCCTTATCCAGCTCGGAACGCTCGCGGACGTAATAGCTGACATCGGCAATATGGACGCCTAGACGGTAATTCCCGTTCGGCAGACGTTCCACATTTACCGCATCATCGAGATCCTTGGCATCTTCACCGTCAATTGTCACAATGTTCAAGCCGCGCAAATCACGGCGTCCCTGCTGCACAATCTCATCTTCCGTAATGGAATCCGGCGCTGCATCCGCCTCAGCCAGCACTTCCTCCGGAAAACCTTCCGGCAGCTGATGCTTGCGGATAATGGACAGAATGTCGACACCCGGATCATCCTTGTGACCCAGAATCTCCACCACTTCGCCCTCTGCCGCAGCTCTTCCTTCCGGATAGCTCACCAGCTTCACCACGACCTTCACGCCATCAACGGCTCCGTTCATCGCATGCTTCGGAATAAAAATATCCCGGTTGATCCGCTTGTCATCCGGCAGCACGAAGCCATAGGCTTCATGGTTCTGGAATACACCCACGACTTGGGTGACGGCGCGCGTCACGATACGGACCACTTCGCCTTCCATTTTGCCGCCGTCGTTCTGTTTGGAACTGATCCGGATAAGCACGATATCTCCATTCATCGCACTCTTCAAGTCATTGGCATGAATGTACACATCCGGGTGCTCGCGATCATCGGGAATCAGAAAGGCAAAACCCTTCGCATGTGCCTGCAGACGTCCGCGCAGCAAATTCATCCGTTCCGGCACGCCATAACGCTCGGTGCTGGTCAGAATGATTTTTCCGGATTGCTCAAGCTCATTCAGCAGCTTCAGGAATTCCCTGAATTCATGGGCATCCTTAATGGCAAAATGCTGCTCCAATTCCTGGTACGTCATCGGTTTGTATGCAGTTTCCCGCATAAAATTCAGTAATATTTCTTCAGTTATCATCATTATCACCTCGGGGAACCTGCAATTTCATCGTTCCGCTATCCATTCTTTACCTTCATATACTCATACCCTAGTATACACGAATTTAATCCCCGGTATCCTTCCGAACACCGCCCTTACCTATGTATTCCGAAATTCAGGCAATAAAAAACCCCCGCTCTTCCAAGAGTGAAAAAGCGAGGGTAACATTAATTGTTATTTCAACATAGCAACAACGATGGCCAAAATCATAAATCCTGCTGCAAGACCTACCGTTGTACGCTGCAGTACGAGATCCATACCGCGAGCCTTCGTTTTACCAAAAAGATGTTCCGCACCGCCGGAGATGGCACCGGCAAGACCTGCGCTTTTCCCTTTTTGGAGAAGAACGACAGTAATCAACCCGATGGAGAAAATAACAAGCAACACTTCAAAAAATACAACCATGACTTCCACCTCCTACGTATGTAAACATCTGAATTTATTATCTGAAGAGACATTCTAGATTCTACATGAAAAACAGCATTTTTATTATACCACAGCTTTATCGACCTGACAAGGAGTAAGGGTGAATCACTCCAACCAGAATCATATCATCCTGTTTCTCGGTTATAAGTCACAGCACCTAAATCAATCAGTGTGCATTCCGGATCGTTAGAACAACTTTTCGTCTGACAGAACCTTACCAGCCTGATCCTTAGCTTGAACTGAAAGGCTTAGTGGAGTATCTTCCCAGATATAATACCATAGAGCAAAATCGCTTTCTCTTACTAAATTACCTTTTTCCCATTTACCTCTATTGTCGTTATTTGAGGGTTGGTAATTGTCCCGTAAACAACGCTAAATTGTTCGGACTCAGCAACTTCATATGTAAAACCTTTATTTGAAGCAATCGGTATACCTCCTACTATGTTCGCTTTCATCATTCTATTGTTCTCTAATACACCTAATCCAAGTCCAGGGTAAGTGTTATATACTGTATTTGTATAAAAGGCATAAATATTATTGTTTTTCATGTCATAATGAACCAATTCTTTAAACGTATTATCTTGAATAGTAAGCTGTTCAACAATCTTTGTTTCAATAGATTTGCTGTCGAAAATAATGAATTGAAGAAAGATTCCGAACACGAATAATAAGGTCAATAATGAGATGATTACTTTTATTCTCAAAGTGATTCACCTTTTTCTTCTGTATTCCCTTTAGAGTAGCTGCAGCTCACCAAAAAAATAAATGGCCTGCCCCTCCAGCGTTGGCAGACCACCTGTTTCATAGCAGCCAAGGCTGCTTTATTTCACTCGGAACGATCCTGTGCTGATCGCGACCAGCTCGCCCTTATCGTTCGTTATTCTGCATTCCGTCGTGACCGAACGGTGCGTCTGATGCACGATGCTTGCCGTAACCGTAAGGACCCCGGCCCTGGCCGGCATGACAAAATGCACGTTCAGATTGCTTGTCACCGTCGATTCGCCGGGACGCTCCAGCATGACGGCAATGCCCATGGCGTTATCCATCAGTGAGGAGAGCACACCGCCATGCACGATGCCCATCATATTCATATGATGAGGCTGCGCATCCAGCGTGACAACAACCGCCTCCGAGCTGGCTGACGCAAGCTTGCAGCCGAGATATCCCCAAAAGGTGGGCTCCGCCGCTTTGGTCATGGCCTCGATGTACGCCTCCCGGTCGAATGCCGGCTGTTCGGCCTTCGCGTCGGGGTTGACATTGGTATGATTCATTAGGCCGCCTCCTTTTTTCTTCTGACGTTGTTAGATACTGTATCCATTCCTGCGGGAGAACATGAATCGTAGGTCGTGCCTGCCGCGGCTGTTCTTTCGCTTCAGCCCGTTCTGCCTTCCTCTTCCTCCTCCAGCAGCTTGCGGCGCAGCACCTTGCCTACCATCGTCTTCGGCAGCGAATCGCGGAAGACATATTCACGCGGCACTTTATAGGCCGCCAGCTGGCTGCGGCAAAACTTCTCCAGGCCCGAAGGGTCCGGAGACGCGCCATCCTTCAGTACAATATAAGCTCTCACGGTTTCGCCGCGATAATCGTCCTTCGTTCCGACCACGACGGCTTCCTTCACGGACGGATGCTCATACAGCACTTCCTCGATCTCCCGAGGATAAATATTGAAACCGCTTGCAATGATCATGTCTTTCTTGCGGTCGATGATCGTAAAATACCCCTCTTCGTCCATCGTGGCCATGTCGCCCGTGAACAGCCAGCCGTTGCGGAGCGTATCAAACGTCTCCTCCGGCCGGTTCCAATACCCCATCATCACCTGCGGTCCCTTCACGATCAGCTCGCCAGGCTCGCCGACCGGCATTTCTTCGCCCGTCTCCGGATCCACGACCTTCGCGTCCGTATCCGGAACGGGGACGCCGATGGTGCCGATCTTCCGCCTCCCCCATATCGGATTCACATGGGTAACCGGGGACGCCTCGGTCAGGCCGTAGCCTTCGATCAGCCGACCTTTGGTCAACTCCTCGAACTTATCCTGCACCTCGACCGGAAGCCCGGCAGAGCCGCTGACGCAGGCATTGATCGACGACAGATCGTATTCCTTGATCCGCGGGTGATTTATCAGCGCGATATACATGGTCGGGGCGCCTGGGAAGAGTGTCGGCTTCATTTTTTTGATCAGGTTCAGAATCATCGTCACTTCGAACTTCGGTACCAATATCAGCATGCCGGCACGGTAGATCGCCTGGTTCAGCAGTACGGTCAACCCGAATACGTGAAAACAGGGCAAAACCGCTAAATAGCGCTCCTTCCCATCCTCCACCTGAAAGCACCAGTTCGCAGACTGCACAGTATTGGCGATCAGATTCATATGCGTCAGCATGACGCCTTTGGGAACACCGGTCGTGCCGCCTGTATATTGGAGCAGGGCCAAATCCTTCTCCGCTTTCACGGATTCGCAGACGGGATCATTCGGCGCGCCAGCAAGCAGCTTTTTGAAGGCATGGACGCGGCTTCCGTAGTCGACGACCGGAAGAGGGCCTTCCTTCTTGGCTTTGATCGGGTAGAGAAGATTCTTGGGGAACGGCAGATAATCCGCCACGGACGTGACGATCATATGCTCCAGTTCCGTCTCCTCGATGACTTTTTCAACGCGGGATACGAACATATCCATCGTAATGATGATCTTGGCACCGGAATCCTTCATCTGATGCGCAATTTCCCGCTCCATATAGAGCGGGTTGGTCATGACGGCCACGGCTCCTGCGAGCAGCACGCCATAATAAGAAATAACGACCTGCGGGCAGTTGGGCAGCATAATCGCTACCCGGTCGCCCTTCTTGATCCCTTTGCTGCGGAGCGCATTCGCCATCCGGTATGACGAATCCAGCAGACTCCTGTAGTTGATCGTCTTTCCCATGAAATACAGGGCCGGACGATTCGGAAACTTCTGCGCCGACGTTACGAGAAATAATGCCAAATTCTGTTTCGGATAATCAAAAGCGGGGGCTACTTCGGGCGGATAAAACGGCAGCCAAGGCTTTGTATCCATACAAAACCAACCCTTTCCTAAGGAATGCTCCTTCTTTCCTACTCCAAGAAAAATCTCTCTCTTTTGCGGTTACTTGCATCGTATTGGCGTTGACGCTTAGTTACACCGTGTACCGCTCGTTCTTGACCACGCGGGCTGCGATGCTGCGCTTGAGGGCCACCGTATCGACCGGCGTGCAGCGCGTCAGCTTCTTGAGCACCGACAGCTGCATCCGCAGCATGTCGCCGGTTTCCACCGAAGCCAGCGTTTCTTTGGCGAGTGCTTCAATGCGCTGGAACGCCTCGTAAGCAAACACCTGCGTCATCTCGATCATGCTCGCTGCTTTTTCCTCCGAGGTGCGTTCGATTTGCTTGCGGGTGCGCAGCAATGCGCTTTCGAGGGCATAAATATCAATCATCATATCCGCCAGGTTGGACAAGGCCTCCTGCTCCTTCTCCAGCTTCGCGCCGAACTTCTGAACGGCCAGACCGCCGGCGAGGAGGAAAATCTTCTTGCTCATGTCCAGGAAATGCGCTTCCTGCTCCAGCGTTCCTTCAAAGGTTTGGCCCGGTACCAGCTGGAGCAGCTCCCCTTGCAGGCCTTGCGCTTTTTGCAGGAGCGCGATTTCGCCTTTCATCGCCTTCTTCACGAGCGTGCCCGGAATGAGGAGCCGGTTGATCTCGTTCGTGCCTTCGAAGATGCGGTTGATGCGGGAGTCCCGATAGATGCGTTCCACTTTATACTCTTGGATGTACCCATAGCCCCCGTGAATCTGCACCGCTTCGTCTGCCACGTTATCCAGTCCTTCCGAACAGAACACCTTGTTGATCGAGCATTCGATGGCATAGTCGGAAATCGCGGCCGCCGAGTGGATGCCTGCATCCTCGCTGTTGTAATCGATGTCCTGCATCGCTTCGTCCAGCAGTCCTGCCGTACGGTACACCATGCTCTCCATCACGAAGGCGGTGATGTTCATCTCGGCCAGCTTCTTGCGCATGAGCGGGAACTGCGAAATGGGCGTATCGAACTGTTTGCGGGTGTTAGCATATTTCGCGCTCAGCTCGATCGATTCCTTCGCTGCACCGACAGTACCAGCCGCCAATTTGTACCTGCCGATGTTCAGGATGTTGAAGGCGATCCGGTGGCCCTTGCCGATCTCGCCGAGCAGGTTCTCCTTCGGTACCTTCACGTCTTCGAAGAAGAGCGGACGCGTCGACGAGCCCTTGATGCCCATCTTCTTCTCCTCCGGCCCGAGCGTGAAGCCTTCCATCTCCTTCTCAACGATGAACGCGGTGAAGTGCTCTCCGTCAATCTTGGCGTAGACGATAAAGATATCCGCAAATCCGGCGTTAGTTATATATAGCTTCGATCCGTTCAAAATATAATACTCCCCGTCGTCGGACAGGCGTGCCGTCGTTTTGGCGCCCAGCGCATCCGAGCCGGAGGTCGGCTCCGTCAAGCAATAAGCCGCAATTTTCGCACCGGTCGAGAGATCCGGCAGGTACTTCTGTTTCTGCTCGGTCGTGCCGAAGAACACGATCGGCAGTGTTCCGATCCCCACATGAGCCCCGAAGGAAAGCGCAAAGGACGATCCCTTCGCCAAGTTTTCGTTAATAATCGTAGAGCTGACCTTATCCAGTCCGATCCCGCCGAACAGCTCCGGCACATCGGCTCCAAGCAGGCCCAACTCGCCTGCTTTGCGAAGCAGGTCTACCGTCATCTCGTAATTCAGCTTCTCCAGCTCTTCATCGTGCGGCACCACTTCGCCGTCGATAAAATCGCGCACCGTCTCGCCGATCATGCGATGCTCTTCCGTAAAATCCTCTGGTGTCAGGATGCGCTGCATATCGGGATTGTCGATGACAAAGCTGCCGCCTTTGATTTTCGGTTCTTTGGTTTGGTTATCGCTCATGATTGGTTTCCCCTTTCGGAATTGGAATAAGGTGGAGTGCTATGAAATGCCTTGGTGTTGCTGTGGGGTATCTTTTTCTGGGTTGAGCATAGAGGCAGAAATACCTTCACTGCGGCGCAATATTGGCGCTCCGCGTGCGGATTGTACTTCCGATCGCTGTTGAGTTTGGATTTCCGGGAATGAATTGATCCATAGTAGAAATCCAAACTCAAAGGCGACCACTTCGTTTCTCCAGTACAATTCCGCCCTCTCCGCTAGGTTGGCGTGCACTATGAATCTCCTAGTTCAACACCTTACCCCGGTTATCATTGCACTCCACCTGTGGTTGGAGTGAGTGGTGCCGTGTCCGGTCCGTGTACGGAGCGGACACGGGTATATCGTGCGCACTGCTCCCTGTGCGCACGGTGCGTGGTCCAGGGCATGCTTGGATTGGCTGTCGCCCCTGGTGACCTTGGCGGGCCACAATTCCCTCCTCGGGACTTGCTCCGCCTCTCCCCCAGTCAAAGAAGGAGGCTGCTTCCCTGGGTCTGACAACCGACAGGATTGGTTTTTATTTCAATAACGAACGAGTTACGACTCCTACGGAAGAGGCAATTACGCCCCGGCGGCATGCACCTCGAACACTCCCGCTGCGCCCATGCCGCCGCCGATGCACATACTCACGACGCCGTAGCCGCCGCCGCGGCGGGCGAGCTCGGAGACGAGGCTGACGGTCAACTTGGCGCCGGTGCAGCCGAGCGGATGGCCAAGCGCAATGGCGCCGCCGTTGACGTTGACCTTACTCTCGTCGATCCCCAGCGCGCGGATGATGTGGAGGCATTGCGAAGCGAACGCTTCGTTAATCTCGAACACATCCACTTGATCCAGCTCGATGCCCGCCATGCGCAGCGCCTTCGGGATCGCTTCCACGGGGCCGACGCCCATAATTTCCGGCTCCACGCCTGCCAGGGCAAACGATTTGAAGGTAGCCAGCGGGTCAAGGCCCAGCTGCTCCGCTTTCTCGCGACTCATGACGGCTACCGCCGCCGCGCCGTCGCTCGTCTGCGACGCATTGCCCGCGGTAACCGAGCCGCCGAGGGCAAAGGCCGGCTTCAGTCTGGCCAGCACATCCGGTGTTGTGTCTGGCCGAACTCCTTCATCCGTATCGATGGCTAAGGTTTTGCTGCGCACCTTGCCCTGCTCATCGGCGGCAGCCAGCGTTACGTTCACCGGTACGATCTCGTCCCGGAACTTGCCTTCGGAGATAGCGGCTGCGGCCTTGCGGTGACTGCTGGCCGCGAAGGCATCCTGCGCCTCGCGGGTGATGCCGAAGCGGCGGGCTACCTCTTCCGCCGTATGGCCCATGCCGATGTAAACCTCCGACATCTCTTCGACGATCGTCGGATGCGGTGCCGGCTTGAAGCCGGTCATCGGCACATGGCTCATGCTCTCGACGCCGCCGGCAACGATGACCTCGGCATGGCCGAGCATAATGCGTTCCGCAGCAAAAGCGATCGCCTGAAGTCCGGACGAACAGAAGCGATTGACGGTCAAGGCCGGCACCGTGACCGGATAACCCGCATACAAGGAAATAATCCGCGCAACGTTAAGGCCCTGCTCGCCTTCCGGCATCGCGCAGCCGAGGATAATGTCCTCGACGTCCTCTTTTTTCAGGCCCGGCGCACGCTCAATGACGGCTTCCAGTACGGCTTTGCCGAGATCCTCTACGCGCGTCTGGGCAAAACTGCCCTTCTTCGCCTTCCCCACCGGGGTGCGAGCAAGGGATACTATGACTGCTTCTCTCATGCCATTCACCTCATCAACTAGAAATGGTTGGATCCAATACCGATATGATTGCTGGCCGTTCATCGGCCTTGAAATGAGTACGTACCGGGTGGAACTGATTAAAGTGCCTCATCACCCAAACATCCAGCAGTGCGGGCAATCTGCCACATGTATCGTATGCACGTTCGATTTGATGAATCGCAAAACGAATGATAGCTAATCTGTTAGCTGTGATGCTTTAAGGCCTATACCAACATTAGCGTTCTTCATGTCCTGATTGCTTTTCAAGATGCCGAAGGCAAGGAGAGACCGGAAGGCAAGACGCTCAAAATTTCCAAGGAAGTACAGTCCAAGCTGAACCGTCTTAATTCCGCAGCGGCTTGCCTTTTGCCAGCATATGCTGCATGCGCTGCTGGGTCTTGACCTCCCCGAGCAGGCTGAGGAACGCTTCGCGCTCCAGGTCGAGCAGATGCTGCTCGCTCACGACCGTTCCCGCAGGGACGTCGCCGCCCGTCAGGATATGCGCCAGCTTCTTCGCGATCAACAGATCGTGATCGCTGATATAGCCGCTTCGCTTCATGTCGATCGCGCCCATTTGGAGCACGGCCCGGCCATCGCGGCCGACAACGCGGGCTTTGCCCGGCTGCGGCGGCACATAACCCGCCCGGTCCATCGCTAACACGGCCTGCTTTGCTTCATGGATCCGGTAATCCTGATTCATGACCACCGTATCCCCGCTGCGTCCATACCCCATGCGGATCGCTTCATGTCCGCTAGTCGATGCCTTGGCCATCGCCACCATCTCGAAGATTTTGTTGATCTCCGGCTGGAGGTCGCTGTCCTTGTCGGGATGGCGGTTGCTGGTCATTAGCGCCAGCTCCTTGCAGCCGCCGCCTGCCGGAATGAGGCCGACCCCCGTCTCCACCAGCCCGAAATAGGTCTCCGCCGAGAAAATGATCCGGTCCGCCGGCAGACACGCTTCCACGCCGCCGCCCAGCGTCATCCGGTGAGGCGCGGCGACAACCGGCTTCTCCAGGCCCTTCAGCTTCATCATGCTGCCCTGGAACAGACGGATGATGTCATCCACCTCATCCCAGTCGCCGCTCTGCGCTTCCATCAGCATGAGCATCAGATTGGCGCCGACGCAGAAGTTCCGGCCTTCGTTCGCCAGCACCAGCCCGCGGTAATTGGCCCTGACCTCTTCCACGCTCTGCTGAATCATGACCAGAATATCGGCGCCGATCGCGTTGTTCGGCGAAGTGAATTCAAGGCATGCAACGCCATCCCCAATATCGATCAGATTCGCCCCCGTATTCGAGCGGATGATCCGGTTTTGCGATTTGAGCGCTTGCAGCGAGATCAGCTCAGGCTGAACCTCAACGCCCTTATACTCGCCTTTGAAATAATGGAACACCTCGCCGTCCTTCTCCTGATAGAAGGATTTGTTGCCTTCGGCAACCCACTCCTTCACCCACGCCGGGACGGTCAAGCCCTCTGCTTCCATGCGCTGCACGGATTCCGGCAGTCCGATCAGATCCCAGGTCTCGAAGGGACCGAGCTCCCAGTTGAACCCCCATTTCATCGCGTTGTCGATGTCCTGGATGGAATCGGCGATCTCTCCCAGCTTGCCGGCCGCATAGACGAGCACTTGCTTCAATACATTCCAGGCCAGCTCCGAGTAACGATCCTGCGTCCCCAGGAAAGCCTTGATCTTCCGCTTGGCTCCCTTTACCGCTTTAGCAGCTTCGATGGAAGCGGAGCTCACTTTGGCGCTCGGATTGTACTCCATCGTGGACAGATTGAGCGATAGGATTTTGCTGCCTTGATCCCCTTTTACTTTTTTATAGAAGCCCTGGCCGCCCTTCTCCCCGGTCCAGCCGCGGGCGACAAGCTCATTCATGACGTCGGGCACCGTGAACACGTCTTTCTCCTCGCCGTCCGGTACGGAGTCGTACACGTTTCTGGCCACATGGACAAACGTATCGATGCCAACCAGATCCAGCGTGCGGAAGGTGGCGCTCTTTGGACGTCCCAGAACAGGACCCGTGGCCGCATCTACTTCCTCCACGGTATAGCTGTTCTTCACCATCTCCTGCAGCGTGACCAGAAGTCCGTAGGTGCCGATCCGGTTCGAGATGAAATTCGGCGTGTCCTTCGCAAGCACAACCCCTTTACCAAGGCGCTTCGTGCAAAATTCAACCATAAACTTCGTAATGTTCGGATCGGTATCAAAGCCCGGAATAATCTCAAGCAGCTTCATATGACGCGGCGGATTGAAGAAATGGGTTCCCAGGAAGTGGCTGCGGAATTCCTCGCTGCATTCTTCGACCATCGCATTGACGGAAATGCCCGAGGTGTTCGTGCTGACGATCGATCCTTCCTTACGCACGCCTTCAATCTGCTTGAAGATACTCTTTTTGATTTCCAGGCGTTCCGTAACCACCTCGATGATCCAGTCCACATCCTTCAACAGGCTTAGATGATCCTCGGTGTTTCCCGGCGTGATCCGATCCGCAAAATCAGCGCTGTAGAGCGGAGCGGTGCTTGATTTAGGCAGAGCCGCTATCGCCTTGGCGGCAAGCCTGTTTCGTACCTTCGGATGATCCAGCGTCAGGCCGGCCTTTTCCTCCTCGGCGGTCAAGGCATTCGGAACGATGTCGAGCAGCAGGCAGGGAATGCCTGCGTTGGCAAGATGGGCGGCGATCCCCGATCCCATGACGCCCGAGCCGATCACGGCGGCTTTAGTGATGTTTCGAATTGCGACCCCGGAACCGCTGACGGCTTCTTTGGTAATGGTATTACTCATTGCACAACGACCTCCTGTTCATGGATTTCGGATAGACCAAATACGGATAACTCCAGAATTTCCGCAATATCTCGCGTTTTCACGCTTTCTTCCACTTCCTTCAGCTTCGTGCCGTCCTCCAGCATCGTCAGGCAGAACGGACAGGCGGAGCTGATCATCGTCGGGGATACGGCCAGCGCCTGTTCGGTACGCGCCAGATTCACGCGCTTGCCTGCGTCCTCCTCCATCCACATCTGACCGCCGCCGGCGCCGCAGCACATCCCGTTCTCGCGACTCCGCTCCATCTCCAGGAGCTCGACGCCGGGAATGGCGCGAAGCACGCTGCGCGGCTGATCGTATACGTCGTTATACCGTCCCAGGTAGCAGGAGTCATGATAGGTGATTTTCTCCTGAACCTGATACTTGGGCTTAAGACGCCCTTCCTTCATCAGTTGATCCAGCAGCTCCGTATGGTGGACGACCTCAGCCTCCAGTCCAAATTCCGGATATTCGTTCTTGAAAATATTGAAGGTATGAGGGCAAGCCGTGACGATTCGTTTCACATCGTATTTCTGAAACGTCTCGATGTTCTCCATGCACAGCTGCTGGAACAGAAATTCATTGCCCATCCGGCGCGGAGTGTCGCCCGAGTTCTTCTCCTCGTTGCCGAGAATGGCGAAGTTGACGCCCGCTTCATTCATGAGCCGGACGAATGCCCGGGTGATCTTGCGGCTGCGATTGTCGTAGGAACCCATGGAACCGACAAAGAACAGAATGTCGAAGTCCGGATTCTCCTTCACGGTCGGGATCTTCAGATCCAACGTCCCTTCCGGATCAACCTCCTTCACCCACTTGCTCCGGTCCGCGCGGCTGATTCCCCAAGGGTTGCCTTGTCGTTCGATGTTTTGCATGGCTCGCTGGCCTTCCTGCGGCACGCTGCCCTCCATCAGAACGAGATGTCGCCGGAGATCCACGATTTTGTCGACATGCTCATTTGCGACCGGACACTGATCCTCGCAGTTGCGGCAGGTCGTGCACGCCCAAATCTCTTCCTCGGTCATGACGCCGCCAATCAATTGAATATCCTTCGGGTCTACGCCCTCGACTTGGTGCCAGGAACGCTTCTGCACATCCATCGTCGGTCCGATGTCGGTGACCCCCTCGCCCTTCCAGCCGACAAGCGCCAGATCCGTTGCGCCCATGGAGTGGACGCCCGGCGACCCAAACACGGAGGCAGGCATCCACGCCGATTTGGAGGTGAGCGCAGCACCTTTTTCCGTGAGATGGTCTCTCAGCTTCACGATCATGTGCATCGGCGACAGCAGCTTGCCCGTGTTCGAGGCCGGGCACACGTTGGTGCATCGTCCGCATTCAACGCAGGCATAGAAATCCAGCATCTGCTTTTGCGTGAAGTCCTCGATTTTGCCTACCCCGAATTCCTCGGCTTCTTCATCCTCCAGGTCCAGCTTGCTGAGCTTGCCCGGGGGATCCGTGCGACGAACCAGAATGTTGATCGGTGCCGTAATGAGGTGAAAATGCTTCGATTGCGGCACGTAAATGAGGAACGACAACAAAATCAGCAGGTGAAGCCACCAGAATACGTAATAACACACCGTTATTGCCACCGGCGGCATCCAGGCAAACGCGGCCGCGATACTCGAGGAGATCGGTGCCATGGCCGACCACGCCAGACCTTCCATGAGCCGTTCAAAAGTCATCGTCAGGAGCACCGAAGCCATCAGCGTGGTGATGAAAAACACGACAATGCTTGGCTTCCAGCCTCGCTTGAGCCGTTTCAGCTTCTCGCCATATCGGCGATATGCCGCATAACCGATGGCCAGCAGAATCAGCGCAACCGTAATCTCCTGCATGAGGATGAAGCCCGCATGGCCCGGAATCGGCAGGTTGTGGCCCGACAGCCCTTTCCAGATGATATCGAGCGCCCCGAACTGCAAAATGATAAATCCGTAAAACACGATAAAGTGCATGATGCCGCTCTTGCGGTCCTTAAACAGCTTGCTCTGTCCGAACACCTGGATGGCGAACTGGCTCAGGCGCTCCTTCAGATCCTTCTTCAGATTCGCCGGCTTGCCCAAACGGATATATAGGTAACGGCGATACACCACGGTGGCGAACATGTGCACTGCCCAGCCCGTGATCAAGACAAAGAGCAGCGCGTTGATTAATGTTGGAATCATCCCTCTCAGCCCCTTGCGTTAAAAGATCCTTCTTCCACACCCTTCATTTCGTCTCTGCAGCGTCCAATTCTACAGCTCCTGTCACTCCTTCCAAAACCGGCTCGTCATTGTGTCAAGATTGGGAATATATGAAGCGCTTTCATTATAGAGACAAAAACAAGACCTCCACATCGTGCCGTGCCGACCACTCTAAACCGAACATCATGACTGCTAGCTGCATCTCTTCATCTGTACAACGCTACATCCGTATTTGTGTACTTGCCTGCGGATACCCAGCTATTCGTTTCTTCCGGTTAAACTGCCGTCTATTGCTCTGATATGAACGCCTTATTTTGCTGCTCTTCCAGGTCTGCTTCATCCATTTTTCGCGTCTTCGATAACCCATCGTTGACAATGACATGAACGTATTTTATGATGGATACAAGAAATGAATGAGTATTCATTCATAATTTTAACTGTATTCTAACACCGGGGTGAGCATATGACAAGTAAAAAAAATGAAAAATACCACCTGATCCTCCAGGGCGCCCTGAAAGTTTTTGCCGAAAACGGCTATCACCGGTCCCAGGTATCCAAGATCGCCAAGGCTGCCGGCGTGGCCGACGGCACCATCTATCTGTACTTTAAGAGGAAGGAGGATATCCTGATCCGCCTGTTCCAAGAAAAGCTTGGGGAGCTGGTCGGCAAATTCCACGAAAGCGTGGAAGGCACCACGGACGCCGTGGAAGCGCTGCGGACGGTGTGCAGCATCCATTTCTCGGAGCTGGAGAGCAATCCCGAACTTGCCTATGTCACGCAGATTGAGCTGCGGCAGAGCGATTTGGAGCTGCGCAAGGAAATCGGCAGCGCGCTTAAGCCATATATCGTACTGATCGAGAATATCCTGGAACAGGGCATCCAAGAACAGAAATTCCGTTCCGATCTGAACGTCAAGCTGGTCCGCAACCTGATTTTTGGCGCGATGGACGAAGCGGTAACCTCTTGGCTGATCTCCGGCCGTAAATATTCGTTGTCCGATCAAGCGGATGAGACGCTAAGCTTTTTTCTGAGCGGTGTTTCCGGCGGACAATAAGTCCTGCTGATATTCATATTGAAGGGAGAGTTTAACCGATGAAGATTGTGGTATTGCTTAAACAGACCTTTGACACGGAGGAAAAAATCACGATTGAGAATGGATCGATTGCCGAGGATGGGGTGAAATTCGTCATCAATCCGTATGACGAATATGCGGTAGAAGAAGCCGTGAAGCTTCGGGATGACCACGGCGGCAGCGTGACGCTCCTGTCCGTCGGACCCGACCGTACGGCAGAAGCCCTCCGGACCGCCCTTGCGATGGGGGCGGACGATGCGGTGCTGATCTCCGACGAACGGATTCCGGACGATGAATATGCGGTATCGAAGGTGCTGCATGCGTATTTGTCCAAGGAAAGCCCGGATCTGATCCTCGGCGGCAACTTCTCCGTGGACCGCGGTTCAGGCCAAGTGGCCATCCGCCTGGCACAGCTTCTCGGCATTTCGCACACCGGCTCCATTACCAAGCTTACCCTGAACGGGACCACCGCTGAAGTGCACCGGGATGCGGAAGGCGATCTGGAAGTGCTTGAAGTCCAGCTGCCGGCCATCTTCACCGCACAGCAGGGATTGAACGAACCCCGCTATCCGTCGCTGCCGGGCATCATGAAGGCCAAGAAGAAGCCTTTTCAGACGCTGACCTTGGATGATCTCGGGTTATCCGAACCCGATATTCAGCCGGCAACGAAGCAAAGCGAGCTGTCCTTGCCGCCGGAGCGAAGCGCCGGGCGCATTCTGAAGGGGGAGCCTGCCGAAGTGGCGCATGAGCTGGTATCCTTGCTGCGAACGCAGTCGAAAGTGATTTAATAAAAGGACAAATGAACCTGTGAATTCCTTCGATTCTTATTGTTGAATGCGATTACATGACAGCGGCAGCGCCCCTGCCATCGTGCCTTATGTATTCTGATTGTATGGTTTACGGGATGTCCGTCATGCACGCTTTTCGCTTAATGCGTCTTGGAAATCGGGGGCAGCAGCGATTGGAGGAATGACCGCATTCGCTTTGGACGCTCAGGCTGGCCGACATCGTCAAACTCTCTTTACTTTCAACCCTAAATGGATCTTAGGAGGTTATGATATGAGCAAAACGATATTAGTGTATGCCGAGAACCGGGATGGGAAGCTGCGTCAGGTTGCTCTCGAGACGCTTGGCGCTGCCCGTTTAATTGCAGAAGATGGTGACAGCATCCGTATTCTGGTTGCAGGCTCCAACATTACGGAGGCCGTATCGGCCCTGAACGGCTATGGTGCCGATACCATCTATGCCGTCGAGCATGAGGATCTAGAGAGCTATAATCCCGAAGCTTATATGGCCGCCATCGAAGCGGTAATTAGTCAGGCACAGCCCGATGCCGTCCTCTTCGGGCATACGGCCATCGGCCGCGACTTGGCACCGCTTGTCGCCGCTTCCCTGAATGCCGGGCAAATTTCCGACGTAACCGCGATCGAGACTGAAGGTGGAGAAGCGGTATTCACGCGTCCGCTCTATGCGGGTAAAGCCTTTGAGAAACGCGTCTTTCAGAACGGACCGTGGGTGGTCACGGTTCGACCGAACAATATTCCCGCCGCGGAAGCCATCGAAGGCGCCAGCGCCGGCATTGAGGACATCGCTTACCCGGCTCCTTCCCTCCGCTCCGTGGTAAAGGACGTCGTTCGCAAAACCACGGGAAAAATCGACCTATCGGAAGCCAAAATCGTCATCTCCGGCGGGCGCGGCGTGAAGAGCGCGGACGGCTTTAAGCCGCTGGAGGAGCTCGCCGACCTGCTCGGCGGGGCGGTCGGCGCATCGCGCGGCGCCTGCGATGCCGGCTACTGCGATTACGCGCTCCAGATCGGGCAGACCGGCAAAGTCGTCACGCCCGAGATCTATATTGCCTGCGGCATTAGCGGCGCGATCCAGCATTTGGCGGGCATGAGCCAATCCCGGGTCATCATTGCCATCAATAAGGACCCGGAGGCACCGATCTTTAAAGTTGCCGATTACGGCATCGTCGGCGATCTGTTCGATGTCGTCCCGCTGCTGACGCAGGAATTCCGCAAGGTGTTGGTATCCTAGGACTTCTTAACGATTTATCATATTCAAAAAAGGCTGCTCCACGAGGTCCGAGGGACTTGGAGCAGCCTTTTTTACTACGTAAGTTCTCCGTGCCTGAAGCGTGTTCCTTCGCTTAAGAAGCATTCCGGGGGACTGCCACGTCACACGTCAACTGGATGCGAAACGGGTTCACAAGCCTGTCACCTTTAAGAACCAAACCGTTTCAACAGCTTCTGCTGATGGGCCGTAAACGCTTCTTCCAGCGAAATATCATAGAGATCCGCCAACAGCGAAATATTGCCGAGCACGTCCCCGATCTCCTCCACCAGATCCTGCTTGAGCCGTTCCCTCGACTGAACCTCCTCATCGGGGCGGTCCCTGCCAATCTCATACGCGCGAACGGCACGCGCCGTTTCCCCTGCTTCCTCCATCAAAAATCCAACCCGGATAAAGGGGCCGTAACCGGCCCAGCCTCTTTCACCGTAGAACTGTTTAATCCATTGCTGAGCTTCATTCATATCCATGACGTGTGTTACCTCCGCGATTTCTTGGGATGACTGCATCCTTCTTTTTACACAATCCGAGATTAAATCCATGATAAAACGAACATGCATGCCATAAAATAAATAAGGTGCTATGTCGGCGTCGAAAGGATAGGCCGAACATTCCATGACACAAATCACTATATATAGTATAATTACTCGAACAAAATATCAACATCTTGGTAAGGAGTGTGCAGATTGAAATCCATATGCGTATTTGCAGGATCGAACATGGGCGAGCATCCGGACTATAAAGCAAAAGCGGCCGAACTTGGCAGGCATATTGCCCACAACCAATACCAATTAGTATACGGCGGCTCCAACATCGGATTGATGGGTGAAGTAGCCAACGCCGTATTGCAAAATGGCGGCGAAGTGATCGGGGTCATGCCGAGAGGGCTGTTCAAGGGGGAAATCGTACATACCGGGCTGACCCAGCTCATTGAAGTAGCCGATATGCATGAACGCAAAGCGACGATGGGCAAGCTGGCCGACGGGTTTATCGCCATGCCGGGCGGTTTTGGAACCTATGAGGAATTGTTCGAGGTGCTGTGCTGGTCCCAAATCGGAATTCATCAGAAGCCGATCGGGCTGCTCAGTATCCGCGATTATTTTGAACCGTTCATGAAGCTGATTCAGTACAGCATTACCGAGGGCTTCTCCAACTCCTCGCACTTGAACCTGATCAACATGTCCGATGATCCGCTCAAGCTGTTAGAGCTTATGGACAGCTACACGCCTCCGACGCTGGACCTGAAGTGGAAGGACCTGGATTAAGGCTGCCTTGAGGGGCTTAAAGTGTTTTGAGGGTCTTGAGGGAAATAGCGCCCTCTAGAGAAAAATCCTTGGGTATAAAAATGGGTTGAAGGTCATTATGACGCATTGGCGTGGCCTGCCGCAATTCAAAAATGCACCGGAATCCCGGTGCATTTTTATTTTTTCCTTAGCCATAACGCTGATATTACACGAACCCGCCGTTCACGCGCAGCGTTTGACCCGTGATCCATTTTGACTCTTCGCTGGCCAGGAACAGCACGACCCCTGCAATATCATCCGGTTCGCCCAAGCGCCCGAAGGAGTTCATGCTCACGATCCCAGCAATCTGTTCCTCCGATTTGCCAACGGTAAATAGCTCCGTATTAATCGGCCCGGGCGCCACTGCATTAATCGTGATCCCTTTGGGCCCGAATTCCTTGGCCAACTGACGCGTAAACTGCTCTACAGCTCCCTTCGTCCCCGCGTATACGCTGTAAGTCGGGAACATCTGCCCAGCGACCGACGTCGAGAAATTGATAATGCGCCCGCCGGAGTTCATATGGTGAAAAGCCTGCTGGATCGCAAAATAAGTCCCCTTCACGTTAATCGCGAAATGTTGATCGAAATCCTCCTCCGTTATGGCCGCAATCGGCTTGGTGGTCATGATGCCGGCATTGTTCACGAGGATATCGATTCCGCCATAGGCTTCGATCGTTTCACGAAACAGCCGTTCGATCTCCGCTACCTGACTAATATCGGCTTGAATGGCCCGGGCTTCGCCGCCGCCCTGCTTAATGCAGCCCACCACTTCCTCGGCTTTAGCCGGACTGCTTGCATAGTTTACGACAACCTTGGCTCCGTTCTCCGCAAGTCTCTCCGCAATTTCGCGCCCGATGCCTCTCGATGCTCCCGTTACGATAGCTACCTTGCCCGATAAGCCCTTTGTCATGATAAAACCTCCCGCATATGAATTGAGAAACACGAATCTCTCCCCAGATGGATGTTCTGATCGGCAATCTCTTATTAGTAATTTGATTATAGATCTCTTCATAACAAATTACAAGTGACAGATTTATAACTTTGTCATTTGTAAACGAATCAAAACTAAAAAGACGCTATCCTATGCGAGTATCGCCAAGAATAGCATCTTTTTTACATAAGGAATGATCTCATCATGCTAGCTCCCAAAGTGCCCTGCCGCATTCTGATGACGGCGGTTGGCCATATCCCTATTCCGCTAACCGTTCGTCGAAATCCCGGCCAACAATAACGTCCAAACCGACTCGAAGGCGGCTTCGATCCCATCCGAAGTCCATTGATAGGCATGGGCCGGATGGTGAAACAAGGAGGTTGCCATGAAAAAAGCCTTCGCCGCCGACTCCGGCTGGCCTGGCTTGAATTCACCGGCACGCATCCCTTGATCCATAATCTGGGTGATCTGCCCGATTAACAAATTCACATGCGTATCAATGATCTTGACAGCTTCCAGTGTCACGGACGCGTACATGGCAAACATCTCGGGATCCTCGAGAACGTAAGTCCGCTTAGCCCGGATCAGGGTATCCGTCCATAACCGCAAGCGATCGGTGGCGCTGCCATTCGTCCCGTCTGCAATGATCTGCAGCGGATCCGCAATCCGCTGAAGCCACCGCTCCGTGACGGCTTCTCTGAGAGCGGCCTTGCTGGGAAAATGCCGATAGAGCGAGCCGTGGCTCACCTGCAGCGCTTTGGCCACATCGACAACCGAGGTCTTGTCTGGGCCATAACGTCGAAGCGTCTGCTCGGCCGCGTCCAATATGGCTTCTTTCGTTAATGGTTGGTCATGTGACATAGGTTCCATGAGCAACGGGATTCCGTTCGCCCGCTGCCCACCTTCACGCCCCCTCTCTGTTGAACACATTATAGCAAACAACCTCATCATATCAATATTGAGTTTTTGTCATTTGTCCTTTCCACCATGAAAACCATTCTCCGTGCTCCTGTAGGATTGAAGCATATATGGGATCAATGAAATACGACAGATCCTGCTGCTCTGGCGACAATCACCATCCCCAGAAAAAAAGAGGAAACCGACACATTGCCGGCTTCCTCGCTTCTTACCTTCTAAACTTCTGCAACTTGCGAATGCGTAGCAGCGAATTGCCGTTCTTCATAAACTCATAAGGTACTTTAACTTCCGCTATCCGGAAGCCTTCTGCCTCCAGCTCATGAATCAGACGGTCCAAATGGACGTAGCGGCTCCCCGATAAATCGGTCAACGGGAAGATGCGCACCTCTTCCGAGGCCACTCGCAGCAGCTCCCGGACCGTCTGGACATGAAAGTCATAATCCAATCGGTCGCTGTACATGAACAGAAAATGGGCGGACAGCACCAGGTGAAACTGTTCGTTATCAAAAGGCAGCTCCGGCAGTACCGCAGCGACATAGCGATCCGGAAACTCCCGCATATCCCTAACGCAATCGCGGAGCGCTTGCTCGCGATGCCGGCGGAGCCCCTCCACATCCCCGTAATAATCCCAGACATAATTGCTTTTCGCCTGCTCCATCGTTTCCATGGCATGCCCGATATCCTGCAGTCCCTTGGCCTCCAGATCATCCGGCTTGTGATCATAAGCAATATCACTGGCCGTTATATCGAGACCCTGCTTCGAACCGTGAGCGGTGAACGAACACGCGCCGGAAGGGCAATCCAGCACCCTTTTACCGGCAAGCTCCGGCATCTTCAAATCAAACATGTTCGCGTACTCTTCAAACGTGCGGCCAATGAATACAACCCGGTCCAATGCCTGCTTGGTCTTGCCTCTACTCTGCTCAGCTTTACTCATCTCTTCTCACCTCAGCTATAGATTGGCTGCGGATGCGGCAGCTCCTGCCCACTCCGCAAGGATATATTACCATAATATGGAGTATAGGCATAAGAATATTATGATCCCTGCCTGATCTTTTCAAGAAAATCTATAACCTCATTTAAGTCATCCGTTTTCAAGACGATTTCTTTATCATTCACCAATACAACAATCGGAAATCTGGTTAGTCCTATAACATCCGCCGTTTGCCTGCCGGTCTCGTCCCTTACATTATGTAAAATGGTAGCTTGCAAAACCTCTCGATCGGCATCGGACATATGGATCTCTTCACTCCACCATGCAACATGCGTCTGCTCATTCGGCCCATTCGCCGCATTCGCATCTTCATAGAAATAATGAATTCGTAATTCGTCTTTTTCCGCCAGCAGTTCCTCAGGAACTTCTATCTTGCTCAAACCGGAACAACCGATCACCATCGCCAAGACGAACCAAGACATAACGCTCCTAAACTTCAATAACCCGTCACCCCCTGATACACTTATCCTGTTTATACTATAATATAGATAACTAACTTTCTTCGGAGGGGATTTCCTTATGCTATCTTATCCTGCGGCTACGACCAGAGAAGAGAAAATGAACATCATTCATCACATCAAAGACCGGCTGCTTCACTTGCACGGCGATGACATTCTGGCCATCGGCCTGTACGGCTCGATTGCGCAAGGGATCGATGGTCCTTACTCGGACATTGAGCTTCGGATTGTTACGCAGGACGGAGTCTCCCTGCCCGGGCACGAATTCATATATCCCCCTTTCAAAATCGAAATCGGAATGAAACAGAAACAGGACATCTTCAAGGCTGCTGCGTCTGTGGATGACTCCTGGGCAATTAAGGCCGGCGCCTATGTACACCTGCAGGAAATCTACGATCCGGGGAACCTGCTCGCCGAGATTCGGAAGCTGCCCCTCGAGGTTTCGGAGGAAGCGATCAAAGAAACGATGCGGGAATTCATGATTTGGGAGCCCTACGAAACGATGGGCAAAATCCGAAACAACGTCCAGTCCGGGAACCTTAACTATCTCCCGCTTGGCGCTAAGGACCTGACCTGGCAGACGGCCAAGCTGATTGGACTTGCCAACCGAACCTTTTATCATACAAGAGCGCGGACGTTGGAGGAATCCCTGTCCCTCCCGTCCCGACCTTCCGGTTATGACGAGCTGGCGCAGCTGGTCATGCGCGGACAGCTTCTCCAAATGGATCATGTCTATGAGCTCTGCGAGCAGCTCTGGACCGGACTAAACGCATGGTATGAACAGATGAATATCGAATATAAATTAAGAGAGCTTCCATTCTGATGGAGGCTCTTTTGTTAGGTAGGGAGCCATCGTTCTCAATCTTATATTGACACATGTCATATTCTGGAACTACGCTGTGTAAGGGCCTATTTCTTACATATGATGAAAGATCACACCGCGAATGACCCTGAATGATCCTAAAAGGAAGTGAGTATTGATCATGCAAATTCAATTGAGCAGACCGCCGGACCGCAGACCGCCTTATTGGCTGCCGCTTACAACCATCCTGGCCGTCATACTCTTTATCTCCCTCATGCTGTGGTTCGAGAAGCCGCCGGAAGCCAGAAAGATCGATGCACCCGCAACTGAGTTCTCCGCAGAACGCGCCATGGCACATGTCGAGCGGATTGCCCAAGAGCCCCACCCGATGGGGTCCCCTGCCAATGCGGAAGTCCGGGCTTATTTGGTGGAACAGATGAAGCAGCTCGGCTTGAACCCGGAGGTTCAGGAGTTTAATGACCGTCTGACAACCAAGTACATCGACGCCGACGTGCAGCTTACGAACATTCTCGGCGTCATTAAAGGAACCGGATCGGGGAAACCGCTCCTACTGATGTCGCACTATGACTCGGTCCCTACCGGACCGGGAGCGAACGATGCTTCGGTCAGCGTAGCTTCCTTGCTGGAGACGGCAAGAGCGATCCAGGCCGGACCTCCGCCGCAAAATGACATATGGATCCTGCTGACAGACGGGGAGGAAAGAGGCCTGCTAGGTGCTGAGGTGTTCTTTCAGGATCCGGCGCACCGTGAGATTGGCATGATTGCGAATTTTGAAGCCCGGGGATCGAAGGGCTCGTCTTTCATGTTCCAGACCAGCGACAGCAATGGACGGATCATTGAAGAATATGCCCGGGCCGTATCCAATCCTGTCAGCAACTCCCTCTTGGTGGATCTCTACAAACAACTGCCGAACGATACCGATCTGACGGTGGCGCTGGAGCATGGCCTCCCGGGGCTGAACTTTGCCTATGGCGACGGGTGGGTAGCTTACCATACCCCGATGGACAACACGGAGAATGTCTCCCTTGAGACCATGCAGCATCAAGGCGAGAATGCGCTCGCCATGGCAAAGCATTTTGGCAACCTGGACTTGGCTGACCTGACCTCCACAGGCGACCGCATCTATTTCAATCTGTTTGGCCTGCTGATTCACTACCCTGCGCAATGGGCAATTCCGATCACCGTAGCGATCGCAGCGCTATGGCTGGCTTTTGCTTGGTTGTTTGCCCGCTTCTCCCTGCTTACCGTTAAGGGAGGGCTGATCGGGCTCGGAACTCCGATTCTAGCCGTCGTGCTCTCAACCGCGCTCAGCTACGGCTTGTGGACGCTCATCGATGCGTTGTGGGCAGGCAAAATGACGCAGCCTACAGGCGCAACCTATGATTCGCTTCTGTACAGCGTCAGCTTTGTCCTGGTGACCCTCATCGTTCATGTCGCGCTTACCCGCTGGGTGGTGCGGAAAGCAAATGAAGTGGAGATGCTGCTTGGGGGCGCACTCCTGTTCCTGCTGCTGCTCATCGGCTCGACTTGGTTCCTGCCGGGCGCAAGTTATTTATTCGCGATACCGCTGCTGGTTCATTTCGCGGCTCTGACGTGGGCGGCATTTACCCGGGACCCGCGCGAAACCTTAATCCATCCGGCCGTCGTGTTGGGAACGTCGCTTATCCCGGTTCTGATGTTCACGTCGGTCTTTCACATCGTATTCCTCCTGCTCCCGCCGGGGATTCATCTATTCAGCGTTGTGCTCATCGGACTGATACTGGCCCTGATGTCCCCGGCAGTCCGAATGCTCGCGCATTCTTGGAAATGGGTGCTGCCGGCCGCTTTCATCGCCATCGTTGTCCTGCTCGGCATCGGCTGGAGCCAAGCTGAGCCCGGGCCGGATCGGCCGGTTTATGAAAATCGGCAGGCCCCCCTAAAGCGCTAATCGTTCTTGTTGCACCGATAAGCGCTTGTCCCCCTGCATGCCAAACAAGCAAACGCGAACACTGCGTTTGCTTGTTTTTTTACATTGAACAGTTCAGCCGCCGTTACTTCACGATGTCTTGCCAATGCGAAGGAAGCTCATATGTCTTCAGATGCTTGTATTCCAACAGCTTCACCATACTGCCGGGAATCGTCGGAGCCACCTCAAAAACCAGGTGGTCCTTTCCCACCGGGATATGGGGACCGACCACCGGGCGGGCCTCCAGCGTGATGACGAAATGAAAGCCGCGGAATCCGTTCACTCTCTTCACTTGGATTACGTCCACGAAGTAGGGATAGACAACCGGAAGCTCCTTCAACGTATGGCTATAATGCCGATTGACGACTTCATCGATATGGGGAAGCAGAAACAGCATCAGCATATCCTGATACTGCAGTTGGTCACTGTCTTTTTTCGGTGATGTATAATCGGTCACCTCGGCATGGGATGGCAGCGGCAAGCCGAAAATCGTGACGACCGCAAGGATCAAGCTGATAAAGTATTTATTCATGTTCCTCTCTTCGCACCTCCTGCCACAGCTCTTATGAATTAGGTTCTCCCAACCGATAAGATTGATGTAACGCCATCCGAATCGAACGTGATTAGCCATATAGATGAATCAAGTTACGTACGATATGATAGGTGGTAGGAAGCTATCGATTCGGCGCATTCCTTCCTCTCGGCATGCCTTCGGCGCATACGATCAACACCGGCGGGAGGAAACACATCATTAAGAAAAAAAGGATTATGACCATGTCTGCAGCTATTATCGCATTACTAGCGATCATTATAATTTCAGCCAGCTTCTACTTCTATAACGTCGCTATTGCCCGGGCCGATAAGGCTTTCCTGAACGGCAACCCGGACCTGGAAGCCAACTCGAATATCGATAACCCCTTTGCGGATAGTAAGGATTGGTGGGCCAAGCAAAGCTTCGAGGAATGGAGTCTTACCTCAGACGACGGCTTGAAGCTGCATGCGTACTATATACCTGCCGAAGTGCCCACGGATAAAACCGTCTTGATCGCGCACGGATACTCCGGCCATTCGGAGCAGATGAGCGGATTCGCCCAAATGTATCATGAGGACCTGGGCTACAACGTCCTTCTTCCCGATGCGCGTGGCCACGGAAAGAGCGAAGGCGATTACATCGGCTTCGGCTGGCCGGAGCGGATGGATTATCTCAGATGGATTGAACGTGTCATCCGGCATACAGGGGAAGACGCCCAGATTGTCCTGCACGGCGTGTCCATGGGCGGGGCTACGGTGATGATGACCAGCGGCGAAGAGCTTCCGCCCCAGGTGAAAGCCATTGTCGAGGACTGCGGGTATACCTCGGTCACGGATGAGTTGACCTATCAGCTGAAGCGCATGTATAAGCTTCCATCCTTCCCGCTGGTTCAATCCACGAGCCTGCTCACCAAGATCCGGGCCGGATACTCCTTCGGCGAGGCCTCCGCGCTGGAGCAGGTGAAGAAATCCAAGACGCCCACGCTGTTCATACACGGCGGCGGGGATCTGTTCGTCCCTACCGAGATGGTGTATGAGCTGTACGAGAACGGTCCGGAGCAAAAGAAGCTGTTCATCGTCCCCGATGCAGGCCACGGCCTAGCACGCCAGTTCGATCCAGAAGGGTACGACCGGGAAGTGAAGGAGTTTATCGGCACGTATGTGCAATAAAGATGAAAGAAGGGTAAAAAGAGCAGTCCATGCGGACTGCTCTTTCTTAGCGGAATTGTGTTAGGTGATAGTGTACAAGCAGTGCCGAAAATATCATTTGCTTGGTAATTCCTGCTCTATTTCTAGAGATCTTGCTGCTCCAACGATACCAGCTCAAATACCCGGCGGATTAATGCGTGGAATGGTGTTCGATGCATCCTGGCTTGAGACCAGACTTTTATCCTCGAATCGTGTGGACAGAACGACATGCGTCGATGAATGGCCAAACGTGTTGCACGTTTCAAGGAAGGTTTCCAAGCTTTCACTCGTTGCGGTGACGACCTTCAATAAATAATTGTACTCTCCACTCGTCCTGTAGAAATCGACGATCTCCGGAGCCGACTCTGCGTATGCCTCGAACTCCCTGCAGTTATTCGATTTAAACAGTACGAACGCAGTGGTATACTTGCCGAGTTTCGATGGGGCAAGCACTGCACGATACCCCGTTATAACTCCCTGCTCCTCCAGCTTCCGAAGCCGTTCCGTCACGGCTGGCTGGGACATCATGATTAATCGGCTCATCTCGGAGATTGTTATTCGAGCATTTCCGTGAAGGATCGATAAGATTTTATTGTCTATGTGATCCATAATCCATGCACCTCATTTTTTAAAGTTAATGGCGTAAGCAACGTAATTATTAAGTTTTTTGACCCCAAACTCCTTTATAACTCCATTTCGATTGTAAAATAATTCAAATATAATTTCATTATGAACCGACAAGGGAGATGGAGAATATGACCACGAAGTTACATGAGGGCACAATGATAAACGGGTTAAACTTTTTCACAACCATTGATGGAGTTAGAATTGCTTATCGAATGGATGGTCCAGCCGGTAAACCGGTACTGATGCTGGCGAACTCAATTGCAACCACAATGCACATGTGGGACGGCCAAATAGCTGATCTTTCTGAGCATTTTCTCGTGCTTCGCTACGACTATCGGGGACATGGCGAATCGGATACACCTGAGGTTCCCTATTCGTTCGATCGACTGGGGCGGGATGTCATCGAACTGCTTGACTCGCTTCACATTGACCGCGTGCATTTCCTTGGGCTATCGTTAGGCGGCGCGGTCGCACAATGGCTTGCGATCCACGCTCCAGAGCGGATCGACCGGCTCGTCCTAAGCAATACATCCTCTTATCTGGGACCGGCTGAGCAATGGCAAGGTTTAATCACATCTGTGCTGCAACGCGAGAACCTTCCAGAGTTCGCCGATACATTCATGAAGAACTGGTTTCCTTCACATATGGTGGAGTCAGAAAATGAGATCGTTGCTTCTTTTCGGGAGATGGTGCTGTCGACTCGCCCACATGGAATCGCAGGAAGCTGGGCTGCTATCCGCGATATGGATATGCGCCGGACGGCTTCCCTGATCAGCAGCCCAACACTCGTCATTAGCGGGCAGTATGATACTGTGACGCTTCCGAGCCACGGTGAATTGATCGCTAAAACGGTGCCGAATTCCAAGTTCGTCTTGTTCCCATCCGTACACTTAACGAATGTGGAGTATCAATCCGAGTTCCTGAGTACTGTGTTGGAGTTTTTGCAGTCGGAATAATAAAGTGAATTACGAGGTGGGTATACGTTGATATCATAAAGAACCAAGTATGGGATCGTATACTTGGTTCTTCTATCATTTCTGGGGCGATTGACCATTCGTTTCAAACGCATACAAGATGGCTGTTGAGTTCTTTCTTTCCCGACAGTCTGAGCAGTCCATGTGGACTGCTCTTTTTTAGCGAGGTGAGAGGTACCCTATAGCACCGTTCTCTTTCCTTCAGCGTGCTCGGGTTATATGTTCCCGCAATACTGTACCGGCATATCGATAGGCCTTAATGGTTCCCTAGCGCTGAAACCCCGGTCTTTTTCCCTCAGCCAGCATGCCGTTAATGCTCTCGATTAACTGCGGCAGCTCGCTCATCGTCCGGATCGTAAAATCCGCCCCGTTACGGATAAACGTCTCTTCGGTTTTCGAGATCGCGGTTTCCCGGTCCGACTCTGACAGGGCATGGAACTCTTCCAAGCTCAGGCCCATTTCGGAGCTGCCAATTGCAACGCCAACCGACCACACGCCAGCGTTCACGCCTTCTTTCACGTCGGAGACGGTATCGCCCACCTTAACGACTTTCCATGAAGCCGATAATCCAAGAAACTCCATGTTCCGGTAGATCATGTAGGGATAAGGTCTTCCTTGAGAGTGCGTGTCATCCGGCGTGAAATAGACATCCGGGCTGTACCCCTTTTGCCGCGCATTGGCAACCACGACCTCCATCATGCTGCTCGTATAACCGGTCGTGGAACCGATTTTCAAGCCTTGCTCCTTCAGCGCTTCAACCGCCTCAATGACACCCGGAATCGGGTCCGTGTACTCGGATAAAGAGACCATCAAAGCCGGCTCGAATTCCGCATACAGCCGTTCTACATCCTGCTCACCGAAAGCTCTGCCGTACTTCGCCTCCCATAGCGCAGACACTCTCGGCATAGACAGCATGGCACGAATATGGTCGATCTTCAGCATGCCCATCGGCGCTCTCGCTTCCTCCATGGTTACCTCAATACCCGCATTCTTGAAAATATCGACAAACACGTTCACGGGCGCAAAACATCCAAAATCCACGGCCGTTCCGGCCCAGTCCAATATAACGCCTTCGATTCGGTTCATCGTGCCGTCACCCCCATATATTCTTCAATAATCGTACATAACTGCTCGATATCCTGCTCATAGATCTCCCCGATATTCCCGATGCGGAAGGTATCCACGTCGGTCAGCTTGCCCGGGTAAATCACATAACCTCTTTCTTTAATATAAGCGTAAAAATGCTCAAAGCTGAACCCTTCGCTCGGGAATAAAAACGTGGTGATGATCGGGGATTGTTTGTCATCGGTGATATATGCCCGGATGCCGATCTCCGCCAATCTCTCCCGCAGCAGGCGATTGTTATTCCGGTAACGGCTGAACCTGGCAGGGACGCCACCTTCTTCATTCAGCTCATCCAACGCTTTGGAGAAAGCCGCCACGACATGGGTCGGCGAGGTATAACGCCATTTGCCGTCCTTGTCCATGCCCTTCCATTGGTCGTACAGGTCGAGCGACAAGCTCCGTGCTATCCCTTCGCAGACTGCAAGCTTCTCCAGCTTGGCGATCACGAAGCCAAACCCCGGAACGCCTTGAATGCATTTATTCGCGCTGCTGATCAGGTAATCGATGCCGAGCCCGTGAACATCGATCTCCATGCCGCCAAAGCTGCTCATCGCATCAATAATGAGGGTTTTTCCATATTCCCTGGACAGCTTCGAGATCATCTCCAGCGGGTTCAGAATGCCGGTGGTCGTCTCGCAATGAACCATCGCGATATGCGTAATCCGCAAATCCTCATGGAGTATGGCCCGCAGCTCATCCTCGCTTGGATGTTCATCGTAATTCACCTTGTACTCCGCGTAATTCATTCCGATGTACTCCGCCATTTTCACGATCCGCTCGCCGTAGGCACCGTTCGTTACGATCAGTACCTTATCGTCTTTCGAAATGGCGGACGTCATGACGGCTTCGACGGCAAACGTGCCGCTTCCCTGCATCAGCACGGCGGTGTACAGCTCTGGATCCGCTCCGGCCAGTGCCAGGAGCTGCGATCTGATTTTTTGCGTAATCGATTTGTATTCATCATCCCACGTGCAGCGGTCAAAGAGCATTTCCTCTTTTACCGCCTTGGTTGTGGTCAAAGGTCCCGGTGTCAAAAGCTTGTAGGTTTTCATGTCGCATCGCTCCTAAGTCGGCTTATTCTTTGGATCCGTTGAAGAATTGCTGATGCTCTTCCAGCAGCTCCACGGTCAGCGGCTTCTCGAAGGTCATCGAGTATGCAGGCTTGTTGACTTCATCGACGGTCTCCCCTTCGTACAGGGCCACCGGGTAGTTCGCAATCAGATCTTTGCGGGCATCCTTTACGATGGTCTCGGCCATCTTCATCGCTAGATCGGTCGTTGCATTCTTCTTGTCCACGACCGCAACCGATTCGGTCAGCGAGAAGTTTCCTTCGACCGGATCCACGTAGTCAATCGGTGCACCGGCGGCTTTGGCCGCTACCGCCTGATGGCGGAGTCCAAACCCAGCCGCCACTTCGCCCGCCTGCACTTTCTTGATCGGACCGGAGCCCGAGCTCTCCAGATGCGGTCCCACGTTAGCAATCAGGTCATGAAGCACTTTACGTCCCGCATCTTCGCCGTACTGCGTAATAATGGCCTGAACGAGCAGCCAGCCGGTGGAAGAATCCATGATGTTCGGAATCGATACAAGTCCGCTGAATTCCGGTTTGGTCAGGTCCGTGATGGAGGTAGGCATCGTCAATCCTTTGTCCTTCAGCACTTCCGTATTCACGAAGATGGAGCCGGTATTCGCCAGAATCGGCGTGTAATATGCCGGATAAGAACCGGTAGCGCCTGCGTCAAAAGCCAGATCCTTAAACATCGAATGCTTGCTCTGCGAGCTTTCGATGAAGTAGGAGCTCATCGTGACGAGATCGGCCTCGATTTTGTTCCCCTCCGCCATCAATTTGCCCCCAAGTTCGGAGGTGCCCAGGGATTGGACAAGGTACTGTCCTTCATATCCGGCATTCTTCAATGAGGTCTCCATTGCCGCAACGGCTTCTTCATCCCCATTGGTGTAGATGACTACCTTCTTCGCTTCCCCCGCACTGCCGCTGCCGCAGGCGGCCAAAGCAAACACCATACTGACTGCGATCAATGACAGCAGCATTCCCTTCAGCGTCTTCATCATGATTAACTCCACTCCTTGAATTTTTTTATTTAGTAATGATTTAAAAAAATGAATTAGCCTGCGCATTCCGCGTCAGAATGGCTGGTGGCGATTTCGAGCAAGGAGTTGCTCCTCACTTCAAGTGTCAATACCCAGCGGAGAGGACGGAATCGTATTGGAGAAGCGAATGCGTTCGCCTTTGTATTCGGATTTCTACTGCTTAATCATCTCAATCCGAGAAATCCGAAGACAACAGCGATCGGAAGTACGATCCGGCATCGTAGCGGACAAGCGTAATGGGGCACCTTTAGCGCTGCGCCGTTCTCCTCTGCCATGCGTCGCACACCAGCTTGATGATCAGATTCGTGAAGAAGATCAGCATCGACAGCACGAAGATCTCATTAAACTTGGCGAAATGCTGCAGCTCTTTGATTTTGCTGGCGACGAGCGACGTCTGGGCCGATACGAGAAAAATGATGCCGCTAATCGTCACCATGGCATTGATGAAATAGTAGCTGAACATCTCAATGACGGTTGAGGCCGAGTTCGGGAGGACCACCCGATACACGGTCTTGAACCAGCTGTCCCCCAGCAGTTCTCCCGTGGTTTCCCAGGAGGGATTCATCTTGGACAGAGAGTTCTTGGCCATCAGGTACGGCGTCGTAAAGAAATGAACGATGTTGCACAGAACGATAATGATAAAGGTCCCCTTCAGGCTGCTCCCGTTAAAGAAGAGCAGGTAGGATATCCCGAGCACCATGCCGGGCACGGTATTGGTTATCATGGATATGATGTCTACCGCGGACCGGGCTTTTAACGATGTACGCACATTGAGCAGCGCGGATAAGTACGCCATCAAGGTACCGAACAGCGCCGTCAAGAAGGCGACCCAGAGCGAATTGCGATAGACCCCCGTCAAATCACTCGATTGAATCACATCCCGCACATGCTGGAACGTGAAGGTCATGTCATAGGGGTAACTGCTCAACCAAGGAGCGATGAACATCACCGCAAAAATGGACAGCATGCCCATCACAATGGCCGACGACATCACGCCGAAGGCGATATCCCGAACGCGCTGCCGCGGCAGCTCGATATCCGACAGCTTGTCATAGTGGAAATTCCACTTTTCCAGATAATTCAGCAGCCAGATGCCGAACACGGCCGGAATCAGCATCATCACCGCAATGACAGCGCCTTGATTGAAGTCAGGAATGGAACCCAGCATCACCTGGTACAGCTGCGTCGCCACGACCGGATAGGTACCGCCGACGGAAGCCGGAATCCCAAAATCCGTAAAGCTTAAGATAAAGGACAGCACAAAGGCCCCTCCAAGGGCTCCCGCAAGGGGACGCAAAATCGTATTCATGAAACTTCTCATCGTACCGTCACCCATTAACTTGGATACGATGATGAATTTTTTATCAATGTACTTAAACGCGTTATGGATCAGCAGGAATACCGGCGGCAGCGTGTAAATGACGTAGCCGATGAGCAGCCCGTTCCATCCGTAGATATCGAACAGATTGCGCCCGGCAAGCCGGGTGATCAAGCCCTGGTTACCGAACGAATACATGATGGCGAACCCATAGGTAATGGTCGGGAGCAGCATGGGGACCATGATGACGGTTTTCAGCAGGCCTTTGACGGGCCGGTATATTTTGGTGCAATGAATGGAATACGCGAGTATGAACCCCAGAACGGTCGTGATCACGGCCGTTACGCCCGATACCTTCACGCTGTTGCCGATCGCCTCGACGAATTCCCGATTCGCCCCTATGGATGCATAGTGTCCAAGGGTAAATCCCTGATCGGATCCGAAGGAGCGGATCAGCAATATGAGCAGCGGCAGGAACAGAAACACGGCGAACAATAACAGGATAACGGTAAAGATAACCCACATTTCAGGCTTCGCGCTACGCATACTGTTCACCGAACAGGTTGTAGATGTTCTGCCTTTTGATATGCAGCTGCTTGATAATGAACTGCTTCACAAAATCATTGCTCGGATGATGGACAATCTCCTGAGGCGTGCCGAATTGGGCAATCTGTCCCTGATGGATGATCAGGATTTTGTCCGAGAGCGTCAGCGCCTCTTCCGGGTCATGCGTCACAATGATCGTGGTCAGCTTGAATTCCCTGGCGATCGATTGGATCCGCTGCTTGATCGATTCCTTGATCACGCCGTCCAGCGCGCTGAGCGGCTCATCGAGCAGCAGAATTTTCGGTTTCGTGACCAGCGTTCTGGCCAGCGCCACTCTCTGCTTCTGCCCCCCTGACAGTTCGCCGATCCGCTTGTCCAAGTGGGGCTGGAGCTCGAGAAAATCGATATATTCCCGGACCTCCTGCTCGCTCGCGGTTCCCTTCTTATTGCGCAGGCCGTATACGATATTGTCGTAGGCATTCAAGTTGGGGAATAAGGCATAGTCCTGAAACACGATATTAAATCCCCGCTTCTTCATCGGTATGTTGCTCAGATCTTGACCCTGGAACACGATTTTTCCCTGATCCATTCGGGTGAGTCCCAAAATAATATTCAGCAATGTGGTCTTCCCGCTCCCGCTCGGACCGAGCAGCGATACAATCTCGCCCGTGCCGATTTCTACGTTGATGTCATCCAAAACCACTTTATCGTCGAATTGTTTGCAAATATGCTCTAGCTTCAGCAAACGGCTCACCTCCTTAAACACATCCTCAGTATAAAAACCATATGTAAATAAGAATCATGGGAACTGTTAAATGTAAGTAAATTATGCATACATCATTCATAAATCAATACTAACTATTGACCATATTCATCCTTAACAGATGCCTAACTTATGAATAATGTAGGTAACTGTATTGAACATGGCCGTACGAATCGGTAAACTAGACATGAATACAGGCATCAACCACTAATGCGGATTGAATGGGTGAGCGAATGTTTCCATTGGAGAGGCAAAAGAGAATACTTGAGCTGCTTACGATTCGAAAAGTACTGAAGATCACGGAGCTTACGGATGAGCTGAACGTCTCCGTGGATACGCTGCGACGGGATTTGAACACCCTGACCAAGCAAGGGCGGATTGAGAAGATCTATGGCGGGGTAAAGCTCGTGGAGTCCCGGTTCGGCGAATCCTCCATGGATGAGCGCATGGTCAGCCAGCTGGAAGAGAAGGACCGGATCGCCCGCAAATGCAGCGAATTCGTTCATGACGGCGACTGCATCTACATCGACAGCGGCTCGACCACGTACCAAATCGCCAAATACGTGAAGCATAAGAAGAAGCTGACGGTGGTTACGAATTCACTTCCGGTTGCGATCGAGCTGATGGACAGCGACGTGGAGCTAATTATGATCGGCGGCAAAATCCGGCGGGAGGAGCAATCCGTCGTCGCGTATGAATACATCTTCAACTTTCATGAGCTGAATGTGCTGAAGGCGTTTATCTGCTGCAGCGGCATCACCATCGAAAAAGGCATCTCCGACTACAACCTGGAAGAAGCCATCACGCGCAAAAAAATGATCGAGCTGTCCAAAGAGGTGATTGTCATGGCGGACAGCACCAAGTTTGGCAAAGACGTTACCATTTCCATCGCTCCGCTCGACAGAATCGGTACCATCGTGACGGATGCGAACGTCCATCCAAGCTTTATTCCAACATTCAAGAAGACCAATACAACGCTTGTGATTGCAGATGAATAGAATAGAGAATCACAACAAAAACGGACATTTCCGATCGCCGAACGACAGCGAGTATGGGAAAGTCCGTTTTTTATTTCACACTTGCGGAGACCGGTGCTAGCCTATATGTATCGAGCCTTTTCCAGTATCCTGCATCCATAAGGATTAATCTTCTCTTTGCATGCATCTCCATCTCTTTATTATGTGGATGACGGACCAAGCCCCCTTTGTAAGCGGTTGTACATTAGAAGGGAAGTCCATATAATGATTAAGGAATGAAAATCAGGATATTTTTGTTATTTTCTGCGACATTATGCAGGTAGAGGAGGAATCTGATTATGAACGTTGGATCAGCACGAGCAGCGGCAACAGATTGGGTCTTGCAGCATGCAAGCAGGGAGCCTGGATTCATGGGTGCCTATTTCAGCGGCTCCACGGTCGGCAAGCCGGACGATGCCCAGATGGCTCCGTCATCAGACATTGACGTCGTTGTAGTCACCGCGGATCCGGAGCCCCCGCTGAAACCGGGGAAGTTTATCTACCAGGATGCCTTGATCGAGGTCACCTATCTGTCCTGGCAGGACCTAGCTTCGCCCGAGCAAGTATTAACGTCCTACCATCTGGCCGGCAGCTTCCGCGTAGACACCCTGATGTCCGACCCGACCGGGCAGCTGCGCAAGCTGCAGACGGACGTCTCGCGGCATTTTGCCGACCGGATCTGGGTCACCCGCCGCTGTGAGAACGTGCGCGAACGTATCATGAACGGTCTCCAATCCATAGATCCTACCGCTCCTTGGCATCGCCAGGTAACCTCGTGGCTGTTTCCTACCGGCGTAACCACCCATATGCTTCTGGTCGCCGCGCTTCGCAACCCCACGGTCAGACTCCGCTATGCGGCAGTTCGCGACGTGCTGAAGGAATATAACCAAGAGGAGGTCTACGAGGAGCTGTTACGTTTGCTGGGCTGTAAAGACCTGACTGCCGAGCAAGCCATGAATCATCTCAACGGACTGGCCCGAACCTTCGATGCTGCTGCTGCGATTGCGAAGACACCCTTTTTCTTCAGCAGTGACATTACGCCGGAGGCAAGACCGATTGCCATTGACGGCAGCCGCGAGCTGATCCTAAACGGAAGCCATCGGGAAGCCGTCTTCTGGATGGTGGCCACCTTCGCCCGCTGCCACAACATCTTGGAGGTTGACGGGACTCCCCAATTTCAAGAACAGTATGCTCCCGCTTTCGATGCGATCCTGGCCGATCTCGGCATAACGTCTACCGATGACCTGCTCCGGATGGCCGAAGAGACCCTCCGTTTCCTGCCGAAGCTGTGGGATGTCACGGTAGGCATTCTGGATGCCAATCCGAATGTTTCCGGGGGCGAAGAATCAACCTCATAACTTTCAATTTCGTATAGAAAAGACCACGCCAGGATTCGTTCCTGGCGTGGTCTTTGTATTGTACATCTTGCGTATTACTCCCTGTGCGTACGTTGCGTGGTCCGAGGCATGCTTCGATGGCTGTTAACCAACATGCTTGTCGCACGCATGGCTGTCGATCCTTTTTAGTGGCTTTCCTGCTCCAGCGGCAGGTAAAACCGGTGCTCCTCTTGGTCTATGGCAAAGCCGACCGACCGATACAGCGATAACGCCGTATCATTGGCTGCCTTTACTTGCAGCTTGACCGTGGCGGACCCATGCGCCTGAAGATAAGATATGGCGCGGCAAAGCAGATGTTTGGCGATCCCCCGCCGTCTCCACGGTTCCCGCACAAACACATCTTCAATCACGCCATCCCCCTCCTCCTGCCATGCCATGGTACTGCCGACGATCGTATCCCCTTCCAAGACATTCATGGCGATCCAGTTGGAATGCGCCTTATATTCCCGTAATCGTTCGAGACCCAGCGGCGCTTCCGGCCAAATCTCAGCTTCGAGCTTTAAATACTCCACTTCCTCTTCCGCAGACTCGATCCTCCACAACCGATTTTGATAGCGATCATCTAACGGCAAGGCAGGAATAGGCTCCTCCAATGATCGTTTCATGGCATAAAGGTTCTCCAGCGGCTGAAACCCCTTCTTCACCGTAAAAAAAGCGTTATTGGCGCTCTCATGGACATAATTGCCCACGCACAAATACGTCTCGTACGTCTTCGGCAAAGTCCTCATTAAGACAACCGCCCGTTCATACAGGACCTGATACAATTCGTCCAACAGGCCATCATCCCGCTCACGATGCGGAACCGCCTTGAGATTCACGTAAATATGATGCTTGCAGTTCGGGGCACGTCCCGGCGGAATCACGTTCATGATCCCGACCTGACCCTTAGCTACCATCTTCCCGTCTTCGATAACACAGAACACGTTTTCCCAATTCTCCCGGTCACCCACCCACCAGAACAGCGCATTCTCGGCGGATACCGCCTGATATAACTCGCCTAGCAGAGGCATGTCGCCCTGCCCAAAATTACGAATGATTCTTTCGCTCAAATGAATGTCACCAGCCTTTGCGTTCATTGTAAGGCGATCGGAGTGCCACCAACAGAGAAAAAACAACTATAGACAAACAAGCCGCTTTTTCAAACAACGATCTCCTTATAATGGGTGTACAATAATGGAATTACGTAATATAATAATTACGTAATAACATAATAAACTAAAGTGAGGTTGATGATTCCACATGACACGTGATCTGACCCAAGAGATGGATGTCTTAAAGAATCAAATGGCGGAGCTGCAGCAGCTTGTTTATCAAGCTCTTATGGAACGAAAACCTGCATCCGCATCAAACCCATACCGCCAAGAAATCGCAACAGCGCCCACCATAGATGAACCCAATCCGGAAGATGGCTCTGTCTTCTACTCCGGGCAAGTGCACCTGAACGGACAAAACATCCGCTGGGAGCCACAGCAACGCCGATTAAATCAATTGCTGGACATGAATACCGAGAAGGCGGCCAAAATCCTCGCTGCCCTGGGCAACAAGCAGCGCCTGGATATTTTGAAGGCCGTCATGGCGGAGCCACTATCGGGCTCCGAGCTGGTGGAACGGTTGAACATGGGGACGACGGGTCAGCTGTATCATCATCTCAAGGCGCTGCTCGGCGCAGACCTGCTCGTCCAGGAGCAGGGGGGCCGCTACGCTCTTCCCCAGCATCGAAGCCTGCCGTTCCTGCTGCTGTTGTCCGCTGCCGGCGATCTGCTCGATGCCAGCGATTACCTGGAGATGTCGGAAACCCGCAACAATGCAGGGATGTACTTCGGGCCCTCGCATGGCTTTGATATTCATCAGCTGCTTTGGGCCGTGGTGGAAAATTCGATTTTGGAGCATACGAGCGGGTATGGCGATCAGATCGGCATTTTTCTGCATGAGGATGGCAGCGTGACGGTGACCGACAACGGAAGGGGCATTCCGGTGCAGGCCCTCCCAAATTCCGATGTCCCCGTTGTGCAGTCGATTCTGACCGGTGTCCACCGGTTCAACAACAGCGCGCACTTTCTGGTTCCCGGCGCGGAAAAAGGCATCAGCATTGCCGTGGTCAATGCCCTCTCCAAGCAGCTGTCCGTGGAAATTCGGCGTGACGGGAATATATACCGGCAGGAATACCGGCACGGCATTCCACAGACGGGTCTTTTGACGGTTGGTTTGACTCAAGAGACGGGAACCAGCGTGACGTTCAAGCCCGAGCCGGAATTGTTCAGCTCGGCCTTTGAATTTGACCGCATCCTCGAGCGCAAGGACGCGATTGCCGCGGATTATCCTGCACTTGCCCTGACCCTTCGGAACACCGCTGAATAAGTGGCCTTTCGAAGCGGTCCGAACTTGTATACTTTGCTTTTTTTCAGCAGCGGCAGATATGGTTGGCACCCATCCAAGCATGCCCCGGACCACGTGCCGTGCGCACAGGGAGCAGTTTTGTACGATGTACGAAAGCCTGGTATCTGTTACACCGAGTACCTGTGCTCCTATGCTATACTGAGCTTGAACGAACGCTAATCGAGGTGATTTAGAATGCTGGAACGTTCTATGGAGAATGTAATGGAATCCGAACAGGAAAGGGGCTGGTGCGATTAAAAATTATACGAAACGAGGACGATACAAATGAATACACGAGAAACGATAATGAGCGAAGGTTTTGCATTGAATGTTTCCATTCGCGGAAACGGCAAGCCCATATTGGTGGTGGGAAGCAGCGTTTACTACCCCCGCTTGTTTTCGGAGCAGCTATATATGTCATTTCAATTGATTTTCCTGGACCATCGAGGCTTTGTGGAGCCTCCTCGGACACTGGAACCCGAAGACTATACGCTGAATAAGGTTCTGGATGATATCGAAAGGGCAAGACAAGCGCTGGGACTGGAGGATTTTATCATATTGGGGCATTCGGGACACGCCTTTATGGCGCTGGCGTATGCCCAAACCTATCCGGAACATGTCCGCAAGGTGATCCTGCTGAATACGGCACCCTCCAATAGATCGGAGCGGCAGCAGCAGAGCATCGCTTTTTTCAATGAGACGGCAAGCCCTGAGCGGAAACGGCAGTTCGAAGTGGATATCGCCCTGCTGGAGGAGGATATCCGAAGGGAGCCTGAACGGCGGTTTGCTCATATGTGCATTCGGATGGGAGCCCACAGCTTTTATGATTATGCCTATGATGCGGCTTGGATGTGGGATGGGGTCTTCACCAGCATGCCCGTCTTGGATCATTTATGGGGAGAAGCCTTCGCGCGGCTGAATCTGATCGATTGCCTGGAAGAGGTCAATATCCCCGTCTTCATCGGTCTTGGACGGTACGACTATTTGGTCGGCCCCGTGTCGCTATGGGATGCCGTAGACGGCTCGCAAGCAAACGTCAGAAAGGTCGTTTTTGAGCAAAGCGGCCATAATCCGATGTTCGAGGAGCCTGAGCTTTTTAACGCCGTCTTGACGAATTGGATTCACGAAACGGATCGCTGATCTTGTAAAAGCTTAAATGAAGAGGAGCCCGCGGCATTCCCGCTAGGCTCCTTTTTGTATCCGCCAGTGCTTCAAGCGGCGTACTCTCGCTTCATAAGGCTTCAAAGAAGCATCCTCCGATGCTCTACTCGCTCAAAGTCGCTCTTTTTGGGGTCGACTAGTGATTGCCTGGGGCCGCTAGTCGGCACTTCGATGCGGACATAGGCTTAGGATGCGCTATTTGCTGATATTCGGTCCTTTTTTGGGGTCGATCCGTGGACACTAGTTCCCCTATTTGCTGATTTTTGGGCGGCTTTTGGAACCAACAAGGACTTAAACCTGATTGTCAGATGGGATGTGCATCAGTCTGCGATCAGGTCTTCTTAGAATCCTTTTGGCAGAAACCACTCTGTTTTTGAATCTATGCGGACACTGGTTCCGCTATTTGTGAATATTCGGGCAGCCTTGGGGCCAATGCGGACATAGGATCCGTTAATGCAGCTTTTACACGGTTGGATCCCAGTAAATTTTGAATATAGCGGATCTCCTGTCCTCAAATCCCTGCAATATGGCTAAAAACATAGAAATAACGGAACCATTGTCCTCCAAACGTCACAAATCCAGCCCCATCCAAACCGCAAACCTTCAACACTCACGCGACGTTGCTTCATCAATTTTCGCCCATTGTCGAAGCTCCTCTAGTACTTTGTTCCATCGTTCCTCGACTCATGTTACTTTGCTTCCTCGACCCCCTGCTCTTGTTACTTTGCTTCACCTATCCTTAACCCTTGTTACTTTGTTTCATCGATCCCCAACTCTTGTTACTCTGCTTCACCGTTCCTCGACTCATGTTACTTCGCTTCCTCATCCCCGACCTTGTTACTTTGCTTCACCGATCCTCGACTCTTGATACTCTGCTCCAACAATCCCCGACTCTTGATACTTTGTTTCCTTGCTCCCCACCCTTGATACTTCGCTTCCTCGACCCCCTCCTCTTGTTACTTTGCTCCCTCGATCCTCGACTCCCATACTCTGCTTTCTCATTCCTCGACTCTTGATACTTTGATTCCTGGGTATCCCCGACTAGTGATACTTTGCTTCCTGACTCCCCAACTCTCGATCCCTAGACCCCTTGATCTCTACCCACCTCACAGGGTCCTGGCACGAATACGAATCTGACCCTATGGGTGGGCAGCCGTGAGTTCCCCCATTAAAGGGACAGCTCCCCCAGCCGACGGCTCTCCTCCTCAATCCGGCTTGGATCGATCCGCTCAAACAACAGCTCCACCCCATGAATCGGCCTGCCGGCCGGAACGTGGCACCACTTCCACGCAGGCGGCTCCAGCGAGAGAAAGTCGCGGATCCTATCGCAAGAGAACGGAATGAACGGCTGCAGCAGGTTCGCCAGATTGGCCATAATCAGAATGCAGGTGTACAGCGTGGTCCCGCAGGCGGCCCGATCCTCCTTGACCTGAATCCACGGCTTCCGTTCATCGAAATATTTGTTCGCCTGGCGTACCACGCTGAAAATCAACTCCAACGCTTCTTTCAGTCGCCCCTCCTCAATAAGCGCCCCGGCCTGCTGATACAATGCCTCCAACCGGCCCTGCCACTCATCGGATATGCTACCCTCAGGCACTTTCCCGTCAAACGATTTGTTCGCAAACACCAAAGTCCGGTTGACCAAATTCCCGAACGCTCCAAGCAGCTCGCCGTTATGGCTGTGAATGAACTCCCTCCAGGAGAAATCCGCATCCCGCTTCTCGGGACCGTTCGCAATAAGGAAATACCGAATCGAGTCCGGCTGATAGCGGCGTAACAAATCCGGCACCCATATCGCCCAATTGCGACTGGTTGAGAATTTCTTCCCTTCCAGCGTCATGTACTCGCAAGAAATGATCCGATCCGGCTGATGCAGATCCCCGGCCCCCTTCAGCAGCGCGGGCCAAATCAACGTATGAAACGGAATATTGTCCTTCCCATGAACATAGTAAGCGGTCACCTCGCCCTGACCCTTGCGCCAAAAGGGCTCCCAATCGCCGCCCGTCTCCGCGGCCCACTGCTTGCTGGCGGACAAGTAGCCGCTGACCGCTTCAATCCAAACATAGATTTTCTTATCCTCAAAGCCCGGAACCGGGACGTCCATGCCCCAGGTCAGATCCCGCGTAGCCGCTCGGTCCTGAAGCCCTTCCTCCAAGTATCTTCGGGTCATGTGCACCGCATTATCCCGCCAGCCTTGGGCGTGACTCAAATCATCCGCCAGCTCAGCTTGGAAATGCGACAGCGCTACATAAAAATGCTCGGTGGGCCGCTCCACCGGCGGGTTCCCGCACATTTTGCAGGTCCTGTTCGTCAGATCGGAAGGATCAAGCATCGTGGAACAGGCGTCGCACTGATCCCCGCGGGCCCTGCTCCCGCATACGGGGCAATCTCCTTCCACATAACGATCCGGCAGAAACCGCCGATCGGTTTCGCAATACGTTTGCAGCACGGTTTTACGGTACAGATGACCGTTGTCCAGCAGCTTCAGGAACAGCTCTTGTACTACGCCATGGTGAAACGCCTGATCGGTTCGCGTATATAAATCGTAAGAGAAACCCAGCTGTGCAAAGGACTCCGCGAACTCCGCATGATACCGATCGGCAATATCCCCCGGCGTTACGCCCTCTTGGATCGCTTGCACCGCCACCGGCGTGCCGTGGCAATCGCTGCCCGATACATACAAGACGTGATCTCCCTTCGCGCGGAAATAACGTGCCAACACATCGCCCGGCAGGAGGCTGGCAAGCCTCCCCAAATGTAAAGACCCGTTGGCATATGGCCAGGCACCGCCGATAAAAATGTTCGTCATATCGATTTTCCTCCTTTTTTTATGGACAACAAAAAAAGCCCTCATCCCAAAGGGACGAGAGCTTATGGCTCACGTGGTACCACCCAATTTCATTCATGCCTTGCGGCATTCACCTCTTCGGGTACGACGCCCATATATCGCGTGTATACCCTAGCACGGTAACGGGTGCGGGTTCCGGCACAGCCTACAACCCATGCAGGGTTTCGGTGCACAGCTCAGAGACCATATTCCCGAGGCTCCTTCTTTACCCCTTTTCACCTGCCGGGGCTCTCTGTTCAAAGACGCTGCCAAGGTACTCTTTCTCTTCATTGCTTTTGTCTCACGTTATTCAAGTTACTGGAAATCATACTCGATCTTCACGGAAGAAGTCAAGAGGACGAATAAGCAGCTTTTCTTGCCCTTTCCCGGCCGTCCCGTATCACGCCCAGCTTCTTGCCCAGCATCATTTTAAGCTTCTTGCGGGCTCTGCTCATGCGGTTCCGGACATTTTCGGGCTCAATCTGCAGCACTTCGGCAATTTCCAAGGTGTTGAAATCCTCGTAATAGTACAAATACATCGGTTGTCTTAAGGTTTCGGGCAGCATGAGCACGGCAGACAACAGCTCGTCATGGCTTCCCTCGTTATTCATTATCGATTCAGGCACCTGTACGGCGCACTCGCTTAAACGATTCTCAGCCAAAAGGTCCATTCATTTTCAGCTCCTTTTTTCCACGTGTATGGATATGGGTCGGTTCTTCCTCGTTCCCGTTAGTTCAAATTTTGAGCCCTTTTCTTGACCGGCTGAAATGGACGACTCTTCGCTGGTAAGAAGCGTGCCAACAAACTCACTCGATCATGCGCATATTTCCAGGACTCTCCAGCCTCTCGATCGTAACTCCACCTGCTGCTGCTTGATGAGAGATTCCACAATGAACCAATTGGTCATATCCAGTCACTCCTTTTCCTCCGTACATTAGTTCATATTTTTTTGAACTAATAATTTAAGTTCAATTATATATGAACTTTATTAAAGTTCAATATTTATTTTCCCTAAGATGTGGTAACATGAGACTGGAATGATAAGTACCGGAGGAGAATGCTCATGACCTTTATCAGAGTTGACTATTCGCCTGTTCACGAGCTGATCACCAGCTTGTTCGCATATACGGATAATAAAAATCAAATGCATGATCTGGGGAGTAAATGGAGGAAAGAGATTCAGAAGAATCTGCCCGTTTGGTTTACGGATAAGCTGGAAGGACTGGACCTGTGCGAAACCATTGCTTATCTGCACCTGGTCATCGCAGACAGCCCGGAGAAAGACAATGTGGAGCGCTTTCTTGCCTGGTTCGCCGATTTAGGAGAAGGCCATTTGTACGAACTCCTGGCGCCTTATCTGGAAGATGGATTTCCGATGGGACTAAAAACCTTTCGGGAGCTGAGCCATGAAATCATGTCGGAGTGGCATCGAGCCTATCCCATCACGCCGGAAATTCACGAGCTGTTAGGGCGTTCCGCCGCCCGCATGGAGCTGCTGAGCCGGGAGCTTCCCTACATTGATTTGATCGATGAGGCAACAAGCGGGATCGTGCTCGATCCCGAAGACGAATATAACGCCATTCTGCTCATTCCCACCTATCACATCAAGCCGTTAAACCGGATGGATTACGTGAGCAACCGACAGCTCATCATCAGTTATGCCGTAGACGATGAGCAGCTGGACGAAGATACGCCGACCCATCAGCTGCTGCGCATGACCAAGGGATTAGCAGACGAGAAGAGGCTCGTGCTGCTGCACATTCTCGCTGACGGTCCTGTCACGTTTACGGAATTACAGCAGAAGACCGGTCTTTCCAAGAGCAACCTGCACTATCATTTGTCCCTGCTTAAAACCGCGGGCCTTCTGCGCATGCACTTCAAAATGCCGAATGAACGATATAAATACAGCGCGAGGCCCGAATCTTTCACTCAGCTGAAGGCTTTCCTGGAGTCTTACGTGTTCGGTCTGACAAAAGAATAAGCGCTGCGTAGTCCCCCACCGAATTCGGGAGCACAGCGATAGTCATGTAAGAATAGGACGCAATTGTCTTGCGAGATCAGGGCCACAAGCTGATCTCTAACGAAAACAGAAAAAAGCCTGGAACCATCGTTCCAGGCTTTTTATCATCCAGTTATAAAGGTCGCAACTTTCAAGCAGTTGCTGTTATGACGCTGCAGCCTCCAATCAGTTGCTCTCCATCTTGACTGTCAGCGCACTCTTCGCCGGCATTTCCAGCTGCAACGCCTCTTCCCCGCGCAGCTGGATCGCCACGCTCTCCGAAGCCTCGCTGTCGTTGAACAACACGACGGCAATCGAGCCGTCCGTGTTCTTGAAGGCTACCGAACGGATGGACTCATGGCTGGTAGATGCCACGCGCCGTGCTTTGGGACGGATCACCTTGCTAAAGTGTGCCAGCGCGTAGTAATCCAGCGTATAGGTAAGCTCCTTCGTCTGCTGATTCACCGTCACGATGCCGCGGCAGGTGCTTTTGCCAAAGCCCGGCACGGTAGGTCCGTTCTTCTCGTCCAGCGCCATATTCCATAGCACATAAGACTTGCTGTGATTGCGAAGAATCTCGATTCCGGTTCGCATCACATTGGAGAAGGCTTGCTCAAACGGCGGAATCCACTCCCCGCCCGATCCTTCCGTAAAATGAACCTCTTTCCCCGGGAATGCCTCGAAGACTTCGGATTGGGCCGACGGTTTACCGCCGTACCAGTGCCAGGCAACCCCATCCACAGCGTCGGCCGCTTGCTCAAAGACGGTCAACGGATAGTCGGGCTTGTCCCAGTTATGGTCATAACAGAGTATTTTCGTACCGATGCCGTTCTTTACGAATTGCGGCTTCAGATGGTTCTTGATAAAATCGCTCTGCGCTTCGGGCAGCATGATCATGCCAGGATAATGACCAGGCGAGTATAATGCCTCATTTTGCGGTGTAATTGCATAGATTGGCAGCCCGTTGGCTTCATACCCCTGGATATAACGCACAAAATAATCAGCATACACCGAATAGTATTCCGGCTTCAGCTCTCCGCCGATCATCGACCCGCTCGTCTTCATCCAGCCGGGCGGACTCCACGGGGAACCCATCAGCTTCACGTCCGGATTCAATCTCGCCGCTTCCTGCAGAAGAGGAATGATATCTTCCTCGTCATGCGCAATGGAGAACTGCTCCAGCTCTACATCCGTCTGGCCCTCAGGCATATCATTGTAGCTGTAGAAGTCACGCGCGTAATCCGATGCCCCCATCGGCTGGCGGAGTACGGATAACCCGATCCCTTCGTTTGGATCGAACAGCTGGGTCATGAGCTCGGAACGCTGCTTCGTCTCCAGCACCTGATGGATCAGATAAGCAGCGGAGTCCGTGAAGGACGCGCCGAAGCCGTCCATCTCCTGAAACGTCTGCTCCTCATCGATGACAACCGAATGCTTCGCTGCACCCGTAGTTACGGGCGTCAGCTGCGCCTTGTCTTTCTTCACGAATAATTCTTCTTCACCGTTTGACTGGTAGATGGTGATGTTCAGCATGTTGTTTCCCTCCAGGTTTCTTGTGTCTTCCTACCCATGGCTTACCGAAGATAACTTGGAAAGAGCCCCTCTCCTGTCAAGCAAGGGGCCCTTCCATCCATTAACGCAAACTTATTTCAGCCCCAGCTTCTCTTTGTTCGCTTTCATCTTCTCGTTGCGGACTTCGACGATTTTATCCCAGTTGTTATCGTCCAGGAACTTTTTATATTCGTTCAAGAGGCTATCGAAGGCTGCGTCGTCCTTCGAGCGAATCATGCTGACGAGCGTGGAGTTCCATTTCGTATTGATGGCCGTCAGGGAGCGCGCTTCCGGCGTGCCCTGATCCGGGTTGATATTCTCCAAAATAAAGTGCGGCGTCAGCTTGCCTTTGCCCCATTCCTGCATTTGCTTGATCGCATCCGGGAACGCATCCCCGCTCAGGGCCTTGTGGCGGTCATGTCCGAAGAACATGAATTCGCCCATGCGGTAGTCCTTCTTGAACGTATCCGGATTGTTCAGCTGAAGCTCCTTCACGTCCGGCAGGAATTCCACCGTGCCGTCTGCGTTCACTTGGTAAGTCTCGCCTTCGATGCCATAGTTCATCAGCATTTGTCCTTCTTCGCTTAACAGGTACGTGAAGAGCTGAATGGATTTGGCAGGGTCTGCATTCTCTTTCGTGATAAAGCTGATCATCCAGCCCGTAATACCGGATTGGTTCAGGGTCGGCGCATGTCCGACCGTGCTTTGCGGTCCGTCAATTGCGATGTACTCTTTGCCTTTGTTGTTGCTGTAGAAGCTCTGCAGGTTTCCGCCCTGCTGCGGCGTGCCGTCCAGCATGATCGTTGCGTATTTGCCCGCCTTCACCTTCTCTTCAAAAGCCGTTCCGTCATCGGCAAAGCTGTCATCGCTGATCGCGCCGTCACGGTATACGGTATTGAACGCCTTCACCCAAGTCAGATAGTCTTCATCCAGGTTCCGGTTATAGAAGCCGCCGTTCTCGTCTTCCAGCGGCACGCCGATGAAATCCTGCAGCACGTCGCCGAGCGAGCCCGTACCTTCGCCGATGGAATTGAAGCCCAGTGGAATCAGGGCAGGGAACTGCTTCTTGATATCCGCGAGAGCAGCCCGGAACTCCTCAGGCGTTCCCATCGCAGGCTTGCCGATAGCCTCGTACACGTCCTTGCGGATGATAAATGCCGTTTTGGCAGGAATGTTGCCGCTGTCATAGTCTTCCTGCGTATTGGAATAATTCGGGTATCCGTACGTTTTGCCGTCCTTCAATTGGAACCAGTTGAGGGTATCCTGCGCCGCTACCTTATTGAAGTAAGGGTCATATTTCTCGGCCAGATCGTTCAGCGGCAGCGCCCATGTCGCCGCTTTCTGCACGACCGGGGAGTTCGAGTCAAACGTCGTGATCAAATCCGGCATCTCCCCGCCGGCAAAAAACGTATTCAATTTGGTATCGTCGCCCGTAATGAATTTGATATTGATATTCAGGTCTTCCTTAATTTTCTTGGTGACAACGTCCTTGCCGAAATCCGTGTTCCACCAGTCTGCATTCACGTACCAAGTCAGCTCGGTGGTCTCTTCTTTTTTGTCCAGCTGCCAAGCCGGCTTTTCCGGATCCGGTGTATACCGGTCCTCGATCGAAATCCAATTCTCCTTCTTGGAGCCGGACCCCCCCGATCCGCCGCAGCCGCTCACAACCAGCACAACGGCCATCAATGCCGTAAGCAGCGTAAGTCCTCTCTTACCCATAGCTTTGTTCATTAACATCCTGTAACCCTCCCTTTTAATAAAAGCGCTTTCTCAATAACCCCTGTCTTTACAGGCTTGCTTCTGTTCCACTCCCTTAAAGAGCTGCAGCTTCGCTACTCTTTAACAGCTCCGAGCATCATGCCGGAGATAAAATATCTCTGTAATATTGGATACATCACAACAATCGGCAGCGTCGTCACGACAATTGTTGCTAGTTGGACCCCTTTGGTCGTCGTCTGAATCGCGACCGAACCGATATTTTGCATCGATTGGGTCTGGGACTGCACAATAATCTCATACAGCATCATCTGTAACGGATACAGCGACTGATCCGTGATATACAATTTGGTGGTCATAAAATCGTTCCATTGCCCGACTCCGTTAAACAGGGCAATCGTCGCCATAGCCGGCATGGAAAGAGGAATGAAGATGCTGAGGAATATTCTCCAGTCGCCCCCGCCGTCGATCTTCGCCGACTCTTCCAGCGAATCCGGCACGTTGCGGAAGAAGTTCATCAGAATGATAACGTCGTAAAAACTTAACAGAGCCGGGATGATATAAACCCAGAAGCTGTTTAGCAGCCCCAAGTCTTTGATCAACAAGTACGTCGGAATCATGCCGCCCGAGAAAAACATGGTAACGACACCCATCGCCACGTAGAACTTGCGGCCGCGGACGTATTTTTTACTTAAGCCGTATCCCACCATCGCACAGAAGAACACGTGCGTGATGACCCCGATCACGGTTTTGGCCACCGAGATGAAGAAGGCATTCCATATGCCGGCATCCCTGAACACGGCCTGATAATTCTCAAGCGAGAACTCGGTAGGCCAGAAGATGAACCCACCCTCGGCAAGGGACCTGCCCGAGCTGAAGGATGAGACGACGACGTTCCATAACGGAACGACGATGATGATCGTAAACGTAACCAGTAAAATGATGTTGATCGTATCAAAGATCCGGCTGTCGAGATCTCCTTTTGCTGCTTTGAAATTCACCGTTATACCCCCTTCTGCATGACCTATAGAACGGATTGATTATCGTTTAATTTACTGGTCACCTTATTCGCCGTAACGAGCAGAATGACGGAGATGATGGATACGCCCAAACCAACGGCTGTGGCGTAAGAGAAATCTCCCTGCGTCATACCCATCCGGTACACGTACGAGTTAATGACTTCGGCCTTTTCCCGGTTCTGCGAATTCATGAGCACTAAGGTTTGATCCAGATTCGATCCCAATAAACCGCTTACAGTCAGGATCAAATTCAAGCTGATAATCATCTTCATGTTCGGCAGGGTGATGTTCCAGATTTGTCTCAAGCGGCTGGCCCCGTCGATTCTTGCGGCCTCGTAGTAGGTAGGATCGATCTTGGCCATGATCGCCAGGTACAGAATCGTTCCCCAGCCGGCCTCTTTCCAAATATCCGACAGCGTTGCAATCCACCAATACTTGCTTGGATCAAGCAAAATGTTTTGCGGCTGCGAGATCAGCCCCAGAGCAAGCAAGATTTCGTTGAACAGGCCGGATGTCGAGAACCAAGTAATGAGCATGCCGCCCAATACGATCCAGGACAAGAAGTGGGGCAGGTACGAGACGGTTTGGACGAATTTTTTGAAGCGCCCCATGCCAACCTCGTAAATCATAATGGCCAGAATAATCGGAATGACAAAGCCGATCGCCAGTTTCAAGAAGCTGATGCCCAGCGTGTTGACGACGGAGTCCCAGAAATACTTGTCCGACATAATGATCTTGAAATTGTCCAGGCCAACCCACGGCGCGGAATCCAGCGTATCGATAACGGTGTAATTTTTAAACGCAATCGTCAAACCGTAAATCGGTATGTAGCAGAAGATGAACATGAAGATGACGCCGGGAATGATCATCGATTGAAGCTCCCATTGCCGCTTGTAATCAATAAAGAATTCCTTGATCCTCTGCCCCATCGGCTTCTTCCCGGTGGGTTGAACCGCTCCCTTTCCGGTTGACTGAACTGCTGCAGCTGTTTTGCTCACCTGCTTAACCCCCTTTGATCAAAAACGTTTCATATAATAAAAACGTTTTTATTTTCCGCCAAAAAACCCCGAATTTATAAAACCATTTTTAAAAAACCGTTTGATTCGATCCTTCCCCACGGTTAAACCGGTTCATTCCGATTCATCTTCACGTGACTGGAGCCGCGAACGACCAGTTCTCCCGGCAGCTTCTGAATCTTGCCCTTCTCTTTCTTCTGAATCATGCGCACCAGATGATCCACGACCAAAATCCCCTGTCTGGCAATCTGGTTGCGAACGGTCGATAGAGGCGGCGTAAAATACTGCGCGATATCGATATCATCGAAGCCCACGACGCTGACGTCTTGCGGAACCTCGTATCCGTGGGACTTCAGGGCCCGGATGCAGCCGATGGCGCTCACGTCGTTACCGGCGAGAAAAGCATCGGGCACTTTGCCTGGGTGTAAGTGAAGAAACGATTTGACGGCGTTATAAGAACCCTCTTCCTCGAAATAGCCTTGCAGTATGTAGTCTCCGTCGACCGGGAACCCGCACTCCCGGAGCGCAGCCAGATACCCTTCCTTCCGCTGCACGCTGTCAAACATCGTATCCACGCCGGAGATGTAGGCAATCTTCTTATGCCCCAGGCTGATCAGGTACTTGGTTGCTTCATAACCGGCTACGTAAGAGTCGAATATGATGCTGCCCATCGTTTCGTTCTGAACCTCGCGATCCAGGAATACGGCCTTAATCTTATCCTTCTCCATGGCAGCGATGTCTTTGTCGTCGATCTTCAGCTCTTCGAAGATAATGACGCCGTCCACACGGCCGCCCATAATATTGCTCATGATCACCTGCTTATCCTTCGTCACAAACACGTTCAAACCATAACCCAGACGGTCACATTCCCGTGACATCGACTCCACCAACGTGTAGAAGTAAGGCCCTGACACGCTTGTTGTAAAAAAGCCCAGCATCTTGGTCTTGCCCGACTTCAACAGCTTTCCGTTCAGGTTAGGTACGTAATTGAGCCGCTCCGCCACCTTCAGCACATGGGATTTGGTCTCCGGGTTCAATACATCTACGTCGTTCAATGCATTCGAAACCGTAGAAATGGAGACTCCGGCTTCTCTTGCCACATCCTTGATCGTTACTTTACCCATATAACCATTCCATTTCCTTTGCGATAAAAACGTTTTTATGTTCATAAGTTACCACATATGTGAGGTGAACACAATGCTTTTTTGGAAGGGGTTACAAATATTTTTTTCAGTTATGCTCAACGACTATTGGGGGATAGATATGAAAAAAAAGCAGACACTCTTCAAATCGGTACCCTTCACCGGTACCACTCTTCGAAGTGTGCCTGCAGAAATTGAATCTCTCGTTCGTAATGGGCCACATGCCCCTCATCGATCATGTTCTGGTAAGCCTTGTTTCCTTGTGCCGCACCGGTTGTAAGTGTATCGCATAATGCCTTCAGGCGTCTTATAGTCCATTCTTTCAAGTTGGGAGGCGGTGATATGCCATAGGACTTAAGGAACAGCGATATTCTATGCGTGCGATCCGCAGCATGTAATTCCGATTGATAAGGTATCGATGTCCCTGTAGTGTAATCTATTGCAAAGCTTGCCAGCGGGACTGAGGTATACAGCATATAAACCATGTCCCAGATTCTTGGACCTGGCGCAGCCAAATCAAAATCGATCAGTGCAACCGGCACTTCATCTTGAAAAACGATATTGTATGGCGCGGCATCATTGTGACAGATCACTTCATCGACCCACTCCCCCGAAGCCTGAGAGGTATGTGCAACCTCGGGTTGGATTGAAGTTGCAGCAAAACCCTGTACGGCGTCATGATAACGCCGTAACAACGCTGCACTCTGGATAAGGGCATGGTCCGACCATATATAGGGTTTAAAATCAGGATATTGGTTTCCCGGCACTTCGCCAGGAATGTAAGACAAAATCTCCCGACCGCTATGATCAATGCCTATGAACTTGGGGGCACCTTCGAACCCCTGCTTATCCAAGTGTCGAAGCAAGTCATGCACGAAAGAACTCCATTTCGTAGTACGATGAACGTTATTACCGATACGTACGACTTCGTTCACATTGCCACCAGGAAGTATTTCTTCCTTGTCATTCATTCGTAGCTCCCCTTCCCGCTGCACCATGTGCCATCCCCAGCGCCTCAGCCAGTCCCTCCAGATCCAGTCCGTCGGCGGCAAAAGCGGTGCGAACGAGCTTCGGCGGGACGAACTCGTCATATTTGCCGAGATACGGCGCTTCGTCGGGATCGAGAAGCGCGCCGGCGTCCTCGCAGTTCGCCAATTCCTGCTTGATTTCTTCCATCAGCGTTTCGTTATCGACCTTGCCCGCGACCACCATGTAATACGGCTCCATCGGCACGATAGAGCGGAGAGCCAGCCTCTCCGACAGATTATGCTTAAGCAATCGCTCCAGCGTGCGAAACTGCTTGCTGCCCGCCCAAGGCAGAATGAACAGGGAGTCGCCGCCCGCCGGTATGACCACCTGTTTCAGCAGTCCGCTCTCCCGAGCAAGTCGGCGGGCCCGCTCCAGGCGATTCACCGCACCCGGCGCCAGGTACGGATAGATGGCGCTGTCAGCGAGCACCTCCCGCATCTTCTGCACCACGCGGGTATGCACATCGCCGCCTGCGCCAAGCCACAACGTATCGACCTTGCCCTTGGCCGACTTCACGTACAGGGCCTTATGCTTCGTGTCGACTTCCTCTACCTTCCACAGCTTGCCTGCCAGCGAGAAGCAGTAGCCTGGCGGCGGCACGGTCGTAATCGATCCGATTTCTTCCGACCCGTTATAGACGACATGCTCTTCATCGTCCTTAAACACCGCATAGAAGCGGTAATTGTTCACGATTCTCTCCCCGCCAAGGCCGATGATCAGGCTGCCTTCCTCCGTACGCTGGATGTGGTCCGTCTGGAGCAAATACTGCAGGAACTCCTTGTATTCCTCCGGCTCGATGCCGCGGAAGGCCGGGAGCGTGAGCACCGCTCGAGCCAGATCCGGCGGCTCGGCCTCGCCCATGCTCTTGAGCGTGCTCATCGTCTGATGGTAAAGCACGCCGACCGGTTTCTTCCGCAGGGCCAGCGGTTCGACCCATTTCTCGCGAATATACAGCTCAATGACGGCAATGGCCCGGAGCAGCATCCATGGCATGCGCGCAGGCAGCATAGCCTCCTCGTCCTCGTCCTCCGGACAGAGGAACATCATCTCGGAGGCCTGATCCCCGCGCCGGCCCGAGCGGCCCAGCCGCTGAACGAAGCTGGAGCAGCTGTACGGAGCGCCCAGCTGGATCACCCGCTCCAGCTCGCCGAGATCGATGCCGAGCTCCAGCGTCAGGGTAGCCGCCGCGACCGCCGGCCCCGGACCTTCGCGGAGCGCGGCCTCGGCTTCCTCGCGCAGCATGGCGGAAATGCTTCCATGATGCACATGGAAGACATCCCGCTGCTCGCGCTTGGCCGCAATCCGCCGCAGCTCGAGCGTGGTCAGCTCGGCATCCGAGCGGCTGTTGGTGAAGACCAGCGCTTTTTTCAGGTGGGTGTTGTCGTATACGAAATCGTAGTAGGCTTTGCGCGCAAGCTCCAGCTGCTCCGCCTGCTTCTCGTCCCGCGCATCCGGGAAGGAGAAATGCTCGACCGACAGCCGCAGCTTCCGCCCCCCTTGCGGCGAGACAACCTCGACCGCGTGCTTCGTGCCTGCGCCCAGCCAACCGGCTGCGGTCTCGTAATCGCTGAGCGTCGCCGACAACCCGATGCGGCGTGGCGAACAGGAAGCCATCCGCTCGATCCGGGTCAGCTGGCTCAGCACCTGAATGCCCCGGTCGGCTCCCATGAAGGCATGAACCTCGTCAATGATGACATACCGCAAATCCTGGAACAGCGCCGGGATGGCGTTCGGCCGGTTCATGAGCAGCCCTTCAAGCGATTCCGGCGTAATCTGCAGCACGCCCGACGGCTTCTGCATCAGCTTCGTTTTCTCGGCTTGGGACACGTCGCCGTGCCAATGCCATACCGGCACCTGGCCTTCCTTCAGCAGATCGGTGATCCGTTCGAATTGGTCGTTAATCAGTGCCTTTAGCGGCCCGATATACAGGATCCCGACCGAGCTGGAAGGCATGTTGTACAGCTCCGTCAGCGCCGGGAAGAATGCGGCTTCGGTCTTGCCCGATGCCGTGCCGGAAGCGATCAGCAGATGATTGGACGTGTCGAACATGACGCGGCAGGCTTCCACCTGGGCCTCGCGAAGGGTGTCCCATCTTTTTTTATAGATAAACTCCTGAATGAACGGGGCCAACCTGGAAAAAGGATTCGCTCTCATAGCTCAAACTCCGCCAGCAGATCGTCCAGATCGTCCGAAGGAGCATCGCTTTGCCCCTTGCCCTGCGGCTGCGCTGCGGCGCGCTCGCCTAGCAGCTCTTCAAACGTCGCCTCCGGATGCTGATGCAGCGTATGCAGCAGATCCATGAAATCCCGCACCACCTCGCGGGTGGTTAGCAGCTCCTCAGCTCCCAGCCGATTCACGGCCGTCTGCATGAACGCGATCAGCTGCTCGTCCGTCAACTGCGCTTCATACTTGAAATGCAGGGCATGGATGTCGCGCAGCTTTTGCAGGAGGATGAGAATTTCCTCATACGACAGCATGTCCAGCTTCAGGATAGGCGACGTGTAGGTTCTCAGCGAACTGCTGCCGTAGCGTCCGTCGATCAGGCGGGAGCGCAGCGCGTCATAACTGAACAGTCCCCGTCGCTCATCCTCGACAAACTGCGGCGTTCCGCCCATATAGATGCCCAGATGCTCCGCTTTGCCCTGCATCGTGTCGTTGAACATGGTCAGCAGCTTCTCGTAGTTGCTCTGGCGGGACACGCTGTTGGTGATTTTGTAGAGGTTAACCCCTTCGTCAATGAACAGCAGCAATCCCTTATACCCGATGGCCGCCGTAAATTCGGACCACAGCTTCATGTAATCGTACCAATTGTCGTCATCGATAATGACTCCGACGCCAAGGTCCTTGCGGGCCTCCGTCTTCGTCGGGACTTCCCCGCGGAGCCAGCGCAGCGCCGCTCCCTTGCGGTCATCGTCGCCAATCTTATAGCCGTTCCAGTAAGCAGCGAGAACCTTTGCAAAATCAAAACCGTGCACCAGATTCTGCATGCCGTTCGTCACGGCATAAATCTGCGTTTCCACCTTATCGTTCAGCGCAGGGTCATCCGGGCGCAGGCCCGTCTCCTGCATGATGTCCTGCTGGATCGCGGCGATCCATTTTTGCAAAATAGCCTCCAGCGCGCCTCCGTCCGGACGCGTTCTCGTGGACAGATGGGTCATCAGCTCGCGGTATGTGGCAAGGCCCTGCCCTTTCGTGCCCACAAGCCGCCGCTCCGGCGACAGATCGGCATCCGCCACCACAAAATCGCGATCCATCGCGTAGTTGCGGATGATCTGCAGCAGGAAGCTTTTGCCGCTTCCGTAGCGGCCGGTAATCAGCCGGAAGGCGGCGCCGCCCTCGGCGATATTATCCATGTCGCGCAGGATCGACTCCACCTCCGGCTTGCGGCCGACGGCGATGAACTCCAGCCCCACCCGCGGCACGACCCCTGCCGTCAAGGAGTTCACGAGGGCGGTCGTGAGCCGCTTCGGTATTTTCAGTTCCGTCATGGTTTCACCTCTTTCAAGCATCTTACAGTCTTAACGATTTCAATCGATGTCAATCCGTCCAGTTATACGGACTTCAATGTTTCCAGCATATCTATATAATCATCCGCAATGGACTCCCCATCGATCAGCAGATCGCCGACGGTATCCATCGCGGCCTCGTTGATCTCATCAAGCAGCAGCGCCGGCATGGAGCCGGCCTGCTCCGCAATCCGCTGCAGCTGCGTTCGGTTCGGTCCGGACTTGAGGGCGTGCAGGACCTCCAAGTGTATAAGGTTAAGACGCTCACCTAGCTCCTGCCATTCCTCATCCAGTCCGTCCGTATTCCAAACCACCGCACCCTCAGATGATTTACCAGCCGCCGGGACGGATGGTTCCTTACTCTCGGGTGCAGCGAGCGCTGTTCCTTCATCCTCCGATGCAGCGATTGCCTTTTCTTCCCTCTCGGTCAAAACGAGCGCTGCCTTAGCTCCATTCTGGCCTGTCTCTGGAACTTTCGTCTCTTCATAAATAATCGCATCAAAATCCATCACGGCCTGGAACACTTCAGGGTTCTTCGCCGCGGATTTTGGAGAGGAATGCCCCTTTGAAGACGCATCCGTTCTCCTGTTAGTTGCTGCATGTCCCCCATAGCCCGAAGAGGCTCCCGCATCCGTTACAATTTCCGCTGCAGGTTGGCTGTTCTCCGCTTCAACCTCCTGCTGCCCGGCTTCCTCCGTAAGCAGCATGTCGCGGACCTGGTCCGATTCCCGCTGCAAGCGGCGCAGCTTCCCTGTATCGATCTGAACCTCAGGCAGGCTCTGCTTGCGCTCGGCCTCCATCTGCTCCTGAATCTCTTTTTTTAGATACCGGGTGATGATCTCTTCCACTTCGGGTTCTACCGCATCCGCCCCGCGCAGCCGTCCCTTGAAGCCCTTCAATTCCCGCAGCTTATTCTCGGTCAAGCGGACCAGCCCGGTTATATAGGAGCGCAAAGGAGCGTGCTCGCTTAAGGACACCACCGTCAGCACGACGGTCCGGCCGTATAACCCGTGATCGTACACCGCGCTGCGGAATAAATGCCGTTTCACCTGCCGGGGCCGCGGCTGAAAGCGGTCAATAAGACGCTGCCCCTTCATTTTGGCTAAGTAGCTGTCCACGAGCGCAATCACCTTCGGAGCGTACCGTTCCAGGTCCTTGCGGCCCTTCTCTTGGTAAAAACGGCTCTTCTCCACGTCATAATCCAGCAAATCGAGCAGCAGCTCCCACGTCAGCTCCACCGGCTGGAGGGAGAATCGGCGCTTCCATTCCTTCTCCTTCAGCTCAGCGGATAGGACGCGCGGAAAACGCTGGTACGTCTCCCGGATCGGCATATCCAGGGCATGGACGATCATAAAATCATATAACCACTCCCGCAGATACGTATCCAACTTGGCATAACGCTTGCGGTAGGCCGTCCACACTTGCTCCATCAATGCATAGCCCTGCAGGGGATCGCTCCAGCCCACGCCATGGATCAGCTCGTAAAAATAGACAAAAAGATAGGAAAGGTCCGTATCCGGATATCGCCCGGACCTTACTTCCTCCCGCCAGTAAAAATACCATTTGAACTGGTCGCTGGCCATCTGGTCGTAGGTCGGCCAATAGCTTTTGAAGGCTACGAAAGGGGCCTCATCCTCCACATGCCATGCGAGTTCCCTCGCCTTCTGCACGAATTGCTGTTCCTTGGTCACATAGCGGAAGTCCTCGCCCCAATTCATGTCCAGCGGCTGCTGCGGCTTCACAATCAGGGAATTCTTCGCTTGCGCGTTAGGATTAACGATCTCCTGTTCCTGATGATTCGGCCGCTTGTCCGGCAGTGGAATATCCTGCTCATCACCGGCCAGCTCGAATTCGGCAAAGCGAATCCCTTGGTCGGTCACGTGCGTAGTATGTCTTATCGAATCTATGTGATTGTCGTTGTTAGGCTTATCGTTTTTCATCGAACATGAACCTCCGTCACAACTTCAATTATACCATTTAACCTATAGGAGCCACCTGAGTTTTCACATGTTTCTCATCTGTATTATAATGGACGGAATGATAGTCTAGCGAATGACTTTATGCTGAAAGGACCTTCGAATGAATAAATGGCTGAAAGCATTGTTATTTCTGGCGGGCGCGGCTTTTCTGACGAGGCTGATCCCCTTCTCTTCCTGGTTCCGTATCCTGGATACGATGATCCATGAGCTGGGGCATGCCGCCATGACCCTTCTCATGTCGGGCCGGGTGCTCAGCATCGAGCTGAATCCCGATCACAGCGGCGTCACCTATTCCATGCTGGCTTCCGGCGGCTGGAGTCCGATCGTGGTCTCGCTTGCTGGCTATACGTCGGCCTCCCTGTTCGCCATTCTGATGTTCTACGGCTATGCCAAGAAAAAACAGGCTACCGGCCTGATCACCATTACCGTGCTTGCCCTCATCATGATCATCTTCTTCGTTCGCGCCGGTTACGGATTATGGTGGCTTATCATATTTATGATCGTGAATCTGATCTTCTATTTCCTCGGCGATAAGGTCCGCAATTTCTATTATCTGCTGCTCGCCTTTCTCGTGCTGGAAGAATCCGTGGTCGGTCCGCTGACCCTCTTGACCATGGCGCTGACCCAGCCCAAGCAAGCGGGCGACGCGTCCAACCTGGCCAACATGACCGTGCTCCCGGCGTTCGCCTGGGCGCTGCTGTTCCTGCTGTTCTCCCTATGGTGCGCGAAGGTGGCGCTCCAGCTGTTCTGGAAGAAGCGGTAACGCATCGTGATTGCTTTATATTTAATATAAAAGACCATTCCATGATGGAAATGGTCTTTTTTTGTTCCAATATTTTCTTTGACTCTATCAATATTCCAAAATATAATAACATAGTCCTAGTATTTTAATCCCATATTAGGTATTTAGAAATGATTGAAGAGGGTTTTAAGAACTATGTTCATATAAAATCTTACCAGGAGGCTACTAGAATGCACATCACGAAAGCGCTAAAGAAACCCGTCTTTGTCATGATCATGCTCATCTTCTCGCTGTCCATCATGACGACGGCATGGGCCGCACAACCGGATGCTTACGATCTTCAAGGACATTGGGCGGAGACCCGGCTGCGCAGCTGGTCCGATCAGGGCCTGCTTCAGGGCTATAACGGGAAATTCAACCCCGATCGTCCAGTAACGCGGGCCGAATTGGTAACGCTGATCAACCGTTCTTTTGAAATAACCGAACCAAGCAGCATCTCGTTTAAGGACTTGGAAGCTTCTCATTGGGCTTATGACCAAATCGCCAGAGCCGTGAAAGCAGGCTACATCGATGGATATAACGACAATACGGTACGCCCGGACCATACGGTTACTCGCGAAGAAGCCGCCGTCATGGTGGCCAAATTGACGGAGCTTGTCTCCGCCGAAACCGTGCCTGCAACCGATTTTAAGGACGACTCCTCCATTTCCAAGTGGAGTAAACCGGCGGTTTCCGCTTTGGCTGAGAAAGCCGTTATCACCGGCAGCGCCAAAGGGAACTTTAATCCGCAGGGCAAACTTACTCGCGCGGAGGCCGTTACCCTGCTCGATAAATCACTGGAGTACAAGGTTCCGACGGAAATTACATACGATAAGGCTGGGACTTACGGACCGGCTGCCGGCATCGAAACGATCAAAGGGAATGTCATCGTAGCCGCGCCGGGCGTTACCCTTCAAAATGTGGTGATCGAAGGGAATCTTACGCTGACCGAGGCCGTCGGAGAGGGTGATGCCTTCTTCAAAAAAGTAAACGTCAAAGGCACCACGACCATTCAAGGCGGCGGAGCCAACTCGGTCCACTTCGAGGACTCAGTATTGGTACGCGTATCCGTTGACAAGCAAACCGGCACCGTGCGTGTCGTTGTCGTCGGAGAATCCGCGATTCAGCATGTGGTTGTCCATTCTCCGGTCAAGCTTGAGGAATCCAGCGTGACCGACAGCGGATTCGCCAATGTGGAAATCGCGAAGAACATGCCTCAAGGCTCCGAGGTTCAGCTTGTCGGCCAATTCGAGGATGTTCGCGTGCTTTCATCGGACATCAAAGTCAGCATCCCTAGCGGGTCCGTTAAGCAGTTGAACGTGGAAGAAGGAGCAAAAAATACGGAGATCAACGTCAATGCCAATGCTTCGGTCATGGATCTCGTTCTGAACGCCGTTGCCAAACTGCTTGGTCAAGGCACCATCGCCAATGCAACGGTTAACGCGGATGCCGCCGGCTCTACATTCCAGAAGCGCCCTGGCGCGGTTGCCGGCGATGCGGCAAACACGATAACGGCACCGCCCGCAAGCGGCAGCACGACGGGCAGCGGCAATAACAGCAGCAACAATGGCGGCGGTGTGGTGGATGGCGGCTCCGGCGGAAACGGCGGCGGCAATAATGGGAGCGACCCGGGACCAGGCAACGGTGGCGGAAACGGCGGAGAACCCGTTCCTTGCACAGGAACGGCAGACCAGTGCAGAGACGCCCGTCTGGTGGATCTCACCGTATCCGGCTTCACCATGAACCAGTTGGATGCGAACGAGTACACTACGGGAGTCACCGGCTTTAGTCCGGACACGTTCGAATACAGCATCGTGACGGACCGCAGTATGACGCAACCCGTATCGGCTACGGTATCTGTCACGAAAGCGACTTACAACAAGGTAGACTATATCGTCTGGGAGGATGGAGCGAATACCTTGGCTTCCGGGACGATCACCGACGAGAATCCTGCATTCAACCTGGAGATCAAAGGCATGAAGGATGTACGGGTTCGCTTGACCGTCACGAGCGGAGACGGAATCGGCAAGAAGGTCTACGAAATTTTCATTCAATACCCAAGAACGATCCAAGAGGGTCTAAAGATTGGTTCCCACAAGGGGACGCACAGCAACAACGGAGTGCTGGTAGGGGAAAAGATGTACTACAACCTCATTAAAGGCAATGTAGGCGGAATCAAGCTGGGGGAACTGTACACGGTTCTCTTATATGAGCCGAACGCTTCCACGCCGTTCCTGACCTGCCAATATACCAGCTGTAACCTGCCGGACGGCAAATTTGCTAAGGATACCGCAGGTACCTGGAGGGTAGAGATTCTTCGCGACGGTGCGGTTGTAGACTCCGGCGATTATCAATACGATTTCATGACGGCGCCGGTGCTGAGCAACGACATCGGATTGCGGGCTTCTGCCGTTACCAAGCAGGAATTGATCGATTTCTTCTTGAGCGGAGGAAACTTCACCACGCCGTTTAAGTACGGTTATCTCGTCTACGCGGACATGTCCAAGCTTCGCGCCGAGTTTCCGACAGCCAAATTCTTCGTGGAAGGGTCGTATGAGATGTACATGCCGACATCCTCGCTCCCTTCGGGATTGAGCGTAGACGAATTGAAGGGCAATTTGCAGCCGTACGGTTACCAAGCTTACCAAATGAGCAGCTTGCGCCCGATTCCATCCGGTTCGGGAGAGGTACAGCTCACCGGGGGATACTACCACCAATCCGACTATGATAATGAAAAAATAGTCAACGATAAAGTCGTATACCTAAGTCTATACGATGAAAATCACAACATCATCGGTCAATACGTCACCATCCTGCAGTTTGACCAGGACCATGTTGCTGACGGTTTTACGCCGTCTGAAACCTGGCAGCCGACTCCGTAAGTAGGAGTTAACTAAAAGAGGAGCATCGTTGTAGCGTACGCTACAACGATGCTCCTTTGCTGTTCTCTGGGTCGGTCCATGGGGCCGGTCGCAATTGATCGCCTCCCATATTCCTCACCACGAAATTCAAGGCTGCCATGCATCAACCTTTCTTATATCACCGGCACCGCACCAGCAAATCGATCGGATAGCGGCCCGCATTCCGACCATACAAACTGATGCCGCCCTCCTCGGTGCGCAGCTCCAGACGGAAGCTCCGCTTGCGGTCCAGCTCTGCCGCGAGTCTGCCCGGCACCTGCGCCTGGCACAGATAGCCGTACGAACCGGCCTCTTCCAGAAGGTTATGAACCGGCTGATAGTGCCACGACAGCACGCCCCGGCTGTCGGCAGGGTCATCCGCGAGCACGGCCTCGCCGATTTTGACATCGTCCACCCACACCGATACACGGGATTCATGCAGCTCTTCATCCGTCATATAATAGGTGCTTGGATTATATTCCACGTCCGCCGAAGCCCCGTGCATAAAGTCGATACCGTGAGCGCGATGCCGCGCCCCCTCGATATTTCTTGCCAATAAGCGCTTCGCGCCTGCCTCGAAAACAATGTCGATATCGCGGATCAGCGGCTGTTCCTCTTGGTCCGGCAGCTGCACGTCATAGACGAACCGCCCTTCACCGCCGCCGTTTACTTTGGAGCCTAGAAGCGCCTCCCACATGTAGGCAAAGCTTTGCTCACGGAACGAGTTGACGGGAATGCTTAAGGTAGTGACATCCGCTCCATCGTTCCCTTGTTCCTCCGCACCACGCACATCAAACGTCGTAAAGTTACGCGTTACTACGCCGCCCACAGCATTTAGGAGACGAACACCGAGGATCGCGACCGCATCGGTCTCCGGCATGCGAAGCTGCAATTCGGTCAGCGGCGCCACGCCGTAGCCGTTCCATGCTACTTCCAGACTTCCTTGATCCGCCACGACCTTCGTGCCTAGCCGGTCATAGGATAACTCCCAGGCTACGGTCAGCTTCTGCCCGTGATATCGATCTGAATAACTGGAACGCAGCAGCGGTATGGTCTTCTCAGCCCCTTGGTCCAGCGTCTGGCACGGCGGCGCGTCGATCACGATAAAGTCCGGCGTATGCAGATCGGCGATCGTCATGCCCGGCACAAAATCCTCGTACCCGAATTTTTTATCCGTCCCATCCAGCCGATAATAGCCGTTGAACTCGTTCGTGACGTCGCGGAATTCCGTGAATACGAAGCCGCATAGCTTATCATGGCGGCGGAATTCGTTCAGCATGTAACGATAGTGCCACGCGAGATCGCTGTCCCCGGCTCCCCCGTCGATTCCCCACACATTTCCGCATTCGCTGTTCATGAGCGGAGCATCGCCTTGCTGGTTGCCACCGATGTAGTTATGCTCCGATCCCGGATACGTCTTCTGTACAATTTCCTCGATATGATTCCGCAGCGGTTCATAACCGTTGATATAAAAATGCCAAGTGTTGATATCTGTCTCCACATGATCATAATTGCATGGCGAATTGTCCTCCACGATTCGGGTAGGGTCAACACTCTTGGCCCAGCGGTACTTCTCCCGCACCCACTCCTGCGTCTCCTGGAGATAATAATGTTGCTGTCCTTCTCCGCCTGTCAGGCCGGCAGCCTCGCTATCCGTGCGAAGCCCCCAAGTTTCGTTGAACATAACCCAGGAAAAAATCGACGGATGATTCCGGTCCCGTTCAATCACTTCCAGCGCCTCGCGCTCATAGGCGGAACGCGCCGCCTCGTCCGGATTGCCCCAGAAGCACGGCATATCCTCCATCACCAGAATCCCGAGTTTATCCGCCCAATACAGCTTGCGGGGCTCCTCCGGCTTAATATGAATCCGCACGAAGTTCAGCCCGAGCCGTTTCATCAGGTAAATCTCGTCCCGCATCTCCGTATCCGTCGGGTAAGTGAAGAATCCCGTCTGATGGTAAGACTGGTCCAGCGTTCCGTTTAAATAAACCGGCTTCCCGTTCAACGTAATCCAGCGGTAATCCCGGCCATCGAACTTCGCCGTCCCGATCTCGCGTATCCCAAAATAAGTATGAACGACATCCTCGCCGGCGGAACCCGCCAGGCGCAGCTCCCCTTCGTATAAATGCGGGGTTTCAGGACTCCACAGCTGCGGATCGTCAACCTGGAACACCGTTGTCATTTCATTCGGGCCTTCTTGCAGCTCCCACTCCGCCTGATGGGTGATCGAGCCCCCAGCGAACGAGAGCCCGAGTGTCACGGCGCCTGCTTCCAGCGCCTGGATTTTGGACTTCAATTCGACGCGGCCGTCCATGGAAGTCGTAAAGGTTGCTTGCTCCAAGTAGGTTTTCGGCCGGGCCTCCAGCCAAACCGGCTGCCAAATCCCTCTGATCTCGCCGTACCCCTGTTTCCCGCGGGCTTGGTAGTTATGGTCGTAATCCTCTGCACGAATCACGAGAACATTGTCTTGTTCCGTATTCCAAACGGTTGTCACCTCAAACTCGAAGGTTCCGTATCCGCCTTGATGCGAGCCGACATGCTTGCCGTTGACCCATACGTCGCACAAATAATCCACGGCACCGAATCGCAGGAAGATCCGCGATTGCTTCTCGGCCGGCTCCCATTTCACGGACCGGCGATACCAGCCAACTCCCTTCTCGTCTCGTGCAATGCCGGATAAGGGACTGACCCACGAGAACGGCACCGTGATCTCCGAATCAAAAAGACCGGCCTCTCCCCCTTGCAACTGTTCCGAGCCCACGCCGCCTTGCTCCAAAGCGCCGCTGGTCTCGAGCGTGAACGACCACGGCCCGTTCAAATTCAGCCAGTCTTTTCGTTCAAAATCCGGTCTCGGATACTCGGGACGTGGAATGTCCGTACGGATGGGCGCTGCCACAGGAATCTTCATGAAGCGAACACAACCTTTCCTTGTTCTGAATTTGCCCCTATTCTAGCATCTATATATAATTATTGCAATGTACATTATACTTTTACAATATAACAAATTTATTGTACACTTGGAGTCACTATAACGCTTCAGAAAAGGAAGGGAATTATGAACGAATCGAAGCTGGAAACCAACCGTTATCCGGCATCCCGGATCGTGGAAGTCGCCAAGGCCTTATCCAGCGATGTCCGGGTCCGCATCCTTGAAGCGCTCGGCGATAAACCGATGAGCGTCGGTCAGTTGGCGGAGGCGCTGGGGATTGCCCAGCCTACAGTGTCCATTAATGTCCAAATGCTGGAGCAAGCGGAACTGATCGTCTCTTCGCAAGGTGCGAATCGGGAAAAAATCTGCGCCGTCACCTGCCGCTCCATTCTTCTCGAGCTGCCCTCGAAGCCGGGAGAAGGGCTGCAGCGCACGGAAGAAATCCACATGCCGATCGGCATGTTTTCCCACTGCTGCATCGAGCCTACGTGCGGCATGGCGGCCCGGGACGGCTCGCTGATCGGATCGCCTGACGATCCGCGCGCCTTTTACATGCCGGAACGAACGGAGGCTGCGCTCCTCTGGTTCTCGGGGGCGGGATACATCGAATATTATTTTGCGAACCCCATGCCGCCCGGTGCGGCCCTCGATGAGCTCCGCATCCGCGCGGAGCTAAGCTCGGAAGCGCCTTCCTTCCAGCAGGAATGGCCATCCGACATCACCGTCAGCATCAACGACCTACCTGTAGGCACTTGGAGAAGCCCCGGTGATTTTGGCGACCGCAAAGGGAAGCTTACCCCGGATAAATGGAGGAGCGGCAGCGAGTACGGCATGCTGACGGAATGGCGCGTGACGAAACAAGGCAGCCAGGTCGACGGCCATGCATCCAGTGCCACGACCATTGATTCGCTGGACCTTGCTTTTAACCGGCCGATCCGCGTCCGCTTTGAGGTGAAAAAAGACGCGGAATATCCAAACGGACTGAATCTATACGGTTCGGGCTTCGGTGATCATCCGCAGGATATCATCCTGTCGTTTGTGCGCTACACGGAAGCCTGATCCTCATACGCCACGTCGAACGAAACGATCATCAGCTTGGCCGTCCCCAGCAGTCCAGGGGCGATGGCACGCAAAAAGGCTATTCCATGTCACCCCTTGGCGACGATGGAATAGCCTCTTTCACTATTACAATCCTAACGGTTTATTTCTTCTTCAGTTTATTGGATTTCCCCATTAAATATAACAGATACGGTGCTCCCAGGAGCGCGGTAACGATACCCGAAGGCAGCTCCTTCGGAATGATGACCACCCTGCCGATCCAGTCTGCCCCGGCCAGCAGAATTCCGCCGAGCAGCGCCGCAATCACCATCGATTGCCGATGACGGGCACCGACCAGCATTCGGGCGGCATGCGGCGCAAGCAGCCCGATAAAGCCGACCGAGCCGACGTTCGCGGCAGCTATGGAAGCCAGCAGCACCGCAATGATGGCGACATACATCCGGGTATTCCGCACATTCAGTCCAAGTCCGGTGGAGCTTTCTTCGTTAAACGTCAGCAGATCCACCTTCCGTCCGAGCCATGCCGCCAAAGGCAGCAGGATGAGGATCGCCGGAACAATCCGCTGCACCTCCGTCCAGCCCCGGTTATAGGTACTCCCCGCCATCCAGGATAAAGCGGGCGCAACGTCGACCTTTGCATGGACAATCATCAAATTGATGATGGCCGAACCCAGCGCGGCGACGGCAATGCCGACCAGCGTAAGAATTGTCGGGTGAAGCCCTCTCTTCCAGGACACCGCGTATACCAAAGCAGCGGCAGCCATTCCCCCGATCACCGCGCCGACCGGTACCCAGCCGGCCGACAATTGCGGGAAGCCTACCATCAGGAGCAGCGCCCCGGCTCCAGCCCCGCTGGTTACCCCGATCACCTGGGGATCTCCCAGCGGGTTGCGGACCGCATTCTGCAGCAGGCTGCCGCTGACAGCCAGCGCTATGCCGGACAAGCCGGCCGTGAGCAGCCTTGGCAGGCGGAAGTCCAGCAGAATCTGGCGATACATCTCCTCGCCGCCTCCGGTAAGCACGGCCACCACTTCCGTAAAGGGGATGCGCAAGCTGCCGCTCACCAGACTGAACACCCAGACGAGCACCAGCAGCACGCTGAACAGTGCAACCAGGACCGGATATGGAATCCGGCGCAGGCTTGTGCCCGCCATCATCGATCCTCCCGAGGCTCCGCGTCCCCCGATCAACGAGCGGGATACCCGAAGCGCAAGCCAGATCAGGCAAGGGGCACCGAGCATGGCCGTAATGGCTCCGACCGGAAGCTCCCCGTAGGCATTCACGAACATCCTGGCCACCGTGTCGGCCCCGACAAGCAGAGCAGAGCCCCATAACGCGGCCAGCGGAATTAATCCTGCATGCCGGACTACGCCGGACAAGCGGACCAAATGGGGAGCAATCAACCCGATAAAGCCGATCGGACCGACAACGCTCACGGTCACGCAGGCCAGCACGATAGCTGCCCCCATGGCAAGCAAGCGGGTGGTGCCGACTTTTTGGCCGAGGGAGCGCGCCGATTCCTCATTGAGCGTGAGAATGTCCCATTGGCGTACCGCCATGCATAACACGACTAACCCGCCGATGATCCACGGCCATGAAAAAGCTACGCCATCCCAGTCGTTCTGGATCAGCGAGCCCGAACCCCACAGTAAAATCCCCTGTGTTGTCTGCTGATTCAACAGCAGCAGCGCGCTCGTGACGGACGAAAGAACCAGGGTTACGATCATGCCGGACAATGCAATCCGCAAGGGAGAGCCGTGCGTCCTGCCAGCCAGCGCATAGACGGCTACAGCCGCCAGCGTTCCGCCTGCCACTGCCAGTGGAAGGGCATATTGGTGCAGCAATCCCGGCCAGAAGATCATCCCGGCCACGACAGCCAAATAAGCGCCCGCATTCACGCCAAGCGTCGTCTCCGAAGCAAGCGGATTGCGCGTTACGGTCTGCATAAGCACGCCGGACACCGCCAAGGCCGCGCCCGCCAGCAGGCCCATGACCGTTCGCGGAAGGCGCACGCTGCGGATGAGATGGTGATCTGCAATATCCTGCGGAGACACCAGCGCCTGCACAACCGTTTTGACCGATATATCCGCAAGCCCTTGCGTTAAGCTGATAAACGTAAGAAATAGCAGTGCCGCAAGGCCTCCAGCCAGCATCCATAACGGCTTCCAGCCCCTACCTGAGGCAACAGGCGGGGCCGGATGGATGCTCACCGGCGTGGAGCCTTGAGCTGGTTTCTCGCCGAAACTCATTGCGTGAGCAGGTCAGCTGTCTTTTGAGCCATGGTCTGGGCAGACAACGGGCCGCCGTAAGGCCACATGTCACCGCCAAGTGCATACACGCGGTCTTCTTTAACAAAGTTCAGGCCTTTCCAAACCGGATTGTCCTTCAATTGATTCTCGATGATGTTATCACTGTCCTGGATAATGTGCAGGAAATTCGCGTCCTGAAGAGCCGGCAGCGCCTCGACGTCCGCAGTGGTGAATCCGTAGACTTCAAATTGACCTGGCTTATGAGCGTTGGTCAGCCCGATGTGTTCAAGAATTTTTACGGCCAGGGAATTATCCGTCGATATTCGGAATACCGCCGCATTCTGGTTGCTGTACCCCATCGCCAGCGCAAACGGTTTTTCCGTCATGCCCGCAGCTTCAAGCTTGGCTTTGGCATCGGCATAGGTTTGATCCAAATCGCTAAGCACGTTTGCGGCTTCGTCTTTTTTATCAAGCACGTCAGCAATCGTATTAAAGGTATTGATCATCTCTTCATACTGATCCCCTTGTCCCTCAGCCGGATAAGGATCAAACACCAATGTTGGCGCGATGTTGTTGTAAGTTTCAAAACCGGCTTCAAGATTGGATTTCAAACCGATGATCAGGTCCGGCTTCAAGGAAGCGATAAGCTCCAGATTCGGCTCTTGGCGAGTGCCGACATCGGTTACGTCGGAACCGATCTCTACCGGAATGTTCACCCACTGTTTCATCCCTTCAATGTCCGCAATGCCGACAGGCTGAACACCCAGCGCAAGAACATCTTCTGCGTAAAGCCACTCCAGCGCCACCACGCGCTTCGGAACGCCCGTAATTTTCGTTTCGCCCAATGCGTGCTTGATGGTTCGGGTCTCCGGCGTGGCCTCGGTGTTATCCCCGCCCTGTGCGGCCCCTTGATCCGAATTCTGCGCTGTCGTAGAACCGCTTCCTCCATTGGATGCCGCACCCCCGCCGCAGCCGGCTAAAACCACAGCAAATATCAATACAATAAATACAAGACCCTTCATACTCCGCATTGAATTTCTCCCCCTATACCCTCTATGTATTGTAGATATTGTTTATTAATAATAATTATTGAGAACAATTATCATTATCAATACTCAGCACAATGATAATCATTCTCATTGATAATGTCAATAGATTTATGAAGATTATCTGAACCCTTCATGAATCGTGTGCTTTTTGCCATGAAGATCGGATTAACTCTTTACAGCCAAGTCGTTCTGTAACATAATCTTACTGATTGTTTTATGCACGCTTAATCTCAGCCATCGACTCATTCACGAAAGTCCATGGCTCTTTTGACAAATAACCGAAAAAGTGAGGGATTTCCATGCGTGACAACCCCCCTGCAGCTGCGGCCGAGAGCGACTTTCCCGTTAAGGCCGGTAATCCGGCACGGCGAGCCCTGATCGTTGCCGGCTATCATCAGCTTGCCGATCTTACCCGGGCGACGGAGAAAGAACTGCTTGCGCTTCACGGAGTTGGTCCAAAGGCGATCGGAGTATTGCGCGCCGCTTTGGCCGAGAAGGGTCTGGCCTTCAAAGAATAAAAAAAAGAGTGAATACATAAGGTACCTACATAGGATGGATCCCCAAGCCGTAAAAAGGTTCCGGGTCCATCATGTTTATGTTTGCTCCTATATGTCAAACCTTACCGAAGGCAGAACATTCACAAAAAACATATTTACATTTCTATAAAAATAGATATAATAAGCTTATGGATACCTTACAAACCATCAAAGCACTATCAAACGAGTCCCGGTTCAAAATTCTGGAGTGGCTGAAGCACCCGGAAGAACATTTTGATCCGCAGGATCACATGCCTTCCAAATGTGATTTTCATGGCGGTATCTGCGTGGGCTCCATTTCAGAAAAAACAGGACTCGCTCAGTCGGTCGTTTCTGGCTACCTCGTCAAATTGCAAAAGGCTGGTCTACTGGAATCCCATCGAGCGGGCCAGTGGACGTATTACAGACGTAATGAGGAGGGCATTAAGCGTTTTATCGAACAACTCAAGGAAGAGCTTTAAGCTTAAAAAGCAAATCAACCTGAAGATTAAGCTTAAAAGCTCTTTCTTTTTATCATATATATCTATTTTTATGAAAATACAGAAAAGCATATTAAACATATTGGAGGATTCCATACATGAGCAACCAAAATCAAAGCGTCCAATCTACCGCATCCCTATTCGAGCCCTATACCATCGGTAACCTTACCCTTCCTTCCCGCGTGGTGATGGCTCCCATGACCCGAGGCTTCTCCCCGAATGGCATTCCGGGCCCGGATGTTGCCGCTTACTACCGCCGGCGTGCGGAGAACGGCGTCGGATTGATCATTACCGAAGGAACGCTGATTAACCACCCGGCGGCTACCGATAACCCTAATATACCTAATTTCCATGGAGAGGCCGCATTGAACGGCTGGGCCGAGGTGGTCCGTCAGGTCCATGAAGCCGGCGGTAAGATCATGCCGCAAATTTGGCACATCGGCATGACAAGACCGCTAGGTGCCGAGCCTAACCCGGAAGCACTTCCGATCGGGCCATCCGGACTTGACCTGGACGGCAACGTCGTCACGAAACCCATGACCAAGGATGAAATCGAGCAGGTGATTCAAGCTTATGCCGATGCAGCCGCGAATGCCAAACGCCTTGGCTTTGACGGCGTAGAAATCCATGGTGCCCACGGTTACCTGATCGACCAATTCCTCTGGGAAAGAACGAACCGGCGTACCGATGAATACGGAGGCGACATGCTGAAGCGTGCCCGCTTTGCGATCGAAGTCGTAAAGGCAGTCCGTCAAGCGGTAGGTCCTGACTTCCCTGTTGCCATCCGTCTATCCCAATGGAAGACGACCCAATATGAAGCAAAGCTGGCGGATACGCCTGAAAAGCTGGGGCAGCTGTTAACCGCGCTGTCAGACGCTGGCGTCGACATATTCCACTGCTCGACCCGCCGCTTCTGGGAGCCTGAATTTGAAGGCTCTGACCTGAACTTTGCCGGATGGGCCAAGAAGCTGACTGGAAAAACGGTCATCACCGTCGGTTCCGTCGGCCTCGATGAAGTATTTACCAGCCTCTTCACCCAAGGTAAGGGTGCCGGCCAAAGAGACCTCGAAGAGCTGCTGAATCGTCTTGAGGAACATGAATTTGACCTGGTTGCCGTCGGCCGTGCTCTGCTGGCGGATCCAGAGTGGGCGGCCAAGGTTCGAGACGGGCGTTTCGACGAGCTTGCCCCATTCACGCCGGAATCCTTGCAAACCCTGGTTTAATGCGATTTCAACTCCCTAGCCCCCTTGGGACCTGAGAGCCGCATTAGATCTTCAAATACAAAACCGGAAGCAGACTGCTTCCGGTTTTTTTGCCGTATGCTGTTCATTGCTATTCGTCATGCAAAGCGGCTTGCCGCTTGTAATGATCCTCGATGACCATGCAAGCCATCGCTTCGATTACGGGTACGACACGAGGGCAGATGCATGGATCGTGCCTGCCGATCGTCGTTATCTCCCGTTCGTTCCCCTCCACATCGACTGTCCGTTGGGGAATCGATATGGAGGATGTCGGCTTGACGACGACTCGGAACACGATGTCCGCCCCGGTGCTGATACCGCCGATGATCCCGCCGGCATGGTTCGTCCGAAACCCCTCCGAGTCCATCTGGTCGTTATGTTCACTTCCCCGCATGGAGGCGGCTTGGAAGCCCGTCCCGAATTCAATGCCCTTAATCGCTCCAACGGACAACATCGCCTTTGCCAGCTCAGCGTCAAGCTTGTCGAATACGGGTTCTCCTAATCCCGCAGCGATTCCGCTGATACGGCATTCGACGATTCCCCCGCAGCTGTCGCCCTCTTCGGCCAATCGTTCTATCCTTTCGATCATGCGAACGGCCGCTTCAGGATCACAAGCCCGAACAGCATTGCGTTCGATGGCATCGACGTCGAATTGCTCGCATCGAATGCCGCCGATCTCCGTCGTATAGGCCAGGATCGAGACGCCCCGGCGTTCCAGAAGCTTGCGCGCCACGGCACCGGCTGCCACTCGCGCAGCCGTCTCCCTTCCCGAAGCTCTTCCGCTTCCTCGATAGTCGCGTATCCCGTATTTTTTCTCATAAGTGAAATCCGCGTGCCCGGGCCGGTAGGCCGATTTGATGGTGTCGTATGCCGACGGGCGCATGTCGGTGTTGTTCAGCATGATGCACAGTGGCGTGCCCGTGGTTCGCCCCTCGAAAAGTCCGGATACAATGCGGATCTTATCGTATTCCTTGCGGGGAGTCGTAACGGAGGATTGCCCCGGCCTTCTGCGATCCATCTGAATCTGGATGTAGGCCTCATCCAGCTCGACGCCAGGCGTGACGCCCTCCAAAATGACGCCGACTGCTTCTCCGTGCGATTCCCCGAACGTAGTCATTTTCAATCGTTCTCCAAACGTGCTTCCTGCCATGTCCCTACCTCCCGAATACTTTCGATTCCTTTTCATTTAGTTTAAAGGTATAGTTGAGATAAATGAAATCGTAATATCGTAGAGATGCCATAGAGAGGATTGATGACAAATGATCGCCAACACCGAATGGTATCGAGTGTTTCTGCATGCCGCCGAGACGTCCAATTTGACGAAAGCTGCACAAAACCTCCATATGACACAGCCTTCTGTGAGTTATGCCATCAAGCAGCTGGAAGAAGCGCTCGGCGTGGGCCTGTTCGACCGGTTATCCAAGGGCGTCCGCCTGACGCAAGAAGGCCAAGCCCTGTATCAGCATGTACGGCAAGCCTTTGATGAACTCGATTCAGCCGAGCGCAGCTTGAAGAAGCTGAAGCAGTTCGGCGAAGGCAGGCTGAGGATCGGCGCGAACGGGGCTATCGTTAAGGACTTTCTCCTCTCCTTGCTCGACCGATTCCATGCCCGCTATCCCGACATCCGCATTCAGCTGTCACAGGAGCGAACCAGCAGCATCGTGGAGCGTTTAAAGAAAGGCTCGTTGGATCTCGGCTTTGTTCACCTTCCCGTATCGGACGAGGAAATCCATATCATCGACTCCCGTACCTCGCCTTATTGCGCCGTGGTCGGAACGGCCTTCGCAGATTGGGCTCGCAGGCCTCTACGGACGGAAGAATTGACGGAGCTCCCCCTCTTGATGCTATCCCCCGGCAGCTCGACGCGATCCTTCATCGAAGGGTGGTTCCGATCGCACGGGGTGGAAGTGGAAGCCGACTTCGAGTTGAACAGCCTGGACATGTTAGCGGAATTTGCCGAGCGCGGTTATGGAACGGCCTTCTTGCCGCGGGCCTTTGTCTCGCCCCGCATCTCGGACGGTTCCTTGTTGGAGCTTCGAACCGACACTCCGTTACCGGATCGATATATCGGCGTCGCCGTTCGAAAGCACCAGTCGCCATCGCTGGCGGCAGGGGCATTTTTGGAGATGCTGCAGCAGAATTGACGATCTTCCGCGACATTCCTAACTGAACAAGGCAGCCGGATGAACGGCTGCCTTTGCTTCGTTTGTATTGACTAACGGTTTAGCAGATATAAGCTTGCTGCTCACCAAATCCTGTCCAAGCTGGCACCTGTTGAATACACAGGCAGCTGTTAGCTTTGAAAACTAACCGTAAGCCCTCACTTCAATAACCTCGGCATAGTCCGAGCCGTTCGTGCGCTCCACCACCAATCGAAGCGCCGTGCAAGGAACGGGCTCCTCCAAACGGTGCACGGTTCTCCGGCGGCGGTTCGACGCCTCCGAAGCAAGCGTGATCCATTTCCCCTCCGAATCCAGGGCTTCTAATCTGTAGGCACGAACCAGCTCAGGGATGATCTCGAACGGCGTACGATGATGGTGCAGATTGATCAGATCCTCGTTGACATCATCGTTGAAGATAAGATGAACCTCGCGGACCGTCTGCACTTCCCCCCACTCCAGCTTCAACCAAGGCGTCTCCCCGTCTGCGATTCGCTCCGATACCCACATATGCGGACCGCCGTAAGGGCGCTTGTATCCATCAATGACATGCTCGGGATGATACGCCCTTGAACCGATCGTCGACCGCAGGCAGAACAGCTTGCGGACCATCCCCTTCATGCTCCACTCCACCACCGGCTGGCTGTCATCATGATCTTCCAGCTCCTTGGAGACGCGGGCTGGCGTCCCCCGTTCGAAGGCAAGCAGCCCGCTCATCGGCTTGGACGACAAATACAGCGTCAGATCCGGATTTTTGCGCACGATGATAAAAGCGTTTTGCGGCTCCGCCGGCTGCCAATCCAGCTGGACGGGGGCCCACTGTCCCTGCCCCGGCATAATCCGGACGGAGGTGCGAAATTCTAACGCTGCCGGCACGTAATTCTCCGGACGTCCCGTGCTCCAAACCTCCACCGTCATGTCGGTCTCCTGCTCCGCATCCACCAGCCATGCCACCTCGCCCGCCAGCCCCGGATCGGCCGGCATCAGCACGGCAATGTCCCGCTCCAACGGGTAAGGCGCCTCCGCCTCCTCGATCGCGATCCTGGACAGATGGGACGATGCGCTGACCTTGGCGCTTCGGGCCAGATCCAGCGGATCGCGGTTCGCAACCCCGAGCACGGAGGCATCCTGCTTCAGCAGCGTCTGCTGAAGCTCTCCGCTCCGACTGCTGGACAGCTCGCGCGGGGAAAGGCCGTGCTGAACGCACAGCGCCGCAGCGGTGCCGGCCGCTTCGCCCAGGACGGCGCAGGTCGCCATCACCCGCGTGGTGCCGAAGGCCACGTGGGTGGCGCTGATGTTGCGCCCGGCGAACAACAGGTTGACCACGTTCGCCGAGTACAGGCTGCGGAACGGTACATGGTAATTCCCGTCCGCATGCATATGCTTCGAGCCGCTCTCTTCGGCGTACATGCCCTGCGGCGGATGCAGATCGATCGACCAGCCGCCGAAGGCGACCCGGTCCCCGAACGGCTCTTGGGCCATAATATCGTTTTGCGTGAGCACATAGTCGCCGATAAAACGGCGGTATTCCCGCTTGCCCGGCTGGGCGCCGACCCATTCCAGCGTCATATTGGCGGCATCAAACTTACCGGAATTTTTGATATAGTCCCATATGCCATATATGACTGACCACAGCTCATCGCGGATCCGCTCATTGTCATGCACGGTGTCGAGCTCGCCGCCCCATTCGATCCACCAATAATGGCAGCCCGAGTCGCCGCTGCGGATGACCCGCTTGATCGGGATCGGCGTCTGCGTAATGTCCTTGGCAAAGACGGGCGGCACGAATTTCACCGGGTGTCCGGCATCCTTCGTGTAGAACAGCAGCGTGCTGCCGAGTGTCACATCGTCCGCCGTCTCCGGCGCCCACTCTTCCCCGTATTCATCGCGCGCTTCCCGCCCGAGCCGGTATTTCGCTCCTGCCAAGAATCCGACCAGCCCGTCCCCCGTGCAATCCAGAAATACGGGACTCTCAAACCGGATGCGCCGCTCCGAGCCCATCATCCAACCGGTAACCGATCGGATCTGCCGCGCGTCAGAATCTCCGTCCGCCTCTACCTCATGCACGTCCGTATTCAAGAACAGGGTGATGTTCGGCTCGGCCCGCACGGTCTCCAGAATGATCAAATCCCATAGATACGGGTTGCCGTCCGGATTCCGGTACTGGTTCTCCACGAACATCTCGCCCATAATGCCGGTTTCCCGGGCATAGCGGTTGATCCCGTGAGCCGTCGCGCCGCATACCCATACGCGCACCTCGCTGCTGGAGTTGCCGCCCAGAACCGGGCGGTTCTGCACGAGCGCTACCTTTTGTCCGAGCCTGGCGGCCGCCACCGCCGCGCAGACCCCTGCCAAACCGCCGCCAATCACCGTTATGTCGCTTACTTCCGTTTCGTTTCTCATGCTCCTTCTCCTTTCATTTTCGTCCAGCCCATCTGTGGACCTGGATTATGGGCTATCCTTTAACAGCCGAGCTTGCCACGCCCTGAATGATATATTTCTGACCGATCAGGAATACGAGGATCATCGGAATGATCCCTGCGGTCGCCGCCGCCATCATGCCGTTATAATCCACCGTATTTTCGAGGATGAAATTTTGCAGCCCCAGCGGAACGGTATACAGATCCTGATCGATCAAGAACACCAAGGCGTTCTCGTAATCGTTCCAGTGCCAGGAGAAATCGATAATGGCCAGCGTGGCCAGCGAAGGCTTCGCCATCGGCAGAATGATCCGGGAAAAAATGCGGAAATGTCCTGCTCCGTCGATAAAGGCAGCTTCCGAAATTTCATACGGTACGGAGAGGAAGAACTGCCGCATCATGAACACCCCGAATATCGTGAATACGCCCGGCAATATAAGAGCCCAATGCGTGTTGTAAATGCCGACCCAGTCGAACATGATGAACTTTGGCACAAACAGCACTTGAGGAGGGACCATCATCATCGACAAATAGATCATGAACATCGCATTCCGTCCCTTGAACTCGATCCGGGCAAAACCGTAAGCGGCTAAAGCGGACAGCAATACCGCTCCGACGGTGCTGATCAAGGCGACTTTAAGCGAGTTGAGGTAGTAGTGGCCAAAGCTGTTCGCTCCGGTCCACACTTTCACATGATGATCCCACATGAATTGGTTGGGAATCCACTTAATCGGGTACTGGAATACTTCCGCCGGCATCTTGAACGAGGTGCTGATCATCCAGAGGAAAGGAACGATCATAACCACGCTGAAGAACAGCATAATGAGCGTGACGATTATTTTGGTGTATAAGGCTTTGGTCATTGTCCTTCCTCCTTAATAGTGAACCCAGCGCTTCTGACCGATCCATTGAATGACGGTGAAGATCATGATGATCAAGAACAGCGCCCAGGAGATCGCGGATGCATAACCCATTTCGTAGTAGCGGAAGGCATTCTGGTATATGAACAGAGATAGCACGGTGGTGCTGTTGCCCGGGCCCCCTTGCGTAATGGCTTGAATGATCCCGAACTGCTTGATGGTCATAATGAGTCCGGTAATAAGCAGCAGGAAGGTCGTGGGGCTGACGAGCGGCCACAGGATGCTGCGAACGGTTTGCCAGGCGCGGGCCCCGTCGATTTTGGCGGCCTCCAGCAGTTCGGTCGAGACCTCCTGCAGCGCGGCCAGGTAGATGATCATGTTATAACCGAGCATGAACCAGATCCAGATGATGTCGATGGCATACATGGAGGAATCCATGGTGGACAGCCATCCCGGGGGATTGGTTATGCCGAACGACTTGAGGATTCCGTTGATCGGGCCGTTGTTCGGATGGAACAGCAGCATCCATACGAAAGCCACGGCGACGCCGCTGGTGATGTAAGGCATGAAATATAAGGCGCGGAGCAGCTTTTTTAAATACACCGAGCGGTTCAGAACCACGGCGACGATGAAGGCCAGTCCGATCGATATAGGAACGGATAACAGAAAGAACAGCGTATTTTTGATCGAAATGTAGAAGACCTCGTCGCCCAGCATTTTTTGAATGTTGGCCAGGCCCACGAACTTCGTGTCCGAGCTCATAAATTTGTAGTCCGTGAACATGAGATAGAACGAATACAAGGCTGGCACAATAAAAAACAGCATCACGCCGACCATGTTTGGCCCTATAAACAGATAGCCGAGATACTGCTGCCGTTTCATCCAGGATGTTTTCACATAGCCCCACTCCTCTTGGTCTTTTTCATCTCAAGCATAGCAGTCGGGACCAAGCGGGGATAAGGAACAAAACCTTCGAATTTATGCTACAGAAGTATGCAATTACAGTGCCGCGGCCTTCGGTCGCTCCATAGATTTGTTCTATGATTTAAGCAAAAAAGGGGACCGCCGCCCGAAGCGATGGTCCCCTTCTATTGGAGCCGACAGCCCCTTATTTGCCTTCTTTTAAAAACGTATTGTGCCGGTTCACCATGGCCTCCAGCGTTTGATCGAGCGATTGGGCGTTAAGGAAATACTTCTCATACTCCTGAGCCCGCATATCCATCACCTCTTGCGGCAAGCTCCTAACGTACGTAGGCGTTTTGTCTTCGAACATGACGTGCATCAAGGAATCCAGGTCATACGTGTCTTTCTTATCACCGAGCAGGTTGTTTAACGCCTCATCCTGATCGGCGTCTTTCGAAGCCGGCAATCTTCCGCCCGCAGCCATAGGAGCCATGCCTCCGTCCGCATACCACTTCAGGAATTCCCAAGCTTCCGCTTGTTTTTTGGATTTGGCATTAATGGAGATGTAATCACCGAGGCCGCCCCTTGTCACGTAGCTGTCCGCACTGTCCGTTAATCTCGGCACTTGGGCGAACGCGATGGTGAAGTCGCGCGGAAAATCCGTAAAGTTATTCGAGCTTCGCAGCAGCCAAGCCCCGATATTCAGCATAGGCACTTCCCCGCTCAGGAACACTTGCTCCACCGGCATTTTGGAAGTCAGCTGCTCTCCGAGCGGCGGCGTGGTCTTGTCCTCCTTCATCATGACGTTCAGGGTTTCCAGCCATTTTTTGACCAGCGGGTGGTCCAGATTCGAAGTTCCGTCCGCCTTGGTGTACCCCTCTTGCGATAACACCGAATCAATCGGATCGACGAACGGCTCCATATTTTGAATAAATCCGTAGTTATTGCCGACTTTGAGCTTCTTGGCATATTCGCGCAGTTCATCCCACGTCCAGTCCTTCGGAACGGGCAGGCCGGCCGCATCAAGGGCATCCTTGTTCAGCGCGACGAAGAAGGCGCTTTTCGTGGTCGGCATCCCGTAATACTTCCCGTTGATTTTCCAGCCTTCGGCGTCAGGCCCCATTTTCTCGTCGATATTGTAATCGTCGAACTGGCTCAGATCCAAGGCCAGGTTGGACTCCACCCGTTTGGACGTTTGAGAAAGCGTGTAATTCACGAACAGGTCAACATCCTGCCCCGTAATCATGGCTGTATCGAGCTTCAGGTTCCCGTCATCGTCATTGACGTAGCGGACATACTCGACTTGAATATCGGGATGCTCGGCATTCCACGCGTCGATGACCTCTTGCGGTCCCGCCTCCGGCGGTACGCCGCCCCACATGGTTAGTTTGACCGGATCGCCGGATGAAGGCGCTTTCGAATTGTCCGTTCCTTGTCCCTCATTCGCGGATGACGCTGTTTTGCCGCCGCAGCCTGCAAGAAGACCCATTAGCAATACACCGATGAGAAGCATCGCCCATCCTTTTTTATTTTTCACATTAGAGACCTCCCCGAGAATCATATTGGTGTGATGCCCTCTCATCGTAGCAGGGAACGGGAGCCGCTTTTAAGCTACATATCCATTCAGATAATGGAACAAAACGATGGAATTCCTGTTTCGGAGAATCCTATGCCCTGCATAGAATCGTTCTATTTAGCGTCTTTGTTGTGTTGCCTGTATTTGCTCGGCGTGAAGCCGGTCAACCGCTTGAATATTTTTATAAAATAATTGTCGTTCACGAACCCCACCCGAAGGCCGATCTCGTGAACAGGGAGGTCGGTTTGAAGCAAATACGCGATGGCTTTATCCACCCGGACCTGGTGCAAATAATGAATCAAGGTGCGTCCGGTCTTTTTCTTGAAGAGCGCGCTGACGTAATTCTCACCCATCATCACGTAGCCCGACATCGATTTTACCGTAATGTCCTGCTCGTAGTGCTCATGGATGTACTGCAATATTTTCTGTACTTCCGGGTGTGATGTGATTTCCTCGGGGGAGGCATGATGCGCCGACTGTGACGGCATCGTCTCCGTGGACGCGACCGGAATCGAAACAGGTTGGCTTGGGTTCGGGTTACTCTTGGTCAGCTCGGCATTCATTTTGTGCAGCGTCTCCCGCAGCGTATTCACGCTCATCGACAGCTTCAGGATATAGTTGGATGCCCCGTATTCCATCGCTTGCCGGACATACTCGAATTCACTCATACAGGTCAGCATCACGAACCGAGAAGCGTATCCCTCTTCCCGGGTTCTGCGGAGGAGCTCCACACCATCCATTTCCGGCATCACGATATCGGTCAGCACGAGATCGGGCGGATTGCTCCGGATCATCTCCAGCGCCTCGGCGCCGTTGCCTGCCTCTCCCGCCACCTTGAATCCAAGCTCCTCCCACGCGATGATCTCGCGCACGGACTCTCGCACAAATACCTCGTCCTCCACCAGCAGCACCTTCCACATAGGTCTCTCCTCCTCGCAGCTTTCAATCCGGTTCCAAGCCTGCATAGGCCAGTGGCGAATCATCTGCCCGTTATGATGAAATCAAGTGATCGTTCTGATAAGGCGTTGAGATTAACAACGGGATAGAAAATCGAATCCGCGTTCCCCGCTCCGAAGAAATAATCTCCATGCTGCCCTCTTCTTTAAATAACAGCCGCAGCAGCTCTTGCACATTGTTAAGACCGATGCCCGGACGTTTACGCATTCCGCCCGCCTGCCGGGACTGCTCCATGCCGACGCCGTTGTCCTTGATCTCCACCGCCAATCGATTGGGTCCCTCCCGGGTAACCGTAATTTCAATGAGACCCTCCTGTTCCGGCAGCGGCCCGATTCCGTGTAGGATGGCATTCTCCACGAGCGGCTGCAGACAGAGCTTGGGCACAAGCGCATAGAGGATGTCCTCATCATACGCAAAGGTCACGTCAAAACGGTGATTATAACGCACCTGCTGAATATGGACATAGGCCTGCACCAGCTCGATTTCATCCTTCAGGTGCACCAGATCCTTCTCCGTATTCAGGCTCGCCTCCAGCAGCTTGCCCAGAGACAGGGTGATATTCGTGATATCCTCATTCCCATGGCGAATGGCACTCCACTTGACCGTATTTAGCGTGTTGAGCAGAAAATGCGGGTTCATCTGAGCCAGCAGCATATGAAAATGCACTGCTTCCTTCTGCCTTTCCTCGGCCTTCAATCGCTGAATCAGCACATCCATGTCGTTGAGCATGGAATTGAACGTCTGCGTCAGCTCCAGAATCTCGCCCCGGAACTTGTGCTCCGGCAGCCGGATTTTTAGATTGTTGCGGACAACCGCCTTCATCTTATTCTGCAAATGGGATAACGGCCGGGTAATCGTGGCGGCAATAATGAAGGTCATGATGAGAAAAGCGCCGGTCAGCAGGAAAAAGGTCATGAAATATTGGCGCTTCAGCTCCTCGATCTCGTTAAAGAGCACCGTTAGCGGAATCCGGTTCACGATATACCAATCCAGCGATTCCACGTAAATGTAATTCACCAGGGTGTTGGAGGTTTTATCGATAAAATACTTCTGCCTGGGCTCGGCCGCAATCCTGGCTTTCACCTCGCCGGTCAGACTGCTGTTCAAAATCGATTGGGACACGTTCTCGCCGGCGCTCGTAATCAAGAAATATTCCTGGCGCAGCGTCGACTGCTTCAAGACCGATTGAAACCAAAAGGAGTAATCGATGCTGATCCGGGCCATGCCGTACGGCTTGTTGCGGGGGGTTTCCATGTAAGCGTACAGTGACAGCAGGTAAGGACTCGTCGAGATATCCCGCAGCACGTAGTTCGCGTCGCTCGAAACCCAATGATACGACACGCCCTCCATCTGTTCCCGATCAAAGCCAGGGTTGTCCCGCAGCTTCCTGTAATCGAGCGCCTCCCTGGGAGAATAAGAAGTGTAAGCGTTGCCATGAAAGTCGAGAATCGTGAAGTAGACCGACGGATTATATAGGAAAAAGCTGTTGTTCAAATTTTTGAACTTCTCCTCCATCAGGTTTTTGTTCTCGAGTCCCTGCCGCTGCCCGGGATGGGTCAGCACGGAGGCCACCGTCGAATCCTGCTCCAGAAATATCAGCGTTTTGAAGGCTACGCTCAACTGGTCCTCCAGCGTTCGATACATCTGCTCCAGCTGGCTGTGGCTCTGCTGGCTGATTTTCTCCTGGACCAAGGTCTCGATCCGCTGGTAGTTGTACAAATTCAAAATGCCGAAAGGCAGCAATATGACCAGGACGAACGCGGCAAACAGACGGTATTTCAGCTTGTGTGGAAACAGGGATCGTATTCGGTTCAGCACCCTCCCGCACTCTCCTTTTCGCTCGCTTGTTCTTCAATTATATCAGCACCGGTTCGCTTGAGAATGGCAATGCCTGAAATTGCATGGATATGTGCGGTCGATGCAGGGGCAGACGGTGTGGATGTGTAGATTTGTTCTATTTTATCAGACAAAAAAGACCAAACTCTCCGTAAGAGAGCTTGGCCTTCATCTACTGCATCAACACATTTCGTGCTCAAGCGCTTTAACGATTACGCCCAATACGTCGAGGTCAGCCACTCCCGATCATGCGTGCCACGTTTGATATCGGATTTAAAAAACTTACTTTTCCATCAGCATTTCAAAGCAATTTAACAACAGCACATAGGTCTGCTCGAAAGTGAGCTCGCCTTTCGGGTTGAACTGATTCTTGGCCATGCCGTTCATTAAAGAGAGGTTTATCGCTTGGTATACTTGTTCCTTCGCCCATGGCGAGATGCTGCTATCGTCCGCGAACCGAGAAGCCGAAACGGATCCGGTTGATACCAGTCTGCCTTTCAATTCATTCGTCTTGGCATACACCTGAAGGATCAGCGCGGCGGCCTGTTCCCTGGTGATGGTCGCTCGCGGCGAGAAGGATTGCGGCGATGTGCCGTTGATGATACCATTTTGGCTTGCCCACGTCACGGTCCAATCATCGACGTCCTTAAACGGGGTCTTAACGCCAGAGACATCCATATAAAGATCCTGTCCCAGCATGGTTTCGATCATATGTACCGCCATCTCCGTAAACTCCACTCTGGTGATCGGCTGCTGGTAGGATCGGTCAAACGGCCAGCCGATAATGCCATTGGCTTTTGCCTTCATGTAATCCGCTTGAGCCCAGTTGCTCACTTTGCCATCAGCCGGACCATCATTCACGTTAACGTAGACAAGGCTTCTCGCCCCCAGATAATCATTGGCTGAGATCCATGTCGATCCCTTGCCTACGGCTTTGACCTTGCCGTTTGCATCAATCTCAACGATCCGGTTATCTCCGCTTTTGAACGTATTGCCGCTGGTCTGCAGTCCGTCGGTAAGGCCCATTTGAAGGGTTTCCCCTTTTTGAAGCTGAATATCGTAGCGGGCCAATAAACCAGGCATCATTTTGAAAAACGTCGTGGTGAACTCAACCTGTGCCGCGCTTCCGGAAGCGCTATATAGACCCGTGATCTGAACGGTGAAGGCATCGTCCGGCGCAAAATCGCCTATGCCGTCAGGCCTGAAAATGACGGCAAACGGCACGCCGTAATAGCTGGTCTGCACATTGAAATATTTGCCCGATTTATCGTTGTCGCTTTTGTCAAAGCTCCACTCTTTCCCGTCCCTGACACGGGTCAATTTCACTTGAATCTGATCCGTTCTTGTCCGGTCATACTTTTGCGGGTTCAACGACACCGACCATGGATCGTTTGTCTTAAAAACCTCTTCCGGAAAATATCCTGCAGACGGCCAGGCGATGTAATCATACTGAACTTCGGAAGCCGGGCGGCCCTTGTCCATCGAGTACATCGACGCATAGGCTACGTTGTTGGCGTTATGTACCATGCCGAACATGGTCTGTTTCATCTCCGGATTGATGATCCACCGGCGGTGTCCGACGCGGTCGATATTCGTAGCCCCGCTATCCGCCATATAACCAAGAACATTGTCATAAAAGGTCGGGCTGCCCCCGTAAAGGTTGCTTGTCCTCGCTCCTTCCTTCGCTGAAGTATACAGCGAATCGTCCATGCCTTCCGGCATGGTTGGATAATGGCTCAGCTTTTGATGCAGAGCGTTTACTAGCGCTGCCGCCTGCTGCTGCCCTGCAAGCGAAGGGTTGGCTGTCACGTCATCGGGCAGGCCGGATAGGTATCTTACAAAGTTGACGGCGCGAAGGCCGTCCTCGATATATTCCGGTTTTATCGTCCCTGCCTTATAGGGTACGGCGACGTTTGGCGATTCCATGTAAATTCGTTCAGGCCCCATGTAGGATGTGCCAGTATCCATGGGTTTGAACTGCTGCCATTTATTCAGGATATCCTGCTTCGTTCGATCTCCCGTCAGCTGCTGAACGTCAGCTGCATGGGCATCGGGGACCGATAAGACTGCCGCGATCAGCATAGCCGCAGGCAGAATCAGCCATTTTCTCGATCGTTGGAGTGATCGTTTCATAGATTCAAGCCACCTTACTTCTAGTATTTTTCCTATAACTTCCGTCTTCATCATTATAACGGCAAATATAGGAAACTTGAACTATAAAAAGATAGGCTTGTAGATCTACCAGTGTATCCCGGTCGTCGCACAGCCTATTCTATTCCGGCCTTCCCGATTTTAACAGCGACCGGAGCCGATATACGCACCGCCACACGGCACGATAACAGAGTGTGCAGCCCTAACCCCGCAGCTCTCAAATGAACGCAAAAAAGCCCAGCTCCCTCAAAAGCAGGAGCCGGGCTTTCTCTTATTTCAATTATTTTTGCTTCAGGTTGTAGAACGACTTCAAGCCGTTGTATTGAGCAAGCTCGCCCAATTGGTCTTCGATGCGAAGCAATTGGTTGTATTTCGCCACACGGTCGGTACGGGAAGGAGCACCCGTTTTGATCTGACCTGCGTTAGTAGCCACTGCGATATCAGCAATCGTGCTGTCCTCGGACTCACCGGAACGGTGGGAGATGACAGCCGTGTATCCTGCGCGTTTTGCCATTTCGATCGCATCGAAAGTTTCAGTCAATGTACCGATTTGGTTTACTTTGATCAGGATGGAGTTGCCGATGCCTTCGTTGATGCCTTTTTCCAGACGCTCCGTGTTCGTAACGAACAGGTCGTCGCCCACGAGCTGAATTTTGTTACCCAATTTCTCGGTGAGCAATTTCCAACCTTCCCAATCGTCCTCGGAGCATCCGTCTTCGATGGTTACGATCGGGTATTTGTCTACCCAAGAAGCGAGCAGGTCAACGAATTCTGCCGGCGTGAAGGATTTGCCTTCGCCTTCCAGAACATACTTGCCATCCTTGAAGAACTCGGTGGAAGCAACGTCCATACCCAGCAATACATCTTCGCCTGGCTTGTAGCCGGCTTTTTCGATCGCTTCGATGATGGAAGACAGTGCATCTTCGTTGGACGTGAAGTTAGGAGCGAAGCCGCCTTCGTCACCAACCGCCGTGTTCAGGCCTTTGCCCTTCAGAACGGATTTCAGGTTGTGGAAGATTTCAGCGCCCATGCGAAGAGCTTCTTTGAAGCTAGGTGCACCAACAGGCAATACCATGAATTCTTGTACGTCAACGTTGTTGTCCGCGTGAGCGCCACCGTTCACGATGTTCATCATAGGTACTGGAAGTTGTTTGGCGTTGAATCCGCCAAGGTATACATACAGCGGAAGATCCAAAGCATCAGCAGCAGCGCGAGCTACAGCCATGGATACGGCCAAGATGGCGTTCGCACCCAATTTGCCTTTGTTTGGCGTACCGTCCAAAGCGATCATCAGCTTGTCGATGCCGAGCTGGTCCAGAGCGTCCATGCCGATCACTTCAGGAGCGATGATTTCGTTCACGTTCTCAACGGCTTTCAGAACGCCTTTGCCCAGGTAACGGGATTTGTCGTCGTCGCGAAGCTCAACAGCTTCGTGAACGCCAGTGGAAGCACCGGATGGAACGATAGCGCGACCGATTGCACCGGATTCCAGGTATACTTCAACCTCTACGGTTGGATTGCCGCGGGAGTCAAGGACTTCGCGTGCATATACATCAGAAATAATAGTCATGTGTATAGTCTCCTTTGAAATGTTATGTTTATGTTCCATTATGAACTACTTATTTACGTGCTGCAATCATGGAGGTTCCCGTCATCTCGTCAGGCTTCGGCAGCCCCATCAGATCAAGAATCGTTGGTGCGATGTCGGCCAGAATACCGCCTTCACGCAGCGTTACGTTCTCATCCGTTACGATGAACGGAACCGGGTTCGTGGTATGCGCGGTGAATGGACGGCCATTCTCGTCGAATACCATGTCCGCATTTCCGTGGTCAGCCGTAATGATAACCACGCCGCCTTTGGCAAGAACGGCATCCACCACTTTGCCAACGCACTCATCGGTGGTTTCTACCGCTTTAACGGTAGGCTCCAGCATACCGGAGTGACCAACCATGTCCGGGTTCGCGAAATTCAAGATGATCGCATCATGCTTATCCGCTTCGATTTCTCTCACGCAAGCATCCGCCACCTCATAGGCGCTCATCTCCGGCTGCAGATCGTACGTCGCCACTTTCGGCGAGTTGATCAATACGCGCGTTTCGCCTGGAAGCTCAACATCGCGTCCGCCGCTGAAGAAGAACGTCACGTGCGGGTACTTCTCCGTTTCCGCAATGCGAAGCTGCTTCTTGTTGTGCTGAACCAGCACTTCGCCCAGCGTGTTGTCCAGATCCTTCGGCTTGTAGGCGACGAAGCCTTCCACCGTCTCGCTGAACAGCGTCAAGCAGACAAAATGCAAGCTTTGCGGGAATTTCGGTCCGCGATCGAAACCACGGAAATCTTTGTTCGTGAACACTTGGGACAGCTGGATCGCACGGTCAGGACGGTAGTTCAGGAAGATGACGGAATCTCCGCTCTCCACCAGGCTTACCGGTTCTCCCGCGCCATTTACCATGACGGTCGGCTCTACGAATTCATCATAGACCGACTTCTCGTAGGATTCGGTGATGGCTTTCAGCGGATCCGTATATTTAGGGCCTTCGCCGTACACCATCGCACGGTATGCCTTCTCGACGCGGTCCCAACGCTTGTCGCGGTCCATTGCGTAGTAACGACCGGAAAGCGTAGCAATTTGGCCAACGCCCACTTCCTCAATCTTCGCAATCAGATCCTTAACGAACTGCTTGCCGCTGTCCGGTGCCACGTCGCGTCCATCCATGAAACCATGGATGTATACGTCATGGAAATCTTCCTTCTTGCAAAGATCCAGCATCGCAAACATGTGCTCAATGTGACTGTGAACGCCACCGTCGGATACCAGCCCGTACAGATGCAGCTTCTTGTTGTTGTTCTTGGCAGCGCGAACGGCTTCCACCAGCGTTTCGTTCTCGAAGAATTCTCCTTCGCGAATCGACTTCGTGATGCGGGTCAAATCCTGATACACGATCCGGCCTGCGCCGATGTTCAAGTGACCCACTTCGGAGTTCCCCATTTGACCTTCCGGCAAGCCTACGGCTTCGCCGCAAGCGGTCAACGTGGTGTTCGGATATTGCTTCAAATACCGGTCGTAGTTAGGCTTGTTCGCTTGAGCGACCGCATTGCCCACCTCGGTGTTGCGAAGCCCGAAACCGTCCATGATGATCAGAGCTACGGGTTTTGGAGCAGACATTTACTTCGCCCCCTCAACGAGTGCGATGTAGGAAGCCGGTTGTAGACTTGCACCACCAACGAGCGCGCCGTCGATGTCGCTTTGTCCCATATACTCCGCTACATTTTCAGGCTTCACGCTGCCGCCGTATTGAATGCGAACTTGGTCTGCAACGGTTTCGCCGTACAGGCCTTTAACGAGTTCGCGAATATAGGCGATGACTTCATTCGCATCCTCTGCCGTGGAGGATTTGCCCGTTCCGATTGCCCAGATTGGCTCGTAAGCAATAACGACATGAACCGCTTGATCAGCAGGAACACCTGCGAACGCTGCTTCTGTTTGTACTTTGCACACGTCTTTGGTTTGGCCGGCTTCGCGTTCTTCCAGCTTCTCGCCAACGCATACGATCGGAAGAAGACCATGACGGAATGCCGCATGTACCTTCTTGTTCACGATCTCATCGGTTTCAGCAAAATACTGACGGCGCTCGGAATGTCCAATAATGACGTAGTCCACGCCCAGGTCTTTCAGCATCAAGCCGCTGATTTCACCCGTAAAGGCGCCATTGTCTTCGAAATGAAGATTTTGTGCACCGATTTTGATATTCGTGCCCTTTGCCGCTTCAACCAATGCAGGAAGATTGGTAAACGGCGCGCAGATCACGCTTTCCACGCCTTCTACTTCCGCTTTGCCCTTCACATCTTCAATAAATGAAGTTGCTTCCGGAACAGTTTTGAACATTTTCCAGTTACCAGCTATGATAGGTGTTCTCACACGATTCACTCCTTTATTCCCCCGAAGATTCTCCAGGGTCCAAACTTCATCCACTTGCTATCCAATGCAGTTCCTCAATCTATTTATCGTTCAGTGCCACAACACCAGGAAGTGCTTTGCCTTCCATGAACTCAAGGGATGCACCGCCGCCTGTCGAGATGTGATCCATCTTGTCGGCAAGGCCGAATTTCTCCGCTGCTGCAGCCGAGTCGCCGCCGCCGATAATCGTGTAAGCTTCCGTTTCCGCACAGGCCTGTGCCACTTCACGAGTACCGTTGCTGAACGGAGCGATTTCGAATACGCCCATAGGACCGTTCCACACGACAAGTTTGGAGTTCTTGATCACTTCTGCATACTTGGCGCGAGTCTTAGGACCGATGTCAACGCCTTCCCAATCGGCTGGGATGCCGTCGATATCAACGACCTTGGTATTCGCGTCTGCGCTGAATTCGTCCGTAACGACGATATCTTCCGGCAGGTAGAAGTTTTTGCCCAGCTCTTTGGCTTTTTCGATGAAACCGAGTGCCACATCAAGCTTCTCTTTATCAAGCAGAGATTGACCGATTTCATGGCCTTGAGCTTTGAAGAACGTGTAAGCAAGTCCACCGCCGATGATGACATTGTCAGCAAGCGTAAGCAGGTTGTCGATCACGTCGATTTTGTCCTTAACCTTGGATCCACCGATGATGGCGGTAAAAGGACGGTCCGGATTCGAAAGGGCTTTGCCGAGAACGGACAGCTCTTTCTCCATCAACAATCCCGATACGGCCGGAAGATGATGAGCAATACCCTCTGTCGAAGCGTGCGCACGGTGAGCAGCACCAAACGCGTCGTTCACGAACAGATCGGCCAGCTCAGCGAATTGCTTCGCAAGTTCTGGATCATTCTTCTCTTCACCAGGGTAAAAACGAACATTTTCAAGTACGAGCACATCGCCGTTTTGCAGCTTCTCGACTTGAGCTTTAACGGCTTCTCCTACCGCTTCATCCGCTTTGGCTACCGGTTTGCCGAGCAGTTCCGACAGACGCTGACTTGCCGGAGTCAGGCGCAAAGATTCTACGACCTCTCCTTTGGGACGACCCATGTGGCTGGCCAGGATGACTTTTGCTCCTTGCTCCACCAGATACTTAATCGTCGGCAAAGTCTCGCGAATACGAGTGTCGTCTGTAATTTTACCATCTTCGAGCGGTACATTGAAATCGACGCGGACAAACACCCGTTTGCCGCTTACTTCTACATCACGTACACTTTTCTTGTTCATCTCCACGTTCCTCCTAAGAAAACTATTCTCCTCACCGACAGCATGCAGTTGCTCTCGTATCTCTCTCTATCGTCTAACCAGCGCCCGGATTCTTATCTATTCTTCCCAGTGCTCTGGCATGAAAACAAGGAAAAACCATGAACCAAAGAGGAGACCCGTGAACGGAACTCCTCTTCGATTGAATGGCTAGATCAATTACAGACCTTTGCTTGCGATGTAAGCAGCGAGGTCAACGACACGGTTGGAGTAGCCCCACTCGTTGTCATACCAAGAAACAACTTTCACCATGTTGTCGCCAACTACCATAGTGGAGAGCGAATCGATAGTGGAAGAAGCTGGATCGCCATTGTAGTCGCTGGATACAAGCGGCTCTTCGGAGTAGTTCAAGATGCCTTTCAGCGGGCCTTCAGCAGCTGCTTTCAGAGCTCCGTTTACATCTTCAAGGGTTACGTTTTGGGACAGCTCAACTACGAGGTCCGTTACGGAAACGTTCTTCGTAGGTACACGCATTGCCATACCGTTCAATTTGCCTTTCAATTGTGGCAGAACGAGGCTAACCGCTTTAGCAGCACCTGTTGTGGATGGAATGATGTTTTCAGCAGCTGCACGAGCACGACGCAGGTCTTTGTGCGGAAGATCAAGCACTTGCTGGTCATTCGTGTAGGAGTGAACCGTAGTCATCATGCCTTTAACGATACCGAACTTCTCGTCAAGAACTTTAGCAAAAGGAGCCAAGCAGTTTGTTGTACAAGATGCGTTGGAGATTACAGTATGGTTAGCTGCATCGTATTTGTCTTCGTTAACGCCCATAACGATGGTGATATCTTCGTCAGTAGCTGGAGCGGAGATGATAACTTTCTTAGCGCCGCCTTTCAAGTGAGCGGAAGCTTTGTCTTTCGCCGTGAAAATACCAGTGGATTCTACAACGATTTCAACGCCGTACTCAGCCCAAGGCAATGCTTCAGGGTTACGCTCAGCGAATACTTTCACTTCGCGGCCGTTTACAACGAGTGCGCCTTCTTTAGCTTCAACAGTTGCATTCAGTCTGCCATGAGTCGTGTCATATTTCAAAAGGTGTGCCAGCGTTTTTACGTCCGTCAAATCGTTGATTGCTACGATTTCAACTTCGCTGTTGTTCAGCGCAGCGCGGAATACGTTACGTCCAATACGTCCAAAACCGTTAATACCTACTTTAACCATGAGTAGTTCCCTCCATATTTGTAAAATTTATATATTCAAGATTGGCCGTTAAGCCAATCAAGACAACAATAATGAAAAATCAGTTGTACGCCCGCGGACTCAGATGCCGGCGTCAATTTCCTTCTCGACTTCCAATGCCGCGGCTTCATCCGTAACGAGAATGTCCTCGTGCCCGAATTTCAGCACCGCGTGGATCGCTTTGCCCTTGCCTTGCCCTCCGGCAATGCCGATGATGGTCTCCGTCCGCATAATATCCTCAAGCCGGAGTCCAAGGGTAAGCATTTTGTGGACAACTTCGCCATCTTCGCTGAAATAATAGCCGAAGGATTCCGCGATCGCGCCATCTGCCTGCAAGTTCCGGATAGAGCCTTCATCCAGCTTGCGCCGTCTGGCCATCTCCATGGCATCTCCGATGCCGTGAATAATGACGCGGCTGCGCCTGATCACATCCACGATCTCCTGGATGTGCTGATCCTGAACCAACGATTGATAAGCATCCTCGCTGAGCAGATCCGGTACATGAAGCAATCGGTACTCAGCCCCAACGCGCTTAGCCATTTTGGAAGCAATGGTGTTCGCTTGAATCTCCATGCTCTCCCCGAGGCCGCCTCGCGCCGGCACAAACCAAGTGCTTGTCAACGGTTCTCCGCCAGGCAAAGAGGACATCTGCTCTGCCACTTCGGCGAGCGTGGAGCCGCCTGTAACAGCAATCGTATCTCCATCCTGGACAAAGTTAAGCAGCGTTCTTGCTCCGGCCCGGCCAAGCTCACGTTTGACTTCCGGAGATGACTCGCTGTCACCGGGAATAATGACCACTTTACGAAGCCCGTAAGCCTGACGAATCTTCTCTTCCAGTTCAACCAGTCCGAACAACTCATTCATGACCGGTTCCAACTCCTCCAGCAAGCATATCCCTGAGCCGCTGATCCGCATGCCGAGCGTTTCAATCTCGATCAGCCCTTGCGCTTTCAGAAGATCAGTCTCTGCTCTGAGAACACGCTCGGTCATCGATAGCGATGAAGCCAGTGTTCTTCGGCCAACAATTCCGGACAACTTGATCTGATGAAGGATGGTATACCTTCGTTTAAGAGTGTCCATCAGATCCGGCAGAAGTTGCTCTTGTATTTCTAATAGGTTACGCATGCATTCCACTCCTGCAAACTTCGTCTCGGCTCTCCTACCTGGTCGTAAAATGTCCCAGTTAAACTTTTTAAGTCCCACCCTTATTCTAACCAATAATCATGCCGGTTGCAAGTGTCCGAAAGTATATTTCTCTACCCCAGGCATTCTTATACATTATGGCCAACTACCGGCTCGTCTATATAATAGGAACAAAGTTTTGTCCGCTATTGTATTTTTCAAATAGATGCGGTATAATCAACTTCGTTGCTGATTTTTGTGCGCCCGTGGTCCAATGGATATGACGTAGGCCTCCGGAGCCTGAGATCGAGGTTCGATTCCTCGCGGGCGCGCCATTATAACATTTATTCTCTATACTGATTACCCTAAAGTGCCCATAACGGCTCTTTTTTTTACTCAATAGTTTGACTTTCTTTGACTTTTTGATTTAAATTGTTTATCATGTGGGTAATACGGTAACAGTATTTATATGAGGTACTTAAGAGGAGGTTTTCCACGTGAGTTTTATACCTATGGTCGTTGAACAAAGCAACCGCGGTGAGCGGGCGTACGACATCTATTCCAGATTGCTGAAAGACCGCATTATCTTCCTCGGCTCCGACGTAAATGACGTGGTCGCCAATTCCATCATTGCCCAAATGCTGTTCTTGTCGGCTGAGGATCCCGAGAAGGATATTCATCTTTACATCAACAGCCCTGGCGGTTCCATTACCGCAGGTATGGCGATATTCGATACGATGCAGTTCATCAAACCGGACGTCTCGACGATCTGTGTCGGCATGGCTGCTTCCATGGGCGCATTCCTGCTCAACGCAGGCGCCAAAGGCAAACGCTACGGTCTGCCTAACAGCGAGATCATGATTCACCAGCCGCTCGGCGGCGCACAAGGTCAAGCCACGGATATTGAAATCCGTGCCCGCCGCATTCTGAAAATGCGCGACAAGCTGAACCGCATCCTGTCCGAACGCACCGGCCAACCGCTGGAGCGCATCGAGAAGGATACTGATCGCGACTACTTCATGACGGCTGACGAAGCCAAAGAGTATGGCCTGATCGATCAAGTACTGGAAAACACACCACCGCAAGGCTTATAAAAGAAGAAGTAAAGGGCAGGCGCCGTTATCCGGTGCCTGCCCTTTCTTATCCTCTGAAGGGGAGTTATTGAAAAAGTTCGATTCAAGAGAGTGAGAATATCCCCTTCGGTCGCTGTTGAAATCAGGAAACTGGAATGAATAGATATGGAGGTTTCCCGATTTCAAAGGCGAACGCGTTGCTCCACCAGGGATATTCTCACTGGAGGGGACAACTTTTTCAATAAAACCTAAAGCGGTAAGACTCCCCTCCTAAAAGGCCTGCCTTAACTTGAGGGGAGGGAAAATAAAAGAGTACCACCCTCACTGCTTTCATGTAGGATTTCACCGAACGGCTTGCTTGCCACGGACTACGAACCATTCGTGTACAGGGAGCAGAAACAGTGTGCAAGATGTACAAGACAGGCATGTTGTCATCGAGGCAAGCCTCTCGATAACGCGAAAATCCCCTGACCGCAGGAAGCAGGAGTATACACTCCACGCTCACGTGATCAGGGGACTTTTCACAACTGGTTCCGGCACAGTGTTACATCAGGACAGCATCATGTATCTAGTGAAACTTTATTAATTAATAAATGATTGCAAGTTACACAAATCGCTATCGTAACTCTTACTTCCACTCTTTCAGCTTCAGCTCAAACTCAGGAAATCCATAGGCATAGGCGGTGTACTCATAAAGCTGGAAGTACAGCACCGCCGCGTTATCCTTCACGTAGAAGTCGGCATCGGCAGGCACTCCCTCAAAACCGCCGAGGTAACCTCCCTCTTTCTTCATCTTGCTCAGCACAAGGTTGTTCAGCTTCTGCTTGTTCTTGCCCTGCATGTTGATGAAATCCCCCAGCTTCATTTGCTTGCCGTCCTTCAAGGAGAACGTGAAGCTTTTACGGAAGGTCATGCCATGGGCACCGCCGGTGTACGAATAATCATACGCCGTAATGCTCAGGATGTCGTTCTGGTTGTAATGGACCACGAAGTCACCGCTGAATTCGTAAGGGAAACTGGATTCCGACGGCGGGAATTCCTCGGCGTTTCCTTCCGCACCGGTGATTACGCCGGACGCATTTTCTTTCAACACTTTGTTGATTTCGGCTTGGACCTCCGCATTATCGAGTCCGCTGATTACAGGATAATTCACAACAGCGTCTACGCCCTGAATATTCTTCTTGAGCGCAACCGATTTAATGGTAATGTCATTCAGCTTCTTCTGTGTCATGCTCAGTGTTTTCAAGGAAGGATTCCACTGTCCCTGAACACCCATGTATTCGCTGATCGTTTTGAACGGCAGATACAGACGTCCATTGATGATCTGTCCGCCAGGCTCGCCGGCATACGAACCGTTCACCAGAATGCCGATTTCGCTTGCAGCATACACGGCGGCGCTCAGCTTGTTATAGCCGTTACCCAGTGTATACGTGCGGTTTTTGGAATCATATTTAAGAGGCATCCCCAGACCATCCCGCAAAGCGGTCGCTGGCACATAAGTTACCCCATGCAGCACTAGACCTTTTTGTGACAAGGTTTTGCCGTTCCATTTCAGTACAACTTCATTCTTCGACGTTTTTTGGCTGGCGGAAACGGGTGCCTTAGCGGCGCTTGCATCGATGACCTGTCCGCTCAAACCAAGACTACCAAGCAGGACACTAGTAGCAATTAATGATGCACATACACGAAATTTAGGATTCATATCAGAATTCCACCTTTGTTAAATTAAGTTTCCGTTAGTTGTTAATCTATTACCCTTAATCATTATAAGGAAAGCTTTCAATGTATTGGTAACAAAGTGAATGACAATTTTGACTCCATGCCATAGGACCTATACATTCTCATGATTCTTTCCGGACGAACGCCGCTGCGCTAAGAAACACACCGAACAAGAGAGCACTTGAACCCGCAAGCAGCAATAGTTCACTGCCTTGTACAACGTAAGCAAGAAGAATCAAGCCGATGCCAACGAGTGCACTGTGAATGCTCGTCAGCAGCAGATGCAGCGCGCTTTTCCCGAAAAAATTTAGAAATAAAACAGCCGCGATTCCTGCAACAATCAAAGCAATAAACCCCATGCTCGTCAGATCACTCAAGCTGCTTCTTCCTTTTCGGGATACCCCATTTATAAAAAACGGGTCTAAACGGTATACACCCTCCTTATATATAACAACGAAAGGGATCCTGAAGTTGTGGTGGAATTCCTGAAAATCGGCCAATTCTTCCCACTTCGGGACTAATGTCTCATTCTGCTCTGCAAAAAAAAGAGCCCATCCCCTTAGGGGACAGGCTTCCTTTATTACAAAAATATGAAGAACCGAAGCTTATACTAACGACCGCTCTTCAGTTCGGTCCATAAACGATCATAGACGGAGAGCGAGTCACCGACATTATCAAGCCACTCGGTACGGCCCAGCTCTTCTTCCGTCAGGTTGATCATCGTATTGGCGCGGTATTCCTCGCTATGGAATTCCATCGCTTTGGTGTTCGGATTGCTGTATCCGATAAATTCATAGTTTTTGGCGCTGACTTCAGGCTCCATCATGAAGTTGATGAATTTCTCGGCCAGCTCCTTATTCTTCGCACCTTTAGGAATCGCATAGTTGTCCGAGAATATGGTCGCTCCTTCTTCAGGCACCACGTACGCCACATCCGGATTCTCCGCCGCGATGAACGCCGCGTCTCCGGACCAAACCGTGGCAATCCAGCCTTCCTCCTGAATCATCTTCTGCTTGATATTGTCCGTATCAAACGCAAGGACATTCGGCAGCAGTGTCTTCAGCTCATCGGATGCAGCCGTGATTTCCGCCTCATCCGTGCTGCTGTTGGATTTCCCCTGCTTTTTCAGCGCCATGCCGATCATTTCCCGGTTGTCGTCCAGAAGCAGGACTTTGCCCTTGTATTCCGGATTCCAGAGGTCTTCCCAGCTGTTGATTTCGTCCTTCACATACTTCTTGTTATATGCAATTCCCGTTACGCCGGACGTGTAAACGATCGAATATTTATTGCCCGGGTCATAAGACGGATCTTTGAAAGTATCCGTAATATTGACGAAGTTCGGGATATTATTCATGTCAAGCGGCTCAAGCAGCTCCGATTCAATCATCGTTTTGACCATATAATCGGACGGCTGAATGAGGTCATAACCGCTGCCGCCAGCCTTGATTTTAGCCAGCAGGTCTTCATTGTTCGCGTAGTTGTCGTAGGTTACCTTCACGTCGAACTTCTCCTCAAAGTCCTTCAGCACCTCGGGATCGAAGTTATCCGCCCAGCTGTAAATATGAAGCGTCTCCTTATCCGAGCCGCAGCCGGCCAGCAGTCCTACAGACAATACCGCAACCATGCCTGCCGTCAGCAGGCGGGTCCATCTTGATTTTTTCAATTCAATATCTCCTCTCTTTCCACTTGCATGTTTTCATTTTATTTCGAAAAAAGCGTTTCTATCGCTTAGATCGGTAATGTTTTGTGTTTCTTCTGCCCATTGCCGCGGTTAAGAATATATTGGGCTAACAGGATCAGCGTGATGCTGACCAGTATGAGCAACGTGCACAGCGCGTTGATCTCTGGCGAGATGCCGCGCTTCACCTGAGCGTATATATAGATCGGCAGCGTTGTTGAGCTTGGGCCGGCGACGAAAAAGCTAACCATAAAATCGTCCAGCGACAGCGTGAAAGCAATCAATGCGCCGGAGATAATGCCCGGTGCAATCTGCGGCAGCGTGACGTGCCGGAATGTTTGCCAAGGCGTGGCGCCCAAATCCTGGGCAGCCTCGTCGAGCTGTTTGCCCATCCCCGACAGTCGGGCCGTTACCACAACATACACATACGACAAGCTGAACGTGATATGGGCGATGATCACCGTTGTCTTGCCAAGCGGCATGTTCAGTTGACTGAACAGCACCAGCAGCGACAGCCCCATAATAATATCCGGGATGATGACCGGCAGATACAGCAGGCCATTCATGCCGCTGCGGCCTTTACGCCCCAAATTCCGAAGCGAGAGCGCCGCTGCGGTCCCGAGCAGGGTGGAAACGATCGTCGAGATGACGGCCACCGTCAAACTGTTCATCAGCGCTTCCATCACGTGCCGATTCTGGAATAGCGACACATACCAATCCATCGTAAAGCCTTCCCAATTGCCGCTAAGCCGCGTATCGTTAAAGGAATAGATGATAATCATGACGATGGGTACATAGATGAAAGCCATCATAAGGAAAGAGTGAATCCCGAGCAGCGGGTGATTCTTCTTTTTCACTTATCTCCCCTCCCCTACGCGTTGATGGCGGGCTTGCATCGCCCGGTTAAAGAGCAGGATCAGCACCAGGGACGTAATCACAAAAATAACCGATAACGCCGCTCCAAAGGGCCAGTTGCGCGCACCCAGGAACTGCTGCTGAATGATATTGCTGATCATGGAGGACTTGGCGCCTCCCAATATATCCGTAACGACAAACATCCCCGAAGTCGATACATAGACCAGAACCGCACCCGTCATGATGCCAGACTTGCTCTGAGGCAAGGTAATATGACGGAATGCCTTCCATCTGGAAGCGCCCAGATCGCTAGCCGCATCCAGCAGACGTTTGTCCATCTGCTCCAAGGCCACGTAAATCGGCAGCACCATGAACGGAATGAAGTTATACACCATCCCGAGCAGTACGGCGCCGTACGTATACAGCATCTGAATCGGCTCGTCGATCCATCCCGCCCACAGCAGCAGGCTGTTTACCACGCCTTGCGTCCGGAGCAGCAGAACCCACGCATAGGTTCGAATCAAAAAGTTGATCCAGAACGGAACCGTGATCAGAATCAATCCCCAGGTTTGGATACGCGGGGAAGCGTTGGCTATATAATAGGCCAAAGGATAGCTGACTAACAAGCAGATCACCGTAGTCAGCAGCGACAGTACCAAGGTATCCCAGTAGATGCCCAAATATAATGGATCAAAAAAAGTCTTGTATCCTTCCAGACTGAAGGAAAACACGACATTCCCGAGCGAATCCCGCGAGAGAAAGGAAATGCCGACCACGATCAGCATCGGAACGATCAGGAACAGGGATAACCACAGCAGCACCGGAGTCAACAGGAACCTTGATTTCCTCATGGTCCGATGATCACCTCATCCTTGGCGTTCCAGTTCACCCCAACCCGTTCGCCAACCTCCCACGGATGGTCATCCGAGATATCGAGGGCAATCGTGACCTTCATCGGCTCATCGTCCAATTGGACCAGCAGCTTATGAACGCTGCCGAGGTACTGCACATCCTCAATCACGCCGCTCTTCTTGGCACCCGATTCCCGCTGGGGAATGAGTTTCTCCGGCCGTACGGCAAAAAGCCCCTCAGGCGAGGAGAAGACGTTATTCTCCCCTACAAACGTGGCGGCAAACAGCGTTTGCGGTCTCGCATAGATCTCGCGCGGCGTGCCGATTTGCTCTACCCGTCCATGGTTCATGATGACGATCCGGTCGGACAGCATCATGGCTTCCTCTTGGTCGTGCGTTACATATACAAACGTTATCCCGAGCGTCCGCTGCAAATGCTTGAGCTCGGACTGCAGGTTCTTCCGCAGCTGCAAATCCAGCGCGCCGAGCGGTTCATCCAGCAGCAGCACCTTCGGCTTGTTGGCGATGGCGCGCGCAATGGCCACGCGCTGCTGCTGTCCGCCGGACAACTGGTGCGGGAAGCGTTCCCGCAAGGCGGTCAGCTGCGTCATCGCGACAGCCTCGTCCACGCGCTCCTTGATGAGCTGACGCGGCATTTTTTTCATTTTCAGTCCAAAAGCGATATTGTCTTCTACGGTCATATGCGGAAACAGAGCATAGTGTTGGAATACCAAATTCAAATCCCGCTTGTTCGCAGGCATATCCGTCACATTCTGACCCGCCAGCCATACCTGTCCTTCGGTCGGCTGCTCGAATCCTGCTATCATTCGGAGAATCGTCGTTTTGCCGCAGCCGCTGGGGCCCAGCAAAGTCAGGAATTCCCCTTCTTTAATGGAGAGCGACAGCGGATGCACGACCGCTTGTCCCTGAAAATGCTTCTCGATCTGGACAAGTTCAATCACATGCATCAACCCCTTCTTCAAAATGTGACCTGTTCGTTCCATGTGTACATCCTATTACCAGTATGCACAAAAACGTTCTCCACTAAGAAGAAACGGTCCTACTGCCTGTTGTGCTCAGGTTGGCAGAATCCGTTTCTTAAGGGTGGAGGCGGTTAGAAGTCTCTACTAAGAAAAAAAAGCCATATCCATGGGTATGGCTTTAAACGTTAGATCAAAGTTCAGTTTTTCGCATATTCACTATACCTCGTTTTCCCCCTATACACAACACTTTTCTGAGTATTTCGACAGGGGAAGGGCCGGATATGGCACCGGAAAATGGTATTTCATTTTTTAAATGACATGCGAAAAAACCGTTCACCCGATAAAGACCGGAATGAACGGTTTTCTCGCATGCTGCGTCGATTACAGCGAACTACTTCAGCTGGTATTGCACGTACAGCTGTGTCGTGATTTTGATCTCGCCCGGCTTCACAGAGGTGTTTGCGCCCGCGTCCGCTGCCGTGGACTGAGCCTCCATTGCCATTTTTTGGAGGCCATAGATGGTATCTACGCCAACGGAACCTTCCACAATGTTCAGCACGATACCGAGCTGACGCTTGGACGCCTTTGCCATCGCTTGTGCCTTCAGGTCTGCATTCGCCATCGCCTTATCAATCACTTGAGCCTCGAACGCATCGCGGTTCTCAACCGAGAAACGGGCGTTGCCAATGGAATTGGCGCCGGCTTCGGATGCTGCATCGAGCAGATCCCCGACCTTGCTCAGATCGCGAAGCGTAACTTCCAGGGAATGATAGGCGGTGTAATTTTTCACTTTACGTCCATTCTCATCGGAGTACGTATAGTTAGGCTGTACGTAGAACTGCTCGGTTTTGATATCCTTGTCGTCGATCTTCCAGGTTTCCTTCAACAGCTTCGTAATCTTATCCATTTTCAGCGCATTGCTCTTCTGTGCGGATTTTGCGGTTTCCGCATATGATTCTGCCCCGATGGAAAGATAAACGATATCTGGCTTCACCGAGATCTCGCCTTTACCAAGTACGGTAAGAAGGTTTTGCTGTGCTGCCTCCGCCGCGTGCACCTCGGTTGCTCCGCTCAACCCGACCCAAGCCGTGCTGCCAGTCAGCAGTGCGCCTGCAATCATGATAGAACCTACTTGTTTGACCCATCTTTTCATCTTTGTCAGCCTCCTTCAATATTGGCATCGCTGCCATGCTTGCCTTACCCTTCTAACGTGAGGGCATTGGTAAATGTTGCATCCGAATCGGAGCGTTTTGATATTTTTCTTGTAATAATTTTTTTACGCCCAATTCATTGGTATTTCTAGGCATGATTGGCTATTTAGCCAAATAAGATACCGAATGAAGCCGGAAGCTGCTGTTTAACATGGAAGCCTTAATGGGTAACTAACTTACACGGTGTTAAGAACAGGAGGTCATTATGAAATCATTGCGTGTATTCTACGTGTTCATGTCACTGCTGCTCCTCATGGCCGTTGGCGTTCCCTATGGGACGGTAAGCGCGGCGGGAGAGCCAGCCTCCGGCAAAACCTATCAGATCGGAACGGACGTTACGTTTGCCCCGTTTGAATTCCAGGATGCGAGCGGCAAATTTGTCGGCATCGATATGGATCTCCTGGATGCGATCGCGAAAGACCAGAACTTCAAATACGAGATCAAGCCGCTCGGCTTCAATGCGGCGGTTCAGGCACTGGAAGCCAATCAGGTCGACGGCGTCATTGCCGGCATGAGTATCACGGATGAACGGAAGCAGAAATTCGATTTTTCCGACCCCTATTTTGATTCGGGCGTTGTCATGGCCATCCGCCAGGACCAGGAATCCATCAAATCCTATGAGGATTTAAAAGGGAAAAAGGTTGCCGTCAAAACCGGTACGGAGGGTTACAGCTTCGCGGAATCCATATCCTCCAAGTACGGCTTCACCATCGTGCCTTTTGACGATTCCGCCCAAATGTATGACGATGTCAAAACCGGCAATTCCGTTGCCTGCTTTGACGATTTTCCCGTCCTCGCTTATGGAGTGGAACAGAACAACGGACTGAAGATCGTTACGGAGATGGAACCCGGTGCCTCCTACGGATTCGCCGTTAGCAAGGGACGGAACCAGGAGCTTCTGGAGAAGTTCAACGCCGGCTTGGTGAATCTGAAGGCAAGTGGAGAGTACGATCGCATTAAGGAAAAATATATCGGGGAGAATGCCGTAAGCGCGGCGAATCAAAGCCGCTGGGGATTGATCGTGGAGTCGCTGCCTTCCCTGCTGAAGGGCCTTGGCAATACGCTGCTGCTGACCATCGTGTCGCTGTTTTTTGCGTTTTTCTTAGGGCTGATCTTCGGTTTCATGAAAGTCGGCCGCAATCGATGGCTCCGGGGCATCGCTACCGTATTCGTAGACATCTTCCGCGGCATACCGCTGCTGGTGCTTGCCTTCTTCATCTACTTCGGCATTCCGCAGGCGTTCGGCTTTACGATGTCGCCGATCGTCGCAGCGGTCCTGACGCTGAGCTTGAATGCCGGCGCTTATGTCACGGAGATTATTCGCGGCGGCATTCAATCCATTGACCCCGGGCAGCTGGAGGCGGCCCGCTCACTCGGACTGCCATACCGCAAAGCCATGATGAAAATCATCATTCCGCAGGCGATCAAAGTGATGATTCCGACCTTTATTAACCAGCTGGTGATCACGCTGAAGGATACGTCCATCCTGTCGGTGATCGGTCTGGTCGAGCTGACCCAATCCGGAAAGATCATCATTGCGAGAACGTTCGCCTCGTTTGATATCTGGCTCGTGGTGGCCATCATGTATCTGGTCGTGATCACAATTCTGACGAAAATTTCGGACCGTCTGGAAAGGAAGGTGCGTCATGGATAAAATCCGCATAGAAGGACTGAAGAAGAGCTTTGGCACGAACGAGGTACTGAAGGGAATCGATATGCAAGTCCAGGAAGGCGAGGTTGTCTGCGTAATCGGGCCATCGGGCTCGGGCAAAAGCACCTTTCTGCGCTGCATCAACCGGCTGGAGGAAATTACGGCTGGCAGGGTCTTCGTCCATGATCAGGATATCAATGACCCTAAAACGAACATCAATAAGGCGCGCGAGAACATCGGCATGGTGTTCCAGCATTTTAATCTCTTTCCGCACTTCAACGTGCTGAAGAACATTACCTTCGCCCCAGTCGAGCTGGGCAAGCAAAACGCCGCCGAGGCACGTGCCACGGCGCTGAAGCTGCTAGACCGAGTAGGCCTCTCCGATAAGGCTGACGCTTTCCCTAGCCAGCTGTCAGGCGGCCAGAAGCAGCGCGTAGCGATCGCCCGGGCTTTGGCGATGAATCCCGACATCATGCTGTTCGACGAGCCGACCTCGGCGCTGGACCCGGAGATGGTCGGCGAGGTGCTCGGCGTCATGAAGGACCTGGCACGCGAGGGCATGACGATGATGATCGTCACGCATGAGATGGGTTTTGCCCGCGAGGTTGCGGACCGGGTCATCTTCATGGACGGCGGGTATATCGTAGAGGAAGGTCCGCCGGAAGAGGTGTTCGGCAGCCCGAAACATGAGCGGACGATCAGCTTTCTGGAGAAGGTGCTGTAACGGTGCAGCTGAACCAGCTTCACCGATCTGTTGCCGTGCGGCTGCATACACCGTGCCTACTACACCTGTGCCGCACGGTGAGTGGCCTCGGAGTGTGCTTGGATGGCTGTCGGCATTTCAAAGAAGCAACCTATGGTCCGGCTGGACCGTTAGAGTGAACCCGCCTGTTATCATCACGGCTACGGCATCTGCATGTTATCGTGTGGCTATGGAATGACATCTGCTTGTTATCGTACACTATGGAATGACATCTGCATGTTATCATTTGGAGCCCACTCGATGGTTATACGATGGCTGCATCCTGCTTTAATGCAGCTAACGGACCGAGAGGACCTTATTCGAGGGAAAATAGGGACTTTTCGAAAATGACCGGACCGAGGATCCGTTATTCCTTCAAAAAGGCGGCATTTGCCTATACAAATTCTTGAATAACGGATCTAGTGTCCGCTATTTCCAAATATGGCCGTGATTTTGGCAAATAAGGTCTATGGTGTCCGATAAATTCCCGAGATTGCCAGGAAAAGCTATATTGCTCTCGTATCATCCCTGTAATGCCTTGGATCACTTGTTGCTTGAGTTGCTTGAGTTGGTTGACTTACTTGTAATGTCTGAATTACTTGTATTACTGGTTTGGCTTATATCGCTTGTTTCTTATATTGCGTGTAATGCTTGTATTGCGTGTACTCCTTATAATGCTTGAGTCACTTTCATTACTTGAATAGCTTGCCCTACCTGTTTTTTTGTATTGCTTGCATTAATTGCTTTTGGTAGGCTTGACTTCCTGTATTCCTATTAATGTTTGAATTGCTCATACGGCTCATATGACTTGTATTGCTACTGCTTGTACGAACGCCTGCTATTTGCACTGTTTTAGCTAATCACATACTCTCCCCGTCAGCGGAAAGCTTGTACATATCGCATCACGTATAACTCAATAAGGAGTAAGGACTTGTTGTCCTTACTCCTTATTGATGGCCTACGACCCGTCCCCTACTAAAAGTGCCCGGATGCCAGCCATATTTCCACGCAGTGACCACCTTTGCTCAGAAAAGACAAATCACTCCCGTTCCATGCCCTCCCCAGTTCCTGAAAGAGAGCAGCAACCATCACCGATTTTCTATGTTATCCAAGCTCGCTCCAGCTGCCTCAAACTTTATATAAATCCAAGCACCAAGCCGCACACGATCACTGCTTCGTTTCACCGGAACTCTTGTATGGCACCACCACGGTAAATGCCGATCCCTTCCCCGGCTCCGATTGGACCGTTATTCTCCCTTGGTGGATATCCACGATCCGCTTCACGATCGACAACCCAAGCCCGCTGCCGCCAGCCGCGCGATTACGCGATTTGTCCGCTTTGTAGAAGCGCTCGAAGATATGCAGCTGATCGGAGTCCGACATCCCGACCCCCGTATCGGTCATGGTAACCTCGGCTCCGTCTTCCCCTGCCTTCAGCACGATGGTGATCATGCCGTCCTCGGGCGTGAACTTGATGCTGTTGTGCAGCAAGTTGGTCCATACTTGACTCAGCAGATCCTCCGTCGCCTCAATCTCGACCTCGGCGAGATCGAGATCCACCTGAATTCGCTTCGCCAGCCACTGCGGCTCATGCGCCAAGACGACCGCGCGCAGCTGCCCGTCGAGCCGGTAACGGGCCCTTTCGAAGGCAGGCTGATCGCCTTCCAGAGACGACAGCTTCAACAGATTGTCACTCAGCTGCGACAAACGGCGGCCCTCTCCCTCGATGATCTCCAGGTAACGGGCTCTCTTCTCCTCGGTGAGACGTGGATTTCGGAGCGCCCTTGCGAACCCCCGAATCGAAGTGAGCGGGGATTGGATTTCATGGGATACGTTGGAAATGAAATCCTGCCGCATCGTCTCCATGCGCCCCAGCTCGCCGGCCATGTCGTTAATGCCGGAAGCAATCATCCTGAACTCCCCGCGCCATTGGTGTTCATCCATCTTCACACTGAAATCCCCTTGGGAGATCCGGCGCATGGCATCCGTTATGGAATTCAGCATGGCCATTTGCCTGTGCTTGAAGAACATCCCTACGACCAGCATGCACAGGAAGAAAATGATGACGCCGACAAACAAGTCGATCAACTGGACAGCATAATCCCATGGCGGCGTTCCCGTCCAGTTGTAAACAAACCGCGTCACGTAGGTCGCCGCCGTCCATGACGCTCCCAAGACCGCGAAGATCAGGATGGTCTGAATCGTTTCCCGAACGATTTTCCACAAGATTTTGAGCGGTCTCCTCATCAGCCCTCACCTGCCTCCAGTCGATACCCCAGGCCGCGTACCGTTCGAATCCTGAACCGGTACTTCTCCTCCGGGAACCGTTCCCGCAGCCGATTCACGTGAACGTCCAGCGTGCGTTCGTTCCCTTCAAAGTCATATCCCCATATCTCTTCGATCAGCCGGTCGCGCGGCAACGTGCTCCCCGGGTAACTGGCCAGCTTGAAGAGCAGCTCGAACTCCTTCAGCGGCAGGGTAAAGACCTCTTCGCCCGCCTTGACCTCATAGGTTCTGCGGTTCATCTGCAGCTTGCCGATGGTCACCGTCTGCGATGCGGCTACCTGATACCGCTTCAGCAGCGCTTTGACGCGAACGACGAGCTCCGCGGGCTCGAAGGGCTTCACCAGATAATCGTCGGTGCCCAGCTCAAAGCCCTTTACGATCTGTCTCGTTTCCCCTTTGGCCGTCAGCATCAGCACCGGAATGCCGGTATTCCTCCGAATCTCCCGGCAGAGCTCCCATCCATCCATATTGGGCATCATGATATCCATCACGACCAGATCGACCGAAACTTGCTCCATCACGGACAGGGCCTCGACGCCATCCGAGGCCTCCATCACCTCTTCCATCCCCGCCTCCTCCAGGAACACCTTGATGAGTTCGCGGATGTTCGGATCGTCGTCCACAACCAATATTTTTGCCATGATGGCCCCCCTTCCTTCTATGGCTCTACATGCTGCTTTTAAGCTTCGATTGCCTCATTCATCTGCAGCTGCTGAACGGCAAACTCCCTGTACATATCATGCTGCCCGATCAATTCATCATGCGTTCCCCGGCCGGTCACCGTTCCTTTTTCTATAAATATGATCTGATCGGCCCCCACCACCGTGGATAACCGGTGCGCGATAATAATCGTCGTCCGTCCAGCCATGAGGTTCTTGAGCGCCTTCTGCACCTCGATCTCGGAACGGCTGTCCAGACTGGAGGTGGCTTCGTCCAGCATCAGGATCTTGGGATCCCGCAGCAGAGCCCTGGCGATGGCAATCCGCTGCCGCTGTCCGCCCGAGAGCTTCACGCCCCGTTCGCCCACATCCGTATCAAAGCCGCTTGGCAGCTCATCAATAAATCCATCGGCATACGCCATTTCTGCCGCTCTTCGGAGCTCAGCGTCACTCACTTCCCGGTCCATTCCGTAACATAAGTTGTCGCGTATGGTTCCGGCAATCATCGGACTTTCCTGCGATACATAGCCGATCAATCCGCGCCAGGAGCGTAAGGAGAAGGTATCTATGGGCGTCTTGCCCAAGCGGATCTGTCCCTTCTGTGGCAGGTAGAAGCGCTCCAGCATGGAGAACAGCGTCGTTTTCCCTCCGCCGCTCGGCCCGACCACGGCCGTGACCGTCCCCGGCTCCATCTGAAAGCTGATATCATGCAGCACAAGCTCATCGGGCTTATACCCGAACGAAAGGTTCTCGATCGACACCCGCTGGTTGGCATCCGCCACCTCGTCACCGGCCGTAATGGATTCTTCGTCTGCATCCAGGGTTTCCAATATTCGCTCCGTCGCTCCCTTCGCCTTCTGCAGCTGGGTAAAAAACGTCGTTAATTGCGTCATCGGCATGACGATCTGAATCAGGTACAGGATGAACGCAACCAGTTCTCCCGCGGTCAGTGCTCCGGTGGATACCTGTAGTCCGCCATACCCGATCACCACCACCAGCAGCATCATCAGCACAAAAGACATCAGCGGTGCGATCCAGGCAGAGACTACGCCTTCCTTGATACCGAAATTCAGCAGGTTGGTGATGCCTTTGTTCCCGTTCTCATACTCTCTATTCTCCGCATTAGAGGCTTTAACCAGCCGAATTTCCGACAGCACCTGGCTGATATTCGCCGTAAACGACGCCGTCTCGTCCTGCATGCCCAGCGATATTTTGTACATCTTCCTGCCGAGCGGGACAAGGATCAGCGCCGCTATCGGAATGACGATAAACATCGTCAGCGTCATTTTCCAGTTTAGATAAAGGAGCACCCCAATGGAACCCACAATGGAGATAATCCCGCTGAAGAATCCGGCCACATGGTCTGATATGAGGCTTTTGATCACTCCTGTATCATTCGTCATCCGGCTGACCGACTCCCCCGACCGGTTATGATCGAAATAGCGGATCGGCAGCACAAGCAGCTTTTTCCACAGCCGCTCCCTCAGGGCAGCCACCATCTTTTGTCCCGTATAGCTTAACAGAAAAATCGAGACCCCGGCAGCAATCGTCTGCACCACAAACGCGATGCCGAGCCCAATGATATGGGACCGATTCATATCCGTCAGCGAGAAGCCATCCACCAGGCTCTTCGTAAACATCGGTATGACAAGCCCGACCAAGGTTGAGATCACATTCAGCAGGATCGCCCCGATCAGCAGCAGCATCGGCGGTTTCGTTTCCTTCAATAACCGGAAGAACGCCTGGGAACCTGCCTTCTTGCTCCCGGCCTGTTCTTCGCGCGTGATTTCCTGTACAGCAGTACCCGTTGAACTCATTGTATTCCCTTCCCTTCCCATCCCTTTATATTGTCTGTAAGAAGAGAATATATCAGCAAGTTAAACTGAAGTTAAACGAAGGCTTACGATTCGGAAAACAACGCAAAATAACCCCACCAAGTGGAGCTTATGCTTCGATGCTTATTCCCAATGCTTTGACGGCGACCCAAAAACGGATTTAAAAAAGGACGGATGTCTCCGCCCCTTCTCTTCCATCCATTCTTATGTACGCGACAAACAGCGAGAATCCAAAGGCAGCGCCTTCGCCTGATAGCAAAAAAAGCCTTGCTGTAACAAGACTTTTCTTAAACTTGAATCACGGTTACCCTATTGGTTCTCGAGTTCCTCTTTGCTCACCAAGTTCACGAGTGAAGTAACCGCTTGCTCAGCGTCAGCTCCCTCAGCACTAATGTAAACTTCCGTTCCTGAGCTGATCGCAAGGCTCATAATTCCCATGATACTTTTGGCATTTACTTTTTTATCATCTTTTTCAACAAAAATTTCAGATGAGTATTTATTCGCTTCCTGAACGAACAGCGCGGCCGGTCTGGCGTGAAGACCCGTCTTTAACCGAACGACTACCGGGTGCTTTGTCATGAAAATTACCCCCTATCTAATAAATCTGCTGCATTGAAAGCGCGATTGACATTTTATAATATTATACCATTTTACCATACAGGACACTAGAAGAAAAAATCTTAAGCATTCCGAATCTTTTCGGCCAATTCATCGATTTTGCGCAGACGGTGATTGACGCCTGATTTGCTGACGGTTCCTTTGAGCAATTCGCCGACTTCCTTCAGGTTCATATCCGGATGAGCCAGCCGAATCTCTGCCACTTCCCGCAGTTTATCGGGCAAATTCTCAAGACCCACTTCTTTTTGGAGCAGCTTGATGTTCTCAATCTGACGGACGGCTGCGCCGATCGTTTTGTTTAGGTTGGCGGTCTCGCAGTTTACGATCCGGTTCACCGAATTGCGCATGTCCCGCATAATCCGGACATCCTCGAACTTGAACAAGGCCTGATGGGCACCGATCAAATTGAGGAATTCGATGATTTTTTCGCCTTCCTTGATGTAGAAGATGAAGCCCTTCTTTCGCTCGATGCAGCGTGCGTTCAGATGAAATTCATTCGCCAGGTCCACCAGGGACTGGCAATGCTCCTCATACATCGAGGCAATTTCCAGATGGTACGAAGACCCCTCCGGGTTGTTCACGGATCCGCCTGCCATGAAGGCACCTCGCAGATAAGCCCGCTTACAGCAATTTTTGCGAACGATCTGCTCGTCGATGCGCGATTGAAACAGAAAGCCTTCGGAAACGATGCGAAGCTCCTTCAGAATCTCCTGAACCTGGGCGGGAATACGAACGATATATACGTTATTCTTCTTCAAACGCATTTTTTTACGCACCAAAAGTTCGGTATGCGCCTGGAAATGCTTCTTAATTAAGGAATAAATACGTCTTGCAATCGCGGCATTTTCCGTCGAAATATCCAGGATTACCTTTTTGTTCGAAAGCTGAACAGAGCCGTTCATCCGAATGAGCGCGGACAGTTCGGCTTTTTCACAGCAGCTCTGGCTTTCGATCATCGTCAGTTCTTTCTTCGTCTGTGCCGCAAAGGACAAGGTACTCACCCCTTTCGTGTAATCCAATCCTGTACCAGCTGAAAAATATGGTTGCTCAGCTTGTCAGCGTCATGCCTTAAGTATGTTCTAAATAGCACAAGCTTATCGGCAATAAGTTTATATCCTCGACTGGTCACCTCATCGCGGTCCAGCAGAACGGGCTTCGCGCCCTTCTGTGCATACTTGTCCTGAACCTGAGGCGGAATCTCACCATCATTAACAATAACATAATCGAACAGATGAAGACCAATATGGTCGTAAACGGCCTGCAAATGATCGCTCACCGTATAATTATCGGTTTCTCCCGGCTGCGTCATCACGTTGCACACAAACATTTTGATCGCTTCGGACGAGACAATGGCTTCGGCAAGCTTGGGAACCAGCAAATTGGGCAAAATACTGGTGTACAGGCTGCCTGGACCGATCAGAATCGCATCGGCCTGTTGAATCGCTTCCAGCGCTTCCGGCAGCGGTTCCACATGTTCCGGCTCCAGGAAGATCCGCTTGATGCGGCGCCCGGCCTCCGGGATTTTGGATTCGCCGGTCACAATCGTGCCGTCCTCCATCTCCGCATGCAGAATGACAGCTTCGCCCGCTGCGGGCAGCACCTGTCCGCGAACAACAAAAACCCGGCTCATCTCCTTGACTGCCGTGACAAAATCACCGTGCAAATCCGTCATGGCAGCCAGGATCAAATTGCCGAGGCTGTGCCCGGCCAGTCCCGAGCCATTCTTGAAACGGTATTTCAATATATCGGATAACAGCGGCTCCACATCCGCGAGTGCCGTCAGTACATTACGAATATCTCCCGGAGGCGGCATCTGCAACTCGCTACGCAGTATGCCGGAGCTACCCCCGTCATCCGCAACGGTGACGATGGCCGTAATATCGAGAGGCTTTTCCTTGAGTCCCCGCAACATGACGGACAGCCCGGTTCCTCCACCCATCACGACGATGCGGGGGCGCTTTCTAGCTTGCACAGCCACATTTATCACTTCCCTTAATTAATGCCGATCCCGCTCAGAATCGCGGTGGCTCACCGATACCGTCTCCGTTTCGCTGACGCCCAGCATTTTGCCGAGATACTCGGCAATCGCTACGGAACGATGCTTCCCGCCGGTACAGCCAATGCCGATGATCACCTGACTCTTGCCTTCCTTGCGGTACTGCGGGATCAAGAAATGCAGCATATCGAGCAGTTTGGTCAGAAAAGCTTGCGTCTCCGGCCATTTCATGACGTATTCGTATACATCGCTGTTTTGGCCGGTATTGGGCCGCAGATGCTCCACATAATGCGGATTGGGCAGAAAACGCACATCAAACACCAGATCGGCGTCAATCGGAATACCGTACTTAAATCCGAAAGACGTAATATTAACCGATAACGTGCTGCTCTCCAAATGCGTGAAGCGAGAGATGATCTTCTCCTTCAAGCGCACAGGCTTCATGTTGCTGGTATCGATGACCTGGGTGGCCGAATTCTTCAGCTCATCCAGCATTTTGCGCTCCAACCTTATACCGTCGAGCGGCATGCCTTCCGGAGCGAGCGGATGGCGGCGACGGCTTTCCTTGTAACGCTGAACAAGCACAGAGTCCGTGGCATCCAGGAACAGAATCTCGCAGTGAATGGTGAAGTGGTCCTTGATGTAATTCAGCGATTCCGATAAAGCGGTGAAAAATTCGCGGCCACGCAGGTCGATGACCAATGCAACCTTGCCGATCTTACCCTTCGATTGATCGATCAGCTCCGCGAATTTCGGAATGAGCACCGGGGGCAGGTTATCAACGCAAAAGAATCCAAGATCCTCCAGACTTTGTACGGCCAAGGTCTTACCTGCTCCCGACATCCCGGTGATGATGATCAGGGTGGCCATGGATGATGTGTTGCTGCCGCGGTCGGCTGCTTCCAGCATCAGCTTTCCCTCCCTTATAAGTTTAGATCAGACGATGTATGGTGAATAATACTACGAACGCAAGTGCAAACCGGCTGCGCCAACAACGCCGGCGTCGTTGCCAAGCTCAGCTGGAACGATCCGTACGCCGCGTTGAAGCGGTTCCGGTGTCAGTTTAGCAAATACGGCACGAACTTCATTAAACAGAATATCCCCGGCTTTGGATACGCCGCCGCCGATGATAAACGCTTCGGGATTTAACACGGCCGCAACGGCTGCCATGGATTTGCCGAGGTAATAAGCTGCGCGATTCACGATGCGAATGGCGACTTCATCGCCCGCTTTCGCAGCATCAAACACTTCCTTCGCCGCAATGCTCTCCACATGCGCAAGGGAAGTGCGATCGCCGCGCTCAACGGCATCCTTCGCCATGCGGATAATACCGGTTGCCGATGAAACCGTCTCCAGGCAGCCCATTTCGCCGCATCCGCATTGAATGGCTTCCAGATCAGGCACGACCGAGATATGCCCAAGCTCGCCGGCCATGCCGCCGAAGCCTTGATAAATTTTGCCGTTTACGATAATACCCCCGCCCACGCCGGTTCCGAGCGTGTAGCATACGCAGTTCTCAACGCCGCGTCCTGCGCCGCTCCAAGCCTCACCCAGGGCAGCCACATTGGCGTCGTTGTCTATTTTGACGGGCTTGCCGAGACGCTCTTCAAGCAGTGCGCGAATCGGTACATCTTTAAATCCTACATTCGGTGCCAGAATGATGATGCCTTCACGTATATTCGTAAACCCGGCGAAACCAGCTCCCACACCAGCAAGTTGATCCCAGCTGTATGGCGATTCTTCCACAATGTGACGCACATATTTCTCAATGTTGTCAATAACCGTGTCAACGCCTTTGGCTGTTTCCGTCGGCCCTTCGTACTTCTGCAGAAGATGCCCTTCTTCGTTACATATTCCAACTTTAATAGCTGTTCCGCCAAGATCGACACCGACGTAGATGTTCTCAGACATGTTTCAAGCCACCTTTTTCCTTCTATATTATAGATTGCTCCTACTGTACCCACTATAATTGAAGGCACTCCTGCGGTCAAGAGAAGACAACCGGACGTGAAACTGGATCCGGCCCTTTAAAATCGCATTTGTAAACGCATACACCATATCCGAAATCGCCCCTGTTTGTTCATAATCTTACTTCCCCTACTCCCCCGAAGAATCCAACATGACAAAAGTCACTCCGAAGTGATGACATCCTTTACTAACGGCAACTCCTTCGCTTTCGTATGATGAGAACAGATCATTTCGATTACGGAGGAGCGATTCCATGACAAACCCAATCCATGAACCTATTGCAGAGCTGCGGCAGGTAACCAAGATGTTCGGGAGCAAAAAAGCCGTCAACCAAGTGTCGTTTACGATAGAAAAAGGATCCATCACAGCCATTCTCGGTCCTAACGGGGCCGGCAAATCAACCGCCATCTCCATGATGCTGGGCCTTAAGGACGCCAGCGAAGGCAAGGTTCTCCTGTTTGGCCAAAGCCCGAAGGACTTGAAGGTCCGAGAGAAAATCGGCGCCATGCTCCAGGAAGTCAGCGTCATGGACGGACTCCGCACACGCGAGATCATCAACCTCATTCGCGGCTATTATCCGAATCCGCTGTCGCTTGACGACATCGCCCTGCTAAGCGGGCTTACTCCCGAGGAGCTTAACAAATGGGCCGTAAAAATGTCCGGCGGCCAAAAACGCAAGCTCAGCTTTGCGCTGGCGATTGCAGGCAATCCCGAGCTGTTATTCTTCGACGAACCGACGGTCGGCCTGGATACCTCGGCACGCCGGTTATTTTGGCAGACGGTGCGCAAGCTGGCCGATCAGGGAAAAACCATCCTGTTCACCACGCACTACCTGCAGGAGGCGGACGATATGGCAGACCGCATTCTGCTGTTCCATCAGGGTCAGGTGGCTGCAGACGGCACGCCGGAAGCGATCAAATCCAAGCTGACCCGAAAGTCTGTCTCCTTTATCGTGGATGCAGACCACCGGCAGGTCAAGGAGCTGCTGCGTGAAGTGCCCGGCGTCACCGATGTGTTTGAGAACAATGGCCGTTTGAACGCCGTCACGGATGATACGGACACGGCGCTGGCTGCCTTGTTCCGAGCCGGGCTCGCCGTACGCGACGTTCGCATCGATCAAGGAAGCCTGGATGAAGCATTCGACCAATTAACGATGGATCAAGGGGAGGCCGTATAATCATGACAACCTGGAAACTGATTACCTTACAATGCAGAATGGAATTGCTTCGGATGGTACGCAATCCGTATTATATTTTCTGGTCGCTGGCGATGCCGATCCTGTTCTATTTCATCTTTACCCGCGTCGTGAATACGGGAGCGGACGATGCCGGACAATGGCAGGCGCATTATCTCATGTCGATGGCATCCTTCAGCGTCATGGGTACCGCCATCATGTCCCTCGGCATACGACTCGTTCAGGAGCGAGTACAGGGCTGGGCCGTATACATGCGTGTAACGCCGCTTCCCGGCAGCGTGTACTTCTTCGGCAAAATGTTCGTGCAGACGGTTATGCATCTGCTCTGCATCATCGTGATTTTCGTAGCCGGCTACCTGATTAACGGCGTCTCCCTCACCTTCGGACAGTGGCTGCTCAGCGGACTATGGATTCTGATCGCATCCGTTCCGTTTCTTGCCATCGGCACCCTGATCGGCTCCATGAAACGGGTCGATACGGCAAGCGGCGTCAGCAACGGCATCTACTTGGGACTGGCCGTTACGGGCGGGATGTGGTTCCCGATCGAAGCGATGCCTTCCATCATGCAGGCCATCGGCAAGTGGATGCCTTCCTACCATTTCGGCGGAGGCGCCTGGTCGATCGTGCGCGGAGAAGCGCCGGGCTTGGACAATTTCATGGTTTTGGCAGGATATTTGGCCGTATTTATGTTACTATCCACCTATATTCGGAAAAAACAACAGGCCGATTAAGGGGATAAGGATGATGGCTTCATGAAAAAATTGAAAGACGCAAAATCCGCAGGGTTCGAGGTGTTTCCAACGCAATTGGGTTTTTTTCCCTACCTATGGCTCATCTATATATCCCTTCCCGTGATCAACATGATGAGCGAGGAAGGCTGGAAGATGGGGATCGGCTTTGCGCTGATCGGCTTGTTTCTTGTCACCTATCGCCAGCTCTACTTCGTCGCGGGCACCCCTCGTTTCTTTGTGTGGCTGGGCATTCAGATGTCCATCATTTTCATTCTCTGCATGTGGTATCACCCGACCTACATGTACATGGGCTTTTTTACGGCCAATTTCATCGGCTGGTATACCGACCGGCGCAAATTCACGATATCCCTTGTGCTGTTTGGCATCATCGAGACGATTCCTTTAATCAAGAACGCAAGCATGCTGGGAAAGGATCTGCTCTTTATGATTCCTTTTTTTCTCATCATGCTGTTTTCGCCCTTCGGCATCCGCTCGCTGAACCGGCGACAGGAGTTGGAGAGGGAGCTCGCCCAGGCTAACGAGCAAATCCGCAATCTGATTAAAGGCGAAGAGCGGATGCGTATTGCCAGGGATCTTCACGACACCTTGGGTCATACCCTGTCTCTCATCACGTTGAAGAGCCAGCTTGTGGAGAAGCTGGCGGCGAAGGATCCCGCGAAGGCCCAACTGGAAGCCCGGGAGATCCAGAATACCTCCCGGGCCGCGCTGCGCCAGGTGCGTGAGCTGGTATCCGATATGCGAACCGCCACCCTACCGGAAGAATTGGTGGAAGCCCAGATCATTCTGGAGAGTGCCGATATCCAGTTCAACTGCACCGGTAATCCGAAGCTGGAAGGCATATCCGACTTGGCCCACAATATCCTGAGCCTCTGCTTGCGAGAGGCCGTAACCAATGTGGTGAAGCACAGCCAGGCAAGCCAGTGCCGGATTGACATTGAATCCCTGGATAATGAATGGCGGCTGTTGGTGGCGGACAACGGAATCGGTCTTAAAGGCAAAGAAGAGGGGCCATCCGGTACCGACAGCAATGGCTTGAAGGGGATGGCGGAACGTCTGTCCCTCATCGGGGGCACCGTTGAGGCCGTCTCCGACCCGCAAGGCACGAAAGTGAGCATTCGCGTTCCGATCATCATCAAGAACCGGAAGGAGGACACCACCCATGAGCATCAAAGTGCTGATAGCCGAGGACCAGCGAATGCTGCGCGGCGCTCTGGCTTCCTTGCTTGATTTTGAAGACGATATCGATGTGATCGGTCAAGCCGGCGACGGCGAGGAGGCCCTATCTCAGATTGCCATCCATCAACCGGATGTTTGCTTGCTGGATATCGAAATGCCTGTGCGCAGCGGCCTTGAGGTGGCGGAGGAAGTAAAGCGGCGCGGGTATGCCAGCCGGGTCATCATCCTGACTACGTTCGCCAGGCCCGGTTATTTCGAGCGAGCCGTACAGGCCGGGGTCCAGGGATACCTGCTCAAAGACGAACCCAGCGAACGGCTGGCGGAAGCCATCCGGAGAGTGATGGGTGGGCGCAGGGAAGTTTCCCCTGAACTCGTATTCGGGACGTTGTCCGGTGCGGGTGCCAACCCGCTTACCGAACGCGAACGGGAAGTGCTGCGGCTGGCCGCAGACGGAAACAGCTCCAATGATATCGCAGCGAAGCTGCACTTGTCCTACGGAACGGTCCGCAACTATATGTCCGAGATTCTAAGCAAGCTGAATGCCAAGAACCGTATCGAGGCCATCTCGTTGGCGGAAGAGAAGGGATGGATATAGGCCGGGGCCCCTGGAGGCATTTGCGAGGCGCGGCCGGTATGGCTTAATACGGTTTGTAAACGACCGTCCCATAGAGAAACAGCCTCGGGCGAGTTCATTGCCCGGGGCTGTTTTTACCACTGTATCAATTGAATAAAGCTTCCTCTATGGTCTGCATCATTTCATAAGCGCCGTCGCTGGCATTGGATGCCACGACCAACGTATGTCCGGTGTCCGGATAATACGCGGATCGGAAATTCACGCCCGGGTCGTAGCCCATAACATGATATTTGTACACATTTCCATTCTTCTCGGTGATCCACACGCCAAGCCCATATTTCAGGTCACTGTCCGGGTCGTGCGAATGGGCAGCCAGCAGCTGCTCCGTCATCGATGCCGAGAGCAGAGTATTGGACAAGAGTCCATTCCATAGCTTTGCCATGTCCGGAGCCGTCACATACGCCCCGCCATCGGCATAACCCTGAATCGGAATGGCATACTGATTCGTTCTCCACGTACCGTCCTCCTCATCGATATACCCGTAAGCCGTATTCGCGGGCAGGCGATCCAGCGGGAAATATCCCGAATCGTTCATGCCGCAAGGCTCAAAAACAAACTGCTGGACATAATTGCGAAACGACAGGCCGGCATGCTGTTCAACGATCAGGCCAAGCAACACAAAGCCTGCATTGTTATAGTGGAATCTCTCGCCGGTTTGAAATTTCATCGGCTCATTCTGGAACAAAGGGAGAAAGTCCCTTCCACTCCGGAGCGTATACATCGGCACGGCCTTCCACAGATCCTCAAAGTCATCCATGACCTCTTCATCAAAGTAATCCGGAATACCCGAGGTGTGGCTCAGTAGATGAAACACCGTAATCTCCGGGCTAACATGGGGCAGGCGAATATCCAGACACTCGCTCAGTTTGCTGTCCAGCGACAGCTTGCCTTGTTCAATAAGCTGGCAAACCGCAATCGCGGTGAACAGCTTGCAGCCTGAAGCGATGCCGAACCTGGTGTCCCCTTGATTCGGGATGCGGTCGGCCCGATTGGAATAGCCGAAGGCGGCATTCCATATGATGTTGCGATTTTGATCCGTTAAGAGCACCGTTCCTGAAAAATGGCTGTTGGCAGCCCATTCCTCCATTTTATGTATCATCGGTTGATCCCATCCTTTATCTAGGATAGGCATATTTTAACATGAATAAGTAAAGGGGATCCCGGTACAAGACCAGTTTAACGAAAAAATACCCTGAATTCCGGAATTGCGTTCCCGCCCATCAGAGGGAACTCCGCTCATGCCTACACTGCTCCAGCTGCGTAACCGTGAGGCTGAAACGTTCCGGATCCACCGGCTTCAATAAATAATGGCGGGCATCCCACTCAGGCGAATCCGCGGCTTCGGCCGTCACATAGACGATACGAACGTTTGGTTCAAGCTGTACCAGTCTTTCACCTGCTTCCAGCCCGGTCATTCCAGGCATATCGATGTCCAAAAATACAACATCCGCCTTGCAGGATCGCCACTGCTCTATTGCATCCTGAGCCCGGGTGAACATACCTGCCACCTGCAGGCGCCCATCACGTTCAATGAGCCGCTGCATATGCATCAGCGCCGGATTCTCATCATCAATCACGATGGCTTTCATGTCGTCAATCCCCCCTATTCGTTGTTCGTTACATCACTTGACGAGAAGGCACTTCAAAGCTTACAGAAGTACCGTCCCCAGGCTGACTCTCGATTTGAAGGCCTTTGCCGTACAGCGTGAGCAATCGGGCGTGTATGTTTCGAAGCCCCACGCCTCCACCCGAATCGGACGCTGCGGAGAGCAAGGCGTTAACCTTCTCCTCGCTCATGCCGACGCCGTTATCCGAAACGGAAATGGTGATCTGCCCTTCGCGTTCATGAATTGAAATATGGACCGTTCCCCCGGATACCCGCTTCGTAATCCCATGCCGCACCGCGTTTTCCACGATCGGCTGTATACTGAGCGGCGGTACCAAGGCATCTAATGGCGCATGAACATCATATTCAACGGTTAAACGATCCTCGAACCGCGCCTGTTCCAGGAACAAGTAGGACTGTAATAAGGCCATTTCCTTCTGCAGCGGGCCAAGCTGGTCGCGGTTCTGGAAGTCAAAGCTGCCACGCAGATAATGGCTCAGCTCGATCAGCAGCCGCGTCGCTTTGTCCGGATCCGTATACAGCACGGCCAGAATGGTATTCAGCGCGTTCGACATGAAATGCGGCTTGATCTGGGCTTGGAGGAAAGCCATCTCCGCCGAAATGGTCTGCCGAACGGACCGCCGGAGCTCCAGCAGATTCCGGACCCTCGCTCGCAGCTCATCGGCTTCCACCGGCTTTCTCAGAAAATCGTTCGCCCCCGCCTGCAGGCCTGTTCGAACATCGTCGGGCAAGCTTCGGGCTGTCAGCATGAGCATGGGCAGCTCGAAGAGCGTGAATTGCTGCCGGACCGTCATGCACAGCTGCAATCCGGACATCCCCGGCATCATCCAGTCCGTGATGACCAAATCGATCCCTTGCCCCGACCGGATGTGCTCCAGTGCCTGGGCTCCGTTACCTGCGCTAATCAAATGGTAATTCTCTGCCGATAGCAGGCTGCGAAGCACCTGCAGATTAACCGGATCATCGTCAACCAGCAGCACGGTAGACCCCTTCGAATGCTGCCCAGGCTCATCCTGCTCGGGAACGCGTTCCTTTGCCGCGGCGACCAGGACTTCCCCCGTTCCTCCGAAGCCGGCCAATGTTGCCTGCGGGGGGATTTGCGTAGACGGCAGCGTAAAATGAAAGGCTGAACCCGCACCAGGCATAGACTCGGCCCAAATTTCACCTCCGCCCAGCTCTACCAGTTTTTTCGTAATGCTCAGTCCGATGCCCGTGCCGCTATATTCCCGATCGGATGCATATCCTATCTGATCGTAGGATTTGAACACATCGATCAGCCGCTCCGGTGAGATGCCGATCCCCGTATCCGTCACCGATACCCGCACATGACCGTTCAGCGCATGAGCGGTTACCTGTACCGTTCCCGTCTCCGTGAATTTCACCGCATTCCCAAGCAGGTTATACAGAATTTGCCGCAATCGATCCTCATCGGTATCCAGCCATGGCAGATTGTCCGGCCATTCCTGCTTCAGGGAGAGCGGTTTGCCCGCGGCAAGGTGCGTCACCACTTCGAGCACGGATTGGGTAACGGCTTTCAGGTCGACCGGCTGCCGCTTAAGCACAATCTCCCCATTTTTCAGTTTGCTAAAATCGAGAATATCATTCACGAGCGTGGATAACCGCTTGCCGGTGGACACAATCATGGACAGCTCCCTGGACTGTCGATCGCTTACGGAGCCTGAACTTCCGTCCATCAGGGACTGGGCAATATTCACGATGCCATGCAGAGGGGTTCGAAGTTCATGCGATGTATTCGCCATAAATTCGTCCTTCAAACCATCCAAGGTCAGTAATCTTCGGGAAAGCTGGTCTACGTCGGTAAACGCCCTGGAGAAGCGCTGAGCAAGCAGCATCGCCTGCGTTACCACAAACAGCAGCATCTCAAGCGGAACGATGGCCAGGCTGTTGTAAACTCCCATTAAGCTGAGCACATGGACGGCAATCACCACCATAATGCTCAGAATGCCGATCACCATAAATTCCGTATCCGCAGACCTTCGCCAAATTCCCCTTCCCATCACGAACGTGATATAACCAATGATAAATACCGAGAACATATAAATGACCGGCTCCATTTTCGAGAAGACAACCGTCGGCAATGCAAGCCCAATTCCAACGGCTATCATCGTTGCCGCATTGCTTAAACGCAGGGCCCATCGGTGAATAAGGCCCTGAACGGCTTCCGCTATATAACGCAGCAAAAAGTAATAAACGAAGGCGGAAAAAACCAGCTGAATCCGGATGAACCATTCATATGAAAGATCGGGCCATACCGAAGACAACAGCTTCTGGCCGTGCGTAGCCACGTAGATCATCGAGGACAGACAGAAGAGCCCCAGATACAGGAGCGATTTCTCGTTCCGCTGCATTCGATACAGCAGCAAGAAATACATAGCAGGAATCAGGAAGCCCGCGAGGGTCATCAGATCGACAAACACGGCGGTTTCACGGCTCTTCATCACCGATTTCATGTCGCCAAATATCAGCGGAGAGAAGATGCCCCCTGAAGAATAAATATAGTTGGTTACCTGCACGATGATTTCAACTTCGTTCCCGTTAACCTGGGCATAACCGACGTATGGAATATTATTGGGGGTGCTCCCCTCTCCGGACATTCCGGGGGAGCCGCTGGCCCCGATTTCCTGACCGCTCATAAAGATCCGGTTAGCCGTCCGTATGTTGCCGGTATGAAGGCCATAGATGCCTTCCTTTTCCTTTAATCGAACAACCAGCCTAAACGTTCCGACACCCTCAGGCCCGGACTCGCCGTTCTCCGTAACATAACGGTTCCACTTGCCTGGTATCGATACGACGCTTGTGGGAGACGGCTTCTTCTCATTCGGTGTTCCGGGTCCAAAGCTCTCCGGGGTTAACAGCTGTCCCCGATAGAACTCCCACTCCCCGTTGAGCGGGACTCCGCCTTCCTTCGAAAAGTCCCACGCTGTTAAATCAAGTCTTCCTTGGAAAGCTTCAGGACTTACATTCGGGGTCGCGATAAACCGAACGATAAACCATATGGGCAAGAGTATAACCAATGCCAACCCCGTAAACATCACGCGCCGTTTTTTGTTCATGACTGTCCTACTTCTCTATATAGAGTTTAGGATTCTGCCAACATAGAGCTGCAAAGCTACCCAATATATCGGCATTTGGAACCAAGATTGAAGAATCCCCTATAAACTATTCTCTGCAAGCATGAAAAAAACCCTCTCGCCAACCGTGCCGAATTCATCATTTATGAATCCCGATCACGACTTGCTAGAAGGGCTGACTTATACAATTTATATATTGGACTAATATTTCGCCCACATCGTCAGCAGAATCACCGGTACCGCAAAAATAAGTAAACCGACCCCGATCATTGCGGCGACCTGCAGCATAAAGGCTTGTTTGGATGGACCGTACGGCTGCGGTATTCCGCATTGAACGCAACGATTGGAGGCAGCATATACCTTACCGCCGCAGCTGACACAAATCCCATGATTCCTCATGAATAACGCTCCTTTACTTGTTAAAACAACATCGACATCAAGACATTTCTATATCGGTTAACATGCTGTGATGAATAGAAGCCCGGCCAACCGCCATAAAAGCAATCATGGATGCCGGATTATATTTGTGAATATTATCACATAAATACGGTCACAAGTAAAGGCATGAATCGTTCATGATCCATGTTATCGGAATCCCCTTCTGCGGAAAAAATCAAAACCTGGAACCGGCACAAAACCAGGAAGCCTGCGGCTCCCTGATGTATGCTTCTTTCCTGAAATCTAATCGGGACCACCCTGCGAAGGGGTTATTTGTTCTTGGCATGCAATACCAAGTTTCCTACTCCACCAATCGCAAACAACAAGGAAACGATTCCGAATCCCCATTGCCATGAGCTTCGATCCGTTATGAAAACAACCACCAAGAACGCTATCGCGGCCAAAAAATTAAGCAGTGCCACGATCAAAAATTCCTTTTTCTTCATTGTTCATCCTCTACATTCCTACAGAATCAAGTCTGTCCAGTCTACGTGCTGCTGTCGTGATCATATCATATTTTGGGCTGCGAAGTATGATTGCTTATTCAGGCTCACCGTATAAATGTTATCGTCTGCTCGGTCCACGGCGCACCATCAAAAGCCTTCGCCACTCCCTGAGCATCAATCTCCGCCTTCAGCACGTATTTCCATTTCACCGTAGCCGACCATGCTCCTTCGAACAGAAACGGACTCAATCTGATCTCATGTTCGCTGGCCCAGGCCGCCACGACTCTTTCCCCATCGATCGTCATATCGAAACCCTCTTTGAACCATGGATGCTCCTGATCCTTGGAAACACCCGGGGCATTCATGTTCACATAGAGCGAGATGTCATCGCACAGCTGCAGCAGCCCAAACTGCCTGTGAATCACGGCTTCGCCCGGAAACGAATAATGATCACGCAGCCGTTTTTGCCGATCCAGCTCATCATGATAGAATTCCACCAGCGGCGCTTCGGTGGCGTTTTTCATAAATGAAGCGAAATGAAGGCTGCAAAGATACCCTGCATAAGGACTCATCGCTTCGATCTCATCAACGCCCTTGGTATACATTAGCATCTTCGGCATGACCGGATAATCGATAAAAGTGAACGGAGTCCGGCTTGCATCATTCCAGATCGGCGTATCATCCATTCGAAGCCAGGCGCGGTCATGCTCGGTTATAGCCAGCAGCACTTCTTCCCTTACCGTCTCATCCATAAACAGCTCTCTCCGAAAGCCCCGGGCCACATCGCCCGAGAAGCGGCCATGGTCGTCCTGGGTCGTCATCACAAAAGCATCTTCCGTCTCGCGAATGATCATCCGATCATCTCCCCTCGATTCGTCCTTACCCCAGATACGCTTTTCGTTTCATCACGGCAATGATATCTCTGGACTGGCCTTGATGTACGCTCGTATCGAAGCACGAGATCAATTCCCAGCCGTCAATCCCGTAGCTGTTAAGTAAATCCTCGAATTCCTCCTCGTTCACTTTACCCCCAAGGAATCCTCCGGTTTTGTATTTCAGCGTTTTGTATTCCCATTGATCCATAAGTCGGCATCCCCCATCATCCCATTGATTTTGACAACAAACCTCGAGACCTTCCAACCGGCAGACATCAATCAGTTCGTATCTCCGACATAACAAACCGCTGAGCGTCCCGCTTTATCCATAAGCGGCTTGACCAGCGAGCGGGGGTAGATTCGAATCCCATCCAATGAAGACAAATCGATCCATTCTACGCCCACCTGATATTCATCCGGGTTATGTCCTTGAAACAGATCCCCCTCATCCGCCAAACGGCACTCAAAGTAAAACTCCACTTGGTGCACGTCGGAATCCCATTCCGCGAACTCGTGGTTGGACCCTATGTATTCACGGACATGCAGCAGATCTTCAACTTCCACCCTGCGCCCGATTTCCTCCAGGCACTCTCTAACCACGGCTTGCACCAAGGTTTCGCCCTTCTCTTGCCCGCCGCCTGGGAACAGATAGAAGTCCCCCCATTGGTCTACATTCTTCGTTAAAAGAATTTGGTCATCTCGGACAATCATCGCTTTGGCCGAGTTTCGAATCGGTTTCATGAGCAATCTCCTTATCGTAACGTTTCTTTCTATTTTCTATTGTAGCAAAAATAAATCCTCTATAGGCGAACCCACTATCTGCATATTGGTAGAAACCGATAACAAGCCGGTATACCATGAGCATGCTCAAAGAATACCGGCTTGTTTGCGCTTGAAGCATAACTCTCGGTCTGGCTCTTTTTGCTTTGCTAGCGCCTATATGAGCCATCCTTCCGCTTCTTTAATACGACGACCGCCACGCACCCAACGATCAACAGGATCAGCCCTGCGGCAATCCAATCCTTGAACATCCACGAAACACGGGCACCCCCGTACTCGCCCTCATAATGAGCCATAAGATAGCCGGCCTGCGTCTCAACCGCTATGGCGGTTTCGGGGGCGATTCCCTGGACCGCATAGTATTTCGTTCCCTTCGGGTACACATTGGAGAAGTTACCGCCGTAAGACCCTTCCCGATCCGTATGGTAGGTGACCTTTCCCACCACGTCTCCAAGCGCAGACGCTTCAACGGGATTTTCCGACATGACATAGATCTTCCCGTCATTCACGACAAACGAATATGCCCATGAGGCAAGCGCAACGGGCGATGAACACATAACCAACAGCAGAAGCGTAATCAGCGGTATTTTCAAATACCTTTCCGTGCGATGAAAATTCGGCATGGTCCACCTCGGATATCAGCGTCATGTACCTTTCGTTCGTAACGGGAGGCTATTTCACCTGCTTGCTCCTGCCATCGACGATCAGCTCGATGTTCGGCTTGTTCGTCCCTCCCGACATACTGTAGGAAGGGTCCGGCCGGTCCAAGAAACCCTCAAAGGATTCATGGACCTGGACCTTCCCTCGCGGCCGAACCGCAACCACCTTTGACTCGAAATCAATCACCCTTCCGCCAACATCCACGCTTAGCGGGCGTACCGTAACCTGCCGCTCGGTGCCGTAACTGTAAATTTGAATCTGGCAGCGTGCCAGAATAACCTCGTTCTCTGTACGATATTCGCAGTTGCTGTCTTTTTTGGAATAGGCGACGGTGGATATGCCGCTCGAATTGAAATTGGCCACAAACATGACGGACTCCGATACGAAGGGAAAAACGACGATCCATGCAACACAACCGATCATCACCCGGCTCATGATCTTCGGATAAAGCGGGCGATAAATGCTCGTTACCCGCAGAATGCCGATCGTCAATAAGATAAGACCTGCGATAACGGGCAGATGAAGACCATAGTTGCCTTGCTTAGTCCATGGCGGGATCCCTGCCCAGCGGAACAGATCATCCCCGAATGAATAGCCCAGATGCTGATTGGAAATGAAGAACAAACCCAGGATAATGGCAGAAATGGAGAGGATTTTGCCTTTCAGTTGTATCTCCTCCTCGATGAATCCATTTTCCACATTATAACAAATAAGAAGACCCGTGGTAACCTGCTTTAGTCCGCCTTATGCACGGGTTTATTCTCTACGATAGCGAGCCTTGTTCCACTCTTGGCTTCATGCAGCAGCTTCCGGTCGCGATGGATGAGACATAACAGCACGTGAAGGAACACAGCGCCGTCCAGCAGCAATATCCCCAGCGCGTACATCGCAAGCAGGACATGAGAGCCGGTGACATTCACCGTAATGAACAAGGCATGGAACCCGCCCCATACCACATACAGCAGGCCGTTGCGGACAATCACTTCCTTCAGCTTCAGATGTTCGCCCGCTCCGCGGATCTGGACCCGGACGACCCATTTCCCCAGCGTCTGCCCCTGCATCATATAAGGCAGCACGATATAATATAAAATCACGGCAAAGAAGTATGCACCCCTCACGTTCATCACGGTCAGCATGCCAATGATCGGCAGCATGACCGCTGCATCCATGCCAAAAGCAATGGCCCGGCGCGTATAACTGACCCGCTTCTGCGACAGATCCACCTTCTCATCCAGACGATCCAGGCGGGGCAGGTGATTTTTCATCCAATCCGCCATCACGAGGCCCATCATTCCGCCCAGGGTATTCATCAGCAGATCGTCCACGTCAAACAATCGGTACGGGTGATCATAGAAGCCGTAAATGCCGGTCACCTGGGTTACCTCGAAGAACAACGACAAGCCGAACGAGGCCGCCAGACACGCAACCCAGGACGCTCTCGCATAATAACGGAGGAACATGCCGAACGGTACCACAAGAATGACGTTAAACACGACCTGCAAGAAGGCTCTTTCCTTCAACAAATGCGTGTAAGTCGACGGCACGCCCCATACCACCTTGGTCTCCTTTAAGATGTCCTGTATAAAATTCAGCGGCATCCACTGCATAACCGAGGCGACATCCATCGGAGCATTATGCCGCGAGGCGGGCAAAGGAAGGAGCACAAGATACACTGCGTTCATCATGTACAGCAGGAATAAATACAGCAGAAATCCCCGGAATTTATTAAAATAACCATATTTGCGATACTGCACGATCAGAAAGGGAACTGCGCACAGCAAAGCCGCTATGGGAAAGGTTAAAAATGCATAGGATATCGGAAATAGATAGGCTTCCAGCATGCTCTCGTTCACTCCCTCCGTGATGTTCTACTTATAAAGTACAGGACCAAGTTTAAATGACGGGGATCCCTTCGTTTAAAATGCGTTTAAAAAAACATATCCGCATCAAGGCCGACATGCCTGTCACCCTCGCGCTTCGCAAACCGAATAACCCACACCATCAGTGTGGGCAGGGTCACCATATACAAACGCAAACGCATTGGATTCAATGTCATTGGAATAACATGGTCGTTATTCCCGCCTTACGCGTTTATGTCGACGGGAGTCGGCCCCAGTCCTGCTTCCATGAAGTCCCGTTATTCCTTCCGTTTGCGGACGGCTTTTCCAAAGCTAATCTTTCGCGGAAGTCCCAGCTTGAATTCTTCACGGTGCCCATTCCACTCTATCTGGATCGTTAGATCCTTGTTCGGGTTCATCATATCGAGCAGACGCGCCAAATCCAGCGCACCCTTGGTCTCCTTCATGGCAGCATGGTCGGTCCCCACGACGATTCCGCCCTCCTGGAAGCGGCCCGTCATGTCCTCAAGCCGATAGTTAATCTGCCCATGTTCCAGAAGCTCCTTCCCCGAGTACTGAAGCTTCAGCTTTCCGCCAAGCGCATCCTGAAACACGGTAAGCTTCGCATTGACCTTATCCTGATGGGAAACGACATAAGTCGCTTTCCAAGACTCACCCTTACCTATCAAGGTCATGGTTTTATTTCGATTCACGGGACACCCCTCCTCACGCGGAACGACCAGCTATCTCGATTAGGCTTATATACATGATAACGAGCAAAAGAATGAAATGGTTTTTCAACTTTTCAAATAATGGAGGATTTCGAGTAAATCGCTAATCTCCCATCCTTGGCAAAATCCCGATCATAATAGGAATCCCGCTTCCAGATGCCCTTCATGCCGATCAGCCGGCTTGCCGTGACGTCGTTGTCCGGATGGTACCATGGAATCATCGACTCGGACCGGATCTGCCGCGCTCCGCCCGATACTCCATAATCCAGCAGTCCCGCAGCTCTCCTTCATGCCGTTCATGCTTCTCCAGCAGCCTGACCTTCCGAAAGCCGCACTTCTCGTAACAAGCGATGGCCCGTTCATTCCAAGCCTGCGGGTCCATCACGATCCGGTCGGCCTGCCTCTGAAACACGAGGTAATCCATCATGGAAGTCACGAGCTTCGTACCGATGCCTCGATTCCAATAATCCGGCTCCCCGATGAATTGATCCGTGGCGAATGTTCTGCCGACCGCATCGTTCCCGTCATACCCATACTCGTCTAACGTATCTTCATCGAGAAGATAGAACTGGATATACCCGATCGGCTTCCCCTCATATTCGATAATGCAGCGAGTCTCATCATCATCCACATAGAAATGCTCCCGCACCCGCTCCACGTCGTGAGGATTGTCCCGTCCCTCGTAATACTGCAGCACATCCGGATTGGACAGCCAAGAAGCTAAGGAACATTCATCTTTCTCCTCCAGCTCGCGAACCGTAATAGGCCCTGCCTCATATACCAGCATCGTTATTCCTCCATCCTTCTCATTGGATCATCTCATTGTTCGTTTCAGATTACATCCGCAACCATCGTGATAGAGGTTCCGCACATGCCCGCCTCCTGAAATCCGAAGCGCTCATACAATTTCATAGCTGCGGCATTCTCCGGAGCGACGCTTAACGATACCTTTCGAATCCCCCGCTCCTTCATTCCTCTGAACAATTCCTTCATCAGGGCGGTTCCTAGCCCTTGCCCGCGGGATTCGGGAATCAGCGCCATGCCCAGCTCCGGAATGTCGTCGCTCACGTAACCGAACCCTTTGTTCCCTTCATCAAAATACCGGATGGTAATCGAGCCTGCCGGTTTGCCCGCTGCATTCACGGCAATGTAGCCCAGATCACCCGCGCGCCCCCAGTCCTCCACGTATTTTTTCATAAACGGCTCTTCGAGAATGTCCCGGCTAAAAGGCTCCCCTCCCTCGGGCACATACAGGGACTCGTACAGCATCTCCCGTAAAAAGGATGCGTCCTCCCGGCCTGCGACTCGAATATGATATGAATTCATGTACATCTCCCTTTCTGCCTAGATTATTACCGTCAGCGCGTTCAGAACGGCGGTCTTTCCGCATCAAAATCGGACTGTCCGTGATGATCCAGAAAATTTCCATCGTACCTCCATACCGACCCATCCAATCGTTCGGCCTCAATTACAATCGAATAAAAAGACGTCCCCATGGGAACGCCTTCGGATCTGTATTGTATGAATTGGCGATTCACCGGTCTAATCCTTCCCTATCAGCCGGTATTTTTTCGTTTAAACTATTTGGATCCCTGTTTATCAGAATGGAACTCCCTCGAAGTACACCACCTCGGCCAGCCGAATATGCAGTGCTTTGTTGTCCCCGATCGTCAGTTGGACATGGTCGACCACCACACCGGATAAAATCCCCTCTACTTTCCCCGCAGTGGTCATGATGACCACCTTGGCTCCTTTATGCCGGAGCAGATGGTCAATAAATACCGGTTCAACCAACGTAGCATAGTGCATCGGCTGCGGGATTGCCGGGGTCCGGCGCGCGTAATACGGCGGTATAGGCTGGAGTGGAGGGTAGGCATAGTATCCCTGTGCATAACCTGCAGACGGCGCCGGATAACCTGCTGTGTTGACATGGTTGTTCAATGTAAGACCTCCCTTGCGATATGAATCCTACATCTTTATGTATGACCGGAAAGGGGCCGCTATGTTATCCCCCTCATATTTGTATAAAAAAGCAAGGATGTCTTTGATCTCAATCGCCACCCGTTACGCCTTCTGAGCAATCAACTTACTCATCGCATGCCGGTGCGGTATACCCGATGAGTTGCAATCAAAAATGACCTCCGGGCAGCTGTGAATCAACCAATCGTGATAATGCAGCATAAGCTCTCCGGACTTCCAGTCATAAGCATAAGGCTCATCCTCGGGAGGAGGCGCAATGAACGGCTTCTGCACGAATACATTCAGGCAGTGGAGTCCCTCTGCCGAGGTGAATTTTTTGTAATTGGAAAAAATCTCCTCGCGATACTCGGGTCGGATGTAATGCAGCACGCCGCTGGAATACAGCACGTCAAACTCCGAATCCAGACGGTAATCCGATATATCCGCCTTGAATACGTTCACGTGTACCCCGATGTGATCGGCCAATCGCTTCGTTTTCTCGATCCCCGCATCCGAAATGTCGAATGCCGTTACCTCATACCCGTTGCGGGCAAAAAACACGGCATCCTTCCCTTCCCCGCACCCGATATCCAGCAGCCTTAATCTTTTTGTCGGCGGGATCATTTCAAGCACCTGATAACAGGCTGCGTTCGGTTCCGTGCCCCAATAGTACTCCGGCGTTTTGTACTCTTCTTCATAGATGCTGATCGGCTTGCCCGTCGAAGAATAACCAAACAGCTTATCGATGCTGACGTCCAGCAGCCGGGACAGCTCCGGAAGCAGCGCGATATCGGGCATGGTCTGCCCGGTCTCCCATTTGGATACCGCCTGGAAGGTAACGCCCAGCTTGTGCGCCAATCCTTCTTGGGTAAGTCTCCGTTCTTTACGGTAACGATTAATATTTTTGGCCAACATGTCTCTCATATGGATCACGCTCCTATATAACCACATTGTAGGGACGTTGCGCGGGGCATACAATAACCTGGTCATTGAATCCCGGAAGAATTCAACCGCCCGTTGAAATCATCCAATTCCAGCAATTTGACGATGCAGGCGTGGTACAATAAACCTGTTTATAACACCACTATCGATATCATAAGGGAGAACGCTCGTGAACATTAGAAAGCTGAATACTCATGAAGAAACGCCCCCTATGGACCTGCTCCTTCTTGCGGATCCATCGATAAGGCTTGTCGAAGAATACGTAAACCGCGGTCACTGCTATGTCGCTGAAGAAAGCTCACAACCCATCGGGGTCTACGTCCTGCTGCCCACCAGACCCGATACCATCGAGCTGGTGAACGTTGCCGTAAGCGAGAATCTGCACGGCCGGGGCTATGGCAAACAGCTCGTGAATCATGCCGTTGATCAGGCCCGGGAGCTCGGATATGCCACGATTGAAGTAGGAACAGGGAGCACCGGGGTGGCACAGCTGGCGCTGTACCAGAAATGCGGATTTCGAATGACAGGCATCGACCGGGACTTTTTTGTCCGTCATTATGATGAAGAAATCTACGAGAACGGCATGCTGCTGCGGGACATGGTCCGGATGTCCTTAGATTTGTAAGGTGAGATTCGGGCTGTGCTATGCACCGTTCCTCCATTCGGTGAATAGGCTATCGCATATTGATTTTTGGAGGAGAACCTATTGAACATGAGTCACAATCCGAGACATCTCGCTTGGCACGAAACACTGGAGATTCATGAATTAACTGCCTTTCAGGCGAATCACTTGATGGCGTTCAAGATGTCAGTGCATGATATCAAAGACCCGGAGCTCCATGGACTGTATATGGAAGCGATCCAAGGGGTTGAACAGAACCTGAAGGAGCTTCTGCCTTATTATTCGGAAGCGCCCACGGGAACCCGCAGTCTCTCCGGTGCCGATTTGACGGCGTATTACGCAGGTCATCTGCTGGGGTTTGCCAAAACCTCGGTCCGCAGCTACGCCATTGCTATTACCGAGGCGGCAACTCCAAGCGTAAGAGAAACACTTCAGAAGCAGTTGAACAAAGCCATTGAACTGCACGGAAAAATCTTCTACTTCATGTATGCGCGCGGCCTGTATCCGTCATACAATTTGAAGCAGCTGCTGGAGAATGACGTGAAAAATGCGAACAAAGCGCTGAACTTGTAGCTCAGCAAAAAAAAGCCCCTGGCTAAACAGGTACGGATTTTACGAGATGTTTTCTCGCAAACCCGTCCGCTGTACAGCTCTGGGGCTTCTTCTTTTCAACAGATAATCCCTTAGGCAAGGAATTGGAATTACTTATTCAGCGTCTCGCTCCAATCATGGACCATGTGGCCCTCGAGATATTTCTCGCAGTCCATAGCGGCCATACAGCCTGTTCCTGCAGCCGTGATGGCTTGGCGATAACGCGTATCCTGAACGTCGCCGCAGGCGAATACGCCCGGGATATTCGTTTCGGTCGTTCCCGGTTTAACCAGGATGTAGCCGGTCGGATCGGTTGTGATCTGATTGCCGAGGAAGCCTGTGTTCGGCGTATGCCCGATGGCTACGAACACGCCTTCCGCTTCGATCAGTTCTTCCTGGCCCGTTTCGTTGTTGCGGACCTTCAGCCCTTTAACTCCGGTATCGCTGGTTACCACCTCAACCGGCGTGCGGTCCAAAGCCCATTGGATCTTCTCGTTCTCACGCGCGCGCTCCTGCATGATCTTGGACGCACGCAGCTCGGTGCGGCGGTTCACCACCGTTACGCTGGAAGCGAAACGCGTCAGGAAGCTGGCCTCCTCCATTGCAGAGTCGCCGCCGCCGATGACAATGATTTTTTTCCCGCGGAAGAAGAACCCGTCGCAAGTGGCGCATGTACTAACGCCCCGTCCAACGTTCTCCTGCTCTCCCGGAATTCCGAGATACTTCGCGGAAGCTCCCGTCGAGATAATCACGGACTCGGCCAGAAGCTCGCCCATGCCCTCGACATTCACCTTGAACGGACGCTCGGAGAAATCAACGGACTCGACCCAGGCACTCTTGAACTCTGCACCGAAGCGCTCCGCTTGTTGACGCATATTATCCATCAGCTCGGGACCCATGATGCCTTGCGGGAATCCAGGGAAGTTCTCGACCTCTGTCGTTGTCGTCAGCTGGCCTCCCGGTTGCATTCCCTCGATCACGAGCGGCTTCAAGTTTGCGCGTGCCAAGTAGATGGCTGCCGTCAATCCGGCAGGTCCTGTTCCGATTACGATTGATTTGTACATAGATACGGCCTCCTTTAAGGTGTCGATTTCTGTTGCATGCATTATCCTATTCAGGACTTACGGAATCTTCATGTACCATCATGTACCAAGGTCTCCTAAGTATCCGAATATGGGCTCTTACTTAAATATTTTCCGTAAATGGCCGGAAACTATCATCCGGTTGTCCTTTCGTTTCACATACGCTATCCATTTGACGTGCATAACGGCTCACGGTGGATGAGGAAATCCCGTAACGGACAGCCACCTGTTCATAAGTCAGGGTACGTCCGCGTTTCTTGGCCGTCAGATATTCCAATGCCGCTGCCCAGCCCTCGACATTCCGAATGTTCGGAATATCCGGGTACAGCCGGCTCAGGAATTCGGACCAGAGATTTTCCATCTCTTTTTTCCAAAAGGCGTCAACCCGCATGTCCATGGTTTGCTCGGCCTTCTCCAGCACCGCCTTCCAGGAAGGCAGCCAATCCGGCAGCACCTCGCGGGTCTTGCCCCCGGATAAATCGCGATCGTCGCGGCGCTCCTTCAACCGATTGCTTGCGGCCTCCATCTGCTGGAGGACCAGGCGGGCGGCACCCTTCAGCTCCGCGTCCTCTCCCGGTTCCTGCAGGAACGATTGCAGCGCATGCTGCACCTCTTCATCGGCGATCAATTCCAGCGTCCGGATCACCTGCAGCTTGGTCTGGGGATCGCCATGCCGGAGCGCCCAGAAGAACGATGAACGAATCAGCGGATTCTGCTTCGCTTCCTCGGTCAGTTTATCGCCGTCATGCTCCCAGCGTTTGAACTGCTCTTCGAACGGAAGGTGATAGTGGTAACTCACTTTCATCTGATCGGTACCGGTTTCTTTACGCTTCTGCAGCTGGGCCAAATAGAAATCCGGAATCACCGAATCTCCGTCCAGCTTCAGCGCCTGCCGCCAATATTTCTCGGCCTTGTCGTAATAACCGCTGTTGCAGGCCGCAACGGCCGTATAATGATACAGGCTTGGATCTCCGCTAAACTCATCCTCTTTCAGCAATCGGCGAAAATGACCGTAGGCAATTTCGTGCTGCCCCAATATGCCCATCGTCGTCGCAAGCTTAAACACATGTTCCAGATGAAAAGGAACCGTTACCGTTAGCATGTCCATCAAACGGTCGCGCTGCTCCTGATTTCCCTCATGCTGAAAGAAGATGGCCAGATTGCATAAACCGTGCAGATTGCCCGGCTCCTGATCCAGCACCTCGCCAATGGTGCGCTTCGCGGTATCGAAACGCCCCATATAGTAGTAAGCCAGGGCCAAATTGTTGCGCGCAGCTAGAAAATCCGGATTATCCTTGACGATTTCCTCCAACAGCTTGACCGCTTGGGCGAATTTCCCTTCCTCCAGCAGTGCCCGGGCATGCTCATGCTCGACCACGCCTTCGCGGCTCTTGATCCGGTTCAGCTTGGCAGGACGATTCAGCTCGTAATGGAGCAGTTCCATCATTTCCTCGGCCTCATCCAGAAATTGACCGTTAGGATCTTCCTCCAGATAAGTGACAAGCGCTTCTTCCGCCTTCTCAAACTGCTCCATATTGGCATAATTGTTCGCCATATAGAAATAGCATTCCGTCATCAACGGGTCAACCTGCTCCAGAATATGAGCCAGCACATCGTTGGAAGCTTTATAATCTCCCGTCTCTGATAATATACCCGCCATATTGCAATGATTCACCGGATTATCGGGTTCATATTCTACAGCTTTGCGAAAATATTTCAGAGCCTTGTCATATTGGTAACGATCAAGCGAACGAACCGCGCGATCGAAGAAGAAATTAGCATTCATTTCGATAGATATAACATTGTGGGGGTCACTGGACCCATATGGATGACCATTCACGAAAAGCAAGGCACCTCCTTTAACTTGCTCCTCTATCCACAACAGTATAACACAAGTTACGACGTCATTTGCAGAAAAAAGACACCAGTTTACACACCGGCGTCTTTGAATAAAGTGGCGATCGATCCGCCCTCGATGATAATGTGAGTGGCCTGGGCCAGCATAGGCGCAACAGACAGCACCTTTAACCGCATCTTGCAGTGATGGTCCGGGAGCACGATGGAGTCCGTGACCACGATCTCCTCGATATGAGCATGGTCGAGACGGTCAAGTGCTTCACCGGAGAACAGGCCATGGGTCGCGCACACAATGGCATCATTGGCTCCCCGTTCCTTTAAGCTTTCCACCACCTGCACGATGGTGGTTCCCGTATCAATCAGGTCTTCGATAATAATCGGCGTGCGTCCCGCCACGTCTCCAATAACATGGGTAATCACCGCTTCGTTATGGGCAGGACGCTGCTTGACCATCATGGCAAACGGCGATCCCAGGCGGCTCGAAAGCTTCTCGGCCGTCTTCGCCCGCCCGGCATCGGGAGAAACGATAACCGGATTCTCAATATTCTTGGACTTCAGATACTCCGTAATCAAATCCAGCGCAGTCAGATGGTCCACCGGTATATTGAAGAACCCCTGAATGGCAGGCGCATGCAGATCAATGGTTATCACGCGGTTGGCACCGGCCGTGGTCAGCACGTCGGCTACCATTTTGGCCGATATCGGCTCTCGCGGCGCTGCCTTTCGTTCCTGTCTGGCATAACCGTAATAAGGAACAATGATGTTGATCGTTCTGGCGGAAGCACGCTTGGCGGCATCAATCATCACGAGCAGCTCTACGAACATTTCGTTGATAGGGTGAGAAAAGGACTGCAGCAGAAAAACATCGCAATTGCGGATGCTTTCTTCATAGTGGACATAAACCTCGCCGCTTTGAAAGCGGGAAATCTTGATCTTTCCCAATTCAACGCCCAACTGCTGGCTGATGCTGGCGGCAAGCGCCGGATTGGAAGTTCCGGCGAACAATCGTAATGAACGATACATGAGGACCTCCTGACGAGAGTGGTTAATAATGTCGGCGGATGCAACGATGGATTGAAAGCGTTATCGTCAAATCAGGCCGTTCCCGCCTCCCAAAACCCGTCGATAGGGTTTCCTGGAGGGGAAAACAGCCGTCTGCATTGAACTGTTTGCAATTAGTGCTTGTCTTTATTATACATCGTTTCCTTCCACATTCCAAAGGACCATCTCCCGCTTCCGGTTACGGAAGGTCGCAAGCTCCCGAACGCCAAGCTCTGACAGCAGTGCCCGTGCCTGATCCAGATGCTCGCCGAGCTTCATGGGCTGATGAGCATCCGACCCTAAAGTCAACGGAATGCCCAGCTTGATCGCTTCCTCCAGCATTCGCCGGCTTGGAAACATCTCCTCGCAGGCCTTTGATAAACCTGAGGCGTTCAGCTCCATCGCCTTCCCGCTCCGGGCCACGGCCGCAAGCGCTGCTTGCTCCAATGCGATCACGTCCGGCTTCTGTTCGGGGCCCGGCCCATAACCGAACCGCTTGATCACGTCCAGATGGCCCATGATATCGTAGAAGCCGGTTGCGGCAGCCTTCTGCACCGCATCATAATATTGTCGATAGACTTCAAGCGGATCCTTGCCCTCCCAGCCCTGGGTCTGGCGGTAATCCGTGATGTCCCATTCGCCAAGAAAATGAACGGACCCGATGACATAATCCCACGGATAGTCCTTCACGATCCGCTCGATCTGTTCTTCGTAGCCCTCGATATAATCGCCTTCGAGTCCGATCCGAATGTCAATCTGCCCTTTGTAGCGCTCCTTCAGCTGCAGGCATTCCTCCACGTAACGCGGCAGCTCGTCCATCGGCATGGCCATCTCCGGATAGTACGCCTCCGGATTCACGTGTATCAAAGGCATATGGTCCGATAATCCCAATTGATCCATCCCGAGTTCGATGGCGCGCCGTACATACTCCTCCAGCTGCCCCTCGGCATGTCCGCACCGGGCATGGTGGGTATGGTAATCAATATGCATCGGTAAGCCTCCTAATCGCGGCGCGGCCGTTCATGCCGGCGGCTCAGCTCATCCATGATCTCATCCAGCGGGAGCTTCCGCTCCTGAAGGAGTACCAGCAGGTGATAGATCAGATCGCTGACTTCAAGCTTCAGCTCGGCGTTGTCTTTATTTTTGGCGGCGATGATCGTTTCGGAAGCTTCTTCGCCCACCTTCTTAAGGATTTTGTCCACGCCTTTATCGAACAGGTAGGTTGTATAGGCCCCTTCCGGCCGCTCCACCTCACGCTGGGCAATGACTTCTTCCAGCTCGGCAAGTACCGCGAAGCGCTCGCCGGATACCGCTGTACCTTGATTAGCTAGCTCTCTCTTCTGCCCTTGAGCGGTAATCTCATTGTGGAAGCAGGTCGTTTGTCCGGTATGACAAGCAGGTCCATTCGGATTCACCTGCAGCAAGAGGGTGTCTCCGTCGCAATCGTATGTCATCGATACCACGGTCTGTACATTCCCGGAAGTTGCCCCCTTATGCCACAGCTCTCCGCGCGAACGGCTCCAGAACCAAGTCTCGCCGCTCTCCAGCGTCAATCGCAGCGATTCCCGGTTCATATAAGCCATCATCAGCACCTGCTTGCTCTCTGCATCCTGTATAATCGCCGGCACCAGGCCCGCGGCATCCCAACGGATATGCTCGCTGACCTGCTCCAGGGATAAATCTTTCAACATATCTTCGCTCACCGTATATCCACTCCTTTTTGGCTAAGCTGCAACTTAAGATGAGGGATCGAGATCTCTTTATAGTGAAAAATCGTGGCGGCAAGACCCGCATCCGCCTTGCCCTGAGTGAATACGTCATAGAAGTGATCTTCTTTGCCGGCGCCGCCGGACGCGATGACCGGGATCTGCACGGTAGAGGCTACGGCCGATGTCAGCGGCAGATCGAAGCCGTCCTTCGTTCCGTCCGCATCCATGCTGGTCAACAGAATCTCGCCCGCACCCAAGCTTTCCGCCTGCTTCACCCAATCAAGCGCCTTGATGCCGGAAGGCGTACGTCCGCCGTGCGTGTACACTTCCCATTCTCCCCACGCATCGTTGTACTTAGCGTCGATCGCCACGACGATGCATTGGGACCCAAATTTGCGCGCCCCGGCGGAGATGAGCTCCGGCTGCTTGACCGCTGCCGTATTTATCCCGATCTTATCCGCCCCCGCCCGCAGAATCCGCTTCATGTCCTCCACGGAGGAGATGCCTCCGCCTACGGTAAAAGGAATGGCGATCTCCCCTGCCGTTCTCCGAACGACTTCTTCCATCGTTGCCCGGCCTTCGACCGAAGCCGATATATCCAAAAAGACAAGCTCATCTGCGCCTTCCCGGTCGTAGAGCGCGGCCAATTCCACGGGATCGCCCGCATCGCGGAGATTCACAAAGTTTACGCCCTTCACCACCCGGCCGTCCTTCACGTCCAGGCAAGGTATGATCCGTTTTGCCAGCATGCCTTTCCCCTCTTCCCCTATATGAACTCTATCGATCCATGATGATTCGAACAGACACTGGTTTAAATCCTCATTGGATTCGCGTAATAGCCTCTTTTAGATCAATATTGCCTGTATACAGCGCCTTGCCTACGATCGCTCCGCCTACACCGTCGCCGCTGTGCGCGCTGAGCGCCAGCAGATCATCCAGCTTCGTCACGCCGCCCGAAGCGATAACCGAGCGGCCGCTGGCTTTGGCCAGCGAGACAATCGCCTCTACGTTTGGTCCCTGCATCATTCCGTCGCGGGAAATGTCGGTGAAGATGAAGGTTTCCGCTCCCTTGGCTGCTAATTCTTTTGCCAACACCTCAGCTTGAACCTCCGACGTTTCCAGCCAGCCTCTCGTTGCGACGTATCCGTTGCGAGCGTCGATGCCGATGGCCACCTTATCCCCGTATTTGCCCAGCACCTCTTCCGTAAAGACGCGGTCTTCGATCGCTGCCGTCCCGATGATAACCCGGCTGACGCCGAGCGACAGCAGCCGCTCCACATCCGCCAGCGTGCGCAAGCCTCCGCCTACTTGAACCGGAACCTGAACGCTGGATGCAATCTTCCCGATGATGTCGTCATTCACCGGCTGACCTGCCTTCGCGCCGTCTAAATCCACGAGATGAATAAATGTGCCGCCCTGCTCTTCCCACGATTTGGCTACCTCGAGCGGATTGTCGTTGTATACCGTTTCTTGATTATAATCGCCTTGGACCAGCCTGACGCATTTGCCGCCGCGAATATCGATTGCCGGATATATGATAAAAGAGGACATCCCCATTCCCACTTTCCAATTGGTCTATTCGTTCACCTTACGTTAAAGCCAAAAAATTGCGAAGCAGGCTCATGCCAAGCTCCCCGCTCTTCTCGGGATGGAACTGCATGCCGTACACCGAACCGCGGCCCACGATGGCCGTTACTGGCTGACCGTAATCGGTAACCGCCAGCAAATCAGCCTGAACCTCAGGAAGAACATGATACGAGTGGACAAAATACACATGACCTTCCTCAAGTCCCGCAAACAGCGGGTGCTCCCGCTTCTTGAACTGCAATGAATTCCAGCCCATATGCGGCACCTTGTAGTCCCCACCCGCAAATCGTACAACCGACCCGGGGAGTATATCCAGCCCTTCATACTTGCCATGCTCCTCGCTCCGGCTGAACAGGAGCTGCATGCCGAGACAGATCCCCAGCAGCGGTTTTCCCGACTCTGCAGCTTCCTTCATGACCGAGTCCAGCGAGGCTTCGCGGAGCTGCTCCATGGCATCTCCGAACGCGCCGACTCCGGGCAGAATGATGCCATTCGCCGCCAGAAGCTCCTCCCGCTCTCCGGTTACGAGCGGCTGATACCCAAGCCGCTCTACCGCTTTGCTCACGCTGTGCAGATTGCCCATGCCGTAATCCACGATTGCAATGGCCATCGTTTAGAGCACTCCCTTCGTGGACGGTACGCCGGTCACCCGCGGATCCACGGTGGTCGCCTCATCCAATGCACGGCCGAGCGCCTTAAACACCGCTTCAATCATATGATGGGTATTGTGTCCGTAATGAACGATGACATGCAGCGTGATCCGGGCTTCCAGCGCCAATTTCCATAGAAATTCATGGACAAGCTCGGTATGAAAAGAGCCTACCTGCTGCGAAGGATACTCCGCCCGGTACTCAAAATGCGGGCGGTTGCTGATATCCACAATAACTTGAGCAAGCGCCTCATCCATCGGCACAAACACGCTGGCATAACGTTTGATGCCTTTTTTATCGCCCAGTGCTTCGCGGAACGTCTGCCCTAAGCAGATCCCGATATCCTCCACCGTGTGGTGGTCATCGATCTCGATATCGCCCTTTGCCTTGACGCGAAGATCAAACTGGCCATGCTTTGTGAACAAATCAAGCATATGATTAAGAAAAGGTACATCGGTCTCCAATTCCGAAATCCCGGTCCCATCGACATTGAAATCCAGGGCAATGTCGGTCTCATTGGTTTTGCGGCTCACGCCGGCTGATCTTGCTGCTGCATCCAAACTGCTCACGTGGATTGCCTCCTCTATACGGAATATTTATGATGAACAAATGATGCTTGTTCTGGTCTGATTTCTTATCGTTCTTGTTCAAGCCGGATTTCGATCGCCCGGGCATGGCCCTCAAGCCCTTCGCGCCGGGCCAGCTCCATGATCTGCTCGCCGTCGCGCAGCAGCGCTTCTTTACTGTAGTAGATCAAACTCGATTTCTTAATGAAATCGTCCAGATCCACTGGTGATGCGAACCGTGCCGTCCCATTCGTCGGAATGATATGGTTCGGTCCTGCAAAATAATCGCCTACCGGCTCTGAGCTGTACGGTCCTAGGAAGATCGCGCCTGCGTTCTCGATCTGGCCCACGATCGCCATCGGCTCCTCCGTCACGATTTCCAGATGCTCCGGCGCTAAACGGTTAATGACTTCAATCCCTTCCTGGAGGGATTCCGTGACGATCACCGCGCCGTAGCTGTCCACGGAAGCACGGGCGATGTCCCGCCGCGGCAGCAGCTCAAGCTGCCGCTCTACTTCGGCGGCAACAGCCTCGCCCAGCTTTCGGGAAGGCGTCACGAGAATGGCCGATGCCATCTCGTCATGCTCAGCTTGGGAAAGCAGATCCGCTGCAATATACGAAGCATCTGCATGTTCATCGGCCAATACCGCAATCTCGCTTGGACCGGCCAGGCTGTCAATATTGACTGCGCCGTACACTTCACGTTTGGCCAGGGCAACGTAAATATTGCCGGGCCCGCAAATCTTATCGACGGGGGAAATGGTCTCCGTGCCGTAGGCCAATGCCGCAATGGCTTGTGCTCCTCCTACGCGGTAGATTTCCGTAACGCCTGCCTCGGCTGCAGCCACCAGAATATAGGGATTGATTCCATCCTTCCCGCCGGTTGCCGGGGGAGTGACCATGACGATTTCGGGTACGCCTGCCACTTGGGCCGGGATCACGTTCATCAGCACGGATGAAGGATAGGCTGCCTTTCCACCGGGCACATAGACACCGACGCGTTTCAACGGACGAACAATTTGTCCTAAGATGCTACCGTCCGGCTGTAGATCCATCCAGGAATTCCGCTTCTGCTTCACATGAAATGCGCGAATGTTGTCTGCCGCCGCTTGTATCGCCTTCACGAACGAAGGCTCCACATGATCATAAGCTGCCTTGAGCTCCTCATCCGTTACGCGAAGCTGACCTGCGGTCAGACGGACACGGTCCAATAGCTCGGTATGCCGCAGCAAGGCGGCATCTCCTTCGGACCGAATATCCCGCACAATAGCCTTCACGACTTCATTCTGCTCTGGTGTGCCGTAATCATTGTCCCGTTTCAGCTCAAAGTCCCGTGCTGATACTACCTTCACCTTAATCTCCCCCAATCCCGCTGCTTGCATCATGCTGCATGCATAGCGTTTGTTGATAAATGAAGGATGATCGAGCCGATCATCCAATCTCACCGATTTTTATATCTATAAGCTTATTGCCGTATATTCGTACTCTCAGACATAATGACCGTTTGCAGCCGGTCGCACAAGGCCTGAATTTCATCATTCTTCATCCGATAACTAACGCGATTGGCAATCAGGCGGCTTGTAATTTCAAAAATGCTGGTCATCTCTACAAGTCCGTTCTCCTTGAGCGTTTGGCCCGTTTCCACCATATCGACGATCCGGTCTGCCAAACCGATGAGCGGTGCAAGCTCGATGGAACCGTTCAGTTTAACCACTTCAACCTGCTGGCCCTGCTCTCGGAAATACTGTGAAGCCACGTTCGGATATTTGGTGGCAACCCGCTGTCGTATGCCCGGCTTCCAGTCCGGCAAGCCGATGACCGACATCCTGCACCGCGCAATGCCGAGATCAAGCAGCTCATAAACGTCCTTGTTCTCTTCCATTAGCACGTCCTTGCCGACGATACCGATATCCGCCACGCCGTATTCCACATAAGTCGGCACATCCACCGGCTTCGCCAGGATAAATTCCATTCCTGCCTCCGGCAAGGGAATGACCAGCTTGCGCGTTTCATCCACGTCGAGGGGTATCGGAAGTCCGGCTGAACGGAACAGCGCGGATGCTTTTTTATATATGCGCCCTTTGGGCATCGCTACTTTCAACGTTTCCGCCACGTTCGAATCCTCCTGACCTTAAACTTATATGATAATCGTTATAGATCCGCTTCCTATCGAAGGGTTATGACCTCTCGGTATCCTCTATGGAGCAGACTGCCGGACACAACGGGTACCTCGGCATCTCGGACATTGGCCGAATCCGGTAGGATCGAAGTGATGACGGAATGTCCCTGCGCCCGAAGTTCTGAGGCTTTAGCCAATCCTTCCTTTCGATAAGAAGCCGTGTACCGGATGAGAATGGGCAATTCCTCGACAATCTCCTCTCCTTGCACCCCATCGAGAATGCGATTGGTCTTGAGTGCAAAGCCTGTTGCCGGAACGGCACGGCCAAACTGCCGAAGCAGCTTGTCATAACGACCGCCGCTTGCGACGGGAGAGCCCAGCTCGGCAGCATAACCCTCGAACGTCATTCCCGTGTAATAGGAGAAGTCTCCGAGCATCGTCAAATCAAACAGAACATGTCTGGAGACGTCGTAAGCCTCGAGCACTTCCCATACCTTGCTCAGATGCTCGATAGAAGCTCTCGCGAGTTCGTTGCTGCTAATCTCGAGAGCTTGCCCGGCAATCTCCCTGCCCCCGCGCAGCTTCAGGATTCCCTCCAACTGGTCCTGCTGTACCTCCGTCAGGCTCAGGCTGGCAATGGTGTTGCGGTATCCAACGTAGTCGCGGTTCAGCAAATCCTGCTTCAGGCTCTCCTGATCCTCCGTCCGTTCCGGCAGCACTTCTTGAAGTAAGCCATTCAGATAACCCATATGACCCATCGCGATTTTGAATTTCTCCACGCCTGCCGCCTTCAGGGATTCGATGGCCAGCGCAATCACTTCGGCATCGGCCTCCGGCGTATCATCGCCTACAAGCTCGACGCCGGTCTGAAAGAATTCCGCTTCCCGCCCCGCTTCCTCCTCAATGGCGCGAAATACATTGGCATGGTAAGACAAACGTACCGGAAGCGGTTCATCCTTCAGCAGCGAGGACATAACCCGCGCTATGGGGGCGGTCAGATCGGAACGCAGCACCATTGTCGTTCCGCGTTTATTCAATAGTTTAAACAGCTTCTGGTCCGACGTAGAGCTTGCCACGCCTACCGTATCGTAATATTCCATCGTTGGTGTCATAATCTGCCGGTAACCCCAGCGGTCCATGCATGCAAGCACTTCGCGTTCAATCCGCCGCAGCTTGGCGACCGCATGAGGAAGATAATCACGAACACCTGCCGGTTTCTCGAAGCCTTTCGGTTTAGACATGACGCTCCACCTCAAATTCAGTAAAAGTCTTTAATATGGTAAAGTGGTACCTTGCTAATAAATTAAAGGATATTGGCTATATTACCATGAATACTGCCTGATCGTCAATGCATACGCATGCGTTCTACTATGTATCGTTCTCTGTCGGTACGCACCTTACGCATTAATAGATCCGTCTAACTTCTGGGTATAATTGTAACACAAGAACGGACCAGCGTGGCTTGCTTGTCTATTGGCTGAACCTGCATTGATCCGGATGGCCTCAATACAAAAAAAGCCGCCCGGGTGCCCGGACGGCTTTGCTTCATGATGATGGATAAGAAGTATATGCATTAGGCCTGATGCTCCTACAGATCGACCGATTTCTTGCTGTCGCCTGTAACGGTATCTTTTCTTTGCGATGGTGTCGTAGGTGCTTTGGAGGTTGGCTTCAATGATCGAGGAACGCTGCCCAGCAGCATCCACGACCCTGGAATCCACCGGAACACCGTCTGCACCACTAACGCACTGACGATCAAAGCCGTTACCATCCCGCCGTATATCCAGATTAGATAATCATCGGTTACGGGATTCAGCTTCGGATCGAATTCCCGATACAGGAACAGCCAGAGCGGGTGCACGAGATAGATCGCGAAAGACAGCTCGCCAATCCGCGTCAGCACTTTCACAATGAGTTTCCAGCCGCTGCTATACAGCCAGCTCGCCAGCTGCATCAGCACAATCGCGGAGAACACGGTGTGCAGATTCCATAACAGCTCGTATAATAGGGAATCATATTTAGCGCCATGCAATCTCTGATTGTACCAAATCTGCACATGCGTCAGCGCCATCGCGAGCCAGCCGGCCCATAACACGATTGTGCCTGCTCTTTGACCAGTGGTTTGCTTTTTCCAAGAAGACGTCAGCCAGCCCTTGAATTTGTCGTAATTCATCGCCAGGTAAGCGCCGAGCATATAGTAGGCTAAATACGAAATGGCCAAGCTTCCTTTAAACGTGTACTGCAGCTCGTATTTGTTCCAGATGATGAAGCCCCATTGCAGCAGGAATCCAATCGGCACCGCCCACCTTACGAGAAACCGGGAGGATTTGAACAGCTTGAGGAAGATCGGAAACAGAATATAGAACTGCAAACTGATAAATACAAAGTATAAGTGCGTATAGTTCTGCCCTCGAACCAAGCGTTCAAAGAATAGCGGCATCTGTGCCCATAGATCAAACGAGCTGTTCAGCAGCCCGTTCTGATACATCCTCACAAAGAAGTAGATGATCGAGAACAACACATACGGAAGCAAAATGTACAAGAGCCGCCGTTTATAGAAGTTTTTGATCAAGTCCTTGGTCAGCGGCCGGTCCGCATAGTTATAGAACAGCACAAAGCTGCTTAGGAATATAAACGAGGGGGTACCGTATTTAAAGAAAATATTCAAGAAATTAATAATATAATAGAATCGCGAATCAATCGCATCCACCGTTGCAAATGAAGTCGCATGAACGTGAAGCACGCCCAGGATGGCCAGCGCACGATAAATATCGAGCTGCGGCAGCCTTTCCTTTTTGTTCAGCGTTGCACCCATGTCAGGCGTCGCCTCCTTGTTTTCGAGTTTGTTGATAGAGTCAATGTATGCGAATGGACGGGCAAAAAAGTCCCTCAAGGCCATCATACCCCGGGGACTATTGTTCGCTTTGTGTCAGGTTATCCTTTACTCATTCTACAACAATTCAGCAAGCTTGAGAACCTGACTTGTCACATTACCTCAAATTGACTCGCTTTCCGTCGATGTCCTCTTCAGCTCTCGCAATGGATTCCCGCCTACAAAAACACCAGGTGCCACGTCTTTATGTACGACAGATCCTGCAGCAACGACCGCGCCGTCTCCGATCGTTACGCCTGGCAAAATCGTGGTATTCGCGCCGATGAGCACGTTCTCCCCGATCCGCACTTCACCCAAACGATATTCCTTTATTAAATACTCGTGAGCCAGAATGGTCGTGTTGTAGCCGATGACCGAATTCTCGCCGATGGTTATTTTCTCCGGAAAAAACACATCCACCATGACCATCAATCCAAACGCGGTATGCCTCCCCACTTTCATCCCGAGCATATGGCGATAGATCCAATTCTTCATAGGCAGGATAGGACAATAGCGGGCGATCTGGATAAAAATGAAGTTCTTGACGCCCTTGAACGGGCTCACGGTGCGGTAGATTTGCCATAACGCGTTGGGGCCTTCTACAGGATAACGGGTAATCTTTCTGGCCATGCTGCCAAAACTCCTATTCCTCTTGAAGTCCTACGATTTCAAACAGATCTCTCATATCCTTCAATATAAAATCCGGCCCGTACTCCATCAGCTTTTGCTCACCCTTGAGGGACCAAGCTACAGCGGCGGCCTTCACGCCCGCCGCCTTGGCAGACTGAATGTCCACCGGACTGTCTCCGATCATCAAAGTGGTGGCCGGATTGGCCCCCAGCTGCTCCATCGCCGTCAGGACGGGCTCCGGATGCGGTTTCGGATGCTCCACATCGTTCACCGTAACAATCGCCGACATGAAGCGCTCCAGATCGTACTTCTCCAGCGTCATCATGGTGGAAGGGCGGATCTTCGTGGTTACGATCCCGAGCGAAAGCCCGTGACGATGAAGACGCTCCACGACTTCGTTCACATGCGGGAATGGTTTGACCATGTCATCATGATGGATCGTGTTGAAAGAGCGATAGGCTTTGACAAGCGGACTGACATCCTCGACGCCCCCTGAGAAAGCCTGCAGCTGCTGTTCCAGCGTGGTTCCCATATGCGGAATGATCTGCTCTCTGGTCAACGGTCCCGGGGCCTGCGCCTCGAAAACATGCATAAACGATGAGATAATCAATTCATTCGTGTCGATAATGGTGCCGTCCAAATCAAACAGTACGGTTTCGATCATGCTGCAACTACTCCTTTTTGTCCTCCGTATCCGGTTTTATTGTCGGAGTGTCTTCTTCTTCCCGTGATGAGGATTTGACGTCTGTCTCCTCTGCTTGGGTAACAACGTCTTTATCCGCCATTCCCTCCGGTTCTGCGGCCTGTTTATGCTGTTTAGCAGGAGCCGGCGCAGGGGATTTGACGGTTTTGTTCGTTTGAAGATCGGCTTCCGGCGTTGGACCTGCTCCGGTCTTCGTCGACACGATCGGGTCCAAATAGCGCACATTGGCGCGGCCCGTTACACGGCGCACAATGATCAGTACGATGCCTCCGATGACAATCAATACGGACAGCAGCTGGGAGATCCGAATGTTGCCATAAGCCGGGTCAAGGTGACCCAGTTCAAATCCCATCCAAGTCATCGGTGCCCATAACGTATTGTTAATGAAATCGGCAAGTCCGGCGGCGCCTTGAAAAGCCAAGCTGTCCGTCCGCACCGCTTCAATAAAGAACCGGCCGATGGAATACCAGATGAAGTATCCGATGAAGAGTTCGCCTGCCCGCAGAAATTTCTGTCTGCGAATGATAAGCAGTATGACGATACCCAACAGGTTCCACAGCGATTCATATAAGAAGGTAGGGTGATGGAATACGCCCTGTACATTCATTTGATTCACGATAAAATCAGGCAAATGCAGCTGTCCTCGCAGGAAAGACTCGCTGACAGGACCGCCATAGGCCTCCTGGTTAACGAAGTTCCCCCAGCGTCCAATAATCTGGCCGGCCAACAAGGACGGCGCACAGATATCGGCAATTCGCCAGAAGTTGTAGCCTTTTCGGCGAACATAGATCAACGCACAGATAATGGCGCCGATCAAGGCGCCGAATATGGCAATCCCGCCATTCCATATTTTGAACACATCCAGGAAGTTATCCTTATAGTCTTCCCATTTAAAAGCTACATAATAAATACGAGCACCGATGATAGCGGAAGGAACCCCAAGCAAGAGCAAATCCATGAAAAATTCCTGCGGAATACCAAAACGCTTCCCCTCGCGAATGGCCAGCAGCAGACCTGCCAAGGCACCGAGGCCCAAAATCAAGCCATACCAATGAACACGCAACGATCCGATGGAGAACGCCACCGGATCGATGAGCAAAGTTTGCATCACTTATAACCCTCCCTAGTCCTAGTCCAAATCGTCCATATCTTCAGCAATCGTTGCCGTCAGCTTGTTCGTAAACTGCAGTGCAGCATTTAGTCCCATTTGCTTCAATCTGTAGTTCATAGCTGCCACTTCAATAATAACCGCAAGGTTACGTCCTGGACGAACCGGAATGGTGACCAGAGGGATATCCGTCTCTATAATTCGTGTTGTCTCTTCATCTAATCCCAGACGATCATACTGTTTATCCTGCTGCCAGGCCTCCAATCGAACGACAAGCGTAATCCGTTTATTATTCCGAACGGCGCCTGCACCGAATAACGTCATAACATTAATAATACCGACCCCGCGAATCTCCAGTAGATGGCGAATCAGTTCAGGCGCTGTTCCATGCAGCTGAAAATCCGACGTCTGGCGAATCTCCACCGCGTCGTCCGCGATTAAGCGGTGTCCGCGTTTGACGAGCTCCAGAGCCGTTTCGCTTTTCCCGATACCGCTCGAGCCCGTGATCAGCATCCCTACGCCGTAAACATCGCACAATACCCCGTGGATAGTCGTCGTTGGCGCAAGTCTGCGTTCCAGGAAACTCGTGAATCGGCTTGTCAGGATGGTCGTCGCCATGCTGCTGCGCAGCACGGGCAAACCTCTTTCATTGCCGAGCTCTACCAGCTCTTCCGGCACTTCCAGGGAACGCGTAACCACGATGCAAGGCGTTTCTTCCGTACACAGGCTGCGCATGCGTTCTTTCCGCTCTTCCGGCTTCAGCATTCCAAAGAAAGCCAGCTCCGTGCGCCCCATAAGCTGAACCCGTTCCCGCGGATGGTATTCAAAATAACCGGCCATTTCCAATCCCGGTCGATTCAGATCGTCCGTTGTAATCTGACGTTTCAAGCCTTCCTCACCTGCGATGACCTCCAGCTGAAACTGCTGGACCAGCTCGGATACCTTCACTTTCTTGGCCATGGTCTTACCCCTCTTCTTCCAGTGTATGTTGACATCACAAACGCAACCGGCATGCAGCACGGCTCGTTTTGGATGATATATTTCATGATCGGTTACTTTGCTTATTAAATTGGACGTCTCAAGCCTAGCCGGCGGTCGGTCATGCTTCATGGAATACGCCCAACAACCCATACGTCCAATGCTTATGTATGCCTTGCTTTGTGCTTATCTTATCGAAAAAAGCCAATGAATGCAATTCTAACCGGCTATCCGATACCAGGACATTGGACTTATCCAGGAGTGAAGCGACGCTGCTACGGCATATTGCGACTAAAAAACAGATGTTCTATTACTAAAGATAACTCTCTTTCTATATCGACAATTGGTTGTCTGCTTTACACACTTTTAGCCTAGGACCACTTCTACCGTCTGCTAGAACTGCCTCAACCCTTCGATAAGGGCAGAAACTGTCTAGTTTTATGTCTTTTTCTCCTAAAAAAACCGCCCCTTGAGGGGCGGTTTTCAAGAGATCTCGATTGCTGAAGACTAGTCTTCGAGCAATACGTTCAATTCAGACTCTTTATCAAAGATATGAACTTTGTTCATGTCGAGTGCCAATTTCACATTGTCGCCTTCGCGAGTAGTCGAACGTCCGTCTACACGGCCGATAACTGTGTCGGTGCCCAAGCCGCTGAGGTACAAGAGCATTTCGTGACCAAGGTTCTCGGTTACGTCCACTTTCGCTGTGAAGATTGTGTTCGGGGAAGCTTCCAGGAATACTGGCTCTTCATGAATATCTTCCGGACGAACACCCATGATTACTTCTTTGCCAATCATGGATTTATTTTTGAGCAATTGTGCTTTACCGCCTGGAACTTGAACGTTCAAGCCCTGGGAAGTGAAGTATACGCCACCGTTTTGCTCGGACAATTTACCGTTGATGAAGTTCATGGTTGGGGAACCAATGAAACCAGCAACGAACAGGTTGTTTGGATTGTTGTACAGCTGTTCTGGGGAATCCGCTTGTTGAATGATGCCATCCTGCATAACAACGATACGGTCACCCATCGTCATAGCTTCTGTTTGGTCATGCGTTACATAGATACAAGTGGTTTCAAGACGCTTCACCAGCTTAGTAATTTCAGCACGCATCTGACCGCGGAGTTTCGCATCCAAGTTGGAAAGCGGCTCATCCATCAAGAAGACTTGCGGATCACGGACAATCGCACGGCCCAAGGCAACACGCTGACGCTGACCACCGGAGAGAGCTTTCGGTTTACGCTCGAGCAAATGCTCGATATCCAGGATTTTCGCTGCTTCACGTACACGCTTATCGATTTCGTCTTTCTTCACTTTACGGAGTTTCAAACCGAATGCCATGTTCTGATATACGTTCATATGCGGATACAAGGCGTAGGATTGGAATACCATTGCGATGTCACGATCTTTAGGTGCTACATCGTTAACAACGCGGTCGCCAATGTAAAGTTTACCCTCGGAAATTTCCTCAAGACCTGCGATCATACGAAGTGTCGTAGACTTACCGCAACCGGAAGGACCTACCAATACCAAGAATTCTTTATCTTTAATATCCAAATTAACGTCAATTACAGTTGCTTTATCCGCACCTGCATACTTTTTGTAAATATGCTCTAAGCGTACACCAGCCATGTGCATTTGCCCCCTCATATGAATGTTATGAAATCGAATACAATTAATTTATAATCTTATATTACCCCATAGGCACCTGACTTGCTATACACAATCTGCACAAAAAACCTATTTCCTTTTCGTCACTTTATACAATAGAAGCGTTATTTTCACCAATACCGCATCACTGAAGCTGCGAACGTCAAGCCCCGTCTCCTGTTTGATCTTATCCAGTCGGTACAGCAGCGTATTTCGGTGAATATACAGGTGTTTGGCCGTCTCGCTCACATTGCAGTCCAATTCAAAAAAAGACTCCAGCGTCGACAAGGTCTCACTGTCCTCGAATAAGTCGGTATGTCCGGCAGCGTACTCACGCAGGAATTGATTCCGTTGATACTCAGGAATGCTGTAAACCAGGCGCTCCAGATGAAGACCGGTCGACAGATGAATATGCTCCTTGACCTGAAAAGTACGCCCGATGGTCATGGTCTCTCGCAGCATGCCAACCGTCTGCGGCAAAGCTTGAAGCGCATTGACTGCCGGGATTGCCGAAATATGAAAATCGCCCACCCATTCCGTTGAAATGAGCTCGTACAGCCCCATACAGAATAAGGACAGCAAGTCCTGATCGGCTTCTGAGGATGCTTCCTCTTTATCATCCGTCGTTATGCCGCCCAGCAGCTCCTGATTGGCAAGGATAATCCATTCCTTATCCAGCAGCGGCACAAGAATGATATCCCCGTCAAAATAACTGCGCAACAACCGCAGCAGCGCTTTATAACTTGGCGTGGGAGCATGCTCGCTCTCATGAATGAGGAGAAAGGGGACCATTTCCTCCGTCAAGCTTGTCCGAATCAGCATCTCATCCGGTAGCTCAGCATGCAGCTCGCCGGCTTGAAGGCGCTCTTTCAACCAACCGCCCAACTGCTGGGCGCGCCGTTCTTCTTCAACCTTGGCTGCATTCTTTGACATCGAGCCTGAAGGCGCTTCCTGAAGGCTCGTCAATAAAAGAGCGACAAGCCCAATCTCCGACTCCGTCAAAGCATTGGAATCCGCCACCAGGACCCGGCTCGGATCCTGTTGATTAACGGGAAACCAGATCTCACCAAGCTCCTTATGCACATAGGCACCATCAATCATTCGTGTTGTGTTTGAGCTTACGCTTTCTCCACGGCGAATTGAACTTGTAGTTCTTTCTTCACGACCAAACCGGTCACCGAATCGCGAGGTGATCGCCATCGATTCCGTGAGCCATAGCGATTCCTGCTCATTCAATGTTTTTAAGCCGAGTGAGGTACCCAAGGTCTGCTCCAGTTTCTGAACGATATGCTCCATCTCCACCATTGATGACTCCACCACTTTATCGTTTTTTCTTATTTTAGCATATCATCCTGCACAAACGACAATTCCTTCTCTTTAAGTCCGTGCGCCTTGGGAAATAGTTCGGTAAAAACAACACAAAAAGAGCCGTCAACAACGTTGACGACCCTTTCGGATGAGCCATGAAGGACTCGAACCTTCGACACCCTGATTAAAAGTCAGGTGCTCTACCAACTGAGCTAATGGCTCTTATTACTGGTGGAGGATGATGGATTCGAACCACCGAACTCGGACGAGAACAGATTTACAGTCTGCTGCGTTTGGCCACTTCGCTAATCCTCCAAAATATAAAGGTGGCTCGGGACGGAATCGAACCGCCGACACGAGGATTTTCAGTCCTCTGCTCTACCGACTGAGCTACCGAGCCAAACATGAATAACATTAAAATAAAGTGCGGAGTGCAACACTTCCCACTTTAATCTGTGGAAAACCGACCATTTTTATTCCTTAGGAGTAATAATGGCGGAACTGACGGGATACTCTCTCTTCGTTCGAGACTGCGAAGTCTGTGCTAACGAGGATATGCTCCGACGAACCCGTTTATGGATTCTCATCCCTGAAGCTTGTAAATAATGGCGGAACTGACGGGATTCGAACCCGCGATCTCCTGCGTGACAGGCAGGCATGTTAGGCCTCTACACCACAGTTCCGCATTATTAAAGATGGTGCCGGCGAGAGGACTTGAACCCCCAACCTACTGATTACAAGTCAGTTGCTCTACCAATTGAGCTACACCGGCATGGCAAGGTAATAAAAATAATACATGGTGGAGGCTGAGGGGATCGAACCCCCGACCCTCTGCTTGTAAGGCAGATGCTCTCCCAGCTGAGCTAAGCCTCCAGGTATGTATGGTAGCGGCGGAGGGGATCGAACCCCCGACCTCACGGGTATGAACCGTACGCTCTAGCCAGCTGAGCTACACCGCCATATAAACCTTATTGCGTCCAAGTTATTCAAATGGCGGAGAGAGAGGGATTCGAACCCTCGCACCGCTTACGCAGTCTAACCCCTTAGCAGAGGGTCCCCTTATAGCCACTTGGGTATCTCTCCATCATAACTTGTATGCAGTTACAGAGATTGATTCCCTGAAAACTAGATACGAAACGAAATTTGCAGCACATTGAAATATATTTTGGATAAGCCCTCGACCGATTAGTATTGGTCAGCTCCATGCATTGCTGCACTTCCACCTCCAACCTATCTACCTCGTCGTCTTCAAGGGGTCTTACTAATTGGGAAATCTCATCTTGAGGGGGGCTTCACGCTTAGATGCTTTCAGCGCTTATCCCGTCCGTACGTAGCTACCCAGCCATGCTCCTGGCGGAACAACTGGTGCACCAGCGGTACGTCCATCCCGGTCCTCTCGTACTAAGGACAGCTCCTCTCAAATTTCCTACGCCCACGACAGATAGGGACCGAACTGTCTCACGACGTTCTGAACCCAGCTCGCGTACCGCTTTAATGGGCGAACAGCCCAACCCTTGGGACCTACTTCAGCCCCAGGATGCGATGAGCCGACATCGAGGTGCCAAACCTCCCCGTCGATGTGGACTCTTGGGGGAGATAAGCCTGTTATCCCCAGGGTAGCTTTTATCCGTTGAGCGATGGCCCTTCCATGCGGTACCACCGGATCACTAAGCCCGACTTTCGTCCCTGCTCGACTTGTAGGTCTCGCAGTCAAGCTCCCTTATGCCTTTGCACTCTTCGAATGATTTCCAACCATTCTGAGGGAACCTTGGGGCGCCTCCGTTACTCTTTAGGAGGCGACCGCCCCAGTCAAACTGCCCGCCTGACACTGTCCCCGTACCGGATTACGGTACCAGGTTAGAACCTAGATACGATCAGGGTGGTATCCCAACGTCGCCTCCACACAAGCTGGCGCTCATGCTTCAAAGGCTCCCACCTATCCTGTACAGATCGTACCCAAATCCAATATCAAGCTGCAGTAAAGCTCCATGGGGTCTTTCCGTCTTGTCGCGGGTAACCTGCATCTTCACAGGTATTAAAATTTCACCGGATCTCTCGTTGAGACAGCGCCCAAGTCGTTACGCCATTCGTGCGGGTCAGAATTTACCTGACAAGGAATTTCGCTACCTTAGGACCGTTATAGTTACGGCCGCCGTTTACTGGGGCTTCGGTTCACAGCTTCGGGACTAATCCCTAACCGCTCCCCTTAACCTTCCAGCACCGGGCAGGCGTCAGCCCGTATACTTCGCCTTACGGCTTCGCACAGACCTGTGTTTTTGCTAAACAGTCGCTTGGGCCTTTTCACTGCGGCCCCCTCGTGCTATTCACACTACCGGGGCACCCCTTCTCCCGAAGTTACGGGGTCATTTTGCCGAGTTCCTTAACGAGAGTTCTTCCGCGCGCCTTAGAATTCTCTTCTCGCCTACCTGTGTCGGTTTGCGGTACGGGCACCTTCACCTGACTAGAGGCTTTTCTTGGCAGTGTGAGATCATGACCTTCGCTACTGTAATTTTCACTCCCCATCACAGCCCAGCCTTATCGATGTGCGGATTTGCCTACACATCAGCCTCACTGCTTGGACGGACATCCATCAGTCCGCGTCACTACCCTCCTGCGTCACCCCATCGTTCATAACGGTTTACGGTGGTACAGGAATTTCAACCTGTTGTCCTTCGATTACGCCTTTCGGCCTCACCTTAGGTCCCGACTTACCCTGAGCGGACGAGCCTTCCTCAGGAAACCTTGGGCTTTCGGCGGATCAGATTCTCACTGATCTTTTCGTTACTCATACCGGCATTCTCACTTGTATGCTGTCCAGCGCTCCTTACGGTACACCTTCAACCTACATACAACGCTCCCCTACCCCTGATGCAAAGCATCAAGCCATAGCTTCGGTGGTGTGTTTAGCCCCGTTACATTTTCGGCGCAGAGTCACTCGACCAGTGAGCTATTACGCACTCTTTAAATGGTGGCTGCTTCTAAGCCAACATCCTGGTTGTCTGTGCAACTCCACATCCTTTCCCACTTAACACACACTTGGGGACCTTAGCTGATGGTCTGGGCTGTTTCCCTTTTGACAATGGATCTTAGCACTCACTGTCTGACTCCCGGATATAAGTCTATGGCATTCGGAGTTTGACTGAGCTTGGTAACCCTTGCGGGCCCCGCACCCAATCAGTGCTCTACCTCCACGACTCTTCATTCCGAGGCTAGCCCTAAAGCTATTTCGGGGAGAACCAGCTATCTCCGAGTTCGATTGGAATTTCTCCGCTACCCCCACCTCATCCCCGCATTTTTCAACATACGTGGGTTCGGGCCTCCAGTGCGTGTTACCGCACCTTCACCCTGGACAGGGGTAGATCACACGGTTTCGGGTCTACGTCCACATACTACATCGCCCTATTCAGACTCGCTTTCGCTGCGGCTACGGCTTCTCGCCTTAACCTTGCATGGGAACGTAACTCGCCGGTTCATTCTACAAAAGGCACGCCATCACCCATAGATCGGGCTCTGACTTCTTGTAAGCACACGGTTTCAGGTTCTATTTCACTCCCCTTCCGGGGTGCTTTTCACCTTTCCCTCACGGTACTGCTTCACTATCGGTCGCTAGGGAGTATTTAGCCTTAGCAGATGGTCCTGCTGGATTCATACGGGGTTTCACGTGCCCCGCACTACTCGGGATCCGTCTCGGAGGGAATATACTTTCGGCTACAGGGCTTTTACCTCTTATAGCGGGCCTTTCCAGACCTCTTCGCCTAATATGTTCCTTTGTAACTCCATGTGAGACGTCCCACAACCCCAGAGAGCAAGCTCTCTGGTTTAGGCTGTTCCGCGTTCGCTCGCCGCTACTGACGGAATCACTCTTGTTTTCTCTTCCTCCAGGTACTTAGATGTTTCAGTTCCCTGGGTGTGCCTCCTCGCATCCTATGTATTCAGATACGGGTAACTGACTATTACATCAGCTGGGTTTCCCCATTCGGACATCCCCGGATCGAAGCTTGCTTACAGCTCCCCGAGGCAGTATCGTTGTTCGCCACGTCCTTCTTCGGCTCC
>NZ_CP096377.1:80000-155000 GCF_053903045.1 Paenibacillus sp. AK002 | reverse complement strand
TCATACTAGCTTGCTGTTGGTCAAGAGTTTTTTAATTATTTTTCTAATCCATATTCTGCCTGACCGGTGAATCTCTATCACCCGCAATCAAACGGGCGAACATTAATGTATCATAGAATATAAGCATACGTCAACTACCTAATATCGTAAATTTTAAACCGACAAGAAGGGCCACACCCGGCAAGCCAAGGACCATGACCGTTCCTATGGTCATCGGATTCAGAGGAATATACGCTTCAGCTGCTAATCCGGTGAAATTCACAACATAGATCGCTACAGCCGAAAGGGCCAGATGCGCCCCGAATACAGTTAGCCATCCCAGCCCCAGCTTCTTTCTAAACACAACATAGATAAGCAGCAAGAGCGAAATGCATAGTACGCCAAGCACAATCAATTTCATAGATACTCCTCCTTTAAAGGTCATTAAGAATCCTATCAACTCTCGTTTAACCATTCTCCCTTTTTTGCTCGATATACTGCATCCTTGCTCCATCCAGATTGAGCTGCTTGGCCTGTTTGAGATTCATCTGGTATTTACGCTCTGCCGCCTCCAACATGTAGATCGCATAATCGATCTGATCCTGTCCCGTAGCCTCCTGGAACAGCAAGTGCGCCCGCTCCCACTCCATCTGGGATCTCTGGACGTCCAAGAAGACATGCCACATCCGTTCTTGCTCCTCTGCCGTGATATACGTTTCCTCTTCTTTCTTCCTCGACTTCCACCATATCTTCATTCCGTTCACTCCCTATGAATATGAATGATTAACCTGCCCTTATAAAGACCGTCTGTAACATTCATATCGAGAGAGGGACAAACTTAGAACCATAAGAACACTTTCAATTTCTACTTTCTTGGCCTAGAAATGTGCAAACAAAAAACGAGCCATCAGAATCGCTTCCAATGCTCGTTCTTATGTTGCTTTCATATTTCCATCAAATGCTGCGGGAATCAACAATATCAGTTCAGTTCTCTTCGACCTTCAAGCGCTTTGGATAAAGTCACTTCATCTGCATACTCCAGGTCGCCGCCAACCGGCAGTCCATGGGCTATACGAGTCACCTTAATATCAAAAGGACGGACCAGGCGCGATATGTACATCGCCGTTGCCTCTCCCTCGATATTAGCGTTCGTCGCCAAAATGAGTTCTTTCACTCGTTCGTCACTCAAGCGCGTGAGGAGCTCCTTCAAACGGATTTCATCCGGCCCGATCCCCTCCATCGGAGATATGGCCCCATGGAGGACATGATAGTAGCCCTCGAATTCCTTCGTGCGCTCCATCGCCACCAGATCCTTCGCATCCTGTACAACGCAGATGATCGAGGCATCCCGAGTCTTGTCCTGACATATCCGGCATGGATCCGTATCCGTGATGTTGCAGCAGACGGAGCAGTAGTGCAGATTCCTTTTGACACTGACTAGCGCTTTGGCAAAATCAATAACGTCATCTTCCTTCATGTTCAGAACATGAAAAGCCAGGCGGGCGGCCGTTTTCGGCCCCACACCCGGCAGTCGCGTAAAGGCATCGATGAGCTTCGCGATCGGTTCAGGATAGTACAAATGTAACTACTCCTTCTAGGTTAGTTTAGAACAAGCCCGGGATTTTCATGCCGCCGGTGAATTTGCCCATATCGGCGTTCGCAATTTCTTCAGCCTTGGCAAGTGCATCGTTAACCGCAGTCAGCACCAGATCCTGCAGCATTTCCACATCATCCGGGTCAACTGCCTCAGGCTTGATGTTGATGGACAAAATTTGTTTATGGCCATTCGCTTCTACGGTAACCACGCCGCCGCCGGAAGTTCCTTCAACGGTTTTTGTAGCAAGCTCTTCCTGCGCCTTCAGCATTTGCTCCTGCATCTTTTTCACTTGCTTCATCATTTGGTTCATATTATTCATGATTCATCTCTCCTTATAATAGGGTGCACGTAGGGACGCGCTAGTCTTTTATGACAACGAGGTCTTCTCCAAACAGCTGGATCGCCTCATCAATCCATGGTTTTTCTCCACCGGCATCAGCTTCTTCATGTTCCAGCTTAAGCTCTTCCGCCTGAGGCTTGCCGACTCCTTCCACCGCATCATTCCAGTCGCGAAGCATCATGGTCACCAGATGATACGGCTTGCCGAGCATAGACTCAAGAACCCCTTCAATCACCTGTTTGTTGGCAGGTTTCTCCGTGGTTTCGCGGTGGATGTTGTTTTTGAAAGCGACAAGAACCTTGTCTTCCCATACGGATACGGGCTCACCATCCATCAGCCATGCGTGAACCGTTACCTTCTCCTCTTTCACGTTCTGCAGAATTTGGGCCCACTGCCGATGTACAGCGGTATAATCCTCTCCGGTCCGGGAGGATACGTACTGATCCATATGCTGCGGAATCTTGGCCGTTGAAGCTGCTTTCGGTGCAGGTGTACGGGCAGACTTGGCGGGTTCGCGTTGATTCGATGCAGGAACACCGTTTTGAATCAGACGCTCCAGCTTTTTCTCAAGTGCGGCTACATGCTGCTTCAGCTGAGCCAGTTCTCCCGCATCGGCGGTAGAATGGACAGCTGCGGACCCGCCCCCGGATTGGGTAATGCCGGAAAGCTTGAGCAGTGCCACCTCAAACAGGGTTTGCGGCTGCGAGGCATATTTCATCTCACTCTGATAACGGTTGAGCGTATCGATCATTTGAAACAGCTCATCCCGGCTGAAGGCATTAGCCATCTCCTGAAACTCGGCCGGGTTCAAAACCCGATCGGTCAGCTTGTCGGCATCGGGAACCATCTTGATCATAAGCAAATCGCGGAAATAGTACAGGAGATTCTCCATGCATTTATCTGCGCTTTTTCCCTCCTGCATAAATTGCTCCACGATCTGCAGGACCAATCCGGCATCCCCCTGCTTCACGGCGCCGGCCAGACGGCCAAACTGCTCTGAGGCAATGCCTCCCGTCATGTCCATGACCTGCCGGTAAGATACGGTACCTCCAGTGAAGGAAGCGATCTGATCCAGAATGCTCAATGCATCCCGCATACCGCCATCCGATAGACGCGCAATATACTGCAGCGCTTCATGCTCAGCCGTAATGCCTTCTTCCCCGCAGATCTGCTCCAGACGTCCGGTTTGTTCCTCCAGGGAAACCCTACGGAAGTCAAACCGCTGACAGCGTGAGATAATCGTTGCCGGAAGCCTGTGCGGCTCTGTTGTCGCTAGTATAAACATCACATGTGCCGGCGGTTCCTCCAGCGTTTTCAGCAAGGCATTGAACGCTTCCGTCGTCAGCATGTGTACTTCATCAATAATATAAACCTTGCGCCGCACTTCGGTCGGTGCGTATTTGACTTTCTCCCGCAAATCACGGATTTCCTCGACGCCGCGGTTGGATGCCGCATCGATCTCCTGGACATCCATGACGGCTCCGGACGTTATGCGCCGGCAGGCCTCGCATGCATTGCAGGGTTCCTCAGCCGGACCATGCTCGCAGTTCACGGCTTTGGCCAAAATTTTAGCGGCACTGGTCTTGCCCGTACCCCGTGGACCGCTGAACAGGTAGGCATGGGAAACCCGCTGCTCGCGAATGGCATTCTGCAGGGTCTGGATAATATGCTGCTGGCCCACCATGTCGCCGAACGACTGTGGTCGCCAAGCTCGATATAACGCGATATGTTCCACTATGCTTTACCCTCTTTCAACTTCCACTTCGCGAAGATTAGGACATCCAAGGCTCACACTCAAAGCCCAATCATCACGTGCTTTACAAGTTATATTCATGGTCAATCCCAGCCTAAACGGCATGAGTCGACGGTTATATTATACTACATTCTATACTACTTTCCCCTGCCTTAGCAAAACGTTTACTTGGAAAACTTTATCCAAAGTTCACGTGAAGCATTCGCTCCAATATAGAATCCCGCCTCGACAAAAAACACCCTTGCCAAAGGCAAAGGTGTTATGTGCAGATATGTATACCGTGCACCTGTTATTGATCATTGCGATCCGAGCGGCAATCCTGAGCAGCAACTCGGGCTAGGCACTCCTCCGGCACAAAAGCGGTCTTGCTTATGGCTGCTTCCTTCCGGACCTGACCAGGTTCACAAGTGCTCATTGCGGAGGACCCAACCGTCAACGTTGAGCGCAGGGACCAGCCTCACATCGACAACACCTCTAACAGGAATTCAACCTCGCTACAGCGGATTGCGAGTTACAGGGCACCGCTACCTCCCCGTCTAGCACGGCGAACTTTAGTATATCGCATGGCTACCAAAAAAGCAACCGACGGAAAAAGTTGCATACTCCATCAGCCCTGCAGACAGACAAAAACCCTTCGGCCACAAGGGCGAAGGGTTTGTTTATTAGATACCGTATTTCTTCTTGAATCTATCAACACGACCGCCAGCATCCAGGAATTTCTGTTTACCTGTGAAGAACGGATGACAGTTCGAGCAAATCTCTACACGAAGATCGGGTTTCACAGAACCTGTTTCAAACGTATTACCGCAAGCACAAGTAACTGTAGTAACGTGATATTTCGGTTGAATATCTTGTTTCATTGTAGCTTTCACCTCTTTCCGCCCTGAGCCTCATGCGGACCCAGAGTTATATGGACACATAAAAGGAGTATAGCACGAGCATATTGAATGCGCAATAGTCCATACACAAATCATCAGACAAGTCCGCAATTGGAACTACACCCTATTTTTAGCACATTCGAGTCCGTGCCGGTTAAATAATCGAAGGCCGCTTTTTCGGTCTCGCCTGCCCAGCAGGGGGCACATGCGTATAGGAGCCGATCACCACATCCGGCAGCTCCTCCTGCATGATCTCGATCGCCTGCTTCATTCCGAGAATCTCGCCTTGCGCAGGCGGGATGAGGCCAAGATAGCTCTCAGGGTCAATATTCAGATTGCGAAGCTGAATCAATTTGAGTCCCGTGCGCCGGGCAAACTCGATCATGGCTTCCAGCTCTTCCTCGCGGTCGGTCACGCCCGGAAAGATCAGATAGTTAATGGATGTATATACGCCCTGATCCGTTGCGTAACGAAGAGATTTCTCCACATTAGCGAGCGTGTAGCCTCTTGGCTTGTAGTATGCGTTATAATGGGCATCCAATGCACTGATCGTGCTGACTCTCATCAGATCAAGACCCGCATCCACGATACCGCGGATAAAATCGGTCAGTCCCGCATTGGTGTTAATATTAATGTAACCCATGTCGGTCTGTGCCCGGACTTCTCTCATGGCCTCTATAATGATCTTCGCCTGGGTGGAGGGTTCGCCCTCACAGCCTTGGCCAAAGCTGATGATCGACTCCGGGGTCTTCAGATGCTCCAGCATGACCTGCACCAGTTCATCCACTCTCGGACGGAAGTTCATGCGCGTCTGCGGGGAGACAAAACCGCTGTCATCCGGCTGTTCCGAAATGCAACCGAAGCAGCCCGCATTGCAGGAGTAAGACACGGGAACCGCGCCTTCCCAGCGATTCAGGAAGGTGTTGGACGCCGTCAGGCACTCGTATCCCAACGCACAGTTAGACAGATGTTCGTAGAGCCGGTTCTCGGGATACTTCTCCTTCAGCGTCTTAACCCCAAGCTCAAGGTCGTCCAGGTCACAATTCACAGGATTCCATTTCTCGGGATCGTCGGACAAACGCGCCGTCGTATAGAAAGCGCCATCCTTCCATACGACTGCCGAATAACCAAATAGCGGCAGCTTATACTCCTTGTCCGACTTCACGTACCCCGGCAGGCAGAGCCGGGTGTAGCCTTGCGGCAGAAGCGCTCCGACAGCCGTATACCCGTCCTCAAGCGGCATCATGTCACCGGTCTCCGGATCCATTCCGATCGCTCGGGTACTCGGCAGTCCGACCAGCGTAGCTCCCTCCGGCAAAGGTATCAATTCATCCTCCAATATCTCGACGATCATATCTCCGCTGCGGGCCATCCCGAACAGCTCGGAATGATCGTATACATTCCCTTGTTCATCTGCATAAACCAAATACATGTTGATCTCCTATTCTCCGGTTGATTCAGGGCTTAGCTCTGAGGGGCCGTCGCCGCAGATGCACGCGATGGACGTCTGGCTGTCTGGCCCTGAGTCCCGGTTCCGCCGCCGTTGTTGGCATTCACGTCAAATGATGCCAAGAACTCCGCGTTATTCTTGCTCTCACGCATTTTTTTAAGGAAGCCTTCCACAAAATCGGCAGAGTCGTTCATATTTTTGCGGATCGCCCAAATGGTATCCAGTTCATCCTTGTTCAGCAGCACCTCTTCGCGCCGGGTACCGGAGCGACGAATATCGATCGCCGGGAAAATACGGCGTTCCGCGAAGCGGCGGTCCAAGTGCAGCTCCATGTTGCCTGTGCCTTTAAATTCCTCATAAATGATATCATCCATCCGAGATCCGGTTTCAACCAAGGCTGTCGCCAGGATCGTCAGACTTCCGCCTTCCTCCACGTTACGAGCCGATCCGAAGAAACGTTTCGGCCGATGGAATGCCGCAGGATCAATACCGCCGCTCAGCGTTCGGCCGGACGGAGGGATAACCAGGTTGTACGCACGGGCCAGACGGGTGATGCTGTCCAGCAAGATAACCACGTCCTTCTTATGCTCCACCAGCCGCAAGGCGCGCGACAATACCAGTTCCGCCACTTTGATATGGTTCTCCGGAAGCTCGTCAAAAGTAGAAGCAACCACCTCACCCTTAACGGAACGCTGCATATCCGTCACTTCTTCAGGCCGTTCATCGATGAGTAAAACAAACAGTTCAATCTCTGGATTGTTGGTTGAGATGCTGTTGGCGATTTCTTTTAAGAGGAGCGTTTTCCCTGCTTTTGGCGGTGCCACGATCAAACCGCGTTGTCCTAAACCTACGGGTGCAAGCAGATCCATAATTCGGGTTGACAACTGATTAGGGGATGTTTCAAGAACAAGCTTTTCTTGCGGATATAGAGGAGTCAAGGCTGGGAAGTGTAATCGTTCCGCTGCGACGGCAGGATTCTCGCCATTGACGGCGTTGACCTGCAGCAGCCCGAAGTAACGTTCGTTCTCTTTCGGCGTCCGGCATTTGCCTGAAACCAAATCTCCGGTCCGCAAATCGAATTTGCGGATCTGGGAGGCCGAAATGTAGATATCCTCCGTGCTCGGCAAATAGTTGATCGGTCTCAGAAAGCCGTATCCTTCCGGCAAAATCTCGAGTACGCCCTCCATGAACATCAAGCCGCTCTGTTCGGCCTGCGCCCGGAGAATGGCAAATATCAATTCTTTTTTCTTCAACTGGCCATAATAAGGAATCTGATACTTCTTGGCCAGCTTATACAGATCCGTCAGCTTCATGCCTTCCAAATCGGCTATTTGTAAATCCATTCAATAACCACCTATTCAATTATTTGTTTCTGTCGCAGCAGTTCCCTGCTGTCATGTAGTCTATTAGTCTATGAGAGCTTTACTAGGAGCATTACCCAAATCAGAGGGAGATATGCAGTTTCCACCACACATTTCCCTCATTTTGGTAAAAAAATCACTCTTCTTCGGTCTCACGCCACACGTCGGCACCCAGTTCGCGTAAATTGGAAACAAGATGGTCATAGCCGCGGTCGATGAATTCCACGCCGCTTACCTCCGTTATCCCTTCAGGCACCGTCAGTCCCGCAATGACAAGAGCCGCACCCGCGCGCAGATCGGTCGCTTTGACTTTGGCTGCATTCAGCGGGCCGCCTTCGATGATGGCAGAGCGTCCCTCCACGCGAATTTTGGCTCCCATGCGAACGAGCTCCGGTACATGTTTAAATCGGTTGCTATATACAAAATCACTAAGGACGCTGACGCCTTCCGCTTGCGTAAGGAGGCTGGTCATCGGTGACTGCAAATCCGTTGCAAATCCAGGATATATAAGCGCCTTCACATCCACATGCTGATACCGGTTTTTACCGATCACGCGGATGCTTTCGTCCAGCTCTTCAATGCCCACACCCATCTCGATCAGCTTGGCCGTGAGGGCCTCAAGATGTTTCGGGATGACGTTGTCAATCAGAACATCGCCGCGCGTAGCTGCGGCAGCAATCATATATGTACCGGCCTGAATCCGGTCTGGAATAATGGAATGTCGGCAGCCATGCATCTCGGTCACGCCCTCGATCCGGATGGTTTCCGTTCCGGCGCCCTTAATGACAGCTCCCATGGAATTTAAAAGTGTTGCAACATCTATAATTTCAGGCTCTTTCGCCGCGTTTTCGATAATTGTGGAGCCTTTGGCCTTGGCAGCCGCCAGCATAATGTTAATCGTTGCACCCACGCTGCTCACATCGAGGTAGATCTTCGCGCCCCGCAGCTCTTTGGCATGCAGGTGAATCGAGCCGTGTTCATTGGTCACGGTCGCGCCAAGCGCTTCAAAGCCCTTGATGTGCTGGTCGATGGGACGAGGTTCAAAATTACAGCCGCCCGGCAGGCCGATCACGGCTTCTTTAAATCTTCCAAGCATGGCGCCCATCATATAGTAGGACGCGCGCAGTTTCTTGACGGGTCCGTTAGGCATCGGAATGGATTTGATATCAGAAGGGTCAATTCTCATCTGATTGCCTTCCCATGAAACCTGCCCGCCTAATTCCTCAAGGATCTCAGCATAAACAGCCACATCGCTGAGAAGCGGCAAATTATCAAGTACGACTTCCGATTCCGCCAGGATTGCGGCGGGAATTAACGCAATAGCACTGTTCTTGGCACCGCTGATTGTTACAGCACCTCGCAGTGGGCGTCCACCGCTGATCATCAATTTTTCCATAAGCTTTCGGTTCCCCCTACATCACTTCGCAGCCGGAAATGGTTCTGATGCCCGTCATACAAGAAAAACGTCGTATCGACGTTCCTAAAGGATGACAGACGCAATAAGCGTTCGTTTTCGTAGCGATTATCCGGTTGTGAAGCCTCACAATCCGCTTGCGCTTTTTGATAACTTAATAAATGAAATGGAAAAACACCGGCTATGCGGTGTGCTTTCCATTTCATTGTATGCAGCATAAGACAGCCTAAAATATCTTAGGTGATTCCTATCGTCATGTTGCGGCCACGAAGGCTACAAGCGACTTTTGTGTGTTACGGGTGATTAAGCTTGATTGTTGGAACCAAACTCACGGATTTTGCCGACAACGGTTTCCTTGATTGCCTCGCGGCCTGGTTTCAGGAATGTGCGCGGATCGTAAGCTTCCGGTTTAGCGGCAAGCACTTCACGAACAACTTTGGTGAACGAGATTTGGTTCTCGGTGTTCACGTTGATTTTGGAAGTACCCAAGGAGATAGCTTTCTTGATGTCATGCGTCGGGATGCCCGTACCGCCATGAAGCACCAACGGAAGTTTCACAGCATTGCGAATCTCTTCCATCTCTTTGAAACCAAGGTTCGGTTCGCCTTTGTAAGGACCATGAACAGAACCAAGCGCAGGCGCCAATGTGTCGATGCCTGTCTCGTTCACGATGCGTACGCAGTCGTCAAGCTTCGCGTACATTACGTCGCCGATAACGTCATCCTCTTGTCCGCCGACCATGCCAACTTCGGCTTCAACGGAAACGCCTTTTGCGTGAGCATACTCAACCACTTGTTTCGTTGTTGCAATATTCGTCTCAATCGGGCTGTGGGAATCATCGATCATAACCGAAGTGAACCCTGCGTCGATTGCTTCTTTACATTTCTCAACACTTGAACCGTGGTCAAGGTGAATGGCAACAGGAACTGTAACTTTCAGGTCCTCCATCAAACCTTTTACCATGTGTACAACGGTGCTGAATCCACCCATGTAACGAGCTGCGCCTTCGGAAACACCAAGAATGACCGGTGATTTCTCTTGCTCTGCCGCTTCAAGAATTGCATATGTCCACTCCAGGTTGTTGATGTTGTATTGACCAACAGCATATTTACCTTCGAGTGCTTTGTTCAGCATGTCTGTCATTGATACTAATGGCATGGTTTCATCCTCCTATAGATGCTTAGTTTGTCTATGGTTTTTAGCCGATATAACATACGGACTTATTATACCACATCGCGTCATAAATACTAAACAAGCATTTCCTAAATTGCTGCGAAGGAACTCACATTCTGGCAAAAAAAAGAATTCCGCCCCTTGAGCAGAATTCATCATTCAACCGATGTTGTTCGCGGTCCCTTTCAGCTGCATGTTGACGGCTTGCCGCATCTCGTCGATGTCGAAGGGTTTGGTAAAATGCATCAGTGCTCCAAGATCGGTCGCTTCCTTGATCATGTCAAGCTCTCCGTAGGCTGTCATCATGATCACCTTAATGTCCGGATTCATCTGTTTAATATGCTTCAAAATCTCAAGCCCGTCCATTCCAGGAATTTTCATATCCAGCAGCACCAAATCCGGGGCATGCATCTTCACGATTTCAAGGGCAGCCTTGCCGTTCGCCGCTTGGAACGTCTCATATCCTTCACTGCTGAACACTTCCACAAGCAGGATGCGGATCCCATTCTGGTCATCCACAATCAGCACTTTGTGTTTGCTTTGTTTGCTCATCCTTCCAACCTCCCGATACTTAAATCGTACAATGAGTATATGCAAACTCGAAAGTTCCTAACTTTCCCATAAACCGGCCATTATTTGTATTCGCCTGTAGATGTCGAATTCCTTCCTGTCCTAAAAAAAGTAAGAAAAAAAGATCGCGAATTTGCTGCATCCGAAATCGACAGCGCTGGACAGGAATTACGGACCTCAGCTCCACCCTTCGCGTAGCGACAAACCAATTTGCACGCAAAAAAAGAGCCTCTTCAAAAAGAGGCTCTTCCCAATTATGCCTGATGCTGGATCGAGGCTTTTACAAATTCACGGAACAATGGCTGCGGACGGTTCGGACGGGAAGTGAATTCCGGATGGAATTGCACGGCGAGGAACCAAGGATGTCCTGGCAGCTCCACGATCTCGACCAGACGTCCGTCCGGTGAAGTACCGGAAATACGCAGGCCCGCTTTCTCGATATCTTCGCGGTATTGGTTGTTGAACTCGTACCGGTGGCGATGTCTTTCGTAAACCAGCTCGTCCTGGTAGCAGGACTCCGCAAGCGATCCCGGAACCAGCTTGCAAGGATACAGGCCAAGGCGCATCGTTCCGCCAAGATCCTCGATATCCTTCTGCTCCGGAAGCAGGTCGATAACCGGATATTCGGTAGCCGGATCAATTTCGGAGCTGTTCGCGCCGTTCAGACCTACGATCGAACGGGCATATTCGATGACGGACACTTGCATGCCAAGGCAAATGCCGAAGAATGGAATGTTGCGCTCGCGGGCATAACGGATCGCGCTGATCTTGCCTTCGATACCCCGGTCTCCAAATCCACCAGGTACCAGAATACCGCCGATGCCGTTCAACGTCTCTTCCACATTGTCCGCCGTAATTTCCTCGGCGTTCACCCAGCGGATCTTCACGTCGGCATTGGCATCAAAGCCGGCATGGGACAGGGATTCTACTACGCTGAGGTAGGCGTCATGAAGCGCGACATACTTGCCGACAATCGCAATCTCAACGGTCTTCTCCAGCTTGGAGACGCGCTCCACCAGATCTTCCCACTCGCTCATATCCGGCGCAGGAGTCGTCAGCTTCAGATGATTGACAACAATTTCGTCCAGGCCTTCATCGCGCAGATTCAGCGGCACCTCATATAGGGAAGATGCGTCGCGGCATTCTACGACCGCGTTAGGGTCGATATCGCAGAAAAGCGCGATTTTGGCTTTCATCTCGGTTGAAAGCTCATGCTCCGTACGGCACACGATGACATTCGGCTGAATGCCGATGCTGCGGAGTTCTTTTACACTGTGCTGCGTCGGCTTCGTTTTCACTTCACCGGCTGCCTTAATATATGGAATGAGGGTTACATGAATATACATCACGTTCTCACGGCCAACATCGCTCTTGATTTGGCGGATGGCCTCCAGGAAAGGAAGGCTTTCGATATCGCCGACCGTTCCGCCGATTTCGGTAATGACCACATCCGAACCCGCTTCACGACCCGCACGGAATACGCGCTCCTTGATCTCGTTCGTAATATGAGGAATAACCTGCACGGTGCCGCCCAAATATTCCCCCCGGCGTTCCTTGCTAATAACAGAAGAGTATACTTTTCCTGTTGTCACGTTGCTGTTCTTCGACAGGTTAATATCGATGAAGCGCTCATAGTGTCCCAGGTCCAGGTCGGTTTCCGCACCGTCGTCAGTAACGAACACTTCGCCATGCTGGTAAGGACTCATGGTGCCCGGATCTATATTAATGTACGGATCGAATTTCTGAATCGTTACCTTGAGCCCTCTGTTCTTAAGCAATCTACCGAGCGAAGCGGCGGTAATTCCCTTACCTAGAGATGACACGACTCCGCCTGTTACAAAAATATACTTTGTCACTGTTAAAAACCCTCCTATATAATCTCCATAACTTCAGGCGACATATGATGTTTATCCTAACCCGTTTTCCCCTGATTCATCAGAGGGACCAACAAAAACATCGCTCGCTTCCAATAATGGTGAGCGAGCTGACCTCCGACCTATTACAAACCGCATATATTGACGCTAAAATGATCCCCATCGGGCTGCCGGTACGGCATAACGTTATGAGGCTTCAGGGCGAGCGATTCCAATACATCTTAACACTCTGCATATCTGAAACTTGGTCTTTCTATATTGGCCCGGAAGCTAGCGTCGTTTACACTTTCCGAGCCTTAAAAACAAAAAAAGTGACCCCGAATAAATAACGGGGCACTTTTATATTAAACATATTTAATCCACAATCATAAGCCCAAGCAATAGTTTACTCTGTGCCTTGTCTGCTTGTCAAGAGAAGAACCAACCTCAAAATTCCCCAATCGGCCGACATCGTAAAACACGGTCATAAACCATGCGTACTGGCTTAAATTCCGAGCGGAATGACAGATTAATCTCTGTCGTCTTCCTCAAACTCTTCCTCTTCCAGTTCTTCTTCATCGGAATCCGCATCTTCGTCATCCAATTCCTCATCATCCAGAACAACGTCTTCATCTACATCATCGTCAGCATCGTCATCATCCGGGAAGAGATCGTCGTGATCATCATCTTCCTCATCGATGCTGTCGAAATCCTCTTCGGCATCGTCGCCGCTATAGGTATCCTCTTCATCCGTGAAGTCATCGTCATCATCGTCTTCATCATTGATGATCCGCGGACGTTTGGCGTTCGCAATCGGATCTTCGGACTTCTCAAGCGGATACCAGCGCTTTAGTCCCCACAGATTCGTTCCTACACATGCGAAACGTCCGTCTATATTGATCTCGGTATATAACTGGGCAATCGTTTCGTTAATTTCCTGTTCCGTAAAGCCGCGAAGCTTGGCCACCTCATTCATCAGGTCACGGTAATAATACGGCGTATTCGCCGCCTTCAGAACCATAAAAGCCAGGTCAACCATCGGGATTTCCTGAATCTTCTCCGGATCGATCTTTAAATTGAGCGGATTACTCACTAACGCACACTTCCTCTCACACAATCTTCACGTTATACCCTCAACATATCCATTATCAAAACTAAGTAAAACCTATTTGGAAATAAAAATCAAGTTTTTATGCTCCATTACCCATCAGATACCAAAGGGAAAAAGACGGAGACTATTCTCTCCGCCTTCTGACTGTACCCGCCCCTAGGATCGACTCCTTACGGGATAGATGAGAGAACCTTGATATTCTCTCCATGTATCTTATGTTAGCCCTGCTGCTTTGACACGGGAAACAGGGCCTATTTCCCGGAAAAAGGGCAACATCCCATTCGGGCACTCTCCCCGGCTCATACAATACTGAAGCAACGGTTCATCGAGAAGGGAGATTGCCACACATGGATTACACCCGGATCATGCAATCACTACTTGCAGAGACGAACCCTATGCGGAACGTCCGGGAAATGAACCGGCGGCTCCTCACGTTTCATGACCCTCAGCTGTACCAGAAATGCATCCGCGAATGGAACCGGCTCGCAGGGAAAAGGCGTTTCCCGAGTTCGGTCAGCCGCTCGCCGCTTACTCGCACCATCATCGCTCCAGCTCCCCAAACCGCGAAGTTTGAAGCGGAGTTTCGGAACGAACTGATGGTTGAAGAGGATGAACAGGTTCATATCCACGCCATACAGGGGACAATAGGAACGCTAACCGGGATCCCATGGGGTATCAAGCAAATCAAAGCCCCTCAAGCCTGGTCTACCTCGACAGGACACCGCGTGAAGATTGCCGTTATCGACACAGGGGTGGATTTCGGTCACCCGGATCTGAAGTATTCGCTGACCCGAGGGGTCAACCTCGTCCATCGCAACATCCCGCCTTATGACGACAATGGGCATGGAACGCATATCTCGGGCACCATCGCTGCAGCAAACAGCACCCAAGGTATGATCGGCGTTGCTCCCAGATCTGTCGTGTATCCGGTCAAAGCCTTTGATCACAACGGCTCCGCCTTCGTGTCGGATATCATTCTGGCCATCGACTGGTGCGTGCGGGCCGAGATCGATATCATCAATATGAGTTTTGGCATGCAGACCCGAAGCCGCACGCTGCTGGATATCGTAAGCAAGGCCAACCAAGCAGGCGTCCTCATTGTGGCCTCTTCCGGCAATGACGGCAAACGCCGTACCGCGGACTATCCTGCCCGTTATCCCCAAACGATATCCGTCGGAGCTACCGACCGCAGCCGGAGGATCCCCGGCTTCAGCAATCGTGGGCAATTTGTCGATATTTATGCGCCCGGAGATAAAATCGTGTCAGCCTGGCTGCAGGGAAAATACCACGAAATGAGCGGTACTTCCATGGCCACTTCACACGTCAGCGGAGCAATCGCCCTGCTTCTTGCCCAGAAGCCTGACTTGAAAAAAACAGCTACGATCAAGGCCCTGCTGCGGCGCACCTCCTCCCCCCTTAAGCTCAAAAAAGGATACAGCGCCTCCGATGGAGAGGTAAATGCCTTGAAATTTTTGCGCGAGGGCATGAAATTATAAATTCGGTTCATCGGCAACTGCAAACGCCATTTCGTTCACGCATTAAAAACAGCCGTCTTTCCTAAGAAAGACGGCTGTTGGCTGTTATGGCATATGAAAGGGAGGGCCCTTCTTACATGCGTTCCGGCGCCGATACGCCCATCAGGCGAAGCACGTTGGCAATGACCGTGCGGACCGCTCCCAGCAAAGCAAGGCGGGCCTGCGTTTGATTCGCGTCTTCCGTAATCACGCGTTCAGCTCTGTAGTAGCTGTGGAACAAGGAAGCCAGTTCATATACATACCGGATAAGCCGGTGCGGTGCATAGTTCTCCGCAGCAAGCGACACTTCCTGCGGGAGCTCTCCCATTTTGCGCAAAATGTCGTATTCATGCTCGGCGGTCAGAACGCTCAGGTTGACGTCGGCAAGCGGCAGGAGGCTAACGCCTTGCTCCTCCGCTTGGCGGAATACGCTGCAAATGCGTGCGTGTGCATACTGTACGTAGAAGACCGGATTCTCGTTGGACGTGGACACCGCCAGATCCATATCGAAATCCAAATGCGAATCCATGCTGCGCATGGTGAAGAAATAGCGGATCGCGTCCACGCCGACCTCATCCATCAGATCTTCCATCGTGACCGCTTTACCGGTACGCTTGGACATCTTCACCTTCTCGCCGTCCTGGAACAGGCTGACCATCTGGGCGATCAATACGATGAGTTTGTCCGGGTCATTGCCGAGCGCCTCCATGGCAGCCTTCATGCGCGGAACGTAACCATGGTGGTCGGCTCCCCAAATATTCAGGATCTTGTCATAGCCGCGCTCGTATTTATTGCGGTGGTACGCAATATCCGGCGTCAGGTAGGTATACGTTCCATCATTCTTAACGAGGACGCGGTCTTTGTCATCCCCATAATCGGTGGTGCGGAGCCAGGTTGCCCCATCCTTCTCGTAAGCTTCGCCCTTGGCTTTCAGTTCTTCCAGGGATTTCTCCACCAGTCCATCCTCATACAGGGACGTTTCGCTAAACCACTCGTCAAAATGGACGCGGAATCGATTCAAATCGCGTTTGATTTTACCAAGTTCCTTCTCAAGCCCGAATTGACGCAAGAATGCCGTTCTCTCGCCTGGGTCCATCGATAGCAAGGAATCGCCTTTCTCGGCTACAAGCTCTTTGGCAAATCCTTTGATATCCTCGCCATGGTATCCGTCTTCAGGCATTTCGGCATCCTGACCGAGCTCCTGCAAATAGCGGGCTTCGAGGGATTTAACCAGGTTCACTACTTGGTTGCCTGCATCATTGATGTAGTATTCGCGCGTAACTTCGTATCCTGCAAAATCAAGCACATTGCAAAGGGCATCGCCTACCGCCGCCCCGCGGGCATGTCCAAGATGCAGACTTCCGGTGGGATTGGCGCTGACAAACTCCATCTGGACCTTTTGCCCTTCGCCCGTAGCGATCCGCCCGTAGTTATCGCCCTGTTCCTGAACCAATGCCACGATCGGATAGAGATACCCCTTGTCCAAGGTAAAGTTAATAAACCCGGGCCCGGCGATCTCCGCTTTCTCAATGGAAGCCTTTGCCGTATCCAAATGTTCCAGGATAGCTTCCGCGATTTGCCGCGGGTTCTTCTTGGCAATCCGCGTCAGCTGCATCGCTACGTTCGTAGCCAAGTCGCCGTGCGACTTATCCTTCGGAACTTCCAGCGTAATGGCGGGCAGCTCCTCGCGGGACACCAGTCCGGCAGCTACGGCAGCGTCTCCTACCGCCTCTGCAACCAGCCCGTTAATGTGATCTAATGGATTCATTGTCATGATTCATGTGCCTCCTGAATAGTCAAACTGATCGAAAAGTGTCCCGAAAACTCGTCAAACACATATAAATCATACGCCCAAGCCGCTCGTCCGGTCATGCCCTCTAGCGCTAGCTCCAGACGCTGGGTGTGCGTAGACAGATTAAATGAAGTGAACGGGGAGCGATAATACCCTGGCAATCGCTGACCCAGCTTAAACGCCTGCTCGGACTCCACCTCGCCGTGACGGATCAGCTTCAGCTCGTCCTCCGTCAGCTTGAGCATGGCCCGGGTTTCCCCCTGATGCGGTCCAAGCGCAGGCTCCGTATAGCGCACATACAGCACTTTCCCCTTGATAAACGCCTCTGCGGGAAGCTCCTGTATCGTATTCTCTCCTTCGTGAAGGCTCTGAAGACGGATGCTCACTTGTTTTCGGTCGTTCATGTACGTTCCTCTTTTCCTTACCTATTGTATTACTATATCCAGTATAGCCTTGCAATTCAAATGAGGATTTTAGCAAAAGTAAAGAAAAATGTCTTTCGTCTTATTTTGGGAGAGGTTGGAGCGCATCGTCAATTCCCGTATTTCTTGGCCCATTGCTCGCGCCATTCCCCGAAACTGTTGCCCGTGATTTCCTCCAAGGTCTTTCCATCAATAGAATAAGGGGCTCCAGCTAAATCGTTCCGATCAGGGAACGAGGTTCCCCCGATGACCTTCCCCTCCGACATCATCACGAATAAGGCCGTATTCGTATTATACATGCGGTCAAGCGGATGCCCGGAAACCTTGAAACGATAAGTGACAATTTCTTTTCCGTAGTAGTTTGCCGGATCTTGGCTCTGTACACTCCATGTCTGAATATAGGGGATTGCGCCGGTACCGGGTGCGAGAAGAGATTTCTCAAGCGTATAAGTAATCGGTTTACTGGAGTGGCTTACAATCTTATAGCCCAGCGATTTCACGTAAGAGGCCGCTATCTTCTGTTCCTCGGACATGGGTTTGCCGAGATGAACGCTTAGTTGCATGAATGAATATAGGATTACGATGCTTAAACCAATACCTGCCCATAACCAAATACGATTTCGCTTCATAAGCAGCCTCCCCATTGCGTCGACCTGGCCGTTCATAGGATTAGAATACCAAAAAATTGAAATCAATGGGCGGTCAAGAAAAAGAATAGGCCTGATTCAAGAAGAATCAGGCCTGATCCATACTATAGGTTACAGCGGAAGCAAGGATACCTTCTCCCGCACGTCCAGCTTGGCTACCATGTCGTTCCAGGCTTGCGGTTTCTCAGGCAGCACCGAATAGTATCGTCTCAAGAAGTTGGCAATCAGCTCCGCAGGCAATTCATCAACAGCATCGTCGCCCGGCATGAAGCAGAAATCAAGCCCGCTCACCGCCTCGCCATCATTGTTCCAGGAGGGATGCACATAGTCGATATCCGTGCGTTTGTAACCCAGATGCGACAGGACTTCGCGGCGAACGAACGGATCCATGGGTTTCACGCCGCCGAATGCATGGTCCTGCACCCGATATGGATCGTAAATCTCGGCAAACATGCCGAACAGCTCTTTGCCGTTTGCCGCCGCCAATTGATTCAGATCCTTCAAGCGATGTTGTGCCAGGAATCGGCCGATGCCGAGCCCTTCACGCCCGATAATGGTAAAATCGGTCATCGCCACGTTCCAGTCCTCGTAATAGCGGTATTCCGTCGTACCCACCACTTCGTCCTCATGCAGGGCAACAAATACCCGAATGCCCGGATCTTCGAGCGGCTCCTTCCATAAGCTGAATTCCAGCACCTCTTCCGGAGGGAACACTTCCTTCATGAGATCGTGCATTTTGCGGAACAAGGGATCGTCGATGCTCGTAATGCGAATATATTCCATCAATTAAAAGCCTCCTTATATATGTAATGAAAATATCTTTATATTCTACGAAGATATCTGAAGCCGTAAATCACCATCCAATATAAACTCTTCACTCTCGGAACGGATTCTTCCATTCCATCAAGGCCCCGTAATTGCAGGACTCCTCATCCTCCAAATACTCTGCCGCTACCCCAACGGGCGTCCGGCCGCACAGGAGCAGGAAGGTAATTACGGGATCTTTGAGATCTCCCCGTACAACGGCATCCAAATATTCCGCGGCCGACATTTCGTGCGCATGCCGATGATAGCCGGGCATCCGTCCGCCGCCAAGCAGCCGGTCCAGTCCCCGTTCGACGGTCACGTGATACAGCGACTGAATCAGCCATTTGCCGAGTCCCAGCTTGCGAAAGCGCGGCCGGACGCAAATGTCGGCGATGTACAGCGTGTTTCCGTCCGGCTGATGCGTGCGGATGTATCCGTTATCCGTGGCCTCCGCCCAGGAGTGGGCAGGCTCCATCGGATCGTAATCCACAATGAGCGAGGTGATGGAGCCTGCGAGCATGCCATCCACTTCAACGCATAGCGCGCCCTCGGGAAACAAGGTGACATGCTGCATCAGCTGTTCCTTGTTCCACCATTGCTCCGGCGGATACGGAGGCGGGAACGTCTCGGATTGAATGGCGATCAGCTCGTCGAAGTCCGCTTCGGTGTAGCCTCGAATGACAACCGGCACCGGCCGGGCGTCGTCGAATACATAAAACTGTTGATGAAACCGGGCCATTTCCTCCACACCGCCTTTATCCTATTTTTTCAAATCATGATAAAAAGACTTACTCCCAATCTGGATACAAATCCGTACGCCGGTCACGCCATGTCGTGACGGAGCCCTTCTCGCGCACTTGATACAATAAATCCAGATCGAGATCGGCGGTAATGATCATGTCGTTGTTCAGCTCTCCCTCGGCCAGCAGGCCCTTCGGCGGGAACGGAATATCGTTCGGCGTAATGATGGCAGCCTGCCCGAAGTTGGCACGCATCAGATCCACGGTAGGCAGCGATCCAACCGTGCCGGTCAGCACCACATAGATTTGATTCTCGATGGCGCGGGCATGGCTGGTATAACGCACGCGGTGGAATCCGTGGCGATCATCGGTGCAGGACGGACAGAAAATGACGTCGGCCCCTTTGGCCTTGGCCATGCGCACGATCTCGGGAAATTCGATGTCATAGCAGGTGAGCATCGCGATGGTGCCTTTTTCGGTCTCGAATACTTCGAGCCCTTCGCCGGCCCCCATGTTCCAGCCGGTTATCTCCGAAGGCGTAATATGAATCTTCGCCTGCTCCGCAATGCGGCCGTCCGGATAGAACAGATGCGCCACATTGTAAAGCTTCCCTTCCCGGCGAATGACGTGGGTCCCGCCAATGATATGCATGTTATATTGCTTCGCAAAGCCCTGGAACAGCTCGCGGTAACGGTCTGTGAAATCCGGAAGGTCATTGATCGTTAAAGCCTGGCCCTGATCGTCCCCGATGGACATCAGCTGCGTCGTGAAAAATTCCGGAAACAGCACAAAATCGGCTTCGAACTCCTCCGCCGTTCGGATATAATGCTCCGATTGACGGGCAAAATCGTCAAAGGATTGAATCGTGTGCAGATGATATTGCACGGCAGAAACGCGAAATTTCATGCTTCTCCTCCTTATGCATGGTTAGATGCTTTCATTATATCGGATTCCGGGCTTAGAGAACATGGGAACATCAAGTCGCCGTCAATTGGAAACCATAACTTTAATCACGTCCCTTACAGTATACGGTTATCATCGAAAGTACTTATGCCGAAGAAAGCTTGAATTATGAAAAAATACTCGCCATTCATACCCACGCTTAACAATTCTCCTGTATACTGTCGTATGTAAGCCTCTTGTCTACGCGATCAATCCCGGCCCTTACAAGCATACACCCGAGCCCGTTTTGACTCAGGGCTATCAGCTTGCCAAACTATAATGTGAGGTGTTCTGTTCACAATGATAACTCGTTCGATGGATTGGCTTCAGCAACATGACCACCTTATCTTCCGCTGGTTAAACCGCAAGATCAGCAACAAAATGGTGGATTCGATGCTCGCGCTGGTCACCCATATGGGGGGTGCTATCTTTACCATTGTGCTGACACTTTCGATAGCGTTTTTTGCACCGGAGCCGTGGGATACGATGGGATGGCAGAGCTTTATCGCACTGTCCCTCAGCTTCCTGATTACGGCTCTCATCAAAAAGAAACTGCGGCGCATCCGGCCATACCAGGCATTGGAAAAAGTGAGGTTTGAAAAGAAACCGATGAAGGACCATTCGTTTCCTTCCGGGCACTCGACGGCCATATTTTCCATCATCACGCCGTTTCTGTTCGTAACGCCCTGGCTGTCATTGATCTTGATCCTGCTGGCGCTTACGGTCAGCCTGTCACGGGTTTATCTCGGCTTTCATTATCCTTCGGATTGCCTGGCCGGCTGTTTCGTCGGCACCGCTTCGGCACTCCTGATCGTGCTTAGTTAAATAACCAGGCATTACCATACGGTCCTCGCGACTAATGATGGGATGCCTGGTTTTTTTACTCCTTCTCATCTCTTCATATCTCACCTAACAACGATTCAACGCCCGGACTATATCTGATTCATCACAGATTTACGAAAAACATGAAAAAAAGTTCGAACCATTTCGGCTGGTAAATCGTACTAACTTATACATTCATAATAAGGAGGTATTTGTTCATTGAAGAAAAGATTATCACGAATGCTGGTTGCCCTGCTTGCGGTTACGATGATCCTTCCAGCCGGAGCCATGGCAGCAGATAACAGCCAGACTGCCGCTGCAGGAGGGGGTCTTGAGAAGATCGCCGCAGAGAAAGCCAAGCTGCTCACCGAGACGTATGGAACGACAAGCGTCCAATATGCCCTGATCGACAACGGCAAGATTACCGTGTCCGGGCAAGCGGGCGTCAATGATATCGAAGGAAAGATCCCGTTGACCGAAGATACGATGTATGGGATCGGCTCCACGAGTAAAGTGTTCACTGCCGCCGCGGTCATGAAATTGGTGGATGACGGGAAGATCAACCTGGATGCGCCTCTCGTTCAGTACATACCCGAATTCACGATGAAAGACGAACGCTACAAAAAAATCACGCCGCGCATGCTGCTTAACCATTCCTCCGGCCTGCAGGGCTCAAGCCTGAACAACGCGTTTTTGTTCGAAGATAATGACCCGCATGCACATGACACGCTGCTGAAGCAGTTGTCCACCCAAAACCTGAAGGCAGACCCGGGTGCATTCTCCGTGTATTGCAATGACGGATTCACGCTCGCCGAGATTCTCGTGGAAAAAGTGAGCGGCAAGGATTTTACCGCATTCATTCATGAACATTTTACCGAGCCGTTAAACATGGACCACACCAAGACATCCCAAGACACATTGGATTTAAGCCAAATGGCGGGCCTCTATTATCCGGCTCATCAAGGACAGCTGCCTAACGAGACCATCAATGTCATCGGAACCGGCGGCATCTACTCCACGGCCGAAGACCTGGTGCAGTTTGCGCAGATTTTCACCGGGGAAGCCGAGGGAATCCTCTCAGATCAGTCTGTAAAAGCCATGGAGCAGGAAGAGTATAAAAAAGGCCTGTGGCCAGAAGATGCCGATAATTCGTTCGATTATGGACTTGGCTGGGACAGCGTGAGACTGTTCCCGTTTAACCAATATGACATGAAAGCCGTGACTAAAGGCGGCGACACCATTCTATACCACGCTTCGCTCGTTGTGCTTCCGGAGCAGAACATGGCAGCTGCCGTATTATCTTCCGGCGGTTCGAGTTCAACCAACCAATTGCTGGCAAACGAAATTTTGCTGCATACGCTCAAGGAAAAAGGCACCATCAAGGAATTCAAGCCTGAAAAATCGTTCGGCAAACCGGTCCAAGCGGATATGCCTGACAATATGGCGGAATTCGCCGGTTACTATGGCGTGACGAATCAGCAGATGAAAGTCGACATCAAGGACGGCGAACTGTCCATTACCGTACCGATGGTACCGGACTATCCTGCCGAGAAATATGTATACACCGCGGACGGAACGTTTGTCAGCGCGGATGGCAGCATCAAGGTCAGCTTCGTTAAGGAAAAGAATGATCGCATCTACCTATGGGTAAGACAATATGTTTCGATTCCTGGACTGGGACAGATGGCCTTGTCGCAATATTCGGCCGAAAAAATGGAAGCAAACCCGCTGTCCAAGGAAACCGCTGCCGCATGGGCGAAGCGGGAAGGCGAAACGTTCTATCCATTGAACGAGAAATTCACATCGCTGATGTACTTCATTACGAAACCGACGGTAGAGATTAACAGCAAGAGCGGCCTGGAAGGATATCTGATCGACAAGCAGATCATCGATCCGGATACCGCAGTAAGCCAGCACCAGGTTCCGGCGATTGGCAGCCGGGATACGTCCGAATTCCGCTTCTATAAGGAAAAAGGCGTAGAGTATCTCGAGGGTGCTGGATCCCTGTTTATCAGCGGCAAGCACGTGAAGCCGCTGTATAAAGGGAAAAAATCCACCGTTACCCTGCAAGCCGACGGCTATGCCAAGTGGTATACCGTTCCTGAAGCAGCCGCAGGCAAAACCATGACGGTAACCCTGCCGGCGGAAGGCGCATTCGCCGTATACGATGAGAAAGGCACGGTCGTAAACTACACCGTGGTCAGCGGCTCCAACGAAGTTAAGCTCCCGGCTAACGGAGCTGTCGTATTCGCCGGTGCCCCAGGTTCGGCATTCGGCATCACCCTGCAGCCGTAATGAAGGTGGGCAGCGGGTTTACATGATTCCATGTCAATCCAAGATGACCTAAAAATAGAAGCACCTCAACCAAGGGCTCATTCCTTTGGTTGAGGTGCTTTTTTTCAATGAAATGGTCTTCGGCCAATTTCAGTCTCGAGGTCGGCTTACGTCTACTTCGACTTACGGGCTGCAATCGATCAACAGCTGTGACCCCGGGTGCAGACGGACCGCATGAAAAAGGGGCCCTAGCATTGATGGCTGGACGGAGGCTGCCGGGCCGGACATGGAACATTCCCCTGCCCAAGGCGGCAGGGAAACGAGGATGTCCGTCTCCCGTTCAGCCTCAAGCTTGGCGTGGAACATACCGGCATCCCGGTCCCATTCCACGGTGATCCGACCGGTATGGTATCTCCAGCCTGAGAGTCGGCCACTACGCCAGCGCTCCGGCAACGCTGGCAGGAGCTTCACCATATCCGGCGACACCTGCAGCAGCATCTCCTGTACGGCATTCACCCATCCCATGTTTGCATCGAGCTGTATCGGCGCTGCCGGCATATCCATGCATATCCCCATCCCCCTCCAATCATTATGGAGGGTAAACAGATTCGGCAGCAGACATGATTGCGCCAATGTATCAAGACACTCCAGCGCACGATCGCCTGCCCCCAGCCGCGCGTAAATGGAAGCCATATGGGCAAGCGACCAACCGCTTTGGGCTCCGAGTCGGCGCAGACGCACCGCCTTCTCAAAAGCGACGTACAGCTCTGGTGCTGATTCCCGAGTCACTTCATCACCCGGGAACAAGGGATAGATATGGGAGAGATGACGGTGATCGTATCGGTCCTCAAACGCGGGATCCAGCCATTCCGCAAGGGCTCCGTCCCCGTTCGTCCGGTAAGGCGGAATGCGTTCCAGCATTCGCATCCACCGTTCTTCCTCCGAACCGGGTCCGCCGACTAGCCGATTCGCTTGGATCAGATGGGTAAGCAGTTCCTTCATAATTGCAATATCCATCGTAGCATTGACGGTTGTCGGCATCGGGTGTGCCAGCTGCCTTCCGTCCTCCGGCATGAAATTGAGCGGCGTGTTCTCCGGCGAAACCGAAGGATACAGACGGTAGGCGCCGTCCTCACCGACAACTGCGAAGTCCTCGTAGAATTGAAGGGCTTCACGCATGAACGGCAGCGCCTCCTCTCGCAAAAACCGGACATCTCCCGTATACAAAAAATGCTCATAATAATGCCGGGCCAGCCACCCGGCCGCTCCCGTCCAGTTTAGAATGACGGGTACGATTTGATTCGGCGTTCCGATCCCTGGCGTAGTCCCAGCCGGGATGTAGATTCCGCGACAACCATACAACTTGCGGGCATTGCCGCGGAAATCGTCCATTAGGCTTCCGTAGTAGCGGAACAAAGGGGGTACTAGTTCTCCCAAGCCTCCAACATGCGCGTGCCAATACATCATTTGAATATTCTCATTCGCCATATGGTGGCACCAGACAAGCCGGTAGTCTCCGCCCCATAGGCCATATAGTCCGAACGGCCCCGATTCGGCCGCCGTCCCGCTAATAAACAAATACCTTCCATAAGCCCACATTTTACGAACGAGCGAATCGGGCGCCTCGCCCTCGTAAGCCTCCAGCAGCAGTTCCTCGTTCGAACGCACGTCCCCGCTGGTCACGTTCAGCTTCAAGGATGCGGAATGGAACAATGGACCATGAAGCTCGGCGTGGCGCTTGAGAAGCAGGTCATATTCGCAATTTTCAGGGAAGTCGCTGAGCTCACGCTCAAGCTGCTCCCATTCCTGTTCACGCTTGCCACGGATAAATACTTTCACCAGTGCCAGGGCCCGTCGGGCCTTAACAAAACTTAACATCGTTCCTTCCTTGGTTGACTGTAAACTTCCGCCTTCGCAAATAAGCCGCAGCACGGCCCCGAAATCTGTACCGTCATCATTGCGGCCGGCGTACCGGATAAACGTCCCTTTCGCCGAAGTGACCACGGATTCGGCCAGTTCCTTGAATTCCGGCGTATCCCCCAATCGGTTGCTCGGGTAGAGCGCCAATCCAATCTCTCCCGAAATACAGTGACTCGTCCCGGCTTGAACCTCGATATGCTTACCGATCCCTTTCCTGCCTTCTGGGTTTATTTCTTGGTTAGCACATCCCTCGGAGCCAATCTCGTAAACGATGGCCCTATCTGCACGGGAGACGAACAACCGCCTTACGTATCGGATCGAACCGTCCGTCCAGCCAACCGAAACCTCACCGGTCTCCATATTGAGGGTTCTTCGGTAATGGCGGAACGCCCGTGTACTGGGCATGAACAGTTTAATCGCCGCGAGCGGGAAGCGGGAGGCCAGCCTCGTCCCGTATCCCCGCTCCCGTAAAGCGTTCGCCAAGCTCCAGCTGCCCTCCGCATAGTGTCCTTCATCCATCAGCCTGCGCGTTTCGGCAAGCGTCATGCTCACGTCCGGCAGCGGATCCTTCCGGCCCCAATGCCACAACCCCTCATGATTCAGCAGCACCGTCTCTTCATGCACGCCCCCGAATACCGAGGCCCCGACCATTCCATTGCCTGAGGGTAACCCCTCACGCCACATATTACGCCACCAAGATGCGGGATACCTCATGGTCAACAGGTTCTCTTGACTCATCCTCGATGCCCGCTCTCGTCTCCCGCCTGCAGCCTCTCCATTTCGATGCTGGCCAGCAGGAGCGGTGCGACGCCCATGAGCGAGTCACTGACTACCTTTTCACTCAAATAATACTCGTATGATCCGTCACGGTATTTCCGCCCGCCCAATCCGGCGCCGTGGCATATGCCGTGAAGGTGCAGTCCTTCGGCATCGACGGTGAGAAAACGTTTCTTGATGCCGTCATAGGCACGTTCGACCACCCCGATGTCGATCTCGGCCAAATAATGAAGCCGAATGCCTTTGGCCAAGGCATAGGTCAACATGCAGGAGCCCGAAGCCTCCAAATAATTGCCCTGCCGTCCGTTGCAGTCCATCACCTGATACCACAGCCCGCTGTCTTGATCCTGGGCGCGTACGAGCGCATTGGCCATTCGTTCGAAAATGCCCATCAGCTGGCCGCGCTGCGGATGCCTTACGGGGAAATGCTCCAGTGAGTCCACTAGGGCCATCGCATACCAGCCCATGGCCCGCCCCCATACATGGCGCGAGCGGCCCGTTTCCTTGTCGCACCAGCGCTGCTCCCTGCTCTCATCATAAGCATGATGCAGCAGGCCCGTCTGCGGATTCCGCGTGCGCCGCTCGATGAGCAGCAGCTGACGTGCCGCTTCGTCGAACCATTCCGGCGCATCAAACGTTTCTGCGTACTCCGCCATAAACGGTGACGACATATAGAGGCCGTCCAGCCACATCTGAAACGGATAGATTTTCTTATGCCAAAATCCGCCTTCGTCTGTCCGCGGCTGTCCAACCAGCTGAGATGCCAGCAGCTCGGCAGCCCTGCGGTATTTCTCTTCTTCCGTCGTGCGCCACAAGGGGAGCAGATTCTTGCCTTTATTGATGTGATCGAGGTTATAGTCCTCCAGTGTATAGCCTGCTATCGTCCCGTCTTCTTGTATGAAGACGTCCATATGGCGCTTGACTGCTTCATTGAAGCGCTTCTCGCCCGTCCATTCGGCCAGGCGGCCCAGTGCACTCAAAGCCATGCCGGCCACGTAACCCCATTTGTTGGCTATATTCGGATGGTATCCGTCCACGCAAGCGGACAAGATCGTTTCTGCCACCCGGACCGGTATTCGTTCCAGGACCGTTGCTTCAGCCACGGTTGACCCCTCCCCTCTCCTTCGCTTTAGACCGATTGCGGCGGCAGCGAATCGAAATCTTCCGGCATGTCGACCAGATACAGATTGCCATAACCATTTTTATCGCTTGTAAACAAGAGTCGTTTACCGTCCGGATCAAAACGCGGATGCGCATGCACCTTCTGGGAATGAAAACTGCATCGGAGCTCGCACAGCATCCTCGGCCCTTGATAGACTCCTTTGGCGTCTTTACGCCATACGGAGAGGGTTTTGACCGACCCTTTGCCGTCGACAACGGCCTGACCGAGGCCGTCCGCATACGCATGCCACGTATCAAACCCGAAATCCGTCTCTTCCATGGCCGTATTGTCATACCGGATATTTCCGAAGAAATTGGTTCCATCCATACGGAAGCCATGGTAACCGATGGTAACGCCGTCAGGATAAAAAAATTCATGGCCGACCTTTTCTCCGGGTTCAAGGCGCTGGCGAATTCTCCAGGCCTCTCCGTTCCGAAGATCCAGTCCCCATATCCGGTGATCGACCAAATGCCACGGCCCTTCGTGGCAAAAGGTGATCAACCATGGTTCGACGGGTGATGCATTAATATGAGTTATAAAGCGATGGGCTTCATACAGGGTTTCAGGCTGCGTCTGCCCTTCCGAATCGATCCGCACGATCCGGCTGTGAGGAGCAGCCTCCATCAACTCCCTATGGCCGACATAGCCATTGCCGAGGTCTAGCTGCATGCGATGGGACAGATCCTCCTGTATGCAGGTGACGACCGAACGACCATCGGCAGGACAGCTCAGGTTGCCGATGTTGTACCCCTCTGGAGCTTCGTAGACAAGCTCTTCCTCCAATGTTGTCAGATCAAGGCGGCGTACGCTCCGACCCGTTTTGACGAAAGCGGCCCGGCCATCCGGTAACAGACACGCATCCACAAAATCATTGTCCGGGTAATCCGTCAGCTGGAGCATTTCGCCGCTGATGACATCCATGCTGTACAAGTTCGAACTGTTTTCCCTATCCGATACGAACAACAGCCGCTTGCCGCCGTCATACCATCCGTTCTCCGTAAAATATAGATGATGACTATGAGCCTTATAGTCGGTCAGCTGCACCACTTCGACTCCGGTCAATCGGTCGCGATACTGCTTACGTTCCGGCTTCCACACCGTTCCCTTGGCCATATTCAGCCCTCCTGTCCGCAAGTTGTACAAGCCGAAGACGAAGCTAAAGCCACGGCTTCAGCCCCTCCCACTGCACCGTCCAGCCGCTTGCCGGAAATCCCGGACAGTGCAGATCTTCTTCTCCTTCCCAGCCGCAGGCCATCATGGCCACCGCCGTAAGCAATCCGCCGTTACCCGGCAAATAAGCGGTCAGACCCGGGCGCTGATAGTTATGCCCGTTCGGCAAAAACGTGTTTTTCATTTCGTCCATTAACAGAAAATCGACAGCCAGATCTTGCTCGCCGAGCCGAGCAGCGGTCATGGCGCATACGGGAAAATCCCATCCCCAGGCCGATTCCCATTTCCAATCGTCCTTGACCTTCCACAAAGTACGCCGCATGGTTTCCCGGTCGACAAGCTTGCCGGGAAGCACGCCTAATGCACACAGCATGGACGGGTGGTCATGATTATTCTCCGTAAACGTGTCCGGCGCCAACTCATGCGCCAGGTAAACGCCGTCGAGTCGGGGCGGCGCCGCCAGATTATTCGCCACCTCAACCCAGCGCGGATTCGGCTGGATACCCAATCGATCAGCCCACTTTATAGCGATATCCAGGCCATATTTCCAATACTCCAGCTCATAAGGCGGGTTCACGCTTGCATTCATCGGATGGCATTCTTGAGCCGGAATGAGCGGCGGTCCGAGATCGAAGGCATCTTTTGACTCATTCCAGTGGGCAAAGGAAACCATAAAGTCAGCCGATTCAAAGACGATGTCACGGAACCGGCGCAGCGTTTCTTGTGCCGGGTCGGCCTTGTAGCACAGCTCCGCCATGGCGATCGGGTGCGGCTGCTGCCAGATCAAGCCCGGAGCGACCGGCGAGGGGCACGGAATGCCGTCGAAACCGACCATTTTCGGCCAGCGCGCTCCCTCGTATCCCTGCGATAGCGCCAGTTCGCGGGCGACCGGCAGTATACCGTTATACCAGTCCATGCTTCTCCGCAATATGGGGGCCCGGCCCCATAGCGCGAAATGGGCGGCATGCCACCAATGCATCTCCAAATGCGATTTGCCGAACCAGCTGTTGTACATCAGACCGGTCTCCTGGGGGGGCATCGAGCCCCCGCTGTGAATGGCGCATAACCATTGCGACAAGACGACGCGGCGCTCCAGCTCAAAAGCTCGCGGATCGGAGCTGCCTGCGAAGCTGACTGCGCCACCGCTCTGCCAAAACGATTCCCAATGCCGGATGCTCGCCGAAACAATAGCTTCAAAGTCAGCCACACCGGGCGACCCAGCCGCAAAGCCTACGGAAAACGTCAGCTCCTCCGGTGATTCATTGGGGGATTCATCCTGAGACTCGCCAGGATTCAGCGTGAATTCATGTGTTTCCGTCTGCTCCAGCCGGCCAATATTCCAACGCCAGCGGACCGCATAACGCTCCTCGTCCAGAGTCCGCTCCAACAGGGCCGTTCCTTTCTCCTGCCGAACGAGAACGGTATCATGCCGATGATCGCTTTCCCAATCGGGAAACACCGATTTTGCCCAAGCCGAATGAGTCATATCCGGTGCGGGGAAACGGATGAATACCTGAAGCCGCCCTTCCCGGATAAGGGGCGAGATCACCCGCACGCCCAAAATATCGGCTTCGGGGTGGCACGCCGTCGTAACTTCTACCGGCACGCCGCGAATTTCGAACTTGCTCGATAGAATGCCCGTCCACAGATCGAGCTTTTGACGGAATTGGCCTGCATCGCTGTAACCGAGCTCTTCTCCCGCTTCGTCCAGAAATCGGAACGACAGCCGGCCTAGGTGAAGACGGTGGGGATTTTGCCGCAGCCATTGGTAAGCTTCCGGCTTATCCCCCGGCTTCATCGGATAGCCGACCTGCCGGCCGTGGGTCTCGAACATCTGCAACGCTGCATCCTTCGCGGAGAACCTGCCGCGCCCCCCCGTAAAATGCCAGCCCCAGTTCGACTGGGTGCCAAGCGACACCTCATATTGTTCAGGAAAAGTCTGCAGCCCGGTAATATCGGAGGTAAACGCGAATTCCCCGTTGCCTACCGACAGTGGCGATAGCGGATCCAGCCTGTCGAATTCAGGATGATGCCGCCAAACAATCTGCTCTCTCTCCATCTCCATAGCTCCTCCCTTCCCGGCTCCTTCATTCAAACAAGGCGTCTATCCGGGTTCTCATCATATCCCGGTATTTGCCCGGGGTGATATCCTTGAATTTGCGGAAGCTGCGAATGAAGCTGTTTTCATGCTGGTAGCCCACCATTTGAGCGATATCGGATATTTTGCGGTCGGTTTTGACCAGCAGCTCGCTAGCCCGCTCCATCCGCAGCCGGGTTAAGTAGTTATAGATCGTTTCGTTTGTCTCCTGCTTGAACAGCTGGCTGGCCAAGCTGCTGCTGATGCCGGTCGATTCTGCAATTTCCGGAATGCCGATCGGATCGCCGAGGTGCTGCTCCATGAATTCGATCATCCGCTGGCACATCAAGAAATCCTTGCTGCCGATTAAACGGCGGTAACGGTCGGCCAAGACCGAAATCAGGCCGGAAAGCTCCGCCTCGATATCTTCAATGTACAGCGTGCCCAGCCGACCTGCCGGGTCCCCCTCGGGGCCTTCTCCCTCTGGGCATATCCCTTTAAGACGTTCCAGCAGCGCCTGCAGCAAGGCAAGCGCCTCCGAAGGATACCAGTAACGGCTGCGGATATCGCCAATGATACGCCCAAGCAGCTCTATAGCCCGCTCCCCTTCACCGGTCTCCACAGCAGTCATCAACTCTCGTATGCCATCTTCCTGCGGCTGCATATCCGTCACTTCGTGACTGGATACATCCTGAAACGGCACGAGCTGACCGTACCCTTTATATAAACGGTAGGTTAACGCGTTCTCCGCTTCCAGCATGGCCTGCTTTAACCGGCAAACCTCGCTCTGCGGCATGCTCACGCCAGCGGACACGCTGAATTTCAGCAAACGGGACACCGTTTCGATCGCCTCGGCCAGCGGAGGCCGAGTTTCCCCGCTCCGCGGTTGAAACAGGATAGCCATCCGGTCCGCTCCGAAATCGGCACAGGCCACCCTCCATTCGGGCTCATGCAGCTCTGCCATGATATTGGCCAAGGCAAACTTCAGCAGCGAGTGGTCACTGGCCGGAAACCTGCGCGACCACGAATCATAGCGGTCGATCGACAGCACCGCTACCGTGACGGGCGCATCCGTCCATTCCGCAAAATACCGTCTCCACTTCTCGCGGATTTCGCGTCTGCCGCTCATATGACCCGAGTGAATATCATACAAAAACTTGGAAGCCGCATCGGATATCGTCTCGCGGATCAGCTGAGACAGATGCGCATGATTGCTGAGCAGTTCGCCAGCCAGCTTTTCCAGATCGATGCGATCCGGGCTGGTCGCCTTCCCGTTGTAGGCGCTGAACAGCTGCTTAAGCCTGCGCACCGGGCGGAAGGCCGCGGAGTTTACATACAGAATGGTCAGCACGCCGAGCGCAAGTGCCGCCACCGATACATACAGCACCGTGTCTCGCACCTTTTTGGACTGTGCAAGCAAACTATCCTGGGAGACGATGGATACGTATTTCCATCCGGTCAGCGGCGATTCGATTTGATTGACCAGCAGCTTCCGACCCTCATGGGAAAAATCCCCGAAGTGGTCTTCCTTCAGCTCGTGCAGCGCCTGCCTCACCGCTTCCGGTTTGAATTCCGAATTCGAAACCGAATAAAGAATGTTATTATGCTGGTCCACGATGTACCGCATGCTGTCGAGCTGCGACAGCGCCGGCGGATTCAATTTCGCGAACAGTTCAGCATCCAGCAAATTGACCGCTACGACGCCTCTTAATCGGCCCTGGATCATGATTTTGCGGAACAGCGTCAGCTCCGACCCTTTATTGCCCGCCCCCTCGGGGACATGCCTTTTGCGGATCATCATCATGTCGTCTCCGAATTCATCAGCGATACCGGTCCACTCGGAATCCACGAATGTGAGCTTGCTCGAGCTGTATCCCTGCGGAAGCGAAATAAAGCTTCCCCGCTCGACATCGTAAACGTATATGCTGTTAATGTATTTTGAGTTGCTGATCCAGGTTGAGAGCAGTCGGTACAATGTCGATATATTGGACACCGAGTTCTGATTCTCGCTCGTCAGAAAATCGTAGATATCGTCATTCACCGCGACCTGGACCGCAATCTTGTCGCTCTCCCGGATCAAATCGTCGATATATTTCATACTGATCTGCAGCATTTGGTGCTGCGGCTCGCTGAGCTCTTCCTGAAGCACCGATTTGGAGGTGTAATATGATGTCAGGCTGACGGCCAAAATGATCATAAAAACGGAAACGGTCAAAATGAGCACCAGCCTCGCTTGCGTATGGGCCAGCGTGTATTTCAGCCACTTGCCGATCGATAGGAACATATCAACCCCCGCTTTACTACCAGAATGGTTCCATTATAGCTCACGTTCCGCTCCTGCCGTCACGCAAATTTAAGCGTTTACAATTGGGCTGGCCCGCATCAGTCCGAGCAGCTCGACTCCGGCCAACAGCACGATGCCGATTCCGTGCGTATCATTCAAGTTCCACGATAAATCGTGCTTGTAGTACGCATGCGAGGTCGACCAGCTGCTGCCCTTGCACACGCCATACACATTTCCCAGGCGGTCGATGGCCCTGCTGGTTAAACCTTCCCACCCCGCAGCGGCGGATTGCAAGTACGGATCCGGGTCCTCCAGCCAGCCGTGGCGAATCCCCCGCGCCATGCCGAAAATAAACATTGCGGTACACGAGGCTTCCTCATAGGATTCAGGGTCTGTCAGCACTTGGTGCCATAACCCGTTTACTCCCTGCACACGAAGGTACCCTTCCGCCAGCGCGCGATAAAAAAGCAGCAGTCCCTCATAGTCGGGATGGCCAAACGGAAGCACGGCAAGCAGCTCTGACAGCGAGAAAAACACCCATCCGTTGCCTCGTCCCCATACCGTCCGGGAAGGCTGCCCATGACGTACATCGTATACATGCGACATCAACTGCAGGTCGGGCAGGTATAGGTAGGACTTATACAGCAGAAGCTGGCGTGCTGCCTCGTCCAGATAGCGGGAATCGCCGGACAGCTCGGCGTATCGGCACAGGAACGGTACGCTCATGTACATATCGTCGCACCACATCGTAAGGTGCATGCTCGGGGAAACGCCGACTTCGCGATAAAGCGCCCCATCCTCAAGACGTGATTGCTTATCCATGATGTACCGGGCGATGTCGTCCGCTGCCCTATGCACCCCTTTCAAGGATCGAACTCGGTCTGCAAGGATGGCTAGCGCGCCGAAAGATCCGCAATCGTCCAGACTGTCGATGTCGGACAGCTGATTGTTCAGCCCTGCCGCACCGAATTCCTCCCGATCCCATAAGGAATATTCGTAATGCCTTGCGGAAAACTCGACATGGCGGAGCACATATTCCTGGATGTCCAGGCGATTAAGCAGCCTGCCCGTCTCCAACAAGCCGTACATCGTGACACCAAGCGGATAATTCCAGCGGCCGAAAAGCTCATTCTCCAAAAACGGCCTCACACAGGCTCCCGGTTCGCTTCCTGTCCAGAACAGCGTCTGTCCGCCGTCAACAGCAACCGTATCCAGTCCGAAATAGTCGGACAGCTCAAGTTCTGCTTCCGCACGGATCGGACCCAGATAAAGCCACTCGCCGGTCAGGCCGTGCACCCTGCGCGGCGCGGTCAACATCCCTTCAGGCGAGGCTTCGCTGACCTCGAACCCCCAGCCCTCTTGAACGTATTCGCTGCGTGCGGTAAGCTCCCCGCGGCCGGGAGGCACATCGATGGCAATACGGAATGTGCCTGCCTCCCGACTTGTGTAAACCTCCCTGCCGTTCCATTCAAACCGGACCGGTCCATAAGAGGTTCCTGACAAGGTCACCTTCTTGCCCGTTAAGGTCCGGTTGACCACGGCAGTCCAGGCGTAAGCGGCATATCCCGGCTTCCGCCCGTACATTCTCAACATTGGGCCGCCATCTGCTTCCCCACCGTGCTTTGCTGGCACGGGCAGCCACTGTGCACCCGTCCATGATTCGCTTTCCATTGAATCGGGGATGCGGGCAAGCGCCCCGTCCATCGGCATCGTCACAATCCATCCTTCCTCGCCCTCCCGCTCCATGGATGGAGCCAGAAAGTGAAACGGCTTGTTCTTGCGGTTGCTTGTGCCAAATACCGCTCCGCAGCCGTTTGGGCTCCGGCGGAATTCCAGGACGAAGTGATTCCATCCCTTGGTAAGCTGAATCCCAAGCTTCAGAGGCAATTCGCCTGCTGTCGCTTCTTCCCCTGGCGCCGAACCGAACCGCTTCCGGCCGTTATGGTACAGCCGAACTTGCCCCGTCCATTCCATCAGAAAGGGGAAGATCTGCGGTTCGGCAGCCCACAGCTTCGTCCAGGCGTAGACCACCTGGCTCCCCGTCATCTCGGGGAACGTATCCGCGATGGGGAGTTGATAGCAGTGGTCGGCCCGCTTGCGGATCGGACTCTTGCGCGTCACCCGGTAAACCGGGGCATGAGGCGGATTGTCACCGACATAACGCTGGGCAATGACCGTTAGCGCATGCTCGATGTTACTGCCCTCTGTTTGGGAAGCCAGGCTTTCCGCCGGATCAACGTATCCTTTATCATTCAATAGGCTCACTCTCCTTCCACCCGCCCAGAACATCCGCTATCGCCACCGGACGGTGTTCCTTCACGGAACGCCACACGGCTTCCCCCGTTGCCACGGAATAGGCGCCATCCACAGCCCCGGACAAAACCGGGAACGGCCTTTCCCGGTTCTCACCGAGAAACAGGTCGTTCAGCAGAAGCGGGTCGCCTCCTCCATGGCCGCCTTCCCGATGGACGACATGGATGGTTTCCTTGGAGCCGAACAACGGGAAGTAATCGATCGTCTGGATCGGTGTTGGAAAAGGGGTTCGGGACGGTGCATGATATTCGATCGTCTCCAACCGGCCTTTCGTACCGTTGATCGCCAAGCGATACCCTTCATACGGCAGCGAAAAGTTGACGGAATAGCTGAGCAGTGCGCCTCCGCTGTATTTGACGGTGGCCGCATACGTATCCTCAATATCGATCTCATCATCAAAAATACACCGGTCCGGGCGGTAGCCTGTATAAGGAAATTGCGGTCCCCCGCTATCCAGCTGACCGAGATGATCGTCCTGCACATGACGTGCGTTCCAGCGCGAATGATAAGCACAGCGGCTGGCTGTGAGGCAGGTTCCGCAATGGCGACCGTCTTCTTTGCCCGGATTCAGCTCCCCTTGGGCACCGTAATAATGGAGCGCCCCGTAGGCGAAGGCCTCGACCGGCTTTTGACCGATCCACCAGTTCACAAGGTCGAAATGATGCGTGCTTTTATGGATGGAGAGGCCTCCTGACATTTCGCGCCGGCGGTTCCACCGTTTGAAGTAGCTGGAGCCGTGATACGTGTCCAAATACCAGTTGAGATCGACGGATGTAATCCGGCCGAGTTTGCCCTCCCACACCATCTCTTTGATTTTGGCGTGAATCGGGGCATAACGGTAATTAAACGTGACCGTCACCGAGCCTTTGCTCACCCGCTCCGCATCCAACACGCGCCGCGCGTCCTTACCCGTCGTGACCATCGGCTTTTCCGTGATGACATCCAGATCCCGTTCAAGCGCGGCAACAATATAACGCGCATGCGTATCGTCGCGCCCCGCCACGATGACCACATCCGGCCGAGTCTCGTCAATCATCTTCCCGAATTCCTCTTCACCGTAAGTTCCGACGGCGGTATGCTCCGGGAAGCGGGAGCGGTACAGCTCGAAGCGGGCCGGATCGCAATCCAGTATGGCAACCAGGTCGCAGCGCCGTGCATGCGTCGTCAGAATCGGTTTGGCGAACATGCCGAGCGCACGACCGCTCACACCGCATATGGCATATTTCTTTTTCACTGTATGATCACATCCTTGAGTACCATTCCTCTACCCTCTTCGTTACTTCGTCTCCCCCTGCCTCATGCCAGCGGTCGACGAATTCATCGAACTTCTCCAGCGGCCATTCGCCGATGACGATCTTGGTTACATACTCCTGAAACAGCTTATGCGATTGAATGTCCGGGAAGCCTTCATACACGGTACTTGGAAGTCCATCCCCGGCGATCCGCTTCGCGTCCGCGGTACTCACCTCAAATATATCCTTCACCATCTGCTGCATGTCTTCCGGGATCGTCTCCTGAATCCGGATGTCCATATCCTCCTTTGTCGTCAGGTTGCGCATGCCGAGGGCCAACGGACGGCTGTCCTCGGCCGGAAGCAGCACTTTTTTGCCATCAACAACTTCATGCTGCAATCCTTCGATGCCAAAGCGGGTAAATTCATCATTCGACCGATCATAGAAGAAATCGAGCAGCTTCAAGGCGGCCGGAGCTTTATCCTGGGCCTTTGCCGGAATGATCCACTCCGGTTCGCCCATGCTCTTCTGCGTGACAAATCCCTCAAACCCATCGGCCTTTGGAAGCGGCATGCCAACGATATAAGCATCCGGTGCTTTTTGCTGCATGGCCGTGAACCGATCGCGCAGGTTGGCGGGAAGGTGGTACCAGCTGCCGACCAGATTGTTATTGATTTTAGCTGTCCATACATCGCCTTTGTTCAGAAACGTCTCGTTGTCCAGCAGCTTCTCGTCATATAACTCACGGGCAAACGCAATGGCAGCCTTCATATTGTCCGTTACGCCGGCATACTGGATTTTTCCGTCATAGACGTCCCATTCCGGACTCCCCTCCCACATCGCGACGCCGAACATGGCGAACAAATGGTCCATCCATTTGCCGAATTCGCGGCCCGTTGTAGGCAGTTCGTCCTTCAGACCGTTCCCGTTCGGGTCTTCGTTGAGGAAGGCGCGCAGCACCTCCTTGTATTCCTCCGTTGTCTTCGGCATGGACATCCCCACCTTGTCAAGCCAATCCTGGCGGATCAGCGGCGCTCTTTCCGGCACCAGGAACACTTTAGGCACATAATAGATTTTGCCGTCCGGCGAAGCGGATCGAACGACATCCCATGCCTCCTGCGGGATATTGTTCCAGACGTTCGGGGCATACTGGGGCAGCAAATCATCCAGTGCCAGCGCTCCTCCCTGGCGAATAAGGGTCTGCTCGATCCCGCCGATGGGCCGAAGAATATCGGGCAAGTCGTCGGATGCAATCATCAGATTGAGATATTCGGTCGGCTCCGATCCCGGCGGGGTCGTCACCAGCTGATATTCCACGCCGGTCCGCTCCGCCACATACTGGACATGCGGATTATCCGCGCCCGGAATCGTGCCGACGCCCATGTGGCTTTTGAACACCTTTACTTGTGTAAGTTCTTCATTTCCCTCCCCGCCCTGGCCCGCTTGCGATTCGTTGTCGCCCTTGCCGCCGCAGCCAAACAGCATGACTGCCGCAAGTGTCGCCGTGAGCGCCGGTTTCCATGCCCCTTTCTGGAAAAACCATTTCGACATAAGTAAATCCTCCCCTTTTTCGGATTGGTTGTTATATCAAACCGGCTTCAAGGCCGATTTCATATCGCCTGCCTCTCTTTGCCTTATTCCTTTAACGAACCCAGCATGGACCCTTTGACAAAATATTTTTGCAGATACGGGTACACCAGAATGATCGGGATGGTGGCAAACAGGATGGTTGCCGCTTTCAAGGTTGTCGTGTTGAAATCGTAATCCCCAAGAAACAGATTGACCGCAGCCAGCTCTTCGGGAGACTGCAGGTAAGCTCTCAGCTTCATTTGAAGCGGCCATTTCTCCGGATCCCTTATAAACAGCACCGCACGGGAGAAGGTGTTCCAGTATCCGACCGCGTAAAACAGACTGACCGTCGCCATCACCGGTTTGGATAAAGGCAAGTACATGCGGAACAATATGCCGAATTCGCTGCATCCGTCGATTCGCGCCGAATCGTCCAGTTCACTGGGAATGCCCATGAAAAAGGTCCGGATAATGATCATGTTGAATGTGCCGACCAGACCGGGAATGATGAGAGCCCACAAGGAATTCATCATGCCAAGCTCGCGAACGGTCAAAAAAAACGGGATCATCGGCGCGTTGAAAATCATCGTTAGCACAATGCCGAACATGACTTGTTTGCGGATCAGAAATTCCCGTCGTGAAAGCGGGTATGCCGTCATGACCGAAAACAGCATGCTGAGCAGCGTCCCGGCGATCGTAATATATACGGTAATCCCGAATGATGTCCACAGGCCTTTATTTTTTAATACGTGCTCCCAAGAAGCGGTCGTAAACTCCACGGGGAGCAGGAATACTTCCTTCGAATCGGCAGCTACCGGGGAGCTGAGCGATACGGCAAGCAGCTGAAGAAGCGGGAACAGCATTGTCACCGCAGCAGCGAACAGAAACACATAATTCAGCGTCTGAAACATTTTTTCTCCGAATGTCGCTTTCATCACCACAACCCCTGATCCGTTTTTCTGGCCAACCGGTTAAAAATCCACAGCAGTATAAACCCAATGACGGACTGGAACAGCCCAATGGCCGTTGTCATGCTGTATTGTCCCTGAAGCACACCCGCACGATAGACGTACGTTTCGATGATATCGCCTACCGAATACGTCATCGGTGTCAGTAAATTGTAAATCTGATCGAAGCCGAGCTCCAGGAAATTACCGATCTGCAGCAGGAACAGCACCAGAATCGTCGGAAACATCGTGGGCAGCGTAATATAGATCGTTTGTTTCCACCGACTCGCTCCATCCATGACGGCTGCTTCATATAAATTCGGATTGATGCCGGCGATGGCAGCCAAATAAATAATCGTTCCCCAGCCTACTTCCTTCCAGATCGAGGACAGGACGACAATCCCTCGGAAATACCGCTCCTCCTGCATGAACAGAATGGGTTCGTAGCCGAACCAGTCCCGCACCGCATTCACGACCCCTTGGTTGGATAACAGCTCGAAGACGATCCCGCCGACAACAACCCATGATAAAAAGTGCGGAAGATAGAACATGCTTTGCACGACCCGTTTTGCCAGCATGATGCGGATTTCATTGAACAGCAGAGCCAGCACGATCGGAGCCGGAAAACCAAAAACAAGCTGATAGAGAGCGATCACCGCCGTATTGCGCAGCACGTTGTAAAAATCCTGGTAGGAAAAAATAAATCCAAAATTGTCCAGTCCCACCCACGGACTGCCAAGGATGCCTTTGAAAATCTGATAGTCCTGAAATGCGATGACACTGCCCGCCAGCGGTACATATTTAAACACAACATAATAGAGAATTCCGGGTATGATCATGAGATACAGCATCCAATGCTTGCGGATGTTGGCTATGTACCGATTACGGGATGTCCCTGGATGCCGGGCGGTTATCAAATCCTCGCGCTTTAATTCGGGTGACTGGGCTGCCATCGTATTCGTACCTCCTTTTCGTCGATATGGTCGATGTAACGCCAATATTAACGGCTTCCGATAAATCGGCACAATCGTTCAATCCAACACGCAATGAGCAGATCGCCGATTCTTCCCACAACTACGCGTATCGTGTACCCATAAATGGAGTTGAAGTCGAACTTGAAATTAGGGAGGAGCAAGCAAACGGAAGGAGGGTAAAAAGGATTTGTTGATGGGATGGAGGATGGGTTTGGTTTCATTTCGAAAAGAAAAAACCAGCTACCTGCAGCGATAGAGAAGGTGGCTGGTTCTTCATTCAGATGTTGTTATGAAAAACATATAAGCACAAACGTAGCCGACCGTCTATTGTCCCTCCGTAGATTCGGCGAGATTCTCGAGTGTGGACCTCAAGCCTTCATCGTGATCTTCCTTCCGTACGCCTTCGGGCACATTCTCACACACGATCGTGACTTGGGTGCCTTCCGCAAGCGGCTCCAATGCCCATGTCATCTTCATAAACCCTGCATAACTGGGATCATCAGACTCAAATTCGACCAGCTGCACAACCTTCTCTTCGTGAACAAACTCCAGAAACTTTCCTTCAATGACGTCCGTATTGTCCGAAGACTTACCGGGTGCCGAGTGATCGGTATCGTTATAGGTAAGTATCATTCGATAAGTCCCACCCTCGCGGGCATCAAACGTGTCGACATGGCCTGTCATCCCTTTTGGCGGAAGCCACGAAGCCAGCGCCTCCGGATTCAAGAATGCCTGATAAATCGTAGATGGCGACGCCATAATAACCCTTGATGCCGTGTCGGTTCTCTTCTTGCTTGAAGCATTCGTCATGATGTAACCCTCCTTAATAAATCTGAATCTATCTAAAGTTTACACCATAGATTCGTCGAGGATTTCTTCTCAATTGCTCGGGCAAGCAACCCCGATACCGCGGGCTTCGATGAGGGGACGGTTGCTTTTTCTACCACAGCCGAGCGGCAGTGACAACTCGGCTGATACTCCCGGCCCCGAGCATGCCCGTCAGGGCAGCTCACGCGAGGAGGCCTCCAACAAATGCGAAAAAGCAAGCCGTCCCCGATAGCCGTTAGGCTTAGGTAGGGAGGGCTTGCTTTTTCTTTCATCGGCCGAGGAGCAAAGCCTCGGCTGAAATATGGGCGTACCAAAGGCCACGAGGACGTCCCCGCAGGGGAGACCGAGGAGTGGCCGGGAACAAGCACCAGCCCCGCTTCGATCTCCACAGCCCGCTGAACGCCAACGTTGCGGGTGTCCAGAGGGCAGCGCCCTTGGGGCCCTCCCTGGCAGGGAGGGTTTGGGTGGGTGGAATCCCCTACTTCACGAATCCCAGCAGCATCTCGCGAATCAGCTTCGCAGCCACGATCTGGGTCTGCTCGGTCGGATCGTAGATCGGCGCCACTTCCACGAGATCGCAGCCAACAACGTTCACATCGGAGTTTGCAATCAGATGTACGGCTTCCAGCAGCTCTTTCGACGTGATGCCGCCGGCTTCTGCCGTACCGGTGCCCGGTGCGGCAGACGGATCCAGCACGTCGATGTCGATAGTCACGTAGACCGGTCGGTTGCCCATGGAAGGCAATGCTTCCTTCAGCGGAGCGGCTACCTCAAACGGGTAGAAATTGATGTTCTCGCGTCCATACTGGAACTCCTCGCGGGAGCCGGAACGGATGCCGAACTGATAAATGTTCTTGCCGCCCATCATGCCCGCCGCCTTGCGGACCGGCGTGGAGTGGGACAACGGCTCTCCCTCGTAATGCTCGCGCAGATCGGCATGGGCATCGATATGGATCAGAATGAGATCAGGATACTTCTCATACACCTTCTGAATAATCGGCCACGATACGAGGTGTTCTCCGCCGAGTCCGATCGGGAACTTCCCGTCGTCCAGCAGCTTGCCTACATAATGGCCGATCACTTCAAGACTGCGACCGGCATTGCCGAAAGGCAGCATCAGATCGCCTGCATCGAAATAAGTGATATCTTCAATGCTCTTATCCAAGTACGGGCTGTACTCCTCCAAGCCAACGGATGCTTGGCGGATACGGGCCGGGCCGAAACGGGAGCCGGGACGGTAGCTAACCGTGAAGTCCATCGGCATACCGTAGATGACGGCCTTGGATCCTTCATAATCCTCGGAGCTCAGAATAAACACGTTGCCGGAATAACCTTGGTCCAGTTTCATCAGTTTATGCGCGCCTCCTTATTTCACCAAGTCTTCTACGAATTTCGGCAGCACGAAGGCGGCTTTATGCAGACGAGGCGAATAATACTTCGTATCCATCTCATCAATCGCAGACTCGTCCACTTCAAGCGGATCGTATGTTTTGCTGCCCATCGTAAAGGTCCACAGACCGCTTGGGTAGGTTGGAATGTTCGCTCCATAGACACGCACGATCGGAAAGATTTCCTTCACGTCTTTGTTGACCTGCTGAATCAGGTCCGCTTTGAACCACGGATTGTCCGTTTGCGCCACGAAAATACCGTCTTCCTTCAGCGCCTCATAGATCCCTTGATAGAATCCGCGCTCAAACAACGGAGCAGCCGGGCCTACAGGCTCGGTCGAGTCCACCATGATAACATCGTATTCGTTCTTATGCTCGATAATGTGCATATATCCATCGTTAACCAGCACTTCAACCTTCGGATCGTCCAGCTTGCCGGCGATCTCAGGCAAGTACTGCTTCGAATATTCAATAACTTTTCCATCAATTTCAACGAGTACGGCCTTCTCTACGCCCGGATGCTTGATCACTTCGCGAATGACGCCACCGTCTCCTCCGCCGACAACAAGAACCTTCTTCGGATTTGGATGCGTGTTCAGCGCGGGGTGAGCGACCATCTCATGATAGACGAATTCATCCTTAATCGTAGTCATAACCATACCGTCCAGCACGAGCATGCGCCCGAATTCCTCGGTATCGATCATATCCAATTGTTGAAACTCCGTCTTCTCATGTACAAAGGTCTCCCGGATTTTAGCCGTAATGCCAAAAGTCGGGGTTTGCTTCTCTGTGTACCATAATTCCATCGTCACTACCTTCTTTCCGCTAGAATAATGTTCAGCCGTCCAGATCCAAGCCGTAAAACTTTATTCGGGGCAGATGCCTTTAGCTTACAGTTTCACACTTTTCCTATTGTACCAAACAAATTAGATTATATTAAATCAAGCCCAAATTGCAACCAAAAGTTCCGGTACATGCGAACGGAAGCAAAAACAGCGCCCTTTCCGATGAATATCCTGACCGCTGCAGCCCCATACTGTATAGAAAAAGAAGGCAGCCAAGGAGAATTTGAGCACATTTCCATTTTTGGCGGCACAAAGGCCTTGACTCTACAAAAGGACTGGAAGGAGAACATCTGATGCCGGGGCAAAAAAAATCACCCAAGCGCAAACGTCGTTTCGTCCGGCTTGCTACATTTCTGTTCGTACTCCTTGGCATTTCCATCATCGCCGGCGGCATTCTGCTCGCCTATTTATTTATAACGCCGCTGCCGGTCGCGGAAACATCCCGCTACTCCCGTCTGCTCGACAGCCAGGGAGATTTGATCGCCACATTCTCAAGCACGGGACATACATCCGAGCAGGTGAACCTGGCCGACATATCCCCCCTCCTGATTCAGGCCACCTTGGCGGTGGAGGACCGAAAATTCTATGATCATCCCGGGTTCGATATGAAGGGTATGGCCAGGGCCGTATTGGTCAACCTGCAGCATATGGATCGCAAACAGGGAGCGAGCACGTTAACCCAGCAGCTTGCACGAAACTTATACCTATCTCATGAAAAAACATGGACACGAAAACTCAAGGAGGCCAAATTCACCGCCCAGCTTGAGATGAAATATACGAAAGATCAGATTCTCGAAATGTACCTGAACGAAATTTATTACGGTCACGGCGCTTACGGCATCGAGTCGGCGTCGCTGCTGTATTTCGGCAAATCGGCGAAAAACCTGACCTTGGCCGAAAGCGCAATGCTGGCCGGCATTCCGAAGGGGCCCACGTATTACTCGCCCTACAATCATAAGGACAACGCGGTCAAAAGACAGCAGATCGTCCTGAATGCCATGGCAGAGACCGGATTCATCACGGAGGCCGAGGCGGATAAAGCCGCTTCGGCCAAGCTTGCCCTGCTCCCGCAGGACCGGCAGGAGAATAAAGTAATTGCCTCCTACTTCCGGGACTATGTCCGGGCTCTCGTCACCAAGCAGTTGAACATCACGGACCAGCAGCTCGAACAGGGCGGCTTGAACATTTATACAACCCTGGATCCGCGGGCCCAGAAAGCAGCCGAAGAGGCCGTATCCGAGGGCATGGACAGCAAGAGCGAGCTGGAGACGGCGCTCGTATCCATCGACCCGCGAAACGGCCACATCAAAGCTATGGTCGGCGGTAAGAATTACCGCGAGAATCAATACAACCACGCGTTGGCCAAAACCAGGCAGCCCGGCTCCTCGTTTAAGCCGATTATGTATTTAACGGCCATTGCATCCAAAGAAATGACGAGCACCAGCGTGTTCAACAGCCAGCCTACCCTGTTTCATTACGATAACAATCGCAAAACGTACCAGCCCAGCAACTTCGGCGATAAATATTTTGGCGAAATCCCCATGCGGGAAGCCATTGCCGCCTCGGATAACATCTATGCCGTGAATACCATCATGAAGATCGGCCCGGATAAAGTCGCCGACATGGCGAAAAAGATGGGCATCACGAGTCCGCTGGAGCCCGTTCCTTCGCTGGCCCTGGGCACCTCGCCCGTCAGCCCGCTGGAGATGGCCTCCGCTTACGCCGTCATGGCTAACAGCGGCAAGCGGGTCTCCCCTGTCGCCGTACTGAGCATCACCGACGCGGCCGGCCGCAGCTTGTTTACGGCTCCGGAAGAGGAAGGTGAACAAGTAGTTGAGCCTTCCGCAGCTTACGTGATGACGCGCATGATGGAGGGGGTATTCGAGACCGGCGGAACGGGTAACCGCGTCTCCACCCTGATGAAACGGCCCGTGGCCGGAAAGACGGGCACGACCGACACCGACGCCTGGCTCGTCGGATATACCCCGGAGCTGTCGACGGCGGTTTGGGTCGGGTATGACAAAGGACGGGAGATCAGCAAGGTCGACGGACGGCGCGCAGCGCCGATCTTTGCGCAATATACGGAGAAGGCACTGGAGAACGTGCCGCCCAAGATTTTTCCGATCCCGGATGAAGTCGTCAGCGCGTATGTGGATCCGAAGACGGGCAAGCTTGCAGGCGCCGGCTGTCCGGACAAAATGCTGGAGGTTTTCGTCAGAGGGACGGAGCCCACGGAGTATTGCGACGAACATGAGGGCGGGGAGCCCGCTAAGAAGGCTAACCCTGCAGATGCTGCCGAGAAACAGGAGGAACGTTCCTGGTGGAAGGATTTCAAACGATGGTGGGTCGAATAAACGGATAGCCCGTCACGTCAAAAAACAGCAGGCTCTTTTTCCGGGCGTTCCCGATAAAGAGCCTGCTGTTTTTCTCTTTTTCACGATTCTTTATGTAGATGGCTTCTTATAAAATGCTCATATATTCGATCATGGAGCTGCCCAGAAGCACGATGACGAGCATGACTGCAACGTAGACCAGCAGGATCGCATACAGCGGATCCAGGCCGCCGGCCACTCTTCTCTTGTAGCCGGTCATGACGCATAACGGCACGGTCATCACGGTGCTGATAAACGCTAGAAGGATGATCACCTTGGATATATCGCCATTCAGAAACAGGAACAGCAGACTGATCGCATACAACACAAGGTATAGCGGCAGCAATGTGCCGAACCTGGCCATGACTTCTTTCAGCTTCGCAGCCGGGTTAAATGACAGCTTGACTGCAGCGAAGGTAAAGACGTTCAGCAAAAACAAGAAAATCGCAATCCATACAATAGGCTTCAGGACAAGATCTACAAACGCCCCCTCCGGGAGTCCCTGCATTTCATGATGAAGCGCTGCGTACAGCGCGAGCGGAAAGAGCACAATATAGAGCAGCATGGATACGATCGCGTTTAAGAACTGGCTGTTGTCCGTTACGGCAGCTGCGCTGAAGGGATGCCTTAGCCCCTTCAGGAAATGTTCCCCATAGAGCTGCCCGTACAATTTTAAGCTGGTCCAATAAGGATTCGGCCCCTCTTCCTCTTCGGCATGCTGGCGGCCTGCTGTAGGAAATGAAATATCCGGTGGAGTATACACCGGCAGAGCAGCTTCTCCTTGGCGCACATGAGAAATCTCCCTATTTATGCTTCCGCCTCGCCTGGCGACGCCGTAAATTTCCGACGAGGCAGCTTGCTCCTTCATGGCCGCAAAGACGGGGGAATCCTCGATAATCAGCCTGGCCCCGCATTTCTTGCAATATTTCCCATCTCCCGTTTCATATCGACATATCGGACAAGTCATACTCCGGCCTCCCCTGTTTATACACATCCGCAAATCGAAGGATAGGTATTAGATAATGTACACATTCGAGTCGAAACGATGGCCCGTACAGGATATGATGCAGCGCTTGAGGCGCCTGGGCCGAAGATACTCTTCCTGTGCGAATTTTACATCTTTTTGCTAATAGTATAAGTTGGCGTGAAATGAAATGGAAGGATTTTCTGTGCGACCGCTGCGCCTAACGCTGGAATTGGTTTATATGATATGACTTGCCGGATCATAACCTGCGCTGTGAAAAGCTTGTGAACAATCAAATATTCGTTTGAATATCATGTGTAAATCGGGTATATTATGACTAACAATCAAATCAACGTTTGAATATATAAAATAAAGAGCACTTATTGCTCCTATTTCAAGGAGGTTGATCTTATGAATGCCCGAACAATGAACGAGGATGTGGCTCTGGAGCTGTGTGAAACGGAATGTCCTTCAACCGAGAGGGTTGCTTTGTTAAAAGAAACGGTTTCGGATGATGATATGCTCGGCATGGCCGAGATCTTCAAGGCGCTGGCCGACCCGACGCGGGTCAAGGTAGCCTATATGCTGGACCGCGGCGGCGAGCTATGCGTTTGCGACGTGGCTGAAGTTCTCGGAAGCTCCACCGCAACAGCCTCCCATCATTTGCGCACGCTGAAGAACAAGAATATCGCCAAATCGCGCAAGGCGGGCAAGAATGTATACTATTCGCTAAAAGACGACCATATCCGGACTTTGCTTCATATGACGCTGGAGCACCAGAAGGAGAGGGTGTAGATGAGCACGGACAACCATCAGCAATCCAAAACATCTCCTGACGCAGGTGGCAGCAAACTTGTCGAATACAAGGTCCAGGGCCTCTCGTGCCCGAACTGCACCCGTGAAATGCAGGAGGAGATCCAGAAGCTCGACCATGGAGGCGACGCCCGGCTGAGTTATAACAGCGGAAAGCTGACCCTTTCCCCCCAGGTGAACCTAAACCGGGTAGAAACCATTTTGAAAAGTGATGGAGCCCGAATCGTTTTCGCTCCCCAGACAGCCCTTTCGGCTGCCGGCGCTGATGTTCAGCCCGCCTCTTCCCCGCACGCGCATGGTGCGTCAGATGAACACGACCACGGACGAAGCCATGGACATGGACATGAACACAGCCATGGCAGCGAACGAAAAATGAAGTGGCTGCTGTCCATCTCGGCTGCGTTTTATCTGCTAACTTTTCTATTAGAAGGGAAAGCCGCCGAGCCGGTTGTGATCGCATTATACGCAGGTGCCATGATATTGAGCGGGTATACGACTTTTTTGCGCGGACTGCGTAACCTGACCCGCTTCAAATTCAATATGGATACCCTGATGACCGTTGCGCTCGTAGGTGCCGTCATTATCGGGGAGTGGCGGGAAGCCACGCTCGTTGCCATTCTGTTCGGCCTCAATGAGCTGCTGGAAGGCTACGGCATGAACCGTGCCCGCCAATCCATGGAAGCGCTGCTGGCCGCAGCGCCGAAGGAAGCCGAGCTTTGGGTAGACGGTCAAACCAAACGCGTGCCGATCGAGAGCCTCTCTCCCGGAGACGTTGTCCGGGTAAGACCTGGCGAGAAAATTCCTTCAGACGGAGCGATAACCCAGGGAACCGGCGCGGTGAACGAAGCTGCTATAACCGGAGAATCGGTGCCTGTTACGAAACGGGAGGGCGACGCCGTCTTTGGCGGCAGCGTAAGCACCGATGGCGTGCTCTACATCGCCATATCGAAGGCCTATCAGGATTCCTCCCTGGCCAAGATCATGCATCTTGTGCAGGAGGCGCAGGACAGCAAGACGCCGACGGAGTTATTCATCGATAAATTTGCTAAATACTATACGCCCGCCATTATGATCATCGCGTTGGCTGTTGCGCTGATTCCTCCGTTGCTGCTGAATCAGCCCTGGATGACCTGGGTCTACCAGGGGCTGTCCATTCTCATTGTCGGGTGTCCTTGCTCGCTCGTGCTCTCTTCGCCGATAGCGCTGGTTAGCGGGATGACCCGTGCGGCACGCAACGGCATTCTAATTAAAGGCGGAGTCCATCTGGAGCAGCTTGGACGCCTGGAAGCCGTCGCTTTCGACAAGACGGGAACCCTGACCAAGGGCGAGCCGGCCGTCTACGCGGAAACCGTATATGATGAAGAGAAATTTTATGCCGTGGTAGGCGCGCTGGAGCAATCCTCTCTCCATCCGTTGGCCAAAGCCGTCATGAAACATCTGGAGATCAAGCAGCCGCAATGCATGTTTAATGAACCTCGACAGATAACGGTGCTGCCGGGTGAAGGCATTCGGGCTGAAATCGGAGGGAAGCTGTTCTGGGTGGGCAGCGAGGAAGTGCTGAAGCATGTGAGCGGCCCTCAAGATCAAATCCGTGCCATTGAGGATGACATTCGGAGAATGAAGGCCCAGGGGTACACGATCGTTGCCGCCGTAAGCGAGGAGCGCGTATTAGGTCAATTCGGTCTTGCCGATGAGATTAGGCCGGAGACCGCAGCCGTTGTCCGCAAGCTTCATGAGGCTGGAATCGCGGATACGGTGATGCTGACGGGCGACCATGAGCAATCGGCGCAGGCGATCGCGAAACAATCCGGCGTATCGCGGGTGTTCGCAAGCCTGCTGCCGGAACAGAAGGTTGCCAAAATCAAGGAGCTTAGATCCCGCAAAAAGACCGGCATGGTCGGCGATGGCATTAACGACGCCCCTGCATTGGCCGCTGCCGATCTGGGCATCGCAATGGGAAAAGGAACGGACAGCGCCATCGAAACCGCCGACATCGTATTGATGCAGGATCACCTTGGTAAGCTTCCCGGAGCCATCAAGACCGCAAGACGCGTCAATCGGATTATTAAATGGAACATCGGACTTTCCTTGTCGCTAAAGGCCATCGCTCTGCTGCTAACGATTCCGGGCTGGCTGACCCTATGGATCGCGATCATATCGGACATGGGGGCCACCATTATCGTTACCCTGCTGGGTCTCACCATTCTGCTTGGCAAGGATCAGGAGCTGCAATCAGGACATTGATATAAACCGGAGCTGCGTCCCTTCTGGGCAGCTCCGGTTTTTTTAGGTTCTCATGCTCCCTCTCCCCTCAGCTTTGCTTCATCGCATATATCATTTTTTACATGATTTTTCGATTTGATGAAACATTTCCCATTATTTAGTCGTTTATATAGGCGGGAGTGAAAACCAGAAGGAGGAAAGACATGAAATCCGTACAAATCATCAAACTAGCAGGTACCGCATCCATAGCATTGTCTTTAATGCTTACATCCTCATCGCTCGTAACCATTCCTGCCCATGCGGCAGCAGCCTCCACATCGCAGAGCAAGGCAGCCTGGAGCACGCTCGATGTGAAGCATAAACCTTATACGAAAAAAGGCGTCGTGTTCATTCCACTGAAGGAAGTTTCCGAACAGCTGCAGCTGCAGCTGACGATCCCTGGAAAGAACGAGCTGTACATTAACAGCCCGACCCAGTCTGTTCGCATGATTATTGGAAACTCGCGCGCCGTCAATGCCAAGGGTACCGCTCTGAAGCTTGAGGCAGCTCCGGTTGTGAAGAATGGCGTGACTTATGTTCCCGCCAGCCTGATTACCAAAGGCTTCGGCATTCAGCTTAAGTACGACAGCAAATCCGGACTTCGAACCACCTTTGATTCCTGGTCCCGATACGCTTATGCCTCCAAGGCCAATATGCTGTTCTGGGTGAATCGCGAGACCGGTATGCTGTCCATGGGGAAAGCCGGAACGACGCCAACGAAAGTCGGCATTCTCCCGGTTGAGGATATCGATCAAGTGGGCTTGAGCGCACATCGCATCAACAGCAATACCTATGTCATCGACTTGTCCAATTATTACGGAGAACCTCATATCCATGAAGGGAGATATCGGGTGCTCATTCAAGACAAGAAAATCCTGAAGCTTTCCAAAACCAATCACACCAATTTTGCCGGGATCAACTACCATTCGGACCAACTTAGCTACAAAGGCAATATCGCCATGATGAATGGCAGCACGCTGGAGCTGGTTCATCCGATGGGCAAAACGGTAAAAACCTACGATCTCGCCGCCCTCACCGGTGTTGACGATCATTTTATTGTGGAAGCGATCGAACAGGACTTCCTGCTCGTCCGTCCCTATACGAAGGCAACCCTGTATATCGTTGAACCGACAGGCAAGTCCGCAGAACTTATCTATCCCGATCTTTTGGACGAGGAGAGTATCAAGGCTATTGAGGAGATGCCGCCAAACGAAGTGGGTTTCATCGGAGACGGCCTTACGTATGACGGATATGCCGGCGGCAAGCTGAAGCTTCAATACGAAAATCCGTTTCTTGATATAAAGAAAAAGCTGACCTACGCCCTTCCATTCTAACCGTAACAATCACAAAAAGACCGGCGGATTCATTCACGAATCCAACCGGTCTTTCCTTATGTCCGTATCTAGAAAATAGCTTATTTACGGTATCATTCCGCTGTTTGAAGAGCTTCTCTAAACTCCTCCGGGGAGGCATTCCACCATTCCTCGTTACGGGAGATCAGCAGTTCGCGCAGCGCTTTCTTCTCCACGTCGCCAAGCCCATCCAGAATAATCTTGCGTTTCATCGCCGCATCCATTTTATTCACATGGTCGGCGAGGATTTTCCAGCCGCGGCGGGCTTCATGGTCGATCCACATTTCGCACGCGGTCATTCCTGCATAATGCTGTCCTTCCGCGGTACGGTCTACAGCTACCCACACGATCCACACCTGGCGTCCGTTGGGCACTTCATCCCGGTTCATGCTGAAACGGATGCCCTTCTCCACCTTGCTCTTTGCATGCATGGCTCCAATATCCACTCGCGCCTCGCCATTGTCGATGATGACAGGCGACAAACTGTTCAAATCGATGGAGCCGGATCCAAACCCCTTATGCTTACTCTTGCTATTGATAATATTCAACGCAATGGGTTTCTTCGCACCCTGCTTCTGATCTTCGTTCTCCACTGCTGCCGACCTCCTATATCAGAGCCGATTCTCACGTATCAGCCGTTAAATTGATAACCATGTCCCAATAATTTTATTTTAACTAATAATCCCCCAAAAGCAAACATATACATGCACTAGATGCTTGTCAACGGGAGGTTGTTCGATATGGTCCCACCACGTGCCAAAGTCTTTCTATCATCCCTGCTTGCCCTTGGTTTGCTTGCAGGATCGATGCCGATATTTCTGAATCCAGGGCCCTCAGCGTCTGTCCTTGCCCCAAATGCGGGCAAGCCCTCTGCCTCTGCCGTGGAGAAGGCCCCGCTCTCACCGCCTAAGGTGCAGCCTGATACTCCCGCTCCGGCCCTAAGCGACCGGCTGGTGGAATATCACATGGATGTTCGGTACGAGCCTGAGGAGAACAAGCTTAAGGGCAAGCAGACACTCACTTGGACTCACCCAGGCAAAAAAAGCGTAAATGAGCTGTACTTTCATCTGTATCCCAATGCCTTTGCTTCCGATGAAACGACCTTTATGAAGGAATCGGGCGGCAGGCTTCGTTCCGACCCCATGCCGGACGACGGGTACGGCTCCATGACCATTACCAATGTGAAAACGACGGAAGGACTGGCCCTTACCCATCGCCTTCAATTCGTCCAACCCGATGACGGGAACATCAAGGATCACAGCCTTGCCAAACTAAGATTGCCCAAACCCATCAAGGGCGGGGAGAGCATCACCATTCACATGGAATTTGAAGTCGAGCTTCCCAAAATATTCGCGCGCATGGGTACCACCGAGAATTTTATTATGGCTGGCCAATGGTTTCCTAAAGTATCGGTCTATGAACCGGCCGGACTTCGCGGAAGAGCCGAGGAAGGATGGAATCTTCATCAATACCACGGCAACTCCGAGTTCTACTCCAATTTCGGCATTTACAGCGTTCGCATCCGGGTGCCCGAAAATTACATTGTCGCCGCGACCGGATTCCCGACCAAGCCTGCCCAAAAATCGAACGGGGAAAAAATTTATCAATTCTATGCCGATGATGTGCATGATTTTGCCTGGTCGGCCTCGCCCAACTTTGCCACGGCCGAGGAAGCCTTTTCGGCACCGGGCGTGCCGGGCGTCCGCATCAAGCTGTATCTCGATCCGGCCCATAAAGACCTGAAGGACCGTTACTTTGATGCCGCCAAGTCGGCACTGGCTTCGTTTGGTAAATGGTACGGAACCTATCCTTATTCCACGTTGTCCATCGTCGTGCCGCCGGAATCGGGCAACGGTGCAGGCGGTATGGAATACCCGACGCTGGTCACGGCCTTCGGTGCCAAGAACGATTCGCCGGGTTATGAGCTCGAACGGACCGTCATTCACGAGATCGCCCACCAATATTTTTACGGAATGATCGCAAGCAACGAATTTGAGGAAGCGTGGCTGGACGAGGCCTTTGCAACCTATGCAGAAGAAAGAGTGATGGAGAAGGAATACGGCATTACCTCCAACACCGCTGCTCAAGGAGCATCGATTACCTCCCCTGCCCCGCTGAAGATGGAGTCCTGGAAATACAGCTCACACGAGAACTACGCGCTGAATGTTTACACGAGAGGCAAGCTGGTGCTGCAAGGCATTGAACGGCAGGTCGGTCCACAGATGATGGGGAAAATCATGCATACCTATGCCCAGAAATACCGGTTCAAGCACCCAACCACGTCAGATTTTCAGAAAGTCGTCGAGCAAGTAAGCAAAACCTCCTGGCAATCGTATTTTGACCAATATGTATATGGAAGCCAAATGGCCGACGTCGCCATCGATGTGATCAAAACCAAAAATGAAGGCACGTCAGACCATCCGCGGTATGAATCCACGGTCAAGATCACGAGCAAGGACGGAGATATAACCGATGTGCCTATCGTGTTCGCCTTTGAGGACGGCAAAACGGTGGAGCGAACTTGGAGCGGCAAGGACGGTAAAGTTACGTACACCCTGGAGTACAGCACTCCGCTCGCCTGGGCTATGGTTGATCCGAAATACTCCATTGTTCTGGAGAATAGACACATCAATAACTATATGAAGGCAGGAATGGATCCGAAAGTGGTCACACGCTGGAATCTCAGTATTACCAAGCTTGTGGAGACGTTGTTCGGCAGCCTGTCATGGTGAGGGGGGAGCACATGAAAAGTTATGCAGGCCAAGGCTGGATCAGTGTTAAAGACCAATTATACGTCTCCATTCTGCTGTTCTTGTACCGCATGCTGTGGGGATATTGCCTGTACCGGCTTGTAAAATCGGCAGTCGTCCCCCTGCTGATGCGGTATCCGGATTCTGCCCCTAACGAGCTTAGTCGCCTGTTATTCTTCTACGAGGGCGAGATGAGTCTATCGTTAAGCGGCACGGTCCATACCTATGGTTGGCTTCTGGCCGCTCTGCTCCTGATCCGGATGGTATGTACCCCGCTCATTCGGGCAGGCATCTTCTATAACCTCCATCAGGAGGCCAAGGGCGAGCGCGGATTATTCTTCTTCACCGGCATGCAGAAGCTGTGGAAGCCCGTTACGGTATTCTATCTGATCGAACTTGTTCTTACCTTTGTGCCCGGATACTGGATTCTGCCCAAAATCCTTCCGATACTGCTGAACGGGATCCATGAGCCGGTTCTGCTGCTTCGTGCGCTGCCTCATGCAGCCGGCTGGTTTCTGTACGCCTATCTGATTCGCCTGTTATTGCTCTATATGCAATTCGGCCGTACGGACAATTCCGGCATGATCAGCTCCGTTCTTGCGCTCTTCCGCCGACTGGGCACGGCCGTGCTGTTATCCCTTACCGTTGGCGGATCAGCCTGCGTCATTCTTTTGCTCCTGAGTTCGGCATCGCTCTTCTGGGCCGGATTGATCGGCTTGATTATTCAGCAAGCCTCCTATTTTCTAAATGGACTTTTCCAAATTTGGGCAATTTCCGCCCAATACCATTTGTGGCGGGATTCTTCCTCGCAGCATGCCTAATCGTTACATTTCGTTACCATCTTATGATGAACAAGCTCGTAAATATGCTGTAATCGGAAGCGACACATTTCTCTCTCGGATTTGATTTTACAAAGAATAGGAGCCCATTTTTCCTCAATATTACATTTTCCGATGGCCAAATTACAAAAAAACCTGATCCCGCAAGACGGGGACAGGTTTTTTTGTATAAAAATGAGCTTTCCTCATTTGCCAAATTGTTAATACTCTGCTAAAATAACGAATATGTTAGTAACAACTTTGTCATCTTTACTGTAACTTTTTGCTGGAACTATGTAATTTCGTTAGCATGTTGGAACGTCAGACGTCTATGAATGGGTTCATCAACATTTTAAGGAGCCGAATTCCCATGATTGGGAAGCGGGGGATCCGTTTTGGGTGAATTGATCTCGCAAGAGAGGGATCATAGGGGACCTTCAACCGAACCCTTAAGCTAACCTCGCAGGCAATGGAAGGAGCTTTTTGTTTTGAAAAAGAAGTTAACGGCCATTTCTCTAGGCCTGGCCCTCGCACTCACATTAGGGACCGGAAGCGCTTTCGCCGATTCCAAATTAAATACTGCAATCAAACCAGCCATTGGTGTCTCTTATAAAACAGGTGGAACCACAACGAATGGTTTTGACTGCTCCGGATTCACCAGCTATATCTACAAGAAACTTGGTCTGAGCCTGCCACGCACGTCTGCAGCTCAATACAAAGTCGGTACGGCCGTAGCCAAGAGCAAGCTGAAAGCTGGCGATCTCGTGTTCTTCAACACATCCGGCAGAGGTGTATCTCATGTGGGTATTTATGTTGGGGGCGGCAAATTCGCTCATTCCTCATCCTCGCGCGGCGTCATCATCAGTCCGCTGAGCCAGAGCTATTACGCCAATCGATACGTAGGTGCTAAGCGAGTCATGAGTCAGTCTACGTACAAGTCTGTAGCTGTGAACTACAATTAATTATTGGAACTTCATTGGTTTATCCTTTACAAGAAGCCCTGGGCGTATGAGATTGTGCCGATCTCATCCAGCGGCTTTTTCTTTTGTCTGCTCTGTGTATACCTTTATAACGTTTGGGACAACGAAAAAGTTCCCACTTTTCGAGAAAAAAAGAAAATTATTATGCGAATTCACTTCGCTTCCTCATGTCGTTGCATCTTCTACCCTTTATATACCCTCCTCTTCCTTCATTAAACACCCTAATGGAAAAATATTGATTTTATTTTCTGAGGACCACTACGAGCAGCGATACGTAGGTGCCAAGCCCATCATGAGCAATGATCAGAATGAAAAGTCGACCGGAGAATCCTCCTAAGCTTCGATGGGTCTTATCCTCATCCTGCCTATACATACCCTTTTGCCCGTCAATGGAGGCCTACTTCTCTCGGACTGGCTTTTTGATGCGGCTAGAATGTTTGAGAAATGGGGTATAATTTAATTTGTAATTACGACAGGGGGACTTTGCCAATGGATGCAGCACCGATTTCATTTCACACGGTGGTCATGCTTGAAGAGCATGCGAAAGAAATATGCGCCTGGACCTATCCTCCTCCCTATAACATTTACGGTTTTCTTCCATGGGAGCAGATGAAAGGGCTTGGGATCGAGTTTGGCGATCCGGACATCCGCCGGGAGCAGTACATTTCGATTTTGGATGAACGGAAGACACTATGGGGATTTGCCCAGCTGTTTCCGATGCATGAGGTTACGCGAATCGGGCTGGGCATGCGGCCTGATTGGTGCGGGCGCGGAATGGGTAAACGGTTTATGCAGACGATTGTCCGGGAAGCGAGGCGGAGGCGGCCTGCCGATGAGATCGACCTGGAGGTAATGACCTGGAATGAACGCGCGATCCGCGCATACGAAAAGGCGGGGTTTCATATCACCGATACGTACGAGCGCCTTACGCCGACGGGAAACGCCCTTTTCCACTGCATGGTGTATGAGCCTCCGGCAAATGAGGAATAGTAATCTTTGTCTATATGAAAAGGCACAATTTTGTGTACTTTTTATGAAGGTGCGCGGTATAGTTGCTTTTTTTGTCACAACTGGCTATGCTGTCTATGGATGTTGGTTTATAATGGAGACAAGTGCAAAAGTGCAGTATACATAGAAGGGACGATATGACGATGCAAAAATGGATCATGAGCGGATTGTTCTTCGTCGCATGTGCGTTGGCTATTGCGCTGATGTTTACGCTCCCAGGCAAGGAACAGGTAGCTCAGGAAGAGAAGCCGACTATGCCGGAAGTGACTCTGGATGCTGCCACAGCGGAAGCCACACTGAAAGCAAGCTGCATCAGCTGTCATGGTGACCAACTTCAAGGCGGCGCTGGACCGGCTTTGAATCAAGTAGGCGGACACATGGATGCGGACGCGATCTTCAACGTTGTAACCAAAGGCCGTAAGGGTATGCCTTCCTTTAAGGATCAACTTAAGCCTGAAGAAATCGCAAACATCGCGCTGTACCTTGCTGAGAAAAAATAAATCAGCTTATACGCAAAACACGCTTGAACCTGGAGAACCTCCCGGCGCAAGCGTGTTTTTACATATTGGGGAGCTATGACCGGATGGATCCCTCTCCCGTCTATTGTCCCGACTTGCCGTCCTTGGAACGGCTTTTCTCATAGGCCTCGTTAAACTGCTGCGCTTCCTTAATATCCACAGCCGTAATGCCGCCGTCGTCCCAGGAAGTGAGACGCAGCGTAACGACTTTGTAATCTATGGTGATATAGGGGTGATGTCCGAAAGCTTCCGAAATAGCTGCCACTTCATCAACAAAAGCGATTCCCTTCATGAAGGAGGAGAAGGTATACTTCCTGACGATCCATCTCCCTTGTTCAAATTCCCAACCCTCAAGCTTTTCCAGATGAGCCTCTACTTCTTGCTGCGTATAAAGCATCTTTTATCTTCCTCCCCGAAAAAAACCTATCGTAAAGCCGACTGTCACGTGTATGGGCTTCTGTCATCTATTCTATTCTGCCCTGTTTCCGATGATAACTGGAGTGATTACACAAGAGCCACAAAGGCCAACTCTTCTTCACCGATCAAAATATGTATTCGATGGTTATTCTGGTCATGCATGACCACGCCGCTGCCGACGCTAATCACCGGCTCCGTGCCCAGCGCATAGAACAAATCCTCTGCCAACGCCTCATGAACCTCATTCCGCTCGGCTTCGCCCAAATTGCCCCAATCCTCCGCTTCCATTTCAAAGAAAACGTAGCTGTCGGAAATTCGCCCGACGGCTTCGGTCAATTCCGCGAGGATTTCGCCGTAATCCCTTCCGTGCTTCACACCCATCTCAATCACTCCTTTCCTTACCGTACTAAGCTTCGTTTCCCTTCCTTCCATTATACCGGAAATTACAACTAAAAAAAAAAGCCCGACCTGACGATAAATAGGATAACGCCCCACAAAAGGGGCCCGGTTCTCCATGAGAGCCGTTCTGACGAATGGATTCGTTATTTTATTTCTCACGGATGAGGTGTGGTATGGAAATTTCAACAATTATAGGCTTAATCATCGGTATCGTCGCGGTACTGGTGGGCATGATTCTTAAAGGTGCCTCCCTTCTCGCTTTGTATAACCCGGCAGCCTATCTAATCATTCTTGGCGGTACGGCAGCAACTTTATTCATCGGATTTCCGTTATCCGAGCTGAAAAAGATTCCGAAGCTGGTCAAAATGACCTTCGTGAAACAGAATCTGATGGACAAGACGGACATGATCAAGCTGTTCATGGAATGGGCTTCGATTACGCGCCGTGAAGGTCTGCTGGCTCTGGAAACCAAAGTCGATGAGATCGATGACAGCTTCCTGCGTAACGGAATGCGCATGATTATCGACGGCAACGACCAGGAATTCGTGCGCGATGTATTGATGGAAGATATCAACGCCACGGAAGAGCGCCATCGTTCCGGCTCGCTGATCTTCTCCCAGGCAGGTATGTATGCACCTTCCCTCGGGGTACTCGGAGCCGTTATCGGTTTGATCGCTGCACTATCCCATATGGAAGACATGGGCGAGCTTGCCCATGCCATCGGAGCTGCGTTTATCGCTACCCTGCTCGGTATCTTCACCGGTTATGTCATCTGTCACCCGATTGCGAACAAACTCAAGCGCCTATCCAAGCGCGAGGTTGAAATCCGCCTGATGATGGTAGAAGGCCTGCTGTCCATTCAATCCGGTGTATCCACCATTGCAATCAATCAGAAGCTCTCCGTGTTCCTGACACCGTCCGAACGGGCTGAGCTCAGCGAGAGGGAGGCTGGTGCTAGTGAGCAAAAAGACTAGACACGAGCCGCACGAGGAGCATGCCGACGAATCCTGGCTTCTTCCGTACGCTGACCTGCTGACATTGCTTCTGGCCCTGTTCCTGGTGCTGTATGCCATGAGCGCGACGGATGCACGCAAATTTCAAGAAATGAGCGAAGCCTTCAGCGTTGCTCTCACCGGCGGAACCGGCGTGCTGGATTACAGCAAGACCGAGCCCAGCGACACCCCGCCGAATATTAACGATCATAAAGCGACAACCCCTTCCGTTCCTGCAACAACGCCCGACCAACGTCGTGCCGAGTTGATGCGCCAGGAACAAGAGGATCTGGAGAAGCTGAAGAAGCAGCTCGATAATTATATTAAGAATAACGGTTTGACCTCAGAGCTCAGCACCAAGTTAAACCACTCCCAGCTTGTCATTACGATCCGGGATAATGCGCTGTTCCCGTCCGGCGAAGCCGTGGTGAAGCCGGAGGCCCGTAAACTGGCCAAGGCCATATCGCAAATGCTTCACAAATTCCCGGATTATGAGATCATTGTTTCCGGTCATACGGATAATGTGCCGATTTCCAACAGCAAATATCCGTCCAACTGGGATTTAAGCTCGGATCGGGCATTGCAGTTCATGAAGATTCTGCTCACCAACTCGGAACTGGATCCTAAACGGTTCATGCCGATCGGTTATGGGGAATACCATCCGATCGCCGATAACAACACCGCTGTTGGACGAGCGAAGAACCGTAGGGTTGAGGTATCCATTATACGTAAATACCAGGATAGCGCAACGTTTACCAGCGTTAATGAATAACCGGCAAAGGAACGGTCTGGTCTAACCGACTATAACACACCCTAAACAACCGATGCATCTGGCCTCCAGATCCCATCGGTTGTTTTCTTTTTACACAAGGGATTCACAAACCCGGTACACTATAATTGCTACTCGAGCTTATAGTTCAGCAGCCGGCCAAGCTCTTCCTTCTCTTTGTCATTAAGATCGCGCCATGAGCCGATACGTTGGCTGCCAAGTCGGATATTCATAATCCGGATTCGCTGCAGCTTGCGAACCTCATAACCAAAAGCGCTGCACATTCTGCGGATTTGCCGATTTTTCCCCTCCGTCAGAATGATTCGGAATACGCGTTCGGACATTCGCGTGACCTCGCAGGGGAGCGTTATCTCCCCCAAAATTTTGACGCCGCCGGCCATTCCGCGAAGGAAGGATTCCGTTACCGGACGGTCCACCGTCACAATATATTCTTTCTCATGTTTTCCTTCGGAGCGAAGGATCTTATTGACGATATCTCCGTCATTCGTTAACAAGATCAGTCCTTCGGAGTCCTTATCCAATCGTCCAATGGGAAAAATCCGTTCGTTATGGCCTACGAAGTCTACAATATTGCCCTTAATATGCGACTCGGTGGTGCTCGTAATCCCGACCGGCTTATTAAGAGCAATATATACATGCTTCTTCTTGTCCTGAAGCGGCTTTCCCTGGATCCGCACATCGTCGTCTTCCTCGGCCTGGCTGCCCAATACCGCAACCACGCCGTTAATGGTGACCTTCCCGCTCTCCACCAGCTTGTCCGCTTCACGACGCGAGCAATAACCCGTTTCGCTGATAAATTTATTGATTCTCAAAGATGCCATCCCCTTATCTGTAACTACTTCATGTTCAGCCTTCGATTGTTTTCTGCGGTACCGCAGGCAGGACAATACTTACTCTCGTGCCTACGCCAACTTCACTCTCGATTTCCATCGTTCCCCGGTGGCCCTGGATAATGCGCTGGCTTACCATCAACCCGAGGCCTGTGCCCGTTTCCTTATTCGTAATAAACGGTTCGCCAAGATGCGGCATCATGTCTTCCGGAATGCCTTGACCTTCATCCCGAATATCGATCTGTATCTGATCGACCTGCGGGCGTGTAAGCCTAATCCATATATTGCCGCCTTCCGGCATGGCTTCAATGGCATTCTTGAGCAGATTTATGAACACCTGTTTGAGCTGGTTCTCTTCACAATGCACAAAGGTCGGTTCTTCAATAAAATCCAATTTGAACTCGATGCCGTACAGATGCGCCTGGCTGTCGAGGAAGGAGATGACATCCCCCATAATGATGCCCACGTCCCTCTCCTGGAAATTAATCGCCTGTGGCTTGGCTAATATCAGAAATTCACTGACAATCAGATTGATTCGGTCCAGCTCGGACAGCATCAGGTCGATATGATCGGGATTCGCTTGGTGAGTCTGCTGTTGAAGCTGCAAAAATCCTCGGAGGGTCGTAAGCGGATTCCGGATTTCATGCGCAACCCCTGCAGCCAGCTGCCCCACGGTATTGAGCTTCTCCGAACGCCGCAGCAGTTCCTCAATCCGATTGCGTTCCGTCACATCGCGGGATACGCTAATCATGGAGGTAACCTCGCCGTTCTCGTCCCGCACAAGCGAGGTGCTGATGCTCACTTCAATCGTGCTTCCATCCTTGCGCAGACGGACCGTCTCCACCGGCGGAAGCCGCTCACCAGCCCGCAAACGACGGATGCGTTCCTTCTCCTCTTCCTCTTTGGCCGGAGGCACAAGCGCAAGCTTCCGCCCGACCACTTCGTGCGCCTTCCAGCCGTATAATTGCTCAAACGCTTTATTCACGCTAATCACGCGTTCATAGGTATCGGTTGTATGAATGGCATCGGCCGTCTGATTGATAACGGACTCTAAATATTCTTTAACGGACTGGTTCTCATCGACCATCTGCTTCAACTGGCTCGTGTAGGTACCCAGATTGCGGGTCATGGCATTGATGCGGCCTGCAAGCTGCCCCAGCTCGTCCCGGCTGCTAACCTCGAGTCTACGATCGAAGTGACCATCCGATACATCGTTTACGGTGCCCAGGATGGCCTGAATCGGCTTCGTAAAATAACCCGCTACAATGTAACTGCCAAAAATCACGATTTCGAGCAAAACCAGTGAAATAGCCACCAGACTGATCATCTGCTCCCTCATCACGGAAGAGATGGCTTCATAATCCATGACGACACTGATCACGCTGGTCGGTTTATTTTCGGACAGGATGGGAATGAAGCTTTTTAACACCTTCTTATTATTGATCGTGCTGACAAACACCACATTGTCGCTGGTAGACACGGCCCTCTGCACGGCTTCCGTATCTTGATCCAGGCTCCCATAATTGTAGGTGCCGAACGTAATCGGACGATTGCGGAGCTTGCGGTGAACTTCGTCCGTTCCATCCTCCCTCATATATTCATTGCCAAACGTTTCAGGGTTGATGCCCGTCACTTCCAATATCCGCGGATTCGATTTCAATGTCTCCTCCACCACAGTGTTCGGGCTTGTGATCTTCACAAAATCCTTGATATTCGAATTCCGGATGTAGGGATCGATAATATAATTCCGCTTGCCATCATAATAGTATCCCCATTTATCAATGAACTCCGGATTGGATGTGGAGAACTCGAACGGTCCGGACCAGAAATGCTCGGCGCGCTGCCCCTCCGTAACGGATACCACTTTGCCATGCTGGAACAATTCCAGAAATGCGGTATGCCAATAACCCCAGTTTTTTGTGGAAAGGCCGATTTCGTCTTGGGAGGAGGAACGGGCAACAACGATATCATCGTTGGCTCGAACCAGCAGCGAAATGTGGGTGACACCGATCTCCTTACTTAATTCGGCCAATTGCTGATTGGTTATATTGTTAATATCGGGATCTAAGGCCTTTGCCGCATTGACTGCGGCGACCTTCAGCATATCACCGAAAATGTTATCCACATACGCAGAGCTAAAGCCGGTTTGCTGAACCGTAATGGCGATCTGCGTAGCGGCCATCACCATTTTGGTTTCACTATCCTGCTGCAGGTTTTCCTGGGTCGTGTAATAATTCAGCGTAATGTTAAGCAGAAGGATAAATAATACCGATATGGACATGATCATCGATAATTTCGTCTTAATCGACAAGTGGCATCTTCACCTTTCTGCTGTCACATCGACGACTTGTAAATATATACCCTCATGATACCTTGATCACGAACGTTTGAAAAGACAAGCCGTGCTGCGGCTGACGGGTTTTTTCCGCAATCGCATTGCTATTGAAATAAGGAATCCTTACAATATAAGAGGCTAATCCTGATAACAAAACGACGTATCCACAGATTGCGCACAAATACACAACTTATCTGGGGATAATGTGCATAACTTTGTGTATAAATTTTTAGTTATCCACAATTCTGTCCACATCATGTTAACAAACGAATAAATGTTCGTTGAACATTGGGTATAAATACAGGGTTTTAGCGGGCTGCGAAAGGAGACTTTAGGTTGATATCAAATTCAATAGACCCACTGGCTGTGGATAACGAAAATCATGAACGCTGGATGCGAGAAGCCATCGCGGAAGCTCGGAAGGCCGAAGAGCTTGGTGAAGTTCCTATTGGCGCTGTCATCGTACGGGGCGATGAAATTATTGGCCGTGGATATAATCTGCGTGAAACGACTTACGATGGGACGGCTCATGCCGAGATGGTCGCGATCCGGGAGGCAAGCCGACACCTTGGAGCCTGGCGGCTGCTCGACTGTCGATTATACGTGACGCTGGAGCCTTGTCCCATGTGTGCGGGCGCCATCGTCCAATCCCGGGTACCGCAGCTCATCTACGGCACGGGCGATCCCAAGGCAGGCTGTGCGGGCACACTGATGAATCTGCTTCAAGAGCCGCGCTTTAATCATCGGACGCACGTGGTAGATGGCGTGCTGCAGGAAGAATGCGCATCGTTGCTGACTCAGTTCTTTCGGCGTTTACGCGGGAAAATATGATGCTTATGTACGAAATAGGAACTAACACAGAAAACCCGGCCATGACGGCCGGGTTTTGTTGTCTGCGATGAATAATATTAGTAAGTGCTCATTTGGCTCATGGATTCCTCAAATTGCTCCATCGTAATGACGTCAGCTTCTTTTGGAATACCGATTTTGAACTCTTGTTTCGCGTTGATGTTGTTGTATTGGGTGCTACCCTTCACAGCCAACTTCACGTTCTCATTGGTTTCTGGATCATTGAAATCAACGTTCAGCACAACATCTTGGTACGCAGGGAAATCTTTTTTATCGATAGCCGTGTTGATATTGAATGTATTGATCTTCAGGTATTTCTGCATTTCTTCCAAGCCCGCTTTGAATTCGTCTTGGTTGACGTTGGACACTTCAGCTTTGGCAGCATCGATGTCTTCTTGGGTCAGACCCAGCAATTCGCGGTACTCGTCTTTAGCCGCAATATCAACAACCTTAGGTGCAACCTTATTTACCATAATATCCAATGCTTCATTCAGGTTATCATTGGTTACAAAGAATTGTACCACTTGTTTAGCGTCAACACCTTCTGGAAGGCCGGCATCTTTAACATTGATCTCTTTGAAGTATTTTGCTTGATCATATTCGCTCAGCAAAGCTTCAAGGATTTCGTTAACGAATTTTTGGGACTTCTCGGTATCCAGGGTTTCTGGGTTAAATGTTTCGCCGGATTGCTCAGCAAGCTCTTTCATGTCCATCACGAGGAATTTACCAACAACGTCTTCCGGGAACGGCAGCATAGGAATGCTTGGCACTTTAACGTAGATTTTCTCTTTCGTCATCACCATATCAATGTTGAAGGACATCGCCATGTCACCCTTCAAATTGATACCCATGTTCATTTCGGTTTGCATTGGCTCAGCCTGGTAGATCCCGTCCAGTGTAACCTCTGCATTCTTCAACATCGTCATCGCCTGTGTTACGCTTGGATCGCCTTCAACTGCAGGTATGTTAACTTGAAGGTCTTCAATGACAAATTTGCTCTTCATTTCGTAGGATGTCATCTTCATCGCGTTCGTAGCAGCATTGGTCATTGCCGCCTTAGGCTCTTCTTTCTTGGCGCAGCCGGAAAGCACAACTGTCACCGTGAGCAGCAGTGTCAGCATGATCGCTGCAAACTTCTTGTTCATTAAAATTTCTCTCCCCTCTAACAGTCAAAAAAATAACAGACCTTCTAATCATAAACCATTTAGCCAAAATGAGAAACACTTTCTGGAATATTTACTGAAATTTTATTTCCTTTCTTTTTCCATCCATCTTAATTTCAAACTTCTTAACATGCGAATAAGGTGGGGCCCCAAAATATTACACTTGAACACTAATACGGAAGTTGGATGCAAAAGGTTTCAAATCGAAAAAAAGAACCTCCTGTCGAATGACAGAAAGTTCTCTCGATTCTTGCTTTTTGGCGTCTTCGTATTCTGCTCCTAAAGGCTGTTAGCCCTCCGGATTATAATGGCCATCCTGCTTGCGGATCTTCGCTCTGTGCGAGCCTGACAGCGGCTCCTGGCCGCCCCGGTCATGGTCCTTTCGCTGCCTTGGTTGTTCCTGTGCTTCAGGCACCGGAATCGACTTTGGTTTACTCATCTGATAGCCCTCCATTTCATGGATCACAGCGATTGTTCTACGCAATCGGCCTTGATGCTCCGGCCTAAAAGGAGCATCACAGCTTTCACATTCATTCATGGAACTTAGTGATGCGTGATTTGCTGCAGCGTTTGAGCACACTCATGAATATGACGCGTATAATCGCCCACCATGCCCTGTATGTTCTCATTGCGCTCATCCGTCGTCGCGCCGTCACGCTCTACATCGATCAGAGCGACCTTCACTTCCCGGGAATCCACATAGGTGCATTGAAAATCAAACGAATATTCCTGACGACCTGCTGCGCCAATGTGAATGCGGATGGCGTTCGGATCTCCTTCGTCTGCTGCCACTTCTGCACGATCCCCCGGTTTGAGTATGGTCGGCAGCCTTTCCTGCCAAGCATTGACCAGCGTCGACTGGTCGACATTCAGTTCTGAGTTCATGTTCACACCTCCCCTTCTCTATAAATTGCGATAACAGGCGCTGTTTTATACAGCAAGTCCCCCAAGCATAAAGTGCTATAGATCCGAAGCTTCCATGCATTTCTCTGCCAAACAAGGCATGGAGGCCATAAAAAAACCGTTCCCCTAAGGAAACGGCTTACGTTTGTATATGTATGGCGGAGAGGATGGGATTCGAACCCATGTGGAGTTGCCCCCTAACGGTTTTCAAGACCGCCCCGTTATGACCGCTTCGGTACCTCTCCATGTGGAAATGATCGCTGCAAAATGAATCACGTGCAAAAATCATTATACCACAAGTCAACCTATGTTATCAACTTATTTCTTAGGTTCGATAATGCTAACATTCCCCATGTAAGGGCGAAGCACTTCCGGAATGACAACGGAGCCGTCGGCCTGTTGATAATTCTCCAGAATGGCCGCAACCGTACGCCCTACCGCGAGCCCGGAACCATTCAAGGTGTGAACAAACTCCGGCTTGCTCTTCGGCTCCGGACGGAAGCGAATATTGGCACGGCGTGCCTGGAAATCTCCAATATTCGAGCAGGAAGAGATTTCACGGTATACGCCGCTCTCCGGAAGCCATACTTCCAGATCATAGGTCTTCATGGAGCCGAAGCCCATATCCCCGGTACATAGCGTCATGACGCGATAAGGGAGATTCAGCAGCTGCAGCACACGCTCCGCATCCGCCGTCATTTTCTCGAGCTCATCAAACGATGTTTCCGGATGTACAATCTTCACCATCTCGACCTTATTAAACTGATGCTGACGAATAAGTCCCCGGGTGTCGCGTCCTGCCGCGCCGGCTTCCGAACGGAAACAGGAGCTGTATGCGACGTAATATTTAGGCAGCTCTTCGCTATTTAGGATTTCCTCACGATGGTAGTTCGTTACAGGAACCTCAGCCGTTGGGATCAGGTAATAGTCGGTATCGCTAATTTTGAATAAATCCTCTTCGAATTTAGGCAGTTGACCCGTTCCGTACAAGCTGTCCCGGTTGACGATATATGGAGGCAGCATTTCCTCATAGCCGTGTTTGTCGCTGTGCAGATCCATCATGAAACTGATTAAGGCACGCTCAAGCCGTGCACCCAAACCCTTGTAGAACGTAAACCGGGAACCCGTAACCTTCGCGCCTGCTTCAAAGTCCAAAATACTCAGGTTCTGGGCAATCTCCCAGTGAGCCTTAGGTTCGAAATCAAAAGCTTTTGGCTCCGCCCAGCGGCGAATTTCCACGTTCTCTTCCTCCGAGGCGCCGATCGGCACGCTATCGTGGGGAATATTCGGAATCGCCAAAGTAAGCTCGGATATACTGGCTTCCAGCTCTCGAACTTCCTCATCCATTGCTTTAATCTGGTCTGACACTTGGCGCATCTCCAGAATCAGCTCATCTGCGTTTTCGCGATTTTTCTTCAGCTTGGCTACTTCAGCCGACACGGTGTTGCGGCGATTCTTCAAACTTTCGCTTTCCTGCAGCAATTCCCGGCGCCGGGCGTCAAGCTTAGGAAAATCCGCAATCAAATCGAGCGATTTGCCTCGATTCTTCAGCGCTTCTTCAACACGACTGTACTCGCTGCGCAATATTTTTACGTCTAACACGGGAAACCCTCCTAAAGTAAAACATCCATCAAGTATATCGAAGCAGCTGCCCTACCTGTTGATAAAAAGCCTTGGGACAAGGCTGCATTGTACGTTGTTGCATACGATACATCTTATTGCATTTCAGCGAAAAAGACAACTTGACTCCTACATACTGCCAAAGAGTCAAGATGTCTTCTACTGAAACTATTACGTTACGCCTGTGGCGCCGTCGCTCGGGAGCGAACCATCTCCACAAAATATTGATGGAGCCGGTAATCGTCTGTCAGCTCCGGATGATAGGAAGCCGCAAGCAGATGCCCTTGTCTGGCTGTGACGATCTCATCCTTATACGTGGACAGAACCTCAACGCCCGGTCCCACTTCCAGAATGAGCGGAGCGCGGATGAAGACGGCTCGCACCGTTTCATCGATGCCCTTCACCGGCAAATCGGTCTCGAAACTTTCACGCTGACGTCCGAATGCGTTCCGCGCCACCGTGATGTCCATCAGCTTCAAATGCGCCTCTTCGTCGCCTTGAATTCGCTCGGCCAGCACAATCAGTCCGGCGCAGGTTCCGAATATCGGTTTGCCTTGGGCTGAAAACTGACGAAGCGCATCCATAAAATCATACTTTCGCATGAGCTTGCCAATCGTCGTGCTCTCACCGCCAGGGATAATCAAGCCGTCAATGCCGTCCAGCTGCTCGACCTTCTTGATCGGCACCCCTTCGGCGCCAGCAAGCGTAATGCTTCGAATATGCTCTGCAACGGCACCCTGGAGTGCCAGTACGCCGACCTTCATGTTACCCCTTCTCTCTTACCAGCCGCGATCCTGCATGCGCTCAGCCGGACTAAGCTTGGATATCTCGATGCCTTTCATTGGAGCACCCAGGTTCTTGGATACTTCAGCAATCAATTTATAATCATCATAATGCGTCGTCGCTTCAACGATCGCACGAGCAAATTTCTCAGGGTTTTCGGATTTGAAAATACCGGATCCTACAAAAACGCCATCAGCGCCCAGATGCATCATCAATGCGGCATCCGCAGGGGTGGCCACGCCACCGGCGGCAAAGTTAACGACAGGCAGCTTGCCCGTCTCATGAACGCCTTTCAGGAGGTCATAGGAAACACCGAGGTTTTTGGCTTCGGCATATAGTTCGTCCTTCGACATGTTGCGAACCTTGCGAATCTGGCTGTTGATCAAGCGCATATGGCGAACAGCTTCCACGATATTGCCTGTTCCCGGCTCGCCCTTCGTACGGATCATGGATGCGCCCTCGCCGATGCGACGCAGCGCCTCACCGATATCTTTCGCGCCGCATACGAACGGTACGGTGAAATCCCATTTGTCGATGTGGAACACTTCATCCGCAGGCGTCAGCACTTCACTCTCATCGAGGTAATCCACGCCGAGAGATTCAAGCACTTTCGCTTCAACGTAATGACCGATACGAGCCTTGGCCATAACTGGAATGGATACGACTTTCATGACTTCCTCAACGATGGTTGGGTCAGCCATCCGTGCTACTCCCCCAGCAGCGCGAATATCGGAAGGAACGCGTTCCAGCGCCATAACCGCCGTAGCACCGGCAGCTTCAGCGATTTTCGCTTGTTCCGCATTCATGACGTCCATAATGACGCCGCCTTTTTGCATTTCCGCCATACCTCTTTTTACAGTAGATGTTCCTGTTTCCATGTCCCCTAGCCTCCCGATTATATGTTGTATCTCATCGCCATTTAGAGCATTCCCTGACGATATGGTCTATACCCGTATGGTGCATACTTGCAATGAATCTAACTTGATATTTTACCGCATCAAAATCAAATACACAACCCATTTACTCGGAATTTATCGGCTGCTTAGAAAAGATTTTTGATGGAATCAAACAAATCCGCGAAAAAGTCACCGATCGCACGGAGGAACAGCTTGAACCAGCCAGCCTTCTCTACCTCGTCTGCCGTGATGAGATTCACCGTTTCGGTCTGGGTTTCCTTCATGCCTTCGATTTTGTATGAGTAGGTTGCCGTGCCCACCTTCGTATCCTTAGCGACAGGCGCCGTCACGCTGGAAGAATCCAGTTTGGCTTCGAAGGTAATGTTCTTTCCGCTAGAGCCTTTAGGCACAACAAATGTGAGGGCTTTATCGGTCACCAGCCCAGCTTCCTTACCTTTGCCCTTCTTCACTTCGACGGTTTCAAACCCTTGCACGGTTGCTCCGGCTGCTTGGACTTCCTTCACTTCGAAGTTGTCAAAGCCGTAATCAAGGACTTTTTTGGTTTCCTTAAAGCGAGCCCCTTCGGATTTCGTTCCCATAACCACGCTGATCAAGCGCATGCCGTCACGCTCAGCGGTACCGGCAAAGCAATAACCCGCCGCATTGGTATGACCGGTTTTCAAACCGTCCAAACCTTCGTAAGCATAGGCCTTGAAGTTCGTAATGCTTTTGTTGGCCTCCAGCATCCAGTTGTAGTTGATGATCGGACTCGTATCCCGCGGCCGGAATTTATGCGATTGAATGGCTGTAAATCTAGCAAAGTCAGGATGATCCTCGACGATATACTTGGCAAGTAATGCAGTATCCATTGCCGACATTACGGTTTCTTTATCTTCTGCAGGACGGTATTTCTCAGGCATATCTGCACGGCTAAGGCCTGTGGAATTAATGAAGAAAGCGGTCTTCAATCCCATCTTTTTCGCCGTATCGTTCATCATGGTAACAAACTCTGCTTCGGAACCAGCGATATGTTCAGCCAATGCTACCGTTGCATCATTCGCCGAGCCGACAGCCATGGCTATGTAGAGCTCTTCCACTGTATGTTGGTCGCCTTCAGCTAAAAATATCCGTGAGCCCACGGTTTTTTCAGCATTTTCCCCTACCGTGACTACGTCATCCCAAGCTAACTCGCCTTGTTTTACCTTCTCTGCCACGATATATTCCGTCATCATCTTCGTCATGCTTGCCGGCGGCAATGCTTCATCCGCATTTATGGATAACAGCACCTGGCCCGTAGATGGCTCGATCAAGACGGCAGAGCTCACTTCCAAGCCCAACTGATCGACCGATGGCACTTTGTCCGGCTTCGCATTATTCGTCGCAGCCTTGTCCGTTGCCGCTTTGTCTTCCGTAGCTTTGGTTGTATCCGCTGTAGCCAGCATATTAGGCGCAGCGAGCGAAACCGCAGGCGCAGCAGAGAAACATAGTATATTAAAGAGCATCAAGGATGCCAGCGTTCTTTGAATTCGTTGTCGCTTATTCTTCTTTATAGACTTGTCTATCAATGGAATTACTCCCCTCTAATTCTCAATAAGTCATTAACTTGTTCTATTCTATCATAGGGGGGGTATCAAAAAAAGACAAGCTAGATGAATTTCATCCAGCTTGTCCAGGAAATAAATGACATATACTGTGTATCCTTATTCTTATCCGTGAATTACAAGGAATAGTTAGGCGCTTCTTTGGTGATTTGAATATCATGCGGATGGCTCTCGCGGAGACCAGCCCCGGAAATGCGGATAAATTGGGTATCATTCCGCAGCTCCTCCAGGTTTTGCGTTCCGCAATACCCCATGCCGGAACGCAATCCACCGATCAGCTGGTGGATGGTATCTGCCAATGGCCCTTTATAAGCTACACGGCCCTCGATGCCTTCCGGTACCAATTTCTTGTCATCATCTTGGAAATAACGGTCTTTACTGCCTTGTTTCATGGCAGCAAGGGAACCCATGCCCCGATAAGCCTTGAAACGGCGTCCTTGGTAGATCTCGGCTTCGCCCGGGCTTTCTTCCGTTCCTGCAAACATGCTGCCCAGCATAACGGCACTGGCGCCGGCTGCGATGGCTTTTGTAATTTCTCCGGAGTATTTGATACCGCCGTCTGCGATAATCGGTACGCCGTACTCTTTAGCAACCGTTGCGCAGTCATAGATGGCCGTGATTTGCGGTACGCCAATGCCGGCAATAACGCGGGTCGTACAGATGGATCCAGGACCGATTCCCACTTTAACGACGGATGCACCGGCTTCGATAAGCTCTCGCGTACCTTCGCCTGTAGCCACATTACCCGCGATAATGGTCAGCTCCGGATACAATTCGCGCAGTTTGCGTACGGAATCAATAATATTGATGTGATGACCGTGAGCGGAATCAACGGTTATGACGTCTACACCGGCTTTCACAAGCGCTTCTGCTCTTTCGAAGGTATCTTTGGAGATTCCGATCGCTGCACCTACAAGCAGGCGGCCCTGAGCATCCTTAGCTGCTCTAGGGAACTGAATCGCTTTCTCAATGTCTTTAATCGTGATAAGTCCCTTAAGAACATTATCGTCGTCCACCAAAGGCAGCTTCTCGATTTTATGCTTCTGCAGGATCATTTCGGCATCCTGAAGGGTCGTTCCAACCGGAGCGGTAACCAGGTTCTCGCTGGTCATCACTTCGCTGATAACCGTATTGTAATCATGAACAAAACGAAGATCACGATTCGTCAAAATCCCGATCAGCTTATTGTTCTCATCCACGATCGGAACCCCGGAAATCCGGAATTTGCCCATGAGTTTCTCAGCGTCGGATACAAGATGATCGGCATGAAGCGAGAATGGATTGGTGATGACTCCGCTTTCCGAGCGCTTCACCCGATCTACTTCTTCCGCCTGTTGTTCAACCGTCATATTTTTATGAATAATGCCGATTCCGCCTTCTCTAGCAATGGCAATGGCCAAAGGAGCTTCCGTAACGGTGTCCATACCTGCACTAATGAGCGGGATGTTCAATTTCACGTGCTCGCTCAATTTGGTGCTAACATCCACTTCTTTTGGAAGTACCTCGGATTTTCTAGGAACCAACAATACATCGTCAAAAGTGAAGCCTTCCTTGCTAAACTTATCTTCCCACACCTGGGTTATTCCTCCTTTTTGTCGTCTTCCTGCGGACTACAACTACTGTCAGAGCTGGACCGGACGGCATTTTCAAGTATTTTCAGAAATATATTATTGCCATCTTAGCAAAGGGCCCATAGGCTGTCAAGGATTGAATTGGCCCTTTTCCTGAAGTTCGCAAGTATCCATCCAGCGCGTTGTCCTGTCTTTTTGGAGTGGACAAACCAACAGCTTTCTTCTATTAAATGGAGACTTATCCACGTTTAAGATTAACCTGCCATATTGCATCCCTTTAGGCATTATCACGGAGACGATGCATGACTGTCGTTTAGTATCACCCAAGCCGGCTCGAGATAGTCCAGAAATCAGAAATCCACGTTTCGGCATATAGGAAAAGACCGCTATCGAATTACTCGATAACGGTCTTTATGGTTGTTCGCTTGGCGACGTCCTACTCTCCCGGGACCCTTCGGTCCAAGTACCATCGGCGCTGGAAGGCTTAACGGTCGTGTTCGGTATGGGAACGCGTGGAACCCTTCCGCCATCGCCACCAAACGGTTCAGATGCTTGATCACCTGAAAACTAGATACGAAACGAATTTGCAACTCATTGAAATATATTTTGGATAAGCCCTCGACCGATTAGTATTGGTCAGCTCCATGCATTGCTGCACTTCCACCTCCAACCTATCTACCTCGTCGTCTTCAAGGGGTCTTACATACTGGGAAATCTCATCTTGAGGGGGGCTTCACGCTTAGATGCTTTCAGCGCTTATCCCGTCCGTACGTAGCTACCCAGCCATGCTCCTGGCGGAACAACTGGTGCACCAGCGGTACGTCCATCCCGGTCCTCTCGTACTAAGGACAGCTCCTCTCAAATTTCCTACGCCCACGACAGATAGGGACCGAACTGTCTCACGACGTTCTGAACCCAGCTCGCGTACCGCTTTAATGGGCGAACAGCCCAACCCTTGGGACCTACTTCAGCCCCAGGATGCGATGAGCCGACATCGAGGTGCCAAACCTCCCCGTCGATGTGGACTCTTGGGGGAGATAAGCCTGTTATCCCCAGGGTAGCTTTTATCCGTTGAGCGATGGCCCTTCCATGCGGTACCACCGGATCACTAAGCCCGACTTTCGTCCCTGCTCGACTTGTAGGTCTCGCAGTCAAGCTCCCTTATGCCTTTGCACTCTTCGAATGATTTCCAACCATTCTGAGGGAACCTTGGGGCGCCTCCGTTACTCTTTAGGAGGCGACCGCCCCAGTCAAACTGCCCGCCTGACACTGTCCCCGTACCGGATCACGGTACCAGGTTAGAACCTAGATACGATCAGGGTGGTATCCCAACGTCGCCTCCACACAAGCTGGCGCTCATGCTTCAAAGGCTCCCACCTATCCTGTACAGATCGTACCCAAATCCAATATCAAGCTGCAGTAAAGCTCCATGGGGTCTTTCCGTCTTGTCGCGGGTAACCTGCATCTTCACAGGTATTAAAATTTCACCGGATCTCTCGTTGAGACAGCGCCCAAGTCGTTACGCCATTCGTGCGGGTCAGAATTTACCTGACAAGGAATTTCGCTACCTTAGGACCGTTATAGTTACGGCCGCCGTTTACTGGGGCTTCGGTTCACAGCTTCGGGACTAATCCCTAACCGCTCCCCTTAACCTTCCAGCACCGGGCAGGCGTCAGCCCGTATACTTCGCCTTACGGCTTCGCACAGACCTGTGTTTTTGCTAAACAGTCGCTTGGGCCTTTTCACTGCGGCCCCCTCGGGCTATTCACCCTACCGAGGCACCCCTTCTCCCGAAGTTACGGGGTCATTTTGCCGAGTTCCTTAACGAGAGTTCTTCCGCGCGCCTTAGAATTCTCTTCTCGCCTACCTGTGTCGGTTTGCGGTACGGGCACCTTCACCTGACTAGAGGCTTTTCTTGGCAGTGTGAGATCATGACCTTCGCTACTATAATTTTCACTCCCCATCACAGCCCAGCCTTATCGATGTGCGGATTTGCCTACACATCAGCCTCACTGCTTGGACGGACATCCATCAGTCCGCGTCACTACCCTCCTGCGTCACCCCATCGTTCATAACGGTTTACGGTGGTACAGGAATTTCAACCTGTTGTCCTTCGATTACGCCTTTCGGCCTCACCTTAGGTCCCGACTTACCCTGAGCGGACGAGCCTTCCTCAGGAAACCTTGGGCTTTCGGCGGATCAGATTCTCACTGATCTTTTCGTTACTCATACCGGCATTCTCACTTGTATGCTGTCCAGCGCTCCTTACGGTACACCTTCAACCTACATACAACGCTCCCCTACCCCTGATGCAAGCATCAAGCCATAGCTTCGGTGGTGTGTTTAGCCCCGTTACATTTTCGGCGCAGAGTCACTCGACCAGTGAGCTATTACGCACTCTTTAAATGGTGGCTGCTTCTAAGCCAACATCCTGGTTGTCTGTGCAACTCCACATCCTTTCCCACTTAACACACACTTGGGGACCTTAGCTGATGGTCTGGGCTGTTTCCCTTTTGACAATGGATCTTAGCACTCACTGTCTGACTCCCGGATATAAGTCTATGGCATTCGGAGTTTGACTGAGCTTGGTAACCCTTGCGGGCCCCGCACCCAATCAGTGCTCTACCTCCACGACTCTTCATTCCGAGGCTAGCCCTAAAGCTATTTCGGGGAGAACCAGCTATCTCCGAGTTCGATTGGAATTTCTCCGCTACCCCCACCTCATCCCCGCATTTTTCAACATACGTGGGTTCGGGCCTCCAGTGCGTGTTACCGCACCTTCACCCTGGACAGGGGTAGATCACACGGTTTCGGGTCTACGTCCACATACTACATCGCCCTATTCAGACTCGCTTTCGCTGCGGCTACGGCTTCTCGCCTTAACCTTGCATGGGAACGTAACTCGCCGGTTCATTCTACAAAAGGCACGCCATCACCCTTAAGAATCGGGCTCTGACTTCTTGTAAGCACACGGTTTCAGGTTCTATTTCACTCCCCTTCCGGGGTGCTTTTCACCTTTCCCTCACGGTACTGCTTCACTATCGGTCGCTAGGGAGTATTTAGCCTTAGCAGATGGTCCTGCTGGATTC
>NZ_CP096377.1:12500-77500 GCF_053903045.1 Paenibacillus sp. AK002 | reverse complement strand
TGTTCCAGGCCGTATTTCTTGGCCGGAAATATAATATACCATGGCATTCGCCTATATGCAACCCTTTTTCGCGAATTAAGAATAAGGTAAAATTATACACCCGTTTGCTTGCCTAAAATGACTCTTTAAGTCCATCTAATTCCGTCTGCCTCTCGGGGCATAGGGTATAACTGAAGCTGTATATGAGTCTCCAGAATGACGGTCCACTGCAGGCCATCATCTTTAGCTGCTCCGTTCGTGTTGGTTCCCTAGCCAAGTATCATAGGCGCCAAGCAGTACAACGCCAAAACACCCAGGCTATTACGTGTCGATGCATTGTACCAAGTGAATGTAGCACAGCTTTTCATTCATAACAAAAACGCGCTCTATGCACAAAAGAGGCAGTCGACTATAGAAAGCTATAGCCAACTGCCTCTTTTCTATCTATGAAAGGAGCAAAACCTTCAAAACCTACTCCTTATTACGCATGTGCGGGAACAGCAAGACATCGCGAATGGACGGGGAGTTGGTCAGAAGCATGATCAGACGATCAATCCCGATGCCAAGTCCGCCAGTTGGCGGCATGCCATACTCCAGGGCACGCAGGAAATCTTCATCCATCTCGTGCGCTTCGTCATTGCCCTGCTCTTTCTCCTTCATCTGCGCTTCAAAACGCTGACGCTGGTCAATCGGATCATTGAGCTCCGAGAATGCATTGGCGTGTTCGCGCGCCACGATAAACAGCTCAAAGCGATCCGTGAACCGCGGATCCACGTCGTTCTTCTTCGCCAGCGGCGAAATCTCAACCGGGTGACCGGTTACGAACGTCGGCTGAATCAGCGTCTCTTCTACGAATTGCTCAAAGAACGCGTTCAAAATATGACCAAATGTCATATGCGGCTCAACCGGAACTTTGTGTTCTTTGGCAAGACGATGCGCTTCCTCGTTGGACATATCCACGCTGAAGTCTACGCCGACAACTTCTTTTACCGCATCCACCATGGATACGCGGCGCCACTGCGGCGTCAGGTCCACTTCATGCCCTTGATAGGAAATGACTTGGGTGCCCAGCACCTCTTGGGCGATATGGGCAATCAGATTCTCAGTCAGTGCCATAATATCTTTGTAGTCCGCATAAGCTTCATAAAGCTCAATCATCGTAAACTCCGGATTATGACGGGTAGAGATCCCTTCATTCCGGTATACGCGGCCAATTTCGTACACTTTTTCAAGTCCGCCCACAATCAGGCGCTTCAGATGGAGCTCAATTGCGATCCGCATATACAGTTCCATATCGAGCGCATTATGATGCGTGATGAACGGGCGTGCCGCCGCACCGCCAGCGATGGAATGCAAGGTCGGGGTCTCCACCTCAAGATAGCCTTGGGAATCCAGGTAACGGCGCATCGATTGGATAATCCGGGAACGGGTAATGAAGGTTTTCTGCACATCGGGATTGATGATCAGGTCGACGTAACGCTGACGATAACGGAGCTCTACATCCTTCAAACCATGGAATTTCTCAGGGAGCGGATACAGCGATTTCGAAAGAACCTCCAGTTCCTTCACTTTTACGGTAGTTTCACCGGTCTTGGTCTTGAACAAGACCCCTTTTACCCCGATGATGTCACCCAGATCAAGGATGCTGAATGCTTCATACTGCGCTTCTGCAACGGAATCCTGGCGAACATAAATCTGAATCCGGCCGCTCAAATCCTGAATATGGGCAAAAGAAGCCTTGCCCATGCCGCGTTTAGCCATAATTCGTCCAGCCAGGTTCACTTCCACCTGCTTCTCTTCCAACTCTTCCTTGGAGAGCTCGTCGTACTGTTTCAGAATATCACCTGCGTGATGTTCTCTTTCGTATTTTCCGCCAAACGGATCGATGCCCAGCTTGCGAAGCTCGTCCAATTTGTTGCGGCGGATTTGCAAAAGCTCACTTAACTCCTGTTCTTGTTCCTGGTTGTTCAATTCTTCCGTCATCGTCATTCATCTCCTTCATTTCGCTTCCATTGTGAATCCCGTACACATTCGGCAAGGACTTAACGGTAGGGCAGCCATTTCAAGACATGCCATCCATCCATTAAGCCCTCAACCCGGCCCTAACCTATTTAAAAAAGCCCCCCGAAGGAAGCTTTCTACACCACATTCCGACTTACTTCTTAATGTCTACAATTTTATATTGAATAACGCCCGCAGGAACGTTAACATCCACAACCGATCCTTTTTGCTTGCCGATAATCGCTTTGCCGACAGGGCTCTCGTTCGAGATTTTGTTGTTAAGCGGATCCGATTCGGCCGTACCTACAATGGTATATTCCATCGTGTCGCCAAATTCCAAATCCTCCACGATCACCGTGTTGCCCACGCCGACTACATCGGTATTGATATCATCGTTGTTGATGATGCGCGCATTGCGGAGCATTTTCTCCAGCGTAATAATCCGGCCTTCGATAAAGGCTTGCTCGTTCTTGGCGTCTTCATATTCGGAGTTTTCACTAATATCGCCATAACCGATGGCAACTTTAATCCGCTCAGCCACCTCGCGGCGCTTCACAGACTTCAGATTCTCAAGTTCGTCCTCCAGTTTCTTCAGACCGTCCTGGGTAAGAATGACTTCTTTATCGCTCATTAACCGATTCTCCTGTCATGTAAATAATTTAAACCACGGTATCAACATACTATATGCGAATTCTTGGGGATCAGAACTTCCCTCTGATGCCTGCTCAATTTCTTGAATTTATACTGAAAGATTATATGGGAACCATTTCAAAAAGTCAATGCGCGCAAAGGCTGTCACGGATGTCGCATATACGCAACCGTTAACAGCCTGCACCTCGTATCATCCAATCGCCGCAGCGGCTTGAGGGTATACGCTTTTTGCCGATTCTTCATGGACCTCCAGATTGTTCACAAAGTTGTTCAGAAGGCTGACCAATTCATCACGCTTCGTTTCTTCCATAATAATATCTTTAATGCGAGCCGATCCCTTGAGCCCTTTCAAGTACCAGGAAAGATGCTTGCGCATCTCCCTAACCGCTACCGCTTCGCCGCGCAGGGCGATCAGCCGGTCCATATGCAGGATGGCAATCCGGATTTTCTCCTGCGGAGATGGATCCGACAGCAGCTGGCCCGTCTTCAGGTATTCCACGGTACGGTACAGCATCCAAGGATTGCCCAGCGCTCCACGACCGATCATGACGCCATCACATCCCGTCGTATCCAGCATCCGTCGTGCATCTTCCGGCGTCACTACGTCGCCGTTGCCGATAACCGGAATGGAGACGGCTTCCTTCACTTGGCGAATGATGTCCCAATCTGCGTGCCCGGTGTAGAGCTGCTCGCGCGTACGTCCGTGAACGCTGACGGCTTGACCGCCCGCCCGTTCGACAGCCTGCGCATTTTCGACAGCGTAGATATGATCACTATCCCAGCCTGTGCGCATCTTCACCGTGACCGGTTTGTTCACGGCATCGACAACCGCCGCGACCATCTCATAGATTTTGTTCGAATCCAGAAGCCAGCGCGCTCCCGCATCCATCTTCGTTACCTTCGGTGCAGGGCAGCCCATGTTGATGTCGATGATATCGGCATTGGTCTGCTGATCGACGACTTTGGCCGCTTCCACCAGGGATACGCGGTCGCCGCCAAAAATTTGCAGGCTCAACGGCTTCTCCCGCTCGTCGACGAACAGCATTTCCTGGGTGCGCTTGTTGCCGTGAACGATCGCCTTGCCGCTGACCATTTCGGCGCAGACCAGACCGGTGCCGAATTCCTTGGCGATCAATCGGAACGCCGGATTGCACACGCCAGCCATCGGCGCCAGAACCACTTGGTTTTTCATTTCAACGTTTCCGATTTTCAATTGATCCATTCCATGTACCCCTCCTTTGTTTTCAAATATTTATAGTCGAAGGATCCCGCTTCTTGAGCGTGAGATCCCTAAGTTTCAAACCAAACCATCATACCCATGAATCGCGCAATCGTCCAGTCCGCAACATTTACTCATTCTTGTAGATCCCATCCAAAAGACATCTTCCTATATTAATGGCAGGGTTTCAAAAAAATAAACCTGAATCGCCTTCACGATAGATAATCTAGTTCCGTTCTTTAAGCTCCTGCAACGTAATCTCCAGCACGTCGGCAATCTGAGCCAGCATCTGCTCCTCGGCACGACGGTTCCCCCGCTCGATGGCGCCAAGAACAGCCAGAGAAATACCGGATCGCTCGGCGAGCTCTTGCTGGGTCAAACCCTTCAATTTTCGGAAAGCGCGGATACGCTGCGCCAGCTGCTTGTTTTCCAAAGCTGAATTCCTTCCTTTCCTTCCAGGTTCTCAAGTGCTGTCTTCACCACGGGGTACAGACCAGAAGGTTCAAGCTCAGACACGATATCGGCCAGCGGCCTGAGAACGAAAGCCCGTTCCTGCATGCGGGGATGCGGCAGAACGAGGTCCGGCGTATCCAGGCGGCGTCCTTCCATCCATAACAGATCCAGATCCACCGTCCGAGGTCCCCAGTGAATATGACGGACCCGGCCGAGCTGTTTCTCGATTTGCTGCATTACGGCAAGCAGCTCATGAGGACTCAGCGATGTCGACACGGCTGCGGCCATATTAAGGAACATCGGCTGATCCACGTAACCGACCGGTTCGGTCTCATACAGATTGGATACGCGCTCTACCTCAATGCCTGGCACTTCATCCAACCGTTCCAAAGCCTCCATCAGGTTCCCCTCGCGGTCTCCCAAATTGGCCCCTAAAGCAATATAAGCCTCTGAACACTCAGAGGTGGCGTGTGAATTCATGATCGTCTCACTTCCTGGTCCGGTGCAGCTCAATGGTCACACCTTCAAAATGAATGTCAAAAGGCGGGTGCGGCTTCGTCAATCGGACCGTTAAAGCATCGATAATAGTATAAGTGTCCAATACCTTAGATGCAATATGCTCCGCTAAAGCTTCAATCAGGCGGAACGACTCCGTCCGCATAATCTCCAGCAGGAGTTCGTGAATTTCGGCATAATTTACCGTTAACGTCAGATCATCCGTCTTCGCGGCTTTGCTTAAATCCATCTCCAGCTCAAGATCCACATAGAAACGTTGGCCCAGCTTCCGCTCTTCCTCAAACACACCGTGGTAACCGTAGTATTCCATGCGGCTCAGTATCATTTTATCCATCTCCTACTCCGCCCTTCCATCCTTGATCCCAAAAAATTAGTTGCGTTGAAGCTCCGTTGAAGCGTAAGTCATGGCATCGCACATCATCGCTGTCCGTTTCATATGCTTCACGTCGTGCACCCGAACGATCTGACAGCCTTGCGAAATCCCGTATGCGACGGTGGCTGCCGTTCCTTCCAGCACGTCTTGTGCCGGAGCGCCAAGCGCGGTTTGGATAAACCTTTTGCGGGAGGTAGCCAGCAGTACCGGAAACCCCAGCCCCACAAGCTGATCGAGAGATGCCATCACTTTCATGTTCTCGTCATAGTCCTTAGCAAACCCGATGCCCGGATCAAGTAAAATTTGGTGATCCTGCACACCGGCAGCGCGCGCAATTTCGACGCTTTCCAGCAAATCGCGTTTTACGTCTTCTATCAAATTCGTGTAATTTCGATCGCGGCGATTATGCATAAGAATGACGGGGCATCCAAGCTTTGCCGCCGTCTTAGGCATATCAGGATCGTCTTTAAAGCCCCAGATATCATTGATGATATGAGCCCCCGCTCCAATAGCCTGGCGCGCCACTTCCGCTTTATAGGTGTCAATCGACAACGGAATTTGCGGCGCGTGCCGGTGAATAGCTTCAATAACCGGGATTACGCGGGCAAGCTCCACTGAAGCTCCAACCGGCTCGTGTCCCGGCCGCGTCGATTCCCCGCCGATATCGATGATGTCGGCTCCCTCCTCAATCAGCTGAAGCGCATGCTCCACGGCTCGCTCCGTGTCGTTATAGCGGCCTCCGTCCGAGAACGAATCCGGCGTCACATTCAATATGCCCATAATGAGCGTCGACTGACCGAGCTTTAACGAAGCGTCCTTGCTCAAACGATATTCACGTTCATAGATGGTTGTTTTCATATATCAAGCCCTGCTTTCCTTCTATACGCATACAGCAATGTACGGGTTATCGGGCCGGCCACTCCTTGTCCGATGGTCAGTGCCTCACCTTCAACTCCAATCAACGTCGTGACCGGAACAATCTCCTGAACAGAGCCTGTCGTAAATATTTCATCCGCTCCGGCAAATACATCCCAACCATAACGGCCTTCTTCGGCCTCAATGCCAAGATCGGCAGCCAATTCCAGCACCACCGCCCGGGTAATCCCCGGCAAAATGCCCGTACCCACCTCCGGCGTATATAAACGCCCTTTCTTGACGAAAAAGACGTTGCTGACGATGCCTTCGGCCACGTCTCCCGCCGAAGTTAACATCAGCCCTTCTGCCGGACCACCCGATGGTTCCGGATATCTTGCCAATTCCCGCTTTGCGAGTATATTGTTCATATAATGCAGGGATTTCATCCGGACCGCTGATTCCGGCGTGTTCCGCGGTAGGGACAGCAGCCTCATGGCTCTGCCAGTCTCGTAGAGCGCAGCATTGGCGGCCGGCAGCTCCTTGGCGAATAATATCTCGGCCGGCTTCGCATAATCTCCGGCCGGCAAACCGAGCAAGCCTTCTCCTGCGGTTACGGTGTACCGTATATAGGCATCCTGAAGGCCGTTCGCCTCCATCAGCTCCGCAATCCAGCCGCTGATCCTCTCGGCATCCGCCTTGTGGGCGATTCCGAGCTCCCGGCAGCTGTCCGTCAGCCGGTTCAAATGCCGCTCTAGCAAAAAGGGCTTCCCTTGATATGTGCGGAAGGTTTCGAATAGACCCATTCCGTACAAAAGCCCATGATCCATCACAGGTATGACCGCGTCGGCAGCTTCAACGATGCCGCCGTTCATGCCTATATATTTCATGCCTTGGCGCCAGCCGTGCGCTTCAGGAAGTTGCGCAGCATCTGATGGCCATGGTCGGTAATGATGGATTCCGGATGAAACTGTACGCCTTCCACGGGATAATGCTTGTGCCGCAGCCCCATGATTTCGCCCTCTTCCGTCCAGGCGGTAATCTCCAGCTCCTCGGGGAGGGTCTCCTTCTCAACGATCAGCGAGTGATATCGCGTTGCGGTGAACGGAACCGGCAAACCTGTGAAGACCGACTCTCCTGTGTGCTGGATGGCGGATGTTTTCCCATGCATGAGGCGCTCCGCACGAATGACGTTGCCGCCAAAGGCCTGCCCGATCGCCTGATGGCCGAGGCAGACGCCGAAGATCGGAATGATCCCTTTGAAATGCGAAATCACGTCCAGACTGATGCCCGCTTCATTCGGCGTGCACGGTCCCGGCGATATCAGGATATGGTCCGGCGCCAACGCTTCGATGCCGGCGATGTCGATCTCATCATTCCGGTAAACCTTGACTTCCTCGCCGAGCTCTCCCAAATATTGAACCAGGTTATACGTAAACGAATCATAATTGTCGATGACAAGTATCATGTTATTTTCCCCCTATATAGGCAGCTGCCGCTGCGGCTTCTTCTTCACTGCACATCAGCGCCGCTATCAAAGCTTTGGCCTTGTTATGGCACTCCCGGTATTCCCGATAAGGATCGGAATCAATGACGATCCCAGCACCTGTCTGAATGTAACCGACCCCATCCTTCACGGCGAGGGTCCGGATAATAATGTTAAGCTCCATATCGCCGTTATAATCGATCCAGCCCATGGAGCCGGTATAAGGCCCCCGCGTCACGGGCTCCAGCTCTTCGATGATTTCCATGGTCCTGATTTTGGGCGCGCCGGTAATGGTGCCGCCAGGGAACGCTGCCGCAATGACATCATATGCATTGTTGCCCTCAGCAATCCGCCCTTCCACTTGGGACACCAAATGCATGACATGCGAGTACCTCTCCACGGTCATCAGCTCCGGAACATGCACCGTCCCGTATTCGGCTATGCGGCCGATGTCATTCCGCTCCAGGTCGACCAGCATAATATGCTCAGCCCGTTCCTTCTCGCTGCCAAGCAGCTCCGCTTCCATGGCCGCGTCCTCTTCCGGATTTCTCCCCCGGCGCCGGGTACCCGCGATCGGCCGGGCTGACACGGTATCGCCATCCAGCTTCACCAGCAATTCCGGTGAGCCGCTAGCCAAACTGAAGCCTGGCGAGGATAAATACCCCATATAAGGCGAAGGGTTCAGAATGCGCAGCCACTCGTAAATATCGGAAGGTTCCGCATGGAGCTGCAGATGCCGGCGAAGAGACAAGTTGACCTGAAAAACATCGCCCTGCCGAATATATTCTTGGATCGAGAGAACCGCCTGCTCGAACGCTTCCTGCGAAAAATCAATCTCCAGCCGATCCCAGACCTCCACATTCGGCCCTGACAGCTCCTGCGCTTTCTTCCATCGTTCCTGCCGCATCCGTTCATCTTCGGATCTCGAATCGTTCTCTGGTCCCGTTCCGTACATTTGATTCCATTGGGAGAGCATCGATTCGGCTCTTAAGGCGGCCTTCTCATATAATTCCTCCAAAATCCCTTCCTGCCCCTGTGAGAGCTCCGAACCTTCAGAAACATCCGCTGAATCCTCAATCGCCGTCGCTTCCTTCGAATCTTCCCCGCTCCCGAAAGCCCAAGGCAGAGGAACATGCACCGAGCAGTATAGGCTGTCATCCGCATGATCGTAAATCCAGACTTCTTCCATGCGCATCCACAAATAATCCGGAAAGCCGGGCTCATCCTTTGCCATCACGGGCAGCTGCTCGATCGAGCGGATGACATCGTAGCTCAGAAAGCCTGCACAGCCTCCCCGAAAGTCCGGCCATCCCGGCACTCGGGGTGATTTCCACGCTTTCATCCACTGCTCCAACAGATGCAGCGGCTCTCCCGTTATCTGCGTTCGCAATCCGCCTGACATTTCGACGACCTCGCCCTGGCTTCCTTTTCCCTGCAAAATGGACACCGGTCGTAACCCAAGATACGTGTAGCGTCCACCCTTGCCGCTCTCCAGCACAAAGGCATAAGGCGATGCTTCTTTCCAAGCATGTCTCCATGACAGGGGTAATCCTCGTGTTGCTCCTTTATATTGAACCAGATAGGGAACGACGGACCAGCCCTCTTTAGCCCATGCCTGCCACTGGGCCAGCTCCACTCTTCTATCCATGCCGATCCTCCCTTAGTCTTCAAAAGCCTTACTGTTGCCTGTCAGTATACTGTATCCCGCTTCTCTTGAAAACCCTAAATAGAGGCTTGTCCAACAATAATTTTTGAAGCGGTCAGCCCTTGAATCCATTAAAGCGTTATCTTAGGGAGTAGTATACGCAAAAAGCCCTCAATGCTATAAAAAACACATTGAGGGCTCCCTTCTCGCAGTACATTACCTCACTTGGGTGAGATGAAAATGCACAGCCTATTCCAGATCATTTTATTCGAAGTTATAGAGCGGCGTGCTCAGGTAACGCTCTCCGTTACTTGGAATGATAGCAACAACCCGCTTGCCTTTACCAAGCTCTTTGGCGACCTTCAAGGCAGCATATACAGCCGCACCGGAGGAAATACCGCCAAGAACGCCTTCTTCCTTCGCCACGCGGCGGGAAGTTTCAAAGGCATCGTCATTCTCTACATGGACGATTTCATCGTAGACTTCTTGGTTCAATATTTCCGGGATGAAGTTTGCGCCGATGCCCTGGATTTTGTGAGGGCCTGGCTTGCCACCGGCAAGGATTGGCGATGCAGCAGGCTCCACCGCAATAATCTTGATGTCAGGGTATTGCTCTTTCAGCACTTCCCCAGCGCCTGTAATCGTACCGCCTGTTCCGATGCCAGCCACGAACGCATCCAGGGAACCGCCGATCGATTGGATCGCTTCAACGATTTCCGGACCAGTCGTTTCACGGTGGATCTTCACGTTGGCTTGGTTCTTGAACTGCTCGGCCATGAAGAATCCGGCATTTTCCTTCAGGATTTCTTCGGCCTTCTTAACGGCTCCGTTCATTCCTTCCGATCCCGGTGTCAGGACCAGTTCCGCTCCGTAAGCACGCAGCAGGTTCCGGCGCTCCAAGCTCATGGTTTCAGGCATGACGATAACCGCTTTATAGCCTTTGGCCGCTGCCACCATAGCTAAGCCGATGCCGGTATTACCGCTGGTCGCTTCAATAATCGTATCGCCCGGCTTCAAACGTCCATCCTTCTCTGCCTCTTCCACGATGCTGATCGCGATCCGGTCTTTAACGCTGGCGCCCGGGTTCTGGTATTCCAGCTTCAGATAGATCTCTGCGCTATCCTCCGGTACGATCCGGTTCAAACGGACGAGCGGTGTTTCACCGATTAATTCTGTCACATTATTTACGACTTTTGCCATGAATGAAGACCTCCTCTAAATATGGATCTGGATAAAAATAGTGAATACATAATGGTGTTATTCATTCGAATGTCGAATCATGAATTTGTAGGTTCTCGATGTTAAAAAAATGGGAGCCGGCAAATTAATAAAATTCCAGATGTTCAATGGCTCTCCAATATCCGAGTAAAAAGGTAGGTTTTTGTACCTTCATCTTATCAACGTTACAGGCCATTGTCAATATCCAGCTGCTCGAAAATCAACATTTCTAGGTGAATTTTCCTGCGACTCACGAACGAGCCGAACGCGAAATCCTTCGGAGGACTTCATGCCGGATAACCGCCAATTTTCCGCAGCCATCCAAGCTTAGGCATTAACTACAGCGAAAAAAGCTCCTGCAGCCAGATCTTTCTCCGCCACAGCGAGCTTTCCTCATGTTGTTGCTCTATTTACAGCGTAACCGTACCCGCACTGATCCGTGCCTCGTATTTCTCGCGAAGCTGCCGCTCCAATTCCGATAAGGACACCGACTGCTCCAGGGCCAGCTGCTTGCGAACCGCCTTCCGGATACTTTCCTCGCTAGGAGCTTGAGGCTCAATAATATCCTTAACATATACTATGGCATATGTGTCCGTGAGCGATACAGGTCCCGCAATATCCCCGGGCTCGAGCGATAACGCTGCTTCAAGCAGCTCTGGCGGCAAAAAAGGGTCATCCTCTTCTACCAAGCCGATCTGTCCGCCGTCTTCCCGAGTGTACTCGTCAAGGGATACCTGAGCTGCGAGATCCGCAAAATCCTCCCCATTCTCCAACCGATCCATGACGCGTTCCGCCTCATCTTCCGAAGCGACTTCAATCATGGATAAATTCAGCTGTTTCTTGGGTCGAAATTGATCAGGGTACTGTTCCAGATACGAATCGATTTGCTGCTCCTCGATGTGAACATCGGAAGTCGCAATTTTCTCAAGCAGGAGCCGATATGTCGTCTCCGTCTTTAACTCACTCTCCGTAATGCCAAGCTGATCTTCCATTTCCGATAAGAACCGTTCCTTAGAGCCATAGCTTCGGCTCATGACTTCGATTTCCGTCTCGACTTCCGCTGCCGTCACATCAATGCCCTTCGCTTTCGCTTCCAGCGCCACGGCGTGCCGATTCAGCATGGTCATCAGCATTTCGCGCCCATATCTCTTCTTCAGCTCGTCAACCCACTCGTCTTCGGTAATCGCCCTGTCCTGGATGGATGCAACGGGCTGGGAGCCTGCTTTCCACGGCGGAGAAGCCTCCTGCGAAAAGCCCCCGGAAAACAGCATCCAGCCCCCCATACCCAATACGCATGCTGTCAAGACAATGACGGTCGCCCACAATCCCTTCTCTTGTCTCGTCATCACGGTCGCTCATCCCAACATTAAGATTTGGCCCGCTCTAGCACGGATTTAAGCTGTTCTCGGTCAAACGTATATCGTTCATTGCAAAAATGGCAGGAAACCTCTGCTTTGCCGTCCTCTTCGATCATCTGCTCAAGCTCTTCCCGTCCCAGGCTGATCAGTGCGCGCTCCACCCGCTCATGCGAGCAGTCGCAGCTGAAGTAGACTTCCGTTTCCTCCAGAATCGTCACATCCGGAACGACGCGTTTCAGGATATCCTCGAGATCCAGCCCTTCCTCCAGCATCTCGGTGATCGGAGGAATCTTGCTTAACGCCAGCTCGATCTCCGTAATCTCTTCATCGCTAACGCCGGGGAGAAGCTGAATGATGAAGCCGCCGGCATTGGCCACGGAATAATCCGGCGAAACCAGGACGCCCAAGCTTACCGCCGAGTTGGTCTGTTCGGATACGGCAAAATAATACGTGAAATCTTCAGCCAGCTCGCCCGAGATAATCGGCACGCTACCACGGTAAGGCTCCTTCAATCCGAAGTCCTTGACTACATCAATCTGACCGGTGGTCCCTACCGCAGCGGCTACGTCCATCTTGCCCGGACGTATATTCGTCAGCTCCACATGCGGATTTTTGACATAACCGCGTACCTCGCCCTTGGCATTGCTCTCCGCCGCAATCAGACCGATCGGCCCATCGCCGCGAACCTGAATGCTAAGACGCTCATCTCCCTTCAGCATAGCTCCCATCATCGCTGCTGCTGACACGGTGCGGCCCAAAGCGGCTGTGACGACAGGGAACGTATCGTGTCTTCGGCGAAGCTCTTCCACCAGATCGGTTGTCCGAACGGCAAATGCCCGCACTTTCCCGTTTAACGCCGTTCCCCGCAGCATACGGTCTTTTTGATTACCCATCTTGAGGCCTCCTTGTCTTTCTGGTTGTTTGTAATATCTAACGGTTTTATACCGGTTCTAGTTACGCTCGTAAATAATACGCAAGCCTTCCAGCGTCAAGAGGGGAGAAATCTCTTCGATGGATTCCGTTTCGCCGGCAATCAGCTCAGCCATTCCCCCCGTGGCGATAACCTTAACATTGTCCGTTCCCATCTCGGCTTTTATGCGTTTAACCAGGCCATCGACCTGTCCTGCATAACCGAATACGATGCCGGCTTGCATGGCATGAACGGTGTTGCGCCCAATCACCTTTTTCGGCTTTTCGAGCTCTACGCGAGGAAGCTTGGAAGCACGCTGTACAAGGGCTTCCGTGGCAATGCCAATGCCCGGCACAATTACGCCGCCCAGATAGTTGCCAGCTTCATCAATGCAATCAAACGTCGTCGCCGTACCGAAATCCACTACGATCAGCGGCCCCCCGTACTGCTCGACGGCTGCTACTGCATTCACGATCCGATCAGCCCCCACCTCGCGCGGATTCTCATACCGCAGATTGAGTCCGGTTTTGATTCCCGGCCCAACGATAAGGGGCGCCTTGCCAATATATTTATTGCACATTTCCTCGACCACGCGCACAAGCGGAGGAACTACGGAAGAGACAATAACGCCTTCTATTTGGCTTACCAATATATTGGACATTTGAAACAAATTGTGGATCAATACACCGTATTCGTCCACGGTAGACTGACGCGATGTACTGATCCGAAAATCATGCAGCAGTTTCTTTCCCTGGTACACACCCAGCACAATATTGGTATTCCCTACGTCCACAACGAGAATCAACCCTCTGCTCCTCCTTTCTTTGCATTCAGATCCAAACTAATATCGAGACTATGGAATGAATACGTCAGCCGTCCAACCGAAATGACATCGACCCCGGTCTCCGCAATCCCGCGCACGGTCTCCAATGTAACGTTCCCCGATGCTTCAACGCGAACGTGAGGCGACTTGGCCTTGATTCTCCGCACGGCCTCCGTCATCATGTCATGATTCATGTTATCCAGCATGATAATATCCGCGCCTGCAGCCAAGGCTTCTTCCACTTGTGCCAGGCTCTCGGTTTCAACTTCGATCGTCATGGTGTGCGGGATATGGGCTCTGGCCCGGCTGATCGCCTGGGCGATTCCGCCCGCACCCTTGATGTGATTATCCTTGATCATGACGGCATCGTACAGGCCGAAGCGATGATTCGCGCCGCCGCCGACCCGCACGGCATATTTCTCAAGCATCCGGTGGCCTGGCGTCGTTTTCCGGGTATCCACCAGCCTTGTCGGCAATCCCTCAAGCACATCAACAAAAAAACGTGTTTTGGTTGCAATGCCCGATAGACGCTGAAGCAAATTTAACGCGAGCCGCTCGCCTGTCAAAATACGATGGGTGCTTCCTTCCACCTCAGCGAGAATCGTCCCTTTTTCCACCACTTCTCCGTCACGGACCAATGCCGTAAACGTAAGCGTTGGATCTACCGTTTCGAATACCAGCTCTGCCACCGGCATGCCTGCCACGATCCCTGCCTCTTTGGCATGGATAACCCCTTTGGATTCGTGACCCGGCTCGATCGTGGTGAGGGTCGTAATGTCCCCCGACCCAATATCCTCCTGCAGCCAAGTTCGTATGCTCTGGAGAAGGCCATCGTTGTATCCGTTAAACATCATCGCTCAATTCCTCCGTCATTTCTTGGTCCCGTATAAACACAATATGCTTGCGCCATTCGCTGTCATTTCGCTCCGGATAATCCTCACGATAGTGAGCTCCCCGGCTTTCTTCCCGTCCCAGCGCGCCTTGAACCACCAGCAGGGATGCAGTCAGCATGTTCGCAAATTCGTATTCTTCACGCTTGGAGAGCATCGATTGGAACAAGGGCAGCTGACGGCCAAGCTCTTCCGCTGCTCTTATTAGAGTATCCCGATTTCTCCGAAGTCCTGCATAACGCACCATGACCTTCTGAAGCTTCAAGCGTTTTTCCACCATCGCTTGCGACGGAGCGTCCTTGCGGCCCAGATGGAATGATACCCGAAGAGGATCCCCAGAGGGTTCCGGGAGGCTCTTAATGCGCTCGACAATCCGACTGCCGTACACGACCGCCTCCGAAAGCGAGTTGCTGGCCAACCGGTTCGCTCCGTGAACACCGGTAGACGAGACCTCTCCGCAAGCAAATAATCGCTTCACGCTGCTCTCGCCGTGCAGGTTGGTCTTGATGCCCCCCATCATATAATGCGCAGCCGGGGAGACCGGAATCCAATCGGACGATAAATCCAGCCCATACTGCATGCATGTTTCATAAATCGTAGGGAATCGATGTTTGACCATTTCCGGCGACTCATGGGTAATATCCAGATATACGAAGGTCGATCCCGTCGCTTCCATTTCGCTGACAATGGCCCGTGCCACGATATCCCGCGGTGCGAGCTCCTGTAACTCATGGTATTTCGGCATGAACCGTTCCCCTCTTATATTACGAAGCACGGCACCTTCGCCGCGAACCGCCTCTGATATCAGGAATCGGGGAGCGCCCGGATAGCTGAGCGCCGTCGGATGAAACTGGATAAACTCCATATCCCGAATTTCCGCACCTGCCCGATAAGCCATGGCGATGCCATCCGCGGTCGCAACCTCCGGATTGGTCGTGTACCGGTACAACTGACCGGCCCCGCCGGAACACATAATCGTCGCACGGCCGCGCACGAATACCCGCTTGCCATCCGGCATCTGTACCAAAGCGCCGTGACACTCTCCCTGCTCGGTAATCAGGTCAATGACAAAATGATCGTCCCATACCTTTATATTGTGAAGCATTTCGACCTGAATGGAAAGAGCGCGCACAATTTCATAACCGGTAGCATCACCGTTGGCATGAAGGATCCGTCGGTGGCTGTGCGCACCTTCTTTGGTCAATGCAAGCTCGCCGTTCTCCACATCAAACGTCGTGCCGAGGCGAATCAGCTCCTGAACCCCGACGGGACCCTCGTTTACAAGCACATCCACCGCGGCAGATGAACATAAACCGGCCCCTGCAAGGAGGGTATCCTGACGGTGATATGCCGGCGAGTCATCCTCGGCCGTTACGGCCGCGATCCCGCCTTGAGCATAACGCGTGTTGCTCTCGAGGAGTGATTTTTTCGTAATCAAAAGCACATTCTGAGTCGCACTTGCCATGATCGCCGTATATAAACCCGCAATGCCTGAACCGATCACGATGACATCCGTCTCTACAACCGGGAGATCGTTCAGCTCAAAATCAATCAAATACTGCGGTATCACGTTGCCTCACCTGTCTTTTCACGAAAGAGTAGCGCATGCTACTTAACCTGTAACATGCGCTCTAATGAAGTTCTGGCTTTCTCTGCAACGACCGGCGGCACATAGATCTGCGGCTTCATCGTTTCAAGTGCTCTCACCAGCTTTTTGAGATTATTCACTTTCATATTCGGACATACCAGGAATTTCGTCGCGAAGTGGAACGATTTATCCGGACTATCCAATCGAAGCTGATAACCGGTACCGTCCTCAGTTCCCACGATAAACTCCTTGGCCGATGACTGTTTGCAATATTCCAGGATGGCGGTTGTACTTCCCACAAAGTCACCCATGGCAACAACCTCCGGACGGCATTCCGGATGCACCACAAATTCAGCCTGAGGATATTTGGCCTTCATCTCGACGACATCCTTAACGGTCAGCATGTCATGCGTGTTGCAGTATCCTTCCCAAATAATGAGTTTCTTGTCGGTATGCTGCTGAACATAGTGCCCCAGGTTCTTATCGGGAACCCATATAATTTCGTCCGAATCCACCGACTGAATCACTTTCACGGCGTTGGAGGAAGTGCAGCAGATATCCGTTTCGGCCTTGATTTCAGCGGATGAATTGATGTACGTAACCACCTTCGCATTCGGATGCTGCGCTTTCAATTTCCGCAGTCCGTCCACGTTCACCATATCGGCCATAGGACAGCCGGCCCGTTCATCCGGAATGAGAACCGTTTTGTTTGGTGCCAGGATTTTGGCGCTCTCGCCCATAAAATGCACGCCGCAGAATACGATGACCTCGGCGTCGGTTTGTGCCGCCTTCTGCGCGAGCAAGAAGGAATCCCCCCGGAAATCAGCAACCTCCTGAATTTCGTCCCGTTGATAATAATGAGCCAAAATAATTGCATTACGTTCCTTCTTCAACTGCATTAACCGCTCACGCAGTTCACGGTTCTGTTCTGCCTTGCGCTCCAGTGCCAAAGCTTCCATGATCGACCCTCTCCCTTTATGTAGTCCGGCTGTTCGCCGCTGATGACCATGTGACTTTCAGGATGGTTTCCACCTTTGTGAAAGGAAGCGCATCCTTATTTAACAACTAATGTACACGTTCGTTCTGTCCCCTGTCAATGTGATAGAAAGCACAAAAAGAACCGGAAAACGAATCATCGTTCTCCGGTTCTTCTTTTTTATTCGGTATTCGATGTTTTATCAACGAATATTACGTTAAACTGCTGTTACCGTTGTCCGATCCGCCTGGAGGATCCTTGCGTTCGGAATCTTTGGTTTCCGGTGCTGGATCATTCGAATCCATCGGGTTGTTCGGAATTTCTTCCGTGGAAGTCGGCTGCCCGCCGTCTTCTTTCCCTTGGATGCGAACTTTCACGTCGCCAATGTTGTCGATGATCGGCTCGCCGTTCTCGGAAGAACCTTCACCTTCGCCACTGCCATCGCCTTCAGCCGATCCGGTCTCAATGAGGTTCTTGATCTGCTCAAGCTCCAGTGTTTCCTTCTCCAGAAGCGTGTTGGCAATCAGATGAACCTCTTTGGAATGCTTGGTCAGAAGCTCTCTACACTTCTCATAACATTCGTTAATGAACCGCTGCATTTCCTGATCGATTTCATAAGCGATTGCATCACTATAGTTCTGCTCGTGTCCGATATCACGTCCCAGGAACACTTGTCCTTGGGATGTACCGAACTGCATCGGTCCGAGCTTCTCACTCATACCGTATTCCACAATCATGCTGCGAATGATGCCTGTTGCTTGCTGGAAGTCGCTGTATGCTCCGGTTCCGATTTCGCCGATGAACAGCTCCTCGGCGACACGGCCGCCAAGCAAACCGGTTACGCGGTCCAGCAATTCCTGCTTCGTTACAAGCATCCGATCTTCCTTCGGCATCATGATGACATATCCGCCGGCACGGCCGCGAGGAATAATCGTTACCTTGTGCACCGTATCCGCATGCTCAAGGAAGTAACCCACAATGGTATGACCGGCTTCATGGTAAGCTACGATGCGTTTCTCGCGGTCGCTGATCACGCGGCTGCGCTTCTCGGTACCCACGATAACGCGGTCAATCGCTTCATCCACTTCTCGCATGGAGATATCTTTACGGTTGCGGCGAGCCGCAAGCAAGGCAGCCTCGTTCAGGAGATTCTCCAGATCGGCGCCCGTAAAACCGGTTGTACGTTTGGCGATGATGTCGAGCTTGACATCCTTCGTCAACGGTTTGTTGCGTGCATGAACCTTCAGTACGGCTTCACGGCCCTTCACATCCGGGCGATCGACGGTAATCTGACGGTCAAAACGTCCCGGGCGAAGAAGCGCCGGGTCCAAAATATCCGGTCGGTTGGTCGCAGCGACGATGATAATGCCTTCGTTCGCTCCGAAACCGTCCATCTCAACCAGCAATTGGTTGAGCGTCTGCTCGCGCTCGTCATGACCGCCGCCGAGACCGGCGCCGCGCTGACGACCTACAGCATCAATCTCATCGATGAAGATGATACATGGTGCATTCTTCTTCGCGTTTTCGAACAAGTCGCGTACGCGAGAAGCACCGACGCCGACAAACATCTCTACGAAGTCGGAACCGGAAATACTGAAGAACGGCACTCCCGCTTCGCCGGCAACGGCACGTGCAAGGAGCGTCTTACCGGTACCCGGAGGACCGACAAGCAGGACGCCCTTCGGAATGCGAGCGCCAACCGTGTTAAATTTGCGCGGATCCTTCAAGAAGTCAACAACCTCGACAAGCTCCTGCTTCTCTTCATCTGCTCCGGCTACATCTTCAAATGTAATCCGTTTCTTCTCTTCATTATATAAGCGGGCTTTGCTCTTACCAAAGTTCATCACTTTGCCGCCGCCGCCCTGAGCCTGATTGAACAGGAAGAAGAACAGAACAAACATAATGATGAGCGGAATAAAGGATGAAAGCAATGTCAGCCAAATGCTTTGGCCTTCCATTGGCACCACGGACAGTTTGACATTGTTGCTATCACTGGCTGCAGTCAGCTCTTGCATTGCTGCATCCGTGGCAGGAATATAGGTCGAGAAATTCTCCGATTTTTTCTCTTCGGATATCTCCCTATACTTACCGGTCACCAGATAAGCGTAACCGTCAAATTGTACCGTCATTTCCTCTATGTTGTTAGCTTTGACTTCCTGCCGCAGTTGATTATAACTAGGGGCATCGGCTTGCTCGCCGCCATTGGTGACGAATTGTACTATGCCCACCACGACTAAAAATAGAATCAAATAAAAACCAGAATTCCGGATGAACCGACTCATCCCCTACCTCCTCTCAAGACACATAAGATATTTTACCACAGCCTGTCTGGCCATCTCAACAAAGGCCCCCGATCTGTGGCAGCAGCCTATTGGCGTGGTTTAACTGCTGTAGATTTCCGGTTTCAGAATCCCGATGTAGGGGAGGTTCCGGTAATGCTCGGCGTAATCGAGCCCGTATCCGACAACAAAAGCATCCGGCAGCACGAATCCGGTATAATCAGCCTGCAAATCCACCGTACGGCGTGCCGGCTTGTCGAACAGGGTGACAACACGCACCGAGTTTGCCTTGCGGCTCTTAAGAAGCTCAATCAAATGGCTGAGCGTAAGACCGCTGTCAATAATATCCTCCACAATCAGAACATCCCTGCCTTCAACGGAAGCGTCCAGATCTTTAATGATCTTGACCACGCCAGAGGATTTGGTTGATGCTCCATAGCTGGATACAGCCATGAAATCCAACTCCAGAGGTACTGTTATGGATTTAACCAAGTCGGCCATAAAAATAAACGCACCTTTAAGAACGCAAATAACGAGCGGATTGCGTCCCTCATATTCGGCGCTGAGTTTGGAACCGAGTTCCTTAATTTTTGCGCGGATCTCTTCTTCACTGATGAGTATTTCCTGAATGTCATTCTGCAACTTAAGTGGACCTCCTACGTTTATACTATGAAAGCGTGAAACGGGCCATTCTTCGTTTTACACTTGCCTTAAACATCCGACAGCTCCATCCGGAGAACTCGTGATGTGTGCCGCCCGCAAGCGGCGTGAACGGAACGTCGTACACCTGGAATCCATACGATGCTGCCGGAACCGTCACAAAGAATAGGAATCCGGGCACGGACAGACGGCGGGATTTTCTCATCAATGAGAATATCTTTCACCTTTTTGCTTCCGTTTAATCCCATGATCTTCATCTTGTCTCCCGGCTGTCTGTTGCGCACGGTTAAAGGAAACCGCAGCTCATCCGCATCAAAATCCGCCACAAAGGCCGATGGTCTGGAGCCGCTCCGGCTTTCGCTTCCTGTCTTTAACGACAATGTCAGCATTTTTCCGATTTCCTTAACATAAAGCTCTGACGCATCAGGAGAATCAAGAATGTATATGTACTGTCCCTGTTCTTCCGGAGGATTAGGCCAAAACTGGATCACTCCGTACTCACGAACACAGGTTATGCCGTCACCCAGATCCAGACGCCAGTTGCTTCGCTGATCGTTAAGAATGCCGTGGCGCACCGTTTCAATCTTGACAAAATCGGTGTTTTCCTGATCTGAGGGCAGGTAATTTAATATTAGTTTAATCAAACGCCGTTGTAAAGCGACATGTAAGCCCAAAAAGGAAGGCGCGTCGAAAGCGAGCCTCCCATCGTTCTCCTGTACCAAACTCCGAAATTGCTTCGCAGCTTCAAGCTCCACAAAATCATCCTCCTGCTGGACAATTTCGGCCAGCTGATTGAGTGAGGAGGAGAACTGCCCGTTGTATCGCTCCAAAAAAGGAAATACTTCCAGGCGAATCGCATTACGGCGGTACTTCGTCTGCAGATTGCTGTGATCCACCGCATACTGGAATCCGCACACGCGGCACAGCTCCACGATATCCGCCTTGTACATACGAAGGAACGGGCGGATAAGTTCCACTTTTTTTTCCGTGCGCTTAAATTTGATGCCGCCCAGGCCCGACAAACCGCTTCCGCGCAGTAGCCTCATGAATACCGTCTCGGCTTGATCGTCGGCATGATGAGCCAAAGCCACGGAGCGCGCATTGTGTTTCCGGGCCGTTTGCAGCAGAAATTCGTAACGCTTCTCTCTCGCCGCTTCCTGTCCACCCTTGCCGCTCTCTTCCATATAAGCGGGAATATCGATGAACGCCGTTTCCAATGGAAGTCCGAGCGATTCCGCCAGCTCGCGCACCATCTCCGCCTCCTGATCCGACTCTCTTCGAAAACCATGATGCACATGAGCGCAGATCAATCGGAGCGGCGTACGGTGCATAGAGATTTCATGCAGAACGTGCAGAAGCGCAACGGAATCCGGTCCGCCGGAAACGGCAACCACGATACCGTCGCCTTCCGACCACAAATCAAACTCTGCGGCAGTACGCTCGATATGTTGGACGAATGTTCGTAAATAATCCTGTTTCACTTCCAGGTCCCCTTTAGAGGTTGTTCAAAAAGTCCACTTTTGATAAGAAAACCCCTATCGAGGCCACTTCAAGGATGAGCGACCGCGATGCATAGGTAGGTTTTCTTGCTATAGAATTTCATCAGTTCCACTGATAACTCATAAATTCTATATCTAACACGAAGTGAATCCGGAAGCCACTCGGCATCAATCTTGAACTCAGCCGGGCCTAAGCAGACGCTTTCGAAGTATGTTTCCTGCGGAAACATTTCAGGTGCTCACGTACCAAAAACGTACGCTTTCTCTCCTCACTCCCTAGCTTCATCCAACTGAAGCGTTTTGAAAAAACGCACATCGGGAAGATAAGCTTCGGTGCTGAAAATCGACCTTTTTGAACTCGAATCTTTATGAACTCCCAGTAACAAGGCAACAACTCATGAGCGAAAGAAAAAATAAACGGCGCAGGCCATAATGACCAAGGACAACCCAAACGCGTTCCTTAGCCAGCGCGGTGTACGTCCCGGAGCTGGGCGCCCGCCTCGGCTCGAGCCTTCATATATCCGTTTTCTCCACTCGTTCAGCGCTTCCCGTGAATCCGCGAATTCTCCCGATAATGCCTTGTTCAGCCAGACGGCGTACGGCTTGAATACGGGGTTTCTTCGCAGCACCAGCTGCAGGTCGGCAACGCTCCGGGTTTGGGGGAGCTGACAAGACGCCTCCTTAAGCGACTTCTCATCCAGCAGGCCGATGCACATCACGGCAAACGAGAACAAATCATAGGATACGTCGCCGGTCCGGCTCCCGGCATTCCAGTATCCCCGGTCATACCATTCCGTAAACTGCTTTACGCTGCGCCCGAAGGAGCTGACGCCGCCGTAATCGATCAGTTCCACCCTTCCGTAGGCCGAAACCATCACATTATTCGGCTTCAAATCTCCGAACGCATAACCGGATGCATGCAGAACGGACAGCTTCTCAAGCAGCTTCAGCCCGATCAGGCCGACCCACTCGGTGCCGCGTTTGCGAATAAAATGATGCAGCGGGCTCCCCTCAATGTAACGCATGACATAGAAGGACACTTCGCCGCTGCCATCATGATGATCGTCCGCCTCCACGAGGTAAGGGTCCGTCATTTGTTCTTTCAGCGCATTCAGCACATTAATTTCGGATTGTAGATCCAGAGCGTCATAGCCTACTTTTAAAGCATAACGCTCGCGAACTCCTGCCCGGTGGACCAGATACACCTTGCCGTTAGCCCCTTTACCGAGCATACGTTCCACGATGTACCGGCTGTTCCGCCATTTGCCCTTAATTACGGTTCCTGGCGGATAACCCGGGTTAGACAACGTAGTCACCGAGCATCCCTTCCTCTTGGCTGGAACGACCCTGCCATGATTGATTACCTTCTAGTGTACCATATCGGTAAAATTCAATCACCTTTAACAAGGCAGGTCCTGTCGGCGTCGCCCCCTTCATCTGCAGCCTGCTGAACATGCCGCGGGCACCGTCAAGATCCGAGGTCCAATCCACGTCCATGACGATATCCTCTCCGCTATGTTTTCCGGGAAAATGGAATACCGACAATTCGCTTGAGCCTGCGCGCGCTTTCAAGCTCAGCATCAGGTCGCGTATCGCTTCCTCAACGGCTGCCAGCTTAGGCTTCATGCTTGCACTTGCATCGATTAACAGTGCAACCTGAAGGGATGACGTCTCGGCCAGCTCATCCACCACTTCGACGACTTGCGAACGCTTGTCCGGCGGAAGTTCCTCCAGCGTCCCGCCTCCCAAAATATGCTGTATCTCCTTATTTACCGCTTGTTGGATCGTCTGAACCACCGTTTTCCGAGTCATCATCTGCATCGTCTGCGCAAGCTGCGGCGTACCTACGATCCGGTGTATGCCTCCTCCCGCTTTGGCTATCTCCTGTATTTCCAATCCCCCAAGTTCACCGATCGTCCCGTAATCAAGGACCCCCACCACGTTTACGACAATACCATCCTGCAGCGCATGCGCCGCGGCCAGAACCGGACTGGCACCGACATTCGAACACCCGTCTGTAATCAGCAAGATTTGTTTCATAATCAAATTGCCTCCCGTCTGATCCATCCTATCGATTGGATTTCTATCTCTATCATTTCCACATTCAAGAGAGTTCAAACGACAATCAGGAAGAATAGACGGAAAAGAATTGATCGGCTCCGGGCCTCCATTTCCCGGGTAATCGCTTTGATATGTTGCAAATCCTCAGCTAACCGTTCGAGGCCGCTCCATGCGGGCGAATCCCGGAACATGCACATTCGACCATTCCGGATGGAAGTGATCCACGCGCCCGACCACCACCGTCATGTCATCATGGATTTGATTCTGTTGATAGCGGATCACCTTCTCAAGCAGACAATCGGCTATTTCCTGCGGGTCTTCACTGTTCACTTCCTGGATCATTCGTTTCATCCATAACTCCTTGTTCACCGCGTAACCCGGCGCATCATAAATGCCGTCCGTCATCATAATGAGAACATCGCCCGCCTGCAGCTGCAGGGATACCAAATCCACCTCGATATCCTGGATAATGCCGATGGGAAGATTGCTGGCCGAGACCGGTATGACATCATTGCCCCTTTTGATAAAGCTTGGCGTCGAACCGATCTTCATAAAAGTGGTCTGAGCCGTGTATTGATCGATGAGAGCCATATCGACGGTGGCATAGATTTCATCCGGCGAACGCAGCATCAGGATCGAGTTGACCGATTTAATCGCCAGCTTCTCATCCATGCCGGATTGTAGCAGCTGCTCCAATATATTCAGGGCCGAGCTGCTCTCGAGCCTTGCCCTTTCCCCGTTCCCCATTCCATCGCTGAGCGCTACCGCAAACGTGCCGTTGCCCAGCTCAACCGTGCTGAAACTATCCCCTGATAAAAGATCTCCTCCCTTGGCCGCTGCCGCTACCCCCGTCATAATTTCAAATGTTTTGGCCGAACCGAAACGCACCGTCGCCAATCCGTCCCTAGGATGGGTCAGGGTTTCTTCCATCACGGCGATATGCTCCCCGAGAATGTCGGACAGCAGCGGTCCGATAATCTTCCTGCATTCGTCATATCCGCGGGTATACGCATGAACGATCTCAATCTCGACCTGACCCGAATCCAGGCTAATAATATCGATGCCTTGGATCGATAACCCCAACTGCTGCAGCGCTTCCCTGATCTGCTCCTCCTGAATGTGCATCGTCTGGCTTTCCCGTTTAATCTCTCGAGCCAAATCCTCCATGACCTGCGACACCCCGGATAATTGTTCCGCTACCAGATGGCGGCTATCGTATATTTGGCGTTTCCACTGCATATCATGTTGGTAAAGATGATACTGCTGCTTCAGGATGCCGAGCACCTCCTCCTTCTTGGCGCAGATCCGGCTCCACTCCGGCGGCAGATCGTCTGCTTCCATCTCGGGATTCTCCTCGATCGAGGTCATCATATCGGTCATATATTTATAAGTCTGGTAGAATTTCATGTCCCAGCACTGATTCCGTTTATAGCAGGTGGCGCAGCTTCCTTCCGCCACGGCATTCATGAAATGATTCATCTCCTCCGCCTGTTTGCCTGGAGGCTGTATGACCCCTGACGTTTGTCCGAAACTTTGCGAGAGCTGGCGGAACACCTTGGAGAATTGGGTCACGCGATCGGCTGTGAGGTCCCGGACCCGCTTGGCATATTCATGCTGAGAACGGGTATGATCCTGCGTCCCCGGCACATATCTGCCGATGGCCTGCATCACGCTTTTCGGTGTAATGAGGAACAGCACGATGGCTGCGCAGGTTTCCCATGTGGAGATCATGACTTCTCCGGGATTGCTGAAATAGATGGAAAGAATGGTTGCCCCGAGCAGCATGCCCAGCGATACGCCGCCTTTCTTCCCTTCCTTCAGCATACCGGCAAGCATCCCGGAAAAGGCGAGCAGGCTCATCTGCGAGAAGGCCGATATATTGGCCAAACTGAGGATCAGGCCCGTCACTACGCCAACCGAGGCGCCCAGCGGCGCACCCCCTACCAACGCAAACAGCAGAATCAGATACCGGGATAAGACATGCTCCACCGACAGGGATTGAACGGTCCAGCCGACGGCACCTGTCATGACCGACGCCAGCAGAATGATGATGCATAGAATTTCTTCATTACGAAGAACATGCGTTTTTTTACGAAGCGTCAGCACCGGAATCGCCTGGATAAAGACCAGCGTTAACACGAAACTGAGTACGGCATTCAAGGTGAGCATCATCATGGAGTACCAGGTAATGCTGGGTCCGATGAGGACGCTGAACAGGTTCACAAAGAAGGTGGAGACAAATACCATCAACGGTGCATAAGACAATTCCGCCCGATCATATGTCTCCAAGCCCCGCATCATAAAATAAAAGATCAAAATCTCTGCCGGCACCATCCATGCCACCGGAAAGGACGCAAATAAACTTCCTGCAACGATCGCTGCGCCTACCGGCAGCAAAACATCGCGTCGCATAAAGGCGATGACTGCGAAATAGGCGACGGCAAATGGAGAAAGTTCCCCCAGAATCATAGCTCGTCCGAGCAGAAAACCCATGAAGGTTAGCAGGATCATCCACTTCTTTGCGGCCAGGAAGTGGATGGGACGCTGCAGGAAAGGCAGCTGCCCTAACCGTTCCGCCACGCGGGCACGAATGGAACCCGCTCCCCCTTTAACTGCCTCAGTACCCGGAAACATCACCAGATTTCTTTTATCCATTACGCTGGCACCCCATTCTTCACGAATTTGTTGGTCCCATTATAAAACCCCCGTTTCGGAAAGTTTGTCAGAACACCGGACAAGCCCCAAAGAAATTTCCGACAAAATCAACGTGCCCTGCGAACGTTCGGGAAACGACCGCTCATCCCCCGCGCCCAGCCGGGTTTCCGCAGGTCTAGCCTGAGGCTTTCGGGCGGATCATTTCCCGAATTGAGGCGGCCATCCCGCATTCATTCCGCAGGTTGGCGCCGTAAAATGCGTAGGAACCTGTCGTACCCTTGGATGCAACGACAAAAAAACCGCAGAAGGCAATTTCCCTCTGCGGTCAGTTTATATTTTATCGAATTACATACGTTTGGCTCCGCGTCCGCCGCGTTTGCCTTCCGTATTCTTCTTGAGCGAAGAGATTCGTTCTTCACTGTCTTTCAGGAAGCGTGACATTTTATCCTCAAATGAAGGCTTGTTGGCCGCAGGCTTAAACGGGCGTCCACCGCGTTCGCGGTTGAATCCTCCTCCACCGCCACCTCCGAATCGTTCTCCGCCGCCTCCACTGCGTTCCGGTCTCGGTGCGCGGGGTGGACGACTTTCGGAAGCCGGCTTGTCGACAGCCTGCTTGATCGATAGACCGATCTTGCCGTCCTTGTCGACATTAATCACCTTCACGGTAACGACATCGTTGATCTTCAAATGATCGTTGACATCCTTAACGTAGTTGTCGGCGATTTCCGAGATGTGAACGAGACCCGTGACACCTCCTGACAGATCCACAAATGCTCCAAAATGCGTTATGCCTGTCACCTTGCCCTCTAACTTGGTGCCCACTTCAATTGCCATAGAATAAAATGATCCTCCCTTAAAAATATACAGTCCGATTTAGAAATCGCGCTGCGGTGATTTGATTATACGATAATGACCTAAACAAGGTCAACAGACGTCTGTCATGCCTAATTACGGCGATTCGCCCGAATTTTGGGGCTGAATGATCGGCGTTTCATTCGGCAGATACAATCCGAACTTCTTGCGGGCAATCTGCCCGATATATTCTGGGTCCTTCAATCGCTCCACTTCGTGAGTAATCTGGATGAGCGACTGTTCAACGGACTTATAATCCTCTTGCTTCTGAGCTAGCGCTTCGTTCTGATTACGGATGCGGTCATTCTGGGACCAGAGCGTTGATCCTGCCCAGATCAAAAACAGCGCCATCATCGCCACAAACATTCTCTTACGCCGGCGGGCGCCTTTGTTCTTTGTCTTGGTTTGTTGGGGAGCCTGCTTCGATGGATCAGCAAATCTTCCCATGACCATACCTCCTAAAACCAGCGCTTCCACGCCTTGATAACCTTGTCCGCTAATTGCCTGCTCCATGCCGGCAGCCTGACCCTGGACGTGATCGGTCTCAGCATCCATTTCAGGAGTCGCCAAAAAGGCATGAGGCATTTAAGGATTAAACGCAACAGCGACAGGAGAAACTTCCATAGAAACCTTAACAGCCCTAAGCCCAGCATCAGGATTCCTTTGATCGGATTCCATAATAGCATACGGAACAGCTTGTACAAAAAGGACAGCAAGCCTTTTGTCACTTGAATTAACATTACCACAAAACGCTGGGTTATGACACTCCATAATAAAAAATAGATCCAAACCCCTATAAATAGCCCAACAAACACATAAAAGCGTAGCTGCCCGTCATTGGTCATGTATAACATGCGAAAAATGAAGAAGGCTGCCGCAATCCAGTAAAGGAAGTCCAGGGCATGCTTGGACCATTGCGGGAAACGGAGCTGCCCTGCCAGCACCCGGTAGCTGTCGAAGGCGACTCCCATCGCTGCTCCGGAGAAGAGCATCCAGAGCAGCGTGATCCATTGTACGCTGGGATTCATTTAAACAGCTTGCCCAGCAGACTCTTGTTCTTGGTCTGCGAACCGGGATTCAAATATATCAGGGAGTGCACCTGACCTTCAATCGACAAAAGCCCCTCTTCCAGGCTGAGATTTTTAATATGTAAATTTTGCCCTCGAATGGTCAGATGCCCAAGCTCGGTCTGAAGCAGGAATTCTTCGCTGTCAAAGCTCTCCACGTTTTGGACACCCGTAATGTCCAGCAGCTTCCGGTTCTGCATCCGCAGATCATGAAACTTGCCCTTCCCTTGGTCGATCATGGCATGTACCCCTCCTTTTAACAATAGCTTATGGGGAGGTGCCTGTCTTTAGAACCGGAAGCGGCGCACACCTTCATGAAAGATCGGAAAGCAGCCGGGAAGCTTCATAAACGAACGGGAGCCCGGATCCCCCGTACATATATACACGCCAGGATGAAAACAGAAACGTCCCCCCCACCTTATGGTGAGAGGGACGTTTCACGGAACGGCTCGGGCTGTTTACCAGTCCAATCCGCGATCTTTAACGATCGGTTCTTCCTTGACCAAGGTATAGAGGCTGGTCGCCTCATCTTTACGGGTTGTCTCGGTAAGACGCTCGACCCGGACGGTCACCAGCTTCTGGCCAAACTGGACGGTGATCTCATCGCCCACTTTAACCGTGCTGCTCGGCTTGGCCTCGCGGCCGTTGATCAGCACCCGGCCTTGATCCGATACATCTTTCGCTACGGTACGCCGCTTGATTAACCTCGATACTTTCAGGAATTTATCGACGCGCATTATTTTACAGCTTCTTTAAGCTTGTTGCCTGCCTTGAACGCAGGAACGTTGGATTCTGGAATTTCGATCGTGTTGCCTGTTTGCGGGTTGCGGCCTGTGCGTCCAGCGCGCTTGCGAGTTTCGAATGTACCGAAGCCGATCAATTGAACTTTATCGCCATTAGCCAAAGCTTCCGTGATTTCGCCAAGGAAGCCGTTCAGGACGTTCTCTACGTCTTTTTTAGTCAATCCACTTTTACCGGAAATGTTGTTGATCAGATCTGTTTTGTTCATGAATTAAATCCTCCCAATTATCAGAAAAATATAAGATTTACGGTTATTCGGTTATACCGCCTTGCACTCTGCAAGATTTCACCATTAATGATTATTCTGGATGCCTTGCGGAATTCCTGCCGCATATCCCTATTTTTTTATTTTTTACGTGAAAAGATGCGTTTTTTCACTCTTTGATACCGCCGTGATGCGCCGATCCCGTTTTGGCGGACTGCCACAGGGCTTCCATCTCGTCCAAGGTGCTTTCCTGCAGGGTTTTGCCCTGGGCGGCAAGCTGCTCCTCTATGTAGCTGAAACGACGGATAAACTTCCGGTTCGTTCTCGAAAGCGCCTCTTCCGGATCCGCGCCGATGAATCTTGCCGCATTGGAAACCGCGAACAACAGATCGCCGAGCTCGAGCGCCGTATCCTCGTCGGATTGACCCTCCGTCACCGCTTGCCGCAGCTCACCGAGCTCCTCCTCAATCTTCTGGAATACGCCGTCGATGTTATCCCAATCGAAGCCCACCTTGGACGCCTTCTTCTGGAGCTTGTACGCCTTCATCAAGGCGGGAAGGTCCCGCGGGATGCCGTCCAGCGCCGAAGCTTTCTCCGGGGAGAGCCCCTTGCGCCGTTTCTCTTCCGCCTTCATCTGCTCCCAGTTCTGCAGGGCGGATTCCGCGTCTTTGGCGCTGCTCTCGCCAAAAACATGCGGGTGGCGGAAGATCAGCTTGTCATTCAGGGCTTGAATGACGTCATACACCGTGAAGGTACCCAGCTCTTCTTCCATCTGGGAATGCAGCATAATCTGCAGGAGCAGGTCGCCGAGTTCCTCCTGCATATGCTCGGGGTCATCCTCGTCAATCGTCTCCAATACCTCGTAGGTTTCTTCGATCAGATTTTTGCGGATGGATTCGTGGGTCTGCTCACGGTCCCACGGACAGCCTTCGGGACTGCGGAGAATGCCAACGATCTCGTGAAGCCTCGCAAACGTCCGCTGCCTTAGATTGCTGTCATCGCTTCGGGGTACATAGATCAGCGACAAATTGCCGTAGCCGTCGATGCGATCGAGCTCGAAGAGCGGCACTTGCCGGATCGCTTCCTCGCCCTCAACGCCCAGCGCATGGCCGACAATGACCGGATAATCGTCCGGATACAGCTCCATCAGCGCCAGTTTCACTTCCGAAGCCGTAAACATGTCATACACCTGGCCGATCAGGGTATGCAGCTGCGGCTGGATGACGCTTGCCCGAAGCTCAGCGGCATCGAGCAGCTGGAAGCCCTCAATGGGATCGAAGCCAAGGCGGACGAAGGCCTCGTCCAGAAAGCTCTCGCCGCCGAGCACCGTAAGCATCACATTCTCTCCGGGGCAGCGCTCGCGCAATAGCCGGACCGTTGCTTCCGCTACCATCGGATGCCCGGGTACCGCGTAGACGATCTCGCGCTCGTCGTCCTTCGCGGCCTTGGCCAAATTGATTAGAGCGGCTGCAATGGATTCGTACACCTCGGGGAAAGTGTCATGCGCTTCATACACATGGTCAAACGATTCCGGCTGTACCTGGAACTCCTTCAACGCAGCCATGACGGGATGGGATAATGTGCGCACATACACCTTCGATGCCCGCTGCATGGTTTTGATGATGCCTATCGTCAATCGATCCGGATTGCCAGAACCCAAGCCGACCACCGTAATGGATGCACTCATAAGCTACTTCCTTTCGTCTTCGTCCGCCTTGTCGACGTCGTTATCGTACACTACTATATCACAGAAGATCAAACATCTGCACGTCTGCCCGGTTCAGCGCAGCACGCGCAGGGCCCGCAAGAAGGCTGCCAGCGGTCTTCCGACCTTCGGCAGCATCCGAAGCTCCTCCTCGGTGAGGAGCTTCGTGAGCACGGCGCCGATGAGGAAGGCGCCGCAGCCGGCCGCGACGCCGCTCAGGCTCGCGAACGCGTGGGTCAGGCGGCCTGGTGCGAAGCCGGCCGCCCCCAGAAGGCCGCCGGACGCGGCACTTGCGCCCCAGGCGGCCAGCGCCACCGCAGCGAGGACCGGCAGCGTCCTCGCCAGCATTCCGCCGGCGTCAAGGCGGGCGCCGGCCCTTCGCGAGAGCAGCGCGAGGTTGAGCGCGGCGGCGGTCAGATGCGCAGCCACGCCGGCGATGGCCGCGCCGGTAATGCCGAACTGCGGCACCAGCAGCAGGTTGAGCAGCAGCTTCAGACCTGCCGCAGCCAGCAGGTGAATCGCCGGCCCCTTGACCATGCCGATGCCCTGGAGCAGCGCTGCCGTAATCGTGCTCAGAGTCCCCCCGGCCGCTGTAAAGGCAATCACCTGCATCGTGCCCGTACCTGCGGCATCTTCATACAGCATGATATTGATCGGCTCAGCGAGCACAGCCAGGCCTACGGAGGCCGTCATGCCGATCAGCCAGAACCAGCGAAGGGCCATGCGGCTTTGGCTTGCGACCCGGTCCGATTCTCCCTTGAACTTGGCTTCCGCCAGCGCAGGAATGAACAGAACCGACAAGGAAGCGGCGAGCATCGTAACCAGCTGGACCAGCGGCAGGCCGCGGTTATAGACCCCAAACTCCGCCATGGCCAGCGATTCGCCAAGTCCGCCGGACGTCAATAACCGGGGCACGGTGAAGGTGTCCACCAGTCCGATCAGCGGAACCGCCAGCAGACTGAGGCAGACCGGGATGCCATAAGCAAGCAGGCGGCCAAGCAGAACACCTGCTCCCTCTTTAGTTACATCGGCATGCATCTCCGTTTTGTTCATACCGGACTCTCCGAATTCGTGCCTTGCTGCTCCCCGCGTGGCGCTTCGAGATGCCCGGATATGCTTGCGCCAGTAGAGCCCCATCACCAACAGACCGGCGGCACCGCCGGCAGCAGATCCAAGCAGCGCCCCCGCCGCAATCACGTCGGCATCGGCGCCGACACGGATCAGGTAGAGCAACAGCACGATCATGACCCCGACGCGGACCATCTGCTCCGTAATCTGGGAGATAGCCGTCGGCACCATATTATGCAGCCCCTGAAAGTAACCGCGCAGAACCGACATCCAGGGCACGAAAGCCAGCGCCAAAGCTCCTGCGCGGAGAGCCGGTATTACCTGGCTGCTGCCGATCCACTTCCCGATCCACGGAGCGCAGGCGTACATCAGGAAACCGAGAATCAGACCGAACAGCACCAGCGCGGCGGAGGACAAGCGCAGCAGCCGATGACCGTCCCGAGTGCGCCCTTCCGCCTCATACTCTGCCACATACTTGGATACGGCCGCGGGAAAACCGATCGCCGCGATTGTAATGATCATCATATAGAACGGATAAACCGTGTTGTAGATACCAAAGACGGCATCGCCGCCCATGTTTTGCAGCGGTATTTTTTGCAGCGTGCCAATCAGCTTGGACAGTATGGCGGCTGCACTGAGGATAAACGCTCCGTGCAACAGCCTTGCCCCGGTTTGATCTGGTTTCATATCCTCTTCCAATCCCCTAGTCTCTTCTTTCGCATCGCAAGCCAATCCTCATGCAGACGCTGCCATGCGTACCTCCATTATAACCAAGGGTGGGAGAGTGGCACAAAAATCGACCGGACAAACAAAAACTCCCAGCTGCCGATTGACCCTGTGATCAACGTTCAGCGGGAGTCTCCATCCAAGGAACGATGTCCTCGTCTACTGTTCCATTTGCTTGCCGAGGAAACCTGCGGCAGTTTCAGCCATTTTCACTTCCATCTCGCCCATGTTCACGGATTCGTCCTTGTTCAGCAGCACGACGCTGCCAATCGGGTCTCCTCCTGCAATGATAGGCGCGGCGACAAAAGCAGACAACGCTTCTGGATTGTCTTTGCTGATCTCATACGTACCGTTGTTGCTTTCCAGTACCGTCTTGCGATTTTCCATGCAGTTTTCCAGAAGGTTGCCGATCGGCTTGTCCAAATACTCCTTCTTGGAGCCGCCTGCAACGGCGATAAACGTATCACGGTCCGATATGATCGTGATGTGGCCTGTACTCTCATAAAGGGACTCTGCATATTCCTTCGCAAAATCGCCCAATTCACCGATCGGTGAATATTTCTTCAGAATGACTTCGCCATCCCGGTCCACGAAGATTTCGAGCGGGTCGCCTTCGCGAATCCGCAGTGTGCGTCTAATTTCTTTTGGAATGACCACGCGCCCGAGGTCATCAATACGGCGGACGATACCAGTAGCTTTCATGTCACTTGTTGCCCCACTTTCATAAGAAGATTTTTCAACTACTGTTCCATTCGGGAAGAGGATGTCCCCAGGTATATAAGAGTTAATGTCTGACCATAGTATTCATCCATTCCCAATTCCTTATACATCATCTACCCTCTGTTGGTTGCGAAATCCAAAAATAAATCTCGCCAGGAGCGACTTCACTCGCCCGGGGGGGAGAAAAAATCCATAACGCGCGCATCGCACGTTATGGATTCAAAGGATCACGCCATTTCATCATCACGCTGGCCGTCGATTTGGCATCACTCGCAGCACAATATCCTTGTGCCGATGCCGGTCCACGGGCCACGGGCTTATTTACCCGTATCTTCCTTGCCTGCATCCGGTGTTTGGTCGCCCTCTGCCGGTTTGTCGGTCGTGCCGTCCGTCTTCTGGTCGCCCGTGCCTTCGGCAGGCTTGTCCGCATTCTCGCTCTTCGGAAGGTTCATGCTCTCAATCAGGTTGTTGAGTTCATTCTGCATAAAGTTGTCGATCTTCGCCGAAGCCAGTTCGCTCCGAATGCCTTCCTTCTGATCGGCAGGAAGCTTGTCATACGTCACTTCCTCGCGCTTCTCCACTTTCATGACATGGTAGCCGTAATCGGTTTCTACCGGATCGCTGATTTTGTTCAGTTCCAGCGTTAAGGCCTTTTCCTTAAATTGAGGCACCCAGCTGCCTGCCGGCTTGTTCTCATACAGGCCCCCGCTGTCCTTGGAGCCCGGGTCCTGAGAATATTCCTTCGCCAAAGCAGCAAAATCCTCCCCTTTATTCAGCTTGGACTGTACTTCCTTGGCAATTTTGAGCGCCTCGCCCTCCGGTCTCTCCTTGCCTTCGGCATCTTGAAAAGCAATCAGGACATGACGAACGCTAATGTTGGTGTAGTCCTTCTTGTTCGCATCGAATTCCTTCTTGATATCCTCTTCGGTTACCTGATTCTTCTCATGCTCCATGACGGTCATGACCCGAAGCATATAATTCTTCAGGTCGTCCTCCGTCAATTTTTGCGATTCCAGGGCGGCTTTAAACTGTTCCTCGCCCATTCCGGTTTTTTGCTGCTTTAACAAATCATCCGTTTGCTTCTCGGCAGCTTCCTTGGCTTTATCGTCAGCTTTGGCGTACAGGTACTCATACGCTACCCCCTGTTTCGCCAAATATTCCTTAAATTCATCCATTTGCAAAAATTGGGCATATTCCGGGGACATGAACTGAATCATGCGCTGTTCCAGGTCAAATTCCTTCTCGGTAATTTCTCCACCCTTATATTTGACAATGACTTTGCTGTTATCTTCTTCGGCACCTTTAGTCTTGTCGTTTCCGCAAGCAGCGATCATCGACATGGATAGTACAGCTGTGATCGATACAATAAACGTCTTCCATGCCTTATTATTTCTTGACGGCATTTTGTAGTTCTCCCTTCAGGTTGAATGGCCCTTGTGCAGCCTCCAGGAATTGCTCAAGCAATTCTAACAGTTGTTGATCGGATAGTCCCTTGCCTTTGATTCGAATGGCCATCGCCGGCCCTTGTTCAAATTGTACACGTCTTTCGAACTTATTTCCAATTTGCGCAAGCCCTGCAGTGTCCACCGCTTTATCCTGCCCTTCATAAAACTGCAGCAGAACGTCGTCCCCGCGCTGGGTAATGGAATCGATCCCGTACGTACGGCCATATACCTTCAAGCGGGATACGGCAAGCAGGTTGCTTACCGCCAGCGGCAGCTCGCCAAAGCGGTCAAGCAGCTCGTCCTCAAGCTCAGCCGATTCGTCGATCGAGGAAACGACGGCCACTTTTTTATAAATTTCGATCTTCTGAATGCTGTCATAAATGTAATCGGACGGCAGGTAAGCGTCAATCCCCAAATCAATGGACGTGTTCCAGTCCTTCGACGGCAGTGACGGCTCGCCCAGCATGCTGACTTTGCGTTTCTGAATCTCCTCTGCCAGCATCTGCGAATACAGGTCAAACCCGACCGAAGCGATGAAGCCATGCTGCTCCGCCCCGAGCAAGTTGCCCGCTCCGCGGATCGACAAGTCCCGCATCGCAATCTTGAATCCGGAGCCCAGCTCCGTAAACTCTTTAATCGACTGCAGCCGCTTCTCGGCTACTTCGGTCAGCACCTTATCCCGCTGGTACGTGAAATAGGCATACGCGATCCGGTTGGAACGTCCGACGCGTCCGCGCAGCTGGTACAGCTGGGAGAGACCCATTTTGTCGGCGTCATGCACGATAAGCGTGTTAACATTCGGAATGTCGACACCCGTCTCGATAATGCTCGTGCTCACCAATACGTCGTATTCGCCGTCGAGGAAGTCGAGAATGGTCTTCTCCAGCTCCGTTTCCGACATTTGGCCATGCCCGACGCCTACGCGGGCCTCCGGCACCAGCATCGATATCTGGGCTGCCATCTCCTGGATGCCCTGAACCCGATTGTAGAGATAGTATACCTGGCCACCTCGGGCCAGCTCCCGTTCAATGGCTTCCCGCACCAAGGTCTGGCTATGCTCCACGACATACGTCTGCACCGGAAAACGGTTCTCCGGCGGCGTCTCGATTACGGACAAGTCCCGAACGCCGAGCATCGACATATGCAGCGTGCGCGGAATCGGCGTTGCCGTCAGCGTCAGCACGTCGACATTGGTCTTCAGCTTTTTCAATTTTTCCTTATGCGTAACGCCAAAGCGCTGCTCCTCATCCACGATCAGCAGCCCCAGATCCTTGAACACAATATCCTGGGACAGGAGTCGGTGCGTGCCGATCAGAATATCGACCGAGCCCTGCTTCACTTTTTTGATCGTCTCATTCTGTTCCTTCCGGCTGCGGAAACGGCTCAACACCTGGATATTGATCGGGTAATTGGCGAAGCGCTCCCGGAACGTCTCGTAATGCTGCTGGGCCAGAATCGTGGTCGGTACCAGCACCGCAACCTGCTTGCCTTCGATCGCCGCCTTGAATGCAGCGCGAACCGCCACTTCCGTTTTCCCGTAACCGACGTCACCGCACAAGAGCCGGTCCATCGGCCGGTTCTGCTCCATGTCTTTTTTGATTTCGGTAATGGCCCGAAGCTGATCGGGGGTTTCATCATAAGGGAACATGTCCTCGAATTCCTGCTGCTCGGACGTATCCTTCTCAAATCCGTACCCCGGCGCAGACTGACGCTCGGCATACAGCTTGATCAGATCGTCGGCGATATCCTGAACGGAGGAACGAACCTTGTTCTTGACCCGCGTCCATTCATTTCCGCCCAGCTTGTAAACCTTCGGCTCCTTATCCTCGGAACCGACATATTTCTGGATGAGATCGATCTGTTCGATCGGAACGGACAGCTTATCGCCCCCAGCGTAGAGAATATGCATGTAGTCCTTATGGATCCCGTTGATTTCGAGCGTCCCGATCCCCATATATTTCCCGATGCCGTGGTTTTGATGCACCACATAATCGCCGACCTTGAGCTCCGTATAACTCTTGATGCGCTCGGCGTTGTCCATATTCTTTGTAGTTTTGCGTGTTTTTCGCTGCTTCGAGGAGAACATCTCGCTCTCCGTAATAATGGCCGCGTGAACCGAAGGCATCTCGAAGCCGTTCTGGAGATGGCCTTCCAGCATAACCGGTTCTTCGATGCCGTAGTCCTGCAGAACCCGCCGCATCCGGTCCATCCGCTCCGCATCGCCGGCAAGCATCATGACCTGGACGCCCGACTTCTTCCAGCGTTCCATCTCGGCCTTGAGCACGTTCATTTGGCCATGGAAATCCTGCATGCCGCGCGTAATGACATTGACGATATTCTGCGGCTGCATTCTTGGCACCTGGCGCAGGAAGATGGAGATCATCAGACTTTGGTAGGGATGCTGATAAATCAGCTCCTCCGTATCCAGGGACAACGGCAGATCCGGCAGCGATTTGCCGTTTTGCATCAGATGCAAATTCCATTCCGCTTCATCCCGCTCCAGCTGCTTGGCTGTTTCCAGCAGACGGGCAGGCTCATCCATGATCAGAATCGTATCCTTCGGCATGTAATCGTACAGATTGGTCTTCTCCGGATACAACAAGGAGATATATTTATAGATTTCAGGGAAGTAGATCCGCTCGCGCAGCATTTCGACTTCCCGGTGTATTTCATCTCGCAGGCGGAGCTTGGCCTGACGGTCGCTCATGCGTTCAAGCTGCGCCTCCAGCAGGCGGACCACCGTATCCGCCGTGCGGCTGAGCCGCTCCGCATCCGCAATGATTTCCTTGCACGGTGTGATCATAACCTCCCGGACCTTGTCGATGGAGCGCTGATCCGTCGGATCAAAGGTTCGGATCGAGTCGATATCCTCATCAAACAGCTCGACGCGGTACGCCATGGCCGTTGTCATCGGGTAGAAGTCGATGATCCCCCCGCGGACGCTCATCTCGCCGCGGCGCTCTACCCGTTCCACGCGTTCGTACCCCATCTCGATCATCCGGTTGAGGAAGGCATCCAACACGAGGGTCCCGCCGTCGTGAAGCACGATTCGGGCATCGGACATTACCTCGGGGGCGGGGAGAAGGCGGCGCACGCCGGAAAATGGCGCAACGACAATACCCCGGAAGCCTCTTGCACAACGGACGAGCACGTCGATCCGCTGCGCCAGAGTCTCGGGGCTTGAAACGGCCGACTCCGCCGCCACCAGTTCATTCGCAGGGTATAACAGCACTTGATCCGATGACAGCGCTTCCTGTAAATCATCTGCGATTTTCTGGGCTGAAAACATATTATGAGTGACCACGAGCAGCGGGCGCTGCTGGTCCTGGTGCAGGGCAGCCATTAAGATCTGCCTGGACGACCCGGAAAGACCGGAGATCAATTGCTCCCTCATGCCGGCATGAACGCCAGACGTTATGGATTTGAAGTCCGAATCCTTCGAAAATACATCAATAAGTGCTTGTAACAAAAGGGGCACCTCTCTTATGCAAAAGAAATGAATTTCCTAGACTCTATTTCTCATGGAATTTTAGACGATTGCCGAAAAATTATAACCGAAAAGAAGCCTTGAGCAAAACTGCCAAGGCTAAAGCAGCGGCAGGCTCTGCCGCTGTATGTCATCTACGAAAAAACGTCGTGTACCCCATTATACTCTCATTGCAGGGGGTTTGCCAAAAGGCTGAGTTCCGGATGGGCCTCGAGCGCTTCCCTACAATGATCGCAGGTTACCCGAACCATCACTTCTCCGTTAAAATCATACGCTATTATATCTCTGCGTTCCTCAGGGGTCAAGGAATCAAATCCGAGACGGGCTTCGGATACATCATGGGAATCGATGCGGCCCTGGAACGCTCGACAATGTCTGCAAACATAGGTTATCGCCATCATATGCCTCCTGAAGGTCGTATATTACCTTCAGTATGTCCGGATTTCCCTTGTTTAAGACCCGGATGTCCCCATTATCGAATGCCTCGGAGTCATCTTACGGGATAATTCATCTATGTTCCTCTTCTACGACTTGTTAAACTTCGCCATAGTCTGCTCAAAGGTATGATCCAAACTGAATTCCAGTGCGTCACAGGTCTCTTCCACCATGTGCTGCAGCTGTTCGCGCTCCTTCTTCGGGAACGTCCCGAGCACGTAGTCGACAATCGCATAACCCGGCTCTGGTCTCGAAATGCCCATTCGGACCCGGTTGAAGCTCTGGGTCCCGGTATGCTGAATGATGGACTTGATGCCGTTATGTCCTCCGGCGCTGCCCTGATACCTCAGGCGGATTTTGCCGACGACGGTATCCAAATCATCATAAACCACAATCATGTCTTCCAGGCTCACCTTATAATAATCCATATAAGCACGCACAGCCTCGCCCGAGAGATTCATGAACGTCATCGGTTTGATCAGGACGGTTTTGGTGCCGCCAATCATTCCTTCGGCGATGACCGACTTGCATTTATTCTGATTGAACTTCAGGCCATGGCGCTCTGCGAGGGCATCCAATGCCATGAATCCAACATTGTGGCGTGTCTTCTCATAATTGGGACCGGGGTTGCCCAGTCCGACAATCCATTTCATCACAGGTTGATTCCTTTCACGATTTATACTTTCTTCTTTGCGCATTTCTGAGTACAATATGAACAAAACCTATTGGCGTTATGCCCTCATAAGAAGGTGAATCGGCATTGAAAGCTTTCGAACAGAAATTAACGCATCACAGCCATTTTCAATACCATATGAAGCACGGCATCCCTGTTCAAGTCTATGAACTCGGTTGTCACATCGACGTGGGTCTGATCACTGCGGTCGACGCCTATTTTGTCGAGCTTGAGGGAACGCTGTACAACCGGAGTACGTTCACTTTCATCTCCAGGCCCGGATACTGACAGGGGATGGACGCCGCCCTGACATTGGCAGGTCATGATTTTGAAAACGTTTTCTTGATGGCTGTCCATCTGCAACTGTTAAAGGCCCGTAATGCCGTCATAGCCGACAAGGGCTACATTTCCCTCATGAGGAGATGTAACCCTGCCTTTTTACACGGTTTATTATTCTATTTCAAACAACTTGCTGATCGACAATTCCTCGTGAACCCGGATGATGGCTTCACCCATCAACGGAGCAACCGACAGTACCGTCAGTTTGCTGCTAGGGTTCGGATTGGTGATCGGAATGGTATCCGTTACGACAACTTCCTTCAGCGGGGAGTTTTCCAGACGCTCATGGGCAGGGCCCGACAGAACCGGATGCGTACAGCACGCATAGACTTCCTTCACGCCGCCTTCCATCAACGCATTGGCACCCAGCACAATCGTTCCGGCGGTATCGATAATGTCATCGATCAGAATGGCGGTCTTGCCTTCGATATTCCCGATAATGTTCATGACTTCACTGACATTCGGCTCCGGCCGGCGTTTATCGATAATCGCCAGCGGGGCATTCAGGAAATCAGCAAGCTTTCTCGCGCGAACCACGCCGCCGTGATCCGGAGATACAACGACCGGGTTCTCGATCTGCTTCGAACGGAAATATTGGGCAAGGATCGGCACGCCAAGCAAATGATCCACCGGAATATCGAAAAACCCTTGAATCTGCATCGCATGCAGGTCCATCGTAATGACGCGATGAGCCCCTGCCTTTTCGATCAGGTTGGCAACCAGCTTAGCGGTGATCGGATCCCGCGAACGCGCTTTACGGTCTTGACGGGCATATCCGTAATACGGAATAACCACGTTGATGCTCTTCGCGGATGCCCGCTTGAGCGCATCCACCATAACCAGCAGCTCCATCAGGTTATCATTCACCGGCAAGCAAGTGGACTGCACAATATAGACATGACAACCCCGCACGCTCTCGGAGAGCTTAACTTGAATCTCGCCGTCACTGAAGCTGGTTGTATGCGACTCTCCCATCGGAATGCCGATATAATCAGCGATTTGATGGGCAAGTTTAGGATTGGAATTACACGTGAATATTTTTAATTTAGAATCAAGATAAGTCATAGAATAAAAACCCTCCGTGCTGGTTCGTTGAATTAGGCTATCCGATCACCGCTTCTTATCTTGGAAAAGAGAAGCAGGGATAATTACGATTTCTTGTTCTTCTTGGCGATGGCGCGTGCCCGGATCTTCTCTGCGTACCCTGGCTTGTTCTCCTGACGCTGCCTAGCGATGGCCAGATCATTGTCCGAGACGGAATGCGTAATGGTCGAGCCTGCAACAACGAATGCGCCCTTGCCCACCTTCACCGGTGCAATCAAATTCACGTTGCTGCCGATAAATGCATCGTCTTCAATTTCGGTAATGGACTTATTATAACCATCATAGTTGACTGTAATCGCACCGCAGCCGATATTGACGTTTTTGCCGACTTTGGCATCGCCAACATAACTGAGATGGGATACTTTAGACCCGTCGTCAATCGTCGCGTTCTTCACTTCGACGAAGTCGCCCACCTTCACGTCAGCTCCGAGTTTTGCCCCCGGACGGAGATAAGCAAAAGGCCCCACCGAGGTCCGAGAGCCGACTTCAGCGCTGCTGAGCACCGAATGTTTGACGCTGGCACCATCCGCGATAACGGAGTCCTCGATATCGGTATCCGGCCCGATGACGCAGTCTTCGCCGATCACCGTGTTCCCTTTCAGAACGGTGCCGGGATAAAGCACGGTATCCGAACCAATCTGAACATCGGCTCCGATATACGTAGAAGCCGGGTCAATGATGGTAACACCGTTCAACATGTGCGAGCGGTTGATGCGCTCTCTCATGAAGCCTTCGGCTTCCGACAACGCCAGACGGTCGTTGACGCCAATCGATTCGGCGTAGTCATCCGTCTGATAAGCAAGCACGGTCTCGCCGGCTTGTTTCAGGATGCCGATGCAATCGGTCAAGTAATATTCCTGCTGCGCATTCTGGTTGGTTACGTTATCCAGTGCAGCAAATAGCTTTTTATTGTCAAAGCAATAGGTACCGGTATTAATTTCAGTGACGGCGTCCTCTTCCGGACTGCAATCTTTCTGTTCGACAATCCGAAGCGCGCTTCCATCCTCGCCTCGAATGACTCGGCCGTAGCCTTTGGGGTTATCCATATGCGCGGTGAGCACCGTGGCGGCCGCATTGCTGCTTTCATGAAGCTTCAGAAGATTCTCCAGCGTCTCAGACGTCACCAGTGGAGTGTCCCCGCAAATGACGATTGTGGATCCTTCTTCACCGCCAAGCAGTTCCTTGGCTTGTTTCACGGCGTGACCCGTTCCGAGCTGCTGCTCCTGCAGAACATACTCGGCTGCGTCTTGCAGATAGGTGCGAACCGCTTCCGCGCCGTGGCCAACGACCACAACACTGCGTTCGCAGTTCACCTGCTGTACCGTTTGGACCACATGTCCGACCATCGGCTTGCCACAAACAGGATGCAGCACTTTATATAGTTTGGATTTCATACGTTTGCCCTGCCCAGCGGCGAGCACAATAGCAAATCTTTTCAAGGGCCATGCCTCCTCCTCTTGAACTCACTACTGAATATATATCATTCTACAAAAAAAGAAAAGAGAGCCACAGGTATGGCTCTCTTTTCCTTGAACCCCAATTGTAAAACTTAAGCGCCTTCTTCAATCACTTCTTCTTCAGTAGCCGCACGCTCATACTCGGCCAATACAGCCGATTGAATCTTCTCGCGGGTACCGGAGGAAATGGGATGGGCAATGTCGCGGAATTCTCCGTCAGGAGTGCGTTTGCTCGGCATTGCAACAAACATTCCATTGTTTCCGTCGATGACGCGAATGTCGTGAACGACAAATTCATTATCGATGGTAATGGATGCGATTGCCTTCATTCTCCCCTCAGAGTTAACACGGCGGAGTCTGACATCCGTAATTTGCATATGTGTTCACCACCTTTTTCCATCAGAGACTTGGTGTATAATTCCACACAGCAAACCCGAAATCCTTCTTTTTTCTACTACAAAATGTCCTAAAAACAGGAATATTTTTTAGAATGTGATATTTTCGACAGACTTCGTGCTGATTCGAATGAAAACGCTATTATATCGACAAAAACCGCGTGCCTAGTTTTCGAAATAATTACCAGGTTTGACGGTAATTCTCTTGGTTTTGGAGTCTACGTCGCTCAAAACCGCGAGTGAAATATAGTCCTCCAGAAGTCTTTCCTCGGTTTCTACCGATCCCGATTCCACCAGGACCCCGACGCCTGCGACTTCGGCATTAAATTCACCCAGCAGATCGACCATCCCCTGAATGGTGCCTCCTGCCTTCATGAAATCGTCCACGATCAGTACACGGGAGCGTTCCTTGAGCGCCCGGCGGGATAAAGACATCGTATGGATGCTCTTGTGCGAGCCGGACACATAATTGATGCTTACGGCCGACCCCTCCGTCACTTGATGGTCCCGGCGAACTAGTACGACCGGCAGGTTCAATTGCGCCGCCGTCGCATAGGCCAGCGGAATTCCTTTGGTCTCCACGGTCATGACCACATCGATCTCCCGGTCGGAGAATGCCGTCGCAATGATTTTGCCCGCTTCGTTCATGAGCGAAGGTTGTCCGAGCAGATCGGACATGTATAGGTAGCCGCCCGGCAAAATCCGATCCGATTGCTGAAGCTGCTGGCACAGCTCCTCCGCAAAGCGCAGGGCATGGTCTCTGCGCAGCTTCGGAATGTACCTTACCCCTCCGGCCGCGCCGGCCAGCGTCTGAAGCTCTCCGAGCCCCTCGCTCTCAAATACGTCCTTAATGATCGCCAAATCCTCGCTAATGGACGACTTGGCTGCTCCATATCGCTCGGCGAACGTTGTCAGCGGAATCAGCGTATGCGGTTTGGATAGTAAATATTGGGTCATATCGACCAATCGTTCGCTTCGTTTTAATTTTTTCACCTAGGGTTCCTCGCTAAATCCGAATATTATATGTTAAATATAACACTTTTGTACGTATTTATACAACTTTGATTGCAATTCGCCCCCGAATTGTCAATTCTAACCGTTTCTAAGTGAGCAGGCGAACCGCATACACTTCCTTGCAGAAGCCCCGAAGGCCATTGTAAATCCGGGCAACCTTGGATTCCTTGGAGACCAGTCCGAAGACGGTAGGACCGCTGCCGGACATCAGCGCGCCGTCAGCGCCCAATTTCAGCATACCTTCCTTCAGCTGCTGAACTTCCGGGTGCATCTTCAAGGTCACCTCTTCCAGCACGTTGCCCAGCGACTGGCACATCTGCTGGAAGCTGCCCTGCGCCAGCGCGTCCACCATCCGTTCAGCCGAGGGATGGGACTGAATTTGCTCGCTGCGCAAGCGGCCATACACCTCCGCCGTCGACACATTGATCGGCGGCTTCGCCACGATCACCCAGCATTGCGGCGGGTTCTGGATCGGCGTGAGCACTTCGCCGCGCCCCGTAGCCAATGCCGTGCCGCCGGTCACGCAGAACGGCACATCCGAGCCGAGCTCGGCACCGAGCGCGAGCAGCTCCTGCTGGGGGATGCCGAGCTCCCAGAGGCGGTTCAAGCCGCGCAGCGTGGCCGCAGCATCGCTGCTGCCTCCGGCGAGTCCCGCGGCAACGGGAATTTTTTTGTCCAGGTGAATATGTACACCCTTCTTCACGTCGTAGCGCTCTTTGATTAGTCTTGCTGCCTGAAAGGCCAAATTCTTCTCGTCCAGCGGAATGTATCCTGCCTGCGAGGTGATGATGATGGTGTCCCGCTTCTGTTCGGACATCTCAAGCCGATCGGCGAGGTCGATCATCGTCATGACCATCTCCACCTCATGAAAGCCGTCAGGACGCTTATGGAGTACATCCAGCATCAAATTGATTTTGGCCGGTGCTTTTTCGTATATTTTCAAGAACGTTCACCTATCCTTAGCTTTCCCATATGCTTGAACTTAACATATTCGAGGAAAAACATCTAATGCCTCTATATTAACAAACTCAGGCTTTGAAGTCATGGGACCGTTTGATGACGTTTACGATGCACCGGCTTTAAGAAAAACGCCTATCGACGCGTATAACGTAAGCTGTTCCTGCGAGTCGGGAAACTAAAGGTGAAACAAACAGGGCCTTCCGCTTAACCGGAAGACCCTGCTGCGATGCGGCCATACTCTTACAGGTCGGATTTGCGGGCTGCCCGCTCGGCGAGCTCAATCGCCCGTTTTACCATGTTACCGGCATCCTTGGCCTTAATGCCTCCCCAGCCCTCTTTTTCCACGGTGTCGTAGAATCCCAATTCTTTAGCCAATTCGGTCTTCAATTGATCGGACATGATGCTTCGTCTTCTTCTGCTCATCAATCCCGCCTCCTTGGAAAATGTATTGAGTATGGCATGAACAGCATCCCGCGCGACGCAGCGGCCTTCCATGGGCCCTGCGCATGCTTAAGTCTCCGTCACCGCGTATAGAACGGCTGGGATAAGCTTCGCGCAGCTTTAGTATGCGTTCAACCCTTCCTTGTCATCCCTCCGGAAGGATGGCAACAAAAAACAGCCTCCCTGTAAGCGGAGACTGCTCTCATGACGTATCGTTATGACTTGATATAGGTGATTCGCATCTCGTTGTCGTCACCGGTGACCATGATCTCCACGGTTTCGGTCAAAATATCCGCATAACTGTAAGACACACGTTTAAAAGTTTGCTGGTCTTGGTCCAGCTTCACAATGAAAACAGAAGGGTACGTTTCTTCCAAAACACCAGTACGCTCGACGGTCTTCCGACGGCCACCGTTTGCCCGAAGCGTAATTTTTTGCCCTAAATGGGCATCGAGACTGCGTTTGATTTCCAACAGCGCATTTTTAGCCATTGTCGACGACCACCTCTTTCCTTGTCCATTATACCGAAGATCACATCATTTGTCAATTCAAAAACATTAATTATATCAGCATCAAAAATATATTGTCAATGTATTTTTTTTGACCCTGCCATTCTCGCGCTCATTTGCTTTAATATGTGCTAAATTGACAAGCTTTATGTATTTTTTCTGACAACTTTCTTAACGAATGGATAGGAAAAATAAAAAAACCCCAGCGAGTGGGGTTCTTCTTGGTCCATTCTCCAGCGGTTATGGGAACCTCTGATCGAACGGATTAGGAGCCTAGCTGACTGAAGGCGTAACCTTCAAGGTGGACAAATCCTGCAGCTTGGGCAGACCGATCCGGTAGCTGCCTCTCGTCTCAATTCCGCCTACGCCCTGGCTGCCGCTGATCGTATGATGGACCACGTCATGGATGTTCACGGTATCCCGGACCGACGTATAGGCCGCTTTAGCGGCGACGTAGACGGGATCCAGCGCATGGATGAGGATTCGCCCCGGCGAGCTGGCAAAATTGGCCCCAGCCTGCAGCAGCGCCTCAAAATGCGATTGGCACGCTCCGGCCACGATGACCAGGGAATCCAGGTTCCGCTCATATTGACGCGCCACTTGAATCGCCGTGACGAAGTTGTGGGAATTCTTATAGCTGTCCAGGCTATATAAATCGTATGGCTGACGTCTCTTCAGAACCCCATCATGCCCTGTGATCACAACGATATCAGGTCTTACCCGCGGAAGAAGACGATATAATGAATCGGCCATCCCCGACTCATTGATATAATGGCCTTCCGCTGGGACCCGAAGCTGGTTGTACAAGGTCATGCTCTTCTTCAGATATTGGGGATCTCCATCCAAATGCAGCACCTTGCCCGGCACGTCAAAGTATCCTTTATCCGCAAGCTGGCCGCCTTCAATATGCCGCAGGCTGGCCAGTTGACGCTCGCTCTGCTCCTGTCTTTGCTTCTGCAGGCGGTCCAGCGATTCATTGGCTTTGATCTGCGCCTGCTTTGTTCGTTCGCTTAAGGTGGGATGCGGGACCGTAACCAAATCATCAACGGGAGCATCGGCCAGTAACCGGAATTCCGTCCCTTTGATGACGATATTATTATTTTGCCGCATGCCTTCTACCCGGAACGTTACATCGCCGCCGTAGGATTTACGAACGACCAAGTCTCCCAAGTTCATCACAACATCACCCCTACCCTATGGTATGGGCTACTGTGACTATTGGTTCTTGTTCAGCGCCAATTTATCGCGCGGAGGCCATTCGTAAGCTCCAGGGACTCCCGAAAGGGTGCGTCAACGGATATTGGCGCCGAACAGCACGTTGCTAAGCCGCGCATACTCCTCAATGCTAAGCGTCTCTCCGCGCCGTGAAGGCTCGATTCCTGCTTCCTGCAGCAGCTGCTCCAGCCGTTCGCGCCCCTCACCCGGGAAGAACCGGCTCTTCAGATTGTTGGCAATCGTCTTCCGTCGCTGTGCAAAAGAAGCCTGGACCACCTCGAAGAAGAAGCGTTCGTCTTCCACGCGAACGGGAGGCTGTTCCCGGACCGCCAGGCGAATCACGGCCGACTCGACGTTCGGCTGCGGAATGAACACCGTGTGCGGCACGATGCAGACCAGCTTTGGCTCGCTGTAATATTGAACGGCAATGCTGAGACTTCCGTAATCCTTGCTTCCCGGTGCAGCGGCCATCCGTTCGGCCACTTCCTTCTGAATCATCACCACGATGTTCTCCAGCGGCAGCTTCTCCTCCAGCAGCTTCATGAGAATCGGCGTCGTCACGTAATACGGCAGATTGGCAACCACGCTTACCTTCGATACGTCCCCGAAATCCTGACGGAACAGTTCATGAAGATCCACCTTCAGCACATCCCCATGATGAACCCTCACGTTCCCGTAGGGCTCCAGGACTTCCTTCAGGATGGGAATCAGGCGCTGATCGATTTCGACTGCGGTGACGGTTCCTGCCGTCTGCGCCAGCTTCTCCGTCAGTGCACCGATGCCAGGCCCGATCTCGAGCGCGCCCTTATCTTCATCAAGTCCTGCAGCTTCCACGATTTTGTACAAAATATTCTGATCGATGAGAAAGTTCTGGCCCAGACTTTTCTTGAAGGAGAATCCATGGCGTGAGATGATCTCCTTCGTCCGTCTTGGTGTTGATATATCCTCGATCCGACTCATTGGCTAAATGCCCCCTTCTTCCAGCTGTGCAAGTGCTGCCAGAAATTCTTCCCGCGATATTTGAAACATGGCCAATCGTTTATGGAACTGCTTGCTGTTGCAGTATCCGATGCCCAGCAGATTACCCATCGCCATCCGTCTTGCCGCGGCCTCCGGGTGAGCCGATAATCCCGCCTCCAGCAGATCCTCCAAACTGATCAGGCTCTCTCTACCCTCAAAAGACGTGTGAACCCGCTCCAGCGCGCGCCGTATCGCCTCTGGCGAGGCATTCTCCACGCCGATATCCCCTTTTCGGGTAGCGTCCGCTTCCGGGATGAAGGCGTGCTTGCAGCCGGGTACGCCCCGATCCACGATTTTGCGGATTCGTTCTCCCGCATGGTCAGGGTCCGTCAATATGATAACGCCTCTGCGCTCCTGGGCAAGCGCTATGCGCTTCAGGATTTGTTTGTTGATCGCTGAACCGCCGGTTTCGATCGTATCGGCCTCTACGGCCCGTTTAATGGCAACGGTATCGTCTCTGCCTTCCACGACAATCACTTCTTTAATCATGCGTTCGTTCTCTTCCTTCCTAAGCCGAGCAGGCCTGTACAACGTTAAGGTTCAACCCGTTTAGCCTTGATTACTCCGGTCTTAACAAAACAAAAGAAGAGGAAATATTCCCTCTTCTTGATCATCATATATTATAAGCTAAATAGTATAGCATTAGAATGGCAAAGTAAATTGGAATTCATGCGTCTAGTTCAATTCAGGTTTAACCGGACCGATCACGTAAACGGTGCGACCGCTCTTCCGGCCGAAATTCATGGCCGATTTCAACGAATCGTAATAGACATCGATTTTGTTGCCTTTGATGGCGCCGCCCGTATCTTCAGCACGGCGGAAGCCAATGCCTTCGATGTAGACCCACCACCCGATCGGGATGATGTTAGGATCAACGGCGATGGTGCGACCTTCCGTAACGCGAGTGCCGGATGCGGTACGCGTACCGATTCCTTGCTGCTCGGCCGAATACGCCGTCATCGACACGTTGTTCAATACCTTCTTGTATTTAAAATCAACGCCTGCGCGGGAGACCACGTTGTTCTCCACAGCCTTGGCGGTCGTTACTTTTTTCGTGCCGGACAATTTAGCCGGTGTAGCTTTTACATCGGTGGCTGCCGCCTGGACGATAACAGGCTTCTCCACTTTTTTCGTACCTACGGCAATGATTTTATCCTTTGTTCTGCGTTCAATTTCTTGGGAGACCTTCGTCTTGGAAACCAGCTTGCCATTGTGGTAGACCTTCTCGTAATGGTTCACCATAAGACCAGGCTCGCCCCGCTGAATGACGCGGTTATCGCCCTTTTCAAGCGATGGATCGGCCGTCTTGATCACACGGAATTCGCGGTCTTCCGTTTCCTTAACTTTTTGCTTCGTGACGCGAACGACATGGATATTCATATTGCTGGTCAGCTTCGTGTCTTGCGACGGTTGTACTATATCTTCACCCTGGATCGTAACGCCAGCCTCTTTGAGTACATGATCAACTGTATCCTGGGATGTAAATATGGTTTTGGTTTTGCTGCCTACCGTAACGTTGACTGGAATAGCTCTGTCAATAATAATTCGGTCTCCGTCCCGGATCGCGCCGTTCAGGGGCATCGAAATTTGATCTTGGGGACTCAACGTGATCGCTTGCTCATCCAGCAATTCCTGCAGCAACGATCCACGTGTTTCCACCGTAGTGACCCGGCCGTCGACGACAAGCTGAACTTCCTTGCCTGCCTGGTCATGTACAACCAACGATATGAGAAGTGATACCGTAACGGCACCCATGGCGCCGAGCAACATCAGTTGACGCAAATTGTCATGCTTCCATCTCAATGCGTAAGACATGCTGGATGATTGTGATTCATGGGTTTCTTCAGGTTGAAAAATGCCCACTATTCCATCCTCCTTCATAGTCCCGCCGTCTAGGTAAACGCATGAATGCATTTGACGTGACTATAGCAATTTTTCTCACAGGGCGCCCTGCTATCTATCTACACCCTGCGTCAATTCCCGTCTTCCGTCCATCTGCCATCACCTCCTGTTTACCAAGAGTATGATGGACCCGTCTCCATTATTCAAAAATAAAAGAAGCCATTGAAAGAGTACTAGAGGCTCTAACGTGGCTTCCTGATGAATGAAATCATGGAAATGGTATGCACGAGATTTCCCCTCTTATTTCGCTTACGGAGTTAGCTGTCGGGTTCGGACGTAAGAGAGACGCCCTATATCCGGATGCCCGCTCATGGCGAGATCCTTCAAATTCACCCCAAAGACCCGAAAAAGAAATCAAATACAGCTTCGTGCATCCAGACCAGTATGCACCGCAGTATCGGTTCCCCCGTTCTCCAGAATTTCGGAGATTAAGCGAGACGGTTCATGAAATATTCGGCTGCGATCTGCACATCGCAGCTTCTTATCACTGAAAAGATGATATCCTGTTTGTATGCAGGTTGTAAAGCAACATTCAACCACATTTTCTCATGTAAAAGGTTAAAATATTGTAATATCAACGCCTTTTCTGATTAAAAAACTTTAATTAATCGAAAATGCTCCCTTTTTCATCGCTTTTGCTCTTGTTTTCGTTAAATACCAAATCGTTCCAGTGCATTTTTGGTGGTAATTTGGGCCAATTCCTCATAGGACAACCCTCTAATTTCGGCCGCCGCCTCCGCCACCAATTTTACATATGCGGTCTCATTTCGTTTCCCGCGGAAGGGATGAGGTGTCAGGTAAGGCGCGTCCGTTTCGATCAATAATCGATCAAGCGGGACCTTTGCCAAAACCTCTTTGGGCTGCTTCGCATTCTTGAACGTAATCGGCCCCCCAAACGAGATATGGAATCCCATATCCAGGCACATTTTTGCCGTTTCCCAGCTTCCGGAGAAGGAATGCATGACACCGCCGACCTCGGAGGCTTTTTCCTCACGCAAAATGTTAACGATATCTTCATGCGCATCCCGGTTATGAATGACAATGGGCATGTTCAATTCCCGGGCAAGCCCGATCTGGCGCCGAAGCACACGGTGCTGCACTTCCTTGGGGGACGTATCCCAATGATAGTCCAAGCCGATCTCCCCGATTGCCACCACTTTCTCGTGACTGCATAAAGAGGCGATCCAATCCAGGTCCTGATCCTCCATGGTGATCGCATCTACAGGGTGCCAGCCTACCGCTGCATATATAAAATCGTAAGTCTCGGCCAGCTTCATCGTGGTCGGGATCGTCTCCCGGTTAAATCCGATATTGATCATCCGCGTAACGCCGGCTTCAAGCGCCCGCTGAATTGCAGCTTCCCGGTCTTCGTCGAATTGGGGAGCGTCCATATGAGTGTGCGTGTCGAACAGCATACTATCCACACTCTCCTTCCTGTCGTTTCTATGTCGTCTATTTTCCATTAGTTGGTTGAATGCAAGGGTATTAACGGTTGTCCTGTTATGCCTGATTTAATGCTGTTGTTTGAAGACGCCGGCGATCCTCTCCGGCATTTGACCCAGGAGCGGGCCCACCTTCTCCTCCGGATAATAAAGATGATACCGCCCTTTATGAATGCCGCTGATCGAGCGTACGATATCGGATACCTCCGAGATTTCCCTCAGCTCGTCATGCCGGTCGAGAAGGAGAATCTGTTTCTCGTTAAGCGGCATATCGGAATGAACCTTATCATAAGGAAGATCCGTTGGAAAATCAATCTCCAGGTCATATTCCGGATGCAGCCCCACGGCCCGGAACGCTTGACGGATCCCGTCGATGGTTTCCAGATCGATGTTGTCGATTTCTACGTATTTGTAGAGCTTCCGGTGCATGAAACGGCCGCATAATTCGCTAAGAAGCGGGTCTTCCTCTTCCGTCCATTGCAGAAAGGCCGTTTGAATCAAGGCTTCATCAAGGCGCAAATATTGATGAACGCCGATATTCCCCGAAAACAGCGCAGGCAGCGGCTCGATCATGAACCGGAAAGCATATCCACGGTCATGCAACTCCTTGGCACGGCGAAAGATTTGACGCAGGATGATTTCGGAGCTTCGGGTGACGGGATGAAAATACACCTGCCAGTACATCTGATACCGCGACATGAGATAATCCTCCACCGCGTGCATGCCCGATTCCTTCACGACGACCCGATCCCGGTACGGCCGCAGCATCCGCAGGATTCGGTCGATGTCAATCGTTCCATAATTGACTCCCGTATAGTAAGCATCCCTTAGCAAATAATCCATCCGGTCTGCATCCAGCGGACTAGTGACCAGATTCATGACAATCGGCTTATCGTAGGTTTTGTTAATAACGGAGGCGACCTTCTCGGGAAAATCGGCACCGAGCTCCTGAAGTACCCGATTGACGCAAGTATCTCCGAGCAGGATCCGGCATGTCCAATCCTCGTGGTTCATATGAAAAGCTTCTTCTATGGAATGGGAAAAAGGTCCGTGCCCCACATCATGCAGCAGCGCCGCGCAGAGCGCAACTTGCCGCTCTTCGGCAGGCCAATCGGAATACCCTCTCCGTTCAAATTGAGAGATGATTCTTCTCGTAATTTCATAGACCCCAAGAGAATGGGAGAATCGGCTGTGCTCAGCTCCATGAAAGGTCAGGAAAGAAGTGCCCAGCTGCCTGACCCGGCGAAGCCGCTGGAATTCCGGGGTATCGATTAACCGCCATATAATGTCGTCCTGCACATGAATGTAATTATGGACGGGGTCCTTAAACACTTTTTCTTCCGAAATGGGTGAATGCATTTCATCTCAACTCCTTCTCGTTCACGCTTTGGTTTTAGCCGTTAAACACTTCTTTTGACATCTAATGTCGAACCGTGTCGAATAACGTAAAATCACGCTTTCCAAATCGACAAATCCAAAATCGTCGCAAAAATTGGTTCGATTATGGTAATTCCGTTGCTATATAAGGCTTTTGTTCACTATATTTTCGTAAACAGGTTCCGATTTTTCAAAAATATAGGTTGACTGTTTTGGGAATCGTTGGTACTATAAATAACATAAAAACTAGAACTATGTCGAATTATGACTTTTTTAAATTATGGCGAGAGGGGCATTTATAAGTTATGATGAAATCAACAGGAATTGTAAGGAAAGTCGATGAGCTTGGACGGGTCGTCATTCCAATTGAGTTGCGCCGCACGCTCGGAATTGGTGAGAAAGATGCATTGGAGATTTATGTAGACGGCGAACGCATCATGCTTAAGAAATATGAGCCTGCCTGCATCTTCTGTGGTAACGCTGAGAACGTCACTTACTTCAAAGGTAAAATTGTTTGCCATGAATGTATCTCGGAAATCCCTACACCTGTGACAAATTAAGATTTTTAGTATATAATAGCATTATTACATTCTGTTAATTCTAACCTTTTTCATATCTCCTTGGTGCCTTCCTCGGCTATGAACCCGGCCGCAGGAGGGTCTTTTTTTTGGGATTAAAGAATTATAAGTTTTCAGTGAAACGTAATCCATTCTTTAACCCCATTGATATGTTTTTGGGGTCCCCGTAAAGTATTTGGAATAAGCATCAAAGCTTAGGCTCCACTTTGTGGGGCTATTTTGTTTATCCCCCTTGGGCCAGGCAAGCCATATTCACGACTCCGTCAGGAGTGCGTTATAGATGTCCCTTTTCGATACGCCGCGATCACCCGCGGTTTTTTTCATGGCATCCTTGCGGCTTAGTCCTTCCCGCTCATAGTGCCCCACATGCTCCTCCAGCGAAAGCTCCTGCCACCAGGCATTTTTCTCTTTCTGCTCCTCTTCTGCACTGCCGGCCTCCACCACCAAACAATATTCCCCCAGTGGCGGATGCTCCGTGAGCCAGTCCAGGCATTCGGAAATGCTGCCTCGGACAAATTCCTCGTAGCGCTTGGTGAGTTCCCGTGCCAAGGTCACCTTCCGATTTCCCAGTACCTCCTGCAGGATCTCCAGCGTCTTCTTCACGCGATGCGGAGATTCATAAAATAACAACGTTCCCTGCGCCGATTGCAAAGCTTGCAGCTGCTGGACGATATCTTTGCGCTCCCGCGGCAAAAAGCCGATAAACGTAAACCGTTCGGTCGGCAAACCCGACACGATTAAGGCGGATAACGCCGCATTGGCTCCCGGGATCGGAATGACCGAAATTCCTGCCTCAATCGCAAGCGAAACCAGATCACTGCCAGGGTCTGAAATCGCCGGCAGACCGGCATCGCTGACGAGTGCCACATTTTTTCCTTCTATTATATAACGTATGATTTCAGGACCGCTTGCCGCCTTATTATGCTCGTGATAACTAAAGAGCGGTTTAGCCGGAATTTCGAAATGGGTCAGCAGCTTGCGTGACTGCCTCGTATCCTCTGCCGCGATAATATCGCATTCCTGGAGGATGCGTACGGCGCGGTACGTCATATCCTCTAAATTCCCGATCGGCGTTGCCACCAAATACAGCGAACCCGGACTTCCCGCTCCCCGGTCGGCATAACTCTGTTGCACCAGATTTCTCATTCTTTTGTCTCATCCTCATGTGTTCCATAGTAAACTTCCATAAAATCCGGTCCGTAATTCCCCTGCTCATCATACACAATCAGCGGTGGCTTCAGCCGAACCTCGGGCTTTCCGTCCCGAATGCCCTCGATCAGGACCATGTTGGCTTCCATCTTCACGCGCGGATGCACAAACCGGATGACCTTCGGCTCAATCCGGTATTTGTTCATCAGGGTGATAATCTCCGCCAGCCGCAGAGGCTTGTGAACCATGCTCATCTTCCCGCCTTGTTTGAGCAGCCTTGCACAGGACTCAATGACTTCTTCAAGCGTACAGTGAATTTCATGCCTCGCAATCGCCTGATGCTCATTCAGCTTCAAGTCGCTGCCATTCATCGGCATATAAGGCGGATTGACCGTAATCAGGTCATACGCACCATATCCCTTTTCCTTGTACAGTTCCCGCAGATCGCCTTCATGGATCGTGATCTGGTCCTGAAGGTCATTCATCGCTACGCTCCGTCTGGCCATATCCGCAAGTCTGGGCTGAATTTCAATCCCCTCGATCGGCGTGCCTGTACGTGTCGACAGCAGAATGGGAATCACCCCATTACCCGTGCACATATCCAGAATCCGGCCCCTGCGCGGTATGCTGGCAAACCTGGCAAGCAGGACCGCATCCATGGAGAAGCTGAATACCTCTTCGCTTTGAATGATGCCGAGCTCATGGGTGAGCAGATCATCGATCCGCTCGGATGGGTGCAATAACACTTCTTTCAATTTCATGGTTTCAACCCTTTATCTCTATAATTCGTCATATCCCCGGTACTATGGTGTATAGCTCTTTCCACCCTTGCCTGATGATATGAAATACGTAAAAGGCTGCTCTTCACACTTGCATGACAAGCAGCCATATGTTTCACTCGCGATCCTTACAGTATAACCTTTCGATTCTAGAAAAAAACCGTAGGCAGTTTCCCCTACGGCTTCTTATTTATTCAAAAAAGACAAGCAGAACAGGCAATCCCCTTCCGTCCGCAGATGCCCATAATAGACATTGCAAATGTGGAAGCCTTCATGATACAGCCGTGCCAGGTTATCATACCCCTCACCGACCACATCTTCATGTTCCTCATCCTTCACATGAGGCTGAGGCTGTAAAGCAACTGGGTTTTCCAATTCTGCCGGATTGACTTCCCTCTTTAAAATTTTCCGGAGCTGTTCATTTTCAAGACTGAGGCGATGGTTCTCTTCCAGCAGTTCCTTGATGACCAGCTTAAGTCCACCCAGTTCACTGTGTATATGTCCCATCTGTGTTTCCAACTCTTGAATGAGCACAAAAATGTTTTTCTTCTCCAAGTCTACACCCCGAAAATAAACATTCTATTGGACTATTTGATGACAACGTCATCCATTGGAAGTTCCTTGACCTTTCCAATTTCAAACAGCTGAACATGAACCGTCCGCTTATCCGCATTGAGCCCGACTACTTTGCCTTCTCCAAGCGAAGTAACGACCAGTTTCCCAGCGGATGGAAGCTCTTCTTTCACGCTTTCATAATTATCATGCTCAAACTTTAGGCAGCACATCAATCTTCCGCATAGCCCGGATATTTTAGTCGGATTGAGCGATAGGCTTTGATCCTTTGCCATCTTGATCGATACCGGCTCAAAATCACCAAGCCATGAGGAACAGCACAGTACACGTCCACATGGTCCAAGACCGCCGAGCATTTTGGCTTCATCGCGAACTCCAATCTGGCGAAGTTCGATTCTTGTTCGGAATATGCTGGCCAGATCCTTAACCAGTTCACGGAAATCCACACGGCCTTCCGCCGTGAAGTAGAAAATGATTTTGTTTCGGTCAAAGGTAAATTCCACGTCGACCAGCTTCATTTTCAGCTCGTGATCCCGAATTTTATTTAAACAGGTGGTGAATGCATCCTTCGCCGCTTGTTTGTTCTCTTCAACCACACGGGCATCGGAGTCACCAGCGATACGAATGACCTTCTTGAGAGGAAGGACAACGTCCGATTCACCTACCTCCTTCTTTCCTATCACAACTTGACCATACTCGATCCCTCTCGCGGTTTCCACAATTACGGATTGTTCCTTCTCCACGGGGAGGTCGAGCGGATCAAAGTAATATATTTTGCCCGCTTTCTTAAAGCGGACACCTACTACACTGTACAAAAATAAACCCCCTTGTGCCTGTACATATTGGCCATTCTTCGGGCCTGGGGGTGTGCTCACGCCGGAGTGTTACCGCCCAAACCCATCAATAACTGCTCTAAACTGAGCTGTCCATTGACATTATAGCGTAACTTCTTCTGACACTCTGCGGCCAAATCCATGTATGACACCCACTGTGCTGTGCTGCGGGCTGATGCATGACCAGAGATATACTCTGCCTGATCTATGAAAACGAGAGACTCTTTCCTTCCATACTGGACATGGATCATGTCCTTAAACCATAAATGAAACATACTGAACAATAAGTCCAGATGATCGGAGAGTTCGGTTTTGAACACTTTTTGACTCGCGGTGATCATCGCAGAGCCGCTGCGGTTCAAAGACTCCTTCCCTAATTGTAACACTACGTTTCTAATTTCTGCAAACCAATTCTCATTCAATATTTTCCTGCACTCGTCAAGCCCGGACGCCAGATGAACGGCACAGCGTACAAGCGCGGCAGGATAGCCCTCGCCGACAAGGACCTTTTCCATCATCTGCGGATCGAGTGCCCGAAACGGGACTAACTGCGATCGTGATTGAATGGTGGGCAGAAGGGCTTGTCCATTCTCGGCAATCAGGATGGCGACGGCAGGCGCCTGCGGCTCCTCAAGAAATTTCAGCAGGCTGTTGGCTGCCTGCGTGGTCATCTTCTCCGCGCGGTCAATAATATATACCTTGGGATTCCGGTTCTCCGATCGATAAGAGAATATCCGCTGAAGATCGCGGATCTGATCGATCTTGATGCTGGCCCCATCCGGCTCGACCATCGTCAGATCCGGATGGTTGCCGTGCTCCACCTTGCGGCATTCCAAACATTGCCCGCAGGCATCGTCATCCAGTTCCGTACAAAACAATGCCTTGGCAAACGTAAGCGCCGTCTGCATCTGTCCGGCTCCGTTCGGGCCGCTAAACAGATAGGCATGACTGACAGCATTACGGCGCAAGGCATTTTGCAGCAGTTGCTTCGCAGTCTCTTGACCTACGATATCGTTAAAAGACATATGTCCTCACCTTCTACCAATCCTTCATGATCCTCTATGACGGAACAGTCCATCATTTCAAGTAAACTTTCTTACTGGTTACGGCTAGAATACAAGATTGATCAGCATGCCCCGGATTTCCCCTACCTTGTTCAGCAGATCAATTCGCCCCTGCTCCGTATCCAGCAGCTCATCCGCCATCTCGAGCAGCGCCGAATCGACCTCATCGATTACGTTATAGCGCTTGCCGCGCCCCCGGCGGTCCCAGCCTCGCGTTTCCTTCATTTTCACGCCGCGACGAACCGTTTCTTCCAGGAAGCGGCGAACCATCAATTTATATGCCTTTAACTCCCGGACGGTCATCGCTTTGGCCAAACGATCCCCTTGCATTGCAATTTCACGCATTTGACGACTCAGCTCTTCATGGGTCGCACGTTCTCCCTGCTGCTGCATCATATCCGAGAACGATCGCTTCTGAATCGGTCTGGCGTTGCCATCCGGCACCGTGATTTCGCTTTTCATGGGCCGAAAGCCCGGATTGATCTTCACCTGAATCCACCGCCTATTGCGTTAATTTGTTGCATTTAATAAAACGGAGGCATCTGGTACGTTCATATCGAACAACCTATGCCTCACGTGAACGTACCTTGAAATGGTTATCTTGTCAAGCGATTTGCCGACAATGATCGAAATACGGGGTGCTTGATCCGGAGTCCATCTACAATATCCATTTATGAAAGATCATCTCCCGATTGCAGCGATCTACGGTAACTATTTTTATTATGATACAGAAGTGGTTCAGAAGACTTTCAATACAGGAGAACACAGCCGTCAAATATCCCAATAAAAACATCCGTTACGTATCTATCGCAGATCTAGAGAATGAATTTAGAAATGCTCGAAACGTTCTACAGGGAGCACAAATACCGTTGCGCCGCCAACCTGCACTTCGACCGGAAGCGGCAAATAGGAATCGGTTGTACCGCTCATAGGGGTTACCGGAGTGACCAGCTGTTCGCGGACCTTACAGCTTGTGCGAATGACGCTGAGCACACTTTCAACCTGTGAATCGTCTACCCCAATCATAAAGGTGGTGTTCCCCGCCTTCAGAAAGCCGCCTGTACTTGCAAGCTTTGTCGCCCGAAAGTTAGCTTTGACCAATGCGGCGGAGAGACGGTTGCTATCTTTATCCTGGACAATCGCAACAATCAATTTCATGGTAAACCCTCCTTGTTTATTTTGGGCATCGTATGCCCTTAACACTACTTATTTGACAAACAACCTCAAAAATCCTTTAATATCGCGTCTTCCAAGTGACGATTCATTTCCCTTTCGACCTGGGCGGGCGTCTTGGAAGCATCCACGATGCGAATTCGGTCCGGATTACGCTCTGCTACCAATAGATAGCCTTCCCTAACTTTCTCGTGAAATGTCAGGTTCTCCATATCCAGTCGATTCCATTCCCGTTCCGCATTCGCCGCGATCCGTGACAGGCCGATCCTCGGCTCGATATCGAATAACAGCGTCAGATCCGGCATCCGGGTATCAATGGCGAACTGATTGATGCTCCATACCTCTTCCATGCCCAATCCGCGCGCATACCCCTGGTAAACCAGGCTGCTGTCCACGAATCGGTCGCATAGTACGGTCAATCCCTGCCTTAATGCCGGCTCCACCTTCTCCACAAGATGCTGGCGGCGGGCTGCCGCGTATAACAATGCTTCTGTGCGTGCATCCATCGAGGTGTGCTCCGGATCCAGAATAATGGAGCGGATCTTCTCGGCGATTTCTATGCCGCCGGGCTCGCGGGTAATCAGATACGGGATCGAATGATTCTGCATAAACGCGGCGAGTCTGCCCATCATGGTCGTTTTACCGGATCCGTCTCCTCCTTCTACGGTAATAAATAGTGGTCTGCGATTATTCATAGCGTATCCTGCTTTCATTATTTGTTGATCATATGCCCCAAGTTTTCGTACCGGTGCATAACGGAGGTTTCTATCCTTTACGTTTCCTTGTAAACGACGATGGTTTGCAGCGTGGGATCGGTTATTCCCTGACACTTGGCCCCGGCCATCCTCAATGCCAGCATCCTCTGTTCCATTTCTGCAGTTATGTCTTCACCGGGGTATAATATCGGAATGCCTGGCGGATACGGAATAACCATCTCGGCCGCCTTTCGCCCGGCGCTCTTCGCTAACGGCACCGATTCCAATCTCTCCTTGTCAATCGGCTTGAGCGAGAAAGAGATTGGAGCTGAATATGGAGCCTGTCGCAGCAAATTGTTCCACGTGGAAACATCGGAGACCGAACTTTCTTCAGTTAACAAGCTAGTATCGACATTGAAATGAGAAGAACCCTCATTCAAGTGGATCCCCGGCCGCTCGTACTTCACGAAATCCCCCTGTTCCCGCAATTTCCGGATCAGTAATTCCGTGCCTTCTGCAGCAGTGCCTGGTTCCGTTCCGGTCTCATCCGTCTTCTCCCCCTGCTCTACAATATGCACAAGAGCCCATAAGACGTGATTCGCATCTTCGCGGGTCGATCCCAATGTAAACAATAAGACGACGCGCAGCTCGTCGCTCATCTCCGGCACACAGCCGCGCGCCTCTAATGCGCGCTGGAGTGCATACCCGCTCAGGGCCCCGGTGCGGTCATAAATGACAGCCTTGAACGGGTCCTGGCGGGTGTACGCCGCGGCGGCTGTGCCCGCGGCGCCATCCCCGGGCTGCGGCGGCTGCAGCAGCCCGAAGCGCGGCAGCTTCGCGAGGCCGCGCCGGAAGGCATCCACGGCAGCCAGGCCAGCCGTGAAGGCGCCTGCGCCCTGCGTGTGCAGCAGGCGCCGTGCCAGATCCAGCGAAGCCATGAGCGGGTACGAGGGGCTGGAGCTTTGCACCATCGCCAGCCGCTGGCGCAGCAGGCTCCGGTCGAGCAGCCCGCCCTGTACATGCAGCATGGCTCCCATCGTCATCGCGGCTAACATCTTGTGCGTGGATTGGACCACGCCGTCCGCGCCGCATGACAAAGCATTCATCGGCAGCTGGGGATGCTGCCCGTAATGCGCTCCGTGCGCTTCGTCCACCAGCAGCGGCACTCCGCACTTATGGCAAGCGTCCGCCAGCGGCCTTAAGTCACTCCCCATCCCGTAATAGTTCGGCATCGTGATGATCGCTCCCTTGGCCTCAGGGAAGGCCTCGAGAGCCGCTGTCAGCGTAGCTTCTGATGGGGCAACGGCTAAACCGCTCTGCTTGTCCAGCTCCGGCTGAAGAAACACCGCCCTTGCATCGGCCAGCATCAATCCGTTCAACACGGACTTATGTACGTTCCGCTGCACCAGCACGAGATCGCCCGGCTCGCGGCATACCGTCAGGATTAACGCCAGATTGCCGGCCGTGCTACCGCCCACCAGAAAAAAGCTTTCTTCGGCGCCAAAACAATCGGCAGCCAGCTCCTGCGCTTCCTGAATCACGCCTTCCGGATGAAATAAATCATCGGTTCCGGTAATTTCCGTCACATCGATGCGCATCGCCTCTCGCAGCATCTCCGCTGCGTCACCTTCTGCCCCGTATGCCCTGCCGTTCTTATGGCCGGGTACATGAAAAGATGAAGCCCCGCGTTCCCGATATAACCTTAAAGCTTCCGTTAGTGGGGCACGCTCTCTATGTGTAGTCATCGACATATCCCTTCGGATTACATTCTCTAACCTATTTTAACGCAAATTGAAACCTACGCCTACGTTTCCATGCCCTGAAAATCCTCTCTAAACAAAAAAAGGCCCTTACTTCAGGCCCATTTAACACGCGTACCCGCGCCTATGCATTCTTCGGCATCGCAATCTGTTTTAATTGACGGATAAAAAAATGATATTTGGCATCTTCCGCACTGGTATGGACGATTTCCGATTCACATTCCTCGCATACGAATTGCGATACAATGGTGATTCCATCGGTCTTCGACTGATTGCATATGATACACACGTGTTCGGTCAATTCTTCCATAACCATCCCACCTTGATCCTTTTCCTATTAGTATGACACAGTTTCTATTATTTTAAACCTTTTCATAGGATATCTTTCTACGCTTTATTTATATGTACCCCTTGATGGCCTTGTGTCTGTACCTTTTTTTTCAGCTTAATAAAAATATGATTTTGTCCGATAAAAACATAAAAGACTAAAACTTCTCGTCTATCGAAATTTATCTTCTATTTAAAGGGGGACGGCATAGCCCAATGGCAGATCCACACGGTCAAGCCACCTTTTATCACTACCGATTAATCAAGAAAATCCAGATTTCCAGAAGCTTGCTCATCCTCTACTTAAGTCTGCCTTGGCTTGCTGCAGCTGCAGGGACCCTATGGGTGTCTCCGTACATTCTGCTCTATATGCTCATCGCTTTTCCGCTTATGTTATGGATCCAGTACGTTATTGGTCATACCGTGCTTGTCCTCCTGGGAACAGGCTATCGGAAGCGCTGGCGCTTCAGGCTGAGGCTGCCTTGGCTTGGTTATATCCCGGATCAACATGTCAGCCGTCGCGTATTCATGTTGGTGCAGTTCTATACCTGTTGGATAGGGATAGTCTTAAGCGCTATCATGGCCTTCTGGTCATCGCTGCCGTTTGCCATTGCGATTGTGTTCTGGCATCTATGGCTGCTTCTTCCGCGAGGTTATACCATGCTGCGCCTGAGCGGTCAGCGTAAAGACGGGATGTTAAAAATGAATGAGCAGGATATCTCATACTACCAGCAATAAAGCAAGGAATTTTTCGTGTTTGAATTTACTACATAGCGTTGCAATCCTATTCCGTTATACATGAAATAAAGACCTCATTCCGAAGCCGGAAGAGGTCTTTATTCATTCGCTTTATTGCTTTCCAATCCTTGTATGACTTGTTTCTTAAGCTGAGCAGGAACCGTGATTATGAGAAAATCGTCTTGCACCGAAAGGTGGACGATACTTTTACCTTTTTCAAACACTAACGAAGACCCGTTGTCTTCAACTTCCTTCTGCTTCCATCCCCAGGACTCGATTTCATCCAAGTAAGGCTCAGGAATACTATCGTCTTCCTTCAAGCCTGGAAGCGCATAGCGTACATAATCCAAGTCACTATTGCCTGTTGTCTGCTCCGTTTTATTCGCTTCCTTCGGAACCGGGAATGATTTCACATTCGCTGCCCCGTCAAAGGATTTCCAGCTTGGTTCCGTGGATGCCCCGCATCCGGATCCGATTAACAGTATCGTACCCGCACAGATCATTCCTGCCACATGCAGACCACTTTTACGCAACATGTCATTGTCCTCCTTCCCCCACAATAACCGGTCTCCAGATGAGTATTCATAGTTGGTTGGTTAATGGAGAACCTTCCAATCAGGCCTTCATTCCTATAGCCTGCGTAAATCGGTAAACACTTACCCGATTATGCCTAATTCTATTATACTGATTTTCGGCGTGGTATCGGTAACAAAATCTTCATCTGTTTACGTCAATTTTAAGATCATGTTATATAACAGAAAAGCCGCTGGCACTTACGTTTAGTGCTATTTATAGCGTTGGATCTCTTAACACGGCAAAGCATCAAAAGTCCCATAAACAAATAAAAACCACCATCGATTACATCGACAGTGGTTTTTCGCTTGGCGACGTCCTACTCTCCCGGGACCCTTCGGTCCAAGTACCATCGGCGCTGGAAGGCTTAACGGTCGTGTTCGGTATGGGTACGCGTGGAACCCTTCCGCCATCGCCACCAAACGGTTCAGATGCTTGATCACCTGAAAACTAGATACGAAACGAATTTGCAACTCATTGAAATATATTTTGGATAAGCCCTCGACCGATTAGTATTGGTCAGCTCCATGCATTGCTGCACTTCCACCTCCAACCTATCTACCTCGTCGTCTTCAAGGGGTCTTACATACTGGGAAATCTCATCTTGAGGGGGGCTTCACGCTTAGATGCTTTCAGCGCTTATCCCGTCCGTACGTAGCTACCCAGCCATGCTCCTGGCGGAACAACTGGTGCACCAGCGGTACGTCCATCCCGGTCCTCTCGTACTAAGGACAGCTCCTCTCAAATTTCCTACGCCCACGACAGATAGGGACCGAACTGTCTCACGACGTTCTGAACCCAGCTCGCGTACCGCTTTAATGGGCGAACAGCCCAACCCTTGGGACCTACTTCAGCCCCAGGATGCGATGAGCCGACATCGAGGTGCCAAACCTCCCCGTCGATGTGGACTCTTGGGGGAGATAAGCCTGTTATCCCCAGGGTAGCTTTTATCCGTTGAGCGATGGCCCTTCCATGCGGTACCACCGGATCACTAAGCCCGACTTTCGTCCCTGCTCGACTTGTAGGTCTCGCAGTCAAGCTCCCTTATGCCTTTGCACTCTTCGAATGATTTCCAACCATTCTGAGGGAACCTTGGGGCGCCTCCGTTACTCTTTAGGAGGCGACCGCCCCAGTCAAACTGCCCGCCTGACACTGTCCCCGTACCGGATTACGGTACCAGGTTAGAACCTAGATACGATCAGGGTGGTATCCCAACGTCGCCTCCACACAAGCTGGCGCTCATGCTTCAAAGGCTCCCACCTATCCTGTACAGATCGTACCCAAATCCAATATCAAGCTGCAGTAAAGCTCCATGGGGTCTTTCCGTCTTGTCGCGGGTAACCTGCATCTTCACAGGTATTAAAATTTCACCGGATCTCTCGTTGAGACAGCGCCCAAGTCGTTACGCCATTCGTGCGGGTCAGAATTTACCTGACAAGGAATTTCGCTACCTTAGGACCGTTATAGTTACGGCCGCCGTTTACTGGGGCTTCGGTTCACAGCTTCGGGTTTAACCCCTAACCGCTCCCCTTAACCTTCCAGCACCGGGCAGGCGTCAGCCCGTATACTTCGCCTTACGGCTTCGCACAGACCTGTGTTTTTGCTAAACAGTCGCTTGGGCCTTTTCACTGCGGCCCCCTCGGGCTATTCACCCTACCGAGGCACCCCTTCTCCCGAAGTTACGGGGTCATTTTGCCGAGTTCCTTAACGAGAGTTCTTCCGCGCGCCTTAGAATTCTCTTCTCGCCTACCTGTGTCGGTTTGCGGTACGGGCACCTTCACCTGACTAGAGGCTTTTCTTGGCAGTGTGAGATCATGACCTTCGCTACTATAATTTTCACTCCCCATCACAGCCCAGCCTTATCGATGTGCGGATTTGCCTACACATCAGCCTCACTGCTTGGACGGACATCCATCAGTCCGCGTCACTACCCTCCTGCGTCACCCCATCGTTCATAACGGTTTACGGTGGTACAGGAATTTCAACCTGTTGTCCTTCGATTACGCCTTTCGGCCTCACCTTAGGTCCCGACTTACCCTGAGCGGACGAGCCTTCCTCAGGAAACCTTGGGCTTTCGGCGGATCAGATTCTCACTGATCTTTTCGTTACTCATACCGGCATTCTCACTTGTATGCTGTCCAGCGCTCCTTACGGTACACCTTCAACCTACATACAACGCTCCCCTACCCCTGATGCAAAGCATCAAGCCATAGCTTCGGTGGTGTGTTTAGCCCCGTTACATTTTCGGCGCAGAGTCACTCGACCAGTGAGCTATTACGCACTCTTTAAATGGTGGCTGCTTCTAAG
>NZ_CP096377.1:0-10000 GCF_053903045.1 Paenibacillus sp. AK002 | reverse complement strand
CCTTCATCACTCACGCGGCGTTGCTCCGTCAGGCTTTCGCCCATTGCGGAAGATTCCCTACTGCTGCCTCCCGTAGGAGTCTGGGCCGTGTCTCAGTCCCAGTGTGGCCGTTCACCCTCTCAGGTCGGCTACGCATCGTCGCCTTGGTGAGCCGTTACCCCACCAACTAGCTAATGCGCCGCAGGCCCATCCTCAAGTGACAGATTGCTCCGCCTTTCATTATTCCACAATGCTGCAAAATAAATTATCCGGTATTAGCTACCGTTTCCGGTAGTTATCCCAGTCTTGAGGGCAGGTTGCCTACGTGTTACTCACCCGTCCGCCGCTAACCATCAGGAGTGCAAGCACTCCATCAAGTCCGCTCGACTTGCATGTATTAGGCACGCCGCCAGCGTTCGTCCTGAGCCAGGATCAAACTCTCCAATAAAGTTTGACTTGCTCATTTCTAAACTGACGAGAATTTGTTCAATTCTCTATTTCAACATCCCACCAAAGTGGTTCGTTTTACTCACTCGTTGTTCAGTTTTCAAAGATCAACTTCTTTGTCACCAGCGAATCTCGTTCGCATCAGCAACTCTTATAATATATCACGTTCTCAGTTACTTAGCAAGCTTTTTTTTGAAAAACTTTTAATTCATTGAAAGCTGCGATATATTCCCGCTCAGAAGCGGCAAAAAATAATATACCACAGCATTTCTATGTAGGTCAACCCTTTTTTAAAATAAATCAGTAAATGACTTCTTCTATATAGAGCTGCCGCTGCTGCATCAGGTTAATGATCTCTCCCTGAACGGATACCATCGGTCTGGTTGGATGCTGGCTATCGGTAAAAACAATCTCTCCCGAAGTCCCATTGCTCAGGCGCACGCAAGTACCTGAATGGAGGGCGGTTACCTTCTGAATAAATGTCTGGACGATTTTGGGGTCCAGCTTGCCGAAGGCTTCCAGCTGGATTTGTTCCAGCACAACATAGGGCGACTGGGCATTCCGATAGAACTTATCCAATGTCATCGCATGAAAGATATCCGTAACGGCGACGATCTTGGCATAGATATGAATCTTGTTCCCCTCAAGGCGGAGCGGATATCCGGAGCCATCCACTTTTTCATGATGCTGAAGAGCTGCGAGCCGTACTCCTTCATTCACCGCCGCCACATTCTTGAGAATCTGATAACCATAGGTCGTATGCTGACGTACTTCCTCGTTCTCTTCTTCGGTTAGCTTGGAAGGTTTATTCAACACAATGGGATCAATCTTGGCATTTCCGATATCATGCAGCAATCCTGCAAAAGCGACCTGCATCCAATCTTTCTGCGGAAGCCCTACCCATTGTGCCAGCTTATAGGAGGAAAGGGCGCAAAGCACAGCACTGTGATACCGGTAATCATGGCGATTCGTCATGCGTGGAATAAATTTAAGAATGTGATACTCATGTTGGTGCTTCAATAAGTTTTCCATCTGATTACGAACTTCATACATTCGAAGCTCGCCCGTTATTGCGGATTGATAACAGTTTTTGACCAAGGTCATGGTCTTGTCATATTCCTCATGCAAGGCCAGATCTTTTCGGGCAGGCGCTTCTTCGTTCCCGTTGCCCTGTTGATTCCCCGTAAAGATCAGCGAAGGCTTTTGCCCTGCGGATTTTACGGTTGGTATTCTTGTGCTCTCCGCTTCAACGGACTCTACGGTAACATGGTCCACCATGAAAGCCTTCAACACTTCCAGATCCCGGGGAAGCAAGACCTTGCCTTTTTGAAGCAACAGTCCCCCCAGAGGCGTATGTACATCTTTAGCCAGCTTTACTCCGGCCACCACTTCATTTACGGCTTTGATCGTCATGATCAACCCTCTCCATCTATTAAGCTGCGTCATGGCAGCTAACTTCACCTTATAATATACATATTATAGTTCGTCTTCCGCAGCCTGTACAATACCAATTCCCTGAATTTGTAATCCTATAAAACAAAAAAGAGCATGGATGCAAATCTGCATCCATGCCAAGCTTCTTCGTTATTCTTCGGTCGGCTCGGCCGGCTCGATTGGTTCTGCGCCGTCTTGGCCTACTTCTCCCTCTTCGTCGGCATCCGGCTCATCGCTCTTATCCGCACGGCAGACGGTACCTACGGCATCGTCCTCGCGGATGTTGATCAGCTTCACGCCTTGAGCATAGCGGCCCATGGTGGAGATGCCCTCCATGCTTGTACGGATGATGGTGCCGCTTGCCGTAATGATCATGAGGTCTTCTTCCGATTTAACGACCTTCAGTGCCACAACCGGTCCATTCTTCTCCGTAATATTGATGGTCTTGATCCCTTTACCGCCGCGGGTCTGGCTGCGGTAGTCGCTTGCAGGCGTCCGCTTACCGTAACCTTTGGTCGTTACAATGAGGATATCTAGGTCCTGGTCCACTACGTCCATGCCAATGACTTCATCATTGTCGTCCAGCGTGATCCCTTTCACACCGGTCGCGCTTCTTCCCATCGAGCGAACATCGCTCTCCTTGAAGCGGATGGACATTCCTTGCGCCGTTCCCATAATGATTTCTTGCTGACCGTCCGTCAGCTTCACCTCGATCAGGGAATCGTCCTCGCGCAGATTAATCGCAATCAGACCGCCCTTGCGGATATTCACATAATCCTCAAGCGGGGTTTTCTTAACGACGCCCTGGCGTGTTGCAAAGAACAGGTAATTATCGCTGTCAAAGTTCTCCACCGGAATCACGGCATTGATCGATTCGCCCTGTTCAATCTGAATCAGGTTGATGATCGGCGTTCCGCGGGCGGTACGGCTCAGCTCTGGAATTTCATAGGCTTTTAACCGGTACGCCTTCCCTTTGTCTGTAAAGAACATCAGGTAATGGTGGGAATTCGTGACGAAGAGATGCTCGACAAAGTCCTCGCTCTTCGTATCCATCCCCACAACGCCGCGTCCGCCCCGCTTCTGGCTGCGATAGGTGTTCGCAGGCAGACGCTTGATGTAACCCGTATGCGTAATGGTGATGATCACTTCTTCGCGCGGAATCAGATCCTCGTCCAGGATGCTGTCTTCCCCGACCGTAATTTCGGTGCGGCGCTCATCCGCGAAGCGTTCCTTAATCTCTTGCAGCTCATCATTGATGATCTGAAGCACAAGATGCTCATTAGCCAAGATTTCACGGAGTTCCGCGATTCTGGCAAGCAATTCCTGATATTCGTTCTCGATCTTCTCCCGTTCGAGTCCGGTCAAGCGCTGCAGACGCATATCCAGAATGGCCTGTGCCTGCTCATGACTGAGACCGAAACGCTCCATCAAGCCCTCGCGGGCAGCCTCTGTGGTTTGGGAAGCGCGAATGAGGGCAATGACCTCATCGAGATGATCCAGTGCAACACGCAAACCTTCGAGAATATGAGCGCGGGCCTCCGCCTTCTTAAGTTCGAACTCCGTCCGGCGGCGGATAACGGTGACCTGATGCTCCAAATAGTGGAACAGCACGTCGCGCAGGTTCAAAATCTTCGGTTCGTTGTTCACGATGGCCAGCATATTAATGCCGAAATTCGACTGCATGGCCGTATGCTTGTACAGGTTATTCAAAACGACATTCGGGTTGACGTCCCGGCGCAGCTCAATGACAATCCGCATGCCGTTACGGTCCGATTCATCGCGCAGATCCGTAATGCCGTCAATTCGTTTTTCGCGAACCAATTCCGCAATTTTCTCAACCAGACGGGCCTTGTTCACTTGATATGGAATCTCATGAACGACAATGCGCGCCTTGTTATTATTCTCTTCGATCGTCGCCTTCGCCCGCATCGTTACGGAACCGCGGCCCGTACGATAAGCCTGGCGAATGCCTTCACGTCCCAGAATATAACCCGCTGTCGGGAAATCCGGTCCTTGGATGTATTCCATCAGTTCCATCGGCGTGATGTCAGGGTTACGAATCATCGCCTGTACACCATCGATGACTTCACCAAGATTGTGAGGCGGAATATTGGTAGCCATCCCTACCGCGATCCCTGACACGCCGTTTACCAGCAGGTTAGGATAACGCGCAGGAAGAACCACCGGCTCCTGCTCCTCGCCGTCATAGTTCGGAGCAAAGTCTATTGTCTCTTTATTAATATCACGCAGCATTTCCATGGCAATCTTCGATAAACGAGCCTCGGTATACCGCATAGCCGCTGCCATATCGCCGTCGATGGAACCGAAGTTCCCGTGCCCATCAACAAGCATGTAACGCATGGAGAAGTCCTGCGCCATCCGGACCATGGATTCATAAACTGCGGAATCACCATGAGGATGGTACTTACCAATAACTTCGCCTACGATTCTTGCCGATTTCTTATGCGGTTTATCCGGAGCCATTCCAAGTTCGGACATCGCATACAGAATACGACGGTGTACTGGCTTCATTCCGTCCCGTACATCCGGCAAAGCCCGGCTGACAATGATGCTCATCGCGTAATCCATAAAGGACTCGCGCATCTCGGTACCAATGTCCCGATCTTTGATTTGGGAGAAATTTTCTTCCGCCATGCTGGACCTCCTTCATTTTCCTATCAACCATGCCTTGATCTATGTGAAAAAAGCAGAATAGTGATCAGAAACCTAGAAACGCACTAACCTTTATTATATTACTTTCACAAACATCGCACAATTAAACACGGGATGGATCAAGTGAAAGCATGATTTTTGCCCGGAAACCGGGATATACGCCCTGTCCTCCGTGCCCCTTTTCACATACAATGCATTGCAAAGGACTTTTCGAATCATCACATCTTTATATTATACCACTGTTTGTCATACTTGTCCTATGTTTTCCGGGCATCCCCTCTCTTGTCAGAGGCACCCACACTCTTTTAAATCAACCGATAGCACGAGTTTGTATCACGAGACAGGCAAAATCCTGTCACTCCAATCATACAGCTAAGAAAGGATGAAGATGTTTGACTATCCAACGCGTTGCAAGCAAGTGGGCGAAAACGAAAATACTGTTGAAAAACAAAGGCCTCGCCTCTTATGTTCCGGCTACCCGCCTATATTCATTGGAGACGCTTGAAGACATGCTGAATACGCATACGCTTGTGTATATCAAGCCTGACCGAGGGACCTACGGCATCGGCGTGATGTCGGTCGAACAGCTCCATTCCCAAACCGCGGATACTGATGAAACAAAGGATGCTTCCTACATGCTTCGTTACGACCATAAAACCGAAGTATTTACCTCTCTGGAGAGTCTCCATAAAACATTAAGCGCCTTGTTTCAGGGCAAGGACTATCTGGTTCAGCAAGGCATCCACCTGCTCCGCCATAAGGACCGTCCCTTTGATCTTCGTGTACTTACCCAGAAGAGTCCTTCCGGTCAGTGGGTGAGCACAGGAATAATCGGCCGGGTCGCGGCCAAAAATAAAATCATTACCAACCATCACAGCGGCGGCGTGGTTCATCACTACAAACCGCTGATGCTCGAGCATATGACGGCTGAAGAAGCGGGGAATATCCGCAGAGAACTGAATACGCTTGGAGTGAATGTCGCTTCGCAGCTGCAAAAAACGTATCCGAACCTGAAAGAAATCGGCCTGGATGTTGCGATTGACGATCGCTGGAACATTTGGATCCTGGAGGTTAATACCAAACCTGCCCTGTTCCCGTTCAAGAAATTCTTCAAAGATCCCAGCATCTACAAACAGGTAGAAAAATACGCCAATGCTTACGGACGTAATTTATCCGGCAAGAAGAAAGCCAAAAAAACCGGTTAGCAAGTCTCTCTGAATGGTTGGGTCCTGTTATGCGACGACTCACAGCCTGTGCCCGTTATTAACGAAAAAAGGGGTATTCCCCTGAGGCCTTCACAGACCTTGGGGATACCCCTCTTTAGCTTGCAGTACTTTATACGTCCAAATTCCGGACCGACTTCGCATGCTCCTGAATGAAATCCCGGCGCGGCTCCACGTTATCGCCCATCAGGGTATCAAACAACGTATCGGCCAAGATCGCATCCTCGATCGTCACCTGAAGCATCGTACGGCTCTCGGGATCCATCGTTGTCTCCCACAGCTGGCCGGCGTTCATCTCGCCGAGACCTTTGTAACGCTGTACGTTGATTTTGACGTTCTCGCCAAATTCCTTGATGATCTCGTCGCGTTCTCTCTCACTGCCGGCATACCGGATCACCTTGTTGCGCTCGATCTTGAAGAGCGGCGGTTGGGCGATGTAGATATAACCCGCTTCCACCAGCTTACGCATGTAACGGTAGAAGAACGTCAGCAGCAAGGTACGAATATGCGCACCGTCGACGTCGGCATCGGTCATGATAATGATTTTGTGGTAACGGGCTTTGGAGAGATCGAAATCCTCCGCAATCCCCGTGCCCAGCGCCGTAATGATGGCTCGGATCTCCGCATTGGACAGGATGCGGTCAAGCCGCGCCTTTTCGACGTTGAGAATTTTACCACGCAGCGGCAAAATCGCCTGGAAATGCCGATCGCGCCCCTGCTTGGCGGAACCGCCGGCAGAGTCACCTTCGACGATGTACAGCTCACTGATGGAAGCGTCCTTGGAGGAGCAGTCCGCCAGTTTACCCGGCAATGCGCTGACTTCAAGGGCGCTCTTCCGGCGCGTCATCTCGCGGGCTTTACGCGCCGCTTCGCGGGCACGCGATGCTTGGAGCGCCTTCTCCAGGATCCGGCGGGAAACCGCAGGGTTCTCCTGCAGGAACTCCTGCAGCTTCTCCGCGAACAAGGATTCCACGATCCCGCGCACTTCGCTGTTGCCGAGCTTGGTCTTCGTTTGTCCTTCGAATTGCGGCTCCGGCACTTTGACCGAAATGATCGCCGTCAATCCTTCGCGCACGTCGTCACCCGACAGGTTGTTGTTATTGTCTTTGATCAATCCCGTTTTGCGGGCATAGTCATTGATGATCCGGGTGAGCGCGCTCTTAAAGCCGGATTCATGCGTTCCGCCTTCGTGCGTGTTGATATTATTGGCAAAAGAATAAATATTCTCGGTATAGCTGTCGTTATACTGAAGCGACACTTCCACCTGAATGTTATCCCGGGAACCCTCCACATAGATCGGGTCTTCGTGCAGAGCTTCCTTCTTCTCATTCAGGAATTTGACGTATTCGATAATACCGCCCTCGTACTTGAAGTAGTCCGAGGCCCCGGTACGTTCGTCCGTCAGCGTAAGCGCAATGCCCTTGTTCAGGAACGCCAGCTCACGGATCCGCGTCAGGAGAGTTGTATAGTCATAGACCGTCGTTTCCGTGAAAATCTCCGGATCCGGCAGGAAGGTTACCGTCGTCCCGTGATCGTCGGAATCCCCGATGATTTTGATGTCATATTGGGGTACGCCGCGATGATATTCCTGCTGGTAGATGTGCCCGTCACGTTTGACCTGAACCACGACTTTCGAAGACAGAGCATTCACGACCGAAACGCCGACACCATGCAGACCGCCGGATACTTTATATCCGCCGCCGCCAAATTTACCGCCGGCATGAAGGACGGTCATAACCACTTCCAGCGTCGACTTCTTCAGCTTAGCGTTCTCGCCGACCGGAATGCCGCGACCGTTATCGATAACGGTTATGCTGTTATCCTCATGGACAATGATTTCGATATGGTCGCATATTCCCGCCATCGCTTCGTCAATACTATTGTCCACAACTTCCCATACCAAATGATGCAAACCCTTGGCACTGGTAGATCCGATATACATACCCGGCCGTTTACGAACGGCTTCCAATCCTTCCAGTACCTGAATCTGATTCTCATCATATGTCGGTTGATTCATAGACATGCCTTCACCTACTTCTACAGATTCTGTTATGCCTGAGCTACAAAATGATTCGCTCGTTTCTTAAGTGTTGCAGAGGAAATCGGAGAGTAATAGACGATCGATTTCGTCACCACGATGGATTTCGGATCCTCTTCGCCAATCAACTCCACGACTTTATGCTGCTGGGCATGCGTGACGAACTGCTTGGAGATTTTCGAGGATTTCTCTATCGAGATATCGAATATCCCAACCAGCTCTGACGAACGGATGATCTTCTCTCCGCCCAAATGAATATACATATGGAATCACTCCTTAAGAGCCCACCTGTCCGTCATGGACATGAAAAATGCTGGCACCCTTCAATTTGTCGGTATTCAAACTCTCAATGCCCGTCGCCGTGATGAATGTCTGCACTTTGCTCTGGAATGTCTCGATCAATTGTGTCTGCCGGTACGGATCCAATTCAGAAAGCACATCATCCAGAAGCAGCACCGGATATTCACCGATCTCTTCCTGTATCAGCTCGATTTCAGCCAGTTTCAAAGATAGCGCCGTCGTCCGCTGCTGACCTTGAGATCCATACGTTTGGACTTCTTTGCCATTAATATAAAAAGCCAGATCATCTCGATGAGGACCTGCCAATGTCATACCACGCCGTATTTCTTGCTCTTTCATTTGTGATAATTTTATCATAAATGTCTCAAATAAGACAGCTTCATCTTCTTCCTCCGCGTCGGCAAAGGATGGAAGGTAGTGCAAAGAGAGGTCTTCCAGGCCGTTGGTGATCCCCTGATGGATGCTTTCCGCCCACTTTTGCAGCTTTTTTATAAATTGTTTCCTCTTCTTGACGATTTTAACACCATGTTCTGCCAATTGGCTGTTCCAAATTTCAAGCATCGCCTGCTCAGCGCTGCCCTTCCCCCACAATTGCTTCAGCAGATTGTTGCGCTGCACGAGCACCTTCTGGTATTGCTGCAGATGGAACAGGTAGCTGGGGGCCACCTGCCCGATTTCCATGTCAAGAAACCGGCGGCGGACCCCCGGCGTGCCTTTGACAATCTCCAGATCCTCTGGCGCAAACATCACGACATTGAGCGAGCCGATGAAATCGCTAAGCTTCCGCTGCTCAAGCCCGTTGATTTTTGCCTTCTTCCCCTGCTGAGACAAGCTCAGCTCCAGCCTCAGAGTGCCGTACTTGCGGTCAATCTCGGCAGATATATGGGCACTGGACTGCTCGAACCCGATCAATTCGCGATCCTTGGAGGTACGGTGGCTCTTCGTTAAAGCAAGCACGAAGAGCGCCTCCATCAAATTCGTCTTTCCTTGGGCATTGCGTCCGATGATCAGATTGACATCGCCAAATGCCTCAAGCTGCAGCTTCTCGTAATTTCGGTAATGCTGCAGGCTGACATTTTTGACAAACAAGCTTATCCTCTCCCTCGTCTTCCGCGCTTAGCGCCAAAGCGGCTGCGGGAGGCTGTCTATTGTGCTGCCACCTGAAACGTCCCGCAATCCTCTACCTTTACGATGTCGCCGGGAACCAGTTTGCGTCCGCGCCGCTCTTCCTTCTCGTCGTTGACCAGAACTGCCCCTTCCGCGAGCAGCGCCTTCGCCATCCCACCTGTGGATACGCAATCGGATAGCTTCAAGAACTGATCCAGCTTGATATATTCACTGTGGATAAAAATTTGTTTCATGACTTCATCCTTTCATCCCTATCAACATGGGGATAACTTTAATTGGCCGTACGGTACGGCAGAATAATATATTGGCTCTTGCTGTCGTCGAGCGGCTTCAGGATGATCGGGCTCATAACGCCCATGAAAGCGATCATCAGCTGTTCGCTTTCAACCACCTTGAGCACGTCCAGCATGTATTTCGAGTTGAACGAGATGCGCAGCGGCTCCCCTTTGAAATCGATCAGGTCCAATTCCTCACGCACTTTACCAAGCTCGGAAGAGCTGGAAGAGATCTCGATGCCGCCATGTTCCATCGTTTGCAGGAGAACAATGTTCGTTTTCTCCTCTTTGGAGAGCAGGTAGGCACGGTCGATCGACTCGCTTAATTTTTTTGTGTCCAAAACCAGTTCTGTTTTATGCGAGGTTGGAATAATTCTAGAAGTATCGGGATAAATACCGTCCAATATACGGGAATAGAACAGAACACGGTCAATTTTAAATAATACCTGATTATCCGCGACAACGATATCAACCAGCGTATTTTGGTCCGGAATGATTTTGCT